>CAVSFO010000022.1:0-63403 GCA_963727245.1 uncultured Planctomycetia bacterium | reverse complement strand
AGCGGCACGCGCAGGCCGTCGTAGGCCAGTTCCATGCCCGGCGGCAGGCTGGCATTGATCGCCTCGTGCTCCAGGTCGTGGCAGATGTGCGTGAACAGCGTCCGCCGCGGCGCCAGTTGCCGGGCCACCGCAATCGCCTCGCTCCAAACTGAAATGCGTGGGATGCGGCCGATGCCGCAGGGCGTCGAGCACCAACACGTCCAGACCTTCCAGCAGCGCCATGCTCGCCGGCTCGATCCCGTTGGTGTCGGTGCAATAGGCCACGTTGCCGAAGCGGTAGCCCAGCACCTCGCAGCGGCCGTGCTGCAAGGGGATGGGCACCGCGGTGGCGCCGAGCACCTCGAACGGCTCGAAGCCGATTTGCCGAAAGGCCAGCCGCGGCACGCCGCCGGCCGGGTACTGCCGCGTCGACCGGATCGAACGCATAGTCGAACGCCTTGCGGATGCGCTCCTCGACCACAGGCCGGCAAAAGACCGGCAAGTCTGTCCCCAGGTACTGG
Organism: uncultured Planctomycetia bacterium; assembly: GCA_963727245.1. Lineage (GTDB taxonomy): Bacteria > Planctomycetota > Planctomycetia > Pirellulales > Thermoguttaceae > JBKQVT01. Next base: position 62,903 of record CAVSFO010000022.1, on the reverse strand, counting down.
GAGAAAATCCGCAGGTCGTCCAGGCCGAACAGATGGTCGGCATGGTCGTGCGTATAGAGCACGGCGTGCACCAGGCCGATCCCTTCGCGGACCAACTGGCTGCGCAGCTCGGGCGGGGTGTCGATGAGCAGGTTTCCCGCCGGGCAGGCCCAGGGCCACGCTGCAGCGGGTCCGCTGGTTCTTGGGATTGGTGCTGGTGCAGGTGGCGCAGCCGCAGCCGATCTGCGGCACGCCGTGCGAAGTGCCCGAGCCGAGAATGACCAGTTGGCCGGCGATGTCGTGGTGGAGCAGGGGATGGGGCAAGGGGAAACTCCCGGGGGCTGCTAGGGATATTCTCGCAGAGCCGCGCAGTTCTGCCAAATGGACCCACCCATTGCCATGGGTGGGCTTGGCGGGCAGGGACAGGCCGTGTCGCCAAGCAGCCCCACCCGTTGCCATGGGTGGGCGTATTTCATGACGCCGCGACCACGCCCCAGCCTATCCCTCTCCCGGAGGGAGAGGGGAGGGGCGGCCCTGACGGTGGACTATCCTTCTTGACCGGCCGTAGAATAATAGGTACATTCGGACGTTTCCTCCCTGCTTGCCTCATGCGCCAGGCTCTCCTGGCAGGTGCCATGGAAGAGATTCTTACACAAATTTGGGACGTACTCGGCGAAGTCTTCGGCGGCTTCGGGCGGCTGGTCGAGCGGTCGTTGACCAGCCTGTTCGGCTCGTCGAACGCCCGCTATCTGAAGAAGCTGCGGCCGCAGATCGCCGCCATCAACGCCCTGGAGCCGAAGTACCAGGCGATGACCGACGCCGAATTGGCCGAGCAGACGGTCAAGTTCCGCCAGCGTCTGGCCAGCGGCGAGACGCTGGACGACCTGTTGATCGAGGCCTTTGCCGTCTGCCGCGAGGCGGGGCGGCGGACCCTGGGCATGCGGCACTTCGACGTGCAGTTGATGGGCGGCATCGTGCTCCACAGCGGCGCCATCGCGGAAATGGTCACCGGCGAAGGCAAGACCCTGGTGGCCACGCTGCCGGCCTATCTCAACGCCCTGGAGGGCAAAGGGGTCCACGTGGTCACGGTCAACGACTACCTCGCCCGCCGCGACATGGAATGGATGGGCCCGCTCTACATGTCGTTGGGTCTGACCGTGGGGGCGATCCAGAGCCAGATGGACACGGCCGAGCGGCAGAAGGCCTACGGCTGCGACATCACCTACGGCACGAACAACGAGTTCGGCTTCGACTACCTCCGCGACAACATGCGGCACGCGGCCCGGGGCGACGACCACTTTCCGACGAGCGAGCAAGCAGGTGCAGGGGCCGCTGCACTACGCCATCATCGACGAGGTGGACAACATCCTCATCGACGAGGCGCGGACGCCGCTGATCATTTCCGGCCCGGCGCACGACGACGTCACCCGCTACACCCGCGCCGACCGCATCGCCCGGCAGTTGCGCAAGGGCGTCGACTTCGAGGTCAACGAGAAGGAGCACTCGGCGCATCTGACGGACGACGGCGTGCGGACGGCGGAGCAGTTGGCCGAGGTGGAGAGCTTCTACACCGCCGGCAACATGGAATGGCCGCACCTGATCGACAACTCGCTGAAGGCCCATCACCTCTACAAGCGCGACGTCAACTACGTGGTCAACGCCGAGGGGGAGGTGGTGATCGTCGACGAGTTCACCGGGCGGCTCATGCCGGGGCGCAACTGGAGCGACGGCCTGCACCAGGCGGTGGAAGCCAAGGAAGGCGTCCGCGTCAAGGAAGAGAACCAGACCCTGGCCACCATCACCCTGCAAAACTTCTTCAAGCTCTACGACAAGATCTGCGGCATGACCGGCACGGCCATGACCGAGGCGGGCGAGTTCTGGAAGATCTACAAGCTCGACGTGATCGCCATCCCCACCAACAGGAATCTCCGCCGCGCTCAACCATCCCGACGTCATCTACCGCAGCGAGCGGGAGAAATACGCCGCCATCGCCGACGAGATCGAGCGGATGTACAAGTGGGACGCCCTGGAAACCCGCGACGGCCAACTGCTGCTGGGCGAGATCGTCGCCGAGAGCGACGAGGCCGTCGAGTTCGTGCCCCGCGACGGCCGCGAGCCGCGAGTCGATCCCCCGCGAGCAAGCTCCGCCAGGTCGAGCGTCGCGGCCGGCCGATCCTGGTGGGCACGGTCTCCATCGAGCGCAGCGAGTTGATCTCGGGCATGTTGGACCGGCGGGGAGTGAAGCACCAGGTGCTCAACGCCAAGCACCACAAGCGCGAGGCCGAGATCGTGGCCCAGGCCGGCCGCAAGCACGCCGTGACCATCGCCACGAACATGGCCGGCCGCGGCACCGACATCATCCTCGGCGGCAACCCGGAGGCGATGGCCTGGGCGGCGCTGCAGGAGAAGTATCCCACCCGGCTCGAGGTCCCGCCCGAGGAGTGGGACACCCTGGTCAACGAGATCGAGGGCCGCGAGCAGACCAAGCCCGAGGGACGCGAGGTGGCGGCGATGGGGGGCTTGCACATCATCGGCAGCGAGCGTCACGAGGCCCGCCGCATCGACTTGCAGCTTCGCGGCCGCTGCGGCCGCCAGGGCGACCCGGGCAGCAGCCGCTTCTACCTTTCGCTGGAAGACGACCTGATGCGGATCTTCGCCGGCGAATGGGTGAAGAACGTGCTCACCCGGCTGGGCATGAAGGAGGGCGAGGCCATCGAGAGCCGCATGGTCTCGCGGCGCATCGAGGGCGCCCAGAAGAAGGTGGAAGAGCGCAACTTCGAGGCCCGCAAGAGCCTGCTGGAATACGACGAGGTCATGGACGAGCAGCGGAAGCGGGTCTACGGCTACCGGCAGAAGATCCTCGACGGCGGCAACTGCAAGCAGCTCATCCTGGACATGATCGCCCAGCAGGTCCAGCAGCACCTCGATCAATGCCTGGCCCGCGACTACGGCACCGAGACGTTTGCCGAGTGGGCGGGCAAGCAGTTCGGCGTGGAGTTCGAGGCCCGCGATTTCCGCGGCCTGGATTTCAACGCCGCTGCGGATTATGCCCGCGACCAGGCCGAGCGGAAGGTCGAGGGCCAGGTGCTCGACGCCATCGAGGAGAACCTGCCGGACGAGGCCGATCCCAAGGAATGGAACTGGGAGGCGCTGGCCAAGATGGCCAACAGCCGCTGGCACTTGAACGTGCGGGACCGCGATCTGAAGCAGGCCGGCCGCCAGGGCGTGGGCGAGCTGCTCATCGAGAAGGCCCGGGCGGCCTTGAGCAGCGTGGACCTCAGCGACGGCGCGGCGTACCTGGCGGCGGACTTCGGCCTGCGGGCGGCCTGCGGCTGGGTGCGCCACAAGTTCAACATCGCCCTGCCCGAGCAGGAAGTGGCCGACCTGGAGCCGGCGGCCCTGAAAGCCCTGGTCCAGCAGCGCGCCGAGGCGGCCTATCAGGAGAAGGAAGTCGAGTACCCGGTGATGGCCGGGCTGTCGCACTTCTCCACCCGCGACCCCGCCGGCCACAAGCGCTACGATCGCGAGGGGCTGGTCGCCTGGGCGGCCGAGCGGTTCCACGTCAAGCTGGACCTGGACGACCTGAAGAACAAGCAGCGCGACGAGATCCGCGCCTTGCTCATCGAGGATAGCCGTCACTACAGCGATACCGCCCGGCGCGCCCTGGCCGATGCGGAATCGCGGCTGGCGCAGGTCTTCAACGGCGAGGCCCCTTCGGCCAAGACGCTGCGCGACGCCTTCGACCAGGGCCGCCTGCAATCGCTCTCGCGCTGGGCCGCCGAGGAGTTGAACCTCCCCCTGACGCCGGAAAAGATGGTCCACCTGACGCCGGAAGGGCTGCGGAGCCAACTCACGACCGCCGTCGAGGAGCGCTATCGCCCCGAGATGCGGAAGATGGAGCGGGTGCTGCTGCTGCAACTGCTGGACATGGCCTGGAAGGACCACCTCCTCACCATGGACCACCTCCGCAGCAGCGTGGGACTGCGCGGCTACGCTCAGGTCGATCCCAAGGTGGAATACAAGCGCGAGGGCATGAAGATCTTCGGCCAGATGTGGGAATCGATCGGCGAGCGCGTCACCGACCTGGTCTTTCGCATGGAGGAGCTCGACGAAGGCTTCGTGGGCTCGACCTGGACGGAGACCGAGGCCATTCACGAAGACGGCTCGGCCGCCGGCGGCATCGCCGAGCAGCAGAAACAGGCCATCGACGGCACGCAGACCGACCACAAGCCGCAACCGATCCGCAACCGCCAGCAGCGCGTGGGCCGCAACGATCCCTGTCCCTGCGGCAGCGGCAAGAAGTTCAAGAACTGCCACATGCGGAAGTGAGCGGCAGACGGCAACCGGGGCTTGACATCGAATCGCAGATGATCGAGGAGGCCGCACATGATCGAAACATCGCTTCAGAACGATCTAATCAAGCAAGTGGATCAACTTCCCTCGGCAATGCAGCAGCGTGTGCTGGAGTTCGCCCGTGCGCTGGCCGGGTCGGAGCCTCAAGGCGTGCCGGGGGACAGGCTGCTCGAGTTCTCCGGAATGATGACTCCCGAGGAGGCGGGGGAGTTCCTCCAGTCGATCGAGGAAGACTGTGAAAGGATAGAGCCCGGTGAATGGTAGGTTTCTGCTCGATACCAACATCGTGACGGCGCTGTTTTCTGGCGACGGCGGCAAGAAACACACGAACTGCCACATGCGGAAGTGAGTATACGCACGGGAAAGGAATCCCATGGTGCCCTATCTTCTGAACTTCGCCTATTCGCTCCTCATCCTGGCCGCCTTGCCGTGGTTGGCCGTGCAGGCCATTCGCAAGGGAAAATATCGCGAAGGCTATGCCGCGAAATTCCTCGGACTGGTGCCGTGGCGGACCTCCGGCCGCACCTGCGTCTGGTTGCACGCGGTGAGCGTGGGCGAGGTGGGCCTGCTGGCGCCGCTGTTGGGCATCATCGGCCGGCAACACCCCGACTGGGAGTGCGTCATCTCGACGACCACCATGACCGGCATGGCCTTGGCAAAAAAGAAATATCCCGATCTGTGCGTCTTCTACTGCCCGCTGGATTTCACCTGGGCGGTCGGCGCGGCCATGCGGCGGATTCGCCCGGACCTGCTGGTGCTGGCCGAGCTGGAACTGTGGCCGAACCTGGTGCGGGCCGCCCGCCGCAGCGGCGCGCGGGTGGCGGTGATCAACGGGCGACTCAGCGAGCACAGTTTCGCCGGCTACCGCCGCATCCGGCCGCTGGCTGCCGCGCTGCTGCGGCAGATCGACCTGCTGGCCGTGCAGGACCCCGCCTATGCCGCGCGTTTCCTCGCCTTGGGCGCCGATCCGCGATCGGTCTTCGTGACCGGCTCGATGAAATATGACGGCGCGGCGACCGATCGCCGCAATCCGGCCACGCAGCGGCTAGCCGCGTTGGCCGGATTGGACGCCGCAGACCCCGTGCTCCTGGCCGGCAGCACCCAGGAGCCGGAGGAGGCGGTGGCGCTGGACGTCTTCCGGCGGTTGCAACTCACTTGGCCCGCGCTGCGGCTGGTGCTGGTGCCCCGGCATCCGGAGCGATTCGCCGTGGTGGCCCGCCACCTGGACGCCGCCGGCGTGGCCTGGCAGCGCCGCACGGAGTTGGATCGCAGCGGTCCCGACCCGGCGGCGCGGATCCTGCTGGTTGACGTGGTGGGCGAATTGGGCGCCTGGTGGGGCACGGCCAACATCGCCTTCGTGGGCGGGAGCCTGGGAAATCGCGGCGGGCAGAACATGATCGAGCCGGCGGCCTACGGGGCGGCCGTCTGTTTCGGCCCCAACACGCGGAATTTCCGCGATATCGTGGCCGCCATGCTCGCCCGCGAGGCGGCCGTCGTCGTGGCCGACGGCGAGCAGTTGGCCCGGTTCGTGCGCCGCTGCCTGGAGGAGCCCGCCTACGCCGCCGCCTTGGGCGACCGTGCCCGGAACCTGGTGCTGGAGCAACTCGGGGCCACGGACCGGACGTGGGAATTGCTCAGTGCCTTGATAAACAAAGAGGCGCCGTCCGCGCAAGTCCGCAGCCGCATCGCCGCCTGAAAAGGTGCGGGGGACTTGCAGACGTGCCCCAAATGATCGTATAATAGCGGTTTCGTCCCATCAAGGTCCAGGAGGATTCTGTTGTGGCTCAGGGCAAATACCTATTCACCAGCGAAGCAGTCAGCATGGGGCACCCGGACAAGCTCGCCGATCAGATCTCCGACGGCATTCTCGATGCCCTGTTTGCACAGGACCCTTACAGCCGTGTGGCCTGCGAAACCCTCGTGACCACGGGAATCGCCGTCGTGGCCGGCGAAATCACCACCAAGGCAATCGTCAATTATGCGGACGTGGTGCGGCAGGTGATTCGCGACGTGGGCTATACGGACGACACCATGGGCATCTGCGCCGACACCTGCGCGGTGATGATTTCCATCGATCGGCAAAGCCCGGACATCGCCATGGGGGTCGACGACAACCAGACCGCCGGCAAGGAGATCGGCGCCGGCGACCAGGGGCTGATGTTCGGCTACGCCTGCAACGACACGCCGGAGCTGATGCCCTTGCCGATCGCCCTGGCCCATCGCATTCTCAACCGCCTGACGGCCGCCCGCTTCAAGAAGGAAGTGCCCTGGCTGCGTCCCGACAGCAAGAGCCAGGTGACGGTCGAATACGACGGCCCGCGGCCGGTCCGCATCGACACCGTGGTGGTCTCGACCCAGCATAGCCCCGACGTCAGCCAGGCGGAGATTCGCCGCTACGTCATCGACGAGATCGTCAAGCCGCTGCTGCCCAAAGAGCTGCTCAACGGCAAGATCACCTATCACATCAACCCGACGGGGCGGTTCGTGGTGGGCGGGCCGCTGGGCGATTGCGGACTGACCGGGCGGAAGATCATCGTCGATACCTACGGCGGCTGGGCCCGGCACGGCGGCGGGGCCTTTAGCGGCAAGGACCCCACCAAGGTCGACCGCAGCGCCGCCTACATGGCACGGCACATCGCCAAGAACATCGTGGCCGCCGGCCTGGCCGATCGCTGCGAGGTCCAGTTGGCCTATGCCATCGGCGTCTCCGAGCCGGTCAGCGTGCTGATCGACAGCGACGGCTCCGGCCGGATCGACGATCAGCGGTTGTGCGAACTGGTGCGGGAGCTGTTCCCGCTGACGCCCAGCGGCATCATCCGCTATCTCGATCTCCGCCGGCCGATCTACCGTTTGACCGCTTCCGGCGGGCATTTTGGCCGCAGCGAGCCGCAATTCACCTGGGAGAAGACGCACCGCACCGCCGAGTTGGCCGAAGCGGCCGGCCTCGAGGTGGCGGCAGGAAGCAGGGATTAGGGATTGGGTTCGCAGGGGCGTGTTTTTTCGCTTGCGGTTTCGCCGCGTCAGGATGACGACCATGTCTCGCCAGACCCAGCTCGCCCCGAGGCTGCCCCAGCCGGCGGCGCAACTGCGGCAATGCTCGGCTGCCGGGCTGCTCGGCTTGCTGGCGCTGGTGGCCCTGCTGGTCGCCTGGCGGCGGTTGGCCGGGGCGCTGAGTTCCCCGCTGGGGCCGGCGGCTATGGTGCTCGTCGGCGCATCGCTGGCCGGCGTGGCGGCGGTGGCCCGCTGCGGCCGACGGCCGGTGCGATGGCATCTGCTCCTCTCGGCGGCCGTGCTGCTGCTGGCATTGGCCCTCTGGCTGCCCGGCAGCCCACGGGCCGGACTGCTGCTGTTCTGGGCCATCCTGGCCGGGGAAGAAGGCTGGGCGTGGGCCGGCCTGCTGCTGCGCCGTCGGCGACCGCAGCCGGCAAGCCCAGCAGTGCCCCGCTGGCGTGTCGATCCGGCCCAATCGCTGCTACTGCCGTCGCCGCCGGACGTGGCACGCGGCGCTGATTTGCCGGGCGAGAAGGCCCAAGAGGATGCCGTTCCGGCGGAGAACGTCCTGCAAAAGCTTACCTTGAGCCAGGATGCCGATGGCTCGCAGCGGCTTTCCGGCTGGGTGCGGCTGCGGCTGGAGGCCGGGCAGCGGTCCGGCGTCGTCCACGTGGCGTTCTGTCCGCCCTTCGCCCAGACGCCGGAGTGGTCGCTGGAGCAACTGGACGGTCCGCCGGCGCGGATCCGGACGGCCCAACTCCTGCCCCACGGCGTGCGGCTGGACTTGAAGCTGGCCACCGCCGCGGCCGACGCGGCCAGCGTGCTGGTGCGATTCACCGCCTGGACGGCGGAAGAAGGGCTGAGAACTTAGTTCTTAGAGCTTAGCGGCACACGGCGTTTCCGCCTTCCGCCTCAATTGAGTGGCGTCGTGGTGCTGCCGGGTTATCCGGGGGCTCACGCCCCCGGCTCCAGTCCTTCGTTTCGCCTTCCGCCTTCCCCCTTCCGCCTTGCGTGTCAGTTGGCCTTGGCCACCTGTTTCAGCAAGCTGAGGTAGTCGGTCGTGATGGCCAGGACCTCGTCGAGATAAAAGTCGCGCTTGGTGGCCGTGCCGGTGGGATCGTTCAGTTGGTCCAGCACCTTCTCTTCTTCCTTGTCGGCGTCGAGTTCGGCGCGCTCCTTGAGGAACTTGGCCTCGTTGAGGGTTTCGTACTTCTTGGCCTTCCACTCCTGGTAGCGGGCGATGTTGCGGAGGACCTTCTGGAATTTGTCCGAGGCCTTGCAGCGCTGTTCGGAGAGGCGGCGGAGCTGGTCCACGACCGTGGGATTGACGTAGTTGAAGGGCGTTAAGGGCTGCGCCTCGACGTGATCGAAAGCGATCGGATAATCCAGGTCCGACTCGCCCACGTCGAGGTGCGTGGTGAGCGAGGGGAGCTCGACGTCGGCCAGGACGCCGCGTTTCTGGGTGCTGTCGCCCTTGGGGCGATAGAACTGTTGCACGGTGATCTTCAAGGCGCCCATCTGGGGCGAATTCGGCACGCCCAGCAGCCGTTCGCCGATCTCGCTCAGGCTTTGCACCGTCCCCTTGCCGTGGGTGGAGTGGTCGCCGACGATCAGGCCGCGGCCGTAGTCCTGGATGGCGCCGGCGAAAATCTCGCTGGCGCTGGCGCTGAACTTGCTGGTCAGCACGACCAGCGGCCCCGCCCAAGCGATGGTGGGGTCCGGGTCGGTGTAGGGAATGACTCGGCCGTCGCCGTCCTTAACCTGCACCACCGGGCCGTCGTAGAGAAACAGGCCGGTGAGGCTGATCGCTTCGGTCAGCGAGCCGCCGCCGTTGAGACGCAAGTCGATGATCACGGCGTCGACGCCGTTTTTCTTGAAGTCGTCGAGGATGCGGTGGACGTCGCGGGTGGTGCTCTTGAAGTCGCTGCGGCCCTGCCGCGCCCCGTTCATGTCCATGTAGAAGCTGGGCAAGTCGATGACGCCGACTTTGTACGGCTGCCCGCTGGCCTTGCGGCCGGCGTCGAAGATCGTGCCCTGCGCCTCGCTGTCCTTGAGCTCGATCCGTGCGCGGGTGATCTCGACGACCTTCGGCACGTTGCTGTGCATGGGGAGGACCTGGAGGCGGACGATCGTGCCCGGCTTGCCCCGGATCAACTTGACCACGTCGTTGAGCTTCATGTCGACGACGTCGACCCACTCGCCGGTCTTCCCCTCGGCGACGGCGATGACCTTGTCCTCCAGCTTGAGGTGGCCTTCCTTGGCCGCCGCGCCGCCGGGGATGATCTTCTTCACCACCGTGTAGCCGTCGGCGCCCTGCAGCGAGGCCCCGATCCCTTCCAGGTTCAGCCGCATCATGATCTCGAAGTTCTCCAGCGAGCTGGGCGACATGTAGTCGGTGTGCGGATCCAGCGACGTGGTGAGCGACGTCAGATACATCTCCAGCAGCTCATCGCTGCTGGTCTGGTGCAGCCGCTTGGCGAAGCTGTGATAGCGCTGGGTCAGCCGCTCCTGCGGCGTCTTCCCCTCGAAGGGGTCCTTCTTCGCTGCCTTCGGGTCGGCGCTGTCGGCCTTCAGCAGCAGCAGGTCGTACTTGATCCGCTTCCGCCAGCGGTCCCAGGCTTCGGCCTCCGTCTTCGCATAGGTCGCCAAGTCCTTGTCCTTGACCAACTCTTCGTCAAGCGTGAAGTCCTGCGGCGTCTTCAGCAACTGATCGATCATCTTGACCCGCTCGTCCACGCGCGCCAGCAGGCGATCGAACACCCTGTAGGCGAAGCTGATGTCGCCGTTATCGCTGGCTTCCGCCGCCAGCACGTCGCGCGACTTGGCGAACTCGTCGACGTCGGACTGATAAAAGTAAACCTTCATCGGGTCCAGCTCGCGCAGAAACGTCTTGAAGCAGCGCTGGGAAATCTCCCGGTCCAGAGGATGCCGCAGCAGATGCTCGCGCGGCAATGCATAGGTGACGGCAATGGTCACGTTATGGTCGGCCGCAGTCGGACCCACCGGATCGGCCCAAACCGCCGTGCCAGAGCCCAAAAGAACCCACGCTGCCAACAGCAAAACGGCCAGCCCGTAGCGACGTGCGGGAGCGACGAAATATGCCATTCAGAAAATCCTTGTAAAAATAGAAAAAATTGGAAAGCCAGTAAACCTACATCGGCAAAACCTTAACCCATACTAATCGGAAATGCCGTCGGAAACAAGGCCGGGTCACGCAAGGATGAAGGGGGAAGGCGGAAGGGGGAAGGCGGACGGCAGACGGCGCGACTCTTCATCCTTCATCCTTTATCCTTAATCCTTCATCCTTCATCCTTAACCCCGAGGGCCCCCAAACACGCCGCATGGATGGCTTCCCAATCGATCGTGCCGTCGGCGGCGGCCTGGCCCAAGCGGGCCAACTCCGCGATGCACCGGTCCGTGCCGTCCAACGCCGGCAGCGGAATCTGTTCGAGTTGGTACTTCTGGATGTGCGGGAAGAGGCGTTCCTCGCTGTTGAAGGCCCGGACGAACCACCAACGCAGCGGCCGGCTGTTCAGCAGACACGCCAGCGCCGCATAGGCCTCCGGCGAAGGGCGCCGGAGAATGATGTTGTAGACCGTGTTGCAACTGACGTAGCCCCGCAGGTCCACCGCCGCGACGGGGTGCGGAGCGACGAAACGCACGAGCAGTTTCGGCGCGGTCTCGAACAGTTCGCGCCGCTTGTACTTGGCCGCCGGTTGCAGCCCTGGCGGCATGTACAGCCCCTGCGACTCGATGCGGAACTCGTGGACCGACTGGCCGGAAATGACCGGCAGCCAGCCGGCGTGCCGGCGGCGGCGGATATGGGGATCGTTGACGCCGCACTCCATGCCGCGGATGACGGCGGCCAACTGGCCCAGCCGGCACGGCGCCGCTTGAAGCCGCTGGAAGACGGCCAGGTCGTCCGGCTGGAGCGTCGTCAGCAGGGGCCGATCGGGCAGCGACCGCAGCACCGCCCGCGGCACCTCCCAGGTGCGCCCGCCCGGGCCGTCTCCCCGCCGCCCCAGGCGCACCAGGTCCGACCGCGGCGGACGCACCACGGTCACGATCGAGGCCAGCACGGCGGGATCGTCGAAGGCCGCCCCGCAATCGATCACCACGTCGGGGCCGCCGGCGGCAAAGATCAAGTCGCGCAGGGGGGCGAAGTCGCGGTTGCTGCAGATGCGCGACGGCACGATGAAGCCGCAGGCCGACTCCGCTTTGGCCACCGCCAAACTCCGTTCCAGGAAGACGGCCGCCAGGTCCCAGTTCCGCCGGGCCGCGGCGTAGCGCGTGGTGATCGAAGCGGCCCAGGCACGGTCGATCGTTCCCGTGCGGACACCCCGGTACGGCGGATTGCCGATCACGACGTCGAACTTGCCGCCAAGCTCTTCCAGCGTGCTGCCGACCAGGGCATCGCCGCAGCGCAGGTGTTGATCCAGGCTGGCAAGCGGCGCCGCCCGTTCCCAGATCTCCGTTTCCCGCTCGTCTGGCAGGGCCGAATCGAGCCACAGGCTGGCCTTGGCCAACTCCGCGGCCCACGGATCCAGATCGACGCCGTAGAGGCAACGCTCCACCACGCGCTGCTTCAGGAGCGGCCGGACCACGGCGGCGTCGCCCAGAAACCGCTCGATCCGCGCGGTGATGAAATCGGCCGCCGCCAGCAGGAAGTATCCGCTCCCCATGGCCGGGTCGAGCACGCGGAAATCCAGTAACTTTTCCACGATCTCGCACGGCGCAGCCGCGCGGCTGTCCGAAGCCCGCCCAATGGCGGCAAGCTTGCGGTCCATCATCGGACCGATGGTGTGCGCGACGATCTCGCGCACGATGGGCTCCGGCGTATAGAAAGAGCCGGCCGCCTTGCGCCCCACCTTGTTGTGGACGAGGACAAGCCGAAAATCATCCCGGGGACTGTCCTGATTTTCGCGCGGGGACTGTCCCGATTTTCGTGCAGCGAAAATGGGACTGTCCCCTTGGCATCGGTCCGCCTGGCGCCGGCCCCCTTGGCCTTGGCCGGCCTCCAGGCGAGCTTGCACTGCGCCAGGCCTTCATGCACCTGGCCAAGACGGCGAACGTCCGCCGACCGATAATCGACCGCCACCAGGGCGCCGCTGGCCGGGTCGCGCTGCCGGGCGAGTCCGTCGATGGCCGCGGCCAGAAAGCGATCCGCCACGCGGTGTTCCACTAGAAAGGCACTTCCCGGCGACGCGGCCGAGGCAGTCCCATTTTCGCAAGACGAACAGAGGGCAGGCGAAAACAGCGATGCGCCCCCGGCGGGGGCCAGCCAGCCGGCCAACCGGTCCCAGAGGCCGTTGCCGGTCCGGCTGTAGGCCGCCGTGGTCCGCCGGGCGGCCAGGCGCGGATCGCTGCCGGCCGCGGCGGCGATTTCCCGGGCAACCACCGTGAGACGGCTGGCGCGATTGGCCTCGGCCGCCGCCGGCCCGAGTTGCCGGGCCTCGGCGAAGAGCAACAGGAGCAGCCGATATTCGAGCGTGAGGCCGGCCGCCAGCAGCGCGGCCAGTTCTTCCTCGCTGGGCGGCCCGCCCCGTCCGAGCCGATCCTGGCGGTCGCGCAGAAGACCTTCGGCAAGACTGCTGAGCGTCTCGCGGCAGGAGCAGAGCAGTGCCCGCTGGTCGAAGTGACTCAAATCGCCCTCACCGTAGCCATCTCCCCAAGGTGCCCAGGGGACTGTCCCGATTTTCGCGGCGCGGACAGCGTTGCTTTACAAACAGGCATTTTCGCCGCGAAAATGGGACTGTCCCCCTTGCGCCGTCCAAGGGGACAGGTCCATGTTTTCGGCCATTCATCTGTCGGCGAAAAGCGACTTGTCGCCGAAAAATGGACCAGTCCCCGGCGGGCATGTCAAAACAGCAGTGGTTTGCCGAGCTTGCGGCGGACGACGACGAACTGGCTGGCGTGCATCAGCCAGTGCCCGCCCAAGGCAGCCAGCACGGCGGCCACGGTGGGGAGGAAATGGCGCGTCCGTTCGGGGCCGGGGGTCTCCAGCGCGCTGTCCGGCGTGGCGGCGATGGCGGCCAGCGAGGCCACCCTCATTTGCTCCGCCAGGGCAAGATACTCGGCCTTCGTGAGAAACTTGGCCGGATCGTCCGACCGGGCCGTCTCGCGCGTATAGGCTGCCTCGAAGCCCTCCGGCAGGGCCGGCGCCTTGTGTCCCAGGGCGGTCAACATACGGTGCGTGCCGGCGATCATGTGCCCAAGCTGCCAGGCAATGTGATTGGCGCCGGGCACCGGACGGACCAACAACTCGGCATCGCTCAGATCGTTAAGCTGGGCCCGCGTGAAAGCATGACCCGACTCGACCGACCGCTGCAAAACTTCTTGGGGAGTCATAATCTACGCTCCTGTTTTCTCAAGGTCTTGATGGCGTTGGCGACGACCCCGCCGCACTGCGCGGTCATTCTACCACCCCGTCCGGGTTGCGAAAAGCGGCCGTCGGGTGGCTACGTGGCGATCGCCCGCGCGGCAAATCTTCACCAATCGGCAAATCACGACTTACCCAGGCTTCACCAGGGCGGCAAGCCTCCCGATTATAGGCGTTTTATCTGTTAAACACGGCGTGCCGCCGATAGCGATTCAGCTAAGAAACGCGGATAAACGTGGCCGATTTTGTGACATGTGGGGCAGCGGGGTGCGCTTCCGGGCGACGCCCAGCGGACACTTGCGATTGGCCAGGGCCGGCCTGCTGCTTCCTATCTGAATCGCGCATCAACTGATAAATCTCAAGGAGGGGATGGAGATGAAGATCGAGTTGCTCTTGGCGGCCGTTGTGATGGGACTCTGGGCAACTCCTGCCAGCGCCGACAACGCCGCCGCGACGGCCCCGTCGGCGGCGAGTGGCAATGCGGATGCCGGGCTCGCGTATCCTCAGACAGCAGGTGACGAAGTCTCCGCTGTCGTCGCGGCCAGCACCGTGGCTAACGAAACTCCCGCCGGCCAGCCCCCTGCGGCGACGCCGCCGACGCTGCAGGATGCCCAAGGGGCGGGCGCCCAGCGCCGGCCGCGGCCCCGGCCGCCGATGCGGGGCCCAAGCCCTGGACGCTGCCGCAACCGTGCGTCTTGCAGAGCCTCGGCATCAACGCCAGCGGCTGGCTGGAACAAGGCGTCACGATCAACACGCTCAGCCCGGCGGACGGAACGAATGGCCCTGTGGCCACCAATGACCGCAGCAATGACTACGAGTTGAACCAGGGCTGGCTCACCCTGGCCAAGCCGGTAAAGACGGACGGTTGCGGCTTCGACATCGGCGGGCGGATTGACATGCTCTACGGGACCGATTGGCGCTACGGCGACACGGTGGGACTGGAAACGAAAATCAACAACCCCAATGATCTCTACGGATTCTGCATGCCGCAGTTCTACGCCGAGGTGGGCTGGAACGACCTGACCGTCAAGATCGGCCACTATGCCGCCTTGATGGGCTACGAAGTCGTGCCCGCTCCGGGCAACTTCTTCTATTCCCACAGCTATGAAATCGCGTACGCGGAAGCGGTGCTGGTGACCGGGGTTCAGGCCGATTACAAGCTCTCGGAGAATTGGAGCGTCAACGGCGGGTTCAACCGCGGCTGGGCGGTCTTCTCGGACGACAGCGGGGACCTCAACTTCCTCGGCGGCGCCAAGTGGCACAACGACAGCAACACCACCAGCCTGTCCTTCGAGATCGACACCGGCCCGCAGTTTATCGCCGATTCCGTCAATCGCTACGATTACGCCCTCTACCTGAAACAACAACTCAGCAAGAATCTGCTCTACGTCGCCCAGCACAACATGGGCGGCGAGCCGGGACCCAACGGATACGCCAATTGGTACGGCCTGGCCCAGTACCTGATCTACACCATCAATCCACGCTGGTCGGTGGGAACCCGCATCGAATGGTTCCGCGACGACGACGGCGTTGCGGTGGCGGGCATCGGCAACGTGAACAACGGCTGGACCGGCGGCCCGGGCTTCGTGGGGACGTTTACCGAGTGGACCACCGGCCTGAACTGGCGGCCGTGCCCCAACGTGGTCGTCCGCCCGGAAATCCGCTGCGACTGGTACAGCGGCTCGCCCGACCCCGCGGGTCAATTGCCCTTCGGCGACGGCCACCGCAGCGAGCAGTTGACGCTGGCCACGGACATGGTCGTGACGTTCTAAGGAGCCTCTGCTGCGAAAGCTTGGAAACGTGTAGGCTGGGTCGAGGGGCACCATGCGAAGCATGGTCGCGAGCCCCACCAGCCATGTTTCGCCGATTCTGGTGGGGCTCGCTGCGCTCGACCCACCCTACAGTTGCAGAGACGCAAAGGCGCCAAGCAATTCTTCAGTCGCATCTCCTCAGGTGCAGCTTGGCGCCTTTGCGCGAAACCGAAAGACCCTTAGTTCCCCGGCCAACGGCCGAAATCCCACGAGCTGCGCGGCATGTTGCTCGCCCCCGCGGTGTTATACATCTGCGTCGGCTGGCAATAGACCGGCGCGGCGGTCTCGATGACCGTCGGCCCGCTCACCGGCATGTAGGTCGCCCGCGTCACCGGACCGGCGGCCGCAGACTTCCCCCCAGGCACCGGGGCGCTGGCGCAGCGGCGCTAGGGGCAGGCGCCGGCGGGGTTAGCGCAGGCGCCGAGGTCGGCGCCGGCATCGGCTGCATGGGTGCAGTCGTCCCGCCGCACGACGAACAACTGCTTGCCGGCATGCCGCACGACGAGCATCCGCAGGCGGAAAATCCACACGTCGAGCATCCACACGTCGAACAACCGCACCGCGAACAACCGCACCGCGAATAGCCGCACGCGGAGCAACAACACCGGTTCGCTCGGCCGAAAAACAGACCGGCGTCGGCGGTAGAACTGCCGACCAGCACAATCAGGGCCGCGACGATGACCCACGGATCAATCAGGCGACGTGCCATAGCAACACTCCTTTCGTTTCCCTGGTGTTATTTTTAACAGCCCGCGCTGTTAATAACGCATTATTCGCGGGCCGGTCCGCGCGGGCAAGGGCTGAAAAGGAGGGGGACAGGGCGGCGCGCGGCACGCGGCCGAGAAACGGGCGGTATTTCTCAAATGGAGTATGATTATTATGATTATTATGATTCCCGTCCTGGCTGGACATGGACGCCAAGATCGCCGAGGAGCGTATAATGGGATCGGTCTCAAGACGAGACCGCGGGTGATGGGCTCGGTCCAATGGTTTCTTCTCCCTTTTTTGTTCGCCATTCCGAGGCGGCGAAGACTTGGTTGATCTTGTTCCCTATGCCGACCCCGAAGCAGCGGGTAGAATTGTGCGGTAGGTGACTTCTTGGACGGGAGGCGTCGAAATGGACTGGCGAGAACGAATCACCGTCGACCCGGCCGTCTGCCACGGGCAGGCGTGCATCAAGGGGACGCGCGTCATGGTGGCGGTGGTGTTGGATAACCTTGCCGCCCGGCTGGACACTGCTGAAATCTTGCGCAGCTACCCATCGTTGACGGCTGAGGATATCCAAGCGGCGATGGCCTACGCTGCCGATCTCGCCCGCCAGCGGACGGTCCCGCTGCCGACGGCTACTGTCTGATGCATAAGTTCGGGGTCGATGGTCCGGCAGCACTTGCTGCCCGTCGTCAAATGTGGACCACTCGTGCGCAAGTTCTGGAGCCGCGGGGAAAACTTCCGTTCGTGCGCCTGAAGCTAGGGGGCAAAGTGAAAGCCGCGAAAGCCGGTGAGCTCGGGACGTAGGACGACCGGCATCGTTCCTACCGTGCCAAGATTCAGTGGCTGTCACCTTTTCGAGTCGAAAGGAATTTCTTCTCCGCCTGACGATACAGGTCCCGTGCGGTTGCTCGCGCGGCGATTCCAAACGCATGTACGTCTGGAACGGCAAGGGCGATCTTGGCGCCCTCGGTCCAACGCGCGGAGTGTGCCGCCAGCCGGGCGTCAACACTGCGCATTGTTGTGAACGATGCAGTTACGTACCAAATTGGCCTCAACAATTCCATCCCTTTGGGACGAAGGCCACTCAATGCCTAGCCTGTTCTCGAAGTAACTAATCATGTTTTCCATGCTGTTGTACATAACCGTGAACACCTCTTTGTCGACCATGCAGCCAACCACATCATCGTACGTCGAGAGTTCCAAGACGTCGCGGAACTTGAGTTCCTTGTCGCGGGGAAGGGCGACCGGACGGGCCAAGTAGATTCGCGCATTAGGTCCGCGAGGAACGCCTCGGCGTAGGAATGTCCAAGGAGGAACGCGGCGTGTGCCACTTGCGTTTGATATAGGCTGTACGAATCGGGAACCGCTGGCTGCTCTTCCGGTGCGAACCACTGGGAGTGGTGCTGCTGAATGATGGCGAAAACCTCCTGGCGGGAAAGCGCGAGAAACGCGACGAGGGTGTCAAGCTGGGAGGTCAGGCGATCAATGAGGTTCATGGTTTCCGTTCGTCATCCCAAGGGTCGGTAGATTTCCCAAGAATTCCGGACACCAGATCGTAATTCTCGGTAATTGCGTAAGCGCTCCCGGGAACGCGGTAGGCTCCGCCACGATCTTTTAAAACAGATGCCGCTGTTGTGACTTCGCTCTTGGGGGCCAAAATAGTCCGAGGACAAGCCATGTGTTGTACGGGAAATGTGTACCCATGAAGAAGCACGTGTCCTTTTCGGGACCGCAAATCTCGTCGAGGAATTTCGCCCGAACGCTTTGGGCAGCCGCTTCGTCTGACCCAAGCCGATCGCGCTCCTTGAGAAAGAGAACACCCAGTTCCCAGTCCTCGCACATTGCCGTATGTGGCTTTCCGGAGTCCTCGCAGTCAAAGATGTAATGAAACGAGTACGGTAGTTTTCGCAACGGTTTCTGCTCCTCCCCGAAGAGCGTCTTCTGTGAGAAGAGCTGTCGCCATTCCGGTTTCCAGTCAGGGTCGGTTGCGGGTCGAATTTCAAGGTCGATCACCCTCGTCGGCCGAACGATGCCGAGCGATGTACGATCCGTGTCATATAGAGCTTTCAATTGGTTAAGGCTGTAGTGGGGCATTGAGTCGATGATCTCCCGACGTTCAGCCCAGTCATTCTCGGTTGATAGCGGCTCTCCAACAAGAGTGATTGAGTCCAGATTGGGCTTGCGGCTTTCTTTTCGGTTGTCGTTGCCCTGGCCACAAGGAGCCAGTTGAACCTGGATCCACTGGTACTTCCTGAATTTGTGATGCGACGGGCGATAACGGTAGTCAATGGGGTAGAGCCGGACCCAGTTGCCCGACTCCGTGATCCCGGCGGTGCAAACCAGTTCCTGATATCCTCGGGAGGGGTGCGGGTAGGTCATGACCACGATCAAGACTTTCGCACCCGAGGGGGACTCAGTCATTCTATTGGTTCCAAATGCCGGACTGGGAGACCAGTCTTTTCCGAGATGAGTCTTGCCAGGCGAGTGCGATGGCAAACTTGCGGATCGGATTCCATGCAAACCAGAACACTGGGCTTGGCTCTCACGAGGTGTGCGACTTGTTCGACTGCTGCCACGTTGTTCCGCAAGATCTCAGCCTCGTATTTTCCAAAAAGCGACTCGTAATCCGCTGGCGTCTTTAGGCCTTGGCGCAATGCCGACAGGATGCCGAGGTCGGGACGGTGGACATACTCAATGCGCAAAGACTTACAGAGCCGCCGCAGCGTTGTCTTGTGGAACCCGTACCGCCGCGAAACCGGATTGTTTCGCACGTCCAAGAGTTGCTGAATTCCGTTCCGCATTAACATGTTGAGGAATGCGTCAACTTGCTGCCCCTCATAACCGGCCGTGTAGACAGCTAATGCAGCGACGGGGCGAGCGGCGTTTTGCTTACGCCTGCTGTTTACAGTAAACCATGGATACTGTTCGTAAACGTAGTCGACCAAGTGGGACGTAGGTTTCGCCACGAACCGTCGCAGGATATGGGCGATATCCTGCTTCACGGCATTGGGCACGGAGCCGACGGCGTTGCAGGGTTTTCCGCACACCTGCCAGGATCGGGCATCGGGAGCCTCGACTACTCCGTCGTAGACCAGTTGATTGATCTCTCGATAGAGGCAGAAGGAAAATGGCCCGTAGTGGTACGGCAGGAAATGGTAGAACGCTGCCCCACCCTGCGAGGGCATTTCACTTCGCAGAAGGAAACACCATTTCATCAAATCGATTTTCGAGACGGGGCGTCCTGCTTGCTGGAGCAAGTTGACAAGCACCCTTTGCCGATTCAGCATCTCTCAGGCCGTCCATGATCTTTAAGATTCGTTGGAACCTGGAACGTCAGGGTAGTATACGCAGTTGGGGTAGATCAGCCAATAGAAGAATACGCCGCAACAAGTCTTCGTGACCCTCGCGCTTTTTCGCCGGGCGCGGCTTGAAGTGCAGTGAATCAGCTTACTGCAGTCCCTTCTGCCGCAAACGAAGCCCAGTTTGGACGGCCGCCTACGCTTTCCCCGGCCGGATGTGCAGACAGCAGCAGCCCTCGCGGCCCGGCTGCCAACTGTCCAGCGCAAACCCGAAACCGGCCGACTCAAACGTGCCGAAGTCGATCCGCGAGGCGATCCGGCAGAGCGTGGCCACCTCGTCGTCCGGCAGTCCCATCTCCTGCCAGGTCGCTTGCAGCGGACACTTGTGCTGCCGGATGTCCAAGGCGGCGGCGTCCTGGTGGATCACCTCGGGCTGGAACATGCGGCCGCCGTCGGCCGAGCCGGCCAGAAAGGTCCGCTTCACCCCTTCGAGGTCGCCGGGGGCATAGCGGCCATACTTTTCCAGCCCCTTCTGGGCTCCTCGCCGGTAGATCGCCCGGCCCATGACCGCTTCCGCCTGCTCGGCGCCGAACTGCCGCCGCATTTCATCGAAGATCAAGTAGTAGATGATCGCGCGGTTCTGGAAAGAATCGGCCAGTTCACGGCGAAGTTGCTCTTCCGACATGGCGGTTTCCTCCATAGGTCAAGCGGGGGCCGGACAGTTACCACCATCATACTGGCCTCTGGCGAAACGGCAAGCCGGGCCGCCGGCCGATTTCGCTCCGGCAGCCGCACTTCCCCAGGGGACAGTTCCCCGATGCTAACCACGTCCGCCGCCGCGGTGTACAATAATCCCCATGGACAGTCCCGAAAAAACGCCGCTCCAGCGCCTGCTGACTCCAGTGCAGTTCCTCAAAGGGGTGGGGCCGCAACGGGCGGAAATGCTCGATCGGCTCGGGCTGCGGACCGTCCGCGACGTGCTCTTCTTCTTTCCCCGCGCCTATGAGGACTTGACCGAACAGCGCGACGTTCGGGCAGTTGGAAGAGGGAAAGCTGCAAAGCGTCCGCGGCACGGTCGAGGACATCGACTTCCGCGGCACCCAAAGCGGCGGCTGCGTGCTGGGCGTGCTGGTCCGCACGCCGAGCGGGCACGTCCGCGCCCTCTGGTTCAACCAGCCCTTCATGCGCGAGCGCTTCGTCTTCGGCCAGCGGGTGCTGGTTTCCGGCAAGCCGCGGCAGAACGGGCTGGTTTGGGAAATCCCCCATCCCCGCGTGGAAACCCTGGCCGACGACGAAGACGAGCCGGTGGGCAAGATCCTGCCCGTCTATCCCTTGACCGAAGGCTTGCAGCAGTGGCAGGCGCGGCGCATCGTCCGCGAGGCCCTGGAGGAGTACGTGGCGTTGCTGGAAGAGGTCTTTCCGGCGGCTTATCTCGAAGCGCACGACCTCTGGCCGCTGGGCCGGGCCTTGCCGCAGATCCATTTTCCCGACGACCGCGACAGTTTGGCCCGGGCGCGGCGGCGGCTGGTCTACCAGGAGTTGTTCATTTTGCAGCTTGCCTTGGCGCTGAAGCGGCGGCAGCAACAGCAGGGGCGGAAGGCCCCGCCCCTGGAGGCCACCGCCCAGATCGACGCCCGCATCCGCCGGCTGTTTCCCTTCGAGCTGACGGCCGGCCAGCAGCAGTCGATCGCCGAGATTGCCGCCGACATGGCGCAGCCGCTGCCGATGAACCGGCTTTTGCAAGGCGACGTGGGCAGCGGCAAGACGGTGGTGGCGCTCTACGCCATGCTGCTGGCGGTGGCCCATCGCCACCAGGCCGTGCTCATGGCGCCCACGGAGGTGCTGGCCCGGCAACATGCCCTCACGGTCGAGAAGCTGCTGGCGGCCAGCCAGGTCCGCCGCGTGCAGCTTAGCGGCGGGATGCCGGCCGCCAAGCGCAGCGCCGTGTTGGAGCAGATTGCGGCCGGCGAGATCGACCTGGTCGTGGGCACCCAGGCGGTGATCCAGGAGGACGTGCAGTTCGCGCGGCTGGGGCTGGTGGTGATCGACGAGCAGCACAAGTTCGGCGTTCGTCAGCGGGCGATCTTGAAGCGCGCCGGCTTGGACCCGCATTACCTGGTGATGACGGCCACGCCCATCCCGCGCACGGTGGCCATGACGCTGTTCGGCGACCTGGAGACGTTCGATCCTGCGGGAAAGCCCGCCCGGCCGGCAGCCGCTGCACACCTACCTGGCCACGGAGGAGCAGCGCGGCCGCTGGTGGGAATTCTTCCGCAAGAAGCTCCGCGAGGGGCGGCAGGGCTACGTGGTCACGCCGCTGGTCGAGGAGTCCGACCAGTTCGCCACCGTCAGTCTCGAGGAAACTTATGAAGAGCTGGCCAACGGCGAGTTGGAGGCCTTTCGCCTGGGCCTGATCCACGGGCGGATGACCGCCGCCGAGAAGGACGAGGTCATGGACGCCTTCCGCGACGGCAAACTCCAGGTGCTGGTCTGCACCTCGGTGGTCGAGGTGGGCGTGGACGTGCCCAATGCCACCTTGATGACGATCGAGAGCGGCCAGCGCTTCGGCCTGGCCCAGCTTCACCAGTTGCGGGGGCGGATCGGGCGGGGGAAGTTTCCCGGCTTCTGCTGCGTCTTTGCCGATCCGCAAAGCGACGACGCCCGGCAGCGGCTGGCGGCGTTTGTCGAGACCGCCGACGGCTTCCAACTGGCGGAGAAGGATTTTCAATTGCGCGGGCCGGGCGACCTGTTGGGCACGAAGCAGCACGGCCTGCCGCCGCTGCGGATCGCCGACCTGCGGGTGGACATGCCGTTGTTGGAAGAGGCCCGCGGCGACGCCCGGGCGCTGGTGGCGGTCGATCCGGAGCTGTCCACGGCGGAGCACGCCCTGTTGCGGCGGATGACGATGGCGCGTTACGGCAAGGCGCTCGAGTTGGGCGACGTGGGGTGAGAAGAGAAGGGGCCGGGGGCCAGGTGCGGGGAAGTGAGATCAGGGGGCGGGCGAGTCCGCCGCTTGCGGTTTCGCACCGCCCTGCGGGCTCGGCTTGGGCTTTACCGTGAAGGCGTGCCAGACCAGCAAGGCCGCGCCGCAGACCAACATGCTGTCGGCGAGGTTGAAGTTCGGCCACTGCACGGGACCGATCATCACCAGGATCCAGTCGCGGACGGCATGGACCGGGTCGCCCGCGTGATGGAGTGCGCTGCCAAACTTCCAGTGCAGCCCCGGCAGGCCCAGGCGGTCGTAAAGGTTGCCCAAGATGCCCCCCATGACGCAGCTCAAGGCGACGGTCAAGACGAGGTCGCCCGCGCCGCCGGCGAAGAACAAGAAGTAGCAGACGACCACGGCGGCGACCACCGCAAGGGCGGCAAAAAGTTGCCAGAAACCCGGGCCAAAGCCGAACAGCGCCCCTTCGTTGAGGCTGGTCTGGAAACCGAAGACCTCGGGCCACCACCAGCGGATGCCGTGGGCGCCGGGCATTCCCAGCCAGCCGAACACCCAGCGCCTTGGTCGCCAGGTCCAGCGCGCAACCGCCGCCGGCGAGCGAGAAGAAGATGAGCCAGCGACTGAGGGGAACCGCCCTCATGGCTGTTCCTTGGGGCTGTCAGGAACCGGTAACGGACTGGGGCGTCACTGCTCGCCTTCCTGCTGCGAGGCGCACTTCACGCAATGGGTGGCGTAAGGGATGGCATTGAGGCGGCTCTTGGGGATCTTCGCCCCGCACTCTTCGCACTTGCCGTAGCTGCCTTCCTCGAGCCGCTCCAGGGCCGATTCAATCTTCTCCAGGGCCTCGCCCTCGTTCTCCATCAAGCTGAGGGTGAACTCCTGCTCGAAATTGTCGCTGCCGATGTCGGCCATGTGGATCGGCATGCTCGACAGGTCGCCATTGGCCTCGGAGCGGCTTTTCTTCAAGGCGGCGTCCGCAAGTTGATTGACATCCCCCCGCAGCCGGGCCCGCAGAGCGAGCAGCCGCTGCCGGAATTCACCCATTTCGTCGCTCGTCATTGCATCTCCCTCGCCTGGGCTCTCAACTGCTGACCCCTCGTGCTGTCCTCATAGACTTTCCATTTTAGACGGGGGGGCAAGTTCTGTCAAACCTCGGCCACCGCTGCACCGCCGCCCCGGGCGGCGGCCGACAGGCGGCGTTACCCCGTTGGGGCATTGCACTTACCACCCGGCCGGCCCTCCCCGCTTGCCCGCCGCCGCCGCCGCCCCTAGATTATGTTATCCTCTCTAGGGACCTGAATATGCCGGGGGACCGTCCCGATTTTCGTCCCACCATGCGAAGCATGGCCGAACGAAAATGGGGCTGTCCCTGCCCGGTGAAAACGCGGAAACCGCCCAGCGAGCAGACCCATTTCTCCAACCGCCCCCTGTTTTCAGCGTTGTATTTCGCCGCCTTGCGGGGCGACCTACGCCATCGACGAGGTCCGCCTGTCCTGCGGCCGCTGCGGCAGCCTGTTGGACGTCGCCTACGATTGGCAGCGGCTGCGGACGCCGAAATCCCTGTCCGCCTTTGAAGAGAAATGGTCGCAGCGCGCCGATCCCCATTGCGCCAGCGGCGTGTGGCGATTCCACGAGTTGCTCCCCTTCATGCCCCTGGAGCGCTGCGTTACCGTCGGCGAGGGGCAGACGCTGCTGGCCGAGTCGGCCGCCGTGGCCGACTACGTGGGCGTTCGCCCTGGCCGGCTGCACCTGCAATACGAAGGGTTCAACCCCTCGGGCAGTTTCAAGGACAACGGCATGGCGGCCGCCTTCAGCCATGCCCGGCTCGTCGGCGCCAGCCGGGCGGCCTGCGCCTCGACCGGCAACACCAGCGCCTCGCTGGCCCTCTATTGCGCCGTCACGCGCCTGATGAAAGCGATCATCTTCGTCGGCTCGGGAAAGATCGCTTCCGGCAAGCTCTCGCAAGCCCTCGACTACGGCGCCCTGACCGTGCAAATCGGCGGCGACTTCGACGACGCCATGGCGCGGGTGCAGGAAGTAGCCAAGCAACTGGGAATCTACCTCGTCAACAGCGTCAATCCCTTCCGCCTGGAAGGGCAGAAGACGATCATGTATCGCGTGCTGGAGGGCCTGCGCTGGCAAGTGCCCGACTGGATCGTCGCCCCCGGCGGCAACCTGGGCAACTCCAGCGCCTTCGGCAAGGCCCTCTACGAATTGCACCAGTTGGGCCTGATCGACCGCATCCCGCGGCTGGCCGTGATCAACGCCGCCGGCGCCGACACGCTCTACCGGCTGGTGCACGACCGCGGCCTGCGTTGGAACGGCGGCGCCGTGGACACAGCGGCGATCGACCGGTTCTACGCCGACATGGAAGCAGAGCATCGCCGCGCTTCCACCGTCGCCAGCGCCATTGAAATCAACCGCCCGGTCAATCTGCTGAAGTGCCTGCGGGCGCTGGAGTGGTGCCAAGGCGTGGTCGCCCAGGTGAGCGACGAGGAAATCCTCGACGCCAAGGCGCAAGTCGGCGCCGGCGGGTTGGGATGCGAGCCGGCCAGTGCGGCCAGCGTCGCCGGCGCCAAGCGGCTGCGGTCCGAGGGCGTCATCGAGCCGGACCAGCGGGTCGTTTGCATCCTCACCGGCCATCAACTCAAGGACCCCGACGCCACGGTCGCCTACCACAGCGCCGATCGGCAACGGTTCGAGCGGGTGTTGGGCAGCCGCGGCGTCCGCCGCGCCGCCTTTGCCAACCGCCCGATCGTGGTTGCCAACGACCTGGACGCGATTATCAAGGCCATCACAACGACAAGCGTGCAGACACAGCCCCCCGGACGCAGTCCGGGGGCTTTTCCAATCCCTGGCCCCTGACCCCCGGCCCCTGGTCCCTCCCATGATCCCTATTCGCATCGCCATTCACGGAGCAGCCGGCCGCATGGGGCGGCGGCTTGTCGCCCTGGCCGCCGCCGATCCGCAACTGGCCGTCGTGGCGGCGGTGGAAGCCGCGCAGTGTCCGCTCTTGGGCCAGGACGCCGGCACGGTCGCCGGCGTCGCGCCGCTGGGCGTCGCACTGGCGCCGGCGCTGACGGCCGCGGTCGACGTGGTCGTCGATTTTTCCGTCCCCGCCGCAACCGCGACGATCATCGAAACTTGCCGCCGCCAGGGCCTGCCGCTGGTCGTGGCGACCACCGGCTTGAGCGGGCCGCAACTCGACGCGCTGACTGCCGCGGCCCAGCAGATTCCGCTGCTCTGGTCGCCCAACATGAGCCTGGCGGTCAATCTGACCATGAAGCTCTGCGAGACGACCGCCAAGGCCCTGGCCGACCAGGACGCCGACGTGGAGGTCCTCGAACGCCATCATCGGTTCAAGGAGGACGCGCCCAGCGGCACGGCCCTGCGCTTCGGCGAGATTATCGCCGCCGCCATGGGACAGACGGCCCACCGCCACGGCCGCCAGGGACGCCCCGGAAAGCGGCCCCACGGCGAGATCGGCTATCATGCCGTCCGCGTGGGCGACAATCCCGGCGAGCACACCATCGTCTTCGGCATGTTGGGCGAGACGATCGAGCTGACGGTCCGCGCCACCAACCGCGACTGTTACGCCCTGGGGGCGCTGGCCGCGGCCAAGTTTCTGGCCGGCAAGCCGTCGGGCCTCTACGGCATGAGCGACGTGCTGGGGCTCTGAGCGGCCGCCACCGCCAACGCACCGTGGACCACGACCTCCTCACCCAAGGCGGCGGGCACGATGCGGAACCTGTCGGCAAGCGGCGGAAAGACGTAACGACCGACCTCCCGGCGCAACGGCGCAAAGAACAACGACTCGCCCGCCTGCGGCACCCCGCCGCCGAGCACGACCACGTTCGGCGCCAAGAGCGTGATCATCTGGGCGACCGCCCAGCCGAGCGTCTGCACCGCGTGGCGGAAGAGTTCGCGGGCCAGCACGTTGCCTGCGCCGGCCGCCTGGGCGACCAGCTTGCAAGTGAGCCGCTCGATCCGTCCATCGCAGCGCGACAGCAGGTCGGCGACGGACTTGTCCTCAGTCTCCTTGCTCTCGGCCAGCCGGGCCTGCACCGCGGCGGCGATGCCCCAGCCGCTGGCCGCGGCCTCGACCGTCATCGCCGGCCGGTCGCAAGGCAAGCCGGGGCGGAGGTGGCCCAGTTCGGCGGCCACGCCGGTCCCGCCGGGATAGACGTTGCCGTCGATCACCAAGGCGCCGCCGATGCCGCTGCCGACGGTGATGTAGAAGACGACCCGCCCACCGCGGCCGGCGCCGAAGCGGGCCTCGGCCAGTCCGGCGGCATCGGCGTCGTTGGCAATCGCCGCCGGCAGCGAGAATGTTTGCCGGCACCAATCGGCCAGGGGAAAATCGTTCCAACCCTCGATCTGATGGCTCTTGACGGTCCTTCCCGCGGCCGCGTCAACCGGCCCGCCAAAACCGATGCCGATGCCCCGCACGTCGTGGCCGGCGATCAGCCGCCGGCCGGCCTCGGCAATCTGGCGGCGAATGCCCTCGGCGCCCTGCCGGCGATCGACCTCCAGGCGCTCCAAAGCTGCGGGTGGCGTGCCGTCGCCGCGGCCGACGCCCAGTTGCAGTTTCGTGCCGCCGATTTCAATGCCTAAGAACATAGGGATTAGGGATTAGTGGCCGGCTGCACGCTTGCGGTTTCGCATTGGTGCGTTCCACGTTCATGGTCCACTTTCCGGCGCCAATCGCAGCGGGGCAGCGGCGGTGTCGGCCTCCAAGTGCCGCGCCCCCCACAGCCAAAGCACGCCGCCGAGAAAGATGAAGATCGAGACCGCGACAAATCCGACGCTGAGGTTGTAACGATCGGCGATGGCGCCGACCAGCGGCGGCGAAATGGCGTCGCCGAGCGTGTGAATGATGAGGATGTTCAGACCGAATCCGGTGGCGCGGATGGACGGATGGACGACGTTGGCCAGGATCGTGTTGGTCGGTCCGGTGTTGAAGAAGAGGAGGAATTCGGCGACGAAGACGAACGCCCAGGCCGCCGGGAAAGGCACCACCAGGAACAGCAGCGCGCAGGGGACGCAGGCGATCATGGTCGCCCCCGAGACCAGGAAATAGGAGCCGGGCCAGCGCGTGCGGCAGGCGTCGCCCGCGATTCCCCCGGTCAAGGTGCCCAGGACGCCGGCCACGGCGGTCAGCAGGCCGAAGAAGGCCACGGGCTCGATTTTCCCCCACACCCAAGGGACGTGGCGCGACTCCAGGTAGTCGGACATCCACCATCCCAAGGCGCCGACGGCGAACGTCATGGCCGTCATCCCCAGCGTGCAGAGCACGTAGGAGGGCGTCTGCAGCAGCGTGCGATAGTCCTTCCACTGGCGGTGGCGGCGGGGCTGGGGGGCGAGGTTTTCGGACTGGCCGAAATGCGGCTCGCGCATTCCCAACGACCAGAGCCCCAGCAGCAAGCCGGGAATCACGACGGCGTAGAACGCCCACCGCCAGCTTTGGGCGTCGCGGTTCATGGCGGCCACATAGCCGCCCAGCACGTAGCCCAGGGCGCTGCCGACGGGGATCGCCATGTAGAACCACGACAGCACTTGCCCGCGCTTGGCCACGGGGTAGAAATCGGCGATGATCGTCGGGGCCACCGGTCCGTAGGCGGCCTCGCCGACGCCCACCAGGCAGCGCGTCAGCAGGAGAATGACAAAGGTGTGGGCCAGCCCGCTGGCGCCGCTGGCCAGGCTCCAGAGCCCGATGCCGATGGCGATGAGCCGCCATCGCGACCGCCGCTCGCCGAGCCAGCCGAACAGCGGCGAGGCGACCATGTAGGCGACGAGGAAGGCCGTGGAGAGCAGGCCGGTCATGGTGCGGGCATGGAGATCGTGCTGGCCGGCATGGAGCAGGTCGTGGCGGATTTGCGGCTCGACGGCCGCCAAGACCTGGCGGTCGATATAGTTGAACAGGTTCATCGAGAGCAGCAACAGCAGCGCGGGCCAGGCCCCGGGGATCCGCACACTCGCCCTGCTGGCTGCCGACTGGGAAGCCATAGGCCGGCTATTGTGACGTTCTCGCGGCGGCCTGTCAACCGGCCTGGGGACTGTCCCAATTTTCGTCCGACGAAAATGGGACTGTCCCCTTGCGCCGCCCAATACCGCAATCGTTCACAGCATGAAAACCGGCCCGAAGCGCAAGCGAGGGAGGAACGACGGCCGACCGTGGCGCACCCTCGCTTGCGCTTCGGGCTAGTGTTATGAGCGCCGAGAACGGGCCGTGAACGGTTATGCGGCTACTCGACAATCACCGCTGCCACGTTCTTCACGTGGATGTCCGCCTCCTTGAGATTGCTGACTTTCTTGCCCCCGACGCTGAGATTGCGGAAGACCAGCCGGCCGATCGCGCCGTCGGCGAGGCCCTCGAAGACCGACCTCTTATTAGCGACGTTGACGGCCACATTGACCAGTTCGAGCCGCTCGATCCGCACCTTCTTCATCAGAAACACATAACGCACGACGCGGTCGCAGTCGAAGCCGCAATCGACGAACTTCAGCGTCCCGTAGCTGGGCGGCTGCGGAGACTTGGGGTCCTGCACCAGGCTGCCGATGAAAAGGCCCGAGGCGTACATGCCGCAGAAATCGCAATTCTCGAAGCGGATGTCGCGAATGCCCACCTTGCTGCTGGTGCCCCACTCGCCGAAGCGAATGCCGTTGGCCCGCGGGTTCCAGCCGACCATGCCGCGCACCACGCAATGGCTCAGCTCCCGCGATTGGGCCAAGTCCAAGAGCGGACCGGCAAAACACATCGTGTTGCCCCAAGCGAAACAGTCGTCGTTGCAGTAGGCGAAGTAGCCGTCGATCGTCAGGCCGTCGGTGCTCACCACGTCGATGCCGTCGGTGAACTCGGGCACGCAGGCGGGCGGGGTGAGAACCTTGCAGCGGCGCAGCGTGACCCGGTCGCAGCCCACGACGTTGACGTTCCAGTTCCTGCCGTTGCGCACCGTCAAGTCGCGGACCGTGACGTCCTGCGACCGCAGGATCAGCACGGGGGCCTGGGAAATGACCGGCACCCGGTAATCGTCGGCGGTCAGATGGTTGTAGCGGTTGCCGCCGGTGAAGTTCTCGTAGGCCTGCTGATCGAGGCAGCCGCGGCCGGAGATCGTAATCCGCTTGCTCCTCTCGATCAAGATGCCCTGCGCGTGGCGGTTCTCGCCGCGCGGACTGGTCTTGATGCGGATCAGGCAGCCCGGCGCCAGGTAGATGCCCAGGTCCGACGCCTGCTGAATCTTGATCGTGTCGGTCAGGTAGATTCCGGGCGGAACGTACAGCGTCTTGCCGGTGCCGTTGACGGCCGCAATCGCCAGGGCAAAACCGCCGGTCTGATCGAGCTTGCCGGTGGCATCGGTCAGAAATTGGGCGGCGTTGACGACGCCGTCCGCCGTGGGCGAAGGGGCGCCCTCTTCGGGCGGATCAACGATCAGGCAGCACGGCGGCAGGTCGTTGACCTCGACGATGAAATAGCGCGGCTCGCGCTGGTCGATCGTGAAGCGGAGCACGCGGCCGTCGGCCGCCGCCTGGATCGCTCGGCGTTTCGGATGGATCGTGAAATCGCGGACGGGCTCCGAGGCGGTCAGCTCGACCTGAAGTTTTCCCGCGGCGGCAAGATGCGCGTAGTGAAGCCCCACGAACTTCAACGGCACCCGGCACTGCGCCGGCAGCTTGTCGTACCCGGCCACAATCCGCTGGCAGGCCGCCGCATCGATGTTGGGCAAGGCCGTCACGGGCACGTCCGCGCCGTTGATTTTCAGCCCATAGACCCAGCTCAGCCGGTCGCCGGCGAAGCGATAGACCGTCACGTCGCCGCCGGGCGCCGGCGCGGGTCGGCCGCCGGGGCACACGCGGCCAGGGTCAGAGCGATTGCCAGGGCCAGGAGAGCGAATCTTCGCGATGCGTGCTTGTTTTCACGGCATACTCCGCGTGTCGACTGCTCCACTCAACGCAACTCAACCCTCTGCCCGCTGCCGCTCCAGCTCCCGCACTTCCTCGGTGGTCTTCATGGAGCAGAACTTCGGGCCGCACATGCTGCAATAGTGCGCCTGCTTCTGGTCCGCCTCGGGGAGCGACTCGTCGTGCATCCGCCGGGCCGTCTCCGGGTCGAGCGCAAGACGGAACTGCTCGGCCCAATCGAAGCGGAAGCGGGCGGCGCTGAGGGCATCGTCGCGCAGGCGGGCCCCCGGGCGATGCCGCGCCACGTCCGCGGCGTGCGCGGCGATCTTGTAGGCGATCACCCCCTGCCGCACGTCGTCCAGGTTCGGCAGGCCCAGGTGCTCCTTGGGCGTCACGTAACAGAGCATGGCCGCACCGTACCAGGCCGCCAGGGCCGCGCCGATGGCGCTGGTGATGTGGTCGTAGCCCGGCGCCACGTCGGTGACCAACGGTCCGAGGACGTAGAACGGCGCCTCGTCGCAGCACTCCATCTGCAGCTTGACGTTACGTTCGATCTGGTCCATGGGCACGTGGCCGGGCCCTTCGATCATCACCTGGCAATTGCGCTCCCGGCGCGGCGTCCCAGCTCGCCCATCACCCGCAACTCGGCAAACTGGGCCTCGTCGCAGGCGTCGGCCAGCGAGCCGGGCCGCAGCCCGTCGCCGAGGCTCCAGGTGACGTCATACTCGTGCATGATGTCGCAAAGATCGTCGAATTGGGTGTAGAAGGGGTTCTGCCGGCCGTGGACTGCCATCCACTTGGCCACCAGGGCCCCGCCGCGGCTGACGATGCCCGTCAATCGCCCCCGGCACAGCGGCACGTGCTCGCGCAACAGGGCCGCATGGATGGTCATGTAATCGACGCCTTGCCGGGCTTGCTCGGCGACCACGTCGAGAAACTGCTGCGGCCGCATGTCGGCAATGTCGTCGAGTTGCTCGGCCAACTGGTAAATAGGGACGGTGCCCAGCGGGACCGCGGCCGCGTCGACAATCCGCTGCCGCACCGCGCCGATCTGACCGCCGGTCGACAGGTCCATCACCGTGTCGGCCCCGTAGCGGACCGCCAGCAGCAGTTTCTCCAGCTCGCAGGCCGGATCGCTGGAGAGGGCCGACTTGCCGATGTTGGCGTTGATCTTCGTTCGCGCCGCGATGCCGATGCCGATCGGCCGGAGGCCCTTCTCCAAGTGGACCTTGTTGGCCGGGACCACCATCCGGCCGCGGGCGACCTCCTGGCGAACCAATTCGGGCGCAAGCTGCTCGCTGCCGGCGACTGCTTCCATCTCGGGGGTGATGACGCCGGCCCGGGCCTGCTGGATCTGAGTCATGCTCCCATCGTAGCGGCATTTTACCCAGTGTCAAGGTTCACCCCCTCTCCCTCCTGGAGAGTGTAGTGTCGATCTGTCGCAAGCGGTGTATTTGTAGTTGTATGTCAGGCACTCCGTGCCTGACATAAGGCCCCCAGGATCCGTGGCATGTCAGGCGCGGGGTGCCTGACCTACAACTTTCTACGGCATCTGTTCGGATATGCTTTGCCCGTTTTACTTAACCGGCATACTCGCGTTAATGCTCAAGATCAACGCAATCGGAACCGATAACTACCATGCCATAGATCGCCACGGGTGCTCCATGCGCGAATCAATGGCCAGAAGAATCCTCGGAAAGGAAGCCCCGGCCTGTCGCGATGCGATGTAACCCCCGCTTCGGCCGGTGAAAGAAACATGGTCCAGCACTCAATTGCCACAACGCAAGCTTCGCATCTTGCCCAGTTATCTACTCGCTCGCCAGCGACGCTGTTGGCGCAAATCCCGGATCTTGACGACGATGATGCCGATGATCCTGAGTCGCTGCTGGAGGAGCACACCATCGGCACCGAGGGGCGAATGATCAGCCAGTCGTTGGCGAACAAAATTATCATCGGCGGAGGCCTCCTCTTGGTGGTGGCGGCCATCCTGCCGTTCACCCTGGCGAAGAAATCGCAACCGAAGCCGGGCGAGGGCGAATTTTCGCAGTACAACAGCCCGCCGGCGCCGGACGCCGACGTGGCCCCGTCTTGGAACGGCGGCGGGTCGCAACTCGCGGCGGCCCACGACTCCTCCCCGATTCCCGGCGGACCGATGGCCCTTCAGCCCAGGGTGGTGATTGCGGCCTCGCCCAATCTGCCCATGCAAATGCCGCCGGCGGACGCCAATTCGCAGTTTCCTGCCGTCGCCGATCACGTCCCGCCGGCAACCGTGGGAATGAATCGGCCCATGGCGATCGGCCACCAGGGGCCAGATGGCGTAGCGACGAATTCGACGCCGCCGACGGTGGTCCAGGCCAGCGGGACGGACGGCCGACAGGACGCCAATCCGCCAGCCGATACGCGACAAACCGCTCCGTGGGGCGACCGGCCGATATACCAGGCCGACGAGCGTAACGACCGGCGCAACAATTACCCCGGGGCCGCCCAAGGCGACTACCGGGGCAGCCAGGCCCCGGTGAGTCCGCTGATGCCTGATCTGAATCGCGGGGCGCCGCCACAAGCCGGCGGCGATCCTCCTCCGCCGACCTCAACTCCGCAACAATCGTCGCCGGACGGCGCGGTGCAGCTTGACGGCGGCATTATTCCCATTTCCCCCAACCAGGACCATCCATGACCGCCCTGGACCAAGCCTTTATTCGAGCTTATTCGCGCGGGGGCACCGCCCAGGAAGCCACGCAGTCGCCGGTCGTCGACCCGCCGGCCCCGCGCGACGAAGCCCCGGCGGAGATGCCGCCCGTGGTCCCGGAGTCGGCCCCAACGATGGTCGCCGAGCCCCGCGTTAGTCTGCGGACGGCCGCGGCCGTGCAGGGGCCGACGACAGCCTCGATGGAGCGGCTGTTCACCAACCTGGCGAGATCCGCGGACCAATCGGCCGCGGCGGTGTTGCCGCGGGCCAGGTCGGTGTCCGCCCGCGAGACGCTGGGACTGGTGCGGCCTCCGGCCTGGGCCGGTGCACGACCGCAGAGGGTGGTTGCCCCGCCGCCGCAGGTGACGCTGCCGCCGGCGCCCGATCGGGTGCCGCTGCTTCCTCCCAGGGAAACCGAGCTGCCGCGCCGCGATGAGCACTTCTTCTGCAACGCCGTGGCGCACCCTCAGGAGACCGACGCCGCCGCTGAGAAAGACCACTCGGCGCCGCCCGAACAGGAGGCGGTCGCCGTCGCGGAATTGGCCGCCGTCGCCGAGGCGGTCGTGCCGCCTTCTCCGCTGAGCGTCTGGCCGCCGGAGTCGGACGAGCCCGAGGATTCGGCGGTGTGCGACGCCGGGGAAAAACTGCCGGCGTTGCCGGCGGCACTGGCGTCGTGGCAGCCGATGCTGCAAGTCGATCATTTCGTCTGGCCGCGGATCTGCGCAGTTGCAGGCGGTCGCGGCGCGGCAAATGGGGGAATTGGCCGACGCTGCTGGCCGCCGCCGCAAGCGACCACAAGGTGCTGGCGGTGGGCGGATGCCGCGCCGGCGACGGCGCCACGACCATGCTGCTCTGCGCGGCGCGGCTGCTGGCCCAACGCGGCTTCCGCGTGCTGCTGGCCGACGCCGCCTTCGACGATCCGCAGTTGGCCCGGCGGCTGGGCATGGCGCCCCAGGCGGGCTGGGAAGAGGTGCTGGCAGGGCGGTTGCCCCTGGAGGAAGTGATCATCGACTCGACGGCGGACCGGCTGGCGGTGCTGCCCGCAGTGAAGCCGTCCGCCGGTGACGGCGGCGACAACAGTGCCGGCAGCGGCGCCGGCCTGGAGACGGGCCTGGCCGCCAGCCTCGACGTGCTCAAGCAACATTACGACTTCATCCTGGTGGACGCAGGGCCTCTGCAAGACCGCTGCGCGGCCGGCCTGCCCGCTCTGGGCAGCGGCAGCGGCCTGGATGCGGCCATCGTGATCCACAACCTCCGCACGACCAGCGCGGAGCGTTTGGCGGAAGTCCAAGCCGGCCTCAGCGCCGCCGGCGTAGTGCAAATCGGCGTCATCCAAAACTTTGTCCGCTCGTAGGTGGACCATGTACGAATCCTATTGGCAACTTCGGCAGAAGCCTTTCGAGAACAATGCCGATCCGCAGTTCTACTATCCGGGCGAGTCGCACCAGGCCGCCCTGTTGAAATTGCGCTATGCCGTCGAGAACCGTCGCGGCGGCGCGCTCCTGGCCGGCGCCTCGGGCTCCGGCAAGACGCTGTTGGCCAATATGCTGCGGACCGTGCTGGGCGAAAGCTTCGCCCCCTTCGTTCACCTGGTCTTTCCGCAAATGGCCACCGCCGAGCTGCTGGCCTACTTGGCCGATGAGCTGGACGGCTCCAACACGCTTTCCGCCGCCGCGGGCGTGCATGAGAGCGTGCTCCGCATCGAGCGCGCGTTGGCCGACAACACCCGCCTCGGCCGCCACGCCGTCCTGGTCATCGACGAGGCGCAACTGCTGGACAACGGCCATACCCTGGAAGCCCTGCGGTTGCTGATGAATTTCCAGCCCGACCGTCAGCCGGGCCTGACGCTGCTGCTGGCCGGCCAGCCGGCACTCTTGACCACGTTCGCGCGCATCCCGCAGTTGGAAGAGCGGCTGGGGGTGAAATGCCTGCTGCGCCCCTTCAACGAGGAGGAGACGGCAGCCTACGTGAACCATCGCCTGCGGATGGCGGGCGCCGTGCAGCCGATCTTCGAGCCGGAGGCCCTCGACCGCCCTGCACGACCTGACGCACGGCATTGCCCGGCGGATCAATCGCCTCTGCGACTTGGCGCTCTTGATCGGTTTTGCCGAGGAGCGAGGGACGATCACGGCCGACCAGATCGAGGCCGTCTGCGAGGAGTTGGTGACGGTCGTGCCGGAATAGGCGCGAAAAACCGTCCCACTTGCCCCCAAGCCCACCGGCTGCGGCCGGTGGGAAGGGAAGCGGCAAGCGGCATCTTCTCCGGCGCCTCTCCCACCGGCCGCAGAGGCGTGGGCTTGGGGAGCGAGCAAAGGAAGCCGGCTCACTAAGTTTCTTCAAATAGCAGGCCTTGCTGGAGGCCTTTGCGACGACGAGGGCGTGGCTCACCAGGGGACTCCAACTCGCCAGCGACCTGGCCGACGACGGACGCAAGGTCCGCCGGGGCAGATATCGCCGTCAGAAGTTGGCCGAAAAAGACGATCTTTCGGTCATTGCGGGACAGGGAGAATCCTTCGTCCGCCAAGCGTGACAGTTTGGCACGCGCGCTGGAAAGCGCTTCCTGAATACGGGAAACGGGGCGGTCCCCAACAAAGGCCTGCTTCCGGCAAACCAGGATGATGTCGAGTTGGATCGGTTCTTTGGCCTGCGACTTGGGGGTCGCCACCGACATCTCGGCCTTGACGGGATGCGAATTGACGACGATAAATCCTGCGCCCAGGACTGCCTCGGCCAGCGACTGCCATCCATCGTCACGGGAGTGATGATAACTGAACGCCAACAGGCCGTCATCTTTCAGGACGCGGTGGCATTCGCGGAACACGGCCTGCAGTTTGGCGGCAAAACGGTCCGCATCAACATCCTGGACTTCGGAGGCGTGGCGCGTCGTGGCCAGTTTCGCCGTCGCGTCCCCTGAGTGCAGCCTTTGCCACGCAAAGAAGAAGTCGGCCAGTTCGGAGTAATGCACGTTATCAAAGAACGGCGGGTCGGTGACGACTAGGTCCACGCTCTTGGCGGGGAGACCGGTTGTCGCGCTGTCGGCGCAGGAGAGATAGATTTCCCGGTCTCCCAATTCGCCTCGCGGGGGCCACTGTTCTGCCACCCTCCCGGTGAAAGGCCGCGAGCAAACGCGGCCAGCGCCGCTTCTGCCGTTGATCTCGGTCGGCGCTTCGCGGTATTCGACGGCGCGGAGCAGACGGCTGCGAAAGAGATTGCAGAAAGCTCCTGAACTCTTGGAGGTCCCCCAGGGGTTTGCCTCAATCGGCGTGCGCTCGGGCTTCAGAATGTGGTGCGAGAACATGTGGCGCACCGCCCCCGTGCCCTCGCCTTTGTAGGACGCGAAAAGGTTGTTGAATTCGAGAACCCCGGAAAACAGGGTAAGCAGCGCGCGGCGGGTCGAAGCGTCGGGAATCTTGGAAATCGCAGCGTGCAACCACCCAAGTGTTAAGAGGTGGCGGTCATTGAAGAAGTCGCGCCAATTGGTGAAGCCGTAACCCATCGCCTGCCGCGTGTTGTAACCGTGCTGGAGGGCCATATCCGGCAGAGTGACGGTCCCGTCGCGAAGAGCTTCGCGAAGCCGGTGAGTACAGTCCTGGTAAGCCTCGTGGTCGTCGCTTGTCGCAGCCAAATATTCCTTGTTGCCTTCGCCGGTCAGAACAAGCTTTCCGTAGAGTCGAAAATCGGGCCGCGTCGGGCGTCTTCCAACGGCCTTGAGAATGGAGAACACCGAGGCGCACTGGGGGCACGTTGCCCGTGCTCCAGAGGCAGGCCCTGTTCCGGGGTCGAAGACGTGCCGACAGCGGCGGCAGGCGACGGCTTCATCTCCCCTGACGCCGGGAAAAACATCACCGCATTGCGGACAGACGATTTGAACCTCCGGCTTTCGGTCCGGACGGGCATTTCGCGCAATGACATAAGAAGGAAAAAGGTCAACCGCCTGCTCGCAATTGGGACAACATGCCTGCATGACCCAAAAATAATAGAGGACGTCGCAGGCCCGTCCGCGTGAGTCAATCGATTGATAGATGTTGCGGATGCGCCGGCCGACGGTCTCGGACAAGGTTGCGAAGGCATCTTTCAGGCGCTTGCGATCCAGTGGTCCGAGGGCGGTGCGGACGGCTTCGACGGCAACGGGATTGATGTCAAGTCCCAACGCCACCATGCCGAGCTTGTGTGCTTCACCGATCGTGGTCCCTGAGCCCATGAACGGGTCGAAAACGACTCGGCCTGCATGTTCGCAGTTGCGGTAGAACTCAGCGGCCAGGTCTGCTTGCTCGGGCAGGACGCTGCCGAGCAAAATGCCTCGAAACACTGAGCCGAGCCGCTTCGCCCACCATTTATGAACGTGGTAGACGGGACGGTGAATCTCCTTCCGCCAGCTTTCGCGCTCGGCAAGGTGAGAAAGAAAGACGAAAGGGAAGCCGTCGGTTTCGATCAAACGTGGGTTACGGTCCGGCATGTTCGTCACCGCCTTGAAGGCCCTCGCCGACCGTTGCCTGGGCCCGCATCGACACCGGGTTGGCCGGTGACCGCCTGCCCCTCCACGCCCGGAAATGGTGCTCGCGGCCGACCCCGGGATTGGGAACTTTCGACGGGCGGAGATCGTTCGATTTAAGGTCGAACGCGTACCCGACGATCAGTTCGGCCGCCTCCCGACGGCAAAGGTCGCCCACCTGGACAAAACCGCTGCCAGGCGCGATTTCGGCGGGCAGGATCAGGGTCTGCTGGTGAGCAATCCCGTCGACGAGACGAAACGGCGTCGGAACCACGTACATTTTCCGATCGCGAATGAGGATGTCGCCGTAGCTGCCGAAGCCCTTGACGCTCTTGTTCTGGTGAACGTACTCGTGGTCCGCGTTCAGAAAATCACCGTGACAAAGGACCAGGTCGAGGACCGGGTACGAATTCCCGTCGGGTTTCTTCGGATAGCGACCGAAAACGTAGTAAATGGTACGCCCGTTATGAAAGCCCGTGGGCACCTGGCTGTTGCTATCGAAGGTGGCGTCACGCCCTGGATACGCAAGACCTTTCAGCTCGTACCCGTCCGTCGTGGCAACCATCCGAAAATCCGGGTAGCTGTTGCGGCCTCCCACCTCGAAGTTCTGCCCAAACTCATGGAGTCTCGCCTTGAACCAATTCTGGAAGTGGAATTCCTTGTCCGTCGCGCTGACGCGCTCGATCAGCACATTGTTGCGAATCGCCATTACGCAGTGGCTGAATACGGGGACGACCGTCACGGTTTGTTCCAAGGTCGCCCGGCGTTGTCGGCGGCGAGGCGGTCAGGTCAGTCCGACTGCCCGCCATTGTGGGAGTAGGCTCAACCGGCATTGTGTCGCGGTTGCCATCCATTGTCAATAGCCGGGTGCGGCCGAAAAAACGTCCCACCTGCCTTCCAAGCCCACCGGCTGCGGCCGGTGGGAAGGGCGCTGGGGAAAATGGTCGTTGCCGCTTCCCTTCCCACCGGTCGCGACCCGCCGCGCGGGTACCCGGTGGGCTTGGGATGCGAGGGCAAGCCGCGGCGACATGCAGCGCATCATTCCCCGCCGATTGATGCCGCCCTGCCAAGCTGCTATGCTTTCAGTAACCGCAGCACGGCAAAGGCCCACAGCATGTCCACCGGCCGGGATTTCAGCAGCGAGCGCACGACGCGACGCAAGCGGTCGAAGACGATCGGCGCGCTCTTGATCCTGGTCTCCTTGAGCGTCCTCGTCGCGGTGGTGGCCATGATCGCCCTGGGGACGCTGGTGCTTTTCACGCCCGTGGAAGAGCCCGTCCCGCCGCCGCAGCGCAAGCTGGTGGTTGACATTTACGCGGTGGCCGCCCAAATCGACGATTATGTGCCCGAGGCGAGCCGCGAGAGCTGGCTGCGGTGCCGCTACTTCGACGGCTCGTTCGACATCGAGTACACCTACGTCCGAGGCAAGCACGACGACCTTTACGTGCAATCGACGTTTGCCATGACGGCGGGGCCCGCCGAGGCGGAGAAGCTCTGCCGCCGCCGCTGGGGCCTGGGGCCGTGGAGCAAGACGCTGCCGGGCGGCAAGGACGTCGCGCTGGTCGAGCGCAACGACATCTTCCACTGGGGTGACCAGTCGCGGCTGGGCGTGATCACTTCGGCCGGCAAGCCGGTGGGAAATCTCTTCGTCGCCCGCCGCGGGGCCGCGGTCTTCTCCCTGCTGGTGACCGGCGTGTGTTTCGACTCTGCGGAGGCGTTTTCCAGCCTGGTCCTGCCCACGCTTACCAAGGCGGAGGGGGGAAGGCAGAAGGGGGAAGGAAGAACGAAGGATAAAGGATAAAGGATGAAGGATGAGCGGGCAGGTCCGTGCCT
Organism: uncultured Planctomycetia bacterium; assembly: GCA_963727245.1. Taxonomy (GTDB): domain Bacteria; phylum Planctomycetota; class Planctomycetia; order Pirellulales; family Thermoguttaceae; genus JBKQVT01. Next base: position 23,526 of record CAVSFO010000022.1, on the reverse strand, counting down.
TTCGTCTTCTTCCTTCCGCCTTCCGCCCTCCGCCTTCCCCCTTGCTTACAGCCGCCCTTTCGTGCTGGGCACGCCGGTGATGCGGGGATCGGGCTCGACGGCCATGCGCAACGCCCGGGCCGCCGCCTTGAAAAGGCACTCGGCGATATGGTGGCCGTTCTGGCCGTGGTGCAACTTGAGGTGCAGATTGCACAGTGCATTGGCCGCCACCGCCTGCCAGAAGACGGCCACCAGTTCGCTGTCGAACAGGCCGATTTTGGGGGCGGGAAACTTGGCCTCGAAGACGAAATACGCCCGCCCGCCCAGGTCGACGGCGCAGGTGGCCAGCGACTCTTCCATAGGCAAGGTGGCCTGGCCGTAGCGGCGGATGCCGGCGCGCTGGCCGAGGGCCTCGTTCAGCGCCTGACCCAGGCAGATGCCCACGTCTTCGACCGTGTGGTGCTGGTCGACCTCCAGGTCGCCGGCGGCCTGGACCGTCAGGTCGAAGGCGGCGTGTTTGGCCAGCAGGGCGAGCATGTGATCGAAGAAGCCGACGCCGGTAGCGACTTGCGAGCGGCCGCTGCCGTCCAAGGCCAGCTCCAAGTGGACCTTGGTTTCCGCGGTTTGGCGATCGATGGTGGCGCTTCGAGCCATGAGTCGTTCCTTGGTTGGTCCGCGTCTGTCTTGCTCTCCAAGCCCACCGGCTGCGGCCGGTGGGAACAGCGTCGCGCCGGCCGCATCAGGTCCCACCGGACGCAGCCGGTGGGCTTGGGGAGCGGGGGCGACCCCATCGCTAATCCCCAATCCCTAAAATCCCTAAATCCCTTTTAGCTGCTCCAGCAACGTGTCGATCTGGCGATCGCTGCCGACGCTGATCCGCAGCCCATCACCCCAGCCCGGATAGTCCATGTATCGGACCAGGATGCCGCGCCGTTTCAGTTCTTCGTAGAGAGCCTTGGCGGGCCGTGTCGGATGGGTGGTCCAGACAAAGTTAGCTTGCGAATCGACCGCTGCAAACCCTAATTCCCGCACGGCCGCTACAAGCCGCTGCCGGCTGGCGAGGATTTTGGCCCGGTTGGCCGTCCGCCACGCCTGATCGCCGATGGCCGCCGCGGCGGCCGCAATCGACAGGGCGTCGCAGTTGTACGAATCCTTCACCTTGACCAGTTGGCGTATCACCTGCGGCTGCGCCACCACGTAGCCGAACCGCAGACCGGCCAGCGCGTACGACTTGCTCAAACTCCGCGACACCAGGATCTTCTCGTTCCGCGCCACCAGGTCCAGGCAATTCGTCTCGGCGAAGTCGACGTACGCCTCGTCGACCAGCAGCGGACAGGGCAGCCGCTCGGCCAGGTCCAGCACTTGCCCGGGCGGAACCATCGTGCCCGAAGGGCTGTTCGGATTGGCCAGGAACACCAGCCGCAAGTCTTTGCGGGCGGCGGCGAACTCGACCGGCAGCGACCAGTCGGGCCGAAAGCGGACCTCGTCGCTGTAGGCGCCCTGGAGTTGGGCCAGGGTCTTGTAGAGCACGTAGCTGGGATACGGCAGCCGCAACAGTTGGCCGGCGCCGACGAAGGTCCGCGTCACGATGGTCAGCATGTCGTCGCTGCCGTTGCCGGCCATGATCCAATCGGCATCGACGCCCAGCACTTCGGCGGCCCGGCGGCAAAACGCCCCGGCCAGCGGATCGGGATACTTCTCCAGGCCCCGCCGCAGGGCTTCCGCGACGGCGGCGGCCACGGCGGGCGAGGGCGGATAGGGGTTCTCGTTGGTATTGAGCTTGACCAGCGCGCCACCCTGCGGCTGTTCGCCCGGCACGTAACCGGTCATCGCTTCGATTTCAGGACGAAAGTACGACATAAGGCGGAAGGCGGAAGGCGGAAGGGGGAAGGCCGACGGGACCAGAGATTGGAATGCCCAGGCCCACCGGCTGCGGCCGGTGGGAACGAAGAAAACAAGCGATATCCACTTCCCTTCCCACCGGCCGCAGCCGGCGGGCTTGGGGCGACCGAGCTTTCATCCTTCCACCTTCCGCCCTCCGCCTTCCGCCTTCATCCTTATTTCCACGCTGGCGCGATGGCCGGTCAAGCCTTCCTTGTCGGCCAGGACTTGCACGTCGGGAGCGAGGTTCGTCATGCCCTGGCGGGTGAAGTGGAGGATGCTGGTGCTCCGCAGGAACGAGTTGGCCGACAGCCCGCTGGCAAAGCGGGCCGTGCCGCTGGTGGGCAGCACGTGCGAGGGGCCGGCGGCATAGTCGCCCAGGGCCACGGGGGTGAAATTGCCCAGGAAAATCGCCCCGGCGTGCGAGATCTTTTCCGCCAGCCGCTCGGCATTGTCGGTGGCGATGTGCAGGTGCTCCGGGGCGATGTCGTTGGCCAACGCGCAGGCCTCGTCGGCGTCACGCGCCAGGATGACGGCGCCGAACTCTTCCAAACTTTGCCGGGCCAGTTCGCCCCGCTCCAAGCCGGCCAACTGGCGGCCCAGCTCGCGGACCGTGCCCCGCAGCGCCCCTTCGTCCCAGCCGATCAGGATGCTCGCGCCCGGGGCGTGCTCGGCCTGGGCGATCAGGTCGGCGGCGGTATATTCCGGCCGCGTCGAGCGGTCCACGATCACCACCACTTCGCTGGGACCGGCGATGGCATCGATATCGACCTCGCCATAGACGTGCCGCTTGGCCAGGGCGACGAACAGGTTGCCCGGCCCCACGATCTTGTCCACTCGGGGAATCCCCTCGACGCCGTAGGCCAGGGCGGCCACGGCCTGGGCGCCGCCGAGCCGATAGACCTCGGTAATGTCCAACTCGCGGCAGGTGGCCAGCAGATCGGCATTGTACGCGCCGAAGGGCGTGGGCGGGGCCACCACGGCCAGTTGCGGCACGCCGGCCACTTGGGCGGGCACGGCGGTCATCAAGCACCGTGGACGGATAGGCGGCCGCCCCGCCCGGCACGCACAGTCCCACCCGCGCCAGCGGCCGGAACCGCTGTTTCACGTAGCCGTTGGGCATGTCCAGGCGCACGTCGCGCTGGAGGATCGCCTTTTGAAAATCCTCGATCCGCCGGCGGATGCGGCGGATCGCCGCCAAGAGGGCCGGATCGGCCGCGGCGTGGGCCCGATCGAGTTCCTCAAGCGGCACGCGGACCTCGGCGGGCGTCAGCTCAGCCTTGTCGATCCGGCGCGAGTAATCCAGCACGGCGGCCAGCCCCTGCTGCTTCACGTCGCTGGCAGATCCGCTGGACCACCTGGAGGGGCGAGAGCGGCTGGCCGAAGACTTCCAGCGTCCGCTGCCGGCCGGCTTCGCTGACGACGTTGCCTTCGGGGCTGAGGCGGCGGCGGAGTTCCGCCATGGCCGCGTGGATGTCGTCGCGGCGGCTGTCGATCTGCAGAATGTTCAATTTTATCGCTTGCATGGCACCTGGTAGTCTACCCCGCCGCGCGGCCGGTTGACAAGGAGGCGGGCAGAGGGCTTGCCAACGTCGCCCGGCTGCGATAAATTATGGGATTCTGCCTGGCCAGCGTAGCTTCAATCGGCAGAGCACCGCATTGGAAATGCGTCTTCCTCAGTTCATCCGAATTGCGTAGACGCATCATAATACGTTATGCGATAACGGCTTATGGCCTCCGGCGGGCATGGCATGGAAAGCGCGGCGACACCCGGTAAAACACCGCTTGCAGTTGTTTCGACGACCGGGTATCGAACCGCGTGCGGAGCAGCGTCGCCCCACCAGCGGCATTGGCAAGGGTTATGGTGAAGAAGCGCGCGGTCTCCCTGATTCCCGTCGAGCGAATCGAACGAGCTATCCTGCTCATTCGTCGGCGCAAGGTCATGCTCGACCGCGACCTCGCCACCCTGTATGGCGTGAAGGCGATTGCGCTCCGCCAGCAGGTCAGCCGCAACGCAGCCCGATTTCCTCCGGACTTCATGTTTCGGCTGACCCAGGAGGAGGCCGACGCGTTGGTATCACAAAATGTGATACCTTCCAGCGCAGCCTGGGTGGTTCGCTTTCCTATGTCTTCACCCAGGAAGGCGTCGCCATGCTTTCCAGCGTGCTCCGCAGCGAGCGGGCCGTGCTGGTGAACATCGAAATCATGCGAACGTTTGTGCGCCTGCGTGAGATGCTTGCCTCCAATGTGGAATTGGCTCGGCGGCTGGATGAACTTGAGAAGAGGTACGATGAACAGTTCCGCGGTGTCTTTGACGCCATCCGCCAACTCATGGCCCCGCCCGCAACCCGGCCCCAGCGGCGGATCGGTTTCCACACGAGCGAGGACGAATAGGGCAAGCACACCGGGCTAAGGCCTAGCGCGTTTTGTCGCCCGGCGTGCGCCACCCGGCCCACCCGTGTTAATGAACTCGACCAGCCGATGGAAATCCGTCATAACGCCTGCGTCACATCACACCACCATTGCGGAGGGTATCCGTCGGCTCTTGCCAGCGTGGCCGGTTTGTATTAAATTATGGGATTCCGTCTGGCCAGCGTAGCTTCAATCGGCAGAGCACCGCATTCGTAATGCGGGGGTTGGGGGTTCGATTCCCCCCGCTGGCTCCTGGGAGATAACTCACTGTCCGTATTCCGGCCGGTCAGACCGGTGTAGGGAGAAATTGGCAATGGTGCAGAGCGTCGAATTCGACTTGAGGCAAGCGGTCCTGGTCAACGGTCCTTTTGGCCCCGCCGAAGTGCGGCAGATGCAGGCCGCCATCGCGCGGGAGCGGGCCAATTACGCCATCCTTCGCGACGCCGTCGCAGGAATTGCAGGCCAAAGAGGAGCAGACCCCGGCCAGCATGGTCCGGCTGGGCACCTGCCTGTTCCTGTTGGGCCGCTGTTATCGGGCCATCGAAATCCTCCGCCAGGGCGACGGCGGCGCCATGCAGAACTTCTACCTGGGCCGTGCCCACGTCGCCCGCCAACAGTACGACGCGGCCGTCGAGAGCTACCAGGCCGCCGAGCGGGCCGGCTACGACGTCGGCCAGTGCGCCCTGGCACGGGTCGAGGCGCTCCGCTACGCGGACAAGCCCGCCGAGGCCCTGGCCGTCGCTGGACGGACTCTCCGGCGCCATCGAGCAGACGGCCGAGTACCTGGCGCAGCGGGCCGCCACGGTGGCCGCCGTCGGGCGGAAACCCCTCCGAAGTCGTCGCCCTCTACGAGCGGGCCGTCGAGGTCGACCGCGACCACCCCGGCGCCCTGTTCGGCCTGGCCGTGGAAAACGATCGCCGCGGCAACGACGACGTGGCCATGGAACTCTACAAGCGGGCCGGCGCCCGCTTCCCCTCCTTCATCGGTCCGCTGATGAATCTCGGCCTGATGTACGAAGACCGCGAGCAGTACGACCGCGCCGCGCAGTGCTACCAGCGGGTGCTGGACGACTATCCCGATCACGCCCGCGCCGCCCTGTTCTTCAAAGACACCGAGGCCTCGCACGAGCAGTTCTACGACGAGGACGCGCAGAAGAAACGCGACCGCATGGGCCAGGTGCTCAACATCCCCGTGACCGACTTCGAATTGTCGGTCCGCAGCCGCAATTGCCTGCAAAAGATGGGCATCAACACCCTGGGCGACCTGTGCCGCTCCACCGAGGCGGAACTGCTGGCCAGCAAGAATTTCGGCGAAACCAGCCTCGTGGAAATCAAGGAGATGCTCGCCTCCAAGGGGCTCCGGCTCGGCCAGTTGGCCGCCGAACGCCAGGCGGCCGAGGTCTTCGAGCCCGAGATGCTCTCCGCCGACGAGCAGGCCCTGCTGGCCAAGCCGGTCTCCGAGCTGAATCTCTCCGTCCGTGCCCGCAAGTGCATGATCCGCCTGGGCATCAACACGATTGGCGAGCTGGTTCGCCGCACCGGCGACGACCTGCTGGAGTGCAAGAACTTCGGCGTCACCAGCCTCAACGAAGTCCGCGAGAAGCTGGTCGTTTTGAACCTGAAGCTCCGCGGCGAATGATCTGGGTGCGTCAAGACATAACCTGCTGAACTTCCCAGGGACAGCCATTTTCGTCCGACCATGCTTCGCATGGTGCCCAAATGGGACAGTCCCCAGCGTATTCTTCTACGGGTCCCAATTGCTGTGGCCGATGCCCCCTTCTCCTTTCGCGTCGAGCACGTCGATGCGGGCTCGGCGGCGCGTCGGTCGACGTACCGTACGCCCCACGGCACGGTGGACCTGCCCGCCTTCATGCCCGTGGGCACCCAAGGCAGCGTCAAGGGGCTGGAGATCGCCCAGCTTCGCCAGACCGGGGCCGAAATGGTGCTGGCCAACACCTATCACCTGGCGCTGCGGCCCGGCGCCGAGGTGGTCCGCGACCTGGGCGGCCTGCACCGCTTCATGGGCTGGGACGGGCCGATCCTGACCGACAGCGGCGGCTTTCAGCTCTTCAGCCTGGCGGCCATCAGCAAGGTCAGCGAAGAGCAGGCCGTCTTCCGCTCCCACATCGACGGCCGGCTGCTGGAGATGTCGCCGGAGCGGGCCGTGGCCATCCAAGAGGCCCTGGGAAGCGACGTGGCCATGGTCCTGGACCACGTGGTCGAACTGCCCAACCGGCCGGAGGTCGTCCGCGACGCCACCCAGCGGAGCGTCCGCTGGGCCGCCCGCTGCCGAGCAGCCGCCCGCAGGCCCGACCAGGCCCTGTTCGCCATCGTCCAGGGCGGACTGGACTGCGAGTTGCGGGCCTGGTGCGCGGCGGAGTTGCGGACGGCTGGATTTCGCCGGCTACGCCGTGGGCGGCCTGAGCGTCGGCGAGCCGCCCGCGGAGATGTACCGCATCCTCGAGGCCATCGTCCCCGAACTGCCCGCCGACCGGCCGCGATACCTGATGGGCGTCGGGCGGCCGGAAGACCTGCTAGAAGCGGTGCGGCGGGGCATCGACTTGTTCGATTGCGTCATGCCCACCCGCAACGGCCGCAATGCCATGGCCTTTACCGACGCCGGCCCGCTGCGGTTGCGGAACTTGCAATATGAGCGGGACGATCGGCCGCTGGAAGAAGGCTGTCCGTGTCCGGCCTGTCGCCGCAGCCGCGGCTACCTGCGGCACCTCTTCATGGCCCGCGAGATGCTCGGACCGATCCTCGCTCTCGATCCACAACCTGACCTATTACCAGCGGCTGTTGGCGGGCCGCGCGGGCGGCGATCCAGGCGGACCGCTTCGAGGAGTTTCGGCGGGAGAAGGCGGAGGGGGGAAGGGAAAACAACGGACACGAGCCGGGGGCGTCAGCCCCCGGATAGCCCGGCAGCACCGCGACGCCGCTCAAGTAATGCGTCGGGATGGCCGGGCAGGCCCGCGCGTTCCGCCACCCTATCCGGAGGCTGACGCCTCCGGCTCGCGGCCTTCGTTCGACTCCTCTTGTGGCTCGTCGCGTGGGAGCTTATGATGAAGGGCTAAATTGGCTCCGTGCCGGGTTGGCTTAAGCACCCTTAACGTTGGGGGCGACGTGAATTCGTTGGCTTTTTTGGGTAAGCGCCTTGTTGGCGGCCGGGCAAGCGGCGCCGGTGGCACCGCCGCCGGGGGGGCAGGGGGGAGGCGACCTGCTTACGAGCATTCCCTGGCCCCTGATCATCATCGCGCTGTTGGCCTTCTACTTCCTCATGATCAAGCCCCAACGCAGGGAACAGGGCCGCCGCAACGCGCTGCTGGCCTCCTTGAAGAAGAACGACCGCGTGCTCACCGCCGGCGGCGTCTACGGCGTGATCACCAACGTCCACCGCGAGGCGAACGAGGTGACTGTCAAGGTAGATGAAGCCACCAATACCAAGCTGCGGATGACGCTGAGTTCGATCGTCGAGGTGCTGGGAGACGAGGTCTCGGAAGACGAGAAGTCGAAGTAACCCGAGCTGCCGGCGGGAAGCCCGCTGCGCCTGCTCACCCGTAAATCGTCAGGAACCGACTGTTATGCATTTGCCTGTTTTTGTCCCGCTGCTGATGGCCGCGGCCGGCGCCGCGGACGCCCCGGGCGCCGCTGCTCACGGCGTGTCCATTTACGTCCCGTTGCTGATTGCCTTGGCGGTGCTCATTGGTCCGTTCGTGTTGGGCGTCTACGCGGCCCGGGCCTTGAAGTTGCCGGCCTACGGCTGGAAGCTGGGCGTTTTCTTCTTCGCGTTTATCGCCAGCGTGGTCATCGTCTGGTGGTGTTGGCCGCCGAAGCTGGGGACCGATCTGAGCGGCGGCTTGACGATGGTCTATGAAGTGGACCGGACGAAGCTGCCCAAGGACAAGCACCTCAGCAAGGACGAAATGGAGAAACTGATCGAGGGGGTGCTGCGGCGGATCAACCCCAGCGGGGTGAAGGAAGTGACCATCCGCCAATTCGGCAACGAGCAACTGGAAATCACCATTCCCAACGTGAAGGACCCGGACGAAGTCAAGGAGATCAAAAAGAGCATCAGCCGCATCGGCAGCCTGGCGTTCCGCATTCTCGCCACGAACAAGGATCACACGCAGAAGAAGTACATGGATCACGCGCTGGCCGAGAAGACCGCCACCGAGATCCGCAATCCCGAGGACGGCACGACGGAGGGTTGGTGGGTGCCGGTGGCCAAGGGCCATGAGAGCGACGTCCTCACCGGCGACACGACCATCGCCACGCGGCAGCGCACGATCGGCGGCGAGAAGAGGACCGAGGTGTTTGTCATCAAAGACAAGTACAACGTTACCGGCGACGACCTGGCCTCGGAGAGTTCCGGCATCGGCCAGGACGGCGGGCCGGCCGTCCACTTCAGTTTCAACCACACCGGCGCCGAGAAATTCGGCGGGCTGACCGGCCGCTACTCGCCCCAAGAGGGGCAGGAGCCCTTCAAGTACCGGCTGGGCATCATCCTCGACGACGAACTCCAGACGGCTCCCTCGCTCAACAGCAGGATCACCGACAGCGGCGAGATTTCAGGGCGGAGCATGACCCAGAAAGAGGTGGAGGCCACCGTGGCCGTGCTGCAAGCGGGCAGCCTGCCGGCGGCCTTGAACAAGGAGCCCATCAAAGAAGACCTCGTCGGTCCCACCCTCGGCCGCGACACCATCCGGACGAGCACCCGCGCCATGATCATCTCCGCGATCCTGGTGCCGCTGTTCATGGTCTGGTACTACCGCTTCGCCGGCCTGGTCGCCAACATCTGCCTGACCCTCAACATGCTCGTGCTGGTGGCCGTGATGCTCACCGTGCACGCCGCCTTCACGCTGACCGGCCTGGCGGGGCTGGCGCTGGCCGTGGGCATGGCGGTGGACAACAACGTGCTGCTCTATGAGCGCACTGCGCGAAGAACTGCACCGCGGGGCCGCCCTGCGCATGGCGATCCGCAACGCCTTCCATCGCGTGGGCGTGGTCATCGTCGACGCCAACCTCACTCACATCATCGCCGCCACCGTGCTCTTCGTGGTCGGCACCGAGCAGGTCAAGGGCTTCGCCATCACCTTCCTTCTCGGCGCCCTGCTGAGTCTCTGGACCTCGCTGTTCGTGGCCCGCTTCCTCTTCGAAATCGCGGAGCGGAAGCACTGGCTCACCAAGCTCAAGATGCTGCACGTCATCGGGGACACGCACATCGACTTCATGGCCTGGTTTCCCGCCGCCGCTACCTTCTCGCTGTTGATCACGCTGGTGGGCCTGGCCGTGGCCTTCTACCGCGGCGAGGGCCTGTTCGACATCGATTTCACCGGCGGCGTGTCGATCGAGGCCGCTTTCCGGGCGCCGAAAGACATCGCCGTCGTTCGCGAAGCCGTGGAAAAGACCGGCCTGAAAGACGTGGCCGTCAACAACGTTATCGACGCCGACCACCCGGACACCGGTGGTAAATCCACGCGTTTCTCCATCAACACCTCCGAGCAGAACAAGGACAAGGTCCGGGAGGAATCTGCAGAAGGCGTTCGGCGACTCGCTGGTCACCAACAAGGCGACGGTGGCGGGGCTGGGGCCCATCACGGCGCGCGCCCCGGGGGCCAAGACGCCCGCGAAACCGCCGGCGGAGACGCCTGCGAAACCGCCGGCGGAGACGCCGGGGAAGCACGCCAAGGCGGAATCCAATCGACGTTTGCGCGACGACTTGCCCCCGGACAGCCTGCTGGCCGCGGCCGGGCCGGCGGCGCTGGCCTTGGCCGACCCGAAGGCCGCGGCGGCGCCGGACAAGTCGAAAGCGGCGGCCCCGAGTTCGCCGTCCCGTGCGGCCGTGGCCGAGCCGTTTGTCGGCGGGACTATGGCCACGCTGACGTTCGACTTCCCGGTGAACCATAGCACGGCCACCGATATGGTCGCCGAGGCCTGGAAAGCCAACGAGGCGTCGTTGGGGATCAAGGCCCCGACGACGGCAGACTTCGAGCTGACCAACCCGGAGTACGTCGCCGGCGACCGGCCCTACGATTCCTGGGACCTGAAGATCAAGCTGCCGCCGGAGAAGGCCAAGAAGGTGCTGGCGACCTTGCAGGAGAAACTGGCGGCGGAGCCCTACTTCCGCAGTGCCAGCCTGATCGGCGCCGCGGTGGCCGAAAACACGCGCTGGCAGGCCGTCGAGGCCCTGGTCGCCAGTTGGACGCTCATCATCATTTACTTATGGGTGCGGTTTCAGGGGGTGGCCTTCGGCCTGGCGGCCGTCGTCGCCCTCATCCACGACGTGCTGGTGATGCTCGGCGGCGTCGCCTTCAGCTACTATATCGCCGCCTACGTGCCCCCCTTACGCACGTCCTGATGATCGATCAGTTCAAGGTCAATTTGCCCATCGTCGCCGCCTTTCTCACGATCATCGGCTACTCGGTGAACGACACGATCGTGGTCTTCGACCGGATCCGGGAAGTCCGCGGCAAAGACCCGCGGATGACGCGGCAGATGGTCAACGACAGCACCAACCAGACGCTCAGCCGCACCTTGCTGACCTCCTTCACGGTGATGCTGGTGGTCTTCGTCCTCTACGTGGCCGGCGGCAAGGAGATCCACGGATTCGCCTTCGCCCTGCTGATCGGCGTGTTGACGGGCACCTATAGCTCGATCTACGTGGCGGCCCCCATCCTGCTGTGGCTGATCCATCCCAAGGCGATGAAGAAGGGCTAGGATTCGGCGTCGTTGAAACGGTCCCCCTCTCCTTCCGGGAGAGGGTCGGGGTGAGGGGGAACTCTAGGAGATTGCGCACGCGCCCTCACCCTAACCCTCTCCCGGAGGGAGAGGGGACCTCGGCCACTAGGACTCGACGTCGTGGGTGCCCATGGCGGCCCGATAACGGGACCAGAGCTGCGGGCCGACCTCGGGCAGCAGTTGGCAAAAACGGCCTACCAGGTGGTCTAAGCCGTGCCAATCCGCCGACTCGAAGCGGAACGTCAACGCCGGCTCGGTGACGCTCTGCCGCACCAGCGCCCAGCCGCCGGGCAAATCGATGCGGACCCCGTCGATGGTCGTCTGCGGATGCTCCGACCAGGACTGGCGGATCTGCTGGATCAGCCGCAGGCCGCCGTCGCCGTTGACCGCCACGCGCAGATCGGGCGTGATGAAGGCCGTCGGGCAGGCCCGCCGCAGATCGGACATCGTCCGCTCCGAGTCGCCCAGGTAGGCGATCAGCCGGCAGGCGGCCAGCAGGCCGTCGTCGCCCCCTTCCAACTCGCGGAAGAAGTAATGGCCGCTGGTCTCGGCGCCGAAGAGGGCTTCGCTGTGGTGCATGCGGGCGCGGAGAAAGCTGTGTCCGCTCCGCTCCATGATGGCCTCGGCCCCGGCGCTCTCGGCCGCCTCGCGGATGCGGTCGGAGAACTTCAGGTCATAGACGAAGCGATCGCCGCGGAGTTGCGGGCCGAAGGTCTGCAAGAGCGCCCAGGCCGCCTCCTCCGCGTTCAGCGCCATGCCTTCGTTATCGACCAGGGCGATGCGGTCGCCGTCGCCGTCGAAAGCCACGCCCAGGTCGGCCCGCTGCCGATAGACCGCCTCGCAAAGCTCGTCCAAGCGCTCGGGGCGCGAACAATCGGGGCTGCGGCCCTCGAAGCGCGAATCGCTCCAGTCATGAATCGCCGTCAGCAGGCATTCCGGGAAGATGGCGTTAAGGTATCGCCGCGCCGGGCCGCCCAGCAGCCGTGCATGGAATCGAGCACGATGTGGCGGCGGGCCCGCAACGCCTCGACAAACATCTCCTGGAGCCAGGCCACGTAGTCGAACGAGATGTCCAGCGCGCGCGGCTTGCTGCGGGAGCGGCCGTCGAGGTCCGCCGCCGGCCCCTCGGCCCCCTGGCGGAGCCGTGCGACCTCGTTGGGCCCGGGCGGCTCGTCGCCCAGCAGCCACTTCAGGCCGTTGAAGCCGGCCGGATTGTGCGAGGCCGTGACGATGGCGCAGCCCTCGGCTTGCACGCGGTTCTTGGCGTGATAGATCATGGGGGTGGGGAGTTGGCCGAGGTTGATCACGTCCAGCCCGGCGGCGCAGAGGCCGTCGATCAAGGCCTCCTGGAACGCCGGGGTGGAGTCGCGGCCGTCGCCGCCGACCACGAACTTGGCCATGCCCGGCAGCCAGCTTCCCAGCGTTTGCCCCCAGCGGCGATAGAGTTCCGGCGTCAATTCCCCGGCCACCTGGCCCCGAATGTCACACGGTTTGTAGATGCTCACCGGCAGCCTCGCAGTAGGCAGGAGGACGTGAGTTGGCACGGCCGGCCCGGCCTGCCCCCCCAGAGAGGCCGGGTCTCCAGAGAATTATAGCGGGCCGGCAAGCAAAGCGAAGTGGAATAAAGCAAATTTTGCCGTGTCACGGCTGTGTCAGCCGCGTTGGAGGGTGGCCCCGATAGCTTGCTATCGCACACGGCGGAGCCGCAAGAGGTGAGTCAATACGCCACGAAAGCCTCTTGTGCCTGCGGCACCCCGATAGCGAAGCTATCGGGGCCACCCGCGAATTTTGCCGCTCTTGCCCCCGAAGCTCCCGCTCCCGGCGGCCGGCGAGCCTTGCCAGCCGCCGGGCGAGCCACTAGACTTCAAGCTTGGATTTGCCGGACACTTCCCGCATGGTAAGAGATCCTCTTGGCCCACGTCGTCTTGAAACCGCGAAAGGCGCGGCCCTTCTACGGCCGGCATCCCTGGGTGCTCGATTCCGCCGTGGATCGCGTCGAGGGGGCCCCGGCCGACGGCGACGTGGTCGACCTGCTCTCGGACAAGGAAAAGTTCATCGCCCGCGGCGTCTTCAACGGCCGCAGCCGCATCCGGGTACGTCTGTACACCTGGGATGCGGCCCAGCCGCTGGACGAGGCCTTTTGGCGGGACCGGCTGGAGGCGGCCCTCCGCCTCCGCAGCGAAATCGGCTACGACGATCCCGAGGGAGCGGCGCGGCTGGTCTTCAGCGAAGGCGACGGACTGAGCGGGCTGATCGTCGATCGCTACGGCCAGTACCTGTCAATCCAGGTCACGGCGCTGGCCATGGCCGTGCGCTTGCCCCAGTTGACGCCGCTGCTGGTCGAGCTGGCTCGTCCCCGGGGGATCGTCTTGCGGAGCGAGCGCGGCATCAGCCGCATTGAGGGATTGGATCTGAAGGACGGGCCGCACTGGGGGACCATGCCCGAAGGGCCGATCCTGGTCCGCGATCACGGCCTCCAGTATGCCGTCGATCTGGCCGAGGGGCAGAAGACGGGGCTGTACCTCGATCAGCGGGAGAACCGCCGCGCGGCGGCCGAATGTCTGCACGGCCGCCGGGTGCTGGACATGTTCTGCTACAGCGGCGGCTTCAGCCTGGCGGCCGTGGCCCTGGGCGGGGCACGCGAGGCCCTGGGCGTCGATTCCAGCGCCAAGGCCGTCGCCTTGGCCCAGGAGAATGCCGCCCGCAACGGATTGGGCAACGTCCGCTTCCAAACCGGCGACGGCTTCCAAACCCTGGAAGCCCTGCGGGCGGCCGGCGAGCGATTCGACGCCGTCGTGCTCGATCCCCCCAAGTTCGCCCGCAGCCGCGCCGCGGTGGACGAGGCCCTGCGGGCGTACCACTGGCTCAACCGTCTGGGCGTCGAGTTGCTCACGCCGGGGGGCATCCTGGTCACTTGCAGTTGCTCCGGCCACGTCACCCGCGAAGACTTCCAGATGATGCTCCTGGGCGTGGCCCAGCAGACCCGCCGCGACATCCAGGTCCTCCAGCAGCGCGGGGCGTCGGCTGATCATCCGGTGGCCGTCACCTGCCTGGAAGGCGAGTACCTGAAATGTTTTATTTGTCGGGTGGCGTGAAGAGGGATTAGGGATTAGAAAAGCCCCGCGACTGCGTCGTGGGGGCGATGCGGCGCGACGGGCGGTTTCGCACTTTTGTGGGGATATCTCGCGTGAACAGGCTTGATAGGAACATCCCGCCGTCACCCCGGCCGCCGCTGCCGCTTTTGATTACGGGAATTCCCGGCGTGCCGGGCTACAATGCGTTGCACTATTTTCAGGCGAAGTACCCCGGCCAGGTCTTCGGCATTCGCCAGGCCGACAACACCCGGCTGGAGGGGCCCGGCATTCTTGCCTGCAGCGCCGAGGACCGGCAGTCGATGGCGCGGCTCTTCGACCGCCACCGCTTCGCCGCCGTGCTCGACTGTGCCGGCAACTGTGCCCTGAAGGCCTGCGAGTTGAACCCGGACCTGGCCCGGCGGATCAACGTCGAGGGCGTGGCCAACCTGCTGTCGCAGACCGTGCCCCGCCGGCTCCGGCTGGTTCACCTCTCGGTCGATCTGGTCTTTTCGGGCCAGCGCGACGGCGGCTACCGCGAGGACGACCCGACCGATCCCGTGACGGTCTACGGCAAGACGATGGCCGAGGGCGAGCGGTTGCTGCTGGAGTCGGACAGCGGGGTGTGCATCCTCCGCATATCGCTGCCGATGGGGGTGAGTTTCAACGGCCATGCCGGGGCCATCGATTGGATCACCTCGCGGTTTCGCAAGTCGCGGCCGGCGACCCTCTATTTCGACGAAGTCCGCACACCCACCTACACCGATTGCATGAACCCGCTCTACGAAGTCCTGCTGGCCAACGGCTCAAGCGGCATTTTCCACGCCGGCGGCCCGCGGCGATTGACCCTCTACGAGATTGCCCAGATCATCAACCGCGCCGGCGGCTACGACCCCAAACTCCTGCTGGGCATTCCGCGGCGCGAGGCGGGGCCCATCCCGCCCCGGGCCGGCAACGTCTCGATGGACAGCAGCAAGTTGGTCCGCGAGTTGGGCTACAACCCCTTCGATCCTTGGCCGTACTGCGACGGGTTGGTGCCCACGGATTGCCATTGGCACTATGATCGCAGCTCCGGCCCGCGCGGCTCGGCGGAGTATCTTTATAACATGCTCTGCGTCAATCCGGCCCGCCGCGGCCAGCGGCCGGTGGCCCCGGCGCGCTGGCAGCGTTACGCGATTGCCGGCCGCCATGCCCCGGCGGCCCGCAGCGCCGAGTGAGCCTGTGAACTCGATGCCGTGATGGGCCGCTTGCGGTTTCGCTGCTCCGGGGGGTATACTGCGGTCTGCGAGCGTTTAGAGGGGACTGTCCCGATTTTCGTCCGACGAAAATGGGACTGTCCCCGTCTGGAACCCGGGGCGCCTTGCCATGAAGACCACGTCAGCGCAGATCGAGGCGTTTTGCAAAGAAGCGCGGCGGATGGGGGCGCGGGAGGCCGTGGTCATCTCGCCGCGGCAGGTGGTCACCGCCACTTGGGTCCGGCTCCGCTGCCAATTCGGCTGTTCGGAGTACGGGCTATGCGCCACCTGCCCGCCCCACTCGCCCACGCCGGAAACGACCCGCAAGATGCTCGACGAGTATCGCACGGCGATCTTGCTGCACGCCAGTGCTACGGAACCGCTGCGGAAGATCGCCCGCGAGTTGGAGCGGACGATTTTTCTGGCCGGCTACTACAAGGCGTTTGCTTTTCTTTGCGGGCCGTGCTGGCTGTGCAAAACGTGCGTGGCCCTGGCGGGGAAGGGGCGCAAGCCGGCCGCCTGCAAGCATCCCGAGTTGGCCCGACCGGCGATGGAGGCGGCCGGGATCGACGTCTTCGCTACGGCCCGGGCGGCCGGATTGCCCATCGCGGTCGTCCGCACCGAGGAGTGCCCGCAAGATTACTATGCGTTGCTGTTGGTCGAATAACCCGGCAAGTTTTTTCAGGAGGATGGCGATGCAACTGTCGAATTGGTGCGACCTGGCTGGCCGGCGTTGCACGGCCGTGAAGCTGGCGGCGCAGTTGATCGTGGGGGTGATGTGCTTGACGATCGCGATGGCGCAGGCCCAAGAGGAGAATCCATCCGCTCCGTCGGATGCCGGGCCGGCTGCCAAACCCGCCTCGGCGGACCACCCCGGGGCCAAGGCGGTCGAGGGCCCCAACCCGGAGACTGCCGTGGCCGGCGCCCTCGATTGGCTCATGCGCCATCAATGCGACGAGGGCAATTGGTCCTTCGATAAGTACAAAACCCAGTGCAAGGATGCAAGCTGCTCGGGCTCTGGCGGCGCCAACGCCGACGCCGGGGCCACCGGCATGGCCCTGCTGTGCTACCTCGGCGCAGGCCAGACGCACAAGACCAAGGGCCCCTACCGTAGAAACATCGAAAAGGGCTTGGCCTGGCTGGTCCTCCATCAGGAGAAGGACGGCTTCTTGGCCAAAGACTGCATCTCGCCCATGTACTCGCACGGCCTGGCCACCATCGCCTTGTGCGAGGCCTTCGCGCTGAGCGGCGACCGCAACGTCGGCGCCGCCGCGCAGGCGGCCGTCGATTACATCGTCCTGGCCCAAAACAAGAACGACTACGGTTGGCGATACAACGCCGGCGACCCCGGCGACACCTCGGTGACGAGCTGGCAAATCATGGCCTTGAAAAGCGCCCAGTTGGCCGGTTTGAGTTTAGGCGACAAGCAGGGCACGGTCCTCGACCTGGCCGGCCAGTGGCTCGACCTGGTCAAGACCGGTCCCAGCGGCAGCCGCTTCCAGTATCAGCCCGGCAACGGCGACAGCCTGGCCATGACCGCCGCCGGCCTGCTCGGCCGGCAACATCTGGGCGCCAAGCACGACGACCCCATGATGGTCGAGGGGGTCAAGTATTTGATGGACAACATGCCGGACGCGAATAATCACAACGTCTATTACTGGTTCGATGCCGCTCAAGTAGTCCACAAGTACGGCGGCGACAACTGGGACGCCTGGAACCGCGCCCTGCGGAAGCTGCTGGTCAGCACCCAGGTCAGGGACCTGAACCGCTGCGCCAACGGGAGTTGGGACCCGGTCAAACCCTCTGCCGACAACTGGGGCCAGCAGGGCGGCCGGCACATGGTCACCGCGATGTCGTGCCTCACGCTGGAGATCAGCGATTGCCATTTGGGATTGTACAAGGTCGAGGCCGCCGGCAAGAAGGGCGAAGCGCAAAAGGCCCCGCGGAAATGATCGGCCTTCCGCTAAGGACCGGCGAATCAATAACTGTTGCAAGAATAGTAGGCGGCACACGCCGTGTGCCGCCAGTCCGCACACGGCGTGTGCGGGATACTTTGGACAACATGACAGTTATTGAGTCCCCGGTTCTAAAGTCTACAGCCCGCCCGCTGGTTTGAAACACATTGCGGCGGGCGCGTCGTATTGCCACAATAGAGGCTATGGCCACGGTTCCCGAAGCATTGGCGATTGCCATCCGGCATCATCAAGGCGGCCGGCTGCAAGCCGCCGAGCAGATGTACCGGCAGATTCTCGCCGTCGAGCCCAATCACCCCGATGCGATTCATCTCCTCGGCGTGATTGCTCACCAGGTGGGCAAGCACGGCATGGCCGTCGAGTACATTCGGCGGGCGATCGAGTTGAAGGGGAATGTGGCGGTCTTCCACAGCAACCTGGGGGGAGCGTATCGTGCCTTGCACCGGATTCCCGAATCGCTCGCCTGCTACCGCCGCGCGCTGGAGCTGAAGCCGGATTATGCCGAGGCCCACAACAACCTGGGCGGGGCGCTCAAGGGCCTGGGAAAGCTGGACGAAGCGCTCGCCTGCTGCCGGCGGGCATTGGAACTGAAACCGGATTTCGCCGAGGCCCACAATAACCTGGGCCTTGCCCTGAAGGACCAGGGAAAGCTGGACGAAGCGCTCGCCAGCTATCGCCGGGCACTGGACCTGAAGCCGGATTTCGCCGAGGCCCACAACAATCTGGCCAATGCGCTCAAGGAGCAGGGAAAGCTGGACGAAGCGATCGGGTGCTACCGCCGGGCACTGGACCTGAAGCCCGACTTCGCCGACGCGCAGAACAACCTGGGCGTGGCCTTGAAGGACCAGGGGAACCCCGACGAAGCCATCGCCAGCTACCGCCGCGCTCTGCAACTGAAGCCGGACTGCGTCGAGGCCCACAACAACCTGGGCAATGCCTTGAAGGACCAGGGGAAACTGGATGAAGCGGTTGCCTGCTACCGCCGGGCACTGCAACTGAAGCCGGACTATGCCGAGGCCCACAACAACCTGGGCGTGGCGTTGAAGGACCAGGGGAAGCTGGATGAAGCCCTCGCCTGCTACCGCCGGGTGCTGGACCTGAAGCCGGATCTCGCCGAGGCCCACAGCAACCTGGGCAGCGCTTTGCAGGAGTTGGGCGATCTTCAAGGCGCGGAAGACTCGTTCCGCACCGCCTTGCGGCACAATTCCCGCTTCGCCTTCGCGCATTACAACCTGGCGGAACTCCTGGGCGGCAAACTTCCCGAGAACGATCTGGCTGTGCAACGCCGCTTGCTGGAGGAAATGCAGTTGGCGGACGCACAACGATTGTTGTTGCACTTCGGCCTGGCCAAAGTCCTCGACGCGCGGGGCGAGTATGCCCAGGCCGCCCAGCACCTCGAGCGGGGCAACGCCCTGCAACTCGCCGAGTGCCGCAAGTGCGGCCGGCACTACGACCCCAAAGAGTACGAGCTTCTTGTCACCCAGATGATCGCCGTCTGCACGCCCGACTTCTTCCAGCGGGTCCATGGCTTCGGATTGGAAACCGAACTGCCGGTGTTCATTGTCGGGCTGCCGCGATCCGGCACCACGCTCGTCGAGCAGATCCTGGCCAGCCACTCCCAGGTCTTCGGCGCCGGGGAGATCAAACTGGCCCACGACACCATGACTGCGCTCGGCGGACCAGGCGCAGACGCGATCGAAGCCCTCGGCCGGTTGGACCAGCAGACGGCCCGCCGGCTGGCCTCGCGGCACTTGGAGAGACTTCGCGCACTCGGTCCCGCGGCGCTTCGCATCGTGGACAAGATGCCGGACAACTACCTCTATCTGGGCCTGCTGGCGAGCCTGTTTCCGCGGGCGAGGTTCATTCATTGCCGCCGCGATTTGCGCGACGTGGCCGTCTCCTGCTGGATGACGCATTTCCGGGAACTGCCCTGGGCCAACGACCAACAGCAGATGGCCTCACGGTTTCACCAATACCAACGGACGATGGAGCACTGGCGGAAGGTCCGGCCGGCGCCGCTGTTGGAAGTGGACTACGAGGAGACGGTGGCCGATCTGGAAGGCGTGGCCCGCAGGCTCGTGGCCTGGTGCGGCCTGGAGTGGGAGCCAAGCTGCCTGGAGTTCCACCAGGCGAAGCGGCCGGTCAGAACGGCCAGCGCCGTGCAGGTGCGCCAGCCGGTCTTCAGGACATCGGTGGGAAGATGGAAGCACTACGAACAGCCCCTGGCTTCGTTTTTCGCCCGGCTGGGAAGGACGCCGCAGTGAGGTCCGCAACCGCCGCCCGATTGTTTTCCAAATGTTTTCGATACTTTTCTTTCTAGACCATTTATAAGGAGATCAAGTCATGGAGCAACCGCATGTCATTTTCGGCGTTCACGTCACGAATCGCTCTGCCCAGGTGCCGCCGGTGCAAAAGCTGCTGAGCGAATATGGCGGCAACATCAAGACCCGGCTCGGCCTGCACCACGTGGACGAAAACGGCTGTTCGCCGCGCGGTTTGATCCTGCTGGAGATGTACGGCGATTTGGCCGCCTGCCGCCAACTGAAGAGCAAGCTTGGCGCCATGGAGGGCGTCGACGTCCAGGAGATGATCTTCGAGCACGACTGAGACGCAGGCGGCGGTGTTCGCAGGGGACTATCCCGATTTTCGGGCGCGGATGGCTTCGCGTTGCCAACAGGCGTCTGCGCCGCGAAAATGAGACTGTCCCCTCTGCGCCGCCGGTTACGGCGCAGGCGGCGGCGGGACAAGAGAAACGGCGCGTGATGGAAAGACATCCTGAAGATCGTCGTCGTGGCAGGCGCTGGCCGTCAGCCAGGGGACTGTGGCGGGGCTCGCTCTTGCTGCTGGCCGTGCTGACGATCTGCGTGCTGGCGCTGGGCAGCTTCAAACACTTCTTCCTCGAAACCATCATCATCGCGGCGGTGTTCGCCTTCGCCGCGATCAGCATCGTTCTCTACATCGGGGAACTCGTCGTTATCGGTTGGATCGTGGACGTTCTCTCGCAAATCGGCGTGCCGAATATCAAGACACGGCCGCTCCCTCTTGTATGGGAACAAGTCGGCGATATAATCGTCGTCACGCTGCGCGACAACATCGCTACCACCGAACAGTGTCTGACGGTGCAGAGGCAACTGAAATGCTTGATCGACGAGCATCACTGCAATTTCGTCCTCGATTTTTCCGACGCCGGGAACATCTCCCGAAGGTTCCGTTGGGTTATGATGTACGTCACGAAGGCGGCACGCGCCGAGGCGGGCAAGCTCGGCAAACCCCATCGACCCGTGGCCCTGCCTTACGGGGAGGCGTTCAAAGTGTTTGACAACAGGCAGCGTGCCATCGAAGCAATGTCCGAGCACGATGGACATGGATGGGTTGTCCTCTGTTCGGTTCCCGTGGGAATCCGAGCGGTCTATGGCTGGGGCCGAGGGTTCCGCTGCTGACGGTCGGGCGTTAAGAAACCAAGGAGCATCAACATGGGAATTCTATCGAGCGTTGCGGTGGTCGTGTTGCTGGCCGCGGCCCCGGAAGGCAGGGGGCTGCCGCTGGGAATCCCGCCCGCCGCCGACGACCCCGTCATCGCCCGCGTGGCCCCCGAGCAGTGCCTGTTCTACGTCAACTGGGCCGGCTCTGCCGCGCCCGATCCGAAGGGCCGCAGCCAGATCGAACAGTTGCTCGCCGAGTCGGAAGTGCAGCACTTCCTCTCCGTTGTGGGCAAGGGGCTCCACAGCCTGGCAGAGCCCACCCCGATAGCGTCCTTGCTGGGCTTGCCCGAGGAACTGAACGGACTGAGCCAGGACCTGGCGGATTGGTTCGGCATCGCAATCACCCACCCGGCGGCCATTTTCGTTGCCGACGTGAAGCTGAGCGCGCAGCAGACCGACGTCCGCGGCGGCATGATCGTCGCCCTCGGCGGCGAAGCGGCCAAAGTCCAGGCCGCCATGGAAAAACGCCTCAAGACGATAATCGATCGGCAAAAGACGAAAATCCTCGATCGCGTGCAGATTGGCGGCCAGACGTGGTATCGGCTGAAATGCGACAAGGACGGCCCGGTCATCCTCTGGGGCTTCAAGGGCGGCTGTTTCCTCATCGGCGTCGGCCAGGGCAGCCTGGAAGCCATGTTGGCCCGCATGGACAAGCAGCCGCCGGCATGGCTTGCCGCGGTCGCCGAGCAGGCTCCCGTCCCGCGGCGGACCGGGATGATCTACCTCAATATCAAGAGGCTCCGCGAAATTCTCGTGCCCCTGGCCGGCGCCACGCCGGAGGTCGCGGCGGCCCTGAGGATGCTCGGGCTGGACAACGCCAACGCCATGGTCGCCGTCACCGGGCTGGAGGAAAACGGCCTGGTGGGCAAGACGCTCTTGGCGCTGGACGGCCAACCGCAGGGCCTCTTGCGGCTGGTTTCCGATCGGCCCTTGCAGCCTGAGGACCTGACGCCGATCCCCCGCGACGCGACGCTGGCCCTTGCCGCCCGCCTCGACCTCCAGCAGGCAGTGGAAATCGTGCGCTCATCGCTGGAGATGGGACACCACGCGGACTGGCTCGACCTCGGCGCTCTCGACCGTCAACTGCACGTCGACCTCCGCCGCGACCTCCTGGCTTCGTTGGGCGATACCTGGCGGATCTATAATTCGCCGGCCGAGGGCGGGCTGGTCATCACCGGCCTGACGGCGGTCGTGCCGCTGCGCGATCGGCCCGCCTTCGCGCGGGTCTACTCGGCCCTCGTGCAACGTTTCGCGGCGGCCCAGGACCCGTGGAACCCTTCCGCTCCCCGCATCCGGCAGTTCCGCTTTGCCGGCCGCGACGTCTATTGGGTCAACTACGGACCGCTCACTCCGGCCTGGTGCCAGACGGATACGGAGTTCATCGCCGCGCTGAGCCCGCAGAACATCAAGGCTTACCTGTCGCGTCGCGCCGATTCGGAGTCGCTGGCGGCGGCGCCGGAGGTGGCCCGGCTGCTGTCTGCGCCGGACCGGCCCGTGATGCTCGGCTATTGCGACACGGCGAAGTTGTTCGAGTTGATCTATCCATTGGTCGTGTTGAGTGCGCAGTCGATGTCGGCCGGGAGCGTCGATTTCGACGCGTCGGCCTTGCCTTCGGCCTCGGCGATCGGCCGCCATCTTCGGCCCGGCCTCGCCACGCTCCGCCGCAGCAAGTACGGCATCGAGACGACCAGCCATTACAGCCTGCCCTGCACCGGCGACGTGGTGTCGTTGGGCTTCATGGTGGAGTATGTGCCGCTGATGCTCCTCGGCCCCACCCCCGTCTCGTGGTTGCTTCCCAGCAGCCCGCTCCGGCCTGCACCCGCGCCGAGTCCTGAACCGGCCAAAGATGACGCGGACCTGCGGCAGATCGGCAAGGCGATGCAGGCGTACGTCAAGGCCGAGGGCACGCTTCCGCCGGCCTACACCTGCGACAAAAGCGGCAAGCCGTTGTTGAGTTGGCGGGTGGCCATCTTGCCGTACCTGGGCGAGGAGGCGCTTTACAAGCAGTTCCACCTCGACGAGCCCTGGGACGGTACACGTAACAAGGAACTCGCCTCGCATCGACCTTCGTGCTTCGCACGCTGCAAGAGCCAGCCGGGCGACAAGACCAACTACCTGACGGTCCGCGGCCAAGAGACGGTCTTTCCCGGCAAACGGGGCGTCCGCATGGAAGAAATCAAGGGCGGGCTGGCCGCCACGATCATGGTCGTGGAGGTGATTGACGCCTGGGCGGTGGTTTGGACCAAGCCCGACGACTTCGAGTACGACGAAAAGAACCCGGCCAGCGGGCTGGGTCCGGCGGGAACGAGTCCCTTTATCGCCTTGCACTGCGACGGCCTGCTGCACTACTATTATGTGCCGCTGCCCCCCGTGGTGTTGCGGGCGATGTACGGTCGCGGCGGTGGCAAGCCGCTGGATCCGAAGGAGTTGGCAACCTGGTTTGCGCCGCCGCTTTCGGTCGTTCTGCCCGCTAAGGCCCAGGCGCCTTCCTACCCGGTTCCGTCGCGATGAGGGGGCCTTTTTGACCGCGCCAGGAAAGTCGCCTGCCTCCCTTTTACGCCTGGGGGCGTCGCTGGCGGCCGGCGTGTGGTCGCCTCGCATCCCCAAGACCCTTGCGCCCTTGGGGGGGCTACCCGTGGTCGGCCGAATCCGCTATAAAGAAGGAGTGGCGCGGAATGCCCGAGTCCCCGTAGCTCAATTGGATAGAGCGTCGGCCTCCGGAGCCGAAGGTTACAAGTTCAAATCTTGTCGGGGA
>CAVSFO010000021.1:0-114499 GCA_963727245.1 uncultured Planctomycetia bacterium | reverse complement strand
GCAACTGCCATTGACGCCAATTCGCCCGCCCAGCTATGATCGCCCCTGGCGGATGCGGCACTTGCCAAGGGGGACCGCCCCATTCTCGTTGGGCGAAAATCGGGACAGCCCCCGACTCTCGCGGGAACTGCGTGCCGAATGTCACCTCTTGGTTCGCGTCCGGACTCGACTTCGACCGGCTGGGGTCGGGCGGCTGCGCTGGTGGTCCTGGTCCTGCTGGCGGCCAATATCACCTTGATCCTGGGCCGACATACCGGACGCTTCGACTCCAGCGACTTCTTCGCCCCCTACTTCATTCTCATCGCCGACCACGCCCGGCACGGCCAACTGCTCATGTGGACGCCGCTGGTCGACGGGGGCTGCCCGGCGGGCTTCGATCCCGAGGTGGGCGCGATGTCGCCGGCGACGGTCGCACTAGCGGCGCTGCTGGGGCCCAGCGAGGGCGCGTTCCGCGCCTATTGGCTGGTGATTTGGGCCCTGGGCGGATTGGGCGTCTTGTGGCTGGCCCGGCACCTGCGGGCCCCCGTGTGGATGGCCTGCGTGGCGGCCATCGGCTACATGTTCTCGGCAAACTTCACCGGCCAGGCCGAGTATACGGCCTACCTGGTCGTGATGGCGCTGTTGCCCTGGACGCTCTGGCGGTTGGATGTCGCGCTGGAGCAAAGGCGGCTGCTGCCGGCCGCCCAGGCCGGGGCGCTGTGGGGCCTGGCCGCCTTGTCCGGATATCCGGGACTCATCATCATCGGCGAGTGCTACCTGGCGGGCTGGGTGCTCGGTCGCTGGATTTGCGGGTTCGGCCCGGCGGACGTTTCTGCGTCAGAACAGCCGTCGCGTGGCGCAAAGGCACCCAGAGGGTACCCGGTCCCATTTTCGCTGACACGAAAATCGGGACAGTCCCCAGGCGGCCGCGGCGTGGGGAAAAATCTGCTCATCGTCGCCCTCTGGGCGGGCGTCAGTCTGGCGGCCATGGCGCCGGCCTATTTCGGCTTCTTGCACGAGCTGCGGGGTTATTCGGACCGCAGCGGGGCGATCGCGCGAGAAGGCCGTCTCGGCCCAGGCGCTCGATCCGAAGGCCCTTTCCAGCTTCGCCAACCCCTACGTGGCCATCGTGGGCACGCGGCGGTGGCATCGGCTCTGGGCCACCGACCTGGCCATGTCGAGCATCTATCTCTCGCCGCTGCTGCTGGTGTTGGGACTGGCGGCGCCGTGGCTGCGGCCGCGGCAGGCGTTTCGCTGGTGGCTGGCGGGCATGGGACTGTTCTGCCTGGCCGCCACGCTGGGCGACCAATTGCCCGTGCGCGGCTGGCTCTACGACGCGCTGCCGCCGATGCGCTACTTCCGCCATGCGGCGATGTTCCGTTGCTACTACCTGTTTACCATGGTGGTGCTGGCCGTGCTGGCCGGACGCGACCTGGCCGAAGCGGCCGCCGCCGCGGCGACGGCCCGCTGGAAACGGCTGGCGATCGTGTCGTGGACCACTGCCGCGGCCGCCCTGCTGACGCTGGCGGCGATCTACTACGTGGCGGACTTCAACAAGTCGGAAATCGGCGTCGCGGTGCTGGCCGCCGTCCACGTGTTGTTGCTCTGGGTGGGCATGGCCGTCCTGGCCGTGGCGGCGTGGCGGACGGGAAACTGCGCCGGCCTTCGGGCGGCGGCTGGTGGTGCTCTGCATCGTGGACGCCGTGCTCACCGTGATCCTCGCCCGCCCCGCCATGTATACCACAAGCAGCAAGATCTGGCCGGTCGTTGCCGCGGCGCACCGCGGCTCGATCGACCTCACCGCGCAGGGCCTCGATCGCGTGCCGTCGTGGTCAGCCGGGCCGGCCACGCCGCGGAACGGCTGCCTGGTGGTGAAAGTGCCGGTCGCCCGCTGCTTCAACGTCCTGCACAATAAGCTCTATGAGGAGGAGACGGAGCAGCCGCTGTTGGCGGCCGGCATGTTGGGGAGCCAGCGGACCTGGTTCGCTCCGCAGGCGTCTTTGGAGCCGCTCGGCGAGACGACCTTGCAGCGGTTGGCCGCGCGGGCCGGCGCCGTGGGCGGGCTGTGCATCATCGTTTCCGATCCGCGCGAAGCCACGGGCGGGCCGGCCGCGGCGGCCCGGACGCCGGAAGCAAGTTTCGCGCCATCTCCTGGCAGGGCTTCCGCCGGCCGTGCGGATACCCGTCCGCTTGCGGCGCTATGACGATCGCTGCCTGGAACTGGACGTCCGCGCCCCGGAGGACGGCTGGTTGTTGGTCACGGACCGCTGGGCGCCCGGTTGGCGGGCGTGGGTCAACGACCGTCCGACGCCGGTGTGGATCGGCAATCTGGCCTTTCGGGCGGTGGCGGTGCAACGGGGCGAGAACCACGTCCGCTTCCACTACGAGCCGCAGGGATATCCTTGGCTGCTGCTGGGCAGTTGGCTGGTGTTGGGGCTGGTGGGCGCCGGCTCGGCCTTGACCCCGCTGGGGCGGAAGCGGCCGGCGTAAAGTAGCAGGCACAGGCCGTGCGCCGCCAGTCCGCACACGGCGTGTGCGGAATACTTTGGACAACGCGACAGTTATCGATTCGCCAGCTAAGGTCAAAACAGCCCCAGTTCGTCGCGGGCGTCGTCGGTCATGCGGTCCGGGGTCCAGGGCGGACTCAAGGTGAGCCGCACCTCGACCTCGCCTGCCCCCGGCAACGCGGTGAGGGCGTCTTTCACTTCAGCGAGCAGCTCCGGGCCGTAGGGGCAGGCCGGCGTGGTCATGGTCATGATCACCAGCAGGTTCGACTTGCCCTCGGACTCGTCGACGCCGACGCCGTAGATCAGGCCCAGGTCGACGATGTTGACCATCAGCTCCGGGTCGCGGACTTTGCGCAAGGCTTCGTAAACGGTGTCTTCGGCAATGGGCATCGCCGGGCGCCCTCGTTACTGGTTGAGCCGCAGCAAGACTTCGCCGCCTTCGACTTTGACCTCGTGGGCGCCGGTGGCCTGGACGGCGGGCATCGTCAGGGCACGGCCGTCGCGAATGTCGAACTTCGCCCCGTGCCGCGGGCAAATCACCGTGAATCCCTCGATCGTCCCTTCGCCCAGCGGCCCGCCGTCATGGGTGCAGCAGTCGTCCAAGGCGTAAAAGCCGCCGGCGACGTGAAACACGGCCACGAAGCGGCCCTCGATCTCGAAGACCTTGCGCTCTCCCTCGGGGATGTCGCTGGCGGGGCAGATGCGGATGAAATCGGACATGGCCGGATTGGCGGTTAGAATTCGCGGACTCTGCGGCCGATCGCCTCGCCCAGCGAGTGGCGGACGCCCTCGATGGCGATGCGGTCGAAGACCTGCTGGAAGAAGCCGGTGACGATCATGCGGACGGCCTCTTGGCGCGTCAGGCCGCGCGTCGAGGCGTAGAAGACCTGCTCGTCGTCGACGCGACCGGCCGTGGCGCCGTGCGAGCACTTGACGTCGTCGGCCTCGATCTCCAGGCCCGGGATCGAATCGGCGCGACGATTCCGAGAGGATGAGGTTGTCGTTACGTTGATAGCCGTCGGTTTTCTGGGCGTCGCGATCGACCTTGATCATGCCCCGCCAGACGATGCGGGAGCTGCCTTGCAAGGCCCCCTTGTAGAGCAGATCGCTGGTGCAATGGGGCGCCTGGTGGTGTTGCAAGGTGTGGTAGGAGAGGTGTTGGCGGCCGTCGGTGAACATGACGCCGTTGACCTGGGCCGCCGCGCCGGGCCGGTCAGGGCCACGTGCTGATTGACCTTGGCCAGGCGGCTGCCCAGCGCGCCGATAGTCCATTGCAGCGAGGCGTCGCGGCCGACGAGGGCCTTTTGATGGGCGAAATGCCAGACGCCGGCGCCCCAGTTTTGCAGGTTCACATAGCACAATCGCGATCCGGGCCCCAGCAGCAACTCGACGGCGCCGCAGTGCAGCCCGGCGGCCGACGGCTCGGCGCCGGCGGTCTCGGCCAGCAGCGTGGCGTCGGCGCCCTCTCCGAGCACAACCAGGCAGCGGCCCAAATCGACGCCGCCGGGCGCCAGGGCCGATAGGACGTGAAAGGGCCGATCGACGACCACGCCGGCGGGGACGTAGAGCAGCGTGCCCCCGCACCAGCAGGCCGCCTGCAAGGCGGCGAACTTGTCGTAGCCGGGCGCGATGGCCTGGCGGAGCAGGTGCGGACGCAGGGCGTCGCCGTGTTCGATCACCGCCTGGTCCAGGCTGCCGAAGAGCACGCCCTTGCTTGCCCAGTGCGGGTCCAGGCGAAACTGGTAGGCGCCGCTATCGAGCGAGGCCGCGGCGCCGGCCAGCTCCACGCCCTCGGTCAAGAGCGGCTCGGGCAAAAGCGGCCTGTCCCGGGTTTCCGCTGCGTCCGCCACGGGAAGGCTGAACTCGTCGGGATGAAAGGCGCGGATGTCGGTCCGCATCCATTCCTCGGCCCGGCGATCGGGCAGCGCCAATGCCTGGAAAATTTCCCAGGCCTGGCGGCGGAGTTCCAGCAGCCAGCCGGGTTCCCGCCGCGCCTGGACGAAGGCCGCAAACGCCTCGGGGGTGAAACCGGATTGGAGCGCGGTCTCGGGCACGGTCTTACCCCACCGTCCCTTCCATTTGCAGCTCGATGAGGCGGTTCATCTCCACGGCATATTCCATGGGCAGCTCCTTCACCAGGGGCTCGATGAAGCCGCTGACGATCATGGTGGCGGCCTCGGCCTCGCTCAGTCCGCGGCTGCAAAGATAGAACAACTGCTCTTCGCCGATCCGCGACACGCTGGCCTCGTGGCCGACCATGACGTCTTGTTCTTCGATTTCGATATAGGGATAGGTGTCGCTGCGGCTTTGGGGGTCGAGGATGAGGGCGTCGCAAACGACGTTGGACTTGGCTTTCTTGGCCCCCTTGAGGACCTTCAGCAGGCCGCGATAGCTGGTGCGGCCGCCGTTCTTGGAGATCGACTTGGAGACGATGCGGCTGGAGGTGTGCGGCGCGCAGTGCACTACCTTGGCCCCGGCGTCCTGGTGTTGTCCGGCGGAGGCGAAGGCCACCGAGAGGACTTCGCCGCGGGCGCCGGGCTCGAGCATGTAGATGGACGGATACTTCATGGTGAGCCGGCTGCCGAGGTTGCAGTCGACCCATTCGACCAGGGAGTCCTGGTAGGCGGCCGCCCGCTTGGTCACCAGGTTGTAAATGTTGTTGGCCCAGTTCTGGATGGTCGTGTAGCGGACGCGCGAGCCTTTCTTTGCGATCACCTCGACGACGGCGGAGTGCAGGCTTTCGCTGCTGTACATGGGGGCCGTGCAGCCTTCGACGTAATGCACCTGGGCCCCTTCATCGACGATAATCAACGTCCGCTCGAACTGGCCCATCTGCGCGGCGTTGATGCGGAAATAGGCCTGCAAGGGGAACTCGATCTTCACCCCCGGCGGCACGTAGACGAACGACCCGCCCGACCAGACCGCCGAATTCAAGGCGGCAAACTTGTTGTCGGTGGGGGGAATCAGGGTGCTGAAATACTGCCGCACCAGGTCGGGATAGTCGCGCAGGCCGGAATCCATGTCGCTGAAGATCACGCCCTGCTTGGACAGCTCCTCCTTGAGCGAGCCGTAGACCACCTCGCTCTCGTACTGGGCCTTCACGCCGGCGAGGAACTTCTTCTCCGCCTCCGGGATGCCCAGCTTGTCGAAGGTGCTCTTGATCTCGGCGGGCACGTCGTCCCAGGAGCGGCCCTGCTGGCTGACGGGCTTGAGGTAGTAGTAGATTTCCTGGAAGTCGATGGCGATCCGCCCGCCCCATTGCGGCATGGGCTTGGACTCGAAGATCTCCAGGCTCTTGAGCCGGAAGTCGCGCATCCACGCCGGCTCGCCCTTCATGTCCGAAATTTCGGCGACGATGCGGCGGTCGAGTCCCTTGCGGGCCTTGAAGACGTATTTCTCGTCGTTGCGGAAGTCGTATTTATTGATCTCGCCGATGGCGTCGCGCGAGGAAGCCTGTTTATTGATCTCGCCGATCGCATCGTGCGAGGAAGCCTGTAAATCAGTTGCCATGACAATCACCTCGGTACGGCCGCAGCCGAGCCGTCGCGCCGCGGGGCGGAAGCTCTTCGCTTGCCAGCCCGCTCGGGGGCGGGATGTCGCGGTTGCGGAGTTCCTCGGCGGCGGCGGCATCGGGATAGGCGGCGCGGAGGCGATCGTAGCCCTGCTTGTGCAGTTCCATCGCCAGTTCCGGCCCACCGGTCTCGACGATGCGGCCGCCGAGCATGACGTGGGTGAAATCGGGTTGGTTGTATTCCAGGAGTTGTTCGTGGTGGGTGATGATGAGGATGCCCATGCGGCGGCCGCCGATCTGGGCGATGCTCTGGCTGGCCAGCCGCACGGCGTCGACGTCCAGGCCGCTGTCGGTCTCGTCGAGGATGGCGAACTTGGGGCGCAGCATGGCCATTTGCAGGATTTCCGCCCGCTTCATCTCGCCGCCGGAGAAGCCGTCGTTGACGTAGCGGCGGGCGAACTCGGCGTCGATGCGGAGTTTTTCCATTTCCTCGCGGAGTTCCTTGCGAAACTGCCGCATGGGGATCAGTTCTTCGCCCTCTTTGCGCTGCGGGTGGCGGACGTTGGTGGCGGCGTGGCGGAGGAAATCGGCCATCTTCACGCCGGGAATGGCCAGGGGCGCTGAAAGGCCATGAACAGCCCGGCCCGCGCCCGCTGGGTGGGGTCCATGGCCAGCACGTCCTGCCCGTCCAGGTCGATGGCGCCGCCGGTCACTTCGTAGCCCGGATGGCCCATGACGGCGAAGGCCAGCGTGCTCTTGCCGGAGCCGTTGGGTCCCATGAGGGCGTGGACTTCGCCGCGGCCGATCCGCAAGCTTACCCCCTGGAGAATCGGTTTTCCCGCCACCTGGACGTAAAGCTCGCGAATCGACAGCGCTTCACTCATGGCTTGACTTTTTGATGGTGGAAGACCAGCGGCGGCCCCTCGGCCTCGACGAAGCCCGAGTGATGGGCCAAGGGCAGCCGGTCCTTCGCCTTGACGGCGGGCCCGGCCAGGGCCGCCAGCCAGCCGCCGTGGCGCCGGCCCGGTTGGCGGGCGATCGTCTGTCCCTTGATCTTGTCCTGCAGTCGCATCAGTCCTTCCAACATGGATTCCGGCCGCGGCGGGCAGCCGGGGATATACACGTCGACCGGGACCACCAGGTCGACACCGTTGACGATGTTGTAGCCGAACTCGTAATAGGGCCCGCCCGCGATCGTGCAGCCCCCCATGGCCAGCACGTACTTGGGCTCGGGCATGAGGTCGTAGAGCCGGCGGACGCGGCTGGCCATCTTGTAGTTGATCGTGCCGGCGACGATCATCAGGTCGGACTGCCGCGGGCTGGCGCGAAACGCCCCGGCGCCGAAACGATCCAGATCGAAGCGGCCGGCGCCGGCCGACATCATCTCGATGGCGCAACAGGCCACCCCGAACGTCATCGGCCACAGGCTCGACTGCCGCGCCCAGTTGATCGCCTGCTCCAAGGTCGTCGTGAGGATATTTTCTTCCAGCCGTCCTTCGATCCACGGTTGAGTCATAGCACGCTCCGTCCGCTGCTTGAATCTGCCGATTTCCAGAAACGCCCCAGTATACCGCACCGCTAGCTGGTTTGAAATCGGCAATCACCCCCCCCATCCAGGCGACAGCGCGTCAACTCCACCTCGCCGCCGAGCAACTCGGAAAACAGCATCTTCTCCATGACGCACACGTTGCGGTCGCTCTCGGCCAGATTGGGATACGGACAGGCATGAGTCGTCAGCGTCGACTGCTTTCCCGAATCTTCCACCGAGACCGGGATGTGGCGCTGGGCCAGCAACTCGCCCAGCGACCGGATCCGTTCCGTCGCCGTCGTGCCCTGGATCTTTTCGGCATAGCCTTGTGCCAGCGTGCGGGAGATGCGGCGCAGCATCTGCCGCCGTAGTTCATCGTCCTGCACCTGGCTGAATTCGCCCCACAGCGCCAGGGCCAGATCGGTGAAGTTGGAGCCCGTCGACATCACGCCCTTCTCGGTGAGCGAGTAGCGATGTTTGGGCCGCCCGCGCCCGGCACGCACCGCTTCCCGCTGAATCAGGGCCTTGGAAGTCAGCCGCGTGAGCCGTTGGCGAACCGCCGTCGCCGTAACCTCCATCGCGTCGGCCAGTTGCAAGACGCTCAGAGGACCGGCGATGCGGAGCAGGTCCATCAGGTCGCTGTCAGAATTGGGTGTTTCGATGCTCATGAGACCTCACCCCCCTGAATTCTTCCCCGGAAACCAATACTCGCAGGAACCAATTTAATAATACGTCGCCTGCCCTATTTTAGCAATAGGCGTTGGCAAAAATAGGCGATAGCCTTATGGGGTATGGTAAATCGGCAAAACGATGGGTACGGCGGGGCTGACGGACCGGGAGGTCCGCTTGCGAGGTAACAAGGGGACTGTCCCAAATTTTCGTTCGACGAAAATGGGACTGTCCCCCTTGCGAGACAGCCGTTTCACGCCGGCAGTACCCGAATCGGCTCCCCCCCTCTTACCGTGGGAAGCATCGCTCGACCATCCCGAGGAACTCGCCGGCCGTGGCCGCCCGGGCGACCGCGGCCCGGAACGCCCGGCGCCCGGATGCCCCTGGGCATAGCAGCAGGCGATCTTGCGCATGAGGATCGCCGCCTTCTCTGGGCCGAATTGTTCGACCACGAGTTGAAAATGGTCCAAGAGCAATTGCCGCTGCTCGGGCAGGGTCGGCTCCGGCGGAATCGCTTCTCCGCGCAGGGCGGCCTCGACCTGGCGAAACAACCACGGCCGCGCCATGGCCGCCCGGCCGATCATCACGCCATCGACCCCATAGCGGTCAAAAGCCTCCAGCACCGCCGCGGGCGTCGCCAGGTCGCCGTTGCCCACCAGCGCAATGCACTGCAAGTGCGGTTTGATCCGCGCGATCTCCTGCCAGTCGGCCCGGCCGCGAAACAGGTCCGCCACCGTGCGGCCGTGGACGGTGATCGCCGCGCCGCCCGCGCCTTCCACCGCCTGGGCCACGTCGATGGCGTTGATCGTGTCGCGGGTCCAGCCCAGGCGGATCTTGGCCGTCACCGGCGTGGGGGCGCAGGCGGCGGCCACGCGGGCGACGATCCGGCCCACGCGCTCGGGATCGCCCAGCAGGTAGGCGCCGCTCTCGGCCTTGCCGGCAACGTCGCGGCTGGGACAGCCGAAATTGATGTCGATCACGCTGGCATGGAACTGGGCGGCCAGGCGTTGCCCCACGGCGGCCAGCGCGTCGGGATCGTTGTCCCAGATCTGCACGGCCAGCGGACGCGGCTCATCGGCGACGCCCCAGAGTCGCTCGGGCAAGGGACGGCCGCGGGCGTCGCGCCCCAGGAAGCCCCGGGCGCTGAGCATTTCGGTGGCCGGCAGCCCCGCGCCGCCCAGGCGGCGGATGATTTGCCGATAGGCGTAGTTCGTGTATCCGGCCATCGGCGCTTGCAGCACCGGCGGCGAAATCAGCAGCGGCCCGATCCGTAGCGGCTTCATGGAGGAATCGCCCGCAGGCGCCACGATCTCAAGCGGGCTGAGTGCCACGATCTCAAGCGGGTTCTCGCCCCCTCATTGTTCGCGCATCGGCACGGGCGGCGGCGCAAGCGGCGCCTTTGGACCGAGAACCGGCGCCGCGCACCCGGCCCAACCGGCGGCGCGTTCTTCGGTTTCTCGTCCAGGGCCTTCTCGATGTCGTCGGCCGTGGCCAGGGCGATCACGGCCAGATCGAGGCCATCTCGTTGCCCTTCCTTATCCGATACGGCGACTTCCAGCGGCACGGCAAAGGCGACCTTGTCCGCCGGCAGGGGCTTGCCGGTCAAGCGCTGAAACTCGCCCGCCGTGCCGGCGGTTTGCGTATCGGGCATGCCGTGCGGATAGCGATGCTGCAGGAAGGCCGACTCCTGCTTCCAGATCTCGGGAAAATCGACGGTCAGCTCGCCGCTGGCCGCATCCAGGTCGACTCCCTCGCGCGTCTTCCCCAGCGTGAAAGTCCGCCGGCCTGTGCCGCCGACGGCGACAAGCTGCACCTTCAGCGGCTTGTCCATCGTGGCGACGTCGATGCGCGGGTACTTCAGCATCAGCGGCAGCGGCAAATCCCGGCACAAGTCGGCCGGAATCGGGCAAAACAGCAGGCGGCTGCCCCGGTAAACCAGGACCGTGTTCTTGAGGAACGTCAGCCCGGCCTGGCCGCCCTGCTCGCGCGGGCCGTCGATCTCAACCGACCGCAGCAGTTCTCCCGCCACCACGTTGCGAAACTCCAACACGGTTGCTTGGCCGTTGTTTGCGGAGGACCAACTGAGGCAGGCCAACAACGGATACTCGGGCGAAATCCTGGCGGACGGCGGCAGCGATGCAATCAGCTTGCCCTGTGCCATGGCGAGGCGGCCCCTGACGATCGTGCGACCCCAGAGCCGGGGACTGGCCTCGGTCCATTGCGGGGGCGCCGTGAAGCGCTGGGCGCCGGTTTCGGGGAACTCGGTCAGCCTCGGCAAGCTCCCGCCGGCCACGAGGCAGCGCAGTGCACCGGTCTTGGCGTCGAGAATCTGCTCCAGGTGCCAAACGGCCCCATCGCTCGCCGGCTCCCACAGCGGCAGGTGGTAGGCGAAGAAGAGCATGCGTTGCCTCTGGTTGAAGTCGCGATCGGCATCCTCCGCGTCCTTGGACTGGAGCGTCTCCCGATCGAACATGCGCGGCGGAAGCCCTCCTCGATCCGAAACTTGGATGGCCACCCGCTTGTCCGGCGTGGCCACCAGCCGCAGGGGCGTCCCGCCCAGGAAAACGCGGCGGCTCTTGCTCAGGTCCGCGCGGTCGAAGCGATAGAGGATCTGGGTGCTCGCGGGAACCAGGTAGACGTACTTGTCGTCCACGGCCAGGAGGCGAATGCCTCCGGGCAGCGAGTGCGTGGCGACGACCCGGCGCGAGGGGAGATCGATCAGGGCGAAATCCATGGGCGAATCGTCGCCGGGTCCAATCGTGCCCGGCCGCGGTCCCCAGGCCATCGGGTTCGGCGGCCCTGCTGGGGCGGCCGCAGCCGGCCCGCGCACTCCCCAGGCGACCGCGCACTTCTCCTGCCGGTCGACCGCCAGGTCGCGGATGGCGAACCCGACGCTTACGCCGGGGAGTTCCCTGCGAATCGAACAGCGTCGCCGAATCGCTCCGAGCGCCCTGCGACGCCTTGACGACCGATTGGCGGACCGGCTTCTCCGAGCTGATCGTCGTCACGCGCGGTTCATCGGCCGCCACGACGGCGCCGGGCAGCACTGCGCCGAGACACAACGTTGCCAGAGATCGATACCATCGCGACATGACGCCACCCTCCTCCATCCCTAAGGGGGCCCTGCATCAATAGAACAAGAACGGCCACCAGTTCTTCATCGGCCGGCCGAAGTCGTCTTTCTGGCGGTTGTTCAGCCCGGGCATGTTTTGCCGCCAATAGACCTGCCACGCGCCCCCGCCGTCCGGGGCGACCGCGTTATACTTGGCGAAGACGGCGTTGGTAAAGGGCTTGACCAGGTTGCGGTGGCCGGGGCCGCTGCCGATGCGCCAGTCTTCGATCGTCGAGGGGACGGGCTGCGTGTTGTTGTCATCGTAGTCTTCGCGGCCGTTCGGCGGAAAATGGACGTTGCCGCCGGCGGCGACGTAGTTCGGTATGCGGAGCCATTGTCCGTCGTGGGGCACGATCATCGCGTTGTTCTCGTAGCGAATCTTTTTCCCGTTGCGGTGCGACCCGTAGAGATCGTTGAAGGGCATCCCGTAACGCCTGCGAAAATCGAAGCCGGCGTACTGGGCGAAGTAGTAGCTGAAGTAGGGGATGGCGCCGGAGTTGCACGTGCCCTCCAGGCCGTGGCCAAGGCTATGCACGAAGCAGCCGACGCCCCGGGAGGCGTTGACGTAGCCGATGCGGAGGCTGCGGCCCGTCCACGGCTCGTCCGGATCGCCGCCGTTGCCCGCCTGGACGTGGCGGCGCACGTCTTGCCGCACGAAGTTGAGGTTGTACTGCGGCTTCAGCTCGATCACCTCGAAGTTGTGCAGCGGTGGATCGTGCGCCGCGCCGGACAAGAAGTACCACACCTCGTGTATGTAGCCGAGATCGACCAGCTCGTTCAGCCTCAGCCACCGCGGGTTCCGCTTGTTGCGATCGCGCGGGTCGGGGACCTTGTAATAGGCGGCGAATTGGTCGCTGAAGTAGGCGGCGTGCGACATGTCGACGTGGTCCTGGGAGCCGTTATTCTTGAGCGGCACCTTGCGCGAGTCGCCTTTGGTCCGGTCCTTGTCGCGCAGATCGACGAGCTTGAAGATCTCGTACTTCATGAAGACCGGCGCCTTCTTGTCCGCATAGCCGTGATACCGGCTCGATTCCGCCAGCGCGGCGATCAATTGCCGCGCGATGCCCATCAACTGCTCGGCACTCTGCTCATTGGAGAAGTTGATCAGCAGGACCCGCGGGTGCATGCTGCGGATCTTGTCGTGATTGAACACCAACCACGGATCGCTGTTGGCGTGGCTGGCGCGGTTCGGCCATACGGTCGGGTCGGCCGGATCGTTCCACGGCCCCGGAGATTGGTCCTTCTTTTTCGACGCGGGGGCGGCTTTGGATGCGTCAGCCTGGGACCCGGTGCTGGGCGACGTCTGCTCTTGGCCGAGCGCTCTGCCCGGCCCGATGGACAACGCTGCTGCGATGAGCAGCGCAGCGGTACAGGGAACGAACAGGGATTCTGCGAATTTTACCATTGCTCTTCTCCTTCCGGGGGAGGGTGATTTTTCACGGGGTGCGTGCTCTTGTGATGCCCGCTGGAACCTAACGGCAGCGGGTCGGCAATCGTCATCCTAAACGGTGGAATTTGGCCTGTCAAACGCCCGCCCGCGCAGATCCAGGGGGACAGTCCCATTTTCGTCGGACGAAAATTGGGACAGTCCCCAACTTATTCTTTTACCGGCCTTAGCATAAGCAGTTTCTGTTGCGGAAAGATTTGGCGGCCGGTTCCATCGGCAACAACGCGGCCGCGGGGCGCCACGGTCCCAAACGGGTTGTCGCCCCCTCCTTCCTCGGACTTCGGCGCCGGCACTGGCGCCGGCGCAGCCGGCAGCGGCGCGGGCAGCGCCCGGATCCGCTTTTGGACCGGACCCGCCCGCGGCCCAATCGGCACAACCGGCCCGGCCGGCGGCGCGTTGTTGGGGTTTTCGTCCATGGCCTTCTCGATGTCGTCGGCCGTGGCCAGGGCGAGCACGGCCAGGTCGAGGCTGTCGCGTTGCCCTTCGCTGTCCGATACGGCAATGTCCAGCGGCACGGCAAACGCGACCTTGTCCGCCGGCAGGGCCTTGCCGGTCAAGCGCTGAAACTCGGCCGCCGTGCCGTCGGTTTGCGTATCGGTGCGCACCGTGCGGATAGCGTCGTTGCAGGAAGGGCACGGCCCGCTTCCAGATCGCGGGAAAATCGACGGTCAGCTCGCCGCTGGCCGCATCCAGGTCGATTCCCTCGCACGTCTTCCCCAGGGTGAAGGTCCGCCGGCCTGTGCCGCCGACGACGGCAAGCTGCACCTTCAGCGGCTTGTCCACCGTGGCGACGTTGATGCGCGGGTACTTGAACATCAGCGGCAGCGGCAAGTCCTTGCACAAGTCGGCCGGAATCGGGCAAAACAGCAGGCGGCTGCCCCGTTGAACCAGGACCGTGTTCTTGAGGAAGCGCAGCCCGGGCTGGCCAGCATCCATACCTATGCCGCGAGGACGGATGCGCACGGGCCGCCCCGTGACCCGGGCGCCGTCGTCGCGCTGGCCGTCGATCTCGACCGAGCGAACCAGTTCTCCCGCCACCACGTTGCGAAACTCCAACACGGTCTGGGGACTGTTGCCCACGGAGGAATTACCGAGGCAGGCCACCAGGGGATAGTCGGGCGAAATCCTGGCGGTCGGCGGCAGCGACGCGATCAGCTTGCCCTGCGCCATGGCGAGGTTGCCGTTGCTGATCGTGCGGCCCCAGAGGCGGGGGCCGGTCTCGTTCCGTACCGGACGCCCCATGAACCGGCCGCCGCCGGCGCCAGCGAACTCGGCCAGGTCCGGCAAGGTCCCGCCGGCCAGGAGGCAACGCATCGCACCCGTCTTGGCGTCGAGAATCTGCTCCAGGTGCCGCACGGCCCCGTCGCCCGCCGGCTCCCACAGCGGAAGGTAGCCGTAAAAATTCATGGGACGATATCCACGAACGGCCCCCATTCGCAGCCGTTGATTGACGTTGAGATCGGCATCCCCCTCGTCGTTGGACTGGAGCGTCTCGCGATCGAACACGCGCAGCGGAAGCCCTCCTTGCTCCTGAACTTGGACCGCCACTTGCTTGTCCGGCGTGGCCACCAGCCGCTGGGGTATCCCGCCCAGGAAAACGCGGCGGCTCTTGCCCAGGTCCGCACGGTCGAAGCGATAGAGGATCTGGGTGCTCGTGGGCACCAGGTACACGTACTTGTCGTCCACGGCCACGAGGCGAATGCTGCCTGTCAGCGAGTGCGTGGCGACCACCCGGTGCGAGGCGAGGTCGACCAGGGCAAAATCCATGGGCGTCTCTTGGCCGAATCGATTCACAGTTGCCGTCGATCCCCAGGCGACCGCGCACTTCTCCTGCCGGTCAACCGCCAGGTCGCGGATGGTGAAGCCGACGTTGACGCTGGGAATTTCCACGCAAATCGAAATGGTCGCCGAATCGCTCAAAGCGCCTTGCGACGCCTTGACGACGAGGTTGTGCTGGCCGAGCTGGGCGAACTCGGGAGAGAGCACCAGATCGCTCCCCTCCAGTTTCGCAAAGGGGGGGCCGGACGCCAGGGTCCATGCCGGCTGCGCTTCGCCCGCCGCCGCGCCGCTCCGCAGCGGCACGCGGACCGTCTGGCCGGCGGCAGCGCTGACCCGGCTGGGGACGTTGATCTCCAGGCGGGGCGGAATGGTTGCCGCCAGGCCCGACAGGTCCACGACATAGGCGTTGGAGGCCAGTCCGCAAAAGACCCGCTTGCCCACCAGGTCGTACGCAACGGTCGCCTCGGCGGCTGCTTCGTGCTGCAGGGCGGTGGCGATGGCGTCCGGCGCCCCGGGCAGATCGATCGCCTTGATTTCCTTGGCGGCAGAGAAGCTCTGCAGCACGAGCTGCGAGCCCTGCCGCGAGGCGGCCAGGTCGAGCGCGGGATGGACGGCTACCGGCGAGCCGGCGAACCGGCGCAGCGGCGCGCCCAGGTCGAGGGAGAAAACGGAGTCCCCCAGCGCCCAATAGCGGCCAAACGATTTCGCCACGACGCGTCCCATGACCGGATTCATATTGCCGCCCACCGCCTGGAACGCGCAGGCATCTTCGTCAAAATCGAACAAGCCCGTCGAGATCGTGCGCGAACCGTCGAATAGGCAACCGAGAAGCTGCGCGCCGTTGCGCGACATGGCAAAACGACTCTCGTTGGGCTGCATCCACGGCCCATTGCCAATCTGCTGGCGGACTTCTTTCCGCCCCAGATCGACCTGCGCCAACATGCGTCCGAACGCCCCGGGATGACTCTGATCCGGGTCGCAGACCACATAGACATAGGGGTTATCGGCCTGCGAGCCGAACAGGCCGTAAAGATCATGCCCCCAAAGTTGCACCCTTCCCGCGAGCTTGTTTTCCTTCAGGTCGATCACCGCCAGGGCGGGGCCCTTCGGGCAGGCGGCCACAAGCCAGTGCCCCTTGAGGATCAGTTGCGAAGGATGCCCCTCGACGGTCAGCCGCCGCACCTCTTTGCCCGTGGCTGGGCTATATTCCACGACGGCGTTGGCCTCGGGCAACGAGGCGAAGATCCGCCCCGTCGC
Organism: uncultured Planctomycetia bacterium; assembly: GCA_963727245.1. Classification (GTDB taxonomy): domain Bacteria; phylum Planctomycetota; class Planctomycetia; order Pirellulales; family Thermoguttaceae; genus JBKQVT01. Next base: position 98,710 of record CAVSFO010000021.1, on the reverse strand, counting down.
CTCCTCGACGACCCATTGATGCACCGGCTTCTCCGGGGTGATCGTCGTAATGCGCGGTTCGTCGGCCGCCACGACGGCGCCGGGCAGCACCGCGCCGAGACACATCGCCGCCAGAGATCGATACCACCTCGACATGACGCCACCCTCCCTTGCTGCGGTTTTTGCCGTTCGGTGTCGTAGCCGGCCAGTCCTTGCCGTCGGCGAGATCCCCCGTTGCAGCCCGGGGGGGCTTGGCTCGCCCGCTCCATAAGCAACTCCCAGCAGTATAGCCAGCCAGCAGGTTAGACGCCACCGCCACACGGATAGTTCACCGTTGCCGATAGCAATCGTTTGTGATTATTTTACCCCTGCGGCGGCAACAACGCGGCCGCCAGGGTATCGCTGGGCGTGGATGGTGGGAGGACGGCCACGGTGTATTGGGCCAGCGCCTGGTTATAGTCCGTCAGCGTTTGCAGAAAGGCGAGGGTCTGCGAGGTCTGCTCCTCGACGGCCGCGAGCACCTGCGGGAGCGACTGCCGGCCCGACTGGTAGCCCAGCGTGGCGGCGGCCCGGGCGGCATCGGTTTCGACGACGCCGGCGGCGCGGGTCTCGATGCACCGGCCCAGGAGGGGAAGCGTCCGTTTCCATCCCCGCAGCGCCAGGTGTCGGCGACCAGGCCGGAGTGAACCTCGAGGTTCGAGTCCGTGTGGGGGAGCGAACTTGGCAGCGGCCAGAGCGGATCGGCGGCACGCCCCATCGCCTTGGCCAGGGCGAACTGGGCCTCTATCAGGTCCGCCCGGGCCTCGATGCCCGCGGCGGCGCCGGCCAGGCGCTGCTGGCGCAACTGGAGCATCGCCACGGCGGCCTGCGGACCGTGTTCCAGGACCAGCGGCGTCAACTCGTCCAGCCATTGGCCCTGCTGCGCGAGGACCTGGTACTGGGCCGCCCGTTGCCGGCTCAGCCAGTAGGCCGCGATGACGGCCGGGCGGTCGGCAGCGGCGGCCGGGCGGAGGCATTCGGCCAGGCCCATCGGCTGCCCGGTCCCGGCCGGCAGAGTGCGATCCCAGCACAAGGTGAGCGTCAATTGCTTGGCCCGGCCGGCATCGGAGGCATGGACCAGGGCCGAATAGACGGCCGACGCGGCGGGGGCCGCCGGGGCCGGTTCCACGTCGGCGATCGGCTTCCTGACTTCCTGCGCCGTCGGCGTCGGCGTCAGCGTCGGCGGCGGGGTCGGCGGCGGAGCCGGTTCAGCCGGCGGCGGCGAAGTTGGCGTGCTTTGGTCATTGTGCCGAAGAAGGCTGTGGGGGGGGGCCAAGGTCGGCTCGCCGCTACTTGGCGGCGCCGCCGGGGCCCAAGAGGTGGCCGGCGGCGGCACTTGCGGGTCCGGCGTTGCCTGTGGTGGCGGCCGCACGGCCCGCGTCGGCCAATTGGGTCGCGGCGGTGCTTGAGTGGGCGCGGGGAGGGGTTCCGTGCCCGAGGCCGGCACGACCCCGCCGGGCTCGGCGGCGACCGCAGGCTGAACTGCCTCCCGGCTGGGGCGGATCAGCATCGCCGCCAGGGCCTCGCCGCCCGTGCCCGCAGGGGCCACGGCCAGGGCGTAATCGGCGATGTCGTGGTTATAGCGGCATACCGACGCCATGAACTCCTCTTGCCGGCGGCGATGCTGGTCGAGACAGCCCACCAGCAGCGAGAGCCCGCCGGGGCCGGCGGCCTGTGCCTCGCGCCGCGGCCAGCGAGTCTTCGCAGGCCTGCAAAGCGAGGGCATGGGCGTCGATCGCCGCCAGCCGAAGCGGCAGCACGCGGTCGATCAGCCGGGTGCGATCCGGCCCCGGCCCGGTGCCGAACATCTCGTTGAAATACGTGTGATACAGTCCCACGTGCGGCCGGTCGGCGGGCAGCGGCGGGGGCATGCCCACGGCCAGCGCCATCAGTCCGGCCAATTCATGCTGCGCCGTGACGGCCCCGGCCTCCGCCTCTTGCAGAGCGGCCGCCGCCGAGGCCCTGGCCGCGCGCATTTCCACCGCTTCGTCGCCGCCGGACGGCAACCGCCCCAGTTGCTCGTTCTCCTCGAAACAGAAGCGATAGCGGGCGACCGCCTCCGCCAGCCGCCAATAGGCATGGGTCAACTCCAACTGCTGCCGCCGATCCTGCACGCCGGACAGGACGGCCGCCAGGGCCAACGGTTGTCCCGTGATCGCGCTGCCGGGCGGCAGCGTGAGCGATTGGGCGACAATCTGGGGGGGATGCAGGCGATGCGATGGCTTTGCCTGGGCTGTCCCAGGAACCTCGGATGGCACCGCCTCTTCCGCGGACGTCTTCTTGGCCGCGTCAGCGGAGTCGGCCGGTTCGGCCGTTTGGGGCGATCTCAACAGGCTGTGCTGGACCGGTTCGGCCGGCTTGGTCGGTTGCAAAATGGCCGGGGGCATGGGCCCTTGATCGGGGATGGCCGGCAATGGCCCGCCGGGCGTCTGGCCCAGCAAGAGGCAACCGAAAGCGACCGCGGCAAGGTACATGGAAAACCTCCTCAGGCAGGTCGAGTGCCGATTTGGGGCAGGGCCGGCGCAGCAGGCAACCAAGGTGGCAAAGGCCGGCCGGCGTTATAGATAGGGTGACAGGTCGGCCGATTTTCGTCAACCCGAGAACGCCGTCCCCCCGCGAGCCGCGACTACCGCCCGGGTGGCCCCGATTGCTCGCCAATCGCCCGCGGCGTAGCCGCAACAGGAGGTTCGGTATGCTACGGAAGCCTCTTGTGCCTTCGGCACCCCGATAGTCAAGCTATCGGGGCCACCCGGGTGGACAGGTCAGCCGATTTTCGTCAACCCGAGACGCCCGCCCCCGCGGACTACGACTAACGTGGCTTTCCCGCCAGCGGCGGGGTTTCCATGTCGTTCCGATCGGACGTGTGCCACAAGGGCAGGCCGCGACGGACCCGCTCGGCAAGCACCTGGAGCTTCTTCTCCGTGCCCGGCATCGCATCCGAGGCCGAGAATTTGCTAAACTCGACCTCTGGCGGCTCGAAATCCCAAAGTCCCATTTTGATCGCTTCCAGGATGGACTTCGGCACCGTGACGCTCCTTCTGCGGTAGAAGTTTGGCGCTGGCGGCGTCTGCGAAGGAGCAGCAGCAAGAGATGCCGAAACGGTCAGAGGGCAGACGCCGGTTTCTGTTACCGTTCGATTACGGCAACGTGCGTAAACTTGAGTATCCATGTTTTGCGCTTTATGTCAAGCATTTTTTCGCGGTTGCGGTGGTTATTTCCGTCCAATCGGGGTACTATTCCTGTACTATTCCTGGTTTCGAGGATGTCGTCGTCAACTTTCCCTGCCTTGAGACCTCGCGGCGATTGAGCAAACGAACATGACTCCCCCCCGCCAGCATCACGAATCGAGCCGCTACGTGCTCGGCACCATTGCCCTGACGCTGGCCGCATATATTGTTGCCGCAGCGGCCGGTCTCCCGCAGCAAGCGGCAAAAATTTTCGCTCCAGCGGCATCCCAAGGGGGCCAGCTCAATGTCCACGGCGCGGCGAAAATCGGCCCTGCCCCCCAGCAGAGTGCCGCCGAGAACCCCCATGCCCAGCACCCTCCCCACTGGACGCTGCTGCCCTTCGGATTGCTCTTGCTGGCCATCGCCGTGCTTCCCCTGCTGAAGGCAACCGAGGCGTGGTGGGAGAGCAACGTGCACCGCTTCTACGTCGCCGCCGTCCTGGCGGCACTGACGCTGGCCTATTACCTGTTCTGGCGGGGATTTCCCTTGGAGGGCCAATGGCCGGCGCCGCACCTGGTCCTGCCGGCGGTCCGCGGGCCGAATTTCGCCCTGGCCGGCGACGTGCTGCTGCGGGCGGTTTTCGGCGAGTATGGGCCGTTCATCCTCCTGTTGTTCAGCCTGTACACGATCAGCGGCGGCATCGCCATCGCCGGCGAGCTGCCCGCCCGGCCGCGGACCAACGCCATGTTTCTGGCCGTGGGGGCCGTGCTGGCCAACCTGATCGGCACCACCGGGGCGGCCATGCTCTTGATCCGGCCGCTGCTGGAGGTCAACCGCCAGCGCCGGCACGTCGCCCATACTATGGTCTTCTTCATCTTCATCGTGTGCAATTGCGGCGGCTGCCTGCTGCCCATCGGCGATCCGCCCCTGTTCCTGGGCTACCTGCTGGGGGTCGATTTCTTCTGGACGCTGACGCTGTGGCGGGAGTGGGCCTTCGTGAATTTGTCGTTGATCGCCGTCTATTATCTCCTCGACCGCTTTTGGCACTATCGCCGCGAGTCGGCCGCGGCAATCCAGCGCGACCGGACGCGGGTCCATCGCTTGCATTTCCGCGGCCTCTGGCCCAACGCCCCGCTGCTGCTGGCCACGGTCGTCTGCGTGGCGCTGCTGGATCCCGGCGAGGCGCTGCCGGGCACCGCCTGGCATCCCTGGCTCTACCTGCGCGAGATGGTGCTCCTGGGGCTGGTCGGGCTGTCGCTGGGCTTGGGCCGTCATGAAACTCGCCGTGCCAACGGCTTCAGCTACGGGGCGATCATCGAAGTGGCCGTGCTGTTTTTCGGCATCTTCATCTGCATGCAGCCGGCCCTGGAGATCCTTCGCCTGGAGGGGCGGGACCTGGGGCTGATCCGGCCGGCCCACTTTTTCTGGAGCACGGGCGGGTTGTCCTCGGTCCTCGACAACGCCCCCACCTATGTCGTGTTTTTCGAGACCGCCAAGTCGCTCGGCGGCGGCCCGGCGGCCTGCGGCGGCGTTGCGGAGCCGCTGCTGGCGGCCATCAGCCTGGGGGCCGTTTTCATGGGGGCGATGACCTATATCGGCAACGGGCCGAACTTCATGGCCCGCGCCCTGGCCGAGCGCGCCGGCGTGCGGATGCCCGGATTCTTCGGCTACATGGTTTACAGTTGCGTCATCCTCTTGCCGCTGCTGGTGCTCGTCGAGTGGCTGTTCCTGGGATAGGGCGGGGGCTTGCACAAGATGGAGCCGGCGGAGATGATGAGGCTTCCGGCGGACGATGTCGCCCGCATCCTGGGCATAACCCTTTCCCGGCAACGCAGCCTGTTCTGACGTGGACTACCAAGACATCACTACCGACGCGCAATTGCGCGACTATTGCGGCGAACTGGCCTCCGCCCCGGCCATCGCCTTCGACACCGAGTTCGTTTCCGAACACACCTATCGCCCCGTGCTCTGCCTGGTCCAGGTGGCCGCCGGGGGGCGGCTGGCCGTGATCGACGCCCTGGCGGTGGCCGACATGAAGCCCTTTTGGGAGGCCATCGTGGCCGCCGGCCATGAGACCGTGGTCCATGCCGGCCGCGGCGAAATGGAGTTCTGCCTGCACGCCGTCGAGCGATTGCCGGAAAGACTGTTCGACGTGCAGATTGCGGCCGGACTGGTCGGCATCGAATACCCCGTCGGTTTCAGCACCCTGGTCCAGAAGCTCCTCGGCCTGCCGTCGGCGAAGCACGAGACCCGCACCGACTGGCGGCAGCGGCCGCTCTCGAAGCGGCAGATCGAATATGCCCTGGAGGACGCCCTGCACCTGCAACCGCTGTGCGACCGGCTGCAGGCGAGACTGGGCCAGTTGGGCCGCTCGGCGTGGATGGACGAGGAGATGGCTGAGTGGAAGGAGGACCTCTGCCGCACCGTGCTGCAAGACCGTTGGCGGCGGATTTCGGGCAATGCGGGGCTGGACGCCCGCAGCCAGGCCATCGTCCGCGAGTTGTGGAAATGGCGGGACAGCGAGGCCCGGCGGCGCGATCAGCCCGCCCGCCGCGTGCTGCGCGACGACCTGATCGTCGAGTTGGCCCGCCGCCAGACCGCCGACGTGAAGCGCATTCGCGCCGTGCGGGGGATGGAGCGGGGCGACCTGGCGCGGCGAGTGGGCGAGTTGGCGGCCTCGATCCAGCGGGCCCTAGCGCTGCCGGAGGAGCAGTGTCCGCCGCGGCCCCCGCGCGAGCCGTCGCCGCAACTTTCGGTGCTGGGCCAGTTCCTCTTCGCCGCCCTGGGCAGCATCTGCCGCCAGGCCCAGCTCTCGCCCAATCTGGTAGGCGGGCCCAACGACATCCGCGAGCTGCTGGCCTATCGCACGAGCCAGGGCCAAGGACAAGAGGGCCGCCGCGTGCCGAGCCTGGCCCGCGGCTCGCGCGAAGAGTTCGTCGGCCGCTTGTTTGAGAACCTGTTGGCGGGCAAGGTGGCCATCCGCGTGGTCGATCCGCAGTCGGACCATCCGCTGGTGTTCGAGGAGTAGCTTTTCTTTAGCTCGACTCGTGAAAGCAGCGAACCATGCACAGAGCACTTGTTCTGCTCTTGCTATCGCTGCTGGCCGGTTGCGGCCGCGCTCCCGTCCAGCCGCCGCCCAATCCCTCGCCGCAACCCACGGCGCAGACGCCGGTGAAAACGGAGGCGGCGCCGAAACCGAAAGTCGCGCCGCAAGAGGCCGTGTTCGCAATGCGGGAAGTGTCCGTGTTCGACCTGGGCGGCACTCGACTGGACCACATTCAGCTCATCCGCGGACAGTCCGCCACATGTTCGCCGTTGCCGGACAAGACGGTCAAGGCGTATCCGAAGCTGAAATCGAAGCGCCCCTTGTACGGCAAAGTCCAGTTCGACCGCGGTCTTTCCGGCGGCAAAGGCATCGAGTTCCACTTCGTCCTCGACGAGTCGGGCGAGGCATGCCCGGCAACGAAATGAAGACAAAAACGAAGGCGGGCAAGACGCCCTCGCCGCCGCAAAGCCCAGACCCGAGCGATGGCTCCGAGCCGGACCAGCCCGGGAAGGAACCCGAGTTGTCCCGCTACGACCGGCTTTACTTCAACGTCAATCGCGATCTCGACCTGGCCAGCACCCGGTCCTCAAGCCGATGAAAGACCCGCCGTGGCAGGCCCTGCCCGCGTGGCCGGAGGTCCGAGAGCGGACGGTCTTCGAGTGGCTGAACGTCAACTTCGACTACGGGCCCGGCGTCGGCGTGCGGCCGCTGCGAATTATGCCGTGGTTTGCCAGCAACAAGGAAGGCAACGACGTTTATAACACGATGTTCTTCGTGGCCACGACCGCTCGGCAAGGACGAATCCGGCTCGGCAAACACGAGTACAACGCCCTCTTGGCTCAGCCGTATAACATTACCGGCCGCTTCGACCGTCTCAGGACGGCCCTTTACCTCACTGCCCTGGACCCCAAGGACAAGATCGAGTTCTGGGGTTTCGAATCCGGGTTGCTCATGGGCATGCAGCGGGTCGACGACCAGCTTTACACCATTGCCGCCACGCCACTGGGCGATAAGCTGATCGTCAAGCCTTATGGCGGCGATTTGGGCGTCTTTCAGGTCGGCCCCGGCGGCCGGGACATCAAGGAAATCAGTCTCTACGGATCATTCCGCTCGGAAACGGCGGCCGTTGGCGTCGGGCCGGATCGGACGAAGCCCGAAGGAGAGAGAAAGAAGGCCAGCGAGTACCCGTTGCCCGTCGGCGATTATGTCCCGTCGCTCATTTCCATCCAGTACGGTCGGCTGAAGATCGAGTTGTCCGACAATTATCATACGGATGGCCGGCCCCGCGACATGGAACGGCACCACATTTACCCCATCACGATCCGCAAGGACAAGCCCTATGTGCTGGACTTTTCCAACAAGCCCAAGGTCCTTTTTGCCAGCCCCGCCAAGGACATGACCTTCAGGCCGGGCGACGAGATCCGCGTGGCGGCCGTCCTGACCGATCCGGCACTGGATATCATGATCCGCGGCCTGGATGATACGACGCGCACGAAGAAGGACACGGTCAAGTACGGCAATGGACTGGAAGGCACCGTGGAACGCCGCCTCTCGCTCGATCCGATCGTGACGATCACGGACTCCGCGGGCAAGACCGTTGCCGAGGGGACGATGCCCTTCGGCTGAGACGGGACTTGCGGGTACTCGTGGCGAGTGCCGAAGGATCTGAAGCTGGCCGGCAAGAGCGAGACGTTCACCATCACGGTGAAATACGACACGCTGGAGCTGTACGGCAAGGTCGAGGCGTCGCGGAAGATCGTGTTGACGGCAAGAGATCGGCCCTGACGGAGTGTTTCGCCCGCCGCGTTATGATTTCCGCCCCAAGCCCACCGGCTGCGCCCGGTGGGAAGGGCGCTCGAGAAGACGCCGCCCTCCGCCTTCCGTTCCCACCGGGCGCAGCCGGTGGGCTTGGGGAGCAAGGGCAGAAAACGGTGAACCGTCACGGACCCTTTTCCATCTCCTCCGGCGCCACGGCCACGATCGCCAGGTGATGGCGGTCGGCGAAAGCGATCACCTCGGGCCCGTCCAGGAGGATGGTGCGGCCGGCCTCGATGGCCAGCACGCGGCCGCCGGAGGCAGCCAGGGTCTCCGCGGTTTGTAGGCCGACGGTGGGGACGTCGAAACGCATGTCCTGCTTGGGCTTGGCCACCTTCACCACCGTGAATCCACCCGCCCGGCACAGCGCACCGGCGCGGCGGATGCACTCGTCGGTCCCCTCGACGGCCTCGACGGCCAGCACCGCCTGGTCGCGGACGGCCACGCTCTGCCCGACGTCGAGCCGGCCCATCTCCTTGGCCAAGTGCCAGCCGAAGCGGATGTCTTTCCATTGCCAGGCCGACGGCCCGGCGGCGGTGAGCTGGCCCGCGCTGACCAGCAGCTCGGGCACGCAATCGGTGGCGGGGACGAAGCGGATGCCGGCGGCGGCAAACTCCGCGACGACCGCTCCCAGCAGGCTGTCGTCCTTGCAGTCCTTGCGGCGCGTGAGGAAGTGGGGAATGAACATGCGGATCGTCCGCAGGTCCGGCACGTGGTGCAGCAGGTGCCAGGGCTGAAACAGCAGAACCTTGTGGATCTTGCCGGCCATCACCGCCTCGCTGACGCCGTGACGCTTGAAGTATCGCAAGGCGGTGCCGAAACGGGCCAGGCCGCACCACTGGAAATCATCGCACAGCGCGGCCAACTGCGGGTCGGCATGGCCGACGATCCCCAGGCAATAGACCTGCCGCCCCTGCCGCTTCAGCGCCTCGGCCAGGAGCACCGGATAGCGTCCCCAGCCGGCCATCAGCCCGACGCGGCCGGCCGGGCAATGATCTCCCTCTCCCGTTGGGAGAGGGTCGGGGTGAGGGCCGGCAAGGTGAGGTGTGCTGTTGGCCATTCCCCCTCACCCTAACCCTCTCCCGGAGGGAGAGGGGACTGCGGCTGGGCGTCTTGTACAAGTTTCTCGACCGTCGCCTGCAACCACTTCAACTGCTGCCGCATCTCCGGCAAGCGACTGATCAACGCCTGCTTGACTTTCTGCTCGCGTTCCGGCGTGGCGGGGATGCCGATCATGCGGCTGCCGTCGGGCACGTCGTTGGTGATGCCCGCCATGGCCCCCAGGACGGCGCGATCGCCGACGTGGACGTGATCGCGGACGCCTACCTGCCCGGCCATGACGACGTAATCGCCGGTGGTGGTGCTGCCGGCGATGCCCACTTGCGAGCAGAGCATGTTGTGGCGTCCGATGCGGCAATTGTGGGCGACCATGACCAGGTCGTCGATCTTCGTCCCCTCGCCGATCACGGTGGGGCCGTAGGTGCCGCGATCGATCGTCGTGCCGGCGCCGATCTCGACGTCGGCGCCCAATTCGACGTGGCCCAATTGGGCCGACAGCCGGTGGCGGCCCTCGACCAGCTCGTAGCCGAACCCGTAGGCCCCCAGCACCGCGCCGGCGTGAATCAGGCAGCGGGGGCCGACCACCGTATTTTCGTACAACACCACGTTGGGGAAGATGGTCGCATGATCGCCGATCCGCGAGCCGGCCATGATGTGGACGCCGGAGTGGATCGTCGTGCCGGCGCCGATCTCGACGTCGTCGCCGATGGTGGCCAGCGGATAGACGTCCACGTCGTCGCCCAGTTTGGCCGTCGGGCTGACGCAGGCCTGGGGGCTGACGCCGATGCGCGGCTGGCGGCGTTGCGGCTGAAAGAAGGCCACCACAGCGGCAAACGCCCGGTGGGCGTCCTGGACCTGGATGGTGGGCAGGCCGGCGGGGGTGAACGAGCGGGGGGCGATCACCGCCGCGGCCCGGCAGGCGGCCAGGTCCGGGCCCTTTTCCCCCCGTCGATCAGGGTGATTTGGCCGGGCTGGGCATCGCACAGCGGCGCCGCCCCTTCAATCACCAGGTCGCCGCAGCCGAACAACTGCCCATCGACCAACACGGCAAGCTGGGCAAGAGTCGCCTGCATCGCTGAAAACCCCCTGCAAGAGCCGAAGCCCCGTCACAACCTTCAAAAAAATTGGACATGTCCCTTTCGCGCCGGCACTCCCCCCAAAGGCATAGAGAGACCTCGGCCGCGGCCGGTCGTGCCAATGTACCGAAATCGGGGCCAGCGAACAAGAGCAGGAAATCCGCGCGGCGCACGCTCCGGCTCCCTGGACGGAGCCGAGCCGGAGCGCGTAGAATGCAGGCCAAACGTCCAGGAGTTTCCGTTGCGGCAGACCCGCATCGAGTAGGGTGGGGACGAAGTCCCACCACGATCCGCACGAAAAATGGTGGGACTTCGCTTCGCTCGTCCCACCCTACAGGCGATTCCGCAGCAGAAACTCAGGAGGCAGAAGGGGAGCGGGCCGCTGCACAGTGCCCGGCCCAAAACCCATCTTCACGCTCAGGGAGTTTACTGATGATCGTCGGAGTGCCCAAGGAAATCAAACCGGATGAATATCGCGTGGGCCTGCTGCCGGTGGGGGCGGAGGAACTGACCCGCGCCGGCCACCATGTCCTCGTCGAGTCGGGGGCGGGGTTGGGTTCGGGGCTGACCGACGACGAGTATGTTCGCCATGGCGGCGAGCTGGTCGCCGGACCGCAGGAAGTCTACGGCCGGGCCGACATGGTCATCAAGGTCAAAGAGCCGCAGCCCGTCGAGGTGAAGATGCTGCGGCCGGGGCAGATCGTCTTCACCTATTTTCACCTGGCCGCCGACCGCAAGTTGACCGAGGTCCTGGTGGCCTCGGGCTGCATCGCCGTGGCCTACGAGACGCTCCGCGACGACCACGGCCGGCTGCCGCTGTTGACGCCCATGAGCGAGGTGGCCGGCCGCATGAGCATCCAGCAGGGGGCCAAGTACCTGGAGCGGCCGCAGATGGGCCGGGGCATCCTGTTGGGCGGGGTGCCGGGGGTGGAGCCGGCGCGGATCACCATCCTCGGCGGCGGCGTGGTCGGCGCCAATGCCGCCAAGATCGCCGCCGGCTTCCGTGCCAACATCGGCCTGTTGGACATCAACATGGACCGGCTCCGCTACCTCGACGACATCATGCCGCCCAACGTCACGGTGCTCTTCAGCGACCGGCACACCATTCGCGAGCAACTCCGTCATGCCGACCTGGTCATCGGCGCCGTGCTGGTGCCGGGCGCCAAGGCCCCGGTGCTGATCGAGCGCGACGACCTGAAGCTGATGAAGCCCGGCGCCGTGCTGATCGACGTGGCCATCGACCAGGGCGGCTGCACGGCGACCAGCCGGCCGACGACGCACGCCGACCCGACGTTCGTCGTCGACGACGTGGTCCACTACTGCGTGGCCAACATGCCCGGCGCGGTCGGACGCACCAGCACCTTCGCCTTGTGCAACGTGACGCTTCCCTGGGCGCTGCAGATTGCCCAGCGCTCGTTGCCGGCGGCCGCCGAGCTTTCCGCCCCGCTGAGCCGGGCGATCAACATTTTCCGGGGGGAAGTGACCAACCGGGCCGTTGCAGAAACCTTCGCCATGCCGTACAACGCACGGTTTGAAAGATAGGGATTTAGGGATTAGGGATTTGGGGATTTAGGGATCGGGAAAAGCCCCGGGGCTGCCGCCCCGGGGGACTGAGGCGCCAACCTCCGCCGCTTGGAGAACCACTGATGTCAGAAACCGTTTCGCCCCTGGTGGGCATCGTGATGGGCAGCGACAGCGATTGGCCGAAGATCGAGGCCGCCGCCGACGCCCTGGACGAGTTCGGCGTTCCTTATGAAGTCGGGGTGATGAGTGCCGCACCGCACGCCCGAGATGGTCCGCCAATATGCCACGATGGCGGCGGCGCGGGGATCCAGGTGATCATCGCGGCCGCCGGCGGGGCGGCCCACCTGGCCGGCGTGGTGGCCTCGCACACCGTCTTGCCGGTGATCGGCATCCCCGTGCCGACGGACCTGCAAGGCGGCTTGGACTCGTTGCTCTCGACGGTGCAGATGCCCGGCGACGTGCCGGTGGCGGCGGTGGCCGTCGGCGGCGGCGGGGCCCGCAATGCCGGCCTGCTGGCCGTGGAGATCCTGGCCATCGCGCGCGGCGATTTGCAGGAGAAGCTCGTGGCCTTTCGGCACCGGCTGGTCGAGAAGCTCAGCGCCAGGAACGCCGCTTTGCAAACCACGCTCCGCAAGCAAGGCCGGCACGTCCCTACGAGTGAGCCCGGGCGTAAGCCCGGGGATAACGGTGCGCACCGCCCAGCGAATGATCGACATCATCCCCGGGCTTACGCCCGGGGCTCACCAGGCATTTCGTGAAGGCGACGGCACGGAAGGATTTTCCCACGCGATGAAAAACCTGGAAACCCTCCACTGGGTCGGCGGTGCCGACGGGCACTTGCGGTTGATCGACCAGACGCTGCTGCCGGTCGAACTGACCGAGATCGATTGCCGCACGGTGGAAGCCGTCTGGGAGGCCATCCGAAGCTTGCGCGTCCGCGGCGCCCCGGCCATCGGCATCGCCGCCGCCTACGGCGTGTGCGTGGGCGTGCAGACGGCGGTGGCCGGCGACGAGGCGGCCTTCTTCCGCCGCCTCGACGAAGTGACCGGCTACCTGGCCGGCAGCCGGCCGACGGCCGTGAACCTCTTCTGGGCGCTCGAGCGCATGAAGGCGGCGGCCGAGCGAAACCGCGGCCAAGGGCCCCGCGAAATTACCGCCGCGCTGCTGGCCGAGGCCCGGGCCGTCCACGAGGAAGACCGGCAGATGTGCCGGGCGATCGGCCGGCACGGCGCGGCGCTGTTGGCCGACGGCCAGGGCGTGCTCACCCATTGTAACGCCGGCGGCCTGGCCACGGCCGACTACGGTACGGCCCTGGCGGTGCTGTTTGCGGCCGTCGAGTCGGGCAAGCGGCTGCACGTCTATGCCGACGAGACCCGCCCGCTCTTGCAGGGCGCCCGGCTGACCGCCTGGGAATTGCAGCAACGGGGGATCGAGGTGACGCTGATTTGCGACTCGGCGGCGGCCCAGGTGATGCGCGAGGGGCGCGTGCAGGCGGTCGTCACCGGGGCCGACCGCATCGCCGCCAACGGCGACACGGCCAACAAGATCGGCACGTACGGCGTGGCCCTCTCGGCCGCCGCGCACAAGATTCCCTTTTACGTGGCCGCCCCCACCAGCACCTTCGACCTGGCGATTCCCGACGGGCGGGCGATTCCCATCGAGTGCCGCGACCCGCGGGAGATCACCCACGGTTTCGGCCGCCAGACGGCGCCGGAGGGGATCGACGTGTACAACCCGGCCTTCGACGTCACGCCGGCGGCGCTGATCGCCGCGATTATCTGCCCGCGGGGCGTGATTCGCCCGGTCAACCGCCAGCGGATCGCGGAGATGGTGGGGCCGATCCGCCCGGACAACCCCGGCTCGCCCGATCACGGATCGTAGGTTATGCTTTAGCATGACGTGTCGCTGGCGGGCGGCTGGTTGTGCCCCGGGTAGCCGTTCACGGCAAAACACTAGCCCGAAGCGCAAGCGAGGGTGGAACGATGGCAGGCCGTTGCGTAGCACCCCCTCGCTCGCGCTTCGGGCTAGTGTCGGCACGGGGGCGTGAACCGTTACTGCCCCGGGCATGAACCGAAAAACTCGGAAAGGATGACCACGATGTCCTCGTTGAAACGGATTCTGGTGACCGGCGGGGCCGGCTTCCTCGGCTCCTATCTCTGCGAACAACTCGTCGGCCAGGGACACGACGTGATCTGCCTGGACAACTTCTTCACCAGCCAGAAATCCAACGTCAGCCACCTGCTGGGAAAGCCCAACTTCGAACTCATCCGCCACGACATCACGCTGCCGATCCATCTGGAAGTGGACGAGATCTACAACCTGGCCTGTCCCGCCGCCCCCGGCCATTACCAGTTCAACCCCATCAAGACCATGAAGACCTCGGTCATCGGGGCCATCAACGTCCTGGGCATGGCCAAGCGCTGCCGGGCCAAGGTCCTGCAAGCCTCGACCAGCGAAGTCTACGGCGATCCCCAAGTCCATCCCCAGCCCGAATCCTATCGCGGCGCCGTCAACACGGTCGGCCCGCGGGCCTGCTACGACGAAGGCAAACGGGCGGCCGAGACCCTCTTCATGGATTACCATCGCTCGAACCGGGTGAATGTCCGCATCGCGCGCATCTTCAACACCTACGGCCCGCGCATGCACCCCTTCGACGGCCGCGTCGTCTCCAACTTCATCCGCCAGGCGCTGCAGGGCGAGGACCTCACCATCTTCGGCGACGGCTCGCATACCCGCTCCTTCTGCTACCGCGACGACCTGGTCGCGGGGCTGATCCGTCTCATGGACGGGCCCGACGACCTGCCGGGTCCGATCAACCTGGGCAATCCCGAGGAATTCACCATTGCCGAGCTGGCCGGTTTGGTGTTGGAATTGACCGGGTTGCGCGGGAAGTTGGCTTACGAGCCGCTGCCGGCGGACGATCCCGCGCAGCGGCGGCCGGACATCACGCTGGCCACGACCCATCTGGGCTGGCGGCCGACGGTGCCGTTGCGCGAGGGGCTGAAGCGGACGATCGCCTGGTTCCGCTCCATCGACATGACGCACTACCGGCCGCCGACTCCGAACTATTAGGGACCAGGGGCCGGGGACCAGGGACCGGGGGCCAGGGACCAGGGGCCAGGGGCCGGGGGCCAGGGATCAGGTGTCAATCTTGGCCCGTAGACTGCGTTGAAGCCCGCTGAGCATTCGCCCCACCTGCGCATTCTTCAAGAAGTGGCGCGACCCCGGGTATGCGCACAGTAATTCAGAGATTCCGCCAGGATGAGGTGCGTTTCCAACTCGGCAAGGGACCCTTGGGCGATGGAGACGTGCTGTAAGTATTCTCGTGTCGAGTCCCTGGCGTGCCCTTCGGCGATATTCGCGGGAATCGACACAGCCGCGCGTTGAGCCTGGCTGCTCAGGCCGTAAACCTCGTGTTTCGGAAACCCGCGGGTCAGAAGGTAGACTTCCTTGGCAAGTGCGACTCCCAACTGCCACACCTTCAGGTCGCGGTAGCCCTTGACTTCCACTGGCGACCTCCCTTCGCGAAGCTTTGCATACGGCCCCTTCATCGCGAAAGCCCTCTTGTCCCTATCCCCCGCTTCCCCCTCCCTGGTCCCTGGTCCCTGGCCTCTGGCCTCTGGTCCCTGGTCCCTGGTCCCTGGCCCCTGGTCCCTGGCCCCTGGCCCCTGGTCCCTGGCCCCTGGCCCCTGGCCCCTAGAAAAGAAACACCGCCGCCGCGGTCACCGTGGTCCAGAGGCCGCTCTTGTCTCCTTCAGCCGTCTGCGCACAGGCACGGGTGCGAATGATCTTGCCCGACATGTGATAGATCTCTTTCCGCTGGTCGTAGGCCGTCTCGGGATCGAACTCGATGCCCAAGGTGGTGGCCAGCATGGTGGCGGCCATGTCCTCGACGAAATCGCGGAGTTTCGGCTCGGTCATGCCGAAACAATGGTGCTCGCTGATGTACCCGTAGCGATGGCCCTGGGCGGGCAAGGCCAGGCCGACGGCGGCCCCCACCAGCCGGGAAGGCTCGTTGGTCGAGGTCTCGGCCAGCACCACGTAAGTGAGCTGACCGGGGTAGAGCTTCATCAGCCCCTGCTTCTTCGGAATGACCTTGCAGTGGGGCGGAAAGATGCTGGAGACGCGCACCAGGTTGCACATCTCGATGCCGGCGTCGCGCAGCGCCAACTCGAAGCTCTGCAACTGGTTGCGGTGCTTGCCGACGCCCTGGGTGAAAAAACACTCGATGGGTACTAGCGGATCAGACACCTTGGGGTCCTCCGGAATTAGACATTGATGTGCAAGACCTTCGCCGGTGGGAAACCGTTGAACGAAGTCGACGAGGCGTGGCTGTAGGCGCCGATGTTTTCGCTGTAGAGAAAGTCGCCCAGGCGCAGCTCGGGCAAGTCCTCGGCCAGGGAGATGGTGTCCAAGGCGTCGCAGGTCGGCCCGAAGACCGAGCAAATCTGCGTGGAACCGCGCTTGAATGCCTTGAGGTGGTATTGGCAATGGTCAAAGATGATGCCGGAGAAGGTGTGGTAGACGCCGTTGTCGACGTAGTAGCAGGGTTTGCCGTCGCGGACGGCGGCGCCGATGATTTTGACCACGGCGGCGGCGGCGGTGGCCACCAGGAAGCGGCCCGGCTCGGCCAGGATCTCGATGCGCGGGGAAAAGAGCCGCTTGAACTCGGAGTTGAGCATGCGGGCGAGTTCTTCAAAGGGGCGGACGGTGTTGTTGTAGGGGGCGGGAAAGCCGCCGCCGATGTCGAGGATGTTGAGCTTGTCGAAGCCCCGCAGCGCCGCCTCCTGGAAGATGCCGGCGGCCAGGTGCAGGGCCTGGACGAAATTGTCATAATTGGTCGTCTGGCTGCCGACGTGGAAGCTGAGCCCCTCGACCACCAGGCCGGCGTCGAAGGCCGCCTGGATCAGGTCGACCGCCTCGCCGGGCGCGGCGCCGAACTTCGACGACAGCTCGACCATGGCGCCGGTATTGGGCACGCGAATCCGCAGCGCCAGGCCGGCATGGGGCGAATAGCGGCGAATCTTGCCGATCTCCGCCAGGTTGTCGTAGGTCACCAAGGGCTTGTAGGGGTCGAGGTCCCGCAGGGTCTCGTTGGCCTTGATGGGATTGGCGTAGATGATCTTGTCCCAGATGAAGTCCTGCCGCGCCTTGGCCGGCAGCGACTTGATGTTTTCGTAGACGATGAGGAACTCGGGCATGGAGGCCACGTCGAAGCTGGCCCCCGCCTCGTAGAGCGTCTTGACGATCGCCGGATCGGGGTTGGCCTTCACGGCGTAGTAGGCCTGCACGCGGGGCAGCAGCCGCTTGAAGCGGGCGTAGTTCTTCCGCAGGACCGCGTGGTCCACGATAAAAAGCGGCGTGCCGTGCTCTTGGGCCAGGCGGCGCAAACTTGCCGGTGCAATCATCAGGTCGCCTCGTCAACAAGGAAATTTTTGAACTGCCAGGGATCGTCGAAATCGTAGGGCCGCGACATGCCAGCCCCCAAAGGCATGGTTGATGTGCCGCAGCGGCGTCCAGTCGGCCGCGATCGACAGGTTCTTGCCCAGCCAGGGGCGGGCGATTTTGAGAATGAAATCGTGCGGCAATTGGTCGGGCAGGCAGACGCCGCGGCGCGGATTGGCGATCATCCACAGCACGGCCGCCACCGCCGAGATGGCCAC
The DNA here is from genome assembly GCA_963727245.1 of uncultured Planctomycetia bacterium. Lineage (GTDB taxonomy): Bacteria > Planctomycetota > Planctomycetia > Pirellulales > Thermoguttaceae > JBKQVT01. The sequence continues at coordinate 81,342 of CAVSFO010000021.1, read as the reverse complement.
TTGCACGGTGGTGGCGTTTTGATGGGGCACCAGCCGCCGCGACTCCTCGATGCTCAGGTCGCTGCCGGTCCACCAGGCGTTGTAGGCGTGGCCCATCAATAGCGCCCCCAAGATGTCGGCCCCTGCGGTGATCTCGTCGTTCATGATCCGCAGATTCGGCTGGAACTGGTAATTGTATCCCCGCATCTCCTGGAGCGAAGCGATGGCGGCGTCGCAGGGGCAATAGGCGTAGTGGACGGTGGGGCGGTAGACGGCCCGGCCGTCCTCCCAGACGCTGAGAAAATCGGAAATCGAAAACGCCTCGCCGTGGCGGACGACCATGCCGTGGATGTTGTAGTAGGGGACCCAGGAGCGGACCCAGGTGTTCATGCCCATGCGGGCCAGGCAGATTTGGTTCTTCGGTCCCTCGTGGTGTTGGTGGGCCAGGTCGGGCAGTTCCTTTTCGTGAGTGCCCCAGCCCATTCCTCGGCGGTGGTCGTCCCCTCCTCGCGAAAACCCTCGATGCTCCAGGTATTGACGAACTCGTCGACCTCCTTGGGACGATCGCTGATCTGCGTGTCCCGCTCGCTGCAGTGGATGACCTTGACGCCTAGGCTCCTGGCCAGGCGGTTGAAGCTGCCGGTGTCGATCCAGTGCCGGATGTCCTCGGCGGCGGCGGCGGCCACCCGCTTGTCGGCCAGCAGGTTTTCGCCGATGTCGATGAGCCCTTGCTTGGTCCAGTGCGAGATGAGGCCGGGATTGGCGCCGTGCTCCAGGACCGCGGTGGGACCGGGGTCGTTCCAGCCCGCCACCAGGCGGCGGATGTTCATGTGCCGCCAGTAGAGGGTTTTTTCGGTGGGGTGCTTGTTCTCGGCGTCCGCATAAGGGTTCCAGACCTCCACCGAGGTGTTGACGTAAAGCACCCCCCGCCGGCGACACCATTGGAGCAACTCGCAGCAATCGATGTTCCAGGCCAGGTCGACCAGCAGGTCGCCCGCCGAAAGGTATTTGCCCAACAGCGCGCCGAGGTTATCCGGGCCGATGCGGTTGCGGACAAAGCCGATCCCCTGCTCGATCCAAGGCGCCAGGGCGTCGGCCTTGTCCTCGAAGTCCATCACGGTGATGTTCTTCGGCGGGACCCGCACGTGTTTGAGGAAGATCGGCAGCGTACACTGCGCGACCGCCCCAAAACCCAGGAAGAGGACCTTATTCTCAAAAGGCGGCATCGATGCGGCCGGCTCCAGGGGACAGCCCCGGGAAGGACTGGCTCTTTTGGCACGCCCCCCGCGGCAACAACGGATCCTATCAATACCCTAGCACAAGACCTTGATTTTGGCTTGAAAACCCGCTGCGGTCAAGGATGCGGATCGGTCGTGGGCCAGATGCGGACCGACCCGCCACGGGGTGCCTCCCTCTTGACAACTAACTCGGCGGGCCCTGAAATGACGGATGCCAGGCGGCGCGGCCGCGGTTGCGCCGCCAGAGAGGAGCCTTTCTCGATGACCCGATCTCACCACGACGGCCGCCAGGACGGCCTGGAACCGTTGGAATCCCTCGATATCCGCCGCGCCGACGGCATGGCCGACCTGCTGGAGCGGATGTCCCGCACCGCTTTCGGCGGCCGCGAACTGGGCGAAGCCTTCCGCGTCTTCCGCACCATGGCCGACGACCCGGCCTGCACCCGGGTGGTCACCGTCTCCGGGGCCATGACGGTGGGGAAGATGGGCCGCGTGCTCTGCGAAATGATCGACGCCGGCCTGGCCCAGATGATCGTCTGCACCGGCGCCGTGATGGCCCACGGGCTGTCGGAGGCCATCGGCTGCACCCACTACAAGCACGATCCCCGGCTGAGCGACAAGCAGCTTTACGATTGGGGATACAATCGGGTCTACGACACGCTGGAGATGGAGGCCAATTTCTCGCACGCCCAGGAGTTGGTCAGCGAGGTGCTGGCCGGCTTCGACTGGTCGCAGCCGGCCTGTTCGTGGCGGATCAATCGGGAATTGGGACGCAAGCTGCTGGAAAAGGGGCAGATGCCCAGCATCCTGGGCTGTGCCTTTCGCCGCGATGTGCCCGTCTATGTCCCCGCCTTGACCGATTCCGAATTGGGCCTGGACGTGGCGACCTTCTCTCTCGGGCAGGGCTATCGCCCGGGCGACGAGGCCGACCTGGAGGCGTTTTTTGCCCGCGTGCCGTCGTTCAATCCGTTCCTGGACCTGTGCGATTACGCCCGCCGCATGCAGCAGGCCGGCAGCCTCGGCATCTTCACGGTCGGCGGCGGCGTGCCCCGCAATTGGGCGCAGCAGGCCGGCCCGTTCAGCGAGATCATCAACATGCGCCTGGGGGCGAAGCTGGCGGTGCCGCGCTTCCGCTACGGCGTGCGGATTCTGTCCGGAGCCGGTCCATTGGGGCGGCCTGAGCGGCTGCACGTACACGGAGGGGGTCTCCTGGGGCAAGTTTCTCAGCGTCGAGGAAGGGGGCCGTTTCGCCGAGGTCCATTGCGACGCCACCATCGCCTGGCCGCTGCTGCTGAAAGCGGTGCTGGAGGGGCGGGAGTAGGGATTGGCTCCGCGGCCCCCTTGCCCGAGCGACCGCAATCTGCTAGCATAGAATTAGCATTAAATTAAGTGCGAAAGGAGGTTCTATGCTGAACGTGTGCAGCGACATCGATTCCCTGACGAATTTCAAGCGGCAGACTGCCGCCTACCTGAAGCAATTACGCAAGACCGGCGCGCCGGTCGTGCTGACGGTCAACGGCAAGGCGGAAGTCGTCATCCAGGACGCGGCCGCTTATCGACGATTGGCCGAGACGGCGGCCCAAATCCAGCACGAGGAAACGGTGGCCGCAATCCGCGAGGCGCTGGCCGACGTGGAGGCCGGACGCACGAAGCCCGCCCGGGCGACGCTTAAGGCCCTGGCCAGGAAACACGGCATCCCCACCAGGGACGCATGACGTGAAGTATCAAGTCCGACTGACCGAGAAGGCCGAGCGGGACGTGGCGGAGGTTCTCGCCTGGTTTCGCCAGCAGTCAGCCGTCGAGGCCGGGGGGAAGTGGCTTTCGCGGCTGATGGGCCTGCTCGAAAAGTTGGAGACCATGCCGCAACGGTGCGCAATTGCGGCGGAGGCGGAAGAGGTCGGTATGGAAATCCGCGAACTCCATTTCGGCAAACGGCGGGGAACCTACCGGCTCCTGTTCCAGATTCAGGGGCCCGTGGTATACATTCTACGCGTGTGGCACAGCGCGCGCGACGCAGTGTCGCGCCACGACCTGTTATGACGAGGCCCCATTACCAATCCCGTTTTCCAATTGCCAAGTAACGATGAACCCTCGACCCGCCCCCCCGACGCAGTCGGGGGGCTTTTTCCCAATCCCTAATCCCTCCCCTCGCTCCCATGACGCCCGAACCCGCTCAGTTCCTCCGCCCGCCCCCCTGTGACCTCGACCAGGCGGATGTCGTCGTCCTGCCCTTGCCGCTGGAAATGACCGTTAGCTATGGGACGGGGACCTGGCGGGCGCCCCAGGCCATCCTGGAAGCGAGCGGCCAGGTGGAGCTGTTCGACGAGGAAACGCTGGTCGACTTCGCCCGCAGTCCGCGGCTCCACACCCTGCCGCCGCTTGCGCCCGGCGGAGGTCTGGAAGACTACCTGGCGGCCACGGCCCGGCTGGCGGCGGCCCATCGCGACAAATTCCTGCTGGCCTTGGGAGGAGAACACACGATCAGCTACGGCGTGTTGGACGGCCTGACCGACGACTTGGGCGATGTCACCATCGTCCACGTCGACGCCCACGCCGACCTGGCCGACGAGCTGGAAGGCCGCCGCTGGTCCCACGGCACGGTGATGCGACGCCTCTGGGAGCGGGGATGCCGGCTGCTGCAGATCGGCATCCGCAGCCTGTCGCGGCCGGAATATGAGTTGATCGCCCGCGGCCCGCGGATCACCACGTACTACGCGCACCAACTGGCCGGGCAGTGGGACCGGCTGCTGGCCACGCTGCGCGGACTCGGCGGCAAGGTCTATCTGAGCATCGACGTTGACGGCCTCGATCCGGCGGTGTTCCCCAGCACGGGCACGCCCCAGCCGGGCGGGCTAAGTTGGCAGCAGACGATGGAGGTGATCCGGGCGGTGGCTGCCGAGTCGCCCTGCCGCCTGCTGGGCGCCGACCTGGTGGAACTGGTGGCGTCGCCGCATCCGCCGGGCTGCGACCTGTCGGCCGCCCGCTTGGCAGCGAAAATGCTGGCCTGGTGGGAAGTGGGCCGGCGCGGAGTCGGGGGCTGAGCCTACATCAGCCCGGCACGTCCGCGGGCAGGCGCATTTTCCCGCTGCGCCGGGCGAGCGTTCCAAGGGGACTGTCCCCGTTGCGTCGCAGGGGGCGCTTGCCCACGGGCGGGCGGCTTACTTGTCGCTCTTGGAGTCGCTGCTGGAGTCGTCTTTGGAGTCGCCTTTAGCGCCTCCCTTTGGAGTCCGTCTTGGCCTCCGCCTTCTTGTCGGCCTCGTCGAGCTTCTTGTCGCGGAAGTCGTCGGCCTCTTCCTCGCTCTTGATGCCCCTTCGCAGGACCGAGAACTTCACCTTCACCGGCTTGTCGGCCTTCGGATTGCTTCTCTTCTCCTCCGTGTACTTCTTCATCGCCGCGTTGTAATCGTCGGTGACTTTCTTCTTTGCGCCATTGATTTCGCCGGTGTGGATTACTTTGATATCGTCGCCGACCTGAACGACGGCCCAGGTATCGGGGCCCTTTTTCGTCGACTTGCTGCTCTTGGATTGCGCCAAGCTGCTCGCCGGCGTCAAGAGGATGCTTCCGGCAATGCCGCCGAGCAGCGTCAGCGTAAACAGGATGTACGAGGTTCTCTTCATGAACGTGCCTCCCGCAGAACTGCGACTCTTCCGACGTTTGCCGGCCGGACCACCCGGTCCTGAAAATAACGCCTTTCCAAACTTCATCCTACGCGCAACCGGCCCGCCTTGCAAGCGAAACTACTTGGGGGCCAGCGTACAGATCATGCGGCGGCCATGATGGACCGGCACCGCCTCGATGCGGGAGATGTCGGCCAGTTGGGCGATGACGCCGTCGATCACCCGGCGGCCCTCCTCGATGTGGGCCAGCTCCCGCCCCCGGAAGACCACCGTGACGATCACCTTGTACTTGTGCTGGAGGAACTCGCGGGCGCGGTTGACCTTCACGACGATGTCGTGCTCGCCGGTCTTGGGCCGCACGCGAATCTCCTTCATCTTGGCCTGATGGGCCTGGACCTTGTGCTGCCGCTTCTTCTGCTGGTACTTGTACTTGCCGTAGTCCATGATACGGCAGACCGGCGGCTCCTCGTTGGGTGCCACCTCGACCAGGTCCAGATTGACCTTGCGGGCGGCCTTGATGGCCTCCTCGGTCGCCAAGATTCCCAACTGCACCCCTTCGCCGTCGATCACGCGGACCGGCGAGACACGGATCTGTTCGTTGATCCGCTGCTGCTTTTTCAGTGGTTCGATAGCCGAAGTCCTCCCCTTGAACCCTATGGACAAAAAACGCTCCTGTTTTCTACTCGTAGCGCCAGGGGGACAGTCCCATTTTCGCTGACACGAAAATCGGGACAGTCCCCTGGAATAGACCCCATATTTTCTATTCGAGTATGGCCCAGCCGGCGGCGCAAGTCAACTGCCCCGGCCTGAAAATTCCCCCAAATCCTCATGACCTTTCGGTGCCACGACCAGGCTTCGCCCGGTGCCCGGCTTGTCCAGCAGTGCCGGCATGTCGCCGCCCGTAGCACGGCTGGACGAGCCGGGCAGCAGGTGAAGCCTGGTCATGGCACCCGATGAACCATCCCCCCCTACCTATTTTCCCGAGCCCGCCGCGCCCTTGGCCGCCCGCCGGATCGTCTTGGCGGCGATTTCCTCCTCGAGCCGGGCCACCGCCGCTTCCAGGGGCATGGCCCCCAGGTCGCCTTCCAGGCGGTCCCGCAGGGCCACCTGGCCGCTCTCCGCCTCCCGGCCGCCCAGCACCAGCATGTACGGAACCAGCTCCAGTTGGGCATCGCGGATCTTCGAGCCGATCTTCTCCGCCCGGTAGTCGCCCGAGACCCGCAGCCCGGCCGCCCGCAACCGCGTTTCCACCTGCCGGCCGTACTCCGCGACCTTCTCGCTGACGACCATGACCCTGGCCTGCTCCGGAGCCAGCCAAAGGGGAAAGGCCCCGGCAAAGTGCTCGATCAACATCCCCACGAACCGCTCGAAGGAACCGAACGGGGCCCGGTGAATCATCACCGGCTGGTGGGGATGGTTGTCGGCGCCGATGTACTCCAAGCCGAACCGCTGCGGACTGGGCAGATTGTAATCCAATTGCACGGTGCCCAATTGCCAGTCGCGGCCGATGCAGTCGGCCACCACGAAGTCGGCCTTGGGGCCGTAGAACGCCGCCTCGCCCCGCTCCACGCTCAGCCCGGGCAGGTCCAGCTCGCGGCAGACCGACTCCAAGGCCGCTTCCGCACGCCGCCACGTCTCCGCACTGCCCACGTACTTGTCGCTGGCCGGATCGGAAAAGCCCAGCCGCACGCGATAGTCGTCCAGCCCCAGCGTCCGCAGCACGAAACGGGTCATTTCCAGGCAGCCGCGAAACTCGTCGGCCACCTGCTCTTCGGTGCAGAAAATGTGGGCGTCGTCCTGCGTGAATCCGCGCACCCGGATCATGCCGCTCAACTCGCCCGACTGCTCGTAGCGGTGCACCGTGCCGAACTCGGCCAGCCGCAGCGGCAGCTCCCGATAGCTGCGCGGCTTCGACTTGTAGATCGTCACGTGATGCGGGCAGTTCATCGGCCGCAACAGGTAGCGCTCGCCCTCTTCCAACTCGATGGGCGGGAACTGGCTGTCCTTGTAATAGGGAAAATGGCCGGAAACCTCGTACAAGTGGACGTTGCCGATCACCGGCGTGTAGACCGGCTGATATCCCCGCCGCAGCAACTCGTCGTAGAGGAAGTTTTCCAGTTGCCGGCGGACGACCGCCCCCTTGGGCAGCCACAGCACCAGCCCGGAGCCGACGGCCGGATCGATGAGGAACAGCTCCAGTTGCTTGCCCAGCACGCGATGATCGCGGCGCTTGGCCTCTTCCACCCGCCGCAGATAGGCGTCGAGGTCCTGCTTCGTGAACCAGGCGGTGCCATAGAGCCGCTGCAACTGCTGCCGCTGGGCGTCGCCTTTCCAATAGGCGCCGGCGACGGAGAGGAGTTTGAAGGCCCCGATGGCCCCGGCGGCCGGCAGGTGCGGCCCCCGGCACAGATCGACGAACTCGCCCTGGCGATAGAGCGACACGCTGGCCTCGTCGGCCAGGCCCTCGCGGAGGTGTTCGACCTTGAGCGCCTGACCCAAGTCCTGCCAGAATTGCAGGGCCTCGCTGCGCTCCATTTCCACCCGCTCGAAGGGCTCGTTTTCCGCCACGATCCGCGCCATCTCGGCCTCGATCCGGGGAAAATCCTCCTCCGAAAGCGTGTGCTCCATCTGAAAATCGTAATAGAAACCGTTGTCCACCGTCGGCCCGAAGGCCAATTGCACCCCCTCGAACAGCCGCATCACCGCCCGGGCCATCACGTGGGCGCACGAATGCCGCAGGATGTCCAGGGCTTCCGGGTCCCTGGCCGTGAGCAGCCGCAGGCGAATCTGCCCTTCGTCGGGCAGCGTGGCGTCGGCGCCGACGATCTGGCCGTCCACTTCAGCCGCCAGGGTCGCCTTGGCCAGCCGCGGCCCGATCTGGGCGGCGATGTCGATGGGGCGCACGCGACGCGAGAATTCCAGAACGCTTCCGTCGGGCAGGACTACCTTGAGCATGATCTCCCGTTTGGCTTCCTTGGGCGGGGTGAGCAGGCAACTGCCCTGTAGTATAGAGGGGCCAGGGGCCGGGGGCCAGGGGCCGGGGGCCGGAGAAAAGCCCCCCGACTGCGTCGGGGGGGTCGGTGCCTCCAGCCACGGCGATGCCGCCGGCGCGTTTGCCCGTCGTGCAGACGGTTGCCGGGGCGGCAACCCCGGGCTGTACTCTGGTGCCCCTCTCGGGGCAAACAACGCATCTCGCGCCGAGCGGTGCAACCTGCGGATGCTTGCTCCCGCGGTGGATTGCCTCGGCTGCCGTTATAGCGGAAGCAGTGGCCCGATTTCAAGGCGAAGAAATGGGCGGGGCGGCGCCCGGGGTTCTCGGCAGGTGGCGGTCAATCGCGCGTCGGCCCGATGGGCCAACGGTTCGCCGCGGATGCCGACCCAAGAGGCAAGGCTCGCGCGGAGACGCGGGACGGGAAGGATAACGGCCGGGGGTTGCGGGCCGGCTTGCGCAGCGGGAAGCGAGGCGGCTCGGTGCATGAGTCCCGACGGGACGATTGAAAGTAGCCCAGCAATTCATTGCTGGGAAGGCGGGCGACCCGGGCTGTCCGTCAGTCCCGGCAGAGACGGCTGAACCGGCGGCCTTCGGTCGTCCCTACGGGACTTGTACGATGGAGCTTCTTGCAACCTCTTTCCCAGCGGTGAACTGATGGGCTAATTTCAAATGCCCCCGCGGGGCAGGAACGACACGCTCCTGTCCGCTTCGCCCCCCCGTTGCAAACGGGGGGCTTTTCTGGCCGGCAGAAACTTTCCGAAGGATGACGCCCTACTGCCCGCCGGGTGCTTTCGGCCTGGCCGCGTTGCCGGCCTTGTCCGGCCGCGGCGAATGCGAGGCGGGGGCCTTGTTCGGATGCTGGAAACCGTCGAACCGATCCCGCAGGCGCTGCTGCATCTCGTCGCCGGGCAGGCTCATCAAGCGATCGCGGGTTTCGTCGTCGAGGTGAAATTCAAAAAAGTGCGCCAACTGCTCGTCCAGGTTGGGCAGCCGCGGGCCGGCGGGCCGCCGGGCCGCCGCCTGCCGCGACACCTGGCCGATCCACTCCGCCACCCTCTGCCACTGCTTGTCGGTCGGCAGGGCTTCCAGCCGGGCGCGGGTCGACGGCGAAAGCCCGGCCCGCAGCGAGGCCAACTCGCCGCTGCCCAACGTCGCCAGCGCCGGGGCGCCGACCCGCTGCCAGCGCTTATAGATCAGGGCCAAGACCCAGCGGTGTCGCATTTCCGGAGCGACCTTGGATATCTTTTTCTTGTAATTCGCCGGCACCATTTCCAGCAGCCGGGCCTCGTGCTGCCGCACGTAGCGATCGATCCAGAGCCGCAAGGCCTCGCGATCCTGCGGGTCGAGCTGGCTGGCCGCCTGCGATTGTTGAATCTTCTTGATCTGCTGGATCCGCTGCTCCGGCGGCGCTTCCTTCAATTGCAATTGGCGAAACTGCGGCAGCGCGGTCAACCACTGGTAATAGCGCGTGAGCACCTCGCGGAGCCTGGCGGCCTCGGGATCGCTGCGGAGCTGGTCGTGCAACTGCCGCACCCGCTGCTGCTCGGCCGGCTCCAGCTTCGAGAATTGCTGCTGCCGGTTCAGCAGGTTCTCCTTCTGGGCGGTGCTCATGCTTTTGATCCGATCGCGTCGTTGGGCGAGCGATTCGGCCGGCTCGCTGCCGCCGGCGTCGCTCTCTTCGACGAAGAGTTTATTGCGGACCAACAGCCGCAGGAAGTCGAGGCTGTCGACTTCCCGGTACTGGTCGAGGCTCTCCAGGAGCGGCAGGTCTTGGAGCAGTTCCCGGTTGGGGTCGGGAAGCACGGTCTTGGCGATGAGGAAGCCCGCCAGGCCGGCCCACAACAGACCGGCCAGCACCAGCAGCCGGCGTTGCCGGCGGCGGCGCGGGGCCTCGCTACGGGCCTGCTGGGCGTCCTTGGCGGCGGCCACCGCCACCATTTCCAACGTCGTGTGCGTGAAGCCCTCGCGGACCGGCGGCGTGTCCAACTCGTCCAACAGTTCCCAGGTGCGGTCCAGCCCTTGCAAGGCGGCGCGGACCCGCGGATCGTTGGCCAGCAGTTCCTCGATGCGGCGGCTGCTCTCGGCGTCCAGCTCGCCGTCCAGGTAGGCGACCAGTTGCTCGCGGATGGCCGGATCGAGTTGGTCCATCGTAAGGGATTAGGGATTAGGGATTAGGAAAAGGGGGAAGGCGGAGGGCGGAAGGTATGACGGTCGGTTTCATCCTATATCCTTTATACCCTTCATCCTTCATCCTTTATCCTTCCTCAGCCTGGCATTGTTTCTCGTAGGCGCGGTAGTCCAGCAAGCTGGCGAGGCCGGCGGGGTTGCTGACGCGGATTTTCACCAGCCAGCCATCGCCGTAGGGATCCTCGGCCAGGTGCTGGAGTTTTTGCGTGATGGCCGTGTTGGCGGCCACGATTTCGCCGTCGACGGGACTATAGAGGTCGCTGACGGCCTTGACCGATTCGACCTCGCCCAGCGGTTGGCCGGCCTGGACCTTGCGACCGACGGCGGGCAAATCCAGGTAGACCAGGTCCGTCAGCGCCTTGATGGCGAACGCGGACAGCCCGACGGTGGCGATCTGCTCGCCGCCGGGGGCGGTTTCCACGCTGACCCACTCGTGCGTCTTGGCATAAAGCAACTTCTCGGGCGTCACTTTTTCACTCCTTTATTGTTGCGGCGGTAAAAAGGAAGCTCGACCACGCGGGCCTCTTCCTGATGGCCGCGGATATCCACGGTCAGCAGCGTGCCCGGCGCGGTCAACTCCGGGGGCAGATAGCCCATGGCAATCGGCTTTTGCAGCGTGGGCGAGAAGGTGCCGCTGCTGATGCGTCCCACCGGCTGGCCGTCCTTGCAGATGGGATATCCCTCGCGGGCGACGCGGCGGCCGGCCAGCTCCAGGCCGGCGCGGGCGGCGGCCGGGGGACCCGTCTCGATGCGCCGCAGGGCATCGCGGCCGGGAAAATCGTAGCCGACCAGGTGGCAGGCGAATCCCAACCCGGCCGCAAAGGGATCGATCTGCTCGCTGAGTTCGTGGCCGTACAGCGGCATTCCCGCTTCCAGCCGCAGCGTATCGCGGGCGCCCAGGCCGGTGGGCACCAGCCCCAGCGGCCGGCCCAAATGGAGGATGGCCTGCCAGACGCCCAGGGCGACGTTGCTGCCGACGCTCAACTCGAAGCCGTCTTCGCCGGTATAGCCGGTGCGGCTGATGATGCCGCCTTGGCGCTTGGCGGCGGGGTGGAGGATCTGCACGAGGCCGCCGCGGTAATAACGCATCGAGCGGAGGTCCGCATCGATCAAAGGCTCGAGGATTTCCACGCTGCGCGGCCCTTGAATGGCCAGCATGGCCCAGAGCCGGCTCAGGTCGGTGAAGACGACTTCCTGGCCGGGGGCTTCGGCCCGCTCCCGGGGCAGATGGGCCAGGACCCAATCGACGATCTTCTGCCGGTTGCTGGCATTGACCACGACCACGTAGAAGGGCTGGCCGTGGGCGTTGCGGTAATAGCCCACCAGAACGTCGTCGAGGATGCCCCCCCGATCGTTCGTGACCAGGGAGTAGCGGACCTGCCCGAGCTCCATGTCGGCCACCCGCCGGGTGAGCAGCTCGGCCAGAAAGACGGCCGCTCCAGGCCCCTCGAACCGCAGTCGGCCCATGTGCGAAATATCGATGATGCCGGCCGCCGACCGCGTCGCCAGGTGCTCGTCAATGATCGAAGTGTATTGCATCGGCATGGCCCAGCCGGCAAACCCGACCATGCGGGCGCCGTGGGCGACATGCCAATCGTACAGGGGGGTATGGACGAGCGGGCGTTCCATGAGCGCGATTCCGATCCCAGACGGAAACTGACCCGGAATCACGCATTTTAGCAGCAAACGGCGTCGCGACCAGGGGAGGAGACGAGGCGGCGGCGGGAAGCATCCCAAAAGCCCGGGCACTGCGTGCCTGGGGTCCGAAGGACCGCAAAATCGGGCAACACCAGCCCCTGGGGTGGGTCGAGCGCAGCGAGCCCCACCAGGAAATGGCCGAGCGAAATTGGTGGGGCTCGCCGACCAACGCTTCGCGTCGGTGCCCGTCGCCCCACCTACAAGCCCACCAGTTCCGGGGGGAATGAATACCGCTTTTCGCTTGTGGCGCCTGCGACGGGGTCGCTATAATCGAGTTAGATGGAAAAATCGGCGTTGGCCGCGCCGGGGACGGCATCTTCGGCGCCCCTTGTCGGCGATTTCGGTCGATGTTGCAGTGGAGGCGCCCGCTTGAGCTCGGTCCGCGTGAGAATCCTCGTCTCGACCTGCGCCGTGGCGCTGTTGGGCCTTACGGTCGGCGCCACAGCGTCGGCGCATCGACCATCAACCTTCTTCCCCTGGGTGACTCGATCACGGCGGGTGGGCTTTATTTCGCCCCCCTGGAGAGCTTGCTCAGCCAAGCCGGCTATTCGCCCACGGTGATTGCCAACGAAGGTTTCAGCGGCTACACGATCGCCCACCAGTACACGATCAACGGCGTGACCTACACGTCCCCTCGGTCCGGCTTGCTGGAGACGATCACCGGCTCCCCCTACTCTCTCTCCGACCCGCGCGTGAATGCCACCAACACCGATATCCTGCTGATGATCGGGACCAACGACCTCGATACGGGCTCTGATTTGGCGGACTACGACGTGCAGTACCGGATGGAACTGCTGATCTCGACGATCGAGAGTGTCGCGCCGCTTGCCCACCTGATTGTCGCCCAGCCCATACCGGACTGCCGCGATGTGCCGACGAACATGGCCGGGCAGCGGTTCGACGTTGACGTGGGGGCCGCCGTGGCTGCCGCGCGGGCCACCTGGTCCAACGTCAGCCTCGTCAACATGTACCCGCCGTTCAACGCCACCCTGTACAGCCCGTACACCGCGACGGCATCGCCCTACATGCAGGACATCCTCCATCCCAACCAACTCGGCGGCAACCTCATGGCCCAGGTCTGGTACAACGGCATCGTCGCGGCGGCGTCGGCGCCGACCTTGCCGGGTGGGGACCAAGGAGTCACCGCCGCCGTGCCGGAGCCTTCCACGCTGGCGATGCTGGCGGCCGGCGGCATGATCTTGGCCGTCCGGCTGCGGCGTCGGCACCGGCCGGGGGCGGCGCGTATGAACGCGGTCTCTTTCCGGGGCTTCTTCTCCGTTTCCGCGGCGGCCCTGTTGGGCCTGTTGATCGTTGCGGCGGCGTCGCGCAACGACCATCAACTTCCTGCCCATAGGCGACTCGAACACGACGCAGCAAGGCACCTTTACCCCTTTGGTGAATCTGTTGGACGCCGGCGGTTATACGGCGAACCTGATTGCCAACCAAGGCCACGTTGGGTACGTCATCGACAACGACTACACCATCGGCGGCGTCTACCACGACGATACGGGGCGCGAAGGCTACTCCTTGCTGCCCATCATCCCCACCCAGTGCTTGAACTATCCGAACGTCAATTCCCCGAACACCTATATCCTACTGATGATCGGCACCAATGACGCCTATGACGCCTTCGATATGGGGGACTACGACGTGCAGTGCCGGATGGGGTGGATGATCTCGGAGATCGAGAGCCTCGCGCCGCTGGCCCACCTGATTGTCGCCGAGACGGTGCCCTGTTGCTCGACCATGGCCAGGGACCTGGCGGTGCGGGGCTTGAACGTTGACATTGCGGCCGTCGTGGCCACCGCGAGGGTTGCCTTCCCCAACGTCAGCCTGGTCGATATGTACCCTGCGTTCCAGGAGATTCTGTATTTCCCCTATACCTCGACGAATTCGCCTTACTTCAACCCGCCGTCCGACAACATCCATCTGGACGCGGCCGGCTGCCAAATTGCGGCCCAGGTCTGGTACAACGGCATCGTCGCGGTGGCTCCGGCGCCTTACTTGCCGGACGGGGAGCAAGGAGTCACCGCCGCCGTGCCGGAGCCTTGCTCGCTGGCGATGCTGGCGGCGGGCGGCCTGGTCTTGGCCGTCTGGCTGCGGCGTCGCGGCAGGCCGGAGGCGGGGCCATGAACGCAGTCTCTTCCAAAAGCCTCTTTTCGTTTTCCGCGGCGGCCCTGTTGGGCCTGTTGATCGCGGCGCAAGAGTCGGCCGCCACGACTATCAACCTCCTGCCCCTGGGCGACTCGATCACCAACGACGCCTTCTACGTCGCCCCGCTGGAGACCCTACTCACCAACGCCGGCTACGGCGTGACGGTGGGGACCAACGAAGGAAAGCGCGGGTACTTCATCGCCCAGAATTACACCATCAACGGCACCGCGTACACGCTCCCCAACGGCTGGCAAGGCATCCTGGAGGGCATCTCCACCACGGGCACGGGCTACCTGAACCAGCCGAACGTGAATTCGCCCGACAACTATATCCTGATGATGATCGGGACCAACGACGTTAACAACTCCTGGGATTTGTCGGACTATGACGTGCAGTACCGGATGGACCTGCTGATCGCGAAGATCCAAAGCTGTGCGCCGCTTGCCCACTTGATTGTCGCCCAGATCGTGCCGAATTGCGGGAGCGTGGCCCTGAATCTGGCCGTGCAGCGGTTCAACATCGACGTGGGGGCCGCCGTGGCCAGTGCGCAGGCGACCTGGCCGAACGTCAGCCTCGTCGATATGTACCCGTCGTTCAACCCCATGCTGTACGAACCGTACACCTCCACCGTTTCGCCCTACTATTACGACAACGACCTCCATCCCAACCAGGCCGGCGGCAATCTCATGGCCCAGGTCTGGTACAACGGCATCCTCGCCACCGATCCGGGCCTTTCCCCGGGCAACGGCGGCGACGGAGATCCCGGCGGAGCCGACGTCAGCGCCCCGGAGCCTTCCTCGTTGGCGATGCTGGCGGGCGGCGGCATGGTCTTGGCCGTCTGGCTGCGGCGTCGCCGTCCGCGTCGTTGAGGGCGTGCGGAAATCCCGCTGAAGCAACACGAACGAGCGCCAAGGGCATGGCGTGGAGCATTCCACGCAAAGGCGCGGGTGCCACTGGCTATGCCAGTGCCTTGGGCGACAAGTCCCGCGCACGCACTGGCAAAGCCAGTGGCACGCGCGGCGGCCGTCGGCGCGGCTTTCTATCGCCCCTTCGGGGACACGTCGATGATGTCCTGGAGGATGAAGGGCTTGGGGAAGTTGTCGTCGCGCCTCTTGAGGAGTGCTTCGTAGCGCTTGATCACGTCCATGATGTCCGCCGGCGTCGTGCGGTTGCTTTTCAATTCCGGGAAGCGATCGAGCACTTTGCGCCAGGCGCTGAACCCGAGGTCGTAGTTGCTGCGAGCGCCGTCGAGGTAGGCCTTGGCGAAGTCCCGGTCGGCCTGGTAGATGTACTTTCGCGCGTTCCTCAAGTCCGGGGTCTGCTCGACCTGGGCGCGGAGCTTCCAATAGTCGAAATTGACGATCGTGCGGTCGCGGGCGATGGCGACGCTCTGCCTCTGGCAGTCGTCGATTTTGTCGGCCAATTCCCTGGCCTGCTTGTGCTTTCGGCCGCCGATCTGCAGGGCGATGGCATGGGGCGTGACCCTGATTTTTTCTTCCAGATCGCGGGCCGCGCTGTTTTGCTGGGGCGAGCGCTTCTCGGCGGGGGTGTCCAGGATTTTGCGCTCCTGAGGCGTCAAGGCGGCGCGGTTCTGCGCAGGATCCGCTCGCGCACGCCCGGAGAGAGCGACTCCAGTTGCGTCAGCAGGTCGTGCGCCTCTTTGTCGTACCTTTCCTTCCGGTTCAGGCAGATCGGCCCCTCGTCGGGAATGGGCGAGGGAATTTCCCTGGCGCCGAAGTCGAACCATTCGTGGCCGGCCACCTGCCAGGCCAGGCGGGCTTTTTCCCCGAAAATGCCCTCCTTTTCCATGGTGTCGGCGTAATCCATCTGGCACATGGGCCGATTGTGGTAGAAGAGCACCATGCTCATGGTGCCGAGATCTTCCCGCCTCAAGCCCTTCACCAGGTCCTCGGACTTTTCGTACCACGTCTTGCCGACCAGCCAGTTGTCGCGGAGTTCCAGGGGCAGGGAGCCGTTGAAGTCGTCGTCTTGCCGGAAGAGGCGGCGGTATTGCCGCCAGGGGTCGTCCTTGCCGATCTTGTAGGAGATGAACCAGCCGATGTCGGTCAGCAGCCGCGGCTCGCGCTTGTTGTGCCAAACGCCGTCTTCGAGAAACCTGACGCCGCGGATCAGCCAGTAATACTTGTCGCCGGGAAGGTCGAAGGAGACGGAGACGTTGTAAGACAAGTTCCAGGCCTGGAAGCGCCAGGGGCCGATCAAGTTGGGCTCGACCTTGGTAATCTGTTCCAAGGTGGCGGAGAGGTTGGTCCAGTCTTTTTTCATCTGGAACTTGTTGGCCTTCATCCAGAGGATGTCGGCCGCCACGCCCCGCATGCCCAAGGTGGCCAGCTTGACCGTTTCGGCCGTGAGGTCGATCTGGCCGAGGTCGGTCTGGCTGACTTGCTTGGCTTGGCGGATTTGGGCCAGCACGCCCCCGCTGCGCCCCTGGCCTTCTTTGGTGGCGAAGGTGGCGGGGTGGCCCAGCCAAAACAGCGGCACCAACAGCACCCCCATGGCAACCAGGTAGCCGACCTTGCGGACCAGGGCACGACGGGCGTTCATTCGGCCACCTCGCGCATCTTGAGGAAGAGATAACCGGCCACAAACACCGGCAGCAGGAACGCCGCCGCCCGCACGATGCACTCCAGCAGCAGGCTGCCGCTGATGTTGAACCCGTAGGAGACGTGATCGGCGAAGTTGAAGCGGTTGAAGTCGGGCAGCAGGGCGGAGATGGCCCCCAAGGGCTTTTCCAGGAGCGGGTCGAGCATCTTGATCATGTTGGTGCGCAGCCCGGTGGCCAGCTCGGAGGTCATGTTTTGCTGGGTGATAATGCGGTCCAGCGATTCGAAGGGGCCGCCGCCGATCATCTTGCCGGAGGCCAGCTCGCTGAGGAAGTCGCCGCAGAAGCCCGCCACCATCGCGGCCAGCGTGGCCACCAGCGCCACCGGCCCGCTCAGGAACGTGCTGAACATGACCCCCAGGGCGATCACCAACACCATCTGCAGCCAGATGCCGAAATAGCCCTTGGCGAAGTTCAGTGCGAACGAGGCGTTTTGGCGGTGCAGGTAGAGATCGGCCTGGGCCATGCCGAAATACTGGGCCCGCGGCACGCATTGCAGCCAGATTTCCACCTTCCCGTGATTGACGAAATCGCGGAACAGATCGAACTCCCTCTTGCCGGCGCGGTCCAGCCATTGGCGGGGAATGAACTGTTCGTCGGTGGCGAACTTCTTGGCCGCGAAGATCCTCACTTCCACCGGCTTCTCGCCGCTGTCCGGTTTGCGGACCAAGAGGCTCCCCGGGATGCCGTGTTCGATGTCGCCCTTGTAGGTGCGGAAGATCTCGATGGTCATCTCCACCGGCAGTCCCTGGGGAAACCGCGACTCCGTGATCCCCTCGAAGGTCCAAATGGCGGCGGCGCGGGTGCCCCCCTCGATGAAGCTGCGGTAGGTCCACTCGTCGCCGACGTTGATGCCCTTTTCAGTGTCGACGCCGAGGCGATTCTTGAACCGCAATTTGCCGTAGACCGGCACCCGGGCCACCAGCATGTCTTCCGGCGGGCCCACAAGGTACGTGGCGTCTTTGCCGGAGCCGGTGACCGTGACCTTGTGCCAGTGCCCCTGCGCCGTCTCGACGCGGGCCTGCGGCCGGCCGTCGACGGTGACGATGGTGACCTCGTGCCGATGGTTGCGCGCGCGGCCGGTAAGCCCCTTGAGGACGGGGACTTCGCCGCGGGAGACGGGGCCGACCGGACGCAGGTCGGCGGCCGTGAGTTGGTGGGTGTGCGACAAGCCGCGAACCACGAATTCGTAGCTGATCAGGCCCATCAGCACCAGCAGCACGGTCCCCACGATGGTAAAACCCAGGATGCGGCTGAGCACGATCTCGCTGGTGCGGACGGGCTTGGTGACCACGGTGTGCAGGGTGCGGTTCTTAATGTCGGCCGGCAGGCTCAACGCGCTGATAAACAACGCCAGCAGCAGCGTCAGATAGCCGGTCATGGTGAGCACCAATTCGAGATATTGCCTGGCGGGATCGGGGTTGGAGGGGTCGATGAACCAGCCGGCAAAGAGCAAGAGGACCACGAAGACCACGAAGATCACGATCACGCGGTTGCGGATCGACTCCTTGACGGCCAGCCAGGAAAGCGCCCACACGCGGCGGGGCGACATCCGCGTCAGGTCGGCCGCGGCGGCCGCCAGCACCTTCCAAGGCATGGCGGCCGCCTTCTTCGGCCCGCGCCGAGCAACGCCGCCAGCCAGGAGACCGCCAACGCCACCAGCGCCACCGCGACCACGATAATCAGCCACGTCGGCGCGGCGCCGGCAAACCACTCCGGAAAGGAGACAAAATCGTTGGTTTCGATGGGCATGGAAGCTCTTATACCGAAGGGGTGCCCGAAGGGCGCCGGGCTGCACCCCGCGCACGCGCCGGCCGGGGTGGGCCTCGCTCTGATCGATGATGTGCAAGAACAACTCCTCCAGCGAGGTGGTGGGGTTGTCCATGGAAAGCACCTGCCCCTGATGGCGCTCGACCACCTGGCGCACCTCGGCCTGGGCCTCCGCGCTCAGCAGCGAGGTGAGGATCTGCGTCTCGTTGCGGACTTTCACCAGGGCGTCGACCCGCCCCAACTCCTTCAACTCGCCCTTGTAGAGGATGCCGATGCGATCGCGAACGTCCTGCACGTCGGCCAGCAGGTGGCTGCACATGACGATCGTCTTGCCCTCGTCCCGCAGGCGGCAGATCAGTCCCTTCATCTCGCTGGTGTGGATGGGATCCAGGCCGCTGGTGGGCTCGTCCAGGAAGAGCAACTCCGGATCGTTGATCAGGGCCTGGGCCAGGCCGATCAGCCGGGTCATGCCCTTGGAGTATTCCTTCAACTGCCGCCGCTTCGCCCAGCCCAACCCCACCAGGTCGATCAGGTCGGCCGCCCGCTGCCGCCGCACCGCCCGCGGCATGTCGAACAGCCGGCCGTAAAAATCCAGCGTCTCTTCGGCGTTGAGGAAGCGGTAGAGGTACGACTCCTCGGGCAGGTAGCCGATGCGCTCGTTCTTGGTCACTTCGGTGGCCTCGCGGCCGAAGACCAGGGCCTCGCCGCTGGTGGGGAACAGCAGCCCCAAGAGGAGTTTGATCGTGGTCGTCTTGCCCGAGCCGTTCGGGCCCAGCAGGCCGAAAATCTCCCCTTTGCGAACCTCAAGGTCCAGGGCCTTCAGGGCCCGCACCTTCTGCCGGCCCCAGAAATCCCGATAAACCTTGGTGAGATTCCGGGTCTCGATCACAATGTCGGAATCCATGCAGTGTCTCGCCCTATGCGTAGAAGGAGGGGAAAACGCCAGGAAGCACCAGGGGACCGCCCCCCATCCTTGGACGCCCTGTTCGCCTGGCCGCCAAGAAATAGGTAGGGGAACCCCGCCTCCTGCCTCAAACTCACGTTACGTTGCCGCCCCCAGGTTGGTTCGATCACCCTGGCGGCCTAACGCTAAATTCACAATAAGGCACGGCAACGGCGTTGGCAAGGCTCTGTATTTAGCACCAGTACGTAGGGTGGGTCGAGCAAACCGCAGGCCTGGTGGGACTTCGGTCGCTTGCCGGATGTCGATTTCCCAGTGACCGGGAATTTAAGCGAGATGCGGTTTGCGAAGCCCCACCGGAAGCCGCGCGACCTTGGCCCACCCTACGGCGAAAGATGCGGCCCGAGCGGTTGAAAATGGACTTTCCCGTTGCAACGGAGTACAGTTAATGTTTTCCAGGGCAAGCGTTCACGGGGGACCGTCCCGCGCTGGCCGCCCTCACCCCAACCCTCTCCCGGAGGGATAGGGGTGCGGAAGTTCACTCCTACACGCCTGCCACTTTGCCCCCCCTCACTTGATCGGAGAATGCTCATGCGGTCCATTTTGGCACGTTCGGCGCGTCTGACGGCGATGGCCTGGTTGGTTTGTCTGGCGGCCGCCCAGGGCCGGGCCCAGGACGTGGCGGCACTGCGGGGCAAGGATGCGCCGGCCGGCGCCATCTGGCTCGACAGCCTCGATGTCAACAAGATCGAACAGAGCTGGGCCGTCGCGCGGGCAGGCTGCTCCGCCGAGAGCCACCCCATCCAAATCCACGGCGTCGGTTTTGTCCACGGCATAGGGACGTATTCCGTCAGCGAGATGTGGATCGACCTCAAAGGGGCCGCCACGAAGTTCGTGGGGATGGTCGGTGTGGATGACGACGCCCACGGCAAGGGGAGCGTCGGCTTCGAGGTCTGGGTCGACGGCAAGAAGGTCGTGGAAACGGACGTCATGCGCGGCGGCAACGAAGCGAAGATGCTCAGCGCCGATCTTCGCGGCGCCCGCCGGCTGCTGCTGCGGGTCAACGACGGCGGCGACGGCACCGACTACGACCGTGCCGACTGGGCCGGCGCCATCCTGGAGCTGGCGCCGGGCGCAAGGCACGACCGGAAACCATCGACCCGCCCTGGCCGGTCGGACCGCCGATTGCCCACGAGAATTCGCCGCGGCCGGCCATCCACGCCCCGACAATCACGGGAGCCACGCCGGGCCGTCCGTTCCTGTTCCTGGTTCCTGCCAGCGGCGAGCGGCCGCTACGGTTTTCGGCCGAGAATCTCCCCGCGGGGCTGACTCTCGATGGGCATACCGGCATCATCACCGGCTCGCTCAAGCAAGCGGGGACCACGGTGGCGACGATCACGGCCGGCAACCCGCTGGGAGAAGCCCGCGCCAGGTTGACCATCGTCGCCGGGCCTCACAAGCTGGCCCGCACGCCGCCGATGGGTTGGAACTCCTGGAACTGCTGGGGAGGATTGGTCACGGACGAACTGGTCCGCGCCGCGGCCGACGCCCTGGTCAAGTTCGGTCTTGCCGGCTACGGCTATCAGTACGTCAACATCGACGACTCCTGGGAGGGCAAGCGCGACGCCCAGGGCCAGATCCAGTCCAACAGCCGGTTTCCCGACATGAAAGCCCTGGCCGATTATCTCCATGGCAAAGGGCTGAAGCTGGGCATCTACTCGTCGCCCGGGCCCTTCACCTGCGGCGGCTACGCCGGCAGTTGGCAGCACGAGCAGCAGGACGCCGACACCTATGCCAAGTGGGGCGTGGATTTTCTCAAGGACGACTGGTGCTCCTATGGCAGCGTGGCGACGCTCTCCGGCCGTCAGCGCACCATGAAGCCCTTTCGCGTCATGGGCCAGGCGCTGGACCGCTGCGACCGCGACATCGTGTACAGCCTTTGTCAGTATGGAAGCGACAACGTCTGGGAGTGGGGCCGCACAGGTGGGGGCAAACCTCTGGCGGACCACCGACGACATCTATGATAACTGGGCCCTCATTATCTCCAACGGCTTCAGCCAGGACGGACATGAGAAGTACGCCGGCCCGGGACATTGGAACGATCCGGACATGCTCGTGGTGGGCAAGGTCGGCGGGGTCCGGACGATGCACCGGACCCACTTGGATCGCCACGAGCAGATCACCCACGTCAGCCTCTGGTGCCTCTTGGCCGCCCCGCTGCTGCTGGGCTGCGATCTCTCGGCGATGGACGACTACACGCTCGCCCTGTTGACCAATAGTGAAGTGCTGGCGGTCGACCAGGACCCCTTGGGCCGCGCCGCCGGACGCGTCAAACAGAAAGGCCCCCACGAGGTCTGGGCACGACCTTTGGCCGACGGCACGCTGGCCGTGGGCCTGTTCAACCGCGGAGACGTCGCCGGCACCGTGAGAATCGACTGGCCGGACTTGAACCTCCACGGTCCCCAGCCGGTACGCGACCTGTGGCGGCAGCAAGACTTGGCCGCGGCGGCCAGCGGCTGGGAAGCGGCGGTGCCGCGCCACGGCGTCGTACTGCTCCGGATCGGCAAGCCCCGGCCTTAAGGCGGATTATTCAGTACGCCGTTGCAGGTGGCGCGCTGAGTGCGCATTTCTCACCGAAGGGTGGGACGAGGTCGCGCAGACTCTGGTGGGTCTTCGCAAACCGCATCTGGCTTGAATTCCAGGCCGCGGGAAGATCGACGCCGGGTAAGCGACCGAAGTCCCACCAGGTGTGCGGTTTGCTCGACCCACCCTACACGTTAATCCCGGCCCAGGGGCTGGCGCCGGCGCGGCCGCAAGACCCTGCTGGCAGCCGCGTTACAGTCGGAAAATCGCTCAGGATCGGCATATCCGTCACAGCCCCTACATCCGGTACAACCGGCCTCTGGCACGGCAAGAAGACCGTCGCAGGGCGAAGGGGAGGAGATAGTCGTGCAGTAATACGGGCGACGGCGAGCCTCCGGCCCGCGGGGCGAATTCCGTCTGTAACGATTGTGCCGATTTGTCCGGACAGGGGGCGGCTAGCGGATTTTTCGGTGGCGACGGGACTGCGCGAAAGGATCAATTTGCGGAAAAAGCATGTCGATTTCAGCGGTGGCAATCGAACGCACCCTTGTTCTCGTTTCTTGATCTTCGCGTCACGGTCGACGCGGATTGCGGCGTTCGGGCTTCCGCGTGGTGCGGTGGCTCTAGGGAAGCGCGTGGAAAACTCATGGAGGAGTCAAAGCAATGAACCGTCTGAATTGGACCCTGGTGTTCGTGTCCTTGGCCGCGGTCGGCCTGTTGGTATGTCAGAGCGCGGCCTTCGCGCAAGAGGCAGACCTGCCTGTTGCCCCCATGCCGTCAAGCGTCACCCCGGTCGCCTTTAGCCTGGCGGCGTCCACCACCCCTGTCGTCACGCCCGCCGCTCCCTGCATGACATGCGGTGAGGGCTGCGGCTGCGGTTGCGGTTGCGGCTGCGATCGGCACTGGTATGCCGGCGTCGAGGCCCTCTGGCTGGACCCGGTCGGAGCCCAGAAGATCACCCTCTCCGGCGACGACCACGTGTTCTCTTCGACCGAGGATAGCAGGATGATCATTTCGCCGCGGATCACCCTCGGTTGGCAGGGAGATTGCTGGGGAATCGAAGCCCGCTATTGGCAGATGGGCCAAGACACCAATGTGAACATGTACGCCTACTTGGACAGGGACACCGGCGCGGGGTACTACTCGCAAACCCAATTCGCCGCCGAGACCTTCGACCTCGAAGTCACCCGCTTGTTCACCTACGGCTGCACCAATTTCCAGTGGGCCGGCGGCGTTCGCTACGGGCAATTCCACCAAGGCGTTGAGTTGGCGGCGGCTGAGAGCGATCCCCCTTATGCCGGTTTTGCCGCGTCACAGCTCAACTTCGACGGCGTGGGCCTCACCACGGCGTTGACGGGCATCCGCCCGGTGGGCTGCGGCAACTTCAACCTTTTCTATAGCTTGCGGCTGTCCTGGCTGTGGGACAACAACGCCAGCGGTTACGCCATCGACGGGGACCTTGACCCCAGCACGGACAAGAGCGACGCCAGCCTGTTCATCGGCGAAATCGAGGCCGGCGGACAGTGGAACATGGCCTTGAAGTGCATCCCGGCCAATGCCTTTATCCGGGCATCGTTCGAGTATCAATACTGGAACGTGACCGACCGCGACTTCTATGGCCCCCGTTCTGTCCCGGAAGGCATGACGGATACGGGCAAGGGGCACGTCAACCTGGTTGGTTTCGGCATCGGCGCCGGCATCACCTATTAGCCCGGGCACGCGAATCCACGCGGCAAAAAACGCCAACAGAATCCTCCGACCTTTCCGGCATGGTGCGAATCCTTCGCACCATGCCGGTGCTTTTTTTGGGTTCGCTCCCTACCACGTCCCGCAGGGACGTTCGATAGTAGCCCAGCGATTCATCGCTGGGTAAATGGGAAACCCGGATTATCCGTCAGTCCCGGAGGGACGGCCGAACTCCGGGAATTCGCCCGTCCCTACGGGACTTGTTTGTTAGAATTCTTGCGACTTCCTTCCCAGCAGTGAACTGCTGGGCTACTCTCAGATGCCCCTACGGGGCAGGAACGTGCCAATCTGGCGCAACTTATTTGTAACAACGACGGCGCCGCCCCCCGGGGTGCGATGCTAACGGTTGGGCAAACGCTGGCTGCAAGTTATTGGTCGCCTTCCAGTTATGTCGATCGGCCTCCAGGGCCCTGTCGGCAATGCCGGCGACGGACTTGAAAATTTTTGCAAACTCCTAAGTCCTTGCCAAACCGCAAGTAGTGACCTATTTGTTCTACAGAGTCGCCGGCGGCGTTTGCAGTTTCCCGTTCTGTCTGGCAGACTCACTAAGTAGAGATGCGCGACGGCTTGCTTGTGCGACGGCCCGGTGCCTGCGCCGCAAGCGTCGGCAAAACTTGAGCGACCGGTCCCCGTGCGGCCGGCAAGGTGGACTCAGTAATGAAGGCATCCATGCGTAGCAGAGCGATCTTTTCGGCGGTTAGTTTGGCCGTGGCCGTAGCGACGGCGCAAGGGCCGCTCGGGGCGGCATGTCCCTCCTGCGTCTCGCCGGCAGCCCCGCTGACTTGCCAAGGGCAGGAATATCGCATCGTCTATCAGACGGTCTACGAGCAGCATCCGGTCACCGCCTATCGGATCGAATATGAGACCGTCTACGACCAGCGGCAGGAGACCCGCTATCGCCCGGTCTGGGAGACGGCGTTCCACGAGTGCCGCTATACCGTGGCGCGGCCGGTGATCGAGACGAGCCTTCGCGAAGAGCACTACACCGTCAGCCGCCCGGTTTACGAAACGCAGATGCGCGATTGCAGCTACAACGTGCTCCGCTACGTGCAGGAGACGGCCCAGCGCGAGGAGCATTACGTCGTCAATCGGCCCGTCACGGAAACCGCCGTGCGCGACGAGAGCTACACGGTCATGCGGCCGGTGGTCGAGACGGCCTATCACACCCAGTACCACACGGTCTATCAGCCGGTGACCACCTGCAGCACCCAGTACGTCGACCAGGGGTGCTACGTGGACCAGACGATCATGAAGCCCTCGTGGCCCTACAACACGCTCACCTGGCAGCCGGCCGGCTGCACGGTCAATCCGGCCACCGGCGCCACCGTCTATCATTCGGCCGGCCTGTACTGGACGCCGAAGGTACACGGCACCTACGAGGTGGCGCGGGTGTGGCAGCCGAATATCGTGCCGCACACGGTGCAGCAGGTCAGCTACCTGCCGCAAGTCGTCAGCCAGCAGGTGCCCGTGCAGGTTTGCCGCTATCAGCCGGAGCAGATCTGCCGCAAGGTCCCCTATCAGACCTGCAAGATCGTGCAGGAAGAGTGCGTGCGGATGGTCCCCTACACGGTCTGCAAGCCGGTGGTCGAGCGCGTCCAACAGCAGGTGCCGGTGCAGGTGTGCCACATGGTAGCCCAGGAGTGCGTGCGGAGGGTGCCGGTCGAGACCTGCAAGATGACGTGTGAAGAGCACGTGGATCGCGTGCCCTACCAGGTGTGCCGCATGGAGGCCTACCCGGTCACGCTGCAAATTCCGCATTGCGTCGAGAAGCGAATTCCCGTGACCTATACCTGCACCGTGCCGCACACGGTCTGCTGCCGCGTGCCGATCAACGCCGGCGGCCAGACGCTGGACGAGGCGCTGGTGCCGACCGTGACGGCCCCGGCCGAGGGCGTCCCCACGCGGGCCGCCAAGCCGGCCGTGCCGCCGGTGCCGACGCCACCCGGCGGCGCCGACGTGCGCCCGGCGCTGCCTCCGGCCGGCGGGCAGCCGCAACCGCACAGTGCGGACAGGTCGACTTGATTTCGCCGAGCCGCTGATGTCGCTGCCTGAGAGCACTGCGTCCGAGCTATTGCGGGGGAAACGCATCGCGTTTGTCGGCCGCCTGGGCGGCATGCGCGCCGCGAGGCCGCCCAGTTGGTCCGCGATCAGGGGGCCGTCGTGCTGGAGCAAGCCGACGCTTCGGCGAACCTGCTGATCCTGGGCGAAGAGGGGCTGCCTTTTCCCGAGGGCCAACCGCCGGAAGAGTGGCTCGACGAGTCGATTCGCCAGGCGGTGGAAGCCGGCCGGCTGGAGATCATCACGGAGACGCAGCTTTGGCAGCGGCTGGGGTTGGCCGGCCCGGGGCCCGAGCTGCACCGCCTCTACACGCCCGCCATGCTGGCCGAGTTGTTGGGCGTCTCGCTGGCGGTGATTCGGCGCTGGCATCGCCGCGGCTTGATTGCTCCGGCCTGCGAGGTGCGGCGGCTGCCCTACTTCGATTTCCAGGAGGTGGCGACCGCCCAGCGGCTGGCCCAACTGCTGGCGGCCGGGGTCTCGCCGCCGGCCATTGAGAAGAAACTGGCCGGCCTGGCCCGCTGGCTGCCCGGCATCGACCGGCCGCTGGCCCAGTTGTCGGTCATCGTCCAGGGCAAAGACATCCTCTTGCGGCAGGGCGACGGGCTGGTCGAGCCGGGCGGACAGTATCGCCTCGACTTCGAAGGCGGCCCGTGGGCGGCCTCCGTCGCCGATCTGCCCGCCGGCGGCGAGACCATGCCCGCCCTGCCGGATCTCGACGCGCCGCCGGCCTCGGCCGAGCAGATGTGCCGCCTGGCCGCCGGCTTGGAAGAGGAGGGCCAATTGGCCGCGGCCGCGGAAATGTATCGGGCCGCCCTGGCCGCCGCCGGCCCCAGCCCGGAAGTCTGCTTCCAATTGGCCGAGCTGCTCTATCGGCTGGGCGACCTGCCGGCCGCCCGGGAACGCTACTACATGGTCATCGAATTGGACGAGGACTATGTCGAGGCCCGGGCGAACCTGGGCTGCGTGCTGGCCGAGACGGGCCAGCGGGAGTTGGCCGTGGCCGCCTTCGAGGGCGCCCTGCGCTATCACGCCGGCTATGCCGACGTTCATTATCATCTGGCCCGCACCCTGGACGACATGGGCCGCCGCGAGGAAGCCGAGCAGCACTGGCGGCTGTTCCGAGCCATGGCGCCGGACAGTCCTTGGGCCGCCGAAGCCCGCGCCCGTTTGGCGGGGCCACTCCATGAGCCGGAGGCGTAAGCCTCCGGATCACGGTGGAGTGGTACTGGCTCCGCCAGTGCTCCCGCATCCTGGCCTGCGGAACGATTGCACGCCAAGGGGCCCGCAGCACTGGCAAAGCCAGTGCCACCCGGCCCCAGGCGAGCCGCCAATAGGCGACGGGCGGGGGTTTGCAGGGGAGCCGGCGGGCCGCTATCATTACTCCTTGCAAATGTCTGGCGAGGCGGCCTGGAAACACCCCTTCGATACACCTTCTTTCAGTTGGCGGAGAGAGTCATGAAAGTCTTGATCGTTGACAAGTTGTCCCCCGAAACCGTCACTTCGCTCGCGCGGCTCGGTATGCAGGTCGAGGTCGGCAAGAACCTCACGGCCGAGACGCTGCCCGGCACGCTGGCCGGCACCGATATCCTCGTCGTCCGCTCGACCAAGGTGACGGCCGCGTCGATCGAGGCCGCCGCCCAGCTCTCGCTCATCATTCGCGCCGGGGCGGGCGTCGATACCATCGACCTGGCCGCCGCCAGCGCCCGGGGAATCTACGTGGCCAACTGTCCGGGCAAGAACACGGCGGCCGTCGCCGAACTGGCCATCGGCCTGCTGATCGCGGCCGACCGGCGGATCGCCGACGCCACCGTGGCGATGCGCAACGGGTCCTGGCAGAAGAAGGAGTTCGGCAAGGCCCGGGGCCTGGCCGGCCGCACCTTGGGCATCCTCGGCTTCGGCGCCATCGGCAAGGCGGTTGCCCGCCGGGCGCTGGGACTGGAGATGAAGGTCATCGTCTGGTCGCGCAGCCTTACCCCCGAGGCCGCCGAGGAGGCGGGCGTCGGCTATGCCGCCTCGCCGGAAGAGCTGGCCAAGGCCGCCGACGCCGTCAGCGTCCACCTGGCCTCGGCGGCGGAGACCAAGCACCTGGTCGGCAAGAAATTCCTCGATGCCCTGGCCCCCGGCACGATCTTCATCAACACCTCGCGCGGGCGCTGGTCGATACCCCAGCCTTGCGGGCGGCCATCGCCGAGAAGGGACTCCGCGTCGGGTTGGACGTCTTCGAGGGCGAGCCGGCCGGCGGCGAGGCCGCTTGGACCGACAAGGAACTGGCCGCCATGGCCACTTGCACCCCGCACGTCGGCGCCTCGACTGACCAGGCCGCCGAAGCCATCGCCGCCGAAGTGGTGCGGATCGTCGAGACCTTCCAGCGCACCGGCCACCCCGCCGGCGCCGTCAACCTCGCCGGCGGCTCATCCGCCACGCAACGCATGGTCGTGCGGCATTACGACCGCGTGGGCGTGCTGGCGGCCGTGCTCGACGGGCTCCGCGAGGAGGGGATCAACGTCGAGGAGATGGAGAACGCCGTCTTCGCGGGGGCCCAGGCGGCCTGCTGCGCACTGCAACTGAGCAAGCCCCCTTCCGCCAAACTTGTCGCCTGCCTGCGCAGCGACCCGAACATCATTCACGTGCTGCTGAACCCCCGCACGTGATCATCTGTTGCCAGGGGGCATGTAGGGTGGGTCGAGCGCAGCGAGCCCCACCAGCCACGATCGGGCCACTTCCTGGTGGGGCTCGCTGCGCTCGACCCACCCTACCGTTGCTCAACCTTTCGCGGCGGAAACGAATTGGCAAGAGCTAGCGAATATCGCGGTTCTTCCGGCATTTCGGTCGCCGTCGTGCGGGGCTGGCGGAGCGAGCCCCCCTCCCTTCTGGTAGCAGTTGGACGGCTCGTGCCGCTTTTGTGGCCGGCGACGTTTCGCTTGTTTCGTGGAAATGGCTTGTGCCGATTTGAAGAAGGAATCGGGTGGCGACGCTCTTGCTCGGTTTGACGCGCGCGCGCGCGCGCCGACCGAGTCCTGCAAACGGATTGCAGGGAGGCCGTCAGGTTCTGCACACGGAGGAGAGGCCATGCCCCGAGTACCGCGAGTTGGGCCAGCGGCTTTGGCGACGATTGCTGCGCTGCTGTTTGCCGCCGCCGGCTGCACCAGTCCGAGGGAGTACGTGCGAAACGGCTTCAAAGTGGGGCCCAACTATCAGCCCGCTCCTGCCCCCGTGGCCGCGCATTGGATCGACGCCTCAGACGCCCAGGTCCACAGCGCCTCGCCGGACCTGGCCCGCTGGTGGAACGTCTTCAACGACGCCGCCTTGAACCGCATGGTGGGCTGTGGCTTCCAGCAGAACCTGAGTTTGCGGCAGGCGGGTTATCGCGTGCTGGAGGCCCGGCTGCAGCTTGCCATCGACCGCGGCGAACTCTTCCCGCAGAGCCAATTCGCCAACGGCGGCTACAGTCGCAACGCGGTGATTTTTGGTCTCCCCGGCATACCGCCGACATTCTTGGACGTTTGGCACTATGGCTTCAACCTGAACTGGGAACTCGACTTCTGGGGCCGGTTGCGGCGGGCGATCACCGCCGGCCAGGACAATCTCGACGCCTCGGTGGCCAACTACGACCAGGCGGTGGTCACCATGCTGGGCGACATCGCCCAGAATTACGTGGAAGTCCGCACCGACCAGGAGCGCATCCTTTTCCTGCGGCAGAGCGTGGACGTGCAGCAGGGCGTGCTGAATTACATCCAAGCCCGCTTCCAGGTCGGTTTCAAGGTCAACGAGTTGGACTTGGAGCAGGCCAAGAGCAACCTGGCGCAGACCGCGGCCCAAATCCTGCCGCTGGAGATCGACGTCCGCCAGGCCGAGAACCGCCTCTGCACCCTGCTGGGCATCCCGGCCACCGACCTGCAATACCTGCTGGGCACAGGGCCCATTCCCACCGTGCCGCCGGAAGTGGCCGTGGGCATTCCCGCCGAACTGCTCCGCCGCCGTCCCGACGTGCGGCAGGCCGAGCGGCTGGCGGCCTCCCAGGCCGAGCAGATCGGCATCGCCGAGGCCGAACTCTATCCGACCATTTCCATCAGCGGCTCGATCGGCTGGCAGGCGACCAACTTCAAGAGCCTCTTCAACAGCAACGCCCTGGGCGGCGCCGTCGGGCCGCAGTTCCAATGGAACCTCCTCAACTACGGCCGCATCCGCAACAACGTCCTCCTTCAGGACGCCCTGCTGAAGGACCTGTTGGTGGGCTATCAAAGCACGGTCTTGCAGGCCAGCCAGGAGGCCGAGAACGGCATCGTCACCTTCCTGCGGGCCCAGGTGCAGGCGAAGCTCCTCCAGGAGAGCGTGCGGGCGGCCAACCATGCGGTGGCCATCGTCATCTTCCAGTACGAAAAAGGGGCCGCCGATTTCAACCGCTATGCGACCATCGAGCAGGCCCTGGTCACCCAACAGGACATCTATGCGCAATCGCAAGGGCTGATCGCCCAGGGATTGGTGCAGGTCTATCGGGCGATGGGGGGCGGTTGGGAGATTCGCTGCCCGGCCCCGCCGCCGGTGCCGCTGAGTCCCTACGTGGCCCGTCAGCAGTTGCCCATGCCGCTGCCGACGCTGCCCACCAGGGCGCCGGAGACCGTGCCGACCCCGCCCAACGTGCCGCAGGTGCTTCCAGCGCAGCCCTAACCCAGCCGCCGCCAATTCGACGATATGGGCCCTCAAACCGCGCCGCCTGGCAGCGGGAACTTTGCGCTCACTGGTCGGCGTACACCTGCGTGCCCTCTTCCTTGGTGACCGGGGTGCGCATCTCGTCGCTGAGCAATTGGCATTGCACCCGCAGGTCGCCCGCTTGCAGCCCCTGCACGCGAACGCGATCGCTCAGGCCGGCGTTGGGGGCCAGCCTCGTAGCTTTAGCCTATCACCCGCTCGTCGCTACGT
This sequence comes from uncultured Planctomycetia bacterium, assembly GCA_963727245.1. Taxonomy (GTDB): domain Bacteria; phylum Planctomycetota; class Planctomycetia; order Pirellulales; family Thermoguttaceae; genus JBKQVT01. Next base: position 50,878 of record CAVSFO010000021.1, on the reverse strand, counting down.
CCGCCCTATGGCCACTCCGTCACATGCAGCCCCAACAGGTTCGGCGCGAGCAACTGGTCGCGGTCGCTCGGACGCTGGTTGATCTTCTCGTCGTCGAAGACGCGGACCGTGCGGTCTCTCCCGTTCAGGAAAACCTCCTTCGTCGCGTGGGTCATATACGTCTCGGCGTTCAAGAGCACCTCCATCTCACGATAGGTGGCTTTGTCCGCCGGTTGCTTGGGGACCGCCTTCAGCAGGATTTCCTTGCCGCTACTCACGATCGTCACCTCGAACCGCTCCCGGACCTCGGCGGCGCGGACGCCGACGACCAACGGCAAAAAGTGCTGGGGCCCCTGCAAGACGCGGGCGCATTGACCGAACCACGCGAAGAACTGCGACCAGCCGCTTTCCTTCGTGCTTTCGGGCTGGCCCAGCAGCGCTTGCATTTTCGCCGCGGGAAACCTATCGCAGTTCCCCCTTCTTCCGTCGATCCAAAGCGTCTCCTTGCCGTTCCAAATAACGGCTTCGGAAAGATGCGACCAGCTCGTTGCCTTCTCGGCACTCTCTACAACTTCACAGCGCCCCAGGTTCGGCGCCTCGTAATAGAACCGGCCCTGCGTGATTTTCGGCTTCTCATCGTGGAACGCGTTGTGGAGAAACACCGTCGTCCTTGCGTCCAGAGTGCGGCACTTCTGCGACGCCGCCTCCCAGTTTGCAAGGACCGTGTTGACGGTCGGGCCCGGCTCCGCGGCGCGTGCAGAGCGGGCAAACGAGCCACCTCCCCACCAGTCCGAGAACCAGCCAGAGATGGAAAGTTTTCATCGTTGACTCCTCCGCGAATTGGCTTGGTGCCCAGAATGCGCCCAGCGTTCAGGTTGATGGTCGCTTCCGCCGCGCCCTCACCCTGACCCTCTCCCGGAGGGAGAGGGGACCTTGCGCTCACTGATCCGCGTACACCTGCGTGCCTTCTTCCTTGGTGACCGGCGTGCGCATCTCGTCGGTGAGCAATTGGCATTGCACCCGCAGGTCGCCCGCTTGCAGCCCCTGCACGCGAACGCGATAGCTGAGGTCGGCCTTGGGGGCCAGCCGGTCCAGTCCGTCGAAGACCACGCGGCCGCCGTCGACGACGTGCCGCGAGGGCCCTTCCGCCGAGACCACCTTCAATTCCGGCGGCAACAGCACCGCCAGGCGCACGTTCGAGGCCGCCTTCGATCCCTGGTTGACGACGTGAATCTGGTACGAAGTCTGCCCGCCCACCTCGATCGGATTGGCGTCTTGCGTGACCTGGAAGAGCACGGCCGCGATGCCCTCGATCACCACCGGCTGCTCCTTCTCCACGACCACGCCCTTGGCCGCCGTGCCGCGCAGCTTGATGCTGTGCTGGCCGGGCTCGACCGGCATGGTCGCCAACTCGACGACGCCCCGCTCGTTGCTGGGCAATTCCTCCAGCCGCCAGTGCACGGCGCCGTCGGCCGGCTCGTAATGCCCGGAATTATTGGCGCTCGAAGAACTTCAATCCGCTGGGCAAATAGGCGACCAACTCGACCTGCTCGGCGGGCGCGGTCCCGGGATTGGAAATCGCCAACTGGTAAGTGGCCGCCCGCTCCAGGTAGCGGTGCTTCGGGCCCGTCATGGCGATGTCCAACTGCGGAGCCACCACCTCCAAATGGAAGCGGTCCTCGGTCCGCAGGTTGCCCTCGCCGCGGGCAGCCAGCACGTTGGTGACGGCGCCCGGCCGACTGGCCGCCAACTGCAAGTCCAGCCGGCGGCTTTCTCCCGGATGCAGATCGCCCACGTTGTATTCCAATTCGCTGCCGGCCGGGTGCTGCAAGCCGGCGGGAATGTGCTCTTCCAGGACCACGCCGCTGGCCACCCCGGTGCCGGGATTGGAAACCACGATCGACAACGTCACCTGGTTGCCCACCAGGACGCGATTGGCGCCGCTGGTCTGGACGGTCAGCTTCGGCCGGGTGGCGACGGTCCGCGCGGAGGCGTCGGCGTCGAAATGGACGGTGGCCACGCTGCCGATCTCGCCCTCGGCGGTCGGCACCAACTGCAACTGCACCGACGACTGTTCCCCGGGCCTGATCGTGCCCAACGTCCAGACCAGCTCGCCGTGCGGGCCGCGGGCGGCCGGCGGCGCACTGTCCAGCAGCCGCGTGCCGCGGGGAATCTGATCGCGGACCTCGACGTTGCCGGCGACCGCCTGTCCGGTGTTGCGGACGCTGATGCGGAAGGTGGCCGGCTTGCCGACCTGAACTTCCCGCGGCGCTACCTTTTCGATGGTCAGTTGCGGACTCTGCGGGCCTTCCAGGTGTCTGCCGCCGGGCTGGCCGGTCCCTTCCAACGATGCAATGTTGTCCATGCCGGGCGGCTGCTGCTGGGCCGGCGCGATTTCATCCCGCGGCGGCGGCGCGATGGCGTGGTCGGAATAAGCCGCGGTTGCGGTCACTTGATTGGGCATCGCACTGGCGGCATCGGCCCGAAACCGCCCCGGCTCCTGGACGTTGGCCGTGACCGGCGGCGGCGCATAGCGATCGCCTCCCGGCGGCGGTGCCAAATAGCTATTGGTTATCGGTCCCGGCGGCGCGAAGCGATCCGCAGCCGGCGGCGTAAGGACCACCGGCCCGGCCCCCGCGGGCACGGCCGCGGGCGTCTGCGCGGCGGCCGCTCGCACCGGACCGCCCGCCGCGTCACCCACACTCCGGAAGAACGGATCGCTGGGCGGCGGCTTCCGCAACGTATTCTCGCTCTCGGGCGGAACCCCTTGCGGGACATCGCCCGCAAGCGGCCCCACGCCGGCAGGAACCGCGTCGGGGATCGTCGGGTTCGCCAGCGGCACACTGGCGGGCCGCAAGGGATTGCCACCGGCGTCCGGCGCGTGCAGTCAGCGGGGCAGCCGTATCGTCAGTGGCCAGTGCTGTGCCGGACCCGCCGGGCGACGAGGCACGCTGCTGCGTCTGGGCAAGGGCGATCAGGCCCAGCGTTACGACGGCTCCCAAAACGACAACGCGGAAGAGAATGCGTTTCATAGACTAACCCCCGGAAGAGGGATATGCGATTCTGATGAGGTGGAGTTTCTTACCAAAATTCGCCGCCGGGAGGAAGGTCACTTCACCGGCGAAGGGCCTGGCCGGCTCCAATCAAAGCCCTCACCCTATCCCTCTCCCGGAGGGAGAGGGGATTCTGCGCGTCGCCAATTCAGGGGCGCAGCCGTCAAAGCCCGGCAACAGCCGCTGCAAGGGGGGGTGCGTTCGCTCCTGGTATCGCCGCCGGTAGCCCTCGGCCAGGTGCATCACCAGTTCCATCGCCAGCAGGTCGGCCCGGGTCATGACGTGCCGGGTGCTGCGGGCGCCCAGGCCGTGGACCAATTCCTCCAGCACTTGCAGGTGCAGTTGCATGGTCTGGCGGGCGGTCAGTCCGGCGACCACCAGCATTTCCGCCAGCCGCCGCATCTCATAGCTCAGATTGCCCGATCCCATGATGACGTAGACCCTTAGCAGCTCGCGGTAATGGGCGATCAATTCCGCCGGCAGCGGGATGCGCCAGTCCCGTACCGGGGTCGCCGGGCCGCCGGCGGCGGGCGTGGCCGCCACCGCCTCCGACCCCTCCAGCGCCGCCCATTGCTCTTGAATCAGCCGGGTCGCCTCGTCGTGCTCGCGTTGCAGGCGGGTTTGTTCGGCGTGCGCCAGGTGCTGGTTTTCCCGAATGAGTTTGTGCCGCTGGATCGCGCGGGCGATAATCCAGATGAGGTTTCGCGTGGTGGTGGTGTGGACGCAGACGTAGCCGTCGGCGCCGACCTCGTAGCACAAGGCGGCCATTTCCTGCTCGCTCTGCGCGCCCACCACGACGACGGGCTCGTCGGCACCGCCGGTGCGATAGCCCTCGATGAGGTCCAGGGCGTCCAATTCCTCGGGCTCATGGGTCACCAGCACGGCGTCGAAGGCCTCCTCGCGGAGCCGGCCCAACGCCGCGGCGCTGCCGACGACTTCCTCCAGGAGCACCTCGACGGCACTGTCGGCGGCAAACGCCTCGGCCAGCCATCCCCCCATCCGCCCCCGCGTCGTGATATACAACGCCTTGATCCGCGGCGGCAGATCGCGCCAAACCGACGGCGACCCAACGGCCGGGCATTGCTGGTCCAAGAGCGTCACATTCATGGCCCACGGGAAGAGGGGACAGGCGCCTTTTCCCATCCTTTCGGCAGAAAATCCGGGTTTTTCGCGGCGGTACTTTAACGAGGCCCGCCCGATGGGTCAAGACGCATAAAGAAAATAGAGAGTTGTCCGGCACGGCCAATAGCTCCTGTAATTTCCCTCATCCCAATGCCGTTGAAACAGCCCCCCTCTCCCTCTGGGAGGGACCACTAGGCGGTGCCCGGGGGTGGGGGGAAGCGGAGGAGATGCGTGACCGGCTAGCCGCCGTTCGCCGTGATTCCCCTCACCCCAACCCTCTCCCGGAGGGAGAGGGGACCTCAATCGCGTCGCTCATTCTCCGCGCACGCAAGTTGTGCGAAGGATGGCCTGCCGGCGGAAATCGGGGTATTCGCGGCAGGCCAATATCCCCTAAAATGTGTTTACCACGGCGGTCTTCCGACCACCGGCAGCGGAGATCCCGCCCATGCAAATCGCCTATCTCGACTGCTTCAGCGGCATCAGCGGCGACATGATGCTCGGCGCCCTGGTCGATGCCGGCGTCCCGCTGGAGCAACTCAACGAGGCGATCGCCTCGCTGGGGCTTCCCGGCTGCCGGCTGATCGCCGCGGAAGTGAAGAAGCTGGGCGTGCGGGCGACCCAGGTCACGGTCGAGTACCAGCCCGAACACGCCCATCGCGGCCTGGGCGATATCTTGGCGATGATCCGCGTCGGGCGGCTCTCGCCACGGCAGCAGGAGTTGGCCGCCGAGATCTTCACGCGGCTGGCCCAGGCCGAGGCCAAGGTCCACGGCGTGGCGATCGAGGAGGTGCATTTCCACGAGGTCGGGGCCGCCGACTCGATTGCCGACGTGGTGGGCACGGCGGTGGGCTGGGACCTGCTGGGCATCCAATATGCGGCCGCCTCGGCGGTGCCGACCGGCACGGGCCGCATCCGCATCGCCCACGGCGAGTTCAGCGTCCCCGCGCCGGCCACCGCCGAGTTGCTGCGGGGAATCCCCTTGGCCGAGACGGCGATTCCGCACGAGCTGACCACGCCCACCGGAGCCGCCATCCTGGCGACGCTGGTGCGGTCGTTCGGTCCGGTGCCGGCCATGACCATCGAGCGGATCGGCTGCGGCGCCGGCCGCCGCGACCTGGAGCAGCAACCGAACGTGTTGCGGCTGCTGCTGGGCGAGTCCGCATCGGCGGCCGCCGGGCCGCAAGTCTGCGTGCTGGAAACCAACCTCGACGACAGCAGCGGCGAGTGGATCGGCTATTGTCTCGGGCGGCTCTGGGATGCCGGGGCGTTGGACGTTTACACCACGGCCATCCAGATGAAGAAGAATCGCCCCGGAGTGAAACTCTCGGTGCTCTGCCGGCTCGCCGACGTCGAGGCGATGGAGGCCATCCTCTTCGAGGAGACGACGACCTTGGGCGTGCGGCGCTGGACGGCGGGCCGCCGCGTGCTGCCGCGCCAGTCGCACCAGGTCCAGACCCCCTGGGGCCCGGTCGAGGGCAAGGTGGCCTGGCTGGCGGCCCAGCACGCCCGCTTCGCCCCCGAGTTCGAGTCCTGTCGCCGCATCGCCTTGGAACACCGCGTGCCGCTGCGCGACGTCTACGAGGCGGCCCAACAGGCATTCCGCAGCGGCGAGGTCACGCGCAATTCTTCCGGGATGCCCGAGACATGACGCTCTTGGCGGGACTTCACGATCCGAGTTCCTGGGCGGTGGCTGCCGTGGCCGTGATTGCGGGACTGTTGCTGCTGCGGAGCAATCGCTATTATGCGCGGCCGCGGCAAGGGCCGGCCCGCGGCAACCTGCAGCCGTCGCCTCAGGCCCCGTCGTCAGCCGGCGAAGGACCGAAAGATCTGGAGCGCTGGGAGGTCCACATGCACGACACGGCCCGCGATTTGTCCGCCCAGTTGGACAGCAAGCTCAGCGCGCTTCGGCGCTGGTGGCGGAAGGCGATCGGGCGGCCGCCCGGCTGGAGGCGGCCCTGGAGCGGGCGGCCGAGCCGCTGCCGCGGACGAACAACCAAGCGCGGTCGCTGCAACGCAGCGAGGCGGACGAGCGCGGCGAGACGGGGGTGCGGCCCGCCGCGTCGCGGCCCCGCCGCCAGGAGGAAATCTACACGCTGGCCGACTACGGTTACGAGCCGGCCGAGATCGCCCGCCGCGTCGGCACGCCCGTCGGCGAAGTGGAATTGATCCTCAGCCTCCGCAACCAGGGTTGAGCCTGCGTGGAGCGGGATTCTTGGTAACGAGCCGGTGGTTCTTCGCAACGAGCCGGTGGCGTCAGCCGCCGGATATGGTTGAGGCCGCACGGACCCCGTATTCTTCATCACCCGTCGCAATTCAGCCAGATTGACAGCCACAGAATGTAAAATGTATAATACTACAGGTGATATCACGAGACCTGTTATGAGCAAAGCCAACGATATTCTCGCCGAAGCTCAGCGGTTGGCTAAGAAGTCCAAGACTTGGGCCGATTTGTCCAACGCGCTGTTTGACCCGCTCGACGGCCTGGTTTCGAGGCGGTTTGCGGATTCTGCGGATCGCGCCGCGTTCCGCAAGACCGAGGCATACGGAAAACTCCACGCGATGGTGGAGGAGAAGATGCAGAAGACGGGCGTCGCCGCCGGCGCCGAACCGACCAAGAGTGGTCGATTCGTGGTGCGCGTTCCCAAGACGCTGCACGCGGCTTTGGAACGCGAGGCGCTGTCCGAGGGAACGAGCCTGAACCAGCTTGTCCTGGCGAAACTGGCTTTACGACTGCGCCAGGATTGAGGGACTGAAGGTTTCCGCCGTCCCCGGATGACGGCCATCGCTGTGGCAGCAATTGCACTCGGACGATTCCATGCCCGACGACGCCATCCTTGCGGAAATCCTCTCGCATCCCCAGTCCCCCCACCCCGTCCCCCCACCGCTGGACGGACGGCCGGCTGGCTGTTACATTAACGGGCCGTGACCCAATCAACCTGCCGACCAAAGGGGACAATCCCCGTAATCGTGCAACCCCTGGCCGTGGAATATGGCACTGGCTGAGTTTCTCGCAGAACTTGACGATCTTGCCCGGGCAGCCGTCGCCGCGCTGGCCGCGGCCGCCGACGCCGAGGCGGTCGAGGCGGTGCGCATCGAGTTCCTCGGCGCCAAGAGCGGACGCCTCAAGGCCGTGCAAAAGGGGCTCGGCACGGTCGACAAGGCCGACAAACCGGCCGCCGGCCTGCGCTTCAACGCCGTCAAGGAGCAGCTCGAAGCCGCCCTGGAAGAGGCTCGCGGCCGCGTCGCCGTGCGAAAGGCCACCGCCGCCGCCGGCGCCTTCGACCCCACCGTGCCGGGACCGCACCCCCGTCTGGGCCACCTGCATCCCATCACGCAAACGATCGAGGCGTTGAAGGACATCATGGGCCGGCTGGGCTTCACCGTGGCCGACGGGCCGGAGGTGGAAGACCATTGGCACAACTTCGAGGCCCTCAACATTCCCCCCGAACACCCGGCCCGCGATCCGCTGGACAACTTCTACCTGGCCGCGGCCATCGCCGGCGGGCCCGGGACAAAGGCGGCCCCCGACGCCCAGGGCTGGCTGTTGCGGAGCCAGACGAGCACGGTGCAGATCCGGGTCATGGAATCCACGCCCCCGCCGGTGCGGATCATTTCCCTGGGCCGCGTCTATCGGCCCGACACGGCCGACGCCACCCACTATCCCATGTTCCACCAGATCGAGGGTCTGCTGGTCGACCGCAAGGTGACGATGGCCGACTTGAAGAGCATCCTGCGGCTGTTCGCCCGCAGCTTCTTTCAGGACGACGTCCACATCCGCTTCCGCCCCTCGTTCTTCCCCTTCACCGAGCCGAGCGTCGAGGTGGATATGAGTTGGCAGGGGGGCTGGATGGAGATGGGCGGGGCGGGCATGGTCGATCCGGCCGTCCTCAGCGCGGTCGGCTACGATCCGGAGGAGGTCTCCGGGCTGGCGTTCGGCCTGGGCATCGAGCGCGTCTGTGCCCGGCGGCATCACGTCACCGACATCCGCGAGTTTTACAAGAACGACGTGCGCTTCCTGCACCAGTTCTGAGCCCGGGGCCAATGCCATGATCGTTTCCTGGAACTGGCTGAAGCAGTACGTGAACCTGGCCTTGCCGGCCGAGGAAGTCGAGCGGCGGCTGATGATGGCCGGGCTCAATCACGAGTCCACGGCGGCCGTCGGCGGCGATCTGGCCATCGACCTGGAAGTGACCAGCAACCGGCCCGACTGCCTGGGACACCTGGGCGTGGCGCGGGAGATTGCGGTCTTGTTGGACCAGCCGCTAGCGATTCCGCCGGCGCGGCCGCCCGAGGGCGCGACGCCGGTCGCCGAGTTGGTCCGCGTGCGCATCGACTGCCCGGAGCTTTGCCCGCGCTACACGGCCCGGGTGGTCCGCGGCCTGAAGGTGGCGGCCAGCCCGGCGTGGCTCGTCGATCGGCTGGCGACCGTGGGCATAGCGGCGGTGAACAACGTTGTGGACGCCTCGAACTACGTGCTCATGGAATGCGGCCAGCCGCTGCACACCTTCGATTACAGCCGGCTGCGCGGGCCGAATGGGCCGGAGATTGTCGTCCGTGAATCCCATCCCCTCGCCGGCGAGGCCATTGAGGCAATCGACCACAAGCGATACCAGCTTGATGCGGGTATTTGCCTGATCACCGATGCGCGGGAGCCGATAGCCATCGGCGGCGTGATGGGGGGCGCGGCCACGGAAGTGTCAGCGTCAACCACGGCCGTGCTCGTCGAATCGGCCCAGTTCGATCCCATTTCCATCCGCCGGACGGCGCGGCGGCTCAATCTGCACAGCGAATCGTCCTACCGCTTCGAGAGGCCGATGGACCCGGAAGGGGTCGATTGGGCCAGCCGCCGCTGCTGCGAGCTGATCCTCGACCTGGCCGGGGGCGAGCTGGCCGCCGGCGTGGTCGACGTGGGCCGCCGGCCCGGGCCGCGGCCGCCCATCGTGCTGCGATTTGCGCAACTGAAGCGCATCCTCGGCATCGACGTGCCGCCCGAGCGCGTGCGGCAGATTCTCACCGCGTTGGGCAACGTCGAGGCGACGCCGGCCGGCGGCGTCCGGCCCCAGGCGGCCTCGATCACGGTGGTGCCGCCCAGTTGGCGCCGCGACCTGTCGCGCGAGATCGACCTGGTCGAGGAAGTCGCCCGCATCGACGGCTACGAGAAGATTCCCGAGGATGTGGGCGTGCCCATGGCCCCCTCGGCGCGCAGCCGCGAGGACCGCGTGCTGGAGAAGGTCCGCCAGGTGCTCATAGCGGCGGGCGTGGACGAGGCGATGACGCTGAGCCTCGTCGATCGCGCGGCCGCCGCGGCCTTCAGCCCCTGGACCGACGGCGAGCCGCTGCGGAGCCTGATGCCCGTGCTGCGCGGGGCCGACACGCTCCGCGTCAGCCTGGTCCCCAGCCTGCTGGCCGCGCGGGCGACCAACGAGGCCCTCTCCAATGCGGACATCGAGTTGTTCGAGATCGCCAACGTCTATCTGCCCGAGGGCGGCGGCTTGCCCCGCGAGGAGCGCATGCTCGGCATCACCAGCGGGCGCGACTACGCCGCACTGAAAGGACTCGTCGAGGCCATCGTCGCCGCGCTGCGGCGGGGGCTGGAATTGCAGGCCGAGCTGGCGGCGATCCCGCTCTTGGACGGTCAGGCCGCCTGTCAACTGCGGCTGGGCGGCCAGGTGCTGGCCTATGTCGGCCAACTGCGGCCCGAGGAACTCAAACGCTTCGAGCTGCGCGGCCCGGCCACCGTGGCGGAAGTGAAACTCTCGCTGCTGATCGAGGCGGCCGATCTGACGCCCCGCTACGTGCCGCAGCCGCCCTATCCGGCCGTCAGCCGCGACCTGAACCTGGTGGTCGACGAGGCGGTCCGCTGGGCCGACGTGGCAGCCACGGTACGGCAGCAGGGCGGCCCGGACCTGGAGGACCTCGAATATCGCCAGACGTACCGCGACCCGCAACGGCTGGGCGCCGGCAAGAAAAGCCTGCTTTTCAGCATCGCCTTGCGATCGAAGGAGGGCACCTTGACGAGCCCCCAGGCCGATGCCGTCCGCGACCGGATCGTGGCCGCCTGCAAGCAAGCCCACGGGGCGGAACTGCGGGCGTAAGGCCCCCCTAGTATCCGGCACAGGCCCTGTGCCGCCCGCAGTATCCGGCACAGGCCCTGTGCCGATCCCACCGCACACGGCGTGTGCGGCGTACTGCCCACCGCAGCGGGCGCGTGCGGCGTACTGCCGGCGGGTTTATGACAACGCCGTTTGACTCTAATTCGGGGGGTATTGTTTTCTACTGAGACCCCTATGATAATCATGGGTTGGGGGTTCCCCTTTCCTGTTCCGCTGCCGGTTCCCGGCCTCCTGCGCCGGAAAACAAACATAGGGAGGGCAATGCCATGCTTCGTTGGTCGAACGCGAGTCGTTGGCTCAATTGGGGCGTCTCCATGGTCACGCTGGGCCTGGCGGTCTTGATGATTGTCATCCTCTACGCCCTCCAGCACGGCGGCAGGATCTTGGCCCAGCAGCCGCCCAGCAGCTATGCACCGGTTGTAATGCAAGAGCAGTTCGGCGAAGTGGAGGCCAAGATGGCCGACGCCAAGCCGGCGATCATGGCGCGGCAGATGGCGCTGTTGGCCAAGCGCTACGACCTGGCCGACCGGCCCGCCGTGGGCGTGACGATGAGCCGCGGCAAGCCGATCCAGGAAGGGATGCGGGTGAAGTTGCCCGTCGGCGTGCAGTCCTGGCAAGACCTGGCCGCGATGACGCCGGAGCAGATCCGCCAGAAGGGGCTCTGGCCGGCCGGCTTCCTGCCCCTGCCGCATCCGAACCATCCGGAAGGCGGCATGGTGTTTCCCAAGGAACAGATCGACGAAGTCAAGAAGCAGAATGATCGCGACCTGTCGCGTTTCGATCTGGACTTCGATCTGCCCGCGCGGTTTCTTCCCGAGTATCCGCCCGCCATCTTCCTGACGACGCGGCCCGATCTAGGCGACGTGTCGCGCGGGCAGGTGATCACGCTGGCCAACTACTTCGAGATTTTCAACGGCATCCTCAATCCCAAGCAACTGGAGGGGCTGCGGCTGCTGGTGACGCCCTTCCCGCAGCAGCAGTTCAACGCCACCGACGACCGGCGCTCGCTGCGGCCCAGCACGGGCGTGACCTGTTTCGACTGCCACGTGAACGGGCATACCAACGGCGCCACCCACCTGGTCGGCGATATCCGCCCCCAGGAATTCCGCCATCGCCTCGACACGCCTTCGCTGCGCGGCGTGAACATCCAGCGGCTGTTCGGCTCGCAGCGGGCGCTGAAGTCAGTCGAGGACTTCACCGAATTCGAGCAGCGGGCGGCCTATTTCGACGGCGATCCGGTCATCGCCACCAAGAAGGGCGTCAACATCCTGGAACGCGGCAGCCAGGTCCACTTCATGGCCGAATTTCAGGAGATTCTCAACTTCCCGCCCGCCCCCAAGCTCGACGTCTTCGGCGCCTTGGATGCGAAGAAGGCGACTCATGCAGAGCTGCGCGGGCAGAAGGTGTTCCTGGAACGGGGCCGCTGCGCCGCCTGTCACCCGGCGCCCTATTACACCGACAACTCGATGCACGACCTGCAAACCGAGCGCTTTTTCAAGCCGAAGCTGTATAATGGTTGTATGGCCGCCGGCGACGGGTCGATCAAGACCTTCCCCTTGCGGGGCATCAAGGACTCGCCCCCCTATTTGCACGACGGCCGACTGCTGACCCTGGAAGACACGGTGGAATTTCACAACCTCGTGCTGGAAACACGGCTTACGGAACAAGAGAAGAAGGACCTGGTAGCGTTCCTGCGATGCCTGTAATGCCGGCGTTTCCCCACATCTTTCGCGTTCGCCAAACCTTCGAAGGCCCCCGGCTCGACGACGTCGCCGGCGCCGTCCGCGCCGAACTGCTGCGCCTGAAGCTGGAGCAGACCGTGCGTCCGGGCCAGAGCGTGGCCATCACCGCCGGCAGCCGGGGAATCAGCAATATCGTCGCCATCCTCCGCGCCGTCGTCGGCCACCTCCGCGACCTCGGCGCCGAGCCCTTCCTGGTCCCGGCCATGGGCAGCCACGGCGGCGGCACCGCCGAAGGACAACTCCACCTGCTGGAATCCTACGGCATCACCGAGCCGAACGTCGGCTGCCCCATCCGCTCCAGCACGGAGACGGTCGTCGTCTGCCGGGCCGCCGAGGGCTTCCCCGTCCATTTCGACCGCCACGCCATGGAAGCCGACCACGTGCTGGTCTGCAACCGCATCAAGCCGCACACGGACTTTTCGGCCACCATCGAAAGCGGCCTGATGAAGATGCTGCTCATCGGCCTGGGCAAGCCCGTGGGGGCCAAAATCTACCATAGCGCGGCCCAGGACTACAACTTCGACCAGATCGTCCGCAGCGTGGCGGGCGAAGTCCTCAATCGCTGCCATATTCTGGCCGGCTTGGCCATCCTGGAAAACGCTTACGACGAGACGGCGGCGATCGAGGGCGTGGCCCCCGCCGATTTCGAGCGTCGCGAGGTCGAGCTGCTGCAGGTCGCCCGGCACTGGATGCCGCGACTGCCGTTCCGCCGCGTCGACGTGCTCGTGATCGACGAGATCGGCAAGAATTTCAGCGGCGTGGGGATGGACAGCAACGTGGTGGGGCGGAAGTTCGACGAGCACAAGGCCGTCGAGGACGAATATCCCAAGGTGAAGCGGATCGCCCTGCGCGGGCTGAGCAAGCAGAGCCACGGCAACGCCATCGGCATCGGCATGGCCGAGTTCTGCCGCTCGCAGTTGTTGCGCGACACCGATTTCGCCGCCACCCGACTGAACGTCTTGACCAGCGGCCGCGTCGCCGCCGCCATGTGCCCCTTGGACTACGAGACCGATCGCCAGATGCTCGGGCTCGCCTTGAGCACGGTCGGCCTGGTCGAGCCTGAGGAGGCGCGGCTGCTGTGGATTCCCAATACGCTGCGGCTGGCCGAGGTGGAATGTTCGGCGGCCTATTTTGAGCAGGCCCGCGGCCGCAGCGACCTGACGATCCTCACCGAGTTGCGGCCGCTGCCGTTCGACGCCGCCGGCAACCTGCCGGAGGTGGATTCAACGTCCCCTCTCCCTGCGGAGGATGGTTAGACACAACGTCCCCTCTCTCTCCGGGAGAGGGTTAGGGTGAGGGCTCTTGGCCGAAACTCGCGTTGCCCTGGACGCCGCCTCTCCCATGCCCCACCCGTATCCGGCACACGCCGTGTGCCGATCTCACCGCACACGGCGCGTGCGGCGTACTGCTATGCCGCGGAATTATCCCGGGGATCTGTTACGTCATTTCTTTGCCTTCGCGTCCCGGCATTCTTGGATGGCTTTTTCAAGCCAAGCCTTGTCCTTCGTCGCCGTTTCCAGCATCAGCCTGTTGCCTAGGAGCGCGTCGAGAACGGCAACCGCCGATTGAAATTGTTCGATTGCGGCGTCATACTCATTTTTCTTGTCAGCGCATAGCCTATGTTCGAGAAACTCACTGCCAGATCGCGTTGCTTCTCGGCGTCGCGGGGATCGGCGTCGGCCAGCGCACGACTGATTGTCAAGCCCTCCTCATACTGCCGCCGGGCGTCGTCCGTCCGACCGAGTCGCCAGGAACACGTCGCCCAGTTTGTTGAATGATACCGAGAGATCGCGCTGCTTCTGGGCGTCGCGGGGATCGGCGTCGGCCAGCGTGCGGCGGATTTTCAGGCAGTCCTCGTACTGCCGCAGGGCGTCGTCCGTCCGACCGAGCGCCAGGAACACGTCGCCCAGTTTTTCGAATGAGATGGAGAGATCGCGTTGCTTCTCGGCATCGCGGGGATCGGCGTCGGCCAGCGTGCGGCGGATTTTCAGGCAGTCCTCGTACTGCCGCAGGGCGTCGTCCGTCCGACCAAGCTTCAGGTACACGTTGCCCAGTTTTTCGAACGAGACGGAGAGATCGCGTTGCTTCACGGCGTCGCGGGGATCGGCGTCGGCCAGCGTGCGACTGATTTTCAGGTCCTCCTCATACTGCCGCCGGGCGTCGTCCGTCCGACCGAGCGCCAGGTACACGCCGCCCAGTTTGTTGAACGAGACGGAGAGATCGCGCTGCTTCTGGGAGTCACGGGGATCGGCGTCGGCCAGCGTGCGACTGATTTTCAGGCCGCGCTCGTAGTGCCGCAGGGCGTCGTCCGTCCGACCAAGCACCAGGAACACGTTGCCCAGTTTGTTGAATGAGACCGAGAGATCGCGCTGCTTCTCGGCGTCGCGGGGATCGGCGTCGGCCAGCGCGCGACTGAATGTCAAGCCCTCCTCATACTGCCGCCGGGCGTCGTCCGTCCGACCGAGCGCCAGGTACACGTCGCCCAGTTTGTTGAATGATACCGAGAGATCGCGTTGCTTCTCGGCGTCGCGGGGATCGGCGTCGGCCAGCGTGCGGCGGATTTTCAGGCAGTCCTCGTACTGCCGCAGGGCGTCGTCCGTCCGACCGAGCGCCAGGAACACGTCGCCCAGTTTTTCGAATGAGATGGAGAGATCGCGTTGCTTCTCGGCATCGCGGGGATCGGCGTCGGCCAGCGTGCGGCGGATTTTCAGGCAGTCCTCGTACTGCCGCCGGGCGTCGTCCGTCCGACCAAGCTTCAGGTACACGTTGCCCAGTTTTTCGAACGAGACGGAGAGATCGCGTTGCTTCACGGCGTCGCGGGGATCGGCGTCGGCCAGCGTGCGACTGATTTTCAGGCAGTCCTCGTACTGCCGCAGGGCGTCGTCCGTCCGACCGAGCGCCAGGTACACGCCGCCCAGTTTGTTGAACGAGACGGAGAGATCGCGCTGCTTCTGGGAGTCACGGGGATCGGCGTCGGCCAGCGTGCGACTGATTTTCAGGCAGTCCTCGTACTGCCGCAGGGCGTCGTCCGTCCGGCCGAGCTTAAGGTACGCGTCGCCCAGTTTTTCGAATGAGATGGAGAGATCGCGCTGCTTCTGGGAGTCGCGGGGATCGGCGTCGGCGAGCGCGCGACTGATTTTCAGGCAGTCCTCGTACTGCCGCAGGGCGTCGTCCGTCCGACCGAGCTTCAGGTACACGTCGCCCAGTTTTTCGAATGAGATGGAGAGATCGCGTTGCTTCTCGGCATCGCGGGGATCGGCGTCGGCCAGCGTGCGGCGGATTTTCAGGCCGTCCGCGTACTGCCGCAGGGCGTCGTCCGTCCGACCGAGCTTCAGGTACACGTCGCCCAGTTTGTTGAATGATACCGAGAGATCGCGCTGCTTCTGGGCGTCGCGGGGATCGGCGCCGGCCAGCGTGCGACTGATTTTCATGTCCTCCTCATACTGCCGCAGGGCGTCGCCCGTCCGACCGAGCGCCAGGTACACATCGCCCAGCTTGTTGAACGATACCGAGAGATCGCGCTGCCAGACGGGATTCTTGGAATCGACTCGAACGAGACTCCTTGCCGACCGCCCGGCCGCCTCGTAGTCGGAAAGGGCCGCCCCGATCGTTTCGTAATGCAACGCACGGTCGCCCAGTTCGATCATCGTCCAACAATGCGCGTGCAGCAATTCAGGCCAATTGGGATCGATCGCCAAGAGCTTTTCCGACTGGCGCAGGCCGCGGCATATTCGCCGCGCGTCCCGTGCAGGCGGACTGCTTCCAAGAGCGGGGCCAACGTGCGGCGCCTCTGCTCGACGAGCTTCTCCGTTTCCTTCTGCGCCTGTTCCAACAGACGGGATTCCTGGGACGCGATGTACTTCAGGGCCTCCTCGACCCCTTGCTGCTGCATGATGCGCGTCAACTGGAGGAACTCGGGCGACGCATTGCCGCTCTTGATCGTCGTGGTGATCGAAGTCAGGAAGTCGTCGATCTGCCCGAGCCTTCGCTCGAGCGCCGCGGCCGCGTCTTTCTTCGCGTCCGCCCGCTTTCGCCAATCGGCGAGTTGCTCGGCTTCCCGCAATTCTTTCTGGTAGGTGGCTTCGATCGTCTTGCGGAGTTGCTCCCTGATGTCTGCCGGTTTCAGATTCGCCAGTGCCGCCTCGATGCGTTTCTGCGACTGGGCGGTCTGTTGGACGACCTGCTTGATTTCCTCGTGCTTACGGAACATCGTCCACCAGATGCCGCCGCCGAGAATCAGCAGGATGACAAGCGCCACCGTAACGCTCTGTTGCCAGGAGCGGAATTTCCGCCGCAATCCACGGAACTCGTCCTTGAGCCGCTCGACCTGCAGCTCGAATTCCGTCGTTGTGGCGGCGGCGTGCCACAGATGGCTTTCGCCGTGCAGCCGCCGCCGCCAGGCGTCCTGCAACGCGCGGCGCTCGGCCTGATAGGCGGCGGGGTCGGCGCCTGACGGCTCGGGCGGGAGGTCCAGTTGCCCCAGCGGCTTATCGAGCGGGTAGCCCTCCTCGGCGAAGAATACCCACGTCCTTTTGCCTTTCTTGCGGGCATAAAGGAACTCGAATTGCGTGTACGACACGCGGCCGAACTCGGGGTCGGCCTGCGGCGGCTCGGCCCCGTAGGCACAGCCGACCAGGTGCACCACGCCGTTGCAGTCGTCGATCTTGTCGCGGAGCACCTGCCGCAAGTCGCCCGCTTCGGTGCCGAAAATGTCCTGCCAGACCGGGTCGTATCCTAGCCGCGTGAGGACATTGGCCGCCAGTTGCCGGGTTTGGCCCAACTCCTGGGTGACGGCCGAGATGAAGATGCGCGGCTTCATGACTGGCCTCCCTTAGCCTGCAACAGAGAGCGGCAATTCCGAAAAGGCGAGCCCAATCGGGTGCCCTGGCGTGGGAAATTGCTCGACACCGCCAAGCCGAACACTCCCCACGATAGCCCCAGGGCAGAAAAAAGCAAGCCCCACAAGCAAGGATCAAGGATGAAGGGAAAGGCGGAAGGCGGAAGGACAGCACGGCGAGCCGGTGGCGTGAGCCACCGGATACGGTTGCGGGGCCTCAGAAGACGGAAAGGGGCGAGCGGAAGGTGGAACCGCAAGCGACTCTCGCGGCCCCCTCGACGCAGTCGAGGGGCTTTTCTTATCCCCAATCCCCGGCCCCTGGCCCCTGGCCCCTTCTGGGCCCCTACAGCTTGAAGCGGAAGGTGTGCATCACCAGCCGCCAGAGCCGCGTCCCCAAGGGCATCCAGTCGGCATGGATCTTGCCCTGGCCTGCGCAAGCCCAGCCGCATCAGCCCCTCGGGGTCGGCCAAGGGGGCGTGCGCCTCGTAGGACGTGCTCTGCGGCCGCTCGACGCCGGTCTGCGGGTCGGTCGTGGTCGCCAAGGACCCGCCCGCCTTCGTCGACAGCCGATGCGGAGTGACCTTGAGCGGGGTGCGGGCGATTTCGACGATCCGGCTCTGCAGCGTGGCGTGCGGCAATTCGTCCAGCTTGATATCGACCGCCTGGCCCTCGCGGACGTACTCCATCTCGTCCTGATCGATCACGAGGTTCGCCTGCAACGACTTGGGATCGCCGATCTGGCAGAACATGACGCTTTCGTTATGCGGGCCTTCGCGGAGAAAGGCGCCGAGGTTCTGCGGCTCCAGCGGCGTGCCGGACCAGGAGGGCAATTGCCCGTCCGGATCGTCATGGGCGGTGACGGCCGGGGGCGGCAGGACGGTGCCGTCGCAAGGGGCCACGAGGTGCAGGCGCTGCTGGTCCTGGCGTTTTTCCTGGAGTTGGTTTTCCACGGTTTCCAGGGCCTTCTGCACTTCGGGGATCTGGCCGGCGGACTCCCGGTCGTGCAGGCCCTCGCGTTGCAGGTTGCGCAATTGGGCCTGGTAGCGGCGGTGGTCGCCTTCGAGTTTCTCGATGTCCAGTTCCAGGTCGAGGTTTTGCAGGTCGGCGAGCTTCTGGCCGGCGGTCACCTGCTGGCCCGGCTTCACGTAGACGTTCGACCAGTCTTCCCCCGCCGCCCACGTCGATCCAGACGGGCACGGCGTCGCGGGGCTGGACCTCCAGCGTCGTCATCACGCTATGGGGCAGTTTGACGAAGAGCACGGCGGCCACAACGGCCGCCACGATGCCCAGGGTGGCAAACAGTCGCGGTTTTTTCACTTTATCGAGCCTCCCGGGGACGTAGAGAAATTTTCCCACCTGGTAAAGCGGCATGACCACCAATCCCCACAGCGACGCCAGGGCGATCAGTTGGCCGATGATTTGCACGCCGTAAGGCTGAAGGAACCTGTAGAGGAACCACAAGATCGAGAACACCACCACCCAGCGATACACGGCCGAGGCCACCGAATAGAGCGCGAAGAAGATCTGGTTGCGCTGGGGGAGGAAGGGGTCCTCGGTCGGTTCCAGGCCCAGGCACCACTCGCCCATCTTGCGGCTGAGGATGGTGGTGGCCTTCTGCCGCAGGTTGGGGATTTCGGTCAGGTCGGCAAGGATGTAATAGCCGTCGTAACGCAAGAGCGGGTTGGCATTGAAGATCAGCGTGGTCACCGAAGAGATGAACATGACGTTGAGGCAGAGGTTTTGCAGCAGCCCCGGCTCGGCGTTCCACCAAATGAAGGTGGCGATGGAGGCCAGTATCAGCTCGACGTACATGCCGGCGGCGCCGATGGCCGCCCGGTGCCACTTGTTGGGCAGCATCCAGGAGTCGGAGACGTTGCAGTAGGGGCAGGGCGTGAGAACGAGGATCATGAAGCCCATTTCATGGCATTCGCCGCCGAAGTGCTTGCAACAGAGGCCGTGGCCCAACTCGTGCAGCGCCTTGGTCACGCACAGCGCCGCCCCCAGCCACAAGGCGTTGTAGAAGTTGAAGAACTCGTGGAAGGCGGGCAGCTTGCTGCGAAAGACGTTGAACTGGACCGTCACCAGGGCCGCCGCCGCCAGCATCAGCATGAGGCAGGCGGTCACCGCCAGCGGCGAGAAGAACCAGCGCACGCGGGGGTAGAGCCACCCCAGGAACCGTTCGGGGTCGAAACCCTTGAAGCGGATGCACAAGACGTTGGCCACCGCATTGATGAATTCCTTCCGCCGCCGCTCGCTGCGGCGTTTGCGCAGCTCGTGCCCCTGGCCCGGCGCCGCCACCACCACCAGTCCGCTGCGGTGGAGCATGCCGAGGAACTGCTGGAGTTCTTCGACGGTGATTTTTTCCGGGGGAAACTCCTCCTCGAAACGCTCCTTGATGTCGTCCAGACTGGTCTGGCCGTCGAGCATCTGCAGGATGGCGTATTCTTCCTCGTGGAAGCGGAAGTAATTCAGGCCGATGGGCTCCTTGACGACCCAGTAGGTGCGCCCCAGGTACTGCTGCTTGCGCGCGGAGAGGTCGGCCCGCTTGCGGATGGGTAATTTCCGCGCGGAACTGGAGACCAGGCTTTCGTACAAGGTGGGCATCAGGGAGCGGGGCTAGCACCTAAGGTCTAAGATCTAAGGTCTAAGAACTTAGAGCTTAGAACTTAGCTATCCGGAGGCTAACGCCTCCGGCTCACTTGCTCATTTCGGCAGAATTTTCATGGTGGCCATCATGCCGGGACTGAGGAGCCAGAAGTCGTTCTCCTTTTCATTTTGCACTTCGACGCGGACGAGGAAGTTGCCGCCGGCCTGAATGTTGGGGTCGACGAAGACCACCTTGCCGGGAAACGTCCGCGGCTTGCGGCTGCCCGCCAAAACGACGCTGACCTGGGCGTCGCAGTTGTGGAGGTCTCCCGGCCGGTGCTCGGCCGAGCTGACGAAGCCGTCGACGCGGAGGCGGTCCAGGCGGATGACGTGCATCACCGGATCACCCATTTGCACCCATTCGCCGGCATGGCGATGGACCTTGTTGACCATGCCGTTTTGCGGTGCGCAGACCTGGTGGCGGCGGACGTTTTCTTCGGCGGCGTCGAGATCGGCCTTGGCGACGTTGGTATCGCGGGCGGCGACGCGCATCTCCAGCTTGGACTTCTCGATGGACAATTTAGCCTCGGTGTATTTCATCAGCAACTCGCGGAGGACCTCGGCGGGAACGCTGTCGCGGACCTTGCGGTTGGCTTGTGCATTGACCTGGTAGTTGGCCTCCGCCACGTCGCGCGAGGCCTCGGCGTAGCGGACGTTGATGTCGTCGCCGGCTTTTTCCTTGGCGGCGGCCAGTTTGGCCTTCGCCACCTCGACCGCCATGCGGGGCTTGGCGTCGTCGATCTCGCGCCAGCAGTTGCCCGCTGGAAACCTGCTGCCCCTCTTTCATGTTGACCTCTTTCAGCACGCCCGCCTCCTGGGCCGGCACTTCCGCCTCATCGACGGGCGAGATCAGGCAACGCTCGACCTGCGCCGCCGCCGGGGCCGCCTGTGCCCGCGCCGGACCGCGCCGGCAGCCAAGACCATCGCGGACAAGGCCGCAAGGCAAGGGAGACGGAAAAAGCGAAAATGGGGACCGTCCCCTTTTCCCTGCCGGGCAAGCTCACTGGGCGATTTCATGACATTTTCTCCTCGCGGAAGCATCTTACAAGCGGAACAGGATGCGCGATTCGATGAACGCAATCACGCTGTGAAACAGAACGTAGCCGATGGGCCGCCGGCCACAATAGACCTTGGCCGTGACCGTCGCGCCCGGAATGGGATCGGTCAGATCGCTCTTCTGGATGGCCACCTTGACCAGCACGGTGTTTCCTTCCTCGCCGCGGACTTCGGCGCTGCGGGCGACCTCGGTCACGGTGCCGTAATACTTCGTGCCCGGCGTGGTGGCGAGGATGTAGGTCACTTTCAAGTCCTTGCCCAGGCCCGGCTCCTGGTCCAGGTTCCGCTGCGCCGAGGCGATGTAGCCCATGTCGTTTTCGGGCACGTGAAGTTCGAGCTGCCAGGGGCCCTCGGGGTCGGCCACCTGCAAAAGCGTCTGCCCGCGCGTCACCGGCCGGCGCTTGAGGCGGTTGTCGACGTCCCAGGTGACGACCACGCCGCGGATCGGGCTGTGGACCTCGAGCTCGTCGATGCGCTTGCGGCAGATGACTTGTTGGGCGTCGAGGTTGATGAGTTTCTCCTGCTCCTCGGCCAGTTCGCCGGAGAGGCGGGCGTGGTCTTCGGGGCGGAGCTGCCGCTCTTCCAGCAGCGTTCGCTGCAGGGAACCGATGCGGTCGATGGCGACCAGGCGCTGCCCCTCGACTTGGGTCATCGCCTGTTCGGCGTCGGTGTTGCGGAGGCGGACCAGCGTATCCCCTTCGGCCACGCGCTTGCCGTGTTGGGCGGGCACGTCGACCACCACGCCGTCGATGCCGGCGAACACGTCGCGGCGAACGACCGGTTCCAAGGTCCCCTTCGATTCGATCTGGAAATCGTAGGGCCAGAGGAACAACGCCGCCACCAGCGCCAGCACCGCGGCGGAGATGGTGAGCGTCTTGGGTAGCGTGCGCGGCGCCGACGATCCAGCGGGTCTTGCCCAGGGCCCGCCAGACGGGCATGAGAAACAGGTCCTGATGTTCCATGGCGTTGGCCAGCGCCGTGGAGCTGTGCCGGCAGACCACTTCCACCCGCTGCGTCATGGCCGGCGCCAGGCGGCTGTCCTCGATCTGCTCGACGATCAGGGCGCCGACGGCCGGCGGCGGCTCCTGGCGATTCTCGGGATCGTCTTCCTCGTCCAGGGGCGGCCGCCGCAGGGGCAGCACGGCCACCATCTTCGAGTGCGACTCGTCGACGTATTCCTGCACGGCCTCTTCGACTTGCGGGGCCATGTCCTGGGTGTCGCCCGTATACCAGATCGCTTCGCCGCTGGTCACCACCGCCGAGGCCAATCGCCCCAGCAAGCGGATCGTGTTGGAACGCTTGTCGAAGACGTCCTGGCCGCTGACCGCCTGGATCACGCAGCGATTGCCCTTGCGGATGGCCACGCTGATGCGGTCGCACTCGATCAGCCGCCGCCCCTCGTTGGCGATCGTGTAGGCCGTCTCGATCGGCTCCAGCGAGGCATGGACGGTGCGGGTGAAATCCTCCAGCCGGGACCAGAGGACTTGCCGGTCGGAGAAGTGCCGCAGTTGGCGGCTCTTGAGGAAATCGCCGGCCCGCTGGCACATTTCCAGCAGGAAGCGGAGATAGCCGCGCTGCACGGTCGTCCCGGTGTCGTTCCGCTGCAACACCTCGACCACGCCCACCACTTCCATTTCGGTCCGCAAGGGGGCCAACACGAGCAGGAAATCGGTGGGGTTGGCCGCCTCGTCGCCTGCACCCGTGCCCGAATGCGCCGGCGCCAATATCCCTTCCGTCGAGGCCATCGCCTGGTAGAGCAAGCGGGCGTGTTGGGCCTGGGCCGCCTGGTTGTCGCCGAGGTTGGTCTGCTGGAAGTTGATCTGATATTGCAGGGCCAACTGGCTTTCCTCGTTGACCGCCCAGACGGCCCCGCCAATCGCCGCCAGCGCGGAAACGATCCGCCCCAGGAATTCGCTGTAGAACTCGCCGGGCGTGATGTTCTGCCTCGATAACTGCTCGATCTCCTGGACCAGCGACTGGATCTGCCGCTTGGTCTGATCGATGAGCTGCGGGTCGAGCGGTTGTTCGATGCTCATAGGATCAAGTCCTGCTGGGTCCCATCTCGGCTAAAGCGAGGAGTCCCCCTCTCCCTCCGGGAGAGGGAAGGGGTGAGGGCGAGGCGGAGGAAAGGCGTGGTCCAAGTGGCCGGCATTCCCCTTAATCCCCCTCACCCTAACCCTCTCCCGGAGGGAGAGGGGACCTCGATCGCACCGCTCATTGAACAGTATTGGGCTAAAGCGGGCATGATCTATACTGTTTACCCCATCCTGTCCCCATTTGGAAGGATAGACCACGCCGGCGTCTCTGCTTTTCCCTCCGAGAGAGGGGCTGCCGACCCCTGCCTGCCAAGAGGGACGGAAAAGCCCCGTCAGCCTCAGGCCCCGATCTATACCAATCCCCATCGTTTTCGGAAATACCACTCCACCGTCAACAATCCGACCAAGGCCAGGAAAAACGACCACTTGTCCCAGAAGGTCTTCGTCGTCTTCTGCGGCACTTGCAGGTCTTGGGTCTGCTCGGCAAGCTGCCGGATCAACTCGGGAAGCTTCTCCGCCGCGAGCGCGCGGCCGTCGGTCATGGCCGCCAGGCTCTCCATGGCCGTGGCGTCGGCCGCGGCATTGTCCAGTTCCAGGTCCTGGGCAAAGACGGTGAACCGGGCCCGGGCGCTGCCCAACACGTGGTCCTTCTCCGTGGCCGTCACTTCAATGGCGTAATCGCCGGCCGCCTGGGTCTGGCGGAACGAGCCCACCATCTGGTCTCCCTGGTGGACCAGGGCCAAGGGGCTGCGGCTGCCGTCGGGAGAGACGATCTCGGCCTTGTAGTCGGCGTCCTTGATCAACTCGCCGCTGGGCGACTGGGCCCCGGCCGTGAATGCCACGCGCTCGGCCGCGCAAAACGCCGCTTTTCCATCCGCACCCAGACGTTGCCTTCCATGGCCTGATCTTTGCGGGCCAGCCAGAGGACGATCTGCCGCCAGAAGCGTTTATGGGCGGTTTCGAATCCCCGCATCCACCAGTGCCAGGTGGTATCGCCGCCGAAGGCCAGCACGCGGCCGGCGCCGTAGTTGTGCGAGACCAACAGCGGCTTGCCCTCGCCCGCATCGGCCAGCACGATCGCCCCGGGGGCCAGCCGCAGGAACTGATTGGCCCCGTCCAGCGGCGGCAGCTTCTTCCACAGCGCCTCGTTCTCCTCGCGGCTGCCGGCCAACATCAGGACGAAGTGGCGCAGCCCCTCGTCGGTGGGCATCATGTGCAGCGGGCCGGGCCAGTGCAGATCGCTGCGGATGGGGTCATCGAAGTTCTGCCGGTCCAGGCGATCCATCTTCACCGGCAGGACGTTGGCCAGCGGGGTCTCCGAATAGCGTCCCGGGCCGAAACTGTGAAAGCCCCCCAGCATCATCAGCCCCGCCCCCTTGTTCACCGCGTCCGCCAGGTCGTGCAGCTCCGCTTCCCGGAAGGCGGTCGAATCGACGTTGCCGAGAATATACACCTCGTACTTGCCCGGCTGGAAATAGGTCGCCATGTCGCCGGGCCGGGTCTCGGGACGCCGCGCATCCAGCCGCAGGTAATCGACGTGGATGTCGTGCGAAGAATCCAGCGCCCGGCGGATGAACGTCTGCTCCACGCGGAACGTCCCTTCAATATACAGCACGTTGAGCCCCCCCTTGCGCACGTGCACGAAGGTGCTGAGCTCGTTGTTGGTCGTCACCAGCTCGTCGAGCTGGGGGGCGCGTCCAGCGTCAGTTTGCATTCGCCCGGCGTCTCCGGGATGAACTTGAGTTTCACCGGAATGATCTCTCCGTCCCTGACCGCCCTGACTTTGTCTTGGGCGACGACTTCCATCTTGCCCGGCGACGTCTCGAAGAGCACGCGCACGGGGATGTCGCGGTTGACGTAGCCGTCGATGCGCACCTGCCCGCTGACGGTCAATTCATTCTTCACGAACACGGTGGGATTGACCAGCAGTTCCGTGACGGCGACGTCCTTGGCGCCGCCCAGCCCCTGCGATTGGCCGAAGACGACGGTGAACAGCTTGTCGCCCTGGTGTTTCAGATAGGCGGCGGCGGTCTGCGGCGGCAGATCGCGCGGCGGCAAGGCGCGCTGGCCGCCGTCGGTCAAGACGATCACGCCCAGCAGCCGCTTCCCCTGCTCCTGTTGCAGGACGTCCTTGAGGGCGGCGCCGATGGCCGTTTCCTGGCCTGCGGGTTTTTCCGGCAAGGCGATCTTGCCGTCGCTGCCGACCTCGACCGGGTGGACGTTGCGGTCGAAGACGTACGCCTTGACGTCGAACTCGCGTTGCAACTCCCGCAGGGCGGGCGCGGCATCGGCCAAACAGCTCCGCAGCGCCTCCCAACGCGACTTGCCGGCCAGGGCGTCGAGGACCGACATGCTCCGCGACCCGTCCAGCAGGAAGACCAGCGTGGCCTTCTCCGTCTTCATTTCCGTATAGACCACGGTGGGGCGGAGCATGGCCAGGACGACCAGCACGACGACCGCGGCCCGCACCGCCGCCAACAGCAACCGCCGCCGCATCGTCACCGTGCCCTGGGCCGGCCTCAGCAGCAGCAGGCCGGCCAAGGCCAGCGCCGCCACGGCCACCAGCAAGTAGCTGTCGGCGATCGGATAGAAGGACAGTTCGAACATGGCGATAGGCGTTCATGGTTTGTAAAATCGGTTGGCCACCAGGTACTCCATGGCCAAGACCAGGGCGACGAGGAAGATCAAGGAGGGATACAATTCGCGGCCCACGCGCGCCATGCTGACGCTGCGATCGATGTGATCGCGGCTCAGCGACACAATGTCCTTGAAGGAACCGAACAGGCCGAACAGTTGCTTCTCCTCGCTGCGGTCGAGTTGGGTCTGCTCGGGGGCCAGGTTGACGCTGAAGCCCCGGTCCACGCCCTCGGTCCGGCCGCCCGCCTGGATGCGATAGTTCCCCGGCTGCTCGGCGGTCGTCACGACCAGCGCGTGTTGCTTCAGGTCGGCCGACAACGTCGACTTCACGTTGCCCGGCGCGGTGAGCACGTAGGTCCTCTGGCGGTTTTGCTCGTCGACGGGCAAGACGGCAGTCTGACCGGCAAGGTAGTTGAGTTGCTCGCGGCTGCCGCCGACCAGGTACGACATCATGCCGTTGACCAGCAGCACGGAGGGCCAGGAGAAGTCGCCGGCCAGCAGCAACAAGTTCCACGGCGCGCGGTCGAGCCTGGGCGAGTCGGATACCGGCGTGGTCATGGTCAGCACCCGGCCGTTGCCCAGGGGGCGTTCCAGCAGGGCGGGGCGACCGTCGAGATAGGGGAGCACCACGCCCACGCCGGCCGGCGGCGGTTCCAATTCCCAATAGCGGTAGACGGGGGCGTCTTCCCAGGGGATTTCGGCGGCGCGGCCGCGGAGTTCGACCAGGATGGGATGTTCCAGCGTCCGCGGGGCGAGGTAAGCGTCGCCGTCGGGACGCCGCGCCTGCCGCAGCAACTTGCCCGGCAGCAGGCGCTGCGCGGCGGCGACGTTGAAGGAATCGACGGGTCGGGCATTGCGGCCCAGGAAGATCGCCACGCCATGCCCCTCGGCGGCGTAATCGCCCAATTTCTGCCACAGCGCCGCTTCCAGCGGCGTCGGGTCCAAGAGGCACACGGCCGCATAGCCGTCCAGGGCCTGCTGCGGCAGCTTGTCCAGCCCGATCACCTGGCAATCGAAGCGGGCCCGCCCCAGTTTCACCCAGGTCGTCGGCGCCAACGCCGTGGAGAAGAGAAATGCCCGTTGCTCGGCGGGCTTCGCCGCCGCGATCAGCACGCGCCAGGGCGGCTTGACCTCCACGGTGAAGAAGCGCACGTCGTCCTCCGGCAGGCCGTCCTGCCCCACGATCCGCAGCAGTCCCTGGTGCGTGCCCTGGGCGAGCCCTTCGACGCGAAACCCCACTTGCTGCGACTGATTCGCCGGCAGCGAGATCGTTTTCTGCTCCCGCTTGGCGTCGTCGAGGTACAGCTCGACGGTCCGCTCGCCCCCCGGGCCGATGCACGACAGGTCGGTGTCGAGCTCCAGCGCGCCGAGGTTGGAGAGCACCTGGTGCGACAGCCGCACTTCACCCAAGGAGAAATCCTGCGGCTCCTTGACGCCCACGTCGATCAGGTAGATGTTGACGCCGGGGGCTTTGCTGAGGCGATCCTGCAGCGTGGCGGCGGCGTCGCTGGGCCAGGCCGCCCGGGCAAGATCGGTAAAGACGTAGATCTCCCGGCGCGCCAGCCCGCTCTGGCCCAGCAGACGAACGGCGTCCTCGACGGCCTGCGTCAGGGGCTGGGAATCGGTCACCGTTTCCAGCCGCTGGATGCGTTGCTTGGCCAGCCCGCGATCGGCGGCGAAGCCGTTCTGGTCGCCGCGGGTGTCGAAGACGGCGATCTGGCTTCCCGGCGGCAGATCGGGCAGCAGCGACAGGCCCCACTGCTGCGCCACCTCCAGCCGCGTCTTGTTTTCGTGCCGGTAGGCCATGCGCGGCGCGGCATCGAAGACCAAGGCGGCGGCCACCGGCGATTCCTGGCTGCCCAGGACGCTGGCGCCCATTTTCACGCTCGGCCGCGCCAGCGCGAAGGCCAGCAGCGCAATGGCCGCCATCCGCAGCAGCAGCAACAGCAAGTGCCGCAGCCGCAAGCGCCGTTGGTTCGTGTCGTGCCGCTGCCGGATGAATCGCAGCGCCGGAAACTCCAGCCGCACCGGCTTGCGGCGCATGATCAGGTGCAGGATGATCGGCACGGCGATCAGCGCGGAACCGAAAATGAGTGAGGCGTTTACGAAGGTCATGGTTCGCTTAGCGGCCGGGGCTGCCCGCCGCCCGCCCGGTGTACTTCCCAAGGGGACAGTCCCATTTTCGTCTGACGAAAATTGGGACAGTCCCCGCCTGTTTCTTCGTCAATTCCAGGCGCCGGGCCATCCGCGCCGCTGCGCTGCTATCCGCGTTGTGATCGATTTATCAGGTACTCCGTCAACGCCCGGTCGAACTGCATACTCGTATCCAGGGGAACGTAATCGACGCGGGCCTGCGAGCATTCGCGGCGATAGGCGTCGCGAAAGCTCTCCACCTCGGCCAGATAGTCGGCCCGAAAGGCGCTGGCGTCGAGGGCCAGCCGCCGCTGGTCCTCGGGATCTTCCATCTCGACCATGCCCCGGAAGGGAAAATGGACTTCGGCCTCGTCGAGGATGTGAAAGAGGATGACGTCGTGTCCGCCGTGCCGCAGGCGGTAGAGCGAGTCCATGATCGGTCCCCGCTCGCCCAGCAAGTCGGAAAAGATCATCACCAGGCTGGCATGGCGGAGCATGGCCGCCACCTGGGTCAGGCTATGGGCGATGTCGGTCTTTCCCTTGGGCTTTAGGTTGGCCAGCAGCGAGAGCACGTCGCCCAGGTGGCTGCGCCGCGTCCGCGGCCGCAGGCTGCCGCAAATCTTCTCGTCGAAGGTGATCAGTCCCACCGGGTCCTGCTGGTGAATCATCAAGTAGCACAGCGCGGCCGCCAGGCAGATGCCGTAGTCGAACTTCGTCAGCTCCTGGCGATAGGTGTAGCCCATCGAGCGGCTCAAATCCATCACCAGGTAGCCGGTGATGTTGGTCTCCGCCTCGAATTTCTTGATGTAATACTTGTCCGTCTTGGCGTAGATCAGCCAATCGATGTCCTTGGGATCGTCGCCGGGCGTGTACTTGCGATGCTCGCTGAACTCGACGGAAAAGCCGTGGAAGGGGCTGGCGTGCAGCCCGTGCAGAAACCCCTGCACGATGAACTGCGCAGCGCAGATCCAGCCGCTTGATCTGGCGGATGACCTCGGGCTTCAGGTAGCGTTCAGCGGTGAGCATCGGAAAGGGATTTAGGGATTTAGGGATTTAGGGATTTCGTGGGGGACGTTGTGGGATTTTTGGGAGTGGAGTTTCTTTGCCAAGGTGCGTCGCAATGCGCCGAGCATCCGCCCTGTGGCATCGCAGAGGTCTGCAAGTTGGTTGAACTCATCGGCATCGACATATTGGAGGTCTCGGGCCGCTAGAAACATGGTTTCCAGTTCTGCGAGCGAGCCGTGCGCTATCGTGACGTAGCGAAGGAACTCCTTGGTTGTCCCGCGCGTGTGACCTTCCGCAATGTTGGCGGGGACGGAAACTGCGGCGCGTTGCACCTGGGATGACAGGCCGAATACTTCGTGTCTGGGAAAGCTGCGAGTCAGACGATAAACGCGGCTCACCAGTTCCATCCCGTTTTGCCACACGCGAAGTTGCTTGTAGCTGCTCGTTGCCATGGGCTGCGCCCTCAGAAGTCAGGGATTTGGGGATTTAGGGATTTAGCGGCGGGGACCGACGGCTTCGGCGCTCCGCTCAGCCCTTGCCCCCCTAAATCCCCAAATCCCTAAATCCCCAAATCCCTACTTCTCATATTTCGGGATCACCGGCGGCGGCGTCTCGCGGATCAGCCGCTCGATGATCGCTTCATTGCTCATGCCCTCGGCTTGGGCCTGAAAATTGGTGCTGATGCGATGCCGCAGCACCGGAATCGAGATCTTCTGCACGTCTTCGACGGCCACGGAGAAACGCCCGTCCATGGCCGCCAGCGCCTTGCCTCCCTGAATGAGGAACTGTCCGGCCCGCGGGCCGGCGCCCCAATCGACCAGGTCCTGGACGAACTGCGGGGCGGTGTCGTCCTTGGGCCGGGTGGCCCGCACCAGCCGCGACACGTACTGGATGATGTACTCGCTCACCGCCACCTTGGAGACCAGCGCCTGGAGGTTCAAGATCGCCTTGCCGGAAAGCACCTTGTGGACCTCGACCTTCTCGCTCCGCGTCGTGCTGGCCAGGATGCGCTGCTCCTCCTCGGCGGAAGGATAATCGACCTTGATGTTGAACATGAAGCGGTCCAACTGCGCTTCCGGCAGCGGATAGGTCCCTTCCTGCTCGATGGGGTTCTGCGTGGCGATGGTGAAGAACGGCTCCGGCAGCGGATAGGTCTTCTGCCCCACCGTCACCTCGCGCTCCTGCATGGCCTGCAACAGGGCGGCCTGGGTCTTGGGCGGCGTGCGGTTGATCTCGTCGGCCAGCAGGATGCTGGTGAAGATCGGCCCCTCGACGAAGCGGAAATCCCGCCGCCCCTTCTCGTCCTCTTCCAGCACGTTGGTGCCGGTGATGTCCGAGGGCATGAGGTCGGGGGTAAACTGGATCCGCTTGAACTGGATGTCCAGGATCTTCGCCAGCGTGCTGACCATCAAGGTCTTGGCCAAGCCGGGCACGCCCACCAGCAGGCAGTGCCCGCGGGTGAAGATGGCGGCGAAGATCTGTTCGATCACGTCGGCTTGACCGACGATGATCTTCTGGAGTTCGTCTTGCATCAGCCGGCGATGCTGGCTGAATTCCTGCAGCACGTCGCCCAGGCTACGCGGCTTGTTGGTGGTGGTGGTCAACGAAAAATTCCTCTGAGGAAAGGCGGCAGGGGGAGGGTGGAAGGCGGAAGGATGAAATCATCACCCCTTCCCCGGCCCCTCCCGGGTCAAACTCCCTTTAAGCATTGTAACGCATCGCGGCGGCAATACCCAGTCGGGCCGCCCCCGACTTGCTTCCTTAACTTCTGAAATCTATTATGCTTATGGAAGCTTTGCCGACCGCAAAGCCCAGGAAGGTCCCCCATGAAAGCTCGCTTGACCCTCTTGCTGATCGCCGCCGGGCTGGTTGGACCGTTGGTAACGGTGGTGCGGGCCGAGATTTCCGCCGACGAGATCCGCAAGGCCATCCACGACGGCGTCAAGTACCTGGAATCGCAGCAGCGCCCGACGGCAGGTGGGAAGAATTCGACAGCCAGCCGGGGGGGGTGACCTGCTTGTGCACGCTCGCCCTGCTCAACGCCGGCGTCGAGGCGGACGACCCCAACGACGATCACGTGCGGCGTGCCTTGCGGCACCTCAGCTCGCTGCCCGGCGGCCTGCCGAACACCTACACCCGCTCGCTGCAAACCATGGTCTATTGCCGCGCCGACCCGGTCAAGTATCTGTCGCAGATCCAGAAAAACGCGGCCTGGCTGCAAGACAACCAGATTACCACCGGTCCGCGCCACGGGGCCTGGTCCTATCCCGGCGGCAACGGCGACAACTCGAATTCCCAGTTCGCCCTGCTGGCGCTCTACGAGGCGCAGCGGGTCTTCACCGCCGCCCACACCGACATCCGCGTCGAAGATCGCACCTGGCGGCTGGCCAAGGCCTATTGGGAAGACTGCCAGAACCTCGACGGCTCCTGGGGCTATTACAAGCCCGTGCCCGGCACCGGCAGCATGACCTGCGCGGGCATCACCTCGCTGAT
Organism: uncultured Planctomycetia bacterium; assembly: GCA_963727245.1. Classification (GTDB taxonomy): domain Bacteria; phylum Planctomycetota; class Planctomycetia; order Pirellulales; family Thermoguttaceae; genus JBKQVT01. The sequence continues at coordinate 20,026 of CAVSFO010000021.1, read as the reverse complement.
CATCGCCGGCAACATGGTCCACCGGGCCGACGCCAAGGCGGAGGGCGATCACGTCCAGTGCTGCGCCCAAGGCGACGTGGAGAACGACCGCATCGAGCGGGCGATGGACTGGCTGGGACGGAACTTCAGCGTCAGCACCAATCCCGGCGACTCCAACGACTTGTGGTGGCTCTACTATCTTTACGGCGTGGAGCGCGCCGGGCGGCTCACCGCCCGCCGCTTCATCGGCGGCCACGATTGGTACCGCGAGGGCGCCGACTACCTGGTCAGCCAGCACGGGCACATGGCCGCGGGCTACTGGAAAGGGCGCAACCACGCCGAGGAAGAGGAACGCATCGGCACCAGCTTTGCGCTGCTGTTTCTCTGCAAGGGCCGCCGCCCCGTGCTGATGGCCAAACTCCGCCACGGCGACGGCCTGGACTGGAACCAACATCGCAACGACGTCGCCAACCTCACCGCCTACGTCGAGAGCAAGTGGCGGTTCGACATGACCTGGCAGGTGATCGAGCTGGACCGGGCCTCGGTCGACGACTTGCTGCAGGTGCCGGTCGTCTATCTTTGCGGCAATCGGAGCCCGTTGCCCAGCGACCCCGACGAGCGCCGGCGGCTGGCCCAGAAGCTCCGCGATTACCTCGACCGCAGCGGCTTCCTCTTCGCCGAAGGCTATTGTGGCGGCGACGGCTTCGACCGCGGCTTCCGCCAACTGATGGCGGACGTGTTCGCCAACGACCCGGAGTATCGGCTCAAGCTCCTGGACGCGTCCCATCCCATCTGGCATGCCGAAGAGAACGTGCCCCCGCAGCAACAGCGCCCGCTGCTGGGGATCGAATTCGGTTGCCGCACCAGCGTAGTTTACGCCCCGCCGGACCCGCCGCAGGAGCCGCGGCCGTCGCTGTCGTGCCTCTGGGAGCTGTCGCGGAGCGGCCGCCAGCAGCGATTCACTCCCGCCGTCCAGGCCCAGATCGACGCCGCCCGCGCCATCGGCGTCAACGTCCTGGCCTACGCCACCAACCGCGAGTTGAAGCCGAAGTACGACTATCCGGACACCACCGCCGCCGCCGTTCAGCCCCGCGACCACACCGAGCGGGGAAGAATCTCCATCGCCAAGCTCCGCCACCCCGGCGGCTGCGACGCCGCGCCGCGGGCGTTGATCAACCTCATGGAAGCCGCCGCCCGCGAAAAAAAAGAACTTCGCGTCGATCTCCACCCCAGCCTGGTGAACATCACCGATGAGTCGCTCTTCGACTATCACCTCGTCTTCATGCACGGCCGCAACAGCTTCCACCTCACCGATCGGGAGCGGGCGCAACTGAAGACTTACGTCGAGCGCGGCGGCATGATCCTGGCCGACTCGATCTGCGCCAACAAGGCCTTCACCGAGTCCTTCCGCCGCGAGATGGCCGCCATCTTCCCCGACCATCCCCTGGAGCCGATCCCCGCCGGCGACCCCCTGCTGACCACCGTCTACGGCGGCTTCGACCTGGCCACGGTCTCGCGCCGCGATCCTCAGCCGGGCAGCGCCAACGGGCCGCTCCGCTTCGTCGTTCGCCGCGTGCCCCCGGAGCTCGAAGGGGTCAAGTTCGGCGACCGCTACGGGGTGGTCTTTTCGCAGTTCGACCTGAGCTGCGCGCTGGAGAAGCTCGACTCGCTGGAGTGCCGCGGCTACAAGCGCGAGGATGCCGCCCGCATCGGTCTGAACGTGCTCTTCTACTCCTTGCAGTAGCGACGGGCAGTGCGGGGGGATGCGGGGGTTTGACAGCGGGTGGCCCCGATAGCTTGACTATCGGGGTGCCGCAGGCACAAGAGGCGGGTGGCCCCGATAGCTTGACTATCGGGGTGCCGCAGGCACAAGAGGCTTTCGCGGAGCGCGGAAACTCCTCTCGCGGTTTCGCCGTGTGCGATGGCCAAGCTGAGCGCGTCCGAGAATTCCCGTGAAGAGGCGCGAACGACAATCGAGGGCCTTGGGCCGGAACATCTCACGCCAAGGCGCCAAGCCGCCAAGGCGCAAGAGATAGGGGAAAGAAGAGGGAAGGGTTCGATCGGCCTCGCGGGCATGGGTTTACCAATCCCTTCCCGTCCCTTTGCGGCTTGGCGGCCTTGCGCCTTTGCGTGAGATATTTTTCCCAGTCACGTTGCCAAGACGCCGGTTTTCTTGCCTCTGATTCCCGGACGCCCTGAGTTGTTCGGTTCCGAACCCAATACCCATTGCCAAGGGGACATTTCTATCTGTGAGAAAGAGGGGACATTTCTACCTGTGTACAACATGGGGGGCAGTGGGCGTTTGACAGCATCCTTCGCTGGGGTTATCGTGAAAAGGGCATTGCTCACGGCCGGTCCAGGCAAGCTCCCGATCTCGCCAATTCTCGGGCCGACGGCGAGGTCTAGGAACAGCGCCCATGAAATGTCGCTTGACCGCCGTGGTGGCCGTCGCCGTGCTGGTCGGCCCGCTGGCAACGATGCGGGGGGCCGATCTCTCCGCCGACGAGGTCCGCACGGCCATCCGGAACGGCGTGAAGTGCCTGGAACGGCAGCAGAAGCCTAACGGCCGTTGGGACGACAACTGCCAACGAGGGGGCTCGACTGCCCTCTGTACGTTGGCCCTGCTCAACGCCGGCGTCAAGCCAAACGACCCCAACGACGACCACGTGGCGCGTGCCTTGAGCAACCTGGCACTGCTGGACCTACGGGAAACCTACTCGCTGTCGCTGCAAACGATGGCCCTTTGCCGCGCCAATTCGCCGGACTATCTCGCCAAAATCCAGGCCTGCGCCAAGTGGCTGCAAGGGTATCAGGTTAAAAGCGGCCCGAAGCCATACTGCGGGGGCTGGGGTTATCCCGGCGGCTATGCCGACAACTCCAATAGCCAGTTCGCCCTGCTGGCTCTCTACGAGGCGCAACGGGCGTTCGACGCAGCCCACGCCGACATCCACGTCAGCGATCGCACCTGGCGGCTGGCCAAGGCCTACTGGGAAGGCGGCCAAAACGGCGACGGCTCCTGGGGATACGGCGCCCGGGACCAGCATGGCAGCGGCGCCATGACCTGCGCAGGCATCACTTCGCTGATCATCGCCAGCGACATGGTCCAGCAGGCCGACGCCACCGCCGACGGCGACCAGATCCACTGCTGCGGACGAGGCGACCTGGAAAACGACCGCATCGAACGGGCGCTGACCTGGCTGGAAAAAAACTTCACCGTGACCGCAAACCCCAGCATCTGGGCGAACCAGTTGGCGGCCAAGGCGGAAGAAGCGACCGGCATGACCACAAATCCCCTTGGCGCAGCGTTTTGGCTCTACTATCTCTACGGCCTGGAACGCGTCGGCCGGCTAACCGGCCGGCGGTTCATCGGCGGCCACGATTGGTATCGTGAAGGCGCCGAGTGCCTGCTCCGCCGGCAGTTCCACGCCACCGGCGGCCCGGGCCGAGGAGCTAAGGGTCAGGCTCGGACGGTCCGGATCTTCGACCAGATCCCGGACGGCGCCTGGGTTGGGGACGGAGGGCCCACGATCGGCACCAGCTTTGCGCCTGCTGTTCCTCTCCAAGGGCCGCCGGCCCGTGCTGCTGGCCAAACTCCGCCACGGCCCGGGACAAGACTGGAACCAGCATCGCGGCAACGTCGCCAACCTCACCGCCTACGTCGAGATGCAGTGGCGGCGCGAAATGGCCTGGCAGGTGATCGACCTGGACCAGGCCTCGGCCGACGACCTGCTGGAGGCGCCGGTGATTTATCTTTGCGGCAATCAGAGCCCGCTGCCCGCCGACCGGAAAGAGCAGCGGCGGCTTGCAGTGAAGCTGCACGATTACCTCGACCGCGGCGGCTTTCTCTTCGCCGAGGGCTATTGCGGCGGCGACGGTTTCGACCGCGGCTTCCGCACGCTGATGGCGCTGGTGTTCGCCTACGAGCCGGAATACCGGCTCAAGCTGCTGGACCGCTCGCACCCCATCTGGCACATCGAAGAGAAGGTGCCGCCGGAGCAACAGCGCCCGCTGCTGGGGATCGAGTTCGGCTGCCGCACGAGCGTCGTGTACGCGCCGCCCGATCCGCCCAAGGATCCGCGGCCGTCGTTGTCCTGCTTGTGGGAGCTGTCGCGGAGCGGCCGCCAGCGGCACTTCACCCCCGCGGTGCAGGCGCAGATCGACGCCGCCCGCTCCATCGGCATCAACATTCTGGCCTACGCCACCGATCGGGAAGTGCAGCCGACGGAAGAGGATTTCGCGGCCGCCCCGCAACCCCGCCACCGCATGGAGCGGGGAAAGATCTTCATCGCCAAGTTCCGCCATCCCGGCGACTGCGACGCGGCCCCCGATGCCCTGGTCCACCTGATCGAAACCGCCATGGTCGCGCTGGAAATCCGCCTCGATCTCCATCCGGCCCTCTTGGACATCACCGACCCGGCGCTGTTCGACTACCACCTGGTCTTCATGCAGGGCCGCACCGCCTTCCGCCTCACCGGCCGGGAGCGGGCGCGATTGAAGCGCTACGTCGAGCGCGGCGGCATGGTGCTGGCCGACGCCATCGGCGACAGCAAGGCCTTCGCCGAGTCGTTCCGCCGCGAGATGGCCGCCGTCTTTCCCGACCATCCCCTCAAGGTCATTCCCGCCGGCGACGCCATGCTCACCACGGCCTATGGCGGCTTCGACCTGGCGAAGGTCTCGCGCCGCGATCCGCAGCCGGGCGGTGCGGGCGGTCCCGTGAACGTCGCGGTCCGCCGCGTCCCGCTGGAGCTGGAGGGGATCAAGTTGGGCAACCGTTACGGGGTGATCTTCTCCCCCTTCGATCTGAGCTGCGCGCTCGAGAAGCACGAATCCCTGGAAGGCCGCGGCTACAAGCGCGAGGACGCCGCCCGGATCGGACTGAACGTGTTGCTCTACAGCTTGCAACAGTGAGCTAAGGTCTAAGCTCTAAGAACTAAGTTCTTAGAACTTAGAGCTTAGAACTTAGAGCTTAGGCGGGCGGCCCGCGCGTCAATCTCCCGGCAGCATTTCCTTGCTGCGATACTCTTCGGGCTTCTCGCGATCGCGGCGGCCGCTGGGCCGCAAGACCACCAGCATTCCCAGGACGACGCACATGATGACCAGGGCGTAGGGCAGGGCGAAGCTGTTCGAGGCGCGACTCCGTCCTCAACGGGGGCGGGCAGCGGCGGTGCGGCCAGGGCTGTGCCGTGACAGACCACCCAGCCCCAGGCCGCCGGGGCCGCCCACTTCATCGACTGGCCGATCGCACGGAGGCATTTCATGTCGCCGACTCCTGTTTGCTTGAACTCCCGCTATTATACCCGTTCGCCGGGAGCGAGGGAATGCGGGGGAAAGAGCGGCTCAGGCGCCACGGCTGTCGCGGCCGACACGGCCGGGCCGCATTACCGGGCGGCCGCGGCGACGGCCTCTTCGAGCCGACGCTCCGCACGGCTGGTGTCCAACGCCAGTTGCATCGTCACCACCCAGCGGCCCTCGCGCTCGGGCAGGATGAGCCAGTGCGGCTGCACCACCGTCGATTGATGCACCAGCTCGAAGCCCCCTTCGGATTGGCTGACCGTCTCGATGGGGAACGTCCAGAAGCCGGTGGGCCGCAACGTCTTCAGCGTCACGTCGATCCCCAGCCATTCGTCGCACAGCCCCAGGCCCGCCGCATCGCAGAGGTCCAGCCGGGCGCCGAGCTGGCCGAGGCGGTTGCCGTCGAGGTCGTGGAAGTAGCGGTCGTCGGCGCCGGCGGGCAGACCGGCGAAGTTCAATTCGACGGCGAAGTGCAGCGGCCGGTCCGCCGGCAGGTTCTCCAGCAGGTAGGCGATCTCCAGCGAGGCGCTGCCGGCGTCGAGCGTCAGGCCCTTGGTGATCCGCACCGGCGCGCCGCCGGCGTCGCCTTCGCGGACCAGTTGCACCTGGATGCGGTCCGGGTTGCGGCGGATGCGGGCTTCGTAGGGGGCGGCGGCGAAATCGCTCCGCACCGCGGCCGTGCCCGCCGCCACCGCCGCCAGCGTGGCGTCGGCGTCGTAGAAGAGGTCCAGCAGGCTCTTCCGCGGATGGCTGTCGTACTGGATCCGCTGGTCCAGGTCGGCCTGCTTGAAGATCACGCGGTCGTGGATGCTGGCGACCTGTCCCTCCTGGCGGTTGCCGCCGGCCAGGACCTTGCGATGATAGGCTTCGGGCTGGCGGGTGAGCGTGGCCAGCAGGTTGAGCTGGATCTTGCGGACGTCCAATTCCAGCAACTGGCCGCCGCGGCTGGGCGCCAGCAGGCACATGAGCTTGTCGTTCGTGAGCCGCACTTCCTGGCGGCCGTCGAAGTTGAAGTCCTCGGCCGTGGCGTCCACCCAGGTCTCCGGCCGGCCGGCGGCCCGGTCCAGCAAGTTGTCGGCCGCGATCAGCGAGCGGTAGACGGCGTTGCGCAGATGCGGCAGGTAAATGCCGCCGAAGGCCCCGTGCCAATAGCCGCAATTGCACTGCCCGCGATAGAGCTGCGTGCGGGCTTCCTCGACCAGCGGGCCGGCCGCGCCCTCGTCGACCGCCTCTTGCAGCCGCCGGCTGACCATCATCATGCGGGAGTACATCTCGTCGGCTTCCGGATACTTCGTCTTGAAGTTCCGCCAGAACCCGCCCCGCAGGAAGCGCCGCAACAGCGACCAGCGGGGCTCGTCCTTCAGCTCGTGGGCGACCCGCTCGTACTCGACCAATTGCTCGGTGGGCAGCGACCATTCGGTCATTTCCCGGTAGCTGCAATCGGGCAGGTAGATTTTGCCCAGCGGCGGCACGTTGTCGATCGCCTCGGCCGGCGTGGTCACCTGGATCCAATCCTGGTTGGCGACCAGGGCGTCGAAGAACCGCACCAGCCAGCCGTCGTCGTAGACGTGCTTCTTCGTCTCCGGCCAGGAGCCGAACTTCTCGCCGTCGTCGCCCAGCACCATCACCGCGTCGGGATTCTCTTCCGACACCTTCGCCAGGTACTCGATCGTCTGCTCGGGAGAGCCGAAGGGAATCAGGTAGCGCAAACGCTCGCTGCCGGGGAACACCGACAGCAGCCGCCCCTCATCCTCGGTCAACAAGTAGCCGGTCAAATCGGCGTCGGTCAGGCCGGCCATCTTGAAGTGAAAATCGTCAAGGATGGTATACTCGATCCCCGCGTCGGCCAGGTCCCGGGCCAGCGCCTGCTCCCAGACCCGCTCGGGAATCCACATGCCGCGGACCGCCGTGCCCAGCCGGTTCTGCAGCCAGCGGCTGTAGGAGCGGATTTGCCCGATGCGGTCGCAGGAGGGAATCATCGCCAAAATAGGCTCGTAGAAGGCCCCTCCCAGCACCTCGATGCGGCCTTCACCGGCCAAGCGGGCCAGCCGGTCCACGTACTCGCCGTGCCGGGCGACCAGCCATTCCATCAGCGAACCGCTGGTGTGCAGTGCGATCCGCAGCGACGGATAGCGCTCGAAAACCTCGAGAAACGGCAGGTAGCTGCTCTCGTAGGCCTGCTGGAAGACGTGATCGAAATTGCCGATCGGTTGGTGATTGTGGAGGGCGAGAATCAGTCGGATGTGGTTAGGCATAATCCGCCATGGAGCGCTGCTGGTGGGACCCGATCTCTTCCACTCCCGACGGCCGCGGGAGCACCTGCGAACAGATTACTTCATCGGCAACCACATCCCAACTTATCCAGTTTACCTGTTTGAAAAAGTCAATGATCCCACGGCAGCGGGCCAGAGGCGCAACGGCCAGGAAAATTCGCAGCTCCGCTGGCGGCATTCGGCAGGAACCGCCCCTGCGGCCCTGCCCGGGGCAGTCGCCGAACCGTCGAATCTGCCCTGGTTCCCGCTCCATCCGCCACGGTCGTCAAAGCCGGCACATGCGGCCCCCTATTGCAGTGATAATGCCGCCGCTCCGGCATGTCAAAGGGGGCCAGGGGAATTCGGAAGGCGGAAGGGGGAGGGCGGAAGGCGGAAGGAAAAAGAGCAAAGGACCAATTGCATTGCCCGCCCCGCTGGTCGGGCGCGCACCCTGATCGTCCTTCTGCTCTCTAATTTCCAAGGCCCCGTCTTCATCCTTCCGCCCTCCGCCTTCCGCCTTCCCCCTTCCTCTCACCCGCTGGCAAACAGGCCTTTCAAGAACACGCCCGCCGCATCCCACTGGTCGGCCGCCTTCTCAAAATCGACCTGCATCGGGTGCACCGTCTGCGGGGTCTGCACGCGGCCCTTGAGAACCTTCACGTCGATGGTCGTGTTGAGCGGAATCTGGGCACTTTCGCCCGTGGCCAGCCCCGTTTCCACTGGCGCCGACAGCAGATATTCGACCAACTGCCGGGCGGCGGCCGGGTGCGGCCCGCCCTTGATGATCGCCAACGTGGTGGGAATGAACAGCGTGCCCAGTTGGCCGGCGCCCTGGTCGGGGTAAATGATTTCCACCGGCATTCGCCTTCTCGAGTTCGATCAAGGCATCGTCGGTATCGGTCAGACCGAAGTCGAGCGCCCCGCTGCCCACGTTCTCCGCCACCTGCTTGTTGCCGGAAAGAATCTTCACCTCGTTCTTCTTCAGGTCGCGGAAGAACTTCTCGGCCCGCGGCTGGCCCCAGGCGGCAAACAGACAGGCGGCATGGGTGGCGGTGGTGCCGAACAGCGGCTTGGCCATGGCGCAGCGGCCCCGCCACTTGGGATCGGCCAGGTCGAGGATCGAGCGAGGCCGCCGGGCCGCGGGAACCTTGTCCGTGTTGACGACCAGCACGCGCGCCCGGGCCGCAAACCCATACCAATATCCCTTGGGCGAGCGATACATGGCCGGAAAGTTGTCGGCCACCGCGGGGTGGCAAGGCTCCAGCAGCCCCTTCTTCTCCAGCCGCAAGGTGTTGATGATCTCATTGTTCCAGAAGACATCGCAGCGGGGCCGCTTGTCTGCGGCCTCTTCCAGGATGGCCGCGACCAGGCCGGCCGTCTTGGTCGATTCGGTGTCGAACTTCGGCTGCACCGTGATGCCCGTATCGAGCGTAAAATCGTCGAAGATCGGACGGGAGAATTGCTCGTCCAGCGCCGTGTAGGCAACGACTTCGGGCCCGGACGACGACCAGCAGCCACCCCCAAACAGGCAGCAGCAGACGAGGCCCAGGTCCATAAGGCGGCGGCCGGCGATGCGGGGTAGCGAATTCTGCATGATGCCTCCTCGTTGTATCGCGCCGGCTTTACCACGTTGTGTGGCACTGGCTTTGCCAAGTTGTGTGGCACTGGCTTTGCCAGTGTTTCGGGCCCCTGAAAATCAGGTACAATAGAAATTGTACGAGGAATTGTCCGCCAGGGGAATGCGCCATGTTCCGGCCTTTCGTCCGCGCTGCCATGATCGTGCTCAGCGCCTCGCTTGCGGCGTCGGCGGCGGGCCTGCCGCCGGCCAAGGGAGCCGACGAGGCCGCCGGCCAGCCGGCCGATTCCGTCGCCCGGCCGATGCCGGACCTGCCGCAGGTCCACATCGACGACACCCAGGCCGCCGCCGCCGGCATCCACAAGCTGTCCTCGCGGCGGCTGGTGCTCTATACCGACCTGCCGTTGGGCGACGAGATTCGCCGCCTGCCGGGGATTTTCGACCAGGCCTTTCCCCAGTGGTGCGACTATTTTCGCGTCCGCGCCCCCGCCGCTTGGCAGATGACGGGCTTCATCATGAAGGACAAGGCCCGCTTCCAATCGACGGGCCTGCTGCCGGCCGACCTGCCGCATTTTCTGCACGGCTTCTCGCGGAACAATCTGCTCTGGCTCTACGAGCAGCCCAGCGATTATTATCGCCGCCACCTCCTGCTGCACGAAGGCACGCACGGCTTCATGAACACCGTGCTGGGCGGTTGCGGCCCGCCCTGGTATATGGAAGGCATGGCCGAGTTGCTGGCCACCCATCGCCTCGCCGGCGGCCGGCTGACGCTCAACTGGATGCCGGCCAACCGCGACGACGTGCCCGAGTGGGGACGCATCCGCCTCATCAAGGAGGCGTTTGCCGCCGGGCGGGGCGTGCCGGTGGCCGACGTTGTCGGCTTCCCGCCCCGCAACTACCTCGAGAACGACGCCTATGCCTGGTCCTGGGCGCTGGCCGCGCTATTGGACGGCGATCCCCGCTATCGCGACCGCTTCCGCCAACTCTACAAGGCGATTCCCGAGGACACCGTCACGGCGCGGTTCTACCGGCTCTTCCAGCCCGACTGGCGGGAAATGAACGAACAATGGCAGGTGTTCATCGCCGGCATCGAATACGGCGACGACATTCCGCGGACGGCGATCGACTTTGCCCCCGGCCGTCCGCTGCCCTCCGCCGGCGCCACGGTGAAGGTGGCGGCCGACCGGGGCTGGCAGTCGAGCGGCCTCGCGGTGCAGTCGGGCACGCGCTACCGGCTGACGGCCTCCGGCCGCTACCAGGTCGGCAAGACAACGACGATGACGACGAAGATCTGGTGGTCCGAGCCCGGCGGCGTCTCGATCCGCTACTATCAGGGCCGTCCGCTGGGCATCCTGCTGGCGGCGGTGCGGCCGGACAAGCCCTCCGAGAAGGACCCCTCCGCCCTCTTGCAGCCGATCGTCGTCGGCCTGGGCGCCACCATCGCGCCCAAGCAGACCGGCACGCTCTACTTTAAGATCAACGCCTCGGCCGCCGAGTTGGGCGGCAACGCCGGCGCGTTGCAGGTTGAAGTGAAGAAAGATGACGCGAGCCGGAGGCGTTAGCCTCCGGATAGGATCGCCGCCCCCTGGCGGTTTCGACCGGCCCCCACCAACAGCAACTTTCCCTCCTTCCGCGCCAAAACACAAAAAACGGCGGGCCCCTGCTGCAATTGTCGCGGGGCTCGGATAAAATAGCACCACCGGCAGACAGCCAGTTGGAGGCAACGTTTGAGCGGCGCAAACCAACGTTATCAACTGGGAGGGCGATGATGCGCGGGGTCAGTAGGATCATTATCATTATCGGGGCCGTATTCATCGTGGGCGGATACGGACTCTCAGGCGTACTGACATTGGGAGGGCACCACATCGGCACGGCGCTGGCGGCGCTGGGCTGTTTTGTTTTGGCGTTTGGAATAATAGCTCTGATGGTCACCATGAAACCGCCGCCCGAGAAGCGCAAGTATTTGCCGCCTGTGACACCCGGTGCAGAGCCGTGGAACAGTATTCCCTAGGCGGCGACCTGGGTTACCGGCGGTGGCGGGCGCGGGAGGCGTGGCCATCCGCTTGCGGTTTTGCGCACCCCTTCCCCCTTCCGCCTTCCGCCCTCCGCCTTCCCTCTCACACTTCCAACCGGGTGACCAACATCTCGCTGTCCCACCGCGACGGCTCCACGGTGATCGCGATCCGCTCGTCGTCGGTGAGGCCGATGGTTTCGCCGGGCTTGAGCACCGCCCCTTTTTCCAACTGGTAGTGGGCCACGTTGTAGGCGCAGTCGCGGAGGAACTGCGGCGACTGGCGGCTCTCCCAGATCTCGACTTCGCGATGGCCGAAGGCCGCCAGTCCGGCGGTGAACAGATCATGCGTGCGGTCGTCGTTTTCCAGCAGGCGAAAATCGATCCACAAGTTCAGCGGCAGGTCCGCGCGGCCCAGGCGCAGGCTTTCCTCGAAGAAGGCCGCCGGGGCATGGACCAGGCGGCCGGGCCCCCAATAGATTCCCAGGGCACGGGACGAGGCCGCCGCCGCGGCGACCAGTGCCGTCAGGCCCAGCGCGCTTCGGAGCCGGTCGCGGCCGCCGCCCAGGATGGCGGCGACCAGGTGGGCCGTGTGGCGGCGAAAGGCGGCGGCCGCCTGCGGCCAATACCAGGCCGCCCCGCAGGGCCCGCTGAGGTCTTCCCAGGGCAGCGGCTTGTTGACCAGCGCCAGGCCGGCCGCGTCCTCGCCCAGCGCCAGCGTCAGCACGCCCTGTCGGGACGAGGGCTGCACGGTGGCCGACATTTCCGGCCAGTGCTGCGCCAGGCAATCGAGCACGGCTTCCGGTTTCGGGAAGGCCTCGTCTTCCAGGGCCACCGCGGCGATCAAGGGGCGAAGGGGCATAAACAGGGGTCAGGGACCAGGGGCCAGGGACCAGGGGAAGGAAACAGGAACCAGGGGAAGGAAACAGGGACCAGGGGAAGGAAACAGGAACCAGGGGAAGGAAACAGGGGTCAGGGACCGGAAACAGGGGTCAGGGACCGGGGGCCGGGGACCAGGGGAAAGCAGCTATGGTTTCATCCTTGATCCTTGATCCTTCATCCTTTCCCTGGCCCCTGGCCCCTGGTCCCTGGCCCCTTTCTTCCTAAACGCTAAACCGTATCAGCAGGATATCGTCGTCCTGGATGACGTAGTCCTTGGGCTCCTGGCGAACGAGGTGCTGGGCCTTCACCTCGCGCTCGCTCCCCAGGCGGACCAGGTCGCTGCAATTCATGATTTCGGCGCGGATGAAGCCCCGGGCCAGGTCGGTGTGGATCGAGGCCGCGGCATCGAGGGCCGTCCCGCCCTGGGGCAACAGCCAGGTGCGGACCTCCTTCTCGCCGGCGGTGAGGAACAGCCGCTGGCCGGAAGTATCCAAGAGCGTCCGCACCATGCCGTCGCGGTCGGCGCCGCCCACGCCCATCTCCTGCTGGAACTCGGCCCGGTCCTGCGGGCTCATTTTCGACAGTTCCAACTCCAGGCTCGCCGGCACGGCCAAGACGACGGCGCCGGCCGTGGCCAGCGACGTGAAGCGTTCCGGGTGCTGCTCGTCGTCGGCGGTGTTGAAGATCACCACTCGCGGCTTCTCGCTCAAGAGGCGGAAGGAGCGGGTGACTTTCAGTTGGTCGTCGGTCATGTCGGCCTGGCGGAGCGGCTGGCCCGATTCCATGGCCGCCAGCACCGTTTGCAGCGTCGCCTGCTCGTGCAGCAGTTGCTCGTGCTCCTGCTTGGGCAGCGGCTTGCGGAGCGAGTCCTCGACGCGCTTCATGCGGCCGCTGACGATCTCCATGTCGGCCAGCACGAGGTCCTCGTCGAACGTGCGGAGATCGGCCAGCGGGTCGCTGCGGCCGTAGGCGGCCACCACCAGCACCAGGCAGCCGCTCTCGCGGATCAGCGCCAGGCGGGCGGCATTGCCCTCGTGCGAGCGGCTCAGGCCGGGCGTGTCGACCAACTCCAGCGACGCCATCGTCACTTTCTTCGGCTTGTAGATCTGGCACAACCCCTCGACGCGGGGCTCGGGAATGCCGGCCATCGCGCTTTGCGCGGTGTGCGACAGGGCGGCGTCGGGCTTCACGCCCGTCAGCCACTCGAAGAGCGTGCTTTTGCCCGATCCTTGATAGCCGACCAAACCGATCTTCATACGCAGTTCCCGATACGTTTCTGCTGCGAAAGGCAGCACAGTGGTAGGGTGGGTCGAGGGGCACCATGCGCAGCATGGTCGCGAGCCCCACCAGCTACGGTTCGACCATTTCCTGGTGGGGCTCGCTGCGCTCGACCCACCCTACAGGTACGTCCTAATGCCGTGGTTCGCGGCGGGGGAAGGCGACGTGCTCCCATTCCGCCAGCCCATGTTCTACCGCTTCCCGCTGGGGGTTGTCCAGGGGCAGGCCGCCGAAACGGACGCGATAGAAGGCGTCGACGATGAGGTCGGCAGCGGCCGCCAGTTGCTCGCGGCCACCCTGGCCGGCGATGTGGTCGGCCGCCAGCAGGGCAAACTCCCGCGGCGTCTGGCCAGCGGCGCGGACCAGTCCTTTGCGGGCCAAGAGGAGTTCGAAGCGGCGATAGAACTCGATGCGGGGCCGCGCCCGCCGGGCCGGCCCGCCGCTGCCCCCGGCCAAACGCCGCCAAAGCCCCCGCGCACGCCGCCCTAGGCCGCGGCCGAGCCAGCCGGCCAGCGCCGCCGCGAGCAGCAGCGGCAGGCCCACGTGCAGCAGCCAGCCGCCGATGCCGTTCCAGCGCGACAGGTTCAGGAGGTTGCCCACGGCGTGGAACTTGGCTCGCCACCACTCGGCACTGCACAGGTTTCGGGTGGTCTCGCGGGTGGCGGCGACCAGCGGCTGGAAGACGGCCTCGCGCTGACGCTGGCTATCCATATCGACGACGTAGTCGGCCCACAGGGAATCGATCCAACTCAGTCCCTGCCGGACTTTGCTGACGGCCGAGTGGCCGGCCGGTTCGGAGGCCGTGGGCGTGGGGTCCAGCCGCAGCCAGGCCCCGCCCGCCCAGCGGCGATGGTCGTCGTTGCCCCAGCGGAGCGCCTGGGGAATATAGCGCGGCGCCAAGTAGGCCTCGACCCAGGCATGGGCGTCGGACTGCCGCACCTGGTAGAACTTGCCCAGGTTGTTCCATTCTTCGCAGCGATATCCCAGGACGACGCGGGCCGGTATGCCCTGACTGCGCAGCATCAGCGCCAGGGCAGTGGCGAAGTATTCGCAATGGCCGCGGGGATTTTTGCTGACGAAGTCCTCGATCGGGTCGAGCGCCGGATCGCGATGCTGCTCTTCCAGGGAATACTGAAACTGGCCGGGGCGGCCCAAATGCTCTTCCAGCAGGTGGGCCAGCCCGATGCGATCGCCGGCCCCCAGGCCGCTGGCGCCCACCCATTGCCGGGCCAAGGCCGCCAGGCGCGGCAGCGGCGGCACTTGCAGCAAGGGGCGGAGCAGCGGCGGGCCGGTCGTTATCGGGACTGCCCACCCCCGGATCGTTGCAGGGCAACGGCGATTTCAACTGGCCGTCCGCCAGGGCCGTGGTGCCCAATTGATACGTGAACCGCTGTCCGCGCTTCGAGCCCGCGCAGCGACCGGCCCTTGCGCGGGGTCGTAGAACACCGGGGGCGAGTGCCGGCCGTCGGCCGGCGACAGGTTGATCGACGGCCAAATGCAAAACAACTCGTCGCGATCCAGCGGTTCCACGGTGATCCGCTGCCGCACCCACCGCAGCGGCGCCCGGGCCGCAGCGGGGGCCGCCGCAAGGCCGTCTTGCTCCTCGTCGTCGGGCGGATCGTCGAGGTCTTCGAGCCCCGGCGGCGAGAACTCGGACGGCGGCCGGCGGGCGACGCGGTTGCTCCATTGGCCGTGGTTGTAATTCGTCAGCACGGCGCCGCGGAGGTAGAGTTGGTGCTGGATCGGATACATGCGGCCGCTGGGGACCTCGGTCAGTTCCACCCGCATTACTTCCTCGCGGCTTTCCAGGACTTCGCCCAATTGGCCCAGCGCGACCGTGTCGGTGAAGCCGACGATGGGTTGGGGGGCGAACATGGCGCCGCGCCAGGCCGGATAGCCCCGTCGCGGCACGGTGAAGAAGATGACCGTGGCCAGGACCAGGGTGCCCAGGCCCAGCATGGCCAGGCGCTGGAACAACTCGGCGACGATGCCGGCGCGGCCGCCGCCGACCGAGCTGCCGGTGAAGGCGGCCTCCGCGGCCGAGTGCGGCCCGCGGCTGCCGCCGGCCCGCAACGGGCGCGGCAGTTCCCTTTCGCGCCCATAGCGGATCCCCTGCGAGTACAAGAACAACAGCGCCAAGGCCGACACTCCGGTCATCATGTACAACACCAGCACCAGGCCGAACATCCCCCCGTGGCTGAATAAGGCGGCCACGATCACTTGCGACAGGCTGATGATCGCCAGCAGCCAGTAGATCAAGGGGTCTTTCTTCTGAAAGAACAAGACCACTTGCAGACAGACCACCAGGTCGGCGAGGTCCAGGAGCCATGCTTCCCTCTCGACGCGGAACACGTGAGCGATGAAATAGACTCCGATCGCCAAGGCGCACACGCCCGCCACGGTCCGGTTCAGGCGGACCCAGCCCTTGACGTTGGTCAGCCAGATCGAGGCGCCGGCGGCCAGCCAGACCAACAGCGGCTGGGCCGGGCTGTCCTGGCCCATGCTCAGCAGCAGGGTCGCCAGTCCGGCGAGCGTCGCCATGTTGATCTGAAGCAGCCGTTGCAGGTACATTCTTCCTCCGCTGTCTCTCTGCGTCTCTGCGTCTCTGCGCGAGTCTTTTTTTGTAGCGCCGCCGCGTCCGTCACTCCATTTGGAAATAGCGATCCAGCTCCGCCGCCGAGGTGTCGATCACCCGCAGCCGCCTCAGCATGGCGCGGCGGACCGGATCGGCGACCAGCCGCCGCAGTCGCGCGGGATCGCTCAGATCGACGGGCCGAGTGGTGACCAGGACCAACTCCGCCGCCGACTCGATGCGGCTGAGGGTCTCGTCGAACAACTCGACCAGGCCGTCGCCGCTGTGCCCCTCGACCAAGGCCAATTGCTTCATCAAGTCTTGCAGCAGGGCCGGCGACGCCGGGCCGCCCGTACACTGCGGACGCGGACCCATGGCGCCCAGATAGATGTTGCCGCCTCCCTGGCGGCACAGATCGGCCACCACGGTGGCGGCGAAACTGACGGCCAACTCGACGTGCTGGCGATGCGCCGGCTCGGGGCGCTCGGGCTGCCACAGGTCCAACAGCAGCGCCACGTCGCGGTTTCGCGGCTGCTCGAACTGGAGCACCATGAGTTTTCCGGTGCGGGCGGAAGTCCGCCCATGGATCCAGCGGCGGCTGTCGCCGCTCCGCCAGGGGCGAATGCCGTAGAAATCGCCGTCGGCGCCGGCCCGCTGCTCCCGCCGCCGGCTGCCGGCAAACGATTCGCGGTGCCGTTGGATCCAGCCGCGGGTGAGGCGTCCCAGGCGGGGAAAGACCAGCAGCGACTCGGTTTGCCCGACGGTCACGCTGTGGCAGAACAAGCCGAACGGAAAGCGCGTGCTCAGCCGCAGCGGTCCCAGTTGATAAGGGCCCCGCTGGGCAAGCCGGCCGCGATAGGAGCCTTTGCGGGTGCCGCGGGCGGGCACATAGGCGAAGAAGACCTCCGTCCTTAGCGGCTGCCCGGGGCGTTTGCCGCGGGGCCCGCCGGCGGCAGGGCGAATTTGCTCTTCGACGGCCACGGCCCAGCATCCCACCCGCCGCCGCGTGTTGGAAAGCGTGATGTTCGCCACCAGCAGATCGCCGGCGCAGCGCCGGGGGCGACTTGCGGCGGGCCTGCACGCCGCGCAAGCTGTAGACGGCCATGAAGCGGCTCAACAGCAGCGGCCCGGCCAACAGGCCGGCCAGCACCACCAGCAGGTTGACGCCGCGGATGAAGGCGCCGCCGAAGATCAGCAGCAGCACGATCAGGTAGTACCAGCCCTCGCGGCAGATGGTGGTTCGGCGCGTGGATGCCATGGAGTTTCCACCGCTCAGGCCGGCACGGGGACGTCCTCGACGAGCCGTTCGATCAGGGCCTCGACCGCCGACCGCTGATCGCCGTGCAGGTATCCCTTGGTAATGACGCGATGGGCCAGCACCGGCACGGCCAGCGACTTGACGTCGTCGGGAACGACGTAGCCGCGGCCCGCCACCAGGGCCGCCGCCTGCGCCGCGCGATACAACGCCAGCGCGCCGCGGGTGCTCACTCCGACGTGCAGCTCCCCGCAATCGCGGGTAGCCTGCACGATGTCCAGCAGGTAGCCGTTGACCGAATCCTCGACCTCCACCCGCCGCACCTCCTCCTGCAACGCCGCGATCTGTTGGCAACTGACCACCGGCTGGAGCGTCTCGACCGGCTCGCCCAGGCGATGACTGTTGAGCACCTCCAGCTCGACCTCCCGCGCCGGATAGCCCAGGGGAATCCGCAACAGGAAACGGTCCAGTTGGCTTTCCGGCAGCGGATAGGTCCCCTCGAACTCGACGGGGTTCTGCGTGCCGATCACCATGAAAGGCCGCGGCAGCGGGTGCGTCTGACCGTCGACCGACACCTGCCGCTCGCTCATCGCTTCCAACAGCGCGCTCTGCGTCCGCGGCGTGGCGCGGTTGATCTCGTCGGCCAGCACGACGTTGGCGAAGATCGGGCCGCGGCTGAAACTGAACTCCTGCGTCTTGCCGTTATAGAGACTGCTGCCGGTGATGTCGGCCGGCAGCAGATCGGGCGTGAACTGGATGCGATGGAAGGTGCCGGCGACGCTGCGGGCCAGCGCCTTGCCGACCAGCGTCTTGCCCACGCCCGGCACGTCCTCCAAGAGCACGTGCTCGCCGGCCAGCAGGGCCACGGTGGTCAGCCGCACCACTTCGTTTTGCCCCAAGACGACGCCGCCGACGTTCTGATGAAGTTGCCCGATCAGGTTTTCCGTTTCTGTGCTCGTCATGGCCCCATTGTAACCCATCCAAGGTGGAAGGCGGAAGGCGGAAGGGGCAAGCGCGGAAGGGTGAAGCGAGCTGGAGGGGCGGCCTCCGGACGGATTCAGAAATCGTGACCAAAAGTCATTACGCGCCAACATGTTGCGTCGCGACGACTTTTCCGGAAGCCGACGCCTATAGGCTCAAATCCGCCTTCCCCAAACCTCCAGGTCTTCCGCTTTTCACCCCTATGTTGCAAGTAGATGCAATGCGCTGCAATACGCGGCAAGTGGGATGACACCATGGAGATGACCACGGGCCAAAGCGAAAGCACCACAGGAAGCATCAAGAACGCTCATCGATGGTGCCGCAGCCTGAAACAGGCGATCGTGACGGCGCCTATCGCATACGCCGTCCGAGGTGTGCAAACCATCGTATCGCAATCCTGTCGATGCGACCCCTGGCGTGCGGCGGCGCTCCCGCAACAGCTCTTTCAACGTGCCGTGGCGGCGTAGAATCGTTCTGCCGTCTTCTTATCCTCAACGGACACTATTTCTCCCCCATCAGCTTGGCCACCGTGGGTTCGATCGCCGCGGACCAGATCTCGTAGCCCTTCTCGTTGGGATGCAACAGGTCGGGGAAGATGTCCGTGGAAAGCTTGCCGTCGCGGTCGAGAAACTTGTCGTTGATGTTGAGGAAGTAGACCATCTTGTCGTCGGCCACCTTCGCGATGAGGGCGTTGGCCGCCATGTTGATCTTGCGGAGGCCGTCGTTGTTGTCCTTTCCGCGGGGGAAAATGGCCAGCACCAGCACCTTCGTCTTCGGTACCATGCTGCGCAACTCGGCGACAATCGCCTGCACTCCGGCGGCAATGTCCGCCGGCGAGTCACCGCTGGAAGCGTTGTTGGTGCCGATCATCACCACGGCCAGCTTGGGCGAAATGCCCTCGAGGTTGCCGTGGCCCAAACGCCACAGCACCCACTGCGTCTGATCGCCGCCGATCCCCAGACCGACGGCGTTGCGCTTGGCGTAATACTTCTGCCAGACCGGGACGCCAGTGCGTTCCCATTCCGCGGTGATCGAGTCGCCGATGAAGACCAGATCGACCTTGCCGCGCTTGATCCGCCGGTTGAACTCCTCGTACCGCACGACCCAGCCGTCGGCGCCGGGGTTCTCGGCGGCCAGCGTCCGCGGCGTCATCAGCTTAACGACCGTGGGCTCGATGCTCTCGGCCCAGACCTGGTGGCCCTTGTCGTTCGGGTGGACGCCGTCCGAAAGCAGATCTTTGCGGACCTTGCCGTCCTTATCGACGAAGCTCGGGCCGATGTCCAGAAAGTGGACCATCTTCCCGTCGGCCAGCTTGGCAAGGAGCGCGTTGACCTGCGTGTTGGCCTTGCCAGTGGTGTCGTTGTCTCCGCGGGGGAAAATCGCCAGCAGGAGCACCTTCGTCTTCGGCAGCCTGTTGCGCAGCTCGCTGACGATCGCCTTGACGCCGGCGGCCGTGTCCTCCGGCTTGTCGCCGGCGGCGGAGTTGTTGGTGCCGATCATCACCACGGCCAGCCGCGGCGAAATGCCGTCGAGGTTGCCGTTGCGCAGACGCCAGAGGACGTGCTGCGTCCTGTCGCCGGCCGTGCCCAGGTTCAGAGCATTGCGCGGGGCATAGTATTTCTTCCAGACCGCGGCCCCCTTGGTTTCCCAGTCGTGGGTGATCGAATCGCCGACGAAGAGCAGATCGACGTTACCCTGCTTGGCCCGCTGGTTCATCCCCTTGTGCCGATCCATGCACCAGGCTTCCGGGCGCGGCACGGCAACGACGCTTGCCGGTTGCTTACCCTCTTGGGCCCGCGCCGCAACGGGCGCCAGCAGCACGGCCAAAACCAGGGAGGCGAAATACGGGCAAAGGCGGGGGTGTCTCATCGAAGTTTCTCCGGGGAGGTGAGCGGACGGGGAACGCGTAGCAGAAAGTCTATCCTGACCTCTCGGCCGGCGGTAGTCA
>CAVSFO010000020.1:0-189379 GCA_963727245.1 uncultured Planctomycetia bacterium | reverse complement strand
TGGGTGATCGAATCGCCGACGAAGAGCAGATCGACGTTACCCTGCTTGGCCCGCTGGTTCATCCCCTTGTGCCGATCCATGCACCAGGCTTCCGGGCGCGGCACGGCAACGACGCTTGCCGGTTGCTTACCCTCTTGGGCCCGCGCCGCAACGGGCGCCAGCAGCACGGCCAAAACCAGGGAGGCGAAATACGGGCAAAGGCGGGGGTGTCTCATCGAAGTTTCTCCGGGGAGGTGAGCGGACGGGGAACGCGTAGCAGAAAGTCTATCCTGACCTCTCGGCCGGCGGTAGTCAAGCCCGCGCAGCAGCGGGGCGAACGACGCTGTGAACCGTTACTCTGCCACTCGTTGCGACCAGGGAGAAGTGGCATATCGTTCAACCTTCGGACCTCACACCACGTCGAACTTGAAGAGGCATGAAGTTAAGTGCCAGTGGTGAAAGAGATTGCGTTCATTTCGCACTTCTTCCTAGATGTGAGATGAGGGGCATTTTGGGCCTTAGTGTCATCCCTTTGACCCAACCGGCTTTGCGATCTCGGCCTGAGCTCGCCGGCTGCGCCCCGACGCGACCGCAGTCCGCTCACGGCGTGTGCCGAGCGCCGGTCGCTTGCTCTGTCCTTGCCCACAGCACATACTGGATCCCGTGGGCCCTTGCGGGTCTTGTTGGTGTTTCGTCCGAAGGCAAAGATCATGACTCGTAGTTTGGTTGCGATGAGGGACAGTCGCACGCGGCGTACATGGTCGGTCGTGCTGCTGCTGGCTGGGATCGGTTTGCTGGGACTGGTCAGCCGCAGTGGGCTGGCGGCCGGCGCGGCTCCGTCGCCCTACGCGCGGCCTTATGCCCTGGCCGTTGCGCCGGCGCTGCTGCCCTTGCCGCCGGGCGCCGTCGAGCCGGCTGGCTGGCTGCGCGATTGGGCCGTGGCGGCAGGACAGGGGATCACGGGCCATCTGGACGAATATCATGCGGTGTTCCGCGACGCCTGGAAGGGGATACCGGTCGCTGCGCCGGCGGCCGCCGCCGACGGCACGGGCTGGCCCTTGGAACAGTGTGCCTACTGGCTCAACGGCCTGTTGGACCTGGGCTTCGTGCTGCACGACGATGCCCTGGTCCAGAAAGCCACGCAGCGATTGGCGTTGGTGGTCGACGGGGTGAATCGCGGCGGAACCTCTTTGATCTACTGGAAGAAGGACAAGCCGCAGGGATTCAACCTTTGGGCCCAGTCGCAGATGGGTCGGGCCCTGGTGGAATGGTACAAGGCCACCGGCCAGCAGCGGATCCTCGACGCCCTGGTGCGGGCCTACGCCGACTGTCCCGTGCCCATGGGCCCTCTTCACATGGACGGCAGCGCCGAGGGTGGACTGTGCAACCTCGACGCCATGATCGAAACCTACTCCTTCAGCGGCGATCGCCGCATCGCGGAGCGGATCCGCGCAGCCGTCAGTCAAGCGGAGATCGCCGCGACCGAGCGGGAGTGGATCGCCGGCCGTGTCGTGCCGAACCATGCGGTGGGTGTCAACGAAGCGATGCGGCTGCCGGCCTTGATGTACCTGGCCACGGGCCAGTCGCAGCACCGCGACGCCTCGCTGGCCGCCTTCCGCTGGTTGGACCAGAACCATCTGCTCCCCTACGGCGTGAACTCGGGCCAAGAGTTCCCCACCGGCATCGGCGCCTTCCGCTTCACGGAAACCTGCAACGTCGAGGCGCATCTCTGGTCGAGCCTGTGGCTCTACCGGATCATGGGCGATCGCACCTGGGGCGACCGCATCGAGCGACTGTTCTTCAATGCCGCGCCGGCGCCCATCGCCCGCGACTTCCGCACGATGTCTTACTACCAGTCCCCCAACCGCATCCTTGCCGAGTCCCTGCCCAGTTTTCCCAGCGGGGGCGAGTGGCTGCGTTACTCGCGCCTGGGGTTTCCGCAAGTGCTGTGCTGCGTCGCTACTGTGAACCGCGTCATTCCCAATTACGTGATCCACATGTGGATGGCCACGGAGGATCGGGGCCTGGCGGCCGCGCTCTACGGCCCCTGTACGGTCTCGGCCCTGGTCGGCACGCGCGTCCCCGTGAAACTGACTTGCCGCACGGCCTACCCGTTCGAGGAGACGATCCGCGTGACCGTGGACCCGGAGCGGCGCGCGTCGTTCCCGCTCTATTTCCGCATTCCCGCCTGGTGCGCGCAACCGCGGATCGCAATCAACGGTGCGGCGGTGAGCGACCTGCCCGACGCGAAGGGCTTTGTGCGCATCGAGCGGCCGTGGGCCAAGGGCGACCGCGCGGTGCTGACCTTCCCGATGTCGGTCCAGGTGGCGCGCGGCATGGAGACGGAATATCCGGCAGCGGTGCGGACAAGGATCGGGCCTATGATCCACGCCGAATGGTTCGAGAAGCGCCGGTTCCCCTACGCCAGCGTGTCGTATGGTCCGCTCTTGTTCGCCCTGGCGATTCCGGACGAGGACCCAGGCATGCCGTTGCCGGCGGCGCGGTGGCGGTACGCCTTGGACAATGCGCCGCAGCGCCAGGGGGCCGATATCGAGGTTCAGCGCGGCGCGATGCCCGGACACTGGGATTGGCCGCTCCGCGCGCCGCTGTCGTTGCAAGTGCCAGCCCGAACGGTAGACTGGAACCCGACGGAAGTGCAGGCGCTGCCGGCCGTGCCCCTCGAAGGGGGCCGGGCGGAGACCATTCGCCTGATTCCTTACGGCTGCACGAAGTTCCGCATCTCGATGTTTCCCGTCACGCCCCGGGCCTGGGGCCACGGCGAGTGATGTGGCAAAGATTGCCGCACGTTCGGTAGGTCTCTTTGAGAACGCTGCCGCCGGCGCTCGCGATTGCTGCCGCGCCATTCTGGGGCCAAACGAGAAAGCCATCCGCCGCCTGCTGCCGCTGTTGCACTCCCCGATCACCTCTGGGCATCCGCGAGGTACAGGATCAGATATTCACACCTTGGCACGTTCCGACGGCCTTCCAACGACTTGAAATCCGAGATGGCGATCTCGGCGTCTCCCCGCCGGGAAATCAGGCAGGACGGGCGCAGTCGGTTGGGTGCTGTAAAACGAAGGGATCTTGACACGCGGCTCCCACCCGCTACGTTGAGGGAAATTACGAATTCGACACTCGCGGCAAAGAAAGGCTAACGGCACAGCGTTGAACTGAAGTGCCTTACCCTTCCCATTGTAGACGCTCGTCATGCTGAAGATGACCTTATCGGCATTGATTACGAACGCCGCGACACGGAGCCTTTTGGACGGGCTGTCCTTGACGAGGTTCAGGATTGCGTCGTCGTTTGTTTGAGGACGGCATCCGACATTCATTTTCAGATTGATGATTGCAGATTCACACCGGTCGCCTGACAAGTCACCTGGACCAACCGGGGACCCATAATCCATTGGACTGTCGGGAATCCGTGAGCTATCGCCATAACCTGGAAACGAATTATGTCCTTTGACTTGTCCGTTCATTTCCCAACAGGGCGCATGCCCAGCCCGGAGCACTGGCAGGCTGCAATTGCCGAGCGGGAATTTCCGCTCAAGATAGACACGGAATTCGATGTCGCCGCATTGAGCGGTTGGCTCCCATGCGAATACCAGGGCAAGCCCGGCGGCTTCGAGTACCTTTATTCCCTGCTTGGCGCGGACGAGTTGCGCGAAACTCGAAATACCCGAATCGTTTCCCTGTCAGATCATGTTCTCCACGCATTCAGCGCAGGAGGAATTCCTCAGCGCCGCCGTCGCGGCGGCGGTCTTAGCTGAGATGACGGGCGGCTTGCTCGTGGACCCGCAGGAAGGCAGAATCTATGAAAGCACAGAAGCCATCGGGTGGGCTAAAGAACTGGAAAAGGCATATGAAGGTCCTCAGCGCGGCGCCGCGCGCGGAAACCCTGTGTCCAAGTCCTCGAAGCCTTGGTGGAAGCTCTGGTAAACTGCAATCCATCCACAACTCTTCCGACGATGTGGGTACAATGCGATTGATTACGGTGGCGCGGGGTCGGCGGCCGGATTCGAATTTGCGTGCCTAACGGGAGCGCGTTGCATGGGCTCTTCAGGCGGTGATGCCCCGGTGAAGGTGAAGGCCGAGCGCATCCTCGCAAAGGCACGCACGCGCGGTATCTCGGTTGGCCGCGTCCTTTCGCCGGCGGCCATCGAGCAGTTTGAACAGCGAAACGGCATCAAGCTGCCCTCAGAGTACAAGGCGTTCCTGCTGCACGTCGGCAACGGAAATGAGGGACCGTACGATTCTTGGCTGCTGTACTTCTACGACCCGCTGCGCGAGGTCCAGCCGCGAACCGCCCCCGTTCGACTCAACGCGGATCGCGTTGCGCTGCCGTTCCCATTTTCCGAACAGTGGATATGGGAGGCGGATCCTGTTTCGCCACAGGGAACGTCCGCAGACGCCCAGAACGGCAACATCTGCGTGGCGGAAGGCGGGTGCGGTATGGAATGGCGACTGATCGTGACAGGGCCCGAAAGGGGCAACATGTGGTTCTTCGCCGACGTGGGCATTTGCCCAACGGTGCCTCGTCGCGACTTCCTCGCGTGGTATGAAGCGTGGCTCGATGGGGAGCGTTGGGACCCCGATGTGGAATGATGGCGTAAACTGAATGCGCTGCGGTGCCGCGTTCCTCTGTGCACGCTCGGCGTTGGGACTTGCGCAACGGGAGCTACAGCCTCCGGATAAGAAGGCGACAGCGAGCCGGAGGCGTCAGCCTCCGGATAAGAAGGCGGCCCAGCGGCCTGAGGGGAAACACTCGCTTTTCAGCCTCGGTAGCGGGAAAGGATCGCCGGCCCCGGAAATCGTCGCTTTTTTGCCACGCCGGCAGCCGCAGCCAGGTCCGCAACCGAAACACGGGGAAACGATGCAACGCATTTTACAGTAAGTGCTTACGACATCGCTTCCCAGCCGGCCGCCGGCCCGCCGCCCTTGGCGGCACACTGGTTGCTCAGCGTCATGCGTAGGTAGGGTGGGTCGAGCGCAGCGAGCCCCACCAGTTGCGCTTCCGCCGCTTCCCGGTGGGGCTCGCCGACCAACGCTTCGCGTCGGTGCCCGTCGACCCACCCTACAGACTTAGAACTTAGAAGTTAGACTTGGGATAGGGCCAAAGACTCGCGATCGGGACGCTTGACCCGCTCAGCCATACGGCCGGGGATTCCATGATTCACGTCGAAGAGATCAACGAACTCGACCAGCTCGCCGGGCGGCGATTGCTCTGGAATGCCCTCTTGCCGCAAACCCGCGGCGCCACCTTCTTCCACTCGTTGGATTGGCTGGAGGTCTATTGGCGGCACTTCGGCGCCGGGCAGCGCCTGCGCGTGCTGGAGGTCAGCGCCGACGGCCGGCCCCTGGGAATCTTGCCGCTGGTGGTGCAGAGTGAATCGACCGGCGTGGGCCGGGTGCGGACGCTGACCTATCCGCTGCACGATTGGGGGACGTTTTATGGCCCCATCGGACCCAATCCGACGGCGACGCTGCTGGCGGGCCTGCGCCACATTCGCCGCACGCCCCGCGACTGGGACATGCTCGACCTTCGTTGGGTCGATGGCGACGGCTGCGACCGGGGGCGGACCGAGCGGACCATGGAGCTGGCCGGCCTGCATCCTTGCAAGCAGGCCCGGGACGTTGCCCCGCGGATCGAGATCGCGGGCACTTGGCAGGAGTATTGGAGCGGCCGGGACAAGAAGTGGCGGCACAACATCGAGCGCTGCGGCCGCCGCCTGGCCGAACAGGGTGAGGTGACATTCCAGCGTTATCGGCCCGAGGGCGCCGGCGGCGGCGACGGCGATCCCCGCTGGGACCTGTACGACGCCTGCGTGGACATCGCCCGGCGAAGTTGGCAGAGCAACGCCGCCGACGGCACGACACTGAGCAGCGCGGAGGTCTGCCAGTACCTGCGCGACACCCACGCGGCAGCCGCCCGCGCCGGCAGCGTCGACGTGAACCTCCTGCTGCTGGGCAACCGCCCCGTGGCCTATGTCTACAACTACGTGTATCAGGGCTGCATCTACGGGCTGCGCAAGGGCTTTGATCCCGAGTTTTCGGCCTTTCGCCCCGGGTTGGTGCTGGAAAGGATGATGGTGGAAGACGGTTTCGTCCGCGGCGACCATGACTACGACCTGGGCGTGGGCTCGCTGGCCATCAAGCAGCCCTGGCAGACCGCCGTGTGCACCAGTTATCGCTTCACGCACTTCCCCACGGCCATCTCGCGCGTGCAACTGCTGCGGTTGAAGCGCTGGCTGATGGGCCGAATCCAGGGCGCATCGCAGGCGGCCTGCCGCCAGGGCGTGTGAGAGCAGAAGTGGTGGAGCGCGCAGCCGGGTCAGGGACGCTCCTGGCCCTCGGCATCCCCGTCCGCCGCCTTGCCGCCCAGGGCATGGACGACCTGATAGAGGACCAGCAGCAGCGAGGCGCCGCCGGCGGCAGCCAGCACGCCCAGCGGGCTGATGGGGTTCAGCGAGCGAGGGCCCAAGGCCCAGGAAAGAATGGCCAGCCCGACGGCGCTGCCGGCGATGCCCAGCGCGAGCGTGGGCAGCGCCCTGGAGGGCTCGCGGACCGGCAGCACGACGCGGGCCAGCAAGCCGGCCAGACTGCCGAAACCGATCCAGATCAGGACGACGTTGGCCCAGTGCTGGGCGACTTGGGAGAATTCGAACTCGGCCATAACGTGTCCCTCACGCTGTTGACGTCCAAGGGGTATCGCCTTGGCGACACGCGCGCTCGCCTTGGACGCCAACAACGTTGGGCGCCGTCCCCCCAACGCCACTCGCTTGTTGCCAGCGGACGGGAAGGCCGCGTGCGGCCTTCCGGTTGCCGGAAACCAGCGCGAGACGGCGTTCAGCGATGACTGATGCTACGTTCTTTCGCCTTATTGCTGGCGAAGTGCTTCTTCCTGGTTATAGGTTTTCAGCGCCGCCGCTTCCCGGGAGAGCGGCATCTGCGGCCCCGGCGGGAAGTACTGCACGTCGTCGTCCAAGTAATAGGGGCTGGGAAGCGTCTGCCCGCCCACGTCGCTTTGGCAGCCGGTCAACCCGATGGCCACGGTGGCCCCTAAGCCGAACAGCAGGGCGCGGAGAAAGCGGTACTGATTGTTGGAGCCCAGCATGGGCCACCTCCATCCTTCAGTTGTCCAAAATGCGCACTTTGCGCATCCTTCTTACCTGGCACCAGACGTTAAAAGTCTCGTAATCCATACAATCGGCATCCAGGTTATCGTCCGCCAAAAGGCAAAACTTTAGCCCGCGTCTTTTTGGGGGGGCCCGCGCCGTGCCGATTGACTGGCACTCGCCTTGGAAAAGGGGTAAGATCGAAAGGTAACGTCTCGCCCGAAGTTCGCTGGAGGAGGCCATCATGGCGGGTCCGTTTGGTTTCCCGGGGTGCCGGCTCGGCCCGCCGGTTTGGATCGGGCTGCTCTTGCTGGCGGGTCTTTGGGGGGGCCTCGACCAGCGTGCCTTGGCCCAAGGCGGCATGCGGGTCCCCAGCGCCGGCTATTACGTCGCCTTCGGCGATTTCTACGACGGCAACTACAAGGACGCCCTCAAGGAATTCAAGTTCGAAAGCAAGAATGGCCTCAACTCCGTGCAGGGCCGCTGGATCGACTCCATCTGCTACGAGACGATGCTGGGCGAGTGCCACTATGAGATGGGCGATCTGCGCGAGGCCCTCGAGCACTATACCCATGCCGTGGAGTTGGTGAAGGCCTATCCCGACTGGATGATGCGCGTGCGGTTTCCGCCGACGATCCAGGCGGGCGGCCCCTCGCTGCGACGGACGGTCCCCTGGGGCGCCAGCACGCGGGGGGCGAAAGTGGGCATTTACCCGCAGGCGATGACGATTTCGCAGGGGCAGATCGACATCACGTCGACGATCCAGCAGGGCGGCATCGTCACGCCGCCCACCCTGGTGCCCATCGACGTGGTCGAGATCGTGCGTTGCACGACGCTGGCGATCCGGCGGCGGACGAAGCTGCTGGGGCCGCTGGCGCCGCGCGATCAGTTGTTCAAGGATGTCGAGGCCGCGTTGTCGCGATCCGTGGCACCACCCAATCACTGGTCGCAGGCGTGGGTGGGGGTGGAACTGGGGGTGGCGTATGCCGCCACGGGCCATGAGGGACAGGCCGTCCTCGCCTTGAGTCGCTCGGTGGTGGCCGGCGGCGAATTCGACCATCCCCTGACCTGCGTCGCCCTGTTCGAGCTGGGGCGGCTGGCGATGATCCGCGGCGATTATGCCGTGGCGCTGAAAAACTTCGAGGAGGCCTCCTACGCCGCCGTCATGATCTACCGCCCCGGTTGGTTTCCCGACCGGGGCGTCCTGGAGGAAGCCTTCCGCTATGGCGCGATGGCGCACCTGATCGCCAATAACCGGGGAATGTTCCCCCCCTGGCCGCCGCCATCCAATGGGCCGAGGCCAATCATTCGCGGCAGTTGCAGGTTTCGCTGCTGCTGTTGGCCGCGGAGAACGAGGCCGTGCTCGGCGAGACGAACAAGGCGGCCGCCTTCCTCGACCAAGCCCGCACCAGCATCGGCCGCCGCTTCATGGGCGCCGGCCGGCTCGGCGGGCGCTGGAGCTTCCTCAACGGCCTGGTGTTTTTCCAGCGCAAGAAGGTCGCCGACGGCGATGCCGCCGTCACGGCCGCCATGCACTACATGGAGCACGGCTCCCACTGGCTGCTGCAAATCCTCCTGGCCGACAAAATGGCCCTGGCCAGCTCCACGCCGCGCCAGGCCATGGAAATTTATCGCGACGTGCTCCGCGACCCGGGTCCGGCCGACTGGGCCTCCGACCCCATGGAATCGCTGGCCGTGCTGGTCACGCCCCATCCGATCCCCTACGAAAATTGGTTCAAGGTGGCCCTGAGTCGCAAGGACCTGGAGGCCGCCATCGAGATCGGCGACCACATGCGGCGCCACCGCTTCTTCAGTTCCATGGCCTACGGCGGGCGGCTGACCTCGTTGCGCTGGATCTTGGAAGCCTCCGACGACATCCTCGACACGGCCAGCAAGCTCCAGCGGCAGGACCTGCTGACGCGCTTCCCGGCCTACGAGCGGCTCCGCCAAAAGGCCCACAACCTGCACGACCAGTTGGCCTCGATGCCGCTGGCCACCGAAGATCGCGAGCCCTCCAAGGAGCAGACCCAGGGGCTGGCCCAACTGCTCAACGTCAGCCTGCAGCAGGAGACCATCCTGCGGGAGATGGCGGTGCGCCGCGAGCCGGCGGACTTGGTCTTCCCGCCGCTGCGCAAAACCGTCGACATCATGAAATCGCTCCCCAAGGGACACGCCCTCTTGATCTTCGTCGCCACCACGGACGCGACCTACGGCTTCCTCTTGACCTCCCGGCAGTACGGTCAATGGAAAGTGAACATGCCGCCCACCCCGTTGCAGAAGCACCTCGCCGCCATGTTGCGCGACTTGGGCAACTACAGGTCGGGCCACGAGCTCGCGCTGAAGGACCTGGCCGACGCCAAGTGGAGGCAGGCCGGCAAGGAGTTCCTCGATGCCCTCCTCAAGGGCTCCCCCGCCGACTTCACCACGAAGTTCGATGAGCTGATCATCGTTCCCGACGGCCTGCTCTGGTATGTCCCCTTCGAGGCCTTGCAGGTGAGCGTCGACGGGCAGATGCGCAGTCTGATCTCCCGCGTCCGCATCCGCTATGCCCCCACCGCGTCGCTGGCAACCCTGGGCGACGAGGCCCCGCCCGGCCCCGCCGTCGACTCCACGGCGGTCGTCCTGGGACGGCTCTTTCCCCGCGAGGACGCCGCCGTCGGCCACGACGCCTTCCGCCGGCTGGCCGAGGTGCTGCCGGGAACGGTGGTGCTGCGGTCGCCCCTGCCGGCGCCGTCGGCGGTCTATGCCACCCTCCTGCACCGGCTCATCGTGCTGGACGACCTCTGCATCACCAGCGAGACCGGGCCCTACGCCTGGTCCCCCTTGCCCATCGACCGTGGAAAACCCGGCAGTACCCTGAGCGATTGGATCTCGCTCCCCTGGGGAGGCCCGGACCAGATCATCCTGCCCGGCTACTACACGGCCTCCGAAGATTCCTTGGCGGCGCCCGAGCGCGGCACTCGCCCCGCGCCGGCCCCGGGCAGCGAAATGTTCCTCTCCGTGTGCGGGCTGATGACCAGCGGCGCGCGGACCATCCTCTTGAGCCGCTGGCGGACCGGCGGCCAGACGAGCTACGACCTGGTCCGCGAGTTCGCCCAAGAACTGCCGCACACTACGCCCGCCGATGCCTGGCAGCGCACCGTCCTCGTGGTGTCCGACTCGCGACTGAATCCCGATGCCGAGCCGCGGCTGAAGAAGGAAGTGGTGGAGGATCCGCCCAAGGCCAACCATCCCTTCTTCTGGGCCGGCTACATGTTGATCGATCCGGGCAGCCCCGCGCCCGCCGACGGCGGGGTCCCCGCGCCGGTCGCGAACCAGCCCAAGCCGGCTGCGGACAAACCCCACAAGGCGGGAAAACCTTGACGCAGGCCGGCGTGCGCCGTCACAGGGGACTGTCCCCCTTTGCGTGGGCGCCGAGGGGGACAGGTCCATGTTCTC
Organism: uncultured Planctomycetia bacterium; assembly: GCA_963727245.1. Lineage (GTDB taxonomy): Bacteria > Planctomycetota > Planctomycetia > Pirellulales > Thermoguttaceae > JBKQVT01. The sequence goes on along the minus strand of CAVSFO010000020.1, from coordinate 178,847 downwards.
GGCCAACGACTGGTTGGCCAAGGCAACGTCGCTTGGCCGAAAATGGACCCGGGTATCCTCTGGGTGCCAACTGGGCGTGAGCGACGGATCGGCCCCGCTATCCCGCTTGCCGTCGCCCGCTTATAATACCGAGGTTCCCCTTCCACAATTCAGGGAGTTGTGTGCCATGAGGCATTTGCTTGGTTTCTCGATCGCCGCGCTGTGCTTGGCCGGCGCTGGCGGCCCGGCCGGCGCAGGCCGCCAACGAGGGGCAGGCCGATTTGGACAAGGCCACCCAGTTGAAGATGACCGCCACCACGCTGACCGATCTGAGCGAAGTCGTCCGGTTGGTCGAGAGTGCGATGGACAAAGGGCTCGACAAGGCCAATCGTCCCTTCGCCCACAGCCTGCTGGCTTCCGCGCTCATTCAGCGCGGCACGGCCACGGCGGCGGCGATCTTCAACGCCAAGGGTGCGGATCCCAATTCGGCGCAGTACCGCACGCTGGCGCTGGCCGATTTGGAGAAAGGGGTCGCCTTGGAAGCCAAAGAGCCGCGGGCCCTGCTGTTGATCGCCAAGCTCAACTTGCTGCCGCAGGGAGACGCCAAGCGGGCCGTCTCGGCCCTGGACGAGGCCGTCAAGGTCAGTGCCGCCGAGCCGCTGGTGCAGGCCGAGGTGCTGGTGCTGCGGGCCGCCATCCGCACAGACGTCAAGGACAAGCTGGCCGACCTCGACGAGGCGGTGCACGTGGCGCCGACGCAGACGGCCGCGCTGCGCCCGCGGCGCACTGCGCAGCGACCAAGGCCAGTTCCAAGCCGCCCTGGAAGACTTCGACCGCATCATCGAGTTGGACCCCAAAAGCACGGCCGGCTATCAGCGCAAGGCCGAGGTGCTGGCGAAACTGAAACGCTACGACGCGGCGCTGGCCGCCGTCGACAAGATCATCGAGTTGGACCCCAAAAGCGCGGTCGCCTATCGGCGCAAGGGCGAGGTGCTGGCGAAATTGAAGAAATTCGACGAGGCGCTGGCGGCACTCGACAAGGCCGCCGCCCTGGCCCCCGACGACCTGGCGCCGCTGCTGGAGAAGGCCCGCATCGACGGCTTCCAGGGGAACATGAAAGCCGCCCTGGGAGAATTGGACAAGGCCACCGCCGCCGCGCCCGACAATCTGACGGTGTTGTTGCTGCGGGCCGGCGTGCTGGAGGAATTGGGCCAGAAGGAAAAGGCCCTCACCGACGTGAACCTGGTGCTGGACCTGAAGCCCGACGTGCCGGAGGCGTTGCGGCTCCGCGCCGCACTCCTGGCCGATGCCAAAAGGTTCGACGACGCCCTGGCCGACCTGGAAAAGCTCCGCCAGCAGGACCCCAAGGACGACTTGACCCTGCTGCAAATCGGCGCGGTGTACCAGAACCAGAAGAAATTCGACAAGGCCATCGAGATCTATTCCGCCGTAATCGGCCAAGAGGGTCCGAGGCAGTGGTTGTTCCTGCGCGGCCGCGGCGACGCCTTCTTGAGCACGGGAAAGCGCGGCGAGGCCATCGCCGATTTCGAAAAGGCCGCCGCCCAGCACCCCAAGGACGTGACCAGTCTCAACAACCTCGCCTGGCTGCTGGCCACCGCGCCGGAGGACAAACTCCGCGACGGCAAGCGGGCCGTGACGCTGGCCACCCAGGCCTGCGAGCTGACCGAGTACAAGGAGGACTACATCCTCAGCACGCTGGCCGCCGCCTACGCCGAAACCGGCGACTTCGACAATGCCCAGAAGTGGTCCGGCAAGGCCGTCGAACTCGGCAAGAACAGTGAACACGCTGCGGCGCTGAAGAAGGAGTTGGCCAGTTACCAGGCCCGCAAGCCCTGGCGCGAGGCCCTTCCCGAAGCCGAAGCCAAGACCGAGCCGAAAAAAGAGGAGCCGAAGGCGAAGTAGCTTCTGTCACGAAAGCGCCCCGCCCGCCCCCAAGCCCACCGGCGGCGTCCGGTGGGACCTGAAGCGGCCAGCGACATCGTTCAAGAGCCCTTGCCACCGGCCGCCGCCGGTGGGCTTGGGGTGGAGAAGTGGCTCGTCCTTACCCCCAGTTCCGCTTCCGGCGTGGCCAACTGGCGGGACAATTGCGCCACGTGCGCCTGCAACAGCGCCAACTCCTGGCGGAATTGCCCGGCCCACCGGCAATCGCTCTCCAAGCGGGCGAACACTCCGGCGGCAGCGGCGGCGCCGGTCCAGGCCTCGGCCAGGCGGTCGATCTGCCGCGACAGGCCCCGCCGCAGCCGCCGCAAGAAGGCCCACAGCAGCACCGCACACCACAGCACCAGCCAGATCGTCGCGGTCAGGTAATATCCCAGGCCCCAGGCGGGCGCCGGATTGGCCGCCAGCCAGGAATCGTAGAAGAAGTTCTTCCCCAGCCGGTACAGCAGCACGCCCAGCATGGCCAACAACGGCAGTTCATAGAGCCAGCGGGTGAACCAGCCGGTGTGCCGCTCGGCCAAGCGGGCCACCAGGGCGTCGAGGTCGCCGGCAACCCGGGCGACGAAGGCCGAGCCGGCCCGATCCGCTTCCGCCGTGACGTTCTCCAGGCTGGCCGCTTGCGGGGAAAACTCCGCCTCGGCGGCATAGCCTTCCAGGACGATGGCCGCCGACCGCAGTTCGGTCTGGTCCCAACAGCCGGCCACCGCCCGCTGGGCGCCGCGATCGGCTTGCTGCTGCCGGCGATTTTCCTTCCAAGCCCGGGCGCCGGCGGCGGCGCCCCAGAGGGCCAATTGGGCGGGGCTGCGGGCGCGGAACAACAGCGCCCCGGAAGCCAGTCCGCCCAGCCCTTGATAGATCCGCAGCACCAGGGCGAAGGGGCTCAGGCCCCAGCGTGACGCCACCTCGCCCAGGAGGCGGTTTTCCCAAGACCGCCGGCTGTTGTGCAATTCGGCGCGGGTCTCGGCGGCGAGCCGCTCGGCCAGGATGGCCCGCTGCTCTTCCACGGCCGAAAGCAATCGCTCCACCGCCGGCGCGGCGGCATCGAGCCGCTGGCGGCAGCTCTGCAAGGTCTGCTCGGCTAGGTCGAGGAAATTCGCCCGCCGCAGCCGCGTCGCGGCGGCCCCGGCAAGCTGGCGGGTGAGCAGGTCTTCCAGGGCGGCCATCTCGCCGCGCGGCGCCAGCGCAGCCTGGGCGTCGGCCAAGGCGGCCAGCGAATCGACCAGGAAGACGTGCCCCGGGACATATTGCGCCGCCAGCACCTGCCGCCAGTCCGTGCGGATGTCTTCTTCCTCGTCGGCATGGGTTTGTACGAAGACCAGCCGGGCGCCGGCGGCCGCGGCGGCCAATTCCTCCGCCACCCGGGCACTGCGGTACTTCTGCTGCGTGGTCGTCACCAGCAGCACGTCGCAATGCGGCAGGATGCGGCGCAAGGCGGCCAGGTTCGTTCCCGGCGGGGCCTCGGCAGGCCCACGACGCGGAGTCTCCGCGCTCGCGGCGGCCGCGGCCGCGACCTGGTGCGGGTCCTCTTGGCCGCCTTCGGTAGTGTCGGGATCGGGGCAATCGATCAGCACCAACTCGGCCAGCGCCGGCAGATCGCAGTGGATGACCTCGACGCCAGCGGAATCGATGCCGAGCATCTCGGGCGTCAGTCCCGGGCGGCAGACGAGCGTGGGCCGCGACGTGGTGGGCCGGGCCGAGCCGGTGCGGACCACCTCGGCGCCGGCCAGGGCGTTGACCAGGGCACTCTTGCCGGTCCCGGTCCCACCCAGGGTCGCCACAACCAGGGGGGCTTCCAGGCGGAGTCGCAGGGCGGCCGCCCGGCCCGCCAGCCGCCGCACCAGGGCCTGGCAGCCCTCGGCGGCCGGCCAGTCGGCGGCCGTTTCGGCCCAACGGCGGAGCCGCTCGACCAAGGCGTCGATTTCGGCCAGCAGTTGCAGATGGGCAAGTTCGCTTAGCGCCATGGGTATAGAATAGAGCGGACGCGGCCCGGCAGCCAGCCCCCGGCTTGTCCGCCCCGGCGGCCAGCGTACACTATGGGGAACCGGGGACTGTCCACTGGGCCGCCCCAGGGGGAGAAACGCCATGGCCAAGCCAGGATATGCCGGACCGCTGGAGCAAATCGACGCCTGCACCTGGCGGATTCCCAAGAGTTACAAACTGGGGATGCGGGTCGAGGGGCGGATCTTCGCCGACGACAAGCTCATCGAGCAGATTCGCCACGACCAGGCCCCCGAGCAAGTGGCCAACGTGGCCACGCTGCCGGGCATCCAGATGGCCAGCCTCGCCATGCCCGACATCCATTGGGGATACGGCTTCTGCATCGGTGGCGTCTGCGCGACCGATCCGGCCGAAGGGGGCGTGATCTCGCCCGGCGGGGTCGGCTACGACATCAACTGCGGCGTCCGGCTGATGCGGACGAACCTGCCGCTCGGCGAGGTCCAGCCCCGCATGCAGCCGCTGATGGACGCCCTGTTCAAGCAGATTCCGGCGGGGGTGGGCCGCGGCGGCCCCTACCACTTCGGCGCCAAGGAGCTGCAGCGGCTGCTGGCCGACGGCTGCCGGTACTTGCAAACCCGCGGCTGGGCCACCGAGGGCGACCTCGACCACACCGAGGCCGGCGGCTGCCTGGCCGGGGCCGATCCGGAGCGGGTCAGCCATCGCGCCATCGAGCGGGGCGGCGATCAGTGCGGGACGCTCGGTTCCGGCAACCATTTTCTCGAGCTGCAAGTGGTCGAGGACGTGGTCGACGAGCCGGCCGCCCGCGCCCTGGGGTTGCAGCAGGACCTGGTGTGCGTGATGATCCATTCCGGCTCGCGGGGCCTGGGCTACCAGGTGTGCGACGACGCTTTGCAGATGCTCCGCGGCGTGCCGGCCAAGTACGGCATCGAGCTTCCCGACCGCCAACTGGCCTGTGCCCCCGTCCACAGCCCGGAGGGGCAACAGTACCTGGGCGCCATGCGTGCGGCGGCCAATTTCGCCTGGGCCAACCGGCAACTGCTGATGTGGCAGACCCGCGAGACCTTCGCCCAGTTCCTCGGCCGCAGTTGGGAATCGTTGCAGATGAACCTCGTGTACGACGTGGCCCATAATATCGCCAAGCTGGAGAACCACGAGGTCGACGGCCGGGTGAAACAGGTGTGCGTACATCGCAAGGGGGCGACGCGGGCGTTCCCGCCCGGCCATGCCGAGTTGCCGGCGGCCTACCGGGCGCTGGGCCAGCCGGTGATAATTCCCGGCGACATGGGGCGGTGCAGTTGGGTGCTGCTGGGGATGCCCGGCAGCATGACGCGGGCCTTCGGCACGACCTGCCACGGGGCCGGCCGGGTGATGAGCCGCACCGCCGCCGTCCAGAACGCCCAAGGCCGCCGCATCGACCGCGAGCTGGCCGACCGCGGCGTGCTGGCCCGCTGCCGGAGTTGGCGGGGGCTGGCCGAGGAACAGCCGGCGGCGTATAAGGATGTCAATCTCGTGGTCGACGTGGTCGATCGGGCCGGCCTGGCCCGCAAGGTCGCACGCCTGCGGCCGATCGGCGTGATTAAAGGCTGAGCAGTGGAGGAGGCTTTTTTGATGAAACCATCACGGGCGCATGGTATGTTATGGTGTGTCGCCGTTTTTTCGTCGCTACTTTCATGGGCAGGAGCGGCAGGTTGCCAGGCCGATCCCGTTGCCCCAAGCACGAAAGGAAAAAAGCCACCGATGAGCATCGAAATCACCAGTTCCGCCTTCGCCGGCGGCCAGCAGATTCCCAAGAAGTACACGGGTGAAGGGGCGGACGTCTCGCCGCCGTTGGCGTGGTCCAAGTTGCCCGAGAAAACCCAGGAGTTGGCGCTGATTTGCGACGACCCCGATGCCCCGACCAAGGATCCCTGGGTCCACTGGGTCATGTACAAGATCCCCGCCAACGCCACCGGTCTGCCCGAGGGTGTGCCGCAGCAGCCGCGGCTGAAGGCCCCCGCCGGCGCGCTGCAGGGACAGAACTCGTGGCCCAAGGGGCACAACATCGGCTATCGTGGGCCGATGCCCCCGCCCGGTCACGGCACCCACCGTTATCGCTTCCGGCTCTACGCCTTGGAGGCCAAGCTGGTGGCCGAGCCGGGCCTGGACAAGAGCACCGTGCTCCGGGAAGTGGACGGTCATGTGCTGGCCCAGGGCGAACTGGTCGGCACGTACCAGCGGTGAAGGATAACATGAGCCGGAGGCGTTAGCCTCCGGATGGGATGACCGGGTGCGCCGGCGCCCTTTATCCGGCCCCTGGCCCCTGGCCCCTTTTATGCCTGACCAGAGAAAACATCGCGGGCCGCATCCGGAAGACGCCCGCTGGTTCGCCCCGGCGCTGGCGCCGACGTTGCAACAGGCGACGGCCGATCTGGGCTGGTTGCTCAGCCAGGGTTATCCGCGCGATTCGTCCTTGAAGCTGGTGGGCGATCGCTATGCGCTGGTGTCGCGGCAACGGATCGCCGTGGCGCGCTGTGCCTCGAGCCAACAGGACGCCGCCGGGCGGCGCGATTGCCAGGCGGAGGCCGCAGCGCTGCGGGGCCGGCCGCTTTGGCTGGACGGCTATAACGTGTTGACGACCGTCGAGGCCGCGCTGGCCGGCGGAGTCGTATTGCAGGGCCGCGACGGCGCCTACCGCGACATGGCCAGCATGCACGGCAGCTACCGCAAGGTGGCCGAGACGGGCCCGGCCTTGGAGCGGATCGGCCGCACCGCCGCCGACCTGGGCGTCGCCGAGTGTTGCTGGTATCTCGACCGGCCGGTGTCCAACAGCGGCCGGCTCAAGGCGATCATGGAGGCCCTGGCCGCCGGCCAGGGGTGGTGCTGGCGGGTCGAGTTGGTCGCCGATCCCGACTCCCTATTGGCCGCGGCCGACCAGATCGTGGCCACGGCCGACAGCGCCGTTCTCGACCGGCATCCGACGTGGTTCAATCTCGCCCGCACCGTCGTGTCCCGCCACGTACCGGAAGCTTGGGTGTTGGCGTTGGCGGGCGATTGAGCGCGGACAAAGAGCCACATTCCGAAGAGGTCATCTGCTGCGCAGGAAGTCGTCGACAGAAAACCCGGCATCCTTGAGGATACGCACAGCCAGGCCGCGGCCGATGTCGCAACCGGTATGCACGGGTACGGTGACGGACACGCGGCGTCCCTCGTGCGCAAGCGTCAGATGGCTTCCGCTCTGACGGTCCTCGACGAACCCCTGCGACTTGAGAAATTGAATCAGGTTGCGAGCCGTCACCTGGGGCATGCGGCTCATTCAGGCACCCCCACCGTCAGTTCCTCGACGTGCAGCACACTGTCGCCTTGGGGGATCTCAGCGGCACGCGCCAGCAACGACTCGACGTGCTGCTGGACGGCCTCGCGCATGTTTCGCCTGGCCTCCTCGATCGTTCTACCGTTGCTGAAACAGCCGGGCAGCGTCGGGCTGTATGCCGAGTAGCCCTCGTCCTCCGGCTCTTTCTCGATCACGATTTGGAAGGCATAGAATTTCACAGGATTCTCCTTGCGCTTGCCACCGCCGACCATGGCATTATACCAGAAAGCCGGGCATGTTGGAGCGGTTGGGATTCTCCCGCTTGGGGTGGCCGGTTATCATAGCGGCACGGTCCCGCTATAATTCATCGGAATTGCAAAAACGGCGTCTGCCATCTATTTGAGGGGTTCTTGATGCGAGTTGCCCAGAAGAGGTTTTTGCTACTGCTGTTGCCGCTGCTGCTGGTTACCCTGCTCGCCGCCACGGTGGCCGCTGCGGCCGAGGAAAAGAGTCCCTTCCAGGAAGGCCGCTACGACAAGGGCGAGTTGAAATTCATCCACGGCCTGCCGGTGCTGGTGGTCGAGGGGACGCCGCAGGAGATCGGCCGGCAGAAGGCCGCCCTGACCGGCCAGGCCGCCAAGGCGATCGCCGACTATCCGAAGAAGCTGCTCCGCACCTTTCGCTGTGAGCAACGCTGGCCGAGGATCGTGGCGGACGGCCGCGCCCTGTTCAAGCAGGCCCCGGCCGACCATCGCGAGGAGTTGCAGGCCTTCGCCAAGGCGCTGGCCATCGACGCCGAATTGTGCGTCACCGGCAACACGATCATGGACAGCTACCGCGATTGGCTGGGGTGCTCGTCGCTGCTGGTCTCGGCCCAGAAGAGCGCAACCAAGGCCCCCCTGTTCGGCAGAAACCTCGACTTCTACGCCCTGGGAATCCTCGACAAGTACGGCCTGGTGACCGTCTATCGCCCTCGCGGCAAACACGCCTTCGCCGCCATCGGGCTGCCGGGGATGTTCGGCTGCCTGTCGGGGATGAACGACGCCGGCCTGGCCTTGGCGGTCCATGAAGTGTTTCTGGCCGCCGACGGCTCGTTGTGGCTCAACGTCAAGGGCATGCCCTACACGCTCTGCTTCCGCCGCGTCCTGGAGGAGTGCACAACGATTGAAGAGGCGGAGAAACTGGTGCGCTCCGTGCCGCGGTCGACGATGCTCAACCTGGCGGTCTGCGACCGGCGGGAGGGGGCCGTGCTGGAAATCACCACCAAGAGCGTGGTGGTTCGCCGCGGCAGCGACGGCATCTGCGCGTGCACCAACCATTTTCGCAGCAAGGAGTTGGCCGTCAGCGTCGTCAAGTGGTGTCGCCGCTACAGCATCCTGGCCACGGCGGCGTCGATGGAAAAAATCGGCATCGACGACCTGGCCCGGAAGCTCGACGCGGTGAACCAGGGCCCCATGACGGTGCAGACGATGATCTTCGAGCCGGTGCCCTTGGTGCTGCACCTCGCGTTGGGCTCGCCGCCTTCCTCGAAGCGGCCGTTGCAGGAGCTCTTGCTTGGTCCGCTGTTCGGGACCGAGCAAATCGTCGCCAAGCCGACGGTCCCGGCAATGGCCAGCCGCGCGGCCGGGCCAGCCCCTTGCGAAAGGCCGTCTTCCCGGGCAAAATAGCCGTTGGGTGGCACTGGCTTTGCCAGTGTTTCCGCGCGCGGTGCAGCCCGAAGCACTGGCAAAGCCAGTGCCACCCGGCACGCCCCCCTGACTTTGAAGGAACTGACTCCCATGCCAAGCTGCGTTCTGGCCTATTCCGGCGGATTGGACACCTCGGTCATCCTGAACTGGCTGATCGAAGATCAAGGCTACGACGTGCACGCCGTGTACGTCGATTCTCGGGCAGCCCTGCGAGGACCGCGAGGCGATCCTGGAGAAGGCGCGGAAGATCGGGGCCCGCTCGGCGCGGATCATCGACGCCCAAGAGGAACTGTGCCGCGACTTCGCCTTTCCCGTCTTGCAGTGGCAGGCCAAGTACGAGGGCGTCTACCTGCTGGGCACGTCGATCGCCCGGCCCCTGATTCTCGAAGGTCTGTCTGCAAGTCGCTCGTGAGGTCGGCGCCGACGCCTACGTGCACGGGGCCACGGGCAAGGGGAACGACCAGTGCCGCTTCCAGTTGGCCGCCGAGGCCTTGCAGCCGGCGGTGCGGGTGATTGCGCCCTGGCGGATGGAGGAATTCCGCCGCCGCTTTCCCGGACGCAGCGAAATGATCGCCTATTGCCGGCAGAAAGACATTCCCGTAAAGGCATCCGTCGCCAAGCCCTACAGCTCCGACGAGAACTGCCTGCACATCAGCTACGAGGCCGGCAAGCTGGAAGACCTCGCCGTCAACGGGGTCGAGCTGGTCGATTTCGGCATGAGCCGTTCGCCCCAAGAGGCCCCCGACGAGATCGAGAACGTGACGATCGGTTTCCGCGGCGGGCGTGCCGGCGAGCGTCAACGGCGAGCTGCTGGGGGCCTTCGAGATCGTCAGTTGGTTGAATGAGATCGGCGGCCGCAACGGCATCGGCCGCATCGACATGGTTGAAAACCGCTTCGTGGGGATGAAGAGCCGCGGGGTCTACGAGGCGCCGGGCATGACCGTCCTCTACGCGGCCCATCGGCTGGTCGAGCAGTTGACCATGGACCGCGACCTGATGCACCTGCGCGACCGGCTGGCGCCCGAGGTGGCCGAGCTGGTCTACTACGGCTTCTGGTATCATGCCAAGATGGACGCCCTGATGGCCTTCATCCGCCAGGCGCAGAAACCGGTGACCGGGGAGGTGAGCCTGGACCTGTACAAGGGCAATCTCATCGTGGCCGGCCGCTCCAGCCCCAACAACCTCTACGACGAGGGCATTGCCACGATGGAAGGCGGCGGCTCGTACAATCAGACCGACGCCGAGGGCTTTTTGCGGATCCAGGGGCTGCCCGGCCGGGTCCAGGCCCGCGTCTGGCCGCGAGAGTATTGAGAGGGGCCGGGGGCCGGGGACCAGGGGGTTGGGATTGGAGCGGCGCCGGCTGCGGATTCAATGTCCCCTCTCCCTCCGGGAGAGGGTTAGGGTGAGGGCTGTGTGTGTTTCTGCCAGGCCCTCACCCCCTGCCCCTCTCCCAAAGGGAGAGGGGAGACTACCGGGCAAGACACCGAAAGCACGGGCCGGCCGCTGTAGTCGAGAATCTGCCTTCCCGACGGCGGCCGGCCGTCGCAGAAGCCGATGTGCCACACGCCCTGGTCGGCAGCGATTCCGTGAAGCTGGTCCGCCTTCCAGACCACGATGTTCTTCTCATCCGCCGACAAATACTTTAGCGGCCAATAGGTCCACCAGCCGTCGGCCGCGATCCAGTTGACGCCCGCCTTGCGGTGCTTCAAGACGTAGTCCAGCGCCGCCAGTTTCGGCTCGACGGCCGCGGTGCGGAAGGTCGGATGGGCGTTGCCGCCGGTCTGCTCGATGTAGCGGAAGTAATGCTGTTGGAAATCGGCCAGCACGAACCAGCCGGCTGCCAGGGCCGCCAGCGTGGCCGCCGTCCGCAGCCGCCCGGCCTCGGCCCACCACACGGCGGCCCCGCGGGCGGCCAATACGACGGCCGGACCGATCAGGCAGATCGCATAGCGTTCCGCTCCGGGCGACATGGCCTCCGGGCCGGCCAACACCACGAAGCCCGCCAATTGCAGCAGCCAACCGGCGACCAGGACGCGGTCGGCCGTGCTCCCACTTCGCCACAGTCGCCAGGCGGCGGCCAGCAACACCGCCCAAGTCAACGCCAGGCCGAGTGGCCATGGCAGCCAGGAGTGGGCGCCGGAGATGTACTGATAGACGGTCTCGCCGCACAGCAGGTTCGCGTGCAGCACGGTGAAATGCGGTTTGTTTCCGGGATGGACGATCTGGCCGAGGTGGCTGAGCCAGCCGCCGCCCTCGCCCGTGGCGTGGACCAGGCGCGTCGCCCAGAGGATCATCGCCGCCGCGGCCAGGGCGAGGACCGTCAAGCGGCGCGGCTCGACGCGGAACTGCCGCCAGCGCGCCGCCAGGCTGGCCGCGATCGCCGCGCCGGCGAAGACGTTGGTCGGATGAACCAGGACGGCCGCCAACAGGGCCAGAATGGCCGCAGCCGTCAGCCGGTCTTGCCGGGCAGGGAAACGCACCGCGGCCAAGGACAGATACCATACCGGCAGCGTCGCCAGCAGCGATTGGCTGGCATCCCAGGCGAAACGGCTGTAAGCGATGTCGATCGGCAACAGGGCCAGCGCCAGCGTGGAAATCACGGCCGAGGGCCTGCCGAAGACCCAGCGGCACAGCCACCAATTCAGACCCAGCGCCAGTAGTCCGCTGGCCAGCGGCACCATCCGCAAGGCCGCGATCGAAGGCCGCACGCAGGCCTGAACGAGCAGGAGCGGTCCGCAGAAGAAGGGGTTGAGCAGATTGCCCGTGGGCGTGAAGACCGACAGTCGGCCGCCGTGCAGGATTTGCCATGCCGTGACGCCGTACCAGGCTTCGTCGCCATTGAGCCCGGGGATATTGCCCAAGGATCGGCAGCGGAACCACAGGGCCACCAGCCCCAGCGCCAGAAGCGGGATGGCCAGCCGGCCGGGAGTGTTCAGGGTTCGGGGTGCAGGGTGCAAGGAGAGAGACGGGGGATTTAGGGATTTGGGGATTTCGAGATTCGGGGCCGTGCAGCACGCTTGCGGTTTCGCAATTCATCTATCGCAGCAGCCCTTGCGGCCGCTGGGCCGCCGCGATGCGGGCGATCAACTCGCGGCCGGCCTGGTGCCGCGGGTCCATGGCCAGCACTTTCTCGGCCGTGGCCGCGGCCTCGGTCGGATGGCCGGCCAACCATTGCGCCTGCGCAACTGGTAGAGGACCTCCGGCGTCGGCTTGTCGCGGCTGGCGGCGGCGAAGCTCTCCACGGCGTCGTCATAGCGCTTCAAGGCCACCTGCGACAGTCCCAGTAGGTAGAGCACCCGGGGCGGCTCTTCGGCCGGCGTGTTATAGGTCTCGGCCAGGGCCTGCAACGTTTCCAAGGCCCGTTGCGGCTGGTTCATCTGCCGATAGAGTTCGGCCACGTCGAGCAGGAGGTGCTGGTCGTAGGGGGCATAGCTCAAGGCGCGATGATAATCGGCCAGGGCCTGCTGCAGATCGCCGGCGGCGTAAATCACCCGGCCGCGCGCGGTCCAGGCGGCGGGCAGCCTGGGATTCAGATTGACGGCCTTGTCCGCGGCGCCGCGGGCGAGGGACAATTGCCCCATCGCCAGGTGCATCTCCGCCTGGCGGACTCGCAGGGCAGCGTCCGTCGGGGTCAGACGGCAGGCCTCCTCCAACTGCGTCAGGGCCTCGGGCCGCGCCCGCGCTGCCACAGGCTCTCGGCATAATCCCGGCGGGCCTCGGCATTGGTCGGGCAGGCCGCGACGGCCTTGGCCAACAGCCTTTCGGCCTCGCTCTGCTGGCCGCGATCCAGGGCGGCAATCCCTTGCTGCGAGAGCTGCCGCGAGTTGGCCAGCGAATCCGACACCGGGCCTCCCAAGCCCGGAATCCGGCAACCGCCCGCCAGCATCGTTACCATGGCCAGCGCGGCGGCACATGACCGGGGAGCCGACGGCAAAATGGCGCGCGGGGCCTTCATGGGCAAAGTCCAGGGCAGAGGGGGCAGCCAAGGTATCAAAATTACTGATTTGCCACTACCCCGGTTTGACCGGGATCGGGAAGAGAAGGGCCCAGGGACTAGGGGCCAGGGGCCAGGGGTCAGGGCCCTGGCCGGCCATGAGCCGGTGGCGTCAGCCACCGGATTGGAAGGAACTTGTAAGAATTACAAGGATTTTTCGCGCTGGTGGCTACCTGACTGAAGGGGCATTCTTGCTCGATCTCTAAATGGCAGAACGACTTACGTGGCGATTTCCGAGCCCTTCGCTGGGCGGCTGACGCCATTGGCACGCCAACTGCGATCAGCCTAAATCGACAGGATACCGATCCGGCCCAATTCGTTCCGTCCCTCCCCGCGGGGGCGGAATGCTCCGCCAAGTAGAACCGTGAATCTTAGGTAACAACGCCACTACGGCGACACGGAAGCCCATTTCGGGAAAGAACCAGTTTTTCACGGTCCAAGGGCCCGGCTGGCCGCTCGCAGAGCCAGCCGGGCCCTTTTTTTGTGGTTCGACCAGCGCCCTCACCGCCGCCCCCTTGAGGGTCGATTGAACGGGCCGGTATAATTGGCATAACCTGGTTTCTTCAGGGAACTGCCGTGACCATGGGAGGTGCTTTTATGTCCGAAGACGATCCACTATCCGGCGTCATGCAAATTGGCGAGGCTGCGGGGTTGGTGTGGGCGGCATTGGCCGAGAGCGGCACCCTGAGCACAACCAAGCTCGTGAAAATCACTGGCAAGCCGCGCGACACGGTCATGCAGGCCATTGGCTGGCTGGCGCGCGAAGACAAGATCCAGCTCAGTGACGAAGGGCGTAGCCGCGTCGTTTCGCTCCGCTGAGCCGCGCGACGCGAGCGGGCCTTGGGCAAGCGTCCCATCGCAAATATGGGGGGTGCCGATGGCAGCGGGCAATGCACCACTCATTGGTGGCATTTCAGGGCTGCTGCCATCGCTGCGGAGCGCATCGTCGAATTGTTCGGTTTTTCCGCTAGGGGCCGGCGGCCAAAAACCTTGGCTGCGGTGGCTTGCCATTGTTCTAATTTGAGCGTACTCTAGATTAATCGCCTGTTACCATCGGAGGAGGTTTGCCTTCCGTGCTGTAAGGCCCCTTCCTATTCCATCCCACCTTGTAAAGGACTCAACTCATGGCACGCTCCCTTCGTTTCGTTGTTCCTGTAGCCGCACTCGTGGCCGTTTATTTGCTGCTGAGCGGGATGCCGACGCCGGCGCAGACTCCGCCCGTCGGCCCCGGCACGGAGGCGCCCCCGGCCCCTCCCTCCACCGACAAAACTCCCGCCGGAGTCGAAGACGCCGTCAAGGCTTTCGCGGCCAGGGAGTATGACAAGGCCCTCACGTTGTTGGAACCGGTGGTCAAGAGTCATCCCGAGTTGCCCTCGCCGCAGATGATCGTCGCCCAGTGGTTTTATCAAGTCCAGCAGACGAAGAACGTGCTGGCGGCCGTCGAACGGGCGATTATGAGCGACGCCACCGATCCGGATCCCTATATTCTCCTGGCCGGGATCGCCCAGGATGACCGGCGCTGCACCGAAGCCGACGTGCTCTACGGCAAGGCCGCCGAACTGCTGAAGACGTACAAGAATGCGAGCCGGAAAACGATGCTCGAAGAGCGCACCCTCAGCGGCCTGGCTTGGGTGGCCGAGCAACGGCAGCAATGGGAGCCGGCGAAAAAGAATCTGGAGTTATTGCTGGCGGCGCTGAAGAGTTCTCCCGCCGGGAAGACTGACAAAGAGATCGCTGCCAAAGCGACCATCGAGGCGGGAACCTACCAACGGCTGGCCCGCGCCAAGTTCGGATTGGGCGATGCCGCCGGCTGCCTGGCCGATCTGAGAACTGCCTTCCAGATCGACAAGAAGAACATGCTCACCCCGGAAGCCAGGTTGGCCCAGTTCTATGAGCAAGTCGGGGGCAACACCAAAGAGGTCCGCGCGAAGAACCACGGCTATGCCGAGGAATGGTTTAAGCGGGCCCTGCAGAAGTACCCCGACGATTTCTCCACGCGTCTGGCGGTGGCGAAGTGGTATTTTGGCAGCCTTCCCCCGCAGTTGGAGGACGCCAAGAAGGAGGCGAGTGAGGCCCTCAGACTCGATTCCACCTCCTTCGAGGCCAAGGTGCTCCGCGGGATCGTTTACCTGTGGCAGAAAGACTTCAAGGCCGCCGAAGTCGACTTCCAGAACGCCCATCTGCAGAAGCCCAGCGACGTGACCGCCACCAACGACCTGGCGCTGGCCCTCTGCGAGCAGGGAGACCAGGAGAAGACGGCCAAGGCCCTGGGGTATGCCGAGGACGACGTGCGGATGTACCATGATAGCCCGGATGTGCTCAGCACCTATGCCTGGGTCCTCTACAAAGCGGGACAACTGCCGCAAGCCAACGAGCAGTTGCGCAAGGCCTTCCAGATCTCGGGCGGCAACACGAAGGAGGACTACGTCTACTACGCGGCCCGAATGGCCTACGATGGCGGCCGCAAAGACGAGGCCAAGAAGGAACTCGACGCGCTGCTGAAAAGCGAGCGCCCCTTCATGATGCGCCCCGAGGCGAAAGAACTGAAGAACAAGCTCGACACCGAGACCGGCAGTTAGTCGAGCAAATCGACTGCCCTGGTTTCATCAGGCGGCGGGACGGCCGGCGAGCCGGCGGTCCCGCCGCTTTCGTTTCCGCGGCCCTCACTTCTCGATTCCCCGCCGGGCGGCTACGCCCTGCTGGAAGTAATGCTTGACCAGGCGCATCTCGGTGACCAGGTCGCGCGCTGGAGCAAGCGGGCATCGGCGTCCCGGCCGGTCAGCACCAGCTCCACTTCCGGGCCCTTGGCGTCGATCAGGGCCAGCAGGTCGTCGACGGACAACAATCCCAGCGTGACCGCCACGTTGGCCTCGTCGAGAATCACCAGGCCGTACTTGCCCGAGCTGACCGCCGCCCGCGCCTCGTCCAGTCCGCGGCGGGCCAGGGCCAGGTCCTCGGCATTGGGTGCGCCAGAGATGAATCGCGGCAGGCCGAATTGGCGGACCGTAACGCGATCGGCCAGCCGTTGGTCCAAGGCGATCAGTTCGCTGGTGCGCGTGCCCTTGGCGAACTGGCCGATGAAGACGTTCCAGCCCGCCCCCACGGCCCGCAGCGCCAATCCCAGCGCCGCCGTGGTCTTGCCTTTTCCCGCGCCCGTGTAGACCTGCACGTATCCCGGCATGAAAGTGCTTTCTTATTCCCGTTCCTGCGAAACCGCCAGCGGCTGCGATGCCAACCCCTGCTCCCCGGCCCCCGGCCCCCGGCCCCTTTCCCCCGCCATCTGCCGGGCGTGATAACTGGATCGCACCAGCGGCCCGCTGGCCACGTGCAGAAACCCCAGCCGCCGGGCCGCCTCCCCCAGCCGCCCGAATTCCTCCGGTGGCAGGTACCGCGCCACCGGCATCTGGGCCGCCGAGGGGCGCAGGTATTGCCCCAGCGTGAGCATCCCGCAGCCGGCCTCCCGCAGCTCGGCCAGCGTCTCCAAAAGCTCCTCCGTGGTCTCGCCCAGCCCGAGCATCAGGCCGGTCTTGAGTCCCGTCGCCGGCGCCTGCCGGGCGATGCGGCGGAACATCGCCAGCGTCCAACGGTAATCGGCCTGCGGGCCGCGCACCGCGCGATACAGCCGCGGTACGGTCTCGCTATTGTGATTGTAGACCTCCGGCCCCGCCGCCAATAGCCGGTCCACCGCCGCCGCGTTGCCGGCGAAGTCCGAGGGGAGCACCTCGACCGTGGCGCCGCTGGTGCGGCGGACCTCGGCGATGGTCCGCACAAAATGCTCGGCGCCGCCGTCGGCCAGGTCGTCGCGGGTCACGCAGGTGATGACCACGTGGGCCAGTCCCAAGCGGGCGGCCGCCTCGCCGACCCGCCGCGGCTCGTCGGCGTCGACCGGCCGCGGCTGCCCCTTGCGCACGCTGCAAAAGCGGCAGGCCCGCGTACACACGTCCCCCAAGATCATCACCGTGGCCGTCTTCTGGGCATAGCATTCCATGCGATTCGGGCAGTGGGCGTGATCGCAGACGGTCTGCAACTGCAACTGCTCCACCAGGCGGGCCGTGAAATGGTTGCCGTTGCCCGCCGGGAGGTTGCGTTTCAGCCAGCGCGGCAGCGCGGGAGACGATCGGGGTGGGGACTTTGGATCGGTCATGGCATGGCGGTGGATTGGATGCCACTGCTGGCTTGTCCAGCAGTGTTGCGACTGGTGGTGGTTCGGCACTGCTGGACGAGCCAGCAGTGGCACCGCTGGATCATACGATCCCGGTCGAGTGGAGCACTACGCGCGTGGTCCGCCGTCGGCCGCCCGCGGCGCCGGCAGCCAGGGATGCCCGGTATACAGATGATAACGGTCGCAGCCGAAGGCTTCCGCGAGCCGGCGGACGAGCGTGGCGCGGACTGCGGTCATTCTAACCGATCCGTGCCGTTCGGCCACCAGGGACCCCATGCGGGTGCCGTGGGGCGAATCGCTGCGGACCAGGCGGAATAGTCCGCTGGCGGGGCAGACGTTCAGGTAGGCGCCATGCCAGGTGACCCAATCGCGGACGGCCACGCCGAGGGCGGCCAGTTGCCCGCTGCGGCCCCAGACGCCCCACCGGCCGGCAACCGTCCGGCCGCGGACGCCCAGTTCGGCCAGCGCCGCCAGGATGCCGCCCTGAAGCCGCTGCAAGTATTCTCCCACGGAAAAACCGTGCCATCGCAAGGGCACGATCGGGTAGACGGCCAACTGGCCGGGACAGTGTAGCAGGCAGCCGCCGCCGCGGTTGACCCATTGCACCTCGATCTGCCCGCTCCGCACCAGCCGGCTTTCGGAGGCCACGGCGGCAGGCGAGCCGCTGCGGCCGACGGCGATCACCGCCGGGTGCTCGCAGAGCAGCAGGGCAATCTGGCCGTCGTCGCGGCGGCCGATCTGACGGAGTAGCCGCTGCTGGAGTTCCAGGCAGCGCCGCAGGTCGATCTGCCCCAGCAAGAACGTTTCCATCGCCGGCGACAGCGTTTCGGCATCGTGGCGGATGGCAGCCATGGCAAGCCCGGGGTATCATGGTACGGTCGGGAATGATAGTGGAACCTGTGGGCAAGCGGAAGACCATGACGGCCAAATCCTTCAAGAAAAAAGGCTCCGCGCCCAGTCCCGGCCAACGGGTGATCAGCGAGAACCGTAAGGCCCGCCACAACTACACCGTGCTGGACAGCCTGGAATGCGGGCTGGTCCTGGTGGGGAGCGAGGTGAAGAGCCTCCGCGAGGGCAAGGTCTCGTTGGAGGAGGCCTACGCCCGCGTCAAGGACGACGAGGTTCTGGCTGGTCGGCTGCGATATTCCCGAATACATCGACGCCAACCGCTTCAATCATCGGCCCAAGCGACTGCGGAAGCTGCTCTTGCACCGCCGCGAGGTGAAGCGCTTCGCCCATCGGGCGTATGAGAAGGGGTTAACACTTGTCCCACTGAAAATGTACTTCAAGCGGGGTATCGCCAAGGTGCTCCTGGGCATCTGCCGCGGCAAGCAGCTCCACGACAAGCGGCAGGCCATGAAGAAGGCTGAGGCCCGGCGCAACATCCAACGGCAAATGTTCCGGCAGCGGTGACGGTGCAGCCATCACAGTCCCCTCTCCTTCCGGGAGAGGGTATGGTGAGGGCGAAGTTGGGCAAGTGCTGGCCACCTGGATCATTTGTCTCCTGCACCTTACCCCAACCTCAACCCCAACCACATCAGAACCCCCGGAGAGATGGGTACTTCGCTGGGTGCCACTGCTGGCTTGTCCAGCAGTGGCGTCCGCTGCGCGAACCATCCTCCCCAGCTTTGCGTAGAGTAAGCGCCATGCTCGATCTCATTGACGTTAAGAAATCGTACGTCCAGCCGGACGGGACAGAACTGCCGATCCTGGATATCCGCGACTTCCACGTGGACGCCGGGGAGGAGATGGTGCTGGTCGGCCGCAGCGGCTGCGGCAAGACCACCCTCCTGCACGTCATCGCCGGCATCAGCCGCCCCGATAGCGGCAAGGTCCGCATCGACGACTGGGACATCACCCTGTTCTCGGAGGCCGAGTGCGACCGTTTCCGGGCGGAGCGCATCGGCTACGTCTTCCAGACGTTCAACCTGTTGCGCGGCTTTTCCGCCCTGGAAAACGTCCTGGTGGCCATGCGGTTCACCGGCCGGCGTCCGGATCGCGTGCGGGCCCGGCAACTTCTCACCCGCGTCGGGCTGGACCATCGCGTGACTCATCGCCCCGCCATGCTTTCCGTCGGCGAGCAGCAGCGGGTGGCGGTCGCCCGGGCGCTGGCCAACAAGCCCAAGCTCTTGCTGGCCGACGAGCCCACGGCCAACGTCGACGCCGGCCACCAGCAGCAGGTCCTGGACCTGTTGCGCGAGACCTGCCGGGAAGAGAACGTCGCCCTGGTCCTGGTCACCCATAGTCCCGAGGTCGCGCGGCAATTCGTGCGCGTCGAAGAGTTGGAGGAGTTCAACCAAGTCGGAAAAGCCAAGGCGGAAGGATGAGGGCGGAAGGGGGAAGGATGAGGACAGACTGCGAGCCGGAGGCGTCAGCCTCCGGGTTGGAATTGCTCGGCCTTCCCCCTTCCGCCTTCCGCCTTCCGCCTTTGCCCGGTTGCTGTCGCCTCCACACCGATAAACCTTACCCCCGTATAGCCCCATGAGTCTTTGGAAAATTGCCTGGCGGAGCATTCAGCAGCGATCATTGGCTTCGACCTTGACGGCGATTTCCATGGCGTTGGGAGTTTCCCTCGTCGTGGCCGTGCTGGTCGTCTACGGCGTGGTCAAACACTCCCTGCAACGCGGCGGCGAAGGCTACGACCTGGTCATCGGTCCCAGCAAGGGGAGCCCCTTGGAGTTGGTGCTCAACTCCATCTACTATCGGCAACAGCCCAAGGAACTGATGCCCTATGAGTATTACAACAAGCTCATCAACGGCGACGTTGCGGGCGCCGAAGGGGTCGTCAAGTTCGCCATTCCAGTCTGCCTCGGCGACATCTGCGACGGTTTCCCCGTCGTCGCCACCATACCGGACCTGTTCGACGAGATCGAGTTGCCGAACAAGGAGAAATACCGCTTCGCTGAAGGCCAAAACTTCAAGAGCGAGAATTTCTTCGAGGCGGTCGCCGGCGCCACGGCGGCCCGGAAGATGGGCCTGAAAGTAGGCAGCACGTTCTCCCCGACCCACGACGTCGGCCCCCACAAAGGGCACAAACATCAGCCCTGCAAGGTCGTCGGCATCCTCGAGCCCACCGGCACCCCTAACGACCGCGCACTGTTCGTCAACATGGAAGGATTTTTCCGCCAGGCGGGCCACCTCGACGCCGCCGGCGGACATGGCGAACACGACGAACACGCCGATCACGACGAACATGGAGAACATGACGAGGCCGACGAGCACGAGCACGACAAGGTCATCCCGGACAAAGCCAAACGGCTGGCGGCGATCCTCGTCTGTCTGAAAGATCCCAATCTCACCCGCACCGTCGCCAGAAGGATCAACAACGGCGCCGAGGCCCAGGCCGCCCTCCCCGGCGACGAGATCTCCCAGCTCTTCGAGGGCCTCATCGGCGACCTCCAATTGGTGCTGCTGTTGTTCGCGGTGATGATCGTCATCGTGGCGGGCATGGGCATCATGGTGAGCATCTACAACTCGATGAGCGACCGCCGCCACGAAATCGCCGTCATGCGGGCCCTGGGGGCCGATCGCCTCACCATCATGCTCGTGGTCCTGTTGGAGTCGATCCTGCTGTCGCTGGGCGGCGGGGCGCTGGGACTGTTGCTGGGCCACGGCGTCATCGAGTTGCTCAGTCCGATCATTGCCGACCGCATCCACGTCGCCGTCAACCTGTTGGAGTTCCGCATGACGGAGTTGTATCTGATCCCCGCGCTGATCGTGCTGGCTTCCGTGGTCGGATATCTGCCGGCGTTGGCGGCCTATCGGACCGACGTTGCCCGCTCGCTGATGGCTGCCCCATGACCCCTCGCCCCTACGATCCCGCCATCGACTCCCGCGCCGACCGGCCGGTGGCCGGCTACCACGCCCTGAGCGCGCTGGCGGTCGGCAGCCTGACGCTGGCGGTGCTTTCGGCGATGGTTTTTGTCAACCGCTCGCTGGCGGTGGTCCCCCTGACGGCCATCGTCCTGGGCGTGATGGCCTTGCGGCGCATCGTCCGCACTCCCCAGGAGTTGACCGGCTCCGGCCTGGCCTGGAGCGGCATCGCCCTGGCCGCCTTCTTCTGGATCGCCGGCTACGGCTGGCTGATCATCGACGAGATCCGCGAGGTCCCCGCCGGCTACCAGCGGGTCACCTACGACGAACTCCAGCCCGATCCGAGCAGCCCCGATGAACCCCCGCCAAACGTCAAGGAGCTGGCGGAAAAAAACCAACTGGTCTTTCTCAAGGGATACATGGTGCCCACCCGTCAACAGAGCGGGCTGAAGCAGTTCACGCTCTGCCCGACCAACAATCAGTGCCCCTACTGCATCCCCTTTCCCAAGCGGACGGAGCAGATCCGCGTGACCCTGGACGGCGATCTGACCGCCGATTACACTACCCGCTTGATCGGGATCGGCGGCCGCTTCCGCATCGACGCCAACGATCCCAGCGGCATTCCCTACGCGATGGACGTGGATTATCTGAAGTAAGGGACCAGGGGCCGGGGACCAGGGGCCAGGGACCAGGGGCCAGGGACCAGGGGCCAGGGACCAGGGACCAGGGATTCAGAAAGCGAGCCCCGGGTGGCCCCGATAGCTCTGCTATCGGGGTGCCGCAGGCACAAGAGGCTTTCTTGGCATATTGAGACTCCCCTCGCCGCTCCGCCGCGCGCGACAGCCAAGCCATCGCAACCACCGGCGAAAACTCGTGCTCCCTTATCCCTTCCGCCTCCCGCGACTCTGCGTCTCTGCGCGAGATTGGTTTGCGTTGCGGCGGGCGGGCGACCGCCCCGGCGAGCGGCTACTCCTCGGCCAGGGCCAGCCGCTGGGCAATCGGCGGGTGGCTGTGAAAGAGGATGACTTCCAGAGCAGGCGGGTCGGGATCGTCCTTGTTGATCCTGGCCAGCTTGCGGAAGGCGCTCAGATAGGCGGCCTTCAGCCCGGTCCGCTTCAGCGCGTAGCGGTCGCATTGCCGCTCGTAGCGGCGGCTGACGAAATTCTGCCGGCCCCAGGAGCAGGAAGAAGACGTTCAGGATGAGCAGCAGCCACGGCAACGTCCAGACGGGCAACACCGCGTAGTCCAACGCCATGCCGCCCCGGGCAACCACAAGGCCCAGCAGGCGGTCGCAGACGAAGAAGCCGGCCGCGCTGGCCAGCACGCCCGCCAAAATCATCTTGCGTATGTGCCGGAAGACGTGATGGCCGATTTCGTGGGCGAAGATGACTTCGATTTCGTCGGGCGTGAAGCCGTCCAGGAGCGTGTCGCCCAGCAACACGCGGCGGGTGCGGCCCAGGCCGGCCAACATGGCGTTGGCCTTCACCGTCTCGTCGCTCAGCGCCATGCGATAGACGCCCTCGATCGACAGGCCCGTCGATTCCGCCAGCCGGCCGATCCGCTCGGCCAGTTCGGGGTCGTCGAGTCGCTGGATTTTGTAGAACAGCGGCAGGATCAACACCGGCAGGAGCTGGCCCATAAGGACGCTGACGACGAAGAAGGCGGCGGCGGCGGCCAGCCACCACCAGGCGTGCGTCGTCCAGATCAACCAGAACAGGCCCAGCATCATGGCCGCGCCCAGCCCGACGGCCAGGGCGTTCCGCTTCCCATAGCGCCACAGCCAGCCGCGGAAGCTGAGGGTGCTGAGCTTGAAACGATGCTCCAGCACGTAGCCGGCATAGAAGGACAGCGGGAAGGAAACGCACGTGTTCGCCGCAATCACGATCAGAAACATCGCCAGCAGCCGCAGCGACCAGCAATTCCGCAGCCAGGGCGACTGCTGGAGCCAGCCGTCTGCGGGCTGCGCGGCCGCAACGGCCACGACGGCCAGCACGGCAAGGTCCAGGGCCTTGTCGGCCAGGCCGCAGATCAACTCCAGCCGGCCGTAATGCTTGGCCTCGGCCAATTGTTCGGGCGTCATGCCGGCGGGTTCAGTCGCGCCCGCCGCGGGCGACGGTTCGGGCGTTTCTTGGTTGGCCATACAGTGATACCGAGCTTCGTGGCAAGGTCAACGCGAGAAACTTCCCACGCAAAGGCGCCAAGCCGCAAAGCCGCGAAGGAAGAGGAGGTGGTTGGCGAATCGAATCCGTGCGGCAATTCGACTTTCCCTCCCTTCTTTTCCCTACCTTTGCGCCTTTGCGGCTTGGCGACTTTGCGCGAGATTCTCCACGCTACACCCTTGGTTTTCGTTGGCGAAAATCAGGACCGTCCCCGGTAAACGCCCGCCTACAAGTTCTGCTCTTCGCGCACCAGGTCCTCGAAGGTTTGACGGCGGCGGATCAGCCGCGGCTGGCCGTTCTCGATGAGGACCTCGGCGGCCAGGGGGCGGGAATTGTAGTTCGAGCCCATCACCGCCCCATAGGCCCCCGCGCACTCGATCACCAGCAGGTCGCCGACGGCGGCCTCCGGCAGGCGGCGGGGAGCGACATAACCGCCCTCTTCCTGCGTGAAAATGTCCCCCGACTCGCACAGCGGTCCGCCCACGATGACCTCGCGCTCCGGCCGCTGCATCCCGCCATCGGCCGGCACGACCGACATGGGGTGATAGGCGCCGTAGAGGATGGGGCGGGCGAGGTTGTTGAACCCCGCGTCCACCAGGTAGAACGTGTTGGGGCCCTGCTGCTTCACCGCCCGAATCTCGGCCACCAGGTAGCCGCTCTCCGCGACCAGGTATCGGCCGGGCTCGATTTCCAGGCTGACCGCCTGCGCGAAGCGCTCGGCCAGCCGCCCTCGGCTGGCGGCCCAGAGGGCGAAGTAGGCCGCCAGATCGACGTAGCGTTCGCCCGGGCGATAGGGCACCGGCAACCCGCCGCCGGCGCTGATCGAGGTGACGGTGGGGCCGACCGCCGCGGCCGCCTTTTCCATGGCCGCACAAACGCGGCCGAGGTGTTCCAGGTCCGTGCCGGAGCCGATGTGCATGTGCAGACCGGTCACGACCAGCCCGTACCGCTGCGCGGGCCAGGCAGGCGGCGATCTGCTCGTGCCAGATGCCGTGCTTCGACTGCTCGCCGCCGGTGTTGGTCTTGCGGCTGTGGCCGTGGCCGAAGCCGGGGTTGATCCGCAGCGTGATCGGGCGGCCGGGCGCGCGGCGGCCGAGCTGATCGATCATGTCCGGCGAGCCGCAGTTGACGTGGATGCCGCGCTCGACGCACAAGTCGAGGGCCTCGGCGTCGAAGACGTTGGCGGTGTAGGCGATCGGCGGCGGCGAGCCCTCGGACAGGTAGCCGGCGGCCAAGGCGCGGCGAATCTCGCCCCCGCTGACCGTATCGACCAGGGCCCCATGGCGGCGGAGCAGCTCGAGGACGGCCAGGTTGGAACAGGCCTTCTGGGCGAAGCGGACGTGATCGAAGGCGGCCAGGTCGCCCAAGCGCCGCAGCATCATGGCCGCATCGTAGACGTACAGCGGCGTGCCGAACCGCCGGGCCAGATCGGTGACGGAGAGCGCGGCGATTTCGGTTCTCAGGGCAGCGGTCATGGGGTGAGCATTAAGCAGGAAAATCAACAGCCAGCGCGTTGTCCAAAGTAGTCCGCACACGCCGTGTGCGGACTGGCGGCACACGGCGTGTGCCGGGTACTATTCTTGCAACAGTGATGGATTCACCGGTCCTCAACCGGCAACTGGCGATCTACCTGGCAGGCGCCGGTTGGGTCATCCCGCCCGGCGGCATCCCGCCTGGCGGCATCCCACCTGGCGGCATCCCACCCGGGCCGATCGGGCCCATCAGGCCGCCGCCGAGTTTCAGCAGCCCTTCCTCGACCTCCAGCCGGGCGCTGAGTCCGTTGGTCACCGGCGTGACCGTCAGGGTGACGTGGTCCTTGCCGCCGGCCGTCTTCTCCAAGGTGCTGGCGATGTTGGCCACCATGGCCTTGGCTTCGGCGTCCCCGTTGTCGCCCGTGGTTTTCTGCAGTTCGGCGACGAACTTGGCCACCGGGGCGGCGGCCAACGAAATCCGCAGCGGCGGAATCTCTTTGCCGGCGGCCGCCTTCGACTTGGCGATCGCGTCCTTGAGTTGTTTCAGGGCGTCCTGGCCCACCGCCACGTAGAGCCGATCGGGGCCGATGCCCAGCACCGCCTCCACCTTGGCGCCAACGACCACGGTCAGTTCCGGGGAAGTGACGGGAATGGTGGCGACGTGGAAGTGGACGCCGTCCTGGCTGTCGGCATCGAGTTTCACCAACTTGGCCGTGTCGGGGTCGTCCTTGCCGATCTCGGCGACCAGCCGCTTGAAGACGTTGTCGAGCTTGTCGCCATCGACGATCAGGCTGCCGAAGAGGAGCGTGGTGGCGCGGGGCTTCAGCACCAGGGCCAGCCCGCAATCGGTCTTCTTGCCCTGCAAGGTCTTGTCCGCCACGGCGATGGCATCCAGCAGCAACTGCTTGGCCACCTGGATCTGGTCCTTGTTCAGCTCGTCGCTGCCGTCGAGTTCTTTGCCGGTGGCGGCGCCGAAGGCGGCCAGCGACTTCCTGGCGGCGGCCACGCTGGCGTCGTCGAGCGTGACGGCCCAATTGGCGGTCAGCGCGGCGTCCGGCAGCAGGAAGCCGGCCATCGCGGTGGTGGCCGCCTTCACTTGGGCGAATTTCTTGGCCGTCGCCGAGCCCGCCACCGCCGTCAGCCGGTAATCGAGCTGGGCCGAGTTGCTGGTCTGGTCGATCTTCAGGCCCACGAGCAATTCATCCAGCTCGTCGATCGCCCCCAGGGCCTTCTTGATGGGCTCCTCGATCACCGCCAGCCGCTCGGCCACCTCGTCGTCGTCCTCGAGGCCGGGGTTGATGGCCAGGCGCAAGCGTCTGCGCTTGGGTGCCCAGCGACTCGCGCAAGCCGCGCGGCAGGTTCTGCAGCGACACCCGGCAGGCCAGCGTGTATTGCTTGGGCAGATCGCCCAGCAGCACCGCGGGGTCGGCGGCAAGGCTCTTGATCATGTCGCGGCGGCTGACCACGTGGCCCCAAGCGCCCTTGGCCACAATAAAGCCGGGCACGCCCCGGCCGTCGTTCACCACGTAAACGCCGTCGGCGTCGGGAACAAACGGCTGGTGGGTGGCCGGATTGGGCGCCAGCGACATGAGTTGCTTCAAATCGGTCACCGGCACGAAGCCGTGCCAGAGGAGTTGTTCGGGGGCTCGTTCGGTGCCGGTTGCCGAGATCACCGCCCCCCAAGGCTTCGTCTTATCGAGCATGGCGAGGCCCTTGCCTTGCGTGGCCATCATCAGGAACGTTTCCAAACCCTTGGACAGATCGGGATTGCCGATAAGCTTTCCCACGATGTCGACTTGTCCGCGCAGGCGCGTTGTAGCCGGCGAAGGAGATGGTCACCACGGGCTTGTCTACGCCGGCAGTCCCTTGTGCCGGACTGACGTTTGAGAGACTCCCCAGCAGCACGATAGCCAACGTCGCTGACAGCAACTTTCTCACTGCATGTTCCTTTCGTTAGAGGACGGCGCCAATCAAGGTTGCCGCGGACAGACCACCACGGGGCCGGGCCGTCGCCCGGGCGGGACGGAAAGTTCAGTTTACCGCAAAATGCGCCCGTCCACCACGGTGGGTGGAAACATGTCCGCGGAAGATCCCGCGACCAATACTTCTAGGTGGCTTATAGCCATCCTGATGATCGCACGCGGTTGCGAGCCGCAGCCGGGCGTGACGATTGGCCGGCCGAAGAGGTGGCGACAGACCTTGGTCGTGCCGCGCGCCGGCGGGGGCTGCTCGGGGCGCGTTACCGCTCGCGGTAGGTGATTCGCCCCTTGGTCAAGTCGTAGGGCGAGAGTTCGACGCGGACCTTATCGCCCGGCACAATGCGGATGAAGTGCTTGCGCATGCGACCGGCGACGTGGGCGATCACCTTGTGGCCGCTGTCCAACTGCACGCGGAACCGCGTGTTGGCCAGGGCCTCGGTAACGACCCCATCCACCTCGATCGCTTCTTCCTTTTTTGTCATTCACGCCGCTCCCAAACCGTGGCAACCCCACCATCCTAGCATGTTTTGCCCCACGATCCAAGCCGTCCCGAGCAGGTTTCGCTGCCTGGTGGAATGAACCCCACAGTTAGAGGGGGAATGACGCCTGATCCGGCCAGCCTTGCCACGCCGGGCCGTGTGGGGTATTTTGGTGCACCATGTCGGAAAAGGGCGAGTTCCGCCGCCAGTGCATCTCCATTGCCGCCGTCAATCCCGCGGACGGTAAGACTTGCGAGGTGCTGATTTCCTACGACCGGATACAAACCGTGGGCCGCCGGAGCCTCGGGCAGGCCAAGGAGTACGCCTATATCGTTCCAGAAATCCTCCAGCACCCGACCGCCATTTTCGAGGGGCTGCGGGCCGATGAGGACGAACCACGCCGGGGGAGCGGCTGGCGCTGCTACTGCGGAATTCCCGAGCACGCCTATCTCCAGGACGGAACATCGGTGCGACCTTTCGGGGGAAAAGTGTATTTGGTTTTCGTAAACGACGAAGGAGTCGCGTATAATTGGAGGTGGGAGAAATCCGACCCCGACAACCTGCGGCTCCCCAGGGACCACGAAGCCCGATTTAGAAAGCGGTTGTTATGACGGTGACATCGAACGAAGAATTCGCAAAGCGGGTGATGCTCCTGGCGGAACCAGCCAAGCAGTTCAAGCCGACGGCAACTTATGATCCCGACGGCGACTGCATCGAGTTCCTGGTCAGTCCCGAGCCGTTCTACGCCGAGCGGGTCGACGATCTGGTAACCGTCTATTACAGCCAAGAGAGCAACCAGGTGATCGGGTCGCTCATCAAGGGTGTTTCCAAGTTTTGCAGCGCTCTGCTGAAGCAGATGCCCGGCTTCCAGATCGAGATTCAGGACCGTCCCGTCAAACTGCGCCACATCTTCCTGGCCCAGTTATGGTCGTCGCAACACGCGCCGCGGGAGTTGCCGACTCTCGCCTATGAGAAGCTCATCGCCCTGGCCGAGGACATCGAAGTTAAGGGCGATCTTTGCGTCGTTTGACCGCTGCTTGCTGCGAATACCACCTGCCGGCGGGCTTGCTTACGCCTTGGGATCCGCCTTCACGTAGAGCACCTTCGGCGCTTCCCGGAAATATCGGAACAGTGCCGGGCAAAGCCAGCCTTCCATCGGCGGCTTCTCCAACCGATACCAATTCCCCTCGGAATTGCCGCGGACCCACGTGAGCTTCTTCTGATAGCCGGGAAATTCCTTGGCGGAAAACGTGAGCCGAAAGCCCTTGTCGGCCTGCGGAATCTTGGCGACCAGGAAGTCGATCATCTCCGGTACGCCGCCGACGAACGCCTCGTGCTTCAGCCCCAAGGCGGCATCGTCGAACACCCACGTGCCCTGATAGCGGTAGGGCGCAATGACCATGATCGAGTTGTTCGGCGCACGGGGCATGAGCGCGTCGACCACGCCGTAATGCCAGGCGACGGCGGTCGCCACGGCCAGGACCACCAGCACAGCCACAACGACACGGCGAAAGCTGAAGGATTGTTTCATCGTGACACCAGGGTTCAGGGTGATCATTGCGGTGCCAGAGGGACCTTGTGAACGTCACCTGCCCGACGGGGCATATTCATAGGCGCCGAACGTCCAACGGGCCTCGCACGGGACGTATCTCGCGCTGGCAGGGGTGGACGTACTGAAAGCGCGGCGCAAGGTCGATGCCGTCGGCCTTGCCGGGGTCGACGCCCTTGTCGATGCAGGGAGACCGGGCCGTGAGGCGGAAGTCGTAGGCGGCGGCGTTGACCACGCGCACCATACTCGGCTTGGCGAAGATCAGGTTGTTCTTCGCCTCGGCGTCGGCGAGGTTGCAGAGCGGAATGGTCCCGATGCAGAGGTTGTTGTAAATCACCGGGGTAAAGCCGGGCGGCGCATTCTCCACGCGGACGAAGAACGACGGCCGGTGGAGTTCGTAGTACATCGTGTTGTTGACCACGTAAAGGGCGTTCCGCTGGTACTTGAGCCCCTCCATCCCATAGGCCACAACGCGGTTGTTCTGGGCCTTTGGGCCCTTGTCGAGGATGTTGCCGGCCATCACAACCACGCCGCCGTTGGGAAAGTCGGCCACGGCGCTGCCGGTGCCGGTCTCGTCGGTCAGGCGGTTGTAGAGCACCCAGTTCTCCCGGGCCCGGCTCTTCAGCAGGTGCCCCTGGACGACGCGGGTCGAGTAGTTGCCGTGGAAGGCCAGCTTGGTGCAGCGCTCGCCGATGTAGCAGGAGTGCGTGGCCGGCTCGGCAACCAGGCCACAGTGGTCGAACTCGCTGTATTCGATCAGCATCTCGCCGGCGCCGCCAAGGATGCCGTCCTGGCAGTCGTAGAAGCGGCAGCGGCGGACGGTGAGCCCCTGGCCTTCGGCGCGGATGCCGGCGCCGTTTCGGTCGGGGGCCCTGGCGCCGGAGAACTCGATGTTTTCCACGGTGACGTAGTGGCCGCGAATGACCCAGATGGCCTTGCCCCCCTCGATGCGGCCCTTGGCCGGAATCTTCACCCGGCCGCGGCCGACGCCGCGAACGGTCAGCTTGTCGCGCGCGATCGTGGCAACGTCGCCGCCGTAGTCGCCGGCAGCGTTAATCTCAATCACGTCGCCGCTGCCGGCCGCTTGGAACGCCGCCGAGGGCTTAGCGTATTTCTGTCCCGGTCCGACCTTGAGCGTCGCGGCCGCGCCGGGCGCGGCGGCGGATAGCGCCAGGGCGGCAGCAGAGAGCGAAACGGCCAGCGCCGTGCGAAACCGCAAGCGTGCCGCCCCGCGCGACGGAATTGCAACGTGCCGCTGGCTCATCATGTTCAATCCTCCAATTTCCTAATCCCTAATCCCCAATCCCTAATCCCTTCTCCTCCCCCTCACATACACGTCGCCGTCGAGCGACTCGACGAACAACTCGTCCAGGGCCAGCGCGGAAGCCAGCTCGGCCACGCCCTGGCCGGCGATCGGACTGGGAGCCGCGCCGCCGCCGATGAGCTTGGGGGCAATGAAGACGTGTACTTCGTCGATCTGTCGGGCGTCCAACAAGCTGCCCAGGACGCGGCCGCCGCCTTCCACCAGCACGTTGGTCATTTGCCGGCGGCCGAGTTCCGCCAGCAAGGCGTCGAGCCGGGCCGCCGGACTGGCCCCCGGGCAGACCAACACCTCGCAACCGGCCTGCCGCAGCCGCTGGCAATCGGCCGGCGGCGCTTCGCTGCCGACAGCCACCAACAGCGGCGCCTCGCCGGCGGTGCGGACCAGTTGGCTTTGCGACGGCAGTGCGGCCCGGGTGTCGAGCACCACGCGCGTGGCCGTCCGCGGTCCGGGCGGCCGGGCCGTCAGCAGCGGGTCGTCGCGGGCGGCCGTCTCCCGGCCGACGACGATTGCATCCATCCGGCCGCGGAGGGCATGGACGATTTGTCGTGAGCGGGGGCCGGAGATCCATTGGCTCTGGGCATTGCGGGTGGCGATCTTGCCGTCCAGCGTCATGGCCCACTTGGCGATGATCCAGGGCCGGCCCCGCTGGAGCAGTTTCAGATAGGGGGCATTGAGCCGCCGGGCCTGGTCGGCCAGCAGCCCGACTTCGACCGCCACCCCGGCCGCCCGCAGCGCGGCCGTGCCCCCGCCGGCCACTTGGGGAAAGGGATCGGCCAGGGCGGCCACGACGCGGCCGATGCCGGCGGCGACAATCGCCCCGGTGCAAGGGGGCGTCTTGCCGAAGTGACAGCAGGGCTCCAGGCTGACGTACAAAGTCGCCCCGGCGGCGCGGCTGCCGGCCAATCGCAGGGCGTCCACCTCGGCATGGTCGCCGCCGAAGCGCCGGTGCCAGCCTTCGCCGATGATTTCGGCGCCGCGGGCGATCACGCAGCCGACCATGGGGTTGGGCTCGACGAAACCTTGGCCGGAGGCCGCCAGGTCCAGGGCCCGTCGCATGTGCCAGAGGTCCAGTTCGTGAGGATCCATGGCCTGTCCGCTGGGGACTCCTAGCCGGGGGTCCAAATCTTGCCGCCCGAGCCGGACTGCGGGCTGTCGGGGGTCCACAGCTTGCCGGGTTCGGCGGCGGCGGGGTCTTCGGCGGCTGCCATCGCTTCTTCCGGGACATGGGCCTGGGCGGCCGTGCCGTCCGGCCGCAGCACGCCGGCCTCGACCAACAGGTGTGTCAGGGCCTCCGCGATGCCTGGCTCGCGGCCGTGCTGCTTCTGCACGTGCTGGATCAGCCGCACCGCCTCCAGCTCGTCGCCGCGACCAAGGCGGAAGGACAATTCCAGCAGGTCCCAGGAGGCGCACGATTTCCTGGCGGCCTGCGACTCCCGGCGTCCCTGGTCGAGATGAGCCAGGGCCTGGGTGAAATCGCCGGCCGTCTGCGCCAGGGCGTATACGGCCTGAAAACGTTCGGGCTGTCCGGCCGTGCTGCTGCGTCGGACGATCTCTTGGGCGAAGATTCGCAGCACCGTTCGGGCGGCGAACATCTTGGCGCGGCGGAACCCCAACACCAGGCCCTTGTCGGAGAGATTCTGGACCACCACCCGCTGCAACCGCACCGGCGGCAAGACGCCGATAGCCGTCTCCGCGACTTCGAGGGGTTCCAGAGGCGGCAGGCCGAGCCCGCGGCGCAAGTCGTTGAAATCGAACTTCAGCTCGGCATGTTCCTGCCACAACTCCAGGATCATGATGGCGGCCAGGAGCTTGATCTTTTCCGCCGGGTCGGCGGCGGCCTGGCGCGGCGATTTGCCGCCGAAGATTGCCAGCGGCAGGGCCGGCCAGCGCTCCAGCACGGCCTGGCGCAGGTCCTGTCCGGCCAGTTCGGCCAACTGCTCCGGCGAGGCATTTTGCGGCGGATGCCAGCGCTGCCGGAGCAACCCGCGGCTCGCCGAGGTCTTGGCGATCACTTCCCGCCGCGGTTGTGGATCGATTGCGTCGCCGGCCAGTCCGGCCACAAGGGCGCCGACGGTCGCGGCGTCCTCGGACGCCACGCCCAGCACTTCCAGCCATGCCTCGCGATCGGTCTGCCGGCCGAAGAACATCGCCTCGCCGAGGAGCCGGGGCATGGTTTCCAGCGTGAGTTTTTCGCTTTCGCCGGGGGCGGGGCGATCGAGGAACAAGCAGATCAGCCGCGGCGGCGGCGTCTCGTCGCCGGCCATCGCCCGCGGATCGAAGGGGACCTGGAAAACCCGCGGATCGCTCAGCAGGGCCTCTTGCAGACGATCGGCGTCGCGGACGGTCCAGGTGAGCTTGAGCAGGTCAACCAGGTCGCCCAGCGGATCGGACGACAGCAACATGGCCAGCGATTCCGCCTCCACGGCATCCTCCAGCGGACCATCGAAGGCGGCGAACTTCCGCAGGGCCTCGATGGCGCCCGGCCGGTCGGCCAGCCAACTCCGGATGACGGCCAGATTGCGCCAAACGACGGGTGCGTCGGGCAGTTCTGCGCTCAGCGCGGTCAGGCGGTCGGCCACTTCCTGCCAGCGCATCCCTTCCAACGGCTTCATCGCCGCTTCCAGGCGGTCGGCCCAGGCGGCCCCTTGCGGAGCCGGCAGCAGCGCCAGATCATCCTTCAGGAGCAAAGGGATTGCGCCGGCCCGATTCAGGCTCAGAAGCTTCTCCGCCGGCGCCGGATCGTCGTCGCTCAGGAGCATCTGCGAGTGCAAGAGGGCCCGGGCGGCGTGCCATTGGCCTTCCTCCAGCAAGGCCTCGGCGACGAACTCCATGGCCTTGTAAATGCGGTGTTCCATGGCCCCGTCCAAGACGGCCAGGGCCCGTTGCAGCCTCTCCATGGCCGCCTCGGGAAGGCGGTCCTGGGCAGCCAGGATGGCGGCTTCGGCAAGGGCCACGGGATTGTCGGGAAATTGCCCGAGGAAAGCGGCGGCGTTGGCCCGCGCGGCCTCGACCTGGCCGTCCGCCCGCAACAACATCCCCTTGATCGCCAACAGGCACGCCCGCGGCCGACCCTCCGCCAGCAGCCCCTCGACGTGTTGCAGGCAGGCGGCAAGCTGCTCCGCTTCCAGCAGCCGGTCGATCTTACGCAACTCGCCGACAAAATCGGGGCAGCAGAATTTGACTTTCTTTCCGGTGCCACCGGGGCAGTGCGAATAGGCGTCGATGGGCATGGTTCCACGGCCGGGTTCAGGATGGAAGCTTCAGGGTTCAGGACCTGGTCGGTCCCCTTCCGGAAACACTCCAAGTCCAAACCCGAGAACCCTCATGGTAACAGAGTTTACACCGGCGCGGCAGGGGCCAGACGTTTCTCGGCAATCCGTGCCAGCAGGGCCCGCTGCGGTTGAGCAAATTTGGCAATTCCTTCCGCCATCAGCGTGGCTTCCAGCCGCCCCATGTCGACGAGCCGATCGATCTCCTGAACCACTGCTTCCGGGGGGAGCACATCGACGCGGCGGGTAAAGCTCAGGCCGCTATGGGCAACGGCGTCATTAGTGGCCGGCGGGTTGGTTTCGATGTCGCTGCCGGCAAGGGCCTCGACGTACTTCCAGGGCGGCTCGCCCGGCTTCTTCGTGCCCGTGCTGGCAAAGACGATCTCCTGGTCCAGCGGGGTCGGCCGCTCGGCCCAGAAGGCCTGGTTTTCCGACCACAGACGCTGGGCATTCAAAATTCCCACCACGCCTTGGGCAGCGGGCGAAAGCTGCGGGACCGCCTTCTCCGTATAAACGTTGATGCGGGAAACGAAGATGCTATAGACGCTCTTGAAGTTGTCCAAGTTCGCCCGCGACTGCGCTCCCCGCCAGATGGCATCGCGGGCCGCACGGTACTGCCGCGCCGTGAAGATCAAGGTGACATTCAATTTCACGCCGGCGGCGGCCAGGCGTTCCAGGGCATCCACCCCGGCGGGAGTGGCGGGCACCTTGATCAGGCGGTTCTTATGGCCGGCCGACCAGCGTTGGCCCAACTCAATATATTGTGACACCCGCTGCCGATGCGGCAGGTTTAATTCCGTGTCCTCCAGAAGCGGATCCACTTCAAAACTGACGTAGCCGTCGTTGCCCCGGGTTTGCTCCCAGACGGGGAGAAAAACCGCCTGCGCGTCGCGGACCAACTGGTCGGTGAGTTGCCAGGCGATCTGCTGGTCTGTCAAGCCCTCCTGGACGGAGGCGCTCGATGAAGTCGTCGTATCGCCCACTGGCGATCAAGTCGGCCACAATGATCGGGTTGGAGGTTGCCCCGCTGGCTCCGATGGCCCGATCGCGCCGCACCAGGTCGGGATCGATCGAGTCGAGCCAGAGTTTGGTTCCCGTAGCTATCAACGACTTGAGAGGGTTCATGGGCAGCTCCGGAGGGAAGGGAGTCCATTACGGGTGCGAGCAGGGGCGCCGACAGGCCGGCTTGCGCTCGTGCGGCGCCCCTTGCCCGGGAGCCCAATGCCTGGGCCCAGTAGAATTATTCGTCACGGGGAGGGGAGAGGGAATCCCGGGTTTGTGGCTTTGCGGCGCTGGGCCGAACCCAAGTTGGATACAGGCGTTCAGAGTCATTTAATTTGGATACTATGGACAAGCGGGGTATGTGACACAGTATAGTGATGGATGTGGAAGTTTTCCGGTAGCGTTAAATGGGGCTTCTTGCGAGATTTTACCGGTTATTTCTGTTCTTTGGGCAGTTATTGGCCGATTAGGCTGTGTGAAGTTTCGCGTCCAGCAGATCAACGCGATGCGACACCCTTTCGTCTGCTGGCACGGCAAGGAGGAATCGTGTAGTGCGACTCACAACACGGCATGTGCTGACCGGTGTCCTTTGGCTCGGCCTGATGCCGCCAGTCTGCGCCGCGGCCGACCAGCCGGGACCGGAGGCGACACTGCCCCAGCCGACTGGCCTCCAAGCGACGGGCCCGCAGGCAACTGGTCCGCAGGCAACTGGTTCCCAAGGGACAGTTCCCCAAGCGACCGGTCCGCAGGCGATGTGGCAGCAGTCAATGGCCCCCCAGGCAACGGCCCCGGAATCGATCCCCCCAGGGCAACCGACAGGCCCGACAGTTTCCAGTGCGCCGGCCAGTGCCAATGGGCCGGCCAGTGCACCGGCCCCGACGGCGACTCAGTCCCAGGCTCCCCAAGAGGACAACGCCAGTTGGTATGCGGGGACGTTTGGACCCGGTTGTTCGACCCCGCCGTGCTGCGAAATTTGCGGGGGCGGCAGCGGTCCACCGCCGGACTATTATGTCGAAGCCGACCTTCGCGTGCTCGGCCGCGACCGGCCCAAGGAGACGCCGACGATCACCTTCGAGCGGAAGTCGGGCGATCCCTCGGCACAGCCCACCATTACGCAACTGTTCGGGGAGATGTCGTTCAAGGTGATCAACGATGGGATCTCTCCCGGCATGCAGGGCACGATCGGCCACTACCTGGGACACGACTCCAACAATCGCGACGAGTTCATCGAGTTTACTTATTGGGGCTTGGATCGCTGGCAAGGGACGGCCACGATGAACAGCAACGACTACTTCCTCGGTTATTCGCAACAGGGTGCTCCCGTCGTCAGCACGGGCAACCTCTACAGTTCATTCCCTTTCGACGTGGGCGGTTTCAATCGGGCCAACACGCAAACCTTGTCCGAACAGAGCGATCTGAACAACTGGGAGCTCAATTATCGTTTTGGTCCCCGCAGCGTGCCCGATCACCTGGTGCTCTATCCCAACGGACGCTGGCGGCGCGAGTGCCGGCCGGGGTTGTACTGCTCCTATTTTGCCGGCCTGCGCATCATCGAAATGAACGACGCGGCGGATTTCTTCAGCCAAGGCTCGTTCGAAGTCAACGGCGTGAGGACCCCCGATTACGGCAACTACAGCGTCAGTACGCGGAACCGATTGATCGGCTGCCAACTGGGCGGCGAACTGACCTACCGGCACTGCCTCTGGAACATCGACCTGCACGGCCGCTTAGGCCCGTACCTGAATATGGCCAGGTCCGAGAGTTCGATCGTCACCCATGCCGTCGGGATCGATCCCATCGCCGTCTCGGATCTAGACACCCAGGAAAGCATCGATCGCGATACGGCCGCGTTGGTGGGTGAGTTCGGCATCGCTGCCACCTACAAGATACGGCCGAACCTCATCGCCCGGGCCTCCTACGATTTCATCTGGCTGGACGGCCTGGTCTTGGCGCCCGAACAATTCGTGTTCCAGACCGTGTCGGCCCCGCAGATGGACAACCGCGGAGTCATGTTCGTCAACGGCGTCACGTTGGGCCTGGAATACACCTGGTAATTGACGGTTTCGCGGCAAGCCGCACGGCTCGTATTGCTGGCAGCGTTTGGCGGTTTGCTGCCGATTATGGAGAAGCGTAGGGGCTTAACCATTAGCGCGGAGAGAGAAGCGGCGCAGGCCCGCTGGGGAAAACCCCCGCGGGCCTTCTTCTTTTCTTGGGCCCGGATGTCCTCAGCCGCGAGAGAAAGTTTGCGGATTATGTTGCCGGCCACCGGCGTGTTGCCGCGGAAGATAGTATGCATTGGCCATACAATACACCCCGTAGGTGGCCGACATGCACCACCTTTAAGTGATAGGCCACCATCCATTAGGTGTATTTTTGCAGAAAATAACGGTCGCAAAGAAAATTCTTGCTGAAGAGACGCGCCAAATGCTTGCAACTTTTTCAATTCTGTTTATGATAAGGGTTACGTGGAGTTCACGGGGAACTCCAAGCGTTTGTTTGGCCCAACTAGTGAGGCAGCGTTTGGTTCAGTAACCTCCGCTTGTGCGAAGGGCTGCTGCGCGCTGCCATGCTACCACAACCACACGAGGCAGCGTTCGGTTCCCTCGACAATTCGGAAGGTTACTGTGATGGCACGCAAGCACTTTGGCTCGTGGTGCGGGTTCGTCGGTGCGTTTACATTCGTATGGTTGGTGGCACATCCCCCAGCGGGGCTCGCAAGCGAGATCGTGCCTCTTAGCAGTGAGTACACCCAAGCAGGTGGTGTGCCGCTGCTGCTCTTTCAGGCCGTTGCCGCTCCGGCAAATTCTGGCCCCTCGGTTGCTCCTCCGGTCGCTCCTTCGATTATCAGCGTAACGCCTCTGCGACCGGTGCTGACAACTCCGACGTACCGGCTAGTAGTCTCTTCGGCCCTCCAGGAAGCTCCCGCGACAGCATCCAAGACGAGCATGGCCGCTGCCCTCGGGAGGCCGGCCGCCCCCCCCTCGCTAAAAACCACCGCGGCGGCCACGTCGTCGAGCGCCAGCACGCAGAGCAAGACGGCGGCCACCATCGGCGCCGCGACGGCCAGCTCGGCAACCACGAAGGCCGCAACGATCAACGACTCGACCACCGAGACGCCCAGTGCTCCGACGGCGGGCGGCTCCTCGGGCGGGTCGCCCAGCGCCGCGACGAAGCCTCCACCCCCGGTCGGCGCCAGCTCGATGGTTTCGCTGGGGCTGCTGCTCACGTCGAATTTGCCGACTGCCACTGCCTCGACGGCCCCAAAGCCCACGCCGTCGGTCCCCAACGCCTCGACGGCCTCCGCGTCCGGCATGACGCTGCCGACGACGGCTCCGCAGGGGACGAGCCTTACGGGATTCGTCTACCTGGACCTCAGCGGGAGCGGCGTGAAGGAACCGGGGGATTGTGCCGTCGGGGGCATGCTGGTGACGCTCCACTCGACCACCTATCCGAATCTTGTCTTGCTCTGTCAAACCGGGTCCAACGGCGCGTACGCCTTCAACGATTTGTCGCCCGGCACGTACACCGTGTCGGTGCCCGTCCTCAGCGAACTGATTAACGCCTCGCCGACGCCGGGCATGTTCGTGGACGGCAGCGAAAATACCTACGCGCTTGTGGGCGGTCAGACCATCGTCAGCGGCTCGGTCCCGCCCACCCTCAGCATTTTGCCCAGCGACTTCGGCACGTCCTCCATGGGCAGCAGCGAAGACGTAATCAGCGGGATCGTCCTCGGTTCGGATTACTCGGGGATGGACTTCAACTTCCCGGCCTTGGGAGCAACCGTGATCTACAAGGGGAACCTCCTGACCTCGGCGCTGGAAACGAATACCTATTGGGTCAACGGGGCGACGGTCACGCCCGGCACGCCCATCGTGCCCGCGGTTGCCGAACCGGGGACCTTTGTCCTGCTGGCGGGGGCGGCGCTTTGCGGCGGACTGATTTGCCGACGCCGCACAAAACGACGCCGGCGGCTCGTCCCGGCCGGCACTTCCTGCGGGGTCATGGGGCGGGCGCGGGCAAGCCCGTGGTGGAAATTATCATGCAGGGGAGGGCCGCCCCCGGGGAACGTCGGCCACGCGGAATTCCTCACGAAATCGTTCAATACCATTCATTCTTTTCTTTCTTTGTGCAATCTAAGTTTTAAGGAGTCTGTTATGAAAGTCGTACGAATCATCAGTGTGGCCCTGACCCTCCTGGTCCTGGCAATGGTCTCCACGTCGCGGGCAGCCGAAGTGGTGCAGTTCGCTCTGCAGCCAATCGAGAGCGGAACCACCGCGTACACGATCACGGGCGGTGGCATCAGCAACGGCAATGTTGCCGCCGCCTCGGTGACCACCACCTCCACCTCCGGCACGATTTATTTCGACATTTGGGCCTGCCTGGACGGAACGAACACCAATTGCGCCGACGACGGCATCAACCAATGCAATATGGGGTACTGGACGACGGGAACCATCGGGACCGCGCCTACGAAGCTTTCCCTTACCTCCAACTCTGCATTCAGCGGCCTGGCGACTGCGACCACTGGCACTTCCCAAGACATCAACCACGACGGGAACCTCGACATCGGAACCACGGTGACGGGATCGTCGAGTGGCACGTCCAGCGGGTGGGCCATTACTGGCGACGCTGCCGGTTCGTACACCACAGGCAACGGCACGGTCACCAGCGGCGGCCGGACCGATATCTTGCTCGGCGTTCTTGGCTACACCTATAACGGCGCCACCGTGGGGCAATCCGCAACAGTGACGCTTGCCCCGCCCATAAGCGTCACAACCCGGTTTTTCTATTACGAGCTAGACGGGGCCACGGGTAAGAGTGATTCTTTCTACGGTGCTTCGTCAGCCGATTACAGCATTGTCACCGCGCCGACGATCACCTACCAGTCAGGAAACGGCACTCCCGGCCTTTCCCTTAGCGGCACCCTGACGAACTCCAACCGCATCATGGTCAGCAGCAAACGATCCCCTCACCTTCACCGTCACCAATACCGGATCCGCCGCCACGGCGAACCCCTATACCCTGAACACCAGCGCGACCATAGGGACTATCACCCCGTCCTCAAGCACCGGCGGGACCCTTGCTGCCAGCGGCAGCACGGCAACCGTCAGCACGAGCTATTCGTCGAACACGGCGGGCACAGTCTCGATTGGGGGGACGGTCACGGACTCCGGCGACAGCATCCCCTCGGCTTCGCTCCCGGCACTGCTCAGCGTCAACGTGGTCAACAACCGGCCGCTGACGGCCAGTTCGACCGTTCCGGCCGAGATGCTCCTGAACGGCAGTTGGGGCTTCACCGTGACCGGCACGGGCCTCGACACGCTGAACACGAAGCCGACATTTAGCGTTAGCAATACCACGATCGGTGGCGTCACGGTCAGCTCGCCGTCCTCCGGCGCGTTCTCCAGTGCCGGCAGCACCACCGCGAACTTCAGCCTGACGTTCACCCAGACCAGCAACGGCACGTCGGCAATCAGCACCAGCAGTCTGGTCAGCAACGGCTTGATCAAGCCGGAGGGGATCGGCGACACCGCCGCGGGCCTTGCCAGCACGGCCACGGGAACGGTCCTCAACGCCGGCACCGTGGTCGGCAACGCCGCGGCGGCCGTCTCCGGTTCAAACGCCTATACCTCTCAGTTCACCAGCGGCACGCTGCAAGCCCAGGTGGCCCAGGGTACGGCCTATGCGAACCTGTCCTCGATCGTGACCAGCGGCGTCGGCAACCTCGGCACCGTCGCCACCATCCTGGCAGGCTCGAACAACAGCACCCCCATAGCGACTGTGGGCATGACTTGGCGCACCCGGGCGGGCAACGAACTGCCCGGCACTGCGACATCTCCCCCCATGGGTCCTCACGCGGGGTATTTGAGCAGCGACGTGATGCAGCTCAGCGGCATCGGCGTGAGCAGCGGCACCACCACCGACGTGTACGTCCTGCAAATGAGCTACAGTTCGGGGGTGTTCCCGGGCAGCACTCCGCAGTCCAACTTCACAAGTGGGTACTTGTGGCTGGGCACGTATAATACGTCTAGTGGAACCTCCGCGAAATGGACCCTCGCGACCAGCTTAGACGCCTCGACGGGGCAATATGCCGAAACCGGTGGGACAGTCACGCCGAGCGGCACCGGCTACAACGGAAGTTTTGCCAACTTCTGGGCGGCTGCACAGGCCGCCGGTGCGACGAACCTGAGCCAAGTGCTGGGCGCCTGGGGCGTCGATACCGATACCGGCCCAAACACCGGCGGCCAGTACGAGGCCTGGGCGGTGCTCGACTACGACAACAACGCCCAGTTCGCCGTGGTGGCGGAACCCGGAACGTTCGTCCTGCTGGCGGCCGGGGGCTTGGCCCTGGTGCCGGTTATCCGCCGCCGCCGGCGGCGGAAGGCCTCGAAAAAGGCCTAGCACGTCTTGCATGAAAATCTTGCCGGGGGTGTAAGTCCCGGTAACCGTTCACAGTGGGGAAGAAGGGGACAGGTCCATGTTTTCGGGCCACGTCGCGTATGAAAATCACGTCGATTGGCCGAAAAATGGACCAGTCCCCGCCCGC
This sequence comes from uncultured Planctomycetia bacterium, assembly GCA_963727245.1. Classification (GTDB taxonomy): domain Bacteria; phylum Planctomycetota; class Planctomycetia; order Pirellulales; family Thermoguttaceae; genus JBKQVT01. Next base: position 138,224 of record CAVSFO010000020.1, on the reverse strand, counting down.
CCTGTGAACGGTTACAAGTCCCGGCAGGAACGGAAACGAATATATCGTATGCCTTACGGATGGGGCACGACAGCAAGTGCAGGAGGTGGCGCAGTCGAGCACGCGCCTGTGGCGCGTGGTGGGCCGCGCGCTCACGGCCGGCCGATTTCACGCCGCGACCAAGGCAAACCGTGGTCGCCCGGGCGTGCAAGGCGCGCGACTTCCGCTCAAGCGGATCGTAGGCGCCATGCGGGGACTGTCCCGATTTTCGTGTCAGCGAAAATGGGACTGTCCCCCTAGCGCTACGCATGTCGCCGAAACCCGCCAGTTGGTTGAACACGGGCGGAAAGGGCGGCTTTTCCCCCGATTGCCCTTGAGCAGGCCACTGCCTCTGGTTACACTGCCGCAACCGGCAAACGGGGACTTTCCCCTCTTCCCGGCCGGCGGTTTTCCAGGCCAGTGCTGCTATGGGGTCAAGACGGGTCCTGCGACCGCGCCTCGCCATCGCCTTGCTTGGCTTATGCGCGTTGGCCAGTTCTCGCATCCTATGGTATACCGCCAAGGAGTTGCGACAACCGCCCGAAAGCAATTCGGCCGAGGCCGTGATCGCCTGCTTCGAACCGCTGAAATCGCTGTTGCCTGAAGGCGGCGTGACGGGGTTTGTCGGCGATTCCGCCGAGCGGTTCCTCATGGCCCAGTATGCGCTGTCGCCGCGGCTGGTAGAACGCTGCCCGGACCACGCCCTGGTCATCGTCGACGCGGATGCCCCGGGCCTGCCCGGGGTCGCCCATGCCCGGGGATGGACTCTCGTGGCCGATCTCCACAATGGGGTCAGGCTGTTTCGCACCCAGGCAGCGAGAATGACGATGGTATGGTTGATTGCCGGTCTCCTGTCGCCGTGGTTTTTCGCCTACGTTCTCTTGAGGCGCTGCGATCCTGGCGCTGGCGGGGCAGAGGCCGCCCGCGGGCTGCACGCCTGCCTGGCCGTCGGCATCGGACTGGGGCTGTCGTCCGGCACGTATTTCCTCGGGCTGTTGTGCTTTGGTCCGCCGGGGCGAGTTTTTTGGATCGTCGAGACCCTGGGCTTTGCCGGCGGCGGCTTGCTCGGGCTGGCAGGGGGCCGGGTACGGGCATCGGCGGTCGCCGTGCCGGCCGTGGCCGTGCCGCCGCCAGCCGCGCGTCGTTGGCAGGCAATGCTTGTCGCGACATTCATCGCGGCGCTGGCGTTTGACGCCCTCGGCATGGGCGGGAGTTGTGTCACCCGTCCGCACGGCTGGTTCGACGCCTGGGCGATTTGGAACGCGCGGGCGCGGTTTATCTATCGTGCGGGGGACGACTGGCGAACGGCCTTCCACCCGGCCCATTTCCATGGTGATTACCCGCTGCTGCTTCCGCTCACCAACGCCCGCTGTTGGTCGTGCCTGGGCCGCGACCCGCAGTGGGTCCCCGTGCTGGTGGGGGCTTGCTTTACTTTTGCGGCGGTGGGCGTGCTGGTGGCGGGGCTCTGCCGGTTGCGAAGCCGCAGCCAGGGGCTTCTGGCAGGCACGGTCCTGCTGGGGACCAAAGCCTTTGTCACTTCGGGGGCGCCGCAATGTGCCGACGTGCCGCTGGCGTTTTTCATCCTCGCCAGCCTGCTGTTATTGGCGCTGGACGATGCCTCGGAGCAGTCGTCACCCGGACTGCTCTTGCTGGCGGGCCTCAGTGCCGGCCTGGCTGCATGGACCAAGAACGAGGGGCTCTTGTTTCTCCTCGTCCTGCTGGTCATGCGATGCATCGTGGCGTGGCGGCGAAATCAGGGCCGGCGGGCGCTGGGCCAACTCGCCCTGTTGCTGGCCGGAGCCGCGCCGGCGCTGGCCGTCGTGCTTCTCTTCAAACTCTCGTTGGCGACGCCGAACGACCTGGTAAGCGGCCAAAGCTGGCGGGCGTCGTTGCCGCGCCTGGCGGACGCCTCCCGCTACTGGCTCGTCGCCAAGGCCCTGGTCCTGAGCGCGGTTGCCTTGGTGAAGGCGTATGTGCTCGTATTGCCCCTCTGTTTCTTCTTGCTGGGCAGGGCTCCGCGACGCCCTCGTCCCGTCCTGCTCGGCATCGTGGGCGTCTTGCTTATGATGCTGGCAGGCTACTTCTTCACCTACGTCACGACGCCCCATGACTTGGCATGGCACTTGCGCACGTCGAGCGACCGTCTGCTGCTGCATCTTTGGCCCGCCGCCATCCTGGCGATGTTCTTGACGTTGGCCAACCCGGTCGAACTCTTGGCGGAGCCGTCGCCGGCGTAATCACCCCGTGCGGCCGATCCGCTGGATCGGGCCACAGGCTTCAGAAGCGGACGGCCCCATTTTCGCGGGACGAAGATCGCACGCAGTCCCCAAGCGGCGGGATTTAGAACCGCAACTCGGCGCCCAGGCGAATGCCTTGCGCCCAGAAGCTGGTGGTGTTGAAAGTGAACGTCGGGTCGCGGTTCACGGGATTGGCCACCCCGGAACCCGGAATATTTTGATCGTTGACGCGCAAATTGATCTCGTCGGCGGCACGCGCCACCTGGGCCCAATAGATGAAGTCGTAGCCGACAAAGGCGCAGACGCGCCGTCAACTGATAGCCGATCTGCATGCCGAACTCCGGAATCACCATGAAGACCTCCTGGGAGTAGCTGCCGTTGTTGGTGTACAAGCCCAGCAGGCCGCCGTTGGGAGGAGGGGGAGGCGGGACTTCCACCATGCCGTTCGGCAAGATGAGTGTCGTCGCGCCGTTGATGAAGGTGACTTCGTGGTTCCAGCCCATGGACATCTTCGCCGAGGCCTCCAACGACCAGCGGCCGTGGTAGTAGTCGGCGATCAAGCCGAGTTCGCTGCCGTTGAAGAAGTTCCGGGTGCGGAAGGTGTCGGTGATATTGATCTGCTCGCCGCCCGCCAGGGGAGCCAGAGTGACGAGTTGCTCCTGGACCGACACATTGTCGGAGAGCCCATAGTAGCGGTAGCCGCCGATCACGTCCAACCGGAAGGCGCGTCGGCAGCAGCAGTCGCAGTCACAGGCGCCCTGGCAGCCCGCATCGCCGCAGTCCGGGGCGCAGTCGCAACATTCCCAGCAGCACAAGTTGTGGCGGAAATGGGCGCCGCCCGACTCGAAATAGTCCGATGCATCTGCCGTCACCCTGCCGGCAAGCTTGCCGGGGAAGGCCACCGCCTCCGCGTTCTGCCCGTAGCGGGAACCGGGAAGCCCGGACGTATCGGTGTCGAAGAACGGCCGGGCCAACAGCGGATAGCCGTTGGACAGGCCGCTGTCGTACCGGTCATTCAACTCCCCCAGATTGAAGTAATTTCCCTCGATGCCCCAGGTGTGGCAGCAGTCCAACCACATGCCCAGGGTGATATCGAGGCCGGAGCGGCCGTGATTGTCGGCCTGGGAACCGCCAAAAAGGACGGTGGTGTCGGTTCGCCCCAGGGCACCGGGCGGAAGCCCGCTCGGATCAGAGCCTGTCCCGCTGGTGGTCACCAGGGGCGGCAACTGGCTCCCCTTCGTCCACCACATCAGGTAGTCGGCCCGCATCCAGAACCGGCCCGCCGGGCCGCACCAACCGTCACCACAGCCGGACAGCACGTTCTGACAGTCATCCGGCTTCGTACCGTCGTCAGCCGCCACCGAAATTCCGGAACCCTCAGGATTAAACGGTGATGCGTCCGGGGGCGGGTCGCTGGCCTCCCCCCCGTCGGTGCCACTGACCGCCGGAACGGGAGCTAGCCCGGCCGGAGCCGACGCGGCGGGCGCCGACGTGATAGGAGCCGGCCTGACGACCCGCGGCGCCTCGGCCGTCGAGGCGACGGTCATCTGTCCGGCGTCACTGGGCGACTCTTCGGCGACCAGTCGCACGTTGCCAGCCAGCGTCCCAACAACCAAAACCACCAAGATCCACGCAAACTTGACGCCCTTTGCGGTCATTGTCCCCTCCCCCCAGTGCAAACCGTGACGATTAGTCTTAACCGGCCGGGCCTGACGGAATTTCCCGATAAGCCGATTTTACCGGAACTAACGATCGTTCCTTTTGTAACGGATCGGCCGATTGCAGGGGCAACATTAGGCCGGATCGCGGGGATTTACCCCCGTTGACACCATTCCTGGAAGGTTAAGTAGACTGCGAACCTTGGTGAACTTGGTGATTTTCGTAAAGAATCATGAAGCATTGCGCTTCGGAAAGATACGGTGGAAACTCGGCCGCGTGGCTTGCCCCGCGGATCGCGTCTGCCCTAAAATGCAAGGTTTGCCGCTTCCTTATCCCTTTGCGTCTCTGCCGGGCCATGGCTGACTCCGATATCCTCATCCAGGGCGCCCGCGAGCATAACCTCCGCGACGTTCAACTGGTCCTGCCACGAAACCAGTTGATTTGCTTCACCGGGGTGAGCGGCTCGGGAAAGAGTTCGCTGGCCTTCGACACCCTCTATGCGGAGGGACAGCGGCGCTACGTCGAGAGCTTGTCGAGCTTCGCCCGGCAGTTCCTGGGCCAGATGCCCAAGCCCGACGTTCGATCGGATTGTCGGCCTGAGCCCGTCGATCTCGATCGCCCAGAAATCCGGCGGCCAGAACCCCCGCTCGACCGTCGGCACCGTGACCGAGATCTACGACTACCTCCGGGTGCTCTATGCCCGAGTGGGCCAGGGCCATTGCCCCCAATGCGGTCGGCCGATCACCGCCCAAAGCCGGGAGCAGATCATCGCCGAGATCGCCGCCTTGCCTGCCGGAAGCCGCCTGCTGATCCTCTCTCCCTTGATTCGGCGGCAGAAAGGCGAGTACCGCGACCTCTTCGAGGACTTGCTGAAGCAGGGCTTCGTCCGTGCCCGGGTCGATGGCCAGGTCGTTCATCTCAGCGACGACCTGCGACTGGACCGGCAGATGCGCCACGACATCGACGTGGTCGTCGATCGCCTGGTGGCCGGACCGAAGATCCGCGCTCGACTGGCGGAAGCCGTGGAGTTGGCCCTCCGCCTGGGCAACGGAAACCTCCTGGTCGTGACCGAAAGCAAGGCGGAAGGCGGAGAAAAAAAGGCGGAGGGCGGAAGGCGGAAGGCGGAAGGGCAGGACATCCACCTCCCCTCTCCCTCCGGGAGAGGGACCGCAAGCGGTACCCGGGGTGAGGGCGAAGCGGCTAGGGCCGTCCCCTCTCCCGCCCTCTCGCTCTCGGCCCATTACGCCTGCACGCACTGCCATCTGAGCTTCGAGCCGCCCAGCCCGCAGTTGTTCAGCTTCAACAGCCCGCAGGGCATGTGTCCGGAGTGCAGCGGCCTGGGACAGATCTACACCTTCGATCCGCAACGGCTGATTTCCGCGTCCGGGCGATCCTTTCAACAGGGCTGCATGGAGTTGCTGGGCTCGTGGCGCGAGATGGGGCGGTGGCGGCGGCACATCTTCCGCGGCGTGGCCGAATTCCTGGAACGGAAACACAGCCTCGAGCGGGGCAGCGTGCTGGAGACGGCCTGGGAAGAACTCGACCAGAAAGTGCAACACGCGCTGCTCTGGGGCACCGGCGACCAGCACATCGCCTTCACCTGGCGGAGCGGCCCGTCCGGCTACAAGTGGGGCGGCCAGTTCGAGGGCATCATTCCCAAGTTGCTCGCCCAGTATCGCACCACGCGGAGCCGCATGCAGCGCCGCCAGTTGGAGAAGTACATGTGCATCCTGGGCTGCGAGCGCTGCCATGGTCAGCGGCTCAATGCCCAGGCCGCCGCCGTCACGCTCACGAGCGCCTCGCCAGCCTTCAGCGGCCGCGCGGAGCGGACGCTGCCCGAGCTTTGCGCCCTGCCGATTTCCGACGCCGAGGAGTTCCTCGGCGCCCTGGAATTGGACGCCAACGGGCGGTTGATCGCAGTCGAGGCCCTCAAGGAAATTCGCAGCCGCTTGCAGTTCCTCAAAAATGTGGGCCTGGAGTACCTGACGCTCGACCGCACCGCCCCCACCCTTTCCGGCGGCGAGATGCAGCGCATCCGGCTGGCCGGGCAGATCGGCTGCGGCTTGGTGGGCGTGCTCTACATCCTCGACGAACCCTCGATCGGCCTGCACCCCCGCGATAACGACAAGCTGCTGGACACGCTGGCCCAGCTCCGCGACCTGGGAAACACCGTTATCGTGGTCGAGCACGACGAAGACACCATGCGGGCGGCCGACCACATCGTCGATTTCGGTCCCGGTCCCGGCATTCGCGGCGGCCGCATCGTGGCCAGCGGCCCGCTCGCCGCGGTCATCGCCCAGCCCGAGAGCGTCACCGGCCAGTACCTGGCCGGCACGCGGCGGATCGCCGTTCCCCAGAGCCGCCGCCCGGCCGGCGACAAACGCCTCGTCGTCCGCGGTGCCCGCCACAACAATCTCCAGGGCATCGACGTGGAAATCCCCCTGGGCGTATTCGTCTGCGTGACGGGGGTTTCCGGCTCGGGCAAGAGTTCGCTGGTCAACGACATCCTCGTCGAGGCTCTGCGCCGCGATCTCAACACCGGACTGGGCAATCCCGGCGACTTCGACGGCCTCGAGGGCATCGCCCACCTGGACCGCCTGATCGCCATCGACCAATCGCCCATCGGCCGCACGCCGCGTTCCAACCCCGCCACCTACATCAAGGTCTTCGACGAGATCCGCAAGCTCTTCGCCCGGCTTCCCGAAGCGAAAGCCCGCGGCTACCAGCCCGGCCGCTTCAGCTTCAACGTCTCCGGCGGGCGGTGCGAGGCCTGCGAGGGGAACGGCTCGAACAAGCTGGAGATGGACTTCCTGGCCGACATCTGGGTCACCTGCCCGGTCTGCGAGGGACATCGCTTCAGCCGCGAGACCTTGCAGGTCCGCTACAAGGGCAAGTCGATCGCCGAAGTGCTGGAGATGGACATTCAGGAGGCGCTGGGGCACTTCGAGAACATCCCGCCGATCACGCACAAGTTGCAGACGCTGCACGACGTGGGCCTCGATTACATGAAGCTCGGCCAGCCCTCGCCCACCCTCTCCGGCGGCGAGGCCCAGCGCATCAAGTTGGCCCGCGAGCTGGTCAAGAAAAGCACCGGACGGACGCTCTACCTGTTGGACGAGCCCACCACCGGCCTGCACTTCGCCGACATCCAATTGCTCTTGGACGTGTTGGACGGCTTCGTGGCGGCGGGCAATACCGTGCTGGTCGTCGAGCACAACATGGAGGTCATCAAGCGGGCCGACTGGATCATCGACCTCGGGCCCGAGGGGGGCCAGGCCGGCGGCCGCATCGTGGCCGTCGGCACCCCCGAGCAAATCGCCGCCGCCGAGCATTCCTACACCGGCCAGGTGCTGCGCAACCATCTCCCCTCTCCCATCGGGAGAGGGGCCGGGGGTGAGGGCGCGGTTGGCAACGGCCTCGAACTCACTTCCCCCAACGATCTCCCCTCTCCCTCCGGGAGAGGGGCAGGGGGTGAGGGCAACTCGGAAGAAGACGTCCACGCGCACTTCGCCCTCACCCCAACCCCCTCCAGGAGGGAGAGGGGGCCCGCGCGCCCGCCCCCGCCGCGTCGAAATGGCCACCACCATCAAAGTCCGCGGCGCCCGCGAACACAACCTCAAGGGCATCGACGTCGACATCCCCCGCGACCGCATGACCGTCTGTTGCGGGCCGAGCGGTTCGGGCAAGAGTTCGCTGGCCATGGACACCATCTACGCCGAAGGGCAGCGGCGCTACGTCGAAAGTCTCAGCGCCTACGCCCGCCAGTTCGTCGGCCAAATGCAGAAACCGAAGCTCGACCACATCGAGGGCCTGTCGCCGGCCATCGCCATCGAACAGAAGCACAGCGGACACACGCCCCGCAGCACCGTCGGCACGGTCACCGAGGTCTACGACTATCTGCGCATCCTCATGTCGCGGCTGGGGCAGACCTACTGCCCGGCCTGCGACGTGCCGGTCGGCACCCAGTCGGCCGACGAAGTGATCGAGAAGATCATGGCGCTGCCGGCCGGCACCAAGCTCTACCTGATGGCGCCGCTGGAGATCCGGGTGGGAGAGCGGTACGAGACGCTGTGGCAACAGAGCCGTGCGGCCGGTTACGTGCGCATCCGCGTCGACGGCCAGACCTACTCCATCGACGAACCGCCGGAGATCGACCGGCGGCGGAAGCACCGCGTCGAGGTGGTGGTCGATCGCTTGACCGTCGGCCCGGAAGCCCGCTCGCGGATCGCCGGCAGCGTGGAAAACGCCCTGGCGCTGGGCCGCGGCGTGCTCCAGGTGGCCTATCCCAACCGCGGCGTGCCCGAGCCGCTCTGGACCACCCAGGTCCACAGCCAGCACTTCTCCTGCGACCGCTGCGGGCGGAGTTTCGAGCCCCTGGGCCCGCACCATTTCTCTTTCAACAGTCCGCTGGGCTGGTGCCCGGGATGCGAAGGGCTGGGCGTGCAGACGGGCACCAATCCGGCGGCCCTGCTCCGCGATCCGAAGCTCACGCTGGCCGAGGGCGCCGTGGCCGTGTGGCCCGAGGCCGGGGGGCGCCTCTTCCGCGCCATGCTCGAAGGTTTCGCCCGCGCCACCGGAGTGCCCCTGGACGTCCCGTTCGAGCAATTGGCCACGAAGCACCGCCGGTTGGTGATGCACGGCACCGGCGAGCAATGGTTCGACGTAACTCTCCCCTCTCCCGACCAACCTTCGGTCGGTGCCCGGAGAGGGGCCGGGGGTGAGGGCGATGGGCGCGGGAAGACACGCGCCAAAAGTGCCCCGCCCTCACCCCGGGCACCGCTTGCGGTCCCTCTCCCGACGGGAGAGGGGAGATTGCTCTTCCGCTTCCAGTACAAGGGCCTCTATCCCGCGCTGGACGAGGCCAGCCGCGTCTCGCCCAGCTTCCGCAACCGGCTGGAACACCTCGTCGATGAAGTCCAGTGCACCATCTGCGGCGGCAGCCGGCTCCGCGACGATGCGGCGGCGGTGCGGCTCCGCGGCCGCACCATCGACGACTTCTGCCGGCTCCCCTTGGGCAAGCTGCTGGCCGAGTTGCGGGCGTGGAAGCCGGCGGCCGCCGAGCGCACCGATCGCCGCCGACGTGCTCCGCGAGATGAGCAACCGCGTGCAATTCCTCGTCGACGTGGGGCTCGATTACCTCACCTTGGCCCGGTCCGCCCCTTCGCTCTCCGGCGGCGAGATGCAACGCATTCGGCTGGCCGCCCAGGTGGGCAGCGGACTGTGCGGCGTGCTCTATGTGCTCGATGAGCCGACCATCGGGCTGCACCCCCGCGACAACCGCCGCCTGCTGGAGGCGATGAAGAAACTCCGCGACCTGGGCAACACGCTGCTGTTGGTCGAGCACGACCGCGAGGTGATTGCCCAGGCCGACGGGCTGTTGGATTTTGGTCCTGGGGCCGGGCGGGCGGGCGGCGAGATTGTTGCCCAGGGCACACCCGCCGAGCTCTGCACCCGCCGCGGCTCCGTGACCGGCCCCTATTTGTCGGGCCGCAAGGCGATCGCCGTGCCGGCCCAGCGGCGGATGGCGTCGCGATTCTCCCCTCTACCGACCAACCTTCGGTCGGTGCCCGGAGAGGGGCCGGGGGTGAGGGCGGCTGGCGCGGGGGCTGCTGCCAAGAAAATGGGCCCGAAAGCGGCGCGCCCTCACCCTAACCCTCTCCCAAGGGGAGAGGGGACCAAACCTCCGCCCGGCGGCGGCTGGCTGGAAATCCGTGGCGCGCGGCACAACAACCTCAAGAACATCGACGTGGCCATCCCGCTGGGCACGCTCTGCGTCATCACCGGCGTCAGCGGCAGCGGCAAGAGTTCGCTGGTCGAAGACGTGCTCTACAACGCCCTGGCGCGGACGTTGCACCGTGCCAAGACGCTGCCCGGCGCCCACGACGCCATCCGCGGCATCGAACTGGTCAACAAGGTGATCCGCGTCGATCAACAGCCGCTGGGCCAGACGCCGACGTCGAACCCGGCCACGTTCACCGGCGTGTTCGACCTCATCCGCGCCCTCTACGCGCAGCTTCCCGAGGCCAAGCTGCGCGGCTATACGCCGCGGCGCTTCAGCTTCAACGTGCCCGGCGGTCGCTGCGAGGCCTGCGAGGGGAACGGCCAGCGCTGCATCGAGATGCACTTCCTCCCCGACGTGTGGATCGAGTGCGACGTGTGCCGCGGCCGCCGCTACAATCCCGAGACGCTCTCCGTGCAGTACCACGGCCGCTCCATCGCCGACGTGTTGGACATGTCGTGCGGCGAGGCGGTGCGGCTGTTCGAGAACATTCCCAAGATCCGCCGCGTGCTGGAAACGCTCTGCGACGTCGGCCTCGACTATCTGACGCTCGGCCAGCCCGCTCCCACCCTCTCCGGCGGCGAAGCCCAGCGGGTGAAACTGGCCGCCGAGCTCTCGCGGCCCGACACCGGACGGACCCTCTACTTGCTCGACGAGCCGACCACGGGCCTGCACTTCGACGACCTGGCCAAGCTCTTGGACGTGCTCGGCCGCCTGGTCGATCTGGGCAACACGGTCGTGGTGATCGAGCACAACCTCGACGTCATCAAGACCGCCGACTGGGTGATCGATCTGGGCCCCGAGGCGGGCGACGAGGGCGGCTTCGTGGTGGCCGCCGGCACCCCGGAAGACATTGTCGCGGAAGGCGGAGGGCGGAAGGCGGAAGGGGGAAGAAAAAAGCAAAAGCCCCCGGGCTGCCGCCCGGGGGGCATTTCCGGAAGCACCAAGGCGGAAGGTGGAAGGCGGAAGGCGGAAGGAACACTTAAAACGCCGGCGTCCGTGCCCCCTTCCGCTTTCCCCCTTCCGCCTTCCCCCTTGGTTTCCCATACCGCCGAAGTGCTGGCGCCGGTGCTGGCGGCCGGGCCGTTCGCGCCGCGGAGGGTCTACGACTTCGCCGCCGCCGAAGCCGTCCGCGACGGCGACCATGATATCAACGAGATCGGCGGCACGGCGAAAATGCCCTGGGAGTCGGACGGCCGTCGCTGGCACACCGCCGACCGCGTCGGCCGCACCGGCAATCCCTGCCGCTGGGACGGCCGCATCCTCGCCGAGGTGATCGATCGCATCGAGCAGCAGTCGGACCTCTTCAGCGACACCGATTGGAACACCCGCAGCGTGGTCGAGATCCGGGCGGCCAAGAAGTCGGACGGCTGGTTCTTCCACGCCATTACCGGCGAGGAATGGCTGCTGAAAATGAAGTTCCGCACCGCCCGCGGCACCTTCGATCGCGACGAGCTGGTGGGGCGGCTGAACCTCAGGCCGCTCAACGACATGCCCGAGCTGCCGCTCTACGGCACCGAGCCGCGGGTGAAGGTCCGCAATCTCCGCGGGCCGTGGCAGGAGATCGAGTTGCGGGTCCACGAGTACGCCGAGATCGACCGGGCCGAGTTCTGGAAGTTCGTCGATGAGGCGGTGGCCGGTTTCGGCCGCTTCTCCGCCCGCGTCCAGCAGCACGCCGAGATCCTCCAGCCCTGGAAGCAACTGGGCCGCAAGTGGCATTTCGCCCGCAAGGGCTTTCCCATCGGCAAGAAGGTCCTCTGGGAGCCGGAGGTGCTGGAGGAGTTGATCGAGTTGCTTTCCGAGACCGCCCCCGCCGGCCAGTTGCTGTGGAACAACAAGCAGGTGGTGCCGCTGTACGTGCCCGAGCAGAAGGAGCCCTGGGCGGCCGTGCAGACCAAGAAAGTCGACGGCGTCCACTTGACGCTGCTGGGGCCGAAAGGCTGCATCACCCAAGGCCGCCTGACCGCCCTGGGCCACGATGCCCAGTGGGACGGCCAGCGGCCCGACTGCGACCTCTTGCGGATGAAGTTCCGCTCCGTGGACGACCTGCACCGCGGGGGCCTGCGGGCGTTCTTGAAAGAGCATCTGGAGACGTTGAAGAAAAAGTGATCGCGGACGGGGCTGTCCCTTCCGGGGCAAAACAAACAAGACTCGCGCAGAGACGCAGAGACGCGGGGAGAAAAAGGATAAGAGACACGAGTCGATGCTGATGGAAGCAATCAGCGAAGATTAGCGAAAATCAGTGTTCCTCTGTTTTCGGGACTCTTAGAAACTTGATCGAGATATATTGATGCGGAGTCGCAACCCACAACATCATTGTTCACTGCGTCTCTGCGACTCTGCGCGAGCCTTTCTTTGGCGTGATTTGGCCTTGTGATCGGTTGCGGTGAATCATGACGGATGCTGACATGTCGGAATCGTTGCTGCCCAAACGCTTTCTCTTCCGCTTTGCCGCGCCCTGCCGGTACAAGTCGCCGCTGTGGACGCCGGACGGGGCCGCCCTGGACGAGAAGTACCGCCTGGTCGACTTCGCCGCCTTGGAAGAACAACCCCTGGCCACCGACTTCCGCGCCGCCTGGAGCGAGGCCGGCCTGGCCGTCGCCCTCTGCGTCGAGGGCAAACGGCAGCCGCCCTGGTGCCGGGCCGCCCGCAGCGAAGACAGCGACTGCCTGCAACTCTGGATCGACACCCGCAACGTCCACAACGTCCACCGCGCCGGCCGCTACTGCCACCGCTTCCTCTTCATGCCTTGCGGCGAGGGTCGCGGGCAGGATCAGCCCGTGGCCCAGTGGCTGCCAATCCATCGTGCCCGCGAGGAGCCCCGGCCCGTCGGGCGCGAGCAATTGCAGGTCCGCAGCGAAAAGCGCGTACACGGCTATCTGCTGGAGGCCTTCGTGCCGGCCGAGGCCCTGACCGGTTTCGATCCGCAGGAACATCCCCGGCTCGGCTTCACCTATGCGGTGATCGACCGCGAGTTGGGCCAGCGGACCTTCGGCGTCGGCAGTCCCATGCCCTATCAGGAGGACCCGAGCCTCTGGGCGACGTTGGAGCTGGTCCGCTGAGGGCCGCGATCGCCTCCCCTCTCCCTCCGGGAGAGGGTCAGGGTGAGGGCTGTCCGGTTCCCTCTCCCTCCGGGAGCGACGACCGGCGTGGTGCCCGACGTTGGGGGAAGTACCGCAAATCCCGGCCACCTGGATCACCCGTCTCCTCCACTTCGCCCTCACCCCGGCCCTCTCCCTCCGGGAGAGGGGGCCTTTCCACGGGGCAAAATCGCAATTTTCAGGGCATGGAATATATTGCCCAACCGGCAAAGTTGCCGATATTGTTCTTGGGTGCCGATCCAGGGCACGCTCCCTTGTGCCTTTCGTGAAACGGACCGGCCGTCTCTGCCGCGTTGGTTCTCAAGGAGGAGAAAATACCATGTCAGGCGTCTCGGGCGTCAATTCCTACGATTCGAGTCTCTATCAGCAACTCCTTCAGACCCTCAGCCAGTCCGGCGGGACCTCGGGCAGCCAGGGTTCCGACAGCTCCAACCTGCTCAGCCTTCTCGGCTCCGGGACAGAGTCATCGTCATCGGACAGCACGAGCACCAGTAGCCTCCAGAGCCAACTCCAGACGGCCATCACCACGGCCATCGAAAACGCCGGGAACTCGGCCACTCCGGCCGACCTGGAGACGGCCATCCGCAGCGCGGTCGACAAGACCCTGAAAGCCAACGGCATCGATCCCACGAGTTTCGATCAGCAGGCCGCGGCCAGCGACGCCGACACGAGCAGTGCCAGCGCCGCCAATGCCGCCAGCAACCAGTCCAGCACTCAACTTAGCCCATCGTTGCAGCAGTTGTTGGCCAGTCTCTTTGGCAATCAGAGCGGGAACACGTCCCTGGTTGGATACCTGGTCGACAACCAGGGCTAATTCGATTCCTGGGACTCGATCTTCTCTTCCAGGGCCTTCAGCTTGGTTTCCAACTCCTTGACGCGGTCCTCCAGGGCCTTGACCTTGCCGTCGTCGGGCTTGTCGAGCCCAGCGGGCGGTCCTCCGGGACCGGGCATCGCTCGGCGCTGAATCCACATCGGCCCGTTCGGTCCCGGCCCCGGTCCGCCTTGACCCCAAGCCTGGACGCGAAGGCCGCCCGGTCCACCCGGTCCCGGCATCGGACCGCCGCCCTGGAACCGCATCCCACCACCCGGTCCCGGCATCGGACCGCCTGGGAACATGGGGTGCGGCCCGTCCACCGCTCGGGGGTTTCCCATCATGGTCTTTTGCCATTCCTTCATCCCCGCGGTGAACTCTTCGAGGGTCAGCTTGCCGTCCTTGTTCTTGTCCATCTTGTTGAAGAGCGCTTTGAGGTCCAGCGGCTTCTCCGGCAAGCCGGGAGGCGGCATCGTTGCCGCGAAGAAGAAGGTCGGTTGTCCCGGTCCACCCGGCGGCGGCCCGAACGGCGGCGGTCCCAGCGGCGGGGCCGGCAGCGGATGCTCTTTCGCCGCCGCCAGGAACTCCTCCAGCGTGATCTTGCCGTCGCCCTTCTTGTCGGCGGCCTTCAACAGGGCCTTGAGCGGCTCGGGGGCGTCGGCCGGAATCTCATCGGCCGTGATGACGCCGTCGTGATTGGCGTCGAGGTGCATGAAGAGCAATTCGGGGCCGGGCGGGCAGGGCTTCTGGGCATCCTCCGCCACGACGACTCGCGACAGAATCAACACGGCGGCGGCCGTCAACACAATCATGGCTGCTGTGCGCATCACTCGTCTCCTTGGAACTGAGGGGGGGGATTGTGGCAAGACGCGGCTTCCGGACGGCATCACCGCCGGCACACGCGTCTCTACCAGCATGGTAACGAATCCACGGAGAAACCGCCACGCTATCGGCGCCGGCCGGTTTGCCTGCCCCGCAAGGCCGCCGCCGGCCGGTGTGCGTCCTCGCGCTCAGTCGAGTCCTTGACGGCAAACCAGCCGATCGCGCCGGCGGCTGCCATCCAGGCGCCCAATTCCGCGTGCGACGCGGGAGTTTCGCCGGTGGCTTGCGCCGGGCGGCGGTCCGGTCGTCGCGGACCCCAAGATTGCTATCGCCGGCGGCGTTTGCTTCCAGCCGCGCCGGGGCCGACGACGCGATCCAGTTCCCCTGTCCGCGCGTTCCCAGTGCCGCAAACACCAGATCGGCGCCACGGGAGTCCACAGCCGGCGATCCGTCCGCCGCCTGCAACACGGTCCTGGCCGGCAGTGTGCCCACGACCGAAGCGTCGATGCTTGTGATCACGGAGACGTACCCTGTTGACTGGGCTGCGAATTGCCGGGAATCAGTCTGGCTGGACTCCGTCCGGGAAGAATCGGCCGGGACGGCAACTTGCACAGGCAAGCCGGCCGCGACCGATCCCGCAGCGGCGCTCGGCGTGGGCCACGCGACCGGGCTGCTGCCCGATGATGTCTCGACCGGAGCGAAGACCGCGTTCGGGGTGCTCTGGGCCGAAGTCGTTATGGGTCCCGAGGAAAGTGCCTCGCCCCAGCCCGGGCCGCCGCCCCAGCCCGGCCCGCTGCCCCAGCGCGACCGGCCGCCGTGGTGGCCACCGCCGCCACCACCATTGCCGCCGCCGGATCCGTTGCTGGGGGCAATCGTGATGGTCGTGCTGGACTTGGTGAAAGTGGACGAGGTGATGGTGGCCAGGTCCCTGACGATCGAACTGGCCACGGGGCTGCCCAGTCCCGTCACGGCGTCGTAGCCCGTGCCGGCGGCGTAGCCGTTGTTGCCGCTGGTGACGTCGTGGAAATCGCCGGGCGATTTCGAGTAGATCGCGTAGATGTAGGCGGGGGTGCTGCTCAGCGTGCCCAGGCCGTTGGCCACGCGCGCCTGGTTGGCGATGGCGATGATCGCGGACCATTGCGGTGCGCCGGCGCTGGTGCCGCCGACGATCTGCCAGCCGCTGGTGCCGCCGGACGTGACGGAATCGTACACCATCAGGCCGCTGTTCGGATCGGCGTCGTAGGCAACGTCGGGGGCGACGCGGTTGCCGCTCTTGTCGGTGATGCCGGTCAAGGTCTGATAGGTGGGCTCGGTTTCATAGGTGCTGATGCCGCCGCCGCCGTCGCTCCAGCCGGTTTCGCTGACGTAGCTTCCGGCGGAGCTGACCGTCAGCGTGGTGCCGCCGACCGCCACAACATTGGACGAGACGGCCGGCCAGATGGCGGGCGATCCGCTGTCGCCGGCGGCGCCCACGAACGTGACGCCGGTGTGGCCGGACGGCGTCGTGAAGTAGCTGTCGTAACTGGTCTCGCCGCTGAACTCGCTGGTGCCCCAACTCATGGAGACCACGCTGACCTGGGAGCTTCCCACAGACGCGCCGGCGGCGTATTTCACGGCGCTGAGGAGGTCGCTGAGGCTGTCGGAACTCGCCTCGACCAGCAGGATGTTCGCCTTTGGCGCTATGGCATGGGCCCATTCGACGTCCAGGGCGATTTCCAACGACCAATCGGCATTGCTGCTGGGAAGCGTGCTGCCGCCGGACTCGTTGACGACTTTCAAATTCGCCGCCGCCAGGCCGTACTTGGCGTCGAACGTTTGCAGGTCGCCCACGATCTTCGGGTCGTTGTACGCATCGACGATGGCGATCGTCTGGCCGCTCCCGTTGCCCGTAACGCCGCTTGAGAGCGTGACGCTGGCCGAGTACGCCGCGATGATTTGCGCCGGGGTCATTCCGCTGGAAGAACTCGTGGCAGCCAGCGAAGTGAGCATGGGGTGGGCCGTAATGGCTGCCAAGCCCGTGGCCGAGAGCAGACTGCGCGTTTCCAGTTGCTCGAATTGGCAATTGCAACGCTTGCGGTTGTCGATTTTCCTTGCACGCTGTCGCGGGCGACGAGTTTTGCCTAGCCAGAACACGGTCGAAGTCCCCCTATATTTTCAAGAGCCGGTGGCATGAGCCACCGGATAACGCGGCCCGCTTTCGCGGCGCAAGGGGGCCAGTCCCCGTGACCGCTGATACCCCGCCCAATCGCCGGGGCAGCGGCGCGGCTATCCCCCTATAGTCTGCTAGTAACAATCGGCCGCCGAGAACCGCCGCCGGAATTCTATTTTCCGCCCGTTGCCCGCGCCGCGGGACGTGATGGCGAAGATGGACGGAGTACCCGTTCCCGCAGCCGGCAGCCTCGGCAAGCTGAGCGATCTTTAACGGCCGGTTTCACAGCGAGTGCGGCGGCTCGTCCGGCGGCGGACCGCCGGGCAAGTCGCCGTTTAGCGGAGGACCAGCAGGCGGAGGACCGCCAGGGGGCGGAAAGCCGGCGGGCGGAAAACCGAGTGGCGGAAAATCCAATGCGCCCTTGAAGGGCGCCCCGGTGAGCTTCGTCCACTCGGCCAACTGCTGCGGCGTCAGCACCGCCAGGGCCTTCTTCATGACGTCTGGCGGCACCCCGTGCCCGCCGCGGTGCTCGCCTCCGGCCGTAATGATGCCGGTCCTGTAGTGCACGTCCTGGCGCGGGCCGCCACCCGGAGGCGGCCCGTGGCCTGCCGGCTCGTCGCCGAAAATAAAAGCGGGCCCGAAATTGTCCCGTTCGATCTGCCGGATCGCCTGACGCTGCGCGTCGGTCAGATGGAGCCGCGCCACGATCTCGGGCTGGCTGAAGACCGCGGGGCCGTGGAGTTGCAGGGTGATCTGTTCCAGCCGTTGCAGTTGCGCCGGGGTGAGCGTCTTCCGCATGACGCGATCGTTGGCGCGGGCCAGTTCCAGGAACCGCGCCCTGCGCTCGGGGGAGGACAGCTCGCCGAAGTCGTGCAGCGAAGCCAACCGCCGCTGGGCAAAATCCTCGGTGAGGGCCGCGATTTTTCCGCGCTGCGCGTCGTTCAGGGCGAGATCGGCTTGCACCCGCGGATCGGAAAGCACGATGAGCTGGCCGGCGCCCTCCAAGACCGTAAGATCGTCGAGGATCTTCTTGAGCCGCTCTTGCACGGCGACCAGCTCGGCCTGGCTGGAGGGGTTGCCGCGGTGCTGGGCGACGAAGTCGCGGTAATAGCCCAGGGCCGTCTCCAGGAGCCGCTTCCGCAGGCTCTCGGTCGCCGGCGTGTCGGCCAGGTCTTTTTCGCTCACTTCGATGAGGAGGTCGGCAGCCCGGCGGGCCTGCTGGAATCGCTTCTCCGCTTCGGCGGCGCGGAGTTGCGATTCTCGCAAGGCCGCGTTGGCCCGCTCGTTGGCCTTGCCGATGAGCCCGTTGCTCACCAGCGAGCCCAGCAGCGTGAGGAACATGATGAGCACCGCCGCGCCAAGCAACGACGGGTGGCGGCGCGACCACTTGCGGACTTGCTCGACGAGCGAGGGGCGGCGGGCCCGGATCGGCTCGTCGCGGAGGAATCGCGCCAGATCGTCGGCCAGCTCTTGGGCCGAGGCGTAGCGGTCGGCCGGATTCTTGCTGAGCGCCTTGAGGGTGATGGTTTCCAGTTCCGCCGGAATCCTGCGGTCGATCGCCCGCGGCGGCCGCGGCTCGTGGTTGAGCACGTCGGCCAGGAGAGCCTGCCGCGTGCGGCCGGGGAAGATGGGCTGCAGCGTGAGCAGCTCGTAGAAGGTGGCGCCCAGCGAGTAGATGTCGGTGCGGTGATCCAGCACCACCCGCTGCCCGGCGGCCTGCTCGGGACTCATGTACCGGATCGTGCCCAGCACGTCGCCCGTGTGGGTCAAGCCCGGGGCGTCATGGAAGTGGGCCAGGCCGAAGTCGGTGACCCAGAGGTTGCCGCGGGCGTCGATCAAGAGGTTCGCCGGCTTGATGTCGCGGTGGATGATGCCCTGCTGATGGGCATATTCGAGGGCTTCGGCCGCTTGGGCCATGCAGCGGGCCACGGCGCGGAACAGCTCCGGTTCCCTGCCCGTGCGGTAGCTGGAAAAATGGACCGAAAACCGCCCCTGCGTGACGGCGGCGGCGCGCTCGGTGTCGGCGGCCTCGGCAGCGGCCGCTGGCTCGCTATCTGCCATCGGCTCCGCCGGTGCATCGTGTGCCACTGGCTCCGCCAGTGCATCGTGTGCCACTGGCTCCGCCAGTGCATCGTGTGCCACTGGCTCCGCCAGTGCATCGTGTGCCACTGGCTCCGCCAGTGCACCCGCCGCCGGTTTCCAAGCCCCCGTGACGCCGAGCGTGCTGGAGGGCGACGATCCAGACCTTCGGCTCGGCGCCGGCAGCTCGGCCGAACCCGTCTCCAGCGGGACCATGCCCGCCTGCGAGCGCAGTTGGCGGACGACCACGTCCAGCGATTGGCCGTCGATGAGCTGCATGGCGTAGAAGTGGATGCCGCGCTCGCAGCCGACGGCGTAGACGGGCACGATGTTGCTGTGATGGAGCTGAGCGGCGGCCTGGGCCTCCTGGCGAAAGCGTTGCAGATGCTTGGCGTCGAAGGTGGCCGCAAACGGCAATACCTTCAAAGCCACCCGCCGGGCCAGCGACAACTGGACGGCCTCGTAGACGATGCCCATGCCGCCCCGGCCGATCTCGCGCACAATGCGGAAGTCGCCCAACGGATTGGCTGCCGCGGCATCCTGGGCGGCGCCGGAGGCCCGCGGCCAGTCGGCCGACAGCGGACCGGCCAAGGGGGCGGCCTGATGGACCATCTCCAGGCCATCGAGGCATTGGTTCAGGGCGTCGGCCAAGTCGGGATAGCGATCCAGCCACAGGCGGCGATCCGGCCGCCGGCCGGATTCCAATTCGTCGAGGTACTCGCGCACCGCCTGCAAGAGCCGCGGATCGTCGGGAATTCCCTCGCCCGGGCGCACCTCGGCGGCCGGCCCGCGACCGCCGTCGGAAGGTTTGTCGGGACCGTGACTCATGGCGTGCCTCCCATCATCTGGCGGAGCCGGGCAAGTCCGCGCACCCAGAGTTTCTCCACGCTGTCCAGCGAACGCCCCATCCGCTGGCCGACTTCGGCGAACGACAGCCCTTCCAAGTGCCGCAGCACGATGACTTCCCGGTAATCTTCGGGAAGCAACGCCAGGGCGTCGGCCAGCAGGACCACTTGCTCGCGGCGGGACGCCTGCTGGCTGGGCGAGCTGATCGGCGCCACCAGGCCCCGGTCCAACAGCCGCGAGGACTGATCCAGGTGGACCGCCAGGTCCCGTTCCAGGCGGACATCCCGGCCCTGGGTGCCGAGGTAGCGGCGGAGCAGGTTGGCCAGGCTGGCGGCCATGATCTGTCGCAGCCAGCAGACGAACTGGGTTTCGCCGGCTCCGCGGAATTTCGGAAAATTGCGATGTGCCTCCAGCAGGGTGTCTTGCACGAGGTCCGAGGCGTCGAGCTTCGCCTGCAAGGTCCGCCCGATCTCGAGGCGGGCCAGCAGCCCGAGGTAATGGCGGTAGAGTTCGAGCAACTGCCCGAGGCAGTCGCTGCTGCCGGAGCGGGCCTGGCTGAGCAATTCATCGGGAGACAGCGAAGTGCTCATGACTTGTTTCGCGCCCCTCCTGCGATCAGTATCGCGGCGGCCCCATGCCGGGCGGCCCCATGCCGGGCGGCGGAGCCATCAGCTTCCCGTGGAACGGCCGGCCCACCATCTCCTGCCATTTCGCCCGCTGCTGGTCGGTCAGAATGGCGCTGAGTTTCTTGTCCTGCTTGCGCGTCAATCCCTTGATCTTGCCCACCTGTTCCTCGGTCAATTGCAGCTTCTCTGCCAGCTCGGGGGCGAGCAGGGCTTGCGGGCCTTGGATTTGCAGCGCGACCTGCTTGAGCCTGGTCATCTGTTCTGGCTTGAGGATCTCCGCCAGTTCCTTCTCGGCATCTCTTTGCGCAGACTCCATTTTCCCGCCCATCCCTTGGGGCGGCGGATTCATGCCTTGCGGGCCGGGCTGCCCACCTGGCGGCGGCGGCCTCATACCTTGTATCCGTACGCCGGGGGTGACTTGCGGCCCGCCGCCCATGCCTTGCGGGCCGGCTTGCATGGCCTCGCCGGCCAGCTTCTGCATTTTTTCCGCCAGGGCCTGAATGCGTTTCCTCTGGCTTTTGCTGCATTTCAGGTCGGCCTCGACCGATTTCTGGGCGGCCAACATGACCAACGGCGGACCGCCGTGCATGGGCCCGCCCGGCGACCCCTCGCCCTGCGGCCGTCGCCCGGGAGGCCCCTGGTCGGGCCCTTGAGCCCACGCAATTGCCACCATCGAAAGCAAGACGCCGGCGAACCAAACGCGATGGAGCACTGCCATGGCCGCTGTTCCTTTCCTAGAGGGGGGGCTCGTAACGGAAAAGTCAATCCATGGGGATTGTCCGTCGGGGCACATAATGATCGTGGCAGAGAATCTCCCTAGTATATAGGTAGTAACCGGCGGAGTCCAAGAACCGCCGGACAACCGCTCGCAGCGCGGCCGGGCACTTTTGCCCCCCGCCCGGCACCGTATAATCAACAACACGCAAACCGCCAGCCGCACATCATGCCTACCCGCCCGCGAATCGCCGTCCTGGTCGAATCTTCCCGAGGTTACGGGCGGGGCCTGTTGCAGGGGATCACCGCCTACGTGCGGGAACACGGGCCGTGGACCGTCGATATCCACGAGCGGCGGCTCTACGACGCGGCCCCCGAGTGGCTGCGGCACTGGCACGGCGACGGCATCATCGCCCGGCTGGCCAGCCGCCAGTTCGCCCGCCAGGTCAGCCGCCTGCGGCTGCCCACGGTCGACCTCGTGGGGCTGCACCCCATCAAGGGCGTGCCGGTCATCATCACCGACCATCGGGCGGTGGCCCGGCTGGCCGCCGATCATCTGCTCTCGCTGGGTCTGCGGCATTTCGCCTTCTGCGGGTTTGCCGGCATCTACTACAGCGAGAAGCGCTCGCAATACTTCGCCGAGTACCTGGCGGAGCGGGGATTTACTGTGCACGTCTACACCGCCGGCGCGAAAACTGCCCGCCTCGACGCCCCGGCCCTGGAGGCGGAGAGTCTGCCGCGGGCCGGCGAGATGGCGGCCTGGCTGAAGTCGCTGCCCAAGCCCGCCGGCCTGATGGCCGTCACCGATAATCGCGGCCACCAGGTGTTGAACGTCTGCGGCCAACACGCGGTGGCCGTGCCCGACGAAGTGGCGGTCATCGGCGTAGACAACGACGAGATGCTTTGCGACCTGTGCGATCCGCCGCTGTCGAGCGTGGCCCTGAATCCCTGGCGCGTAGGCTACGAGGGCGCCGCGCTGCTGGACCGCATGATGAAGGGCAAGGCGCCGCGGCGGGCAGAAACCCTGATTCCGCCCCTGGGAGTGGTGACGCGAAAATCGACCGACGTGCTGACCATCGCCGATGCCGACCTGGCCGCCGCGTTGCGATTGATCCGCCAACATGCTTGCGACGGGCTGACGATCGAGGACGTGGTCAACCAGGTCCACGTCTCGCGGAGCACCCTGAAGCGGCGGTTCGCGGCCTTTCTGCGCCGCTCGCCCAACGACGAGATCCGCCGCGTGCAGATCGAGCACGTGATGCGCCTGCTGAGCACGACCAAGCTGCCGCTGGCGAAGATTGCCGCCCTGACCGGCTTCCTCCACGTCGAGTCGATGTGCAAGCTGTTCAAGCGGAAGACCGGCATGACGCCGGGACAATATCGTCGGCTGTGGTCCGAACGGGGGGCATAAAGTGGTTAGTCACGCAGATGTGACGCAGAAGGGGACAGTCCCATTTTCGTCGGACGAAAATTGGGACAGTCCCCAGATCCCTTGTCGCTCCGGGTGAGCCAAAACGTCAATTTCTGTGACCCACAAGCCCATTGCTATCCGGCCGATTCCTGGCATACTGAGGGGGATAGTCCGCCTGAACGATGACGATTCTGGCCGGCACAGAGGAGGTCGCGGGTAAGCCATGAACACGTTGATCGGCATTCTCTTGGTCACGCTCGCCGGGCTGGGCACCGGAACCATCGCCTGGCCGATGAAGCTCATGCGCCGCTTGAGCTTCGAGCAATACTGGTTTCTCGGCATGTTGGTCTCGCTGGTCATCTTCCCCTGGGCGGTGGTCCTCTGCTGCGTGCCCCGGCCGTGGGAAGTCTATGCGGAAGTCGGTTGGCGGCCGATCCTGTTGTGCAACCTGTTCTCCATGGCTTGGGGAATCGCCAACGTGCTCTACGGCATCTGCGTGTTGCGGATCGGCGCGGCCCTGACCGGCGCGGTCCTCTCCGGCGTGGGGGCGGCCGTGGGCGTGACGCTGCCCATGATCATCAAGGGCTCGGGGGTGTTCGAGGACGCCCCGGGGCTCACCTCGCGACCCGGCCTGGTGATTCTGCTGGGCGTGGCGGTCATTGTGGCCGGCGTCGTCCTCTCAACGTTGGCCGGCTTCGGACGCGACCGCGCCTTGCAGAAGGGCACGGCCGCCGTGGGGACCTCGGGGAGCTTTCCGATCGGCCTGATCATGGCGGTCGTGGCAGGCGTTCTCTCCACCGGCCTCATGCTGGGCTTCGTCTACACCTACAAACCGACCTTCAATGCCGTCATCGCCCGCGGCGGCGGCGAACTGGCGGCGATCATGGCCGCTTGGGCGGTCGGGCTGTTGGGCGGCGCCGCGGTGAATCTCGGCTACCCCGCCTGGCAAATGACCAAGAACCGGTCCTGGGGGGGGCTCTTCGCCTCCGGCGGCGACGTCGCCCTGGCCGTGGTCCTCGGACTCCAGTTCATCATCGCCGTGACGCTGCTGCTGGGGAAAGGGCTGCTGTTGCTGGGCATCGCGGGCGTGGGCTTCGGCATCCAGCAAGCCCTGCAACTGCTGGGCAATCAGGCCGTGGGCTTCCTCAGCGGCGAGTGGCGCGGCGTCCGCGGCAGACCGCTGCGATTGATGATCGCCGCGGTCTCCGTGCTCGTTGCCGCGGTGTGCGTCCTGGCTTTAGGGAAGGCATTGGCGCCATGAGCAAGCAAGCAAACAGAACACGATCTCCCGCGCCCGAAGCCCTGGAAACGGCCTTGGCCGCGGTGGGCAAGAAAACCTGCTGGTACCGCTCGCCCGACGGCTCGGCACTGCTGCTCCTGCCCTATGGGGCGCGGGTGCTGGGCCTGTTCGCGCCCGGCGGCGGCGAGAACTTCTACTGGGTCCATCCGGCCCTGGGCGCCGCGGAGTCGGCCCGCGGGGTGTTCGCCTCCACGGGCTGGCAGAACACCGGCGGCGACCGCACCTGGCTCAGTCCGGAGATCGACATTTTCTTTCCCGACTATCCCCGTTGCCAGCAGCACGCCGAGCCGGCGACCCTGGACGCGGCGCCCTACACCGTGGAGGCGCGGGCCGGCGGCGTGGCGATGACGCGGGCCATGACGTTGCATTTTGCCCGTGCCCGGCGGCCCATGAAACTGCGCCTGACCAAGTGGGTGGGCCCGGCGGCCAATCCGTTGCGCCATGAGCCGTCCGCGGCGAAGCTCCTCGATGGCGTCCAGTACGCCGCCTACACCCAGCGGACGGCGGTGAAGCTGTTGGGCGAAAGCGCCCGCCAGCCCCTGCCCACGGGAATCTGGAACCTGATCCAGCTTCCGCACGGCGGGGAGCTGATCGTTCCCACGTATTGGCGGACGCAGCCGCGGGTGCTCTTCGGCGACTTTCCCCCCAGCGCCCTGGCGGTCGAGGACCATTGCCTTCGCATCGGCATGAACCGCCCCGGCGAACACAAGCTGGCCGTGCGCGCGGCGGCCACGACGGGACGGATCGGCTACTGCTGCCGCTCGGGGCCGGCCTGGTCGCTGGTGGTGCGGAACTTCTTCGTCAATCCCTCCGGCGAATATGTCGACGTGCCCAAGGACGAACCCACCGATTTCGGCTACTCCGTCAACGCGGTCAACGTGCTCAGCGGCCTGGGCGACTTCTGCGAGTTGGAATACCACGCCCCGGCCTTCGGGCAAGACCCGCAGTGCGTCGAAAGCGTCGATGTCTCGCAGGTCTGGGCATTTCGCGGCCCCCGGACCGCCATCCGCCGCCTCGGCGAGTTGCTGCTGGGCGTCGGACCCTCGCGGACCGAAGGAACGTAACATGAGGATTGTAAAGCTGGAAACATTCCTCACCAGCGCAAGGGCTGCGCAACTACCTCTTCATCCGGCTCACGACCGACGACGGCTTGACCGGCCTGGGCGAGGCCTCGTTGGAGTGGCAGGAGAAGACCGTCGAAACCTTGATCCACGAATGGGTCGAGGACCGCGTCCTGGGCGTCGATCCCCGCGACCTGGACAAGATCGTGGGCGCGATGATCCGCGATCAATACCAGGGCGGGTCCACCGTGCTGACGGCCATCAGCGGCGTGGAAGTGGCCCTCTGGGACCTGCTGGGCAAGGCGTGCGGGCAGCCGGTCTACCAGTTGCTCGGCGGCCGGGCGCGCGAGCGGCTGCCGGCCTACGCCAACGGCTGGTACGGCAACTCCCAGACACCCGCCCAGTACGCCGAGCGGGCCCGCGAGGTGGCCGGCCGCGGTTATCGCGCGCTGAAGTTCGATCCGTTCGGCACCGCCTGGCAACAACTCTCGGCCGAGGAAGCGGCGGCGGCCGAAGCGCGGGTGGCGGCCGTGCGCCAGGCCGTCGGCCCGGAAGTGGAGATCTTCGTCGAAGTCCACGGGCGGCTTTCGGGCGAGGCGGCCATTGCCATGGGCCGGCGGTTGGAGCGATATCGGCCCGGCTTCTATGAGGAACCCGTCTCGCCCTACGACCTGGACCTGCTTAAGGAGGTCAAGGCCGCGCTGCCCATGCCGATCGCCGCCGGCGAGCGCTTGTACATGCTGGAGGAGTTCGCCCGCTTGATGTCGCTGCGGGCCGTCGATATCGCCCAGCCCGATCTTTGCCACTGCGGCGGGCTTTCCGTGGGCAAGCGGATCGCCGCCCTGGCCCAGGCCCAAGGCATCCGCCTGGCCCCGCACGTCTCCGTGGGACCGGTGGCGCTCTGCGCCGCGCTGCATTTCGGCTGGTCGACGCCCAACGTCTTTATGCAGGAGAACTTCTCCGAGTACGACGTCCCCTGGCGGAGCGAGTTGGTGTGCGGCTGGGACCTGATCGCCGGCGGCGAGTTTCGCTTGCCCACCGGCCCGGGGTTGGGGATCGAATTGAACCCGGCCGCCTGTGCCGCCCATCCGTACCGCAAGAACAGTTTCCCCTCGCTGTGGGACACGAAGTGGCTGCAGCAGTTCACCCAGAACAAGAAACAACTATGAGCCGGCAACCCGCCACCATTCACCAGGACAGCGTCCCCTTGCGGCAGGCGGTCATCGAGACGTGCCTGCTGATGCGGGACCGCCTGGGCTACTTCATCGGCACCTGGGGAAACATCTCCGTACACCTGGAGGAGGGAGCGCTGGTGACCCCGTCGCGGATGATCTACGAAGACGTGACGCCGGACGATCTGGTGGTCGTGGGCTGGGAGGGGGGCGTGCTGCGGGGAAATCGCCTGCCCACCTCGGAATTCGAGTTGCACCGGCAGATCCTGCGGAAACGGCCCGACCTGGGCGCCTTGATTCATAGCCATTCGCCGTGGGCGTCGGTCTGCGCCTGTGCGGGCTGCGCCATCCCGGTACTGGCCGACGACATGGCCGAGGTGATCGGCGGCGAGGTCCGCTGCGCTCCGCACGTCGTGGCCGGGCGTCACCGCGAGCTGGCCGCGGCGGCGGCGGAGGCCATCGGCCCGGACGCCTGCGCCGTGCTCTTGGGCAATCATGGCGTGGTGGCAGGCGGCCGCGACCTGGCCGAGGCCGTGATCGCCTCCCAGTTTGTGGAAAAGGCCGCCATGATCCTCATTCACGCCCAGGCCCTGGGCGGCATACGACCGATCCCCGAGGCGCTGTGGCGCGAAGAGCGCGACCGCTATTTGCACAAGTACGGCAAGCCGGAGGACATGGCGGGATTATTATAGAATATGTGTTGCGAAAACACCTGTAGGGTGGGTCGAGCGCAGCGAGCCCCACCAAGATCCGCTGATGGTGGGGCTCGCTGCGCTCGACCCACCCTACAAATTTACGGCCTACCGCAACTTTGAAGATTCAACCCCCGTGAGGCAACATCGATGTACGACGTGGTTACCGTGGGAGAAGGCATGTTGCGGCTGTCGCCGCCGCGCTATGAACGCATCCGCCGCGCGCGAACGCTGGACGTACACATGTGCGGATCGCAAGGCAACGTGGCCTGCAACATCGCCCGGCTGGGACTGAAAACGGCCTTCGTCACCAAGCTTCCCGACAACGCCTTGGGACTGCTGGCGAAGGACCACTATCTGAGTTGCGGAGTCGATGCCTCGCACATCAAGCTGGTCCCCGGCGCGCGGCTGGGCGTCAACTTCATCGAATTCGGCGCTACGCCCCGGGCCAGCGCCGTGGTCTACGACCGCAAGGGGAGCGCGGCCAGCACGATTACGCCGGGAGATTTCGCCTGGGACGAGATCCTCAAGGGGACGCGGCTGGCCTATACGGACGGCATCTTCCCGGGGCTCTCCACAAGCTGCCGCGGGGCGGCCGTGGAGTTCGTCGCCGCGGCCAAGCGGAACGGCTGCCTGGTGGGCTTCGACGTCAATTACCGCGAGCACCTCTGGTCGCCGGAAGAGGCCAAGGCGGTGATGTCGGAAATCATCCCCAGCGTCGACGTCCTGATTACCACCCAATGGGATTCCGAGACCGTCTTCGGCTATCGGGGCTCGTACGAGGACATCCTCCGCCGCTTCCACGACGATTTCGGCTGCCCGATCGTGGCCATCACGCTGCGCGAGGTGTACGACGTGCTGCGGGGGGCGTGGAACACGATGGTCTATTACGAGGGAAACGTCCTGCACGGCCAGAAGTATGACATCGACGTGATCGACCGCTTCGGCGCCGGCGATTCGTGGGGCTCGGGGTTCCTCTTTGCTTACCTGACGAGCCGTGATGTAGAATATGCAATGAACTTCGGCAATGCCGTGTGCGCATTGCACCATACGATTCCGGGCGACGTGGTCCAGGTATCGCCCAAGGAAGTCGAAACGCTGATGAACACCAAGGACTTTCGGGAGAAACGCTAATGCACCCAAGAACGATCGCGCGATTGCTGCTGGCAGTGTCGTTGTTCCTTTCCTTGCCCTTGGCCGCGCTGCGGGCCGCCGATGGGCCGGTCAAGTCGCTGCCGGCGCATCTGGCCGAGAGCGGGATTCCCAGCGAGGGCGAAATCGCCCTGGTCGACGGCTGGCTCAAGGGCATGGCGGCAGGCCAGCAGGGCGGCCCGGCCGCGCAGGCCTGGTTCGACAACTGGATCGGCGCAGGACTGCCCTTCACATTCCGCTACGACGGCAAGGATTTTGCCGGCACTTCCGACGCCTGGCAGTTCCACGGCAGCGATGTCCGCCGCCAAGCGAATGTCGAGACCCAGGAGTGGACCTGGCTGCACGCCAAAACCGGACTGAAAGCGACCTGGCACATCAAGCGATTCCTCGACTATCCGGCGGTTGATACCCTGCTGACGTTTGAGAACACCGGCAGCACGGATACGGCCGCGGTCGAGGGCGTGCAAAACCTCGACGTGAAGATGAATCAATCGCAGCCGGGAAAGACGTATACGATCCACGGCGCCCACGGCGGCCGTTGCGGCGTCGATGACCTGATGCCCTTCACGCGGATGGTCGCCGTCGCCCGCGGGCCTTCGCTCTCGCTGCTGCGCCAGGACTTCGAGAAGCTGGAGATCAACCGCTCGGTCATCAAGACGCCGCTCAGGATCGGCCAGCGGAAATTCGCGCACGGCCTGGGGACGCACTCCATCAGCCGGCTCTGCATCCGCTCGCCCAAGCCGATCGAGCACTTTTCGGCCTGGGTGGGCGTCGATTGCAACGAGCAGACGCGCGGCGGGGCCGGCTCGGTCGTGTTCTCCGTATCGAGCAAGCAGGGCCAGCTCTTCAAATCCGGCGTGCTGCGCGGCGGCCAGGCCCCGGTGAAGATCGATCTGGCCGTTCCAAGCGCCGATACCCTTTACCTGGAGGTGGGCGATGCCGGCGACGGCCCCTCCTGCGATCACGCCGATTGGGCCGACGGCGTTGTCACGTTCCAAGGCGGCCAGACCGCTCGCCTGGACGAGCTG
This sequence comes from uncultured Planctomycetia bacterium, assembly GCA_963727245.1. Classification (GTDB taxonomy): domain Bacteria; phylum Planctomycetota; class Planctomycetia; order Pirellulales; family Thermoguttaceae; genus JBKQVT01. Next base: position 109,567 of record CAVSFO010000020.1, on the reverse strand, counting down.
GCCTCGGCCACGTGCGACGTGGTGCAGTTCGGCTCGGCAGGCTCCTCCAGCAACCAGGAATTGCCGTTCTTCAATATCGAGACGCCGGAAAACCGCGGCGTGCTGGTCGGCCTCGGCTGGACCGGCAACTGGCAGGCCGAATTTACCGCCTCCGGCACGCAACTGGAGTCCAAGGCCGGCATGCCCACCACCAACTTCCGCTTGCACCCCGGCGAGCAGGTGCGCGGGCCGCGCGTGCTGCTGGTCTTCTGGAAGGGCCAGTGTCTCCACGGCCACAACATGCTGCGGCGCGTGATCTACGAGCATTATCTGCCGCGGATGCCCGACGGCAAGCCGCACCAGCCGCTGGTCTCCGTCAACACCTGCTTCACCTACCACGGCGGCGGCGGCTACCTGGAAAAAGTGACCGAGCAGACTCTTTCGGCGCTGGTCCGCCCGTTCATCGAGCTGGGGGCCGAGGCCTACGTGATCGACGCCGGATACTACAACTGCAAAGGTTGGCCGGACCTGGCCATCGCACACAACGGCATCCACGACTGCTCGCCGAACAAGGAGCGGTTCCCCCACGGCTTCGACCCGATTCGCAAGCCCTTGGCCGCGGCGGGCATCTACTTCGGCTTGTGGTTCCCGCCCGAGTTTTGGGGCTCGATGGCCGACCCCAAGGTCAGGGAAACGTTCCTGAAGGTCGTCGACGACTATGCCGACAACCAGGGCATAACCTTCTACCGCCAGGATCAGGGCGGCACGCCCGGCGGGGATGCCCCCGACCGTTTTGGCATTCCCGAAATGAAGTACATCGCCGGCCTGTATGAAATGCAGGACCAGATCCTGAAGCGCCACCCGCACATGCTCATGGAAGGCTGTTGCGGGGGCGGCCGGCGGATCGATCTCGAATCGCTCTCGCGTTTCCACTGGCACCAGAAATCCGACAGTTGGTTCCACACCATCACCGATCAATGCGGCATGTACGGCGGCAATTTGTATATGCCGGGCGGGGTGCTGAACCTGCCCACCCAGGCCACCGACAACTTCGGCGTCTGGTCCAGCTTTGGCGGGCAACTCTGCCTCGCCTGGCACCCGCTGGACAAGGATTTCCCCATGGAACTGGCCAAGCGGCAAGTGAAACTCTACAAGCAGGTGCGGCAATATCTTTCCGGCGATTTCTATCCCCTGACCGACTGCACCCTGGAGCGGTCCTGGCTGGCCTACCAGTTCCATCGCAACGACCTCGACGGCGGCTTCGCCTTGATCTTCAAGCGGAACATCATTGGCCAACCGGGAGCGCCAGCCCCCGAAGAGGCCGGCCACACCTTCACCTTCGCCCCTCGCGGCCTCGATCCCGCGGCACGCTACGCGATAAGCTGCCAGGCGAGCGGCGAAAAGGCGGTCTACACCGGCGCCGAGCTGGCCAACGGCGTGAAGCTCACCCTCAAGGAAACTCCCGCGGCGGAACTGGTGATCTACCAGAAGCAGCCATGAGCACAAGCGTTCACAGGGGACTGTCCCGATTTTCGCGGTGCGCACGGCGTTGTCTTACAAACAGGCATCTTCGCCGCGAAAATGGGACTGTCCCCCTTGCACGACCCCAGCGCTGTTTCGCACGCTGCGGGCTTGCCCTGTCGTTGCTGCTGGGTTTCCCGTTGGCCGCCGCGCGGGCCGCAAACCCGCCGGTCTCGCTGCCCGCGCATCTGGCCGAAAGCGGCATTCCCACCCAGGGCGAAATTGGCCTGGTCGGAAGCTGGCTCGAGGCCGTCGCTTCCTCGCTGGAGTTCAAGCAACCGCCGCAGGTCTGGTACGAGCAGTGGCTCGGCTGGACTCTGCCCTTCAGCTTCCGCTACGACGGCAAGGATTTCCCCGGCGCCGGCAGCGACTGGCAGTTCCACCGTAGCGATGTCAGCCGCCAAGCGGACGTTGAGACCCAGGAGTGGACCTGGCTGCACGTCAAGACCGGGCTGAAGGTGACTTGGCACATCAAGCGATTCCTCGACTACCCGGCCGTGGATACCCTGCTCACGTTTGAAAACACCGGCAGCAAGGACACGGCGCTCGTCGAGAACGTGCAGAATCTCGACTTGAAGCTCAACCACTCCCAGCCGGGCAAGTGCTACACGGTCCACGGGGCCCACGGCGGGCGTTGCGGACGCGAGGACTTCATGCCGCTAGTGCGGCGGGTTTCCGGCGCGACCGGCCCGTCGCTGGCCCTGCTCTCCGCGCCCTGGGAGGACATCGAGATCGACCGCTCCGTCCTCAAGACGCCGCTGGTGATCGGCCAGCGGAAATTCGCGCACGGGCTGGGCGTCAACTCGACGACACGGCTCTGCGTCCATTCGCCCACGCCGATCGAACACTTTTCCGCGTGGGTCGGCGTCGATTGGAATGAGCGCACTGCGCAAGGAGGTTGGCTCGCTAGGGTTTAGCGTGACGGCCAGGGACGGCCCGCAGGTTTCCACGGGCGCGCTTCGCGGCGGCCGGCCGCCGCTGAAAATCGACCTGGATACCCACGGCGCCAAGATGCTCTACTTGGACACGGGCGTTGCCGGTGACGGCGATTGGGCCGACGCCGTCATCACCTTGAAGGGCGGCCAGACCGTCCGCCTCGACGAGCTGGCCCGCGCCCCTTTCGACTACGTGCATTTCTCCTCGGAATGGTCCTCCAGCAACCAGGACCTGCCTTTCTTCAACATCGAGACCCCGGAGAACCACGGCGTGCTGGTCGGCTTCGGCTGGACCGGCAACTGGCAGGCCGAATTCACCGGTTCCGGCACGCAACTGGAAGCCAGGGCCGGCATGCCCGCGACGCACTTCCTCTTGCATCCCGGCGAGAAAGTCCGCGGCCCCCGCGTGCTGCTGGTCTTCTGGAACGGCCAGTGCCTCCACGGCCACAACATGCTGCGCCGCGTGCTCTACGACCATTACGTGCCGCGGCTGCCCGGCGGCAAGCCGCACGAGCCGCTGGTCACGGTCAACACCTGTTTCACCTACCACAGCTACGGCGGCTTCCTGGGACAGGCGACCGAGAAGTCGCTGATGGCGCTGATCCCGCCCTTTCTCCAGATCGGGCCCGAGGCCATGACGATCGACTTCGGCTACTTCACCGGCGACGTCAACGTGACGAAGGACTACTCGTACGATAGGAAGCGGTTCCCCCGCGGCCTGCGTCCGCTGGCCGACGCCCTGGCCAAGGGCGGCGTGGCCTTCGGCGTCTATTATTCGCCGGACATCATGGGCAACCTGGGCGATCCGCAAATCAGGGAGAAGTTCCTGGCGTACGTCGACTATTATGTCAAGACCCAGGGCGAGTCGATGTACCGCGAGGACGGCGGCTATCCGGCGCCGCCCGGCAAGGTGACTGCCCCCGATCGCGTGGGCGTCCCCGAGATGCAGCACATCGCCGGCCTCTATGAGACGCTGGACGAACTGCTTCGCCGCCACCCGAACATGATCATGGAAGGCTGTTGCGGCGGCGGCCGGCGCATCGACCTGGAAACGCTCTCCCGCTTCCATTGGCACCAGAAGTCCGACAGTTGGTTCAAGACCGTCAGCGACCAGACCGACCTCTGCGGCGGCAACTTCTTCCTGCCGGGCGGAGTGCTCAACGTGCCCACCTCGGCCACCGACAACTTCGGCCTCTGGTCCGCCTTCGCCGGGCAACTCTGCCTCGCCTGGCACCCGCTGGACAAGGATTTCCCCATGGAATTGGCCAAACGGCAGGTGAAACTCTACAAGCAGGTGCGGCCCTATCTGTCCGGCGATTTCTATCCGCTGACCGACTGCACCCTGGAGCGGCCCTGGCTGGCCTACCAGTTCCATCGCAACGACCTCAATCAGGGGTTCGCCTTGATCTTCAAGCGGACGGCGGCTGGCGAGCCGGGGGCATCAGCCCCCGGATTGGCTGGCGACACATTTACCTTTGCCCCGCGGGGCCTGGACCCGCAGGCCCATTACGCGATGACCTATCACGGCACCGGCGCGGGGCCGGTCTACACCGGCGCGGGGCCGGTCTACACCGGCGCCGAGTTGGCCAAAGGGATACCCTTGTTCCTCAGGGGGACCCCTGACGCAGCCCTGGTCATTTACAAAGACAACCAAGAATGGGACAGTAAGACACATCATGAGTCGCAGCGATAAGAGTTTGCGCGAAATCGTCATCGAAAAGACCAAGGCCGCGGGCGTCCTGCCCTGCATCAAGCTCAAGGCGAAAGACGACTTCCTCGCCTATGCCCAGGCCATGCTCGACGGCGGCGCCACCGTGATCGAAGTGACCATGACCACCCCTGGGGCGCTGGAAGCCATCGAGGCCATCTCGACCACCTTCGCGGGCCGGTTGTGGGTGGCGGCCGGCACCGTGCTCGATCCGGCCACCGCCCGCGAGGTCATCCTGCACGGCGGCAGCGTGATCGTCAATCCGGCCGTGATCCCCGAGGTGATCGACGTGGCCAACCGCTACAGCGTGCCCGTCTACTCCGGGGCCTTTACCGCCACCGAAGTCCTGCTGGCGATGCGGGCCGGGGCGTCGATGATCAAAATCTTCCCCGCCCAACTCGGCGGCGCGAAATATATGACCAACCTGCGGATGGTCTTCCCCGAAGTCAACCTGATTCCCTCGGGCGGCATCACGTTGCAGAACGCCGCCGAGTTCATCCGTTGCGGCGCCTGCGCCGTGTCCGGGGCCCGCACCTTCATGGACCACGACAAGATCGCCGCCGAAGGGATCGGCTGGATTACCGGCCAGGTGGCGAGCTTCGTGGAAGTCGTTCGCAAGGCCAAGGAAAACCTGCCGGAGTTGCCCTGATGTCCCGATATATCTGGCTCTCGTATCCGCTGGCGATGGACGGCCCGCGGCCGCCGGCCATCCCGGCCCCCGAGTTGACCCCGCTGTACACGGTCGCCCGCGACGGCGCCAGCGTGCAGATCCTCCGCGTGGCCAATCATACCGGCACGCACCTCGACTCGCCCTGTCACGTGGTCGAGGGGGGCGTGCCGATCACAGACTTCCGCCCCGAGGAGTTGATCTTCACCCGGCCGCTGCTGGTCGATCTTCACCTTGCCGACGCCACGGTGGTGATGCCCGAAGACCTCAAACCGCATGTTCCGGCGTTGCAGAAGGCCGACCTGGCCCTGTTCCGCTTTGGCTACGGCCCGGTGCGACGCACGGATCCGCAGCGCTTCAGCACGCGCTCGCCCGGGTTCGGGGTCGAGTCGGCCCGCTGGCTGCGCCAGACCTGCCCGGGCCTGCGCGCCCTGGGCATCGACGTGCCCTCGGTCGCCGTCATCGCCTGCCTGGAGCGCACGATGACGGCCCACAACGAATTGCTCGCCGGCGACGGCCGGCGTTTCCTCATCATCGAAGAAATGGACCTCGACCACGACCTCGCCGGACTGGTCGAGGTCCGCATCAATCCCTGGCTGGTGCGGGGGATGGACAGCGGGCCGTGTTCGATCGTGGGGGTAATGGGAGAAGAGGAACTTAGAACTTAGTGCTTAGAACTTGGCTCTAAGAACTAAGCTCTAAGAACTAAGAACTTGAGGTTTTTATCCATGCTCGAAGATACCTACGGTCACTCGCCGATTCGTAAAATGTTCGACCTGGCCAACGTCTATGGCGTCGGATATGACGCCCAGCGCGCCGGCCGGAAGCCGCTGCGGCTGGGCATCATCGGCGCCGGCGGCGTCACCGTGTCGAAGTATTTTCCCGCCATCAAACGCTTGCAGACCATCTGGGAACCGGTCGCCGTCACCGCTTTCAGCCGCCGCGACGAGCGCGCCGGCCGCCACATCGAAGCCACCTGGGGCGGACGCTGGTATCGCGACTACGCCGAAATGCTCGACAAGGAGACCTTCGACGGCGTCATGGTGCTGGGCCCCAATCACCTGCACGCCGAGCACGGCATCGCCTGCATCGAGCGCGGGCTGCCGATCCTGGTGGAAAAGCCCTTCACGCTCTCGCTTTCCGACGGCCAGCGCCTCTGCCGCCTGGCTGACGAGCGCGGCGTGCCGGTGATGACCGTGGCCAACAAGCGCTTCAGCCCGCCCTATCGCCGCGCCAAGCGGTTCATCGACGAGGGGCCGGTCGCCAACCCGGCGATGTACGCCGCCAAGTTCAACCTCGGCTACGATTACGTGATCCACATGCTGGAGGCCGGCACGATCCACCTCTTCGATCTGACCCGCTACTTCATGGGCGACGTGGCCCGGCTCAGTGCCGTGGGCGTGAACAAGTACCGCCGCAACCAGGGCAAGTACCCCTTCGACAACGCCATGATCTCCTTCGAGTTCGCCAGCGGCTCGGTCGGGCAGCTTTATACGAGTTGCTCGGCGGTGAGCCTGAAGCCGTGGGAGCGCGTCGAGGTCTACGGCAACAAGGCCTGGCTGGCCGTCGAGGATCAGTACGAGCTGCGGCTCTACGACAGCGAGGAAGGGCCGGCCAAGTCCTGGCGGCCGGTCGTGCCCAACACGCTCTTGTTCGACGAGGAGTTTGGTGGCTTCATGGGCCTGATCGAAAACTTCCTCGAGGTGATCCGCGGCGTCGACAAGCCGGTGGTGACCGGTTGGGACGGCCATCGGGCCTACGAGTTGGACGTGGCCACGTTGCTCTCGCTCCACCGCCGTGCGCCGGTCGCCCTCCCCCTCGATCCCGCCGCCGCCGACGCCGAGCGGGCCGAGACGGTGCAGTATTAGCAAGCCCCCCTGTCCGCCGTGCTGAACACGGAAAGCTTCAATCTTGCTTCCTGCTTGGGAAGCGCCACTCTGACTCCATCGCAGTTTGCCAATATTCGTATCGTGTGCCGGGAATTTCAACTGCCGCAACCGCCTGGGGCAGGGCGAATATCGCAGAAAGTAGGCGCAATCTGGTGGTCCGGCACCGCGAACCGAATCCCCGACTTCGTGCCCAAAGGCCGCCCCTTCCGCAACCTACTTGACCTTCCCCGATTTACATTGCGGAGATCTGTCGCGGATGCGATAATTTTGGGCGGGTTGGGTGGGTCGATTGCGCAATCTGGATCGCCGTTCGACCAAGGCGACCGATGCCATCGGGGAGTCAGAATCTACATGGAGGTTGAGATGGTAGATGGCCAATCAAGTCCGAGAATCGAAGTGGAGGCTGCACGGCTGGCAGTCGAATGGAAGAATCTCTTCGCCAACGAACTGAAGTTGGCCGCCCAACAACTGGCGAAGGGCTCCGATCTGGTCACCGCAGACCATTATCGGCAGGCGATGCCCGAGGCCGTTTCAAGGGTGTTGAATGCTGCCAAGACCACGCTGGTCGAATCTCGCAATGTCCAACGACGAGTCGCTTGAATTGCAGAGTCAGCGCAAAACGAAATCCGTATCCTCCGATGCCGAGGAGTGGGGAAGGCTGTTTGCCAAGTCCCTTGAACTGGAATATGCAAGCCTAGCCTCGCACTTGCCCTCCCACGCAACGTGGCAAGATTTTCAGGAAGCCATGGCCGTTGCCGTCGTAACGGTCTTCAAGGAATCTGGGGCAACCCCGGAAAGCATCGCGCGCCTTTGGGAACAGATTGCAGGGCGTCTCTTGCCCTTCGACGGGGGCGCTGCTTGGACTCGCGAAAAAAATGCCCGCAGAGTGAATCTCATCGACAAAAAGATTCAGCAGACAATTACCCCGGTGGAAGCGGTTGAACTGACGCGATTGACCCAGCAGATGCGTGTTCATTCTGATCGCGAAGAAATGGTCCCGCTCGAAGGCGCGAGAGAGCTGCACCGGCGACTACTCGACATGGACGATATGGAGGGGACATCGAGTTGATGTTCAACTATCCTGATCCACGCAGACGCCGGCGCCACGGTCCTGCCGGCTACGCCAGTTATCGATCGTATCGCCCATGGCTGCGCGACGAGTTTACGTTTCGGTGCGTCTACTGCCTGAAGCGGGAACAATGGGGCCAGGTCACGAGCGAATTTGATATCGATCATTTTCAACCCCAAACGTGTCACCCTGACCGTGCTGCCGATTATCCAAACCTCGTCTACGCGTGCCGGCGATGCAACAGTGTGAAGCTCGACCACGAGGTCGCTGACCCATTTGCGGTCATGACCGGGGCTCGTGTAAGAACGATGCCGGATGGAAACGTGATCGGTATCGACGCTGCCGCGATCAGGTTGATATTGCAGCTCGATTTGAACTCACCCAGGATGGTGGAATGGCGAATCATCTGGATGCGAATCGCTGACCTCGCGAAAGATAGAGATCCGAGGCTTCTGCAGAAGTTGATCGGCTTCCCGGAGAACCTTCCCGACTTACGACGTTCTGCGACCGCCGGCTGGCAACGCTCGGCCCAGGGGAATATTGGCAAGCTGGGCTGCTCTGGCGAAGCAAGGCGACTTGCCCGATCATTACTAGATCGGTCGTTCAATTAGTCGCGCGATATCCGTGATGTCGCCTCTTTATCCCCATCGCAAAAAATGCCGTCGCGGAAGTCTAGAGTCCGCCCGAGCAGGGAGGCCGCCTCGCTTCGAGCCACAACGATGCCGATTCCTTTCGACTCGCCGAGCCAATCGCTCCCGTCGGCCAGCGCATAGTCGAGGGCCACGCGGTAGCCGGAGCGGGGCGACTCCGCGGGTCGAATTCTCGCGACCGTATCCCGCCCGAATTTTCCGGAGAATAGCCGGCGTATAATCTCCCTCGCCGCCGCGTCGGTGAGTTCCACGACATTGCCGAGATTCTGGTGAATGCCGGCCCCGCCCCGTGGACAGGCGTCGGGTGTCGCACGGACGGCGGGGGCATCGGTCGCCAGAACGGTGACCGGCAGATCGGCCCCGCAGGCGTCGCACTTGACCTTTTCGCCGACGCGTTCCTTTTTCCAAAGGAGCGGAATAATCGCAAAGTTGAAATGGTAATGGCAGTAGACGCCATAGATGCCGTAACCGGTGCTGGCAAGACACCGCGGGCACGTAAATTGTCCCGATCCCTCACGGTGGTCGCGATAATCGTAGCCCCAGTGGAACATAGTGATCGCGCCTCGCTGGTTGCCTCACGTCAACAGGAGATGCAAACGTGAGATCACTAATTTTCTCGAAGGCCGGCGTGGGCGTCGGCCACAATCCCCTTGGCATCCCGAAGTCAGTGATGCCCCGTTCTCATGTCCTATAATTCCCGGACGCCCCAGATTTGGTGGCTGTCACCTTTCTTTCCCCGGGGTATCGGCGCGGCCCCGTTGGACGTGCAACGCCACGTAGCTGCCGATCGAAATGAGCGCAAATCCCGGGATCACTACCCAGGTCCAACCTGGGTGAATGATGTTCAGCCCTGTCGCCCATGCCATCATCACGATTCCGAGACCGAAGCCTGCGATAGTTCCAGCGCAATACTCGCGCGTCAGCCTGACACGCCGTAGGTGATACCATTTCGTCCCGTTCATTGGTTCTCCAAGATCGAAAGGTTCGCCGGCAAATACGGCGTGCAAGTGGGGGACGTTACTTATTTGGGCCTCTTCTGCGCGTGTTCGTCCCGAATATCAGTGACACCCTTTTCCGTCCCCCTTTTCCCGTCCCGTTCAACCCTTCCTCTGCCTACGTGACCGGATACATTCAAGGGCCACTAGCAACGCACACACGAGTACCGCGACGACGGATCCCCCAGCGGTGCGGCAGGAGGCCGCAATGCTGAAGGTTATGAACGCCACGAACAACCAGAATACACAGCCCGCTTTTTCACCGCCCCAAGCCATCGGTCGGCTCACTCCCCCAGGGAACAAAGGTGGACATAAAAACGGACATGAACACGGGACATGGCCGATTTCCTCGACCGTCGACGCCGGTCGCGACCCGCCGGCCGTCCCCTGCCCGTCCCGCGCGACCGTTTTGCGACCGTCGCCACCACGCTCGGCACGGGGTTCTCGGCCCTGCCTCGCAATTGTCCATCGGGGCGATGGAAAAACATGAGTATACCACCGCGGGGTTTCCGTTGCCATCTACCAACCCACTGCCGGTGGGGATGTGCCGCTTGGCACGCCGAGACGCGCGGGGGGGATCCGCGCGTGTTGTGCGATTAGCGTGTTTCAGTTTTGGATGGAATCGCTACGAAATGGAGCCCGATTTATCGGGCTTTCCGCCGGAGGCGGTAATCGGCCCGGCGTTGACGCCGGGCGCAAGGACGCCGCGCGGCCCGTCTCGTCAGCCCGGTTCACCGGGCTCCTGCGGCTAACGGCGGGCCGGGAGGATCAACCGTATCCGTCACACGCCGTGTGACGTTCTCACCGCACACGGCGTGTGCGGCGTACGTGTTGATCGCTCAGCCGATCCAGAGCCCTTCCAACCGCACCTGGTAGCTCTTGCCGTTGCGGCTGAGGTAGTTGACCAGCCCGCTGTGACGCCACTGCAACATGCACATCCGCGGCTGGAAGTAGTAGCGCACGCCCACCTTCAACTCGCAGCGGGTACTCGTGTACCAGCCCCTCGTAACCCTCGGCAATGTAATAGCCCAGGTCCTTGTAGCCGTGCTGCCGCGGGGCCAGCGGGCCGGTCACGCACCAGACGATCACGCCCGTGCGACGATCGACCTCCGTGGCCACGCCGCAATGGGTGATCGGGCAGCCGCAGGACATGCCCAGCGGGCGGCCGATGAGAATGTCGCCCACCGCAATTTCCATCTCCCGCGTAATCAGCGGGTTGTGCGGCAGGATGATCTCCCGCGGGCCGGGCTCCTCGGGAAAATGCTCCAGGTAGAAATCGAACTCGCGGTCAAGGCTGTCGCGCCAGGTCAATTGCTGCCCGGGCGGAGTGATGCGGACCGGCCGGGCACAAGTTGCCGCAGGACGGCGGGCCGGCCTCGGGGCGGCTGGGCGCCGCGACGGGCACCGTCTTGGGCTCCGCCCCCACGCGGTTATCCGAGAGAGGAATGCAGCGGCGGATCAGGTCCGGCTTGGCGGCCAGTTGCGCCACGCAGCTCGTCGCAGGTCCGATACCCGCACATGCCGCAATCGAGTCCGGGAAGTTCAATATTCGCCGCTTGCACCATGATCGTTCTCCTCGTAAGAACTTGGCTTCAAAGGGGACAGTCCCATTTTCGTCCGACGAAAATTTGGGACAGTCCCCAGGTTATTCTTCTCCAAGCCGTAAGGCGTTATGCCACTTTGGTCAGTCTGCGGATCGGTCGCAGCGAAGCCACGGCCCGGGGCAGCACTTCCAGGAACCGGTCGGCCTCTTCGCGGGTATTGAACCGCCCCAGCGAAATCCGCAGCGAGCCGCGGGCCTTGAGCGGATCGAACCCCAGGGCCGCCAACACGTGGGAGGGCTGGCCGGCGTGGATCGCGCTGCACGCGCTGCCCGAAGAAACGGCAATGCCCTGCTCGTCCAATTCCAACAGCAGTTTGATCGCCTCGCCTTCCAGGCCGTCGAACCCCAGGCAGATATGTCCGGGCAAGCGGCGCCAGCGATGGCCGATCAAGTAGGCGTTGTCGATCTTCGCCAGGATGGACTCGATGAGATGGTCACGAATGGCGACCAGCCGGGCGGCTTCCTCGGATCGCTCGGCGGCGGCGAGTTCGGCGGCGCGGCCCAGTCCCACGATGGCCGGCGACGTTCTCCGTGCCCGAACGTCGGCCGTGCTCCTGGCCTCCGCCCGGCAAGAGCGGCCACAGCTCGACCCCATCGCGAACATACAAGGCGCCGATGCCCTTGGGTCCGTGCAGCTTGTGGCCGGAAAGCGAGAGCAAGTCGATCGACTGCGTGCGCATGTCCAGCGGCGTCTTGCCGACGGCCTGCACCGCATCGGTGTGGAAGAGCACGCCGCGCCGGTGGGCAATCCCGGCCAACTCGGCAATCGGCTGGATCGTGCCGGTGACGTTGTTGGCCGCCATGACCGAGACCAAACACGTCTCGGGACGAATGGCCGTTTCCAGATCGGCCGGATCGACCAGCCCCTCGCTGCTGACGGGCAATTCGGTCACGGCCGCGCCCAATCGCTGCAACTGAAGGCAGCAGGCCAGGATCGCCGGATGCTCGATGGCACTGGTGACCAGGTGGCGCCGCTCAAGCCGGCGGCAGCCAACACGCCGTGCAGCGCCATGTTGTCGGCCTCGGTGCCGCTGCCGGTGAAGACGATCTCGCCGGGCTCGGCGCCGAGCAGGCCGGCGACCTGGGCCCGCGCCCGATCGACGGCCTCGCGGGCCTGCCGCCCCTCGGCATAGAGGCTGGACGGATTGCCCCAGACCTCGTCGAGGTAGGGCCGCATGGCCTCCAGCACCCGGGGATCGGGCGCGGTGGTGGCGGCGTTGTCGAAGTAGATGCGCGCGGCACGGGTCATTCTCCCCGGTAAAACGTCTGGTTCTCCAGCGCCCGGACCACGCCGAAATGGGATTGCCAGCCGATCTCCTTCTTGCCGACGCAGATCGTGCAGGTGCCCACCGGCGGATTGCCGCGGAGCAGGAGCGTGCCGGACACTTCGTCGGTCGCGAGGATCGCCGTCGACCAACGGATCGATGCCGATGCCGTGCAGGGCATTAACCTCGCGGACCAGCACGCCGGGGGCCACGTCCTGGATGCGGGCCCGAAACACCTCGCGCTCGGCCTGCGAGACGCGGTCGATCTTGGTCACCACGGCCATGTCGGCCAGGGAGAGCATGGGGCCGACCTTCAGCGGCAGGTTCATGCCGCTGGTGGCTTCCAGCACGATCACCCCCAGCCCGCCGTCCACGTAGGGGCGCAGCGCAGGCACAGCCCGGCGGTTTCCACCAGCAGCACGTCGCAGTCCGACTGCTCGGCCCAGTGCAGGGCGTCGCCCAGCACCATCACGTGACAGTGGTCGGGACAGAGTTCGCCGGTGTAGACCTTGCGGGTGGGGATGCCGAATTCCTTGGCCAGCAATTCGTCCTCGTCGGCGTACTGGACGTCGAGTTTCAGGAAGGCGACGCGGCGGCCGGCCTGCAGCAGCTTTGCCGTGGCATGTGACGAAGCACCGAGGTCTTGCCGGTGGTGGCGGGCCCGGCACAAATGACGAGTTTCATGCGACCTCCAGCAATTCTTCGACGTTCAGCCGCAGGCCTTGGCGCAGCTTCTCGCGCAGCGCGGACAGGGCGTCGTCCAAACGGTTGACGCGGACCGAAACCGCCTGCTCCTCACTCGCTGGTCGGCAGCACCTGCGTGACGCAGCCGCCCTTGCATGACGATGCGGAAATCGGACAACAGGGCGATCCGCGGATCGTGCGTCACGAAGATGAAGATCTTGCGGTACTCGCGGAGCAACTGCACGGCGCGGGTGCGATGGATGCCGGCGTTCTCCACCTCGTCCAGCAGGACGACCGGCGTGCTGCAAATCACCGTGGCGTCGGCGATCAACAGCGCCCGGGTCTGGCCGCCCGAAAGCTCCGTCATGCGATTGTCCAGGTCGATCGGCTCGCCGGTCAGCTTGTTGGCGAATTCGATCGTCTGTGCGACCAGCGTGCGGCGATTCCGCCTCGCCGGTGCGCACGCGGGAATGGGTCAGCAGGAACTCGCGGACCGGCAGATCGGAGAGAAAGGTCGTGTGCTGGGTAATCAGGGCGATGGGGTTCCGCGCCGGATTGTACCGAAACTCGGCCGGGGCCGGTCGATCGTTGATCAGCACCTGCCGGCCGGTGGGCGTGTCGCGCGTCGGCGAACAGCTCGAGGTCGTTGATCAGCGTCGTCTTGCCCGAGCCCGTCGGCCCGACAATGCTCACCACCTGGCCCATCTTCAGATCGATCCGGTCAAAAGCCTCCGGGCGGCCCTGACGTCCATGTCCACTCAGGATGGAAATCTTCTCAATCATGGTAAACTTACTCATCTAAGTTAGGGGACCGCTCGCCCTCGTTTTGGGTACGGGCGGAATGGTGCGGTCTTATGCAATTGCCATACCGGGCGGAAAGAAAACCGTCCGGCGTCGTCGTAACATCAAGCCGCTGACCACCTGGCGGAAAGCCATCATCAACAGACAGGCGGGTCGAAGGTGAGGAAATGTGCTAGCCAGCCCGTGATATGTGCTGGGCAGGCTGTGGCCAGTTCAAGAAATAATGGCCGTTTTTTTCCACCTGCCGCAGTCGGCCTTGGAGCGGGAGGAACCGGCGTTCAAGGAGCCGGCGTCAGCCGCGGTCTAACCTAACGGGAAGGCGTCTATTCGGCCGCTCCAACCGTGAACGGAAGCAATTCTCGTGCTATGACGCACGGGAACGAAGATAAGGAAGGCGAACGGAAAACAGAACCCACATCATAACGAACCCCTATACGTCCAGATTTCTCACTTCCAGCGCGTGCTTCTCGATGAATTCGCGCCGCGGCTCGACCTTGTCGCCCATGAGAATGCGGAACAGATCGTCGGCCGCGCTGGCGTCGTCCATCTTCACTTGCAAGAGCGTGCGGTTGGCCGGATCGAGCGTCGTCTGACGGAGTTCCTCGGCGTTCATTTCGCCCAGCCCTTTGAAGCGGGTAATTTGCAGGCCCTTTTCGCCGGCGGCGCGGACGGCCGCCAACAGGCCGCGAAGATCGTCCAGGCCGGTGGTCGACTCGCCGCGGCGAAGCTGATAACGCGGCTCCTCCACTCCGGTCCGCTCTTGAGGAATCAGGCTGTCGATCTCGAAGCCCATCTTGCGGAGTTCGGCCAACTGGTTGTTGATGGAGCGGACTTCGTGAAACTCGACGATCCGCACCCGGCTGGCCGACTCGGCCTCGGCTTCGCCGCCGTGGCCGTTGCCCTCGCCGTCGCCGGCCTTGCCCGGCTCGTCGGAAAGCTTCAGTTCTTCGCCCGATTCCTGTTCCTGGCGGGCGAGGAAGACGTCGAGGGTTTCGCGGTTGGAGAACCAGTGCTCCTGGCGACCGACGAAGACGTGGTAGATGGGCAGGCGCCCGCTGGCCGGGTCGCGGCGGGCGGCGTGGGTCCGCAAACCGATGCCGCGGCGCTCCAGGGCCAGCAGCGATTCCTCCAGGGCAGCCAGGGTGCGGCAGAGCCGCTCCATCTCGGCCCCGGCGATGCGGCGGCCGCCGCCGGGCTCGAAGACGGCGTCCTTCAGGCCGGCGTCGAGGAGCTGGGCCTTCATTTCCTCCTCGGTCTGCACGTAGTAGGTCTCTTTCTTGTGGCGGACGCGGAACAGCGGCGGCTGGGCGACGTAGACGTGCCCGCCCCGCACCAAGTCGTACATCTGCCGATAGAAGAACGTCAACAGCAACGTGCGGATGTGGGAACCGTCGACGTTGGCGTCGGTCATGATGATGATCTTGCCGTAGCGGCGCTTGCTGAGGTCGACTTCGTCGCCGATGCCGGAGCCGACGGCGGCGATGATGCTGCGAACCTCTTCGTTGGCCAGGACCTTGTCGTCGCGGGACTTGAAGGCGTTGATGATTTTTCCGCGCAGGGGGAGGATGGCCTGGTATTGGCGGATGCGGCCCCCTTCGGCGCTGCCGCCGGCGGAATCGCCCTCGACGAGATAAAGCTCGCAGCGTTCCACGTCGCGGCTGGTGCAATCGCGGAGTTTGCCGGGCAGACCGCCGCCGCTTAGGGCGCCTTTGCGCTCGCGGACCAACATGCGGGCCTTCCGCGCGCTCTCGCGGGCCTCGGCGGCCAACATCCCCTTCTGGGCGATGATGCGGGCCGTCTTGGGGTTCTCCTCCAGGTAGCGGGCCAGGAAGTCGCCCACCGCCGAGTTGACGATCCCTTCGATCTCGCTGTTGCCCAGCTTGGTCTTCGTCTGGCCCTCGAACTGCGGCTCCGGCACGCGCAGCGAAATCACCGCCGTCAGCCCCTCGCGGCAATCGTCGCCGGTGGGCACCAGGTCCTTGTAAATGCCCGCCTTCTTGCCGTAGGCGTTGATGGTCCGCGTGATGGCGGCGCGGAAGCCGGAGAGGTGGGTGCCGCCTTCGCTGGTGTAGATGTTGTTCACGTAGGAGTGGACGTTTTCCGTGAATTCCGACGAGTACTGCAAGGCGATCTCCAGCCCGACGTCTTCGATCTGGCTGTTGACGTAGATGATGCCTTCGTGGGCGGGCTCGCTGGCGCGGTTGAGAAACTCGATGAACTCCAGGATGCCGCGCTCGTAGCAGAAGTTCTCGCCGTCGCCGCTGCGCATGTCCTTGTAGAGGATTTTCACGCCCCGGTTGAGGAAGGCCAGCTCCTGCAACCGCTTGTAAAGGACGTTGTATTGGAAGGCCGTGTTGGGAAAGATCTGGCCGTCGGGCTTGAAGGTGGTCTTGGTGCCGCGGCGATCGGTGCGGCCGATGCGGCGGACGTCGGCCACCGGCACGCCGCGCTCGTATTCCTGCTGGTAGACGTGGCCGTTGCGGCGGACTTCCACCTCGCACCACTCGGAGAGGAAGTTGACCACCGTCACGCCCACGCCGTGCAGCCCGCCGGAGGTCTGGTAAGCGCCCTTCTTGAACTTGCCGCCGAACTTCAACACGCACATCACCCCCTGGAGCGTCGAGAAGCCCAGGTCGGGATGCACTTCGACGGGGATGCCGCGGCCGTTGTCCTCCACCGTGACCGAGCCGTCGTTGTTGATGATCACGGAGATTTCCGTGGCGTAGCCGGCCATCGCCTCATCGATCGAGTTGTCGACCACCTCGTAGACGAGGTGATGCAGCCCGCGCAGCGTGGTGTCCGCGATGTACATGCTGGGCCGCTCGCGGACGTGCTCCAGGTCGCTGAGGTGTTCCAGGTCCTTGGCGGTGTAGTCGCTCTCGCCCGGGCTGGGCAACAGAGTGTAGCCGCTCAGCTCGGCGTCGGCCGGCGCGGCAGCCGGCGCGTCGGCCGGGGGCGGCGTGATCTTCGCTTCGTTCGGCTTCGGTTCGTTTGGTTTCGGATCGGTCGACATGATTGCTTCTATCTACCGGATCGCTCCCAAGCGGAAGCGCAGGTCTTTGATTCCTTGATCGGGCAATAATCGGGTCAGGGTCTTCAGCAGCCCGGCCTTCTGGAAGCCGAGTTCCTGCATCAGCGTCGAATTGGCCACCACCACTTCCAGCTTGCCCCGGCGCAGGCCGCCGACGCGGGTGTACTGGGCGGCCAGCGGACCGGCGGCTTCGGTCCACGCCGCCTCGTACTGCTCGGCGCTTTGCAGCCGAGCGTAGCCGCGGCGGGCCATCAGCTCCGGCAGCAGGTTGCCGATCGTTTCAGGGCCTCGGGGCATTCGGGAAAGGATGAAGGATAAGGGATGAAGGATGACCAGACAGGCCACCCCGGCATTTCCTTGATCCCGCTTCGATCCTCCTCCGTGCTGGTGATGCGTGTAAGTTGTCGGTTGCGGAAGGCCGGCCTATCCGGAGGCTAACGCCTCCGGCTCAGTTTACGGGCGCTGGTCGCGGGCCAGGGGCATGATGACGTAGCCGTAGCCGTCCTGGGTGAAACATACGGCCGCACTCTCCGCGTCGCGCATCTCCAGGGTGATCGTCTGCTCGGGATCCAAGACGCGGAGGAAGTCGCTGAGGTAGCGGGGATCGAGGGTGATGACCATCTCGGCGCCCTCGTAAGCGATGGGCAATTCGACGTGCGACTCGCCATATTCGGCGCCGTGGGCGGCCAACACGACCTTGCCCTCGCCGAAGGTGAAATCGACGCCGCGGCGCTCCTCGCTGGTGACGATGGCCGCCTGGCGGACGGCCGCGTAAAACGGCCCCACGGTCAGCTCGACGCGCAGGTTGTTCTCGCGCCGCGGAAAGACGTCGCGCCACTTGGGAAAACGCCCTTCGACCAGCCGCGAGTAGATCGTCGAGCGGCCGCTCTTGACCAGCACGTCGTTGTCCCGCGCGGCAAGCTGGATATTCTCATCGTTGTCGGCCAGTGCCCGCTCGAGCAGTTGCATCGCCCGGCTGGGGATGATCGTGGTGCGGTCGCCTGTCTGGTGCTCCCCCACGGCCTTGGCCGGCCCTTCCTGCCTGGCCAGGCGGCGGCCATCGGTGGCCACGGCCGTAATCTGGTCGCCGCTGAACTCGACCAGCACCCCGCCCAGGGCATAGCGGCTGCTCTCGTTGTCGGTGGCAAAGACCGTGCGGCGAATGGTCTCGCGGAAGAAGCGCGCCGGCATCTCGTGGTACTTCTCCTCCTGGAAGGCGGCCACCACGGGAAACTCGTCCGGGTTCTCGGAGGGCAACTGGAACTCGCTCCGCTGGCCGCGCACCTGGATCTTGCGGCCATCGCTTTCCATCTCCAGTTTCTCGTCGCTGCTCTCTCGCAAAATAGAGAGGAAGCGGGCGATGGGCAAGACCACGCTGCCGGCCGCTTCAATCACGATTCCCGGCACGTCGATGCGGATGCCCACCTCCAGATCCGTGCCCATCAAAATGGCCCGCTCCGCCGTGACCTCCAGTTTGAGGTTCTGCAGGATCGGTTTGGGGCTGCGCGTCGGGGCCACGCTGGCGGCTGTCTGGAAGGCGTGCAACAGCCTCTCACGCTCGCAAGTGACTTTCATGGATTGGTACTGCCTTTCTGTTGTGTCGCGCAAGCCGGTGTGGGCTTGCCATAGTCTTATTATTAAAGTCTCTTAAATATCAGTAGTAGCAGTGCGCGGCGCCGGAGTGTCGATCAGCGGCGCAGCAAAAGTCCTAAGACCTTGGCAGGCCATGCTTAGGTTGGCCTCTGTGGATGCCGCCTTCTCGGGGAAAACGTGTTTGCGAACTGTTGCTGAGCTGTCTCTTGCCTTTCGATAACCGCGTGGCGTTGCCGCTCACGGCGGCCGAGTGTCGGCAGCCGCGCGGCAGCCGACAAACTGCCGACCGCCGATCAACAACTTATCCACACTAGCACGAACACATAGCCGTGGGGAAAAAGGTGACAGGCACCATTTGCCGGAACGGCCCGCAGGGTGCTTCGCACAAATGGTGCCTGTCACCTTTTTCCCTCCATAGCCGAATTATGCCTGTAATTTCTGCCGTAATTGCTCCACAGCTTGCCGGATTGCCGCGTCGCTCTTCAGGAGGGCCTCGGTCTTGCGGCAGGCGTGCATGACCGTGGTATGGTCGCGACCGCCAAAGTAAAGGCCGATCTGCTGGAGGCTGGCGCGGCAGACCGACCGCACCAGGTACATAGCCACGTCGCGGGCACGAAGGATCGGCCGCCGCCGCGAGGAACCCCGCAGGTCGGCCAGCTTGAGCGAAAAATAGCGGGCTGTCAGGATGGCGATTTCATGGACTTGCGGCCGCCTGGCGCCGTGGCGGCCCGCCAAGTAGTCGCGGACTGCCTCCGCGTTGATCGGCTTGCCATCCATGCGGGCGGGCACGTCCAACTGCACCAAGGCCCCCAGCAGTTCCGGCACGGTGCCGTCAAGTCCTTCCGCCAATGCCTGCGCAATCGGGTCGCTCAGATTGATCTCCCGCAAACTGGCCAAGCGCCGCAGAATGGCCAGCCGCGCCGTCGCGCCAGGGGCAGACAGCGGCACCGCCAGGCCGGCCAGCAGCCGGCTTTGCAACGCGGGCATGAGGCCCGGCAACTCGGCCGGCGGCGCCGACGCCGTGACCACCACTTGGCCGCCCTCCCGCAAAACGGCGTCCAACGTATGAATCAACTCGACCTGGGCGGCCGGTCGCTCGGCCAGGCGGCCGGCATCCTCGAAGACCAGCAAGCTGGCCGTCCGATACCGCGTGCGAAGATCGAGCACCGCCTGGGTTTCGATGGCATCGGCCAGCTCCCGGGCGAAATCGACCGCGGTGGTATAGACCACCGGTTGTCCGGGGAAGCGATTGCGCCAGGCGGCCGCCAATCCACGGGCGAGGTGCGACTTGCCCGTCCCGCTGGGGCCATGGAGGACGAGGGGGTTATAGGCTGTCGGGCGGCGTTGGAGGACGCCGGCGATGGCCGGTTCCACCAGGTAATTTTCCGGCCCGGCGAGGAATTGTCCCAGCGAGGTCTGCTGGCATTGGTCCCCGCCGGCGCCGGCATCGCACGCCATCGGCTGCCCCTTCAGCGGGATTGCTACGAGACCATCGGTCATGTCGGGCGCACCTCGTCCAAGCGGACCCTGGCCGATCCCCATAACCGGCGGAAAGTCGGCCGCTTTGGAAAGGTCGTATTATAGCAAAACCGGGCCGGCGATACGAGCCGGCACAGAGGCAATTTTCCCCGGAAAAATCGCAGTCTTTCGGGGCCTTGCGGCCTGTAAAAGAATAAGTTGGGGACTGTCCCAATTTTCGTCCGACGAAAATGGGACTGTCCCCTTGGGGAGATCTATCGCAGTTCCCGGCAGACGTGGACGATCCGCCGCACCGCTTCGTCGATCTCGGCCTCGGTCGTGGTCGCGCCAAGACTCAGCCGCAGGGAACTGCCCACCAGGTCGTTGGATAATTGCATGGCCCGCAGGGTCGGTGAAAGCTCGCTGGAGCCGCTGGCACAGGCGGACCCTGCCGAGCAGGCCACGCCCGCCATGTCCAACGCCACCAGCAGCACCTGCCCGTCAAGGCCGGGAAAGGCGATGTTGGTGGTCTGCGGTAGCCGGCCCACAGCTTGGCCATGGACGATGGCCTCGGGGTAGCCGGCCTTCAAACCTGCCTCGAGCCGATTGCGCAGGGCGGTCAGCCTCCGCACTTCGGCGTCTTGCTCTTGCTGCCATAGTTCCAGGGCGGTGGCCATGCCGACCGCCAGCGCGACCGGCTCCGTGCCCGGCCGCAGACCCTGTTGTTGGTGCCCGCCGAAGAGGATGGGTTGCAGCGCGACGTTGTGGCGGACCAGCAGGGCAGCGATGCCCAGCGGACCCTGAAACTTGTGGGCGGCAACGCTCATGGCAGCCAGGCCCAGGCGGCGGAAATCCAGGGGCAGTTTGCCGGCCACGGCGACGGCGTCGCTGTGCAGGGGCACGCCGGCCTGGTTGCAGAGGGCGGCCAATTCGGCCACCGGTTGCAGCACGCCCGTCTCGTGATTGCCCAGAATCACGCTGACCAAGCGGGTCTGAGGGCCCAACAGCGGCCGGAGCCGCTCGACGCAGACAACGCCGTCGCCGCTGACGCCGAGGGTGTCGAGCCGGAAACCGCGTTCCAGCAGGTGTTCGGCCGGTCCAATTACGCTGGCATGTTCGATGGCGGAGATGACGATCTGTCCGCCGCTGGCGCCGCGAGCAAGGGCGATCCCCAGGATGGCCAGGTTATTGGCCTCGGTTCCGCTGCTGGTGAAGAGCAGCCGGTCGGGCTGCGGGCCGCTCAGGCTGCCGCCAAGGATTGCGGCGATCCGCCCGCGGGCGTCTTCCAGCAGGCGGCGGGCTTGCTGCCCGGGCTGGTGTTGGCTGGCCGGGTTGGCATACCCCGCCGCATAACACTGGGCGATGGCGTGGGCGACCTCCGGGCGGGTGGGCGTTGTGGCGTTGTGGTCGAGATAGATCGACTGCATCTCGTCATTATTGGCGCAAGTTCTTAGTTTGGCAAGGTTTGTGTTGCCGCGATATTGGCGTTGCCCGGAACTTGCCGCTCCCGGTATCATGTCCCTGACCGTATCGGTTCCTATCGGGTTCGTGTGGGACCGTGCGAACCACGAAGTTCATCAAGCAAAGCGAGGCGCCGGTGGCAGAACAATCTTCCGCAGTGGCGATGTTTCGTGCCCTGGTCATGATGGTGTGCCTGATCGCCATCCCTTTGGCCGCCCTGTTTGGCAGTTCGCTGCCGGATGCGATCAAGGCGTTGAAAGAGGGGCGTTGGCCCACGCTGGCCACCATCGCGCAGGGACCGGCGGCCAAGAGCAGCACGACGCTGGAGGAGCCGCCCAAGTTCGAGCCCGCCGCCGCGCCGATGGCGAGCAATGCGGCAATGAGCGTCCCCTCGCCGGTCAGCCCGGTCGAAGAGGGGCCAACGCAGATGCCGACCCCGATGCCGCTGCCCTCCGAGCCGCCGGCAATGGCTGCCTCCTGCCCTCCCGACGCGATGCAGCGGCCGGCCTCCGCCGTGGTTCCGACCCACTATGAAACAGCCGCCGATCCCGTAGCGCGGCCGCTACGGCTGCCGCCGGCCCCTCCTCAGCCGGCGGAAAACGATCCCTACACCAGGATCCAAAATCGGCTGCGGCAACTGGGCGCCACCTACTACCTGTTGGAATCTTGGGGCGGCCAGCAGCAAAAGTATCGCTTCTATTGCAAAATGGCCGTGGGCGGAAATCCCAACTACCCCCAAGTCTTCGAGGCCAACGATACCGATCCCCTGCGGGCGATGTCGCAGGTACTGCAGCAGGTCGAGTTGTGGAGTTCGGGGAGGTAACGCGCGGCGCCGGCACCCAGGGGGTATCCGGGCCGATTTTTCGGCCACGCGGCGGTGCACTGGCCGACCAACCGTGTAACCGTTCACGGCCCGCGTCGGGACACTCGCCCGATGCGCAAGCGAGGGGTCTGCCACGCCGGCGTCTACCGTCGTTTCCCCCTTGCTTTCGCCTCGGGCTATGATGAAGCCGTAGCACGCGGTCGGACAGGCGCGAGGGGACCGCGACGAATTTCTTTTTTTCCGTGCTGCCGGGGCCTTGCCAAATGGCTGGGGGCGAGCATAGTGTAAACGGGATGCACGGGCAGCCGCGGAGTACCGGGATTTTGCTGCGCAGCGTGGCGCTGCGTTACCGGCTGGCCGGCCGTTGGAATCTGGAAGGGTCGGGGAGGGGAATTTTCCGCTTTCCGGGGGGTAAGCCCGCGAAGGAAAGGGCCGGCGGAGAAAGGCCGGAGGCACTGCCCCCCCGAATGGCGAGGCTGGAGGCGGTCCTCTTCCTTGCGCGGCAGCCCTTGGGAAGTCGCAAATTGGCGCAATTAGCCGGCTTGGCGGACGGCACGAAAGCGCGTACACTGGTCCGAACGCTAAACCGGCGATATGATGCCGATGGAAGTGCGTTTCGCGTGGAGGAGGTGGCGGGCGGGTTTCAGTTGATGACGCGGCCCAAGTTTGCACCCTGGCTGCGGCGACTGCATCCCACACCCGTCGAAATTCGGTTGTCCCCGCCGGCCCTGGAAACCTTGGCCGTGGTGGCTTACCGGCAACCCGTGCTGCGCGCCGAGATCGAGGCGATCCGCGGCGTGCAGTGCGGCGAAATCCTCCGCCAACTCGTGGAACGCGACCTGGTGCGGATTGCCGGGCGATCTGAAGAACTGGGGCGGCCGTTGCTGTATGCAACGACGGCGCGGTTTCTTCAGGTCTTCGGGCTCCGCCATTTAGAAGATTTACCTCAGACCGACGTTGTGCCGATTACCAAGCGAGTTACCCAGGATCTCGGCGAGGCCGTCGCCGAACCGGAAAAGGAAACTTCAAACCACCCGAATTGTCCCCGCGAAGCGAAGGAGGAAACCCCCATGAAAACCCTTGCTGCCATCAAAGCCCTGCCCGAAGAATTGGAAGGCGGCGGTTTCACCACCACGTTGCCCCCCACCGATTGCCCTGACCGCTCCTACCTTGACGCCGGTCCCCGCGACGAGGATGAAGACCTCGATGACGAGGATGAGGATGACGACGAGGATGACGACGAGGACGACGACTTCGACGACGAGCCGTGGGAAGAAGTCGACGATGACGACCTCGACGAAGACGAAGATGAAGACGAGGACTGGGACGAGGATGAGGACTGGGACGAAGACGAGGACTGGGACGAGGATGAAGACCTAGAGGATGAGGACGACGAAGACGACGACTGGGAGGACGGCGACAAGGACAAGAAAGGCGGAGACAAAGATGCGGATGCGGAATAAACGCCTGCGGTAAGGGTTTTTGCGCGCGACCCGTTTCCGGCGTCACTTCATCGGATGCTTCTGGAAGAACTCCCAAATCAGGTCGTTGGCGGAAATCTGCTTGGTCGCTTTGCCCAGGACTTCTTCGATTGCACTGCGGCCCGGCCAGGTGTGGCCGCCGCCTTCGATGACTAGCAACACGACTTCCGCCCCCTGCTTGCCCGGCCCGTAGGTCTTCTTGATCACGCGGGTGCCGTCGTGGGCCGTGTCGGGCAACTTCTCGATCTTCGGCTTGGCAGGGCAACCGTCGAGCCGGGCCCAGATCGCCATCGTCTCCTCGACCGACTTGAAGTTCAGGAATTTCAGGCTGCGGTCGTTGCGGCCGTTGTAGGGGACCAGCGTGTCGGCGGTGCCGTGAAAGTGCATCACCGGGACGGGCCGCTTCAGTTTGGCTACGTCCATCGACAGGGTGCCGCTTACGGGGGCGATGGCCGCGATGCGGTCGGAAAGCTCGGCGGCCAACCGATAGCACATCATGCCGCCGTTGGACATACCGGTGGCGTAGACCCGCTTCGGATCGACATGGACCACCTTGTTGACGTTGTCGAGCACCTTGGCGATGAATTGCACGTCGTCGGCCTGCTCGGCGCCCCGCCGGGGACGAACCATCCCCGAGTTCCAAAACAACAGGCTGCCGATCCCCCGGCCGTTCGGGGAGACGACGATGAATCCGGCCTGGTCGGCCTTGCTGTTGAGTCCGCAGAAGCCGGCGTGGAGCCGCGCATTGGCCCAGGCCCCGTGCAGGCTGAGGACCACCGGGGTGGGCTTCTTAGGGTCGTATTTCGGCGGCACGTGGAGCAGGTAGGAGCGGCCGGCATCGGCGACGATCACGACCCGCTCGTAGTCGCCGGGGCCCAGCGGGCCTGCGGCGGCGCCCAGCAGAACGAGCACTTCCAGGGCGAGTGCGGACATACCATCATTATGGCGGGGACGGCCGGGGCGGGCAAGTTCCTTGGTGGGGTTTCCTTTGGCGAGAAAGACGGGAATTGGCAGAAAAACCTCCCCCAATTGTTGACGGCGACATTCGCGTTGTCGAAAATAGGGGCAGCGCCGTTGCGCAGTTGCCCCCCCCCGGAGCCGCGGACACGGCCCTGCACCACCCACCCTTCCGCCTGAAGAAAGGTCTTCCTGATGAACGTCCCAGAGATGGCAAGAGCAACCGTAATGCGCTGGATGGTCGTGGCGAGCGTCGCCTGTTGGGCGGCCTTGCTTTCCTGTACGGCGGCGATCGCCGATCCGCCCAAATCCTTGCGGCTGCAAATGGACCAGGACGTCACGATAGAGGTCGACGGCCACACGATTGCAACCTACCGCGCGACCGAGTCGCCGATGAGGCCGTTCCTGCGCGAGCTTTGGACGCCCGGCGGCGTGCAAATCCTCCGCGATTCGCCGCACGATCATCGGCATCACCACGGCATGATGTTTGCCCTGTCGGTGGACGGGCAAGATTTTTGGTGCGACGTGCCGGTTGCCGGCCGCGAAGTGCCCAAGCCGCTGGAGGACGTGCATCTCGGCGGCGAACCGGCGACGTTGCGGGTTACCTTTACGCAGCCTTTGGACTGGGTGGCGCCCAACGGCACGGTGTCGTTGCGGGAGCGGCGGACGATCAGCGCCTTTGCCGATTCCAAGATCGACGCCCCCAAGAAGCCGATCCCCGGCGCCGATCCCCACAAGATCAACGTGACCTTGCTCACGTGGCGATCCATTCTGAGCGTGCCGGGGAACAAGGCGGTGAAGCTCGGCGGCTCGGACTTTTCCGGCCTGGGCACGCGGTTCGCGGTGTCGATGGACGGCCCGGGCCGCTTCTTTAACTCGACGGGCCATGAAAGCAGTACGCTCGGCTCGGACGGGCAGGCCATCGACAACAAGCGGGTGACGCAGTCCAAGTGGTGCGCCTACACCGCCACCGCCGACAACAAACTCGTGACCATCGCCATGTTCCACCATCCCAAGAATCCCCAACCCCCCTATTTCTGCCACTTGCACATTAAGGGCGGGTTTGCCTTCCTCACCGGCGCTGAACGTCGATAAAAAGCCGATCGCGGTCAGGCCCGGTGCGCCGTTGGACCTCCGCTTCGGGATCGCCCTCTGGGACGGCGCGGTCGACAAGGACCGGGTGGAAGCGGTGTATCAGAAATGGGTCGAGTTAGAGCCCTAGAAATTTTTTTCGATCGTCACACCAGGCACGCCAAACACACCTCTCACCTCAAGGAGACTCTTGCATGGTTCCCTCGCCCGAACAGTCTGAAAAGCGCGGCGGCAGCAGCCGCCGCGATTTCTGCAAGGCCACGGCGGCCGCGGGAGCGGCCTCGCTCTTTGCCGTCCCCTACGTCATTGCCGACGACCGGGTCCAAGGCGCCAACGAGCGGATTCGCGTGGGCCAGATCGGCTGCGGCGCTCGTTTCGCCTATGAACATTACAATTGCTTGAAGAAGCTGAAGGCGGCCGGCCGCGTCGACGTGGTCGCCGTCTGCGACATCTACCGCCCCCGCGTCGAGATTGCGGCGAAGTTTACCGGCGGCAAGATCTACCACCATCACAAGGACCTGCTGGAGGACCCCAACGTCGACGTGGTTCTGCATCGCCACGCCCGACCGGCACCACGCGCCCATGGCCATCGACGCCATTCGCGCCGGCAAGGACGTCTACTGCGAAAAGCCCATGACGCACTGGACGCAGTTCGATCTGGCCAAGAAGCTCGAAGAGGAGGCCACCAAGAACAAGAAGATCGTGCAGATCGGCACGCAATGGGTTGCCGACACCGCCTATGACGAAGCGAAGAAGTACATCAAGAAAGGGGTGGTGGGCGAGGTCAAGCAGGTGCAATGCGGCTATTTTCGCCGCGGCCAATGGGGCGAGATCGGGATGCCGTTCGGCTATTTCAGCGATCTCAACGCGCCAGACCTGGATAAGACGCTGGTCCAGGACGCCGACGTCAAGCCGGGAGCGGACCTCGATTGGGACGCCTTCATCGGCGAGGCCCCGAAATTGCCCTTCGACGCCTCGCGGTTCTTCCGCTGGCGCCTGTACTGGGATTATTGCGGGGGGCCGGCCACCGATTTCTTCACCCACGTCTTCACGCCGGTATTCCGCGTCTTGGACCTCGACTTCCCCACGCGCGTCGTGGCCGGCGGCGGCCTGATGCAATACTCGGCGCCCGCGAAGTCCCCGACCAGTTCAATATGGTGGCCGACTACGCCGGCGGACCCAGCGTGACGATCATGAATTCGATGTCCAACTACACCCGCACCGAGACGATCCTCCGCTGCACCGACGGCGCGATCATCTTCGACGACATCGAGCACCAGCTCCAAACGCCGAACATGGGCCTGCGCATTGCGCCGGTGGATCATGCAACGGGCCACAAGCTGCCGGAGATCAAGATCCCCTGGAACGGGGTGGGACTGACGATCAACCTCTGGAAGAACTTCCTCGATTGCGTGAAGAGCCGCCAGAAGCCCTTCAGCCCCATCGACATCGGCGTCCGCGTGCACGCCCCGCTGATCATGGGCGTGCTCGCCTTCCGGGAAGACAAGGTGGCCAAGTTCGACAAGGCCGAGCAGAAGATCGTCCTTTAAGCCGTCGTGCAGGAACAACTTCGTGTCCTGCCATAGCCCCGTGCGGGGCACAATAGCATAGCCCAGGGTTGCCGCGCAGCGGCTACCCTGGGCTTCGGATGGCGAGAATTTCAAAACCCCAACGGGGTTTCGTTTCGTGCGCCGTCCGCGCAACCCCTGCGGGGTTGAAGGCGCGGGTGGCCCGCCGACCCAGGGTAGCCGCTGCGCGGCAACCCTGGGCTGGAGCATTACAGCCCCTACGGGGCAAGGGCACTTCCTTTCGCCCCGCGCGGGGCTGGCTCGGTAGGCAGCGACGGCTCGTCGCCCCAAGGGTTCTGCCAATCAGATTCCGCGGCGGCGCCGTTGGGCCGGTTGGGATTCTTCGGCCTTGAGGAAAACACGGACCACGGGCAGCGGGGCGTGCAAGTCCCAGGCAAAGACCCCGACTTGGTCCTTCAGATACCGCCGAAACGGCTCATAGCCGGCAGCGTTCACCTCGAGGACGTGTAGCCCGAGCCCGATATAAAGGTCATCTTTCTTCTCGAACCAGCAATGCTCGCCGCCCGCCAGGAACCGCGCTGGCGCCGAGGCCGCGCCATGCGAATCGGTAAGAACCGCCCGCGAGGCCGCTGGCGATTCTGCCAGGCGCACCGCAGCATTTGGGATTGGCTCTCCGGTGTCCGCATCGCGGACCTCGATTGGCACGGGGAAGGTCCCGTACCCGTTCCAGCATTCCCTGGACCCGCCGCATGTGCCAACCATCAAAGGCAGGACAATCAACGTCAGGACAGTCAAAACGAGGCCCGCGATCCACCGCCCGCGTCGCTTGGTTCGTATCCCCGCCGCGACGAGGGCGAGGCCGACCACGAGCAAGAACACCACACCGGCCAGCGGGCCTTGCCATTTCACCAGCCCGAGGAAGACCGCCAGCGCGGTCGTCACGACGAACAGACTCCGCAGCGTGAACTGCATGCGCCAGGGGGATACCGGGGATGAATCGGTCGGTGCTTCCATTGCTATCTCGGCATTGCCACCTCGATTATAGCCCCGGCGGCAGGGAGCGGATATTGACGGTCGGCGGCCCGCCCTCACCCTATCCCTCTCCCGGAGGGAGAGGGGACCACGCCGGGCGAAAGTCACCTTCCGCCGCAGCCGCGTAGATGGTACATTGCCCGCCTCTTCGCCAGGGAAACAGGCGAGCCAGGTCGTCGGATCGCGGTAACAAGGAGCTTGCAAGGATGCGAGTGAGTCCTCCGCCCGAGGAAGTCCGGGAATTGGTGGTGCGGACCTTCGAGGAGTTCGCCGTCACGCACTTCAGCATGTCGGCCATGAAGGAAACGATCCTCATCGACGACGGCTGCTATGTCGCCCGCTCGTATCGCGCCGGCGGCTTTATGGCGATGTGGCTGGTGGGCGTGGGCATCGTCCAGTTCTATGACGCCGACGGCAACATGCTGCGGACGATCAACCTGCTGCGGGAACTAGAGCCGCAACGGATGATGGCGGCCTGACCCCCGGCCCCTGGTCCCCGGTCCCTGCTCAGGGCCCGCTCACGACCGCGTAGGCCGCCAGCTCGGGGGTCGAGTCACCCAGGTCGGTCTCGATCTTGATCGTGCGATTCACCTTTCCCGACGTCTTGCCCGCCTCGAACGAGACGGGGACGAGGTGCAGCGTCTTGGGCGTCTTGTCGGCAATGTTGCCGAAGGTGAACGATTTGTCGGCACAGGTGATGGAGAGGATGCGGAAGGGCTTCTTCCCCTTGACGACCAGTTGCTTGGTCACCTTCTGACCCGGCTCGATCACGCCCAGGAACAAGGAGGCCGGGCTGACCGTGACGCCGGGCAGCACGCGCCCTTCGACCAGCAAGGGGATTTGCGTGGCTTGGGTGTCGTTGGTGACCAGCATCAGGTACTCGTTGACATAGCCGGTGGGCAGACTGTTGTCGACGTGGACGGTCATTTCGTAGGAGATTTGGCCGCCGCTACGGCTGGTTTCCGCAAGATCGACGGAGAGGTGGTTGTTGGTGCCGCGGACGTTGACGATCTTCCAATCGTTGCGGCCCGCATAGTTGACGGTCACCTTTTGCTTGGTGGTCGTGCCCTGTTCCAATTCGCCGATCTGCACGCTGCCGGGATCGAAGACCACGTTGCTGCGGATGTAGCCGGAAACGTGCAATTGCACCTCAGCGTAGAACGGCTTATCGAGCACGACGGTGATCGTGGCGCCCCGTTGGCCGAGGAAGGAAGGGGTGTTCAGGGTGGCGACGATGGCCCCTTTCTCGTAGGTCTTCAGGGAGGCGTTTTCGATCCGCGCGCTGGTGCAGCCGCAACTGGTGCGGACGCTGGCGACGTGGACGTCTTCGAGGTAGATATTGGAGAAAACGAATTCGTACTCGGCCTTGGCCCCGCGGGCGACGGTGCCGAAATTATGTTCGGTCGATTCGAACATCCGCGCGGCCCATTCTTGGCCGAACGCCCCGCTCCACGCAGACATGGCCAGTGCAAGGGCCACCAGACATTGCCGTATCATCAGAGATCTCCCGCAGCCGTCGTTAGGTGCAATACGAGTGTGGATCGTTTGGGAGGTGTGCCGGAAACCCGCTTCCGGTCCTGCGAAGTTCACTCCCGCTGCTGCCCCCCAGGGCAGTGAATCCGGGAAACTCTAGATTCTTCTTCCGCCTGTGTCAACTTCGCTCTCCCAGACGCCTCGACGGCGATTGCCGCGATCCCCCCCTCAATCTATCTATCGGAGGCCAGCGGCTCAGCGAGGCACTGAAAAAGCGGGCGAGCCGGGAAATCAAGCGTGCCCCGGGTCCCCCTATCCCTCTGGGAGAGGGGGTGGGGTGAGGGGAAGTGGAGGAGATGCGCGATCCCGAGTGGCAAAAGTCCGCCACATCTTCGCCCTCACCCCAACCCTCTCCCGGAGGGAGAGGGGAGTCTGGCCGCCACCAGCGCGTGAAATCCACCAAATCCGGCCGCGCACCCGGCCAGTGAGCATTGCCAAACAGGCCGGATTTTCGGTAACATATAAGGTTCCGCGCTACCACGGCCTGGTGATCGCTATGTTCGAATCCCTCCAAGAGAATATGTTTTCGGCGCTGCGGACCCTGCGGGGACGCGGACGGCTGACCGAAGCGAACATGCGCGAGGGGCTGGCCTTGGTGCAGCGGGCCCTCCTGGAGGCGGACGTCAGCGTCGCGGTCGCCAAGGACTTCATGGGCCGCGTGGGCGAGCAAGCCGTCGGCGAGCGCGTGCTCAAATCGCTCGATCCCACCAAGCAACTGATCGGCATCGTCTACCAGGAACTCGTCCAGCTTATGGGCCCGGTCGATCACTCCCTGCACTTGCAGGGCGAGCTGACCGTGCTGATGCTCTGCGGCTTGCAGGGGTCCGGCAAAACGACCACCTGCGGCAAGCTGGGCCGGCTCATCCAGCAGCGCGGGCGAAAGCCGATGCTGGTGGCGGCCGACTTGCAGCGCCCCGCCGCCATCCAGCAGTTGCAGGTCCTCGGCCAGCAGCTCGGACTCCCCGTCTATGCCGACCTGGCGGCCAAGGACCCGGTGGCCTTGTGCCAGGCGGCGGTGAAGGAGGCCAAGCAGTCCGGCGCCGACGTGCTCATTCTCGACACCGCCGGCCGGCTGCACGTCGACGAGGAGTTGATGGCCCAGTTGACGCAGATCGATCGCCGCGTCGGGCCCGAGCAGGTCTACCTGGTGGTCGATGCGATGACGGGCCAGGATGCAGTCCGCAGCGCCAAGGCCTTCAACGAGGCCCTGGAGCTGGACGGCGTGATCATGACCAAGCTCGACGGCGACGCCCGGGGCGGGGCCGCCTTGTCGGTGAAGGCCGTCACCGGCGTGCCCATCAAGTTCGTCGGCACCGGCGAGCATCTCGACGCCTTGGAAGAGTTCCATCCGGATCGCATGGCCGGCCGCATCTTGAACCAGGGCGACGTGCTCACGCTCATCGAGCAGGCCCAGCAGAAGTTCGACCAGGAGGAGATGGCCCAGCAGGAGGCCAAGCTCCGCAAAGGCGAATTCACGCTCGACGACTTCAAGAAAACCATCGGCCAGATGAAGAAGCTCGGTCCCATGAACAAGATCATGAGCATGATACCGGGCATGGGCAACATGGCCGAAATGCTGGGCGACGCGAATCCCGAGCAGGACGTCAAGCGCTGGATCGGCATCATCGACTCGATGACGCCGGACGAGCGCCGCAACCCGTCGCGGGTGGTCGATCAGAGCCGCCGCCGCCGCATCGCCGCCGGCTCGGGCGTCGAGCCGCACGAAGTCAACGAGCTGGTCAAGCAGTTCGACGTGATGGCCGACATGATGAAGAAGATGTCGAGCATGGGCATCCGCGACCGCATGAAGACCATGCAGCAGCTCGGTTCCAGCGGCATGCTCAATCCCGGCGCCAAGCTGGGGAAAACGAAGGGCAGCACCGGCAAGCGCCTGACCCCGCAGGAGAAGGCCCGGCTGCGCAAGGAGCGGGAGCGGGAGTTGCGGCGGCGGAAGCGCGAGGAAAAACGAAAAGATTGATTCCATATTTTGCATTCCTATCGTCTACGAGGAGAACGGCGTGGCAGTACGCATTCGCATGAAGAAATTGGGCCGCAAGCATCGTCCCTTCTATCGCATTTGCGCGATGGATCAGCGGACGCCGCGGGACGGCCGCGTGTTGGAGGAATTGGGCACCTACGACCCGATGGTCCCGGAGACCGACGCCCGGGCCAGGCTCCGCGGCGAGCGGATCAAGTATTGGCTGGGCGTGGGCGCACAGCCGTCCGATCGGGTGAAGGTGTTGATTAAGAAGTACGGCAGCGAGGGGACGCACCTGGAGCAGCAGCGGCTGGCCATCGCCCGGCTGACCGAGAGCCGGCGGCGGCGGGCGCCGCCCTTGCCGCAGGCGAAGGGCTCCCGGCCGGATGCGGAGCCGGCCGCCGCCGCGGAAATGACGGAAGCGGCCGGCGGCGGCGACGATGCCCCCGCCGTGGAAACGAGCGAATGATCGGGCCCCACGATGCGCTTTAACGTCTTGACCCTCTTTCCCGAAGTCTTTCCCGGATATTTGGGTCAGAGCCTGTTGAAGCGGGCCATCGACGCCGGCCTGGTCGAGGTGCACCTGCACAACATCCGCCATTGGGCGCAAGGAGCACGCAGGAAAGTCGACGATCGCCCCTTCGGGGGCGGACCCGGCATGGTCATGATGGTCGAGCCGGTCGTCGCCTGCGTCGAGACGGTCCGCAGCCAGGCGGCGGATCCGGGACGCCTGGTCATGCTTACGCCGCAGGGGCGGAGGCTCGACCAGGCCGCGGTCGAACAGTTGGCCTCGCAGCCGCGCATCCTGCTGCTGTGCGGCCGCTATGAAGGATTTGACGAACGGATCCGGCTCCTCCTGGAGCCCGACGAAATATCGATCGGCGACTTCGTCCTCAACGGGGGCGAAGTGGCCGCCATGGTGATGATCGACGCGATCATCCGCCTGGTGCCGGGCGTGTTGGGGCACGAAGACAGCAGCCAGTACGATTCGTTTTCGGGAGCGGGACGATGGTTGGAATTTCCGCAGTACACGCGGCCGCGCGAATTTCGCGGCCTGGAAGTCCCTCCCGTCCTGCTCAACGGAGACCATGAGGAGATCGCCCGCTGGCGCGACGAACTTCGCCGCCGGCGGACCCAACAGCGCCGGCCCGATTTGTTGCCCCCCGCGGAAGAATAAACCGAAGTATAGACCTTTGTAGAACACACTCGACCTTGGCCCCCTCCCGGGCCGGAGGTTGGGAAAGGAGCACCCGATGAGTCAAGAGATATTGAACCTGGTGGAGAAGCCCAATCTCCGCGAGCAACCCCCGGTGTTCGAGATCGGCGACACGGTTGACGTCCACTGCCGCATCCTCGAAGGGGAAAAAGAGCGCATCCAGGTCTTCAGCGGCATCGTCATCGCCCGCAGCGGCTCCGGCACCCGGGATATGTTCACCGTGCGCCGCATCGTGCAGGGCGAGGGCGTGGAGCGGAAGTTTCCCCTCCACTCCCCCCGCATCGCCAAGGTCGTGGTGCAGCGGGCGGGCGTCACCCGCCGGGCCAAGCTCTACTATCTTCGCGACCGGGTCGGCAAGGCGGTCCGCCTCAAGGAGCGCCGCGTCGATCAAGGCAAGCGCGACCAGCAGGCCAAGAGCGGCGCCAAGTAGACGCCCGTTGCGGAGGGTGGGGTAGTAGGGTGGGTCGAGCGCAGCGAGCCCCACCACGAAATGGCCGAATCGTCAGCGCAGGTGGGGCTCGCCGACCAACGCTTCGCGTCGGTGCCCGTCGACCCACCCTACGGTCGAGGGAGGCCGAATCATGCGATTCGCCGCCGTGCTTGCCGGCTGGTTTCGCCGCCGCTTTCCGCAGATACCCCTGGGCCGCCGCGGCGAACAGGCGGCCGAGCGCTATTTGAAACGCCGGGGTTACAAGGTGCTCGCCCGCAGCAATCGCCTGCGGCCGGGGGAACTCGATCTGGTGATGCTCGACTGCGGCACGATTGTCTTCGTCGAGGTGAAGACGCGGCAATCGCAGGAGGCCGGTCATCCGGCCGAGGCGGTGGATGAGAAGAAGCAGCGGAGACTGACCCGGCTGGCGGTGACGTTTCTGAAGCGTCACCGGCTGCTGGAATATCCTGCCCGCTTCGACGTGGTGGCGATCACCTGGCCCGGCGGCCGCGGCAGGCCGCAGATCGAGCATTTTCCCAACGCCTTCGAGGCGGTGGGGCAATGGGAGTTCTACTCGTAACTTATTGCTTCACGTCGAGCAATGAGCCGGTGGCGGCTTGGTTGCCCTGGGCGCCGTAGAGTTCGGCCAGCAAGCTGTTCGACGCCGGGTTCGCACTGTTCGGGCTGTTGCCGCCTGTGAACTTGCTGTTGGTGGCATTGGTCAACAGGCTGGCGGTCGCTGCCGCGCTTTCGGTTGCGCCGCTGGAGCCGTCGCTTGCGCCCTGGCCGCGATGGCCGTGCCCGCCTATGGCCTTTCGCGTGACCGACTGCGGATCCATCCCGTTGTCGTCGAGCACCTGGTTGACGGCATTCTGGATCACCGACTTGAGGTTTGACGTGTTGCCGGATTGCTCGGCATTCTGGACGGCCGTGCTGATGGCGGAGAGGAGTTGGTTTTGAAAGCTGCCGCCGGGGGCCGCCGGGGCCGTCGTCGCCTGCGACCCGCTGCCGACGAGGGCTTGGACCGCGCTGGCTTGATTGCCGGCCTGGGCAGCCGGGGTGAACAACTGGTAGGGATTATATGCTCCGACGCCTCGGATCCCGGACATGACTCTCACTCCGTTGAAGAAGCCTGCGCGGAGCGATTCCCCCACGATCGCTAATCCGCGTTAAATTTTTCGTGCCTTCCCTAATCGGCAAAGTCAGCAGGTCAACTTCATTACGAATCGCCGCTTGGTCTGGCGGGCCATTGACGCAATAGCCCAGCCTATGAAGTCGCCGCATTCTATCAAGGTTCACACCAGCGAGGGTGGGCTGGGTATCGCCGAACCCTGCGGCCGGCCGAGTGCGTGAACTTGGGTGACGGGCCTTTCGTTGCGCCGGGCGTCGGCGCACGGTATTGAGGGCATGGCGGGGCTCGCCGTATGCGTAGGGGCGTGCCCTATCCGGTGGCTGACGCCACCGGCTCGTTGTCACGCGTGTCCCCGCAGGCGGCCCACTTGCCAAATGACCTAAGTGCGTCCAGAATAACGCCCAGCGGGTCTCTGGCGAGCGATACCTACTGCTCAAATGTTCATTGAGGAGCGATCAACGATCATGGGCGCGTCAAAAATCGTCACGAAGGACAATGTGGCCGCAATCCTGGAGCAGGCCCTGGACGCCGGCGGCGGCCTGCTGCGGTTGACCCCGACCTGGGTGCCGCGGAGCTTCCTGCACCCGGGCAAGCGGATCAAGCTGGCGCAGAGCGACTGGTACGCGCTGGGCACCCATCGCGGCGGCATCGACGAGCGCTGGTTCGCCAGCACCACGGAAGCCGCCAACGACGGCCGGGCGGCCGACGAAGGGCTGAGCTACTGCGTCTTCCGAGGGGAACGCTTCCTGTTGCGCGACGCCGTCGCCGAGGCCGGCCCGCGACTGGTCGGCAAGGCGATTTGGGACAAGTACCGGCGCTGGCCGGTGTACTCGAAGTTTTTCGACAACATGGGCCCCATCCCGCACCACATGCACCAGCAGGCTGAGCACGCGGCCTTGACCGGCCAGCAGGGCAAGCCCGAGTGCTATTACTTTCCCCCGCAGTTGAACGCCGCCGAGAACCATTTCGACTACACGTTCATGGGCCTGGAGCCGGGGACGACCAAGGCGGACGTCCGCCGCTGCCTGGAGAACTGGGACCAGGGCGACAACGGCATCCTCGATCTTTCCCGCGCCTACCGCCTCAAGCCGGGCACCGGCTGGCTGATTCCGGCCGGCGTGCTGCACGCCCCGGGCTCGATGTGCACCTACGAGCCGCAATGGGGCTCCGACGTCTTCGGCATGTACCAATCGTTGGTCGAAGGCCGCGAGGTCCCCTGGGACCTCTTGGTCAAGGACGTGCCCAAGGAGAAACAGCGCGACCTCGATTTCATCATCGAGCAGCTCGATTGGGAGAAGAACGTCGATCCCTGCTTCAAGCAGCACAACTACGTGGAGCCGATCGTCGATCCGGCCTGCTCCGGACCGGGCTGTACCGACCGCTGGATC
This sequence comes from uncultured Planctomycetia bacterium, assembly GCA_963727245.1. Classification (GTDB taxonomy): domain Bacteria; phylum Planctomycetota; class Planctomycetia; order Pirellulales; family Thermoguttaceae; genus JBKQVT01. Next base: position 73,667 of record CAVSFO010000020.1, on the reverse strand, counting down.
GACTACGGCCATTTCAACGGCCAGCAACTGGTCTCGGCCAAGGAATTGACCCTGATGCCGGGGGCCAAGTGCGTGCTCCGCGATCCCGGGGCCAGCGGCTGGATCACCGTCCAGGGCGGCGGCCGCATGGGCGCACTGGAATTGCAGACGCCGGTGATGATCCATTTCGGCCAGGAGCCCTGGGATGAAGTGTTCATCACCGCCGAGGCGGCCCAGGCCGGCGTGGAAATCCAAAACACCGGCGGCGAGCCGCTGGTCGGGCTGCGCTACTTCGGCCCCGGCGTGCACGCGAACATGCCGCAAATCGGGGACCATCGCAAGAAATAGACTGGACTATCGCAAGTTGCGGGCCCGGCGTCCCCTCTCCCTCCGGGAGAGGGCCAGGGTGAGGGCTTGGGATCGAACAGCGCCGCGGCGTTGCTCCCAAGCCCTCACCCCCGGCCCCTCTCCCAAAGGGAGAGGGGAGGGAGTTGCAAACGGCAAGAAGTAACGTGAGGAACGACTGATGGACCATCCCCACAACTATCCGAAGCTGCACAACGCCGTTTGGCCGGGGCTGGTCGGCAAGGGCGACGGCGGCGAGCCGCCCATCGCCCTGGAGCAGATGCTCGATTTTACCGCTGCCGCCGCGGTGGACGGCGTGGGCTTCGACGGTTTCGACATCTTCCTTTACCACCCCCATTTCAACATCGACGGCGGCGAGGAGGAAATCCAGCGCCTGGCCGCGCCGCCCGCGCGCGAAACCTCATGGTGGGCACGGTGGTGGCGCCGGTGTACGCCGGCACGGGCGGGGGCTCGCCCCTGGGCAGCGACGCCGATCGCCGGCGCTTCCTCGAGCAGGTCCGCAAGTCCTGCCAGGTCGCCCAGCGCCTGGGGCAACTGGGCCTGAAACGCGGCGACAAGGTCCGCATCGATTCGGCCTGTTCGGTCGAAGATTGGTGCACAGACCCGGAACGGAACCAGCGGCTCATCGCCGACACCTTCCGCGAGGCCTGCCTCATCGCCGCCGACCACGGCGTCCGCCTGGCCGCCGAAGGGGAAATCTGCTGGGGCGGCATGCACAGTTGGAAACGCATGATCCAATTGCTGGAAATGGTCGACCGGCCGCAAACGCTCGGCTTCCAGGCCGACATGTCGCATACGCTCTTGTACCTGTTGGGCTACAACGCGCCCGAGGACGCCCTTTTGCCGCCGGACTTCGCTTGGCGCGACGGGGAGCGTTTCCAGCAAGCCTACCGCACGCTCACCGCGGTCCTGCGCCCTGGACGATCGACTTCCACGTCGCCCAGAACGACGGCACCGTACACGGCTCCGGCTCGCACGACAAGACCGGCCGCCATTGCCTGCCCACCGATCCCAACGGCAAGCTGGACATCCCGCGCCATGCGGGCTATTGGCTCCGCGATGAGAGCGGCCGCTTGACCAAGAAGATCGACCATCTCTGCTGGGACGGCTGCATGTTCCCCAACGCCGTGATGACCAATCCGCAAACCTGGAACGACATCCTCGCCGCCATGATCGCTGTGCGGGACGAGCATGGGTGGAGGGAGGAAAGGGATTAGGGATTGTAGGGTGGGTCGACGGGCACCGACGCGAAGCGTTGGTCGGCGAGCCCCACCAACTACGATTCGGCCGTTCCCTGGTGGGGCTCGCTGCGATCGACCCACCCTACGTAGAACTTAGCGTGCCGGGATCAATTTTTTATGCAACGGAGACATGGAGAATTATGTCCAAACCGCTGAACGTCGGCATGATCGGCTGCGGCTTCATGGGCCGCGCCCATTCCAACGCCTATCTGCAAGTCGGTCACTTCTTTCGCGCGAGCACCAGCCGGTGTTGGCGGCCTGCTGCGCCCGGGTGGAAGAAAAAGACAAGCTGGAAAAGTTCGCCCGCGCCTGGGGCTACCAGTCGATGGAATTCGATTGGCGCAAGCTCGTCGCGCGGCCGGACATCGACCTGATCGACGTCTGCGTGCCCAACGTGCTGCACCACGACATCGTGCTGGCGGCGGCGGCGGCCGGCAAGATGGTCGTCTGCGAGAAGCCGCTGGCGATGAGCGTCGCCGAGGGCGAGGAGATGGTGGCCGCGGTCGAGAAGGCGGGCGTGGCCAACATGGCGTCGTTCAACTATCGCCGCGTGCCCGCCGTCTCCCTGGCCCGGCAGATCATCGACGAGGGCCGCGTGGGGCGGCCCTTCCACTACCGCGCCACCTATAACCAGGACTATACCATCTCGGCCGACGTGCCGCAGGGCGGCATGGCGCTGTGGCGGCTGGACGCCAAGGTGGCCGGCTCCGGCGTGACCGGCGACCTTTTGGCCCATGCCATCGACACCGCCGAATGGCTCAACGGCCCCATCCAGCGCGTCACCGCGCACACCGAAACCTTCATCAAAGAGCGCAAGCACGCCGAGAGCGGACGGATCGAGCCGGTCACCATCGACGACGCCTGCATGTTCCTGGCCGTCTTCGCCAACGGCTCCGTGGGCACCTTCGAGAGCACCCGCTACGCCCGCGGACGCAAGAACTACAACACCTTCGAGATCAACGGCGAAAACGGCTCGCTGTTCTTCGACCTGGAAGACCCGCACATCCTGCAATACTTCAAGTATGTCGATCCGGCCACGGGCAAGAAGATCGAAGACCACTTGACCGGCTGGCAGCGGATCCACGTCACCAACTTCGAGCATCCCTACATGAAGAACTGGTGGGTGCCCGGCTGCACGATCGGCTACGAGCACACGTTCATCAATGCCCTGGCCGACTTTCTGGCCAGCCTGGAAGGCGGGCCGGCGTTCCAACCGAACCTACGCACGGCCCTCCGCACGCAGCGGGTCTGCGAGGCGGTGCTGCAGAGCGCCAAGCGCGGGCAGTGGGTGGAAATCCTCTGAGGACGTGGTAAGGATTCCATCATCGATGCCAAGAGGGTGCGCCGACGTGCCGAAGCTGTGATTCCGGAGGCCGCTTGTCCCCGGGTGGCAATCGTTCCGGCCGCGGGTGTTCTCATGTCAATACTAGCTGCGTCCCGGTTTCGACCACCGGTTTCGACCATACCGTAATCGCTTCCGCTCGTCAATAAGCGCGCCTGTCCCCCTTTCCACTCCCGGATCCGGATCGCCGGTTCGTAGTGCGCCGGGTGCTCATACTGGAAGAGGACCACGGCCCGATGCCCCGGCGGCACGGCGCCCGCACCCCAGAGGAGCGACTGCTGCGGCAGGAATCCGAGAAGCACTTCCTCGACCACGAGGCGCTGGCGGCCTTCAGGCGCGGGATACTCCGCGGACTGCTGGGCCGTCTGTGCGCACACCAGGGCGATGGCCTGAGCGTTGCAAACATACCAGTCCACGCCGGGGATCATGTCCGCCTGCAAAGACGGCGTCTGGACCAGCAGCACGGAAAGCAGTGCCACGCTTGCCGCGACGCTGTATGCGCGGGAGTCCCATGTCATCGGTCGATCTCCGGCGGTTAGAACCCGATTTCCATCTATTACGGTTCGACGCGGCGCAGGGGCAATTGGTTCCCAAGTATGGGTTTTTTACTCCATTTCCACACCTTTTGCCAAGGGGACATTTCTACCCGTGAGAAAGAGGGGACATTTCTATCTGTGTAAAACACGCATCTCGCAACCCCTTGACAGCGAACGAGTAGGGCGGTATTCGTAGGGACACCCCGGTGGTGATCTTCGTTCCGCATCGTCGAGGCGACCAACGCATGGCATCCGACCATACAGTACTCGAGCAATTACGCACTCTGGCAGCCAGGGCGGCGGCGGCCGCGAAGGAGCGCACCGGGCAGGGCAGGATCTTCATCCAGGTCGGATCGGCCACCTGCGAACATGCCGCGGGCAGTCTCGACGTTTGGGAAGGTTTTCAGGAACACATCGCGTCCTCCGAGCGGAACGACATCCTGCTGCGCCAGGTCGGTTGCACGGGACGGTGCAGCAAGGAACCTGTCGTGGGGGTAATCACTCCCGGCCAAATGCCCATTAAGTACGAGCGCGTGAACCGTGCCTTGGTGCACGAGATCTTCACTTCGCACATTCTCAAGGGCACGCCGCTGTTGAATCGCGTCTTGGACGGCCCCCTGGAGCGGTTGGCCCGCTATGAGCTGCTTTACTGCGGCAGTGCCCGTTGCGGTTGGAAGGGCCGCAAGATGATCGGCGGCCTGATGAGCGAGAAGCTCAAGGCGCTGGGTCTGGGCCCGGATCAGGTGCGGCTGACGCCGACGACCTGCTTCGGCGCTTGCAGCCTGGAGGCCGCCGGGCAGTACACCCATATTTTGGTGCGGCCGGACAAGGTGCTGTACCGCGTCGGCAGCGAGGAAGATCTCGATGAAATCATCCAGTCGCACCTCATCCAAGGGAAGGTGGTTCCGCACCTTCGCGTCATCGAGCAAACGGTCAGCCAGCAGTATCTCGATCTTTACGGCGACGTGGCCTTCTTCAACCAGCAGAACCGCATTGCACTGCGGCACAACGGCGTGATCGATCCGGCGAGCATCGAGGAATATTTTCACTACCGGGGATTCGAGGCGCTGGCCAAGGTGCTGTCGCAAGGCGATCCGCAGCGGGTCATCGAGGAAGTGACGCGGTCCAACCTGCGCGGACGCGGCGGCGGCGGATTCCCCACCGGTCAGAAGTGGGCGATGGGCGCCGCGGCCCACGAACCGGTCCGCTATCTCATCTGCAATGCCGACGAGGGCGACCCCGGCGCGTTCATGGACCGGAGCATGCTCGAATCGGACCCCTTCAACGTCGTCGAGGGGATGCTCATCGCCGGCTATGCCATCGGCGCCCGCCGCGGCTTCTTCTATGTGCGGGCGGAATATCCGCTGGCCATCGAGCGGATCGAAAACGCACTGCTGCAATGCCGCCGCTACGGCTTGCTGGGGGAGAACATTCTCGGCTCGGGCTTCGATTTCGATCTGGAGATCCGCCTCGGCGCCGGCGCCTTCGTCTGCGGCGAGGAAACGGCGCTGATCCACTCGATCGAAGGCGAGCGCGGCCAGCCGCGCGTGCGGCCGCCCTATCCGACGGAAAGCGGCCTGTGGGGAAAACCGACCGTCATCAACAACGTCGAGACCTTCGCCAACGTCACGGCCATCATCCAGTTCGGCGCCGATTGGTTCCGCCGCATCGGCACCAGCCAGAGCGGCGGCACCAAGGTCTTCGCCCTGGCCGGCAAGGTGAAGCACACCGGCCTGGTCGAGGTGCCCATGGGCACGACGCTCCAGGAGGTGGTCGAGGAAATCGGCGGCGGGGTGCCCCGCGGCAAGCAGCTCAAGGCCATCCAGACGGGCGGGCCCGCCGGCGGCTGCATCCCGCTGAAGTTGCACCAGTTGCGGATCGATTATGACACGCTGGCCAAGGCCGGCTCGATCATGGGCAGCGGCGGCATGATCGTGCTGGACGAAGACGACTGCATGGTCGATATCGCCAAGTACTTCATGACGTTTTCCGAGGACGAGTCGTGCGGCAAATGCACGCCTTGCCGCGAGGGCACCAAGCGGATGTCCGAGATCCTGCAGCGGATCACCGCCGGAAAAGGCGACCCCAAGGACCTGGAAAAGCTCAAACGGCTGGGCCGCCTGATCCGCAAGTCGTCGCTCTGCGGGCTGGGGCGCGCGGCCCCGAACCCGGTCCTCAGCACGCTCGAACATTTCCAGGACGAGTACCTCGCGCACGTGGTCGAGCATCGTTGTCCCGCCAAGCGCTGCACGGCCTTGATCCGTTATGAAATCAGTCCGCAAGCCTGCGTCGGCTGCACGCTCTGCGCCCGCAACTGTCCCGTGGAATGCATCAGCGGCACCCGCCGCGAGCCGCACTTGATCGACCAGCTTCGCTGCATCAAGTGCGGGCGCTGCTTCGAGGTCTGCCGCTTCGACGCCGTCAACCGTCTCTGAGGTCGAGGGAAGCCATGGCAAAGCGGAAAATCAACTTGATCGTCGACGGCGTGGCGATTTCCGCCGACGAGGGCACGACGGTCATGGAGGCGGCCGAGCAGCTCGGCATCCGCATCCCCCGCCTCTGCTATCATCCCGACCTGAGCATGGCCGGCTCCTGCCGCGTGTGCATCGTGGACGTGAAGGGCATGGGCTACTACATGGCCTCGTGCAGCGTCAAGGTCTGGGAAGGCATGGAGGTGGAGACGAACTCGCCGGACATCCGCCAGGCCCGCCGCGACATCGTTCGAACTCCTCCTGGACAATCACAATTGGGATTGCCAGACCTGCGAGCGCGACGGCCATTGCGAGCTGCAGAATCTCGCCTATGCCATGGGCGTGCGCCGCCGGCACTTCGAAGGCGAGCGCAAACGGTTCCCCATCGAGGACTCGAGCCACTCGGTCGTGCGTGACCCGGAACGCTGCATCCTTTGCGGCCGCTGCGTCCGCGTCTGCGCGGAGATCCAGGGCGTGTACAACCTCAGCCAGCACGGGCGGGGGTTCCGCACCGTCGTGGCGCCGGCGCACTCGGCGAACATGGACCAGTCCGTGTGCATCCAGTGCGGCCAGTGCATCAACGTCTGCCCCACGGCCGCCTTCCTGGAAAAACGCAGCTCCGGCGACGTCTGGGACGCCCTGGCCGACCCGGCGCTGCACGTGGTCGTGCAGACGGCGCCCTCGATCCGCGCCGCCATCGGCGAGGGGTTCGGCCTGGCGGCGGGCACGCCGGTTACGGGCCAGATGATCACGGCCTTGCGACGCCTGGGCTTCGACGCCGTTTTCGACACCAATTTCGGCGCCGACCTGACCATCGTCGAGGAAGCCCACGAGTTCCTCGGCCGCCTGGAGGGGAACGGCCCGCTGCCGATGATCACGTCCTGCTCGCCGGGTTGGATCAATTTCCTGGAAAAGTTCTACCCCGAGCTGGTCCCGCACGCCTCGACGTGCAAGTCGCCGATGAGCATGCTCTCGACGCTGGCGAAGACCTACTACGCGGAGAAGAAGGGGATCGATCCCGGGAAGATCTATGTGGTGGCCGTGATGCCCTGCGTGGCCAAGAAGTACGAGGCGCGGCGGCCCGAACACCTCATGCCCGGCGGCGCCCCTACACCGACGCCGTGCTCACCACGCGGGAATTGATCTGGATGATCAAGTCCTACGGCATCGACTTCGTCCGCCTGCCCGCCGGCCAGTTCGACGCGCCCCTGGGGCTCTCCAGCGGCGCCGGCGATATCTTCGGCACCACCGGCGGCGTGATGGAAGCCACGCTCCGCGCCGCCGGGGAGCTGGTCACGGGCAAGCCTGCCGACCGGCTCGATTTTACCGAGGTCCGCGCCGTGGAGGGGCTGCGCGAGACCTACGTGGCCATCGGCGACCGCACCGTCCACGTGGGCGTGGCCAACGGCCTGACCAATGCCAAGAAGCTTCTCGACAAGATTGTCCGGCACGAGGAGGAATTCCACGTGATCGAAGTCATGGCCTGTCCCGGCGGCTGCATCGGCGGCGGCGGACAACCGTATCCGCTGGAGAACGCCCGGGTGCTCGATCCCGAATTGCTGGCCCGGCGTGCCACGGCGCTCTACACCATCGACAAGGGCAAGTCGCTGCGCAAGTCCTATGAGAATCCCGCCATCGAAGAGCTTTACGACAAGTTTCTCGGCGTGCTGGGATTGGAAAAATCGCACACGCTGCTGCACACGCACTATCAGGGCAAGTTGCCCCGAGGCATTCGATGAGCACCGCTACCGACAACTGGGAAGAAGTCCAAGCCGTCGCCCGGGCCGCCCTGGACGACTCGATCGTGCAATTCATCGAGCAATGCCGCCGCGGTCCGGAGCCGGCCAGCCAGTTGATCGCCGTGCTGCACAAGGTCCAGGCCCGCTTTGGCCACCTCAGCCCCCAGCGTCTCGATGCCGTGGCCCAATTGCTGCAAGTCCCGGCCGCCAAGGTGGCCGGCGTGGCCACCTTCTACCACTTCTTTCGCTTGCAGCCTCGCGGCCGTCACATGATCAACGTCTGCATGGGCACCGCCTGCTATGTCAAGGGCGCCCAGCGCGTGGCCCAGCGAGTCATGGACGAACTGGGCATCCTTTGGGGCGAAACCACCAAGGACGGCGTCTTCACGCTCGAAGGCGCTCGCTGCCTGGGCACCTGCGGCCTGGCGCCCATCATCATGATCGACGACACCGTTCACGGCTCGGTCACGCCCGACAAAGTGCCCGCTATCCTGGAACAGTACCGGGACAAGGCCCAATAGAGGATCGCGCGGCGCAAGCGTTCGCAGGGGACTGTCCCGCTTGCGCCGCCCCGTATTTCGGAACCATGATGCCATTCGAGTTGGTGTTCACTCCGTCCGGCCGCTTGCAGGCCGTGGAATCGGCCGCGACCGAGCCGTTTACCCTGGATGCAACTCCAGGGCCCGCGGCGGACGGCCGGCTCAAGAAGGTGTTCGGCGCGTTCGCGTCCGGCCAGGCGCAAGGGCTGTTTGCCTTGGCCACGGAGCGGTTCGAGGGTCCCTTGGCCCCGTCGTTGGCCTATTGGCGGACACTGACGGCTCGCTATCTGACCGCTCTGTGCCACACGCCCCAGACCGCCGGGCCCGCGCTGCACCCGATCCCGGCTCCGACCGACGCGGAACTGGCGTCGCTGTTGCTGGGCGTCCCGCCCATGCCGGGCGCCGAATACGTGACCCAAGAGGCCCTAGTGGGCCTATGGAACGACTTGGACGCCTGGGTGCGCGGCGAGGTGGCCGCGGCCGAGGGCGGGCTGGCGGGGTTTCTCAAGGAGCGGGCGCCGCAGTGGCATCAAGTGGGCCGGGTCTGTTTTCACCTGGCAGAGAACCGCCGCGATCCCGACTGCCCGTTCGCCTTCCTGGCCACGTATGCCCCGAGCGTGTCCGGAAGTGGGCGGGTGCAATATCAGCCGCTGAGCGAGGCCCTGCGCCAGTACGCCGGCGCCAGAGACAAGCAGACGCTCGTGAAGCTGCTCTCGCCCGTCCATCTCGCCTCGCAGAAAAGCCCGCTGGCCAAGGAGCTGGTAGATTCCGGCGACATCTACCAGGCGCTGGCGTGGATGCCGCGCCAGGCTTACCGGTTCCTGAAAGACGTGCCGGTCCTGGAGGAGAGCGGCGTGCTGGTCCGCCTGCCCGACTGGTGGAAGAAGCGGCCCCGTCCGCGCGTGGAAGTCAACATCGGCGGGAAGAAACAGGGCAAGTTCGGCCTCGACGCGATGCTCGACTTCCAGGTGCAACTCGCGCTGGGCGACCAGCAACTCAGCCAATCCGAGTTGCGGGCGCTGATGGCGGCCGAGGATGGACTGGTGCTCCTGCGGGGACAATGGGTCGAGGTGGATCGCCAGAAGCTCCGCGAAGCCCTCGACCACTGGAAGAAGGTCGAAGAGCAGGCCCGGGACGGCGGGATTTCGTTCATCGAAGGCATGCGCCTGCTGGCGGGTGCGCCCATCGGTCTGGCGGACGACGGCGACGCGGACGCCGAGCGCCAGTGGTCATTCGTCCATGCCGGCCCCTGGCTGGGCCGCGTGTTGGCCGACCTCCGCAGTCCGGAGAACCTCACGCAAATCGAACTGGGCGACGCGCTGCGGGGAACCTTGCGGCCGTACCAGGAAAGCGGCCTCGCCTGGCTGTGGCTGCTATCGAACCTGAGGCTCGGGGCGTGTCTGGCCGACGACATGGGACTGGGCAAGACGATCCAGGTGCTGGCGTTGCTGTCGGCCCTGAAGAAGCGCGGCGCGCGCGGGCCTCGCTGCTGGTGGTGCCGGCGTCGCTCTTGGCCAATTGGCGGGCCGAGATGGCCCGCTTCACGCCCGCGCTCCGCGCCGCGTTCATCCATCCCTCGGAAACGCCGAAAGAGGAACTGGCCCGCATCGCGGGCAACCCCGCCGCGGCCATGGAGGCCGCCGACGTGGCCGTGACGACCTATGGGATGCTCTTGCGTCAACCGTGGCTGTTGGAGACGGACTGGCAGTTGGCCGTGCTCGACGAGGCGCAGGCCATCAAGAACCCGGCCGCCCGGCAGACGAAGGCCGTCAAGCACCTGAAGGCCGACGCCCGCATCGCCCTGAGCGGCACGCCGGTGGAGAACCGGCTGGCCGACCTCTGGTCGCTGTTCGACTTCCTCTCGCCGGGCCTGCTGGGCTCGCAGCAAAAGTTCAAGAGCTTCGTCAAGCGGATGGAAGCGGACGAGGAGAACCGCTATGCCCCGCTCCGCGGCCTGGTGCAGCCCTACATCCTGCGGCGGCTGAAGACCGACAAGCGGGTCATCGCCGATCTGCCGGAGAAGACCGAAGTGCGGGCGTTCTGCGGCCTGGGCAAGCGGCAGGCCGCCCTCTACGCCAAGCTGGTCCAGGAACTCGCCGATCTGATCCAGAACACCGAAGGCATGAAACGCCGCGGCTTGGTCCTGGCCTACCTGATGCGCTTCAAACAACTCTGCAATCACCCCAGCCAACTGCTCGGCGACGGGCGATTCCAGCCCGAAGACAGCGGCAAGTTCACCCGCCTGGCCGAAATCGGCGAAGAGATCGCCGCCCGCCAGCAGCGAGCACTGGTCTTCACGCAGTTCCGCGAGATGGCGGAGCCGCTGGCCGCGTTCCTCGCCGGGGTTTTCGGCCGGCCGGGACTGGTGCTGCACGGCGGCACGGCGGTCGGCCGCCGCAAGCAACTCGTCGACCAGTTCCAACGCGACGGCGGGCCGCCCTTCTTCATCCTCTCGCTGAAGGCCGGCGGCACGGGACTGAACCTCACCGCCGCCTCGCACGTCATCCATTTCGATCGCTGGTGGAACCCGGCCGTGGAGAACCAGGCCACCGACCGGGCGTTCCGCATCGGCCAGCGCCGCAACGTCCTGGTCCACAAGTTCGTCTGCCGCGGCACGGTCGAGGAAAAAATCGACGCCCTGATCGAGGCGAAAACGCGGCTGGCCGCCGACCTTCTGGAAGGCGGCGCGGAGAAAATGCTCACCGAAATGTCCGACGCCGAGCTGATGCGCCTGGTCAGTCTTGACGTGGAACGGGCGGTGATATAAAAAGTTAGGGTTCGCAAAAGGGTTGGGGACTGTCCCCTTCTGAAGAACTCAGGAAATTTGTGCCGGTGAGAAAAGCCCCCCGTTTGCAACGGGGGGGCGACGTCCGGCGGCAAGAACTTGGTGGAAGAGGCACTAAGCACACAAGGAGGGACTTGACATGGGATGGGGCGGTTACGGATACGGCTCTGGTTGGGCGCCTTATGTTTCGGTGGCCGAGCGGCGCCGGCGGGCGGCGCGAAAATGGACGCCCTGCGAAAAAAGGGCGTGGACGTGCAGCCGGTGGTGATCGAGGGCCGCAAAATCGCCAAGAGCTTCTGGGGCGAAGCCTGGTGCGGGCACCTCGAGTCGTTCAGCGACTTCGAGAACCGCCTGCCGCGCGGCCGCAGCTATGTCGCGCAACGGCTCGGTCTGCCACCTGGCCGTGGCCAAGGGCCGCATCGAGGCCAAGGTCTCCGGCTCGGAACTCTACAACGTCAAAGTCGCCGTCAAGACCCTGCCGGGCAAACAGTGGAGCGCCATCAAGAGGCGGTGCAGCGGCCAAATCGGCTCGCTGCTGGAATTGCTCCAAGGCCGCCTTTCCGACCACGTCATGGCCGTGGTGACCGATCGGCAGGACGGGCTGTTCCCGGCTCCCAAGGAAATCTCCTTCGAGTGCAGTTGCCCGGACTGGGCCGTGATGTGCAAGCACGTCGCCGCCGTGCTTTACGGCGTCGGCGCGCGGCTGGACGCGAGGCCGGAGTTGCTGTTTCTGCTGCGCGGCGTGAATCACGAGGAACTGATCGAAGCCGACGCGGCAGCGGCCGTGGCGGGCGCAACCAGGCGCGGGAAGTCCAAGCGGCTGGCCGCCGGGGACCTTTCCGACGTGTTCGGCATCGAGCTGGAAGCCGGCGACGCCGGCGCCCCGGCGACCGATGCATCCCAAGACAAGGCGAAGAAAACGCCGGTCTCGACGAAGGTCGCGCGGCGCAAACCCACCGCCGCCAAGCGTGTCGCCGGCAAGAACGGTTCCGCGCGGACGGCGCCGAATTGCGGGCGGAAGAAGGCCGCCGGCGGCAAGCCCAAGAAGAGAACGGCTGCGAAACGAAAGGCCCGTGCGGCGGCGGCGTGACGGGATTCGGGACACCGGCATGACGCCAGTCCACGTTCATCGTCAGCTTGCTTGTGTCATGCTCGTGCGCATGGCCGGCACGCGCCATGCCGCCGCGACAATTGGGACCGCCCCCGCGAGGTCACTTCTTCGGTTTCTGTTCCGGCAGCGTGTCGGCGAAATGCTGGAGGAGGCGGATGGCCATGGCGCGGCCGCCGCATTGCAGGGCCTTCTTGCCGGCGATGTTCTCGGACAGATCGGCCGCCCGCGTCGTCGCGCGATCGGTGAGCACCACCTTGCCGTCCTTGCGGCTGACCATGTTGATTTCCGTCCGTGCCGAGCAACTCACGATGTTGCCGATGCGGGCGGCAAACTCGCTGAACGCTTCGCCCGCGATGAGCATGTCGACGTTGGCGAGCCCCCGCGGCCAGCTCCGCACGTCGTTGGCGGTCCAATCGGCGGCGAAACCGGTCAACTCGTTCTCCGGGACGTCCTGGACGGTGAATCCGCACTCGCCCAGCAACTTCTTGATCTCGGTCTCGACGGCCGGATCGATCGCCCTGACAAACACGACCGTGGGAACGGGCGCCCCGTGGTGCTGCTCGCGGCACGATCACCGCGACCACCGGCAGGCGGCGGCCGGAGAGCTTTTTCTTCAAGGCCGGCAGCGGGTCCACGGCGTCGTCGGCCGCGGCCACCAGCTTGGGGCCGACCTGCCGCACCTTGGCGGCCACTTTCTCGGAGAGCTGCGTGACGAGCGTCCCCATGTCGGCCGTCGAAGCGTCTTTGACCATCACGCCCTCGACCAGGCTGGTCTCGGTGCCGATGAGCTTGGCCGTGATGAAGATGTCCTTGCCGAGGCGGAAGGCGCGGCCGGTGATCATGATTTTTGCGCCCACCAGCTTGCCGACCTTGATGGCCTGCTCTTGGTTGACCAGGCCCGTCAGGTTCAGCTCGTGTTCGTGCAAGGTTTGCAGCAGCGACTGCCGCTCGACCAGCTTGAGCCCCGATTCGCCGGAGAGCATGGCCGTCAGGGCGGAAGCCATGTCGCTGCCCGCGTTCGGGTTGGCCGGATCGTCGGCCGTGAAGTCGAGGATGGCGACCGTCAGTCCGGCCGCGGCCTGGTCGCCCTTGGCCTTGTCAGGCGTAGCGGGATCGGCCCGGGCGACGAGCACTCCGCCTCCCACCATCAGCGTCGTAAATACCGCGGTAATCAGCAAGCGTTTCATGAGAATCCTCCTAGGGAAAAACGATGGAAGGCACCTTGGCCGGCGGCGCCGGTTCGACCGGGCGCGGCCGCAGGCTGGGCGGCGGCGTCGGCACGACCGGCGACGCCAGATAGTCCAGCGCATCGACCAGGAATAGTTGACTGCGCGGATCGCTCTCCCAGGCGCCGAGCGGAACCTGACAGAGAACGATCCGCCCTTTGCCGAGGGTCTTGGTCAAGACCAGGGCATCGATGGGGGCGGGCTTGTTGCCGGCCAGTTCGCGCGGCCACCAGGCGATCTCCAGGGCCGGCTCGTCGGCCGGCAATTGCACCGCCCATGCCTCGCTCCCCATGTCCGGCCCCGTCGACAGCGACAGATGGCGCGCCAGGGGGTGATCCGCCTGCCAGGCCCACTTCGCCGCCGCCGTCCGCCGCGACAGCGGGTATCCCGCAAGCGAAGCGGGCTGCGTCTGGCGAAGGATCAACACGCTGGCGCCACTCCGGGCCAGATTCAGCAGCACCGCCTGGTCTTGCACCCCCGTGCCCAAGCGATCGGCCCCCACAAGGACAATGTCGGGATGCACAAACTGCAACTGGGCGTCGCCGGTAATCACCGTGTGCTTGACGCCCGACCGCTTCAGCAGTGCCGACAGCGGGGCGGCCTGCGCCGCCTTTTCCGGCAGGTCCCAAACCAGCAACTGCTTCCCGGCCATGCGCTGGGCCAGGCCGGCCAAAAGATCGTCGGGATAGACTTCGACGGGCACGCTTCCGCGGGCAATCGCCGCCTGCTTGCCGGCCCGCTCGGCGCGATAGATCAACTGCATGGCGGTGGGCGCCCGCACGCGAGGCACCGGCAGCCGGATGATGCCGGGCCGACGCTCGGCGGGCAAATCCAACCGCCCGGAAGCCACTTCGGCCTCCCCGCAGACCAGGCGCCAGGTGAGCGTGGTGTTGGGAATCGGCTGCTCGACCACCCATTGCACTTGCACCGTTTCCGTGTGGCCGCCCAACCAAGAGCCGCCGCCGGAAAGCACGATCAGCAGAACTGCCGGAATGTTCATGGTTTCACCTGCCCGTAATCTTTCTCTTGGCAGCATATTTCCAGGTTATAACCGCCGCTGGAAGTCACCAGCCGCCCGGCGTTGAACACCTGCCCGGGGAGCGGTTTCAGGCTGGTCGCCAAGGCCGCCAAAGTTTCGCCGGCGTCCTGCGGCGCGCGCACTTCGGCCCAGAGCGATAAGCGGCGACCTTCGCCGGCGGGGGTGGCGATGCTGTAGTGCAGAACCTGCCCAGTCCCGAACGGCACGTCGAGGCTGGCGTCTTCGCCGGGCACGATGATGAGGTCGGTTCTCGATCTCTCTTGCCCGCCCTGCGACATGGTCAGTCGCACCAACAGCAGCTTGTGATGTTTGGTTGCCGGCGACGGCATCAGGCCCAAATCGCTGCGGCGATCGCCCAGGGCCACCCAACTGGTTTGCCCGCCGAAGGTTTCGGCGACGTTTTCAAAGACTTGCACCGCCCGCGCAATATCCGCTTGCGTCCATTGCACGGCTGGGCGCGAGGCCGCCAGGTTGCCGCCGGCGGGCAGCGCGTGGTTCGCCGCGGGCGTTGGCGACGAGGCCAGTTGGGCTTCGCCGCGCGGCACGCGGAGATACAGGGTCCAGCCGATCACTCCGATCAGCAAGGAGACCGCCAGCGCGGCCGTCCAGGCCCATTGCTCGACCGGCCGCCGCCGAAAAGTGCGCCCCGGCCGTCCCTCGGGCAAAGCGGCGACCGCCACGGGCGCCTCGGGCCCGGGCGCCTCCGGCACCGGCCCGGGAATCCGCAGCAAGGTGCGCAGTTGCTCGTACTGGCTGATGGCCGTCCGGCACTCTCCGCAGTGTTTCAGGTGCTCGGCGATCGCCGCCGCGTCGTCCAATGCAGCCTGGTCCCAATCGTGATCGAGAAACTTCCGTTG
The DNA here is from genome assembly GCA_963727245.1 of uncultured Planctomycetia bacterium. Lineage (GTDB taxonomy): Bacteria > Planctomycetota > Planctomycetia > Pirellulales > Thermoguttaceae > JBKQVT01. The sequence continues at coordinate 58,436 of CAVSFO010000020.1, read as the reverse complement.
GATATCGTTGCATGTCGTCATAATTCAACCTCGGCCCCCTTGGCCGTCAGCAAGGAATCGTCGCAGTTGATCGAGCCCCTCGTGCAAGCGGCGCGAGACATCCGACGCGCTGCAGCCCAGCAGTTCGCTCACCTCGTTGCCCGACATCTCCTGCATCATCCGCAAGGTGACTACGCCGCGGATCGGCTCGGGCAACTGGGCCAGAGCGGACAAGACCAGGTCGCGGCGCTCGGTCAATTCGGCCGCCTCCGGGTTATCTTCGGAAGCCCAATGGGCACGGTCTTCGAGCACTCGCTGCTCCGTCTGGTTCCGTCGCAAGACGCAAAAGCTTTCGTTCATCACCACGCGGACAAGCCAGTTTTTTATCGCCGCGGGTCGCGAATGTGGTCGCGGTGTTCCCAGGCCCGCAGGAACGCCTGCTGGCAAACGTCGGCGGCCCCCTCCGCGCTCCGCAGCACCCCATAGGCCAAGCGGTGGTAGAACCGCCCCTGTTGGCGAACATGGCAGTCCAGCAGGGCCGGCCAATCGTCCCCATCCCCCCCAACAGAGTCTGCCATCAGTTCCCGCTGGCACATAGATTTCCCTTACTATAACTAAGGATGCACGACAGCAGTGATTTTTGCGGCCCTTGGGGGAAATCGGACTCGGCCGGCAAGCGGGGCGAACTGTACCCCCCCTGGCAAAAACTCGGTCCTCGTTATTCTTTATTCTGTAGGCACTTGCGTCATTGGGCAAGTGCCTGGAGAATAACGCAGGATCGAGTTCCTGCCAGGGAGGGGAGTTGGGCTACGGCCCCTGCGAGCCATCCTGCAACCGTCGTTTGGGGGCGAGCGGACGTGAAAAGCGCGGCCGACAACCCCTGCCACGCCGAACACAAGGAGAAAGAAGATGGCGGATCGAATCGGCATCGTCACCGGCGGCGGAGATTGCCCCGGACTGAACGCGGTCATCCGGGCCGTCGCCAAGGCGGCCGCCAAACGCGGCTGGGAAACCAGCGGTTTCCTCGGCGGCTACGACGGCATCCTGGAACCGCAACGGTTGCTGGCCCTCGATTACCAGAAACTCGGCGCCCTGTTGACCCGCGGCGGAACCATTCTCGGCACCGCCAACCGCGGCCGCTTCTCGGCCAAAGTCGGCCACGGCGAAACTCGCCGCCTCCCCCAGGAGCTGATCGACGGCGTCAACGCCGGCCTGAAAAAATTGAATATGCGCGGGCTGGTCAGCATCGGCGGGGACGGTTCCTTGAGCATCGCCCAGCAGTTGTTCGAGGGCGGCGTGCCCGTCGTCGGAGTGCCGAAGACGATCGACAACGATCTCGAAGGCACCATGCTGACCTTCGGATTCGACTCGGCGGTCGCCTGCGCCACCGACGCGCTGGACCGCCTCCACACCACCGCCGAGAGCCACAACCGCGTGATGGTGCTGGAGGTCATGGGCCGATACGCCGGCTGGATCGCCCTCTATGCAGGCGTCGCCGGCGGCGCCGACGTGATCCTGATCCCCGAAATCCCCTTCACCTACGAGAGCATTGTCGCCAAGATTCGGGAGCGGGAGGGCGTGGGCAAGCTGTTCACCCTGGTCTCCGTGGCCGAGGGCGCCCGCCAGCAGGGCGGCCAGTTCGTCACCGCCGCCCAGCAGCCCGCCAACCGCGAGGCCCGCTTGGGCGGCGTCGGCGCCGCGGTCGCCGCGGAGATCGAGAAGCGGACGGGCAAGGAAACCCGCACCTGCGTGCTGGGGCACCTGCAGCGCGGCGGCTGTCCCACCAACTTCGATCGCGTGCTCTGTTCGATCTTCGGCGCCGAGGCGGTGGAATTGATCGCCGCCGGAAAGTTCGGATTCATGGTGGCCTACCAGGGCGACCAGGTGGGATCGGTGAAGATCGCGGAAGCGGTTGGCCGGCTGAAAACCATCCCGCCCGAGGGAAGTCTGGCGCGGACGGCCCGGGCGTTGGGAATCTGCCTCGGCGATTAGGCCGAGCTTGGGAACCCGAGAACATGCTCAGACGCTTTTGCGGCCGATGTTTTCGTGCTAGAATGTGTTTCATCGCGCCTGCCGCAGCGCCGACCAGGCTTGTTTGCAGGGCGACGGGCTCTTTCGCCGGTGTCGGGGGCGAAGACCGATAGTCTCCAGTCCGCTGCCGGCAACGGCGCAAGTCAACGGACGACAACGACTTGCGATGTCCCGGAGGGTACGCGAATGGTTAGCAGCCTGACTCGAAATCAGGTGCCGGGCAACCGGTTGAGGGTTCGAATCCCTTGCCCTCCGCTTCGCATGATCTCGCACTGACTCGCACAAGCCCGCAACTCGTAAAGAGTTAGGGCTTGTGCCGTTTCTTGGCGGCGGCCTTTCTTCATCGCACCCCGTCGCATCGTCCAGCACCAAATCGCGCCCTGACTGCTCGCACATGCGCTGCGCTTTTCTGGGCCAACCCTGGATCGAAGCCCCCACGTTTCATGGGCAACCGGAGTGCCGGTGCCCCGTCGGTCCCCGTCGCCCGGAGGGTAATGGGCTCGCTGGCCATCATGTTCGGTAACCGGGCCACCGTGGCGGCGTCCTGGCCTGGGAAGAGGTGCCCATAGGTATCCATCGTCAGCACGATCGTCGAGTGCCGCATCACCGATTGCACCGCCTTGGGGTGGGCACCGGCCAGCGCCAGCCAGGCCCCGCAGGTGTGCCGGAGACTGTGGAAGTCGAGGAACTCCCCCTCGTGGTTTCTCTCTCCCAGGAAATCGCTCTCGCCCCGCCGCATAGATTCCTTGGCGTCCCGCTTGGCGGCCTTCAACCAGGTCTGCCGGGCGTCGGCCACGTCGGCTCGGAACATCGCTGCGAACGTCGGGCCGCGGCGGCATGCCAAACACGGGCGCCTGGGGGGCTTTCGTGGCGATATGGGTGCGAAGCAACACGGCCAAGGCCGGTTGGATGAACTGCCGGGCGTCTTGGCGGTTCTTGGTCGAGCCGGCCTTGCAGGTGATGAACGGCTCGTTGCCGTCCAGGAACAACCGCCCTCGCGTGAGGCTCCGCAGTTCGGACGACCGCAGTCCCGTCTGGATGGCCACGGCGTAAAGCAGCATCCGCTCCTCGGCTGGCATCTCGTACCGCTCCACGCCTTCGGCAAGCGTGGCTCGAACCCACTGCCATTCCTCGGGAAGGAGCATGCGACGTTCCCGCCGCCGATCTGCCTTGGGATTGGGCCTCTTCACGGAGGCCAGCGGATCACGAGGCAATTTGTGGTGGGCCGCCAGCCACTTGGTGAAACCCTTGATCGCGGTCAAGTACGCTTGGACAGTCCGGGTGGACCGCCCTTGGTCCTTCAACTGCCCTGCGTACTGGTGGACGCCGTCCGAAGCGATGTCGGCCACCTTCTCGAACTTCCGGTCCTTGCAGATGGCGCGGATGTAGGCGACCGTCGTGCTGATATGCTGCGCAGCCCGATTGGCCGCCCGCATCTTGGCTTCGTAGTCCTTCACATGCGATTCGACGGACCGACGGGACTGCTCGCAGATCGCGTCGAGTTCTGGATCGACCACGCCGTCTCGGCGTAATGCCGCGTCCGCCTCCAGCTTGGCAGCGATCCGTTCCGCCGTGGCCTTATCGGTTGTGCGAGCACTGTGTGACTGCCGCCTGCCCGTGTGGTCGAAGTAGGAGATGTAGTAGCGGCCGCCGCGATTTCCCTTCCCACCTCGTTTGTAGATCGTTGCCATAATCTTTGCCCACCATTCCCTATTCTGGGGGACCCTTTCCTGTGAGTTACGATCAATCGCCGAGAAAGTCAACGGCCGTGGCGAGAAAAACTCCCCGGGCCTGCGGACCGGCGTAACCATGTGGCCAGTTTCCGTAGTTCCGCTGCTTTCCCATGCGGATGCTTCGGTTTGTCGCAGATCATGCAGTGTCGACCGCCCAGCACATCCCACCAGATCATCAGGCTGCCGCACTTTGGGCATGGATCAGGCGGCTCAACGCATTCCTCCCACGGCGCCATGTCCCTGTCGGGCAGAGCTGCGTCGTCCGGATCATCGGCGGACCGCGCTGTTTCTGTCTCGGGCCAGCCGTCCTGCAAAAACTCGATCAGACCAGCCTTGTGCTGCCGGAGTTGAGCCAGGAGATCTGGCGTAATCACCCCCTCGGGTGCATCCACAATCAGTTTCTCGCCGGCAACACCAAGCACGATGCCTTTCTCGCGGCAGGTTGCCAGGATTGCCGGGGCCATTGTCTTTTCGCTCATATCTCCACCTTCACCCGTCCCTCATGGGCTTCGTCGGTGCTGTTTGAAGGCTCATCAGAAGCGCTCTGGATATTCTGTAAATTGCCTGGTTCGGCCCCTGCATTGCCGTTTTCAGGATTTTCAGTGCGCTTTCCGGTGGGTTCGTTTGAGCGGAACGCTGGGTTCACCTCGTAGGTCGGTGAGGCCGGGCGGCCTGGACCTCGTTTTTCAGCCCGACGCAACCGGATGTAGTTGTGGCGAGCCAGCAGGGCCAAGGGGGCGTCGATGTCATTGGCCTGCTTGAATCGCCGCTTGCCGTGCTGTTGTGCCTCCGACTTGACAAACTCCGTCTTCCCGTGCCGTGCGATCCACTGCAGGAGGTATTGGGCGTCGCTGAGTCCTTTGTCTGCACGCATGGCCTCGAATGCCGCCAATGCGTGGACGACGGCGTAGTGGCCGATCTCGATGGCCGACTGCATCGTGGTGGCGGCCACTGGATGCAACCACGGCTCGCCGTCGGCGTGGATGACGCAGTGGAGCACCCCGGCAATCCGAACCACGGCGCCCGCCAGCTTGCTCCCCCAGTCCTGGGCAGAGTCCAACTCGCCACCCGCTCCCAATTCGGGCTCCAGTTCCTGCATGAACTGCCGGAGCAGCACCCACGCGTCGCCAGCCAATAGAAGACACTGGGACTGGTCCGGCTCCCACGGCAATTCGCACAATCGCCACACAACGTCATGGTATGCTTGGTTGACGGATTCCGGCACCGGAGCCGGCTCGATCTTGCGACTGCCGATGCGGCTCTCGGGCAGCGAGTAGAGGAAACGCGCCAGGAGCCCGCGACCGCGAAACGCGCTGTTTTCCAATAGCCCCTCCAGTACCGTCGGCTGGATGGCCAGTCCCATGGTGAGCGCCGGCCGCTTGACGTGCTCACCCTTGCGGCTGATCCGGTCCACGCGGAGGTCGTCGCCGGCGTGGCCCATCAGGTAGACGCCGAATTGGGGCATCCCGTTCTTGCTGTAAAGACCGGCCATCAAGTCGAAAACGCCTCCCTCCGGAGACATGCTCGCGATTCGGCCCCCCTGCTCGGCGAGCATCGCCCCGAGCTTCTCGCTGGTAGCGTCGTCAACGATCAGCCGTGGCAGCGCCGGTTCCGGCGTGGTGGCCAACTCGACGGCAATCTCTTCAGCCTCTTGCCCCGCCTCGGTATCGCCCTTCTTGGCGGCCTTCTCCTCGAGCGCTTTCATCTGACGCTCACGTTGACGGCGCCGGAAGAGCTGCCGGGCGATTTCCGGACGCTGCTGTTCGATCAACTGGGCCTCGAACTCCCGTAGCGGCGCCGTGGTGTGCGAGAAGACGGCAGACTTCCGATTGCCGGGTTCAAGGACCGTCACAGTGAAGAGGTTCACGGGCTCCAGCCACTGGTCGCGGACCTGGACCTCCACCTTCTTGGCCACCGCTGCCGCGCAGACCGCCAAGCACAGCATGGCAGCCAGATCCGCCGGCGTCTGGGTAGCCTCCGCCTCGGCCGCGACGAACTCGGCGAGCACCCCGGGCAGAACGCTCACCGGAAATGGCGGCACATTGGTAACCCCCAAAGGTTCAATCGTCTCCCATTTTTCAGGCTTCGGGACGGCTGTGCGTGGTGCGGAAGGCTGGAGCGCCGGCGCTGCTTTGACGAGTTCGCTAAGCTGGTCCAGCGTGCCCCCGGCATCGAGCCAATCAGAAACGTCGCCCTTCGGCGGCAACCCCGGCAGATTGACGACCTTCACCGCCTTGGCGATCCCCATCAGCGACCGAGCCACCTCCTCAGCATGTTTTTGTCCGACGTCGTCGTTGTCGGGGAAGACGACCACAGAGCGGTCGCGCAGGAATGCGGCGTACTCCTTCTTCCACTTGCCGGCGCCGCCGGGGTTGCAGGTGGCGACCAGTCCGAGGGAGACGAGGCGGTCGACGTCCTTTTCGCCCTCCGGGATGCAGACGGCCTTATCTGGTTTCGCGGTCACCAACTCAGGAAGCCGATATAGCACTCTTCGGACATCCTTGACGGACCAAGACCAGCCTCCATCCGCCTTGAGCACTCGTTGGCGAAAGGTCTTCGGTTCCATCCTGACAACCTGGAAGAGCAGGTCGCCGTGTTCGTCGCGGTAGTCGTAGGTCTTGATGATCCGCCCACTGTCCACCGGGGCCGGCTGAGGAGCCCGTTCGTTTCCTGGGACAACGGGCATCAGGTCTACCATCCGGAGGTTCAAGGCGGCGACCACATCCTCCGTGGCGCAGCCGGCGTGGCACTTTAGCAACGCCCGACCGTCGTCACCGTCGGCGATGCTCAGGCTGGGATTCTGATCCTCATGGGCGGGACAGCGGGCATGCCAGCCATGCCCGTTTCGTTTGGCATCAGGCAACCTCGACAAGATCAACTCGACAGGGGTCATCGGCAGCCTCCCTTCTGGGCATCGATCCACTCTCGCAGGTCGGCCGGATCATAGCGGACCGACCGGCCAAACCGGACGCAAGGAATTTCGCCGCAGGTGGTCATCGCCCACAGCTTGCGGGGCGAAATGGAGAGGGCCTCAGCCGCGTCGCGGGGCTTGAGGAGCAATTTGACTTTGGGGCTATTCGCCACCGGCAAGACGCGACTCATCCGTTGCCCCCCTCGCGCTCTTCGTCGATCCGTCGCAATTCAGAGGCGATAAAGGCGACGTCAGATTCGGCGTAGATTTTCGCGTGGCCCGCGCCGCCGATCGGCTTGATCCCTCGCGTGCGGATGACGTAATCCACGCAATGCACGGCCTTGCCGGTTCGCCGCGCGATTTCCCCGACAGTCGGGAGCGTGGGAATGCTAGCGCTCGACATAAACCCCTCGCTGACTTGGGTTCCGTGTATCCTAGAACCGTCACTCGGTCCTATACACGTGTCGAGACGTTCCATCCTGGCAGCCGCTGGCGATGGAACAGATGGAAGGCGAGCGCGTAAGTCGCGTCAGAGCTGCGACATGCAATGTCGGCCGGAAGAGCCTGGCCGCAGCGGAATGCCGATGGAACGATGAAACGCCAATAGCGTCACTCATCCGTCGGCTGGTCGTCGTCCTCGTATTCGTCTTCCGCGGCGTGGGATCGAGGGTCAAGAATGGGGCGTAGTCACCGTTCATCTTCTTGAGCTTTTCTTGGAGGGGCTTCCCCCTGTCGCGCTTGCAGGCTACCCTATAGGACTGGTGGCCGCCGAAGTGCGTCTTAAACCACCTGGACGCGGTTGCCTTCTTGATGCCGAATTCCTTTTCCAGCTTTACGAGGCTTATGGGATTGTAGTTGCCGATGCTTCCCTGGTCGTACTGGTGGTGAGCGAGGAGTGCGGGCAGGACGTTCTCTGACGCACTGCGGTCATAGTTGCGCCTGTTGGCTGCTCCTCCCTCTGCTCGCGCTCATTGCCGGCCGCTTCCGATGCGGCCGTTTCCTCGGCCGAAGGCGTTTCGCTGCCGGCCTTCGCTTTGCTCACCGTCTCGAACATCTTCTCAAACGCGGCGGCAAACGCCTCCGCGCCTTCGCCCCAGTTCATCAGTTGGACGGCTTGGGAGGCGGCGGGCTTTTCGACCTTCCGGATCTCGACGAGAAGGCCGGATCCGGACAACGGCGGCCGCGGCAGATCGGTCCAATCTTGACCAGCATTCCGGGATTGTTCCTCGATAATCGCCCGGTCAATCTTTTGGGGAGCCGATTGAGCCAGCCGACACCAGTAACCCGGCCCATAGAAGCCACGTTTGAAAATGAAGTCGAATGTCGCGTCGGGATCCGTACCGCGATTCGTGTCGCCAAGGTCGCCGCGCACAACGACTCCCTGGTCGGTCAGCCGCCACTCTTGCGGCTTCATCGCCTCGGTACGAAACGGCGAAACGTCCTTCGTCTCTCCTACCTTCCACTTTCGCCATGTTTCCTTCCACGTTTCGTATTCGGCGGCCACTGCTTGTTCCATCGCCTTCGCAAAGCCACCCTCCCCGGTGGCCTGAAAGCGAACCTCAAAGGCAGTCGGATGATTCGCAATGGTCGAGCGCAGCCAACCACGGCGTTCGACCATGCCGGCGGCCGTCAACAGAAACAGGGCATTGTCTTGAATGACGGTCAGCCGGTCGAGATCGAATTCCGCCCACGATTCGGGAATCGTCCGCAGCAACTCGGCGATTGCCGGCTTGAGAAGATCGGCCTCGGCCCGAGAAATGTCCGCACCCATGTAATCACCTTTCGCCATGCGGTTCGGTCCGAGCCGCTTGCTTGTGCCGGGTGGTCACCCGGCGCAAGCGTCCCGACGATTCTACGTTATCCGCCGATGCGAACCAAGGGCGTTGCCGCAATTCTACCCCTGCCGATGGCGTTTGCCAGCCGGAAGGCTTTGCGGCCGTTCCAGGGAGATACGCGGCAAACGCTGGTTATGGCGGCCGAAGTGATCGGGGGTTCAAGTCATGGAACTCGTGGTCGCCTCCACAGGAAACGTCCGCTGCGTCTACGGCGAGGAGGTCGACTTTGCCACTTTGGGCACCTGACCATCACCCGGCCCTCCCACGTCGAGCCTGATGGCCAGGGGCGATGGTGTGCCGATCTCTCGCCACTTCACGGTCCGCTTCTTGGACCATTCTCCCGGAGGACTGAGGCCCTCCGAACGGAGGCAACCTGGTTGCAAGAGAACTGGCTTGACCATGACGGGACCGTTGACCACCAGTCTTGATTCGACCACCAACTCACGACTGCGATTGCTTGCGGGGATCCCTGAAGTCGATGCCAACGACGGTGATTTCCTCAATATCGGGGCGGCTCGACACAATCTCGTTCGCCCGCTCTTGTAAGAACCCAATCATGCCAGAGAAGTCCACGCGCCGGTGATCAGTCGGCTTCTCCCAGTGCTCTTGGCTGCCGATCGTGCCGATCAGGTACACACCATAACGGGCATTGTGCGCTCGCAGATACTGACCCACAAGCTGATTCTCCAGGCGTTCACACAACTGCGACAGGCTCCATCGATTGGCCCACTTTACCTCGATTGAAATGGGCGGGGTCCTTGGATTTTCGGCACGAAGGTCAGGCTTCTGCTGCTGATCGATCTCCTCTTCCTGCGGGACCGTATATCGCTGACGCGAGCTTTCCCTGAGCTTGCGGTCAAACCACCTTCGTAGATGGCGTTCGTCATCTTCCGCGTGCAGTTCATCGCGGAGGCTGTTGTCGGACCTCTCCACATCGTGCTTTATGTCCGTCAGCCGCCGGCAAACGATCTGGAATAGCTCTCGGTCTGTCTTCGGCTCTGTTTCAAACTCAGCCGCGAACGAGCGTATGTCTGTGGCAGTCCAGGGAAGCAAGTCGGCATGTTGTTCCGCGTGCTTGTCGATGAGGTGAAGAATCCAGTCCCGTTGGGAAGAGAACACTGGCTCATCCGCCAATTCGCAAAGGACACCTTCCACCTCGGCACCATCGCTTTGAGCAAGCCGGTCCCAGAGTGCGTTGCGGAAATCCTGTGCCTCGTCCCGGGCTGTCGGAGTGTAAGCCCCTTTCCCGAGATGGTCCAAATCCTCAGCGGGCCGTACGTGCCTATAAATCAGGGGAATGAGTCTATGCAGATGAATCGGAGCCAAGTAATCAGGACCTTGAACGAGGGGTTGGTGCCCAATGCGCCTCCCCCCCAGGATGGCACACAAATGTTCGACCGTTCTGTCTAGCGTATGGGCGCGGGCAGGCTCCTCGAGGAAGTCCAACGCTGCCGCAGCATCGAGTTGAATCCACACTGACAACCAAAGAAGGTATTTCGGATCATCTGGTTCCAGCGTCCGGGTCCTTGAGGCAGCCGACGGTGCCAGTTCCGCAAACGCATCGTGTCGATGCATCGCAAGACCGTTGAGCGCAAACTCCAAGATCGAAACATTCGGCGGATCTCCGGTTTGAAGCTGATGCAGCAGGGTGTCGCTGACCAGGGGTGTCAGGCCGGGGCCCCTCCATGTGAGATCGGAAAGAACTTCGTGAACGTTTTGTCGATCGGCGGGAAATTGCCACTCGCCGCGGACACAGTCACTCAGAATTTCGCCTACTGCCTCCGGCTGAAGGTTGGCGAGATCACCAAACCAAGCAGGAAACCCATTCATCTCATTTACCGCGTAGTGCGTGGCACGCCGAGCATCCTCTTTGCTCATCGCGCGGAAGTCCAAGTCACCGTCGTCATATGCTGCCTGAAGTCCCGCCAATCCAACGACGACCCGAGAATCGATCTCCGTCGGCACTGGCTTTTCGTGCGGGAGTAACGGAACGAATCGACGCCAAGCGTGTTTACACCCCGTCCTCGCCGCCCACGCAATCAATCTTCCACGCTCCTTCTGCAGCGGCAACCAATCGCGCGGTGCTAGCTGGTGGCCTCCGCCTTTTCCACACGCTTCGTAGCTCAAGTTGGCAAGAACACCAATTGCATTTCCCGAGGCGAGCATGTGCCAGTGTCGGAAAAGCCACCACCGGTCCCGAACTTCTCTCCACCACCGTTGAATGTGACGCGACATTCTGTACCATTCCCAGCGGCGAGCAATTCTGTAACGAACGCTGCGCATATGGAAGAGAATCCGCTGATCCCAACGGAGTTGCTTCTTGAAATCGAGGAAGATCTGCATGAGTTCCGCATTACCAGCGACCGCCCGGTATATTCTCCGCCGATCTCGGCGACGGTGCCCCGAAGAAATCCAGATATCAATGGCCATTCGAGTTGCCCACTGGCGATCCTGCACGGGGGTGCGAGATTGGATGTCACCCAGCAGCCATTCTAGGTCTTCAGAGCCCGGCCGAATTAGCACGCCGTGACTAAACAGAAACCACGAGTGCGATGGGGCATCTCGGTGCTGCTTACGCCACTCGTCAACGAGTCGCCAGAAATAGAGTTGTCGCACTTTGGGATGCAACAGAGTCAGCGCGTTCAAATCTCCGGGCAACTCGCCTTGGAATGGCGAAGCCTGGAGTGCGTACCCCGTCAGCCACAATGCCTTTGCGGCCGTATCCGCTTCGTCATCCGACAGACACTGTTTCCCAAGCAGAGCAACTAGAACTCCTGGAAGCAGTTCCGCAGCCCAGACAAACTGTGAGGAGAGCGGACTGGATTTCCCATCCATCATTATCGTAGGCGGGGTCTCGGCCAGGTTAATGAGTTCTCCAAGCAGTTCTGCACTCGCATCGGCCGTCAGGACTTCTTGAAAACGGTGCTTCAAGGACCAGGGTAAGTCGATGGGATGGTCTTGCACCCATTCTGCCTTTCGCATAAGCCCGACTAAGCCCGCGGCGTCAACCGCCTCTGGAAAGACCGTTTCGCAGATGTAGGCGCATAATGAGTTCGACATTCTCGGAAGCCGACTTGCGATTTGCGCAAGGCGACGGCGGCGGTCGATATCAGACAAATCGCGGATGGCGGCAACTGCGTATATCTTGAGATGATCGTCCTCGTCGGCAGCATCCACGATACCCAAGGCTGTCTCAATGCAGTCCGTCAAGCGGCCGTGGCGAACTAGTTGCAGCATAATAGCCCGCACGTCTACGGAGACAGTGCGATCTCGGATGATCGTGGAGACGTCGTCCGCAAGTCGCGGATCGGCTAACCGTTGAAGCGACCCCGGATCGGTCTTCAGCCAGACACGTTGACGATCCTTGTACTTCGAAACGAGGGCTGAAAGGATCCGTCGCTTGAAATCCAAAGACAGAACCTCAGGATCGCCGAACTGGAGGAAAGTCTCGGCGCAGTCCCCGCGACCCAGCACCGTATCTCTCGGCCCCACGGCGACTCGCCAGGGGACATCCATGCAGCAACCGGTGCCAAAGCTGGCCGGATAATACGCCGGTTACCGAGACGCTTGAAGAGGAGCTCTTCAAGGATGGGTATGGAACAGCCTTCCTGCATTCGCTTGGTAAGCCACTGGGCGGCCAGATACTCGGATACTCGCCGATGATGAAAACGGATTCGCCCATAGGCTGCGGAATCAAAGACCGGTCGCGTAAGCAAGGCGCGGCACTCCTCTGGCCGCCAGTCTGGTGGGAGACACGAGGGCGCGTCTAGAGCGTCCTCCTTCGATGGGTCCACATCGTCAGGCACTCGGAAGTTGAAACGGCGGGCGAATATTGTAGCTGCCGCAAGAGTCTCAACACCTTCGCGTGCCCGGGCATCGCTGAGGGGATCCTGCTTCGCACGAGCGTCGGTTTCCCGCAGCTTGCGCCGAAGATCGTGTTCCAGTAGATTCGTGAGAGACCCCAGTTGGTGATATTCTGACCAGTAGCTCAGCAGGTCAATGACGTCAACCGGCCGCCGGGCAAACTCCCAGGCGTGGTGGTTCTCGATGGCCTTTAGAAACTCCGCCGGGTCATCCGCCCCTTGTTCGCGAGCGAGTTTCTCTGCTCGCACTGGGTCCAGGGGTTCCAGTTGGACAATAAGCAATTGCTCATCCTTCTGCTCCTCTCGAATGATGGTTCCATGACTTCCACGGTGCTTCTCGGGTAGAAGGGCAAACCGAGCCATCAGTTCGGCAGCATCTGCATACGGTTGCCATTCGCTGATCCGAGAACTGATCAAGACGCGCAATCGCCGAAGTGGCACACCGCTAAGGGATTCTCGAAATCGGTCAAGGGCGGTCAAGAGATCAGTCGATTTACGGAACCTCGCCTCATCAACCGAATCGAGGAAGAACATGCCCGGTTCAGAGCCTCGCAGCCACACGCGAAAGCGACGGCGTTCCTCCGAACCGAGGATCTGTTCAAACGGTTCAGCGGTAAGGCGTTCAAGCTGAACGTAGAACGCTGCCCCAGCTTCGGCTGCCACAACCCTGGCGCGTTCACGGAACTCCCAGGTCTTGCCGCTCCCAGGTTCACCAAGCACCACGACAAGGCGGTGCTTAAGTAGGTCATCCCACGTCAGACCCGGACTGAGCAGCGAATCCGTGTAGCTCGACAACGCCGACTCTTCTGGCCGTTCTTTACAATCCAGTTGCCTGAATCGCCGGTCGAGATTCACGAAACCTGGTATCGCCTGCATGATTAAAGAAGAGCCGGAGGAGACTTGAGCGTGGTCTTATCGACCGTGTGCCCCTCTGGTCCGGGGGACGGCACCATGATATCAGACTTCTGTCACGCCGGGTAGGGGCCTGTAAGATATCCCCGGTTGCGAGTTGCCAATCACGCGTCTATCTGATGCACGAGGCGGCCGGCCAGCTATTGGCCGCGGGACATGGAAGCGCGACCAGCTTGACGCGGGTAGGAGGTTCAGTGGAAGCGTTCATGGAACCCCACGCGGAGAAAACAGGTCATGCTATGTGCAAACATCGGGCTCAGCCGGAAGCTGAGCAAGGATTACAACTCCACCGGGTATTCGGTCAATCTGGATGCGGAAATCACTGCCCCGATCTCCGATCCGGAGGCGGTGTTCGAGCAGGTCAAGGAACTGTTCGACGTGGCCGAAGAGGTCTTCAATCAGCAGATCGACCGCTCCCAAAGCGAGGCGGCCATCGCCAGCCACGACGAAGAGCCCGGGCCGTCAGTCCCCGTCAATCGGATCGGCAACGGGACCAGTGGGTCCAATGGTGCCAAGGAACCGAAGCCCTCGCCGCCTCAGAACGGCAGCGGCCAGGAGGACCAGCCGGCCACCAATAAGCAAATCCAGTATTTGCTGAGCATCGGGAAACGACAGAAGCTCTCCAAGGTGCAACTGGAGAAGAAGATCGCCGACATCCTCGGCCGTCCAGTCGACCTGAGGGCAGAGGCCGGGGCCATTGACTCCACGAACTGAGAGTCGGCCTTCCCGAGAATTTTCCACGGGGCGGGAATAATTTCGGGCGTTCGAGCGTCTTTATATGTACGGCCGCCGTGCTTGAGAAATTTTTCGTGAACTTCTGTAGCATCGGCGGCGTCTGTACGATATAATAGCGGTGGTGCGGCCCTCGGCGGGCTGCTAGCTTGAGAGAAAGAGCCATGACTTCGATACGGCTAAGTCACGAACAGCGAAGATGGATGGGTACATTCGCCGCCCAAGCGGCGAATACGCTCCCGTCCTATCCATTGCGCATGTGACACCGGCCGTACCTATTCCCGAAGAATACCGAAAGCCCGGTGTCATAACGACATCGGGCTTTTTTTGTTGGGTCGGTAGCTGAGATGGTGTAGCGGCGGCCTGAAAAGCCGCAGACGCGGATTCGAGCACCGCCCGACCCGCTGCGTGAAACGTGCGCGCGAACCCCTTGCGTCAACTGCGTGGAAGGTGCGCGCCGACATGGCCCGTTCGTCTATCGGTTCGAGGATCGCGTCCTTTCAAGGCGCAGAGGCGGGTTCGACTCCCGCACGGGCTACTGAAAGGCAGAACGTAGCGAAGCTTGGTTATCGCGCCTGGCTGGGGGCCAGGAGATCGGCGGTTCAAATCCGCCCGTTCTGACTGGAGACGGGATGTAGGGTAGCGGCCAACCCGCGTGCTTTGGGAGCACGACATCGCCGGTTCGAGTCCTGCCATCCCGACATGACGGACAACGACGTTGGTACAAGGTAGCCGAGGGCCGGATGCCCAAACCCGGCTGATAACCGGGTGGCGCTGAGTTCGACTCTCAGGGCTACCATTGGAAAGTGAGGAGCATGACGATGAAGCAAACCCGATGGAAACGCATACGCCCGGCCTGCATTTCGGGGTCGTGGTGTAACGGCAGCACACCAGACTCTTAATCCGGTAGGTGAAGGTTCAAGTCCTTTCGGCCCCACTCGCCGTGACGGCGCGTAGCTCAACGGTCAGAGCGGGCCTCTTATAAGGGTCAGACTGAGGGTTCGACTCCCTCCGCGCCCACTCTGCGCGTAAAAAAGCAGAAGACGGGACCAAGGTGCTAGCGGCAGCACAGCGGACTCTTAATCCGCCAGGTGAGGGTTCAAGTCCCTCTGGTCCCACTGAAGTGATAGCACTGGTCGTCCAGTGGCGAGGATACCGCACCCGTAATGCGGCGACGAGGGTTCGAGTCCCTCCCGGTGCCCCTGTTGTTTGACAATTCGGCACACCACGTTTGCGCCCATGATGTAGCGGCAGCCTGCCGCCTTGCCATGGCGGAAGTGCGGGTTCGACTCCCGCTGGGCGCTCTTGACGCAGGACGTAGGAAAGCCTGGTATTCCGCGTGCTTCGGGAGCACGAGACCGCGGGTTCAAATCCCGCCGTCCTGACTGCGATTGCGGTGGGGCCTGTGTTGGCACGGGCGGGCGCCTGTTAAGCGTCACGTCGCAGGTTCGATTCCTGCCACCGCAGCCTGCAAACGGAAGGGCAAGCCAACTGGCGATGGCAGCCGCCCCGAAAGCGGCCGAGCGATGAGCCTTGAGGGTTCGACTCCCTCTCCTTCCGCTCGAGGTGCCCTTGGCCGAGCGGCAGAGGTGCCAGCCTTCCAAGCTGGCGCGACCACCGCTGCGCGGCGGTGCCCGGTTCGACTCCCACAGGGCACTCTCTGGACGTTGATCGGGGATCAGCTAGCGGTAGGCTTCCTGGCTTTGAACCAGGCAACGGAGGTTCAACCCCTCCTCCCCGAGCTTGCAGTCGGCGAACCATGTCTCGCCGCGCAAACGATGCGGAGTCATCTAACGGCAGGATGAGACTCTCTGAAGGTCTTCATGCTGGTTCGATTCCAGCCTCCGCAGCTTGATCACGGAAGCCATCCGGCCGGATGAGGAGCCTGTCTTGAAAACAGGTGGCGGTTGAAAACCGCTTGTGGGTTCGAGTCCCACGGCTTCCGCTGCCAAGAGACATTGGGGTCATGGTCCAACAGGACGACGCCAGCTCCGCACGCTGGAGATCCGGGTGCGACTCCCGGTGACTCCACTGAAATGAACATGGTCCTGTAGCCCAGCGGCGAAGGCAGCACCCTTACAAGGTGACGATCGGCGGTTCGAGTCCGCCCAGGACTACTTCGGCCCAGATACGCCAATGAGGCAGAGCGGCTCGGCTTAAACCCGAGCGTTTGCGGGTTCGACTCCGGGCACCGGCCGAAGGCTGGTCCTGGGCACTGCGGCTCGGTAGGCAACCGGCAGACCACCTTGGCTTAGAACCAGGGATGCTGTGGGTTCGAGTCCCACCTGAGCCACTGCGAACGATCATGCCCTCGTGGAGCAGCCTGGAGTGCTCGCCTGCCTGTCACGCAGGAGATCGCGGGTCCAAATCCCGTCGAGGGCGCTGAATGACATGCCGGGAAGAACGGCCGAAGCCAAGAGCAGGCCGTCCGGTGGAACAGAGAAGCAGGCATGGCGCGGTACGCAAATCGGCAAAGCGGCCAAGCTCAAACCTTGGTGATCTGCGGGTTCGACTCCCGCCTGCGCCACTGGAAAACATGCGTCGGCTGGGCAATGGTGAGCCCAACGGACTGTAACTCCGCCGCCACAGGCTGTGCAGGTTCAACTCCTGCCCGACGCACTGAACATGGCCCGTTCGTCTATCGGCCAAGGACACCGGCCCCTCACGCCGGAAAGGCGGGTTCAATTCCCGCACGGGCTGCTGATATGACCAAGTGGCGCAACTGGTAGACGCGCGACGCTCAGAACGTCGTGCCCTTCGGGCTTGGGAGTTCGAGTCTCCCCTTGGTCATTTATTGCAGGCGCGGCAGGTGCCCAACTGGCTCCCATAAGGCCGGTGCGCCCGGTTCGATACCGGGGCCTGCAACTGCGGGTGGGCCAGTGCTCAGCCGGGCCCCATAAGCCTGGACCGCCGGGTGCGACCCCCGGACCCGCCACGACCGGGTACGCAAATTGGCATAGCGGCGAGGTCGAGAGCCTCGTGCCTGTGGGTTCGACTCCCACCTCGGTCACTTGATCCCGTGGTCCAACGGCGAAGACGCCTGGGTGACAACCAGGAACGACCATCCTTCGGATGGTGCCCGGGTTCGACTCCATCCGGGATCACTGTTGCAAAACGGTCTGTAGGTGTTTCGGCGGCACACCTCCTCGGTAAGGAGGAAGACCCGGTTCAACTCCGGGATGGACCTCTTAAAGATACGGGCCGCTGGTCCAACGGGAAGACGCTTGGTTTGCACCCAGGCAATCGGGGTTCGATTCCCCGGCGGTCCACTGAAGATGACGGGCTGATGGTCCAATGGGAAGACGCCAGTTCGGCGAACTGGAGATCCGGGTTCAATTCCCGGTTGGTCCACTGAAATACGGAAGGTAGTCGGATATGGTTGGCCGAGCCGGTTTGCTAAACCGTGCCCCTTTACAGGGATGTGGGTTCAAATCCCATGCCTTCCGCTTGGTGTGCCGAATTACGTGCCCCGATAGTGAAACGGACATCATGCCTCACTTCTAACGAGGCGATCCAGGTTCAACTCCTGGTCGGGGTACTGGTGGAGACGGTTATATGGTGTCGGTGGTGTAGCGGCTACTGCATGCCTGGCTGTGAACCAGGAGGTAGGGGTTCGACTCCCCTCGGACACCCCTGGGGAGAATTGTTGAACGGAGGATGTTATGGTCACCAAGGTACTCCAGCGGCCGACGCTGGTATTGAACCGCAACTGGCAGCCGGTGAACGTCGCCACTGTGGCCCGTGCGCTGGTGCTGCTGTGGAACGAGTCCGCGCGCGTCGTGGATCCGGCCGACTACCAGCTTTACACCTGGGCTGACTGGGCCAAGCTGCGGCCGCGCAACGGCGAGGATTGCATCCAGGCGGTACGGTTCAAGTTGCGGGTGCCGGAAGTCGTCGCGCTGAGCGGCTACGATCGGCTGCCGACGGCCCACGTGACCTTCAGCCGCCGGAACATTTTCAAGCGTGACCACTACACCTGCCAATACTGCGGCCGCCAGCCGGGCAGCGAGGACTTGACGCTGGACCACGTCCTGCCGCGTTCGCAGGGTGGCGTGTCGGACTGGGAGAACTGCGTGCTGGCGTGCATGGCCTGCAACAAGCGGAAGGCCGACCGGACGCCGGAGCAGGCACGGATGCACCTGCGCCGCAAGCCGGTCCGGCCGACGTGGAAGCCGCTCTACGCGGATCACGAGGTGCGAATCGAGAGCTGGTCGAAGTTCGTCAGCGAAGCGTACTGGAACGTGACGCTGCGAGAGTAGTTGTTACGCCAAAAGCCCCCGGCCGCCTGTGCCGGGGGCCGATACAGGAGTGTCCTCCTGGGAGAGGAAGCGGCCTCCAAAGCCGCCCAACGGGGTTCGAATCCTCGCGCTCCTGCCTTTTATGGGTTGAAATGCCGTTGTCGCGCCGCGCGGCTGAAGAGGCCGGGAGTGTGACGTAGCGCGGCATCGGCACCAAAAAGCCGACGTGGCCGAACAGCGAGGCGGCGGTTTTGTAAACCGCATCATGCTGGTGCAAATCCAGTCGTCGGCTCTGGTGCATTTGTCCCGATGGTGTAGCGGATCGCACGGGGCCCTCCTAAGGCCCTGGCCCTGGTTCGACTCCAGGTCGGGACACTGTTCGTCTCGATGGTGTAGCGGATCGCATAGGACCCTCCGAAGGTCCAGGTCCAGGTTCGATTCCTGGTCGAGACACTTGCCCTGCGAGTGTGCCGGATTAGCACGGCAGACTACGAATCTGCAAGACGGGGTTCGATTCCTCGGCGGGGCGCTGAAACGAATGTCCTCGGAGTGTGCCGGATTAGCACGCGACCGTGCGAAGGTCGTAGACCAGGTCCAATTCCTGGCGAGGACACTGAAACGTGGCGCTGGAGCCAGACGGCACGGCGGCTGCCTGCAAAGCAGCTTGAAGTGGGTTCGACTCCCACCGGCGCCTCTTTGGAAGGAATGATACGGCCTGGCCAACGGCGCACGCTGCCCCGTCCTCTAGCGAGGCGGTCGGCGACGTGTGTTGGGAACGCTGCCCGACTCGGTGACTCCCCCCAATGGGAGAAAACTCCCAACGGCTCATTGGGGAAATCGGGGCTTCGGCGGATCTCCCCGGAACCAAGCTTCTCTGTCGACGTTGAAATGTACTTCTCCGGCTTTTTCGGCGTCCGGCAACGCTGGGTTGCTGACAATCTGTCTTCCAGCAACTAGAATTGATGTTTCTCCACCCCGATGGGCCAAGAGTGTCAGTCTTCCGGAGCCGTCCAACGTGGGAGGATGCCTTTATCCGTCGTGATTAACCCCCATTTTCGCCCTGAGGTTCTGCACCCCCGGCGGAGGCATCACACTTGCCAAAACCCTGGGAAGAAGATTCCCGGTTGTTGGCAGACAAGGCGTATTACTTGACGCCCAAGGAGGGGCAAGCTCATGTGGCAGACGCACACCACGGATGCCAGTAAGGACACGTAACGAGATTTCGAGCCCCCAACAGTACCCAGCCAGTGCCTCGTAATCCCCAAGACTTTCTGCGGTTCCTCGCTGACAACTATCATGCCATGGAGGCTATGTGTAGTCAGCGCCGGCGGTTCGCCTCGGAAGAGGAAGTCGCCGCCCTCTTGCGGCATTACGATCCAGAGGACCGCAACCCGGCCAGGAAGATCAGCCGCATGCAAGAGTTGCGGATGCTGATTTGCGGAGTCTCCGAATGGGCTCCGCCGGCGTTTCTGGTGACCTTCATGCGCAACTGCACGACCATCATGCGATGGCAACACCGGAGGTGATTCGTGGTTGGGTGCAGTCGCTCGACAAGTGCGTCAGCCAAGTGGAAGCCACCATTGAGCCGGCGATGGCCGGTACGGCGATTCTCGACAGGGACCGATTGCTGTTCCTCATGGACGAGATCCAAAGTTCGATCCAAACAATTGTCGGAAATGTCGAGGAAAGCTGCGAACGGATCTCGAACGAAGTTACCGAGTTCCGTGCCTTGGAAGAAGCGGCCCATATCCGAAGCCGTTTACGACGGCTGATCATGCTGCATGACGACTATCTCGACCCGGTTGTGCGGATCGTGGACATTCAAGGAGAGTTCTACGCCGTGACCGATCGAGTCCTGGCCTCTTGCACTCGGTTGATTGTATTGGACGAGAATGATCCCCAAGGAATCGGGAGTCTTGCTGGGAGCGTACGGCGAGATCTGATGTGGATGCGGCGACAGGTGCTTCAACGGGCTCACGAAGCCATGAAGGAGTTGGGGCCACTATGCGAGGCCGCAATGCGGGAAACCCGTATTTCCAAGGGATTGAATCGGGCGATTGAAGCAATCCGGGAGGCCAGATGGGACCGCCTTGACCTGGAAAACCGCCTCCACATAAGCGATCAGAGGATGCAGCGGCTGTTCAGTGACCGCGGAGTACGATCCTACATCCGTCTCGTGTTGAAGGCACGGGAACAACAGCCACCACGTTTACCTCCTGCCGCGCCGCAGGAAGAACCACAGTCTTGGAGCACGGAGAGTCTGATAGAGGATCTGACACGAGGCCCGGGGATCGCCGATCTGTTGGCGTGGCTCCAAGAGCGTTGCCAGGGACTGGGGCCTGATGCCACTTTCAATGTGCTGCGGCGCATCATCGCAGCAAAGCCGGAGATGGTCCATCCTACAGGGGAGTATTCGACGTATGACGTCGATTGTTTGGCGGTCCGTGCCGCTCAATGGAATTGGGGAGGAGAACAATGAGCACAGTCCGCCCGCCTTTGAACGCTGAAGCTCTGCCAAAGCGGCTTGCCGAGGCTTTCCGCCTGCTGCGTACCGGTCACCATATCTGTGTGGAGGACGGTGCGGTCTATCGGGATTTGGAGAACGACGAAGAGCGATACGAACTTGTCCTCGCTGGCTTGGGCTATGAGTTGATTCATAACGCCCAAGGGTTTTACTATCTCAACGGTGGGCCGGCCTTGACTTCCAAGAGGCTTCAAGCGATTACCTTCTTCCTGCTGGTGCTTTTCCAGGACCTGGAGGAACACAAGATCCAGGACAGCCCCCGAGGTTGGGTGCAGACCCTGACGAATCGTGTCTTTGACATCGGAAAACTCCCGCACTTTGGCACAACTCAACTGCGCGGAATGATGGCCAGCCTCGGTATCACGCCGGAAACACTGCGTTCCCAGGTGTTTGGTCCGCTAAAGAGCCTGGGGATGGTGTCCATGCGCGACGACGGCCGCTTTCGTTTCCGTCCACCCGTGTACCGATTTGTCGATTTGACCCTCGAATACGCGGACCAAGACTGGGAAAAGACTGACCTCGGAGGCGGAGGCACCCAGGCGCAGGCGGGTGGCGAGGCCGCCGAACTGGGCTTGGAAGACAACGCCGACGATGAAATGGAGGAAGAGGCATGAGACATGGAGTGCGTCGTCTTGTCGCCATCAATAGTGGGCGGTTCATTTACGCTGAACTCGACCTGGCCGGTCCCGTCCACCTTGTCGCCCGCAACAATGCTGGCAAGTCCACGCTCGTCAACGCACTTCAATATCTTTACGTGGACGACATTCGGAAGATGGCGTTTCCCAAGAACGTCGAGGAGACGAGAGAGCACTACTTTGGCGAAAACCGATCTTACCTGATCTATGAATGCTCAACGCCTTCGGGAATCCAGACCCTGCTGGTTCGCGGGCTGGGCAATCTGCGAACTGGCGGATTCGAGCGGTACGTCTACTCTGGGCCGTTCCGCCGGGAAGACTACGAGGAGGAAGATAGGACGATTCGCGAATTCGATTCCATTCGGAAACTGCTCGCCGATCGGAATCTACTGGAAGTCCCCCGAGTCCACTTATGGGAAGTGCTGACGGGGCAAGTTCCCGCAAAGGCCAAGAACCTTCCGAGCCTGGGAATTGTGCCGCTCAGGTCACAGCAGGAATACAGCTCATTCCGAGAGGTCTTCGTCAAACTTCTTGCCCTGACGGACACCACGGCACGCGATCTCAAGCGATTGATCATTGCCTGCCACGCCCACGAGGTGGGAGAGACACGCATTGACGTTGCGGCCACATACAAGGATATGTTCGAACGCGCTGTGCGATCAGAGGAGGAATATCGCTTCATCCACGAGGTGAACGCCCACATCAGTCGTGGAAGGGAGTTGCGGGGGGAGATCGGCGCCACGCAACAGTTGTTGCGAGAACAGGCTCCGCGATTGCTGATACAATCGAGTGTTCTTGGCAGCACCATGGTGCAGCACGACGCCGCCCTTGGCGAGCAACGACAGAAGCTGAAGAACGACATTTCGGAAAAGGACGCTGCGCAGGAAACTCTATTTTCAGCAAGGCAGTCTGGAAAAGGATCTTGCACAGGCAACGACGAAGCTTGAACAACTCTACGCAGCCGACAAAGAATGGTCGTTGTATTCGCCCGACATGATCCACGAATTGCGGCAAAACGCCGTCTCGTTGCAGGACGAGATCAGCCGCTTGCGTGAACACCTGAAACAGACCCAAAACCTCGATTTGGGCGTCGTGCGCCGGAAGGTCGAGGACCTGAAGCGGAATGTTGCAAACGACCGCACCTTGCTGGAGCAGATTGAGCGTGCGGGTGCAACCGTTCTGCTGAGTCGCGGTCTTAGCAAAGCCGAGCTTGATTCCATCTTTCGGGTCCTCAACCCCGGTCTCGCCCGCCAAATCGTCGGCGAGGCAATCGAGATACGAGATGAAGTCGGGCTGTTGGCCGAACTTCGCATGTTGGCAACCAAGGTTACGGACGGCAGCTACCAGGACGATGCTGTATGCGTCCGGCTCGATGGCTTAGAAGGCCCGAATCTCGACACCATCCTCAATCGGGACCAAGTACGCAAGTCCTTGGTGCTCTCCGAACTTGAACTAAAGACTGCGCAGGAGCGGCTGGAAACTGCTGAGCACGTCGTTGGCGCCCAACAGACACTTTCCGCGAAGCAGCGGGAGTACAAGGAAATCCACAACTCCTTGGAGCGATACGACCAGTACTGCAAGGATTGGGCAGATCGCGATCGCGATGAAAGCGAGGTTACTGGCCTTCGCAACACGATTCGCGAAACGGGTGAAGAGATTGCGACGATCGACAGGGCAATCGACAAGGCCCAGAAGCAGGACTCTCAGATAAGTTCAAGAGAGACCCGACTGCGCGATGTCAGCCAAGACCTCAACAGCAAGCGAGTAGAATTGCAGAACGAACTGCGGGTACTGCATCTCGACGTGCCAGCAACCACAGTTGTAGCGCAGCCGGCGGATAGCGACAAGTTTGGCGCCGACGATGTTGTCGAATCGGTACGAACACTGCTCGCAGGAATCAACCAGTTGCTTCATCGCGTGCGGTCTCTTGATCAGAAGCGAACCGAACTCCACGGCATCGAGAAGGAGATCGAAACGGCGTCGGCTAAGACTCGGACACATCGCGTATACTTTGCCGATGAAGACAGCACCTGGGACGATCTCATCCAACAACAGGACGCCTTGCCGGATCGAGAGAAGGTCTTGGGGAAGGAGTGGGATGATCTGCTGACTCACCTGAGGGCCAATCTGAAACACATGTTGACGGGAATGCACAATGTCAAGACGGCCGTTCAGCGACTGAATAAGGAACTGTTGTCCTACCAGGTAAGCAACCTGCATGCGGTAGAACTCGCTGTTCAGTACGGCACCAGTTACGAGGACATTGTCACCTTGACTCAGGAGGGAACCCTCTTTGAAGATCGCGAAAGCGTCGAAATATCCAAGAATCGGCTGCAAACGATGATCGAAGGGGAGCAGATCATCGAACTGCTGGAATTGTTCGAGATTCGCATTCGAGTACGAGAGAACGACGATACCGTCAACGAGGCAAGATCCCTGGACGACATTGGCAGCACTGGCACTGGCATGACGGCAAAGGCCATGATCTTCGTCCAGTTGGTGCGGGCGATTCTCGGGAAGAAGGATTATGGCCTGCATTTCTACTTGGACGAAACAGGCCAACTCGACGACGATAACCTCAGGGCGACGACCGCAATGGCCGTGTCCAAGGGCATGGTTCCGATTACCGCAGAGCCCGGCATCCGCATGGAGCCGCTGGCACACCCCGAGGTCACGGTGTACACACTTGGCACCCATGATGGGCGGTTCTGCATCGACAGCTATCAAACCTACCATGCCCGGCGGAAAGATGTGCCCATTGCGCAGCGGGAGGCAAGCGATGCGTAAGACCGAAATACGCCTTGTAAATCGTCTGCGCGATGCCCAACCCCATGGAATTCCTTGTTCCTCGATTCCGCGGTCATGCGCCGCCTTGGTTACACGATTGGAAACGTGTGGTGCCATCGGTGTCGTTCACACGCCATGGGGAATGTTGCTTCGCATTCAAGACGACACGGCGTTTGACCGATTCGAGCGATCCGAATTGCCACAAGGAGTGACGGCCGCGTTGGAAAGCCTGCCCGATCGTGCCGCTTCAGTAGCTGCCTTGACCAGCGCCAAGGGAGTTCGGCGAGGGACGTATCAAGGCGTCTTCGTGCGATCAACCAAGCCGGAAATTCAGATTCACCGATCCGACGGAAACGGATCGGTGGACGTCAGCGGCATGACACGTGTTGCCAGGGGAGCCGCAATCGTTCTCTCAAGAGAAGACTCGTGGACCTTCAGCGGGACGGTCGCAACCGTGGAGAATGAAGAGGCATTCTGGAACCATCAGCGTGTGCTGGCAGGTGTCGATCTGGCCGTCTACACGCACGGGAAGATGTCGGACCGCCTCTTGAGTTGGCTCGGATCCGAGGCCATGCGTCAGTGCGAGTACATACACTGGGCCGATTATGATCCCATCGGCGTAAGCGAGTACCGCCGCTTGGCCAGGACGTGTCCGGGGAGGGTCCAGTTCTACCTTCCGGATGGCTTGGAGGAGTTGCTTGGCCGGTATGGCAATACCAAGTTGATTGAGAAACAAGCCAAGTTCCTGACGCTGTTACGCAAGCATACGGCTGATCCGAACGTCGAACGCATGGTCCATCTGTTCGATATCCACCGGAAGGGGCTTGAACAGGAGCTACTATTGCGCTTACCTGCGGACGCAGCCGCGAATCGGCCAAAGCCAAATTGAATGAACCGATCTCTTGACGGTTACTTGGTCGCCGAGCAGGTCAGTCCGTACCGCAATTGTCTCAAGGGTGTGACACGCTCGTAGTGTCTGTCAGCGTACGCCCATGGGATTTCAGGGTAACCGCTGGAACTGGTAGTTCCCCTGCCTGCTCCCTAACCGCTGCGTATGAGGTCTTGCCGCGATGTAGCCTTTCCACCTCGTGCTTGAACGTAGTTCCAAATCCTCACCCAAACGCTCGGGCAGTTGATAGAGCGTCTGCATCACGGCAGTCATCGATCAAGTCTTGGGTGGCTTCAGCCCACTTTGGGAAGCCCTTCGTCGCCGAGCACGTCGGCAAAGAAGGACGTGTATTTGAAGCCGTTGTCAGGCGAAATGGCGACCGCAAGTCCGGAATGTTGTTTCCCAAACTCGATGGCCGCGTGCACCATGGCTCCCGTGGACGGCCCCACAATGAGACCTTCCTCCCGGAACAGCCGCTTGGTCATGGCGTAGGCGGGCTCGTCGTTGACGCGGATGACCTCGTCGATCACGCTCGGGTCGAGGATGCCCGGCGCCTTGGATTCCTGCAGATTTTTCAGCCCCGGCAGCCGGTGCCCTTTTTGCGGCTCGATGGCAATGACGCGAACGCTCGCGTCCTGCTCCTTGAGGTAGCGGGCCGTGCCGGTGATCGTTCCGCAGGTGCCGTAACCGGCGAAGAAGTATTTGATCCGCCCCTCGGTCTGCTTCCAGATCTCGGGCCCGGTCGTTTCGTAGTGCGCCGGACGTTATCGGGGTTCTCGTATTGATAGGGCATGGCGTAGCGGCCCTTGGTCGCGGTGCCTTGGACAAAGGACTGAGCCAGGGCGATGGCGCCGTCCTTGGGATGGGCCACCGGGCAGAGGTCGTCGGGCGTCGCCCAAACCTCGGCGCCGAGCATGCGGAGGATGAGCTTCTTCTCGTCAGGCACCCCGTCGGGAATGGTAACCGCCAGTTTCTTGCCCAGCAAAGCAGCCAGGGCGGCCAAGGCGATCCCCGTGTTTCCCGAACTGGGCTCGACCAGGTCCTTGCCGTCCAACTCGCCCCGCTCGGCCATCCCCTTGAGCAGATACAAGGCCGTGCGGTCCTTCACGGAGCCGAAGGGGTTGTACCATTCCAATTTGAGGTACAACGGAAAGTCGGCCGAGGCCACGACTCGATTCAATCGAACCAAGGGCGTCGGATTGGCGGGATTGGCGATCAGCTCGCGGATATCATCGAAGCGCCGCAGCGCAGGATCGGCGGCAAGGGGGCGATTGTCCAATGATTTGGTCATCTTTCACTCGCTTTCGGTAAAGGGAACTTCTCCGTCATACGATCAGGTATCCTGCCGATCGGGAACATTGGAATCGGACGCAGGACCGGGAGCCGTTTCTGCAATTTCATGAACGTCGAGGGCCTTGAAGCGATAGCCCACCCCGCGGACCGTTTCGATGACGCTGGCCACGGGACCAAGCCTCCGGCGCAGTCCTTGGATTTGTCCATCGACTGCCCGGGGAGTGATGGCATAACGCTGGGTATGGATTCCGTCGAGGATCTCGGTCCTGCTGAAGGTCCGCCCCGGCAAGCGAGCCAGTAGCCGCAGCACGCGGAACTCCGTGGCAAGCAGCTCGATGCGCTGATCGTCGACACGAATATCGCGTCGATCCAAGCCGATGATCAACTGGTGGTTCGACTCCACGCAAGAGAGCACCACGTTGCCACCTGGTTCTTCCACGCCCGTCTCCTTTGCACGTCTCCGTGGTGCTGGTCTCAGCAACTGGCCGGTGTCAGTGTTTCAGTCATGAGTTCCAGTTCCGAGTCTTTCGGCCGGAATCTCGCCCAATTGATGCCCAGCTTGCGCATCCGTGCTCGCAAGGTATGGGGGTTGATCTTCAACAGCGAGGCGGTGCCGCGACGGCCTTCGATGCGGCCGTGCGTCATTTCCAGCACTCGCTCGATGTGTTGCTTCATGGCGGCATCGAGCGACAACGTCTCGCCGGGGACCGCCTGCATGGTGCAAGTCTCCACTTTCGCGGCCGATCCCACGGGCGCGACGGGGGTGCCGAGGGCCTGCGCAACTTCAAGCCGTCGCCCGTTGCCCAGGATCGCCGCGCGATCAATTACGGCGGCCAATTCCCGGATATTCCCCGGCCAGGCGTACTGGGTCAACAGATTGAGTTCCTCCGGCGCGGGAAGTGCCAGGGGGAGAACGAATCGTGCCGCCGCGCTGGGCAAAGTGGCAGGCCAGCGCCGGGATGTCTTCACGACGCTCGCGCAACGGCGGCAGGAGGATGGGAAACACCGCAACGCGATACCAAAGATCCTCCCGGAACCGGCCTTCGGCGACCATGGCGGCCAGGTCGCGGTGCGTGGCGGCGACAACGCGCACGTCCACGTGAATAGGCTGTCTGCCCCCGACTCGTTCCAGCCAGCCGTCCTGCAGGATTCGCAGCAGGCGGACCTGCGCGGCGGGCGGCAGTTCTCCAATCTCGTCCAGGAGGAGCGTGCCGCCGTCGGCGCGCTCGAACCAGCCTTGGTGCGTTTCCACGGCGCCGGTGAAAGCCCCTTTTTCATGGCCGAACAATTGCGAATCGATCAACTCGGAAGGGATCGCGCCGCAGTTGACTCTCAGGAAGGGGCCACTGTGCCGGCTGGAACGCGTGTGGATCAGCCGCGCGACCAGTTCCTTGCCGGTGCCCGTCTCGCCCAGAACGAGGATCGGCACGTCGGATCGGGCGACCAACTCCACCCGTTCCATAACGCCGCGCATCCCGCTGTCGGCGCCCACGACCGTATCTGTGATGTCTTTGCGTCCCAATCGCGTCAGCAAGGAACTCTTGTCGGCCTCGGCAGCGGCACGCATGGCCCCCATTTCACGGACCCGCCGGTCGTTCTCCAAGGCTGTAGAGAAAGGCTCCAGGAGCGAATCGACCAGCGCGACGTGCGGGGGATCGAATTCCGCGCCGGCGGCCGCCATCAACACCAGCACCCCGCTCAGTCCGCCCTGGCCGCCGAGCGGTCCGACGAAAACGTCGCCCTGGACTCCCGCGGGCACCGCTTTGTCGATTGCCAGTTCCGACGAGGTCTCGTCTCGGCGGCGGCTCACCTGCCCCTGACGTGACCACCTGAGCAGTCCTTCCACCTCGGCCGGCGAGCAGATGGTTCGCGCGTTGGGCACAAGATGATCGGAGGCAGTGACGCCTACGGCCACGGTTTCGAGACACGATCGTTCGAGGTCGAATCGGCGGACCAGGACTTGCTCAAGGGGCAAGTGTTCCGCCAGAATTGCCGCGATCGTCAGCGTGGATTCGCCAATCTCGATGTGGCGGCACGCCTCCTTCCACACGCTCAGCAGAAGATGCTCGTGCCCGTCACCATTCCGGTGGCGAGACTCAGTGATGGGTATTCCATCATGGAGTAGTGGTTCAGCTATCATATATCACGGATGCTCCTTGCAACGGTCAGAATCTGCCGAATCCGCGCGAGAACTCGGTGGATTCCTTCAAATCAAGCGCATGTTTCTCAACATTATGGTGTATAAGGACTTCGGCGCAGGGGAGCCCAACCTTAGTGTAAAAACATGCTTCCCGCACACTTCGTGCTCGCCCCGGGCCCCTTGCTCGGGTAAACCCTTAAAGCAAGTACGGGGCCAATCACCGAGGGCATCTGCGGAAGAAGCGGCATCGCAGAACGCCGGCTCGCGGGGCGTTGGGCAAGCCGTCGTTGGAGCGGGGCCCGCCACGGCCGGAAAAGAAAGGCGGCCGAGCCTCCAAGAGACTCGGCCGCGGGTGGTCAAACGGAGTTGACCCGGACTGCTCGCCAGAGTACCTCCCCACTAGAGTCGGCGAGTTTCACAACGCTAACGATCTTTGATTCCACGCTCAATCGTCTTTGCCGCTTACGTCTTCCCGGGCACGGGAGGTGCCGGTGGAGTCGGGGCAGGCGCAAGTGCTGGCGCGAGCCCGGGGGCTGGGCTTGCACCACCGGCCGGAGGCTGTGGGACGGTGTACTCCGTCTCCACGACGCCATGCGTCAGAGCATAGGCGACTGTCCGAAGACGGGCCCCGAGCGCATGCACGAGGTGACCGTCCAGAACAACCTGGCTCAAGTGAACCTTGGCAGGCTCGCAAGCCTTCGGCGGCGGATTGACGACTACCGGTCCGCAAGGTGGGGGCAGCGGAGTGACAACCTGCACCGGTGCGCAAGCCTTGACGGGCGCGCACGCGCCGATCCCGGCGTGCGCCACGCCGCTAAGTGCCAGGCTCAACGATGCCGCCAGGCCGACGATCAACGCCAGCCCGGTCACACTAATGTTCCGATTCATCGAGAAACTCCTTTGCAAAAAGAAACACTTGATGGAGCAGGCACTCGGCTACGCAGCCAAGGACGCCTGCCCGTGAAGCACGTCTTCGCTTCACTGCTGATGACCGTGAGAGCAACGGGCGTGCCAAGGTATTTCGCCACTGGAAATCGTTCTCAGGAACCAGAATCTGTGCGGCGCAGGCAAGATTACCCGGGAAAACAGGGCCTTCGGAAATCGGGCGGCGACGGTATTTCACGGTCAGCCGTGCTCCACGACCGAGGGGCCGACAAATATCGCGGAACGCAAATTCGCTTGCGGACGAGCTTCGCGAACGCCCAAGAGCGGTTCAGTCGCCAGGATCATCGCGCGGCCGACGGCGTGGTTTTCGCCATGTGCGATCAAACGCCCATCCCAACGAATCCGCGGCAACTCACCATCTCGGCCTCGACGTGTTCGAGGCGTTGCCGCGTTCGTTGCGGATCGCTGCTGGCGAGGAAGAGATCGAACTCGATTCGGACTGCCTGGATCACCGTTGTCCGGAACCACTCCAGGGCCGCGGCAGTCAGCCAATCGCAAACGCTCCCGCCTGGTCTGACAGAAAGGTCGAGCCATTGGGTCCGTTGATCGTGGGCATCGGTCAAGACCGTCCCCTCGAAGCGAAACTCCAACAGGCCCACCTCGGCGTCGTTGGTCAGATGGAATTCGCAGGAGCCGTTGCTCAAGTAATAACTGTTGTACAGCCCGTGCCATTCGGCGGCACGTCGCAGCCGAACGTGGTTGTCCTGGAGGGCGACATCGGGGGGACCATCCCACCGGGCGATCGACCGCAATGGCGTACAGTCGAAGGAAACAGAGACGGATTGACTCATGAATCGTGCTCCTCGGGCTGAAAGGCGAGATCGTGTGAGACCTGTGAACAGGCACTATTCGTGCCAAATCGAAAAGCCCGCTCCGTTGAACCTATCTCCCGGAATCTAGCGACCATGGCACTTGGGGCCGCGACTCGGCCCGTGATATGTGCGTGGGTGGCCGTGACGGGTGACGGCCGCTCAGACGACAGTCGCGGCTGCACGGACGAATCGATAAGACGCCCTTGATTCCGCCGGCGCCAGCGGCTACAACGAAAGACGCCGCCCAGCCCAGGAGGACCTATGGACTCAAGAGAAAAGCTCTCCATCGTCTGCTTCAGCGGCGACTTCGATCGCGCGGTCGCGGTCTTCACCATCGCCACCGGCGCTGCGGCCACCAATCGCGAGGTCACCATCTTCTTCACCTTCTGGGGGTTGAATATCATCAAGAAGCGGTCCGGCCACCGCTGGACCGGCACGGGGATCCTCGCCCAGGCGTTCAACTTCCTGATGGGTGGCCGCAACAACTTGCCCTTGAGCCGGCTCAACTTCGGCGGCCTGAGCCCGCGGCTGATGACCGGCATGATGAAGGCCAAGAACGTGGCCACGCTGGAGGAACTCTTCGTGGCGGCCAAGGAACTCGGCGTGGGCATGGTCGCCTGCGAAATGGCCATGCACATCCTGGAGTTGAAGCGGGAAGACCTGATCGATGAGGTGACGGAAGTCATCGGCGTCTCGACCTTCCTTGACCGGTCGCGGGACGCCAAGATCATCTTTATCTGAGGAGTTGTGATGGCCAAGACACTCGACATCACCGGCGACTGCTGCCCGATGACCTTCGTCAAGGTGAAGCTGGCCCTGGCAAAGCTGCAAAGCGGCGAGGAACTCGACGTGGCCCTGAACGAAGGCGAGCCGCTCAACAACGTCCCGCGCACCGTGACCGAGCAAGGGCACCAGGTGCTCTCGATTCGCCAAGAGGACGGCATCCACCACGTGCTGATTCGTAAGGCATAAGTGGGGGCCGGCCGCCGTCAGTTTCGCAGGATTCGCTTAACCGCTTCGACCAGCCGATCGATCTCATCGCGCGTGTTATAAAGCGCCAGCGAAGGCCGAACCGTGGCCTCCAAGCCGAACCGCCGCAACGACGGCTGGGCGCAATGGTGGCCGGCGCGGACCGCGATCCCTTCAAGGTCCAGGAGCCTGCCCACTTCCGCGGTGGGCCGGTCTCGCAGGACGAAGGAGAGCACCCCCACCTTCTCGCGCAGTCCCGATGAGGCGAAGACCGTTGATCCGCGAGAGCTGCTCGGTGGCGTATTGCAGCAGTTCCTGTTCGTATTTCGCGATCGTCGGCCGCCCGAGCCGCTCGACGTAATCCAGCGCGGCGCCCAGGCCGACGGCGTCGGCAATGTTGGGAGTGCCGGCTTCGAATTTCGCCGGCGCGTCAGCGTACGTGGACTCTTCGAAAGTCACGTCGCGAATCATGCTGCCGCCGCCTTGCCAGGGCGGCATGATCTCCAGGAGTTCCTCCTTCGCGTAAACCACGCCGATCCCCGTGGGGCCGAAAATCTTGTGCCCGGAGAAGACGAAGAAGTCGGCGTCGAGTTGCTGCACGCTGACGGGCAGGTGGGGAACTGACTGTGCCCCGTCGATCAGCACGCGGGCGTTGTAGCGTTTGGCCATTTGGGTCATTTCGGCCACGGGCAGGATCGTGCCCAGGCTGTTCGAGGCGTGCGCCAGGGCCACCAGCTTGGTTTTCGGTCCCAGAATCGCCTCGTACTCTTCGAGCATGATTTCCGCACGGTCGGTCACGGGAATAACCCGGAGCACGGCGCCCTTTTCCTTGGCCACCATCTGCCAAGGCACGATGTTCGCGTGGTGTTCGAGCGTCGAGAGGACGATCTCATCGCCCGGTTGTAGGAACTTGCGGCCATAAGTCTGTGCGACAAGGTTAATGCCTTCCGTGCTCCCGCGGACAAAAATGATTTCCTTGGAGGATGAGGCGCCCAGGAAGGTCTGGACCTTCTGCCGTGCCTGCTCGAAGGCGTCGGTGGAGCGTGCCGCCAGGGTGTGCGCCCCGCGGTGGATGTTCGAGTTGTCGTGGGCGTAAAATCGGGACAACGCGTCGATCACGCTCTGCGGTTTTTGGGTCGTCGCGGCGTTGTCCAGCCACACCAACGGCTTCCCGTGCACCTGCTGGTGCAGGATGGGGAAATCCTTGCGAATGGCCGGCACGTCGAACGGGCGGGCGCGCTCTTCAAGGGCGGGTTTCCCGGCCAGCAGCCGGCGGTGGAGGTCGTGGTCGAGTCCCTCTCCGCATCGACCGTCATCTGATCGGAATGGCGATCGGATCTTTTTCACGAACGCCTTCAGGCCGACGTCGGCGGGATCCGGAACCGGCGGCCTAAGTGAATTGCCGCCGATAGCTTCTGGCGCGATTGGCAAGGAACTCCCGGCGGCGGGAATCGCGAAAGCGCCAGCCGGAGCGCCGGCTGCCTCTGAGGCCGTCTGCGACGCCTCCGCCTCGGTTTTCGGGATGCGGTTTGCGCCCGGGATCTCGTTGTATAGCCGGGTCGCAATTTGCGCAATCTGCTCGGGCGTGACTTCATTCATGGCTCTGGCCTGCTCTGGTGCGAAGCGTTACTTGGGCGTCTGTTTTCTATGTTCGTAATCGTGGTAGTACCCCACTTCGACGTTCTCCAGGACGCCCAGGGCGTCGTCGGTCAACACGGTGAGGGAGAAATAGAGCGTCAGCAGGTAGGTTGCCACGCCCATGCTGTCGATTCCCATCAGGCGGGCGGAGAGACTGGGCATGATCTCGCCGGGGATGCCGGCCTGGTGCAGTCCCACCACCCCCTGGTCCGCTTCTCCCACGCGCAAGAGCAAGATACTCGTCGTCCCGAACCGGCGGCCCTTCATCTCCAGTTTGTCGCAGGGGATCAGCGGCACTCCGCGCCAGGTGATCACGGGGATGCCCGCGACGTTCATCGTCGCTGGCGGCACGCCGCGCCAGGTGCATTCCCGTCCGAAGGCGGCGATCGCCTTGGGATGCGCCAGGAAGAAGGCCGGCCGCTTCCACACCCGGGCCAACAGTTCATCGAGGTCGTCGGGCGTCGGTGTCCCGTAGCGGGCGCTGATCCGCATCGACGGGTCTACCGATCGCAGCAAGCCGAACCTCTGGCTGTTGACCAGTTCCCATTCCTGCCGTTCCTTGATCCCCTCGATCGTCAGCCGCATCTGCTCTTCGAGCTGGTCGTAGGGGTCATTGTAGAGGTCCGACACCCGCGTGTGCACGCGGACAACCGTCTGCACCGTGGAAAGCGGGTACTCGCGGGGTGTGGCTGAGTAATCGACGAAGGTTTCTGGAATCTCGATGTTCTCGGCGAAGCCCGACACCAGGTCGATGTTCCGTTCTCCGTAGCGATTGACCATCGACCGCCGCTCCAGGTACTCGGCAACGGCCTTCTGGAATTCTTCGTTCCCGCCGGGCACCGTGTGGAGGGCCGACTCCAGCTCCTTGCGCGACAGGCTCAGCAAGATGCAAGGTGTGAGGGTCCGGACGGTCACGTCCGAGGGTTTGTCGGAGCCGAATTCGGTCTCGCCGAAGTATTCGCCGTCGGTGAGCAGGGCGATGCGGATGTCGCTGCCGTGGTCCCCCTTGTAGAGAACCTCGACCTGTCCCTGGGCGATGACGAAGAATTTGCTCTCTTCTTCGCCTTCGACGATCACCTTGTTTCCCAGCGGGACTTCCTCCGTCTTGAAGCGGCCGGCCATGCGTGCGACGATGGTCTCCGGCAATCCGGAGAAGAGCGGCACGTTCCGCAACGACTCGGGAGGAAACGAGGCGGCGCCGGCGGAAACCTCGACTTCGATCCGCTCGGCCTTGGGCAACTCGACCTTCGTGCGGTTGACGCGATACGTGCCGCCGCTGACCTGCACCCACGGCAACTGGCTCAGCAGCAGGCGCGGGGTGATCGACGTCATCATCGGCCTGGTCTTCGTCGTGCTCGCCAGGTTCCTGGCGACCGACGTGGTCACGCTTCGCTGCAATACAGTGTTCGACATGTCTTCTACTGCCTTTCTTGTGCAGTGCTCGTTGGTACTCGATGCGCTTAGATTCCCAGCCCGTTATCAAAGCCGCCGGTTCCCCGGTGTTCGTAGTCGTGGTAGTATCCT
The DNA here is from genome assembly GCA_963727245.1 of uncultured Planctomycetia bacterium. GTDB lineage: Bacteria > Planctomycetota > Planctomycetia > Pirellulales > Thermoguttaceae > JBKQVT01. The sequence continues at coordinate 24,046 of CAVSFO010000020.1, read as the reverse complement.
ACCTCGACGTTCTCCAGGACGCCCAGGGCGTCGTCGGTCAACACGGCGAGGGAGAAATAGAGCGTCAGCAGGTAGGTTGCCACGCCCAGGTTATCGATTTCCATCAGCCGGGCGGAGAGACTGGGCATGATCTCGCCGGGGATGCCCGCCTGGTGCAGTCCCACCACGCCCTGGTCCGCTTCTCCCACGCGCACGAGCAGAATACTCGTCGTCCCGAACCGGCGGCCCTTCATCTCCAGTTTGTCGCACGGAATGAGCGGCACGCCGCGCCAGGTGATGACGGGTATGCCCGCGACGCTGGTCGTCGCCGGCGGCACGCCACGCCAGGTGCATTCCCGTCCGAAGGCGGCAATCGCCTTGGGATGCGCCAGGAAGAAGGCCGGCTCTTTCCACACCCGGGCCAACAGTTCATCGAGGTCGTCGGGCGTCGGCGTCCCGTAACGGGCGCTGATCCGCATCGACGGGTCCACCGATCGCAGCAAGCCGAACTTCTGGCTATTGACCAGTTCCCATTCCTGCCGCTCCTTGATCCCCTCGATTGTCAGCCGCATTTGCTCTTCGAGCTGGTCGTGGGGGTCGTTGTAGAGGTCCGAGACGCGCGTGTGGACGCGAACGACCGTTTGCACAGTCGAGAGCGGGTACTCGCGAGGCCCGGCGGAGTAATCGACGAAGGTCTCGGGAATTTCGATATTCTCGGCGAAGCCCGACACCAGGTCGATGTTCCGTTCCCCGTAGCGGTTGACCATGGACCGCCGCTCCAGGTACTCGGCAACGGTTTTCTTGAACTCCTCACTACCACCGTGAACCGCGGCCAGCGCCGAGTCCAGGTCCTTGCGCGACAGGCTGAGGAGAATGCAAGGCGTGAGGGTCCGGACGGTCACGTCCGAGGGCTTGTCGGAGCCGAACTCGGTCTCGCCGAAGTACTCGCCGTCGGTGAGCAGGGCGATGCGGATATCGCTGCCGTGGTCCCCTTTGTAGAGAACCTCGACCTGTCCCTGGGCGATGACGAAGAATTTGCTCTCCTGCTCTCCCTCGACGATGACCTTGTTCCCCAGGGGGACTTCCTCCGTCTTGAAGCTGTCGGCCATGCGCGCGACGATGGTCTCCGGCAGTGCGGAGAACAGCGGCACGTTCCGCAGCGACTCGGGCGGAAACGAGGCGGCCCCGGCGGAGACGTTCACTTCGATTCGCTCGGCCTTGGGCAGCTCGACCTTCGTGCGGTTGACGCGATACGTGCCGCCGCTGACCTGCACCCACGGCAACTGGCTCAGCAGCAGGCGCGGGGTGATCGACGTCATCATCGGCCTGGTCTTCGTCGTGCTCGCCAGGTTCCTGGCGACCGACGTGGTCACGCTTCTCTGCAATAAGCCGTTGGACATGGCTGGTTCCTGTTGTTTGCGTGTTGGTGTACGGGGTCAGTACAACGGTTCCTTCCGACCGGTCTCTCTCAGGCGTCTCACTCGGGGAAAAGCTTGGTGGACAGATAGCGTTCGCCAAGGTCCGGCAGCACGACGACGACCAGTTTTCCGCGGTTCTCCGGCCGATTGGCGACCCGAATCGCCGCCCAGGCCGCTGCTCCGCAACTGATGCCGCACATGAAGCCTTCCAGGCGAGCGAGTTGCCGGGACGTCTCAAAGGCGTCTTCATCGGCCACGGTCACGACTTCGTCGATGACCTTCAGGTTCAAGATGTCGGGGATGAATCCCGCCCCAATTCCCTGAATCGTGTGCTTGCCCGGCTGCAGCGGCTGGCCGGCGCGGCGCTGAGTGATGACCGGGCTGACGGCAGGTTCGACCGCCACGATCCGCGCCGCCGGCTTGCGCTTCTTCAGGACCTCGCCGACGCCGGTGATCGTGCCGCCCGTGCCGACGCCGGACACGAAAATATCGACTTTGCCAGCCGTGTCTCGCCAGATCTCCTCGGCGGTGGTCTGGCGATGAATCTCCGGATTGGCGGGGTTCTTGAACTGCTGCGGGATGAAGTATCGCTTGTCGCCGGCAGCCAACTCCTCGCGCGCCGCACGGCCCCCGCCATCCCCTCGGCCGCAGGCGTCAGGATGACCTCCGCTCCCAACGCTTTGAGCAATCGCCGGCGCTCCAGGCTCATGCTCTCGGGCATGGTCACTTGCAGCTTGTAGCCGCGGGCCGCACAGACGAAGGCCAAGGCAATGCCCGTGTTGCCGCTGGTGGGCTCGATGATGATGGTGCCCGGCTTGATCTTCTTCTCCCGCTCCGCGGCGTCGATCATGGCGCGTCCGATGCGATCCTTGACGCTCCAAAGCGGATTGAGGTTCTCCAGCTTCGCCGCAATCGTGGCCCCGGCGCTGCCGGCAATGCGATTGAGTCGCACCAGCGGCGTGTGGCCAATGCACTGGGTGATGTCTCCGTGAATGCTGTCTGGCGGGGCGGCGGGCATGGGGACTCTCCTCGTTTATGCCAAGACGGAAGTTGCTGTGCAAGAAACGGAGCGATGGAACCACTCAAACGTGTGACGCGATGCGACGACGCGGCCAAGAAACGAGAATACGAAAGGCCAACGAACAATTGAGAAGCAGAGTGCACGATCCGGGGCAACGAACATGCCAGACCTCATCGGGTCCGCAAGCGTTACCTCCGGTATTCCCGGTCAGCGACGCGTCCTATCGTCTGACTAGCCTGGTGCTATTTGACCTCGGCACAGGGAGCATCGTAGGAATCTACGCGATGGATTATGCCGCACCGCGCGTGAACTTGCAAGTACCCGCCAGAGGAGAATCGCAAATCGACTTTTCGGAACCGAACTCGCTCTGCGGTGAGAAAGCGGACCGCCAGGAGGACACGATACAGCCGTCGCCTTCGGGACGGAATCTCTAGACCACTCCGTGATAAACAACGGCTGCGCCGTCATATTTCACGGCCGCCAGGCGGCATGACGGCATATTACCGCGCAAATCCTCATATTCCGTAGGCATTTTCGCCGATTTCCATGATTGGTACAAATGTTGCTAAACAATGTGATGTACTCAGGTAAACATCCTCTTGTCCGGGCATTTCTGGACGGACCTGTGCGAGGAGATATCGCATGAGCGGTCAAACGGAATCCGTGGTCGCTCCGCCGGTCGTCGATCCGTTGGAGGAGGCGATCGTGGCCATTCGCCATGCTCTTCAAGGGCTGCGCTATGGCCAGGTCGTGATCACCGTGCAGGATGGCCTGGTCATTCAGGTGGATCGGACGGAGCGGCGGCGACTCCGCTCCCAGCGAAAGCGATCGTGACGGAGGAGAGGAAGATGTGCCAGTTTCTAAGGGCGGTTTCAACTCGATTCCAACGGCAGGAGATTCCGGAGATCCGTAGAGCATCGGAGTCCGCAAGCGGAGATTCGCCGCACCGATCAGCCTGGCGGAGTTGCCATCGCTTGGTATTCTCGCCCGCTTTGGTTCAGTACTTCTCGGAACGTAACGGTCGGCAGCTTCCGACCGACAACGACCCTTCCCAAGCCTAACGAGCCAGGGATGGCTCACTACACCCTTTCCAAAGGAGGCCTTTCATGCCCCGTTCTAGGACGTACAACAACATCATCGAGACCACGTTCGACACTCCGCTGGTCAAGCTCAACCGCATCGTGCCGGCCGGCGCCGCCACGGTTTTGGTGAAGCTGGAGTTCTTCAATCCGCTCAGCAGCGTCAAGGACCGCATCGGACGCGCCATGATCGAGGTCGCCGAGCAGCAGGGGATCTTGAAGCCCGGCACTCATATCATCGAGCCGACCAGCGGCAACACCGGCATTGCCCTGGCGTTTGTGGCAGCGGCCAAGGGCTACCAGCTCACGCTCACCATGCCGGAGTCGATGAGTATAGAACGGCGTGCGCTGTTGCGCATCTTGGGGGCGAATCTGGTGCTCACGCCGGCCAAGGACGGCATGAAAGGGGCCATCGCCAAGGCCCAGGAGCTTGCCTCGACCACGCCCAACAGTTGGGTCCCTCAGCAGTTCGACAACCCTGCCAACCCGGAAGTCCACGAGCGCACCACGGGCCGAGAGATCTGGGATGACAGCGATGGCCGTGTGGACGTCCTCGTCGCGGGCGTGGGCACGGGGGGGACGATCACCGGGGTCACCCGTTATATCCGCTCCAAGAACCGCCACTTCCGCGCGATTGCCGTCGAGCCGGTCGATTCGCCGGTGATCTCCGGCGGCAAGCCGGGACCGCACAAGATCCAGGGGATCGGGGCGGGTTTTGTGCCCAAAAACCTCGACACAAGCCTCTTGTCCGGTGTGGAAACGGTCTCCAATGAAGACGCGTTCACCTGGGGGCGGCGCTTGGCCAAGGAGGAAGGAATCCTGGGCGGAATCAGCAGCGGAGCCAACGTGGCCGCAGCGATCCGCGTGGCCCAGCGGCCCGAAAACCGCGGCAAGGTGATCGTCACGGTCGCCCCGAGCTTTGGCGAACGTTATCTTTCCACGGCCCTGTTTGAGGGCTTGGGAAACGTGCCATCTGCCGCCGAATCAACTCCGCCGCCACAAGCCACATCGTCGGCCCATGCGGATGGCAATGCGGCCAAAACCAAGCAGAAGGTCCCGGCGTAAGCAGGACGCGCGGATCGCGCGGGCTGACGAATCGCCTCGTTGGAGTTCTGGTAGAAAAGGGTTGATGCCCGGGCGAGCGCGGTCATGATCGCGCTTGCCCCGGGCTTCTTTTCGTAGCACTCCTCTTCCCGCGTTGAGTTGCCGCCTCTCGATCGGGGTTCTCGTTCGGCCTGGTCGTGCGGGCTCTTCTCGCAAACGTCGCCGGAAAAGTCCGCATTTTCGGCAGAACAGGCGCCACCGGATCCAACGGAAGTGATGTTGGTAACACCAGTGCCGTGGTTGCCATAAATCCGATAAAGGTGTGAGAGTATCGACGCCGATGATTGCACCAGGCACTCCATCAATGACGAGCATGACATCCCCAATGGCAACATCATGAGCGTTTCGCAGCAATCCCAATACGCGTTGCGGGCCCTCTTCGAGTTGGGCAAACGGCGCGACGACGGACCGGTCGCCGTGGCCGACATCGCCGAAGCCCAGGCGATCCCGCGACGGTTCCTGGAGTCGATCATCGCGCAGTTGCGTCGAGCCGGCTTCGTCACGTCGCACCGTGGCGTGCAGGGAGGCTACACGCTGGCCGTCGCTCCCCGAGAAATCGCCGTGGCCGACATCATCCGGGCCATCGACGGATCGCTTGCGCCCGTGAAATGCATCGCCACCCACAGTCCCACCCATTGCGCGCTCCAGGGACAATGCGTCTTCGCCGAGCTGTGGAAGCGGGCACGCGACGCGGTGGCGGATGTCTACGAGAGGACGACCTTGCAGGAGTTGATTGAAAAGGAACTCCAGTCGTCGACGAGCTACGTCCACGAATACTCGGTTTGAAAACCCGGGGTTTGCGTGCCGCAAGCCCCAGTTCGATAGTCAATGGCACTCAATAGCAAAGGGGGAAACCCATGCCACGGATGGATCTGTTTCGATTGATTGTGGGGGCCGTGTTTGCGGCCCTGCTGTTTGTCACGCCCGTCATGGCCGCGGACGTGGACCTGGCCACGCTGGTCGCAGACCCACAGGCTGCGCCGGCCTTACAACAACCGTCTGCGCCGGCCCTGGAGCAACCGGCCGCGCCGGCCGCGGCGCCCGCGGCTGCGGCGCCCGCGGACGACAAGGGCCCGCCCTTGCCGTTCCAGACGATTGAAGGCTACGGCGGCGGCGGGATCACGCCGTTCGCCTACCTGGTCAATCCCGGCAAGGAAGAGTGTCTGTGGGGCAAGCCGGCCACCGCGCTCACGTTCATCGATGCCCGGCAGAAGGACCTCTTCGCCGTCACGGCGAGCGAGACGCTCTTCGGCCGCATCGAGCTCAGCTACGGCGGCGACCGCCTCGGCCTGGGCACGTTGCCCGCTGCCATCAAGACCAGCACCGGCATCGGCATCGAGGAAGACTCGGTCTGGCTGCAAAACTTCAACTTCCGGGCCCTGCTGTGGAAGGAGAACGACTGCCTGCTGGGCATCAAAGCGCCGGCCATCACCGCCGGAGTCAGCTTGAAGTTCAACTCGGACATCTCGAACATCAACAAAGAGTTGAACGGCGCTCTGAGCAGCATCGGCTATCGCCGCGATTCGGGCGTGGATTTCACCCTCACCGCCACGAAGACCTTCCCCCATCTCCTCTTGGACCGGCCGGTGATCGTCACCGCCGGGCTGCGGCTGAGCGAGGCGGCCGACCTGGGCTTCCTGGGCTTCGGCGACACGTACCGGGCGACGTTCGAGGGCAACGTGGCGTGGCTGCCGTGGGACAAGGTGCTGGTGGCCTATGAGTTCCGCCAAAATGCCGACCCTTACGGCAAAATCCCCGATGGAAGCGGCGGATACCTGATCGGCGCCGAGGACAACTGGCAGGCCTTCGACCTGGCCCTGATCGTCAACAAGCACAGCACGCTTGTGGCTGGTTGGGCCCTCTTGGGAAACCTGGCGAACGCGGAAGCCAATAACACTTGGTTCCTCCAGTATAAGTACGAGTTCTGAGAGCGATACAGTTCGGATCGGGGACTCCATGACCGGTCCGCTGCTCGCCCTTGATTGGGGGCCAATGCCAAGGGGCGCGACGCCGAACGTCGCGCCCCTTTTCTATTTCCATTCTCCCAAATCGAGAACGCCCTCTACGACCCTCCCCCTTTCCCGTCATATTTCCAAGTGTCCCGTCACATTTCCGCACCCCATGGCGTTCCGGTGCTGATGTCTGCCAGGGACGCCGACCCGACGCGCAGGATCACCGCAAGAATCTTACTGTGAAAGAGCTTACATCGCGCCGGCAGGCGAGGTTGAGGGCCTGTTGGCGATTCGCATCGCCCTGGCCGGTTGACCGCACTTATTGTTTGTGACAGGGATAGCTGTGATTATTCGTTGGTGAGACGACGTTGGCAGCAAACCTTTCCTTCGGTCAGTCGCGGTCAAGTCCGCGGAGGTGATGAAATGGTTCGAATATTGTTGTTGGCTCTTGTAACGCTTGGCGTCTTCGCCCTGGTTGCTCACGATACGTACGCCGACTGCGGTTGGTATCCTTTCTACGGGTATCGCCAGCCAAACTACTTGGCTCAGCCCTCCGTCGTGTACGTACAGCCGGCGGCACCCCAGGCATGGACGACGTACTATACGCCTGCTCCGGGCACGGTGGCCCCGGCGCCGACCGTGGTTCCGCAATACTATTACGCACCGCCATGCAGCACGGGCGGCGGCTGGCATCCGTTCTACGGGTATCGTCAGCCAAACTTGAATTAGATCGCACGCCGCACCGCAATGCTGCGGCCGAAGCGAAGGAGCGGAAGGAGCGTCTCGGGATACCACCCCCAGGCGGCGCCGGCGCGCTCTAGGCTAACAATGCCTCTCGTCGGCACGGCGCGGAAGTTGCCCGCCGACGACCTCTCCGACGAGTTGTCGCGCGTCTCGGCCCCGCGATATCCCACGCCCCGTCATATTTGCCCGTGGGGTTTGCAGAGACCCTGAAGCGGCGTTCTTGTCTTCACTGCTTCACGGATCATCGCGGCGCCAATCTTCAGCGCCCACGGTGTTTGGGAACACGGGCCCGCCAGTCACGGGGACTGTTTCTAGCCGTCATCGGCTAGAAAAGCGAAAGATCACACGCTTAATAAGTCCTTGGCACGGCGATTGCGATTCCGCTTCGCGGCCGCGTCCGCGCGGATGTGATTGCGTGCGGAAAGGAGGAAATGGTGCCGATGTGTCGCGGAGCAAGGCCCCCTTCCTCGGAGTGGATAGATGAATACCGGTTTCTTGATCGACGTGGACGGTGTTGTTTGCCGTGGAAATGAACTGATTCCCGGCGCCGATCGCTTTGTCGACCGGCTGCGGGAAGCGGCTTTCCCGTTCGTGTTTCTCACCAACAACAGTCAACGGACTCGCCGCGACGTGGCGGCCCGGCTGAATTCGCTGGGCATCCGCGTCGAGGAGCGGCACATTTTCACCTGTGCCATGGCGACCTCGCGGTTCCTGGCCGCGCAGAAGCCCGGCGGAACCGCGTTTGTCATCGGCGAAGGCGGGCTGCTCCACGCCCTACACCACAATGGCTACACGATCGTGGATCGCGATCCCGACTATGTCGTCGTCGGCGAGGGACGCACGCTCTCGTTCGAGATGGTGGAGCGGGCGACGTCGATGGTCCTTGGCGGCGCGAAACTCATCGCCACCAATCCCGATAACAATTGCCCTACGCCTGGCGGACTGCGCCGGGATGCGGCGCCGTGGTCGCCATGATCGAGGCCGCCACGGGGTGCCGGGCGTTCTCCGTCGGCAAGCCGAGTCCGCTCATCATGCGGGCGGCCCGAAAAGAACTGGGACTCGACGCCACCCACACCATCATGATCGGCGACACCATGGAGACCGACATTCTCGGCGGCGTTCAGATGGGCTATCCCACGGTGCTGGTCCTTTCGGGCGGCGCCAAGATGCCCGATCTTGTCCGCTACGCCTATCAGCCGGACATGATCGTCGAGTCGCTCGGACACGCCACTCCCGAGGACCTCATCGCGGCCTGCGGTTTGTTGGAAGACCCGCTCAGCATGATTTAAGCGCGAGACAAGGGGGCGGAACGATTCCGGCACCCGGGAGAAAATTCTGGCCCCCCCGTACCTGTTTAGAACAGCGCCGTCACGGGGCCATGGCGGCCTCGTCGAATTTCTTCTGCACCTCGGGAAGCGCCGAGGCCCTTGCCAGGGCAATCACCTTTTTCACGTCGACATGAGGGTTGCCTGGCGCCGAACCATCTTGCTTGCCTTGAACGGCGTACAAGGGGATCCAAAGGAAATACCCGCTGTCGCTCAGGGCGGTTCCGCCGATGATCTTGCCGTCGTCATCGAGAGCCAGCGTGTAGCGAAAGCCCATGGCCTCCTTCGCGTTCCCGCGCACCTCGCCGGTCTCCAGGTCGGTTTGGCTGCCGGAATCGGAGCCGTAGAAGCTGTAGGTGACGGTGGTTTCCACGGTCTTGTAGTGCACATGGTCTCCGCTGCCCGCGTCGCGGATCGACGTGACCTCGTAGGCATAGATGGGATTATTCCAGGCCGCTTGTCCCTTGGTCCTATCGATGCCCACGGGATGACCGGCCCGGCCAATGTAGTTGGCCAGGGCCAGATGGAAAGTTCCCATGTTCGGCCCGCCGTCTTTCGCGCTGGGCGGGGCCACGTAAAGGTAGCTGTCGGGGGTTGTTTGGTTGTAGATGCACGAGAGCAGTGCTTTAATGTCCGCAGGCTGAAAGACGACGCCGGCAGTGCCGCCGACTTGGCCCGCGTCCACGGGCTTGATGGGCTCGGGATGTCGGATCGTCGAGGCCGTGAAACCGCTGCAATAGCCTTCCCAGCCCTCGTTGTTGCGTCGCAATCGCCGTCCGACGAGAAAGGCCGACTCGGAGCCGAGGACCCGTTGCACTTCGTACGCGTTGGCCAGGTCCTTCCCGTCGTTGAAAGCGCGATCGTAGACACTGAGCGAAGAAGAGCCGCCGTAGCGCGACCGACGCCCTCGGCCGGCGATATCGCCCAGGCCGCCGGCGGCCTGAGGATGGATGTCGGCCGAATAGGGAATTCTCCACTTGGGCACGGAGGCCGATGGTTTCAGTTCCTTCAGTCTCGTTTCGTATGTCAACTTCTGCTGGCGAAAGTAATAGTTGAAAAGTGCTTCTTGCTCGTCCCGCTCGCTTGGGACGGTCCGCCCGCGGACATCCCTCTTGGCGACGTTGCTGCCGGCGACGGCCTGCAACTCAGCCCCGCGGACATCGCACGCCATGGTCACAAGAAACGCGATCAGCAGGCCGATTGAAATGTGGCGCATATCACCCCCATCGAATTTGTCATGGTCGCAAAGATAATACCCTTGTCCGGTCGCACGCCATCCGCTGGCCGCGAGTTGCGGCTGTCCGTCACAATGAAGAAGCGGATGCCCCAAGCCATCGGGCAAGGGGCATCCGTTCACGACTTCGCGGCAGCCGCCGCCTTGAAGATCGCTACGCGTAGTAACGCAGCTTGGCATGATGCCTGAGAAGGTGCAGCCGGGCAAACTTGTGCTTCAGCCGAACATGCCGAACGTGCACGATCTTGTGTTTGCCCGTGTAGACCTGATCCGGCTTCACCTGATCGGGCTTGATCTGATCGGGCCTGGCCAGCTTCACCTGGTCCGGCTTGACCTGATCGGGCTTGAAATACTTGGCCTGGTCGGGCTTCACCTGATCCGGCTTCGTTTGGTCAGGAGCAGCAGCCGGGGCCGCCGTGCCAGCCATGACGACTGTGAAGGCAATGGCTGCGGCAAGAAGAAAACGCATCACTGGGTCCTCCATTCTAGGGAAAGAAAGAAACGCTAACGCTGAGAACGTCGAACACTGGCAAGCTTAGCAATCGGTGTGCCGGGACAGGCGATTATCCGTCGGTGTGCGGGTTTCTGGGCATTTTGCGGCGTCTGCGGCGGCTGACGCGCAGGCTGCGCCACAACATTTCCCGGCGCCGCGTGATATATCCCGGCGTGCCGTCTTCTGGTCTCGCGATACGTCACCTTCATCCGCATCTTTCCTGGGCCGCGGCATCACGGAATGGTGCGCCCAACAAATCGCGGCGACCAGAGCGACGGCGATGGTGAAACCACTGGAGGCAAGTCCGGGCACATCTGGTAGTTCGGCCTTCGTAAACGAGGGCCATCCGTGAACGTTGCCCGCGATTGAGTATGCACACGCCTTTTCGGTCGCCGGAAAGATTCCGAAACGGACCGGCTGCCGGCGGAAGGCTGGCCGCGATTCCGCCCGATTCAGGGCGTTGCGGTGGCCAAATCGCGATTGCATTCTTCGGCGGCCAAGGCGTTGTGAGTTGGCGACCGGCTCTTTGGCACACGAGTTGCTTGTTAACGCGATGGGTCGTACACGGTGTGACGGCTTGGAGCAGTCACCATTCCTTGTTAGGGGTCCCTGTGTGGAGGAACATGACTTGTTCGCATCGCGTGGTCAGAGTGTGGCGATTCATTCCAAGGCAGGTACCGTAGCGTTGAGTGTATTGCTGACTCGTCGTGCCGGTGCATAATCCGTCGTGGGCAATGCGGGTGAATAAGCTTGCGCCTCCCGGGCCAAGCCCGTCGTGGGCTTGGCCTCGTTTACTTCTTGCCATGCGAGTGCCGGACGCTTACGGCATCGATTCTCGCAGGCTTGCACCACTTCACAGGCAGCGGTTCTTGAGTTCCAGGCATCTCGGCGGCCGTCCGGTCCGTCGCGTTACGAAAGATGCAGGCCGACGATCCCAAGGACAATCAACGCCAACGAGGCCAGCTTTAGAGCGCTGACCGCCTCTTTGAACCAGAGGATGCCGATCACGGCGATCAGCGCCGTCCCCAGTCCCGACCAGATGGCGTAGGCCACACTGACGTCGATTCGTTTGATCGCCACAGTCATGGCCGCAAAGCTCAGGCCGTAAAATGCAAAGAGGAGCGTGGATGGCAAGAGCCTCGTGAAACCCTGGGAGAGTTTCATGCAGGTCGTTCCGCAGACTTCCAAAAGAATCGCGGCCAAGAGATACGCCCAACTCATAGGATTCCTCCCGTTGTGGATTTGCGAGAAAGCCGGAACATAGCGGCGCCACGAACCGCCGATTGCTGGACTTGGAGAACAATCATCACGAGGGGCAAGCCTTGGGCGTTCTTGTGGCCGACGAGCAACAGCTTCCCGGGTTCGGGTCCACCGGCGCCTGTGTTGCCATCGTCGTGCCAAGGATCTTGTCGGCCAGCACAAGCACGTTCTGCGCTGGGGCGCGTTTTACGCGGTCGGCCAATTCCACGGCCTGCGCCACATCGTCACGCGATACTCCCAGCTTACGAGCCCGGCTATAGTGATACTTGAAGCACGGCTCGCAATTGGCCCCGATGGCGGCGCCGATCGCCACCAACTCGGCCACGGCGGGCGTGAAGATGCTGGCAAGCGTGGCGGGATCCGATCGCTTTGACTTCGGCATGAACGACTCCTCTCGCGGTGAAGGAACACTCATCGGACTACCCCTTGGTTCCGGCGGTCAGGCTGGCTTCACGGCATAGACGCGAACGCTGGCCGCGTAGTCGTTCACATTGTATCGTCGAAGCAGGTCGGCCAGTCGCTGATGAAGGTCTGCGTCGCCGAATGGGGTAGACGGACAGCAGCTTGGCGCAGCAGCGGACAGTGCCGACGTCATCGTCGGAGAACAACAGCCCGATTGGTTTTCGACTTTGGCGTATGTGTTGAGATCGCTTCCGGTGTCGATAATGTCCACATGAGCAAACCCGGCTTCGATCATTTGACTGCGGTACTGTTCGATGAGAATGGCTCCGGCAACGCAGCCCACATAGGCCATCAGATCGTTTCCAACCTCCGGCGGCAACGGCTTCTTCAAGGCGATGTCACTTACGGCCAATCGCCCGCCGGGCTTTAACACCCGAACGATCTCACGAAACACGGCCGGCTTGTCCGGGGCCAAATTGATGACGCAGTTGCTAATCACACAATCGACCGAGGCGTCGGGCAGCGGCAGCTTGTCGATCGTGGCCTGATGGAACTCGACGTTCGTGATCGGTTTGCCGCCGCTGCCTTTGGCCGCGTTGCTGCGAGCCAATTCGAGCATCTCGGGCGTCATGTCGATGCCAATGGCCTTGCCGGTGGGGCCAACCCGTGCCGCCGCGAGAAACACGTCCAACCCGCCGCCACAACCAAGGTCTACGACTGTCTCACCGGGCCTGAGACTGGCGAACGCCGTCGGATTGCCGCACGACAGTCCCATGTTCGCTGCGGCTGGAATCGACGCCAATTGTTCTGGCGTATAACCGAATGCCTCGGCCACGGCCCGCACGCCAGAATGACCGGTCGATAACCCGCTCTTGGCCACCGAGGCGTATTTCGACTGAACCACCTGCTTGATGTCCTTCGCCATACTCTCCTTCTCCTTAAGCAATGACACGAAACACACGTGCCTTGTTCTTTCATCCGCCTAAGCGGACGCACCATCGCAAAACCACGAACCGGGGCAAGTCGGCCGAATTTTCAACGGCAGCCGTTCGCATTGCCACATTCGCCTATGGGAATATAGCCATCGCAAAGAATCAAGTCAAGGGCTTCCATGCAGGGCTTCCATGCAACACCAAAACCTGGAGATGCCAAGACTCCGCTGCCCTTCGGCTAAAGAGGATTACGTGCGAGCCGACCGTTGCAGGGCCTGATCGAGATCGGCGATCAGGTCATCGACGTGCTCGATGCCGACCGACACCCGCACGAGGCCATCGTCGATGCCGATCGCGGCGCGCTTCTCCGCCGGGATGGAAGCGTGGGTCATCAGGGCGGGATGCTCGATGAGGCTTTCCACGCCGCCCAGGCTTTCCGCCAAGGTGAACAGCCGGCAGCACTCCAGGAAACGCCGCGTTCGCTCCAGACCGCCGTCGATCACTGCCGACACCATGCCGCCAAAGGCGTCCATCTGCCGCCGAGCCAAGGCGTGCTGCGGATGGCTTGGCAGGCCAGGATAGATGACGCGCACAACGTCGGAGCGACGTTCGAGCCACTCGGCGATGCGCAAAGCGTTCTGGCAATGTCGTTCCATGCGCACGGCCAGCGTCTTCAGCCCGCGCAGGGCCAGGAAACAGTCGAAGGGGCCGCTGATGGCTCCCGCGGCATTCTGCAGGAAGCGCAACCGCTCCTCGAGTTCCCGGTTGTCGCCGACGACCGCGAGGCCGCCGATCATGTCCGAGTGCCCGTTGATGTACTTGGTGACCGAATGGACGACGACGTCGAAGCCCCGACTCAGCGGCCGCTGGCAGTAGGGCGAGGCAAACGTGTTGTCGATCACCGACAAAAGGCCCCGCCGTCTGGCCAGGCTGGCGACGGCCTGCAGATCGACCAGTTTCAGCAGCGGGTTGGAGGGGCTTTCCATCCACATCATGCGAGTATTGGGACGGATGGCCGCTTCCAAGGCGGCCGGGTCCGCCGGATCGACGTAGGTGAAATCCAGGTTGGCGCTGCGGCGGCGGACCTGCTCGAACAGCCGCACGGTGCCGCCGTAAAGATCGTCGCAGACGACCACGTGCGAACCGTGCTCCAGCAGTTCGAGCACGGTGGCGACCGCCGCCAATCCGGAGGCGAAGGCAAACCCCGCCTTGCCCTCCTCCAAGTCGGCCACGCAACGCTCAAAAGCAAATCGCGTGGGGTTTTGGCTGCGGGCGTAGTCGAAACCCGTCGTGACCCCCGGCGAGGACTGTGCATAGGTGCTGGTGGCGTAGATGGGCGTAATGACCGCGCCGGTGGTGGGGTCAAACGCCTGGCCCGCATGGATGGTGCGCGTATCGAAAGCCGGGCGTCGTGTTTCTGGGGAGGAGTTTGCAGTGTCCATAGGGGGCTCCAGCTCTTGGTGCTCGTTGATCAAACCGGTTGGTGTTGCCGCCGCAGATAGCTCACCACGTCCACGCGCGTAATCAGACCATAGAAAATCTCGTCATCGGTCACGATGGCTACGTGGCCCGCATCGAAAACCGGCAGAAGTGCCTCGATCGGGGCTTGGGGAGAGACCGTTTGCAGTTTCGTCGTCATGAACTCGCGCACCGGACGCCGAAAGGCGCCCGCGTCGCCGGTAACAGCCAGCAGCAGGTCGGACTCGTCGAGGATTCCGGCAACGCGGTCTCCCTCCAGAACAGGAAGCTGCGACACGTCGTACAATCTCATGCGGGCGTAGGCGATGTTCAGCGGATCGTCCGGCGCGACGCTGATGACGGCTCCTTCGGCGAACCGGTGGCTGATGACGTCGCGCAGGTCGCTGAACGTCTTGCCGGCGAGAAAACCACGATCTGCCATCCAGAAGTCGTTGAACATCTTCGACAGGTACTTGCCGCCGCTGTCGCAGACCAGGGTGGCCACCCGCTTCGGAGTGGTCTGCTCGCGGCAGTATCGCAAGGCCCCGGCCACCAAGGTCCCGGACGACGACCCGGCAAGGATGCCTTCCTGCTTCAACAAAGCCCGGGCCGTGGAGAGACTCTCAGCATCGGTAATTGTGTAGGCATGGCGGACCCGTGTCAAGTCGGCGATCGGGGGCACGAAGTCCTCGCCGATTCCCTCGACGACCCAGGAGCCGGCCTCGCCGATGCGGCCCGTCCGGATGAAGTCGGCCAGCACCGAGCCGGCTGGATCGGCCAGCACGATTTCCACCTGCGGGGCCACGCGGGCGAAGAAATGGCTCAGGCCCGTGATCGTGCCGCCGGAGCCCACGCCGCAGACGACCGCGTCCACGTCGTGGCCGGTCTGGGCCCAAATCTCCGGTCCAGTCGTCGTTTCGTGGGCCAGCGGATTGGCGGGATTGTTGAACTGATTGACGTAGAATGCCTGTGGCGTCTCCCGGGTGATCTTCTCGGCCAGATCCTGGTAATACTGAGGATGGCCCTTGCCCACGTCGCTGCGAGTCATCACGACTTCAGCGCCCAGGGCCTTCAGATGCAAGACTTTCTCCTGGCTCATTTTGTCGGGGATGACGAGGATGAGGCGGTAGCCCTTCTGGGCGGCGACCAGCGCCAGCCCCAGGCCCGTGTTGCCCGCCGTGGCCTCGACCAGCACGGAGCCGGGGCCGATCTTTCCTTCCCGTTCGGCCGTTTCAATCATCGAGCGGCCGATGCGATCCTTGATCGAGCCACCGGGGTTCTGGCTCTCCAGCTTGACGAACAGTTTGCACGGGCCGGTGTCGAACCGGCGTAGTTCGACCAAGGGCGTGTTGCCGATCAGCTGCAAGATGTTGGGAAAGGGGACCATCGTCCGCCTCCGTGGTGAGTTCAACGCACGTAAACAATAGCCGCGATTGCTCGACAACAGAAACTAATATACCGGCCGCCGAATTCGTCGCAAGTGACCTTTTCTTGAAACACCTCGGCGGCGTTTTGACCATCCGGCTGTCGGAGACCATCCGAGCACAGGTCACGGGCAACGGTCCGCCGTTGCGGGGAGACCGTGACGCATCCCAGCATCGCTGTTTGTGTCGGGCCACATTCTATGCATATCGGCCCATGCTCGCCGGCGGCATGGAAGTTGCGTCCCGCTGGTCGCTGGCCCACGGGAGACTACGAATGGGAAATGCCTCAAGTCGGATAAGGACTGCGCAGGCGAACTTTCTGCGGCGTTGCGCGGCCGTCAGCCTTCTGCTTCGTTACTACTGGCGGCGTGCGACGCGAGGCGCAGCGCCGGCACGACGCCGCCGTAGACCGCGGAGCCTTCAGCCATGATTTGCCAAGCGCCACGCCTGATAGGCCGGTTGAACGCCTTCCAGCGAGTGATGTTGCAGTGGGGCGAACTGCACCCTTACAACGCCGCTCACACCTATCGGCTTTCAGGACCACTGGACCTGATGTCCTTGCAGCGAGCGATTCGCGATGCCTTCGACCACAACGGCCTGGGGGTCGCCCAGATCGATCCCGAGAGTGATTGTTATGGCCACGAACCGTGCGACCGGCTGCATCCGCCGGAAGTTGCCCTGGTTGTTGGCGATGACTCGCCCGAGGATCGCCTGGCCGCCCACCTGGCGCGGGAGCTGAATTGCCCCTTCGGGCGTCCTCGCTGCCGGCCCTTTCGTTTCAGCGTCGTCGATGCGGGGCCGGCGTTTCATGATGTTTCGTTGATCTATGACCATTGGGCCGCCGACAGCGTCGGGGCCAGGCTCGTGATGCGGCACGTGTTGGGCCGCTATTTGGCCCTGGATATTCCCGAGAACGAACAACCTTTGGACCTCTATCCGGGCACGTACCGCGACGTCTTCGCCCACCGGCTGCAAGGTCGTCATCTGGCTTGGCCCATGTGGCGTTCGATTCGCAGTTGGCTCGACAACCGCTCGACCTGGCGGGTGGCCTATGCTTCGGCCCGGCAGATGGTCGTGGGTTACTCGCTGTATCGCGTACGGCCGGGAACCGTGCAAGCGGTCTGTCAGTTCGCGCGAGACCATGAGGCGTCGGTCAATGATGTGTTTCTCGCGGCCTTGTGCCGTGCGATGGCTCCCTTTCTGCCCAAGCGGTCCGCCAAGGGGCGGGCTCGCGACATGACGTTGGGCACGATCGTCGATACACGCCCGGACGCAAGCGAAGACTTGAGCCAGTCGCTGGGCACGTTTCTCGGCTACTACCTGGTGCGGGTTGCGGGCGAGGGAAGAGTTGGTCTGGACGAACTGACCCGCCGCATCGCCGCCGTAACCCGCGTAAAGAAGCAGCAGCGGAGCTATCTCGATTCCGCGGTGAATCTGCGCGTGGCAAGTGCCCTTTGGCCTCATGTGAAGCCAGAGAACCGTGTCCATTTTGCCCGCCGGGCCCTGCCGCTGACCGCGGGCATCTCGAACGTGCACTTGCGCGGCACGTGGATCGAGCGGCAAGTGCGGGCCGGATTCTTGATTACCACCGTGCCGTGTCCAATGGACCGGCGCTGCCGCTGGTCGTCTCGCCGACGACCATACGCGACCAGATGAACATCGCCGTCAGTTATCGCCTCACGGGATTTTCCCAGTCCAAGATCGACGGGATCATGCGGTCGTTCGTGGAGCAATTGGAGGCGGTCGACGACCGCTGTGAAATGCGAAAACCCATCGGCGCAGCCTCCCGAAGCACCTGTGCGGCATGGAAATTGCTCCCTGCCGCACCAAGCTTCTGCGAGATGCGGAAATACAAGACACACACTTGGAGAACCGGGACATCATGAGTGAAGAACCGAATATCTTCCGCGGCCTTGGCACCTTGGCCCTGCACGCCGGCCAGGTGCCCGACCCCACAACGACAGCCCGCGCCGTGCCCATCTACGCGACGACGAGCTACGTGTTCCACGACACGGACCACGCGGCGAACCTGTTCGGCTTGCGGGAATTCGGCAACATCTACACCCGCCTGATGAACCCCACGACCGACGTGTCTGGAAAAGCGCCTGGCGGCGCTCGACGGCGGCGCCGCGGGACTGGCGTTCTCCAGCGGCCAGGCGGCGATCACCGCGGCCCTGCTGACGATCGTGCATGCCGGGCAGAACTTCATTTCCGCCAACAGCCTCTACGGCGGGACGTGGACCCTGTTCACGCAGACCTTCTCGAAGCTCGGCATCGAAGTGCGGTTCTTCGATCCCAGCAAGCCGGAAGACACTCAGCAAGCTGGTCGACGAGAACACGCGCGCCGTCTACATCGAGACGCCCGGCAACCCGAAGAACGACGTGCCGGACTACCGGAAGCTCACCGACATCGCGCACCGCCACGGTTTGCCGGCGATCATCGACAACACGGTGCTGACGCCGGCGTTGTTCCGGCCCATCGAGCACGGCTTCGACATCGTGGTCTATTCGACGACGAAGTTCATCGGCGGCCACGGCGTGCACATCGGCGGCGCCATCGTGGACAGCGGCAAATTCCCCTGGGCAAAGGATCCGAAGAAGTGGCCGGAGTTCACCGCCCCCGATCCCGCCTATCACGGCATCGTCTTCGAGGAGGCGCTGCGGCCGATCGGCAACATCGCCTACATCATCTACATCCGCACCCACTGGCTGCGCGACACGGGCGCGACGCCAGAGTCCCGTTCGGGTCGTTCCTGACGCTGCTGGGGTTGGAGACGCTGCACCTGCGGCTGGAGCGGCACTCGAAGAACGCCCTGGCCGTCGCGCAGTTCCTCGAAAAACATCCGGCCGTCGCGTGGGTGAATTATCCGGGCCTGCCCAGCCACCCCGACTACGCCAGCGCGAAGAAGTACCTGCCCGACGGGCAGGGCGCGATCGTCGGATTCGGCATCAAGGGCGGCAAGGAAGCCGGCGTCAAGCTGATCAACAGCGTCAAGCTGTTCAGCCACCTGGCGAACATCGGCGACGCCAAGTCGCTGATCATCCACCCGGCCACGACGACCCACTCGCAGCTTACGCCCGAGGAACAGGCCCAGACCGGCGTGACGCCCGAGTTCGTCCGCCTGTCGGTGGGCATCGAGGACGTGCGGGACATCATTGCCGACCTTGACCAGGCGCTTGCGGCATCGCAGGCATGAGCCGGCCTGTCTCGGAAACGGCGGCTTCTTTTGCGGACAGCGGTGCCAAGATGAAGAGCTTCAGGACAGCGGCGAAATCGTCGGGCATCGTCGTCACGCCCGTGACGACCTGGCGCGATCGCAAGGCTTTCCTGAAGTTCCCGTGGAGACTGTATCGCGGCGACCCGAACTGGATACCGCCGCTGCGGGGCGACCAGAAGGAGTTGGTCGGATATCGGCCCCACCCGTTCTACGAACGGAATCACGTGCAGACCTTCTTGGCCCGGCGGGGCCCGGAAGTCTGCGGCCGGGTGGCGGCCATCTTGAACCGGGAACACATCGAGTTCCGCAACGATCCCCGTGGCTTCTTCGGATTCTTCGAGTGCGTCGACGATCAGGACGCGGCCGATGGCCTGTTCGATGCGGTCCGGGAGTGGTTCGCCCAAGACGGCATCGCGAACTTGCGCGGCCCGGCCAACCCCAGCATCAACTATGTGCTCGGCCTGCTCGTCGACGGTTTCGATTTCCCGCCGACGTTCATGATGCCGTACAACCCGAGCTATTATCCACGGCTGATCGAGAACTACGGGTTTCGCAAGGCCCAGGACCTCTACGCCTACTGGGGTCACAAGGACATGATGCCCGCCAACGCGGCGAAGTTTCGGCCCTTCGTCGAAAAGGTCGTCGAGCGATACAACCTGCACTTGCGGCCGCTGGATACCAAACACTTCGTCGAGGACGTGGAGACGTTTCTGCGGATCTACAACGAGGCGCTGCGGAACATGTGGGGGTTCTCGCCCATGTCGCCACGCGAGGTCCGCCACATGGCCGAGGGCTTGCGACATTTGATGGTACCCGAACTGGCGATCGCGGCGGAACTGGACGGGCGGATGATCGGCGCGGTCTTCGCCCTGCCCGACTACAACCCCAGGATCAGGCAGATCGACGGCCGGCTCTTTCCCTTTGGGTTTCTGCGGCTGTTACGCAAGAAGCAGGAGATCAGGAAGATCCGGATTCTGGCTGCGACGGTCCTTCCTGAGTTCAGCATGATGGGAATCGGCCTGGTATTGCTGCGAGCTGTTGCCCAAGGTCCTCGAATGGGGGTTGGAAGAGGCCGAGTTCTCCTGGGTAGCGGAGTCCAACCACTTCTCGCGCGGCAGCCTCGAAAAGGCACACGCGAAGCGAGTGAAGACCTACCGCATCTACGATTGGACTTCAGACATTGACTCCCGCTCGGCTGGCGCCGGCCCTCACGTTGCGGCCGCGTCGGGCGCATCTTGACTGGTACACCGCCGTGTTGGTCCAACGACTCCTGAAGATCCGAATTGAGGACATCGGAATCCCGCACAAGGGCTGAGAATCGGCGGTGTGAATCGCAAACCGTCCGGCGGCCGGGTGGGGGCTCGGGCCGCGTTCCGCACTGCTGACGGACAATTCGACAGAAGGCTGTCGCCCCAGCGGTCACACCAGGCGGTGGAGTCGATGAGCACCTGTTACCAGCGGCCGCGGGTGCCACAGGTGGGTTCGAGGCGGCAACAACGCGGGCCATGTCCGCCAGCCGCAAGGCTTGGGGATTTAGTGGGCCGTCTTGCCGCGAATCAGCGTTATGGTCAGTCATCAACGAGCCTTTCCACGCCCAACGATTACACAGGAATTACAGAAATCTGGCCCGAGGGCCTCACAGTCCGCTTGATGTTTTTCCGAAAACCTGGCTCATGTGTGGTTGTGGTTTGAACCAACACCCCATGTTCCAGAAAAGGAGAATGTGCGATGAAGAAGAACGAAGTGAAGATTGGCCGTGTGTACACTGCGAAGGTGACCAACAAGGTCGTCCAGGTGCGGATCGATGCGGAGAGCCGGTACGGCGGCTGGGACGCCACGAACCTGGCCACCGGCAAGAAGGTCCGCATCCAGTCGGCCCAGCGCCTGCGGGCGGCCGTCGGGGCCGACGGTGCCCAAACGGGCGGCAAGAAGGGCAAGGGCACCCAGAAGGCCAAGGCCCCGGCCGAGGCCCAACCGGCGCAAACGTCGGCGTCCCACGGCCGAAGACACGGCCAAGGTCGAACCGGCCACCGGGACCGAGCCTGCCCGCGGCCGAGAAGACCGACAAGCCCAAGCGGACGCGGGCCAAGAAGGAGCCCAAGGAGAAACGCATGAGCGGCCTGGATGCCGCGGCCAAGGTGCTCGAGGAATCCGGCCAGCCGATGACCGCCAAGGAGATGGTCGAGGCGGCCGAGGCCAAGGGCTACTGGAAGTCGCCCGGCGGCAAGACGCCCCATGCCACGGTCTACATCGGCGATCATCCGCGAGATCAAGGTCAAGGGCGCCGAGGCCCGGTTCTCCAAGGCCGACCGGGGCAAGTTCACCCGCAACGGCTAAGTCCATCCTCTTCCCTCCTCCTAACCCCGGCTAGCCCGGGGTTCTCTTCGGCCCGATCGGCTGGCGAAAGCCGAACTGGCGGATCGACTCGGCCACGGCATCGACAGCCGCATCATTTTGGCGGGGATTGCCGGGGTAGGGCGTGATTCTTGCCAGCTCCCATTGCTCGATCTTCATATCGCGTCTCCTTCAGTGTGTAAGTGCATTGCGTCCAGGGGTTTAGAAAAGTCGGACAAGCAAAAGAAACTCTGTCTATCCGGGGGCCTGTTCCCGCGGGCCAATCGGCCGAAGCAAGTTTTCGGGAGGACCCAAGGCCGGGGGGGGCCCAGGGGGATACGTCCACGTTGGCCCGTGTTGGGCCGAGGGCAACGCTTGGGGTGAAGGGCCAACGTCGGCAACAGGACGCAACACGGCGCAAACGTCGCGAACGTGGGGCAACAAGGGGCATTGTCGGCGGAGACGCTGGCCTTCCTCTTGGCCGCGCAGTAAATGCGAATCTGTGCTGTTGAATTCTCAGAATATCAAGAGCGCTTTTCCGCCGGAGAGGTTGGCCTTCGTCGTGGCCGCGCCGAGGCGTCCGTCTGCGCCGTTGAATTGTCAGAATATCCAGAGCGATTTTCGGCGAGGGCGTGCGCGACGGCCGGAGTCGATTGGCACCGCGCGGAATGGAGAGCACAGGGAGGCACTACGCGTCACGTACTCCCGTAGTCCGGATGATGGCGACGATAGTATCGCGGATCGCAGAGGGAAGAGTGGGCCACGCGTCGATTACGCTGGCCAGTTGCGGGTCGGCAGAAGGGGCTTCTGGCGTAAGTGCTGCGCCTTCTGCTGCGCTTGTTGGAGAAATGCTAGATTTCTCGGGGTTTTTGGGGTCTTCGTCTAGACTCGAAATCAGGTGCCGGGCAACCGGTTGAGGGTTCGAATCCCTTGCCCTCCGCTTTTTAAGTCCTAATAGCAAAGGGGGTTCCGGCGATTGCTCGCCGGAACCCCTTTTGCGTTTTGGCCCCTCTTGGCACTGGTTTGTGCCAAAAGTGTGCCAAGACCGTCATCCCTTGGGCGGCAGATCGCGGTCCTCGGGGGCCTTCGCCGATCTTCCTCCGAAAAGCCTTCCACAGCTCGTCGGCGATTTCGTCGGCGTCCTGGGCCACATAGTACTTGAGTGTGGTCTCGATCGACCGGTGCCGCATGAGCAATTGCAACGTGGCCGGCTTCACCTTGGGCGCCCAGCGGGTGCCAAAGGACCGCCGCAGGTCGTGGGCGCTGGCGAACTTGCCCTCGGATTTCCGGACGACTACCTTCGCCCGCTTGCCGATGCTCCGAGATGATGCGGCCGATCCGGGGAGGCGTCATCTGCTCGTGGGTGTAATGGCCGACGAGCTTGAAGACCAGCCCGGTCTTGCCACCCTGGGCGTCTGGATCAGGAACTTGGCGAAGTCGGGGGTCATGGGGAGCAGTCGGTCCTGATGGCCTTTCTCTGCCTCGGCATAAATCCGCAACCGCGGACGTCGGCCACTCAGGTCCACTGTGATCGCGGCATCTTCGTCCCAAGACAGGACCGTAGACTCCTCCAGGCGGAGTCCCGACAGCCAAAGCCCTTTGAGATAATGCACCCAGTTCGCGGCATCGTTCGGCCGGACCTTGGGCACCGCGGCGAGCATCCGCTCAAACTCCTCCGTGGTAATCGGCCGCCCGCGCATCAAGTGTCAGGCCCCTTGCCCGCTTGGGCATGTGAAAATCGGGCACCTTGGGGAGCAGTTCCATCGAGACGCCCCAACTGACCGCGGCCCGGAGGTGCCGCAGATGCGTTGCGATCGTCGTCTCCCTCATCCCCTCCTGACGCATCTTGGCTTGAAACTTGCTCAGAATTGTGGAGGTCAGGACCATCAGATTTCGGGGGTTGACCAGCCTTTCAAGGTGGTTCATCGCAGTCGCTCGCGGAATCCGCGGTGGCTTTCGCGAGACTGGCCAGTTTTTCCACCCTCGTATCGTCTCGCGGAACTCCTTCCACGAGATATTGGAGGGTTCCTGGTATCGTCCCTCCTGCAATTCGGCTTCCCATTTTGCGGCTGCTCGCTCGGCATCGCGGCGCATCAGTGGCCTCCGTCGATCGGGTGTGCCGTTTGCCAGTCACCGGATCAGTATACCGCATCAGACAGAACTTGGCGTCGGCGTACCTGGTAACGGTGACATTGATTTCGTTTTCGGACATAGGAATAAGTTCTTGTCGATGGGACCATTTGTTGGCGAAAATGAACATCAAGGGCAGCATCCCCGGCAGTGCCAGGGAACTGCCGGGCGGCCGCCGGATGCGGTCCCTGTGGGCTATGTATCCTCCTGCAACCCTTCAAGAAAGCGGACGATTTCCTTCCCGCTGACGTACTTGCGTTTGCCGCAAAAAGGAGCTTCAGTCCCTGGCGCCGTGCGGCGCAGGGCGGACTCGGTCCACCGCAATCTCCTCCTGGCCTCCTCCAGGGCGTAGAGTTCGTGGACCGAAATGACGCCTGGATAGGCCGCCTGGGGCTGTCGCTGTTGTTCCTTCGCCATGGCTCGGCGCACGCTGGGGCGTTCCTTCAAATGCCGGATATCCACCGCCGAAGCGGTTTCCTACCCCGAGCATCCGATTTTTCGCAGAAACGTAACCAGGGAAAGAAATTGAAAAGAGTATA
>CAVSFO010000019.1:0-104674 GCA_963727245.1 uncultured Planctomycetia bacterium | reverse complement strand
CATTCCGGGGACACAATACCAATTTTGGCAAGCTGGGATTGGTTTTGGATTGCACTTCATCCTCCGTCATTTCCGTTCCGCCAGCATATCCGGAGGCTAACGCCTCCGGCTCGCTACATCCCGTCGCCTTCCGCCCTCCGCCTTATTATCCGGAGGCTCACGCCTCCGGCTCGCTTCACTTTTCCCCCACCGTCAGACTGAAGGGGAAATTCGGATACGGCACCTCGACGGGCGTGACCGTGTAGTGCCACTTGCCGGCGGCGGCCTCCGGCACCTCGATGGTAAAAGTCGAGGTCCCCTCCTTCTCCAGCCGGACGCCGTCGGGGCCGGCGACGCTCAGCCGCAGCCGCGCGCCGCGGTCCTCGAAGCCCAAGACGAACTGCAACGACCGCGCGCCGCCGCACTCGTACGTCCCCACCAGCTACTGCCGGCCGCCCGAGGCGCTGAACAGGTTCCGCTCCACCGGCGAGAAGCCGCCGCGGACCATGGTCCGCTGCACGCCGGCGTCGAGCTGCGCATTGACCGCGCTGAAGACCAGGTAGCGGAGCAAGTCCAGCTCCGTCCGGCTGTTCTGCGCCTCGTTGTGGAACGAAGTGAAGATGACCGTGCCTTCGCCGAAGGAGAACCGCACCAGCAGGGCGGCCGTCCGCCGGCCGTCGGCCTCCGTTTCGTAGCTGCCGCGCATGGCGGTGGTCACTTTCGATTCCCGGAAGGCCGCCGGCTGCCAGGCGGGCCGCTCGAACTTCAAGTCGGTGGTCTTGCCCAGCAGTTTTTGCAGTCCCGGGTCGAGCACCTCGGCGTGGACGGTCTGCTCGGTGCCGCGGGCGGCCTTGGCGCGGTCGATGAACTCGGGGAACGCGATGGCCAGCAGGCCGAACTGCCAGTCGGAGACGTAGAGCGTGCCGCCGACGTCGACGAAGCCGCGCAGCGACTTGCGGAGCCGGTCGCAGATTTCCGGCTTGGCGCGAAAGACGCCCGCCGAGTCGCGCTGCCCGGGCCCCGTCTGCCGGCCGAGCCACTCCTGCGGCACGCCGCCGCAGGTGAGGAAGACGACGTCGAACTTGCGCAGCCGCCTGGCGTCCAGCAGGTCCTCCATGGTGATGGGGGTGTAGCGGTAGCCGCTGCCGAGCGTGTCGAGCAGTTTTCCCATGTCGTCGTACTGCGGCGGCGTGACGGCCAGTTGCAGCGGATGCTCGCGCGCCACGTTGGCGGGTTCGGCGACTTCGATCTTTTCAGGCCGGCCGGCGCAGCCGCGGTCGAGGAGGAAGACCATGCCCAAGGCGACCGCCAGGGCCAGCAGGGCCGCCGCGTCGACGGCCAGGCGGCCCGCATCCATGCCGGCCACCAGTCGCTTGCCGCATTGGGGGCACCGGGCGGCGCCGAGGGCATTTTCCCGTCCGCACGAGCAGCGCATGATCATCCCTTCCGGTCGGGGCCGAATTTCTCGCGGTATTTTTTCAGGGCCTGTTCCTTGAGCTTCTTCATGCCTCGCAGCACCTGCCCGGAAACCTGGTCGATCTGCCCGGAGATCTGTTCGGTGATCTGCTCGGAGACGGCCTTGACCTTCTTCGACCACTCTTCGATGTTCAGCTCGCCCAGGGGCCCGGCCGGCCCGCCGCCGGTCCGCGCCGGCGTCTCGGCCAGCACGCGCAGCAGGGCCAGGGTCGTGTCGTCGTAGCGGATGTGGCGGACGTGCCGCAGTTCGGCGATCTGGGCCTGCCACTGGGCCTCGGACACCTGGCGATAGCTATCCCAGTCGGGGCCCGCGCCGGCCTCTTGCGTCCGCATCGACCATTCGGCCAGGGCGTCGGTGCACAAGACGAGCAAGTCGTCGGGATAGCAGAGTTCGTCGAGCACCATGAATTGCATGAGGTGGTCGCGCTTCAGGTCGATGCTGCCCAGCACGATCGGATCGGCCTGGAACTCGGCGGAGGTTTGCAGGGGGAAGCTCCGCACCAGCTCGCCGCGGCGGACCTGGAAGAGGCAACTGTCGCCGATGGCGAAGCCCTGCAGGCGATAGGCCCCGAAGGCCCCGGGCTGGTCCTGGTCGGTCTCGACGATGCGGACCCAGAGGAGCGTGGAAAACGCCCCCAGCGGCAGCTTGGCGCGTTGGAACCAGGCCAGCGTCGAGGTGTCGATGCGCTCGGTCCAGGCGCGGCGCTGCTTCCGCAGCCAGGCGGCCAACGCCGGGCCGTCGTTGGGATCGGGGGCGTCGGCGATGACCGCCTCGACCAGGACGTTGGCCCACTGCGCCGAGAAAATGGCCGACGAAACGCCGTCGGCGATGACGGCGATGCCCCGGGCGGCATCGACCTGGCAGGCATCCTGGTATTCGCCCGGATGCTCGGGGTCTTTGGCGAGTTTGAATATTCGCGATTCGAATCGCATCGCCCCACCGTGACTAGCGCAATCCCGGCGCCGCTTGGGTACCCATGTTGAGAAACTGGATCAAGCACACCATGTCGGCGTTGAAGGCCATGCCGCGGGCGTTGGCCTGCAAGGGGAAGCCCTCCATCACGGCATGGCGATAGAACGGCTCCGGCAGCACGCTGGACATGTGGAACAACGCCCGGGCCAGCTCGTCGGGCAAGCCGACGTTGGTGGCGGGAAACATGAAGGGGTCGGCCGCCGTCATCGATAAATGGCAGTTGAACACGAGCACGTTGCCGTCCTCGGTCTTCAGCGACTTCAACGCCTCGGCGTAGGGGATCGGATTGCCGTCCTGCGATTCGCCGTCGGTAATGTGGACCACGATGGGCGGAAAGCTGCGCGGGTGCTGGCCGATCCACTCGGCCAGGATTTGATGGGCGTGATAGAGCATGTGGCACATGGGCGTGCCCCCTTCCGCCCGCGGATCGACCCAAACCGGCACGTCGCAGGGAATCTGGATCATCTCCCCGGTCTCTTCGTCGGGGAGGTATTGGACGCGATTGTCGATCCGCGCCGGGGCGGCGCCGATCTCGCTGATGGAAACCAACATGCGACCGGCCAGCGGGCCCAACAGCGCCGACTCCAGGATGGGCGTGGCGTTCTGATCGGTGCGATAGCCGAAGACGCCGATGTCCATCCAATCCTTGATCCCCTCGTCGCCGCTGGCGCGGATCGCCATATTTTGCAGCCAGCCGTTGATGGCCGCCATCAACTCGTCGCACTTGCGGTTCGACGAATTGCCCAGCGGTTCCTCCATCGAGAACGACTGGTCCAGCAGGAACAGGAAGCACGCCTTGTTCTGGCGACTAATCTCTTGCGAATACGGCGGACGCAACATGCGGACCTCCTCGTGCCGCGCGGGCGGCAGATCGATTACCCCTCAATTCTCATTCGTCCCGGCAAAAATACAAGCCGGCAGTTCCCAATTCCCAAGCCCACCGGGCACCCGCGCAGCGGGTCGCGTCCGGTGGGAAGGACGCCGCCTGCCGCTTCAATTCCCACCGGCCGCAGCCGGTGGGCTTGGAGGGCGGGAGCTATCCCTGGCCCCCGACCCCTGGTCCCCCTCCTCCCCTTTCTCCTGACGGCGGGACGCAAAGACCCGCAGTCCCTTCCATTTCCAGCGCGAACGGCGCTGGATCTGACCGAGCACCAGCGGCTGACTGACAAAGCTGCCAAATCCCGGATCGACGATCGCCCAGACCACCACGTAAGCGCCCTGCCAGACCTCTTCGCTGCGGAGCAGGCGGCTGCTGCCGCCGCTGTCCCACTCCGGCCGCCCGATCGAGAGGCGGAGATAGGCGGCCACCGTCTGCGGATCGTCGGCCGCCGTGGGCTGGGCCGGGCAAACGGCCAGCAGGCAGCGGTCGGCCAGCCGCGGGGCCGGCCACGTCCATTGCACGCGCCAGTCGCCCTCGGGCTCATTGACGGCCTCCAGGCTCTCCGTGCCCCCGGCCGCTTGCAGCCCCAGTTTTTCCGGCGGCAGCACCTCGGCGCGGATCCACTCCGCCAGCAAGGCCCGCTGCGGCTCGAAGCGCTCGGCCGCGCGGCGGACCGCCTGCACGTCGAAGCATTCGTAAAACGCCCCCTGCTGCCCCTTCTCCAAGGCCGCCAACATGGCTTCGGTGCGGCGGGCGCGGGCGCGGGCCGTCTTGATGGGCTCGGCCCAGGCGGCCGGCAACGGGTATCCGGCCAGGCAGGGCTGCCGCGTCCACTCGACGATGGCCGCCTCGTCGTGCTCGTCGACCGCCGTCCGCAGGTGCCCGAGCACTTCGCGCCGCTGCACCGCCTGGTCGTAGAGGAAGCGCCACGGTTCCGCTTCCAGGCAGCCGGCCAGGACTTCTTCCTGCCAGGCGGCCAGCAGCCGTGCGTCGCGCTGGTCCTGGGGGAGAGTTTCGGGGATCTCCGCCAGCAACTTCAGCAAGGGGACGCGCTGCTGCGCGATGGCCACCCGGCCGTTCCCTGCCTTGCCGACGAGGTGCTCGGCGTGCGCCTCCTGGACCACCCGCCAGGCCGTGACGATCGCCGCCTCGCTGGCCGGGTCGCTCAGGGCGGCCTCCAGCCGCGTGATGGCGGCCACGCACTTTTCGGCCCGCTGGAGCCGCTCTTGCAGGCTGTAGTGATAGCCCGGGGGAAGCTGCGCCGCCGCTTCCAGCAGGTGTTTTTCATCGGCCAGCGCCGCGCCGCCGGTGCTCTGCTGGACCAGGTGGCGGAGGCGATCGACGACCTGCACGCGCCGCCGCGCCTCGGCCAGGCGGGACCGCTGCTGTTCGGCCGGCGGAAAGCCCGCAAACAAGTCCTCGTTCCAGGCCGCCACCAGCCGCCGGTCCACGGCCTCGCTGGCGTCGCCGGGAATCTTGGCGAAGGCCGCCCACGCCTCTTGCCGGCAAACGAATTCGTAGGCCTCGCGTATCAGCGGCTGCAAGTGCTCCGGCGCGTCGCGGAAGTTGCCGCGGCGATTGAGCAGGTGCACGGCGGCGTTCCATTGCCGCGCCACCAACAGCCGCTCGACCTTCGCATAGGAATGGACCAATTGACTCAGCGGCGTGAGCTGGTCCATCCGCTGGCGGCTGAGCGCGACAAGCTGCTCGGTCAACTCCTTCACGTCGGGGCCGGCCAGCCGCATCAGGTCCCGATACAAGGGGGAAGTGATGGGCGATTGCAGGTCTTCGCGGCGGAAGAGCAGCTTGTCGTAGCCCGGCGACTCGACGTACTTGCTCCAGAACTGCGGCTGGGCCGCCAGCGCCCGCAAAGCCACGTAAATCATCAGCGCCGAGAAGTGGTCGAGGTCCAGCGACAACAGCGTCTTGGCGTTCCGCTCGGGATGCTGGTAGGGCTCGACGCCGACTTCGAGATTGCGGCGTCCCACCAGCGCCGGCACGCACATGCAGTCGTAATCGACCAGCTTGATCTCGTTGCCGGGAGTCACCATGACGTTGCCATGTTGCAGGTCGCCGTGGGCGATCGCGGCGTCGGCCAGCTCCTTGACCGCGTCCAACCAGCGGTCGGCGATGAAGCCGACGGCCTCGCCGTTGCCCTCCCGGCAGCGGTCCCGGAGCCAGTTGAAGAGCGTTTCGCCCTGCACCCATTCCATGAGGATCACCGGATACCATTTGCCGTCGCCGGCCGAGCGGATGCTCTGGTCGCGGTATTCGAATTCGACCAGGCAGCGGGGCTTGTGGTCCTTGGCGTAGGCGGCGATAAGCTCGTAGCGTTCGCGGCGTTCCGGCGATTCGCTGGTGAAGACCCGCACCGCGAAGGGGCGCTGGTCGTCGGGGCTGAAGGCCTTGTAGACCACCGCGAAGGCCCCGGCCCAGGGCCGCGGCTGGTTCCGCTGGTCCTTCTCGATCCTGCTCTGCTGCAACCGCGGATCGCGAAAGGCGACCTGGGGGTTTTGCAGCATGGCACTGAAGTGGGAGGCCAGCGGCCAGGACATGGCAGGTTGGTTTCTGTTGCGGAGGCGTCTGTAGGGTGGGTCGAGCGCAGCGAGCCCCACCACGATCCGCGAGAAACCGATGGTGGGGCTCGCTGCGCTCGACCCACCCTACAAATTTGCGGCCTTCCGCAAGAGGAACTAATCGAGGGACTTGGGATCTCTTTCCGATTCGATTTCCAGCCTACCCGCAGCCAGAGGGGATGTCAAGGGTCTGGCCTCACGGCCGCGTTTCGCCCCGCGGCGGCGGGGGCGGCGGGATACGCGGCGCGGCCAGCGGGCGGCGCGGCGGCGGGGGCACCGCCCCGCCAGGCAACGTCGGCGACGCCGAGGACGCAGACCGATAGGGCGGCGACGAGGCCGCCGACGGCGCAGATGGCACAGGCGGCGACGGGGCCACCGACGGCGCAGGGGGCAGAGGCGGTGACGGCGGCGACGGGGTTGATGGGGGCGGCGGCGGCGCGATACCCGACGCAACCATGGGCTTCGGCGGCGGTGGCGGTGGCGGCAACCCCATGCCACCGGCCGGCATGGCAGCCGCCGGCACGGCCGGCACGACCGCCGCTCGTTGGCGTCCCCACTGCCGCGAGTTGAAGCGGACGAGGTTCGAGCCGAGTTTGATGAGGTCGCCGTCCTTCAAGGGCGTGGCTGCCTGCAACGGCTGACCGTTGAGCCGGGTGCCCAGCCGGCTGCGATTGTCTTCCAGGACGTAGCGTCCGTCGAGCTGCCGGGTGATACGGGCGTGCTCGGGCTCCAGGTCCCGTCCCGGATAGCCGAGAAACGGCAGCGGCAGATGGTCCCCGCGCCCCAGCATCGTGACGTTTTGGCCGAGAATCAGTTCTCTGCCCGGCCGGAAGCCGTCGACGACGGTCAGCCAGGCTTCCTTGAGGACGAGTTGGGTCAGGCCGACCAGGGCGCCGATGGCCGTGCCCAGGATGACGAAGGCGGTTGCCCGCGCAGCCATGCTGGAATCGGAGGCGATGGCCTGGAAGAGCAGGCCGCCCAGCAGGCCGCCCAGCGCCCCGCCGATGGCGCCGTTGCGGCACTTGCGGCTGGATTTTTCGTAGATTCCTTCGGCGGCGCCGATGGCCAGGCCCATGATCATCCAGCCCACCGCCCGGCTCAGCGTCAGCGGGAGGACCAGGAAGGCGAGGTTTCCCAGCAGGCCGCCGACGGCCCCGCCGATGCCGCCGCCGAGCAAGCCGGAAGGGAGCCGGGCGAGTTGCCGCCGCCATTGGGCATTGGTCATGCCGGAGACGAGATTCAACCCGGCCCCGATGGCGGCCCCGACCAGGGCGCCGACGCCCATGACGGTCAGCGTTCCGAAGGCCTCTCCGCCGTGCAGCAGCAGCCCTTCGGCGAGCATCCAGGCGGCGAAGGCCGCCCAGCCGCCCACGACGGCACAGTAGTAGACGAACCGGCCCAACGACATGGAACGGCCCTTTTTGGGGTTTCGGGGGGAATAATCCTTGCGGGAAGGTCCGAACCTAGAATAGCCCCCTTGCTCCCTCCATGCAAACCATCCCCCTCTCTGGTATATGGGTTGCTCGTTTGGGCCGGAACGTTTACGCTAATAGGTTAGAGGCAGAAGAATCCGGATTGCGCCGCCACGCTTGCGTAGGCGTGCCAACACACCGGGGGAACCGGAACCTGGCCGCGGAGACGCGGCCAGGGCGGCGCGGGGATTTTGGAACCGAGGTATAGGCAACTTGCTCGCACCCTCTCTCGCTCCGTATGGCGCGCGCCGTAGACCCGCCGCAGAGCAGCGGTCTGCTTGCGCCGGGGGTCTTCGCTGCGCGCGGCGGGCAGTCCGGGCCGATCGGGGTTCATCTTTCCAGGTGGTTGAGCCATGGCTACACGATTCGTTCGCGTCGATCTGTCTGACGAGGCCCGCGACTATCGCCCCCTGGCCATCGAGCCGGGCGTGCCGATGCTCGACAAATCCAACGCCAACGCCAAGATCCTCTTTCGCTGGATCGGGGGCATGGCGGCGGAGCCGGTTTGGGACGGCGAATCGGTCAACTTCTTCGTCCGCGACAATCGCGGCGGCCGCTTGGAAGAGGTGATTTGCCAGCCCGCCAGCGAGCACGAGCTGCGCAGCCTGCTGCAAGACGAGTTGTCCCGGCTGAAGGACCGCCTGGACAAGGCCCGCGCCGAAACCCCCACGGAGCGGGTCTTTCGCAAGTCGCTGCTGCGGACGTTCCACGACCTGCTCAACACGCCCGGCCGCACCGATCTGGACAGCTACTTCTTCCGCTATCGCGACTTGGAGAATCGCTGGCGGCTGGTGTGGTGCTGGGGTTATCAGCGGATCGAGCAAGAGCCGGCGCCGGCGGTGGTTTGCACCGATCCGGACTGCGCGCTGTTGTTTGTGCGCCGGCCGGGAAAGAGCCCCAAGTGCCCCGGTTGCGCCTCGACGCTCCAGTTTCGTCCGGTCCGCAAGAGCAAGAAACGCCGCGGCCTGCTCTTGCGCTCTTGTTGCTGCTGGCGGCGGCCGGGCTGTTGGGATGGAAGTTCCGTCCCCAGCGCCTGGTGGCGGTCCCCAGCACGTTGGCCGGACCGGTGGGTAGCCGCGTCGGCGTGCAGATCATGAAGGCCGGCCTGTTCAGCAAGGTGGACGTGACCGGACAGGCCGTGGGCGTCGTGTTGGATCCGGCCGTGGCCCGCTTCGATCAGATGACCGGCATGGTCCACCTGGTGGGGCCGGGCGGAACGGTGATCCGCTTTCAGATGGGCGCGTTGAAGACTGACGTCACGCTGGAAGCCGCCGCGGAGGGCAATCCGGAAAAGATCACCATCGAGCCGCACAGCGTGGATTTGGGAGTGAGCACTACGGCCCGTCTGAAACTCGTGGGCGAGTACAAGGACGGCACGAAGGCCGACCTGACGGCCGCCGCCGAGTGGAAGCCGCAGAACGACAAGATCGTTTTCGCCATGGGAGGTTTCCTGGAGGGGTTGGCGCCGGGGGCATCGACGATCTCGGCCCGCTACCGCGCCACTCCGGACAGCCACTACATGGAGGCCACGGCCAACGTGGGCGTGTCCAAGATCGACGTCAAGTCGCTGGCGATCGCCGTCGAGCCGCTGCCGGTCGGCGTGGGCCGCGGCAGCCGCTTGCACGTCGACGCGGTGGCCGCCGACGGCAAGCATTACTCGCTCTTGGAGTCGTCGCAACTGAAGACCGAGATCGGCCCTTCCTACCTGGCCTCGGTCCATGGTTCCTACCTGCGGGGCGACCAGGTCGGCCACGGCCAGCTCTCGGCCACCTTCGGCGACGGCCCCAGCGCCACCAAGCCGCTGGTGGTCGCGTCCATGCCGGGTGTTGAGCGCCTCGAAGTCCATCCCGACAAACTCGATCCCCGCGAGCGCCTGGACCTCGTGGTGGGCGAAATCGCCGATCTGAGCATCGTCTCCCCCAGCACGGCGCCGGTCCGACTGAGCAGCTCGAAGCCGGGCATTGTCGAGATCACTTCGCGCAACCGGCTCATCGGCCGCCACGAAGGCGTCGCCGAGGTCGAGGTCGCCCAAGGCAGCCGCAGCCGCACCGTCGAAGTCGGCGTCTCGAAGGCCGAATTCCAGTCGATCGCCATCGATCCGGGCAGCGTTGTGGCGGCGGTGGACGATGCCGCTTATCCCCGCGTGGTCGCCCGCGTCAAGGGCGACCAGACGGGCCGCCAAGTCGAGTTGGCCCCCGACCTGCTGGCCTGCGACAAGGCGCCTTCGCCCCGCTTTGCCGATTTCAACGCCAAGCGGATGGAACTGCGGGGGATCATGCCCACCGACAAGAGCTTCCCGCAGACGCTGGCGATGCGATTCGCCGCGCTGTCGGCCAAGGCGCCGGTGGAAGTGGTGGTGGCGCCGCTGCGGCTCGAGCTCACGCCCGCCGGCCCGGTGGACCTGCCCCTGGGACAAATGGCGCGGCTGCAAGGCTGGGCCCATTACAGCGGCCCGCGGCTGGTCGCCGTCCCCGGCCAGCGCTTGACCTGGAAGACCGACAAAACGGTCAAGCCGCAGCACGGCATCGAGTTGCGGGGCGATAAAGTGGCCGCGCTGAAGGCCGGCGGCGGGCCCCTGGCCGTGTCGGCCACCTATTTCGACAAGCAGTCCAATGTGGTCGTGTTCAAATCAGTGGCGGCCGATCCGAACCTGGTCCTGCGGGTGGCTGTCGATCGCACGATCCGCCTGGCCGGCGAGCCGGGCCAGCTCGCCCTGGAGGCCACCTGCCCCCGCGGCGACGTTGAGCTGGTCCCGGAAATGGCGGCCTACAAGAGTTCCGCCCCAGGGATCATCAAAGTCCATGCCAAGCTGGGCGACTTCAACGCCGGCGCGCGGGCGACGCGACCGTCACCGGCAGCCATCCCGCCGCCAAGCAGCCGGCCACCGTGAAGCTCCGCGTCTTCGATCCGGCCCGGGCCCGGTTGGTCTTCGATCCCGCCTCGGCCCGGCTGGCCGTCCACGAGCAAGCGGCCCTGCCCTTGTTCCTCGAGGTCCAGGACGGCGCCAAGACCGAGCGGGCGGCCATGGAAGGGCCGGGCATCGCCTATGCGATCGCCCAACCGGACGCCGTGCGCTGGTCGCCGCCGACGCTGCTGGGCCTGACGGCCGCGAAGCCGTTTGCCCTGACCGCCGGCTATGCCCCCTACTTGAAGAGCATGGCCACGGCGCAGGTCGAGGTCCTGGCGGCGGCCGATCCGGCGGGCTTGCGCGTCGTCCCCTCGACGGCCCCGCCGCTGGCCCCGGGGCAAACCGTTTCGCTGGCGGTCGAGCAACAATTGCCCGGTTCCGAGCAGTGGAAAGAGGTCCGCCCCGACGGGGTCAGTTGGACTGTGCCGGCCGAGGCGATCTGGGAGCCGGCCACGGCCTCGTTGCGGCCGGCCCTGACGCTGCCGCCCGATGCCAAGGGCGAGCTCGAGTTGCGGGCGGAGTTCGCCGGCAAGGAAGCCGTAGCGGCCATCGGCGTCAAGGACCAGGGGCTGGACGCCGCCGATCCGGCCAACCGGCTGGTCGCCGTGCGCCAGCCCGGCGGCCAGTACCTGCCCGTCGGCGGCCAACAGCGCTACACCATCATGGTCGAGGACAAGGGCGGCCGCCGGGAGCCGGCCAGCGACGTCCGCTGGTCCGGCGATTTCGAGAACAAGTACGTGAAGTGGCAGGCCCCGGTGCTGACGGCCAAGGAACCCGGGACCGTCCAATGGCTCCGCGCCGACGTGGGCGGACGCACCGTGCTCTTGCACACCACGACCTACGTGCCCGGCAACGGCGTGGTGCCGCCGCCGCCTCGCGATCCCAATGCCCCCCTCGAGGTCGTCATCCTCAGCGACCAGGGCCCGGCGGTCCAATTTCCCGTGGGGGCCGATTTCAACGACTTCCGCGTCGAGGCCCGCTACCGCGACGGCATCACCCGGCTGGTCACCAAGAAAGCGATGCTGACCACCCCCGAGCCGCCCGCCAGCGCCCCGGTGGCGCCGAGCAACGGCCACCTGATCGGCGTGCAGCCGGGCCAGACTTCGGTGGCGGCCGAGTTCGAACGGCGTCCATACCAAAAAATCGCTGGACGTGACCGTCACCAAGGACATCGGCGCCCAGGAAATCTGCATCGTCCCCGCCCCCATCACCTTGCTCCGCAACGAAACCATCCGCCTGGAGGTCATCGGCAAGAAGGCGGGCAGGTCGATCGGCAACATCACCGGCATCGGCAATGTCACCTGGCGATCGGAGAAAAACGACATCGCCCGCGTCGAGGGCCACTCCCTCACCGGCGGCAAGCTCGGCCAGACCAACATCATTGCCAGCCTGGGCTCGATGACCAGCCGGCCCGCCAGGGTCAGCGTGGTCGATTCCATCGCCGAGCCCCTCCGCACCGATCCCCGAAGCATCCAGTTGGTGGTGGGGCAAGGCGTGCGGGTGGGCTCCGAGTTGACCGTGACCCGCGGGGAGATGGACGTGAGCGACATGTGCACCGTCACGTCGCAACAGCCCGGCTGCGTCCGCTACATCCCCGAGACAGGGACGCTGGTGGGCGTCTCGCCGGGCCCGGCCGAGGTGGCCTTTGCGCTGGGCGATAAGGTCGCCAACGTGGCGGTCACGGTCCTGCCTCCGCCCATCGGCGGCGATCGCCCCATCGAGGGCGAGGTCCGCATCGAGCCGGCCAACACCATCCTGGCCCCGGGACAAGGCGATTCGGTTCGCGTCTTCGTGGGCCTGACCGATCGCACCGCGGCGGCGAAGCTGACCAGCTCCGATCCCAAGGTGGCCATGATCCAGGGCGACATGGTTCTGCGCCTGGCGCCCGGCAAGGCGGAAATCACCGCCACGTTCCCCGGCAGCACCGCCACCGGAACGGGCCTGGTGACCGTCAAGGACGAGCAGATTACCGAGTTGATCGCCCACTCGTTGCGGCTTGAGGTCGGCGACACCACCCGGCTACCGATCGTCGGCCAGGCCGCCTGCGGCATCCATGAGTTGTTCCCGCAGGCCGATCTGAAGCTCTCGGCCGGCGGGCAGAATCCCGGCGCGATTGCCCTGCCCGGCGGCACCTGGATCAAGGGCATCGCCATCGGCGAGGCCACCGTGGAAATGAACTGGCGCAACAAGGTCAAGGGGCAAGTGACCGTGACCGTGGTCAACGACCCCTGGGGCGATCTGCAAATCAAACCCGGCCAGGCGACGCTCAATAAGGGCGAGGCATTGAAATATGAGGTGACGGCCACCAAGGGCGGCCTGGTCCACGTCCTCGGCGCGGAACAGGGCCTGCAATTGGCCGTCGGCGACGCCAACATCGCCCAGGTGCTCGACGACCTGAGCGTCGGCGCCAAACAGGAGGGACATACCAACGTGGTGGCCAAGTTGGGCTCGCTGAGCACCGAGGCCACCTTGGACGTGGTCCCCGGAAACGCCGTGGCAACCGGGGTCGATCCCCGCGGCGGCACCATCGTTCAGCCCCCGGGCGTCACCGTTACCGACAGCGGCGAGCGAGTCTTCAATCCGGGCACCACAATCGTGGAAACGCTACCAGCGGGGACGTTGGACAAGATCGACCTGAAGGCGGCCCACCTGGTGGTCACGCCCGATCCCGTGTCGCTTTGGGTAGGAGAAACCGCCAGCCTGGGCAGCGTGAGGCTCGATCCGGGCGGCGGGCAGCCTTCCATTCCCGTCGAGTATAAAGTGACGGCGCCGGAGGGCCAAACCGTGGTCAAGGCGGACGGCGACAAGATCAGCGGTCTTGCCAAGGGCGGCACCCAGTTGACCGTGACGCCCACCGACCCCAAACTCAATGGCCTCTCGACCGGCGTGGCGGTGCAGGTGGACGATGCCAGCCGGTTGAGCATCGACCCCGCCGATATTTCGCTCCAGGTGGGCGAAACGACGCCGCCGATCACGGTCAGCGCCAAGGACCCGGACGGGGCTCCCTAC
Source organism: uncultured Planctomycetia bacterium (assembly GCA_963727245.1). GTDB lineage: Bacteria > Planctomycetota > Planctomycetia > Pirellulales > Thermoguttaceae > JBKQVT01. The sequence goes on along the minus strand of CAVSFO010000019.1, from coordinate 91,401 downwards.
CCGGTGCAGGCCACCCTGGAAAGCCAGGACGAGAAGGTGGCGACCGCCGCGCCCGATGCCCCGGGGCGTTTCGTCGCCAAGGCGATGGGCCAAACGCAGTTGAAGGCCCGCTACAAGGGCGTCAGCGTCTTCGCCACGGTCACGGTCGCCGGGAAGCGGTTCGTGGATGTGAAGACCACCACCAACGAGGGGGAGAACGACTTCGATGTGGCCATCGAGGTACTAGCGGCCGCGGCCGAGGGTCCGTTAGAATATCGGGTTTACGCGGAAGGCGAAACGCCGGCCGACACTTGGACGCCGAACGAGGCGCAGGGAGACTCGCGTCACGTGGTTTTGCACACGGCGAAGATGGCCTACGGGCCGCGGGGCACGTTGTACCACCTGATGATCGAGGCCCGCGATGCGGCCACCAAGCAGGTGCAGCAATACCCGGTGACGCTCCGGGCGGCCATGACCATCGTGCGCGAGGAAAACAGTAAATAGAAACGTAGGGTGCTTTCGCAACGGGTTAGAAATTCGGAGGCAGCAGCAGCTTCATGGCATTTCCAGATGAACGTGATCGGAATTTGATTCGGCGTGCCGAGCAGGTCGAGCGCCTGGCGACCGACCTCTGCGATTGGCTCTCGGAATTCAACCCCGCCCGCAGGACGACCGATCTGCTGCCCGTTGCCGAGAGCGACGAGTTCGAGGTCTTGCAGCTTCGCCGCCTGGCGGGCAGCTTGTACACCTCGGCGAAGGTGCCGGTGGCGGCGGCGGCCTACGGGGCCTCCCAGGTGGGCAAGAGCCTGTTCATGGGCCAGGTGCTGCGGCCCCACACCGAGGATTACTGTCCCATCGGCGGCGACGAGACGCTGGCCGAGCCGGCCTACTACAAGAACCTCTCCTTCGACAACGACCTGAATCCGCAGTGCGGCTCGCAGGAGGCCACCGCCCTGGTCACCCGTTTCACCACCAAGGACCGCATCGGCGCCAGCGTGTCGCCGAACTACCCGGTGATGGTCCGCGCGTTGACGCGGGTGGAGTGGCTGCGGGTGTTGGCGCGCGGTTTCCATGCCGAGTGCAAGACGCCTGCCCGCACCTGGCAGCAGGGGGAATTGGAAGAGCTTTTCGAGGACATCTATCGCCGCCACACCGGCACGGAGGTCGACCGCCGCTGGCGGATGGACCTCTTGGACGCCTATTCGTACATGCGGGCGGTGGACCGCCGCGGCTTCCAGGCCAAGGAGGCCGTCATCAACGGCCTGCTGAGCCGCTATCCCTTGACCGAGGAAGGCTACGTGGCCACGGCTGCCGCGCTGTTCTGGGATGGCTGGGAATCGCTCACCGGCCTGTTCGTCAAGATCGCCACCTTTCTGAAGCGGATCACCTTGGGCGATCACGACCCGGCCATCTTCACGCACTGGGCGGGCGTGCGCTTCCTCTTGGACAGCCAGCGCTCCAAGGCCTACGAGCGCCCCGCGTCGCGGGTGTGGCAGCACGTCTCCTGGAACGACATCTACCTCGTGCCCAAGGAAAAATACTTCATCATGGACTATCGCCCCGGCACCGGCCTGGGCAATGAAGAACTGGAGACCATCCAGGCGGGCATGTTGGAGCTGGTCATGCCCGTGCTGCCCCATCGCCTCAACGACGACTGGCGCAAGGTCATCGAGCAGATGGACTTCCTGGACGTGCCGGGGATGCGGGCGGTGCGAACGGGCATCGAGCAGGGCAAGCGCACCGAGGCCAATACCCTGGAAGAGCAGATGGAGATCGTCAAGCGCGGCAAGGTCTCCTACCTCTTCGAGCGCTATACCGACGAACTGCAGATCCAGACCCTCTTCCTGCTCTTGCGCGGCGGCAACCTGGAAGTCAAGGCGCAGATGAAGTACCACGTCGACAAGTGGGGGCGGGCGCGCTACGGCGACAAGACCTGGCCCCACAAGGTCCAGGACGAGATCCCCGCCCTCTTCATCGGCATGACCGGTCTGGACGAGGAGTTCCGCAACCGCGAGATCTACGCCGAGAAGGGCCTTTACGACACGCGGCTGAACCAGTTGATCGATACCCTGGGGACGGTGCTCAACGACTTCGGCGGCCGCGGCAAAAACTTCACCAACATCTACCCCATCCGCTACCCCGGCACCTGGGACACCGACGCCGAGCAGCGGCAAAAGGAAGACCCGGAAAAGTGGACCCGCGCCCGCAAGGCCTTCCTCGAATCCGACATGGTCCGCCAGTACGTCCGCGCCCGGAGATCCGCTGGGACACCGGCATGAAGGACGGCGACGGCGGGCAATCGCTGATCGCCGGCGGCATCCGCGCCGTCACCAGCGCCGACGCCAAGCAGAACCAGCTCCAGAAGGAGCTGGGCGAGGTGCAGAACCGCCTCTTGCAGCTCTCCCGCGGCTGGGTCGTCGATCCCGACACCAACCTCGACCGCGAGAAGCGGCTGCTGGCCGCCAAGAAGGTCATCGACTGGCTCACCGCCGACGAGGACGCGGTCTATTACCGCGTGCACGCCCTGCAGGAATCGCTCTGCATCGCCGACGGCGAGGAGCTGCAGCTTTCCGATTGCGGCGACGTGCAGACGCGCCGGCACGCCCCTCCCCTGCCCCGCCAACTGCACAACTTCCTCCACGAATGGGCGACCGTCGCCGTGCCCAAGCGCTTCGAGGCCTACTGCAACTCGCACAAGGAGGGCGAGCCCTGGCTCGATCCCAACGAGGTCAACGCCTTCACCCGCTTCCTCCGCGATTACCTCTGCACCGAGACGGTCTTCAACAAGCTGGTGGGCGTGCTGCAGCCGGTGATCAACCTGAAGACGCGGGACGAGGCGGCCCGCCGCCACGCGCGGCGCAACTACGTCCGCATCATCCTCAACGATTACGTCCTCAATCCCGGCCCCAGCCAGGTGCCGAAGGAATCGGAAGACCCCACCTTGCAGGCCGAGCAGCGCGGCGTCGAGCAGCAGGACTTCAGCCGCTTCGGCCTCATGGCGTCGTTCGTGCGGCGTTGGGCGCTGTGCCTGCCGCCGGCGCTGGCCTTGGGGGCCGGCGAGCACATCAAGCTCCCTCCCGGCAACGGACAATTGATCCATATCCTCGAACCTTACGAAAATAAGTAGACCCGCACGGCAGCTACCATGCACGTATTATTCGCGAACACGGGGGTCCAACTCGTCTGCATTCCGCTCCGCGGCGGCCGCTACCAGAGCAGCCAGATCGGCTACGGCTGGCAGCGCTGCGCGTGCGCCAGCACGGAGGAAAACGAGCCCCCCAAGGTCTATCCCTATATCCAGTGGCAGATCATCCAGTCGGGCGCCACGCGGCTGTTCCTGGCCGTGGACACCACCTGCGGCGATCCCGAGATCGGCTATTTCTGCCAGGCCGCCTCGCTGACCAAGGATTTCGCGATTCGCCTGGAAGGGCTGCTGGACATGGAGCAAAGGCAGCTCAAGGGGGTGGCGCCCGTCGAGTTGTGCATCCGCCCGGCCACGGCCACCGCCGGCGACTCCAAGCACGTCCACCTGGTGATCGACTTCGGCAACAGCCGCACGGGCGCGTTGCTGGTCGAGCTGACCGGCGAGATCTCCCAGACGCCGCAGATGCTCCCCTTCGAGCTGTTGAACCGCTACCACCTCGACGCCTGGAACGACGCCGGCGAAGTGGTCAACGTGCCGGGGGCGCGGTGGTTCTCGTCGAAGACCCACTGGTGCAACACGCCCTACCAGTTGCCGATGGCGCAGAAGCGGATCGAGTATCACAACGTCGGCGACGACGACGTCCGCGGCAGTTGGTTCGGCCGCGGCAAGAAGCCCCGCCAGAACAAGGTCGAGGTGGTGATCACCCCGCCGCTGTTCGACGACCTCTCCATGGTCCGCCTGGGCCGCGAGGCCGACGACGTCGTGCAGGTGATGCGGGCCGAGGGCGATATCCGCACCGGCCTGAGCTCCCCAAGCGCTATCTCTGGGCCGACGACGCCAGTTGGCTGGAAGGCGCCAACTGGTACATGGCCGATCCCGCCGACCGCTGCCGCACCGGCGCCTATGCCGCCATCCTCAAGGGGCCGTTCCTGCGCTTCGTCCACGAGGACGACCGCGATTTCCTCCTGGAGCGGGCGGAGTTCAAGGAGAGCGATTTCGCCGCCGAGGCGCCGCTGAAGCCGCGCCACGCCCCCCGCGCCATGATGACCGCCGCCCTCTACGAGATCCTCTGCCAGGCCTACACGTACGTCAATTCGCTGGCCTACCGCGGCAAGTCGGGCGAGAGCGGGCGGACCCGCGAAATCCGCACCCTCACCCTCAGCTTTCCCAGCGGCATGATCCTCGAAGAGCGCAAGCGCTTCGAGTCCCAGGGCAACAAGGCCATCAACATCTTCGCCATGACGCTGGGGAAGAACCAGCGCGTCAAGCCCGAGCTGAACCTGGGCATCGACGAGGCCAGCGCCGTCCACCTCACCTACATCTGGAGCGAGCTGCGGATGCTGGGGCAGGACCCGCGGCTGTGGTTCTCCACGCTGCGGCAGGACCGCGGCCGCAAGAAGCCCAAGGCGGAGGAAGCGGCGGAGCCGGCGGGCTCGACTCCGGCGGCGGCCCGCCGCCGTGCCCGCCCCGGCCTGCAGCGCCCGGCGACGCGCCGGCCCGGCGGCGGCGCGACGGCCACCTCCGAGGCCTTCGGCGACGAGGCCACCGAAATCCGCATCGCCTGCATGGACATCGGCGGCGGCACCACCGACCTGATGATCGCCAAGTACAACTTCGAGTCGAAAATCGACGACTCGATCCGCGGCCAGGTCCTCCACCAGGACGGCATCTCGCTGGGCGGCGACCAACTGGTCAAACGCCTGCTGGAAGTGATCATCGTCCCCTTCTTCGCCGACGCCCTGGGCCTGGAAGACGAAGACGTGCAACTGCTCTTCGGACCGGAGGTGCCGCGGAACCGCGAAATCCGCGCCCAACGCGTCAACTTCATCAACCGCCTCTTCGTCCCCCTGGCCCAAGCCTATCTCGACAACGCCAGCGACGACGTCACCGACCCCATCTCCCATACCGATCCGGAGATTGTCGATCCCGTGGTCGTCGAGTCGCTGCAGAAGGTCTGCGACAAGGTGCGCGGGCCGGGCTACTACAACGTCCAGCAGGAACTCGACCTGGTCTACGACCGCAGCCAGTTCGAGGGCGTGGTCTACGACGTCTTCGACGAGCTGCTCTTCGACTTCTGCCAGCGCATCACCGAGCACGAGGCCAACGTGGTCGTGCTGGCCGGGCTGCCCTCGAAGCTCGGCTACATCCAGCAGTTGGTGAAGATGTACGTGCCCCTGTCGCCTTCCCGCATCGTCGCCATGCACAACCACTACGCCGGCAACTGGTATCCCTACCAGGACGAGAAGGGCGCAATCCGGGCGTGATCGTCGATCCGAAGAGCCCCGTGGTCGTCGGTGCCGCCATCGAGTTCATGGCCCGCCACGGCATGTTGCCCCAGTTCAAGTTCGAAATGAAAGGCCGCATGCACGAAAACACCTATTACTGGGGCGTCATGACCGACGCCACCTCCGGCATCCGCCCCGAACGCATCCTCTTCACCACCGCCGAGGACCAGTCGCGCGAGGAGATCACCGAGTTCACCACCAGCTCGCAGCGGGTGTTGATCGGCCGCAAGGCCAGCGGCGACGACACCGCCCAGGCCACCCCCATCTACGTGGTCAAGATGGACGTGGGCGATCGCATCGGCCCCACCGAGATCAACGTCCGCATCAAGCGAAAACACGCCACCCGTGAAGAAGAGGAAACCCTCACCTGCGAGTCGGTGACCGGCACGGTCGCCGGCGAAGACGCGGTGCTGGGCGAGAACGTCTTCTTCTGTTGGCGGACCTTGGCCGACGAGCGCTATTACCTCGACACCGGCGGCCTGGACAACATCGAACTGGGCTCGCGACGCTAACGAGTATCAAAGGGGGGTCTGAACCATGCCGTTTTCCTGGCCCGCGAAAAAGGACGAACCCGAGCCCAGCCCCAAGGCCAGGCTCGAATTTCCCGAGGCCCTGGCCAAGGACCTCCCGCCCGCAATTCCCCCCAAGGCCGGCCCCACGCCGCCGCCGGTGGCCAAGGGCGAGGCCGCCGGATTGGAGGAGCTCGCGCGCCGCTACGGCCAATTGGGCATGGCCCTGGAGCAAGCCAATCAGCAGGTGCTGGCCTACTTGATCGAGCGCTCCGCCGGCGGCGGCACGCTGGGCGAAAAGCTCGAAGCCCTGGCCGGCAAGATCGACCGCCTGGCCTCCGGCGGTGGCGCGACGGCCTCGACTTCCGCCGCGGGCGGCGGCGAGGTCTCGTCGAAGGCCGCCTCGGGCTCGGTCCTGGAAAAACTCGATCAACTCGACGCCCGGTTCAAGGCCCTCAGCGAAAAGGCCGCCGCCATCGACGCCCTGAAAGAAGCCTTCGTCCCCACCCTGGTCAAGGTCCGCGACGGACTCAGCGAGCAACATGCCGCCCTCGGCGGCGGCATCCGCCAGGTCCAGCAGCAGTTCGACGAAGGCTTGCGGGCGCTGGGCGCCATGCTCCAGCCGGTCATCGCCCATTTTCAGCCGCTGCCGGAAGTCGCCTCCCTGGCCGGCGACTGGCAGGAGGCCATCCTCGGCCGCGCGCTGGCCGAGCATCCCGGGCTCAACTACCAGCGGCAGCGATTGCTGACCGGCTTCCTCCAGGGCGAGCCGGCGGCCTGCTCGCTGGTCGGACAACTGCTGGTCTTCCGCTCCTCGCCGGCCGAAAAAATGCCCACCCTGCTCAAGGACATCGGCGAGGCCTATTACCGCTGGAACCCCCGCACCACCACCAAGCCCGACGAAATGGAAAACGCCCTGGTCGCCTGGCTCCAGCAGGCCTGCGAGCAGGCCGGCATGTCCAACACGATCGAGCTGGTGCATCCGGGCCAGCGTTTCGATTCCATGCGGCACAACGCCGCCGAACGCGGCGTGGAAATCACCCAGGTGCTCGGCTGGACCGTGCTCCGCGACAACGGCAAGGTCTACACCAAGGCCAGCGTCGCCGTAAAATAGCCCAGGGACGGCCATCGGCGACCTGATAAAAATATGAATACCTTTCAGTGCACCAACTGCGGCTTCCAACTGCAACGCCCGACCCAGCCGTATAGCTGCCCGCAGTGCGGGCGCCAGGCCATCACGCTGTTCCGCCTGGTCGGCTATACTCCGCCGGCGCAAGGCGGCGGCTGGCCCGCCCAGCCCGGCGTGCCGCCGGCGCAAGGGCCGGTCTGGCCTGCCCAGCCGGGCGTGCCGCCGCAGGGAATGCCGCAAGGAATGCCGCAGCAGCAGCAAACCGCCCGCCGTCTGGCCGGCGCAGCCGGGCGCTTGGCCGGCGCAGCCGCAGCAGCCCTGGCCGGCGCAGCCCGCCATGCCGCAGCAGCCCGGCGGCTGGCCCGCCCAGCAGGGCATGCCGCAGCAGCAACCGCCGGCGTCTTGGCCGATGCCGCCGGCGCAGCCGCAGCAGCCCGGCGGCTGGCCCATGCCCCCGGCGCAGCAGCCCGCACAGCCGCCGGCCCAGTGGCCGGCCCAGCCCGGCGTGCCGGCCGGACCGCCGAGCGGGCGGCCGTATCAACCGGGCAGTCCGCCCTCTGCGCACGGCGGCTATCCGCCGCCGCAGGCGCCCCGCAGGGGCCGCCGACAATGCCGCCCCAGGCGCCGCCCGCACAGCACGGTCAACCACGCGCTCCTCGCCCGGGAACGCCGCGCCCGGCGCCCGCCGCACCGCCAACCCAAGGCGAATCGTCCGGCCCGCCCGCTGCTCCGCCCGTGGTCAGGCCGCCCTCGTCTCCGCCGGCGAAGCCGCCCTCGGCCGCGCCGGGGCGTCCATCGCCGCCGCCCGCGGCGCCGCCAGCGGCGGCCGGTCCGCGGAAGGCCGCTCCCAGCCCGCCCGCCGAGCAAGGCAAACGTCGTCCCGCCTCTGCGCCGCCCCAGGCCGGGCAGCGCGGCGGCGGCCCCGCCGCTGCCCCGCCGAGCAAACGTGCGCCGGTCCGCCGCGCCCCCCGCGTCCGGCCGCCCCGCCCCGAACAATTCCTCTGGGCCTTTCCCGACCAGCCCGCCCCCGAGGACAGCGCCACCCCGCTGCGCACCGCGCCGGCCGTGGATCGGGCCGGGCGGATCTTCGTCCATACCCGCGGCCGGTTGTTCGGCCTGCGCGAAGTCGACGACAAGCCCACCATCCTCTGGGAATACGTCACCGGCAAACACGTCCCCGGCCCCCTCGTCATCGGCCCCGACGACAGCGTCTTCCTGCACGCCACCGACGGCTATCTGCACTGCATCGACGGGGCGTCGGGCAAACAGAACTGGCCGCCCGCCTGCGTGGGCGAGCCGCTGGGCTACGCGGCCCCGGTGGTCGACGACGCAAGGTAACACCTGGATCAGCGGCTACGAGGGCGGCATCCTCAAGGTCGATGCCGACGGACACCTCCAGAAGCCCGGGCCGTTCTTCCGCTCGCGGCAGAAGTTCGATTCCGCCGCCATCATGGTCGGCGGCGTCCTCTACGCGGCCGCCGAAAGCGGCTACGTCTACGCCATTCAGGCCGACGGCGAGCGCGGCGTCAACCTCTGGAACCCGGCCGGCGACCAGGGTTTCGCCGGCTGGTGCATCCATTCGGCCCCCGCCATGACCGACGAGGGCATCCTGGTCGTGCCCGGCCACGACGACCTGCTCTTCGGCTTCGCCGCCGACGGCGTGCCCATCTTCAAGACGCAGATGCCGGGCCAGGTGCTCGGCTCGCCGGTGCTGGACCGCTACGGCCACATCTACGTGGGCGTGAGCCAGTTTCCCCGCGGCTACGAGCCGCGCGGGCTGCTGGTCTGCCTGGACGGCAACAGCCACAAGATCCGCTGGGAATATCGGGCCGCCGGGGCGGTCGAGTCGACGCCGGTGATCGGCGACGACGACGTGATCTATTTCGGCGACAACGCCGGCGAGATTCACGCGCTGGACTTGCTCGGCAACGCCTTATGGACCGCCCAGGTGGGCTCACCGGTCCGCAGTTCCGGCACGATTCCCGCCGCCGGCCGCGTGGCCTTCGGCCTGGACGACGAGACGATCGTGGTCTTGCGTTGTTCCTCGGCCGCGTTGGCCCCCGACGGCTGGCCGAAGCTCGGCCGCACGCTGGGGCAGAACGGGACGAAGTAGGCTCCGTTGCGGAAGGCCGGAAATTTGTAGGGTGGGTCGAGGGGCACCACGCGCAGCGTGGTCGCGAGCCCCACCATCGGTTTTTCGCGGATTGTGGTGGGGCTCGCTGCGCTCGACCCACCCTACAGATCTTTGTTGCCTTTCGCTCCGCGAAAGCCGCAACTTTCGCGGAGCGAAAGGCGACACTTATTGATTCCCTGATCCTTACCTGCTTGACACATTTCACGACCGCCGTGATAATCATGGTGGGGTCTAGCAACTGCCTGCCCAGGGGGTGGCCACATGGAAATCGTGCACGCGGTTTACGAGAACGGTGTTTTCCGCCCGACGAGCGACGTGATCCTGCCGGAACGTTGCGAAGTGGAGTTCGAGCCGAAGATCGTGGGGCAGGCGGTTGGGAGCCCAGGGTCACAGGCGGCGATCTATGAAATCTTGTCCCGAAGCTACGAGACCGGCCAGCCGGATGTGGCGGCCCGGCATGACGAGCACCAGCCATGATTCCCTTGTGGTTCCTGAGAAACACGACTCCCGACCCCTTTTAGCGTTCCCTTCTGTTGCGGAAGGTCGGAAATTTGTAGGGTGGGTCGAGCGCAGCGAGCCCCACCGGGAGATTCCAGAACCGTAGCTTTTCATGCCCAACTTTCAGTGATGTCCCGTTTTCATACGCAGCGCCAGCAGCAGACGTTGGGCGTCTGCTACTTCTCCTACGAAGGGGGGAGGTATGCCCTAACCTTCATCATCATTGATCCTGACGAAGATGAGGTGCTCGTTCTGAGAAGAGGGGATGAAAAGGTGACAGCCACCAAATCTGGGTAATCTGGGCGTGCTGCAAAGCACTGCCTTACCCAACGTCCCCAGATTTGGTGGCTGTCACCTTTCTATCTCCAATGCGCGTACCATGACAGACGCTACGTTCCTAAACGCCCTCGCGCTTGTGGGGGTCTTTGTCACTGTTGCCCTCCTTTGCGCATCAACCTGCGCGCGTTACAACGCAGGGACGAAAGAATTTCGACGTGCGTTCGTCGTGTGGTTCGCTTCCTTCATGGCGCTTTTCATCGCCGCCAATTTGGCGGGCTTTGTCCTGCGTGGCGGGAAGCGTTACGCAATAGGCTTTCCTTGCGCGATAGCGGAGTGGATCGTAATCGGCGAATATCGCGACTCGAACTTCTACCCGTTGTCGATTTTCATAGATGCCGTCGTCTGCGCGGCGGTCTCCGTCATTCTTGCGCGTTTGTGCGTCAGCCCGTGCTCGTTACAATGCGCGGAAGAAACCGGCGCCGCGGGATAACGGGCGGGACGAAGGTGGACAGGACGCACAAGGGGTAGACAAGGGGCCAGAACTACTTATTGATTAAATCGTTCTGACCCCTTTTCGGGGTCTTGTTGGGGAGGGAGCGGCGGATGGGTCCCGAGCCCGAAAACGGAGCCCGAAAACCGGCCGTCACTGATATTCGCGCCCGGCGAGGCGTTAAGGGACGACACAACGGACGACAAAACGGGTCCGAACAATTTGCTACACCGTTCTGACCGCTTTTCCCGCGCGGGAGGAATTATGCCCCACAACCGCAACAGTCTTTTCCCGGGGAATAGACCACCGTGAGTCGAGGGTGCGTCATCTGGTGGCTTGCCCTGATCGTGCTCGTCCTGGCATGCGCCGGCGCCGTCGTCCTGACGACCTGGGCGTACAGGGGAGAGGGGCGACGAATTCGACAACTGGCAAAGTAACATGCACTCCGACGCCGATCACTTGCGAAAAGCGGGCGTGGCGGACGCCGAAAAGATGGATCATGAATTGGCGTTTGCCTGGAAGAACTGGCTACGTTGACCACGGCATTCTGGGGAACGGATTTCAAGCGACCGTGATTCTGTTCTCGTGCCTCGCAGTGTTTCTCCTGGCCACCTGCCTGAGACCACGAAGGCCAGAGAAGAAACGGTGACAGCCGCCAAGTCTGGGTAAAATAGGTGTTGCCCTGGCCGGAATGTCACCCAGGCTCGCCAGATTTGGTGGCTGTCACCTTTCCTGCTTCGTCCAACGGCATGTTCTTCTTCCCGCCCTCCAAGCCCACCGGCTGCGTCCGGTGGGACATGGACGGGCAAACAAGGTCGTGCGAGATTCCGTCCCACCGGACGCGACCCGCTGCGCGGGTGCCCCGTGGGCTTGGGGAGCAGGGACCGGTGACTGCCGGAGTTCCCGCGCCCGCCCGCTATTTCACTTGCCGGCCCAACGCGCAATCGTCGTAGGTGACGTGCCCCTCGTCGTAGCGGCAGCCGATGACGGTGTCCAAAAGGAACCGCACCTTCGCGGTGCCGGCGGCGGTCGTAAACTTCTGCGATAGCTCCGTGAAGCCGCTGGGTTTGGTGACGGACAGCTTGGGATGCTCGACGAGGACCTTGCCGGCGGCGTCCATCTCGATCACGCACAGGCCGGCCGAATCGCCGGGGTGCGTGCCGAATCCCTTGCCGTGCAGATCGACCCCCTGCACCCAAACCGAAGCCCGGAACGGCGTCTGCGGCGGTACGGAAACGTCCTGGTAGACCTGGGTGTGGGCGTCTTTCTCCATCGCATAGGTGCGCATCGCGTCCTTGCCGGTGCGGGGCTTCGGCAGCCCCCAGTCGGCATGGATATTGAAGGCCGTCTCGGGCCAGATGCCGCCTTGATTCGGTCCCAGGAAACGGTAATTCCAGGGCATGAGGGCCTCGGCCCCGCGGCCCTGTCCGCCGCTTGCGGCCATGCCGGGGATCGTGACTTCAAAGCCCGGATCGCCCAGCCGGTTCCTGTCCGGCGGGAACGGGAAGGCCACGGGCTTGTCGCCGGCGGGCCCGGGACCGGGGCCGACCTCGATCGCCTGGATCATGGCGATGGTCGAAACGCTTCCCAGGAAGCGAATGGCAATCACGCCATGTTGCGGCCGGATGTCGTTGAACACGAGGTCGGCCGCCTTGCCCAGCCCGCCCGCCGTGGCGGCGATGTCCAGGTCGGTGGCCACCGTTTTGCCGCCAATCTCGACGTTGGTCGCATAGCCGCCGGGCTGCGACGCCTCCCTTGCCTGGCAGAATTTCAGCCGCACGTGATACGTCTGCTCGGGCGCCACGGTGAAGTAGGCGGTAAAGTCGCGGCCGTAGACCCCGTAGCGGTAAAGCTCGGGATCCGTCGTGCCGCCCACCTTGTCAAGCTGCGGCTCGGTCCAGAAGGACGCCGGCACCAGGTCGGCCATGGTGCCCAGGCGCATGATGAACTCGGTGGCCGGCCGCCAGACGTGGCCGGCGGAATCGACGTAGTCCTTGCGACCGACATAGCCGAAGATCACCCGTTGCGTCCCCGTGGGGCCGCCGCCCTCGCCGAAGCCGGTTTCCCCCGTCGCGGCAGAGAACTGGGCGGAGTCCAGGTAGACGCGCGTGCCGGCTGAAACGGGATTCTTCGTCCCCAGGGCTACGATTTCCAGGCGGTGCTTCCCCTGGGCCAGGCCATTCTTGTAGCAGAGGACCTGCTGATCGCGGGCCTGCGGGCACCAGAAGTCGATGCCGCAAAGTTGCTTCACGCCGTCGAGGTACACGTCGGCCTTGCCGCCGCTTGGATCGGCCCGGCCGATGAGGCGGACCTGGTTGCCGGTGAAATCTACGCGCGCCCGTGCGCCGGCTTGCGAGGCGACCTGGAGTTTGCCGGCCGATGCGCCGGAGAAATCCTCGGTCGCCCACGGTCCTTCATAATGGAGCCGATCGTGCGAAAGCATCTCCTGCGGATCGTCGCCCTCGACGACGATGTCGCGGCCGTCGTCGTGGCGGATCGCCGAGTAGACAATCGCCGTTGGGCAGCGGCTTGACGGTGAAGCCGTTCTGCGCCGTGTCCTGCCGGAGCGCGAGGGGCTTGCCGTCGGCCGAGACGCCGCTGGGCGTAAAGGCCAGCCGCAGCACGTCCTCGCAGGGCGCCAGGGCATCGAACGTGGAGTAGGCGATCCTGCCCTTGCCGTAGCGGACCGTGCTCAGCACCGAGCTGCTGCGCATGATGTGGTTCTCGCGGGCCGCGCCGAACGTTTCCGGCTGCCAGGCGAGCATATCCATGACGGCCCGAAACGGCCAAGGATGGGCCAGGTTGAACCACTGTCCCGTCACCACGACGCCGCCGTCGACGCCGTCTTCCACCACGCCGGTCTCATGGGCGTCATAGGTGGTGAGGATGCTCTGGCGGCGGGCGATCTCACGGGCCCAGGCGTCGCCGGTCAGCGCCGCGTAGCGGGCCCACGTGGCCGCCATGTGCATCGTCGGATATTGCAGCGACTTGCCGCAGCAGTTGCTCGCCTCGGGGAAGGCCCAGGCGCCGGAGTAGACGTCGCCGGCGGAACCCGGATCGACGCTCGATCGGCAGAAGAACAGCGACATGAAATTGCGGATGTCGGTTTTCCACTGCGGGAAGGCCTCGCGGCGGTCCATCATGTACTGGGCCGTGTAGCTGGGCACCGCGCAGGTGTAGACGGGATTGTCCCAGTCCCAGAACTGATGGCCGAAAATGGGATTGCGGCTCCACTCCGGCAGCAACACGTCGCGGAAATACTTTTCCCCGGCATCGCGGGCCTTGACCAGGGCGTCGCCCTGGCCGCGGTAGCCCATGCGAATCAGGTCGTTGAGAAATTGCAAATTGAGCGACATCCCGGCCGTCTCCCGCGTGTCCCATTTGCAATCTTGGGGGTTGGCGTAGCGGTTCCAGGGCGGCACTCCGGGGCGCAGGTCGCAGTGTTCGGCCAGCAGATCGGCCCAGTGCTCGACGGCCGCCAGGTAGCGGGGATTGCCCGTCAACTTGTAGCCGGCCAGCAGGGCCGAGCCGAGCTGGCGCAGAGGTCCAACTGGATGAAGCCGTGCGGGTTGGCCCGGCCGAAGGCCTTGCCTTTCACCGGGGCGCTGATGATGAAGTTGGGCCAGGGGTTGTTGGCCGGGGTCTGGCAGTAGTCCAAGAGGTAGTCGGCGGTCAGGGTGATCATGCCGAGGGCCGCCGGATCGCCCGTATAGCGATAATACGCCACGCTGGCAAAGAGCGTGCTCACGGACCGCTGACCGACGTCGGCGGTCATCCAATCGTCGAGCGCCGGGCTGACCAGGATGGTGCCGTCGGGCCTGATTCCCCAGCTTCCGCTGAAGACGAAATAGGGCGCCGCCATGACCGCCATTTTCTTGTCGGTCCAGGGATAGCGTTTGAGCGTTTCGGCCGCGATGCGGACGCGAAAGTCGACCTGGCCGTTCTGGCCGTGATACCAGGGCGCGATGACCCCGTCGCGGTCCTCGACGACCGTGTGGGCGAAATACTTTTTCACCGGCTGGAGGTTGGCCGCCGTCGCCGAGACCGGCCAGGTCAGCATCGTCGCCAAGAACAAAATCGCGGCAGAGGAACGGCCCATCGCTAGCTCCTTTCGTATCAGGTGCGTTACTCCGGCTTGACCCACTCGTGCTTCTTGGCGCCCGTGTAAATGGCCTCCATCACGCTCACCCGGGCGGCGGCCTCCTTGGCCGTGATCGCGGCGGCCGTCTTCTCGCCGGCGGCCGCCTTGAGGAACGTGCTGAGCGGGCCGGGGAATCCCGGCGGCAATTTTTTATCCGGCACCTCCTTGGTGATGTCCGAATTGGGCACATTGGCGCTCTGGAAGAAGAGCTTGCCGTTGACGATCATCGCGTGTCCCTTGGTGCCGGCGATCTCCAGCGCAATCGGATTGGACTGGTTGACCCAACTGCCGACAACGACCCCGGTGGCGCCATTCTTGAATTTCAGCAGGGCCTCGCCGCAATCGTCGGTGTCGCCATAGTTGTGGGCCACCACCGAGAGGTCGCCGGTCGCCGACTCGACGTCGCCGCCCAGCCACATGGCCATGTCCAGCGCGTGGGTGCCCATGTCGCAGAAGCCGCCGCCGCCGGCCTGCTTCGGGTCGGCCATCCAGCGATTGGCGGGCGGATCGAAGGTGTGGTTGATGCCCGCGCTGTTGCAGTTCTCCGCGAGCACGCGCGTGACCTGGCCGAAGTTGCCCTTGGCCACCTGCTCCTTGAGGAAGCGGAACTTCGGATCGCTGCGTTTGTCATAGCCGGTGGTGAAGAACACGCCGGCCTTGTCGATGGCGTCGGCCATCTCGGCGGCCTCCTTCGCGGTGATGGCCATGGGCTTCTCCACGTAGATCGCCTTATGGGTCTTGGCCGCCGCCATCACCAGGTCGTGGTGTTGGCTGGTCTCGCTGCAGATCAACACCCCGGTCACTTCGGGGTCGGCAAAGACTTCCGCCACGTTGGCGACGAGCTTGGCCTTGCCGCCAAACCACGTCGCGCAGTCCGCCGCCCGCTTGGCGTCGGAGTCCCAGACGTACTTTACGCGGACGTTTTTGTCGCGGCTGAGGTTGTAGAAGCCATAGCTCCATGAATGGGTATGCCCGGACCCCAGGAAGGCGATGACCGCCTTGGCGGGCTGCGCATCCGCGGCGCGGGCCGCCGGCGACGACCAGGCCAGTCCCAAGGCGGCCACCGCGGCCGCCAGTGTCAAAGTCGCTTTCATAAGGTTCCTTTCAAGGCAATTTCAACGGAAGATGTATGCCGGCGCCATGGCGCGGCGCTACTGCGGCTTGACCCACTCGTGGCTCTTCGCGCCGCTGTAGATGGCCTCCATCACGCTCGCCCGCGCGGCGGCCTCGTGCGGCGTGACCGCACCCGGGCCCTTCTGGCCGTTCACCGCGTTGAGAAACTGCTCCAGCGGGGTGGGCAAGCCCTTCGGCATCTTCGCGTCGGGCACCGGCTTGCTCAGGTCGGACCCCGGCACCTTCCTGCTCTGGAAGAAGAGCTGATCGCGGGATCCGTCCTGGAGGTACACCGCATAGCCTTCGGTGCCGACAACTTCCAACCGCAGCGTATTGAACGGGCAGACCCAGCCGCCGGCAACGACGCCGGTGGCGCCATTCTTGAATTTCAGCAGCGCCTCGCCGCAATCGTCGGTCGGCGCGTACTTCGTGGCTGCCGTGGAGAGGTCGCCGGTGGCCAATTCCACGTCGCCCAGCAGCCACATGAGCAGATCGACCGCGTGGGTGCCCATGTCGATGAAGCCCCCGCCGCCGGCCGGCTTCGCCTCGGTGAACCAATGATGGTAGGGATTGTCGAATTCGCCCTCGCGGCCGGCATTGTGGCAATTGGCGGCATACGCCCGCGTGATCTTGCCGAAGTTGCCCTTGGCAATCTGCTCCTTGACGAACTGGTACTTCGGCGAGGTCCGCATGAAGTAGCCGGTGGTGAAGAACACGCCCGCCTTGTCGATGGCGTCCGCCATCTCGGCGGCCTCCTTGGCGGTGAGGGCCATGGGCTTTTCGACGAACATGGCCTTATGGGCCTTGGCGGCCGCGATGACCAGGTCGTGGTGGCGGTTCGTCTCGCTGCAGATCACGACGCCGGCCACTTCCGGATCGGAAAGGATTTCGTCGACGCTGGCGGCAATCTTGGCGCCCTTGAACTGCTTCACGCACCACTGGGCCCGCTTGGCATCGGGGTCCCAAAGGTACTTCACGCGGGCGTTCCCGTTGAGCGTGCCGGGATACCATTTCATGTGGGTATGCGCGGCGCCGACGACCGCGATTACGGCCTTGGGGGGCGAATCGGCGGCGGCAATCGGGCCCAGCAACGTCCAGGCCAATCCGAGCATGGCGGCGACGGCAGACAATCTTAGGGGCATTTTCATAGCGTTCCTTTCCAGAAAAAGGTGGGTGAGATAATGTAGGGGTTGGCCACTTCAGGCAGGATCTGCATTCTAAATCGCCGCCGGCGACTTTGCAACCGGCCGGCGGTTCTACCACGCAGAGTCGGAAGTCGCGGGAAAGGGGACTGGCTCCGTCGCCTCGATCGGCCAGCCCTGCCGAAACGGCTTGCGGCGACGGTGCCTGTCCCCTTTCCCGGGCCGGTCGGCGCCACGCCAGGCGGAAAAAAGGGGGACAGGCACCGTGGCGGCGACGTTTCTCCCACCGCCAAACCAACTTGTGCCACGGAGCCAGTCCCCCTTTTTCCGCCCACCATGCGCGGAGGAACCGACGCGTGTGCCATGACCCCGGCGTCAGTGCTTGCGGATGGCACTCAGCGCCTTGGCGGCGGCCTCGCGGACCTCCGGCTGGGGGGCGTCAAGGGTCTCGACCAACGCCGCTTCGGCGGCCTTGGCCGCCGGGCCGAGGCGGCCCAGCGCCCGGGCGGCGGCGCGACAGGCCAAGGGGCTCTTGCTCCGAAGGGCGGCGATCAGGGGTTCCACGGCCGGCGGGTCGATCCACGCCAGCGCCTCGACGGCGCCGCGGCGGCCCTCGGCAGTTCCCCGGGCGACGGCCTTCTCCAACTGCGGCAGCGCCGCGGCGCCGATTTGTCCCAACGAGCGGGCCGCCGCGCGGCGCACGTCGGCATCGGCATGATCCAAGGCACCGATCAAGGCCGCCACCGCCCCGGGTTCCGCCCCAAACTGGCCCAGGGCGACGGCCGCCTGGTAGGGGGCGGCCTCGCTGCCGTTGCGAAGCAGGTCCGTCAAGGCCGACAGGGCCTTGGGATCCTGCCGGATCTTCCACAGGGCCAGCGCCGCGGCGGCGCAGACGCCGCTATCCGGGTCGCCCAACGCCTTGAGCAGGGCCGGCGCGGCCGGTTTGGCCGCCGCGCCGAGGTTGCCCAGCGCCTCGGCCGAGTTCCGCCGCACCGAAATCAGCGCGGAAGCGAGCGTCTCGCTGAGCAGCGGCACGGCCGGGCCGGCCGCCGGCCCGATGCGTCCCAAGGCCCAGGCGGCGCTGGCGCGGACGTATTCCTGCTCGGGACGGTTTGCCAGGACCTTCCCGAGCGGCGTCACGGCAGAAGCGGCCTCCGGCCCGAATTGCGCCAGGGCATAGGTCGCGTACCAGCGCGCCGCATGTCGGCGTCCGAGAGCCGCCCTATCCACTGCTCCGGCGTCTTGCCCTGCCAGGCCGGCGCCGACTGCGCCAAGGCGACGCCGGGCAGGGCCGCAAGGACGCAGAGCAGGATCGTGGCGTGTCGCATCCGAGGATTACTTCATGGAGACCAAGAACCGCCTGCCCTCTTCTTCAACCCGTCCGGCCGCCGCGCTACCTTCCTGGGGCATGTGCTGCCGGCACCGGCGTCTTAAACACGTCGACCTGACACTTCTTCCCGCCGTCGACGACCTCGGCATAGATGCGGAATTGCAGTTTGAGGGGTTTCTGAATGGTTTCGTAAAGGGCCAATATCCGTTTCAAATGGAAGTCGACATCCTTGACGGCGTCGGCGCCGATCTTCTTGTGGACGTTGTCTCGGCGCACGGTCGGCGATCCGCTGGTACTGCGCCTGCTCATTTGCAGGCTCTGCTTCAGACCGGCCGCCTCTTTCGGTTTGAAGGCCTTGTACTGGTCGGCGTGCTTGTTATGGGATCCCGTCGGCGGCGGCGGCGGCCTGTAAATAACCGTTACCTCGACGGACGCCGAGTGACCTTTGGCGTCGAACCTGATGCGCAGGCCGGATCCGCTAAGGTCCGGATCGATGAAGTGGAGTTCCCCCATGGCCTTGTTGGGAATCGGCGGGATGCCGGCCGCGCCCTTGCCCGACACCTTGGGCGCGGAGGGATCGATTACCTTGAAGTCGCACTTAGGGAACGTCGTGTCGGTCAAGCCGACCAGTTGCAACCGCAGGGCGGCGGGGTCGGGAAGCGTGTTGCTCTTGAACTCCGTCTTCACCATGCCTTTGTCGATATCGGCGATCAGTTCCGCCTTTTCCTGGGGGAGGGTCATGGGGAGAAAGGCGGTCTGCTCGCCGACCGCGGCCAGCAGGCCGCAGTTGCGGAGGAAATCGGCCCGCGCGTCGGCAGCCCCTTTGAGCCACTGGAACTTCAAGCCGTCCGGATCGAGCCAGATCCGCGCCACCTCGGTGGCCGCCGAGTCGTCGGCAGCGCCGGCCGCCTCGGCCCCCACCACCCAGTTGTCCTTGGGACCGGCGCCCTCTTTCGGCCGCGCCACGAATTTCGGGTTCATTACGCCGGCACGTTCGGTGTTGAGGATCTTCAGGCTGAGCGTGTCGGCGGCGCCCAGGTGGACCGGTCCGAAGGAAACGGGCATTCCCGCGTCGCCGCCCGCTTCAATCGGCGGCAGATCGATCGACTTCAATTCCTGCAAAGCATGCTCATTGTGCTGCGGGCCCACGGGAGCGGGCGGAGGTGTCGTCGCGACCGGCTTGGGAGGCGCGGCCGGCGCGACGGGCGGCACGGCAGGCGGCGGCGTCTTGGGCGGCCCCGCCGGCACGGCCGCGTTCTGGACCGGGTTGTCAACCTTTACCGCCTTGCTCGGGTCCGGCGGCTTCAAGTCCCCAGGAGCCCCATTCGGCCCGCCGCTTTTGCTGCCGGGGTTTGCCGGGGACGGGATATCCGGATAGCCCGGCGGCGCTTTCGGCGTTTCCTTGGCGGGCGGCGTCCCGGGGGCCACGACGTGCACTGAGGCGATCGACTTGGACAGGGAACTTTGCAGAAACAGCAGCGTGCCGCCGACGGCCGCAGCGGCCACGGCGACGAGCAATCCCAGGCCGGCCGCCAGCGCGAGCAGTTTTCGCCGCCGCGTGCCCAGCCAGCCCACCGCGGGCCGGCCGGCCGCGGCGGGCTCGGCCTTCACGGCCGTGACGATCTTCCCGCCGTTCTTCCCGCCGTTCTTCCCGCCGATCTTCCCGCCGATCTTCCCGCCGTTCTTCCCGGTGTCCTTGGCGGCGGTTTTCCCGGCGGCCGCCGCCGCTTTGACGGCCCGCATGGGGCCGCTCTTCCGCGCCGGACCCTTTCGCAGCGGAGTGTTCGCAATTTCGTCCCACCAGGAATCGGAGGCGAAGTCCCCGGGCTCCCCGGCCGCCTTCTCCTCCACTTCCGCTGCCTGCAACGGGACGACCGCCTTGGAGTCGGCCTGCGGCGGCGTCCACTGCTGCAAGGCGCGACTGACCTCGGCGGCCGATTGGTAGCGATCCTCCGGCCGCTTGGCCATCATCTTCACGCAGATCTCGACCAGGGCGTCCGGAGCTCCGGGCCGCTCCTTACGGATGTCGGGCGGCGTTTGCGTCTGGTGCTTGAGGATCCGCTGCGGCAGCGTCCCCTCGTGAAACGGCGCATGGCCGGTCAGAAGGAAGTACAAGGTGCAGCCGAGCGCGTAGATGTCGGTGCGCTGATCGACGTCGGGGGTTCCCAGGGCCTGTTCGGGCGACAGGTAATCCACCGAGCCCAGCACGCCTTCGTCGGCATGCTTTCCACCCCCTTCGCGCTCGATCAGCCGCGACAGGCCCATGTCGAGGATCTTCACCACTCCCTGGCGGCTGACCAGCAGGTTCGAGGGTTTGATGTCGCAATGGACCATTTTGCGGGCGTGGGCGTGGGCCAGCCCCTCGGCCGCCTGGCGGGTGTAGTCGGCGGCCAGAGCGTACTCCAGCGGCCCGTCGGTCTCGACCAGGTGCTGCAGATCCTGACCGTCGATATACTCCATGACGATGTAGTAACGATCGCCTTCGTTATCGACGTTGTAGGCCTGCACGATATTGGGGTGATCCAGCGCGGCCACGGCGCGGGCCTCGGCCAGAAATCGTTCCAGCGAGGCCTGGTCCTTGCCCAACTGCCGCGAGATGAACTTCAGCGCCACGCGGCGGTTCATGGTGACGTGCTCGGCCAGGAACACGTTCGCCATGCCCCCGCGACCGAGGAGGCGGATGAGCTTGTACTTGCCCACGAACAAGATCGTGCGCCCGGCCAACAACTGGCCGGCCTGCCAATGGGTGATCAGGCCTTGCCGCGCCAGCAGCTTGGCAACGGCGGTGGGATCCTCGACCTGCTTGGCGATGCGGCGAGCCTCGACCAACTGCTTGGCTTCGAGCAGTTTGCTCTTTTCCAACGCCGTAAAGAATTCGTCCGCCGTCGTAATGGCCATGCCGCTCTGGACCCCAGCCCTCCGGGGGATGGCGCGCCGATCCCACTAACTCTGCTTAGTGTACCACCGGCAAGAAAAATTGCAAAGGGGCCCCCCCTCCATTATCCCCGATCTGCAAGGCGTTGTCTTGGGCGGCCTAGTCCAAATGGATAGCACGGCCACGCCTTTTATGGGCATGCGCCGGGGGCGGCGAGCCACGCAAGGGGGACAGTCCCCTGGAAGTGCCTACGCTCCGAAACGCGGCAGGCTTCGCTGGTACATCGCCTCTTCCGTGACCACGCGATCGACGCGGACGTCGTAGGGCAGCACCGGCACCTCGGGAAAAATCTGGCACTGGAAGGCCACCGCCACCAGGGCCGCATCGTGGCGGACCTCGTGCAGCAGGCGATCGTAGTAGCCCTTGCCGTAACCGAGCCGACCGCACTGGCAATCGAAGGCCAGCCCGGGCACCACCACCAGGTCCAGTTCGGCCGCCGCCACCCTGCGCTCGGCGGCGGCTCGCAGACGGGCGCCGGGCTCGAGGATGCCGAGCGTTCCGGGGGCCAGTTCGTCCAGACTTTCCAGTCGAAACAACTCCAGCCGCTGGCCCACGCAGCAGGGAACGACCACGCGTTTCCCCGCCGACCATGCCCGGCCGGCAAACTCCTGCGTGCCGACCTCGCTGCGGAAGCTGAGGTAGAGCATGAGCGTGCCGGCGCGGACATATTCGGGCAGCTCGGCCAGGCGCTGGAAAATCTGGCGGCTGAGTCGCTCGGGGTCTTGCTGCCGGCTGCGCCGGGCGCGGGCTTCCTCGCGGATCTGCGACTTGCGGCGTTGTCCGTCGAGCGGCGGTTCCATGAGGGCTTGGCGTGCGAAAATGGCATACGCGCCTGGGGCCGGCCATCGCGGCCGGGGTGCCACTGCTGGCTTGTCCAGCAGTGTTGCGCCCGGTGGTGGTTCGACACTGCTGGACAAGCCAGCAGTGGCACCCCGATTATCCGGTTTCAGGCGGGCGGCGGGCTGGGAATGGGAAAATGGGCGTTACAGGATTCGAACCTGTGACTTCTACCTTGTGACGATAGCGCTCTACCAACTGAGCTAAACGCCCGACACGATACTTCAGCCCCCCTGCCCCGCTGGTGCCGGATATTATCGCTTGCCGGCCGAAGAATGCAAGCGGCCTCAGCCCTCCGTGCGCTCGGCCACCGGCTCGCTGGGCGGGGGCTCGTTGGGCGGCGGCTCGTTGAGCGGCGGCTCGAATTTCGGGGCCGTCGCCTCCTCGCGCTCCGTGGCCGGCTCCTGCTGCTGGAGCGGTTGATCGATCGTGGAGGTCACCTCCCGGGTCACCTCCTCGAACTGGTCGCGAATGCCCTGCATGCTCTTCTTCAACGCGATGAACTGCTTGCCCCAGGTCCGCATCACCTCGGGCAGGCGCTCGCCGTAGAGCAAGACCGCCAGCACGGCCAGGATCAGCATCGTCCCGGGGCTGAGAAATTCAAACGCCAGAGGCAACATCACCACGACCTCGTCCCGTCACCACCGCGGCCAAGGGCCCGGAAATCACGTCTTCGGAGACTGCTCGTCCACCTTCTTCGGCTCGTTCTTCTTGGCCGTGTCGGCGTCGTCCTCGACGCCGTCGATCCCCTTTTTGAACTCCGTCACCCCTTTGCCGAGCGATCGCATGACGCTGGGCAGCCGGTTGCCAAACAGCAGCAACACGATCACCAGGACGATGATCATGTCCGTGGGGGAAAAGAGGTAGCCGAACAAGGGTGTCATGGGCGGGATCTCGTGCAACGGGAGTGAAAATTGCGACCGCGCCGCCGCGTGAGGCGGTTCAGTCCCACTGTTCCCATTGTACCCCGGCAGACTGCCGTGTCAAACTCACCCACCAGGGAGGGGGAAAGACGGCAGACCACCCGTTCCCGCCGGTCGCAGCCGGCGGGCTTGGGACGGAAGGCAACGTTGTTCTCTGCTTCGCGCCCAAGCCCACCGGCTGCGACCGGTGGGAAGGGGGCAGGCGCGCCCGCGTTTTTCACCGCTTCGTCGCCTGCGTGTACAGCGGCAGGAACCGGTAGTAGACCTCCAGGCACAACGCCGAGAGCGACGTGCTGTAGATCCGCCCGCCGTAGCCGCCCCAGGTGGCGTCGGGGTCCCAACTGCCGGCCGAGGGGCTGGTCTTGCACTGGCTGGCGAGCAACTGGGTTTGCAGGGCTTCGTTCCACTTGCGCCAATATTCCCCCTGCAACTGGAACATCGCCAGGGTGCCGTAGTACCAGTAGTAGATGTTGACGGCCCCCCGCCCCGGCAATTGCCCGAGCAGAAACTCCCCCGCCTCGTCGCTGGCCGGATCTTCGGCGGCATGCCGAGGAACTGCCAGCAGACGAGGGCCTCGGCGGTCATGGTGCGGGTGACTTGCTCGCCGGGCCGATAGGCGGCCAGGCCGCCGTAACTGCCGCTGGCCACGCTCCGCAGGAAGCGCATGATCCCCTGCCGGGTCGGTTCGCCGCTGGGGATGCCGGCCAGTTCCGCGCTCTTCAGGGCCATCCACTGCCAGCCCAGTTGGCTGGTGTCGCCCGGATCGCCCGGCCGGTATCGCCAGCCGCCGCCGTAGACATCCTGTGCGGCGACGCTGTAGGCGACGGCGTGGCGGACGCCGTCGCGGAGCCGGGCATCGCCGGTCATGGCGTAGGCCTCGCTCAGGGCGAAGGCGGCCATGGCGTGCGAGTACATGCGGGCGAACACGTCGGCCTGGCCGGCCAGGTTGCCATCGGCCGCCTGCACCGACAGCAGGTATTCCAGGCCGCGGCGGACCTCGGCCGTGTGCGGGCCGTCGCGATGCGTTTGCCCCGCCGCCAGAAAGGCCAGCAGGGCCAGGCCGGTGATGCCGCTGTCGGCCTCCGCGCCAGCGTGTTGGCGATCGCGGCCGTCCACCCAGGTCTCGCGGCCCGCCCCATGTTGCCGGGCGCTCCAATGTCCGTCGCCGCTTTGGTTCGCCGCCAGCCATTGCAGCGCGGCTTGCACGGCCGCCTCGGTCTGGGGACTGCCGCCGTGGCCTTGAGCCAGCCCGGCATGGTTCGGCGCCATCCGCAGCCGATAGACCTCCGGCACCGGGTGGGCCGAGCCGCCCTGCGGCTGTGCCGCCGCGGGCGATAAGTCCCGGGACGCGCCGCGCCGCTGCCATGTCGACGTTGACGCCATGGCGCTTATCCGATTGCCGGCGGCCGAGGCCGCGGCGAGCGGTTCCTCGGGCTGAGCGGCCGGGCTGAGCGGCTCGCCGCTGGCGCCGCTCGGGGACGGCACGATCGGCTTGTCGAGCACGGCCGTGGCGGCCGGCGGTGGCGGCGATGGCGACGGTGGCGACGGCGCCGGAGTCGGCCGGTTGGGAATCTCCAGCAGCGGCGGCGATGCCTTGGCGGCCGGCTGCGGCGTTTCAAGACCGCCGGCAGGGTCATCGCCGTTGGCCCCGGGGCCCCCGAGGTCGCCCAAGCGGATGGCGATGATCGGGCCGTTGGCCGGCGGCGTCATGGTAACGATCCGCACCGTGGTCGCGTAGCCTGCCAGGAGCAAGTGGGCCAGGACCGACAGCACCAGGCATTTCCGCAAGGGCCGATATTGGCCCCAGCGCGTCCAGATCAGCACGACCAAGGCGATGGTGAAGGCCGCCAAGCCCAGCCAGAGCAACCCCATCACCAGTTCCACGCCGGTCAACCAGCTCCACAGGCGGCCCGGGCAGACAGCAGCCATGGCTCACTTCTTCAGGGGAAGGAAACGTACGGAGATACCCAGCTCGTTGATGCCCGCTTGCTTGCAGGCGTTGAGGACGGCGGCGACTTGCTGGAACTGGCCCTGGGCGTCGCCGCGGACCAGGACGCCGAGGTTCCGGCCGCGGCGGGCCGCGGCCAGTTTGGCGGTGAGTTGCTCCAAGGTGACCGGCGTCTGGTCGAGCGTGATGGCCCCGTCGCGATAGACGTTGACCGTCTTCCGCTCGTTGGCGGAATCCAGCGCGCCGCGGTCGACCACCGTGGGCACCTGCAGGGCGATCTGCCGCTCCTCGTCGGCGAACCGCGTGCCCAGCATGAAGAAGATGATCAACAGGAACATGACGTTGAGCATGGCCGTCAAGTTCAGCGTGGGCGGTTCATCGAGGTGGGTTTTCAGGGGCATGGCTTTTCGATCTTTGGGGCGCGAGGGGGACAGCCCCCAGGCCACTCCCCGCGTCCTTACGCGGCACGCCGCGTCTTGGACGGGTGAAGCTGTCGCTCCTGTAATTCTTCGGCCGAGATCAAATTGACCACTTCCTGCGCCAGGGCGTCGATCTCGATGATCAGTCGATCGATGCGGCTGACGAAGACGACATAGAGGATCGAGGCCGGAATGGCCACGGCCAGGCCGCCGGCCGTATTGAGCAGGGCCTTGGCAATGCCGCCGGCCAACATTTCCGTGCGTCCCAGGGCTGCGCCCCCGGCCACTGCGTTGAAGGTCTGGATCATCCCCAGCACGGTCCCCATCAAGCCCAGCAGCGGTCCTACCGTGGTGATGCCATAGAAGATGCGGAGATAGCGGCGGAGCGAGTTGGTCGCGCGCTCGCCGCAATCGATCACGGCCTGTTCGATTTCGACGGCCGGGCGCCCCCATTTTCGCACCGCCCCGGCGAAGACGTTCGCCACCGGGCTGCCGCTCTGCTGGCAGAGCGTCAGGGCCTGCTGGCGGTCCAGCTCGCCGTCGGCCAACTGCTGGAGAAAGCGGGTGACAAAGGGTTTGGGAATGACGCGTCCGCGCCGCAGGCTAATCGCCCGCTCCAAGAGGAACGTGACCAACAGGAACGAGCAGCCGATGATGGGGATCATCAAGGGCCCGGCGTCGCGGATGATTTTCCAGAGGTCTCGGGTGGGGATGGCCTCCTGGGCCGGCGGCATGGCGTCGCCTGCCAGGGGGCCGGGATCTTGGGCCGTCGCGGCGCTGGCGCGGGGCGACGGCGGGGCCCCTGCGGCGGCGGCGGACCAGCCCAGGCCGCCGGCGGCAGCCATCAGGCAGAGCGCGGCTGCCCATGGCAAGTGCTTGACGCCCATCATGATCCGTCACCCCGTCGCCGTCCTTGCCGGCCCCAATCCGTGGGCGCGACGGGCATCCTGCCCGTCCGCTCCGCCCTGGGGTGTCGCCGTTGGCGCCACCCAAAGCCATCCCACTAGCCGCGATGGACGCACTAGTCCTTCCCATTATCATTTTCGTGCTGGCGAGGGCTTGGCAGTGAGTCAAACTGGCGCCGGCTGGCCGGGGAGCAACGAAAAAAGCCTCCGCCGTTGGCGTCTGCGGGCTTGTTTGCCCGTGCTGCCAGCGGCGGAGGCCTTGCTTGGCCTTACGCCTGGGAGGAAGGCCCCCGGCTAGTAATTGCTGCCCGGACCGGGGTCCACCTTGCCCACCATGTGCAGGTGGGTATGGTCGATGTAAACCACCTCTTGACACTCCTCGTCGGTCGTGGTGTATGGGACCGGCCAGCCCACGTGGGTGGTTTCGATGTAGTAGACGGTGCACTTGTACTTCACGTGATGGACCTGCGCCGGGCCCACCAGCGGAAACACACGGGGTGGATCGACGTAATCGGAGATCGGCTCGCTGACGATGCGGACATGGTTCCGGCAGACTTCGTACA
The DNA here is from genome assembly GCA_963727245.1 of uncultured Planctomycetia bacterium. Classification (GTDB taxonomy): domain Bacteria; phylum Planctomycetota; class Planctomycetia; order Pirellulales; family Thermoguttaceae; genus JBKQVT01. Next base: position 64,697 of record CAVSFO010000019.1, on the reverse strand, counting down.
GCCAGGGGATGCCGCCTTGGACCGGTCGAGCAGACTCCAAGGCCCGCATCACCTCGTCTTCGGAGGGCGGATCGAGGGCGATTTCCGGGCGCCGGCGGTAAGCGGTCCCAGGATCACCGCTCGCTTATAGCGGAGATGATTCCAGTACGCATCCTCTTCCCGTTTCTGGAAATAGGGCGACAGGGGAATGGGGTAGGACAACAGGCCGAAGTTCGGTCCGACCGCGGTCGCCGCACAGCCGGCGGCGGAGACCAACACGATCGATACCAACAGACAGGTGGCGGCGGAATAGACTCGCTGGATCATTCGTGATTCCTCGACTGATCGGTGCGGTCAGGCCCGGCCCCCGCGGAACACCCGCTGCTCGAAGCCAGTTCTTTGGCTCCCCAACCAACAGGGGAAGGGCATTGGCCTGCGCCGTGATACCCATAGTTATCGTGTGAATCTGCGCAGAACTTGCGGCTTTTTTCGGTTGTATCGACTTTGCGGAAGGTAACGCCCCCGCGCACGGCGGGGTAGAGGCGCAAAAAAACCCCCGCACCGAGCGCTCGGGCGGGGGTCCACTTCGGTCAATTACGCGGGAATCCATTCCCGCCGCTGACCTATCTCCACCAGCAACAGCCGGGTTCATCCTTGAAGTCGAGCATCCACCAGCCATCGTCCCATTGCAAAGTAACCTTCCGCCATCCCAACGGGACCTGCGGGTAAGGATAGAACGGGCCGATGTAGGGCCAAGCGGTTGCGGAATACTGCCTGGGGTAGGTCACGGCGGCGTAATTCGGGTAAGATGCGTAGCTCGGCCAAGCATGATTGGGCATGTTCGGCACGTCAAACCGCGTCGGGGCCTGGGCGCCGCCCACGCCCTGGGCATACATGGGCAGCGGGCCGCCAGGCACGCCAACCGATGGCTCGTTCAGCGAAGTCCGTTGCGCCATGCCGATCGGCATCGGGCGCTGAGGGGCAGCGGCCTGGGGCAACGGGGCGGCCATCGCCTGCGGCCCGATCGGTTGCGGAGCCACCTCGGCGACGGCCGGCTCGCTGTTGGCAACAGGTTGCGCGGGGGCCGACGCGAAGGAAGCACTCACGCGCCGCGCACCCGCCCGGGAATCCTGGGTCGGATCTTCCACCGGCACCGACGCCTCATGCGTGGGGCGACGAAGCGGCTCCAAAAACGCAAACATCGGCTTCGGCGGACGCTCGGGCGTCCTGGTGGCGCTTTGCTCCGGCTTCTCCGCCGGCTGCGAAGCCTCTTCACCGGCCGGTTTCGGACTCGCGGCGGGCACCGTGACGGAGACTCTCCTGGCCGGAGCCGGGGCCGTGGCTTGGACGCCGATGGTGATGGACGCTGTCCTGGCCGGGGACGGGGCCACGGGCTCGACCTGACCGATGAACAGGTTGTTCACCACCCGCTCCACGCCCTCCGGCTCCAACGCCAGGTTCATGGCCGTCCTCGCCTGCTCCGCGTCACGCACCTGCCCCTGAAGCCAGGCGGTGCCATCCTTGTACTTGACCGCAATCTTATACTGGTGAAGCTGACCGCTCTGGCGCAGGTGGTTGGCGATCTGTTGGGCCATCTGCTGATTGGGGTTCTCGGCCAGCGCCAAGACCGGTATCAGCGTAGCCGCAGCCGCCACGATAGTCGTTAACAAACGTCGCATGCTATTCCCTCCTTTAAGTCCTGATCCGATGGATCAACGTTGCAGAACGGTCGCCTGCCGGCAGGAGGGCCCACTGACGCCACGGTTAAAAACCGGACGGACGGGATCGGGATGGTGCCCCCCTTGGCAGCGCCCGGCTCCGATAATTGCCTGATTATGGTTTCGGTTGACGATTGTGCCGAAAGGTAGCTTTTTTTCGATTTTGCCGGACTTGGCGGTCGTAACGAAAGGCCGGTTGTAGCGGCAATTGATACAACCATCAACGGGCCAAGGGCTTACGTCATCGTAGCCCGGGCATCTTCGGCCCTGCGCCCGACCCCAGGTGAAGATGGGCGGACTGTTCCGGGAGCCATCGCCACCACTTGCCGGCGCAGCGAGCCTGTAGGGTGGGTCGAGCGCAGCGAGCCCCACCAGGAAGGGGCCAAATCGCAGTTGGTGGGGCTCGCTGCGTCGACCCACCCTACCCCGGCCCCTACTTACTGAGCTTCTTCAGCTCGCCTTCGACGTTGCCGATGGCGATGTTGCGGCTCACCACCTTCCCGTCCTTGTCGACCAGGATCATCGTCGGCAGCGTCCAGATTCCCAACACGTTGGCCGGCCGGCTGTCCAGGCCCCCCACCTCGAAAATCTGCGGCCAGGGCAGGTGGTTCTCGGCCAGATAGCTGTTCAAGTCCTGCGCGTTCGAGATCCAGGCTGATCCCCACCACGGTAAAGATGTCGCCGTACTTGGACGCCAATTCCTTGAGGGCGGGCAGGTCGGCCTTGCTCTGTCCGCACCAGGTGGCCCAGTATTGGATCAATATCGCCTTTCCCCGAAACTTCGCCAGGTCGATGTTCTCGCCGGAAACACTCTTGCCCGAGAAATTGAGCGGCTTGCCCACCAAATCCAGTCGCGTGGCGGCGCCGGCCGCCTTCCTGGCCGCCGGCGAACCGGGAAACTCCTGCACGATCCGACCGTACCACCGCTTGGCGTCTTCTTCCTGGCCGGCGAACTCCCGGGCGATGCCCAACTGGAGCATCGCCTCGGCGGCGTCGGGGACGGCCGGATAGTCGGCGACGTACTGCTCGAGGGTCTTCAGCCACTCGGCCTGGACCTTGGCGAAGTCGGCCTTCGGCGCCTGCTGGCTGAGACTGTACTGGGCCATCAGTTGACGGAATCGCACGTAGGCGGCCACCGCCTTGTCGGCCTCGTTCTGCTGGAGCTTGTGGAAGAGGGCGTCCAGCCGCTTGTCCCCCTCCGGCAATTTGCCCGACTGGACGGCCGCGCTGATCGTGTCGGCCATCTGGCGATACCACATCGTGCGTTCCTCCGCCGTCTTGACCGACTCGGCGATCTGCTCCAAGAGATCGGGGCGGCGGGCGTCGAACTGATCGAGTTTCTCCAGCTCGGAGAGGAGTTTCTGGGTTTGGTCGCCGGGCCCGGCGGGCGTTGCACTGGGGCGATTGGACAGCGAAGCCTGGAAAAACAGGCCCGGCGCAGGCATGTCCGCGCGGCCCTCGGCGGGCATGGCGGGCCCATCGATCAGCCGCCAGGCGTCGCCGACGCGCAGCAGCGTGCCGATCTGCAATTGGCTGTGTTTGCCGCCGGTCTGCACGACCGCAAAGACGTTTTCATAGACCTGCAGGTCCCGGCGGGGGCCATCGACGTCGGCCGGCACAGCGCCCGGCTTGGCGCCGCCGAACTGCACCCATTTCGACTCCGGCGTGATGCTGCCGGGCCGGGCCGCCAAGGCCCTGAAATCGTCTTCCGCCCGGGCGAGCTTCGCCGCCACGGCCTCGCTTTTCGCCCTGCCAAGGCCCAACGACTGCAACTCCGCGGGCGTAAGCAGCAGGCGGCTGAATCGATCCACGTCCTGCTTGGCCAAGGCGGCCACCACCTCGGCCGTCACCTCTTCAGGCGAAATGACCTTCCAGAAGATGTTCTTGCCCGGAGTCTTGTTGCCCGGCTCCTTCTTCTCGATGGCCCAACGCGTGCCGCCGGTGTTGAACCAGCGGTATTGGTCCACCTTGCCGTGGAACTCGGAGTCGATCTCGCGATAGACCTCGACGCCGTCCTTGTAATAGCTCCACTGATCGACGACGTTGTCGCCGTTGGTATCGAGGAACTTCCGCAAAGTCACGCCCTCGGGACTCTCGACCACCCAGCCGACGTGCCCGCCGCTCTTCTTCACGGAAATCTTGCACTTGGCCGCCTCTTCCGGAGTAGGCCGGTCGTAATCGATGCCCTCCTGAATCGGGGTGAGTTTCAAGGCTTGTACGGCCGAGGGGTTTGCCGCCAACGACCAACGGCCAAGACCGGCCAGCCCGCAAGCAACGACCACCGGAAGGGCGAGTGTGGCGAAACGAGAGTCGAGTTTCATCGGAGCGTCCCTTTCTGTCACTGAAGTCCCCCGCTCCCTCCTTGTGAGATGCAAGGCAATTGGCGAGGATATACTATCTGGGGGCTGTCCCAATTTCGGGCACCGTGCGAAGCATGGTCGGACGAAAATGGGACTGTCCCCTTCTGTGAACCACCGGTTTTCTCTGTTTCGGCCTGCGCTGGGCATCACCATCATAGTTTGCAGCGATTTTTCCGGTTAGGTTGGTTTTGCCGGCGCCTCTCGCGTCGGCAACTGGAAAACATGGGTATACTGGGGAAGGGGGTTTGACACCTTGGCCTCAGCCACTAAAATGCCAGTTGTGCCGCAGAACGGGAGTGACGGCGGGCCGGCGGCACGCCGATACCTTCCCAAGCAGCGTGACACGCTTGGGCGCATAGCTCAGTTGGTTAGAGCGCGTCCCTGATAAGGACGAGGTCCGAAGTTCGACTCTTCGTGCGCCCACTTTTTCTACGTCTGGCCGCTCCGGGCTTGAGAAACGTTGACTCTGCCGGCTGCTGGCCGAGCATCGGGAGCAGGCGGAGTCGCCTCGGCTAGCCCGCATTTCTCACCGTAGGGTGGGACAAGGTCGCGCAACTTCTGGTGGGTCTTCGCAAACCGCATCTCGCTTGAATTCCAGGTTGCGCGGAAATCAACGTCCGGCGAGCGACCGAAGTCCCACCAGGTTTGCGGTTTGCTCGACCCACCCTACATGTTTGTGAGAAATGCGGGCTAGCAGGTTATGCTTCAGCATAACCTGAAACGCCATCGCCGATTCGTTATGCTGACGCATAACCTACGGGCTGACCCGCCTCGGCGTCTCCCATCAGAGGAGATGGTGCCCGCCGCCGGGGCGAACTCATCTTGAATCCCCCCGTGCGCGTAGTACAATGGGGCGCGGTGAAAGGGTTCGGGCAATCCACGGGAACGGGGCCTGCGTTGCGCCTCCTCCCGGCGGGCGCCGTCAGGCTCAAAAAGCCGCTGGGCAACGAGGAAACCATGAGCAAACAAATATCCGAAGGCAGGCGGACGACTTACTACATCGGCATGGGCCTGATGATCGTCGGCGGGTTGATGTTCGCTTCGATGTTCATCACTGCCGCCATGCACATCGGCGACTTCTCGAATATGCAGGACAATGCGAAGTCGGATATGGTAAGAGGTTTCGTAGGCTTCTTCCTTCTCGTGCTTGGCGGCATCATCCAAGGAATCGGCGCCAGGGGGCTGGCCGGGTCCGGAGTGGTTCTCGATCCGGAAAAAGCGCCGAGGACCTCGAACCTTTCACCCGCATGGCCGGCGGCATGGTGAAGGACGCCTTGGATGAGGCGCAAATCAAGATTGGCTCCACCGAGCCCCAGAAGGTGGTCATGCTCAAATGCCCCTCCTGCAGGGCCCTGAACGAAGAGGATGCGAAGTTTTGCAAGGAGTGCGGAACGAAGCTGTAGGGCCAAGAACGCCCGGGACGCGGAATTCACCCGCAATTGCCCGCGTAAGGAAGGAAACGCCTGCTGAACACGGGAGTGTAGTGCCATGAAGGAAAGACGCTTCGGATTGGGTTTTGTTGCGATGGTCGCGGCCGTTTTCGCCAGCATGGGAGTGCTGGGAGCGACCGCTGCTGACGGTCCGGCTCATGCGGCTGGGCGAGATTTCCTCGCCAAGGCCGCCACCGCCCTGAAGGCCGTCCAGGAGGGAGTAACGGACGACAAGATTCTCGGACCCTTGAAGAAGGCAAAAATCGAAAAGGGCGAAGGATACCTGACGATCGCCACGGATACCGCCGAAAGCTGGCCGAATTTTCCGTCGAAGTCGCGCAACCTGGCCCGTCCGGTCCGCGGCTACGGCCGGCTGAGAATCGACGCGTACGCCGATTTTTTCAAAGGGCCGCCGGGGACGCCGTTCATTCCCCCACCCGGCTGTCACTACGGCTCGACTGATCTTGTCGTGCCTGGCACGTCCGCCAAGATCATGATCGAAACGACGACAAGCGATCCTGGGGCCCAGCGTAGATTAGTGAACTTGGTCGTCAAGGAACTGGGCAAGGCAGGAATCACCGCTCGCCCCAGCGACCCGGAGTCGGTTGATTCCTTCCCTCGCCCGCCGGCCGCTGGCACCCCCGTTCCGCCGATTACCCCGCCAGCCGGTTGCGGATTTAGCGTCGACCGCACAGGGCGTGCGGCCCAGATGGTGCCAAACGTTCGCCAAGACGTCCCGGTGAATACCCAGGCGTCGCTCAGGAAGACTGTCGGTGGCGGATTCGAAGACTGGGAGTATCCACGGGCTAATCTCCTGCCCCACGAACTGCCTGGCCTGATTTACGTCAGTGGGCCCACGGACCCACGTTCGAAGACTGATTGGCGTAAGCCGGTCGCGTTTACCCAGAAACCGACCGGTGTGGCGGTGGCCGTCAACTGCTACCGCAAGCCAGCGAAGCTGCCCCCGAGAGTAACGACCGGTAATCCCATGCCCGCCGATATTCTGACCGAGCCGGACTATGAATACCGAGCGACGGAATTCCACGGCCTGAAGGCCGCGACGGCGACCGCCGAGAGTCGCGAGGTGTTTGTCTTCCGGGACGGCGACATTCTTTACAAGATCGAGGCGGCTCAAGGGGACGCGCGATCGCGCAGAGACGCGGTTCGGTCGGCGGCGGAAGCGATCTGGAAATTCCATCACCCCCACTAGGGGTTACTTCACTAAATTCTTGCCGCTGGATGCCGCCCCCCCGTTGCAAGCGGGGGGGGCTTTTCTCGTCGGCACTGCCCGCGATTGATGAGCAATCGGGGTCCTGGGTGAACCGGCAATTTTCGGCCCCGCCGGAACCTGGCAGGCCGGCCGGGGTTGATCCTCTTAGAGAGAAGATGGCTTCTCCAAGTTTTTCCCCCCAAATAGAGGAGTGCGATATGAGACTGTGGACGATGTTGTTGAGCCTGATGATGTTGTGCGTGCTGGCGGTTAATGCCCCTGCCCAGGAGCAGTGCAAGAAACACCACTCCTTGGCGGATCGCTTCGCCAAGATGGATACCAATCACGACGGTATCCTGACGCTCCAGGAATTCGTCGCCGCCCGTACGAAGGCGGGCCCGGCGAAGGCCGAGGCGTTTTACAACAAGTTGACGTCGCTGGGCGGCACCACCACGAAGGGCAGCGTCACCGGGATGACCCTCGAGCAGTTCCGCAAGGCCCACAAGCTGTTGCGTGAGCAACATGCCGAGAAGCAACCGGCCAGCCATTAGGCAGGCCGGCCTGACGCTGGCAGACCCGTAGGGTGGGTCGAGCGCAGCGAGCCCCACCAAAAATCCGCGAAAAGCTGATGGTGGGGCTCGCTCCGCTCGACCCACCCTACAAGAGGAAGTCGGGCAAAACCCGTCAATCGCAGCACGGCTGAAACAGCCGTGGCACAGCATCTCCCGCCCGGCTTTTCCAGTCCAACCCCTCCTGTTGGGGATGCTCCGGAGCGGGCGAAAATTTTTCTTGCCCTTGCCCCTTTCCACCATTGCAAAACTATAGAGAAGTAGTAAACTGGTGGCTTCAGTATTGTTAAACAAAGCATTTAGGTGGGAAGCGTTTTAGCAGACACGGTGGGAGGGCTGTGCTTCGAAAGCAAGGGGCATCCCCGGCCAGCCGACGTAGGGCAGTCGCAGTAACCGATGACTATTACTAAAGAGCGCAAGCAGGAGTTGATTGGGACCTTCCGACGGAAGGAGCAGGATACCGGCTCCCCGGAAGTCCAAGTCGCCATTCTGACATCCCGGATTAACGGGCTGACCGAACACCTTCGCGGGCACAAGCGTGATTTTGCCTGCCGGCGAGGGCTGCTGATGTTGGTCAGTCGCCGGCGGCGGCTGTTGGATTATCTGAAGAAGGTCAATCCGCAACGTTACCTGGAAATCATCCGGCGCCTCGACATTCGTAAGTAGTCGCCCCGGCCTTTCTCAGCCGAGAGAGCTCGCCCGGGGGTGTACAGCGGCGGCCGCGACCGAAGCGGCTTGGCCTCGTGCAACCGCGTCGCGTTGCGGGGCCGCAGCACACTGTCCTCTCACTGGCGTGGTCCCGGCAGCCCCTTGACGGGGGCCTTCGGGGCCGCCGTTACGCCAAGTGTCCACGTGTTGCACGCGTCCGGCCATCGAGCCGGTGCCAGAGACGCTTCCCACCGCCACACTCCTTCAGTGAAGGAAGGCAGGAACGAACCTTGAAAGTACGAGTAGAAAAACAGATTGGAGCGAGCGTTTTTTCCCTGGAGACCGGTGGGCTGGCCAAGCAAGCCGCCGGCAGTTGTTTGGTCCAGTACGGCGATACCGTCGTCCTCTGCGCGACGGCGACCGGCCCGGGACGCACGGGAATCGACTTCTTTCCGCTGACCTGCGATTATCGCGAGCGGGTGGCGGCGGCGGGCAAATTTCCCGGCGGCTTCCTCAAGCGCGAAGGCCGCCCCACCACCAAGGAAGTCCTCACCGCCCGGCTCATCGATCGCCCCATCCGCCCCTCGTTCCCCGAGTGGTTCCACGACGAAGTCCAGGTGATGAGCTTCGTGCTGGCCTCCGACCGCCAGAACGACGGCGACGTGCTGGCCATGAACGGGGCCTCGGCGGCCCTGGTGGTCTCGCCGATGCCCTTCCACGGCCCGATCGCCTCGGTGCGGCTGGGTTACGTCGGCGGCGAGTTCGTGCCCTTCCCCACCCATGACGCCCTGGAGGAGAGCGATCTGGACCTGATCGTCTCGGGCACCAAGGACGCCATTCTCATGATCGAGGGCTTCGCCCGCGAGTTGCCCGAAGACGTCATGTCGTGCGCCATCGCCGCCGCCCACGACTACGTCCGCCAACTGTGCGACATGCAGGAAGAACTGGCCGCAAAGTCCGGCGCAGTGAAGGCGCAGTACGAAGTGCCCGAGCCCGACCACCTCATCGATACCCTGTCGGCCAAGTATTTCGAGGACCTCAAGCAGGCCAAGCGGACCGAGGGAAAGCAGGCCCGGGCCGAGGCCTGCGCGGCGGTGAAGCAGCGTGCGGTGGCCGAGTTGATCCCGGACCCCGCGGCCGCCGGCGCCATCGCCGCCGAGCAGTTCAACATTGCCTGGCACGCCCTGGAGAGCCGGGTGGTCCGCGCGCTGATCCTCTCCGGCGTCCGGGCCGACGGCCGCGATAATCGCACTTTGCGGCCGCTGGGATGCGAAATCGACCTGCTGCCGCGGGTACACGGCTCCGCCCTCTTCCAGCGCGGCGAAACCCAGGCCCTGGTCACCGTCACCTTGGGCACGGGACGCGACGAGCAGCGTGTGGACGGCCTGGTCGAGGAATACTCGCAGAAATTCATGCTCCACTACTACTTCCCGCCGTTCTCGGTGGGCGAGTGCCGGCCGATCCGCGGCCCGGGACGCCGCGAAATCGGCCACGGCGCCCTGGCCGAGCGGAGCGTGAAGCCCGTCCTGCCTGAACCCGACGCCTTCCCCTACACGATCCGCATCATCTCCGACATCCTGGAGTCCAACGGCTCCAGCTCGATGGCCAGCGTGTGCGCGGCCACCCTGGGCCTGATGGCCGCCGGCGTGCCCATCAGCAACCCCGTGGCCGGCATCTCCGTCGGCCTGGTCAAGGAAGCCGATCGCTGGGTCCTGTTGACCGACATCATCGGCGACGAAGACCATTTCGGCGACATGGACTTCAAGATCGCCGGCACCCAGAACGGCATCACGGGCATCCAGCTCGACCTGAAGATCCGCGGCATCAGCGAAGAGATCATCCGCGCCACGTTGACCCAATCGCGCGACGCCCGCATCGAGATCCTCCGCAAGATGCTCACGGTCATTTCCCGGCCGCGAGAGAGCATTTCCCTCTGGGCGCCGCGGCTGCTGCGGACGCACATCGACCCGGAGAAGATCGGCCTGCTGATCGGTCCGGGCGGAAAGACGATCCGCGCCATCCAGGAAGCGACGGGCGCCTCGATCGAGGTCGAGGACGACGGCACCGTGACCGTGGCCGGCACCGTGGCCGAAGCGGCCGAAGAGGCCCTGCGGCGCGTCGAGGCCCTGACCGCCTCGGTGGAAGTCGGCCGCATCTACAAAGGCCGCGTGGCCAGCGTCAAGGACTTCGGCGCCTTCATCGAAATCCTTCCCGGCAAAGACGGCCTCTGCCACATCAGCGAGCTGTCCGACCAATACGTCTCCAGCGTGGCCGACGTTTGCAAGGTCGGCGACGAGCTGGAAGTCAAGGTCATCGCCATCGACGACCAGGACCGCGTCAAGCTCAGCCGCAAGGCCGTGCTCCGCGAGCAGGCCGCCGCCGCCGGCGCTCAAAGCGACGAAAAGAAATGACGATTTATCCCTCTCCCCTCCCCCCTCTCCCGACCAACCTTCGGTCGGTGCCCGGAGAGGGTCGGGGTGAGGGGGCCGTGAAACGGGAGTGGTTATGTGTCGCGTGTCACCAGGCGATCACGCCCGCTTCTGGGAGAGGAGAGCCCGCCGCGAGAGATCCCACCGGGAGAGGATGCCACCTTTCCTGGCAGTCTTCATCGGATGCGCGTTCATCGAATGCGCACTGGTAAGCGTAGCGATTGTGCTTCTCGGCGGGGCGGTGTTGTCACCGTACTACCGCGCGATCGCGTTTGGTGTAATCGCTCTCTTTGTGGCGTGCGGACTTTCCTTCTTTTGGCGAGCCTCGGTCGAGAAACAGAAGTGGCCGAAGAAAGAAGCCAGTGCCACGAAACGGGAAGAGCCATAACTGTTCACGGGGGCCGGATACCCTCCCGGTCCGTTCGGCCGCTCTAACCATGCGGCCCGCAGCGGTGTCGTGATGATCCAATCGTCTCCCAGCGCCGAGGACGTCCGCAAGCGGCTGATCGATCAGTACACCGAGATCGCCCGCCTGGCCGGGCGCTGGCCCACGAAATCAAGAACCCGCTGTCGACGATCCGCTTGAACATGGACCTCATGGCCGAGGACCTCCGCGACAGCCAATCGCCGCCGGACCGCCGGGCGCTGAAGAAGGTGGCGGTCGTGCAGCGGGAATGCCAGCGGCTGCAAGACCTGTTGGACGATTTCCTCAACTTCGCCAAGGTCCGCCGCCTGCGGCTGGAACCGGCCGATCTCAACCTCCAGGTCAAGCAGATGCTGGACTTCTTTCGCCCCAAGGCGGAGGAAGCCCATATCGAGATCGTCGATTACTTGACCAGCGATTTGCCCACCGTGTTGCTGGATCGCGAGAGTTTTCACGGGGCGCTGTTGAACCTGGTCCTCAACGCCCAGCAGGCCATGCCGGAGGGCGGCCAACTGGTGGTCCGCACCTACGGCACGCCGGAGGGCGTGGCCCTGGACCTGATCGACACCGGCCTGGGCATGGACGAGCACACGCGGGAACAGGTCTTCGACGCCTTTTTTTCGACGAAGAGCGGCGGTTCCGGCCTGGGGCTTCCCACGGCACGGAAGATCATCGAGGCCCACGGCGGTTCGATCGCCTTGCAGAGCGAGTTGGGCCGGGGCACGCAGTTGACCGTCAAATTGCCGGTCCCCGCCCGCTTGCCCGCCGAGGGCGCCTGACTTCTGCCCGCCCCCTCCTGAGTTCGCATCCCTGCCATGCCGAGCCCCGACCAGCACGAAGCGGCCCTGCGGTTCCTCGCCGACCGCATCGACTACGAGCGGATGCGGATCATGCCCTACGGCCTGGCCGAGTTCCGCCTCGCGCACATGAGACAGTTGCTGGCCCGGCTGGGCAACCCGCACAAGGGCTTGCCGATCGTCCACGTGGCCGGCACCAAGGGAAAGGGCTCGACCGCGGCGGCCTTGGCCGCCATCCTTTCCGCGGCCGGCTATCGGACCGGGCTGTACACTTCGCCCCACCTGGAACGAGTGGAAGAGCGGATCGCCGTGGACGGCCGGACCTGCCCGGGGGCACAGTTCGCCGCCCTGCTGGCGGAAATCCGGCCGGTGGTCGAGACCCTCGACCGCCAGGCGGCCCGGCGCGGCGGCGGCCGGATCGGGCCGACCTACTTCGAGGTCCTCACCGCCGCAGCCCTCTTGCACTTCGCCCGCGAAAAAATCGACCTGGCCGTGTTGGAAGTCGGACTGGGCGGCCGCCTGGACGCCACCAACGTCTGCACTCCCGCCGTCTCGATCATCACAAGCATCAGCTTCGATCACACCCGGCAGTTGGGCAATACGCTGGCTGCGATTGCGGGCGAGAAGGCCGGCATCGTCAAGCGCACCGTGCCGGTCGTGAGCGGCGTGACGGCCGACGAACCCCGCCAGGTCATCCGCGAGGTCTGCCGCCGGCGTCGCTGCCGGTTGCTGGAGCAGGGCGTAGATTTCGATTTCGAGTACCGGCCGCCGCGGCATCTGGAACAGGCGGCCGCGGCCGGCAAAATGGATTATCACTCGACGCGGCGGGCGGCTGCCGGCGAGGAGTGCCGCGATCTTTCCCTGGGCCTGGTGGGGCGGCATCAGGCGGCCAATATGGCCGTGGTCCTGGCCGCCCTGGGGCAGTTGCGGCAGGCCGGCTGGAAGGTTCCCGAAGAGGCGGTCCGCCACGGGCTGGCCGGCCCGAGCTGGCCGGCGCGGGTGGAAGTCGCCGCTCGGCGGCCGGCCGTCGTGTTGGACGGGGCCCATAACGTCGCCTCCATCGAGGCCCTGATCGAGACCCTGGGCGAGAGTTTTACCGCTGCCCGGCGTTTGCTCCTTTTCGCCTCCACGCAAGAAAAGGACCTTCGCGGCATGATTGAGCGTCTGCTGGGGCAGTTCGACGAGGTGGTGTTTACCCAATACCTCGACAACCCCCGGGCCGTGCCCGCAGAGGAGCTTCAGGCCATCGCTCACCAACTCAGCGGCCGGCAATATCCGGTCTTCCGCGATCCGGCCGCCGCTTGGGACGCGGTGCGCCGGCTGGCCCGGCCGGAGGACCTGATTTGCGTCACCGGCTCGTTTTTTATTGCGGCTGAGATGCGGCGTCAGCTTGCCGCGCGGCCGTTTCCGGCACCAACAGGTGGAAACGTCGAATAAAGTTGGCCGCGCAGGCCCGTATCATCCGATTCCAACGGCAGCTCCCACCCGCCGGATGGGGTACTGGGAATTGCTGTTGTACCTTGCTGGTGTTACGCTAGAATTGCTTCGCGGAGGCGCCAACTCATTTCACGCAAACTATCTCCCGTAGCCGGGCAAAGCCGTGTCGCTCATCCTTCCCGATATGTGTGGCCAGAACCAGTTCCTCAGAACGGTTACCGTCGCCACAGGATTTTATCCGACCGACGAGAGTCTCCCAAAATGGGCCGATGAATTGGCGCGTCGGCCGCTCCAGGCTTTGTATGGTCCTGCTGAGGGACGTAGCTGGGTACGCCTTAGGGTCGTGAAGGTGCGTAGCCGGACCGTTCGGATCGACGTGCATTTGGCGCGGGAAAGCTATTTCAAGGGCGCCCCTCCAAGGACAGGCGATTCAATCGAGGAAGTCCAAGCGGCCATAGAGGAGGTCGTAGAGAATATAGGCGGGTTCAAAACCGCTCGCGTTGTCGACGGCGAGTTTGATATCCCCCGAGTAATGTTGCCCGAGCGGGGAATCATATCTGCGGCTTTCGGAATTGCGATGTCCACCGGGGGTGCTGAGTTGACCTTTACGGGGGCGACCATGTCTGTCAGGCGCAGAGCCGTTCACGGAACTCGAATGGAAGGTCAGTTCCGATTTGGAGAGCGTGGACGTGATGATCTCTGCGTTCGAGGAGGCGGCCATCGAAAACGACTTCCTGGAACGCGCCGTCCGCACGGTGCAGGACGGGTTTGACCGCTTCGTCTTGGAAAAGACCCGTCGAGCATAAACAATGTCGCGACAACGCAATATCAATCGCCTTTTTCCAACCGGTGCCGAGTCAATTTCGCGGGACGCCCCGGAATGGACAACCAAGAACGTCTCAACACCACGGACTTCGTTTTTCGGAGCGCGGCCTTGAGACAGAGCGCGGCCGGATGCCCAACGTCGTCATCGTCTCTGATCCGCTCGGGGCGGCGGAAGCCCTGCGGCGAAACTTCCGACTTGCCGCACTCGAACGGGAGGTCCGAGACCTGAGGACGGACCTTGAAAAGCTCCAGACGACCCTGGTGGTTCCGATCAACAGCTTTGCGCCGGAGCCTTTTGACGTTGTCGGCCCCCTCCAAGCGGTCGTTCGGCCAGTCGGCGACGGATATGTGGCGAGCGTGTTCGATGCTAACATCTCTGCATCCGGAGACACCGAACAAGACGCGATCGACGGCCTCAAGGAAGTCATGCTCATGGTCCTGGAGGACCTTGAGTCGGAGCCGGCGGAGCGGCTGGGCGTGGAGGCGAAACGCCAGCTAGCAGTGCTGCAAAGCTCCATCCGACGACGGTAATATGGGCCATACGATCATCACGCGCGCACACGCGGACATGCTTGTGGGCAAGCTGCACGCGGAAATCCGGTCCGGCAGGAAGGCGCACGATCTCGCCGTTGTGTACCACGACAACGTGCGCGTAGCGTCGTTTGGAATCCGCCGCGGCTCGAGCAAGTCTTCCGGACACGACCACATTCCTCACCTGTTGCACCTGAGCCCGCACAATTGCCTTCTCTTGGCAATCTGCGACATGACGGTGGACGAGTGGATCGAGCGGCTGCGCGGCCTGGGCCTCGTCGCCTAACCCCGGTTAAGGTGGCTCTCTTCGGGCCCGGGGCTGCTTGATTCTGCCCTTGCCCCGAAACCGCCGCTTTGGGAAGATATCGCACCCGTTGTCATGCCGCCCCCCCAGGCCGATGCGGAGCTTGCCCGATGAGTGCCCAGGCCGCGATTTGTCCGCCGCTGGAACCGCCGTGGCCCGGCAATTCGTCCCCCGCCCCTGTGTCGTCAGCGATCTGGACCGGGGCGGCGATCCTGTCCTGCTGGCTGGCCGCGGCCGGGATGTTCTGCGCCGGACCGGCGCGGATCGGCTTCCTCTCCGACGACTTCGATCTGATCGCCCGCGCCGGGGCGACGCCCTGGCTGCACCCGGTCGAGGCGCAACACTACTCGCCGGTCATCGCCGCGCTGTTCAAGCTGACCGCCCTGGGCGTCATCGGCAGCGGCACCTGGCATCTGCTCGCGCTGCTGGCCCACGGCGTAAATATCGTCCTCCTGTGGCTGATCCTGGTCCGCGGCCTGGCGGTCGCCCGGCCTTACGCCTGGGTCATCACCATGCTGTTCGCCTTGAGCGCCCGGGCTTCGAGGCCATCGCCTGGGCCTGCTGCCTGGGCTATGTCCTGGTGGAAGCGACCGTGCTGGCCGCCGTCTGGTTGTCGCTCTCCGCGACGACGCCGCGCGGCGAGGCGCTGGTGCGCTGGGGCACGCCCTTGGTGCAACTGGCGGCGCTGGCGATTTGGGGCTGGGGCATCATGCTGCTGCCCATCGTCGCGGCCTGCTGCTGTTTCCGCGCCTATCGCCGGTTGCCGACTGACCGGCCGCCTTCCTTCCGCCTTCCGCCGGGTATCGTCCGGGCGGCCTGCCGCCGCTGTGTTTCCCTCCTCTGGCCGACGGCGATCGCGTGGATCGGCGTGCTCCTGGTCAAGTATTGCTGCGGCCAAGCGGTCGGCTACCACCCGTCGTTGGACCCGGTTCGCTACGCGTACTATTTCCTCACCTCTCCGCTCCGCTGTCTCTATCCCAATGGGCTGGCCGCGTTCTACTGGTCGGCCGCCGGCTTGGGGCTCGCGCTGGTGCTCATGGCGTTCCTGGCAGTCCGCTGTCGCAGCGATGCGCGAATACCCTTGCTCGTGGGCATTTTTCTTTTCTGCCAACTCCCTTATGTCTTCCTCTCCGCGCCAACGTCGCGCTACTTCTATTTCAGCTCGCCATTCTTCTTCGCCGCCGCCGTGCTGGCGGTCGCGCCGTGGAAGTTCCGCACCGCGAAAATCGGCCTGCTGGCCGCCGTGCTGGTCCTTCACGCCTGCTGGGCCTGGCAGCGGGCCGGCCTTTATGACGGGGCCTATCGGCAGTCGCAGGCCGTCTGGCGGGCCATCGAGGCCATTGGCCCCCGCAACGCCGGCACGCCCCTGGTCGTGGTCAACTTGCCCGACTCCTACGGCCCGCCGGGCCTGATGTGGGGCCCCAACATGTGGCGCAACGGGCTGCCGGCATTCCGTGGGGACCTGATCCGCGTGAACACGCCCGGCTGCCCACTGGCCTGGCCGGCGTCCCGCATTCCCGAGCTATCGCGCAGAGATCCTGGCGCGTTACCGGCACAGTGACGTTTGCGCGGTCAGCTATGCCGCGGAAGGCGACTGGCGGAGCTTCAAGGTCCAGCGATGGAACACCGAGGCCGATCGGGAGCTTGCCCAATGAGTGTCCAGGCTGCAACCATTCCGCCGTTGGAACCGCCGCGGCCCGGCAGGTCGTCGCCCGCGCCTCGATCGTCCACGCTCTGGACCGGGGCGGCGATCCTGTCCTGCTGGCTGGCCGCGGCCGGGCTGTTCTGCGCCGGACCGGCGCGGATCGGCTTCCTCTCCGACGACTTCAATCTGATCGCTCGCGCCGGCGTGGTGCCGTGGCTGCATCCGATCGAGCCGCATCACTACTCGCCGGTCATGGCCGCGCTGTTCAAACTGACCGCTCAGGGCGTCATCGGCAGCGGCACGTGGCACCTGGCGGCCCTGCTGGTTCACGGCGCCAATATCCTGCTCCTGTGGCTGATCCTGGTCCGGGGCTTGGCGGTCGCCCGGCCTTATGCCTGGGTCATCACCATGCTGTTTGCCCTGGGCGCCCCGGGCTTCGAGGCCATCGCCTGGGCAAGTTCGCTGGGCTATGTCCTGGTGGAAGCGACCGTGCTGGCGGCGGTCTGGTTGTCGCTCTCCGCGCCGCCGCCGCGCGGCGAGACGCTCGTCCGCTGGGGCACGCCGCTGGTGCAACTGGCGGCGCTGGCGATTTGGGACTGGGGCATCATGCTGCTGCCCATCGTCGCGGCCTGCTGCTGCTTCCGCGCCTATCGCCCGCTGCCGACTGAGCCCAGAACACTAGCCCAAAGCGCAAGCGAGGGTGCACTGCGCCACGGTTTGACGTGGTTCCTCCCTCGCTTGCGCTTCGGGCTAGTATCATGCTGCGAGCAGTTACCGGCGGCCCTCCGCCGCTCGGTTTCCCTTCTCTGGCCGACGGCGGTCGCTTGGATCGGCGTGCTGCTGGTGAAATTCTCCTGCGGCTACTCGGCCGGCTACCAGCGGTCGTTCGACCCGATTCGCCAGGGGTACTATTTCCTTACCTCTCCGATCCGCTGCCTCTATCCCAATGGGCTGGCCGCCTTCTACTGGTCGGCCGCCGGCCTGGGGCTCGCGCTGGTGCTCATGGTCTTCCTGGCGGTTCGCTGTCGCAGCGACGCGCGAATAGCTCTCTTGGTGGGCATTTTTCTCCTCTGCCAACTCCCCTATGTCTTCTTCGCCGCGCCAACGTCGCGCTACTACTATTTCAGCTCGCCGTTCTTCTTCGCCGCCGCCGTGCTGGCGGTCGCTCCGTGGAAGTCGCGGGCCGGCAAAGTCGGCCTGCTGGCCGCCGTGCTAGGCCTCCATGCCTGCTGGGCCTGGCAGCGGGCCGATCTTTACCAGGGGGCCTATCGGCAGTCGCAGGCCGTCTGGCGCACCATCGAGGCCGCTGCCCCCGGCGACGCCCGCACGCCCCTGGTCGTGGTCGACTTGCCCGACTCCTACGGCCCGCCGGGTCTGATGTGGAGCCCCAACATGTGGCGCAACGGCGTGTCGGCATTCCATCGCGAGCTGATCCGCGTGAACACGCCCGGCTGCCCCTTCGCCTGGCCGCCGTCCGGCATTCCCGAGCTATCGCGCGCAGAGATCCTGGCGCGTTACCGGCACAGCGACGTATGCGCGGTCAGCTATGCGGCGGAAGGCGACTGGCGGAGCTTCCAGGTCGAGCGCTGGAACGCCGCGGCAAGCCGCTGCGGCCGCCGCACGGATCGCCCCGCGACCGGCGGCGACCCGATCGGCCGCTGAGGCGTCAAGACGAAATAAGCTACGGCCGCCTGGCCGCCTCTTGCTTCACCGCACCCTCGATGTAGGCGACGGCCTTGGCCAACTGGCGATCGGGTGGCGCCTCGGCCGGATGGCCTGCAGCGGCGGTTTTCTCGGCGGGCAGCGGGCGATAGACGTTGCGCTGCTGCCGCCAGCGCTCGAGTCGCTCCAACTCCTCCCCCTCGACCTTGACTTCGTAGCCGCGATCGGGCACGACGCCCCAGATCTCCTTTTCGCCGGCGCCGTGACGGCGATGGATGTTCTCGCCGCTGGGACGCCAGTAGCTGGCCACGGTCAATTTCAGCTCGCCGCGGCGGTCGCCCAAGTCGGTTAATTCTTGCACCGTCCCTTTGCCGAAGCTGCGCTGGCCGACAATCACCGCGCGATGGTTGTCCTGCAAGCAGGCCGCCACGATCTCGGCGGCACTGGCGCTGTACTGATTGATGAGCACGGCCAGGGGAAAGCCGGTGAACGGGCCGCGGCCGCTGGCTTGCCTGATCTCGAGGATCTGCTTGTCGCGGCCGCGCGTGCTCACGATCACGCCGCTGGAAAGGAACAAGTCGCAGACGCACACGGCGCTGGGCAGCAGTCCGCCCGGGTTGCCGCGCAGATCGAGCACCAGGCCGCCCATCCGCTGGGCCACGAGCCCGTCGAGGGCCTGCCTGAGGTCGTCGGCCGTATTCTCGGCGAAACCCAGGATGCGGACGTAGCCGACGCGGTCGTGGCCGGGGAGGAGGAAATTCCAGGAGCCGTCGGCGTTGCGGGTGTCGCCGCACACCGTATCGACCACGATGGTCTTGCGCACCATCTTCAACTCGACCGGCAGCTTTTCGCCCTCGTGGAGGACCGCGATCGCGACCGTGGTGCCGGGCCGGCCGTGCAGGAGGCCGATGGCGTCCCGCAACGACATGCCCTGGGTGCTGCGGCCGTCGACTTTGAGGATGCGGTCGCCGGCCCGCACGCCCGCCTCGTAGGCCGGCGAGCCGACCAGCGGCGTCCGCACGGTCAACTGCTTGGTCTTCGGGTCCAGCGACACCTCCATCCCCACGCCTTCGAAGTGCTTGTTGATCTCCGCTTCGAACTCGTCCTTCTGCGCGGGGGTGATGTAGGCCGAGTAATCGTCGCCCAGCCGGTCGACCATTCCCTCGACGGCCCCTTCGTACAGCTTGGCGTCGTCGACCGGCTCGTAGTAGCGCCGCGAGATTTCATCGAGCACGTTGCCCAGCGAGCGGCTATAACGGTTCCGCTGCGCCTGGCAATAACAGGCCAGCGAGACCACGGTCATCAAGAGCAGACAGAGCAGGTTGCGGCGCGGCATGGAGGATTCTTCACTCAGTGGCTGATCGCGGCTGCCCTGCGGCCGTCGGTCGGCGGCCGCTCATCCGCCAGCAGCGTGCGAACGAAGAGGCCGACGGCGAGCACGAAGTAGGACGGCAGGGTTATCGCCAGAGCGCTCAAAAGAAACAGCAAGGATTCTGACAGGCCGGCGAAGATTTGCGATTGCTTAAGCTGGGCGCCGGATACTGCAATGACTGCAAACGAAGAGACGCACCCCCTAAGCGCCCGAAGGGCGCCGAGCAATAACGGCAAGAGAAGAAAGACCAGGTAGGCCGCGATGACTGCCGGACGGTGCGCCAGACACACGACGAGGCACGCGCCGATAAATATGGCCACGCCCGCCAGCACCGTCGACAGACCAAAGATCCCGAGGCACCTTATCACCCAGCTTGCATAGGATTCCGGCCCGGGGCCCTGGGCCAGCAGGCCGGGCGATTGGGCGACGGCCTCCGCGGCCGCGGCACACATTGCCAAGCCGGCCAGCAGAGCGAATTTGCATCGAAAGCATCGCATGGAAGAATTTCCTCTTTCTTGCCTCGTGTGGCGCCAAGCGATTCAGCCCGCTATTGTACGGCCGATGGGCCGCGGCAGCAATGGCGACGCCGGCCCTGGGCAACGGGGCCAACGTTGAACTGCGAATTCATTCTACCGCCCCACGGCCCTCTGCACTACGCCCGGCGGCGTCTTGTGCAGCAGACGCGCGGTGTCGGCGGCGGAAAAGAAGCACAAGCGAAACCGGCAAGATGAAGACAGTCGCCACCAGCAGGGCGTCGAGGTAGGGGGCCATGAGAGTGAGGAATCCCTCATAGTCCACCCATCGCCCGTGCTCCTTCAGCAGCAGCACTGCCGGTATGGGAAATCCCACGTATCGCTCGCCGTCGCTGACCTGCCAAGTCACTACGCAGCCGGAGGTGAAGCCGCAGACGGCCCCCAGCAAGAGCGCGATCGCAGCCAGCCGTCCCCACCATGCAGGAAGACCTCGCACGGCGATGGTACGAAACGTCCAGATAGGGACGGCCAACAGCACCGCGACGATCAAGGCCCCAGCAAGCAACAGCAGGTAAAACATGGCTCACCTTCCTTCCGCCTTCCGCCTTCGGGCGCCCGTTATCCGGAGGCTGACGCCTCCGGCTCGGGTCCGACCCCCTAGCGCTGCCCGTTCCACTCCGGACGGCTGTATTTTTCGGCGGCCAACGCCGCGGTGCGGGCCTGCGGCCAGTCCGAATACGGCTCGTCGGCCTTCAACATTTCGGCCACCGCCCGGCGGATCGACGCGACCCCAAGCGGCAGGTTCGTTACGAAGGCGTCGTGCGGCCGCCGCAGGCGATAGTCGGGCTGACGGGGCGGCATCGCCAACACCCGGCCGATCAACTCCAGGGGAAAGTCGTACAGCAGCGTGCCGTGATAAAGCAGGTGACTCTGCTTCACCCGCAGGCTGTTGCCGGAGACCTTGCGCTCGGCCAGGGCCAGGTCGCTGATGCCGCGGCGGCTGATCGCCGGCGCCAGCGGCCGCAGGGCCGCGGCCAGCATCTCCAGCACGAAGCTATGGGCCAAGCCCACCGACCGCAGCGCCGGACGCCGCTTCAGGCTCAGCACCAGTGCGTACATGAGACATCCCGGCCCGGCCACGACCGCCGCCCCGCCGCTGCTGCGACGCAAGACGGCGATGTCCAACTCCCGGCAGACCTCGCTGCGGACCTCGGCGGCGAGTTTCGAGGACCGCCCCAGCACGACGATCGGACGCTGGGATTCCCAGAACCGCAGGGTCTCGGCGGGCTGCTCTGCGGCATCGGCCTCGGCCTCGTCCAAAAGGGCCTCATCCAGCGCCAGGTTCTCCGCCGCCGTCGGCAGCGTCAGGTCCAGATATCGCATGACAGTAAAGACGATTCTCCGCAGTCCAATCCGGGAGGCTCACGCCCCCTAAGCCCACCGGCGGCGTCCGGTGGGACCTGAAGCGGCAAGCGGCGCTCCTTTCCCACCGGACGCAGCCGGTGGGCTTGCGATCCGGGGCCCCGATCCGCAGTGCAGCGTCAGTACAAGACTAATGCCCCAGAGGGAGATTTTCCAGTGGTCTCCGGTGCTCGGAGTATCCGACCCTGTTTCCCCCACTGCCGGGCAAGCCGAGAGTGTCGCGAAATTTTCCTCGGACGGCATCCATGTCGAGCAGGGTCTGGCGTAAAGATTCCCACGCGAAGGCGCCAAGCCGCCAAGGCGCAAAGCAACGGAGAAGGGGAAGAGAGGAGAGGGAAGACTGGAGCGCCCAGCAGGACGTTGTCTCATCTATCGCCTCTTCTTCCTTTGCGGCTTTGCGCCTTGGCGCCTTGGCGTGAAAAATTTTCCGCTTGGCCAGCCGTAAGGGACAGCCCTCTTTCCACGGGCCTCCCCTCGAAAACCGGTACAGTCCCCGTCAACGTGTAGGCTGCCGGTTGCATTTCGCCCGGCCGCTGCCATAATGACTGGTTTCCCCTTTTCCCAGCGAGAGGAACGGCCATGGCGCAAGAGAAGATTGCCGACTATCAGGGCTTGACGTTCGACGACGTGCTGCTGGAACCCCGCTATAGCGAGGTCATACCCGCCGCAGTCGACGTCGGCACGCAACTCACCCGCCGCATCCGCCTGAACATCCCCCTGCTCAGTTCGCCGATGGATACCGTCACCGAGAGCGAAATGGCCATCGCCTTGGCCCAAGAGGGGGGAATTGGCATCATTCACAAGAACCTCCCCATCGAACGTCAGGCGGAGGAGGTCGAGAAGGTCAAACGCAGCGCCAACGGCATCATCTTCAATCCGGCCACCCTGCCCCCCGACGCCACGCTGGCCCGGGCGCGGGAAATCATGGACCAGTACAACGTCTCCGGGCTGCCCATCACGCAGCCCGACGGACACCTCGTCGGCATCCTCACTCGCCGCGACATGCGATTCCAGGAAAACTGGGCAATTCCCATCGCGGGCGTAATGACCCGCGACCTGGTCACTGCGACGGGGACTGTAACGCTTGAGGAAGCTGAGAAGATTTTGATGGCAAAAAAGGTGGAGAAGCTTTTGCTGGTTGACGAAGATTTTAGGTTGACTGGCCTCATTACGATCAAAGACATCGACATGATGCGGCGCTTTCCGCAAGCCTGTAAAGATGGGCAAGGCAGGCTTAGGGTCGGCGCCGCCATCGGCGTGCACGACTACGACCGTGCCGGGAGCCTGATCGCCAAGGACGTAGATATTCTGGTCGTCGATAGTGCGCACGGCCACTCGGCCAACGTGGTGGAAACGCTGCGGAAGATCAAGAAGGAGTGGGATATTGACGTGATCGCCGGAAACGTGGCGACCGCCCGGGGCTGTGCAGACCTGATTGCGGCCGGGGCCGACGCGGTCAAGGTCGGCATTGGGCCGGGGTCGATCTGCACGACGCGGGTAATTTCCGGGGTCGGGATGCCGCAGATCACGGCCATCCAGCAGGCGGCCGGCGCGGCCGCCGAGAGCGGGACGCCGATCATCGCCGACGGCGGCATCCGCTACTCCGGCGACCTCACGAAGGCCCTGGCCGCCGGGGCGTCGGTGGTCATGATCGGCGGGCTGTTCGCCGGGCTGGAAGAAAGCCCCGGCGCACAAATTTTGTATCAGGGACGCACGTTCAAGGTCTATCGAGGGATGGGCTCGATGGGGGCCATGGTGCAGGGCTCCAGCGAACGCTACCGCCAAGGCAGCGACCGTGGCCCCGAAAAATTGGTTCCCGAAGGCGTCGAAGGCCGGGTCCCCTACAAGGGATCGTTGGGTCCGTTCGTCTACCAGCTCGTGGGCGGGTTGCGGGCTGGCATGGGTTATTGCGGCACCCGCACCATTGAAGAGTTGCGCAAGGAAGCGCGATTCATCCGGGTCTCACCAGCCAGTGTACGGGAGAGTCACCCCCATGACATCACGATTACGCAGGAAGCGCCCAACTACAGCACCGAATACTTGCCCGGCGAATAGCTCGCTGGCCTTCCGGGAGCGACCACTGACGTGGTGCCCGGGGGTGAGGGCTTCGGATCAAAATGTGCGTCGCCCGCGGGTGGCCCCGATAGCTTCTGCTATCGGGGTGCCGCAGGCACACGAGGCTTTCCCGGCGTGTCGAAGCTCCTCTCGCGGCTCCGCCGCCCCGATAGCAAAGCTATCGGGGCCACCCGCCAAGCTATCGGGGCCACCCGCAAAGTGGAGGAGATTCGCCTTTCCCACGTGGCCGACGTTTGCCCTAAATGCCCTCACCCTAACCCTCTCCCGGAGGGAGAGGGGACGAGTTTGCGTCGGTCTGGCGTCCTTGCTAGCGGTCCTCTGCCTGGTCTCGATCGCCGCGGCCGACGATCCTTTCAAAGATCCTTTCGGCGACGGGCTTGCCACGGCGGCGGCGCCGCCGCCACCGCCGCCCTCGCCGAGCCCGGAACGAATGCCGACCATTCAAGACTCGATCACCCCGAAGGCCGCCCCCAGGGACGGCTGCCCTTCGCCGCAGAGCCTCAAGCGCATCAGCGAGATCACCGGCAGCATGGCGGCCGAGAAGGGCGACTTCCCGCCGGAATGCAGCCTGGGCGCAGCCACCTTCCACGCGCGGTGCTGGGCGCCCAAGACGTTCACCTGGACGGCTTCGGCACTCTGCCACCGGCCGCTCTATTTCGAGGACGAGCAGTTGGAGCGTTACGGCCATTGCCAGCGGCCGCTGGTGCAATGCGTGCTGTCGCCCGCCAAGTTCTTCCTCACCTTCCCGGTCTTGCCGTACTGCATGGGTCTCTATCCGCCCCGGGAGTGCATCTACACCCTGGGCTACTATCGGCCGGGCGATTATTCGCCGTACATTTGCGATCCGATACCGTTGAGCAAGCGGGCCGCCCTGGTCGAAGGCGCCGCCGTGACCGGCGCCTTGTTCGCGCTGCCGTAGAAGACTCGACCGTGGTGTGCCACTGGCTTTGCCAGTGCGTAGGTCAGGCACGCCCTGGGTGGCCGCGATAGCTTCGCTATCGGGGTGCCGCAGGCACAAGAGGCCTTCGCGGCGTAGTGAACTGCCTCTTGCGGCTACGCCGCCCCGATAGCAAAGCTATCGGGGCCACCCCCGAGGTCAGGCACAGCGTGCCTGACCTACGGTTTTGCCACCCCACGCCCCGCTCGCCAAGCGCTGCTCCCGGGACTATGATAACGGCGTGAAGGTGTCCGCCGTCACACAGGCCCCTGCCCCTCGGAGCAGCCCATGTCCACCATCCTTTCCCTCATGCTCATGCCGCTGGCGCTCGGCGCCACGCCCGCCATCCACCAGCCGGTCATGTTCGACACGCCCGAGGCCGACCGCATTGTCCCCTCGCTCCAGGTCTTCCCGAGTGACAACCCCTGGAACCAGGACGTGTCGCACTGGCCGGTGCATCCCAATTCGCGGAAGATTATCGCCTCGATCGGCGCCGGCAAGCCGCTGCGGACCAACAGCGACATGGGTTACATCCTCGTGCCGGCCAACCAGAAGCGCGTGCCGGTCCACGTCGTCGGCTATCCCGGCGAGTCCGACCCGGGGCCCTATCCCGTGCCCGAGGGCGTGCCCATCGAAGGCTGGCCGGTCAACTTCCAGGGCAAGCAGGTTACGCTGGCGGACGTGCAGCGCGACCGCCTCGGCCAAGGCGGCGACCGCCACGCCATCGTCGTTGATCCGGCGCGTCACACCCTCTACGAGTTCTACCAGTTGAAGCGCACCGACGCCGGCTGGCAGGCAGCCCAGGCCTCGATCTTCAGCCTGAAATCCAACAAGCTGCGGCCCGACGGCTGGACTTCCACGGACGCCGCCGGCCTGCCCATCTTCCCTGCCATCGTTCGCTACGACGAGTTGCAGCGCGGCCGGGTCGCTCATGCCATGCGGGTGACGGTCGTGCGGAGTCGCCGGGCCTACGTCGCCCCGGCGACGCATTTCGCCTCCCGCTCCAGCGACCCGAACCTGCCGCGAATGGGCGAGCGCATCCGCCTCCGCGCCGACGTATCGCTGGCCGGTTTTTCGCCGTCGGCCCAGGCCATTTTGAAGGGCCTGAAAAAATACGGCATGTTCGTGGCCGACAACGGTTTGGACTGGGCCATCTCGGTGGCGCCGATCTGCGCATTCGGCCGATGCACGAAGAAATGCGGCGCATCCACGGCTCGGACTTCGAGGTTGTCACGCCGCCAAAGGGAAGGATGAAGGAGAAAGGATAAAGGATGAAGGATCAAGGATGAAGAAGGCGGCCACGTAACACCAAGCGAGCGGCAAGAAAGACGTGACAGGCGGGCTACTTCATCGGATGCCGCTTGAAGAACTCCCACATCGCATCGTTGGCCGATATGTTCTTCGTCGATTTGCCGAGAAATTTCACCCCCGGATCTCGTCCCGGCCAGGTGTGGCCGCCGCCGTGGATGACGAAAAGAACGACCTCAGCCCCCTCCTTGCCCGGACCATAGGTCTTTCGCTCCACCGTTGTGCCGTCGGCAATCCGGGTCGGCTCGTCGCGCACGATCGGCTTTTCGGGGCAACCGTCCGCCTTGGCCCACGCCTTGATGCTGTGCTCCACGGGCAAGAACACCATCTGGGCGAAGCTGTTGCCCCCGATGCCGCCCTCGAACGGCAGATACTTGTCCTCGGTGCCGTGGAAGTGCATCACCGACACAGGCCGTTTGGGCTTGCACGCCCTCGTGCCCATCGTCCCTGAAACCGGCGCAATGGCCGCGATCCGGTCGGACAGTTCCGATGCCAGGCGGTAGCAGAGGATGCCGCCGTTGGAAATGCCCGTGGCGTAGACCCGCTTGGCGTCGACGTTGGCGACCTTCGCCAGGTCGTCCAAGAGCGCCCGGGTAAACCCCACGTCATCCACCTGGTGCAACATGGCGTAAAGGCAGCAATTGCCGCCGTTCCAGGTCAACATGCCTTCCACGCGGCCCGTCCCATTGGGATAGACGGCGATGAATCCTTCCTTGTCGGCCTTCTCATTGAGCCCGCAGACGCGAACCGTGATCGCGGCGTTTGTCAGCGCCCCATGAAAGACCAGCAGCACGGGCGTTGGCCGCTTCCGATCGTACTTGGGCGGAACGTGGATGAGGTAGGATCGCGTGCGGCCGTCGTGTTGCAAGGTGCGGGTGTGGTCGCCGGGGCCGAGAGGAGACTCGGCCCGGGCACTGGAGAGAAGCAGCGTGCAGGTTAGCAAGGTGATGACGAGCTTGCATGCGCTAATCATGCGCCCTGACACCCCTTTTCCAGCACCCCAAGCCCACCGGCTGCGGCCGGTGGGAACGGACCCTGTCAAAGACGTTGCCGGCCACCCCCTGCCCTACCGGCCGCGACCCGCTGCGCAGGCGCCCTGTGGCGCTGGGGCGACAACGGTTACTTGCCACCCTTCCCCGCCTTCGGCTGGCCCGCCGGCCTGTCCACCTTGGCCACCGCCTTCAACACGTCGGCCAGGATCTGATCGGTGGGCACGCCCTCCGCCTGGCCCTCGAAGTTCAACAGCAAGCGGTGCCGCAAGGCCGGGTAAAACGCCGCAACGAGATCGTCGCGGACGACCTGGTCGCGGCCGCCGGCCGCGGCGAGGATCTTCGCCGCCAATACCAACGCCTGCGCGCCCGCGGACTGGAGCCGTAGCGGACCAGCCGCTCGACCGACTCGGGCGCCTGGGCATGACCGGGCTGCGTCGCCATGATGAGCGAAACCGCCAGCCGCCGCAGCTCCGGCGAAAGCGCCACCACCCGGGCCAGCCGCCGCATCTCCAGCAGCCGCTTGCCGTCCAGCACCACCTTCACCTGCGGCGGCTCGCCCTCGGTCGTCCGCTCCAGGATCTCGTCGATCTGGCCGGCATCGGGCGGAGCGACCAGCAGCTTGAAGAAGAACCGGTCGATCTCCGGCTCCGGCAGGGGAAAGGTGCCTTCCATTTCCAGCGGGTTCTGCGTCGCCATCACGAAAAACGGCTGCGGCAGCCGGAAGGTCTCGTGCGCCACGCTGATCGCGTCCCCCTCCATCGCCTGCAGCAGGGCCGACTGCGTCTTGGGCAGGCCGCGGTTGATCTGGTCGGCCAGGATCAGATTGGCGAACAGCGGGCCCTGCTGAAATTCAAAGACCCGGCGGCCTTGCTGGTTCTCCATGACGACGTAGGTGCCGATCAGGTCGGAGGGCATCAGGTCCGGAGTAAACTGGATGCGGTGGAAGCTCAGGTCGATCACTTCGGCCAGGGTGCGGATCAAGAGGGTTTTTCCCAGGCCCGGCGCCCCCTCCAGGACCACGTGTCCACCGGCAATGGTGGCAATGAGGACGTTCTGGACGATGTCGGCTTGTCCGACCACGACCCTGCCGATCTCGGCCCGCAGGTCGTCGAAGTCTTTCTGAAAGCCGCCGAGTTGTTGCTTCGATGTGCTGACGGTGCTCATAGGACGCGGTTTCCCTCTTGGCGATGATGCGCCGGGACGGGTTGCTGTTTCCGCAGTATCACACCGGCACTAGGTATGGTCAAGAACCCTGAGTCCCATGCCCCCACCTTGATGGTGGGTATAGAACGCTGTGTTGGTATCGGGTCCGGCAGAAATTCGTGCCACAGCAGACCGTGGACAACTCAACCGCACCACCCCAAGGATGGGTATAACCCGGCGAGGAGGCGATGCCCTGGACTTTTTTCCGCTCGACGGGAATAATTCGCCGCTGAGAGTCCGAACAGGGATAATGAAGGAGTCTCTCCCGGGGGAGGGGCTGCTTTGGGCCACGCGGCCGGGAAATTTCCCGCCTAGTTGTACGAATGGCGGGAATTTGCTAAGCTAAGCGGTGGGAGCTGGCCCCGCGAGGGCGTTTTGCGGGCGTTGTTTGGGCATGAAGGGCATGGAATTTCCCGATTGACTTTCGGGACCAGTTATCAGGCAAAGGAGCGGACGCATGAGAAGCAGCAGGTTTCTAGTAGCGGGGGTGGTGGGGTTGCTGTTTGTCGCCTCGGTGGCGCGGGCCGAACAGCCCACAGTTCCGGGCAGCGACACGGCGCCGTGGCACGTTTCCACGGTGGCCAGGCTCAACAGCACGGAGCATGGAGTGACCGCGCCGGCAGACGCGGCTGCGCAGAAGTATTTGCACATCGAGCTGCGCTTCAGTACGCCCGCCGATGCAGAGAAGAAACACAATTTCCGCGTCGTCAACGAGCGCGGCGATGAAGTCGGCGAGCTATGGGGCTGGCACCGCGAGCAGCCGTTGGTGATCTTCGAGGGCAGTTGGGGAAGCCTCGTCGGTTTGTACCTCGATGGCAACGGCCATCGCGAACCGCTCTTCAACACGGTCGCCGCGCTCGCGCCGGTCGTGCATCCCACGTATACCTACACGCCGCCCGTGGTCACCGACCGCACCGTCTACGTCAAGCCGCGGGAGGAAGACGTGATTGTGCACAACCGGCTGTACGACGAGCGTCGCGTGATCGTCGACCCGCGGGTCATCGATCGGCGCGATTCTTTGGTCGTCGTGGACCGTTACGGCCCGAACGTGGTCGTTGACCGCCGTGGGGGCTACTACGGCAACAACGTCGTCGTGGCGGGACGCGGCGGCGGAGGCGTCGGCATCGGCGGCGGCTCGGGCGGCGGTGGTGGTGGTTCGGGCTCAGGTTCCGGCAGCGGTTCCGGTTCGGGCAGTGGTTCCGGCTCAGGCAGCGGCAGCGGCTCGGGCAGCGGCTCGGGCAGCGGCTCGGGGTCGGGCCAAGGCTCCGGGTCCAGCCCGGATAAGAGCGCCTCCGGAGACAAAGACAAGGATTCCGGCGATAAGCCCGGCGACGGTTCGGACGGTTGCGGCTGCAAAGATAAAGATAAGGACAGCGCGTCCGCCGATAGCAAGCCTAGCGACGGGTCGGACGGCTGCAAAGACAAAGACAAGGACAGTGCGTCCGCCGATAGCAAGCCCAGCGACGCTTCGGATAGCTGCCCTTGCAAAGATAAAGACAAGGACAACGCGTCCGCCGACAGCAAGCCCGGCGACGGATCGGATAGCTGCCCCTCCGGGGATAACGCGTCCGGCGACAAGCCTAGCGATGCTTCTCAAACCTGCCCCAGCGATCAGGCCAGCGCCGGTGACGGCTCCGGCCAGGGTGACGGCTCCGGCCAGGGTGACGGCTCCGGCCAGGGCGACGGCTCCGGCCAGGGTTGCGGCGATGGTTCCGGCTCTGGGGACGGCAGCGGCTCCGGCGACGGTTCCGGCGGCGGCAGCGGCTCTGGCAGCGGCTCCGGCAGCGGCTCCGGCAGCGGCTCCGGCAGCGGCTCTGGGAGCGGCGGCGGGGGCGTTGGCGTGGGCGGCGGCGGCGTTGGCGTGGGCGGCGTGAACATCGGCATCGGCGGCGTCGGCATCGGGCTGTACGGATACGGCTACAATTACGGCTATTACGGCAGGCTGGGTTACTATGGGTGGAGGGGATATCGCGTTCAGCCGCCGCAAGTGAAGCCGACTCCGGTCGTGAACCTTGCCGGCCCGGGTCCCGCCCCGGTCGCGCCCGAGTTCTACGTCTACATCGCCTGCGGCAACGACACCTCGAAGGGCACGGTCTACCAGACCGACGACACCGGCCGCGTGGTGGCGACCGTTTCCTTGCCGTTCACTCCGACCGGCATGGGTTTGGTCCGGAATCATGCCCTGGCCCTGGCGATTCCGCGTGACGGCGGCAAGATCCTGGAGATTGACAACAATGGCCATGTCTCGACGATCCTGGAGCGGGACCGGTCGTTGCTGCACCCGATCCGCGTGGCGGTTCCCGGCGACTCGGACACCGTGGTTGTGGCCGACGACATTTCCCAAGTTCTGGCCTCCACGACCACCGAGGGCGTGAAGCCGACGATTTACCAGCAATTCAACTGGCAGAAACCGAACCCGGGAATGTACGTGGCCATGACCCGCGACAACCACGTCATCTTCAGCAGCGACGCGACGCCGGGCGTGTATCGCTATGAGAGCCAGGGTTCGGCGTCGGCCAAGAAGGCGGTGCTGCCCGGTTTCGGCGGCGTCGCGGCCGATCCCAGGTCGCTGCGCTGGGCGGCCGCCCAGACGACCAAGGAGGCCAGCCTGGTCTACGTGTTCGACGGCGACAAGATGCTCAAGACGCTCCGGCTGCCGCCGAACAAGAGTCTCTATCGCAACGGCCTGGTGTCGTTCTCGCCCAAGGGGGACGTGTGCGTGGCCGTGCAGGACAGCGACAAGACCAGCGGCCCGGTCACGCTCCTGATGTACAATCTCGAGAAGAAATATCCCCTGAGCATCTTCACCTGGGACCGGGCTGAGATGACCGACTTCGTGGTCGGCCCGCCGATGCCCTGGAATTCAGGCACGTCAAGCAGCGTGAAGAGTACCCTCTAGTCTTGCGGGGTAACGGGTATCGCGGCGGGCCTGTTTCGCCGCGACCATGGGGCGGTCCAGCCTGGGCCGCCCCCTTTTTTTTGGGAAAACGTGCCGGATCGTTCGCCTGCCTGCTTGCACGGCGCCCGGCGTCCGCATTATCATGCTGGTATAGTTTCGCATCCGGCGTGATATTTTCCCAGGAGATGTACCAATGAGCAGGCTTTCTTCGCGACGGCGTTTCCTGAAATCCAGTCTGGCCGCGGGTGTGGGGGGCGTGGTGGCCTTGCCGCTGCTGGGCCGCCTCGCCGGCGCAGCGCCCGCTGCTCAGGCGCCTGACTTCTGCGTTGCACCGTGCAACCACTGGAGCTACACCGGCATTGGTTGGCAATTGGGTATCGAATCGTGCGTGCTGGCGGTCGAGGACATCATGGAGATGGCCGATCGCGAGCCCCACATCAAGACCTCCCTCGACATGGACGCGGGGGCCTTCGAATTCATGGCGGAGAAGTTCCCCGAGGTGGCCGCACGCCTGGCGAAGAGCCTGGCCGCCGGCAAGATGGAGTTGATCGGCGGCAGCTATGGCCAGCCGATGGGGACCACCGTCGGCGGCGAATCGAACATCCGCCAGATCGTCGTGGGCCGGGAGACGATCCGCAGGATCTTGGGCTATGACGTCGTCACGATGCTCCACGAAGAGGAGTTCACGCATCCGCAACTGCCGCAGCTCTGCGCGCTGGCCGGATACAAGTACGCCAGCCTCTCACAATTAGACACCTGGGGCGCGGCGGGCTGCCCGCGCATGGATTTCAACGTCATCTACTGGGAGGGGCTCGACGGCACAACGATCCTCACCGTGCCGAAGAATGCCCTGTCGCGTTTTGAACCGGCCTTCGATCAGTTGCTCCGATCGGCGGATTACCAGAAGCTCAAGAAGCTCGGCACGCCCTTGGTCCTGGGGTGGGAGGAGTTCGGCTGGGAATCGGAGGAGACGCCGGCCTACCCATCCGTGCTTGCCAGATACAAGGCCCTGGCCAAGGGGGCGCGCGTCGAGTTTGTCACCCTCGGCCAGTACCTCGACAAGTACGGCGCACAGGCCAAGGAAACCATCCTCCTTCCCATGGACGGCTGGAACAAGTCGTGTACCTGGGGCGTGGGCGGCGACCAGATCCGCGTGATGCAACGCAAGGTGGAGGGGCTGTTGCTGGCCACGGAAGTTTTCGACGCCGCCAACTCGTCGCTGGGGGCCAACTCGCAGGCCAAACTGCTGGAAAAGGCGTGGAAGGGACTGCTGAAGTCGCAAAGCCACAACGTCGCGTTGTGCGAATATTCCCGCTGGCAGGGCACTCGCTTCGCCCGCGCCGAACGGCTGGAAGACAAGCACAATTTCGCCTGGGGTGTGATGGGCTACAATCACCTCGACGACGCCGAGAAGCAGGGCCAGCAGGCGCTGGATGCCACGCTGACGGACCTCAGCCGGCGGATCCAGAGTGCGACCGAGGCCCGCGGCCCGCTGGCCGTCACGGTGCTCAATCCCCACGCCTGGCCGCGGACCAACGTGGTCGTCACGGGGCGCATCTACCCGCTGCCGGCGGGCACCAAGGACGTCGTCGTCAAGGACCGCGCCGGCAAGGCGATCCCCTCCCAGATCGTCCGCACCAGCACCAGGGATCTGCAGACCGGCGATCTCATCGCCGCGGAGGTTGCCTTCCAGGCCCAGCAGGTGCCCAGCGCCGGCTACGACACCTATTACTTGGAGTTCAACAACGGAGAGTACGCCGGGCGCACGGCATGCCGACCGATCTGAAGATCGACGAGCCGACGCTGACGCTCGAGAACGAGCACCTGCGCGTCCGCCTGTCCCCGCAGACCGGCGGCATCGTCAGCCTGGTGCACAAGGCGTCCGGCCGCGAGATGCTCGACGCCCGCAAGGGGGCTTTCCCGCGGTTCACGGGGAAGCCGAACCTCGCCATGGCGAAGTTGACGCGCCGAGAGCCTCCCGCATTCTACGACAGCGCCCAGTCGCGGGCGTCGATCGACTGGCTGGCCAAGGGGCCGGTGCAGGCCGAAGTGCGGGCCCAGCACGAAATGCCCGAGTTGCGGTTCGAGACCCGCATCAGCCTGGCGGCCGGCTCGCCTTGCGTGCTGATCTACAGCCGCCTGTTGACGCGCGTCCCCCCGAGCCGGACGCGTATCCCCGCGAGACCGCCCGACATCCCCGCAACATCAAGGAGGGGTACTGGATCTCGCTCGTGCCGTCGTTCCCCGTCAACACGGTGCTGCGAGACTATCCGTTGGGCGTCGAGCCGGCGAAGAAGCCGCAAGTCCACGCCCTGACGTTCGTCGACATGGTGGGCAAGGACGCCGGGCTGCTATGGCTGCACTCCGGCACGCAGTTCTTCCGCCGCGATGCGGACAGCGGGATGTCGAACCTCCTGGTGCGGGAATGGGAGTCGTACTTCTCGCAGGACATCTTCGGCTGGCCGATCTACTCGGAGTACCACCATGCCCTCTTGCCGCACGTCCCGGAAGCGGGCAAGCCGGAGTTCCGCAACGCCGACTGTCTGCGGGCCGCCGCGGCCTTGACGCAGCCGCTGCTGAGCCGCGTCGCCGCCCCCCAGCAAGGCGAGTTGCCTACGAGCAAGAGTTTCCTGGCCGCCGGTCCCAGCAACGTCATGGTGACGGCCTTCCGCCGCAAGCCCGGCGGCAAGCTCGAGTTGCGGGCGGTCGAGGTGGACGGGCGGACCGGCGACGCCGAGATCACCCTGGGCGTCCCCCACACCCAGGCGGTGGAAACCGACCTGCTGGGCGCGAAGCGGGCGGACGCGGCCCTGCAAGGCGATCAACTCCAGTTTAAGATCGATCCGTGGAAGGTCCGCAACTTCGAAATCACTTAGAAACTATCTCGAAAGAGCAAGTCCCATAGTCCCCTCTCCCTCCGGGAGAGGGTTAGGGTGAGGGCAAATGGTGAGGAATCTGTCATTTCTAGATGCAGCCCACACTGCCCTCACCCCCGACCCCTCTCCCAAAGGGAGAGGGGAGCTTTTGAATAGCTTCTTAGCCGCGCGGCGCCTTGCTTACCTGCGCGGCGACGGGGGTTCAAGCTACCATCGTGGCGCACTTTGGCATCCGGCGTGATATTTTTCCAGGAGAATGTAGCAATGAGCAAGCTTTCGTCGCGACGGCGTTTCCTGAAAACCAGTCTGGCCGCGGGTGTGGGGGGCGTGGTGGCCTTGCCGCTGCTGACTCGCCTCGCCGGCGCGGCGCCCGCCCAGGCGCCCGACTTCTGCGTTGCCCTCTACAACCATTGGAGCTACATCGGCATTGGTTGGCAACTGGGCATCGAGTCGTGCGTGCTGGCGGTCACAGACGCCATGGAGATGGTCAACCGCGAGCCCCACGTGAAGACCTGCCTGGAGATGGACGCCCGCTGCTACGAATTCATGGCGGAGAAGTTCCCCGAGGTGGCCGCGAGGCTGGTCAAGAACCTGGCGGCGGGCAAG
This sequence comes from uncultured Planctomycetia bacterium, assembly GCA_963727245.1. Classification (GTDB taxonomy): domain Bacteria; phylum Planctomycetota; class Planctomycetia; order Pirellulales; family Thermoguttaceae; genus JBKQVT01. The sequence continues at coordinate 30,565 of CAVSFO010000019.1, read as the reverse complement.
CTCGAGTTGATCGGCGGCAGCTATGCCCAGCCGATGGGGACCACCATCGGCAGCGAATCGAACATCCGGCAGATCGTCGTGGGCCGGGAGACGATCCGCAAGGCACTGGGGTATGACATGACCACGATGCTCCACGAGGAGGAGTTCACGCATCCACAACTGCCGCAGCTCTGTGCGCTGGCCGGATACAAGTACGCCAGCCTCTCGCAGGTGAACACCTGGGGCTCGGCGGGCTGCCCGCGCATGGACTTCAACGCCATTTACTGGAAAGGGATCGACGGCACGACGATCCTCACGGTGCCGAAGAACGCCCTGTTCGCCCCCCCGACCGACGACCCGAAGCAGTTGCTCCAATGGGAGGAATTCAAGAAGCTCAAGAAGCTTGGCACGCCCTTGGTCCTTTGGTTCGCGGAGTTCGGCTATGAATCACCGGAGTCGCCGGCCTACCTGTCCGCGCCGGCGAGGTACAAGGGCCTGGCCAAGGGGGCTCGCGTCGCGTTTGTCACCCTCCGCGAGTATCTCGACAAGTACGGCTCGGAGGCCAAGGAAACCATCCTCCTTCCCATGGACGCCTGGAACAAGTCGTGCACCTGGGGACTGGGCGGCGACCAGGTCCGCATCATGCAACGCAAGGTGGAAGGGCTGCTGCTGGCCGCCGAGGTCTTCGACGCCGCCGCCTCGGCGCTGGGGGCCAGGTCGCAGGCCGGCCTGCTGGAAAACGCGTGGAAGGGTTTGATGACCTCGCAGAGCCACGACGTGGGGTTGTGCGAGTATGCCCGCTGGCAGGGCGAGAACTTCGCCGCGGCGGACCGACTGGAAGACAACCACAATTCCACCTGGGGTTCCATAGGATTCAGTTACCTCGACGCCGCCGAGAAACAGGGCCAACAGGCGATGGACGCCACGCTGACGGGCCTGAGCCGGCGGATCGGCAGTGCCACCGATGCCCGCGGCCCGCTGGCCGTCACCGTGCTCAATCCCCACGCCTGGCCGCGGACCGACGTGGTCAGCACGGGGCGACTGTACCCGCTGCCGGCGGGCACCAAGGACCTCGTCGTCAGGGACCGCGCCGGCAAGGCGGTCCCCTCCCAGATCGTCCGCAGCAGCAGCCGGGACCTGAAAACCGGCGACCTGATTGTGGCGGACGTCGCCTTCCAGGCCCAAAAGGTGCCCAGCGCCGGCTACGACACGTATTACCTGGACTTCAGCCCCACGGCGGTCCCGCCGGTGGCGACCGATCTGAAGATCGACGAGCCGAAGCTGACACTTGAGAACGAACACCTGCGTGTCCGCTTGGCCCCGGACACCGGCGGCATCGTCAGCCTGGTGCATAAGGCCTCCGGCCGCGAGATGCTGGACGCCCGCAAGGGGGCTTTCCCGCGGTTCACGGGGAAGCCGAACCTCGCCATGGCGAAGCTGATGGGCCGCAATCCTCCCGAGTTCTACGACAGCGCCAAGTCGGGGGCATCGATCGACTGGCTGGCCAAGGGCCCGGTGCGTGCCGAAGTGCGGGCCCAGCACAAGATGCCCGAGTTGCAGTTCGAGACCCGCATCAGCCTGGCGGCCGGCTCGCCGTGCGTGGTGATCTACAGCCGCATGTTGACGCATGTCCCGCCCCCGCCGGACCCCTATCCTCCCGCCATCATCAAGCAGGGGTACTGGTTCTCGCTGGTGCCTTCGTTCCCGGTGAGCACGCTGGTGCGCGATTACCCGCTGGGCGTCGAGCCGACGCAAAAGCCGAAACTCCACGGCCTGACGTTCGTCGACCTGGTAGGCAAGGACGCCGGGTTGCTGTGGTTGCACGCGGGCACGCAATTCTTCCGCCGCGATGAAGGCAGCGGGATCTCGAACCTCCTGATACGGGAATGGGAGTCGTTCTGGACGCAGGACATCTTCGGCTGGCCGATTTACTCGGAATACCGCCATGCCCTCCTGCCGCACGTTCCCGGCGCAGGGAAGCCGGAATTCTGCAATGCCGACCGTCTGCGGGCCGCCGCGGCCCTGACGCAGCCGCTGTTGAGCCGCGTCGCCGCCCCCCAGCAAGGCGAGCTGCCTACGAGCAAGAGTTTCCTGGCCGCCGGCCCGAGCAACGTCATGGTGACGGCCTTCCGCCGCAAGCCCGGCGGCAAGCTGGAGTTGCGGGCGGTCGAGGTGGACGGGCGGACCGGCGACGCCCAGATCACCCTGGGCGTCCCCCACACCCAGGCGGTGGAAACCGACCTGCTGGGCGTCAAGCGGGCGGACGCGGCCTTGCAAGGCGGCCAACTCCAGTTTAAGATTGACCCGTGGAAGATCCGCACGTTCGAGATCGCCTAGCCTTTAGGGTGGCATCGTGCAACCGCGAGTGATACGGTGGTTCATCATGGCAGGGCTGGCCGTGGCGGCCGGTCCCGCCCTGGCGCAGGCCACCGCGGTGCAGTTGCCGACCTACTCGTTCTTCTCCGTCGATACTACCGTTTCGGTCCCCGACAGCGGCAGCGGCTTCCTGGGCGGGATGTCGCAATCGCAGGACTCGCAAAATCAGTTCGGCTTTCCGTTGCCGCTGTTCGGCGACCGGTCCATCGGCAGCAGCCGCACGGCGGCCGGCGCCCGGGTGACGGCGACGATCCACGACTTCGCGGCGATGGACGAGGCGTTGCTGGGCGAGCCCGCTTCGTCCTTTGCGGAGCATCATCGGCGCGGGGAGGCGGGGGCAGATGTCCAGGGGCACGGCCCGGCCGCCCTGGCGGGAAACTGGGCGCCAAGGGCCCGCCAGGAGACGGAGTCCGAGGCGGCGGCCGCGGTGGCGGCCGAGGCGGTTCGGCGCGGCCCTGCGGCAGACCCGTGCGGACGAGGCGCAGAAGTTCTTCGACCGTGCCCGTCAGGCCGAGATCGACGGCAAGTCCAAGGTCGCCCGCATTTATTACCAGATGGCCGCCCGTCGCGCATCGGGAGAATTGAAGCAGCGGGCGCTGGCTCGGCTGCAAGCGATCAGCAGTGCGTCGGCGACGAAGGTCGTCGAGACCCGCCCGTAGCCCTCTTCCACCGGCAGCCGGTAGGATGGCAGGCTCCCGCCACGGAAACCAATGACACTTTGCCAACGATGCGGCCGAGAGTACCCTGACGATGCGGCGGCCTGTCCGTATCCGGGCTGCGGAGGTTCGCTTGCAGCGGGGCAAGCGTGGGCGAGTTCCACTCCACCGCCGCCACCATCGTCACCGTCGCCGCCGCTGCCGGTTGCCGGTCCGGCTGACGAGCCCGGCCGCCGCCGGCGGCGGGCCGTGGCCTGGATCGCCGCCGCAGGGGCTGCGGCTGTCTTGGGGCTGGCCTGCTGGTGGTCCCACCAGGCGGCTGAGGCGATGCGCTATGCCCAGCTTGGCGAATTGAAACTCAGCCGCGACTGGCTCGAGCCCGAGAGCCTGGGCGTGACGTATGTCCCGCGGAGCAGCGGGACCGTGACCCTGCGGCACGCGAGCGAGGACCGCCCGGCGGCGGAAATGTCCATCCACGTCCGCCCCGAGGACGTGGGAAGCGAGCGGAAGGTGCGTTGGCAGATCGAGGGGCTGAAGACGGGGGAGGCGATTGAAGTCGTCTCTCGCGACGGTTGGTCGCTGGCGACGGCCCGGCCGGCCGTGCCGGAAGCGATTGTCCCGGCAGGGGGCAATGTGGCGGTCGAGGATGCGGGCAGCGAGGCGGCGCCCGGACTGTACAGCCGGCGGACCCGGGCCGGCCGCGCGGAGTGGATCGGCAAGCTTGGCGGCACACCCATCAGCGAACAGGCGGTCGGCGACGGCTTGGATTGGCTCGCCCGACACCAGGCGGCCGACGGCTCGTGGTCCAGCCGCTGCCTGGGCAGGGGTGCGGAGTCGCGGTGCGAGAAGACTTCGCCCTGCACGGACGGGGGCGGGACCTTCGAAATGGCCCATACCGGACTGGCGGTGCTGGCCTTCCAGGCCGGCGGACATTACTACTTCAACGACACCAAGTATTCCGCCGCGGTCGGCAAGGCCCTCGACTGGATCGTGGACCATCAAAAGGACGATGGCGCACTGGTCGGCTCCTTGCCCGTCGCCAAACGGGGCGCATACCACAAGAACTTCATGTACGAGCACGGCATTGCCGCGTTCGCGCTGGGCGATGCTTGTGCGGCCGCGATTGCCTTGCACGAGTCGCCGCAGCCGCGCTACCTGCAGGGGCTCCACAAGGCCGTGGAGTTCATCGAGGAGAACCAGCACCTCGACGGCGGCTGGCGCGATGGAGGCGGGCGTTATGAGGGCAAGCTCAAGGATCCCAGCGATTCGTCGGTCACGGGCTGGCAGGTGTTGGCGCTGAAGTCGGCCCGGGAAGCCGGCATCCCCCCCGACGCCGGCTGCCTGGCCAAGGTGCGCAAGTTCTTCCAGGCCCGGCAGACGGGCCAGAACGGGCGTACCGGCTACGCCGACAACCGGACGCTGGAGACCGAGGCGACCACGGGCGTGGGCATGTTGGCCAGGCAGTTTCTTTTCGACCAACCCGACGCCCCCTTGGTCAAGGACGCCGCCCGCTACCTGGCCGATTTTGCCCAACGAGAATTCCCGCCAGACGGTCCCCCGAAAATACGCGATTATTACCTGTGGTACAACTGCACCCTGGCCATGTTCCTGGCGGGCGGCCAGCCCTGGAAGACGTGGAACGACTGCGTCCGCGACACCGTCATCAAGCTGCAGAAACACCAGGGGTGCGAGCGGGGAAGTTGGGACCCTTCCGACCGCTGGGGCTCGAGCGGCGGACGCATCTACAGCACGGCCTTAGCCATCTTGACGCTGGAAGTCTATTACCGCTACGCGCTGGAGCGGCCGGACCGCTAGCGTCTCTTGACACCCGGGCGAAGCGGGCCATAATCAATAGCGGGGGGGTTGCCGGCCCATGAGCGAGTTGCTGGACGTGCTGATCGCCAATAACGACTCGATTTGCCGCGCGCTGGCCGATTCGACCGCCGACTTCATCTGCCTGGCCACCTCCCACGGCGAGCCCTTCTACTTCAATCTGGCCGCCCGCCGCATGATCGGCCTGGGCGAAGAGGAGCCCGTCCCCTCGGGCAGCCTGCACGACTACTACTCCGAGGACTCGTGGAAGGAACTCCGCGACGTGGCGGTGCCGGCGGTCAATCGCAGCGGGCACTGGGAGGGCCGCAGCCAGTTGCGCAACCGCAAGAGCGGCGAGCTGCTGGCGGTGCAGACGATCATGTTTCGCGTCAAGACGCCGCAAAGCGACAAACCGACCTGCCTGGCCGTCCTGCACCGCGACGCCGGCCCCTGGGACCGGCTCCGCGAGTCGCTGGAGGAATCGCAGGCCCGCAAACACGCCATCCTCGAATCGTCGCTGGACCCGATCCTCACCATCAATCACGAGGGGATCATCACCGAGTTCAATCGGGCGGCCGAGCAGGCGTTCGGCCACTCCCGCGACAAGGTGCTGGGGACGCGGCCGGCGGACGTGCTCTTCCCCCCTTCGGCCAGCGCCGGCCAGCGCAACCGCATCGAGCGCTACCTGGAAGCGGGCGAGGGATCGATGCTGGGCAAGCGGGTGGAAGTGACGGCGGTGCGGGCCAGCGGCGAGACCTTTCCCGCCGAAATGGCCATGACCCTCAGCCATGAGCAGGGCGAGCCGGTGCTGACGTTCTTCCTCCGCGACATCAGCCTGCGGAAGAAGGCGGAGGAGGAGCAGGCCCGCTACGCCGCCGAGCTGGAGCGATCCAACCGCGACCTGGAACAATTCGCCTACGTGGCGTCGCATGATCTGCAGGAGCCGCTGCGCAAGATCCGCACCTTCGGCGATCGCCTGGAGCTGAAGTGCAAGGAGGCGTTGGACGAGACCGGCCGCGAGTGCGTCGAGCGGATGCAGAGCGCCGCGGCGCGGATGCAGAGCTTGATCGACGACCTGTTGACGCTCTCCCGCGTCACCACCCGCAGCAGGGAATTCGTCCCCGTCGATTTGGCGCAGATCGTGCGCGAAGTCGTTTCCGACCTGGAGGTGCAGATCGAGCAGGCGGGGGGGCGGGTGGAGGCGGGCAAGCTGCCGACGATCCAGGCCGATCCCTTGCTGATGCGGCAGTTGCTGCAAAACCTCATCGGCAACGCCTTGAAATTCCGCCGCCCGGAGGAGGCCCCCGTCGTCAAGATCGAGGGTCGCTACGTGGCGCCGCACGCCCGCCGCGAGGGGGAAAGGCTGCCGGCCGGGGAGATGTGCCGCATCACCGTCGAGGACAACGGCATCGGCTTCGATCCCCGCCACCAGGAGCGCATCTTCGGCATCTTCCAGCGCCTGCACCCCCGCGAGGTCTACCAGGGAACGGGCATCGGCCTGGCCATCTGCCGGAAAATCGCCGAACATCACGGCGGCAAGATCAGCGCGCAGGGCAGCCCCGGCAAGGGCTCGACCTTCGAGGTGCTGCTGCCGGTCGTGCAGCGCGGAAAGGCGGGGTAAGCGATGCGAAAAGCGGGCGTCATCCTCATGGCCGACGACGATGCCGACGACTGCTTGCTGGTGCGCGAGGCCCTGGTCGAGAACGGCCGCGACTACGACCTCCGCGTCGTCCGCGACGGCGAGGATCTGCTGGACTATCTGCACCGCCGCGGCCCCTACGCCCCGGCCGGCGCCGCCCCCCTGCCCGACCTCATCCTGCTGGACCTGAAAATGCCCAAGATGGACGGCCGCGAGGCGCTGAGGGAACTCAAAGGCGACGCCCGCCTCAAGCAGATCCCCGTCGTCGTCCTGACCACCTCCACGGACCACGGCGACATCGAATACGCGTATCGGATGGGAGTGAACTCGTACCTGACCAAGCCGGTGACGTTCCGCGCCTTGGTCGATCTGATGGATACCCTGGCCAAGTATTGGTTCGAGACGGTCGAACCGCCGGGCCGGGATTGAGGGTCAAGGGCCGCCATGCCGCGCCAACGAATCCGCATTCTGCTGGTGGAAGACGATCCCGACGACGTGTGGGTCATGCGCAACCTGCTGGCCGACCGCTGGGACGGCCCCTTCGAGCTGGCCCACGTGGAGTTGCTTTCGGCGGGCGTCGAGCGCTGCAAGGAGGGCTCCTTCGACATCATCCTCCTGGACCTCACGCTGCCCGACAGCCGCGGCCTGGAAACCTTCTTCGTCATGCACGCCCACGCCGCCGACGTGCCCATCGTCGTGCTCTCCGGCTACGACGACGAGACGGCGGCCATCAAGGCGGTCCAGGCCGGCGCCCAAGATTACCTCGTGAAAGGGAAAGTCGACGACAACCTGCTCGGTGCGCTCCATCCGTTATGCCATCGAGCGCAGCCGGCGACGCCGCGCCGAAGAGGCGCTCCGCGACGCTTCGGAAGAGTTCCGGGCGGCCCAGGAAATCCAGCAACGCCTCTACCCGCTGCGATCTCCCGCGCTGCCGGGCTTCGACATCGCCGGCGCCCTGTATCCCGCCAAGGATGCCGCCGGCGATTACTTCGACTACATCTCCATGGTGGACGGCTGCCTGGGGATCGTGCTCGGCGACGTCAGCAGCCACGGCATGGGCCCCGCCCTGCTGATGTCGGAAACCCGCGCCTGCTTGCGGACCCTGGCGCAGACCCAGTGCGACGCCGGCGATATCCTCACCTGCGCCAACCGCGTCCTGGCGGTCGATACCGGCGACTTCCACTTCGTCACCTTGGCGCTGGTGCGTCTCGATCACCGCCAGCGCTCTTTCGAGTACGCCAGCGCCGGGCAGCGGGGCTACCTGCTCCATGCGGCCGGCAACGTCACCGTCTTGGACAGCACCAGCATTCCCCTGGGCGTCGAGGCGGAAACGGTGGTCCCCGCCGTGCCGGCGATGGCCTTGCTCGCGGGCGACATCATGGCCTTCTTCACCGACGGCTTGATCGAGGCGGAATCGCCCGGCCGGGTCCGCTTCGGCGTCGGCCGCGCGTTGGAGGTCATTCGCAGCGAGCGCGACAACCCGGCGCGGCAAATCATCCGTGCCCTCTACGACGAAGTCATCGGCTTCTGCCGCAATCAACCGCACCAGGACGACATTACCGTGGTGATCGTGAAAACGTTGGCCGAGGCGTAGAAACAGAATGCCTTCTGGAGAAAGAAGTTTGCAAGAGTGTGTCCGGGAACTCGGAGGCAAGAACATCGCCGTCTTGGCAACGCTACAGCGAGAACTTTCTCCCGCCAAGTGCGCAAGCCGCAAAGAAAGAGGAAGAAGGGGTGAGTGGTAAACCGACAGCCTGCGAAGACGATCCGACTTTCCTCTTCGTCTCTTCCACGCCTCTGCGCCTTTGCGGCTTGGCGCCTTTGCGTGGAATCCTCAACGTCAAACCCTTGGTTGTGCAAATGTTGTTTCAACGGAATTCCCGGATGCCCTCGATGTTGCAAAGGATTGATCCATGACAGGGAAGATGCTTGCAGTGGCCGGGGTGGCGATCGTGCTGGCCTGGTGCGCCGAGGCCCGGGCGACGTTGTGCCCGAAGTGCAAGGACCTGATGTTCGTCGGCGCCTCGGGCACGTGCGTTGTCTGCGGCGCCCCGACCGCCAGCCCGGCGCTGAAACTCTGCCCGAAGTGCAGTGCCTCGCTGCACCGCTGCGAGCACTGCCTGGTGGCACTGGACGCGGAGGCCAAGCCGCTGCCTGCCGGTGCGGCGGGGCAAAGTCCCGCCCCGGTCGCGGCGCCGGCGGGCGGTCCGCCGCCTGCCACGCCGCCGCCTGCCACGCCGCCGCCCGCTGGCACGGCCGCTCCGGCTGCTCCGGCCGCTCCGGCTGCTCCGGCCGCTCCGGCCAACCCACCGCCGCTGCCGCCCAAGCCCATCAATCCGAACAGGCCGGGCAGTTACCGGTCGGGCCGCTGGCAGTACACGCTGGAAATCAGCGATCCCGGCACGCCCACCGAGGCGCGGCGCGGACTGTTGCTCTACGACGGCCGGAAATTGCCTCGCCCGCTGCCGAACGATTATTACCGCACGCCCTGGGGGCCGATCTACTGGGTCGACTCGCCGCCGACGCGATGGGGTCTGCACGGTTGGATGCCGTTTCCGTCCCGCCGGGCCAACCGGGTGGGAGTCCAATTGGCCCTGCCCGCGGTCCCGGGCGCGCTGCCGGCCGCGTCGCCGTGGTTCGAAATCGCCAAGGTCGACAATGGCAAGCGTTTCCAGGTTTCCGTCGGGCAGTGGGTGCTGATCCGAGTGCCGGGCAATCCCACCACCGGCTATCAGTGGCAGGCCGCGGCGCCGGCCGGCAAATCGCTGCAGATGGTAGTGCCGCCCGAATACGTTCCCTTGTCGGCCCGGCCCGGCATGGTCGGCACGGGCGGGACGTTCTTCTTCAAGTTCCGGGCCGCGCAGCCGGGCATCACGACGATCAATCTCATCTACGTGCGGCCCTGGGAGAAGAACCAGCAGTCCGCCGATACCTTTCGCTGCGCGGTCGAGGTGTTGCCCCCGCGACCGGCCCCGCCCCATGCCAGAACTCCCTGAAGTCGAAACGATGCGTCGCGGAATTGCGGTGGTGGCGGGCTGCCGCATCGACGATCTCCGCCGGCCCCGTTGCCGGCTTCAGTCCATCCGGATTGTCCCGCCGCTGGGCGAGTTTCGCCGCCGCGCGCTGGGCCGCCGGATCCGCGGCGTGGCACGACTGGGCAAGCGGATCGTGCTGGAATTGGACAACGGCGACCGCATCGTCCTGGAACCGCGCATGACCGGGCTGGTGCTGCTGGCCGATCCGCCCGACGCCGCGCACGTCCGCCTGGTCTTCCACCTCTCCGGCGGCCCGGCCGCCGAGCTGATCTTTTGGGACCAGCGCGGGCTGGGGGTGGCGCGGCTGGTTTCACCCCGCCAGTTCGACCGGCATTACGGGCCGGACCGGCTGGGCCCCGATGCCCTGGAAGTTTCGGCCGCCGCGTTGCGCCAGCGGCTGGGCGCCAGCCGCCGCGACATCAAGGTGGCGCTTTTGGACCAGCGGGCGGTGGCCGGCATCGGAAACCTGTACGCCTCCGAAATCCTGCACCGCGCCGGCATCCATCCCGCCCTGCCCTGCCGGCGGCTGCGGCCGGCACAGTGGACCGCCCTGCACGCCGCGACCCAAGAGATCCTGCGGGCGGCCATCCGCCACCAGGGCTCGACCCTCCGCGACGGCACCTACCGTATCGCCCGCAACCAGCCGGGAAATTACCAGCTTTGCCACTGGGTCTATCAGCGGGCCGGCCAGCGCTGCGTGCGTTGCGGCCAGGCCGACGTGGTGCGGATCGTGCAATGTCAGCGATCGACGTTCTTTTGCCCGGCCTGCCAGTCCAAGCGGGGCGGGGATTGATGTTCGGCGGAAAAGCGGGTAGGTTAGTTAGGGGCCAGGGGCCAGGGGCCAGGGGCTGGGGGCCGGGGGCCGGGGACCAGGGACGCGCTTAACCGAGCCGGGGGCGTAAGCCCCCGGATAACGCCGCGGGCCAGTGATTTACCAGCAAAAGGTTTCGCCCAATGAGAAACTTCTTGATTATCGCTCTGCTCATCGCGTGGATGGCCGTCGGCCCGGCGGTCGCTCGTGCGCAGCTTGGTAGCGGCGGATTCCGCCTTCGCGGGCCGCGCGACCGCCCCGGCGACCAGGAGACGAAGGACCCGCCCGCATTGGACCAGCAGGGCGGCGACGAGAAGGGCCCGTCCGGCGCCGTGCCGGAGTTAGCGCCGACGGAGAGCGAGCCCTACCGCCAGGGCGTCGCCGCCGTGGACGAGGCAAAATGGGACGAGGCGATCACCGCCCTGACGGAGGCGATTCGACTGGATCCCAAGTCGTCGCCTGCCTACAGCACGCGCGGCCTGGCCTACACGATGAAAGGCAAGTTCGCGGCGGCCTTGGCCGACCTGGATAAGGCAATCCAGCTCAATCCGAACTACGCCGTCGCGCATTTCAACCGCGGCTTCACTTATTACCGCAAGGGGGACAACGACAAGGCCATCGACGACTACACGGAAACGATCCGCATCGACGCGAAGTACGCCAACGCCTACCGCGACCGCGGCTTTATCAAGACCCTGCAAGCCAAGTACAACGAGGCGCTGTGGGACTTGAACAAGGCGATCCAGCTCGACCCCAAGAATGAGAAGGCCTATGTCAGCCGCGGCATGACCTACTCGCAGTTGGAGAATTGGGAAAACTCGGTGGCTGATTTCAACCAGGCCCTGCAACTGGACCCCAGGGACGCCGGGGCCTTGTCCGATCGCGGCTACGCCCGCACCATGCTGCACGACCTCGAGGGGGGGCTGGCCGATTTGAATCGCGCCATCGAGCTGGCGCCGACGGATCCGGCCAGTCGTTTCAGCCGGGGATTCTGCTATTCGCGCCAAGGGGAGATGGACAAGGCGCTGGCCGATTTCAACGAAGCGATCCGGCTCGATCCCGATTATACGGAGGCCTATCGCGAGCGCGGTTTCGCCCTGGCCTTGCAGGGCCAGTACAGCGGCGCCTTGACGGACCTGAATCGGGCGGTGCGGCTGTTGCCCAACGATACGATGAGCTGGCTCCGCCGCGGCTGTGTCTTCGCCCGCAAGGGCGACTTGGACAAGGCCTTCGCCGATTTCGCCGAAGCGATCCGGCTGGACGCCGACAATGGCGAGGCCTACTTCAATCGCGCCTTGGCTTATCTCCGCAAGAACGAGCTGGACAAGGCCGTGGCCGATTACAAGCAGGTCTTTCGCGTCGATCCCAAGCCGGTCGACGGTTATAAGCAGTGGGGCCCGGTCCAGGACAATGCGTCGCGCGCCGAGGCGGTGGAGCGGTTGGAAAGCGCCCTGGAGAAGTTCAGCGACGAGGCGAAGACCCACTTCCAGAGCGGCCTTGCGCTGCAGAAGGAGGGCAAGCTGGATAAAGCCATCGCCGAGTACGACCGGTCGCTGTCGTTGTATCCGCGCTCGGCCGAAGTCCATTTCAACCGCGGCCTGACCTATCGGCAGAAGAACCAACTGGAAAGCGCCGTCATCGACTACACCCAGGCCATCGAGCTGAATCCGCGGCTGACGGCCGCTTACGGCAACCGCGGTTTCGCCTATTACAAACTCGGCGCGCTGCCGGCCGCCTTGGCCGACTTCGACAAGGTCCTGGAATTGGATCCCCAGGACGCAACCGCGCAGAAGAACCGGGAAGTGATCCGCAAAATCCAAAAAGGAGAGTCGCCATGACACGCTGGTGGAATTGCTGCTGGGCCACGATGCTCGGCACCATGTTGTTGACAGGTTGTACCCAGGAATCGAACGTGACACACTCAACCCCAGGCGAGCAAAAAATGAGCGTGACGAAAGCACCCTACGGCAAACTTCCCGACGGCGCCGAAATCGACCTCTACACGATGACCAATCCCCACGGCCTGAAGGTCCAGATCATGACCTACGGGGCCACGATCACCGACGTGGAAGTGCCCGACCGCAACGGCAAGCTCGCCAACGTCACCCTCTATCGCGACTCGCTGGCCGATTATATCAGCACAGACGTGCCCACGCCCTATTTCGGCGCCACCGTCGGCCGCTATGCCAACCGCATCGCCAAGGGCAAATTCACCCTCGACGGCAAGGAATATACGCTGGCCACGAACAACGGACCTAACCATCTGCACGGCGGCAAGAAGGGATTCGACAAGGTGGTCTGGAAAGCCAAGCCGGTCGAAAAGAAAGACTCCGTCGGCGTCGTCTTCACCTACACCAGCCCCGACGGCGAGGAAGGATATCCGGGCAAGCTCTCCAACACAGTCACCTACAGCCTGACCGACGACGATAAACTCAAGATGGAGTATGAAGCGACCTGCGACAAGCCGACCGTCCTGAATCTCACCAATCACGCCTATTGGAACCTGGCCGGCGCCGGCGCGGGCGACGTGCTCGCAGAGGAAATGATGATCAACGCCGATCGCTACCTGCCGGTGGACGACACCCTGATCCCCACCGGCGAGCCCGCGGCGGTGAAGGGCACGCCCATGGATTTCACCAAGCCCATGACCATCGGTTCCCGCATCGAGCAGGTCGGCAAGGGCGAACATAACGGCTACGACCACTGTTACGTGCTCAACACGGCGACCGAAGGCGAAGGGCCGCAATTGGCCGCGCGCGTGGTCGAGCCCACCAGCGGCCGCGTGATGGAAGTCTACACTACGCAGCCGGGCGTCCAGTTCTACACGGGGAACTTCCTCGACGGCAAGATTACCGCCGGCGGCAAGACGTACCAGAAGCATTTCGCCTTCTGCCTGGAGACGCAGCACTATCCCGACTCGCCGAACCATCCGACCTATCCGACCACGGTCCTGAAGCCGGGCGAGACCTACAAAGAGACGACCGTGTACAAGTTCAGCGTGCAGAAGTAGGGTAGGGATTGGGGATTTAGGGATTTAGGGATTGGAGAAAAGCCCCCCGACTGCGTTGGGGGGTGATCGTGCTCCGCGGGTGGCCGCGATAGCTTCGCGGGTGGCCGCGATAGCTTCGCTATCGGGGTGCCGCAGGCACAAGAGGTTTTCGCGGCCGATTGAACCTCCGCTTGCCGCTACGCGGGTGGCCGCGATAGCTTCGCTATCGGGGTGCCGGAGGCACAAGAGGTTTTTTTGCGGATTGGACCTCCGCTGGCAATCTGCGTCTCTCGATCCACAGCCCTCACCCTGCCCTCCCGCGGCGGGAGATGGGTCACCAGCTCATTTCCCGGGGCTGCGGGCCGCCGGCCTCGGGGGCCGAGCGATAGAACAACGGCAGATATTGATAGTACACCTCGAGGATCAGGACGCTGGTGGCCGTCTGCCACAGCCGGCCGCCTTCGGCGGCATGGGCGTCGTCGGCGCTCCACCAACTGCCCAATTCGTCGCCCTCGTTCACCTGGGTCTCGATCAACTGGCGGCGCATCTTGCGGTTCCATGCGTCCCAAGGCGGGCCATAGATGTTGTACATGACCAGCGTGCCGTACCAATTGTACGCGGCGTCGTTCTTCGAGGGACCGGCTTGTTCGAGGTACTCGACGCCGCGCTGTCCGGCCGGCTTGGTTTTGGCGGGCGGAGGAGCGGACGGCGGATTCCCAAGGGACAGCCAGCCTCCAGGGTCGACGTACATCCGGCTAAGCAGCCCCATCGCCGTGGCAACGTCACTTGTATCGCCAGGGCCGGTCAGGCCATACTTCACGCCGTCCTTGGCGTGTAGCCTGTCGAGGAAACCGGCGGCCTCGTCGAGCGCCGATTTGCGTACGTCCAGGCCGTTCAACGTCGCCATCCGCAGCGCCATGATCTGCCATGCTGACATCCACATGGTGGGCGTCTGGCTCGGTCCTTCCGACCAGCCGCCTGAGGTATTGTCCTGCAAGGCCACAGTGAACTTGACCGCTTGTTGCGCCGCCTCGCCGACAACCCTGTCCCCGGTCATTCCATAGGCCTCGCAAAGAACGATCGTCGCCCAGGCGTGAGAGGGCATCTGCGCGCGCCACCGGCCGACAGGTCGCCGTCGGGCTTCTGGTGCTTGACGAGCCAGGAGATCCCGGAGGCGACGTTGGACTGGTACCGCCCCCTGTTCCTGTGCGTTTGGCCGATGCCCAAGAACGGCAGCAGGGCCAATGCCGTGGCGCCGGAGTCGGATTTCCACGTGCCCGGGTTGGCGTAGCCCCTGCCGGTCCCGGCCGGCGGGTCGAATCGCCAATTTCCCTTGCCGCCCTGGTGCTTGGCAAGCCAGGAGATCGCGCCGGCCACCGCAGCTTCGCTCGCCTTGGTTCCGCCGGACGACGCGATCGCGCTGTTCTGGGCCGGTATCCCCAACCGGGGCCAATGCAACCATCGGCGCCACCCTGGCCGGCAGTCGCCGCGGATTCGCCCGCGGCGAGAGCAGAGCCGCAAAACGCCGCCACGATCAGGCTCGCCAGCACCACGCGAACAATCCTCGCGGCTCTCATGGGACATCGTCCCTTGTTCATAGCGATCGGCCCGATCCTGCCGGCCAGGGCGGGGCAGAAATGGGAGATGTGCCGCTATGAACCGCGGCTGCTCCCGTATTGTATTCGCCGAAAACCGGGCCGATTATTCCCGGCGGGCCCCTGCTGCCAGAGCACGACCCCCTGCCACTCCCACGTCATTTTTTCCTCATCCCAGCCCTTGATCCCCTCGATATCGGCCGGGGTTCGCGTTGGGCGTGGTGCCGAGAGCCGTGGAGTGATACAATAGACTGGTGGCTCGACGCGAGGATGCGTACATGAACGCCCCAGGCTGGTCCCGATCGTACTTCGTCGTGCTCCTGCTGGCGATAGGGCTTGTGCCCGCAGGCGCATTCGTGGCCGCAATGACCACGCAGGGCACTGCCCACGCGATGACGGCAATGAGTGGCGGGGGGAAGCCGGATTTGCCGTCGTCCACTGAGTTCTTCGTGCAACTCGGCTTTCGCGGCATGGCCCTAATCGCGGGCGCAAGCCTGTTGGCCATCCTCTGCATGGCGATCAAGCGGGATCGCGCGGTCGGGACCATTGTCTCGGCCCTGTTGTTTGCCGTCACGCTGGCCTTCTTCCTCGCTGCTGCACTCGCCTCGAACATTCCCTTCTGGTCCATTATGTGGCGGCTAGCACCATAATGAGGACAGGCATCATCGGGCCGCTGAGCGGGTCGGCAAACCGGTCATCGGGGGTGGCATAACCGTTCACAGTTCAACACTAGCCCGAAGCGCAAGCGAGGGGGAAGCGACGGCAGACCGTGGGGCGGCAGACCCTCGCTTGCGCTTCGGGCTAGTGTCACCACGGGGCTGTGAACGGCTGCCGGGTGGTTCCCCAGGGAATCCCATGCGCGCCGCTGGCCGCCGCTACTTCCCCTCGCCGCCGAGCCAACGGTCAAACCACGCCGTGGCCCGGCTCGCTACGTGCCCACCCGGATCGACCCATAACGCCACGTGTCCCAGCCAGGGGACCGAGACCAACTCGCTGTGGTCCAAGGCGGCCGCGTGCAAACGCTCGCTCTGCTGGTGCGGCACGATCCAGTCGTTCGTCCCGTGGACGATGAGCACGCGGGCCGAGGTCCGTGCGATGGCCTTCACGGCGTCGGCGTCGTCGGGGTTGTAGTGGGCGATCCGTCCCGCCTCGTCCAGCGACCGCTGGTAGGTCTTGTCGGAGATCAGGCAGCCGACGCCGGGCACCATCACGCGGCCGAAGTGCGGCACCTCCTCGCGGGCGGTGCTGAAAGGCTCGACGGCCACCACCGCCCGGATGCGGCGATCGACCGCGGCCAGGTGAATCGAGGTCGTGGCCCCGTACGAGATGCCGTAGACGCCCAGGTTCCCGGCCACAAGACCCTTTCGCTCCAGGGCGTCGATCACCTGGGAAAGGTCCTTGGCTTCCTGGACGCCGAAGGTCATGTACTTGCCGCTGGAGCGGCCATGCCCGCGCAGATCGACCAGCACCGCCCGGTAGCCGGAATCGGCTAGTGCCCGGGCCGCGGGGAGCATGGTGGCGCTGCGGGCCAGCACGCCGTGGATTACCAGGATCGTGCCGCGCGGGGCCGGCGATTTCCGCCGCGGCTCGACGACCGAGACCGACAGCGAGGCCTCCGGCGGCCCCACCTTGACCCAGAATTGCCGGTCCACGCCCAAGAACCGCTCGATGGGCGGCAGGGGATTGGCCTCGGCGGCCCAGGGATTGAGCCGGTTCGGGGCGCTGGCGATGATTTCCGCCAACGGCGACTGGCCACGCACCTCCAGGACCGCAATGGCCAACAGCAAAACGGCGACCAGCCCGGCCGCTCGCCAGCGGACACGAATCCTTCGCATGGGAGTCTCCTTTCACGGGTATAGGCGTGGCCGCGGCCGCGATATAACTCCCGCTTGCCCGAGGAAGCCGGCGGGGGAGCCCCAGAAAAGCCATCACCCCCCGCCCCCCAAGAAACGCGGTGGGCCAAGGGGGGCAAGTAGCAGCAGGCTGTGGACTCGATGCCAGATCAACCTTCGCAAGACGGTCGCGTGAGACGCCTCACTGGCAAGGTTTCGATGCCTTACAGACCGGTTGGGCCGGTTGTGGTTCTTTCCGGCGGGCGCGCCGAACGAGCCGGAAACCCCGGGCCCGGTAGATCCGCAACGTGCCGAAGACCGTGGCACATTGGCAGAGGTTAATGAGGAGGAAGCCCATGCCCGCCTTGGCCCCGTCGCCGGGCGGGCCGAGAACCGCACAAAGGACGCCGAATTCCACGCCCGTGAGAAGGCCGCAGTAGAACAGCCATCCCACCGCCAGCCGACCGATTGGTAATCCCGATACCAGCGCGCCCCAGATACAGGGGACGGCAACCAACAGGTTGCAGACGACGACGGCGCCAAGGAGCACGAACAGCATGCCGTCGACGTGAAGACGGCCGACGGGCCCCGGGGGGAGCACCTTGCGGAGCGGCGACAGCGCGACCGCCCACAAAAATGTTGCCACGAGGAGGTGCTGAAGATTGAATTGCCAGGGCCCCTGCTCTGCCTGAACTGCGTCGTCGGCCCCCAGGATCAATCGCCAGCGGAAGACCCGCTTGGCAATCCACAGGGGGACCTGGGCAATGGTGACGCCGGCGAGCAAGACGGTGCCCAAGAGGATCGCATCCTCCAGCCCGAAGTATCGGAAGACCCGGAATCCCAGCACCAAGGCATACCACATCGCCATGGCCAACAGGAGCGACCAGGGGAGCCGGACGACGAGGTTTCCCGGGGCCAGCACCGCCCAGGCAGCGATGAGGTTCACCTGACCGATGCATATCCCGAGCATCCCGATCATCCACCAATTATCCGTATCCGGTCCCGCCCCAAGAGTGTATGGCGTCATGAAGTCGATGACGAGAAAGACGCCGATCACCGCGGCGCTCGTGCCCCAGACAACCAGCGTACTGGCCGGGCGGGCGACCGGCGCGGCCACGGCACCGCCGGGGTCCGGCTCGACCGGTCGATCCTCGATGCGTGGTTCAGACATGGCTCCCATGTTAACAAAGCGGTTTACCACGTGCCAGTTGGATCGGTCATGTCAATGCTTAATCTGGCAGTTCGGTAATGCCTGCTGGAGCTTCCTCAGACCATCCTTGGTAACCTCCGTTTCTCTGAGGTCCAACTCCTCTAGTTGCGTCAGTCCCTTCAGACGCTCTAAGCCGCGATCGGTTATTCGACAGGAGATCAGGTCCAACGTCTGGAGTTGGGTCAGTCCCGTGAGATGTTCCAAACCGGCGTCAGTAACGCCCCAACCGTCGAGGACCAATGACCGAAGTTGTGTAAGTCCCTTGAGTTGCATCAAACCATTGTCGCTGACCTGCGTCCAACCGAGATCGAGCGACTGGAGTTGCGTCAGTCCCGTTAGATGCCCCAAGCCGGTGTCGGCGATCTGCGTCGAGTACAGTGTCAACCGCCGAAGTTGCCTCAGTCCCTTCAAATGTTCCAAGCCGGGACCGCTGATTTCTGTGAAGCGGATGGTTAGTTCCTGGAGTTGGGTCAATCCTGTCAAAGTTTCCAATCCAGCATCAGTGATCGCCGCCTCGTTGAGGTTCAATCTCAGGAGTTCCGTCAGTCCATTGAGATGCTTCAAATCGGCATCGGTAACCCGCGACTGGTCGTTGATGTGTCCTTCCTGGAGCAGCCTTAGTTCCTCTGTGCGTCCCAGGCCGACAAAAATAACGGTTCCCGGAGAAAGGTCCACGTAAACAACCGATGCGAAGAAATCCTCTCCCAACAGGTTCCGAAACCATTGTGGTCCTGGAGGTCGTGCCCCCGGTATATTATCACCCGAGGTATCACACTGATAATCGTACTGCACCGTCTTACATAACCTCGTTATTGCCGCCACCGCCTCCCGCTGCGTCTTCGCCTTCTTCATCTCCGTCGCCAGCCAACTGCACGGAACGGCGACGGCCACGACCAGCAAAAGCAGCGAGAGGATGCCGAACTGGAACCGCCAGCGAAAAACCAGGGCCGCGAGGAACCAGAGGAACATCAGCACAAGGGCTGCCCCGACCGCCGCCAGGCAAATCAGCACGCTCCAGCCCTTGTGCTGGTTGAAGGGAAACCAGCGGAACCACGCCGACAGGAGCAGGAAGCCTTCCAGGGCCAGCAGGGCGAGCACGCAACGATCCGGCGTGAGCCGAAACCAGCGGGTTTTGGGAATTGGATCGGTCATATCAGGGATTAATCGTGCACTTCGGCAATGCCTGGTGCAGCTTCCTCAGGCCCGCCTCGCTGACCTTGGTGCCGCCGAGCCAAAGCCATTCGAGTTGGGTCAACCCTATGAGGTGTTCCAACCCGGCATCGCTGACATTGGTGCGGCTGAGGTCGAGCTCTTTGAGCCGGGTCAGCCCCTTGAAATTCGCAAGCCCGGCGTCTGTGACCTTGGTCTCGCTGAGAAACAGCTTTTGGAGCCGAGTCAAACCCTCGAGATGTTTCACCCCGGCGTCGCCGACCACGGTGCACGCGAGGCAAAGGTGTCGAAGCTGCGTCAGTGCTTTGGTTTGTTCCAGCCCAGCGTCGCTGACCTTGGTGCCGAGGAGGTTCAGCACTTGGAGTTGCGTCAATCCTTTGAGGTTTTCCAGGCCCGCGTCGCTGACCTTGGTGCCGTTTAGCCAAAGCTCTCGGAGCCGCGTCAATCCTTTGAGGTTTTCCAGGCCCGCGTCGTCGATTTCGGTGTCCCGGAGGTCCAGGGATTGGAGTCGGGGCCATCCTTTAAGGTACTGCAGCCCGGCGTCGCTGACCTTGGTTCCCGTGAGGTCCAACTCCTGGAGTTGGGTCAATCCTTTGAGGAATCGCAGCCCGGCGTCGCCGACCTTGGCGCTCGTGAGGTCTAGCACTTGCAGCTTCGTCAACCCTTGGAGATACTGCAGCCCGGCGTCGCTGACGTTGGTGCACGTCAGTCGCAGCACTTGCAGCTTCGTCAACCCTTTGAGGTGTTGCAGCCCGGCATTACCGACGTTCGTGGTGAAGTTTAGGTCAACCTCTTGGAGATGGGGCAATCCTTCGAGGTGTTCCAACCAGGCGTCATTGAGGTCTGCGAAAAGGAAATCAACCCCCGTTACGTTCACCAGCATGTCGTTTCCGAGCAGCTTGTGCAGCCACAGGGGCCCTGGCGGTGCGACGCCCGGTAGCCGATTGCCATCTGGATCGACTTGATAATCATAAGAAACTTCCCCCTGAAATTTCGCAACCTCCGCCGCTGCCTTCCGCTGCGTCTTCGCCGCCTTCATTTCCGTCGCCAGCCAACTGCACGGTACGGCGACAACGACCACCAGCAGGAGCAACGAGAGGATGCCAAACTGGAATCGCAGCCGAAAGACCAGGGCGGCGAGGAACCAGAGGAACATCAGCACCAGGGCTGCCCCGACCGCCGCCAGGCAAATCAGCACGCTCCAGCCCTTGTGCTGGTTGAAGGGAAACCGGCGAAACCACTCCGACAGCAGCAGGAAGCCTTCCAGAACCAGCAGTGCGAGCACGCAGCGATCGGGCGTGATGCGGAACCAGCGGCGGCGGGCTTTTTCAGCAGCGGCGGCCATGCCCAAAGTATAGCGGCCCCCCCTCCATGAGGCAATGCGGTCCTGCTCCCCAGGCGTCAACTGAACTCGCCGCGGATGTACTCCTGCGTGTGCTTCTCCTTGGGGTCCTCGAAGATCTGCTTGCTGTCGCCGAACTCGACCAGATAGCCGGTCCTGCCCCCCTGCGTCGTGTCCACGTACAGGAAGCCGGTCTTGTCGGCCACGCGCTGCGCCTGTTGAAGATTGTGGGTGACGATGGCGATGGTGAACCGCTTCTTCAACTCCAGCATCAGCTCCTCGATCCTCCGCGTGGCGATCGGGTCCAGGGCGGAGCAGGGCTCGTCCATGAGCAGCACGGCGGGCTCGGTGGCGATGGCCCGGGCGATGCACAACCGCTGTTGCTGGCCCCCGGAAAGCGCCAAGGCGCTCTTGTGCAGCTTGTCCTTCACTTCGTCCCAGAGGGCGGCGCCTTGCAGGGCCTGCTCCACCTTCTGGGCCTTGTCGCCCTTGTAGCCGTTGAGCCTCAGCCCAAAGGCCACGTTGCGATAGACGCTCATGGCGAAGGGGTTCGGCTGCTGAAAGACCATGCCGATGTGCCGGCGGACGGCGACGGGGTTGATGGCCGGATGGTAGATGTCCTTGCCGCGGAAGTGGACGTGGCCGCGAAAGCGGAAGCCGCGCACCAGGTCGTTCATGCGGTTCAAGCAGCGGAGCACGGTGCTCTTGCCGCAGCCCGAGGGGCCGATGAAGGCCGTGATCTGGCCGCGGCGGATGGGGATATTCGTGTTGCGGACGGCCTTGAAGCTGCCGTAGTGCAGCTCGTCGATGTTGCAGTCGATGACGACGTTGCCGCCGTCGGTGCCGGGGGGCGGGGGATTCGAGGCCGGGGTAGTTTCACGTGCGTGGATCATGGCTTTCGACTCCTAGGGCTGGCCGCTGCGCCGGGAAAAAGCCTGGCCGATGAGGTTGGCGGTCAACACCATCAGCACCAGCACCAGCGCGGCAGCCCACGCCATATCGATTTGGTTCTCGAACGGCATACTGGAAAAGTTGTAGATCAAGACGGCCAGCGACGCGGTCCGCTGCATCAGCGCGTCGGGCCAGAAGTTGCTGAACAGGGCGGTGAAGAGCAGCGGGGCCGTTTCGCCCGCCGCGCGGGCCACAGCCAGCATCACCCCGGTGAGGATGCCGGGCAAGGCGGTGGGGAGCAGGACGTGCCAGATGACCTGGGTGGGGGTGGCCCCCATGCCGATGGCCGCTTCGCGGACCTTGGCCGGCACCATGCGGATGGCATCCTCGGCCGTCAGCATCACGGTGGGCAGCATCAGAATCGCCAGGGCGATTCCGCCGGCCACCGCCGAAAAGCCGCCGGTCACCAGCACCACGGCGCCGTAGGCGAATACGCCCGCCAGGATCGAGGGGAACCCGCTGAGGATCTTGGCCCCGAAGCGCACAAGTTTCGCGAGCCAGGTGCGGGGGCCGACTTCCGCCAGGAAGACGGCGGCCACGATTCCCAAGGGCACGCTGATCAGGGCGGCGATTCCGACCATGATGAGCGTGCCGAGCAGGGCGTTGCCGAAGCCGCCTCCTTGCTCCAAGGCAGCCGGCGGCAGCGACGTGAAGACCGAGAGGCTCAGCTTGTGGATGCCGCGGACCAAGAGCATGTAGATCACCGAGACCAGCGGCGCCAACGCCAGCAGCGTCAGCAGCACGGTCATCGTGGTCAGCAGGACGCTGAAGACCGTCCGCGGCCGGCGCAGGGACCGATCCAGGTCGCGCAGGGGGAACGCCGCGCCTGCCCGGCGGGCGGCTTCGATCGCTCGATTGCGAACCACCAGGTCTTCCATCGCTAAGCCCCCTTCAACTCCCGCGACGACCTTTGCAGGATCAACGCGCCGAAGATATTG
Organism: uncultured Planctomycetia bacterium; assembly: GCA_963727245.1. Classification (GTDB taxonomy): domain Bacteria; phylum Planctomycetota; class Planctomycetia; order Pirellulales; family Thermoguttaceae; genus JBKQVT01. The sequence continues at coordinate 8,230 of CAVSFO010000019.1, read as the reverse complement.
ACGAGCAGGGTGATGCCCATGAGCACCAGGGCCGCATACATGAGCACGCCCACCTGTTCCTGTTTGGCCTCGGGAAACGTGTTGGCCAACAGCGCGGCCAGCGTGTTGGCGGGGGAGAACAACGACCAACTAATCACATTGGCGTTGCCCACCAGCATGGCCAGGGCCATCGTTTCGCCCAGGGCGCGGCCGAAGGCCAACAGCACGGCGCCGAAGATGCCGGTTTGGGCCGTGGGGAGGATCACCGAGAGGAGGGCTTCCCAGCGGGTCGCGCCGAGCCCGTAGGCCGCTTCCCGCAGCTTGGGCGGCACGCTGACCAGGGCGTCGCGGCTGATGGCGGAAATAGTCGGCAGGATCATGATCGCCAGCACGATGGCCGCCGGGAGCATCCCGGGGCCGCTCAGCGCCGTCTTGAACAGCGGAATCCAGCCCAAGCTCTGGTGGACCCAGTTGCACGCCGGTCGAATCAAGGGAATGACGACGAAGATGCCCCACAGTCCGTAGACCACGCTGGGGATGGCCGCCAGAAGTTCGACCAAGTTCTTCAGCAGCACTTCCAGGCTGTCCGGCAGCTTTCCCCAGAAACCGGAGGCGGGCAGCCGGAACAGCCTCAACAGGCGGAAGACAAACGAGGAGAGCAGCCGCTCGCTCAGAAAGACCGCCACGGCCAGTCCCAGGACGGTCCCGATCACCACGGCCAGCGCGGAACTGTAGAGCGTTCCCCAGATTTGCGGCAGGATGCCGTACTGGTCCTTGTTGGGATCCCAGGTAGTTTGCCTGAGGAAGCCGAGGCCGCGCTGATGGATTGCCGGGGCCGCCGAGTGGCCGATGGTTGCCACGATGTACAGGACCAACAGGACCGTCAGCCCGGCAACCACGTAGGTCAGGCCGCGAAAACCCAGGTCGACGAATTTCTCCAGCCGGGTGGGTGGCCGGGAGATCGAGACCGGTTCTTCCGTCGCTGCTGCCACGTGCGTCACCTTCCGAGCACACCGGATCGGGCCGTCGCTGCGAACCGGTCGACCTGCAAGGGGGTCAGTTGGATTTCTTTTCCGCCGCCTCGGCGCCGATATTGCCCAGCGCCGCCTTGTCTGCTTCGACCACCTTGCTCGGCAAGGGGATATAACCCAGCGCCTCGCTGTCCTTCTGGCCGTCCGTCAGGCAGTAAGTCAGCACCTCCTTCAGCGCGGCGGCCTTCGTCGGCTCCGCGTACTTCTTGTACGTCATAATCCAGGTATACGTGACGATCGGATACGCGTCGTCGCCCTCGGGATCCGAAATCCACACGACGAGGTCTTCCGGCATCTTCGCCGCGGCCAGGGCCGCCTGGCCCGAGGCAATCGTGGGCTCGACGTACTTGCCCGCCTTGTTCTGCAAGGTGGCCATCTTCAGCTTGGTGAGCTTGGCGTAGCCGTACTCGATGTAACCGATGGCGCCCGGGGTGGTGCTAATGGCCGCGGAGACACCCTCGTTGCCTTTCGACTTCGTGCCTACCGGCCAGTTGGGCATCTTGTTCGTGCCGGGGCTTTTGGCGAATTCCGGGCTGACTGCGCTCAGGTGCTTCGTGAAGACGAAACTGGTGCCGCTGCTGTCGGCACGGACCACGACGTTGATGTCGGCCTCCGGCAACTTCACGCCGGGATTGGCCGCAACGATGCCGGGATCATTCCACTTGGTGACTTTTCCCAGGAAGATGCCCACGTACGACTCGCGCGAGAGTTTCAGGTTGTCCACGCCTTCGAGGTTGTACGCCAGAACGATGCTGCCGGCCGTCATGGGAAGCAACTGCACGCCGGCGTCCACCTTGGCGATCTCCGCCGGGGTCATGGCCGCATCGCTGGCGCCGAAGTCGACCGTCTTGTCCTGCACGGCCTTCACGCCGGCGCCGCTGCCGAGCGATTGGTAGTCGATTTGGATGTCGTGGGCGTCGTGGTACGACTTGAACCACTTGTTGTAAAGCGGGGCCGGGAAACTCGCTCCCGCACCTTGGAGTTTCACTCGGTCTTTCGCATCGCTGCCCGACTGAGAATTGCAGGAGACCGCGCTCAGCACGATGAGCGCAAGACTAAGCCGTGTGAAGAAACGTGTCGCGCTCATCGCAGAATTCCCCCCGTTGTTTTGAAAGACCGGCGTCCCACCCCTAACCCTATACCTACTCGGCAAGGCCGACCAGAGGCCCAGGTGGTTCTAACAAAGAACTAACCATTGCCTCACGGAATCCTCACGGTCGCGGGAATGTGAACTGGTGCCTACTCGTGGCGGGCCACCCCCGGCGCAGGGAAAAAGGTGACAGGCACCATTTGTGCGACGACCAACGCTTCGCGTCGGTGCCCGCCTCCGGGCCGTCCCGGCAAATGGTGCCTGTCACCTCTTTCCCCCCGGCGAGAATCGCTTTCTGCCCACAAATGTATAGTAGGGGACGCGCAACAGCGGCACGTAGGGCAGTTTCGTCGTACCTTCGGTGCAGGAGATCCCTTCACAATGGCTGCGCAAGAAAGGCAAGTGGTCGGCGGATAGAAAAACGTCGTCGCCGGCAAACCACGCCGGCCAAAACCAGCGGCTGAGCCAGCAGTGCCTGATCGACCCTGCGCCGGCGCTTGCGCGACACATAGAAGTCGGCCACGCCGATAACACCGCCCGGCTTCAGCATGGCGCAGGCGTTCTCAATGGCGGCAAACCAATCGGGAATCATCGTCAGCGCGTACGAGAGGGTGACTACGTTGGCTTGGCCTTCGGATGGCCGAAACTCGGTGGCATCGGCCCGCACGGCGCGCACGTTGCTCCAGCCCTGGCGTTTGATGCGCTCGTCTGCGACCGCCAACAGGGACGGCGATAGGTCAACGACATAGACGCTGCGCAGTTCCTTGCGGCGCTCGGCGAGCGACTCGAAGTTTGCGCCCGTTCCGCCGCCCAGGTCGACCCACACGCCGTCCCGCGGGATCGGCAGGGCATGAAAGAGTTCGCGGCGGCCCGGCAGCAAGCGATCGCGGAAACTGTCATAACCGGCGGCCTGACCCGCATAGAACGATTCCATCCGCTCCGCGTGATTTGTTCCTCGCGCGGGTTTGAGGAGCAGATGGTACAGCGTTTTCAGATCGGCGCAGAAGGTCTTCATACGGCCAGGTCGGCAATATGGAAACTGCCGTAGGTGTGGACGCGGCACTTCTCGTGCAACTCGCAAGCCAATTGCTCGTGGTGGGCAAGAAGTTCGCCGACCTCGCGCTGCCGTCCCCCGGCATCGACGTGCAGCCGGTCTACAAAGTCGGTTCGCAGGCCGCCGCTTCGCCAGATGATCCGCGTGCCGGCCTGTGCCCGGCGAACAATCCACTGCCACTCTTGCTCGAGAACCGGCAACAGGCCGTGAGCGAGCCAGTCCATGTGATCCAACAGCACGAAACGGGAAAACGGCCGTTGGTGTTCTTCTCCAGGAAGCCCTGGACCGAATCGGTGTGCACTTCGACGTGATCGGCCAGTCCGCCCTTGAGCCTCTGGAAGTTCTCCGGCTTGAGGTATTCGGGGCAGCAATGGGGAGCGTAGCGGCCCTGGATGTAGACCCGCCAAAAGTAATTGTCGGCCAGCGGCAGGCGCGAGAAGACGGCCTCGACGCAGTCGTGGACGAACTTCAGGATGCCGCCTTCATACTGCGTTTCGACCTGTCTGCGCTGCGCGGGGGCACGCCCAGCAGCGAAAGGATCGCATCGCGGTTCATGAGGAATCGCATGGGGCGCGACCAAAAGCGGTCGTGCAAGTGGTCCTCGTAGATGGCGCGCTGCTGGGCCACGCTGCTGGCGGAAAGCAGCGAGTCGACCCAGGGTCTCAATTTGGCCACGTGGTCGAGGTAGAAGTTCACCAGCAAGGCGAACACGCCGGAGGTGCCGCGGAAATAGAACGATCGCAGGTTTCCCGGCTCGAAAAACTCGATCCGCCGGTCCCAGTACGCCTGCGACCAGGGCGAAAGGAGCGGCCGCAATTTGTCGGCGTACACTTTGCCGGCCCGGTCCAGCCGCCCGCTGCCGAACATGGCGAAGAAGTCCTCGAATTGCAGGCTGCGGATGCCCGCGAGCTTGAGTTCCAGCAGGGCGTTTTGCCGCGGGTTGATGTCGACCGCCACCACCTGTCCCGCCCCTGCCAAGGCGTAGTCCAGCGCGTTGCAGCCCGCCGAGGTAATCACCAGCACCGCGTCCTCGGGCCGGAGCTGCAAGGCTTCCCGATCCAACCGCGGGTCTTCCCAGCAGGTGTTGTAGACGAGTTGGTGCCGGTGCACCAGCGTGAACATCCGACCGCTCAGCCAATCGAGCAGGGGCATATCGGTTCTCCACGGGCCGGGTTGCATCGCACCGCCACGGGTTCCTTTGAATTATCGCGTGTTTCGATGAGCAGCGGGTTAGGGCCGGGCTAATAGCGCGCTAATCGGGGACTTTCGATCGGGCGGACCTGAGTCCGCACGCAATTCCAACGCCCATCTCATCAGTTGCTCATTGGCCGCTTGCGCGAATTGTGGATACTTAGTCGATAATCCATGGGACCGGGAGGGGAACCTCACCGCGGCGGCGTCAAGGAGGGCGGCCGTTCTACCGCTCGGTTCACCTCATACAGTCTTTCCCAGGCAAGGAGGAGTGTGCCCAATGTACAGCCCACAACCAGCGAAGGCCGATCTTCACATCCATAGCAAGCACTCGGACCGGCCGAGCGAATGGTTCCTGCGCCGCATCGGCGCACCGGAGTGCTTTGTCGAGCCGCTGGAGGTGTACCGGTGCGCGCGGCAAAGGGGGATGGATTTCGTCACCATCTCCGATCACAACTGCATTCGCGGCGCGCTGGAAATCGCCCACCTGCCGGGCACATTCGTCTCGAACGAGACGACCACCTACTTTCCCGAAGACGGTTGCAAAGTGCACGTCCTGGTGTTCGGCATCAGCGAAGAGCAGTTTCGCATGATCCAGGAGTTGCGCGCCGACATCTACCAACTGCGGCAATATCTCCTGGCCGAGGACATTCTCTGCTCGGTGTCGCATCCCCTGTTTCGCGTCAACGGCCGCTTGACCGTCGATCACGTCGAGAAGCTGCTGCTGATGTTTTCCCGCTTCGAGTCCGTCAACGGCGCCCGCCACCGCCGCGCCGCCGACCTCATCGACGCCGTGTTCCGCCATCTTACCCCGGAGCTTATGGACAAGATGGCCGACCGCCATGGCATCGAGCCGGCCGGCCCCGAGCCGTGGAAGAAAACGTTCACCGGCGGCAGCGACGACCACAGCGGCGTTTATGCCGGCATCGCCCACACCGTGACTCCGTATGCCGAGGATACGGCCGAGTTTCTTGCCCATCTGAGGCGCGGGGACCACGAGGCGGCCGGCTCCTGTGGCGGAAGCGTGATGATGGGGCACAGTTTCTACCACATCGGCTACCGCTACTATGAGGACCGCTTCCTTCGCGGCGGCGGCGGCAGGCCGACGATCATCGGCGAACTGTTCAAGAGGCTGCTGCAAGGATCGGCTGCACAACAGCCGGCCCAGGGGTTTCGCGGCAAGGTCCGCAATCTGCTCGGCGGCTTCTTCTGGTCGCGGCACCTGAGCAAACTCAGCGAGGTGGATCGCACCCTGGTCGAAGAGTTCTCCCGGCTGTTTTCGGCCGACGACGGGCGCCAGGGGGCATTCCCGCCCATGGACGACCGCCGCACCTTCCGCATCGCCTGCGAAATCGGCCACACGCTGGGCTACGGCTTCTTCCGCCGCTTCGTCGAATTCAGCCGGCAAGGCAAGCTCATGGAAAGCCTGCAAACCATCGCGTCGCTGGGGCCTGTGGCCTTGAGCATGGCGCCCTATCTGGCCGCGTTCTCTGCGCAACACAAAGACGAGCCGTTCCTGCAGGCGGTGGCGTCGCACTTTCCCGCCGCCGCCGAGCTGCGCAACACGAGCGCCCGCAAAGCCTGGGCCACCGACACCTTTGCCGACATCAACGGCGTCAGCCGCATGATCCAGTCGATTGCCGCCATGGCCCGCAAGACCGGCAGGCAGCTTACCGTGCTGACCTCGCTGGGCGCCGTGCCGCCGACCAAGGCCGACGTGAGGAATTTCCCGCCGGTCGGGACGTTTCCGATCCCCGAATACGAATCGCAAGTCGTGGCTTTTCCGCCGTTCCTGGAGGTGATCGAATACATCGAGCGGCAAGGGTTCAACGAAATTTTCATCTCGACGCCGGGGACCATGGGCTTGACGGCCTTGGCGGCGGCCCGGCTGCTGGGGCTGCGCACCACCGGCATCTACCACACCGATTTCCCCCAGTACGTTCGCCACTTGACCCAGGACGACGAACTGGCCGACATGACCTGGAAGTACATGTTGTGGTTCTATGAGCAGACCGATCGGATTTTCGTGCCCACGGAGAACTATCGGAAACACCTCATCCACAACGGCTTCGAGCCGGCGAAACTCCGGGTCATGGCGCGGGGAGTGGACACCCACCTGTTCCACCCGGACAAGCGCGACCCGGCGTTCTACCGGCGCTATGGCCTGGACGGTTCGTTCAAGTTCCTCTACGTCGGCCGCTTGTCGCGAGAGAAGAACGTGCACCTGCTCGTCGACGCCCTGGACCGCTTGCTGCAAGCGAAGCAGCGGGTAAGCCTGGTCCTGGTCGGCGACGGGCCGGCCCGCGAGGAACTCCAGTCGCGCTGTGCGGGCCGCCCCGTCGTCTTTACCGGCTTCCTGGAAGGCGAGCAACTGGCCGCCGCCTACGCCAGTGCCGATGCCATGGTGTTTCCCTCCACCACCGACACCTTCGGGAACGTGGTGCTGGAGGCGCAAGCGTCCGGCCTGCCCGTGATCGTCGCCGATCGCGGCGGCCCTCCCGAAGTCGTCGCCCGGCACGAGTCGGGAATTGTGGTCGACGTCAGCCAGCCGGAGGCCTTGATCGACGTCATGGAGCAGCTCTGCGGCAGTCCGCAGCTTCGTTGCGAGCTCCGCAGCCGCGGACTCCGCAATGCCGAAGAGAGCAGTTGGCAGCGCGTGCTGGAGGGGTTCTGGAATCGGGACGAGAAAAATGTCGACCAGGAGGAAACGCAGCTTGCCGATTCTTCCCGGCCTCAATTGGCGCCCGGCGTGATGTCGATGGAGTTGGCCTGATCGGGGCGTTGGGGCTTGATCGCCGCTGGAGCCCGGCCGCTGGCAGACGGCCGGACTTTTTTTGGCGACCGCAGCACGGGCGTAGCACGGCCCAAGAAATCGGCCGCAGGGAAAAAAGAAGGCCCGACGTAACTCTTTGCCACGTCGAGCCTTCCGTTGTCGGGGCGACAAGATTCGAACTTGCGACCTTCTGAACCCCATTCAGACGCGCTAGCCAGACTGCGCCACGCCCCGAAGTGATCTAAACTCTTATTCTGTAAGGACTTTTCTTGCTGTCCCCCTGAATCTGCTTATCCGTCCTAAAGTACCTGTTTGGAACCGCTGGGAACCCCTGTTGCAGACATTTGCAGACAAGCACAAGTCCCAGTGTTGTTAGGATAACACCGTAGCCCGAAGCCGTCAACCGTCGCCGCGGGCCGCCGTCATTTCGCTCCCATGCAACCCTCCCAAGTCTGGACCAATCCTACCACGATTTCGACCTGAAGTCGCGGTCCAGTTTCTCGGGTCCACTATAGATGCGCACGTGAATTGTTCGGACATCCCGAGCAGGCCGCCGGCACCAATCTGCACGTTCTTGACAATGGGGAATCGACGGCGACCGTCAGTTGCGACCAGATGCCAGACAGCCAGCCCTTCCGGTGATCCAGGCCAGCAATTTTCGCGCCGGCGGCCCGATCACGGGCCTTGGTTGTCATTCACCCGTCGCGGACGACGACGACGCGGATGAAATTCGCACTGAGGAGGGGGTTGCCCGCGACGACCATCGCGGTCGCTACATGCGGACCACGGAATCCTGAAAACTGGCGAAACTTGAAACCGGACTTCGGACACTCGCCCTGTGGCGCTCCCGTCCAAAATAGTCAGAAACACAGCGAGACTTTGTATTGATCCAGGGCGGCAGCTAGCCGTCCGGCAACCTAGCCCAACGTGGCACCACCGTATCGCCAAGGGGTAGGCTATACTTTAGCTAATGGGAAGGGTTTTTCGGCCCGAAAGACCCTGCCGTTCTTTTCTAGAACACTCGACCGCAGGTGATCTCCGACTTTGATCCGTGATCGCAATGTGCCCTGCCACACAAAGTCCGTATGCTAGACCAAACACACCATTTGATC
>CAVSFO010000018.1:0-453980 GCA_963727245.1 uncultured Planctomycetia bacterium | reverse complement strand
GAGACGAGCCACGCCGTACTGGTCAAGGGTGTCCAACAGCAAGCTGGTCACTGCATGTACTCCCGAAACTCTTCGAGCGGCGCGTCGAAGTCGGGGGCCATCCGATGCCGTGTGTCCTTCGCACTGCCGGCCGCGCAAGGCCATTGCTTCGGGCCAGTGCGGGTCAACGTGGCCAGCGGTTTGCCTTCCTGGACAATGACCATTTGTTCGCCGGGATTCAACCCGGATATGATTTCCCGCAAATGGTCCTTGGCATCGTCAAGGTTTATGGTGGCCATCGTCCGCACCTCCCGTCGAGAAGCCTCAATTTCTCTTATTCTACCCCCCTGGGCGGAGTTTGCCTAGAAGACCGAAGGGGCCCGGCCGGTGCGACGGGGGGCCTAGGCGACGACCGCGACGCACGGTGGCAAACCCGGGGCCACCCGCCCCGGCCGCGATGGTTGCCAAATTGTCCGTATTTCTGTAAGCTACGGGCGTCAAACGCACCGGTGGCTCAATCCGCCTTTCGCGTAGGAGGGGTCTGTGGGGGATGGGCGGCACGTTAAGGTCCTAAAACTCCAGATTCTAAAACCCGCCGGCGAAATGAGGCGGGATGAACTCAGCAAGCTGCTGGGCGACGTTCGGTATCGCGTCTTCCGCCTGGCGAATCTCGTGGTGAGCGAAGCGTACCTTGGCTTCCACCTCTGGCGAACGGGCAGCACCGACGAGTTCAAAAAACGCACAGTCGGCGACCTCAACCGGGAGCTTCGTGGTATGCTCGCGGAAGAGAAGTTCGGCCAGGACGACCTCGACCGAATATCGAAAACCGGGGCGATTCCGGCGGCGGTCGCCGACGCGCTCAGTTCGTACAAGGTGCGCGGCCTGACATCCGCGAAAAAATGGAGCCAGGTCGTGCGCGGCAAGACCTCGCTGCCGACGTTCCGCGCCGACATGCCGATACCCATCCGTTGCGATAAGGCCGGCCAACGGCGGCTGCAGAAGGCCGCCAACGGCGACGCGGAGCTTGACCTCATGGTGTGTGTTCAGCCGTATCCCCGTGTCGTGCTCCAGACGGGCAAGCTCGATGGTGGGCCGCGGGCGGTCCTCGAAAGGCTCCTCGATAACGAAGCCCAGTCGCTTGGGGGCTACCGGCAGCGCTGCCTTGAGGTCAAATACGACGACAATGCCAGGCGGTGGTTCCTGTTCTTGACGTACGATTTTCCCGCGGCCCGGGACCAGAACCTATGCCCGGAGACGGTCGTGGGCGTGGACTTGGGTTTCTCGTGTCCACTGTTTGCGGCCCTGAGCAACGGCCACGCTCGGCTGGGGCGAAGGCATTTCGCCGGCGTCGCGGCCCGTGTGAAGAGCCTCCAGACGCAGGTGATGGCGCGCAGGCGAAGCGTCCTGACCGGCGGCAGGTCGTCGCTTTCGAAATCCACCGCAAGGTCGGGGCACGGCCGCGCGCGCAAGCTCCGGCCCATCAAGGGGTTGGAGCAGCGAATCAACCACGCGTACACCACCCTAAACCACCAGCTCTCCGCATCGGTGATCGAGTTCGCCAAGAATAACCGGGCCGGCGTGATCCAAATCGAGGACCTCGATGGCCTGCAAGACGAGCTGGCCGGGACGTTTCTCGGCCAGCGGTGGCGGTATCATCAGCTACAGGAATTCATACAGTACAAGGCGAAGGAGGCGGGCATGGAGGTACGGAAGGTGAACCCGCGGTTTACAAGCCGGCGTTGCAGTAAGTGCGGCCAAATCAACGCGGGTTTCGACCGGGCGTTCCGCGACGCAAACGCCAAGGAGGGGTACGTGGCAAGGTTCAAGTGCCCAGAGCCGGAATGTGGATACGAGGAGGACCCCGATTATTACGCCGCCCGCAACCTCGCCACCCTTGACATCGCCGCGATCATTAAGCGACAATGTGAAGCGCAAGGGTTGAAATAGTCGGCGCTCTTTGGTAATTCGATTGAGGCCGCCGCATAGAACCCGCTAGCCTTTCGGGGCAATCGCGTGTTGGCGGCCGAAGGCCGACCTGCACGGCCTTGAGGCTGAGAAGTGGTCGAGTAAGCGGCGAAAACGCCCTTTGGCCACGCTCACCGAACCGCCGGACTTTATTTCTTTGGGCGGGATTCCACCGCAACCCGCATTCCAGGCACGTCTTGCGCCGCGTGCTGCTGCCGCCCGCGAATTCCCGGCTGTATGCAGGTAGCGTGACGCCGAGGGCCGACCGGGCTGCTGCCGCCCGCGAATTCCCGGCTGTATGCAGGTATGCGGCGGAGCGCGCGAAGGCCGCGAGGGCTGCTGCCGCCCGCGAATTCCCGGCTGTATGCAGGGGTGCTGCTGCTCGCTGCCCTGACGCCGGTGCTGCTGCCGCCCGCGAATTCCCGGCTGTATGCAGGAGACGACGATACCTGCCGGCCAGGTCGCAAGCTGCTGCCGCCCGCGAATTCCCGGCTGTATGCAGGGCAATCCACGCGGGGCTGACTCGACTCCCGCTGCTGCCGCCCGCGAATTCCCGGCTGTATACAGGACTGCTCCATGTCCACCGTTTGGCCGGGGGGCTACTGCCGCCCGCGAATTCCCGGCTGTATGCAGGGCTGTTGCCCCCTGCGTAGAACGTGGCGGGCGCCGCCGCCGCCCGCGAATTGCAGGCTGTACGCACGCGATCGGCCAAAGCGTCCCTCACGTCGAATGCGTCCCCCCAAGCCCACCGGCCGCGTCCGGTGGGAAGGGCGACCAAGAAGGCGTCTTGTTCCGCGGCCCTTCCCACCGGACGCAGCCGGTGGGCTTGGGTCGCAAGCACAACGCCCGTGCGGCACGGGCGCCGGGGCTGCCTGCCCGCAGACACCCGCGCCAATTCTCAGTACAATGCGGGCCCCAGGATGTAATCCCCCAACGGCAGACCATGAATCCCTGCACCGTCAACGTGGCCGGGCGGCTGAGCGCCATGGCCCAAATCGCCCCCGATCGGGTCGCCGTGGTCGAAACCCACGGTTACGACCGCCACGGAAAACGGCGCTACCGGCAGTTGAGCTTCCAGCAACTCGACCAGCAGAGCGACCGCATCGCCGAGGGACTTCGCCGCATGGGCGTGCCCAAGGGCGCAAGGCTGGCCCTGCTGGTGCGGCCGGGCATCGACTTCATCGCCCTGACGTTCGGCATCTTCAAGGCCGCCGCGGTGGCCATCCTCATCGACCCGGGCATGGGCCGCCGCAATCTGGTCCGCTGCCTGGCCGACGCGGAGCCCGAAGGCTTTGTGGCCATCCCGGCGGTCCAGGCCGTGCGGATGCTGCTCGGGCGGCGTTTTCCGCGGGCGCGGTGGAATGTGACCGTGGGACGCCGCTGGTTCTGGGGCGGCGCGACGCTCCGGCAGTTCTACGCCGGACCGTGGCCCGGCAGCCAGTTGGCCGCCACCACGGCCGACGACCCGGCGGCCGTCATCTTCACCACCGGCAGCACCGGGCCGGCCAAGGGCGTGCTCTATCGCCACGGAAATTTCGACGCCCAGGTCGAGCAGATCCGCGACTTCTACGGGATTCAGCCCGGCGAAGTGGACCTGCCGTGCTTCCCGCTCTTCGGACTGTTCAACTGCGCCATGGGCGCCACGGCCGTCATTCCCGACATGGATCCGTCGCGGCCGGCGGCGGTCGATCCGGCCAAGATCGTCGAGGCGATCGGCGATTGGCAGGTCACCCAGACGTTCGGCTCGCCGGCGATCTGGGACCGCGTAGGCCGTTGGTGCCAGCAGCAGGGCATCCGCCTGGCGAGTGTTCGCCGCGTGCTCTCGGCCGGCGCGCCGGTGCCCGCCGAGGTGCTCGGGCGCATGAAGAGCTGCATCCATCCGGAAGGCGACGTACACACGCCGTACGGCGCGACCGAGGCGTTGCCGGTGGCGTCGATTTCCGCCACCGAGGTGCTCGCCGAGACGGCCGAGCGTACCCGCACGGGGGCCGGCGTCTGCGTGGGCCGTCGTTTTCCGGGCATCGACTGGAAAGTCATCCGCATCGTCGACGGCCCGATCGACACGATCGATCAAGCGGAGGAACTTCCCGGCGGCGAGATCGGCGAATTGATCGTGTGCGGACCGGTCGTCACCCGAGAGTATGTCACCCGCCGGGAGGCCAATCGCTTGGGAAAGATCGGGTCGGGGACGGGCTCCGCGATCTGGCATCGGATGGGCGATGCCGGCTATTTCGATCCGCAGGGTCGGTTTTGGTTTTGCGGCCGGGTGGCGCATCGGGTGCTGACGGCCGCCGGCCCGATGTATCCGATCCCGTGCGAGGCGATTTTCCGGCAACATGCCGACGTGCGTCGCAGTGCCCTGGTGGGCGTGGGCCCGCCGCCGCGGCAGCGGCCGGTGATGGTGTTGGAGCCGGTAGCCGGGCGGATGCCCGAGGAAGGGCCCGCCCGGCAGGCCTGGCTGGAAGAAATCCGCCGCTTGGGCCAAGGCAGCCCGTTGACCACGGGGATCGACGATTTTCTTCTCCATCCGGCCTTTCCCGTTGATATTCGCCACAACGTCAAGATCTTTCGCGAGAAGCTTGCCGTCTGGGCGGCAAACGAGTTGGATCGGACGAGGTGAAACTGGGGCGGCCGACCGCGTCCATGGGCGACTATCGCGCGTTGCGGCTTCAAAAGAAGGCTCGCGCAGAGACGCAGAGACGCGGTGGAGCGGTAAAGGACAGGCTGGCAAGCTGTGCTCGCTACCGAACTTCCGCGTAGCTTTGAGGAAAGACGGCACCAGGTGCGGCCGGCGGCCCATCGAAGAACCCCAGCCCCACAACATTTCATCTTCTATTTTCCCCCGCGTCTCCGCGCCTCTGCGCGAGCCTTGTTTGTCGGCGGTACAACAGGCCCGTGGGCGGCTATCTGAGACGAAAATCCCCCGCAACCCACCGCAATGGGGTAGTAGAGGCTTGACACCATGCGGAGGGGAACTACAGTAGCAATTGTGTCGCCTGACGTGGCTAAACCCTTTTCATAAATATTCCTTCATCAGGAGGCTCGTCTGCCATGACAACTGCCGTCGCCATTCCTGTTCAGCAAACGTGGGAATACTCCCTACTGACCCGAAAGACGGAGGGCTATCTCCTCAACGACTTCAACGCGCTCGGCCAGGAAGGTTGGGAACTGGTTAACGTGTTGTATTACAAGGACGCGAAGGGGCTCATGTGCTGGACCGCGTTCCTCAAGCGTCCCAGCAGCGGCGAGGGACCCAAGCCTGGCGGGCACGAGGCCGCCGCCGCGACCGGGGGCCAGGCGTTGCAGGCGGCGCCTTCGAAGCCGGCCCCAAAGAACGTCGACCTGGGCGGCGACGATTTCGAGTTCAAGCTGCAAGAGTGAGTGTTAACCACATTAGCCCGAAGTGCAAGCGAGGGGGCGACGGCGGGCCGTCGCGTGGCACACCCTCGCTTGCGCGTCGGGCTTGTGTCAGCTTCCGGCTGCCCCTATCCCCCCTAGCCTCTCATTCTAAGGAAACGCACCCCACTAGCATTTTTCAGCCAGCGGCGTTAGATTAGAAGAGGAAGAGGTAACGGAACAGCGTCGGTGGCAATCTGCGGGCCCCGGGTGGCCGTGGATTGTCGGCGGCGTGATTACGAGGATCCTTGGCTACGGAAGGGGCATGTCATGGGGGCAGAGTGGTTTTGTCAAATGGCGGGCAGGGAACTCGGCCCGCTGTCGAGTCAACAGATCAAGATGATGGCAGCCAGCGGGCGATTGCAGCCGGCGGATTCGATCCGGCAAGGGGCCAACGGGCCGTGGCTGCCGGCAGCCCGGGTCAAGGGGCTTTTTCCGGCGGCGGGAAATTCGCCGGCACGGAAGAACGGCCAGCAGGCGCCGGCGGCTAAAAAGCCCGCGTCGGCCAACCCGTCGGCCAACGGGACAAAAAGGGCGGGCGGCGGTCAGGCCGCCGCGCCGCGGTCCGCCCGGGCGATCGTCGTTCCTGCCCGGCAGCCCCGGCAGACTCAGCAGCCCGCCGCTGCGCCATCGCCCGCCGCCGACTTCTTCGACGAACTGGCCTGCGGCATCCCCGAGCCGAAAAAAGGCTTCAACGTCGGCCGGCTGGCCATCGATTCCACTCCGGTGAAAGTGGCCGGACGGAAGAGCAGCCGCGTCGGCGGCATGAACAAGGCGGAGCGGACACAGATGATGCGCATCATGGGCGGCGTCATCGGCGGTGCGCTGGTGCTCAGCGTGATCATGGTGGCAATCTACCTCCTACGCGGGTCGGGACCGGCCAGCGCCCCGGCCGCGCCACCGCAAGATGTCCAGGCCGCCAACGCCGCCTCGACAGCGCCGGAAAACAAGCCGGCGGCAACCGCTGCGCCGAAGCCTGCCCAGACGGAGGGAAAGGGCCTTGCTGCCGCCACGGGGAAGACGGAGAAGGCCGCCGACCAACCCGCCAAGCAAGCCCCCGCGGACGAAAGTGCTGCCGCTGTGGCGATACCTCGCGACGCCCCGACACCGCCGCCCCGGCAGATCACGCGATCTGGGCCCGACGCCGATTACAGTGCCAGGCCGGCCGGCCCAGCGGCCGTCACCTCAGCCCCCGATCCGAATCGGCCGGTTGGCCGCAACGACCCTGTCCCACACATACCCCTGCCGGGAACCGACTAGCAGCGGTGAAACCAGGGGTGGATGGCTACCACCGTGAATGCACTGGTCACCGGTGCCGGGGGTTTCCTCGGCCTCTATATCGTCGAGCAACTGCTGGCCGGCGGCCATCATGTGCGGGCCTTGTCGCGCCGCCGCTCTGCCGAGCTGGATGCCCTCGGCGTCGAGACGTTCACGGCCGACCTCCGTGACCGCCAGTCCACCATGGCGGCATGTCGCGGCGTGGACGTGGTGTTTCACGCCGGCGGCGTGAGCGGGATCGGCGGCCCTTGGAAGCACTATTACGAAATCAACACCCTGGGGACGCGCCACGTGGTGGAAGGCTGCCGCGCGCATGGCGTCGGCCGCCTGGTCTTCACCAGCAGTCCCAGCGTCACCTTCGACGGCCGCGACCAACGGGGCGTCGACGAGTCGGCGCCGTACGCCACCCATTGGCTGTCAGCCTATGCCCACAGCAAGGCCCTGGCCGAGCAGCACGTGCTGGCCGCCAGCGACGCCGCCGGGCTGCTGACCTGCGCGCTGCGGCCGCACTTGATCTGGGGCCCCCGCGACCGGCAACTGGTGCCGCGACTGCTGGCGCGGGCCGCCGCCGGGCGCCTGTGCCGCATCGGCGACGGCACCAACCTCATCGACACCGTCTACGTGGAGAACGCCGCCGAGGCCCATCTGTTGGCGGCCCGAGCGCTCGTGCCCGGCTCCCCCGTGGCCGGCCGGGCCTACTTCATCAGCCAGGGCGAGCCGGTCAATTGCTGGCAATGGGTCGATTCGCTCGTGGCCTTGGCCGGCCTGCCGAGGATCCGGAAGTCGCGGTCGCTGCGGACCGCCTGGGCGATCGGCGCCGCGCTGGAACTGCTCTATCGCGTCTTTCGTCCCGGGGCCGAGCCGCCCATGACGCGCTTTCTGGCCGCCCAGATGGCACGCTGTCACTACTTCGATGTCCGTCGCGCCTGCGAAGACTTCGGCTATCGAGCGCGCATGTCGACGGCCGAGGGCATGAGGCGGTTGGCCGCCAGTTGGCAGCGCCAGACGGCAGAATCGCCGCTGCCCGGCGTGTGAAGGCCACAGCCCGGCGGCGGGCTGTCCACCATCATGGTGGGCAAGGCCCACTCTCCCCCAGCCGGGGAACCGGCTTGCCAGAAAGCGTGGAAAGGATTAGGCTTATTGGTTTCACGCTGCCACGGCCGGCAAAGAGGATCGCGGACGACGGCAGGAAGGGGCCATAAGGATATCACGCAGTTGGCCGGCGGTGTCCGCCCGTCGCCACCCCCATTTTGTGGATGTTGTTGAATGATTGCCCGGGGGCAAGATTTCGATCGAATCGTCATCACCGGCGTGGGCCTGACCGCGCCTAACGGCAACTCGCTGCCAGAATTCCGGCAAAACCTGCTGGCCGGGCGGAGCGGCGTCGTGCCGTTCGAGATCCGCTACTTCGGTTCCACCGTAGCGGGGGTCTGCAACTTCGACGAACTCCGCTATCAACGCCGCAAGGACCTCCGCCGCGGCACCCGGGCCGGAAGCATCGGCATCTACTGCGCCGGGAAGCCATCGCTGACTCCGGACTCGATTGGGAGAACGTCGATCGCTCGACCGTCGGCATCTACGTGGGCGTGACCGAGCACGGCAACGTCGAGACCGAGAACGAGATCTACCTCTTGAAGGGGTATGATTACGATACGCAATACTGGTCGCACCATCACAATCCCCGCACGGTGGCCAACAACCCGGCCGGGGAGATTTCCCTGAACCTGAGCATCACCGGTCCGCATTACACGCTGGGGGCGGCCTGCGCGGCGGGCAACGCCGGCATCATTCAGGGCGTGCAGATGTTGCGATTGGGCGACTGCGACGTGGCCTTGGCGGGCGGCGTGTCCGAGAGCATTCACACCTTCGGCATCTTCGCCAGCTTTCACAGCCAGGGCGCCTTGCGCGGAACGACGACCCGACCAAGGCGTCGCGGCCCTTCGACGCCGACCGCAACGGCATCGTGGTCGCGGAAGGCGGCTGCATGTTCGTGCTGGAGCGGCTGGCCGACGCCAAGGCCCGCCGGCGCGAAGATCTACGGCGAAGTTGCCGGTTACGCCATGAACAGCGATGCCCACGACTTCGTGCTGCCTCATCCGCAGCGACAGGCCGAGTGCATGCAGTTGGCCCTGCGGCGCGCCGGCATGGAGGCCTCGGAAATCGACATCGTCAACACGCACGCCACCGGCACCGCCAGCGGCGACATCCAGGAGGTGGAGGCGCTGCGGAGGGTGTTCGCCGCCAACGGCCGCCACACGCTGATGAACAACACCAAGAGTTTCATCGGCCATGCCATGGGCGCCGCCGGGGCCCTGGAACTGGCCGGCAACCTCCCCGCCTTCGACGACGGCGTCTGCCACGCCACGATCAACCTCGACCGCGTGGAGCCCGACTGCGCGATGCCGGGGCTGGTCGCCAACCAACCGCGGGAAATGGGCCGCGTGCGGACGA
Source organism: uncultured Planctomycetia bacterium (assembly GCA_963727245.1). Taxonomy (GTDB): domain Bacteria; phylum Planctomycetota; class Planctomycetia; order Pirellulales; family Thermoguttaceae; genus JBKQVT01. Next base: position 444,911 of record CAVSFO010000018.1, on the reverse strand, counting down.
TCCTCAACAACTCGTTCGGCATGCTGGGGATCAATTCGGTAGTCATCGTGCGACAAGTTTGATGAGCAAAGCGAGCGACGGAGGCCTGCTATGACGGCTGCCGAGATCAGAGAAGCGGTGATCGCCATCCTTTCCGACATCACGCCGGACGAGGACCTCAGCAACCTCAAAGAGGACGTCCCCTTCCGCGAACAGCTCGAGTTGGACAGCATGGATTTCCTCGACATCGTAATGGAGTTGCGGAAGCGCTATCGCGTGCACATTCCCGAGGAGGATTATCCGGCGCTGGCCAGCATGGCCAGCACGGTGAAGTACCTGGAGCCACTGATGAAGGATAAAGGATGAAGGATGAAGGATGGGGTGCGATCTAAGTTCTAAGCACTAAGTTCTAAGTTCTTAGAGCTTAGTTCTTAGACCTTAGTTCTTAGACCCTGGGCCCTGTGTGCTTATGTACGACACGATCATCATTGGGGCCGGCATGTCGGGACTGGCAGCCGGCATTCGCCTGGCCCATTACGATCGGCGGGTCTGCATTCTCGAGCGCCATAGCGCGGTCGGCGGGCTGAATTCGTTTTACGGGCGGGGCGGCCGCACCTTCGACGTCGGGCTGCACGCGGTGACGAATTATTCGCCGCGGGGGGCGCGGCAAGGCCCGCTGGCGCGGCTGCTGCGGCAACTGCGGCTGGCCTGGGACGAGTTGTCGTTGTCGCCGCAGGTGGGCTCGGCGATCATGTTTCCCGGCGTCACGCTGGAGTTTTCCAACGAGTTGGAGATGTTGGAGTCGGAGGTCGCCCGGCAGTTTCCCGGCCAGTCGGACAACTTCCGGCGGTTGCTCTCGGCGCTGACCGATTACGACCAGTTCGACCGGCCCGAGGCCGGCCAATCCGCCCGCGCGCTGGTCGGCAGCCTGATCGACGATCCGTTGCTGGTGGAGATGTTGTTCTGCCCGGTGTTGTTCTACGGCGGGGCCCGGGAACACGACATGGATTTCGGCCAGTTTAGCATCCTCTTCCGCTCGATTTTCCTGGAGGGGCTGGCGCGTCCGTTGGCGGGCGTGCGGCTGATCCTGAAGCGGTTGCTGGGGAAGTTTTACGACCTCGGGGGCGAGCTGCGGCTGCGCTCCGGCGTGGCGCGGATCCTCGTCAAGGACGGCCGCGCCGACGGCATCGTGTTGGAAGACGGCAGCGAGTTGCAAGCCCGCAACGTGCTCTCCTCCGCCGGCCTGTTGGAGACCATGCGGCTGTGCGACCAGGCGGCCCCCGCCCCGCGGCCCGTGGACGGACTGTCGATCGTCGAGTCGATCTCGGTGCTGAACCGGCAGCCGCAGGCGCTGGGCCACCACCGCACCATGGTCTTCTTCAACGATTCCGACAGGTTTCATTACGAAAGGCCCGCCGATGCCGCCGACCTCCGCAGCGGCATCGTCTGCTCGCCCAACAACTTCCTCTACGGCGAGCCCTTGGCCGACGGCATCCTGCGGATCACCGCCCTGGGCAACTACGACCGCTGGACCGGCCTGGACGCGGCGGCCTACCGGCAGGAGAAACGACGCTGGTACGACCGCATGGTTGCCTCGGCCGTCCGCTTCGTCCCCGATTTCCGCCAGGCCGTGGTCGAGACCGAGGTGTTCACTCCCGTCACCATTCGGCGGTTTACGGGCCACGACAAGGGGGCCATCTTCGGCGCCCCGGAGAAACGCTACGACGGCACCACGCACCTGCGAAACCTCTTCGTCTGCGGCAACGACCAAGGCCTGGTCGGCATCATCGGCACCATCCTCAGCGGCATCAGCATCGCCAACCGCTACCTGTTGCAAACGTGAGGGGCCACGCTAAGGATGAAGGATGAAGGATCAAGGATGAAGGGGCAGGTCCCCACCATGCAGTCTTCATCCTTTATCCTTGATCCTTCATCCTTTATCCTTACTCCTTCATGCCCAAAGACTTCCTCCAAGACGCCCGCGACCAATACGACGTGATCGTGATCGGCGCCGGACTGGCCGGGCTGACGGCCGCCAACACGCTGGCCCGCGCCGGCCACTCGGTCCTGCTGCTGGAGCAGCATTTCAAGCTGGGCGGCCTGGCAACATGGTTTCGCCGTCCCGGCGGGCATATTTTCGACGTCGCGCTGCACGGTTTTCCCGCCGGCATGATCAAGAGCTGCCGCCGCTATTGGAGCCGCGAGATCGCCGATTCCATCGTGCAACTGAAGAACATCCGCTTCGACAATCCGATGTTCTCCCTGACAACCACCTTCGACCGCGACGACTTCACCCGGCTGCTGGTCGGGCGTTTCGGCGTGCCGGCGGAGACGGTGGGCCGCTTCTTCGACGCCGCCCGCGACATGAACTTCTACGACGATCAGTCGCTCACTACCGGAGCGTTGTTCGAGCGATTCTTTCCCGGCCGGCAGGACGTCGTCCGTTTGTTGATGGAACCGATCACCTTCGCCAACGGCTCCACGCTGGAAGACCCCGCGTTGAGCTACGGCATCGTCTTTTCGAACTTCATGTCCAAGGGCGTGTACACGTTTCAAGGCGGCACCGACCGGCTGATGGAACTGATGGAGCGGGAGCTGCGTCGCAACGGGGTCGACGTCCGCACCAACTGCAAGGTGGAGAAGATCGAGGCCCCGGGCCGCCGCCTCCAGGGCGTCGTGGTCAACGGCCGGGCCGTCAAAGCCCGCGCCGTCGTCTCCAACGCCAACCTGAAAGCGACCATCCTCCACCTCGTGGGCGAAGACGCGTGGGACCGCGACTTCGTCGAGCAGGCCCGGGCGGTCCGCTTGAACAACTCCAGCACCCAGGTCTACCTGGCCCTGCGGCCGGACGAAATGATCGACGAGGGCGTCTGCGGCGACCTGCTGTTCAGCTCCACCGCTCCGGCGTTCCGCACCGACCTGCTGCTGAGCCGCGACATCAGCAGCCGGACGTTTTCATTCTATTACCCCAGGACCCGGCCGGGCCGGAACCGCTGCCTGATCGTGTCCAGCACGAACGCCCGCTACAGCGACTGGGCGGGGCTGTCGAAAGAGGCCTACCAGGATTCCAAGCGCGAACTGATCGAGAACACGCTGGCCGCGGTGACCAAGTACGTGCCCGACATTCGCCAGAAGCTGGCGTGGGCTGAATGCTCCACGCCCTTGACGTTCCAGCGATACACGGGCCATCTCGACGGGGCCAGCTTCGGCACGAAGTTCGAGGGGCTGGCCGTGAGCCGGGCCATCCCCCAGCAGATCGCCGGGCTCTACCATGCCGGCAGCGTAGGCATTATCATGTCCGGCTGGCTGGGGGCCGTCAACTACGGCGTTATCGTGGCCAATGAAGTCGACAGCTTTTTATTGAAGGCGGAGGGCGGAAGGCGGAAGGGGGAAGAAAAAAACAAGGGATCCGAGCCGGGGGCGTTAGCCCCCGGATAACCCGGCAGCGCCACAGAGCGTGGAAGGCGGAAGGATGAAACAGATAAGAGCCAAGCGAGCCTTCTCGCTTCGTTGTTTCAGCAACACAGCCTCAGTAGGTCAGCAACAACCGGTCCGCAACGATCTCTTCTTCCAGCGACTTGCCGTTCATCTGAAAGCGCCGCAGCATTGACCGCCCGCAATTGACGAAAGCCTCTCGCTCGAATAGGCCCTTGGGAATCGGGAGCCTGCAAAGCATATCGCCCGACTTCTCTGGTTCCGTCAATGCTCAGAGCGACAAACACGCCGCGTTGCTTGCAGCGGGCAATGGCCGCCAAGAGGCGGCCCAGTCCGAAGCCCTGTGCCCGGTAGAGAATCTTTTGGGAGAAACTGTAGGGCGGATCGCAGTAGACGACGCTGCCCGCTTGAGCCCGATTCATCGCCTCCTCAAAATCCATGCGCGGCAAACTGGGCGCCCGCAATTCTCTCGTGCCATTGGTCCACACGTTTCGAGAAGCTTGCGGGAGAAATCGGCTCGTGGATGCCGCACGGCGTGGACATGCAACCATCGGCATGCCGGAAGCGGACCACCCCGCCGTAGCAGCACCGGCACAAAAACACCAGGTCGGCGCCGCTCGGATGCGAGTTGTACGCCGCCTTGATCTTCTCGTACGCTGCAACCTTGCCGTGCTTCTTGGCCATGTGCCATCGCCGGGTGTACCAACCCTTGAGCGCCTCGGGCGACTCCTTGAGCGTGGACCAGATTTCCATCAGCGGGGCAAAGGCGTCGGAGGCATACGCTTCTCTGGGGGCTAGCGTCCCCAGGACGGCGCCGCTTCCCAGAAAAGGTTCGTAGTAGGCGTGGAACTTTGCCGGAAAGTATGAGATGATCTCGTGGGCAAACCGTTGCTTGTTGCCAATCCACTTGAGCAGTTGCAGGTTGAACGGTTTCCCGTTCGGCCTGGCCGTTTGTTCGAAAAGCAGGTGTTGCCGCTCCATTCAGACCATCCGTTTCGGGGTGGTTGGGTGTTCCGGGGCAACATGGATTCGGCCAATTGACGCCCCCGGGCCGCCCACGCACATCCAATCATATCCGATTTTGGGATATATGTCAACGGCGATTATATTTGCCGCATGTCTATGAAGAATTCTCTCGACAACCAAGCCCGGTTGCAAGCCCTCTTGCGGGCCATCCGCACCGAAGCCGGGCTTCGCCAGGTGGACTTGGCCCGGCGGCTCGGGCAGCCCCAGTCCTTTGTGAGCAAGTACGAGTCGGGCGAACGGCGGCTGGACGTCCTCGAACTTCGCCGCATTTGTCAGTTGCTCGGCCTGTCGCTGCAAGACTTCATTCGCCGACTCGAGGAGCGTATCGAATGAAGCCAGAACCGCGATTCCTCGCGCAGAACGAAACCTTCTGGGCAAACGTCCGCACCATTAGCGAGCAGGCGGGCTACGCCGTTCGCGGCCAGGCCCTGGTCAAGGTGCTTGCGCTGGAGGAAATGGCCGCCGCACTGCGGAGCGTCCATCTTCAGACAGCACACCTTATGGATCGGAAGGGGCGGCCAACCACTCTGGGACGCAAGCTCCTCGAATATTACCGTTACCGCGCCGATGTCCTGAACAACTTCGTCGAGCCGCGATTGATGGACGGTCAGCGAGCAAAATCACTGTTCAAGGAACTGAAACCGAAATGCTGGAAGCGATGCCCGCTGCCGCTCAACAAGCAAAAGGGCAAGAAGAGGCGCCCGCATACTTCACGTGCATTGTGAACATGCTCATCGAGGCACACTCGCAAGGCCATCCCTGTGACTATGATCCGCGGACTCTCACGACCGTTACTAGAGACGGGGCACCGCTGCGCACCCTTGCTCGACGCATCGACGGCGCATTTCCTTCCACGGTCAATCCGATTGCCGTTTGGGAAATCAAGGAATACTACTACACTACCACCTTCGGCAGCCGCGTGGCCGATGGCGTTTACGAATCTCTCCTGGACGGCATGGAATTGAAGGAAATCCGGGACCACACCGGCGTGGACGTTAAACACTATCTTTTCCTGGATGCCCATTACACATGGTGGGATTGCGGCAAATCCTATCTTTGCCGTATCATCGACATGCTTCACATGGGATACGTGGACGAGGTCCTCTTCGGATACGAAGTTGTGGAGGAATTGCCACGCATTGTAGCCCAGTGGACCGCGCTGGCAAGAAAACGCGGCCCCGGACGGTAATGGTCGGAGGAGCAAGGATCGACGCGTATTATGTCCCAACAAGCCATTTACGACGCCATCCCGCACCGCGAGCCCTTCCTGCTGGTCGATGAGATCCTGGAACGAGGGCCGGCGCGGATCGTCTGCACCAAGGTCTTCTCGGGCCGAGAGGACTTCTTCGCCGGCCATTATCCGGGCTTGCCCCTGGTGCCGGGCGTGCTGCTGTGCGAGGCGGCCATGCAGTGCGGCGCTATCCTCTTGGCGACGCAACTGGCGTCCATGGCGGGCAAACTGCCCGTGGTCACGCGCATGAACGACGTGCGATTCAAACGGATTGTGCGGCCGGGCGAAACCATCCGCATCGAGGTCGAGCTGGTCGAGCGCCTGGCCGACGCCTTCTTCCTCAAGGCCAAGGCCGCCGTCGACGGCAAAGTGGCCGTGCGTTTCGAGTTCGCCTGCACCGCCGCGGCCGTCGACGCCCCCAGCTAGGAGCCATTATGGACTTTCTGCAACTCGACGGCAAGTCGATCCTCATCTTCGGGGTGGCCAATCGCAAAAGCGTGGCCTGGCACGTCAGCCGCGTGCTGACCGAGGCGGGGGCCCGCTGCGTTTACGTCGTGCAAAACGACCAGGTCCGCAACGGCGTGACCAAGCTCTTGGGCCAGGCCGAGGTCTTCGTCTGCGACGTTGAGCGCCCGCAGGAAATCGCGCAGTTGCACGACGGCCTGGCCGCCGCCGGGGGCAAATTCCACGGCCTGGTCCACTCGATCGCCTTTGCCGACTATGCGGCCGGGCCCAAGCCCTTCCATGAAACGCCCAAGCAGGCCTTCTTGCAGGCGGTCGACGTCTCCTGTTTCTCGCTGATCGCCCTGTGCCACGCCTTGCAAGACTTGTTGGACCCGGACGCCTCGGTCGTCACCATGTCGATCTCGACGACGCACATGGCCAGCGAGAGCTACGGCTACATGGCCCCGATCAAGGCCGCCCTGGACAGCTCCTTGGCCATGTTGGCCAAGTCGTTCAGCGAGTTCTCCCGCGTGCGATTCAACGCCGTCGCCCCGGGGCTGCTGCGGACCTCGGCCTCGGCGGGCATCCCCGGCTACGTCGAGTCGTATCTGTACGCCGAGCAGGTCATCCCGCGGAAGAAGGGGGTCCGGACCGAGGAGGCGGCCCACGTGGCCGCTTTCCTGCTGAGCCCCCGGTCCAGCGGCATCAATGCCCAACGGATCGTCGTCGACGCCGGCATGTCGATCAACTATTTCGATCGGCAACTGATCCGGCGGGCACTCCGCGAGCCGTAAAGACATCCGGGCCCGGCCTCTGGTCCCTGGCCCCTTATCACGATGCGTCTCATCCCGCTTGCATTCTTGTCAATCTGCCGCCGCGGACGGGCGGTGGAGAAGCGAAGATCCTCAGGCAATCAGAAGCTCACCGGGGAGATCGGCATCGGCGGAGGGAACTTTGGCGTTACTTGCGAGCAGGGCAGCCGCCAGTCTCTCGAAGCCAGTTGCATAAAAACGGACGGCGAAATAACGTAATTGATCGGTCGCACGGAACCATCGCACATGGCGTAATTGCTAGAGAGCACGTGCGCGGAACCGAACCCAAACATCATTGGGCCGGTGGCGGTGAGGCCGCTGTAATCGGACTGAGGTGGCAGGGCCGGCGGCGCGGTATACGGCGGGTTCGTTAAGCCCGGCAAGGCGCCCCACCGCATAATCTCGATACTCCAGCCGCTGGCCCAGCCGTAGGTCTGATCCTGTTCGGGGTCAAAAAGATGGTCGTGGTCCAGGCATTTCTCGCCCAACAGCAGGGTGACGCTGAAGCCGTTGACGATGTGGGCCGGGGTTACCGTCCCGCTGCCTGAACAGGTTATCGGTGCATCACCGCCGTTGCCTCCCAACGTCGCCCCGCTGCCGGTGTTGTCGGTCCCGGCATTCGCCGCGTAATCGTTCGTGGCAACCATACCCCTGCCATTGTTGATGATCCTAATACGTGCGCGGGACGGACAGAAGTAGCATGGCACCGCAGTCTTTTCCCGAATGGCTTCAGAGCCCGCAGAAAGCTGCCAGAGCCCGGTCTCGCCAAGGTAGGGCAGGATCTGGTAGGCCCAACCCTCGGCCTGATAGGGAGCCGCCAGCGGGCTGCCGCTCGTGGCGCTCGTAAACGTGGCGATGGTCCCACCGGACGTGTTGGGCGTGCCGCCGCTGGGAAACCAGGTCATGGCCTCGACGTGCGACTGGCAGGCCAAGGCGATCTGCTTCAGGTTGTTCAGGCACACTGCTCGCCGGGCCTGCTCCCGGGAGTTGGTAATGGCCGGCAGCAACATGCCCACCAATAGGCCGATGATCGTGATCACCACCAGCAACTCGATGAGCGTGAAACCGGCAGCCGCCGGCGCAGCTCGACGCTGCCGTGGCTGGACTAGTCTTGAGTCGTTCATGGCCCCTCCCGTGCTCCGATTCCGGCGCCTTCGTGCCCCCCCGCGCCGCTCTGCCCACTGACCCGGCCCGCGCTATTCAGTATATCGGGTGGAGGGTTCTGATGCAAGAAGCAAGAATTCGCGCCGGCCCCGGGGACCAGTCCCCGGCGGAAGTCCCTGTCAGGAAGCCGATTGGCACTCGGCGGGCGTCTCGCGCCAGTCGATGCCGAGCATGACGACGTTGATCCCTGAGCCGATCCCCATCATCGCCACCCGGTCGCCCGGGAGCACGTGTCCCCGTTCCACGCCGAGGGCCAGCGTCATCGGCAGGGCGACCGAGCCGGTATTGCCCAGCGTTTCAAAGGTCGTAAAGTCGGCCGCCGGGTCGAGCCCCAGGGCGTCCAAGAGGAGCTTGCGATGGGCCCGGCCCACCTGGTGACAGAAGGTCTTCTGGATTTGACCGGTCTGCCAGCCCAGCGCGGCCAACAGCTCGGCGAAGGTCTCCCGGGCGGCGGCGACGCCTTCGTGCATCAAGGTCTCCGCATCGGTCTGCATCAAGGTCTGCGTCTGGCCGCCGGGCGCCGGCGAGCGGCCGCCTTGGCAAAGCTCGCAATGGTCGGAGCGGGCGCGGACGGCCCCGCCCAGCAGCCGGTTGCCGGCGCGGCTCAGGCCGCCATCGACCAGCAGCACGGCGGCGCTGCCGGAACCGATGGTCAGCGAGGCGAAGGCGGACTTGATGTCTTGACGCGTCAGCGTCGTGTCGCCGTTGAGGTACTCGATAGTGGACTCGACCAGCTCGCGGCTGCTCTCCGTGCCCACGATCAGGCCGCCGCGGATTTGTCCCAATTCGATCATGTTGGCCACCTGGAGCATGCCGTTGAGCAGTCCCAGGCAGGCGTTCGACACGTCATAGACGGCGCATTCCGCCGGCAGGCCCAGCCGATGATGGACGCCGCAGGCGGTGGCCGGCTCGAGGAAGTCGCGGCAGACGGAGCCGTGGACCAAGGCGCCGACGTGTCGCCGGTCGATGCCGGCCATCTGTAGCGCCTTTTCCCCGGTTTCGGCGCTTTTCTCGCCCGGGAGTGTCCCCGGCGGCCAGAAACGCCGCCCGGCGATGCCCGACATCAATTCCAGCCGCCCTTCCGGCAGCCGCAGACGCCGGTACAACGGCGCCAGCCGGGCTTCGATCTGGGCCGACGTGACCACCTCGTCGGGCAGCGTGTAGGCGATCGATTCCAGACAGACGTTTTGATAGCGGTATTGCATGGGCGAGGAAAACCACCTTACCCGGTCGCGGCCCAAAGGTAAAGTGCCCGCCGAAAAAGCGGCCGAATTTCCCCGCTCCTCGCGCGCGGGTGCACTTGCGGCAGGCGTCACCCCCAGAGTACAATTGGTCAGCGATCAAGCCCTCCAAGCCCACCGGCTGCGACCGGTGGGAAAGGAAGCACCAGCGGCGGCCGCTTCTCCTCCCACGTGCCCGCAGGCGCGTGGGCTCGGGCGGGAACAACGCGTTCGCAACCTAGTGAAGTTCCCCTTTGTGGTCTTCCACAACGCTAGCGATGCTAGCAATACCGGATATGGTGTGTGGCCATCCCCCGCACCGCAAAATAGCCGGAAATCTTGCCAATCGTCCCCCAACTTCATACACTCCGGACGACTTGCACTTCTACGGGAGGCACGCCGCACGAAGAGGAGCTTCGAGGCCATACGATAGGGACATCGTCTCCGGTGTCGTACCCGGCCGGGTGCGAAGACCGGGGGGCAGGTCTGCATGGCGGTCGTTAAGGACTGACGACGGATTCCTTTCCCCTTCTACTTCTCTCGGCCATCTCGGACACACCGCCTGCTGTTCCGGCCGGCCCTCGGTCTCCAACCATAGCGGACACAGGACGTGTCCAAAGGAGAGAAGTGATGAGCCGTACCAAGCCGTTGATTGGGGTCAATGCGGATTATCGGGCCGCGCGCAAAGACTCGCCCGCCTTTTCCTACCTCTGTGCCGGTTACTACGACGCCCTGGTGAAGGCCGGCGCCGTGCCCCTGGTCATTCCGCCCCTGGAGGAAGAGGCCGACGTCTGCCGCGTGCTGGACGCCCTGGACGGCGTCGTGCTGGGCGGCGGGGCCGACCTCGATCCGCGCATCGATGGTTTCATGCTGCACCCGGCGATGCGACTGCTGGATCGCCGCCGCGAGCAATTCGACCGCATGTTGATGCGGCTGATCGCCGAGCGGAGGATGCCGGTGTTCGGCATCGGCTGCGGCATGCAGCTCTTGAACCTATCCCAAGGCGGCAATCTCTTCCTGCACCTGGCCGAGGATTTGCCCCGCGCCCTGCCGCACGCCGACGCCACCGATCCGACGCACCGGCACGCCTTGCAGGTGGAGCTGGGCACGCTCATGGAACGCGTCTACGGCGAAGGCGAGATCCGCGTCAACAGCATGCACCACATGGCCGTCGACGAAGTGGCCCCGGGCTTCGCCGTCACCGCCCGCTGCCCCGACGGCGTCGTCGAGGCCATCGAAAGCACCATGGACGACTGGTTTGCGCTGGGCACCCAGTTCCATCCCCAGAGCGACTCCGCCTCGGCCCTGGACCTGCGGATTTTCGAGGAATTCGTCAGCGGCATTACCGGCCGCGTGGCCGAAATCCGCATGGTGGCCTGATGCCTCCCGCCGCCGTTCTCCCCTTCGACCATTCGCGCCCGGGCGACAACCGCCGCTGGCTGGCCGGCGTGTCGATCTCATCGCAGGGGGCCGAAGTGACGGCCGCCGTGGTGAGCGTCGTCGGGCGGGGGCTGGATGCCCGGGCCGAGCTGGCCGCCGCCCGCAGCGACAAGGTCCCCAAGGAGACCGCCGCCCTGCTGCGCCCGGCCGTGGACGCCTCGGCCTGCTCGGCCGCCCTCCTGGCCAAAGCCCGGGCGCAACTGGCGGAAACCGAAGCGGCCCTGCTGGGCGACCTGTTGGCCGACGCCGGGCTCACGGCCGACCGCATCCTGGCCGCCGGACTCTACGATCCGGGATTCTGGGGCTGCGTGCAGGCCGAAGTGGTCGGTTATTTGGGCTGGTGCGACGCCGCCAGGGTCGCCGAGTTGACCGGTCTGAACGTCTTGGACGCCTTTCCCGCCCGCGATCTGGCCCAAGGCGGCCTGGGCGGCCCGCTGCTCGCCCTGCCGGAGTGGCTGTTGTTGGGCCGCCGCGATTGCAGCCGCGTGCTGCTGGACCTGGGCCGCACCGCGCGGATCAGCTACCTTCCCGCCCAAACCTCCGACCGCGCGGCGGCCCGGATCCTCTCCTTCGAGGCCGGTCCCGGCACGGCGATGCTGGACGTGTTGGCCCAGCGGCTCTCCAGCGGCGAACACCTCTTCGATCCCGGAGGCCGCATGGCCGCCCAGGGACACCGGCTGGATCCGCTGATCGAGCGCTGGCTATTGGATCCCGGTTTACAGGCGCCGTTGCCGCGCTGGCATCCCCGCGGCATTCGGCCCGAACGATTCCTGACCGAGGCCCTGCAACTGGCCGTCGAGTCGAACTGGTCGATCCGCGACCTGCTTTGCACGGCCACCCATTTCATCGCCAAGGCGGTTGCCCTGGCCCTGCGGAGGACGCTGCCGGAGGACGCCGCGCTGGACGAGCTGGTCGTCACCGGCGGCGGCCAGCACAACGGCATGTTGCTCCGCGAGATCGCCCAGGAGACGGAGCTTCCGCTGGTGCAAATCGAGGAAGCCTCGCTTACGTCCCAGTCGCTCACGCCGGCCTGCGTGGCCTTGCTGGCGATGCTCTATCTCGACAACATCCCGGCCAACGCCACGGCGATCACGGGCACGGAGACGCCGCGGATTCTCGGCCGGCTGACGCCCGGTTCTCCGCAGAACTGGCAGCGGCTGTTGCAATACTACAGCGGCATCGCGCCGGTCGTCCGGCCGCTGCGAAGCGCGGTGTGAAGAACCAGGGGCCGGGGGCCAGGGACCAGGGGCCAGGGGTTGGAAAAACCCCCGGACTGCGTCCGGGGGGCTCAAGCACCAACCGCGTCTCAAGGCCCCGATCCCTTCTTCTGTTCCGCATAAGACGCCTGCCATTGCAAGGCGTCCTTGGCAGCCTGCCGCACGCCGAAATCCCCATCGTCCAACAGCGCCGTGACGGCGGAGGTCGCCGCCGGGCCCATCCTCGCCAGGGCGCAGGCCGCCTCCTGCCGAACCCACACCTTCTCGTCCTCGAGCATTTCCACAAGGACGGGAATCGCCGCCGGACCGATCTTCCCCAGGGCATCGAACGCATAACACCCGCAGGTGTCCTTGGCCGCGACGACCAGCGCGGCAGTGGCCGGCCCGGCCTCGGGACCGATGCTTCCCAGGGCCTCGGCCGCCCGCGCCCGCACCCGCCACTCTTTGTCCTTGAGCATTTCGATGAGGACCAGGACGGCACGATTGGCCTCGGGAGTCTTGGCCGCTGCTTTCCCCACGGCCTCGGCGGCGGCAAGGCGAACTTGCTTATCCTCGTCGCCCAGCAAGTTCGCCAGCGGCGCCGTGGCGGCCTTGGCCGCCGGGCCCATCTTCCCCAGGGCCGTCGCGGCCACCTCCCGGAGCGAAGGCAACTCGTCCGCGAGCATCATCGTCAGCGGACCCACAGCCGCCTGCGCCTCGGGACCGATGTTTCCCAGGGCCTCGGCCGCCGCCTGGCGAACCAAGGCGTCCTCGTCGCCGAGCAATGCCGTGAGGGCCGCCGCGGCCGCCTTCGCCTTGGGGCCGATCATCCCCAGGACGCGAATCGCACTGAGCTGAACCTGTTGGTTCTTGTCCTTGAGCAATTTCGTCAGGTCGGGAACGGCCGCCTCGGCCTGCGGAACCGTCTTCCAGAATAGACATAACGCCAGCCCGGCGTGCCGAACGTGCCAGTCCCGGTCCTCGAACATCTCGCGGAGAACCGGGAGGCCTGCCGGACCGATCTGGTAGAGGGCGACGAAGGCCAGAAACCGAACGTTCGCGTCGTCGTCCTTGAGCAATTTGGCCAGGGCGGGGGCGGCGGCCATGGCCCCCGGGCCTATTTCGCTTAAGGCGCAAGCGGCGCTGGCTCGAAGCTTGATGTCTTCGATCGCAAGCACTAGCGGCGGAACGGCGGCCGGTCCGAGCTTTCCCAAGGTCCTGGCGGCGGTGCCCCGAACCGAAGCGGCCTGATTGCTCAGCAATTCTGCCAGCGCGGGGATGGCGTCCTTCGCCCCCGGGCCGATCATCCCCAAGGCGTTAATCGCCGACAACTGAATCTGCTTGTCCTCGTTTTTGAGCAATTTCATCAGAATCGGGATGGCCGTCGGCGCCGCCTCCGGCCCGATTTCTGCCAGGGCCGCGAGCGCCTGGCTTTGCGTTTCCGAGTCGCTGCTTCCGGCCGCAGCCACCCACGCGGCCAGGGGCTTTCCCCGGTAGGTCGGTACAGCCGGTGCGGCCGGTACGCTCGGCGCCTGCTGGCACCCTGTCCAGAAGAAAACGAGAGCGGCGGCAATCAACCATCGCAACATTTTCACCTCTTGGCGACCCAGCGGGTCCTAAGGCCCGTAACGAAGTAACCTGTGGGAGACCCAGGGGGACAGTCCCATTTTCGTCGAACGAAAATTGGGACCGTCCCCAATTTATTCTTTTGCGAGCCCTACTTCACCCACTCATGGACCAGGAACACGAGGACCCAGGGGTACTCCGGGCCTTCGCTGGTGCCGAACCCGGCTCCGGCATACCCGCTCTGCCCTTCCATGGCATAGACATAAATGTCGCCGTTGGTGCCCCCCTTGCTGTATTCATAGCTGAAGCCATGGAAGCCTCTTGGTCCTCGGCTTGCGCAGGAAAGGGCCCTGTCCGTGTCCGCGAATCTCGCAGCCATGCTGCCTTAAGAGGCGCTCGATCTCTTTCTGCAACTCCGCAACAACTTTTCCCGACTCGCTGGCCGGCGGCGAGAGAAACGGGAATTGAGCGCTGGCCACGAGCACGCCCCTCTCTGGCTGTTCATTGAACGAGGAGGTCGCACCCACGTCAAAGCCCGAGGGCAAGGTGCCACGTGACTGCGCCAAACCCAGCCGGCTGCATACGTCCGCGACGGCCTTATTCGCGTTCGCGGGAAAAGAGCGGTAAAAGGACGTTCGCGGTACTGCGCCGTTGGCTGACGATCAGGGCCATCAGCAGGCACAAAGCCAAACCCACCAAGAGCAGCTCGCGGAGCGTAAACTGGAACCAACGGACTCTCATGGCGGGCGCGGCGGTCTGTGGTTGGCTGGAAGTCATGTTCTTACTCGCTGCATTGTGGCGCGGCCCGGCTGACGGACCTCCGCCGGCAGCACGCCTCCGCGAAGCAGTTTGCACCGGACGGGGTCCAAATCCATGGCGAAGCCTCCCCTTCGTCCGGGTAAATGTTACCCCGAAGGCAGTGCATTACACAACCCACCATCCATGACCGGTCACGACCACGGACTGTGGGCCACAAAAACGCCGCACATGGCATGTGCGGGATACCCCACTCCCCGAAGCCCACCGGCTGCGTCCGGTGGGAATGGAGGGGCCAACCGCGTCCCACTCCGTTCCCACCGGACGCAGCCGGTGGGCTTCGGGCGACCATCCCTCCATCAGCGTCACTCTAGATAAACTGCATAGCCTGCGTAGCTGTTGCCGATAAGCCAATTGGTGCCGCCTGCGTCGTGTGAGACAACGTGACACTACTGCCGTTTCCTCCGCAAGACGGAGATATTGGCGACGGAATATGTTTGCTGGTTTTCCGGCCTTAGCTAAATTAACCATACTATTGCCATAGTTACCCCGATAAACCCTTAACTGCGATGGACGTTGCAACGCCGCACTATCTGCTGTTTTCCCAATCCCGCCCCGTGCAGGGGGTCGGCCATTGGCAGTTCACCATCCGCTCGGCCGATGGCACGGAGCAAGTCCATGCGGCCGACGTGGAACCCGGCTTGCAAGGTGAACGCCTCGAGCTGCTTACCGTGGTCCGGGCCCTGGAATCGCTCGATCAGCCCTCCCAGGTCACGCTGATGGGGTGCAGCAGCTACATTCGCAATGGAATGCAATACGGACTGCCCGAGTGGCAGACCAACGGCTGGCGATGGGAATTCTTCGGCCAGATGGTGCCGGTGAAGAATTTCGACCTCTGGCAGCGGATGGAACGGGCGATGCGATTCCATCAGGTCGAGTGCTGCCGGAGGCGGTTCGATGGCCCCCATGCCCTTTCCCCCAATGCTCCCCCGCCGGAGACATTGGATATACCACCTGGGTATGAGGAAAGAGGAGTAGTTTGGGGGATTCGCGTTAGGGTGTCTAATTGGTTAAAATATCTGCAAGGAGGTGCGCGTGCGAACCACGGCTCCTGTGGAGAGTATTCGGCAGCTCATTGAGGGAAGGCACGAGAACCCCTTTGAACTCTTGGGTCCCCATCTGGTCGACGAGTCGGGACGCCGGGCCCTGGCGGTGCGGGCGTTTTTGCCCCAGTCTGCCCAGGCCTGGGTGGTCGATCCGGTGCGCAACGACGCCGGGCGGCCCATGCGGCGCATCCATCCCGCCGGCTTGTTCGAGGCCATTTGTCCGGTCCCCGAGACCGACGAGAAATCGCGCTACGTCCTCCGCGTCGCCGACGAAGGGGGAAGGAAGATGACCATGCACGATCCTTACTCCTTTCCGCACCTGCTGACCGATTACGATCTGCACCTGCTGAACGAAGGCCGGCACTGGCAGTGCTACAACCGCCTGGGGGCGCAGCTTCGCACCATCGACGGCGTCGAGGGGGTGAACTTCGCCGTCTGGGCGCCCAACGCCACCAGCCGTCAGCGTGGTCGGCGACTTCAACGCCTGGGACGGCCGCCGTCACCCCATGCGCAAGCACATCCCCAGCGGCTTCTGGGAATTGTTCGTGCCCGGGCTGGGCGAAGGCACCCTCTACAAGTACCAGATCCGCCACGACAATGCGACTTTCGAGAAGTGCGACCCGTTTGCCTTCGGCGCCGAGGTGCCGCCGCGGACGGCCTCGAAGGTGATCGATTTGAATCGCTATCATTGGCGCGACGCCCAGTGGGTGAGCCGCCGCCGCGAGACCAACTGGCTGGAGCGGCCGCTGTCGTTCTACGAAGTCCACCTGGGCAGTTGGCGGCGGCCCGGCGACGATCCCGGCCGCTGGCTGAGCTATCGCGACTTGGCCCATCAACTGGTCGAGTATTGCAAGGAGATGGGCTTTACGCACCTGGAGCTGCTGCCGCCCAGCGAGCACCCGCTTTCGGCCAGTTGGGGCTACCAGACGGTGGGCTATTACGCCGCCACCAGCCGCTACGGCAGCCCCCAGGATTTCATGTACTTTGTCGACCTTTGCCACCAGAACGACATCGGCGTGGTGATCGACTGGGTGCCGGCGCATTTTCCCCGCGACGGCCACGGCCTGCGGCAGTTCGACGGCACCGCGCTCTATGAGCATGCCGATCCTCGCCGCGGCGAGCATCGCGACTGGGGCACGCTGATTTTCAACTACGGCCGCCACGAGGTCCGCAACTACCTCATTTCCAACGCCCTGTTCTGGTTCGACAAGTACCACATCGACGGCGTCCGCGTCGATGCCGTGGCCTCGATGCTCTACCTCGATTACAGCCGCCAGGACGGCGACTGGCTGCCCAACGAGTTCGGCGGGCGGGAAAACATCCAGGCCATCTCCTTCCTCAAGGAACTCAACGAGCAGTCCCACTTCCAGTTCCCCGGCATCCTCACCATCGCCGAGGAATCGACCGCCTGGGCGGGCGTCTCGCGGCCGACCTACCTGGGCGGACTGGGCTTCAGCCTGAAGTGGAACATGGGCTGGATGAACGACACCCTCGGCTACATGCACCACGAGCCCATCCATCGCAAGTATCACCACGACGAGCTGACCTTCAGCCTGATCTACGCCTTCCACGAAAACTTCGTGCTGCCGCTGTCGCACGACGAAATCGTCCATTGCAAGGGCTCGCTGCTGGACCAGATGCCCGGCGACTTGTGGCAGAAGTTCGCCA
Organism: uncultured Planctomycetia bacterium; assembly: GCA_963727245.1. GTDB lineage: Bacteria > Planctomycetota > Planctomycetia > Pirellulales > Thermoguttaceae > JBKQVT01. The sequence goes on along the minus strand of CAVSFO010000018.1, from coordinate 427,868 downwards.
ATCTGCGCCTGCTGTACAGCTACTTGTGGACGCATCCGGGCAAGAAGTTGCTCTTCATGGGGAGCGAGTTCGGCCAGTGGAACGAGTGGAACTTTGACGAGAGCTTGCAGTGGCACCTGCTGCAATGGGATACCCACCGCGGCCTGCAAAAGTGCGTCGCCGATCTGAACGCCCTCTATCGCCGCGAGCAGGCCCTCTACGAAGTCGATTTCGACTATCACGGCTTCCAGTGGATCGACTGCCACAACTACGAGGACAGCACGCTCAGCTACATCCGCCTGGCGAAGAACCCGAGCGACTTCCTGGTCGTCTGCAACAACTTCACGCCCGTGCCCCGCTGGCAGCACCGCCTGGGAGTGCCGGAAGGGGGCTGGTATGAGGAAATCTTCAACAGCGACTCGTCGTTCTACAACGGCAGCAACCTGGGAAACGGCCCGGGAGTGCGGGCCGAATCGGTGCAAAGTCACGGCCGGCCGGCGTCAATCGTCGTCACGCTGCCGCCGCTGGCCACGGTGATCTTCAAGCCGCGGCGGTAACGTATTAGGCACACGCCGTGTGCCGTAATTGGCGCACCGGCACTTTCCCACCGGACGCAGCCGGTGGGCTTGGGGCGTGCAATCCACGACCATCGTGGCGCCACACCCCACGCCCACGGGGCACCCGCGCAGCGGGTCACGACCGGTGGGAATGGAACCACTCAACGGCGCCGCCACTCCCCTCCTCCCCCTCCTTGCCGCCACCCGTACAATAGGGCAACCGGGCGAGCGGCCGCTCGCCCGAGGCTTGTGGAGGCCGGGTCGATGAAAGCCATGGTGCTGGAGCGGATCGCCGCCGTGGAAAGCGCCCCGTTGCAGTTGCGCGACGTGCCCACGCCCGAGCCGGGCCAAGGCGAATTGCGCCTCCGCGTGCACTGCTGCGCCGTTTGCCGCACCGATCTGCACGTGATCGAAGGCGATCTGCCCGAGCAGAAAATGCCCGTCATCCCCGGCCACCAGGTCGTCGGCACGGTCGATAAGCTGGGGCCGGGCTGTCGCGGAGGACTTGCCGTCGGCGCCCGGGCCGGCATCGCCTGGCTGCGCGCGACCTGCGGCCAATGCGAATACTGCGCCAGCGGGCGCGAAAACCTCTGCGAGCACACCCGCTTCACCGGCTATCACGCCGACGGCGGCTACGCCGAATATGCCCTGGTCCGCGAGGACTTCGCCTACGCCATCCCCGCCGCCTTCAGCGATGTCGAGGCCGCCCCACTGCTGTGCGCGGGCATCATCGGCTATCGGGCCCTGCGGCGGGCCAATCTGCCTCGTCGGCGGAACGCTGGCCATGTACGGCTTCGGCTCTTCCGCCCACGTGCTGATCCAAATCGCCAACCATCGCGGCTGCCAGGTCTACGTCGTCACCCGCGAGGAGCGGCACCGCGAGCTGGCCCGGCAGATGGGCGCGGTCTGGGTGGGGGCCGACGCGACGGACATGCCGGTGCGCACCGACAGCGCGATCCTGTTCGCCCCCGCCGGCGAACTGGTGCCGCCGGCGCTGGCCGCGCTGAAGAAAGGCGGCACCCTGGCGCTGGCCGGCATCTACATGACGCCCATCCCGGCGCTGGACTACGAGCGTTACGTCTTCTACGAGCGCGACATCCGCTCGGTGACGTGCAACACCCGCGACGACGGCCGCCACCTGCTGGCCGAGGCGGCCGAGATCCCCGTCCGGCCGCACACCACGTTGTATCCGCTGGCCGAGGCCAACCAGGCGCTTGCCGACCTCAAGCACGATCGCCTCAGCGGCACGGCGGTGCTGATGATAAAGGCGGAAGGCGGAGGGCGGAAGGGGGAAGGATGAAAAGCCCGGGCACTGCGTGCCTGGGGTCAGAAGTTAGCACTTAGCTTTGGAGGTGATACCATGAGATGGTTCTATCTGTTCTTTGCGGCGATTGCGGGAAGCGTGGGCGTGCTGTGGGCCGTCAGCCGGGCGACGGCGGCCGAGCTGAAGCCGGGCGATGCGGCCCCCGACTTTACCCTGCCCGGCAGCGACGGCAAGACTTACCATCTGGCCGACTACCACGGCAAGAAGGTGGTCGTGTTGGCCTGGTTTCCCAGGGCCTTTACGCCCGGCTGCACCAGCGAGTGCAAGTCGTTTCGCGCCGGCGGCGATGCCTTGCGGAAGTTCGCGGCGGCCTATTTCACCGCCAGTTGCGATACGCCGGAGAAGAACCGCAAGTTCGCCGAGTCGCTCGGGGCCGACTATCCGATCCTCAGCGATCCCAAGGGCGAGACGGCCCGGGCGTACGGCGTCACCAGCGCGGTCCGCCCGGTGGCGCAGCGTTGGACTTTTTACATCGGCAAGGACGGCAAGATTCTCTTCATCGACAAGGCGGTGAAGACCGCGACCCACGCAGCCGACGTGGCCGCGAAGCTCAAGGAATTGGGCGTAGCGGAAAAGAAGTAGGGCGGCGCCATGTGCCACTGCTGGCTTGTCCAGCAGTGCCGCCGGTGCTGGTCGTTCCGCACTGCTGGACAAGCCAGCAGTGGCACCCGAGGGCATTAATCGTACCAGTTCTCGCGCTGAAGGGCCTCATCCGGCAGGCGGGGGACGGGCGGGCACGCCGCAGCCCATTTTCGGAATGCCTCCGCCCGCTGGGCCGGCGTCGCGCGCCGCCAGAACGGCTGCTGCCCTGCCAGGGGGCGAAGGGTAAGAACCTCGCCGGTAACTTGCAGTTCAAAGGGCGTATGCGGCTTGACACCGCCGATCAATTTGGCTGGCACCCGCAGATCGCCGTTGTCACCCGTCTCCAAGATCGTCATTGCAGGCCCCCTAAGAGAATGCCCCCCCCATGACCACGATTCTACCACATGTCGCCCGCTCAGATCAACACGCCCACGCCCCGACCGCCCGTGGGCCGCCCTACGCTCCCAGCAGCTTCTCGAACTCCGCTTCCGTAATCACCGGCACGCCAAGCTCCCGCGCCTTGTCGAGCTTGCTGCCGGCCTTCTCGCCGGCAACGACGTAGTCAGTGCTTTTCGACACGCTCGAGGCGGCATGGCCACCGTGCCGCGTGATCAACTCGTTAATCTCCTCGCGGCTGTACTTGCCGAGCGTGCCGGTAACCACCAGCGTCTTGCCCTCCAGGGACCGCGACGCTCGGACGCGTGGAGCGTCCATCTTCACCCCGACGCTCTTCAAGTCGGCGATGGTCTCGGAGCCGAACTTGCCGTGGAGGAAGTCGAAAACGCTCTGCGCAATGATCGGGCCGATCTCCATGGTGTCGCTCAGCTCCTCGACGCTTGCAGCCATGATTGCGTCCATCGAGCCGAACCGCTCGGCCAGCACCGCGGCCACGCGGGCGCCGACGTGGCGGATCGACAGCCCGTTGAGCAGTCGCGCCAGGCCGCGATCCTTGCTGGCGGCGATGCCGTCGAGCAGGTTTTCCGACGACTTGCGACCCATCCGCTCCAGGCCCATCAGGCGTTCCAACGTCAGGCGATAGATGTCGCCGCAACCGGCGACCAGCCCCCCGGCGACCAACTGGTCGATCAATTTCTCCCCCAGCCCCTCGATGTCCATGGCGTTGCGGCCGGCAAAGTAACGGATGCGCTCCTTCAATTGGGCGGGACACTGCGGGTTGGGACAGCGAATGTACACGCCCCCCTCGTCCTTGACCAGCTTCGTGCCGCACTCGGGACAGGCGGCGGGAAAAACGAACTTTCGCAACGAGTGCTCGCGATCGCTCTTCTCCACCCGGACCACGTGCGGAATGATCTTGCCCGCCTTCTCCACCACGACCACGTTGCCGGGCCGCACGTCCTTGCGCTCGATCTCGTCGGCGTTGTGCAGGCTGGCGTGGCTGACGATCGTGCCGGCCAGCTCGACCGGCTCCAGGTCGGCCACCGGCGTGACCGCGCCCGTCTTGCCGACTTGCACGCGAATCTCCCGCAGCCGGGTCTTCGCCTCGTATTTCTCGAACTTGTAGGCGATCAGCCAGCGCGGGCATTTCGAGGTCGAGCCCAGCCGTTGGCGCTGGTCGAAGCGATTGACCTTCAGGACCAGCCCGTCGATCTCGAAATCCAGCTCGTGCAGCCGCTCGATCAACTGCTCGCAGTGTTCGACGGCGGCGGCGAAGGAGTCGAAACAGGCGGCCTCGGGCGTGACCGGCAGGCCGAAACTTTGCATTTCCGCGAGGAATTCCATGTGCGTGCGGGCCGTCAACCCCTCGGTCTGGCCCACCGAATGGCAGAAGAACCGCAGCCGCCGGGCGGCGCAAATCCGCGGATCGAGCTGCCGGACGCTGCCGGCGGTGACGTTGCGGGTGTTGGCGAACAGCGGCTTGCCCTCGGCCTTCTGCTGTTGGTTCAGCCGCACGAGGTCGGAATTGGTCATGTAGATTTCGCCGCGGACCTCCAGCAGCGGCGGCACGTGCCCGCCGTGCAATCGCAGGGGAATGTCGCGGATGGTGCGGACGTTGTGCGTGATGTCATCGCCGCTGCGGCCGTCGCCGCGGGTGACGCCCCGGACCAGGAGCCCCTCTTCATAGACCAGCGAGACGGCCACGCCGTCCACCTTCAACTCGACCATCCACTCGATCGGCTCGCCGTGGAGCAGCTTGGCCGTCCGCTCCCCATAACGCTTCAACTCCTCGATGCTGTAGGTGTTGTCGATCGAGAGCATCGGCACCCGGTGGGCGACCTGCCGCAGCCCTTCGACGGGCTGGTCGCCGATGCGCTGCGTGGGGCTGTCCGGTGTGACAAGCTCGGGATGGGCGGCCTCCAACGCCTTGAGCCGCTCGATCAACCGGTCGTACTCGCGGTCGCCGATCTCCGGCGCCGCCTCGACGTAGTATTTATAGTCGTGGCGGCGGATCTCTTCCCGCAGCCGGGCGATTTCCTGGGCAGCAGCGGACATAAAGCCTGGTGTAGTGCTTCAGAATTAGGGACAGGAAAACCGGTCTCTTGGCGACGTCCTCGCCAGCACACCATCACGCCAAGGCGCAAAGCCGCAAGGCCGCAAAGGAAGAAAAAGTGATTGGCAGCTCGGCGGCGTCTGGGAGCAATTCCGCCTTCCCTCTCTTTCTTCTTTTCGATACCCTTGCGCCTTTGCGTCTTTGCGCGAGATCCCTCACGCTTTGCCCTTGCCTATCTTTTGTGTTATTTCCACGGAATTCCGGGGCACCCTCAGTTGCTTCCTTCCCCCTTCCGCCTTCCGCCCTCCGCCTTTCCTTCCGCTCACTCGCAGCCGCAGGCAATCAGACACGAGTCGCCCGCACCGCGGAGCGGATGCGGAATCAGGCAGAGGAACCGCAGCCGCGTGGCGCCGGTGTTGCGGAACTGGTGCGACTGCTGCGGCGGCACGAAGACCACGGTCCCCGGCCGCAAGGGATGTTCCTCCGCGCCCTCGCTCACCACGCCCGTCCCCTCCAGGATGAACACCTCGTGCTCGTGGCCGTGGGCGTGCGACGGCGTGTGTCCGCCCGGGGCGATCTCGAACTCCCGCATGGTGAAACTGGGGGCGTTGTCGTCGGGGCCGATCAGGCAGCGGATGCGGCAGCCGGCGGCCCCTTCCATCTCGACGGCCGCGGCCTTGACCTGTTCGTAATGGACGACTTTCATACACCACCCCCATCGTCGTTTGGACGTATCCGGCACGCGCCGTGTGCCGCCCCCTGTATCCAGCACACGCCGTGTGCCGATTTCACCGCACACGGCGTGTGCGGCGTACGGCCGGCAGCAATCCATTCTATCACAACCGGAACGGTTACGAAAAGACCTCGGGGCGACGACTCCCAGCGCCGTATCGGTCTCCACCGAGGAAACCTCACCGTCGCCGGCCCCGAGGTCATAGTTCCCATGAAATTTAGCGATCTCCGCCTTTTTGTCAAGAGGCCGCCCCCAGGCGATCGGCCCGCCCAGCCAGCGCGGCGACCAGTTCGACGAACTGCTGGCCGCGCTGGCGGAAGTTGCAGAACTGATCGTGACTGGAACAGGCCGGCGAAAGCACGATCGCATCCCCCGGCCGCGAACGCTCCCAACACCACCGCAGTGCCTCGCCCATCGTCCCTACGGCCGCAAAAGGCAGCCGGGCATCCTCCGCCGCGATGCGGCCTTCGAGCATCTCGGCCACCGCGCCGAACAGGGCGACGCCCGCCGCTCGCCGGGCAATCGCCGTAGCTAGCGGGCCGAAATCACACCCCTTGTCGGCGCCCCCGGCCAAGAGCCACACCGGGCGGTCCAACGCTTCCAAGGCGGCGACGGTCGATTCCGGCGTCGTGGCCGCCGAATCGTTGTAGAAACGGCGGCCGTCCACCACCGCGAACCACTCCAACCGTTGCGGCAGGCCGGAAAAGGTCGCCAGGCCGGCCAGCGAAACCTGCCGGCCCAACGCACCCCGGGCGGCCGCCGCGGCACAGGCCGCGTTGAGCAGATTGTGCCGACCCGGCAACCGCAGCGGCGGCAGCTCCTCCAGCGGCGGCAGCGGCAATTGCTCCCCGCGCACCAAGGGCCCCCACGAACTCGCCTCCGCGTCGAATGGGTTCAGAATGGACAGGCCGGCGGCCGTCTGGCCGCTGAGGATCCGCTGCTTGGCGGCCACGTAGTGGGCGTACGACTCGTGCCAGTCGAGATGGTTGGGCCGGCAGCCGGTCACGACGGCGATCTGCGGCATGGGCACGTCGCCGGCCAGATGCCACAACTGGAAACTACTCAGTTCCAGCACGACCCAATCGTCGCCGCCCATCTGCGGGAGTTGCTCCAGGAGACTGCCGCCGATGTTGCCGCCGAGCCAGGCGCGGACGCCCGCGGCCTCGAGGATGGCGGCCGTCATGGCCGCGGTGGTCGATTTGCCGTTGGAGCCGGTCACGCCGATCACCCGCGCCGGGCAAGCCCGCAGGAAGAGTCCGATTTCGGTCTCGATTTCCACGCCGGCCTGCCGGGCGAGTTCCAGGAAGCGGTTTCCGGGCCGCACCGCCGGATTGACGATGAGCAGGTCGGCGTCTTGAAAATCTATTTCCCGATGGCCGCCCAAGTGGAATTCGGCGATAGGCGTGCCGGCCAAGGCCGCCACTGCGTCGGCCAGGGCCGCCGGCTCGGCCGCATCGCTCACGGTGACCAGGGCGCCCTGCCGGGCCAGCCAGCGTGCCGCGCTGGCGCCGCCGCCGAAATGTCCCAGGCCCATGACCGTCACGCGGCGGCGTTGGAAGCTTTCCTTCATCCCCCAAGTAAAGCGGCCCAGCGGAGCGATGGCAAGGGGTGCGAGTTCCGCGGACGGTACGTTTGCGATTGGCCCCCGGGCACGCCGGCTACGAAACGCCGTTGGGGTTTTCGAGATTCCCGACATCGGAACCCCGGGGTAGCCGCTGCGCGGCAACCCCGGGCTGTGCTCTGACGCCCCTTTGGGGCAAACCACTTGCGGCCTCCCCGAGCGATTGGACTTTTCCAACGCGGCGAGGCGCAGGCGTACGCGGACGGCTTGTGTTGCCTCGAAGAGGCTGCCATAATTTAGCCCAGGGTTGCCGCGCAGCGGCTACCCTGGGACCGAGTATCAGACCACCAGAGAAACCCCAACGGGGTTTCGGAGCCGGCGCCGCCATGCCGCAATCCCTGGCCAACATGTTGGTCCACCTGGTGTTCTCGACCAAGGAGCGCCGCGCTTTACTCCAGAACGCGGAACTGCGCGGCCAAATGCACCGCTACCTGGCCGGAATCTCCAAGAACCTCGAATGCCCGGCCGTGATCGTGGGCGGCGCCGATGACCACGTTCATTTGCTGGCCCGACAATCGCGAACGATTTCTCTGGCCGATTGGGTCAAGGAACTGAAGCGCTCCTCTTCCTTGTGGGCAAAGAAGAAGGGCCCGCAGTGGAGCCTGTTCCAATGGCAAGCCGGCTACGGCGCCTTCTCCGTCAGCCAGTCGCAAGGCGAGCGCGTGCGGCGGTACGTCGAGTCGCAGGAGGAACGTCATCGCCGCCTGTCGTTTCAGAACGAACGGCGGCAGATCCTGCGCAGGCACGGCGTCGAGTTCGATGAACGGTATGTCTGGGATTGACCGCCGGACGCCGGCTACGAAACCCCGTTGGGGTTTTCGGGACTTTCGGTAACCGTAACCCAGGGTAGCCGCTGCGCGGCAACCCTGGGCTAGATTGTTATCGCCCCCTTGGGGCGGACCATTCGTGACACCGCAAGGCGACCGGAATTTCCCGTCTCGACGTTGCCCGCAGGCGCGACCACCGCGACCGGGGCCGGCGCCGTCGGGAAAAAACCGGCGGCCGAGGGTTCACTTGCCGTCACCAGAGGTGCTATAATGCCAGTTTGGGCTAATATCAACGCACCCGGCAGGGGCGAACCATGAGCGCCGGTCCCATCGTGCTGCGGGGGGTCAAGGTCCATAACCTGAAGTCGATCGACCTCGACATCCCGCGCTCGAAGCTGATCGTGCTGTGCGGACTCAGCGGCAGCGGCAAGAGCAGCCTGGCGCTGGACACGCTCTACGCCGAAGGACAGCGGCGCTACATCGAGAGCTTTTCCGCCTACACGCGGCAGTTCCTGCAGCGGCTGGAAAAGCCGGAGGCGGATCGCATCGACGGCATCCCCCCGGCCATCGCCGTGACCGGCAAGAACACCACCCGCTCCAGCCGCTCGACCGTGGGCACGGCCACCGAAGTGGCCGACTACCTGCGGCTGCTGTTTGCCAAGATCGGCCACGTCTTTTGCCGCCGTTGCGGACAGGAGGTGCGCTGCGACACGCCGCAGAGCACGGCCGAGCTGTTGGCCGCGTTGCCGCCGGGCAAACGGTTCATGGTCGCGTTCGCCCAGGACTTGCCCGGCGGGGACCGATCGGGCCGCGGCCCTCGGCGCCTTGCGGGAAGAAGGGTTCATCCGCGTGATCGTCGACGGCCGGATGGTCATGCTCGACGCCACGAACGGCAGCGAGCGACGGAGCTCCGGCCGAGATGGGTGCCACGGTTGCTTGTCCAACCGTGCTGCCGGCACTGCTGGGCAAGCCGGGCACCATGCCTCGCATGTGCACCCTCGCAGAATCGTCTGTACGTGATTCTCGATCGGCTGACCGCCGGCAACACCAGCGCCGACCGCCTGCGCGATTCGCTGGAGATGGCCTTTGCCAAGGGGCAAGGCCGGTGCTTTGTCTTTGTGGAAAACGGGGACGTTGAACCGATGGCGGAGAATCGGGCGAAGGACAGCGCGCCCTCACCCCCGGGCACCACGACAGTGGTCGCTCCCGGCGGGAGAGGGAGTGAGGACGTCATCGACGGGCGGCCGTGGCGGCGGCTGGGCTTCAGCGCCCAGTTGACCTGCGAGGACTGCGGCATCGAGTATCCCACGCCCGAGCCGCGGCTGTACAGCTTCAACAGTCCGCTAGGCGCCTGTCCGCAGTGCGAGGGTTTCGGCAACGTCATCGGACTGGACATGGACCTGGTGGTTCCCGACGCCGGCAAGTCGCTGGCGGCCGGCGCCGTGGCGCCGTGGAACAGTCCGGCCTACGCGCACGAGTTGCAGGAATTGCTGGCGCTGGCCGGCGACTACGACTTGCCGGTGGACGTGCCGTTTTCGCAATTGACCGAGCGGCACCGGCAATTGATCCTGCACGGCGTGCCGGAGCGGAAGTTCGGCGGGCTGGAGGGCTTTTTCGCCTGGCTGGAGCGGCGGAAGTACAAGATGCACATCCGCGTCTTCCTCAGCCGCTGGCGGAGCTACCGGCCCTGCCCGGCTTGCGGCGGCACGCGGCTGCGGCCCGAGGCCCTGGACGCCCGCATCGGCGGCCGGAATATCGCCGAGTTGTCGGCCCTGAAGGTCCGCGACGCCGCCGCCTTCTTCCGCGCCTTGTCCTTGCCCGCGTGGGAGCATACCATCGGCCGCGTGATGCTCGACCAGGTGCGCTGCACGGCTGGGGTATCTGGAAGCGGTGGGGCTGGACTACCTGACGCTGGACCGCACGTTGCGGACGCTCAGCGGCGGCGAGGCCCGCCGCGTGGCCTTGACTTCGGCCCTTGGCTCCAGCCTGGTCAACATGCTCTACGTGCTGGACGAGCCGTCGATCGGGCTGCACGCCCGCGATATCCAGCGCCTGGTGGCGACCATCGCCCGGCTGCAACGGCGCGCCAACACGGTGGTGGTCGTCGAGCACGAGGAGGCGGTCATCCGGGCGGCGGACCAGGTCATCGAGATCGGGCCCGGGGCAGGCGAGCGCGGCGGCCGCGTCGTCTTCCAAGGCACGCCCCAGGAAATGGAGTGCTCGCCGGAGAGCCTGACGGGCGATTACCTGGCCGGCCGCCGTGGCGTCAGCGTCGCCGCGCGGCGCCGCGGGCCCGACCACGGTTGGATCCGCCTGGCCGGCGCCCGCGGCAACAACCTCAAAAACGTCACCGTGGAATTCCCCCTGGGGCTGCTCTGCCTGGTGACGGGGGTGAGCGGATCGGGCAAGAGCACGCTGGTGCAGGACACGCTCTATCCGGCTTTGTGCCGCCGCTTACGCAAAGAGGCCCCCAAGCCCTATCCGCTGGACGACGTTTACGGCGACGGCCAGATTGACGACGTGATCATGGTCGATCAAAGCCCCATCGGCCGCTCGCCGCGCAGCAATCCGGTGACCTACCTGAAGGCGTTCGACGAGATCCGCGCGGTGTTCGCGGAGACGGTCGAGGCGCGGACGCGGAACTACGACGCCGGACATTTCAGTTTCAACGTCGACGGCGGCCGCTGCAGCGCCTGCCACGGCGACGGCTATATCCAGATCGACATGCAGTTCCTCGCCGACGTCTACATGAAGTGCAGCCAGTGCAACGGCAGCCGCTACCGCGACGAGATCCTCGACGTCACTTATCGCGGCCGCAACATCGCCGACGTGCTGGAGATGACGGTCCGCGAGGCGTTTACGTTCTTCCGCGGCCGGCCCAAGGTGCAGGCCCGCCTGAAGCGGCTCATCGACGTGGGCCTCGACTACGTCCGCCTCGGCCAGCCGGCCAACACCCTCTCCGGCGGCGAGGCCCAGCGGTTGAAACTCGCCGGCTACATGTCGGCCGCCAAACGCGGCCGCTGCCTGTTCATTCTCGACGAGCCCACCACCGGGCTGCACTTCTCCGACGTCGTCCAGTTGCTGGATTGCTTCGACGCCTTGTTGAGCGTGGGCCATTCGCTGCTGGTCGTCGAGCACAACCTGCAAATGATGAAGGCCGCCGACTACATCGTCGATCTTGGCCCCGGCGCCGCCGACGAAGGGGGACGCGTTGTGGCCAAGGGGACGCCGGAAATGGTCGCCAGGACCTCCGGCTCCGTGACCGCCAGCTTCTTGGCCAAGGTGCTGAAGGAAGGGGGATTTAGGGATTTAGGGATTTAGGGATTTAGGGATTTAGGGATTTAGGGATTTAGGGATTTAGGGAGTGGGGAGTGGGGTCGCCATTGCCACCCAAGCCCACCGGCGGCGTCCGGTGGGAATTGAAGCGGCAACCGGCGCCGTTCCCACTGGCCGCCGGTGGGCTTGGGGCGTTGGACGTTTGCAAGTTTCCAGCCAGGAACAACTCATGTCATTGGATCGTTACCTGCGGCAGATGCGCTTTGGGCCGCTTGGCGAAGAGGGGCAGCGGCGGCTGTTGAAAAGCCGGGCGCTGGTGTGCGGCTGCGGCGCCTTGGGAAGCGCGGCAGCCAACACGCTGGTCCGCGCCGGCGTCGGCGCAGTCCGCATCGTCGATCGCGACGTGGTCGAACTGAGCAACCTGCAACGCCAGGTCCTCTTCGACGAGGAGGACGCCCGCCGCGGACTGCCCAAGGCGATTGCCGCCGCGGAGCGGCTGCGGGCGCTGAACGCGACGGTGGCCGTGGAGCCGATCGTCGCCGACGTTGATTGCGGCAACATCGAGGGGTTTTGCGAGGGCGTAGACGTCATTCTGGACGGCACGGACAATTTCGAGACCCGTTTTCTGCTCAACGACGCGGCCGTCCGCCGCGGCCTGCCCTGGGTGTACGGCGGCTGCGTCGGCGCCGAGGGGCGGACGATGACCATCGTGCCGGGCCGGACGCCCTGCCTGCGGTGCCTGCTGCCCGACTGCCCGCCGCCGGGGAGCACGCCCACCTGCGATACGGCCGGCATCCTCGAGCCCATCGTGAGCGTCATTGCCGCGATCGAGGCCGTCGAGGCGCTGAAGATCCTCAGCGGCCGGATCGACGCCATCTCGCCAGGGCTGACGGTCGTCGATTTGTGGAATTGCCGTGTCCGCCAGATCGACGTGGCTTCGCTGCGCGGGCAGGTCGATTGCCCGTGCTGCGGGCGGCGCGAGTTTCCCTGGCTCTCGGGCCAAGGAGGCAGCCGCACGGCCGTTCTTTGCGGCCGCAACGCCGTGCAGTTGTCCCCCGGCGGCGCCGGGGTGGCGCTAGCGGAATTGGCGCGGCGGCTGGCAGGGCTTGGCGAGGTTGTGCAAAACCAGTTCCTCGTGCGGCTCACGGTCGAGGGGCACGAGTTGACGGTCTTCGCCGACGGCCGAGCCATTATCGGCGGCACCGCCGACCCGGCCGTCGCCCGCTCGCTCTATGCGAAGTACGTGGGGGGGTGAAGGGTAGAAAAAGTAGGGTGGGTCGAGCGGAGCGAGCCCCACCAATTTCGATTCGACTATTTCTTGGTGGGGCTCGCTCCGCTCGACCCACCCTACGGTCTACCGGCTGATGGGGCCGTCGGCGGCAAGAAACGAAATCGCCCCGAGACCATTGCTGATCCCAGGGCGACATGAACCGCCTTGCGGCGGAGGTGTTTTCATCCACCCATCAACCCATCAGCGGACCGCCTCGCTGAGCATCTTGGTGTTGGGCACCGTATGGCGGTTGATGAGGCCCGCTTCGTTGGTTTCCACGATGGTGGCCACGGGACCGACCTCGCGGACGATGCCCTCCAGGCCGGCCACTTGGACGTGGTTGCCGGCGTTGAGCCGTTGGCGGAGGTAATAGCCGGCCAGGATGCCCGCCATCACTTCGCGGCCACCCAGTCCGAACGACAGGCCGAAGGCCAGGGCCAGGCCGCCGAAGACGATGAGGATGGCGAAGTTGAGCATCTCATAGTGGATTCCCAACTGATCGAAGGCGGCGATGAACGTCAACACGGCCAGGGCATAGTAGCAGCCGTTGGCCAGGTACTCGGCATAGGAGACGCCCAGCCGATCGGCACTCGTGGCCACGACACCCCGCAGGAAGCCGGCCACCAGCAGGCCGACGACCACCAGGATGGTCGCCACCAACAGCTTGGGAATATAGGCCGCCAGCAGGACCATGGCGGCCGTCAGTGCGGCCAGGCCGAGGATGCTGAACGCCGCCATGGCGAACACGCACATCAGCAGCCAGAAGACGATCGTGCCGACGATTGCCGGCACATTGCGCTTGATGCCCACGTGCTGCATCGACTCGGCCAGCCCGCTGCGCTCGGCGGCGATCTGGAGGCCGAGCTTCTCGCTCAGCGCCGTAAGCACGCGGGCAACCAGCCGGGCAATGATGTAGCCGACGACAAGGACGACGAGCATGACCAGCACTCTCGGCGCCAGCGCGATGACCTGGTTGTAAGCCTGGGAAAAGCTCTCGACCAATGCCGTCTTGGAGGTGCCGAGCGTATCGGCAACGTTGGCAACTGCGAACATACCTGTACCCCTTTACAAAAAAGACTTGAACGAATGTGGATTGCGACCGTTTTTTTCGGATCGTCAATAGTTCTGTTGCCGGCCGGCGGCCGCGCGTCACAAGGAATTTTGGTCCTTGGGCGGCGGCGGGTCGCGAAATCGGCCCGTCAGGCTGAAGGCCAGCGCCCCCAGCACGCCACGGAGGAAGTGCAGGGCTACCCAGGGGATGCAGCCGGCCGCCAGGCCCAGCAGGTGCTGCGCCAGCAGGGCGCGGTTCACCCGCTGGTGCAGCCGGCGGTCGAACTCCGGCGGCGTTTCCGCCACTTCCAAGCTGGCGAGTTGATCGAGAAAATCATTGGACATGGTTGGGTAGACTTTGGGGTTCCAGGTATCGTTGTTGGATTTTTTCGCGGGCCCGGCTCAGCCGCATTTTGCAAGCACTGACGGAAAGCTCGAAAATCGCCGCCAATTCCTCGTAATCGTAGCCTTCGGCATACTTCAAGATGAGCATCGCCCGGTCTTCCTCGTCCAGCACTTCGAGCATCTTCATCAGGTCCATGGCCAGGCCCGGCGGGGCGTCGGCACGGCCGGTCTGCCGCGATTCCCACTCGGCCTCGGGCGAGACGCTCTCGTGCCGCCGCCGGCGTCCCCGGCTGCGGCGCATGCCCAGGCAGGTGCGCAGGGCGACGCCGTGGACCCAGGTGGAGTATTTCGACCGGCCGGCGAACTGCCCGCGATGCAAGAACAGCCGCAAAAAGACCTCTTGGGCCGCATCGGCGGCGTCCTGCTCATCGCACAGCAAGCGGTAGCAAATCCGCCATACCCGTTGGCGGAACCGCTCTACGATGGCAACGAACGCCGGGCCGTCGGAAGTCTCGCGGGCGGCCTCGGCGGCTAGTTCTTCGTCGGTGCGGTTGCTCAGATCCTCAATCATGCGTGGCGACGAACTCCCTTTCGCCGTGTCAGGACCTACGGGCTCCCTGGCAGTGAGTTGCCGCAAACCGAATCTGCGTCACAAAGGCCGCCTTACGGCAGCTTGTGGCCCATTTTGTCGCGCTTCGTGGCGAGGTAGCGGGCATTGTGCTCGTTAATCGGCCCCACGATCGGCACCTGGTCCAACACTTCCAGGTCGAAGCCGCCGTAGATAAAGGCGTCGGTCTTCTTCGGGTTGTTGGTCAGCAGGCGGACTTTCGACAGGCCCAGGTCCTTGAGGATCTGAATGCCGACGCCGTAATCGCGGCTATCAACCTGGTGGCCCAGCGCCAGGTTGGCCTCGACCGTATCGAGGCCCTGGTCCTGGAGGTTATAGGCCTTGATCTTCTCGATCAGGCCGATGCCGCGGCCTTCCTGGGGCAGGTAGACCAGCACGCCATCGCCTTCCTGGCCGATCATCTCCATGGCCATCCACAACTGGTCGCCGCAATCGCAGCGCAGCGACGCCAGCAGGTCGCCGGTGAAACAGGACGAGTGCAGCCGAACCAGCGGCTGGGTCGCCTTCTCGGGATGGCCCCAGATGATGGCGATCGGCTGCTGCTCTTCATAGCGGACGCCGAAGCCGACGATCCGCCCGGCGCCGAAGCGCGTGGGCAGGTTCGATTCCGCCAGCCGATAGACCAGTTTCTCGCTGCGGCGGCGATAGCGGATCAGCTCTTCGATGCTGATGATTTGCAGTTGGTGCTGCTTGGCCAGCGCGTAAAGTTGCTCGCGGTGGGCACGGTCGCCGTTGTTGTCGAGGATTTCGCAGAGCACGCCGGCCGGCGAGAGCCCGGCCAGCCGCGTCAGATCGACCGTCGCTTCCGTGTGGCCGGCCCGCCGCAACACGCCCCCCTCCTTCGCCATCAAAGGGAAGAGGTGGCCGGGGCGGACGAAATCGGTCGCCTTGCTCGTGGGATCGACGATCGCCAAGATCGTCGTGGCACGCTCCTGGGCCGTGATTCCCGTGCGGGAACTGTGATGGTCCACCGGCACGGTGAAGTTGGTTCCCAATGGGGATGTATTCTCATCCACCATGAGTGGCAGACCAAGCCGCCCACAGACATCCGGCAGCAGCGGCATGCAGAGCTGGCCGCGGCCGTGGGTAATCATGAAATTGACGATTTCCGCCGTGACCTTTTCGGCCGCGCAGATGAAATCGCCCTCGTTTTCCCGGTCCTCGGCGTCCATCACGATGATGATCTCACCGCCGCGGATGGCCTCGATGGCGGCCTCAATGGTGGAAAGCCGATGCGACACCTGTAGTCCCCCAGTTGGTGTGGGTGGGATGCCGCTGGCACGCCGTGCGCCGGCAAAGCAATCTCTCTACTTGCCATTATAAGCGGCCGCCGGGGCCCCGCCAGCCCGGATAGGCGTTGATCTGGCAGACCATCCCCCTCCCCAAAGCCCACCGGCTGCGTCCGGTGGGGCCTGGAGCGGCACAGGCGGCGCCGTTCCCACCGGACGCAGCCGGTGGGCGTGGGTTGGGCGGCATCTGGCCAATACGAAAGCTCCCATCGTGTGTCCCATCGCTGTGGCCGGCGCTCAACGAGATCAACTTGGTAGACTGCGGAAACCCTGCCGAAAAACGGGGTGGTAACGATTTTCTCGATTTTGCCGATTTTTCGGACGATAACGACTAATGCATGTTTCCATCCCATTCTTTCTTGGGGTGGAGCGACGGCGGGGGGGCTGTCTCGATCGGCTGCCCCACAGGTTTCTGCCCTCGTGCTGGCTGATTAAGGAGACAAAAAATGAAACGCAGTGCGATTCTCTTCTGTCTGGCGTGCGGCCTGCTGGTCGGCCTGGCCGGCTGCCACGGCCTGCTCTGTCCCTGCAACGATTGCGGCTGTTGTGGCGGTCCGTGCTGCGGGCCGTGCAACGGGGATTGCGGCCCGGACGGCTGCTGCTGCCCCTGCCACCCGATCCGTGACAAACTTTGCGGCTGCGGGCGGTGCGGTGAACCGGCTGACTGCGGCGGTCCTTGGTGCAGCCCCTGTTGCGGCTCGTGCTGCCGTTCCTGCTGCGGCCCGTGTTGCCGTCCCTGCGGCGATTCGTGCTGCGATTCGTGCTGCGGCTCGTGCGGCGACTGCTGCGACCCCTGCGCCGACCCGTGCGGTTGCGAGCAAGGCTGCTCTTTCCACCCGCTGCGATCGCTCTTCAGCTTCTTCAAGTGCGATGGCTGTTGTGACCACGGCTGCGGCGAGTGCTGCGGCGGCCCGTGCGATGGCTGGAGCCCCGGACCCTATGGCGATTTTAACGGCGGCGGATGCAGCCATTGCCAGAACGGCTACGGCTACAACGGCTATCCCCAAAACGGCTATGCCTACGAGAGGGGAGCCCCGGGGCAGTGGGCAGGGAACAGAAGCTATAACAACTATCCCCGCAACAATTACGCCAACAACAACGGCTACGCCCGTAACGGCTATGCTAACAATGGTTACCCGAACAACGGCTACGCCCGCAACGGCTACGCCAACAATGGCTACGCCAACAATGGTTCGGCCAACGGCAGCCGCCT
The DNA here is from genome assembly GCA_963727245.1 of uncultured Planctomycetia bacterium. Taxonomy (GTDB): domain Bacteria; phylum Planctomycetota; class Planctomycetia; order Pirellulales; family Thermoguttaceae; genus JBKQVT01. The sequence goes on along the minus strand of CAVSFO010000018.1, from coordinate 410,785 downwards.
GACGGCTGGCGCCCGGGCCAACAACGGCAATGCAACCGGTGGCAACGCCAACAACGGATCGCGGCTGGATCGCAATGCCACGCTGGCCGACGATCCCGGCACCCTTGCCAACGAGGGCGGCGATGCCACGCTGAGACCGGCTCCCGAGCCGCTGCCTCACCGGGCACCCCGGCCCGAGGCCGAGTAGTCGCCGGCTGGCGATCAGGGACGAGGGAGTCAGAGCGAGCCGCGGGTTATATCCCCGCGGCTGCTTTTTTGCGCCATAATGTCTCTAGAACCGCACGGGGACTGTCCCGATTTTCGCGGCGAAGGGGCCGTGGCTCTCGGAACCGACGTGTTGGCCGCGAAAATGGGACTGTCCCCCTCGCGCCGCCCCAGAAGGGGACAGTCCCATTTTCGTCGAACGAAAATTGGGACAGTCCCCAAGTTATTCCGAGCAACTCGCGGCCGCCCTCGATACGCCTTGTGCCGCGGGCGTCACGTTTCTACACTGGAACCATCATGATTACCAGCGGCATTGAGGCGATGTTGGAGTTGCTGGCCGGCTGCGGCGTGCGTTACCTGTTCGGCAATCCCGGCACGACCGAGTTGCCGTTGGTCGATGCCCTGGCCGTTGATCGCCGGGTGCAGTACGTCCTTGGCTTGCAGGAAGTGCCGGTGATGGCCATTGCCGACGGCTATGCCCAGGCCGCACGCCGGCCGGGCGTGGTCAATCTGCACGCCTGCTGCGGCCTGGGAAACGCCATGGGAATGCTCTACAACGCCTTCCGCGAGGGCACGCCGCTGATGGTGACCGCCGGGCAGCAGGACCGCCGCTTCGCGTTGGAGGAGCCGATCCTCTGGGGCCAGATGGTCGAGGCGGCCCGGCCGTGGACCAAATGGGCTTGCGAGGTGCAGCGCGTCGAGGACCTGCCGGCGGCCGTCCGCCGCGCAGTGCAGGCGGCCATGATGCCGCCCACCGGCCCGGTCTTCCTCTCCATCCCCATCGACGTGCAGACGCAGCGTGCCGACTTGGATTTGACGCCCCCCCGCTGGCCGTCGGACCAGGTCCGTCCGCCCCGCCAGGCCCTGCTCGATGCGGCCGGCGTCCTGGCCGCCGCCCGCAATCCGGGCGTGCTGGTCGGCAGCCGCGTCACGGAAGCCGACGCGGTGGCCGAGTTGGTGGCCGTCGCCGAGCAGTTGGGCGCGCCGGTGATCCACGAGGCCAGCACGTCTCACGGCCGTTGCAGTTTTCCCTCCCATCATCCCCTGGCGGCGGCGCCACTGCCCTTCTGGTCCCCGGAGGTCAAGGAGCGGCTGGCCGAGTTCGACGTTCTGCTGGTCGTGGGCATGAAGCTCATGCAGCAATACATCTATCACGAGCCCGCCCGTCCCATTCCCGAGCACGTCCGCCTGGTGCAGATCGACGACAGTCCCTGGGAATTGGGCAAGAACTATCCGCTGGCGGTCGGTCTCATCGGGCATCCCAAGGCGGCGCTGGCCGAGCTGGCCTCGCTGCTGGCGGCCCAGATGACGCCCGCGCTGACCGCGGCGGCCCGCGACCGTGCCGCCGCGCGCGGCCAGTCGCACCACGAGCAACGGGCGGCCTTGCGGCGTGAGGCGCAAAGCCGCTTCGACGCCCGGCCGCTGGCGCCCTTGAGCCTGATGGAAAGCCTCGCCCGCATCCTGCCCGACGACGTGGCCGTGATCGAAGAGGCCCCCACGACGACGATGGGCTGCTATTTCGAGCGGGCCGGGGTGCTGCGGAACACCGACGGCTACTTTGCCCAGCGCGGCTGGGCGTTGGGCTGGGGGCTGAACTGTGCCATCGGCGTGCGGTTGGCGTGGCCCGATCGGCCCGTGTTGGCCCTCATCGGCGACGGTTCGGCGATGTACGGCATTCAGGGCCTTTGGACGGCCGCCCGCTACCGCGTGCCGGTGACGTTCGTGTTGTGCAACAACCGCCAGTACAAGATACTCAAGGACTGTGCGCAGGTATTGAATTTGCCCGCCGCGTGTCGGAACCGTTTTGAAGGTCTGGACCTGGACGAGCCGCTGATCGACTACGTGGCGCTGGCGCGTTCGCTGGGGGTGTCGGCCTGCCGGGTCAGCTCGCCCGACGAGCTGAGCGATACGGTGCGTCAATCGCTCGCCGGCGACGAGCCGCGGCTCGTTGAGGTTGCCGTCGGCGGGCAGTAGCAGGCAGAGTTGATGAAAAGACGGACCTCCGCAATCCCCATGATCGACCATCCCCTCTACTTCGACAACCACGCCACCACGCCGGTCGATCTGCGGGTGCTGGAGGCGATGTTGCCCTATTTCAGCACGGTCTTCGGCAACCCCGGCAGCACCAACCACAGCTTCGGCTGGGCCGCCAAGGAGGCAGTCGACGCCTCGCGGGAGACGATTGCCGCGGCCATCGGCGCCCGCGGCAAGGAAATCATCTTCACCAGCGGCGCCACGGAGAGCAACAACCTGGCGCTGCGCGGCGCCGCCGAAAAAGTCGCCGCCAAGGGAAGACACCTCGTCAGCGTCGCCACCGAACACCCCTCGGTCCTCGATCCGCTGGAGCGACTCCGCCGCCGCGGTTGGGACGTTACCTTGCTGCCGGTCGTCGCCGCGGGCGACCCGTCGGCGGGCCGCATCCGCATCGAGCAGCTCGCCGCCGCCATCCGCAGCGATACCGTGCTGGTCTCCGTCATGCTGGCCAACAACGAGATCGGCGTCATCCAGCCGCTGGCCGAAATCGGGCAACTCTGCCGCCAGCGCGGCGTCTGGCTGCACACGGACGCCACCCAGGCCGTCGGCAAAATCCCCGTCGACGTCGACGAGCTTCAGGTCGACCTGATGAGCTTCTCCGCCCACAAGATCTACGGTCCCAAGGGCGTCGGCGCCCTGTACGTGCGGAGCCAGCAACCGCGGGTGCGGCTGGAACCGCTGATCGACGGCGGCGGCCAGGAAAACGGACTTCGCAGCGGCACGCTCAACGTGCCGGGCATCGTCGGACTGGCCCGCGCCATGGAACTCTGCCTCGACGAGGAACTGAGCGAGCCGCCGCGGCTGCGGGCGCTGCGCGACCGCTTGCTGGCCGGACTCTCGGCCGCGCTGCCGGGCGTCTCGCTCAATGGACCCGCCCTGGAACCGCCGGAACTGCGTTTGCCCGGCAATCTCAACGTCAGTTTCGCCTTCGTCGACGGCGAGGCCCTGCTGCTGAACGTTCCGGACATCGCGCTGAGTTCCGGCAGCGCCTGCACCTCGGCCAATCCCGAGCCCAGCCACGTGCTGCGCAGCCTGGGCCTGTCGGACGACGCCCTGCGCGGCAGCGTCCGATTCGGCCTGGGGCGACTGAATACGACCGAGGAGGTCGAGACGGTCATCGCGCGGATCGCCGAGGCCGTCGCCCGGTTGCGGAAGCTCAGCAGCATGGCGGAGTAGCGGCCACGGGCGCGCGGTTGCTCGCCGGCGGTTCCCCTGGTAGTATTGCTATATTGCGGTTGTGTGCCGTTTCTTCCACCCAACGCCAAGCGGCGGCGTCTGGTCCCACCGGGCGCAGCCGGTGGGCTTGGAGGGGGAATGCACAAGTTTCCGACACGTTCCTAATGACACCTTGAGACCTTTTTTCGCATGGCAATCACACTGACTCCGGCGGCTGCCGAGGAAATCAAACGTTACATGAAGGAACAAAGCGTCGAGGAGGGGACCATGCTCCGCATGGGCGTGGGTGGCGGCGGCTGCGCCGGCCTGCAATACTCCCTGGGCTTCGACACCGCGTTCGACCCCGAAATCGACGCCCGCTACCAACAGCACGGCGTGGCCGTGGTGACGCGGAAGAAGGTGGCCCTGCACCTGGAGGGCACGACGATCGACTTCCTTGACGGTCCGATGGGCCGCGGTTTCGCCATCGACAATCCCAGCGTCCCGCGCGGCGGCGGTTGCCCGGGCTGCGGCCACCATTAGTGCAGTCGGTTTTGGGAAAAATAGGCCGACTTTGCCGATTATTCCTAAAATTCTACCGGCCCGCTGCCGATTCTCTACGAAGTGATTCGCCCCAGGCGGGCGTCATTTTCAATGTAGGTAATATGCAGTGAACGGGTGGCCTGCAAAGCGGATTCGACTCACGGCAGCCGGCGGGCTCGTTTTCTTGGCCCTGTCGGGTTGCTGTCAGCCAGGCGGACTGGCGACGCGGCTGTGCACTCGCTGGCCTGACGGGCCAGAGTGCCCCCAGACGCCAGACGGCCAGCGGGTTTGCCCTGTTTGTGGACGGCCGATCTGTGCGACGCCCGCGGCCGGGGCCGAGGCCAAGGCCTGTCCGGCCTGTCCTGACGGCTATTACAACCATCCGCGGTTCCATCCGGTGCCCACACAACCGGTGTTCGGCCCGCGGTGCGACCCGCCGCTGGCGGCCCAAAACCAGCCGGGATCGCCCGGCGGCAATGCGATCCGGGCGCCGGCCAGTGGCCCCTCGTCGCCCCAGCGTTCTTCGCCCGGCAGTGGCCCCGAGCTGGTTCCGCCGCCCTCGCCGGCGTTGCCGAGCACCAAGGGGAAGGATAGTTCCGCCGACCAACTCAGCCTGGTCTCGCCAAACGCTTCCAGTTGGCTATTCTCGCCGGTTGCTCCCCCCACGGCCAAGCGGCTCGACGATCCTAGGATCGAGCCGATATCAGACGCCTCCGCCAGCGATGAGCGGATTCTGCGGTAGTCTGATAAGCTGGGGGGTATATTACGCTGGTACTGCTGGTAATCAAGGCACTGCTTGTAGCGGTCCGATTTACCAACTGTCCTCTGCCAACCACCAGCGATAGGCTTCCCATGCTTGATCCACTGGCGCAACCTCCCGAGCCTCGCGGCGGAATAGCGCCGTTGGGGGCCTTCTTGTTGGCCCTCTGGCTGGCATTTTGTTCGACCCTGGCCGCGGCGTCCGAGTTGCGGCAATCGCCGATTGTCAAGGCGGTGCAGAAGGCCCGGCCCTCGGTGGTGAACATCCGCGGCGAGAAGTCGGTGGGCCCCAGCGGACTTCCGGCCGCCGGCGGCGAGACCGCCCATCGAGTCAACGGCATGGGGACGGGCGTAGTCATCGATCCCCGCGGTTACATTCTCACCAACTATCACGTGGTCGACGGCGTGAAGGAGATCCAGGTGACCCTGGCGGACGAAACCCACCTGGTCGCCACGCTGGTCGCCCGCGATCTGGAGACCGATCTGGCCGTCATCAAGGTCAATTCTTCCGGCAAGCTGACGGTGATGGCCGTGGGCACATCGTCCGACCTCATGGCGGGCGAATCGGTGATCGCCGTGGGCAATGCCTACGGCTACGAGAATACGGTCACGCGCGGCATCATCAGCGCCCTGCACCGCGCGGTCCAGGTCAGCGATGCCCAGTTCTACGACGACCTGATCCAGACCGACGCCAGCATCAACCCGGGGAACTCCGGCGGCCCGCTGCTGAACATCGACGGCGAGATGATCGGCATCAACGTAGCGGTGCGGGCCGGGGCCCAGGGGATCGGCTTCGCCATTCCCGTCGATAAGGCGATGAACGTGGCCGCCGTGCTGCTGGGCTCGGCGTCGGGGGGCAAGGCCTGGCACGGCGCGGTGCCGGCGGCCGACGCCTCGGCATCGCAGCCGGGCGTGAGCCTCGCCACGGTCGAGAAGAAGAGTCCGGCCGCCGCCGCCGGACTGCAAGCCGGCGACGTCGTCACCGCCATCGAGGACACGGAGGTCAAGCGGGCCCTGGACTTCCAGCGCGCCATGCTCGATCGCAAGGCCGGCGATAAGGTCGCCATGACCGTCCTCCGCAAGGGGGACCGGCTGACGCTGAGCCTCACGCTGGCCGAGATGCCCGAGACGCCCAAGCTGGCGGCGAATCTGGCCTGGGAGGTGTTGGGGCTGGAGCTGAAGGCGATTCCGGCGGCCGACTTCCGCCAGAAGTATCAGAGCCGCTACAACGGCGGCCTGATGGTAGCCGACGTTCGGCCCAACAGCCCGGCGGCGACCCAGGGCATCCGGCCCGGCGACGTGCTGGTGGGGATGCACAAGTGGGAAACCGTCTCGCTGGAGAACGTCGCCTACATTCTCAAGCTGCCCGACTTCGCCGCGCTCAGCCCGGTGAAGTTCTTTATCCTTCGCGGCAGCGACACGCTCTACGGCTACATGGCGGTGGGCACGAAGACGACGCGGCAGGAATAGCGCGAGGCCCCGGGCTCCATCAAGGGTGGCCCCGATAGCTCTGCTATCGGGGTGCCGGAGGCACAAGAGGCTTTCGCGGCGCGAGAAAACTCCTCTTGCGGCTGCGCCGCCCCGATAGCGAAGCTATCGGGGCCACCCCGGGAAGCTATCGGGGCCACCCGGGAAGCTATCGGGGCCACCCCGGGCGAGCCAAGGGGCCAACCCCGCGCCTCGCCCTGGGGCTCCATCGCCGGAGGGATTGCCCCGCGGCGGTCCAGGGCCGATACTACGGCTTATGCCCATGGAAGCTGAACTGATTGCCTGGCTCCGTAAGCGCTTGCCGCCCCATCCGCTGTTGCGGCTGGGCCCCGGCGACGATGCGGCCGTGCTGCGCATGGCGGGGATCGAGGAGTGCACGGTCACCGTGGACATGCTCACCGACCACGTCGATTTCGAGCTTTCGCGGGACGATCCGCGCCGCATCGGCCGCAAGGCCCTGGCGGTCAACTTGAGCGATCTGGCGGCCATGGCGAGCCGGCCGCTGGCCGCGGTGATCGCCGTGGTCCTGCCGCGGCATGGCGGGATGCAGTTGGCCATGGAACTGGTCGAGGGCCTGCTGCCGCTGGCCGAGCGCTACGACGTGGCCATCGCCGGCGGCGACGTCAACACCTGGGACGGACCGCTGGCCCTGAGCATCACGCTCTTCGGCCAGGTGACCGGCCGCGGGCCGCTGTGCCGCCGCGGGGCCCGGCCCGGCGACCTCATCCTCGTCAGCGGAGAGTTCGGCGGCAGCATCCTCGGGCACCACTTCGATTTCGAGCCCCGGGTGGTCGAGGCGCTGTTGCTGAATGATCGCTACCAGTTGCACGCCGGCATCGACGCCAGCGACGGTCTGGCTGTCGATTTGTCGCACGTGGCGAACGAGAGCGGTTGCGGGGCGCTGGTCCGGCTCGACGCCGTGCCGGTGAGCGAGGCCGCCCGGCAAGTGGCCGCCGCGGGGAGCGACGGCATCACGCCGCTGGAGCACGCCTTGGGCGACGGTGAGGATTTCGAGTTGATCCTGGCCGTGCCGCCGGATGAAGCCCGGCGCATGCTCGACGAGCAACCGCTGGAGACGCCCCTGAGTTGCATCGGGCAGTTCATCGCCGAGCCGGGCCTTTGGCAAGCGGTCGGCGGCGGCCCGCCGACCCCGCTGGCGACGCGCGGCTGGCAGCACCGCTTCGACTGATCTGCAAACAATGGGACGTTTTACTTACGAGAATGTAGGTCAGGCACTCCGTGCCTGACACGCGTGCGCCCGAGGGCCGTCAGGCACGGGGTGCCTGACCTACCCGCTTCGATTGATCTGCAAGCAATGGAACGTTTTACTTACGAGGCCGATGACGAAGCCGCCACCGCCACGCTGGGCGCCGCGCTGGCCGAGGCCCTGCCCGCCAGCGCGACGGTCGCCCTGTGCGGCACGCTGGGGGCGGGCAAGACGCGGCTGGTCCAGGCGATTGCCGAGGCCGACGGCGTCGATCGCCGCAGCGTGGTGAGCCCCACGTTCGTGCTCATCCAGGAGTACGGCGGCCGCCGGCCCATTTATCACATGGACGCCTACCGATTGCGCAGCGAAGACGAATTCCGTCAGCTCGGTCCCGAGGAGTATTTCGAGGGCCCGGGGCTGGTGCTGATCGAATGGGCCGACCGCGTGCGGGCCGCTTTGCCAGCCGAGCGGCTGGAAATCGACATCACGGTGACCGGTCCGCAGTCGCGGCGGTTTCTGATTGCGGCCGTGGGCGGTCGCTATACCGCCGTGATCGACGCCTTAGCGGCCCGGCTGGGCTGAATCCGGGCCACCCACGCCGTGTTGCGGCGAGGCGACGGGGCGTTGCCCGCGGGTGGCCCCGATAGCTACGCTATCGGGGCGGCGAAGCCGCAGGAGGAGCTTCGATTCGCCGCGGACGCCTCTTGTGCCTTCGGCACCCCGATAGCAGAGCTATCGGGGCCACCCGCGAAAATGGGACTGTCCCCCTTGCGCTACGACGCCGTGTTGCGGCGAGGCGACGGGGCGTTGCCCAGGTGGGCCTCCGAGTGTCGAAATTTTGCAACGCGGCGCCGGGGCCGGCAGGCCGCAAGCGGCGATTTCCCAATGACTTGCGCCGCGCAGTCGCAGCCGGCACGCAACGTGCTCCCTGCGACCTGGCAGACAGCACACCATTGCAGCGTGCCCCCAGCATGGCAACCCCAAACGGAAGGAGGGCGATGGTGAGGTCCCGTGGAGTCAAGGTCATCGACGCGGCGGAGACGCTGCAAGTGGATTGGTTGCTGGTGCGGGCCCAGGACTGCCCCGATGCCAGCGGCCGAGAAACACGTGGCGGGGAGGTACTTCCGCAAACCGCACGAGCCCTGGGGCCCGAGCCTGGCCTTCGTCCTGCCCGTCCGAGTCCGTCGCGGCCGCGGCCGCGTGCTCTTCTGCCAGGAGTCGGGGCTGGCCACGATACCAGGGGTCAGGGACCGGGGGAAGAATACGGGGACTTCATAGGGGAGAGGCCCATGAGCCCCACGAACTGGGACAGTCCCCCAGGGCTCGCCGCTCACTCAGCGGTCGGGCGGGGCGGCTAGCCGACCATGCTTCGCTACCCTTCAACGATTCCGTGCTCTAGCTACCACCCACGGCGTGGTTCCCCATCCACGGCGTGGATAGGCCGTTTCTTCTCGGCATTTTGGGAAGGATACGCAACCGTTATGGAGCCGAGAAGGTTTTCTTGCCGTGATATCCCCTACAACCGATACAAAGCATACGGCCGGAATATCGCGTTCATCCGGCTAAGAACCAATCTAGGGGAGAAAGGCTCATGAAAAACACGTGCCAAAAGTGGCAGGACTGCTCGGCCTGGTGGCCGCGCTCTGTGTGAACTCGGCGATGGGAGAAACGGTTCGCCTTCCGTCGGCGGGCACCCGACAGCAACACTTCAGCCTCGGTCGTCGCCACCGACGGCACTCCGTTTGTGGCCGAGCCGCCCGCCGCGCCGTGCCGCCGGCCGGGGCGATGACGCCCGCTGGCGCCGTGCCGCCGCCAGTGATTGGCGTTCTCGGCGGCGAAGCTTGCTGTCCGTGCAACGCCGGCTGTGGCGGTGATTGTGGCTGCGGCTGCGGCGCTGCGGTTGCTGCAAGGCCGATTGCGACCAGTGCCCGGGCGTCGGCATCGAGGTGTTACGGGCGTGCAATGCTGGCGCGGTATCGTCGACGGCTATCTCCAGAACAACGCCGGACCGGTTGTCAGCGGCAACGTCGGCGTTCCGATTCCCGGTCTTGCGCGAATACGGCATCGGCGGGCAGACGGCGTCAGCTATGCCGCCGCCGACCTCGACGGTCGGCTTAATTTCCGGCAAGGCACCGGAACGACTCCGACGTGACAGCAGCAGACCTTCTTCACGGTCGGCCTTTTCCGCCAGGCGTTCGACGGCAACATTTCACTCTCGCGTTTCAACGTCGGCATCGCCCATGACTGGATGATCAACAACGACTACGGCATTCTGGCCCAAAGCCCCACCCTTGGCCAGTGGCGCGGCCAGATCGGCTACTGCCTCAACGCCTGCAACGAAATCGGCGTCTGGGGCACGCTCCGCGATTTCGTAGCAACTGAAGTACGTCGTTACTACGGCGATCCGGACCTTTATCGCCCCATGAGCCAGATCAACATGTTCTGGCACCACACCTTCTGCTCGGGAGCCAATTGTTGGTTGTCGTTCGGCATGCCCGAGCGCGTCCATCCACCACCCCGAGGCCAACATCACCGAGTCATTCGATTTCAGACCGCCCGTATGCCGTGGTGAATAACGGCAGTCTCGGCGAGTACACGCTGGGCGCCACGTTCATTGTGCCGATTTCCAACTGCTTGGCCCTGTACGCCAACGGTTCCTACATGCGGCCCACTGCCTCGCCGGGCTTTGCCGGCCTCGATCGAGGATGCTTACTCGGTCGGCTTCGGCCTGACGTTCTATCCCGGCTGCAATGCCCGCACCCGTACCGTGGCCGGCAACTGCTGGATGCCCTATCTGCCGGTGGCCAACAACGGCAGCTTCCTCGTGGACACGCCACTATAATACAGGTCAGCGACCGCTAGGACGTCGTAAGGCGCCGGACAGAAGCAGCTTGTGTACCCTCGACGCCCACGGGTCGCGCGACCCGTGGGCTTTTTCGTCGGTACTTGGGCGGCGGTCCCCCCGCACTGGCCGGCGGCGGCGAAATCGGCTATGCTCGACAGACGTAACAGCCCTGCAAAGGTGGGGACTGTCCCGATTTTCGTCCGACGAAATTGGGACTGTCCCCTTGGCGGTTGAACAGGTTATTTCCTTGCGGGCCCGTAACAGCCCTGCGCCGCGTTGACGGGCTTGATTTCGGCGCACCCAGCAGATGTCCCATGACAAGTTGCGTCGCCAGGTCGCCTTCGAGGCCGCACGCCTGCTCTATGCCCAAGCCGAGAACAAGGTCTATCGGGCGACGATGAAGGCCGCCCAGCGCGTCTACCAGGGCCAGGTGATCCATCCGGCCGACCTACCCAGCCGGCGCGAGGTCCACGAGCAAGTGCTGGCCCTGGCCCGCGCCGACCGCCGCGAACTCCATCGCGAGAACTTGGGCCGCTTGCCGGAGGATCCCCGGCAGCCGCCGGGACGGTTTCCGCGGGCGGCCCCCAGCGGCAGCGACCGCTTTTGCGCCTATCGGATGCTCTTGCTGCCGTTGGAGCAGGTGCGGGAGGATCGCCGGCAGCATCCCGAGGGCGACCTGCTCTACCACAGCCTGCAGGTCTTCGACCTGGCCCGCGAGGAACTCCCCTACGACGAGGAATTCCTGCTGGCCGCTCTGCTGCACGAGGTGGGCAAAGCCATCGACCCGCGCGAGCACGTCGCCGCGGCGCTGGAGGCGCTGGAGGGCCTGGTCACGGCGCGGACGGCCTGGCTGCTGGAGCATCACGCCGAGGCCAGGGCCTTGGGCGAGGGCACGTTGGGGGTCCGCGCACGGCGGCGGCTGGAGGCGGCCGAGGATTTCGACGAGCTGATGTCGCTGGCCCGCTGCGATCGGGAAGGCCGCCGCTGGGGCGTCCCTGCACCCAACGTCGACGACGCCCTGGACTATCTCCGCCGCCTGGCCGAGGCCTGCGGCGAGTGAATCCCGCCGCTAGCGCAGGACATTGCACTTGGGCAAGGCCGCCTCGATTTTTTTTGCCCCCCGGCGAGTCACCTTGGTGAGGCGGAGATCGAGATGTTTCAGCTTGGCCAGCTTCTGGAGCTGTTCCAATCCCTTGTCGGTGATGGGGTTCTCCATGAGATCCAGCGATTTCAGGCCGCTCAGGGCCGTCAGGGCTGCCAGCCCGGCGTCGGTGATGCCGTTGTCGGCCAGTCGTAGCGACCTGAGCTTGCCGAGGCGGGCGAGTCGCTTCAGACCCTGGTCGCTGATGCGGCAGTGCCAGAGGTCGAGTTCCTCGAGCTGGGGAAATACCTTCAGGTTCTCCAGTCCGGCATCGTTCAGGCCGGTCTCGCTCAAGTCGAGGCGTTTCAGGCCGGTTGCCCCTTTGAGCTGGGCCAGGCCGGCGCCGTTGATGGCGGGGATGCCGCGGAGGTCGAGCCGCTTCAGCCTGGTCAAGTCCTTGAGCTGGGCCAGGCCGGCGTCCGTGACGTTCGTACAGCGCAACAGGCCAAGGTCCTCCAGGTCGTGCAGGCCGGAGAGCGATTTCATCCCCGCGTCGGTAAACGCACAATCTTCCACGCACAGGGTGACCAGCCTGGTCATGCCTTCGAGGCTCGGCAACCCGGCGTCGCTGGCATGGTGGCGGACCTTGAGCGTTTTCAGGTTGGTCAGGCCTTTCAGCGAAGCCATGCCGGCGTCGGTCATCCACCACAGGCCGCGCATGTCGAGCACGCGCAGTTGGGTCATGTCCTTGAGAGAGGCCACCCCTTGATCGGAGAGGTTGTTGTACAAGATGTACAGGCACTTCAACCGCGGCAACTCCTTCAGCGAGGCGATCGCCGCGTCGCTGATATTCGTGCTGCGCTGGAGGTTGAGGGATTCCAGGCTTTTTATGGCCATCAGCTTTTTCACGCCGGCATCGGTAATGCCGGTGTTGTACAGGGTCAGGTCCGCGAGTTCCGGCAGGCCAGCCAGATGGGCCACGCCGGCATCGCTGATATCGGCGCCGTAAAGGGTCAGCTTCTGCAGGCCGCTCAGGACCGCAATCGCCTGCAAATCGTCGTCGTTGGCCGGGCAAAACATCAAGTTGACGGCCACGATGCGACCGGCGGCGTCGGGCGTGATCTTGGCTCCCAGCTTCTTGATTCGCGCCGTGGCGGCCTGCACCGCGGCCGCGCCGGGTTCCGCCCGCGGCGGCTGGGGCGGCACAGGCGGCTGGCTGACCTCCGGCGCCGCGGCCTGCGCCTTTTCAGCGGCCTGGCTTACGGCGGCCATGGCCCGGGACGGCGACTTCGCCGGCGGTTGGGAATCACTACAACCGGCAACGCAGGCCGCCGACAACACGATGCTGGCAAGCAGATTCCTTGTCATGGTCTCACAATTCCTTGCAGAGAAATGAACGCTGGGAGGGAGGCGGGAAGCAGGGGGGAAGATCCACTTTTGGAGTGCGCTAAGTCTCTAGGATAGCCGATTCGGCCGTGCCCGACAAACCCCGCCCCCGGGGACCGGCCCGTTTTCCGTAACCGCTCGGCGGGCGCCTTGCACGGCGCGCGCCGGTGTGCTACCCTGAATTCTCCCGCCGCGTCCCGGCGCGTTGCCGCCGGGCGACATATCGTCCCCGCCCTGGAAGGAGCACGCCTCATGCCCAGCCGTCGCCAGTTTCTGCAAACCACCGCCGCCACGGGCATCGGTTTCTGGCTGGCCGGAGGCGTTCGAGCCCAATTGAGCCGCTCGCCCAACGAGCGCATCGCCATGGCGAGCATCGGCCTGAACGGCAAGGGCTTGAGCGATTCCCGGGATGCCGGCCGCGCAGGCGAGATGGTGGCGATTTGCGACGTCGATGAGAACAACCTCAACGCCGCCGCCGTCACCTTCCCGGCGGCGAAGAAGTATCATGATTTCCGCAAGATGCTGGAAGAGATGGAGAAGAGCATCGACGCCGTGACCGTCAGCACGCCCGACCATTGTCACGCGCCGGCGGCCGCGCTGGCCATGCGGATGAAGAAGCACGCTTTCGTGCAGAAGCCGCTGACGCACACGATCTCTGAGGCCCGCGTGCTGGGGCAGTTGGCGCGTGAGAACAAGCTGGCCACGCAGATGGGCAACCAGTACACGGCCCACCCGGCCGCCCGCAAGACGGCGGCCGTGATCAAGGCCGGCGCGGTGGGCAAAGTCAGCGAAGTCCACGTCTGGACGAACCGGCCGACCTGGCCGCAAGGCGGCAACCGTCCCAAGTCGGCCACGCCGCCGTCGAGCGTGAAATGGGACCTTTGGCTGGGCCCGGCGCCGCTGCGCCCCTATGGCCCCGGCTATCATCCTTTCACCTGGCGCTCCTGGTGGGACTTCGGCACCGGCGCCCTGGGCGACATGGCCTGCCACACCTGCAACATGCCCTTCATGGCCCTGGGGCTGCGCGATCCGATCTCGGTCCGGGCCCGCTCCAGCGGACACAACGGCGACAGTTACCAGAAGTGGTCGACGATTGAGTTCGAGTTTCCCGCCAGCGACGCCCGCGGCCCGCTGAAGTTCTTCTGGTACGACGGCGGCAAGCTGCCGGCGCCGGAGGTCATCAGCTTCCAAGAGGCCGCCGAAACCGTGCCCCTGAAGGACCTCGACGACGAGCACCAGCGGGACGCCTACGCCGCCGGCTGCGTGATCGTCGGCGACAAGGGGAAGCTCTACGCCCCGGGCGACTATGCGGAGATGGGCCTGGCCCTGTTGGGCGGCGCCAGCGAGCCGGAGGTGGAATTTCCCGAGTCGCCCGGCCATTTCAAGGAATGGGTCCGCGCCATCAAGGGGGGCCCGCCGGCGACGTCCAACTTTCCCGACTACGCCGGCCCGTTGACCGAGACCATCCTCTTGGGCAATCTGGCCGTCTGGCTGGCGGCCGCCGGCGAGGGCGAGAAGATCGAGTGGGACTCCAAGAACCTGGCGGTCAAGAACATCCCCGGCCTGGAGCCGCTCATCAAGACGCAATATCGCCAGGGCTACTCGCTCTGACGTTTCTTGCCTGCGGCAAGATGTTCGTAACCGCTCACAGGCCCCGGGTGCGCCGCGCCGCAAGCAACGCTCGTGCCGCCGCCGCGGAGCCGCCGGGGAAAGCGTTGTGCGGTTACGGTTCTTCGACGCGGCTCTCTTATTTTTCCCCCACTGCGTCACTGCGTCTCTGCGCGAGCTTTGTTTGCGGGACGCCGCGGAAGGGCATAATCCCCGTCAGCAGCCCAGTCTTCCCCACGTGTTCGTGGGCTGTTCGATCCCCCGGTCGCTCCGCCCGCAACCTGCCGCGGCCGGCCTCAGAACTCGGCGTGGACGCGCACCGTGCCGATGGCCACCGGGCCGCGGTCGCCGTTGTAGCCGGGATCGCCGATGAACTGGAAGTCGGGCGAGATCCAGATCGACTTGTTCTTCATCACCTTGCCGAACACCTGCCACTTGTAGTAGGTTTCCCAGGCCAGTTCGGGCTCATAGTTCAACTGCCCGTCGCCCAGTTCGAAGCCCAGACCGCCGGCGCCGAGATACGCGCGATGGGGACCGGAGAGGCCGTTGACGACGAATCCCGAGCCAATCTCGTCGCCGTCACGGCGCCAGGCGGCGCCCTTGAGAATGAAGCCGAAGGCTGCCGTCCGGTCGCATTCGGTGAAGGCCCAGGTCTCGGTGTGCCCGTCGTCCCAGCCCAAGCGCAGGAAGCCGCCCAGGTTCGTGGTCAACTCCTGCTCCAGGTTGAGGCCGACGCCGTACTTAATCGAGCTGTAGGTGCGGGTCAGAGTGACATTCGGGTCGACCGGCGACAGCGCCAACGCTGCGTCGTAATTGCCCATGTCGGCGCGGTTCCAATAGAACATCGTGCGGAGTTTGCCCGGATGAGTGCCGAGCTTAAAACGGTTTTCCAACTCGACCGCCTGGCCGTGCGCCACGCCAATCTTGGGGTCGATCTCGGCGCCGTTGGCCACCTCGGGCTCGGCGAAGACGCCGTAGCGGAGGGCCCAGGCTTTCTGGTTCAATTCGGCCACCACGCCGTAAGTGTAACCGCGCACGTCGGCCGGATAGTCCCAGGCGCCGTTGTACATCAAGCACCAGTTCATGAACTGGCTGCGCGGGTCGTGGCTGTAGGCGTTGTTGTCGAACCAGTCGGTGGCCGCCACTTTCCCGGCCGCCACCGTGATTCGTGAAATGTCTTTGTATTCGGCCAGTTGGTTGGGGCCCGATTCGAGCTTCTCCTGCTCGCCGCCGAAGCCGAAGGTCTGCTGGATCCACAGCCGCGCCACATAGGGCGTCGGCTGGACCAGGCCCACGCGGGTGATCTCGCCGTTGGGGAAGGCGGAGATGCCGTACACGTCGCTCAGACCTTCGCCGCCGGCGATCTCGGGATTGAAATAGACCTCGCAGCCCTGCCAGAAGCGGGCGCCGAGAAACAGCGTCGACGTTTCCGAGGTGGCCGTGTCTCGCTGCGACAAGAAACTGTTGGTGCCTTCGTAGGGGGAGCGAAACGGGCCGTTCCACTGGGTGACGACGGTGGCCTGGCCGTAGACGTTGAAGTTTTCCGTCTTGAATTCCTCCTTCTTCTCCTTCTCGCTCTCCTTCTTTTTCTCTTCCAGACCCCGGTCGTCTTGAGGGGCGGCAGGGGTCTGAGCCGGGTATCCAGCGGGCGGCAAGGGGACCGCGCCCGCTTGCGAAGAGTCGCCGCCCGCCGCGGAGACCAGGTCCGGCGCAGCGGCCGCGGACACGCCGGGCGCTCAGCAGGAGTACCGTTCCCAGGGTGGCCCACTTCGCAAGATCCATGCGCTGGTTTTCCAAATCAGACGCGGCGTCGCGACCGCAGACGAGAGCCGGGCAGATGAGATGAAATTGTCCCCCCGAATTGTGGCCGGATAGTAATCGCGCAGGCGCGATGCGTCAAGAGCAAAGGGGGGCCTGACTATCGGGGGGGGGGCAAGGTGCCGCCTGAACCCGGCCGTGCCGGCCATCACCCCTGTTTCAGCGTCGCCATCACGCGGTCGGTAACGGCCTGAATCAGGGCCTCTTGATCCGTGCGCGCGGCCGCGGCCGCGGCGGGGGCCGCCTCGCGCGGCGGCGGCGGGAAGGCCAGCGGCTCGACGCCCGTCTGCTTCCAGCTTGCACGGAATACGTCGTTGGCGCAAACGTCGCAATTGGTCATCTCGCTGCGCGGGTCCTTGAAACCCCACTTCTGTTTGAGGTCCAACAGGGCATGGGCCTCGGGCTCGGTGAAGTAGTTCACCCGCCCCAGGCCCCGGGCGAGCATCAACATGCGGCAATAGGAGTCGAGGATCTCGGTCCACCAGTAGGCCCTTTCCACGGTCTCGCCGAAGCTCACCGTGCCGTGGTTCGCCAGGATGATGATGTTCGTCTTGTGGACGAAGGGCAAAATCGTGTCGGCGAACTCCTGCCCGCCGGGAATCTCGTATTTCGTGATCGGCACGTCGCCCAGGAAAATCTCCACTTCCGGAAGCACGCACTGGGGCACCGGCTCGCGGGCGATGCCGAAGGCCGTGGCGTGCGGCGGGTGGCAGTGGACGCACGCCTTCACCTCCGGCCGCTCCTTCATGATCGCCAGGTGCAGCATGATCTCGCTGGTCCGCTTGCGCCGGCCGCTCTGCTGCTTTCCCTCCATGTTGACGACGCACAGATCCTCGGGCTTCATGAAGCCTTTGCAGATCAGGGTCGGCGTGCAGACCACTTCGCCCTCGCTGACGCGATAACTGATGTTGCCGTCGTTGGCGGCGGCGAAACCCCGTTGGTACAGCCGGCGGCCGATGTCGCAAATTTCCAGCTTGATCTGTTGAATGTTCATGGTTGGCTTTCCACTGCAAAAAATTCGTTAAAAAACCTCCGGCGAGTCGATCACCAGTTTTGTAGGGTGGGTCGAGCGCAGCGAGCCCCACCATTCGTTTTGCGCGGTTTGTGGTGGGGCTCGCTGCGCTCGACCCACCCTACAGCCCTCTCTCTCCCCCAAAACAGAAACTACTCCAAAATATCCGGCGAGTCGATCACCAGGTGGTCGAGGATCGCGGCATTGTAGGCGTCGATGGGCTTTTCGCCGGGATGAAAGGGCATGGCCGCCTCGCGTCCCTCGCTGATGGCGATGCGGTGGCCGACGCCCGCCCCCAACTCGTCGAACACGGCGAACTCCTCGGCCGGCGCGTCGGACCGCCCCAGGAGATTGTCCCAACTGAGCGGAGTGACCAGTTTCCAACACGCCCCGGTCAGGCTGGGATGCCAGCGGTTCAGCGTCACGGAGCCGATCACTTTGCCGATTCGCATGTTCTCATTCCCAAGTTCAAAGGCTACTGGGGTCGCTCCAGCCTGGGGACTGTCCCAATTTTCGTTCGACGAAAATGGGACTGTCCCCTTCTGAAGCGATAATGTCGTCTTTTCTCCAAAGTTCAAAGCCTACCCGAGCCGCTGGCCAAACACCGCGGGACAGCCGCGGATTCCGCCGCGGCAGAACTCGCTCGCCATCTGCTTCCATTGAAACATCGTGCCGCCGTCCGGATCGATGACCAGCAGGTTGGCGCCCACGGCGGCGGTGGCCGCGGCGGCGGCGGGCACGTCGAGACCCAGCACGGCGCGGACGCCCGGCCGCCGGTTCGCCAGGCACAGGGCGGCGGCCCAGTGCGGCGTCGCCAGCACGCCCAGCGTATCCGGCTTGACGACCTCGGCCGCCAGCAGGTCGGTGGCGGCGATCAGGCAATCCATCGTTCGGTGCTCGACGGCGACGCCGTCCCTGCCCAGCGCCTCGGCCAGGGGCGCGGCATCCAGCGGCTTGCCCGACACGATCAGCACCAGCCGCAGCGCTCCGCGCTGCGGGCTGCGGGCCGGCGCCGCCCGCAGCAATTGCACGTTCCGCCGGCGCAGTTCATCGCGCACGGCGGGCGTGACAATCGCCTCGGGCAGCACCACCAGTTGCCGCAATCCCTCCAGCCGGCCGATCAACTCGCTCATCGTGACCACCCGCGCGGCGACGGTCAGTTGGCCAGCGGTAGCGGCCGCTGTCGTGGGTGCCGCAGCCACAGGCGCGACAACAACGGGCGCCGGCGCCGGCCGCTGGGCTGTCGCCAGCTCGGCCAACACCTCGCGGACCAACCGTTCGATTTCCGTCGCTGCTGTGCTCATCAATCAGGTATTCCCAACACGGACCAGCGGGCCGGGGTGTTCTCGCTGTGAAGGAGTTCACGGGTTCCGCGGCCGTCACTGGTGATGATGACCGTTTCCGCCCGCCCCGCGTCGATTGTATCGACGACCAGGATCGGATCGCCGTCGACGCTGCGGCCGTCGGGCCCCAGCGGCAACGCCAACAGCAAGGTGGCGCCTTCCATGGACGGATGCTTGATGGTCGAGATCGCTCTTCCCACGATGCGAGCAAGCTGCATGGTATTGAACTCCAAGGTCGGTCCCCTCTCCCTCCGGGAGAGGGTTAGGGTGAGGGCGAACCGGAAGAAATGCTGGCCATCCGGACCACACTTCTCCTCCACTTCGCCCTCACCCCCTGCCCCTCTCCCAAAGGGAGAGGGGAGGTGTTTTCAAAAGTCCCGCACTCCGCCTTCCGTTACGACTCATTCCCGGGGAATTGCGAAACCGCAAGCGGCCGACGAAACGGGTTCGCATGGCTCGGTCTTGCGTCGCGTGGTCCGCCTTCCCTCACTTCCCCAAAATCCGCAGGTCATCGACCATCGTGCAGCGGCGCTGGCGAGTGAAACTCAGCGGCGTGGTCACGCCCTCGCCGGTCGGCGTGGCAATCGAGAAGGAAAGGTATCCCTCGCCTCCCAGGCCCAGGCCCGCCATGCTCGGCCCGTTCTTCACAAACAGCGTGGTATCCATCGCCTTGCCCATCTTGGTCATGTTGCGGACGTTGGTCGAGTGGATCATCGCCGTGTGGCGGAAGCCGTGCTCGGCCCGCTTCGCCTTGGCAATGCCGTCGTCGATGTCGCGGCAGCGCACGAAGGGCAGGAAGGGCATCATCTGCTCGACGGGCACGAAGGGGTTCGACTCGTCGGTCTCGCCGAAGAGCAGCTCGACGCCGTCCGGCACGCTCTTGCCGATGCCCCGGGCCAGCACGGCCGCGTCCTTGCCGAGGAAGTCGCGGGCCGGGGCGTCGTGCTTGTTCTGGCCTTCGCCGACGGCGGTGATCGCCACCTTGGTCAGCGATTCAACCTCGCGGGCGCTGAGCCGTGCGGCGCCGGCGCGGTCCATGGCCGCGAGCATGGCGTCGAACACGGACTCGACGACGAAGACTTCCTTCTCGGAAATGCACAGCAGGTTGTTGTCGTAGGCGGCGCCGGTGATGATGGCGCGGGCGGCGCGGTCCAACTCGGCGGTCTCATCGACGACCACGGGCGGGTTGCCCGGCCCGGCCACGATCGCCCGCTTCGCCTGCCGCATGGCCGCCCGGGCGACCCCCGGGCCGCCGGTCACGCAGATCAGGGCCACGTCGCGGTGCTGGAAAATCGCCTCGGCCGTCTCCAGCGTGGGCTCGGTGATGAGGCAGATCACGTTGTCGATCCCCAGGTCGCTGGAAATCGCTTCGTTGAAGCGGCGCACGCCCTCGGCCGCCACCCGCCGGCCGCTGGGATGCGGATTGAACACCACCGTGTTGCCGGCCGCGATCATGCTGATGGCGTTGCCGGTCACCGTCGGCAGCGAGTGGGTCACGGGCGTGACGGCGCCGATGACGCCGAAGGGGGCATGTTCGATCACGGCCAGGCCGTGGTCGCCGCTGAAGACCTCGCTGGTGAGGAACTCGACGCCCAGGGAGCGCTCGCCCAGGGTCTTGAGTTTCTCGATCTTGTGATCGAGGCGTCCGATCTTAGTCTCCTCCATCTCCATGGTGCCCAACTCCACGCACTGCTCGATGGCGATGCGGCGGATGTGGCCGATGATGCGGCGGCGGTCTTCCAGGGTCATGGCCGAGAGTCGCTGGAAGGCCTCGCCGGCGGCGGCCACGGCGGCGTCGACCGAGTCGAACAGCCCATAGCGGCCTTGCCGGCCGTTGGTCGCGTGAACAGCGGGACTGTGGTTGCCCAGCCGCGCCAGCACTTGTTGAACGACGTTGCGGACCAGGGTTTCGTCGATTTGCAGGGCAGAGGTCATAGGTTCGCCTTCTTCTCGTAGACGCAGTCGTGATCGACGTGCACGGTGTCGATGATGCCGATGATCACGGTGTCCACCGGCAGGTTCTTGGTTTCGGGGGTCAGCCGGGCGCTGGACCCCTGGGTAATCAACACGAATTCGCCGTCGCCGGCGCCCACCGTATCGACCGCCACCAACGAGCGGCCGGTGGGGGTCAACTTGTTCCGCGCGGTCGCGTCCAGCCGGTAAGGCTCCACGACCAACAGCTTGCGGCCGGTCATCGATTCGACCTTTTGCGTGGCCACCAGCGAGCCGGTAACTCTGGCAATAAACATGGCTCATTCACCCTTCAGCAATTGTGCGGCCTGCCGGGCAACCACCAACTCCTCGTTGGTCGGCACGACCCAAATCTGCGTGCGGCCGCCCGCCACGCTGATCAGCGCCTCGCCCTGGGCGCGGGCGTTGGCGGCGGCGTCCAGCACGATGCCCAACTCTTCCAGGCCGCCGCAGACGGCGGCGCGCAGCTCCGGGCGGTTCTCGCCGATGCCGCCGGTAAAGACGATCGCCTCGGCGCCGCCCAGTTCGACCAGGTACGCCCCCAGGTAGTGCCGAGCGGCGGCGGTATACACGTCCAGCGCCAACCGCGCCCGGCCATCTCCGGCCGCCGCCGCGGCCGCCACGTCGCGGTAGTCGCCGCTCAGTCCGCTCAGTCCCAGCAGGCCGCTCTGCGTGGCCAGGGCGTCGAGCACCTCGGCGAGTGACTTGCCCGTCTCCTCCATGACCAGCGGAATGGCGAAGGGGTCGAAATCGCCGCAGCGATTGTTCTGGGGCAGGCCGCTTTGCGGACTCATGCCCATGCTCGTGGCGACGCTGCGGCCGTCGCGGATGGCGCAGAGCGAGCTCGATCCGCCCAAGTGGCAAGAGATGATTCGCCCGGTGTCGCGGCCGAGCAGATCGGCCATGCGGCCGGCGATGTAGCGATGGCTGGCGCCGTGGAAGCCCCAGCGGCGCACCAGGGCCGACTCGGCCCACTCGTAGGGCACGGCGTAGAAGCGGTTGCGATCGGGGATGGTGGCGTGGAAATCGGTCTCGAAGGCCGCGATCAGGGGGATTTGCGGCAGCTTCGCCGCCAGCAGCCGCATGACGCGGATGTACGGCCCGTTGTGGGCGGGGGCCACGCGTTCGACACGCTCCATGGCGGCGAGCACCTCGGGCGTGACGCGGCGGACGCCGCTTACGGCGCCGCCGTGCACAGTCTTCAACGCGATCGCCGCCACTTCCGCGGCATCGCCGAGGCAGCCCGCTTGCGGGTCGGTCAGTTGCGCCAGGCAATGATGCACCGCGGCGGCGTGGTCCTCGGCGCGGAGCATGCGCTCCTGACGGCGATCGGCGATCTGGACGGTGCAAGGGCTCTCGGGCGAGCCGATGCGCTCGATGGCGCCGCGCGCGAGCTGCCGCTGACTGTCCATGTCGAACAGCCGGTACTTGAAGCTCGTGGAACCGAGATTGGCTACGAGGATCTTCATGGCACTTCTTTGCGCTGGGGCCGGTGGCACATCCCAAGGGGACAGTCCCATTTTCGTCGCATCGAAAATCGGGACAGTCCCCGCTTGCTTACGACAAGTAAGCCAGGATAACGCCGTCGGCCGGCCGGGGGATAATGTGGCTGGCCATCAGCTCGCCGACGGCGGAGGCGGCCGTAGCGCCCGCCTCGACGGCGGCCCGCACGCTGCCCACGTCGCCGCGGACGATGGTCGTCACCAGCCCGGCGCCGATCTGAATGCGCTTGATGATCTGCACGTTGGCGGCCTTGGCCATGGCGTCGGTCGCTTCGACCAGTGCCACCAGGCCCTTGGTTTCCAATAATCCAATGGCGTCTTGCATCGCGATGTTTTCCCTTCTTTACAGGTGATTACGTGTTGATTCGAGGATGCGGTCAGTTCGTGGTCGCCAGCTTCGTGTCCATGCGCGGCGGCAGGACGATGTCGAGGTCTTCGTGCGGACGCGGAATGACCTGCACGCTGACGATCTCGCCCAGCCGGCCGCCGGCGGCCGCGCCGGCGTCGGTGGCGGCCTTCACGGCGGCCACGTCGCCGGTCACGAACACCGTGACCAGCCCGCTGCCGATCTTGTCCCAGCCGATGAACTTCACGTTCGCGGCCTTGAGCATCGCGTCGGTGGCCTCGACCAGGACCACAAAGCCCTTGGTCTCGATCATCCCCAACGCTTCCATCGATTTTGCCATGATAGAACTCTCCCTATGTGAGAAACCTCAAGAGTAAATCAGCCTTTGAACAATTCCACTTTGCCCGCGTGGTCGATATCGCAGGCGTTGCCTTCATCCGTGTCGACGTGTACTTCCAGCCGGAGCTTCTTGCCCACCCGCACCAGCAAACCTTCAAACACCGTGCTGCACGACGATTCCACCCGCAGACCCATGCGATCGCCGTCGGCCACGCCGTAATAGGCGGCGTCGGCGGGGGCCATGTGGACGTGCCGCTCGGCGCGGATCACGCCCTGGCGGAGTTCGACCACGCCCTTGGGCCCGACCAGCACGCAGCCCGGCGTGCCGGCGACCTTGCCGCTGGGGCGGACCGGCAGGTCGATGCCCAGCGAGATGCCGTCGGTAAAGGCCAGCTCGACCTGGGTGTCCGGCCGCGTGGGACCGAGCACGCGGACCGAGGGCAGCATCCGCCGCCGCGGCCCGACGATCATGACCGTCTCCTCGGCGGCGTAGAAACCCGCCTGGTAGAGGTCCTTGGCCACGGTCAGCTTATGGCCGGCGCCGAAGAGCGTTTCGGTGTCCGCAGCGGTCAGATGGACGTGCCGCGCGGAGACGCTGACCACCAGGTTGGGCTTACCCGGCGGCCCGCCCACGTGCGCCAGCACGATCTCGCGGACAATCCGCTCCACCAGGCCTCGGTCAATCGGTGCGGCGATGCTCATGGATGGTTTCTAGGTTTCAATTTCCTTGTCGACCTCGGCCACGACCAGGTGGACGCCGGCGGCGACAATTCTTTCCCGCCACTGCTGGCTCAGGCCGCTGTCGACCACCAGGTGCCGGACGGCCGCCAGCGGGCACACGTGTCCCAGGCTCTCGCGGCCGAACTTGGTACTGTCGGCCACGGCGATCACTTCCGTGGCCGCCCGCATCATCGCCCGTTCCGTCTCGACCAGCAGCAGGTTGTTGTTGAACAACCCCTCCTGGCTGACGGCGGCCGTGCTGATCACCGCCTTGCGGACCCGGACCTTGGCCAGCATCTCGTCGGCATAGGGGCCGCGGCTCACGCCCGTCCGCGGACATATATTGCCGCCGATAAATACTAGATCGCTGTTGGCGTCCGTGGCGAGCAGGTTGGCCACCGGCAGCGAAGTCGTCACCACATGGAGCGAACGCCCCCGTAACAAGCGTGCCACCTCATAGGTGGAACTGCCACCATCCAATAGGACCGTATCGCCGTCCTCGATGAGTTTCACGGCCTCCCGGGCGACCGCCTGTTTCAGGTCCCATTGGGCCGGCTGCCGGTCGTCGAAATGCGGCAATTTCGGCGAACTGCCCGCGTACAGGACCCCGCCGTGGATTCGCCGTGCGGAACCCAGTTGCTCCAAGTGTTCGACGTCACGCCGCACGGTGGACTCCGAGACGGCCAGTTGTTCGGCCAACTCCGGCAGGGAGGCGAATCGGCGGATTCGCACCAATTCCAGGAGGCGACTGCGGCGCTGTTCGGCGAGCATGGCGAAGCGTCCTCAGACACGTCAGACACGGTTCTTGGCCACTTTCTGCAAGTATGACAGGAGACGTGAAAGAAAGCAAGCATTTGTCGTCATAATCTGTCATGCAGGCGAATGGTTTCCGCCATTAGTTGCCATGGGGGGCGGAAGGTAGGTCAGGCACTCTGTGCCTGACATTTCCGCGGATTCTGGCAGCCTTTTTGTCAGGCACGGGGTGCCTGACCTACGGGCCTTACCAGAAGGGGGGGGCACGCTCGCGGCTTTCAACCCGGCAGGATCCGCACCTGGCGGCCTTCGACCCGCACCCGGCCGTCGGCGATCAATTGCACCGCTTCCGGATAGGCCTCGCATTCGGCCTCGAAGACCCGGGCCGCCAGCGTGTCGGGCGTGTCGTCCTCCAGCACCGGCACGGCCTTCTGGAGGATCACCGGGCCGTGGTCGTACTGATTGTCGGCGAAGTGGACGGTGCAGCCGCTGAGTTTCACCCCGTAGTCCAGGGCCGCCTCGTGGACCAAGTGGCCGTAGTAGCCACGTCCGCAGAAGGCGGGAATCAGGGCGGGGTGGATGTTGGTCACGCGGTTGGTGAAATCCTCCGGGATGGTGACTCGCTGGAGGAAGCCGCCCATGACGACCAGGTTGACGTCGGCCTGGCGGCAGCGGTCGAAGATGGCGTGGCTGAAGTCATCCTGGCCGCTGAAGTTTTGCGGCTCGATGACGGCGGCGGGGATGGCGGCTTCCAGGGCGTAGTGCAATCCCCGGGCGGCGGCGTTGCTGGAGATGACCAGGCTGATTTCCACGCGCAGCCGGCCGGTGCGGATTTTTTCGATGAGATTGCTCAGCGTGGTCCCCCCGCCGGAGATCAGCACCGCAAGGCGAAAGACGGAGTTCGGTGTTTCCATCGTCACGGGTTCGTTCTCCCAGCCAGTCTTTCCAACGTGGTCAGCCAGCAGTCGAAATGCGGACACTTGCTACGTACTGCATCGAGCCCGGTCGCCTCGGCAATCCGCGGCCCGGCCGTGGGCTTCGCGCCTTCGTAGTCGGGAAAAACCTCGATGATCCGTTTGGACGGCGCAGAATGCTGGCCGTCGTCAATCAATTCGGGTGATTCGTATTCGGCCGCGATGGCCGCGAGTTTCCCGATTTGCTGCTGACAGTCGCCGTAAAAGGAGTTGAACGTCGTCGGGTTGCAGAATAGGATGGTCTCGAACTCGAACAACTGGATATGCGGGATGAAGCGCGGATCGCCGATGTCGGCGGCGAAGCTCTTCTCCAGCCTGTCCACGCGGTCGTAGGGGAGGTGGCGGACCTTCTCCGCCTCGTCCAAGCCGGGAAAATCCGCATGGATGGCATAAAGATCGATCATCGTCGTGAAGTACACGTCGCTGCCGGCCTCCTGCTTCAGGAAGCGGAGAATATCGCTTTTCATCGGCTCGTAGCGACGCCCTCCGCCGCGATGCACCCTGCCTTTCTTCTTCGCATGGGCAATCAACACTGGCCCCTGCATGTACACCCCACGGGCCGCGAGGTGTTGCTTAAGGACCGTATCGGCGTACGTCTGTTCCGTCGGCCCCTCGGCGAAGAGGTAAAGACGCGGCATCAGTGCGGCCCTCCGCCCAGGACGTTCTTCTCCCAAATTTCGCCGAGGCTATATTCTTCCAGCCACGTCTTCAGCCGGGCGGCGTCCAGTCTCTGGAACGTCGATTCCTTGCCCTCGCGCCCCACGACGACAATATCCTCCGGGTCGAAATTGTCGAGGAAGGTGCTCGACTGCGTGCTCACCAGGACCTGCGCGTGGTGGGACGCCTTTTTGAGTAAACTGGCGATGACGTTCAGGGCGTAAGGATGAAGCCCCAGTTCTGGTTCATCGACGACGATCAAGCCGGGCAATTCGCCCTCGGGCTGGAGCAGCAGCGTCACGAGGCACATCGCTCGTAGCGTGCCGTCAGAAAGCTGGTGGGGACCGAAGACTTGGGATGAGTTTGTTTCTCGCCAGTTGAGAATGATGTCCTTGTCGTTTTCGACGCTCGGGGCAAGGTCAAAATCGTCGAAGAACGGAGCGATCATCCGAATCGTCTTTACGATACGCTGGTATGAAAAACCGTCGCCCTGCGATTTCAGGCGATACAACAGCGCCGCGAGATTCGCACCATCCGGCATGAGCCAGCGGTTGTCGCCCACATAGCAGTAATTGCGCACGCCAGCGGTCGCCGAGGTGTCGTGGAAGTGGTATACCCGAAAGTTGCTCAACAGGCTTCTGAAAATCTGTGCGGTTGGTTGCTTGAAGTCTGCTTCACTAACGATTCGGCTTTCCTGATGCCCTGATTCCATCGCGAGTCCTTGCCCGCCGCTGGCCTCGCGGAAATCGAGCATTCTCCTTGGCAAAGACGAGCGTGTCGCCTGCCGCGTAGGCCAACCACGGCTGATACGTGTGCAGCCCATTGTCCGCTTCGACCTCCAAAGTTGCCTCGATCTGGCGCGTAATCTTCGGGCCAAAGTGCAGCAGCGAGTGGGCACGGCCGGATTCGGCTATATAAAGCTGCAGACGCTGGCTGATCATCTCGTTGAGCATCGTGAAGAACGAGACGAGATTGCTCTTCCCCGCTCCGTTGGCGCCAATCAGGACATTCAGTGGGCGCAGCTCCAGGGTCATCTGCTTAATGGACTTGAAGCCACTGAGGACGATCTTGTTCAGAATCGCCATGAGATATCTCCCCGGTTTTTGCGTCACACGCCTTCCCGGACACTGAGCCACAACTGCGCCGTGTACTCGCCGACCTTCACCTCGACCGGCTCGGCGCCCACGATCTTCTCAAATCCCAACTCCATCGCCAACGTCTCCTGCATGATGTAATCGCGGAACTGCTCGACAGCCGCCCGCAACTCGGCCGACGGAGTGGCCATGCCCACGGCGATCCGGTCGGTGAACCGGCAGCCCATGTCCTTGCGGCGGTCGTTGATGATGCGGGCCAACTCGCGGGCCCAGCCCTCGCGGATCAACTCGTCGGTCAATTCGGTGGAAAGGACCACCACGCACCGGCGCCCCTGGGCGGCCGCCCAGCCCTCCTTGGCCTGCAAACGGACCTGCAGGTCGTCGGCGTCGAGCGTGACCGGGCCATCGGGCAAGTCGAGCGTCACCACGCCCGCGGCGGCCAGATCGGTCAGCAATCGGCCGCCGTCGGCCTGGCCCAGCACTTTCCGCAGCGCCGGCAGGCGTTTTCCCAGCCGCGGGCCAAGCCGCTTCAGTTCCGGCAGCACCGTGTAACTGACGTACTGGTCCGCCCGCTGGGCGAACTCGACCCGCTTGACGTTCAGTTCATCGCAGATCAACGCAGAATGTTCTTCCAGCCAAGGCTGGTGCTGGGGATCGGCCAAAACCACCTCGACGCGCGAAAGCGGCT
The DNA here is from genome assembly GCA_963727245.1 of uncultured Planctomycetia bacterium. Taxonomy (GTDB): domain Bacteria; phylum Planctomycetota; class Planctomycetia; order Pirellulales; family Thermoguttaceae; genus JBKQVT01. The sequence continues at coordinate 383,258 of CAVSFO010000018.1, read as the reverse complement.
GGCGGACTTTCAGTTTCGCCCCCATCCGCGCGCTGCGGCCCAACGAGACGATCTCCCGCACCAGCGCCATGCGTTCGGAAAGCAACCGGTCGACGCCCTCGGCGTCGCCGCCGGGATAGTCGCAGAGATGGACGCTTTCGACCGGCTGTTGGGCCTGCGGCCGGCTTTCAAAGGCCGCCACGGCCAGGTTTTGCCATATCTCCTCGGCCAGAAACGGCACGAACGGCGCGATCAGCTTGCAGGTCGTCAGCAGGCACTCGTAGAGCGTCCAATGGGCGTCGCTCTTGGCGGCCGACGGCTGGCCGCTCCAGAAACGGTCGCGGCTGCGGCGGACGTACCAGTTGCTCAGGGCGTCGACGAACTCGACCAGCGCGGCGCAGGCCTCGTAGTTGGCGTACTGGTCCATCCGCTCGACGACGGCCGCCGCGGTGCGGCCCAGCTCGCCGAGGACCCAGCGATCCAGCTCGCCGCGATCTTCGATCGGGCGATAGCCCGCGGCCGTGGCCAGCACGCTGCGCGACAACTGGCCGGCCGCACCGGAAAGTGCCGCCGCCGGGTCGAATTTGTCAATGTTCGCGTAGATCGCGAAGAAGCTGTAAACATTCCACAGCCGCAGCAGGAACTCGGGAATCGTGTCCTTGATTGCCGCCTCGCTGTAGCGGATCGAGGTCCACGGCGGCTGGTTCGAGAAGAAGTACCAACGCAGGGCATCGGCCCCGTAGCGGTCGAAGATCTCGCCGGGCTCGCGGTAGTTCCGCTTGCTCTTGGACATCTTCCCGCCGTCCTCGCCGAGCATCAATCCCAGCACGATGCAGTTTTTGAATGGATGCGGATATGTTCGGGAAAGCAAGCCCTCCGCTTGCGGTTTCGCACCGCTCTCCTCCTCCTCGCTGAACAGCAGCGTGCTGATCGCCAGCAGGCTATAAAACCATCCCCGCGTCTGATCGAGGGCCTCGCTGATGAAGTCGGCGGGAAACTGGCCGGCGAACCGCTCGGGCGATCCCGCCTGACGCGGATATCCCCATTGGGCGAACGGCATCGCGCCGCTGTCGAACCAGCAGTCGATCACGTCCGGCACGCGCCGCATCCGTGCGCCGGTGGCCTGGGGCGAATCGTAGGTAATGGCGTCGATGTACGGCTTGTGGACGCGGAGGTGGTCGGAGAGTCCGGGATTCTTTTGCTTCGCTTGCTCCCAGACCTCGACGCCGCTCGCGCCCGGCTTGGCCAGCAGTTCCTCATAGGAGGCGACGGCCTCGCTGTAGCCGGTTTTTTCGCAGACCCAGATCGGCAGCGGCGTGCCCCAATAGCGCTCGCGCGAGAGGGCCCAATCGACGTTGCTCTCCAGGAAATTGCCGAACCGGCCATCGCGAATATGCTCGGGCAGCCAGTTGATGAGGTGGTTGTTAGCCAACATGCGGTCGCGGAATTGGGTAGTGCGGATGAACCAGCTTCGGCGCGGATACTGGATGAGCGGATCCTCCTCCGCCCGCCAGCAGAAGGGATATTCGTGGACGCATTGCTCCTGGTGGAAAAGCAGGCCGCGGGTTTTGAGGTCCCGGATGATGTCGCGGTCGGCCTCCTTGACCCAGCGGCCTTGGTAGCCGGGGGCTTCGGCCGTGAATGTGCCGTCCGGGGCGACGGCGTTGATCAGCGGCGGCCTCTGGCCGGCGGCGAATCGCGCCTGCTCGGCCAGCAGCAGGTCGTAGTCCACCTCGCCGAAGGCCGGGGCCTGGTGGACGATGCCCGTGCCCGTGTCGACGGTGACGAACTCGGCCGGCACAACCCGCCACGCCACGTGCTGGCGGCCGCCGTCGGCCAGTTGGCCCAGCACGTGCCCCTGTTTCTTGTGGTAATAGTCGAACGGCGGCAGGTATCGCAGCCCGATCAACTGTTGGCCGGGCAGCGTGGCCACGACCGTGTGCTCGCGGCCCGCCTTCTTGGCGATCTGCTCGACCAGTGCCGAGGCCATCACCAGCTTCCGCGACTCGCCTTCGAACGACACGACCGAGTATTCCAAATCCGGCTTCACCGCGGCGAATTGGTTGCTCGGCAGCGTCCAAGGCGTCGTGGTCCAGACCAGCAGATCGGCGCCCTCCAGCGGCCCGGCCGGCGGATCGACCAACGGGAAACGTACATAGACGCTCGGGTCGGCCACTTCGCGGTAGCCCTGGCCGACTTCGCCGCTTGATAGCGCCGTGCCGCCTTGCGCCCACCACCAGACGATCTTGTGGCCCTGGTAGAGCAGCCCGCGGTCGAAAAGGTTCTTCAGCGCCCACCACACGCTCTCGACGTAGCTCTGGTGGAACGTGACATAGGCCTCGTCCAAATGGATCCAGAAGCCGAGCCGCTCGGTAAGCTGCTCCCATTGCCGGGTGTAGCGGAAGACGCTCTCCACGCATTTGTGGATAAACCGCTCGACCCCGTAGGCCTCGATCTCTTCCTTGGCGTGAATGCCCAGTTCCTTGCAGACCTCGACCTCGACGGGCAGGCCGTGGGTGTCCCAGCCGGCCTTGCGGTCGCAGCGGAAGCCCCGCATCGTCTTGTAGCGGGGAAAGAGGTCCTTGATCGCCCGGGTGAGGCAATGGCCCGGGTGCGGCAGGCCGTTGGCCGTTGGCGGGCCTTCATAGAAGACGAAGGCGGGGGCATCGGCGCGGGCTGCCAGCGATTTTTCGTAGATTTCCCGCGATTTCCAAAACTGGATGATACGCGTTTCCAGTTGCGGCAGGGAAACAGAGCCTTCGACGGGGTGAAACATGGCGGACGGTTGCGCGGGGGCCCAGGGCAATAGACGGAAACCACCAATAGAACACGGGGGCCCGGTTTTATCAACGGCAGCGTGCGACGAGCGGGTGGTACGGGCCCGTGGAACGAGCCGGTGGCATGAGCCGGTGGCGTCAGCCACCCGATAAGCCGGCACTGCTTACAGTTACGACCGAATCGGGCGACACACCAAAATCCCTACCCCGATCCTCAGGGGGGTTCCAAAAGTAACTTGACCTTGACATGGCGGCGGGGGCCGTGGTACACCCCGCGTCTCTTCCTTTACGCCTCTTCTGGAGACACACTCGTGCGATTCTTCCGTCCACTCGCCGTGCTGGCGACGCTATGCCTATTGGCCGGACCCAACGCCGGCTGCCTGAGTCTGAGCATGCTCAATCACGAGGCGCCCGACACGAAGGACCGGCTGGACGCGTTGGAAAATCGCGTCTCGGCCCTGGAGGGTCACCCCGGCGCGGTCACGATCTCGGCCGCCGGCACGCCCACGTCGACACTCCCCGGGTCTTTCCAGCACGTCGAGCCTCCGCCCACTCCTTGAGCCAGAGGACTGCACCCCTCTGCGGCCATCCACGCCGACCCAAGCCCACCGGGCACCCGCGCAGCGGGTCGCGTCCGGTGGGAAAGGCAGCGGAGTATAACGTCTTCCCGGCCCCTTTCCCACCGGACGCAGCCGGTGGGCTTGGGGTGGTCGCCGACGCAGCCGGTGGCTTCGTCATCACGGTGTCAAGGGAACCGGATCCCTGGTGCCGGCCGGCACGCTCCCGGTGCAGCGGCAGATCCGGCAAACGGTCAACTCCAAGCCCCGGGCGATGCCGTGGCGCTGGACCGCCTCGATCGAGTACTCGGAACAGCTCGGGTGGTATCGACAGCAGACGTATCCCCGCAGATGCGGACCGACGAAGCGTTGGTATCCACGCACCAGCGCGATGTAGACGCGTGCGCTGGTCTGCCGCGACGGGGCGCGCAAACTATCCAGCGTGACGGCGGCGGCCAGAACCAGCACCAGTGCAAGCCAGAAGTGTGGCTTCGTCAAGCATTTCCGCAGTGCGGACATTTGGCGCTTGCCTGAAGGCGTTTCTTTTGGCAGTGCGTGCAGGGCACCAGGTTGCCTTGCGGCCTGGCAAAGAGGTACACGATCAGTCCAATCAGGCCCGTCAGGATGACCACGATCAGCCACAGGACGGGACTGTCCATCCCTCGTGCCTTCGCGTCGCGTGCCACCCAAACCAGGATGACAATGTGGAGGGCGGCCACGGCGAGCAGGAAAAGCAGGGCGGCGAGGCAACCGCACCCGGCACAAGGCGCCGCGAGCGCCCGTCGGGCCCGCCGGGCCGTGCTTCGGCCAGGGCCATGACGGGGAAAAGAATGACGCCCAGGGCAAAGGTCGCCGAAAGAATCGAAAGGTATGTCTTGCGGAAGTTCATAGGTCGCCGCCTCCGAGTAGGGTTAGGGGGAACGCCGCCGCTCAAGGTCCATCCCACGACGCCTGGGACAGGCATGAGTCTGATTTGGCGTCGCGGAGAAGTCAAGCCCCCCGGGTTCGGTCGAACTTGCCGAGAGTTCGTTGCCTCGAACTCCTCCATGCCCAGCGAAGCCCACCGGCTGCGTCCGGTGGGAACGGCGTCTGGGACGGCGTTATGCTCCGGCGCCCCGTTCCCACCGGGCGCGACCCGCTGCGCGGGTGCCCCATGGGCCTTGGGGCGGCACTGCCGGCATATCCGGTGGCTAACGCCACCGGCTCGCTTGCGACTTCCCCTTCGAAAGCCCCTCTAGAAAATTTTGACTGGACCTATTATATTACTCAGAACTCCTCCTGCCGTGCGTGGCGGCAGGCCCTGAAATCTCTTCTTCTCGGGAAAGGGTCTTTGGCATGGGCATGTTGCTGCACGTCGTTAGCTTGCTCCTTTCGCTCGGCTCGCTCGTTTGCTTCATTCTGGTCTTGATCCAGATGTTCCAGCGGGGAAAAACGGGCCTGGGGATCGCCTGCATTATCCTGGCCTTCTTCTGCGGCATCGGAGCCCTCATCGCCTTCATCTACGGCTGGATGAATGCCACGGAGTGGGGCATCAAGAATGTGATGTTGGCCTGGACAGCCTGCATCGTCCTGGGCATTGTGGCAGGCGTGGTGGCTGGGGCGATGGGCGTTGCCGCGTTTCCTGGCATGCCAGCCGGCCTGCCTGTCCCAGGTCACTAACGGGCCAACGGAAAAACTGTTTCACGAGCCAGCCCGGCTGACTTTGGGCGGCACTGCCGGCATATCCGGTGGCTGACGCCACCGGCTCGCGCTGGCGAATTCCGCCGGCCGCGCCAATCATCCGGTGGCCTGCGCCGCCAGTTCGCGCGACCGGCTCGCACTGGTCAGGGCGCCTTGCCGGCCTCGTGGGCGAGGATGCCCAGCACGATCTTCCGCAGCTTCGGCTCGGCGGCGGCGGCCGTGGCGAGAATGTCTTCAATCTTGGCCGGCCGCAGGGCGTCGGGCAGACATAAGTCGGTGACGATCGACAGCCCCAACACCTGCATGCCCGCGTGTACCGCCACAATCACCTCCGGCACCGTGGACATGCCGACCACGTCGGCGCCGATGGCGCGGAGGAAGCGGTATTCCGCCCGGGTTTCCAGGTTCGGGCCGGTGACGGCCACGTAGACGCCCTTGTGGGCGACGAAGTTCTCCCGCCGGGCGATCTCCAACGCCCGCTCGATCAGCACCCGATCGTAGGGGCGCACATGTCGGGAAAGCGGGGGCCGAGGGCGTCGTCGTTTTCGCCCACCAGCGGGTTGCCGTTCATGAGGTTGATGTGGTCCTCGATGACCACGATGTCGCCGGCCTTGTGGTGCGGATTCATGCCGCCGCAGGCATTGGAGACGATGAGCAATTCCGCCCCCAGGGCCTTCATGACGCGGACCGGGAAGGTGACTTGCTGGAAGCTGTAGCCTTCGTAGACGTGGAAGCGGCCCTCCATGGCCACCACGGGAATGCCCATCAGCTTGCCGCAGACCAATTGCCCGGCATGGCCGATGGCCGTGGCGCGGGGGAAGTGGGGAATGGAGGCATAGTCGATGGCCGCTTCGGCGGCGATCTCGGCGGCCAGGCTGCCCAGCCCGGTGCCCAGGATGATGCCCACCCGCGGCCGGCCGGCCCAACGGCGGCCGATTTCCGCGGCGGCCTGCGTGACGTGTAGAGCGAGTTGGTGCATGGGCTACTCTTCGGCCTCTTCGCCGGGCTCGTCTTTCTTCTCCTCTCCCTCCGCCTCGTCGTCATCGTCGAAGTCGTCGTCCAGATCGCCGAAGTCGTCGTCGAAGTCCTCTTCGAAATCGTCGTCGAAGTCGTCGTCGAAATCGTCGTCTTCGAAGTCGTCGAAGTCTTCGCCTTCTTCGTTTTCCGTCTCGGCGACGGCCGTGGCGGCCGTTGTGCCGAAGGGCTCCTCAGTCGATGCCGGATCCGACGCGCCAGGCGGTAAGCCGATCCAGGGAATGGCCCATGTCATAGCAGCACCTCAATCAGGGATGAAACAGTGGCGGAGTTTGATGTTGTCGGACAGCCACGGTACAAATTCTTAACGGGCGGGGGTGGCTGTGTCAAGTGGACTGGCGGCCTGGGCGGGGGGGCGGCGCAAGGGGGACAGTCCCATTTTCGTCGAACGAAAATTGGGACAGTCCCCAGGCGTCAACAAAAATCCCGCGATTGCGGCCCCAACGCCTGCAATCGGGCGGAGAGGTCTTCCAGCCGCTCGACCAGCACGTGGATGATCTCCCCTTGGCGTTGCAACGGGCCGCCGGCCAGCAGCAGGGTAGCCCCCGCGGCCGCCCTGCGATAGCGCTGCCAGACGGCCGGCCGCACGATCAGGTTGGCCGTGCCCGTCTCGTCCTCCAAGGTGACAAAGGTAATGCCCTTGGCGGTCGAGGGGCGTTGCCGCACCAGGACAATGCCTGCCACTTGGACGGGCCGGCCGTCGGGCCAGGTCCGCAAGCCGGCCGCCGGCGTCACCTGCATGGCATCCAGGCCGGCACGCAAAAACTCCATCGGATGGCCGCGCAACGACAGGCCGGCCGCCCGATAATCGGCCAGCACTTCCTCGGCCGGCGACATGGAAGATAAGGGGGAAGGCGGAGGGCGGAAGGGGGAAGGGGAGGGTGTAGAGTCCGTGCGGTCAAAGAGCGGCAGGTTTCGCTGATCTTCGGCCAGGGCGTGCCATAAGGCCCCGCGACGGTCCAGCCCCAAGGAGCCAAAGGCCCCGGCCTTGGCCAGCCGCACCAGCACGGCCCGGCTCAGCCCGGTCCGCCGGGCGAATTCGTCCAGCGAGCGAAACGGCCTCCCGCCGCGGGCCTCCACGATCCGCTGGGCGTGTGTGCGGGCCAGGCCGCTGAGCATACGAAAGCCAAGGCGGAAGGGGGAGGGCGGAAGGGGGAAGGAAGAGGACGGACAGGGAAGGTCCCCCAAGCCCACCGGCTGCGTCCGGTGGGAACGGGCGCCGGGAATAACGTCGCCGGCCGCTTCCGTTCCCACCGGACGCAGCCGGTGGGCGTGGGGAGTGATTTCCGCCGTCCCCCCTCCGCCTTCCGCCTTCTCGATCGTGCAGTCCCAATCGCTGTGGTTCACATCGACCGGCAGCACTTCCACCCCGTGTTCGCAGGCGTTGCGGACCAACTGCGCCGGGGCATAAAACCCCATCGGCTGGCTGTTCAGCAGGGCGGCCGTCAGGGCCGCCGGATAATGATGCTTCAACCAGGCCGCCACGTAGACCAGCAGGGCGAAACTGGCGGCGTGCGATTCGGGAAAGCCGTAGTCGCCGAAGCCGCGAATCTGGGTGAAGACCGCCTCGGCGTACGGCGGCGTAAAACCCTTGGCCAACATGCCGGCGACCAGTTTCTTGCGGAACTGGTCGATCAGGCCGGGCCGCCGCCATGCCCCCATGGCGCGGCGGAGCTGATCGGCCTCGCCGGGGGTGAAGCCGGCCGCCTCGACCGCCAGCCGCATCGCCTGCTCCTGGAACAGCGGCACGCCCAGGGTCTTCTCCAGCACCCGGCGGACCACCTCGTTGGGATACGTGACCGCTTCTTCGCCGTTGCGGCGGCGGAGGTAGGGATGGACCATGTTCCCCTGGATCGGCCCCGGACGCACGATGGCCACCTCGATGACCAGGTCGTAGAAGCACTGCGGCCGCAGCCGCGGCAACATGCTCATCTGCGCCGGCTCTCGATCTGAAACACGCCCATCGTGTCGGCCCGGCGGATCATGGCGTAAACCCCCTCGTCGTCGGCGGGAATGCCGGCCAAGGTGAGCCGCCGGCCCGAATGTTTCCGCACCAGGTCGAAGCACTTGTGGATGGCCGTCAACATGCCCAGCGCCAGGCAATCGACCTTGAGGATGCCCAGCGCGTCCAGGTCGTCTTTGTTCCACTGGATGACGGTGCGCTGGGGCATGGCCGCGTTTTCGATGGGCACCAGCTCGCACAACGGTCCCCGGGTGACGACCATGCCGCCGGTGTGTTGCGAGAGGTGGCGGGGAAAGCCGATCAATTGCTCAACTAGGGACCAGGGGTCAGGGGCCAGGGACCAGGGAGGGGGCTCCTCCCGCCTTCTCCCTTCCCCCTTCCGCCTTTCCCCCTGGCCCCTGGTCCCTGGCCCCTGGCCCCCTTCATCGTCCCCTGGCCCCTCTTCCAGCGGCAGCCCCAGGGCCTTGCCCACGTCGCGGATCGCCGAGCGGCGGCGATAGGTGATGACCTCGGCGGTCATGCCGGCGCGGCTGCGGCCGTACTTGCGATAGAGATATTGCAGCACCTCTTCGCGGCGCTCGTGCTCGAAATCGACGTCGATGTCGGGGGCCTCGTTCCGCTCGCGGCTGACGAAGCGCTCGAAGAGCACGTCCATCCGCTCGGGATCGACAGCGGTGATGCCCAGGCAATAGCAGACGGCGGAATTGGCCGCCGAGCCGCGGCCTTGGCAGAGGATGCCGCGGCGGCGGGCGAAACGCACCAGGTCCCAAACCGTGAGGAAATAGGCCTCGTAGTGCAATTCTTCGATCAACCGCAGCTCGTGCTCCACGAGTCCCCGCACGCGCGGCGGAATGCCCCCCGGCCAACGCCGGGCCGCCCCCGCCCAGGCCAGCCGGGCCAGGTGCTCGGCGGGCGTCTGGCCCGGCGGCGCCAACTCCTCGGGATACTCGTAACGCAGCTCGTCCAGCGAAAACGTGCACCGCTCGGCAATCTCCAGCGTCCGCCGCAGCGCCGCCGGGCGCGGGAAAACAGCGCGGCCATGGCCGCCGGCGATTGCAGATGCCGCTGGGCATTGGCAAACAGCCGCCTGCCGGCCGCCGCCACCGTGCAGCCGTGGCGGATGGCCGTCAGCACGTCGCCGAGCGCCTGCCGCTGGGGCACGTGATAATGCACGTCGCCGGCCGCCGCCAGCGGCAGGCCGCTGTGCCGCGACAGTTCCAGCAAGCGATCCAATTGCAACTCGTCGTCCGGCCCGCGGTGCAACTCGGCCAGCAGATAACAGCGGTCGCCGAACAGTTCGCGATACTTTCGCAAGCGTAATTCCTCGCCTCCCAAGCCCACCGGCTGCGGCCGGTGGGAACGGGTATCGGGAAAAACGTTGCCTGCCGCTTCCGTTCCCACCGGACGCAGCCGGTGGGCTTGGGAAGGAATCGCCTGCCGAATTGCGAATTCCGCAATCACTCCCGCCAGCAGTCCGGCGGCATGTTCGGCGACGTTGTCGAGCGTCAGCGAGCATTGCCCTTTTTCGGCCCGGCGGCGGCCCCGCGTGATCAATCGCGCCAGGCGTCCATAGGCGGCCCGGTCGGTTGCCCACAGGACCACCGGCGGGGCGTCCTCGGGGGTGATCTCGGCGCCGACGAGGAGTTTCAAGCCCGCCTCCTTGGCGGCCTGATGGGCCCGCACCACTCCGGCCAGGCTGTTGCGATCGGTAATCGCCAGGGCCGCATAGCCCAGTTCGGCGGCGCGGCCGACCAGCTCGTCGGGATGCGAAGCCCCTTCGAGGAAGGAGAAATTCGTTTTCGCGTGCAATTCGGCGTAGGAGAAACGCACAAAGCCCTCACCCTGCCCTCTCCGGGCACCGACCGAAGGTTGGTCGGGAGAGGGGACCGAGTCCCGTTCAATCGAACATCCCGTGCAAGAACCAGCGGCCGTCGCGCAAGCGGCGAAAGAGCCACAAGCGGCGGCCGGCGGCGGTCTCGACCCGGTAATAATCGCGGCCGGCCGGGCAGCCGCGCCACCAACCGGTCTCGATCCGCTCCGGCCCCCAGCAGTGCGCGATCGGCTGCTGCCGGCCGTCGAGTTGCAATCGCAGCGGCGGGCCGTCGGGCACGACCGACATGACCGCCAGCCCCCGCGGCCGCGTCAACAACCGCAACGGCCGCGGCGGCAACTCCGCCGCCACGGTCCTGCCGGCCCTGCGGCGCGGCGGCGGCCGGCGTCCTGCACCAGCGGATCGAAGCGGCAGGCCAGTTCCGGCTGGGCCTCCGGCAGCAGCCGCGCCTGCACCACGGCCCGCAGACCCAGCCGGCTGCTGAGCCGCTCCACCAGCCCGGCCAGCCGCCGCGGCTGCCAGCGCAGGGCGGCGTCGGGAAACAGTTCCTGCTGCCGGCACTCCAACGGTCCCGTGATCGTGGCCTCCAGTGACATCGCCCGCACCGGCCCGGGCAGCCGCAGCCGCTCCAATTGCAACTGGAGCAAGGGGAACAGGTTTTCCGGCCGCGCCGTCGCCTCGAACAGGCCGACGGCAATCTCCAGCGGCGCCGCTCCGAAAAACGACAGCCGGCATTGCAGCCGCAGCGCTCCCCGACCGCAGCGGCCCAGCATCGCCGCCACCCGGCCGACCAAACGCTCGACGGCCGCCTCGATGATCTCGCGGCGGGCGGCCGGGTACTCGGGCGACCAATCGGCCAGGAACCGCGGCGGCGGGCCATAGGCCCGCAGCGGCTCGGAGAGCCTGCCGGTGGCCTGGTCCCATCGCTGGGCAAGCCGCGGCCCAAAACGCGCCGACAGATCCCTCGCGCGGCAGCGCCGCCAAGGGGCCGATCTGCCAGATGCCCAACGAATGCAGAAGCTCGACGGTCTCCGGCGGCAGCCGCAGGGCTTCGATCGGCAGCGGCCCCAGTGCGGCGGCCGCCCCGCCGGCCGGCACGATGAAACAGGCAGCCGAGGGAATTTGCAATTCATCTCCCTCCAAGCCCACCGGCTGCGTCCGGTGGGTCAGGGCCGGGAATAACGTTGGCCGGCCGCTTCCGTTCCCACCGGACGCGACCCGCTGCGCGGGTGCCCCGTGGGCTTGGGTGGGCAGTTCATGGGCTTGATGATAATGCACCACTGCCCAGGCGGCGCCGAGCGTGTCGGCCAGGGCCAGGCGGACGGAGAGCCCCCGGGCGGCAAAATCGCCGACCACCTGCTCCGCCAGCGCGGCCTCGCCGCCGAACAAATGGGCCAGCCCGCTAACGTCCAGCAGCAGGCTCGCCGGCTCGGCGGTGGGCTCGATGCCGACCAGCGGACTGAAACGATGGCACCAGGCGGCCCACGATTCCAAGTCCCCCCGGCCGACTGCACTAGGCCCTGGATTGCTTGCGGCGGTCGTCGCCGGATCGCCGCACGCCCCCGGGGGCAGCCGTAAACAGAGGATGCGTCTCATCATCGAACTCCAACTCGACGCTGCGGCCTTCCCTGCCGCCGCGACAGTGCAAGAGCGAAAGCCGCAGGCGGCGGCGACGGTTTTGCGCCGGGTCCGCCGGCCGCGGCTCGACCAGCAACCGCACGTCCGCCCACGACGGCCAGTGCCGCACGCCGGCCGGACGCAGCAACAGGCCCAAACTCCCCTGGGCCTCGGCAGCCAGTTGCAGCCGCCGCAAGGTCCGGCCGTCCAGAGGCCCGGCCAGTGCCTCCGGCCATGCCATGACGGCCGCGACGGCCGGGCAGCGCAACGCCTGATCCAACGCCCAATCGTGATCGGCTCGCTGGTCCACCCGCACCAACAGCAGCCGATCCAGCGCAATCCCCAGCCGCACGGCCGCCGGCGGATAAAAATGGCGGTCCCCGTCCACTACGACCAGCGTCCCACCCTCGCGACACGCCTCTCGGGCGGCCAACATGGCCAGCGTCGTCGCCCCCGTCCCTTCGCCGTCGGCCAACCATTCCGTGAGCGTGCCGCGGTGAAATCCCCCCTCGGGGAGCAGGGCGTCCAGGGCCTCGCAACCGCTGGAGACCGGCGGATCGTCACGGCGCCGGCGGGCCGTCTCGATCCGCGCGATCTGCTGGCGAAGCGTCTGAACGGAAATGGTGTCAGGGCCTTGTTGCCGGTCCATGTGCCGAGCCTCCACAGATAGTGTACATCTGTATATTATCGGCGTCAAGCGGGAAAAAGAAGAGGCCAGGGACCAGGGACCGGGGGCCAGGGGGGGCGATATGGCCTGATTGCAATTTCAAATCCCCAGCCCACGGGGCACCCGCGCAGCGGGTCGCGACCGGTGGGAACGGGACGTGGGAAAGAACGTTGCTGGCCGCCTCCGATTCCCACCGGTCGCAGCCGGTGGGCTTGGGGTGTGAGACATGGGATGTGTAGCCGGGGGGTACGCCATCCCCCAGTGCTAGCGGCTGAAGCGGTGAAGCTCGCCGCCAGTGCCGCCCCCGACGTTCGGCAAGGGGACGTCCAACTCCGGCAGCAGGTCGCGGCCCAGCGACTCCCCATGCTTGGCCGCATCCTCCCAAAGCACGCGGGCCCGGCCGCGATCCCCTTCCTTGTCCATCGCCAAGAACGTCCCCACGATCACCTTCGAGCCGGGCGTGGAAGCGAAGGAACGGTCCACCAGCGCCCTGACCAGGGCGATCGGCAGGGCGTCGACGCGATACCGCTGCTGCCGGCCGTAGACGTGGATCATCAATTCGTCGCGGCTGGCCTCGACGATCGCCACGCGGTTGTCCTTCAACTCCAATTCATCGCCGGGTTGCAACTTGGCCGCCGCATCGTGCAGCCCCTTCCAGAACTGGTCCAAGTTGTCGAGCATGATTTGCAGCCGCTCCACTTCCGTGTCATCGGCAGGGGTTTGCGAGTTGGCCTCCGCGGTCTTGAAATGCTTGTGAGCGGCGGTCAGATCGCGCTGGGACATCGCCAACCGCACGGCGGCGACTGCCTTGACGTAGCCCGCCCGGCGGGCGGCATCTTCCGGCGCCGCCGGCTCTTTCTTGGCCGCCTTCGCTAAGGGCGCGGGCTTGGCCTTCGTCGCCGGCTTGGGGACAAACTTGCCGGCTGCCTTGGAAGGCTTGGCAGGCGATGTCGGACGCGGGACCGGCTTGGGCTCCGCTGCGATCTTCGCCGGCGTGGGCGACTTGCTTGCAGCCGGCCCGTCCGCATCGGTTTCCCAATCCGCCCCCGACGGGACGGCCTTGGGCGTGGCCGGCGGCTCCTCGGCGTCCTTCAATCCGGAGGCCGACGCCTCCGGCTCGCTTCCGCCTTTCAATCCGGTGGCCGGCGCCTCCGGCTCCTTTACGCGATCCCGGCCCTCTTTTGCGGGCTGGGCGACGGCCGCCGCCTGCTGCGGACGAGGGTACAGCACGGCCAACACCAGTCCAGCCAGCAATATGCCGACAAACAGCATGATGGCGGTGGTCAGCCAGCTTCGCCAATCTGCGTCGGCGTCGTCCGGGGAGGCCGGACCACGGGCCCGTGGTTGCAGGGGGTCGAAGACGTGTGCCACAGCGGTTCTCGGGTGCGCGGTTGGTGCGGTCCGACGCCTCTATTTTACCGCGCGGCCACTCGCGCGCAAAGCGAGGAGATTCCCGCAAGGGAAAAAGGTGACAGGCACCATTTGCCGGAACGGCCCGTAGGGTGCTTCGCACAAATGGTGCCTGTCACCTTTTTCCCAGATTCCCGCAAGGTCATTTAGTGCTGAAAGACCACGCCCACGCCGTTCATCTCCGGGCTGACGATCGGCACGAGCATCACCCGCTGCTTGGCCAGTTCCGTGTTATTGACGGCGTTGCAGGCCAAGTAGCCCATCCACCAGCCCAGGGCCGCCTGCGAGAGGAAGTGCTGATTGAGGTCGATGCGCTCCCAGGGGACCATCACGGAACAAGCGTAGAAGAAACCCTTAAAAACCGGTCTGTCGGTCATGTCGGCGGCGGAAACGAACAGACAGGTGCTCATGAAGGCGTCGCCGCTGACGCCGTTGGACGCGGAAAAGGGTCTCCACGACGAGTGGGAATCGGTCGAGCTGGGCCGCGAGCCGCCGGTCAGGTATTGCATCGCCAGCATCGGCGGCGCCCCGACCATGTAGGCCCGCGAAACACGATCTCCCCATTGGCCAATCTCGCTTAGCACCGGCTGGTCGTCGAGCCACCCGGTGTCGTTCAAGATTGCCAAAGCGGCCACCACGGGGATGGTGTACTGGCCCTCGCCGAACGGCTTCACGTCATTGGCGATGCGGTCGCTCTCCGGACTGCGTATTTGAGTCTGATACCAACGCGCGAATTCACCGTCCAAGTCGCTGTTGGCCACCCCTGCCGCGATGCCGGCCCCGGCCGCCAGGCCCAGCGCCGTCGGCCACGAATAATAGTTGGCGTAGTCGGCGCAGATATTCGGCCACTCCCTGTCCCACATCGCCATCAACATCGGTTCGTGCACGAGTGACAATTGCTGCGGCGGTTGATACGCCGGCGGCATGCCGCCCGGGCACGCTTGGTCTATGGGCGAACCCGGCGCCGGCTGCCAGAGCGGCCCGGTCTCGGTTCCCGGCCGCACAAGCATCTCCCGGTTGCGCAGCGACAAACCAACTCGGATCGGATCCCATCGGTCCCATCATCACCGTTCCCGGCGGGACCGGACTGGCCGTCGGCGGCCCAACCGGGCCCTGCGGCCCCTGACACGGTCCCGGTCCCGGACATGGTCCCGGGCCCTGAGACCCGGGTATGGGCCCGGGGTTGGTGCCGGGTCCCTGATATGCGCCGGGTCCCTGATATGGTCCCGGTCCCTGGGCCCCGGGCGTAAGCCCGGGGTTAGCGCCGGGCGGGGTCAGCGGGGGCTGATACGATGCCCCCACGACGGCCGGGCCCGCCGGCAGGTTGTCCGTCGGGCTGGCCGTCGCGATGGGTTCGCCATGGGTGAAGGCCCAGGGCTGGCTGCTGCAGCCCGCGCACACCAGGACAAGCGTCACGCCCAAGCAGAGGGCCGTTGCGGCACGGCTGGCAAGCGTCGAGGGCCGGCAGTTATGCACACAATACCTTGGTCGGCGCGCCGGCCGATTGCCCACGGGCCGCCTATCATGGAACGTGGTGAAGCAACGTCGCAGGAAGCAGTCACTTCCCTGCGGAGGACTCGGGCGGAGAAGTCGGGAAAAGGAGATAGTTCGTACCCTGGTTGCCTAATCGGGGAGGGGGGATCATAGCGGAACCAGGCTGCCGGCGGAAGGGCACTTCGCTCGCCAAACGGCGGCCATATCAACCCCGCTGACAGAGGGACCAGGGGCCAGGTACCAGGGGAAACGGCCCCTTGCAGTTTCGCAGGCCGCCCCCCGGACGCAGTCCGGGGGCTTTTTCACCGTTCCGGGCTCCCCCCGAGTAGCGGCGGTAGGATTCGAACCTACGACACGCGGATTATGATTCCGCTGCTCTGACCAACTGAGCTACGCCGCCAGGATAACCATTGAGTTTACGCCACAGCCTTGCCATTGGGCAAGGGGTCGGCAGGGTGTTTTCAACGTTCGTAAACGTCCCTCCGATGTCCGATCCTGAGCACCAGCACGTCGTCTTCTTGAACTACAAAGATGACTCGAAAGCTGCCCACACGAAGTCTGCGAAGACCGGCAAACTGCCCTTTCAGTGGCGGGCAGCTATTGGGACGGACCGTGAGATCCCTCTCGATCTTGGCCAGCAGGCGACGCGCCTCGGCCTTGGGAAGGCCGGCCAGGTCCTTCTCGACGCTCTTCTTGTACGAGATTCTATAAGCCAAGAGACTTCTTCACGTCCCGACCGGAGACGACCGGATCGCTCTGATCGCGTAGACGGTCCAAGGCAATCTGCAAATCGGCGAACTCGCGGACGTAGGTCTCGACGGCCTTATGGACGTGAAAGGACCGGGGACGTTCCGTTTCCGCGGCAATCTGATCCAGTTCTTTGGCCAGTTCCTCGGGGAGACGAACGGAAAAGACGATGCCCATAGTGTCACCTCATGTATTCATTGTACTACACCGTAGTCGCAAGTCAACCGTGACGTGACGGTGGTTCAGCCGGAGGCGGCCGGCCTCAGGCGTAGGCAATGTGTTCGGCCATGCCTGCCTCCAAGGCGTGGCGGATAGTCCAGGTCGCCAGTTGGGTTTCTTGGTCGGGCGAAAGCGTGCGGTAGGCGCGGGGCGACTTGCCGAAGCGCCGCAGCAGCTTTCTGGTGAGCGCGCCGACGATTGCGGGCGTCAGGGGCAGAGACGCGCCCGTGCACATCCAAAAGCTGGGCAAGGCGAGGAAATGTCCCGCGCAAATGAACCCTTGTTTGCCACAGCGGCTGAAAGCAACGTCCATCAGCAGCCCCTCCTCGTCGCGCAGCATGTCGCGGACCGTCAGGCCAAAACCGGGGTGCGGCTCGACCACTTGCAGGATGCGATAGCGCGGCAGGCCCTCGCTTCCAGAAACACGCGCGCGTCCGACCCGGGCCGGGGCGGGGCGTCCCGCAAGTAGCGCTGGACCGCGTTTTGCCCGTCTCGCCGCAGGTGCAAAAGCGCGAAGTCCATCACGACCGAGATCATGTCTTCCGTATCGAGAACGATCGTCTCGCCGCGCAGCATGCCCAGGCGATCGGCGGCCTCATGGATTTCCTCGCGGTCGAGCAACTCGGCCATGCGAAGATGCATTTTCCGTCCCACATGACGGAGCGAATTGTACCTCTCCAATAACTCCTCGCGCCGCTGCAAATCCACTGCTTCCATGGCAATAACCTCCCTGATTTTTTGTCGGTCCGTCTTGGCAGTCCCTTCCACCGCCACGGGCAAAATCCCACGGGGGGAATTATACGGCGCAAGGCCGGTTTAGCAAAAGGCCGGTCGGGACGGCACGGCAGGGATTTTTTCCCGCCAGCCCGCCCCGACGGCTTAACGCCGGCCTGCCGAGGCATTAGACTTATATTCTTCCTTGTAAATCATCCTGCCCGAGCCGGACTCGCATGAGCACGGCCGACATCCTCTGGCCGCGCCCGCCATGACTGCCACGCCGTCCATTCCCGACGATCCGGGCCGCCGCGGCGCGGTGGCCATTATCCGCCGCGGTCCGCAGGTGCTGGTCATTCGCCGCTCGCGGAGTGTGGTGGCCCCGTTGGCCTATTGTTTTCCCGGCGGCGGCATCGAACCGGGCGAGACGGAAGAGACGGCGTTGGTGCGCGAACTCCGCGAGGAACTGGGCGTCACCATCCGGCCGCTGCGGCGGCTCTGGCATTGCGTCACCGCCTGGAAGGTCGACTTGGCCTGGTGGCTGGCCGAAATGGACGCCGCCGCCGTGCCGGTTCTCAATCCGGCCGAAGTCGAATCGGTCCATTGGGTCACGCCCGCCGAGATGGCCCGATTGCCCGGGCTGCTGGAGAGCAATCGCATCTTCCTGGAATTGTGGGACGGGCTGGGGATCGGGTAACCGAACATTAGCCCGAAGCGCAAGCGAGGGAGGCGGCGACGGCAGACCGCGACCTGGCGCACCCTCGCTTGCGCTTCGGGCTAGTGTCACCACAGGGGCCGCGAACGGTTACGGGATGGGAGGGTAGGGCGGCAGGCGGCGGCAAGAACGCACGCGAGCCCCGGGGCCTCCCCCACCCGGGGCTCGTCCAGTCCATGCGGTTGAAGACTCCGCGCGGGCCAGGCCGCTAGGAAGCTTCAGCCGGCAATCCTTCCATAACTCGTTTGGAGACCAGCACCGCTCGGCCCTTGGCCTTGCTGCTGCGGATGAAGTACCAGCCTCCATAGACGCCCCAGAGGGCGGCCACGCCCAGGGCGATGAACGGCTCCTTGACGCTCATGCCCGCAACGCAGAACGGACCGATCAAATAGAACGACATGCAGAGCAGGTTAGCCACCACGCCGAAGACCGGGATCACCATGTGCTTCAGTCCGTTGAAGCTGTGGTGCTCGCGGAAGGCGACGATGGCGATCACGCAGGTCAGCCCGTAGAGCATGAAGGTGCCGAAATTGCTGGCCAGCGCGACGATGAGCAGGCTGTTGGGCAGCATCTTCGAGGTCTCGGTGGAGAACATCAAGAAGCTCGGATACCAGATGCTGTGTTTCTGGGCGTCGCTGAGCACGGTGCTGAGGTTGTCCGGCGCCGTCGGGCCGCAGAGGTAGAGGAGCACGGCGAAGATGCCGATGACCGCCGAAATGGCCGCCAGGATCCAAATGGCCCGGTGCGGCGTCAGGTTGCGGCCGTGCAACATGCCGAAGTGCGAGGGCACTTCGTCGTCGCGGCCCATGGCATAGGTTACCCGGGCGCCGGTGGTGATGCAGGACAGCGTGGTCCCGATCAGCGCCAGCAGGACGGTCACGGCCTCGATCATCATGAACCACCAGCCGGCCCTGGCGCTGCCGAACAGCCAGGTGCCGGTCAGCACCATCATGTCGCCGATCGGGGCGCTGGACCCGGCCGCATTGCCCGCCAGCGTGTAACCGGGATTGAGGAAGTAGCCGGCGGCGAAGTATTCGATCAGGTAGCAGACGATCCCTTGGATGGCCAACGACAGCAGCACGGCGCGGGGGATGTCGCGCTTGGCGTTCTTGGCCTCTTCGCCCAGGGAAGTGACCGACTCGAATCCCACCAGGATCAGGATGGCGATGCAGGCCTGAATGATGGCGTAGCTGAAGTTGCTGTGCGGGGCAATCACCGAGATGGCCGAGGTGTGATACTGGAAGGTGTCCTGCGTAGCGCCTTTGGGTTTGTCCTTGTCGACCAGCTCCTGGGTCACGCCGGAGGCGCCGTAATCGAGGATCAGCGGCTTGTCCTTGCCCTTTTCCTGCTCGACCTTGTACTGGCCGGTCTTTTCGTCCTTGATCGGCTTGCCGTCCTTGTCGGCGGCCAGCACGACGTTGATGGCATTGCCGTCGGGATCGAGCGTGTAGCCCTGCGAGCCGCTGGGGTGGTTGACGCGGTAGCCGATGGCGATGGCCGAAAAGATCAGCAGGGCGGCGATCTGGATCACGTTGACGCCCACGTTCACGCCGGTGGTGCCCGTCACCCCGCGATAGGCGATAAACGCCACACCGAAGGCGAACACGACGCAGAAGCCGATCATCAGCGTGGGGCTGTTGATGGTGTTGTTGAAGGTGTCCGGCCAGAGCTGGCCGGCAAGGTAGCCGGCCAGGATGGCGGTCACGCCCACCATCACTCCCGGATAGACCCAGTAATACAAGTGGCTGGCCCAGCCGACGATGAACTTGGCCAGCCGCGCGAAGCGATAGGCCCCGGTCTTGGACAGAAACGCCTGCTCGGCGAAGAAATAGGACGAGCCGGCCCCGGGATAGAGCTTCGACAACTCGGCATAGGCAATGGCCGTGGCAAAGCACAACAGCAGGGCCAGCACAATGCCGAACCACACGGCACAGCCGGCCATCGGCTGGCCGTATTGACTTTGCTGCGCGAAGGTCAACCAGAGGAATGCGCCCGGCGCGATCAACGCCATGGCGTTCATCGTCAAGCCGGTCAGCCCCAGGGTTTTCTTCATCTGGGGCGGTTGCGGGTCGGAAGACATCAGGATACCTCGTTTTTTGGTACGGCGGCAACGACACCCCGGGGCGAGCGGCCGCAGGGGCCGATCGCTCGAAGTGGGCCACGTGCTGACAAAACGAGACGCGTCTCCCGCCAGCCGCCCGGCCCGGGATCAGGGCTTAGCCAATCCCGCGCGAGGCCGGCTTGATAGGGTTCCATGCCAACTGCAAACAATGTGCCATTGGGGGAGGCGGGCAGAGGACGATTGCTCGAAGTGACAAGGATGTAAGGCTACAACGGATGTAACAATGCACAGGATTACGGCCGATGCCAGCGTTGAATGCATAACTCTTGTGCACTGGATGCCTAATTAGTGGACTTAACAGGCCGTCAATGCAAAGGCCAATTAGCAAAAACAGACAATTCGGACCGCGAGGCCGCAAGGCCACCTTTCTCCACGCCCCCGGTTGAGTTACAATCGATCGTGCGTCTCAAGCGGTCCCGGCGAACTAGCGCGGCGCGGAGCCCGTCATGGAGCTGACCTATGCCGAACTGTCCTCGAAAGGCCCGGTGCGGCCCAAAAACGAAGATAGCGTCGCCTTCTGGCAGCCCGAGGACGCCGAGGAGCAGCGGACTCGTGGGGCGGCCGTAATCCTGGCCGACGGCGTCGGAGGCCAGGGCCAGGGCGAGGTGGCCAGCCGCCTGGCCGTCGACACGGCCTTGGAAAAGTTCCGCGAGGCCAAGCCGGGAACCTCCCCGCGGCAGGTCCTCTGGCAGATGTTCACGGCGGCCAACCTGGCGGTCTACGACCGCAGCATGGAGCACCGCGACGAAGGTCGCATGGCCACCACGCTGACCATCGCCGTGCTGCGCAACGACGAGTTGACCGTCGGTCACGTCGGCGACTGCCGCGCCTATCTCATCCAGGAGGGACGCCTGACGCGCCTGACGGCCGATCACAGCTATGCCGCCTTGCAGGTCAAGCTGGGCCTGATCTCCGCCCACGACGCCGCCGACAGCCAGATGCGCTGCATGTTGACCCGCAGCGTGGGCCGCGAACCGATGGTCCAGGTCGATTACTACTCGGCCCAGGTCAATCGCGGCGACCGCTTCCTGCAATGCTCCGACGGCCTCTACCAATGCGTCAGCGAAGAGGAACTGCGCGAGACGGTCATGCACGCCCCGCCCCAAGAGGCCTGCCGCCGGTTGGTCGAGTTGGCCGAGAAGCGCGGCACCGACGACAACCTCTCCGTCCAGGTGGTCGAGGTCCAGCGTGTCGAGCAGCTCCGCTACTATCGCGGGCTGCCGATCTACCAGGAACCCGGAATGCCCAACAGCCGCGAGCTGGAAGTGGGCCAGGTGCTGGACGAGCGATTTCACATCCTCGAGGTCATCAGCCGCAGCGGCATGGCGTCGATCTTCAAGGCCAAGGACCTCAAGACCGGCGAGGTCGTGGCCGTCAAGGTTCCCTTCATGCAATTTGAGAGCGACCCCGGTTTCTACTCGCGTTTCCAGCGCGAGGAGGAGATCGGCAGGAAGCTGAACCACCCCTGCATACTCCACGTGCTGCCGATCGAGGAAGAGAAGAGCCGGCCCTACATCGTCATGGAATATCTGAAGGGCCAGACGCTCCGCCAGGTGCTGCGAAACATCGGCCGGCTGCCGGTCGCCGACGCGGTGAGCATCGCCGCCCGGCTCTGCGAAGCCCTGGAATATCTGCACCGGCAGGACATCATTCATCGCGACTTGAAGCCGGAGAACGTCATGCTCTGCGATGACGGCAGCCTCCGCATCATGGATTTCGGCATCGCCCGGGCGGCAGGGATGCGGCGGCTTACCTTTGCCGGTTTTTCGCCGGCGATGGGCACGCCCGACTACATGGCCCCCGAGCAGGTCAAGGGCCGCCGCGGCGACGCCCGCACTGACATCTACAGCCTGGGCGCCATGCTCTACGAGATGATCACCGGCGAGGTCCCCTTCGAGGGCACGAACCCTTACGCCATTATGAACGCCCGGCTGCTGGGCGACCCCGTGGCGCCGCGGAAGATCAATCCCGAGATTTCGCCGCAAGTCGAGGAGATCGTGTTGCACGCCATGGAGCAGAAGCCCTACGATCGCTATGCCTCGGCGGCCGAGATGCAGGCCGAATTGCTCGCGCCGGAAACGGTCCAGCTCACCGGGCGCTGCGAGCGGCTGCGTCCGCAGGTCCCCTGGCGGAACCGCTGGCGGTGGCTGCGATACTTGCTCTTGCTGTTGGTGCCCGTGTTGGCGATGGTGATCATCTGGCTGGCCACGCGCGGCGGGCACAGGTGAGGGATTAGGGATTGGGGATTAGGGATTAGGGAATTGAAAAAAGCCCCCGGACTGCGTCCGGGGGGCCTGCGGCAACGCGATCCGAGCCGCGTAGGTCAGGCACTCCGTGCCTGACATCGGACCGCCAAAATCCGGGAGCATGTCAGGCACGGGGTGCCTGACCTACGCCTGGCCCCTGCTTTACCCGATCGCCGTCCCATACTTGGCAATCTTCGCCTGCATTTCCGGGCTCAATTGCTTCACCAATTCGGCATTGTACGCGTGCGAACTGGTGTCGGCAAGCACGGCGGGCGTGGCCCCGAAAATCCGCGCGACGCCGATCGCATAGCCCCGCGACTTCGCCGCCGGAGAGCCCGGCATCACCGCCGGATCGACGTCCGTGGTCAGGATGGAAATCGTGTTGTCGGCGTTGCGGCGGATCTCGAAGGTCCGCAACTGCTGAGGAAAATCCCGCAGCGAGGCCGTCTCGACCTCCCAAAAACTCCGCTCCGGATGGTCCTGCAAATCGGCCGCATTATACGGCTGGGCGGTAATCGTGTTCACGTGCCGATGCCCCGCCATCCAGAGGATCAGATTCGGATAGCCGTGCAGCATGGCCAGCAAGTCGTCTTCGGCGGCCTTGTCGAAGAAAAGATGAATGGGCGTGTTGTCGGTCAGGCTCGCCTGCGGCTTGATCGGGATATGGGCCGCAATAATCATGAGCTTGCCTTCGTCCTGGCCCTTCTGGAGTTCGTTCTTCAGCCAGTCGAGCCGGACCCGGTCCAGACCGCCGGTACCATAATACATCAGCCCTCGTAGTTTGTCGGTTCTCTTGTTCGTGTCGTCCAACACGATCACCTTGATCGGCAGGTCCGCCTTGGGCTCGAACGTATAGCAGGCGAAGTCCTCGTCGACGTTGCTCTGGCTGAAGCCGTGCCCGACCGGATTGGACGTGGTCGTGAAAAATTCCCGCATCCAATTTCGGCTCGTCGAATCGTCGCTCACCAGCGAGTGGCGGTCCGGATCGGCGACGACCGTTGGCGGCACGGGAAAGTTCTTCTCTGGGCCCGCGCCGATGACGGTCCCGTAAGGCGTCGAGCCGTCGACGACGCCCATGTAGGCGCCGGTGTCATTGATGTAATTCGGATCGCCGAAGATATTGGGGTTGATGTTGAGGATGGTGCTGCCGACGTGGGCCCGCCGCAGCTTGGCGTTCTCGTAGCCGATGCCCGACCAATACTGATCGTGGTTGCCGATGGCTTGATACCAGGGGATCGCCTTGTTCAGCCCGGCGGCCTGGTAGGGCTTCTGATAATCGATGATTGCGGCCCCCAGGTGGGCGCCCGAGCTGGGCGTGATGAGCTTGCCGTCCAGCACGTCGATAAACCATCGCAGCTCGTTATGCTGGGTATTGTTGCAATCGTCGCCGAGCGAGATGCCGAAATCGAAGGGCGATTTCTTATGCAAGGCGTTGATCGTCTGCACGGCCGCGTCGAGGACCTGGGTGGTCGAGAGAATGATCGGCGAATAGGAACCGGCGTCGAGTCGATGGGACGCGGGCCCGAACGGTGCGCTCCAGCCGGGATAGATCGGCTGGGCCGGCGATTCCTTGTCGGTGATATGAATGTCGCTGATGGCGAAGAAGGTCAACAGCCGGGCCGCACGGGTGCGCGCCGTTGTGGCCGGGCGCAAGTTCGCTCCGCTTGTCGTAGGGTTGCCGGCGGCCGGGCTGCCGGCTGTAATTCGTGCCCGGCCCCGCCCGCCAGGCGCTATAACCGTATTTCGCGTACAGCGGCACCTGCGGCGGATTGACCTTGGGCGTGTCGGCCATCAGTCCGACGGGCAGGACCTGCTGTTGGGCCGTGGTGAAAACATCCTGGGCGATGGGCCACACGGCCGCCTCCTGGGCCGTGTCGATGATGCCGCCGCCGTTGGTCTTGTTCAAAAGCGAGAACTGGCGTGTCCCGGCCACGGCAATCGCAGGCGCCGCAACCGTGAGTGTAGAAAGCAGAAACTTGCGACGATTCATTTTGTGTCCTCGACGTTCGGGCGGCCCAGCGCAAGACCGGGATCCTGGCGGTAACCTGTTCCGGGCCCTAACAAGCGTAGGCCAAAGATAAGGCGGACGGAAGAACAAGAAACACGAGCCGGTGGCGTTAGCCACCGGATAACCCTGCCGCACCGCGACGCGGCTTTCGCTGGCCCGCCCGGACGCGCATCCGCGGCCGAAGGGCGGAGGGCGGAAGGAAACATCTCCCCTCTCCCTCCGGGAGAGGGGCCGGGGGTGAGGGCGCCTCCTCCCTGGCCCCCGGCCCTAAATCCCTAAATCCCTTCCTTCCGCCTTCCGCCTTCCGCCCTGCGTCGGACCTACTCGCGGGTCTGCGTCGATAGATACAGCGGCGCCCCCAGTTGCGCGACCTGGTCCAATTGCTCTTCGAGCCAGTCGACGTGCCCGTCTTCCTCCTTCACGATCGCTTCGAGCAGTTCGCGCGTGGCGGCGTCCTTGGCTTCGTCCGCAAGGCAAATGGCTTCGTTGTACATGCCGTTGGTGCGCAACTCCGCTTCCTTGTCCGCTTGAAGCTGCTTCGGCACGTCCGCGCCGATGTGGATCGGGTTCAGCCGGCTGACCGTCGGGGTCCCGTCCAGGAAGATGATCCGGGCGATCAACTCCTCGGCATGGTGCATCTCTTGCTTGGCGCGCGTCTCCACGGCATGATGCAGCCGGTCGTAGCCCCAGTTGGCGCACATCTCGGAATGGACCATGTACTGGTTAATGGCCGTCAACTCGTCGCACAACAACTCGTCGAGCTTTTTAACCACCCGTTCGTCACCCTTCATGCTCCACTCCTTTCGCAACCTGGATTTCCCGTTTGAAGGCCGCTTGGACACGTTCCGAGCGGCAACATCTAGCAAATATTAGACATGACCCGGGCGGAAGTCCAATCGGCCCCCCGATTTTGCCGCCGAACATCCGCCGTCCCCCTGTCGTCCGCCCCCGTATCCGTCACACGCCGTGTGACGCCCTCACCGCACACGGCGTGTGCGGCGTACGTCATGCCTTCCTTCATCCTTCATCCTTCATCCTTATTATTTCCACTCTGCCAGTTCCACGGTGACGCCCTCCGGGCCGCAAAGAAAAGCGAGTTTTCGGTTATGGAAGTCCAGCACGTCGCTGCGGAGCTTGACGCCGGCGGCCTGGAGTCGTGCCACCTCGGCGTCGAGGTCGTCGACGGTGAAGCAGACGTGATTGAAGCCCAGTTTCGCCAGGTTGCGGATCTGCGGATCGGGGATCGCCTCGGGGTGCAGATATCTGAGCAACTGCACTTCCGCGCACGGCAGGGCCCCGGCCAGCACGAGCGTGACGTGTTCGGCCTCGATGCCCTCGACCCCCATGTACCGGGCGAACCGTGGGCCCGAGATGACGGCCGCTTTGTCTTCCTTGAACCCCAGCAGGCCGAAGAACTGCTTGGCCGCTGCTACGTCTCGTACCACAAAGGTCACATGGTCGAAGTGCTTGACCATCGCTCCGGGCTCCTTTCACGTAATCGTGTGCACGATGGGGGCAGAGGCCGCGGATTGACGCAAGTACACGCGGATAAGAATGTAATGAACCGTCCGCGTCCACCGGCGTTCATCTGCGGTTCCATCTCCCGATCTTCCGGCGGTTACGGTTCCGGGTTTTGTTCCAACCTGGTCGGCCCGGCCGCCCCAACGGGGCAGGAATTTATCAAGCCCAGGGCAGCGCCCTGGGGGCGGTAATCGTCGCGCGCCGGCCGTGAACGGCCCAACGAATCTCCCACCGAATCATTGGCCCCAGGGCAAAGGGGTTGACGCCGGCCAGCGGGCCCGGGTGTGTAAAGCCGGCTCGTCAGCGAAGGAAACTCCCGACCACTTTTTCGGCTCCCTTAGTCAATGCGTCCCCGCGGCGTCGTGAATTCGGAATTATCGAACAACCTTGGCTGGCGTAGTTTCCTCCCGTCGCCGATCACTTTTCCCTGTAACGACCTCAAATCGACAACTGCACCATAATCGATGAAAACATCGCGGAATGAATCGATGTCCTTGTTCCAATAGATCATGGCGCAAGACATCGGCGCACCCTTACCTCCGTCCTTACCATCAACTAGAAACCGCAATCTCGTATCGTACAAGAAACATGCAGCAGTCGCCCGTCCCCAAACATATTCTTTCCAATGGCCTGTGTTCGTCGCCACAGGCACCAGGGCGAGAACAGCCGACCCGTAGTTCTGATGGGCGTGGGCGCACTTAAAGAGCCAATGCTTTATTGTCGTTCCACTCTTCTTATCAGAGCCGTAAGGTGGATTCACATAGATTGTTGGATAATTCCATGATTCCTTGAGCCCGTCCTTTTCCGGCAGGCGGTATTCTGTTTCAGCGTGGACGATGGACCACTCATTCGAGCATGGGTCCAGAGATATCTTACCGCCAAACACCCTCCGAACTGCGTCAACGTATTTTGGAGGAGTACACCAGTCGAGGCTCTGAGAATTGACCGTCCTTCCAGCCGTCATGAATGTGCCTCCTGCCACCGCTTTGTCTTCAACGTGTCCAGTTCATCCTTGAGAACAGCAAGCCGTTTCCCTGCCGGGGCGATGATGTTGAACCAGCCTTCAACTACCTTCATGTGGGACCTGAAATAAGATTGGAGGGCGGCGTCAGCCGAAAGGGCAATCTTAACCTTCGTGAACCGATTGACGCCTTTCTCGCCCGTGTAGCTTGCCAGGAACGCCGTTCGGGCCGCAGCCAACTCTTTTGCGGGATGGAACAACAACTCGTCGATGAACTGGGCGATGCCCGCATCGGTCAGGAACAGAAGCCAGTCGTAGGACTGGGCCAGAACCTTCAGTTCCTTATTGTGATTTTCCGAGGTGAACCAGTTGCCATGATTGCTGACGACTCCAACGGCCAGGATGAAGTGCGAAAGAAGTTCTGGGTCGTTAGAGCCAATAATCTCGGCCATCAGCTTGTGGTAATCACCGTGCCGGAACGATCCGTCACGTTTCTGAATGAGTCCGCCCATGCTGCCATCGGTGAGCCTGATCTTCTGCAACGCCGACACTGTCCGGGCAACGTAGGCTCCCTGCTTGGCCTTCTCGATTGTCTGCGGCCCTTTCCGCATACCCTCCTCAACCCCGACCCGCTTGCACTCAAAAATGGCGAACGGGCGCTGCCGGAGCGAGACAACAGAGTACTGGCCTACGCTTTTCCCAAGCTGGTCAAGGTACGCGTTTATGAAGGTTTCACCACAGTTGCAGATCGTGCATGAGTTTCGCAGGATCAAGTCCTTGCTCAGCAGCGCGTGCGACCTCGTCGAGCCCGCAGAGATTCCAACCTTCGCAATCTCCGGAGCCTTGGCGATCTTCTTTGCGGTGATTGGAAGATCGTCCCGGCTGAACTCCGCCGTCGCGAGAGGGGTTGACGAATGAAGGCTATACTCGACATTGTGCGTGATGTCGTCGTTCCCAAACTCCGGCAGCGGTCTCTCGATGGCGACGTTTCTCTCAAGTCCCCAGGACTTGAGAGCGTAGAACGTTATGATCTCGACCAATGTGCCGAGCGCTCGCCCGGCGGCCTTCTTGGAGTCTCTGGCGTAGTGAAACACCTCCTCAGTGAGGATCTTCTGTAACTGGTCAACCGATGGGTATGACATTCTCCGCCTTGCCTTCCTCTTTTTCACTTTCTTCAATGGGAATCCGGGGCCGTGCCGGGGTTAGGGGGCGAAAGGGGACGTTCCACTTTGTCGCTGGTAGTCGTAAATTGTGATCCTGCAGCCTCGCTGGGTTGCAAGAGGGAGAATGTCGCTTTCGCCCTCAGATTGGATTTCCGGATCGCTTGGCTCCCCTCGAGGGCTGCCCCGGCCTCTCGACCATTTTTCTGGTTCAGGCGTTTACTCTGAGAACGCCGCCGACCACAAAACTGGCTGCCTTTGTCACGTGTTCTGGTTCGACGTCGTCTTTTCCGGCCAGGTCAGCAATCGTTCTTGCCACCTTTGCTAGACGATCCACCGACCGTGTTGAAAGGGAGTTCTTATCGACCATTTCCTTATACGTGTCTAGGGCCGGCTGGGAAAATCTGCAATACTCACGCACCTCCCCGCCCGGTATTGCAGCGTTGTGCGGAATGCGGGTCCCGTCGAAACGTTTTCGCTGGCGCTCCCGGGCGGCCTCGACGCTGGCCCGAATACGCGGCGATTCGCCGCTATGAGTTTCGGCGAACTGCTCATCAATCGAAAGGTGTTGTAACTCGACCTGCATGTCGATCCGATCCAGCAAGGGGCCGCTAAGTTTTTGTTGATAGGCGACGACGGCGTGTTCCTTGCATGTACATCGCTCGGTTCCGTTGTAGCCGCAAGGGCATGGATTCATCGCCGCCACCAGGGTGAAGCGGCACGGGTACGTGAATGTTCCCCCCACCCGCGAAATCGAGATTTCACCGTTTTCCAATGGCTCGCGCAGTGCCTCCAGGGTGGACCGGCTGAACTGGGGGATTTCGTCGAGGAACAGGATTCCGTAGTGAGCCAGGGATATCTCCCCAGGACGTGGTATCCTTGCGCCGCCGCCCACCAGCGCCTCCTTTGAGACGGTGTGGTGCACCGCGCGGAATGGGCGGCGGGTCACCGCCTGCCCGTCGTGCATCAATTCACCGTGGGCGGAGTATATCTTGGTCAGTTCGACCTGCTCCTCACGGGACAGGTGGGGCAAGACGCCGACCATCGCGCTTGCCAGCATCGACTTGCCTTCCCCGGGAGGACCAATCAGCAGAAGATTGTGTCCCCCGGCGGCGGCGACGATTGCCGCCTCCTTTGCCTTCTCCTGGCCGTGAATCTTTCCGAAATCCACCGCTGTCGGAATGGCCGACTCAAAATCAATCCGATGGCTGAGAGCGTTTTCCAGTTTCCGTTTCCCAGCAAAGAAATCGACAACCTCGTCCAGCGTCGAAACTGGACAGACACGGCAGTCCTTGAATCCCGGCCTTGCCGTTATCAAGGCACACTCTTTCTCGTTCCCAGTAGGCACAATCAGCGTTTGGCCGGGCTTGGCGAGGTAGGCGATCGAGAGGGCGCCAGGAACCCGCCGCAGGTCAGCGTGTAGCCCGATCTCCCCCATCAGAATGAAGTCGCCCTGAAGGTGTTCGGGCAACTGGGGCAGGACGCCCGCGGTTTGAAGCATAATGACTGCCAGCGGCAAATCCAGCCACGAGCCTTCCTTGACGGTGCTCGCCGGTGTCAGATTGATTTGGATGGTCACTTCCGGTTCAGGAAGGCGCAGCTTCGCGAAAGCACCGGCGATCCTTGTGGTCGCCTCCTTCACAGCGATACCGGCCATGCCGGACACGTCAGTGGCATCGGTCCATGGCGTTGGCCCCCTCAGCACGCTCATTGCTCGGGCCTGAATCTCAATAAGGCATCCATCGAGGCCGAACAAGATACCCCCGTTCAGGCTGTGGTCAAGGGCCAATAGGTCCCTCAAACGCCGCTCGGTCTCTCGGCCCCTTTTTGTCTGCATGGGAGTGGAACCTCCGGAAAAGTTTCTCCTCGTGGGAACAAAGCCGCCATGTCCCTCGACCCACTGGACGCCGCGACGCTCGATAACCGCCAGCCTACTCCCACGGCAGAAAAAAGCAAGACACCCGGACGGGGAGTTTTCAGTTTTCGGCGGGCCGAAGGCCGTTTTCAGTTTTCAGTGTTCAGTTTCCAGCAGGACACGGGAACCAGGCAGGGACTGGGGCAAGGCGGAGGGCGGAGGGCGGAGGGGGGAAGGAAAGGCGGAAACAAAGGCGGAGGGCGGAGCCAGCCACGGCCTCAATTCGCCGCGAACTCCTCCTGTGCCTTCGGCACCCCGATAGCGAAGCTATCGCGGCCACCCCCGTGTGCCTTCCGCCCTCCGCCCTCCGCCTTCCGCCTTTCGTCAGAACCGGTTCGTGACCGTGAAGTCGGGATAGCCCAACGCGCCCATCTCCGGGCCGTCGAGGCCCTCCAACTCGTTGTCGCGGCTGACACGCAGCGGGGCCAAGCGGTTGCTGAGCTTGAAGGCCGCGTAGGCGAAGGCAAAGCCGAAGAGCAGGACGACGGCGATGTCGATCAGTTGGGCCGCCAGTTGGCCGGGATCGCCCGAGAACAGGCCGCGGACGCCGCCGGCGACGCCGTTGCAGCCCACGCCATAGCGGCCGTTGGCCAACAGGCCCACGGCCAGCAGGCCCCAGATGCCGCCCACGCCGTGGATGGAAATGGCCCCGACCGGGTCGTCGATGCCACGCTTCTCCCAGAAGAGCACGCTGAGCACGACCAGCACGCCGGCCACGGCCCCGATCAGGGCGGCCACGCGGCTATCGACCAAGCCGCAGGAGCCGCCGATGGCCACCAGTCCGGCCAGCAGGCCGTTGCACATCATGGTCGGGTCGGGTTTCATGCGTTTGAAACGGAGGGTGAGCATGGCGGCCACGGCCCCGGCGGCGCTGGCCAGCACGCTATTGACCACGACCAGGCTGACCGGCACGTCGGCGGCGGCGAAGGTGAAGCCGGCGTTCAGCCCGAACCAGCCCAGGGCCAAAACCAGCGTGCCGGCGACGACCATCGAGACGTTGTGGCCGGGCAGCGGTTGCGGGCGGCCCCGCTGGTACTTGCCCAGCCGAGGGCCCAGGACGACGGCGCCGGCACAGGCGACGATGCCGCCGAAGGCGTGGACCACGCCCGAGCCGGCGAAATCGACCGCGCCGTGGCCCAAGTGCCAGTTGAGGCCCATTTGGGCCAGCCAGCCGCCGCCCCAGACCCAATTGGCATAGACGCAATAGGGCAGCACGAACCAGAGGCCGTAGAGGCAGAAGTTCCGCCACGCCCAGCGTTCGGTCAGGGCGCCGGTGGGGATTGCCGCCGAGACGCTCATGACGACGGCCATGAAGAAGAAGAGCGTCAGGACGCCGCTCTGCTCCACGCCGAAGAGGCAGAAGCCCTTGCAGCCCAGCAGGCCGTAGCGGTAGCCGCCGGGGCTTTGATCGTGGGCCGTGGGGGCTGCGGCGCCCAGGCCCAGGCCGGCGTCGAGCGTCTGCGGCGCCGTCGCCCAGCGCGGCGATGGCGATGGCGGGGGCGGGGCCGCGGCTCCAGTTGCCCCAGCCCAGGGCGAAGCCGAAGACCCAGAACGCCAGGCAGGCCAAGGCGTAGACCATGAGGTTCATGCTCATGGTATGGGCGGCGTTCTTGGCCCGGCACAACCCGGTCTCGACCAGGGCGAAGCCCAGGTGCATGAACATTACCAGGAAGCCGGCCACTAACACCCAGGCTGCTTGGGTGGTCATGTCGAGTGTCCTTCAGGGGAGGGGCGGCGGATCGATCGGCGTGCCGACGGTAGCCCCGTGTGCGGGGCTGGTGCAACCGACGTGCCAAGGCCGCCGGGCCCAACGGTTGTAAAACGGGCCGGCGGTGGCCGGATCGCCTCGGCGGTCGGCTGCAAAGGCCGTCAGGAGCGCTATTAAGGGTAAGCATTCCGGCTGGCCGGGACAAGACGATTTTGGGCATACCGGGGGCGTCTGTCGGACAAAAGTGACGCGGAATGCCTGGATTTTGGGCACCGGATGCAAGCGGCGGACGCAAATGTCGCCCGCGGGACGGCACCGCAAGACCGCGGGTGGCCCGGATAGCTTTGCTATCCGGGTGCCGAAGGCACAGGAGGCTTGCGTGGCGTATTGAAGAGCCTCTTGCGGCTACGCCGCCTCGATAGCGGAGCTATCGAGGCCACCCGCTGGGCCGTCGGACCCTATTTCCCGGTGGCGAAGCTGGCCAACAGCCGTTCGGCCGCCAGTTCGCCCGTGTGGATGCAGTCGGGGAGGCCGACGCCGTGATAGGCGTTGCCGGCAAGCTGGAGGTGGGGCAGGGCGGCGGCGCGGGCCTCGATCCCGGCCACCAACGTCTTGTGGCCGACGTGATACTGCGGCATGGTCCGCGGCCAGTGGGCTATGTCGCAGAAGATCGGCTCGCCGGCAATCCCCAGGAGTGCCGCCGTGTGCCGGATCACCAGCGGCCGGAGTTCCTCGTCGGGCATTTCCGCCAGTTCCGGCCGCCGCGCCCCGCCCACGAAGACTCGCAATAGGACCTTTCCTTCCGGGGCGCGGTGCGGGTACTTTTGGCTGCTGAAGCTGCATGCCAGGATCGGGCTGTTTTCCAGGGCCGGCACAACGGCGCCCATGCCGTCCAGGGGATGGGCGATCTGCCGTCGCTGGAAGCCCAGCGAGACAATCGCCGTGCCCGAGTGCTCGATCCGGCCCAGGTCGCGGGCGAGGGTTTCCTCGACCGGCCCGAGCAAGCGGGCGACCACGTGGGAAGGGGCGGCCAGGATCAGGCCGTCGAACTGGGCCGTCGCGCCCGGGGGCGATCCGGGCGTCGAAACTCGCCAAGCGTCACCCTGTCGCTCGATCCGCTCGACCGGGGAGCGGAGCGAGACGGCGCCGGCGGGCAAGCGGGCGGCCAGGGCATCGACCAGGCTGCTGAGCCCGTCGCGGAGCGTGACGAACATGCTGTAGCGGGCCCCGCTTTCGCTGGGGGCCTGCTGGCGCTCGTTCCGCTGCCGCCGCATCGCCCGGATCAAGCTGCCGTGCTGCCGCTCCATGTCGCGGAAGCGCGGGAGCGTGGCCTCGACGCTGAGCTTTTCCATGTCGGCGGCGTAGACCGCGCCCACCAGCGGCTCGACCAGGCGATCGAAGGCTTCGCGTCCCAGCCGGCGGCGGACGAAGGCGGCCATGCTCTCGTCCGCCTCGTCGGTCTGCGGCGGAATGAAGTATTCGCAGGCCGCCCGCAGCTTGCCCAGCGGACTGAGGATCGGCGTGACGGCCAGCGGCCACCAGCTGCGTCGGGGCCATCATGAGGAAGCCGTCGGGCAGGCGATAGAGGCGGCCGCCGCGGACGACGAAGGTCCGCCGGCAGGCCGGGTTGGTCTGGAGGAGTTGATCGCTGAGTCCCAGCCGCCGGCAAAGCTCGACGCCCCAGGGGATCGTGGTAATGAAGTTATCGGCGCTCTGCTCGACTTGGAAGCCGTCGCGGTGCAGGGTCGAGAGCACGCCGCCCAGCCGCGGCCCGGCTTCCAGCAGCATGAGCTGCCCCTGGGGCGCAGCTCGACGAGCCGGTGGGCGGCCGCCAGGCCGGCAATTCCGCCGCCGATAACGGCGATGCGTCGGGTGGTAGTCTGCGAGGTGCTCACGGCGGCCGATAGCCCGGGAAGGATGCTGGTAACCGTCCGTGCCCCCGCACCGACACTAGCCCGAAGCGCAAGCGAGGGGACGCTAAACAGCGGTCTGCCCTCATTCGACCCTCGCTTGCGCTTCGGGCTAGTGTCGGTGCCGTGAACGGTTACGGATTCTGCAAACCGGCCATTTTAGCATGTTGCGGCCCGGCAGGCAGCCCATGATACCGGGGGCGGGGTTGCCGGATTGCGCAGGCGGACTAAATTGCTAGGGGGAATCCAATTCTCGAAAACAGGAGAAAACGCGATGGGCTTTGCAGAAAACTACACGCGGCGACAGTTTTTCTGGACAGGCTCGGCGGCGGCCGGCAGCCTGCTGGTGGCGACGGGCCTGCGGGCCGACGGGCCCGCAGAGAAGGGCGGGAAGGAAACGGCGGCCAAAATGAGCGAGGACGTTTCGCCCGCCGAAGACCTGATGCGGGAGCACGGCGTCTTGCGGCGCCTGCTGCTGGTCTATGAGGAGGTGGATCGGCGCCTCGGCGACGGCAAGCCGGTGCCGTCGCCGCTTTTGAGCCATGCCGCGCACCTCATCCGCGAGTTCATCGAGGATTATCACGAGCGCCAGGAAGAGGATCACGTCTTTCCGCGGCTGGTGAAGGCCGGCAAGCTGGTCAGCCTGACGAAGGTCTTGCAGCAGCAGCACGACGCCGGCCGGCGGCTGACCGATCGCATCCTTGGGCAGGTCGGGAGATACGCCGCTGCCGACGGGCAAGGCCGGCCAGCCGCTCCGCCAGGATTTGCACCTGTTTATCCGCATGTATCGCCCCCACGCCGCCCGCGAGGACACCGTGTTGCTGCCCGCTTTGCACGAGATCATGACGGTCAAGGAGTACGACGTGATGGGCGACGAGTTCGAAGACCGCGAGCACGAGCTCTTCGGCAAGGGGGGGTTCGAGCGGATCGTCGGCGAGGTGGCCGAACTGGAAAAGGCGTTGGGGATTGAGGATCTCGCGCAGTTTACGCCGTCGGTCCCCAAGGGGGAGTGCTAGCAGTGCACTGATGTTCAGAGCCGGCGGGGGCCGGGGGACGGAAAACCGGCCGAGTTCGTCTTGGCGAGATTGGCCGCTTGTGCTACCGTATCGACCCATCGGGAAGCAGCGTCATGGGCGGCGTCGCAGGAGTGCCGCCGCCCCCGTTGCCGGGCGCCGGGAAGCGTCCGCCATCGACATGCACGTCACGTTGCCGGGAGGCCGTGGCAGGCCGACAAGGAAGGAGGCCCTCCATGCGTTCCGACCAGAAACAGGAAGTCCGCGTCCACATTCGCTGGATGATCCGCCGCGACATGCCCGAAGTTCTGGAGATCGAGCGGCAGAACTTCGAGTTTCCCTGGATCGACGAGGACTTCGTCCGCTGCCTGCGGCAGCGCAATTGCATCGGCATGGTGGCCGAGCACGAGGACCGCGTCGCGGGGTTCATGATCTACGAGTTCCTCAAGAACCGCATTCATGTCCTGAACTTCGCCGTCGATCCGGAATATCAGCGCCGCGGCGTGGGCAGCCAGATGGTGGCCAAGCTCAGCGCCAAGCTCTCGGCGCAGCAACGCAACCGCATCGTGCTGGAGATCCGGGAGACGAACCTTGCGGCCCAACTGTTCTTCCGCGAAAATGGCTTCCGCGCGGTGTCGATCCTGCGCGGATACTACCACGACACGCCCGAGGACGCTTACCTTCTGCAATTCCGCTACCGGGCCGAGAAGACGGTCCAGGCGGACTCGCCCAACCGCGTCAGGCGGCTGGCCGGCTAACTTTCGATGCTTTCACCCGAGGATACGGATCTCCTGGCGACCGGCCTGCTGGCGGCCCTGGGGCTGGCGCTGTTGGCTATCGGCGTCGTGCGGGTGCTGCGCTCGCCCCTGACGCCGCTGCAGGCGACGCTCTACGGCGTGAATTGCCTGCTGACGCGGATTCTCTGGCGCACGGAAATCCGCGGCGCCATGCCGATCCCGCCGCAGCAGGGCGCGGTCATCATCTGCAACCATCGCAGCCCGGTCGATCCGTCGTTCATCCAGTTGGCCACCGGCCAACGGGTGACGCACTGGATGGTGGCCAGGGAGTATTGCGAGCATCCGCTGCTGGCATGGTTCTTTCGCACCACGCGGGCCATTCCCGTCGGCCGCGGCGGCATCGACACCGCCGCCACCAAAATGGCCATCCGCTACGCCGAGGAAGGCGAGTTGGTGGCGCTCTTTCCCGAGGGACGCATCAACGTCGGCCGGGAGTTGCTCATGCCGGGCCGGCCCGGGGCGGCGCTGATCGCCCTGAAAGCGCGCGTCCCCGTGGTGCCCTGCTATTGCAGCGGCGTACGCTACGACGGCACCATGCTGGGAGCGCTGCGGACGCCCGCCCGCGTGCGGACGGTCATCGGCGCGCCGATCGACCTTTCCGCCTACTACGGCCGGGAAGGCGAGCGCGAAGTCCTGGAGGAGCTGACGCTGCAATTTCTGCGCCGATCGCTGGCCTGGCGGGCCGGCCCGACTTCGAGCCCGGCCTGGCCGGGCGGTTCTACAAGTCGGACCTCAACGGCCCATGACGGCCCACGGCGAGTATGACCTCCAGAAGGTTTCTGCCGGCTACAAAAGCCCCCCGTTTGCAACGGGGGGGTGACATCCGGCAGCGAGCCCTTCGTGGAAGAAGCACTACGGCAGGAACTGCTGGCACCAAAAAATGGTTCCGGCTTCCGTGCGATAGGCCGCTACCCCGATGTGGCCATAGCCGCCGAGGATGTTGGCTCGATGGCCCGGCGAACCCATCCACGACGCCAGCACTTCCTGGCTGCTGGGCTGCCCCATGGCGATATTCTCCGCCACCGGCTGATTCGTGTGCACCAGGCACTGGTTCACGGTCATCCAGGTGGCATGTTGCCGGGCCGACTGCATCAGGCCGGCGTCGACCGCCAGCGGCGGCAGGCCGTAGCGGGCCCGCTCGAAATTGGTGTAACTGACGATGTTCTGCTCGATAGGTAGCAGTTCCAACTTGTCCGTTTTCTGGGACTTCGACGCGGCGGCATCGCCGCCCAACAGCAACGCGGCTGCGCAGACAAACACGTGTGCAATCATCGTTTTTGCATCCTGGTCAGGGGGAACTTTGGAGGGTGGGTGTCGGGAGGGAGTAAGCTGGGTGGCCTGCACGGGATTTGCGGCCCAGGCCCTGAATATAGCGGCCGCCACGCCGATTGCAAGGGCCCCAAACAGGCCATTCCCACCCGGTGCCAGTACGCGAATCCGCCTCGCCCAGCCAACTTCCCAAGCAACCTGGGGGCGTTATAATAGGGGCTATGGGTATTCGCTTTTTTTGCCCGAACGGGCATAAGCTGAACGTCAAGAAGTTCCAGGCGGGCCGGAAAGGGATTTGTCCGTTCTGCGGCGCGAAGATCCAGATTCCCTTGGAGAGCACCCGCCCCAGCGATCGCGGCCCGGGTGCTTCGCCGGGCGAGCCGGCTCCAGGGGGGACGCCGGAGATGACGCCCGGCGAGGGCGCCGAGGACGATTCGCCCTCGGACGCGGTTTCGATCACGATCTCCGCGCCGAATTCGGAGGCGGCCCCGGCGGCGGTAGTTTCCAGCCCCGTGCCGATCGTCTCCGCGCCCACGGGGCCCGTGCCGTCGGTCTCGTCGGGCGTGGCGGCCCGGCCGGCGGTCGATCCGCTGGCGGAGGCGGGCGAGGTGGTGTGGTATGTCCGCCCTCCCTCCGGAGGCCAATTCGGTCCCGCTGGCGCCGACATCATGCGGAGCTGGCTGGCCGAAGGCCGCATCAGTGGCGATTCACTCGTGTGGCGGGAAGGCTGGCGCGACTGGCGGGAGGCCAGCGGCGTGTTCGCCGAACTCCGCGCCCAGGAAGCGGCCGCTCCCTCCCCTGTGGCTGAGACCGCCACCGCCGACGTGGCCACACCCGTTACGCACGTGACACGCCCCAAAGCTCCGCGTGTCCGGCGCACCAAGGACATCCTTGTTGTCGTGACGCTCGTTGTCGCCGTCGTGGTGCTTGTGGGCGTCTTCTGTTGGGTCTTGTTTAAGCCATCGTAGTGTCGCCGTGCTTCAGTCCGATCTGAACCACGGCACGAGCACGGCCGGAAAGGGTGCAGGAGCCACTGATGAAGATCCAGCAGTTTCTCGATCATCACGGCATCACGAGCAACCCGTTCGCCGACGAAGACGCCCAGACCGACCTGGTCTTCAAGAGTTCCTGCATCCGCAATACCTATCATCCGGCCTGGGACAAGATCTACGGCGATCCGACCGAGCCGGCCACTTCGGTGGTCTTTGGCGAGAAGGGCTCGGGCAAGACGGCCTTGCGGCTGCAGATCGCCTACCGCCTGACGGAATACAACGCCGACCATCCCGAGCGGCAGGTCTTCGTGGTCCAGTACGACGACTTCAATCCGTTCCTGGACCGCTTTCGCGACCGCTTTTCCGGCGCGGCCGCCGGGCCGAGCGGATGCTCACCCATTGGCGGCTCTGGGACCACATCGATGCCATCCTGGCCCTGGCGGTGACGCAATTGATCGACCGGGTGCTGGAGGTCAAGGAGGCCCGGCATCCGGCTGCCCGCGACGAACCGCTGCCCATCGAGGCCCTGGACCGCAGCCAGGCCCGCGACGTGCTGCTGCTGGCGGCCTGCTACGATCAATCGACCGCCGAAAGTCCCCGGCAGCGCTGGGGCCGGCTCCGCCGCAAGCTCCGCTATCGCGTGTGGCGGTCGCACTGGGACCTCGCCCTGGGGATCGCCGTGACGGCCGCGGTCGCGGCCGTGGTGTTCCGCTACAACTGGCATTGGTTCGGCCACGTCTGGCCGTGGCTGGCCATTGCCGCCGGCTGGGCGCCGCGGCTGTGGCGGTTGCTGAGCTGGTCCTGGCGGGCTTGGCGCGTCGCCCGCAATACCCGCGTCTTGGATCGCCACGTGAACCTGCTGCGGCGGATGCTCATGCAGTTTCCCGGCGGCCAGCTTGTCGGCCAGCCGCTGCCCGCCGCGCAGCGGACCGACGACCGCTACGCCTTGCTGGGCAAGCTCCAGGGGGTGCTCCGCTCGCTTCATCTCGAAGGCATCGTGGTCCTGGTGGACCGCGTTGACGAGCCCTATCTGATCAACGGCTCCACCGATTTGATGCAGGCAATGATCTGGCCCATGCTGGACAACAAGTTTCTCAAGCATCCGGGCATGGGGGTGAAGCTGCTGCTGCCGATCGAGTTGGAGCGGCAGTTGGATCGCGAGGACCGCGATTTCCACCAGCGGGCCCGCTTGGACAAGCAGAACCTGGTCCGCTCGCTGGAGTGGACCGGCCAGTCGCTCTACGACCTGGCCAATGCCCGGCTGAAGGCGTGTGCGGCCGAGGGCAAATCGCCCGCGTTGGCCGCGCTGTTCGAGCACTCGATCGACGACCGTCGGCTCAAGGACGCTTTGGCGACGTTGCGGGCGCCGCGTCATCTGTTCAAGTTCATGTATCGCTTGTTCACGATGCACTGCAACGCTCACAGCGACGACCAGCCGGTGTGGGAGATTTCCAGCGGCACATTCGAGGCCGTGTTGGCGGTCTATCAGCGCGACCAGGCGGCCTTCGATCGCGGCGTCGGCGCGGGGACCAGGGACCAGGGGCCAGGGGCCAGGGGAGGGCGGAGGGAAAACAAAGGGCCCGAGCCGGTGGCGTCAGCCACCGGATAACCCGGGCGCCACTGAGCTAAGGCGGAGGGCAGAGGGCGGAAGGCGGAAAGCGGAAGGAAAACAAAGGACCCGAGCCGGTGGCGTCAGCCACCGGATAACCCGGCGGCGCCACTGAACTAAGGTGGAGGGCGGAGGGCGGAGGGCGGAAGGAAAACAAAGGACCCGAGCCGGTGGCGTCAGCCACCGGATAATCCGGCAGCGCCACTGAGCTAAGGCGGAGGGCGGGAAAACATCACCCCTCTCCCTTCGGGAGAGGGGCAGGGGGTGAGGGGGTCGTCCCTGGCCCCCGGCCCCTGGCCCCTGATTCCTGTTTCCTAATCCCTTGGCATCCCAAGCCCCACGGCGGTATACTCCCGTTCTTGCACCGCCGCGATGTACAATGACGGACCGGGGCCGCGAACCGCTGTTTGACTGCGGTTGCGACGGTCGCGGAACGGGGGCGACGCAGGACGAGAGGGCGGCCGCAGTTGTCGCTGATTTCGCCAAGAACGAGACAAACCAGCCAGTGCGGAAGCCTCGCCGGAGAACTGAGTGGCAACGCAGGTGCGCCGTTTGATCTTGTTCATGATGCATCCTTCGCGATTTCGCAAGGCAAAGTTAGACTGAGCTTCGGTTGATTCGCCCATGCAGTTTTCCATCACCCAGCTACTGTTCGCCACGGCGTTATTTGGAATTATTGTCAGTTTTTGCACAACGTCGCATTTTAATCCGAAGGTTGTGTCGCTAGTTACGAGTGTTGCCTTCTTGGAGGATGGCGGGCACCTTGCTGTTCTGCGCCTGGATGGTCAAGATGCTGGAGTAGCGGGGAAGGCTTATGTGAACAAGTTCGTTTCGACACTTTCGATTAAGGATCTAACAACTGCAGATGAGCCTGCAATGGCAAGCCAGTGGGTTCGAGAGGGTGATTGGACTCGTCGAGCGGGCCAGGTGCTGGAGAAACTCGTGCTTGTCCATCGGAGGAATGCGCGTACTCGTTCGTCACCTTGGAGCGCCGACGGCTGACGAGTTCGAGCTCGCCCAAGGTCGTCTACAACATAAGTCCTACAAGATACCAAACCTTGCGACAGCTATGGTCGGTGGGCAAGTCACCGACATGGTCGCGGCAAGCGCATGCGACCATGTAGACGTATTCATCCCAGGTGACAAATCGTCGCTTTGTTCAATCAACACAAAGCTCGGTGACCAATGGAGAGGCTCTTTTTGTTTCGTTTTCGTTCGACGATCGCATTCTCGCTACGGCTTCCCCAGAAGAAGTCGTCTTTTGGAACTCGAACAACGGAATGCGCAAGAACGAGTTCAAACCGTTCAGATCGAGGTCGGAGATCACGAATATAGCGTTTTCAACTTGCGACAATACGCTTGCGATTGCAGAGAAGGGGCGTCTAGTCCTATATGATCCTGCGCGAGGCCAGGGGCGTTTCATGTATGACGATTTACCGAATGGCCGGTTGGTATTTTCGTCCGATGGAAAGTGGCTTGCTGGAATTACCGACGCAAAGACAGTCGTGGTGGTGGACGTTCGCGCGGGTAAGAAGGTCAGCGAGTACCGGCTCGCTTCCGACGTTAGTAGCCTGGCTTGGTCGCCCCGAAAGAGCGTTCTGGCGATTGGAACCAGTTCCGAACATCTTTCGCTTTGGAACCCGTTTTCAATGGATGATCCGACCACCTTTTTCGTTCCCGGGACAACGGAGCGATGGATGCCATGGTCGACGTTCGTGTGGATGGTACTTGTGTGGTGTTTGTGCGCTTGTGGCGTATACTGGACTCGACGCAGGTGGGATGTGCTAGTCCGCCGAGTTTGGATCGCAGGAACGGCGGGGGGCTCGATTCCCACGAGAGAATGAAGGATAAGGCAGAAAGTGAGCCGTGGTTTGCCGCTCTCCGGCGCGGATGTGCCGGGAGATTGGAGGTGGCCCTCAACCAGGGAGGCGAAACGGGCATGAAACGGGACACCACTGATCTTGGCCAACTGAGCAAGGGGTGATAATTGAACACCATGCCAGGAACGGCTCTGGGCGTGAGTAGAGCCAAGGGGCGGCGCCGTGGGATAGGCTTCGGCATGGTCTGTCTCCGGGTTTCCCCGGCTGGGAGTGCGAAGAACATCGGGGAAACAGAGACGTTGCCGTTTCATGCCTCCCCCTCTCCTTCTTCTTGTCCTTGTCGGTCCGTCAGCGGGGTGGTAGAATGGTGGTGTAACCATTTCGAGGTTGGCCAGTGGTCCTGCCCGTCATTTCCGAACATATCGAAAGCACTCCTGGGGTTTGCGGCGGGAAGCCGCGGATCGCCGGGCATCGTATTCGCGTCGAGGACGTTGCCGTTTGGCACGAGCGCCAGGGGCTTTCGCCCGACGAGATCGTCGCGCGCTTTCCGCAACTGACGTTGGGCGACGTTTACGCTGCCCTGGCTTATTACCACGACCACGGCGATGCCATCCGGCAGTCGATGCGGGAAGACGCCGCGCTGGCCGAATCGCTTCGCGTCAGGACGCCGTTGAAACTCCTCGAAAAGCTGATGGGCAACGATGCCGCCGACGCTCCGCTTCCACCTGGATGAAAACGTCGATCCCGCGGTCGCCGGCGGCCTGCGTCGCCGCGGCATCGATGTGACCACGTCGGCCGAGGCCGAACTCTTGACGGCCAGCGACGAGTTGCAGTTGGCCGCCGCCCGGCTGGGCGGCCGCGTGGTGGTGACCCATGACGCCGACTTCTTACGGCTGCACGGCCGCGGCGTCCACCACGCTGGGATTGTGTTCATCCCAAAAGGACTGCGGACCGTGGGCGAAGCGGTCCGCGGCCTGGTCATCCTCGCAGAATGCCTTACCGCGGCAGAAATGGCCGACCACCTGGAATTTCTGTAACCGGACATGAACAGAGCGCGGGCGACGGCCCGTGAATCCGCTATCCCGGGCCGATGGTGATCGTCGCGTTTCGCTCCAGCGGATACTTGGCCAACACGGCCGACACGTCGTCGAGGCTGACGGCGGCAATCGTGGCAAGCTCCTCGGCCACAGGCCGGTACTCGCGGCGATAAAGCCAGTCGCTGCCCACCGAAAACAGCCGGCCGCGCGGCCGCTCGCTGGAAAGCACCAACCGCGAGCGGACCTTGCTCTTGGCTTGCTCCAATTCGGCGGGCATGATGCCCTCGGCGGCGGCGCGGCGATAGACGCCGGCGATGGCGGAGAGGTTTTCGGCCGCCGCCTCCGGGCGCAGCTCATGTACGTGATGAAGATGCCGGCGCCTTCGTATTCATGGTGGTTCAACT
The DNA here is from genome assembly GCA_963727245.1 of uncultured Planctomycetia bacterium. Classification (GTDB taxonomy): domain Bacteria; phylum Planctomycetota; class Planctomycetia; order Pirellulales; family Thermoguttaceae; genus JBKQVT01. The sequence continues at coordinate 341,361 of CAVSFO010000018.1, read as the reverse complement.
CGCATAGCTCGGCCAGGCCCGGATCGACCAGCTCCCAGTAAAGCCGGCTGCCGGAATCGTCGCCCAGGACGGTGGCTAGCAGCTTGGCGGCGTAGCGGTCCGCGGCGGCGGCGTCGGGTCCGGCGGCAAGTTGCAAGACGTAGTGCTGGGTGGCCGACGCCTTGGTGAGCGTGATGAGGGCGGACTGCGGTTGGGCCGGCTCGACCAGGCGGGAGCTGGCGCCGCGCTCCCAGCGGCCGCAGGCCGCCTGGGCGGCGGCGACCAGGCCGTCGAAGTCGATCCGGCCGGCGGCGGCCAGGGTGATGTTTTCCGGGCTGTAGCGGCGCTGAAAATAGGCCCGCATGTCGGCCACCGAAAGGGCGCCGACGCTGGCGGCGGTGCCCAGCACGCTGTGGCCGAGCGGGTGGCTGCCGAAGAAGGCGGCGCGGCACTTGTCGTCGGCCCCGAACGGCGGCTGGTCCTCGTACATGCGGATCTCTTCCAGGATCACTTGCTTCTCGGTGTCGAAATCCTCCTGGCGGAGCGAGGGGCGAAGGATGTCGCCCAGCAGGGCCACGGCGCGGTCCTGGTGTTCCGGCAGCACGGCCGCGTAGTAGATGGTGTTCTCTTCGCTGGTGCCGGCGTTGTAATGGGCCCCCATCTCATCGAACTCGCGGTTGACCTGGTCGGCCGAGCGGCTGGGCGTCCCCTTGAACATCATGTGCTCGAGGAAATGGCTGACGCCGGCCACCACCGCGGTCTCGTCGCGGGCGCCGGTCTTGACAAAGTAGCCCAGGGCCGTGGAGTGGGCCTCGGCGTTGCACTCGGCCACGATTTCCAAGCCGTTTTCCAGGACGTGAGTCAGAAACTTCACTCTCGCACCTCCAAGGCGGCGGGGCCCAGCGTGACCACGGTGAAATCCTGCGGCGGATGGCCGGCCAAATAGTCGTTGATGTCGGCGCAGGTCAGCTCGTCGATCAGCCGGCCCACCTCGTCGAGGGTGCGGGCGCGGCCGAGGTGATACCAGTCGCGCGCCAGCCCCGAACTCCGCGCGGAACTCGATTCCTGCTGCAAGATCAAGGCGCTCTTGATGCGGGCCTTGAGCCGCGCCAGCTCGTGCTCCTCGATGCCGGCGCGGAGACGGACCAATTCGCTCATGGTCACGTCCAGCGTTTCCTGGGCCCGCTCGGCGCTGGTGCCGGCGTAGCAGAACACCGCCCCCCGATCCAGCAGCGTGTGGTACGAGGCGTGCACGCTGTAGCAGAGGCCGCGCTTCTCGCGGACCTCGGTGAAGAGCCGGGCGCTCATGCCGCCGCTCAGGACGCCCATGGCGCCCCAGGCGCGGAAATAGTCGGCGTGCCGGTAGGGGACGCTGCGGTAGGCGATGCCGATCTGCGTCTGCTTCGAGTCGTAGGCGATGTGCCGGTACTTGCCGGCGGGGGGCTCCTCGACGACGGTGGCCGGCGGCTGCGGCTGCCAATCGCCCAGCAACTGGCCGGCCAGCTCGACCAGCGGCTCCCAGGCGACGTGGCCCGCCACGCCCAGGATCGTGCCGTTGGGCAGGAAGTGACGCTGGAAGAAGGCGCGGAGGTCGTCCAGCGACGCGGCGTCCAGGTCCTCCTGCCGGCCTTGCGGCGGGCGGCCCCAGGGATGCGGATAGTGGCTGCGGCGCAGCTCGAACATGACCTTCTCCGCCGGCTCGTCCTCGACCGCCCGCAGGTCCTGCAACACCACCTGGCGGCAGGCATCCAACTGCTCTTCCGGCAGGTGCGGACGCCGCAGCAAATCGGCGTAGATGGCCAGCGCCGCCGGCAGGTTCTCGGCCACCGTGGCGCCGCTATAGCTGACGTGGGTGGGCGAAACGCCTTCGTGGCGTTCGACGCCCAGGTTGTCCAAGTCGAGAATGAACTGGCGGCCGTCGCGGTCGCCCGCCCCGCGCAGCGTCATCTCGCAAGTGAAACTGCACAGTCCGCTCCGCTCGGGCGGATCGAAGACGCTGCCGGCCGGCGTCAGGAAGGAGAAGGCGGCCGATTGCAGCGACGGGATGGGCTCGGCGACCAACACGAGGCCGTTGGGAAGGGTGTGCGAAAGGATGGGCTCGCTCACGGCAGGTCCTTAGAGATAGGCGGCCTCGACGGCCTTGTAGACGGTCTTGACCGTAACAAAGCCGAGGCGGCGATAGAGCCGGATGGCGGCGACGTTCTCGGCCGTCACTTCCAAGTAGACGCGTTGCAGGCCGGCGCGGCGGAATCCCTGCATGGCCTGCCGCAGCAGCGCCGTGCCCAGGCCGGCGTTGCGATGGCGGGGAGTCACGCCCACGTTCTGGATCGCGCCCAGGCCGGCATAGTCGCGAATCCCTTGGATCGTGCCGCAGCATTCGGCCGCCTCGCCCGCACCGGCCGCGTGCTGGACCAGCCAGGTGGCCTCGGGCAGAAAGCCGGGCTTCTGGCTGATCTCGGTCATCAGGCGGCGACAGCCGGCCAGCTCGCCCAAACAGGGGAAGACGTTGGCATCGAGCTCGCCGCGAAAGCTCAAATACTTCGCCTCGGCAAAGCCCTCGAGCAAGGACGGCTGCCAGGGCAGAAACCTATAGCCCTCCGGCAGCGACGGCGGTGCGAGTCGCCTGGCCGGCCAGGTCGATCTCCATCCGATATCGCTTGAAATAGGCCAAATCCATGATCGGTTTCCAACAAGTGCCCCCCAACCGGCCGCCAATCCAGTGTATCGGCCTTGGGGGGAGGGGTCAATTATCGGCTGCCGCTTCCGCCGGCAATAAAACAGGGCCTTTCCAGGCAACGTAAGGAGAAAACGGATGACGCCGGTTTTTCGGAAGGCCCGGAGGCAGCCTACCGGCCGGGCTTTTCCAGCGGTAATCCTGCCAATCCGCGCAGCACGTCCAGGTTGATCCGGTCCCAATCCTGCTTGCCGTTCCGCCCCTTGGGCGTTTCCAAGTACATCGGCACCTTGCGGAAACGGCGGTCCCGAACGAGGGCGTGGAAGCCCTCCAACCCGATTTGCCCCTGCCCGATGTGGGCGTGACGGTCGACCCGCGAGCCCCGGCCGCGCAGACTGTCGTTCAGATGAAAGGCGCGGATGAGGCCGCTGCCGACCAGGCGGTCGAACTCTCGCATGGTCGTTCGATAGCCGCGGCGGCTGCCCAACGGATAACCGGCGGCGAAGACGTGGCAGGTGTCGAAGCAGACGCCCAGCCGGTCCGTGTTCCGCACGCCGGCGAGGATGGCGGCAAGCTGCTCGAATCGCCAGCCGATCGAGGTGCCCTGGCCGGCCGTGGTTTCCAGCAGGCAGCCGACCGGCGTGGCTCGGGTCTGGAGGTCGATTTCATCGAGGGCCTCGACGATGCGAGCGAGGCCGGCCGCTTCGCTGCCGCTGGTGTAGGCGCCGGGATGGGCGACGACGTAGGGGATGCCCAGCGATTCAGCCCGCAGGAGTTCCTGCACCATGGCCTCGACCGATTTTCGCCACAGCTCGGCGTTGGGGCTGGCCAGGTTGATGAGATAGGAATTGTGGGCCAGCGGATGGGTCAGGCCGGTATCGGCCAGGGCGGCGCGGAACCGCTCGGCCTCGTCCACGGTGATGGTCTTGGCGCGCCACTGGTTGTTGTTCTTGGTGAAGAGCTGGACGCAATCGCAGCCCATTTTATGGGCCGTTTCCACGGCCTTGTCGTATCCGCCGGCAATCGACTGGTGGGCGCCGAGAATGGCCATGTCAGCACGATACCACCGCTCTGCAGCGAACGCCAGGGGAAGGCGAAAAGCGACGGAATGCCGAGAAGCGGTCTAACCCGCTTCGCGCCGCGCGGGCGGAGCCGGGATCGAAGAAAGGTCGAAGTGCGGGGCGGGAATGACGCTCGCGCGCGAACTGGCCGGCACGTCGGCCGGCGTCTGGACGGTCTCGCCCCAAACGTGGGCGTGAATTTGATCGAGGATCTGCTCCGCCACGGCGACCGCGTCGCGGCCCGCCGCCCCGGTGACCCGCGGCTGACGCGGCGTGCGAATCGCATCGACGAAATCCTGCAACTCCAAGGCCAAGGCATCGACGGCGGGAAACTGCTTCTGCTCCCGCGGCAGGTGCTCTTCGGCCAGGTGTTCGCGGTAATAGACGACCTGCTCGGGCGTGAGTTGATCGACGTGGAACTGCCGCCGCAGCAGCGCCTCGCTGGGGCGGACCAGCGACGTGGTGCGGGTGTTGAAGTCGATGGCGGCAAACGCCCGCGAACCCCAAACCGTCATGCGGCGGACCGGCTCATAGCTTACCCGGGAGGCCGAGAGCGTGGCGACGCAGCCGCACTCGAATTGCAGCCGGGCGTTGGCCACGTCTTCGTGGCCGCCCAGCAAGGAGAAGCCGGCGGCCTCGACCTTCACGGGCGGCGAGCCGACCAGGGCCAGCACCAGGTCGATGTCGTGGATCATCAGGTCCAGGACGACGCCGATGTCGGTGGAGCGAAACGTGAAGCCGGACGTGCGGACGGCGTCGATGAATTTCGGGCCGCGCAGATGAGGCAGCGCGGCGGTCAGGGCCGGATTGAAACGCTCGACGTGGCCGACCTGGAGGACGCGGTTGTGCCGGCGGGCGGCCTCGACCAGCGCGTCGGCCTCGGCCAGGGTGGCCGAGAGGGGCTTTTCCACCAGCAGGTGGACGCCCGCCTCGAGGAATTCCAGCGCCAGTTTGTGGTGCAGTTGCGTGGGGGCGGCGATGACGGCGGCGTCGATTTGTCCCAAGAGCGCGGCGGGCTCGGCCAGGGCCTGGGTGTTGCACTCGGCGGCCACGCGGTTGCGGTTGGCGGCCACGGGATCGACCACCGCCACCAACTCGACGTGGGGCAGGCCGATGATCTTCTCGGCGTGGAAGCCGCCCAAGCGACCGGCGCCGATGACAGCGATGTTCAACTTCTTCACGGGGTCACGCTGGCGTTTTCAAGGGTGCGAGGCGAAACCTTTCCGTTACGCGGCGCGGCGATGTTCGCGGCCGCGGCCGTGCTGCCCCTCGTGCTGGCCTTGGACGAAGCTCAGCAAGTGGTTGACCTGGGGCACCAACTGGCCGTTGGCGCGGAGGATTTCCCAGGCGTTGTCCAGGCCGACCTTGGCGCGGTACAGCAGGCGGTGGGCCTCGGCGAGGGCCTGGATGACGTGGGCGGGAAAGTTGTTGCGCTTCAGGCCCACGGCGTTGATGCAGCGGGGCCGGGCGGGGTAGCCCTCGACGAGCATGTAGGGGGGCACGTCGTGGCGGACGGCGCTGACGCCGGCCACGAAACAATAGCCGCCGATGGTGGCGAAATGGTGGACCGCCACCGCCCCGGAAAGCGAGGCGTAGTCGTGGATGTGGACGTGCCCGCCCAAGAGCGTGGCGTTGGCGATGATGATGTGGTCGCCCAACTGGCAGTCGTGCGCGATGTGGCAGCAGGCCATGAGAAAATTGCCGTTGCCGATGCGGGTAACGCCCTCTTCCTTCTCCGTGGCGCGGTTGATCGTGACGCACTCGCGGATGATATTGTCGTCGCCGATCAGCACCTGCGTGTCGGCGCCGCGATAGCTGATGTCCTGCGGCTCGCCGCCGATGACGACGTTCGGGTAGATGTGGTTGCGGCAGCCGATGGTGACGTGGCCCATCAGGGTGACGTTGTTTTCCAGCTTCGTCCCCGCCGCGATCCGCACCTGGGGACCGATGACGCAGAACGGCCCGATCTCGACGTCGTCGTCGATTTCAGCGCGCGGGTCGATCGAGACGTGATCGGCAATGCGGGTACTCATCGCCAAGGCTCCTTCCTCATCTTGTGGCACGTCGTCGGCGGCACCGGGCGGGCCGCCCTGTGGGAAAAAGGTGACAGGCACCATTTGTGCGAAGCACCCTCCGGGCCGTTCCGGCAAATGGTGCCTGTCACCTTTTTCCCGCCCAGGTCGTGCAAGGTCATTTAGCGCAGCGCCTCCTGGGTTCCTTCTCGGCCTCGTCGTCGGCGAGGATCGCGCGCACCAGGTCGCCGTTGAGGCGATGGCCGCTGCGATAGGCGATGAACCTGCCGGCCAGGTCGCAGCCGGTCAGGGCCAGGTCGCCGATCATGTCGACGATTTTGTGGCGCACGCACTCGTCGGGAAAACGCAAGGTGTTCTCGATCGGCCCCTGGGCGTCGAAGACCAGCAGGTCGCGGCAGGTGGCGCGGAGGCCGAGCCCTTGCGACTGCAGGGCCAGCGCCTCCGGCTGGAGCAGGAACGTCCGGCTCGGCGCCAGGTTGAGGTGGAAGAACCGCGGCGAGAGGAGGATTTCCAGCGATTGGCGGCCGATGGGGTTGCCGCCGCCGTAATCGAGTTCGTACTGCAGGATCATGCGGCCGGCGCTGCAAGGGCGGGCTTCGATCCAACTTTTCTCGTTGCCCAGGCGGATCACTCGGCGAATCTGCCGCGCCGCCCGGGGGGCGTCCTGCTCGACGATGCCGGCCTCCTGCAGGGCGTTGACGAAGGGCAGGCTGGAGCCGTCGCAGCCGGGCATTTCCGCCTCGTTGCAGCAGATTTCGCAGTTGTCGACCTGCATGCCCGCCACGGCCGCCATGACGTGCTCGATCATGTCCACCCCCGCCTCGCCGCAACGCAGCACCGTTCGCAAGGGGCTCTCGACGCGATTGGCGACGGCGGCGGGAATGCGCGGGCAGCCGGGCAAATCGCCGCGAACGAAAACAATGCCCGTCCCCGGCGGAGCCGGCCGAAATTCCACGCGGACGTCGCGCCCGCTCCAGTAGCCGACGCCGTCGACCGCGGCCGGCGAGGCTATCGTTCGCTGATTGCGTGTCACGTCCATCCGGCCAGACCAGTCATCCATGACAAGGAAAGGGATAGGTTTCGCGACGGCGCCGCCGGGCGATCCTTGCCCGGTCCCAGCGCGGCTGATAAGCTCAGCGCCAGCCGCCGTTGACGCCCTGGTTTGCCACCGGCGGCGGCGCGGGCCGGTCGCCGGGGCGTACGATGCGGCGGCGTTGTATCAAATGTCGACGATGCGCGGCGTAATGTCGATGTTGGCCGCGTAGACGACCGGCCGGTTGAGCATGCGGGCCACGTCGGCGGGCTTGTTGGGATCGACCTTGTCGCTGTTGTAATTCAGGGCCAGGGCGATGCCGTTCTTGGCGCAGTAGTATTGGACCTCCTGGAAGATCTCCTGATAGACCCTGTTATAGATGCCCGACTCGCGCATCATGAATTCGTCCTTCAACCCTTTGGTGCGCATCTGCAACTGCGTCTGCCGGCGGATGAACTCCTTCTCGGTGCTCTTATAGCCCTCGCTGCCAGGGGTGAATTCCTTCAAACTATCGTAGAAGATGTGGAGATCGTCGGTTGCCTTCTTGACCTCGGCCTCGGCCTGAGCTTCGTCCGTCTGCAACTGGGCCATCTCGGCCTTGTAGACTTCGTGCTCCTTGATGATAAGGCCCATGTCGATCAGGGCGATGGACGAGGCCGGCCCCGTCGGCGGGCCTTGCTGGGCCAGAACGGGACTGGCCGCCAGGCTCAGCCACGCCAAACCACCGGCCGCACACGTGGCCAGAACAGCCACCAGAGAAGATTTCTTCACGTTCAGCACTCCTTGCTGTTGCAGTCGGTCATCCTTGACCACCGCGGCCCTCCCTTGCGGCTCGCGCGGCACCGACTTGATGCTACGGCGGATTAAAACTGGCTCCAGGGAGGGCGGTATTCTGCCCATTGCAACCATTTCGGTAAAGACCAGATATTGGCAGATCGGAAGAAATGTCGCAACGAGCGACGGCGCAAGGGGTTGGGGCGTCGGCCGCAGGCCGTTTCGACGCCGCCCGTCGGATCGGCTCTGCGGGCGAAAAACCGAGCGCCGCCGAAATGGCGGCCCCGGCCGGGCCGAAAAGCACGCTGCCGATGATCGCCAAAACCGGCCCGTAACCGTTCACGGCACAACACTAGCCCGAAGCGCAAGCGAGGGTGGCACCCTACGGCACGCGGCCGGCGCAACTATGCTTGCAAAGCCGGAATGCTTCGGCCAGGCCCCCGCGTGCGGCGCGGGGGCCGTTTTTCTGCGCCCATCAGGCCAGATCGCGGTCCTCGAACATCAACAGGGCCAGGAGCATGGCCACCGTGCTGTACAGGAAGGCGTAGACGGTTGCCGCCAACAGCAACGCCGCCGGGACCGCTTTTCCCGCGAAAATGGCGCCGTCGCTGTCGAAGTAATCCAAGGGGGGCAAGATCGTCGACAGCAAGTCGGCAATGAACGCCACCACGGCCAGTCGCCCCACCGCCGAGTTGGCCAGCGTCGGCACCAGGTGGCCGAGGAAGTAAATCGACGCGCAGATCACCAGGTTCGGCAGCATCGGCAAGCGGGTGGAGATGGCCACGCAGATCGACGCCATCACCACGGCCTGCAGGAAGGCCAGCGCCAGCGCCGGCGTAATCTTCATGATCTCCGCGTAACAGTCGTTCCAACTCGGATCGGGCAGCGACCCTTCGCGGGCGTCGTAGACCACCTTGAAAGAAATGCTGCACAGGAACACCGCGCCCAGCACGATGAACACGATCACCACCGGGCCCAGAACGCCCAGAAATTTCCCCACAATGAACTGCCGGCGGCTGATGGGCTTGGAGAGCAACGTCAGCGCCGTGCGGCCTTCCAACTCGTCGGCGATGGCCGTGCTGGCCGTCCACAACGCCAGCCCCACCGCCAACAACATGATCAAGGTCAGCCCGTTGCTCTTGACCATCTTGATGTCATCGCCGAACGTCTGGTAGGGCAGGAACAGGAACAGCACCAGCAGGCAGGTCCCAAAAACCAGCAGCATGGAGAACAACGGCTGCGAGACCGCCTCCTTGCCGGTGGTCCAGGCGATGGCCGCCACCTTGGGCGCCGCCAAGCGGAGCACCGCGACGACGCACGCCAGCAGCCCAAAGGCCGCCAAGGCCTCCAAACCCACGATCCAAAGCGGCTCCAGCCAGGTGTTTGCCACGGCCAAGGGCAGCGAGTTGCAAAGCGACCAGTCCATCATTTTTCCCGGGAGTGAAGCAAAGGAAGTCCTCTCAAACTCTACTGTCCCACTGCTTTACGCTTCCTGCCGGCCCCTGGTTCGCGGCGACCGCGACAAAACCAATTCCTAACGATCCCCCCTCCGGCCAGCCGGCCTCGCGGCTACGCGTCCCGGCCGCTTAAAAGCGGACCTCGAAGGTCTTGAAGCGGCCGGTGGCCGCTTGGGTCTGCTCCGCCACGCCGTCGACATACCGGCCCATTTCCAGGCGGATTTGCCTCAAAAGCGCGTCGATCTCACCCGGGGGGCCCTCGACCACCAAATGGACCCGTCCGTCCGGCAGGTTCTTCACAAAACCGCTCACCGCCAGCCGGGAGGCCAGCGAGCGGACCGTGTAGCGAAACCCCACCCCGTGCACCCGGCCGGAATAGTAGACTTCGCGTTGCTCGGCCCCGCTTGCAGTCACGGATCGGCTCTCTCGTGGCAGACAGTCAGTATACGGCCCGGCCGCCACGGTTTCCAGCGGGGGTTCGCTCTTGACCTGGGGCGGCCAATTGCCTACCCTTTGCCACCCCGTAACCGCCCCCGGGGACTGTCGCCATTTTCGCGCCCAGGGGGGCGAAAAGGAACCGGTCCCTGGCAGCGGCCCGCGTGGATAGGGGGCTGTCCCTCCCACGTCCCCATGGACAACGCATGAAAACCCTCTGCGCGACGATGTTGACCCTGTGGACCGTGATCGCGGCGGCCGAAGAGCCCGGCGCCGGCCAAGGCGTGCTCCTCCTTCGCAACGGCCAGACGATCGAAGGACAGATCACCCGCGAAGACGACCACTACCGGGTCGCATTTCCCGACGGCGAGATCCGCCTGCGCGTCACGGCCGTCGAGTGCTATTGCCGCACTTTGCAAGAGGGCTACCAGCGGAAGCGGGCGGCCCTGGCGATGGACAGCGCCCGCGACCACCTCGAGTTGGCCCAGTGGTGCCAACGGCATGGACTCTATCGCTCGGCGGCCGAGGAACTCTCGGCGGCGGCGGCCATCGAGCCCAAGGATCCCATGCTGGGCGTGCTGCGACGCCGCCAGGAATTGGCCCTGGAACCGCCCCCGCAGCCGCTGGCGCCGGCCGCCAAAGATCACATCCCCTCGGCCGAAGACCTCGACCGCATGACCCGCGGCATGCCGCCGGGCGCGGTGGAAACGTTCTCCCAAGTCGTGCAGCCCCTGCTGATGAACCATTGCATGGCCTCCGGCTGCCACGGCCCGCAAACGGAAAACAGCCTGCGGCTCATGCGGACGCCCGTCAGCCAGCCGGCCGGGCGCAGGCTCACGCAGCGAAATCTGCACGCCGTCCTGCAATTCATCGATTACAACAACGCCCAAGCCAGCCGCTTGCTGTCGGCCATCAAGGGCCCGCACGCCACGGTCAAGGCCGCCATTTTCACCGACCGCCAGGCCGGCCACTACAAACAGATCGCCGATTGGGTCAACCAGGTGACCGGACACGCCGGCGCGGTCGAGATACCCCCCTCCGTCCTGTTCGGCCAGGACCGGCCGTCGGCCGCCGACGTGGCCGGAACCCCGGGCCAGCCTCGGCCACTTTCTTCGGCCGCGAAGCGCGGCCGGCCGTTGCCTCGGCCCGGCCACGAGGGCAAACCCGGGCCCGTGCGTACCGCCGCCGCCGTGGAGCCGGACGATTCGACCCCGGATGTGGACGCAGGCGTTCCGCCGGCGAAAACACCCCGCTCGCTGCCCGCCGGAACCCATCTCGGGCCCAAGCGGGGCGCACCGCAAGGGGCCGCCCCGGCCGATCCCTTCGATGCCGAGGTCTTCAACCGTCAGTATGCCCCCGCCGCCGACGAGAGCCAGAAGGCGTCCAAGTAAGGCGGAGGGCGGAGGGCGGAAGGCGGAAGGGAGTACGGGCCAGGGATCAGAAAAGCCCCTCGACTGCGTCGAGGGGGCCGCGAGAGCCGCTTGGGTTTTCTCCTATAGTGATTTCGCCATCAGGATCGCCAGGATGACGGCCGACATCGCGAGGATGCGGATGGCCGCCCCGGCTGCGCCCGGTGGGATCTGCGGCGGCGCAGGCGATGCCCTCCGCGGCTGTAAGCGTTTAGCGACCACCCTCCAACTTCTCGATGTCCGACTCACGAGGCAGCGGTGCAGCACACGGTTCAAGGTTCTCGATCTTCTTGACGTATCTGCTGCGCATCTCCGTTGGGCCGTGCGGCGTGAAGCCCTCCATCTGTTTGGCGAGTCTGGGAAACCAGATATTGAGGTTCTTCCAGCCGGAATACCTTTCGGGGAACGAATCTGATCGCAACAACGACAAAATGAAGGGCCAGAATGACTCTGCCGGTTCGCCTCGGACAATCATCTCTGCAATCAGACGTTCAGCCATAAAGTAGTCAGTCTTCAACTTCCTCCTGAGTCTTCCAATCGAGTTGAACTTATAAGTGAGGCGAAAACCAGCCCAGAAGACGTACCAGGGAGCTATTCCCACAGATTGGCCGACGACAAGCCCGAGGATGCCGCCGAGTAAGGCACCGGTCACCCCGAACTCTCTACGTCCAGTCGTGAAACCGAGCGAAGCCCCTACGACGATGCTTATTGCTTGAATCAGGTCGAGCAAAGTGAATGCCGTGCCGCCCATCAACGGGAGTCTGTAAAGAGGCATGGGTCGCCTGATGGCGATGGCCCGATCATAGGCGTCAAGATAGAAGAACGGTTCGGCCATAGGTGTCAGTATAGCTCTGCCGCCCAAATGGGGCCAGAAAGGGCCAGAAAAGGTGACAGCCACCAAATCTGGAGACTCTGGGAAATATAGTGCTTCGCGAATCACCTGGATTGCCAAAATTTGGTGGCAGTCACCTTTTTCCCTTCCACGTCCCTACAGCGAGATCGCCATCAGAATCGCCAAGATGACGGCCAAGAGCGCGAGGATGCGGATGGCCACCCCGGCGGCATGACGCAGGATCGCGGACATACGCTCGTGCCGCGTCGCCGCATAGACCAGGCTGGCGGAGATCACCGGCGGAAATACGTACCACAAGTCAGTCCGGCACAACGCCCGGAGTATCGTCATCGTCCTCGTCCTTCTTCTCGGGCGACTCGCCGACCACCGGTCCGCAACATGCGTCGTAGATGGCGAGAATGTTCAGCAGCCCGGCGATCAAAGTGTAAATGCTGGCAAATTCAAAGTAGCGGTTGAGCTTGTCGTAGAGGTCGGCCACCGTGCAACGGGCGGGCGAGCATTGGCCGGGCACGTCGTTGGGGTCGGCCTTCAAGCGGGGCGGGGCCATGAAGCCGTTCCAGAGCGGATCCTTCTCGTCGCCCACGACGGCGGCCTGCACCAAGGCGGGAAAGGCGGGCAGGCCGACGCCCACCTGACCGAGATAGTACCACCGCCAGTCGTTGGCGCGAAAGGAGAAATAGACCGCCCGGGCCGGCCCCGTCGCCGGGCTGCTGCTGAGGTAGAGGCCCCAGAGGAACATGCCCAGGATGCAGACCAGGTAGAGGACGCCCTTGGCGTGGCGACGTTGATAGAAGTGGCCCAGCCCGGGAAACAGCCACGCCAGCAGCCCGGCCAATGCGCGGTCCTTCAGGTCGATGGGCGGTTGGGCGGGCGGTTGCTCGGTCTTCTCTGCCACGGAAATGGTTCCTAGGGGTCCTGGCAACGTGATCGCGGTAAATTTCTCAGGTAAGTGTGCCACTGGCTTTGCCAGTGCCCCGGTGGGACTGGTCGCCCAATGCACTGGCATAGCCAGTGGCACCCGCACTGGCATAGCTAGTGGCACCCGTACTGGCGTGGCCAGTGGCACCCGCACTGGCATAGCCAGTGGCACCCGCACTGGCATAGCCAGTGGCACCCGTACTGGCGTGGCCAGTGGCACCCGCACTGGCATAGCCAGTGGCACCCGCACTGGCATAGCCAGTGGCACCCGAGCACCCGAGCAAGACGGCCGCTGGATTGCTCATGCCTGCTTGCCGCCGTGTTCTTGCACCGCGAGGTACGCCAGCCGCAACTGGTGCAGCATCTCCTCGATGTAGGTGGTTTCCTCGGGGGTGCGGTTCCCGTTGGTCTTCTGCTGGAGGATTTCCAGCGTGTCGATGGTGTGCTTGGCCTGGGCGAGATTCGCTTCGGCCTTTCCCGAGAAGGGATTGGGCAACAGGCCCAGGGAGATGGCCGCCTGGAGGTAGAGCGAATTGGCCAACAGCGACAGGCTGGGCTCGGGCAGTTCCTCGTCGGCCGCCGCTGCGGCCGGTTGCGGCGCGGCTTGCTCCTGCTTGCGCAGGGACTCCTTCTCGGCGGCGACCTGGCTCTTCCAGTCCTCGTCGACGAAGATCTTTTTTTCCGCTTCTTTCGCTTCTTCAGCCATGGAGGGCCTCTACACCAAGGCGGGCTCTTTCCTGCGCCGCCCGACGGGCGACCGCGGCGCCGATGAAGCCGGCGAACAAGGGGTGCGGTCGCGTGGGCTGCGACTTGAACTCCGGATGGAATTGCACGCCGACGAACCAGGGATGCTCGGGAACTTCCACGATCTCGACCAAGGCGCCGTCGGGGCTGGTGCCCACGATCCTCATACCGTGGGCCTCGAACTGCTGCCGATAGTCGTTGTTGAACTCGTAACGGTGGCGGTGCCGCTCGGAAATCGTCTCCGTGCCGTAACACTGGGCCGCCAGGCTGCCGGCGGCCAGCTTCGCCGGCTGCGCCGCCAACCGCATGGTCGCCCCCTTGTCGGTCACCGTGCGCTGCTCCTCCAGGAGACAAATGACCGGGTGGGGACAGCTCTTGTCGAACTCGGTCGAGTTGGCCCGTTCCAATCCCAAGACGTTGCGGGCGTATTCGGCCACCGCGCACTGCATGCCCAGGCAGATGCCGAAGAAGGGGATGCCCTGCTGCCGGGCCAGGCGGATGGCGCCGACCTTGCCTTCGATGCCGCGGTCGCCGAAGCCGCCGGGCACCAGGACGCCGTCGACGCCGGCCAACAGCGATTCGGCGCCTTCGCGCTCGACCGCCTCGCTGTGGATCCATTGGACGCGGACGTGGGCGCGATGGGCCACGCCGGCATGGTCCAGGGCCTCGTAGATCGACTTGTAGGCGTCGCGATGCTCGGCGTATTTGCCCACCACGGCGATGGTGATCTCGTGCTTGGGATTGCGCAGGCGGTGGAGCAGGTCGCGCCAGCGATCGAGGTTCAACTCGCCCGCCGGGAGGCCCAGCTTGCCGACGATCAGTTGGTCCAGGCCGTGTTCGACCAGGCTCATGGGCACTTCGTAGACGGAGAAGTCCTTGTCCTTTTCCTCGATGACCGCCTCGACGGGCACGTTGCAGAACAGGGCGATCTTCGCCCGGTCGTCGCGGCTGAGCGAGCGTTCGGTGCGGCAGATGAGGATGTCGGGCTGGATGCCGATCTGCCGCAACTGGCCGACGGAATGCTGGGTGGGCTTGGTCTTCAGCTCGGCGGCCGCTTTCAGATAGGGGACCAGGGTGAGGTGGATATAGAGGCAGTTCTCCTTGCCGATGTCGAGGGCGAACTGGCGGATGGCCTCCAGGAAGGGCTGGCTTTCGATGTCGCCGACCGTGCCGCCGATCTCGGCGATGACCACGTCCACGCCGGGGCCGTCCAGCTTGGTCAGGGCGGACTTGATCTCGTTGGTGATGTGGGGGATGACCTGGACGGTCTGGCCGAGGAACTCGCCGCGCCGCTCCTTGTTGATCACCGACAGGTAGATCTGGCCGGTGGTGTAGTTGGAATGGCGATTCAGGGGCGAGTTGGTGAAGCGTTCGTAATGGCCCAGGTCGAGGTCGGTTTCGCTGCCGTCGTCCAGCACGTAGACCTCGCCGTGCTGGTAGGGGCTCATGGTGCCGGGGTCGACGTTGATATAGGGGTCGAGTTTCTGCATGCGGACGGAGAGTCCGCGTTGTTCCAGCAACATGCCGATCGAGGCGCTGGTGAGCCCTTTTCCCAAGGAGCTGACCACGCCGCCGGTCACGAAGATATGTTTGGTCATGGATTGCCGTCCTGGTTTGTTGCGGTGCGTCATGCCTGTGAGGCCCCGCCGGCGCGCCGAACCACTCGAGCCGGGCCCCGGGGCTCCCCAAACTTGCATTCTAAAGGCCGCCGCCGAATCGGGAAAGGGGCTCAGCCGCCGATTGCCCGGGGGGGGCCGGGTTTCGTGGGCGGGGCGGTGGCGGGGCCGCGTTCGGGAGGCCATGTCATCTTTTGCGCAGCCAACTGCCCTTTCATAGGCTGTTTTTGCCAGAAGTGGGCACGAGGCGACATGGGAGCGTTTACACGCTCTCAGGGGGCATATAATCCCACGACCACAGGGGCCGCCGGGCGGAAGGGCTGCCGGACGATGGCCAGAGGGCCCGTGGTGTCGGTCTGGCCAATGCGTTATTTCCTAAATCGCCCCTCCGGCGATGCTACTTTTAGTCTGTAGATTCATCGGCATCATATCTGCGATTATTCGGGCATGACAAGCGGCGTTGAAGAACTGTTCGGCAAGGAAGTGCGGCTACTGCGGCGCAGGATGGGACTGTCCCAAGAGGCGTTCGCCGAGGCGTGCGGGTTGCATCGAACCTACATCGGCAGCGTGGAGCGCGGAGAGCGAAACGTCAGCCTGCAGAACATCGTGAGGATCGCCCACGCGCTGAAGGTGCCACCGGGCGGCGCTGCTCAAGGATCTGAAGTAATGCCCTACTCAGGACTGCCCAGGGACAAATGGGCTGCCAAGACCAAGAGACTGATCGCAGCACACCCGCTGGACATGGAGGAACTGGTGGAGGTTGTTCTGCTGGCGTGGAAGGCGATTTTTGACTCGAAGATCGGCTCTCACCGGTTCAAGATTGGCACTCACCTGTTTCCAAAACCCCAGATCATGGGATTCCTTCTCCACGAATTGATACCGCTCGAATTCGCCGCGCGCTATCCGGACAAGTGGCGTGGCGAACAAGAGGCAGGCGACAAGGACTTGGTTTACCTCCCCGATCCGAGGTTCTCCGTCGAGATCAAGACTTCATCGCACAAGTCACAAATCTTTGGGAACCGAAGCTACGCCCAGCAGCCGACCGACGCGAAGAAAAGCAAGAGCGGGTACTACCTGGCGGTCAATTTCCAAAGCTTCAATAAACGCCAGAGGCCACGTCCCGAGATTGTCCGGGTCCGCTTCGGCTGGCTCGACCACACGGATTGGGTGGGCCAAGCGGCCGCCACGGGTCAGCAGGCGCATTTGACCCCTGAATCGGAGGGCCGCAAACTGATCACCCTGCTCTAGAAAAACGCCCCCTGCGCCTTTCTTGAGTCTGGCGCCGTAGATAGCGGTCGATTCTCTGCGCCGCAATCCGAATATATGCCGGGTTGACCTCGAAACCGACCGCGACCCGGTCATTTCTTAGCGCGGCTTCGATGAGCGACCCCGATCCCAAGAACGGGTCGAAAATCAAGTCGCCCGGCCTGCTGCAAGCCTTGATAATGCGGTCGATTACAGCGATCGGGAATTGGGCGGGGTGGGCCGTCCGCTCCTTGGAACTCCGATCTCTGCCCGACGTCACCTTGGGAAACTGCCAAACGTCCGAGGGGTTCTTGCCCAGGGGGTTGCATTTCTTCTTGCCATTCTTCTTCTGGTTCGGGTACTTGACGTTCGGGTCGCGCACGGCGTCCAGGTTGAAAACGTAGTCGTCGGGGTTCTTGACATACCACAAGAACTTTTCGTTGCGGGGCGAGAAACTGCGCTTGGCCGCAACGCCAGCCCCGTAGTTCCAGACAATCTCTTGAACCAGGTAGAACGGCACCCGCTGCCAAAGCAAATAGGAAATCGGCATCGCCTTTGCGCGGCCGTCCAAGGGGATGTAGCCTAGATTCAGCCAGAACGCGCCGTCCCGCCGGGTAAAGCGATGGACCAGCCGAATCCAGGACTCGCACCAGTCAAGGTACTCGGCGACGGGGCGCGGTTGCTCGTATTCCTTCCCGATGTTGTACGGGGGTGACGTGATGGTCAGGGCGCCGAAGTCCGGCGGCAACGCTTTCATCAGCTCGGCGCAATCCCCTTGGTAGATCAGATACTTGTCTCCACGATGGGCGGGGGTTCCCAAGGCGGATTCGATCCCTTCGAGCGTGGAACCTGTGCGACGATGCATCATGCTACTTAAAGTATTCATTCCTGGCGTGTTTGTCAACCCCCGCTTCTTGACAAAACGCTCCCGCGCCCGTTGACAGGGGGGAGCGCGGCCGCAATACTAAATGACCCTGCACGATCTTGGGAGGGAAAAAGGTGACAGGCACCATTTGCCGTGACCAGCCTACGGCCGGTGCCCGCCCTTCGGGTGCTTCGCACAAATGGTGCCTGTCACCTTTTTCCCACGATGCCCGCTCCTGGAATCCTCTGCGAAACGCTTGCTTATGATGAACGCTCTCGGCGGGACCGCCTCGGGTTTTGCCGGCTTGGTGGAATTCAGTCCCCAATTTCGTCCCCGGCCGCAACTCAGCCACGTACTGTTCGATTTCGACGGGACCTTGTCGTTGATCCGGCAGGGCTGGCCCGACGTTATGGTGCCCATGTTCGTCGAAATGCTGCCACCCCAGGCGGGGGAAACAGAGTCCGACCGGGCGCGGCTGGCGTTCGAGGACATCATGCGCCTGAACGGCAAGCAGACGATCTACCAGATGATGCAGTTGGCCGACCGGGTCCGCGATCGCGGCGGCCAGCCCCGCGAGCCGCTCTGGTACAAGCACGAATACCTGCGCCGGCTCGAGCTGCGCATCCGCGACCGCATCGAGGGGCTCAAGAGCGGGCGGATTCGGCCCGACGATCTGCTGCTGTTCGGCGCCCGGCCGTTCCTGGAGAAGCTGGTGGGCTTGGGCATGACGCTTTATCTGGCCAGCGGCACCGACGAGCCGTTCATGAAGGCGGAGGCCGAGTTGCTGGACGTGGCCCGCTACTTCCCCGGCCGGATTTACGGGGCCCTGGACGATTATAAGAATTTTTCCAAGCAGATGGTGATCGACCGCATCTTGCGGGAAAATGCCATTCCCCCGCAGCGCCTGCTGGCCTTCGGCGACGGCTACGTGGAAATTCAGAACACCAAGGGCGTGGGCGGCCTGGCGGTGGCCGTGGCCAGCGACGAAGCCCACAACGGCTCCGGCGTGATGGACGCCTGGAAGCGGCAGCGGCTGCTGGGGGTGGGCGCCGACGTGGTGATTCCCGACTTCCGCGATGCGGCGGCCGTGCTGGACGTGATCCTGGGGGCCGCAGGCCAGGAAACCCCGAGCGAGAAAAAGGAGCGCAGGCGTGAGTTGGTCGCGGCCGCCGCTGGACTTGAGTCGGTTGCAAGTTTTTCCGCTGGCCGAGCGCCGCAGTCTCACCGTCGCCGACGAGATCCTGGTTGATCCGGCCGCCATGCCCAAGGCGCTAACCCCCGCGCTGGCCGCGGCCGTGGAGGAGGTGGCCGAGCGAGTTCGCGACGCCCGGCGGCGCGGCGCGGCGGTCATGCTGATCTACGGCGCCCACCTGCTCCGCAACGGGGCCGCGTTGATCCTCGACCGCATGATGGCCGACGACTGGCTCACCCACCTGGCCACCAACGGCGCGGGCACCATTCACGATTGGGAGTATTCCTGGCTGGGCCGGTCCACCGAAAGCGTCCGCGACGGCGTGGCCTGCGGTCGCTTCGGCACCTGGGACGAAACGGGCCGCACGATCCAGATTGCCCTCTTGGCGGCCGGCTTGACCGGAGAGGGGTACGGCCGGGCCCTGGGCCGGTTCATCGCCGAAGACGGCGTCACGCTACCGCAGCCCGAGGCCCTGGAGGAGGCTATCTGCAAGGCGCCCGGCGATCCGCTGACCCCGGCGCGGGCGGAGTTGCTGCTGGCGATGCGGCTGCACGCCGTGGCCCCCGGACGCTATGCGATTGCCCACCGTTGGAAGCGGGCGTCGATCCTGGCTGCCGCCTTCCGCCGCGACGTGCCCATCACCGTCCACCCCGGCATCGGCTACGATATCATCACCAACCATCCGATGTACAACGGGGCGGTGATCGGGCGGGCCGCCCAGCGCGACTTCGCCCAGTTCTCGGCGGCCGTGGAAGGGCTCGACGGCGGCGTCGTTCTCTCGGTCGGCTCCGCGATCATGGGCCCGCAAGTGTTCGAGAAGAGCCTGAGCTGCGTGAACAACCTGCGGATTCAGGCCGGCCGGCCCGTGGTGGCTGGTCATGCCATTTATGTCGTCGATCTCCAGGACGGCGGCGGTTGGGATTGGTCCACCGGCGAGCCGCCCAAGACCAATCCGGCCTATTACCTCCGTTTTTGCAAGAGCTACGCCCGCATGGGCGGCGTGATGCGGTATCTCCAGTGCGACAACCTGGCCTTCGTTCACCACCTCTTCCATCGCCTGTCGGCCGGCAGCGCCGGGCGGGTAGAGGTATCGTGAACGAGGGTGTCCGGGAGTTGGGGGCAAGAAAAACCGGCGTTTTGGCAAGGTCATCGCAAGTGTGCCACTGGCTCTGCCAGTGCTTTCGCGGGGCTGGTCGCCCAAAGCACTGGCGGAGCCAGTGGCACCCGGCGGAGCCAGTGGCACCCGGCGTCCCCTCTCCCGCCGGGAGAGGGTTAGGGTGAGGGGAAGTTGAGAAGATGCCTGATTCAGACGGGCAATGTCAACCGTAATTCGCCCTCACCCCCGGCCCCTCTCCCGGAGAGAGAGGGGAGAGATTATGAACAGCAAACGCCTCGAACAAATCACGGCACGCTACGCCGGGCTTTCTATCGCCCTGTTGGGTGATTTCTGTCTCGACCGCTACCTGGAAATCGACCCGGCCCTCCAGGAGACCTCGCTGGAGACGGGCCTGCCGGTCCATAACGTCACCCGCGTCCGCTCCCAGCCGGGCGCCGCCGGGACCGTGCTCAACAACCTCGTGGCCCTGGGCGTGGGCCGCGTCATCCCCCTGGGTTTTGCCGGCGACGACGGCGAAGGCTTCGAGCTGATCCGCGCCCTGCGGGCGATGCCCGGCGTGGCGATGGACTCCTTTGTGCAAACCCCGTTGCGACGCACCTTCACCTACTGCAAGCCGCTGGTGCTGGAGGCCGGCAAGCCGCCGCGCGAGCTCAATCGCTTGGACAGCAAGAATTGGACGCCCACGCCGGCCGCCCTGGAAGACCGGCTCTCGGCCGCCTTGCGGGAGTGCGCCCCGCAGATCGACGCCCTGATCGTCATGGACCAGGTTGACCTGGCCGACACCGGGGTGGCCACCCGCCGCGTGCTCGAAGCGCTGGGCGCGATCGCCACCGGGCGGCCCGAGTTGTGCGTGCTGGCCGACAGCCGCCGCAGTCTTCGCGGCTATCCGGCCGTGGGACTGAAAATGAACCGTGCCGAACTGGGCATGCTCTTGGGCAGCACGTCGCCGGTCGGGCTGGATCAGACCAAGCTGTCCGCGACCGAGTTGGCCCGGCGCAACGGCCGCCACGTCTTCGTCACCTTGGCGGAAGACGGCCTCATGGGGGCGGCCCCCGGCGGCGAGCTGGCCTACACCAGGTCGCTGCCGCTCCGCGGCGAGATCGACATTGTTGGTGCCGGCGATTCGGTGACCGCCAACCTAGCCTCCGCCTTGGCCGCCGGGGCCAGTCTCTCCGAAGCGGTCGAGTTGGCCAATGCTGCCGCCTCGGTGGTGATCCATCAGCTCGGCACCACCGGCTCCGCCACCGTGCGGCAGATCGCCGAAGTCTTGTCGCTGTGAGCGAGAGGCAGGCGAACGTCTCCCCTCTCCCCTTCCGGGAGAGGGGCCGGGGGTGAGGGCGTAGGGGAGGAATTCTCGCGCAGAGACGCAGCGACGCCGAGGAGAGACGCTGAAAAGCACGGGCACGCATCGACGCGCCAGCGGAGTTCATGGGCGATAACGGTGTGGCCGGCCCGTACCTTTCTGCTCTTCCCCTCCTTTTCGCCGTTTCTCTGCGTCTCCGCGCGAGAATTATTCTCTCTTCCGCCCTGCTTCAGTGGCGTGGTGGCGCCGCGGGGTTATCCGGTGGCTGACGCCACCGGCTCGTTCTGTTCTCCTTCCCCCTTCCGCCCTCCGCCTTTGTGTATATTGCCGAGTCGCTGTGCCTTCTCCAGCCGCGACCAGGGCGGGGGCCGGGGCGGTCGCTCGTAATCCCTGAAATGGCTTCGGGTTGTAGTCTGGTTCAACAAGTCCGTTACCTCTGGTCGAATCCAGACTGGGCGTACGCTTTGCCCATTTTAGCGTGCTCGGCGACGGTGCGTTCACGGGTGTCGGGCGCTGGGGAGGGGCGGGACATGGAAGTCCATCGCGCTAGCGCGGAAAAAGTCGGCGCCGCCCTCGTGCTGCTGGTGGTTTGCCTGTCCGCCTCGCTGGCCTTGGGGCAACAGCCTTTTGTGCCGGCCCCGGCGCCCCCGCCGCCACAAGACGCGCGGGCGGTTCCAGAGACGTTGCAAGACGCCTGGCGAACGGCCCTGCAAACGGATCAGCAAATCGAGTCGAGCCGCTGGAATCTTTCCTCGGCCAGGAGCAGCTTGGAGGCTGCCAAGGCCGAACGGCTGCCGACGCTGAAGGTGGGGGCGGACTACTTCGCCTTGAGCCAGCAGCCGGGCTTTACGCTGAACGCTCCTCCGTTGCCGGCCACCCAGATGTCGCTCATCGGCCGCGACAGCGCCGGGTTTCACGGCCTGGTGACCCAGCCGGTCTACACCTTCGGCCGCATCTCCAGCGGCATCAACGCCGCCGACGCGACGGTCCATGCCAATCAGGCCGACGCCGACCAGACGCAGCTCGACGTGAAGATCCGCGTGGCGGAGACCTACGTGGCGGTCCTGCGGGCGGCGCGGCTGTTGGAAGTCGCCGACAGCCGGGTGGCCAGCCTCGCCTCGCACACCACGCTGGTCAACGCCTTGTTTACCGCCGAACGGGTGCCGAGAAACGACCTCTTGGCAGCCCAGGTCGCCCTGGCCGACGCTCGCCAACAACAGTTGGAAGCCCGCAACGACTACGACTCGGCGTGCGCCGCGTACAATCGGGCCCTGGGCCGGCCGCTGGCGGCCCGCGTGCTGCTGGCCGAGCTGCGGGACGACGGCTGCTTGGGCAATTTGGACGAACTGACCGGTCGTGCGTTGCAAACCCGCCCGGAGCTTGCCGGCCTGGCCTCCCAAGCGGTTGCCTTGCAGGAACAGGCCGCCGGCATCCAAGCGAAGCGCGCCCCGCAAGTCACCCTTTACGGCGGTTACGTCTATCAGCAGGATCCGTATATCAATCCCAACGGGGTCGCGGCCGTCGCACTCGACCTGGAGTGGACTGCGGTGGACTTCGGCCGCCTGAGCAATCAAGCCAGCGCCGCTGCGGGAGAAGGCGGAAGCAGTCTCGCGGACGCGAAAGGACGCCGAATCCGTGATCGCCCTGGAGGTGCGGCAGCGGTGGCTCGATTTGCAGACGGCCCGCCAGCGGATCCAGGTGGCCTGGCAGGCCACGGCCCAGGCGGACGAAAACCTGCGCATCGCCCGCGGCCGCTACGAGCAACAGGCCGGCACCAACACCGAAGTGCTCGACGCGCAAACGTCGCGGGTGCAGGCCTACACGAATTTCTACAACTGCACCTACCAGGCCGTTCTGGCCGGCATGCGTCTCCGCCGGGCGGTCGGCAACCTGTGAACGAGCCTTCCGATAAAGGAAGGAAGGCTCGCGCGGAGGCGCAGGGACGCAGAGAAAAGGCGTTGAGGAATCTGTGTCGGCAATCGGCCCCAGCGGAACTCATTGGCTATGGCCGTCGGGCAAACTCGTGCACTGGTTTCTTCGCCTTCCTCCGGCGAGTCTCTTCTCCGCGTCTCCGCGTCTCCGCGCGAGATTTCTTCCCCCTTCCGCCTTGCTTCAGTGGCGTCGTGGCGCCGCCGGGGTTGTCCGGTGGCTGACGCCACCGGCTCGTTCTGTTTTCCTTCCGCCCTCACTCAGCGACAAACGGATTGCCGCGTTTCTCCGTCCCCACGTCGGTGGCGGGGCCGTGGCCGGGCAGCAGCCGGGTGTCGTCGGGAAGGGTGAAGAGCTGGTGGCGAATGGAGGCGATGAGGGTGTGGAAGTCGCCGTCGGGGAAGTCGGTCCGCCCGATGCCGCCGCGAAAGATCACGTCGCCCACCAGCGCCAGCATCGGCTGGGCATCGCGGCACAAGTAGATGACGTGACCAGCCGAATGCCCCGGAGTCGCCCGCACTTCCAACGTAATGCCTGCGGCAGTGAAGAAGGCGCCGTCCTCGACGGTCACGTCGGCCGGCGGAATGACGATCGGCAGGCCGAAGGCGGCCGAAAGGTTCAAGATCGGATCGGTCAGTTTGGCGGCATCGCCGGCGCCGACGACCACCTGGCAGTCGGGCCAGCGGTCCTTGAGCGCGGCGGCGCCGGCGATGTGGTCGGCATGGCCGTGGGTGATGAGGATGGCCGCCGGCGCCAACTTTTTTTCTGCCAAATAATGGAATATTTTCTGCGGCTCCAGCCCGGGATCGATGACCAGGCAGTCGCGGCGGCCGTCGCAGCCGAGCAGGTAGGTGTTTTCCTCAAAATCGGCCGAAACCACGCGGGCGACCCAGATACAGACAGGCGTCACGAATTGATCTCCCGCAAAAAGCGCGACTTGGGTAAAATGTGCCGGTTATCAGGGACTAGGCGCGCGGCGGCTGCGCCGGCGGCCACAAACCGCCTCCTGTGAGCGAAACATTGTAATCCGGCGGAGCAGAATACGCGATACGTCGAGGAGGGAGGGAAATCGGACCGGTGAGCGGACCGTTTTTCCCCAAACCAAGGACGGCTCCCAAATTCTTCGCCTGCGAGGAAGCACCGACCAAGGAGGGTTTTTCTGATGTTGCGTCGTGATTGGACTGCCGCGTGTTGGCTGCCGGCGCTGCTGGCGGGTGTGTTGTGGACGTTGCCTCTTGTGGCGCAGACGGCGCCGGGACCGGCAGGGCCGGGCCCGGGTGCATCCCCTGCGGCAGGCCCCGCTCCGAATGGCGTCTATCAGCGCCCCGTTCGCATGGCCGAACGCTCCGAGGTGACGGCGCCGCCGCTGGAGACCAGCCTGCGGCCCGGCGATCCCAAGGAGCATCCCCTCATGCCGGCCCTGCGCTGGGCTCGCCAGGGATTGACACAGATCGAGAAGATCCAAGACTATTCGGCCACCCTGGTCAAGCGCGAGCGGCTGGGCAACAAGCTGGGCGACTACCAGTACATGTTCATCAAGGTGCGCCACCGGCCCTTCAGCGTGTACATGTACTTTCTGGCCCCCTCCGACGTGAAGGGACAAGAGGTCATCTACATCGACGGCGCCAACAAGGGCAACATGTGGGCCCACGGCACCGGCATCAAGCAGACGATGTTCGGCACCGTTTCCCTGGAGCCGACGGGCGTGGTGGCCATGCAGGGCCAGCGTTATCCCTTGACCGAGTTGGGGATCCTCAACTTGACGCGGCGGCTGGTCGAGGTCGCCGAGGCGGACACGAAGTACGGCGAATGCGAGGTGAAGTTCTACAAGGGGGCGAAGATCAACAACCGCGTCTGCACCTGCATCCAGGTCATGCATCCCAGGCCGCGGCGCAATTTCCTCTTCCACCTGGCGAGGATCTTCGTCGACGACGAGCTCAACGTCCCGGTGCGCTACGAGGCCTATGAATGGCCCAAGCGGCGCAACGGCCCGCCCGAGCTGATCGAAGAGTACACCTATCTCAACTTGAAGATCAACAACGGCTTCACCGACGCCGACTTCGACACCAAGAACCCCAACTACAGCTTCCGCTAAACGCCAAACCAAGGGCGCAGTGTGGAGCATTCCACGCCAAGGCGTAGGGTGCCACTGCTGGCTTGCCCAGCAGTGTGGAACGATCGCCAGGGGCAGGACTGCTGGACAAGCCAGCAGTGGCACCCGCGCGAAGCCCGTCCCGCTGGGCGGCAGGATTGGATATGGCCTCGATAGGCGATCCGCCAGCCGAGCCGCCTGCTGCGGGCCCCCGACGGTGGCTCCGCCGCGCCTGGCGCGTGGTGCGGTTGCCGTTGGCCGCCTACCTGGTGGTGGTGCTGGTGATGATGTTCTTGGAAGAGCGGATGATCTTCGTGCCGTCGAAGTTCCCGGCGGGTGACTGGCGGCCGTGGGGGCTGGTCTTCGAGGACGCGCACTTCCAGGCGGCCGACGGCACGCGGCTGCACGGCTGGTACGTGCCGTGCCCCGGCGCCCGCGACGCGGTCCTCTTCCTGCACGGCAACGCCGGCAATATCACCGATCGCGCCGAGGTGCTGCGGATCCTCCACGACCGCGTCGGCGTGTCGGTGCTGATCTTCGATTACCGCGGCTACGGGCGGAGCGAGGGGCGAGCGAGCCAGCAGGGCGTGTTGGCCGACGCCCGGGCCGCGCAGATGGCTCGCCGTGCGCCAGGGCGTCCGGGAAAGCGACCTGGTGCTGATGGGCGAGTCGCTGGGCGGGGCCGTGGCGGTCGAACTGGCCGCCGCCGACGGCGCCCGGGCGCTGGTGCTGGAGAGCACGTTCAGCTCGTTGCCCGACGTGGCCGCCTATCATTTCCCCTGGCTGCCGGTCCGCCTCTTGATGCGGACGCGGTTCGATTCGGCCGCCAGGATTGCCGCCTATCACGGCCCGTTGCTGCAAAGCCACGGCCTAGCCGACACGATCATCCCCTTCGCGCTGGGCCGTCGGCTGTTCGACGCCGCCAACGAGCCCAAGCAATTCATCACGATCACGGACCGCGACCACAACGATCCCCGGCCGCGGGAATACTACGACGCCCTGGCGGACTTTTTAAGGATGAAGGATAAAGGATGAAGGATGACCAGACAGACCATCACGCCCCATCCTTCATCCTTCATCCTTTATCCTTCATCCTTCCCATTCCCCGCTCCAGGGTGGGTTTACGGGCACTCAGCAATAGGTTATCATAAAGGGGGATGTGAGGAAGCCGCAGCGAGCAAACTGCCTCGCTGGAGTGGAGCCAGCTTCGGTAAAGGAAAATGAGGAACCGCAAGGGCAAAGTGGTAATGACCCCCGAGGTCATCGTGAGTGCCGCCGGGCTGCGGATGATCAAGCTGTTGGTCGGCAACGCGCCGCGGACGCTCAGCGACCTGATGCGTGCCACCCGGGTGACGCGGACGGCGGTCAAGGAGCAACTCAACGAGTTGGTCTCGGTGGGGCTGGCCGAATTCAGCATCGAACATCTGTCCGGCCGCGGCCGGCCCCGCTACCGCTATTCCGCCACCCCGGCCGCGATGCTGCTGTTGTTTGCCAATAATCAACGCTTGGTCGTGCCGTCGATTTGGCAGGCCATCGAGGAGGTGGGCGGCCGGGAGTTGGGCAAGAAGGTCCTCGGCCGGGTCGGCCGCATCTTGGCCGAGCATTACAACGCCAAGATCACCGCCGACGAACCCGCCCAACGGCTGCGGCAGCTTCTGGCCCTGTTGCGCACCGAGGGCGGGCTGCTGGACCTCCGCAAGGAGCAGGGGGCTCTTGTTTTGTACAAGCGGAGTTGCCCTTTCATCAGCATGTTCGACCCGTCGCGAAACATCTGTTGCGTCGATCTGGACATGATCCGCAACGTGGTCCGCGCCCCGGTCCGCCAGATCGCCAGCCGCCACGACGGCGAGCCTTGCTGCGTCTTCGAGCTCGATAACGGCGCCGCCTGAAGGCGGAAGGCAAAACAAAAGGCCCGAGCCGGGGGCGTCAGCCCTCGGATAACCCGGCAGCACCACAACGCCACTCAAATAAGGCGGAAGGCGGAAGGGGGAAGGGTTGACGGGATCCCCGCGCCTTACGCCCGAGGCTCGTCGCGTGGGCTTCATCCTTCCGCCTTCCGCCCTCCGCCTTCCGCCTTCGTCGGCGGGCGTTTTGCGGCAGCGAAGAGCGTAAGCTGACGCCGCACGGGGCTGTCGGCCTCGGCGGGTGCGCGCGATCCGCGCCCGGCCTTCCGCGTCCAAATGCTCCTCCTCCAACTGCGCCAGGATCTCCTTGCTCCGTTGGATCACTTCCCGCGGCACGCCGGCCAGCCGGGCGACGTGAATGCCGTAGCTCTTGTCGGCCGCCCCCTCGACGATCTTGTGCAGAAAGACCACCTCCTCCTGCCATTCGCGGACCGAGACGTTGTAATTCTTCACGCCCGAGAGCGACTTCTCCAGGTCGGTCAGCTCGTGGTAGTGGGTGGCGAAGAGCGTGCGGCAGCCGACGTGATCGTGCAGGTACTCGACCACCGACCAGGCCAGCGAGATGCCGTCGTAGGTGCTGGTGCCGCGGCCGATCTCGTCGAGGATCACCAGGCTTTGGGCCGTGGCCGTGTTGAGGATCCGCGCCGTTTCGGTCATCTCGACCATGAACGTGCTCTGGCCGCGGCTCAGCTCGTCGCTGGCCCCCACGCGGGCGAAGATGCGGTCGCACAGTCCGATGGTCGCCGACCGCGCCGGCACGAAACTTCCCATCTGCGCCAACAGCACGATCAAGGCCGTCTGGCGGATGTAGGTGCTCTTGCCGGCCATGTTGGGGCCGGTAATCAGCAGCATGTTGCCCGAGGCGCCCCCGGCCAGCACGTCGTTGGGCACGAACGTGCCCTCCGGCTCGACCACGTCGAGCACCGGATGGCGGCCGTCGAGAATGCGGAGCACCGGCTCCTCGACGATCTCCGGCCGGCAGTAATTGCGCAGCCGGGCCAGCTCGGCCAGCGCCGCAAGCACGTCCAACTGCGCCAGCACGGCGGCGGTGCCTTGCAGCCGCCGCCGCGAGGCCGTCACCGCCTCGCGCAGCTCCAGGAACAACTCGTATTCCATCTCCTTCGACTTCTCGTCGGCCGTCAGCACCTGCTCTTCGTACTGCTTCAGCTCGGGCGTAATGTAGCGCTCGGCATTCTTGACCGTCTGCTTACGTATGTAGTCGTCGGGGATCCGCTGGCGATGGGTGTTGGTGATCTCGATGTAATAGCCGAAGACCTTGTTAAAGCCGACTTTGAGCGTGGGGATGCCGGTCCGCTGGCTTTCCTGGGCCTGGTAGCGGGCGATCCACTGTTTGCCGCCGTGGGCCAGTTCCCGCAACGCATCCAGCGGCGGATGAAACCCGTCGCGGATAAACCCGCCGTCGTGGGCGGCCAAGGGGCACTCCTCGGCCAGCGCCGCGTCCAGCTTGCTCCGCAAATCGACGCACAGATCGATCTCGCCCTCCAACTGACAAAGCAGGGGACTGCGCCGGGCCGTCAGCCTGGCTTTCAGTCCGGGCAGCACCCGCAGCGTGCGGCCCAGGAAGGCCAGGTCGCGGGGACTGGCCCGCCCCGTGGTTGCCCGCGCCAGCAGCCGCTCGACGTCGTAGACCCGCCGCAGGACCTCGCGCAGCTCGGCGGCCAAGGCCGCATCGCCGACCAACTCGTCGACCGCCTCGTGGCGGGCGCGGATGGCGGGGGCATCGACCAGCGGATTGGCCAGCCAATCGTCCAGCAGCCGCGAGCCCATGGCGGTGGCCGTGTTGTCCAACACCGCCAGCAGCGAGCCCTCGCGGCGGCCCTCGCGGATGGTGCGGGTAATCTCCAGGCTGCGGCGGCTCGATTGGTCGATCTCCAGCGTGCCCGAACTGCGGTAGGCGACCAGCCGGTCGATATGCGCAAGCGACGTCTTCTGCGTTTCGGTCAGGTAATCCAGCACGGCGCCGGCGGCCGCGATCGCCTGGTCGTCGGCGGGAGTGTTGCCGAAGCCGAAGCCCTCGAGGCTGGCCGTGCGGAAGTGCTTGGCCAGCGCCTGGCGGGCCGAGGAGAGCGAAAAGGCCCAGCCCGGCCGCCGCGTGACCATCATCCGCTCGTGCAGTTCGCGGGGCAACGGGGGCGAATCCTCGGAGAGCAGGCACTCGGCCGGCGCGATGCGGGCCAATTGGTCGGGCAGCCGGGCGGGGGCCATGGCGGCAGCCACGAAACGGCCGGTGGAAAGCTCGACCCAGGCCAGCCCCAGCGGATCGCCGGGGGCCACGGCCGCCAGAAAATTGCTCTGCCGCGGATCGAGCAGGGCGTCATCGGTGACGGTGCCGGGGGTGACGATCCGCGTGACTTCGCGTTTCACCAGGCCCTTGGCCAGCCGCGGGTCTTCGACCTGCTCGCAGACGGCGGCCCGCAGCCCGGCCGCGATCAGCTTGCCCAGGTAGCTTTCCAGTTGATGATGGGGAAAGCCGGCCATGGGGACGCCGCCGGCACCCTTGTCGCGGCTGGTCAGGGCGAGGTTGAGCGTGCGGGCGGCGACCTTGGCGTCGTCGAAGAACATCTCGTAGAAGTCGCCCATGCGAAACAGCAGCAAGGCGTCGCCGCAGGCCCGCTTCGCCTCCTGATACTGTCTCATCATGGGGGTGGTGGTCATGGCCGGCCCAGACAGTGAGCATGTCCGCGAGGAAGCGTTGCGGCGCAGAGGCGCGAGTGCCTGCACCGCAAGAAGACGCCACCGGCGGCCGACCCTACTCGCCCGTGTACGGCAGCAGCGCCATGAAGCGGGCCCGCTTGATGGCTCGCGTCACCGCGTGCTGGCTGACGGCCGTGCAGCCGCTCTTGCGCCGGCTGATGATCTTGCTCTGACGATTGGTCAGCTTCTTGAGCAGATCGAGGTTCTTGTAGTCGACGTACATCGGCCGGGGCCGCTGTCCCTCGACGAACAGGGGGTCCTTCTTCTTGCCGTGGATCTTGGTCTTCGTGCGTCGCTTGCTGACGCGATTGAATTGCAGTCGCCTTGCCATACGAAATCCCTGGTTCTACCGCCGTGGGCATGGGCCCTGGGGAAACCAATAAGTTTAGCAGAAATCGGCCGGAGGACAAGGGCGGCCGAGCGGACAAACGCCCGTGCGAGGGATGGTGCCTGGTGGTATATGCCCCCCCAGCGCGAATTCGGAACGGGCTATCGGCCCGGCGATGCCACCTGACTAATCGGCCATGTCTCCCGCGTTTCCCGGCCGTAGGGCCGGTAATTGCAAGGGAAACGCCAATCGGGTATGACATGCGGCTGGTTCTCGAAAACCGATGATGCCGGCAGATCACCTGCCCCGGAGGGGCATTTGATAGTAGCCCAGCGATTTATCGCTGGGAAGCCGGAAGTTACAACCCGCTCGATAGTCCCGTAGGGACGGCTGATCCATTCTCGGAAAGGTGCGACCATGGGCCATTCGTTCACCAGCAACCTGTATCATTGCGCGTTCAGCACCGAAGGGCGGCGACCGTACATTGTGGAAAGCCTCCAATCCCGCCTTTGGCCCTTCATGGGCGGAATCGCCAGGGAGAACGGCATGACGGCCAAAGCCATCGGCGGCGTCGAGGACCACGTGCACGTCCTCCTGTCCCTGCCGTCCACCATGGCCATCGCGAAAGCCATGCAACTCATCAAAGGCGCCTCGTCCAAGTGGGTCCACGACACGCTTCCCGAACACCGCGGCTTTGGCTGGCAGGAGGGTTACGGTGCGTTCAGCCTGGGGATTTCCCAGGTGAATCGCACCGTCGCGTACATCGAGTCACAAGCGGAGCACCATCGCAAGCAAACTTTCCAGGAGGAATTTCTGGCGTTCCTCAAGAAACACAACATCCAGTACGACGAGCGGTATATCTGGGATTGAGGCCGCACGGCTTCAGTCGTCCCTCGGGACGAGAGAACTTCGCGGGGTTCCGGGACCCAGCGATGAACCGCTGGGCTATTTTCAGTCGTCCCTACGGGACGAGAGAACTTGCGCGGAGTTCCGGGACCCAGCGATGAATCGCTGGGCTACTTTCAGCCGACCCTCCGGGTCGAAGGCGCGGCTGCTCGGGGTTAATGATATGGTCGCAACAGCGACAGCCGCACACTACAACCCGCCACGATATGCGACAAACCCCGGATGCTGCCGGATTCTCGGCCAGGCACTGGTGCACCCGCCGCTGGACCTCCAAGAGCAACTCCCGTTCGTCGCGGCCCCGGATCTCCTCTGGCCGCAGTGGGGGGCCATAACGGACGAAAATCCGGCCCCGGCCGGGAAACTTCTGCGCCCGCGGCCAGGCCGCAAAGGCCCCCTCGACGGCGACGGGCAGGATGGCGGCCCCGCTCCGCGAGGCCAGGGCCGTGAAACCGGGCCGAAAGCGTCCGATCTCCCCGTCCCGCGTCCGCGTCCCCTCCGGAAAGACCACCACCATCTCGCCCCGCTTCAGCCGCCGCAACGATTCCTTCACGCCGCTCAGCCCGACCCCCTCCCGATCGATCGGAATCGCATCCACCGAATGAATCAGCCAGCGAAAGGGGGGAAAGGTGAAGAGGGTGTCGCGGGCCAGGTAGTTCATTCGCCGGTTGACCCCCATGCCGACCAGCGGGGGGTCGAAATGGCTCTGGTGGTTGCAAACGACCAGGACTCCGCCGTGGGTGGGGATGTTTTCACGCCCGTAGTACCGCACGCCGTAAGCCAACACGCCGCCGATTTGCAAGCAGTGGCGGAGAAATTGATACCAGAGGCGACTGTGTAAGGAACGGCTGGCCATGGGCAGGTGTGCGTCAGGGTGCTTCAGAGGGGGACAGTCCCATTTTCGTCCGACCATGCTTCGCACGGTGCCCAAAATTGGGACAGTCCCCAGGTTCTCCGCTCGTTCGAGTCACATCAAAAGGACCCACTATACCGCGTGCGGGCCAGCGATTCCAGCCGGTCCACAACCTGGTCCGGAGTCAGGCCGTCGGTCGAGACGCGGATGGCATCGGCGGCACTTCGCAGGGGCCCCACCGCCCGGCCGGCGTCCTGCTGGTCGCGCCGCCGCTGGGCGGCGAGGGTTTCCTCGAAGGAGGCCGCTTCGCCGCGGGCCTGGAGATCGCGCCAGCGGCGACGGGCCCGCTCGTCCTCGCTGGCGGTAAGGAAGAATTTGCACTTGGCGTCGGGGAAGACGACAGTCCCCTGGTCGCGGCCTTCGCTCACCAGGTTGTCATTGCCGGCGATGGCCCGTTGCAGTTTCACCATGAGTTCGCGGACGTTGCGGTTGTCGGCGGCGTAGCGGGTGACGGCGGTCACTTCCGTGCGGCGGATCGCCTCGGTGACGTCCTGGCCGTCGAGGTAGACGCGGTCTTCGGCCAGGCGGAGGTCGAGTTGCCGGGCGAGCTGGGCCAGTTCCTCAGGCCGCTGCCAGTCGACGCCGTGGCGCATGCCGGCCAGGGCCACCGCCCGATACATGGCTCCCGTGTCGAGAAAGCGGAAGCCCAGTCGCCGGGCCAGCGCCCGGGCCACGGTGCTCTTCCCGGCGCCGGCAGGTCCGTCAATGGTGATAATCATGGGGCGTAATTCTACTACGCTGGGTCGGCGGAAAAAGGGGGACTGGCTCCGTGGCACCACTTGGTTGGCAGTGGGAGAAACGTCGCTGCCACGGTGCCTGTCCCCTTTATTCCGCCCGGGAAAGGGGACAGGCACCGTCGCCGCAAACCGTTTCGGCAGGGCTGGCCGATTGAGGCGACGGAGCCAGTCCCCTTTCCCCTTCAGCCGCCGGAGCGCTCGATGCCGAAGGGGAGCTTCCGTTGCGGGTCGTCGGCCCCGTCGGGGGTCAGCTCCTTGAACAGCAGGCTGGGCTGAATGTCGGTGTTGTGTTGATACTTGTTGCTGGCGTACTCGGTGAACGAGCCGCGGATGTCGTGATAGAAGATCTGGCAGATGGCCACGCCGGAATAGATCCGCACCGGCTGCACGGCGAACATCTCCAAGGTCCAAAAGCCGCAAAACCCCACGTCGCCGAAACCGGCGGTCACGTGGACGAACAGCCCCAGCCGCCCGATCGAGGAGCGGCCTTCGATCATCGGCACCAGGTTGCGGGTCTCCGTGCGCTCGACGGTGCGGCCCAGGTAGAGCAGGTTGGGATGCAGCACCAGGCCTTCGGCCGGAATGGGAATGCGGCGCACGCGATTGGCCCGCCGCATGTCCAGCACCACCTCTTCGTAGATCATCAACTCGTTGTGCAGCGTGAGGTTGTAGCTGTTGGGATTGAGCCGGGCCTCGTCGAAGGGGTCGATGACGATGTTCTGGCCCAACTGCGCTCGAATCTCGTGGCCGGACAGGACCATGGCTTCACCCTTTCGCTTCTGGCGGGTCGCCCAGGCCGATCTGCGGACAGATGGGCCGCAGCGGGCAGACCTCGCAGCGGGGTTTTCGCGCCGTACAATAGCGGCGGCCGTGCTGGATCATGCGGTGGCTGAAGGCGATCCACTCCCGTGGCGGGATCGCCTCCATGAGGTCCCGCTCGATTTTCACCGGGTCCTTTTCCCGGGTCAGCCCCAGCCGCCGGCTGATGCGGGCCACGTGGGTGTCCACCACGACGCCCGAGGCGACGGCGAAGGCGGTGCCGAGGATGACGTTGGCCGTTTTTCGCCCCACGCCGGGCAGTTGCACCAGTTGGTCGATGTCCTGGGGCACCCGGCCGTCGTGCTGCTGGACCAGCACCTGGCAGGCGGCCCGGATGCTTTTGGCCTTGTTGCGGAAAAAGCCGGTGCTTTGGATGTCCTTTTCCAACTCCCCCGGTTCGGCCGTAGCGTACTGGGCGGCCGTGCGATACTTGCGAAACAACTCCGCCGTGACCATGTTGACGCGCTCGTCGGTACACTGGGCCGAAAGGATGGTCGCCACCAGCAATTCCAGCGGCGTCTGGAAGTCCAAGGAGCACTTGGCATCCGGGTACTCGCGCCGCAGATGGCGGACTACCCGGTCGGCGTGTCGCTTGGCGTCGGCGCTGGCGGCCATGATGGAACCCCAATGGGGGAGAGCCGCGACCGGGAAAAACGCCCCGCAGCAGGCGCGTCCCCGACCGGAGTGGCCAATTCTCGTCCCCGCCTGTAGGAAGTGTCAAGAGGGGCGGCCCGTCCGGGCAAATGAGTGCGCGTCCTCTGGAGCCGTACGCTCGGCACACCCGCGCCGGATGGGAAAACCGCCTCTTTCGGTTGGCCTCCGGCCATCGTCGGGCCTATAATCCAGGTGGGAGAGGGTGTTGCAAAAATCGTGCCTCTGGCGGGCAGAGCGGCTAGCATGGCGAGCTTCGATAACTTGTCGTTCTCGTTCGAGGATTTCGGCGGCAGGGTCCGGGTCTTTCCCCTGCCCAACCTGGTCCTGTTCCCCCACGTCATGCAGCCGCTGCACATTTTCGAGCCGCGGTACCGGGAACTCCTCGAAGACGCCCTGGCCGGCGACCGGCTGATCGCCATGGCCTTGTTGGCCCCCGGCTGGGAAAATGCCTACGAGGGTCATCCGCCGCTGTATCCCATGGCCTGCCTGGGACGCATCACCAGCTACCATCGCCTGGAAAACGGCACCTATAACGTGCTGCTGCTGGGGCTGCGTCGCGTGCGATTGATCGAGGAACTTTCGCCGCCGCGGGCCTTCCGCGAAGCCAGGGTGGAGTTGTGCGAAGATTGTTATCCGCCGCAGGAGGCCGCCGACCTGGCCTCCTTGCAGCGGCGACTCCGCCAGGCCTTCATGAAAATCCTCCCCATGCTCCCCGAGGCGCAGGAGCAACTGGACCAGATCCTCGGCAGCGACGTGCCCTTGGGCATCTTGACCGACGTGATCAGCTACATGCTCGACGTCGACGTTCGCCACAAGGAGGCCCTGCTGGCCGAGTGCAACGTGCATCGCCGCACGGAGCTGTTGCTGAGCCATCTTGCCGTGGCGGCCGCCGATCGGGAATTGGGCACGTGCGGGCTGGCCAATTTCCCGCCCGAGTTCAGCGCCAACTGAAGGCACCTCCCCTCTCCCTCCGGGAGCGACCACTGACGTGGTGCCCGAGGGTGAGGGCGGCAGCGCCGAGAGACGTTGGCGTAGCCGGGCCAACCCCGCAACCGCCCTCACCCCCGGCCCCTCTCCCAAAGGGAGAGGGGAGAATTTCAAGACGCGCTCTCACACCTTGGCGGGAAACAACCGCTTGAGATACCGCCGGTCGGCCGTGTAATCGGCGATCAGGTCGCGCGGGGCGGCCGCCTCGATCTGGATCCAGCCGCTGTAGTGAATGTCGTCCAGCACCTGCCGGACGGCCTTGAAGTCGATCCGTCCCTGGCCCAGCATATAGCCGGCGTCTTTGAAGTGGAACTCGCAGATCCGCTTACCCAGCGTGCGAATCTCCTTGACGACGTTGCGACCGCGGTCGGTCGAATTTCCCACGTCGTAGTAGACCATCACCGCCGGCGAGGCGACGCGATCCAGCAGCCGCAGGTTGTCTTCGGCGCTGAGGGTGTTTTCCAGGCCGATGGTGATCCCCTGTTTCTCCGCCTTGGGGGCAGCCTGCCGCATGCGCCCTGACGGCGTGATCGATCTCGGCGGTCCGCTGCATGTCGAGCTCGCCCCGGCCGAAACAACTCGGCATGACGACGCTCAGGCCCAGGGCCTTGCAGGCGTCGATGCCCTCGCCGATCCACGGGGCGGCGCGGGGGTCGCTCTTCAGCGGCACGCGGTCGAGCTCGGTCATCGCCAGCGAGGCGATGGCCACCCCGGTGCGGGCGATGGCCTGGCGATACTTCTCCCGCATGGCGGCGTCGCGGAGGTTCCGCTTCTGGCTGGTGCAGAACTCCACTTGCACGCCGTCCAGGCCGATGGTTTTGGCCACGTCCAGGGCCGCCGGGTCGCAGCGCCGCCCCAGCGACCAATCGCAGGCGCCGATCTTGAACCAGCGCGAGTTCGCCTCGGCCAGCAAGGTCCGCCACGGCCAGCCGGCCGCCGCCAAGGCCGCCGCCTCGACGGACCGCCGCAGCAGTTGCCGCCGGCCGATCTTGCACCCACCGCTACTCATGGCTTTGTCGGTCAAAAAGAGACGAGGATCTGCCAGATGAACATGTTCGCCAGGCCCTCGATCTCCTCCCAAATCCTTTGCACCAGGGCCTCATCGCCCGGAA
Source organism: uncultured Planctomycetia bacterium (assembly GCA_963727245.1). Taxonomy (GTDB): domain Bacteria; phylum Planctomycetota; class Planctomycetia; order Pirellulales; family Thermoguttaceae; genus JBKQVT01. Next base: position 305,560 of record CAVSFO010000018.1, on the reverse strand, counting down.
TGGCCGCAATGTCCTTGCGTTTCTGCTCCCAGGGCACGCACACCCCGCGGCCGAGCGCGCCGCGGCCTTGCAGGAACGCCGGCGCCTGGCCCGCCCCGCGCGGCACAGCGCCTGCGGCGGCGGGGTCGCCACGCGGGAATGCCCCTCGGGATAGACGCCATACTCCCGCGTGAAGTCGGTCATGGCGCGGATGTTCTCCACGCGGGCGTCGTTCTGGATGATGGCGCCGGCGTCCATAATGTAGCCGCCGTCGCGGGCCACGCCGTCGATCACCTTCTTGCAATACTCGCGGACCTGCTGCGGCGAGCCGATGCCCAGCAAGTAGTTGGGGATGCCGCCGCTAATGCAGAACTTCTCTCCCAACACGCGATGGGTCAGGAAAATGTCCCCCTGGTCGACGTGATAGACGATGCTCTTCTCCGGCAATTCGGCGAACGCCTCCAGGTGGCGGTCCCACTTCCCCTCGGCATAGAACATCGTCTGCAAGCCGTCCTTCCAAAGCTCCTCGACGATCGGCTTGACGGTCGCCCAATAGATGTTCTGAAACACCTCGGGCGAGACGAAGGGGACGCCGCCGCGGTGCATCCAGTAGCCGATGGGCACCAGCCGGTCCGGATCGCCGCTGGTCCGGGCCACGTGGTACATGTGCGGCATCAGCGCCTCGCAGGCGGCCACCACCTTGTCGCGCCGTTCGTACAGGTCCTCGACCAGCCCCAAGTAGCCGCGCAGCTTGTCGGCGATGATGTCCAAGGGGGCCTTGAAGATGCCGCAGATCGCCGGCGGGCTGCCCGACTCGGCCCGCAGCCGCGCGGACTGGGTGCCGAAGGCGTTGAAATACTTGAGCATCGCCATCGAGCCCTTGATCAGGGCGAGGTTGCTCTCCTGGGTGGCCGGCTGGCCGGGGGCGCGAATGACCGTCGAGACCCGCGGCAGCCAGACGTTCAGCAGGAACCCCGTGGGGTCTTCGATCAACTGGTCGTACTCGTCGGGCCGCATGAAGGCGTCGCCCTCGGGCGGCTCGCGGTACTGGAACCCCGTGTTGGCCGGGATGTCGATGCCCGGAATGCCGTAGTATTTCAGCCCCAGCGCCTGCACCAGGCCCATCCAGCCGTAGACCATGTTCCCGCAGACGGCGTCCCAATCGAAGTCGGCGGCGCACTTGCGGGCGGCGGCGAAGGCCAGCTCATAGTCGTGGGCCAGTTCCTGGCAGGTATAGCCGGCATAGACCCCGGTGAATTCGGCCACGAACGGCCGGATGGGGATCATGTCCGGTTTGCCGTTCTGCAGGGCCGTCACGTAGCGGTTCAAGCGGGTTTGATAGAGCGTTTCCATGTCCACGGCGGTTCGTGGGGGCTCTTGCGTGGTCGCCATTGGAATGTCTCTTGGGGTTGCCGTAAGGGAACTGGACACTTTGAGCTTATCGCATTCCCTTGGGCCGGGAAAGGGGGAGAAGGTAAGGGGGAAGGCGGAAGGCGGAAGGGGGAAGGATGAGGGGGAGGGGGGTGCGCCACCGTGATCGGCGTGCAGGTCGCTTGCGTTTTCGCAGGCCCCGCTGCCCTTGATTTCCTGGGGGCGGAAGCGGTATCATCTAGATATAAGACAGCTATAGCTGGCACAATAACGCCCGCACCCGCCGGGCAGACCGAAAGATCATCAAAAAGGCAACGATTTTTTTGACAAGGAGGGACCCATGTTGGTTCTCAGTCGCAAATGCGGAGAGACGATCATGATCGGCCGCGACATCACCGTGACGGTGCTGGAGGTGCATCGCGGCCGGGTGAAACTCGGGCTGGCCGGCCCGCCGGCCGTGCCCATTCGCCGCAAGGAACTGCACGAGCGGGTCGAGGACAGCTCGCGCCAGTCGATCACCGCCGGTTGGGCGTAGAGCTTGCGCAGATAAAAAACCCTTCGCAGGCCGTCGGGACTGCAAAGGGTTCTAAACGCAAGAAGGATTCCTATTTGTATTGCAGGACCCTTCGCGGGCTGCCACGGCCGGGCCGATCATCACCTACCATGACCGGCTATCTTTCCATAACCACGCGGCCAAGCCTTTATTCATTGTGCCATGAAGATGGCTGACATCTTGGGGCGTGTACGCTACGGAGGTCTTCGCAGCCCGCTTGCCACCGTTTTCGCTCATTCGCGGTCGGCTTGTTATAGTCCTTTATCGGCCGGTTCGCCGCCGGGATTCCTTTGAAATCCCAGAGAATGTTTACGCGCGGCCCTCGCCGCCGTTACCATCCGCAGCTCTTCGGCCTGGCGAAAAGTCGCCGCAGGTGCAAATCCCGGCACGGCTCCACCACTCCGTGGGGCGGGGCCTGTGAACGTTTCTCTGTCTGTACCATCACCAGCAGGCTGGCCCCCACCGACCGCGGCGGGCGGTCCGACGGCGTGTTGATGACGCCGGCCACCCCGCTTAGCGGGTCAACCATCGCCAGCGTGGTCGAGCCGCCGCCGTCAAGCTGGATGGCGCTCTGCACCCCGTACCGATGCAACAACAGGTCGGCGGCCTCGTAGACCGTCAGGCCGCCCGCGTGGTTGCCATCGCCGGCGTCCACGATGAAAAGATAGAGGGTCTGCTGGTCACGCGACAGGCCGGCGATGGGGCGAGGCCGCCGGCCGCTGCGGGGATTCTCATACCAGTCACGGCTCGCGCCCGGCTCTGCGGCAATCTCGGGGACCCGGTTGACCCCGTCCTTGATGATCTCCGCGCAGCCGGAGATGGTATTGTAGAGCCGGACGCCTTCCTGGGTCGCGTAGCCGGTCCGGTCGCCGGCGGCCCGATGGACGATGGTCGCCCGGTTGTGCTCGTCGATGTTCAGCGCGGGGGCGTTGGGACGGATCGCATAGGGTTTCGGCGGGCGATCGCAAAAGGGCGAAAAAGCGTGCGTCTGGCCGCAGGCCGCGCCCGGGCCGCTGGGGGTGGCCGACGAAGCGGCCAGCCCCACCAGCGCCGCGTAGGGCTGCGCCGGGTTCTGGCGGGGCGGGGGTGGCCAGGGCTCGAAAAAGGCGGTGTTCACCGCGATCCGCGCCCCCTGGCCCGCGTGCTCGTTGAGGAACTCGAGCGTCGGCTCCCGCTGCGTGGTAAACGTGTAGGTGCTGCCGTCGTACTTCAGCGGTCCCAGCGCGGCGGCCTCGGTCGAGTAGGGCGTGGCCAAGAAGCTCAGGCCCGGCGTGGTCAAATCGATCGCGATCAGGTTGATGTGCACGTACTGCGACCGGGTGCCCGAGGCGACGTACGATGCCGGGTCGTGGACCGTCAGGGTCTCGTCGACATAAGTTCGCGTAATGCCCGGGTAGGGATGCGTTGTGGTGGTTTCCGCCCGGGCCGGCCCGTGGAGCAGCAGCATTCCGGCGGCGAGACACAGGAACAAATGCCGGACGCGCGTGGTCATAGGTGGACTCTTGCAAATTGCGGATTTCATGTCCCCTCTCCCGCCGGGAGAGGGTTAGGGTGAGGGCTTTGCCCCCGCCCCGTAACTGTTCACCGCCCGATCTTGGCACCCGTGACACTAGCCCGAAGCGCAAGCGAGGGTGCACTACGCTACGGTCCGTCGTCCCTCCCTCGCTTGCGCTTCGGGCTAGTTTTCATGCTGTGAACGATTACGCGCCGCGCCCTCACCCACTGCCCCTCTCCCAAAGGGAGAGGGGAGGACGGCGGGGGCTATTTCACCGTCTTCGGCGCAGGTGCGGGATCCCCGAGCGGTCCATCTCCACGACGAAGGTCTCCAATTCGGGCGGCGCCGACTTGGAAAACGTCAGCCGCACGACCCAGCCCGACCACACCTCGGCGTCCCCGGGAAAATAGTCGAAGACGAAGTTGCCCAGACTGTAGACGATCGGTCGCCCCTTGTAGAGATCGACGGTTTGCGTGACGTGCGGATGGGCGCCGATCACCGCGTCGGCGCCGGCGTCAAGGATGCTGCGGGCCAGGGCTTTCTGCCCGTCGTCGGGCCACGACTTCATTTCGTGTCCCCAGTGCAGCATGGGGATCACCAGGTCGGCGTGCTGGACGGCCTTTGCCTGCTTGATGTCGGCCAGCACGGCGGCCGGGGTGAGCCAGGCGTTGCCGGGCCGATGGTCGCCGGCTTCAAACGAGCGCGGCGGAAAGCCGTCGTAGCCCAACAGGGCGACCCGCCGGCCGTTCCGCTCCAGGATCAGCGGTCGCGAGGCTTCCTTGGCGTCGCGGCCGCCGCCGAAATAAGGCAGATGGGCCTTCTCCAGCAAGGTCAGTTCTTCCAGGAAGCCGTCGGGGCCGTAGTCGCCCGAATGGTTGTTGGCCACGCAGACGGCGGAGAAGTATTTTTTCAGAACGGGAATGCACTCGGGCCGGGCCTTGAACGTGTACGGCTTGAGGACGTGAGTGCCATGGCCGTGCCCGCAAACGACGCACTCCAAGTTGCAGACGGCGATATCCGCGCTTTGCAGGATGGTGGCCAGATCGGCGAAGGGGTCTTCGCCGCAGGACAAGGCGTGGCCGGGTCCGCAATCCAGCATGACGTCGCCGGCCAGGACGATCCGCACGCTGTCGCCGTTGGCCTTCTTGGTCTCTGCGACGGCACTGTGCGCCAGCGACATTAGCAACATCGTCATCGTCAGCAGCAGTACCGGCGGGGCCCGGCGCGCGGCAGCGCGCCAAGGACTTTTGCGGAGAGCGAGCATGATTGCACCCGAGGATGTTCTGGGATGAGTTTTGTCTTGTCCCGCCTGGGACGGCAACCATGTATTATGCCGCAAACAGGGGCCGGGGGCCAGGGACCGGGGGCCAGGGAAAGGAAGGAGGGGACGGAGCTTGGCACCTGGGTGCCCCTGTTTCCCGGCCCCTCTTTCCCCTCCCTGGCCCCTGGCCCCTGGTCCCCGGCCCCCGGCCCCTACGTATGATAATCCGCGTTCAGCCGCACGTATTCCGCCGTCAGGTCGGTGGTCCAGAAGCGCACGCCCGCCGTGCCTTCGCTGAAGGCCAGCTCGATGAACGTGTCGCGGCGGTCGCGGATCGAATTGGAGACCTCTTTGCCGTCGAAGGCCACCGGGGCCGCGCCGCGATAGAGCAGGAAACCGTTGAGCGACAATGTCACGCCCGCCGGATCGAACGGCACGCCGGCGTACCCGGCGGCGGAGACGATTCGGCCCCAGTTGGGATCGGCGCCGTGGATGGCGGTTTTCACCAGCGGGCTGTTGGCCACCGTCTTGGCGATGGCCAAGGCGGCGGCGCGGTCGGCGCAGCCGCTGATGTCGATGGTGATCAGGTGGGTGGCGCCCTCGCCGTCGCCGGCGATGGCCTTGGCCAGATCGACGCAGACTTCATCCAGCGTGCGGCGGAAAATCGCCAGATCGTTGCCGGCCAGCGGCGGGCCGCCGGCCTGGCCGTTGGCCACCAGCAGCACGGTGTCGTTGGTGCTCATGTGGCCGTCCACGCTCATGCAATTGAAACTGTCCTCGGTGGCCGCCCGCAACGCCGCCTGGGCGGCGGCCGGCTCCAGCGCCGCGTCGGTCATAATCAGGGCCAGCATGGTGGCCATGTTGGGGCCCATCATGGCCGCCCCTTTCGCCATGCCGGTGACCTGGATCTCCCGGCCGCCGATGGTCACGGTCCGCCCGGCCAGCTTGTTGACGGTGTCGGTGGTCAACATGCCGCGGGCGGCCGAGACGAGCGCGGCCTCGTTGTCGCCCAGCTTCACCGCCGCCGCCGCGATGCCCTGCTCGATCTTGTCCATGGGCAGGAAGGCGCCGATCACGCCGGTCGATAGCACCAGCACCTGTTCCTCCTTGGCCCCGCAGACGGCCGCCGCCAGCCGGGTCATCTGCCGGGCGTCGTCCAGGCCGCGCTGGCCGGTGCAGGCGTTGGCCACGCCCGAGCAAATCACCACGGCCCGAATCTGGTCGCTGGGCGTGCGGCTGCGATCCAGCTCGACGGGGGCGGCGAAAACGAGGTTCTGCGTGTAGACGCCCACGCCCGTGGCCGGCGATTCCGACATCACCAGCGACAGGTCCGGTTTTTGCGGATCGCGCTTGATGCGGCAATGGACGCCGCAGAGCAGAAAACCCTTGGGAACGCGCATCGACATGGCTTGAAGTCCCCGCTACAGTGCCGTGGCTTCCGGATAGCCGAACATGAGGTTGAAATTTTGCACGGCGGCCCCGGCCGCCCCCTTGACCAGGTTGTCCAGGCAACTGATCGTCAGCACGCGGCCGCGAATCACGCGGGCCGTAATGTCGCAGAAGTTGGTATAGGCCGAATCCTTGGTCCCCGGCAGGTGATCGACGACGCGCACAAACGGCTCGTCGGCGTAAAACTCGCTGAGGATCTCCATCACCATCTCTTCGGTGACCGTGCTGGTCGGCTGCGAGTAGGCGGTGGTGAGGATGCCGCGATCCATGGGGACCAACTGCGGCGTGAAGATGATCTCGACCGCGCCGCCGGCGGCGGTGCCGAGCACCTGCTCGATTTCGGGCGTGTGACGGTGGCGGCCGACGTTGTAGGCGGAGATGCTCTCGTTGCATTCGGCGAAAAGCGTGGTCAGCTTGGGCGTCCGGCCCGCGCCGGAGACGCCGCTCTTGGAATCGACGATGATCCCCGTGCGCTCGATCAGGCCGGCCTTCAACAGCGGGGCCAGCGGCAGGATCGCCGACGTCGGATAACAGCCCGGATTGGCCACCAGCCGCGAGGGCACGATCTGCGGGCGGAACAATTCCGGCAGGCCGTAAGCCACCTTGCCCAGCCGGCCCGGGTCGGCGTGCTTCTGGCCGTACCATTGGGCGTAGACTTCGGCGTCGTTGAGCCGGTAATCGGCGCTGAAATCGACCACCCGGGCCCCGGCGTCCAGCAGCAAGGGAATGACCGTGGCGCTGGCGCCGTGTGGGAGGCAACTGAAGACGCATTCCGCCCGGGCGGCCACCTCGGCCGGACTGAGGTCCTCCAGGCGCAGGTCGAGCCGCCCGTGCAGCGAGGGGTGGATCATGGCGACCGGCGGCTGGCCCGCCTGGCGGCTGGTGGCGGCGACGATCTCCGCCTGCGGGTGGCGGAGCAGGATTTTTATCAGTTCCAGGGCGGTATAGCCGGTGGCGCCCAGAATGGCGATTCGCGTCATGGCAGGAAACCGGCCGGGCCGGTCGTTGGGGGTGGAACCTTGGGCCGAAACCAGTTACTATACACAAGCTGGGGCGAGTCGCCAAGGGGCACGCGAAGGATAAAGGATGAAGGATGAAGGACGACGGCGGGTGGCCCCGATAGCTATGCTATCGGGGCGGCGGAGCCGCAAGAGGGCTTCAATACGTCGCGAAGACCTCTCGTGCCTGCGGCACCCCGATAGCCAAGCTATCGGGGCCGCCCGCGCTACGTGCCCCTGGCCCCAAAACCCTTCAACGGGTATGCTGCCAACGATGACTGAAGCCATCGAAATCCATCCCTGCGGACCGATCCACGGCTCGATCCGGCCGCCGGGCTCGAAAAGCATCACCAACCGGGCCCTGGTCTGCGCCGCCTTGGCCGGAGGCCGCTCGCTGCTTAGCGGCGCCCTGGATAGCGACGACACCCGGGTGATGATCGCCGGCCTGGGGCAACTGGGAGTTTCTGTCGGGCACGATCCGGCCGAGCAGACGATCCGCGTTACCGGCTGTGGCGGCCGCCCGCCGGGCGGCGACGCGGAAATCATGGTCGGCAACAGCGGCACCACGGTGCGATTTCTCACCGCCGTGGCGGCGCTGGGCCACGGCCGCTTCCGCCTCGACGGCACGGCCCGCATGAGAGAACGCCCGATCCAAGACCTCCTGGACGCCCTCGGGCAGCTTGGGGCCGACGCCGTCAGCGAGCTGGATTCCGGCTGCCCGCCGGTCGTCGTTCGCGCCGCCGGCCTGCCGGGTGGGCGGGCCCAAGTGGCCGGCGACATATCGAGCCAGTTCCTCAGCGCGCTGCTTGATGGCCGCCCCCGCCGCCCGGACGCCGGTCGAGCTGAGCGTGGCGGGCAACCTCGTTTCGAGGCCCTACGTCGACATGACGCTCGGGGTGATGCGGGCCTTCGGCGTAGCCGTCGAGTCGGACGGCCCGCGTTTCCGCATTTCGCCGGCCCGCTATCGGGCCGCCGACTATGCGATCGAGCCCGACGCCTCGGCCGCCAGCTACTTTCTGGCCGCCGCCGCCGTCACCCGGGGCACAGTCACCGTCGAGGGGCTCACGCGGCAGAGCCTGCAAGGCGACATCGCCTTTTGCGACCTGCTGGAACGCATGGGCTGCCAGGTCCGCGCCGCTGCCGGCGGCCTGACGGTGACCGGCGGCCCGCTTCGCGGCATCGAGGCCGACATGAACGCCACCAGCGACACGGTGCCGACGCTGGCCGCGGTCGCCCTGCTGGCCGACGGCCCCACGACCATTCGCGGCGTCGCCCATATTCGCCACAAGGAGACCGATCGCATCCGGGCGCTGGCCACCGAGCTCGGCAAGCTGGGGGCCGCGGTCGAGGAGTACGACGACGGGCTCAAGATCATCCCCGGCAAGCTGCACGGCGCCACGCTCGACACCTACGACGACCATCGGATGGCGATGAGTCTGGCGCTGGTGGGCCTGGCCGTCGCGGGCGTGGTCATCCGGAATCCCGCTTGCACGGCCAAGACGTATCCGGGTTTCTTTCAGGACCTGGCAAAGCTGACCGGCGGGGCGGGGAGCCGGTAGGGCTCGGTCACTCCGCGTTTGTGGTTGGGTGCCACTGGCTCCGCCAGTGCTTTCGGAAGGTTGACGTTGCCTCGGGACACTTCGCCCAACGTTTCACCGCCGAATGATGATTGTCTTCGGCAAGGCCCTCTGAAGATCGCTCGCGCCCGCGTCCGTGACGCCTGTGTCCATCAGGTTGACCTCCCGGAGTTCGTTCAGTCCCTTAAGGTATTGCAGCCCGGCGTCGCTGACCTTGGTGCCGAAGAGGTCCAGTTCTTGGAGTTGGGTCAGTGCCCTTGAGGTGTTCCAGCCCGGCGTCGCCGACCTTGGTCCCCGACCGGAGGGTCAGTTCTCGGAGTCGGGTCAATCCGTTGAGGTGTTTCAGTCCGGCGTCGCTGACCAGGGTGCCCATGAGGTCCAGCACCTGGAGTTGGGGCAATCCTTCGAGGGGCTCCAGTCCGGCGTCGCTCGACGGTGGTGCCGCAGAGGTCTAGCACTTGGAGTTCGGGCAAGCCGTCGAGGTGTTTCAATCCGGCGTCGCCGAATTCTGGGAGGTTAACATGGACCTGCGTTACGCTTGCGAATAGGTCGTCTCCCAGCAGCCCGCGCAGCCACGCCGGCTCTGGCCGTCCTGGGGGACCTGGGATTTGCCAGCCAGACGGATCGTATTCATAATCATACGAAACCTGGCCAAAAGCATTCCTAATCTCCTCCACCGCCTCCCGCTGTTTCTCCGCCTGTTTTCTCGCCGCCGCCAGCCAACTGCACGGGATGGCGACGACGACCACCAGCACCAGCAACGAGAGGATGCTGAACTGGAAACGCAGCCGAAAAACCAGGGCGGCGAGGAACCACAGCAACATCAGCAAAAAGGCCGCCGCGACGGTCGCCAGGCAAATCGACAGCGTCCAGCCCTTGTGCCGATTGAAGGCGAACCACTCGAACCATTGCGACAGCAGCAGAAGACCCTCGACTGCCAACAATCCGAGCACCGCCCGATCCGGCGTGAGGCGATACCAGCGGGGTCTTGGGAAGGCGTCGGCCATGGCCCACATTATAGCCGGATTTGCTCCCGAGAGACAGGTGTTAAATCCAAGGCGTTGTTGCCCGGTACGTCCTGGAGGGACCTTCGATAGTAGCCCAGCGATTCATCGCTGGGTGCACGGGCGACCCGAACTGTCGGTCCGTCCCGGAGGGACGACTGAGCCGGCCGCCTCCGGCCGTCCCTCCGGGACTTGTCGGATGGAGTTCTCGCGACGACTTTCCCAGCAGTAAACTGCTGGGCTACTTTCAAATGCCCCTCCGGGGCAACTCGGTCCCTTGACGTTCCAGTGCGTGGTGCATGAAAATGGAGAGACGGCCAGTTGACAGCGCGTCCGTCGGTCATGTTCTGCGTCAAGAATGCTGCCTCGCCGTCCGTCCCACGGCAGCACTGGCAAAGCCAGTGGCACACGGCCGTTTCAATCCCCGGCCGACCACCGCCGCCGCGACCATGCGCCGATTTCACCAAGTCCTCCTGATCGGGACCTTCCTGCCGCTGTGCTGGCTGGCGATGCAGGCGACCCATGAGCTTGGGCACGTCCTGGCCGCCCTGGCCACGGGCGGCACGGTCGAGAAAGTCGTCCTGCACCCGCTGACGATTTCACGAACCGACGTATCGCCCAATCCCCGGCCGCTGCCGGTCGTCTGGGCCGGGCCGTGTCTGGGCGTCCTGCTGCCGCTGGTGATCGCCGCGGTCGCCAAGGCGAGCCGATTCCAGTGGAGCTACCTGCTCCGGTTCTTTGCCGGGTTCTGCCTCGTGGCCAACGGCGGCTACATCGGCGCCGGATCGTTCGGCGGGATCGGCGACGCCGGGGATATGCTGCGCCACGGCAGCCCGATATGGCTGCTCTGGGCCTTCGGCGCGGCCAGCTTTGCGATGGGGCTCTATTTATGGAATGGACTTGGACCGAAGTTCGGCCTGGGACCGGCAGCCGGCAAGGTCGATCATCGTGCGGCCTATGCCTCCTGCGGCCTGCTGCTGGTTACGCTGATCTTGGAACTTGCCTTGAGTTCCCGCTGAAGCAGGGCATGAAATGGGCCACGTAGTCCCAACGCCGTGAGGAATTTCTCACGCAAAGGCGCTGAGGCGCAAAGCGGCAACGGCATGCCCTTGGCTGTCGCCCGTGCTCCTTCGACGGATCTGCTCGGCACCCGCATTATCCACGAGGGCGCCGCGTCACCGAGCTCGGCTGGCGCATAGCAGCGCAGACTATTTCGGCGGCGAGGTCCGGCACTGGCCGTTCTGGTGCGCGATCGACTTGAGCAACTCGTCGGCACGCCGCAGCAGGGCGCTGCCGCCAGGGACAATGTCGCCCCGAGCACTGGCGGGATCCATGGCCATGAACTTGCCCTGGCAATGCTGGCATACCACTCGCTTGCCCAGGTGCTCCACACGGATCTGCACGCGCCGGCCGCAGGTCGGGCACTCTTGTACGAAGTAAGTGGCATTTGGCATATCGTTCCTCCTGTGCACCAAGCGCCCCTACTGGCACGCAACGACCATTATTGGACATCCGCCACCCGCTTGTCAACTGCAAGCCACCCGGCACACACAACGCTAACGCGGCCGACGCAGAGAAACTGCGCAGCTTGAGCGAGATGCGAAAGAGGCGCTAAATGCCTAAGATCAACGCAACTGCACCGACTTGATCACGATCGGATCGCCGGGCACGTGCTGCAACTGCGGCGTGTCTCGCACCGGGACTTGGGCCATGCTATCAACGACATCGAGGCCCTCGGTCACCTCGCCGAAGACGCAATAGCCATAGTGCTCGGCGCTGCGGTCTTTGTAGTCGAGCACGTCGTTGTCGGCCAGGTTGATGAAGAACATGGCGGTGGCACTGTCGGCCATGTCCGCCTGCCGGGCCATGGCGATCGTGCCCCGGCGATTCTTCAAGCCGCTGTCGGCCTCATTGCGGATGGGGGGGCCCTGGGCGGGCCGTTCTTTCAGGTCCGGCGTAAACGCCCCTCCCAGCACCACTTTGGGGAAGTCTTTCTGCACTTGATGGAAGACCGTGCCGTCGTAATGCTTGCCGGCGACGTATCTTAAGAAATTCTCCACGGTCAGGGGGGCCTTCTCGGCATCCAGCCGCACGGTGAAACTCCCCAACGTGGTGTCGAACGTCACCGTGGGGTGCAGCCGGTCGGGCTTGGCGAAGGCGCCGGAGGACGAACCCCCGTTGCCGTCCGGCCCGGCCTGCTGGCCGTTGGGGCCATGGACGGCCGCCGCCGGTTGCCCGCTGCCGCTCCGCTGGCAGCCGGCCGTTGCCAGCAAGGAAACGACCGCCAAACATGCTACAATGGGTTTCCAGGGATAGGGATGTTGCACTGCCTTAGCCTCCGTGCCTGGGTTTGCAACCTTTGGGCCTTGCGACGAAGATACCCAGAGGGTACCCGGTCCGCCTGAACGGTTACGGATCGCGTCAGGCGGTATCATCCTCAGAATGACCGTTTCGTGCAACGCCGATTGTGCGGAATTGTGAGTATGAGCAGCCGTTGGTCGAGTATTGCCGTCTGCCTGCTATGGCTGATCGCCATGGGTTGGCTGTTCTGGGAGAAGGTGTTGCCCCCTCTGTTGTTGGGGGACCCGCCCAGTTACCGCACCATCGCCGACAGCCGCAACTACCGTGAGCCGGTAGGCTGGAAGTTGTTTATCAACGGCCGGCCGGTGGGCTCGGCCCTGAGCACCGCGCTGAAGCTTGCCGGCGACCGGACCGAGATCAAGAGCCGGGTCGTTTTCGACCACGTCCCGCTCGAGGAACTGACGCCGAACTGGCTGCGGGGGAAACTTGGGTCGCTGCTGGTGCCCCAGGCCGGCGACCTGAAGATGGAGTCCGAGAGCACGCTCACTGTCGACGCGGAAGGCCGCTTGGCGAAGTTCCGCTCGGCGTTGCACGTGCAGTCGATGCGCGATGTCGTGGTGCTTTACGGCGCCTTCGAGGGGGGGCGATTGAAACTGACCATCCACTACGGCGATTTCACCTACCCCACCGAGGCCTTTCTGCCTCCGAAGTCGCTGGCGGGCGACACGCTCTCGCCCCAGGCCTGCTTGCCCGGACTCCGCAAGGGGCAGACCTGGACGGCGCCCTCGTACAGCCCGTTGCGGCCCGCGAATGATCCCATGGAGATCCTCAAGGCGACGGTGAAAGACCAAGAGTCGATCGTCTGGAACGGCCATCGCGAGCGCGCCTGGTTGGTGGTCTATCACGCCGACGCGGGGCTGGGCTTCGGCAGCGACAGGGCGCCGCGGGGGCGGCTGTGGGTCCGCCCCGATGGCACCGTCTTGCGCCAGCAGAGCATGCTATTGGGTTGCACGTTGACGTTCGTCCGTCTCTCCGGCGATGAGGCGGCGGCCCTGGAGAAGAAACTGCGCAATCAGTAAACGGAAAAGAGATCAGAACGAGCGGCGACTTGGAATCTGTAAACGGTAATGGGGCTCCTGCACAACCCCTCTCCCTTTGGGAGAGGGGCAGGGGGTGAGGGCTTGGGGGTATCGCGCAAACAACGCAAGGCACATGGCGCTCCAGAGCCCTCACCCTAACCCTCTCCCGGAGGGAGAGGGGACATTGAGTCCGCAAGTTGCAGAAGCCCAAACGGGAAAGAGAACAGGCATGATTCGCTTCGAGAACGCCACCCGCACCTACGGCCGCAAAGTGGCCGTGGACCGGCTCACGTTGAGCATTGGGCGGGGAGAGATCTTCGCCTTGTTGGGGCCCAACGGCGCCGGCAAGACCACGGCCATGAAGATGCTGGTCGGGCTGTTGCGGCCGGACTGCGGGACCGTCCAGGTCTGCGGCTGCGACGTGGCCGCCCAGACCCGCGCCGCCAGCCGCTTCCTCGGTTACGTGCCCGAGGAGCCCTTCCTGTACGACAAGCTTTCGGGGCGGGAGTTTTTGGAGTTTGCCGCCGAGATGCGGGGGCTGCCGGCCGCCGACAAGCAGGCCCGCATCGCCAGGGAAGCCGAGAATTTCGACATGGCCGATTTCCTCGACGAGTTGGTCGAGACCTACTCCCACGGCATGAAACAACGGCTGGTGTTCGCCTCGGCGTTGCTGCACGATCCGGCCGTGCTGGTGGTCGACGAGCCCATGGTGGGGCTGGACCCGCTGAGCGTGCGGGTGGTGAAGGACTTGCTGCGGTCGCGAGCCGGCGCCGGCGCGGCGGTCTTCATGTCCACCCACACCCTGGCGGTGGCCGAGGAGATCGCCGATCGGATCGGCATCCTCGACGGCGGCCGCCTGCATTTCCTGGGGACGCTGCCGAAGTTGCGCGAGGAGTTGTCCTCGGCCAGCGCCTCGCTGGAGCCGTTGTTCCTGGAATTGACCGGCGGCAACCACCGCCGCCGCGAGGAACCTTGACATGTCCGACCGCACGCCCGCCGGCGTCGAAGCTGAGCCGCGCGGCGAGATCGCCGCGGCGGCCGCGGCCGGACTGATCTCGGCGGAGGAGGAGGGGCGGGTGTTCTGGCGGCTGCGCAGCAGGCTGGTGCGGACGGCGCTCGGGCAACTGATGGCGACGGCACGGCTGCGGCTGTCGCTGGTCATCCTGCTGGGCGCGCTGCTCTGGATCGTGGTTTTCCAGTTGTTGCACGAGGGCTTCAATTTCCTCGAGGCCACCGTGCACGTCGCCGAGACCCGCGACTTGCTGCTGCACACGATCTTTGCGATGTTCTTCGGCGCGCTGCTGGCGATGCTGTGTTTTTCGGCGGGCATCATTCTCTACAGCTCGCTGTTCCGCTCGCGGGAGGTGGCGATGCTGCTGACGCTGCCGGTGCGCGACGCCAGGATCTTCCTGCACAAGTTCCAGGAGGCGATGCTCTTGAGCGGCTGGGGTTTCCTCATGCTGGGCAGTCCGCTGCTGCTGGCCTACGGCGTGGCCGCCGGGGCGCCCTGGTACTATTACGCGATGCTGCCGGCCTTCATGCTGGCCTTCACGTACATTCCCGTGGCCGGCGGCGGCATCGTCTGCCTGCTGTTGGTCCGCTACGCGCCGGGGCGCGGAAGTTCATGTCGGTTGTGGCCGGCCTGGCGCTGCTGGGGCTGGGGGTCTGGGGCGTCTGGTGGCTGCTGCCCAGCCAGCAGAACAACGCCCTGACGCCCGGCTGGTTTCAGGAGATGCTGGGCCGGGTGCGGTTCGCGCAGTACCGGCTGTTGCCGAGCTGGTGGCTGAGCGCGGGCTTGTTGGAGGCGGCCGGCGGCGACTGGTCCGAGGGCCTGAAGTTCCTCGCCCTGATGATCGCCAACGCCCTCTTTTGCCGCCAGGTGGCCATCTGGACCTCGCTGCGTCTCTATCGGCCGGCCTACGTCGCCTTGCACACCATGGCCCACGCCCGCCGCAAGGCCCGCGCCGGCTGGATCGACCGCTCGCTGATCCGCGCCCTGCGGCTGCTGCCGCCGGCGATGCGGTGGATGATGATCAAGGACCTGCGGCTCTTCCGCCGCGATTCGGCGCAGTGGTCGCAGTTTCTCATCTTCTTCGGCCTGCTGGTCCTCTACTTCGTCAACATCCACCCCTTCAGCTACGAGTCGAATTACGCCGGCTGGGTCAACATGGTCAGCTTCCTCAACCTCACGGTGGTCGGGCTGCTGATGTCGACGTTCACCACGCGATTCATCTTCCCCATGCTCAGCCTGGAAGGGCGCCGCTTCTGGTTGTTGGGCCTGTTGCCGGTGCGGCGGGAGACGATCCTCTGGAGCAAGTTCGCTTTCGCCTTGGCCGCCTCGCTGCTGCCCTGTTCGGCCCTGATCGCGTTGAGCGACCTGATGCTCCGCGTCTCGCTGTTGGTGCTGGTAATCCATCAAGCGACCTGCCTGATCCTTTGCCTGGGCCTGTCGGGAATCGCCGTCGGCCTGGGCGCGCGGCTGCCCAACCTCCGCGAGCAGTCCACCTCGCGGATCGCCGCCGGCTTCGGCGGCACGCTCAACCTGGTCGTCAGCACGCTCTACATCCTCGTCATCGTGCTGTTGACGGCGCTGCCCTGCCACTTCTATTTCGTGGCCGATGCCAGCCGTGGGACGATGGCCGGGCAGGCCACGGACACCTGGCTATGGTGGCTGCGGACGTGGATCATCTGCGGAACCGCCGGCAGCATCGTGCTGGGCCTGGCGGCGACGATTCTGCCCCTGAAGATCGGCCTCCGCGCCATTCGCCGATGGGAGTTTTGATCGCGTGCGCCGGGGGAGCGGCCATCCGCGATTGCATCGCCCGCGGCGGCTCGCACGTCCACGCCGGCTCATTCATTTACCCCCCCAAGCCCACCGGCTGCGTCCGGTGGGACTGCGGGACCGGGGGAGATTCCGGCATATCCCCGCGCCTTACGCCCGGGGCTTGCCCACGGCGCGCTTGACACACCCCCGTCATCGCTGGCACTTGCCCCCAATTTTCGCTAAGGAATCGCCCTATGGCAGCCAGTGGCCCGGGGACTGTCCCAATTTTCGTCCGACGAAAATGGGACTGTCCCCTTCCGAAGCACGAGCCTCCTGGCCGCCACGTGTCTACAATTGGAGGGCAGACACGCCACCAGCGATCAAATGATGGAAGGGCCAAAGATGGATGCCGAAACCAAACGCCTCGCCGAGGACGCCCACCGCGAAAAAAATTGGAAGCGCTGGGGGCCTTACCTCGCCGGACGCCAGTGGGGCACCGTCCGCGAGGACTATTCGCCCGGACGGGAACTGCTGGGACTATTTTCCCCACAGCCACGCCCGCAGCCGCGCCTACCGCTGGGGCGAGGACGGCCTGCTGGGGATCACCGATCGGGAGTGTCGCCTCTGCTTCGCCTTGGCCCTGTGGAACGGTCGAGACCCGATCCTGAAGGAACGCCTGTTCGGCCTCTCCCATGCGGAAGGCAACCATGGCGAGGACGTGAAGGAGTGCTATTTCTACCTGGACGCGACGCCGACCTCGTCGTACTTGAAGGCCCTCTACAAGTATCCGCAAGCCGAGTTCCCCTATGCGCGGCTGCGTCGAGGAAAACCGGCGGCGGACCCGGCAGGACCCCGAGTTCGAGCTGCTCGATAGCGGCGTCTTCGACGACAACCGCTACTTCGACGTCTTCGTCGAGTACGCCAAGTCGTCGCCCAACGACATCTTGATCCGGATCACGGCGGCCAATCGCGGCCCCGAGGCGGCGACGCTGCACCTGCTGCCGACCCTTTGGTTTCGCAACACCTGGTCCTGGGGTTGCCTGCACGAAGGCTGCACGCCAGACCCCGGATGCGGCAGGCCGGCCCGGCGGACGGTGCTTTGCGAGCACCCGACGCTTGGGGCGTTTCCACTTCTGCGCGGTCGCCGGGCCCGGCGGCCAGGCGCCGGGGCTGCTGTTTACCGACAACGAAACCAACCTGCAGCGGCTCTTCCAGGTCCCCAACGCCGGCCCGCTGGTCAAGGACGCCTTTCACGATTACGTCATCCACGGGCGGACCGAGGCGGTCAATCCGGCCGCCAGCGGCACGAAGGCGGCGGCCCATTACGTCCTGGACGTTGCCGCCCACGACCGGGCAACCGTCGAGTTGCGGCTCTTTGCCGAGGCGGAAGCGCCGCCGGCGCCGTTCGGGCCGGCCTTCGACGGCGTGTTCGCCGGGCGGATCGCCGAAGCGGACGACGTTCTATGCGGGCCATATCCCGCCGGGACGCCGCCGGACGAAGACCGCCGCATCAGCCGGCAGGCATACGCCGGCCTGCTCTGGTCGAAACAGTTCTATCACTACGTGGTCAAGGACTGGCTGGAGGGCGATCCCGGCCAGCCGCCGCCGCCGGCCGAGCCGCCGGCAAGGACGCAACCACGATTGGGGCCACCTGTTCAATCGCGACGTGATCTCCATGCCGGACAAGTGGGAATATCCCTGGTACGCCGCCTGGGACTCGGCCTTTCACATGATCCCGATGGCCGCAGATCGACCCGCAGTTCGCCAAGGAGCAGTTGATCCTTTTCCTGCGCGAGTGGTACATGCACTCCAGCGGGCAACTGCCGGCCTACGAGTTCTGCCTTCGACGACGTCAATCCGCCAGTGCACGCCTGGGCCTGCTGGCGGGTCTACAAGATGACCGGCCGCCGCGGCGCCCGCGACCGCCTTTTCTTGGCCCGCGTCTTCCAAAAACTGCTCATCAACTTCACCTGGTGGGTGAACCGCAAGGACGTGGCGGGCAAGCACCTCTTCGCCGGCGGCTTTCTCGGCCTGGACAACATCAGCGTCTTCGATCGCTCGCGGCCGCTGCCCGGCGGCGCCGTGCTGGAGCAGGCCGACGGCACGGCCTGGATGGCCTTCTACTGCATCACCATGCTGGCCATGGCCCTGGAACTGGCCGCCGAAGACGCCGCCTATGAAGACGTGGCCTCCAAGTTCTTCGAACATTTCGTGGCCATCGCCGACGCCATGAACGGCCTGGGCGGCATCGGACTCTGGGACGAAGAGGACGGCTTCTACTACGATCAACTCCAGGCCGGCGGCCGCAGCGTCTCGCTGCGCATCCGGTCCCTGGTGGGAATCATCCCGCTGTTCGCCGTCGAGGTCCTGGGCGACCAGATGATCGCCCGGCTGCCCGGGTTCCGAAAACGCTTGCAGTGGTTCCTGGACAACCGCCGCGACCTGGCCCAGCAGGTGTCCTACCTGGAAGCTCAGGGGCCCGACAGCCAGGGCCGCCGGCTGCTGGCCATTCCGTCGCGGCAGCGGCTGGTGCGCATGCTCCGCTACGTGTTGGACGAGAACGAATTTCTTTCCCCGTTCGGCGTCCGCTCGCTGTCGCGGATCCACAAGGATCGGCCCTACATCTGCACGCCCTGCGGCAGCCCGCAACGCGTGGATTACGAGCCGGGCGAGGCGGCCACCGGCCTGTTCGGCGGCAACTCGAATTGGCGGGGACCGATCTGGCTGCCGCTCAATTACCTGCTGGTCGAGGCCCTGGAACGATACCATCACTTCTACGGCGACACGTTGCGGGTGGAGTGTCCGACGGGCTCGGGGCGGCTGATGAATCTTCGGGAGGTGGCGCGCGAGTTGACCGCCCGGCTGGCGCGGATCTTTCGCCCCGACGAGCACGGCCGCCGCGTCTGTCACGGCTCGGACGCCCGCTGGAGCGACGATCCGCACTGGCGGGACCTCATTCTCTTTCACGAATATTTTCACGGCGACAGCGGCCAAGGGCTCGGGGCGAGCCATCAGACGGGCTGGACGGCGCTGATCACGCGGCTGCTCCGGGACTGTTGCGTCTCGAAGGATTTTGCCGACGCCCGGGATGCCTCGCGGCGGGCCGGCGCGGCGGCCGCGGCGGTTGCGCCCTGACGCCGGCGGGTGAGCCACCCGTAGGTTATGCTTCAGCATAACAAATCGGCGACGGCGTTTCGTGTTATGCTGAAGCATAACCTGCCTGGCTGCTCAGGGACTGCTGCGTCCGGAAAGATTTCGCCGCCGTGCTGCACTACCACTGACGAAAGAGACGGAAATCGATGTTGTTGCCCAGCACCGGCTTGCCGTCGATGGTGATCTGGTAGGCCGTCCGCTCGGACGAATGTTGGTAGCGGCACCGCTCGACGACCAGCCCATAGACGTTGCTTACGACGACGCGGTTATACTCATAGTCGTATTTCTCGAAGTGCGGCCTGGTATCCCCGTCGACGAACTCGGAACCTGGCCCCGGGCCCGTGCCATAGCACCAGGGCTGACGATCGGCGATCTCGCGGATGCGGTTCTCCGGCTCCTCCTTGAGATCGATCACCCACCAGCGGCCGCCGATGATGAGGAACTTGTCGCCATACTTGACGCACTCTCCCAGGGGCACGGGCGTCAACAAGGACTCCACGCGAAAATCGGGCAGTCCAATCCGGCACAAGTGCAGTTTCGCCTTGATGATCTCGATGCGATAGATGGCCTCGCGGGTGACGCTCGAAGTCGTACACAGCGAGAAATCGAAACTGTGATCCAGGACGCTGACGCGGCACGAGTCGGGATCGACCAGCAAAGGATGATCGTCGTGGAAGCGGCGGCCGCCAATCAGCACGCGCCGCAGGGGCTTGCCGTCCGGCGTCGTGCCCGCAAACGCCAGCACGTACTTCGGGCAAAACGCCAGGTGTACGCTGTTGAGAACCGCGGCGTCCTCCGGGTCGCCGTGGTCGCGGGCCTCCAGCAAGCGGTCGACGGTCAAGCGGTGATTGGCGTCGAAGCGGACGACGGCGATCATCAGCCGCCCGAACCAATAGGCCATCAGGGCCCTGCCGGGCTCCAGGGGCTCGACCCAGATCTGCGGATTGGTGTTGTTGTTGGGAATCGTGGCCGGATCGACCAGGGGGAGGCCCTCCGCCTGGCCGATTTCCCAGGCCTTCTCGCCCTGGGGATCGAGGATCGCCAGGCGCACCTTGCCCCCCGGACCCTGCCCCGTGACCCAGCCGAACCGCCCGTCGAACTGGCAGCCGGTGATCCTGGTGTCGGTGGCCGCGTAGCCGCCCGAGTTCCAGAGCCACTCGGGCTGGCCGGGAGATTTCATGATCCCCGCCGTGTGAAACTGCAGCCAGGTCAAATCGACACCCGGCCCCGCGGGCGTAATGAACTTGTCGGTGGTTCCGTCGATGGGCGTGAACGCGACGCGCTGGCCCTTGGGGTCCGGATCGGATTTCACCTCGACGACGCGGGTCTTGTCCTTCCAGGAGCCCGTATCAAGCTGCCGCTTCAATTCCTTCGCGACTTGCCGAATGGTCGGGTTGTCGGAGGCCATCATGCCCTGGACGCAGCGCCGGCCGTCCGGATTATCGAGTGTGCGGATGACGGCCTGTTGCAGCCAAAAAGAACAAATAAGCTCCTTGGCGTCCGGCAAATCCTGGATTTGCTCAACGGCCTTCCCGACGAGGGGATGCACCTCGCACTCCGGTCGATACATGATGGCCGAATCGAGGACCACCAGCGCGTCACCGGTTCGCCGCTGGCACCGATCGCGGATGATTCGCACGATGATCTCGGTGACTTGTTCCCGGCACGGGACGGCGGCCTCGCGAACCTCGGGGGCGTAACTTCCGGGATTGCGGATGTTGTGCCAATTCACGGCGCCCCACATGCGGGACCACAGGCATGAGGGTGAGCAGGTTGCCGACCAGTCAGTCGTTCCGGTCTCCTTGAGCACGGTTTCGTAGTGCTCCATGGCCCGGACGTATCGATGCAGCCCGTCAATGACACGATCAGTTTGCCGGCTGCCGTTGATGGCCGCGCTGGCGATGGCGGCCAGCGAGCCGGCCGCGATTTCGTGCATGCGCGTCTGTTTGCCGTCCAAGAGCAAGGCGGCCTCGGCCAGTGCGGCGGCTTCGGCCCAGTCTCCCAGCCGGTAGAACGTTTCGGCCCGGGCCGCAATCTGCCGGACCTCCTCCGAGGGATCACCCGCCAAGGGCGCCGTCCCGCGTCCTTTTCCGAGCATGTCCCTGGCAGCCTGGCGGAGGAAATCGAGCGCGCCGGCCGCAGACAGGCCGCGGCCCTCGCGCTGGAGCAGTACCTTTTCCCCGCGCAAGATGCGCAGGCGGATGCTGACGGGCGAGCGGGCGTCGCTCCGCGCATGGCGAAACTCGCCGAGGAAGTAGAGCGGGGTCGCGCGGCGAACCTCACCGCCGGAGAGTTTCAACTCCCGCTCCAATGCCTGGGCCTCCTCGAACTCCACGGTCAGGCAGCCCGGCTGGTTGCGAACGATCTCCTCGACGACCTTGGGCAGCGCCGCCTTCAAATAGTCGTGCTCGTAGGTCAGGTTGTTGGAAACGAAATAGGGGACCGCGACAATCTCGCGGATCGGCTGGCCTTGCCGGGCAAGGGCATCGTCCACCAGGGCGGTCAGCCGCTTGACGGTGGCGGCAGCGTCGCCGCCCGCCGGCACGGTCTGGGCGGCCAGTCGCAATCCTTGCCCGGTTTCACAGACCACGAGTTGGACCTGTTTTTCCGGGCCGCTGCCGGGCGCCATGAGGACCAGGACGTCGGCCTTGAGCAGCCGGCCCAGCACGGCGCGCTCGGAACAGGCCGCGGGGCCCAGAAGTTCTGTGATCTTCCGTTCGCGGAGGACCTTGTCGATCTCCGTCCTTTCGACCCATACGACCTTCTTGGAGGCCAACAGGCTCTGTTCCAGCAAGTTGCCAACTGGCTGGCCGGTCGCATCGAGAAAGGCGGCCGTGGGTTTCGCCCAGGCATTGGCGCCCCAGGCGAACCCGACGATGCCGAAGGCCATCGCAAGCATGGCACGCCACTTGGGAGACTTTGCAGGGCTCATCGTTTCACTCCGGGATGGAAAAAGATTCAGAGTTGGCAACATGGCGACGACCATGCCCCGCACGGTGGCCCGAGATCCGCCATTGGTACGGAATTCAGTCTGGCGGACCGTGACTCCACACGATCCCCCTCATTGTAGGATGCGCCAGCCGGGCGATTTTTGCAAGGGTGGCGATGGGAGGGAGCGAGCAGCGGCAAACGCCAGGCGATCCCACAAGGAAGCGGTGGGACAAAACGCGCCATGACAGTAGCCCCAAGCGCAGGCGAGAATGTGTTGCGCAACGGTCTGCCATTGCTCCTCCCTCGCTTGCGCTTCGGGCTAGTGTTCGACTTTGGAGGTGGGGTATGTCTTGGCATAACATCACGTCGCCGGCGTGTGCGGCGTACATGACGGTTTCTCATCACGGTAGTGTCTGTCAAGCTGCCGGGAGCGGATTTTCCAGCCCCTCCAGGCATCAACCCCCCCCTGACCGCCGGCGACCGGCCGGAACCAAAAAAACGCCGGGAAAGCCGCGAAAAGTGATGACCTGGGGCGGGCGGTCTCCTGCCCAAAGCGCGGCATTGCGTGACGGAAACGAATTCACCGGCCGAGATAAACGGCCGGCTCGCGCCTGCCTGGAAGTATATAATGGGCGACTTATGGCTTTTCCAGACCTCGGCCTCTCCGATCTCAATCCGTCGACGCCAATGCCTGGCGCCAGGCGCCGATTCCATGCCATGGTCAAGCCCATCGGCGCGGCCTGCAACCTCGACTGCAAGTATTGCTACTATTTGAGCAAGGGCGATCTGCTCGATCAGCAGCCCGGCAGCCGCATCGCGGACGATCTGCTGGAAGAGTTCATTCGCCAGTACATCGCAGGCCAGGACGGCGAGCGGGTGGTTTTTTCCTGGCAAGGCGGCGAGCCGACGCTGCTGGGGTTGGATTTCTTCCGCAAGGTCGTCGCCCTGGAGGCGAAGCACAAGAGGCCGGGCCAACGGATCGAAAACGATTTGCAAACCAACGGCACGCTGCTGGACGAAACCTGGTGCCGGTTCCTGCGCGAGCAGGGCTTCCTGGTGGGCCTGAGCATCGACGGACCGCGAAACCTCCACGATGCCTACCGCGTGACCAAGGGCGGCCAGCCCACCTTCGACAAGGTCTTCGCGGCCGCCAAGCTGCTGAAGGCGCGAGGGCGTGAAATTCAACACCCTCACCGTGGTCAACCGCCTCAATGCCACGCGGCCGCTGGACGTTTATCGCTTCCTGACTCGGGAGGTGGGCTCGACGTACGTGCAACTCATCCCCTGCGTCGAGCCGGCGGACTTCCGCACCACGGCGCCGCAGCGCTGGGACCCGGCCAAACTGCCGCTGGTGGGCACGCCGGCGGCCCGCCCCGGCGCGCCGGACTCCATCGTCACCGACTGGTCGGTCGATGCCGACGACTTTGGGGAATTCCTCTGCAAGGTCTTCGACGAGTGGCATCGCAAGGACCTGGGGCGGGTGCTGGTCGATTTGTTCGAGTCGGCCGTGGCGCAGTGGATGGGCCTGCCTGCGCAGCGCTGCATCACCGGCCAGTTTTGCGGCAAGGGGGTGGCCGTGGAGCACGACGGCAGCGTCTACTCCTGCGACCACTACGTCTATCCCGAGCATCGGCTGGGCAATATCCGTGAGCGTTCCATCGCCGCCCTGGCTTTCTCGCCCCGGCAGATGGACTTCGGTTTCGCCAAGCGCGACACGCTGCCGGCATACTGCCGGGCGTGCAAGTACCTGTTCGCCTGTTGGGGCGAGTGTCCCAAGAACCGTTGCATCAGGACGCCCGACGGCCAACCTGGGCTGAATTACCTCTGCCGCGGGCTGAAGCGGTTCTTCGAGCACGCCGATCCGCACCTGAAACGCATTGCCGAGCAGTTGCAGCGAAAGTGAGGGGAAAATGAGCAGAAAACATCGCCAGCGGGGGCGGGAGCCTGTCGCCCCGGCGCCGGCAACCAGCCGGCGCCGACGAATCTGGGCGGCGGCGATCCTCGTTGTGGGACTGGCCGGCGTGGCGGCGCTGCTGGTCTATCAGCTCCGCAAGGACGGCGCCGCCCTGGCGTCCGCGCCGGCAGTGGGGGCGCAACCCGGGGGCGTATCGCCGGCTGCTTCCGTCGGCACGGCGCTCAGCGAGGCCGAGCGCCGCGAACTCGTCGGCCGCTGGCAGCGCAGCGACGCGAATTATGTGCTGGAGATCCGCGCGGTGGCCGCCGATGGCCGGCTGGACGCCGCCTATCTGAACCCCAAGTCGATCCACGTCGCCAGGGCCCAGGCCGTCGCCGAGGACGGCCAGACCCGGGTCCTGGTCGAGCTTCGCGATCGACTCTATCCCGGCAGTTACTACACGCTCGGCTACGACCCGCACAGCGACCGACTCGCGGGCGTCTTCCACCACCTCGGGGTCCACCAGGATTTTGACGTGCTTTTTACCCGCATCGGCGATAAACCCTAACCGGCACAAGGAGAGACCAGATGGACAGCAGCTAAGAACGTGTATTGAAATGGCGAGTGACAGGTCCCCTCTCCCTCCGGGAGCGACCACTGACGTGGTGCCCGAGGGTGAGGGCGGGAGTGCCGAGAAACGTCGGCTTAGCCGGGCCAAGACCGCGACTTCCCTCACCCCCGACCCCTCTCCCAAAGGGAGAGGGGAGATTTTCAAAACACGTTCTAAACTCGCGCGGCCCGGGCGACAATTGGGCGGACAGAAAGTGGCGCGTTCGTGTCATTTCCAAGGGAATCTACCCAGTACAAGCGAGCATACGGAGGGAGAAACGATGTTTCGGCCAAACATACAAAAAGCCATCGAGCGGATCTTCAAGTCCTGCGCGACCGCGACCTGCGGGGTGACGGTCGGCCTGGGGCTCCTGGGCTGCGCGGCGCACCCGGCGGACGCCCAGCCCGAGCAGAAGAAGCCCAACATCCTCTTCATCATGGGCGACGACGTGGGCTGGTTCAACATCGGCGCCTACCACCGCGGCATCATGTCCGGCAAGACGCCCAACCTCGACAAGCTGGCCAAAGAAGGCATGATGTTCACCGACTATTACGCCGAGGCCAGTTGCACGGCGGGCCGGGCGAACTTCATCACCGGCGAAATCCCCCTCCGCACCGGGCTGACCACCGTCGGCCAGGCCGGCGCCGACGTGGGCCTGCCGGCACAGGCCTGCACGCTGGCCACCGCGCTGAAGGCGCAGGGCTATGCCACCGGGCAGTTCGGCAAGAACCACCTGGGCGACATGAACAAGTACCTGCCGACCGTGCACGGCTTCGACGAATTCTTCGGCTACCTGTACCACCTCGACGCGATGTCCGATCCGTACTGGTTCGATTATCCCCAGGACTGGATCGACAAGACCGGCCCGCGCAACCTCGTGCATTGCTGGGCGACCGATACGGACGACCCCACCGAGCAACCGCGCTGGGGCAAGATCGGCAAGCAGAAGATCGTCGATGAAGGCCCGTTGGCGCCGTTCCCGAACATGAAGGACCTGCAGAACTGGCAGAAAGGTCGTCCGGCCAAGTACGACATGGAGACCTTCGACGACGTGCTGGTCAAGACTTCCTGCGACTTCATGGACAAGGCCAAGAAGGACGGCAAGCCGTTCTTCATCTGGCACAACACCACGCGCATGCACGTCTTCACCTACCTGCCGCCGAAGTACCAGGCCATGATGAATTCCAAGGACAACTACAACGTCGAGGAGGCCGGCATGGCGCAGATGGACGACAGCGTCGGCCAGCTCCTCAAGCACCTGGAGGACATCGGCGAGGCCGACAACACGATCGTGGTCTTCACCACCGACAACGGCGCGGAAGTGTTCACCTGGCCGGACGGCGGCATGACGCCCTTCAAGGCCACCAAGGGCACCGTCTTCGAAGGCGGTTTCCGCGTGCCCTGCATCGCCCGCTGGCCGGGCCACATCAAGCCGGGCAGCGTCGAGAACGGCATCTTCTCCGGCCTGGATTGGTTTCCCACCTTGTGCGCCGCCGCCGGCAACCCGGACATCACCGATCAGCTCCTCAAGGGCGTGAAGCTGGGCGACCGC
Organism: uncultured Planctomycetia bacterium; assembly: GCA_963727245.1. Lineage (GTDB taxonomy): Bacteria > Planctomycetota > Planctomycetia > Pirellulales > Thermoguttaceae > JBKQVT01. The sequence goes on along the minus strand of CAVSFO010000018.1, from coordinate 279,589 downwards.
AAGTACAAGAACCACCTCGACGGCTACAACCAGATGGACCTGCTGCTGGGCAAGGGGCCATCCAAGCGGCACGAACTGTTCTACTTCGGCGGGCCCCAACTCGGGCGCCATCCGCATCGATGACTTCAAGTTCCAGTTCATCCAACAGCCCTACGGCTGGCCGGGAGAAAAGATTACGACCGACATGCCGACCATCGTGAATCTCCGCCAGGATCCATTCGAGCGGACGCCGGCCATCCGCGGCCAGAGCATGAACGATCTGGGCGGGGGATACATGAACGACTTCTATGCCCGCGAGTTCTGGCGTTTCGTCGTCGTGCAAAAGACGGTGGGCAAGCTGGCCATGACGGCGATTGACTACCCGCCGATGCAGGACCCGGCGACGCTTCAATCTGGAGGCCTTGAAGAAGAAGATCGACGCGATGATCAAGCAGCACGAAGGCGAGTAATGTGCCCGCGCGGAGCCAGCGCCCCGGCCGCGGCCGGGGCACTCGCACCGGCGGTTTTTCCTAACGCCGTTTGCAAGCCGGCGGCCGTGAACGGATGCCCGTGGGCGCCGTCCGGCAATCACTGCTGCTGCGGCTGTTGCCCTTCCGGCTGCTTGAAGCGGACGAGCACGAGGGGAATTCCGGGGACACAATACTAATATTTACAAGATGGGAGGGATTCGATAAGTTTCTGGCATGGTGAGATTGGCACGGTTGGTCATTGCTGGTTTGCCCCATCACATCACCCAGCGAGGGAACCGCCGACAACAGACGTTTTTCAACGATGGCGACTACGCGGCCTATTTGGAACTGATGGCCGATTGGTGCCGTGAAGAGGGAGCGGCGATTTGGAGCTATTGCTTGATGATGCCCAATCATGTTCATTTGATTGCCGTTCCCGCAGTCGAAGTGGGCTTGCGGCGGGCGATCGGCGAGGCGCACCGGCGTTACACACGGCGGATCAACTTTCGCGAAAAATGGCGGGGTTACTTGTGGCAAGGGCGGTTCGCTTCGTTCGTCATGGACGAGCCCCATCTGCTGGCGGCCGCGCGCTATGTGGAGTTGAATCCTGTGCGGGCGGGACTTGTGGCCGACGCTGCGGACTGGCCTTGGAGCAGTGCACGGGCGCACTTGTCGGGCCGCGACAATCGTTTGGTTAAAGTCACTCCGCTTTTGGCGATGGTCGGCGATTGGAAGGCTTTCTTGAACAGCGCCGTGCGTGAGGAGGAAGTTCGGGACTTGCAAGAGCACAGCCGCACCGGTCGGCCGTTGGGGAGCGCGACGTTTTTGGAGCGTTTGGAAAACATCGTCGGTCGTGTGCTTAGGCCACAGAAAGCTGGCCGGCCGTCGAAACTTCGCAAACTACCATAATGAGTATTGTGTCCCCGGAATTCTTCTTCAGGACGCTGTTTATGTTTCGGACACGACGAGCGCGTTGTATGGGAAAGTCCTTGGATACATTGAGTGGGGGATGACGACCACCTTTAACCCAACGACGTTGAAAGAGTCCACGATGTACTGGGTGTCGGGGCCTAATGGCGGTGCCACATACATCTCGAAGACGTTCCCGCAGGGTACACCGCTCGATGCCAATTGTGTGCTCCAATGGGGGGTTGCTCCCGTAAACAGCAAGACAGGTTATCCGCCCAGCCCGGCGTTTATCGCCTATTACAAGGCGTCAGGGATCCCGATCTATTGATTTAACGTCCGCCGTCAGTCTGGTGTCAGCATGAAACTGAGTCGTCTCTTTGTAGTTGTCGGCGCGATTGCGATCCTGCTCGCGGTTTCCGCGGTCTGTTTTCGGCCTTGCCGTTTCTTTTGCCAGCACATGAGAATTCGCACTGCCGGTGGCAGCGTCGATGTGCGCTCCAGCGTGCCAAACGGGCGAAGGGCCGCCATATTCGACAACCCAGCGACCTCAGGCTGTTGGGTTCACCTCAACGGCGCCGACGTAGATGACGGCAACGTAGCGATGCTCGATTGCTACGATGGTCTTCACCTGCTCGACCTGTCGAATACTAAGGTCACGGTGGCCGGTCTTAAATCTTTGCCCAGTATGCGCGTGTACGAGCTCTGGTTGCAACACGACCGGCTCGGTGACGCAACGGGGAATTTCCTCGGAAATTTTCGCGATGTCAGCGTTCTCGATTTGGGCGGCACCGGTGTCACGGACCGAATCGCGCCAATCTTCGCCCGTCTGGGCCTTTTTGCGGACGTGGATCTTGCCGGCACGAATGTTTCGGATGCGATCATCCCCTACCTGGAAAAGGCTCCCAATCTCCAGACCGATCGACCTTTCTGGGACGAAGGTAACGGCGACCGGGATTAGGAGGCTTCGGCGCGACAAGCCCAATCTCATGGTCTATTTCCGCGAGGCGGATGATTCTGGGGCCGAGAATGCGGAGAAAGGCGCGGCGCCATAGTAGGGGGCACGGTTGTGGTCGAATATAGCGGGTAATATTGGAAGCCTGAAAGAAATCCCGACGGGCAGCGTAGGGCTTTACTTATTCCGGGGACACAATACCAATATGGAATTCCGGGAATTCCGGGGACACAATACTGATATCGATAAGATGGCAGGGATTGCGGAAGTGGTGACAGCCGGCAAATCCGGGGAATCCGGGAGGTTTAGGCGACCAGAGAGGTGACGCGTAAATTTGGTGACATGAACGGAATTGGCCCGACGACCATTACCGGCGGCACGCTCCAGGCCGGGGCGGAGTACGCCTTGAGCCCGTATTCCGACGTGACGGTCGGTCAATACGGCACCCTCGACCTGAACGGTTTTGATAACGAGGTCAACACCCTCTCGGGGGACGCCGGCGCGGTGGTGGAAAACTCGGCCCCCGGCACCACGGCCACCCTCGGCGTCGGCGTCGACGACAGCCCGGGCCTGTACGACCACGATACGATTTTCTCCGGCGTGCTAAAGGATGGGGGCACGGGGCAGCTCGCGCTGGATAAGGTCGGCGACGATACGCTCACGCTCACAAACAACAACACCTATACTGGCGAGACCACGCTGTACGAGGGGACGCTTTATGTCGCGGCCGGCGGCAGTATCGCCAGCCCGGTAATGGTGAAATTCCGGGGACACAATACTAATATTTACAAGATGGGAGGGATTCGATAAGTTTCTGGCATGGTGAGATTGGCGCGGTTGGTCATTCCTGGTTTGCCCCATCACATCACCCAGCGAGGGAACCGCCGACAACAGACGTTTTTCAACGATGGCGACTACGCGGCCTATTTGGAACTGATGGCCGATTGGTGCCGTGAAGAGGGAGTGGCGATTTGGAGCTATTGCTTGATGCCCAATCATGTTCATTTGATTGCCGTTCCCGCAGTCGAAGTGGGCTTGCGGCGGGCGATCGGCGAGGCGCACTGGCGTTACACACGGCGGATCAACTTTCGCGAAAAATGGCGGGGTTACTTGTGGCAAGGGCGGTTCGCTTCGTTCGTCATGGACGAGCCCCATCTGCTGGCGGCCGCGCGCTATGTGGAGTTGAATCCTGTGCGGGCGGGACTTGTGGCCGACGCTGAGGACTGGCCTTGGAGCAGTGCACGGGCGCACTTGTCGGGCCGCGACAATCGTTTGGTTAAAGTCACTCCGCTTTTGGCGATGGTCGGCGATTGGAAGGCTTTCTTGAATAGCGCCGTGCGTGAGGAGGAAGTTCGGGACTTGCAAGAGCACAGCCGCACCGGTCGGCCGTTGGGGATGCCACGTTTTTGGAGCGTTTGGAAAACATCGTCGGTCGTGTGCTTAGGCCACAGAAAGCTGGCCGGCCGTCGAAACTTCGCAAACTACCATAATGAGTATTGTGTCCCCGGAATTCCAACGGCACGGCGAGCGACGACGGCACGGTGGATGTCGGCAGTTCGGTGCTCATGGTGGCCCGGTTGACCTCTCCGGCGACCGTGGACGGGCAGTTCACCGTGAGTTACGATCCGGACTACTTCAAGGTGACGACGGACGCGATGGGCTACGACGTGGTGACGCCCGACGACACGACGTTGACGCCCAGCACGGGCGGCGTGCAGCTTTACTTGTGGGGCTGGGGAAAATTTCCCAACCGGCTCGCAGATCACTCTCAATTATGTTGAAGGAGACCCGAAGACGGAGAAAAAGGACGCGGCGAAGGAGAAGGTGGTGCGCCGGCCGTCTATTTCGGACGAGTTGAAAAGCGGAAGCACTGGGTATTATCTAGGCTTGGCGAGCCCGACTTCCATCAAATTAACTCCGAATGGCAGCACGCCATTCATCGGCTTAAACAACCCGAAGTCAAACCAACTCGCGAATGATCCGAGTGCTCCTCCCGATGTTAACCCCTGGTTCGGGAACGGTGGAGCGAATGCGAAGACGGGTGAGACCTTCCGGGGTTGCATATTCCTGGAGTGGGTGATAACCTTCGATAAGAAGCCCTGTGCGGGCGAATGGGGAAGGAACGTTTATACCAACGGCGTTCTTCGGTCCGATTTCCGGGTTGAAAAGGACGGCTCCGTTGCCCTCCTGGTCCCCCCGACGAATGACACCGACAACCAAAACGCATATATTCAGGAAACAAGATTTACGCCTATGACAGGCCTGGCAGTATACTTCTTAGTACCGTGAACGTGTTCCAAGTCTGGGCGAGGTCAAGGGACCATAGCGGCCATGATCTCAAAGTGGTACTATGTCGATACAGGAAACCCCAAGAACGTATATGAGATCAAGCCACCCAAGCCGTATACCCCGCCGAGATCATAGCATTTCTGAGGTTTAGCGGAGCGCCCAGTGGGGTATTACAAGTACGAATATTGGCGTCAATTTGAAGGTCTGCTATGGAAACTGAAGGTCGTGCGAATTCTGGCCATCTGAAAGCGAAGACATCAAGTCCGCTGGTGTCCGTTCAGCCGACGGGCGATCCTTGCGCTAACGGGCATATTCGCGGGTTTCCTCTGCGCGGCGTACAAACTTGGTTATGTGGACGCGACGATCATCCTGTTCGCGGTGGGGGTTCTCGTCGGCGTCACGCGATACCCGCGGCCGGCTCATCGGACGACAGGTGTTCTCCTGGCGATTATTGCCGCAATCCTCTTGTGGGCGAATCTGAGGCCATCGGGATGGCAAAAGGAATGGGGGGAGCCACGCCGGTCGGCCTTGATCCGATCACTAGGGCAATGTTTTGGCGCGGTTGGCCCCTTTCGCCGTGTATGCTGTGCGTTATCAATAGTTTCGAGTTCCAGTCGGGTCCTGAAGCACCGTGGGCTTTGATAGTCGATGGCGGCCTCTTGTGATTGTCCTTTTTTCCTTGAAGGCCCTATGCGAGCCATGTTTGCGGTGGGGTGACAGACGAAGGACGCACAAAGGGGGGACGCACAAAGGGGATAAGTCCAATTATTGACACTCCAAGGGGGCGGCGTCTACGCGGTGACTATCCTCCCCAACAGCGATTCGGCGACGGTTGTTGTGTTGCGCGATGCCAGTTTGGTGACTGGCAGCGAGACTGTGGTCTTGGACCTCCTCGCGGGCAACGGCTACAACGTCGATGACACGTCCTCCGCCGCCACGGCGACCATTTACAACAACGACTTGCCCACGGCGAGCATCACGGCCCAGGGGGGTGGTTCCAGCGGCCAATTCACAGTCACTCGAACGGGCCGACCGGCGAGCCGCTCCTGGTCAACTATACCGTCGGCGGCACCGGAATTCCGGAATTCCGGGGGACACAATACTAATATTTACAAGATGGGAGGGATTCGATAAGTTTCTGGCATGGTGAGATTGGCACGGTTGGTCATTGCTGGTTTGCCCCATCACATCACCCAGCGAAGGAACCGCCGACAACAGACTTTTCAACGATGGCGACTACGCGGCCTATTTGGAACTGATGGCCGATTGGTGCCGTGAAGAGGAGCGGCGATTTGGAGCTATTGCTTGATGATGCCCAATCATGTTCATTTGATTGCCGTTCCCGCAGTCGAAGTGGGCTTGCGGCGGGCGATCGGCGAGGCGCACCGGCGTTACACACGGCGGATCAACTTTCGCGAAAAATGGCGGGGTTACTTGTGGCAAGGGCGGTTCGCTTCGTTCGTCATGGACGAGCCCCATCTGCTGGCGGCCGCGCACTATGTGGAGTTGAATCCTGTGCGGGCGGGACTTGTGGCCGACGCTGAGGACTGGCCTTGGAGCAGTGCACGGGCACCTTGTCGGGCCGCGACAATCGTTTGGTTAAAGTCACTCCGCTTTTGGCGATGGTCGGCGATTGGAAGGCTTTCTTGAATACGCCGTGCGTGAGGAGGAAGTTCGGGACTTGCAAGAGCACAGCCGCACCGGTCGGCCGTTGGGGAGCGCGATGTTTTTGGAGCGTTTGGAAAACATCGTCGGTCGTGTGCTTAGGCCACAGAAAGCTGGCCGGCCGTCGAAACTTCGCAAACTACCATAATGAGTATTGTGTCCCCGGAATTCCTGCCCGGAATTCCTGACAGGCAAGGTTTCGCTGCCGACCCCAGGAACAGACGGCAAACGCGACGCGACGTACTGGACAGAATCGGACGAAGGCTACGTCGTGGCGACCGGCCAGACGGCTGAGAGAGCCATCGACGAGTTGTGGGACCCGCAAGCACTAGGTTCCCAACAGATTTACTGTTTGAAATACTCTTCGCTCATCATGGCCGAGGGGCTATTCCGGTACTTCCAGGAACAAGGCAACCAAAAGGGAACGGATGCACTCAACAAACTGATCGGCAACAAAATCATTCCCGAGGACCTGCCGGCCAACTCACTCTGGACCAGCAAATCGACCGCAAATCCTGCCGGTTATCAGGCTGCGGACCTCGCGCCAGGCGACCAGATTTGGTTTCAGAACCCGTACTATGCGCAAGGATGCCCGTTGGTGTATTCGTGGGCCTATAAGAAGTGCATCGCTCAAGGCAAGACCATTCAGGAGGCCACCAAGGAGGCCACGGCGGATGCTGCGGAGGCGAAAGCCGGCGAGCAGGGCAGCAACGTGTACTACCTTGGCAACGGCCAGGTTGTTCGCATCTATGGCGACCATGCTTCCATCTTGTCCATCGCGCAGTACCAGCATTGGGTTATGAGTGACTATACGGTGCAGGCCGTGATGGCTGACATGACGGCAAACCCGCAGAAGTACGTCGGCAAGCCGCCGATCACCGCCAGCAAATTCACGATTATGAGGGTTCGCAGTGTCGTTGATCCAAGCACGATCAAGTAACCGGGAGCAATCGTTATGGGCGCACCGAATCATCCGGCTTCGGTCGATCTCAATTATCTTCCTCTTCACGGCGGTGATGGCAGCGCTCCCGTCAGCCCCTACGCCCTTGGGCAATCGAAGCCCGATGCGGTCGGAGTCCGGCGGGAAAATCAAATGCGCGATGCAAGGGAGGGACGCGGCATGACGCCGACGAGTGCCGAACAAGAAGGCGCAATTGCCGAGATCAAGAGGCTGGGCGGTACGGTTGCCATTGAGGAAAAAAGCCCAGGCAAGCGAGTCACTAGCGTGGAACTGTGGAACAGCAAGGTGACTGATGCGAGATTAGGGTGCCTCAACGCCTTGACGAACCTTACGTCGCTGGGCCTTGGTGACACTAAGGTGAGCGATGCCGGGCTGGAGCACCTCAAAGGACTGACCTCGCTCCAATCGCTGGACCTCCGTGGCACCAAGATTGGCGATGCCGGGCTGGAGCACCTCAAAGGATTGGCCCAACTCCGATCGCTTGGACCTCAGCGACACCAAGGTGAGCGATGCCGGACTGGAACACCTCAAAGGACTGACCGAACTCCGATCGCTGGACCTCAGCGACACCAAGGTCGGCGATGCCGGACTGGAACACCTCAAAGGATTGACCCAACTCAAGTCGCTTCGGCTCGCCGCCACCAAGGTTAGCGATGTCGGGCTCGACACCTCAAAGCATTGAGCCGGCTCGAGACCTGGACCTTCTTAACACAGCCGTGACCGACGCCGGACTGGAACACCTCGTAGGATTAACCAGACTCCAAAGGTTGAACCTTGGCTACACCGGCGTAAGCGATACCGGGCTGAAACGCCTCAAAGGATTGACTGAACTCCGTTCGCTCGGGCTTGCCAGAACCAGCGTCACCGATGCGGGCGTGAGCGATCTTCAAAAGGCGTTGCCGAAGGTGAACATAGACACTGCCTGGAAATGATCTCGCCGCTTGCCGGCTTGCCCAGTGGCGTCCCAGCCTCGTCCTGGCGTGAATTCCGGGGACACAATACTAATATTTGCAAGATGGGAGGGATTCGATAAGTTCCTCGCATGGTGAGATTGGCGCGGTTGGTCATTGCTGGTTTGCCCCATCACATCACCCAGCGAGGGAACCGCCGACAACAGACGTTTTTCAACGATGGCGACTACGCGGCCTATTTGGAACTGATGGCCGATTGGTGCCGTGAAGAGGGAGCGGCGATTTGGAGCTATTGCTTGATGATGCCCAATCATGTTCATTTGATTGCCGTTCCCGCAGTCGAAGTGGGCTTGCGGCGGGCGATCGGCGAGGCGCACTGGCGTTACACACGGCGGATCAACTTTCGCGAAAAATGGCGGGGTTACTTGTGGCAAGGGCGGTTCGCTTCGTTCGTCATGGACGAGCCCCATCTGCTGGCGGCCGCGCGCTATGTGGAGTTGAATCCTGTGCGGGCGGGACTTGTGGCCGACGCTGAGGACTGGCCTTGGAGCAGTGCACGGGCGCACTTGTCGGGCCGCGACAATCGTTTGGTTAAAGTCACTCCGCTTTTGGCGATGGTCGGCGATTGGAAGGCTTTCTTGAATAGCGCCGTGCGTGAGGAGGAAGTTCGGGACTTGCAAGAGCACAGCCGCACCGGTCGGCCGTTGGGGAGCGCGACGTTTTTGGAGCGTTTGGAAAACATCGTCGGTCGTGTGCTTAGGCCACAGAAAGCTGGCCGGCCGTCGAAACTTCGCAAACTACCATAATGAGTATTGTGTCCCCGGAATTCGGTCACACGGCGTGTGACGGATACTGGGGTCGTCACACGGCGTGTGACGGATACTGGGGTCGTCACACGGCGTGTGACGGATACTGGGGGAAAGGATGAAGGATTAAGGATCAAGGATCAAGGTAAACGAAGGGGCGGAAGGCAGCCACGGGCGATCCCCAACCCATTTGAAGCCTAGGTGGCAATCTGAAAACTGAACACCGAAGACCTTTGCCCCCCCAGTTGGGCGTCATATTTATCCGGAGGCTTACGCCTCCGGCTCGATACCTCGGGCTCGCCGCGTATACCCCACGTCTGGTGGGGGTTGCCTGGTTATCCGGAGGCTTACGCCTCCGGCTCCTTGCCTACGGCTCGATACCTCGGGCTCGCCGGGCACGAAAAGGGGCCATTCCTGATTTCCCTCCGCGACGGCCGTCATGAACTTCCCCAACCTGCCAATATCAGCGAGGTCGCCTTTCCGGGTCAATGGCAGTGATCCCCGTTCCGGGTCTACGGCTGTGAACGGTCGCGGTTACTGCTGCGGCTGTTGCCCCTCCGGCTGCTTGAAGCGGACGAGCACGAACTGCTGCGTCCGATTGGGCCCGTAGTGCACCAGGGCGGTGGATCGCTGCTGGGTGAGGTTGTAGAGGCCGGTTTCGATCACCAGGTTCTTGTTCAGCGCCGACGCGCCAGGCGACCCGTTGGTCTTTCTCGTTGACCGCCCCGGTGACCGGCACGGTGCCGTCGGAGACCTGGTCATAGTAGTTTCCGCGGATGGCGCCGGCCTTGTCGACGGCCAGTTGGAAGACCATCTCGGGGGTTTGCTGGCCGTCGGCGATCAGGCCGAAGACGCCCAGCGGCAACCACTGCGGCTGCTGGCCGGAGCCGGCCCTGGGGCTGGAGCCGGCCAGGGCGGCGGCGCCTTGATAATATTGCTGCTGGGTCCCCGCCAGTTGCGCACCGTAGTAGACCTCGCCGTTCTGATAGGTGATGTTGTCGCCGTAGTTGTACTGGAAGTCGGGGGCTGCCGGCGCGCCGAGCCAGGCGCCGAGCGTGGCGGCGGCGGGGACGGTCCAGGCGGCTGCGGCCCAAGCGACCGGGGCATAGCCCGCCGGGCGCCAGGCCCAGGGATGCCCTGCGCACCAGGCGGGCGTGAAGCAGCCGCAGCCGTCGCACCAGCGCTGGGCCGCCAGGCCCCGTGCGGCACAGTACGTGGGCGAGAAGAAATGGGTGCCATAGCCGCCATCGTAGCCGTGCCCGGCGACGACGCCCCCGCCGGCCACGGTGGCGTGGGCGAAGACGTTTCCTTCCGGTCCCTTGATTGCCGTGCCGCCGGCGATGCCCCTGCCGGCCGCCACGCCGCCCGGCGCGGCGAACATTCTCCCGCCGGCTACTGCGCCGCCGGCCGCGTGCATTCCGGCGTCGGTGGGCAGCCCAAGAAAGCTGTTGAGTTGACCGCGGTTCAGGGAGCCGCCGAAGCTGCCCTCGTGGAAGGCCCCGCCGCCGAATCCAGCGGAGTGGAAGCCGCCGGCGTCGAAGCCCCCGGCGCCGCCGAAATGGTCTCCGCCAAAGCCCCCGGCGCCGCCGAAGTGGTCACCGCCAAAGCCCCCGGCGCCGCCGAAATGGTCACCGCCGAAGCCGCCGGCGCCGCCGAAATGGTCGCCGCCGAAGCCCCCGGCACTGCCGTGGAAGCCGCCGAAGTCACCGCCATGAAAACCCCCGAACCCGCCGCCATGAAAGCCCCCGAAGCCGCGGGCGACGGCGTCCGAGGGTGTGGCCGCAAGACTGAGGATCAGGGCGATGCCGAGTTGAATCGATCTGGTCATGGTTATCCCCTTTATCTTTACTCGTTTCCGAAGCTGCGAATTTCCAAGGCACCCAGAGGGTGCCCGGTTCCCCACGTTTTCTTTTGCGGGCCGTTACTTCCGGCCCGGACCGAGCGGCAGCTTCTCCGGCAGCCGCTCCAGCACGACCTCGCGGGTGTCGGGCAGTTGCGTATTGCCGACCCTGCGGTTGACGGATTGCCAGCCCAGGACGTTCTCTTCATCGGGGACGCGGGTGAGCAAGTCCTGCGACGAGGTCGGGGTGCCGTCGGCCAGCACGCCGGTGGATGCGATGCGCCAGCCCTGCGGGATCGGCGTCCATGCGCCGGCGCCGTGCCCGCCCGAGGAGTCGAACGACCACGAGTGCACCTGGCTGGACTGCGGGTCCCAGCCGATGATCTGCAAACCCGAAGCGGTGGTGACGCCGTCCTGGCGGACCGTGTACTGACGCTCGAGGAAACTCCGCTGGGCGATCCAGCGGACGCGGGTCTGGACCACCGTGCCCTCGGACCTGGTCTCCCAGTCCCCGATCAGGCATTGCAACTGCCGCAGCCGCCCGTAGTTGGACGGCAACTCGATGCCCGATTCGCGGGTGCTGGCCATGAGCCATTTGCCGTCTTGCAGGACGTGGACCGCGGTATAACGGCTGGCGGCCGGCTGCGCGCCGTCCTTGCCGGCGACCCGCGCCAGACCATCCTCGACGGCCACGCCCGGGGCGGGGAAGTCGAGGGACTGGATGGCGACTTCCATCTTGGCGCCGGGCTGCTGCTTGAAGAAGGCGGCGTACTCGTTTTCAATGGCCCGGCGGCCCTTGAACCACTGGCCGCGATCGTCGGTTAGCGTGCCGTTTTCGGTCCAAAGGGCGGCCACCGCCTTGGCGTCGCCGCGATTGAACGCCTTCAGGAAGGCGTCGGCCGTGGCGCGGATGGCCGCTTCATCCTTGCGTTGCCGGGTGGGTTCCTCGGCAAGTGCCGCCTGGTGAGCGGCCGCACAGACGGCGGCCAGCAGGATAAGTCGCTTCATGGCTTTCTCCTTTCGGGTGTCGGTTGAATTGTTCGATGGCGCAAGAAAGGCGGTCCCTGGGAAGGGTGGCGTCAAAAGATCCTCGCTTCAGATTCTGCGCGGCGGAATTGCCCGGCAATTTCCTTGAGCCGCTGATCTGCATGGACGAAGAAGCGTCGCAAGCCGGGGCAGAGATAGTTCAGGCCCGGCTCGCCCTCGGGCGACCGCAGCAAGCGGTTGCGCGGGCACTCGCCCCAACAGGCAAACAGGTACTCGCAATCCCGGCAATACTCGGGCAGCGCGTCCTGCTTGGCCAAGCCGAACCGCACCTGGCGGCCGGAAAAAACGGTCTCGACCAAGGGCTTCTCGCGGATGTTCCCCAGCCGGAACTCCGGATAGACGAAATGGTCGCAACTGTAAAGGTTGCCGTCGCGCTCCAGCAGCAGGGCTTTGCCGCAGAAGTCGTGGAAGGCGCGAAATCTGGGCCGGACGCCCCATCCACACCGCCGCCCACGACTCGAACAGATTGACGAAGTGCCTGCCCAGGTCGCGCTGCTGCCAGTCGTCGAACACCTTGCAAAGAAACGTGCCGAAATCGTCGGCGTCCACGCTCCACTCGGTGACGATCGAATCGGGCGTCCCGGGCTTGGCGCACGGCGTGCCGACCATCGGCGCGGTGCTCTCGTCGCGGTGGCCAGGGGCCACGGTTTCGAATCCACGCGGTTCGACCAGCGGAATGAACTGCATCACCCGGGGGCCGACTTCGCGGGAGAGGAACCGGTAGACATCCAGCGGTCGTTGCACGTTCAGCCGGTGGAGGACCGTCAGGGTGTTGAAGTCGACCTGGTGTTTTTTCAGCAGCTTGGCGGCGGCAAACACCCGGTCGAAGGTGGGCTGGCCTCCCTTGGTCACGCGGTAGGCGTCGTGCAGCTTCTTCGGGCCGTCGATGCTGAGGCCGACGAGGAACTGGTTTTCGTGCAGGAACCGGCACCAGGGGTCGTCCAGGAGCAGGCCGTTGGTTTGCAGGTTGTTGAGGACCCGCTTGTGCGGCGGGCAATGTTTCTTTTGCAGCTCCACGACCTTGCGGAAGAAATCGACGCCCAACAGGGTCGGCTCGCCCCCTTGCCACTCGAATTCGACCTGGGGGGCGTCGTTGTCGGCGATGTAGTCGCCGATGAACTTCTCCAGGACATCGTCCGCCATGGGCTGATGCCCGCTGAGCCCCAGCAGCCGCTCCTTGCTGAGGTAATAGCAGTAGGTGCAAGCGAGGTTGCAGGCCGGGCCGAGCGGTTTGGCCATGACGTTGAAGCGCCGCTGGCCCTTGACGATCGGGACCACGCGCAGAGGATTATCATCGTCTGCGATGCGAGTCGGGTCTGTCATGGTGTCATCGCGCGATGCTGTCTCGCCGGGCGGGTGGCCGGCGCCTTGGGGACCGTCCGCAAGGAACGTCCCTTACTCGCTCGCCTTGTTGTTCCGCTGCGATTCCAGCAGGCGCCTTTCGTCGGCCGGCGTGAGTTTCGGCCGGTCGAGCTTGATCGTCAGCTTATTGAACTTGCCGGTGAACTTGAAGGGGATCTGGTAATCCTTGTCGTCGACCGGCGTGCCGGTATCGGAGCCGATGTCGAAGCTTTCGTCCCACTGCAGGATGAGCGGGAGGGTGCGTTCCATTTTCCGGCTGGCCACTTCTTGGCCGTCCACCTTGAGCACGCCGGTGCCGCTGCGGCCGATGCCGCTCATGTTGTTGAAGGCGATCGTGCCCGCGCCAAGGCCGTCGTATTTGAAGTCGAAGTCGATGACGTGCCTGCCGGGCGTGAGCGCCTCGGGGCCTTCCCAGCGGATGCGCTTCAGGTCGACGAGGTTCCAGAGGAAGACGGGCTTGCCCTTGAGCAGGTAGAAGCCGTAGCCGCCGAAGCGTCCGCCGGAGGTGAGCAACATGCCCTCGGCCCCGCCCCGGGGAATCTCGATGTCGGCCGTGACGGTGTAGGAGGTGTTCAACAGCAGCGGGGAGTCGCCCTGCGGGATGCCGGTGAGCGGCTTGGTGTAGACGAACTCGCTACGGCCGGCGGTGATGTTGGGACGCGGCGCCACCAGTCGCGTGGCCACCGAGGCGTCCAGCGGCAGTACTTGGTACTTCATTGCCTCCCTGAGGAACAGCGCCTTGAACTCGTTGATCTTGGCCGGATGGGAGGCGGCCAGATCGTCGGACTGCGACCAGTCCTTGGTCAGGTCGTAAAGTTCCCAGGTCACGTTGTTGAGGGGATCCTGGTTGACCGGGCCGGCCACGATCCAAGGCGGGCGGATGACCTTCGTGCTGGCCATCCAGCCGTCATGGTAGAGGGCGTGGTCGCCCATCATCTCGAAGTACTGGGTCTTGTGCCGCGAGGGCGCGTCGGCGTTGACCTGGTCGAAGGTATAAGCGAAGCTTACGCCCTCGATCGGGCTTTGCTTGATGCCGTCCACAGCCTCGGGCTGACGGATGCCGCAGACTTCGAGGATCGTCGGCACGACGTCGATGACGTGATGGAACTGGTTGCGAATGCCGCCGCAGTCCTTGATGTGCCCCGGCCAGGAAACGCACATGCCTTGCCGGACGCCGCCCAGGTGCGAGGCGATCTGCTTGGTCCAAGTGAAGGGCGTGTCAAAGGCCCAGGTCCAGCCGATGGCCATGTGGTTGTACGTGCGGTCGGTGCCCCAAACGTCGTAGAAGTACTTCAGTTGATCCTCGACGGGGACTTCCACGCCGTTGAACATGGCGACCTCGTTTGGCGTGCCGACCAGCGTGCCTTCGGCGCTGGAACCGTTGTCGCCGCTGATGTAAATGATGAGCGTGTTATCCAGCTTGCCCATGTCTTCGACGGCCTGGATGACCCGGCCGATCTCGTGATCGGTGTAGGCGAGATAGGCGGCATAGACCTCGACCTGGCGGATAAACATCTTCTTCTCATTGGCGTTCAGGTCGTCCCACTTCTTGAGGAGCGTGTCCGGCCAGGGCGTCAACTTGGCGTCCTGCGGGATCACGCCGAGCTTCTTCTGGTTGGCGATGATCGTTTCGCGGAGTTCGTTCCAGCCCTTGTCGAACAGGTGCATGGCGCTGATCTTTTTCACCCATTGCGGCGTCGGGTGATGGGGCGCGTGCGTGCCGCCCGGCACGTAGTAGCAGAAGAACGGCTTGCTCGGGTCGATCTCGTTGAGTTGGTTCAGCCAGGCGATGGCGTCGTCGGCCATGGCGGTGGTCAGGTTCCAGCCGGGCCGGCCGACGTAAGGATAGATCGCCGTCGTGTTGCGGAAGAGGTTCGGCTCCCACTGGCTGGTGTCGCCGCCGACGAAACCGTAGAAATACTCGAAGCCCATGCCGATGGGCCACTGGTCGAACGGCCCGACCTGGCTGGCCTGGAAGGTCGGCGTGTTGTGGTCCTTGCCAAACCACGAGGTGGCGAAGCCGTTATCCTTGAGGATGCGGCCGATGGTGGCCTTGTCCTTGCCGATGATGCTGTTGTAGCCCGGGAAGCCGGTAGATTGTTCGGAGACCACGCCGAAACCCGCCGAGTGATGGTTGCGCCCGGTGATCAGCGCCGCCCGCGTCGGCGAACAGAGCGCCGTGGAATGGAACTGCGTGTAGCGGAGCCCCGCATGGGCGATGCGATCCAGCGCGGGAGTGGGAATGACGCCGCCGAAGGTGCTCGGGGCGCCGAAACCCACGTCGTCGGTCATGATCAGCAGGATGTTGGGCGCGCCCTTGGGCGGCACCACCCGCGGCGCCCACCACGCCTTGGACTGGGCGGCGTTGTCCTTGATCACACCGCCGAATTTCGGGTCGGGGGCGGGGAGTTGCCTGCCGTCGATGGTGGCGGTGGCGCTGGGCGAGCCCGGCGCGCCGCCCGGCTGTTGAGCCATGCCCGGCACCGCCGCCGTCGTTACCGCCAGCGCCGCTCCGCACAATTGGATTCGTTTCGCGCGTTTCATGGGCATTGTCTCCGTGTTTGCTTGTCCGCTGGTTCTGGCCGTTGGATGAGACCGTCGCCGTCATGCGACTGACGGAAAGGCCGGGAACGTACCCCTCGGAAGTGGCTTTGCGACCGAACGCAAAGTATTTTACGCACCCGCCCGTTGTAAGGCAAATCGGGCCGGTACGAAACCGGGGACCGGCTCCCGGCGCAGCGAAAGGGAAAAAGGTGACAGGCACCATTTGCCGGAACGGCCCGGAGGGTGCTTCGCACAAATGGTGCCTGTCACCTTTTTCCCACCCGACGCGAACCCGGAACCCCGAACCCTGTCAAGGATTGCCGCCTGTGCCGGTTTCAACGGCCGGAACAATGGAAAGACCCCTACCAAGGGAAAGCTCGCGTCAAGCCCCATTTCCGACAAAGCCGATGCGACTGTAGGAACCGGAATCCTCACGATGGGTTGTCGCCCGAGGCGTCTGGCAGGATGCCGTTTCGAGGCCGGTCTTCACCGCAGGGGGTGCATGATGAACGGCAGGCTCATTCTCGTCGTCTTGGCCGTGGGGTTCGCCTTGGCAGCGCACGCCCCGCGGGCGCTGGGCCAAGGGTATGGGTCGGACACCCAGAACGTGCTGACGCCGGCGGCCGGGGGCATGGCGGGGGTGAGCCTGGCCATGCCGCAAGACGTGCCCGCGGCCATCTTCGGCAACCCGGCCACACTGACGCAATTCCACGGCACGCAGTTCACCATGGGAGGCGCCTGGGTCGAAGGCTATCCCACGGTAACTGACAGCAACCCGCCGTTGGGTAGCAGCCCCTTCCGCGTCACGTCGCGGACGGAAGGATTTGCCAATCCCGAACTCGGGGTCATCCAGGACCTCCGCTGCCGCGGCCTGCCGGCGGTGATCGGCTTGGGGCTGTCCGGCCTCAGCGGCCTGGGCGACGAGTACCGCGGCCTGGTCCCGACCAACAGCCTCGTCAACAACGTCAGCAACGAGTACCTGGTCCTCGGCATCAATAGCGCGGTCGGGGTCCAGTTGACCGACCAGCTCTCGGTCGGGGCGGCCCTGACCCTGGGCAACGGATTCGAGCAACTGGGATTCGTCGGGCCGCTCATCAGCAGCGCCATGGTGAACGCCTACGCGCTGCGCGGCACCTGCGGCGTCACCTACGACCTGAACGGCTGCAACACGATCGGCGCCTACTATCAGTCGAAAATGGACTTCCAATTTCCCAACGCCATTCGCTTCAACGGCGCCTACCGCGACCTTGACATCGACCAACCGCAGACCATCGGCATCGGCGTGGCCAACCGCAGTCTGCTGGGCGGCGACCTGCTGATTGCCGCCGACGTCTACTACAAGCTCTGGGACGACGCCGCCCTTTGGCAAGACGTGTTCGTCAACCAATGGGCCTTCGCCGTCGGCACGCAACTGACCTGCGGGCAGTGCAAGTACCGCCTGGGCTACGCGTACAACACCAGCCCCATCAACCACAGCGTCGGCGGCAGCCTCGACGGCAACCCGGTGGGACAGGACATCGTGCAGCTCTTCCAGGCCGCGTGCGTGCCCTGCGTCAATCAGAACCGCATCACCTTCGGCGTCGGGCGCGAGGGTTTCCTGGTGCCGAACCTCGACCTGGACCTCTTCGCCGGCCTCATCCCCAAGCAATCGAGCCAGTTCGGCTCCAGCGCGGAAGCGTCGCTGGCCATCTACTACGTCGGCATGGGTTTGACCTGGCGGTTCGGCGAGTGAGCGTGGTCGGGGCCGTATGCCGATCGCACCGCACACGGCGTGTGACGACCCGGGTATCCGTCACACGCCGTGTGACGATCGCACCGCACACGGCGTGTGCGGCGTACTGGTTTCACCGCACACGGCGTGTGCCCTCCCCAGTATCCCGCACACGCCGTGTGCGGAGCCTTTCTAGCCTTCGTCGCGCCGCATGCCGATCGCACCGCACACGGCGTGTGCGGCGTACCGATTTCACGGCACACGGCGTGTGCCCTCCCCAGTATCCCGCACACGCCGTGTGCGGAGCCTTTCTAGCCTTCGTCGCGCCGCATGCCGATCACACCGCACACGGCGTGTGCGGCGTACCGATTTCACGGCACACGGCGTGTGCGGCGTACGCTCCGGTCACTTGATGCCCAACACGACGATGATCACCAGGTCGATGACGAAGAGCGCGACGATGGTGATTTCCAGCAGCAGCATCGCCCGGTTCATGCTGTCCTGCTGCAACATGGTGTAGAGGCCGTCCAAGGCGCGCAGTTTCTGGCTGACCACGCCTTCCCGCTCCGAGAGGTGGAAGCGGGCGGCGCAGCCCATGTAGATCCGCGCCAGGTGCCAGTCGCCGAAGAACTTCGTGGTATTGGAGACTTCATCGGCGACCTTGGTGAGGTCCATTCTGATCTCGCGGAGTTCGGCCAGCACGCGCTGGCGGTTGCGAAAAGCGTGCGGCCGGACCACGGCCTCGACGTCGTCATACGCCTTGTCGAGAACGGCGTCGAGCTTGGCGTCATAGACCCTCAGCTCCTCCAATTGCAGGTTGGCCACCTCCAAGACGTAGAGCGTGTCCTGGCAGCCTTCCGGCGTGTCCACCAGGAACGCTGTATCCCATTCCACCACCGC
This sequence comes from uncultured Planctomycetia bacterium, assembly GCA_963727245.1. Lineage (GTDB taxonomy): Bacteria > Planctomycetota > Planctomycetia > Pirellulales > Thermoguttaceae > JBKQVT01. The sequence goes on along the minus strand of CAVSFO010000018.1, from coordinate 261,243 downwards.
CAGATCGTGTTGATAGTAGGAATACTTGTACTTCAGCGTCTCCTGGATTTCCTGGTCGCTGAGGCAGGCCGGGCCGGTCTCGCCGGCCAGCAGGGCGGCCACCTCGCGCTCGTGGCGGCCAAGCCACTTGTCCATGGGCTCGCGGGAAGGGGCATCCGCAACGGCCGCGTCCGCAGCGGCCGCGTCCGCCAACGGCGGGTTGAGGCAGAAGATGGTGTAGACCTCGGGTTGCTCCAAAGCGGCGACGGGCGTGTCCAGGTGCGGCTTGATATCTTCAAAAAGCCGCGCCACGATTTCCCGAATCCGCTGGTCGAGCGTGGTGTCGTCCTTGAATCGCAGATCGCGGAAGGCGACCAGGTCGGTGATGCGCTGGCAGGAAACGGGAATCCGCACCTTGACCGAGATCACGCCCACGGAAAAGAGCTTGACGAAGGTGGAAAGCGTCACCGGACCCTCCGGGCCTTCCATCTGCATGTCCTCGATCTGGATGGTCAAGGGGCGATAGGCCGGAAAACTCCGCGGCGCGTCTTTCAGGCGGCCCAACCGCAGTCGCTCCGCCGTGCCGAGCATTCTCTTTTCGATCTCGGCGATATTCGCTTCATAGGCGATGTCGTAGGCGCACAGGTAGATCACTTCGCCCTTCATGCTCGACTCCCGCCGCGTAATTGCTTCTTGTTACGGACACGTCTGTAGGGTGGGTCGAGCGCAGCGAGCCCCACCACACTACCAACTACAGCAACGTTTCCAGCGCATCGGCCAGACGCTCGTACTGCTCCGGACTATTATAGGCCTGGGCCGAAATTCGCAACAATTTATGCGGGGCGGCCGGCCAAGAACTCACCGGCACCTCGATCCCAAACCGCTCGAACAACTCGTCGTTGAGCGGATGGCTCGCGCCCGGCATGGGCGGCGCGACTCCCGGCGCCGACGGCGCATCGGGGGGCAACTCGAAGGCCGCCATCGCGCCGAGCATGGCCTCGGGACAGACCGGCCGCAACCCCAGGCGTTTTTCCAGCAGCCGCCGGGCCCAGAGGACCAACGCGCGGTTCCGCCGCATCAGGCCCTCGATGCCGCCCGGCTCCAGCGTGCCCAGGTAGCGGATCGCCTCGCCCACGCACATCCACGGCGTCGGATCGATCGTGCCGACCCAATCGAAGAGGTCGTGGAAGCGGCTGCGGCCGGGCGAGCAGGCGCTGTAGCCGTGACTGATGACGTTGGGGTGCAAACCCTCGCGGCGGTCGCTGCGGACGTGCAGGAAACCGGCCCCTTTCGGCGCACAAAGCCATTTGTGGCAGTTGCCGGCATAGTACGCGGCCCCGATCCGCCGCAGGTCCAACGGCAACATGCCCGGGGCATGGGCGCCATCGACCAGCGTATCGACGCCGCGGCGGCCAAGTTGCTCGACCAGTTCCGCGATGGGAAAGACCACCGCCGTCGGACTGGTCACGTGATCGAGCATCGCCAGCCGGGTACGGTCGCTGACCCGGTCCAGCACCGCCTCGACGATCTGCTGGGGCAACTCGGTCGGCACGGGGATGGTCGCCACCACGACGTGGGCATCGCAGCGTCCGGCCACGTAGTCGGCCACGTTGCGGCAGGCGTTGTAGCCGTGATCGGTCAGGAGCAGTTCGTCGCCCGGCCTCAGCGGCAGCCCGCGCAGCACGCAGTTGACGGCGGCGGTGACATTGGAGACGAAGACCACCTCGGCGGGGTCGGCCCCGATCAGATCGCAGAGGACCTGCCGCGACTGGTCCAGCAGGGGCTGGATTTGCCGGGTGAGGAACCGCACCGGCTGGCGTTCCATTTGCGTCCGCAGCCGTTGCTGGGCGTCCAGCACGGCCAGGGGGCAGGCCCCGAACGAGCCGTGATTGAGCATGGCCACGGCGGGGTCGAGGCCCCACGCCGAAGCATGAACGGAAAACGCACCGTGCCTGGTATCGGCTGGAATCATCGGCGGCTCATCGATCGAGGCGGGAAAGCCCTGAGGGTATTCATTTTCCGGCCCGCTGGCAACCCGCCCGGGGCAGCGCAAGGGGGACAGTCCCATTTTCGCGGCGCCGGCGCCCGTTTGTGGGGTTACGCCGTCGGCGCCGCGAAAATCGGGACAGTCCCCTGTGAGCGCCTCCGGCCCGCTGGCAACCCGCCCGCCCCGGCCGGGGCCATTGCCAAGTTCGCCCCGGGGCCGTATCATGCCGAACGTGACGCGGGGACTGTCCCAATTTTCGTCCCACGAAAATGGGACCGTCCCCTTCGGAGCCCTGGGGGGGCACGGATCAGGAGCACGGATGACCATGGCTACCGCGGACCGCATCGACACGCCGCACCCGGGGGCACGGGTGGCTTCGGAGATTCTCGACCGCCTGCCTCCGCAGAACCTGGAGGCCGAGCGGGGCGTGCTGGGCAGCCTGTTGCTGGACCCCCTGATGTGCGACGAGGTGGCGCTGGAGCTGCGGGCCGACGATTTCTACGCCGACGCCAACCAGAAGCTGTACCGGCAGATCCTGGCCCTGCACGACGAGGGCAAGCGGATCGACACCACGTTGCTGGTCGAGCGGCTCCGCCAGGCGGGCGAGCTGGAGGCCGTCGGCGGCACGGCCTACCTGGCCGAGGTCTTGCAGGCCGTCCCCTACGCCGCCAACGTCATGCACTATGCGGAGATCGTCCGCCAGAAGGCCATCCTCCGCGCCCTGATCCACGCCAGCACCGAGATCCTCCGCGACGCCTGGGAGCCGGGCATGGAGGTCCGCGACGCGGTCAACCAGGCGGAAGAGAAAATTTTCGCCGTCCGCGACAGCCGCACCAACGACCAGGTATTCAACATCCACGACGTGCTGGTCGAGGCCTTCGAGCGGATCGACGCCCGGCTGGAGCGAGGCGAAGGGGGGGCGTTCCCACCGGCTTCCGCGACCTCGACGCCCTGACCGGCGGGCTGCACGGCTCGGAGTTGATCGTACTGGCTTCCCGGCCCAGCATGGGCAAGACGGCGCTGGCCACCAACGTGGCCGAATACGTCGCCATCGAGGCCGGCGTGCCCACGTTGTTCGTGAGCCTGGAGATGGCGCGGCTGGAGTTGGCTCAGCGGTTGCTCTGCTCGCAAGGCCGCATCGACGCCAGCAAGTTCCGCAGCGGCTTCCTTTCCGGCGAGGACCGCAAGAAGCTGATCGAGGCCTCGGCCCACTTGGGCAAGGCGCCGATCTTCATCGACGATACGCCGGCCCGCACGGTGACGGAGATCGCGGCAGTGGCCCGGCGACTGAAGCGGAAACAGAAGATCGGCTTCCTGGTCATCGACTACCTGCAACTGATCCAGCCGGACGATCCCCGCGACCCGCGTCAAGAGCAGGTGGCCAAAATGGCCCGCCGGCTGAAGTGCCTGGCCCGCGAGCTGAGCATCCCCCTGCTTTGCCTGGCCCAATTGAACCGGCAGGTGGAAATGGGCAAGGAGGAGCATCGTCCCCGGCTGAGCCATCTCCGCGAGTCCGGGGCCATCGAGCAGGACGCCGACGTGGTCATGTTCATCAACCGCGAGGAGATGTATCACACCCGCGAGGAAGCGCAGGAGATGAACGTGCTGGGGCAGGCCGACATCCACGTGGCCAAGCAGCGGAACGGCCCGACTGGCGACATCAAGCTGGCGTGGTTCGACAAGTACACGCGCTTCGAGAATCTCTCGCAGAAGCCCTACGAGGAATTCGAGCCCGAGCCCGGGGGCGACGACTTCTGAGGGGACTGTCCCCCTTGCGCGGCTCCCCACGCCCACCGGCGGCGTCCGGTGGGATCCGAGGCGACAGGCGGCGCCCGTTCCCACCGGACGCCGCCGGTGGGCTTGGGGGGTCGATAACGGTGAAACAGCCCCCCTCTATAGTTGGGGTCTAGGCCACGATTAACCATCTCTCGGAGGGGGATGGACCTTGGTCGCGACGGGAATTTGCTCGCCTGCGGCGGAATTCGCCTTGTCTGGGGCGGGCAATTCAGGTATTTACACGCATCTTTCGCGGCTTGTCTAGCTATTCTCTTTCGCACGGAACGGGCCTCCATGGCTAAGCCGGCAATCGGTCCGCGTTGTGTCCACCTGCTGCGGTGCTTTGCGCCCCTGCTGCTGATCGTGCTAAGCGGCGCGCCGTTGGCGGCCCAGATGCCTCCCGGCGCGCCGATAGCGCCCGGCGGTTTCGGCTCACCCCCGCCGCCGATGCCCCCGATGCCCGGAATGCCCGGCGAAGCGCCGCTCATGGGACCGCTGGGAGTGGCGCCGCCGGCCCGGCCGGCCGAAGACATGGTCGTGGCGGTCCAGGTCCAAGGCAATCGGGCGGTGACGAAGGAGAAGATCCTGGCGGAGATTCATACCCGCGCCGGTCGGCCCTACGATCCGGAAGTGATCGAGGGGGACATCGGGCGGCTGCACAAGATGCGGAGTTTCGTCAGCATCAAGGCGTTCTCGCAGCGGGTGCCGGGCGGCCGGGTGGTCATCTTCCGGCTGGTCGAACGCGCCATCCTCAAAGCAATCATCATCACCGGCAACGCACAGTATGCGGGGCACACCCTCAAAAAGGAGTTGGGATTCAAGGTGGGCGATGCGGCCGATCCCTACGAAGTCGAAGAAGGCCGCCGCAAACTGGAAGACTTCTACCACAAAAAGGGCTACAGCAAAGTCCGCATCACCATCCTGGAAGGCAACAAGCCGGGCCAGCTCCAGGCCGTGTATACCATCGACGAAGGGCCCAAGCAGGAAGTCTGGTCGGTCAAGATCGTGGGCGCCCAAATCGTCGACCCGTGGCACATCAAACTGACCGTGCCCAAGACCAAGGCGGTCTTCCTTTTCTTCTTCGGCGGCGACGTCGATTTGAAGGAGATCGACGAGGACTGCAAGCGGATTACCGCCTATTACCGCAGCCTGGGGTTCTTCCAGGCCGTCGTCGGCCGCACCCTGGAATACAACGAGGACCAGACGCGGCTGACGGTGACCTTCGTGATCGACGAAGGCCCGCGATCCTTCATCCGCAACATCGGCCTTATCGGCAACACGAGGTTTGCCACCCCGGAGCTGATGGCGAAACTGAAACTTGCCAGCGGCAAGCCCTTCGAGCAAGCGGCGCTCAATGCCGACATAAGAAAAATTGAGGACAAGTACGGCGCCATCGGTTATGTCAAGGCCGAAGTCAAGGGCGAACCGCGGTTACTCGAATATCCCGGCCAGGTCGATCTCGTCTACAACATTCACGAAGGCCACCCCTACCGCGTCGGCCGCATCAGCGTGGTCATCAAGGGGGAGGATCCCCACACCCAGCTCAGCACCGTGCTGAACCGCCTCTCCTTCAAGCCCGGCGACATCATCGACATGCGGGAAGTGCGCGACAGCGAGCGGCGATTGAGGGCCTCGGGACTGTTCATGGTCGATCCGTCCAAGGGCCGCCCGCCCGAGATTGCGCTGAACAAGCCGGGCAAGACGAACAGCGACAGCGGTGACGACGAGACGTTGGTCGCCGAGGATCCGGATCAGCCCAAGCGGCACGGCGGCTACCGCGGCCAGAGCCCCGACCCGTCGCCTGCGGATCAGCCCCCGCCGGCCGAGCGCACCCTCGATATCGTCTATGAGTACAACAGCGTGCAGGACCTGCGGCGGGCCGAGCGCGAGGTGGGCGTTGGCGCGCCGCCGCCGGCCGCCTGGGCCGCCCCCGGGCCGGTCTTCGCGCCGCCGGTCAACCCATACCCGCCGCAATATGCACCGCCCAGCGGCGCGGGCGCGCCCCTCCCCTACCCAGCGCCGCTGCCGCCCCCGTCGGCCGATCCCAATTGGCAGCCGGCGCCCGCGCCCGTCCCGCAGGGGATGGCGCAGCCGATGGTCATTCGCGGCCAGTATACCGGCGACCGCGGCTTTTCCCGGCCCGACATCACGCCCACGGACACCCCGACCGCGACGGCTCCCAGCGATGCGCCGGCCGCTGCGGGCGACTACTCGTCCGGTCCGGCCCCGGCCAATCCGCCTCTGCCGTCTTATTCGCCGTCTTACCCGCCGGCGCAGTCGCCGCCCGGGTATTATCCCCCCGCATCGCCACAGTATTCTCGGCCGCCGTATTCCGCCCCGCAGCCGCAGCCGGCCTACCCGCCGGCCGTTTCCCAACAGGCGCCGCTTTCCTCGTCGGGCGTAACGGGGCAGCCCTGGCCGCAAGGCGGACAGGGTTACTTGACAGCGGCCCAAGGCGGAGCCCCGGACCAGCAGCCCAACGGCAACCCGGGCGCACCGAACCTGTATGCCAATCCGGGCGCGCCGAACCTGTATGCCAATCCGGGAACGCCGAATCCGTATGCCAATCAGGGAACGCCGAACCCATACGGCAATCAGGGTGCGCCGCCCAACGCCAACCAGCCGCCCTATGGGTATCAGGGTGCGCCGCCCAACGCCAACCAGCCGCCCTATGGGTATCAGGGTGCGCCGCCCAACGCCAACCAGCCGCCCTATGGGTATCAGGGAGCACCGCCCTACGCCAACCCGGCACCGCCGCCGTTGCCTGGGGGCTTCCAGCCGCCACTGACCACGATCTTTGGTAGCGGCTCCCCGGTCACGGAGCCTTCGCCCAACGGCGAGCCGTTCCAACTCCTGGATCCCCGCATCATCAGCGAGGAGACGCAGACGGGCCGGATCATGGTCGGCGTGGGCGTGAACTCGGACGCCGGCCTGGTGGGCAATATCGTGCTGGAGGAACACAACTTCGACTGGACCCGCTTCCCGACCTCGTGGGAGGACGTCCACAACGGCTCGGCCTGGCGCGGCGGCGGCGAGGACTTCCGCATCGAGTGCATGCCCGGCACCGAGTTGCAACACTACCAGGTCACCTACCAGCAGCCGTACTGGTTCCACCTGGGCGACAAGGACGTCAGCCTGGGATTGAGCGGCTTCTACAATACCCGCATCTTCACCCAATGGGAGGAAGCACGCGAGGGCGGCCGCGTCGGCTTGGGCTATCAACTCACCCACGACCTGACGGCGGGAGTCGCCTTCATCGGCGAGAACATCAACATCAGCAATCCCGTGGTGCCGACGCCCGCCGCCCTGACCCAGGTCTTGGGTAACAACGCCATGTACGGCTTCGAGGTCAGTCTGCAGCACAATACCCTCGACAGCCCGTTTCTGGCCACCGAGGGGCACCTGTTCAAGCTGTCGTTCGAGCAGGTCGTCGGCTCCTACGCCTATCCCCAGGTGGCGATGCAGTTGAGCCAGTACTTCAAACTGTCCGAGCGGGCCGACCATACGGGCTGCCACGTGTTCATGCTGTCGGCGCGGGCGGGCTACACCGGCGACGAGACGCCCATCTACGATCGCTTCTACGCCGGCGGTTTCAACTCGATCCGCGGCTTCGAGTTCCGCGGCGTCTCGCCCATCGATCCGGTCACCGGCCAGCAAATCGGCGGCGACTTCCAATTGCTCACCACGGCCCAGTACATGTTCCCGATCACGCCGGACGACATGCTGCGGGGGGTGTTGTTCGTGGACGCGGGGACGGTGGAGCCGACGATCAGCGACTGGTCGGACAAGATTCGCGTGGCCCCCGGATTCGGCCTCAGGATTGCCATTCCCGCCATGGGGCCCGCCCCCATCGCGCTGGACTTCGCCTTCCCGATCATCAAGCAAGCGGGCGACGAGACGCAGACCTTCAGCTTCTCCGTGGGGCTCAACTACTAAGTGTTTAGAACTTGGTTCTTAGGCCTTAGTTCTTAGACCTTAGAGCGCGTCCGAAACGCTTCTGTCACCCGTGGCAGCAATCCTCATTTAGCTGCCGGGTAGGACGGCGACTCTTGTCCCCCCCCTGACGGGACTGTCCCGCATGCCGTGCCGGCGGCTGGACAATTGACCGGCGGAAGATTTTTCCTAGAATTGGTCAATCTTCCTGGCGCTGGCACCTGCGCCGGGACGGGCCCTGTAAACGTTTCTGTGTCAGAACAGTCCTTGCACGGCGCGTAGGGGGACACTCCCATTTTCGCTGACACGAAAATCGGGACAGTCCCCGGGATCGCCGATCGAAGGGGAGGACCTCGCCCGTGGCTCCGCAAACCGCCGGTCAGATCGTCAACGTGATGAAGGAGGAGCGGATCTTTCCGCCGCCGGCCGAGTTCGCGGCCCGGGCGCGGATCAGTTCGCCGCGGCAGTACGACGAGATGTGCCGCGAGGCGGCCGCGGATCTGGAGGGCTTTTGGGGGAAACTGGCCGCCGAGCTGCACTGGTTCAAGCCCTATACCAAGGTGCTGGACTGGCAGGAGCCGCTGGCCCGCTGGTTCGTGGGCGGTCAGACCAACGTTGCGTACAACTGCCTGGATGTCCACCTGGGCACGCCCCGGCGCGACAAGCCGGCCTTGATCTGGGAGGGCGAGGGGGGCGAGGTCCGCGTGCTGAGCTACCAGATGCTCCACGCGGAAGTGTGCAAGTTCGCCAACGTGCTCAAACGGCTGGGCATCGGCCGCGGGGACGTGGTGGCGATGTACATGCCGCTGGTGCCCGAGCTGGCCATCGCCATGCTGGCCTGTGCGCGGATCGGGGCGGTCCATTCGGTCGTTTTCGCCGGCTTCTCGGCGGAAGCGGTGGCCGATCGCAACAACGACGCCCGCACGAAGCTGCAAATCACGGCCGACGGGGCCTGGCGGCGGGGCAGGCAGATCGCCTTGAAGGAGAACGTCGACGTGGCGCTGGCCAAGTCGCCCACGGTCGAGAAGTGCATCGTGCTGCGGCGGACCGGCGCGGAAGTGGCGATGCGACCCGGCCGCGACTTCTGGTGGCACGACCTCATGGCCGGCGTGGCGGCCGAGTGTCCCGCCGAGCCGCTGGACAGCGAAACGCTGCTGTTCATCCTCTATACGAGCGGCTCGACCGGCAAGCCCAAGGGAGTGAAGCACACCACGGCCGGCTACAACCTCTTCGCCAAGAAGACCATCGAGTGGGTGTTCGACCTTCGCGATGAAGACGTCTTCTGGTGTACGGCCGACCTGGGCTGGGTCACCGGCCACAGCTACGTGGTCTACGGCCCGCTGGCCGCCGGGGCCACGACGCTGATGTATGAAGGGGCGCCCAATTGGCCCGACGAGGGCCGCTTCTGGGAGATCATCGCCCGGCACCGCGTCAGCATCTTCTACACGGCGCCGACGGCCATCCGCTCCTTCATCAAGTGGGGCGACCAGTGGGTCGACGGCCACGACCTGTCCAGCCTGCGGCTGCTGGGCACGGTGGGCGAAGGGATCAATCCCGAGGCCTGGATGTGGTATCATCGCAAGATCGGCGGAGGCCGCTGCCCGATCGTCGATACCTGGTGGCAGACCGAGACGGGCGGGATCATGATGAGTCCCCTGCCCGGCGCCATCGCCACCAAGCCCGGCAGTTGCACGAAGCCGCTGCCGGGCGTCTTTCCCGAGATCGTGGGCGAGGACGGCCGGCCGGTCGATCCGGGCAAGGGGGGCTGGCTGGTGATCGCCCGGCCCTGGCCGGGCATGATGCGCGGCATCTGGGGCGACGACGAGCGTTACAAGCTGCAATACTGGAGCCAGGTGCCGGGCAAGTACCTCTCGGGCGACAACGCCCGCTGCGACGAAGACGGCTATTACTGGATCATGGGCCGCATCGACGACGTGCTCAACGTCTCGGGCCATCGGCTGAGCACGATCGAGATCGAGAGCGCGCTGGTCAGCCACCCGGCGGTGGCCGAGGCGGCGGCGGTGGGCCGTCCCCACGATCTGAAGGGCGAGGCGGTGGCGGCGTTCGTGACGCTCTCCGACGGCTTCGAGCCCAGCGAGGAGCTGCGCGAGGAATTGAAGGACCACGTCCGCCGGCAGATCGGCGCCTTGGCCATGCCCGACGACATCCATTTCAGCGCCAGTTTGCCGAAGACCCGCAGCGGCAAGATCATGCGGCGGCTGTTGCGCGACATAGCGGCGGGCCGGGAGACGGTCGGCGACACGACGACGTTGGAAGACTACAGCGTGCTTGCGCGGCTGCGCGGGCCGGAGGCGGGGTAGGGGGCAGGGGCCGGGGACCAGGGGCCGGGGACCGGGGACCAGGGGCCGGGGGCCGCGATACTCTGGTTTAGCGATCCGGAGTCGCGGGGAGCGGCGCGGATCGGTCGCAGCCGCGGTTGTCACTGTCCCCAAGGCGCTGTAAAATCGAACGGTGGGCAGCCGCCGAGGCCGCTCGACCTCCCCACGACTTCCGTTCGGTTGAGATTCCGCGCGGCCAAGAGGCTGTTTGACGGTCGCTCAGGCCCGGCGGAGCGAGGGAGCGGATAATGCCACTGACTGGCCCAATTTGGCACAGAAAGTTGGGAATCGATCCTGCCTACGATCGGCAGATTTGGTTTGCGGTCAAACAGCAGGTCGTGCTTACCATCCTGGCGGGTCTTGTCCTCGACATGGGCGAAACCGTCCGTGGAATGGCTGCGGTGATGATCGGCTACTGGGTTGGCACCGTGATTATCCTTGTGCGTCGGCCGATGTCGCCATCGAAGGGAGACCTGCTGTTCGTGCGGTGGGGCTGCTCCCTGTTGGCTGCCAGTCTTGTGCTTCTATCTCTTGTCCGGACGATATTTTTTTGCTGATACGGGCAGCAGTGCGTCTCGCGTTATTTACTGGAACCCGACCGCGCCGGGTGCGATGGACAGCAAGGCATTGTGAGCCATGGATGACCGCTGGCAACTCGTTCTGATTCCCGGGCTGGGGGCCGACGAGCGCCAATGGGAGCCGCAGCGGCAGGCGTTTCCCGACCTGCTGGTGCCGCCGTGGATTCCGCCGGACCGGGACGATACGCTGCCGAGCTATGCGGCCCGGCTGGCCGCGACCATCCCGCGCGAAAGACCGATCGTGCTGGGCGGGTCGTCGTTCGGGGGCATGGTGGCCTGCGAAATGGCCGGCCACTTGCAGCCCAAGGCGCTGGTGCTCGTCGGAAGCTGCCGCCGCCCGGAGGCCATCCGCCGCGACGTCCGCTGGCTGCGGCCGATCTTGTCCCACGTGCCGGCCTGGGGCGTCGCCGCCGCCAAGCCGCTGGCCCCGCTGGTGCTGTTCACCTTCGGCGGCCTGACGCCCGAGCAGAAGCGTCTGTGTGCGGCCATGTTCCGCGCAAGCGACCGCCGCTGGCTGCGCTGGGCGATCGGGGCCATCCTGCACTGGCGGCCCACGCCGATCGCCGGCCCGCGGGTGTTCCAGATTCACGGCCGCCGCGACCGCATGATCCGCGCCTCGCGGGTGGCCGCCGACGTGATGTTGCCCGACGGCGGTCATCTCATCAACCTTTCGCACGCCGAGCAGGTGAATGAGTTTATCCGGCGAGCGGGGGAGGAATAGGGGCCAGGGACCAGGGGCCGGGGGCCGGAAAATCGGGGTCAGCGGCGGGGCAATTCCCACCGGACACAGCCGGTGGGCTTGGGGCGCTGGAATAACGCCAACCCGCGATTCACGCCCCTAAATCCCCAAATCCCTTAATCCCCAAATCCCTCTTTCCCCCCTACATCACCGCGAAGTAATTCACCACGGCCTGGTCGAGGTTCTCGTCGGTGATCTCCAGCGGCACGCCCTTGTAGGCGCAGAAGCTGCGGATCTGCAAGAGCAAGTCGCGGGGATGGCAATAGCGAAACGGCCGGCCCGGCTGCCGATAGTGCTTCTCGATCAGCCGGTCGACGGGCTCGCGGCGATAGGGGCAGCCGAGTCCGGCCGCCACCAGCTTGAAGAGGTCGCGGAACTCGTCCTCGGAGGGATCGGGGACTTCGATCTTGTAGGGGATGCGGCGCAGGAATGCCTCATCGACCAGCGTCCGCGGCTCCAGGTTCGTGGAGAAGATGATGAGCTGATCGAAGGGGACCTGGATCTTTTTTCCGTTGGGCAGGTTGAGGAAATCGTAGCGCTTTTCCAGGGGCAGGATCCAGCGATTGAGCAGCTCGTGGATCTTGATGCGCTGGCGGCCGAAGTCGTCGATGACCAGGGTGCCGCAATTGCTCTTCATTTGCAAGGGGGCTTCGCAGACGCCGGTCGAGGTGTTGATCGTCACCTCCAGCGACGACATGGTCAGCTCGCCGCCGGCCACCAGCGTGGGCCGCCGCACGCGGATCCAGCGCTTGTCGATCTTGCGCTGGTCGTAGACGCCTTGGCAGGGCGCCAGGGGCAACTCCTCGTGATTGGACGGGTCGTAGAGGCGGATGATCTCGCCGTCGACGCCGACGGCGCGGGGGATCCAGATATCCTGGCCGAAGACGCGGGTGACGCGCTCGGCGATGCTGGTCTTGCCGTTGCCCGGCGCTCCGTAAAGGAACAGCCCCCGGCCGGAATTGATGGCCGGCCCCAGGCGGTCGAGCATTTGCCGGTTGAGCAGCAGGTCGGCGAAGGCCTCGGCGAGGTGCTCGGCCTTGGGCTGTTGCCCGGCGAGCGTTTGCGCCGTGACGCTGGCGACGTAGTCGCTCGAGTGAGACGGGGGCCGAGCCGAAGTAGGTGCAGTGCGAGGCATAGCGGCGGGCGCGCTCGCGGCCCACGTCGGCCAGCAGATAATGGAAATCGTTCATCGCCGCCGCGCCCTTGTGCCCCACCAGTTGGTCGTTCTTCATGGTGCGCAGCAGCTCGTCGACGAGAATGAACGGCAGCTTGACCTGGTCGGCGATTTCCCGACCCGTGCCATCGCCGCGGGCCAGCAGGAACTTCAGGATGAGCGACTCGACCAGGGTCTCCGACAGGCCGGCGCTTTGAAACGATTCCGGCTCCGTGGGCAGGAACTCGTTCACCCGTCGGCCATCGCCCGTCGGGGGCTGCGGAGCGGGCGGTTCGGCCGCCGCCGCCGGGGCCGCCGCCGCCGCTGCCGGGGGCCGCGGGCCGGCGCCGCCGACCCGCGCGGTCAGCGTCTTGATCCGCTGGATCATGGCATCCAGGCCTTGCTCCTTGCGGGACGCCGCCAGGGACTGCTCGCCTTGAGCCACCGCGCCGGCCGCCCACCCCTCGGGCCCGCCGCCGGGACTTCCGCAATCGGCTCCGCATGTCGTCGAATTGTCGTCGGGCATGAGCGACCGCCCTCCAGTCCCGCTGGGGATGGAGCAAGGGAAGGAATTCTTTCACAGCAACTCTAGCTTAGCCGCGTGCCACGGGAGTCTCCCCTCTCCCGACCAACCTTCGGTCGGTGCCCGGAGAGGGGACCGACGCGCTCAGCCGCGTGCCGTCGCGTCCGATTCTTCCCGACGATTGTAGGGGATATGCCGGATGGAACGCGGGGATCGCTTTCGCCGCCGCCGGCCAGCCCTTATAATGGGGTGTTTTGCCGAGGATCAAACCGTGTCGGAAGAACTTTGCCGCTGGCAGGCGTCGGAAGTGCGGATCGGGGCGGTCCGCTACCTGAACGCCTGGCCGTTGACGTTCTGCCTGCCGCGGCTGGCGCCGGCCGCCCGCATCGTCACCGATCTGCCCAGCCGGCTGGCCGACGGACTGGTGGCCGGGCGCTTCGACGTGGCGTTGGTGCCGTCGATCGAGTATCTCCGCAACCCCGGCTGCACGATCGTTTCCGATGCCTGCATCGCCAGCGACGGCCCGGTGCGGAGCATCCGGCTCTACAGCCGGCTGCCGCTGGAGCGGATCGGCAGCCTGGCCTTGGACGAAGGGTCGCGCACCAGCGCGGCGCTGGCTGCGCATCTGGCTCAAGGAACGATTCGGCCTGACGCCGGCCCTGGAGCCGCTGGCCATCGGCGCCGGCGCCGGCGATTGTGCGGCCGATGCGGTCATGCTGATCGGCGATCGGGGGATGCGGCCCGTGGACGGGCAGTTCGAGTTCGCCTGGGACCTGGGCGAGGAGTGGACGCGTTGGACGGGGCTGCCGTTTGTTTTTGCCATGTGGGTGGCCCGGCCGGGGGCGGAGTGGCCGCGTGCGGCGGCGGCGTTGGGGGCGGCCCGCGACGAGGGCGTGACGCGGCTGCCGGAGATCGCCCGGCAGGCCGCGCCGGTGGTGGGCATCCCGGAGGCCGAGTGCCTGTCGTACCTGCGCGATCACCTGGAGTTCCGCCTGGGGGCCCGGCAGCGGCAGGGGCTCGATTTGTTTTTTCAATTGGCCGCCCGGCACGGGCTGGCGTAGTGCCGGCGGAGCGAGGAACCGGCATTGTCTTCCACCATCGAAACGTTGCTGGGTAAATCGCGCTCGGGCGGGCGACTGACGCCCGACGAAGGGCTGCGGCTGTTGCAGTCGCACGACCTGGCGGCGCTGGCCGGCGCGGCGGACGCCGTCAGCCGGCGACTGCACCCCGAACCGTATCGCACTTACAACGTCGACCGCAACGTCAACTACACCAACATTTGCACGAGCCGCTGCCAGTTTTGCGCCTTTGCCCGATCGCCGGGGGATCCGCAGGGCTGGGTCATCGGCCGCGACGAGCTGTTGCAGAAGATCGAGGAGACCGTCGCCCTGGGCGGCAACCAGGTCCTGTTGCAAGGCGGCCTGCACCCCGAACTGGACCTGGCATGGTACGAACAGTTGCTCCACGACATCAAGGGGCGATTTCCACAGGTCAACGTGCACGGCTTCGGCCCACCGGAAATCGTCCATATCGCGGCCTTGGCGGGCCTGCCGGTCCGCACAGTTCTCGCGCGGCTGAAGGACGCCGGCTTGGGGAGCCTGCCGGGGGGCGGGGCCGAAATCCTCGTGGATCGCGTCCGCCGCCAGGTCAGCCCGTGCAAGGCCTCGACCGACCAGTGGCTGGAAGTCTGCCGCAGTTGGCACGAGCTGGGCGGCCGCGGCTCGGCGACGATGATGTTCGGGCACGTCGAAACCCTGGCGGAACGAATAGAACACCTGGAACGATTGCGACGATTGCAGGACCAGACGGGCGGTTTTACCGCCTTTATCTGCTGGACCTTTCAGCCCGGGCATACGGCGCTGGCCCACTTGCCCAAGCGCGGCGCTTGGGAATACCTCAAGACGCTGGCGGTCAGCCGCTTGTATTTGGACAATTTTGCCAACGTGCAGGCGAGCTGGGTGACGCAGGGGCTGGAAATCGGCCAAATGTCGCTGCACTTCGGCGCCAACGACCTGGGGAGCGTGATGATCGAAGAGAACGTGGTGGCCGCCGCCGGCACCAGTTTTCATGCCAGCCAGGCGGATATTCGCGGCGCCATTGCCGGGGCCGGCTATCTTCCCCGCCGCCGCAACGTCTTTTACGAACTCCAGGAGGAATAGCACTTCGGTCCATACGCGCTGCAAGGTAAAATAGAGGTGCAGGCGTTTTCATCCCCCGCGTGAACGGTTAAAAATAGGTAACCGTTCACACGCAACACTAGCCCGAAGCGCAAGCGAGGGTGGGGCAATGGCAGACCGTGGCGTAGCACTCCCTTGCTTGCGCGTCGGGCTAGTGTCAGCACTGGGGCGTGGACGGTCACAAAGAGTAATTTGCAGGCGTTTTCATCCCGCTGGCCGCCGTCATGATTCACGTTCACGAATTGACCAAGCACTACGCCGATCTGCGGCGCGGCCGGCTCGTCGCCCTGGGGGGGATCAGCTTTCACGCCCTGCCCGGGCAGGTCTACGGCCTGCTGGGGCCCAACGGGGCGGGCAAAACCACCGCCCTGCGGATCCTCAGCACGGTGTTGCGCCCCACCGCCGGCAGCGCCACCGTCAACGGCTGCAACGTGGTCACGCAGCCGTCGCGGGTGCGGCACCAGATCGGTTTCATGTCGGCCAGCACGGGCGTCTACGATCGCATGACCGGCTGGGAGATGGTCGAGTATTTCGGCCGCCTCTACGCCATCCCCGAGGACGAGCTGAAGGCGCGGATGGAGGCCCTGTTCCAGCGGTTGAAGATGAACGACCTCCGCGACGTGCTGGGGGCGAAAATGTCCACCGGCATGAAACAGAAGGTGTCGGTGGCCCGGGCCCTGGTCCACGACCCGCCCGTGCTGATCTTCGACGAGGCCACCGCGGGTTTGGACGTGCTGGTGGCGCGGGCGTTGCTGGAGACCGTCGCCCACTTGCGCGATCACGGCAAGTGCATCCTCTTCTCCACGCACATCATGCGCGAGGCCGAAAAACTCTGCGACCGCCTGGCGATCATTCACCGCGGGCACATCCTGGCCGAGGGGACCCTGGAGGAGTTGCGCCAGCGGCACCACCAGCACGACCTGGAGGAGCTGTTCTTCCAGTTGATCTCGCGGCACGACGAGAACCATCCGGAATGAACCTCCACAACGTCAAGCTGATCCTCGTACGCGAGATTCGCGACCAGTTGCGCGATCGGCGGACGATGTTCATGATCTTCGTGCTGCCGCTGCTCTTGTATCCGCTGCTGGGGATGAGCCTGTTCCAGGTCATGCAATTTCGGCGCGCGCGGGCGACCGACGTGCTGGTGGCCGGAATGCCGCGGCTGCTGAGCCCGCCCTACTTGATTCGCAACGGCGAGTTCAATGCGGATTTGCGGTCCAAGGATGATCGGGACCAGGTGCTGCTGGTGCCCAGGGAGGCGGCCGGCGGACCTGGCGCCGGGGACGCCGAGGCGGAGGCCCGCCGCGCGGTGGCGTCGGGAAAGTACGACCTGGCCCTTTACTTTCCCGCTGATTTTGCCGCGCGGCTGGAGGCGTTTCGGCAGGCCGTGATGCGCGCCGGCGGGCGGCAGGGCCAACCGCGACCGCCGGCGCCGCCGCGGACGCGGCGCCGCAAGTGCCCAGTCCGCAGATCATCTATACGACGGCCAACGAGCGCTCGCACATGGCGCACAATCGCCTCCTGGCCCTGCTGGAGGCGCTGGGTGGAGGAGGTGGGCAAGAGCAACCTGGCCGCCGGCGGCGTCCCCGCGGCGACCGCGCGGCCGTTCGAGCTGGAAAGCAAGGACGTGGCCGAGGACACCGCCTACCACGGGGCGGCGCTGTGGTCGAAAATGCTGCCGGTGATGCTGCTGATCTGGGCCATGACCGGGGCCTTCTATCCGGCGGTGGACCTCTGCGCCGGCGAGAAGGAACGCGGCACCTTGGAGACGCTGCTGAGCAGCCCGGCCGAGCGCAGCGAGATCGTCCTGGGCAAACTGCTCACCGTCATGGTCTTCAGCATCGCCACGGCGGTGCTGAACCTGGTGAGCATGGCCATGGCGGGGTGGTTTCTTCTGGGCCGGTCGGCGGAGTTCGGCCCGCCGCCGCCGCTGGCCCCGCTGTGGCTGGCGGTCGCGCTGGTGCCGATTTCCGCCCTCTACAGCGCGTTGTGCCTGGCCCTGGCCGCCCTGGCCCGCAGCACCCGCGAAGGCCAATACTACCTCGTCCCCCTGCTCTTGGTGACCATGCCGCTGGCCGTGCTGCCGATGGCCCCCGGCGTCGAACTCACGCTGGGCAACAGCCTGATCCCGGTCACCGGCGTGGTGCTGTTGCTGCGGGAGATGATCGAAGGGTCGTACTGGCAGGCGCTGAAGTATCTGCCGGTGGTGCTGGGCGTGACCCTGACCGCCTGCGTGCTGGCGGTCCGCTGGGCGGTCGATCAGTTCAGCTCCGAGACGGTCTTGTTCCGCGAGAGCGAGCGGCTGGACGTGGGGCTTTGGCTGCGCCACCTGTTGCGCGACCGCCAGCCCACGCCTGCGGCCGCCGCGGCCGTCTTCTGCGGCATCCTCATTTTGATGCTGCGATTCTTCCTCGGCGGGTTTGCCGCACAGCCGCACGATTTCAAGATGTTCGCCCTCCAGGAGATCGTCGTGGAAGTGGCGGCGGTCGCCTTCCCTGCCGTGTTGATGGCGATCATGTTGACCGGCAGTCCGCGGCAAACGCTGCTGTTGCGGCTTCCCCGTTGGTCGGCGCTGGTGGCGAGCCTGTTGCTGGTCGTGGCCCTGCACCCGGTCGTCAACGCCTTGCAGATGGTGGTCCAACGGCTCTATCCCATCGCCCCCGAGAATGCAAGGCCCCCTGCAAAGCCTGGAGCGGATCGTGACCTCGGCGCCCTTGTGGCAAGTGGTCCTGCTGATGGCCCTGCTCCCGGCGGTCTGCGAGGAACTGGCCTTCCGCGGCTTCATCCTCTCCGGCTTCCGGCACTTGGGGTATCGCTGGCGGGCCATCGCCTTCAGCGCCGTCTTCTTCGGCTTGACCCACGGCATCCTTCAGCAGTCGCTGCTGGCCTGCTTCGTCGGCGTCGTGATCGGCGTGCTGGCGGTGCAGACGGGCAGCCTGCTGCCTTGCGTCCTCTTCCACCTGGTCCACAACGCCCTGCCGCTGATCCTGTCGCGCATGCCGCCGCTGTGGATCAAGGGGACCGTCCTGGCACGCTACGTCTTCATCGATCAGGGCGAAATTTCGTATTCCTGGCCGCTGGTCGTCGGCGGCGGGGTGGTGGCCGCCCTGATTCTTGTGTGGCTCCTCCGCATCCCCGCTCCCAAGTCGCCGGAAGAGGAGTTGCGGGAGGCCATCCAGCGCGGCAGCCATGACGTGGTGCCGGAGGGGTGAAAAGGCGGCCTGTGGGTGCGAAACCGCAAGCGTGGTGCAGGCCGCGTACCGATTTCCAGCCCGATTTCCAAACACTGAAAACTGAATACTGAACACTTCACGCTTCGTGCCCGTTATGTCTTCCCGGTAAGCGGAACTCCGCTGGCCGACGGGACCGTGAGCATTGCCGGCGCACGGATCGCGGCCGTGGGCGCCGTGGGCGGCCCGGTCGAGGACCTTGGCAACGTGGCCATCCTGCCGGGACTGGTCAACGCCCATACGCACCTGGACCTCAGCGACGTGCCGGCGCCGCTGGGCCGGCGAGGCATTGGTTTTGTCGATTGGATCGGCGAAGTCCTCGCCTTCCGCAGGACCAGGGCCGCCGCCGGGCAGCCGGTGGAAATGGGCCTACAGCAGTGCATTGGCCACGGAACGACGGGGCTGGGCGAGATGGCGCAGCCCGGTTGGCCGGTTGCAGCGCTGGCCCGGGCGGCGCTGGACTGCACGGTCTTTCAGGAGTTGATTGCTCCCACGGCGGATCGCGTGGCGCCGGCATTGGAATTGGCCCGGCGTCATTTGGCGGCCGCCCGGGAGGCGGCCTGGCGGCCGGGACTGGCCCCGCACGCTCCGTACAGCGTTCATCCCGAATTGCTCCGCGGCCTGGTGGCGATGGCGGCCGCCGAGGGGGCGCCGCTGGCGTTTCATCTGGCCGAATCGCGGGAGGAGATCGAGTTGCTCCGCGGCGGCGGCGGCCCGCTGCGGCAATTCTTGGACTCGTTGGCGGCCTGGCAGCCCGGCGCGCTGCGGCCCGGCACGCGGCCGTTGGACTTCCTCCGCCTGCTGGCCGCGGCGCCGCGGGCTCTGGTGATCCACGGCAATTACTTGGACGACGAAGAACGGGCCTTTCTGGCCGAACGGGCGGCGCAGATGGCGGTGGTTTACTGCCCGCGGACGCACGCCTGGTTCGACCATCCCCGCTACCCGCTGGAGGAGATGCTTTCCGCCGGGGTGGCCGTGGCGTTGGGGACCGACAGCCGGGCCTCGGCGCCCGACCTGAGTCTCTTGGCCGAACTGCGGACCGTGGCCGCGCGGCACCCTGCCGTTGAGCCCGCGGTGGTGCTACAATTGGGGACCAGCCGGGCGGCTGCGGCGCTGGGATGGCAGCAGGAAATGGGCAGCCTCGAGGCGGGCAAGCTGGCCAACCTCACCATCGTCGGCCTGCCCGACCGCGACGCGGCCGATCCGCACGAGTTGCTGTTCGACTCGGATCGGCCGGTGGTGGCGAGGTATCACCACGGCGTCAAGTCGTTTACGGAATCCTCCGCTCCCGCCGGGGGAGGGTCGGGGTGAGGGCCGCCTGGCTTCCTGAAGCATGAATTATGCAGCGGATGGTTGGTTTCTGACTGGGCCGACGGCCGCCGGCAAGACGGCGGTGGGCGTCGAGTTGTCGCGGCAGATCGGCGCCGAGATCATTTCCATGGACTCGATGGCGCTGTACCGGGGCATGGATATCGGCACCGCCAAGCCCACGGCGGCCCAGCGCGCCGCCGTGCCCCATCACCTGATCGACGTGCTGGAGCCGCACCAGGAGTACAGCGTGGCGCAGTATCTCGACGCGGCGGGGCAGGCGGCGGCCGATATTTGCCAGCGCGGCCGGGCGGTCTTGTTCGTCGGCGGGACGCCGCTTTACTTGAAGGCGCTCTTGCGGGGGATTTTTCAGGGCCCGGCCGCCGATGGGGAGCTGCGGCGCCGGCTCGAGGAAGAGGCCCGGCGTCTTGGCCCGGCGTCGCTGCACCGCCGCCTGGCCGAGGTGGACCCGGAGGCAGCCGGCCGGCTGCACCCCAACGACACGCGGCGGCTGGTGCGGGCGATCGAGGTCTTTGAGAAGACGGGCGAGCCGATCAGCCGCTGGCAGCGGCAATTCAAGATCGGCCGCCCCGCCGAGCAATGCCGCGTCTTCGTGCTCGACTGGCCGCGGGCGGAACTGGCCGGCCGCATCGAGCGCCGCGTCGAGGCGATGTTTTCCGGCGGCCTGGTGGCGGAGGTGCGCGGGCTGCTGGCTGCTCCGCGCCCCCTGAGCAAGACCGCCCGGCAGGCGGTCGGCTATCGCGAGGTGATCGAGCACCTCGACGGCCGGCGAGCCCTGCCGGAGACAATCGCCTTGGTGAAGCTGCACACCCGGCAGCTTGCCAAGCGGCAGGGAACGTGGTTTCGCAGCCTGAGCGAGTGCCGGCTGCTGCCCGTTGGCGAGCCGATCGATGCCGTCGCGGCGGCGCAGCAAATGGCGGCGTTGGGCCGCTAGCCGCCGAGCACCTCGCCCTCACCCCAGCCCTCTCCCGGAGGGAGAGGGGACTATATTGCCGGGCTAGTTTTCCAGGGCGCTGGTCGGGGAGAGTCCGGGATCGAACAGACGCTGCATTCCGCTGATCGGCTTGTCGCCGACGAACAGATAATCGCCGCACCGCAGCTTGTGGTTGGTGGCCATGTCGCCGTGGGTAATGGCCTGCCAGTCGACGGTCAGGAACTCGTCCTTGCCCGACTTGTCGGGGCTGGGGCGGGTGATCCAAATCCGTTTCTCCGCCAGCGGCGGGGCGCCTTGCAAGGCGTCTTTGACCGTGGTGCCATCCTTCAGCGGCACACGCACGATCTTCTTCACGTCGCTTTCCTTCACCCGCACCATGTAGAACTCGTAGGGCGTCAGCTCCATGGACTGCACGGCATAGGAGACCGACAAGACGCTGCGGAGCATCTGGCGGGCCTCGTCGAGCGTCTTGTCGCCCACCTGCACGCGGCCCTCGCCGGTAAGCTGGATGGTGCCATCGGCCGCGACCTGGTAGAGCCCGTTGATCGCCGCCCTCGGTTCGTCGGGCAGACGGAATTGCAGCATGTCGCCCGGCTTGATCCGCTCCGTGGCCTGCTTCACTTGCACGCCGTCCCGCGGCAGGCTGACCGACGGGGGTTCCGATGGGCGCATGACCAGGGGCGACGAGCAGCCTGCCAAGGCTGCTGCGGCAGTGCACAATAAGACCGCTAGGGAAGTTGTCCGGCCGCTGGGGGACATAGTCCGGCCTCTCGACATGATTGGTGATGAGTTGGGTGAGAAGGGATGCGGAGAGTAACAAATCGGCTCTGGCGGGTCAATGGAGAGTTTGGCGAAGTGATTGAATGATCGATTGTGCGGATTGTGCAGATTGCCCCGCTGCCTCTGCTTCCCCTCGCGCCGACCCTCCGCCGGAGGGAGAGGGGACTTGTCGTCCGCAATCCGCACGTGCCGTCAGCCGGGGGGCAACCTTTTCGCCGGAAACGTGCCACACTAGAATAGGTAATTCTGCTTCTGTTGCGGAAGAACAGTGGTAGGGTGGGTCGAGCGCAGAAAAGCCCCACCAACTACAAGCGGCTATTTCATGGTGGGGCTCGCTGCGATCGACCCACCCTACAAGGGAGCTGGCATTGTTGCGGACTCATACGTGCGGAGAACTCCGCCGACAGGACGTGGGCCGGCAGGTGACGCTGTGCGGCTGGGTAGACACGTATCGCGACCATAGCGGCGTGCTGTTTATCGATCTTCGGGACCGCTATGGCAAGACGCAGGCGGTTTTTGCCCCCGAGAGCGGCGACGAGCTGCTGCAACTGGCCCGCTCGCTGCGGCCGGAATTCGTGGTGCGGGCCAGCGGGCTGGTGGCGGCGCGGCCGGAAGGGACGGTCAACCCGAAACTGCCGACCGGCGAGATCGAGGTCCGCGTCAAGCAGGTGGAAATTCTCAACCGCAGCCTGACGCCGCCGTTCCAGCCGACCAGCAAGGAGTTGCCCGGCGAGGACTTGCGGCTGAAGTACCGCTACATCGACCTGCGGCGGCCGGAGATGCAGCGGACGCTGCTGTTGCGGCATCGCATGATCAAGTTGATGCGCGACTATTTCGATGCCCTGGGGTTCATCGACGTGGAGACGCCGATGCTGGGCCGCAGCACGCCCGAGGGCGCCCGCGACTACCTGGTCCCCAGCCGCGTTCAGCACGGCATGTTTTTCGCCTTGCCGCAATCGCCGCAGCTCTACAAGCAAATCCTCATGGTCGCCGGCTACGACCGCTACGTGCAGGTCGCCCGCTGCTTCCGCGACGAAGACCTGCGGGCGGATCGGCAGCCCGAGTTCACGCAGTTGGACGTGGAAATGTCGTTTATCAACGCCGACGACATCATGGGCGTGATCGACGGCCTGGCGGCGCGGCTGGCCAAGGAGTTCCTGGGGCTGGAGTTGAAGCTGCCGCTGCCGCGCATGTGCTACGACGAGGCCATGGGGCGATTCGGTCACGACGCCCCCGATTTGCGCTTCGGCATGGAACTGATCGACGTCACCGACCTGGCCAAGGAGGCGGAGTTTCGCGTCTTCCGCGAGGCGGCGGCGGCGGGCAACCGCGTCCGCGGCATCAACGCCAAGGGGGCGGCCGACCGCTACTCCCGCAAGGGCATCGACGAGCTGACCGCCTATATCGTCGAGGACTTCGGCGCCAAGGGCCTGGTGTGGTTCAAGGTCGAGGAAGGGGGCAAGCTGGCCTCTCCCACCGCCAAGAATTTCCAGCAGGACCTGTTGAGCAAAATCGGGCAGCGGCTGGAGGCTGCCCCGGGCGACCTGCTGTTGTTCGTCGCCGATCGCTTCGAGGTGACCTGCAAGGCCCTGTACGCGCTGCGGAAGCGGCTGGGGGCCGAGCTGAAACTCTACGATCCGGGGGTGCCGCACTTTTCCTGGGTGGTCGAATTTCCCATGTTCGCCTACGATGAGCAAGAGAAGGTTTGGACGGCCATGCACCACCCCTTCACCGCGCCCCGGCCGCAGGATCGCGAGTTCCTGGCCGCCGATCCGGGCAGGTGCCGGTGCGAGGCCTATGACCTGGTCATCAACGGCGTGGAGGCCGGCGGCGGCACGATCCGTATTCACGACCAGCAGTTGCAGCAACAGGTGTTCGGTCTGTTGGGGATCGACGAGACGGCGGCCCGCGAGCGATTCGGGTTCCTGTTGGACGCCCTGCAATACGGCGCCCCGCCGCACGGCGGCATCGCCCTGGGCATCGACCGCCTGGTGATGCTCCTGGGCGGCCTGGACAGCATCCGCGATTGCATCGCGTTTCCGAAGACCCAGCGGGCGACCGACCTGATGACCGGCGCCCCCGGCGCGGTCGACGCCCGCCAGTTGGACGAGTTAGGAATCAAGGTTAGGGAGTAGGGATTTAGGGATTTGGGGATTTAGGGGGCCGGCCGAGGCGGCCGCGCGGCTCGCTTGCGGTTTCGCACGGATCCCCAATCCCCCGTCGTTTTATTTTCGAAGGCCCACAACCCATGGAACGTTCCAGCAGCCAGCCGCCGGCCGTGCTCCGCGTGGCCCTGGCGGAGATCCCGCCGGTGCTGGGCGATCGGGACCGCAACCTGGCCCTGCACCTGGAGCAGATCGCCGCCGCCGCCCGGCAACAGGCCGATCTGATCGTCTTTCCCGAGCTGTCGCTGACCGGCTACTTCGTCCGCGACATGGTGCCCGACGTGGCCCTGGAGCCCGACGCGCCGCAGATCAGGCAACTGCTGGAGGCGGCGGGCAAGATGGCCGTGGTGGCCGGTTTCGTCGAGGAATCGCCCCGGCACCGCTTCTTCAACACGGCCTTCTATGCCGAGGGCGGGCGGATCGTCCACCTCCATCGCAAGGTCTACCTGCCCACCTACGGACTGTTCGACGAGCAGCGCGTACTTCGCCGCCGGCGAGCGTTTCGAGGCCTTCGAGACGGCGCGGTTCGGCCGGGCGGGCATCCTCGTTTGCGAGGACTTCTGGCACCTCTCGGCGGCCGCCATCATGCAGGCCGAAGAGGTCGATCTGCTCATTTGCCCGTCGAACTCGCCGGCCCGCGGCGTCCAGGGACCCAAGATCCACACCGCCGAGACCTACGAGCACCTGGCCAAATCGTTCGCGCAACTGATGGGGGCCGTGGTGGTGTTCGTCAACCGGGTGGGCTTCGAGGACGGGCTGTGTTTCTGGGGCGGCAGCATGGCCGTCGGGCCCGACGGCCGCGTGCTGGCCCAGGCCCCCATGCTCGACGAGGCCCTCAGTGTGGCGGCGTTCGACACGGCCGAACTCCGCCGCCAGCGGTTGGTCACGCCCCTGGCCCGCGACGAGCGCCTGCTGCTGACGATCGAAGAACTCCAGCGCATCAAACGGCGACGCTATGAATCCTGAGCCTGTGGAAAGCCGAACTGGCGATCAACGCGGAGCTGGTCGCGGCGATCCTGACCCGCTTTATCCGCAGCGAGATCCGCCGCGCGGGATTCAGCCGCGCCGTGGTCGGCCTGTCCGGCGGCATCGACTCCAGCGTGGTCACGACCCTGGCCGCCCGGCGCTGGGCCCGGAAAACGTGCTGGCCGTCACCATGCCCTACAAGACTTCCAGCGAGGAGACCCGCCGCGACAGCCAGGCCGTCGTCCAACAACTGGGCGTCCGCACCATCGAGGTTGCCATCACGGCGCAGATCGACGCCTATTTCGGGCGATTTCCCGCCGCCGGGCAGTTGCGGCTGGCCAACAAGTGCGCCCGCGAGCGGATGACGGTGCTGTACGATCAAAGCGCCGCCTTCGAGGCCCTGGTCGCCGGCACCAGCAACAAGAGCGAGCTGCTGCTGGGCTACGGCACCCAGTTCGGCGACATGGCTTCGGCGATCAACCCGGTGGGCGATCTCTACAAGACGCAGCTCTACCAGTTGGCCGCCCATCTCGGCGTGCCGGCGCCGATCCTGGCCAAGCCGCCCACCGGCGACCTCTGGGTGGGCCAGACCGACGAGGGCGAGTTGGGGTTCAGCTACGCCGAGGTCGATCGGCTGCTGGTCTTGTTGGTCGATCGCCGTTGGCGGCGGGGCGAATTGCTGCAAGGCGGTTTCGCGGCGGAATTCGTCGATCGGGTGACGCTGTTGATCCGGCGGAACCACTACAAGCGCCGCATGCCGGTGATCGCCAAGCTCTCGCACCGCACCATGGACCGCGACTTCCGCTACGCCCGCGATTGGGGAACGTAGGGGGAAAGGCGGAGGGCGGAAGGCGGAAGGGGGAAGGAGAAACAAACGAGCCGAGCCGGGGGCGTGAGCCCCCGGATACCCCGGTAGCACCACGACGCCACTGAAGGAAGGCGGAAGGCGGAGGGCGGAAGGGGGGAGGAAGGCGAGCGATTCGGCGTCACATCTTGACATCATTCCGGACGATTATATGATGCCATTATGAGAACGACGGTGCGGATCGACGATGACCTTCTTCGGCGGCTCAGAGAGCAGGCCCATCGCGAGGAAATCTCTCTGGCGAAACTGATTGACCGCATCTTGCGCTGCGGGCTGGCCGCCCTGCCCCGGGGGAAAAAGGCGTCCCGCCCCTACCGGGAGAAGGCGTTCCACATGGGCGAGCCAAAGGCGCCCATCGACAAGGCGTTGGCCCTGGCCGCGTCTTTGGAGGATGAAGAGACGGGCATGCTGCCGCGGGGCCCGGCCCTCTCGCTCCCCTTGACAATAGTATCAGAAAGTGATACTATAATTCAGATGGGGAAGCATCAACGGGTCCTCGCCGCCGTCTTTGCGACGCCGACACGCTCCAATATCCTTTGGTCGGATATCGAGTCGATGCTGAGGGCCCATGGGGCGGAACTGAGCCAGGGACGGGGGTCGCGCGTGCGGATCGCCTTGAACAACGTGCGCGCGGTGTTTCATCGCCCGCATCCTCGAAAGGAAACAGACAAAGGCAGCGTGGAATCGCTGCGGCGGTTTCTTACAGAAGCAGGTGTGACGCCATGATGCACTACAAGGGCTATTTCGGAAATGTCACCTTCGACGCCGAAAACGACCTCTTCCACGGCGAAGTTGTCGGCATCCGCGACGTGGTCACCTTTCAGGGAAAGTCGGTCGCCGAGCTTCGCAAGGCACTGCGCGATTCGGTGGACGATTACCTGGACTTCTGCCGCCAGCGCGGCCAATCGCCCGACAAGCCGCTTTCCGGCCGCTTCGTACTGCGTATCTCCCACGACCTGCATCGAAAGGTCTACGAACTGGCGGCCAAGGCGGGGCAAAGCATCAACACCTGGGTCGCCTCGCGATTGGAAGACGAGGTGGAACAGTCCACTCCGGCAACGACGCGGGCAGGGCGGTCTCGTCCTGCTGCCAGGGCCAAGCGGCGGCAGAAGACTGCCACGAAGCGAAAATAGCGCGTCGCCGTCGATTTGCACGGCTGGCACAGCCGTGGCACGCGATGGATGAGCCGCCGCTATTCCGTCCTTCGGATGGCCCCGTCGAGCAACTCGGGCAGGTTCTTCGCGGTGCGCAGGTCGCCCACCACGCGGGGATGGGCAAAGAGGCGCATGCGCTTCACGTAGTCGTCGAACTGCTCGGTGGCCAGCGTGCGGACGACCGGCGAGACCTCGCCCAGGCGGCGATATCGGTCCTCCTTGGGAAAATAGATCTCCAGGTCGAACTGCACTTCGCGCGCCGGGGGCGGAGCGTCGAAGAGGATCTCGTGCGGGGCCAGCACACGTCCCAGCGCCGTGCTGGCCAAGGCGGCAAACTGCTCGGCGCAGGCCGCCAGCCAGGGATAAGGCCGCCGCGCCAGCCGCTGGTAGAGGTCGCGGTCCTGGATGAAGCTGCACTCGAAGAGCCGCTTGTAGAGCCGCCGCGAGGGGCCGAACAGGCCCCGCAGCATTTCCCCCGCCGGGCCGCCGCCGGCCGCCCGCTCCAACTCGTCGGTGAACTCCTGCTGGGTCATGCGGAAGAGGGCGTCCACGTCCAGCGCGCCGTGCAGGAGGTAGAAGGCGCGCTGCAACATGGCCGTGGCCGACCGCACGCCATGATGCCAGTAGACCTCGCTGAACATGACGTAGCGGGCGAAGACCATCAGCTCGGCGGCCGTCTTCCCCTTGTCGGTGACGGCCAGGCCGTCGCCGGCCTGGTTCAGGCACAAGCTGCCCAGCAGCCGCTGCTGGTCGAAATGGCGGCCGTAGGGGACGCCGGCGTGCAGGCTGTCGCGGTAGAGATAATCGACCTTGTCGATATCGATCGGCCCGGAGAGCATGCCGGCCAGGATGCGCGTGGTGGCGTCGCGGGGCTTTTCGCTCAGCAGGGCGACGACGTTGCGGGGATTGATGCCCCAATCGTGCCGCAGCACGTCGCCCACTTCGCCTTCCAGCAAGTAGCTGTTGGCAAACAGCTCGTGGCTGGGAACGCCGGGCAGGTCGATGTCCTCGATGGGGTGGCAAAAGGGCCAATGTCCCAGGTCGTGCAGCAGCGCGGCGGCCACGAAGACCTCGGCCGCCTCCGGGCGGACCGCCGCCGCGAATCGCTCCTGGTGGGCAAGCTGTTTCAGGTACAGCAGGGCCAGGCGGTAGACGCCCAGGCTGTGCTCG
Source organism: uncultured Planctomycetia bacterium (assembly GCA_963727245.1). Lineage (GTDB taxonomy): Bacteria > Planctomycetota > Planctomycetia > Pirellulales > Thermoguttaceae > JBKQVT01. Next base: position 233,466 of record CAVSFO010000018.1, on the reverse strand, counting down.
AAGCGGGTGTGCAGGGCCGCCGGATAGACCAGCGAGACCAGGCCCAACTGGCCGATCCGCGCCAAGCGGCGGAAATCCGCGGTGTCGATGATCTGCCGCACCCGCGGCGTCAACGGCACGTCCAGCTCGGGCGGAATGCGGACCATCGCCCGCCGCGCATCCAAGGCCGCCACTTCAGGAATGTCGAGGATGCTCTTCATAAGGGGGAAGGCGGAGGGCGGAAGGCGGAAGTTGGAAAGGGGGAAGGGGGAAGGGGGAAGGCGGAAGGTGGAAGGAGGACAAGGCGGGGCCCTCCGGTCGTCCTTCGGCCTTCACTCGTTATCGTCCATTCATTATTCTTCATTCTTCTTCCTTCCGCCTTCCGCCCTCCGCCTTCCCCCTTCTTTTTCATCCTTTACTTAGGTCCCAAATCCAGCCCATGCCGGCGATGCCGCGGAGCAAGATGGTGACCACCACGTAAAAGGCGTAGTGGAAGAAACCGTTGCCGAAATCCAAATCCAACGACCCCAGGGCGATCAGGGCGCCGACGATCAAAAACGGCGGCGCCAGCACGACCCAATTCCACAACTCCAGCGGCGACCAGGCATCGGCCACGAAGCTGAACGCCGCCCAGAGGACCGCGTAGCCCAGCGCACAGAGTCCGACACGCAGGTAGAGGACCTGGCCGCGATAGGGCTCCAACTCGTCGTCGCGGAGGAAGCTGTACGCGGCCAAAACCAGCGCCGGCGAGACCAGCAGCAGGCCCGCGGCGGCGATAAGGTAGCTAGTCAGGGTGTCGGCCTTAAGATCCCACGCTCTTCCCGCCGCGGCCAGCACCACGATGCACACGGCCACCGCGGCGATGATGGTCGCCGTCAGGGGTTGAATTTTGATCTCGGTGCGGGCGATCGGTTTGGTCGCAAGTTTCCCGGTGACGGTCTTGCCCCCGCCGGCAAACGCCTCGGGGGTGTGAATCTTCACCTCCGGCGCGGCGGCAGGCACATGGATGGTGGCCTTGCAGTTCGGGCAGGGACCCGATTTGCCGGCAGACTTCTCGCTGACGCGGAAACTCTTGCGACACTTGGGACAAACAACGGCTATCGGCATCGGGTAACTCTGGCGAGGGGACCATCTTCTCTATTTCGTTACCAGTTTCGCATATCGGGGCCTGATGTCAAGGATTTCCGGCGGCGGGGCCGGCCTCGGCCCCATCTTGTGGCGGGGCGCAAAGGAAATAGTGATTGTTCCTCGGGCAAGCGTAAGGTACGATCTAGAACAGGGACGCGGGTGGTGCGTGGGATGATTCTGCGTTTTCCTCCGGTGGCGGTGTTGACCGCGCCTTCCGCCGCGGGCGGGACGCCCGCGTCAGCCTTGGCAAAGCGGGTACGACCGTGATCGATTTTCTCTGCCCGAACGGGCATCGAATTCGTTGTCCAGCAGACCAGGCGGGGCAGGTGGCCAAATGCCCGCGCTGCGGCGTCAAGTTCCGCGTTCCCAGCGTGGAGGAGGCCGAGCTGGACGAGTCGAGCCCGGCGGATGCCGACGGTGGCCCTGCGGAGTTGATCACGTCGAACCCCGGCGGCTTGTCGGATTCTCAACCGCGGCCGCCGCAAAAGGAGCCGCAGATCGAATTCCTTTGCCCCAACGGGCACCACCTGCACGGGCCGGCCAGCTTGCAGGGGCGGCCGGGCGCCTGCCCGGAATGCGGCTCGCGGTTTCGCATTCCCATCGTCGACGAAACGCAGGAGGGGGCGGCGAAGGGGCCCAACAGCGTTCAGGCCCCCGTCGGCGGCGAGGAGACGGGGAGCAAGGCCGCGAAACTTGCCCGGGCCGCGGCAGCCGGACCGGCCGGCCCGCCAGCGTCCAGCCCGGTCGAGATGCCGCCCCAGGCCGACGTGGCGGCCGGAGGGCGCGCCGCCGCGAGTTCAAAGATCGTCCTGGGAGGGCCTCCGTCCACACACCCGCCGGCCGCACCGGGGCATCCGTTGGCTCAGCTCATCATCCAGCTTTGGGCCGCCAAGGGCGAGCAATCCAAGGTCGAACTCCGCCTGGAGGGCGGCGACACGCTCACGCCGGACTACTTTGTCAAGGGACTCTCCCGCGGCACGCACGGCGTCTTCGGCGCGAAGGCCGAGGACGACAACTGGACGCTGACGGTGGTGCGGTGGGACGCGGTGGTGCAGGTGGTGCTGCGGGACATCGAAGAACCTGCCCACCCTCTTCTCGGACAAGTAGGGCTCGCCCCTGATTCCCAGTCCCTGGCCCCTGGCCCCTGGCCCCCGGCCCCCGGCCCCTGGCCCCCGGCCACTGGCCACTGGCCCCTGGTCACTCGCTGTTCTCGGCCTGGAGATCGGCCTCGGTGATCATGTTGAAGCCCTTGGCGGCCAGCGTCTCCAGTCCCATCTCGATGTTATCGACCATCAGGGCGACGGCGGCGCGGCCGCGGGGGCGAACCAGCAGGGGGTAGGCCTGGATGATGTTCACTTCGGCTTGCAGCAGGGCGGTGCAGATTTGCAACAAGGCTTGGGGTCCCTCGGGCAGGTCCACGCCGATCAGGTCGGTCTCGATGATGGCCAGGCCGGCCCGCTCCAGGATCTCGCGGCCTTCCTCCGGGTGGCTGAGCAGGAAGCGGACGAAGGCGCACTCGGCCGAATCGGCGATCGAGAGGGCCACGATCCGGACCTTGCTGCCCTCGAAACGGCGGACGACCTCCAGCAATTGCCCGACCCGATTTTCCAGGAACACGGTGAACTGCCGGATCGCCGGGTAATTGCGGCCCCGCAGCGTCTCGACGTTCGTGCCCGCGCTGTCGTCGGAACTCATGAATCCCCCCTCACCCGAGCCTGCCTGGATGCAAAGCAAGCATCTTGCATAACTATATGACAATAGAGAGGTTCCGTCAATCGGAACCTGCCAGGGAAAAAGGATGCTTCTTCTGGAGGGGTCAGGTGAAGCGGGGATATTCCCCTTCGTCCTCGGGGGGTGTCCAGGGTTCCTTGCTGACCGGGGCCACGAAGGGGAAATCGTCTGCCGGCGTTTCCGGCCGTTTCGGCGGTGCAGCGGCGGCCTGATCGAGGAACAATTGATACCGTTGCTGTTGATTCGCATCGACCGCGCGCACCATGAGGATTGCCAATAAGCCTGCCGGGAGGCTGAGGAGCGAGCTGACGATCAGCGTCCAACTGGTCGTGATCAGCCCATCGAGCGACCTATCAGTGCTGTTGATGTTGGTCATGTTCCCCGAGACGCCCATGACGATAAACAGGGCCCACCACCATCCGACCATTGCGGAGCCGCCGGCGCCGCCGGGATAGGAGGTTTGCAGGTTTTCCGGGTCGCTGCCTTTCCAGACTTCCCTCATGATCTGATAGGGTCGGAAGAGATTGAGGATTGGAACGAACCACGCCCCGACAGCCCAACCCGGCGTATACTCCAGGCGCCTGTTTCCCAGGGCGGGCAGATTGCGGTGGGCGCGGTGGAACCACATCAGAAAGGGGATCGCCGAGCCAATGTAGAACGCCAGCTTCGCCAGGGCCAGGAGTTGTTGGCGGGCGTTATTGGCGGCGGCCTGGGCCGGCGTAGGCCTCAGGCCCAGGCGGACGCGATCGAGCAAGCCGATCTGCAGGTAGGTCGAACCCGCCAGCATGACGTCAAGACACATGACAGCCAGGATCATCCCGACCGCCCACATTGCGCGTGTGTGGCCCGACTCGAAGGGATATTCGAGCACCGTATTTCGCCCCGGCGGGATGCCCACGCTGACCGGCGCATCAATGGACTGCGGACTCTGAAACGGATTGGTTTCATCGCTGCTCACCGGCCGACCCCTTGAGAATTCGTGCTGAAAAGGCAAGGATACCGCCGACTGACCCAAACGCGACGGTAGCGGATTGCCCGACTCTTGTCAATCGGGGGGAGGACGATCGGCGCGCCGAAGGGGGCAGTCCCCATGTTGTGGAACAACCTCGCCTACGAATGTTCGGCCAGTTCCTGCCCCACAACTTCGAGGTCGTTTTGATAGTAGCGAATGGCCTCGCTGGGGCTGAGGTTGAGGATCGCCCGGCCATCGGTCTCCCAGTGGTCGCGATCGAAGCGGAAGACGGCCGTGCCGGCGCGAAGGTTGCCGATCAAGTCGCTCGCCCGCGAAGTAGACACGTTGGGCAAGCCCTCCAGGGCGACCGTCACGGCGACGAAGGCCGACAGTTCGCCGGTGGCACGATTGCGGACGTAGGCCACCGCATCGTCGAACTCGCAGTCGCCCCAGCGGGGAGCGTCGGGCTTGGGCTGGGCCGCGGCCAACTGCACGAACTTGGCCTCCAGGCGCTCGCGCTGACGATGGAAATGCCGCTTGGCCTGCGCCAAACGGGCTTCCCGCGCCGCCATCCGTGCCGGCCGCCACATGAGGATGGCGATGCCCGCCAAGGCCACACACAGCGCCAGGATCCACCACCAGGGTTCAGGCATGGGTTACTCCCGCCGCCCGAGCAACGTCACCGCCAAAGCCGCACTCCAGTTCAATTTTATCTACCAACGGGCTGAAGATGCAAGCGGCCGCCTTCGATCCCGCATTTCGGGGGAGTGAAGAAGATGTGGAAAAAAGGGGGAATCGCGTGTGTTTATCCGGCCCCGGCACGGCGCTCAGGCGGCCTGCGACTCCTGGTCGGCCTCGGCCAGCCGCTCGGGGCGGATGTTGCCGTCGTCGCTGACGTCCTCGAAGCGGACGGAGACCTGCTTGGAAACGCCCGATTCCTGCATCGTCACGCCGTAGATCGTGTCGGCGCAGGTCATCGTCTTCTTCGAGTGCGTGACGATGATGAATTGGGTCCAGGCCAGGAAATCGTGCAGCACCTTGGTGAAGCGGTCGATGTTGGCCTCGTCCAGCGCGGCATCGACCTCGTCCAGCACGCAGAAGGGGCTGGGCCGGCTGCGGAAGATCGCCAGCAGCAGGGCCACGCAGGTGAGCGTCTTCTCGCCGCCGCTGAGCAACGAGATGCTGCGCGGCTCCTTGCCGGGCGGCCGGGCGATAATCTCCATGCCGCTTTCCAGGATGTCGACCCCCTCTTCGAGCACGATGTCGCCGTGTCCGCCGCCGAACAGGTCGCGGAAGAGTTGCTGAAAATGCCCCTTGACCGTCTGCAGCGTCTCGGCGAACAGCCGCCGGCTGTCGGTGTTGATCTGCTCGATGATCTTTTCCAGCGAGGTCTTGGCGGCGGAAAGGTCCTGCTGCTGGTCGCAGAGGTTCTGGTAGCGGGCCTCCAGCGATTCGAGTTCCTCCAGGGCGTCGAGGTTGACGCTGCCGATGGCGTCGATCTTGCGGCGCAGCTCCTCGATCTCCTCCTGCACCGCCTCGCGCTCGTGCTGCTGTTGGGCATCGACGGCCTCCTGCTCCGCCGCAGCCAGGTCGATGCCGTAATCCTCGCGGAGCCGGTCGACCAAGGCGCCGCGTTCGAGGCGGACCTGGCTGGCGGCCAAATCCTGGGCATGGATGCGCTCTTCGAGCTTGCGCATCCTGCCGCGCAGGCGCTGCGCCTCGGCGGTCTGTTCCACCCGCTGCCGCTCCAGCAGCTCGCGCTGCTGCACGTGCTGGACGGTTTCGCCGGCGAACGACTCTTTGCGCAAGTACAACTCGGCAATCTCCGATTCCGCCCGCAGGATGCTCCACCCCGACGCCTCGGCGCGGCGGAGGCAGTCGGCCAACTGCTGGCGGCCGTCGGCGATGGCGCGGGTGCGTTCCTGGCGGCCTTCCTCGATCTGGCGCAGCCGGGCGTGCAGGTTGCGGAGCCGTTCCTCGCTCTTGGCCAGCTCGACTTTGGTCTCGGTGGTTTCGCGGCTGCGGGCCTGCCGCTGGGCCTCCAGCGAGCCGATCTGCTCGGTCAGGCCGGCCAGGCCGCTCTCCATTTCACACAGCGCGGCATCGACCCCGGCCCGCTTCTGGCGGGCTTCGGCCAGGCGGCGAAGCGACGTTTCGTGCTCCTCCTCAGCGGCGTGGAACTCGCCCTCCAGCACGCTACGCTGCTGGTCGAACTGCGCCCGCCGCTCTTCGGCGGCCGAGATTTTCAGACGCTGCTCGCCCACGGCGTCCAGCGCCCGGCGATGCTCCGCCGCGCGCCGCTGGAGCTGTTGGTCCTGTTGGGCAATCTGCTGTTGGAGTTGCGCCAGGGCGGCCTGGCCCTGGGCGATCTTGCCCTCCAGATCGGCCAACTGCGTCCGCAGCGCGCGGAGCTGGCTGCGGCGGGAGATCAGGCCGGCGCTGGGCTGCCGCGGCCCGACGACCAGCGTGCCGTCGGCCTCCAGCAATTCGCCCGCCAGAGTGACGAAGGCGGGTCCCGGGCCGGCCGTGCGGGCCAGCTCGAAGGCGTGCTCCAGCTTCTCGACGATCCAGGTCCGCCCCAGCAACCGCCGCGCCAAGGGGACGAAACGGGGCTGCGTTTCCACGAAGCGATCGGCGCGGCCGAGCACGCCGGGCCTGCCTTCGAGATCGACTTCCGCATGCGTCGCCGGCGTCGCCGGGGCGTCGAGCCAGAGGAAGCCCACGCGGCCGCCGAAACGCGGCGATTGCTCCTGCACGTGCCGGAGCAACTCTTTGCTCGGGGCGGCCACGACGTGCTGGGCCGCCTGGCCCAACGCCACGTCTACCAACGGCGCCGCCTCGACGCTGACGCAAAACAAATCGGCCACCAGACCGAAGACCTCTTGGAAGGGGCCGCTGCCGGGACGACCCGCCTGGGCGAGCACTTCCTTCACTCCCGCGCTGAGCCCCTCGTGGCGGCGTTCCAACTCCTCGAGCACGGCCGCCCGCTCCGCGGCCGCGCTGCGGCGCTGTTGCAGGCCGCCCAACTCGTCCTGGCCGGCGGCCAGCTCCCGCTGCAAGCGGGCCAGCTCCTGCCTGGCGCCGGTCAACAAACCTTCCTGGGAGTCGGCGCGGCGGCTCAGGTCGGCGCGCTGTTGGCGCAGAGGTCCAGGTCGGCCGCCAGGCTGACCAGTTGCCGGTCCAGCTCGGCGATGCGGTCGCGGCTGCGCAGGCGGACCGCCTCGGCCGCGGCCGCCTGGCTCTCCAAGACGCCGGATTGGCTGGCCAAGCCGGCGGCCAGGCGCATCTGCTCCAGGTGGGCCGTCCGCCGCTGCTCGTTCTCGCCGCGCAGGCGGTCCAAACGCCCGATCACCTCCGTCAGCGCCCGCTCGGCGTCGGTCACCTGTTGCGCGATCTGCCGCTGCCGGTCTTCGGCGTCGGCCACCGCCTGCGTGGTCTGCTGGAACTCCTGCTGCAAGCCTTCCGCCCTGGCGCCCAAGGCCAGCAACTGCCGGCGGTAGCGGGCGATCTCCCGCTCCAGTTCGCCCTGGCGGGCGCGCTCGTGCTCGACGGTCGATTCCTGGCCGGCGATCCGCTCGCGGTTGGCGGCGATGCGCGCTTCCGACTGGCGAATGGACTCGTTGATCTGTCCGATGCGGGCGTCGGTTTCCAGCAGTTGGGCCTCGATGGATTCGGCCGCCGCCGCCAGCGCGTCGCGCTGGTCGGTCGACGACTGGAGTTCCTTTTCCAACTCCGCCAGCCGGCCGCTGAGCCGGCGCCAATCGACCAGCCCCACCTGGGTGCGAAGCTCCTGGAGGCGATCGGTATACTCCTTGTAGCGGCGGGCCTTGCCGGCCTGCGCCGCACCGAGCGCAGGCGGTTGTCCACTTCGTCGATGATGTCGCAGAGGCGGAGGAGGTTTTGATCGACGCGCTCCAGGCGGCGGAGGGCTTCGAGTTTGCGCATTTTGAAGCGGCTGATGCCGGCCGCCTCCTCGAAGATGATGCGGCGGTCGCGGGGCGAGGATTGCAGCAGCACGTCGACCTTGCCCTGCTCGATGACGCTGTAGGCCTGGGTGCCCATGCCGGTGCCGGCCAGCAGGTCGCGGATGTCGCGCAAGCGGCAGGGGCTGCGATTGATGAGGTACTCGCCTTCCCCGCTGCGATAGACGCGGCGGGTGATGTGGACCTCGGGGGTGTCCAGGGGCAGGGCGTGGTTGGCGTTGTTGAAGGTGAGGGTGATTTCGGCCGCGTTCATGCCCCGCCGCGTGCCGGAACCGTTGAAGATCACGTCGGCCATCTCTTTGCCGCGCAGACTCTTGACGCTTTGCTCGCCCAGCACCCACTTGATGGCATCGACGACGTTCGACTTCCCCGAGCCGTTGGGCCCCACGACGACCGTAATCCCGGGAGGAAACTCGAAGCGGGTCTTGTCGGCGAAGCTTTTGAAACCGGCGAGTTCGAGGGCCTTGAGCATGGGCAGGGTGCGTCAGTCCGAGGTCTGTCCCACCATTCTAGCAGAGAGGCCGGGCTGGGAGGGCGAATTCTTGCCGGCATCGGCCTGTGTGCCGGCCGGCCCTTCGGCGGGGTCCTCGGCAAATTGCTGGGGGGTGCGTCCGGCCTCGGGAAGGGCCTCCACCTCGAAGCGGCCGGGCAGGACGCCGGCGGCCTTCGCCTCCTGCAACGCCTGCACAACGTCGGGATAGGTGCCGCCCAACTCGACGATCGCCCGGATCACGTCATCCACCTTGGTCGAGACGAGGCGTTTCTGGTCGGCGTCGTAGGTGCTGAACTTGCTGACGGCGATTTCGCCGTTGGGGGTGCTGGTGACCATGATTTGGTTGCCGGCGCCCAGCGACAGCGGCGTGGACAAGTGTTGCCCGCTGCCGAAAAGCACCACTTCCGCCGCGCCTCTTGCGCGTGACGTGGATCATCGGCACGCCGGCAGTATCCAGGACGTGGTAATCGAACTGGCCGCCCAGGTGCTCGCCGCGGACCAGCGAATCGAGAGGATTCATGGTCCAGAGGGCGCGGAAGGCGCCGTAGCGGGTCTCCGCGCTGGCCACGCCCAACAGGTCGCGGAGCTGTTGGCTGGCCCGAACGTCGTCCAGGACCGCCAGTGCCGTCAGGGCCGAGCGGCGGAAGGCGGGTTCGTTACGGGCGGTCCAGCCCAAGGGCTCGGCCGCCTCGCGATGACCCAGATACGCCAGCGCCTCGGCGGCGTAGAATTGCACGTCGCGGTCCGAACACTTCAGCCCCTTCAGCAGCACGTCGGCGCCCTTGGAGCCGCCGATGGCTTCCAGTTCCAGTGCCGCCCGGGCGGCGTCCTTGGCCTTGAACAACCGCGTCTCCAGATCGGCAATCCGCTTCATCTGGTCAACGGCCGTCTCCTGGATCGCCACCGCCCGCACCACCCGCATGTAGCGCTCCAGGTTCGTCTTGTACTGCCGATGCACGGCCAACTCGATCCACTGGTCGGTATGGGCGGTGGCGACGCCGACTTCAACGCCGTTTTGGTAGCGGTGAAAACGCTTGTTCACGGCGGCAGCCACGCGGGCGCTGACGACGGCATCCTGGTGACCGGGCGTCAGGACCAAGCCCAAGGAGCGGGAACCATAGCAGGTGCCGCCGCCGAGGATGACGCCCCGCTTCAGGCGCAGGCGGTCGCTTTCGTTGCTGGCGTGGGCGGTGGGATCGACGAGGATGGGGCCTTGCGCGACGCCGCGCAGCCGGCCCTCGTGCACCTGGCCGTCGTTCAACAGCCTGGTGTCCATGAGCCGGCATTCCAACAGGTAGCCGCCGCGCAAGCTGGTGGTTTCGCTCTGGTCGGGGACCCGCAGCTCGACGTCGAAGTGATCGCCTTTTTGGATGCCCGGAGGCAGGACGCCGTGGACCAGGACCAGCGAGGCATTTTTCGAGGCCAGCAGGGAATTGGGGTTCTCGACGCCGCGGCGCTGCATCTCCTCGACCAACAACGATCGTTGATTCGAGGGCTCCGGATCGCTGCCCGTGCCGCGCAAGGCCGTGACCCAGCCGATCGCCTCGATATGGGAGTCGAACATGCCGAAGGGCACGGCCAGATCGCCGACCAGCCGCTTGTGCGTGTTGCGAGTCTGCTGTTTCTCCTTGGCGTCCTTGTCCGGACTCTGCGAGCGCATGGTGAGCGGCTCCCAGGTCGAGCAGCCGGCCAACAGCAGCACCGTAAGACCGCAACCGACGAAGATGTGGCGGCGATTCATGCTTCCCTGCACTCCTTTTCTCGCACAGGCATCTTGCCCGTGTTGCTAGAGGCTCAGCGCCCCTGCCAGGGGCCGGCGCACGGCCGATGGCCAGTTGAAGATGAGCGTAAGCCATCCGCCGTGATGCGGACGATAGCGAATTCCCCGGCCAGGGTCAAGGCGGAAGGGGAAAGGCGTAGGTCAGGCACTCCGTGCCTGACTCCCCGCGGATTCTGGCCGTATTCTGTCAGGCACGGGGTGCCTGACCTACACGGGTGCCACTCCAGAATACCCGTCTTCCCCAATCACCCATTTCACGGGGCGGTGGTCTGGTTCGCCGGCCACAAGGGCGAGGGATAGGCCCCGGCGTCGATTAGGCTGCGGATCCGTTCCATCACCAGGGCCTTGTCGGGGGCATAGGTGGCCCCGATCCACTCCGCGGTGGCGGTTGAGAGCACCTTCACCCGGGCGGCGCCTGCCGGACCAGCGTGCCGACGGCGGCGGGGATGTAGAACTCGGCGGCGGAGAGGGAACCGCGATCGCGCAGGAACTGGGCGAAGAGCCGCTGCAACTGGCCGAAGATGGCCGGCGTGAAGCCCCACATGTTCATGGAGACGAGTTCGTCGCCGCTGAAGCGTTGCCGCCGGCCGCTGTCGCCGCCGGCGCAGATTTCCCCGGCCGCATCCATCTGGATGCCCGCCACCTCGGCCACGTCGGTCAGGAAGCCGTCGGCATCGGCGTGGCACAACCCCCGCGCCACCGGTCCATGGGGCGAAACCGTGTTGCGAAGGCGGTAGCCGACCATGCAGTAGTCGGTGCTCGTCGAAGTTGCGGAAGCGAAGTAGTCCGCCGCCGTCTGGTAGGCCGCGGCGCCGTAGAAGTCGTCGGCATTGATCACCAGCATCGGCTGGTCGACGTGCTCCCGGGCGACCCAGATGGCCTGTCCGGTGCCCCAGGGCTTGGTGCGGCCTTCCGGCCGGGGGAAGCCGGGGGGAAGCATGTCCAACTCTTGCCGTGCGTAGTGGACTTCAAGATCGCGGGGGAGGCGGACGGCAATCGTCTGCCTCAGGGCGGCTTCCATCTCGCCGCGGATGACGAAGACGATCTTGCGGAAGCCGGCCCGCACGGCGTCATAGACCGAATAATCGATGATGAACTCGCCGTGGGGACCGACGGGTTCGATCTGCTTGAGGCCGCCATAGCGCGAGCCCATCCCCGCGGCCAAGACCAGCAACGCGCGGTTGGCAATCATCGCGGTCTCCTGGTGCTGCGGCCTTAGAGGTTCGGCTCGCTGTCGGAATCGGGCTCCTCGGGCTGGGCGGGCTGGTTCGAGGGCTTCTGGGGACGGGGCTCCCATTTCAAGCCGGCATTGGCTCGAAACTCCTTTCGCCACGCCCGCATCATCTCCAATTGATCTTCCAGGGAGACGGTCTCGTAGCTCCGGAACGTCTCGTGCTTGAACCGTCCCAGCAAGGTGTCGAGCGACGGCTCGAAATCGATCACGCGGATGACATAGGCGATGGTCTGCGGCTCGTTCATGGCCACGCCCACGTCACCCTTCGTCAAATCGAAGACCGTCCGCATGAATGCCGGCCCCGGCATGTCCACCCCGTCGACCTCGCTCAGCATGGGCGGCTGACGGCTGGCCTCCGGCGACACGGAACCGAAAGTCATCCAACTGAACGGCTCCGTTTCGGTGACGTGCACGTCCGGCCGATCGGCGAAAAACTTCTTCAGCGACTTCTCCGAGCGGCGGGCCTCGGCCGCCAACTTCCCGGCCGCGGCCAGCGCATCGTCGCGGGCATGGACCAGCTTCCAGCTCGCCAGCACCTCGTCCCGAACGCCCTTGGCGTCGAATGTCGGAATGCGATCGCGGGTCTCCCGGACAATCCAAAACAGATAGGAACTCAGCCCTTGATCGTCCGACGATTCGCGCCGGCCGCCAGCTCGCCAGCCCGTACGCGTAGTCGACGAAGCGCTGGTTGCCGACGAAGGACTTGCCGATGTTATGGCTGAGCGCCTCCGTAGCCGACATCAGCTTGGTCTCGCCGCAGCCGAGGCCGTTGGCCTTGGCCAACGCGGGAAAGTCCAGCCGGACCTTCGTCCGCTCCGACTCGTTCATCTGGTCCTCCAAGCCCGCGAAGATCGTCCGGACCTTCTCCCGCGCTTTCAGCTTGGCCAAGACCGTGCGAATCGCCCCCTTGAGCTCCGGCGTAGGGCCTGACGAGGGCTCGCTGGGCTTGGTCTCCTTGGATTCTGCCGGCTTGGCCGGTGGGGCAGGCGTCGGCTCCGGCGCGATGGCCGGCGTCTGCGGCTCGGCGGGCTTCTTACCCTCGGCAGGCTTCTTGCCCTCGGCGGGCTTCTTACCCTCGGCAGGCTTCTTGCCCTCGGCGGGCTTGCTGTTGTCGGCGGACTTCTTCTCGGCGCCGGCCTTCTTTTCCTCGGCCGGTTTCTTGTCGCCGGCGGGCTTCTTTTCCTCGGCAAACGCCACGAGCCGCATCGGCCAGCCGCCGAGCGAGGAGGTCTTGCCGGCCGGTTTCTCTGGGTGCCCCTTCTCGGGTTTTACGTCAGCCGGTTTTACGCCGGCGGCTTTCGCGTCGACCGGTTTTGCGTCGGCCTTGACGGCGCCGCCGGGCGCTGCGGGTGAGCCGCCTGCGGCCTTCGTTGCCGGCTTCTTCTCCGTAGCGGTTTTCTTCCCGGGCTCGGTTGCCTTTCCGGGCTCGGTCTTTTTCTCGGGCTCGGTCTTTTTCTCGGGCTCGGTCTTCTTCTTGGCCTCGGCGCCGATCTTCTCGGTGATCAAAGCCTGGATCTGATCCCATTTATCCTTGTGCGTCTGATACTCCTCCTCAATCTCCGCGGCGGTGATCGCCTTCGGATCCATGAATTTCTCCATGTTGGCCTCGAAGTATTGGACTTCAATGCGCTTGGGCACTCGGAAGCCCGGGTCCGGCGAATTGGGCTCGGGGTAGCGGTCCTTATACTTCTCGAAGAATGCCTCCAGGGTGGCGTTGTCCGGGACGGGGACCTTGGCGGCATAGCGCTCGACGGGTACGGCGGCCACTTCCACCGTGGCACGGTGATACAAACGGCAGTAATACTCCCATTGCTGGGCGGGTGGGAAGGCATCCAAGCCGGATTCGTTCAGGCTGCGAAGCCGTATGGCTGCCAGCGCGTCTCTGAGCGCGTCAAAGAGCTGCTGTTCGCTGAGGCCCCCTTGGCCCGTGAGACGAGTGCGGAGATCCGCGGACGAAAAACGCTTGTCGGTCAGCGCCATCAAGGCCTCATTGACGGTCTCATTGCTGATGACCGCCCCCATCTTGTGGGCCTCCTGAGCCAGGAGCCAGAGATCGACGACATTCTCCTCCTCCGTTTCCTCCGGATCCTGCGGGGAAAGCCTGTTGAGAAAGTAACTCGCGCCCACGGGCCGGATGCCCGCCTGCGCGAGATCTTCGCCGATGCCCTTAATAAAGTGGACCAGTGCGCGGTGCACGGCCTCCAGGTTCCCGAGCTGGCTGGCGGTGAGATTGCCGAACTTGGTCGTGCGGACCACCACGGGGTCGCCCGCCGCGGTACGACTGAAAATATCCATCACCGGGGCGGTCATGAAGACGAAGGCGAACATCGCCAGCACGGTCAGCACGGCCATCCAGACTTTTTGGTGTCGGCGGAAGATTTTGAAGGGACTCGCCATGGCGTGAGCATATCCTCTATGAAGGGGGGATTACCTAGGAATAGGCCAGAATCCATCAATTCTAAAGGGGCCTGCTACAAATGCAATGCCAAATCAGGGGTGCAAGAATCGCAGAATCGGAATTGTACGCAGCGGAGGGTCTGTTACAATTCTAACGCCTCGGCAGCCCCCGTGCGGCGGCGGCGGCGTAAAACGGAGCAGAGGCGGCCTGGCCCCGAGATTCCCCGGCACACGCCCCCCGCTGGCCGTCCGCCGCGGCCGGCCGCAACGATGGTAACGGATCGGCACACCTGGCTCACGAAGGTACTGAAGAATTGCTGATACATAGTCACTAGTCCACCTGAAGGCCCCAGTTTAACAATCACACTATGGCCAAGAAAACAGCTTCTTCCGCTGGCACGTCGCTGGTCATTGTCGAATCGCCCGCCAAGGCACGGACGATCGGCAAGTTCCTGGGATCGGGGTACACGATCGAGGCCAGCATCGGCCATATCCGCGATTTGCCGCAGGGGGCCAAGGAAATCCCCGCCGAGTTCAAGGGCGAAGACTGGGCCTACCTGGGCGTCGACGTCAACAATGACTTCAAGCCGGCCTACGTGATTCCCCGGGAGAAGCTGGCCCAGGTCCGCAAACTGAAGGCCTTGCTCAAGGGCGCCAAGGACCTCTATCTGGCCACCGACGAAGACCGCGAGGGCGAGGCCATCAGTTGGCACCTCTGTGAAGTCTTGCAACCCAAGGTGCCGGTCCACCGCCTGGTCTTCCACGAAATCACCGAGGAGGCCATCCGCAATGCGCTTGCGCAGCCGCGGCAGATCGACACCGACCTGGTGCGGGCGCAGGAGGTGCGGCGGATCGTCGATCGGCTCTACGGCTACGACGTCTCTCCGCTGTTGTGGCGGAAGATCCGCTCGCGGCTCTCGGCCGGCCGGGTGCAAAGCGTGGCCGTGCGGCTGATCGTCGAGCGGGAGCGGCAGCGGATGAGCTTCGTGTCGGCGACCTACTGGGACCTGCTGGGCAGCTTCGCCAAGGCCGGCGGGGCGGCCTTCGAGGCGGCGTTGCTCTCGTTCCAGGGGCTCAGCGTCCCCAGCGGCCGCGATTTCGACCCGGCCACGGGCAAACTGAAGGACGCCGGGTTCTTGTTGCTCGACGAGCGGCAGGCCGCCGAGTTGGCGGAGCGGATCGGCCGCGCGCCGTGCCGGGTGAGCGAGTTGGACGACAAGCCGTACACGACCCGGCCGTATCCGCCCTTCACGACCAGCACGTTGCAGCAGGAGGCGAACCGCAAGTACGGCTTTACCGCCCGGCACACCATGCAGGCCGCCCAAAGCCTCTACGAGACGGGGCACATCACCTACATGCGCACGGACTCGACGACGCTGGCGGCGGTGGCGGTGCAGACCGCCCGGCAGTTGGCTGCCGCGCAGTACGGCGCGGAGTACGTGCCCGATCAGCCGCGCTATTACCAGACCAAGGTGAAGAACGCGCAGGAGGCGCACGAGGCGATTCGTCCGGCGGGCCATCCCTTCGATTTTCCCGAGGCCCTGCGGGGGCAACTGAGTCCGGACCAGTTCAAGCTCTACGACATGATTTGGAAGCGGACGGTGGCCAGCCAGATGGCCGACGCCCGCTGCCGCCGCATCACGATCAGCATCGAGGCCGGCGGGGCGCTGTTCCAGGCGAGCGGGCGGACGATCGACTTTCCCGGCTACCTCCGCGCCTACGTCGAGGGATCGGACGATCCGGAGAGCCGGCTGGCCGATCGCGACGTGGTGCTGCCCGACGTGACGGTGGGCCAGCCGCTGGAGTGCCGGGGCCTGGAGGCCAAGAGCCACACCACCCAGCCGCCCAACCGCTACAGCGAGGCTTCGCTGACCCGCGCGCTGGAAGAAATGGGGATCGGCCGGCCCAGCACCTACGCCCAGATCATCGACACGATCCTGGCCCGCGACTACGTCTTCAAGGCGAAGCGAGGCAACGTGCTCGTGCCCACCTGGACGGCCTTCGCCGTCTCGCAGTTGCTGGAGTCGCACCTGCCCAACCTGGTCGACTATCAGTTCACCGCCGCGATGGAGGACGAGCTGGACGCCATCAGCCGGGGCGAGCTCAGCCACCTCAAATACCTCAAGCACTTCTACTTTGGCAACGACCATCCCGGGCTGAAGGAGCAGCTCAAGAACAAGGCCGGCGAGATCGACGCCCGCGACGTCAGTCGCATCCTGCTGGGGAAGCCGGAAGGCCAGCCGGAGGTCTTCGTGCCGCGTGGGCCGCTACGGTCCGTTCCTCGAACAAGGCGAGCGCCGCGCCCCGCTGCCGGACCAGATGCCGCCCGATGAGCTGACGCTCCAGCACGCCCTGGAGATGCTCGACAAGGCGGTCCAAAGCGACGAGCCGCTGGGGGTGTGTCCGCAGACCCAGGAGCCGATCTTCCTCAAGGTCGGCCGCTTCGGCCCTTATGTCCAACGGGGCACGGGCGAGGGCGACCAGAAGCCGCAAAACGCCTCGCTCCTGAAGGGCATGAGTCCGGAGGACGTCACCCTCGAAGTGGCCCTGAAGCTGCTCTCGCTGCCCCGCACGTTGGGTGACCATCCGGCCCTGGGCCAGCCGGTGGTGGCGTACAACGGTCGTTACGGGCCGTACGTGAAGTGCGGCGAGGAAACCCGCTCCTTGCCCAACGGACTTTCCCCCTTGGACGTGACCTTCGAGCAGGCGCTGGAATTGCTGGCGCAGCCGAAGGCGGCCCGCGGCGGCGCTGCCCGCAAGGAGGTGCTCAAGGTCCTTGGGCCTTCGCCGGTCACGGAGAAGCCGGTGCAACTGCTAGCCGGGCGTTACGGGCCCTATGTGGCCGACGGCGCGACCAATGCCTCGCTGCCGCGAGGGACGACGGTGGACGAGGTGACGTTGGAGTACGCCTTGAATCTGTTGAAGGCCCGCGCCGAGCGGGGGCCTTCCGCCTGGGCCGGACGTCGTCGCCGCGGCGACAAGTCGGCCGCCGGCCCGACCGCGAAGGCGGCCGCCAAGAAGGTCCCGAAGAAGACGGCCAAGAAAAAGGCCCCGCAAGAAGGCCGCCCGGAAAAAGACCGCTCGGAAGGCCGCGCCTGCCGAGGGCTGACGGCCGGTAAGCCGATCGAGCCAAGGTGATCCCCCCCAAGCCCACCGGCTGCGGCCGGTGGGAACGGTGCCGGAAAAGGCGCCATTCCCCGCTCCCGTTCCCACCGGTCGCGACCCGCTGCGCGGGTGCCCCGCGGGCTTGGCGAATGGAACCCTTCATCCGTGCACTTGCCGACAAAATCCTTGCCTATTGCGCGGTCCGACGGTATACTACAAATAGCTGGCTAGCTACCAGGAAGGGCCGATACACCGGGTTTTCACCGCCGGCTCGATATAAAACATGGGCGGCAGGTGACCGAGGTCGGCGTACTGCCCCTTCCACAGTAAACATGATGTTGGGGAGCCCGCCTCTTGGGTGCGGGCTTCCCTGTTTTCTTGGGCTATCTTTCCCCGCGTGCAAGAAAAAATGTCGTCCCCCCACCCCAAGCCCACCGGCTGCGACCGGTGGGACCGGCGCCGGAAGAAAACGTCCTTCCCCGCCCCCAAGCCCGGGGCACCCGCGCAGCGAGTCGCGGCCGGACTGAGGTGGTTCGGGAACCGGCGACAAGAAAACCGGCGTCTTGGCAACGTCACCTTGAGAAAGTTCTCATGCAAAGGCGCTGAGGCGCAAAGCCGCCAGGAACGGAGAGGCGATTCGTGAACCGACGGCGCGTGAAGGCAATCCGACGTTCCCCTTCTTCTTTTCCGTGCCCTCGCGCCCTTGCGGCTTGGCGCCTTTGCGCGAGATCGTTCACGCCATGCCCCGGCAGGAACAAAAAAAGAGGAGGACAGACGCCCCTGTCGGCCCGAGCCGCGACAGGAAAACGTCTGTCCCCCTCGTTGTCCGCCGTGTTTCAGCGGGGGACGGTCCCCAGGCCGTTACTTGGCCGGGCCGCGGGCTGGAAGCTCAGCGCCCGGCTCGAAGTCGCCACGCGGCCCAAACATCTCCGGCAGTTTCAGGTCCAGCTTCTTGCCGGTGAGCTTGTCGAACTGGGCGCGTTGCTCGGAGGTCAGCACGGCCAAGATGTCGTCCATCGCCTTCTTCCGCAACGGCTGAATCTTTTCCCTCAGGCCCGGCATCTTTTCGCGCCGCTCCTGGCGACTCATGGTGCCGACGCCCTTGGTCAGTTCGGCGACTTTGTCGATGGTCTCTTTGACGATCTTCTTGATCTTGTCCGTCTGCTCGTCGGTCAGATTCAGGGCCTTGACCACTTCGGGATCATTGAATGCCCCGGCCCCGAGGACCTGTAAACGAATTCCCTTGAGCCGCTCCATTTGCTTGGGCGTCAGGATCGCCTCGATCTTCTTCTTGGTCTCCTGCCCCTGGGCTTCCAACTTCGGGCGCAAGTCCTTCAGCTTTGCCCGACGGTCCTCCTGGGAAAGGTCCCTCAAGCCCTCCAATTTTGGCATAAGGTCTTTCATGGCGCTCTTCGCCAGGTCCTTGACCTTATCAACCTGCTCGGTGGTCAATTCGAGGTCCTTTTGGACCGTCTCGGATTGCAAGAGCGGCAACAGCCCGCCGCCACCCCCGCCCATCATGCCCAACATGCCGAACCCGGGGCCACGGCCTCCTCGCCCCCGTTGCCCCCCCTGACGTTCCTGGGCGGATGCCGTGCTTCCCCCCCATGCGGCCAGGGCCAATATACCGACCATTACCAGACACGTAATCCGCCGAATCATCGCTGGAACTCCTTCTTACTAAGCGGGGAGTGTCCCGATTTCGGGCACCATGCGAAGCATGGTCGGGCGAAAATGGGACTGTCCCCTTGGAAGTGCTACCGGAAACTCGTTGACCGCTACCATCAGTATTGGCCGGCCCGCCGCACAGGGCAACTCTCATTAAACCCGCCCTCCGCAGCGAGGTTTCGCCGGACTGTGGTTTATCCTTGTTTAGTGGTTCAGAAGGGGACAGTCCCATTTTTGTCGGACGAAAATTGGGACAGTCCCCACTTTGTCGCTGGACTTTTGGTACAATACGCGGCTTGCAGCGATCGCCCCGAGCGGTGAGCCAACTCATGCCCAACGCCGAAAAGACACTGATCACGGTGGCGACGTACAACGAGATGGAGAATCTCCCCCGGCTGGTGGAGGAGATTTTCCGCTTCGCCCCGGGGGCCGACCTGCTGGTGATCGACGACAATTCGCCCGACGGCACCGGCCGTTGGTGCGACAAGAAGGCGGCGGCCGATCCCCGCGTCCATTGCCTCCATCGGCCGGGGAAACTGGGGCTGGGCACCGCCATTCTCGCGGGCATGAAATACGCGGTCGAGCACGGCTACCAGTACGTGCTCAACATGGACGCCGATTTCAGCCACCAGCCGCGTTATTTGCCCGATCTTGTGGCCGGCATGTCCCCGCCGGGGGGGCAGGCGGTCGACGTGATGATCGGCTCGCGCTACGTTCCCGGCGGCGGGGTGGAGGGCTGGCCCTGGCGGCGGCACCTGATGAGCCGGGCGGTGAACTTTTACGCCCGCCTGCTGCTGGGGCTGACGCCGAAAGATTGCAGCGGCGGCTTTCGCTGCTACCGCACGACGCTGCTCCGCCGGCTCGATCTCGAGCGCCATCCGCAGCCGCGGCTACTCGTTCCAGGAAGAAATCCTCTGGCGCCTGAAGCGGCTGGGCGCCCGCTTCGGCGAGACGCCGATCGTGTTCGTCGACCGGCAGCGGGGGGCCTCGAAGATCGACAGCAACGAAGCGATTCTCGCTCTGTGGATCATTTTGGCCTTGGGGATTCGCAACCTGTTGCGGCGGCAGCCGCCGGGCACGGCGGGGGGCGGGCCCAGCGTGTCGCCGCTGCTGGTGGACGCCGCGCGGCGCGACAAGGACAGCCTGCTGGCCACGCTGCGGAGCGGTCCGGGCGGCTTGAGCGACGAGGAGGCCGCCGCCCGGCTGCACGAGGTGGGGCCGAACAACGTCGCCCAGGAGCGGCAGTTGCACTGGACGCTGCGCCTGCTGCTGACCTATCGCGATCCGCTCAGCATCCTGCTGACGGTCCTGGCGGTGATTTCCTACCTCACCGGCGACATGCGGGCCGCCATCGTCATCGGCGCGATTGTGCTCTTGAGCGTGCTGTTGCGATTCCTCCAGGAAACCCGCGCCGACGCCGCGGCGGCCAAGCTCAAGGCGATGATCAACATCACGGCCACCGTGGTGCGCGGCGGGCAGCAGCGGGAAATCCCCCTGGATCACCTGGTGCCCGGCGACGTCGTCGCCCTGGCGGCCGGCGACATGGTCCCCGCCGACGTCCGCGTGCTGGGGGCCAAGGACCTATTCATCAGCCAGGCGAGTCTCACCGGCGAATCGTTTCCGGTGGAGAAGTTCGACGCCGTCGAGACCCGCGCCGCCGCGGCCCCGCTGGAATTGAGCAACATCTGCTTCATGGGGACCAACGTGGAGAGCGGCTCGGCGACGGCCGCGGTGGTGACCACCGGGCGGAGTACCTATTTCGGCGGCATGGCCCACAGCATCCTCGGCCGTCACCAGCAAAGCAGCTTCGACCAGGGCGTGCAGCGATTCACCTGGCTGATGATCCGCTTCATGGTCATCATGGTGCCGGCCGTGTTTCTCATCAACGGCCTGACGAAACATACGGAGCATCGCTGGCTCGACGCGTTTCTCTTCTCCGTGGCGGTGGCCGTCGGACTGACGCCGGAGATGCTGCCGATGATCGTCACGGTGTGCCTCTCCAAGGGCGCGCTGGCCATGTCGCGCAAGCGGGTGATCGTCAAGCGGCTGGGCGCCATTCAAAACTTCGGCGCCATGGACGTGCTCTGCACCGACAAGACCGGCACGCTCACCATGGACCGCGTCATCCTGGAAAAGCACTGCGACGTCGTCCGCGAGCACAGCGACGACGTGCTGCGCACCGCCTACTTGAACAGCTACTTCCAGACCGGCCTGAAGAACGTGCTGGACCGCGCCATCCTGGCGCATCGCGAGCTGCCGCTGGATCACACCCGCAAGGTCGACGAGATTCCCTTCGATTTCGGCCGCAAGATCATGTCGGTGGTCGTCGAGACCGACGGCCGGCACCGCCTGATCGCCAAGGGCGCGCCGGAGGAGATCATGAGCCGCTGCACGCAGTTCGAGCTGAACGGCCAGGTGCTGCCGATCGAGCCGGTGATCGTGGCCGATCTCCGCGAGGAGTACATGGACCTCAGTGCCGACGGCTTCCGCGTGCTGGCCCTGGCCTATCGCGATTTCACGCCCAAGGCGGCCTACAGCAAGGCCGACGAGTGCGAGCTGACCTTGCACGGCTACGTGGCCTTCCTCGACCCGCCCAAGGAGTCGGCCGGGCTGGCCATCGCCGCGGCGCAGAAGCACGGCGTGCGGATCAAGGTGCTCACCGGCGACAACGAGCTGGTCACGCGCAAGATCTGCCATGAGGTCGGTCTGGACGCCGAGCACATCGTGCTGGGCAGCGACGTGGAGCGGATGAGCGACCAGCAATTGGCCGACGCGGCCGAAGCGGCGTCGATCTTCGCGCGGCTCTCGCCCGCCCACAAGCGGCGCGTGATCGTGGCGCTGAAGGGCCGCGGCCACGTGGTCGGCTACCTGGGCGACGGCATCAACGACGCCCCGGCGCTGCGCGCGGCCGACGTGGGGATTTCCGTCGATTCGGCCGTCGATATCGCCCGCGAGGCCGCCGACATCATCCTCCTGGAAAAGAGCCTCATGGTGCTGGAGGACGGCGTGCTGGAGGGGCGGAAGATCTTCGCCAACATCGTCAAGTACATCAAGATGGGGGCGAGCTCGAACTTCGGCAACATGTTCAGCGTGCTCGGCGCCAGCGCCGTCCTGCCCTTCTTGCCCATGACGCCCATCCAGGTGCTGACCAATAACCTGCTCTACGACTTCTCCCAGGTGCCGATCCCGACCGACGACGTCGATCCCGAGTTCGTTGCCCGCCCGCGGGCCTGGAGCATGAACGAGCTGACACGATTCATCATCTGCATGGGGCCGGTCAGCTCGATCTTCGACTACACCACCTTTGCCATGATGTGGTGGCTTTTCGGCGCCAATGACCTGGCGCACCAGTCGCTGTTTCAGACCGGCTGGTTCGTGGAATCGCTGCTGACGCAGACGTTGATCATCCACATCATCCGCACCAACAGGATTCCCTTCATCGAGAGCCGTGCCAGTTGGCCCTTGATCGTGACGACGGTCGTGATTATGGCCTGTGGCATCGCCTTGCCGTTTTCGCCGCTGGGAGCCTACCTGGGCATGACGGCATTGCCGCCGCTGTATTGGCCGCTGTTGCTCCTGACGTTGCTCGCCTATGCGGTCACGGCCCAGGCTGTTAAGATATGGCTCATCCGCAAGAAATGGATTTGAACCGCCGGCAATCGCGTGCCCCGCGCCGTCCAAGCCCACCGGCTGCGTCCGGTGGGAACGGGAGCGGACCATGACGTTTGTTCCAGTGCCCTTCCCACCGGCCGCAGCCGGTGGGCTTGGGCTGCAAGTGGAATGCTGTCTTGACCAAAGCCATGCCTCATCTTCGCCACGTCCAGCTCTTCCGCATCCGCTACAGCGACATCGACCAGATGGGCACCTACTATAACGCCCGGGTGCTGGAATGGTTCGAGTGGGGCCGCACCGAGCTCTGCCGCTCGCTGGGAAAGCCCTACCGGCTGTGGGAAGAGGACGGCGTGCGGGTGCCGCTGGTCACGGCCCATGTGGAATATCGCGGCAAGGCGATGTATGATGACGAGTTGAAGATGACCACTACGGCGTCGATGGCGGGCCGGGCCCGGCTGCGGTTCGAACGTCGAGTTGGAAAACGCCCAAACCGGCGCCCCGGTCTGCCGGGGCTACACGGTCCACGCGATCACCGACCTGTCGGGCCGACCGATTCGCCCGCCACAATGGCTGCTGAAGCTGATGGAGCAACCCAGTGACAAAGACGGCTGAACGCGCCTTGCTCGGCGGCAACGAGGCCGTGGCCCTGGCCGCCCGCCATTTCGGCGTCGCCCTGGGGACCGGTTATCCCGGCACCCCGGCCACGGAAATCCTCGAGCATTTCTCCGAGCTGGGGGGCCGCGGCCAGTGGGCGCCCAACGAGAAGGTCGCCGTGGAAGTGGCCTTGGGAGCGGCCTTCGGCGGCGCCGCGGCCCTGGCCGCCATGAAGCACGTCGGCCTCAACGTGGCCGCCGACGTGCTCTTCACCGCGGCCTACACCGGCGCGCCGGGCCCCCTGGTCATCGTCTCCGCCGACGATCCCGGCATGGCCTCCAGCCAGAACGAGCAGGACAATCGGCGTTTCGCCGTGGCCGCCTCCGTGCCCATGCTCGAACCGGCCGATTCGCAGGAGGCCTACGACTTCACGCTGGCGGCCCTGGCGCTATCGGGCCGCTGGAAACTGCCGGTGCTACTGCGGATGACCACCCGCGTCTGCCACAGCAAGGCGGTCGTTCGCCTGGGGCCGCCGGCGGCCTGGGCCCCGCCGCCGCGTTTCGAGCGCAACGTCCCCGGCCGCGTCATGATTCCCGCCTATGCCCGGCTGGCGCATCGGCGGCTGCGGCAAAAACTGGCCGAGATCGCCCATTGGAGCGAAACCTGCCCGCTCAATACGATCGTCGAAGGCGACCGCAGCCTGGGAATCATCGCCTCGGGCGTGGCTGCCATGCACGCGGCCGAGGCCGCCCCGGCGGCCAGCATGTTGAAACTCGGGCTCACCTGGCCGCTGCCGCTGGATATGATCGCCCGCTTCGTCCAGGGCGTCAGCCGCGCCATCGTCATCGAAGAGGGCGATCCGTACTTGGTCGAGCAACTCCGTGCGGCGGGCATCGCGGTGGAGGGGAAGCCGGAAATGTACCGCTTCGGCGAGCTGAACGTCCAACGGGTGCGCCGCATCCTGGCGGGCGACACCACGGCGGAAGCGGCCCCCGCGCCGGGCAAGCCGCCGGCGCTGTGCAATGCCTGCCCCCATCGCGCCGTCTTTGAAATCCTCCGCGACCTCGATTGCATCGTCGCCGGCGACATCGGCTGCTACTCGCTGGGCGTGCTGCCGCCGCTGGCGGCGATGGACTCGCTGGTCTGCATGGGCGCCAGCATCGGCATGGGCCTGGGATTGCGGCACGTCCTGCCCCCCGCCGAGGCCCGGCGGGTCGTCAGCGTCATCGGCGACAGCACCTTCGTCCATAGCGGCATCACCGGCCTGGTCGAGATGGTCTATAATCCGCCGCCGGCCGGCCACGTCGTGCTCATCCTCGACAACGGCACCACGGCCATGACCGGCTTGCAGGAGCATCCCGGCACTGGCCGCACGCTGGATCATCGCCCCACCGGCCGCCTGGACTTCGAGGCCCTGGTCCGGGCGGTCGGCATCGGCAATGTTCACGTCGTCGATCCGTCGGCCGACGGCGAGGGTTTTCGGCGTCTTTTGCAACGGAGCCTCGCCGCCGGGGAACTCAGCGTCATTATCGCCCGCCGCCCCTGCTTGTTGGCGGCCGGCAAGATCAAACAATTCCAGCAGGCCCTAAACTCAGTGTCGAAATAACCTGGGGACTGTCCCGATTTTGGGCACCGTGCGTAGCATGGTCGGACGAAAATGGGACTGTCCCCTTTGGAAGCAGCAATGAACCACCACGTCACCAATGTCATCATCGCCGGTCTGGGCGGGCAAGGCGTGCTCAAGGCGTCGGATATCCTGGCCGAGGCCGCCTTCTTCGCCGGCCTGGACGTGAAGAAGGCCGAAGTCCACGGCATGAGCCAGCGCGGCGGATCGGTCACCAGCGACGTGCGTTTCGGCCCGCGGGTGCTCAGCCCCATGGTGCCGCCCGGCGAGGCCGACTTCCTCGTCGTGCTGGCCGAAGACGAGGTGGAGAGCCATCGCGCCTGCCTGCGCCGGCGGAGTTTTGCTCACCGCCGCCCTGATCGATCCCGGCACGCTGCCCGCGCGGCGGAGCTTGAATCTGGCCCTCTTGGGCGTGCTCGGTGCGCAGTTGGACATCGATCCACTCTGCTGGCAGCAGGCCATTCGCAAGCACCTCAAGCCCGAGTTGCACGAGGTCAACCTGCGGGCCTTCGAGCTCGGCCGCGGGCTATCGCAGTCTGCCGCGGCCGCATTGGAACGGCCTTCCCGCCCGCCACGAGCCGGCCAGTTCTCGCGCGGAGGCGCAGGGTCGCAACGGAGAATTGTAGGGCGGTCGACGGGCACCGACGCGTTGGTCGGCGAGCCGCAGCCACATCTACTTTTAGGGAACGCTAATCTTCGCTAATCGACACTAATGAAAACAATCAGCGGTAGGTCAGGCACCCCGTGCCTGACGCCTCGGCTGAGTGGTTTGCCCAAGGATCGTCAGGCACGGAGTGCCTGACCTACCGCCCTCCGCGCCTCCGCGCGAGGCTTGTCTTCCCCGGCTAATATCCCCAGCGATATCCAAACTGGCTGAAATCGCCGTAATAGCCGTGGTGGCAGACGGTGACCGGGCGGAAGGTGGAACCGCAATAGCCCCATTGATACGTGGGCACGCCGAAGCCGTAGCCGTACCAAGGGTAGTTGCCATTGGCATAGGCCGGCCAGCGATAGGGGCCCGGCGGCGCCGCCACGGTGATCGGCGGCTGATTGCAAGGCGCCGGCTGGGCCGCCGGCTGCGGCTTCCGAAACCAGGCCAGCAAATCGCCCGCCCTGGCTGCGGCGGGCTGGCCGAGCGTCATGGCGGCCAAGAGAAAGACCAGTGCAAAACGGCGACAGCAGTTCATGGCGATACTCCTCTCTCCGTAGATTTGATCGTTCGTCGCGGGCGGCCGACTTGCGCGAAAGTGTGCCGACAGTAGCGATTATGCGGGTTGCGCGGTCCGGTGGTAACGGTTGCGCAAACTGGGTAAGGGCAGATTCCGCCTCGCCTGCCCACCGGGAGATGGTTATGATTCGATCGCCGCGGTCGTCCGGACGGCGGTTCCCCGGCAGGCGCTCTTGATTGCCAAGTCGCTGATATCCGTGTAAGCTGGCGGGCGTCAGGCGATTTAACCCCGGAAGGGAGCAGCGGAATGGACGTTTTCCCTTTTGGCGTCATTGTGGGGGCTTGCTTTGCCGGCCTCGTTTTCATCGCGCTGGGCGCCTTGATGGTGGTGCTATTTCGTTGGATCATTCGAGACCCACTGGCGCAACTTCGCTACGGCAAGAGGCGCTGGGGCGTTGATTACAGCATCTTGATCACCGACCGCGAAAAATATGCGTCCTCCGCCCGCCTGAGGGCGCGCGTTGGGATGGTGCCCGCGATCCTGTTTCTGATCGCCTGAATTGGCATCATCCTTGTCGGCCTGCTGGCGGAAGATCCCGAGACGGCTCGTCGGCGAAATGAGCAATTTCAGCAAGTTATGCGGCAGGACATGGTCCGGCAGGCCGAGGCTGCCCAGCAGGAATCTCAAGAGAGACTGCGGCGAGCGCTGTTCGGCGCTCCGGCAAAGAAGCAGCCGAACGACGCAGGGCAACCGCGTCGCTAGACTCTAATCCCTCGACTATTTTGCCGGCCAGAGGCGGATCAATTGCACGCCTTGCGACGGCACGGGCGCGGAGAACTGGCCGTCCAGCGTGCCGATGTCCTTCTGCCGCCAGAGGTCGCGGACGCTGCTGCGCCTTTGAGTCCCAAGTCGGACCACTTGGCCGTGACCGTGGCTTGTTCTTCGCCGCGGTTGAACAGGCCGACGGCCAGGCTGCCGTCTTCCAGCGTGCGGGCCCAGACCTCCTGGTCGCCGCTTTTGGCTACCCGCCGGCCCGGCTTGCCCAGTGGGTCCTGGTCCACCTCGATGACCTCGTCGTTGCAGAGGAGGCTGAGCGTGCAGTCGTCGAGGCGGGTGATGTCGCCGCCGAAGATCAGCGGGGCGGCCAGCAGGGCCCAGAGCGAGACGTGGGAATACTGGGCCTGCGGCGAGAGCCGGGTGCGGCCCGCCCAGAGGTAGCCCAGCAGCAGGTAGTCGGGATCGTTCCAGCCGCCCGGTCCGCCGTACTTGTGGAGCTCGTACTTGGTATAGCGGTCGAAGACCTCGCGGCCGATCATCTCGAACTGCTCGGCGTAGAAACCGCGGCCGAGGTCGTCGGCCGTGCGCCAACTATTGCCACCCACCTCCTTGCCCCATTTCCATACGTCGCCGTTTCCGTATTGGCAGAGGTTGAATACGAGGTCGCGGGGCTGCTTCTTCAGAAAGGCCGACATCTTGCGGTAGGGCTCCTGCTGACCGGCCAGCCCCGGCGTTTTGGTCCAGTACGTGCACCAATCGTACTTGAGGAAGTCGAAGCCCCAGGCGGCGAACCGTTGGGCGTCCTGCTCCTCGTGCTCATAGGCGCCGGTATAACCCGCGCAGGTGCTTGGTCCCGGCGAGGTGTAGATGCCGGCCCGCAGCCCGCGGTGGTGGATGTAATCGGTCATCGCCTTCATGTCAGGGAAGCGCGAGTTCGACGTGATGTTGCCGGCCTTGTCGCGCGGGGCGATCCAGCAATCGTCGACGTTCACGTACATGTAACCGTGGTTGATCATGCCGCTGCTGACCATGGCGTCGGCGGCGTCGCGCATCGCCTTGTCGTTCACGCGGGCCATCCAGGTGTACCAACTGTTCCAGCCCATCTCCGGCGTCAGCGCCAAGGTGTCGCCGCAGACGATGGTGAAGGGACGCTGTGCCTCGCCCAGGGCGTTCCGCGCGTGAAACACGACCTTATAGCGGCCGCGCTCGCCCAACTTGCCGCTGATGTATCCGGTGTCCGGGTTGACGCTCAGGCCCGAGGGCAGATTTTCCACGGCGAAGGTCATGGGTCGCTGACCCGTGGCCGGAATCGTGAAGAAAAATGGCGAGCCGGGGCGGACGCCGAAGATCTTCGCCCCGTTGATCCGCGGCGACGGCGGCGAGGGCGGCGTCAGCACAAGTCCGTCCTCGTAGGGAAAATCGATCGCCCGCGGCTTCACTCCGCTGACCACGAAGCGGGCCTCGGCCCAGTCGCCGTGCGGACAGGCGCCGCCGCCGACGTAGTTGACCAGCAGGCACACCGACTTGACACCCCGCAGGTCGACGTCCACGGTCTTGGGCTTGTCGTCCCGCTGAATCACGCCGGAATTATAGAGGACCTTGTGATCGCCGAGGATTTTGAAGACGACGCCGTCGCCCCTGTCCTTGGCATTGTCGTCCACGCCCACGGTGGCCAGAAAGCGGTCACTGCCGCCGGCCAGATCAATCCACATGACGCTGGGGGCATGGGTGCCCACCCCGCGGGCGAAGACTTTTTTGGCTATCGACAGCGGCTTGTTGTTGATGGAAAGGTTGATCTGGGGGCGACTGAAGCCGCACGTCATCTTGCTGAGATCCAACGAGGTGAGCCAAACGGTCTCTGTGCCGCGGGCCGCCCGGGGCGCGGCGGCCAAGAGGAGGCTGACGGCAAGGCTAACGACACACGGCGTTGCAACTCTCATGGTGTTCTCTCGTCATTTCTGGTTAGGGTAGGTTCGTTTGACATTCGTCTCATCGCAAACCGGGCGACGGTCGATGGCGGAAAGGAGGAGGGCGGAAGGCGGAAGGTGGAAGGTGGAAGGTGGAAGGCGGAGGGAGAACTCTAGTTTCGGAAGGTCCCCTTGCGGGTATGCCAAGCCGGTCCTTTGCTCTCCTTGAGCATAACCTCTCCGCCGCTCCGACTCAAGTCGCCGCTTCGATAGGTCAGCTCGCAGGATAGGGACGGAGGAGCAATCCGCCCCCCCCATTTGCTACTACCTCTGACGGTGGAGAAGCAGGCGTGTGCGTCGCAAGAAGTCTGCAAGATCCTGGGCAACCGACAAATCCCCGCATAATGAAGGCGCGACAAACAGCGGGTTCGGCTGGAAATCCTATTCCCCCCAGCAGGTGATTCCGAACAGGATTGTCATCAATGAGTTTCTGATGGCCGTGCAAGTTTGGAATTCTTCTCGCGTCTGACTTCCTCCGCCTGGTCACGGGCTGCCGGCCCTTGCAAGAGGAGAATAGAATAATCGCCGATGAAGCAGAGGCCCGGTGCTGGAAGGCGACCGGCCCAAGGGGCCCGGCCTGCCCGAGCATGGTCACGAACCCTTGAGTTTTTTCTCCAGGGCCGCGCGGTCGACAGTGGGCTCCGTGCGACGAGCGGAAATCAGCTTCCAAAACTCGTCGCTGACGCCGAGTTCGGTTTGCTCCACGTCGAGGCCCTCGATGCCCACCACGATCGCGACAGGGTTGCCGCCGCGGGTGACAACCACGCGATCCGATTGAGCGTCAAGCACACAGGCGTCCAAGTTGGTTTCTTGAATGTCAACCGTTTTCATAGGATTTCCTCCGTTGTCTTGTGGGGCAGCTTGCGTCGCACAGCCCGAACGACGACTTGCCCCGCCGCCACGTCCACGTCGTAGAACACGCGGAACGGGTCGACCCGCAGTTCCCAAACTGGTTCCAAATGCTGCCAAGGCGGCGTCAGGCCGCGCAGAACCTTCTTGTTTCGAGTCTCACGGGCAGGCTCGTGCGAGAGTTGCCGGTTGATCTCATCCAGCAGGCGCCGACGCTCAAAGGCCCGGACATCGGCCAAGTCGTCGGCAACGCTCTCGGCATACCGGATTGTGAACACGACCGAGCCCCCCGACTATCTTGAGCATACCTTGGCTGGGCTAGTACGGCAACCCCCCGCGATGGTGACGCTGGTGAAGTGTGCCACACGGCGGTCTGCTTACGGATACCGGATCAAGCTGACGGTCTTGTACTGGGCGATCCGCGCCGCGCCGCCCAGGCTGACCAGCTCGATCAAGAACGCGCAGCCGACAACCCGGCCGCCGGCTTGCTCGATCATCCGGCAGCAGGCCTCGATGGTGCCGCCGGTGGCCAGCAGGTCGTCGACCATCAAGACGTTGGCGCCGGGAAAAACCGCATCGGCGTGGACTTGCAGCGTGTCGCTGCCGTATTCCAACTCGTAGGTGTGCGAGAGGGTCTTGCCGGGAAGTTTGCCCGGCTTGCGGATGGGCACCAGGCCGGCGCCTAGGGCCACGGCCAGCGGGGCCGCGAAGATGAATCCCCGGGCCTCGGCCGCCGCGATCAAGTCGATCCGCTGGCCGCGAAACGGCTCGGCCATGCCGTCGATCGCCCGGCGAAAGGCCTCCGGGGCGGCCAGCAGCGGCGTGATGTCGCGGAAGAGGATGCCCGGCTTGGGAAAGTCGGGAATGTCGCGGATGTAATCGGCCAAGCGGACGGGAGTGGGAAGAGGCATAGGAACAGGGACCAGGGGTCGGAGGCCAGGGGCCAGGGGTCGGAATTCAGGGCGAAGCGGCCGGGAACGCCCGGCGATGGATCATACGACCGCCGCTCACGCAGTTCCCACCGGCCGCGACCCGCTGCGCGGGCGCCCGTGGGCTTGGAGCGTGGAGCGTGAAAATGAATATACGACCGCCGCGACGGCAAGGGAAGGGGGAGGGGGAAAGGATGAAGGATGAAGGATGAAGGATGAAGGAAGGGAGCCCCCTGGCCCCTGGTCCCCGGCCCCTGGCCCCTGGTCCCCGGCCCCTATTCGTCTTCTTCCGGCAGCGGCAGACCGTTGAGACTGTCGGCCAGCTTGCCGAGGGCCTCGGTCTCGATCTGGCGGACCCGCTCGCGCGTCAGGCCCAGCGACTCGCCGATCTCCTTGAGCGTGCGGGGCTCGTGGTCGGCCAGTCCGAACCGCATCCGCAGCACCGTCGCCTCGCGGGGGTCCATGGTCTCCAGTTGCAGCATCACGTGCGTGAGGTTGTCGCTTTCGACCAGCTCGGTCTCCGGGCTGCGAATGCGCTCGTCCATGACCATTTCGCCCAGCGACCAGCCGGCATCGGCCTGATCGGTCTGGGGCGTGAGGTTGTAGATGCGAATGGCCTTCTTGATGATCGGCAGCTTCTTGCGGGGCAGTCCCAGCACCCGGGCGATCTCTTCCGGCGTGGGCGTGCGGCCCAATTCCTCGCCCAGCCGCGTGCTGGCCCGCCGCCACTTCGACAGCAGCTCGACCATGTAGGCGGGAATGCGGATCGTCTTGGCCGTGTTGATCAAGGCCCGCTTGATCGACTGCTTGATCCAGTAGCTGGCATAGGTCGAGAAGCGGGTGCCGACGGCCGGATCGAAGCCCTCGACGGCGCGGAGCAAGCCGAGGTTGCCTTCCTCGATCAGGTCCTGCAATCCCAGGCCCTTGCCGGTATAGCCGCGGGCGATGTTGACCACCAGCCGCAGGTTGGCGCGGACCATGCGGTCGCGGGCCTGGATGTCGCCGGAGCCGATGGCCACGGCCAATTGGTGCTCATCGGCCGCCGAGAGCAACGAGGTTTCGTTGATCTCGCGGAGATAAGTTTCCAGGGGCGATTGCACCAGGGCGGGCTGGCGGCGGCGTGTCTTGGTCATCGGCATCGAGATTGCCAGCAGGGTCGAGTTCGGGGACAGACAGACTATCGGCCTGCTCGGCCGTGTTTCTGCAAGGAAGCGGACGCATGACGAACTAGGGGGACTGTAGCCGAGTTTCGGAAGGTAGCGAAAAGAACGGCCCCGCCGGTCGTAACCGGCGGGGCCGTGGGATACCTGCGCCAATCGTCACAGGCCGTCCAGCTTTACGAAGCCGGCGGCTCGGCCGGACCGGCGGCCTCTGTGGCGGAGTCTTCGGCGGCCCCCGTGGCAGCCTCCGCTTCGGGCGCCGGCGTGCGCGGCTGGATCAGCGGGCCCGAGCCGCCACCGACGCCGCCCTTGAGCTCGGCGTGGGCGTGATGGCCGGAGGACGTTTCGGCCGCCTTGGCCTCGCCGGCCGACTCCGCCTCTTCGGCCCATTCCACGCGCTTCCGCGATAGGCCGATCTTCCGTTCCTCGGCATCGACCCGCAGCACCTTGACCTCGATCATCTCGCCGACCTTGACCACCTCTTCGGGGTTCTCGACCTTGTGATCGGCCAGCTCGGAGATGTGCAGCAGCCCCTCCAGTCCGTCCTCCAAGCCGACGAAGACGCCGAAATTGGTGATCTTCGTGACCGGGCCGGTGACGATCTGGCCGGGCTGATACTTGCCGGGGATGTTGCTCGCCCAGGGATCTTCGCTCATCTGCTTCATTCCCAAGGCGATGCGGCGGCGGTCCTGATCGACCGTCAGCACGCGGCACTCCAGCTCCTGCCCCTTCTCGACCATCTCGTTGGGATGGCTGATCTTGCGGGTCCACGACATGTCGCTGACGTGCAGCAGGCCGTCGATGCCCTCTTCGATCTCGATGAAGGCGCCGTAGTTGGTGAGGTTGCGGACCGTCCCCTTGACCGTGCTGCCGGGCGGATAGCGGTCGGCCACGCGGTCCCAGGGGTTTTCCTGGGTCTGCTTTATGCCCAGGGAGATCTCGTGCTTCTCCTTGTCGATCTTCAGGACGACGACTTCGATCTCGTCGTCGACCTGGACCAGCTCGCTGGGATGGCTGATGCGGCGGGTCCAGGACATTTCGCTGATGTGGACCAGGCCCTCGATGCCCTCCTCGATCTTGACGAAGGCGCCGTGGCTCATGACGTTGACCACGGTGCCGCGGATCTGCTTGCCGAGGGGATACTTTTCTTCCACGTTTTCCCAGGGGCTGGCGATCTTCTGCTTCAGGCCCAGGGCGATCTTCTCCTTCTCGTAGTCGATGTGGAGGATCTGGACTTCGATCTCCTGGTCGATGGCCACCATCTCCGAGGGGTGGTTGATGCGGCCCCAGCTCATGTCGGTGATGTGGAGCAGGCCGTCGATGCCGCCCAGGTCGACGAAGGCGCCGAACTCGGCGATGTTCTTGACGATGCCCTTGCGGCGATGGCCGACTTCCAACTCGGCCAGCAATTGCGCCTTCTTCTCCGCCCGCTCCGATTCGATCAGGGCGCGGCGGCTGACGACGATGTTCCGCCGCGATTCGTCGATCTTCAACACCAGGCACTGGATGGTGCGGCCGATATAGTCGCCGATGTCGGCGGGCCGGCGTATGTCGACCTGGCTGGCCGGCAGGAAGACGTTCACGCCGATGTCCACCAGCAGGCCGCCCTTGATCTTGCGCGTGACCACGCCGGTGACCACGTCGCCTTCGTGTACCGTCTTCATCACCTTCAGCCAGGCCTCGATCTTTTCGGCCTTGCGCTTGCTGAGGGTGATCATGCCGCGCGGTTCATCGACCAGGCCGTGGATGTCTTCCACGTCTTCGATGAGGACCTTGATGACGGTGCCGGGCTTGGGAAGCGGCTCGCCCTCCTCCCACTCGCTGCGGAGGATAATGCCTTCGCTCTTATAGCCTACGTCGACCAGGACGAAGTCGCCCTCGACGCGCAGCACGTGGCCTTCGACGACTTCATTGACGGCGACCTCGCGGGTGCCCCATTCGCCGACATCCTCGGCGGGGGCGTTTTCCAGGGCTGCCGCCAGTTCGCCTTGCCATTCTTCTTCGCTCAGGTCGAGACTTCGTATGAGATTCCGATTGACCATCTTGTGTTGATTCCGTAAACGCCGCGTTAGAGTGATTCCGACCGCCCGACCCCTCTACGCAAGGGGCCTGTCGGGGCCGTCGAGAATCAAGCATTATAGCAGTGCCCCGAGCAAGGGGCAACGGCACGCCGACGCAGCCGCGGCAGATGGACGGTCGAATGCGGCAGATTGGGAGGCTGGAATGCCCGGGAGGAGACTCGAACTCCTACGCCTTGCGGCACAAGATCCTAAGTCTTGCGTGTCTGCCAATTCCACCACCCGGGCCAAGTCGCTGCTTGATTCTAATCTCATCGGGCGGCCCCGGCCAGACGATTGACCCGTTCCACCCCCACGGTCCCCTCTCCCTCCGGGAGAGGGATAGGGTGAGGGCGGGCTGGTGCGGGGGTCGCGATTCCGCCTTTCGCGCTCCAATCCGGAGGCTCACGGCCGTTGGCGTGCTGCCACCTTATCCCCGGGCTCACGCCCGGGGCTCGTTTTGGCTCGCCACCTTCCGCGTGCTGCCACCTTATCCCCGGGCTCACGCCCGGGGCTCTCTGCCGGATTCCTTCCGCCTTCCGCCCTCCCCCTTTATTTCCCTTCCGCCTTGGTTCCCAGACGGTTCAACAAGCGGTCGAAGGCCCCGCGCAGGCGCGGGTTGGACGACCGCAGGGCGGCCGGGACGATCAGCGGATGCGAAAGCGTGCCCCGCAACGGCAGGCGGATCGGGTGCTCTCGGATCGCCTCGGCCAGCGGGCCGTTGCCCAGCAATCTGCCGGAAAGCGAGATCGCCGCCACCATGTCCAGCGACTGGTCGAGTCCGACGGAGCCGCTGGTTTCCACCGTCGTGTTGTTGAGGCGAAAGACGAGGTTGCGGTGTTCGACGCGGCCATCGGCCATCGAGAAAGGCACCACCGAATTGTCGATCAGGTGGATCGCCGGCGCCTGGAGTTGCAGCATGGCGGCCAGGGACTTGGTCAGCGGGCCGGCATCGAGCTGGAGCGCATGGACCGTCAGCCGGCCGGAACCGCGGGCCTGCTGCGGTGCAGCCAACGGAATGCGCCACTCGTCCAAGTCCAGCGAGAGCCGGCCGCTCGTTTCGCTGACGCCGGCCAGCACCGGGGCGGCATATTTCAGCAGGTCGCGGCACATCGCCGGCGTGATCGCCGTACCGCGGAGCACGTTGCCCTTGCGCAGGACCAACTCGGGCGTACGACTGGGCGTGACGCTGCTGGGCTCCAGGGCCAGGGCGAGGTTGACCTGCCCGATGCTCCACGGCTCTTTGCTGTCCAGGGCGCGAAAGCTGAAGCCGGCGTCGACGATCTCCAGGCCCATCGACAGATCCGGCGGGGCGGCGGCGGCCTTGGCCGGCCTGCCCACGGAAAACACTTCCGCCAGGTTCGAGCCCTCCTTGCGGGCGACGATGTTGACCTGCGGCCGCTCGATGCGGAAGTTGCCCAATTGCCTGGGGCTGACGAGGTATCGCCACAGCGGGCGGTCGCCCGCCAAGAGCGGAATGATCACCGTCGGGACTCCGTCTGGGGAGCGGATTTCAATCTGCTCGAAGCGGATGGGCGACAGCCAGCCCAGCGATGCCGCGCCGACGCTGACGCTGCCGTGGATCTTCGGCAGCACGGCCCGCAACATCCAAGTCCGCAGCGGCTCTCGGGCGGCCAGGGAGGGAAAGGCGGCCACCAGGACGACCAACGCCGCCAGCAAGAGCAGCAGCACGCGGATGCGCCGGCGTTTTGGCGGACGGATCGTCATGGAAACCTCGCTGACCTCCCCTCTCCCGACCGACCTTCGGTTGGTGCCCGGAGAGGGGCCGGGGTGCGGGCATTGGAGCAACACACAAAGCCCTCACCCTGACCCTCTCCCGGCGGGAGAGGGGACCTTGTATCGGCAATTTGCGACGGTCCATTCGTTACTTTGCTATTACCTTGGCTGCGATCTTCACGGCGGCCGAGCCGAGGGCGAAATCGTCGGCCCCTTCGACGAACACGCAGACGTCGCAGCGGCCGGCGGCCTCCGTCGGCAGCTTCAACTCGGCGGTGAAATGGCCGCCGCGCACGGGCACTTCTACGCTCGCCAGGCAATGATCGTTCGCGCGGCGATAGGTCTGTTGGAATTCGGCCAGCCCGTCGGCAGAGCGGGGGTATTGGTCGCGGGCCGGGGGCTCGAACGTGAGGCGATCGCGCGGCACGACCAGCTCGACGGTGCCGCGGCCGTCGACCGGGCTGCTGCCGGCGATGGCAAGCGGCGTGCCGGCCGCGGCCGTCGGGGCGACTTTCAGGTCGAGCGCCAGGGGATGGTGCAGCCGCAGCAGCGGATCGCCCAGCAAGTTGAACAAGAGGACGTGTTCGGCCCGCTCGGCGGCCAATTGCTGCGGCGCCGGGCTGACGGCGGCGGCCACGGCATCCAGGAGAGCCCGCTGCCGGTCGTCGGCGGCGGGCTTGGCCAGCATCGACTGTTTGGCGTGCAAGAGGGCTTCGCCCAGCGTGCGGCAACGGTTGCCGAAACACTCGTGCATCAGTCCCAGGGCCAGGAGCGAGGTGGCGTAGGGCATGGTGACGCGCGAGGCGGCGACGACCGCCACCGGCCCGCCTGGGGCACGGAGCATCGCCGCGGCCAGGCAGGTTTTGCGGGCGTCGATGGCGCCGGCGTAGCAGGCAAGGATCAGGGCGATGGGCGGGCCGTGCTGCGCCTTCAGGCCGGCGGCGTCGGAGGCGTACAGAATGGGATAGTGGGCCCCCGGCACCTCGACCCAGTCGGCGGCCAACGGCAAACCGTGCCCGACGTAGATCCACATCCACGGCCCTTCGTTCAGCCGCTCCAGCGTGGTCAGATGAAAGCGCCGCGGATCAGGACAATACGGGCTGCGCCAAGTTCCATAGGTCATCGACAGGTGGTAAACGGCCGGGATGTTTTCGTTCAGGAGGCGGTGGGTCACGGATTCGATCACGGGATCGAGGAGCGGGCCCATGCCGATCGGGCCGGCCACCACGTTGAGGCGCTGCCGCCAGGGCCCGAAATCGCGCGACCGCTCGTAGGCCAAAATTTTCGCCACGATCTGCCGCAACTCTGCGGGCGAGGCGGCCGTGAGCCGGCCCACGGCCAACTCGGGCCTCGGCTGGGTGTCCATCGGCTGGCCCGTCTCGCCCAGTTCGGCATACACGTCGTCGCTGGCAATCTCCGGCTCGGAGCCCCAGGCGACGTTGACCCGGGCCCTGGCGTAATGCACCGGCACGCAGCGCGAGGGGTCCGCGGCGTCGCCCGCGGCAGCCATCCACGGCGCATTGTCGCCCACCAGGACCACGAACCGCAGCCGGCCACCCCGGGCCGTCTCGGCGATTTGCCGGCGGAGCTGATCGGTCGAACCGAGATTCGAGAGCATCGCCAGGCGATGTCCCTCTGCCGTGCGGTACTCGACCCACGGCCGCAGGGCCTCGCGGAATTCCTCCGGGCAGATGACCACGGTATCGGCCGCCGCCGGGCCCGCGTCCGCTGCCCGTGCAGCCACCGCCCACAGCATCACGACAATGGTCGCCGAAACGGCCGGCGTGCACCGCGGCCATCCTTTATCCTTCATCCTTCATCCTTGGTCTGTGTGTGGTTGCCGACGACGCTCTCGGCGGTCTGCGGCAGGGCGACGTTATCCCCGGGCTCACGCCCGGGGCTCGCCAACTCGGCAGTTTACACCACAGCGACGGTCCGTCCAAACCCAGTTGACCGCTCGGGGCTGGCCAAGGGGCCCCACACCCCGATATACTATATCTGCCGGGGTGTGGTCCGCTTCGCGGCCGCGGCGCGAAGGGTGCCACTGCTGGCTTGTCCAGCAGTGCCGGAATTACAGCACTGCTGGACAAGCCAGCAGTGGCACCCGGCTCACCCGGGCCTTGGCCCCATGAGAAATCCGGCGCCGTATGCCCGATCTACCCAGCCCACCGCCAGGACCCGATAAGACCCCTCCCAAGCCGAGCGGTCCCACGTTCTGGGACTATTTTCGGCGCATGGGCTGGTGGTATCTACCCCTGGTGCTGCTCATCTTGTGGATTTGGCAGTCCACCGTGCCCTCGATGCTCACCAAGACGATTGACTATAGCGTCTTCAAGGAGTATCTCGCCCGGGGCGAAGTGGTCGAGTGCAAGATCGAGGAGACCGACATTGTCGGCCACATTACTCCGAAGACGCCGGCCCCGGCAGCGACGCCCGCCAAGGGGCAAGAGAAGGCCGCGTCGCCGGCGCCGCAAAAAGGGAAAGAGCAGACCAAGCCGGCGACGGTCCGCCCGGCGGAGACGGCCGAAAAAGCGGCCGAAAAGAGCAAGGAGCCCAAGGCGGGCGATCAGGCGGTCGCGCCGTTCGAGTTCCGCACCTGCTACGGCAGCGACGAAACCCTCAGGCTGCTGCTTCCGCAGCTTGACGCGGCCAGGCCCAAGGTCGACTACGCGTTTGTGAGGCCCAATCCGCTGTCGCAACTCCTGTTCGTCTGGCTGTTGCCGCTGGCCATCTTTGGCGGGCTGTGGTTCTTCCTCTCGCGGGGCCTGCGCAATGCCGGGCAGGCGGTGATGAGTTTCGGGCGGAGCAAGGCGCGGGTGGTGGCCGACACCGACACCGGCGTCACCTTCGACGACGTGGCCGGCTGTGACGAAGCCAAGTATGAACTGCAAGAGGTGGTCGATTTCCTCAAGAATCCCACCCGCTACACCGCCCTGGGAGCCAAGATCCCCAAGGGGATCCTCTTGATCGGGCCGCCGGGCACCGGCAAGACGCTCTTGGGCCGGGCCGTGGCCGGAGAGGCCGGCGTCCCCTTCTTCTCGCTCAGCGGCAGCGAATTCGTGGAGATGTTCGTGGGCGTGGGGGCGGCGCGGGTCCGCGACCTCTTCGAGCAGGCCAAGGCCCAGGCCCCCTGCATCGTCTTCATCGACGAGCTGGACGCCATCGGCCGCGAGCGCGGCGTGCACCTCGGCGCCGTCAATGACGAACGCGAGCAGACGCTCAACCAACTGCTGGTGGAGATGGACGGGTTCCAGGCCAACGCGGGCGTGATCCTGCTGGCGGCCACCAACCGGCCCGAGGTCCTCGACCGCGCCTTGCTGCGGCCCGGACGCTTTGACCGCCAGGTTGTGGTCGATGCCCCGGACATGGAGGGCCGCTGGGCGATCCTGAAGGTCCACGCCCGCGGCAAGCCGCTGGCCGCGACGACCGACCTGCGCAAGATCGCCCAGGGGACCCCGGGCCTGTCCGGCGCCGACCTGGCCAACGCCCTGAACGAAGCGGCCTTGATCGCCGCCCGCCGCCAGGTGGAGGAGATCAGCCAGCAAGACCTCGAGGAAGCGGTCGAGAAGGTGCTGGCCGGGCCGGAGCGCAAGAGCCGCCGGCTGGACGAGGGGGAGAAGCGGCGCGTGGCCTATCACGAGGTTGGCCATGCCCTGGTGGCGACCTTCACCGAGCACGCCGACCAGGTCCACAAGATCAGCATCATTCCCCGCGGCCGCGCGGCGCTGGGCTATACGCTGCAACTGCCCGAGGGCGAGCAGTTCCTGCTCACGCGCTCCGAGCTGGCCGACCGCATCCGCGGCATGTTGGGCGGGCGGGCCGCCGAAGAGGTGGTCTACAACGAAGTCAGCACCGGCGCCGAAAACGACCTCGATCATGCCACCATTCTCGCCCAGCACATGGTCTGCCTCTACGGCATGAGCGACTCGGTCGGCTTGATCCATTGCGGGCAGCGGCCCGATCCGTTCACCTGGCGCTCTCTGGACGGCACGCCGCGCCGCGATTGCAGCCCGGAAACCGCCGACCAGATCGATCGCGAGGTGAAGCGGCTCTTGGACACGGCGTACCAGGAGGCCAAGGCGATCCTGCTGGAGCATCGCGCGCAGTTGGAGACGGTGGCCGCGGCGCTCTTCGAGCGGGAGACGCTCGATCGGGCCGGGCTGTTGGAGTTGCTCGGCCTGCCGGCGGCGGCGAAGTGAATGGATTTGTGAGGGTTCACGGTTCAACACTAGCCCGAAGCGCAAGCGAGGGAAGCACTGCCGGCAACCCAGCAATTTTCGACCCTCGCTTGCGCTTCGGGCCAGTGTTGTTGCCCACCACCGGTTGCCGTTATAATGCGGCGAGCCACGCTCCCCGTCCTTCCCAAAACCATCGAGGCGCCCCATGCAACCGTCAGCCAATCCATTCCAGAGTCCGGACGAACAACCGCAACAGGGCACAGGGGCCGTCGCAGCGCCCCCGTTTCGCGACCAGAGCACGGGACTGGCGGTCTACGGCATCTTCCAGATTCTGATCGGCGGCTTCTGCGGGCTGATGACGCTGTTTATGCTGCTTATGCCGATGGTGCCGCACCCGGGGATGCCGCCGGGTCAGGCGCCGAATGCCGTGATGATGGTCCCCGCCGCCAGCATGTACGTGATAGCGGCCGTGGTGTTCATCTCGCTGGGGGTCGGCTCGATGGGCGCCCGCCGCTGGGCTCGGACCCTGACCGTGGTGCTGTCGTGGATTTGGCTGGTTTTCGGGACGGCCGCAATGGCGACGTTTATGTTCGTGATACCGCGGATGTTCGCGTCGATGCCACAGAATGAGCAGCTTCCGCCGGGGGCCCTGGTTGGGCTGGAGATCATGACGGGCGGGATGATGACCTGCCTTTACATTATCTTGCCGGTTTTGTTTTTGGTCTTCTATCAACGAGCGTCGGTGCGTGCCACCTGCGAGTGGCGCGACCCGCAAGTCCGCTGGACCGACCGTTGCCCCATGCCCGTGCTGGCCGTGAGCATTGTCCTGGCCTCAACCACGATATCGATGGCTCCCCTGACAGCATGTGGCTTCCCGCTGCCGTTTTTCGGGGTCTTGCTGTCCGGCATCCAGGGGGCGATCTTGCTGCTGGTGTGGATTTCGGCGGCGGCCTGTCTTGCCTGGGGCACGTATCGGCTGAAGATGGCTGCCTGGTGGGGAACGCTGTTGTTGATGATCGCCGGGAGCGCATCGGCCGTAGTGACCTTCTCGCGCGTGAGCATGATGGAAATGTACGAGAAAATGGGAATGCCCGAAGCCCAGTTGGAGATGATTCGGAAGACGGGCATGGCCGAATCCGTGTCCAGCATGATGTACTGGTTGGTCCGTGCCCAGCGCGGCCATCATGGTCGGCTACCTGCTCTACGTGCGGCGCTACTTCGTCCGCAGCGGCAGCTAGGGGAGCGTCAACGGTCGTTTGACGGATGGGTGCCACTGCTGGCTTGTCCAGCAGTGCCGCGCCACCGTTAGTCGCAACACTGCTGGACAAGCCAGCAGTGGCACCCAGCGGGCTTTTGCACCGCGGGCCACCTCGCCGCCAGCGGCCATTGCCCGGTTTGACGGGATTTTCCGGGCGCTGGAGCGGTTTTCTGCAAGGACGCCCTGGAAGAGCCCTTGCCCCCCTGCGCACAGCACGCTAGACTTGCACGTTTCAGGCCCGGAAAAGAGCGTCAGCCTCGAGCCGCGCCGCGCCGAAGCCCCACCACCTGGATGGGGCTGCCGCGCCCGCCACAACCATCCGTCACCCCCCGCTATCAGGTTGCACAGGAGTCTTATATGAGGAGCATTCGAAGGTTCGTCCGTTCCGTGATCCGTCCCGGGAAGATCGTCTCGCGGCGCGTCTCGATCGCGATGCTGATCCTGATCGGCGTCGGACTGCTGGCTTCGGCCGGTTGGACCAACGGCGAGCCGGCAAGCGGCGGGGGGGCCACGGCCGAAAAGTCGGCGGTCAAGTTGTTCGCGCCCTTGTGGGACACGGCCAAATACTCGCCGTTGGAGCAGACGGCCCTGTTGGTGGTGCTGGCGATCGCGGTGGCCGGCCTGCTCTATGCCGGGTTGCTGGTCAAGCAAGTGCTCGGCGCAGATCAGGGAACGGCGCGGATGCAGGAAATCGCCCGGGCGGTCCGCGAAGGGGCCAATGCC
Source organism: uncultured Planctomycetia bacterium (assembly GCA_963727245.1). Lineage (GTDB taxonomy): Bacteria > Planctomycetota > Planctomycetia > Pirellulales > Thermoguttaceae > JBKQVT01. The sequence continues at coordinate 192,382 of CAVSFO010000018.1, read as the reverse complement.
TACCTGTCGGCGCAATTCCGCAAGATCGGTCCGTTGATCATCGTCATCACGATCGCGCTGTTCTTCACCAAGTGGGGCGAATGGACGTTCGCCTGCGGCCGGGCGGCGGCCTTCCTGGCCGGCTCGCTGTTTAGCTGGACGGTGGGCTTCGTGGGCATGCGTCTGGCGACCAGCGGCAACCTCCGCGTCGCCGCCGCCGCCAAGCGAAGCTACGGCGAGGCCATGCAACTGGGCTATCGCACCGGCACCATCACCGGCATGTTGACCGACGGCCTGGGCCTGCTGGGCGGCACCTGCATCTTCCTCATTTTCGGCGACCGGGCCTACGAGGCCCTGCTGGGCTTCGGCTTCGGCGGCACGCTCCTTGCCCTGTTCATGCGCGTCGGCGGCGGCATCTATACCAAGGCGGCCGACGTCGGCGCCGACCTGGTGGGAAAAGTCGAGGCCGGCATTCCCGAGGACGATCCCCGCAACGCCGCCACCATCGCCGACAACGTCGGCGACAACGTCGGCGACTGTGCCGGCATGGCGGCCGACATCTTCGAGAGTTACGAGGTGACCATCGTGGCGGCCATGATCCTCGGCCTGGCCAGCTTCGGTCACAAGGGGGTGATCTTCCCGCTGCTGGTGCGCGGCGTCGGCGTGCTGGGCTCGATCATCAGCACCTATACCGTCAAGGCCGGCGCCCACGACACCTCGGATACGGCCCTGAAGAGCGTCCACCGCGGCTTCTGGATCGGCTCGATCATCTCGATCATCGGCTTCTTTGCCATCGGCTTCGGATACCTGTACTTCCCGATGTCCTACTTGGCCGAATACCCGATGGCGGCGGCGGGCTTCCCCGACGGCATCGCCAGCCACTTGGCGCCGTGGTTCAACTTCGGCATCGCCAACCTGGACATGCGGCCGGCCCTGACCTGCCTGATCGGCGTCTTCCTGGCGGTGGCCTTGAACAAGATCACCAGCTACTACACGCACACCTCGCACTCGCCGGTGAAGAGCCTCGCCCGCGCCTGCCAGACCGGTCACGCCACCAACATCATCCAGGGCTTCGCCGTGGGCTATGAGAGCACGGTGGCGTCCCTGCTGGTGTTGGCCACGGCAATCGCGCTTTCGGTCCTCTGCTACTGGGGTATGCCGCCGATCTTCGTGGCCTACGGCGTGGCCATGACCGGCATCGGCATGTTGACCCTCACCGGCAACACCATCTCGATGGACGTCTTCGGGCCGGTGGCCGACAACGCCAACGGCATCGGCGAGATGGGCTACAACCGCGACAGCAACGGCCAGGAATTGAAGCCAGGCGCCCCGGACTACATGCAGCCGGCCGATTACAAGCGGGCCCGGCAAATCCTGGCCGACCTCGATGCGGTCGGCAACACCACCAAGGCGGAAACCAAGGGCATCGCCATCGGCTCGGCGGTGATCGCCGCCGTGTCGCTGTTTGCCAGCTTCATCGCCGTCATCGCTGTGGGCAGCGAGGACAAGCTGGGAGAAATGACCCTAACGCAGTACAACTATTTCGCCGGCTTCCTCACCGTGGCCGATCCCAAGGTGCTCATCGGACTGCTGATCGGCGGCTGCGTGCCGTTCCTGTTCAGCTCGATGCTCATCCGCGCGGTGGGCCGGGCGGCCTTCTTCATCGTCAAGGAATGCCGCGCCCAGTTCAAAGACCCGGAAATCATGGCCGGCACCAAGAAACCCAACTACGGCCGCGTCGTCGATATCTGCACCAGCACCGCCCAGAAAGAACTGATCGGTCCAGGCCTGCTGGCCATCCTGGCGCCGTTCGCCGTGGGCTTCCTCCTGGGTCCCTACGCCCTGGGCGGCTTCCTGGCCGGCATGATCCTGGTCGGCCAGTTGCTGGCCGTGTTCATGGCCAACGCGGGCGGGGCCTGGGACAACGCCAAGAAGATGATCGAAGACGGCCTCTACGGCGGCAAGGGCTCCGAGGCCCACAAGGCCAGCGTCACCGGCGATACGGTCGGCGACCCGTTGAAGGACACCGCCGGCCCGGCCATCAACCCCATGGTCAAGGTGATGAACATGGTCAGCCTGCTGGGGTTGGGACTGGTCCTGGCCTGCAACGTCGTGGGCGTGCGGCCCGACGTGGCCAAGTTCAATCCCAACGCGCCGATCTCGACGATGAAGGACTTGCCGCAAATCCCCACCCATTGGGCCGTCGGCATCGGCGTGGTCGTGGTCTGCGTGTTGCTGATCATCTATGCGGTCTGGCGGAGCAAGAGCGAGTCGGCCGAGATGAAGGAAATCGTCGGCGGCCTGGACGACGCGGCGTAGTGCACGAAGGCACGGCGCCACAACGGAAAAAGGTCTCGCGCGGAGGCGCGGAGACGCGTAAGAAGGATAAGGGAACACTAATCTTCGCTGATCGACACTTATGGAGACGATTAGCGAAGATTAGCGGAAATCAGCGTTCCTCTGTCGTCGCGGGACTCTTGGAAACCTTATCGAAGCACTTCTGACGCCGGAGTTAATCCCTCCTCCGCGTCTCAGCGTCTCTGCGCGAGCCTTGCTTCTCGCGTCAGCCCGGTAGGTCAGGCACCCCGTGCCTGACGGAATTGGGAGAGGTGAGGGCGAGGTGTCAGGCACGGCGTGCCTGACCTACGGACTGGGAATCGTGATCGGTCATGGGGCGATTCCAGTTTGTCCGTGTCACCCGGCGAATCGCGATTACCAACCGCGCGTACGCGCACCCGTCGCTTTGCCCACCCGTCTGATCCAGAGCATCAGCCCGTCACTGGGTTCGACGCTGCTAAGACACTCCGAACCGCTGCTGTCCTTTTTCGAGACTCGTTTCCGCAAGAGAACAAGCGGTGTTTCTGGAGAGACGGTTGCCGGCGCGTGCTTCCACTCGACTCCGGAGGTGGTCGATAGGGGCGGGTGAATCAGCGCCGCCGAAACCTCCGGGGAGTTCCCTGTGCCATTGGCCGAGATTTCGCACCTCCATACGCCGCTTTGCGGATCTTTGTAGATGGCTGCGGAGACATCGACGGAGCCGGAAAAGTCCTGCGTGAAACCTGCCTGAGGCTTCGGCAAGCCGTCGGCCGGAATTCCCGTGGTTGCACAACAGAGGTCGTACCTGCCCGGCGGAAAATGCACGCGCCACCGCCAGCAGTTCGGCTCGGGGGTCCAGCGGGCGATGGCCTGGAGCATCGTCGGATCCTCGACCTTGAGGATGCCGTAGTCGCGCCGATACTCGGCCAGTTCCGCCTCGTCCTGCCGGTATCGCCGCGCCGTCGACCAGAGCGCGCAGGCCATCGCCACCAGGAGCACGAACAGCAGCAGCCCGCGCAACGAAAATTGCCATCGCCCGAGGCGGTGTCCGCCGGGCGACGGGGCGTGTGGCCCGGCCGCCGAAGGCTGAAAGGAATCGGATTCGGCATTCATGGGAGGGGAACCATGGTTCGTGTTGCGAGGCAACGGGACTTACCTGCCGGCATCTATTGCTTTGCCGGCATCGATCGCCTTGATGTCCACCGTGTATTCTTGCACCAATTGTACGTCCATGTCGTCTGGGAAGGTGAAGGGGACATACTTGGCGTCATCGGCAGAGAAATCAACGTCAGCCACGGACCTGCCGATCTCCTGCCGTTCTTTGTTCATGGCCTTGGCAACGAGTCGGCCCTTAAATGGGGTCTTCGCCAGGAAGTACACGGTGATCCCGTTGTCCTTGGACCCCATCGTTCGCGACTTCGAAATGGTCGTCGACAACCCCCGCTTGAGAACGTCGTCGGACAGCTTGACGTTGACCATCCTCTGCTTGTCGACGCCTTTGCCGACCCCGCTGGCGAAGTCGGTAATCGTTTCGCCGACTTTGCTGCCGGCGGTCTTGGCGATGCTCTCCTCGCGCTTGCCACAGCCGCACACCACGACAACGAGGATAAGTGCCGGGATGGTTTTCATGTGTTGCCCCTGTTTCTGGCCGCTACCGCCTGCATTTGCGCAGCGACGGAGTCGGAACCTGCCATGAGATCGTTTTGCCCGCTCTTCCTGTTCGGATTGGGAATTGCGGCGGACTTGAACGGACTAGTCTGCTCGGCAATCAGCAACCGTTTCGCCGACCTCGCCGCCAACAGCAGCGCGATGCCACCTGCCAAGGGCACAAGGCCGAAGAGGAAGCCAACGGTCGCGGCGGCAATCCTCTGTTGATTTGCTGAGTTGCCTGCCGCTGGGCTCGAAAAGAACATCGCCGTCATGGTGATGAGCATCCACCCTCCGACCCATGTCAGGATACCGCCAAACACCAACCGCCTGGTGCGACGGCCTCGAAGTCGTTTGATGTGCCGCTGTTGCTGCCTTGCCAGTTCCGCCTGCTGCGCCGCCGCTGCCGCGGCCTGAATCTGTCTGTCGCGGTCTTGCACTGCCCGCGCAACTTCCTCGGCTGAGAGGCTGTGTCCGCAAAAACGGCAAACGATCGCTTCCAGCAGAATGTCCTCAGCGCACGCAGGACAGCGCCTGCTGGGCCGGGTCGCCCCACTGCCGACCAAGAACGGCGAAGCGCCGACCACGGACGGCGAAACTTCAGCCCGGATACATTGCAATGCCGCCCGCGTCGAGGTTGGATCATGCGCGTCTCGCCCGCAGATATTGCATATCGCGTGCGGCTGTTTTGCGCCAATTGGAATGATCGGTATGAAGAAGAGACTGAACCATGATTGCTGGGTGAAGGCTTTGTGGACAGTGTCTCGCTGGCACGCGCTGCAATAGACACCAAGCGACTGCCGGCCACTTGTGAGTTTCGGCCATCCGAATATGACGAACATAATGGATACCTCCCGAGTTGTTACCCAAAGAAGTCGAAGCGCAGTCGAAACGGGACGCAGCGAGTCTTGGCAAGCCTGGCGGCTGCGAACCCAAAAAACGAACTGCCTCCCCAGTTCGACTCTGATTGTCCACCGGAGTGGTGGAACCAGGTGACAGTGAGTATACCGCCGCGGGACGTATACTGCCACCTACCGACCCCCTGTCGATGGGGACTTGCCAATTGGCGTGCGGAGGAGCCTGGCAAAACGCAATGGACGAGGTTTGCCCGGCTTCAGCACGGCTGGCACAGCCGTGGCACAGGGCAGAATACCAAAAGAAAATAGGCCAGGCACGCCCGTGCCTGGCCTACGCGGCAATCCTGCCGCCGTTTTCTCTCCGCGACTCTGCGTCTCCGCGCGAGTCCTTGTCTTCGCTGCCCCAGTTTCGCGCTACCGTTAGGGCTTCGCCGGCACTGGAGCGACGTTGCCCGGGACCGGCGGCGTGCCGGCCTTCGGCAAGTCCTTCTCCATCTGCTGCTGAATCACCTTTACCGAGTCCGGGACCGTGCCGCCCACCTGCACCAGCAGGTTGGCTGCCAGGCGGTCCTTGGGGGCCTGGAGCAGGGACTTGGTCAGCTCAGTCTTGGCCGCGTCGTTGTGCCCCATCATGAGGTACTGGTAGCCCAGCAGGAACCGCGCGCCGGGGTCCGAGGGGTTCGCCGCTACGAATTTCTCCAGGGCCCGAAGCTGCTCGGTGTAGGGCTTCACGTCGCCGTAGAAGCCGTAGAGCGTGTCCCAGTGCATGGGCTGCCCCAGGCTGGCCGCGGCATGGGCTTCCATCGTGGCCCCGCGATAGTTGCCGGCGGCGAACATCGCCATCATCAACAAATTGTGGACGTCCACGTTGCGCGGCGTCTCCACGGCCGCATGGCCCGCCAACCGCAGCGCATCGCTGTAATTGGCCTGATGGAAGGCATCGCGGGCGCCGGCCAGATACTGCTGGCCGATCGTGCCGCCCGCGCCTTCTTGCGCAGGCCCATTTTCCTCGGCCGCAATCGGAGCCGGGCTCTCAGCGGCGGGCGCGGTATACGCGGCCGTGTAAGGGTACGTCTCGTAACCGGCCACGTAGTCCCCATAGCCGTAGCCGGGGATCCCATAATTATCGAAGTAATAGGGATAGTAGCCGTAATAACCGGGCCACCAGCCGAAGGCGAACCAGGGATACCAGTTGTACGGCCAGAAACCGTAGCGGCCGAAGTAACCCCAATTTCCACCGTGATTCCACCACTCGCCGCCATAATGGGCGAAGCCGTAGTGGCCATAGTTGCCGTAGTGGCCATAGTTGCCGTAGTGGCCATAGTTGCCGTAATTGCCGTAATTGCCATGGGACTGGCCCATGCCATAGCCGTGGCTGCTGCCGCCCCAGGCGCCGCTGGACATGGCGTGCATTCCGCCGCCACCCCAACCGCCACCGCCTCCACCCCAGCCGCCGCCACCGCCGCCCATCCCGTGGCCTCCACCTCCACCTCCGCCACCTCCACCGCCACCTCCGCCCCCATGGGCCAGGGCCGACGTGGACATCATGGCCGCCAGTGCAGCGGTCAACAAGCAGACGCCAAAGAGTTTCAGCCTCGAGGACATTTTTGTTACCCCTTTTATGACAACCATCTTAGGCGCCCAACCGCTCGCCTCCGGCGTCTGGTTGCCCGAAAGACGCCGGGACAGCCCCGCAGTTGGCACGCCCTGAATCGGACTCTCGCGGGTTCTGCCGCACCACTAGCCGTTACGCTACCGTAATTGTACACCTCTGCCAGCCCGGAGAAGCAAAATGTTAATATTTTCCGAGGCGAAATTCATGGTGTCTCACCGCGACCATGGAAAAGGGACGGCAGGGCCCACCTGGACACCGCGCCGACAGGCAGTGCCACGGCCACTTTCCCGATTGTGCCGGGAAATCTACCATCGGACAGACAACGCCCCCGGCAGCACGGGCGTCTTGTTCGCGGCCGGGAGCGGCGGAGTTTGTTGCCCTCGCCGGGGGGCTGGAAGGGAACGGGGCCATGCTTCCAGGCATCGTCCCCGGCGGTGCATGATTCTTTATCCGGCGCCGTCCCCGCCGGTCGCTGCTTTACTTTGCCGGCCTGGCGGCGTACGACTTGGCCGCAAAGTCCCAGTTCGCCTTGCTCCAAAAGCCCGCGATGAAACGCGGACGCTCGTTGCGGTAGTCGATGTAATAGGCGTGCTCCCACACGTCCAAGGTCAGCACCGGCTCGCGGCCGTGCTTCAAGGGCGTGTCGGCATTGGGCAGCGGCATGATCTCGAGCTTGCCGTCCGGATCGGCGGCCAGCCAGGTCCAGCCGGAACCGAACAGCTTGGCGGCCGTGTCGCCAAAATCCTTCTTGAAGGCGTCGAAACTGCCGAACGCCCGCACGATGGCACTGAGCAACTCGCCGGTGGGCTGACCGCCTCCCTCGGGCGACATGCTGTTCCAAAAGAACGTGTGGTTCCAGGCCTGGGCGGAATTGTTGAAAAGCGGCCCGGGCGCCGCTTTCTCGACGACCTCCCGCAGCGGCAGGCTGGCTTCCGGCTTGTTCTCCACCAACCCGTTCAGGTTCTTGAAATAGGCCGCCTGGTGCTTCTTGTAGTGGTACATCATCTGTTCCTCGGAAAGGAACGGACGCAGGGCATCCAGCGCGTAGGGGAGATTGGGTTGTTCGAAGGCCATAACGGTGTTTCCTTTCTGCGGGTTAGTGGGGGTTGCGCTGGGGCTTGGCGGGTCGGCATCGGCCGTCGATCCGCCCAACATCAGTCCGGCGCCGACAGCGAACGAACTGGACAGGAACTGGCGTCGCTTCATGGCATTCCCCTTTGGAAAAGTAGGTCGCTTCTGTTGCGGAAAATGCAGTCGTGCACAGGGTCCCGTTCCGCTTCAAAATGGGGCTCGCGCAGCGGCGCAGTGACGCAGAGAAGCAGAGGACGGGAAAGTGTCGTCGGCTCAGGCTGCTTCGAAACCAAGAGCATTCTCGGACACCTTATCGCTTCTTCACTGCGTCCCTGCCCCGCGGCTCGGCGTCTCTGCGCGAGTCCTGTTCGTTGCGCGAGGGGCGCGAAGCTCCGTGTGGCAGCTACCGGAAAACCAGGATTAGTGGACGGCTTGTCCGGAATCGCGATTACGTCGCGTGCCTGGACAGAACGAGCCCCCAAATAATAGTCCGCGACCCGAGAAAGGCAAGGGGCCGAGTGACCATTCGCCCGGAACTGTCCAGCTCGGACCGAGTGAAAATAGATAACTGTAGTAAACTGGGTGGTTGTCTCGTGGTGCCGTTTTCTCCTCAGCCGAGCGTTTTCGGCTTCGCCGGTGGAAAACATTGCGGGTTAGGCAATCTTTTTGGTCGAAAATATCGTTGCGTCTCATCCCGGGTAAAGAAGGCACCCAGGGGGTACCCGGTCCCATTTTCGTCGGACGAAAATTGGGACAGTCCCCAAGTTCTCTAAGCATTTTCGGCCGAGAGGAAAGGGTCCTCACATGCTTCGCGCGACGTTTGCCGTGACGCTGGTGGCCCTGCTGGCCGCGACGATGGGCTGCCGGATGGGAGAAAACCCTCTGGACTGCTGCGGACCGGTCTACTGCGGAGGGACGCATCCGCCGTGTGCCCAGGACGTGCGCACCGGTTCGATCCTCTCGCCGGCCGTCGGGCCGGAGATGCAGCCGACGGCGGCTGAAGGCGAAGTTGTCCCGGAGAGCGAAAGCCCTCAGGCCGAGCTGACGCCGGCCCCGCCGCCGCGGTCGGAGCCCGCGCCTCAATCGCCCTCTGAGCCGCAGTCGCCCTCGCCGCCTTCACCATCGCGGCCGCCTTCGCCGTTTGTGCCCGAATCGTCGCAGCCGCAGGCATGGCAACCGGCGGCCTCCAGCGACGGCTGGGTGCCGTGCTCCCACGCCGCTGAAGGCAAGTGAGCACCTGGCGAGAAATTCACGATGGGCAAGAAAAGCCCACCGTGGCAGCGGGTGGGACTGCCTGGCGGAAAGCGACTTTTCTGCCCGACGCACTAGTTCTACTGCGCAAGGTTCGCGGAAAATGGGGACTGGCTCCGTGGCGCAAACTCGGTGCTGCGCGAGGAGAAACGATGCCGCCACGGTGCCTGTCCCCTTTTTCCGCAGTGGTGGTTCGTCGAAAAAGGGGACAGGCACCGTCGCCGGAGGCCGTTTTATCACGCAGCGCGTTAATGAGGCGACGGAGCCAGTCCCCATTTTCGACTGCCGTTCTTGCGCAGTAGAACTAGGTCCGCTTCCGCCGCCACAGACAGCCGAGCAGCCCGACGGCGGCGACGGCCAGCAGGGCCAGCGTCGAGGGCTCGGGAGCCACGTCGAGGTCGATGAAGCCCGGGTCTTCGGTCGTGGACAACGAGTACGCCATCCCCGTTGGCGCCGAAGGAAGAATGAAGTAGCCGAGCGGGGGCGTGCCAAAGTTGCCGCCGATCAGCCGGTATTCGCCGACCGTGGTGGGATTCGTGCCGAACGTGATGGCAGTGTTCTGGGCCACGGTCAGCCCATTGATGATCGTCAACAGATCGCCACTGCCGCCGGGCGCGGCCAAATCGAAGTTGAGGGTCATGTTCGAGGCGGTGGTCAAGCCGCCGATGGTCAAGCTGCCGACAGAGCCGACGCCGCCGGGGGCGATGACGGAGGCGTTGCAGCCCGCCTGTACGCCGCCCGAGATCGAGCCGCCGTTAGTCGGGTCGCTGGCCAGGGTGCCGCCGCTGACGGTGACGTTGCCGCTGCCGGTGGCCGAGCCGTTGGCGCCGTTGGCGGCCACCAGTGTGCCGTTCTCGACTTCCGTGCCGCCGCTGTAGAGATTCGACCCGGCAAGGATCAGCACGCCGGCACCCACCTTGGTCAGGCCGCCGCTGCCGCTCAGCGTCCCGGAATAGGTCGTGTTGGCATTATTGCCGCCGGTAGTCAAGGCCACTGGCAGCGGCGACGCGTCGGTAGTGGCGAGGTTCACTTTGCCGTTGCCCGCCAGGCCGCCGATGGTCGGGGCGGTAACGCCCGGGCCGAATGCCAGGCCATTGTCGGCGTTGACGGTGACGGTGCTGTTCTGCGCGGCCAGGGTGTTATTTAGTTGTAACGTGCCGGCGCTGACCGTCGTACCGCCGGTGTACGTGTTGGCGGCGGCGAGGACCAGGGTGCCGCTGTCGGTCTTCGTTAGTCCGCCGGGACCGGAAAGTGACCCGGAAAGGGTCACGGTATTGCCGGCGGTATCGACGGTGGCGTTCGCGCCGCTTCCCGTCAAGGTCATGGGCACGGTGGTGGTGAAGGATCCGCCTGCCTGGAGCGTTCCGCCGCCGAAGTTGAAGGCGGCGGTCCCGGACCCACTGCTAAGTGCGGAGAGGATGAGCGTTCCGCCGTTGAGGTTATAGGTTCCGCTGCCGGCAAGGACTCGACCGAGTTCGAGACCACCAAAGATGTCATTGGTGCCGCCGGACTGCGTGAAGTTCCCCATGCCGGCGTTACCCACGTACTCAGTCTCTGCGGTCAACAGGCCGAAGCCGCTGAGACTGTAGCCGCCGATTCCGCCGAAGTCATCGCCAATATTCAGGTAGAGGCCGGCCACGCTGGTCCCGCCGGACTGCGTGAAGCTCCCGGTGCCGGAATTGCCGACGATTTCAAACAACGCGGACAATTGCCCCGCGCCGCTTAAGGTGTAGGTCCCGCTGCTGCCGGAGCCCGAACCGAGGAAGAGATAGCCAGAGATGTCGTTGGTGCCGCCGGACTGCGTGAAGTTCCCCGTGCCGGACAACCCCACGAATTCACTATCGTACCACGCCGACAACAGGCCCGTCCCGCTGAGGCTGTAGGTCCCGCTGCTGCCGGCGTTGTAACCGAGAATGATGGAGTCGTAGGCGGTGTTCGACCCGCCGGCTTGCGCGAAGGTTCCGGTCCCGGAGAAGCCCACCCATTCCTGCCACGTGGACAAGTGCCCGGAACCGCTGAGGCTGTAGGTGCCGCAGCCGCCAGCGTTGTAGCCGAGAGCGAGGACTTCGTGCGAGGAAACCGTACAAGTCCCACCCGTCTGCGTGAAGTTGCCCGAGCCGGACTCACCAACGGACACCCAACCCGTGGACAACAGGCCCACACCGCTCAGGCTGTAGGTCCCGCTGCTCCCGGAACTGTAGCCGAGATACAGGCTGGATGGCGCAGGAATTGGTTCCACCCGATTGCGCGAAACTCCCCGTGCCGGAGCCGCCCACGATTTCGCCGATGTAGTTGGAACCACTCACGGCGAGGCTCCCGGCTGTCATTTGGACGGATCCGCCCCCCGTGCTACCGTCAACGGAAAGGATGCTGCAAACGTCTCAGGTCGTGGTGATGGCCACCGTGCCGCTTAGGATGTAGGCGGCGTCGCTGAGGGTCGGCACGGCCCCGCCGCTCCAGTTTGTCGGCACCGACCAGTCCCCGGTCGTCGCAAGGGTCCAGGTGACGTCGGCAAGGACCGGCGGCGAAGATAGGAGGAGAATCGCCGCCGTGGCAATGCCCCAGAGCCGGACGAAGGATCGCATGGTGGTTCTCTCCAAACTCAAGTTCAACGGCCTCAGCTTCTGCGGCCCGGCGGATCGGCGGAAAATCTCCGCCACGCAGCAGCGGCACGAGATCGGCTCCGGCAGCCGAGCCAAGATCAAGATGAGAACGCACCCGACAAATCCACGGGCATCGAATGCCCGCCGCGCTCCCCTTTTACGAAACTAAACGCTGCCTCCGGGCAACTTGCCCCGCGTTTTCCAACGGTTAGAATTAACCCCCCTAATCTACCAGGATCAGACGGAACTGTCAAGCAATTGAAGCGAGGGGGGGTTGTGAACTCCAACAGAGGCATCAATCGCCGGCAGCCGGGAGGTTGCCGTCTGCACGGATCCACCACGCAAAGCCGCGTCTGCCCTGCCTTGCCGCCCGTGGTGCGGTCTGTTGCGCCCTATGGCGTTGGCCGCCAGTCGGTCGTGCAAAGGCATCGTTCAGCACCGGCCGCTTCCAGGACGAAGGCCGGGGGCCATGGCGGGGTGCGGTGGCCCAGCAGCGGGAAGTCGAGAGAGGGCTTGACCGGCTCGGGAGACTTGTTGTGGCCGTCTTTTGTGGTATCCTTATGGGTGTTCCTTGGCATGGAGAGCGGACCCTTCGCGAGGCCCCGAAGGCTAGCCGGGGGCGTCGCAGCCAGGCGTTGCGAAAGGTCAATCATCCTCATGCTATGAGGACTTGGAGAGGTGGCTGAGTGGTCGAAAGCGCGGGTTTGCTAAATCCGTGACCGGGAAACTGGTCCGCAGGTTCGAATCCTGTCCTCTCCGCTAATGATTTTTGTAGGTTCTGGCAACCTCTTGCGGGTTGTAGCACAAGCCCTTGATTATCAGGGGCTTGCGTCGTTTCGTGCCAGTGTTTTCCAGAATCGCCCGCTGCCTGCTGCACCTGATTTTGCACCGAATCGTCACCGACAGTGCGCCTGATTTTGCGCCGCCCTTTGGAAGTCCGCATCCGTGGTCATCAGGTAGTGTTTCAAGGCAATCTTCGGGGTGTTGCCCAACCAGGCCGTTACCACGTGAACGGGGTATTCTTGGGCTAGTTCAGTTTCCCGGCTCGCCCGTAGGTTGTGGAACAGCCGGGGCCACGGTTCCAACCCAGCCCGTTCGATGATTCGGCCAAACTGGGTCCGCATGTTGCAGTTCCGCCAGCCGCCCGGAGTGTCGGCCGCTTCCCGGTAGGTGTTGTCGGCCACCACGTACACCGCACCCTCGGGGGCCGCCTCAAAGGCTTCCGTCAACACCGCTGCCAATTCAGGGAACAGGGGCGTTTCCCTACTCGCCTTTCCAGCGTGCCTCTCCGTCTTGGGCGACCACACCCGCACCCGCTGCCGTTCCCAATTCACGTCTTGCCACCGGAGAGATAAGACCTCGCTCGGGCAGCGCAGGCCGCCGAATCGACACAGAGACACAATCACCCGCCAATCCACGTTGGGGCAGGCTTCCAACAACCGGCCGGTTTCCTCTCTCGTAATGAATTGCTGCCGGTCAGTCTTAACCGTCGCTGCGCTCGCCACGTCGGCAAACGGGTTGCTCGCAATCAGCTTTCGCCGCACCGCCGCCTTGAAGAATTGCCGGGCGAATTGCAGCCGCTTGGCAATTGTGGTAGGCGAGAGTTTCGTCTTGAGTAGGAACAGCTTGAAATCTTCGGCCGCCGTTTCGTCGATGGTCCGCAAGTCGCGCTGCGCCCCGTAGCACTCCAAGAGGTTCCGCGTCACCTGCCCCCAGACTTCTTTCGTTGCCGGTTTCACATCCACGCGCCGGGCCACGTATTCGACAAGAAAGCCCCCCACGGTTGCAATGGCTTTCGGTTCGCGCCGTGGCACAAGCCCGACCGCCGCCAGCTTGTCGTATAGCCGTTTATCACGGCTGCCGACCCATGCGGCCGTGTCGCCGTCGATAGCGTTGCCGGCCAGCGCCGCCACCAGCAGGTTTTCCACCCGCGCCTTGATGGTTTGGACCGCTTTCATGGGCATCTTGCCCAAGCGAATCTGCCGCCGGTTGCCATCGGGGGCCACGAACATGATTCGCCGCTTGCCGCCGGAATCCGTGGAAATGCTTGCCATGTTCTATCTGCCTTTCTTCGCTCGGGGCTTGTGTTCAGTGTGAACGTGCAACCCGATGCACTCCGCCAGCTTGTCGAGATTATCCATCGACAGCCCCACCTGCCCTTGCACGAAACGACAGAGGGCCGCCGCGTCGATACCTGTTTGCTTGGCAATCTGATAGCGGGTCTTGCCGCAGTTTTCGACGGCAGCCCGGATTTCGTCACTGAATTGCTTGGCCTGTTTCTTCGTCATGCCTGTAATCCTATCGACTAATTGTTTCTGTGTCAACTACCGTGTTTTCATTTTCTCACGTCGGCACCCTTTCGCACCCTCTCGTAATTCCGCCTTGCCCAACTTCACACCCTCACAAAGCCCTCTAGGGGCCTCTGTAGGGGCCGGTTGTTCCCGAGGTCTGGAATATCGACCACGCCACCAGGAACGCGACCATGCGAACCCAGGTGGGCCGGTTCGCGCATCCGGGCCTGCTTCCGCAGCCGGGCCGCCCGGTCCGCCAAACGCAGCGCCTTGTCGAGAGTGTCGGCTTCACAGACAGTGCAATGCCGACCGCCCAATAGGTCAATCCATTCCTCCAAGCTCCCACACACCGCGCAGGCCGGGCCGGGCTCCGTCGCCTCATCCCACGGGCATGGGCCAGCGTCTACGCAAGTCCCGATTCGCTCGGGATTCGCTGGGGTTGTGTCAGCAGACAACGGGGTCAGAGGCACCGTCACGCCGAATTGGGCAAACACCGCATGAAATCTTGCCCAGTTCGGGCCGACGTAGAATATGTGCTGTCCCTGCAAAGGGGCCGAAACCCGCCTGTCTGGCGACCAAAACTTGATACGGCCGCGCACCATGCAGAGCGCCGACGACACGGCCGTAAGGCGAGAGTACCACCGTGTTTCCGTGGCATTGTTCGTCAAGATTGTGGCCTGAACCACGTCGCCCATCGCTACGTGTTGGCACAACTTATCGACGAATCTTGCAATAAGGGCTGCCTTGAACGGGGGATTCATCCATACGTTCCCGCGCCAAGGCCGGACTAGGCCGTTATCAGCCTTCGTGTAGAACCGCTCGGCCCCCACCACTCGGTTTGCCTCTTCGCTCGACGCCGGGTCAAGGTCGATGGTGCCCATGACTTGCCGTGCGGCGTCGATGTATTCCGCCGGGGTGTACCACTCGACGTGTCCGCTGTTGTGGGCCACGTGCGGTTTTCGGCTGAGCGCCGCCAGAACCACCGCCTTGTGGGCCAGTAGTTGACGGGCCACGGCGTCGGCAGACTTCGCCCCACGGATTACCAGCCGGTCGCCGGCCGCCAGGACGGTTAGCCCAGCCGCTCCCGCTTCCGATAGGAGGGTCAGCCCGTCCATTCCACTACCTCACTTTCGGCAGTGTCTACACTGTCTACGTCTACGGAACCCCCATTTTCCTCGGGTATTTCCGGGGTTGTGTAGACGGTAGACGCCGTAGACAGTCGGAACACGCGGGCCGGGCGACCGCCTTGAGCGGTCGGGGGTATCGGCTCCCAACCGCCCAGCCCCGCCTTCACCAGCCCCGTCAAGGCTTCTTCGGCGGCATCGGCCGTTGGGTAGGCTCGGCTCGCCTGTTGTAGCTCCCGTGCCGTGATAGACCCGCCGCGTCGCCGGATGAGGTCCACAAGCTCCCTATCCGCCCGTTCTTCGTCCCCCTCACCCAAAACCGCGTACACTCGCCGCGTTTCGTTCTTGAACCACTCGGTCAGAGTGATTCCCGATTCCACGGCCGCCTGGTCAACCGGGCGGGGCGTCGCGTCGCTGCCCGCCGCCCAATCGGTCAGGTGGCACACCAGCGCCAGCCGGGCCGCATAGCCCTCCAGCTTGGACCACGCCGCCGCCAGGTCGCCCGTCAGTGCGGTAAGCTCCGCACCGTGGCGATCATAGAAAGCTATCCACGCCTCCCGCGCCGCCAGCGTCAACGGTAGGTCGAGGGGGCGCAGATCGCCGTCGCCGTCTACGTCCGCTTCCAGGGACCATAACCGGGCGAAGATTCGCTCCACGGCGGTGGTTGCATCGTCGGGGATTCGTCGCTCAGTCCACTTCCGGGGTGTCTTGGGTGGCATGGCAACCAACAGCCGGGCCGCCAGCCCGTCTTGAAAATGGGACGCGCCAAGGGACCGCGCCAACACTGGGGGCTGAATCCCGCCGGTTATGCTCACGGCCGCCGATTGCACAAAGATGGTTTTCCGGTCGCCGCCACGTCGGTCAACCCGCAGAGAACCGGCGTTGTGAATAGACAACCAGGCCGCAGTATCAGCACCACGGCCGCCCTTGTATTGGTTGAATGAATCCAACCAGCCCGCAAGCTCATCCCGCCCAATCAGCACCCCACGGGGATTGTCTGCCAGCCTATCGGCAAGGGCTTCTATGGTCACGTCGGCAATCAAGAACCGCTTGCACGTCGGGGCCACGGGTTTCTCTGGGGCCGAACCGCTAGGCTTCCGTTGCCAGACTTTTAACTCCGTTTCGTACCGCTGTTGCTCAACGTCATAGGCCGCCATATCGTCACGAAACGCGCGAATCTCCCGCGCGTCTTGCGAGTCGGCAAATCGGGTTGCTGCTTTTAGCGACGGGCTTTTGTGAGTCCCCGAGTCGCCGACAATCCCCGTCCACAAAATCGACGGCTCATGCCAGTCGGGTTTCAACTCGATTCGCGTAGAGGTTCCCACTGCGCCGGCAATCGCGGACAGTAGGGGCAGGGCCACAAAGGCAGGGTCACACCCGATGGAAGCGCCCGCCGCTTGGATGTATCGGCCCACGGGCTGGGGTATCGCGTCAACAGGAAACGGTCGCCACTCGACTATCTCTGCGCGTCGAGTTTGCCGCTTCTCTCCATTGGGCTGGGGCGTAGGTTTACTCATTCTCCGCCCTCCCGTCGATTCGAGGGCAGCCGGCCGCAACCCAATCGGCATACGCTCGCCTTGAATAGCGAACCGTGCCCTTGCCGATTCTCAACGGAGGTGGGGCCGTGCCATCGTTCGCCCACTGCCAGGCCGTTCGTTCACTCACTTGGCATAGTGCCGCCAACTGTCTAAGGTTCAACAGTTCGGGGCCGGTTTCGGGGATGGTGGTGCTACTCATTTGGCACCTCCTTGGCTGTTTTGCGCGGAAGCCTCGCACGAGATACGCAAAACGAGATGCGCGATTTCCTGCCAGTCGAACCGAAGGGAACCGTCAGGCAAAAGGATGTACGGCAACCGCCGTTGTCGCGCCAGTCGTTCGGCGCGGCCAAGTGGCCAGTTCAACCGCTGGTCCACGTCTTCGGGATACAAGAGATTTTTCATGGTGTGGTCCTCCGAAACTCATGGAGAGCCACACGGCGGCTAGAAGTACCCCGATGTTTCCCGATGTTTTGCTATGTTTGGGCTACAGCTTTCGATCCCTTCGCGGTCTTTTCGCGCCGCCCCTTATCTCGGGCACCACCACCCCGTTACGTCCATAGTTGTGCTGCAAAGAAACCGTATCGGCGGCGTCACGCCCACGGGAGTAGCCGACGGTCCATTGTGTCTCCAATCCATTCCACCAAGCTATCAGCTTGTCTTTATCGACCTTGGGTTGCGCGCCTGTCGAGGAATGACTATGGGGCCGTCATATCTATCGTTCAGGTTTCGGACTTTCTCCCGGTCCTCGTTGTTATTCTTCATTCCCAATGCAACCAAGATTTCTCGCCAACTCGTAAGATACTTTTTGGCCGGGCCGAGTTCCGCCGCCGCACCGCCAGCCGCCATCGGCGATTCACGTGCAATCCACTCCTTGACGGCCGCGTCGTTAATCAATCTCGGAAAGTCGGCGGCACACCGTCCCCAGCCGAGCCAACTGTCCGCATTGCGGAAAATGTCGTTGCGAACCGCGAGCCTTTGCCCCGCTGGCATGTCCAACGGCCAGCCCGCAAAGCCATCGGTTGGCACAGCCAGCTTGGGCCAAATACCGAACGCGAACCAGAAATCGGCGGCGTAGGCGAGAACGGCCCTCCGGGCCGAGTATAGCCATGATACCACTGGGCGCAACGCCTGTTCCTCAAGCAACTCGTCCATCACAGACGGATATTGCCCCGAGAGCAACGGCCGTACAGGCTTGCGATCACTTTCAGTCCAGTTCCCCGGTTGGTACTTGGTTTCCGATGGGCTGGGTTCGCGGAATTCAAGTCGGGTGCCATACTCTGTCTGGTAGGGCCGCTGCGCCATTCGCTCTCGTTCGAGGGGCACCGCTTTGGTCAACAAGTCCGCTAACGCTTCCAACAGCTTGCGGGTTCGATTCATCATGCTGTCCACACGCGACGGCTCACTGACGCGAAACTCTGCACCCCTCTCCACTGCCCAATCTGCCTGGTCCAACAGCTTCGGCATAAGGTCTACAATCGCAGTGGCCAGCGTGCCAACGCGATCCAAGTTCAGTTTGCCGGCATTAGGACTGCCCGCCGCCGGCCTCGCCTTTTTCGCCATAGAGTCCTGCCTTTCCAGTCGGGCCGGACCGCCGGCAGCGCCGCGCTAAAGGCAGAAAGCGCGGTCGCTGCCGGGTCCGCAGCCGGGGATCGGTCGGCCGCCCCAAGCGTCTAATTCTACTACTACATGCTGAGGGATTGCAACGCCAGCACTCGGCCACTAGAATCAGGGATGCCTTGAGGGAGTTGTTATGGCTGCGCCAGATGATCCCCGTGACGGGTCGCCCACGCCGAAACTGGTAGACTGCAAGGCATGTGGCAAGCAGGTGTCCAAGACGGCCGTACTCTGTCCTCATTGCGGGCAAGTCGCTCCAGGGCCGACTATCAGGCGCGCTGCCGTGATAGTCGCCTGCCTCCTCGCGTTAGTCCTCTTGGTTCTCGGAATTGGCAAGATAATTGGCGATATTCAAGCTGCCAATCTTCAATACGAACTAGAAAAATTGCGTTATGATCGGCAGCATCAAGAGCACTGAAGGCCCTGTTTCGTCGGACAGATAACATTCGGCAGAAGCGACTCTTGCGAGGGGTTGTCATGGTTACTCCGACCGATCCCCGTGACCATCTGCCGCCGTGCCTGGCGCGGTATTGCCCTCACCCCGAGACTGTGAAACGACAGTCCCGCCTCTGGATCGCTAAGGCCCGTAACTTTCTGTCCCACTGGCTGATGACTTTTGCCAGGGCGTCTGCCCGTGGTTGGAGGGCCATCGACCGGACGGGCCGGCTTTTCGTCGTTTGCGCCGTCGCCCTTGTTCTGCTCACTGTCGCGTTACCCTCCATTACCCTTTGGGGCGTCGCTATTGCCGGCGTGTTGGTCTTCGGATTGAGAACACGGCGATGGCGGGAGCTTGATCGGAGGGGCAGGTTGTTCGTCGTTTGCGGCAATCTCGCGTCGGTTGTCGCCGTGGTGCTTGCAATCGGCGGATTGTCCGGTAAGCCGGGGGATGAAACACACAAAACCAGCACGCTCAGCGCCGCGTCAGACAAGGGCACGCTGCACAATCCGTCGCCGCAATCCACGGCCACGCCGGATGTGACGAACTTCCGGTACACTGTGACCGACCTTGGCACGCTAGGCGGAGAAAACAGTGAGGCTAACGGCATCAATAACGCGGGGCAGGTCGTAGGGGCCGCCGACACAGGGGACGGCCACCGGAGCGCCTTCCTATGGCAGAGCGGCAAGGGTATGCAGAACCTCGGAGGGCCGGTCGTCATTGGAGCCTTCGTCAGTCGTGCTACCGCTATCAGCGACAAGGGGTACGTCGTGGGACAGGTTATTACCGCCGACAGCAGCTACGGCCATACCTTCCTTTGGAAACCCGGCAGGGGGATGCAGGTACTTAGCGTACCCGATGAGGGAGAGGGTGGGGCTACCGCCGTCAACGACAGCGCACAGGTCGTTGGTAATCACGATCATTCTTTGCGCCACAGCAGGGACACACCGATAACCCACGACGATGAAAATACCGCTTTCCTATGGCAGAGCGAGAGCGGGATGCAAGACCTTGGCGACGATGCTATTGCTAACGGCATCAATAACGCCGGCCAAGTCGTGGGCAATTTCACTATGCCCAACGGCCGCATCCATGCCTTTTTGTGGCAGAGCGGTCGCGGGTTGCAAGACCTTGGCGCCTTACAGGAGGCTTTAGCGCCGCGTGCGGCATCAACAATGTCGGACAAGTCGTGGGGCAGACCACGGTTACAAAAGACGGTCACAATCACGCCTTCCTTTGGCAGGCGGGGAAGCGGATGCAGGACCTCGGGGCAATCGGAGGGGAAAGCAACCAAGCGAACGGCATCAATAACGCCGGGCAGGTCGTGGGCGGTCCCGATTCCTATAAAAGTAGTCATCCGGCGTTTCTCTATAGCGATGGAAAAATGACCGACTTGAATACCATGATCGACCCGGCTTCGGGTTGGCACCTTACCGCGGCGAAGGCCATCAACGACTCGGGCCAGATTGTTGGAACAGGCAAGAACAAGGTTGGGCAACTCCATGCCTTCCTGCTGACGCCCAATCCGTCCCCGCAGTCCCCGGCAAAATCGCCAGCATCACAATCGCCAACCGAATCCTTGGCACAGAAGCCCGTCCCGCCGCCGCCCATCCGCCGGCCGCTTCGGTACAACGTGACCGACCTCGGTACACTCGGCGGAGAAACCAGTGGGGCCAACGCCATTAACAACAAAGGGCAGGTCGTCGGGCGAGCCGACACCCGGGACGGCGGATACCGCGCCTTCCTGTGGCAGGTCGGCAGCGGTATGCAGGACATTGACCTTGGAAGTGGAGCGCGAGGAAGTATGGCGGTGGCCATCAACAATGCTGGCCAGGTCGTTGGGCAGTTGTATCCGGCCGGACCCGGCGCGCATGCCTTCTTGTGGCAGGATAACAATGGTATGCGTGACCTGCATGACCTCCTACCGCCGGCAGCAGTCCTGAGCAGCGCCAACGCCATCAATGACGCCGGAGTAATCGTCGGAGATTTTCTGGCGGCTGACTTCCTTCACCACTATGGCTTTTTATTGAAGGCATTACTTCCACCCGACGGGGCTATCATTGTCGGCACAAAAGGCAGCGAATCCACTCTGGCAAGAGGCACTAACAACTCGGGGCAGGTCGTTGGCATGTCGGGCTCGGACGCGGTACTTGTAGGACGCGACCATATATTTCAGCACCTCGGCACGCTCGGCGGAGTAACCTCGTGCGCGTCAGCCGTAAACAACGAAGGTCAGGTCGTGGGCGTCTCCGATACCGAACGCGCTGGAGAGCACGCCTTTCTCTGGAAGGCTGGCGGTGGGATGTACGATCTTGGCGCGATCGGTGGACAGGCCAATCAGGCCAGGGGCATCAACAACGCCGGGCAGGTCGTCGGCGGTCCAGGGTTTGATCGCAACGGCAAACGTAGTAGTCACCCCGCCTTTCTGTACACCAACGGCAAAATGACCGACCTCAACATCCTAATCGACCGTACTTCGGGATGGCACCTGATGGAAGCGGCGGCCATCAACGACCTGGGGCAGATCGTCGGACAGGGCGCAACAGCGCTGGGCAGTTTCATGCGTTCCTGCTCACGCCGGTTCCCTGACAAACTTTGCCAGCCACGATGGAAAGTGCTTGACAAAAGCGTCATAGTGCCCTATTTGCTCGGTCGGAAAGGCATCCCTCTCTAATGCACCCCTTTTGGGGGCGACTTTCTGGCGGGGGCGATGTCTGCCGGGCCTATCCGTTCTGCGCCCGAACTATGGCCATGATACCGCCCTTGACCGTAGCGGGCAGGTCCGGCCACGCTCGCACCACTTCGGCTAGGTCAGGGTCACTCGGGGCAGAATCGCCAGAAAGTGCGCCGGATTTTGCGCCGCCTTGGAGGGCAACCCCTTGATTTCCCGAAGAATCCGCGGGGTGTTCGTGTCCTGTCCTCTCCGCTCGTCAAAATCGGCTCTTCGTAAGTAGCTTTCTCTGACAAGTACTTACGATGAGCCGCGTTGTTTGGCACACTCAACTGTGCCACAACTGCGCCAAACCTCGGCCTCCAGTCCTCTCTCGCCGCGGTCGTGGGGTCGGCTCTGGGCGGCGCTGAACGCCTCTCGTTGCCGGCGCCCGCGGGCCTCCGATCGGGGCTGATGCCGGTTGGGCTCCACCTCGGTAACCTCCTCTACGAAACGTCTGTGGTACCTTCCGCCACCCCCTTGGTGGCGGACCCTCCCAGGAAGTTCACTCGCTGCATCTGCCGCTGCGCCTCGTCTTCGTGCAGGTGGTAGTAGTGGCACGCCATCGGACTTAACCCATTGTTACGGAAGGATTTGTTGCTCGGTCGAGCGTCTAGGCCATGCGATCGAGAATCCCCAGCATCTGCGGCATAAGCTTGTACTGCGAAGGTAGGGAGGTCGCCGTCGCGCACAAAATAGGGGAAATCTCGGCAAGAGTTTTGCAATCCGTAAACTGCGCAGCTATAATGAGGCGCGTTTGCATGCCGGGATTGCGACAACAATCGCCCGCACGGCCGAAAGGCACACGGCGGGCAGGTCGGTCCCTAATCGCCCTCCAAAATGGTTGCTCCGACGGCTGCTCGGACAGGTGTGAACCGGTCCGAAGAGCATCCGTAGAAATTGCCCAACAGAATGCGAGCCAGCGATGAACAGCTTGTCGCGGACGACTTGGTTTTTGGCTCTGGCGGCGATGATTCCTGCGGCCGCCGCGCACGCCTCGGCGATCGATGACGCCAAGGCCCAACTGGCGCAGAAGAACTACGCCGAGGTCGACAAGATTCTCTCCGGGGACCTGGCCGCCCGCACGCCCAGCGCGGAGGCGCTTAGGGTCTCGTTGGCGGCCGCCCTTGCAGCCGGCAAACCGGTGACCGCCGAGTCGCGGCTCGTCGTGTTGCTGAAACAACAGCAGGATCCGCAACTGCTGTTGGCCGGCGCGATGATCGCCGAGACCCTCAGCGACGAACGGCTGGCGCTGACCCGCTACCTCGCCTATGGCCGGGCGGAAACGCAGCAGACCGAGACGTTGCAGCGCGCGCTGGCTTACGTCTTGCAACGCGATGGCTACCTGGAGGAATTCCGCAAGTACGTCGAGACCTTCGGCGCGACCGACCGCGCCTGGGCCCTGGGCGAGCAGCAGTGGCATTACTTCGTCGGCCATCGTGACGGCGAGCGCCTGTTGGCCCTGGCCGACTACCTGATGCGGAAGTGGCCCGACCCGGTGCGCGTCGAGACCGTGCATCAATGGCTTTATTCGGCGTGCGACGATTACCTCTTCGGCCGCGAGCCCCGCGATCGCTACTGGCGGGCGGCGGTTGTGGCGGCAAAATATCTCCCGGCCAGCGGCGGATACCTCCTCAACATGATCGGCGCGGCGCAGGCGGCGCTTACCGACCAGCAGCGCGCCGAGTTCTTGCTCGACATGGTGAAGACGTGGGGCGTAGTGCCGCAAGGCTCTCTTGCCGGCCTTTCCAACTGGTTTGGCTCCGCCCGCAGCGTCAAGGACGAGGCGTTGCGGCTGCGCTTGGGACGGGACTTCCTAGCGCTGGAACCGATCTATCAGAAGAGCAAGAATCCGGAGGACTACCACCAGTTCATGCTGTTGATCATGCAGTCGCCCGAGGTGTTCAACGTCAAGGACAAGGTGCTGGTGACGCGCGACGGGCTGGAGCAGAGGTTCGATGCCGTGCACGCGCGGCTGCCGATGCAGTCCGGGCAGTTCAGTGCCGAAGCTGCGGTGATGCAGCAAGGCTGGCCGCAGGACGCGGCTGCGCGGACGGCATTTCTCAAGCGGCATTTTTCCCTGCTCGACGGCCAGGCCGTCACCGAGCTGCTGCAACTGACCAAGAACGCCGATTTCGACCGCGTTGTGGCCGAGCACCTCAAGGGCAAAACCCTCCGCTACACTTGGAACTTTCGCGCCAGCATCCTGGGGTTTTACGCCACGCTTCACAAGAAGGCGGAACTGCTGTCGGCGACCGCAGACTACCTGGCCGCAAATCCCTACACGTTCGGTTGGCAATACGTGGCCACCACCACGCTGAGCAGCTCGGACCTGAGCGTCGCCGAGAAGATGGCCTTGCTGCGGAATTGCTTCGTCAAGACGGGGCCCAGCGCGCCGATGACGGAACTGCTCAAGCAATTGGCCAACGACAAGCTTTGGGCGGCCAAGGCGGAGTTTCAGGCGATCCAGCGGGAATACGGGGCGGTAGCCACGGCGTCCGATCCTGCCATGCGGGCCTATGCCGGCATGGCGGCGGCCAGCGCGCCGGGGTCGGCCAACCCCGCCGTGGCTGCCTGCGCCGTGGCGGAAAAATTCCTCCAGGAGTACAAGGGGGCCGTGCCGGCCGACCCCGATGCGGTCCGGGACATGGCAGAGTCTCAAGCCTTGGATATCTGCCTGATGCATCGCGATCGCGCCTGGAACACCGAGGCAGGCCGGTTGGCCTGGGCGGAACTCTGGGCCCCGCGGCTGGGCCCCGGGCCGCTGTGGACGGACACTCAGCAGGGGCTCCTGCTGGCGCTGGCCAGCGTCGAGAAGGGCAAGGTGGCCCTTTATCGAATCCTGCCCCTCTATTTCGCGCTGCTGGGCGGCAACGCCAAGATCGCTTCGCCGGTGTCGGATTGGATCTCGCTGGTCGAGTGCCCCAACGATGGAAAACCGCTGGCGCTGGCCGCATATTTCCCGCAGATGGGAGAGGCGGCGGCCAAGTTCCTCGCGCGGCAGTTGTCCAACCCGAAGTACCACGGGCCCAGCGCGATTGCCGAGTTGGACAAGCTTGTCAACAGCGCCGGTTTCGAG
The DNA here is from genome assembly GCA_963727245.1 of uncultured Planctomycetia bacterium. GTDB lineage: Bacteria > Planctomycetota > Planctomycetia > Pirellulales > Thermoguttaceae > JBKQVT01. Next base: position 168,251 of record CAVSFO010000018.1, on the reverse strand, counting down.
TTCAAGGACCGCGTTCTGGTGCGACGGCTTCATCGATTTCCTCACGAGTTGGGCCGGCGGCGAGCACAAGGTGCCGCCGTCGCTAAGCCGAGCGCTGCTGAAATTCAAGGAAGACGACGCCGCGCGGAGCGGACAGGCCGACATCGCCCGCGAACTCGAGGCGATCGGCCTGCAATTCCGCTGTGGCCAGGCAACCGAAGGTTGGGCGTTGCTGTCGCCATACCTGGAGATGGTCAAGCAGGGGCCGCCGGCGAGGCGCCTGGAAACCTCCGCAGTGCTGCTGGATCGGCTCAGCCTGCCGGAGGAGCAAGGCGTCACGCTCAAGCCGGGCATGCTGTACCACACGCTGTTGAAGGTAGTCAAGCCGGTATACGAGCAGGTGCCGCCGGAGCAATGGGCGACGGTGCCCTTGCACGGAGGATTGGCCAACCTGCTGGCGTCCGGGTGCGGCAAGTTCTCCGGCAAGCCCGAGGGCGCCGATTGCGCCGCGATGCAAGCCCTGCTGGCGCGGATGACGGTTGCGGGGGCGACGACCGATTGGGGCTGCGAGTGGGTGCTCTCCGCCTACGAAGCCGCCATGCAGGAGCAAGTCCGGAACGAGAATTGGCAGCAACTGATGCGCTTGATGCCGCCCTACGCAAATGTGCTGAGGGCAAGCTACCCGCGCATCGGCGCCGGCCAATGGGACCAGGTCCTGGCCCAGCATCTGACGCCCCTGCTGGCCAAGCTCGAGGCGAAGAAGGCGTACGAGCTGGCGTTCGCGGTCGTGACGGCCGCCGCGCACAACAGCGACGTGCCGGAAGAGACGCGGAAGCAACTGGCGATCTTGAAGGCCGCCGCGGCCTTGCAGATTCCGGGGCTGATTCCCGTCCCCGTGACCCACCCCGCCTACGACCTCTATGCCGCCGCGCACGCGCTGATGCTGGGCAACGACGCCCAGGCCTGGGAGCTGACGCGAGGGAAACTCGGGCTGCTGGCGGACGAATGGCCGTCGCTGGACCCTGCGTACGTGACCTGGACCCTGGAGCAGATGCGCAAGCAGAAGCAGCTCCGGGCCGCCCTGGACCTGGCCATGACCATTCTCTTGCGGGAGAAGGACCTGCCGCCTGAGGTCGCGGCCGGCGTGAGCCTGACCAAGGGCGATATCTACGTGGACATGGAGAACTACCAAGCCGCGCGGCTGGAGTTCGACAGCCTGAAGGACAACCCGCTTTACAAGAAAACGGAAGCCGGCGCCCTGGCCGTCAATCACCTGGTCAACCTGATGATCCTGACCAAGGACTACAGCGCGGCGGAAAGCTTGTTGGCGCGGCTGGTGGATTCGGACCAGGTCCAGGTGCAGGCCGACGGCTACTACTTCTACGCGAAAATGGCCTACTTGCAGGGCGACTACAAGGAAGCGGCCGCGAATCTGCGCAAGGTGAGGGATCGCGTCGCTGACCACGTTGAGGCGGCTCTGCTCCAAGGCGACGTGAACCTGCACCTGCCCGGCGGCCTCCAGTACACCGAAGTCGAAATCGGCAACCCCCGACTGACCACCATCGTCATTCCGGGACAGGTGCTGACGCTGAAACTGAACGACTCGAACCTTTCGGTGGCGCGCGGCGAGGCTTGGATCCCCGTAGTCATCAGGACGAGCAAGGGAGGTGACGAAGAGCGCGTCCGGCTTTTGCCGAGTTCGGCCAACAAGAACCTCTTTGTCGCCACGATCCCCACCGCGCTCGGCAAGGCCCGGAAGAACAACGCGACCCTGGAGCTGCGGGGCGACGACGAGATCAGCTACGAGATCGAGCAATCGTTCCAGAGAGCCAGCGGCCTCAACTACCCGCCCAAGACCATGCAAGTGCGCTACGACGCGCGGCTGATGGCCAGCTCCGCCGAGATCCTCACGGAAGCCGAGCAGGAGAAAGTGGAACTGGAACGCCGCCTCCAAGATGCCGACCAGGGCAAGGAGGGCTCGCAGGCCGATCGCCTCAAACGTTACGAGTACGATCGAAATGTCTTCACCGTGCGCCCCGGCGGAAATATCTTCGTGCAGGTGATCGACCCGGCGGCCAGCACGGGTGATGTCCCCGGCGCCGTCAAGGTGGCGCTGAAGACCTCCTCGGGCGACGTCTTGGAAGGCTTCGAGCTCCGCGAGACGGCGCCCACAGCGGAATCTTCCGCGGGGCGGTGCCCACCACCATCCCGCGACCCAAAGCGACGGCTTCCGACACCGAGGAAGGTCGGGGCGTTAACGGAGTTATCAATTCGGCTGCACCGGCTCCCTGGGTCAGCCTGGCCGACGGCAAGCAGCCCAAGTGGCTGGAAGTCGATACCATGACCTCTCACCTGGTGTCGAGTTACCGAGCGGAAATCCCCCGTGCGGCAGCCATCCGCGAGGCCACGCTGGAATGGCAACTCTCGGGCGACTATGAAGAGCTCGCGCATCATCCCCCGGGCCTGCAGGCAGCCAGAGGCGGAGTTCAACTCCAGGTCGTCGAGGAGGCTCGGGGCGAATCGCCCGAGCAATGGCGCGGGCTGCTGAAGGCGATCGGCGGAGAACCGAGGACCCTGGATACCGCCGCCTTCGACCGTCCGAAAGATGCCCCGCGCAAAGACAACACGGACAGCTGGTTCACGGCGCGGATGACGGGCGTATTCTATCTCCCCAAGTCCCGCGCGTTGACGCTCAAGTTCCTTCAGCCGCCCGCGGGTCAATGGTCCGCCGCCTACCTGTTCATCGACCGCCAGCAGGTGCTCGGCGGCCCGCTGAACGAGCAGACCCTGAAGAACACCAATCGCGTCGAATTGGCCAAGGGCATCCATCACTTGGAGATTCTGGCCCGCGACTACCTCCGGCAGGGCAAGCTGGTCGTCGGCTACGAGACGGACGACGGGACATTCGCGCCCTTGCCGCGTGAGTGGTTTTCCCCGAAGGACTGCCCCGAGATGGCGACCTTCCTCAAGCCGAAGGCGACGCTCAAGATCGACGGCGATGCCCTGGTGGCCACGCTGCTGGACCAGCCGCAGCGCGTGCGGAAAATGCGGCTGGTATTCAACGATTTTGTCGGCACCGGCGTCACCGTCAACAGCGTCACCCTCAAGAACGAGCAGGGGAAGGTGATCGTGCCGGTCGCCGAGGACTTCTCCAGCGGCAAGAAGAGCCAGTCGCTCCAGGTTGCGCCGGGCGATCGCATCCAGGTGAGCTACGAGGACGCGAGCGCGATCAGCGGGCCGAAATCCCTGGCCACCGAACTGAACGCGGCCTTCTACAACGGTTCGATCATGCTGGCCTACGAGGAGATCGTGGACCGTCCCGACGGCGGCCGCCTCAAGCTGTACCATCCCGCCAGGCGGTGCCGTGCCGGGGATCAACTCATGGTGATCGTCGACGATCACGACGCCGACATCTCCGACGATCGCGACATTGTCGAGGTGAAGGTGGCCACCTCCTCCGGAGAAAAGCTCTCGCTCAAGGCGCTGGAAACCGCCCCCATGGGCGACTCCCTGCTGGACAACCACGCCGGCGTCTTTATGGCCACGCTCAAGATCGGCGACCGCACGCGGCAGAATCAGATCAAGGTCCTGCCGGGAGACCAGATCACGGTTTCCTACCTCGACAAGGAGAATACCGACCCGGGCGTGCCGATCGAGCGGACCTGCGCGGTGATGGAAGCCGGCGACGGAGCCGCCCAGTGCCTGGTCTATCGCACCAGCGTCAAGCAGGTCGAGGACACCAGCAACCAGGCGATGGCCACCAGGAGCCGCATCAAGGCCAGGCTGGGGTGGGCCCCGGCGATCTTGACGGACCAGGTCGTAGCGCGGCATCCGCAGTATCAGCCTCCCGGCGCCGCGGCGGCTGTTGCACCCAACGGCGGGGAAACCACCGTCGTCGCCATCAACGCCCCGCTGTTGTTTGAAGTGACTTGCCCGAAGAATGCCTTGAACTCGGCAAGCGTGATGTACGTGACGGCGGTGACGGAGTTGGAGATGAAGGCCGCCGCCCGGGAGGGTAAGAAGCCCTCAGCGCTCAAAGTGCCCCTGCGGATCGTCCCCATCGACATCCTGGCGGCGGAGAAGGGCTTCTCCATTCAGTTGCAAAGCGACTTGCGCGGCGATGCAAAGCAGATGCTCCAGGAGGGGAGGTTCTCCGGCATCGTGCGCTTCCAACTGGCCAGGCGCGGCGACCCCGTCAGCGACCTCGTGTCGTACAGCGACGAGGGCCTGGGAATTGCCCTGCCCCAGTCGATGGACGCGAGTGGGCACGCGAACCGGGTGCCGACGCTGCGGGTGATCGGGGGCGACGTTGTGCACTTGATCTACGAGGACCCGCAAACCAAACAGACCGCCGACTGGAAGGTGCGTTTGCTCTCCGACGGCCGCTTGGAACTGATGGACCCGAGCTTCACCGCGCAGTGCGATACGATCCACCTGGGCGGGAAGTTCTGCCTCCGCGTGGTCGATCCCGACCGCGATCGCTCCGACGACCGCGACACGGTGCAGGTCGAGGCCGAGGCCGCCTCCGGCGACAAGCTGGCGCTCACGCTTACCGAGACGCTGCCGCACTCGGGCATTTTCGAAACCAGCTTCCAGCCCGAACTGATCGGCGAGCGGACGCCCGCGGGCAAGCTCCCGCCCCTGCCGGCCAAAAAGGGTGACAAGCTCTACGTGACCTTCGGCGACGACGTCAAGTTCAGCTACGACGACCCGGAGTGCGTGTCCCCGCCGGGAATGATGAAATTGACCCGGGTCGGGCACGTCGCCAAGGGCTCCGACGCCTCCTTGGCTGTGTTTAGCAAGCGGTTCAAGGACCCGGAGATGGCCGTCAAGACGCAGTTTCTCATGGCGGAGGCGCTTTTCGAGATGGCCAAGGAACACCGCAAGCTCCAGCAGAAGAAGAAGGCGGACGAGGAAATCGCCCGCGGCAAGGCGATCCTCGAGGAAGCCATTCGCGACTACCCCCAAACCGGCCTCGCCGCCCAGGGCGACTACCTGTTGGCGAACCTGGCGCAGGAGTTGGGGGACTTGCGGGAGGCGGTGAGTCGCTATGCGCACGTGATCAGCCTCTATCCGGACTCGGAATATGCCGCCGCCGCGCAGTTCAAGAAGGCGCTGTGCTATGAGAAGATGGACCATTTCGAGGCCGCCTGCGAAGAGTACGTGAAGTTGACGTACGTCTACCCGGAAAGCGCTTTCGTGGCCGACGCCACCTTGCGGCTGGGCAACTACTACTACAAGAAGGAGAAGTACCAGGTGGCGGAGAAGATCTTCTACAACTTCAAGCAGAAGAATCCCACGCACAAGATGGCGGCGCAGGCGCTGTTCCTGGCCGCGCAATGCGCCCTGAAGCAGAAGACCTACGCCCAGGCCGCCAAGCTCTTTGCCTCGCTCGTGGAGGAATACCAGGACGACAAGGCGTTGCGGGCCGAGGCCATGTATTGGATGGCCGATTCCTATTTCAGGGCGGGAGACGGCAAGAACGCCTATCGCGGCTTCAAGCGGCTGACGTGGGACTATCCGGACAGCGATTGGGCGAAGTACGCCCGCGGCCGCCTCACGGACGAGGCCTTTGCCCACGCGGAAGAAGAACAGAACCAGTGAGCGAGGCGGCAGCTCGCGCCGGCATGAGGAGTTGAGCGCATGAAGGGATCGGACCTGGTGATCGCGGCCCTGGCGGCGGCATGCCTTGCGGCGTTGCCGGCCGGCGCGGTCGCCTTCACCTGGCAGCTCCCGGCAGCCCGCTACCAGGGCCTCAACCAGTTCGAGCGGCGTCAGTACGACAAGGCCGCCGCGCTGGTCGAGAAGCAGGACTACAAGACGGCAGCCGGCGAGTTCGAGAAGTTCCAAGCGGAATTTCCCGACTCCTCGATGCTCTCCTATACCCTGTTCATGCGCGGCTACTGCCTGGACAAGTCGAACAACCGCAACACGGCCATCAAGGTGTACCAGGAAGTGATCGATTATTTCCCGGAGAAAGTGGAGGATTGCGCCGCGGCCTTGTATCACGTCGGCGTGGCACACCTCGACAACGGCGATACGCTCAAGGGCGTCAAAGCCTTCCGCGCGCTGGCCGACGATCCCCGCTACAAGGACCAGCCCTTGACCGCCGGCGCGATCCGAAGGCTGGGCGATTACTACTGGTCGCGGCGGCAGTACGAGGCGGCGGTGAAGTGCTGGAAACAGGTGGCCGCCGACTATTCGGGGAAGAACGACGAAGAAGTCAACCTCGCCGCCAACAGCGCCATCTCCTGGTACATCAAGAACCGCGACTACGCCGGTTACGAGGCGTGGATGCTGAACGACCGGAATCGACAAGACGCCGCCGCCCGCAAGAACGTCGCCGAGCGCGCCTACGGCGTCGCTTGGAACGGGTTCATGACCGACTGGGAAAAATACGCCGCCGCCTCGGAGAAGGAAAGAATCGAAAAGGGGAAACTCAAGGCCGCGGACATGAGGGCCTTCTACCAATACTTGCAATCGCAGCGCGCGTGGTTCGATAAGGCCGGCGACGCCTGGGGCTATCACGAGCTGGCATTGCAGTTCCTCACCTCCCTGTGGGGAGAGCGGGCGGTGCGCGAAGCCGCCGCCAACGACGCCCTGGCGCTGATCAAGCAAATCAAAGACAAGACGGACGCGGACAACAAGCTCGCCCGCCTGGTGGATTTCCTCAACCAGCAGGAACAGTACGAGCGGGCGCGATCTCTGCTGGAGATGATGCAAGACAAGATCCTCGCCCTCTACAAGGATTACGAGTTGCTGGCTCACGAAAACAAGTGGGCCAAGGCGGTGGCGCGGCTGGAAGAAGTGGAGCAACGCGGCAACGAGCAATGGAAGCAGCGGGCCCTGTGGAGCCGCGCCGAGGCATACAAGGATCACACCGGCCAATACGAGAAAGCGATCAAGCTCTTCGAGCAAATCGACAAGCCTCCGGCGACGCTGTGGGAAATCCAGGAGTGCTACCACCGCGGGAACAAGCTGAAGGAGGCCTTGGCTACGTTGACGGAGATCGAAACCATGTTCCCCGACGATGCCCCGCGCGCCGCGTGGCAGAGGGCCGTCTATCTCATCGACGCCCGCGACCGGAAGAGCGCCATCGCGCAATCGCGGCGGATCATGAAGATCTACCCGCGCTCCCAGGAATCGGCCGCGGCGCACCGCTGGCTGGAAGACAACGGCGTGCTCTCCGGCGGCGGAGTATCCGACCAGTAACGGCACCCCAGAAGGTAACAGCGCAGTCCTTGCAGACAGCACAAGAAAGGCCCCTCACATGCCAGCCATCCACACCAGGCAGATCGTTCAGCGGGTTGCGACGGCCCTGCTTGCCGTCTTGTTGTTCGAGTCGACGATGCACGGGCCGGCGCGGGCCGCGGCGCCCGATGCCTCGCGGCCGCCGGCCCGGCAGATCGACGACGACCGGAAGATGGAATACCGGGCCAACGACCTGCTGGCCAAGGGGCTGGAACTGCTGGAAGCGAGGGAGGAAGATCGCGGCCTGAAGATGATTCAAACGGTGCCGCAGATGTTTCCCAAGACCAAGGCCCGCTTTCGCGCCTATTTGGCCATCGGCAAGTACCAGATGGGCAAACACCAATACGACCTGGCGGCGAAGGCCTTCGGCCAGTTGGCCGAGTCCGACGATCCCGAAGATCGCGCCGAGGGGCTCTACCAGGCGGGCATCTGCAAGTACGATCGCGGAAATTACGACGGCGCCTTCACCGACCTTCGCCACGTGACCACGGACTACCCCTGGAGCGTCTTCGCCAACGAATCCTACTACTACATCGGCCAATGCCATTTCAAGCTCGGCCACTGGGCCAAGGCCATCGAAGCGCTGGAACTGGTCGGCACGAGCGTGCCCGCGGAAACTAAGGGCGAAACCTGCGCGGAGGCCGGGCAGCGACTCTACATCAAGATTGCCGACAAGAACCTGGTCGTCCTCAATACCCAGAAGGAGAAGGTCAAGGTCCGCGTCACCGCCAAGAGCGGCGACAGCGAAGAAGTGGTGCTCACTCCCTTCGGAAAGAGCGGCGAGTATTGGCTGGGCTCGATCCAGACCGAACTCGGCGAGCCGGTCCCCGGCGACGGTCGCCTCCAAATCATCGGCGGCGACGAGGTCACGGTCAGCTACGTCAATCGCTACACGTCCGAGGGAAAGCTCAACCAGCAGGTTCTCGCCCACGTCCGCATGGTCTCGACCGCTTCGGTCGGCTTCACGGACGGGGCATACCATGAATACGTCAAAGGGGTACTCGCCGATCAGCCCGCCTTTATCCGCGTCAAGGACATGAACCGCAGCGTCAGCAAGGAGCGCGCGCGGATCACCGTCAAAGTGCTCTCGCGCTACAAGGCGCCCAAAGAAAGCAAGGACGAGAAGATCGCCGCCGACGCGGGGGCCGACGAGGTCCGCTATGAAACCCGCGACGCGCTCGAGACCACGCTGGTCGAGACCGGCTCGCACACCGGAATGTTCACGGGCTCGCTGAGCCTCCGGCTGCTGAAGCCCCAAGAGCCCGCGGCCAAGGGCGACGGCAAGCTGCACGTCGCCCAGGGCGACGACCTCGTCGTGGAATACGTCAACGACGTCAGCATGGTGTCGCGGGAGCCGCGGACCATTACGGCCGCCGCCAAACTGCTGGTGGGCCAGTTTCAGGACGTGAAAATCGAGCAGCGCGTTGTGGACTCCGTAGACCTCAGGGTTCGCAAGGACCTGATCGAAGCGAAAATCTTTCTCAAGCTCGGCCAGATCTTCAAGGACGTGGGGCTGACGGCCAAGGCCGCCGAAAAAGCCGACGAAGGTCTGTCACGCGTCAACGACGTCATCACCACCAGCACCAAGGCGAGCCTGGAGCGGGCCGTGGTGGAAGAAGCCTTCAGCATCAAGTGGGACCTGCTGCTGGTCAAGGACAACCTTGGCGAAGCCATCGAGGTCTGCCGCACGCTGACCCAGGTCTTCCCCGATTCAACCCTGGCGGACCGGGCGCTGCTCAGGATCGGCCAGGCGAAGATGGAGGCCGGCGACCCCGCCGGCGCGATCGGCATCTTCCACGCCGTGCTGGCGCTGCCCAAGTCGGATCTCAAGGCCGAAGCACAATACGGCATCGCCGCCATCATGGAGAAGGAGGCGGTCAAGCGGGCGGAGTCCAGCGGGCAGGAGCCGGCACTGGCGGACGTGATGGTCGCCTACAAGAAGGTGGCGGACAGTTACCCCGATTCGGAATTCGCCGGCAGTGCCCTGGACAAAATCGCCAACTACTATATTGCCACGAAAGACTTCGACCGGGCCATCGGCCTGATGGAGCGCGTCTTCCAGGACTATCCCGACGCGAAATTCCTGGACGCCATGCTCTACAAGTGGGAGGTTGCCGCCTATCGCAAGGGCGACTACGCCACGGCCCGGGCCAAGGCCGAGCAATTGCTCTCCGACTATCCCAACTCGAAGCTGGCGGAGAAGGTCCGCAAGGACCTGGAGATGATTAACAAGAAATTGTGAGGTACGGATCGGCGTGGCTCGTCGGATCGTCACATTGCTGGGACGGTGGTTCCCGCGCGGCCCGGCTCGGCGGGAGCGAGTGGAATCCGCTGCGCATCGACGCCTGGTTCTGGGGCCGCCAAGATCCTGTCATGCGCCAGGGAATGACCGTCGCCGTGGTGATCCATGCCCTGGTGATCTTCCTGCCCCTGGTGTGGATGAATTGGGCGCACGTGCAGCGCGCCTACAGCCTGCCCAAGGGCAGCGGCACGGCCAGCGTCGGCGGAATGGTGGAGACGGTGCTCGTTCACCCGCCGAAGAAACAGCCGGCCAGGAAGCGCAAGAAGTTCGCGGTGAACCCCAACAGCGCCATCGCCTTCTATAGCCCCGACATCGATTCCGACAGCCGCGTGATGGAGGAAACCCAGGCGGAGACCGCCCGGACCTACACGGCCACCGGCGGCAAGCGGGGCGGCAAGGGGGGACGCCTGGGCAAGGGCGGCGGCGCCGAGGGCGGCTGGCCCGAAGGCATGGAAGGCGCCAAGGTCCGCTTTATCCGCCTCCAATACCGCGGCGGCGACTGGGATTATCGCACCGGCTCCGATGCCGACTTCAATATGCTCCGCGCCTTTGCCGAGATCACCGGCTTCCAGGTGGAAGCCTTCGCGGAGAACATCCCCATCGATGCCCTGAAGCAGTTTCCCAAGGACCACGCGCCGCCGTTCGTCTATATCACCGGCACTCGGGGCGTGGAAATCAGCGCCGCCGAGGCGAAGGTCCTGCGGTGGTACCTGCTCGATGAGGGCGGCATGCTCTGGGCCGACAGCGGCAGTTTCGACTTCGACCGCGCCCTCCGCGCCGCCCTGGCCCAGGTATGCCCGGAGCTGACCTGGGTCGACGTCCCCAACGACGACACCATCTATCAGCAGCCTTTCGAGTTTCCCAACGGCGCCCCGGCGTTTTTTCACCATGCCGGCAATCGCGGCTTGGGCCTGCGATACAACGATCGCTGGGTGGTGTACTATCACCCCGGCGATCTCGGCGACGCCTGGCGCAACGACCACGCCGGCATGGACGAAGCCGTCGCCACGCGGGCGTTCAAGCTCGGCGTCAATATCATGAACTATGCCTTCAACACGTATAGCGATCTGCATTCGGCCAAGTAGCGGGCGCAACCTTCGACCTGGGAGCACCAGATGATCGTATTCCTGATCAAAGGCGGCTGGGCGCTGTGGATCATCACGGCGGCATCGGTCGTCGCCCTGGGAGTGACGCTGGAGCGATGGTGGACGCTCCGCCGCGCCAACGTCGACTCCGACGGCCTCCTGGCCCGCCTGGCCACGCTGCTGGACCGAAACGACCTCGAAGGCGCCATTACGCTGTGCAACGAGGCGGGAGGACCGGTCGGCGAAACCCTCGGCATCGGCCTGCGAAAACTGCGCTTCCTGGAACGCATCGGCAAACGCCCGGAGGAAATCGAAGAGGGCATCGTCGCGGCCATGGAAGAGCACGGCGGCCACGTGCTCAACTACCTGGAGCGAAACCTCACCACCCTGGCCACCGTCGCCAGCCTGGCGCCCATCCTGGGCATGATGGGAACGGTGGTGGGCATGATCAAGGCCTTCGGCTCCATCGGCACGGCCGGCAACCTCACGCCGGCAGTTCGTGGGAGTGGGCATCTCCGAGGCCCTGCTCTGCACGGCCGGAGGCCTGATCGTCGCCGCCATGGCCACCGTCGAGTACAACTACTTCACCACCCGGGTGAACCACTTCGCACTCAAGGTCCAGGCCGCCGCCGCCAAGCTCGTCGAGAAAGTGGTCGATGCCCAATCGCACCACGACGAGCAATTGCGAAAGGGCATCTCGATGAAAATGGCCCGCCGGCCCCCGCCGGCACCCTATATTCCGTTCATCTCCCTGGCGGATATCGCCTGGCAGATCATCATCTTCTTTCTGCTGGCGGCGACGTTCGCCAAGAGCGACTCGCTGAATCTCGACCTGCCCGGCGCCAGCGCGGACAAGTCGCGATCGGCCGCCACCACCATTACCGTCGAGGCCGGCGAAAATGTGCTTTCCATCAACGGTCAGCCGGTCGCATTCGAGGCTCTGGGAGGCCGCCTCCGGGGGCTGTTGGCCGGCAAAAAGACCGAGGCCGAGCGCGCCGTGGTCGTGCTGGCCAAGGGCGACCTCTCCTTCCAGCGGCACGTCGACGTGATGTACGCCGTGCAGCAAGCCGGGGGAATCCTGGTAATGTCGGAGGAATGACCCATGCGCATGCCGCGCGGACGCTCGAAACCCGTCGTCGAGACCCAGATGATCAGCCTGGCGGACATCGCCTGCCTGATCATCTTCTTCTTCATGATGACCGCGTCCTTCATGCGGGACAAGCTGCTGGTCGATTTGCCCTCGCTGCCGCGGACCGGGAGGACCGACACTCCCAACAGCGTCGTGGTCGACGTGCACGGGAAGATCTATCTCGATGGCGAGCCGGTGGAAAACGCCAAGGGCCTGGAGAACCACCTTCGCGCGCGCCTGGAAAACAAGAAGGGCAAGGACCTCGAAGTCCGCCTGCGGTGCGACAAGACGCTGAAGTACAAGGAGTACGGCCCGGTCTACAATGCCATCGCCGCCGCCGGCGGAACCATTGCAGTCATCCACAACCTGCGGAAACCCTGAAGACGCGCCGCCCGCTCGACCCACGAGCGCACGGCGCCAGTTACGAAAAGGTGCTCGATGAACAAGAAGATCACCCCCGCCGGGCCGAGGCCCTCGCCGGCCAAGATGCTCGGCGAGCTATCCAATACCACGACCCTGAAATGGATCGCAGTGGCACTGCTGATCCACGTCCTGGTCTTCGGCCTGACCTCGATCAACTACCTCCGCACGGCCTTCGCCGCTCGCGCGATGGGACCGCAGGCTGCCGAGGGTGAAACGGCGGCTGGCAATCCCGCGCCGGCCGCCGCGCCCGGCCTGTCGCCCACCGCGGCAAAGCCCTCCGCAAAGACCCCCGAGGTTGCCGACGAAGCAAAGGAGATCGAGCGTCACAAGGATTCCCCGGTGGTCAAGTCGATCACCAAGGTGGCGAAGCCCGGTGAGTTGCCCAAGGGCCCAGCGCGACAGCGCGATGGACTTGGATGGCCTTGAGGGCAAGTAACGTCCTACCCAGTTATTCCGTCTTTGAAGGAGACAACCCGTGACCCGTCGATGGACAAGCCTCTGTGTACTGTTGGGCCTGGCAACCTGGCTTTCGGCAGCGAACGGCGCCGCCGCCCAGCAGGCGGAAAAACCCGATGCCGGCCGGACGGTCATCGCTCAGACCGGCGTCACGTCGGCGGGCCCCCCGCCGACCGAGGTGGTGATCGTCAGCGACCAGGGCCCGGCGGTCCAATTTCCCGTGGGAGCCGAGTTCGACGACTTCCGCGTCGAGGCCCGCTACCGCGACGGCACCACCCGGCTGGTCACGAAGCGAGCGATGCTGCTCACCACCGAGTCGCCCGCCGGCGCCCTGCTGACACCGAGCAACGGCCGCCTGATCGGCCTGCATCCCGGTCACACGGCGGTCGCGGCCGAGTTCGACGGCGTCCACACGAAGAAATTCCTCGACGTGACCGTCGTCGAGGACGTTGACGCCGATGAGATCTGCGTCGTGCCCGCCCCGATCACCCTGCTCGGCGGCGAAGCCGTCCGCCTGGGCGTTGTGGGAAAGAAAGCGGGCAAATCGATCGGCGACATCACCGGCATCAGCAACATCAACTGGCAGTCGGACGACCGCCGGATCGCCCGCGTCGATGGCCGCTGCCTCATCGGCGGCAAGCCCGGCCAGGTCGACATCACCGCCGGCCTCGGCTCGATAACGAGCCGGCCAGCCAGGGTGAGCGTGGTCGATTCCATCGCCGATCCGCTCTCTGCCGATCCGAGAAGCATCCGCCTGGCGGTGGGGCAAAGTGCGCGGGTCGGTTCCGACCTGACCATTTCCCGCGGCAGCATGGACGTGAGCGATATGTGCACCGTCACGTCGCTGCAGCCGGAGTGCGTTCGCTACATCCCGGAGACGAGAACGCTGGTGGGCGTCTCGCCGGGCCCCGCCCAGGTCGCCTTGTCACTGGGTGATAAATGCGCCGGCGTGGCGGTCGAGGTTGCGCCGGCGGCCACGAGCGGCACCGGCGCCGCGGTTGCCGAGGGCAGTATCCGCATCGAGCCCGCCAGCACCATCCTCGCCCCGGGCCAAGGACAGGCCCTGCGCGTCTACACGGGCCTGACCGATCTCACCGCCGCAGCAACCCTGACCAGTTCCAATCCCAAGATCGTCACGATCCGGGGCAACCTGGTTTGCGCCTGGCGCCGGGCAACGCGGAAATCTACGTCAAGTTCCCCGGCGGCAATGCCGCGGGAAAGGCCTGCGTGACCGTCAACAACGAGCAGATTACCGAGCTGATCGCCGACCCCTTGAGGCTGGAGGTCGGCGACACCGCCCGGTTGCCGATCCTCGGCAAGACCGCTGTCGGCGTCCATGAGTTGGTCCCCCAGGCGGATTTGAAGGTCGCGGCGTGCGGGCAGAATCCCGCTGCCATCGCCTTGGTCGGCGGCGGCTGGCTGAAGGGCGTCGCCCCCGGCGAGGCCGCCGTGGAAGTGAGTTGGCGCAACAACCTCAAGGAGCAAGTGGCCGTGAGCGTAGCGAACGACCCCTGGGCCAATCTGCAAATCAAGCCCGGCAAGGCCACGCTCAATAAGGGCCAGGCGCTGAAATATGAGGTGACGGCCACGAGAGGTGGTCTGCTCCGCGTCGTCGGTCCCGATCAGGGCCTGCAACTGGCCGTAGGCGACGCCAACATCGCCCAGGTGCTCGATGACCTGAGCATCGGCGCCAAGCGGGAAGGACGCACCACCGTGGTGGCCAAGTACGGCTCGCTCCGCGCCGCGGCTCCCTTGGACGTGATCGCGGGAAACGCCGTGGCGACCGGGGTCCTTGGCGGCGGCGGCGTGATCGTCCAGCCCCCGGGGGTTGTGGCAATCGGCGGCGGCGAGCGCATTTTCCAAGCGGCCATCGCAACCACGGATTCGCAACCGGCGGGTAACCTGGCAACCGTCGACGCCAAGGCAGCCCACGTGGTGGTCACGCCCGATCCCTTGACGCTGTGGGTGGGAGAAGGGGTCGGCCTGACTGTGAAGCTTGATCCCGGCGGCGGGCAACCCGCCTTCCCGGTCGACTTCCAGGTGACGGTGCCGGACGGACAAACCGCGCTCAGGGTGGATTACGACAACAAGCTCGTCGGCCTTGCCAAGGGCATCACCCAAGTGACCGTTACGCCCAGCGACACCAAGGTCCAGAGCCTGTCGGCCAGCGTGGCAGTGCAAGTGGACAACCCCGACCCGTTGCGCATCGAGCCTGCCGACATCACGCTCCAGGTGGGCCAAGCGATGCCGCCGGTCATCGTCAACGGCAAGGGGCCCGACGGCATCTCCTACCAGGCGGCGGCCACGCTGGACAGCCCGGACGAGAAGGTGCTGGGCGGGGCGCCCGACGCCCCGGGGCACTTCGTCGCCAAGGCCATGGGGCGGACCCTGTTGAAGGCCCGCTACAGGGGCGCGGAACTGTATTCCACGGTGACCGTCCCTGGCAAGCGATTCACGGAGGTGAAGACCACTACCAAGCCGGGCGGTACGCAGTTCGAGATCACCGTCGAGGTACAAGCGTCCGCCGCCGAGGGGCCGCTCACCTATCGGGTTTACACGGACGGCGAAACGCCCCCCGACACTTGGACACCGAACGAAGCGCAGGGAAACGCGCGCCGCGTGACCTTGCACACGGCAAAATTGTCTTACGGGACGCTGGACACGCTCTACCGCCTCGTGATCGAGGCCCGCGACGCCGCGAAACAGGTGCAGCAATATCCGCTCACGCTCCGTACGACTGCGCCGGCGGCGCACGAGGAAAAGAAATAGTTCCTGGTGCTGGAGCGCAGGGCACAAAAATGTTGTCCAGGAGAAAGTGGCGGCATCGCAGGGCCGGGCTGGGAACTTGAAGCGGCGGCTTGCTACCGGCTGAGTAGCCGTTCACGGGTCGGGGAGCGAAGAAGGGAACCGCGGATAAACGCGGACGAACGCAAATGATTTGGCGTGTCCTTATCCGCGTTCATCGGCGTTCATCCGCGGCTTTTTTCCTGCTTTGTCGCCCGTGGTGTGAACGGTTATTCGGCTTCTGAGGGGCGCGGAGAGAATGGATTCCACCATCTCAACAAAACGAGCCACGACCTGCCAGTCAGACCGGTCATGTTAGGATCGGGGAATCAATAAATGTTGCCTTTCGCTCCGCGAAAGTTGCGACTTTCTCGGAGCGAAAGGCAACAAAGTCGGAGGTTATTGTTTCCCCGATTTTTAGTGGATAATTTGGCACTGCGGTAGTGCCTGTTGAAGTTTCTTCACGCCGGCGGCGGTGACGTTGGTGCCATTGACATGTAGGTATTCGAGTTGGGTTAATCCCCTTAGGTGTTCCAGCCCGGCGTCCGTGACCCTGGTGCCGGCAAGGCTCAGCCAATGAAGTTGGGCTAATCCGTCGAGGTGCCCCAGCCCGGCATCGCCGACGTTGGTGGCGGCGAGGCTGAGCGATTTGAGTTGGGTCAACCCCTGGAGGTATTGCAGCCCGGCGTCGCTCACCTTGGTGGAGTCGAGGTACAGCGTTCGGAGTTGGGTCAGCCCCTTGAGGTATTGCAGCCCGGCGTCGCCGACCTTGGTGCCGTAGAGTTCGAGGTGTTGGAGCCTGGTCAACCCCTTGAGGTGTTTCAGCCCGGCGTCGCTGACCGCAGTTTGCGCGAGCACCAGCGATTGGAGTTGAGTCAATCCCTTGAGGTTTTCCATCCCGGCGTCGCTAAGCTCGGTTCGCCTAAGCTCGGTTCCGCTAAGGTCCAGCGATTGAAGTTGGGTCAATACCGCGAGGTGTTCCAGCTCGGCATCGCTTATCTCTGAGCGGCCAAGTCTGACGTGCGTCACGTTTACGAACAGGTCGTTTCCCAGCAGCTTGTGCAGCCACTCCGGCCCTGGTGGTGTGTCACGGCCAGACCGACCGAACTGATAATCATAAAACACGCCCCCATTCAACTTCTCAAGCCATTCGACCACCTCCCGCTGCTCCCTCGCCGCCTCCATCTCCGTCGCCAGCCAACTGAACGGGACGGCGACGACCACGACCAGCAGGAGCAGCGCGAGGATGCTGAACTGAAACCGCAGGCGGAAAACCAGGGCGGCGAGGAGCCAGAGGAACATCAGCACGAAGGCGGCCCCGACCGTCGCCAGACAAATCAGCACCGTCCAGCCTTTGTGCTGATTGAAGGGACACCAGCGGAACCACGCCGACAGCAGCAGGAAGCCTTCCAGGGCCAGGAGGGCGAGCACGCAGCGATCCGGCGTGATCCGGAACCAGCGGCGGCGGGCTTTTTCGGAGGCGGCAGCCATGATGCCAATATAGCCGAATTCGCCTCCAAGATGTAGTCAAGAATGCCCGCCGAAACCCGCCACCGTCAGGGCACGGAATTACCCGGCTGCTTCCTCGCCCCCGCCCGCTGGGATAGAATGCTGGCTTCGGCCAGCCGCAGCACCCATGCGCGGCCATGGCGGGAAGGTCTCCGCCAAGACGGTCACGTTAACCGGTCCACGGCTTTCGGACAGCGCGGTATGGACGGGCTACAAGCATTCTTCCTGGCGATGCTCATCGCCCCGGCCGCCGTTCTGGTGATCGCCGCGCTGCCTCGCTCGGCGCACGGGCAGCAGACTCGGTTGGACATGGAGGGTTTTCTGACCCTGGCGACCGCACCCCATAGCACGGTTCAGGTCTTCGTGCTGCAGCGTGCCTCGTTGGCTTGGTTTTGGTTCGTCTATATGACCATCGGGCTGGTCATGTCGTTCGGATTGATGTATTTCGGGTGGCGGGAAGGGCGGTGGAGAAGACGGTGCGAAGTGACTTTTTCCCTTTTGTACTTCGGCCTCAATTGGCTGGTGTACACCTTGGGCTTCTGCATCCCACCCATATAGCGACCCGAAAACTGAGGAAGTAGAGCGGAAGGCGGAGGGGTGGAAGATGCAATACCGGCTTTCGACGCTGCTGCTGGCGTTCGTGGTCGTCTGGGCCTCGCTGGCGGTGTTCGGCGCGGCGGGGTTGGCCGTCGCGGCCATGCTCCTCGTCGTCGCAGCGCTCCATCGCAGCCCGGAGGTACGGAAGCACTTCCTAATCGTCCTCCTCCTCGTACTATGCGGGCTGGGACTGCTGCCAGTCGTTCTAGCCGTCCAGGAAGAGGCAAGGATCATGGAGCGCGTGAGCGAACTCCCGCGGATTGGATCAGCATTACTGAAGTACGAGCAGGCCCACGGCCATCTTCCGCCCGCTGTCGCCGCCGATGAGCAGGGCCAGGCGACGGCCAGTTGGCGAGTACGGATTCTGCCATACATGGAACACCCCGACGAATACAAGGCCTATAATTTTCGCGAGCCTTGGAACGGTCCGAATAATAGCAAGTTGGTCGGCGTGGTGGCGAAGTTCTGGTGTTGTCCGGCCGGCATATCCACCGCCGGTCCGCCGATGACCACCTACGTGGCAGTCACCGGTCCCGGGACGGTCTGGGAGGATCATTGCTCAACGGCGAAGCTGCCGCGGGTGATGGTCGTCGAGGTGCCCAAGTCCAAGATCAACTGGATGGAGCCGCGGGACTGGACGCTGGAGGAGGTCTGCGGCGGCCCCGGCGACGGGTCGGCCTCCGCTATTTTCAGCCGCCACGTCAAGTCCGACGGGTTCCTCTACGACGTTGAATTCACCGGCGCGTGGACTGTGCGCTCCGACGAGCAGGACTGTTTCCTTTACGCCGGATTGCCCCCGGAGACGCTCAAGGGCCTCTTCACTGGTGACGCGAAGGCATGGGAGGCATACAACGCGTTTCAGCAGGCCCCCGAGCGGCGGATCCATTGGGCGAATTGCACCGCGCTGGCGGTGCTCGTTCTTTCCTACGCGGTCCTGCTGTTTCGTCCGCGGGACAGGCCGCCGCAAACGGCGCCGGCACTCCGGTTGCCCCTGAAAAATGGCGGTTTCGATCCCGGGGTGGCCCAGAAAAGCGCAGCACATGCGCAGCAGTTGGGGCGCGATTTGGCGCCACCTTGGCGCCCAGGGCCACGAAATTGATAGGTTCCCACTTTCGCACGGCCAAAGACCCTACGCGGTCCGATTGCCAAGTGCACCCGACCGATGGATAATACCAGGGGTAATTCCAGCCAGGGGGACCGATGATGCTGTTGTGCCGTTGGAGTCTTGCGGCTTTGCTGTGCCTGTGGGCTCTGGAAGCCGCGGCAACAGGCCAAGTGCCGGGCGGCCAGGGGATCGCCAGGGACACCGGAGAGGTGGAAGTGTTGATCCTGGCGCCGGACGGTAGCCCGGGGGCCCTATCATGAAACTCTTTCGGCTTCACTATGGTGCGATCCTGGTCGTGTGCTTGACCGGCTGCCAGCACGATTGCTTCGAGGTCGAGGTCCGGCCGACGGGCCAGACGTTTCAGCGCAAATTGACCGGCTGGCACCTGGGCGGCGTGAATGACCAGGAAGTCCAGCCGCTCTCGGCCGAGCAACTCGCGCGGATCGGCCGGCTCTATCCGAAACGCGAGACATCCGACGACGCCAAGAAGCAGGTCTTCTCCGGCCAGTTCACCGATCGGACTCCGGCGGACGTGGGCGGGGCGGGATTCTATACCCGCTTTACCTCGCCGCTGGGCAACACGTCCTGCTATGTCGAACGTTTTCGCGGCGACGACGATCTGGAATCGCAACTCTCCCGACGCCGCCAGGCGACGGACCAGGCGACGGACCTGATCGTCGGTTGGCTGACCGCGGAACTGGGACGGGACTCCAACTTCCCCCCGCTGAAGAAGTTCCTTGACGAAGACCTCCGCCACGACCTGAAGAACCTGGGCGTTTACGAGTTTACCGGCCGGGCGATGGCAGATTGCCAGAAGGAGCCCAGCGACGAATTCATCATCCGCGCGGGGCTCTACCTTTGCCAGCGCGGCTACTTCTCGCCGCAGGAGATTCCGACGTTGACCCGGGCGCTCGCGGCCGACAACGACGGGCCCCTGCTGGCGCACGTGCAGCGGCTGCTGGCCAGAAAAATGGGCGTTGCCGACCAACGGCCGCTCCCCGCCTCGCTGGCGTTCCTGGGCGATCGAGAAAAAATGAAAGCCTCGTTCGAGAAGTACGTCCGCTCCACGGAGCTGTTCCACCGGCGGCTCGCGCAATGGAAGACGGCGAAGAAGCGTGATCCAAAGGACCAGGAGCCGACGCCGGAGGACCTGGCCAGCGAGCTGTTCCAAGAGGCCAGCGGTTTCCGTCTCTTCGAGGCGGAGGGCGACTCGCTGGAACTGAAGCTGTTTTGCGGGCGGAAACCCTACGACACCAACGGCAAATGGGATGAGAACGCGGCGGCCGCAACCTGGAGCACGTCGCTCGATTCAAGTCGCGTATTGCCGGCAGTGTGTTTCGCCTCGTGGAGCGATCCGAACGGGACCCTTCAAGAAAAACATTTCGGCAGGACCGCGCTCGGCGACAAGGAGCTGGCGGAGTACGTGATCTGGTATCGCGCGTTGACGCCGGGGGAGGCCGGCGAGTGGGACCAGTTCCTCAACGGCCTGAAGCCCGGCCCCGACTTGAAAGCGGCCCTCGAGGCGTTCCGCTTTTCCACCGATCCGAAGCCCAATGGCAAGAAGCCGAAAGAACACGTCGCCAGCCTGGCGGATGTTCCCCGCGGGCTCATCCTGAAGTGCCTGGAAGCCAAAGGCGGCAAAGCCCCGTAGGTCGGCCCGCCACAAATGCATGACTGCGCCCAACGGCCGTTGGGCATGATCCGGGAGCCTAGCTGGCTTCGTTTTCGATCAAGCCATCGATGATCCTCATCAGAGGCAATTCGAGCATGGCTTGACTTGTCTCTGCCAGGGAAAAGTAGCAGAGCCATTGTCCTCGCTCCAGCACGCCGATCGTGAGGCAGAGGGCGTTGCCTGCTCTGTCTCTGGTAATAGCGTTGCCCCGCTCCGTCGTGTCTGCCCAGAGTTCGTCTTGACGGAAACAATCCTGCGGAAAAGCGTTCGGCAATTCGAAGGCGCTATCGAACAGTGACCGCGTTGTCTCAGCATCCAAGTTGGCCTCGCGGTGGGAGTTGCGCGTGTGACGCCACGGCATCCCGGGAACGGGATGCGCGATCGTGACTTTGCACCGGCCATTTTCCTCAACGCCGAACTGCCAACGCGGTTGATTGCGAGCCGCTTCTCCAGGATGGAAAACAAAAAGATGTTTGCCGGGGGGATAGTCTTCCGGCTTCCGGACACCGGGTTCCCGAACGTCGAGGAGTTCGACCTGACCGCGGATGACTGCGCTGGGCGGAACGTGGCCAGGCACACCGTCTGCACCGTAGGCCAAATGAGGGCTGATGATCAGTTCCCGCCGCCCACCAACACGCATCCCCTCAATCCCGTAGCGCAGACCGGGAATACAGTCGCGACAAGCAAGATCGATAACCATTCTTGGGCCGCCTGTAAGGGCAGCCGCCAGCTCGGTTCCGTGGTTCAGGAACAGACGCACATCGGCTGCAACCGTCTTGCCGCAGGTGGCTTCGTCCCCTGTGCCAAGCACGATGTCTTTGACCTTTACACCGGACCGCATATCGCACCTACTTGGCCATCTCTGCAGCTCCCAACAGGAATTCGACCGCCGCAGTGCGGTAAAATGCTACCGCATTGTCGCAGCCGAGTATGGCGTTGTCAACCTTGAGGCTCGCGCTGGCAAATGAGTTGCGACGGATCGCCGGTCGCGAAGCCATGCCATACCGGACCGGGTTTCATGCCATGCCGCAGTCTTTCCAGCAGAGACCATATCCCACGCCAAGGTCGCCCGCTCGATGGCCAAACTCTGCGAATCGAAGATGTCCGGCATGGTGCGGTTGTGCTCGTGGCAACGTTGCGATATAAGAATGGTTATGGCCCGGCCGGAGCAGCTTCAGCCGCGATTGCGACTTTTCGACGCCACGATGCTGGTGGTCGGCTCGATGATCGGCTCGGCCATCTTTCTGGCGCTGCCGATCATGGCCCGGGAAGTGCCTTCTCCCGGCGTCCTGATCGGTCTGTGGATCTTCGGCGGCCTGTTCACCGTGCTGGGCGCCAGTTGCTGCGCGGAGTTGGCGGCGATGATGCCGAAAGCCGGCGGACAGTACGCGTTCTTCCGCGAAGCGTTCGGCAATCTCTGGGCCTTCCTCTTCGGTTGGACGCAATTCCTCATCATTCAGACGGGCACCAACGCCGCCGTGGCCATCGCCTTTGCCAAGTATCTCGGTTCGCTCGTGCCGGGCTGCGGCGAGAACAGCGTGCTGGCAACCATTCCCCTGGGCAGCCTGCTCCCGGCCGCCATCCACGCGCACCTTCCCAACGGCCTGGAACACCTTGAAATCAACTCGGCCCAAGTGGTGGCCTGTGGGTTGATCGTGCTCCTGACCGCGGTGAACATTCGGGGCCTTCGCGAAGGCGTCTGGGTGCAGAACGTGTTCACGGTGTTGAAGCTGGCCGCGCTGGCGGCGCTGATCCTGGCCGGGCTGTGGCATGGGATCGGCAGCCCCCATTTCATTCCGCCCGCAGAGCCGCTTTCCGAGCAGAAGATCCTTGGGGCGGGGTTGTTAGCGGGACTGGCCCTGGCTCTGTCGAAGGCCCTGTTCGCCTACGATGCCTGGTACAACGTGACCTTCGCGGCCGAGGAAGTCCGGGACTCGAAACGCACGCTGCCCTATGCGCTGTTGCTGGGGACGATCGTTGTGACCGCCGTGTACGTGCTGGCGAACCTCGCCTATTTGGCTGTGCTGCCCATGAAGCAGATCGCAGGTGCAGAAGACGATCGGGTGGCCGTCGCGGCGGGAATGGTTCTCTTCGGCAACCTCGGCGCCAAGCTGGTAATCATCGCCGTGCTGGTTTCGACGTTCGGCTGCCTCAATGGGCTGATCCTCGGCGGCGCCCGGCTGTGCTATGCCATGGCCAGGGACGGACTATTCCTGCGCAGTTGCGCGAAGTTGCACCCCCGCGCCGGCACGCCCGCCGCCGCGCTGGCGTATCAAGGCGTCGTCTCGATCGCGCTGACGCTGGGCGGCTCGTATTCAGGACTGCTGACGTACACCATGTTCGCCTCGGTATTGTTCACCGGATTGATGGTCGCTGCGGTGTACCGGTTGCGATGGAAGCAGCCGGACAGGCCACGGCCCTATCGGTGCTGGGGTTATCCTGTCACGCCGGCGCTGTACCTGGCGATGTGCCTGGCGTTCTTGGTGTACGTGATTCAGGGCAACCCGCTGTCCTGAGGGATCGGCGCGCTGCTGATCCTGACGGGGATTCCATTCTATGCGATTTGGCGGGCAAGGGGTGGGGCGAAAGGAAGCCCCGATTGATCCGTCGGAGCGTCTTGGATGGACGTTGAATCTTGAACCACCACGATGCCGACATGGTCGGCGGCAGCGATCGGTTAACGCGCGCTTGCCTCCTGCTTCTTGCTTGCCCCGATCGCAACAAGCAGTAGCTGGCCGTCGAGAATGCCGGATCATCCGGTTTGTCGCCGCATCGCCCCGACAAGAACGCCCACCGGAAATTCACCCGGCATTCGGCCTGCCACGGCCCGCAAGGCTGTCGATTCGTTGACGCTTACATTGATCCCGTGGAAAGATGGCGCCACAGGGGGCATTCCTGAAAAGGTTGCTTTGACGGGCTGCCCGCCGGCGCCTGCTCGCCCGGCGAGGCCGCGAGGCGACGGTCAGACGAGCAACCGCCGGAGGTATCGCGGACCGCGAGTTATTGCCACGGCGGCGCCTGCCCACAGTCTAACGTGTATCGGCGGGACGGGAAGACCCGGCCAGCATGGACCCGGCCTAAAGGACCGCCGGGCTTGTTGTTCACCGTGGACGACCCTAGGGGAAGGTTCCACCGCCCGCGAGCCTGCGCCACGTCGTGCCAAACGGGCTGCTTAAAAAAAAGCGCCCTGCCCACGCTGCTTCGTCGTGGGCAGGGCGCCCGAGGAAAAACCCGTACGCGAATTGATTAGAGACGTTCTATCCTGCGATGGTGACTCCTCAGCGGGCAACTTTCCGCCGCCGCCAGGCGGCAATCGCCAGGCCGGCAGCCCCCGCCAGCAGCAAGGCGAACGTCCCAGGCTCCGGAACC
This sequence comes from uncultured Planctomycetia bacterium, assembly GCA_963727245.1. Lineage (GTDB taxonomy): Bacteria > Planctomycetota > Planctomycetia > Pirellulales > Thermoguttaceae > JBKQVT01. The sequence goes on along the minus strand of CAVSFO010000018.1, from coordinate 144,590 downwards.
GCCGGACTTACCGCCGGACTCACGGCAGTCACGCTGCCCACCGATCCGGCAGCACTGCCACCGCCCAACTCGCCAGTCCGCTCAGCCCGCATCCGCGCCAGCAGCGAGTCCAGCACGCTCTCGGCGTGGGTGACGCTGCTGATGCTTTCCTCAGCAGCAGCAACCGTCACCGCAGGCGCGCTGTCGCCACCGGAATCCAGCAAGGCCCCGAACACCACCTCGCCACCACTCTCGATGTCCAGGGTGCCGTTGGGGCTGCTGGGCAGGGACTCGGGCGTCGAGAAATCGAGCGTGCCGCTGAGGACCGTGGTGCCGCCGCTATAGTTGTTGTAGCCGGCCATCACCACGAGCCCCGTGCCGGCCATGACCAACGGCGTCGGAGTGCCGCTCACGCTGGCACTGAAGCCGGAACCGGTGATCGTGGCATCGCCCAGGATCTCGGAAACGTTTTGCAGCGTGCCGCTGTTGAGGATCATGTTAGCGCCCGTGGCGCCCATGACGATCTGGCCGGCGGCGGAGCCGTAGCCGTTGCTGGCCAGGTCCAACAGGCCGCCATTGAGAATGAGCGTGCCCACGCTGGCGGCCTGGCCGTAGACGTTGCCGAGGGTGATGCCACCGAAGGTGTCGACCGTCCCGGCGCTGATATTCAGCGTGCCGGTGCCGCCGCGGCTGCCGACATCCAGCGTGGCGCCGAGGCCATCAGCGGCGACCGTGCAGAGGCCGCCCCTGATGTTCATCGTGCCCGTGCCGCCATTGGCGCCGATCGCGGCGATGCCGCCGGTAATGCCGTTGGAGCCGATGGTGAGGAGGCCGCCGCGAAGGTCATACTTTCCCGTGCCGCCAACCGTACCGGCGGCGGTGGCGGGCACCAGGGCCCCGCCCACGGAGAAGTAATTGCCTACCACGTCCACGGCGCCGTTCCACTGGTGCACAATGCCGGTGGCTCCACCGACGCCGATTTGCAGGCCGGCGCCGTAACCATTACTGGGATTGCCCGCCAGGAGCACACCGTCGCCGCTGATATTCAGCACGGCCGGGCCGCCGTTGCCGCCGCCGCTGGGGTCGCCGACGCTAATCACGCCGCCGTAGCCGTTGACCCCGCCGGCGTCGCCCTGGACGAGGGTGCCGCCGTTGACGCTGACGGTGCCTGAGCCGACCAACAGCCCGTTGGCGCCCACGAAGAGCGTCTGGCCGTCCACCACGGACACCCGGCCGGAGGAGACCAACACGCCGGCGGTCTCCGTGCCGTTGGGCGACCCGTTCAGCGTGCCGCCAGCCACCACCACGTTGTTGGTGAAGTTGGGGGCCTGCATCGAGCCGCCCGGAACCAACATGACGACGGCACTGCTGCCGTTGGGCGTGAGCGTGCAACCATTAGCCAAGGCATCGTCAAGCACGCCAAGGCCGCCGATCTCCAGCGTGCCGCTGTTGATGAGGAAGCCGCCGCTGTAGCTGCCCGACCCGGTGATCTCCAGCGCGGCGTTGTTGATGGTCGTCGGGCCGGTGTAGGTGTTGCTGCCGGCGAAGACCTGGAGGCCCGGACCATTGGCGACCACGGCGATCTGGCCGTTGCCGTCTTGGATCACGCCGCTGTAGGTCGAGGTGTTGGCCGGCGCCAGGGTGAGAACCACCGCGCCGAGGGGGTTGGCCGTGCTCGTAGTCACTGTGCCACCGGCAGGACCGGACAGCGAGTCGATCGTCTGGCTCAGGCCGTTCATGTCGAGGACCGCCCCGCTGGCAATCTGCACGGGCGTTGTCGACGGCAGTCCGCCGCCGACCTGAATCTGGGTCGTGTTATACAAGTCCAAGATCTGGGCCGCGGTCTCGACGCCGCTGTAGAGCCGGAAATCGGCTTCCCCGCCCAAAAAGTCGTAGCCGTCGTTGCCGCCCACGCTCAAGATGGCGGTCGGATCAGGCGAGAAGTTCGGCGCGTAGCCAGCGGGAAGGGGGATCGATTGCACCAGGCTGCCGTTCACGTACACCTGGTATTGCCCGGTGGTGACCGTCTCGGTAACCATGGTCCAAGCGTCTTCGGGAATCGTGGCGGCGACGTTGCCGTAGTAGATCCAATTGTTTGCAGTGCTGGACCAAATCTCGGTGTAAATGCCGATGGTGCCCCGGGTGGTATCGGAATAGTAGCTGTCGTAAGCACCGCTGACGGTCGAGCCATCGCGCCCGGAAACGATTTGGTGCAATCCATACCCATATCCATTGCGGGTGGAGTCAGGATCGATCCAGACCGACATCGTCCACGAGGTGAGATCGTTGATATGGACGCCCGCGATGTACTGGTTGACCGGGTTGAACCCCTGGCCGACCGGACCCGGAACTGCGCTCGAAGTGTCGAGGTAGTTTCCGCCGCCCAGAACATTCCTCATGGTGCCATTGAGAGCCGATCCCAACGACCCGGTGTTGATCACGGTCATTCCGGTGGGAATCGAGCCGCCCGGCGTACCGCTAAGCTGGTACTCGACCAACGGCTGGACGGGCACGACCACCCCGAGCTGCAACGTGCCACCGCTGATCGTGGTCGTGCCCAAATAGCTCAAGGGCGCGCCGATGGTCAACATGGCCGGGCCGGCAGCGGTAAACGAGCCGTTGCCGCTGACCGTATTGTACAGCGTGTCATTGGTAGGCTGGGCGAAGGTCACGTTGGCGCCGTTGGCCAGAATGACCGGCGCCACGCCCAGGTTGGCCGCCGTGCCCACCAGGGTGCCGTCGTTGACCTGCGTGGGAGCGCTGAGAGTATTCACCGGCGCGGTGAGGTTCAGGGTGCTGGGGCCGTCCTTGACCAAGGGGCCCGTGATCGTGTCGGCGATGGTCGTCGGCGCGGTCACGTAGAGGGTCGCCCCGGCGCCGAGGGTCATCGTGGCGGGCGTCGGGAGCAACCCCGAGCCGAACGTCAGGCCGTTGGCGCCGGCGCTGCCGAGGGTCACGGTGCCGGTGATGTCCACGGCGTTGTCCAGCGTGTAGCCGGCGCCGCCGTCCAGCAAGGTGCCGCCGGAAATGTTCAACAGTCCGGTGCCCAAGGGCCCGGCGACCAGCGCGCCGCTGGCGACCGTGCTGCTGGCGCCGATCTCCAACACGCCGCCGCCGACGTTGGTGCCGCCGGTGTAGGTGTTGTTGGCCATGTTCATGGTCAGCATGCCAGTGCCCTGCTTGATGAGCGACACGGCGCCGGTGATGTTGCCATCGCCGGAGAAGGTGTAGGGCAGCGTGCTGTTGTTGACCACGAAGACGGCCGGAGCAACCGTGCCCGCGACGGTCACGTTGCCGGTGACGGCCGTGTCGTTGAACAAGACCGCGTCACCATCGCTATAGGTCGTGGCAGCGAGGCTCAAGCTCCAGTTGGGCGTCGTTTCGATGTCCCAGGCCGAGCCGTTGGGGCCGTTGCTGCCGGTCCAGACCTTCGTGGCGCCGAAGAGCTCCAAATCGATCTGGTCCAGGGCGGCGTTGTTGACGAATATGCCGGAGAAGCCTACGGGCAGGTTGCCGGGCAACAGGGTACTTACGCTGCCGCCCAAGGTGCCCTGGTAGCTCATGACCTCATACACGCCGCCGGTCAGGGTGCCGTTGGCCTGGATGTCGACCGTGGCGCCGTTGAGCGTCAGGAGGCCGTTGACCGCCAACAGGTCGTTGCCGCCAGTGCCGAGGTCGAGCTCGACCTGGGAACCGGTGTTGAGGGTCAGCCCGCCAAGGGTCATGGTGCCGGCGACGCCGAAGTTGCCGGAGGTATTATCGCCCGGAGCGATGAACGCCCCGGAGTTGACCGTGACGGTGCTGGCCAAGGTGCCGGTGCCGGCCAAGGTGCCGACGTTGATGGCCGTCGCACCGCTGTAGGTGCTGTTGCCGTCGAGTTGGAGCACGCCGGTGCCGGTCTTGGTCAGGGTGCCGGGCGTCGCCCCCGCGTCGGCGATGGTGCCGGCGAAGATGAGGGTCCCGTTGGGCACGTCAACGGTGGCGGCCCCGACGCTGACAGGCCGCGTGGCACTGAGCGTGAAGCCCGTGCTGGCCTGGAAGGTGCCGCCGGTCAAGGTCAAAGCGCCGATGGGGGAACCCAGGTTGTAATCGTTGCTCACGGAGAGCAGGCCGCTCTGGACGGTGGTGCCGCCGCTGTAGTTGCTGTTGCCGGTGAGGACCTGGGTGCCGTTGCCGCTCATCACCAGGGCGACCTGTCCGCTGCCATCCTGGATGGTGCCGCTGAAGGTCGTGGAGCCCCCGGTGGGCGACACGATCAGGGTCGCCAGGCCGCCGACGCTGGTGGTGACGATGCCGCCGGGGCTCGTGCCCAGGTCGGACAGCGAAGCCACCGTCTGCGACACGCCGTTCAGATCAAGGACGCCGGTGGTGGCAATCTGCAGCGGAGAAGCGGCAGGCAGGTTGCCCGTGTTGTTGGCGCCGGTCGCGTAGAGGGCTGCGATCTGAGTGGCATTGAGGACCGTGTTATACAACTGGAAATCTGCCAGGTTTCCCTTGGGGGTACCGTCTCCACCCCAATCACCCGTGCCCAAGCCGAGGCCGTCGCCCAACATGAGTTCAGGTGTGCCGGCGGGCAGCGCCTCGGTGGCGACAAGCGAGCCGTTCAGGTACAGTTGGTATTGGCCTGCCGTCACCGTTTCGGTGAGCATGGTCCAGGCGTACGGGCTGACAGTAACCGGGATCGACAACTGCGCGAGCCAGCCGCTGCCGTTGGCGTTGGGAATATCGACGACCACGTAGGCAGCATTCGTGCTCGGATTGATGCCGGTGTAACCGAAATTCCCAGCCGGACTGCCAAGGCAAGTCGTGTCGTAGCCAAAGTCACTATTCGGGTGGGCGTTGATGAGGTAGCCCTTATAGCTCGCATTGACCTGGAACCAGATGGAGTCCGTCCACGAGGTCACGTGGGCCAGATTGCTGCTGGCATTGTACGGGACTTCGAGGTTGAAGCCGCCGCCGGGGAAGGTGGTCGCGGCGTTCGCCGTGGCGGTCGGGCCGAACGAGCCGCCGGTCGGGCCAGTGCCGAACGAGCCGCCGTTCCCGGCCCAACAGTTCACCCCCAGGCTGTTGCCGTTGCCGCTAAGATCGTTAAACGAGCCCGACTGGAAATACCCCGACGTGTTGCCGCTAAAGGAAGAAGCGGCCAGGGAGTAACTGGCAATCAGGCTCGGGGCCGCCGACGTGAGTTGCAACGTGCCGCCGCTGATTTGCGTCGGGCCGGTATAGGTGAGATTCTGACTGGTAAGAGTCAACAGGCCGGGGCCCATTTGATTCACGATGCCGCTGCCGCTGATGGCGACCCCCGAGGTCGCGTTGCCGGTAAGATTGAAGGCCAACACGCTGTTGTTGACCACGCTGGTGTTGTTGAGCGAGCCGGTGGGGCCGTTATTGCCGATCTGCAACGTGCCGGCGGTGATGGTGGTCAGGCCGCTATAGGTGTTGGGGCCGGCGAGGATCTGCGTGCCGGGGCCGTCGATCGTCACGGCCGTCTGGCTGGCGCCATCCTGGATGGTGCCGCTGAAGACCGTGGAGCCGGTCGGCACGATGGTGAGCGTGGCCGCCGTGGCGCCGTTGTTGGTGACGACGCCGCCACCCAGCACCGGGTCATCGGCCAGCGAGGCGATGGTCTGCGGGAAGCCGCTCAGATCGAGGGTCGCGCCGCCGGCAACGGTCACCGGAGAGGTGGCCGGTAGGATGCCGCGGGGGGTCTCGGTCTGGAGCTGCCACAACTGCTGGATTTGAGCGGCGGTGAGCACGCCGTTATACAGGGCGTAGTCGTCCATCGCTCCGGGGATTTGGTTCTCCCAATTGTTCTGCATGATGCCGACGGCCAGGAAGGAATTCGCTGTCGGCAGGAGGCCCGGCGTGAGGGCGCCGTTCAAGGGCTCGGAGGCCAGCAAGGTGCCGTCCACGTAGATTTGGAGTTGCCCGGTGGTCACCGTGGTGGTAATCATGTACCAGGTGTTCGGGTTCATCGTGTAACTGTCGGCAGGATAGCCGGCCCAATTCGCGTTTCCATTGGAATCGACGCCGGCAACCTCGGTATAAAACTCACCCGACCCGTTGCCCTGAACCATGTAGTATTGATCGAACGCACCGCCCCACGCGTACGGAATGTACCGCGCCGTGGCCAGCAACACCGCGGAGTTGGGGGTGGTGGGGGTGGCCAAGTTGATCCACATGTTCTGCGTCCACGACGTGATGTTGCTCAACGACGGAGAATTGGGGATCGCGAGGAAATAGCCGGCCTGATCCGTGCTGAAATGGATGGCCTGATGACCATTCAGGCCGGGGACATAGGTGTTCGAGGCGAACGTGGCGGGGACGTACTGGCCCGCGCCTCCGTTCCAATAGGCCATGGTGGCGTTGTTGCCGTTGCCGCTGAGGTCGTTGACGCTGGAGACGACGGAGCCCAGGGCGCCGCCGCTGCCGTCGAGGTGGATGACGGGCGCGGGGGCCGAGGCCAGCACGCCGAAGCCCAGGGTGCCGGCGCTGACGATGGTCGGGCCGGTGTAATTGCTGCTGCCCGTCAAGATCAACGCGCCGCCGACGCCCGCTTGCACCAGGGTGCCGCTGCCGCTGATGGCGGCCGGGCAGGTCGTGGTGAGCGAGCTATTGAACTCCAAAACGCCGTTGTTGACGATGCCGAGGGTGCCGTTGATGGCGCCGTCGGCGCCGCCGTCGCCGATCTGCAACGTGCCGGCGGTGATCGTCGTCAGACCGCTATAGGTGTTGAAGCCGGTGAGGACCTGGGTGCTGCCGGGGCCGTCGAAAGTCACGGCCGTCTGACCGGCGCCATCCTGGATGACGCCGCTGAAGGTCGCCGTCCCGGGGGACGTGGGCGCGAACGTCAGCGTGGCCACGCCGGCGCTGTTGGTGATCGTGCCCGCCCCGCTCACTGTGGCGACGGTGGTCGAGACGCCGCCCATGTCGAAGGCGGCGCCGCTGGCAACCGTCAGCGGAGAGCCGGCCGGCAGGTTGCCGCTGGCCAGAGTGCCCGCGTACAGGGCTTGGATCTCGCCGGCAGTGAGGACCGTGTTATACAGATTGAAATTGCACAAGCCGCCGCCGAAATCACCCACGCCCAGGCCGAAGACGTTCCCGGCAGGCATGAGCTCAGGCGTCTGGCCGGGGTCCATCGCCTCGCTGGCGACCAGCACTCCGTTCAGGTAGATTTGATATTCGCCCTGCGTCACCGTTTCGGTGAGCATGCTCCAAGCGTTCTGGTTGATGGGAATGCTGTTCTGCCCCCCGGCGACGATCCAGCCGCCGGCGTTGTTGGGGATATCGACGGTAACGAGGCCCGACAAGCAGGCGATGTCGGCGCCATAGCCGCCGTTCTCGCGGCCGCTATAGATGTACCCCTTCCACGTCGTGTTGTAGATCCACGCGGAGGCCGTCCACGTGTTGATCTCGCCGAGGTACGGGGTGTACATGTTGAAGCCGCCGTAGGGGAACGTGACGGCCCCGTTCGTGTCGCCCAGTTCGCCCGTGGTGAACGTCGCGCCATTACCGGCCCAGGTCTGCACCGTCAGGGTGTGACCATTGCCGCTGGTATCCGCGAATGTGCCCGACTGGAGATACCCGGACGCCAGCGTGCCGGTGTAGGAGCCGATATTCAGCGAGTAGCTGGCGATCAGGTGGGCGGCCGCGTTAAACAGGGCCAGGGTGCCGCCGGTGACGTTGGTCGCGCCGCCGTAGGTGTTGTTGCCGTAGAGGACCACGGTGCCGGGGCCCATCTGAGTCAGGCTGCCGCTGCCGCCGACGCCGGGAACAGCCGTGGTGCCGTTGAGATTGAAGGCCAGGTTGCCGTTGTCGATGACGGCGCCGGCGCCGACCGATCCGGTCGAGCCGCCGTTGCCCACCTGCAAGGTGGCGCCGGGGTTGATGGTCGTCGTGCCGGCATAGGTGTTGTTGCCGGTCAGCACCGCGGTGCCGGCCATTTGCAGCAGGCTGCCGTTGCCGCTGATGGCGCCCGCGACGGTCGTGGTGCCGGAGACATCCAGGGTCAACTGGCCGTTGTCCACCACATCGCCGGTGCCCAGCGAGCCGTTGGGTCCGCCGTTGCCGATCTGCAACGTGCCGCCGTTGATCGTGGTCAGGCCGCTATAGGTGTTGTTGCCGGCCAGGACCAAGAGGGAAGCGCCGTTGAGAGTCAGGCCCAACGGGCTGGCGCCATCCTGGAGCACGCCGCTGAAGGTCATGCTCGCGGGGGCCGGCGGCGCAATGGTGAGCGTCGCAGGCGAGGCGCCGTTGTTGGTGACCGTGCCGCCGCCCAGCACCGGGTCATCGTTCAGGGAGGCGATGGTGTCATTGAGGCCGCCGAGGTCGAGGACCGCCCCGCCGGCAACCGTCACCGCACTGGTGGCGGGGATGCCGCCGCCGTAGAGCGCCATAACCTGCTGCGCGCCGAGCGCGGTGCCGTACAGGTTGAAGTCGGCGATCGTCAGGTCGTTGCCCCAACTGCCCGGACCAGCATTCCAGCCGAAGGATATGTCCGCCGTGGAATCGGCGAATATCGGGACGTTTCCGTTCAACGCGAAGGTCCCCAGAGACTGACCGTTCACGTACACGGTGTACGTCTGGCCTACCACCGTCTGGGTGATCATGTACCAGTCGCCGGGAGTCAATAAATCGGGAATGGACTCGGCGGGCGTCCAATCACTGATGCAATCGTTGTTGCCGGCATCCCTGAGGAAGGTGTAGAAGCCGCCGTTGGCGCCGAGGTGGTCCCACGTGTTCGGGGCCACGTAGCTGAAGGCAACGCCGCTGCTCGTGCTGCCGCCCCAACTGGTGCCGAAAATCTGCGTCCAGGTCCCCGGGTTGTTCGCCCCGGCCCCCAGGTTAATCCACATCGTGTCGGTCCAGCCGCCGGTCGCCGCGCTCAACTGCGGCAACTGCTGGCTGCTGGGAACATTGGCACCAGTAGCAGACGGGCCACCGACGACCAAGTTGCCGTTGAGGTCCAGCGCGCTGGCTAACGCCCCCGGGCCCGGCGTAACGTAACCGCCGGCGGTGGTCCACGGATACAAGTTCCAGCCGTTGCCGGTGGAGTCCGGGACCATCCGGCCGTAGGTCAGCGAGCCCGTGCCCTGGAAGGTGTAGTGCATGACAGGAGCAGGCGCGCCGTAGCCGGCCACCAGGGTGCCGGCGCTGATCGTGGTCGGGCCGACGTAGCTGTTGATGCCGGCCAGGGTCAGGGAGGAGCCGGGGCCCATCTGGGTCAGGCTGCCGGTCCCGCTGATGCTGCCGACGCTCATGGCGGCGCCGGAGACGTCGAAGACCAGCGAGCCGCTGTTCAACGCCACGTTGCCGGTGCCCAGCGCGCCGGTGGATCCGCCGTTGCCGATCTGCAACGTGCCGCCGCCGGCGATCGTGGTCAGGCCGCTATAGGTGTTGTTGCCGAGGAGGACCTGCGTGCCGGGGCCGTCGAGGGTCAAGGACACCTGGCCGGAGCCATCCTGGATGACGCCGCTGAAGGTCGCCGAGCCGCCCGTGGGCGTCAGGACGAGGCCCGCCGGGCCCGGCTGGCTCGAGGTCACCAGGCCCGGGCCGCCGTTCAGATCGTTGAGCGAAGCCACGGTCGTGACCGTGCCGTTGAGGTCCAGGACCGCGCCGCCGGCGATCTGCACCGGAGTGGCGGGCAGATTGCCGGCCGCCGTGAGTTCGCTGTTGTACAACGCCGCGATCTCGGAGGCAGTGAGCGCCTGGCCAAAGAGGTTGAAGTCGCTCAAGGACTCGGGCATTCCCCAGCTACCCCAGTAATTATTGTAGTCGAAAGTCAGGTCCGCGTGCGGTTGGCAGAACAGAGAGGTGCCGCTCAACTGGAACGAGCCCGCGAGCTGGCCGTTGACGTAAATGTCGTAGTTCGTCCCCTGGACCGTCTCGGTGATCATGTTCCAATCGCCGGCATTGATCACATAGGGGGTCGCGAAGGCGTTGCCGCCGTTGGATGTCCAGTTGCCGTTGGCGTCTACCAATTCGCTGAAGAAGCCGCCGGTCGCGCTGGTCGGGCCCCACGTGTCCAGGGCCGGTGTAAACGAGAGCCGTAGCCCGGCTGCCGTTCCACTGGGTGGAGAAGAGCGTCGTCCAGGTGGGCTGGGTCGTCGCCGAGGAGGGCAGATTAACCCACATGGAGTCGGTCCACGTGTTCAACGTGGGCAAGGGCGTGGCGAGCCTGCCGTTCCATGGTTGGTAGCCGCCGACGAACAGCAGTTCGCCGTTGAGGCTCATCGAGCCGGGAAGGTTGCTGTTCGGTCCGGGAATCTGGCCGTACGCGTTGCCGCCCGTATACGCACGCAGGGTGTAGCCGTTTCCGCTGACATCGGGGATCGGCTGGTTCTGCCCGACCGAGCCGGTGCCGATGAAGTTGTAGTGGATCAAGGGCGTGGCGCCGCCGCCGACCTGGAGGGTGCCGCCGGCGATGATCGTCGGGCTAGTATAAGTGTTGGTCATGGCGGTCAGGGACGTGAGGCCGGGGCCCGCTTGAATCACGGCGCCATTGCCGCTGATGGAGCCGGCGACGACGCCGCCATCGAGGACCAGGACGCTGTTGTTGACGATGGGGCCGCTGCCGATCGAGCCCGGCGTGTAGCCGTTGCCGACCTGGACGGTGCCGCTGTTGATGGTCGTGCCGCCGGTGTAGGTGTTGTTGGGGCCGTTCAGGAGCAGGAGTCCGTTGGCGTTCATAACCAAGGGCAGCGGCGTGCCGCTGATGAGGGTGCCGGTGCCGATGTCCAACTGCGGCATTGCCCATAATCTCGCCGATGTTTTGCAACGTGCCGGTGCTGACGGTGAAGCTGCCGCCGGGGCCGATGTAGATCGGAAAACCGCCCGCATCGAGCAAGCCGCCGGCGACGTTGAGAATGCCCGTGGCACCTTGGAAATTGCCGCCGCCGCTGGTGGCGAAGACGTTGCCGATCATGACGCCGGCGTGGGCGTAGACCTGTCCGCCGTTGGTGATTTCGACATCGCCGAAGGTGCCGGGGCCGGTGAATTCCCCGACCGGGTTACCGGTGGCGATTGCCAAGGGGCGGTAGGTGGTATCGTCGGAGATTTGCCACACGCCGCTCTGCGAGACGTTCACGGTGCCCGAGCCGCCCAGGAATCCGACTATCGACCACTTCGAATAATCACCCCAATTGCCGGCGCCTTCGCTGGTGTTCAGGATGCCGCCGGACAGGTTATAGGTGCCGGTCCCACCGGCTGCCGAAGTATCAAACCAACAGTCGGACCCGACGGCGAAGTAGCCGTAGCCGTGGACGATATTGAGACCGCCGGTCTGGTTGAAGATGCCCGTGGTTCCGTAGCTGCCAACCACGAGCCCCATCGTGTTGCCGCCGTTGAGGCCGAAGTTGCCGGCTTCGCTGCCGAACAGGCCGGCGTAGAGGGTGCCGCCCGAGAGGTTGAACACCGCGGGGCCGGAACCGCTGCCGCCGATGGTGGAATCGCCCACCGAGATCTCGCTCGGGCCGGCGGTGCCGTTAATGATCAGCGAGCCGCCCGACAAATTGAACGTGCCCCCGGCCGCAATCCGCAGACCCATGCCAGCCGGGTCGCTCCACGTCGGATCGCTGCCGTTTACGAGCATGGTCTGGCCATCGGCCAAGGTGGCGGTGCCGCCGGTGATCTGGAGGTTGCCCATGATAAGGTAGGCGCCCGATGCGGCGGCGAACTGGCCGCCGGCCACCTGGACGGTGCCGAATACGCCGTTGCCGGCGATGTCACCTACGTTCAGGTTGGCGGCGGTCAGAGAGCCGCCCGCCGGGATATTGACGATGCCGGTGCCGGTGATCGGGCCGGCGTTGTCAATCACGCCCGCGCCGCTGACCATCAGGACGCCGGCGCTGTTGACGGTGAAGCCGGCGGCGTACGCGCCCGCGCCGGCGATATTGAGCACGCCGCCGTTGACGGTCGTCATGCCGGTATAAGTATTGTAGCCGGCGAGGACCTGCGTGCCGGGGCCGGCCATGGTCAAGGACGTTCTGGCCGCCCGGGTTGCCATCCTGGATCACGCCGGTGAAGGTGTTCGAGATGCCCGTGGCGGGCGCCAGGGTGAGGGTGGCCGCGGCGCCAATACCGCCGCCGCTGTTGGTGACGACGCCGGAATCGCTCGGGCCATCGGCCAGCCCGGCGATGGTCTGGCTGACACCCGCCAGGTCATAGACGCCGGCGGCGGCGATCTGCACGGTGCTGGTCGCCGGCACGTTGCCGTTTCCCTGGAGGACGCCGCTGCTGACGAGCGTCGCGCCGCTATAGTTATTGGTGTTGTTGGCGAAGACCACGGTACCCGGTCCGCTGATGTTGACGCCCATGGAGCCGAACGTGCCGTCGTCGGTCAACTGCGAAGAATAGGTAAGGGTGCCGCCGCCGCCGCCCAGGTTATAGTTGGTGCTGCCGGGCGTGATCTGGCCGGTAAAGTTGACCGTCCCAACGGCCCCCAGGCTCAAGAGGGGGTAGTTGGTCATGTCGATCGACTCGGAACTGTCGCCAATCAGGGCGATCGCGCCATTGGAAGTCGGAGCGATCAGGCCGCTGGTGAGCCAGCCGGTCACGGTGTTGTAGAGCGTGCCGTTGTCGGCCACGGCCACGGCGCCGGGGCTGTTGATGAGAACGCTTCCGGGGACGCCGGTGGGAACGGTGTTGTCGCCGTTGAACTGGACGACGCCGGACTGGATCAGGGTGCCGCCGTTGTAAGTGTTGTTGCCGGTGAGGACCACCATGCCGGTGCCGTTTTGAATCAGGGCGCCGCCGCCGCTGATGTTGGCCGGGAGGGTTGTGTCGCTGGTGAGATCGAACACGAGCTGGCCGTTGTTGACGATGGTGCCGGCGCCGGTGAACGATCCCGCGCTGCCGCCGTTGCCAATCTGCAGGGTGGCGTAGGGGTCGATGGTCGTGGTGCCGTCGAAGGTGCTGGCGCCGGTGAGAATGACGGTGCCGGTCATTTGAATGACGTTGCCGCTGCCGCTGATGGGCGGCGCGAAGATCGAACTGCCTGGATTATTGAAGGTCAGGGTGTCGTTGACGACGACGCCGCTGCTGTTGTTGATGGAGCCGACGTTGGAGCCGTCGCCCAACTGCAACGTGCCGGCGGTGATCGTGGTCAGGCCGCTATAGGTGTTGGTGCCGTTGAGGATCTGCAAGCCGCCGGCGCCGTTGATGGTCAAGGCCGTCTGGCTGGCGCCGTCCTGGATGGTGCCGCTGAAGCTGTTGACCTCGCCCGTGCTGGGCGTCAGCACGAGGGTAGCCGCCGCGGCGCCGCTGTTGGTGACGATGCCGCCGCCGCCGTTGATGTCGCTGAGGGAAGCGACGGTCGTCGTCACGCCGTTGAGGTCCAGGACGCCGGCGGCCATCTGCACGTCGGTCACGGGCAAGGCCCCGACCGTCCCAGCTTGACCGTCGTACAACTGCAGGACCTGCGCCTGGGTGAGCACGGTGTCGAAGAGGTTGAACTCCTGCACCGGAGCCGACAAATTCCCGGCAACGCTTTGTCCGTAGCCGAAGCTCAGGTAGGAGTCGGAATTCATGAACAGGGGCGTTCCCCCGTAGTTCCACGCACTCCCTTGCGTAAGGTCCGCTTCCGTGCCGATAAGCACCCCATTCACGTACAGGTTGAGTCCTGCCGACGAGACCGTGGTCGTGATCATTTGCCAACTGTCGGAGGGGATCGTCTCTGGGATGTAGCCGTAGCCAACCCAACTGCTGCCATCCGAAACCGCCAGGTAGATGCCGGTGCCGGGCTGATAGCTCAACTCGAAACCGTTGTTATCGGGCCACCGCGTCGACATGATTCCCTGATTGTTGCCGGCGTTGGCCGACGGGATATTGATCCAGATCGAGTTCGTCCAGGCGGTCAGGTTCTGCAGGGCCGGGGCCGTCTGGCTGGCCGGCGAGTACATGAAGGCGCCGTTCGCGTTGACGGCCGTCTGGCCGAAGTTGCCGGGGACGAAAACCGCTCCGGAATCCCGCACATACAGGTCGGTGCCGTTGCCGCTGGAATCGGGCAGATTGGTCCCCGAGGGGCTGGTCCCCACCTGTCCGTTGAACGTGTAGTGCACCACGGGCGAGGCGCCCGTCACGACGCCCGGGCGCCGGGCAGCACGCCGATCTGGAGGGTGCCGGCGGTGATCTGCGTCGCGCCGGTGTAGGTATTGACGCCGCCAAGGGTCAACATGCCGCCGCCGGAGACGATCAGGCCGGACGAGCCGCTGATGGCCGAGTTGATGGTGGCGTTCTGGTTGACGACGATATTGCCTACGTTGAGGTACAACCCGCCGCCGGTGACGGTATAGCCGCCGCCGTCAAAGGTGATATTGTCCACGGTCTGCGTGTTGTTGACCGTGATCGTCGTGGAGGATTGGCCGTTGAGATAGAAGTCGGCATCGCCGGCGCCCGGCCAACTAAAGGGCGAGCTGCCGTCGGTGGCAAGTGACCAATTGTCCGCGGCCGAGGTATCCCAAGCGCCGTCAGTGCCGCTCCAGTAATATACTGTGGCCTGTGCTGCCGGCGCCGACAGGAGCAATCCCAACACCAACGTAATGACAGCGATCCCCACCGAACAACCCCTCGTAGTGGTCATGGCAACCCTTTCCTTTGACAAGCGAGTCCCAAAGTTAACTGTTTGTTGATAGCCGACGGCTGGCAAACCGGAACGTAAGTCAGACAAGTCTGCATAAATGTTCCTAGATTACCGCTCCCGCCGATGGCAACGAATAGACACGATCTGACGGATAAGTCACAGTTCCCTTAATATAAGCAAATTCAACCACGCCTTGCGTTTGGAGCCTCGGAAAAAATGGGATCAAGGGCCTGATCGCTGTTTTTCAAAGGCGGCTCAAGCCCGCTGGCGCTGCCAGCGGGCGGCGATGGGAGGACGTCCGGGGCAGCGACGACGACCACGCCTTGGCCAACCCGGATGGGTTAGGCAACGTCGATGGCGCACCCCCCTATAACACTTGTCTGAAAAACACAGTATGTCTCTATCATCCAGTTACCATTGGAGATAGGATCATGCATCTACTTACCACAAAAACACTGGATGTCCACATTCCAGCTTGCGGCGCGACGCCAAGGGGACAAAATTCAGATGGCTCCCGACCGTTCCACGGGCAACCGTCGGCGATCTTTCTCAGGCTGGCTTAGGCACGAAATGGGCCGGGGCGGCTCTGACATAAAGCTATAAATCATTAACGCAAAGTTATTAGATTTTTTTCGGCAGTGCAATCGAAATCGCAGGCCGCGAAAAACGATTCACACGGCAGAGCCTGTTGGCAGCCTGCCCCGCGATACCGTGACTCGCCGCCCGGCGCAGGCAGACAGTTTGACCGCGAACCGGCACCAAGGAAAACTGAGGGCCTTGGGAAGGGGATTCGACGTGACGGCAAGCAGCGGGGCCTGCACTTACCACCGATCGAGGGATGCAACCAGGTCCGAAAACCTGGCGGGGCCGCACCAGGAACTCGTGCCTGGACCAGGAGGATTTCAGGCGCGGCGCCGGCCCGGCTTACCTCCGGCCCTGTTCCAGCTTCTCGCGCAGCGAGCGGATCGTCTGGCGAACGTTCTGGGGCGAATTTTCATACCGCCCGGGCCAGGTCTTCTGGCTGAGATTGGCGAGCACGTCCGCCGCCTCGGGCCAGCGATGCTCGTGGATCAAGGCGGCCGCAAGGCCGAGCAAGCCGGTTGGTTCCAGCGAGCGGATTCGCGCGACCTGCTGCCACTGCACAGCGGCCTCCGCCCAGCGGTCCTGCCGCTGGCGGATTTCGGCCAGAAGTTGATGGCTTTCGGCCTCGGCCGGCAGGACTTCCACGATCGAGGTGAAGGCCCGCTCGGCCTCGGCGGCCTGGCCGAGCATTCGCAGTCGCGTGCCCAGGTCCTCGTAGAGCTTGATGTCGCGCGGGCTGGACTCGCGCCAACGGAGCAGCGCTTCGGCGGCGCCTTGCTGGTCCTGCTGGCGGTCATAGCAGGTCAATAGCGCGCGGTGGGTTTCGTCGTCGTTGGGCTGCGTCTCGGCGGCGAGGCGGAGTTGTGTGATCGCGCGGTCGTAGCGGGACTTTTCCAGATAGATCTGGCCGATCGCCTTGCGGACGACGGGGTTCTCCAGGCCGCTCTGGGCCGTCTGCTTGTCGAGCTCGACGACATAGGCGTCCAGGTCGGGAGCCGCGCGGAGCACGGCCTTCAGCGCGCAGGGCCACGTTACGATTGCCCATGTTGTGGCCCCAGGCGACGACCGCGGCCGCGGCCGCACGGACCGCCTCGGGCGTCTTCTTCAGCCCGGCGTAGGCCCGGGCCTGGTCGCCGTAATAGTTCGATAGGGTGCCGTCGCCGATGCCGCGGTGCGGGGCCGTGCGCTGGCGGAGGACGATCGCCTCCTGAAGGTAATCGACCGCCTGCTGATAGAGTTCGTTTTCCAGGCAGCTTCGACCCAGCGTGGCCATGGCGTATTCCTGCCAGCGGTTGTTGTGGTGGAAGTAGTCGTGTGTTTTCTTCAAGAGGTCCGCGAGTTGCCGCGGCCGGTGGGTCTCGAAGCAGGCGTGCATGAGCCATACGCGGTACTGGAGAGTATCGGGCCGGCGGTCCACCAGCGGTTCGAGGATCGGGATCGATTCGGCATAGCGCCGCTGGGCGTGGAGGAACTGGACCAGGCGCGATTGTCCCCGCTCGTTCAGGACCTCGCGGCGATGGGCGTCCAGCAGGATGTCGATCGCCCGATCATGGTGATCGAGGCACTGGTACAGGTACTCGGCGATGTAGAGACAGGCGGCGCCGGAGGATTTGTCTTGGGCCCAGACTTCGTTGGCGATGCGGGCGAAGTCCCCTTCCTTTTCGGCCCAGAAATACTGCTCGTGCCTGTTGTACATCGTGCGGTTGCGCTGCTGGCGCGAGTGCAGATCGCGACGCAGTTCGCCGCTGACGATCGCCAGGAGCGGCGCGTCCAAATCGCCCAAGCGCGAGACCTCCGTTCGCCACTCGGCCAAGGCGGAACTGTGCTGGCTCCAGCCGTCCTGGTTATTGAGGCGGAACCAATGCGGTTCGCCGTCGATGCGGCGGATGAGGAAGGCCAGGGCGTCGCGCGGGGCGGCCACGTCGTACAGCATGGAGGCCGCCTGAGAGACGATCGACGTGTAGTTGTTCGTCAGCCGCGGGAGCACGGCGGGCAGGCGCTCGAAAGCGAAGCGGCGGGCGTCGGTGGCCACTTCCTCGGCGCCGCGCCCATGGTAGCTCGCCGGAAACCTGTTGTGGGCCGAGCGGTAGATGTTGCACAACTGGCCGGCCAGGGCAAAGCGGTGGTTCTGGTCGGGCGTGTCGAGGTCCTGCTGGACCTTCTTCTGTACGGCCCGGTAGAGGTCCAGGCCGCTGCCCAGCGAGACCTCGCCGCCGCGCTGGATCGCGCTATCATAAAGCTCATAGAGCCGCTCGATCAGCCAGTAGCTCTGCTGCCGGTTGGCCGGGTGTTTGAGTTGTTCCTGGAGAATCCGTTCGCCGCGGGCGTGCTGGGTGCGGGCTTCGAGGTAGCCGATGAGAGTGCCCAGGGCGCCGTTGGCTGCCGCGGGCAGGACCCCGCCACAGGCCGCCTGGTGCTCGTCCAGGGACGCGGACAACAGGTCGATCGCCTGGTCACATCGCGAGTAATTCCAGTAGGCGCCGGCCAGGTCGCAGCCGATTTGCAGCCGATCGTCGGCATTGCCGCCGGCTGCGGCAGGGGACGATTGCTGGTAGAGCGATTGCAATTGGCCGATTTGCTCCTCGGCCAGCTTGGGCTGCGAGATTCGGCCCAACGAGGCGAGCAGGCCGGCCATGAGCCGCGGTTCGCCGGGCGACCATTGGCGTTTCCACGCCCGGCGCAAGGCGGCCAGCGCCCGCCCGACATGCGGGCCCGGCTGGTTCTGGATTTCGGCGGCGCGGCGCTCGACGAGCATTTCCAAGAGGTCCAGCGCCCGCTGGTCGATGGGCCTCTTGGCCCGCCGGCGGACCGCCGCGATCCGCTCGACCAGGGAGTCGGCCGCGGCCTCGTCGCGGATCTCGCCGAGCACGCCGGACATGGATTGCAGGAGGGGATAAACCTGGCCGGCCGTATGGCCCACGACCGCGTCGGCCAGGACGGCCAGCAGGCGGAAGTCGCGCGTGGCGCCGTAGAACTGAGCGAGTTGATTGAGGTAGTCTCCCGGCCGGCTGGACTTCTCCAGCAGGGCGGTGAAGGCCAGCAGCACTTCGGCGTCCAGCTCGCGGGGGGGCGGTTGCTGCGTGCCGGCGACGTCCTGGTCATACCGCTGCCAGGGCTGGAACTTCGCGTAAATCCACTGATAGAGTCGATTGTCGTCAACGGCCTTGAAGGCGTCGATGCGGGCCCGGTCGTAGGCGTCGCGGCGATTGACCGCCATGTACCAATCGGCCAGGGCGAGGTAGTCGGGGCCGCGCAGCTCGTCGGCCGCGCGGACGGCCTCGAAGAGCTTGATGGCCTCGGCGAGGCGGCCGGTCTCGGCCTGGAGATAGCCCAGCGTCAGTCGCCAGCCGTTGTCGGGGTCGCCGGCGGCGATCCACGCTTGCAGCTTGGCGGCCAGTTCCTTGGGCCGGTCCAGGGCCACCAGGATCTGGTACTGGAGCGCCTTCCAGCGGGCCTGGTCGGGCTCGGCCTGGGCGCCGGCATCGAGGTAGGCCAGGACCCGGTCGGCCAGGCCCGGCTGGGCCGTCTTCCGCGCCGCAAGGTTCATGAGCGTAACGAGATAACGATTGCGAAGATGATCTTCGAGCCGGCCGGCAAGGTCATCGTCGGCCTCGCCTGGCGCCGGCGCGGTCTGCGGCTTCGACCCCAGGAATTCCCAGCACTCGCCGGCGACCTTGTTCGAGCCGGCGGCCGGCCAACACGTCGAGATAGAGCCGTTCGACATTCATCCAGGGGGCCAGCCGGCCCGGGTGCTTGGGCATCTCGGCGTGCAGCCGGTCGGCGTAGCCTTCCCGCGCAAGCCGGAGGTTCTCTTGCTGCTTGGCCCGCAGTTCGGTCCGCGTGAGCTTCTCGGGATGCGCCATCGCCTTCATGCGGTCCTGGAAGCGGGCCTGCACCATGCGGTTGGTCATCTGGCAGAGGGCGGCGATCTGGGCGGCCAGTCGCGGCGACGGCTCGTCGGCGTCGCGGAGTCGCTCCAGCAGGCCCAGCGCCTCGTCCTCATGGGCCTGCTTCCAAGGCTGTTCCAGCAGGGCATCGAAAAGCGACGCCGAGAAGCCGGCCCGGTACTCCTCCGGGGCGCCGGCAAGCTGGGTGCGGAGGAAGTCGAGCCACTGCTGGGCGTCGGCGTGCTTCTGCAAAACGTCCGCCAGCGCCTGGCCGAACCGGGCCTTCACCTCCCAATCGGGCTCGGCATCCCAGCGGCGTCGCAGTGCGGCGGCGATCCGCGTCCAAGTATCCTTTTCCACGGCCGGATCGCCGGCCGAAATCCAGTTGATCAGCCGGGTCGCCTGCTCGGCCGTCAGCGTGCCCATGTCGGAGAGCAACATGCGGGCGGCTGCCTTGCGGACCCGCCGGCCTTGGTCCGACCGCCCGAACTCGTTCCATGCCTCGGACTGGAATGGGTCCGCCATGATCTGCTCGGCGACCGAGGAGGCCGAGGGGTGCCGGGCGAAGTAGATCGCCGTGTCGGCCAACGGCCGCAACCATTGCTCGTCGAGCCGGTCGGTGTTGAGGTTGTAGCCCCCGCCAAGGGCCTGTGCGACGGCGGCCTGCAGCCGGGCGTCCACGTCCGGCGGCAATTCGTCGGGCCGCCGGCTGTCCTTGAGCCACTGGGCGATCAGGGTGTCGGCCTGTTGCTGGCGGTCGTCCCAAACCAACGCGCTAAGGTACTGGGCATAGACGTTGCGCCCGGGCGGATTCCGCTTCACGTAGGCCCCCAGGTACTCGACCACGTCGTCGTAGCGCCCCTGCTGGCGGAGCAGTTCGGCATAGCAAGTCCGCAGATTCTCCTCTTCCTCGGGCTTCCAACGCGACTCGGCCGCCAGTACGCGGTCCAACCACGCGTAGGCCGCCTTGTCCTCGCCGGCGGCGGCCAACGCCCGGGCGTATTGCTCCTGGAGGTTGTAGTTGTGCGGATAATCCCGGGCAAGCTCTGCGCAACTTCAGGACGGCCTGGGTGTCGCCGGTTTGCTGCAGGGGGTTGATCCGCCACTCGGTCCACGCCTCCATCGCCCGGCGATGCGGCGGCTGACGTTGGTAGACCGGGCGCAAGGCGTCGATCAGCCGCGCCAGCTCGCCGGTCTGGAGGATTTGCTGGGCGTTCTGGATGATGTACCCGGCGAGGAACAGGTCGTCGTCAGCCAGGGGGACTGTCCCGATTTTCGCCCCCAGCGCCGCCGCTTCCTCGAAGTACCGCCGCTTGGCGTCCTCGGCGCGGCGGCCACACTGCAACAAGGCCGTGCGGATCCAGCGCATGCCGGGCTTGCCGGAGAGTTTTTCGGCGGCCGCCAGGTGCCCGAGCACGCGGTCCCACTGCTGCGTGGCTTGGAAGTGCAGCAGCAGGACGATCTGGTCCTCGAAGCCGGTATGGGCGGCGGCCGCGGCCTGCTTGGCCTTGGCCAGCGGCGGCAGCGGCTCGCGGAGCAATTGCGCCCGGTCGCGGACGGCCATTTTCTCCTTCCACTGCCGGTCGAATTGGCCCGCCCCCAGCACGGTGAACTTGCGGGTGGTGATCTCGGTGCGGCCGCGCTCGGCGGCGGTTTCTTCGATCCGGCCGGCGTACCAGGCGCCGGCCACCTCGACGAAGTTGCCGTAGGTGGTTGTGCTGGCTACTTTGCCCTTCTCGACGTCTTCGTACTTCAGCATCACGTGCCTGGCGGTATCGACGAGGATTCGCTGTTGCTCCGGCGAGGGTGAAGGGGCCTTCAGGACCAGGAGCGTGCGGTCCTGGCCGGCCGGCTTCACTTGGACCGAATAGCTCGAGAAGACAGCGTCCAGCGGCGTCTGGTCGCCGGCGCCGAGGTCTCGCGGCGGCCAGGCCAGGTCCGCCGGCTTGGACCTGCGGACGCGGCCCAGCAGGAAGGCCATGCCGAGTTCGCCGCGCTCCTGGGCGTCGGGCCTACCATCGCCTCCGGGGGCGCGGTCAATTGACGGTGAAGCCGCTTCAGCTCGACATCGGACTCGACGAGCAACGCGAGATGGAGCGCGCGGAGCGTCTCCGCCTCCGACTTCAGCCGGAAGGCCGCGGTGGCATACCACCGCCGCGCCACGAAATAGCGGGAGAGTTCCGGGGTCTTGATGTAGAATCCGGCGGGGCGAAAGTTCTCCGCCTGCAAGCGGAGTTCGAAGAAGAGTGCCCGTCCGCCCGACTTCATGGCCTTCAGGGCCGCGGCGACCACGGCCCGTTCGTCGGCGGGCAGGCGCTCGAGGCACGTGGGGTCCTGGACCGCCCATCCCACGGCGGCCAGCGCGGCCAGGTCGCCGTAGACCGCGTTGGCCGGGTCCTTGCGGGCCGCCGCAAGCTGGTGCAGCCGCTCGGAGAATCGCTGCAAGAGCTTCGCCTGGCCCGTCTCCACCTGTTGCACGCCCTCTTCCAAGAGCACGTGATAGGTGTGCCAAGCGCTATCCACGGTGATGAAGACGGGCAGGGGGGCCTGAAAGGTGGGCAGATAGCGCTCGAAAATCTGCCGGAATTGCTCCTCCGTCACCGCGAAACCCTGCCGGGACAGCAAATCCTTCGCCCGGGGCGAGCCGGTAAAGGCTTCCATGTGTCGCACTTGCGCCAGGTCGTAGGGAAGTTGCGGCGCCCGCGCGGCCTCCTCCGCCGGCAATGCCGTGGCCAGTCCGAACCAAAGCGCCGAGACGCCGATTCCCATCCAGAACGCGGATAACTTTCGCGGCATGACTTGCCTCCGTGGTAATGGTGCCCTGGGCCATCACTGGCTTCATTGTACCCCGACCAGGACGGGTAGCAAAAACCGCTTTGATGGGCGTCCGTGAAGCATTCCGCATCGAGCAACCTCGGGGGCGTTCCGGACTGCTCGGGCGTGTGCCTTGACGGAACCGCGCGGCCTCATAGCCCCCTCAGGGCGTCGACTCCGGTAACTTCGTAAAGCAGAGGAAGACCTCGAGCGGTTCATCGCCGCCACGTGGAATCCGATGCCAGCCACCTTCCACCCGATCGCATGGGAAGGAGTTGTCGATATCGCCTGCAGGACGGCAATTCTTGTCACTACCTCGCAACGCCTTGGCTGGCTGGTGGTTGCGCTCTCACAGCAGCGGCAAACGCGCCCCGCGATCCGTCTTGCGCGACATTTCTCGCACGAAGGCGGTCCACGGTCATCGTGCGATAGGCACGATCGTGGCGCGTTGCGCCATGAGGATGGCGCTGGCTGGACCCGGCCTCCAGACCGTTCGACGCAATCGGTTGCCTGGGCGGAAGATAGCGTTGCGTGCGCGTCCGCTGTGGAGCCCGGCCGAGCGGTGTCCGGGGCCGGCGTTGTCCGACGGCGATCTGAGAACGGCGCGTGGTGGCACGCAACTTGCACTTGGCCGGCGTCCAGGCGTGCCTCAGAAACGTTGTCACCGGCATGTTGGAGTTGAGCCGGGCCGCGGTCGCGCGGGCCGATACGCCGAGGGCCCACCGCGGCACCCACTGGAAAGCAAGGCAAGAACCATGAAGGCGGTCTTTGTTGCAGCAACCGGCGTGTTGTTGGCGGCCTTGGCGCCGGCTTCAGAAAAGTCGGCTCCGTCGCCCGTGCCCGCCGGCGCGGACTGCGTTGTCGTCGAGAACGCTCGAGCGGCGAAAACGGTCACTCTTTCGGCGGCCAGGCTGGCGAAGCTGCCGCGGGCCGAGATCGAGGTGGGGAAGAAACACCGCAAGTATGCGGGGGTGCCATTGGCCGAGTTGCTTCGCGCCGCCAGCGTGGAATGGGGCGGCAAGTGCTCGCCGCTCTTGATGTACTACGTGCTCGTCGAGGGCTCGGACGGCTATAGCGTGCTGTTTTCGATTCCCGAAATCGATCCACAACAGCGTCACCAAATGGTGATTTTGGCCGATCGCTGCGATGGCAAGCCGTTGCCCAGCAGCGACGGCCCGTACCAGACGATCGAGGAAGACGCCAAACAGCACGGCCGCTGGGTGAAGCACGCCAAGACCATTTCGCTGCAGGCGGTGGCCCGCCGCCGGCCGCGTTCCCCCGAACGACAACCGCCGCGAGTCCTGCCTACCGGAGGAGACTCTCTATGAGCGTGTCCGTGCGATGCAGACCGTGCCCGTGTGGCTTGATCGTGCTGGCCGTTGTGGGCGTTGTGGCCGGTTGCGGCCTGCCGGCGGTGGCGGGGGACCAGCCGGGCGCGCGGGGCAAGATTTACCTGGTCGGCATGGGTCCCGGCGACGCCGACTTGGTGACCTTCAAGGCGGCCAAGGTGCTTAAGGAGGCCGATTGCGTGTTTTGCTTCGATTATCTCAAGGACGAGGTTGCGCGGTTCGCACCTGCGGGAAAAATCACGGTGGCCTCGTCGCGCCTCATGGGCAGGTTTCGCGGCCAGAGCGCGAAAGACGTGCCGCCGCAACTGCGCGAGCGGGCCGGCCAAAGCGAAGACGAGGCGGCAAAGTTCGTGCCCCATGTTCGAGAGTTGGTTGCCGGCGGCAAGAAGGTCGTCTTCGCCGACTCGGGAGATCCCACGTTGTACTGCCCCTGGTCGTGGGTTACCGAGGACTTCGCCGACCTGGAGCCGATCGTGGTTCCTGGTCTGAGTTCGTTCAACGCGGCGAATGCGGCTTTGCGGCAGAGCGTGACGAAGAATGCCGGCTCGGTCCTGCTCTCGGCCGGAGATAACCTGGGAACACCCGATCACCACGGCCGGCTGAAGATAATCCTGGTCCTGTTCACCCATCGAGCCAAGTTCAAGGAACTGCTGCCGCAACTCCAGGCCCGTTACCCCGCCGATACGCCTCTGGCCGTGGTGAGCGAAGCCAGTTATGAACAAGAGCGGGTGACTTTCGCCACCCTGGGGACCATCCGGGAAAAGCTGGGCGACAAGAAGTTGCCGCATCTCTATCTGATTTACGTCGGCGACGGCCTGACGCCGCCAAAGGCGAGCGGGGATGCGTGCGTGGGCGGTTCCGACGGAAGAAACCGGGAAAAGAAGGCCCGTTAGCAGCAACCCCGGCGACCAGACGTGCCGGAGAGCCTGATGGATCA
The DNA here is from genome assembly GCA_963727245.1 of uncultured Planctomycetia bacterium. Classification (GTDB taxonomy): domain Bacteria; phylum Planctomycetota; class Planctomycetia; order Pirellulales; family Thermoguttaceae; genus JBKQVT01. The sequence goes on along the minus strand of CAVSFO010000018.1, from coordinate 120,464 downwards.
GCCACTGGAAACGAAAGCGACCTGCAGACTCATGGCACAAGGCTTCACTTTGGTCGAGATGCTCGTGGTGATCGCCATCATGGGCATCCTGGCTGCGCTGCTTCTTCCCGCGGTGCAAACGGTGCGAGAAGCGGCGCGGCGCGCGCAGTGCGGCAATCAGTTCAAGCAACTGGCGCTGGCAGCCCAGGGATTTCATTCGGTCAACGGCTTGTTTCCCGGGGGAGTGGACCGTTCCAAGTCGCCCAAGAGTTCCCTCTTCGTGCTTCTTTTGCCCTACATGGAACAAAATGCTTTTTACCAACAATGGTTCGGCGCCAACTCGAATTACCAGAGATTGGCCGCCGCGGTGCTGACGGAGTTGGTTTGCCCATCCGACCGCATTCCCAGGAACCCGGTGCAGAATCCCTCCAGTCTCGCCTGGTACGGTTTGACAAGCTACGGCGGCAACGGAGGAACGCGATCGTTCGATCCCGACTCGCCCAACCTCATGACGGACGGCATCTTCTTCGAGGTCGGGCCGGGCTCGCGGCCGGTCGCCAACCAGCAGCCCGTCGGCATCGCCGCCATTACCGACGGCACCGCCTTCACGCTCCTGCTGGGCGAACGGAGCCATTACGATCCGAACTTCGATTCCTTCGCTGCCGTTGGCTGGCAGCAAACCATGGGCGAGTACGGCTATTGGACAGGCTCGGGCGGCAACTTGTCGCTGGGAGACGTGACGCTGAGCGGCTATGTGCCGATCAATTACCGTTTGCCGTTTTCCTACAGCGGCCGCGCCGCGGCCAGTCCACCGGCGAACTCGCGCACCGCCTTTCAATACTATGCCGATATGCGGCTGTGCGCCTTTGGCAGTCAGCATTGCGGCGGGGCCAACTTCGCCATGGCTGACGGATCCTTGCATTTTCTGAGCGATGCCACTTCCCTGCCCGTGTTGCAGGCGCTGAGCACGCGCGCCGGCGGCGAGGTGGTTTTTCTTCCCTGAGGTGCGCCGATGTTTCCGCAGAGTTTCCTTTCAACAACTTTCACACAGGAGGGCTGGCGATGAAGACCGTGGTGGCGATGGGCAGTCTACGCTGGGTTTGGATTGTGACCGCCGGGGCCGCCGGCATGGCGGCGGCACAAGCCGCCCGTGCGGACACGATCACCTATAACATCGACGTTGATACGTATATCGACAGCAGGAATACGACCAGCAATTACAGCACCTCGGGGGTGGATAAGGTGGTGGTCAATGCGAGCAACCCCACGCAACCGACGCGGACCTTGTTCATGCTCCCCAGTCAGGTCTGGACAACTCCCAACATAACGGATATCCAAGTAGTGTTCCCGTTCTACAGCGGCTCCGGCGTGCTCGACGTGCGGCTCTCACCCCTCGTCCAGGCCTTTACGCTGAGTGGAGCCACCTGGCTGACGTACGATGGAACCAATCCCTGGGCCAGCGCCGGCGGCGATTATGATACGACCGTCAACCTGGCCGGGAACTACGATTCCGGCTACACCCAATATACCTGGGACATTACTTCCCTTTTGGACAACCCAACGTACAAGAACGAGTTGGAGGACTATGGGGTCCTATTGAAGATGTTCAACGAGATCACGGAACCGTCGAAGATGGAAAAAGCCACCTTCGACAGCAGCCGGGGCGTCTACGATCCCGGTCCCTACGTGGTAGTGACGACCGCCACGCCCGAGCCCGCGACCTCGGTGCTGCTCCTGGCCGGCAGCCCGCTCATCGCGGTGTTCTTTCGACTTCGGCGAAAGCGCGCTCCTCGCGCCGCCGAACGCCTGGGAGCGTGAGCGTACCTGGTCAGTTCGCGGCAGTTACCGTCAGGTGGGCGACGGCGCTGGAGACTTGCCGGTCCGGGTTGTAATACTCGTAAGCCCGGGCCGGAGCAGCGGTAATCTTGACCGGCATCGTCGCCCGCAGGCGGTAATGCAGCACCAGCGGCTCGGCCGGCGGCAATTGCCGCAAGTAGACTATTGCGCTGCGCGGCGTCAGTTGATACTTGGCAATCGCTCCCCCGGCGGCCAACTTGTCCAGGTCCTCGGCAATCATGGCAAAGCCGGCCGGAATGGGCAGGTCGAGGATGACCATCGGCGCCGCGTCGGCGGTCTTGTTGACCACCGTGGCCGTGACGCCCACGGTGTCGTTGACCGCCAGGCCGGTCTTGTCATAGGCAAGCTCGATCGACAATGTCTCCTGTGCCTCCTGTGGGGCCGGCTCTTTCGCCGGCGGCAGATGATAGCGGAACGAGACCTGGTAAACGGCCGCCGTGCCGCTGCGGTCAGTGATGGTCACGAGGTGCTTGCCCTCGGAGAGCAGCGAGGAGAGGTCGAGTTGTTGCACTACGTCGGACTGGCTTGCCGGGACCACCAGGTCGCGGACGAGCTGGTCGTCGCAGCGGATTTCCACGTGCTGCGGCCGGCCGTCGCCGAGCGGCTTGCCGGTGCCGGCCAGCAGGGCCTTCAACGCCAGCACGGTCGCCTGGGTCGAGTACCAGGTGCCGCCGCCGTCGCGCTGGCCGGCGATCCACGCCAGCGCGCCGCGAACCGTAGCGGGATGGCTGCTGGCGTGCAGCATCGCCAAAGCGGCCAGCGACGTGGTCTCGACGCTGCCGCTGCGGCCGCCGCCGTAGAACATGGTCCCACCTGCGGGCGAGTCCCACCAGGCGAGCTTGCCGTCGGCGGATGACTGTTTCAGACTGTCCAAACGGTCCAGATAGGGCTCCGCGTCCACGCCGCGGGGATTCATGGCCACCAGGGCATTGGACAGCAGGGCCAAGACGTAGGCGTCGTCGATCGCCTCCGGCTGATAGGAGAGGAGGAATTGGTGCGTGGCCGGCGAATCGCCCGCCAGGTTTCCGCCATCGAAGACGGCCCAGGCCACGTAGGCCGTCGCGGCCAGCCGGGCCAGTTGGCCCGCGCCATGAGCGGGGTCCTCGTGCAGCATGTGGCCCTCCGGGTCCCAGGAACCGTCGGCCTGCCGCTGGCTGAGCAGCCACTGCCGCGTCCGTTGGATCAACTGCGGATCGACGTCGTGGACCCGGGCCATGTCCTGAAACTCCATCAGCCCGTAGGCGGTCAAGGTCCGATTCGCCGGGGGATGGCCGAACCAATCGAAACCGCCGCCGGCCACCTCGAAGCCCAGCAGCCGCTGGTAGCCGAGGTGGATATACTCGCGGGCCTTGGCCTCGACGGCGGGCAGATTCTTCTTGTTCTGCCGCAAGTAGTCCAGGGCCAGCACGTTGGGATACGTGGTCGAGGACGTCTGCTCGAAGCAGCCGTAGGGCCGCTGGAAGATCGCGTCCAGCCCTTCGACCAACTGGCTGAAACTGGAGGGATAGATCTTCACGATCGCCTTGACGCTCCCCTCGACAGCCTGCGGCGGTACCTCGCAGGCGACCTCGGCCGGCTCGTGCAAGGTCCCGTTGCTGACGTGCTCGACGGGCTTTCCGTCGGGCACAATCTCGATCGGCCGCTTGACGGCGTCGGAGAGTCCGCTGCCGCGGGCCGAGACCTCGAACTGGAAGCGCCCGGCCTTCTCGGCGCGGATGCGGAAATCCACGCTGCGAACCTCGCCGGCCGCCAGCTCGATCTTCTGGGCCGGCTCGCCCAGGAGCTTGAACCAGGCGGCGCCGGCCAGCGTCAGTTCCACCGTCTGCGGCTTGTCGAGATAGTTGTAGACCACCACCGGCACGGCGACTTCATCGCCCCGGGTCAGAGCGACCGGCAAGTTCAGGTCCACGAAGAACGGCTGGAAGACGCGGATCGACGCCTGGTCGGCGCCGAGTTGTCCGCCGGCCGTGATGGCGGCGGCCGAGAGCCGCCAGGTGGTAATCGAGTCGGCCAGGTCCACCTCCAGCGTGGCCTCGCCCTGGTCGTCGGTAATCAGCTCGGGCCGCCAGAGCAGCGTCTCGGGGAACCACTCCCGGACCCGGATCGGCTCGGCGTTTTGGGGCGGCGACTTCGCGCCGGGGAAAGCCATCGTCGTGTCATGAAAATTGTGCAACACCAGGCCGAGTTGGCGCATGTTGTTTACGACGGTCGTGCGTCTGGCGGCCTCTCGAACGGACTGAACCGCCGGCAACAACAGGCCGGCAAGTATGAATCCGATCGCGATCACAACCAGCCACCCGAACGGATTGCGAAGGACCAGCCAGAGGAAAACCACGCCGACGGCGATTGCAAGACAAATCCAGGATATCTTGATGATCTCCCACGTTGCCTCGCGCTGTTGCTCGACCTGTTGCACCTTGGTGGGATAGCTGGTGGCATTCAGCGAGTAAGTGCCGGTCTTGTCGCGCAGCAGGGCCTTCACTTCGTCCGGCATCCCAACGTCTTCCACCAATTGATCCAAGTCGGGCCGCTGCAAGACCTCCAGCAGTTGCCTGTCACCGCCGGCGTACTTTTCGACGGCCTCGGCCAACTGCGCGTCGCGATCCGACGGTTTACGCCCGGCACGACAGAATATCGCCTGCTCCAGTTGTGCCCGCTCCCCCGGCGCGGCCTCGGGCAGCATGTCGGGCGACCAGGGATAGATGGCATAGACCGGCTTGAGCAATTCCTGCTCCAGGGTGAAGAACGTGCCTTCCATGCCCGGCGACTGGCCCAGGACCGAGTAGACCGCTTCGTCGACGGCCGCCAGGCTCAGCGCGCCCGGCATGGGCCGACGATGGCCGTCGGTAAGCCGGAAGCGGAGCTTGGCACGCTCGCCCGGCCGATATTCCTTGCGATCCAGAGTGGTCTCGATCCGGAGCGCCCGGGGCTGCCGCACGTAAATCACCTGCGTCTTGCGGACCGGCAGGCCCGCCGTGCCGTAGCGATACGCCGACAATTCGATCGTGCCGAACAGCTCCGGCGGCAGGTCGAAATCGTAGTGCCCGCGGCCGTTGCTCATGGGAACCAGGTCGGTGAGCATCGTCTGGCCGTCCTTGACGAAATCGAGAAACACCGGCTCGTTGCCGCCGCCCAGCGCGAGGACGTGCAGCGTCTGGCCGCCGTCGTAAACGGCCGCGTCGGTCCGAACGAGGAAGTCGTCGCCGGCCGTTCCGCACGTCAGCACCACCTCGCGGCGGCCGATCTTCCCCTGGTCGTCGCTGGCGCGGACCGTCCAGGAAACCTGGTCCGACTCGGGCGTCAGTTCCACGCGGGCCACGCCCAGGTGGTTGCTCGAAAGCTCGTGCGGGATGCCGCTGATGCTGATCCGCGTTTGGGCCGGCCGGCCGTCGGGATAGCTTGTGAACAGATAGACGACGTTGGGAACGTCCTTGACCAGCGACGGCCGACTCGGGAATGACCTCGACGTGGATCGGCTCGGCCGTCACGACCCGCGACAGCGTCCGGGATGCCTCTTGGCCGGCCGCATCGACGATCGTGGCGCGAATCGAGATCGCGGCGTCGCCGGAAAGCTGTTCCCGGCCGACAAGATGCTGCGGCACGGTGAACTCGAACCCGGCCGAACCGTCCGCGTTCGTCCGCCGCTGCAAGCGGCAAACCGTCTCCGTCCCCGTATCCGTCACACGCCGTGTGACGTTCGTCTCCGTATCCGTCACACGCCGTGTGACGTTCGTCTCTGTATCCGTCACACGCCGTGTGACGTTTTCGTCTTTCGCACTCCCCACACTCCCAACCTCCACCGCGATTTCCACCTCGGCGTCCGCCACCGGCTTGCCGAAGAAGTAGCGGGCAGCGACCGTGCCGCGCGCTTTCTGGCCCGGCTCATAGTACGGCTGGTCGAGCGAAAGCTCGATCTTGAACTTGGGCAAGACGTACTTCTTCACCTCGACGCTGACGGTGCTCGTCGTGTCGCCCACCTGGCACTCGACCTGATAGGCCCCCTCACTGATCTCGTCGGCCAGCGGACAGTCGGCCGACGCGATGCCGAAGCGGCTGGTGACGTCCTGCTTGCGGAAGATCACGTTCCCCTTGGGATCGCGGATCGCGTAGGAGACGTTGCGGCCGGCCACCGGTTTCAGATCCGGCTGGGCAAGCGCCAGGCTCCGCAGGCGGATCACCTGGCCGGGTTGGTAAACCGGCTTGTCGCTGCTGAGCATCAGCCGCCAGGACCGCTTGAGCTTCACCGTGCGGACGATGCTCTCGGGCGAGCCGCCGGGCTGGGCCGAAACCCGCAGCTCGTATTGGCCCCCCTCCCAATCCGGCAGCCGGAAGCGCGGGCTGCCGCTGCCCCAGCGGTCCGTCGTGAAGCTGACCAGGCGGACCGTCCGGCCGGCCTTGCGGTCGGCCAACTCGATTTCCACCGGCGTCCCTGCGACCGGCCGGCCGCTCTGGTGATCGACCAGGAGCACGCGGAGCGAGGCCCCGCTCTGGGCCACCAACTCGCTCTGCCCGAGAATCCGCAGGTCATAGGACGAGGGGGAGAGCGTGAAATAGTAGACGTGCAAGGCGGCGAACATGACCAGCAGCACCGCGGCAGCCGACCAGCCCACGCGGGCCGGCGTCAGGCGGCGCCGCCGATAGCGATCGATCTTCGCCTGGGCGGCCCGGATGAGCGACTCCGAGGCCTCGACCACCGGCAGCGTCTGCATGGCCTCCCATCGCCGGCGGGCCTCTTCCATCGCCACCTGGCAAATCTTGCACCCGGCGGAGTGCTGCTCCAGGGTGGCGGCGTCTGCGGCCGTCAACAGGTTGTGAAGATAAGCGTCAACATAGTCGAGCACGTGATCGTTTGGATCCAACATGGCTGGACCTCCCAGATCGAAAGAGCCGGTAGTTCAATTCATTTCATGCGCGGTTCGAGGTGCCTGCGGAGGGCGGCCAGCCCGTGGAACATGTGCGAGCGGACGGTCGCTTCGCTGCGGCCGACGGCCTGGGCAATCTCGGCGTAGGACAGGCCGTTCCAAACTCGCATGACCACGACCGCCCGTTGCCCCGGGGGCAATCGGTCGACCGCTTCGGCGACCATCGTGGCCGTTTCGGCGGAGACCGCCACCTCGGCCGGGGCCGGATCGGCGGCGGTCGGACAGGCCCCGGGACAATCGTCCAACAGGGCCGGCGCGTAGCCCTCCCGCCGCAGGTCGGCCCGGCACTTGTTCACCGCAATGCCAAAGAGCCAGGGCCGAAACGGACTGGGGTAGCGATAGCGGCGGCGCCAGACCCAGACGGCCAGAAAGACCTCCTGGAAGAGGTCCTCGGCCCGCTGCCGGCGGCCGACCGTTCGTTGGATAAAGGTCAGCAGCGGACTGGCGTAGCGTCTTAGCAGGGCGCCGACTGCCTCGGGCCTGCCGAGTGCCACCTGCCGCATCAGCCCCTCATCCGAGTCATCGCGCGGTTCCATGCCTATGCTCCCGCGGCCCTAACATCTATTTGCGCGGAGGGGGGAATTTGTTGAAGGGAAAATTTGTAATCGGTCACACTACGGGGGAAAGGCCGCGGATGGACGCGAATGAACGCGGACATAATATAATACTAGAGCGCTAAGTACACCACCGAGACACGGAGTTCACGGAGTGCAAAAGCAAAAGTATCCATGGGTTGCGGCTAATCCTGTTCTATCGGTGCTCTACGATGACGAAGGGTTGCGGATGATCTTCCGTCAGAATCGGGTAGCCATGCCGTGTTCTGCCCTTTTTTGCCTTCTCTCCGTGTTCTCCGTGTCTCCGTGGTTAACTTCCGTCGGCACTGCAAGTTAGCGCTGTCGTAATAAATGTGCCGGGTCATCTGCGTTCATCGGCGTTTATCCGCGGTTCCCGCCCTCGATCTTCCTGCCTGGGAGCGGTTTATGAAAATTCCGGTCCAGCGGCGCGTCGCGAGGTCCGGAGCCGTGACGAACGTCCCCATGAATACTCCCATTCTCTAACGCTGTCAAGGACTTGCGTCGCCAGACTGAGATCGTGGCAGGGGCCGGTTTTCTGAGCCGCCCCTCCCTCCCTGTGCTCCAAGCCGAGGAACGTCCGGATGGTTTGGCTTAGCTCGATTTGCCTAGGGGGCGGCGGGTCGTCGCCTAATGGCTTGTCCCACGCGCCACCGGCAATTGGGACGACCAGTCTATGCTTGACGGCGCCGCGTTTCCCAGCGCGCGTCGGCTTGTCGCACCGAAGCACGCCGACCATAAGCTGATAACCTGCATCGGTGGACGTGACCGACGCTCGAACGCAGAACCACGGCACGACGGGGCTTCGACAAGCCAGCGTCAAGGCCGAACACGGACCGGCAACGCAGAGTTTGGAGTTGACGAAAGGGGCAACGAGTCCGTGAATCGACGGAGGGTATTGTGCAACAGGTGGTTACGCTCGTGACCTCCGGTGCGCGCCATGCTTCCGGTGGGAGGTTGTATGGAGAGCTGCGGCCTACCGGTGGTTGCAGTGCCCAACCACCTGTGGTACTATGATGTTCGCTTTTAACGAGGCTCGGGTCTGTGCGGTAAGGTAGCGAGCCCGACCGGCGTGCCGAACTGGTTGCCAACCGCGGGGCCTCCGTCATGCGACTGAACAGGTTTGATGAGGCGGAGAGAGATATTGGGCAAGCTCTTGGACTCGTAAAATCAGCCATCTCAAGCGAGAGATCCCCTATTATCTATGGTCCGGCGTTCGTATATGGAAAAATGACAAGGCCGCGTCTCGGCCCGTTCTTGAGGCAAAAGGGCAATTGAATGAACGCTACGTCTACCGGGTTGCCAGCGCAAGGCGAGTCTGAGTGTTCGGCGCGCGTCAACAGGGTGCAAGTGGCAGAGCTTCCTCAGAGACCATAGGTTGGCGCTGATGTCCGCACTTGCAGCGTTGCTAACGGCCATCGTTGTGCCAACCGAATCGCGTGCGTTCGGGGCAGAACTTGACCAAGACTACGAGTGGATGAACGGGTTAGGGCTTTCCATTAACGGCTCGCAACAATCGTGGGCTTACGATGCTCAGTGCGAAGACGCTCAGACGTTCACGGCCGGCATAACTGGCACGCTGTCGGAAGTGGACCTCGCACTCTACACTCTCCCTGGCTATCCGGCCGACAACCTACACGTGGACATCCGGCGTACAGTAGGCGGCGTGCCATCCTCACAAAGTACTGACATTCTGGCGAGCACAGTTATTTCAGGTCTTGCAACGTCGGACGCGGGCGTCTACCAATGGGCACAAGTGGATCTGAGTTCTTTCGGAATATCGGTCACGCAAGGCGATCTCTTGGCAATCGTGCTCTGGACCCCGCCCGGCTCGACGACACTATGTGAATGGGATAATCTGGCGGAGGACAAGTGGAACATATCCTCCTATAACCAACTGTGTTACCAGCAGGGCGAGGGATATCAGGAAACCCTATCTCAGCCAACGTGGCACTTTCCTTTGATAAGTGACGGCGGTCCGAACTACAGCAGCCCCGCTAGTTTCGACTTCCGCACGTACGTCGAGCCTGTCCCCGAACCCGCCACCCTCACGCTGTTGGGCACGGCACTGCTGGGACTTGGTGTAGTTTATCTGCGGCGGCGCAGGGCGAAGGCTTGACGACGGCTAACCCTTAGCCGTTCAACCCGCTCCGCACCCACTGCCGCCAGCGTAGAACGTAATCCCCCAAATGCGGACGGGCAGTCGTCCTTTTCTTGGTTGCCTGCCGCTGTTTCCCCTGGGCATCGTCGGCCCGCGCCGGTCTCCAAAAGTCTTCAGGTCAGGTCGTTGAAATTGTCGCGGCGCATGCGGCCGAAGAGGCCGGCAAGTTGACCGATGGCTTGGACGGGATCGGACGGCGGAGCGGACTGATCGGGCGCAGCGTCGGCGATGGTCCCGAGGGCCGGGCAGCCGATCAGACGGGCCAATAGCGACCGGGCCCGCTGGGCCACGGCGAAAAGCTCGTCTTGTTGGCCGGCCGACCAGCGGACGGCATGGAGCGGCAGGGGCTGGCCCGCTTCGACCGCGGCCTCCAGCAGGAGATAACGCACCGTCTGGCCGTTCACCGTCACGCCGCCGGGATAAGGAATCCGGCGCAGCCGCAGGCCCGTGATCTTGTCAAACGGCACGGCGAGGTCGCGGCGACGGCTGTGGACGGCGAGCCGCCGGTTGATCGGATCGATGACGACGCGGCTAGTGGCGTCGGAGGAGAAGAGTCTCCACAGCAGGGCCGCAGCCCCCGCGCACCCGGCGGCGATGAACGCCCCACGGATGGCGCCGACGTCGGCATCGCCGAAGCCGTGAAAGAAGATGACGACCACGAAGATCGACAGGAAGCACGTTATCGCGTAGCCGAGGAGGAAGTAGCCCAGCGGGGCGAGCAAGCTTCGCCGGCGTCGCAGGACCAGCCCGTCGAAATCCCGCTGCATCACGCCCCAGCCGGGGATATTCCAGGGCGGAGAGGCGTCGCAGCGGAAGAACTTGTTCAATCGTTTTTGGGCAAACGGCAGCGTGGTGCACCAGCCGATCATCGCCAGCCCGACGAGGAGGAACGGCTGGAGGAAGAGCAAGAAGCAGTAGCTGACGCCCGGGGCCTCCAGGTGGAGGATCGCTTGGGACGGATTGCCCGGGTCGTAGTAGACGGTGACGGCCTTGCCGGGCGGATTTTCGCTGACGGCCCTTTCGGCATAGGAGCCGTCGCTGGAAGACCCGCCCGCAAAATCGTATTGTTGGCCGAGGTACTCCCGGCCGGCGACCGTGTAGCGATACCTGATCCGCGGCGCATAGGTCCCGCCATGGCTGCCACTGGAGACCTTGACCTTGCTGGAGAGGACCACGCCTTTGGTGGAGGCGAATCGCAAAGCGGCGTAATGGTGCTTGACCAGCGACCCGATGGTGAAGTAGGCGAACGTGCCGGTGAGGCCGCACCAGAAGATCGTGACCGCCAGGGCGAAGGCCAGCTTCTTGCCGAGGCTGCCGGGGGTCGTCAGGGACGCTTCGGCGTCCAAATCCTCCTCGGCGTCCGCATCTGCTTCGGCGTCTGCCTCGGAGCCGTCGGGCGCGCCTGCGGCCGGGGCGGCTTGGCGGGCCGCGTGAAGTTCCCGCAGCTTGGCGCCCTTGGCGGCTCTCCACCGCTTGGCCAGCCGGTACGCCCAGAAGTTCACGGCCGGGATGGCTGCGAAGATGATGACCAATCCGCCGACGAGACTCCAGGGCCAATGCAGGGCGGCGCCGAGGGCAAGTTGTCCGATGGTGCCGGCAACGCAGGTCAAAACGAAGACCACGAACATGCCCCCGCCGGGGACCGGGTCACTTTGAGCGTTGGGCTGCCGCGAGGGGATCATTTCCTTGCCCGTCAGCCCCAGCCACAACCGGTTCAGCCCCAGCGCCAGGAACGGCAGCGCGAAGATGCTGAACGCCAGGCCGAATGCCTCGGCCTTGACGGAACGCTCCGAATGCGCCGGATTGCGCGGGTCGTAATAGACCGTCAATTGCCGGCCGGCCTTGAACTGCCGCAGCTCGTTGAATTGGGCCTTATGCTCCTCGTCGGCCGACTCCGTGCCGGTGTAGCGTTTGCCGTTGACCGAGAAGGAGTAGGCGACCGTGACCTCGTCGGAGGCCGCGTCGGCTCCGGTCACTTTATCCACCGTGGCCGTGGCGGGCAGGTACGTCGCGGCCTGGCGCGCGCTATGGACGACGATTGCGATCCCGGCCACGACGAAGAGCGAGGAAAACGCGGTGAGCAGCAATCCGCCCACGCTCGTTTTGAAACGGTCGCCGACGGTGGTCAGTTCGGTCATGGTCTTGAAAACCGTCGTCGTGGAGACGGTCTTTACTCGTTTGTCTTCTGCGAAGTTGGGGCCCCCTCAGTATAGTGGGGTGGCGATGCTTGTCAATAATCATTGCGCAGGTCGGGCGCCGGGCAAAATCGCAGCCGAGGTGCTTGGCAGGCATGAGATAATCCGAGTGACAGATCGCGGCCCAACATTCGTAGACTGGGTAAACCCTGCCGGATTTGCCGGTGGTATGACGTGTCTGGGAAAACCGGCCGTAAAGTCAATCTGCATTGCCCATTCTGCTCGCCTCTCGAGCGAATTCTATCCGTGGCGACGCCAGGAGCTTCCGAGGCGTCAGACTGTACCTATTTTGCGATTTTTAGCGATTAGGCGGCCGATACCAATTGTCGGGGTCATAACGGGAGATGTGCCATATCGTGCGAGGAGGGAAGTCGATGAAGCCCGGCAACGTGTTCGGAACTTTTGCTTGTGCAATTGTGGCGTTGGCGACAATATCCACCGCTGCACTGGGCCAGAACGACCCGGCGGACGGCCGCTTGCCGTCGGGCAATGGGGAAGATACGCCGCCGTCGCTTTCCGAGACGACGACGCAGCAGTTGCCGGGCGTCGGCTGCTGTGATCTGGGCTGCGGTCCGGCGTGTTTTTGTCCGCGCTGGACCGCCGAGGCCGATTTTATCATCCTGGACCGGATCGGCGGCACGGATCAAACGCTCGTCTCAAGAGTGCCGAGCAGCGTGGACATCAGAGATCTGCCCCAATACCGTGGCACCGAGGTGCTGGGCGGCGACGGTTTTCAACAAGGATTCTCCGGGGGACCGAGGGTAGACTTGATTCACCACGGCGATAGCGGCTACGACTTGGAATTCTCGTACTTCCAGATCAGCGGCTGGAACAGCGACAGAACCGTTGCCGCCGATCCGGACAACTGGCGCTGGCTCACGATGAGGGCTCCTGGCGGCTTCCTCCAGACAAATCAGCGTGCCGGACAAGGAATGGCATGGGAGTATGCTTCGCAACTTTACGATGCAGAGTTCGACGTGCGCTGGAATCCCTCTTGCCGAGTGACCATGCTGGCTGGATTCCGTTGGGTAAACCTGGGTGAAAAACTGGTGGGAGCACTGTCGCCCCCGACCATCTCCTGGGAACCACCTTTCTGGGATACCACGACGACCAACAACCTCTATGGTTTCCAGATCGGTGCGGATTGGAAAATTTGGGAGCGTGGCCGCTTTTCGATTGACGGGCTGCTGAAGGCCGGGACTTACGACAACCACGCGGAAGAGACAACCGGAGTCAGCGTGATCGCCAAGCAGGTGCGATGCGGGACCGCCGCCACGAACCACGCCGCCTTCGTGGGCGAAACCGGCTTGCAGTGCAAGTATCAAGTGACCGAGCGTCTGCTGCTGAGGGCCGGTTACGAAGCGATCTGGCTGGAAGGCGTTGCCTTGGCGCCCGGACAGATTCAGGAAACCTATATTACCGTTGTGCCGATGAGTGCGCAAGCACTGGGGGTCAATTGCAGCTCCGGCGTGTTTTATCACGGGGCGACCGCCGGCCTGGAATATGCGTTTTAGAGACGAGGCTCGCCGAGAGACGCGGGGCCGCAGGGGGGCACGGGCACGGCGGCTAAGGGAAACTGATCCGCCGAATGCTCGATCGTCGTGATTCCTCAGGCGTCCCCGCGTCCCAGACCCTCAGCGTTTTGTCCCAACTGGCCGAGACGATCCGGCGGCCGTCGGGGCTGAAGGCCACGCTCCAAACCGGCTCGGCGTGCCCGTGGAGCGTGAGGAGTTCCTGGCCGCTGGCCGCGTCCCAGACCTCCAGCAGATTGGCGCTGCTGCCCGAGATGATTCGCCGGCCGTCGGGGCTGAAGGCCACGCTCTGGAAATCTCCCGAGCGTCCCCTGAGCGTGAGGAGTTCCCGGCCGCTGGCGGCGTCCCAGAGCTTGAGCGTTTTGTCCCAACCGCCGGAGACGATCCGCCGGCCGTCGGGGCTGAAGGCCACGCTGGTAATGATGTCCGTGCTTCCTCTGAGCGTGAGGATTTCCTGGCCGGTGGCGGCGTCCCAGACCTTGAGCGTTTTGTCATCGCTTGCCGAGGCAATCCGCCGGCCGTCGGGGCTGAAAGCCACCCCTTCGACATCCGCCAGGTGTCCCTTGAGCGTGAGGAGTTCCCGGCCGCTGGCCGCGTCCCAGAGCTTGAGCGTTTTGTCCCAACTGCCGGAGACGATCCGGCGGCCGTCGGGGCTGAAGGCCACGCTGGAGACGCCGGCCGAGTGTCCCTTGAGGGTCATGGTTTCCCGGCCGGTGGCTGCGTCCCAGACCTTGAGCGTTTTGTCGGCGCTGCCGGAGACGATCCGCCGGCCATCGGGGCTGAAGGCCACGCTGGAGACGCCGGCCGAGTGTCCCTTGAGCGTCATGGTTTCCTGGCCGGTGGCCGCGTCCCAGAGCTTGAGCGTGCCGTCCCAGCTTCCCGAGACGATCCGCCGGCTGTCGGGGCTGAAGGCCACGCTGGTGGCCCGTTGTGTGTGTCCCTTGAGCGTGAGGGCATCCTGATCGGCCGGCGTTTCCCAGGCCTTCAGATTCCAGACCGTCACGGTGCCGTCAGCAGCCACCGAGAGAATCTGCCGGCCGTTCGGGCTGAAGGCCACGCTCATCACTGAACCTCTTCGTTCGCCGATGGCCAGCATTTCCTGGCCCGTCGCCGCGTCCCAGACGGTTAGCGTTCCGTGCACACTTCCCGAGACAATTCGCCGGCCGTCGGGGCTGAAGGCCACGCTATAAACCCATCCCGTGTATCCCCCGAGCGCATCGTCGGGCATCTTGAGCGTGACGGTTTCCTTGCCCGTCACCGAATCCCGGATTTTCAGCGTTCCGTCAGGACCGCCCTTGACAGTCCACAGGCCGTCCGCGCTGAGGGCCGCGTCAAAAGGCGATCTTATGCGTCCCGCGACCGTCATGGTTCGCCCGCCTGTCTCCGCATCCCAGGCCATCATCGTTCCGTCCCGGCTAACGGAGACGATCCGCCGGCCGTCCCGGCTAAAGGCCACGCTCGAAATCTCCGTTGACTGCCCCTTGAGCGTCCGGATTGCCCGGCCTGTGGCCGCGTCCCAGACCTTGAGCGTTTTGTCGGCGCTGCCGGAGACGATCCGCCGGCCGTCGGGGCTCATGGCCACGCTCGTAACCCGATCCTTGTGTCCGGTGAGCGTCATGGTTTCCTTGCCCGTCGCCGCATCCCAGATTTTCAGCGTCTTGTCGTCGCTTGCCGAGACAATTCGCCGGCCGTCCGGGCTGATGGCCACGCCGGTGACCCGATCGCTGTGTCCCCAGAGCGTGAAGGCTTCCTGGCCGGTCGCCGCGTCCCAGACCTTCAGCGTTGTGCCATCGCCACCGGAGACAATTCGCCGGCCGTCCGGGCTGAAAACCGCGCTCGAAACGCCCCCGTGTCCGTCGAGCACCATTCTTCGCTTACACAAACATGTCGATAGGTAGCGGTGCTCCCAGCCGCGAAGATTCAAGGCACACTCCTCCAGTAACTCGTCCGCAGCCCCGGCATTGCCCACAGCAAGTGCGTATTGTGCGTCGCCAATGTTGGCGGCGTATGCCGCGATCGGGGTCCACGGCGCCGGCGGCTCAGCTTTTTTGGCCTGGCTTTCCGCCTTGCGGGCGTTCTCATCGGCCTTTTTCGCGTTCGCGTTTGCAGACTCGGCATTTTCGACCGCCTTTTTCGCGTCCTCGGCCGCGTGTACGCCGGCCGCCAAAGTTCCCGCGACTGCCGCCAGGATCAGGACGCAACGGAAGGCGATCGTGCAGTGTCGCATGTGGGCAACCTTTCCCAGAGAAGAACCGCAGTCCAAGCGTTTGCAGGAGGGGAAAAAGGTGACAGGCACCATTTGTGCGAAGCACCCTTCGGGCCGTTCCGGCAAATGGTGCCTGTCACCTTTTTCCCTCCTTGCGACACTCATTATACCGGATCGCCGGCGCGATCGACAGCCCGCTGGAAAAGGCGAGGCCGCTGGCGGGGTTTTCATCCGTCGAGCGACAAAGAAGCCTCGCCCAGAGGCGCAGACGCGCCGGGGGGGGAAAGAAAATGTTGTCGGATAACGGTCCTTCGAGACCGGCCCGCGCGCGAGTGAGGCCATCGCTCCCACGGGCCGCGCTGAAATTCGACTTCCTCTATCCTGTCTCCTCTGCGTCACCGCGCCTCCGCGCGAGACTTTTTTGCATCGCCGCGGACGCGGTCAGTCCACCCGCTGAAAGTCGATGAATCCCTGTTCCACGTCCGTGCGCGTCAGTTGCACACGGACCCGGCTGCCCACGTCGACGCCCTCGCAGCCGCGCACCAGTCTGCCTTCCACGGGCGGATCGAGAAGGCGGACCCAGGTGCCCTTGTCGGCGGCGCCCGTGACGATGGCGTCGAACCTTTCGCCGATTCTCGACTCCAGCAGCAGCGCGGCTGCCGACTTGCCGACCTGCCGTTCCACCTTCTTGGCGGCATCCTCCTCTTCCGTGCAGTGTTGCGCCAGCGCCGCCAGGTCATCGTTGCCATAGGGGGCGGGCTGCCCGGCCAACGCGGCCTTCAGCAGCCGTTGCGTGACGACGTCCGGATAGCGGCGGTTGGGGGCCGTGGAATGGGTATAGTCCTCGACCGCCAGCCCAAAATGGCCCGGCGGGGCGGCCGCTCCCGGAAGGTCCGCAACGTACTGGCCCGGTCCCATCAGCTTGATGACCGCCAGGGAGAGGTCGGGAAACCTGAGCGGATCGGCGGCCTTCTCCTTCACCAGGAACGCCTCCAGCGGTCTGGAGTCCGGCTGGTCGGGGAGCTTGCATCCGTGCTGCCGGGCGATCTCGACGATCCGATCCCAGCGTTGCGGAGTGCGGACCACGCGCCGCAAGGAGGGGAACTTTCGCGAGGACAGATAACGGGCGGTCACGCCGTTGGCGGCGATCATGAAATCGGCAATCAGGTCCTTGGCGAGGTTCGGCTTTTCGGTCTCCAGAGAGCGGAGCGCGTCGCCGTCGAAGATCGGCCTGGCCTCCAGCGACTCGAAGCTCAGCGCGCCGTGGACCTGGCGAAGCGTTTTCAGCCTTTGTGCGGCACGATCCTGGAGACGCAGGTTCTCGTCGAGCCCGGGCACGGCGGCGACGGCTGCCGGCGATGGCCCGCCTTCCAGCCATGCCGCGACGCTGTCGTAGGCGAGCTTGGCCTGATTCCGGACGCGCGCCCGGTAGAGGTCCGAGTCCTGGACGGAACCGTCCGCGGCGACGACCATTTCGACGACGATCGCCAGCCGGTCCTCATGGAAACCGAGGGACGTGATGTCGGTGGAGAGTTTTTCGGGAAGCATTGGGAAGATCGCGGCGGCCGTATAGACGGAGGTGGTGTTGTGGCGAGCGTGAACGTCGATGGCCGAACCGCTCTTGACGACCGCATCCACGTCGGCCACGGCAACGAGTATCTTGATCTTGTCCCCGGGCATCGCCTCGGCGACGGTAAGCTGGTCCAGGTCGCGGGAGTCGTCGTTGTCGATCGATGCCCACAGCAGGCGCCCGAGGTCGCGGACCTGGCCATCGCCGGTTGTCGCCGGGCCCTGAATCGTGCCGAGTTCGCTCAGTGCTTCGGCGGAGAAGTCGGGGAGCAATCCTCGCTGGCACATCACCCTGCGGGCGATCGTCTGCAAGATGGCACGGGGTTGCTGGCCAGTCGCACTCATGGGATTCTCCTCTCGCCTTCGGTAGGGTGGGTCGAGCGAGAAAAGCCCCACCATCGACTTCTCGCGGATCGTGGTGGGGCTCGCTGCGCTCGACCCACCCTACAGATGTTTCCGCGACAGAAACCAAGTGGCAGATTCCCCCATGTTAGCGAAAATCAGCGCGAACTTCAACCACACGGGTTGCCCGTGAGGAACAAGCTTTATATAGTTGAATGTTCGCGGCCATCGCGTCAGGAGCCAACCGGCCGGCCAAATTGGCGGGCAACCGCGGGCGGCCGGCGATTCGGTCCGGATTGCAGGACAAGCTGGGAATAGGTGCGAGATGGACTCCGCAGCCGGCACATCGCGGGACTCAGCCGAGGACAAGCGGTACGAGTATTTCGCGTTCATCAGCTACAAGCACGAGGACATGCGCTGGGCCAAGTGGCTGCAGCAGCAAATCGAAACGTATCGCCTTCCCGCCATCATCAGGAAACAGGCGCCGCACCTTCCCAAGCAAATTCGCCCGGTCTTCCGCGACCAGACCGACATCAGCACCGGTCCGCTTTTGCAGAACCTCCGCCAGGAATTGCAGGATTCCCGTTACCTGATCGTGCTCTGTTCGCCGGCGGCCGCGAAATCGGAGTGGGTGAACCGGGAGGTGCAGCACTTCATCGACATGGGCCGGGCGGAGCGGATCATTCCCTTTGTGGTCGCCGGCACGCCCAACGCCGCCAAGCCGGAGGAGGAGTGTTTTCCCGCCATCCTGCGCGGGGCCGAGCAGTCGATGCTGGGCGTGAGCGTGCCGGAACTCGGCAAGGAAAAGGCCTTCATCAAGGTCGTCGCCAAGCTGCTGGGGCTGAAATTCGATCAACTCTGGGACCGGCACCGCCGCCGCCAGCGGCGACAGCGGCTTGTCCGCGGGCTGACGGCCGGGGTGCTGCTGCTGGCAGCCGCGATCGGTGGTTTCGCCTCTTGGGACTATTACCGGACCAAAATCGCCTACTATGCCGATTACGTCCAGTGCCGGGGCGTTCCCCAGGGCATCGGCCAGCTCAGCGCCGCCCAGGTCGGGCGCCGGCAGCTTTCCTGGAAAGTCGAGTCCTCCCGCTACCGCGTCGACCGGCTTTGCAGCATCAACGGCAGCGGGAACGTCCACCAGGCCACGGACACGGAAGAGGCCGACCGCCCGGCCGATCGATCCTTCCATTACCGCGATGACGGCGCGTTGGAATACACGATCGAGGTCACGCCCACCGGAAAGGAGGTGCGGAAATCGGTCTATGCCCCGGACTTGTCGATCGTCGAATTCAAGGGGGGCAGCAAGGGGCGATTGCAGATGCAGGCCCAGTTTCTGGCGGCCGACAGCGAGGCGATCAGCAGCGGGGCCGATGCGGCCGAAACGGGCGGGCGCTCGGAAATCGCCGCCTGGGAATTGAAGTATGACGACCTGGGACGCGTGCTGCGGCGAACCTATCTGAACCAGAGCGGCTACCCGACTGCCGACGCCAATGGGATTTATGTCCAGGAGTTCAGCTACACGCCGGCGGGCAAGGCGAAAGCCATACGTTATCTGGAGATCGGCGGCCAGCCGTGTCCGACCAAGCGGGGAATCGCCGGCAAGCAGTATGAATATGACGCCCAGGGAAATCGCACGGCGACGACGTGGATCGGCGCCACGGGAACACCGGTGCTCGATCGGGACGGCTATGCTATTTGCAAGCAGAAATACGATGCCGACGGAAATTATGTCGAGGAGACCTACTTCGGAAGCGATGAAAAACCTCGCCTGTCGAAGGACGGCTATGCAGGAGAGAAGGCCGTCTATGACGGCCGGGGAAACCAGACGAGCATGTCCTACGTCGGCGCCGACGGCAAGCCCTGCCTGATCAGGGACGGGTACTCGGCGGCGAATCGCACTTTCGACGAGCGGGGAAACCGCACACGCAGTTCTTTCTTCGCGGCCGACGGCAAGCCCTGCCTGTACAAGGACGGATATGCCACCGTGCGGTACACTTTCGACAACCGAGGAAACCAGACGAGCACGTCCTACTTCGGCATCGACGGCAAGCCCTGCCTGCACAAGGACGGAAATGCCGCAGTGCGGCGTACGTTCGACGAGCGGGGAAACCGGACGAGCGTGTCCTATTTCGGCGCCGACGGCAAGCCCTGCCTGCTCAAGAACGGGTATGCCCAGTGGAAGACCAGCTACGACGAGCCGGGAAACCAGGTGAGCGTGTCCTACTTTGGCACCGACGGCAAGCCCTGCCTGAGCAAGGGCGGGGTCGCCGGATGGAATAACCAGTTCGACAACCGGGGAAACCAGACGAGCCAGTCCTACTTCGGCACGGACGGCAAGCCCTGCACGTACAAGGACGGGAATGCCGGATGGACGGCCACTTTCGACCAGCGGGGCAACGAAACCAGTCACTCCTACTTCGACACCCGCGGCAAACCCTGCTCGAGCAAGGAGGGCGTTGCCGGATGGAATACCCAGTACGACGAACGCGGAAACGTGGCCGGCGTGTCCTACTTCGGCGCCGACGGCAAACCCTGCCTGTACAAGAACGGGTATGTCGAACTGAAGGCCGTGTATGACCGGCGCGGGTATCGGACGGCTGAGTCCTACTTCGGCGCCGACCATCGCCCCTGCCTCTGCCAGAACCGCTTCGCGTCCATAACGATGACCTACGACGAGCGGGGAAACCAAACCGGCGCCTGCTACCTCGGCACGGACGGCAAGCCCTGCCTGCACAAGGACGGAAACGCCCAAGCGAGGATCACCTACGACGACCGTGGAAACCAGACCAGCATGTCCTTCTTCGGCGCCGACGGCAAGCCCTGCCTGCACAAGGACGGGTATGCCGAACTGCGGCGGACCTACGACGAACGGGGAAACCAGACCAGCACGTCCTACCTTGGCACGGACGGCAAGCTCTGCCTGCACAAGGACGGCTATGCCGAAGCGAGGCGGACCTACGACGAGCGGGGAAACCAGACGAGCAACTCCTACCTTGGCACCGACGGTAAGCTCTGCCTGCACAAGGACGGCAATGCCGGCTGGAAGGCCACGTTCGACGAGCGTGGAAACGAGACCAGCCGCTCCTTCTTCGGCGCCGACGGCAAGCCCTGCCTGTTGAAGAGCGGATATGCCCAGTCGCGGACCATTTACGACGAGCGGGGAAACCAGATTCGCGTGACCCTCTTCGGCACCGACGGCAAGCCCTGCCTGCACATCGACGGATATGCCGAAATGAGGTGGACCTACGACCAACGGGGCAACAAGACGAGCGAGTCCTACATCGGCACCGATGGCAAGCCCCGCCTCCACAAGGACGGGGATGCCCAAATGAAGATGACCTCCGACGAGCGGGGGAACCCGACAAGCTGGTCCCACTTCGGGATCGACGGCAAGCCCTGCCTGGTCAAGGACGGCTATGCCGTCATGAAGTTCAGCTACGATGAGCGGGGGAACCACACGGGCACGTCCTACTGCGGCGCCGACGGCAAGCCCTGCCTGATGAAGGACGGCTATGCCGCGGCGAAGTACGTCTACGACGAGCGGGGAAACGAGCTCAGCGCCTCCTTCTTCGGCGCCGACGGCAAGCTGTGCCTGCTGAAGGACGGATTCGCCGGAGTGACGATGACTTACGACGAGCGGGGAAACGAGCAATGCCGCTCCTACTTCGGCGCCGACGGCAAGCCCTGCACGACCCAGGCGGGGATTGCCGGCTGGAAATCCGCCTACGACGAGCGGGGAAACAACACGGGCATGTCCTACTTCGACATCAAGGGCAAGCCCTGCGTACAAACGGATGGATATGCCGGCTGGCAGGCCACCTACGACCAGTGGGGAAACCAGACCAGCCACTCCTACATCAGCATGGACGGCAAGCCCTGGCTGCGCAAAGAGGGCTACGCGCAGTGGAAGGCCGTGTACGACGCCCGGGGAAACAGGACCAGCGTGTCCTGCTTCGGCAGCAACGGCAAACCCTGCCTGAACGTGGAAAAGTTTGCCGGCTGGAAGTCCACCTACGACGAGCGGGGAAACGAGGCCAGCAGAACCTTCCTCGGCGCCGATGGCAAGCCGCGCCTGAACATCAACGGCATCGGCGGCTGGAAGGCAACCTACGACGAGCGGGGAAACACCACCAGCACGTTCTTCTTCGACGCCGACGGCAAGCCGCGTCTGAATAGCAATGGCAACGCCGGCTGGAAGGCAACCTATGACGAGCGGGGAAACGCCACCAGCACGTTCTTCTTCGACGCCGATGGCAAGCCGCGCCTGAACGCCAGTCGCATCGCCGGCTGGAAGGCCGCCTACGACGGGAGGGGGAACCAGACCAGCCAGTCTTACTTCGGCATCGACGGCAGGCCCTGCCTGAACATCAATGGCATCGGCGTCTGGAAGGCCGCCTACGACGACCGGGGACGGGAGATCAGCGAGTCCTTCTTCGGCCTTCAGGGACAAGCGATGATCGCCCCCAAACTGGGATATCATCGCACGGTGACGAAATACGACGCCGGCGGCAGAGTTCTCGAAGTGAAATACTTCGATTGCCAGGGCAAACCATACATGCCCCGTCGAGTGCAAAAGGCGGCGCCCAAAAACAGCCCCAGGCAGCGATCGGCGCCACCCCAGCGCGTGCCGGTCAGGCCGGTTCCTCCCGCTGGCCAGGCCGCGGCGAAAAAGCCGGCTACAAGGGTGATCCCGTCGGTCACGGACTCCGCCCCGCCTCCTTGAGCGTGGGGATTTCCTGGCCCGGCCCCGCGTCCCAGACCTTCAGCGTCTCGTCGTAGCTGCCCGAGGCAATCCGCCGCCCGTCCGGGCTGAAGGCCACGCTCGTAACGGTCCATGAGTGCCCCTTGAGGGTGAGGGTTTCCTGGCCCGTCGCCGCGTCCCAGACCTTCACCGTATCGTCGGCGCCGCCCGAGACGATCCGCCGGCCGTCCGGGCTGAAGGCCACGCTCCTAACCGTAGCAGTGTGTCCCAAGAGCACCATTCTCCGCTTACATAAGCTTGTCCATAGGTAGCGGTGCTCCCAGCCGCGAAGATCCAAAGCACACGCCCCCAGTAACTCCTCTGCGTGCGCGACATCACCGTCAGCGAGTTCGCGTTGTGCGACGCCAATCTTGACGATGTATTCGGCCGTGCGGGCTCGCAGCAACTCCGTGTCGGCTCGCGCCTTTGCTTTCACGGCCTCTTTGGTCTCGCTTTCCGCCTTGCGGGCATTTTCATCAGCCCGCTTGGCGTAAGCGGTGGCGGCCCTGGCATTTTCGTCCGCCCGCTTGGCATTTGCGTTCGCGCGTTTGGCCATGACGCCGGCCGTCAAGGCGCCGGCGACGGCCACAAGGGTCAGTACGCACAGGGCGGCGATCGTGCCGCGGCGCAGGCGGGTCCGCCGCCGCGCCGCCGCCAGCGAGTCCGCAATGAACTCCCCCTCGGCCGTGTCCAAGGGAAAGCCGGCCGATTGCAGTTGCAGCCCCTCCTCCAGCGGCTTGCCGGCCTGGAGCAGGAGATCGGCCCGACGCCCCTCCTGAACCCAACGCGCCGCTTCGGCGCCGACGCGGCCGCGAATCCGCAGCAACTCCCGGTCATCTCGCAGCCAGGCCGCCACCGGCTGCCAACGGCTCAGCAGCGCCTCGTGACTGATCTCGACCAGCGGCGTGCCATCCTGGGCCTGCTTGGCGGTCAGCAGCCGGGCGGCAACGAAGGCGTCGACCAACTGCCGCGCGGGGGATGTCCGGGAGCCCGCTTCAAGGAGCCCGGCTCCGCCGCCCTCCGGCACGTCGAACAGTGCCAGCGGGGCCTGTTTGCGCGTGGGGCTCTCCTCGTCCCCGCCGCCCCCGATCGTAACGAGTTGGCGAAAAACATGGGGCAGCGCCGACTGGGCGGCTGCGGGCAACGCCGCAAAGACCTCGTCGGCCCGCCGCGCCAACGCACCTTCCATGCCGCCAAGGTCGCGATACGCCTGCAACGTCAGGACATTTCCCGAGCGGAGCCGGTAAAGCTCATCGAGCGTGAATTCCAGCAGCGGCAGGCTGTCGCGGTTGGCGGCCGCGGCGTCGCGCAGCAGATCGTCCAGCCGCTGGCCGGTCTGCAAATCCTCTGGCTCGAACTGCAAGCCGGCCGCCAGCGTCGGACGCCGCACCAGTTGGGCAATCTCGGCGGCCTCCGGCGGCTGCACGTCGTATTGCCCCGAGCCCGCCTTCAAGTCCACCAGCGCGGGAATCTCCGCGCAGCGGTGATAGAAGTCGCTCCGCAGCGTGGCGATGACCCACGTCTGGCCGCTTTGGGCCAGGGCAGAAATCGCGCGGAAGAAGGCCGTGCGGTGGTCCGGCGAGAGATCGTCGGCGGTGAACAGCTCTTCGAGTTGGTCGAGGACCAGGACCAGCCTGGCGGCGGGCTGAACTGGCGAGGAGTCGGCCTTTACCAGGTGGCTGGCGGCCTGGGCCAGGGCCCCTTTGATCAGGTACGGAGCCGCCTCGGGCTGGCCGCGCAACATGCCCGCCAGTTGCTCGACCGTGGTGCCGTCGCTGGCCAGTTCGGGCAGGGCCTCGTCCCGCCGCAAGGCAGCCGCCAGGCCATCGAACAGATCGCCCGAGCGTTCCCCCGGCCGCATGACGGCCCTTCGCCAGAGGCCGACCCCTTCGACCACCCCGGGCTCCACGAGGTCGGGCAAGACGCCGGCCCGGACCAGCGAGGACTTGCCGCAACCGCTGACGCCCAGGACGAGGAGAAAGGCTCGCCCCTCGGCCGCTTGCCGCTTCAGGCGTTCCAGGACTTCGCCGATCGCGCGGGTGCGACCGAAGAAAATGGCGTGGTGCTGGAACTCGAAGACTTGCAGCCCGCGGAAGGGACTGCCCTCGGTCCACGTCGGCCGCAGGACGGGCTCGCGGCCGGCGAGGCTGATGCCGAGCTTCCGCAAGCGATCTTGGATCAACTTGCGGAGATGCTCTTCCAGCCGGGTTTCAAAATCGGCGGCGTTTTCAAACGGCTGGAAGGCGGCGATCAGCGTGCCGTCCGCGCCGTGGAAAAACCGCCCGACAAACTCATCCAGCAATTCTTTCTGTTGGAGGGCCTGACGTGCCGCCTGGGTGTCTTTCAAGCTCACCAGCGGCTCCGCTGTCTTGCGGTACACCAGCAGATCGGGCACTCCGTGTTGCTTACGCCCTTCCAGGGCGTCTTCAAACTCGAACTCCGTGCCGGAGTTGTACGGCGAGCCGTCTGGCCGTTTCAATTGCTGCGGCAATCGCGTGCCCAGCCGCGACCAGAGAATGCAGACGACGATATCCGTTTCTGCCGGCCGCGTGATCTGCGTTTGAAAATCGCCGCTGGCCAGCAAGGGCTCGTGTTCCCAGAGGATCGTTTCGATCTTCGCGTCGGGAGCGAACTCGGCGGCCAGGCGGTCGAGGACTCGCTTGGCGATGAGCCGTTCCTCGGCCACGTCGCCGGGCGAAGACACGAAGATCGTCAGCCGGAGAAGGTCCACGGATTCGGGCAGGTCTGTGCTCATAGACTACCCTCAAGATAGTCCCCCGGCAGACAAAAACAAGACCGGCAACGGAAGGATGAAGGATGAAGGATCAAGGATGAAGGGAAAGGCGGAGGGCGGAAGGTTTTCGGTTCCTCGTTCGGCCACGGGCCGATTGTCCGCACCCCTTAACTACCCCCAATAGGAAGTATATTTCAGACTTGCCAGGGGCCCGGTCAACGGCTTGAAAATAGTCCGGTTGCTTACATGTTTTCGTTTCGCCGCTGAAATCAAACCGGATTGATTGCCGGGACCGTCGGGTGCAGGTCCTTGCAACGAGCTGTGGCCTCGACCATCACTTTCTAGGTCCATGGATCGCTGCGGAAGATCGCAAGTCTAAGCCGATAATATGGTTATGGACAACGACGGCGGCGGTCGCACGGGCAGGCGAATCGCATTGGTCGGAAGCGATGGAGGAGTGCAGACGGCAGCGACTTCACCGTCCACGCAGCCGGTGTACGGCCCGTCGCCCAAAAGGCGGTCGGGACACTTTGGGGGTGTCCTTGTTTTCCCAGGACTGAACCAGGGCGATGCCGCTCCGCTTGTGCACAATTGATTTTTGACATGTCGACGACCTAGAATACGATCAAAGCTAGACTATAGGAGGGTGCACGTTCCCTTCATCGACTCAATACCATGAGGAGCGATCATGATGCGAACGACCTTCGGCCTTATCTTGTGGGGGGCGTTGGGCTTGTGGTCTGCCGCGGCCTGCGCCGCAGACCCCTGGCAAAACTGCCAGATTATGCCCAAGTCGGATCGATTGCTGTTGCGAGTCGGCGGGCAAGTCACCGGCAACGTCTACCAGATCCCGTGGCCGGCCGCCGTACAGCACATCGAAGGACAATGGTTATGGATCAGCGATGACGGCGGCTACGACGTCCCCGCGATCTCCGGTTGGGTGAGCAAGGATGAGGTGCTGAAGGTCGACGAGGCGCAGAAATACTATCTGGGCCTGCTGCAGACTTGCGATGCGCCCTGGCTTCATTGGCTCATCGGCATCTGCCTGGAAGAGAAGAGGGAATCAACCTCCGCCCAGGAAGAATATTTGCGTTGTCTGGAGCTGCGGTTGGATCCAAGCGATGCCGACGCGGTGCGGAGGGCGCTGCCGGGGGCGGTGGCAGGGGAGCCGAATTTGCTCGATGCTGCGGTTCGCTTGCTGCGATCGCAGAGTTCGACGGCCAAGTCCGCCGAAGACGCCGCGGCGGCGGCAAACGCGCTTCGGGATCTCGCGCAGACTGCCGACACCGCGGGGCTGCGGCGGCCGCAAGTGCTGTTCGAGGCGGGGGAGGCTCTTCGCAAGGCGTTTGGCCTCAAGGTGGCCGAAGAGCGGCAAGCACCCCGGTGAAATCGAGAGGCAGATTGCGCGGGTTAACGCGGCTAAAGACGGGGGGACGGATGAGGACCGCCGGCTCTTCAAGGAGGCCGAGGACGCACATCAGCGCGCCACCTCTGCATATCCCGCTTGCGCAGCTACCGGCCCCCACTGCTGGAGAGGCCACTTGGGCGACGCTGAGCTTCATCTCAGTCGAGCCAAGACGCTCCAGGATGAGGCGTTGTCGTTGATTGCCGCTGACGGAGCGCCGCCGGCATCTGCGGCGCCGGCGCCGAAGTCCCCAAAGAACGCCCGCGCAACTTCGCCTGCGCCTCCCACAGCGGAAGCCGAGTCCGCAAAGGACGTTCGACCTGTCCACCGCGCCCATTGACTTGAAGTTGCTCGACGTCTTCATCAAGCGGATTCAGAAGGGCGGGCCCGCCATGACGGATCGAGCCCATGCGGTGTCTCTCTGTCTTACCGCCGCAGTTCAGTCGCTTCATGAGGCCGTCCGCCATTTCGACAAAGCCATCGGACTCAATCCCGACCTGATGGAGGCCTATCGCGATCGCGGCCTGGGCTACTACCGCCTCGCGCAATGCGAGGCCATCCTGGCGGCGGTTCAAGATTCCCGACGGGAAGTCGACGCCGCAGAATCTCGATCGTGCCTTGGTGGACGGGCGAAAGGATTTCGAAAAAGCGCTCATGCACCTGGTCGATGTGAGGGGGGAGGAAGCTTTCATCGCCACGGAGAGGAAGGACATTGCAAGTGCCGAAGACGCCATGGCGAAAAATTGCATCACCGCGGCGCTCAAGGGGGGTGATTCGGCGGCCAAAGGGCAAAAGAAGACCGGTGCGACCGGCCCGGACCAGACGGATTTGCCCATGGTCGAGAAGAAACTTCAGGAACTCAGGACCGATGCTGCGGCGGCCAAGAGACTCGTGGACAGGGACGAAGAGAAAGCCACGCGGGCGCTGGCGATCGCCAACGCGGAATTGACTGCCAGTTGCACGACGTTGAACAAGAGCGAGAACTTGCAACAGGCCCAGCGGTCCGCCCGGGTCGCGTGCGACAAGAACAATTATGCCGACGCCGACAGCCTGAATATCCTGGCCACGGTCTATGCCGGCCAGTGCAACTTCGATCGGGCCGTGTACTATCAGAAACTGGCCGTGATCTTCGCGTCCGAAGATGACCGTCCCGCCGTGATGCAGGCTCTGGAGCAGTACCGCAAAATGGCCGACCTTGTTACGGAGAAGAAGAAGGCAAAGAGTCCGCCCTCTCCCGCCGGGCAAGCCAAGGGCTCCAGTCAGCCTGCGGAGGAGCAATCGCCGTCCGAATGACGATGGACGCGCAGTCGGATCGCCGGTTGCTGCGCTGCGGAGTTGCTTAGGGCGTCAGGGTGCTCTGGTCCAACTGGAGTTGCAGAAGATTGGCGCCGGCGGGCGTGGGCGGGCGGGGATAATACTGTTCCCTCAGACCGCCGGTGCGCAGTTGATCGTGCAGGAAGTCCAGCTTGCCTTCCAGCATCTGGTCTTCGTCCAGCAGCGATTTGCGCTCCTCGGAATTGGTGGCCGTCGCCAGGCGGTCTTTGACGTTCTTATGCCGGTAGTCGAGGAACTGCTCGATGCGGGCCTCGTCGGCCTGCCCGGTCTTGATCAGGCTCTGAGGCCGTTCGTCGATGGCCACCGTAGCGGTCACCTTGCCCACGGAACGTTGTTGCGTGGTCGGCAGGCCGTATTCGTCCAGGTAATAGACGACTTCCTTGGTGCGCATGATGGGCGGGTCATGCAACGCGTAGTCCAGGATGGCCAGGGTAAGTTTCGTTAATTGATCTTGCCCCTCGGGGGTTACCCACACGTAGCAGCCGCGATACTCGCCCATGACCATGCGGCAACAAAGCTTGGGTATGCACTTCTTGCAGCCGATGTGAAACCAGCAGCAGTCGGACTTGAGGCATTCCGAGGTGACGGTGCCGTTGGTTCCTTGACGAATATCGCCGTTGGGATCGCCCGTATAGAAGGTCCTGAAGCGAGTCTGGCAATCCGGACACGTTGCCGAGACGGCACCGCGCCCGCAACTTCGGACCGCTAACTGGTAGGCGCAGCGCATCAGCTCCAGCTTGCGCGGATCGTTGACCGGCGTGACGGTGAACGCTTCCAACTGCGACCGCTGGCCACCGCCGGACAAGGCAGCAGGGCCGAACAGAAGTGGAAAGGGAACTTTGGGATTGGTTGCGAGGCCAAATAAATTCACGCGGCTCCAACCAAGCGAAGCGCCGGCATTGGCTTGATCGGTGACCTGCGCCGCGCTTTGGTTGGCATAGGAGAAATAGGGCATCGAGTTATAGTCATAGACGAACATGGCCAGGTTATCCAACACCTGCTGCTGTTGCAGGTCGTGGACTGCCGTGGCTTCGCTCACGCTGTTCTTCCGCAACTGGACATCCGCACATCCAGCAGCCGCCCACAAGATGCACCCAAGGATCAAGCAGCGGCCAGTCAACATGGCCCAGCTATGCCTTCGCGGAGCCGGGACGGGAGCGATCCCTTTATAGCGGTCGTTCGGAAGCACGGGGAAACGCCTCGCGGGCAAAGCGGTTCGTAAAGTGCGGTGCTATCGACTGTATCGGCCGTGCGAGCGAAAAGGGCACATGGAATTGGCCGGCGCGCTCGGAGCTTCGGCAGGCCGCTGCCTCATAAGAGGCAGGAACGGCAGATATTTGCCATCTTCTCCGCCTTACGTAACCGTTCGCAGGGTGACGTGTTAAGGGCGCCAGGACGGGGGCGTGAGGAGTTACGTGATTCCTTCCCGCTGGCCCCTGAGGCGCCGGAAGCACCAGCCCACCGCGCAAGAGCCGGCTCAACGCTGCGCAAGCTCCCCCAGGCGTCTTAACGCCGTCCCCCTGGACTCGACGGGGCAGGCTTCGAGCGCCGCCTGTAATTGGTCCCGGCAGTCGGCGGGGATTTTCTCGCGATCAAGCAAGCCCAGGAGCCGTTGCGCCATATCCTCGACCTGATCGGGGCGATTCTGTCGCTGGTAGCAGTGGAGCAAACCAATGGCAGCGAAACAGCGGTCGATCGGGTCGCCGGCCAATTCCCAGGAACGCTGATAATGGGCCAGCGCCTGCGGGAGTGCGCCCTTTTCCAACGCGCAAGCCCCCAGCAGGCTGTGCATCTTGACCTGAGCGATAATGTCGCCGATGGCTTCGGAGATTTCCAGGTTCTGCTCGAAGTACGTCTCGGCGGCGCCGACGTTCTTCGCCTCCGTGTACCATTCCAGGCGGCCCAGGCCGGCCAGCGCCATGGCCGTGCCACGCGGATCGTTAAAGTTCCGCTGGGAATCCAATTGCAGCCGGCACTGGAAGAGCCGCTTCGCCTCGCTCCGCTCCTCCGCCGACCCCTTGCCGAGTTCTTTTGCCAAGGAAGTCACGATCTGGGCGAACCAGCGCGAACCCTCGCGGTCTTCCGCCGTCGCGTTCTCCAGAAGTCCGTAGGCCGTGCGCAGCTCGGCGATGCGCTCGGCGCGCCGCTCCGGCGGCTGGCTGACCGCCATGACGTGCCGGGCCTGGGCCTCCTCCTGGGGCGAGGCCGGATGGGCGGCGATCTGCCGGCAAAGCCGTGTCGCGTCTTCGTACCATCGCGGGTCGCGGCTGCGGTGCGCCACGTCGTAACACAACTGGGCCACCGCCAGGACCAGTCGCGCCGGAGCGTCAGGATGCTCTTTCAAATACGCTAATCCCTCGGTCGCCGCCCGGGCGCGCTCCGCGCCTTGGGACGCCACCTGGGCTTCCTGGCAGCGGATGAGCTGCTTCTCCAATTCGACCAAGGGGCCGGCGGCCGACGATGCCGCGCACTCCTCGGCCATCTCCAGGTAATTCCTGGCGCGTCGAAAATCATAACTGGCCGCCGAGGCGCGGGCCGCTTCCAGGCAATACTCGACCCCCTTGGCCGCATACCGCCGCCGGCCGCATAGAAATGGTTGGCGACCTCATAGAGCTGGCCCTGGGAACGCTTCATCGCCGCTTCCAGGGCCACGGCCAAGCGGGCGTGGTACTCGCGCACGATCTGGGGTACGTCGGCCTTGCCCACGCCCTGGCCGGCAATGCCGAGCTTGCCGCGAATTGCCTCCAGCAGAAAGGACGAATGAAACGCGTACACGTCGTCGCGGTCCGGAACGTCGTGAACGATGCCCGTGGTCCGTTCAATCTCATCCAGCACGATGAGCAGGTCGAGGCACGTCCGGCTCAGGGCGTCGGCAAGCACGCTGACGCGGAACTCGCGGCCGTCGCAGCCGCAGGCCGCGCATGCCAGGACCGCACGATAGGGCGCCGCGCTCTCCCACTCCTCCTGGATCGCCGCTTGCATGTGGGCCGAAATGGTGAAGTCCGCCGGCCAGGCGCCGTTGGCCCAGGCGAAGCCGTCCTCGCTGCGCACCAAGGTGCCTGAGCGGGCCAACTTCGCCACTACCTGCAGCGGCCAGAGCATGCCCCCGTCGGTTTCTCGGGCCGCGCCCGTGCGCGCCAACACCTCATCCGCAACGGCTGCCTGGAGGCCGACGCCGCGCACGAGGATCTGCGCCTGCTGCGCCACGGTCGGATAGGCCACCTCGATGGCGTCCCGGCCGGCATCGATGCCCAGGTCGGCAAGGCATGATTTGCGATTGGCCGCCAGAACGACCGCCAGGGGTGTGTCGCTGCCGGCGGGAAACTCCGCCAGCAGATACTTCACCAGCGCGGCCGAGGCCTCGTCCAGCCATTGCACGTCGTCGAGGATGAGCAGAACCGGCTTGGTTCTTAACAAACGGCGCAGCATCCAGGCAATCGAAGCATTGATCTCGTCGGGCCGGACGGCGGCGTCGCCGGCGCCGGCCGAATGCGGAAACAGGATCCGCGCAAAGGGAATGAACGACCCGAACAGCCCGCCCAGGGCTTGGCTGATCTGCTGCATCTTGGGCCCTGGAGGCGCCAGCAGATTGACTTCAAAGTGCTGGGCAAGCGCCTCGCGAAAGGGAGCGTAGGAAATGGGCTCGCCGATGGGCTGGGGGCAGCTTCCCCAGAGGATCGCGGGAGCGGCACCCGTTTTTCCCAATTCCTGCGCCAGGCGTGCCGCAATCGCCTGAGCGGCGGCCGTCTTGCCCGCGCCGCGGGCGCCGTACAGTCCCAGATGGCAGCAGTGACCGGCCAGCAAGTCGCTCAGCCGATCCCATGCCTGATCGAAGCCAGGAAACTGCTGATAGTCCGGATTTTCGGCCGCCGGGCCAACTCCTGGGCATCGGCCGGGATGCCGCCCATCCGCGCCTGGTCGTCGGGCGAAGGAGTGGGGCTCGGTTTGCCCGTCGAACGGCCGCTGTGGGTCGCACGCAGCGCGACGATCGCCGCGCCGGCCGCCACCACTGTGCCCGCGACAATCGCTAACCCCATCGTCTCGGCGTGCAGCAACGCCGCTCCCGCAGGCATCGCCAGCACCAAGGGAACCAATGCCAACGACGCGGGCAGCGGGTCGGAATAATCCAGGGTTCGACCGAGCAAGTAAGCCAAAACCAGGGCGATGACGCTCATCAACGTCACGTCCAGCAGCGGATGCCCGTCCGAGTACAGGAGCATGGGGCCGGCAAGGTAGGCGGCGATGCCCGCTCCCATCGCCGCGAACAGGGCCCCGCCGCGATTGCCCGGATTCAAACTCGGCCACAAAGCGGCGAACCAGGGCGAGGCCAGCCAGTAGGCCAGCAGCGGCGCCGCAAGAAAACCCAGTCCGGCCAGACAGGCAATCCAGAAGGATGCCAGCGCCGGCGTTCCCGGGGGAAGCCGTATCGATCCCAGCAGCGGGGAAACCGCGTAAGGCAGCGTGCGCCCCACGACAAAAGCCACCACGGGCAGCAGGAGCATGGCGGTCCACGAGCGGCCGCCTGCCATAGTGCGGTGGCTGTACACGATCAGCGCATAGGCGGCATAAGCGATGACCAGCAGTGCCGCATTGGCCCAGACGATCCAGTCCAGCCGGTCGCGCCGGTCGCGGCCGAAACCGAAAGTCGAGAACGTTTCCTGCCGCGCCTTGCTCGCGTCGAGGAGCCGTCCTTCCAGCCGGTAATAGGAGACGCCCGGGATCGTATCGGCCTGCTGAATCACGACGAGCAGCAACCTCGGCCGGAACGCCTGCAACAACCGCTCCTCGACCGCGGGTGTGATGTGGCCGGCCCGGAAATCGTTGCGAGCCTGCCGCACCATCTCTATTCCTGCCGGGGCGAGTGCCTCTTCGACCTCGGAATGTGTTTTCACCAGAAACTGCGGCGAGCCGCGGAACATCTGGCGTGCCGCGTGCTCCAGGGTTCTGGCCCGGAGGCGGTCCGGGTCGTTGTCTTCCGCGGGGAGCGCCGAGCCGGGCGGAGCATCCGGTGGAGCAGCGTAGACAAAGACCACCGGCAGTTGAGCTTGTTTCTTTTCCAGCTCGGTTGTGCGTGCGACCAGGTCCGCGGCGGCCTTCTTCGTTGCTTTGATTGCCGGATCATCAATCAACCGGTAGATAGCAGTGGGCCCGGAGTCGGCAAACAACGACGACGTCAGAAACCCGGTCAGTGGGAATACGCCCTCCAGGCTCCGTCGCATCACGCCGATCTGGTCTTGCAGATCGCTCTTGAGGGCCGTGATGTGCCTGCTGATCTGATCCGTCTCCGCCGGGGGCAAGGTTTCCTGCTGCAACAGTTCCTCGGCGTGTTCCAATTCACGCAGGGCCGCTTGGGAAGCAGGCACGTCCCCTTGCTCCGTTACGCTCAGCAGGTAGTAGGTCTCGGCGTGCTGGATCGCGGCAGCAACCTGGTCGGCGACTTTCTCCGCCCCGGCGGCCTGCCCGGCCAGGCCGCCCAGTGACAGATGGAGCAGCACGACAATCGCCAGGTAGCCCGGGCGCCAGGAAGTTCTCGCGGATCGTCGATTCATTTGGCCCTCAACTGGCGGCAGGTTCCTGAAGACGGCACACCTCCAGCCCGGCCTGCGCGGAACTTCTCCGGCAGGCTGCGGATGGCATCCAGGTCAAACTTCTTGATTTCGGGCGAAAGCTTGTCCCAGGGCACAAGATAGGGAGAATGTTTTCGTCCCACGTCCTTGGTCTCGGCCCACCGCCAGCCCATCAACAGGCGTTCGACGTTCCAGCGGCCGTGCTCCATCTCGGCCAGGCGGTCCAAGGCGGCCTCGTCGAGGAGGGCGGTCATGCTAAGGAGCGGCTTGCCGGGATCGCTGATCGGACGGACGCCCAGCCCCGCGGTCTTGAGGATATTCTCGGCATAGGCCACCTGGTGGAAGTTGGAAAGCTTCAAGGCTTCGGGAAGGTCTCGCCAGGGGAGCCAGGAAGGCTCCTTGGGAATTGCCGACTTGACGTATTCCTCGTGGCTCTTTTGTGCGGCCGCGGCAAATTCTTCGCGCCGGCAAGGAAGCTCGTCCGCGAGGAGGAAGGCGCGAAGGGTCATGGAGTCCATGGGGAGCTGAACGAAATTGGGAGACTCGTGCCAGGGGAAGTCGTTGAACTCTCCGGCGCTGGGCAAGGTTGCGTCCTCGACCACGCCCACCCGCGCCCAGCGCCAGGGCCAGGATGCACTCGATGCGCGAGATCCGTCCGCCGGCGTAACAGAGGAGCTTGACGCGCCGCGGATCCACGCCGGCGGCCAATAGATCGGTCCAGCCTTGCAGCGGCTCCAGCGGGCTGAAATCGGACCCCGACGAATTGAACCGCCGGGCGAATCGCTGGGGATCCAGGTCCTCCTGGGCGCCGCGGGGCAGCAAGCGGGGCAAGTAACCGAAGGCCCGCACCCGGCCGCCTGATTGCTGGGCCACGTCGCCGGCCAGGCCGCTGATGCCGGTGGTGGTGCCGCCTCCGAGAAGGGTGAAGGAGAGGCCCTCGCAGGCACGGAGCAGGACCAGCTTGAAGGCGTCGATGGCGCCTTGCACCTCCGGCGTGCAGCCGCCGGCCAGGACGACGATTCTTTCGCCCGCAGAAAGAGGCGGCGCCTCCTGGCCCCAGGACGCACATTCACGCAGGGCGTCGGCGGCCGCGTCGTCTTTTGCGGCCACAGCCAGGCCCAGCAAAACGGCCCGCTGGCACCAGTCGTAGCCCGGCAGCTTTTCCCGAATGCACTGGAGCCGCTTGAGGGCCTCGTGGGTCCGCAAAAGCGCGGGACCGGCGGCAGAAGGCCGCTGCGGCGCAGCAGAACCCACCGCGGCCGCTGCTGGGTCGCCGGGCGGCTCGCAAAGGCGAATCAATTGCCCCACGGCCGCCAGCGCCTCGTAAGGCTCGTCGACGAGGAGATGGAGCAGGGCGCGGCTGGCCCAGGCCCAGGGAAGATTCACGCGGGCTTCGATCTGCTTGCCACAGCGGTCGATCGCGTTGCGGATCATGGGCGCAGCCAACCGCGCCACGGTATTGCTGGACGAATGGGCGATTTCGAATTCGATGTAGCGCACCAGCGCCACCGGCGCCGTGGCGTCGACGCCGACCGCCTGCTGATACAAATTGCGGGCTTTCGACTCGTCGTCGCGGACCCAGCTTTCCGCCAGCGCGCACAGCGTTTCGGCGTCTTTTTGCCGATGGCCGCAGGCCGCTTCCAGAGATCGGCGGCCTTCCAGGTACTCCCGGCTGCGGGGAGTGTCCCAGTGCATTTCCACCAGGGTAACGCCGCGCACGCCCTGGACGCCTTGGTTGGCTGCCGCGACGTAGGGTTCCAGCACTTCCAGGGCAATCTCGTGCCTGCCGACGGAGAGCGCAAGCTGGGCAATCTTCACGGCCAGGTCCACGTTCTGCGTACCATAAGAGAGCACGATGCGGAGGCGGGCAATCTCGGCGTCCACTTCCTTCCGCTCGTGGTAAGCGCCGAAGTTGGATTTGAATTCCTCCATGCCCTGGACCAAGGCGCCGAACTGGCGGTCCACGCCCTCCAGCACCGCGGCCAGCGAGGCGAACTGGTGATGGATGCGATCGGGCACGCGCAGCTCGGCCTTATACGTCATTTCATGGCCGATGTCGGCCCAGGCGTGTTCCAGCAGCGTGCGCACCTGAATCTCGGCGCTCAGGCCCAGGACTTCCGCCGGCACGGCCAGCGTGACGCCGGCGTCCTGGAGCTTCTTCGCATCAATCGCCACGACGTAATGCACCGAGCGGTAGCCGAACTCGGTCACGCGCAATCGCTGACTCACGTCCTCGCTGTTGGCGCGGTCGATGGCGAACGCTTCCTCGATAAACCGGCACATGGTCCGCACCTGGTCCGAAGTCTGCGTGATGACGCGACCGCCGCAGAGGTCGGTGATGCGGACCAGTGGATCGACGGGCAAGTTGCCTCTCGGGTGCATGTAGGACTTGCGCTTGCGGAGAATCTTCTCGGCGAAGCTGGGGATGCTCTTGGCTCGGGCCTCGATCAGGGCCAGGGGGGCGAACCTGGCGCAGCCCTCCTTGAGAATCGCTTGCAGAAAGTCGGCGAAGGCAAGGTAACGGGGGCGGATGGCCGCGAATCTTGGCACTTGCAGTGCGACCCAGTCCCCATCGGACAAGCTCGCCCATTTTTCGAGTTCTTCGCTGGTTTGAGTCGTCATCCTTTGCTCCCGGTCCCCGCCCACGTCCGTTCGAGGTTTCTCCTGGGCGAGATGCTTGCGGAAATCCAGTCCCCAGCCGTATTGCAGTATTGTTCCTCTTTTCGGCATCACCGGCAAGAGGCCCGGTCATTCCCCCCCCCGAAAAATCCGCCCGACGGGACGACGAGAGATCAAACGGGAAACCGGGCTTCACGGTCGACCAGGACCCCCTGCGTTCGCATCTCGTCGATCGCCCGCCGAACGTCACCCTCGCAAAGTTCCACACCGCGGCAGGCGTCTTCGACAAGGTAGGTCTTGAAACCCAGTCCCAGGGCGTCCAGGGCGGTCGCCTTCACGCAGTAGTCGGTCGCCAGCCCGCAGACGTAGACTTCCGTCACGTCCCGGCCCTTCAGGTACTCGCCCAGTCCGGTCGAAACGCGGTGGCCGTTGTCGAAAAAGCCACTGTAACTATCCACGCTCGGGTCGGCGCCCTTGCGGAATACCCGAGCGATCCCCCGGCGCTCCAGCCCGGGATGGAACTCCGCCCCCGGCGTGTTCTGGACGCAGTGGACCGGCCAGAGGACTTGCAAAAGGCCGGCCAGTTCGATCTGTTGGCCCGGGCGGCGGCCGGGATGATTGGCGGCGAAGCTGCCGTGATCGGCCGGGTGCCAGTCCTGCGTGGCCACCACCAGGTCGAAGCGGGGCTGGAGGCGGTTGATGACCTCGACGACGCGATCGCCCTCCGGCACAGGCAACGCGCCGCCGGGGCAGAAGTCGTTCTGCACGTCCACGATCACCAGCGCGTTCATGGTTGTCCTCTCGTCACAACTCGAATAAGAACCGGTCACGGCCGGAACCCTCGCGTGGCGAGGATGAGCTTGGTCTTGCGCTCGTGGAGGCCCAGTTCCAGGCCCACGGGATATTGGTGGGGATGGACGAACCGCTTGACGCCGGCGTGAAACAGCCCCAGTTGCTCCTGGGTCCGCCGCCGCGATGCCTCCAGGCTGGGCACGTCGTACACGCACTGGCCGCGACGGAAGACGGGCACCAGCACGTCCTCGCCCTGCACGTCGGCGGGGATCACCTTGCGATGGGTCATGTCCAGCGGATCGACCATGGTGCAACCGCCGTGGATGGGGAACTGCTCATCGAAGATCACGTCGCCGATCGCTTGACCGTTCTGGCAGAACCGCCGCACTTGCAGAATGCCCGGATTGGAGACCTTGATGGTCTGTTCCGACACCTTCACCTTGTACTGCCAGCGGCCTTGCCCGTCACGCAGGGCCGAGAGCTTGTAGACGCCGCCCAGGGCCGGCTCGTCGTAGGCGGTGATCAACCGGGTGCCGACGCCCCAGACGCCGATGGTGGCTCCCTGGTCCTTCAAGCTGGCGATGATCTGCTCGTCGAGATCGTTGGAGGCCACGATGGTCGCCTTGGGGAAGCCGGCCTCGTCGAGCATCCGCCGCGTCTCGATGCTCAGCCAGGCCAGGTCGCCGGAGTCCAGGCGGACGCCGATCATCTCATGTCCCTGCCGGCGCATTTCCCTGCCCACCTCGATGGCGTGCCGCACGCCGTCGAGCGTGTTGTAGGTGTCGACGAGGAACACGCAGTTGTTGGGCATCGCGCGGGCCCAGGCGCGGAACGCCTCCAACTCGTCGTCGAAGCACATGACCCAGCTATGGGCATGGGTGCCGCGAACGGGGATGCCGAACAGCCGGCCGGCCAGGACGTTGGACGTTGCCCAGCAGCCGCCCAGGTAGGCGGCCCGGCTGGCGGCCAGGGCGCCGTCGATTCCCTGGGCACGGCGCAAGCCGAATTCCAGGACCGGCTCGCCGCGTGCCGCCAGCGCCACCCGCGCCGCCTTGGTGGCCACCAGCGTTTGGAAGTTGACGATGTTCAGCAAGGCCGTTTCCAACAGTTGGGCCTGGAGCAGTGGCCCGGTCACCCGCAGCAGCGGCTCGTGGGGGAAGACGATCGTTCCCTCGGGGATGGCGTGTACGTCGCAGTCGAGGCGCACCCGGGCCAAGTAATCGAGAAAGGCTGGCTCGAACAACGGCCGCTCGTCGTTGCCTTGCAGGCCGGCCAGGTACGCCAGGTCCTCCGGGTCCAGTCGCAGGCCGTCCAGGTACTCGATGGCCGTGGCCAGCCCGGCGGCGACCGTAAAGCCGCCGCCGAAGGGGTGCGTGCGGAAGAACAGGTGGAAAATGGCCTCCCGGTCGTGATGGCCCGTCTTCCAATAGCCATAGGCCATCGTCAGCTCGTACAGGTCGGTCAGCAGTCCCAGGGAGGACTTGTACAGCGTGCCCAGGGTGTTCATGTTCCCCTCCGTCTTGTTAGTGTGAAGTATTCACTAACTCTACTGCGCAAGAATGGCAGTCGAAAATGGGGACTGGCTCCGTCGCCTCATTAACGCGCTGCGTGATAAAACGGCCTCCGGCGACGGTGCCTGTCCCCTTTTTCGACGGACCACCACTGCGGAAAAAGGGGACAGGCACCGTGGCGGCATCGTTTCTCCTGACGCAGCAGCAGTTTGCGCCACGGAGCCAGTCCCCATTTTCCGCGAACCTTGCGCAGTAGTACTAACAAGCCGGCCCGGTCAACGGGGCTTGCCGGATGGCGAGCGCCGCCGGGGCGGCCACGCGATCGGACAATGCTGACAGCAACTGCAACGCGGCGGGCCGCGCCGGGCGACGGCGCGGAAGAGGCGCCAGGCGGCGTAGGCGGCCGAAACGACCACCAGGCTGAGCGCCGCGATGTTCTGCCAATCGAAATTCATTGCGTTGTTAAGATCTTCCTGCCGGAAGCCTCGTGATCCGCTTGCGGCCAGCGCACGACTACCCCCACCATCTTCCCACCTGATAGGTAACCAGCGCCCCGACGTAGGCCAACACGGTCATGTAGGCGAACGTAAACGCCGGCCAGCGCCAACTGTTCGTCTCGCGGCGAATCACCGCCAAGGTGGCCGCACATTGGGCGCAGAGGGCGAAAAAGACCATGATCGACAGGGCTACCGGCACGGTGAACACCGGCCGACGGGTGCCTTCCCAGGTGGCGGTGCAACTGGCCCTGAAGGCGGCTCTGCCCCTGGGCCGACTCGACGTTGAGCTTCTCGCCCCGGTTGTACATGACGCCGAGCGTTGCCAGGACCCCTTCGCGTTGCGGAAACGAGGCCAGCACCGCGCAGCCGATCCGCCAGTCCCAGCCCAGCGGCCGCACGGCCGGCTCGATCACCTGGCCCAATCGTCCCAGCACGCTGTGACGCTGATCGCCGTGGGGATCGTGCGGCCAGTAAAGGGCTGCCCAAACCACGATCGAGATGGCCAGGATCAGCGTGCCGGCGGAGCGCAGGAAGACCCAGCCGCGCTGGAGCATCCGCGCCAACACGGTCCGCGGCGACGGCCACTGGTAGCTGGGCAGTTCCATGAGGAACGGCGGCGACGGGCCGCGCAACAGCGTCCACTTCAGCACCAGGGCGACGACCACCGCGGCCACGATGCCCAGGGCATAAAATGCGGCCAACGTCAGCCCTTGCAGGCCGAGCCCAAGCCAACCACCCAGGCACTGCCACCTCCAGGCGGGAATAAAGGCGGCGATCAGCAGCGTATAGAGCGGCAGCCGTGCCGAGCAGGGCACCAGCGGCGCCACCAGGATCGTGGTCAGCCGGGCGCGCTCGTTGCCGATCACCCTGGTCGCCATGATGCCCGGCACGGCGCAGGCGAACGACGACAGCATGGGGATAAACGAGCGGCCGCTCAGTCCGACGCGGGCCATGAGCCGGTCCATCAGGCAGGCGGCGCGGGCCATGTAGCCGCAGTCCTCCAGCACGGCGATGAAGAAGAAGAGGATGAGAATTTGTGGCAGGAACCCCAGCACGCTGCCGACGCCGCCGAGGACGCCGTCGACCAGCAGGCTCCGCAACGGACCTTCGCTCATTGTGGCCGTCAGCCAAGCCCCCAGACTCGCCTTGGCCCAGTCGATGCCGTCGGTCAGCGGCCGGGCCCAGACAAAGACGGCCTGAAAGACCAGCAGCATGAGCAGGGCGAAGACTACGATGCCCAAGAAGCGATGGGTCAGCACGCGGTCGATCCGATCGGTGGCCGTCACCTCGAACCGGCCCGGTTGGCTGACAACCCCGTCCAGCGTGGCGCGGGCCCAACGGTAGCGGACGGCCGTCTCGACGCCCGGCACGCCGCACCCGGCCTGCGCCAGGCGTCGCCGCGACTCGGCCAGGCGGCGCTCCGCCACGCCGTCGCCCTCCGGCAGCAGGGCCCGTTGCAGGTAGCCGCCCGTGTCCAGCAGCAGCCGGCGCATCAAGCAGCGCGGCAGCGGCCCGCCCGGGGGACTGGAGCCGAACGCTTCCGCCTCCAGCTCGGCCACTTCCCGCTCGAACGGCTCCGGGAAGATCGCCGCGGGGCGGTGCGGACCGCGGCGGATGGTTTCCGCCAGGGCCGCCTTCAGCTCGGCAACGCCCAGGCCGCGGTTGGCTTCCGTGGCCACCAGCGGCGCCGCCAGGCGCTGCTGAAGGCGGTCGAACTCGATGCCGATGCCGCGGCGGGCGGCCACGTCGGCCATGTTGACGGCCACGACCGTGGGCAGCCCCAATTCGAGGACCTGGCTGAGCAGGTAGAAGTTCCGCTCCAGGTTGGCCGCATCGACCACGCAGATGACCGCGTCCACCGCGGCCAGCTCCTCGCGCCGCCCCAGCAGGACGTTGACCGCCACCATTTCATCGCGGGACCGCGGCGCCAGACTGTAGAGCCCCGGCAAGTCGATGACCTCGAAGCGACGGCCTTCGTGCTCCATCAGGCCGGTCTTCTTCTCCACGGTGACGCCCGGATAGTTCCCCACGTGCTGGTGGATGCCGACCAGGGCGCTGAAGAGCGTCGATTTGCCGGTATTGGGGTTTCCAATCAGGGCCACGGTCAGGGCATTCGGGGGCGCGGACATTCATCAATCCGGCGTGGGGGCGGGGACCACGAAGATATTGAGCAATTCGTCGGCCCGCAGACAGATCTTGTTGCCGGCCACGCGGATGATGCAGGGGTTTCCGGGGCGAAACATTTCGATGCGGACGCCGTTGCAGAGTCCGAATTCGTGCAGCCGGTGGACGTGATCGGGCCGCCCGACGATGCGGCTGATGCGGGCGGCCTGCCCCGGTTCCAAGAGGTGGATGGGGACGGGGACAATCGGCGGGGGCGCCGGGGAGGGCGGGCTCCGACGTAGGAATGGGTGGTATGTTCACTATCGGATCTACCGGGATCATTTGAATTGAGAATCAGTCTCAAGATCAAATGTAGCAGAAATCCACCGCGAGATCAAGGGCGTGTTCCGCACGGCCCCGGGGGTGAGGCAGCCAGGGACCGCTCTCGCAACGGATCGTGCGCGTGTTCCGCACGGCCCCGGGGGTGAGGGTTATCCGGTGGCTGACGCCACCGGCTCGGGACGGTTTTTTCCCCACGCCAATGGCAGGCGATGGATATCCGGTGGCTGACGCCACCGGCTCAGGACGCTACGGCAGCTTGATGGCCAAAGTCGCCCAAACCACCACCGGCTGCGTCCCCTTGTAGCCCGCCAAGTTCTTGCCCGGGTCGCGAAGGATGCTGCCCAAAACCAGGACCTTGTCGTCCTTGCCGACCGCCAGCGATTGGCCGCTCAAGACGCCCACCGGCTTGGCCTGCCCGGCCATCCGCACGGCGGCGCCGTATAGCTTGTCCTGGACGCCGACGAAGGTGACGGCGCCGCTCAGGACGATGCCGCCTTGGGCATCCGGCCGGGCCAGAAGCGCGGCGGCGGACTGCGCGATCTTGTCGGTGTGCACCGGCTGCGCGGCGATCTTCCGCAGCAAATCGTCGATCGCCCGCTGTTGATCCGCCGGCAGCCCGGCGGCCGGGCGCTTCACGAACGTGAGCACCTCGGCCAGGCGGCGGAGGTTCTCATAGGCCGCCGGCGTGATGTCGGTGGGTGGATTGCTCTGGGCGTCCTTCAGTGCCTTGGCCAACTCGGCCGGCTCGTAAGAGGGCGCCTGCCGCGGCCCGACAGGAATCGCCGCTGGCGTCTCAACCG
This sequence comes from uncultured Planctomycetia bacterium, assembly GCA_963727245.1. Lineage (GTDB taxonomy): Bacteria > Planctomycetota > Planctomycetia > Pirellulales > Thermoguttaceae > JBKQVT01. The sequence continues at coordinate 78,680 of CAVSFO010000018.1, read as the reverse complement.
TCGCGCTGGCCTTGGTCGTTGGCTTGGCGGGCGTGGCAGGGGGCGGCCCAGCGGGCGCCGGCGGCGCGGGTTCGGGCGTGGCAGGAGGCGGCCCAGCAGTCGCCGGCCGCGACGGCTCGTGCGTTACAGGAGGCGTTCCAGCGGGCGCCGGCGGCGTGGGCTCGGGCGTTTCAGGAGGCGGTGTCTCAGCTTTCTCCGGTTTCTCCGGCTTCGCAGGAGACTCCGGCTTGGGTTTCTCCGGCTTCGCCGGGGACTCTGGTCCGGCTTTCCCCGGCGGCTGCGGGCTCACCGGCGTGGGAACCAGCTCCGGCGCCGTCCCCGGTCCGACCTTCGGGAGGTCCGGCGGGGTGGTCTCGGGCGGGAAACCCGCGCTCGATTCATCCGGGGTGCCGGCCTTCGGTTCCTCGTGGCTCGGCGGCTCGGGGGCTGTGCCCTTCGCAGGCTTTGTTTCCGTCTGCTTGGTCTCGGCCTTTGACGGCTCCGTCTTCGGGGGCTCCGTCTTCGGGGGCTCCGTCTTCGGGGGCTCTGTCTTCGGGGGCTCTGTCTTCGGCGTCGTCGTCTTCGGCGGTTCCGTGTTCGGCGGCGATTGCTTGGGCTTTTCCAGCGGCGTCACGTCGATGTCGGGGTATTCGTTGGCGGGGGCCTTGGGCTTCACCGAGGTATCGGCCTTCGGCGGCGTGACGGCAGCCTGCGTTTTCGCCGGCGCCGGAGCGGCCTTCCAAGGCGTCCACCAACACCGATAGGCGGAGGTGTGCGGCACGAAGGGCAGCCGGATCTTCAACTCGTCATATTTCGGGCCGCCGAACTTGTTCGCGCCCCAATAGGCCACCGCCATGGCCATCACACCCATGAGGGCACAGCCCAGGAACACCCGAACCGGGTTGGGCTCTCGGCGGCGGCGTCTCCTCTTGGGCAGCGGCGGCAATTCCACCCCCACCCCGGCGGGCGGCAGGGGGGCCAAGCCCGCGTCCTCGCCCTCCGCCCCGAGCGGATGCCTGCCGGTAATGGCGCCGAAGACCGCCGCATCGCTCTCCCCTTCGACGTGCTCGGCGTGCTCGGCCGTGGCTTCCTCTCCGCCGGGCTCCCAGGCGATTGCCCACTGTTCGTCATCCGCGACCTTGGCGGGTTCCGCTTCGGCCGGGGCCGCTGGCTCGCCGGCCAGGATTCCTTGCTCGCCGGTCAGGGCTTCCTCGCCGGTCAGGGCGAATTTGGCCGGCTCAGCCGCCGGCAGGATGGGCTGGCCGTCGTCGGTCTTGGCGGTGACGACGACGAGCGACGGCGGCGCCAATGCCAACGCCTCGCTCAGGTCGAACTCCGCCTCGCAAAGCGGACATCGCACCAGCGACGCCGCGCCAACGCCGTCGGGGACCGTAACCTGTTTCTGACAACGGGGGCAATTCGATGTAAACGGCATGACTTGTTCTCTGGTCCGATGGGTATCCTAATTAGTCTAACCCGCAAACGCGGCCAAAACTACCGTCCAGCCGGAAAAATGACCATCCCGGGCAAGCCGCAGCGGCTTTCCGATACACCATTGGGGGGTCGAGAAGGGATTAGGGATTAGGGAGCGGAGGGCAAGAGCCGGTTGGCGATGGGAGTCGCTTGCGGTTTCGCACGCTGCGGCCGCCCGCCCCGCTACGCCGTCACTCCGTAAAGCGCGCCGAATTTGGTCCAAAGGTGACGCATGAGCGGCTCGGGCTCAAGCGGCCGGCCGGTGACGCGCTGGACCAGTTCGGCCGCCGTGTAGCGCTGCCCGTGGCAGTGGATTTTTTCCGCCAGCCAGTGCCGCAAGGGCTGGAACTCGCCCCGGGCGAACTGCTCCGACAGACCGCCGAGTTCGGCATCGGCCTGGGCGAAGAACTGGGCCGCGTAGAGGTTGCCCAGCGTGTAGGTGGGAAAATAGCCGACCAGGCCGGCGCTCCAATGGACGTTCCTGGAGCACGCCCTGGGCGTCGTTGGGCGGCTGAATGCCCAGGTACTTGCGATACTTTTCATTCCACGCCCCGGGCAGGTCGGCCGGGGCCAACTGGGCGTCCAGGAGGGCCTGTTCCAATTCGAAACGCACCAGGATGTGCAGATTGTAGGTGGCCTCGTCGGCCTCGATCCGCACCAGCGACGGCCGCACCTCGTTCAGCGCGAAATAGAATGCGTCCAGCGCCACGCCGCCCAGGGCGGCGGGGAAACGCCGCTGCGCCTCGGGGAAGAAATGCTCCCAGAAGGCATGGCTGCGGCCGACCATGTTCTCCCACATCCGCGACTGCGACTCGTGGATGCCCAGCGACACCGCCTCGCCCAGCGGCAGGCCGTAGTGCTCGGCCGGCAGGCCCTGCTCGTAGAGTCCGTGCCCGGCCTCGTGCAGGATGCTGAAGAAGGCGGCGTTGAAGAAATGCTCGTCGAAATGCGTGGTGATGCGACAGTTGTGCGGGCCCAGGGTGGTGCAGAACGGGTGGGCCGTCACGTCCAGCCGCCCGCGGTCGAAATCGAAACCGATGGCGCTGCCCGCCGCCCGGCCGAACGCCTCTTGCGCGGCCGTGGGAAACGAGCCGGACACGATCGACAAGTCCGGTCGCCGCGGGCTCCCGGCGATGGCCGCCACCAGCGGCACCAACTGCTCGCGCAGCCCCGCCAACACCTTGGCTCACGTTGGCCGTCCGCTCCTCGGGCTCATAGTCGTCCAAAAGCGCGTCGTAGGGACATTGCCCATAGCCGATCGCCTGCGCCTCCTCGCGCTTCAGCGAGACCATCTTCTCCAGCAGCGGCCGGAAGGAGGGGAAATCGTCGTTCTTGCGGGCCTGCTGCCAGGCCTGCTGGCCCAGCACGGCGGTCCGCGCGAACTCTTCCACCAGCCGCTGCGGCAATTTCACCTTGCGGTCGACGCGCCGCTTCAAGCGGCGGATCGTCACGGCCGCGTCGGTGGCGCCGCCACGGGCCAGCGGGCTCTCGGCCAATTGATTCAAGTCGGCGACGAACTGCGGATCGGTCCAGCGGCGGTGCAGCAGGCCGGAGATGGCCGTCAGTTGCTCGGCCCGATAGTCGCCGGCGGCCGGCGGCAACTGCGTCCGCTCATCCCAGCCCAAGGCCGCCTCGACCGCGGTCCAGATGGCCGTCTGGCGGGTGTATTGGCAAACTCGTTGATAGAGGTCTTCTACGCTTGCAGGCGTGGTTGTCACTGAACACCAAAGTCCTTCTCGATTTGCCGCGCCTGAGGGCTGAGGGCGGCGGAAGGCGTGTCGCCGTCGGGTGCGCGATATTTGCGGCACTGATCGCCCAGGGCATTGTCCGCGGGCTTGCCGGCCGAGGAGTCGGGGGTGGCGCAGCCGGCCAATCCCAGGCAGAGCAGGATCGCCGCCGCCGCAGCCCATCGCCAACGCCGCCCGCGACGCGTGCTGGAAGCGAAAATGGCTTGCATCATCATACCACCTGGACCGGGTGTGGATAGAGCCGGGGCGGGATTCTCCCAGGCCGGTCCGGCCGCGTCCAGCCCAATTTGTGGGGGTGCGGACTCCTGACCAGTGGGTACAATGGAGGCGCCGGTGAACTTTCTGGAGGCTTTATGCCCGCCACCCAAGCCCACCCGTTGCAACGGGTGGGTCCGGGCGGCGAGAATGACTGTAAGCGGGCGAGTAGGCGGCACACGCCGTGTGCCGTCTTTCCGCACACGGCGTGTGCGGAATACTTTGGCAACAGGACAGTTATAGATTCGTCGGCCCTAAGTTTGGGAACCCACCCATGCCAACCGAATTCGTCCCGACCGTAGCGCCGAAAATGAAGCTCCGCTGGTATCAGTACAGCCTGCGGTCGCTGATGCTGCTCATGCTTCTGAGCTGCCTGGCGATGAGTTGGGTCGCGACGAAAATCAAGCAGGGCCAGCAACAGAAGGCGGCCGTGGAGGAAATCGAGAAACTCGGCGGACAGGTAACCTACGATTATGAGCAGGATTCGGCCGGCGCCACCAGCGAGCCGCCCGGGCCGGCGTGGCTGCGGAAGCTCTTGGGGGATGATACCTTCCGGAACGTGACGATGGTCGATTTTAACTTTAACGCGGCATTGCAACAACCGGCAGTGGGCGACGCCGGCCTGGAGAACCTCAAGGCACTGACCAAGCTCCGGTCGCTGAACCTCTGCCTCACCAAGGTCAGCGACGCCGGGCTGGTAAACGTCGCAGGCTTGACCCGCCTCCAACAGTTGAATCTCTCCTGCACCAAGATCAGCGACGCCGGGCTGGTAAACGTCGCAGGCTTGACCCGCCTCCAAGAGCTGAATCTCTCCTGCACCAAGATCAGCGACGCCGGCCTGCAACACCTGCGCGGATTGAGCCGGCTCCAAGACCTGAATCTTAGCACCACCGACGTTCGCGGCGCCGGGCTGGAACACCTCCAGGGCTTAACCCAACTCCGCTGGTTGAACCTCCATGAGACGAGGCTCACCGACGCCGGGCTGCAACACCTGCGGGGATTGACCCAGCTTCGAGAGCTTAACCTGTGCAGAACCAGGGTCACCGACGCCGGGCTGGAAGCGCTAAGGGGCTTGGCCCAGCTCGAGAAGTTGGACCTCTCCTACAACAACTTGAGCGACGCCGGGCTGAAACACGTCCGAGGCTTGCCCCGACTTCGAGAGGTCGATCTGAGCGGCACCGAGGCCAGCAATGCGGGCGTAACGGGGCTTCAAAAGGCGTCTCCGACGCCAGAATTTCCGACCGATGCGGAAGGACAGGGGGTGTTCTGACCCATGCCGACCGACATTATCCCGCCATCCGCAGCGCCGAAAATGAAGCTCCGTTGGTATCAGTACAGCCTGCGGTCGCTGATGATCGTCGTCACCTTGGCCTGCATCGCCATGAGTTGGGTCGCGGCGAAAATGAAACAGGCCCGGGAGCGGAAAGCGGCGGTAGAGAGGATTCTGAACGACGGCGGACGAGTAATTTACGATTACCAGCGGGACGCGTTCGACAACGTGAGCGAACCGCCCGGGCCACTGTGGTTGCGCGAGTTGCTGGGGAATGATCTCTTCGCGAACGTGACGGAGGTCGATTTTGAGGGAGGGCCGTGCGACGCCAACCTGGAAAATCTCAAGGGGTTCACCAGCCTTCGTTCGCTAAGACTCAACTCCACGATGGTCAGCGATGCCAATATGGAAAACCTTAGGCGATTGACCAGTATCCGCTCGCTGAAACTCGGCCCCACAATTCTCAGAGGCTTCAACCTGGAAGACCTTAAAGGCTTGCCCCACCTCGAGGAGCTGGATCTCAGTAATGCTGGTTCCTGGGGCCGCGACATCGGCCTACGACACCTTGAAGGACTGACCGGGCTGCGTAAGCTTAATCTATATGGCGCGTGCATTGGCGACGAGGACCAAAAACATCTCGGGGGACTGGTCCAACTCCAAGAGCTGGATCTCTCCTACACCAGCGTCACCGACGCCGGTCTGAAACACCTCAAGGGATTGACCCAACTCCGAAGGCTGCTGCTCCATTTCAGCAACGTCACCGCCGCGGGCGCAGCGGAGCTTCAAAAAGCGTTGCCGAACTGCCAAATAAGTCGATGAGCTAACAACAGGAGACCTGCCGTGCTGCTGGATATCCTCGTGGTCGCGCCCCATCCCGACGATGCCGAACTGGGCATGGCCGGGGCCATCTTGAAACTCAAGGCCGAAGGCCGCACGGTGGGCGTGCTCGACCTCAGCGGCGGCGAGCCCACCCCCTTCGGCTCGCCGGAGACGCGGATCAAAGAGACCGCCGCCGCCACCGCCATCCTCGGCCTCGACTGGCGGGAAAACCTCGCTCTGCCCAACCGCAGCCTCCAGGCCACGCTGGAGGCCCGGGCCCGCCTGGCGGGCATAATCCGCCAGACGCGGCCGCGCTGGCTCTTTGCCCCCTACTGGATCGACGCCCATCCCGACCACACGGCCGCCACCGAGCTGGTCGAGGCCGCCCGCTTCTGGGCCAAATTGACCAAGACCGATCTGCCCGGCCAGCCCCATTATCCGCAGCGGATCTTCTATTATTATTGCGTCCACTTGCGGCTGATCCCGCAACCGGCCTTCGTGTTGGACATCAGCGACTATTGGGAGCGGAAGCTCGCGGCCATCGAGTGCTATCGCAGCCAGTTCATCGAGGGCCGCCCGCCGGAGCCGCCCACCTTTCTCGACCGCCAGCGCGACCAGGCGGCCGCGCTGGGCTGGTCGATCGGCGCCCGCTACGGCGAAGCCTTTGCCAGCCGCGAGCCGGTCGGACTGAGCAGCATGTCGGGGCTGATGTAATAAGAAGGGATTAGGGATTAGGGATTGGGGATTAGGAAGGGGAAAATGCCTCGTGACCGCGGCGCGGAGGTTAGGAGCCGGAGCCATTTTGTTGTCCACGTCCCAGCCGCTAATTTCTAATCCCTAATCCCTTGGCTTCCTATGCATATTGTTCTCTATCAGCCGGAAATTCCCGACAACGCCGGCAACATCGGCCGCACCTGCGTGGCCCTGGGGGCCAAGCTCTGGCTGGTCCGGCCGCTGGGGTTCCGCTTGGACGACCGCCATCTCCGCCGGGCGGGCCTGGACTACTGGCAGCACTTGCAGTGGGAGGCGGTCGAGGACTGGCCGGCGCTCTGCCGCCGGCTGGGCGAGCGGCCCTTCTGGTTCTTCTCGAAGACGGCGGCCGTCTGCTATACCGAGGCCCGTTTCACGGCCGAGGATGCGTTGGTCTTCGGCAGCGAGTCGCAGGGACTGCCGCCGAGTTTGCTGGCCGCGAACCCGGGCCGCTGCCTCCGCATTCCCATGGACCCGGCCGCCCGCAGCCTGAATCTGGCGGTCAGCGTGGCCGTGGCCGCCTACGAAGCGCGGCGGCAGGGGGAAATAAGGGCCCAGGGGCCGGGGAAAAGAAGGATGAAGGATCAAGGATGAAGGATGACCGGAAGGGAGGGCAATTTCGCTGATTTTCCCTCGTTGCAGCCCTCTGCGGGAGGGGGAGCCGCCGTTAAACTCACCGGGGGCTGGGCGGCCTGGGTTCTGGCGATAAAAGCTAACAGGCGCTCTCGACTTCGGTCGAAGGTATGGTAGAATTACGCTTGTCGCCGACCGGCCGGAGAGGCCGGCCGGCGCATGACGCGGGGTGGAGCAGCCCGGTAGCTCGCGAGGCTCATAACCTCGAGGTCACAGGTTCAAATCCTGTCCCCGCCATTTTCTCATAACGCCCGGGCCGCAAATTCGCGGCCGTGGGTTTGCTAAGACGGTCAGGGCAGGTCTCGCCATGGACATTGCGGGCGTTCGAGAGGCACTTCACCGCGAGCCGTTCGAGCCCTTCGCGATTCGATTGGCCGACGGCCGGTCGGTGGCCGTAAAGCATCCGGAGTTCGTGGCGCTCACACCCCGCCGTATCATCGTCATTGCCGACGACGAAGTTGGTTCCTGGTCAGTCATCGAGCCTCTGCTCATCGTATCGCTTGACTACGGCACCACGAAGCCAAAGGGCGGTAACGGCACCCAGAAGAAGAAACGGCCGGGGGCCTGAAACCTCGCGGCCGGACGCCTGCGGCCCGCCCCCGGATGGGCGCACATGCGTAGGGCGAAGGGATCGCGAATCTTCGTTCTGGGCAAGAGCAGCCGCACGCGATCCATGTTTTCGGCCCTGCGCGTGTCGCTGAAAGGCGTTTGCTCGCCGAAAAATGGCCCCGGCGATCCTCATGGGCGCCGACCGGCGGCGGAAATTGACCGGGGATCCGATGGCCATACGGGGGGTGGCGGGCGACGGATGCCCCGACGGGCGGCAGACGACCAATCCGCCTGGCGGCGAAAAAGCGGGGTTCAGCCCGTGTTTGGCTAAATGACTTTACGGGATTCTCGGAAAAAGGTGACAGGCACCATTTGTGCGAAGCACCCTGCGGGCCGTTCCGGCAAATGGTGCCTGTCACCTTTTTCCCTCCGCCGCAAGGCCAGAAAAATACGGCCGGGCGTGGAACTAATCCGGACGTAATTTCGTCTAATAGCCGGCAGGGTTCTACGGGGAATCGCTGCCGCTGGAACGTTCCTTCGTCGGTCAAATCCCAGGAGCTATGCCGGGTGATACCGCACCTTGGCGAGTTGCTTCCTGGTGGCCGAGGCCGGTCTGAGGCAAGTTGGGAGTTGCCCGGCGGCCGATCGGAACACGAGTAACTCTTACCAGAGGACAAACCATGTCGCTACGAACGATGCTTTCCTTGACCGCAGTAGTTGGGCTTTGGGCACCCATGGCATGGGCTGATGAGGCAACGCCGCTGGGCGCCCTCGCGAAGATGCCGGTCAGAGAGGTGACGGTCTTCAAGGACGGCCACGCGCTGATGCTGCACGAGGGCAGAATGCCGGTGGCTGCATCCGGCGACGTGCTGATGGACTACTTGCCGGCGCCGGTTTTGGGCACGTTCTGGCCCTACTCGGCCGACAAAGACGTCAAACTGAGCGCCGTGGTGGCCGGACGACGGAAGGTGCTGGTGGAGCGCACTTCGTTGAGCGTGCGCGAGCTGCTGGAAGGCAACGTGGGCGCGGACGTGATCGTCAGTGAAACGCCGCTGTCCGGCGCCGCCACCAAGCCCGAGGGGCTCACGTACCCGGCCACGATCGTCGGCCTGCCGGTGCGCAGTTCCAAGGAGTTGGAGGCGACCGCTCCGCCCGGCGAGGGCGAGAAGCTGGCGCAGAAGGGCAACATCATCCTGCTCAAGACGTTCCGAAGGGGTCCGGGCGGTGGGCATCGATCGCATTCAGGAAGTCACCTTCCGCGGTCCGCACAAGGCGGCGGCCGCCAGCGAGGAGTTCCGCAACCTGCTGCGGCTCAAGCTCGACTGGGGCAAACGCAAGCCGGCCGGGGAAGCCGACATGGGCCTGCTGTATCTGCAAAAGGGCATACGCTGGATTCCCAGCTACAAGTTCGTCATCGACGGCAAGGGGAACGTGGCCGTCACGCTCGAAGCCACGGTGATCAACGAGCTGGCCGACCTCGACGACGTGACGGCCAACCTGGTCATCGGCGTGCCGAGCTTCGCGTTTGCCGAGATGGCCGATCCCATCGGCCTGGGCCAGACGGTGGCGCAGCTCTCGCCCTGCTTTCGGCAAGACACGCAGACCCCATTCGGCCTGTCCAACTCGATCATGAGCCAAATCGGCGACCGCTCGGGCGGACAGGTCGATCAAGAGCAGCCGGCCCGGCATGACCTGGGCCCTGAAATCGGCGGCGCGGAGAAGAGCGAGGACTTGTTCATCTTCACGCTCCGGCACGTCACGCTGAAGAAAGGCCAGCGGATGGTGGCGCCGGTGGCGTCGTTCGACCTGAAGTACCAGGACGTGTTCACGGTTGACATCGGTTTCCGGCCGCCGCCCGAGGTGTGGCGGAACTTTAACAACCAGCAGCAGTCGGAGATCGCCAAGCTGCTGCTGGCGCCCAAGGCGATACACAAAATCCGCCTTGTCAACCGCAGCAAGTACCCGATCACCACGGCCCCCGCTCTGATTCTCAAGGACAACCAGGTGCTTGGACAGGGCATGACGACCTACACCTCGATCGGCGGCAGCCTGGACCTGCCCATCACCACGGCGGTGGACATCGTGGTGAAGAAATCCGACAAGGAGACGGGTCGGGACCGCAATGCAGCCACCTGGGAAGGCTTTGCCTACGCGCGGATCAACCTTCAAGGCACGATCAAGCTGACGAACCGCCGCGCCGCGCCGGCCACGATCGAGGTCACGCGCGACGTGCTGGGCAATGCCAGCGAGGCCGATCACGACGGCAACGTGGAAATGCAAAACGTGTTTGAGGACGACGCGGTGCGGCCGGCGAGTTCGTATCCCTACTGGTGGGGCTGGTATTCTTGGCCGCAGTGGTGGACGCACCTCAACGGCCTCACCAAAATCACCTGGAAGCTCGATTTGCCGCCCGGCCAGAGCGTGGAACTGACGTATTCGTGGAACTACTACTGGCGGTGACGTCGCCCTGAGGGTGCGAGATCAAGGGGGAGTTCATCTGGGAGACGCTGGGATAGGATTACGTATCGGCGAACTGCCTCCTCTTCATGGCGCGGTGGCCGCCGGAGAAAACGCCGACGTCGGCCAGGACGGCCAGAATCATCAGGACCAAGTATCCCCCTTGCACCGGGCCTGCGTTGTTGAAATAGACGTACATCCACGCCATGGAGGTGTAGGGCAGAAAAATCCACCCCAGCAGCGCAACGAACCTGGAATCAAAGGCGGCGTACCAGTTCGTCAAGAGCCACACGAAGACCAGAAACACGCGCGGGCCCAGCAGCATCAGCAGAACCACCAGACAACAACCCCCCATGTGTCACCTCCACCGGGACTGATCTCTGGGCATTTCTTCCGGAATCTTACCAGCGTCCTGCACGAGCTTCGCGCCGGGCGTGCGAGAGGAAGTCCACCTCGCGTGCTTGCCGGAGGCCCTCGCCTGGGACGCCGGTTCCCGTTTTCGTTCGGACATCGGTGTCCCCCCACGGAGTATTGTCCGCCCACGATTCGTTCTTGGCAAGCGTTGAGGCCCCCAGGATTCCGACGACTAGAGCTGGGAAACGTCGCCCGCCTGCGGCCGTCGCGAGCGGAAGAAGCTGACGCGGCCGCAAACCGATCGGCCGCTGAAGGAATTCGCGCCTGCCAGCCGGCATAAACTGCCTTCGTTCCCCCGGCAGGGGTATGGAATGCGGCCTCGGGCCGGCCGAGAATGGCGGGAGACCGCAGCAAGCCGCTCGCGCGCTCGGCACCAGGGCCAGCTTGGTAAAATGGATGGCCGTATTAGCCGGGATCGGTTTTTGGGCCCACTGCCAATGGAAGATGTCGGAGAATAGGAGTAGGATAAAGCCAGGATGGTCGTCCCCGTGTGGATGGGGATCGAAATGGGGGAGATTCCGTGAGCGAAGCGTTCGACCCGTACCTCAAGTGGTTTGGCATCCCACTCAAGGATCACCCCGTCAACCATTACCGTCTGCTGGCCATCGAGGTCTTCGAGGCCGATCCCGAGGTGATCGAGAACGCCGCCGACCAGCGGATGGCGCATCTGAAGCGCTTCAATACGGGCAAGCATTCCGCGCTGGCCGAGAAGCTGCTCAACGAGGTGGCTGCCGCTCGGGTCTGTCTTTTGAATCCCGCGAAGAAAGCGACCTACGACGACGGCTTGCGGCAGCAGCTTGCCAGGCACGATTCGGCCGCGCAGGAGGCGATGCCCGTAACTCCGCCGCCGATAGCAGAAAAACCGGCCTACGAAAACGTTGCTGATTTTCTCACCCCGCTGGAAACGGCGCCCAGTCGAGCGGCTCATGTTGCGAAGAGGAAGGACACGCCCTGGATCATGGTCGTTGCGGTCGTGGCGGCATTGGCGGCCGTCGTCGTCATTGTCCGACTGACGTCTCCGAAATGGAACAGTAGCGGTCGGGGTCGAGTTGCCGCTAAGTCGACGCCGACATCCTCACCCACGCCAACACCCGCACCAGCACCTGGGCACACGCCAACGCCGTTGTCGAAACCAGCGCCCGCGATCAAGCCCACCCCATTGCCCACGCCGGCCCCCGCGCCCGTGCCGACACCAGCGCAGCCCCTGCCGGCGCCAACGCCAAAGCCGTCGCCCAAGCCGCAGTCACCGCCAACGCCATCTGACGGCGACGACGAGGTGGATGAATCACAAATAGCACTTAAGGCGCAGTCTGAGGCGGATCGTTTCAAGAAAGAGGTCAAGCGGGATAAGGATATCAGTCATGTGGAGAATCTTCAGTTCACGGAGAGTAGTCTTTTACGCTTCCTGAAGGGATATCATACGCCTGTCCATCACGCCAATGATTCCAGCAATGAAGATGGCCTATGCCGGGCGCTTCACGAGTTCGCAGGCAAACCATTACGCGTTACGTTAGACGTTACCAGGATGTCGTACCCGCAATTGACGTTCGTTCCGGAGGTGTTTACCAATATAGCTCCGAACCCACGTTGGCAAATGACTCTAAGAGATGCACTATCTACGTCGAGGCTCAGCAAGGATGCTTTTGGCGGAATCACCGTGGGGGACAAGCTTTACCTGGAGGGGACGTTCTTTGCGGTTGTCAAGCCCTGTCCGGTTTGTCGGGGGACGGGGAAGGTGAAGTGCCCTGTCTGTCATGGACATGGATGGGTGAAGGGACCGCCTAAGTATGTTGCAACAGGAAAGGCAGGCGGCCAATCTTTGGGGTTTATGCAACCGACGCAAGTGACTTGCAGTACTTGTAATGGAACTGGGTTGGTTCCATGCAACCACCATATCGTTCACAAGAAGTGGATGCCGTTTTCCAGTGCAAAAGATGATAAGAAGGCGGCCTTTGCCGAAATGTCCGCTACCAATGGACTGTATCATCTCTTCCTCTGCCTGGATGGCATGTCGGGTGTGGTTCTTACCGCCTTGGGGGAGAAAATCCCCGTTGGACAGCAGGTGAAGATGGAGCAAAAGGCCATGCGACCGGCGTCAGGAGTCAACGACGCGCCCTTGGTTGACGGTGAGTAGTCGTGAATCGTCCCGGCTGGCGGCCTGCGATCCTCGGTCTGGCCTGGTTGTCGGCGCCATCCGCTCAGCTACCATGAAAACCAACGCCATGCGCATCCTCGACACGCTCGGCATCCGTTACGAGGTGCGGGAGTACGAGGTTGACCCGGACGATCTGACCGCGGAGCGGATTGCCGGCGACATCGGTTTGCCGCCGGAGCAGGTGTTCAAGACGCTGGTGGTGCGAGGCGACCGTCATGGGGTGCTGCTGGCCGTGGTTCCAGCCGACGGCGAAGTGGATTTCAAGGCCTTGGCCCGGCAGACCGGCAACCGAACCGTGGAGTTGGTGGCGCTGAAGGAAGTGCAGCCGCTGACCGGTTATATTCGTGGCGGCGTGACGGCCTTGGGCGGCAAGCGGGCCTATCCGGTGTGCGTCGACCAGCGGATTCGATCGTGCGACGTGGTGGCGGTGTCGGCGGGAGTGCGGGGAAAACAGATGCTGCTGGCGCCGGATGACTACCTGCGTGCGACCCAGGCGACCGTTGCGCCGATCAGCCGGATTGAAGGAAAGTGAGGGCACGGATGGTTGGATGTTGGGGTGGGATTAAAAGTTCCCATCGTCGCCCGCAAGCGAATCTGACCGTGCGAAGAAGCAGAGCTACTTCCCCTTGTAACCGAGCTTCTTGGCCTGGGCGAAGTCCGCTTCGGCCTTGGCCTTATCACCCTTCTTTTCATAGGCACTGCCCCGGTCGTAATACGCTTCGGCCCACTTCGGATCTAGCCGGATGGCCTCGGTGCAGTCCGCAATCGCCTTGTCGAAATCACCCTGCTCGCCCCGCATGGCATACGCCTCGGCGTCCTGCGGGTTAATGACTTCGATATAGTCCGCAATCGCCTTATCGGACTCAGCCTCCATCCGGTACGCATCGCCCCGCGCGGCATGCGCCGCGGCGTTCTTCGGGTCGAGCCGGATGGCCTCGGTGTAGTCGGCGATGGCCTTGTTGAGTTCACCCTTCTTGCGGTAGACATCGCCCCGCGCGGCATGCGCCGTGGCGTCCTTCGGGTCGAGCCGGATGGCGTCGGTGTAGTCGGCGACGGCCTTGTCGAGTTCACCCTTCTTGCGGTAGGCATCGCCCCGCGCGGCATGCGCCGCGGCGTCCTTCGGGTCGAGCCGGATGGCTTCGGTGTAGTCGGCAATCGCCTTGTCATTTTCACCCTTCTCGCGGTACGCATCGCCCCGCGAGGCATACACCTCCGCATCTTTCGGATCAAGTCGGATGGCCTCGGTGTAGTCGGCGATGGCCTTGTCGTACTCGTCTTTCTCGCTGTAGGCATCGCCCCGCCCGCCATACGCCCCGGCATCTTTCGGGTCAAGCCGGATGGCCTCGGTGTAGTCGGCGATGGCCTTGTCGTACTCGTCTTTCTCGCTGTAGGCATCGCCCCGCCCGCCATACGCCTCGGCGTCTTTCGGGTCAAGCCGGATGGCCTCGGTGTAGTCGGCGATGGCCTTGTCATATTCGCCCTGCTCGCGGTACACATCGCCCCGCCCGCCATACGCCTCGGCGTCCGTCGAGTCAAGCCGAATGGCCTCGGTGTAGTCGGCAATGGCTTTGTCGAGGGTTCCTTTCTTGTAGTAGGCAAAGCCCCGCCCACCGAAGGCTTCGGCCAGTTTCGGGTCGAGCCGGATGGCCTCAGTGTAGGCGGAAATGGCTGCGTCGAAATCTTCCTTGTCCAAGAAGGACTGACCCTCTTCGCAGGCTTCGGCCGCCGTATCAGCACTTCTCGCAACATTCGGAAGCAACAAGATTCCGACCAACACCGCCGCCCAACACGAACCTGTATTCATGGCTTTTCCTCCAAATCAGATGTATCCATGATAACCTCTCCAAGCCCCCGCCGCCAGCCGATAGAACCGATAAGGCGAGCACGCCGGAAGCCTCTTGTGAGGAAGGTTCCAAGGGAGAGGAGGCGGCCAGAGGGACGTGCTCGGAAGGATCCGCAGCTTAGCCAGGTTTTTGGCTAAGCGCCGTAGGGACAGCGAGACGCTACGGGTTGGCGGGCCCGGCATCGGCGTGGCACGTTACCGGCCCAGGCGTTTCACGATGTTCCTCTTTCTCGAGCGACACGGCCTTGACCTCTCCGGCCACGTGCCCGGCGGCGACGGCGGGAAGGATCAGGGGCAACCCCGTAAGCGCGGCAAACGGCTCCGTCGCCTCGGCGGCGTAGACGGGGCACACGGTGCGATAGCCCTCCTTGATTTCCCCGCTGGTTCCGTTCTCTTGGAGGTAGCCCATGGCGTCGCGCGAGGCGCGAGCGTCGTGACAGACCAGCCCCACGCCCGGCACCACGTCGGCCAAGGCGTACAGGCCCTTGTGTTCCCGCTGCGCATAGTCCTTGGCGTGGCCGCCCTCGTAGAGGGCCAGGGCCGGAACGTCCGAATAGAGGCTGATCGTGTTCGTGTAGGGATCGTATTGGTCGCCGCCGAAAATCCGCCCCGGCAGGACCGTGTAACCCGCGACCGCCACGGTCCCCAAGGTGTAGCGTATCGGCCAGCCGACCGACTCGTTGCGAACTAACCGTTTCCATTCGCCCGCCGGGTCGTACTCGTTGAGACGGACCTTGACCTTGTCCAGCCCGTTGGCGGCCAGGTATTCCTGCATCGTCAGCTCGGTCTGGAGCGAGACGTCATGGTTATTGATGCGGCGATCGAGCATGATGATTTTCGACGGGATGCCGACCACCCAGCCCAGCGCGTCGACCATGCCCAGGGGCCGCCCCTGCTCGATCTGCGGTTCGCAAGCTTCCAGCGGGGCGTCGTGCTCCGTGTGCAGGTTGCCGCAGTATTGGTAAGGAATGGCGGCACATCCCGCGGCAGAACCCAAGACGATTGCCAGCAGCAACCGCCGCACGACCTGGGCACACAATTGACTGGGCGACCGTTGCATCTGGGGATTCCCTGCGGCGCGACACTGCCCCCGCGACTGGCGGAGGGTAGCCGCCGGTTTTCTTGATCGCAATAGCAATCTGATCGGCGCCGGGCAACCGCCGCGGAGCACGGCCGGCGCCCGCGCAAATGGGCAAGATAGCGAGATTGCGTTCCCCCCTTCGGATTTTCAGCACGGCGGCGGCGCCGAGTTGCCGCTTCCGCCGAGGCGCAGACCTCCGCGCCCGTTCGGAGCGGCCAGCGCCAAGAAAAACCGCGGACGGTTGGCCGTGTGTTGGCCATCACCCCAGTTCGACTGGGGCGGATGACATTCGCTGTGGAAGGTGCTATCATCACCAATGGGCTTCCGCCCGATCAGCCGCGCTATGGCCGGGCAAGTCCACCTTCGGTTGCTAACCACCACGAAAGGCCTCTTGGGGACAAGTTGTGAACAAGCTCAGCGACCCAAAACGAGTGTGCAGAGTCTCTCTGGGCCTGGCCATTCTTGCCCTCTGTGCCGGTCCTGCCTCGGCCAGCGATTGGCCCCGATTTCACGGGCCGGACGGCAACGGCATCAGCCCCGACACGCAGCCTCTTCCGGTCAAGTGGAGCGACACGGAGAATCTGAGTTGGAAATACAAGTTGCCGGGGCCCGGCTCGTCCAGCCCCATCGTGGTTGGCCAGCGGGTGTTCGTCACCTGCTGGACGGGTTACGGCGTGGATCGCGACAACCCGGGCGACGAGAAGGACCTGCGGCGACATCTGATCTGCCTCGATCGCAATAACGGCCACGTGCTCTGGGACCAATCGATCGCGCCGGTGTTGCCGGAAGACCCTTACAAGGGCATGTTGACCGAGCACGGCTACGCCTCGCACACGCCGGTTTCCGACGGGCAGCGCGTGTACGTCTTCTTCGGCAAGACCGGTGCGCTGGCGTTTGATCTCGACGGCAAGAAGCTGTGGCAGAAGGGCCTTGGCACGGGGTCCGGCCCTCATGGCTGGGGAACCGCCTCCAGCCCGATTCTCTACAAGAACCTCGTCATCCTGACGGCCTCCGCCGAGAGCGAGTCGCTGGTGGCCTTGAACAAGGAGACGGGCGAAGAAGTCTGGCGTCATCAAGACGCCGGTTTCTCCGGCACCTGGGGCACGCCTATCCTCGTGGAATGCGGAAAGGGGCGGACGGACCTCGTGATCGCGGTGCCCTTCAAGATCTGGGGCTTCAACCCTGACGACGGGAAGCTCCGCTGGCAGTGCGAAGGGCTGTCTTCCAATTCGATTTGCACCAGCGCGATTGGCCATGACGGCGTTGTCTACGCCATGGAGACCGGGCCGGGGGGCGGCGGGACGATGGCCGTTCGGGCCGGCGGCGAGGGCGACGTGACGAAAACCCGCCTGCTTTGGAGAGGGGATGAACTTTCTCGCGTCGGCACGCCGGTGATGGACAGCGGCCGCCTCTACTGGTTCAGCGGCCGCGTCGCCAACAGCATTGAGGCCGCGACGGGCAAGCAAGTCTATCGCACCGCGGCCGGCGGCGGGGCGGCGCCCGAGGCCCCGCAACCGGCGAGACCGAGGCCGGCACAACCGCGGCCGGGAGGCCCGGGGCGAAGACCGGGCGGCGGACCGGGCGGCCGGGGCGGCGGCGTGCTGGGACGGGATTACTCTTCGCCCGTCCTGGTCATGGGGAAGATATACTTCCTCTCCCGGACTGGCGAGGCCTTCGTCTATGCAACCGGGCCGCAGTTCAAGTTGCTTGGCCAGAACCGCTTCGCCTCGGATGGCGGCGACTGGAGCGCCACGCCGGCCGTCAGCGACGGCCAGTTGTTTATCCGCTCGAGCAAGTATCTGTACTGTGTCGCGGAGTCGGGCTCACAGAGGCCCAGGTGAATGGCCGTGTCGCCGGCCTTGATGCGAAGGGGCCGAGGAGCAAATTGCGGGCCGAGTTACGAGACGTGGTCGTGCTGGGGCTCGCGCAGACGCCGATAGAGCGTGGCCTCGCCGATGCCGAGGATTTTCGCCGCCTCGGCGCGGTTGCCATCGACCGCCGACAAGACGCGCTGGATATGGTCCCACTGGACATCCGCCAGGGAACGTCTGGTCGAGTCAGCTTCTTTCCGCTCTGCCGGGGGTTCGCGCGTTCCCAAAATGCGCGACGGGAAGTGCCTGGGCAGAATCACGTTGTCTTGGCAGAAGACGGCGGCATGTTCCACGGCGTTTTCCAATTCCCGGACGTTTCCCGGCCAGGAATACTCCAGCAGGCAATCCAGGCTGGTAGCGTCCAGCCGGAGGGCCGGCAATCCAAGGTTGGCAGCGCACTTCTTCACGAAATGCCGGGCGAGCGGGAGGATGTCGTCTTTTCTGCAACGCAGCGGCGGCACCTCGATTTCCACGACGCGCAGCCGATAGTACAAGTCTTCGCGGAAGCTGTTGTCGTGGACTGCCTGCTGGAGATCGCGGTTGGTGGCGGCAATCACCCGGACATCGACCTTGCGCGGCCGTGTTTCCCCCACCCGCATGATCTCCCGCTCCTGGAGGACGCGGAGCAGCTTGAGCTGCATGGCGGGCGACGTGTCTCCGATCTCGTCGAGGAAGATCGTTCCGTGCTCCGCCTCTTCAAATAAACCTGGCTGGTCCTTCGTCGCGCCGGTGAACGCGCCTGCCTTGTGGCCGAACAGCGTGCTCTCCAAAAGGGTTTCCGGCAGCGCGCCGCAGTTGACGGCGACAAACGGGGCGTCGCCGCGAGGTGACTGGCTGTGGATGTGGCGGGCCACGATTTCCTTGCCCACCCCGGTCTCGCCCGTTACCAGCACCGAAGAATCGAACTTCGCCACGCGCTCGGCCAACTCGACCACCTGCTGAAACTCGCGACTGCGAACCTCGACGGAGGCGATCCGCGACCGGCCTGTATGTTCCAGTTGCCTTTGCCGGCGGTCCAGTTCCGACTCCTGCTGGCGCAACTGATTGCTGAGCGCTTGAATCTTGCCTTGGATGTCGGCAGCATGGAAGTAGGGCAAGTCCTTGGCGATCTCCGGCCCCCAGGAGTCAATATCCCTGCCCATCGCCAGACATCGTTTATCGCCCTTGGCGCGGCATTCTTGCTCCACATAGTACACGCTCTTCCCCAGGCAATAGGAAGCATACCCGCTGGCATACCCCATTAGCACCCAGCAACAAGGCTTGTCCGCGGTCCCAAGCTCCGCGAGGTATTCGTCCACCTCGACCGAATCCCGGCAGGCGAATTCCATCGAGAAGCATCCGGACGCCGCATCCAAGCCGAAGGAGATCGGATCGGTAGTACCGCCACCCAGGATCCGGAGCAGCCTCGGGCCGGCCTTGAGCCATTCCTCCACGCTGTCCCAATGGAAGAGTCGCTTCATGGCAGCGGCGTCGGCCTGCCCCCAGAAGTAACCCTTTCGCGTCAGTATTCTCCGGGCGTCGTCCCAGCCGACCATCTCGATCAGGTCGCGCCGGAACAGCCCTAATGAGGCCGTATCATGGATGATAAGTCGCCTGCCGTGGAGGTCCACCAGCCCTTCACCAAAGCGGACCAATTCATCCAATCGCAATTCCTCGGCGTTCATGGCGGATCCCCGCTGAAATCGAGGCATACAACCCTCATTATCGCGGTTCCACAGGCGGACGCAAGACTCCCCAGCCTCTCAAAATGAGCGATGAACCTGTCAATATGACACGATCCCCGACGCGATCGCCCTCTCTGCTGCTCTGAATTCCAGCCCTTTTTCGCGGAAATCGTGGCGCCGGCAATGGCACGGCCCTTGCTATCAAGTGACGGTTGAAATGGAATCTGCTTCGTTTGGGCTGCCGCCCGGGACCAGAACACCGCCCCCAATGTTGGGGAGGGAGGACTGCGCAGCGGCGCTATCCTGGCATCAGATACTAGCGAGAGCACCGATGGACGTCGCACTCACGGAAATGAATATCCGCAGCTACTCGGACCAAACCGTTGGTCCAGAATGCGTGCGGAAGCTGTTGCAGGCGGCGATGGCCGCCTGCTCGACGGGGGACCAGCGGCCGTGGCATTTCGTGGTCGTGGAAGATCGGGAAATGCGGGAACGAATGGCCGACATCCACCCCTTCGCCCACATGCTCCCGCAGGCTCCCGTCGCAATCCTCGTCTGTGGCGATCCGACGCTGCAAAAACACCCCGGTTTTTGGGTTCAGGACTGCGCAGCCGCGATGGAGAACATTCTCATCGAGGCGCGAGCCCTTTGCCTGGGAGCAGCGTGGCTGCGCATCTATCCAGTCGAGGGCAGGGTGCAGAACTTTCGCAAACTCCTCAACTTGCCCCCTCACGTGATTCCATTCGCCTTGACGCCGGTTGGCTACCCCGCCGAGAAGAGTGAGCCGAAGTGCCGCTACGACGAGTCGCGCGTGCATTTCGATTGCTGGTAAAGCCGCTCCAGGTCAATGGGTTCTTTGATCCCCGCTGACGCCAGCGGCAACCGATTTTCTGCGGCCATTCGGCATCGATCTTGCTACACGATGTTCCTCGGAGCAGACGCGGCGGCGTCGCTTGCAGCCGGCTGAGATACGAGACAGGCTTGTGACGCCATCAAGAATGACCGGCAGATCACGCCGGAAACGGACAAGCAAGGAGGATTCGCATGTTGGTGCTATCACGCCGTTGCGCTACGGAAATCTACATCGGACCAGACATCATCATCAAGGTGCTGGAGATTCACAAGCGGCAAGTCAAGTTGGGAATTGAGGCCCCGAGCGGGTTTTCCGTCTGGCGCGGGGAACTCCCGCGAATCACCGATCGCCGCGAACCCAGTGTCGAGCGAAACTTGTAGGAGTCAGCAGCGATGTTTTGCAAAGCCGCACAGGCGGCATTCGTATTGGTCCTATGCTGGAGCGATCCACGCTGCCACCAGTAGGCACACGACTTTCGTCAATGGCTTCAGCGGAAGGGAGAAAGAACCATGATTATCGAGGAGAAGGTTGCGGTCGTGACGGGGGCCGCCAGCGGCATCGGCCGGGCGGTGGCCACGGAGTTGGTTCGCCGCGGCGTTGCCGCCGTGGCCATGGTGGACCGCTGCGACTCAGTCAACCAGGTGGCAGCCACCCTCAACGAATTCACCGGCAACAAAGTGCATGCCGTGCCGTTTGTCGGCGACGTTACCGACAACGCCTTCCGGCGCACGGTGTTCGACGAGATCACCGCAAAGTGCGGCATCCCTTCGATTTGCGTGCCGGCGGCCGGGATAACCCGCGATAACCTCGCGGTCCGCCTCGACAAGGAGACGGGCGCGGCCACGCTGTACCCCATCGAGGACTTCGTATGCGTCCTGAAGGTGAACCTGGCGGCCCCGGTCTATTGGGCGCTGGAGATGGTAGGCAAGATCGCGGAGAACCGCCACGCCCGGGGGCTGAAACGTTGGGGACCACCCGAACACGTCGAGGGTACGATCGTCTTTATCGGCTCCGTTTCCGCACATGGCATCAAAGGGCAAATCGCCTATTCGGCGACCAAGGCCGGCCTGGACGGCGTCGCAGCCACGTTGATGAAAGAAGCGATCTTCTACGGCGTGCGTTGCGCCGTGATTCACCCGGGGTTCACTGACACGCCGATGGTCCGTGCCTTGGGCGATGAATATATCGAGCAGAAGATCCTGCCGCAGACGCAGTTGAAGCGTCTCGTGCGGCCGGAAGAGATCGCCAGCGCCATCTGCTTCATGATTTCCGACTCGGCAATGAGCGGCGATCTCTGGGTGGACGCCGGATGGCATCCGCAGGCTTAGAAGCTATGAACACACAAGAACGCAATGATGCGAAGCTCCTCTACGCCGTCGAGCGACTGCCCCGGATGGAGAGGGACCCCAGCGTTATCGAGGCCGCGGAGCGGCAGATGCAGCAGTGGCTGCGCACGCAAAAATGCCAGGATGCTGCTGCCCCAGCGCCGGGCAGCGGGAAACTGGCGGGCATCGGCCCTTATCTGACCATCTCTCGGGAGGCCGGGGCCGGGGGCAGCCGAATCGCACGGCTGGTCGGCGAGGCCATCGGCTGGGAGGTTCTCGACCGAAAACTCCTCGAATGCGTGGCGGAGCGATACCACACCTCTCCCGCTGTGCTGGAACTCGTGGACGAAACCACCACCAGTTGGATCACGGAAATGTTCGGCAACTGGCTCGATCCGGCCACCGTTTCCCAAATGCAGTACGTCTGCCGTCTCAGTCGAGTGATCCTCATGGCCGCGCGAGCGGGGAAAGTCGTCTTCGTCGGCCGCGGCGCGCAATTCATCTTGCCACGCGAGCGTGGGCTTCGCGTTCGTATCGTCGCCCCGCAGAAGTACCGGGTCCAGCAGATCATGGAGCGCCGGCATCTGAGTTTCGAGGAGGCCCGGGAGTACGTGGTGAAGACGGACGCCGACCGGCAAGAGTGTGCTCGACAATACTACCATCACGACATTACCGATCCGCACCTATTCGACTTGGTGGTCAACGTCGAGAAACTTGGGCCGCAGCGCACCGCGCACTTGATTGCCGACGCCGCGGCATCGTGCTTCGATGTCCATCGGTCGCCCTGAGGAGTTATTCTCTCATTCTGAGATTTCACCGGCGACGGAATGCGGCAAGACTGCCGCCAGTTTCCCGCGCCGGACGGCCTGTGCGGATCCTTTTCGGGATTGGCACGCGGATTGCATTAAGTCGTATCGGGTTAGATCACTTGGCAGTTTGAGTGTGTTCCTAACGGGGAGAGAAACCCATGCCTGAGAACAAGGTGCTTGTCGCCATCTGCAACGGGCATGCCCAGGCCGAGAAGGCAATCGCGGAACTTCAACGGTTGGGCTTCGACATGAAGCAAGTCTCCGTTGTCAGCAAGGCTTACGTGAGCGACGAGGAGATCGTCGGATGTTACGTTGTCAATGGGCATTTCACGGTTCGCGGCGAATCGGCCGCTTTCTGGGAGCGGTCCTGGGGCCTTCTCGGCGAGGCAGGATTATTCGTGGTACCTGGCATCGGGCCGCTGGTGGTCGCTGGTTTCCTGGTGGGTGCGATCGCTGCGACATCCAAAGACGCCGCGGAGATCGGGGGCCTCGCGGCGCTGAGAGCGGCCTCCTACAGCCTCGGCATCCCCAAAAACAGCGCCCTCGAATACGAGATGGATCTCCGAGCCAACAAGTGCGTTCTGGTGGCCCTCGGCTCGCCGGAAGCGGAGGCTAAAGCCAAGACTGACATCGAAGAGGCCCACGCCGCTGAGAGTGTGATAAGTTGGCCAAACCAAGCAGGCTCCAAGTAACTCAACCCGTTTCACATCGAACGTCCTATTTGTTCCTCTCAGATCGAAAGACCCGTCATGCACAATCTCATTGCCGTGGGCTTTCACATCTTCGCCTGGATTCAGTCGAGCGATCCCGAAATGGTCGCCGGGCGGTTCCGCGGCCTTGGCGGCACGGTCCTGCGTACCACGCTGACACCTGAGCAATCGGTGAAGCTCGAAGAGGTCTTGCACAGCCGCGTCTGCATCGAGTAGCCGCGTTTCCATCGGACAGAAGCCATTGCATCGTTTTGCGTTTGTGAACCGTCACTATGTCTCTTTACTGAAAGGTGATTTATGAGCGATCGCGTCAACAAATTCTGTACCTCCCTGCAAAGCAAGTTGAACGATTTGGAAGACCGCACGGAGTCGTTCAAAGCGAGATTGCGGTCCGCCCCCAAGCAGGCCGAGGATGCGCTGCACGAGCAGCTCGATCGGGCGCAACAAAAAGCCGAGTCGCACAAACAGGCCATTGCCAAGGCCAGGACGACCGTGCAGAACTGGGTGGACCAGAAGAAGGCGCAAGCGAAGGCCACGGTCGATCAATGGAAAGCCGACCATGAGGCCAGAAAACTGGCCAATCGCGCCGACCGGGCCGAGGAATACGCAGCCGCGGCAATTCTCGTTGCGGTGGCGAGCATCGACGAGGCCGAACAGGCCGTTTTCGAGGCGATCGCGGCGCGATTGGATGCGGAAGCGGTGCCGGCTGGTTAAGGCGAGACGCCGGCAGTCTTTTCGAGAACTTCGTTTCAGGGTTGTACGAGGACCTGGACGGCGTTGGGGAGCTCGAGCAAACGAGTTGAGGTTACTGCATCGTTTGACAAGAATACGGACGATCACGCTCATGCCCCAACACGCTGAAGGAAGATCGACGTTGGGCTGCGGCGCTGCGGCCGCAGCCCGGCACGCCAGTTCCGCCGCCCGCCAGGATGCGAAGCAGGTCGGACGTTTTTCTGGTGGTGACGGCCGGTGCCTGTCCTGCGAAGTCCGCAACGGATTCCCCACAGTATCCGGCAAGGTGCCAGGCTATTACCTGTCGCACAATGGTGGCAGACGGACGCTGGTTCTGGAAGGCCATCAAGGGGACCGCATACGGATCAACGACACGACCGAGTTGATCGTCCTTGAGATTTTCACTTTGACCAGGTTGAGATCGCACTCGCACCCGTGCCAGACCCTGCCACGAGCCTGCAGGATGGAAGGGAAACCACGCGATGGAACTTGATGACCCTATGATCGTGTACACGCCCAATGACCCCTGCCAAGCGGAAACCATCAAGGCGGCCCTGCGCGGCGAGGGCCGTCATGGAAAAGGTCGGCGTGGCGGAAATCATCGCGGGTGGCGGCCGCCGATGAAAAAACGCAGACAAGGTTCTTCAGATGGCCCGCTTGGGGCGATCGGGGAACCTCCACGCTATGCGGATAGTAACGTTGGTTTCAAGTGAGGAGTCACAGCCATGGGCTTCAATCTCACCCGTAATGCACTTGTCGTCGAAGCGGCGAAGCGAAACGACCACTTCCTGCTCGTTTACCCCAACACGCCCGCCGGTCGTCTCGCAGCCAAACAAGCCGTGCGGGTCTGGCTGCAGGACTGCGAACTGGACTTCAACCGTCAGGACGCGGAGCAACTCTGGACGGCGATCGACGCACGCCGGTTTGGCGGACGGCTCGATTGTGGTGCCGAAGGAGCTGTGCAGCGCGGTAGGAGCAGAAGGACATGACGGACTGGAAGTTGTTCTGCGAGGCAACGATCGTGGCAATGATCGCGGTGGCGGTCGCGTGGTTTGTGACCATGGCGGCCACGTGGAATCCTTCCGGCCAGACGGTCAGATATGAGGGGCCAAGGGAGCAGACCCCTACCGCCACACCGGAGTCCGAAACCAACATCGACCAAGTGGCATCGGCGGGAGGCATCGGCGGCACGGCCGGTATACGTGCGCCGCCAGCGGAAGCAAAGCGGCGGGGATGAAAGGTCGGAAGAGAACGACTGCGACCGAAACGCACAACCGGAGCCTAGCCCCGCCATGAGTCGGCGTGTTACAATGCCAGCGGCAGCGGCGCGGCACAAGGCGGACTTCCGTGCCCGCTCGGTTCCAAGCGAAGAAAGGGATTGGCCATGTACCATTCGATCCTCGTGCCGCTGGATGGCTCAAAGTTTGCCGAACAGGCGCTGCCGCTGGCATTGAGTATCGCCAATCGGGCTGGCGCCAGCCTGGAAGTCATGCTGGTCCACGTCATTTACGCGTTTCAGCAGCCCGAATGCAGTTGGCTGCCCTTCGATCCGACGGAGGACGCGATTTTCAAGGACCAAGAGCAGACCTATCTCGACGCCATCGTCAAGCAGTTGCAGAAAACTGCCACGGTGCCGGTGACCGCGGCGCTGGCCCATGGCCTGATCGTGGCCGGCATCCTGGAGCGCGCCCGAGCCAAGGCTGCCGATCTGATCGTCATGACCACCCACGGCCGCGGCCCGCTGAGCCGTTTCTGGCTCGGCAGCGTGGCCCTGGAAGCCGTGCTGAACGCCCCGGCCCCCATCCTGCTGGTGCGTCCCCAGGAGGCTTCGGGAGACTCCCGGCCGGAACCAACGCTGAGACGCATCCTGATTCCTTTGGACGGATCGAAGTTCGCCGAACGAGTGCTGGAACCGACCATCGCGTTGGGAAGCCTCATGGACGCCGAGTACACGATCCTTCGAGCCGTCCAGCCGAGTTCGCTCCCCGATGCGTTTCCCGTTGTGGCGGAACTAAGCGCGATCGAGCAACCCCGGCTTGAGAAACAAAGAACCGAGGCCCAAGCGTATCTCGACGGGGTGGCGGAACGCTTGCGCGCGAAGGCGTTGCGCACTGAAACGCGCGTTGTCCTCGGCGCGTCCTCTGCTGCCGCCGTTCTCGACGTAGCCCGTGACCAGAACATGGACCTTATCGCCATCGCGGTTCACGGCCGCGGCGCTTTCAAACGGTTGCTGTTGGGAAGCGTCGGCGACAAGATTGTGCGAGGCACGTTTACGCCCGTGCTGATTTACCGGCCGGTGACAGACGCTTAACCGGAAAAACCGGAAAAGCCATTCTCGCCGCCGCGGCGAATCTGCTGCCCCAGCCTTTTCGCCGGCAAGGCATAGGAAATATGCCGCCATTCAGGCTTTTGCCCCATTGCTCGGCAGAAACGATGACAAGGGGCGCAGCAGTTCACAAGAAGACTCCCCCCGGCAGGGCCGATGAAGAGATTATGCCACGTTGGCGAGAGCCTGGATTATTTTGCCTGTGGCCGGCGGGAAATCGAGCAGCGGAGAGATCGCAGTGGGCGTCCGAGACGCGCGGAGACACCTGGCAGTGCGACGCATCTGGGAAAGCGTGACCGCAACGGTGGTGAGCGGGCTCATTCTCTGGTCGGTGACCAGTTCGATGTCACAGCCTTCGCCCCCGACCGAACGGATGACGGTCACGGTAGCCCCTGCTGCTGCGCCCCGGCGCCACCCAGCAGCCCCGCGCTCGCCGCGGCAACGATCAGCCCCTGGCCCGCGGAACCGGTGGTTGCCACCTTGTCGGCCCCGGTTTCCGTTTCCGTGCCGGCGGCTGCCGTGCCGCTTCCGAAAGGCGGCCTGTTTCTCTCGTCCGGCACGGTCTCCGTCGCATCGATCCTGCTTTACGAAAACTTCGCGCATTACCGAGAGGGAGATGCAGCGGGCTGGGGAGCCAGTGCCGTCATCAAGACGGGCCTGGATCGCCGCAACTGGCTGGTTGCCAACGTCGATGGGACACATCCCGTGGGTTACAGGCTGCGGCTGCCGAACAAGTTCTGCTTTGAATGCCGGTACTCGGCTTACCTGCCTGAAGTCACGCGCGGCATGCTTGGCTGGTGGAAAGAGCCCGTCTCCACCACGGTCTCGCTGCTGAACGATAAGGGAGCCAAGTATGCCATCCAGTGGGCGATTCGCTGTGGGAACGACACCACGCGGCTCAATCCGCTGGGATCGTCCTCCCTGTATGCCAAGAAGTGTTATCACACCATCACGCTGCCCGAGGGGACTGCCAACGAGGTGGAAGTCATTCCACCGACCGGCACGCTGCGGATCGACCGGGATAACCAGGTCGTCAAGGTGTTTCTTGACGGCCAGGCTGCCGGGGTCGGAACCATGGGCCCGATAGGCCAACTTGTGGGCTTCCAGCTCGATCTGGTGAAGGCCGCCAACGGCACGCTGTCCTTCACGGAGTTCAAGATCGCTCGCTGAACTCCGGTTGCGTGACCTGGAACCGCCGGCGGGATCCTCTTCCCTCGCGCCAGAAAGAAGGCTCGCGCAGAGGCGCGGAGACGCGAAGGGGGGAAAAATGTTGCCGGGCTACGGTCCTTCGAGGCCGCTCAGCGTTCGAAAGATGCCTTTTTCCACAAGGCCGCGCTGAAGTTCACCTTCCCACATCCCGCTTTCTCGGCGTCACCGCGTCTCTGTGCGAGGCTTGTTCGTAGCTCCGCGGACAGGGAGAGTTCCCGTGAACGGTTGCCGTGATCCTGAAAACGTCCGCACTTGTGGAGTCGCCTCCCGAAAGATGGCGGCATCAATGCCCCGGCTTCTGGTCCTGGGGCTGTTTGAGCCGCACCAGCATCCACTGCTGGGTTTTGTCCTTGCCAAGGTGGATCAACACCGGCGCCTCGTCCTGAGTCAAATTGTAGAGCCCAGTTTCGCCGACAGTATTCTTGTTGTTGCCGATCGTCCAGGCGACGCGCTGGGTCTTCTTGTCCACGGCCCCTTGAATCGGGCGCGTCGTCCCGCTGATGAGGTCCGAATAGTTGCCTGCAAGCATTCCCGATTTGTTGACGGCCAGTTCCACGATGTACTGCGGGTCGGATTGCTCTTTCTGGACCAGGGCGAAGACGCCCAGCGGGAGCCAGTCGCCGGATTGTGCGTCCGGCGCGGGAGCAGTCGCGGCCAGCGTCGCGGCCTGCTGGTAATAGTCGGCAGCCGTGGCCACCGATTGCGCGCCGTAGTAGACCTGGTTGTCCTGGTAGGTGATGTTGGTGCCGTAGCTGAAATCGACGGGCGGAACGTTGCCCCAACCCAGCGAGGCTCCGACCGCCGGCCAGGCGGTCGCGCCCAGGCCCGGCCGGCCGTCCAGCCTGCCGGCGCCCAGGCGCCGGGGTTGGCGGCCTGCCAGCCGTGGCCGTACATGTCGTAGCCGGTAAAGGAGTTCCTGACCGCGGCCCCGCGGGCGGCGGCGACACTGCCGCTCACCGCCTCGGTCTGGTGATAGCCCGCGTACGCAGCCGCGCCGGTTTTCGCCGCCGGCACGCCATAGCCGGCGTCGGTCGGCAACGCCGTGTGCGCGGCGCTGTAACCGGTGGCTCCGTGACCGTAGGTGGCGCCTCCCTCGGCGTGGTAGGCGTCGGCGGACGACGACGGGTGGGTGTAGACATTTCCCTCGGGTCCTTTCACGGCGGTCCCCTCGGCGCCGTGTGCCGCGGTTGCGCCGTCGGAGGCGTGGTAGGTTTCCGCGGAAGAACTGCCGCCATGGTTGGCGCTGGACTCGCTGCTGCCATGATAGCTGCTCGACTCGCTGCTGCCATGGTAGGCGCTCGACTCGCTGTTGCCGTGGTAGGCGCCGGATTGGCTGCTGCCATGATATCCGCCGCCCGAATATCCACCGCCGGCGTGGGCGCCGCCGAAACCGCGGGCATGAGCCCATTGTGCCCCGCCGAGCGCCAAGGCGGATGCAACTATCAGACCGATCGCTTTTGTGTTCATAGGAAACCTCTTTCAAGAACTCAGCGGACTATTTCCGGGTACTCCAAACGGGACAGTCCCATTTTCGTCGAACGAAAATTGGGACAGTCCCCCACTTATTGCCTCGTCGGTCCTTGGCGCACTTCACTTGGCCGGCGGCACCCTCACCATTTTGACGGGCGCGATATCGGGAAGCTTCACGCCATCCAGCGTGCGTTTCAGCGACTGCCACGTGAAGCTGTTGGCGTCGATGGGCGTTACCACGTTGACCGCGGCGCTCTGGCTGCCATTGCGAAACACGCCGGTCGCCTCGATGACCCACTTCGAGCCGTCCTTGGTCCACACATCGTGGCCGAAGCCCCCCTCGGCGGCGAAGTGCCAGGAGACGATGCGCCCCAGCCGGGGATCCCAGCCGATGATCTGGCCTCCGGTCAGCGTGGACTTGCCGTCTTTCGTTGTTATGTAGGTGTTCTTGATGAAGTTTCTTTGCGCCATCCACTCGAAATGGATCACCAGCGGGCGGTCTTTGGCCGCGACGGTCCAATCGCCGATCACCCACTCGAGGTCCTTCAGGTAATCTTCGTTCGAGCCGGGCACGTAGGGGGCATCCCGCCCCTCAACCATGATCCACTTGCCGTCGCGCTTGGCGTGGACCACGGTGTAACGCGATCCCATTTCGGCACTCTCCCCGGGCAACTTGACCTTGGCGATGCCCTTTTCCATGGCGATGTCGGGGCCCAGGAAGCGTATCGACTCGATGTTGACGGTCATGGTCGCGCCGCGATGGTCCTTGAACAGGTCGACGTATTCCTTCTCGATCGCCGCGCGACCGTGGTAGGACCGTCCCGACTCGTCCGTGTACTCGGCGTCGGTCGCCCAGAGGCGCCGACTGCCTTGGCGTCGCCCGCATCGAAGGCCCTGACGAAGTCGTCCGCCGTGGCGCGGATCGCTTTTTCGTCGGCCTCGGTTCCGATCGTGGCCGGGGCAGTCGCCGGTGTGGATTGTACAGCCGCTCCGCCGGGGGCCGCATCGGCCGGCTGGGCAGCGACCGCGAAGCGCTCCTGGGGTATGGCGGCAAGCGCCGCCCCGAGGAGTAAGATTGCCCCGATCAGCCACGGGACCTGCTGCGACGACTTCTTCATGGGTAACTCCCCTTTTGTTGTTGGGTTTGCGTCCAGGGGGCCGGATGCACTGGGCGTGCTTTTTCAGCGCTTCAGGGAACGAGAGTCCGATCCCTCGGAGCTTTGCAGGAGAACTGCCGACGCGCCGCCAAACTGACGTATTTTAGACATATTGTGTTTAGCAACCACATTCGCGGCAGCACGCATTCGGCGAGGTCGACAAAATGCCTCGTGGGCGTCCCGAAGAAAATCTGGGTGCAGATTCCGTAACGCCTGTCGTGTCAAGTAGTTGAATGAGGCTTCCCACGGCCGGCGCGCCGCGACTGGCCTATATAGAGGCAGCCTGGAAACGCGCTTGCGGGCCAAGCGATCCACGATGGACACTTTGGGAGGTTACCGTTCACGGGGCGGCCGGCGCAGGGGGACAATCCCCTCTGAACGTTTGCGCTCTTGGGCGTCACTTCAGCAACTCGAAGAACGTCAGCACGCCCTTCTCGCTGCGGTTCTTCATCTTTTCGCCCAGCGCCTTCATGTAGGGCATCTTGCGATGGGCCTCCAGGGCCTCGTGGCTGGCCCATTGCTCATAGAACATGAATTGCGCTTGTCCGACTTCGACTGGTGGAGGTTGTAGCAAAGGCAGCCCGCCTCCTTCCGCGTCGGCTCGACCAGGGCCAGCAGGATTTCCTTGACCGCGTCCTCTTCGCCGGGCTTGGCCTTGATCATCGCCGTCAAGACGACCTTCGGCACGGGTGGGGCCTTGATAGCGACCTCGTCCCCCAGCGCCTCGGCGGCAAAGTGCGGCAAGACGGCCAGGCTCGCACCACCGGCCAGCAGCGTGCGTCGGTTGATTTTCATGAGCAGTTTCTCCGAGGGTTTTCATAGGATAGGCGGGAAAGCGGTCGCACAAGTCAATTATAGCAGGTGCAGACGTTAGAACTTAGGGCTTAGAGCTTAGAACTTAGAGCTTAGACTAAGAACTAAGCTCTAAGTTCCAAGCCCTTCGCACAATACCACGGCGTCACCGACAGCCCGCCCCAGCTTTCCGGCTTGTGGTTCGCCTCGAACACCCGGCGCAGCGTCTGGTCATAGGGCACCAGCGCAGTCCACAACACCCCGGGCGAATCCTTCCAGCGCGGGTCGGGCCGGCCGCCGTCGATGCGCTGAAACTTCGCCCCCCGCACCTGCCGGTTCCACATGAAATCGCGGTTGGTGGCGATCAGCCGCGCCAGGTCCTCCTTGCCGAACACCAGGCTATGCTCGTAGGCGGTCGCCATGCCCTCCACGTCGATGGCATAGTAACCGCCGTTGGGATGCACGCCGATCCAGTGTTTCGGCGAGCCGTCGGGCTTATAGTCCCAGGGCCCGGCGGGGTCCCAGTAGTTCCAGACGAAATATCGGCCGTCGTCGCGGAGCCGCATCCGCGACTTCATCAGGCGCCACCACAGTTCGGCGCGCTGGCGGTAGCGGGCCTTCTTGGTCGCTGCGTGCATGGCCAGCAGCCACAGGGCGATGAGGTTCTGTTTGTTGGCCGGCTTCGAAAAGCCCTCGACGGTCCTGCGCTCGTAGCCGGCAGTCCACCGGCCGGTCTGGCGGTCGATGCCGAAAAGCGGCACCACCCACAGTCCACCGGCCTTCACCTGGCGCCAGCAGCCGCGATCGTCCCACTTGTCGAACGTGCGTTCGGCCAGCTTGAGATAGCCCTCGGCCTTCCGCCCGTACTTGGGCCGCAGCGCCGGCGTCTTGAGGATGGTGTCGGCCATCAAGACCACGGGCCGGAGCCCCATGGCTTCGCCCAGCAGGTTGTCGGTATAGAGGTCGGCCACGGCGCCGGTGCTGGCGCCGCCGGCCTTCGGCCAGCCGAGATAGCCGTCGGGCTCTTTCACGCCGCGTTTGATCCAGGCGTCGGCCCAATCCAGGAGCATGTCCACCCACTTGGTGTCCTGCGTGGCCAGATAGCCGTAATAGAAGCCCGACAGGAACGGGCTGATGAGCCAGCCGATCTCTTCGCCCATCTCGCGGTCGCAGTAGCGGTTGCGGGCGTCGCGGAGGATGTTTTTCTCCCAGCGGGCCAGCCAGTCTTTGCGCAAGGTCTCCTCGGCGGCGGAGGCGAAGCGTCCGCCGAGCAACGTGGCGGCCCCGGCCGCCGCAGCCCGGCCAAGAAACTCACGCCGGGCGATCCGGCTTGATATGGTTCGCATGGCTATTTCGCCTCGAGCTGCGTGTTATTGCCAGAATTGTGCCTTTGGCAACGTCTTTTTTAGGTCTCTCATGCCCGCGTCGGTGACGTTGGGGCTGCCGAGCTCAATCGCGCCGAGTTGAGTCAGCTCTTTTAGGTGTTGCAGCCCGGCGTCGCTGACCTTGGTGCGGGCGAGGTGGAGGTCTTGCAGTTGGGTCAGTCCTTTGAGATGTTCTAGCCCGGCGTCGCTGACTTTGGTGTCGTCGAGGTCCAGCCTTTGGAGTCCGGTTAATCCCCCGAGGCGTTGCAGCCCGGCGTCGCTGATCTTGGTGCCGCTGAGGTCCAGAGATTTGAGTTGCGTCAGCCCCTTGAGGTATTCCAGCCCGGCGTCGCTGATCTGCGTCTCAGCGAGGTAGAGGATTTCGAGTTGGGTCAATCCGTTGAGGCGCTTCAACCCGGCGTCGCTCACCTTGGTGCCGTTGAGGAACAGCAGCTTGAGTTGGGTCAATCCTTTGAGGTGTTCCAGCCCAGCGTCGCTCACGTTGGTGTGGACGAGCTGCAACTGTTCAACTGTGGTCAATCCTTCAAGGTGTTCCAGCACGGCGTCGCCGGTTTCCGGGTCGTTAAAATCTGCCGTCGTCACGTTCACCAGCAAGTCGTCCCCAATCAACTTCCGCAGCCACGCTGGCCCCGGTGGTTTGCCACCGGTCCAACTGCCCAACGGATAGTCTTGGTAATCGTAGGAGACCGACCCGCCCGCCTTGACAATTTCCTCCACCGCCCGCTTCTGCTCGCGTGCCGCCTTCATTTCAGTCGCCAGCCAACTGCACGGGATCGCGACGACCACCATCAGCACGAGCAACGAGAGGATACTGAACTGAAACCGCAGCCGGAAGAGCAGGGCGGCGAGGAACCAAAGGAACATCAGGAGAAGTGCCAGGCCCACGCTGGCGATGGCGATCAGCACCGTCCAGCCCTTGTGCTGGTTGAAGGCGAACCACTGGAACCGCTCGGAGAGCAGTAGAAAGCCCTCCACGGCCAGCAGTCCGAACACGCAGCGCTCGGGCGAGACGCGGAACCAGCGGCGGGTCTTGCACTGAGCAGCGTCGGCCATGGCGATATTATAGCGGAGTCCGCCCGCAAGGGGGAGTCCGTCCCGAGGGGGCGGCATAGCATAGCCCAGGGTTGCCGCGCAGCGGCTACCCTGGGCGTCGGACGGCGAGAGATCGAAAACCCCAACGGGGTTTCGTTTCGCGGACGCCTGTGCAACCCCGATGGGGTTGGGGCCGAGGGCGGCCCGCCAACCCGGGGTAGCCGCTGCGCGGCAACCCCGGGCTGAATTATCACGGCCCCTCCGGGGCAAAGGGGCGACCATCTGTTGTTGCCCGCTCGGCGGCTTCCCTTCCCGGCCGCCTTCGGGTAAGATAGCCGAAGCTTGTGGAGCGTCCGGCCCGAAGGAGACTTGACATGCTCACGCGGATCGACGTGCTGATCATTCTGGCCTCGATGGTGTTCGTCGTCGGCGTGGGCATCTTTGCGGGGCGGAAGCGGTCGCAGACCGCCCACGGCTACTTTCTCGGCGGCAACCGCATGCCCTGGTGGCTGATCGGCACGGCCTTCGTGGCCACCGGCATTTCCAGCGAGCAGATGATCGGCACCGTCGGCGTCACCTATCAGTACGGCATGGGAATCGCCAACTGGGAGTGGTTCGGGCTGCCCTGCTATACGCTGGTCCTGGCAATCTTCATACCGATCTACCTGAAGAACAAGGTGACGACCGTGCCGGGCTTCCTGGCCGATCGCTTCGGGCCGGCCTGCGGCACGGTCTACTCGTGCATGTTGCTGGTCTTCTACGTGTGCATCTACATGGTGACCGTGCTCTATAGCGGCAGCCTGGCATTTTCCCAAGTCACCGGCTGGAATTTCTATTATGTCTTGTTGATCATCGTGGTGGGAGTGGGGGCGTATTCCATCCACGGCGGGCTGACCTCGGTGATGTGGGCCGACCTGTTCCAGTGCCTGCTGCTGATGGCGGGCGGCATCACGCTCTTCTTCGCCGCCTTGGGCCATATCCCCGGCGGCTGGTCGGCCCTGGTCGCCGCCAGCCCTGCGCGGATGCACCTTTATCAGCCGCCCGACCACCCCATGGCGCCTTTCCTGGGGATGATCATCGCCGTGTTCGGGGCCTTTACGTTCTACCAGGTGGGCAACCAGGCGATGATCCAGCGGATGCTGGCCGCGCGGAGCACCTGGGACGCCCTGATGGGGCTGGTGCTGGCCCAGTGCCTGAATTTCTTCCGGCCGCTGGTAACCTGTTTCCTCGGCCTGGTGGTCTTCCACTGGATCCATGTGATGCACCAGGACCCGGCGAAATTGGAGGTGCTGGCAAAGACGCCCGACCTGGCTTTCACCTTCGCGTTGGACAGGTTCGGGCCGGCCTGGGGCGTGCGCGGCGTCGTGGTGGCGGGCCTGATCGCCGCCGTCATGGCCACGCTCAGCGCGCAGGTCAACTCCGCCTCCACGCTCTTCTCCACCGACGTCTACAAGAAGCTCATTCACAAGGGGGCCGGCGACCGCGAAATGGTCCGCGTGGGACGGATTACCGCCTTCGTCGTCCTCGTGTTGGCCGCGGTCATCTCGCCCATCGTCGCCCGCTGGGGCATCTTCGAGTTCTTCCAGTTCACCCTCACCTCGATCGCGATTCCCTTCATGGCGACCGTGCTGATGGGCGTGCTCTGGAAGCGCGTCAACTATCCCGCGGCCCTGTTCGGCCTGCTGGGCGGCGCTCTCATCACGGGGTCGCTATTGGCCCTCTTCAGCGGTCACGTGCGGGGCATCCCCGAGCTGCACTTCTTTTACATCGGGGGAATCGCCGAGGTCATCATCGTCATCGGCATTGCCATCGTTGCGTTGCTGACGGCCCCGCCCGACTACCAAAAGATCGCCCCCTACGTCTGGCGCCCGAAACTCCTGGAGGCCTACGACGAGGGCGTCCGCCGGCCTTGGTATCAGCAACTCAAATACTGGTGGGGCCTGGTGGCGATCATCTGGTTCTATCTCTATTGGCGATTCTGGTAGCAGCGGCTCGGGTGCCACTGGCTATGCCAGTGCCGGGTGCCACTGGCTATGCCAGTGCTTTGGGCGGCCAGACCCACGGAGGCACTGGCAAAGCCAGTGGCACACTTGCAGTGCCGGGTGCCACTGGCTATGCCAGTGCTTTGGGCGGCCAGACCCACGGAGGCACTGGCAAAGCCAGTGGCACACTTGCAGCGCCGGGTGCCACTGGCTATGCCAGTGCTTTGGGCGGCCAGACCCACGGAGGCACTGGCAAAGCCAGTGGCACACTTGCAGTGCTACGGCAGCACGTTGAACGCCTTCAGCGCACCGCGGGCCGGCATGGGCACAAACACTCGGCATATCGGCAGCCGGCCAGGTCGCCGCGGTAAACGTCCAACTTGGCGCACACCTCCCGCAGGCCGGTGTTGAACGCCTTCTGAAAGGCTTCCTCCTGGGAGCGATGGCAGCGGAGCAACTCCGCCTTCCTTTCAAAGAAGTCGGAAATATCGACGTAGTGCGTGGCGGGAAAGGGAAATGGCCCGTGCGGCTCGACCAGGAAGACCGCCGGCGACTGCCGCAGCGGCTCGGACTCCGTGCGAATCACCGGCAAGCAGGCGTGCATGGCACATTGCCGCACCAGGGCGTTGACCGTCGTATGGTCGAGGTTGTAGTCCTCGCCGTAGTGGGTGAAGATCAGGTCCGCCCGCAGCTTGCGGATCGCCTCGATGAGCTTCAGCCGCACCTCGGGCGTATCGTAAAGGAATTCATCCTGCTGGCGTAGGTTGAGGTACTCGGCGGCGATCGCCCCGGCCAGCGCCGTCATCTCGGCGTGGCGGATGGCGGCGGCCTCGACGCGGGAAATCTCCGGCCGTTGCACAAAGCCCAGGGAGCCGTCGGTGACGGTGACGAAAGCGAGCGTGTCGCCGCGGGCCTGGCATTTGAGCATCGTCCCCAGGCATCGCATCTCGTCATCCTGGTGCGCCGATGATCGAGACGACGTTCATGTCCGAATCCTCACGCTCCACTTGAATCTGCACTCGCCCCGGGCGGCCACCGTGGCGGCCACGTTTTGCAGGTAGTCGGTGGGCTCATTGGTGGGCTCCACGCCGATGCAGCGGACGGCGAACCTCCCCAAATTCAACCAAATGCCGAACCAGGGCGCGTCGGTGGCGACGGCCAACTCGGCGTCCCGATACCGCAGCGACACCTCGCCGTCGCCGGGCACGAAAAACTTCCACGACATCTCGGCCTCCTCGAAGGTCGACGTGCTCCGCCGCGTGCCAGCCGTGTGGAATCGCCGCTTGACCTCGGCCAGGTCGCAGTCGGGCCCGGGCCGGATCGCACCGCCGGGAACGAGCAACTCGTCAAGCCCCTCGATGGGAAAGAGGGCGTGGGCCACCCAGATCAGCGGCTGCGGCTGCGAAGCGGAATTAACGATCCGGTAGGCCGCTTGCCAACCCGTCTGGTCGGTCGTGATCCTGCGCTCTAGCGTCCAGCCGGGCATGGTCCAATCGGACTCCAGGCCGTCGGGCGTCAGCCGGCACTGCGGCGGCGTGTGCCAGGCATATCCCATCGTGGGCACGTCGCCATAGGGCTCCAGCGTGGGAATGGCTTCGTCCCATCCGGAGACGGAATACACGCGGCCATTTTCCAGCGCCCGCCCGCCGGCGCCCTGCTGGTCCAGCAGCAGATTGCGGCCGAGGGTGCGGTCGAAGACGGCGACGACTTTTCCGCCCTGCCGCTGATCCAGCTCGATCCGCAGCCTGGGGCCGTCGAGTGTGAAGGTCGATTGCTGAGACGCCATGGGACGTTATTGCTCCATTCGCTGAATCAGGGTGCGGATGCGGTCGGCCATGGTTTCCGCGGCGGGGATGGAAAGGAAGATCAGGTTCACCGTGACCAGCCGCGGCATCAGGTCCTGGCATACCGGGGTCTGGTTCCAGGTGTAGCGGAAGGTGCTCTTGGCCGTGTAGAGCGGGCAGCGGACCGGGCAATCGGGATGGGTGCGGTAGGCGGTCGTCTCGCGAAAGAGGGGAAAATCCTGGGCCGGATAATGGTTGAACCCGAAGCGCAATCCCACCTTCAACTCCTCGCTGAGCTTCTGGAATCGCTCGTACGAAAGGCCGTGCTTCTCGCCTTCCCAGGTGCAGGCCCACCAGTAGCCGACCATCTCCGCCTGATGGGGAACGTGGCGCGGCTTGAGCCACGGGCAGCCTGCGATCGCCTTGTTGAGGATTGCCAGGGTCTTGGCGTAGGTGGCCAGGATGCCGTCGATCTTTTCCAACTGGGCCAGGCCGACCGCCGCCGTGACCTCGTTCATGCGATAGTTGCCGTAGACAAACTGGGGCGATTCGCCGGAGAACCACCAGACGTTGCGGAGCTTGTCGAAGAGTTCCGCGCGGTTGGTGGTGCTCATGCCGCCGTCGCCCGTGGAGAGTTGCTTGAACTCCTGGAAGCTGAATACGCCCAGGTCGCCGAAGCTGCCCACGTGCTTGCCGTTCCAGCGGGCGCCGACGCCGTGGGCGCAGTCCTCGATGAGAAAGATGTCCTTGTCGCGGCAGATCTCCGCGATGGTGTCGATCTCGGCGCTCTGGCCCCAAAGGTGCGTCACGATGACCGCCCGAGTCAATGGCGTGATGTTGGCCAGCAGCGAATCCGGGTCCATGTTGTAGGTGTCGCGGCGGACGTCGGCGAAGCGCGGCACGGCGTTGAAGAACAGCGCCGCCAGGCCGCCGAAGTGGACGATGGGATCGCAGATCACTTCATATCCCGGGCCCGCGCCGGAAACGCTCACCGCCTCGAACAGGCCCGACATGGCGCTGCTCTTGGCCATCGCCTTGGCGACCCCGACCTTGCCGGCGAAAGCCTCCTCGAAGCGGCGGGTGAGGCTCTGCTCGCTGATGTAGTTGCTGAGCGTCTCCCCCTGCATCACCTCGCCGAGATATTTCAGTTCCAACTCGCCCAAACGGCGCAGCTCGTGGGCGCCGAAATGCAAGTTGATCAGGTGGTAGTCTTGATCGGCAGCCATGAACTCTTCTCCTGCAAAGAAACGATTTAGCAGGCACGCGGCGCGCGCCTGCTACAATTCCTCGGGCGCGACGATCCTCTTTTCTCGCGCCGATTGCACGGCGGCGAAACAGACGGCAGCGGTCTGGAAACCGCTCACCGCGTCGTTGGGCGGCGGGCGGTCCAAGCGGACGTCGTCGACGAAGGCGTCCAGGCACTTGTCCCAGGTCTCGGCGACGCCCCCCTGGATGTTGTCCGGAATCCACGATCGCGGCAGCTCGACGAAGTCGTGCTCGTGGCCGGTCTCGGAAAACGAGGGAATGGTGTCCAGCCAGACGCGGTTGTTGTCGACCGTTCCGTGCGTGCCGAACAGCCGCAGCGTGAACGTGAAGGAGACGATCGGCCCCACCAGCATCGCCACCCGCCCCAGGGCGCCGCTGGCAAAACGCAGCATCACCACGGCGAGGTCTTCGGTCTCGACCTGGGTCTTCCGCGGCATGCGGGCGTCCTTGAAGCAGCCCACCTCGACCACTTCGCCGCAGAAATAGCGGAGCAGATCGATATTGTGTCCGGCCGCCGCGT
The DNA here is from genome assembly GCA_963727245.1 of uncultured Planctomycetia bacterium. Classification (GTDB taxonomy): domain Bacteria; phylum Planctomycetota; class Planctomycetia; order Pirellulales; family Thermoguttaceae; genus JBKQVT01. The sequence continues at coordinate 40,367 of CAVSFO010000018.1, read as the reverse complement.
GCAGCAGCGAACCGGCGACGGCCTCTTTTCCCAGCCACTGCCAAATGTCCAGGTCGCCGGGAACGTGATGAAGGTAATCAGACTCCGCCAGCGCGATCTCGCCGAGCTGGCCTTGCTCCTGTAACCTCCGCGCGTATTGGGCCAGCGGATTCAAACGCCGATGATAGCCCATGGCGCACTTCACCCCCGACTTCCCAATCGCCGCGACCATCCGGCGGCAGTCGTCCAGGGCGATGGCCATGGGCTTTTCCAGGTACACGTGTTTCGACGCCTCCGCGGCGGCGATGGTCTGCTCGGCGTGCAGCTTGTTGGGCGAGGCGATGACCACCGCGTCCACGTCGGCCTGCCGGAGCAATTCCTGGTAGTCGCCGCAGACGCGGGCCGAGCCGCCTTCGCGCGCCAGGAAAGCGGCCGCCTTTTGCCGGTCGGCGTCGGCCACGGCCACCAACTCCGCGTGCGGATTCCGCAGCACGTTGTGACCGTGATGGGCGCCGATCCATCCGGCGCCGATCAGCCCTATCCGCACCTTCGTTCCGTCGGGCATATTGCACGTCTCCTTTTCCCCGTGGCTACCCGGACCGTTGCAAATTGCGGATTTCATGTCCCCTCTCCCTCCGGGAGAGGGTTAGGGTGAGGGCGTCTTCACCATCACAACACAAAACGCCTTTTCCGCGACTGCCAAGTCTAATCTTTCGTTTCCTGGGCGACAACGGGGTGGCCTCTTCCTTAGGATCCTGTGCCCTGACCGCAGGCCGCGCGGAAGCGCACCGCCGCCTGCTCGATTTCGGCGTCGCTGGAGTTGATGTTGATGCCGAACGCAGCGCCCAGCCCCCGGTCGATCACGCCCACGCTGAGGTTGATCGAGCGGCCCAGCAGGTCGTCGGTCTGCGGATAGGCGCCGGGACCGCAGGGCCGGCCCAAGTGCCGCAAGTGCCGATTGACGTGGTCCATGTTCGCCAGCACGTGCCAGCCGCTCTCGGCCACCGTGGTGGTTCCCAGGGCCGCGGCGACGGCGACGGCCTGCGCGGCACGGTCGAAAATCACCGTACACAGGGTGCCGCATTCCCCTTGGGCGTCGTTGAGCCGGCGCCAGCGGCAGCCGTGCAACGGACCGATGAGTTCCTTCAGCCGCTGCTTCTTCGCCCGCAGCGTCGCCGTGATCCGGTCGAGCTTGCGGAGTTGCGCCGGGCGACTGCCCCGGTCAGCTCGTTCATGCGGAAATTCATCCCCAGAGTGCTGCCGTCTGCGGTGGTCGTGGCGCCGCCGGCGGCACGGTAGCCCTGGTCCTGGAGGGCGAAGGCCAGCCTCGCGCACCTGGGCGTCGTCGGTCACGAAGATGCCGCCGTCGCCGGCCGTGATCGTCTTGTAGATATTCAGCGAGAAGGCCGCCGTGCGGCCGAACCCTCCCACCTTGCGTCCCTTGTAGATCGCGCCGGCCGCCTGGCAGCCGTCCTCGATGACGACCAGTCCATGCCGCTCGGCCACTTGCCGGATCGCATCCATGTCGGCCGGATTGCCCAGCATGTGGATGGGGACGATCGCCTTGGTGCGCGGCGTAATGCGTCGCTCGACGTTGGCGGGATCGAGCGTCAGCGAGTCGTCGATCTCGGCGGGCACGGGGACGAGTCCGGCGAAGATCGCCGCCGTGTAGGTGGCCACGAAACCGTAGCTGGGAATGATCACCTCGTCGCCCGGCTTCAGCCCGTTGACGTGGTAGGAAATGAACAGGGCGCTGGTGCCGGAGCTGGTCGCCACGGCGTGGCGGACGCCGATATACTCGGCGAACTCCGCCTCAAAGCTGAGCACCTTGTGCTGGAAGCACGGATCGCTCAGATCGCCGTAGCGCGACAGGTGCCCGCTCTGGAGCACCTCCAAGACTTCCTTTTTCTCTTCTTCACCGATCCAGTAGGATCCAGGGCCCGGCATGAGTATTTTCTCCCGTTCTAAGCATCGACCGTAGGGTGGGTCGAGGGGCACCATGCGAAGCATGGTCGCGAGCCCCACCACAATCCGCGTAACGCAATGGTGGGGCTCGCTGCGCTCGACCCACCCTACACATGTAAGTTCTCTGCCTTCATTCAAGCCATCAACTGTTCGGCCGCGGCGGCCAGCTCGTCGACGGCTTCGTCGAAAAGCCGCTTCCCCTCCGCGGCCGTGCTGGTCCGCGGGTCGTTTCGCACCACGTGATCGCGCGGATAGCGGGAAGTAAATCCGGCCCCGTCGACGATCGAGAATTCGCAGGAATGCAGCGGGACTTCCGGCGGCGGCAGCGCACCCAGGTCGACCGAGCCGGGGTCGTAACACATCGTCATCGAGGTCTCGGTCGCGTCGGCGTGTCCGGCCGTCTCGTCCGCCAGCAGCCGCTCGGGCAGCGTCAGCCGCCACGTCAACCGCGCCGGCGTCGTGTTGCGCAATTCGACGCACAGCCGGTCGATCACCTGCAAGTGATTGGTGGCGCCGTGGCCGTTGGCGATCACGAGGTATCGATACCCCTGGCCGATGAGGATGCGGAGTTCGGCTGCCAGGCGGATGGCGAAGACTTCTTCGGGCAGGTAATGGCTGTTCCACAGGCGGCTGGGAAAGTCCATGCCGACGACGTAACTTTGCGTCGGCAGCCCCAGGGCCTCCAGCACGTCCGCTCCCCGCTCCCGCTCGGTGCCCATCATCAGCGTGGGCAGCACGACGCCCTTCTGGAGCTTGCGGCAGCAGGCATGCGCCACCCGCGTGCAGTTGATCGCATCGACGCCCAAGGGCAGGTGCGGGCCGTGATATTCCAACGGCCCGACCGGCACGAGGACCAACGGGCATTGGTCGCGGCGCTGGCGCAACTGCCCCGGCCGCAGCCACTCGTAACGCGTCTCGAATTCCATCGGCGTCTCCTCTCGCTGTATCCGTCACACGCCGTGTGACGATCTCTCAGTATCCGTCACACGCCGTGTGACGATCCCACCGCACACGGCGTGTGCGGCGTACTGGCACCGCACACGGCGTGTGCGGCGTACTATCGGCCCGTCTGGGCGGTAATGTCCACGCTCCCTTTCAGACCGGAAAGCACGATCCACTCGCCGTCGATTCGGCCGCCCGGCTGGCCGTCCACCGTGACGCCGCTGATGTGCAATCCCGCCGGCAGCCGCAGCTTCAGATGAATGGGCACCGCGCCCAATCGCTCGGGCACCTGGAGCCGCAGTTGCACCTTGCCGCTGCCGACGTGCGAAACGCAGTGCAGCGAAAGCGGCCCGTACCAGGTGGGCAGCTCGCGAATGTCGATCTCCTGGTTGTCCTCCAGCCAGCGCCGCGGGGTGCCTTGCAGGAGATGCAGCCCGCCGTCGCGCTCCTGGACCATCATCATGCGGAACATGCGGATGAGGCTGGCGATGGAATGGACGTGCGGCTGCGTATTGTTCCGCCATTCGCAGGTGGTCAGCGTCTGGTGCGTGACGTCGGAGCCGAGGACGGTATAGAACATCCGCAGGAAATCCTCGACGCGCCCCTGCTCCAAGAGCACGATGGCCAGGTCCTGGCTATAGAACATGTTGGCGGTGGCCGACTCTTCCAGGCGGCCGTTGTGGACACGGTCGAGGTTCCAGCGAATGACGTGCGCAATGCGCGGGTCGTCGCGCGAGAGCACGCCGCCGAACGCCAGGTTGATGGGGCCGCACACGCCGTTGAGGTACTCGTGCTTGAACTTCGGCGCGCTCAGGTCCCAGGGCACGTACCAGGGATCGCTCGACTTGTCGGTGAGGCGGTCGACGGCGGCGATGATGTCCTGCCGGTAGAGTTCCGCTTCCTTCAGCAGGCCGGCGCCCTCGGGGTGGCCCCACTGGACGAGCAATTGGGCCATGTCGTGCAGGCCCAGGTAGCTGATGGCGTCGGCATAGGTGAAATAGGCCACACCGCTGACATTGCCCGAGTTGGGCATGTCGCAGACGAACTTTCCGTAGATCAGGCCGCGGCAGGGATTGTCCGGCTTCTCCTTCGAGAAGTTCCTTTCCCGGATGATCCACTGGCAGCCGTCGAGGATCGCCTGTTTGTGCGCGGTCAGCCAGGCCGGATCGTTGGCCAGCCGGGCATGCTCGGCCATGGCCCAGAGGGCCCAGCCATTGCAGACGCTCCAGGAGGCATCGCTGCCGTCGTGGGCGATATTGGTAACGTCGGAGAAACAGCCCTCGCGGGTGTGCATTCCCAGCGGTTTCCGCTTCCCTTGCCGCCAGAACACCGTATCCAGCAGCTTGGCGGCCGTGGCATGGTCGCCCATCAGGTCCAGGGCATAGAACCACTTCGTGCTCGAATCGTCCCATTGGCAGCAATAGCAGACGGAATCGAAGACGATCCAGCGACCATTCCACCGCTTCGTGAGGAAGTAGCCGTCGAGCATCGCCTTCAGCGCGATGCGGTTCAGCACGGCGTCGGGAGTGGTCAGCCGCGTCACCCCGGCGGCCAGCGTCTTCCAGGTCGTGCGGGCAAGCTCGAAGGCCTGCTCCGGCCCCCGGCCGGTCAATTCCTCGGCCGCCACCTTGGGCGGAATTGCGCTCCAATACCACGTCCCGAGGGAATCGAGGACCTGGTTCACCACCACGCGGGCGGTCTGGCCCGGCTCGAGGCGGCCGTGCATCAAAAGCGCGTTGTAGAGCCCGCCCGCCACGAGCAAGGTCTTCGGGTCCTTGCGGTCCACCTTGGCGTCCAGCTTCCTATTCCCCGGCACTTCCGCCTGGAACTCCAGGCTGAAGCCGGGCGGGACCCGCGCCAACGCGCGGGCACTGCCGCCGTCCATCACAACGCCGTCGCGATAGCTGAGGTTCCGCTTGGGATGGTCCTTGTCGCCCGATTCGGCGGCGAAGAAAGTGATCTCCCGCGGCTCCTTGCCGTTGTTGGTGATGTCGAAGACCACCCAGGCCAGCGTGCTCTCCAGTCCCGTCTCGTACGAGGTGCTCCGCAGCGGCTGCGAGGTGGCGCGCTGGCGGATGGCGATGTCGCCAAAGCTCCAGTCGGTGATGACGATGGGCAAGTAGCCCTCTTCCAGCGACTGCCGTGCCGCGGCCCCGTCCTTACCGATCGGCACGGCATGGCCGTCTTCGTAGAGCCCGAAGGCCGTGGAGTTGATTAGGTACGACGTGCCGGGAATCCCCTCGTAGTTTGGGGTCCGCTCGAGTTCCCCGGTGGACGAGACCGCCGCCTCGGCCGGATCGCCGGGCAGGCCGATGGGCGTCCAGCGGACGGGATCGGCGTACTGATTCACATACCAGTCGTAGCTGGCCTCCTCGCCCGAGGGCGGCGGCGTGCCCGGCTGCTGCCGGCCCGCCTGGCTGAGCGCCGTCCACTTCCGATCGGGAATCGCCAGCGGGGCATCGTCGGCGTGTACCAGTGCAAACCATGTTTCCAGGCCCCGCTCCGTGGCCTTGACCTTGAGGTCCGCCGGCTGGCCGGACTTGACCCACGCCTTCGGCACCGTCAGGAAGAAGTGCCCGGCAGAGTCCACGTTATTGAGCGTGTAGAGCACGTCGTACAACAGCCGGCAGTCCTTATCGGGACAGGGAAACCGCGTCGATTCCAGCACCATCTCGCAATCTGCCGCGGCGTGCCCGTTGACGAAAATCGTGAACTTTCCCCCAACGTCCAGGCGCCCATCGCGCCGGACCAGACGAAGGTCACGGTCTGGCCGGGGATGTCCGCCGGCACCACGGCGCTCTTCCACTCCATCTCGGCGCAGCCTTTCCTCTGGCGGACGCCGAAGATCGGGGTCAGGCCCAAGTGCGTGTACCAGGAGGCTCTGAAAGCCGACCTTGGGATCGCCGCGAAAGCCGCGCACGAAGGTGGTCGCCGGCGGCGAGGTCTCCGCGGCCACGGCCGCGCCAGCGCCAGGAGGACGGCGGCCACGGCCGCCGGGGTGCAAAGCTTGCTCGTCATGACTGATTCCTCGGTGACGCAAGGGGGACCGTCCCATTTTCGTCGAACGAAAAGTGGGACAGTCCCCCGGAACATGGGCCTTGGAAGGCCGAAACAGGCTGCGCCTTCGAGTGTAGCGCCGCGGGGGGCCGCTTGCAAGGCACCTTTCCGCAATTTTTGTGTCGTTTTGCGAAACGGAAGCTACTGAGTGTCTGCTGCGGAAAGCCTTTTGTCGCCTTTCGCTCCGCGAAAGTCGCGACCAAACCACGCTGCTTTCGCGAAGCGAAAGGCGACGATCCAGCCAACATCGTTTCGGCAACAAAAACTACTGAAGCTCGATGGCCTGTAGGATGGCATTGTTGGCGCCTGTTGCGCGAAGGCTGATGACGATGTGCCCCTCCACATCGGGAGTAATGTTATCCGCGCGGAGGTCGGCCGCCATGGCGATACAGCCCGCCGCGGCCGCCGGGTCCCAGGACTTCCGCACCAGGCGGCCGTTGATCGCGATGTCCATCGGTCGCTGGCCGGCTTGCTTCAGCCACAACTCGGCAAATTTCAGATGCACGGTGTACAGGCCCGGCGGCGCCGCAAGCGTGTAGCGGAAGGTCTTTCCCGACCGGGCCGCGCGATACAACTGCTGGTCGTACAGCGTCGGCGACGCATGAACCACCGGCGAGGTGGACGCGATGGTCGTGCCGCCGGCAAAATGCGCGTCGGCGGTCCACACGGAGCCATTCCAGTCGACAAACTCGCCGCCGCCGGCGTGGATGCGAAGGTCCGGCCTCTGCTCGGGCAAGACTTCAATGGCTTGCACCATGGGGTCGTCCGAGGTTCTGAGCGGGTTCTTGCCGGTGGTGAAATGCAGGACGATTCTGCCGTCGGCGTCGGGAACGACGTTGCGGAACGCCCGCTCGACGGCCCGTCGCGGTCCTCTGGCTGCCTGCACGACGTCAAAATCCGTCAATGCTTGCTGGCCGTTGATGTCTAGATTGAAGGGCCTTTCAAACATCCACGCATGTTTCGGCTCCGCGAACTTCAGCCGCACTGCGTAGAGACCCGCAGGAACGGGGATGGAATAGGTAAACTCTTTCCCCGCTCGGCCATTTTGATAGAGCCATTGATCTTCCGGCGTGGGCGAGGCGTCTTCGATCTTCGCGGTCGTCAGGATTGGTTCGCCGGCGGTGAAATACCGATCGGCCGCCCAAACGTTGCCGCAACGGTCGGTGTAGGGCGTCTTGGCCCCGCAGAGGATGCGCACGACAGCCGGCGCCGGCGCCACGGCTGCGGTTTCGTCGTACACGATCCGCGGCATCCAGGCAATCAGGTCATGTTCCGGGACGGTCCCCCTGTCGAGCACGAAACGAAGGACATCGCCGGCGGCGACCTTCAGTGTGACGTCATGCGTGGCTCCGATCAGATCGCCCAGGGCGACCGCGGCCCAGCCTTGCTGGGGCCAAATCTGCCGTTGTCCGTGCAGGATTGCGACCCGGAGCGGACCGCCCCGGGTGCGATGATAATACTCGCGCATGGCGCGTCCCGTGATGCGGACGGCTCCTGTCCTCGGCGCGGTCCATGCGCGGACGCAGCCCTCGGTCTTGGACGCCTGTTGCCAGCCTCGGCCGACGCGCGCGCCGCCGGGGCCTTCCCAGTAGCCCTCGACGCCGCCGGGTTGATTGGGCGTTCCGCCGAAATCGGCGGCCGGGTTGTGGGCCGGCGGCACCCACTTCATCGGCGCGAAGAGGCGATTATCCGCGCTGGTCTCTTCGCTCCAGCCTTCGCGGCCCGGCTGGCTGAAATGGCCGCCCAGCGCCGCGAACGTCATGGGTTCGTCGGCCGTCGGCTCGGCGACGGTCCAGCCGCTGGCGTTGCCGTCTCCATCCACGGTTCGCACGGCATATTCGTGCAGGCGCTGCCAACCGTCGGCATGATCGAAGTAGTAATTTCCAATGGCGACTTTGTCGAGGACGATCCCGTCTCGCCGCACTTCGTAGTAGCTGATCCAGTTGTTATCAACGCCCGGCGACCAATGAAGGCCGATGCCGCTGTGGCCGATGTTGGTTTCACGACGCGCCAGCACGCGGCCCGGCGATTGCGGCGCAATGTTGTCCTGCCCGCTGCCGGGTCGATTGGGTAAATTCAGATAGATCAGCTCGCCCGCCTTCTGGTCCGCAATGGCGATGCCGGCGGTCATCAGATCGGCGCCCGTCCGCTCGGTCGTGGCTCGGGTCGAGTCGAACCCGACGAGGTACTTCGCCTCCGGCAGAAGTCCGCGCGGGCAGACGACCAGCGGCTGCTCGGCGCGGTGCGTGAGGATGATGCACGCCTTGCGGCGGTCGTGGCTGGTGCGCTGGAAATAGTAGTATTCCCGATCGCCCCGGACGGTCGGATGGAAGACATAGCTCCAGCGGCCGGCCAGGCCTTGGCGGCGAAAGTAACGGTACAAATCCATGTTGCGGCGCGCCAGTTCGCCATCGGCAGCCGGCAAGCGCCCCCAATAAGGGCTTGGGACGGCGGTCAACATGCCCCGGCCGCTCTCCTTCACGTAGCGCACATCCTCCAGCTTGGGCGGCACGCCGCGCCGCGCGGCCATAACCTCGCCCATCCCCGCGTTGGAACCGTCTTTCTTGCCATAGATCGACGCCATCGCAATCGTGATGTCGCCCCACCGGTCGGGCGGTTCGAGGTAGGAAAAATAGTAGTTGATGTACGGACCGCGTCCCAAGTCGCTCAGCATGTTGAAGTTCGCATAGCGGCCGCCGATCTCGAACGTGTGGGCGTAAGTGCTGCCGCCGCTGCACGTGTGGAAAGAACTGTTCGGATGGGCGTCCAAGAACCGCTTGACTTCGGCCCGAAAACTTTTGTCGGCCGCCAGGTCCGGAAAGTTCACGCTGTCGGTCCGCCATTCAAAATCGCCCCAGGCGCCGATCTTGCCGTCCAACACCCCGGCCGGCGGACGACCCGCGAACCACAAGAGCCAGCGCATTGCCGTCTTCTGCAGATATTGTTGCGCCTGGCAAAAGTCCGGGCCTTCGTAGGTCTGTACAAAGACCGATCCATAGTCTTTCGGCGGCAGGCCGTTGCCGGGATACGAGGACCAGCCGGCATCGTCCCAAAGCATCTCGTATCCCATGGTCCGCATGGCGTCGGCGGTGTTCATGTCGAGATCGGCCAGGCGGGCCGTGAACTGCTCCTGGAGGTTCTGCGAGCAATAGAACCACAACCCGCAGCAGCGGGAACGTGCATAGAAATCCGTGTTGGTGTAGTCCCAGAGGTATTCGTATTGCCAGTCGTAAAGCGACGCCGCCATGGCGTCCAGCCCGTCGTGGAAGACGCCGAATGTCACCCAGGGCAACTCCAGCCGCTGGCCGGGTCCCAGCGCGATCGATTTCAACTCAGGAAGGAAGGCCGTCGCCGCCAGCGGGCCGGCCGCCGGGCGGTCCACGCTGAGCGACCATCGGCCCAAGTATTCCAGGGCCATGAACCAGCCGTCCTTGGGGCCCTCCGCTCGGTGCAAGGCCGTCCACGGCACCAATTCCGCCGTGCCGTTGCCCTCCAGTTTCCGGCGGTACGGCGACGCGACCGCCGCCTGCTCCAATTTGCCCTGCTTGGATGCGGCGCCTCCGCCGGTCATCCAGGAGTGCGTGTAGGACGAGGCCCGGTCGCCGCGCAGCCGCCAGCACGCCGGCGCCGGCGATGCCAGCACGGCGGGCTGGGCGCCGGAGTTTTCCAGCTCCACCCATTGCCGCAAAATCGGCGTTCCAGGAAACGCCAACACGTGAAAGTATGCGCGGATTGTCCCGCGCACCAGGGCGACGTCGAGTTGCGCAGCCGGCCGGCCGCCCGTGCTCACCCGATTCGCCTTCACGCTGCTCAGCTTCCAAGCGCTGAAATCGCTGGCAAGCGACCGGCCGCTTGCCAGCGCGTCGATGTCCAGGGCGAATGGGGCGCAGGCGGTGATTCGCTCCACGTACTCGACCGCCGGTTCCGTGCATCGGTTCTTGTAGCTGACCAGGCGAAACTGCCCCTCGGCGCAGTCGAACACCTGTTCAATGCATCGAGTGCCGATCAACCACCGCGCTCGGCCGGCCTCCGACCGAACATAAGCGTCTCCGACGGCGAGTTGTTCGTTTTCGGCATTTGTTGCGGTCGTTCCCGAAAGCAACAAGATGCCGCAGATCATGCCTGCCAGAGAAGTATGTCGGCAGGCAATAACCCTGAGGATAGGACGTCGGCGACAAGACCCTGTTTCAGCCATCGCTAGCGCGTCTCGAGTTCCATCGGCTTTTCCTTTTCAGCGTATCCGTCACACGCCGTGTGACGAGCCCAGTATCCGTCACACGCCGTGTGACGATCGCACCGCACACGGCGTGTGCGGCGTACTGGCACCGCACACGGCGTGTGCGGCGTACTACCGGGCCGTCTGGGCGGTGATGTCCACGCTCCCTTTCAGACCGGAAAGCACGATCCACTCACCGTCGATTCGGCCGCCCGGCTGCCCGTCCACGGTGACGCTGCTGGTGCGCAGTCCCGCCGGCAGCCGCAGCTTCAGGTGGATGGGGACTGAGCCCAATCGTTCGGGCACCTGAAGCCGCAGGCGCACGCTGCCGCTGTCGACGTGGGAAACGCAGTGCAGCGAAAGCGGCCCGTACCAGGTGGGCAGCTCGCGGATGGCGATCTCCTGGTTGTCCTCGAGCCAGCGCCGCGGGGTCCCTTGCAGGAGATACAGGCCGCCGTCGCGCTCCTGGACCATCATCGTGCGGAGCATGTGGATGAGGCTGGAGATGGAGTGGACGTGCGGCTGCGTGTTGTTTCGCCATTCGCAGGTGGTTAGCGCCTGGTGCGAGACGTCGGCCGCCAGGATCGTATAGAACATTCGCAAGAACTCCTCGACGCGCCCCTGCTCCAGCAAGATGATCGCCAGGTCCTGGCTATAGAACATGTTGGCCGTGGCCGAGTCTTCCGGGCTGCCCTTGTGGACGCGGTCGATGTTCCAGCGAATGACGTGCGCGATGTGCGGGTCGTCGCGCGAGAGCACGCGGGCGAAGGCCAGGTTGATGGGACCGACCACGCCGTTGAGATACTCGTCCTTGTACTTCGGCGCGTGCAGCGCCCAGGGAACGTACCAAGGATCGCTCGACTTGTCGGTCAGGCGGTCGATGGCGGCGGCGATGTCCTGCCGGTAGCTCTCCGCTTCCTTCAGCAGGCCGGCGCCCTCGGGATGGCCCCACTCGGCCAACAACTGGGCCATCTCGTGCAGCCCCAGGTAGCTGATGGCGTCGGCATAGGCGAAGTATCCCACGCCTTTCACGTTGCCCGAGTCGGGCATGTCACAGACGAACTTCCCGTAAAGCAGGCCGCGGCAGGGGTTATCCGCCTTCTCCTTCGAGAAGCTCCGCTCGCGGATGATCCACTGGCAGCCGTCGAGGATCGCCTGCTTGTGGGCCGTCAACCAGGCCGGGCCGTTGGCCAGACGGGCGTGCTCGGCCATGGCCCAAAGGGCCCAGCCGTTGCCGGCGCTCCAGGAGGCTGCGCTGCCGTCCTGTTTGATATTGGTCACATCGGAGAAACATCCCTCGTGGGTGCGCATTCCCGTCGGTCTCCGTTGCCCCTGCCGCGCGAAGACCGTGTCCAGCAGGCGGCCCGCCGTGGCATGGTCGCCCATCAGGTCCAGGGCATAGAACCAGTTCGTGCTGCAACTGTCCCATTGGCAGGGATAGCAGCCCGAATCGAAGACGATCCAGCGCCCATGCCACCGCTTCGTGAGGAAGTATCCGTCCAACATCGCCTTGCCCGCGATGCGGTTCAGCATCCCGTCGGGCGTTGTCAGCCGCGAAACCTGAGCGGACAGCGTCTTCCAGGTCGTGCGGGCCAGCGCGAAGGCCTGCTCCGGCGAGCGGGCCGTCAAATCCTCGGCCGCCACCGTGAAGGGAACTCCGTTCCAATAGTACGCCGGCGGGGCATCGAAGACCCGGTTCACCACCACGCGCGCGGTGTGGCCGGGCTCGATCCGCCCGCGCGCGAACAGCGCATTGTACAGGCCGCCCCCGGTGAGCAAGTTCTTCGGGTCGCTGCGGTCCACCTTGACGCCGGGCTTGTTCCTTGGCGGCACCTCGGCCTGAAACTCCAGGCTGAAGCCGGGCGGCACCCGCGCGGAGGAAAGGGCGCTGCCATTTTCCATCACCACGCCGTCGCGATAGCGGAGGTCCCGCTTGGGATGTTCGTTGTCGCCCGTTTGGGCGGCGAAAAAGGTGACCTCGCGGGCCTGTTTGCCGTTGTTGGTGATGTCAAACTCGGCCCAAGCCAGCGTGCTTTCCAGTCCCGACTGATACGAGGCGCCCCGCAACGGCTCGGCCGTGGCGCGCTGGCGGATGTCGAGGTCCCCGTGACGCCACCGGGTCCGCACGATGGGCAAATAGCCGTCCTCCAGCGATTGCCGCAAGGCGCCCTCCAAGCCCATCCGCGTCGCCTGACCGTTTTCCCACAGGCCGAATGCCGTGCCGTCGATGGTATAATACGTGCCCGTGACCGCGTTAAAGCCGGTGGCGCGCGCGAGTTGCCCGCTGGGCATTACGGCCGCCTCGGTCGGGTCGGCGGGCGGGCCGATGGGAGTGAAAACGACCGGGTCCCAGGTACCTGTCGGCGGTACCAGTCGTAGCTCGCCTCTTCGCCCGCCGGCGGGGGCGTTCCGGCCTTCGCTGCCGCGGCATGAACGAGCACCGTCCAGTCGAGATCGGGAATCGCCAGCGGCGCATCGTCGCCGCGCACCAGCGCAAAAAAAGTCTCCGCGCCCGCGTCCGTAGCCTTGACCTGAAGGACCGCCGCCTGGCCCCCCTCGACCCACGCCTTGGGCACGGTCAGGAAGAAGTGCCCGGAGGACAACTGACCGTTGCCGGTGAAGAGGACGTCATAAAGCAGGCGGCAGTCCTTGGCCCGCGCGGGAAACTGCGTCGATTCCAAAACCATGTCGAAATCCGCCGCCGCGTGCCCGCTGACGAAAATCGTGAATTTGCCGCCGCCGGGTCCGAATCCCATGGCCCCCGTCCAGACGAACGTTACGCTCTCGCCGCCGATTTCCGCCGGCAGCGGCGCGCTTTTCCACTCCATCTCCGCGACGCCTTTCTTCTGGCGAACGCCGAACACTTGCGCATCGCCGAGGTGCGTGGGACAGGGGCCCTGGAAACCGCACTTCGGATCACCGCGAAATCCGCGCACGAAGGTGGTCGCCGGCGGCGAAGTTTCCGCGGCCACGGCCGCTCCTGGCGCCAGGAGGAGGGCGGCCACGGCCACCGAGGTGCAAAGCTTGCTCGTCATGGTTGATTCCCCGGGAAAATGGGTCTTGGGTGGGTCTGGGAAGGCGGAAGTACGCTGCGCATTTGAGTCTAGCGCCGCCGCGGGCAGGTTGCAATACTCGTTTCCGCAATTCCTATGTCATTTTGCGAAACCGTAGGGTGGGTCGACGGGCACCATGCAAAGCATGGTCGGCGAGCCCCACCGGCAGCGATTCGCGGATTGTGGTGGGGCTCGCTGCGCTCGACCCACCCTACATTTGTCCCACCTTCCGCAACAAAAACTACCTATCGTGGACTTGTGTCTGCTGGCGGTAGGCCGAGGGCGTCAGGCCCGTGGCCTGCCGAAACACCACCGACATCCGCTGCGGCGTGGAGAAGCCGGAGCGCCGGGCGACCGCCGGCATCGACGAGTCGGTGTCGCTGAGGAGCTGCTTGACCCGCTGCACGCGGACGCGGCGGATCTCCTCCAGGATCGTGTGTCCCACCAACTCGCGGAACCTGGTTTCCAGCGTCCGCCGCCCGGTGGCGGCGTGCGCCGCCACGTCGCCGACGCGGATGCCCTCGGCCGCGCCGCTGCGGATGAAGTTCAAGGCCGCCACCACCGCCGCGTCGTGGATGGCCAGCGTGTCGGTGGACTGGCGGGTGACCACGCCGGCGGGCGGCAGAAACAGGCCCCCGCGCGGCGGGTCTGCCGGCCATCAATCCGTCCAGCAGCCTGGCCGCCTCGTAACCGATCCGCCGCGAGGGCACGGCGACGCTGGAAAGCGGCGGCGACGTCAGGCCGCACTCCAGATCGTCGTTATCCACGCCCAGCAGGGCCACGTCGTCCGGCACGCGCAGGGCGAGGCGCCGGCAGGCGTCGGCCAATTCGCGGGCCGGGATGTCGTTGGCCGCCAGGATGGCCACCGGCTTCGGGAGCCCTTCGAGCCAGCGCCGCACGCGCCCGGCCGCGCGCTTCCACTCCATCAGCGCCGGCAGCCGCAACAGGTACTCGACGTAGCAGGCCGAGAGCGTGTAGCCGGCCTCGGCCAGCCGCAGCCGGAAGCTCGCCTCCCGCAGCTTCGAATAATGCGCCCAGTCGCTGCCGAAGAAGCCGAAATGCCGGTAGCCGCGTTCTAGGAAATGCTCGGCCGCCAGGCGCCCCACCGCCTCGTGGTCCACGTCCACCAGCGGCACCCGCAGCCGGGGCACGGAACAGGACGTATCGACGACCGGTTTGCGGAGCTTGAGCACCTCGCCGGCAAGTTGCTGGGTGAGCAGTTGGGCGATGATGCCGTGTGGCTTCCATTGGCGGAAGGCCTGGACCACGGACGACTCGGGCGGGCCGTTTTGGAAGACCCAATCGGTCTTATCGATGGCGTAGGCCCGGATGCCGCGGATCAGATCGCGGCAGAAGCCCACGTCTTGGCCCATCAGCAGGGCGATGCGGCGCGTTTCGGCCATGGCGTGTGGTTCCCGGTGCGGCGGCCCGCCGTGTGCGGCGGGCACGGGGTAAAGGCGGTGCAATTTGCGTAAGTATTGTTCTATTTTACGCAATCGAGGGGGCGAACGCCAGCGCGGGGGACGGAGAGAGGGCTGCCTCGCCGACGGGCCTCGCCTTGCGCGTCACCGCCGCTCTACGTCCGCGTTCGGAAGCGCCTTCCGAAGGCCCGTCACGCCCGCGTCGCTGACCTTGGTGCCGCTGAGCCAAAGCCACTGCAGTTGCGTCAATCCCTTGAGATGCTCCAGCCCGGGGTCCGTGACCCGGGAGCGAGAGAGGTCAAGCCTTTTAAGTCCGCCCAGCCCCTTAAGATGTTCCAGTCCGATTCCCGTGACTGGAGTGCTTGCGAGCCGCAGCGACTGTAGTTGCGTTAACCCTTTCAGATGTTCCAGTCCGGCGTCTGTGATGTAGAACCCGGACAGGCCCAAGTCGCGAAGCTCGGGCAGCCCCTTGAGGTATTCCAGGTCGGTGTCCGTGACGTGCGTGTAATCGAGGTTCAAACTAATCGCGGTCGTGAAGAAGTCGTCGCCGAGCAGTTCTCGCAGCCACGCTGGGCCCGGTGGCGTGGCGCCGGGGTTGAACTTGTCTAATGCGTCAAATTGATAATCGTACGCCACGGTCCCAGCCAACTTTACGATTGCGACCTTCTGTCCCTCCGCCCTTTTTCTCGCCGCCGCCAGCCAACTGCACGCGACGGCCACGACCACCATCAGCACGAGCAACGAGCGGATGCTGAACTGGAATCGCCACTTGAAAATCAGGCTCAGCAGGAACCAGAAAGACGTTAGGAGCATGATCGCCGCGACCGCCGCCACGGCGATCAGCATCGTGTAGCCCTTGTGCTGGTTGAAGGCGAACCACTGGAACCGCTCGGACAGGATGAGAAACCCCTCCACGGCCAGCATTCCCAGCACGACGCGCCCCGGCGTCATGCGGAACCAGCGGCGGGGCGTTTCTTGGGGAGCGTCAGTCATGGCGAAATTATAGCCGAATCCCCGATTTTTGTCGCCCCATTTCGGGCGTGCTCAAAGCCGATGCCCCGAAGGGGCCGGGATAATTTAGCCCAGGGTTGCCGCGCAGCGGCTACCCTGGGTTCGCGGGGCCACCCCCGCCCTCAACCCCACCGGGGTTGCGCGGAACGTCCGCGCAACGAAACCCCGTTGGGGTTTGGGACTTCTCGGCGTCCGAAACCCAGGGTAGCCGCTGCGCGGCAACCCTGGGCTGTGCTATGGCGCCCCTTCGGGGCAAAACCGCGTATCGTGCGTCGCCTTCCGTAACAGAACCCACCCAGGCGCCGGCCGGAAACTCCCGCGCACCAACTTATTGACAACTGGCCTTCATTTGACTAGAGTCTTGGGAAGGGGACAGCCCTGCTGTCCCCGGCCCGCCGTTCGAATCCCGCCAATTTCCACCCGCCCGTCCACTGAGGAGACGCCCATGAACTTGCCACGGCTTGTTGTTGCCCTGCCCAAATGGTCCTGGACGCTGGCATTTCTGCTCTTCGCAGGCGCGGCGCCGGCACAGTCGGCCGCGGCCCCAAAACTGTCGGATGAACAAACCGCACTGGGCTACCGGCTGGAAGAAGTCGGGCCCGGCGTGTGGCGGATCCGTTTCGGAGAGCCGGAGAAGTTCACGCCCGTCACCTTCCAGGAGCATCCCGCCCGACAGCAAGACCTGGCGGCCCTGACGCCTTGCGGACAATTGCCGCTGAACGTCCAGGCCATCGGATACCGCCGCACCGGCCGCGGCAGCGGACTGGAATTGCCCTTGGAAGAGGGCGAGCAGTTCTACGGCCTGGGCATGAACCTCAAGGTCTTTCAGTTGTGGGGCGGGAAGAAGGTCGTCCGCGTCAGCGACGACCAGACCACCGTGCTCGGCGATTCCCACGCCCCGGCGCCGTTCTACGTCTCCACGCGGGGCTACGGCGTCTACGTCGATACGGCCCGCTACGCCGCCTTCTACTTCGGCGACCTGGGGGCAGTCCGCGAGGGGCTTGCCGAATCGAACTCGAAGACGCCGGGCCCGATCGAGCGCTACCGCTCGCCGCAGCTCACCAAGCATTTTGTGGGCGTCGACGTGCCCTCGGCGCGAGGCGTGGACGTGTACCTGTTCGCCGGTCCCGACATGCGACATGCCGTGCAGCGCTACAACCTGTTTTCCGGGGGCGGGTTTTTGCCGCCGATGTGGGGCCTGGGCGTGTGGTATCGGGCCGCCACCGACCTGAAACAGCAGGAGGTGCTCAACTTCCTCCGCGAGTTCCGCCAACAGCATATTCCCTGCGACGTGTTCGGGCTGGAGCCGGGCTGGCACACCGCCCGCTATCCATGTTCGTTCGTCTGGAACCTGGGCAACTTTCCCGACCCCGACGGGCTGCTCCGCGAGACGCGCCAACAGGGCTACAAGCTGAACCTCTGGGAACATTGCTTTACGCACCCGATTTCGCCGCTCTACAAGCCGTTGGTGCCGTGGAGCGGCGATTACAAGGTCTGGGGCGGCCTGGTGCCCGATTTCGCTACGCCCCAGGCGCGAAGATCTTCACCGATCACCACGCCAAGACGCTGGTGGACAAGGGCGTCAGCGGCTTCAAACTCGACGAGTGCGATCATCAGCCCATCAGCCCCAACCCCTGGTCGTTCCCCGAGCAGACGGTTTTCCCCTCCGGGCTGGACGGCGAGCAGATGCACCTGCTGATCGGGCCGCTCTACCAGCGGGCGATGCTCTCGATGTACACTTCGCGCAACCAACGCACGCTCGGCCTGGTGCGGGCCAGCGGGGCGCTGGCCGCCCCCTTGCCGTTCGGCATCTACAGCGACGCCTACGAGCACGCCGATTACATCCGCGCGATCGCCACCTCGGGCTTCGGCGGCGTCATCTGGTGTCCGGAAATCCGCGACATGAAATCGCTCGACGAACTCTATCGCCGCCTGGAAACCTCCGTGTTTTCCGGCATGACCCAGGTCGATTGCTGGTTTTTGAGAAATCCCGCTTGGAAGCAGATCAACGCCGATCTGAACAACAACGGCAAGTTCATGGACCACTGGCAGCAGGCGGAATCGACGTGCCGGACGCTGCTGCAAATGCGGATGCGGCTGCTGCCGTACCTCTATGCGGCCTATGCCGATTACCACTTTGCGGGCCTGCCGCCGGCACGGGCGCTGGTGATGGACTACCCGTCGGACCAGGCGACCTGGACGGTGGACGATCAATACATGCTGGGCCGGTCGTTGATGGTGGCGCCGTTGCTGGCCGGGCAGACCAAGCGCGGCCTCTATCTGCCGCAAGGCGACTGGTACGACTTCTGGACGCACGAGAAGTATGCCGGCGGCCGCAAGATCGAGATCACCAAGCCTGTGGAGCAGATTCCCGTCTTCGTCCGCGGCGACACCCTCTTGCCGTTGGCCGAGCCGGTCGAGTGCGTCAAGCCGGATACGCAGTTCGAGGTCCGCGTGGGCGTGTACGGCTCGAAGCCGCAGAAGTTCGTTCTTTACGAAGACGACGGCGTGACGTTCGATTTCGACAAGGGCCAGCAGAACCGCATCACGCTGAGTTGGGACGGCAAGAGCGGCGCCGTCGAGAAGACCGGCGATTATCACGGTCCCAGCCGATACAAGATCATCGACTGGACGCAAGCGGGAAAGTAGGAGGGAAGGGATTAGGGATTAGAAAAGCCCCCCAACTCCGTCGGCGGGGCGGGCTGCCACCGGCTTTGCCGGTGCTTCCCGCTGGGTGCCACTGGCTTTGCCAGTGCCTTGGGCTACCTTGACATTCCATTGTCCCTTGCCGCGCGCTCAGCGGCACGCTGGCGGTTTCGCCCGGCAGGGCGTTTGCGATTGACCGCCAAAGGGAATCCCCTGTAAACTGTTCGCCGTGCAGCGGACTGGTTTCGGCCTTCGGCAGCGTGCCGCACGGCGAGCCGCCGCAGCCGGATTGGCGGAAGGAGATTTCGGCCCATGTCCCGACGACTACGGACGGTCGCGTTGGTGGTCCTCACGACACTCGGCGGTCTTGCCCCGGCAACCGCCCAGAACTTCTATCAGCCTCGCGGCAGGATCAGCGGCCCGCCGAGGGACATGACCGTGGACCTGGGCGGCGGGATCAAGATC
Organism: uncultured Planctomycetia bacterium; assembly: GCA_963727245.1. Taxonomy (GTDB): domain Bacteria; phylum Planctomycetota; class Planctomycetia; order Pirellulales; family Thermoguttaceae; genus JBKQVT01. Next base: position 21,612 of record CAVSFO010000018.1, on the reverse strand, counting down.
GAGTTGGTCCTGATCCCGGCGGGCGAGTTCGTGATGGGCTCGCCCGATGCCGAGAAGGGCGCCCTGGCCAGCGAAAAGCCGCAGCACCGGGTGCAGATCAGCCAGCCTTTCTACATCGGCAGGTATCTGGTGACGCAGGAGCAGTGGGAGGCCGTCATGGGCAACAATCCGAGCGGCTTCCAGGGTCCGAAGGACCCGGTCGAAAACGTCAGTTGGGACGACTGCCAGAAGTTTCTGGACAGGCTGAACCGCAGGGCCGGCGGCGGCCGATTCCTGCTGCCCAGCGAAGCACAGTGGGAGTATGCCTGCCGGGCGGGGAGCACGAGGCGATTTTGCTTTGGGGACAAGGACTCGGAACTCAAAGACTATGCGTGGTATGGCGCGACCTCGGGCAGCCAGACGCATCCGGTCGGCGAGAAGAAACCCAACGCCTGGGGGCTGTACGACGTGCACGGCAGCGTCTGGGAGTGGTGCGCAGGATTGGTATGACCCGAAGTATTACGCGAACTCGCCGCTGCGGGACCCGCGCGGGCCGGCCCGCGGCACGCCCCGGGTGCTGCGCGGCGGCAGTTGCGACGACGACGCGGCGTTCTGCCGGTCGGCGATTCGCGGCAGCGCCGGCCCGGGCACCGTGGCGTCGACCTGGGCCTGCGCAGTCTTGCGGGAGTGCGTCGTACAGGCAAGGTGAGGCACGCCCCGGCGTCGGCGCGGCGGAGAAGGCTCGCGCAAAGACGCGGAGACGCGGAGACGCGGAGGAGAGGAAGGATATGGCCGGATCGTGCCTGGCGCCAAAACATCCCTCCCTGCGCCTCTGCGCGAGGTTCCTTCGCTGGCGCCGCTGATTGTGCCGGAACGGCAGGCGGCCCTACCCGCTCGTCGCCGACCGGCAGAAAGCCACCCCTTCCATCTCCACGAGCAGGTCCGGACGACAGACCTCCGCCAAGGCGAAGATCATCGGCCGCTGGCCCAGCCGCCGCCGACAGACCGCCTGGACCCGGGCATAATCCTCCTGCCGCTTGACGTACACGCGCACCAGGCCGAGGCTCGCCAGCGAGGCGCCCAGCCCGGGCAGGCCGTGTCGGCACAGGTTCTCCTCCCCGATCAGGACGGCGATGTTGTCGAGGGTTTCCTCGGCCTGGGCCGCCGCGTCGCCGCGGTGCCGCGTCTCCGCAGCGACGATGCTCGCCGTCCCGGAAATGAAAATGATGGACTCCCCACCGCGCGCCAGGACCATCGCCCGGCAAAATTTCGGGCTCTCGGGACTATAGCAAGCGGCGTACTCGTCGGCGGCCGTTTGCCGGGGATTCTCCAGCGGCACGGCGCGGATGTCGTTCCGCTTGGAGACCAGGGCAATCGCGCCCAGGGCCAGGCGATCGTCGCGGATGCCGATGCCGGTGCTCGCCGGGTAGACCCGGCGGCGACAGCCCTCAGGCATCTGATTGGCCAGGAAAGCAATATCGCGGTAGAAACTGGTCCGCGCCCGGTTGAGTTCCTGGTAGGGCAGGGGGGGACCATCCTGCTGGCCCATCCCGCCCACGTAAAGCCAGGTACGGACGACCTGCTCGAAGCCAACGCCGACGCCGGACAACAGCGTGCGGGTCTGCTCCATGGCAAGGAGAGTTTGCTGGTAGACGCCGGAGGAGGGCGACGGCGGGGCGCTTTGGGCAACGTGGACCCAGGCTATGCCGTCATGCTGTGCGACGACCAGTTGCTCGCCGCTACGGTGGATTTTGACCTCGCCGCCGGTGCGTCCCACGCCGAGGGCCTCGATCGCCAGCATTTTGCCCGTGCAGGAAGGCTGCGCCAGGTAGCTTGTGGCCGGCAGATTGCTGCCGTAGAAGTCGCCCAGAAGCCGCCGGCAATCCGCCGCCAGCCCGATGTCGGCGAGGAATACCGTCTGCTGGACGATTGACGCCCGGGTTTGCCCGTCCCGGATCACCGCTTCAATCGGGCCAAGGGCATCGCGGACCTGCTGCTCGAGCGTGGTGCCACGGCGGGGCACGGCGGCCGCCAGGACATGACGGACGCCGCCGAAATCGGCGACCGAATAGCCGCTGCCGTCTTGGGCTACCGTCCGGATCGCGTGGTCGGCCATGCCGGCCCTTTCCTCGTAAAGCGGTCGTGGCAAAGCGAGCTACTGGGCGCGTGCCTCTCAGTTTCCTACCATGGATCGAGGCAAGTGGTAGAAAAATGGAACGGCCCACTAACTTCGCCGACTTCCCCCGAGAACTTTGACGAGCCTAACGGCGTCTTAGTTCCAGCGGTGGCCCGATTATTCGCGAGGAGGGAAAAGCGGGCGCTTGTTCCCGTTCATTCAAACCACAGTCGCAGAGGAGAAGTGCCATGAAATGCCGGACACTAGTTCGAGGGGTGATGCTGGCGTGTGCGGTGGGGTTGCCGGGGGTCTTGGCGGCCCAAGAGGAAAGGAAACCCTTGGTCATCGACACACAGCCCGCCGTCCAACCGCCCGCCGCCAAAACGGACGCGGCCAAGCCGGAGAGCAAGGAGGTGAAGTGGGCCCCGGCGGTCAACCCCAAACCGCTCACCGAGAACATCACGCGGGGGGTGAAATGGCTGGTCGAGCACCAACTGAAAAACGGCAGTTGGGGGCAGGGCGAAGAGTCGGCCGCGATGGGCTTCGGGGCCGCCATGAAGGACGTCTCCAGCGTCGCCGACACCTGCATGGCTGCCCTGGCCCTGATCCGCGCGGGCAACACGCCCGCCAAGGGTGAGTATTCGAAGAACGTGCTCGAACGCGGTCAAGTACGTCTGCGGCATGATCGAGGAGTCGGGTAAGGACACCCTCGAAGTCACGACCACCCGCGGCACTCGCATCCAGACGAAACTCGGGCCGTACATCGACACCTTTGCCGCCTCGCTGCTGCTGGCCGAGGTCAACAACCAGATGCCCGACGCCGGGGGCCGGGAGCGCGTGGCCGCGGCCCTGAACAAATTGCTGGCCAAGATCCAAAAGAACCAGCGGCCCGACGGCACGTGGGGCGGCCAAGGCTGGGCCACCACCCTCCAGCAAAACATGGCCGTCAAGGGCCTCAACCGCGCGGCCCAGAGCGGCGTGGCGGTCGACGAAACGGTCCGGACGAAGGCGGCGGATCAGGCCCGCCAGAGCTTCGACAAGAAATCCGGCAAGTTTGCCCCTGCCGGCTCGGCCGGGGTCCCACTCTACTCGGCCGGCGCCTACCTCAACAGCATGGCCCAAACGACCGTCACCAACGGGCAGCAAGTGGACGATCTCGAGAAGCAGGCGGCGGATAGCTCCCAGCCCGTCCCCCAGTTGGCGGCCAAACAGAAGCTCACGACATTCAACCTCGTCGAACAGGACCAGCGCGCCGCCGCGACGGCCGTGGTCAAGCGGCTCGACGACAAGCAGTTCATGGCCGGCTTCGGCTCCAACGGCGGCGAAGAGTTCCTCAGCTATCTGAACATCGGCGAAAGCCTGGTGATCAAGGGCGACACCGCCTGGAAATCCTGGGACAAATCGATCAGCGAGAACCTCTACCGCGTGCAGAACAGCGACGGCAGTTGGACCGGCCACCACTGCATCACCGGACGGACCTTCTGCACCGCGGCCGCCTTGCTGGTCCTCATGGTCGATCGCTCGCCGGTGCCGATCTCCCAGAAAATGCAGCGGCGGCCATAGCCATGAAGACGTTGCGATTCCACGCGGCGGCGGCCGTGGTCCTGCTCCTCGGCGCGTCGGCGGCCCCGGCCAACCCCGGCGACAACCCGGGGCTGGTCCGCCGCCTCGACGCCGCCCTGGAAAAGGCCGCCCGCTACCTCGTTTCGAAGCAGTCGGCCGACGGGGCATGGCGGTCCGAGACCTACGGCGCGCTGCGCGACGGTCCCTCGCTGACGCCCCTGGTCCTCAGCGCGATCCTCTTCCTGCCGCAGGCCGGCCCCCGGGGGCAAGCCGCCCTGGACCAAGGGCGCCGACTACCTGACCGGCTTTGTCAACGACGAGGGAAAGCTCAAGGTCGCTGACCGCGAACTGCTCTTCCCCGTCTATACGGCCGCCTCGGCCGCCCGGGTTGTAGTGCTCGTGCGTCGCGATGCGCGGACCTTGCGCGTCCAGGCGGCCTGGCTGGCCTACCTCCGCGGACGGCAGCTCAACGAAGCCCTGGGCTGGCAGCCCTCGGACCCGGAGTACGGCGGCTGGGGCTTCTCGCTGGACCTGCCCCGCAAGCCGGCGGCCGGCCAACCCAAGGAACTGCTGCACGAGTCGAACCTGGCCGCCACGATCTTCGCGCTGGCGGCCCTGCGGTCGGCCAAGGCGCCGGCCGCCGATCCGGCCTATGCCGAGGCGCTGGGGTTCGTCGAGCGCTGCCAGAACTTCAGCGACGACCCGGCGGCCGGCGACCCCAAGTTCGACGATGGCGGGTTCTTCTTCATCCCCGGTGACGCCGCGCAAAACAAGGCCGGGGCGGCCGGCCTCGACCGCTTCCACCGCCAGCGGTTCCGCTCCTACGGCACCATGACGGCCGACGGCCTGCGGGCCTTGCTCCGCTGCGGCCTGGCCCAGGACCATCCGCGGGTGGTGGCCGCGCGGAAGTGGTTGGCGCGGAACTTCTCCGCCAGCCACAACCCCGGCGATTTTCCCGACGACCGGGCGGTGCTCCGCGATGGGACCTATTACTACTGGACTTGGGCGGCCTCGCACGCCTTTCTCGCCCTCGGCTTGCAGCGGCTGGAGACTGCGGCCGGGCCGGTCGCCTGGCCGGAAAAATTTGCCGCTGAACTGCTGGCCCGGCAGCGGCCCGACGGCTCCTGGGTCAATCGCTTCACCGACGCCAAGGAAGACGATCCGCTGATCGCCACGCCTTGGGCGGCCGCGGCCTTGGCCATCGGCCGCGCCATGCTGACGCGTCAGCCCGCCGCGAGTGGCGATCGCTGCCCGGTCGGCCCACCCGCCAAGTGACCGCGGCGCGGCGTCTCGCGTCCGGCTGCTTCAGAACGGCACTTTCAGGGCGGCGCACAGAAAACCCATGAACGGACCGCTGGCGGTGAAGGACGCGGCCACGTGGCTGAGGAACCCTCGGCCGAGAACGTCCCGCTCCTCCAGTTCTTCAAGCCCGATGAAGTCCGTCCGCTTGAGGTCCTCGATCCAAGGATGGTCGGGCGGGAAGCCGCGGGGCGGGCGTTTGAGGCTGCCGCCGTCGAGTGAGAACCGGCGGCGGAACTTGCGGTCGTCGCGTGCCCGCTGCCAGCGGTCGGGCCATTGGACGATCGCCCGGCGGATCTGAGCCAGGGCCATCGGGTCGGGGCGCCAGAGGCCCACGGCCAGGAAGCACTCGCCCGGGGCGACGTGGACGTAGAAACCGGGGGCATGGATGTCGCGGCCCAACTCGTGGCGGAACTGGATGCCGACGTTCGTCTTGTAGGGCTGGCCGTCCTTGGCGAACCGCGTGTCGCGGTAGACCCGCATGAGCGAGCCGCCGACGGACCGATCGCTGGCGAGGAAGTGGGGAGAGAGCCGTTTCAGCCGCGGTTGGAAGGCGCGGATAAAAGCCAGGGCCGGCTCGCGCACGTCGCGATCGTAGCGACACTTGTTCTCCTGGAACCAAGGCCGGTTGTTGTTGTCGGCCAACTGCTCGAGGAACTCGAAGAGCGTGGGCTGAAATCCGGGGAAGGTCATCGCTCAGTCCGCATTTTTCACGGTAGGGTGGGACAAGGTCGCGCAGCTTCTGGTGGGTCTTCGCAAACCGCATCTCGCTTGAATCTCAGGTTGCGGGGAAATCGACGTGCGGCGAGCGACCGAAGTCCCACCAGGTTTGCGGTTTGCTCGACCCACCCTACGTGTTGGTGAGAAATGCACGTTAGTGGTCCACGCGGCGGTAGATGCCCAGGTTCTGCTCGGCCAGCGACCGCATGAAGTTGTCCAGGGGTCCGCCGGCCGGGCCGGGGCAAATGCCGATGGTGTAGACGGAGATCCGCCGCACGCGGTTGGCCTGGACGACGGCGGCAACGATGGCCTCCGGGACGGAAATTTGGCCGGCGTTGGGATCGCCGTCGGAGAGGAAATAGATCGCCTCGACGTCGAAGCCCATCGCCGTCTCCAGGGCGTCGTAGGAGGCCGTCCTGCCGCCGGGGCGCAGCCCGTAGACGTACTGCCGCCCCTTCTGCTTGTTCGACTGCGTGGCCGGCACCAGGTTCTTCTGCCAGACCGAGACGCGGGTGCTGAAGACCACGATGTTGAAGGTGGTTTCGGCGGGCAGGGCGTCGATGGTGGCGGTCAACTCGCGTTTGAGGGTGTTGATTCGCAGGCCCTCCATGCTCCCGGAAATATCCACCACGAAGACCAGGTGCTTGGCCTGGATCGGCAGTCCGTAATAGGAGGGCAGGCCCGCCATGGCCGCCGGGGTCAACGCACTCTGGGACTCCTTGGCCGGGAAATCGAAGCCCTCGCGGTGGTCCTTCCACCAGGATTGCCAGGCCCCGGCGTTGATGCCGAAGTGCTGGTGCGTGACGGCTTCCAGATAGCGGACAATGTCGCCGCGGACTTCGCCGTCCACCTTGGACAAGAGGTCCACCAGGGCATCGATGGCCTCGGGCAGCCGGATAGCGCACAGCCCCTGGACCACGGCGCGACGGCAGCCGAAGACGTCGCTGAAGAATTTCAGCCCGGTCATCCTTTGCAGGGCCGTCACCGCCTGCTGATCGCCCTGGCTGCCCCAGGCGTCGGCCACGGTCGTGATCACCGGCGCCGCCCTCGTGCCCCTTGCTGACGAGGCCGTCGAGCTGCTTTTTCAGGTCGCGCTGGGTCTCGGGTGTGTCGGAGGTCAGCAGCACGGCCAGCACGGAGCCGGCCAGCGCCAGCCGGGTCTTCTTGCCCTTGAACTCCTTGTCGAGGATCCTGGAAAGATAGATGCAGACCTCGCGGCGCTCTTTCCAGGTCAGGAGGGTCTGGTAGGCGGCCCGCTGGATCTCGACCTGGGAGTCCAGTAGTTGCGTCGGGGCCAGGAGCTTGGCGGCTTCCAGCCCCGGCAGGGTCCGCATCCCCTCGATCGTCTGCACGCGCTGCGATACCACCTGGGTGCGGAGGTGTCGTTGCGCGGCCCGGATGGCGTCGCGGTCGACGTCGCCATCGTCGTCGGCCCGGAGCATGGCGGGAAGGCCGGCGACGGCCAGGAAGATCGCCGCCGTCAAGGCCGATCGCAGAAGACGCATGCTCGACCCTCCAACTTGTTCCTAGTTTGAGTTTAACCGATTTTCGGCCTGGGGAAAGCCCCCGCCGGCGATTCGGGGGGCATCGATCTCCCCTCTCCCTTCGGGAGAGGGGCAGGGGGTGAGGGCGAGGAATCAACGCTGCTCGCGGCCGCTTCCACACGGCCCACGCCTTTCGGGGCACCCGCGCCCCAAGCCCAGCGGCTGCGACCGGTGGGATCGAAGCCGGCGAAACAGCGCTTTTTTCCGGCTCCGGTCCCACCGGACGCAGCCGGTGGGCTTGGGGTGCGGGAGTTATCCCACGCTGGGTTCAGAATCGCAGCGGCACTCGCTGGCCGGTCCGGCTGGATTTTCGCATGGCGTCGATGATCACGGCCACACGGTAGCCGTCCTCGAAGGTGGCGTTGTAAGGACTCAGGGGCTTGCCGTGCGCCACCGCCTCGAGGAAGTGGAACTTCTCGATGATCTGGGCGTGTTCCCAGCCGATGTTGTGTCCCTGCGGCCACCAGTCGCCCACGAAGGGATGCGTGCTCTCGGTCACCGAGATTTCGGTGAAGCCCAGCAAGGAGTCGTTGCCCGTGTTGCCGCTCAGGCAAGCGAACAAGCTGTTGGGATGTTCGAGGTCCCAGCGGAGCGAGCCGCGGCGCGCCGTTGATTTCCCAGCCGAGGAAATTTTTCCGGCCCGTGCAGACGACCGACGATTCCAGGACGCCGATGGCGCCGGAATCGAATTCCAGGATGGCCGCGGCGCCTTCGTCGGCGGTCACGTCCGGCCCGCAGCCGGCGCTGGGGATGGCGCGGTCCTGGTTGAAGGTCCGCACCGTGGCGGCGACGCTGCCGATCTCGCCGACGAGGAAGCGGCACTGGTCGATGGCGTGGCTGCCGATGCCCTGCAGGCTTCCCGAGTGCGGCCACGCCGAGCACCACACCTTGTCCGGCGGCAGCGCGGGATCGTGTCCCGCCATTTGCAGGTAATGGACGCGGATGTGGTAGAGCGTGCCCAGCCGGCCCTCGTCGATGAGGTCCTTGGCCAGCCGCACGGCGGGCATGAAGCGGTAGTTGAAGGTGCACATGGCCTTGCCCGTCGCCGCCGCCGCCGTGTCGCGCATCCGCCGGGCGTCTTCCACGCGGATGGCCATGGGCTTCTCGCAGATCACGTGCTTGCCTTGCTGCAAGGCGGCGATGCACGGTTCCGGATGCACCGGATCGGGCGCGCAGTTATCGAAAACTTCGACGCGGGGATCGACGGCCATCTCCTTCCAATCGGTGCAATATTCTTCATAGCCGTAGCGCGCCGCTTCCCGGCCCACGACGTCGGCCCGTTGATCGCAGAGGACCAGCAGCCGCGGGGCGACCTGGGCCGCCGCATAGATGTAGGGGATCTTCTTGTAGGCGTTCGTGTGGCACTTGCCCATGAAGCCGCAGCCGAGCAGGCCGATGCGGAGTTCCTTTTCCGGGCGGGCCGTCACCTTGGTTAGCGCCATGGCGTTGCTCCAAATCCTAGTTGGTTAAGAGGCCGGACAACTCACGCAGGGGTGCCACTGCTGGCTTGTCCAGCAGTGCTGAGCAAGTGTGCCACTGGCTTTGCCAGTGCTTCCGTCGGGCCGGTTGCCCAAAGCACTGCCATAGCCAGTGGCACCCGCGGTTCGACACTGCTGGACAAGCCAGCAGTGGCACCCAGATTACCACGGTTGCTCGCAATTCAACCCCCCAATTCTGAACACTTCACTTGGTGGTTAAGAGGCCGGGCAACTCGCGCTGCGCCAGTTGACCGAAGCGCGAATGTCTTTGCTCTCGCGCTGCCACGCCACCGGTCCGTCCGGCAGGCTCTCGGGCCAGGGGTCCAGCCGCGACTTGCCCAGGCCTTTTCCAAATACCAGGACAGGCCGTCCGCCGGGGGCGAGGGGTGCTGCGTCCAGAAGGTGGGATTGCAGATGTCGAGCTTAAAGGGGGCGAACTGCGTGTGGATCTCGAGGTTCAAATTGATCTTGGGGTTGTACTTGGCCAGCAACTTGGCGATGGCCACCACGTCGATCTCGCCGTCGCCCAAGGCGCAGTTCTCCAGGCCCAGTCCTTCGGCCGTGGGGATGATGCGGTAGTTCTTGAAATGCGTCGTGATGGCGTGGGGCGCCAGGATCTCGGCCAGCCGCAAGGGATTGTCCAGGTCGAAGGCCAGGTTCGCCGTGTCGACGGTGAAGCCGAAGGCCGGGCTATCGACGCGGGCATAGATCGACGCCAGCTCGCGGACCGTGAAATCGGCGTGCGTCTCCATGGCGATCTTCATGCCGAAGTCGCCCGCCGCCCGGCAGGCCTCGCGGAGGATCAGCACCACCTGGTCGGCCATCGCCACCATGTCCTGGCCTTCGCCGCGGGTGAGCAGGTTGCCGGCCACGACGCGGAGGATGGGCGAGCCCAGCTTCTGGGCCACGAGCAAATGCCGGATGACCACCTGGGCGTCGGAAATGGCCATGTCGCAGTCGGCGTCCGCCAGCAACTGCCGCCCTTTCTCCGCCATGGGGTGCCAATGCAGCATCGAGCCCATGCCGAATTCCACGTACAGCCCCTTCTCCTCGGCGGTGCGGCGGACCTTCTGCAGGTAGTTGTCGCGAAAGGACGAGAAGGGCGTCAGCTCGAAGAGGACCCCCGAAAGGCCCAGCTTGGCCGCCAGCCCGAGCACGCCGAGGGCGTCCATGCCGCTGTTCCGCGTGGAATAGGAATCGATGCCTAGTTTCATAGTGATTCGACCTCGCTTCAATTGGTGTGAGACGCGATACGCTCCGCTTCTTCCTTGGCGATGCGGCACCAGGTCACGACGTGCTCCGGCCGCTTGGCCAAGGTGTGATTGTCCTTCATCATGAGTTCCACGCAGCAGCCCCGGGTCTTTTCAAGATTCTTCGCGCAGGTCCTTGCGGATGGCCTCCGGGTCGACGTGCTCGATGGCCAACCCGGCGGGATTGGGTTTCCGCGAGAAGACGTACTTGTCGCCCAGGAACGCGGCCATCTTGGCCACGTCCACCCACGGCGAGCAGGAAACGCGGCGGAGGTGCGGATGCTGCTGCACCACGCGCCAGCGGCCGTGCAGCGGCTCGCAGCAGCCGTAACAGTTCAGCCCGAAGCGCTCCATGATCGGCTTCTCGTAGGGAAAGACGAACTCCTCGTACATCGCCGGCGAGACCTGGAGCGTCTCCTGGCTCTCGGTGAATCCCCACATGTCGCGGGGGCGGACCTTGCCGGCGAAGTCCGCCTGCGGCAGCTCGTCGCTGAAGCCGAAACCGCCCGAGCCCACGTAGGTGCCGTCGTTGTTCAAACTCAAGAGGCCCTGCGACTCCAGCCAGTCGAGCTTTTCGAGATGGCCCCGGGAGATGATCGCCAGCAACTCCTTCAACTCGTCCGGATTCTCGATGAAATCGCAGAGCATGTTTTGCAGGCCGCGGAACGTGGCCGCCAGCCAGGTCAGCCCCAGCGACCACCACCACGTGCCCTTCAATCGCACGGTGAGCAGATCGCCCAGCGTCTCGCGGGCGATCGCCAGGCAGCCGTTGGTCGTCTCCCAATCGATTTCAAACTGCGGCGAGTGCAGCCGCTTCAGGTCGGCGGCATAGTCCTTGACCACGCCGTGCCAGGTATACGACGTGCCGGCGGCCTCCTTCTTCTCGTAATCGGCCTGCAGGCCCCAATCGTCCGGCGAGACGGTGTAGGGGACGTCGAAATAGGGCTCGACCGGCTTGTCGTCGCCCATGACTTCGCCCCAGAAGATTTCCTTGCGGAGGTCCATTTCCCAGCGCCGGGCCACTTTGCCGCGGCACTGCATCTGCGGCTCGGTGATGATTTCGTTCCAGCCGTTCTCCGGATCGCAGAACACGAGCGGCCGCGTCTTTTTCAGCCCGTTGAGCTTGGTCCAGAGGCGTCGGGTTTCGGCCATTTGCTCGGAGGCGGCGATTTTTGCCACCCGCTCGGCCAGCGTCCGCAGCACGGAGCGGTCTTCGGCGGACATGGCGACGTTGTCGGGGGCGAAGCCGGTGAAGATTTTCCCTGCGGCAGTCTGATCCAGGCCAGTCGAGGTACCGTTGCCGTAGTCTTCCATAGCCACCCACCGTCGTTGCTCGGCGCGAAGTGCCAGAGACTTTTTTTAACGCAGCGGGGGCCGGAGCACAAGGGTCCCGGCGCTGAATTCGCGGGGGCAGTGGTCCCCGCGCCCATCGGCTGGATCTGCCCCAGCACCCCAAGCCCGCCGGCTGCGTCCGGTGGGACTGGCGCTGGAGAAAACGCCGTTTTCCGCTTCCGTTCCCACCGGACGCAGCCGGTGGGCGTGGGGGGAAGCGCAACCCCGGCGTCATTGCGCGGGTCTCGTTTGTGGTGTTGCAGAAATTGGTTGTTTCCGTTAGCGGCTGCGGCGTACTCTGCTTGCCGCCTCAGCCCCTCCACGGCTGGAAGTCGCAGCCGTCAACGCTGCCAATGTTAGCTGCGTTGCCGTTTCGACTTCCCCTGGTCCCCGGCCCCTGGCCCCTGATCCCTCACAATATAAACTTGCTCAAATCCTCGTCCTCCGCCAACTCGTGCAGCCGCTCTCTGACATACGCCGCATCGATGTCAACGCGGTCCCCCTTCTTGTCCGGGGCCTCGAAACTCAACTCCTCCAAGAGCCGCTCCATGATCGTGTACAAACGCCGGGCGCCGATGTTCTGCGTCCGCTGGTTCACCTGGAAGGCGACCTCGGCCAAGGCCGCCACCGCATCGACCGAAAACCCCAACTTCACCCCCTCCGTCTCCAGCAACGCCTCGTACTGCTTCGTCAGCGAACTCTTGGGCTCGGTCAGGATGCGAATGAAATCGTCCCGGTCGAGGTCCTTCAACTCGACGCGGATGGGAAAGCGGCCCTGCAACTCCGGCATCAGGTCGCTGGGCTTCGCCCGATGAAAGGCCCCGGCGGCCACAAACAGGATGTGATCGGTCCGCACGTAGCCGTAACGCGTCTGTACGGTGGTGCCCTCGACGATCGGCAGCAGGTCGCGCTGCACGCCCTGCCGCGACACGTCGGCCCCGTGCGTCTGCTCGCTGGCCACCACCTTGTCCATCTCGTCGATGAAGATGATGCCCAGATTCTCCGCCAGGTCCACGGCCTTGGCGTTGACCTTCTCCTGGTTGATCAGCGCCTCGCATTCCTGCTCGAAGAGCACCCGCCGGGCCTCGACCACGGTCATCTCGCGGCGGACGCTGCTCTTAGGCATGATCTTCTCGAACATCCCCTGCAAGTCGAAGTCCATCTGCTCCATGCCCATGCCGGTAAACATCATGGGCACGGCCCGGCGCTCCAGCGCGATCTCCACCCGCCGCTCGTCCAACTGGCCGGCAGCGAGCATCGCCCGCATCTTCTCCCGCGTCCGCTGATAGCGATCCGGCGAATCGGGGCTGTCGGCCGACGCATCCAGCGACGGCGGCACCGGGGCCAGCATGTCCAACAGCCGGTCCTCGACGCGGCGGCGGGCCTCGTCCTGGACCCCCTCCCGCTCCTCCTGGCGGACCAGCCCGATGGCGTTTTCGACCAGCTCGCGGATCATGCTCTCCACGTCGCGGCCGTAGTAGCCGACCTCGGTATAGCGCGTGGCCTCGACCTTGATGAACGGGGCGCCGGTGAGCTTGGCCAGCCGCCGGGCGATCTCCGTCTTGCCCACCCCGGTCGGCCCGATCATGAGGATATTCTTCGGCGCCACCTCTTGCCGCATGTCTTCGGCAAGCTGCTGACGGCGCCAGCGGTTGCGAATGGCCACGGCCACCGCCCGCTTGGCGTCGTCCTGGCCGATAATGTGGCGGTCCAAGGCGGTCACGATTTCACGCGGAGTCAGGTCTGGCACAAAAGGTCCTCCCTAGGGAAAAGCATCTTCCGCTTAGCAAGGTCGAGGCCGAAAAGTTCTCGCGCAAGGCGCCAAGGAAGAACATTTTAATACTACAGCGCTAAGTACACCACGGAGACACGGAGTTCACGGAGTGCAAAGCAAAAGTATCAATGGGTTGCGGCTAATCCTGTTCCATCGGTGCTCTACGATGACGAAGGGTTGCGGAGGATCTTCCGTTAGAATCGGGTAGCCATGCCGTGTTCTGCCCTTTTTTGCCTTCTCTCCGTGTGTTCCGTGCCTCCGTGGTCAACTTTCGTCGGCACTGCAAGGTAGCGATGTCGTATTAAGTGAGGCAACAGGCCGGTCCTTACTCCCGGCAGGAAAGCTCCTCGACCACGATGCTCGTATTGGTGAAGACGTCGATGCCGGCGGCAATCTCCAAGGCCGCGCGGACGATCGCCGCCGCGCCCAGGTCGCTGTGGGCCAACAGCGCCCGCGCGGCAGCCACCGCATACATGCCGCCGGAGCCGATGCCCAACACGCCGTCGGTCGGCTGAATCACGTCGCCGGCCCCGGTCACCAGCAGCGTCTGCTCGGCGTCGACGACCGCCAGCAGGGCCTCCAGGCGGCGCAGCGCCCGATCGGTCCGCCACTCCTTGGCCAGCTCGATGGCCGCCCGGGCGAGGTTCGAGCGGTGGTCCTTCAGCTTGGCCTCGAAGCGCTCCAGGAGGGCGAAGCCGTCGGCGCTGGAGCCGGCGAAGCCGGTGATTACCCGGTCGTCGAGGAGGCGGCGGATTTTGACCGCGTCGGCCTTCATGATGGAATTGCCCACGGTGACCTGGCCGTCGCCGCCCATGGCCACTATGCCGCCGCGTCGCACGGTCAGCACGGTCGTCGCGTGTGTCTTGCCGGTCATTGCCGCTCCTTCATCGGGTATCGTTCATCCTGCCGCCGAGCGAAGCGCCTCGTTATCCGGGGGCTGACGCCCCCGGCTCGCATCCCGCGTGGCTCACACCTGGGGTCGTTATCCTTCCGCCGAGCGAACCGCTTCGATATCCGGGGGCTAACGCCCCCGGCTCGCATCCCGCGTGGCTCGGCCCCGGCGTCCGTTCATCCTTCCGCCTTCCGCCCTCCGCCTTTCTTTCCCCTTCCCCACGGCGGTACAATGATCGCGGATAGTATGGCGGAAAGCGCCCGGCAGCACCAGTGTCCACGATGGAGAAAACACCCGGGAGCCCCTCCTCTGGTTGGGTGTGACAAGAGATCAATTTGCCGGCTTTACGGCTTGGAATGTCCACCTGGCTACAAAAATAGCCGCCGAAAAGCCGTTGGCGAGCGGTTTTTTTGACAGGGACGTAAATTTTTTAGATGGAGGTAATTGCATAGTCAGGGTAGAATGGGTAAGATATTGACGATCCGCGACCGCTTGGTCAAAGGATCGGCCCTGCCTTTTTCCCTGGCCGCGTGGTGTAGGCACCCGGACCCCCTTTTTTAATTCCTTTTGGAGTGGAGGACTGCTGACATGGGAAGACGATTCGGAGTGTTGCTGTTGATCTTGGTTGTGGTTGTGGCAGGTCTTGTCGCAACCAACGTGGCCTCGGCCTGCTGCTTCGGCGGCTTGTTCGGCCGATGTGGTTGCCACAGTTGTTGTTCCTGGGGTTGCTCGTCGTGTTGCGCGGCGCCCTGCTGCGGGTCGCACTGCGGCTGGTTCGGCTGCGGCTGCGGTTCGTGCGGCTGCGGCTGGTCCGGCTGCGGCTGTGTGTCGTCATGCTGCGAGCCTTGTGGGGCGCCGTGTGGTTGCCCGGGTCCGCTAGTCGTTGCTCCCGTGGTCCCCGGCCCGGCCCCTGGTCCGACGCCGGCCCCGCCGCCCTCGACGACCTATGCGCCGGTTACCCCGCCGGCTCCTGCGCCGGTAACCCCGCCGCCTGCGCTGATTACTGCTCCGCCGACGCCGGCACCGGCGCCGATGGCGCCGCCGACCCTGGGGCCGGCGCCGGCTACCCAGCCGGCCGCGCCCGTCAAGCCCGCGGAGAAGGCTGCCGAGAAGGCGGCTGAGAAGCCGGTCGTTCCGCCGGTTCCCGCCCCGGTTGCCCCGGTAGCCCCTGCTCCCGCTGCTCCGGCTGGCCCCGCCCCTGCTGCCCCGGCCAAGGACAGTCCGTTCGGCATGAACAACGGCCTGCGGACTTGGTCGGATGCCACGGGCACGTATCGGCTCGAGGCCCGGCTGGTCAGCGTGCAGGACAACCTCGTCCGCTTGTGCAATGCCGAGGGCAAGTTCTTCCGCATTGCCATGCAGAAATTGAGCGCGGCCGATCAGCAGTTCGTCCGCACCCAGACGGTGACGGTCGCCACTGCCTGGTAGGCAAAAGCCATCGGCAGCGAAACGTTCCAGAGGCCCCGGACCGGGCGATGTCCCGCCGGGGCCTCTGCTTTTTCCCCTTGTTGCGGCCCGTCGGGTGGCACTGGCTCCGCCAGTGTTTCCGAGGTTTCCTTCGCAGCGTGATGGAACGCTCAGGAGCCCGAAGCACTGGCAGAGCCAGTGCCACCCGGCCCGCGGGCCTCTGGCAAGATCGCGTCCGGTCCGCTATCCTGCTCTTTATGAGCCAAGACAACACCAGCGGCGACATTCTGCCCCGCAGCCCCGAACTGATGTCGGCACACGACACCGCCCTGCTGGTGATCGACGTGCAGGAGAAGCTCATGCCGGCGATTCGCGACCACGCCCGGGTGGTCTGGAACGTGCGGCGACTGATCGAGGGGGCGACGATCCTCGGCCTGCCGGTGGCAGCCACGGAGCAGTATCCGCAGGGGCTGGGGCCGACGGTGGCCGCGCTGGCCGAGCGTTTGCCCGTCCGGGCGGCGAAGCTCACCTTCAGTTGCGGGGGCTGTCCGCAGATTTTCCGCGACCTGCGCGGCCGCGGCATCTACAAGCTGTTGGTCTGCGGCGTCGAGGCCCACGTCTGCGTGGCGCAGAGCGTGCTCGATTTGCTGGCCGACGGCTGGCGGACCTATGTGGCCGTGGACGCGGTCGGTTCGCGATTCGAGATCGATTATCGCACGGCGCGTGGGCGCATGGACTCGGCCGGCGCGACGTTGACCACCACCGAGGCGGCGCTGTTCGAGTGGTGTCAGGCGGCCGGCACGGCGGAGTTCAAACAGATCAGCCGGCTGGCGCGGGAGACGGAAGGGACGGCCTAGCACGACGCTCCACGGCGTTTCTGCCGGCCCGAAAAGCCCCCCGTTTGCAACGGGGGGGCCGACATCCAGCGGGTAGGTCAGGCACGCCGTGCCTGACGAGCCCCGGCAAAAGAGGCGTCAGGCACGGGGTGCCTGACCTACGCCTGATGCGCCGCGGAACTCATTTCCGAAAGAGCAGCCAAATCGCCCACAAGCATAGAATGCCGGCCACGACCAAGGCTGCCCAGGACGTCCAGATGGGCAGCGGCCAATCGCCCACCAGGATCTGAACGTGGCAGACCAGTCGCCAGAGGTGCCCCAGGGCGACCAGGGCGAAGACGAGGCCGGAAAGGATCAGGTAGAGTTTGCTGCACATGGTTCCACTCCTTCGTAAAGAAACGGATCGGAAAAGCCAGGGCCCCGAGCGTCTCTTCTCGCACCGCCGCAGCGGTCATTGCACCTTGGGAATTCTACGTCCGCCGCCCCCGCCGGTCGAATGGCTCGGCAGGCCCGTACCCCGTAGGTCAGGCACCCCGTGCCTGACGGACCCCGGCGAAAGAAGCGTCAGGCACGCCCGTGCCTGGCCTACGCCTGACGATCCCCAAGCCGCCCCCGCTTTTCGCCTCGATAATATCCGCCCCCGGGGCCAATTGACAGACCTGGAAAACCTGGTATCGTAACGCGGTACAAGCGTCGGCACATGCGCGGAGGAGCCCCATGAACGCGGATGCCAGGAAACCCGATCGCCGCTTCTTCCTGCCACGCCCGGCATTGGATGACCTGATCGGAGTTCTCCGCCAACAAGGCTATACGGTCATCGCCCCGAAGGTGGTCAACCAGGCCGTCTCCCTGCAGCCGATCGAGGCTGCCGACCAGCTCCCCAAGGGTCTGCGCGACGACCAGGACGGCGGCCATTACCGCCTCGTCCCGGGCGACCCGGCCTTGACGTTCGAGTACGTCGTGGGGGCCGACGGGCCCAAGAGCCACCTCTTCCCGGCCCATCTGCGGCTGCTGGCGTTTCACGTCGAGAAGGAAGATTTCGTGCTCGACGAAGGCTCGTCGCAGCCGCCCAAGCTGGCCTTCCTGGGAGTGCGGCCCTGCGAGCTGGCGGCCATCCGCGTGCAGGACCTGGTGTTCGGCGTGGACCGGCCGCAAGCCTTCCGCTGCGAATCGGAGACCTGGTATACCCAGGCCCGGCAGCAGGCGCTGCTGTTGACCGTCAACTGCACGCGGCCGGGCGGGACGTGCTTTTGCGCCTCGTGGGGGACGGGTCCGGCGGCCAAGGACGGCTTCGACCTGGCCCTGACCGAGCTTCGCAACGGCTTCCTGGTCGAAGTGGGATCGGCCCGGGGCGAGACGCTCGCCGGACAGCTCCCCTTGCGGGCGCCGACGGAAGCCGAGATCGAGCTTGCCGAGCTGAAGCTTCAGCGGGCGTGCGAAGGCATGGGCCGCCGGCTCGACACCGAGGGAATCAAGGATTTGCTGGAGGCCGAGCTGGAGCACCCCGAGTGGGACGACGTGGCCCGGCGCTGCCTCTCCTGCGGCAATTGCACGATGGTCTGTCCGACGTGTTTCTGCTCGACGGTGAGCGATTCGACGTATCTGAACGGGACGAAGACGACGCGCACGCGGGAATGGGAGTCGTGCTACACGCTGCAGTTCACGTATACGACGATGGGACCGGAGCGGAACACGATCCGCGGCCGCTACCGCCACTGGCTGCGGCACAAGCTCTGTACGTGGTGGGACCAATTCAGCACCAGCGGCTGCATCGGCTGCGGCCGCTGCATCACCTGGTGTCCGGTGGGCATCGACCTGACCGAGGAGATCGCCCGGCTCCGCAAGGAAACGCACGCCCACCTGGTCCGCAAGGCGGGATCGGCCCAAAGGGATTTGATGTCATGAATCAACCGTCGAGCGCAGCGCGACCGGAACCGATCTGCGGCATGGACACCTGGGTGCCGGTGCCGGCGCGGGTGTTGGAAGTGCGGCAGGAGAACTTCAATACCCACACCTTCAAGATGGAGTTCGTCGACGCCGAGATCCGCCGCCGCTACCGCTTCGTGCCGGGCCAGTTCAACATGGTCTACGTGCCCGGCGTGGGCGAGGCGGCCATCTCCATGAGTTCCCACCCGGACCGGACCGACACCTTGGAGCACACGATCCGCATTGTCGGCTCGGTGACCCGGGCGGCCGACCGCTTGGGCAAGGGCAGCGTGGTGGGGCTGCGGGGCCCGTTCGGCAAGGGCTGGCCGCTGGACGCGCTGCAAGGCAAGGACGTGGTCATCGTGGCCGGCGGCATCGGCCTGGCCCCGCTGCGCCCGGTCATCTATTGGGTGCTGGACCACCGCGACTTGTGCCGGCGGGTGGTGCTCCTGTACGGCTGCCGCACGCCCGAGGACCGCGTCTTCGCCGCCGAGCTCGAACAATGGGAGCGCGACGGCGCCATCGAAGTGCTCGTGACGGTCGATAACGCCACCGGCGATTGGGTCGGGCCCGTGGGCGTGGTGACCCGTCTGTTGCAGCGGCTCAAGGTCAGCGCGTCGCGCACCATGGTGCTGGTCTGCGGACCGAAAATCCTCAACCGCGTGGCGGCCTGGAACTTCCTCCAATTGCACGTCCCGCCCGACCAGGTCTACGTGAGCCTGGAGCGGAACATGAACTGCGGCTTTGCCCGCTGCGGCCACTGCCAGCTCGGGGCCAAGTTCGTCTGCACGGACGGGCCGGTCTTCTGTTTCGCCGACGTCGCCGACCTCTTGACCCGGGAGGATATGTAACCATGACGCCTCGCGGTCAAATTCCGGCCAAGCCCGAGGGCAAGTTGAAGGTGGCGGCCTTCAAGTTCTCCAGTTGTGACGGCTGCCAGTTGCAGGTCCTCAACCTGGAAGACGCCCTCTTGGACCTGGCCGATGCGGTCGAGATCGCCTTCTTCCTGGAGGCGCGGCGGAAGACGCTGCCGCCGCCCTATGACATCGGGCTGGTCGAGGGGAGCATCTCCACGCCCGAGGAAGAGGAGCGCATCCGGCAGATCCGCCGCGATTGCCGGCTGCTGGTGACGATCGGGGCCTGCGCCACCTCGGGCGGCATCCAGGCGCTGCGCAATTGGGGCGACGTCGAGGAGTTCGCCCGCTGCGTCTACGCCAAGCCTGAGTATCTCTCCACGCTGGACACCTCGACGCCGATTGCCGCCCACGTCTTCGTCGACGTCGAGTTGCGGGGCTGCCCGATCAACCCCGGCGACCTGTTGGAGTTGGTCTCGGCGCTGTTGGTGGGGCGGAAGCCGAATATTTCCACGCACAGCCTGTGCATCGACTGCAAGCGGCGGGGCAATCCGTGCGTGCTGGTGGCCCAGGGCAAGCCCTGCCTGGGCCCGATCACCCAGGTGGGCTGCGGGGCGCTCTGCCCGGCCCACGACCGCGCCTGCTACGGCTGTTTCGGCCCCATGGAACAACCGAACATGGCCTCGCTGGGCCGCTGGTTCTCCAAGCAGCTTGGCCAGTCGCCCCGCGACATGAAACGCATGCTCCGCCTCTTCAACGGCTACCTGGAACCGTTCAAACAGGCCAGCGACCACTACGAACGCCTCGAGGCCCGTCCAGCGGGTGACGACCATGACTGACGCGAAAGCAAAGGCCGGCGGCACGCGGACCATCCAGGTGAAAGTCATGGCCCGCGTCGAGGGCGAGGGGGGCCTGCACCTGCGGATGCGCGGCAACCGCGTCGAAGAGGTGCAACTGAACATCTTCGAGCCCCCGCGCTTCTACGAGGCCTTCCTCCGCGGCCGCGGCTTCGAGGAAGTCCCCGACATCACCGCCCGCATCTGCGGCATCTGCCCCGTCGCCTACCAGATGAGCGCCTGCCACGCCCTGGAGCGGGCGATGGGTGTCTTCGAGATGGTCGATCCGGCCATCCGCGCCCTGCGCAACGTCTTCTATTGCGGCGAGTGGATCGAAAGCCACGTGCTGCACATGTTCATGCTCCACCTGCCCGATTTCCTCGGCTACGAAAGCGTGCTGACTCTGGCCAAGGACCACCGCGAGGTGGTGGCCCGCTCGCTGCGGGTGAAAAAAGTGGGCAACGCCGTGGTCGCCATGTTGGGCGGCGCGGTCGGTCCATCCGGTGGGCGCCTGCGTGGGCGGGTTCCATAGCGCGCCCACGGCCCAGCAGGCGGCCGAATTGGTGCCCGAATTGAAGGCCTGCCGCGATGAAATGTGCGACCTGACGCTCTGGCTGGCCCGCACGGTGAAGTTTCCCGAGCTGGAGAGCGACTACGAGTTCGTCGCCCTCTGCCCGCGCGACGAATACCCGATGAACCTGGGCCCGATCGTCAGCAGCAAGGGGCTGCGCGTCTCGCAGGAGGAATTCGGCGAGGCGATCGAGGAGCGGCAGGTGGCCCATTCGACGGCCCTGCACTCGCACTTGCGCGGCCGCGGCTCCTATCACGTCGGCCCCTTGGCCCGGCTGAACCTGAACGCCGACAAGCTCCATCCCCGCGCCGCCGAGCTGCTGCCGAAGCTCTGCAAAGCGGTCGGCGCCGACCTGCCCTGGAACAATAACTATTTGAGCCTGTTGGCCCGCGGCGTCGAGACGGTCCACGCCCTGGCCGTGGCGGCCAACGTGCTGGAGCATTACTCCCCGCCGGTGCGGTGTCGCATTCCGGTCACTCCCCGGGCGGGCGTCGGCGGGCACGGCACCGAGGCCCCGCGCGGGCTCTGCTGGCATCAGTACCGCACCTCCGCCGACGGCACGATCACCTCCGCCCGCATCGTGCCCCCGACCAGCCAGAACCAGGCCACGATCGAGTCCGACTTGCGGCTGTTGGCCCCGCAGCTTGCCGGCCTTTCCGACGAGGACGCGACGCTTCGTTGCGAGCATCTGGTGCGCAACTTCGATCCCTGCATCAGTTGCTCGACGCATTTTCTGCGGCTGGATAGGACGAAAACTGAATAGACCGGCACGCTCGTGCGAGTCTGCGCACCTAGCGAGCCCCGGGCGTCAGCCCGGGGATAAGGTGGCCCTTTCGCGAGAGGAGAAAAGACCCCCGACCCCTTGATCGTTCCCAGGAACGCGATGATGGCCATGGCCCTTATACGCCGTTGTCTGATGTTGCTGCCGTTTCCGGCAGCGATTCTGGCAAGCCTCTTCGTCAATATGAATGGGTGCCTGCTCGGTATGAACGAGAGCGCTAGCCGGACAGTCGTTTTCAGTTTCCTAGCGACCGGTGTTCTTGGCGCTTTGGCGGTGCTCACCCTCGATTCAGCGTTTAGGGTGCTGGCCGTGGTGATGGTGGCGGTCTATGTTTTTTTGCTGACAATGTGGCTGTGACTCGGTGTTGTAGACCGGCGGGGCGGACACCGGGACAGGTCCGACATTGGCAAAATAGGTAATGCGTGAAGCAACCCAGCCATCCAATATCGGACCT
>CAVSFO010000017.1:0-60367 GCA_963727245.1 uncultured Planctomycetia bacterium | reverse complement strand
CCGCCAGCCATCAGCGGCTTTGCGACCGCGTGGCGGACGGTTCGTTCCGCCACGACCTGTACTTCCGCCTGGTGACCTTCGAGATCGACCTGCCGCCGTTGCGGCAGCGGCGCGAGGACATCGGGCCGCTGGCCGAGCATTTTGCGGAAATTCTGGCGGCCAAGAATGGCTGGCCGCGGTCGGCGATCTCGGCCGAGGCGCGGGCCGCCCTGGAGGGCCGCCCCTGGCATGGCAACGTGCGGGAGCTGCGGAACGCCGTCGAGCACGCCCTGGTGCTGGCCCGCGGCGGCGCCATCGGCCCCGAGCACTTGCCCGCCCCCACGCCGCCGTCGATCACCAGCGACGCCGTCCACGAGGAGGCCCTGGCGGAAATGGTCCGGCAATGGGCCCAACTGCGTTTGCAAGGCCCGCCGCAGGAGGCCGCCAACCTCTACGAGCGCTTGCTGGCCATCGTCGAGCCGCCCCTGTTGGAAACCGTTTTGCAGCATCACGGCGGCCAGCGTCTGGCCGCCGCCGAGCAACTCGGCTTGCACCGCGCCACGCTGCGAAAGAAGCTGCAGGAAAGGGGGAAGGCGGAGGGCGGAAGGGGGAAGGAGTAGCGGCCGATCCCGCTCCTCGACTACGGCTCCACACCCCAAGCCCACCGGCTGCGTCCGGTGGGAACGGCACAGTTGAAAAACGTCGTCCCCGCCCCTGCCTTTCCCCTGGCGAAATCCTCGCCGTCGCCAGCCATTTTTTCGCCACGCCGCTCCGCACAAACCGGGGCGGCGAACGGGGACGGTCCCATTTTCGCGGCGAAGACGCCCGTCCGTGAGGCAACGCCGTCCGCGCCGCGAAAATCGGGACAGTCCCCTGGGAATGCCCGCTTTGGCACAACAAGTGCATTGCCAGTCGTCCACCTACCTTGTCTCCTGGTTGATTCCCCGGAGATTGCGGACGCCGCGGGCCGCCTGTCGCGCCGGTGCACGGCAGGCGCCTTGCGGACCGCATTCTGCCTGCGGCGGGTGTTGACATCCATCGCGTCCGGACAGACAATGACCCCCGATGGCGTCATGACCACCCCTCAGCAATCAGATCAAGGAGCCCCCGATGTCAACCAATCAGCCCGGAATCGGACCCCAACCGCCCTCTCCACCGCCGCGTCGCGGCATGAGCACCGGAGTGAAGGTGCTGCTCATCGTGGGAATTATCTTCCTCCTGCTGGTGTTGCTCTGCTGCGGCGGTATCGCCCTTTTTGTTCACCACGTCACGAAGGGAGTCAGCCAGAACCCGGTGGTCGTGAAAGCCACGACCGACGAGATCGCCCAGATCGAAATCCCTGAGCTGCTGAAGCCCAAGACGTCGATGGACATGAAGGTGCCGCTTATCAACAAGACCCTGATGAAGATGGCCATGTACGCCGACGACGGCCGAAAAGAATACGCTCACGTTGATCGCGATGGGTGACATGTTTGCGGGCCAAAACGAGGCACAGATGCGCGCCTCCATCGAGCAATCTATGCAGCAGAAAAACGTCAACAACGGCCAGCGAGAACAGATTCAAAACGGGGACATCTCCACCAAGGAGTTGCAGATCGGCGGGAAAACGGCCAAGTTCACCATCATCAAGGGCCAAGGCATCACAACCCACTCCCCGCGCATCCAGGTCAACGGCGGATTCCAGGGGCACTCGGGCCCGGCCATGTTGATGTTGGACGCCGATGCCGAAAAGCTTACCCCCGAGAAGGTCAACGCGATGCTCGAATCGATTCACTAGTGCGACCTCCAGAAAGTTTCTGCCGGCGAGAAAAGCCCCCCGTTTGCAACGGGGGGGTGACATCCAGCGGCAAGAACAAGGTGGAAGAGTCGCTACGGCTCCGTCGACCGTGGTCTGATGGATAGGTGCCACCTGCTGGCTCGTCCAGCAGTGCGGAAAACACTGCTGGACAAGCCAGAGGTGGCACCTCTCACTCGACGACTGACAGAGCGCTACGGCAACTCGGCGAGAAACTGAAGCAGCGCCGCGTTGACCGCGTCGGGCTGCTCCAGCGGCGCCATGTGGCCGGCGGCGGGGATCTCGACCAGCCGGGCGCCGGGGATCGCCCGGGCCATGGCGCCCATTTCGGCGGGCGAAGCGATCGCGTCCTCCCGGCCCACCACCAACAGTGTCGGACAATTGATGGCCGGCAAGAGCGGCGTGGCGTCGGGCCGCTGGGCCATGCCGCGCAGGGCGGCCGCCAGTCCCCGCCGGTCGCCCGCAACCATCATGCTCCGCAACTCGCCAACGAGTCGCTGATCGCCCGCCAGCGTCGCGGGGGCCAAGAGCCGGGGCAGCATCGCCTCGACCAACACGGCCGGGCCGTCGCGGAGCACGTCCAGGGCGGTTTGCAGCCGGGCGGCGGCCGCCTCGGGCGTATCGGCGGCGGCGCGGGTGTCGCAGAGGACGAGGCCCCGCAACTTGGCGCGATATTTCCTCCAGAAGGCAAAGGCGATATAGCCGCCCATCGACAGCCCGACGAAGACCACCGGCTCGCCGATCCCCAGCGTGTCGAGCAAGGCGGCCAGGTCGTCGGCCATTTGCTCCATGGAGACCGTCTCCTCCTGTCCGGCGCCGCTGCGACCGAAGCCGCGCAGATCGGGGGCAATGACCCGGTACTGGTGCTCAAGCAGCGCGATCTGGCCGTTCCACATGCCGTGGTGGAGCGGAAAGCCGTGGACCAGCAGAATGGTCTGCCCGCTGCCGCGATCGACGTAGCGCAGCTCGACTCCGCCGAGGGTGATCGAATCCATGACGCCTACTTCTTCCTTTTCTGCCAGCTTCTTGCGGAACGTCAAGCCGAAGGGGACAGTCCCATCTTCGCGGGCTTCGCCGCGAAAATCGGGACAGTCCCCATGGGCGTCTACTTCTTCTTCTGCTGTTTCTTCTCTGCCAGCTTCTTGCGGAACAGTTCGAGTTGCCGCTTGATGAGGCCCATGTGCGGTTCCAACTCGGCGGCCTTCGTCTGGTTGGCGACCGCGGTTTCGTAGTCGCCCTTGGCGAAGTAGACGCGGCCCAGGGTATCGTAATAGCCGCCGGTGTCGGGGGCGAGCTCCAACGACTTCTGCGAGAGTCGCAAGGCCTCGTCCTGATCGCCTTCGGTGTTGGCGATCAGCCAGGCGAGTTGATTGTAGTTGGCAGCGATCTCCGGATTCTGGTCGATTGCTTCCTGCGTCGAGTCGGCCTGGTCGCGGACCAAACCCTGGATCTTCTCGTGGAACTGGGGCGTCTGATCGGGAATCTGGTAGCAGGCGATCAACACGTCGATATCGGAGGGGTTCTCAGCCAGGGCCTTCTCCAGGAGCTGGCGAGACCTGGCCTGGTCCCCCTTGCTTTTCCAATGGCAGGCGGAGAAATAGTCCCGCTGCGCGCGGAGCACGGCCATATTGGCGACATTGGCGGCGGGGGACTTGGTCGCCTTTTCCATGACCTCGGCGGCCGCCAGGTCGTCGCCCTGGTCGTGATTCATCTCGGCCAGGTGGATCGCCGCCAGCAACACCACGCGTTGGGCGGGCCCGCCGGCGGCGATGACGCGGTGGTACTCCCGCGCAGCCCAGGCGAACAACCCCCGCTCTTGCAGCCCGGCAGCCCGCAAATAATGGTCGATCAACGCCTGCTCGCCCTCGCCGGGGTTGAGCTTCCACGCCTTGGCGGCCGTCTCCTCGGCGCGGCCCTTGTCGCCGCGGGCCAGTTGGGCCTCGGCCATCGCGTAACTGAGGGCGGAGTTCTCGGCGATCAGCGGCCCAAATCGGCGCGCCACCTCGTCCACGGCCTGCCACGCCTTCTGGTCGATCAACCACTCGACCAGCTCGACCAGCGTGTCCGGGTCTCCCTTCTCCAGTCGAACGAGCTGTCCGATGGCGGCAATCGCCTCCTCGTTGCGGCCGATCTTTTTCAGCCGGGCGACCTGGAATCGCAGCAGCGCGACGGCGATGTCCGCCGCGGTCTGTTCCGGCGCGGTCTTCAGCAACGACTCCTCCGCCGCCACGAGTTTGCTCCAGGGCCCGCCGGCGGCCGCCGGATCCTCGCTAAAACGGGCGTAAGTCAACAACCACTCGGCGCCGGGGCGACGGCTGTCGCCGAGGACCTTGCGCACCGCCTCGACAATCTGCCGGTCCGGGTCGGCGCCCGGACTGGTGACGCCGAGCAATTCGAGCGCCGCCCGCTTCGACAACAGCGACGACTTCTCGTAGCGCACCAGGCGGCAGAGGGCGGGGATGCCGGCCCGCCTGGGAAGGATTGCCAGCCGATGCATTTGCCCCTGCCGCGCATCGGCGTCCAGGGCGTCGTAATCGCGCAGCAACTGTTTCACTTCCGGCGGATCATCCGGCCCGGCCCATGCCACCTGCATCAGCCGGAGCAAGTATCGCGCCCGCACCGCAACCTCCGGGTCGCTGCTGAGGGTCGCCTCGCTGAGGGCGTCGAAGGCCTCGAATCCCTCCTTGGCCAGCTCGGTCTCCGCCCGCTGCCGGATGAAATAGTCCTTGTCACCCAACCGGCTGACGAGTTGGCGGATGCGCTGCGGACCTTGATCCGCCGGCGGCGGCGCCTGGGACGGCGCCGGCCCAGGCGGCACGCCCGCCGACAGCATCACCACGGCCGCGGCCGTGCAGAAGGCACCTAGGATCCTGCTCCGCATCCGTTTCTCCTCACTTACCGGGGGGTTTGCGCACAACCTCCCCTTACCTTAATGCAAGAATACGTCGACACCCCCGTTGCGGCAAGTCGCACCGCCGGCGGCCTGCGAAACCGCAAGCGAATGTCCACCCCGACCCTAAATCCCTAAATCCCTAAATCCCTGTTCCCGTTTTCTAATCCCTCACAAGCGGCTTCGACGCGGCGAAATTCCTCGCTTTGCGGCGCCTCGGCGCCGCGACGCAATTCCTCCAGCAACTCGCCGAGCAACTCGCGTTCCAACCAGCCGGCCAACCAGCCGGCGCGCTGCTGCGCATAACGGGATTGGAGGCGGCGAAACAGCCGGGCGGCGGCCTGCCGGACACCTTCGCCGGTCGTGCTCACCAGGGCTTCGCCCCCGCCGGCAATGCCGCCGGCAATGGCCGCCTCCGTGGCCAGTTGTCCGGCCGTGTGAATGGCCGCCTGGCCGACGAGGTCGCCGGCCAGCACCCAGCCGCTGACGGCCAGCGAGATGGTGATGGCAGGCCGGGCGACGGCGGCGGCGTGATCGAGCGTTTGCAGGAAGCGGACGGCACGGGGATTGGCCTGCTTCCAGGCGTCCAACTCGGTCCGCAAGAAGGCCCGATAATCGTCGTCCACCGCCGGCAGTTGCTCGTGGGCGGCCCGCACGCGCTCCAAGAGCGTCGCCCGGGCGCGGCCGCCCAAGAGGCGTGCCAACCGCGGCCGCAAGGTCTCGTTGCCGACGCGGGAGAGCCGTTCCAACTCGTCCAGCAATTTTTCCACCGCCAGCACGATCGCGTCGTGCTCGCGCCGCCGGAAGGCGTCCAGCGGCGCCGCCGGCGGCGCGGCCAGCGATTGCCACGCCACGCGCAGGGGCCAGGTGGCGCCGCGGCCCAGCACGCGATAGAAGCCGTGGACCTGCCGCGACCAGGGACTGCGGCCGGCGTCCCACCAGCGTTGGATTTCGTCGACCAGGACGCCGGCCGGCAGGGCGGGCCAGGCGACGCGTGCCATTTCGGTCGCGGAAAGGGCCGCGGCCGCGGCGGAGAATTCGCCCGCCGCGGCGCGGATTGCCGCCAGATAGGCCGGCACGCCCCGCCGCGGATCGAGCACGCGCGTCACCGCGCCGCGAAAACTGCGGACCTTGATGGCATCGAAGTGCAACGACGCCAGGTCGTCGCGGAGACTCGCGGCCGGCAGCCGGCCCACGTCGGCTTCCGGGTCCCGCCGCGGGCCGGCGGCGAGGCGATAGAACGGCAGTCGCAGGTCCTCGGCCGCCTGGCGATCGTAAGGGGCCGCGTAGACCAACTCCGGCCGCGCCCGGTCTGCTGGCAAAACGTCGCCAGCCACGCAGGCCAGGCCGCACGGTCTTCTTCCCAGTGGCAGAGGTTGAAGATCACCAGGATCGGCTTGTCGGCTTCCACCGCGGCGCGGAAAAACTGTTTGACGGCGGCATCGTTGTATTTCTGTTGCGTCAGCACGGCCACTAAGACGTCGGCGGCCTGGCGGATCGCCCGGGCACGCTCCCAATTGACCGTCACGTCGGAATCAACGTCGGGGGCATCCAACAGCAACAGCCGCGGGGGCACCAAGGCCCCGCTCCGCCAGAAGAGGCGGTTCTCCGCCGCGTCCTCCAGGGGATCGTCCGGGGACTGCCAGGCGTGCAAGGTGAAGGAGGGGAAGAGCCGCGCCAACAGGGCCGGGTCGTCCTTTCCCGGCGGCACCAGGCAGACGGGATGTTTGGTGCCGGCGGCCAGGGGGCTGACGGCGCTGGCGACTTCGCCGGCCAGGTTGTTGAAGATCACCGATTTGCCGATATTGGTTCCGCCCACCACGGCCACGATCAACAGCGGCGGCACGTCGAGCTGTGCCAGCAGTTTGCGCTGGAGCAGATCGAACCATTCCTGGCCTGCCGGCGGGGCCAGCCCCACGGCCGCCGCCGACGGTTCCAAGGCCGACAAGGCCGCGGCCAAGCACCTGACTTGGTCGGCGAAGGCGTGGTAGCTCGGGGATGCGGAGGTCATGTCAGGGGCCAGGGGCCAGGGACCAGGGACCAGGGATTAGAAAAGCCCCCGGACTGCGTCCGGGGGGCTTCCTACCGCCACCGCTACAGTGCGGCGCGCTAATTTCTCCCCTCCGGCCCGGCCAGGAGCACCGCCATCGCCTGACCGTGCAGCGTGTGATTGAGCAGCATGGCCGTCGGCTGCTTCACCGCCAAGGGCTGACCGTGTACGACGTTGACCGGGCAGTCGGGGTCCGGGTATTGGTAATTCAGCGTAGGCGGGACGAGTCCGTTCTGCAAGGCCAGCACGCTGGCGACCATCTCGACCGCTCCGCCGCCGGCGCCCAGGTTGCCGAAGCAGCTTTTCGGCGCGGTCACGGGCGTGTCCCCCAGCGTGGCCCGGATGGCTTGGGCCTCGATCTGGTCGTCGTTGCGGGTGCTGGCGCCATGGGCGTTGACGTGTCCGACGGCCGAGGGCGCCAGGCCCGCCTCGGCCAGCGCGGCCAGGATGGCGCGGCGGATGGCGTGGCCTTGGAGGGCCTGTTCGCGGCGGTGGGGCTCGAACGCGGCGGCACAAGCCAGGATGCGCGCCTGGATCTCGCGCCGCGGGCGGCGGCATGGGCAGGGCTTTCCAGCAGCACGGCCGCCGCTCCCTCGCCGTAGACCATGCCGTCGCGGCGGGCATCGAAGGGCCGGCAGGCAGCCGCCGGATCGTCGCCGCCATGCGAGGAAGGCAGGACCGCCGCCCGGACCATCGTCGTGGGGTGCAGCCGCGAGCCGCCGCCGCCGGCGATGACGGCGTCGGCCTGTCCGCGCTGGATGATGCGGACGCCCTCGGCCACCGCGGCCAGGCTGGAGACCTCGCCCTGCACCACCGAGTTGCTGGGTCCGCGGGCGTCCTGGGCAATGCCGATGTGGCAGGCCAGCATGTTCGGCAGATACTTGAGCATCCAGAGGGGGAAAATCTCCGCCATCGCCGCCGCGCCCCAGCGGCTGTAGTCGAAGCGACCGTCGACCGTGCAGTCGCGATAGACGTTGATCATTTCCTCGATCTCGGGGTTGATCATGTCGGCGCCGAAGACCACGCCCAGCCGCTCGGGAGCGATCGCGTGCTCGCGCAGACCGCCGTCGGCACAGGCCATGTCGGCGGCCGCCGCCGCCAACTGGATGTCGCGGCTCATCACCTTGAGATTCTTGCGGGGCCGGACATACTGCTTGGGATCGAAATCGGCAAGCTGGCCGCCGAAGGGAAACCCCAAGCCGCTGTCGCTGCCGTACTGCTCCAGCCGCCGCACGCCGCTGCGGCCGGCGCAGAGCGCAGCCCAATAGGCCTCTTTGCCGATGCCGATCGGGCAGACTACGCCGATCCCGGTGATGGCGATTTCCTGCATGAACGTCATCAGTGACTTTCCGTTGGCGTCTTGCCGGCGACCAATTCGCTCACGGCCGCGCGAAGCTGCTTCATGGTGATGGGCATGAAGACGACCTTGCGATTGGCCGAGACGTTGGCGTCCTTTTCCCACACCCGCTGGTTCTGGTCCAGCAGCAAAACGGCCGGCACAAAGGCGGTAGCCTTGTCCTCGCTCAGGGCGTTGAACGCACGCAGGGCCGGCTGGCCGAGCTCACCGGCGGAGAACAGCACACAGTCGGCGGCCGCGCCGTCGCGGCGAAAGCGGTCGACGGCCCGGGCCGGGTCGCTGGTCAGCAGCACGCGGAAGCCGGCGCGTTTGAAGCCCTCGCGGAAAATGTCCTGCAGTTTCTGGTTCGATTCGACCACCATCACCGAGTAGTGTTTCTGCCCGAGAAGACCCTCGCGGCCCAGTCCGCTGTCGTCCAGCGACGCGTCGGCTGCCTCCTTGCCAGCCAACTGCTTGGCGGCCAGGTGGAGATCGGCCAGCATCGCCGAAGGCGATTGGTAGCGGCGTTTGGGATCCAGCGCCATCGCCCGGTTGACTACCAGGGTGAGCCAATGCGGCAGCGTCGGGACCACGTTCTGGATGGGCACCACTTCCAGGAAGCGATGTTTGGAGAGCCGTTGCAAGCGATCGCGGGTCTCCGACAGCGGCGCCTGGCCGGTGAGCATGTGATAAAAGATGCAGCCGAGGAAATAGATGTCGCTGCGGGTGTCGTCCTTGCGGACCCCCGTGGCCCGCTCCAGGGCCGCATAGTCGATGGTGCGCGTGTTGGGCAGATCGGCCAAGGCCTCGTCGGCGATGGTCTCGTCCATGGCGGCCAGGCCGAAATCGACCAGCTTGGCTTGCCCGCTCGTGGAGACCAGCACGTTGTTGAGTTTCAGGTCCCGGTGCGTCACGCCGTGCTCGAAGGCGTGGCGGAGCCCTTCGGTCATGTCGATCATCAACTTGGTGGCCTGGTCCGCCTGCACCGTTTTGCGGACCTTGACGAACGTCTCCAGGCTCCAGCCCTCGATGAACTCCATCACCAGGAAGTGAGACCTCCGCTCCGAGACGACCTCGTAGATGGGCACGATGTTGGGATGCCGCAGCGTGCAGCCCACGTGCCCCTCGCGGATAAAGAGGCCGAACTTGTCGGGGTTGTCGTTGTAGCGGCCGCGCAGCACCTTCAGCGCCACCACCGCGCCGGTCTTCTGGTGCACGCGCGAAACACCCGGGCGAAGGTCCCGGCGCCGACCAGGTACAACACCTTGTACGAGCCGAAGAAGAAACCGAAGCGTTCTCCTTTGACCAGCCGCTCCACCTGGTAATTGGTGAGAAATTCGCGCCGCACCAACAGTTGCAGAAGCTGGTCCACCGGCACGTTGCGGCTGCCCAGACTGGCCCAAATCTCGCGAAGCTGCCGATCGTCCAACAGCCCCAGATCCAGCGCCCGTTGCGCGAGTTGTTCGGCGCTAGGATGCCCCATGCCGCTGCTACCCCCAAGCCTTCAAGAGCGACGCTGCCATCATTCCAGACCGGCGGGCCTACGGGCCCACCCGGATCCTTCATGGTAAATCCAGATCGACTGCCCTGCAATGACCCCCGTTGGCCGACCGCTGCCCCCTGACCGCCGTGGCGGCGAAACCGCCGGTTGCCGAACCACCCCCGGCTACCCCCGCGACGCAGTCGCGGGGCTTTCCCAATCCCCAATCCCTCAATCCCCAATCCCTAAATCCCTAAATCCCTAAATCCCTACAAAGTCTCCTCCCATTTGCGACGGAAGTCGTCACGTTCCCGGCGGGTGGCCTCGAGGTCGAACGCCAGGTACTTCATATCCAGCCGCAACTGGCCCAAGGCGTCCTGCACCAGGGAGAGAATGCGCCGCCGCCGCTTGGTGGCTTCCACGACGCGGCTGAGCAGGGGCTCGATCCTCCCCTGGTGCTCGGGGGGGAGTTGCTGAAGGGCCACCACGAGATCGAGGATTTCGCGGGGCACCTCCTCGGTTTGAGTCTCCGGTTTCAGGATGCGAGTGGGCTGGCTCATGGGTTGCTTCTCCGAAAGGTGAGTTGGACGAACTTCTGGAAAGCACGCCGCGTGCCGGTGGCGGACGGAGCCGCCAAAAAACGACGCAACTCTTTTGCTGGCAATATGTTGCGACATAGGCAGCAGATTTGACCCCGGACCTCCGCGCTGAGAAAACGCCACGTTTGCTCTGGATGCTCTTCGCAAATCCTGATACAAGCACATGTTACGTCCAGGTGGGCCGAGGCGGGCAGCGTGTGGCGTTTTGGCTACCACACGCAGCCGCGCACGAACCGAATCGCGCAGCAAGCGGTAGGCGACCGGATTCCATGTTCCGCTGTACCCTCAAATGGCTGGCCGGCGTGCTCTGCTGCGGACTTTCCGCGGCGGTGCTCGCCGCGCCGCCGCCGCCATGGCATGAAGGCTTCGAAGGCCCCGATCCGTCGTGGCGCAACGCCGGCGGCGATGCCAATTACCATATCCTCCAGCAGCAGCGTGTCCAGGGGCATGCCCACTCCGGCCAGCGCTGTGAATGGTTGCAGGTGGCCTGCGACAACGGCATATCGGCCTACATCAGCCACGACGTGGGCTGTCCCCGCGTCATCGACGAGCTGCTGCCGACGGTGTGGATCTGGTCCGACCGCGGCAATTTGCAGTTTGCCGCCGACATCATCCTGCCCCGGGCCATCGACGCGCAAACCGGCAAGCCGCTGCAAGCCCGGGTGTTCGGCGCCGTCTACAACAATCCCGGCCACTGGCAGCAACTGGGCATCGAGCAGATTCGCCTCTTGTTGCAACGGCAACTCGTCGTGATGCGCAGCCGCCTGAGAACCGACGTCGACGGCCGCGAGGCCTACATCGCGCGCGTGCTCCTGAACGTCTACGGCGGTCGCGGTGTGACGAACGTCTGGATCGACGACTTGGAAATTGCCGGCTATGTGAGTTCCGCGCCGATTGCACCCGGCAGGCCGTCGCGGCCGACCCCGGTCAAGGCGATTTTGCCGAGCGCACTGCCGGTCTCGGTGCCCGGCAGCCCCGAGCCCCGCCCTCAGCCGGGCGCGCACCTGAACGGATCGGTGTTGCTGGCGGACGCAGAACCCATTTTCCCCCGCATCATCCAATATCAAGGCGAGCCGCTGCCGCTGCTGAAGCAATTGGGATTCAACGCCGTCTGGTTGCCGGAGTTGCCGGCGGCCGCGTTGCGCGAAGAGTCGCAGCGGCTGGGGCTGTGGCTGGTTTGCCCGCCGCCCCGCCCCGCCCCGGCCGATCTGCCCGGCGCCGCGCCGCCGGCGCTGGGAGAATTCGGCCCCGAATTCCAGCGCGTCTTGGCCTGGGATCTCGGCGCCGATCTGATCGGGGAACAACTTGCCGGCGTCAAACGATGGGCGGAGCAGGTCCACGCCGCCGACTCCCATCAGCATCGTCCCTTGCTCTGCTGGCCGCGCAACGAACTCCGCGCCTACAGCCGCCAGGTCGATCTGCTGGTGATCGATCGGCGTCCGTTGGGCAGCAGCTTGGAACTGGCCGACTACGGGGCCTGGGTGCGGCGGCAACCGGCGCGGCCGGGCACGCCCGTTTGGACCACCGTGCAGACGCAGCCCAGCGAGGGCCTCCGCCGTCAACTCCTGGCCTTGCAGCCGGGCCGGCCGCTGCCCGCCGCCGTCAGCGGCGATCAGATGCGGCTGATGGTCTATACGGCCATCTCCGCCGGCAGTCGCGGCCTGATCTTCCTCTCGCGCTCGCCGCTGAACGCCACCGACCCGGACACCCGCCGGCGCGCCATGGACCTCGAGTTGCTCAACCTCGAGCTGCAACTGGTCGAGCCCTGGATCGCTGCCGGGCGCTACGTCGCCACCGCGGAAACCGTCCGTCTGGAGGTCCAGCCCGCGAAGCGGGAAACCAGCGACAGCCGGAACCGGCCGGGCATGACTGGGCAGAACACCGATTCCCGGCGCGACAAGCCCGAAACCGCCGCACCCCGCGCTGGCGCGTCACGCCCCAGTGTGCCCGGAGTCACCGCCGCCGTGCTGCAAATGGGTCGTACCCGGCTGGTGCTTCCCCTCTGGTGCACGGCCAGCGCCAGTGCGCCACGTCGCAGGCGACCACCGACACCGTGACGCTGGTGGTGCCGGGCACGCCGGAAGCGACCCTGGCCTACGAAGTGCTCCTGGGCCGCTTGGAGCCGCTGCGCAAGAAGCGGGGGACCGGCGGCATCAAGGTCACCTTGGATAACTTCGGCCTCAGCGCCCTGGTCCTCTTCGCCCAGGACCCGCGGGACATCGATGAAGTGATGCGGCGGTCGGTGGCGTCCGGCAAGCGGCAGGCCGAACTGGAATGTGCGCTGGCCGATCAAAGGTTCCGCACCTTTATTGCGCTGATGGGGCAGCTTGCCCGCCACAGCCCCCCGCAGACCGTCGTCGCGAAGTATCTGGACGCCGCGCGGAAGGAAATGCAGGCGTGCAACAGCCAGTTGGCCGCCGGTCAGTACCCGACGGCGGCGCTGCACGCCCGGCAAGCGATGCGGGCCATGCGGCTGCTGGAGCGGGCCTATTGGCAGGTCGCCGTCGCGAAGCTTGGTTCGCCGCTGGCCAGTCCGGGCACCGCCAGCTTCGCCACCCTCCCCTGGCACTGGAGCTTGATGGACCGGCTGGCAGGCTCGCCGCAGCAGCCCAATCGGCTCCCCGGCGGTGATTTCGAGCGGCGCGACGTGATGATGCAAACCGGCTGGCGCCATTATTACCATCCGACGCCGGGCATCCACACGGCCGCCGATCTGTTCGACGAGGCCGCCCATCGCGGCAAGCTCGGGCTCCGCCTGACTGCCCTGGCCGACGACCCCGAGCATCCACCGGCCATGATCGAGACGCCGCCGGTCTGGATGACCACGCCCGCGGTGCCCGTCGAGCCCGGACAATTGGTGCGCATCCACGGCTGGGTCAATATCCCCTTGCCCATCACCGCCAGCGTGGACGGGCTGTTGGTGGTCGATTCACTCGGCGGCGACGATCTGGCCGAGCGCATCGACAAGACCTCCGGCTGGCGGGAGTTTACCCTCTATCGCGCCGTCTCACAGCCCGGCGCCCTGAGCGTCACCTTCGCCCTGTCTGGCCTGGGCGAAGTCTGCCTCGATGATGTGACCATCGAAGTGCTCTAGGCCGCATTTCTTGCCAACCCTGCCCGGCTTCCCCATGCGGTACCGCTACGCCGCCGCCCCTGTCGGCGGCAGTCAAAGTTTGCGGCTTTGGCAACGCGGCAAAGATGGAGATGCTGTGACACGTTGACTCATTTTTCTTGGAATAATCGTGACTAGGTGTCCGATTACGACAAACGTAGCTGGAAGAACGATTCTGCCGTCTGGGTAAGACGGGCAAGAGGTGCGGCCGTAAATCGAAGGGGTAGATGCCGTTAACCGCGGTGCGGTCGCTCTGGATCGGATCGCGGCTCTCTGCGTCCCAGGCCGCATAAAGATGCCGAAAGAACATGACGACCCCGGAACTATCCTTGCTGATTTCGACGTACCAGCGGCCCTGGCACCTCTGGCGTGCGCTGTTGACAGTCGGTCTGCAGCGCGGCGTCGAGGGGAAGTTCGAGCTGATCGTGACCGACGATGGTTCGACGGACGAGACCAGCCGCGTTGTGGAGGCATTTGCCCGCCGCGCCGATTTCCCGGTGAAATTCACCACCCACCAGCACCGGGGTTTTCAAGTCGCCCGTTGTCGCAATGAAGGAGTGGCCCTCGCGACAGCCCCTTACCTGCTCTTTACCCTCGGCGACTGCCTGTTGCCGCCGGACCATCTGGCGACCCACTTGAAATGGCGGCGTCGCGGCGTCGTGGTCGTCGGCGATTGCTACCGGCTCGACATGGCGGCGTCGCAGCGCGTGACCGAGACGGTGGTCCAAAGCGGGGGGTATCTGCAATGGATCTGGGCGCGAGAAGCGACGGCTGGCCAAGAAGGGCATCTGCGGAGGCATCACGTCGTTGTTGAGGATTCCCATGCGGCCTCGTCTGACCGGCTCCAACGTCGCCTTGTGGCGCGACGACTTCGAGCGCGTCAACGGCTTTGACGAGAACTTCGTCGGCTGGGGGCTGGAAGATCGGGACCTCCAGTTGCGGCTCAGCCGGCTCGGCCTGCGATTCCGGTCGATCGTGCTGGCCACAGCCGCCTGCCATTTGTGGCATGTCCCGGACCCAACCTTCGCCCGCAACAACGAAGGCACGGCCAACCTCCGCTACTACCAGCGGGCGGAAGTGCCCCTCCGTTGCCGGAACGGATTGCGTAAAGAGGGCGGCCGGGAGCGGCCCAATTGGCAGCGGCCCGACGGGCACAAACCTCTCGGCGGCCCGCACTTCCCGCTCAGGGTCCCCACGCCGGCACTTTGGGAGACTGCCCGGCGCGGCGATTGAGCCAACTGGTCACGTGCAGCGCAGCGGCCACGAAGGCGATCAGCAAGCCCACCGCGCCGGGCCATAGCCATAGCCACCAGGCCAAGCCGATGACCACGCCGCCGGCGTAAGGCCAGCGTGCGAGATACCCTCCCAGCAGCTTGCGGCGCCAGGTGAGCGCGGCCGCCACGGCCAGCGCCGCCAGCAGTGCCGCCGCTGCCAGGCGGCCGAGAAGTCCGCCGCCCGAGAAAAATGCATAGCGGAGCGTCAGCGCATCGGCGCGTCCCTCGACGGCGCACACAGTCACCCGCCGCGGATCGTCCAACGACGCCAGCCACAACGACGCGGCCGGCCCCAACGGCCCCTCGGCGGCGGCCCGTTGGCCCGGCCGCGCACTGTCGCCGGCCGGGGGTTCCTCCGCCACGCCCGCGCCCAACGAGGCCGGCCCCGCAACGGTCCAGCGCGTTTTGTCCACCCGCAGGTCGCCCAACATGGGGGCACGCAGTCGCCACCGTGCCGTCGAGGAAAATGGCAGCGTCGTGCCGACGGCCTCGATGCCGCGGCCGGCCTGCGGCTGGCCGGGCGACTGGCCCGCCGTCTCGTCCGTCTGGCATTCCGTCGCGCCGCCGTCGAAAACGATCTCCACGCGCTGGGTGGCGCCGGCGGGCCCCAGCGGCAAGAGCCCCGTCCGCGGCGAGGGCGGCATCGGCACGCCCCCCACGGACGCCTGGATCAGGCGGAAGCCGGCCGGCAGCGACAACGAGCACTCCGCCGCGTTGCCGGACTCCACATCGAAAGTGGCCGCGCCGCGGCAAGTGCCGTCGAGCTGCCAGGCGATGCGGATGTCGGCCAGGCGGACGCGGCCGCCGCCGCCGGAAGTCTCCGCCGCACGCAGCGCGGCGCGGAAAGGCGTCCCCACGACCAGATAACTCGCCGCCTGGCCGCCGGAGGCCAGCTCCGGGCGGCTGACCGCCTGCAAGCCCTGCAACTCCCAGGTGATCGGTTCGCCCTGGAACCGCTTGGGCAAGACGACGAAGCGGCGGCCCCCGTCGAGGCGGTGCAGGGCGATCTGGGGCACGCCCACGCCCGGGCCCGGCGCCGCAGCCAGCGATCCGCTCACCGTGAACTCATAGTCGCCCGCGATCGCCGTTCTGGGCCGCAACGTCAGGCGGCGGCTTTCGCCGCGCCCCTCGAACAACTGCACGGCGGACGACGGCCTGACCTTCAACGGACCCTTCCAGGACGCCGGGGCATCCAACACAATCTGATCCAACGAGCCCCCGCTCACCTGCAGCCGGCAATCGAACACGGCGTTCCAGGAATCCCCGTCGGGCACCACCCGGATGACCTGCTCGGCTTGCACCTTCGGCCGGTTGGGCCGCACCGTCAGCGTCGCCCTTGGCGAAGCCGTCCCCAGGCCGCGGAGCCGGCAGACCAGCCGCCTCTGGTCCACCATCTCGGTCTCCGCCGGCGGCGCCTTCACTGCCGTCAGTCCGGCGGCAGGATCGACTTCGACGAGGACCGGCGGACGGCGATAGACCTGCAAGGCAAAGGACCGCACGCGAGCCCCCTCGATCTCGATCTGCGGCAGCGGCAACTTCCTTCCCGGCGGCGCCGGCAGACGGCCGCGCAGCGTCAGCTCGTACGCTCCGCTGGCGGGGTCCATGAGGAAGACCGTAATCGCTCCGCTGGGGTCCACGGTCCAACGGCTGGCGCCTGCACGCCGCCGGCGGACACCACGATGCCGTCGATCTTCAACTCCGCGGGAGCCAGCAGCCGGTGCTGGAAGACGCCCCCGGAAGAAACCGTCAATCTGGCGTCCAGTTGCACCGCCGCCTCCTTGCCGTCAAAGTCCAAGACAAGCGTCTCGTCGGCGGTGATCTCGGGGCGTCGCGGGCGGGTGGTGATGCTCCAGCGGCTCGGCCCCGGGGCCAGGCGGCAGGCCAGCAGCGGGGTCGGCTGGGTCGCACCCCAACTGGCGGCGAACTCCGGCACGGCCACCGCGTCCAGCCGTCCGGGCATCTGCGCCTGGTGCTCCAGCGCCGGATCGACGGAGACGGCCAGCCATCGTTTCGTCGGCCTCACGTCCGCGATGTCGATTTGCGGCAGCCGCAAATTGCCCACGCTCGAGGCGCCGGTGAGGAGAAACTCGGCGTCGATCACAGTGCTCTCGGTGACCGGGCGGGCCCATTGCAACTCGATGATTTGCGGTTGCCCCGCCGGCGTCCGCACGCGGACCGAGGGCGGATCCGGCCCGGCCAACGGCAAGAGTTGCAGCGCCGGATCGGCCAGCAGTTGCAGGCGGCGAATTTGCCCCGCCGCAACCTTGAGCTTCAGCTTGGCATCGATGACCACCGAGCCCGGCTGGATCTTCAGCCAGAACAACTCTTCGGCGTCGATGGCCGCGGCGGCGGCGGCGGCATCCTGCCAGCGGACGGTCAAGCGTTCGGCGGGCCCCAACTCGACCACCAGGCGGGTGGCTTGCTCTTCCTGGCTGACGGCGCCGGCCGCCGACGGCACCTCGATCGCCGGCGCCCCTCCGGCAGCGTCAGCTCCAATCGCGACGTCGCCAGGCGGGGAATGGCCAGGTCGAAGCCCAAGCCCGCCGCCGATGCCCGCACCGCCGGCCGCAGGGCAAGCTCCAGGCGATACTGGCCGGCCTCGGCAACATCCAGGAGCAAGGCGTTGCCGTCCGCCTGCCATTCCGGTTGGATGGCGCGACCGTCCAACAGCGAACCATCGGGCAGCAGTTTCGCCTCGTCGCGCCGCAGCGGAATCCGCACCCGCGCCCCACGGCCGAAGACGTGCAAGTCGAAATCGACGCGGAGTTCCTCCACGGCCAGCCGCTGCGACATCGCCTCCTTGGAGAGCGCAGCCCGATAAACCGCCGACGCGATCAGCCAGCCTTGCGGCTTCTCCGCCTTCAAAGCGGCGCGGCGATACAACTGCTCGTAGAACGGTTCCGGCAGATAGTATTTGCCCCCCGTGGGTTGATCGTGCTCGTCGACGGGGATGAAGACGGCATAGGGCGCCGGGGCGCCTTCTTCCGGGCATCCTTCTTTTCCCCCCTCTCCGCGTCCGCCGCCTTCGCCTCGGCTGCCTTCCCTTCCGGCCCCGCGCCGCGCCGAACTGCCCAACAACAACAGCGTCAGGGCCAACACGACCGCGGCGGGCAGCCCGACACCGGCCAGAGGGGTCGACCCGCTCTGGGCGCTGGTCGGTGCCGCGGCCGGCCGGCCGGCACGCGCAGGCCGCACCAACCGCAGCAAGAGGCAATAGCTCGCGCCCAGCACGGCGCC
The DNA here is from genome assembly GCA_963727245.1 of uncultured Planctomycetia bacterium. Lineage (GTDB taxonomy): Bacteria > Planctomycetota > Planctomycetia > Pirellulales > Thermoguttaceae > JBKQVT01. The sequence continues at coordinate 42,615 of CAVSFO010000017.1, read as the reverse complement.
CGAAGCGACGGCAATGTACGCCGCCGGGACCAGCAAGGCCGTGACCGCCAGCGCGGCCGCCGCCACCGAGAGCGTCCGCGGCCGGTCGGCCGCCCACCACCAACCGATCCCCAGGACCAGCAGAAACGCCAGAGAGCCCAGCAGGCGGAGCGTGGCGCGATGAACCACGGTCAGCCCGGCCGAGGAAGTCTTCGTCACGGGCAAGCGATAGGCGGTCCATCCCGGGGCATCCTCCGCCGCATAGTCCGGCACGCGGGCCTCCAGCCACGGCGACTTGCGCCGGCCGCCGACGTTGCCCACGGCAGCGGCGAATTTGTCTGCGGAGCCGGCGATGGACCGGCAGCGCGCCCAAAGGTCCGAACAGCCGCTGGCTCCAGGTAAATTGCCGCGGCGCCGACTGCTCCGGATCGGGCAGATACTCCGGCAACTCGTAACCCGGCGGCAACCAGACGCTCCAGTGTTGCCAGAGGACCGGCACGTCGGCCTCCGGCAGCGGCAGCTCCAAGCGGCCGATCGTTCCCAAGCGGTCGCCGCGCAGTGCTGAACTGGATCGTCACCGTGGGATACTGCTCGCCGCTGGGCAGATCGATGGTCAGCTCCCGGTCGTCTTCTGCGCCGGGGCGGGCCGCCGCCGCCGCGCCGTCGATCCGCAGGCCGTGGACGTCGCGGCGGGAAGTCCCGGCCGGCAAACCGAGCCGCAACGAGGTCTCGCCGCAACTCTGCAAGCGGTAGCAGGCCGCGTGCTGGCCGCTGCCATCCGGCGTGTAGTGCGATTGCAACTCGCCGTGCCACACCCAGATGCGCGGCAGGCAGGCGGCCTCGGCCGTCGACACCAGCAGCGGCGGCTCGGGCACCGCCGAGGCGTCGGCTACCGGGTCGTACTGAAACGCGGCGCGGATCGTTTGGCACTGGCCGGGCGGCGGGGCCCCGATCGCCACCGCCTTGAGCCGGGAGTTCTTCACTTCCAGCGCTTTCGATCCCACGGAGCGCAGCACGAGGCTGGCCTGCTTCTGGGTCGCATCCGGCAGCGAGGCCAGGCTGATCGGTTCCGGGCCGGCAAGCTTCGTCTCCCGGCTGGCGCGGATTTCGAACGCTTCGCTCCGCGGCCGGCGGAGGGTCAGTTCCCACGTCTCCTCCTCGCCGGGCCGCCCGGCGGCCCACTGCTCGTCGCCCGGCAACCGCCGTGCCGACAGGGCTTGTTCGTCCTCCTTGCCCAGCGACCACCGCAGCGCGGCGCGGCGCCAATGGGAGAAGCGGACCAGGACGCGGTCCACCCGCGCCGACGGCGAAGGAGTGCAACGCAGCAGGTAATCCTCGCGGAGCGTTTCGGCGCCCACCACCGCCTCGACCTGAATCGTGGCCGAGTAGCTCGGTTTGCGGCTTTCCAGCGAAACCTTCAGCGCGGCGGCGCCGGCATCGTTGCGAAAGAGCAACTCGCCGGGCGACCCGCCGAAGCGGTCGAGGTCCGCGGCGCCGAGGCCCTCCGGCGACAGGCGCGTGAGCCTCTCCCCGCCCATGACCTTCACCTGGCAGGAACCCGTCGCCCGCACGGCCACCAGCGGCCGCTCCTCGGTCGCGGCCGGAAACCGCAGCGGCAGCAGGTCCTCGATCCCCAGCTTGTCGCCGGGCCCGGCGTAGAGCCGGCGGGCCACAATCACCAAGCGCACGGGGCGGCTGGGGCTGAGCGCCTTGGCCAGCCGCACCGTCAACGCCCGCGAGTCGTCGGGCTTGTCGAAACTCCAATCGTCCAGGGCATCCGCCGGCGACGACTCGATGGAATCGACGGTCCACAAGGGGGCGACCTGGGCCTCCAGCGAGAACTGCGTGGCGTCGGCGGTGCGGAAGTCGGCCGCCACGCGGCTGGTCATCTTCCCGTTGCCCAGCTCGGTCGCCGTCGCGCTTTGCACCTCCAAGGCGGTGCGGCGCTGGGCCAACACCAACTCCACCGTGGCATCGGGGGCGAAGTATTCGAACTGCGCCGACTGACCCGCCTGCGGCGCCGACAGCGGGCCGACGCCCGTTTGCCGGCAACCGACCGGCGTCAGCCGCTCCACCACCAGCGGCCCCGGCACCAAAAGCGTGGCGTCTCCCTCCTGCCAGAACATGCCCTCGGGATAAATCCGCGGCAGCCGCCAAGGCTTGCCCATCGCCAGCGGCGCCAACGCCCGCAGCCGCAACACCCCCGTGCCGTCGCGGATCGGCTCCGGCAACGTCACCACCAGCCGCGTCAGCGGGCGCCCGGCGGCGACACCACCGACCAGGGCACGGCCGTATCGCCGCGCAAGGCGGTCACCAGCCGCAACTGCGGGTCCATCAGCAAGGTCACTTGCCGCAACGGCTCCTCGTAAGCCTCCAACTTCAACTGCACGGAGACCTCCGCGCCGCGCAGCGAAAGGTCGTAGATCAGCGACTGCCGCGCCAGGGCCAATCGCCGCTGCTGCTCGGCGACGCCGGCCGGCACGATGCGGAGCCGGCAGCGATTGTGGCCGCCCAACTCGATCTCCCAGCGCCGCAATTCCTCACCGGCCGGATGGGAATCCACCAGGATGCCGCGATCGACCAGCGGCACCATGGTCAACGGCAGATCGAGCGCCAGGCGGTTGATCGGGCAGGGGGGCAGCTCGAAGGAAAACGTCGCGGCGTCGCTGCCGTCGCGCCGCCCGCGCAGCGACCACTCCAGTCCCAAGCGCCGGATCGCTCCACCAGCGTTTGCAGTTTGCCGTCGTCGTCCAGCCCGAGCACCGCCGCCGGCGCGGATCGGCGCCGAGCCAGCGGGCCTTGCCCAGCGCCAGGTTGCACTGGCCCAACGGCAGCAACACCGGGCTGCCGGCCGTCTGCGCGATGTCGAGGGTCGCCTCGCCGCGGAGCGTCTGGGATTGGTCCCAGCGGGCGGTATATTGGGCCGCCACCGCACGCACGCCCTTCGGCGCCCCGGCGCCCGGCGCAGCGCTGCGGGCGGCCGCCAGCAGCCGATCGAACTCGGCCGCGTCGATCGGCAGATACTTGGCGTCGCCGCGGGGCCAGTCCTTCATGCGATCGGCCGGGGCGAAGACGCGGCGAAACCGCAGGGGTTGGGCCGTTTCGTCCTTGGCCGGCCCGGCCTCCTCGGCGGCGCGGACCGGCGGGAGCGCCGCGGTGCCCCCCAGCGTCAGCCAACTCGTCATCAGCACCAACAACGCGCAGTCGTCTCATGGCGTGGCATCCGGCGGCGAAGGCAGCACCACGGGCTGCAGGTCGTGCGTCGGCGTCGAGCCGTCGCCGGCCGGCACACGAGGTGGGACCGGCACGCGCATCACCGCGCTCTCCACGGCGGCGCCGGCCTGCTCCTCGAGAGCACTCTCCTGCTGCTGTCTGGCAATGCTGTGCGCCAGGATGGCGGCCACCAGGGCCAGGGCCAGCCCCAGCACGGCGGCCTGCGCCGCCAGGGCGGCCGTCTCCGGCCAGACCATGCCCAGGCCCAACAGCAAGACCGCGGCCAGAAGCAAGACGGCCGGATGCCGCAGCCGTCGCACGTAAATCAGCAGCAAGCCGGCCAGCAAGGCGACCCCCGAGGCCAGCAACACGATCCAAGAGCGGCTGGCGGTATACACCTCGCAACGGTCGATGTCGCCGAAGGCGCTGAACAGGTACTCGTTGCACTGGTCGGCGGGGGAAGTCCGCAGCGGCGCACCCACCCAAGTCTCCAACTGGGCCTGGTCCAGCAGCGGCCGGCGGCCCCAGCAGCAGCGGTTCCAAGCCCAGGTCTGCTCGCCGGCAAAACCCTGGGGGGCCGCCAGCAGGTGTTCGTCCTGCGGCAGAACGACCTGCCAATAGAGGCGGCGGACCCAGACGCCCCGCCCCAGACGCGGCATCTCCAGCGACATCGCTCCCCGCGGCGGCCGCCCGGCAAAGCGGTATTGCAACTCCAGCAAGTGGCTGCCGTCCTTGCCGTTGTGAGCCAAGGAGATCGTCAGGCTGCCGTCGCCCGACGAGTTCAGCGGTCACGGCTTTGCCGTCCAACAAGACGCTGATCTGGTCGGCCGCGGCGCCGGCGGGGATCGTCAGCTCCAGCTCCTTGCGGCTGCTGGTAAATGCGAAGACGGCGCGGTCCTGCCGGGCCGAACTACTCAGCCAGCTCTGCACCCAGGCCCGCGACACGAGGGCGGCCGTGGCGCCGCTCTCCCAGGTGACGTTGAAATCGGCCTGCGGGCAGCGTTTGGCCGCGGTCAGTTGCAGGCCCCGCGGCGCGGCGGCCGGCAAAGCCGCCCCCTCCGCCGCCGCCCACGGCCCGGGGCGGACTTCCACGCGCAGTCCCGCCGCCGCGCTCACCGACAGCTTGGCCCCGGACAGATCGCCTTCGGCCGGCAGCACCAACGGCACGCTCAGCAGCGTGCGCTGGGAGGCCGCCGGCTTTTGCAGCGGCAAGCGGTAGCGGGCCGTCAACCGGCAGAGGCCGATGCACGCCTTGGGCAGCGTAATCCTCATCCGCACCGGCGCCGCCGGGTCGTCGCCACCTTCCGGCAAGGCCACGGCGGTGATCGGCTGGTCGTGGTAGAACAATTCCAGCCCGGCCGATCCGGCCAGGCCGTGCGGGACCTCCAGCAGAACATGATCGACCGGCTCGTAAGACACCGTGTAGAGCAGCTTCTCTTCCACGCGGGCGCTCTGCTCATCCACGACCAGGGCGCCGGACAGGTCGACGCTGATCCGCTGCGCATGGCGGCGCAGCTCGGCGGCGAACACGGCCTGGTTGGCCTCGTTGCGATAGAACAGCGGCTCCTGTTGACGCGGCGGCAGTTCCAGCGGCGCCGCCACCTGCTGCCGGACCAGCCCCACCGTCGCCTTGTTGTCGGGAATCAACTCCACGTTGTCGGCCGGCAGCACGGCCAGGATCGCCGAGGCCGGCGCGCTGGCCTGCGGCTGCGGCAGCGTCACCACGAGCGACTTGGCGCCCGGCGGGATCGGCCGGTGGGCGCGGATCCGCACCTCGAATTGTCCCCCGGAGGGTTGCAGCAGCGGGATCGAATAAGAGCCCGCGGCGGAGGCGGCCACGCCCTCGACGGCCACGAGGTTTTCCGGTCCCACTTCATCCAAATCCCACCCCGGCAAGGCCACGTCCAAGGCGAAGGTCTTGGCGCCGCGGACCGCATACTTCAGTTTCGCCTCCAGCCGCACCTGGTCGGCGTCGACCAGCAGCAGATACTCCGGCTCGACGTTGATGCGCGTCTTCTTCGCGACCAGGCGGGCCGTCAGCGAATAGGGCTGCGCAAAATAGTCGAAGCCGGCCGCCACGTCCTTGCGCCGCAACAACTCGGGCAACTGGTCGACCTGGCGGACCCCGCGGCTGGGCCCCCAGAGGACCTGCCAATCGCCCACCGCCGTCACCGCGATCGATCCCCATTGCCGGGCGGCGCCGACCACTTCAAAACCGGACAGGTCGAACCACTGGCCGGCCTGGGCCGGATCGCAGGCGCGCACCGACGCCAGCCGCACTTCCACCGGGCCGGAGGTCTTCTTCGCCAGCCGCACCTCGACCAGCCGCTGCCGGGCGCCGCCGGGTCGCTCTGCTCCACCGGCACGACCGTGTAGGCCGATGCCGTCCCGGGAACCAAAACGGCATCCGGCGGCAGGCGAACGCGGAAGCGTTCGAAGGCCGCACCGTAGCTCTTCACCGAGAGGGTCGCATCCTCGTTGATGCCGCGGCTGTCGATGCGGCTGGCAATCGCGCCGACCGCTTCCAGCACCGCCGGCACTTCGGCCAGCCGGCCGCTGCCCTTGGACCAGCTCAATTCGAAATCGCCGCTGGGCCCCAGGACGGTGAATTCCGTCTGGTTGCCGCTGGCGGCCGGCGGCAGCAGCGTGGCGCCCTCGGAGACCCTGGCGGCGGCCCCCGCCACCGGCACCTTGAGCTTCCACTCCGAGGCGGTGGCACGCGGGGCCAGCAGCTTCAACCGCGTTTCATCCCCCACGTGCTCCAGCGGCAACAGCATCTTCAAGGTGACTTGCTGTTGCTGCCCGGCGGGACCGCGGATCCACAGCACGTATCCCTCGGCGTCGCCCTCGAAATGGAGGAACTGTTCGCCTGCCCCCTGGTATTGCGGCTGCTGGCGGAGCACGGCCTGGTCCAAGTGCAACGGCACCCGCAGCCACTGCTCCTCCCGCACCAAAATGCGAAACTGGATGGTCAGTTCCGCGTAGTCGGCGGTCGCCGTGCCCTCGGCGGAAATCTGTTGGATGCTGTACCGCGGCCGCTCGTCGCCCTGGGCCAACTGGTGCTTGAGGCGCTCGAGTTCCTCGAAATCCTCGAAACTGAAATTGAGCACCGCCTGCAACTTGCCCTGCTTGTCCTTCAAATAATAGAGCGACGGCTGCGACTCTTCGACCCGGCCGGCGGCCCGCTCCGCCGGTTCCGCCGCCGCCGCCGGTGCAGCCTTGCTCGGCTCCGAGGGGCGCGACGAACTGCCCTCCTGGGCGGCAGCCGCAGAGCACCAACTCAACAGGCAGCAGAAAACCACTGCCTTCGCTGAAGGTAGGCCGATTCGCAACACTTCTTCTCCGCATGAACTTGCCGACAGAGTTCGGCAAGCCATCTGTCGTTCCCGACGCTCGCTCAATTCGATAAGAAGCTAGATGAGTGAATTAATGCCTACCACTAGTCTACTTGCTCCCCCAACTTAAATAAAGCACCGAGACCGCCGACATCCTTCCCTCTCCCTCCGGGAGAGGGTCAGGGTGAGGGGGAGCTGGAGCAAGGGCTTGCCACCTGGACTATGCGTCTGCGCCAGCCCCCCCACCACCCCCCTCACCAGGAGGGAGGGGGAGACCGGTGGAGCACGCGGGTGACGAGTTCCAGCAATTGGGCGTGGAGCGTGGGATTGGCGGCGGCAATAAAGCGCGCCTCTTCGAGAATGAACGGACCGCCCTCGGGGGCGGTCACGATTCCGCCCGCCTCCTCGATGAGCAAGCAGCCGGCGGCAACGTCCCAGATCTTGGTGCCAAAATTCCACAAGGCGTCGAACCGACCGGCCGCCAGGTAACAGAGGTTCAACGAGGCCGAGCCCATCCGGCGGATCGACTGGCAACAAAACGCCGCTTCCCTGAAGACCAGCAGGTCGGGCGAATCGGGCTTCACGTCGGCCGGAAATCCGGTGCACGCCAGGGCATCGCCCAGGGCCGTCACTTTGCTGGTATGGATGCGCCGGCCGTTCAGAAAAGCGCCCTGACCGACAGCCGTCGTAAAGCACTCATCCAGATTGGGGTCGTAGATGGCCCCCACCAAAGGGCTGCCGTTGCGCTCCAGCGCCAGCGAGACGGTGAAGTGCGGCACGCCGTGGACATAATTCGTCGTGCCGTCCAGCGGATCGGCGATCCAGCGGAATTCCGTCCGCCGCCCACGCTGGCCGGGGGCGTCCTCCTCGCCCAGGAGCGAGTGGTCGGGAAAGGCGCCCAGGACGATCTTGCGGATCAGCTCCTGAGAGGCCACGTCGGCCTCGGTCACCAGGTCGGCTCGCCCCTTGTAACGCACGCTGGTCTTGCCCATCCAATCCCGCAACGTGGCCCCGGCCTGACGGACCGCATCTTCACAAACCGTTAAGTAATCGGGCATGGCGTCGTGAACTCCCAGACTCGTGTGGCGTGGACTCAAAGTCTCCCGGATTATAGAGGGGGAGAGCGGAGGGGGGAAGGCGGTGGGGATCTCGGTGACGGAAGTGCGAACCCGCAAGCGATACGCCCGCCCTTGCCGGTGAGCCGTGCCTACCCCCGGTCGACCAGCACCACCCGCAGGTCGCACACGTTGGTGTGCGTGGGACCGGTCTTGATGAGCGCATCCAGCGGGGCGAAGAAGTGATAGGCGTCGTTGCGGGCCAGATAGTCGGCCGGATCGAGGCCCAACCGCCCCATGGCCGCCGGCATCGTGGCGTCCAGGACCGCACCGGCGGCGTCGGTCGGGCCGTCTTCCCCGTCGGTGCCGGCCGACAGCAAGACGATGCCTTCGGCGCCGTCGGGCAGCAGTCGCACGAGTGCCGCCAGCACCAACTGCTGATTTCGCCCCCCCAGGCCGCGACGCGAGGGATCGACCAGCCGCACGACCGGTTCACCGCCGCTGATGAGGCAATTGGGCCCCGGCCGGGAGCGCATCCGCAGCGCCATGCCGGCCAGGTGGCGGCCGACATCTTCGGCCAGGCTCTCGCCCTGCGTGGCGCAGACCATGGCATGGCTGTAGCCGAGCGACTCCGCCTTCACGCCCGCGGCCTCCACGGCCTTGGCGTTGTTGCCGATCACCAGGTTGGTAAGTTGGCACTGCGGCGGCGGGGGCAGGCCGTAGGATCGCTTCTGCTCGAGGTATTGCACGACGCGCGGCAGAAAGCCGGCATCCGGGGCGGGAAACTTTTCCAGCACCTCCAGGGCCCGATCCGGCGTGGACGACTCGTCCGGCACGGTCGGACCGGAAGCGATCAAGTCCAAGCGGTCGCCCAGCACGTCGGAGATAATCAAGGCCAGCAGCCGGCCGGCGCGGCACGCCCGCGCCAGGCCGCCTCCCTTGATCCGGCTGAGCTGCTTGCGCACGGTGTTCAACTGGGCGATGTCGGCGCCGGCGGCGCTGAGGTGGCGCGTAAGCGACACCTTGTCCTCCAGCGTGATCCCCTCTGGGGCTGGCAGCAGCGCCGAGCCGCCGCCGGAGATCAGGCAGATGCACAAGTCCTCGCTGTGCAAGGCCGCGACCTGCCGCAGGATCTCCTCGCTGCCGGCGACGCCCGCGGGCGTCGGTTCGTTGAGCCCTGCGGGACGGGCCGCGTGCAGCTTGATCCGCCGCAGCGGCCTGGTGCAATCGGCGGGCACGTTGACCCAGCCGGCCAGATGCTTTTCGTCCGCCAGCCGCGGTCCCAGGGCGGTTTCCACGGCGGCCGCCATGCCGGCGCAGGCCTTTCCCGCCCCCACGACGAGAATGCGGCCGATGCTGTCCAGGCGGAGCCGCTCCTGGCCGACAATCAGTTCCTCGCCCTCCACGCGGATCGCTTTGCCGACGAGTCGCTGAGAATCGACGGCGGCGACGCCGGAGCGCCAGATGTCCAGGGCATCGCGGCGGAGTTGGGCGTGAGATCGGGGCACGCGGCATCAGTTCTGGGGAGCGGGACGGCAATAGGCCAGCGACAGCAGGGCGTAGCCGGTCACCAGGCCGGGGTCCGCCTCGAACCACTTGTCGAAGTCGTTGACCCACGAGCCGTTGGGGCGCTGCTGCCGGACCAACGCGGCCAGGAGGTCTTGCCGCCAGTTGTGTTTGACGCCCTTGGCATCGGCGAGTTCCTTGATGCCGGCGGCGTCCAGGGCCTTGGCGAAGGTGTGATAGTAGTAGTAGAGGCCCGCCTTGCCCAGGCCCGGGTTTTCCTCGACGCTATAGTGCATCTGGCACCACTTCACGGCGGCCTTGACGCGGGGGTCGTCCGGCTTGACGCCGGCATAGATCATGCTCTTCAGACCGGCATAGGTCATCGAGCCGTAGCCGCGAAGTCCGCCGTTGGCGGTGTTGCCGGCCGGGCTTTGGCCGCCGGCCGCCGGCGTGTAGTAGAAACTGCCGTCGGGATTCTTGGGGGCGAAGGGGGTCGTATTGTCCTGGCTCTCCAGGTTTTGGCAGCGGGAGATGAAGACTAGGGCCCTTTTCATCGCCGGATCGTCCGGCCCGACGCCGGCCTCTTTCATGGCATCCATGAAGAACTGGGTGTTCGACAGGTCGGGCCGTTTGCTCTTGCCATAGCCCGCTCCGCCAAAGGTAAGATCGCTCTTGTCCGCCGGTTGTCCCTCGCCGCCCCACTGGATGTTTTTGAGGAACGCTTCGGCGCTCTTGATGAGTTTGTCGTAGCGATGATCGCGGTTGGCCTCGTGGAAGCAAAGCAAGGCCAGCGACGTTTCGTAGTTTTGCAAGTAGTTCTTGGGCTTATAGACGCCGCCGTCCTTTTGCACGAACGTCTCCAGGTACTTGAGGCTCTTAGCCACGGTCGGGTCGTTGGGGCCCAGCCCTACCCGCATCAGGCCGGTGGCAACCAGGGCGGTGACGCCCGGACTTTTGTCCGAGTACGAGCCGTCGGCCGCCTGCCTGGTCCTGAGGAACTGGACCGCCCGATCCACCGTCTGCTGATAGGTTTTCGCATCGATCGGCGACGCGGCCGGCTCACCGGCAACCATCAGCGACACGGCCATGGCCGCAAAAGCTGAAACGAGCACGCTGCGACAGAAAACTCGGCAGGACATGGGGAGACCTCATTCTGGGGGAAAACGCGTATGCCTGGGCACACACCAATTGTAAACGACACCACAAGCTGTTCCATGGGCCGCACGGAAAACTATTCCCGGCGCATATTGTTGCACACCCGGATAATTGTACAGCACGCCGCGTGCCAAAGACGGGCCACAGGGCGTATAACCTTTGCCGGCAAGGACTTGTAAACGCGGCAGGAAATCGAAGCATAGTGCCAGGGCGGCGAAACTCTGGCTTCCGATGGCGAAGTTTTCGCCGTGGTTCTCTTTCCCGGTGGGGAAGCGAGCGAGCAGGCCGGGTCAGGGCATGATCGCCAGAATCTCGTTCTCGCTCATGATGAGCAGTTCCTCGCCGTTGAAGGTGACCTCGGTGCCCGAGTAACGGCCGAAGAGCACCCGATCCCCCTCGCGGACCTGATGGTGGCCGCGCGTCCCATCCGGCAACAGCCGGCCATCGCCGACCGAGAGCACGCGGCCTTGTTGGGGTCGCTGCTGGGCCGAATCGGGCAGTACAATCCCGCCGGCGGTCATCGCGTCCGTCTCCAGGCGCTTGATCATCACGTTCTCGCCCAGTGGTACGACTTTCATAGTTTCAGGCCCCCCTTCGAGAAGCCCGGCAAACCCAGATCGACCAGTTGTTTTCCAGCGGTTGATTGTCTCAAGTGGCCGATGTCCGTGCAAGGGTCCGGCCTTCTCCTGCGGAGACAACTGTAGGGTGGGTCGAGCGCAGCGAGCCCCACCATTGGCGGATTCTGGTGGGGCTCGCCGACCATGCTTTGCATGGTGCCCGTCGACCAACCCTACAAATTTCCGAACTTCCGCAACGGAAGCTAGCCCGCCACTGACGGGGGGGATCGCTTGAACCCGCACTCGGCCAAGATACACTGAGGCGGAGACATCTGCGAACCCTGCGTCCGCTGCCTAAAAATGCCACCCGACAACGCCTTGCTGGAAGCCCGCAACATCGGCCGCCGCCACCCCCAAGGCGACGGGTGGCTGCTGACCGACGTGTCGTTGACGCTGGCTGCCGGCACGCGCCTGGCGATTGCCGGGCCCTCGGGGGCCGGCAAGACCCTGCTGCTTCGCGCCCTGGCGGCCCTGGATCCGTTGGACAGTGGCCGCGTCTGCTGGCAGGGCCGCTCGGTGCGGCGCGACGCCGTGCCCGCCTTTCGCAGCACCGTCATCTATCTGCACCAGCGCGCGGCCCTGCTGGAAGAAACCGTCGAGGCCGCCTTGCGACGCCCCTTTGCCCTGCGGGTCCATCGCCGGCGACAGTTCGACCGCCAACGGGTGGTCGATCTGCTCGGGCAGCTCCGCCGGGACGAATCGTTTCTGGCCAAACGGGCCGGCGACCTGTCGGGCGGCGAAATCCAGATTACCGCCCTGCTCCGCGCGGTGCAGCTCGACCCGGCCGTGCTGCTGCTGGACGAGCCCACCGCCGCGCTCGATCCGGACACCTCGTTGGCAGTCGAGGCGTTGCTGGGCCGTTGGGTGGACAGTGGCGAAGTTCCGCGGGCGATGGTTTGGGTCAGTCACAATGCCGAGCAGGCGGGCCGCATCGCCCCGCAGACCATGTTCATGGAAGAGGGAAGGCTCCGGGCCTCCCAAGGGGACAGTCCCATTTTCGTCGAACGAAAATCGGGACAGTCCCCAAGCTGTTCTACTCCAGGTCCGTAGCGTCGGGGAGATTTCATGCCGGCCCACTACATTCAACTCTCGGCGGCTCAACTGGCGATTGCGACCTCGCTGATTCTCATCAGCGGCGCGATCTCGCTCGCGTTGCGGCTGGGGCTGGAGCGGCGACTGGCGCTGGCCGCGGTCCGCACCGTCGTGCAACTGCTCCTGGTCGGCCAGGTGCTCAATTGGATCTTCCTCCCCGGCCAGGCATGGTATGTCGTCCTGGCCATGATGACGGCCATGACCTTGATCGCCGGCGGCGCCGCCGTCGGCCGCATCGAACACCGCTACCGCGGCGTCTGGCTGGACAGCGTCGTCTCGATGTGGGCAACGTCCTGGCTGGTCACCGCGGTGGCCCTCTTCGGCGTGGTGCAGGTCCAGCAGGCCCACGGGCCCTGGTATCAGCCGCAATACGCCATTCCGCTCTTGGGCATGATCCTGGGAAACACCCTGAACGGCATCTCGCTGGGCATGGACCGGCTGGGCGACGAATTGGCCTCGAAGCGGGCGGAGGTCGAAACCTTGCTGGCCCTGGGAGCCAGCCGCTGGGAGGCCGCCCGGGCGCCCATCCAACAAGCCGTCCGCACCGGCATGATCCCCACCATCAACTCGATGATGGTCGTCGGCCTGGTCAGCCTGCCGGGGATGATGACCGGCCAGTTGCTCAGCGGCACCCCGCCCCAGCAGGCGGTGATGTATCAGATCGTCATCATGTTTCTGCTGGCCGCCGGCACCTCGTTGGGCACGGTGATGGTGGTGCTGTTGGGCTATCGGCGGCTCTTTACGCCCGACCATCAGTTCCTGCCCGGCCGGCTGGTGAAACGCTGATTGCAACTTACGGCTGGACTTTTGCAAATTCCTCCCCTCTCCCTCTGGGAGAGGGGCAGGGGGTGAGGGCATTAGGCAAACGCAAAAGCAAGGCAAGGCATTTTTCGATTCAAGGCCCTCACCCTAACCCTCTCCCGGAGGGAGAGGGAACCTTGGGATGCAGAAGGGGACAGTCCCATTTTCGTCGCGACCACGCGAAGCGCGGTGCCCGAATTGGGACAGTCCCCAACTTATGCTGATGCCGACTTCCGGATCGCGGTGGAGGAAACATCCTGGCGAAACTGCTCCGGCGGGACTTCCCGGCAGATGTCGCGCAAGACGTCGGGCAAGTCGAGGTCGGCCAGCCGCACCAAGGCGTCGCCGATCAGCCGGCTAAAAACCAGGAAGCGGCAGCCGCGCTCCGCGATCCGCTCCAGCGCGTCCAGGCACGCCCGCGGCCCGGCCGGGTAATACTCCGCAGCGGCGATGCGGCGCAGGGTGTCGACGCCCACGATGAAAGTGGCGCGGGGAAACCGTTGCGACTTCTCCTCGAACGTGCCGGCGCGCGTCAGCCAGACCGCCTGCTGCGACGGAAACTGGCCCAGGCGGCGCTCGATCTCCGCGTAGTCCAGCGGCGGTTTGTCGACGTTGAGGATCGATATTTCCACGGCCACCGGCACGCTCAACATTTCCCCGGCGAGCGCCGCCATGCGGCGGTGTCCGTCGTGAAGGGGATTGAACGCCCCGGGAAAAATGGCGGCCATCGGTCGATCCTCGCCCCCCTGGCAGACCGCCTCGGCCCGTTCCAGCATCAGGTCTTGCCACGGTTGCGGGGCGATCGTTTGCGCGTGTTCGACCCGTTCTCCCTCCAGCAGCGGCAAGTCCAACTGCGCCGGCACGCCACAGGCGTCGGCCAGGGCGTTGAGGACCATGCGGCCAACCACCTGCTCTTCTTCGGCGCGGCTGCGCCGGCCTTTTTGCAGTTCCAGCGACCAGGCGGCCGTCCGGGCGGCGGTTTGCACGGCCAGGTGGGCACGGTGCGGCCCGCGCCGGGGCCGGTCGGTCATGAGGCCGGCGGTACAGGCAATGCCGGCCAGCGGCGTCTCAGCGGACTCGTACTTCCGCGCCCGCCGCAGGGCAATCACGGCCATGGCCCGCGCCGTCTCGACCGCGCAGAAATGATCGGGCCGGCCCCCGAGCCAGGCGATCATGGCGGCCTCGGAGTACGGCACGACGGCCTCCAGCAGGGTCCGCGAGGCCCCGGGCCGTTCCAAAAAGTCGCTGATCGCCCGGCTGCCGCCGCCGCTGGCGGCCACCACGACGTGCGTCGCCGTCTGGTTGATTTGTTCGATCAGTTCCTCGATCGCAGCGTCGTGGACCATGTTTTTGCCGATTTTTCGCCGTGTCAGGCGCGGTTGTCTGAAAAAATTGTAGTTCTATCCGTGGCCTTCGACAACCGCCGGGGTAGCGTCTTTCGGGGTCCCGGTCGTCGTGTTCGAGCATATCTTCCGAGAGATTTTGCGAACTGGCGGTCGAAGGAAGCGGCCGCCGCGCCGGTCACTTGATTTCAGGCAGCGGGAATGCGAAGGGTATCGGGCCTATTTCCCCTAACAACGCAACGACTTGGTCTACGGTTTCCTCGGCCTCGGTGAAAGGCACATCCCCCGAAGCTATTGGATTCCCAGAATACTCCCGCTCCGTTTTATCCCACCGCTCCTTGAATGTGCGGCTTCCTTCGCAATCTATACAACGCGACTTGCACGCAAGGTAGAATTCTCCTCCAGAAATCCGCCAAAACTCGCGGTCTTCCAACGGCCGTTTTCTGCGTATCCTCGCAAGGTCATACAAATCTTTTGCTCGTGGCGGGTGTGTGGGCTTTTGTATTTTGCTGCGATAGGCCGGCAGACCGCTGATAAATGCCCGGAGTTTTTCTCCGACCATTCGTTCAAGCGTGACAGCCTGTATGGGACGCCCGTTCAATTGAATAGTGGATATCGAATGTTCGGAGACCAATTCTGACGCGGCGATATCAATTCTGAGCGTGCGTACAAGGTTATCGCGTGCGGCCATATCGCGGATATCCAACTTTAGCCAATATACGTCCCATCCTCGTGGATGCTCCCCCGTTCTGCGTCTATTCGCAATCCTTGAATCCTGCAGCGTATACCGGACAGGTTGTTGATTTTCAAAGTGCGCAGTGATCGCGCCGTGAGCCAGCGTACGAAGGCGTTCGAGATCGTCCCGGCCCACGGAAGCATTCGCTGCAAAGCTGGCGTCAATATCGTAAGAAGCTCGCGTGATCTCGTTAAGAAGCAGTCGCAAGACTCTGGCGCCTTTGTAAACAAGTTTTTCTGACAGCTCTGCCGACAAGGCCAGGCCGTTGAATACTTCGTCGAGGGTTTCCGACGTCCACTTGTCTTCGTCCGAAAGCATAATACGTCACGGTCCATAGACAAGCCAGGGCTGACGAAGGCTGGTATATCCCATGCCGGGAAAGAGCTGTTGGCAAACGTTGGGATCCTTTGCATCCAGCTGCGACAGGTATCGCTTCAAAACGGCGGCCAATTTATCGTGGGGCCTGTAGTCAAGATCCTCCAGCATGTACCCCACTCTCCGTGCTGTCGGGCCATGCTCCATGCTGGCTAAGTAATTAGCTAGGCGGTCCTCCTGCAATCTTTTTATGCCCTGGTCCCAGGCCTCAAAGACCACCGCCGGCCCTCCGCAGTGCAAGGGACGGTGAAGGGTATCCAGTAGCGTCTGCTCCAAATCCGTAATGCGAATTATTGCCGTCGGTGCAATGTAACGTACCTGAGTGCCACGGAGAAGTTGTGCGTCACGCGAGGTCTTGTAATAGGGTAAGCCACCATAGCTGAATAGCGCCGTACCGAGGGGGTTTTTGGGCGTGGATGCGGAAGAGCGACGCCTTTGCTTGCTCTCTTTCGCGACAGGACAGTTGACGTGGGCTTCCGTTGGAATCGCAATATGGTGGTAGGCGAGCGGCTGCGTGGAAAGCGAGTGGAAACCGATTGCGGTAAAGTAGCAGATCGTACCTTCTGGGGCATACGCTTGGAGTAGTTCCAACGGACTGGCGTGGAAAGCCGGGCTTTTCGCTACGTCAAAGGAGTAGAATCTGGTTCGGGCTACCGATGGTCGTCGGGCATAGTCAACAGGAATCGACGCTAAGAGGCCAATATCTATGAGCCAAGACGTGATCTTCTTCTTGGCGTAGCGAAGGCGAAGACCATCAGCCTCCAGATCGTCAAAGACGGCGTGGAGAATCCGTTCCGAGAGGCATCGGGGATTCAGGGCGATCGACGGCTCCGTCGACAGGCGCTTCGTGAGCCGCGCGAGGAATGCTTCGTACCACTCGCGAGAGGTGTCCCGCATCGAGGGCATCGGTCTGGGTGCTGTCGCATATACTTGCTACGCAAGTATATGCGACAGCACCCAGATTGTCAAACCCAACGTATAAAAAACTGAGTTTAGCTCAAGTCGGTTCCGATGGGGATGCGATACAATTGCATAGCAATTGTATCGCATCCCCATCGGTCTGCCAACCCCCCTCTCACCAAGGTTGGCTGGAGTGGTATACACTTGCCTAGCAAGTGTATACCACTCCAGCCAAAAAGTCAAGGCCCGGCCATCGCCGCGCAGAAATTTCTTTCGCAAAGAGCCATAAATACGTCCATGTAGCCTCGCTGCAACGCTTTACGCGCCCGCGGTGGACTATTCGATTGCTCGGCCAAGACGCGGATGCCTCGCTAATAGCGCTCACACGGAGGCGTGGACCCGTCCCATCGCCAGATGAGGGGGTATCCAGCGTGGCAACACCCACCACAGAAACCGGAACGGCTAACCGTCGCCGGTCAGTGGGCGTTTCGTCCGGCTTCCAGCGAGGCCACCTTGCCCAGCCGGCGGAGGTGCCGGTCGGCTTGGCTGGGCTCGGCGGCCAGAAACGCCTGGACCAGGTCCCAGGCCGCCGCCCGCCCCACGACCCAGCCGCCCATGCAGAGCAGGTTCATGTGATCGTCCTCGACCCCTTGGCGGGCGGAAAAGTGGTCGTGGACCAAGGCCGCACGGATGCCCGGGACTTTGTTGGCACAGACCGAGGCGCCCACGCCGCTGCCGCAGATCGCCACGCCGCGCTCGACCTTGCCCGCCACCACCGCCCGGGCCAGGGGCACAACGAAGTCGGGATAGTCGTCGCCCGGAGTCAGGCTGTGCGCGCCGAAGTCGACGACCTCGTGTCCGGCCGCGCGCAATTGGGCGACCACTTCCTCTTTCAAGCTGAAGCCGCCATGATCGGTAGCGATGCCGACGCGCATGTTCGTTTCTCCGTGGAAAAAGGTGACAGGCACCATTTGTGCGAAGCACCCTACGGGCCGTTCCGGCAAATGGTGCCTGTCACCTTTTTCCCTCCAGTTCCCCCGCTGCGGCCACGTCGGCAAGCAGCAGGGCTCGATCGCGGCAGATCCGGCCGGCAGGAATTGACCGATCGCCGTCACGCAGCCGCACCAGCACGGGGGCCTTTTCTTTTCCCGTCACCAGCCATAGCACTCGCCGGCTGCGATTGAGGATCGGATACGTCAAGGTCATCCGGCGTCGCCCCCGATAGACCCCGGTCACCGCCACGTCGGCGTCCGTGACGTCGAGCACCGGGTCGCCGGGCACCAGCGAGGCGGTATGGCCGTCCAGGCCAAGGCCCAGGTGGACCAGGTCGAGCACGGGCGGCCGACCGGCGATCTCACCGAGCGTCTGGGCATAGACGGCGGCCGCGGCCTCCAGATCGGGCGATTCCACCGGCATGGCATGGAGTTGCTCGGGCCGCAGCGGGGCGTGCTCGATCAGGCGCTCGTGCAAGTGCGTGAGGTTGCGATCGGGGTCTCCCAAGGGGGCCACACGCTCGTCGACCTGGACCACGTGCACGTGCGGCCAGGGGACATCCTCGCCCGCCAGGGCGCGGAGCATGATCCACGGCGTCTGCCCGCCGCTGAGGGCCACGATGAATCGGCCGCGGGCGGCGACCGACGATCGCGCCTCGGCGGCGATGATGGCAGCCGCCTCGCGGGCGATCGCCTCGGCATCGGCAAGAATCGCGATCTGCATGAAGCCGTCTCCGCTGGGCCTTCCAGAAGGGGACAGTCCCCACCTGCATCACTTGCCGGCTGGTTTCTCCAGGTGGCCGCCGAATTGGAACCGCATTGCCGAGAGGAGCCTGTCGGCAAACTCCGCCTCGCCGCGGGAGCTGAACCGGGAATAGAGCGCGGTGCTGAGCACGGGGGCCGGCACGGCCTCGTCGATGGCCGCCTTGAGCGTCCAGCGCCCCTCGCCCGAGTCGGAGACCCGGCCGGCAAACTGCGCCAGCGCCGGGTCTTGCAGGAGCGAGGCGGCCGTCAGGTCCAGGAGCCAGGAGGCGATCACGCTGCCCCGCCGCCAGAGTTCGGTGATGTCGCGGAGGTCGAAGTCGTACTGGTACTCTGCGGGGTCGCGCAGGGGGGTGGTCTCGGCGTCGACAGTGTGCTGCTCTCGGCCGACGTTGGCATGGTGGAGGATGTTGATGCCCTCGGCGTAGGCCGCCATGATGCCGTACTCGATGCCGTTGTGGACCATTTTGACGAAGTGGCCGCCGCCGTTGGGCCCGCAGTGCAGGTAGCCGCGATCGGCGGTGCCGCCGATCTTCTCGCGCCCCGGCAGCGGCGGCGCGGCATCCTGGCCGGGGGCCAGCGTGGCGAAGAGCGGATCGAGGTGTTTGACCACTTCGGTTTCACCGCCGATCATCAGGCAGTAACCGCGCTCGAGGCCCCAGACGCCGCCGCTGGTCCCGCAATCGACGTAGTGGATGCCCTTGGAGGCGAGCTGTTTCGCCCGGCGGATGTCGTCGACATAGTACGAATTGCCGCCGTCGATGAGGATATCGCCCTTCTCGACGCGGCCGGCCAGGTCGTCGACCGTCCTATCGACCACCGCCGCCGGCACCATCATCCAAATCACCCGCGGCGGCCTGAGCTTGGACACCAAGGCGTCGAGCGAGGCGACGGCCACGGCCCCGGTCTCCTTGGCGAAGGTGTCCCTCGTTTTCGCGGTGGCGGAAGTGACGATGACTTCGTGGCCGGCGCGCATCCAGCGGCGGACCATGTTTCCACCCATTCGTCCCAGACCGATCATACCGAGTTGCATCGCTAACTCCTTCGAGGAAAACGCACAATTGAGGTTTCCGGCAATTATAGCCGCTCCGGACGGCCTGACAAGAAGCGGCACAGGGGCCCTCAGTTTCTGTTGCGGAAGGCGCAAACCTGGTAGGGTGGGTCGAGCGCAGCGAGCCCCACCAGGAACCAGCCAGGGCAGGTGGGGCTCGCTGCGCTCGACCCACCCTACTTCTCACTGGCAGACGCGGACGCGGTTGGTCAGGCGGAGGCGGCCCACGATGCGGGCGACGCGGGCGCGGAGTTCCTCCAGATATTTCCCGCGCGTCGGCTGATCGAAGAGGAGCTTGCGGTAACGCGGCAACAGCTCGGGAAACTCCTTGCGGAGCAACTCGGCCACGGCGGGCCAAACCCGCGGGCGAGGATTCAACGCGTCCACCCAGACGACGTCGACCGCCAAGTCGGCCGCCTGCTGGAGCAGGGCGGCCAGCGATGGCTCGTCGTCGGAAAGCAGCGGCAAGAGCGGGGCCAGCATGATGCCCGTCTCCAGGCCCAGGCGGCGGGCCGCCTCGATGACCTGGAGCCGCTGCCGAACGCGGGCGGCATGGGGCTCCCACAGTTTGCTGAGCCGCTCATCCAGCGTGGCCAGCGTGACGGCGATGCGGCCCTGACGGCCGGCGAAGAGGTCGAGGTCCCGCAACACCAGCGCGCTCTTGGTGAGCACGTGGACGGGAAATTCCCGTTCCAACAGCAGTTGGCAGCAGCGGCGGGTCAGTTGGTAATCGGCCTCGACCGGCTGCCAGCCGTCGCAGGCGCTGCTCATGAAGACCTCGCCGGGCGCGGCGCGGCGCAACTGCCGCTTGAGCGTCTCCACGGCATTCAGCTTCACGTCGACGAAACTTCCCCAAGGCTCCTGGTGGGGATGAAAACGCTGCATGAAGCGGGCATAGCAATAGACGCAGGCATGGGCGCAGCCGGTATAGCAGTTCAGCGAGTAGCCGCCCAGCCCGCTGCGGTTGAGCACCGTCTTGCAGACGGTTTCACGGACGATGACTGCCGGAGGGCCCTGTGGGATCGTCGCGGCGTGGCGGTGTGCGGGCATGGGTGCGGCCGGGGTGCCGACACGGGTACAACAAAGCGGTGCGAGGGGTGACGCGCTTCTATTGTATGGCCCGCGGCAATGAATTGGCAACATTAGCCCGCGTTTCTCGACAACATGTAGGGTGGGTCGAGCAAACCGCACACCTGGTGGGAATTCGGTCGCTTGCCCGGCGTCGATCTTGCCGCAGCCTGGAATTCATGCCAGATACGGTTTGCGAAGACCCACCAGAGTTTGCGCGGCCTCGTCCCACCCTACGGTGAGAAATCCACACCAGGCGCGAATCGCAAGCGAGGGAAGCATTTCGCAGAATCCCGACGTTTTCGCCCCTCGCTGGCGCTTCGGGCTAGTGTTGCCGGCCCATCACCGGTCGCGGCAGTTCTAATACGTCGAGCCGTTGTGCGCGGCGGCGCGGGCCGGCGGGGGCATGGCGATGCGTTTTGCCAAGTCCATCAGCTCGGTCACCGCCGTCTCGATATCGTCGCACTGCTGGTCGTGGACAAAGCCCTCGAGGCGTCGGGCGGGTTCCGTCAGGGCGGCGAATCCCGCCGTGCCGCCGGCGCCTTTGAGCCAGTGGGCCAATTGCGCCAATTCCTTGTAATCGCGTTTTTCGCTGGCCTGCTGCATGGCGGCGATGCGCGGTTGCAGCCGCTCCACGAATTCCTGGACGATCTCGCGGAACTCGCGGTCGTCCATGGGAAGCGTGGAGAACAACGGCGAGCCGACGGCGGCGGCAGGGGCGGCAGCAGACATCCGCTCGGCGGCAGGGACGGGATCCCCCGCCGCTCGGGCATCCACGCCAGCGGGCGCCGCAGCGCCGGGCCCCACGGTCCGGCCGGCGGCGGCCAGCATTTCGGCCACGGTCTGGACGAGCACGTCGGCATCCACCGGCTTGGTCACGTATCCCGAGCATCCCGCGGTAAGACATTTGTCCTCGTCGCCCTTCATGGCGTGCGCGGTCAGGGCGATGATCGGCACGGCGATTCCCTGCTGGCGCAGCAGCGCCGTGGCCGTATAACCGTCCATGACGGGCATCTGCATGTCCATGAGGATCAAGTCGAAGGGGTTCTTCATCGCCAGCTCGGAGCCGACCTGTCCGTTTTCGGCCGTGGTGACCTCCACCCCGGCGCGGCGCAACACCAGGCCGATCAGTTTGCGGTTGGTGTCGCCGTCCTCGACCAGCAGGACATGCACGCCGGCCAGCGAGGGCAGCGGCCCTTGTTTCGGCCTGGGAGTTCGCATGCACTCCACCATGGGCGCGTCCAGGATCTGGACGCGCTCCAGCGGCCCGGTGGCGATGGTCACGGTAAATGCGCTGCCCTTGCCCAGTTCACTGCTGACGCTGATATCGCCCCCCAGGGCCTGGGCAATGCGGCGACTGATCGTCAGTCCCAGGCCGGTGCCGCCGTGCTGGCGCGTCACGGAAGTGTCGGCCTGCACGAAGGGATCGAAGATGGCCTCGAACTTCTGTATGGGGATGCCGACGCCGGTGTCGATGACCTGGATCGTCAGGTGCGGATTGGCCTGGTCCTGCACCAACTCGGCCAGCACCTGCACGCCTCCGGTCTTCGTGAACTTGATGGCGTTGCCCAGCAGGTTCATCAGCAGTTGGCGGAGCCGCGAGGGATCGGTGTAGATCGTTTCCGGCACCCCGCTCGACCAGTGGTAATCGAGCGTCAGTCCCTTTTGCAGGGCCTTGACCCGCAGCACGGAGATGATCTCGCTGATGATCGCGTGCGGCGAGCAGCGGACTTGCTCGACGACCAGCCGATCGGCCTCGATTTTCGACAGATCGAGAATGTCGTTCAGCAGGGTGAGGAGGTGTTTTCCGCTGGTATGGATGATATCCAGGTAGTCCTCGCGATCGGCCTCATTCTCCTGGTCGCCTCCCTTGCGCAGCAGGTCGGTGAAGCCGATGATGGCATTCAGCGGGGTGCGAATCTCGTGGCTCATATTGGCCAGGAACCGGCTCTTGGCGACGTTGGCCGCCTCGGCGATCTCCTTCGCTTGCACGAGTTCCGCCTGCGTCCGCACGCGGCGATCGATTTCCTCCCGCAGCTCGGCGGTCCGCTCGACCACCCGCTCCTCCAACTCGTCGTGCGCCTTTTTCAGGGCCTTGTCCGAGGTGTCGACGCGATCCAACATGCGATTGAATTCAGCGCACAGCATCCCCAGCTCGTCCTGGGACTGCTGTTGGACGCGGATCGAATAGTCGCCCAGCGAGGTGATCGTGGACGCCGTCTGGGCCAATCGCCGGATCGGTCCCGAGATGGTGCGTTGCAGGCGGCCGGCCAACAGCACGGCGACAATCAGGGCCACGAAGACCACGCCGCCGACGATCTTGGCGTAGGCGGCCAGGTCGCGGGCGAGGTCGTCCGTGTTGGCCCGCAGGTAGAGCGTGCCCACCCGGTCGCCGCGGTCCATGACCTGGCGAAAGACCTCGACCCGGCCGTTCTCGATGAATCGGCAGCCATAGGCCGGCGATGCCTTGGGCAAACTCGCGGTGTTCGCTTCATCCGGATAGGTCGCCAGCACCTTGCCGTTGGCGTCGTAGAGACAGGCGACTTCCACCGTCGGCTGGGCCTGCAGCGAGCTGAGGAGCTGCTTTGCCGCGGGAATGTCGCGGAAGCTCAACACCCCGGTGCTGTTGAACGCCAGCATCCCGGCCTGGGTCTGAAGCTCCTCCATCTTGAAGTTACGCATGGTGTGGATCTCGTTGAGGGTCACCCCGGCGGAAGACACCGCCAGCGCCACCCCGACCGCCACCACCGACAACAAAATCAGTTTCGTCTTGATCGACCAATCGCGAAGACTACGCATCTGTCAACTCCTTGCGGAATTAAAGGCGCCCGAGCAGGTCGTTCACCGGGGAATACCGTGGGCACGTCACGCCCGCGCAGCTCCTAGTTGGATTCTGGCGGCCGCGACGCCTCCGGCGGTTTTCCCAGGTTGAGCAACTTGGCGTCCATGCGGAGTTGCGCCAGCCGGGCTGTTTCGGCATTGATTTCAAATCGAATACGATCTCCCTCAACATAAAAGTTGACGATCCCCCCCTTCTCGTTGAACCCGGGGGTCTCGCCAACGGTCAATACTGCTTCTTTTCCCGCCTTCTTCATGAAGAGCGCCTGCTGCTCTGCGGTCAGGGACCGACTGAGGAACAAGATGTGACACGGCGGGCGGTAATCGTCCGCGGTGGCAAAACGGCGGATCACGATTCGCCGCCCCTGGATGGTCCTCTTGGCCGCCAGCTCGTCCAGCGCCCCGCTAAACCGGTCTTCTCCGGCGACGCCGATGACCAGTGGCGCCGAGGCGTCGCTGAAAGCCGCTGCCGGCCATTCGACAAAGCGGCCGAAGCTATAGAGGAATGCCGCCTTGACGGTATATTCGCCGGGCTGGTTGGCCGGCGCCGGTTGCTGGTCTTCGGCGGCCAGAAGGGGACACCATGCGGCCGCCACGGCGGCCGTCAGGACCATGGCCGCCAGCCTCCGCCCCCGCGCCGTGCGCAGCACGGCAATCGGCGCGCGCGAAGACTTCGGCCCGCCGCTCGATGCGCGCCGACCTGCGCCGCGGTCTGGTTCCATGCTACTGGTCACGTTTCCATGGTTCCTTGGTTGGTCCGCGGGGACCGGACCCTGAAAAGTGTAGGTTACGCCAGCAGGCGGGGAACATGGGCCACGAGCCGGAGGGAACGAGCCGGAGGCAAGGAGCCGGAGGCGTGAGCCTCCGGATAACCAGGCAACCCCCACCAGACGTGGGGTATACGCGGCGAGCCCGAGGTATCGAGCCGTAGGCAAGGAGCCGGAGGCGTGAGCCTCCGGATAACCAGGCAACCCCCACTAGACGTGGGGTATACGCGGCGAGCCCGAGGTATCGAGCCGTAGGCAAGGAGCCGGAGGCGTGAGCCTCCGGATAACCAGGCAACCCCCACTAGACGTGGGGTATACGCGGCGAGCCCGAGGTAAGGAGCCGGAGGCGTGAGCCTCCGGATAAATATGACGCCCAACTGGGGGGCAAAGGTCTTCGGTGTTCAGTTTTCAGATTGTCACCTGGGCTTCAAATGGGTTGGGGATCGCCCGTGGCTGCCTTCCGCTTTTTCGTCTACCTTGATCCTTCACGTTCCCCCGGTATCCGTCACGCGCCGTGTGACGCCTTCCCATATCTGGGGTGCCGCCGTTGTTCTTCCTTCCCCCTTCCGCCTTCCGCCCGGAATTCCGGGCGGAATTCCGGGGAATTCCGGGGACACGGGAATTCCGGGGACACAATACTCATTATGGTAGTTTGCGAAGTTTCGACGGCCGGCCAGCTTTCTGTGGCCTAAGCACACGACCGACGATGTTTTCCAAACGCTCCAAAAACGTGGCGCTCCCCAACGGCCGACCGCTGCGGCTGTGCTCTTGCAAGTCCCGAACTTCCTCCTCACGCACGGCGCTATTCAAGAAAGCCTTCCAATCGCCGACCATCGCCAAAAGCGGAGTGACTTTAACCAAACGATTGTCGCGGCCCGACAAGTGCGCCCGTGCACTGCTCCAAGGCCAGTCCTCAGCGTCGGCCACAAGTCCCGCCCGCACAGGATTCAACTCCACATAGCGCGCGGCCGCCAGCAGATGGGGCTCGTCCATGACGAACGAAGCGAACCGCCCTTGCCACAGGTAACCCCGCCATTTTTCGCGAAAGTTGATCCGCCGTGTGTAACGCCGGTGCGCCTCGCCGATCGCCCGCCGCAAGCCCACTTCGACTGCGGGAACGGCAATCAAGTGAACATGATTGGGCATCAAGCAATAGCTCCAAATCGCCACTCCCTCTTCACGGCACCAATCGGCCATCAGTTCCAAATAGGCCGCGTAGTCGCCATCGTTGAAAAACGTCTGTTGTCGGCGGTTCCCTCGCTGGGTGATGTGATGGGGCAAACCAGCAATGACCAACCGTGCCAATCTCACCATGCCAGAAACTTATCGAATCCCTCCCATCTTGTAAATATTAGTATTGTGTCCCCGGAATTAAAGGTGTCAGGAACCGTTGTTTTGGTTCCTGACACCTTTGTTTCATCGGCTGTCGGCCAAGGCACTTACGCCCAGTGAGGAACTCATGGCGGCTTGATCTTCCAAACGACGATCGCCTTCGGCTCGGTGCCGAGCGCGGCGATTTCCCCCGAATTGAGCAAGCAAAGGCCCTTTACCGAACCGTTTACCACATAGGACGACCGAACCACGACCTTCCTGACGTTCGATCAAGCTGATACGCCCCTTGGCGGTCGCCACGGCAAAGAAGCGTGAGTCACGCGAAAATGCGGACGCACACGGCATATCCACCGGGCCTGGTACGGTTAACGCACGCTCGTTGGTCCCGTCCTCGAACTTCCAGAACGCAACCGTGGTAGCCTCGGGAGGCGGGCCGATTATCGGCCTCGCGACGAGGGCCGCCGTCCGACCGTCCGGCGAAGCCGAAACGACGCCGCCACCGCTTCCGATCGCGTACTTCCTCTTGCCCGAGATGGCGTCGACGCCGATTAATTTGTCCTCGGTCTGGACGCACAACGTGCCCCCGTCCGCGGAGACCAGAAGATTTCCAAACGGGAAGACGGTCTCGATCGGCTGCAGCGGGAACGCGAGCCTCCGCCCGCTGGTGGTATCCCATTTCTCAACAACCCAGACCCAACGCTTCGCGCGCTCATCGCAGACGTACCTCAATACGAAGACTTGCTTTCGGTCCGGTGTGAATGCCGCGCAAAACGGGTAGCCCGCGGCGGGTCCTTTCGCGTTTGCCTTTTGCCCGGCGTCCAACACCCTTGAGACGCTCCATTTCGCCGCGGCATCGCGTTTCCAAAGGCGGACCGCGTTCGCATTGCACTCCGGGATCGCAAGAACGGCGCCGTCCGGGGAGAACTGCGCCCGTCAGGCTAACAAACTTTTCCCCTTTCATTACGAATAGGGGGGTTTTGGACATGCTTGGCACCTCCCAGGCAACCACATTAACATCATACGCCTTCCCGTGTTTGTCAAGGATGAAGCCGGCCAAGCTCTTCCCATCCGGGGACAACAGGCTCCTCTCATCGTTCGACGACGCGATTAGGGCGCCGTCAGTCCCCCTCGCCAAGACGGTCTTCGACCCGCTTGGAACGCCCCAGGCGGCCAAGTCATAGAGCCCCCCGTTCCTGGCGACGCCGAACAGAGTCTTTCCGTCAGGCGTGAGGGCCGCGCCAACGACCTCGCCGGCGCACTCCAAGCGGGCCTGTGGCGCCAGCTTCTCGTCGGCACCGAGGAACGCGAGGGCACAAACCGTGATGGTGAAGCAACTCATTCAAAATCACTCCTTTCAGCGACCCACCCAAGGGTCCGCTAGGGGCCGGTGTACTTATACGACAACCGCGAGGCGGAAAGGTTCTTGATCTCGGCGGTTATCTTGTCGCAGACCATCCCGAGCATGGGCATATAGACGTGCGCCGTCGAAATCACCGCATTCATCAGGGCGTTGGTGGGATACATTGTCGAGAGGCGCTGGTCAGCCATGAAGTCGGCGGCGGTGACCTGGACGTTCGTGACCGTTGTTACGGCGGGATTCGCGGCCGCGACCGCCCGGCCCCATATGTTGGTGAGAGGCAGCAGCGGCCAATGGAGCGCATTCCAACCGTGGAGGCTATCGGTGTCGAGATTCTGGTAAAAATTGTCCCAGACCGCTACGTTCGCCGGGGCCTTGGTCGGCATGGTGCCACCCAGGCCATAAGGGTACAGCCTCGCTCCGTCCCAAACGGGCACCGGGTCACAAGTTACCGCCAGATTGACGGCGATCTTCACGTTCGTTCCGTTGAGATAATCCGCAACGTCCAATGCGGCCTGCCCGCCATAACTGTACCCGAGAATGGTGATTGTGTCGTAAAGGGTGCCCTGCACGACCGTCGCGATCCTCTTGATATCCTTCTCTGCCGCCGCCTCCCCTTTTGCGTCCTCGGAGTAGTAGTGCCAAATCACGTCCGCCCCCGCGGCCTGCGCAGCCGCCCTCCACCAGTTGACGACCTGCGACATCGAGCCGGGAACCGTAAACTTACCGAGTTTAACAGCCACGCCTTTGGTTGTGGGGTAGCCGGTCACGGGATCGGTCGTCGGGGGATTATCGTTTCCTTCCGCCCAGCCCGCCGGGAACCCGGCCATCCCCTCGAACGCAAAGACCTCCTTGTATGTGACTGTCACCGCGACCGGGGCGCCCACCACCGCCGGCCCGTTCTGCGGCACCACCTGGGCAAGGATCGTGTCCAACGAATTGACCTCCACGTTCGGCGGCCCGTCGTTCTCGACCCAAACCGTGCCGGTGAATTCTCCAGAACTCGGCATGGCGAACGTGTCCAAAACGCCGTCCCCGTCCGGGTTGAGTTGCGTGCCTCCCGTCTCGGCCGTCCAAAACGTGAGGTCCCCAACGCCCGAAGGCATGACCAACTGTACCGTCGTTGTCCCTTGGCCCGTGCAGCCGGAATCCATCGTTGCACTAAGGTCCACCTCCGCCCGGCCGCCGTTGGCGTCGGAAACGTCGATCGTTCCCGAGGTCTCATCCGGCGAACTGATATCCACCTCCGGCCGCACAATCGTCGCCGTGGCCGAACCGTTGGTGCCGCCTTGGGCAGCGAGGCCCGGCTGGCCGGAAACAGCAGTGAGCAACTGCACCGAAAACGTCTTGTCCCCGCCGCCGTCGGTCCCGCCGGTGGTGTCTACCGTGAAGGTCTTGTCGCCGACGTTGTTATCCCCACAGTATACCGTCACGCACTGCGCCCCGTCCAGCGGATTGCCACTGCCATCAACCAATTGGTAATCGGTCCCAGCCACGGCCGTGCCGTTCACCGTCTCGTAATAGACCATCATCGCCGTGTCCGGAATGGTGCCGTCCGGGAAGACGACGTGGATATCGAAGTTCGCCGCGTCCCCCTCGAAAACCATGCCGCCCGGGTCGGTCTCCGTAATGCTCGCCGTCGGCCCGGCCGCGGCGCACAGGCTCGACCAGAAGGTCGAATACACGTGGACTTCCGCCCCGCAGGCGTCGGTCACGGTCAACAGGCCATTCACCTGCAGCGCTGCGTCCAGGCCATAGGCCGCGAAGTCCGCCTCAGCTTGGTCGGAAATGTCATAGTCCCCGTTCGTCCAGTGATACGTGAAGGTCGCGCCGGGATCGCCCGCCTCGCAGCCCGCGGCGATCAAGCTACACGCGTCGTCGGTATCCTGCGGATATCCCGTCATCGTGACCGTCGGTCCGGGATCGTAGACCGTCACGCTCGCGGCATTACTGGCGGTCACGCTGCGATTGTCGGCCGAGGTCACGGTCACGCTGATCGGGTAGTATTCGCTGGCCGTGGCGCTGAGGCCGTTCTCGGCGGTCGTGACGGTCACCTGGCCCTCCTCGGGCAACGCCTGCATGACGTAGTAATGCGTCACGCTGAACGAGGTGTCGCCGGCGGCGAAGGAAAAATCAACCGTGTCGGTCGGGCCCTCCTGCGCCCGTCGCCCCAATCCACAGCCACCGTGAAGGCGGCCCCATCCAGGTTGGAAACCCCGCCTGACAAAGTGACAAGGCTGCCATCCACAATTTGCCCGTCGTTGAAGGCGCCGGCAACGTTTAAGCCCGATAGCGAAAGCTGCTGGCCCACGACGTCCACGTTCGGCTGGCTGGCGTCCGATTGGCTGTTGGCGAAATTATTGTCGCCGTTATAGACGGCCGTGATCGTGTGGCTGCCCAGGGCCGCTCGCCGACGAAACCAACCGCGCTGAACAAGGACGTCATGGCGGCTTGATCTTCCAAATGACGATGGCCTTGGGCTCAACCCCGACCACGGCGACCTCGCCCGAGTCCAGCGGGAAAAGCCCCTTCACGGGACGGTCAACCGCGAACGAAGAGCGGACCCCAGCCTTCTTCACGTCGACCACATGGATGTGCCGGTCTTCGTCCCCGGCGGCCACGACAAAGAAACGCGAGTCGGCGGTAAACGCCCCGACCGGGCGGTCCATGCCGCCCGGGGGATCGCTGCGGGAAAATTCGGCCGGGTCCGTGACTGTAAGGGCCCCAACCGGGAGGCCCTTGGCGCCTGGCACAGTCACTTTGCGCAGTCCGGTCCCGTCATCGAAGTTCCAGAGCGCAACTTTCGCGGGGAACGGCGCGGGCGCGCCGTACACCCACTCAATGGCTGCGCCGGTCCGACCGTCCGGGGAAATTGACGGTCCGTCCAGTGCTTGGGACAGACTGTACTTGATCTTGCCCGAGGATAGGTCGATGCCGGCCGCTTTCCCCCCATCCCCCTCTCTACACTGGATGCACAATATCCTTTCACTGCTCACGAATGTGAATCGCCCTAGCATTGTAACAAAAGCCCTCATGGGTTCCATCGGGAAGGACAACCGCCGTCCACTGACGACGTCCCATTTCTCGACAGCCAACGAGTCTCCGTTGTTGGTTCCGTCATTGATGGCGAAGAACGCGAAAATGCGTTTGCCGTCAGAGGAAAAACCTGTTTCCAAGAACGTTGGTTTCGGCACGCCCGACCGCTGCCCAACGTCGAGCACCCTCAGGGCGCTCCATTTCGCCGGCGCGTTGCGCTTCCAAAGGTGAACCTTCCTCGCATTGCCATCCGCGATGGCGAGAAGGGTTCCATCCGTGGAAAACTGGCAGGACAACAGGGGAACGTATGTTTTCTCCAGCTTTAGCAGGTCGGTTTTCGACTTGGTCGGGATGTCCCGGACAACAAAATCCAAATCGTACACGTTCACCGCAAGCTTGGTGCAGGTGTAGCCGAGCAGGCTTTTCCCATCGGGCGACGGGAGAAAACCCGTGGCGTCAACTCCTCTTGACGCCATTGCCGCGAAGAAGAGCCAGCCGGGCGCGAGCGAAAACTCTGTGATGTCAGCCCCCGTCGCAAGGACGGTTTTGGATTTGCTCCGGATGTCCCAAGCGGTCAGATCGTGCTGCTTCCCGTTCTTCACGATGCCGATCAGGCTCTTTCCGTCGTGCGAAATCTCCGCGGAAACGACCTCGGCCCTGCTTTCTAGCCGGGCCGATGGGGTCAACTCCTCGTCAGCGCCGAGGGCGTAAATCAAGAGACAGGAAATCACGAAGCAATTCATCATGTTCACTCCTTTCACGGTTCTTGGCACACCGCTGCTTAAAAAGCACTACGGGCCCGTTGGATCAGACTTGTACGACTTCCTCCATGAGTTGAGCTGCCCCATTTGCGTGGTTATGTCCGCCGTGACGACGCTCATGGCGGGAATTCCGATGTGTGCAATACGTGGGTTAAGGCCGCGGCCCCCTGGTGTCACCGGCGTGGTTGCGATAATTCCGGGGACACAATACTCATTATGGTAGTTTGCGAAGTTTCGACGGCCGGCCAGCTTTCTGTGGCCTAAACACACGACCGACGATGTTTTCCAAACGCTCCAAAAACGTGGCGCTCCCCAACGGCCGACCGGTGCGGCTGTGCTCTTGCAAGTCCCGAACTTCCTCCTCACGCACGGCGCTATTCAAGAAAGCCTTCCAATCGCCGACCATCGCCAAAAGCGGAGTGACTTTAACCAAATGATTGTCGCGGCCCGACAAGTGCGCCCGTGCACTGCTCCAAGGCCAGTCCGCAGCGTCGGCCACAAGTCCCGCCCGCACAGGATTCAACTCCACATAGCGCGCGGCCGCCAGCAGATGGGGCTCGTCCATGACGAACGAAGCGAACCGCCCTTGCCACAAGTAACCCCGCCATTTTTCGCGAAAGTTGATCCGCCGTGTGTAACGCCGGTGCGCCTCGCCGATCGCCCGCCGCAAGCCCACTTCGACTGCGGGAACGGCAATCAAGTGAACATGATTGGGCATCATCAAGCAATAGCTCCAAATCGCCGCTCCCTCTTCACGGCACCAATCGGCCATCAGTTCCAAATAGGCCGCGTAGTCGCCATCGTTGAAAAACGTCTGTTGTCGGCGGTTCCCTCGCTGGGTGATGTGATGGGGCAAACCAGGAATGACCAACCGCGCCAATCTCACCATGCCAGAAACTTATCGAATCCCTCCCATCTTGTAAATATTAGTATTGTGTCCCCGGAATTCCAATTCCGGGAATTCCGGGAATTCCGGGCCAGGCCCCGCCCTTCCTCCGCGCCCTACCACCGAACTATTTTCACGCCCGGCAAAGCCTCTTGAAATTCTGTCACAGCCGCGTCGGTGACCCCGGTGCCCGTGAGGTCGACGAGCCGGAGCCGCGTCAGTCCCTTGAGGCTCCGCAGCCCGGCGTCGCTGACCCGCGTGCGGGCAAGCCAGATCTCTTGTAAGTGAGTCAACCCCTTGAGTTGCGCCAGCCCGGCGTCGTCGACGGCCGTGCCGCTTATGTCCAGGGATTCGAGTTGGGCCAAACCTCTGATGTGTTCCAGCCCGGCGTCGGTGAGCCCCGTCCTCCCGAGGCCCAACACGCGGAGATTTTTCAGCTCGCCCACGTTCGCGAGCCGCGCGTCGTCAACGTTGCGTGCGTAGCCAAGGAGCAATACCCGTAACTGTGTAAGCCCCTCCACGTGCCGCATCGAGGGGTCCGTGACCCACGCGCCGTCAAGGTCGAGAAACGTCCGGCCCTTGAGATCGTTAAAATCCTTCTTCAGCCGTTCCGCCAGCGCATCCACGATCGTAATTTCCAGCGTGTTCGAAACCGCGTCCGTCGGGGAGAGGTGGTACTGGTGGCGCCACTCGCACCCGAGGCAGCCCACATACCTGGCGACAATCGTGTTCTCAAGTGTGTTGGAAAGGCCCTCAAGGAGCGACGGCCGCCCCCCGTCGGCCACCACCCTCCTTTTCACCGTAATCTTGTATGTCCCGGGCCGACGGAGGTCAAAAAGTGTCGTCAACTCGGCTCCATCCTCGAAGCACTTCCCGGGCTTCAAATGCCGTGCACGCCCCAGCCCGAGCCTCCCAAGGTCCGCCCTCCCGGGGGGCTTGAAACGCCTTTTCCCACTCTCGGTCAACGGCACCGGGTCGCCGTCTGGGAATAGAACGGTGAACGAGTACCGCCACTCAGCCCCCGACCATTGCTCTCGAAGGTCGTCCAAATCGGCCCGGCCCACATTCTTGAGGCGAATGTCGAGACCGATCTCCTCGCCGCACCCAAAGACCGACTGATCGCGATCGGTCCTGATCGCGATCGCCTGACCCTCGACCGGTTTTCCCCAGACCCAGCGCTTGCTCAGGCCGTCCCGGTCCCACTGGGGGTTGTTGTCGATCTGCTCCGGAGTGGGGTTCGCACAGCCCGCCGGCACAATGCGGGCCAGGGCCAAGACCATTGCAGCAGCAAAAAACGCGGGCGAGCGGATGACCATATAATTTCCTCCTAATCCGGGGGCGATCTTACGACCGCCCGGGTGCCGCGTCAATCCCGAACGCCCGGTCGGGAGGCCGCGCCAGCGCGAGGGCACCACGTCCCCCCGGGCGTGCGGGGGCAGGAAAATCATCAGATCGAAAGGATCGGCCCAAAGCCAGCCTTGAAAGACTGGAACACGTTCTTTCCACGGGGATAGACCTTTTCGCTGCCGGGGAAAACCATCCATTTGAACACCCCCGCCGCCAGCGTCACTGAGCCGTCCGAGCTGTTACTGAATACCCCATAGATCGCGTAGTTGCCGTTGGCGTCCGTGACCGCGGAAAGCGTATCCGTTTGGGTCCCAACCTTCCAGGTGGCCGTAACGGTCACACCGCAAAGCGGGTTGCCGCTCGCGTCGACGACGCTCCCGGATATCTCGGTCGCGCTGACGTTCCCGATCCTACCCAGATGCGTCCAATAATCGCTCCACTGGGGCAGAGTCCAGCTTGCTGCCCCGTTCAGGCCCGTGGACGGGGCCGGGCACAGGCGCTGGCCAAGGACCACCCGCTCCTGACGCTATACGTCGCCGTCCCGCTCCAAGCCCAAGTCAACGTTTGCAGCGTAACCCAGACGCCACCTGTCGGCTGGTACATCAGGTAGGCCACGTACTGCGTCGTTTCGGTCTCAGTGCCATAGGCACTGCCGAGCACCACGTTGGGCATGTCGGCGGACGCGATTGATACCGCCGTATTATTCCCGGCAACGGCCAGAACGCTCGACCCCGAAGTCAGCGTTCCGGCCGCGTCGCGAAGTTGCTGCTCAACGCGTTCGCCGTTGTAGTCGTCGAGAACGAAGTTCCCGTACGAGCTAAGCACCTGGGGGGCCGTGATCGCCTTGTTAAGGCCCCGCGGCAGCGCCGTTTCGGTCGCGTTGACCAACTGTACGACCTCGATCTGGCCCCCCTCCGTTGCATCCGCGGTCACGGACCCGGTCCACGTAATCCCGAACGTGCCCTTGCCGAACGTGCCGAAGTGCAGCGTGTTTGGGTTCTCGCCGTCGGACCCCACGTTGACCGCGGGCGTGTTGCTCGTCGTTACAGCCGTCAACGTCGAGGCGGGCTGGACGACGTTAAAAAAGGCCACGACGATGATCGGGGCACTGCCGGGAATGCTGACCGTGCATGACACCGGGTACGGCAAAGTGCTGCTGGCGATCCAGTAATATTGCACGTTGGCCTGCGCCAGCGCCGCATCGTTGGCGGTAAATGTCGTGACGCTCCCTTGGGCGACCGATTGTGTGTAGCCCTTGATGGCATAGGGCTCGTTGCCGCTGGTGCCGGGAATCGTCCACTGCTCGGTGGCGTTGATCCCCGCCGGCAAAACAAGCTCCAGGCCGACCTGCTGGCCAACAACGACGGTGGTCGTTATGGACTTGCCGTTTTTGTCCAGGCCGCTGACGACCTGGCCCACGGCGGAACCCGTGGTTATCTGAATGGAGAGGCTCACAATCGTCGCCGTCGCCGAGCCGCCGGTGCCGGTCTGGGCAACGAAGCCCGGCCCGTCGGAAGCCGGAGTGAGCAACTGCACAGAAAACGTCTTCGTCGCCCCGTCGTAATTGCCGCCGAAGGTAATAACCGTGACCGGCGCGACGGTCTGCTCGCTCCCGCCGCTCTGGGGACAACCGATAACCAGGCACTGCATCCCGTCCAGCGGCAGGCCGTTCCGGCTAACCAATTGGTAATCGGTCCCGGACACGGCCCCGACGGTGCCCGTGCCGTTGCTCGTGCCGTCCACCGTCTGGTAATAAACCGTCAACGTCGAGGCATCGCTGCCGGCCCAATTGACGTTGATGTCGAAGGTCGCCGTCTGCCCCGCCGAAACCGTCTGGTTCGTGTCGGTCTCCGCAATGGTCGCCGTCGGCTCGGTCGTCGCGGAGGGGGTGCGCCACCATCCTTCCCCGGCCCAGTACGTCGCCGCCCCGTCGCTGCTGGTCACGATCACGCCACCCTGACCGCTCGAGACCATGCCCGAATACGTTGCCGCGTCGATCGCCGCGGTGTCCAATTCGCCCAGGTCCACGAGGTCCTCCGGCCAGCCGCTGACCCATTCATACGAGAAGCTCGCGGCGGGGTTCCCCGGGTCGTTTGCCACCGCCCGAAAATTGCCCCCGTCCTCCATCCACTCCTCCGACGGCTCGCGGCTGGTCTCGACGACGTACACCGATGGCCCGCTGTCGGTAAGCGTCACGCTCGGGGCGTTATCGGGGCTGGTGGCCGCCGTGCGGCCGTCGGCCGAGGTCACGGTCAGGCCGATCGCGAAGGTTTCGCTTGCCGTGAACCCCAGGTCCTCATATCCGCTGGGGGTGGTTGTCGCGCCCGTGGATGTCTTGGCGAGGTAGTAGTGGCTCACGTTGAAGTTGGTCTCGCCGGCGGCGAAGGAAAAGTTTTCCGCGTCGGCCTGGCCGTCTTCGCCGTCACCCCAATCGACGGTGACGGTGAAGGCGGCTCCATCGAGGTTGCCCACGCTGCCCGACACGATGGCGATGCCGCCGCCGCCGGAAATTTGCCCGAAGTTGTTGACGCCGACGCCAGGTATAAAAAGCTGCTGGCCGACGTTGTTGAGCGTTGTGCTCGATTGGCCGCCGGCGAAATTGTTATCGCCGCTGTAAACCGCCGTGATCGTGTGGCTGCCCAAGGCGGGGCTCCACGGGCCCAGCGTCAACGTCCACTGGCTGCCCTCATAGACGCCTAAGCCCAACGGCGTGCTGCTATAGACATTATAAGAGCCCGGACCGAGGTCGGTCGAGCCGTCGTAAAACTCCACGCTGCCGGTCGGCGCGCCAGTAGGCTGCAGTCACGGTCGCCGTCAACGTAATCGAATCGCCGTAGGTCGGGTTGCTGCCGGAGGCCGGGTTGCTATTATCGTAGACCGTCACCGTAGTAGTCGGCGTGGCCGGCGCAACCGTCTGGTCGATCGGGTCCGACGTGCTGGCGAGGAACGTAGAACCCTCGCTCGGCGTGTAGATGGCCAGGACATAATGGTCCTCCACGTCGAGGCCCGTTGCGGCCCACGTGGCAACGCCCTCAACAAGGGGACTCGTGCCCAGGTCGGCCCCCGTCGTCTCGTCGTAAAAATCCACCGAGCCGGTCGGCGTGCCGTAGCCCGTGTAGGCCGAATTGACGAAGCCGACCGTGGCCGTGAATGTCACCGTGTCGCCGTAGATGGGCGGACTATCCGGGTCGGAGCTGTCGGACGTGACCGTCACGTTGGTGCCCACGGTCACGTTCTGCGGCGCGCCGTTTCCAATGATATAGCCGCCGGCCAGTTCCACCTGGCTGTTGGCAATGCTGCCCGTGACATTCAAGATTCCGTCCTCGACCGTGGTCTGACCGCTGTAGGTGTTCGTGCCCGTCAGGGTGAGCATATCGTCGCCCAGCTTGGCCAGGGCGAGTTGGCCCGCGCCGGCCCCATCCTGCAAGACGCCATAGAACGTCGTGTCGTGGTCGTTCAGGCCCGGGCTGTCGTCGACGCCGACGCCGAGGGTGGCCGTGGTGCCGGCCGCCGAGTTTTCCACCACCGCGCCGACGTCCCCCGAGAGGGTGTTGACTTCGTTGTCAAAACCGTTCAGGTCGAGCGTGCCGTATTGGCCGACCGTCACGTCGGAATACGGGCTCAGGGCGTACTCCGCCCCGGCCTGGAGCGTGCCGCTTTCGATGTCCGTCGCGCCAATTCCGCTCATGTCACCAAATTTACGCGTCACCTCTCTGGTCGCCTAAACCTCCCGGATTCCCCGGATTTGCCGGCTGTCACCACTTCCGCAATCCCTGCCATCTTATCGATATCAGTATTGTGTCCCCGGAATTCACATATCTGGGGTGCCGCCGTTGTTCTTCCTTCCCCCTTCCGCCTTCCGCCCTCCGCCTTTCCCCAGTATCCGTCACACGCCGTGTGACGATGTCCTCCCCAACCCGCCCGCCCTCACTTATCCTTCATCCTTTATCCTTCATCCTTGGTGCTGTCTTTCCCCCGCCCGCCCTCACCGCCCAGGGCCTGTGCGGCGTACTGCCGGGCCGCGCTCCGTTTGACGGCAGCGACCGCGGCTTGACACTCACTATAGTGGGTTCCACGGGACCGGGTGCCCCCGGATTTTCTTCAAGGTCGAGGTGCTGAAAGTCCACACGCCGCCGCCGCAATCGTAGCCCGGGCCGAGGTCCGTCGAGCCGTCGTAAAACTCCACGCTGCCGGTCGGAATTCCCGTCAATCTTCCCATATCACCCAGTATATGCGCCTGTCCCCTTTACCGCCCTTGTAAATATCAGTATTGTGTCCCCGGAATTCCTCAAATAGGCCGCGTAGTCGCCATCGTTGAAAAACGTCTGTTGTCGGCGGTTCCCTCGCTGGGTGATGTGATGGGGCAAACCAGGAATGACCAACCGCGCCAATCTCACCATGCCAGAAACTTATCGAATCCCTCCCATCTTGTAAATATTAGTATTGTGTCCCCGGAATTCACGTTTGAAGTAACCTACTGACGAAACCGCATGTAACTTGTTTCGTACCGAGGCTTAAGCACTGCTATCACAGTGTCGCTGTGATTGCACTGCTTGCAAAAGTCGTAAGTCCTAAAGTCCTATGCCTTTGTAGCAGAGGTACTTCAGACGGCTAAACTGTTACGGAATTCGGAAGGGGCGCTTGCCACGTGGTACTCGCCGTCGGCCGTCAGTTCCGCGCTCATGACGATCTTACCGTTATCGGGCCTCTGCGCCTTTCTCGCTCTTTCTACCGGCACCCCGGCCATTCTCCGCCCTCGCGCCCCTGCCGGATTTATCGCCGGTGCCGTAGACAATTTTACATCGCGGCAACGCAGCCTGCAGCGAGCGCACCCCGGCCTCCGTGACGCCCGTACCGCGCACGTCCAGCACCTCCAACGATTGGAGCTTGGCGAGGGACGGAAGGCCCTTGTCCGTTATTCGCGTGCCGCTGATGTCAAGTTTGCGAAGTTTGCCAAGCTTGGCGAGGGACCCAAGACCCTTATCCGTTATTGGGCTGCCGTTGATGCCAAGTTCGCGAAGTTTGCTAAGCTTGGCGAGACGGGGGACAGCGGAATCGGTAACTTTGGCGACCGGCAGGCGCAACTCCTCCAGGTTTGCGAGGACGCTAAGCGCCGCGACCCCCTTGTCCGTGGTACGCGGCGATACCAGGAACAGCTCCCGGAGGGAGGTGAGCTTGGCCAGCTGCGCTGCACCGTCGCTTGATATGTCCCCCGCGAAAACAACGAGCCGGTCGATCCCACGGCACTCCGAGACGATCCGAACCACCTCGTCGTTTACGGGACAACCGAAAGTAAAACACAAGGCCCGCAGCGAGTTCATTTTCGGAAGGAATGCGAGAGCCGACGGGTGCACGAACTGACGGTCAAACGTGATTGCCTCGACGTTGGGCACGTCGACCAGCCGGGCTAGGTCCTCGTCCCTGCCGGTCCAGACGGGACATTCCGATGAACACACGTCAGAGATTTCCACCGCCAAGCGTGTCCGGCGCGACGCCGCAGCCGCATCCCCTCCCTCGGACAAGGTGCGGATCGACGCTCCCCGCTCAGCCAGATACGCCGCTGCGGCTTCCGCCGCGGCCGCGTTGGTTTCCACTCGATCCCAGTGCGCGCGTCGGCTCTTGGGAGGCCGCGTTTTCGCCCGCAATTAAGGTGAACACCGGCACCAGGCAGAAAACGGCGGCAGCGCCGATAACTCCAGCTCGGCGACCCCCGCCCCCGCCGTGCCGAGACGCGACCTGGGGTAGCATTGCTGTCCTCCCATCAATTCGTTGCCCTGATGATGTTCTTTTCACTCAGCGGCTGCCCGTTCCATAACACCGTGGGCGGTATCGTCGCGTTAATAAACACGTTTCCGCTGGTCTTGGAAAGCCCGATGACGGAGCTTATATACCACGTCACCGTACCGAGTTTTTTGTTAGTAGTAGTGTCCCAAAGGGTTGTCTGGTACTCCCGCTGGTCGACGAGGGAGACCACAGACGGGATTGCGTTCTTCTCCCGAGCAATCCTTTTTTTGTACCAATTCCACGCGGCGACGTACCCGATCTTGGGCGTATAAACGGTCTCACCGTTACTGGTGCCGGGCAGTGCAGTTATGCCCATGGCGGCGCCGTTACCCGGGGAATCCGTCCGCACGGTCCCGTCGTACGTGCCATCGTCCTGCAGTTTCCCGTCCTGTACAGATCCACTACAAACTTGCCGTTCGCGCCAAGGGCGCCGTAGTACTGTTGGAACGTCTGCACCACCTGGTACTTGTCACCGTTCTGGGGCGGCTGAAAACTGATTGTGACGTTATACCCCGTCATAGCCTCAAAGTAAGCAACCGCCGTGCACCCGGCCGCTTTTAGCCCCGCCGCTGTGACGGGTACCGCTATACTGGCGGGATCAGAGCACAGGGGGCCATGCCAAAAAACATATTGGTTCTTACCGTTTTTCGTCGCAATTAATTGCGTTTCGACATATTTTTTGCTGATCTCAAACTGTGGCGCGGGCATCACCTGCTCTGGCTGGGGGGCGCCAACCTGTTTCTGCCCCGGCGGGCTGGCGAGCGGCGTCGGTGAGCCGCCGTTCGGGGCGGCAAGGTCCGGCTGCGGCGAGTTTCCCGCGGCGTAGCACAGGGTGATTTGGGAGTCGGCCGTGTTGTCGGGCGAGGCGACGCCCCAGAGGTAAAGCGGCGTGCCGCCGCTGCTGGCCGCGAACGTCGTTTGGCCAGGAGTGACCACGTTGTTGCCCGCGGCGTCCGTCGTCACTGTGAAATACGCCGAATCGTAGCTCACGGTGAAATTCCCGTCCACCGAGGCCGGGGACGTCAGCCGGACCACCATCGGCACGCAGTCGCCCACGTCCGCCGTGCCGTCGCTGCTCGCCGTGCCGTCCGGATTGTAGATCGTCAGCGACCCGGTCACTTCCTCGATAACGCCCTGGCCGCCCCCGCTGAGGATGTTCAGCATGGCGTAACCGGGCGGATTCTGCGCCGGCGACGGGTCGCTCAGCACCAGACTGAACGTCAGGTTGCTCGCCGACGGGTCGGAATCGAGGTAGGTCTGCACCGTCACGGTTTGCGTGGTCTGACCGGCCGAGAAATCGAGCGTGCCGGTTTTCGCGGTGTAATCGGTCCCGGCCAGGCCCGAGCCGTCCTGCGTGGCGTAGTTCACCGTGTAGGACCACCCCGACGGTGCGCCGGGCGGCGGCGTGAGCGTCACCGCGAACTCTTCCTGATCGCCTTCCACCGCCGTCGCGTCGCCGACCGTCACCGTCGCCCTCTGGTTGTCCGGCGTCCACATGCCCACCAGGCTGCCCAGGTTGCAAATACACCCCACGATATTCGCCGAGCCCAACGCGGAAGTGAAGTATTCCCCGACCGTCGCCTGGTCCACGCTCGGGTCGCCCGTCGGGCCGAAGGGCCCCGTGCCCGGCAGATACGTCCACGACGCGGACGCCGTGATCGTGATGCTCGTCGCGCCGGTGGGCACTTTCACATAAATTGGCTGAGAGTCGTTGGTATAATCGGTCCACCCCGCCCCCTCGGAAACCTCCGCCCCGCCCGCTGGCGCAAACGCGAAGTAATCGCACGCGGTCGCGGACACATCCGCGCTGCCGCCGTCGCCGGTGCTAAAGGTCCACGACACGCTGGCGTCCCCGGTGTTGTCGAACCACTGCCAGGAATCGTGGAAACCGAGGTACAGGGCTGCCGCGCCCGCGGGCACCGCGAACGTGCCGCCGGAACCGATAAGGAACTCCGTCCCGGTG
Source organism: uncultured Planctomycetia bacterium (assembly GCA_963727245.1). Lineage (GTDB taxonomy): Bacteria > Planctomycetota > Planctomycetia > Pirellulales > Thermoguttaceae > JBKQVT01. Next base: position 2,564 of record CAVSFO010000017.1, on the reverse strand, counting down.
GGATTTCCGGAGTCCACGGCGTTGTTCTCGATGTCCAGCGTCGCCCAACTGTCGTCGCCAAGGGTGTAATCCGTGCCGGAGCCGAGCGTCAGCGTAACGCTGTGGCTTCCGCCGTCCTGGTCGGCTATCGGCTCGATGGAAACCGTCGCGCTTGTCTGGCCGGCGGGAATGACGACGTTGCCGGAAATCAACTGGTAATCCACGCCGTTGGTGGCGGTGCCCCCGGTCGTTGTGTAAGGGACAAGCAGCGGCTCCGCCACGGGCGTGTTGAGGCTCACCGTGAAGGCGTCCGCGCCATTGCCGGCAGAAATGTTCACGGTCGGAAGGTCGTTATTGAAAATGGTCACGGTGGCGGTGTTTTGGTCGCTATCCAAATTGTAACCGCTCACGCCGTCCATGGTCAACGTCACCGCCTCGCTGCCGCTCGCCGCGCCGGTGTCATTCGGCACGATCTCGACCGTCGCCGACTGGTTGCCGGGGGAAAACTCGACGGAAAATTCCAGTCCACCCGGCCCGTAGCCTGCAAACTCCGCGCCGCTAATGGAGTAGTCGGCCCCCGGGAACGTGCCCGAGACCACGAAATACACCGTAATTTCGCCTGTCGCGTCATCATTTGGGCAATAGAAGGTAAACTCGCCCGGCTGGCCGCCGGACTCCGCGACCGTGGGCTCGTCGGCCTCCAGGGCGACATCCGGCCAGTTGGCCACCTCGCCGGTCACGCGGCTGCCCGGCCCCGCGTAGACGGAGACGGGCACAATAATTCCGGGGACACAATACTCATTATGGTAGTTTGCGAAGTTTCGACGGCCGGCCAGCTTTCTGTGGCCTAAGCACACGACCGACGATGTTTTCCAAACGCTCCAAAAACGTGGCGCTCCCCAACGGCCGACCGGTGCGGCTGTGCTCTTGCAAGGCCCGAACTTCCTCCTCACGCACGGCGCTATTCAAGAAAGCCTTCCAATCGCCGACCATCGCCAAAAGCGGAGTGACTTTAACCAAACGATTGTCGCGGCCCGACAAGTGCGCCCGTGCACTGCTCCAAGGCCAGTCCTCAGCGTCGGCCACAAGTCCCGCCCGCACAGGATTCAACTCCACATAGCGCGCGGCCGCCAGCAGATGGGGCTCGTCCATGACGAACGAAGCGAACCGCCCTTGCCACAAGTAACCCCGCCATTTTTCGCGAAAGTTGATCCGCCGTGTGTAACGCCGGTGCGCCTTGCCGATCGCCCGCCGCAAGCCCACTTCGACTGCGGGAACGGCAATCAAATGAACATGATTGGGCATCATCAAGCAATAGCTCCAAATCGCCGCTCCCTCTTCACGGCACCAATCGGCCATCAGTTCCAAATAGGCCGCGTAGTCGCCATCGTTGAAAAACGTCTGTTGTCGGCGGTTCCCTCGCTGGGTGATGTGATGGGGCAAACCAGCAATGACCAACCGCGCCAATCTCACCATGCGAGGAACTTATCGAATCCCTCCCATCTTGCAAATATTAGTATTGTGTCCCCGGAATTCCTCGGAATTCCTCCACTGGTTCGAATTCCTCCACTGGTTCGGCAAAGGGCCGTACAAGCCCAACGTAGTGCCACCATAAGTATAATACCCCGGGCCAAGGTCCGTCGAGCCGTCGTAAAACTCGACACTGCCGCCCGGCGTGCCCCCCAAGGTTCCCGTACCGGCGAAAATTTCGCGGCCGGCCATTTACCGGCCCCCCCATGGTCCGCGCGCGTAGTCAGCGGTAATCTCGCATCTCGGCAGCGCCGCCGGAGGTTACTTACTCCCGCCGGGGTCACGGCGGTTCCCGAAAGGTAGAGGTGCCGAAGCCTAACCAACGCGGTCAGATTCTCGAGACCGGCGTCCCCAACCTTGGTAAAAGTCAGGTCAAGGTCCCGCAATCGCGTCAGCGCGGCGAGGTTCTTCATGCCCGCGTTGCTTATAGGCGTATCCATCAGCGACAAGACTTCAAGCCCGCGAAGCTTGGCTACGTGCTCCAGTCCGGCGTCTGAAATCCTGCGCATGCGCAGGTTGAGCATCTGGAGGCGCGCAGGCCCACAAGCGCTCGCATCCCGCGTCACTGACCTTTGAGTCCTGAAGGTCCAGTCTCTCCACACAAGTTAATTCTGCAACGTCCTTGAGACAGGCGTCCGTAATGGGGCTGTCGCCGGGCGTGTCGTGCATGAACCTCTGCGGGATGATCCGAATTACGTCGGCGAAGAAGTCCACCCCTAGCAAACGTCGAGCCCACGCCGGCCCCGGCGGACCGGCCGCAGTATCCTCGTAGTCATAGATAACCCGCACGCCCAGGGCGCGAATCGCTGCGACCGCGTCCGCCGTTCCGTGGCGGCACGCCACCTGGCGCCGAACCATGCCATGCCGACGTTGGCCAGCAGCACGAACAGCAATAGGGATCGTAGGCTGTATTGGAAGCGCCAGCGGTCCGGTTTCGGCCTTGGCAACTCAGTCGACGAGCAATTTCCCATCATCCTGATGCCCCATCTTAGGTTTCGCCGCAACGGCCGCCCACTGTGGAAAGCTCGAGGTCGGCTGAAACGTGTACGACTTAT
>CAVSFO010000016.1:0-372388 GCA_963727245.1 uncultured Planctomycetia bacterium | reverse complement strand
GCTCACCTATGTCATGTTTTGGCACATCCTTCATACCGCGATTTCCACAAGGCCGAGCTCCGGTGGCGCTGCGCACGAACGAGTATTACAAAAGGAGGTTCGGGGAACGCATCCAATGTACGCCGACGGCTTAAAGAAGTTGGCGTCCATTTGCATGATGACGGGTGACTACGCCAAAGCGGAGCCACTATTTGTGAAAACCGCGGAAATCGAAGAGAAGTTCTTCGGTGCCGACGATCCCCGCTGCGCCAACACGACGAGCAACCTCGCCGCCGTCTATTACGCGAGGGGCGACAACGACAAGACGATCTTCTACTCATCCAGGGCCGCCGAACTCGAAGAAAAATCAATGATGGCTGTCCTGGCCGCTGCCTCCGAGGCCGAGGCTCTCGATCTCGCGTCTCGCAGCCTGATGATGCCCAACTTCATTCTCTCTGCGTCGCGTCAAACCAAGACTTCCGCTGGCGAAGCGTACCGGCATGTGTGGGCGACGCGGGGATGGTCCTGCAAGCAATCGCCCGGCGTCAGGAGTCGTTGCGTTCACTCGTCTCGCCCGCACTGCGAGAAGAATACGAATCATACCTTCGGGTAAGGCGGGAACTGGCACGGCAGCTCCTCACACCGTCGGATGCCGACCCCGGACATTTGGTGGCGAGAAAGGACCGCTTGAACGCGCTTTCCAACGAAAAGGAGCGATTGGAACGCGATCTGACAACGCGGATACCCGAGTTCAGTCGTCAATTGCAGGCTGGGCGTCGGCCGTACACGGAATTGGTCGCCCGACTTCCGCAGGATGCGGCATTCGTTGACTTTGTTCCTACTTCGGCAAGCCGCGGACGCAGCAATACGCCGCATTCGTGTCGGCTGTAGGGCGGCCCGTGATCCGCGTGGAACTCGGCCCAGCGGCCACGGTCGATGCCGCCCTGGCCGCGTGCCGAGAGGCCATCAACGGAACCCCCACGACCTCGGCTGCGGAACAATTGCGCCGCCTGCTCTGGGAACCGGTGGAAAATCAACTGCCCCCAGGCACCCGAACCGTTTACATCCGTGCGGACGGGGCATTGACCTCAATGCCCTGGGCTGCCCTGCGGGGGAAGGAACCCGGCTCCGTGCTCCTTGAGCAGTACGCTATCGCCGTAGTGCCCTCGGGCCAGTTCCTCTTGGAAGAACTGCTCGACGCGAAGACGACGATAGGCCGCTCAGGAACCGTGCTGGCCGTGGGCGATGTGGCCTACGACGCCAAGCCGCAGGACGCCATCCGCGATCCCGGCATGTTGGCCAAGGTCAGCCGCGCCGCGACCCCGCAGAACCGCCATCTCCACTGGCAACCGCTCACGGGCACTGCGGACGAGGTGGCGGGGCTGGCGGCGCGGCGAACGACCGAAACCTGGTCAAACTCACCGGTGCGGACGCCGGCACGGCCCGCGTCCTGGCCGAACTGCCGAAGGCACGCTGGTGCACCTCTCCACCCACGGATTCTTCGCCGATCCCAGTTTCCGCTCCGTGCTGAACGCCGATTTGCGTCTCCTTGAGCCGGGCAACGGGCCTTTCGCGGTCCCACGTCGAACGGTTGCCGGGCGCAATCCGCTGGTGCTGTCCGGGTTGGTCCTGGCCGGTGCCAACCTGACGCTCCCGAAGGATCAACTGGGTCTGCCTACGGGCGACAACGGCATCCTCACGGCCGAGGCCATCGCCGGGCTGGACCTGAGCAAGCTGGAATTGGTTGTGCTTTCCGCCTGCGATACGGGCCTTGGCGACGTGGCCGACGGCGAAGGAGTGATTGGACTCCAACGCGCCTTTCACATTGCCGGGGCGCGGAACGTCATCGCCAGCCTGTGGAAAGTGGACGACAAAGCCACGGCAGTCCTCATGCAGCTTTTCTACGAAAACCTCTGGCAGAAGGACCTGCCGCCCATCGAGGCCCTGCGTCAGGCCCAATTGGCCATTTATCGTCACCCGGAACTGATCGACAATCCGGGTGCCAACCGCGGCCTCGGACTATCTGTGACCGGCAAGCTGCCCTCCGGCGGTCGAACTGCCTCAACCAGGCAATGGGCAGCATTCGTGCTTTCGGGCGTCGGGCATTAGAGCACGGTGCAGTTCCAATTCAATCAAGGGGAGGAAACGACGACATGTCCAACAAATTAACCTGGCTGTTGATTTCGATGGCAACTCTCGCACTTGCCGTCCCGTCTAGCCGCGCCGCAGACCGCGCCGAACAAACCCGCCTCCTTCAACACGCAGCACAAAAGGCTTTGTCGAACCTCAACGACGTTTGCCTGGAGGCGTGGAAGTATGACAACTTGCGTCCTACCATAGCACGAGCAGTCTGGCCCGAAGGCACACTTTTCAAACCGCCCGAAGTCCCCGTAATTCACCTTTCCCCCGGCAGTCCACAGTATCGCGCCATCGTCGGACAAATGGCGTACTGGGGTTCGCTTTGCGCTTCGCTGCGACAGCGATTGGCGGACCGCCTCGCCGAGCGGAAAGCCGGACCGCAGGGCGGCGGAGCCCTACAGCCGAAAAACAACGAATCTGATGAGGATGTTGACGAAGAAACCTTCCGCGTGGAGAACGAACGCGACCATGCCAAGGCGAGCTATCGTAGGGCGTGCGCCTGGGCATGGCCCTACGTCAACCTCCGTCCCATGTGCCACCAGCCGGGTTTTGAACCAGACACGATCCTCAATCCGCTTATTCCCGTGCCCGTAGTTGGACTCTCCCCGGCCAGCCCCGACTACAACGAGATCGTCACGGCGCTGAACTGTTGGGAACTGAGGGCTCGTAACGGCGAGAGGCGGGTGAAAGACCTCCACGAAGACCAGAAAGCGGCGGCCGCAGCCGCGGCCGGTCTCAAAGGCAACCCGCCTGATGAAAAGCTTTTGTCGGATGACGCCCGCCTCGCCCGGATGTTCGACGTATACCAGCAATTGAAGCCGTCGTTAATGCGATGGCGGGGTTGCCAACGTGAACTCGAATCGCTGGAAGAGCCTTGGTTTGTTGCCAAAGTCACCCTGGTCAGGCTGCAAGCCCAAGCACTGGAACTCCAACAGGAACTCCAACAAAGCATGACCTTGCTCGCAGCGAAGCAGAACGACCCGAGGGCGGGCCAGCTTGAAATCCAGCAAATGCAGAATCAGGTTCAAACCTTGCAGAACCAGTTGAACTTTCTGGGACCGCAGATCGCCGGCGCTCAGCAGCGCTTGGCTGTGATCGAACAGCAAATTGCAGCCCTTAAGAACGAGCAATCGCAACTTGCCGGGAAAGCTGACGCCGCGGGCCAGGAATGGAGGCGTCTGTGTGACATCTGTGGGAGGCTCGCTCCCGCGGCCCAGAAACGAGCGCTGCCGCTGTTCGACCAGTGGATCGCTGAGGAGCCTCGCCTGTGGCAACTCTACTTGGCTCGGGCCGCTGCACGCCTGCACGTCGGCCAGCAAGACCAGGCGAGTGATGACCTGAAACGGGTTGAATACAAGCTACGGCTGTACGATTTGCGTCCCAGAGCGCTGGCCTTCATTACGGCCATCGAAGCCTACGTCACCTGCAAACAGTGCAATGCCCGCGACGGGGAGAGAATGTTCGCCGACGCGAAGAAAGTGGACAAGACTTCATCGGACCCGCACTTGTTCCGCGGCTGGAGCAACCTGGAGCACGGAAAGTATTCCACAGCCAAGTCGGACTTTCAAATGGCCCTCCAAGTCAGCAAAAAAAACCCGCCAGCGGAGGCTCACGAGGCGATGGCGTACCTGCTGGCCGCCTGCCCCACTGATCGGGTGAGGAACGGGGAAAAAGCGGTGGACCACGCCAACAAAGCCTGTAAGGCGATGAAACAGGCCGATTGGATTTGTCTCGACACGCTTGGCGCTGCCCACGCCGAGGCCGGCGATTTCGCCTTGGCAATTAAGTGGGCAAACAAGGCATTGGAGTGTGCGCCAGAGGAAAGCCAGGACTCGATACGCCAGCGCATTGCGCTGTATGAAGATGGAAAACCGTACCGCTTCAAGTAGGGCGGCATACTGCACACGAAATGGGTGTTTGAAGTCGATTCCGCAAGCCAAGGGAACTTTTTCAGCCGGGGCATTATCATGTTTGACCTTTTTCGTTCTCTGACACGGGGCCGGCAATCTGAACGTTACAGCCGCAAGCCGCGACAGAGAGTCCTCGGACTCTCTCCATATCACCGCCGACTTGCGGTCGAGTCGTTGGAGCAGCGAGCTATGCTTTCCATCGGACCGAGTTCGATCATCAATCCCGTCGCCGCGGGTGGTGTCGGCGATGCCGCCCAGGCCAGCAGTGCGGCTCAGCACCAAACCCTGGCCGACATGTCCGTCGCGGCGCAGCAGGTCATCTCATCGGCCATCGGGCAGAACCAATCTGCGTATCATGCAGCATCCAATGCGGCGGGCGTGACCTTGGCCAACCCAGCTAACGGCTTCACCGCCCAAGTGCAGTCAGGGGCGTTAAATGTCTCCGCCGGGTTGGACACTTGGGACATGTCGTTGACAGGGGTGAGCTATAGCGGGGCGGTGCAGCCGGTGGGGACCGCGCAGACCTCGGTCAACGGCAACCGGGTGGACTGCAACTATGGGACGATCGACGAGTGGTACGTCAACGGCCCGGCTGGATTAGAGCAGGGCTTTAACGTCGCGCCGCCGTCGCAGTCTGACGCCACCGGGACCTTGACGGTGGAGTTGGCCCTGGGAGGCGACCTGACGAGCACGGTAAACAGCGCCGGGGACGGATTGATGCTGTGCCGGTCGGACGGCTCGGCGGCGCTGGACTACACCGGGCTGGTGGCGTGCGACGCAACGGGGAAAATGTTGCCCGCCTCGCTGGAAGTACGGGCCGAAGGGGGCCATCAGGAGTTGTTCATTCACGTCAACGCGGCCGGGGCCCAAGGCGTAATCACCATCGACCCGTCCGTGCAGGAGGTCAAGCTCACCGCGCCCGGTGGCGCAGCAGGCGATAAGTTCGGCTACTCGGTGTCGATGAGCGGCAGTACGCTGGTGGTCGGATCGCCGTATGCCGCGGTCGCTGGTAACATTGACGAAGGGGTGGCCTACGTGTTCACTGGGTCCGGCTCTAGTGTTGGACGGAGACCGCCAAACTTACCGCACTCGATAGCAAGGAGTACGATTATTTCGGCAGTTCGGTTTCGATCAGCGGTAACACGGTGGTAGTCGGGGCCTGGGGGGGCAACAACGGCCGGGGCACCGCCTACGTGTTCGTTTTGTCCGGCTCTAGCTGGGTCCAAGCCGCCGAACTCACCGCCTCGGACGGCGTACTTGGCGACGAGTTTGGCAGGTCGGTTTCAATCAGCGGCAACACGGCAGTAGTCGGAGCGCCCTGCGCCAGGGTGGCTGGTAATGCACTGGAGGGGGCGGCCTACATATTTACTGAGCCCGGCTCCGCTTGGACGAATATGGCTCGGCCCGCCAACCTTACCGAGGCTATCGGCGCAGCACAGGACTTTTTCGGCACCTCCGTTTCGATCAGCGGCAGCACGGTGGTGGTCGGAGCGCCGGACGCCAACGACTGGCAGGGGACAGCCTATGTCTTCACTGGGTCGGGCTCCAGTTGGGCCCAGACCGCTCAACTCACGGCGGCTGATGCCTATCCGAGCGCCGTGTTCGGCTCCTCAGTTGCGATCAGCGGCAACACGGTGGTAGTCGGAGCGCCGGGGGCAAGTACCCAACAGGGCGGCGGGGGTGCGGCCTACGTCTTCACCGCATCCGGCTCTAGTTGGGCCCAAGCAGCCGAACTCAGCACGTATTCTGGTGAGGACAGTGACGGTTTCGGCTGCTCGGTTTCGATCAGCGGCAGCACGGTAGTGGTTGGGGCGACCCTTGGCACGGCCGGCGGAAACAGCCAGCAGGGGACGGCTTACGTGTTCACTGAGCCGGCCGCCGGTTGGGCGGACATGTGGCAGACCGCCAACCTGATCGCGCCTGACGGAGCCAAGGGCGACGGTTTCGGCAATTCAATTTCGGTCAGTGGCACCACAGCGGTGGTAGGTGCGTCTCTCGCCACGGTCGGCGGCAACACCGCACAAGGGGCGGCTTACATTTTCGCTGGCTGGCCGCAGCCCGTCCTCAGCCTGACCATGAGCGACAGCGGCAATTTCAGGCAAGGGGATACGGCGGACACGTACACGATCACCGTGAACAACGCCGGGCCAGGAGGAACCGTCGGCACGGTGACGGTGAGCGACACTCTGTCCACTGGCCTGACGCTAACAGCGGCGGACAGCGGCACGGTCAACGGCTGGACCCTTTCGACGAACGGGCAGGAGGTGCTCGCCACCCGCGACGACCCCCTCCTCGCGGGAAGCAGCTACCCGCCGTTGATAGTGACGGTGGGTGTGGCCAGCAATGCTCCATCGACCGTGGCAAGCGGAGCCGCGGTCTCCTTCTGGGGGGAGGCCAGCCCAGGCTACGCCACGGCCAGCGACTTGACCACCGTCAACACCGTGGCGGCGGCCAGCAAGCTGGTCTTCACCACCGCCGCGCAGACGTTCACGGCGGGGGTGACCTCGGGCACGATCTCGGTGCAACTCGATGATGCCTCGGGCAACCCGGTGCTGGCGGGCAGCGGGGGCCAGACGGTCAATCTCACTTCTACGTCCGCAGTGGGCCTCTTCCGAAATACGGCCGACACGGCGACGATCACAACCGTGATGATCCCGGCGCGGACGAGCACGGTGAGCTTTAAGTATAAGGACACGCTGGCGGGGACGCCGACCGTGACAGCCTCCGCCACCGGCCTCACCTCGGCCACGCAGCAGGAGACGGTAAGCGCGCTCCATGCCCTGCGTCCGCTCGTCAGCGTCACGGATGCCGGCGGAGCCTATAGGGGCACGCCGTTCCCGGCCGTGGCCAAAGTGGCGGGCCTGGTAAACGGCGTGTACGCTACCCCATCGCTCACGCTTGAGGGCGTGACCCCAACGTTGACATATTACGTCGGCAAGAGCCCCAGCGGAAACGGATCGAGCAGTGCGCCGACCAAGGCCGGAACATACACGGTGGTGGCCGCCTTCCCCGGCAGCGCACACTACGCAACAGCCCAAAGTAAGCCGCTAACATTCATCATCGGCAAGGCCACGACCGCCACCACGGTTCTGTCGTCGGCAAGTGTCTCGGGGCTTGGGCAATCGGTGACGTTCACGGCCACCGTGAGCGTCGTAAAGCCGGGTTCGGGCTGCGCCGAGCGGTACGGTGGTCTTCAAGAACGGCAACACTATTCTCGCCACCAAACCGCTCAGTGGGGGCCAAGCCGTCTTCCCCACTACTTCGCTGCCCAGGGGCACTTACACGATTACGGCATCCTACGCTGGCGACAACAACTTCATCGCAAGCAGCGGCAAGCTCAACGAGACGATAATTGTGACCCATGCCTCTGCGACCACACTCAAGGCGTCCGCCAGTACGTCCATACTTGGTAAGCCCGTAACCTTCACCGTTGCCGTTCGCGGATTGCCAACAGGATCGTGGATTTCAAGAATACTCGCACTCGTCCCGGTCTTGAAGTCCGCCACGCCTACGGGAACCGTAACCTTCAAGGATGGTAACACTGTTCTCGGCACCAGGGCGCTCAGCGGGGGCCAAGCCACCTTCACCACCACGGCGCTGGACGCAGGCATTCGCACGATCACGGCGTCTTATGGCGGCGACAAGAACTTCAGCGCCAGCATCGCAACGTTGGTACAAACGGTCAATGCAGACGGTACGGTGCCAGCGTCCGGCACCACGGTAAAGAACCAAGCCAGCCATACCACCCCACCAATCCAGAGCAACGAGACCAATCGCAGTGTTGCGCTTTACAACAACGTAATCAACCAGTTTGCCGTGCAGTACAATCCACGATATGCGCAAGTGTATGTAGACGGGGTGCTCAAAAAGACCTACTGCAACATCTTCGTGTGGGACGTTACTAGCGCGATGGGCGCCCCGATTCCACATTGGGTTGACGCGAATGGTCTGCCTGCTGCCGACTACCAGGCGGTGGCGCATGAGATCGGCGCGAATGACACCGTGAACTGGTTGGCTGCTCATGGGAAGGCATACGGTTGGCGCAGCGTGAGCGCCACCAACGCGCAAACCCTTGCTAATCTCGGCCAACCGGTGGTGGTGTGTTGGTTCAATAAGAATGGCGACGGCCACATTGCCGTGGTCCGGCCTGGAAGCATCACCAAGAATGGTCCGACAATTGCCCAAGCGGGTTTGAAGAACTTCAACTTAGGGCATGTGTACGACAGCTTCCCGCAAGGGGCTAGCCTGGAGTATTGGGCTCACGACTGAGACTTGACAGTTGTGCATCACATTTCAAGTTCCAAGTATAAGGAGAGACAAAATGAGACGTTATCGCGCAGCCTGGATCATCCTGCTAACCTGCCTGACACTGCCCCTTCTTTCGGGATGTGGTCCGAGTGGCAATGCCGCTAAGCTCATCGGGTCGTGGAAGCTCGATGCGGGGCCGGCAACCGTCACTGTCACGTACTCGAAAGACCACACCTATGTCGCTACAATGGCCGGTCTGGCAAACGGTTCGGAGACCGGTGAATGGAATCTTACTGGCGACCGATTGATACAAAAGGCCAAGAGCAGCACGATCGACGCAGAAAACGTCGGAAAAGAAGAGCCATCGACGATCGTGAAGCTGGATGATTCTGTGCTGATCTTCACGTCGCGCGACAAGAAGGGAAAAGAGGAGACCGTGACTCTTCAGCGTGTTCGGTAGCCGCTCGGATAACCGTTCATAAGATTCGTCTGGCCGTGGATATAAACTCGGGAGTCAGCCAATGTCCTTCAAGATAAGTTGTCCCCATTGCGCGAGAACCCTGAACGTTTCCGAACCGGCGTTCGGGAAGACAGTCTCTTGTCCCGGATGCAACCAGCCCATCAAGGTCCCCATCCCGGCGCAGCCATTGCGCGCGGCGAGCCCTGTTAGTCCTCCGCCACCGCCGTGGTCTGGCGCTGCGCAAAATGGTTACGCGACGCGGGATTCAGCGCGGCCGTTGCCGGCAGGAATGCCGCCTATGCCCCCGCCCGGAATGCCGCCCATACCCGCTGCCGATCCGCCAGTGCAGCCCCCGAGTGATCCGTTGGCGTTCCTTCATTCCGACCCCGCCTCCCCGTCGCCGCGATTTCCTGCGGGAATGCCGCCGATGCCGCAGACCGCCGAACAATCCAATCCACCAAAGAGCGCCGCTGACCTGTTGGCCGCATACCGCAGCACCTCCAAGTCAAGGACTGCCGGGATTAGGGAGAGACTCGCGCGAATTGCGAGGATCGCCACAATGAGGGGCCTGGCCCTGAAGCTTGGGCATGAGGCAACGAACTTAGAAACGGCAATCGACGCGCAATTGGAGATTCTAGGCACCCTGACGCTGACGCATCGTCCTTCGGCAGTTGCTATTAGCGATGCGATTGCGGACCTATCTCAAATCCATGACGGACTCTCGCAGAAACAGAACACTTTGGACTCCCTCCGTCAGACCAAAGGAGGCGGGTCGGTCGTCAAGGAACTGAACCAGGAGGTGGTGCAACTTCGCAACCGCCAGCGTGCGGTGATGGTTGCGATTGGAAAGGCTGCATGGGTGGCCAAGGCCGAGATGCCCAGTGCTGCCGGAGCCTACGCTGCCCTTGAGCGCCTGCAATCCTCATTGGTTGCCAAACAAGGCGAGTTGAAGGCCGTCACGGACGAGATTGGCCCGCTCTGGGATACCAAGGCGGTGCGGTTGGGCACACTGAAGAAGCCAGCAATGGTTGTCGGGGCAATTGGCGGCGGCTTGATCCTTCTGTACCTGCTCTGGAGTCTGTTGGCTGCTACGGTGTTCGCCGCAGGCTTGCCGAGTTGGGTCCGCTACTACGTGTCGAAGGATACTCGGGCGGTGGTCTATTTTAACGTCGATACGTTCCGCAAAACGCAAGTCTTCGAGAAGCTTGAAGGGCTGCTTCCCTCCCGGTCCGAAATGAAACGGTCTTCTGGCCCGCAAATATGCCCCGAAGACGTTCGGGACGTGTATTCCTTGTTCCAAGAAGACGGTTCTCCAATTACGGTCCTTCGCACTTATGAAGACCTTTCAATTTCCAAAATTGCGAACGAGGGGGAACACGATTCTCGGCCTGAGAAGTATAAGGGGTTCGAGTACATCCATTTTGGCGGCGGATATTGCGCCAAAACAGCAGCTTGCACGTATTGCATTGCGCCGTCCGAGGATTCGATGGAAAAAACGTTGAAGCGACTCGACCGCAAAGAAACGCCTCGTCTGGACAATGACCTGCAGCGCGCCTTGGAATCCGTTGCCGCCAACGACTACTACGTCGCAGCAGCCACGTCCGCATTGATCGGTGAGCGCAACGCCCTGGACGGAATGCCGCGGCGACTTCGGCGGGTGGCTGAAAGAGTGAATTACGCGGCAGCCTCCCTCTCCTTCGGTTCCTCCGTTAGTCTCCAATTTCACCTGGCATTTGACAAACAGTCCGATGCCGAAGACTGCAAGGAGGTGCTCGAATCCGATAGCGAGAGCGGGTATGAACTGGAGGCTGCGCTGGGAAACGCCCCTTTCCAGTTTCGCAAGGCAGTTACAAAACTAGCCAAACGCTACGGCGAGGCAACGACGATCGTTCGCAAAGGGTCTTTGGTCCACAGCCGAACGGACCTGAAGATGGCCGATGTGGAGGACTTAATCGACGTATTCAAGAAGCTTCGGGGGGAACCGGCACCTAAAGCCCCCGACCTACCAATGAGACAAGCACGCCCCTTTGAGCCCTTCGGCAAGTGAGGCCAACCGTGACCAGCAATTCTCCTTCTTGGTACATTCCGGGTGAAGGGAAGCAACCTACCGGCCCCTTCACTGCTGAGCAGCTTTTCCAATCATGGAAAGCGGGAAAGCTCACCGACACGACCATGTGTTGGCGAGAGGGCATGACGCAGTGGCTTCCGCTGGTCCAGGCGGAGCCATTTGCGTCAACCATCCGGTCGGCGAGCGTTTCGAGCAAGGCGGCGGCGAAAGCCGGGCAAGTCGGCGCGTTGCCGATACGTCCAACGAAGCGACCGTTGTTGCTCGTTGGCGCAGCGGTTGCCGGGCTGCTTCTGCTTTACCTCCTATGGACTCTTTTCGTCGCAAGTTTTCTCGGCTCGGGCTACCGAGCCGAGTACAGACCCCTTATTGAGAATGGTCAGCCATTCCTCGAAGTACTAGTGACCGGAAAAGCTGCCAAGCTGGCCGTAATGCTTACTGATCCCAAAGGAAAAACGGAGACACAAGTAATAGAAGAAAACGAGATGATAACAAATGCTAAGACGGTCAGGCTCGCAATGCAACAGAAACCAGAGGCTGGAACGTACACCCTCCTCGTCAAAACATTTCAACCAGAGAGGGTGGTGTATAAGGCAACTCCGAAGTTCACCCGAGGAAGGTTGACAATTCTCGATGCCCAATTCAAGTGGAAACCCTGGACTGGCGGGGGGCATCAGCAGCCAGAAGCGATCACGCTTACAGTCGAAAACCAAGGGAGCTTGCCGGTATGTTTTGACAGACTTGTCGCTACCATTGGTGAGCAGCGTTGCGAACAAGGATGTTTTGTTGAAGGAACGAATGGAAGAATGGAAACGGTAAGGGTCGGAGGCGCATTCTTCGTCCGTGATAGCAAGCTCAGGGAAGCCGAGATGAGGCGCGGAGGGCTTGTTCTCCTTGGTGGATTTCTTCCGGGTGGATATCCGGCGACAATAAAGCTGTACATCGCGGGCGAAGAAGAGCTATTTCTGACGTTTGAGAAGGAAGTTACCATACCGCCAGCCAGGTGAGAGCAAAAGAATGACACGGCGAATACTCTGTACCCTTCGCGTTTACTCTGTGTCAGTAATCTGGGAGAGCAACCGTGACGACTGATTCTCCTTCGTGGTACATTCCGGGCGAAGCCAGGCGACCTACCGGGCCTTTCACTGCCGAGCAGCTTATCCAATCCTGGCGAGCGGGAAGGATCAGCGACAAGACCATGTGTTGGCGAGAAGGGATGACGCAGTGGCTTCCGCTGGTGCAGGTTGATCCCTTCTCTAACATTATCCGGGTTGCTGAAGTGCCGCCGCTTTCCCGCGTGCGGGGTGCAAGGCTTGTGCGAGTGAGGTCGCTCTTGGTGGTTGGCGGGGTAGTCACCTGCGGGCTGGCGGTTGTCTGGGTTGTCTGCTCGATGTTGGCTTCACCAAAACTTTCCCCTAGGGCACAACATCTGCTGAGCGAACTCCGCGAGAGGGACCCAGGGGTCCGGCAATCCGCCATTAGAGAGTTGGGTGCGATGGATGCAGACGGCGTGACGGCTCTCGCTTTGGCGATCGCAGATTCAGGCCCCGGTGGAAATACCCCTATTTCTTGGAACGACGCTGCATCGGCATTGCAGAACCTTGGACCAGAAGCCATACCCGCCCTGACAAAGGCCATGCGACATGACAACTACCAGGTCAAGAAATTCGCGGCGGTGGGGTTCGGGAAAGTTGGCGCACCAGCCATACCTGCTCTGACGGCGGCACTCAAGGACCGGAACAAGGATGTCCGTTCCAGTGCCGCTTTTGCGTTTTCAGTGATGGGGCCGGAAGCTAAGCCTGCCATACCGGCTCTCAGAGAGGCGCTTCGAGACTCGAATGCGGGCACCGAGGCCGCAGCAGCTTTGGGAAAGATCGGTCCCGAGGGCGTGACTGTTCTTCTCGCGGAACTTCGGAGCGGGGAACGGGGTGTTCGTTACGCTGTTCTTTGGGGACTCGGAATCCAGGGCGTAGTGCTTGGTCCAGAGGCAAAGGAGGTCGTACCCACCCTCGCCGAGGCGCTTGGTGATTCTCGTGAATGTCGTCGAGCAGCAGCCGTGGTATTAGGAAAGTTGGGTCCAGATGCGGGAGCCGCCGTACCAGCACTCGTCGCAATACTCAAGGGTGGGGAGTTTGACCAAGACGTTGTTTGGGCCTTGGGAGAGATCGGCCCCGCAGCGAGGGAAGCGGTCCCCGTCCTGAAGAAATGTCAGAATGAGAACTCGTGGCAGCGAGGCATCGTTGAAAAGGCCCTGCGGAAGATTGGAACATGACACTGCACTGCCAGCATCGCGGCCTCAAGAACCCAGGCGGCCCCATTGGACCAGCACCCCCTCGGCAGCCGCGCGGCTCAGGCCGCTGGTTTCGTTAGAATCCTAGCGTTCGGGAGAGGTGAGTTTATGAGCAGCAATTCTCCTGCGTGGTATCTTCCAGGCGAAGGCAAGCAGCCCGCCGGGCCGTTCACCGCCGAGCAGCTTATCCAATCCTGGCGAGCGGGAAAGATCAGCGACAGGACCATGTGTTGGCGAGAAGGCATGACTCAGTGGCTTCCGCTGGTCCAGGCGGAGCCATTTGCGTCAGCCATTCGGGCGGCGACCAGTCCTAGCCCAGTGACGGGTGTTTCGACATCGCAGCCTTTGCCGCGGGCTCCGGCCCCCGCATTCCGCCAACCGGGAATCAAGAAGGCGTCACGCGCGCCGCTGGCACTAAGATTGCTGCCATTCGTCGCGTCGTTCGTCGTGATTGCCGGTGCGGGCGCAGCGTACCTTTTCCTCGGAGGGCTTCACCGAAAGGACGGTGGTGACACTCTTCCACGAGAAACGACCAGCCAATCGGCATCCACAGAACCCAGTGGGAGTGAGACAAGAAAGGGAAGTGGTCCCACAGATTCGGGAAAGACCGACAATATAGCTGACTCGACTAATCAAAAGGCCGAGCGAATCACGCCGTTCGAGTCTACCGCTCGGCCCAAATCTGAAACAAGCCGATTTTCTGACACGATGGCTTTCTACGAAAAGGGCAGCGAGATTCTCGAACTGAAAAAAGATGGAACATTTTACTTGGACAAGAGTTTGTATCGAGCGATATACAAGAACTACGCGCGGCACCCCCAAAGTAGTGGGCGGCATTCCAAAGTACACCGAAGCGAAAGCGATCTGTTGGAGCGGGGCCGGAAAGGTGAAACGTTTCCAAGTATAGATAGTGATGGAGTATCGGGACAATGGAGAGAAGACAAGGACGCGATAATACTTGCCACGGGCAGTGGAATGTCGCTGCGACTGGTACGGAAGAGTGAAAGGGAGCTTATCGCCGAGGGAGGTTACAGGGCAAGGTGGCTGCGTTGGGAGAAATGGGAAGAGGACTGGAATCGTTTGCAAGCACGCAGGGCGAAGGTGGGGATTCTCCGGCCGGAGGATAACATTGCGCCGTCGAAATCAACGGCGGAATCCAACGTCGCGGGGCCGTCCACATTCCGCCCGAGGAACGGGAAAGCGGCCCCAGGCACGATGCCGTCATCTCCGGCGTCCGGCGCACGTAATGAGCTTGTTGAAGTTCCGGGTGTACGAAGCGCGCCACGGTTCATCGAGCCGCCGCTGGAATGCTCCTGCCCCTGTTGGTCTCCAGATGGGAAGTACATCATGTTCATCGTCAGGCCCACTAAACAGTCGGGCGGAGTCGTTACTGTGCTGGCTCCGGGAAATGTTTGGGTCATCCCGGCCGATGGATCGAAGAGATGGCTGGTCAGCAACTTCTTCGGGGGGCTTCAACCACCCGCTGGTCGTCAGCCAGACCCACTTCAACTCGATGCGGTTGCCGTGGCGTGGTCGCCTGACGGGCAGAGGATAGCATTTCGAGCGCTTGAGAGTAAGGACGGCCAGACTGGAACCAACTTGTACGTTATGAGGGCCAACGCGACCGACATATTCCAGGTGGCCAAAGATAAAGGTTGGCACGAGTTGGGAGACCGGCTACAGTGGACGCCAGATAGAAAAGGCTTGCTCTTGAGCGGAAACGATGGGGCAGCAATGATTGACTTGGAAGGTACTGACCTTCATCCCCTTACGGGACCAGGAGGGAGCGCACTCGGATACGCCTGTGCCTCGCGTGACGGTGCCAGGCTTGCCGCAATCGGCCAGCAAGGCGCTCGGGCAGGGCTCTGTATAATTGCAAAGCAGTCACAGCAGGTGAAGTGGCTCAATACCGCCTCCCAAGGGGGTGCCGTGCGCATTAGCTATCTTCCGCAATCTTGGTCCCCCAATGCAAAGCAGGTTGCAGCCGGCGCCAGGGACGACCTGAACTTGGATATGTTTGTTGCAATCTTCGACGTAGTGGGCGGAGGGGTACGGAGGCTTGCGGAGGGCGCGGCCCCATCCTGGTCGCCGGACGGAAAGTCGATCGCCTTTGAAGGAGGGATCGGCGACCGCGGTAATCTCTACCTGATTGGACCGGATGGTAAGAACTTACGGCGTATCACGAATCTGACCCCTCCAGGCGTCCACATGATCTGGGGCTCGCAGCCATGTTGCTCGCCTGATGGAAAGCAAATTGTGTTCAGGCGCGGCCAGTACATTTGGGTAGCGAATCTGGATGGCTCTGGAGAGACTTGCGTGATCCAGGGCACAGACTGGACTCGCTATTACCAACATGCGCCGTCCTGGCCGTGCAACTGGGCACCATGCTGGAGACCTGACGGAGGCGTTGTGTTTGCGCGCTACTGCAAGCGCGACTACCCGGTGGAAACCGAGGTGTGTGCAACCGGGGTGAATGGCGACGGAGTGCGCAGAATCATCGTACTCAAGTCGCCCGACACTAGTGATGATGTTTGTTGGTCGCCCGATGGAACCAAGATCGCGTTTGACAGCAACCAGAACATTTGGCTGGCAAACGGAGATGGCACGGGGCAAAGGAGACTTACGGGGGGCCAAAATCCGCGGTGGTCGCCTGACGGCGAGAAGATTCTGTTTGCCCGAGGCAGCGAGCACAATGAGGTTCTCTGCGTCATCAATGTTGATGGCAGCAGCCAGAAGCAGATTACCGACACCAGCCACGGCTACCGCACAAACCACTTGTGGCATCCAGATGGAAAACGCATCAGCTTCGAGACCGCTACTGGAATGTGGATTGTCTCTGCTCAGGGTAGGGACGCCGGGCGACTTGTCCTTGGCACTGGTGTTTCGCAATCGTCCTGGTCTCCTGATGGGAACAGGGTGGCGTTTTACGCCAATGGTAAGCCGACCAAATCCCACGAGGCTGTTGCTATTCTGCCTGCGGTATGGGTCGCCAACGTGGACGGAAGTGCGGTTCGGCCTGTAATGCAGATCGGTGATACCCAGTTTGGCACCAACGCGATAAGTCATCTCTCCTGGAGTCCTGATGGAAGTAAGATCATGTTCGAGGAGACTGCGAGGGGGGGCTATGACTACCAGAATCAGCATCATATTTGGATCGTCGATGTCAGCGAGCCGGTGTTCTACCAATCCTCCTACGTGTCATCTGACTTGCCTGCCTGGAAGGTTCCACAATTTGAAGCAATGCCCCAGCCGGGCTCGTCAGAAGCAGCCGAAGATGAAACGCCAGCGACAGGGGCCAAGCGCGCAGAACCGACCAGCGAGAAGGCTACGGATCAAGGGCCTCTTAGCGGCACTTGGCAGGTGGCTAGCGGTGCGAAGTTTCGGATTGTCGATGACGGTAAGGCACTTACAGTCAGCCTGGCTGAAAGCGATGCGCTCCGCGAGTTCGCTGGCAGGCTAACTCGTCGTGGTGAAGAGGCAGACTCGAAGTCATTCACAGGAACCTTGCAGGCCGTGTTTAAGGCTGATGCTCCCAAGCGACATTCGATTTCCGTTACCGCGACACTCGACGAATCTGGACAGTTGCATCTCCGCTGTACCAATTGGCCAGCGGGGATCAATCGTGGAAAGGTCATCACGCGAACACTGAATGAGACCTGGACGCGCCAGCAATAGGTGCTCCAGGGTTTGCAGTTCCCCTGGGGCCTATTAGTCAAGAGCATTTGTTTCGTTTTCATCGGGCTACTGCGGTGGGTGGTTGCCGCGGCAAAAACAACAGCCCGTGACCATTGTTTGGTTGTTTTCAAGGAGTCAGACTATGGCAAGGTTTGAGAAGTCGTTTGGTCGGATTGCTGCCGCACTCCTAATAGTCGCGGTTGCGGTGTTCATGTCGTGTGACGGCAGCGCCAAGAAAGCCGGCGGTGGCGCGATGGGCGCGAATGAAGAGTACAAGGTTCTCGGTCGAGGCACTGTTGTTGACCACGACGCAATTGGCGACGCGCGCAAACTCGAAAAGCTGCTTAACGACAATGCCAAGGAAGGTTGGAAGGCACGGGCCGCCATGATTGATGGCGGTGGCAACTACACCATAATTTTGGCGAGGTAGAATGCGCGACCGTTGGGAACGTGCTCGGCCGCGTGTCGCCGGTAGGCGTCGATGTCCGCCGGCAGGATGCGGAAGGCCCGGCCTACTCGGTGGTGCCCCAGTTCGCTCCGCTCGACCAGATCGTGGACAGTGTTGGCGACGACGTGCAGGCGCTTTGCCGCCTGGGGAACGGTGAGGGCTCAGGCCGTCGGGGTTGCCGTCGCCGGGCGTCACTGACGCCTGCTCAGTACCAACGGAGAGGGGGAGTTCCTGGTTTCCTGGCGCTTTGGTCAGACGCCATTTTCATGCGCCTTTCTTGTGCTGCCCGACACCACATTTCTTGCGAGTTTTCCTGCGCCGTGCGAGCGGGCGTCAGTGACGCCCGCTTAATACCGAAGAGGGGGCTTTCCAGGGCTTCGCAAAGGGCGAGAGAATAGGCCGTAAATCGGCACAAGATAATAGGTTATCGCGTTTTCCCCGGCAAAACAGCACATTGCCTAAATTACCCACTTTATCAATTTCCAGTGTGGCCGCTAGCCATTCGCTTACCCTCCCTAGGGCCAAATATAAGAATACTCTATCTGGGCGACCGATCAAGCCGTGCCCGGATTTTCCCCTTTCCCTCACGGCACTGCCCGTTGGGTGAAGAAGATCGGAGACAAGCCGCACTGTTACGTGTCGATCAGGTCGCGCATGCCGCCGAAGACGATCGTGCGGACTGCTTCCTTCTTGTAGAAGTCGTGGGGGAATCCCAATTCCACGCGACTGACCTCCTCCAAGCGGTCGAGATGCGACCGGTCGAGTCGCACCTCGATGCTGCCCAGGTTGTCCTTCAACTGCTCCAGCCTCCGCGCCCCGATGATGGGGATGACGGGCACGGGACGGTGACGCAACCATGCCAGTGCGACCTGCGCAGGCGACCGGCCGCACTCCCGGGCCACCGCCCGGACCTCGCGGACGATGGCGGTCGCCCGAGCGCCAGAGGCATGGAACTGTGCCATTTCCGGCCCGTCGAAACGCTTTCCGCCCGTTTCGCCCGGCCCGGGTTCGACATACTTGCCCGTGAGCACGCCGCCTGCCAAGGGCGACCAGGCGGTGATCCCCAGCCCGAGGCCGGCCGCCATGGGCAACAATTCCCGTTCCGGCGTTCGCTCGATCAGGCTGTACTCGATCTGCAATCCAACGAACGGCGTCCAGCCCCGCAGTTCGGCCAGGGTGTTGCCCCTGGCGACGACCCAGGCAGGCATGTCGGAGACTCCCGCATAGAGGATCTTGCCCTGACGCACGAGATCGTCAAAGGCCCGCATCACCTCCTCGACGGGAGTGAGCTGATCCCAGATATGCAGCCAGTAGAGATCAAGGTAGTCGGTCCGGAGTCGCTTCAAGCTGGCCTCGACGGCTTGCACCATATTCTTCCGCTGGTTGCCGGCGGCATTGGGGTCGTCGACGGGACGGCTGAGGGTGTACTTGGTCGCCAGGACCAGCCGCTCCCGATGGCCCTGGATGAACTCGCCGAGAAACGACTCACTGGTGCCATCGGTGTAGAGGTTGGCGGTGTCGATGAAGTTGCCGCCTGCTTCCCGAAAGGCATCGTAGACCTTGCGGCTTTCCTCCTTGGGCGAACCCCAGCCAAGGTCTTCGCCGAAGGTCATCGTGCCCAGGCACAATTCGGAAACCCGCAGCCCGCTCTTCCCGAGGAGTCTGTATCGCATGGTTCAAGCCCTCCTGCCGTAGGCAATTCGCGTCATGTCCATGTTCCCGGTCGGCCGCGACGCCGATTCCCGGGGGAAGTATACCGCCGGGGGAAAGGGGAGGGAAGCCTGTGGCCAATCGGTTGACGTGTGGCCTGCCGGAAACCACAATAGAGGGGATGTGCCCCGCCGGCCACTGTTTGCCCCGCTCCGGCCAACGACGGGAAATGCTGCCATCCCGCCCCCGAACCACGCCCTGCCAACCCGAGAGGTCTGCCATGAAGAAGTATCTGTCACGGTGTCTCGTCGTCGTCGCCCTGCTGGTCGCATCGTCCGCCGTGCCCCAGGCCCGGGCCGACGTCAAGCTGCCCAAGGTGTTTGGCAGCCACATGGTCCTGCAACGCGACCGGCCGCTGCCCGTCTGGGGCTGGGCCGATCCCGGCGAAGAGGTCACTGTCAAGCTCGACGAGGCGACCGGCACGGTGAAGGCCGACGCCCAGGGCAACTGGCGGGTGGTGCTGCCGGCCGTGAAGGCTGACGGCAAGGCCCACCGCATGACCGTCAGCGGCAAGAACAAGATCGAGCTGGACGACATCCTCATCGGCGAGGTGTGGCTCGGCTCGGGCCAGTCGAACATGGAGATGGGGCTGATGATGTGTCAGAAGGGCAGGGAGGAGGTCGCGGCGGCAAACCATCCGAATATCCGCCTGCTGTTGATCCCGAGGACCGCGGCCAAGGAGCCGGCCAAGGACGTGAAAAGCCAGTGGGTGCGGTGCCAACCGGACACCGTCGTGGCCGGAGGCTGGAACGGCTTCTCCGGCGCGATCTACTATTTCGGCCTGCGGCTGCACAAAGAGCTGGACCTGCCCATCGGACTGATCGAGAGCACCTGGGGCGGCTCATATATCGAACCTTGGATAACCAGCGGCGACAAGAGCGGCCAGTCAAACGGTCAGTTGTACAACGGCATGATCGCCCCGCTGAAGCCGCTGGCCATCCGCGGCGTGCTTTGGTATCAGGGCGAAGAGAACGTGGTCGCCAAGACCGGGCCGGCGTATGCCGGCAAGATGAAGTCGCTCATCGGCGGTTGGCGCCGGGCATGGGGCTACGATTTCCCTTTCTATTTCGTCCAGATCGCCCCCTGGCTCGGCAGATACGAGCCGGGACAGGTGCCCATCTTGTGGGAGTGCCAGGTGGCCAGCCCTCAAGATTCCGCACACGGGCATGGTGGTGACGACCGACCTGGTGGACAACATCAGGGAAGGCCACTACGCGAACAAGCGCGACTTGGGCAACCGGCTGGCCCTCTGGGCGTTGGCCAAGGACTACGGCAGGAAGGACCTCGTGTACTCGGGGCCGCTCTACAAGGGGATGAAGGTCGAGGGCAGTAAGATCCGTCTCTCGTTCGCCCACCTCGGCGGCGGCCTGAAGTCGCGTGACGGCAAGCCGCTCAGCGAATTCGAGGTCGCCGGCGCCCACGGCAAGTTCCTGCCCGCCGTCGCTACCATCGACGGCGATACGGTCGTCGTCCAGGCCCAGGAAATAGCCACGCCCGCCCAGGCCCGCTTCGGCTGGCGGAACGAAGCCACTCCGAACCTGATCAACAAGGCGGGCCTGCCCGCCTCGCCGTTCCAGACCAACAACTGGCAGGGCGGCACGGGCGACTGAGAGCCCGCAAAGGAATCAGCCGGGGACTGTCCCGATTTTCGTTCGACGAAAATGGGACCGGGTACCCTCTGGGTGCCCTTGCGCCACTGCTAGTAGTGCCTGTAATAGTGGGGACCGCCGTAGTAATACCCGCCTTCCACGACCACGGGCGGAGGCGGCGGCGGCCCTTGCTCGACGATCACGCCGCGGGGCACCGGGGGCGATTCCTGCATCGCCCTGATCACGTCCGTGCTCACGCCCGCCTGCTGGAGCCGAATCACGTCGTCGCCTTGCAGCGGGACGACCATGCGATTGACGCGGACCTGGTTGATGATCACGCCGTCGTCGACGCGGTTTTGCACCATGGCGATGACCTGGTCGGGGGTGACGGTCCCGACGGGTTGCGAGGCGGCGGCGATCATGGCCCGATTTCGGGCGTCGGCATTGTCTTGGGCGTTGCCGATGGCGGCGCCGGTCAGGGCGCCCACTCCGGCGCCGATGGCCGCGCCGGCGCCGGCATGACCGCTGGCACTGCCAATCAGCGCGCCGAGGCCCGCCCCGCCCAAGCCGCCCACCACGGCGCCGTCGGCGGTATGGCTGGGCGTTTCACAGCCGGCAACGAAGATGCTGCCCAGGACGAGCAGGGAAAACAAGCATTCAACGGGTCGAGACATGGAAAAGCCCTCCGTAGCCTGATCGTGTCGGGGGAGACTAACAGAACCTGCGTCCTCTGCCAAGAGAACTTTGCGTCCGTACACCCCCCGGGCATGGGCTGACTGTTGCTTCCTGCTGTTCCTGTGCCCCAAGAAATGGGGGGCGTGTCCGAGGCCCAGCCTACGGGCGATTTATATCGGCATCCTCTGCGACCCGACTTGAACCGAGAAAGGGGGCAGCCGAAACCGGCCCCCCCTCCCCCCCTTCCGCCACTATGTATCCGCGGAGCGACCAAGTTATCCGGAGGCTTACGCCTCCGGCTCGCGGTGCCCCCGCTAGGCACCGGCGGGCAGCCCGATCATCCACTCCTCGAAGTAGGCGGCCACGTTGCGCAGCGGCGTGCCCTGCGCCCAGGGGCAGCGGACAATGATGCCGCTGCCGAAATCCAGCAGCTTGCGGACGCGGCGGACTTCCTCGCGAATATCCTCGTGCGTCCACGGGGGCGACAGCCGCTCCAGGCCGAAGTCGATCCAGAAGGCGACCCGGCCGCGGCAGTCCTTCGCCAGCGGCCCCAGATCGACCGTCGTCGCCGGCACGTAAATGGCGTCGAAGCCGGCCTCGATCAAGTCGCTATAGAAGTCGGTCACGTTGCCTTCGCCGTAGAAGAAGGCGAACTTGTCCTGGTCGTGGAGGATTCGGCAGTAGTCGCTCCACAGCGGCTTGAGGACTTGCCGCCACAGCTTGGACGCGGGCCGCAACGCGGCCGTGGTCCCCAGCTCGTCGCGCATCACCACGGCATCGACGTCGGTGCCCGCCCAAAGTTCCAACTCGCGCTGAAAATGCTCGTGGACCCGGACGAGGAGCCGGCGCGTTTCTTTCTTCCCGCTGGTCAGATCGGCCATGGCCCCCTCCAGGCCGCGAAGGGCCTGCATTCGACCCAAGGGCTGCACGTCGCTCTGCGCCAGCGTGAAGCGGGTAGCGCCCGCGCAGCTCCGGCTGGCCGCCGAAAACCTGCCGGCCTCCAACAGCTCCGCCGGCGGCACGTAGGCGGCGATCTTGTCCGCCTCGGCCAGCGGCGCCTGCTCCAAAGGACCGGGCTCGCCGTGCGGGCCAAGTTGCCACGTGCAACCCCAGGCGTCGGTGTGGTGGTGTCCCGGCCGCCCCGGCAACGCCTTGTGCCGCTTGCCCGCGCCCGGCTTGGCCTCGATCCAAGCAAGGTCGTTGGGAAAGCGAACGCTTAGTTCGGCCAGCGCCTCGGCGCAGTGCGTCTCGGCGCCGTGCATCAGCCACAGGTCGCGCGGGGCACGATCGACCGGCTGATGATTGAGCGTGCGAATGACACGATCTCGCGATGTCATCGGAAAACTGCCTGCGGTTTCAAGGGGTTCCCAGTCAGGAAGCTTACCTATACTTTACGCAGCCGGAGAAGATTTTGCAAAGTCCCCTTCCGAAACCCATCCCAGGGGACTGTCCCGATTTTCGCGGCGAAGTAGATGCCGCCCTCAAAACCGGCGTTTTCGCCGCGAAAGTGGGACTGTCCCCCTTGCGCCGCCAAAGGGGACAGGTCCGTGTTTTCGGTCAAGGGCTGGTTGGCAAACGCAACGCCGTTTGGCCGAAAAACGGACCAGTCCCCGGCTGGTCGCCCCGGGGCCTATGGGCCCACCACTTCCGGGTCCAGCGACGTGCCCGTCTCTTCGTCGCGGGGCATCTGGATTTCGTGCAGCAGGTGCCGGGTCAAGAGGCTGTGCCGCCGGCTGTAGGCGAAATAGATCGTCAGCCCCACCACCAGCCAGATCACCAGCCGCAGCCAGGTGTCCAAGGGAAGGAACAGCGTCAAAACCAGGTTGACCACCATGCCCAGCGGGGCCACCACCACGACCGCCGGGCAGCGGAATGGCCGCTGGGCATGGGGACGCTGGAAGCGGAGGATCAGCACCGCCGCGCAGACCATGACGAACGCCAGCAGCGTCCCCACGTTGACCATCTCTTCCAGCTTCTGGATGGGCGTCAGGGCAGCCACCACGCAAATCACCGATCCGGTCACCAGCGTCGCGATGTGCGGCGTGCGGAAGCGGGGATGGATGGCGCCGAAGACCCGCGGCAGCAGGCCGTCGCGGGCCATGGCCATGAAAATCCGCGCCTGGCTGAGGAACAACACCAACAACACGCTGGTCATGCCCGCCAGGCCCCCGGCCGCGATCAGCCCCGAGGCCACGTTGAGCGTCCGCGAGTGTTCGGCCACGGCCTTGTCGGAAAAGGCCGCGGCGATCGGGGCCTTGATGTCGATCGTCGGGTAGGGAATCATGCCGGTAATGACCGCCGCCACCGCCATGTAAAGCAGCGTACACAACAGCAGCGACACGAGGATGCCCAGCGGCACGTCGCGCTGCGGATAGCGCGCCTCTTCGGCGTGCGTCGAGATCGAGTCGAAACCGATATAGGCGAAGAACACGATCGAGGCCCCCAGCATGATGCCCGCCAGGCCGTAAGGCGCAAACGGGCTGCGGGTGGCGTCGTCGATGGGAACCAGCCAGCGATTCAGCCCGATCAGCCCCAGGATGCCCCAATGGGACGTCTCTTCCTTGGCCCCCGCGGCGCGAACGGCGGGCAGCAAATGGGCGACCACGGCCCGATCGGCGGCCTCGCGGGGCACGTCGGACTCGGTCACTTGCTCAACCGTCGCCACCATCGCGGCGGCCCCGGCGGCCGACAGCCGGCCCGCCTTCTCCAGCCGCCGGGCCTCCTGCTGGGCCCATTCCCGGCGATAGACGGCCGACAACTCGCGGACCAGCACCTTCGCGCGCGGCGGGGCCGCCTGTACGCCGGACACGCCGTGTGCGGCGCCGGCCAGGGCGTCCGCACGCGGCGGCCCGGCCAGCTCGCGGCAGTAGTCCTTGACCAACCCGGGCATGACCCGGTCCTGCGGCAGCAGCCGTTGCGTCACCGGCACCTTCGTCCAGTTGCCCCGGCTCAGATAGCCGCAGCCCACGATGATGACGAAAATGACCACCGCGACCTTGATGA
Source organism: uncultured Planctomycetia bacterium (assembly GCA_963727245.1). Classification (GTDB taxonomy): domain Bacteria; phylum Planctomycetota; class Planctomycetia; order Pirellulales; family Thermoguttaceae; genus JBKQVT01. The sequence continues at coordinate 348,197 of CAVSFO010000016.1, read as the reverse complement.
TGACCAGCAGGGCGTTGGTCCGCGCGCTCTCGCGAATGCCCAGGACGAGGATCGTGGTGACCACGGCCATGATCAACACCGAGGGGAGATTGAACCAGGCGTGCCCCTCCAGTCCTTCCATCGTGGAAAACGGATCGGAGAGGAGTTGCGGGGGAATCTGCCAGTGCGGGGGCATGACGAGGAGGAACTTGTTCAGGTAGCCGGACCAGGCCGAGGCCACGGTGGCGCAGCCCATGGCATATTCGAGGATCAGGTCCCAGCCGATCATCCAGGCGAAGATTTCGCCCAGCGTGGTGTAGGCATAGGTATAGGCGCTGCCGGCCACGGGGGCCATGGCGGCGAATTCGGCGTAGCACAAGGCGGCGAAGGCGCAGCCCAGGGCGGCGATGCCGAAGGAGATGACCACGGCCGGCCCGGCGTCTTGGGCCGCCGCCCGCCCGGTCATGACGAAGATGCCGGCCCCGATGATGCAGCCCACGCCCAGCGACGTGAGCGCGACCGGCCCCAGCACGCGGTGCAGGCGGTGCTCGCCGGCGGCCTCGGCCAGCAGCATCTCCAGGTCTTTGCGGGCGAAGAGCTGTCTCTTCCAGTTCACGGCTCGGTTCTCGATCGGTGTCAGACCATAGGCGGGTAAGAAAAATTGTAACCACGTCTCCGGCGGCGGGTCAATCGGGGCGCGGCCCCCGGGCCTTGACACCCGGCAGACATTCGCTTGTTCTATGTACCGGCCCCGTTTGGTGTCCCATTTTTTACGTCGCGGCCGGTCAAACGAAAGTCTTTTGCAAATGGTTGGTTGCGTCGGGTGTCCATGAGCGCAAGTTCATACAACTTCATGGGGGCCGGTGACAATTCAGCCGTGGAAACGCAAAGCAGGGGCCAGGGACCGGGGGCCTGGGGCCAGGGTTGATCGGCACGACGAGCCGGGGCGTCAGCCCTCGGATATGCGTGCAGCCCGCAGGGGCCGCGGTTCACCGACCCGAGCCGGTGGCGTCAGCCACCGGATACGTCGGGAAGGCGGAGGGCGGAAGGCGGAGGGCCGAGTCAACAGTACGCCGCACAGGCCCTGTGCGGTGAGATCGTCACACGGCGTGTGACGGATACGAAGGCGTTGCCGGTGCTCCGGCCCGAGCCGGTGGCGTCAGCCACCGGATACGTCGGGAGGGCGGAAGTGTATTTGACTAATCGGTGACGTTTGTGCCGCCAAGTCACATCCTCGGAGTTTGCTCAACCCTTTAAGATGGCCTTCCTGCTACCAGGTGCTCAGGCCGACCATAAGACACCAGGGCTGGAAAGATATGCAGATGCCAGCGACGGCAAGACCGAACACTACCCAAGCCAGCAAGCGTTGGATTGGACTTTGGTAGATAGATAACCCAACAACGGCGAGAGCAAGTGGGATAAGACCGAAGAACCAAAGGCGATGTTTGTTGAACGGCCACTGACATGAAACATGGGGGACGAGAGCACACACGGTGACATAGTAGACGCAAATGCTCACCGACCACAATTTGTTCATTTCGCTTCGTCCCTATGAATGAAGCGCCACTACCGGTCTGAGCCATTGGCGTTTGGGTTTGGGGCTGGTCACGTCCACCAGTTTAGCGTGTCAGGCAAAGCGTTGGCAATACACCAGCCATTATGGGTATTTTTACACATTGTGCGTCTCCGGAGCAATCCTCGACCGGCGGGCGTGGTCAAGTTGACCGGGGATGAAAACCTTTGGCGCATCCGTGTCGGCAACTTCCGCGTGCTGTACGAAATTCACGACGATCGGCTGGTGGTTCTGGTGTTGCGCGTGGGACACCGAGAAGACGTTTATCGGCGCGAGTGACGTGGGGCGCGGGGTTTATCGACACGAGCTGGGGGCACCAGCCCCCGGATACGCAGTGTGCCACTGGCTCTGCCAGTGCTTCGTGAACGACCTGGAAATGCCGCGGCGTCAATTGCGCGAAGGAAACCCAACGCACTGGCAAAGCCAGTGGCACACTGCGTTCGCGCCAAGTGGCCGGTTCATCGAGCCCGGCTGAGCGCCCTCGTTGCTCCGCAGCAGTGAGCGGGCAGCGGTCGTGAGGGGCGTTCACGCCCCTTGCCGGCGCAGCCGGTACTCGGCCCGGCGTTTACGCCGGGTTCGGCGCGGGTGGATTTTTGGGTTGGCACTGTGATGTCAACCCCGTTTACGGGGTTCCTGCCGTTGTGTTTTCGACGAGAAAGGAGCCGCCGTAAACGGGGCTTACGTCGGGAATCGACCGCCCCGCTTCCGCCAACCTGGCGTCGAAGGCCGGGGCCATTCCTCTCCGGCGTCCGCGACGAACCGTTGGCCAGACGCTCGGTTTGTCCTCGCTGCCGGAAAATCTGGCCGCGCTCTGCCTGGTCTCGCGCGTGTCAGGCCGAAAAGACGTATATTGAGGGAAGTAACCGGGAAGGCGGGTGGCGTGCCGCGAATATATTCACGGACCCCGGGAGAGAATGACGGTTTTTCCGGCGCCGGTCCCGCCGGCCGCGACCCGCCGCGCGGCAACCGGCGGGCGTAGGGAGGAATGAACAATGCAATACCGGCTCTCGACGCTGCTGTTGGCGTTCGTGGTCGTCTGGTCCTCGCTGGCCGTGTTCGGCATGGAATGGGGGATTGCTGTCGCGACATTCCTGCTGGCGGCGGCGGCATATTTTCGCAGCCCGGCGGTGAGGAGCATTCCCTTGTCGGGTCTCTTCCTTGTCATCTTCCTTCTCGGGTTGATTCTGCCGACACTCGTCTCTCGCCGTGATTCACCGGCATTTCCTTGCAAAAGCAACCTCAACGAGATCGGCCTGGCGCTGCTGGCGTACGAGCAGGCCGGTGGCGGTCTTCCGCCCGCGGTCGTTGTCGACGAGCAGACCAAAGCCGCGCACAGTTGGCGAATGCTCATCACGCCCCAATTGGAGTGTATATCACTCTACAATGAGTGCAATTTTCGCGAGCCTTGGAATGGCCCAAACAACAGCAAGCTGGCCGCTCAAGTGCCGCCTTCCTTCTCCTGTCGGTTCGACCCTTGGATCCACGGCCGCCCTTTGACGAGCTACCTGGCCGTCACCGGCCCCGGGACCGTGTGGGACGATCATCGCTCCGCGGGCACACCGCCGCGGCTGATGGTGGTCGAGGTGGAAAATTCCAAGATCAACTGGATGGAACCTCGCGACCTCACGATTGAGCAGGCCTGCCGCGGCGCCGGCGACCGGTCGCGCATGTGCATTTCCAGCTATCATCACATCCCCGGCGGGTTCTTCTTCCAGGACGAGGTCGCCGGATCATACGCCGTGTTCTCTGACGGGGCCGTGCGATTCATTCCCGTCGGGTTGCCGTCGGAGACGCTCAAGGGCCTATTTACCGGCGACGAGAAGGCATGGCATGCCTACGAAGAATTTCGCCGGCCGCGAATCCACTGGGCGAACTGCACCGCGCTGGCCGTGCTCATCATTTCCTGCGCGGTGCTGCTGTTTCGACGGCGGGACAGACCCCTGCCGGCGGCGGCCGCTGGGACGGGCGGGGAAGAATGTCGCTTTTTTTCGCGCCGGTCCCACCGGCCGTGACCCGCTTCGCGGGTGCCCGGCGGCCTTGGGGAGCAAGGGTATCGTTGTTTTCGGCATCGGTCCCACCGGCCGCGAACCAGGGACGGCACAGGGCCTGTGCCGCCTACAATGCTCGCTTCAACCCGCGTGGCCATATCGAGATGCGCGCACGCGATGAAGAGTACCCCCTAGGGGAGTCGAACCCCTGTCGTCGGACTGAGAATCCGATGTCCTGGGCCACTAGACGAAGGGGGCAGGTCTGCTGGCGGCGGCCTTACGGCCCCGAGCAGCACCATTTTTCTATCCCGACGGCCGCCGTCTGTCAACCCTTCCCAGCGAGCGAACGTAGCACAACAGACAGGGCATTTGCACCATCCCCCCGCAGCCGGGACAACGCCGCGGCACCCCCTCGCGCTGCGGAAAACGCTGGCCGGCCGCCCGGGCCGACCTCGCGTAGTCCGGCCGCCGGTCCTGGGAAATCGCATTGACCGAGCCGCGACTCACGCCCAAGCGGCGGGCGATCTTACGCTGCGAAAGCTCCCCGATGGCCAACAAATCGCGGATCTGCTCGACTACCGCCTCGGCAAGCATGGCCCATCCTCCTACGCATCGCCTTCTTTGAAATGTGTACATAAGTACACTAGCACAAAATGTGCATAGTTGGAAGCCGGAAATGGGCCAACTAATTGCCGATTTATGTAGAAGTCGGGACGGGGCGGCCGAGATGCGTGAAGAAGTTGTGTTCATGCGCCCGGAGGAAAGCATCTACCCCCCGGACGCAGTCCGGGGGCTTTTTTTGTTCCCCTGGCCCCTGGCCCCTGGTCCCTTACGCAGGCTTTGCCGGCGGCGAAAACAAAATCGGTCCTGACGCCTGAATCAGCGTTGCCGGCAACGGTGTAGATCGCTATGCTGGCGGGCCGATGACACAGGCGCATACCTTTGCGGTGGACGCGGCTCCGCCCAAGCGGCCTTCCCACCCTCCCTCGGGCCGACCCATGCAACCAGAATTGATCCCCATTATCCTTCCCCTGGCATTCCTGGCCGTCTACGCCCTGGCGGGCGGCATTCTCATGGGGGAACGGAAGCGGGCCGCCGGCCAGCGGAGCTAACCGCCACGGCGGCGCTCTTGCCCTATACTTTTCCCGGGACGGCAGGACGGCACGATCCGCCACGCCCTGCGGGGTTCGATCCGCGAGGCTGCCCGGTCACTCTGTCCGCCGGCCGAGAAGGCCCCCACCATCTTGTCATCAACTGTGCGCGGCGGTACAGTTGCGGGGGCGGATGGCGTTGAGACGGTTCCCCTCTCTCCGGGAGAGGGGGGGCTGTTTCGGCGGCTTGGGTCTAGGGCACGACTCCTGAGAAGAAAGGGATTCCGATGAAGAACCACACGGCAGCCGGCAAGGATCGTTTGTACCTGGGCGTGGACGTGGGCGGCACGAAGGTGCAGGCCTCGTTGGTGCGCGAGTCGGGGGGAATCCTGCAGCAGGAACGGCAGCCCACGCCCCGGACCGGCGGGCCCGAACAAGTCCTGGCCGTCATCGAAAAGGTCATGGACGATACGCTCAAAAAGGCGAAGATCGCCACCGCCGACCTCACCGCCGTGGGCATCGCCGTGCCCGGCGTGGTCGATCCGGACTCCGCCCGGGTGGTGGTCACGCCCAACATGAGTCTCACGGGGGTGGCGATCGGCGCCCACTTGGAAGGCCGCTTCCATGTTCCGGTGGCGGTGGGCAACGACGGCAACCTGGGGACGCTGGGCGAAACCTGGTTGGGCTCGGCGCGTCAGGCCCGCAGCGTGCTGGGCATCTGGGTCGGCACCGGCATCGGCGCCGGCCTGGTGCAGAAGGGGAAACTGTGGCGGGGGGCCCGCGAGTCGGCCGGCGAGATCGGCCACATCGTCATGCAGATCGGCGGCCCCAAGTGCGGCTGCGGAAACCGCGGCTGCTTGGAAGCCCTGGCCAGCCGCACCGCCATCGAGCGCGATATCCGCGAGGCCATGGCGGCCGGACGCACCAGCATCCTCACCGAACTGGGCGGCGGCGACCTGAGCGTGATCCGCAGCGGGGCCATCCGCCGTGCCCTGGAGGCCGAAGACCCGCTGGTCACCGAAGTCGTTCGCCACGCCTCCGAAGTGCTGGGCTACGCCTGCCTGACGGTCCGCCACCTGGTCGACCCCGAGGTGATCGTGCTGGGCGGCGGGGTGATCGAGGCCTGCAGCGACTTCATGATGCCGATCATCGAGAACATCGTGGGCAGCGATCGCCTGCCGGGCGCCCGCGACGGCGGGCAGGTGCTGCTGTCGGCCCTGGGCGACGACGCCGTGGTGCTGGGCGCCGTGGCCTTGGCCCGCAAGCTGGCCGGCCGCAGCCCCTTCAAGAAGCGCTACGCCGTCGCGCCGCGCTATCCGGAGATCGTCCGCGCCAGCGTGGGCGAGATTACCGTCGGTCGCAAGACCTATCGCCGCGACGTTTATATTCCCGTCAACGGCAAGACGAAACGGCGCGGCAAATCGCTGTGCCGCGAGCACGAGGGCATCCCGCACACCATCGGCCCCAAGGAATTGCAGAAGGTCTGCCGGGGCGGACCGGAAATCCTCATCGTCGGCGGCGGCAAAGAAGGGAAGATCGAGCTCAGCGAAGAGTCGCAGCGCGTACTTGAGCCAGCGGGCGATTCGCTGCGAGGTGCTGCCGACGGCGGAGGCGGTCGAGGTCTACAACCGCTCGAAGCAGCGCAAGGCGGCGCTGATGCACGTGACCTGCTGAGCGGCGGCGGGATACGCCAACACAGGCTGGACAAGCCAGCAGTGGCACTGTCCGGACGGCAGCGGGGAGGGCCGCGGCGTTTCCATCGGGTGGGATGGTTTCCGCAGCTTTCCGTGCTTTCCCTCCTTCACCCACGAATGACCGGACGGCGGAGAATTTCTTGTGAATCGGCCGTTAGCGACCGGTTAGCTTCCCATGAGGAAGCCAATCGCCGCAACCTATGAGCAAGTAAGCATTTAGGTCTGTCGATCCGCCCTCAGCCGCCGTGGCCGCCGGGGGGACGCATCGCCGCAACTTCCCAGGCGTCATGGCCTTAGGACAACTTTTGCCGCGGTCATTGACCGCAATTCTACAAGCGGTAAACTTGGACCCATCTCCTCTGTATGTTGTGGTCTGAATTGCGTAGAATACAATATATGGGGTATCGAGCCGTTCTAGTCGATATTTGTCTATACTGATGTATATGCGTTGGTAAGGACGCCCAAATTTCCCGGGGAAGGAGGAATTCCGCCATGGATTCTATTGATGCCCAGTCCGCCAAGATGTCCGCCGGAACCACCGATCAGACCGCTTCCAAGCGGGCCAAGCCGGCGGCGACGGCCGAGCAGGCCGTGCCGCAAAAGCCCGCCAGGGCGCCCACGGCCGGGTTGACGATCGACGAGGTTTTCTGCCCGGCCGACGCGGCCGATCCTTTCGACACGGTCGCCTGGGACCTGCGCACCGCGGCCATCAAGGGCGAAGGGGGCGAGGTGGTCTTCGAGCAGCGCGATTGCGAGGTGCCGGCCTCGTGGTCGCAGTTGGCCACCAACGTCGTAGCCAGCAAGTATTTCTACGGCGAGGTCAACACCGGCGAGCGCGAGAAGAGCGCGCGGCAATTGATCCATCGCGTCTGCCGGACGATCGCCGATTGGGGCCTGGAGGACGGCTACTTCGCCGCCGCCGAGGACGCCCGGCACTTCTACCGCGACCTGGCCTGGTTGTGCCTGCACCAGGCCGCCTCGTTCAACTCGCCGGTCTGGTTCAACGTCGGGCTCTATCACCAGTACGGCGTGAAGGGGTCGATGTGCAGTTGGCACTGGGACGCCGCCTCGCGGTCGGTCGTGCAGCCGAAGAACCCCTACGAGTATCCGCAAGCCTCGGCCTGTTTCATTCAAAGCGTGCAAGACAACATGGAAGACATCATGGAGCTTGCCCGCAGCGAGGCCATGCTCTTCAAGTTCGGCTCGGGGACGGGGACGGACCTCTCCAGCCTGCGGTCGCACCGGGAGAAGCTTTCCGGCGGGGGCAAGCCGTCGGGGCCTTTGTCGTTCATGCGGGTGTACGACCAGATCGCGGCGGTGGTCAAGAGCGGCGGCAAGACCCGCCGGGCCGCCAAGATGCAGTCGCTGAAGGTTTGGCATCCCGACATCATGGAATTCATCGACTGCAAGCACCACGAGGAGAAGAAGGCCCGGCTGCTGATCCAAGAAGGCTACGAGGCGCAGGAGGCCTACGATTCGATTCTCTTCCAGAACGCCAACCTGTCGGTGCGGGTGAGCGACGAGTTCATGGAGGCGGTGGCCTCGGACAAGCCGTGGACGACGCATTGGGTGACCCATACGGCCAGGGAAGGGCCGACGTATCAGGCGCGGGAGATGTTCGGCCACATCGCCCAGGCGGCCTGGGCCTGCGGCGACCCGGGTTTGCAGTACGATTCCACGATCAACCGCTGGCACACCTGCCCGCGCTCGGGCCGGATCAACGCCAGCAACCCCTGCTCGGAGTACATGTTCCTGGACGATTCGGCGTGCAACCTGGCGAGCGTCAACCTGATGAAGTTCCGCCTGCCGGACGGCGGCTTCGACATCGAGCGCTTCCAGGCGGCCTGCCGGCTGGTGTTCATCGCCCAGGAGATCCTGGTCGATCACGCCAGCTATCCGACACAGCGGATCACGGCCACCAGCCACCGCTTCCGGCCGCTGGGGCTGGGCTACTCGAACCTCGGCAGCCTGATCATGGCCAGCGGCCTGGCCTACGACTCGGACGAGGCGCGGGGGCTTTGCGGGGCGGTGACGGCCCTCTTGCACGGCTCCGCCTGCCGGACCAGCACGGAGCTGGCCGCCGCCGTGGGGCCCTTCGACGGCTTCGAGGAGAACCGCGACGCCATGCTGCAAGTCATGGAGATGCACTGGGAAAAGGCCGACCAGATCAAGGCCTGTCCCAAGCACCTCCAGGAAGCCGCCCGCAAACTGTGGGACGACGTCCTGCTGCGCGGCCGCCGCTACGGTTTCCGCAATGCCCAGGCCACCGTGCTGGCGCCCACCGGGACCATCAGCTTCATGATGGATTGCGACACCACCGGCATCGAGCCGGACATCGCGCTGGTGAAGTACAAGCAGTTGGCCGGCGGCGGCATGTTGAAGCTCGTCAACCAGATGGTGCCGCAGGCGCTGCGGACGCTGGGCTACGAGCCGGAAGAGATCGAATCGATCGTCTCGCACATCGACAAAGAGGGTACGATCGAGGGGGCGGCCGACCTGAAGCTCGAACACTTGCCGGTGTTCGACTGCGCCTTCCAGCCCGCCAACGGCACGCGGTTCATTCCCTGGAAGGCCCATATCCGCATGATGGCCGCCGCCCAGCCGTTCATTTCCGGCGCCATCTCGAAGACCGTCAACATGCCCAAGGACGCCACGCCGGACGACGTGGCCGACGCCTATCGCGAAGGCTGGCGGCTGGGACTGAAGGCGCTGGCGATCTATCGCGACGGGTCGAAAGAGGTGCAGCCGGTGTCGACCAAGAGCAACAGCGACAAGGCGGCGGCCAAGCTCGTCTCCGCGCCCCGCCGCGAGCGGCTCCCCGACACGCGGCAGTCGATCACCCATAAGTTCAACATCTCCGGGCACGAGGGCTACATCACGGTGGGGCTCTATCCGGACGGGCGGCCCGGCGAACTGTTCATCACCATGGCCAAGGAGGGGAGCACCATCGGCGGCCTGATGGATTGCTTCGGCACGGCGGTTTCCATGAGCCTGCAATACGGCGTGCCCCTGGAGGTGTACGTGAACAAGTTCTCGCACACCCGCTTCGAGCCCATGGGCTTCACCAAGAACCCCGATATCCGCATCGCCAAGAGCCTGGTGGATTACATTTTCCGCTGGCTGGGGATTACGTTCTTGCCGGGCTACGCGGAGGCCAACCACGCGGCCCTGCCGTCACCCTCGGAGGCGCCGCCGAACGGCGGCGACGCGGAGCCGCAACTTCGGCCCGTCGCCACGAAGGCCGGCGGGCCGGCTGCTGGGCCAGGACCGGCCAAGACCAACGGGGCGGCTGCGGCCAACGGCTCGGGAAACGGCTCGGGTAACGGCTTCGGCAACGGCTCTGCGGCCTATGGTGGACTGGCCGCCGCGACGAAGCGAATCGCCGCCGCCACGGCGCCGGCCGCCGCCACGCCGCCGCGAGTGGCCGCGGCGGCGCAGGCCGATCTGTTCTTCGGCCCGGCCGCCCGCAGCGAACAGTTCGCCAGCTTCCAGACCGACGCCCCCAGTTGCGACCGTTGCGGCGCGATTACGGTGCGGTCCGGCAACTGCTACCTCTGCCACAACTGCGGCAACAGCATGGGCTGCTCGTGAGCGGGGGATAAGCGAGGCGGCGGTGCGGTCGAGGTCCCCTCTCCCTCCGGGAGAGGGTTAGGGTGAGGGCGGCGCAACGAGAAGCCGGGCACCTTGCAATGGAGTCCGCGAATCGCTTCCCCCCGGGCCCCACCAGGAAACCGCCGGTAATTGGTGGGGCTCGCGACCATGCTGCGCATGGTGCCCCTCGACCCACCCTACCATTCATGGCTCGCCGGCGGAAAACTTCAGCCGACTTGGATCTTGTCGATCACCACGCGGGTGAACATCTGGCGGTGGCCGGTGCGGCGGCGCTCGTTCTTGCGGCGGCGGAACTTCTGCACGACCAATTTCGGCCCCTGGACTAGGCCGACCACCTTGGCCGTGACCACGGCCGCATCCAGCGTGGGCCGTCCGATCTTCAATCCCGCGTCGTCGCGATAGGCCAACACCCGCTCGAACTTGACCTCGTCGCCCGCGGAAAGCCCGCGGTAATCGACGTTGAGTTGCTGTCCTGGTTCGACCTGAAACTGGTGTGCGCCGTCCTGAATGATCGCGTACATGACCTATCCTATCTGCTTAAGAGGCTCAGAGCCCTGTAGTCTAGCACAAGGGGTTCCCCGGGTTCAAGGGGTCCGCGGCCGGTCTAGGGGAACTTGACCTCGCGGCCCTCGGCGTCGCGGCAATCGAGGACCAGGTGCTCGGGGCCAACTCCTTCCGCCGCAACGACTTGCACCACCATGCTCCCCTCGTCTTCGAGACGGACCAGCTCGTGGCGCTTCTTGTTGTTCAGATAGTCCACCACTTCGGTGGCCACGGAGACGCTCACGCGGCTGATCTGCGGCCGCTGGCTGGCCAGGATCAACAGACGGATCACTTCGATGGCCATGCTCTCCGGCGTTTTCACCACGGCCGTGCCGTGGCAGCAGGGACAGTCGGTGTAGGCGCTGCGCTTGAGACTGGGACGGATCCGCTGCCGGGTCATCTCGATCAGGCCGAAGGGGCTGGTGCGGAGGATCTTCGTCCTGGCCCGGTCGCGTTTGACCGCGTTGCGCAGCGAGCGTTCGACGCCGCGGCGGTGCTTCTCCTTGTGCATGTCGATGAAGTCGTTGACGACCACGCCGCCGAGGTCGCGGAGGCGGATTTGCCGGGCGATCTCCTTGGCGGCGAGGATGTTCATTTGGTAGGCGGTCTCCTCGGCGGAGTCTTCGGCGCGGAAGTTGCCGCTGTTGACGTTGATGGCCACCAGGGCCTCGGTCTGGTCGATGACGATGGAGCCGCCCGCCTTCAGCGGCACCTTGCGCTGATGAATCTTGGCGATTTCCTCATCGAGCCCGTAGCGGTAGAAGAGCGGTTCCTTGCCCTCGTAGAATTGCAGGCGGTTGACGTAGCGGGGCATGACGAGTTGGAGGAACTCGCGGGCCCGCTCGTAGGCCGATTTCTCGTCGATGGAGATGGTGTCGACGTTGGCGTTAAAGATGTCGCGGATGGTGCGGATGATCATGTCGCTTTCCTGGTAGATGTCGACCGGGGCGGGCAGTTTCTTGATCCGCCGCACGATGACTTTCCAGAGCCGCAACAGGTAGGCCAGGTCGCGGGACAACTCCCGCTTGGAACGGTCGGAGCCGGCGGTGCGGACGATGAAGCCCACGCCGCGCGGCGGATTGAGCTCGAGCATGATGTCGCGCAGTCGGCGGCGGACTTCTTCGTCCTCGATCTTCCGCGAGACGCCGATTCGCCCCAGGGCCGGCATGAGCACCAGGTAGCGGCCGGGGATGCTGATATAGGTCGAGAGCGTGGGCCCCTTGGTGCCGATGCCCTCCTTGATGACTTGGACCAGCAGCTCGTCGCCGCGGCGGAGGATTTCCTGGATGGGCGGCTTGACGCGGGGGCGACCGCCGGGTCGATAAGGCCGCCGCGGGGCGGCTTCCTCGTCCAACGCCTCGTCGTCGAGGTCGTCGGCCACGGCGACGTTGGCGGCGCCGCCGGCCTGCTGGGCATGGCGGCGGGGACCGCCCGGGCCGATCGGCTGGTCCGGTTCGTAGCCGCCCTGGCGGAAGTATTGCGGCTCCACGTCGCTGATGTGGAGGAAGCCGTTGCGGCCGACGCCGAAATCGACGAAGGCCGCCTGGATGCTGGGCTCGAGGTTGACGACCACGCCCTTGTAGATGTTGCCGACGTAGCTGTCCTGGCCCGCCCGCTCCACGTAGAGTTCTTCCAGGACGCCGTCTTCGACGATCGCGATCCGGCATTCTTCCGGCTGCGAGACGTTGATGAGGATCTCTTTTTTCATGTTGTCGCCTTCCTGTTCGGCCAGACCGACCAGCAGGCATTCGATTTCTGTGGCGCCGTGGCGGGGCCGTCAGGGATCGATCTCCACGGCGGTGCGCGTGAGGTGGACGCCTTGGTGTTCCAAGTCGGCCAGGTCCAGCGCGGCCAACACGTCGCGCGGACCCGCCCTGCCTTCGGGACCAGCCCGCAGGCGCATCTGGAGCACGTCGGCGGACAACGTCAGCGACTGGAGGTCGGCGCGAAGGTCGATGACCGAGCTGCCCCGGGGCGCTGGCACGGCCAGCTTCGGGCCGCCCAGAGGCGGCCGATGCGGTCTTCCAGGCCGCGGCGGCACGAAGGCGGCACGGGGAGCTGGTACGAGGCGCTGCGGGCCCGGGCCTTGCGGCTGCCGGGCGGCAGGACTTCCAGCGACCGGAACACCAGCCCCGGCGAAGCCTGCTGCGACAGTCGCCGCAACAGCTCCTCGGCCGGGAGCGTTTCGGCCAATTCGACTTCCATGACCTCGTTTTCTCCCTCGATCCCGACCGCCAAGGCCAAGGGGAACGTCACGCGCGGCTTGGGGTGAAACCCCTGGCTCATTCCCAGGGCCAGCCCGGCGCGGCGAAAGAGCCGCTCCAGGCACCGCATCAGGTCCCGATGTCCGATCAGGTGCAGATCTCCCTGCTTACAGAATCGAATGCGTACTCGTGGTCGAACCATTGGTTCGAACTGTTACCTCCCGCCGCCCGGCATGAGCGGCGGACTACCATTTCCTGCTCCCGCCGGCCATCGCGGCCGCGGAAGGCTCCCGGCCGCCGCAGCGGCCGCAAGCAGCGTATCCGTCATTTTGACTCGTTACTGTCCGACTCCGGGCACGCACTTGTGCAACTCCTCCCGGAGATAGTTCTTGATGTCACGGGCGTTTTCCATCGCTTTGGCCCGCTCTGCCATGGCCTCGCACTGCGGGATGAGGGCGTGGCGGCAAACGTGTTTGATTTCGGGGACCGCGCTGGGGGTGACGCTGAACTGCCGCAGCCCCATGCCCAGGAGCAACATCGTGTAGACGGGGTTCCCGCTCATCTGTCCGCACATGTTGATGGGGATCGACTTGCGGGCAGCGGCGTCGATGGCCATGGAGATCAGTTTCAGCACGGCGGGATCGGCCGGATTGTACAGTCCGACGACGTCCTTGTTGCTGCGGTCGACCGCCAGGGTGTATTGGACCAGGTTGTTGGTGCCGATGCTGAGGAAATCGACTTCCTCGACGAAGCGATCGATCATCATGACGGCGGCCGGCACCTCGACCATCATGCCGACGGGGATGTTGCGGTTGAACTCGATGCCGTGCTCGTCGAGGTCTTCCATGACGTTGGCGAGGACCATTTTGGCCTGGCGGAGTTCCAGCAGCGTGGAGACCAGGGGGAACATGACTTGCAGGTTTCCCAGGGCGCTGGCCCGCAGCACGGCCCGCAACTGGGTGCGAAACATCGTCAGGTGGCGCAGCGCCAGGCGGATGCTGCGGAGGCCGAGACAGGGGTTGCGCTCGTCTTCGGGCTGGGGCAGATGGGGGACCTTGTCGGCGCCGAGGTCGAAGGTGCGGATGGTCACGGGCCGGCCGGCCATGGAGCGGACGACGAGGCCGTAGGCCTGGAAGTGGGTCTCTTCGGTGGGCTCGGTCTCGCTGCCGAGGTAAAGGAATTCGGTGCGGTAGAGGCCCACCCCGCCCGCCCCGCGATCGAGGCAATGCTGCACCTCGTAAGGGAACTCGATGTTGCCGAACAACTGGATGGGCACGCCGTCGGCCGTCTCGCAGGGCAGATCGCGCAGCGTGTCCAGGCGGGCGGCCAGCGTGCGGATCTCTTCGACCTCGTGGCGATAGCGGGCCAGCGCCTCCTCGTCGGGCTGCAGGATGACCAGCCCCTTGTCGCCGTCGATAATCACCAGGTCGCCGCCGGAGACCTCGGCCAGGAAGGGGCCGGTGCCGACGACGGCGGGGATCTCCAGGGCCTCGGCCACGATGGCGGTGTGCCCGCCGGGTCCGCCCACCTCGGTGACAAAACCGCGCACGAAGCGGCGATCGAGGTTGGCGGTCTCGCTGGGGGTGAGGTTATGGGCCAGCACCAGCACCGGGGAGGTGAGGTGGGAGATGCCCTCGCGGCGGCGACCCAAGAGGTGACGCAGCAGCCGTTTTTCGATGTCGAAAATGTCGTTGGCCCGCTCCGCCAGGTGCGCGCTCTCCAGCCGCTGGAAGACCTGGGCATAGCGGCGCAAGGTGCGGCTGACGGCATATTCGGGCGAGTAGTGCCGGTGGCGGACCATCTCCTCCAGGTCGCGGCGCAGCCGGGCGTCCTGGAGCATCTGCAAGTGGGCCTCGAAGATGGCGCCGTACTTCTCCCCCAGCTCGCCGGTGATCGTGTCGCGGTGGCTGCCGATCTCGACCCCGGCGGCGCGGATCGCCTTGTCGAGCCGCTCCAGCTCGTCGTCCACCGCGTCGCGGGAAACGAAGCGCCGGGGAATGCGAAAGCCCTCGGTGTCCATCACCAGCGCTTCGCCGATGGCGACGCCGGGGGAAACGGCAATTCCTTGTAGCTTTTGCATGCAATCGCCGTCGCGCTAGTCCTCACCGAACTTGCCGAGAAACAACTCTTCCAGCGACGCCATCGCCGCTGGGGCGTCTTCCCCAGTCGCCTCCAAGGAAAGCTCCTCGCCCGGGGCGGCGCCCAGCGACAGGATCTGCAGCACGTCGGTGCCCTCGACCCGGTTGTTGCCCTTGGCCAACGTCACCCGCGCCTTGAAGCGGCGCACCAGCGCGGCGATCATGGCGGCGGCGCGGGCGTGCACGCCGGCGCGGTTGGCAACCAGCACGCTGCGTGTTACGGTGGTTTCCGGCATGGTTGGCCACGGTGGAGGAGGTTCTGGGGCGCAAATCACGAGCCGAACTGGTGGTTGTCGGCTTCCTCTAACAGTTGCTGGATGTCGTCCGCCGTCTTCGCCTGCTTGAGGAAGCGGCAGAAGGTGTCGTCGCGGAGCTGCCGCGAGATGTTTTCCAACGCCCGCAGGTGATCGCCGGGGCGGTCGGGGGGCGAAATCAGCAGGAAGAACAGGTTGACGGTCTCGCCGTCGAGACTGGCGAAATCGACCCCCGTGCTGCTGACGGCCACGGTGCCCACCAGGCGATCGACGCTGGGATGCTTGGTGTGCGGGACGGCCACGCCCCGGCCGATGCCGGTGCTGCCCAATTCCTCGCGCTTGAGAATGGCCTTGACGATGCTCTCGAATTCGGCGGCATCCACCTTGCCCGCATCCACCAGCGCCTGGACCATCTCACGAATGGCCCCCTCCTTGTCGACGGCGCTCAACTGGGCACGGATGGCGCCGCGACAGACAAAATCAGCGAACTTCATGCACGTAATCTCCCTTCTTCGTCCCGTCCGCCGGCAGGCCGCGTGGAAACTGCCCACGTCCTTGGTCTGGCCGGCCAGGCCCGGAAACTCACGGGTTGCTCGGATCAAGGTCTGCGGGCGGCTCCGCCTCGTGGGGGCCAGGACTACGATGACGGTCCTGGACCTTCTCCTTGTACTTCCGCAACTGCTGCTCCATCTTCTCCACGACCTCGTTGATCGACGCCATCAGCTCCAGCGAGCGGCTGATCGCCACGAAATCGTGCTTGTGCTTGGCGGAAACCCGCAAATCGACATTGGGCGCATCGCGATGCTCCAAATCCACCGTGATCTCGATCGCACTGAGGCGATCGTAGAGGCGAATCAGCTTCTCCAGCTTCTCCTTGATCCGCTCCTGGGTCTCATTGCTGAGGTGGCCGTGCCGGGTGGAAATATTGATCTGCACCGATGTCAACTCCTTAGTCCAACGCGGGAGAGCGCTCTCCCACGACGATCCAAACCCTTCATTGTAGCGACCTAGTCCCGGCGATACAAACGCAAAGGCCGCGTTGTGTGCCGACTTTCCCCCCTGGGAATCTCCCAGTTTAACGTTCCACGGCCCTCGCGCAAGGGGGAGCGGTGGGAAAAGGCGGAGGGCGGAGGGCGGAAGGGGGAAGATGTACGCATGGCCCCTAGCGGGGGGGCCACCGATCAAGGCCGGAACGCGAAACCGCAAGCGAACCACCCACCCTAATCCCCCCCTGGTCCCCGGCCCCTGGTCCCTGGCCCCTGCTCTATACCTGATTGCTTGTGACCAGTTGTGCGAAATGCCCAAACGAGCGGTCGTACGTCCGCTGGGCGTCATCCGGAAAACAGCATGCCGGCAATTGCCGGGCCCGGAGATGGTACGTGATGCACTCGCAGCAGAGCCCCTTTCGGGGACAAGGCTCGTAAGTGCACGTGCACACCTTCAAATTCTTGGTTTTACGACATTCCATAAGCCGTCTCTGCACAGAAACCTGTTTCACACGCGACAAATATCGAGGCCACCGGGAAACTGTAATCAGCATAGCGACCCGCCCGGCGCTGGCAACCGGTCCCCCGACATACCCCCATAAACAGTGGTGAGCGGAAATCGCACGCTGCCTGGCCACTTTGCCTGCGGCCCCGCTTGCAGTATGATCGGTCTATTACAAGCCCCTTTGGCGAGACCGGGGGACTGTCCCAATTTTCGTGCGACGAAAATGGGACTGTCCCCTTCTGCGAGGCACGGGGAGATCGGCCATGCCAGAAAAAGCCACCCTCATCGTCGGCGACCAGAAGATCGAACTGCCCATTCTCGTGGGATCGGAGGGCGAGCGGGCCATCGATATCACCCGCCTGCGCGATCAGACGGGCCTGATTACCTACGACCCGTCGCTGGGCAATACCGGCGTCTGCAAGAGCGAGATCACCTTCATCGACGGCGACAAGGGCATCCTCCGCTATCGGGGGATACCGATCGAGCAGTTTACCAAGAAGCCGAATTTCGTTGAAGTGGCGTGGCTGCTGATCTTCGGCCGCTTGCCCCGCAAGGAGGAGTTGGACCAATTCAGCCTGCGGCTGACGCCGCAACGAGTTGCTGCACGAAGGTCAGAAGCACCAGTTCCAGCACATCCAGACCGACGCCCCGCCCATGGCGATCCTCTCGGCGACGCTGAGCAACCTGGCCTGTTTCCACCAGGAATTGCTCGCCCTGGAGAATGAGAATTCCCTGGAAGAGGCGGCGGCCCGGCTGATCAGCAAGGTCCGCACCATCGCCGCCTTCTCCTACCGTCGCTCGCAGGGGCTACCCTTCATCTATCCGGACCCGAGCCTCCGGTACTGCGCGAATTTCCTGCACATGATGTTCTCGCTTCCGTACCAGCAGTTCGCCATCACGCCGGAGGTCGAGGACGCCTTGAACCTGCTCTTTATCTTGCACGCCGACCACGAGCAGAATTGCAGCACCTCGACGGTCCGAGTGGTGGGCTCGGCGCGGGCCAACGTCTTCGCCTCCTGCGCCGCCGGGGTCTGCGCCTTGTGGGGACCGCTGCACGGCGGGGCCAACATCGAAGTCATCGAAATGCTGGAACGCATCCGCAAGGGCGGCCTCTCGCCCGAAGACTGCATCCGTGACGCCAAGGACAAGGCCAACCCCTTCCGTCTCTATGGCTTCGGCCATCGCGTCTATCGCAACTACGATCCGCGGGCGAAAATCCTCAAGGAAGTCTGCGACAAGGTCTTCGCCCAGTTGAAGCGCTCCGATCCGCTGCTGGACATCGCCCGCAAGCTCGAAGCACTCGCCCTGGAGGACCCCTATTTCGTCGAGCGGAAGCTCTATCCGAACGTCGATTTCTACAGCGGCATCCTGTTGCGGGGGCTGGGCATCCCCACCAACATGTTCACGGTATGCTTTGCCATCGGGCGATTGCCCGGCTGGATCGCCCAGTGGAAGGAGCAGCACGACGATCCGACGAGCAAGATCCTCCGTCCCCGGCAAATCTACATCGGCCGGACGAAGACCGATTACACGCCGATGAAGGGCCGCTGAGTCGTCCCAGGGCTGACGCCCCGGGCTCTTGGCGGGTGGCCGCGATAGCTTCGCTATCGGGGCGGCGCAGCCGCAAGAGGAGCTTCAATATGCCACGAAAACCTCTTGTGCCTTCGGCACCCCGATAGCAGAGCTATCGCGGCCACCCCCCCCGCCTCTTGACTGCCCCCGCTTTGCGGCGATACCATAGACCGACGCGCGCTACGGCATTAACCAAGGTTACGGAATTGCTTCCATGTCGATCACCATCTCCCGCATCATCCAAGCCCTGGAGCCGTCGGCCACGCTGGCCATGGCCGCCAAGGCCAAGGAGTTGAAGGCCGCCGGCCAGACCATCTATGACCTCAGCGTGGGCGAGCCCGATTTCGTCACCCCGGCCCATATCTGCCGGGCGGCCGAGGACGCCATGCGGGCCGGACATACCAAGTACACCATCGCCAGCGGCATCCCCGAGCTGAAAAAGGCCGTCGTCGAGCAGTACCGGGCGCGGCACGGTCTGAGCTACGCCCCGGGCCAGGTCGTGGTGGCCAACGGCGCCAAGCACGCCTTGCACAACGCCTTCACCGTGCTGTTGGATCCCGGCGACGAGGTGATCATTCCGGCGCCCTACTGGGTCAGCTATGCGGAACTGGTGAAATTGACCGGCGCGACGCCGGTGATCGTCCCGACCCGCCAGCAGGACGATTTCAAGCTCACGCCCGCACAACTGCGCCAGGCCACCAGCGCCAAGACGAAGATGCTGCTCTTATGCAGTCCGTCGAACCCGACCGGCAGCATGTACTCGCCGGAGGAACTCGGCGCGCTGGCCAACGTGGTCGTCGAGAAGAACCTGCTGGTGGTGGCCGACGAGATTTACGAGCGGTTGGTCTACGGCGAACATCGCTTCGCCAGTTTCGCCACGGTGCGGCCGGGCCTGGCCGAGCGGACGGTGCTCGTCAGCGGCGTCAGCAAGACCTACGCGATGACCGGCTGGCGCATCGGCTGGACGCTGGCGCCGCCGGAGGTGTCGCGGGCGATGGCCGACTTGCAGAGCCAGGAGACCTCCAACCCGTGCAGCATCAGCCAGTATGCGGCGGTGGCCGCCCTGAACGGGCCGCAGGACTGCGTCGCGCAGATGCTGGCCGAGTTCGCCAAGCGCCGCCAGTTCGTGCGCCAACGCCTGGCGGCCATCCCGGGCCTGAGCTGCGCGGAGATTGCCGGGGCGTTCTACGCCTTCGTCAACATCGCCGGGCATCTGGTCCGCCGCTATGCCGGCCGCCAGATCGACAATTCCAGCCAGTGGTGCCTGGAACTGTTGGCCCAGCAGGGCGTCGCCACGGTGATGGGCTCGGCCTTCGGCGCCGAGGGCTACGCCCGGCTGTCGTTCGCCACCAGCATGGAGAACCTGGCGGGGGCGTTGGACCGGATCGAGAAGTTTCTCGCTTAGGCAGCCGCTCCGGCGGCAACAGAAACTAGTTCGTCCCTGTCGCGGAAGGCCGCAAATTTGTAGGGTGGGTCGAGCGCAGCGAGCCCCACCAAAATCCGCGAAAAACTGATGGTGGGGCTCGCTGCGCTCGACCCACCCTACTTCGCCTTGGCCGGCGCCGACGAAGTCCCGGCCGTGCAGAACTCTTGGATCGTCCGCCCCGGCACGGCCAGCTTGACGACCATCTGCACCAGCGACGCCTCGGCCTCGGCGCCCGGCTGCGGCGCCGCACACTTCCGGGTCGGCTTGGCCACGGTGTTTAAGACACCCCGTCCCGAGGCCTTGCGGAGCGCTTTCTGCGGCTGCTTCCCATTGTCGCCGGCCGACTCGTCGGCGGACGGCTCCTCGGCCGGATAGTCGATGTTGCTGGTGACGGTTGCCATGCCGACCACGGCGCCGAAGCGGTTCAGCACCGGGGCGCCGCTGGAACCGTAAGCGAAATCGGCCGAAATCGACATCCACCGCTGGCGATTGCCGGCGGCGCCGCTCTGCGTGTAGCGGGTGACGTGCCCTTGGGTAAAGGTGTAGAACTGGTTGCCCGGGTGGCTGAGCACGGCAACGCGCGCCCCCACCTCCTCGTCGGCGGCCAGCGGCAGAGGCGTGAAGCCCTTGCCCGCCACGCGGATCAGGGCGATGTCGGCGGCCGGGTCGGCGCCCAGGGCGTCGACCAACGGAAAGACGTTGCCCCGGCTGTTGACGACGCCGTAGCATTCCTTGCCCAGCTTGTCGAAGACGTGCCAGTTGGTCACCAGCACGCCGTCTTCGGTCAGGGCCCAGGCGCTGGCCAGGCGGCCGTCGCGCCACTGGCCCGGGTGATCGGCGGATTCTTCCACGGAACCGACCACGAAGACGCTCCGCAGGGCCTGCTGGTAGATTTGTTTGGGCGTCAGGGCCTGCCGGCCGGGCTGTTTCCAGACGACCTTGAACTTGCCGTTGGTCAGCTTCTGTTGGAGCTGATCGGCCTTCAGGCACTTGCCCTCTTTGGCCAGGTCGATCAGCTTCGCGGAGAAGTCGGCCGACAGCTTTTGGTCGTCGATATACGTGGGTCCCTCGGCCGGCGACGGTCCGGCCAGGACCGCCCAGCAGGCGACCAGCAGCAGCGCGTATGGCAGGCAACGGTTCATGGCTACCAACTTCCCAACCGTATCCGGCACACGCCCGTGTGCCGATCCCCGTATCCGGCACACGCCGGTGTGCCGATCCCACCGCACAACGGCGTGTGCGGCGTACAATGACGCTACCAAAGTCCCAACCAATGGGTCGAGCAGGCCGCGACGACCGCCGCCACGGAGGCCATCACCAGCCAGAGCTTCCAGGCGGCGCGGCGGGATTGCCCGGCCGACTGCGACCGGCCGGAAAGCAGCTTGGCCGCCACCAGGCGGCGGGCGAAGACCATGGCCGGCGGATCGTCACGCTGTTGCGGTTCTTGGCTCTGAGCAATCATGGCTGCGTCTTACCTGCATCTCAGTGGTGGCTCAGTATGGAATCATACGCGGCGCGGGTCGCCTTGGCCACCGCATTCCAGGAGAAGTAGGTTTGCACATGGCGGGCCAGGCATTGGCTCCTTCCCCGGGCCAAGGCGGCCAGCACCGCGCGGCGGATGCCCGGCAGGTCGTTGGGCTTGACGTAAAAGGCCTGGCGGCCGAAATACTCGCCGGCGCAGCCGCCCTCGGGCAGCACCAGGGGGGTTCCCGACATGCCGGCCTCCAAGGCCGCCGAACAGGACGGTTCCTGCCAACTGCCCAGCACCAGGCAGCCGCAGGCCGCATAGGCGCTGGCCAGCAGGGGATCGTCGCGGCGGACGGTCTGGACGAACTGCACGCGCGGGCCGGCCGCCCGGCGGCATGCTTCCAGGTACCAGGCCAGTCGCGGCGCCACGTCGCCCAGCACGACCACCGGCACGTCGACGTTGCGCATCGCCCAGAGGAAACCAAGTTGATTCGTGCGCGGTTCGAGTGGGCCCAAGTAGAGGACGAAATTGCGCGCGCCGACCAGTTGCACGAACGGCTCCGGATCGGCGGCGGCAAACTGCGGGTCGGCGGCGCCGGGAACCAGGTGAATGCGCGGCGCCGGGACGCGGAGGTAATACATCAACTGCTGGGCCTCGGCGTTGGAGTGGGGCAACAGCAGATCGACGCTCTGGTAGAGCCGCCGCCGCCAGGACCGCCACGGCGGACGGATCATCCCGCCCAACAGCCGCGTGCAGGCCGCCAGGCCCCGAGTCAGCGCCTGACGATGGCCGGCGCCCCAGCCGTGCCACGCCATGGTGGACAGCACGACCGGCAGGTGCTGCCGGCGGGCGGCGTCGACCAGCGGCAAGTGTTCTGGCAGGCTGCCGAAGAGGTGCAGGCAGTCGGCCTCGGCCAGGGAATCTTCCCAGGGGCGCCAGAGCCGGGCCGCCACGCCCGCAGCCGGCAGCGCCCGGGCCAGTCCGAGCATGTGCGACTCTTTCCACCCCGGGGCCGCCATGCCCGTAATCTTGCCGGCCAGCAGGACCCGCGGCGCTGCCACGCTCCCGCGGTGCGCAGCAACGGCCGGAGGCGGGGTTTCCAGACTCGGCTGCTTCACTAGGAGGTGCATGGCGACAGAGTAATTTACAGAACCCTAACGAACGCCGCAAGCTGGGTTTGCGCCGATCTTGGCAAGCGACGGGACGAATTGGGGACTGAGAAAGCCCCTGGCCTGCGTCCGGGGGGTGGGGCGTGCCGGCGCCGTGCCGGGCAACGGCGGCCACCCGCGGAAAAGCCCCCGGACTGTGTCCGGGGGGCGGCTGTCAGGCGGCATGGGCCAGCGGCGTGGCGGACAGGTGCAGCAGGTCTTCAAAGCGATCGATGGCCAGTTCCGCCCGGGCATCGGCGTCGCTGTTGAAGGCGATGGTGGCCATGCCCAGCGCGGCGGCGCCGGCCAGTTCCACGGCGTCGTGGCCGACGAATGCCACCCGCTGGGGCGGCAATTCCATGGCCAGCAGGGCGGCCCGGTAGCTGGCCGGATCGGGCATGGCCTGCCCCAGGTCGATCGAGGAGACGACCGCCCGGAAACATTGCCCCATGGCGAAGCGGTCGAGCCATTGTTTCAGGGTGTCGCCGGACTGCTCGGAATTGCAGATCACCGCCAGGGTGACGCCCGATCGGTAGAGTTCCCGGAGGGTGGCGCGGACGCCGGTGAGCGGCCGGGCGAGGCTTTGCAGGTATCGGCGTTGGGCCTGGCAGGCGGCTTGCAGTTCTTCGATTTGCCCCCGTGAAAGTCCCAGCGAAGCCAAGTAAGCCCCCAGGGCCTCGCCGAAGCCGCGCCGCCCGCGATGGACCTCGCCCAAATAATCGCGATCGCGAAAGAAGGAGGGCTGGCCGCCGTCGACGCCGAACCGCGCCAGCAGCCGCCGCAGCCACCGCCGCCATGAACTGTCGTCGTAGAGGATGTTGCAGGCGTCCAGCAACAGGCCGTCGATGGGGCGGGCCAGCCGGGCCGCGTTGGGCAATCCATCCGTCCAAGGGGAGGTGTCGGCCTGGGCCGCCGCCATGTCCCCTTCGAGCCAGGGGAGCGTCCTGCTCATCACGTCACGAATCCTTTCGTTTCTGCGGCCGTCGGCGGGTTGAAACCAGCGCGGCCGCAGCAAAGATCCAGACAGCTTTCAGGAACGAGGAACGGAAGCGGGAGTCTATCACCTTCGGCCGTCCATCGTCAAGAGGCGTAACGCGACGCTAGCAGTGCTAGCAGAGTTCCGGAAGGGGACAGCGGTAGGTCAGGCACGCCGTGCCTGACGGCCATGGGGCGGAAACGTGTCAGGCACGGAGTGCCTGACCTACGTTGCTACGTTGCTATGGTGCGGAGAATCTCACGCCAAGGCGCAAGGCGCAAGGCCGCAAAGATACAGAGGAGAAGGGGAAGGTCGGATTGCCACCGTGCGCCGTCGATTTGCAGATTACCTCCTTCTCCTTTGCGGCTTTGCGCCCTCGGCGCCTTTGCGCGAGAAATTTCTCGCCGTGGCGTTGCCAAGAGGCTGGGTTTCTTGCTACCGGCATTGCCAGCATCGCCCCGTTCTGGAAGGGGACAGTCCCCAGGTCATTCTTTTTCCAGTCCCAACAGGGCATAGAGCCGCCGGTCGGCGAGATTGTCGATCACCAGCGAGGCGGCGCTGAAATCGTGCCGCCGGCTATGGTGGCCCGGCACCGCCACAACCCGCGCCGGCCGCCGCCCCGGCGAGACAGCCGTTCTGACTGTCCTCCAACACGAGCATCTGCGACGGCAATACGCTGAAGCGCTCGGCAGCCGTCAGATAAATTTCCGGATGCGGCTTGCCATGGGTGATGTCTTCGGACGTGAGCACGAACTGGAACCGCCGCGCCAGATCCGACGGCGCCAGGCAGGCGTCGGTCAGCCGCCGCCCGGTGCTGGTGGCAATGGCCTTGGGAACGTTCGCCTGCTCCAGGGCAGCGAGCAACTCGACCAGTCCGGGCATCATGGCCATGTGCTCGGGCAGTAGGCCGAGGAAAATTTCGTTCGACTCGCCGGCCAGCACGTCCCAGGACTCCGGCAAGCCGTGCTGCCGGATCATGAGCTCGAACGACGCCCGGGGCGGCAGCCCCATCATCGCGTCTTTCAGGTCGGCGCTGAACTCGAGTCCCCGCCGGCGCAACAGCTCGCTGCCCGCCAGGCTGTACAGGTCCTCGGTGTTGAACATCAAGCCATCCATGTCGAAAACAACGGCGCGGAGATCGTTCACGGGTTCCTCTCTGGGTGCGGCGCCCCGGAATGGCCGAGGGGGACAGTCCCATTTTCGCGGGCTTCGCCGCGAAAATCGGGACAGTCCCCGTGAACGGCCCCAGAAACAGGACGCACTCGATAAATCACATAGGTGGGGTTCCAGTGGATGGGCTCCAGCGGCCCCGAAAGCAACGTACTGCTCACCGTCGTGAGCACGTACTGGAAATGTTCCTTGGCGGCCAGCGCCGCCAAACGCGGCGCGCCCAACTGCTCCAGGGCGTTGTACCAACGCAGCGAGGGCTCCGAGCGGCCGGTGCCGTAGAACTCGTTCATGCGGCCATACCACTGGACGATGCCGCGGGCGTTCTGGGGCACTTCCTTCCAGGTGCCGGCCTCGCTGCGCCCGGCATACCACTTGAAGGTTTGCGACATCCGCGGGGTGAGCACAGTGGCGTCGGCCGGCAGGTTCTCGGCCGCCCATTGGCAGACCTCGCGCCAGGCGTCGTAGTCGCTGAGGCGGTCGGCACGGGGCTGCCGCGTGGGGATCGGCTCCCGGCCGGGATGAGCGACCCAGCGGCCGGCCGACGCCCAGGCCGCCAGGTCCCAAAACCGGTCGGCATAAGGCGGCGCGGCAAACAGCCGCATGACCGCGCAGTCGGCCAGGTGCGATCCGGCCAGCACGACCGCGGCCGCCGCCAAGCAGCGTCCCAGCGCCGGCCGGACCCGGTTCAGGGCGGCGATCCAGGCCGCGCCCAGCAGGACCACGCCGATGGGCACAGCCACGTCGGCCAGCCGGAACCAATAGAACCGCAGCAGCCCGGCGGCCGTCGGCCGGTCCCAGAAATCCAACAGGCTCAGGGCCATGCCGATCACAACCAGCACGAGGCTGGCGACCACGAAGCCGCGCAGCCGCCGTGCCGGCCCGTCGCGCGGGGCCACGCGCCCCAAGACCAGAAACAGCAGGCAAAGCACGAAGAACGGCACCAGTTGCTCCAGCGGAAACCGCCAGGGATTGAGGTGATGGGGCAGCCGCTCGTAGACGTAGATCTCGTTGGCCGCGCGCGCCGTGGCCGCGTCGGTTCCCCACTCCAGCCACAGCGGCGGGAGCAATCCCGGCAGCGCCAGCGTCAGTCCGCCCAGCAGGGCCGGCCACATTGATCGCAGTGGCGGAGCGGCTTCGGCCTTGGCTGTTTCGTCGCGCGATTCCCGTTGCGCCGGAATTTGTAGGGTGGGTCGAGGGGCATCATGCGCAGCATGGTCCCGAGCCCCACCAAGATCGGGCTGAATTTCCGCTGGTGGGGCTCGCCGACCAACGCTTCGCGTCGGTGCCCGTCGACCCACCCTACGGTCCATCAGCCAGGTCATGGCTGCGGCCAGGGTTGCCCAGCCGCCGAGGACGACGTGAAAAGCCGAAGCGGCCCCCAACAGCAGCCAGGTCCGATTCCAGCGCCCAGCAGCAGCGCTTCCAGGCCGAGGAATATAAGGACGAAGGCGAATCCCTTGGCCTCGACGCCGCCGATCAGCCATTCGCCGGCCAGGTTGCCGTGCTGGATCAGCGCCGCGACCAGGGCGGCCGTGACCGGCGCAAGCCAGCGCCGCGGTGCCATGGCGAAACTCAGTCGCCGCCATGCCCAAGCCAGCAGGCCCCAAGTCAGCACCCGGCCGGACCATGCCAAGGCTGCCGGCCCCAGCCACCGCGACAGCCAGCCGAAGGTGAAATAGAAGACCCAATGCGTGTCGGCCGTGTTGAGGAAGAAATCGTGCGGGGCCCAAGCCGGATTCCAGAAATGGATCGCCTTGCCCAGGTAGTTGGGCTCGTTCACGTCCGGCGCCGGCCATGCGCCCTGCGCGAAGAAGACGGCAAAGACGAGGACGATCTCGGCCAGGGTTTGCCAGCGCTGCGGGGGGGATTTCACGTTGCTCACTTCACTCATGCTCTTCGTGGTTCCGAGTTCCGTCCACCGCCGCGCAGGCGCCACTGGCTATGCCAGTGCGTTGGGCGAGGACGCCGGCGGAAGCACTGGCAAAGCCAGTGGCACGCGTCCATGGAAGCACTGACAAAGCCAGGGGCACACTTGCGT
Source organism: uncultured Planctomycetia bacterium (assembly GCA_963727245.1). GTDB lineage: Bacteria > Planctomycetota > Planctomycetia > Pirellulales > Thermoguttaceae > JBKQVT01. Next base: position 321,832 of record CAVSFO010000016.1, on the reverse strand, counting down.
CGCGGCCCCCCGGACACAGTCCGGGGGCTTTTCATGTGCGTCCTTCCGCCCTCCGCCCTCCCCCTTTGCTTTCATTCTAACGCGGCGATCTTCTTGAAGTCATTCTTCAGCGAGCGGTAGAGCTGCTGGTAGACGGGGAAGGCGCGGTCATAATGCTTTCTGGCGGCCCGATCGGGCGCGGTTTCCTGGACCACCGAGATGGTGGCGGCGCAGGCCTCGACGATGTTCTTGAAGGCCCCGGCGCCCACCGCGGCCAGCAAGGCGACGCCGTACGCCGGGCCTTCCTCGGTGTTGATCGTCACCACCTTGCGACCGAAGCAGTCGGCCTGGATCTGCCGCCACAGCGGGCTCCGCGAACCGCCGCCGGAGGCGCGGATCTGGCGGACCGGAACGCCCAGGGCCTCGATAATCTCCAGGCTGTCGCGCATCGAGTACGTGACCCCTTCCATGATGGCCCGCACGAGATGGCCGCGGCCGTGGGCCAGCGTCAGGCCGATGAAGCAGCCGCGGGCGTCGGGGTCGGCGTGCGGCGTCCGCTCGCCGGACAAGTAGGGCAGGAAGAACAAGCCTTCGCTGCCGGCCCACACGCCGGCCGCCTCGCCGGTCAACAGGTCGTAGACCTCGGTCTTGGCGCGCTTCGCCTGGGCCATGTCCGCCCGGCAAAGGGCATTGCGAAACCATTGCAGCGAGCCGCCGGCCGCGAGATTGACCCCCATCATGTGCCACTTGCCGCGGACGGCGTGGCAGAAGGTGTGGACGCGGCCCTCGGCGTCGATTTTGACCTCATCGCTATGGACGAACATCACGCCGGACGTGCCGATCGACGTGCTGAGCACGCCTTGGGCGACGATGCCGTTGCCGACGGCTCCGGCGGCGCAATCGCCCGCCCCGCCCACCACCACGCAGGCGGTGGAAAGGCCCAGCGTCCGCGCCGCCGCGGACGTGAGCGTGCCGGTCACTTCCTCCGATTCGTAGCAGCGGGCCAGCAGGCCGGCGTCGAGTTCCAGGGCCGACAAGAGCGGCTTCGACCAGGCCCGAGCGGCCACGTCCAAGAGCAACATGCCGCTGGCGTCGCTCACCTCGGTGGCATACTCGCCCGTCAGGCGGCGGCGGATCTCGTCCTTGGGCAGCAGCACCTTGCGGGTCTTGTCGAAGTGCCGCGGCTCATGATTGCGCAGCCAGAGGATCTTCGGGGCGGTGAAGCCGGTCATGGCCGGGTTGGCCACCAGCTTGATCAGCTCGTGCCGGCCGCCGACGCGGCTTTCCATCTCCCGGCACTCGGCCGCGGTCCGCTGATCGTTCCAGAGGATGGCGCGGCGAATCACCTTGTCGTTCTTGTCGAGGAAGACGGAGCCGTGCATCTGGCCCGACAGACCGATCGCCTTAACGTCGGCCGGCTTCAGCCGGGCTTGCTTGACCACCCGGCGGACCGACTTGACAGTGGCTTGCCACCAGTCTTCGGGGTCCTGCTCGCTCCAGAGGGGTTTGGGGGCATAGCAGGGATAGGTTTCCAGGGCGTGGGCCAGGATTTTGCCCCGCTCGTCGATGGCCAGCGTCTTGGTGCCGGAGGTGCCGATGTCGATTCCCAAGAAAGCGCCCATGGCGATTGCATCCTCTTCCGATCGTGGACGGTCCGGTGTGAACCACGATTCTAGGCAAAACCGCGGCGAAGCGAAAGCGGCACGGACGCGAAACCGTCGGCCAGCGAACATGCGACCGCAGTTGCGTGCAACGTGACCCTCGTCCATCCCATCGCTCGCGCCCCAGTTTCTCCTGGCGCTGGCCCCCCCTTGCGGTGTGGAGAGGGCGAGCGTATGCTGCGGGTGGTCAAATTCGCGCCTCGGGTACGCTAAGCGTCTGGGGATTCTCTCGCAACCTGCAAACGCTCGGTGATGACCGCAACGTCGGGAAGTCGAGCCTTGCGCACGGCGCAGGACAGGAAATCGATGACAACCCTGTACATTGAAACATCCATCGTCAGTTACTTGTGCCAACGGCCCAGCTCCCAAGTTGTGATCGCGGCGAGACAGCTTCTTACGCGCCAGTGGTGGGATGAAGAACGCGCCGATTATGAACTGGTAACCTCCCAATATGTGCTCGATGAAGCGTCAGCGGGCGATCCGGTGCTCGCTGCCGAGCGACTGCAATCGCTCGATGGAATTCCGCTGCTGCCGCTCGATCCCGAGATTGGCGTCGTTGCCAAGGAAATCATTTCCCGGGCGATTCTCCCCCCGAAAGCGTCGATCGATGCGCTGCATATTGCCATCGTCGCGTATCATCGGATAGAATATCTATTGACGTGGAATTGCAGGCACATCGCTAACGCAAGAATCTTGCCCCGAATCCATGAGGTACTGGCCGACTTGGGAATTCCGATTCCGATAATATGTACGCCGGGAGAAATGGTGGACGATGGTTCAGAAGAAGAATGAAAGCGATCCGACGATCGATGAAATCCATCGAACCCGCGAGCGAATGGCCGACAAGTTCGGCGGTGACATTGCCGCGATTCTAGAAGACGCTCGGAAACGACAGGCGGCTTCGGGGCGTCCCGTATGGCAGGGTCTGTCCTCGCACAAGGCAGTGCAGACCAGCGGGGATCGCGGTCAGGGCCAGTAGCCGTCTGGAAGCGGCCGAAAATGGAGCGCTGGCGGCGAACTTTTGCCCTCCAGCCGCGTAGAGTATGCCATGTTGCCACGAAACATGCCCGCGCGGAGTGCGACCTGGCTGGCCGTCGGCTGCCTGGTGCTGGCGATGGCCGGTTGCCCGCAGCCGGGTTCTCAATCCGGCGGCGCGCCTGAGTCCCATCCGCTGGAGGGGATCTGCATTCGGCTTCTGATCGTGGATGATCCGGCCTTGGCCGAGGCGGCCCAGCGGCTGCGGGGCGAGTGGCACGCTGAAACCGACTCCGATTTCACGGTCGCCAATGCCACGGAAAAGGACCTGGCGGCCGCCAAATCGCTCCCCGGCGACGGCCTCGTCATCCCCTCGGCCATGCTCGGCACGCTGGCCGCCCGGGGGCTGGTCGCTCCGCTGCCGGAGAAACGGCTCCGCGCCGATGGCGACCAATGGGGGCGAATCTTCGAGTTGCTGCAACTCCACGAGGCTGCCTGGGGCAACCAGATCATGGCGGTGCCGCTGGGCTCGCCCGTGCTCACTTGTTACTACCGGGCCGATCTGCTGGAAAAACTCAACCGGCAGCCGCCGCAAACTTGGGAAGAGTACCAGGACCTGGCCCAGCGGCTGGGCGCCCGGAAGCCGGCGGCCGGCGATGGTCCCTGGCATGGGGCTATCGAGCCGCTGGGCCCGGGCTGGGCCGGCCTGACGCTGCTGGCCTGGGCCGCCCCCTATGCCAAACATCGCGACAACTATTCCGCGCTGTTCGACATCGAGACGATGGAACCGCTGCTGACCGGCGCGCCCTTCGTCCGCGCCCTGGACGAGCTGGTGACCACTGCCAAGCAGGGCCCGCCCGAGCAGTTGCAATACGATCCTGCTGCCGTGCGCGCGGAATTTTGGCGAGGCCATTGCGGCCTGGCGCTGAGCTGGCCGACGGCGGGAAAACCGCCTTCCCGCGTTACTGCCGCCGCCACAGCCAGCACCACCACTGCGGCCGCCGCGACGGATGCGGATGGCCCGAGCCAGTCCGTCCGCGTCGGCTTCGCGGAATTGCCCGGCTCGCCGCAAGCCTACAACGTGGGCAGCAAGCACTGGGAATCCTTGGGCGAGGGGGTCGATCCGCACGTGCCGCTCTTGGGCGTGGCCGGCCGAGTGGGCGTCGTCGCCGCCCGGGCCAAACATCCGCAGGCGGTCTTGCAGTTGTTGTTATGGCTCTCCGCCGAGCCGAGAGACCTTCAGGTGTCGACGGCCAGCACGGCCACGACGTTGTTTTGCCGTTGGCAACGGAAATCGCCGCAGCGGTGGACGGAACGACCGGTGTCAGCGGCGGCCGCGGCCCAATATGCCGCCTTGACCGAGAAGACGTTGCAGCGGCCCGACTACCTGTTTGCGTTGCGGCTGCCCGGGCGCGCCGAATATCTCGCCGCCCTGGACGACGCGGTTCGTGCCGCAGTGCGAGGCGAGGCGACGCCTGCCGATGCCTTGAAGAAGGCGGCGGCCCGCTGGCGGGGAGATCACCGCTCGGCTGGGACTGGCCGAGCAACGGGCCGCCTATCGGCAGAGCCTGGGATTGTAAGGGGCCGGCGCTGTGTGGCACTGGCTTTGCCAGTGTTCCGCCGTGTGCCACTGGCTTTGCCAGTGCTTTCGTTTGGTTGACGTTCCGCTTTGTGGTGGCTAGAAATGGGGAATGGCACATCGAAAGACGGTGCGGCACTTTTACGAGATCGGTCATTTGCACGAACTGACTTTCTCGTGCTATCAACGAATGCCGTTGTTGACCAACGACACCTGGCGGGAAAAATTGGCCAGATGCCTCGATGCCGCAGGTCAGGAAGCGGGAATGGAATTGGTCGGGTTCGTCTTCATGCCCGAGCATGTGCATCTGCTCGTGTTTCCGAAGGCCGCAAGCCCGGACATCGGTCGCTATCTGGCCCGAATCAAGCAACCGTTTTCGAAGCAGATCAAAGGCATCCTGGCCAAGCAGGATTCTCAGTTGTTGGCCAGGCTGGCAGTATTGGAGAGGCCGGGGAAGACGTGTTTCCGGTTTTGGCAAGAAGGCCCCGGCTTTGACCGGAATCTGTTTTCTCCCGAGGCCATCACCTCATCTTTGGAGTACATCCACAACAACCCGGTCAATCGGGGCCTTTGCCGGCAGGCCGTGGACTGGAAGTGGTCGTCGGCCAGATTCTACCTCGAACCGCCGACACGCCCAAGCACTGGCAGAGCCAGTGGCACACAAGATTCCAGCCTGCCGATGATTCACGGCTTGCCCGAAGCGGCCATCTCGTGATTGGCTCCGACGGAAGCACTGGCAGAGCCAGTGGCACACGGCGGGAGATCACCGCTCGGCTGGGACTGGCCGAGCAACGGGCCGCCTATCGGCAGGGCCTGGGATTGTAAGGGGCCGGGGACCAGGGGCCAGGGGGACAGATCGAACCCCCTTTCCACCAACACGGGGGGTATCCCGGAAAAAACCTTGCCAAAGGCTTGCGGAGGGCTTGGGCCCGATCTACAATCCAAGTGTTCGGTTCCCGCCATCCGTACATCCCACCCAGTTTTCCCACCTTTTGAAGGAGACTTGCGATGATCTGTCGATGGACCAATCTCTGCGCGGTGTTGGGCCTGGCATGCTGGCTTTCGACGCCCACCGGCGCGGCCGCCCAGCAGCCGGCGAAGCCCGTGCCGCCACCGGCGTTGGAGATCAGCCAGAACACGAAGCTCGATCCGGCGAAGACCTACGGACGGATCGTCATCAAACAATCCGGCATCACCATCGACGGCGCCGGGGCCTCGGTCATCGGCGCCACCAAGGGCGACGCCAAGGATTACAAGTGGGTGGGCGTCTCGGCCACGGGCGTGTCGAACGTGACCCTGAAGAACCTCACCGTCAAGGGCTGGGACGTCGGACTGCAAATCGAACACGGCAGCAACTGGACTGTCGAGAACTGTAACTTCTCCGACAACTTCCACTATCCGGCATGGGGCTGGGGCGATCTGGGCGACCACGGCGGCATCGTGCTGAAGTACGTCGATCATTCCACCTTCCGCAACAACAAGGCCAACCGCGTCTGGGACGCCTGCGGTCTGATCAATTCCGACTACAACGTGTTCGAAAAGAACGACTTTTCCCACACCTCGAACACCTGCGTGTGGACGGTGACGGCCTGCCACAACCGCTTCACGGACAACAATCTCAGTTGGGGACTGCGGATCAGCCCCGGCGAGACCCACGCCCGGGATTCCTGTTGCGTGCTGATCGAGTACGGCTCGGACAACAACTACTTCGGGCACAACGACATCACTTACGGCGGCGACGGCGTTTTCCTCCGCCCCTTGAACGGCTGGATAAGCCGCGGCAACGTCTTCGAGGACAATGACACCTCGTATGCCCACAACAATTGCATCGAGTCGCAATCGCCGGGCAACATCTTCCGCCGCAACAAGGCCAACTACGGCAGCCACGGCATTTGGATCGGGCTTTCCGACGAATCGGTCATCGAGGACAACGAGGGCCTGCCACAACGGCGACCCCAAGTTCAACCGCAACGCCGGCTTTCCCATGGCCTCCGCCACCTTCGAGCCCAAGGGGGGCGCCGGCGGCATCATCATCATCGGGCAGTGCAGCAATACGGTCTGCCGCGGCAACAAGTGCAACAGCAACAACGGCGCCGGCGTCATGTTGTGGGGCACTCCGCAAAGCAAGCGGTCGAAGGTCTATCATTGGATCCTCGACAACAACGAGATCCGCGACAATCGCATCGGCATCTATCTGCACCTGCTCGACTGGCTCGACATGGGCGGCAACGTGCTGGACAACAAGGAGAACAACCTGATCATCAGCGGCACGTGCAGCAACATCAGCGAGCACACCGGCGATCCGAAGATCACGCAATCGCCGCGGGCCGTGCTGGCCGACGGGCCGTGGTGGGCGAAACAAGGCCAGCCGGTCGTCTTCGACGCCTCGAAGAGCAGCGATCCGGCCGGCAAGAAGCTCATCTATCGCTGGGATGTCGATGACGGCAGCAACCCCGAGTTCCAACCCAGCGTCACCCACGCCTTCAAGGACCCGGGCTTCTACCGCGTCGGCGTCACCGTGACCAACGGCCGCTTCTCCGACCTTGCCTATCGCGATTTCCGCGTGGTGGACGACATTCCGCCGTTGGGCGTCGGGGGCGCCGTGGGCAAGGCCGCCGACTGGGGCTTCCAGGAACTGGCGCCCCGCGAGGGCCTCTACTGGCAGGACCAGCGCTATATCCCCGTCGGGCCGCCCCGCGGCGTCGACAACGCCCAGACCCAGGTCCAGTTCAGCGACGACAAGGATTGCACCATGACGGGCAAGACTTCGGTGTTGGCGACGGTCACGCCCTCGCCCGCCTGCAATCTCATCAGCCTGCTCTATCCGAGAACGAAGAACCTCGGCGTCTCATTGGAGGGCAAGAACTACCTCGTCTTCTGGAGCAAGTACAAGAACCGCGGCGGCGACGCCGGACGGGGACTGTTCCCCGTCATCACGCTCTATGAAGCCGACCAGACGTTCGCCATCTTGAGGCCGAACTGGGACAACCCGGCAAGCAGTCCGACGCTCGAAGACCGGGCGGAGTGGATGTACCGGAAAATTCCGCTCCATCCCGCCCCCGACGACAAGCAGTGGAAGCTCGACGGCAAGATTCCCGCGAAGCTGAACTTCATCACCATCGAGTTCATCCCCTGGAACGGGGCGCCGCTGCGGATCTGGTTCGACGGCCTGGGCGTCCGCTAGCGAGCGGCGCTGGAAGGCAGTTGCACCCCGCAAAAAGAGCGATCAGTCTAACATCTCACGCCCCGGAAGGAGACAAGCCATGACTTGCCGATGGGAGAATGTCTGCGCTTCTGTGCTTGGCGTTATCGTTCTCGACGGCGCACATTGCCGCGGCCCAGCAGGCGGCAAAGCCCGACACGCGACCGGTGCTGGAAATCACCCAGAACACGAAGCTCGATCCGGCCAAGACCTACGGACGGATTGTAATCAAGGCCTCTGGGATCACGATCGACGGCCGGGGGGCCTGGGTGGTCGGCGCCACCCAAGGCGATCCGAAAGACTACACGGACGTGGGCGTGTCGGCCAAAGGCGTCTCGAACGTGACGCTCAGGAACCTGAACGTCAAGGGCTGGCAAACCGGGCTGAAAGTGGAAGACGGCAGCAACTGGCTCGTCGAGAACTGCAACATCTCCGACAACTTCCACTTTCCCGCGCAGGGCTGGCATTGGGGCGACTTCAACGGCCGCGGCGGCATCGTGCTCATGCGGGTAGACCACTCCAAGCTGCTGGGGAACAAGTCGAAGGAGAACTGGGACGCCTGCGAGCTGGTCCATTCGGACGACAACGTCGTGAAGAACAACGACTTCTCCTACGCCTCCAACACCTGCATGTGGTTCTGGACCGCCTGCCACAACGAGATCGCCAACAACAACCTCAGCCATGGGATACGAGTCAATCCCGGCGAGGTCCACGCCCGCGATTCGGCCTGCGTCCTCATCGAGGACGGCTCCGACAACAACACCTTCACCGACAACAACATCACCTACGGCGGCGACGGCGTGTTCATCCGCGGCACGGGCGGCTGGGGCAGCCGAGGCAATGTCTTCGAGCACAACGACGCCTCCTACGCCCATAACAACTGCTTCGAGTCGCAATCGCCCGGAAACACCTATCGCCACAACAAGGCCAACCACGGCAGCCACGGCATCTTCCTCGGCGGCTCCCGAGACACCGATCGTCGAGGACAACGAGGCCTGTTACAACGGCGTGGCCACGGGGCTCCACTTTGCGCCCTGGGGCTTCACGTACGTGCCGGGGGGACCGCAGTTGGGCGCCACCGGCATCTTCTTCGCCGGGACGGCCGACCACGTCATTTGCCGCCGCAATACGGTTGTCGGCAACGCCGGCGGCGGCATCGCCATCTTCGGCGTGCCTTCGTCCGACCCGGCCGATCGGATCTCACCATTGGATCATCGAGAACAACGATATTCGCGACAATCGCTGGGGCATCTACATGGAGTTCGCCGACTGGATCAACCTCGCCGGCAACACGTTCGTTCACAACTGGGAAGGCAACATCATCCAGGGGGGCAGCGTTACCAACTTCAACCAGTACGGCGACGATCCCCACATCGCCTACCCGCCCAAGGCCGCCCTCGTCGGCCCGTCGACAGGCATCGAAGGGCACGAAATCGTGTTGGACGCCTCCGCCAGCAGCGATCCGGACGGCAACCCGCTCAGCTTCCGCTGGGACCTCGGCGACGGCACGGTCCTGAGCGCGCCGCGCGTGGCGCATGCCTTCAAGGCCCCCGGCTACTACTGCGTCGGGATGACCGTGAACAACGGCCGCTTCTCCGACCTGGGCTCGCGCAGTTTCCGCGTCGTGGACGACTGCCCGGAACTCGGCACCGAGGGCCAGGCCGCCGATTGGACCTGGGAGGAAGTCGTTCCCCGCCAGAACTTCTATTGGGACGCCACCAGGGACATCATACCCCTTTCACCCGTCGTGCGCGTGGCCAAGCCGACCTCCAAGATCGAGTTCAGCAACGACGCCGATTGCCTGGCAGGCAAGTCCTCCGTGTTGGTACGCTACTGGCCGGCCAACAATCAAGTTCACGTCCTCTATCCGAAATCGAAACATGCCGGCATCCCGCTGGCGGGCAAGACCCGATTGGTCTTCTGGAGCAAACTGCTCAACGGCGGCATCCACGCCTGGGCCGGCCTACATCCGGTGATTACGCTGTACGAATCGGAGCAGAAGTACGCCGTATTGCGGCCGTCGGTGGATGCGAGCCAGATTCCGCACGGCGAGCGCGAAGAGAACGGAAACTGGATGTACCGGAGCATTCCCTTGCATCCCGCGGCCGACGACAAGGGGTGGAGGCTCGAAGGAGAGCTTCCCGTCACCTTGAACTACCTTACCATCGAGTTCGGCCCGTCCGGCTCGGCGGAGTTGATACGATTGTGGATCGACGCCATGGCGATCCGCTAGCAGGCATTTCTCACCGTAGGGTGGGACAAGGTCGCGTAAGTTCTGGTGGGGCTTCGCAAACCGCATCGCGGCTGAGTTCCAGATTGCGGGGCGATCAGCGTCGGGCGAGCGACCGAAGTCCCACCAAGCGTGCGGTTTGCTTGACCCACCCTACATCTTGGTGAGAAAGGCGGGCTAGCAGGCGGGTGGCCTTTGACAAAGGGCCGCCCGATCCGCTAGAATGGGCCTTTTCCTGGGGATATCCGCTTCCGCGGAAATTTCCCCCTGGGGCGGTAGCTCAGTTTGGGAGAGCGGTACGTTCGCAATGTACAGGTCGGGAGTTCGATCCTCCTCCGCTCCACATTGTAAAGCCAGTCGCAGCAACGAGTTGCGACTGGCTTCTTTCATTCGAGCAGGTGCCAGAGCGTTGCAATCACCGCGAATCTGGGTAAACTCAAGAGAATGTGCGGCGTGCATGAATCCGCAATTTGCAGCCGCCGCAAGAACACCTGGACCTGCCCAACAAGAGAGATAAGAAAATGACGGCTGCGATTGTAAAGCTGTTTGCGACGGTGTTAGCCTTGGTTGGCCCCGCCCCGGCCGATTCCCCCAAGGAGTTCCAACTCAAGTCCGGCCAACAGATTGTCGCCATCGGCGATTCGATCACGGCCGAAGGTGGAGTGAGGGAAACTGGATTTCTCCGCGTCATCGACGCCGTGCTGGCCAAGCAGTATCCCGACAAGACATTTCCCAAGGTAATCAACGCGGGCAGGGGCGGTCAGAGGTCCGAGCACCTCGTGCCGCGGTTCGACACGGACGTGGTGACACTCAAGCCGGCTTATGTGATCATCGCCATCGGCATCAACGACGTGTGGCAACGGCTCAACGTTCCCGACGACGAGAAGATGTTGGCGGAGTACAAGAAGAACGTCACCACGATGGTCGATGCGGCGCAAAAGGCCGGCATCAAAGTCATCCTGCTGACCCCCACCGTCATCGGTGAGGACGTCACCGAAGGAAGGCAACAAGCGGCTGCTCAAGTACGTCGAGGCCGAAAAACAGATTGCCGCCGAGAAGAAGTGTCAACTTGTCGATCTGCACGCCATGTTCCTGACGGCCTTGAAGCAGAAGCCAGTCGACAAGAAGACCTGGTGGTTGACCGTTGACGGCGCTCGACATGAACCCGCTGGGCGATGCGATCATGGCGGTCGGCGTGTTGCGGGCCCTGGGCGTGCCGGACGAGAAGATCGCGGCCTCGGACCCCGCGACGACGACCGGCAAGAAATGACTCTCCCGACAGGGGACCATGATCGCCGTGCCTGCCAGCATGGCTTTGTCGCTCTGTATAGGGCTCAACACCGGCCGTAGAGGAAGTTCTCCGAGCGGGGATCGCTGCGCCATTGCGTCAGCGTCAGGCCGGCACGATCCTTGTCGGAAATCAAGATCGCGCCGGCCGCGGTGCGGTCCAACAGGGCCTTGTACTGGCCGTCGCAGAGGGACCAGTCCAAATCGGCGGCCAGCGGCGAAATGCCGGCCTCGCAGCCCGGGCTCCATTGGCCGCTGCAAAGATACTCGATGCGCGTCTCCTGCGGAAACAGATTGCCGTGGGCGAAACCCGGCGGCACCCAGATCCACTCGCCGTAGGGCTGCTCGACCGTCGAAGGCATGTCGTAGGCGATGATCTTGCCGAAGAAGGGGGACCCCTTGCGAATATCCAACGCGAAGTCGATCATCCGCCCGGCGACGGTCCGCACCAGTTTGCCCATCAGCGGGTTCCATTGAAAATGCAGGCCGCGGACGGTTCCCGCGCGAGAATGGCTTTCGTTCATCTGCACGAATTGCACCCCTTGGAAGCAGGCCGCATCCGGATGCTGCTGGAAGTCGCTCTGGCGGAAGACCTCGGTGAAATAGCCGCGATGATCGCTGAAGCGGGCGAATCGCACCACCTTGATGTCGGGAAGGGCCAAGGAGCGGACGTGGACGATTTTCATGGCGGGGCAGCGGATGGAAAAAAGTGTCGAAGACTGGAAATCAGGCAGCCGGTGATTGTCGCTCATCCTGGTGGGGCTGGCAATGGCCAGGGACCAGGGACCAGGGGCCAGGGACCAGGGGCCAGGAGGGGACTGTCCCGATTTTCGCGGCGCGGACGGTGTGGCCTTAAAAGTAGACGTTTTCGCCGCAAAAATGGGACTGTCCCCCTTTGCTCGCCCAGAGATGTGGCAAGCTGGTGATAATTCGTAATATACGCTGACTACGATGCCGCTGCCGGTCGCGGAGAATTGCCAAAGTTTGCGGCCTGGGCTGTCGATAACCAGTCTGCCGATTGCTCGGTCTTTGGGGGCGCATCGACTGCGCGTGCCCGATGACGAGTGCCGGCCAGGGGGGGTTTTTACCTTAACTGGCGTCGCGAACTGCCGGCCTGTCAGGCGGTTACGCGAAAGCGCACGCATCGAGGAACGCAATTCATGTTCTGGCGCCGCCCCATCATCGGAGCGCTTACGCTGGTCATCGCGGCCCTGCTGGCCGGATGTATGCCGCAGCAGCCCTTCTACTTCAATGACGGCAAGTACGAGGACCTGTCGCACTACGTCAACATGGCGACCCAGATCGAGCAGCCGGACGTCAACCAACGGCCGTTGGGCGAAGTGGAAGGGGCCATGCGGCCGCTGTCGCTGACCAACTGCGACGCCAAGGAGATCTGGAAGCTGAAGCTGGAAGACGCCGTTCGCAACGCCCTGGAAAACAGCAAGGTGATCCGCTCCATCGGCGGCGCCGTCAGCAGTCCGCAATCCTTCGTGTCGGCCAGCGGCGCGGTCAACGGTCCACCGGCGTTCATCACGCAGCAAGCGGACGGGGTGCCCACGATCTACGATCCGGCGATTACCGAGAGCAGCGCGCGGCCCGGCGGGGCCACCGGCGCCCCCGGCGTGGAGGCAGCCCTTTCCTTGTTCGACGCCCAGTGGAACAGCAGCCTGATTTGGACCCGCAACCACGTGCCGCAGAACGTCTCGCTGTTTTACCAGGAGACGAACATCAACCCGCTGGATTATCTGCAAGAGACCGCGCAGTTCCAGACGTCGGTCAGCAAGACCTCGGCCATGGGCACCACGTTTACGATCTCCAGCAGCACCGGCTACGAGCTTGACAACGGCGCGCGGGCGCTTCCGGCCGACTGGACGGCCAACGTCCAGGTGCAGATTCGGCAGCCGTTGTTGCAGGGGGCCGGCGTGGAATTCAACCGCATTGCCGGCCCCGGCGGCACTCCGGGCGTCAACAACGGCGTGGTGCTGGCGCGGATCAACACGGACATCGCCCTGGCCGATTTCGAGGCCCGCGTGCGGGACCTGGTCTACGACGTGGAGAAGGCCTACTGGGAACTCTATTTTTCCTACCGCAACTTCGACGCCGCCTTGGCCGGGCGCGAACAGCGCCCTGGAGACCTGGCGGCGGATTCATGCCCTCTACGTCGTCGGCGCCGCCGGCGGCGAGGCGGACAAGGAGTTCCAGTCCCGCGAGCAGTACTTCCTCTTCCGCAGCAGCGTCGAGACCGCCCTGAAGAACCTCTACGAGTCCGAGGCCAGTCTCCGCTACATCATGGGGCTGACGGCGACCGACGGGCGCCTGATCCAGCCCGCCGACGAGCCCACCACCGCCAAGGTCGCTTTCGACTGGGCGGAAATCCACACCGAGGCCATCTGCCGCAGCGTCGAACTCCGCCGCCAGCGCTGGCGGGTGAAGGAGCGCGAGTTGGAATTGGTCGCCGCCAAGAACTACCTCTTGCCGCGCCTGGATGTCATCGCCAGCTACACCTGGAACGGCATGGGCCAAAACCTGATCGGTTCGGCCAGCAACGGCGTAACCCCCGTGGGCATCGATGACAACGCCTATCAGAACCTCTTCCACGGCGATTATCAGAGTTGGGAGTTGGGCGGCCAGCTCACCCTGCCGATCGGCTTCCGCAAGGAAATGTCGAACGTCCGCTATTCCCAGTTGGTGCTGACCCGAGAAAAGGCCAAGCTCCAGGACGAGGAACTGGAAGTGTCGCACCAGGTGGCCTTCGCCATCCGCGACATGGAATCCAATCTCACCCTGGCCGAGACCAATTTCAATCGGCGGCTAGCGGCCGAGCACGAGGTCAGCGCCGTGCAAGCGGCCTACGACACCGGGAGAATCACCCTGGACGTGCTCTTGCAGGCGCAGCGGGCGCTGGCCGACGCCGAAAGCAACTACTATCGCGTCCTGGTCAGCTACAACGAGTCGATCGCCGAGGTCCACTACCGCAAGGGGTCGTTGTTGGAGTACAATGGCGTCTGCTTGTCGGAGGGGCCGTGGCCGGGCAAGGCCTATTTCGACGCCCAACGCCGTGCCCGGGCCCGCGATGCCGCCCATTCGCTAAACTATGTAATTACCCGGCCCGGCGTGATCAGTCGCGGACCGGTGGACCAATGGGCCGACACCCGTGCCGCCCAGGCCGGGGGCGTCGGCGGTGGTCCGCCCCCTGCCGCGGCCGAGCCCGAAGGCCAGCCCGAACTGGTCCCCATGCCCGCGTCGGAACCCGTCGGCGCCGCCAACCCCGGCCCGACACCAGCCGCCCATGAACCTGTCGCGAATCCATCGCCTGTTGAAGCTGATCGGTCTGCTGCAAGCTGGCAAGGGGTACAATATTGAGCGGCTGGCGACGGCGTGCAGGGTGAGCCGGCGGACCATCTTCCGCGACCTGGATTTGCTGCGTCAATCGGGCGTGCCCTTGCATTTCGACCAGCAGTCGCAGCAGTACCGCATTCCCGGCACCTACTACCTCCCGCCCACCAACTTCACCCCCGAAGAAGCCCTGGCGCTGATCGTGCTCTGTCACGAGCTGGGGGACCGGCTGCCTTTTTTCGGGCCTGCCCACGGGGCGGCGGTGAAGCTGGAAAACAGCCTGCCGCTGCGGCTCCGCGAGCAGATGCGCCGGGCCGCCGACGCCGTCTCGATCCATCCGCCCCCCAGCAATCCGCTGGACGGCCGCACGCCCGTCTATCAGCAACTGGTCGAGGCGGTCTCCGCCCGCCGCTGCGTCCGCATCTGCTACAACAGCCTGGCCGAGCGGAAGGTGATTCTCACCCTCCTGCATCCCTACCGCCTGCTGTTCTGCCAGCGGAGTTGGTACGTGATCGGCCGCTCCTCGATCCACCGCGGCACGCGGACGTTCAACCTCGGCCGCATCCTCTCGCTCGATCTGCTGGAGGACAACTACCGCATCCCCCGCGGTTTCTCCCTCGACCGTTATCTGCGCAATGCCTGGCGGCTGATCCCGGAGCGGGGGCCCGATCGCGAGGTGGTGGTGCGTTTCGCCCCCATGGTGGCCGACAACGTGGCCGAAGTGGCCTGGCACAAGACCCAGCGCGTGGAGCGCAACGACGACGGCACGCTCGATTTCCACGTCACCGTCTCCGGCTTGCAGGAGATCTCCTGGTGGATCCTCGGCTATGGCGACCAGGCCGAAGTGCTCGAGCCCGTGGAACTTCGCCGCCTGGTGGCCGCCCGCGCCCTCCGCATGGCCCAGCGCTACAGCCAGGATGTCGCGGAGCCGACCCCCTTGGCTGCCCCGGCCGCGCGGGTAGAATAGCATGGGATCGGGGCCTGGGGGAGTGCCATGACGTTCATTTCCATCGACGGCGGCGACGGCACGGGAAAATCGACCCAGCTCGCCCTGCTGGCCCAGTGGCTCCGCCAGCAGGGCCATGAGGTGACGGCGTGCCGCGATCCGGGCAGCACCCGGCTGGGCGAGGCGGTCCGCGAAATCCTCCTGGAACGGCACGATCTGCACATCCATCGCCGCAGCGAAATGCTCCTCTACATGGCCGCCCGGGCCCAGTTGGTCGAGGAACTGGTTCGTCCCGCCCTGGAAGCAGGCAAGATCGTGGTCACCGATCGCTACCTGCTCTCCAACGTCGTTTACCAGGGCTATGGCGGCGGCCTGGACGTCGAAATGCTCTGGAGCACCGGCCGCGTCGCCACCGGCGGGCTGCTGCCCGATCTGACCGTCGTGCTGGACATGCCGGCCGCGGCGGCCGCCGCGCGGATCCGCCGCCCCCGCGACCGCATGGAGCAGCAAGGCGACGAGTTTCACCGGCGGGTCCGCGAGGGCTTCCTGGCCGAGGCCGCCCGGCAGCCGGATCAAATCACCGTCGTCGACGCCTCGCACTCCGTTGAGCAAGTCCAGGCCGATGTCCGCGCCGCCGCCGCCAAGGCGATGGCGCGGGGCGGCCCCAGTCGCGGACGGGAATCCCCATGAGTTGGCACGGCATCCAAGGTCACGACGCCGTCGTCGAACTGTTTCGCCGCGCCCTGGAGCGGAAGCGGCTGGCCAGCAGTTTTCTCTTTGCCGGCCCCTCGGGCATCGGCAAGCGGACCTTCGCCCTGAAACTCGCCCAGGCCATGCTCTGCACGGAGCGGCCCGAGGCGGCGCTGGACCCTTGCGAGACGTGCCCAAGCTGCACTATGGTCCTGGCCGGCACGCATCCCGACGTCGACCTGGTCAGCAAGCCCGCCGACAAGGCCTTCCTGCCCCTGGAACTGCTCATCGGCCAGCGCGAGCACCGCCGCCAGGAGGGACTCTGCCACAACATCGGTTTGAAGCCGTTCCTGGGCGGGCGGAAGATCGCGGTGATCGACGACGCCGATTTCCTCAACGCCGAGGGGGCCAACTGCCTGCTCAAAACGCTCGAGGAGCCGCCGCCGCAATCCGTCTTGATCCTCGTCGGCACCAGCCCGGCGAAACAACTCCCCACCATCCGCAGCCGCTGCCAGTTGGTCCGCTTCCGGCCGCTGGCGCCCGAGGTGGTGGCCGAGTTGCTGTTGTCGAAGGGCCTCGTCCCGGATGCGGCCCAGGCGCAGCGGCTAGCCGAGCACAGCGAAGGCAGCATTCAGCGGGCCGTGGAGCTTGCCGATCCCGACCTGTGGGCGTTCCGCAGCACGCTCTACGAGCACCTCTCTGCGCCGTGTTGGACAGCGTGCGCTTCGCCCCCGGCATCTCGGCCTTCGTCGATGAGGCCGGCAAGGAGGCGTCGGCCCGCCGCGGGCGGCTGCGGCAAGTGATCGGTTTTGCCGCCCGCTTCTATCAGGGGCTGTTGCGGGCACAAGGCGGCGCGGCCCTGCCGGAGGACCCCGACTTGCGGCGCTTTGTCGACGAGGCCCTGCGGGCCCGGCCTGGCGGCGACGCGGCCGCCGCCCAGTTGGATCGCTGCCTGGAGGCCCTGGAACAGATCGATCGCAACGCCAATCAATCGACCTTGATCGAGGCCTGGCTCGACGCCCTGGCCGCCGCGTGACCGGGGCGATCTTTCCGTTGGCCCTGGGGGCTGGCACGGCCGCCGCCCCCTCGCTATACTACCGCCGGGGGTATCAGACCGGGAGGGCAATGACATGGGGAAGACATTCGACGAAGGCAAGGTGGAAATCGCCAAACTTTGTCAACACTTTCAAGAGAACAAGGACGAGTTCCGCGCCCTGAAAGAGGCGCAGATTTGCCAATACCTCATCAACCCTTTTTTTGAAGCCCTCGGCTGGGACGTTGGCAATACCGCAAAGGTTACTCCGCACTTAGCGGAGGTAGTTGTCCAGCAGAGCCTGGACGATGAAGGCCCGCAGAAGACACCGGATTATACGTTTCGTGCCGGCCCGGCCCCGCAGTTTTTCGCGGAGGCCAAGCGATGCAGTGTCGACATCGGCACGGATCCCGCACCAGCCATCCAGCTTCGCCGTTACGGCTGGAACGCTGGCCTGCCCTTGTCGCTGCTGACAAATTTTGAGGAACTGGCCGTTTACGACTGTACCGGGCGGCCGCGCAAGACCGACAAGCCACGCCACGCCCGGACCCTGCACTTTCACTTCGATGAGTATGTCGATCGCTGGCAGGAGTTATGGGGCTTCTTTTCCCGCGAGGCCGTATGGTCGGGCGCCTTCGGCCGCTACGCCAAAATCAAGCGGAAGCGAGGCACGTCGACGGTCGATGAAGAATTTTTGAAAGAAATCGAGCAATGGCGAAAGACGCTCGCCGGCAACGTCGCCATTCGCAACCCGGGCATTTCATCCGACGACCTCAACACCGCCGTTCAACTCACCATTGACCGCGTGGTATTCCTTCGCATGGCCGAAGACCGGGGGCTTGAAGCTGACGGCCGGCTTCTGAAACTCTGCGAAGGGGCCGACGTTTACGCCCGTTTCATGCGCGACCTGTGCCGCCGGGCCGATGAGAAATACAACGCTGGGTTGTTCCACTTCGAGAAAGAGCCGGGCATATCGGAAACCCCCGACCGCATCACGCCGAGGCTGGTGGTCGATGACAAGGTTTTCAGGCCAATCCTCCAAAGTCTATACGATTCGGATTATGACTTCCGCCTCATCCCCGTGGAAATCCTGGGAACCATCTATGAGCGGTTCCTCGGCAAGGTCATCCGGCTGACCACCGGCCATCGCGCGAAGGTCGAAGAGAAGCCCGAAGTGCGCAAGGCCGGGGGCGTCTTCTACACTCCGAAGTACATCGTCGATTACATCGTAACGCACACTGTCGGCCAGCAGATTGAAGGCCGGAGCCCCGCGCAACTGGCCGGCGGCAAGGAGAAGCCGGCTTTTCGGGTTTTGGACATGGCCTGCGGAAGCGGCTCATTCCTCTTGGGAGCTTACCAGTACCTTCTCGACCATTGCCTGAGATGGTATGCCGAACACAAGCCGGAAGCGTTTAAGAAGGCCGTCTACCAAGACCCCCGCAACGGGGATTGGCGACTCACGATCGGCGAAAAGAAGCGTATCTTGACGGCGCACCTTTTCGGCGTAGACATCGACGCCCAGGCCGTGGAAGTGACGAAGCTGTCGCTGCTCTTGAAGGTCTTGGAGGGTGAAACCGACCAGACCGTAACCCGGCAACAGCGCCTATTTCACGACCGGGCGCTGCCGAACCTAGCCGACAACATCAAGTGCGGCAACTCGCTGATTGGCCCCGGCTACTTCACCGGCAAGCTGATTCCCGACCCCGAGGAATTGAAACGGGTCAACCCTTTTGACTGGAAGCAGGGCTTCCCCGACGCCATGAAGGCCGGCGGCTTTGATTGCATCATCGGCAATCCGCCCTACGTCCGTATCCAAGCGATGAAGAAATGGGCACCGTTGGAGGTTGATATCTACAGGGAACTGTTCGACGCCGGCAAGGCGGGCAATTACGACATCTATGTCGTCTTCATCGAAAGAGGCCTGAAGCTACTCAGTCCCAACGGCCAACTGGGCTTCATCTGCCCGCACAAGTTTTTCAATTCCAAGTACGGTAAGCCGGTGCGGGCGATGATCGCCAAGGGAAAGCATCTTTCGCGCGTCGTTCACTTTGGCGACCAGCAAGTCTTCGACGGGGCGACAACCTACACATGTCTCCTATTCCTGGACAGGTCGCCGGCGGCGCCATGCCGGTTTGCCAAGGTCGATGACCTGACTGCCTGGCGAACCACCGGGGTCGCGACGGAAGGCGTGTTGAAGGCCGGCCAGGTTACGGCTGGGGAATGGAACTTTGCCGTTGGGCGAGGCACCACCCTGTTTCATAAGCTCTCGCAAATTTCCGCCAAACTCGGCGACTTGGCCGAAATCTTCGTTGGCCTACAGACAAGTGCCGATACCGTCTTCGTTTTTAAGGAAGTGCCCCCCCTGAAGGGCAGGACCGTTTCCCTGTACTCAAAAGAACTCAACGAAACGGTAGCCGTTGAGGCCGACTTGCTGAAACCAGTCATTCGGAGCGGTGCTATCGGACGGTATTCGGCGAACGCCACGGCTGCGGTTTTGTTTCCGTATCAGGTGCTCGGTGCGAAGGCGATTCTGATCCCAGAAAGGCGCCTTCAGAAAGCGTACCCCAAGACATGGGCTTACTTCGTCAGGAACAAGGCTGTGTTGACGGAACGGGAACACGGGAAGTTTAAGGCAACGGGCTGGTACCAGCTTTACCCGAAGAACCTTGGCGTCTGGGAGCAACCGAAGATTCTGGTCCCGTACATGATTACCAGGCTTAGCGCGTACTTCGACACGGATAACTGCTATTTCGTGAACGTGACCACCGGCGGATTCGGACTGACAATCGACCGAGAACACGGCGATATGCGGTACTTCACGGCTCTGCTGAACAGCCGTTTGCTCGACTGGACGATGAAGAAGGTAAGCACCACCTTTCATGGCGGGTACTTCGCTGCCAACAAGCAATTCCTGGTTCAGCTTCCCATTCGCGCTGTCAACCTCAACGACGGCAAGGACAGGACCTCACACGATAAAATTGTTGCGCTCGTCGATGCCATGCAGACCTTGCACCGACAGCTTGCCGTGGCGGAGTCGGACTCGCAGAAGGCGGTCATTCAGCGCCAAATTGATGCCACCGATGCGGGGATTGACCGGCTGGTATATGACCTCTACGGCCTGACGCAGGAGGAAATCGAAATTATCGAGGGGCCTGCGACGTAACCGCTTTTTCTGCGGGCCGCAAGAATGCACGGCTGCCAATCCCCGGGGTTATCCGCTGCCGAAAATGCCGGTGGCGTACCAGACCCCGTTGTCGCCAAGCTTCATGTCGTAACCGTACACCTGGTGACGGCAGCGCACCGCGTCCCAGTGCCCGGACGAGCATCGCCAACAACGCACACACTCGATGGCTGCCTCGACCAGGCCCTGACGGGGCCAACTCTCGGCACAGACCTCGCGGGCGGTCAAACCGGCCGGCAAAATGGCGTTGATGCGGTGAAAGCGGGTCTCCCAGAAGTGATGGCCTTGCAGCCTCATGCGGGCCTGGTTCTCCGAGTGGCTTTCCGCCTCTTGGACCAGGTGCGACTCCAATTGGCCGGCCGTGCTGGCCGGATGCTCGGGATGGACCCGCACCGCATAGATCAGCGTCCGTTGCGTCAGCGTGCCCGGCGGCAAGTCCAGAATCACTCCCATCTGCTCCGGCGTGTACGAAAGCGTCTCGGTGAGCGGAAACACGCTGACCACGTTGCCGTGCAGCTTGGGGTCGGCATGGGCGAAATCGATGATGGCGACGCCGGGCCGGCCCAGCATCTCCGCAAAGGCCGCGTGCGCCAGCAGCGTCACCTTGCCCCCTTGGGTATCGACCCGGGCATCCCGCGGCAATCGGGCGAGAACAAAGTCTTTTTTCAGGCGCGGAAACGGCGGCGGCGCCGAGCGTGTCCGCCTCGAAACGCCGGCTGCACTCCTCGGCCGGATCAGAAAAGAAGAGCAAGAGCATCTTGCCCTGCCGCCGGGCGTCATCGAGCGCCCGGGCGTAGTCGGTCTGCCAAGTGACGGCCGGCGCCGGCGGGCTGGCTGCGGCCGCCGGTGGCTTGGTGTCGGTCGTAGTGCCGCCGGCGCAGGCCGGCCGCGGCAAGAGGGCAAGCGCAGCCAGGGCGGCTGCTGCCGGGAAAAATCGGGAGTGCATGGGCGATCCTGGTGTGTGAATAATCGGGGTGAGCCAACCATGCGTCCATTTCGAGTCCAGGCGGCATCCAGCCGCCCGCTAATATTTTTTGGGAAAAGGTGACAGGCACCTTTTGTGCGACGACCAGGCGCGCATAGTGCCCGCCTTCGGGCCGTGCCGGCAAAAGGTGCCTGTCACCTTTTCCCTACCAATATAGTGGGAACCTTTTCCCCTCCACGGTGCGAATGCTGTTGTGACTATTAGGTTTAACTGCTAAGCTGGGAAAAATCAACCACCTTTTCCGATTATGGTGTGCGGGTAGTATCGAGGTGAGCATTTCCACTGACTGTAGTGGTGCTGTGGTTACGAAAGAACTTACAGCCGACGGTCGGTTGAGCAAGGCGATTGTTGGCCCCGTTCCGTTTCAAGGAGGCGTGCGATGAACCGCCGTATGGCAGGATGGTTTCTGGCAGGATGTGTTTTTGTAAGTTATTACAGTTCAGCATATTACGCGCTTGCAGAGGGGCCAGATCCTTCGCTGGCGGAGGCTGCCCGGGCGGCCAAAACCCACTTCCTCCCACTGACCAAGGACGATCTCAGCGCAGCCAAGGCGGAGTTGGTTGCGGCCGTAGATCAGCTTGATGGCAGGCTGAAGGAAGATGCGGCCAATGGTGAAGGCTGGAGGAAATACACCCAGTTGGACAAGCTCCAAACGGAGCTGCGCTCGTCCGCCGCGCCCGACTTGGCCGTGCTCGGCGCCGTTTATGCAAAATTAGCCTCCGGGCAAGAAGGTTTGGAGCTGATTTGGTTCGTCGACGTCCGCCAGGCATTGCGGAAGTATATCGAGCGGGCGGGGGCCATCGACAATCCCCAAGTCAAGACGGCGTATGAGAAGGTGCTCGACCGGCTGGCCGCCGACCTCGAGGCGTCGGCCTTGCAGCCGACTACCGATCAGGCCTTCCGCATCGGCGAGGCCCTGCGTTGGCTGCACAGCGCCCGCCAGGCGCCGCAACTGGTCGAGTCCGTCTCCAACCGGCTCGTCCATCCCAACCTGTACATTCAGTTGAGCGGCGAGATGGTGGGAGCGGGCATCGCCGCGCCGGTCGACGAGGTGGCGCCGATCCGCGACTGCATCCTCGGCACCGACATCAGCGGCACCGGCCGCACCGTCGGGCAGACCACCGTGAGCTTGTTTCCCGACGCCGACCAGGCCGTCTTCGACATCATTCTGCTGGCCGTCAACAACAGCCAGAGCGTCGGTCGCAACGGCCCGGTGTGCGTTTATACCAGCGGTTGCACCCGCATCGGCGCCTGCAAGCGGGTATGGATGGACGCCGACGGGCTGGCGGCCCATGCGGCCGCCGTCAACGCCGTAACGCGCACGACGATCTCGGACATCTGCGCGGTCAACGGCAGCCAGTTCATCGAGCGCATCGCCTGGCGGCGCCGGCCAGCAGCAGGAGGAGGCTGAGGGCATCGCCTCGCAACATGCCCAGTGCATAGCCGCCGGGCGCGTGGACCAACAGGCCGCCGAGATGCTCGACAAGGCCAACGACGACTACCGGAAGAAGTTCCGCCAGCCGCTGAGCGAGCGTCTGGTTTTTCCGCAAGTGCTGCGTTTCAGCACCAGCAGCGACGTCCTCAACGTCGTCGCCCTGGAAGCGGCGGCCGATCAACTGGCGGCGCCGGGTGAGCCGCCCGCCTTGACCGAGAAAGATCCCGACCTCGCCGTCCGCATCCACCAGTCAATCATCAACAACGCGGCGGCGACCGTGCTTTCCGGCATGGTCCTGCACGAGCAGACGCTGCAGAAGATGATCTCCGATCTGCTCGGCTACCTGCCGGAGCGGCTGAAAGCAGACGAAGACCGCGAGCCGTGGACGATCGAATTCGCCCGCGAACAGCCCATTTCCGTGAGTTTTGCCGACGGCGGTTTCAGCGTGACCCTGCGCGGGGAGCACTATTTCAAGGGGGACCAGCGCTACCCGGGAATGAACGTCACGGCCGTCTACAAACTGGTCAAGGCCGACGGCGTCTTCAAGGCGGTCCGCCAGGGCGAGTTGCAGATCTTCCCGCCCAATTTCGTCCCGGGCCGCAGCCAACTCGGCATGCGCGAGGAGACCATCCACACGCTGTTGCAGCGGCGGTTGGGCAAGGTGCTGGAGCCGGAGTTGGTGGCCAAGGGCTTCACGCCCAAGGGCAAGTGGGCCGCGGTGGGAAAACTCCAACCCGTGGAAATGGAGGCGCAGGCCGGCTGGCTGGTGATCGGCTGGCGCTGCGCGGCCGCCGAGAAAACCGCCTCCACCCGTTAGTCCCCCGGAGCGTAGGTCAGGCACGGGCGTGCCTGACATGCGCCCGAATTCCGGAAACCCTTTGTCAGGCACGAAGTGCCTGACCTACGCGGTTTCGCACGGCCGACGCGGGCGCTATGCCCTGCGTGGTCCTGGCGCCGATTCAACCTTCCTGCCCGTCCTTTAACACCGACCCGTCGGCGTCGGTCCGCATCAACTCGATGAGTTCCGCCCGCGACCTGACCCCCAGCTTCCGCATCAATCGCGCCCGGCGGTCTTCGATGGTGCGGACGCTCAAGTCCAGTTCGCCTGCCATCAAGCGATTGGTCTTGCCGGCAAGGATCAAGGCGAGCACTTGTTTCTCGGCGCGGGTGAGTGCGGACAAGTGCCGTTGGACTTTCGCTCGCTCCTGGCGCTGCTGCCAGTTGGCCACGTCGAGCTTGACCGCCCGCTGGATGTGATCGCACAGTTCCTGGGTACGGAAGGGCTTCTCCAGGAATTCGACGGCCCCGGCCTTCATGGCCTCCAC
The DNA here is from genome assembly GCA_963727245.1 of uncultured Planctomycetia bacterium. Lineage (GTDB taxonomy): Bacteria > Planctomycetota > Planctomycetia > Pirellulales > Thermoguttaceae > JBKQVT01. Next base: position 297,988 of record CAVSFO010000016.1, on the reverse strand, counting down.
TGCGATCCGCACGTCGGCAAAGCCGGTGATGATGATCGTGGGCAGATCGATGCCCCGGGCGGTCAATTCCTTCTGCAATTCCAGGCCGCTCATGCCCGGCATGCGAACGTCCAGCACCAGGCATCCCGGGCCGGTGGGACGATAGCCTTCCAGAAACTCGGCCGCCGACCGGTAGCTGGCGCAATTCAACCCCAACAGTCCCACGAGTTCCTTCAGCGCCGCGACGATCATCGGATCGTCGTCAACGAGAAATACGGTCGGTTCGGGAACCACGGCCCTAGACCCTCACGGGAAAACGCGGGGACAAAAGCTCTTCTTATAAGTACCGGCTCATGGGGTGTCAATTGGCCAACCAAGGCGGTGCAGCCGCTTTTCCACCATTTTCCGCCGATTCAGTAGTGTGATGGTCGGGATGCGTGCTGCATGCGGAACCGGCATGCGGATAATGGCGGCAAAGGGCCCGGCTCCTATCAACACTAGCATATTCTGCCGCCGCTGACAAAGTAAATGTGGAACAACCGAACGAGCCCCCGTGCTTTCTACTGGGTAGGATCGGACTCATCGTGCGCGGGAGAAGGCGTTCGGGGGCAGGAAGGGATGGGCGCGTCAATCCGCCTCACCCTCTCCCGGAGACCAGCGAGATCTGGTTCGCACCGCCGCTTCAGCAGCCCGGCTTCTGCCGCGGCAGCGCAGAGACGCACAAGTAGTAGAGGAGCCGCCGGGGCAGGTCGATGGCGGGCATCCCCATGCCGAGCAATTGGAGAATGCGCCGCCAGGCCGGCCGCGGACGCTCGAACAGCGTGCAGAATCGCTCCAGGCACTGCCGCGTCGCCGGAGCAACCGCCACGGCATGTTCGTCCAAGCGCTGGCGCAGCGCCAGGGCCTGGTCGAGCGATTGGCGAAAGCTGCGATAACCGGTCTGCCAGCGATTGCTCCAGCAGTGCCGCCGCGGATCGAGTCCGCTCCAGAAGCCGGCCGGACCGCTGGCGTTGCCGCCGTGCCGGCGATACCAGAGCGTCGGCTCGGGAAGGCAGCAGATCTGGCCGGCGGCCGCCGCGCACAGGGCCACCCACCAGTCGTGCGAGGCAATCGACGCCGGCAACGGCAAGGAAAGCTCCAACAGCGGCCGGTTCATCAGCGAGGCGCAACCGAGCACATAACTTCGCCCCAGAAGGGTCCCCAGCGGTTCCGGCCCGCCCTGGCGAAGCCGCGAGTAGCGGAGAAAGGACGGATGCACGGTCCGCAGCCGTTGGTCCACGACGACCAGGTCGGAATAGACGAGCCGGGCGACCGGCTGGCCGCAGGCCGTCTCGCCCCGCCGCATCAACTCCATCAGCTTGCGGACTTTCTCCGCCTGCCAAACGTCGTCCTGATCGGCCGGAAACAGGTAGTCGGCGCCGAGGTCGAAGGCCCGTTGCATGAGGAGCCCGAAGTTCCCCGCCGATCCATAGCGCCGGCCGCCGTCGTCGAGCAGGCGGATGCGGCCGTCCCGGAGGGCTGCTTCCTGGAGAATCTTGCCCGTCGCGTCGGTCGAGCCGTCGTCACGGGCCAGCAGCGTCCAGTCCTGGTAGGACTGGCGGCGGATGCTCTCGATCAACGATCGCAGATACTTGGCGCCCTGATAGGTGGCCAGGGCGATGAAGACCTTCGGCACGGCAAATCCTTCGCCCCCCGGGGCTCCAGCACCGTTTTTCGCGGGGGACTGCTGATCTTAGACCGCGCGGTCCCGGGCAACAATGCCGATTTCCGGCGTAATTGGCGTTGCCCGCTTTGGCCAGTTGTGGGATAAATCGCAACCCCGTCGCGGCGAGTGACGGTGGCGGGGGGGTATTGGCGACCCAGATTCTCTATTTTCACCAACTAGCGATGGTTCCTTGCACCCCGGTCCGGACCCTCGGCACGGACCTTCCCAACCAATTGGCTGTTGTTGATCCGCATCGCGTCGGCGGCGTGCGCCGGTCCCTAGTGACCCAACCGTGCTCGGTCGAAATGTCGGGTGCCACTGCTGGCTTGTCCAGCAGTGCCGGAAACACGGTTGGACAAGCCAACCGTGGCACCCGCGTGCGCCGTTCCCTGGTGCTGCTGGGACTGCTGCTGTTGTGTCTGGCGCCGCGGGCGCTGATGGCGTGGAAACTCGGCGGCGTGTGTCCCGACGGCGTGGCGTACATCCATCTGGCGGGGTTGCTCGATCAGGGCAACCCCGGCGAATTCTTGCGACTCTCGGGCCTCAATCCGCTGCCGGTCGTGTTGGTCCTGCTCCATCGCGCGGGGCTCGACTGGGTCCTGGCCGGGAGCTTGTGGAGCGTGCTGATGGCCGGCGCGGTGGTGTTGCCGCTGTTCGGCTGGCTGCGGCGGCAATTCGACGACCGCGTGGCCCTGGCCGGCTGCTTCCTCTACGCCGTCCACAGCGAGATGATCCGCTGGAGTCCCGAGATCATTCGCGATCCGACCTTTTGGTTTCTGTTCACCCTGGCTCTTTACCTCTTGTGGCGCGCCGTCAGCGAGGTGCGCCTGGGGATGTTTCTCGCCGCGGGAGCGACGATCGCCTTGGCTTCGGCGACACGGCTGGAGGGGTTGCTGTTGTTGATCCCGCTGGCCGTGTGGTCGGTGGCGCGATGGCGGGCGCTCGGTCGAGACGGCGATCGTCGAGGACATGGCCGCCGATTGGCGGCCGGCGCCCTGGGTTGTCTGGGCATCGTGCCCGCCCTGGCGATGGCGGCCTTGATCGTCGCCGTGCTCCGCGGCCACGCGGCGGCGGAATTGTACCGCATCCGACCGCTGATCCTGGCGGGCGGCTGGTCGCGGACGTTGCTGGGCGATGCGTCCGCCTCCAGCGCTGTGCTGCCGAACTCGCTGGGGCCGATCTCCGCGGGGCGCATGTGGGAAATCTACCTCCCCACGGTCGTGAAGGGGCTGACGCCGCTGTGGACCCTGCTGCTGGCGATCGGAGCGGCCGGGGCATGGCGGGCACGGGCCGCACGCCCTGGGCAGGCGCCACGCCCGGCGCGGGCACCACGCCTTGCGTGGTCGCGGGCCAACCAGGTCGGCTTGGTGATCGCCCAGGCCGTGCTGCTGTGGGCGGTGTGGGTCCATCTTTGGGCACAACACACGACGTGCCGGCGCTACGTTTTTCCCCTGGTCCTGATGAGTTCGGGATTGGCCGGCCTGGGGCTTTTGCGCCTGTCGGCCTGGGCGGCCGCGCTCGCTGAAAGCCGGCAGCCCGTGGCGGAGCGGCCTGCTGCGTGGGGCGCCGGCGGCTGTGGTCGGCGCCATCGCCTTGGCCGTGGCGTTCTCCTGGAATTGCGCCCCGCGGTCGGAGAAGGTCGAGCTGGGCCGCTGGCTCCGCAGCCAGGCGGGACCGTCGCCGGTGCTGATCGGTCCGGACGGTTTCACCCAGGTCGTCAATTATTATGCGCGGGGGCGCTGCGTTTCGTTCCTGGCCACCTCCGAGCCGGCAACGGTGATCGCGCTGCTGGAGCAGCACCGGCCCAACGTCGTGCTGCTGCCGCAGGAAGACGCGGCCCGTGGCTGCGGCGCACGGTTGGCCCGGGTGCTGGAAGCAGCCGGATTCCGGCGCGTCGACCCGGAGCGATTGCCCAAGAATTGCTCGCGGGTGCTGGTGTGGCTGCAAGGCCAGCCGCTGGGCGGCCTGGCCTGGAAGCCCCCGACCTCACACACCAGCCGCAATGGCGTAGCAGGTTCCTGCCCCGTAGGGGCACTTGAAAATAGCCCAGCAGTTCACTGCTGGGAAAGAGGTCACAAGAATTCCAATGAACAAGTCCCGGAGGGACGGCCGACGACGGCCAGTTCAGCCGTCCCTACGGGACTCACGGAGGGCTTGGGCCGCAAATTTACCCAGCGATGAATCGCTGGGCTACTATCGAACGTCCCTACGGGACTGCCGGGAGACGCGCTTTGCGTGCCCGTGGCACAGACGCCGGGCGAAGCGGGCAAGGATGCCTTTGGAATGGATGCCAAAATTCCCTCCATGCTGATGACAATGGCCGTCACGGCGCTGCTGTCGATCGGCCTGACGGTGGCGGTGCGCGCGGCGGCCCGGCGCTGGCGGGTCGTCGACCGGCCCGACGCCGTGCGGAGGCTTCACAAGGGCCAGATGCCGCTCTGGGGCGGCGTGGCGGTCTACCTGGCCATGGTGCTGGGCCTGCTGTTGGCGGTAAACCATCCGCGGCTGGCCTCCCCCGCGCTGAGCAGCTTGGCGGCCGCCCTGATCCCCGCGGCCGGTTTGGCCTGCCTGTTCGGCGCGCTGGACGATCTGTGGCGATTTGCTTCCCGCACCAAGCTGGCGTTGCAACTGCTGGCCGTGTTGCCGATCGTGTGCGCCGGTTACTGGATCGATCACATCGTGGTCTTCGGTTACCCCATCGTGCTGGGTTGGGGGGGGATTCCGCTGACGATCCTCTGGCTGCTGGGTTGCATCAATGCCCTGAATCTCATCGACGGCATGGACGGCCTGGCCTCGATCGTCGGCCTCTCCGCGGCCGCCATGATGAGCATCATCGCCGTGAGCATGGGCAACAACCACGTGGCGGTGATCGCCATCGTGCTGGCCGGCGCGCTGGGCGGCTTCCTCGTCCACAATCTGCCCCCCGCCAGCATTTTTCTGGGCGATTCCGGCAGCACCCTGATCGGCCTGGTGCTGGGAATCCTGGGAATCCAGGGGGCGATGAAGACCTCCGCCACGCTGGCGATCACGGCGCCGGCGGTGATCATGACCTTGCCGATGTTCGACGTGGTGATGGCCGTGGTCCGCCGCAAATTGACGGGCCGGAGCTACGCCGCGGCCGACCGGCAGCACATCCATCACCGCCTCTTGGATCGCGGCTTGCAGCCCTGGCAGGTGTTGTGCATCCTCGGCGCCGTGTGCCTGACCACGGGGGCCGCCGCCACGGCCGCCACCGTCTTCCGCAAAGATGCCCTGGCCTGGATCACGGCCGTGAGCCTGGTGGTGCTGATGGTCCGCCTGCGGCTGTTCGGCCACTACGAGTTGACGCTGCTGAAAGGGGCGATCAACCGGCGGCTGAAGGCGCTGGGGAGCCGCTGGTTCTCGCCGCCGGGCGTCCGGCCTCCGGCAGAGAACCATACGGTCCTGGAGATCCGCCCGGACGACGAACATCGAAAGGCGGCTTGAAGCTCATGCCAGCAGATCTCGACTTGGACGTGGGCGTCGTCTACACCCACGAGCAGGACTTGATGCCCCGGCTGCTCTGCACCGCGGCGGCCTCCGGCGACGGCCTGGCGATGCGCTTGGTCCTGGTCGACAACGCCTCGGCCGAAGGCGTCGAGCCCTTCCGCAACGTCGCTGCCCGCACCCGCATCGTGCGCAATCGCGTCCGGCTGCCGTACGCCGCCAATCTCAACCGCATTCTCGAGGTCTCGACGGCGCGGTACCTGCTGTTACTGAACACCGACATGTTCTTCGATCCGCCGGCACAGTGCCTGGCCCGCATGGTCCAGTTCATGGACGCGCAGCCGGAGTGCGGGGTGTCCGGCTGCCGGCTCTATCATGAGGACGGCCGGGATGCCTTTGCAGCGCGGCGATTTCAGACGCTGCCGGTCATCTTGGCCCGCCGCTGCGGGCTGGGGCGCCTGCTGCCGGGCGTCTTGGACCGCTACCTTTACCGGCAGAGCGACCCGCGGGCCTCGTTCGAGTGCGATTGGCTCTCCGGCTGCTTCCTGCTGGCGCGGCGCGAGGCGCTGGCCGCGACGGGCGCTTTCGACGAGCGCTTCGGCAAGTACTTCGAGGACGTCGACATCTGTCTCCGCATGCACCAGGCAGGCTGGCGGGTCATGTACCACGGCGGAACGTACTGTTACCACCTGGAACGGCGGGGCAGCGCGCGGCTGTTTTCCGCCGATGCCTGGCGGCACCTGCTGGCCTATGCCCGCTGGCTCCGCAAATGGGGCTGCCGGCCGGGTGGCACTGGCTTTGCCGGGGCGCCGCTGTATTCCTCGGCGGCACGAGGTTAGCTCCGAGAGCCCGAATCACGGGAGGGAAAAAGGTGACAGGCACCATTTGCCGGAACGGCCCGGAGGGTGCTTCGCACAAATGGTGCCTGTCACCTTTTTCCCACAAAGCACGGGCAAGGCCCGTGCCGCCCGGCGCCCTCGGCGGCATGGGCTGGTTCCTCTCCTCCAGCCCCTCCGCTGCGGCATCCCTTGCTTTTTCCCGGCGATTGTGATAGGAATGAGGATGGAATGTGGGGGCAGCGTTCCATCAGTTCCAGCAACTGGAGCAGCGGGGAGGGTGTGCCGTGGACTCGAACAGCCTTTGCGTGGCGGCCGGCCGCAGATCGCCGGGCGGCTTTACGCTCATCGAACTTCTGATCGTCATTACCATCATCGGGATCCTCGTCGGTTTGACCATTCCGGCGGTCAACCAGGCGCGGGAATCGGCGCGGCGGATGCAATGCCAAAACAATCTTCATCAGCTCGGCATCGCCGTGGCCGGCTATGAGGCGCAATGGCAGGTCTATCCCAACGCCGCCAGCTTCCACGACAACGCCGTTCCGTGGACCCCCAGCTCTCTCTCGCCGACGCTGGGCCTGAGTTCCAGCAACATGCGCGAGAACTGGGTCATCATGATTCTGCCCTTCTGCGACTACTCGAACCTCTACACCCAGATCGAGAGCAGCGGCAGTACCACCACCCTCCCCACCGGCGCTGTTACTCAAAATCCTCCGATGCCCCTCACGGAACGTCACGAACAAACTGGCCCGGGTCTTCAATTTGCCCTTCATGCTCTGCCCCAGCGATTCCTTCAACCGCCGCCCGTTCGTTGACACCACGAACGGCACCGGCAACTGGGCGCGCGGCAACTACGCCGCCAACGGCGCATTGGTGCCCATGCGGCTCGGCGGTGGCGCGGACATCGGCAGCGCGGGCGGGCCCAGCGAATTGGGCTGGCTCAATCCGACGACCCGCGGCATCATGGGAGTCAATTGTTCTCTCCGTTCCGCGGATATCACCGACGGGCAGGGCAATACGATTCTGTTGGGCGAAATCCGGGCGGGAGCCAGCAGCGCCGACTGCCGCGGCGTTTGGGCGATGGGCGGCGCTGGGCCCAGCGCCTGTTCGGCGTCGGCTCGGGCTCGGGCGGCAATTTCACCACACCCAGTGATTACGGGCCCAATTATCAAGCCTCCAGCACCAGCCAGGGCGACAATATACTGAACGGCAGTGCAGCCAGCAGTTTTGGTACGGCCAATTCAATGCCCTGTGTGGCTAACGGCACAACCAACATCCAACAGACCATCCGCAGCCTGCACCGCGCCGGCGCCCACATTTGCCTGGCCGACGGCAGCGTGCGCCTGGATCAGCGACTCTATCGGGACATCGCCCCAGGGAGGTGGGACTATGGCCACCTACGGCGCCAACACCACGGCCGCGAGCACGGACTGCTACTCGGTTTGGGACCGGCTCATCGCTTCCGGGGACGGCGAGCCGATTTCCGCCGAACAGTTCGCGCCCAATTAGTGACGATTCGCTCGATTCCGTGTTCCGCAAGAGGAAGGCGGCAAAAGCCGGCGCTCAAAACAGGCCGACGATCTGCCCCTGGGCGTCGATGTCGATCGACTCGGCGGCCGGCGTCTTCGGCAGTCCCGGCATGGTCATGATGTCGCCGGTCAGCACCACCACGAAGCCCGCCCCCGCCGAAACCATCACGTCGCGCAGCGGCACGTCGAAGTTTTTCGGTCTGCCCACCAGGCCGGGATCGGTCGACAGCGAATACTGCGTCTTGGCCATGCAGACGGGCAAGTGGCCGAAGCCGGCCTCTTGCAGGGCATGGAACTTCTCCCGCAGCTTCTTGTCGGCCAGGACGTCGGTGGCCCCGTAGATCTCGCGGCAGATGATGCCGACTTTCTGCCAGAGCGTGCAGGTGTCGGGATACAGGAAGGAGAAGTCGGTCTTGGTGCTGTCCACCACGTCGACCACCGCCTGGGCCAGCTCCTCGGCCCCCTGGCCGCCGCGGGCCCAGTGGTCGGCCTGGATGATCTTCACCGACAGGTAGGCGCACTTGTCGCGGATGAAGTGGAGTTCCTCCTCGGTATCGCTGGAGAAGTGGTTGATGGCCACCACCACCGGCAGTCCGAAGCGGTGGATGTTCTCGATGTGTTTTTTCAGGTTTTCCACCCCCTTGTCCAGGGCCTCGACGTTGGGCTTGTGCAGCTCTTTCAAGGGGACGCCGCCGTGCAGCTTCAGGGCCCGGACCGTGGCCACGATCACCACCGCGTTGGGCCGGATGCCCGCCTTGCGGCACTTGATGTTCATGAACTTCTCGGCCCCCAGGTCGGCGCCGAAACCCGCCTCGGTGACGGTGTACTCGGAGAGCCGCATGGAAAGCTTCGTGGCCAGCACGCTGTTGCAGCCGTGGGCGATGTTGGCGAAGGGGCCGCCGTGAATGAACGCCGGATTGCCCTCCAGCGTCTGCACGAGGTTGGGCTGGATGGCGTCTTTCAGCAGCACGGTCATGGCGCCGTGGGCCTTCAGATCGGCGGCCGTGACCGGCTTGCGGTCGCGGGTATAGGCGACGATGATCCGTCCCAGCCGCTCCCGCAATTCCTGCAACGATTCGCAGAGGCAGAAGCAGGCCATCACCTCGGAGGCCACCGTGATGTCGAAGCCGCCCTCGTGCGGCATCGAGTTATTCGGCCCCCCCAGGCCGACGATGATGTTGCGCAGCGCTCGGTCGTTCATGTCGACCACGCGTTTCCAGACGATCCGCCGGGGATCGATTCCCAGGGCGTTGCTGTGGTGGATGTGGTTGTCGAGCATGGCCGACAGGAGGTTGTGGGCCAGTTCGACGGCGTGGAAATCGCCGGTGAAGTGGAGGTTGATGTCCTCCATGGGGATGACCTGGGAATAGCCGCCGCCGGCCGCCCCGCCCTTCATGCCGAAGCAGGGCCCCAGCGAGGGCTCGCGCAGACAGACGGAGGCCCGCTTGCCCAGCCGGTTCAGCCCGTCGCACAGCCCGATGCTGGTGGTGGTCTTGCCTTCGCCGGCGGGCGTGGGCGTAATGGCCGTCACCAGCACCAGTTTGCCCGCCGCCGCGCTCTCCAGGCGATGGTAGAGATCCAGCGACACTTTGGCCTTGTACTTGCCGAAGTGCTCCAGGTCGCCGTCGGGAATGTTCAGCCGCCCGGCAATCTGCTCGATGGGCTGGATGTCGGCGTGGCGGGCGATTTCAATGTCGGGGGGCAGTTGGCGGCCGGTGGACATGGGGATTTGGGGATTAGGGATTAGGGATTAGGAATTGGGGTCGGCAGGCACGCTTGCGGTTTCGCCGCCGGGGCGGTTTCGCAGTGCAAGTTTCACGCGTAAAACTCCCGCACCCGCATGGGCACGTCGAATCCATCCAGTTTCAAACATTCTTCGATGCACACCAGGGCGGGATCGTCGGGGGGCAGGATCTGGTAGTTGCGTTTCACCGAGCCGATGACCATGTCCAGCCCCAGCGGCATGGCCTTGGTCAGAAATGCGCTTTCCAAGGGGCCGCGGACCGGCGCGCCGTCCGCCCGCTTCGAGGGCAGCATGACGGTGAAATTGCTCAGGCCCACCGAGGCGTGCGTGCCCGCCAGCGAGGCGTCGGCGCGGATCAGTGCCATTGCCCCGAGCAGCCGTTTCAGGTTCCCCTCGCAATCGCTGCCGATGGGGGCGATGCCGGGATCGAGAATGCAATCGTCGTTGCCGGCCCCGGGGCAGAGGTCCTGGAACATCTTCACGATGTTTTTGGCGGCCGCGTAGGTCTCCTCGGCCGTGCGGCAGGGCCTCGACTGGCCGTCCACCACCTGCTCGGAAATCAGCAGGATGGGCCGGAAAGGCCGGACCTTGTAGAGGTCGAACATGCCCACCCGCAGCAACGAGATCGAATTGAGGATCGGTTTTTGCCCGCCGGCCCGCTGCGGGTCGTAGGCCTCCAGGCCGGCCCGGGCCAGCACGGGATCGGGCGTGTCGATCGACAGCGGCTTGGCGCTGACGCGCTGGACCTTGCGGACGATCTCGGTCATGAATTCCGGCGCCCGGGCGCCGACGTTCACGTCGAGGTAGGCCGCCCCGCGCTCGTCCTGAAAGCGGGCCAGCTCCCGCAGGCCCTCGATGTCGCCCGCGTCGAACAGCCGCTTCGTCGAGGGGACCGAGTTGTTGATGCTCTCCGCAATGATCTTCAGCGACGGAATTGCCATGCCCTGGCTCCTGAAACTACTCAAGGATTCGTAGACGGTTCGCCCGGCGCGCCCTGCGGGCTGCCGGCCTCCTTCGCGGCCGCCGGCGGCGCACTGTGGTCGCGATCGAGGTAAAAGTTGGCCCACGACGACGTCTTCTTCAGTTGCGGATTGTAGATCACCACGGGGCGATCGAGCATCTGCTCCGATTCGCCGTAGGCCTTCAACCGCTCGTAGACGCGGGCCCAGAAACACTCCTTGTCGTCCAATTCGCAGCGCCCCTTGGCCGAGCCGCCGCAGGGGCCGTTGATGCCGCTCTTCGAGCAGGCATGGCGGGGGCACAGATAGGCGCAGTCCGGCAGGTTGCAGTCGCCGCATTCCTGGCAGCCGTACAGAAGCTGCTTCGACGGCCGCTCCAGCGCGTAGGCCAGCCGCCCCAGCAGCCCCGGCTTCTTGTCCCAGCGGGCGAACAGTCCCCGCATCACGCCGAACAAGCCGCGGTCGCGCGTGAACGCCAGCCGGTGCACAAACCGCGAAAGGCGATAGTTGAGCGTCACCTCTTTCGACCCCGGCGGCTGCGACAACGAGCGGCGATACTCGGGGTTGATCCGCGTCGGCTCGCTCATGCCGGTCATGCGGTCATGCTCGAAGAGGAAGAACTCGTCCGGCTGCGAGAACTGGATCTCGCGGAGGAACTGCCGCCAGTCGTCGGCGGCGAAGCTCTCGGCGATGTCGATGATCTGGCCGAAGGTTTCCGCCTTGAAGATGCCGCCCAGGTAGCCGGCGGCGAAGCCCAGCCCCTTGAACACGGCCAACTGCTTGGCGGCCAGCTCCTGGAAGAACTTCTTTCCCTTGTCCGCTCCGGCCGCATATTTCTCCGCCACGTTGAGCAACTCGTCGCTGACCACGCAGCCGGCCAGCTTGCCGCTGTTGAAGAGCTTGGCGACGCCCCGGCTGAGCAGGTAGACGTTGCCCACGATCGGCGCCTGGATGCCGCGCGAAGCCAGCATCAGCTTGACCTCGTGGAATTTCCGCATGTCGTAGCCGAGCTGCGGAATCACCCACTGGGCCCCGGCGGCCAGCTTGCGCACCAGCTTGAAATACTGCGGCATCAGCTCCCGCTCGTAGCGCTTGAAGGGCGAGACGACGCAACCGATGAAGAAATCGGTCTTGGGCAGGGTCTCGACGTTGCCGCGGCGGCCGGGGACCCGCAGGCCGTCGTTCATGCTTCGCAGCAGCGCGATCAGCCCCACGGAATCCAAATCGAACACGCCCGCCGCCGGGCCGCCGAAGCCGGCGGTCGGATAGTCGCCGGTGATGGCCAGGATGTTGGGAAAGCCCTCCGAGGCGTAGCGCCAGGCGGCGCTCTCCAGGGCGTTGCGGTTGGCGTCCTTGCACGTCAGGTGCACGACCACCTGGGCGCCGCGGTCGGCCACTTGCCCGGCCAGCCAGTCGGGCGGCAGCATCGGCCCGCCGCCTGGGTTGTCGGTAGCCGAAATCCAGCCGATCCGGGCATCGCTCAACAGCGCCCGGGCCAGCGCCGCCGATTCCGGGGCCGCCTGCGGCATGGCGATGCCCCGGCTGGTGACCACTTCTGCACCGTAGTAGAAGCGGCCGCCGGTGAGCATCTCCCGGTACGTCACGCCGTCTTTCGGAGCGATCACAGCCGCTGGCCCCCTCGCCGCCCGGCAAAAATTTTCCACCTCGCCGCCTCGGACCGCACGCTACACCTCGACCAGTTTTCGGGCCAACGAGACGGCCCCGCTGGCGTTGTCGGTGTAGCCGTCGGCGCCGATCTCGTCGGCATATTGTTGCGTGATCGGGGCCCCGCCGATCATCACCTTCGTCTTGGTGCGGACGCCGGCCTGCTGCAACGCCTCGATCACCGTCTTCATCATGGTCATCGTGGTGGTCAGCAGGGCCGACAGCGCGACGATGGTGCCCTCCTTCTCGCGGGCGGCTTCCACGAACCGCTGCGCCGGCACGTCCACGCCCAGGTCGATCACCTGGAACCCGCCCCCTTCCAGCATCGAGGCCACCAGGTTCTTGCCGATGTCGTGCAGGTCGCCCTGGACGGTGCCGATCACGATCCGGCCCGTCGGCTGCACCCCCGAGCCGGCCAGCAGCGGCGTGATCAGGGCCAACGAGATCTTCATGGCCCGGGCGGCGATCAGCAGTTCGGGCACGAAGTACTCGTTGCACTCGAACCGCTTGCCGACCTCATCCATGGCCGGGATCATGTATTTCTGGACCAAGTCGCTCGGGTTTGTCCCGGCGGCCAAGGCCGTCTTGGTGACTTCCTCCGCCTTCTTGGCGTTGCCGTGCAGGATCGCATCATAAAGTTCCGCGGGATCGGACATGGATTACTCCCCAGTAGAACCAAGAATCAGGTATCCGAAAACTAATACTATACACCCCGGCCAGTCACAATGCTAGACCCCCCCACCCCCTCGCGAAGGCGGAGGGCGGAAGGGGGAAGGAAAAGAAGGATAAAGGATGAAGGATCAAGGATGAAAGAGGGACGCAGGACTCGAGCAGGAGGCGTCGGCCTGCCGATGACCCCTATGAGCCGCAGGCGTAAGCGGATAACCCGCCACGAGCCGTAGGCGTTAGCCTACGGATAACGTAGCGGAACGCGAAATGGTTCTTAGACCTTAGTTCTTAGACCTTAGTGCCGGTCCCTAAGCTCTAAGCACTAAGTTCTAAGCTCTAAGTCCTCCCGCCCCCATCCGCGGTGGGGACCACAGGCGGTTCCGCCCGCCCTACCCCCGCTTGTGTCCCGGCTTGTGGCCCGATATTCTGACGGTATCGCTCGCTGCCGGCCGAGTAGGTCAGGCACCCCGTGCCTGACAGAAGGCTGCCAGAATCCGGGGGATGTCAGGCACGGCGTGCCTGACCTACGGTTTGGAGTTGGGTGGCCCGATGCTGGTACTGTCGCGAAAACCCGGCGAACGGATTCTCATTGGGGACCGCATCGTGGTCACCGTGGTCCGCATTGCCCCCGGGGTCGTCCGTCTCGGCGTGGAAGCGCCGGAGAACACGCCGATCATCCGCGAGGAACTCCGGGAGGAAGGCGGAAGGGGGAAGGCGGAAGGCGGAAGGCCGCAAGCGACGGGATCGCCGAATCCCTGAGTCTCTTTTGCGATTCTGCGGTTGCGCCGCAGCGCCGGCGTCTCGCCCGCCAGATGCGGCGCCGGGCCGCCGCGATTCCGGATTGCCCTCCGAACATGGTCCAGACTGACCAGGCGACTGGTAGCGAGACAGTAATCTTTGAAAGGTAGGCCGCCGCATGATTACGGAAATAACGCGTTGGGGCGTACGTGCGCGGGTTGGGGAGAGGGGCGTAACCATTGATGGTGAGATTTTGCTCCCAACGGGGGACGGCCCCAATTTCGTTATCTACAAGGGCTCTATCCGGTGGTCGGACGGGCCGGAGGGGGAAGCTATTGACGCCGCGACGAAGGAGAAGATACTGGCGGACGTTGTTTTGGAAATGGAGCAGAAAGCGTGGAGGGTCGTTGTTGAATGAGCGAAGGGCGTTCTATGAAAAGGCCGGGAGTCCGTTCTGCGACCGCCGTTCCGCCACGATGCCCGCCCCCAGGGCCCCTCCGAAAAAAGACTCCCGACCACTGTTCCCGCCTCATCGGGACGAGGGCTAGCTCTTGACGCGGCGGGCCGGCCGGCCTCCGACCTTCGCCGGTATGCCCACAAGCTCGAAAACAAACTTCGGATGCTCGCGGAACACCTGCAACATTCGCAACGCGGCGTGCGAAGGTTTTCGTTCTCCCTGCTCCCAGCTTTGCACGGTCTTGGTCGAGACGTTCAGTACCCGCGCAAACACGGCCTGCGACATCCGGCTCTTGGCACGCAAGGAGGTCACTTCCTCGGCAGCGATCTCGGGCGGTGGGTCGGGAATCTGCATCGTTCGCAGCGTCAACTCACCCTTGGCAAACTGCACGGCCTCGGCCAAGCCTGCCTTCAGCCTCCGGGCCAACGGCTTCCGCTTCGGCTTCGTAATCATGGCTGGTCGCCCCTCTTGGCTTTTCTGGCAGCTTCGGACATGAAAGGCGACACTGATATTGGGAAACGTCCTCCTCGCCTACCTCAGCAGCTCCGTGTTCTCTCGCACGATTTCTTGGTATCGGACTTTCAGTGCCTCCGGCAGGAACGACGCTTCGATGAGCGCAAGCGAGGGTTTCAGCGCGTCGATCTGCTCTTGGAGCAGTCTCACCGCCGCTCGCTCGGGGATCTGGCTGTACGCGGCGAAATCAAGCCATAACTGCCGGTCGAGGTTGCTCCGCTTTCCACAGATCGGCAGCGCCAGGTCCCGATCCGAGGGAATGGGCAGCCGGGTGCAGATCAGGTCGTAGGCCGGGGCGAGACGCCAGCGGCCTTCGGCCGTGCGAAGCAAGGAGAAATTCTTCAGGTGCTGGTCGCCGTTGGATGCCCAGCCGCTGAAGAGAAACACCTTGAACAAGCGGCGGATCTCGATCAAGGGTTCCGAGGCGTACTGCCGCAGGATGCGGACGCACAGTTCCCCGGAGCCCTGATATTTGTCCCGCGACGGCTTCTCGGCCAATTGGCAGAAATCCTCGACCTGCAACTTCGTGCCGTCGTCCAAGCGGTCGAATCGCTTGATGAGGTAGGCCGTCGCCTTGTCCCTCAGCTCGACGAGTCCCAGCGGCGGCACCTCGATGCCGGCCAACTCGGCCAACCGCATGGTCAGATGCTCGTTCTGCGGAACGAAAGCGAAGCGAGACGGTTCCGGTTTGAGAATGTACCGGCCACCGGTGGGAGCGATCTCGCAACGAGACTTGTCAGCGGACAGCCGCAGGGACACCTTCTCTTGAACGCCGGAGATGGACATCTTGCCCGCCATCTCGGCGGCCAGGCCCATCAGCTTGGCAAGCTCGATGTCCAAGAGCGGAAGCGTCTTGGTCCCGAACAGCGATTCCAGACACTCGGGATGGTAGTCGAGGTTTCCGACCGCGGATTTCAGGCAAACTCGGCAGGTTGCCATACTGAGCCTCAAATGACCAACTTGGCAAGGGCGACCAACGGGAGCCCGGATTTCTGAGATGGTGCCGCCCTATTCACCGGACTTCCCCGAAAACGAAAACACCTTGGCCGGACCCACGGGCTCGATCTCCACGGCTCCCACGCAGCTTCCGCAGGTGGCCAGCAGCAGACCGAAGGGATCATCCTTGGAAATCTTCAGCTTCTTCGTCGTCACCTCCAGCAGCCAGCCTTCGGGAAGCAGGTTCTCGAAGAACGGATGCAGACCGCCGGACGCATAGGGCCCGGCCCTTAGCGGAAGGGTGAGCGAGACCGGTACGGCATCCGGCCGGGCGAGCCACTCGGACGAGTAGGTGAAGGCCGTTTGGCCCGCTTCCTCCTCGATCGTGCCGACCAACTTGCCGGCCAGTTTCACGTTTCCGACACGCTTCATGACTCACCTTCCTCCTGGCGCGGTGCTTCCACCGGCCCAAGCGTCAAACCGAACACCGCCAGGACTCGGTTGGCAGAATCGATGCGAAGCGTCGGTTTGCCGCGCTCCAACTCCGAGACCAGACGAAGGCCCACACCGGCTAGTTCTCCGAGCTGCCGCTGGGTCAGCCGGTTCGCCAGCCGGCGCTGGCGAACCAGCTCGCCAATTTTCTTCGAGCCTAGAACGGCTGTTTCCTTCACTGATGCGACCGTCATCCACACCACCCGAAAGAATGTACTCTTGGGCTCGTGTTCCCGCTCGGGAATACAGTGAAGTCTACATCGTCCAACACGGCGGTCAAGCGGTAATTTTCCCGATCGGGAATGTATGCTCTTCGTGATGGGGTGATTGGAGGATGGCAGGTGTCGCAATGACATGGGAGATCGTCGCCATAAAGCAATACATGATAACAGTTTGTACGCAGTAACGTGATCATCCTCGGGAGTAGCCGTCCAACGACAGAACAGATGGCGTATTCCCGATCAGGAAAACCCGCAAGGTGAATCGCCGCATGTCGGGCGCGTCAGGGGCGCCCGGGCGCGGCGTGGTCCATGACACTGCTTCCGCCGCCTCGTGCAACGCTTACCCGGTGCCTTCGCGGCAACTCGTCCCATGGCCACGCCCCCACAGCACGTGCCCTGGCCGCCGCGCTAGCCGATGAGTCGGTTCAGCAGCGAATCGAGCGAGACCATTGCGATGCGGGTAATCATGTCGGACGTGGCGAACGGCAGGTAAAGACGCCCGTTGTGGATCATCGCCCCACACGAGTAAGCCACGTTGGGCACGTAGCCGTCACGCTCCTTTTCGGTCGGCGTGATCAAGGGCTCGTCGAGAGAGCCGATCACCCGCAGCGGGTCGTTCAGGTCCAGCAGCATGGCGCCGATGCAGTAGCTGCGCATCGGCCCCACGCCGTGGGTCAGCAGCAGCCAGCCCTCGGGCGTTTCCAAGGGCGAGCCGCAGTTGCCGATCTGCACGAACTCCCAGGGATGGCGGGGCGTCTGCAGCAACTCGGCCGTCTCCCAGAAGTGAACGATGTCCGAGAACATGATGTAGAGGTTCTCGCCGTCGATGCGGGAACACATCGCGTAGTGGCCGCCGATCCGCCGCGGGAACAGCGCCATGCCCTTGTTCTGCGCGCAGGCGCCGTTGATCGTATGCACGCCGACGCCGAGGAAGTCGCGGGTCTCGATCAGTTGCGGGAGCACGCGGTAGCCGTCGAAGGCCGTGCAGGTGCCGTAGTAGGTCACGGCGCCGTCGTCGTCCACGAAACGGACCATGCGCAGGTCCTCGATGCCGTGGCTTTCATTGTCCGTCTGGGGAAAAATGACCACCTCCGACGCTTCCGCTTCGCGGGGAAGCTCCAACTGGTAGTTCGAGCGGGCCAGCCAAACGATGTCATGGAGCGACGGCTCCAGCTTAAACTTCTCGGCTGCCGCGGCCCGTGCCTCGCTGACGGCGTGTTCGAGTTGCGCCGAGGTGAACGAGTCGGTCAGCCGGTCGAGCACGAGATCGGCAGCGCCGTCGAGGACGCCGATGTCTTTGAGCTTGCGCCGGAACAGGGGCTTGTCATATTGCTTGTCGGGAACCACGCGGATGGGCCTGGCGAGGCGTCCGCAGGGGTCGATCTGGATCTGGTGATCGGCGGTGATGACGCCGGTGCGGAAGACGATCGAGGAGACGTGCCCCTCGCCGGTGGCCCGCAGACTCATAATGAACCGCACCGCGCCGTCGGGCACTTTGCGCTGGTTGTGATGCGGGACGATCGACGGGTTGAACAGGGCCGCCGACTCGATCGAATACTCGGCGGTCAAGTAGGACCCGATCAGCAGGCGGCGATTGTGCGAGAGATCGTTCGGGCGCTCGATCATCGTCATGGCCGTGCGGTAATTCTCCTCGAGCACGGAGGCGATGTTGCCGTGGCGGGCGCGGAACTTCAGCAGCACCTCGCCCAGCAGCCGATCGACCTGGGTGCCGCTGAGGCTGTTGACCCGATCGACGACGCTGCCGATCCGCGCCTCGCCGCCGGGATCGAAGAAGCGGGTAATGACGCGGCGCATATCGCTGGTGAAGGTGACCGGCAGACGCCGGACGTTCAACGAGCCCCGGCGACCTTTGCGGTTTGTTGATCCCATCAAGATAGTCTACCATATCGGAGCCGTTTGCGCGTGCACGCGTGATAGGAGGCATCAGCGCGGCTGGTGGCCAGAGGGGGGCTGTTGACGGGGGGCAGCGCGGCCGGCATCTTGGTGCTGTCAACCGGGGCGACAACGGGTGCGCACTCGAAGGCAGGGGGGCTTCTTCCACAGGAGGCAACCGCCCCACTGATTCTCGACTGTGCTGCACCCTTTCAGAGCGGGAGTTCCTGCGTCAGCCAAGCAGCGTACTGAAGGGCCTGATCGATGTCGGCCGGCTCCAGTTCGGGATACCCCTCCAAGATTTCTTGCACCGTGGCGTGGTTGGCGACTTGGCCGACAATCACCGAGACGGGAATGCGCATGCCACGAAGGCACGCCCGGCCGCCCATGATCTGAGGATCGAACGTAATGCGATCGAACGATGTCATCTTCATCGTAATCACCCTTCCTCTCTATCGTGCCATCTTCCAAGGCGTCTGTCAAACCCCCGCGGCGGGCCAAGAAGGGAAGTCCGGCGGCCGATGGGGTTCGTCCCCCATGACACGGCCGGGACCCCGGCGCGGCGCACTTGACACACGGTACGGTAGACGCCACGATTAAGGATGGGTGGGATTTCTGCGACCTCTTTATGGGGAGTTGCGATGAGCGTGGATCCTGTTTCCGTTTTCGACCTGAGTCCCGCGGAAAAACTTCAACTGGTGGAGGATCTTTGGGACGACTTGGCGGCCAGTCCGGACGCGGTTCCCGTTCGCGACTGGCAAAAGGAGGAATTGGCGCGGCGAAAGGCCAACCTGATGAACAACCCCGCCTCAGGGCTCTCCTGGGATGAGGTCAAACAGAGGGTTCGCACCCGCTATGGCCGCTAAGTTGATCATCGCGCCCGAAGCCGCACGGGATATCGACGAGGCCTATGGCTGGTACGAGTGCCAGCGGGCTGGCTTGGGGGAGGAGTTCCTCAATTGTGTCGATGCCTGCATGCAAGCGATATGCCGCACGCCGGAAATGCGCTCGAAGGTGTATGATGATTATCGTCGGGGGCTGGTGCGGAGATTTCCATACGCCATTTTCTACGAACATGTCAGCGGCGCCGTAACCGTTTACTGCGTCTTCCACACCGCCCGGGATCCGGCAAAGTGGCGTCAGCGCCTTCCGTAGGGATCGAGCAAAGGTCGCCGAGCGCTTGGCCCGCTGGGCCGGACATAAGCGGCGCCGTTATCGTTGCCCCTGGGCGTTACCCAGGGCTGAACGAACCGCGAGGCCAGTGGCCCGAGAATTCTCAGCCTACGAGGTCATCCCGGCGCCCTTCCGTGTCTCGGGCACAGGGCACGTTCGCAGATAGCTGAGCACGTCGTCGAGCTGCGCGGTGGCCAGGGCCAGACACGTGTCGGCGCCGCCGTAATAGAGACGAATGGCGCCGGCGGGCTGGTCCAGGATCCAGCCGCAGGGAAACACCACGCCGCCCACGTCGCCCTGACGCTCGTAGGGCGTCTCCGGCGCGAAGACCCACTCGTCGCTGCGCCGAAGCACCCGACGAGGATCATCCAAGTCCAACAGCGCCAGTCCAAGTCGATACAGACACCCGGCGGCAGTCACGCGCACGCCGTGGTACAGGATCAGCCAGCCCTCGGCGGTTTCCAAGGGCGGCGGGCCCAGGCCGATCTTGTTGGCGTCCCACCAGGCGCCGCGCTGCGCGTGCAAGAGGATTTGGTGTTCGCCCCAGTGAATCAGGTCCGGCGAAAAAGAAAGCCAGAGGTGGGCGCCCGAGCTTCCCGTGGCAACCGGCCGGTGAATCATTGCGTAGCGATTGCCAAAGCGGCGGGGAAAGACGGCCGCGTCCTTGTCCTCCGGGGGCATGACCGGTCCGAGCCGGGAGAAGGTGACGAAGTCCGTCGCTGCCGCCAAGGACACCAAGGGCCCGCTGTGTGAATACGCCGTGTAGGCGATGATCCATTGGCCGCGGTCCTCGACCCAGGTCAGGCGGGCGTCTTCCACGCCCCACTCCTCTTCCGGGCAGCGTGCCGGATCGGCTGCGAAACTCGGCTTCGAGTCGATCCGCCAGTTCGATACGCCGTCGCTGCTGCGGGCCACGGTCAGGTGCGAATGTCCCCGGCGGTCCTCGACGCGGACGAGCAAGACCGTTTCTTCGCCCAATTGACAGGCGCCGGCGTTGAAGACCGTGTTGGCCGGATACGGCCAGTCGCGGGCGGTCAGGATGGGGTTGTCGCCGTGGCGGTGGAACAACTCGGCGTAGGGATGAGCGGCTTTCGATTCTCGACGCATGTTGCGATGTCCTTGTTATTCAGTTCCGCCCACAAGTAGGCAAGCGTCGATTCCGCTCCTTGGTTCCGATTCACGCCGGCCGCCTGAAGACCATCGCAGCAGGCGCCGCAGCGGACATCGACCAGCGGCCTGTGCAAGCTGTTCTTGCCATGAAACCAGGCGTACGCGCGACGGAACGTGGCCAGGTATTTGTCACCGCCCACGTCGCCGAGCACGCCCAGTGCGGCCAGCGCGGCGTCGGCCATGGTGACGGCCTCCACCGGCTGCTGATCGTAGGGCGATTTTCCTTCTCCGTGCGGATACCAATCGCTGTTTCCCACCGGCCAGAAGACGTTCTCGACGGTAGTTTCGCGGTCCAGGAAGTCGAACGATGCTTCCGCCACCTCGAGGAAATTCTCCTCCGGCCAGCAGCGGGCGGCAATGAACAGGGCATGGGGCAACACCGCGTTCGCGTAGGTCATGCGCGACTCGAACCAGGGCCAATCCGGCCGCTGGGAACGCCGGTAGCACTCCACCAGCCGCTCGGCCGCGGAGCGGGCAACGCTCTCGACCGCTTCCACGTCCCGCACCCCCGCCGCCGACAGATGCCCCCACGCCAGGATCACGTAGGCCTGCGCCGCAGGCTCCGCAGCTCGGCCAGCGCGGGCGTAACCGCGTCGATCAACTCGCGCGCAAGGCGCGGTATCCGTCGGGCAGGCTGCTGCCCAGCACCTCGGCCAGCGCGCGGACCGCCTGGCCCTGGCTATCGCCCGTGCCTTCGGCATCCAGCCAGTCGCGCTGATAACTCAAGAAATTGTGAAACCCGCGCACCGGGCAACGGGCATGCTCCAGGAAGCTCAGATAGGTCGTCACCCGGTCGAGCATCCGCTCCCCCGGCTGTTGCTCCCAGAGGCGCGTGCAGAGGCGCAAGGCCCGGGCGTTGTCGTCGGTGGTGTAACCGCTGGCGCGCCGCGGGATGCCGTAAATGGCATGTTGGATCAAGCCGGTCGAGTCGGTCATGCGGTCGAGGTGGTTCAAGGCGATCCCGTCACGGACTTGCATTACAGCCCTCCCTGAATGAGTTCACCGGCGCGATGTTCGCCCCAGGGGATCGAAAGCGTCCTGCGATCGAGCCGCTGCCGGCTTGTCCTGTTTTCGGCCGCCACCCGGCTGAAGACCTCGAGGTACTGCTGGCCGACGTTTGGCCAGAACATGGGTCTTGCGTACTGGTACGCTCGGCGCCGCGTACGAAACCGGAAGGCGGTGTCGCTGAGGAATCGCACGGTGGCGTCCGCCATGGCGTGGCTATCGCCGAAGGGCACCAACAGGCCGCGCCCTTCGGCCAGGACTTCCTTGGCGTACAGGTACGGGGTGCTGACCACCGCCCCGCCCGCCGCCAGGGCATAGGCCAAAGTGCCGCTGGCAATCTGGTCCTTTCCCGGATAGGGGGTCACGTACACGTCGCAGGCCTGCAAGTGCCAGAGCAGCTCGCCGAGGCTGAGGAACTTGTTGACGAAACGCACATTCTCGCCGACGCCCAGATCCCGGGCCATCGCGACCAGGCTCTCCCGGTAGACCTCGCCTTCCTGGCGCTTGACCTGCGGGTGGGTGGCGCCCACGATCAAGTAGACGGCCTCGGGAAAGGCGGCGACGATGCGGGGCATGGCCTGAATCATATACTCCAGCCCCTTGCCGCGATTGATGAGCCCGAAGGTGCAGATCACCTGCCGTCCCGTAAGTCCCAGCCGGGCCTTGCGCGCGCCGTTGCGCCGATACGGGACCTCCGGCACTCCATGAGGGATCACTCGCACCTTCGCCCCTGACACGTGGTAGACTTTCTCCAAGAGCCGCGCCGCGACTTTGGTCATCACGATGATCCCTTTGCTGTGGGCCGCCAGGTCCTGGATGATGCGCCGCGGCAGCCCGTCCGGCCGGGTCAAGAGCGTGTGGAACGTTGTGACCAGCGGTTTGCGACAGCCGTGCACGAACTCCAGCACGCGCTGGCCCCAATCGCCCGGATAGAGGCCGAACTCGTGCTGCAAGCTCACCACGTCGCAGGGACCGTCGCTGGCCACTTCGGCGGCCAGGCGGTAGGCGTCCGGGCGGCTGTTGTCGATGACGTGGACCACGCGCGGGTCATCGTAGCGAAGGTCGCGCGTCTTCTGGATCGCGGCCAGCGACGACACCGGCTCGGGCGACGCCAGGTCCACGGCATCGGCCGAATCCCTGGTGAACGTGGCCAGTCCGCACGCTTCCGGCGGATAGGTCGAGACGAAAAGGGGTCGAACGGTATTCACGAGTCACCTTCCGAGGTTATTCACTGCGCACAACAGGGCCGGCACGCGCTGACAGCTCTTTCCTGACATTCGCGCAGCGGTTAGAAACACTTCCGTTACCCCCAGAAACTCCTTCTTCTGAACCCGTGCCCCAGGAAAGACAGCACCGCAAGGATGAGGAAGACGACGAACAGTATTTTCGCCCCTTCCCAGGAGAGGGCTGCCACCCCTGCGAATCCAAAAAAGGCAGCGATCAGCGCAATCACCAGAAACACGATTGCCAGATTTAACATGATCAGGATCTCCTTTACAAAAAGGTCGGGCTCGGTCGGCAAACTGTCAGCCGTGCCCGCGATTGGCGGGTGCAACGTTCATCAGTAGTGAGAGTACCACCAGTTGCCCAAGGTGTTGCCGAAGAAGTTCTTCACCGCTCGCCCGATCGCGCCGGGAAACTTGATTGCGAGATAGTAGACGCTTGAAATCACGGTCAACATTTTGTCTTCCCCCTTCGCGCGCCGAATGGCCGACGCGACGGTCAGGCGACCTGGCCGGCCTCGGCATTGATTCGCTCCCAGACCTCCGCACGATGGACGGGAATATCCGCGTCGACCTCGAAGCCCAGTTTCACGTGCGCGCCTTGAATGCCGAGCACCGTGACTTTCAGCAGGCGATTAAACCCGTCGGCCCCGCCGATCACCACGGACTCCCGATTCTTCCTCGATAGAACTAACATGGCAAAACCTCCTTTTTTTGTGATGACTCGCCTACTCCGTTCCCGCTCCAATTGCCCGCAGGCACGTCGCGGGCGAGCAAGAACACCTGGACCATGGTGCCGGTGGTGAACACCTGGACCACCGTGCCCGACGTGGGCTCGACTTCCGCAGTCGCTTCGCGGACCTCGACGCCGGTAATTCGCCTGATCTCCTGGCGCAGCAAGTCAGCGGAGTCGCTAAACAACTGCCGATGAAACTCCTGCACCTGGGCGGCGCCAGCCGGGCTTTTGGCCAGCGCCGTCTCGGCCGGCGACAAGGCCCCGTGCAGCGTGATCACCAGCGTGTTCTCGCTGAGGATCACGGCCACTGATTTGGGCTCGTGGCCCGTGCGCTGCTGCTGAAACGCGATGGCCGCTTCAGCAATCTGCTGCGCCACGCTGGAAGCGAGCTTTTCCATCCGATTCCCCTCCCGCAGAAATTCTATGGGTCCTACGTCGCCCGGAACATAAAAAAACCGGCGTGGCCGAACACCCGCAGGTATTCCACCACGTCGGCTTACTCACTAACGAGCCCCCCGGCACGGCCGGGTTGCTCTTCATCTAGTCATCCGACGACTTCCTTGGCAAAGGCCGCGCTACGACGCGACTCTCCCACCAGTACAATTCTACGCCCCCAACCGGGCAATGCAATAGCACTTGGGTGTGACCAGCGTTCTGGGCGGCCTTAAGTCGTGGCGGGGTGGGCGTTTGGCCAGACTTGACACCATTGGCCGTTTCGGTCCAGCGTATCGAGGGCCGCGACGGCCGTGGCGTTGGGCCGGTCCCAGCGGCGGCCGTAACCTTTGAGCCGTTTTGTGCATAGTTTGCATTGCGATTCGGTCGGACCGCTGCCAATCTGCCAACCACGCTCCCGGAACTCCGGGTAGCGGATCATCTCCCGACGCGCTGAGATGAAGTGGAACAATCGGTCCGCCGCCTCGCGCTTCACCTTGCCCCGCAACGCCGTCCGCCACGGGAGGAGTCGCTCCCAGGCCGCCGAGCAGCCTTCGTGCTTGAACACGTGCATCAGTTCGTCCGCCCACGCTTTGCCTGCGGGCGACTCCTCGCCAAACACTTTGCGACGCGCGCGATGAACGTTTTCGCTCAAGTGATAGAAGTCCAAGCCCAAGGCATCCAGCTCGGCAAAGTGCAACCGCATCTGCTCGCGAATCCACGTGGCCCCGTCCACCAGGCCCACGCGCTCGTCGGCCTGCTGAAAACGCAGCCTGTCCGCTTCACGACGCAACAGCCTTCCTGCCGCAACGTGATTGCCATGCGTGAAGGCCACATGCTGACGCTTCGCGTCCTCACTGTAAAAGAAAGCGACTTTGAACTCCTTCCAGGACAAGTCCGAGCCTCGCCGGCGCGGCGGCAAGGGCTGGCACTTCTTGCCGCGACGACGACGCTTGGCTTTGACTTTGTCGCGGCGTTTGATCTTCTCGGCGTCGGTGATGATCGGCACCATCACGCCGTCGCAGCCCGTGTAAACGCGGGTTTTCTCGCCTTTTCCGCTGTCCGGCACGACGCAATCGTGCGCGTGCCACGTCACGGCGATGGCGTCGTCTTGCTGGGCGTGCAACACGCCACGCCCGGCCGCTTCCACCACTTGCCGCAAACGCTCGCCGCTGAGTTTCACTTGCGCCGTGCGATCCAGGGCCACTGCCGCCCTCACGAAACTCGTCGCCGACAAGTTGACTCGGCAAGCCATCTCGATGACGCCGGGCGTGATCGTTGTCCCGCTGCGATCGAGAATCTCATCCGCCAGCGCGATACTGCCGACCTGGGGACCATGCCACCAGCGTCGCACGATTTTGACCTCGCCGTTGACGGTGAGAACTCGGTGCGACTGGCGACCTTTATTCGCCAGTCGCTTGCCCGTCGTCGGATGGTGCGGAGGGGGGAAAAGCGGCTTCCGCCGCATCGACCCGCTGCTGCAGGGCTCGCTCAAAAACCCTGCGGCGCAGCTCCGCGGAAAGATCGCGAACGCGTTCTTCGCTGCCAGC
This sequence comes from uncultured Planctomycetia bacterium, assembly GCA_963727245.1. Taxonomy (GTDB): domain Bacteria; phylum Planctomycetota; class Planctomycetia; order Pirellulales; family Thermoguttaceae; genus JBKQVT01. The sequence continues at coordinate 272,898 of CAVSFO010000016.1, read as the reverse complement.
GATCCACGCGCCGTCCGGGGCGTTGTTGACGGCCTCCATCACATCTTTGGCATACTGCTCGATCTCGTCCTTCATGCTCTCGACGAACTTTTCTGGCGCGACTTGTGGTGTCGGTTTCATGCCGTGCTCCTTGCTCGGGTTTCTGATTGAAACGCTTCATGCAAGTAGTTTACCCAAACCCCGCAGATCGCGCCAGTCGAAATTGTCACACACTAGCACTTCCGCCTTTCCGCCACATTTGCTATCATTATTATCTGGATTACCGTGGAGAATCTGATGGTTCATGTTTCGTCAGCGAACGACTTTCGCCCGAGTGTTCATCCTGCGGGGGGGGATGTCATGAAAACCCAGGGAGAAATCGAGGCCGCCATTTGTGAAGGGGTCAGCCGCTTCGAGCAGGACTACATGGGCCGGGGGCCGAAGGACATTTACGCCCACCTGCTGGGCGATCTCCTCGTGGTCCGCCTTCAAGGCGTGTTGACCGCCGCCGAACAGCACCTGGTCAAATCGCTTTCGGCCGAGAAGGGGCGGGACCTGCTGAAGCAAGTGCGGACCCATCTGATCGAGACGGCCCGGCCGGTCATGGAAGCGATGGTCCAGGAGATCACCGGCGTCAAGGTGCTGACCTTGCACCATGACATCAGCACCACCACCGGCGAGGAGGTTGTGCTCTTTACCCTTGCCGAGTCGCCGCTTCACCGCGACGCCAAGAAGAAGTAGCGACGTGGAAAAGCGGTCGGGAGTCTTTTTTTCCGACGCGGCCGCGGCAGCGATCCACGCCGATCCAAGTCTCTTTGGTTCCCTTTCCTTGGCTCATTCCAGCGTTATCGCTCAATGCGTGCGAACGAACTGGTGGCTCACCGGGTCGTACGTGTAGCCGTTGCTTTGCAGGAAGGCGATCTCGCTTCCATAACCGCCCCCGGACGACGGCGTGGTCACGCCGAGAATAACGTCATTCCGCGCGACGGCCTGTTGCAGGAACGGCTGGTTGAAATCCGTCCAGAACTGCGCGGCCGTGATGTACAGGCTGTCGGGGACGTTGAGGACCTGGAAGCCGCCGGCATTCTCGCTGAAGTCGATGGTCTTGCGGCATTGCAACTGCTGGTTGATGATCGTGTTCATGTCGCTGCCGAAACGGCCCAGCATCACGGTCGTCTGGCCCAGGGTCCCGCTGGGATTGACGATGCCGGAAGTGGTTGTGTAGTGGATGATCGCGGCGGTCGTCGGCGGAGTTATCGCGACCACCACGTCGACGCCGCTGCGGATCGGGCCGACGATCTTGTCGTTGCGACCCTCATAGATCAGGGTCCTGCCCGTGCCGCGCACCAGCGTGTCGGCGGTGCCGCTGTCCCAGATGGCCAGGTTCGGACTGGAGCCGGGGACGGCCGGATTATAGGCCAACTGCGCGGGCACCTGCTTCAACGCGGCCCAGGAATTAAGGATCGGATTGAGGCCAGCCTGCACGAGATCGTGCAATTGGAAATCGTAGCCCCCGGCGAGGATGTCGTTGCCGGAGCCGCCGTAGATCTGATCCGTGCCGGAGCCGCCGATGGCGGCGTCGTTGCCGGAGCCGCAGTAGATGCGGTCGTTTCCCGAGCCGCCGAAGAGCCAATCGGTCCCGCTGCCGGCCCTGAGGATGTCGTTGCCCGAGCCGCCGTAAAGGCACGTGGGGCCGCTGCCGGCCACCAGCACGTCGTTGCCGCTGCCGCCTTCGAGCAGGTCGCTGCCGGGGCCGCCGTAGATCACGTCATTGCCGCTGCCGCCGAAGAGCATGTCGTTGCCCTTGCCGGCGTAGAGGTAGTCGTTGCCGCTGCCGCCGTAGATGACGTTGCTGCCGCTGCCGGCGTACAGCCAGTCGTTGCCGCTGCCGCCAATGATCGTGTTGTTTCCCTTGCCGCCCTGGATCACCTCGTGGCCGCTGCCGCCATGGACGGTGTCCGGGCCGCCGCCGCCAACGAAGGCGTCGTTGGCGTCGCCCAGCGAAAAGAAGGCCGGCTGCGCCACACTGGCCGCGAGCGTCACGGAGCCGTAACTGCCGGTCAGGCTGCCGTAGATGGCGGCCACCGCTTGACTGGAAATAGACCGCAGGCAGTAAGGACTGCTGACATAGACTTGCAGCATGCCGCCGACCGTGTTGGCCGTCACCTGCTTGACCCCGCCATTGTCGACGATGAAGAGCGAATCGGTCCGGCTCGGCGCGCGGCAACCTGGCCCAGGGCCGTCACGCTCGAATCGAGCCGATAGCGGGTAACGTCCGCCCCGCAGGTCACCGTGACGTTAAAGGCGCCCGCAGAAAACGCATGGGTGGCCAGCGCCGTGGCCCCGGAGTTGAACGTCCCGTGATAGACCGCCGAATGGTCGCCCCAATCGACCGAGACGCTCTGGCCGGCCTGCTGGCTCGATCCGGTCAGGGTGAAGTTGGCCGCCGTTTGGCTGAGGATTTCGCCCTGGCCGGTCGTGCGGTTGATGTCCAGCGCCATTTGCCAGAGCCCCACCGCTTGGACGCCGGCCAGGCCGACCGCCAGCAACTCGCGGCGTTCCAGGGCTTCGAAGCCGAGCGCTCGCCGCCGGTTTCTCGCCGCCAACGGTGAACTTGCCCGTCGGCGGGCAGCCGCCATGGTGATGCGTTTCATCGGACCAACTCCCTAAAGGCTCGGGACCGTGCTTTTCGCTCGACCGGATATAACAACCATAGGCCAGCGGGAAGGCCACTGAGAGATTCGCCAAGGTGCCCGTGCGAAAGCGCGCCCGCTGGTTCCAATGACCTGCTGCACGCGGCGCGCCATGGTGCCTCGTTTGCAGACGTTGCCCCAACCTGCTCTTCCGTCTGCGCGGCAGAGGAAAGGATGCCCTTCCGGTAGTAACTATCTCCCCCCGTTGTTGTGCCGGGGGTTATGGGACATGGTTTTCTGTAGCAGGCCGCTTCCGGCCGCCGGCCGCAAAATCGCTACGAAAGTCAAAGAACGGAGTCTGCCGGCAGTCGATAAGTCACGGCGGCGGTGTCGCGCGGGAGCCTGATCGAGCCGCCGTTGACAGATATCAGCCACCGCCATAGAATCGCCGGCAGCATTGAGTGAAGTGGTGCGTATTCCGTAGAATGGGGAAGATGGGAAAACTCTACGGAAGTGACATCAGGCGAACTTGTCTTTGCACAAGGATTTATGTCAATAAGGCGCCGTAGCCAAGCGGCTAAGGCAGCGGATTGCAAATCCGCCATCCCCGGTTCGAATCCGGGCGGCGCCTCTGCTCTTTTTCCCCGCCAGACTACTCTCTGCGGCTTCATGTCGCCCCGGGCCGGCATTCAGGGCGCGTGCAGGCAAAGTCCCCGGCTGTCGAGCCTGCGCTATCCGTGGCCGTGGAGCTGCTGGAGGAGCTGGTGGCGGAGTTGTTCAATGATCTGCGGGCCGTTCTCCCAGAAGATCAGGAACACGGCCATCAGGGAGCCGCCGGCGATGAGGCCGGAAGCCACGGGAAACAAGAATTCGTCGGACGATTTGCGCGCGGTCTTTTCCCACACGTAAGCCAGCACCGCGCCGAGAAAGAACTGAGAAGTGCTGAACCATTGGAAGGTCCAGGCCAGGCCGAGGCCGGCGGCCGAAGGAATCCATTTCTCGTACTTCGGAAACAGCTTGCCCAGCAGCGGCAGGACGATGCCGATGAGCCCTCCGACGGCGATGCACCAGATCTTCAGCCTGCCCAGTTCGCTCCACCCTTGCCCCAGCACTTTCGCCACGGCCTTCCAGATTTGCGCCGAGGGGGCGGGGAATTGCGGCGTGCCCAGCTTGGTATAGTCGGGCACCAGGAGGCGAAAGCACAGGACGGTCACGACGGTTCCGGCGAAGATGCCGGCGAATTGGGCAAGGAATTGCTTGCGCGGGTTGGCCCCCAGCAGATAGCCGCTCTTCAGGTCCGTCAGCAGGTCGGCCGAGGACGTGGCGGCCCCGGCGGTGATGTTCGCGCTCATCAAGTTGATGGCCATGTGGCCGGGGCTGAGGGCCCCGAAGATCAGTTGCGTAACCTTGCCCATGGCGCCGACGGGCGTGGTGTCGGTTTCGCCGGTGACGCGGCAGGCCACCAAGGCCAGGAAGAAGCTGAGCCCCACGGCCAGCGTGCTTTGCCACCACGGCATGGCAAAGGACCGGTGTGCCAGCCAGGCCAGCGCGACCAGCGACACCACCTGCCCGGTCAGGAACCAGGACATGGGCGCTTCGAGGGCGTCGACTTCGCTGCGCTTGCGATTCGCTCCGCCGCCGAAAATCCTGCCGACGTTGCGCAGGGCGTTCACCATGCTTCGCCACTGCATGGCGAAGCTGAACAGTCCGGAGGTGACCATGCAGGAAACCCCGGCCCACAGGGTCCATTGCACGATGTCCTCGAATTTGGTGCCGTGGATGATGCCGTTGTGTTGGAGGATGGGAACGAACACGGCCCAGCAGAGCAGCCCGCCCAGCATCATGCTGGAGCAGACGCGCAACCCGGTCATGGCGCCGGCCGCGATAAAGACCGGGTCCCAACTGAACATGACGGTGCGGTCCATCCAAACTTGGCCGGGGAACCGCTTGTTCAGGGTTTCCATCCACGTGCTGATCGACCATTGCTCCAGCCTGAAGCCGCCGAGCTTCAACTTATCGATCAGCTTATCGATCAATGTAAATCCGTCGGCCCAAAACTGGTTCATCGCGGCCAGCAGCCCGGCCAGTGCCAGGGCCTTGGCGGCGCGGGCGGCCTTGTTGCCGTGCGAGTGCAAGGCGCGCAGCGTCTCGGCGGCGGCAATCCCGCTGGGAAAGCGAAGTTGCTCGATGTTGATCATCTGGCGTTTCATGGGGATCGCCATGGTCACGCCCAGCACCGCCAGGAAGAACACCCAGGCGAACATCAAAGGCAGGGGCAACGACTGGTGGTAGAGCAACATGTAGGCGGCAAACGCCGAGATCAGCGTGCCGCCGGTCGAGTAGCCCGCCGAGCTGGCGGCGGACTGCATGCAGTTGTTTTCCAGGATGGTCATGGGGGTCCTGGCCAGCCCGATCTTGTAGAGCGCGGTCCAAATCGTGTAGGAAAGGATGCAGGCGGTAATGGCCACGCCGAAGCCCCAGCCGACCTTGAGCCCGATATAGAGATTCGTCAGCGACAGCACGCCCCCGAGCAGCGAGCCCATCAGCACCGCCCGCCAGGTCAACTGCGCCATGCTGTCGCCCCGGCCCCGGTAGACGGTGTCGAACCACTGTTTTTCGATCTCTTCAGGCGTGCCCTGGAAACCGGCGATGGGCAACTCGAAGTCCTCCGCGGGCGAAGGGGCCGGGGAAGTCGTGCTGCGGAGGTTCTCGGCTGGCCCAGGTGTTGCGTCCGGCATGAAGCGGAGTCCTCTTGGTCCCAGGGTGATTTTGGCTTGCTCCCATTGTTGTGATCGCCGCTCTGATGTCAACCGCAAGGCCACCCGTCGCCCTGGCGTCCGACCCGTGCTAAAATAGGATTCCGGTCCGCCGTTTCCGCCCGGGCAAGCGACTTTTTCGCCTGCCGGGCCGCCGTCCAGCCGCGAGGTTGCACCATGGGCCAAGTCGGCCCCCATTGCCCCGCCCTGCTGCTCTTGGCGGCGTTCAGCCGCCACGAGGCTGCATTGCAATGGGCGCGCAGCCGGGCCGCGGAAACCTGGGGGCCGCCCGCCCTGGAAAGCCCCGCCTTCGACTTCCACGAAACCGACTACTACCAGGCCACCATGGGCCCCGGGCTGCGAAAAATCTTCTTCGCCTTCGGGCGGCCTTTCGACGCCGCCGAGCTGGTCGACCTCAAACTGCAAACCAACGCCTGGGAGCAGGAGTACGCCCGCACCGCCGGCCACGCCGAGCCGCGGCCCTTGAACCTCGACCCCGGCTACCTGACCTTGGCCAAATTGGTGCTGGCCTCGACCAAGGATTTCGCCCATCGCATCTATCTCCATGACGGCATCTACGCCGAAGTAACCCTCTACTACCGGCATCATCGCTGGGAGCACCACCAATACACCTTCGCCGATTACCGCCGCGAGGATTACCAGCGATTCTTCTCGCAGTGCCGCGATCTCCTGCACGAGAGGGAAAGCCGATGATCTGGCTGGTCCTGGGCGCCGCGATTCCGAGCCTGTTGGTCTGCTGGGCGGCGGCCGGGCTGATGCGCCGGCTGGGGCCGCGGCTGGGATTGGTCGATCGGCCGGGCCCGCGCAAGGTCCATGCCGCGCCCGTGCCCACCGGGGGCGGATTGGCCATTTGGCTGGGCATCGTGGCGCCGCTGGGGTTGGGACAATTGGCGGTGTGGATTTTCTCCGCCGGCGGCGTTGCCCCGCCCGCGGCTGCCCCGCCGCCGTGGATCACCTCGCTGCCGGTGTTGGTCGCGCCCTATTTGCCGGGCCTGATGCACCAGTCGAGCAAGCTCTGGACCCTGTTGGGCGGCGGCACCGCGCTGATGTTGCTGGGCCTGGCCGACGACCGCCGCGGGCTGGACTGGCGTGTCCGCCTGGCCGTGCAGACCTTGGTGGCCGTGGTCATGGTGGCACTGGGGTGGCGAGCCAACCTGCTGCCCGGCGTGCCCGGCGCCGCCGCGGCCGTCAGCGTGCTGTGGATCGTCGGCCTGGTCAACTCCTTCAACATGCTCGACAACATGGACGGCCTTTCGGCGGGCGTGGCCGCCATTGCCGCCGCCGCCCTGAGCGTCGTCATGCTGTTCCTCTCGCCGCGGCCCGACAATAACCAACCGCAACTGTTCGTCGGCGGCTTGCTGTTGGTGATTCTCGGTTCGCTCCTGGGCTTCCTTTGGCACAACCGCCCGCCGGCGCGGCTCTTCATGGGCGATGCCGGCAGCTACCTCGTCGGCTACCTGCTGGCCATGGTCACGCTGACGGCCACTTTCGCCGGCGGCGGGGCGCCGCGACACGCCACCTTGGTGCCGCTGTGCGTGCTGGCCGTGCCCATCTACGATACCCTCAGCGTCGTGCTCATCCGGGTGCGGCAGGGCCGCAGCCCCTTCGTCGGCGACACCAGCCATTTCTCCCATCGCCTGACGGCGCTGGGCATGACCAAAACCCAAGCGGTGCTGACGATCTACCTGGCCACGGCCACCTGCGGCCTGGGAGGACTGTTGCTGCCCCAGGTCAACAGTTTCGGCGCCGCCGTGGTCCTGCTGTTGGTCTTCTGCACGCTGTTGTTGGTGGCCATCCTCGAGATGGCCGGCCGCCGCCAGGCAGCGGGAAAACAGTAAGGCACCAACCATCAACGACTCCCCTCTCCCTTTGGGAGAGGGGTCGGGGGTGAGGGCGGTTGCGGTCCTGGCCCGGCCAAGCCGAGTTTCTCGGCACTGCTGCCCTCACCCTAACCCTCTCCGGGCACCGACCGAAGGTTGGTCGGGAGAGGGGACCTTGGTGGCCCTATCGGCACGTTTGCACATGGGCCTGAGGGGCCGACACGGCCCCTTGATGCTTCGGTCAGCAGCCGGCCAGCACCGCCACGGCGGCCAACAGCAGAACGCCCAAACGCAACAACTTCATCATACCGGCGTCCTCCTTTGCGTCACTCCTTGATCACGTCGCGGACCGTCATGCCGGACGGGATCATCGGCAACACGTGCTCCTGGTAGGGCACTTGCACGTCCAACAGGTATGGCCCCGACGAGTCGATCATCTCCTGCAGGGCCTCGGTCAACTGCGATTTCTCGGCCACGTGGCGGCCGCCCCATTGGAAGCCCCGGGCGATGGCGGCGAAGTCGGGGTAGCGCTTCGCGGGCGTGATGCCGTTGCCCAGGCCGACGGCCTCGGGATGGTCGATCGGGCCCAGGTACGTGTGGGCGCGATTGGCGGCGTGAAAGCGGTCTTCCCACTGCACCACCATGCCCAGGTGCATGTTGTTCAACAGCATCACTTTCACGGGCAGTTTTTCGCAATAGCAGGTGGCCATTTCCTGGATGTTCATCAGCAGGCTGCCGTCGCCGTCGATGTCGACGACCAGGGTATCCGGATGGGCCGCCTGGGCGCCCAGCGCCGCCGGCAGGCCGAAACCCATGGTGCCCAGCCCCGAGCTGGAAAGCCAGCGCCGCGGCTGGCGAAACTTGTAGTGCTGGGCCGCCCACATCTGGTGCTGACCCACGCCGGTGCTGATGATCGTCGGCCGCCGGGCCGTCAGCCGGTACAATTCCCGGATGGCGTGCTGCGGCAGGATGCCCTCGAAATCGCGGTCGTAATCCAAGGGGTCGGCCTGCTTCCAGGCGGCGATCTTGCGGTGCCACTCCTTCAGGTCGGCAGGCTGCCCGATCACCTTATTCAACTCGGCCAGCGCGTATTTCAGGTCGCTGATGATCGCCAGGTCGCACTTCTTGATCTTGTTGATTTCCGAGGCGTCGATGTCCACGTGCACGATCGTGCCATGGGCGGCGAACTCGCTCACCTTGCCGGTCACGCGATCGTCGAAGCGCACGCCCAGCGCCAGCAGCAGATCGGCATTGTCGACCGCGTAGTTGGCGTACACGCTGCCGTGCATGCCGAGCATGTCCAGCGACAGCGGATCGTCGCCGGGAAATCCGCCCAGCCCGGTGAGCGTCGTGGCCACGGGTATGCCCGTCTTGCGGACCAGTTCGCGCAGCTCCGCGTCCGCGCCGGACGAGATGATGCCGCCGCCGGCGTAGATCACCGGCCGCTTGGCGCGGCCGATCAGGGCCGCCAACTCGGCAATCTCCTCGGGCGCCGCCCGCAAATCGTCGACGTGATAGCCGGGCAGGTTCATGGGGGCGTCGTGATCGGGCACCGTCTGGGCAAGCTGCACATTCTTGGGCAGATCGACCAGCACCGGACCGGGCCGGCCGGTGGTGGCCACGTAGAACGCCTCGCGCATGACGCGGGCCACGTCGTGAACGTCGGTCACCAGGTAATGATGCTTGGTGATGCTGCGGCAGACCTCGACGATGGGCGTCTCCTGGAAGGCGTCGGTGCCGATGACCGCTGTGCCCACCTGGCCGGTGATCGCCAGCATGGGGACGCTGTCGAGCTTGGCGTCGGCGATAGCGGTGACCAGGTTGGTGGCCCCGGGCCCGCTGGTGGCCATGCAGACGCCGATCTTGCCGGTGCTGCGGGCGTAGCCTTGGGCGGCAAACCCGCCGCCTTGCTCGTGGCGGGGCAGGATGACGCGGACCTGGCCGCGGAAGCGGGTCAACGCCTGGTGCAGTGGGATGCTGGTCCCGCCCGGATAGGCGAAAATCGTATCCACGCCGTGGTTCACCAGCGATTGCACCACGATGTCGGCGCCGCTGGTCAGGGCGGCGTCCTTGGGCTCGGCGGAGCCCAGCCTCTGGGCGGCATTCCTATTCTTGCTGTGCTTATGGCCCGCGGTCACGCGACTCACCTGCGGTTCTGGCCCGCTCAAGAGGGGGGATTAAGGGTGGATCCAAGCAAGCAATTCAGGATACGTCGGACGGCCGGGGAATTCAAGCGGGACCTCTCGCTTCCGCCACGTTAGCCCCGTAGGTCAGGCACGGGGTGCCTGACCTACGCCTTTCCCCACCCGCCGTCCGTGGTGCCGCCGGGTTATCCGGAGGCTGACGCCTCCGGCTCGGGTCCTGTGTCCCTCTTTCATCCTTGATCCTTCATCCTTTATCCTTCTTTTCCTTCCCCCTTCCGCCCTCCGCCTTCCGCCTTCCCCAACCGCGGTTTACAATGACTGCCATGGACCAGCACGTCGAAGTCACGTTCGATTGCCTGCCCCTGCGGTCGCTGGGCCGCTTCGACCCGCCCATCGACGCCGCCGCCGACGTGGTCGAATTCTACGACCGCCTCCGCCAGGCGGCGGCCAAGCACGGGCTGCACAATTCCTATTACCTCCATCGGGCCGCCTGCATCTTCCATCTGACCAACGATGCGGAACTCGGCATGGTCGAGTTCGCCTTCGCAGGCACCGTCCTGACCGACGCCGACGATTTGAAGACCCGCGCGTGCGACCTGGAGGTCCACCTGCAGCGGGAGGTCTGCGATTGGCTGACCGCCCCGGCGGTCCAATGGCTCAGCGAAACCGTCTCCCGCGCAGTGCAAGTCGAGTTCGATCGTTACATCGCCGCCGGCGACCTGCAAAAGACGATCACCCGCCTGGATCGGCTGCGGCAAGAGACCGCCGACCGCGGCGGCTTCCTGGGAATGGACCTGTGAGCAGCAGCCAACAGCATCTTGGCAAAGTCTACGTGGCAGGGGCCGGGCCCGGCGATCCCGGCCTGTTGACCGTCCGCGTGGCTGAATGCCTGCGCCAGGCCGACCTGGTGCTCTACGACTACCTGGTCAATCCCGTGGTGCTGGAGCACGTGCCGGCGGAGGCCGAGCGGGTTTGTCTGGGCCATCACGGCAGCGGCCGGCACGTCTCGCAGGAGGAGATCAACGCGCGGATGATCGCGGCGGCCCGCCAGGGCAAGACGGTGGTCCGCTTGAAGGCGGGCGACCCCTGCGTGTTCGGCTGCCTGGCCGAGGAGGTGGGGGCCCTGCGGGCGGCCGGCATCCCGTTGCAGATCATTCCCGGCGTCACGGCCGGCCTGGCCGTGGCCGCTTACGCCGAGATTCCCGTCACCCACGGCGAAGCCGCCTCCGCCGTGGCCCTGGTCACCGGTCATCAACGCCGCGAGAAGGCCGGGCCGCCGCTGGATTACGCCTCGCTGGCCGCCTTCCCGGGCACGCTGATCATCTACATGGGCGTGACCAGCGCGGCCGAGTGGAGCGGCGCCTTGATCGCGGGCGGCCGCGCGCCGACACCCCCGTGGCCATCGTCCGCCGCTGCACCTGGCCCGATCAGGAAACGGTCCGCTGCACGCTGGCCACTGTCGCCGAGGTGCTGGCGGCGCGGCAGCTTCGCCCGCCGGCGATCTTCGTCGTCGGCGAAGTGGTCAAGCTGGCGCCGGCGAGTTCGTGGTTTGCCGGGCGGCCGTTGGCCGGCGTCCACGTGCTGGTCATGCGCCCCGGCGAGCAGGTCCACGATTTGCGCGATCGCTTGGCGGCCCTGGGGGCGGAGGTGCTGGTGCAGCCGGGCATCGAGATCGGCCCGCCGCCGGATTGGGCGGCCGTCGATGCCGCGCTGGGCGCTTGGACCAGTACGATTGGCTGGTCTTCTCCAGCGGCAACGGCGTCCGCTACTTGCTCGACCGGCTGCTGGCCGGCGGGGGCGACCTGCGCCGCTTGGGCCGCATCAAGTTGGCGGCCATCGGCCCCGGCACGGCCGCCGAGTTGGCCAACTATCGCCTCAAGGCCGACCTGGTGCCGACCGAGTATCGCGCCGAGGCGCTGGCCGAGGCCCTGCTCGAGCGCCGGCGCGGCGGGAAATCGCTTTCTCCTGGCCCGGGCCGATCGCGGCCGGCAGGTGCTGCCCGAGCGGTTGGCGGCCGCCGGCGCCGCGGTGGACCAGGTGGTGGCCTATTCGACCATCGAGGCGACCCGTGCCGACGCCGAGGTCATGGCCGCGCTGGAGGCAGGCCGCATCGACTGGGTGACGGTGACCAGTTCGGCGATTGCCCGCTCGCTGGCCGCGTTGTTCGGCCGTGCTTTGGGGCGGAGCCGCCTGGCGAGCATCAGTCCGGTCACTTCGGCGGTGCTTCGCGGCCTGGGCTACAAGACGGCGGCCGAGGCGACCGAGTACACGATGGCCGGCCTCGTCGCGGCGATCGTCGCGGCGGAATGACCCAGCCCTTGTTATTCCGCCGGCGCGAACTGGAAGTTGCGGCTCTGGTTGAAAAACTCCAGCGGATTGTCGTACACCAGCCGCCGCACCAGCGATTCCGCATGGCCGCGACGCTGCATCACGGAGATGAATTGCGAGACGGCCAACGGATCGGACACGTCCCAGTCGGCCGAGGAGTTGATGAGGATGCGCTCCGGGCCGTACATCTCGACCATGTCGGCCGCCCGCTCCGGCGTGGACTTGGTCACCGGATAAAGCGTGATGCCGGCCCAATAGCCCTCGTCCAGCGCCAGGCGGATGGTGTGCTCCTCGCAGTGATCGATGCAGATGCGGCTGCGGTCCACGCGGCGGTCGGCCCGCAGCAGGTCGAGAATCATCCGCGTCCCTTTGTACTTGTCTTCCAGGTGCGGCGTGTGGAAGACGATCTGTTCCTCGCGGTCCAAGGCGAGCGAAATCAGGGCCTGGAGCGTGGTCACTTCGTGGGGCGTACACTTGTGCAGGCCGATCTCGCCGATCCCCAGCACGTTGGGCCGATCGAGGAACTCCGGCAGCATGGCGATCACTTCGCGGGCGAAGGCGACGTCCTCGGCTTCCTTGGCGTTGATGCCCAGCCAGGCATAATGGCGGATGCCGAAACGGGCCGCCCGTTTCGGCTCCCACTCGGTCAGTTGCCGGAAATAGTCGTGGAAGCTCTCGGGGCTGCTGCGGTCGTAGCCCATCCAGAAGGCCGGCTCGCCGACGACGACGCAGCCCAGCCGCGCCATGGCCGACAGGTCGTCGGTGGTGCGGGAGGCGATGTGGATGTGAGGATCGAAGTGGTGCATGGGGAAGGGGGATTTAGGGATTTAGGGATTTAGGGGCTGGGGCCGATTGGCCGCTGGCGGTTTCGCCTTCCGCCTTTTCATAGGGCAGGGAGAAGATCGACAGGACTTTTTCCGCCCGGCCGGACGCCTCGCCCAGTAAGACCTGCAAACTGCGATGGATTTTTTCGATTCGCGGGTCGCCGGCCGGCGGGCCTTCGGCGCGGTCGATGCGATCCAGGGTGGCGGCCAGATCGATCAACTTGGCGCGAATGCCGAGCAGTTCGCGATCCAGGATTTGCGGCTTTGCCAGGGAGTGCGGCATAAGGCACCTTGCGTGGAGGCGGCAAGAGGTAACGGTCGCGTAAACCCTAATTCTCTCCCCGCCGCCCGCCGGACGCAAGAGGTGGCGGCAACCATCCAGTCGCGGAGCTTGGGCAACCCCGGCAAATCCTGCGGGTGAAGAAAGATGAAGTTTTTTGTTCCGGGCAACCGATGCGGGACTACGGAGCATTGTCACGAAAATGGGCGAGGCGGATGCCGTGGAAGGCTTGGCGACGACCCTGCAACTGCTGACGAAAACGGAGAACGAGGCGGCAATGGCAGTATTGCTGTCGGCGTTGGACTGTCCGCAGGCGGCCATTCAGGAAGGGGCCTTGGTGGCGCTGCTGGGCCGGCACGGTCCGGCCAGCGGGCGGGAGATCCTCCGCCGCGTTCCCACGATGAGCCCGCGCTGGCGGTCGATCATCGGCCGGCACCCGGGCCGCCTGACCGGCGCACTGCGCGACGCGCTGTTGGACAGCGACCCCGAGCGCTGCCGCAACGGCTGCCGGGCGGCGGTTTGGTTTTGCGAGTACGATTTGATTCCCACCTTGTTGACGGTCCTGCAAGACCCCGGCGGCGGCCATGCCGGCCTGGCCGCGGAAGCGTTGCTGGAATTGCTGGAAAGCCTGTACGACGAGCTGGCCGGCACCAGCCAGCGCAGCGACCGCCGCGACCCGCAGCAGATTCGCCGCCGGGTGGTCGGCAGCCTGGAGTCGGCGGTGGCGCGCTACGGGCAGCACAAGCGGCGGGAGGTGATCGAGGCCTTTCTGCTGCTGGCCAACCGCGACAACGCCACCCTGAAGCAAGTCCTGCAAAGTGCCGGCCACCCCGCGCTGGCGCCGATGATCGAGACGCTTACCAAGAGTCCGCGCAAGGGCATCATTCGTTTGCTGCTGGCCTACCTGGACGATCCGCGCGCGCCGCCGGCCGCCGTGGCGGTCATCGGCAAACGCGACGATTTGAAGTTCATCGAGTATCTATTGCGAAAGATCGGACGCGAGCCCTCGCCGGCCGCGGCGCAGAACCTGAAGCGGCTGGAATCGATCATCTGGCTGCGGAGCGGGCAAAGGCAGTGGCGGCAATTGGACGACGCCGCGCAGCACGCCCTGGTGCGGCTGCTGATGGCGTCCGGCACGCCGCGGCAGCAGGCCTTGGCCGTGATCGAGGACGTGCTCCGGCACGGCCGCGGCGGGGGCCGCCGGGAGGCCGCCCACGCGCTGGCCGAGTTTGCCGGCGCCGAGGCCGGCGCCCTGGCGATGAAGTACCTGCACGACCCCGATCCGCACGTGCAGGCCCACGTCGTAGGGCAGCTTCGCGGCCGCGGCATCCCCGGCATTCTGCCCGTGCTGGTGGAGATGGTCGACAGCCCGCACGCCGTGGTCCGCAAGGCGGCGCGGGAGAGCCTGGCCGAATTCAGTTTTCGCCGCTACGTGGCGGCCTTCGAAATGCTCGACGACGAGGTTCGGCGCAGCAGCGGCATGTTGGTCAAGAAGATCGATCCCCAGACCGTGCCGCTGCTCAGGGAGGAGATGCGCTCGCCGGTGCGCACCCGACGTTTGCGGGCCGTGACCATCGCCCGGCTCATCGACGTGGTGGAGCCGCTGGAGGAGACGATCATCGCGCTGTTGGCGGACGAAGATCACATGGTGCGGATGGCGGCGGCGGCGGCCTTGGCCCGCTCCGGCAGCGCGGCCAGCTACCAGGCGCTCGAGCGGGCGCTCAGCGACAGCAGCCAATCCGTGCGGCGGACCGCCCAGCAAGGCGTCCTGGAGCGCGTCCAGACCATGCCCCGGAACCCACCCTCCGCTCCGCCGGAGTGAATCGATGCGCGACCTCTTCTCGCACTGTCTGTTGCTGGCCGCGCGAAGCCGCTTGGACAATCTCAGCCAGCCGTTCCGGGATCGCTCCAACACGATCGACCGAGGGGAATTGACCAGGGCCCTGGCGATCCTGGCCGTGGTGATCGTGCTGGCGTGGTTGCTGGCGCGAGTCCGCACCGTCCGTGAGCGCCGCCGCGCGTACCATGGCCCGTTGCGGCTCTTCCTCAGCTTGTGCAAGGCCCACAACTTGCTCTGGTCCGAGCGATGGCTGCTCTGGGGGCTGGCCCGCGCGCAACGGCTGAAACAGCCGGCGCGGCTGTTCCTGGAACCGCAGTGGTTCGACACGGCCGGCCTGGGGCGGGCCTGGCGCGTGCGGGCGGCAAGCCTCAGCGCGATCCGTGACCGCTTGTTTTCCGCGCCGCCGCACCGCGCCGAGCAGGAACCAGCCCTGCCGTTGCCGGCAGCGCCCTCAGCCCCCAAGCGGCCGGCGCCGGCGCTGGATATCGGGCCCTGGCTGACCGGAGCGGAGGCAACCCCCTTGCCGGCGCGACCCTTGACGCCGGAGGCTCGCTGAGGCGGCGCCGGGGCCTCTTCCACCGCGTTCTTGCCGCTGGATGTCGGCCCCCCCGTTGCAAACGGGGGGCTTTTCTCGCCGGCAGAAACTTTCTGAAAGCGGTGCTAGGGCACCTTGACGCTCCTAGGGACCGAACCGCCGGTCGACCCGTTGGCCGAGCCGGCGGCCTGGGGGGGGCCGAAGCTCTTCACCGGCGTTGGGTTCTGGTAGCCCATCCGGTCCTTCAACTCGGCGAGCGAAATCTTCTGGACACCCAACCCGTCGGCCTGTTCGACGAGCGTGGTGTAGGCTTTGACCAGGTCCTGCCGTCCCTTTTCCCCCGGCGGCTCGCCGCAGATGAGGTAGTTGGTGTGAATGGCGATCGTGCCGTTGATTTTGCCCTTATCGTCCACGTCGCAATCGATCACCCCGTGGTGCAGCTTGATCAGGTTCTTAACCCCTTCATGGTCGTCCTTGCCGTCGTCGTTGAGGTCGAGGAAGCCGACCAGGGCAAAGTGCTTGCGCTCACCCGGACTCCACATGGGCGTGAAAATCTTGTCGCCCGGCACGATCGGGTCGGTCACCTGGTCGTCGACGATGCGGGCCATCGACATGTGTTCGTTGACCTTGGTGACCTCGATTTTGGCCTTCACCGTGGCCTTGGCAAGATCGGTGGCATCGCCGGAATAGACGCTGAAAGTGACCTGCCGGCCCAGCCCGTCGGCCGCTCCGCAGTCGATCCAGACCGTGTGGTCGCGAAGGTCGACAAAGCTGATTTCGCCGCAGAAATTGTCGGGGTGATCCCTCTTCAGCTTGGCGAGCTCCGCGTCCTTTTGCCGGCTCGTGCGGACGATATCTGCCGTCTGCTTCTCCAGCGCCGCGACCTTTTCTTGGGCGTCCTTGACCACCGCCCGGTCGTCTTGCTTGACCTTGATGACCTTTTTTTCCGCCGCCGCCTCTTGTTCGACGAGCACCGTGCGTTGCTGTTCGTTTTTGTTGTTGTTCGCCACGTCATCCTCGCCTTCCTTCTTCAGCGCCTCGTCGAGCTTCGCGACCTGGGCGTCCCTGTCTTCTTCGAACTTGGCGTACTCGCTCTTTATGGTCTTGTTGTCGTCGTCCTTGGCGGCAATCAAGCCGTCTTTCTTGTGAATGGTGTCGACCAGGTGTTTGAGGATGGGGCTATAGAAACGGGCGTCCTCCGGCCAGTTGCCGGCGAAGGCGTCTTTCATGTCCTTGTCGAACTGCTCGTGAATGGCCTTGACCGTCTTCGTCGGCGGGAAGCCCATCATGTTTTTCAACTCCTTGCAGTCGGACTCCGCCTGGCCGAGCTTGACGCGCATCGTATCGGCGGCGAGGTCGCTTTCCTTCGCCTTGTGGTTGGCGTCGTCACAACTGCGGACGAACACGAAGGTCGTCACGCCCATGAAGACGAAGAGCACGACGAAGATAATCAACGCGATCTGCAAACCCTGATTTTCGCGCGCGATAACTTGCTCCTTGATGGCTTCGGCGCTGGATATGCCCGCCGCTGGTGCGGGGGCCTGAAGCGCCTCTTCTCGAAGTTCCGCCGCGGCTGTTCCACCGCGCACGAGGATAGAAACCGTGGACGCTACGCTATAACCTCACTCCATTCTAATCACCCCAAAAGATGCCGTCAACAAAAGACCCAAAAGGACGGTGGAAGCAAGGCCGTGAAACCCTAAGGGGGGGTGGGGGGCGATAAGGAATCCGGCCATTGCAAGCCCACGCCGTCGCGGAAGGTGCAGCGGCGCACGTGCGGCCTTCGGACTGGCCCGCTATAATTCCGTTTCGGCCCGTGGCCGCGGCGTGTCGGCCCGGGCGGTCCCTAATTCCCGAATCCTCGCCCCCGCTTGGCCAGCCCGTGCCGCAAAGAACCATTGCCATCGGCGACATTCACGGCTGCCTGGCCGCCCTGGACAAGCTGCTGGAGTTGATCGACCCGCAACCGCAGGACACGATCGTCGCCATGGGCGATTACGTGGACCGCGGGCCCGACACCCGCGGCGTGCTGGAGCGTTTGATCGCCTTGGGGCGGCAGACCCGCCTGGTCTCGCTGCTGGGCAATCACGATGAGATGATGCTTGCGGTGTGCGAAGGGGGAGAGGGGCTGCTGGCGGAATGGTTGCTTTTCGGCGGCGAGGCGACGCTGGCTTCCTACGGGGCGACTTCGCCCGCGCAGCTCGCCGGCGAGTTTCCCGCCCACCTCGACTTCATCCGCCGCTGCCGCCTGTTCTATGAGACGGAGCGGCACTTCTTTGTTCACGCCGGCTATGCGGCCGACGTGGCCTTGGACCAGCAGCCCCGCCAGGCGTTGCTGTGGACGTCGCTGAGGTACAGTCAGCCGGGGCCACATTGCTCGGGCAAGACGGCCATCGTCGGCCACACGGCGCAGAAGAGCGGCGAGGTCCTCGACTTGGGATACCTCAAGTGCATCGACACCTGGTGTTATGGCGAGGGCTGGCTCACCGCCCTGGAGCCGGAAACGGGCCGCGTCTGGCAGGTGGACAAGGAAGGAAGGGGGAGGGCGGAAGGCGGAGGGGGGAAGGGGGAAGGATGAAGGCGGAGGGCGGAGGGTCGCTTATCGTTACGCCACGTTATCCCCGGGCTAACGCCCGGGGCTCGTTTCCGTGTTCCTTCCGCCTTCCGCCTTCCGCCCTCCGCCTTCCCCCTTTCCCCCGTATCCATACTGCTCGATGTAGGGCCGCCAGCGGCGGCTGATCCGCTCGCGCAACTCGGGCGTTAGTTCGTAGCGGTTGGTCTGATAGTCGGCACGGTCCTGAAAATATCTGCCGATGGCCGGCGCCACCTGCTCGAAGCCCCCCAACTCCAATTGCTCGTAGATCGCCCGCATGGCGCAGAGCGGCTGGCGCATCAGGTCTTCATAGCGGACTTCGCAGAATCGTCGCGGCGCGATCAGCCCGCGGGTCGCCTGCAGCCGCTGGTGCATGCGGCTGAAGGTGGCCAAGACGCGCTCTTCGAGCCCCGCGCAGGTCGGCTGCTGGTAGCTGTTCAGGACGTAGAGCGATTGCCAAAGCCGCATCGTCGACGGGAAGACGGCGTAGGGATTGCGGACCACGTGGATGAATCGGGCGTCGGGAAACATCGCCCGCAACGTGGGCAGCCGGCAGGTGTGCGGGGGCGACTTCAGCACCAGCCGTCCGCGACGCCGCCAAGTCAGCCGCTGCAGAAACGTCCGCAGCGCCTGCTGCCAGCGGCGGCGCTCCGCTGGGCTCAGCCGTTCCAACTCGAAATAGTCCCTCGCCTGCGGCGGCTGGTTGGGAAAGGCGAGGCTCCAATAGGGACTGGGCACTCCCAGGTTGCAGAGGGCGAATTCGTCTTCCTGGGGGCGGTCCCAGCCCATGGGCATGTTGTCCGGAGGCCGGCGGTGCGGCAGGATGAAGCTGCTCCAGGTCTTCAGCAGGGCCTCGCTGATGAGGAAGTTGCCGGGAGAGAAGCACTCGAAGGTGGTGGGGCAACGATGCCGCCCGTCCAGGGCCAGCAGCTCGTGCAGCAGCGTGGTGCCGGTCCGCCAATGGCCGATGATGAAGATGGGGTCGCCCTCCAGCTTGACCCGTTCCACCCAGGGGCCCAACAGGAGCGTTTCCAGCGCCGCGGTCGCGGTGTTGAAGACGCTGAACCCCAGGTCGAACAAGCAGGCGGGAAGCCGTCCGGGGTGGACGCGGAAGCGATGTCGCGTCAACAGGCGGAGCAAGCCGAAAAAGTCGCTTCCCATCCAGATTCCGGCGTGATACCAGGCCGCCGGGGCCGGCGCGGTCGGGCCCGCTCGGTTCACTGCCGGGTCATCGGCCATGGCGTCACGCTCGTCAGGTGGGGGGGTGGCCTATGGGGAAACAGACACTTGCAAGGATGCAACGCAATCATAATAATAGCGGTTTATTCGGAGGCGGGGAGCTAGGGATGGACGCCAAGGCGGAAGCACTCGAGCACCCTCATGACGCCCCAGTGGCCGCTCGGGGCGGAAGTGCAGAAGCCGCCAGGCGAGTGGCGCGGGCCACGACAATGCGGTCGACCGGCTGACGGCGCGGCTGAGCCAGGACCGTTTCGTCCGTCTGGGCCTGCTCTTCCTGGAGGGCATGCGCGATATCCACTTGAAGGAGTTGGTCCTGGAGGAGATGGACGATCATCGCGGCGCCCGGGTGCAGGGTCGCAGACTGATCAACTTCGGCTCCGACAGTTTCCTCGGCCTGGATCGCCATCCGCACGTCCAACGGGCGCTCATCGAGGCCGCCCGCGACTGGGGGACCCATAACGGGGCCTCGCGGGCGTTTTCCACCGTCGAACTCTGTCACCAGGCGGAACGCCGCCTGGCCCGCTGGTTGGGCGTCGAGGATACCTTGATCTTCCCCAGCGTCACGCTGGCGAACGTGGGCCTGATCCCGGCGGTGGTCGCCAAGGACGATTTGCTGGTGGTCGATCGCCTTTCCCACGACAGCATTCAGCAGGCGGCCAAGATTGCCGCCGCCAACGGCGCCGTGCTCAGGGAGCTTCACCCTTGCTGCCCGCAGGCGCTGGAAGACATCCTGGCCAAGGAGCGATACCAGGGTTGCGTGGTGGCGGTGGACGGCGTTTACAGCATGACCGGCAAGATCCCGGCGCTGGGGGAGCTGGACGAAGTGACCCGTCGCTACGGCGGCACGCTCTATGTGGACGATGCCCACGGCACGGGCGTGGTCGGTCCGGGAGGCCGCGGCGCCGCCCGCATGATCCTGGGCACGCTCGACCAGGTCCTGATGGTGGGGTCGCTTTCCAAGGCGTTTTCCTGCCTGGGGGCCTTCGTCACCTGCACCGAGCGACTGAAACCGGTGTTGAAGATGCGTTCCAACACCTTTATTTTCGGCGGACCGGTGCCGCCCCCTTACTTGGCCGCCATCTGCGCCGTCTGCGACATCCTCGAATCGCCGGAACATCAGCAGATGCTGGAGCGGCTGCAATGGCTCATCCGGCGGCTGACCGACGGCCTCCGCTTTCTCGGCCTGGGCGTCCTCGGCGGCCAGGCGCCGATCGTCTCGGTGACCATCGGCGACATCGAGCGCACGCTGGAGGCCGGCAAGTGGCTCTTCGACCGCGGCTTCTACGTGCAGTCGGCCACCTTTCCCGCCGTGCCCATCAACGGCGGCCTGCTCCGCATCCAAGTCAACGCCAACCACACCGTGGAGGCAATCGACGGCCTGGTGGAAGCCATGGCCGGCCTGAAAGTCCAGTTCAAAATTAAGGATGAAGGATAAAGGATGAAGGATTAAGGAATACGGACGCGAGCCCCGGGCGTGAGGCGCGGGGATAACGTGGCGGTAGGATGAACGCCTTCCGCCTTCCGCCTTCCCCCTTCCCCCTTTATCCTTAATCCTTCATCCTTCGCATCCCATGGCCTGGTTCCTCCTTATCCTTGCCGGACTGTTCGAAATCGCCTGGGTCATCGGCTTGAAGTACACCGCCGGATTGAGCAGACTCTGGCCCAGCGTGCTGACGATCCTCTTGAGTTTCGTCAGTTTCGGGCTGTTGGCCCGGGCCGCCAGGGATTTGCCCATCGGCACCGCCTACGCCGTCTGGACGGGCATCGGCGCCGCCGGGGCCACCGTTCTGGGCATCCTCCTGTTCCGAGAATCGAGCCAGCCGATGCGGTTGGTCTTCATCGCCCTGATCGTCATCGGCGCCGTCGGCTTGGAGTTGACGGCGCAACGGTGAGGCTGGGCGGGGCAACGCACGAGGCGGCGCAACGATATCCGGAGGCTCCTGCCTCCGGCTCCTGCCTCCGGCTCGTGACCCCGGCTGGCTTCCTATCCCGGCAGCAACCGTGCGCCCAAGAGGCTGAACAGGAGCACGGCCAGGACGAACATCGTAATGGCCACAAACGTGTAGTCGCGCTGGGCGAAAAAGACCAAGGTGGTAAAGGCAACCCGCGCCATGGGCGTCAGGATCAACAACAGAATGCCGAACTGGATCACGCCCCGCGCGTGCAGGTGGAAGGCCTCGCCGGGGATCTCCCAGAGGTTGCACAACCCGGGCGGCTCGCCGCGAAATTCCTGGTGGCCGGCCGGCTCCCCGGCGCGCTCGGTCAGGTAGAGAACGCCGCCGGCCGAGACCACCAAGGCCGAGGCGATCACTCCGATCTGCAAGATCCGCCCCACGAACTGCTCGGCCTGGCGGTCGGTGAAACGCGGCAGAAAAGGCGACATCTTACAGGCCTCCGGTGATGCCCTTGTAAATCATCTCGGCGGCCACCGCCAGGATCACCAGGGCAAAGATGATGCGCAGCACCCGCACCTGGGCGGACGCCAGGATGCGCGTCCCCAGCAGCGAGCCGGCCAGGACGCCCAGCACCACCGGCATCGTCAGTCCCGGAGCGATATAGCCGCGATTCAGATAGACCCCGGCGCTGGCGGCCGCGGTGACGCCGATCATGAAATTGCTGGTGGTCGTCGACACTTTGAAGGGGAGCTTCATGGCCTGGTCCAGGGCCAGGACCTTGAAGGCCCCGGAGCCGATCCCCAACAGTCCCGACAACACGCCGGCCAGCAGCATCAGGGCGAAACCCAAGGGCACGTGGACGACGTGATAGGTCCGCGGGCCTTCCGGCGTGGGAAAGCTCGCATCGAGCCGCAAGCGTCTGGCCAGCCAATCCGATTGCGTCGGCCTGCTCTCCGGCGACCGCGAGCGGACGGAAAGGAAGGCCGAGGCCAACAGCACGGCGCCGAAGATGATCGAGATCGCTCCCGGGGCGATGAGCAGGGCCAGAAATGCCCCCGCGAGGGCCCCGATCGTGGTGGCGACTTCCAGCGCCATGCCGATGCGGATGTTGGAGTATCCTTCGCGGACATAGGCCGCAGCCGCTCCCGACGAGGTGGCAATCACCGACACGAGCGAAGCACCGCAGGCATAACGGAGATCGACGCCGAAGACCAGGACGAGCAGCGGGACGATGATCACGCCGCCGCCCAGGCCGGTCAACGCGCCCAGCAGCCCGGCCGCGAAAGATCCCAGGCCCAAGAGTATCGTGAAGGGGAGCACGGTCAAGGCGATGGCCCTCGCAAAGGGGGCGAGCTTCAGGGTCCAGGAATTATAGACACGGCGGGGGAGAAGTGAAATCGGTCTCGGCCGCCAGGCCCTTGCGGCGCTGCCATCGGCCGACTAGAATGGGGGATACCTACCGTTGGACGGCGTTGCCGGAGTCCCTGCCTTCCGGACGACCACAAAACAACCGAACCTGCCTTACCGCTGCAAGGAGAGACTGCTCATGAAGCTCAACATCACGGCCGCGGCCGCCATCCTTCTGATCGGGACATCGACCATGACCAATGCGGACGACAACGTGCAAGTGGTTCGACAATTGCCCACCGCGCCCGGGGGCGGACTGTATACGTCGAATCGTGCCCCGCTGGCGCCCAGCCCGCTGGTGAAGCTGCCCATCGGCGCCATCAAGCCCAAGGGCTGGCTGCTGTACCAACTGGAACTGGAGCGCGACGGCATGACCGGCCATCTGACCGAGCTGTCGAGTTTCTGCAAATTCGACAACAGCGCCTGGGCCGACCCCAAGGGCAAGGGGCCCAACGGCTGGGAGGAGCTGCCCTATTGGCTCAAGGGCTTCGGCGACCTGGGCTACGTGCTCCACGACGAGAAGACCATGGCCGAGGCCCGCCGCTGGATCGAGCCCGTGCTGGCCAGCCAGGAGGCCGACGGCTGGTTCGGGCCGCGATCGAACAAGGTCCATAACGACCCCAACGCCCGTGTCGACTTCTGGCCCAACATGCTCATGCTCAACGCCCTGCAATCGTACTACGAATATAGCCACGATTCGCGGGTGCTGCCCTTCATGTCGAAATACTTCCGCTTCCAGTTGAATTACAAGGAGGCCGACTTCCTGGTTGATTACTGGTCCAAGATGCGGGCCTCGGACAACCTGGAGAGCGTCTACTGGCTCTACAACCGCACCGGCGAGCCCTGGCTGCTGGAACTGGCCGCGAAGATCCATCGCCGCGGCGCCCCCTGGAGCACCGGCATCATCGACGGCCATGGAGTGAACATCTCCCAGGGCTTCCGCGAGCCGGGCGTCTACTTCATGCAGGGCCGCAAGCAGGAGTTCCTCGACCGCGCCGAGAGCAACTACCAGAAGATCACCGGCGAGTTCGGCCAGTTCCCCGGCGGCGGCATCGCCGCCGACGAAAACGTCCGCACCGGCTACGGCGACCCCCGGCAGGGCTGCGAAACCTGCTCCTGGGTCGAGCTGATGCACAGCTTCGAGATGCTCGCCAAGATCGGCGGCAATCCCGTCTGGTGCGACCGCTGCGAAGAAGTCGCCTTCAACTCGCTGCCCGCCGCCTTGTTGGCCAACGAAAAGGGGCTGCACTACCTCACCGGCGCCAACATGGTCGTGTGCGACACCAGGAACAAGGCCCCGGGAATCCAAAACGGCGGCAACATGCTCGCCTTTAGCCCCTGGGACTTCCGCTGCTGCCAGCACAACGTCTCGCACGGCTGGCCCTACTTCGCCGAAGAGCTGTGGCACGCCACGGCCGACCGCGGCCTGTGCGCCACGATGTACGCCGCCTCGGACGTGACCGCCAAGGTCGGCCCCGGCGACGGCACCGCCGTCGAAATCGCCGCCGCCACGGACTATCCCTTCAGCGACACCATCGCCTTGAAGCTGACGACGCCCCAGGCGGTGCGGTTCCCTCTCTACTTCCGTGTTCCCCGCTGGTGCCAACAGCCGGCCGTCTCGATCAACGGCCAGGCGGTGGCCGTGGACGCCAAGCCGCTTTCCTTCATTCGCATCGAGCGCGATTGGCAAAGCGGCGACGCCGTCGAACTGAAGCTCCCCATGGCCGTCAGCGTGCGGACCTGGCCGAAGAACAAGGACTCGGCGTCGGTCGATTACGGGCCGCTGACGTTCTCGCTGAAGATCGGCGAGCAGTGGAAGAAGTTCGGCGGCCGTGCCGAGAAGTTCCCGCAGTGGCCGGAGTTCGAGCTGCTTCCCTCGACGCCGTGGAACTACGGGCTGGTGTTGGACGAGAAGGCCCCGGCCCGCACGTTCGAGGTCGTTCGCAGCACGGGGCCGCTGCCGGCGCAGCCGTTTACGCCCGAGACTGCGCCGATTGAGATCAAGGCGAAGGCCCGCAAGATCCCCGCCTGGACGCTGGACGCCAACGGCCTGTTGAACGTCTTGCAGCCCAGTCCGGTGCGATCGGACGCGCCGGTGGAGACGGTGACACTGATCCCGATGGGCGCCGCCCGGCTGCGGATTACGTCCTTCCCGGTGATCGGCTCCGGGCCCGGCGCGCACGATTGGAAGCCGGTGAAGTAGGGCGGAAAGAAGGAAGACTCGCGCAGAGGCGCGGAGCGTGTAGGGTGGGTCGAGCGCAGCGAGCCCCACCAGAACCCGTGAAAACGTTATGGTGGGGCTCGCTGCGCTCGACCCACCCTACAACTTTCCCCCTGCGTCCCTGCGCGAGCCCTTTCCTTTGTCCGACGGCTCAAGCCGGCTCTTGCGCCAGCGCGAACCAGTCGATGGGGGCGTCGAATTCCGCGGCTCCGAAGGCGACCTCCGCCAGCAGCGGCGGCACGCAACGGGCCAGCAACTCCTGGCGGTTGAGCGGCACGCTGAGGTCGTCCGGCGGCGGCGGTGAGGGATGGTTCAAGAGGATGCCCGCCACCGGCAGCCCCTGGCCGAAGGCCGTGGCCGCCACCAGCGTCTGGAGCGTGGCGTTGATCGTGCCCAGGACGTTCCGGGCCACGATCAGCAGGGGAAAGCCGAACGCGGCGGCCAGGTCGCCGTTGTACTCGGTCTGGCCCAGCGGCGACATCAGCCCGCCGGAACCCTCGACCAAGACGATTTCCGAGCCTTGCCGCCAGTAGTCCAGACCGCTGCGCATCAGGTCGGCGTCGAGCCGTTTGCCTTCCCGGGCGGCGGCCAGGTGCGGGGCCAGCGGGGCCTCGAAGCATTGCGGGCAGACGCGCTCGAGCTGGCCTGGCCGGCCGGCGGCGTTCCAGAGCGCCAGGGCGTCGTCGGAAATCAGGCCGCCACCGGCTTGGCGCCCGCAGCCGCTGGCCGCCGGCTTATAGACGCCGACGCGCCGGCCCGCCGCCGCCAGCGCTCGGGCGATCATGGCCGCCACGTAGGTCTTGCCCACGCCGGTATCGGTGCCGGTGATGAAGAGTCCGCGGACGGAGTTGCTCATGTCGTGCTCAGCTTGCTTGCCGCCTCCTCCGCGGCTCCGCGTGAGTTTTGTCTTTTCTCGTCTTCCCGTGTCCGTCCGGGCCGTCCCTTCACATCTTGAGTTTCTCGCGAAGCCGGTCTTGCAGTTCGGCATCGACCAGTTCCTGAAACGTGACCGCGATCCCCTTCTTCTTGGCCTCGATCAGGGCCAGCGTGACCTTCTCCAGCTCGACCCCTTGCAGACAGGCTTGTTCCATTTCGGCACAGGAAACGGCCGTGCCCCCCTGCTTCGCCATGATGAGGGCACGCACCACCGCCCTGCTGTTGGTACGCCGCAACGACATCCCGAGCAGCGCGAAAGGACTGACCGACAGCCCCGACATATACGCCTGAAACCAAACGCCAAAAAATAGGAGAAAGACCACAAAGGAGATCGCCAGGAGCAGAAACATTATCGAGACGGCGATCATTACGATCAAGTCTTGGCCAACGGGCATGGCAGTTCTCCTTTTCTCAGTTAGCAGGCAGGTTACTAAGATAACCCCGCCCGGACCCTTACGCAACCCGTTGCGGAGGCATCTGTAGGGTGGGTCGAGCGGAGCGAGCCCCACCAGGAAGCTATTCTCATCTTGCATCGTTCTGCCCGGCGTTACATAATTCGCGTTGACAAGCCCTGCGAGGCAGACCGTGGATTCTCAACGACCGCACCGTCGATCGATCGCCGCCGCCATCACGCTGGCGCTGGCGCTTTCGGCGGCCGGCCGGCTCCCAGCCGGCGGGCCCGTCAGCCCGATCCCCATGCCGACCATGGGAGGGAAACAGTTCTGGGCCGACGAACTGTTCTTCCACGAGTGGCGCATCCAGCAGAACGTCTTGACGGGCGATTATCGGCTGCTGGACGGCAACGATTTCCGCCACGCCTCGGGCACGTACGACGAGTGCCTGGCCGCGCTCGGGCAGCTCAAGCGGCAGCGGAAAATGCCGCCCATGCGCGGCAAGGCGGTGATCGTCCTGCACGGCCTTGGCGCCGACCGCAGCCACATGGCCGATCTGGCCAAGTACCTGCGCGAGCGCGGCCGCTATAGCGTCTTCAACGTCACCTACCCGAGCACGCAGCGCGACATCGGCGCCAACGCCAAGTCGCTCGCCCACATCATCGACAACCTCGACGGCATCGAAGAGATCAATTTCGTCGCCCACAGCCTGGGCAACATCGTGGTCCGCCGCTACCTGGGCGACCAGACCGATGCGTCCAGCGGCCGGCGGCCCGACGGGCGGATCAAGCGCTTCGTGATGCTGGCCCCGCCCAATCACGGTTCGCTGCTGGCCTTGACGCTCGGCGACAACAAGATCTATCAAGTGGTCATGGGCCAGACGGGCCAGCAGTTGGGCCGGGATTGGCAGCGATTGGAAGAAAAACTGGCCACGCCGGCGTGCGAGTTCGGCATCCTTGCCGGCGGCAGGAACGACGGCCACGGCTACAACCTCCTCCTGCGCGGCGACAATGACGGCATCCTCAACGTCGAGACCACGCGGCTGGCCGGGGCCACCGATTACCGCCTCGTGCCCGTGCAGCACTCCATTTTCATGTTCAACGCCAAGGTCCAGGAGTACACCCTGCGGTTCCTGCAACACGGCTTCTTCATTTCCGAGGCGGCGAGGGTGAAGGGATGAACGAGGCTCCTGCCGGCCGCATCGGCGGCGTCGATTACGGGACCGTGCGGATCGGCGTGGCTATTTCCGATCCCGAGCGGCGCATCGCCAGTCCGCTGGAAAACTACACCCGCCGCACGCCGGCGCTGGACGCCCGGCGATTCCAGCAGTTGGCCGCCGAAGAAGCGATCGTGTTGTGGGTGGTCGGCCTGCCGGTCCATCTCGACGGCCGCGAGAGCCAGAAGTCGCAGGAAGCCCGCCGCTTCGGCCAGTGGCTCGGCGACGTGACGGGCGTGCCGGTCGAGTTCTTCGACGAACGTTTCACCAGCAGCGAAGCCGAGCAGTTCCTGTTGGACGCCCAATTGACCGGCAATCGCCGCAAGCGTCGCCGCGACATGGTGGCCGCCCAGATCATGCTCAGCGCCTACCTCGAATCGCAGAGCAAGGGAAAAGAGCCCCCCCGGGCCCTGGACGCGTAGCGGTGGATCAAGGATAATTTGATCTACCTTCCCCCGCCTTGCTTTTTCAGGAGAGTCACCATGATGCGACTGACGATGGTCTTGGCCTCTGCAATCATTGCCTCCGCGACGGCCTCCGCCGCCCCCACGTTCACGATGTCGCTGGATGGCGCCAAGGTCGGCCAACTGCCGCCGGGCTGGACGGCGGCCAAGACGGGCGTGGGAGCGGGCAGCGTCTGGAAGGTCGTCGAGGACGCCACCGCGCCGCACGGCAAGAAGGTCCTGGCCCAGACCTCCGACCAAGGGCCGAATAAATTCTTCAACCTCTGCATCGCCGACAACACCAGCTTCACCGACGTCGACCTGTCGGTGGCCTTCAAAGCGGTGGCGGGCAAGTTGGATCAGGGCGGCGGGTTGGTCTGGCGATACCAAGACGCCAACAACTACTACGTCGCCCGCATGAATCCCTTGGAAGACAACTACCGAGTCTACAACGTGGTGGCCGGCAAGCGGTCGAAATTCCTGGCCGAGGTGAAAATGAAGGTCCCCGCCGGAGCGTGGCACCGGCTGCGCAGTGGTGCAGAAGGGCAATCACATCCAGTGCTATTTCGACGGCAAACTGCAACTGGACGTCAAGGACGACACCTTCAAGGGCGCGGGCAAGATCGGCCTCTGGAGCAAGGCCGACGCGCAGACCTACTTCGCCGATCTGGAGGCCAAGGACCTGGAGGAGGCGGTCATCCTGACCCCCGCCCCGTCGCCGCAACCGCGGATCAACGGCGCCAAGATCTTCGGCGTCCGGCCCGGCCATCCGTTCCTCTACACGATCGCGGCCACCGGCCGGCGGCCTATGGAGTTTGCCGCCGACGGGCTGCCCGACGGCTTGACGGTCGATCCCCGCAACGGCCAGATCACCGGCTCCTTGGCCAAGGCGGGCGAGCATGTCGTGACGCTGCGGGCTACCAATGCCCTGGGGACCGCGGGGCGGAAGCTCCGCATCGTCGTCGGCGATCGCCTGGCGCTGACGCCCTACCTGGGCTGGAACAGTTGGTACATTTGGGAAGGCCACGTCACCGACAAGATCATGCGCGACGCCGCCGACGCCATGGTAATGACCGGCATGATCAACCACGGCTATGTCTATGTCAACATCGACGATTGCTGGGCGGTCAGAGCCAGCGCCAAGAACGACACCGGCGGCACGCCGCGCGACGCCCAGGGCAAGATCAACGCCAACCGCCGCTTCCCCGACATGAAGGCCCTGACCGATTACATCCATCACCGCGGCCTGAAGGCGGGCATCTATAGCTCTCCCGGCCCAAGCACCTGCGCCGGCTTCACCGGCTGCTATCGGCACGAGGCCCTGGACGCCCAACGCTTCGCCGACTGGGGTTTCGATTTCCTCAAGTACGACTGGTGCTCGTACTGGACGGTGGCGCCCAACTGCGACATGCCCGAGTTGAAGGTGCCCTATGAGCGGATGTACGGCGAGTTGCGGAAAGTCAATCGCGACCTCGTGCTGAACCTCTGTCAATACGGCCAGGGCGACGTGTGGAAGTGGGGCGCCAGCGTGGGCAACAGTTGGCGCACGGCCGGCGACTTGGGCGGCACCTTCGAGGATATCCCCCGCGCACTGTTCCGCGACGGCTTCGATCTGTACTCCGCCCGCGAACTGCACAAGTACGGCGGCCCCGGCGGTTGGAACGATCCCGACTATCTGCTCCTGGGCTATCTTTCCAATTGGAAAGGCGGCACCGCCGTGACGCCCCTGACGCCCAACGAGCAGTACAGCCACGTGACCCTGTGGTCGCTGGCGGCGGCGCCGCTGATTCTCGGCGGCGACATCACGCGGCTGGACGACTTCACCCTCGGCCTGCTCTGCAACGACGAGGTGTTGGACGTGGACCAGGACCCCTTGGGCCGTCCGGGCCATCGAGTGGCCAAGCAAGGCAACCTGGAAGTCTGGGCCCGGGACCTCGAGGACGGCTCGAAGGCGCTCGGCCTGTTCAACCGCGGCGACGCGGCGACGACGGTGACGGCCCGCTGGTCGGACGTGGGCGTTGCGGGCAAGCAAACGGTCCGCGACCTCTGGCGGCAGCGGGACCTGGGCGAGTTTGACGGCCAGTTCTCCGCCCCGGTGCCCCGGCACGGCGTGGTCCTGGTGCGGCTGACGGCCGGCCGTTGACCGCAAGGCGGGAGCCAACCAGGGGAAGGTATGCCCGTTCACGGGCACTCCCGCCGCAGGCGGTATTCGGCCTGGCGCTGGCGCCAGGTTGGCGGGAGCGGAGCACGGCCCGAAGAAGACCAACGACTACGGGGCCCAGTATTGGAGTGCCCGTGACCTTCAACCGCTCTTGGGATAGACCCAATGGCGGCGATTCGAGAACGCCACCAGGAAAGCCATAACCTCTTGCGAGCAATCGGGTAACGAGCCGAGCCACCATTCTGCCAGCGCCGGCAAAATGGTCTGCGGCCAGAATTGTGCCGCAAGTCATTATGGGAAAAGATGTTGTATTCAGTGGACAGGGCCGGGATTGAACCGGCGACACCTGAATTTTCAGTCCAGTGCTCTACCAACTGAGCTACCTGTCCATCGCCGACAGATTTCCCGCCGGTGAACCATTATCATAAGGACCCCAGCCGGGTTTTGTCAATTCGTCGCCGACAGCCTCCCGATGGGTGGGCGACGCCTGATTACCCCTACGGTGGCACTATCGTCATCGCCCCTGGAACTTGGGGAAAAAGCCACTCCCCGGTTTCGCCTCCGTGATCGTTCACAAGACCCCTGGTTCGCACCACAAAAAAGGCTCGCGCAGAGGCGCGGGGACGCAGGGCAAAATGTTGCCGGGTTGCGGTCCTTCGAAACCACTGGCCGCGCAGGATGCCATCTTTCATTAGGCCCCGCCGAAGTTCGACAGATAACCCGGCGTTTGGCCGGCCAGGCGGGCTCGTTCCACGACAGTCGTCCCAATGGCATTCGCGTGAACCTCTTACACCATCCTCTGCGTCTCTGCGCGAGCCTTGTTTGTGGCCACATGGAAGTGGGTCGTCCCCGTGAACGGCTCCTCCCCGCCTCCCTTTCGTTCACAGCCGCACGACGGTCGTCCCGCTGAGGCGGCGGACGAGGTGGCGGATCTCCAGCACGCTGAGCGTCGAGAGCACGCTGGCCACCGGCAAACCGCTGCGGGAAACGATCTCGTCGATCGACGTCGCTTCGCCGGCGATGGCGGCGAGCACCTGCCGCTCGGTCTCGTTCAGGAGCAACTCGGCCGGATGGTGCAGGACCTGGCCGTCGCCGCCGGGGACGGCCTCGACCAGCGGGCCGAGTTCCTCCAGCACGTCGTCGGCCGTCTCGATCAGCTTGGCGCCGTCGCGGATCAGCCGATGGCAGCCCCGCGACGAGCGGCTGTCGGCATTGCCCGGCACCGCGAAGACCTCGCGGCCCTGCTCCATGGCGTGGCGGGCGGTAATCAGCGCCCGCTCCGCTCGGCCGCCTCCACGATGATCACGCCCAACGACAGGCCGCTGATCAAGCGGTTGCGCTGCGGAAACGTGCCCGCCAGCGGCGCCGAGCGGGCGGGCTGCTCGCTCAAGAGCGCCCCGGCGGCGGCCACCTCGTCGGCCAGGTGGTCGTGTTCGGGCGGGTAGATGTTCAGCACGCCGCTGGCCAGCACGCCGATGGTCCGCCCCCCGGCCGCCAGCGCCCCGCGATGGGCCGCCGCGTCGATCCCCCGGGCCAGGCCGCTGACGATGGTCAGGCCGGCGCGGGCGAGGCTGCCGGCCAGTCGTTCCGCCTGCCGCAGGCCGTACTGCGTGGCATGGCGCGTGCCGACGATGCCCACGGCCAGTCCGTCGCGGGGATCGAGCCGCCCGCGCACAAACAGCACGCCCGGCGGATCGGCGATCTCGCGCAGCAGGCGGGGATAGCGCGGGTCGGACTCGATGAGGATGTCGATGTGGTGTTTGCGGCAGAGGGCGATTTCCTCGGCGACGTTGATTTCCGGGCCGGCGGCGAGAATCCGTGCGGTCAGTTTGGGGCCGACGCCCGGCAGCTCGCGGAGTTCGCCCGGTGCGGCGGTCAGCACCGCCCGCGCCGAGCCGAACCGCCGCATCAGCGTCTGTCGCGTTCGCGGCCCGACGCCCTCGACCAGTACCAGCCGCAAGGTGTCGATCAGTTCGTCATCGGCAGGCGGGCCGGCGGAGGAGTTCTCGGGTTCGGCCATGGCTGCACTTTCTGAAAAACTCGCTTGGGAAGATCGAGAATTTCCGAGGATTTCGAGGTTCAATTCCAAGCAGTGGGCGGCCCATTCGTTCGGTCGCCTACGACTGGTGATTGTAATCAGCAAGGGCGAGAATACAAGCGGATCGGGGGGATTGTCGGGCCCGAACGGTCAGGGTATGCTCAAGACGAGCCGGGGCAGAATGATGCCTATTGACACCGAATTCAAGGGGGTGAGCTGCAACCCTGCCATCCCCGGCCGAATCAAGAACGTGGGAGCCACATCGCTGCCGGTGGCCGATCTACTGCAACGAAACCATCCACCCAGATGCGGGGCCTCGGCGACATGCCGCAAGTTTGTGAACTTTCGGCACAGAAGCGATGTCTATGGCGTTTCATATCACCATCACGGCGGATGCGGAATCGCAGTGACGGGCATTGCCGGCACGCCAGCGGCGTCTACTGGAAGCGGCGATCCAGGCTCGCCTTGTCGAGCAGCGGACGGTGCCGACGAAGGCCGTCAAGAGACTTCGGCCCAATCCGCTGGCCGAATTTGAATTGCGTGTCGGCGACCTTCGGGTACTGTATAATGTTGAGGGGGCGGAGGTGGTGCTGCTCGTCGTGGGGCGCAAGGTCGGCAATAAGCTGATTGTGAAAGGAGCCGAGTTTCATGGACATCAAGACGATCCCCTTGAGTCGACTGGAGACGAACCTGCGGGCGACGCTGGTTGAGTGCGCGGATTCAGGCCAGGCGGTCGTGGTCACGTTGCCCGACCAGCGGCTGGTCGCCATTCAGGCGCTCGACACGGCGGAAGACGATTCATTGACCGACGATCTCCTGCAATCGAACCCTGAATTTCGCAGCTTGGTCGCCAAGTCGAAGGCCGGCTCGCGCAAGCCGTTCCCTCCCGATCGGTAGATTATGGTGGGGGTGACTTGATGTCTGCTGACGCCGAGATCAAGGCCGCGGGCTGCCGGGCGTTGGTGGCGGCGTTGGGAGAACATGAACCGGCCGTTCAAGGACATACTCATCGCGAATGATGTTCCCACTGTCCATCAAGTACAATCGGGATGCGATACCGCTCTTGCCCACGCCGCCCCAGTTTTCGGATAGGGCAGTGGAAGGACTTGGCCGGCGCGAACGGGAACTCGGCATTCGGTTTCCCGATGCCGTCCGCGAGTGGTATTCGCTCGAAGGGGCTGTCGATCTACTTCGGCAATTCAGCAACACCGACCATCCGGTCCCCATCGAAAAGTTGGGGGAGCCGCTCCCAAATTGGCGCCGCGCCGGCCCGAGAGACTTCCTGGCCCAAGGCTTGGTGGTGTTCATTCGCGAGAACCAGTTCGTCTGCAATTGGGCGTTCAGGCTTGACGAGAGCCCCGACCCGGAGGTGCTTGTCAAGATCGATACGGCTCTGGAGGACGAGTGGCTGCGATGCGCCGACACGTTCAGCACCTTCGTTTACTGCCAGGTTTGGGATTATCGACAGGGCGGCACGCAGGTGTCGGCCCAGGAAGTGGCACTGGATGCTGCTGATCTCCAGTTTCTCTCCGCCACATTCCCGAAACGCCCGTCGACGCATGGCTGGCCTGGGAAAACCAATTACCGTTTCGAGGCAGAGAACGGCCACATCCTGCTTTGGGATGGGGAAAACCGAGGGGCAGACTGGTTCATCTCCGCCAAGACACCCGCCAGCCTCCGCGCGATCCTGTCGCGGATTTGGCACTGCGGGAATCTAGCTGAAACCCTGTACGACATCACGCCCGAAGCCGCGGACGTCTTGCGCGACCTGCGCGGGGCACGGAGTGGGGGCCGATGACCATGGACGATGAGGAAATGCCGGCGCTGCCGAGGCCCGACAAACGGGGGCGATTCCCCGCCCTCCAATACGCGCGAATCTCCCTGGCCCGCGACCTCATCCGCGAGCGGAAGGGCGCAGGGCTCAGCCAACAGCAATTGGCCGGCCTGGCCGGCGTCCGGCAGGAAACCCTGTCGCGTATCGAAACCGGCCGGCACACGGCCAGCCCGAAAACGGTCGATAAGATCATGCGGGCGATCGAAACGCAGCGGCGGCTACGCCCCAAGAAAAGCAAGTGGTAGACCGGCCGGGCATCGGATGCGACTCCTGCCTGGCCCAATACTACAGCGCTAAGTACACCACGGAGACACGGAGTTCACGGAGTGCAAAAGCGAACGTATCAATGGGCTGCGGCTAATCCTGTTCCATCGGTGCTCTACGATGACGAAGGGTTGCGGATGATCTTCCGTCAGAATCGGGTCGCCATGCCGTGTTCTGCCCTTTTTTGCCTTCTCTCCGTGTCCCCCGTGTCTCCGTGGTCAGCTTCCGTCGGCACTGCAAGTTAGCGCTGTCGTACTAATTCGCTTCCTTACTGCCTCAATCCCCATAATCGGCGACGTTTCATCTTCATTTCCGTCGGTCTGTCCGTCGGCGGTTGCTCGAAGGCGAAGACGCGATTCCAATCGTTCTTCATGCTGATCACGGTCCAGCCGTTCTTCTTCGCCAGGTCGTAGAGCGACTGCGGGAAGGTGCCGATCTCGGTGTCCGGCAGCCCTTGCGCCGGACCGTAGGCATACTCGCGCGTCGCATCGTCGTGCAGCACGAGCATCGCCAGCCGGGCGCCGTCGCCGGCCTTCGTGTACTCCAACATCTGCTGGTCGCCGGGCGAGTTGCCGAAGGCCGCATAAGGCCGGCGGCCGATCAGCAGGTGAATGCCCTCGGGCTTGCCGCCATAGACGTCGTTGAGCAAGAGCTTGGGCTCCTTGGTCAGCATCGGCTTGCCGTCCGCGTCGTAACCGAATTTCACGCCGCCCATGCTGCCGACCACCTGCTCGGGCGGAATGCCATAGGTCTGCTCGGCGTAGACGCGGACGAAGTCCTGGCCGCCGCCGGTGACGATGTAGGTCTTGAAGCCGTTGCCGCGGAGATAGCGCAGGACTTCCTGCATCGGCTGGTAGGTCAGCTCGGTGAAGGGGCGATTCCAGCGAGGATGCCTGGCCGTCGCCAGCCACTTCTTCACCTCGGCATTGAACTCGTCCACCGACATGCCGCTGAGCGTGGCCCCGAGGATCTTCTCGATCTCCTTCGTCGAGAGTTTTGCGATCGCCTGGCGATTGCCCGACAGCACGGTCTTGAACGGCTCGACCTGCTTAAGTTCCGGCTTCTTTTCCGCCAGCGCCGGCACGCGATCCAGGCAAAAGACCACCTGGGTGTACATCGGGTGCTCGACCCAGAGCGTGCCGTCCTGGTCGAAAGTGGCGATGCGCTGGGCCGGGGGCACGAACTGCGGGCTGGAGGCGTCCGTGGTCGCCCGGACGAAGCTGACGATGGCCTGTTTGGCGGGGCCGTCGTTCCACGAGGCCAGCGGATCGGCGGCCTGCGTGACGGTGGCTGCCAGTGCCAGCGCGCCGATCAGCACGGCGGCGATGCGGTTTGCCATGGAAGTCTCCTTTCTTCGTTTGGTACAGCGGCGTAGGTCAGGCACCCCGTGCCTGACGGGACGCTAGCGGGAAGGATGTCAGGCACGGGGTGCCTGACCTACAACTTGTCGTCCTCGCCGTTACGGCTCCAAAGCCTTCCGCACCTCGGCGGCGGGAACGTCGTCGACCAGCTCGACGCGGCCCATCCGCTCGGGCAGCACCAGCCGCAGCCGGCCGTGGCGCACTTTCTTGTCGTGCATCATGGCGGCCACGATCTTCCCGCGGTCGAGCTTGGGCAGCCGCACCGGCAGGCCGAGCGCCAGCAGCAGCTCGCGCTGCCGCCGCGTGAACGCGGCATCGACGCGGCCGAGCTGCTCGGCCAGCCGGGCGGCGCAGTCCATGCCGATCGAAACCGCCTCGCCGTGCAAAAGCGTGCCGTAGCCGCTCAAGGTCTCCAGGGCGTGGGCGAACGTGTGCCCGTAGTTGAGCACCGCCCGCTGGCCGCTCTCCTCGCGCTCGTCGCGGCGGACCACCTCGGCCTTCAGCCGGCAGCACTGGGCGATGACGTGGACGAGGACCTCGCGCTGGCGCTGGACCAACTCGGCGGCATGGGCTTCGAGATAGTCGAACAACTCCGCGTCGAGGATCACGCCATACTTGACGACCTCGCCCAGGCCGGCGCAGATATTCGCGCGGCGGCAAGGTGTCGAGCGTGGCCGCGTCGATCAGGACGCCCAGCGGCTGCAGGAAGGCCCCGACCATGTTTTTCGCTTCGGGCAGATTGATGCCGACCTTGCCACCCACGGAACTATCGACCTGGGCCAGCAGCGTAGTGGGAACTTGCAGGAAGCGGAGGCCCCGGGCGTAGGTGGCGGCAATGAAGCCGGCCAGGTCGCCGACCACGCCGCCGCCGACCGCGACGACGACCGTCTGGCGATCGGCGCCGAGTTCGAGCAGGCCCTGCCACACCACGGCGGCCACGTCGAGGGACTTCGACGGCTCGCCCGGCTTGACGGCCACGACGTTGACCTGGACCTTTTGGCCGGCCAGGCTTTCGGCCACGCGCATGGCGTGCGGCTGCTCGACGTTTTCGTCGGTGATGACGACGGCGTGCGAGAGTTTGGTCCGGGCGGTCAAGAAGCGGCCGGCGTCGGGAAGATTGTCGGCGCCGATTTCGATGTCGTAGCCGCGCTCGGCCAGATCGACCCGGACGGTCTGCGTAGCGGAGGGCACGGCAATTCCTAGGTTTGGCGGAGACGCTCGACGTCGGCGGCGGTCACGGTGATGCGGCGGCAGAAGCCCGTCGGCAGGCGGACATATTCGAGCTCGGCGGCTTGGGCCGGATCGGCGTGCAAGCGCTCGGCGATCGGCTGCCGCTGGGCCGGGCCGAGCTGGCCTAGTTCTTCGGGCCAGACGGTGGCCGTTTCCAGGACCAGGGCCTCGCGATATGGATCGAAGGGGTCGCCCACGAGTTGTTTGCTGCCGGGGATTTTTCTTTCGCGGAGACGCGTCGGCGGTTTGGACGCCGCAATCGGGGTATTATAGGCCAAGTCCCTTGCCACGCGGAAGGGGACTCGGATTCTCGGCCCGGCGCAAAAAAAGGGGGCGGGTCCGTCGCTTTGGACCCGCCCCCCCAACAAGGGAGCCGCAGTGGGGAACTGCAGCGGAAGGAATGCTCAACGAATTTCAAACCGGCCCCGGGGCATAAGAATCGGCCGCCGGCGGGTCGCTTTCCTGTTGGCTCTCAGGGGGTGGATTGGCGGGCGGGGCCGCCGGCGCGGGCCGCGTCTTTTCCAGCGTCTTGCGGAGTTGATCGACCTGGCGGCTCAACTCATCCAGCCGCTTTTCCAGGCGGAGTTCGCCCGGCGACGGCGGACTCAGCACTTCGCCGCGGCTGGCGTCCGGCCGCTCGGCGCCCGGCA
Organism: uncultured Planctomycetia bacterium; assembly: GCA_963727245.1. Classification (GTDB taxonomy): domain Bacteria; phylum Planctomycetota; class Planctomycetia; order Pirellulales; family Thermoguttaceae; genus JBKQVT01. The sequence goes on along the minus strand of CAVSFO010000016.1, from coordinate 235,858 downwards.
AGGGCAGGCCCGGAACGGCCAAGCCGAAGGAGCCGCGGCCCAGCATCTGCTCGACCAGGGGGCGCAGCGACTCGGGAAGCTTGTTGATCTCGCCTTCGGTGATTTCCCATTTCTGCCCGCCTTGCGTGACCACGATCTTGGCCGGCTTGTCGCCTGCGCGGCTAATGACCACGCTGGTGTTCTCCGGCAGCTTCGGCCCCAGCGGGGCGCCGGGGGGCAGAATCAGGCCGGGCCGGAAGAAGCGGAACTGCACCGGCCCTTCGCCCCCCTCGCGCCGCATCCTCTCCAATAGCTTCGCCATCGCCCCGGCGTCGCTCGGCGATGCCGCTCCGGCGGTCCAACCTTCCGGGCGCTTTCCCAGCGCGACCGTGACGGTCTGCGGTTTGCCGCCGCGAATCAGGTCGAAGGTGAGCTTCGGCTCCTTGGCCGCCGTCACGGCGTGCAACAAGTCGGCGATGCCCGTCAGTCTTCCGCCGTCGGCCTTCATCAGCACGTCGTACAATTTGAGGCCGGCCTTGTCCGCCGGACCACCGGGCACCAGGGCCTCTACCACCAGCCCCTGCTTCTCGGTCAAACCCAGTTGGGACCGCAAGGCTGGAGTGGCCGACACGACGTTGATGCCCAGCCAGTACGGGCTCGGCTCTGCCTTGCCGTCCTCGATGCTCCCCGAGATGGTGACAACGGCCGCGGCCGGCTCGACCGTGAGGTTGCCCGAGAGGGTAACCGGAACGGCCTGCCCGCTGTCGGCCGCTTGCAGCGGGCCGGCCGACAACAGCGCCGCCGCTACGATCAGCCAAAGTGCTTTCGCCATCGCGCCTCTCCTCTTTGCTCCTGAAGCCTCTCTCGTGTCCGGCCCCGCGCGTGCTCTTTCCCAACTCGCTCGTGCCTTTTTCTGCCAAGCTCTTGTCGTCCGATCTTAACCCCCCCGTTGCAAACGGGGGGCTTTTCTCGCCGGCACAAACTTCGTCAATGTCGTACTAAAAACTGGGCCGGCCGACGTAGTCGATGTCGACCTGGTCTACCGGCACCACCAGCCGCCGCCCGTCGTTCATTTCCACCGGCAGCAATCCTCGCCGCTGCTGGACGCGGTGCCCGCTCTCTTGCAGTGCTTGGAGCAAGTCGGGCGACACGGGGGCAGGAATGTTCCGCAGCCACGCTTCGTCGAGCCGATCGGCCTTGATGGCCGGCAATTGGAGGGCATTGCCTCCGCCCCGGGCGGTCAACGTGACCATCTGCCACGGGTTGGACGCTGAGGCCGCCTCGGCGGGCTGGCGTCCGTGCGGGGTCAAGGGGGTCACCGCGGTCGTGATGTCATGGCCGCTGAGGTGGAGGCCCAACATGAGGGCGATCAGGAAGCTGCCGGCCATCGCCAGCACCGTGCCGGCATGGCGGTTCCACCACGGCGAGCCTGCGGGTCGCGGCTTGGCCGCCGCCTCGACAGGCGGACTCAGCAGCGCGGCGAACTCGCGCTTCCAAGCCTGCGCCTCCAGGAAGGCCAGCGCACAACGCCGCCAGCCCCCCGGCTCCCGCTCCAATTGGCTCAATAAGCCGCGACGGTCCTCTTCGCTCAATTCTCCATCGACCAGCCGGTCGAACTGTCGATCGTCCGCGGCGGACATGTTCGTGCCATCCATTGGTTTCATAGTAACACCAGCGTTCCTTAAACTTCGGTTCCCACAACTTCCAACGCGGCCAACTCGGTTCGCAAGCGTTGCCGGGCGCGGTGCAATCGCGCCTCGATGGCGCTCTCGCTCAGCCCCAGGTTCTCGGCCAATTGCCGGTAACTCCAATCCTCCGTGTATTTCAACATCAGCAACTCCGCATCTCGCTTCGGAAGGCGTGCCATCGCCCGGCGAACCTGTTGGCCCCGTTCCTTGGCCAACAACCAACTCAACGGATCGGGCTGGCGGTCGCACTCCGTGGGCCGCTGCCGCTGGGCGTAGCGATCGACCAGTTTCCGGCCACGTCCCGCCTTGCGGCGATGCAGCAAGGAACAGGTTACCGCCAGGCGATACAGCCACGGCGCCACTTTCTCGACATCCGCCAGCGGCGCACGCTGCCGGACCGCAGCCAAGGACAGCTCCTGCATCACCTCGTCCACCGCCTGAGACTCGCCGACCCAGGTATATACCACGGTCCGCAACCAGTGGTCGTGCTTGCTCAGCACGGCCTCCCAGTCGACCCGTGGCCCGTGGCGGTCAGGCTGCGGGCGAGAATGAGGCTGCATCATGGCCATGAGTATTGTTGCCGCCCGTGGAGAAACCTTGTATCCGTGCCGGAAGTAGTTATCCTAGTAAATGTTACGACGTGCTACGGCACTGTGGAAGCGTCGCAACGCCAGAGAAATCGAGCCCACAGCCCCCCGAACCATTCTATCGAGGGGCATGGTGCCACTGCTGGCTTGTCCAGCAGTGCTGCGATCCCGCGATACCCCAGCACTGCTGGACAAGCCAGCAGTGGCACCCATCGTAGCAAAACCGGGATAAAAACGACCCGCGTCTGTACATCCGCCCACCATAACCCTCTCCCACGGTGGGGGGGGCTGGTCGCGGCGCCCGTTGAACGGCACTGGACCTAGCCCAACACCGCACGAACATGGACTATCCTACGATGGGGCCGCTGGGATGGATCGACGCGGAACTCGCTGCGTTGGAGCAGCAGGGCCTACGGCGTCGCCTGGCGACTCGAAGTAGCCCGCAGGCCCCCCGATTGCTGCTCGATGGCTGTCCGCTCATCAATTTTGGCTCCAACGATTACTTGGGCCTGGCGGCCGATCCGCGGTTGGCCGCCGCCGTGGCCCAGGCCGTCGTGGGCGAAGGCTGGGGAAGCGGAGCCAGTCCGTTGCTGAGCGGGCACTCCTCGCTGCACGCCCGACTGGAGCAGCGGCTGGCCGAAATGGAAGGCACCGAGGCCGCCCTGCTGTTTCCCTCCGGGTTCGCCGCCAACCTCGGCGCCATCGCGGCCCTGGTCGGGCCCGGCGACATCGTCTCGCCGACCGCGACAACCACGCCAGCCTGTGGGACGGCTGCCGGCTCTCCCGCGCCGACGTGCGGGTCTATCCCCACGGCGACACTCGGGCGCTGGACAGCCTGCTGGCCGGAGCGGCCGGGCGCCGCCGCCGGCTGATCCTGAGCGACAGCCTCTTCAGCATGGACGGCGATCTGGCGCCGCTGGCGGAATTGACCGAGGTGGCTGGCCGGCGGCAGGCCATGCTGCTGATCGATGAGGCGCACGCCACGGGGGTGTTCGGCCCGAGCGGGCGCGGCGTGGCCGAACACCTGGGCGTGGACCGGCGCATCGCCGTCCGCGTCGGCACGCTGAGCAAGGCGCTGGGCTGCGTGGGCGGTTTCGTAGCCGGCAGCCGCGCGCTGGTCGAGTGGCTGCTGAACCGGCGCGGTCGTACATCTATTCCACCGCGGCGCCGGCGGCAACCGCGGCCGCCGCGCTGGCGGCCCTGGACATCGTGGCCGCCGAGCCCGAGCGCCGCCGTCAACTCTTGACGCGGGCCGAGGCCCTGCGCAACGAGCTGGCCGCGCAGGGCTGGAACGTGGGGCGTTCGCAGAGCCAGATCATCCCGATCATCGTGGGCGAGGCGGGCGGGGCGGTGGCGCTTTTCGGCCCGGCTCCGCCAGCGCGGCCTTTGGGCGCCGGCGATTCGGCCGCCGACGGTTGCCGCGGGCCAGTGCCGTCTGCGCATCAGCCTGACTTCCGCCCACACGCCGGAGATGGTCGAGATGCTGCTTTCCGCGTTGCGGGAAGCGCGCGGGTCGACTCTGCCGCCGGGCTGACGCATTTCTCGGCAACGTGTAGGGTGGGTCGAGCAAGCCGCAAACCTGGTGGGACTTCGGTCGCTTGCCGGGGGTCGATTTCCCCGCAACCTGGAATTCAAGCGAGATGCGGTTTGCGAAGACCCACCATAAGTTGCGCGACCTGGTCCCACCCTACCGTGAGAAATGCGCACTAACACATCGCGCCGTCAGTTCGAGCACCAGGCGGCGGCGGGGGCAATCTTGGCCCGGACGGCTGCCGGGGCATCGCTCTTCCGGGCTTGATCGACGATCGTCCACGACCGGATCGACACGCCGCCGGAGGCGCTGATCACCCAGTTCTGCCCCTTCCTCAGGGAACTCGCCTTGCTGTCGATCTCCTTCGGCTCCGCATACACGTCGGTCTTCAAAGCCTTGGGGTCCATCAGCACCGGCAGGCTGTTGCCCGCCTTGCCGGGCAGGTCCTCCTTCACGATCAAGGCCCCCACGATCGCCAGTTCCATGCAGTTGCGCAACTGGCCGAAAAGCGGGTCCGCCAGGGCCAGAGCATCGTAATTCCTGGTCATGTTGTCGGCCCATGTCTTGGCCGCCTGGCTGGCCGTGCCCGTGTGCTCGCGGTCGCCATTGGCCGTGAGGAAATCCTCCTCGGTCATGGCCTTGACGCTGCCGCCGCGCAGCTCCCAAGACAGCCCTTCCGCATCGCGGAGCAGCGAGTCGTATTTCGGCTCCAACCACCACCGCGGCGCCATGGGACGCATGCCTGTGCCGCCGGCGTCGATCATCTGCAAGTAGTTGGGCAAACCCGGCACCGGCGATTTCTCGAAGCCCATCGCCAGCCGCTTCATGTGATAGTCGGCCGACACCAGGACGCGGGCGAAGTGACTGGTCGCCGGCACGCCGCTGAAGGTGATGCGCTGACGGCCCAGCGTCTGCTCGATGTTGGCCTTCGTGGTGTCGGGATCGCCGATGGTGTGCAGCGTCTTCGCGTAGATCTGCAACTGGCGGAGGCCCTCGGCCGTCGGATCGATCGAGCAGGTGATGCCGCCGTGGGCGGCCTGCTGCGCCGTCCGCAACGCCACGGCCAAATCGTCCAGTTGCAACACCGGCCGTCCGCTCTTGACGCCCACGATGTAGCCGCGGCGGGGTTCGACTTTCCAGCCTTCGCCGGGCCCCACCAGCACGATGTCTTTCTGCTCGGGATAGACCAGCACGTAGCGGACCCGTTGCAAGCCGCCGAGGAACTTGATGTCCTGCGGCAGGGGCTTGCCGGTCTTGGTGAACTCCTCGACGGCCGCTTCCAAGTGACGCAACGAGACCTTGCGCATTTCCGTGGCCTCGCCGAAGGCGGCGGGGACTTTGTCCAAGCCGCGGGCGCGGACCCGGATCAAATCGCCGTGGCCGTCCAGATCGACGTTGTCCAGCACGCCGTCGGCATTGATGGAAATGCCGCCGACCGCTTCCTGAACGGCCCCATCAATGGGTTGTGCCCTGAGCGGGGAGCCGACGGCCAAGACGGCAGCCACGGCCAGCAGCCCAAGCCGAAGCGCCGAGGGACCCCACGAGCGATGCGTTGTGACCATACCATCTCCTCCTCCTGGTTTGCCAACCCGCCCTTAAAGGAAGGCATCCCCATCAATGATAGACCACTTCGGCGATAAAAGAAAGTTACTGGAACACCTGGCAGGCCACCCGTCCGATGGTTCTCGGCCTGTCTGCCGGGGCATCGCGATTCCGGGCCCGATCGACGAGCGGAGGCAACGGGTTACTTCTCTTCCACCAGCCAGATGTTGCGGAACCGCACGGCGTTGCCGTGAAATTGCAGGCGCAGCGGGCCCGTCTTGGCCGGCGCGCCCCAGGCGCCGCCGCTGACGTTCTTGACCTCGACCGCATCCTGGACCTTCACGCCGTTAAACAGCACCGTGACGACGATGCCCTTGGTCTGCTTGCCGGCGGCGTCGAACTCGGCGCCTTGACGTTGATGTCGTAGGTCTGCCACACCCCGGGCGGCAACGCCGCATCGGCGTCCGGGGCCTTGAAGCCGAAGATGCCCGCACAATCGACCGGCGTCAGCGGCAGTCCGAAGGAGTCGAGGATTTGGATTTCGTCAGCGCCCATGAAGGAAGACCCCGCTATTGCCGCGCCCTTGGCCGCGGGAGGCGGGCATAAACGGCACGCGGAACTCGACGTGCACCTTGAAGCTGCCGAATTCCTTGTTCGTCCTGATGTCGGCCCCCCGGGTCGAGACGGTGCCGTCAGGCTGGCAAGTCCACTCGTTCTTGGCCCACTGGTCCAAGTTGGTCGGCTTGCCTTCCTCGAAAGGCAAGAGCACCAGGGCCCCGGCCGGCGGCTTCTGGCCGAGCGTCGGGCTCTTCCGCTCGACGCGCTTCATCTCGGCCGCAGCGCCGTTCTTGGCGGTGAGCTTGAGGGCGTCCTTCGTGACCGTGCCCGACCAATCGCCGCTCTCGATTTTCACGGTTTCGCCCTCGCCGACGCCGGGCAATTCCAGCCGGGTGGCCTTGGCGTCGGCGGCCGGATAGAGGACGACCACTCGGTACTTGTTGTCCTGGTCGGCGATTACTTTGGCCTCGGCCTTGATCGCCTGGCCGCCGGCGGGAGTAAACGTGCCCGCGAACTCGCCCATGATCGGATTCAAGGGCGGCTCGGCCTTCTGGCCCCGTGCGCAGACGCATACCCCCAGGCCCAGGACGAGCAGCGAAAGCGACAAAACGGCAGCGCGACGACTCATGATTCTTCTCCTCAAAAACGAGTTCTCAGGGGTGGATTTGGCGATCTGCGGCAACCCGTTGGGACCTGGTCCCGGGTTTTCCCGTGATCGCGGCGTGCGCGTGGCTGCACAACACGTCAGCCAGCAAGCTCAAGATAGTCGGCCGCGGGGCAACTGTCAACATTTGGGGAAACACATTCGGGAAGCCCGCCGGCCGGCGGCGGCGGGTCATGTCGAAATTTTCGCCGTCGCTGGCCAAAGTTTCGACATTCTGGGGGCTGCCGGCCGGGGTTTGCTCAGCGCAAGGCCCTTTATCCCATCCATTTACGCCCGACGCCCTTGCCGCAAGGAACGGCACGTTTTTTGCTTGCACTACGTGTCGCGTTGTCCCAAGCGGGCGTTTGCGTGCGGAATTCGGACAGGACCCAAGCAGGAAAGGAAGAGATCGATGCGGCGTCAAGCTGGTTTTACGCTGGTGGAACTGCTGGTTGTGCTGACCATCATTGGCATCATGGCCGCCTTGTTGTTGCCGGCCGTGCAGTCGGCGCGGGAGACAAGCCGGCTCAACGCGTGCAAGAACAATCTCAAGCAGATCGGCTTGGCTTGCCTGACCTTCGAGAGCAGCCAAGGGGGGCTTCCCGCGGCGAGCACCGAGCCGGCGTGGGTTCCCAACCCGGTCTCTTCCGGCGATTCGCCCCGCATCGGCTGGGTATGGTCGGTGTTGCCCTACCTGGAAAAGTCGAACGTCGCGACTCAATACCAGGGCGACGCTCCCTGGTTCGATCCGTCACTCCAGGGATTGGTCAGCACGCGGCTGAAGGTGATGGAATGTCCGACCGATCCGATCGCCGGCTACACCATCAGCGGCACGAACACCGATCCGCGCACGAACTCGTCGGTGCCCTACAAGGCCGCGGCTTGCGATTACTTCGCGGTGGTCGCGCTGAACTCGAACGTGTCGCAACTCGGATTCGTCCCCCAGCAGGCCGCGTCGAACACCTTGACCACCAGCGCCGACTACTCCTATCCCCGGCAGGTGGAGACGTACACGTCCAGCGACAGCTCGAACTATTCCTACCTGGGCGCCTTCCAGGACGACCAGATCACCAAGCTGTCGAAGATCACCGACGGCACGACGAACACCATGATGGTCGCCGAGATGGCCGGCCGGCCGATGGCCTACGTCACCGGCGGGTTCCTCAATCCGGACATCGCGGAGAAGACCTACGGCTACGGCGCCTGGGCCCATAACAACAAACACGTCGTCAGCTCCTACACCTTCGACGGCCTGACCAGTCCGGGTCCCTGCCCCTTGAATTGCTCCAATCAATTCGCGGTCTTCGCGTTCCATCCCAAGGGCGCCAACACCGTGTTCGTCGACGGGTCGGTACACTTTCTGCCGCAGACCATCGACGAGTTCGTGTTCTTCGGCCTGATCACCCGCGCCGGCGGCGAAGTCATCCCCGGCGATTCTTTCCAATAGCGAACTTTGAACTTGGAGGCCCCCCGTGTCTCAACGTTTCCTGCTCCCCGCGCGACTTTACCCGCTCTGCCTGTTGGCCTTGGCGCTGCCGCTTGCCGGTTGCGGCGGCGGCGCGGCGGGGCCGCCCAAGTACCAGGTCCGCGGCAAGGTGCTGACGCATGACGGCAAACCGGCCGCCGGGGCGTGGTGGTGCTGCACCCGCTGAACCAGCCGGACGCCAAGCGTTTCCCGCCGCGGGGAACCGCCGGCAAGGACGGCGTTTTTGTCGTTGGTTCCCGGTTGTCCAACGACGGCGCGCCCGAGGGCCAGTACGACGTCACCTTGATCTGGCCGGAAGCACAAGACCCGAAAAACCCCAGCGAAAACACCCCGCCGGACCGGCTGAAGAAGCGCTATGACGACGTCAAACACGCCAAGTGGCACGTCCGCGTGAAGGCCGGCGATAACGTGCTGGAGCCGTTCACCGTTGAGTAAGCCGCAGGTTCTCCGCTGCTCTCCGGCCATCGCCGTCCGCCTCGCGGCCGCGGCGGCGCTTTGCACCTGCGCGGGCTTGGCGGCGGCGGCGCCGACATCGCCGGACCCCCGCGGGACGCCGCCCAGCGGGCAAGCCGGGCCCGCCGCGCCCCGCATCGCCTTCGTCGGCCTCCACGGCGGCGTCTTCGAGGTCCTGCAATCCTTCGCCGCCGAACTCGCCTTGCCGATGGATTACCTCAGCGACGAGCAAATCCACGACGAGAACGTCGACCTGGCCCGCTACCGGCTCGTCTTCCTGCAACACGTCCGCGGCGAAGACGCCGACCACTACCAACGGCTGGTCCTGTCGGCGGCCAGCCGTAACGCCGATCTGCGCCTGATCGCCATTTCGGCCTATTCCGCGCAATCCCTGCCCGGCCTGGTCAAACGCCGGCTGGTCGAGCACGATCCTCAGCTTGCCGCCTATTACGGCAGTTTGAAAGACAACTTGCGGCGGATGCTGATCTACATCAACGTGACCTATTTGCACCGGCCGGGCAAGGTGTTGCCGCCGCTGGCGGCCGAACACCGCCGCACCATTTACCACCCCGACTACCCCGCCCCGGGACTCTTCGCCGGAGTGGATGACTTTTTGCGCTGGTCGCAGCGGCGCGGCTGGGACGTGGCCGCCGCGCCGCGGGCGGTGGTGACCGTCCACTCCTCGCACCTGGCGTTCCAGCAGCCTAAGGTGGTCGATGCGCTGGTCCGGGCGATGGAGAGGCGGGGAGTCCTGACCGCGGCGATCTTCGACCTGGCCGAGGACTACCTGGCCGGCGATTATGAAGCGCAAATGCTGGCCTTTCACCCCCAGGTCGTCGTGCACACCTGCCACAGCACCGACAGCGTCGCCTTTCGCCAACGGTTGGGCGTGCCGCACCTGCACTCGATCTTCTTCCGCACCCAGTCGATCGCCGATTGGCGCCAGAGCACCGCCGGGCTGACGCCCAGCGAGGTCGCGTTCCACATCACCGGGCAGGAATTGTTGGGGGCCATCGAGCCGCAAATCGGCGCCGGCACCCGGCACGGCGGCGGCAGCGACGAAGCCTTCACGCCCATCCCCGAGCGGATCGACCACCTCGCCGACCGCGCGGCGGCCTGGGTCCGCCTGGCCCGGCTGGCCAACTCGAAGAAGAAGGTGGCCTTCGTCTATTACGATTGCGACCTGGGCAAGTCGGAGCTGATGCGCGGCACCGCCACCGGCATGTTCATGAACGGCCCGCGCAGTATGGTCAACGTGCTGGCGCGCTTGCAACGCGAAGGCTACGGCATTGCGCCCGTGCCGGCCGACGAAAACGAGCTGATCGCCTGGCTCATGGATCGCGGACGGCAGATCGGCGTCTATGCCCCGGGGGTCCTCGATCGCCTGGCCGCAGCGGCAGCGCCGTCCTGATCCCCGCCGAGACGTACCTGGCCTGGTTCGAATCGAAGGTGCCGCCGCCGCAGCGCGAGGCCGTCATCCGGCGCTGGGGCCCGCCGCCGGGAAAGTTTCTCGTCTGGCGGGACGGCGACAAGTCGTTCCTCGTCATTCCCCGCATCGACCTGGGCAACGTGATCCTGCTGCCGCAGCCGCTGCGGGGCGAGGCCCAGGACACGGCGCTGATTCACGATAAGAACGCCCCGCCGCCGCACAATTACCTGGCCACGTACTTCTGGCTGCAACAAGCGTTCCACGCCGACGCCGTGGTCCACTTCGGCACCCACGGCACCGAGTTCATCCTGCCCGGCAAGCCCACGGGCCTGTCCGACGTCGATTGGCCGGACATCGTCCTGGGCGCCATGCCCAACATCAATCCCTGGATCATCGACAACCTGGGGGAATCCTCCGCCGTCCGCCGCCGCGCCTACGCGGTGCTGATCGACCATCTCGTGCCGCCGTCGGTCAATGCCGAGCTGTCCGGCGGCCTGCGGAACCTCCACAACGAGATCGAAAAATGGGAACTCCTGGAGGAGGGCGCGCTGAAGGAAAAATTCCGCGCTTCGATCACGCGGCAGATCGAGGATAACCACCTTGATCGCGATTTGCACGTCGATCGCGCAGGACGCCCCATGTTCACGGCCGAACAAATCGAGCGCGTGGAAGCCTACCTGCACGAAATCCACAACGAGACGACTACCGTCAGCCTGCACGTGTTCGGCCAGCCGCCGCCGCGGGAATTGCTCGTCCCCTGGCTGGTGACTTGCCTGGGGAAACGCTTCCTCGACGCCCTGGGCGAGGCCGTCCCGCTGCCTCCGGCGGCCGCCCGCAGCGCGGGAAGCCGCGAGAAGTTCCTCCGCCAAAAAGCCGAAGAAGTCCTGCAACCGATTGTCTTCCAGAACTGGTCCGTCGAGGATGCCCTCCGCGCCGCCGGCGGAACCGTTCCGGCCGCCGGCCTCTCGAAGCGGCTCCGCGACGATTTCCAGCGGGCCAGGCGGCTGCAAGAAGGCTTCGCGAAGACCCCGCAGGAGATCGACAACCTCGTGGCCGCCCTGGCCGGCCGCTACATTCCGCCGGGGCCGGGCAATAGCCCCGAGCGAAACCCGGCCGTCGTCCCCACCGGGCGAAATATGTACGTGATGAACCCCGAGGAGGTCCCCAGCCGGCCGTCTTGGGAACTCGGCAAGACGCTGGTCGAGCAACTGCTGGCCCAGCAACTGAAGTCGAAGGGCCGCTATCCGCAGAAGGTCGCCTTCACGCTCAACTCCTTCGCCACCTTCGCCGATTACGGGGTCATGGAATCTCAAATTCTCTACTTGCTGGGCGTGCGGCCCGTGTGGGACGACCGCAACCTGGTGGCCGACGTGGAGCTGATTCCGGCGGCCGAGCTGCGGCGGCCCCGCATCGACGTCTTCATCGCCGCCGGCGGCTACTATCGCGACATGCTCCCCACGCGGATGCACCTGCTCGACAAGGCCGTGCGCATGGTGGCCGCCCTGGACGAGTCCGATAACCTGGTGCACCGCGACAGCGTCCAGGTGCGGGCGGAACTCCAGCGGCAAGGGATCGAGCCGCCGCAGGCCGAGGCCCTATCGCGGGCTCGCATCTTCGGCGTCGCCCCCGGCGAGATCGGCGGCACCGGCTACTATTATCTCGTCGAGCGCAGCGGCCAATGGAACGACCGCAAGGACTTGATGAACACCTACTTGGGCTTCTCCCGCTACGTCTACACCGAGGGCCTCTGGGGCAAGCACGCCCCGGAAGCCTACAACCGCCAGATCCAGGGGAGCGAGGTGCTCTTGCGAAGCTGGTCCGACCGCACTCGCAGCCCGCTGTCGAACAAGTACGACTGGTTCATCGGCGGCAGCCTGTCGCTGGCCATCAAAGAGCTGACGGGCCGCGAGCCCGAGTGGTTCCTCTCCGACGTTCGCGACGCCGACCGCGCCGGGCTGGTGGCGCGCCGAGGACGCCCTGCGGCGCGATTATCGCGTGCGGCTGTTCAATCGCAAGTGGATCGAAGGCATGATGAAGGAAGGCTACGCCGGGGCCGACCAGATCGCCGTCCATGTCTCCAACACCATGGGCTGGGCGATCATGCGCGACGGCAGCGTCTCCGACGACACCTGGAACGAAATCGCCGCCATCTATGTGAACGACAAGCTGGGCTTGTCCATGCGATCGTGGTTCGAGACGCAAAACCCCTACGCCTTCCAGGACATGACCGAAGTGATGCTGGAGTCCAGCCGCAAGGGCCTCTGGCACGGCCAGCCGGGCTTGGTCCGCCAGGTTGCCGAGCAATACGCCCGCTCCGTGCTGCGGCACGGCGAAGGCGGTGGGCTGCGCGGCGGCGGCAACGTGAAGCTGGAGCAATTCGTCGCCGCCACGCTCCAGTCCGCCAAGTCGCCGGAACTGGACCGCCTAGCCGCCCAATATCAGGACCGCATCCGTGCTGGCCAGGTTGCCCAAGTCGCCGGCACGGCGCCGGGACCGGGCCACGCCCCGAGCCCCGGTCGTCCTTCGAGCCCCGGGCGTCTTTCGAGCCCCGGGCGTGAGCCCGGGGATAACGTTGCCCCGTCGCCGCTCTCCGCCTCTGCCCAATCCGCGCCCTCCTCCCCGCCCTCGCCGGCCGCCGTGGTCGGCGCCAAGCGCCTGGAGCCGGCGCCGCCGGCCGGCCCCCGCGCCGACGAGGAACCCGGCCCGAGAAGGTGGCCGCTGGTGACGGCGATTGCGGCCGTTGTGGTGCTGCTGGTGCTGGGCGGTTTCTTCTATCGCAAGGGGATGCCATGAGCGACTTCCTGGTCGAGAGTCTCTACCTGATCGCCTCGGCGCTGCTGTTGCCGGTGCTGCTGGTGCTGGTGGCCTTCATGGCCGGCACGCTGCTCACGCTGGGCGGCCTGGCGCGCGAGTGGCTCGAACGGCGGCGGGCGATGGCGGCTTGGCGGCGGTTCCTCGCCGACTTGCGCAACGGCGCCGCCGGCCCCGAGGAGTTCTACGCGCTGCCGCTGGGCGGTTATGCCGAGCGTTTTCGCCGCGAGACGGCGCGGCTGCGCGGGAACCCGCTGGGCGTGAAGAAATGCCTGGACGACCTGGAAATCGACGTTGCCCGCCGCTTGGCCCGGCTCTCGCTGGCCACCCGCGTGGGCCCCATGCTCGGCCTGGTGGGAACGTTGATCCCCCTGGGGCCGGCCCTGACCGGCCTTGCCACCGGCAATATGGACGTGCTGGCGGGCAACCTGATCATCGCCTTCACCACCACGGTGTTTGGCATCCTGGTCGGCGGTTTCGCCTATGGCATGTGCCTGGTCCGCCGTGCCTGGTACGAACAGGACCTCAGCGACCTGGAGTTCCTCGTCGCCGTGCAGTCTGCGGCGGAGGGCCGCCCGGCCGCCTTCACCTTCCAGGAGCCCAACCTTGCGTAACAAGCGCCGCCGCTGGGACGCCATGGTCGAGGACGATCCGCTGGCCGGACTGATCAATCTGTTCGACCTCTGGATGGTCTTCTCGATCGCGCTGTTGCTGTCGCTGGCGACTTTTCTGAAACTTCCCCCGGCGATTTCCGCGCGTTCCGTTGCTCGCGACGCAGCGGCCGGCCGGTCGCAAGTCGAGTCGATCCTCAACCGCGCCAAGAAGCTGCCGCACTATCGCGTCAGCCGCGACGAGCTGAGCGGCGACGGCGTCCGTCTGGGGACGGCCTACCGCCTGAAAACCGGCGACGTGGTCTACGTTCCCGACGACGCCGGGCGGTAGCAGTATCCTGCACACGCCGTGTGCGGCGAGCCGGTCAATCAACCTCCGTACACGGCCATAATGGCTCGCCAATCGTGCGCGGCGGAGCCGCAAGTGGAGCCGCGTAGGTCAGGCACCCCGTGCCTGACAGAGGGCTGCCGGAATCCGAGGACTGCGTTGGGGGGGGGGTAGCGATAGCGAGATGTCGGTCGCGGGGTGCGCAACCTACGTTTTCCCCTCGCCATACCTATCTCGTCAATATCGGATCCTTTTCCGTTTTCCGCCCAATAACGGTTCCTGACACCTTTGTTTTCCCAAAGTTCAAAAGTTGTCGGCGGTGGACAGCCGCGAACGCGCATCAAGTCGCCCGGCAACGGCGGCATGATCTCAACACGGGTAAACAAAGGTGTCAGTAAACAAAGGTGTCAGGAACCGTTGTTTTGGGATTCCTTGTAGGGGCGGCCGCGGGGCCGGAACGCCGGCTCCAGGCCGAATCGCTTGGTCACACGGTCAACCCACCTGTCGCTCCCGTAAGGCTGGCTCCGGTTCGCGCACCGACGCAATACCTCCAACTCCCCTGCGCTCTCCGCGCGGTTGAGACGCTGCCAGCCAGTCCCGCGGCCGGGCGATCGGCCACTCGCTCAACACAGCCTGCTGTTCCGCGTCCCCGAACTGCCGTCGCCAAACGCTTGACCAACGCCACTGTTCGACGCCGGCGCACAGCCCGCCGCGCAACGCATTTCGCTCCACGTACCGGCAGACCGTCCACAGGTGCTCGTCCGACTCCAGCAAAAACGATTTGAATCGCCCCTGATAGAGGTGCCCCGAACCGACCGAATGCCGATGGGCGTGCCAGCGTTGCGTGTGGGTCAACGTGAGCCAGCCGACGAAGCGGGAAAGGTCGCCATCCGCCCGCGGCCAAACGACCAAATGCCAATGGTTGGGCATCACGCAGTAGGCCAGCAAACGCATCTCCGCCCGCCGCACGGCCTCGGCAAGGATCCGCTCGAAGGCCTCGTAGTCTTCTGCCTTGTCGAAGATCTGCATGCGGGCGTTCGCCCGATTCAGCACATGATAAACCACGCCGCCAGTCGCCGTCCGCAACGGTCGTCCCATGCCGGGATTTTACCAAAACGTCCCTTCGGCCGCAATAACGGTTCCTGACACCTTTGTTTTCGCATCACTCGTAGCGCAGGGCTTCGATCGGGTCGAGCCGCGAGGCCTTCCAGGCCGGATAGAAGCCGAAGACGATGCCGACGCCGGCGGAAACGAGGACCGCGAAGAGGATGGCCAGCAGCGAGATCTGGGTGGGCCAGTGCATGAAGTATCGGACTCCCATCGACGCCACCCGGCCCAAGGCGACGCCGATGGCGCCGCCCACCAGGCAGAGCAGCACGGCCTCGACGAGGAACTGCCGCAGGATGTGATAGCTGCGGGCGCCGACGGCCATGCGGAGGCCGATTTCCCGCGTCCGCTCCGTGACCGAGACGAGCATGATGTTCATGATGCCCACGCCGCCCACCACCAGCGAAATTCCCGCCACGACCAGCAGCAAGCCGGCGATAATTCCCGAGGTGGCGGACATCGTCTTGGTCAACTCGGTCATGTCGCGGATGTTGAAATCGTCGTCCTGGTCGGGGCGGATGTGGTGCCGTTCGCGCAACAGGTCGGTGATTTCGTCGATCGCCTGGGGAATCTGCTGGTCGGAGGCGGCCTTGACGTAAATCTGGTCGACGGTCACGAAGCGGATGGGCTGGGGCGTGTCGGCGATCTGGGTCTCGGTGGAGGCGGGGTAGAGCACCGTTCCGCCCGCCGGATAAAGGTTGCTCGTGCTGTTGGTCGCGGAGGAGGACGCGGCGGCGCTGGACTGATTGGTCGTGGTCACGCCGCTGGCGCTGACGCGGTACTTGATGGTGGTCCAAGGGGCCAACACGATGTCGTCCTGGTCCATGCCCATCATGTTGGCGCCTTTGCGGCCGAGCACGCCGATGACCTTGAAGGAGACGTTTTGGATGCGGATTTCCTTGCCGACGGGAGACTCGCCTTGGAACAGTTCCCGCTTGATGGTTTCGCCCACCAGGCAGACGCGGTTCCAATTGCGGACGTCGAGATCGGTGAAGACGTCGCCCTCGGACAAGTCTTCCCAGTCGCGGACGGCGAGATACGACGGCGTCACTCCCTGCAGCGTGTTGGGAATCCAGTTCCTGTTGCCGAAGAGGACTTGGGCGCGGGCGCGGACGATGGGGGCCGAATCGCTGACGGCGGGGCACTGCTTGGCGATCTCGTCGGCATCCTCGGGAGTGAGCGTCATCATGCTGCCGACGCCGAAGCTGACGCCGCCGCTGGCGGCGGCCCCCGGCAGGACCAGCAGGTTGTCGGCCCCCATGCTGGCGATTTGTTTTTGGATCATGGTCTTGGAGCCTTGGCCGATTTCGACCATGGCGATCACGGCGCTGACGCCGATGATGACGCCCAGGGCGGTCAGGGCCGAGCGCATTTTGTTGCGCCGCAGCGCGCCAGGGCGGTGCGGAGCGTCGGCGGCAGCATCGCGCCGACGGCCTGGTGCCGCGGCTGCGGCGCCGGCGAGGCGGCGGCCGGCGGGGCGATTGCCGCCGGCTGCCCGGCGTCATCGGCGACTGCGCCGGTCGCCGCCGGGGCGGTCGCGCCGGCGCCGGCGGCCGCGGCGGCAACCATGGCGGCAGGCGCGGCGACGCCTTGGCCGTCGCCGTCCGTCGGGCCGTTCGTCTGCCCCTCGGTCGAAGTCCAGGCGAAATGGGGCGCCGTCGCGTCCGCGTGCTCGGCGGCCTCGGGGGCGTGGCTCTTGTCCCCCTCGATCAGGCCGTCGCTGATGCGAATCGTGCGATGGGCGTAGGCGGCCACCTTGGAGTCGTGTGTCACCAGGATGACGGTGATTCCCTCGGCGTTGAGCCGTTGGAACATCCGCAGGATTTCCACGCTGGTGTGCGAGTCGAGGTTGCCGGTGGGCTCGTCGGCCAGCAGGAGGCGGGGATGGTTGACCAGCGAGCGGGCGATGGCCACGCGTTGCTGCTGCCCGCCCGACATCTGCGAGGGCTCGTGCTCGGCGCGTTCGGCCAGCCCGACGCGCTCCAGCAGCGAGTCTCCCCAGGGGCGGAGCACGGCGGCGGGCGGGCGGGTGGGCGAGTAGTCCAGCGGCATGAGGACGTTTTGCAGGGCCGTGGTCCGCGGCAGGAGGTTGAAGCTCTGGAAGACGAAGCCGAGCTTGGCGGTCCGCACCAGGGCCCGCTGGTTGGGCGTCAACTGGCTCATTTCTTCGCCGTCGAGCCAGAATTTTCCCGAGGTGGGCCGATCCAGGCAGCCGAGGATGTTCATCAGCGTGGTCTTGCCGGAACCGGAGGCGCCCATCAGCGCCACCATCTCGCCCGCCTGGATCGACAGGGTGATGCCGTTGAGCACCGGGACGTTGACTTCACCGAGATAGTAGGTCTTGGTGATGTTTTCCAGGCGGATGAGTTCCATGGCTACTTCTTCTTGAAGATCGTGGGCGCGAACGGGTTCTTGGCGTCGGCCTCTTGATCGGCGGCGGTCAATTCGCCGACGACCACCTCCATGTCCTCCTTGACGTCCTTGCCGCTGATGGCGGTGTTGGTGCCGTCGGTGGGGCCCAGCCGCACGTTGACCGGCCGCACGTAGTTGCCGTCTATCACCCAGATGCGGCCGCGATCGCTGCGATCTTTGGGGGGCGGGGCGGCGGCAGACTTGGCCGCGGCCTGCGTGGCGGGGGTCGAGCCCGCGGTTCCGCCGCTCGTGGCAGTCTTCTGGCCGCCATTCTTGTCGTGGTTCTTGCCATTGTTCGTGGCGACGCTCGGGGCGCTGCCCGCTTGGCCGGCGTCCTTCCCCGTGTCCGTCCCGTTGTCCTTGGCAACGTCCTTGGCGGTGTCCTTGGTGGTGTCCTTGGTGGTGTCCTTGGTGGTGTCCTTGGTGGTGTCCTTGCCGTGGCCTTTGCCGGTTTTGGCGCTGGCGGCGGCGCGGGCGTCGGGGGCGATCTGCTGTAGCCGCGGCTTCCAACGCAGCGCGGCGTTGGGCACCTGGAGCGCGTTCTGCAGGTCCTCGAGCTGGAACTGCATGGTCGCCGTCATGTAGGGCTTCAGTTTGCCGTCGGAATTGTCGGTGTCGACCACCACCGAGTACGTGACCACGTTCTGCGTCATGGTGGCGTTCAAGCGAATTTGGAACACGCTGCCGTGGAAGGTCTCGCTCGGATAGGCATCGACGGTGAAGGTGACGGGCTGACCGACGTAGATGCGGCCGATGTCGGCCTCGTTGACCGATGCCCAGGGCTGAATGCGCTTGGGGTCCATGCCGATGAGGAAGAGGCTGGAGGCGCTCATGTTGGAGACCACGGTCTGGCCGATGTCGACGCGGCGGGCGATGATCACGCCGTCCACCGGCGAGCGGATGGTGCAGTAGTCGAGGTTGGTCTTGGCCAGGTCGGCGGCGGCCTCGGACGCATCGACGGTTGCCCTGCCCACCGCCAGGTTGGACTCGGCGGCCTTGTAATTGGCGACGTTGATGTCGTAATCGGTCGGTGCGATGGCGTTGCTGGGGAGCAGGGTTTGGGCCCGCTTCCACTCCTGCTTGGCCTGGTCGCGGTGGGCCTCCAACTCGCCGATATCGGCCTTGGCGTGGACCAGCGCCGCTACCGCCTGGTTGTATTGGGCCTTGTAGACGCGGTCGTCGATGGTCGCCAACAGGTCGCCTTTATGGACCACGGCTCCGTAATCGACCGGCACCTTTTTCTGGGGATCGTTGGGATCGGGGACCGTGCCGAAGGTGGCGATCAAGCCCGTGACCTGGGCGCCGATGTCGACGGACTGCACCGGCTCCAGCGTGCCGGTGGCGTTGATGGTGGAGAGCAAGTCTTTGCGGACGACCTTCTCCGTGCGGAAGCGGGAGATCGGATCGGCGGCGAAGCGAAAGGCAACATAGGTGAGGCCGCAGGCCAGGATGGCCAACACGAGGAGGCCGCCAACAATGGTTTTCATACGATCGCCTTTGCGAGAGAGGGTGGGAGTTCTTCTTCCTTGCCGGCCGCGCAGGCGCCGACCAGCGATTCCAAGGCGGCGAGCACTTCTTTCCGCTTCTTGGCAGGCAGCCTGGCCAAGGCCGTCGAGGCGTGTTCGACGCGAACGTCCTGGCGCCGCTGCATGATGCTTTCGCCCCGCGGCGTCAACCGCAGGCAGCGCACGCGGCGATCGTTCCCCTCGGCCACGCGCTTGACGAGGTTCGCCCGCTCCAGGCGGTCGGCGATTTGCGTCATGGCGCTGAGCGAGACGTCCAACTCGCGGCCCAGCGCGGACATGGGCCGCGGCCCGTAGTGCAGGATGCCGCAGACCCGCAACTGCGCCAGCGGCAACTCCGCCACGGCGTCGTCGCCGTCCACGGCAAGCCGCCGCAGCAGCGCGAACAGCAGCGCATCGATCTTCTCGGCCTGCTGCCGGATGCCGTTGGGGTCCATAGGGTTCCGCTGCCTCGGGCGCTCTGCGCGATCGGCTCCCGCCGGGAGCGATCGCTTCTTAATCAGCATGTACTGTTAATATACATTAAGCATTTACGCCGGTCAAGCAGTTTCGGTTCGGCCACCGGCCGCGGCGCCGCCGGGACCGGCACCCTCGAAGCGATTTTTTCCCCCCGCCCTCGGGAACTACGCCGGCCGCTGCTGCCGGAGGGCCGAGGGACCTCGGTCTGCCGCCCCGGATATGATAGAATAGGCGATGGCCATGCCTCGGGCAAGCCGACGATTGGGCACCGCAGACCCCGCTCCCGCAAGACAAGCAAACGACCGCACGCATGGACCGATCCAAGAGGCTAGGCGAGGAACGCATCGGCCCGTTGCTGCTGAAATTCTCCGCCCCGGCCATCGTCGGCCTGATGGCCCAGGCACTGTACTTCTTCACCGATCGGCTCTTCGTCGGCTGGGCCATGAATACCGACGCGGTGGCGGGCATGACCGTCGCCTTCCCCTTCATGCTGATCCTCATGGCGTTGGGCATGTTGGTGGGCTTCGGCGGCGCCGCCCTGATCTCCATCCGGCTGGGCGAAAAACGCAAGCCCGAAGCCGAGCAAGTGCTGGGCAGCGCCGCCTTCCTGCTGCTGGCCGCCGCCGTGTTGTCGACCACGCTGGGCCTGGTCCTGCTGACTCCCCTGCTCCGCTGCTTCGGCACCACGGAGACGACCTTCGCCTACGCCCGGGACTACTTGAGCGTCATCGTGCTGGGCTCGACCTTCCAGATCGTCGCTTTCGGACTGAACAACATGATCCGCGGCGAGGGCAACCCCAAGGTCGCCATGCTGACCATGCTCATCAGCGTCCTGCTCAATGTTATGCTGGCGCCGATCTTCCTCTTCGTTTTCCACTGGGGCATGAAAGGGGCGGCGCTGGCGACGGTGCTCGCCCAGGCCGTCTCGGCCGTCTGGGTGCTGGCCTATTTCCTCTTCGGCAACAGCCTGCTCCGCCTCCGCGCCGGCAACCTGCGCTGGCAGTGGTCGATTTGCGGCCCGCTGCTGGCCATCGGTTCCGCCCCGTTCGCCTTGCAAATCGCCAACGCCGTGCTCCACGTCGTCATCAACAACCAGCTTCGCCGCTACGGCGGCGAGTACGCCGGCAGCCTGGCGATCGCGGTCTGGGGTATCATCTATGCGGTGCTGATGTTGATTTTCATGCCGGTGGTGGGCATCAACCAGGGCGTGCAGCCCATCATCGGCTACAACTACGGGGCGCAACGGTTCGATCGCGTCAAGAAGACGCTGCAAGCCGCCGTGCTGGCCGCAAGCTGCATCGCCGTGGTCGGTTTCGCCGTGACGATGCTCTTCCCGTCCTATGTGCTCTGGCTGTTCGGCATGTTCAGCAAGGACCGCGTCAGCCTGGCGTCGCTGGTCGGGCTGGGGATCCATGCCATGCGCCTCTCGACGGCGATGTTGCCCTTGGTGGGGTTCCAGATCGTCTGTGCAGGCTATTTTCAGGCGGTCGGCAAGCCGGCCCAGGCGATGTTTCTCACGCTCTCCCGGCAGGTGCTGCTGCTGATCCCGGCGGTCTTGATCCTGCCGCACTTTTTCGGCCTCGACGGCGTCTGGATGTCGCTGCCGGTAGCCGATCTCGGTTCGTCGGTCTTGACCGGCGCCTGTTTGCTGCTGGAGTTTCGCCACCTTCACCGGCGCCACGCCGAGACCGTGGCGCCGGGCTGGGCCCCCGCCGTGGTGCCGGAAATCTAGCGCTTACCCGCGATGGACCATTGGTCATTCGCCCGCTTTGGTTTACAATGACGGGCGGTCCGTCCCTTGTTTCTTGTCACCTTGGGAGAATCCGCATGAAGACTCTGTTCACGGAAGACCAGCTCCGCCAGGGCATCGATCGCCTGGCCGGTGAGATCCGCCAGCATTACCAGCAGCGGCCGCTGACGATCGTCGGCGTGCTGATCGGCAGCGTGATGTTCATGACCGACCTGATCCGGCGGCTGGACAACCCGCTCCGCGTCGAGCTGATCCCGGCCCGCCGCCAGCATGACGGCGGCACGCGCCCCGGGCCGTTGGTCATCGACATGGATTTGCTCTCCGGCGGCGTCCGCGGCCGCGACGTGCTCTTGGTCGACGACATCTTCCACACCGGCCAAACGCTTTGGGAGTTGCTGCCGCAGATCGACGAACTCAGTCCGGCCAGCGTCCGCAGCGCGGTGCTGCTGCGGAAGACGGACCAGAGCCAGGTGCCGATCAAGCCGGACTACATCGGCTTCGACATTCCCGACGCCTTCGTCGTCGGCTACGGCCTGGATTACCGCGACCGCTACCGAAACCTGCCCTACCTGGCCACGTTGGAAGCGTCCGAGATGAAGGAGGAGCCGGGCCGGTGAAGCCGCTGCGGGTGGCGATCGTGACGCGGCGCTTCTGGCCGCTGCTGGGCGGGCCGGAAAAAGTCCTGGCCAACCTGGCGGCCGAACTGCCCGCCCACGGCATCCACACCACGGTCCTCACCGCTCGCTGGCAGCCGGCCTGGCCGGCGGAATTGCTCTTTCAAGACGTGCCGGTGGTCCGCTTGGCGCCGCCGCCGCAGGGCCGCTGGAACACCTGGCTCTACCTGCGGTCGTTGACCCGCCGGCTGCGGTCCCAGACGGATCGCTTCGACCTGATCTACGTCTCGCAGCTTCGCCACGAAGCCGCGGCCGCGGTCTGCGCCCTGCCGGGCGTGCCGGTGGTCCTGCGGGCCGATGCTCTGGGACGTGACGGCGACTGCCTCTGGCAACTCGACGCCCCCGGCGGCCGCTCCATCAAACGGCAGTGCATGAAAGCGGCGGGCTGGGTGGCGCCGACCCGGGCCGCCCAGCGGGAACTGCAGGCCGCCGGCTATCCCCGCGCGGGCATTGTCTACCTTGCCGACGGCGTGCCTATTCCACCGCCCCGCACGCCCCAGGCGCAGGCCGCCGCTCGCGCGCTGTGGGCGGAAACGCATCCCTCGCTGTACTTGCCCGAACGCGCATTCCTGGCCGTGGCCATGGGCGACCTGGCGGCGGGCCCCGGACTGGACCGCCTGTTGGCGGCCTGGGGGCCGATTGCCCGGCAGTTGTCCCGCGCCCGCCTCTGGCTGGTCGGCCCCGCGACGGACCGGGCTGCGGTCGGGCAACAGATCGAGCGGCTGCAACTGGCCGGCCGGGTCGTGGCGGCCGGGGCTTTCGACCAGGTCGACGAACTGCTCTCTGCCGCCGATCTCCTGCTGGCGCCGTCGCCGCAAGCGTCTCACGTGGCGATTCTGGAGGCCATGGCGGCCGGGCTGCCCATCGTG
Source organism: uncultured Planctomycetia bacterium (assembly GCA_963727245.1). Lineage (GTDB taxonomy): Bacteria > Planctomycetota > Planctomycetia > Pirellulales > Thermoguttaceae > JBKQVT01. Next base: position 213,418 of record CAVSFO010000016.1, on the reverse strand, counting down.
GCCGCCGACACCGCCGTGAATCGCTCCCTGCTGGCGGACCAGCAGGAAGGCCTGTTGGTCCCGGCCGATGACGCCGCCCTGGCGGCCGCCGTCGCACGCCTTTACCGGGACCCGCCCTGGGCCGCCCGCTTGGGTGACGCCGCACGGGCACGGGCCCAGGCCGAGTTCTCTCTTGCCAGGATGGCCGAACAGCACGTAACATGGTTTCAGCAATTATGCACCGACAGAGAATCCTCCACATCATCCCCTCGCTCGACCGCGCGGCGCCGAAAAGCAAATGACCCTGCTCGCCGCGGGGCTGCCCCGGGAGCAATTCGACGTCCACGTCTGCGCGCTCACTCGGGGCGGACCCTGCCAGGCCGAACTCCACCAGGCCGGCGTCCCCGTCAGCGTGATCGGCAAGCGCTGGCGGGCCGATCCCCAGGCCTTCTGGCGGCTCGTGCGTCACGTCGCCCGGCTCAAGCCCGACCTGGTCCACACCTGGCTCTTCGCCGCCAACGCCTACGGTTATGCGGCGGCCCGGGCGTGCGGCGTCCGCCGCGTCATCGCCGCCCAGCGATGCGTCGATCCCTGGAAAGGCTGGACCGAGTTGTCCGTGGATCGCTTCCTCGCCTGGCATTGCGACTGCATGGTGGCCAACAGCGCGGGCGTGCGCGATTTTTACGTCGATTGCGGGCTGCCGGCGGAGCGGATCCGCGTGGTGCCCAACGGTGTGGCCCCCGCCCCGGCGACCGACGCCAGCCGCGGACAAATCCTCGCCGAATTGGGACTGCCCGAGCACAGCCGGCTGGTCGGCCTGGTCGGCCGCTTGTGGCCGCAGAAGCGGGTGAAAGACGCCATCTGGGCGGCCGACCTGTTGAAGGTGATCCGCGACGACGTCCACCTCGTGGTGATCGGCGACGGTCCGCACCGCGACCGCCTGATCCGCTTCCGCCAACAAGTCGAGATCGAGGACAAGGTCCATTTCCTCGGTCATCGCAACGACGTGGCCCATTGGATGCCGCACTTCGACGTGCTCTGGTCCACCAGCGGCTACGAAGGGCAGTCCAACGCGGTCCTGGAAGCGATGGCGGCCGGAGTCCCGGTCGTGGCCACGGACATTGCCGGCACCCGCGACTTGGTCGTACACGGCCAGACGGGTTTCCTGGTCGCCCTTGGGCATCGCGCCGGTTTTGCGCTGGACCAATCAACTGTTGGATGACGCCGCGCTGGCCAGGCGGCTGGGCCAAGCGGCCCGTGGGCGCGCGTCGAGCGAGTTCAGCGTCGAGACGATGGTCTCTCGCTACGTCGAGCTGTATCGGGAGATGGCCGGCTAGGGGCCGGGGACCAGGGGCCGGGGGCCAGGGATCGGAAAAGCCCCCGGACTGCGTCCGCCCGGGCGGCCGTGCGTCCCGCTCGCCGTTATTTCCCACTGGCGGTTTCGCCCGGCAGTTCCGACCGCGGGACCCAAGGGATACTCTCCGGACGGTATCGTCCGGTGACGCTAAACCGTTATTCATAAGCATGTTGCGTCACGTCACTTTTTTTGGAGGCCGACGCTTTTGACTGCAAATAGGTGCATGTTGAATCCAATACTGGCGTTTTCAGCGCAGGCTGTTGGGCACCGGCGCCACCCCAGCCATACCGGGTCGACAAATCGATTCCACAGCCTTTGAGGCTGTGCAATTTCCCCAAACCGGGCTGGATAAAGAGGCATACACTTTATATAATGTGCGTGCGTTTCTATCCAATGACCTGAGGCGATTGCCATGCCTTCCCCGACCGACCAAACCCGCCGGCTCTTCCGGGACCACGGCGGCACACTTCGGACCCATGAGGTGCTCGCGGCCGGCGTTCATCCGCGCACGCTCTACGGAATGCAAAGCAGGGGCGAACTGGAAAGGCTTGCCCGGGGCCTCTATCGGCTGGCAGGTCTGCCGCCGCTAAGCGATCCCGATCTGGCAACCGTGGCGAAGCTGGTCCCGCAGGGAGTCATTTGTCTGATTTCGGCGCTGGCCCACCATGAACTTACCACGCAGATTCCCCACGAGGTCCATCTGGCCCTTCGACGCACGGCCCGCCATCCGAAGCTCAAGTTCCCGCCGCTGCAAGTCTTTCGTTTCTCCGAGCAGGCATTTGCGGCCGGAATCGAGAGGTACACCATCGACGGCGTCCCGGTGCGCATCTATAGCCCGGAGAAGACACTGGCCGACTGCTTCAAATTCCGTAACAAGATTGGGCTCGATGTTGCCATCGAAGCACTGCGAACCTACCGGGGGCGACGCCGACATCGGCTGCTGGAGGTACTTGAGTATGCCCGGCTGTGTCGGGTGGAGAGCGTAATTCGCCCCTACCTTGAGGCCATCGCATGACCAAGCGCCCAATCAAGGACGTTGCCGCGTCCGTGCATCAACGGTTGCTCAACGTGGCCAAGCAGAGCGGCCGTCGCTTCAATGATCTCCTCCAGCACTACGCGCTGGAGCGCTGGCTGTTTCGCCTCTCCCGATCTGCTTATGGCGAGCGATTCGTCCTCAAGGGTGCGCTGCTGCTGGTGGTTTGGAAAACGCCTGTTACCCGCCCGACTCGCGATATCGACCTGCTCGGACGGGTGAGCAACGACCTGGATGCCGTCCGATCTGTGATTGCGGAGATTGTTGGGACGCCCGTTGAGGACGATGGCCTGGTCTTCGATGCGGCCAGCGTGACGACCGAACGGATCGCAGAAGATGCGGACTACGAGGGCGTCCGGGCAAAGTTTCAGGGTAGCCTGGGCAACACCCGGGTTACCATGCAAGTCGATATCGGCTTCAGTGATGTGGTCACTCCCGGCCCAGCCTGGGTCAGCTACCCCACGATCTTGGAGCAATCGTCGGTTCAACTCCTTGCCTATAACCGGGAGACGGCGATCGCAGAGAAGTTCGAGGCGATGGTGAAGTTGGGCGACCTCAACACCCGGATGAAGGATTTCTTCGACATTTGGCTTTTGGCAGCCAATTTCGAGTTCGATGGTCTCAGCTTGCTTGCTGCCATTCGAGCTACGTTTGTTCAGCGGCAGACGCCCCTGGAAGTCGCCCCCGCCAGTTTCTCGGACCAGTTTGCCCGTAACTCGACGAAGGAAGCCCAGTGGAGCGCGTTCGTCCGCCGCTCGCTACTATCGCATGCCCCGGCGGAGTTCTCCGAGGTCGTAGTGCATGTCCGCGATTTTCTTCAGCCGATCGCACAAGTCATCTCTGAAAACCGCCCCTTCACAAGGCACTGGCGGCGCGGCGGTCCATGGGAGTCCGAAACTGGGGAGACAAAGTGATCCGGCCTTCGGTGGCCCGTCCGAAAGGATCAGAACTGGACAGGGATTCGGCGAATCGCATTGATCGGTAAGACAGGCCCAGAACGTTGCAGGGGTGTATTGTGCCAGTTTCCAACACGTTGTCCAAGTGCCGTTACGAATTTTGCGAACCCCTGTCATCAAACGAGATTGAGTCGGTCGCTGCGGATCCTGACGTAAAGGTGCTTCAGACATCCAAGCCCATTGCACTCGAAACCTGGCGGCGTTTGAACGCGCTCCTCTTCGCGCGTCGGCCCGACATCGAGGCACGGGTCTACGGGTTTTACGGCGTCACCTGTGATCTGAGTTTTCTCGGCCTGCTGACGAATCTGCGGCGATTCGCCGCCGACTGCCTCCACGGTGCGGTCGCGGGCGTCGAGTACATCGGCCGCATCCCCAACATCGAGTCGTTATCCGTCGGGATGTACCAATTGGAGTCCTTCGCGTTCCTGAACGAAGTGTCGCCGCGTCTGCGAAATCTGGCCCTCGGCGAGACTCGCTCTCGCAAACCCAGTTTGGCGCCCCTTGGCCGCTTTGAGCGACTCGACACGGTGTACGTTGAGGGGCAGCACAAGGACATCGAGGTTCTATCGCAGCTCCATGAGCTCGAGGATGTCACACTTCGGTCAATCACCACACGTGGTCTCGATTACCTCAAACGGCTCGATAAGCTGCGATCGTTGGACATCAAGTTGGGAGGGATTCGTGACCTGTCGGCGATTTGCGGTATGCCCAAGATCAACTACCTTGAAGTCTGGCAGGTCAGGGGCCTTTCAGACGTAAGCGTCATCGCAGACTTGCCATGTCTTCAGAACCTGTTCCTCCAATCCCTCCCCAACGTCCAATCGCTTCCGTCACTGTCCGATGCGCATGGGTTGCGAGGGGTTGTCCTGATGAATATGAGGGGGCTTCGAGACTTTACGCCGCTTGAATTTGCACCTGCACTGGAGCAGTTCGCACTTGTCGAAGGCCGTAAGAACGAACCCCAGGATCTGGCACCTGTATTGCGGAGCCGGTCATTGCAGCGCGTCCAGGCGCTCTTCGGCAGCCTGAGGAAGAATCGCGAGTTCGAGCGGATGCGGGACGAAGCCGGCCTTGGGCCGTTTGAATGGACGGACATTGCAGAGTACCGGCAGTGACGTCGCACCGCTCTCCTATCCACTCGGACTTTCTCTACCATGTCTCGCCAACCGACCGGCGAATGACACGGAATTGACGGCGGGATGTTCTTTCCTGAATCGCAAGCTCGGAATGCTGCCCCTGGCGGCGCCGCGAACGTTGGCCGTTGGGGTGTTCCGCTTTTCCCACTATTCAACCCGTCGCGTGTTGCCCGCAGGCAACATCCGTCGCCGTCCCACGGCGGCGGCAACGGTAGCGAACCGCCGACATAAGTCATTATGTGGCAGTCGGTTGGGTTCCAATCTCCCCCCGGCGCACGGCGGCCGAGGCCGGCGGCATTCGGTTTGCATCCCCAATGCCGTGCGTGGCCGGCGGTCCGCGAGAGCCTTGGTCCCCTCAGGCTCTCGCGGCCGCTGCAAACCCCGACGGAATGTTGATCGATTCATGCACGCTCGCGAACTTGTCGAACTGGCCGCCATCATTTCCACCCACGGACCGGTCCTGGTCCACGGCACGCGGCAGATCTCCACCAGCGGCGTCCAACAATACTGGACGGAATCGAAATGCCGCCTGGATCGCTGGTTCCGCAGCCTCGGCGCCTTCGCCCACGACGTCAGCAGCGACTGCCAGGCCGGCCGCCTCCAGTGGCCCTACGTCCGCAGCGTCCTGGAAGAGATCCTCACCAGCGAAATGCTCACCCGCGTGTGGGCGACTGTGCTCTGCGCCTACGACCGGCAACGGGGCACGCTGGACGCCGAACCGATCGCCCGCAGCGTCATGATCGGACACCTGGAAGCGCGGCATCGCGTGCTCACGCTCTTGGTCCGCGGGCCGGGCGTCGATGCCGAGGCAGCCGTCCGACTGAACCACTTGCGGCGGCGGACGGAACGCTGGACCGATCTGTTGGTCGGCTATCTTGCCGAGCTGGACCCGGCCTGCCAGTTCGCCTTCGAGCCCCAGCGGGCCCGCGACTTCGCCGGCGATCTACGGTTTCAAAGTCATTGCCGCGGCGGCCGCCACGCCTGGCCGCTGGTGCTCTCTTCGTTGCGGGCGGCCTTCCGCCAAGGGCTCTCGACGGTCAGTCCCAATGCCGATCTGAACGCCCGCATCGCCACGGCCATCCTCTCCTGCTTCCCCGCCGAGATCTTCGATTCCACCGGCCAGTTCCGCTCGCTGTGGCTGCTGCGGTTGTCCAACGCCACCGCCGACGCCCAAGGGATGATCGCCGAGTTGCTCTCGGTCGAGCCGGCGTCTGCCCCGCCCGGCGAACTGCCTACGACGCGGCCCGGCGCTCAGACGCCGCGGTTCCGCCGCTAGGGCTGGCGAGTGACGGGGAGAAAGGTTTACTGCGCGGCGGGGCCGGCCGGCCCGGGCGGCGTCTTCGCTTGGTGTGCCGCGACGGTTTCCGCGTTGCGCTTCTTTCGCACCCTTTTCTTCCGCTTATCGTCCCGGGCCTTGCTGTGTCCTGACATGGTCGTCTCCATCGGGTCGGATGTGCCTTAAAGAGTATTTGAGTGTGGGACGGGCCCGCTGTCAACTTGCCGGCGGCGGCGGCATCTTCTATACTGCTTTGCTTTGACCCCCTCCAGAGTCGAGATGCACCATGTCCGAGACACGTCACTTCATTGCGGCCGAGACGGCCGAGCCGCCTTTTTTCGTGGGAATCGATCTGGGCGGCACGAACATCAAGTTCGGCGTGGTCGACGACCGGGGCCGCTCCCTGTCCTGGATCAGCATCCCCACCGAAGTGAAGCGGGGGCCGGAAGACGCCGCCCGGCGGATGGCCGCCGCCGTGCGGGAGGTCATCGCCAAGGCGGGGCTCCAGCCCCAGGCGGTCGTCCGGGTGGGGTTCGGCTCGGCCGGCCCCTTGGACATCCCGGCCGGCATCATCAGCAGCCCGGTGAACCTCCCGGGTTGGCACGATTTCCCCATCCGCGACCGGGTGAGCGATCACTGCGGGATGCCGGTGACCTTTGAAAACGACGCCAACGCCGCCGCCTACGGCGAGTTCTGGGTGGGGGCCGGCCGCGGACTGGGCAGCATGGTCCTGCTGACCCTGGGCACCGGCATCGGGGTCGGCATCATCATCGACGACGTGGTCCTGCGCGGCGAGCACAGCTACGGCGGCGAGTCCGGACATATGATCATCGATTGCGATGAAAACGCCCGGCTCTGCGGCTGCGGACGCCGCGGCCACCTCGAAGCCTACGCCAGCGCCACGGCCGTCATCAAGCGGACCCGGCAACTGCTCGACGCCGGGCGGCCGAGTTCGCTCTCCGGGCGGATCGCCCAGGGGGCGGAACTCACGCCCAAACTGGTCGCCGGGGAGGCCGCCGCAGGCGACCAACTCTCGCTCGAGATCGTCTCGGAGACCGCCCATTACATCGCCATCGGCGCCGTCAGTCTGATGCACGTGGTGGAGCCGGACGGCGTCTTCCTGGGGGGGGCTATGACCTTCGGCGGTCCGGCGACCGACTTGGGCCGCCGTTTCCTCGCCCAGGTGCAGGACGAGGTGCGGCGCCTGGCGCTGCCGGCCATCGCCGCCAAGACCGCCGTCGAGTTTGCCACCGTCGGGGGCGACGCCGGGTATATCGGCGCCGCCGGCGTGGCCCGGCTCGAGCACCTCCAGCAGACGCGACGGCAGGGCAATCCCTAGGGGACTGCTGGTGAGCGGCCGCGTGCCACTGCTGGCTTGCCCAGCAGTGTTGGAATTTCCCGGAACGCTGCACTGCTGGACAAGCCAGCAGTGGCACCCGGCTGCCGGGGCGGGCGACTGGCCAGAAGGCGTAAGATGGTGAATTCGGGGTAAATACATACGCGCCTGCCGTTGCGGAAATTTCGCTTTCTCCGAATAAATCGATTTTGTCGATTTGAGGGAAGGAATGGATCGTGATGGTCCTGCGCGATTTGACGGCTTTGCGGGATTTACAGCCCTGACGGACGGACGCTTGGGGCGGAAGGCCGGCTTTCGACGCACGGAGGTGAAATCATGTCCCGAGAAGGGCGAGTTGGGCCAGCGGCCTGGGCGATGATCGCGTCGCTGGTGTTTGCCGCCGCCGGCTGCACCAGTCCGATCGAGTACGTGCGGAACGGTTTCAAAGTGGGGCCCAACTATCAGCCTGCTCACGCCCCCATCGCCGCCCATTGGATCGACGCCTCCGATGCCCAAGTCCACAGCGTATCGCCGAACCTGGCCCGCTGGTGGAACGTTTTCAACGATCCCGCGGTGAACCGCCTGGTGGACTGCGCGTTCCAGCAGAACCTCACGTTGCGGCAGGCCGGTTATCGCGTGCTGGAGGCCCGCTTGCAGCTTGCCATCGCCCGCGGCGGACTCTTCCCGCAGACCCAAACCGCCAACGGCGAGTACCGTCGTTTGGGAGAAGGCGGTGGGACGGGCAGTGGCCTCCATCCGGGATTGGGGTTGTTTACGGACCAGTGGAACTTCGGCTTCAACCTGGCTTGGGAACTCGACTTCTGGGGGCGGCTGCGGCGCGCGATCACCGCCGGACAGGACAATCTCGACGCCTCGGTGGCCAACTACGACCAGGCGGTGGTCACGATGCTGGGCGACATCGCCCAGTATTACGTGCAAGCCCGCACCGACCAGGAACAAATCCTCTATCTGCGCAGCAGCGTGGAAGTGCAGCAGAAAGTGGTGGATTGGATCCAATTGCGCTGGAATTCCGGCTTCCGCCAAACCGAGTTGGACCTGGACCAGGCCAAGAGCAACCTGGCCCAGACCGCGGCCCAGATTCCGCCGTTGGAGACCAACCTCCGCGAGAGCGAGAACCAGCTCTGTACCCTGCTGGGGATCCCGGCGACCGACCTGCGCTACCTGCTGGGCACGGGGGCGATTCCGACCGTGCCGCCGGAGGTGGCCGTGGGCATTCCCGCCGAACTGCTCCGCCGCCGTGCCGACGTGCGGCAGGCCGAGCGCCTGGCGGCCGCCCAGGCCGAGCAGATCGGCATCGCCGAGGCGCAGTTGTATCCGACCTTCTCCATTACCGGCGTCTTGGGCTGGCAGGCGACGAGCTTCAAGGGCCTCTTCAACAGTACGGCCCTGGATGCCAACGTCGGGCCGCAGTTCCAGTGGAACCTGCTCAACTATGGCCGCCTTTACAACAACGTCCTCTATCAGGACGCGCTGCTGAAGGACCTGGTGGTGGGCTACCAGAGCACGGTCGTGCAGGCCAGCCAGGAGGCCGAGAACGGCATCGTGACGTTCTTGCGGGCCCAGGTGCAAACGAAGCTCCTCCGCGAGGCCGTGGAGCAGAACATCAAGGCCCTCAGAATCGCCATCAACCAGTACCAAGCAGGGTCAGTCAATTTCACGACCTATGCGACGATCGTGCAGACCCTGGTCACCCAGCAGAACTTGTATGCGCAGGCGCAGGGGCAGATCGCCCAAGGGTTGGTGCAAATCTATCGGGCGCTGGGGGGCGGTTGGGAGATTCGCCTCCCGGCCCAGCCCGGGGTGCCGCCGAATCCCTACGAGGCCCGTCAAGAGCTGCCCATGCCGCTGGCGGTGCTGCCGATGAGGGCGCCCGAGGTGCTCCCCACCCCGTCGCCCCCGGTGATTCCCTCCCCGGGGCCCAACCTGCCGCCGCAGCCGTAGTGACGGGGTAACCGTTCACGGCGCGATCTTGACACGCATAGAACACTAGCCCGAAACGCAAGCGAGGGACTCGCAACGCAACCGCTCGCCGCTGTTCGTCCCTCGCTTGCGCTTCGGGCTAGTGTCAGGCCATCAACGCTCACGGCGGCTCGCCGGCCCCTTCCTCCAACATCCGGTAGAGCGTTCGCCGGTGCAGGCCGAGGGCCCGGGCGGCGGCGGCCTTGTTCCCGCCGCAGCGCTGGACCACTTCCTCGATGATGTGCCGCTCGATCTCGTGGAGATTCCCCGACAGGACCACCGAGATGCTCTCCGCCCCGCGGGCCTCGAGCTTGTGCGGGGCGCAGGCGACGGCATCCTTGTCGATTCTTCTGCCTTCGGCCATCGCCACGGCGTGCGCGACCACGCCGGCCAACTCGGGCAAGTTGCCCGGCCAGTCGTAATTCAGCAGGCACTCCCAGGCCTCCTCGGAAAAGCTCCAGGGGGCCCCTTGCCGGTCAATACCTTGCACGGCGAGGGTATTCCGCAAGAAGAACTCGACCAACATCTTGAGGGCTGCCCGGCGCTGGCGCAAGGGCGGAACACGAACGGCGTTGGTGTTCAACAAGTAATAGAGACCGCCGTAGAAGCGGCCCTCGGCCACGGCGGCTTCCAAATCGCAGGAGGCGGAAGCAATCAGCCGCACGTCCAGCGGCATAGAACGCGGACCACCGTGGTGATGATCGACAGGGACCCGGTGAAACGCGTCGAACAGGCGGACCTGGGCCCAGAGCGGCAGGCACTCGATATCCGAGAGGAAGAGGGTCCCACCTTGGGCGGAGCCCAGCAGCCCCACCGGCCCCGGTCCGGCTTCCGGGCCATTTTGCTGCGGGTGGCCGAAGAGCCGGGCTTCGAGTTGTGCCTCGGGGATCCCTTTGCAATCAGCGACCACCAGGGCGCGGCCGGCCCGGCGGCTTTGCCGGTGAATCGTGCGGGCCACCAGATGCCTTCCCGTGCCCGCTTCGCCGCGGATGAGGACCGGGACCTCGGTGGGGGCGATCTTGGCCACAAAGGCCATGACCGCGGCCATCGCCGGGCTTTTCGCTATGACGGGCTCGTCGGCTTCCGCCATACCGGCCGCCGGCGGGGGGCGGGACGGGAGCTGCTCGCCGGCCGGCGCCGCGCCGCACTTGTGCCGGCAACAAGCCGTGGCCCTGCCGAGCGACTGGCGAATGCGTGCCGGGGTGAACGGCTTCGTCAGGTAGTCGCAAGCCCCCAGCCGGATCGCTTCCACGCACGAGGAAAGCCTGCCCTGGCCGGCAAGCACCACAGCACACAGGTCCGGACGAATACAAAGTGCCTGCTGCAATACCGTCAGCCCATTCTTCGCCGGCATACCCAGCGGGGTGAACAAGATGTCAAAGGACTTCTTTTCGAGCAGGGCGAGCCCCGCTTGACCATCGCCGGCCGCCGAAACCTCCGCCCCTTCGCGACGGAGCACCTCGGTTAGGACATTCCGGACGCTCGCATCAGCGTCCACAACCAAGACCTTCGAGCCCGACATCGTAGTCCTCTCTTTCCCCAGCAGCGGCCCTCATCGCGGCTGGCCGATAGGAACTACTCATCTGCCGTTCCGGAAACATCCCACTGCGACGCGGTAACGTAGCAGAGGGCGGTGACAATAAACTGTCACCGGTAGGCTAACTTGTGGCACATTTCTTGGAGTATAGTGGCTTCATACGGTATTGTCACATACAAAATGCACAAAAAGACGATCAAAAAGCGGTGTAATACACTGGATATGACGTTGTTATACACCGTACTACTTGTTCTCGCACCGTCCATAGCGTTCTATCACCTGTCACGGATTGCGTCCAGCCCAAATGTTACAGAGATGTGAGATCGATTGCCCACAAGTAATCGTTACCAGCGAACGTCAGGCGGCGAATGATGGTGTGACGGCGGTTGGTAACTATATAACCCCGCATCCTCACCCCAAGACCGCCGGGCCGGCCACAATTCCCAGCTATCGCTGGGGGGTGGCTCCGAGGAAGCTGTAGGGCGGCCAGGGACCAAAAAGGGTGCATTGCTGGCCGATCTGCATGGACCGGAGCATGGCCACACGGCGAGCGAAGGCAGCCGCTTGCTCCCGTTCGACGAGAAAGGCCAACCGCACCATGCCCGGCGGCTCGGGCCCACGGCGTCGCCAATCGCGAATCAGCCCCTTCAGCGCCCGCAGGTACGTGTCGGCGGCCCACTGGCTCTGCGCTGACATTCTGTCCTGGCAGCGATACCGCGCCCGGCGGGCAGCCATGTAGGAAGCCGGGGTGAGCCCGGGCGAAAGGTAACCGATCACGCCCCGCGTTTTCACTAGCCCGACGCGCAAGCGAGGGACCCGCAACGCTACCGTCTGCCGCTGTTCGTCCCTCGCTTACGCTTCGGGCTGGTGTTGTGCGGTGAACGCTTACGGAGGGGGCAAGCTCGATGCGGAGGCCCATTTCGGCAGTGCCCCGCAAGCGATCGGATTGCCGGGCCAGGTCTTCGCCATGGCTGTGGAGGAATCGCCGGACCGCCTCCTCGTCGGGCAAGACGGTGCCATAGCGCGCGGGAAGGATGCTGATGTGGCGGTGAATATCGGCCAACAGCCGGGCGTGCTGGAGAGGCCCGCAGGCTGCCGGCAGGGCTACGGACGTGGCCGCCGCCAAGGCCCCCTGCCGCACCCAGTGGACGTGCAGGAGCGGAGACCGGCTCGACGGATCGCAGTGCGGCGGTTCCGCCCGGAATTCCGCAAGGTCATCCAGATCGCCGCTGCGGGCGATGCCTAGGATCTGCAAGGGCACGGGGAGGTCTCGTCGTGGGACTCGAAGGAAGGACAGAAGTGGTAGGCCGGCCACGGCCCCGTCAGCTCGACCATGAGCCCGCCGGGAGCCAACTCGCCGCGGAGTCGCTCGCACTCGTCCTGAAAGGACGCGATCTTGGACCTGGGGAGGAGAAAGGCGGCGTTCCAGAGCATGGTTTCCTGCCGGTTGGTCAAGACCTGCGGCAGCACGCGCAGCCGCTGCCAGGAGTCGGCAAGGCCCCGCAGGCGATCCTCGACCATCGAGGTCGATTGCCTGGCCGTGGCTTTCGCCTGGTGATGCTGCTGGAGCCGCTCTGCTTTGGCGGCCAGGTAGCGGGCGCCTCCGCCGGGGACCGTCCCCGGCGACGCCATGGGGCGGTCCGCGGGCGTCGGATCCGCGTTGTCGTTCCCAAACCTTTCGACGAGGTACAACTTCACGGCCCATTCCTGCCGGTCGCCCAGACGCTTGAGGAACTCGGCCGCCTCCGGCTGGCAGCGCGTCAGGCGCGCGATCAAGGAAGACCGCGACTGGAAGATGGTGCCCAATCGCATGGGCAAGACCGCCAACCGCTGCGCCAGGGCGGCGATGATTTCATTGTGCCGGACGGCGAGCTTGCTCAGCCAGGGGAGATCGGCCGGTTCGGCCTGGAGTTTGGCGACGTCGAACTCGTCCAGCCCCACCCGGCTGGCCGCCGCCGCCAGCGGACCGCACCGTATCAGCTCGACGGCGAAACGCGGATCCACTCCGGGGCCGGAATCGGTCCCGGCGGCGGCCCAAGTGAGCGCGTAGAGGTAATAGGGCTCATTCATCGCTGATTCGGCCGGCCTGCGCACCGATCTCCCGAATGGCCGCCTGGAGGTGCTCGCGGCGGACTTCCAACGTGTCGCCCGCCGGCTCGGCGGCGCCGCCGATCTGCCGGGCGATCGTGGCCATCACCGCGCGGCGGCAGACTCCCTCGATCTGCGCGCCGCTGAAGCCCTCGCACTGTCCGGCCAGCCAGGCGGCGGTCGCCCCTTGCTCCACCGGCCGGCCCCGCAGGTGGATCTCGAAGATCTTCTCCCGCGCGGCGCCGTCGGGCAGCGGCAACTCGAACTGGATGTCGAAGCGCCCCGGCCTCAGCAACGCGGGATCCAGCAGGTCGAGGCGGTTGGTGGCCGCCAGGACGAAGACCCCCTTGAGCTCTTCGATGCCGTCCAGCTCGGTCAGGAGCTGGCTGAGCACGCGGGCACTGACGCCGGAGTCGTTGCCGCCGCGCGAGCGGGTCGACGCCAGGGCGTCGATCTCGTCGAAGAAGATGATGCAGGGGGCGGCCTGCCGCGCCTTGCGGAACACGTCGCGCAGCCCGCGCTCCGATTCGCCCACGTACATCGACAACAACTCCGGTCCCTTGACGGAGACGAAGTTCACGGCGGCCTCGGTGGCCAGCGCCTTGGCGATCAGGGTCTTGCCGCAGCCGGGCGGACCGCAGATCAGCGCCCCCTTGGGCGGTGTCATGTGGAAGGACTCGAACAGCTCGGGGTGCTTTAGCGGCCACTCCACGGCCTCGGCCAACCGCTGCTTGATCTCGTCCAGGCCGCCGACGTCGTTCCAGGTGACGTTGGGCACCTCGACGAACACCTCGCGGACGGCCGAGGGCTCCACTTCCCGCAGCGCCTCCTGGAAGTCGCCCATCTTCACTTGCAATCGGGCCAGCACGTCGTCGGGGACGTAGGGCTGGGAGAAATCGACGTCCGGCAGCACGCGCCGCAGGGCGATCATGCCGGCCTCGCGGCAGAGGGCCTCCAGATCGGCGCCCACGAAACCGTGGGTGATGCCGGCCACGCACGACAGATCGACGTCTTCGCCCAGGGGCATGCCGCGGCTGTGGATCTCGAGGATTTCCTGCCGTCCCCGCTTGTCGGGAATGGGAATGGAAATTTCGCGGTCGAAGCGTCCCGGGCGGCGCAGGGCCGGGTCCAGGGCGTTGGGCAGGTTAGTGGCGGCCAGCACGATGACGTGCTGTCGCTGCGAGAGTCCGTCCATCAAGGCCAGCAGTTGGGCGACGACGCGTTTCTCCACGTCGCCGACCACGCGCTCCCGCCGCGGCGCGATGGCGTCGATCTCATCGAGGAAGATGATGCTGGGGGCGCGGTGGGCGGCCTCGTCGAAGAGTTTCCGCAGGTTGGCTTCGCTCTCGCCGTAGAACTTGTGGATGATCTCCGGCCCGTTGATGGAGAAGAAGGCGGCCTCGGTTTCATGGGCCACGGCGCGGGCCAGCAGGGTCTTGCCGCAGCCGGGCGGGCCGTACAACAGCACGCCCTTGGGCGCGTCGATCCCCAGCCGCTGGAAAATCTCCGGATATTTCAGCGGCAACTCCACGATCTCGCGGACCCGGTCCAACTGCCGCTTCAGGCCGCCGATGTCCTCGTAGCTCAGCGGCGTGCTGGCCGCGCCGGCCGCGCCCTCGCCCGCCTGCACCTTCAACAGCGTGTCGGCGACGACCACGACCGGGCCGGCGGGCCGCGTGGTCTTGACGAGGAAATCGGCGCGGCGGTTGCCGAACATCGTCGTCCGCAGGCGGTCGCCCGCCGTCACCGGCAAGCCGTCCAGCAGGCCGCCGACGTATTTCAGGTCGCGCTCGCTGGGCACACCGCCTTGCGCGACCAGCAGCATCTCCTCCGCCGCTTTGACCGCCGTGGGCCGGACCACCGCGAATTCGTTGAGTCCGACGCGGGCGTTCTCCCGCACCACGCCGTCGATCTGCAGGTGCTCCTTGCCGCGGTGCTCCTTGAAGGTCGGCAGCACGCGGCAGACGGTCCGCCGCTTGCCCTCGACTTCGACCAGGTCGCCGACGTCGACGCCCAGCCGCTGCATGTCGGCCGGATCGATGCGGGCAATGCCGCGGCCGACGTCTTTGCCCGTCGATTCGCTGACGCGCAGGGCGATTTCCGCGGCCAGGGTGGGTGATTTGACCATAGTGGTATTCCCCGCGGGGACCGGGACCGGTTTCGCTGCGCGAAAAGCGGGACCGACCCCGAGTCCTCAAGGTTGGAAACGAATCTTCAGAATGCCGTTGGCGCACTCCCACTGCATGTTCTCGGCGGCGAACGCCCGCGGCAGGACGACTTCCTTGTGATAGCGCTTTTCGCCGCGGCGGGCGCCGATCGTCAATCGCTCCCCGGCCAGTTCCAGTTGCACGTCTTTCTTGCTTACGCCGGGGATCTCGGCCAGCACCAGCACATGGTCTTCCTCGTCGTAAACGTCGCAGAGCGGCTCGCGGACGTCTTCGACCACGGATTGGCCCGAGGGCTCGCGGCGGATGTTGCCGAAGGGCTCGATCTTCAGCTCGCGCTCGCCTTGGCTGCCCAGGGCGGTCTTGACGGAGAAGCCGTAGACGCCGCGGAGCTTGCCTTGGGGGTCGAGTCCGCGCAGCTCGCCGCTGCGGGAGAGGTTTTCTCCACGTTCCGCCAGCTCGACCAGTTTTTCCACGGCGCTGCCGAAGCTTCCCAAGAGGCCGCCGAGATTGAAACCGAGTGCGCCGCCGCCTTCGCGCGTGGCGGCGTCGTCAGGCCGTCGGGCCCGGCTCCGATCCTTTGCCATTTTGGCCATGGTTTTACCCTTTCTGTTTTCGTTAGTTGGAGGGGGATGACATGTCTTGGTCCCCTCTCCCGCCGGGAGAGGGTTAGGGTGAGGGCTTTTGAACGAAGGGTGCCTTGTCTTGTTCGCGCGTTGCTCCGATGCCCTCACCCCGGGTACCGCTTGCGGTCCCTCTCCCAAGGGAGAGGGGAGGGCTTTGCGCGGGTCCAGCTTGCTCTTGAAACTGCCGGAACTGCAGGTACTGTTCCCAGGGGCTTTGCGGCACGGCCGCGGGTAGCGCCGCCTGTTGGCCGGCCAGGAAGTGCGGCGGCTGCGGCTGCTGTTGCGGCGGCTGCCACCACCAGGTCAGGCCCATTTCGCGGGCCTTGTCCACCGAAGCCACCAGCAGGCGAATCTGAATGCTCAACAACTCGATGTCGCAGAGCTTGATCTTGATGTCGCCGGCAATGACCACGCCCTTGTCCAGCACGCGCTCGAGGATGTCGGCCAGGCCCTCGGAGTGGCAGGCGGTGGGCAGGAGTTGGGTGTGTGCCATGAGATCGTCCTTTCAACGCAGCGTGCCCAGCGGGCCCAAGTCGAGGTTGAGGTCTTCGTCGCTGAGTCCGAATTGTTGCTTGAGCCGGTCCATCTCTTCGGAAAGCCGCAGGAACGTCAGGCCCAAGCGCTCGATCTCGTCCCCCGTCAGGCTGCCGCCGTCGATCCGCCGCAGCGCTTGCCGCTCCAGCAGTTCGCGGATCAACTCGATGAGCGTCAACACCAGGCGGACCAGGCCGTTGCGAACGTTGTCGGGATCGAGCCGGATCCGCGCGCCCGCCGCCGGCGCCAGGCCCACTTCCGCCGCGCGGTCCGACGGCGGGGGAGCGTCCCATTGCCGCCCGGCCCACAGCGGGCTGGTCCCCGGACTGCTGCTTGCGAATCGTTCACTGGTCATAGGGCACCGGGGGTTGCCTGTTCCAATGCGGTCCCACGGCGAGCCATCCCGCCCGCCGCGCCGTCTCCGCCGAGCTGAGCATCAACTGCAAGCGGAGATAGATCAACTCGATGTCGGCCACGGTGATGGTCACGTCGCCGGCCAGCACCACGCCCGTGTTGAGCACGCGGTCGAGCAACTCCAGCACCGTGTTGTCGGTTTCCTCCGCCGCTGCGGGTTCATGGTCCATGTTCGTCTTCCTGCACGAATTCCTCGCCGGCCGGGCCGCGCCGGGCCTGACCAAACGCCTCCAGCCGGTCCAGCAGATCGCCCTCGCGCGCGTTGAAGTCGTCGTCGCCGATCTGGCCGGCGTCGAGCAGGTGGTGCAATTCGGCCAGGTCGGCCATGACGGCCTTCTCCTGGCTATCCAAGTCTTCCTGCGCCGCGTCGTGGACCTTCTGGCAAACGGCCGCCAGCCCTTTGATCGGCGCCAAGAGCAAGTCGTCGAGGAGGAACATGGGCGTCAGTTCACTGCGAGGTCGATGTCGGCGAAGTTGTAAGGAGGCCAGGGGCCGTTGTAGTCGAAGCGGTAGTGGTCGTCGAAGAGCAGGGCGGCCTGCCGGACGCCCTCTTCCCATTGCCCCTGCCGGCGGCGCTCGACCAGGCAGGCAAGTTTCATGATCATGCGCTCTTCGCCGGCGTCGATCGTGCGCAGCTCCGCGCAATGCGGCGTCAGGGCTTCGACGACGCGGCGGGTGTGGCGCTGGCGGGCCTGCTGGAGCAAGGACACGAACAGCTCGCCCAGTTGCACCTTCTCCTCGACGCTGGGCGTCCGCCCCGGCCGGAAGAGCCGGTTGCGCATGGCCTCCAGGTCCTGGTGGCTGGCGACGAAGTATTCGAAGACGTTGGGCAGGTCCCAAAAGATTTTCAGGCCCATCTCGACTTTACCCCGCAAGCGTTCCAGCCGCTCGACCAGGGCGTCGTGGTTGCGTCGCAAGACGCCGCGCAGTTGGTCTTCGCCCTTGGAAACGGTGCCGAAGACGACGGGCAGGACGGGCCATTGCTCGGCCAGGTCGCGCAGCACGCGGTGGTGGGCCGCCAGGTTGGCCCGCTGCGGGCGGACCTTCCCCGCCGCGATGCGGCTGACGACGGCGGCCAGGCGGCCTTCGACGAGGGTTTCCACCTCCGCGTCGCCGACGCCGCGGGCCCCGCCCAGAGACCGGTCCGCGATGGTAATCCCGTAGAGATACACCCCGGCATGGCTGGGGGCTAACGTCGTTGACACGTGTGGGACCTCCTGAAAACTCGCAATCCTCATCGTACCGGGCACACGCGGGGAAAAAGGTGACAGGCACCATTTGTGCGAAGCACCCTCCGGGCCGTGCCGGCAAATGGTGCCTGTCACCTTTTTCCCTCTTTGCCTGATACGGGCCGCTACTTGGCTCCTCGCTCCACGGACACAACCGTCTCTTGCGGGCGTCGCGACATCGAGACCGATTTCACCTGTCCGTCTTCGCTGTGAAGGCCGAGCAGGCTGCCGCAGATGAAGCAGCGCACCGGTCCCTGGTAGTTGTCGTAAGCGTCGCGCAGGTCGAGCAGGTGACCGCAAGACAGACAGTTCACGTTCATGACGCCCTCTCCGCTTCTGTGGTTTCGTAGGCGGTCACGGCCAGGCGGCTGTCGAGCCGGACCACGTAGAAGTTCTGATCGAGCACCGCGCGTTGCATGGACAAGCCCAGGGCCTGGATGGCGGCGTCGGGCTGCCAGACGCCGGCCTCCACTTCCCAGCCCCCCTCGCCGCCGGTCACGGGCAGGACCCGAATGACATCGACGCGGCGGGCCTCGGGGAGCACCTCTTGCAGGAACCGCCGCGCGGCGGCCTGGACTTCCACGAGGCTGGTGCGCTGCGGGTTGAGTCCTTCATTGGTCATGGTTCTCAATATCTCAACGTGAAGCCGCGACCTGGCGGAAAGGCCGCCTCTGGCGGCGTCCGCCCCGGCGTCGGCCCCCGGCTCGTGCCCAGCAACCGCGTGATTTCGCCGTCCAGATCGGCAATCTTGCGGTCCATCTCCACGATCCGTTTTCTGGCGGCCTCCCGCACCTTTTCGCAAAGCGCCTTCTTCAGCTCCAGGCTGGCGGCGCCTAGGTACTTCCGCTGCGGATTGTTGGCGTCGTCCAGCACGCCGCCGGGGGTGATGATGTCGTGCAGTCCTTTGCGGACCTTGTTCTTCATGCCAGCACCTCGTCGGCCGGAACGGGCGCCGCCACGGCCGGCCGCGCGTGCCGCGGGCAATCTTCCCGCGGGCCCCAGGCCGATTCGAGCGCGGAGAGCAGTTCCTCGTTGGAGAGCGTGGGCATCTTGCTCCGCCCGCACGGATTGCCCAGATGCAGCACGTCCCGGCAGGTGTTCACGACCAGGGAATTGCCCGGGTCGCAGCCCAGCCCGTGGCAGGACAGCACCTTGGCGAGCATGATGGCCGCGCGGATGCTGGGCCGCTGGCCGGTCGGGTCCCGCTGCCGGACCACGTAGACGAGGTCGAGGATTTGCTCGGCCATCTCGCGGCTGACGCCGCCGCTGGCGACGGTGATCGCCAGTTCCGTGGCGCGATCGTAATGGTCCATGTAGATGGTGATCAGCCGGTCCAGCAAGGCGTCCTGGCTCTTGTGGACGCCGGCGTATTCCTGGGGATTCGAGGTGAAGATGGCGCGGAAGTTCGGATGCACGTCGAGGTAGCCGTCGCCGCCGTTGCACAACTTGGGCAGGTTCAACAGGCCCTCGCTGAGCACGCTCAACAGCACGTTGTTGGCTTCCGGCCGGCTGCGGGTGAACTCGTCGTAGATCAGCACGTGGCCGTAGCGGCAGGCCGTGGTGAGGCGATTGTCCATCCACAGCGTCTTCATGGTCTCCTCGGTTTTCACGACCGAGTGGATGAAGTTGTCGATGACCTTCTTCTTGCGGTAGCCGTGGTCGTTGCCGACCAGGTCGGAGCTGCCGAACTCGTCGTCGCCGTGAATGATGGTGACGGGCTGGCGGAGCTGCGCGGCCAGGTGCAAGGCCAGCGTGGTCTTGCCGGTGCCGGCCGGGCCGGCCAGGTTGATAGGGTAGCCGGCCCGCAGGTATCCCAGAGCTCGCCCCACGAGTTCTTCGAGCTGAGGGGTTAGCACGAAGTGTTCGCTGGGTTCGGGCCATACCTGCGGTCCGGAACTACCCTTCGGGTCCGTGACGAGAAGATTGCTGTCGCTTCCTTGGAGCAATGCGCGCATGGGAATTCCTGACTGCCTGTCGCTATCGGTTTCGAGAACCACGCCGCCAGAGCCGGCCGCTGCTGTTGCCGTTGTTGCCGGCGGCGGCCGAAAAGATGGCGCCGCCCTGGCGGAGGTCGGCGGCCAGGTCGGCCAGTTGCCCCCGCGTCTCGGCGGCCTGCTGGCCGATCTTCCGCCGCAGATCGCCGATCATCGTCGTGAACTCCGCGCGGCGGGTGCGGCCTTGCTCCACGAGCTGCTGGCCCGTTTGCCGGGCCATGTCGCGGACGTTGCTGCGGATGTCTGCAATCAACTTCTGGCGGCTTTCGTGCGACTGGTCGAGGTCCTGCCGCAAGCGGAGGAAGGCTTCAGAAAACACTGCCATGACACGTCTCCTTTTCAGTTCATCGCCGCCACAAGTCGCGGCGTCTTGGTCGTAAGAGGAAAATTCACTTCTTGAGTGGTTGGCCGTTAACAGGGAGCGGCGGCAGCGCGCGGTCCCCGCAGGTCGTGGTTGACATTCGCAACTGCCGCCATGCTCCCCGAAAACAGCCGATGAAGGAGGCGTACAACTACGCCGGTGTCGCCGCCGTGGCAGTCAGGCCAATCGCCTCGGCGTACTTCAAGTACGTCTCGACGCTGGCGATGACCACGCGGGCCTCGATCGAGAGCAGTTCGATGCCCACCAGCGAGACCTTAACGAAGGCATCGATGACGATGCCCTTGTCCAGAATGCGATCCACCACCTCGGACAGGCTGGAAGAATCCATGGTCTTCTGAACTTTGGCCATAACACAAACCCTTTCACATCAGCAGCCGTGATCCGCTCGCCCCGGGGTAACGTCGCCCGAGGGTAAGGATCGAAAAGAGACCTTGTCGACTTACACACTCGGGCAACACGGGTAGTAATCCATTCGTCGCCCCCTTGCAGTGTTCTTGAGTTTCTTGCGTGGCCGACGGGTCTCACTGTGAATGAACCATAAGCCATGCAAGCGCACCGTCAACTTGGCGGCTGGAAATTCCCCCGTATTTCGCCGCGCCGCGCCGCGGCGCGCCGCCGCGTCTCAGGCGCCGCGCGCCGTGCGCGGCGAGCCGCCGCGAGCGGGGAACTCTCCCGATTGTGCGGCGCCGCGCGGACCGCGGCGAAATTGCGGCAAACGCTCACTGCCCCATGGCGACGCCGACAACACTAGGCGCAAAGCGCAAGCGAGGGTTAATTACGCCACGGTCTGCCGTCGCTCGTCCCTCGCTGGCGCTTCGCGCCTAGTGTGGGCCGCGGATCGTTATGAATTGGGTGCCACTGCTGGCTTGTCCAGCAGTGCTGCGCCTCGTGGTGGTTCGGCACTGCTGGACAAGCCAGCAGTGGCACACCGCGGCCGGGCAACTCAGATCCCCGGCAGCGCCTCCACCTCGATGCCCGGCACGCCGAAGGCGCCGAGCCGATGCGCCGCTCCCAAGAAGAGCAGGCCGGTTTCACCCTCCTGCAAGGTCGCTTCGATGCGGCGGGCGATGAAATCGTCGCGGAGGGCCAACAACTCGGCCGCCTCGCCGGGCGCCGGCGCGTCGCCGCCGGCGGCCGCCACGCCAGCCCGGCGACGCTGCAACTGGTACTCGCGAAGCAGCAACTGCGGGTCCTCCGTGCCCATCAGCACGGCCCCTTGGCCCGCCAGGTCCAGCAGCAGTTGGTGGTTGAGGCTGCCGGCCCCGGCCAGCTCCTGCACGATGTCCTCTTCCTTGCCGCAGACGGGCAGGCCGTCCTGGTAGATCCGCACGCGGCGGTAGTCGAGCCGCAAGGCGGCGACGGCCTGACGGATGTCGTGCCACAGCTTTTCCACCGCCCGTTGCCGTCGCTCCCAACCCTCGGGGCCGGTGCGGCGGAGGTACTGGGCCCGCACCGATTCCGCCAGCGACCCAAGGTCGGCTTGCGTGTGGACGACGGGGATGTGCAGGAGGCGTTTCACGGCGGTCACAAAGCGGCCGAAGGGTTGGGCACTGTCCCCTTGGAACTTCCTTTACGGGCCCTTACGGGTCCGGTTGTAGGATACCCCGGGCCGCTCGGCTCGGCAACCCCGGCGGCGGCGGAAGCCGCCGATCAGGATAGGACGCCGGCGGCGCTTTGGTCGACGCCCGGTTCCAGGACCAGCGGCAGCGGCCCGGCGGACGGCTTCGGCTGCACGTCGCCGTGCTGCAACATCCGGTAGAGGGTGCGGCGGTGCAATCCCAGTGCGCGGGCGGCCGCCGCCTTGTTGCCCCGGCAGCGATGCAGCACCTCGCCGATGATGTAGCGTTCGATGTCGGCCAGGTTGCCTTGCAGCGGCACCGGAATGGTGTCGGAGACGCCGCGCGCCACGGGCTGTCCGATCGCCTCGGTGATTCGCGCCCGGTCGATCTCTTCAGCCTCCGCCAGCAAGGCCGCGTGGGCGACGACGCTTGCCAGTTGCAGGGTGTTGCCCGGCCAATCGTACTCCAGCAGGCAGCCCAGGGCGTCTTCGCTGAGGCGGCAGGGGCAAGGCTTGTCGGCTTGACGCGTCCGCAGGGTGTTGGCCGCGGCCAGATACTTTTCCGCCAAGGCGCGGATGTCCTGGGGACGATAGCGCAGCGGAGGGACCTGGATTTGCACCACGTTGAGGTAGTAATAGAGGCTCGGGGCGAAGGTCCGCCGCTCCATCGCGGCCGCGAGGTCGGCCGTGCTGGTGGCAATCACGCGCACGCCCGCGATCTGGCGGCTTCCGCACAGACAGGGCCGGCCTTGTTGGAGAACGTCCAGCAGGGTGACCTGGGCCCACAGCGGCAACTGCGAGACGTTGTCCAACACCAGGGTGCCGCCTTGCGCCTGCTCCAGCAGCCCGCCGGCGCGCGCCGCCCGCTGGGGCCCTGTGGTTCGTCGCCGCCGAAGAGGGTCCGGGCCAGCTCCGGCTCGCGGATCGCGGCGCAGGCGACCCGGACCAGGGGGCCGGCGGCGCGGCGGCTGTGGCGATGGATTTCCCGGGCGATCAATTTCTTTCCCGTGCCGGGCTCGCCGCAGATCAGCACCGGGGCGTCGGTGGGCGCGGAGCGGCGGGCCAGTTCCAGGATCTCGCTCATGGCGCGGCTGGCCGCGATGACGCGCTCGGCGTCGACGAAGGCCGCGGCGCAGCCCTGGCCGCCGCCGGCGGACGCGGCCCCGGCCTCCGGGGCGACGGCCCGCTTCATCTGCCGCTCCAGGGCCCTGGCCACCGCCGACCGCAGCAGCTCCGGCGTGACCGGCCGTGCCAGGTACTGGATCGGGCCCTGCGGCGGCTGCGATCTCGCCTGGTTGACGCGGGCGGCGTCGGCCAGCAGGACGACCGCCAGCAGCGGTTGGATCGTGGCCGCGCGGCGCACGAAGTCTTCGCCGCGGCCCAGGGCATCCAAGCCCGTCACCAGAACCTGCACGCGCTCCCTGGTCAACAGCGACAGACCTTCTTCGTCGCTGCGGGCCAGCGACACGCGGATGCGATCCTGGTCCAGGCAAGCGGCGGCCAGTTGCCGGACGGCGGCCTCGTTGTGGACGACAAGGACGTGTGAATTTTCCATGGCGTTATCTCCTCAACCGCAAGGCGTACTGAAATCGCAGCGGGCGGGATTATAGCGATCCGCGCCGGCTGTCAGGGCGGAAAACCCTGCTTTTCCCGCGTTTTTTCCCGCTTCCTGTGACGCCCGGTCACAGCCGCCCGTCTCACCTGTGACCGTGCGGCGCACGCGGGCATAACCCGCGCCCTAGGCGGCGCAAGGGGGACAGTCCCATTTTCGCGGCGGGGACGACTATTCGCAGCGCAACGCGGTCCGCGCCGCGACAATTGGGACAGTCCCCTGTGTACGTTTGCCCCGTCGGCGCCGGCCCTCGTATTGATCCGCCGATTCGGCTACCGTTCTTTAGCGCACACGAACGCGCTGCGCCGCGCAAGCGCCGCTTCGCCGCGCTGCCGGCGTGCCGGCTGTGACAAAAGCGGCACACGCGGCGCCGCCACCGCGCCGAGAGAGACGCCCTGACGCGGTGGTCCGGCCGCAGCCCGGCCAATGAGCTATGCTTTAATGGTGTCGAATTCGTGCTGCGGAGGCGGACCCATGACGCACACGGTACTGTTGGTTGACGACGACGCCAACGTCCTGCACTGCCTGACGCGGACGCTGCAAAGGCAGCCGTACCAAATCTACACGGCTCGCAGCGGCGACGAGGCTGTCACCTTGCTCAAGTGCCGCCACGTCAACGTCATCGTGTGCGACGAGCGCATGCCGGGCATGTCGGGCAGCGACCTGCTGGCTTGGGTCGCCCGCAACTACCCCGACGTGATCTGCATCATGCTCACCGGGAACGCGACGGTGGACGCGGTGATGCGGGCCGTCAACGAAGGCAGCGTCTTCCACGTCTTCACCAAGCCGTGCAACGAAGTCGATCTGGCGATCATGATTCGCAAGGCCCTGGAACGCACGGATTCCTTGGGGAAGGAATCGCAACGGCGCGAGTGTACCGGCCTGCAAGCCGCCGATTGCCAGCAGTGCGTCCAGCAGTTCGAGGCCCTCAACCACCAGTTGTGCCGCGACGTGGCGAGCCCCTTGCACGCCATCGCGGCATCGTGCCGGTCGCTGCTGGAGAAGAATCCGGACCTGTTCGACGCCAAGGCAAAGTCC
This sequence comes from uncultured Planctomycetia bacterium, assembly GCA_963727245.1. Classification (GTDB taxonomy): domain Bacteria; phylum Planctomycetota; class Planctomycetia; order Pirellulales; family Thermoguttaceae; genus JBKQVT01. The sequence goes on along the minus strand of CAVSFO010000016.1, from coordinate 189,188 downwards.
CGGATCGAGGAGACGGTGGAGACCGTTGCGGAGTTGCAGTCGCTGGTCGAAGGGTTGCTGACGCGGATGCGCCAGCGGCAATCCGCCGCTCTGGCCGCGGCGCCCGCCGCCGACAGCACGGCCGCGCCGGCCTGACGGTCCGCCGTCATGCTAGCGCCCCTCCCAGCAAGTTCTTGCCGCTGGATTTCGCCCCCCCGTTGCAAACGGGGGGCTTTTCTCACCGGCACAAATTTCCTGGATGTCGCACCGGCCGTTCACAGCGTGACACCAGCCGCGAAGAATTTTCTCAGACCGGCTCGCCCGGCTGCTGCTGGGGCAGCCCCGCAACACCATTGGCCGCTGCCGTCTGAAAGCGGCGTCCGGCCTTGGGGTATGTCCGGCAACCGCCGCTCGATCACGACGCCCGCCAGCACCACGGGACGATGCGTCATGATCTGCTAGTTGCCCATCAGGATCACGACGACGCCGAGGATCCAGGGGGGCGTCTTTCGTTCCGGGGGCGCGACGAACAACTGGTGGCAATGGCGGCAGAATTGGGCCCCCTCGGCATTGCGATCCTGCCAGAACCGTTTCGAGCAACACGGGCAGCGGCATCGCATAAGGCACCCGCCGGAGGTTTCCGCCTGAAGTTCACCACCTCGCTATAACAAGCATAGCTTTGCAGGCCGAATGCGGCGCGAGGCGGCGTGCCGCCGTGGGGCCGCAGGGAACACCTGCGCCGTAAAACCGTTCCCGATTGCCGCGCATCGGCCCTGCGCAAAATCAGGCCCTCGCGTGGGCCGCCCGGCGGCGCGGCGCTTTCGGGGGCTTGCTATTCGGACGGCGTTGGGCCATAGTGGAAAGACCGTTTCTTGGCCGCCTGCCGTCTTACCAGGGGAGGAAGATTGTGTCGACGATGACCCCCGAGCGCCCCGCCGTCGCCGCGGCGCGGGCGCCGCGCTGGCCCGCGCTGGCCTTTGCCGCGACGATCCTGCTCAGCGCCTTCCTGCTGTTCCAAGTGCAGCCCTTGATCAGCAAATTCATCCTGCCCTGGTTTGGCGGCTGTCCGGCGGTGTGGACGACCTGCATGTTGTTCTTCCAAGTCGTCCTCTTCGCCGGCTATAGCTACGCCCACCTGGTGGGCAGCCGGCTGACGTTGCGCGGCCAGGCCATCGTGCAGATGGGCCTGTTGCTCGCCGCCCTCGTGCTGCTGCCGATCGCCCCCGGCGTGAGTTGGAAGCCCACGGGCAGCGAGGCCCCGGCGGGCAAAATCCTCTTGCTGTTGCTGGTCACCGTGGGACTGCCCTACTTCGTCCTCTCGACCACCAGCCCGCTGGTGCAGGTGTGGTTCAGCCGCACGTATCCGGGCCGCTCGCCTTACCGCTTGTACGCCCTGTCGAACTTCGGCTCGCTGGCGGCCCTGTTGACCTATCCGTTCCTCTTCGAGCCGGCATTCGATCTGCCCCGGCAATCCTGGCTGTGGTCGTGGGCATTTGGGGGATACGTGCTGCTCTGCGGGCTGTGCGCGATGTGGCTGTGGCGGCGCTGGAACACGCTGCCGGCCTCGGCCCAGCAGGGCGCCGCAGTCGCGTCGGGCGGAGACGCAGCCGACGGATATCTCCCGACCGACGATGGTTCGGCCGGCGTCCGCTGGCTGCGGCGGGCCTTGTGGCTGCTGCTGCCCGCCTGCGCCTCGCTGATGCTGCTGGCCACGACGAACCACGTCTGCCAGGACCTTGCGGTCGTGCCTTTCTTGTGGATCGTGCCGCTGGCGCTCTACCTGCTGTCGTTCATCATCTGTTTCGATCATCCCCGCTGGTACGTGCGGGGCGTGTGGACCGCGCTGGCGGCCGTGGCCATCCTGATCGCCGCCGACCCGGACACCGTCTTCGACAAGTCGGCCGCGCTCCTCCACGGGCTGAGCGGGCAATTTCCCGAGCACATCTCGGTCAATTACCTCTGGGAACGGGTGATCTATTTCTCCACCATGTTTCTGATCTGCATGGTTTGCCATGGGGAGTTGATGCGGCTCCGCCCCCATCCGCGACGGCTGACGGAATACTACCTGATGATGTCGGCGGGCGGGGCCCTGGGCGGCGTGTTCGTCAGCCTCGTGGCGCCCCTGATCTTCCGAAGCTTCTTCGAGTGGCGGCTCGGACTGGTGCTGTCCTTCATCGTGGCGGCGGTGGCCATCACCTTGGCCGCCGTCCCCCGGGCGGCCCGCCTCGGACTGAAGCTGACCCTGGCGGCGCCCGTCGGGCTCGCAGCCGTCGTCGGCCTGGTTGTGCTGCTGCAACTCCTGCTCCTCCTGCCATCGATGGGCTGGAACAAGACGGCCGTGGCCGCCCAGCACAGCATTACCGTCGAACAGGACCGCAATTTCTACGGCATCGTGTCCATCCGCGATTATAGACGCGACGAACCCGCCGAACACCAGTTCGTCATGAAGCACGGCGCCATCGAGCACGGCGAACAGTTTGTGGACCCGGCCAAGCGGCATATCCCCTTGACCTATTACCGCTACGACAGCGGCGTCGGCCGCACCATCCAGTATCTGCAAAAACAGAAGCCTACGATGTGCGTGGGCGCCATCGGGTTGGGCGCGGGCACGATCGCCGCCTACGCCCGCAAAGGCGACGACTATTGCTTCTACGAAATCAACCCCGTGGTCGATCGCCTCGCCAACGATCCCCGATACTTCACCTATTTGAGCGACGCCCGCCGGCGCGGGGCGACGGTCGACGTCAAGATGGGCGACGGCCGGCTCTCGCTGGAGCGCGAGCCGCTCGCGCGGAAATTCGACGTCCTGGTGTTGGACGCCTTCAGCGGCGACGCCATTCCCGCCCATCTTCTTACTTGCGAGGCCTTCAAAATCTACTGCCAACACCTGGCGCCGGGGGGCGTAATCGCCGCCCACATCACCAACCGGTATCTGTACCTGGCCCCGGTGGTTCGCGGCATCGCCAAGCAAACCCGCCTGGGCATGACGAGGATTTTCGTGCCCTATGACGAAGTTCACGACCTGCTGCGGAACGATTGGGCCATGTTGACCGAGGACGCCGCCTTTCTGAAGGCGTTTTCCCCGGAGGTGCCGGAGGCGATCGAGGCGCAGGAGCGGAGTCGCGTCAAGACCGACCCGCTTTGGACCGATCACTACAACAACCTCTTCTCGATCCTGCATTAGTGGGTGCAGGCAGTAGGGTGGGTCGAGCGCAGCGAGCCCCACCAAAAAGGCTGATGGTGGGGCTCGCTGCGCTCGACCCACCCTACAAATCTTCGCCCCGCAACAGCCGCGTAGGTCAGGCACACCGTGCCTGACAATCCCCTGCGAAACGAGCGTCAGGCACGGTGTGCCTGACCTACGTTGGACCTCCGGCGACAGAAACGAACTCGCTGCTGGTCGCGCGTCCTTGCGCAGCCGGAAATGTGCCCGCTGGCAAGGTCGCGCGCCTGTAACGCGCGGGAACGCTGGTGAATCTTTGCGGACGCGCGGCGGCGGCGCGAGAAAATTTTTTCTCAAGTCGCAACCGATTGCCGCCACGCTAGTTGCCGCGAAGCACGGCCGCCGCGACGCAGATTCTTTTGCGGAATTTTTGACTTCGCAAAAGCGTCGGGTATATCTCTAGTAATACTGAATTCTGGAGGACGCAAACTTGCACCCAATCGCACCACTGCAACGCCGTTGGCCGCTGCCGCACGGCTGGAGACCGGCGCGATCCGGTCCTGGGGCTGGGGCACTCGGCGGCGACTGAGTGCCCCTGGTGCGAAGGCTGCGGTTGCCGCCAGCGTGTGTGGAGGGCAACCGCGGAGGGTGTCGGTGTTCTGTTGCCGGCGCGAGGGATCCCGGGGCCGTTCCGCCCTGCCCGCCGCCGCACAGAAGTCCTGATCTTCCGTGCGAAACCTTTTCTCTAGCCATCAGGAGAGCCAGCGCAATTTCAGAACCCGAAGGACTTTCCAGGGGCGCGTCTGCCGCCAAGGGACATAATGCCACATAATGACGGCCGCGGGCCAGAGGGGGCCCCGCCGCAATGCGTGCTATCGCACGTCGCATGTCTCGCGCGGCAGGCGCGTCTGTGTTTCTTGTCCGGCCGCAGGTCGCTCAGGGACCGATGCTGGCGGGGTTGCGGTCGAAGTAATCACGCGGTCCGCGGTTGGTATAGTAGGGATAGGTGATCGCGCCCGCCGCCGCCGCGCCCGCATCCTGATACTGATCCTGTGTCTCCGCAGGAGGTCGGTGAAGGCCCTCGCCGTGATAGGCACTGAAGAAGCCTTCGTCCGAGGCACCGCCGCCCTGGGCCGCCTGCGGGCAGTTGCCGCCGCAGCCAGAGCCACAGCCGGAGGGGCAATGGCCGTCCGCGCAGCACCCCGCCAGGTAAACCAACAGACCCGCCGCTGCCAGCGCAAAATAGATGCGTTTCATATCTTCAGGGTTCCTTTCTTTAAGTTGGAACGCAAACATGGGGGGGCACATTGGTGAACATCGGCCTGATAATCGGCAGAGTCCAGAAAATCGTTAGAACCCCTGCTTTCCGCAGATCCGTTGCACGACGCATAAGGCGAATAAAGCGACCGCCCGGGTGGCTGGGTAATATGCGTTAAGTCTGCGGGCGCCGGCAGGGTTCGGCCCCTCAGGTTCGGCACGCTGGGCACGCCCAATTATCGAGCGTTGCACGCCAAGGCAAGACCTGCGATATTACTCCGATCATGAACGACTTGCTCAACGCCAACGGCATCTTGCAGACCACCTTGTGGAACGTGCGGCAGACCGCCCAGCGACTGGGGCTGGCCGCCGACATCCAGCGCCGCATCATCGACCCGAAGGAACAGATCCAGGGCCACGTACATCCGATGTTGCCCGGCGGCGGCATGTTGCACGCCCAATTCTTTCTCGTCCGTCACAACGACGTTTTGGGCCCGGCCAAGGGGGGCATCCGCATGACGGCCTCGGTGGGCCTGGATGAGATCACCGGCCTGGCTATGGAGATGACCTGGAAGACCTCGCTGATCGGCGTCCCGTTCGGCGGCGGCAAGGCGGGAATCCTCTACGATCCGGCCCGCTTGACGCCCACTGAAAAAGAGATCCTCATCCGCGCCTTCACCCGCAGCGTCCATCGCCACCTGGGCCCGGAAATCTATGTCCCCGCCCCCGACATGGGCACCAATGAATATGACATGGGGCACATCTGCGACTGCGTCTCCTACTCGGCCGGGACGGCCATCACCAACGGCTGCTTCGTGACTGGCAAACCGGTGGTGCTGGGCGGCATCGTCGGCCGCCGCGAGGCCACCGGCAACGGCGTGGCGGCCATCGTCGGCGCCGCCTGCGGGCGGCTGAACCTCCGCCTCTCCGGTCTGCGGGCGGCCGTGCAGGGGTTTGGAAACGTCGGCAGCGTCACCGCCCGCGCCATCGCCCAACAGGGCGCCACCGTGGTCGCCGTCTCCGACCTCTCCGGCGGGGTCTTCAAGGCCGACGGGCTGGACATCGCGGCGCTGGCCGAGCACGTGGCGGCCACCGGCCACGTCCACGGATTCCCCGGCGGCAGCGCGGTCCCCGGCGAGGCGGTGCTGGAGGCCGATTGCGACGTCCTGATCCCGGCCGCCGCCGGCTCGGTGATTACGCCCCAGAATGCGCCGCGGATTCGCGCCCGGATCATTGCCGAGGGCGCCAATGCCCCGCTCACCCCGCCGGCCGACGAAATCCTCAACCAGCGCGGCGTGACCATCATCCCCGACATCCTCTGCAACGCCGGCGGCGTGTTCGTCTCCTACCTGGAATACACCCAGGAAACGCAGCGCGACCAGATGACCCGGGAAGAAGTGGAGCAGCGCCTGCACGAACGCATGCTCAGCACCTTCGAGGCGGTCTGCCGGCGGGCCGAGCAGGCGCGGGAGCCGATGCGGCAAGCGGCGATGGACCTGGCCGTCAGCCGCGTGGTGGAAGGCATTGCAGCCCGCGGCCTGCTGCCGTAAAGTCCCCTCTCCCGCCGGGAGCGACCACCACGGTGGTGCCCGAAGGTGAGGGCTGAAGAGGATGAGGGCGGATGGAAGCCGGCCCCGACGCTCCGTCCGCTAAGAAGGGCGAATACTCCTCGCTACGGCTCGCCGAATTCGTTTCTGTTGCGGAATCACCGGTCGGGCGGGACGAGCGGAGCGAAGTCCCACAAGTTTCCTGGGCGGCGAAGACCTGGATGCTCTCTTCCTTGGTGACCAGAGCGCGCATCGCGTCGCTGAGCAACTGGCATTGCACGCCGATCACCCGTTTGCGCCCCTGCACGCGAACGCGATCGCTATGGAAGGCAGCCGGTCGAGGCCGACTCAGGACCGCCCGTTGACGCTAAGCTCCCCATTTTCGCAGGGGGTGGCGATGGCAGCGAGCCCCTTCCCGTTCGCCTGCCGTTGGGCGATTAGCCGAGCGTATTTCTCGTGGCTTTCGGGAGGGCCGTAGGGGCCCAGATAGCGATTCCGGCCGTTGATCGTGACAACGGCGCACTTCCGGGCTTTGTGTAGACGGTAGCTAGGAGGACGGTTGGAATGTGGCATAGGACGGCTGCAAACCCTGTAAAACGGTAGATGTACCGTTTTGCAAGGACTTGTTGCCGTCACTGCCGACCGTCGACAGGTATCCTAACTCCAGAATTCGGCGAAACTTACGTTAAGTGGGCGATAGAGGGCTCGAACCTCCGACCCCCAGCTTGTCGAGCTGGTGCTCTAACCAACTGAGCTAATCGCCCCTCGATCTTCACCGGCACGGGTCGCCAGCCGGCAAGGTCCCTGCTGTCGGACGAGCGCAATTCTCCCACCGTCCCAGGCCGCTGTCAACCGGCGGCGGACCGCGTGGCGACGGACCACCCGCGGCGCAGGGAATGCGGCCGTGCTCTCGGCCTGGAGCCTGCCCGCCAGGGGCATCCGGCGGCTGAAAAATCGAGCACGCTGCGGCGCGGCCTCAGCGCTTCAACTCATCGTCCAGCCACGCCAAAAAGCTGTCGCTGCCGGCCACCACCGGGATGGCCAGGATCTCCGGCACTTCATAGGAATGGACCTGGCGGATCGCCCGTTCGATCTGCTCGTACAAATCGCGGCGGCTCTTGATCCAGCATTGCCATTCCTGGCTGGTTTCGATCTTGCCTTGCCACCAGTAGGTGCTGGCGATCGGTCCCAACACCTGGACACAGGCCGCCAGCCGCTGGCCGACCAAGGCGCGGGCGATGGCCTCCGCCTCGGCTTTGCTGGTCGTGGTGGTAATGACCTGGATGTAGTCGGCCATGTTCTCCAGACTCCTCAGCTCCGACGTTGGCGACGGGAAACAGGCCCCTGTCCGGCACGCCCATGCAATTATAGCCCGCCGCAGAACCGCCGCACCGCCTTTTCGGCTCAGCGCCGGCGGGCGGGCAGGCCGGTGGATTGACCGGGTCGGGTGACGAAGTGCGGGGCGTGGACCGGCAGGCTGGACGGGGAAACGACACGGCCGGCCACAGGGTTGACTCGCGCCGGATCGATGCGGTGGACGATCATCTCGGTGGGCTGGTGCCCGAGCGTGCCGGACCAGGTCTCGTAGGGGCGGCCGCCGCGCTCGTCGCCTTGGAAGAAGGCCAGGTAGGTCATCGCGTCGGAGGCGATGAACTCGTGTCCGCCGGGGGTGAACAGCGTCTGGCCGTGGACGCGTCGCCAGGTGCCGGCGTTGAAATACATCTGGTCCAGCACGCAGCCCTCGGCATAGCTGGCATCCAGGGGCAGACACTGGGCGGCGTGCGTGTGCCCGTAGACCACGTGCTTCGCCCGGCGATTGCGGAAATCGGCTTCGCTCAGGGCGTGCGGATAATAGGAGGGGCTCTCGGCGCCGCGAATCTTTTGCAGCCATTGCAGGATGGCGCTGCTCCAGCCGCTGGAGGTCCGCTTGCTGTATTTCAACGCCCGGGCCAGGCCGTCGACCAGGTCGGGCGCATTCCAATGGTCGCGCTGGCGGACGAAGGCGCCGGAGAGGAACTCGTCGGCCAGGCGGTCCCAGAGCGTCTTGACGCGCTTCCGCATCGCCAGGGCCGGACAGGTCCGCTCCAACAGTCCGTCGAGCCAGACGGGCACCAGGAGCAGCGGGCGCAGATGGTCCAGTTCACGGAGTTCCAAGAGCGTCGCCACCGGCAGCGAATCGCCCATGGCCGCCTCCACTTCGGCGGCGAAGCGGCCGACCAGGTCGATGACAATGGCGTCGCTGAGGCTGCTGGCGTCGCGGTCGCCCTCGAAGCTCAGCGGATCGTAGATGTCGCCGTGCCGGGCCGTCACCTTGTGGCGGCGCATCGTCTGCAACAACTCATCGCTCTCGGTGATGTCGTGGGGAAACGGCCGATCGGGCCGGCTGGCCAGCCCCATCTGCGCGGCCACCGCCTGCCGCAAGACATCGTATCGGCGCCGGCGACATGGAGGAACCAGTCGTGGTTTCCCACCATGTAGTGGATGCGGACGCTGACCGGCTGCTCGTCCGACGGCTGGGCAGGCCGCGCCAGACGCAACATCGGCGGCAAGGTTATCGCCGACTCCGCCGCCACGGCGCGGAACATGGCCAGCGACTCCTGATTTTGCGTCAGAATGCCCTTGGTAATCGTGGCAATCTGGTCAAAGAATTCCGGCGCGTGGAGATCGCCCCAAGGGCGGACCGTCGGTGCGGCCCGCCAATGCTCGGAGTGGAGCAGATCGAACGTGTCGCCCAAGAGGACCAGGTCGATGCGTTCGACGGGTCGGTAGGCGCCGTCGGCCCGCCAGGAGGCGCTCAGGGCGGTTTCTCTGAGCCGTTGGATGAATAGGGAGGCTGCGCCGGGTGCAAGGGTTGCGCCGGTCGTGCCGTCGTTCAGATGCAGATCGCTGATGATGACGAGCATTTCCCCATCCCTGGCGGCGGCGTTGCTCGTGGAATTCCGCTAGCGCCACATATACGCGCTTATCGGCGTCCGGCCGCACAAGGGTTGAGGGCTATTTCGTTTGCAGCGCGGCGGCCAGCAGCGTGTTGTGCAAGAGCATGGTCACGGTCAAGGGGCCGACGCCGCCGGGGACGGGCGTGATGTAGCCGGCCACTTCCTTGACGCCCTCAAAGTCAACGTCGCCTACCAGGCCGGCCTCCGTGCGATTGATGCCCACGTCGATCACCACCGCCCCCGGCTTGACCATATCGGCGGTGATCAGTTTGGTCCGGCCGATGGCGACGATGAGGATGTCGGCCGTACGCGTGACGGCGGCGAGGTCGGGGGTGCGGCTGTGGCAGACGGTCACGGTGGCATCGCCGCCGCGGCCGCGTTGCATGAGCATCACGGCGATGGGCTTGCCCACGATGTCGCTGCGTCCCACGACGACGGCATGGCGGCCGGCAATCTCGATGTGGTTGCGCAGCAGCAACTGCTGAATGCCGTGTGGCGTGCAGGGGAGGAACCGCGGCCGGCCCTGGACGATCCGCCCCACGCTTTCCGGGTGCAAGGCATCGACGTCCTTCAGCGGGCTGATGGCCTCCAGCACCCGCAATTCGTCGATTCCCTTGGGCAGCGGCAACTGCACGAGGATGCCGTGGACCGCCGGGTCGCGATTGAGCCGGTCGATGAGTCCCAGCAGGTCTTCGGTCGAGCTTGCGGCGGAGGGGCAGTGCAACTGGCTGGTCATTCCTGCCTGCTGGCAGGCCTTCTGCTTGCTGCGGACATAGGACTGGCTGGCGGGATTTTCGCCCACCAGCACGGCGGCCAGGCAAGGGGTGACGCCGGTCCGTTGTTTGAACTGGGCGGACTGCTGGGCGATTTCCCCGCGGATCTGCGCCGCTAGGGCCTTGCCGTCCAAGATGGCTGCTGTCATGATGTTCTCCAAAGTGCAAGGACCCATTGTAATTGGGTCGGGCTGGAGCGGCCAGGGGCCCAGAAATCGTGGGGTGGGTCGAGGGGCACCGTGCGCAGCATGGTCGCGAGCCCCACCACAGCCTCCTATTTATCTGCTGTCATGAAACCAAAACCCTTGTCGCTCTGGATGACGGTGCTCTTGCGTTTTGCCGGCGTGTTCAACCTGCTGGCGGGAACAGGCATGATCGTCTTCTATCACGAGGGCTTCAAGATGCTGGGCGTGCAGAAGCCCGACTTGGCCCTGCCCGTGCAGGTGATGGGCATCCTGGTCGGGCTGTTCGGGGTGGGTTACTTGCTGGTGGCCGCCAACCCGGTCGAGAACCGCAACATTCTCATGCTGGGATTTTTGAGCAAGGCGATCAGTTCGGTGGCGGCGCTTTGGTATGTGTCCCCGCTGGCGGCCCATCCGCTGCCGCTCTGGTTTGCCGTGGTGGTGTTCTTTTCCGACATTATTTATCTGCCGCCGTTCTACGTGATTTTGCGGCGGCTGTATCGCTTGGCAAGGGGGTAGCGTGCCCCCATGCGCAATGCGTGTTCCGCGGGTGGCCCCGATAGCTTTGCTATCGGGGTGCCGCAGGCACGAGAGGCTTTCGCGGCGTATTGGGGCCCCTCTTGCGGCTTCGTGGGTGGCCCCGATAGCTTTGCTATCGGGGTGCCGCAGGCACAAGAGGCTTTCGCGGTGTATTGAGGCCCCTCTTGCGGCTTCGCCGCCCCGATAGCGAGCTATCGGGGCCACCCCGGGTAGCTATCGGGGCCACCCGGGATTGCACGCCGTGGGCGGTCTTTTTCCGGCATTCCCCCTTTTCAAGACGCCGGGGACCGCTTTATAATGAGGGGTCCTGTAGTTTGCCCGTGACTTTGGGAAGGTAGCAGCCAGTCATGCCGAAGATGAAGACCCACAAGGGGACGAAGAAACGCTTCCGCCTCTCCTCCAAGGGGAAGCCGAAGCATCGCCACGCCGGCACCAGCCATCTGGCCACGCGAAAGACGCACAAGCAGAAGCGTAATCTCCGCGGCACGGCCGTGGTCAAGACGGTCGAGGCGCAGAAGATCTGCGCGGCCCTGGGAGCGTACAGCTACTAGCGGGCGGCGGCAAACGAGGAGGGAAAAAGGTGACAGGCACCATTTGCCGGAACGGCCCGTAGGGTGCTTCGCACAAATGGTGCCTGTCACCTTTTTCCCAGCGGCAAACGGGACGGGCGGTCGAACGGCTCCGAGGTGGAGCGGCCTGGTTCCCGAACGTAGCGACGAAGGAATGCCATGAGAACGGTCAAGGGTGCGGCCAGAAATCAGGCCAAGAAGCGCCTCTTTCGCAAGGTGAAGGGGTTCGTCGGCGCCCGGCGCAAGCTGGTGCGGACGGCCAAGGAAACGCTCACGCGCGCCGGCGTCTACGCCTACCGCGACCGCCGCAATCGCAAGCGGGAGTTCCGCAGCCTGTGGATCATCCGCATCAACGCCGCGGTCCGCCAGCGCGGCTGGCGCTACAGCGAGTTCATCTGTGCCCTGAGCAAAGCCAACATCGGCCTGGACCGCAAGATCCTGGCCGACTGGGCGGTCAGCGATCCGGCCGCCTTCGACCAGGTGGTCGCGGCCGCCAAGGAAGCCGTCGGGGCCTAGCAGCCCACGGCGCGCAACTTCTTGTCGCGGAAAGGACAAGAGAACCCTCGGGTGTATGAGACTCGGGGGGGGGTATCGTTGCGTTCCATACAGGGCTTCCCGGGTGGCGGCAGGTGGTTCCCATGCAGGAGCGACTGTGAAAAACGCTCCGTTGGTCCGCCCTGCAACGCACCTCCAGAATGGTATAGCTGCCCCACTGTACGTTGGGTGCAAACCACAAAGCTAATCCACAGAACGTGTTACGGATGAGCGAAGACCGGCCGCGCCTTGCTCGATTCCTCGGTGTGGGTTCAGATCGGTTGCGACAAGTGCCAAATTAACAACAAAGTCCTTGACAAAAAAACGACGCTGTGGCCTAATCAAGGCACGTTATAACAGCGGCTGAAAATTGGCTGGCAGGCACTTAACGCAATGAGGGCGATGATGGACATCAGGATTGCGCGGCTCCCTGTTTGTTGGATTGCAACGTGCTTGCTTGCGGCGACGGCAGTGGTGGTCCCCCGCTCCGCCTCAGCGGATATCCTGAGTTCTTATACGACCGGATTTCCGACTTTTGCGGTGTATGCGCCCATGACGGTCACGTTGAGCGGTTTGCAGTTTTCAGTAACCGCCGGCACAAGCGATTCCGATGCAGGCGGCGTGCAGTTGTATTCGCCCGACTCATCGACTCTTGACTATGTCACCCCAACGGACGGCAACCAGAATTCCAACGGATCGTTGAGCTTACTGGTCAACCTGTCCGGCCCCGACACCTTGAGTGGCGTCCCCAACAGCCCTGATTTCACCATCGCGGGGGCGATCTGGGACCCGTCATTTTCCTATATTTGGGACTCCGGCACGCTTCTGACCGGCAACGTGACGGCTTACGAGGCTGGAAGCAGTTACGATTTCATCGTCGCGACGACCGGGGGGGACCTGCAATCGGTGTTCGGCGACTATGTTGATCTCCAATTGACCGACCTTAACCACGGCAGTGGCACGCCGTTTTGGAAGATGGATGTTTACGCGGCATACGCCATTCCTGAACCGAGCACGACCGCATACGGCGGTTGTCTCGTCGCGTTGGGCATGCTGGTGTTTCTTCGATCTCGGCGGCGCAGAGGTTTGGAAGCCGGGCCGGCGATTCCCATAAGGCGTTAGCTTTTTGCTTTTTGGATTCAAGTCGCCTTCCGCTCATCCATATCCGTTTTCTGGGTTGGATGCGTCTCTCGGTCGGCTACGAAGGCTGGTTTCACAGAGGCTTCAACGAGGAGTAGCTTTCATGGCACGCTCACATTCGCGCCGCGGCCGGCGATCTCGGCCGCATTTCCTTGGCCAATTCGCCCGCCAACTGGTCCTGGAGCCCCTGGAAGACCGCAGGCTGCTGTCGTTGCTGGGGATTACGCTCAATCCCTACCCGTATATCAACTACGATACGACGGGTACGGTGAACTACCAGTCGAGCAGCCACACCTTCGATCTCAGCGGCAACGACATACGGCTCTACACGTCAGCAACCAGCAGTTACCGGATGACGAATCCCAACTCGGCTAACGAACCCTACGACGTGCGCATCGCGATCGAGGTGAACAACTCTGGCAATCTGATCGGGCCGGGCACGTCCACCGATCTCATCGTCGATGGCCAGGTGACCGTCGGCAGCCAAACCTACACGGCGCCTCTGCTGACGGGCCAATGCACACAATTCGGCTCCCAGGCGGGGAATCCCGCCGATTTCGATTTCCGCTTCACGATCACCGGCGGCTCGTTGGCGAGTGACTTCACGGGTTACGACCTGGGCGTCACCAACGTCAGCAGCAGCTCGAACTTCACCAATTTCCAGTCGAACTTCCAAGGCGCGGCAGACGGCTATATCGGCGCCATCCCCAAGCTTCCGTCGATCACCACGGCGCCCAACGCGACCAGCGTGACGCTGGGCGCCAACCCGCTGACCTTGACCGACACGGCGATGCTCTCGGGCGGCAGCTCCCCGACCGGGACGATCACCTTCACGCTCTACCACGGGACGACCCTGGTGGACACGGAAACGGCGGCCGTCAATGGCGACGGCGGCTATAGCACGCCGACCGGCTACGCGCTGCCGAGCACGGGCACGGCGACGGGGACGTACCAGTGGGACGCCACGTACAGCGGGAACGCCAACAACGGCGGGGCCTCGGACATCAACGCCTCGAACGAGCAGGTGCTCGTCAGCCCGGCCAGCCCGGCGATCACCACGATGCCCAACATGACCAGCGTGACGCTGGGCGGCAACCCGATGACCTTGACCGACACGGCGGTGCTCTCGGCCGGGTACTCTCCGACCGGGACGATCACCTTCACGCTCTACCAGGGGACCACCCTGGTGGACACGGAGACGGCCACGGTCAACGGCGATGGCAGCTATAGCACGCCGACCGGCTACACGCTGCCGACCACGGGCACGGTGATCGGGGTGTACCAGTGGGATGCCACGTACAGCGGTGGCGCGAACAACAACGGGGCCTCGGACATCAACGCCCCGAACGAACAGGTGCTCGTGAGCCCGGCCAGCCCGGCAATCGCCACGACGCCCAACATGACCAGCGTGACGCTGGGCACCAACCCGATGACCTTGGCCGACACCGCGCTGCTCTCAGGCGGGTACTCTCCGACCGGGACGATCACCTTCACGCTCTACCAGGGGACCGCCCTGGTCGACACGGAGACGGCCACGGTCAACGGCGATGGCAGCTATAGCACGCCGACCGGTTACACGCTGCCGACCGCGGGCACGGTGACGGGGACCTACCAATGGGATGCCGTGTACAACGGTGACGCGAACAACGGCGGCGCCTCGGACATCAACGCCGCCAACGAGCAGGTGGTCGTGAGCCCGGGCAGCCCGGGGATCATCACGACGCCCGGCACCAGCGGCCTGACAATCAGCCCAGCCGTCCCTTCCGTCATCAGCGTGACGCTGGGCGGCAACCCGGTGACGTTGATCGACACCGCCGTACTCTCCGATGGCTATTCTCCGACCGGAACAGTCACCTTCATGCTCTACCAGGGGACGACTCTGGTGGACACCGAGACGGTCCTCATCAATGGCGACGGCAACTATACCACGCCGACCGGTTACACGCTGCCCGCCGCGGGCACGGTGACGGGAACGTACCAGTGGAATATCACGTACGGCGGGGACGCAAACAACAGCGAGATCTCGGATGTCAACGACGCCAGCGAACAGGTGCTCGTCGGCGCGGCCAGCCCGGCCATCAGTACGACGCCCAACATGACCAGCGTGACGCTGGGCACCAGCCCGGCGACCTTGACCGACACCGCGGTGCTCGCGGGCGCGTACTCTCCGACCGGGACGATCACCTTCACGCTTTACCAGGGGACGACCCTGGTGGACACGGAGACGGCCACCGTCAACGGCGATGGCAGTTATAGCACGCCGACCGGCTACACGCTGCCGACGGTGGGCACGGCGACCGGGGCGTACCAGTGGAATGCCACATACAGCGGGGACACGAACAATGGCGGCGCCTCAGACATCAACGACGCCAGCGAGCAGGTGCTCGTCGGCGCGGCCAGCCCGGCCATCGCCACGACCCCCAACACCACCAGCGTGATGCTGGGCACCAGCCCGGCGACCTTGACCGACACGGCGGTGCTTTCGGGCGGCTACTCGGAGACGGGGACGATCACCTTCACGCTCTACCAGGGGACGACCCTGGTGGACACCGAGATGGCCACCGTCAACGGCAACGGCAGTTATAGCACACCGACCGGCTACACGCTGCCGAGCGGCGGGCACAGTGGCGGGGACGTACCAGTGGGATGCGACGTACAACGGGGACGCGAACAATGGCGGCGCCTCAGACATCAACGACGCCAGCGAACAGGTGCTCGTCGGCGCGGCCAGCCCGGCCATCACCACGACCCCCAACACCACCAGCGTGACGCTGGGCACCAGCCCGGCGACCTTGACCGACACGGCGGTGCTTTCGGGCGGCTACTCGGAGGCCGGGACGATCACCTTCATGCTTTACCAGGGGACGACCCTGGTGGACACCGAGATGGCCACCGTCAACGGCAACGGCAGTTATAGCACACCGACCGGTTACACGCTGCCGACGGCGGGCGCGGTGGCGGGGACGTACCAGTGGGATGCGACGTACAACGGGGACGCGAACAATGGCGGCGCCTCAGACATCAACGACGCCAGCGAGCAGGTGCTCGTCGGCGCGGCCAGCCCGGCCATCAGCACGACGCCCAACATGACCAGCGTGACGCTGGGCACCAGCCCGGTGACCTTGACCGACACGGCGGTGCTCTCAGGCGGCTACTCGGAGGCCGGGACGATCACCTTCATGCTCTACCGGGGGACGACCCTGGTGGACACCGAGATGGCCACCGTCAACGGCAACGGCAGTTATAGCACGCCGACCGGTTACACGCTGCCGACGGCGGGCGCGGTGGCGGGGACGTACCAGTGGGATGCGACGTACAACGGGGACGCGAACAATGGCGGCGCCTCAGACATCAACGACGCCAGCGAACAGGTGCTCGTGGTGCAGACCCCGAACCTGGTGATTACCAAGACGGGCGACGGCACGATCAACTCGACCGACACGGCGACGTTCACGATCACGGTGAGCAATACGGGCGCCGGGACGGCCTACGGCGTCAACGTGAGCGACTTGCTGCCGGACGCGGCCCAACTGAGTTGGACCACCAGCGCGGGCACGATCAGCAGCGGCACCTTGACCGACGCTATCGGGAACCTGGCGGCGGGGGCTGTCGTGACGATCCACGTCAGCGCGGTGACGCCGGCGGGCTTCAGCGCGACGCTCAGCAACGCGGCCACGGCCAGTGCCAGCAACAACAGTCCCGGGAGCGTCAGCGCCTCGGCGACGGACGTGGTGCTGGCGCCGAACCTGACCATCACCAAGACGGGCAACGGCACGATCAACTCGACCGACACGGCGACGTTCACGATCACGGTGAGCAATACGGGGGCGGGGACGGCCTACGGCGTCAACGTGAGCGACTTGCTGCCGGACGCGGCCCAGCTAAGCTGGACCAGCAGCGCGGGCACGGTCACGAGCGGCACCTTGACCGACGCCATCGGCAGCCTGGCGGCGGGGGCTGTCGTGACGATCCACGTCAGCGCCGTGACGCCGGCCGGCTTCAGCGCCACCCTGAACGACACGGCCACGGCCACCGCCAGGAACAGCAGCCCCGCTAGCGTCAGCGCCTCGGCCACGGACGTGGTGCTGGCCCCGAACCTGACCATCACCAAGACGGGCAACGGGCCGATCAACTCGCCCGCCACGGCGACGTTCACGATCACGGTGAGCAACACGGGGGCGGGGACGGCCTACGGCGTCAACTTGAGCGATCCGCTGCCGGACACGGCCCAACTGAGCTGGACCAGCAGCGCGGGCACGATCACGGGCGGCACCTTGACCGACGCCATCGGGAACCTGGCGGCAGGCGCTGTCGTGACGATCCACGTCAGCGCGGCGACGGCGGCGGGCTTCAGCGGCACGCTCAACGACACGGCCACGGCCAGCGCCAGCAACAACAGCCCCGGGAGCGTCAGCGCCTCGGCCACGATCGTGGTCCAGACCTCGACCTGCAACCTTTCCATCACCAAAACCGACGGTGTGACCTCCGTGGCGGCGGGATCGGAAACGACTTACACGATCACCGTGACCAACAACGGTCCAAGTGCGGTGACGGGAGCGACGGTCAGCGACCCGCTGCCGGCGGGCACTACCTTGATCAGTGTCGGCGGTGGGGCGATTTACAACCCCACGACCAACACCGTCACGTACACCACGGGCACCTTGGCCTCCTCGGGCACTGCCAGTTTCACCGTGACCCTCGAAGTGAATCCTTCGTACGGCAGCGGTGTCTGCCAAACGTGCGATTTCACCACGCTCACCGGAGGTGCAAGCAACTGCACGTTGGCCCAGAACGTCACGTGCAACGGCGTCCAGGCGGGTGCGTACTCCTTCAACAACGGGTCCTACCTGACGAGCAACACCAATTTGTGTTCCTGGAACGCGACGAACAATTACGGGCTGGGGGCGGTTGCCAACGGCGGGGCTGGTTTGCAGGTCATCCGCTTGACCAAGGCCGCCGGCACGACCTGGACCTCGCTCTGGGTCTCGGCGCTGGATAGCTCCGGTTGGGGTGGCACGGGAGCGGGCACGTTGTACTGGTCCAATAGTCCGACTCCGGACCTGAGCACGCTCGGCGCCGACTGCTTTACGTTCAACTGCGGCACATTCGGCAATAACGTCGAGGGCGATCTGTTGTCGCTGAAGCCTGCCAATTTCGATCCGACGGCAAGCTACCTGTTCTTATGCGCCGGGCAGAACCCTTGCGGCAACAACGGTTACGGCAACAACGGTTACGGCAACAACGGTTACGGCAACAACGGTTGCGGCGACAACGGTTGCCGGGTTTGGAAGGTGACCACTACCTGCCATCAATTGACCAACACGGCCACCGTTACCCCGCCGGCCGGGTTCACCGACACCAATCCAGCCAACAACTCGGCGTCGGATACCGACACGGTCACGACGACACCGCTCGGTCCCGCACTCGGGCATGGCGCCTCCGCCACCATTAGCTTCTGGGACAGCAAATGCGGTCAGACCCTGATCAAGAGTTTCAACTGCAGCGCGAGTTCCACGGCGCTGGGGAACTGGATGTCCGGCAATTTCCCCAACCTGTTCGGCAGTTTCGCCGGGCAGACCAACACCCAGATCGCCGCCCGCTTCTTGACTGCCTTCGGCAACTCCGGCGCCGTACAGGGCAACACCTACGCGCAGACGTTCGCGATCGCCCTGTCGGTCTACGCCACCACGTCGTCGCTGGGCGGCGCCCAGGGGGCGGGTTACGGCTTCACGGTCACTTGCGGCGGCACCGGCGCCTTGAGCTACAATGTCGGCGCCAACGGCGCCGCCTTCGCCGTGCCCAACAACACCTCGCTCAATGTCGCCACGATCTTGCTGGTCCTCAACGACAACTACAATGCGACGACCGGCCTGTTCTACGGCGGTAGTCAGTCCCTGACCAGCGCTGCCAACAACGTCGCCATCGGCGTTAACCAGGGCGGCAACGTCAATGCCACCTTGAGCGACCTGGGGGTGGCGTTCGGCCCCGCCGACGTCCGCACGGCCTACGGGATCAACAGCCTCTCCTTGGACGGCAGCGGCCAGACGATTGCCATTGTCGATGCCTACGATGACCCGGACATCCTCCAAAGCGTGGACGCGTTCGATGATCAGTTCGGAATTACGTCCTCCGGCGCGACTTTGTACCAGCAGTACGGCCCGGCGTCCTCATTCCTGACGGTGCTCAATCAGAATGGCCTGGCGGGGGCGCCGCCCAGCACCGACGCGAGCGGAAACTGGGAACTCGAGGAGGCGCTGGACGTGGAATGGGCGCATGCCGTGGCGCCCGGAGCGAACATCGTGCTCGTGGAAGCCAACAGCCAGTCGCTATCGGACTTGATGTCCAGCGTGGTCACCGCCGCTAACCAACCGGGCGTGTCGGTGGTGTCGATGAGCTGGGGCTTCGCCGAGGGCCTGTCCGTGTCGGCTCAAGATGAAGCCCTCTACGACACTTATTTGACCACCCCGGCCGGCCACCAGGGCGTGACCTTTGTGGCCAGCACGGGCGACTATGGAACGGCCGATCCCGAATACCCGGCCTTCTCGCCCAACGTGGTGGCGGTCGGCGGCACCAGCCTCTTCGTCAACAGCGATGGTTCGTACAACGACGAAACGGGCTGGGGCTACTACTCCAACAATGTCGGTGCGCTGATCGGCTCGGGGGGCGGCACGAGCATGTTCGAGCCCGAGCCGACGTACCAGCAGGGCGTCCAGTCCACGGGCTTCCGGAGCACCCCCGACGTCTCCTTGGTCGCCGACCCGAACACCGGCGCCTGGATCGCCGACACGTACAACCTCTCGGTCGACGATCCCTGGGAAATCGTCGGCGGCACCAGCTTGTCGGCCCCCTGCTGGGCAGGCATTTTCGCCCTGGTCAACCAGGGTCGGTCGGCCGCAGGACAGCCAACCCTCAATAGCACCACCCCGACCGATGCCCAACAAGCCTTGTACAGTCTCTCCCAGGCCGACTTCAACAGCATCACCGGCGGCAACAACGGGCTCTACACCGCCGCGGCCGGCTACAACATGGTTACCGGCCTGGGGACCCCCGTGGTCAATCGCCTGGTGCCCGACCTGGTCGCCTATCAGCAATCGGGCGACACCAATACGACCACCCCGATCTCTGTCGCCAGCGGGGCGTATGATGGCGCCGCGGGGGCCGGCGCGACCAACGCGCTGGCGGTGACGAATGCCTTTAATGTCTTTGATGCCCTGACGATAACGGCCAACGCGCCGCGCACGGCCTACCGCACTGCCGTCGCATCACCAATCACGCCCTCGAACCAACCGGGTGCATCCGCCGCTCAGTCGACATGGACCCAGCCGCCGATTTCAACCTCGGCGGCAGGGTCGCTTGTGGCGGCGCTGGCGGCGCAACCCGGCATCGCCGCCGCGGAAGCAGCCGCCATCGGCCCGCAGGTGGCGCTGAACCGGCCGGCGGCCCTCTCCGTCGCCGACCCGCTGATGTTCGTCCCCTCCACGCCGATCGGGACCGCCGCCTCGGTCGACGCCGCCCTGGCCGCGACCGGCGGGTTCGTCGGGACCAATCCCGCCGACGCGTTCTTCAGCGATCTCGGCAGTGGCACGGGCTCGGTCCTTAGCTTGCCGGCCGATGCGGTGCAGCTCGGCGGCAATTCATGGTGGGCCTTCGCGACGGACTCCCTCTTGGCCACCCGCAAACCCGCGGACGCCAAGCCCGACGACAGCGAGGAGTTGGGCGACAACTTCGCCTTCTACTACGACTGAATTGGCCTCGGCGCCGGTACGATGCTCCGCTTCCGGGCATAAATCTCCGGGAAGTAGTCCCGGTTGAGCGCGGCGCGTTATATCCGCCCGAGGCGGTCGCCTCGTCCCTATGAGGTATCCATCTGCCGTCTCGCTGTTTCGCCGCGCCGAAGTTTGGGGCGTGCTCGTCGGCGTGACGATCCCGACGCTGGTGACGTGGTTGTACTTCGTGGCCCTGGACCACCAACTACCCACAGTGCAGCAGGCGGCCTACGCCGTCGGCAAGACCCTCCAGTTCGCCTTTCCCTTGGTTTGGGTGCTGGGAGTAGAGGGGCGGCGGATCCGCCTCCGCTGGCACCACGGCGCGGGCGTGGCCGCCGGCGTGGTCTTCGGCGCCGCGATCTTTGCGGCGATCCTGGTTGGTTATCACGCCTGGCTGGGGCCCGCCGGCCTGTTGGCCCCGGCCGGCAAGGCGATGGCGGCCCGCGTGGCCGGTTTCGGCGTCGCCAGCCCGGCCGCATTTGCCGGCATGACGGTCTTCTACGCGCTGGTCCATTCGTTCTTGGAAGAGTACCTACTGGCGCTGGTTTGTCTTCGGGCAGATGCGGCAGGTGATGCCGGCGGCGGCCGCGGCCGTCTTGTCCAGCCTGGCCTTTACCGTCCACCACGTCATCGTGTTGGCGGCCTATCTCGGCTGGTGGTCCGCCGCCACGGCGGTCTGCTCGCTGGCCGTGGGCGTCGGCGGCATGGTCTGGGCGTGGATCTATCATCGCAGCGGCTCTCTGCTGGGGCCCTGGCTGAGTCACGCCTTGGCCGACGCGGCGATCTTCACCGTCGGCCGCAGCATGTTGCGCGCGGCGACGGGCTGGTAGGCCCCGCGGCGCGGCCTTTTTTGCTGCGGGAAACGTTCTTGGCGATTGTACGGGCATTGAGGGCCCGCAAAGACGCAGCCTGAACGCCAAAGGGGACAGTCCCATTTTCGTCCGACCATGCTTCGCATGGTGCCCAAAATTGCGACAGTCCCCCTCGGAAAAACCCTGCCCGGCACACGCTCGAGCGTGGGAACTGAGCTAGGGTTGTGAGTGTAGGCGCCCCAGGGGCAAGACGAATATCCCATGAGCCAACCTGCTTCCCGAGTGCTTCTGGTCGACGACGATCCTGCCGCGTTGCGGTTGCTTTCCGCATGGCTGGAGGGGGCGGGCTATAGCGTCACGGCGGCCAGCGACGGCGCCGGGGCCATGGCCATCCTCGATGCCCAGACGCCCGACTTCCTCATTGCCGACTGGGAAATGCCGCACCTGGGCGGCGTGGAACTCTGCCGCCGGGTGCGGGACCTGCCGGCCGCACAGTACGTCTACGTCCTGCTCTTGGCGGCCGGGCCCGGGGGCGTGCAAACGGCCGACGGCCTGGAAGGCGGGGCCGACGACTTTCTCTGCAAGCCGGTTGCCCAGGGCGAGTTGTTGGCCCGGCTGCGGTGCGGCCGCCGGGTGCTGGAGTTGGAACGCCGCTTGTGCGAAGTGATGGGCGTCGATCCGTTGACGGGCCTGATGACGCGGCACGCCTTCCACGAGGTCTTGGTCAGGGACTGGCATCGCGCCGACCGCTACGGGTCGCCCCTTTCCTGCGTGATGATGGACCTGGACTTTTTCAAGCGGATCAACGACGTGTACGGGCATTCGGCCGGCGACACGGTGTTGCGCGCACGCGCCGATCTGCTGGCGGCCACCAGCCGCCGCAGCGATTGCGTGTGCCGCTACGGCGGCGAAGAATTCTGCATCCTGCTGCCGGAAACCGGCGACCGGGACGCGGCGGCCTGGGCGCAGCGGGCCCGCCGGCGACTGGCGGCCGCGACCATGGCAGTCGGCGGCACGGAAGTCCGCATGACCGGCAGCTTCGGCACCGCAGAGCGTCACCAGGACACCGCCGGCCCCGAGCAACTGGTCGATATGGCCGATCAGGCCTTGCTCTGCGCGAAGCAGTCAGGGCGCGACTGCGTGGTCCGCTACGAATCGCTCACCGATGCCCACGAGCTGGAGGCGGCCAATCCGCGCAGCCGGCAAGCGATCTGCCGCGGCGTGGTCGCCCGCAACGTCATGAGCCCGATCAGCGTCTCCCTGCGGGAAAGCGAGCCGATCGGCCAGGCGGCCGACCTCTTCCTCCGCCATCGCATCGGTTCGGCGCCGGTGTTGGACGCCCAGGGCGGGCTGGCCGGCATGGTTTCGGAAAAGGACGTGCTGGGCGCCATGGCCTCGCTGGATTGCTGGCGGCAGCCGCTCCGCACGGTCATGAAGCCCAACGTCATCTGCTACGAAGAAGACGCGCCGGTCTTGACCATTTACGAATTTCTCTGCCGCGTCTCGATTCGGCGGGTCGTGATTACCAGCGGGGGGCGCCCACCGGCACCATCAGCCGCGGCACGCTGATCCGCTGGTTCCGAAACCTGTTGGGCGGCAAACGGCGGGAGGATCGCTCATTCGAGATGATGGAACTTGCGGATGATCTCCCACGCTTCTTCCGCGCTATCGACGAAGCGGAACAGCTCTAAGTCCGCATCGCTGACGGTGCCCTCGTCGGCGAGGAACTGGAAATCGACCGCCCGCTGCCAGTACTCGCGGCCCACGAGGATGACGGGGATGTGCTGCATGCGGCCGCTCTGCCGCAGCGTCAACACCTCGAACAGCTCGTCGAGCGTGCCGAACCCGCCGGGAAAGACCACCAGCGCCATCGCCCGCAAAACGAAGTGAAACTTGCGGATGGCGAAATAGTGGAACTGGAAGCAGAGGTTGGGGGTGATGTAGGCGTTGGGCTGCTGCTCCAGCGGCAGGCGGATATTCAAGCCGACGGACTTAGCCCCCAGCTCGCTGGCGCCGCGGTTGGCGGCCTCCATGATCCCCGGCCCGCCGCCGGTCATGATGACGAAATCGTACTGCCCGTCGCCGCCGCACGACTCGGAGACCAGG
The DNA here is from genome assembly GCA_963727245.1 of uncultured Planctomycetia bacterium. Lineage (GTDB taxonomy): Bacteria > Planctomycetota > Planctomycetia > Pirellulales > Thermoguttaceae > JBKQVT01. Next base: position 165,884 of record CAVSFO010000016.1, on the reverse strand, counting down.
CGGGCAAACTTCCGCGCCGTTTCATAGTAATGGCTCTTGGCCAGCAGCCGCTCGGCCTGGGCCACGCTTCGCGCCAGGCGGGGATCACCCGGCGACTGCGCCAGCCGCACGCGGGCCCGCTCCAGCCGCCGCCGCGCCTCCTCGGGCTCGACGATCCGCGTGCTGCCGAAAACTACGACCGTCGATACGATGTTCTCGTCCTGGAAGGTGAGCTCCGGCTTGAGCAGCTCCAACTCCATCCGCGCCGCCCGCAGCCGCGGACTCGTCAGAAACGCAATGTCCGTGTACGCCACGCGATAGCTGGGCGACTCCAGGATGGACTGCAAGTTCTTCTGCGGATCGAGCGGGTTGGACATAAGGAAGAAGGGGTCAGGGGTCAGGGGCCGGGGGCCAGGGAAGCAAGCCGCACGTCGGTTTTTGCTTAATCAACTCCAGTGACTTTACACCAGCGGAACCCATCGCACAAGGAAGCTCCAGGCGAGGATCCATCCCAGCGCGCCCAGGGTCAGCCAGGCGGTCGCGGGGAAACGGCGCTCGTCGGGTCGGTCGCGTGTCGCTGCCCGGAGCAGCCAATATACGGCCGCGGTTGCCGCGGCCAGCCCGCAGGCCGCCTGCCAGCCGAGAAACAGCCCCGCGCAAGCCGTGCTCCAGCACAGTCCCGCATTGCCGCGGCGTCCGCCGGCCAACCGGCCCAGGACGGCCCCGGCCGCCAGGCCGGCGAGGCCATCGACGATCCCAGCCAGCGGTCCCGCCAGGGCGACGGTGTGCCATGCGGCCACCGGGTGCAGCAGGGGCCAAAGCGCCGGGGCCGCCAATCCCACCACCGCGGCCGGCAGGAACAATCGGGCCGGCGGCCGGTGGCCGTCGTATTGTATCAGTGCGGCGGCCAGTAGGGTGCACAGCAGCACGAGGTGATAGGCATAGATTCCCAGAAGCTGTGCGGGGCTCGGCGGCGAAGCCAGCGGCAGGTTGCCGCCGCCGGAAAGAAACTCCCCGATGGCCAACAAGAGGAACATCCCGGCGGTCATGGCCTCGACCAGCGGGTAGCGCGGCGAGATCGGCGCCTGGCAGTCGCGGCAGCGGCCGCGCAACACGATCCAACTGAGCACGGGCACGTTGTCGAACCAACGGATGGGATGTTTGCACGCCGGGCAGCGCGAGCGGGGAGCGACCACGCTCATGCCCGCCGGCAACCGGTAGACCACCACGTTCAGGAAGCTGCCGATAAAGCCCCCCAGGGCTGTCAGCCACAGGGCAATCAGCCATTCCACCTGGGAACCGTTCATGGCGGCCTTAAATGATTCCGTGCAGCGGTCCGCCCCGCGCGGCCAGGGCATCGACGCGCTTGCTCACCTCAGGATCTTCCTCGACGGGTGGGGCATGGTGCGGCTTGCTGCGGGCGTCGATCAGCAGCGAGCCGTGGCAGCCCCAGTGCTTGTCGCGGAGGAACGACTCGATCCCGTAGATGTCCGTCGCCGGATCGCTCCGCGTGAACGTCGTCCAGAGGAAATTGTCCAGCGTCCGCGAGGCGAAATCGCTATGGTCGACGATGACCACCAGGGGAAAGGCGTTGATGGGGTCGTTGCGATTGTAGCGGGCACAGAGGCGCTCGACGGCCCGATCGGCGCCGTTGCCTTCGGCCTTCCACGCCGGGCCCTGCACCACGAGGATGCCGGGCAGGAACACCCGCGGCTTGCCGAACCCGCCCTCTTCGGGCAGGGTGAAGCGGCTGTCGATGCCCACCGGCAAGGTGCGGATGGGCGGGCCGGCGGCGGCGATGATGACCTTCGAGCCCTCGTTCAGCCCCGGACCGCTGTAATCGAGCGTATCGACGGTGGTGCAGGTCTGGAAGTGCAGATCGCGCCGCCAATCCACCCGCTCCAGCAGGTGGCGGAGGAAGCCGGGCACGTGGCGGACATCCAGGTCGGCGCCGTCCTCGGTGGCGGCGATGCACAGGTACTTGGTCAGCGACAACTGGCCGTGGCCCAGCAGGGCGTTGGCCAAGGTGAGCAGCTCCCGCGGCCGCCGCGCGTCCTGATAGGGGACGTAGCGCTCGCTGCCGGCCGCCAGCAACAGCGGATGCACCCCCACTGCTTCCACCGCATGGACCGCCCGCACCCCCGGGATCGCCCGCGGGATCACCACCCCGACCAACTCGTGGATCAGGCGGCTGAACATGGCGTCTTCCTGCGGCGGGCGGCCTACCACCGTAAACGGCCAAATCGCGTTGTGGCGATGATAGACGCGCTCCACCGTGAGCACCGGAAATTCGTGCGCCAGGCTATAGTAACCGAGGTGATCGCCGAAGGGGCCCTCGGGCAACTGCCGGCTGGGATTCAGATGCCCGGTGATGCAGAAATCGGCCTCCGCGTAGATTGGCAGCAGGTGCGGCTGGCAGATCATGGGCACGCGGCGTCCGCCCAGGATGCCGGCGAAGGCCAGCTCGCTGATGCCTTCGGGCAGGGGCATGACGGCGGCCACGGTCATGGCCGGCGCCCCGCCCACAAAGATGTTCACGCGCAGCGGCTCCTTGCGGCGGAGGGCCGCGGCATGATGGGCGCCGATGCCGCGATGGATCTGGTAGTGCAGCCCGACCTCGCGGTTGGCGGCGTACTGGCCGCCGCCGAGCTGCACGCGGTACATGCCCAGGTTCGAATGCTCCAGGCCGGGCTGGTCGGGATTCTCGGTGTAGACTTGGGGGAGCGTGATGTAGGGGCCGCCGTCGCCGGGCCAGGATTTCAACTGCGGCAACTGGTCGATGGTGGTCTGGTGGGCCAGCACCGGGCCGCGGGCCAGCCGCCGCGGCCGCGCATTCCAGGCCGACCACGGCGCCGTCAGATAGAGCCGCGGCCGCCGCAACACTTCCGACGGATCGACCTGCAACGCCACCAGCCGGCGGACCTTCTCCAGCGTGTCGCGGAACAGATGGCGCATCCGCTCCATGGTGCCGAAGAGGTTGCCCAGCATGGGGAACGAGCCGCCGGTGGGATTGGTGAAGAGCACCGCCGGGCCGCCGGCGCGGAACAGCCGCCGCTGCACCTCCGCCATTTCCAGCTTCGGATCGACCGGCTCGTCGATGAGGATCAATTGGCCGGACGCCCGCAAGTCCAGCACGCAGTCGCGAAGGCTTCGGTAACCCATGGCAGCAGGACCCAGGAGGAGGAGCCGAAAACAAGCGGCATGCGCGTCACGGCTTTCTAAGCTTCATTTTGACCGGAATCCTGCCGGTTTTCAACCGCTTTTGCAATTTGGGGAATTTGGTCGCCGGCAGGCGGACCACGGGGGCGGTTTTTCGCGGGGAATGCTTGTTTTTCGTCATCGCGGGCCCTCCGCCGACGGCGGATCACTTCACCAGTTGGTGCTCGAGTTCCTCCAGGCTCTTCCCCTTGGTTTCCGGCAGCCGGAAGAAGAGGTACACGAAGCCCAAAATACAGATACCGGCGAACATCCAGAAGGTGAATGCCAGGCCGATCCTCTTGTACAAGATCGGAAAGCCGTCCACGACGACAAAACAGGCGATCCACAGCGCCGCGATGACCAGCGACATGGCCGTGCCACGAATCCGGTTGGGGAAGATCTCTGCGATCACCACCCACACGACCGGCGCCAGCGTCATGGCATAACAACCGATCGCCAGCAGGATGAGCCCCAACACGACCGGCCCCGGGATGTGCTGACCGTGGCCCATCGCATAGTAACACGCGCCCAGCAGGACGTAGATGACGGCCAGTCCCACGGAGCCGAAGAGCATCAGCTTGCGACGCCCGACGCGGTTGACGGTGGCCATCGCGACCACGGTGAAGACGACGTTGACGGCGCCGGTAATGACGATGTTCCACAAGATGTCCGTGATTTGATAGCCGGCCAGCCCGAGGACGTCCCCGGAATACATGAAGAAGACGTTGATGCCGCACCATTGTTGAAACACCGCCAGGATGACGCCCAGCAACAGGATCGGCAGCACCCTGCGGTCGACAAGGTCCTTGAAATCGACCCTGGGCGTGCCCTGCGCCAAGGTGGCCCGGATCTCGGCAAGCGCATCAGCCGCGTAGCCGCCGCCGCCGACCTTCCCCAGGATGGCGCGGCGCGGTCGTAGCTGCCGCTCTTGGCGAGCCAGCGCGGGCTCTCCGGGACGAAGAACATTCCCGCCAGGAACAACAGCGAGGGAATCGCCGTCACCCCGAACATCCACCGCCAACCCGTCTGGCCGTTCCAGGACGCCAGAATCTGCTCGGCGGTGCTGTGGAGCGGCACCGGCTCGGCGATCAGCCAATTGGCGCACTGCGCCAGGAGAATGCCGATGACGATGGTGAACTGGTTGATCGCCACCAGCCTGCCCCGCATCGGGGCGGGAGCGATTTCGGCGATGTACATGGGCGAAAGGCTCGATGCCAGGCCGATGGCCACGCCGCCGCAGAATCCGCCAGGCAATGAAAACGTAAAAATGGCTCGCCATCCCCGTGCCGATCGAAGAAACCGCGAACAGCAGGGCGGCCACGATCAGCAGCCGTTTCCGGCCGAAGCGGTCGCTCAGTGCCCCGGACCCCAGCGCCCCGAACAGGCAGCCGACCAAGGCGCAGCTCATCGCCCAACCTTGCAGCCATTCCGACCCCAGATCGAAGAACTTCTCGTAGAACAGCTTGGCGCCGCCGATGACCACCCAATCGTAACCGAACAGCAGCCCGCCCAGGGCCGCCACCAGGGAAACCATCCACACATACCACAGGCGATATTTGACCGTGCTGTCCATGAACGTCCTCGGGGCTAACGAGCACTGAAGATGAGCCAATCCCCCTTTATAAGGGACGCCGGCGCCGTTTGCAAGGTCGGCAAGGCGCAAAAGAAAAGCCCATGGGCCAATCCCCCACGGGCTCGTCACTGGCGAGAATTTTCTACGTCCGGTGCGGTCCGCACCGGACATTACCCTAGAACACGGCCCGCAGCACGTTGCGGACCGGCTGGCCCGGCACGTAGACCCTCGGCACGATCACGACCGGCCTCGGGACCACAACCACCGGCCGCGCGTACACCACGGCCGGCGGATAGGCGTAGACCGGGGCCGGCGCGTAATAGCTTACCATGGGCACCGGCGCCGGGGCATACGGGGCATAATACGCCGGAGGCGCATAATAGCTCACCGTCGGCACGGGGGCCACGACCACCGGGGCGTATCCCCATTGGGCCAAGGCCGTCGAACTGGCCAACAAGACGATCGCTGTTGCCGCAATCAAGTGTTTCATCTCTGCAATCCTTTCCTGAAAGAGCTGAAAAATCGACGCCCGAAAGCCCCCCTGCACATCCAACAATCGGCTATCCAATTCTATATCACGGCGGTCGGGGTGCAAGGCCCAGGAGAAGACGGAGAGATGCCACCAATTAATTATGACGTATAACCTTGTGTGGTGGATAGACGGACCAACTGCGATATACTAATCTCAAACTAGTTCATACAAAATTAGTATATTGACCGGTCGGGATGCCCGCGTATATACTGATATTGTATATAATAGTATATGATTGGTATGATGTAAGTCGTTGTCGTGAAAGCAGATGTAATTATGAAGCAACCGGAATCCCCCTTGTCGTACGACGCACTCATCCAACAGGTTTCGAAGGAGAAACGCATCGGCAGGGTCTTCGAGGCCGTGAACGGCCCGTTGGTCGAGGGCAAGTATTTCCACTGGGACCGACTGCGACGGCTTCACCCCCCGGACGGATTGTCGCTGCAAGAATGGTGGCTCGGGCTGAAATTTGCCCGAAGCGGCGGCCGAAGCGTGCCGCTACAGGACAAGCTCGGCCGACCATTTTCGTTCAATCTACTGGGGCCAATCCCCAAGCACCTCCACGAGATCGACCTGGGGGCGGGTGGATTAGTTCAGATGCCGGAACAGATCACCAACCCTGAAACCAAGGATCGTTATTACGTCGGGTCGCTGATCGAGGAGGCCATCACATCGAGCCAATTGGAGGGGGCGGCCACCACGCGCCGGGTGGCCAAGGACATGATTCGCAGCGGCCGAAAGCCCAGGGACCGAAGCGAGAAAATGATCCTCAACAACTACCTCACCATGAGGCGAATCGGCGAGGTGAAGGACGAGCCGCTCACCAGGGAATTGGTCTTCCAGATCCACCGGCTTGTCACCGATGGGACACTGGACGACGCTACCGCCGCGGGTCGGTTTCGCCGCGACGACGAACCCGTAGTCGTTGAGGACGTTTATGGCGAGGTTTTCCATGAGCCGCCCCCGGCTTCACAGCTCGAGGAGCGAATGGCGCTTATGTGCGATTTCGCCAACGCCAAAACCCCCGACGAGTTCGTCCATCCTGCAATCAGGTCCATCATCCTCCATTTCTGGCTGGCCTATGACCATCCCTTCCTTGACGGCAATGGCAGGACGGCGCGGGCGCTCTTCTATTGGTCCATGCTTCATCATCGCTACTGGCTCTGCGAATTCATCTCCATATCGCACCTCATCCTGAAAGCGCCAGCGAAGTACGAACGCGCCTTCCTTTACACGGAGACCGACGACAACGATCTGACGTATTTCGTCATCTACCACTTGGAACTGATCCGCCGCGCCGTGGATGAACTGAAGGAGTATATCGCCCACAAGACGGAGCAGTTGCGGCGGCTTGAGAGCCAGTTGCGGGGCCTTGCCAACCTGGACCATCGGCAGCGTGCCCTTATTAGCCACGCCCTTCGTCATCCCAATCAGACGTACACCATCGAATCTCACCGGCGCAGTCATGATGTCGTGTATGAGACGGCGCGAAGGGACCTGCGCGACTTGGCTAGCCGCGGCTTGCTCAACGCGAAAAAAGTGGGAAAAACGTGGCAATATACTCCTGCAAGTGACCTTGAAAAGCGGCTGGCGGGGCTAGGATAGCGCCCGGGCCGCCAGGGCGATGCCGGCCAACGTCAAGTGCGGCACCAGTTGGGCGGAGGGGCCCAGCAACTCGGCCACCGCGGGGCCGGCCCCGCCGGTGAGGATCACCTGCGGCCGAGTATCGCCGGCCAATTGGTCGATCAACTGCCGCACCGCGCCGACCGCGCCCCAGAACAGGCCGGCACGCATGGCGGCCACGGTCTCCTCGCCCAAGGGCGGCGGCGGCGCGGCCAGCTCCGACACGTCCACCAGCGGCAGCAGATCGGTGAATTCGTGCAGGGCCCGGGCCGACATGGCAATGCCCGGCAGAATGGCCCCGCCCAGGAATGCCCCCTCCGCCGACAGCAGATCGACGGTAATGGCGGTGCCGACGTCGACGACGACGGCCGGGCGGCCGGGCCCCCGCAGGGCGTTGGCCGCCAACGCATCCAGCAGCCGATCCACGCCGACCATGTTCCGGCCGCGGAAGTCTCACCTCCAGCGGCAAGTCGCCGGCGGCCAGCAGGGTCACGCGGTCCTGCGGCCGCACGCTCCGCAGCCAGTCGATCAGCCCCGTGGCCGACGGCCGATTCACGCTGCCGATATACCAATCGCAACAGCGCGGCGAGGGTGGGGGCGTGCCGCCGGCGGGGGCCGAAAGCTCGTCGATCCAGCGGGCCAGTCGGGTGAAGTCCGGCGTGCGGCCGTCCAGCGGCAGCGTGGCGTCGGGCTCCGGCAGCACCGCGCCGGCGGGGCGAGCAAACCAACCCACTTTGATCCGGGCGTTGCCCACGTCCACGGCAATCATGGCGGCTCCCTGCTCGGCCAGGGCGAGGCCGGCTTCGCCAGCACGCGGGCGATGGTCGCCACCAACTCGTTGAGCCCCTGGCCGGTCACGGCCGAAATCAGCAGGACGTCGCGCCCCAGGGCGGCGGCCAATCGGCTCCTGGCCTCTGCGGCGGCCGGCAGGTCGGCCTTCGTCACCACGACGATCTCGTGGCGTTGGGCCAGCGCCGCACTGTACTTCTCCAGCTCGCCGTGGATGGCGCGGTAATTGGTCACCACGTCGCCGCCGTCGTCGGGCTGCGGCTCCAGGAGGTGGACCAAGATGCCGGTCCGCTCGATGTGCCGCAGAAACTCGTGCCCCAGGCCGGCGCCGGCGTGGGCCCCCTCGATCAGCCCCGGGATGTCGGCCATGATGAAGGCGCGATCGGCGTCGATCTGCACGCGGCCCAGATGGGGGTGCTTGGTGGTGAACGGGTAAGGGGCGATTTCCGGCCGCGCCCGAGACAGCCGGCTCAGGAGCGTGCTCTTGCCGGCGTTGGGTTTGCCGACCAGGCCGATGTCGGCGATCACCTTGAGTTCCAGCCGCAGCAGCCGCGACTCGCCCGGATCGCCGGGGGTGAATTGCCGCGGCGTGCGATTGGTGGCCGACTTGAAGCGGACGTTGCCCTTGCCGCCTTTGCCGCCGTGGGCCGCCACCACCTGCTGGCCGGCGGCGGCCAGGTCCTTCAGGACGTGGCCGGCCGCGGCGTCGAACACCACCGTGCCCGGCGGCACGGCGATGACCAGGTCGGCAGCCGAGGCCCCGTGACAGTTGTCGCCGCTGCCGGGTTCGCCGCTGTGGGCCTTCCATTGCTTGCGATGGACCAGCGCGGCCAGGCTGTCGACGCCTTCGCGGGCCACGAGGATGACGCTGCCGCCGTTGCCGCCGTCGCCGCCGTCCGGCCCGCCGCGGGGAACAAATTTCTCCCGGTGGAAGGCGACGCAACCATCGCCCCCGCGGCCGGCCTCGACACGAATTTCCACTTCATCGACAAACATCGTGCTTCCCAGGGGACCGGCTTGCCGTCTTCCATGTTCTTAGAGGCCGGGCCGACGGCGGCGACCGCAGCCGTCGGGCGTGACCGTGCCGCTACCAGCCCTGCTGTTTGACCTGCTCCTTGAGCTTCTCCTGCTGCGCCGGCGTCAAGACCTCCAGCGTCTTGTCGGCGGCGTCGGTCTGCACGTGGTGCAGGCGCTCCTCCAGGTTGTCGCGAATCTGGGCCAGCTTCGTCTTCTGCCAGTCGGTCAAATTCAGCGCGCCGAACAAGCGGGGATCTTCCAGCGCGGCGGGCACGCGCAGGCGAAAGGCGAGCTTCTCGTAGGACTGCAACTGTTGCGGCGTGAGCACGTCGGTCACTTGGTCATGGACGGTGTTGGCTTCGTTGCGGGCCTGCTCGCGCAGGGCGTCGAGCCGTCTTCTCTGCTCTTCCGGCGAAAGCTTCTGCAGCGCTGCCATGGCCGCCTGCGCCTTCGCCTGGTACTGGACCGAGATCGCCTGCAACTTCTTCTGCTGCACTTCGCTCAGCCACAACTCCTTCTGCACCGGCGGCAAGGCCAGGGCCCAGAATCCGGGCAGGGACAGTTGCGGCCTTTCCTCCGCCGCATCCGGCGAACCCTTCGCCGACTTGGAAGAAACGGCCTGCGCAACGGCCCAGGAGCCGGCCGCCCACACCAACGTCAACGCCGCCAAGCGGATCGCGGGAGCATGAAATCGGAACATCGTTGGGGTCCCCAATTCAGGTTCAGTGACGGAAGCCCCTCCATTTTAGCCATAGCTGCCGCCGCTGAGAAGCGACGGATTGCCCCCCGGGTGCTCGGCAAGCGTTCAGATGGGAGCGTCCCGATTTTCGCGGCGCGGATAGCGTCGCGTCGCAAACAGGCGTCTTCACCGCGAAAATGGGACTGTCCCCTTTGCGATGCCCACAAACTGCGGGCAACCCGGCCCAGCGCCCCGGCCGCCCGAGCCCGCAAATCGGGGTATTGTATCCGGGCGGCAGTTGATTAAAATGTGGGCGTACTCCTCAGCGCGTCGACTGCACCAGCTAAGAAATGGTCTGGGGCCACTCGCTTCCGGACCACGTCTCCGGAGGTGATATCGATGTCTTCGCCTGCTTCCACCAAGTCGCCGGTTTCGTCGGACCGCTCACGGACGGGGCAGAGGCCGTCCGATCGGCTCCCGCTTGGCATTGGGGTTGCCAGCCGCCCTCTGGACGCGGCGTGGGCCGGGGCCGCAGACCGGCGCCGGGCGGGTCCGGGGGTTGGATCGTTGGCTCGCCCGCCGACTGCTCAGGGCGATCGGCAACCCGCCCATCGATTTCGTCTTATGGAACGGCGACGAGGTCCGCGGCGGGGGCCCGGCGGTCGCACGCCTGCTGATCCACGACCGGCCGACGCTGTGGAAGCTGTTGCTGCGTCCTACCATGCACTTCGGCGACGCCTATGCCGCCGGCCGGCTGGAGGTGCAAGGCGACTTGGCCAAGATGCTGGAAGTCGCCTATCGGGCGGATCCGCATCCGTCGGCCGGTCCGTTGGGCAGGCTGCTATGCCGCTGGCTGCGCCGCGCCGCTCCAATACGCTGGCCGGCTCGCGGGCGAACATTCACCACCATTACGACATCGGCGACGACTTCTACCGGCTTTGGCTCGACGAGCAGATGCTCTACACGTGCGGCTATTTTCCTTCCGCCGCGGCCACGCTCGAAGAGGCCCAGCGGGCCAAGATGGACCACATCTGCCGGAAGCTCTGGCTGCGGCCGGGCGAAACGGTGGTCGAGGCGGGTTGCGGCTGGGGGCGCTGGCCTTGCACATGGCCGCCCGCTACGGCGTCTCCGTCCAGGCTTATAACATCTCGGGCGAGCAGGTCCGCTATGCCCGGCGGCGGGCACGCGCCGAGGGCCTCGACGGCCGCGTCCAGTTCATCGACGACGATTACCGCCATATTCGCGGGCCCTGCGACGTCTTCGTCTCGGTCGGCATGTTGGAGCACGTCGGGCCCGAACACTACGGCGAGTTCGTCGCCACCCTCGACCGCGCGCTCAGTCCCGCCGGCCGCGGCCTGATCCATTTCATCGGCCGCGATCAACCCTGCAACATCAATCCCTGGATCGAGCGGCGGATTTTTCCCGGCGCCATGCGCCCAGCGTCGGCGAGGTCGCCCAGTTGCTGGAATCCCGGGGCTTCTCGGTGCTCGACGTGGAAAACCTCCGCCTCCACTACGCCGAGACGCTGCGCCATCGGCTGCTGCGATTCGACGCCGCCGCCGGCACGATCGCGCGGATGTTCGACGAGCCGTTTGTGCGGGCGTGGCGCCTGTACTTGACCGGCTCGATGGCCGGCTTCTCCAGCGGCGCGCTGCAGCTCTTCCAGTGGGTGCTGACGCGGCCGGGACTCAACGACATCCCCCGCAGCCGCGCGGGCCTGTACGCGGAAACCTCGCCATGAAGGCGGAACACGCGAAGCCGGAAGCGGACTGCCCGGTCCCGGTCCCTCATCCCTGGTCACCGGTCGTCGGGTTATCCGGGGGTTCACGCCCCCGGCTCGTTGCCCCTGGCCCCCGGCCCCTGGCCCCTGGTCCCTGGTCCCTGGTCCCTGGCCCCTAACCATGGCGCACTGCGACGCACTCATCGTGGGCGGCGGGCCGGCGGGGGCAACTTGCGCAGCAGCCCTGCACCGTCACGGCCTGGACGTCATGGTGCTCGACAAGGCCGCCTTTCCACGCCCGAAACTCTGCGCCGGCTGGATCACCCCCGCCGTCTTCCAGACGCTGCGCATCGATCCGGCCGAGTATGGACGCGGCCGGGTGCTGCAAGCGATGACCGGCTTTCGCGTCGGCTGCATCGGCGGCCCGCACGTGCTCGTGTCTTACGGCCGGGTGGTCAGCTTCGGCGTTCGCCGCAGCGAACTGGACGACTTTCTTCTGCGCTGCGCGGGGGCCAGGCTCCGCTTGGGCGAAGCGGTGCGCAGCGTCCAGCGGCAGGCGGCGGGATGGGTGATCAACGGGCAGATTCAGACGCCCGTGCTGGTGGCGGCGGGGGGGCATTTTTGTCCTGTCGCCCGGCTCTTGGGTCTTGCCGGCGCCGGCGGCGAGCCCGTCGTGGCGGCCGAGGAATTCGAGGTCGAGTTGAGCCCCTCGCAGCAGGCCCGCAGCCCCATCGACCCGCGGATTCCGGAAATCTACTTCTGCGACGACCTCATGGGTTATGGTTGGTGCATCCGCAAGGGAGCGCTATTGAACGTCGGCCTGGGGCGGGCCGGCGGCGGGGCCCTGCCCGAGCACGTCCGGCAATTCAGCCAGTTCCTCAGGCAGCAAGGACGGATCGCCGCCGACCTGACGGCCAAGTTTCAAGGGCACGCTTACCAGTTGTACGACTACTCGACCGGTCCCTTACTGGACGAAGGCGTGCTGTGGATCGGCGACGCGGCGGGCCTGGCCTGCACGCAAAGCGGCGAAGGCATCGGCCCGGCGATCGAGTCGGGCCTGTTGGCGGCCCAGGTGATTGCGGCCGCCGGCGGCGATTACGGTCGCCAGCGATTGGAGCCTTATCGGCGGCAGATCGAAGGCCGTTTTGGACGCCGCCGCCGGCGGCCGGCAGCCGTGGCGGCCCCCTCGGCGGCGCGGCGCCTGCTGGGGCGGAAGTTGCTGGCCAATCGCTGGTTCGTTCGCCGCGTCGTCTTGGATCGCTGGTTCCTCCACCAGCGACAAGGGGCCTTGGAGCCGGAGGCGTCCCCCTCTTCGGGCGAGGGGTTGTCCTGACACAAGTTGCGTAAGCTTCCAAATCGAATGCACCTGACGGGGTATGGCCCCCCCTGGATGGGAAGAAAAGCCGAAAACGCCGCTTTATGTGCTTGTGGTTTCGCTCGGATTTGCGATAATAACCGGGGTGGGAGCTCGTCGGCGGGAGAGGTTGCGCCTAGAGTGCGCCGTGTTGTCGGGACAGAGAGAGTGCTACCATGACGATTCGATCGGGATTGGCCATCGTACTATCGGCGTTTGCTCTGATCACGGTTGCCGCCGGCACTTCGGTGGCGAACCAGAAGGACCCCAGCGCCGCCGGCCATCGATACGTCGATGCCCGACATCCCCGTCACGCCTCCTCGGTACGAGCCCAGCAAGGAGCCGGCGAAGCCTGCCGAGAAGTCGCCGGAGGCCAAGCCGCAGCCGCCCGTGAAGGATGAGGGGAGCAAGCCGGGAAGCGCGGATTATCACGGCGGCTTTGGCGACCAGGCGTCGGCCGCGAACACGGCCAAGCGCAAGAAGCTGCTGGCGGACATCGAGAAGCAGTTGGCGGCGACGGGGGTGCAGGGCGGCAAGAAGAGGGAGTCGGCGGATCTGTTCGTGATCGGCACCATCGAGGTGTTGAATGATCACCACGGGAACATGGAGTTCGAGATCGTCGAGGGCCTGAAGGCAACCGCCGCCAAGCTGGTGGACTTCCTCTTGAAAGAGAAGGCGTTGGTCCGCAAATGGGACGTCTTCGCCCGCACCAAGACCCTGGCCAGTGCCCAGAAGCAGCTTGCCCTGGCGAAATCGAAGTCGATCGAGGGGCGGGTTGCGGTGTTTCCCATGAAACCGCCCAACAGGCGCTTCAAGATCTCGCCCGACGACTCGTTCGTCGTGGGGACGGCCGACTTGCGGTTGTCGAATAGCCATGCGGACGTTCGTTTTCGCGTGATCAAGCAGCGCCGGGAAGTGGTGAGCTTCCTCCTCGACTATGTCTTGGCCGCTCCGAAGGGGATCAAGCGCGACTGGAATGTCTTCTATCGCACGCACACCGAGGCCGAGGCCGACAAGCTCATCGCCCAACTGCGGATCGACTACGACAACCTTGAGCAACAGCGCGACGCGATCGCCAAGATCTACGCGGCGGCGACAACGTTGCGATGCTGAGGGCATTAATCCCGGCCGTGGTGTCCACGGCCATCGGTTCTGCGGGGGAGTCCGTGCGCGCAGGGCATGGCGCGGCCGTGCCCCTTCGGGCCGCTTCTTGGCCGCCCTCCCCTTTTTGCAACCGTCCATGCCCCAGCCGGGGACTGGTCCCATTTTCGCGGCGATGGCGCCTGCCTGCAAGGCAACGCCGTCCGCGCCGCGAACATCGGGACAGTCCCCCGTGACCGCTTTCCCCCTTTTTTGCGGAGCAACAGCATGAAAAGCATGGCCAACGTCGGTTTGAAAGATGTGCAGGCGGTCTACAGCGGCCCCGAGGGTGAGCTGTGGGAACTCGTGATGGGGCAGCAGATCCACGTCGGCGGTCTGCAATCGTCGCTGGAGCTGGCGGAAAAGGCCGGCATCGGCCCCGGCGGCAGCGGCGTCGATTTGTGCTGCTGCAACGGCGCCGGCATGAGGTTCCTGGTCCGCTTCCGCGACGTGGCGCGGATGCAGGGCGTGGACGCCACGCAGTCCGTGGTCCAGCGCGGACGAGACCGCTGCGAAGCGGAAGGGCTGGCCGGCCGCATCACCTTCGTGCTCGGCGACGCCACCGCGACCGGCCTGCCCGGCGGCCAGGCCGACTTCGTTTGGGGCGAGGACGCCTGGTGCTACGTGGTCGACAAGGAGCGGCTGATCGGCGAGGCCGCGCGGCTGCTCAAGCCCGGCGGCGCCATCGCCTTCACCGACTGGATCGAGGGGCCGGCGCCGTGGAGCGACGCCGAGGCGGAGCGGTTCCTCACCTTCATGAAGTTCCCCAGCGTGCAGAGTTTGGACGGCTACTCGGCGCCGTTGCGCAAGCACGGCTGCGAGGTGCTGGTGGCCGAAGACACCGGCCGCTTCGCCCCCTGCGCCGACCTCTACCTGAACATGCTCAACATGCAGCTTACCTACGACGCCTTGCGGATCATCGGCTTCGACGCCGCGCTGATGGCATCGCTGGGCGGCGAGTTGAACTTCGTGGCCGAGTTGGCGCGGGCGGGAAAGATCATCCAAGGGCGGTTCATCGCCCGCAAACGCACCTGAGAACGTGTTTTGAAATGGCGAGTGACAGGTCCCCTCTCCCTCCGGGAGAGGGTTAGGGTGAGGGCAGTAGTGCCGGGAAACTCGGCTTAGCCGGGCCAGGACCGCAACCGCCCTCACCTCCGACCCATCTCCCAAAGGGAGAGGGGAGAATTTCAAAACACGTTCTGAGCCAGTGCCGCCAGGGATCGCCGCCGCAACGTCCGCGTCGGTCCGCCGTTATCGGGCGGGCGCCTGCGCCCGCAGCCGGTATTGCCGCGGGGTTTGCCGCAAGCGTTGGCGGAACAAGGTCGTCATGTACTGGATATACTTGAAGCCGGCCTGGGCCGCCACCTGCTTCAACGGCAGTTCGGTCTTGACCAGCAGTTCGCGGGCGCGGTCCAGCCGCACCCGGTCGATCTCGGCGTGCATAGTCCGCCCCGTCGCCGCCTTGAATTTCCGCTCGATGGTCGATCGCGACAGGGAGACGGCCTTGGTGACGTTGCTGATCCTGATCCCCTCGCAGGCCCGTTCCCGGATCAGCCGCACGGCCAGGGCCACCTCCGCGCTGCTCATGGCCAGAGTGTCGGTGGAAGGGCGGGCGACGACCCCCTCGGGCGCCACGACGAACTGCCGTTGCGGCGCCGTCTGGCCCTGCATCAGTTGATCCAACAAGGCCGCCGCCTGATAGCCCAGCCGCCGGGAGCCCGGTTCGATGCTGCTGAGCGGCGGATCGCTCAGATCGCAAATCAGTTCGTCATTATCGACCCCCAGGATCGCCACGTCGTCCGGCACGCGCAGGCCCAGGGCGACGCAGGCCTCCAGCACGTGCCGGGCGCGGACGTCATTGCACGCCATCAATCCCAGCGGCGTCTCCAGCGTCCGCAGCCAGGCCGTCAGGCTGGCTTGCAACGCGGGCCATTTCCGCGCGGTCTCCCAGCGGCCGGTATAGACCGAACAGTGGCCGCCGATCTCGCCGACCCGGCGACGGAACTCCAGGGCGCGCTGCTCGGACCAGTGATTGGCCCGCGTGCGGGGAAGGCCGCAGTAGGCAAAGCGGCGAAAACCATGCTCGTGAAGATGGTCCGCCGCCAGCCGGGCAATGGCCTTGTTATCGGTGCTAAACCAGGGGATATTCAGGCTGGGGTCGTACCATCCGGGACCGCCTCCCACGTCCACCATCGGCACGGCCAGCCCCTCGACGGCCACGGCCACTTTGCGGTCCTGGAAGCTGGCGATGATGCCGTCGCCCCGCCAAACCCGCAGATCGGGGAGCTTCTGCTGCGAGTCGGCCTCGACGTAGAAGCTCCACTGGCCCCCTTCCTTCGCATAGGCGGCGATGCCCTCCAGGATCTTGCGCTCGTGGCGCCGCGAGAAATCGATGATTGCGGCCACGTGAAAGCGTTGCGACATAGATCCGCTTCCTCGGCATCCTCGCTGGCGCCGTCCGCGCACGAGGCGCCGGCTCCTTCTCCCCACATCTTCCCCTAAATATACCGTGAGAAGGTCGCACGGATAAGTATCTATAAAGAAATTATACTTCTGCGTTTCTCCCGCCACCGCTGAAAGAGGCTCCATTGTGGAAAGCCGGAAGCTTTTAGGCCACTGCCGGCGGTGGCCGTGAATACGCCGAACACAGGTGTTAAAGATGACGTTCCGACTTGGCGGCCGATCGTGGTCGCGAGGCGGCGGAAACCTGGAAAAACACGGCCGCCCTTGCCGGCCAGAGGGGCGAAAAAATCTAATAATTTTACGTTACGGAATTATTGCTTTATGTTGGTCCCTCCGGGCCCATTTCGTGGCCACGCAGTCTGGCGGAGGTCGCCCGCCGATCGACGCAGGCTCTTCGGGAGACACGCCGAATTGATCGCGCGGGCGTCGGGCCACCAAGCCACAATCTACAGAGCGCGCGTTTGCGGACCACCGTCGGCATGGTCGTATCTCCAAGTGGCGCTGGATGATGCAGACAGGAAGGGTCTTTGAGTTAAAGATCTCCTCACCCCAGGCCCACTGGATGCTGCATACCCCGTTTCGTTTGGTATGAGAGGTGGTCGTCGCCCCAACGACTGGCTGTGGCCGCCCGCGGCCGGATCGAGCCGTGTTGAGCCGCCTTCGGAAGACAGTGATTTGCGTTTGAAGACATGTTTTCCGACCCTCCAAGGACGGGTTGCGACTGATTTTGCTTATATTAAGGAGGGATGGTGGAGTATCCGTCAGCTCGCGCTTATCTGTCGCCAGTGGCGTGCGCGGCAACTTCGTAACCATATCCCCTGAGGTACGGTCCGGTTTGCCGGCCACTGGCCATTTCTAATCAATCACTTTCAGGGTTGCTTGTAATCGGAAACGGTTGTCATGTCCAGGAGCAAGGGTCTTTCGGTCGGGATCGCTGTCATTGCTTTGGGTTTGGGCCTGCTCCTGTCGGCGCCGACGGCGCAGGCGTCGACCTATTATTGGACCACGGCCAGCGGCGGCATTACCGGGGGCAGCGGCACTTGGGGAACCCAGGCCGGTTTTAACGATTGGAACACCAACTCGGCTGGCGGCACCCCGGACGTGGCCTGGACGAATTCCAGCACCAACAGTGCCGACTTCTCTGCCAACTCCCCCGCCGGCGGTTCCACCATTACCGTCAGCGGCTCGGTGGTGGTCGACAACATCACCTTCGCCGGCAGCGGTTACACCCTCACCGGCGGCTCGCTGGGCCTGCAAAGCAACAGTACCATCACCGCCAACCAGAACGCCACCATCGCCTCGGACATCAGCAGCGGCGCGGTCACCTCGGCCGGCGCCGCCACCCTGATCCTCACCGGCAACAACGGCTACACCGGCGCGACGACCATCAGCGGCGGCACCCTGCAGTTGGGAATTGGCGGCACGACGGGATCGGTCGGCAGCAGCAGCATCAGCGACAGCGGCGTCCTGGCCATCAATCACTCGGGCAGCTTCACCATCGCAGTCCCCATCACCGGCACGGGCAGCCTGGTTCAGGCGGGCACCAATACCACCAGCAACACGTTGATCCTCACCGGCAACGACACCTACACCGGCACGACGACCATCAGCGCCGGCACCCTGCAGTTGGGGCAAGGGCTCGCAGCAGGCGCGATCACCGGCGGCGGCAACGTCACCGACAACGGCGTCCTGATCTTTTATAGTTCGGGCAACAAGACCTTCACGTCCGCCATCAGCGGCAGCGGCGGCCTGATTCAAAAGGATGGCGACCTGATTTTCACGGCCAACAACACCTACACCGGCACGACGACCGTCACCGCCGGCACGTTGCAACTGAACAACAACGACTCGGGCAGCACCGTGTACGTCAACACCAACAACGGCCTGGCCTTCGGCGTTACCGCCCTGACGATCGGCGGCCTGGCAGGCGGCGGCATGGTGAACCTCGCCACCACGGGGACGTCGCCGTCGCCGGTGACCCTCTCCGTCGACGGCAATAATTCCATCGCCACCTATTCCGGGGTTCTCAGCGGCGGCGGCGGCCTGACCCAGGCGGGCACCGGCACCCAGATCCTCACCGGCGCCAACACCTACACCGGCGCGACGACCATCAGCGCCGGACCTGCAGTTGGGAAGCGGCGGCACGGCCGGATCGATCGGCAGCACCAGCAGCATCAGCGACAACAGCGTCCTGGCCTTTGATTTTTCCAGCAACGCGACCTTCTCGCAGGCCGTCACCGGGAGCGGCAGCCTGGTTCAGATGGGCGCCGGCGGCCTGATCCTCACCGGCGCCAACGCCTACAGCGGCGGCGCCACGGTGAAGGCCGGCGACCTTCAATTCAGCGGAAATAGCGCCGTTCCCAGCAGCGGGACCATCACCATCAACAATGGAGGCGCGCTGGTTCTGGCCTCGACCGGGACCTACAGCACGGTGGACGGTTGGCTCGGCAGCCACAAGATCGCGCCCGCTTCCGCGGGGGCGTTGGCGCTGCTTGCCAACGACTCCGAGTTGATCAGCATGGCCGGTTACCCCAGCTTGAGCCTGGGGGCCAGCGGCAACGTCACGTTCAACGGCACCCTCACGCCCGCCGGCACCACCTATAACCTGGGCGGGGGCGGCGGCACGCTCACGTTCACCCCGACGATCACGGGCGTCGCGAGTCTCAATGTCAGCGGGCCGGGCAACGTGGTCCTCGCCGGCGCCGAGAGCTATAGCGGACCGACCACGGTCAGCGGCGGCACGCTGGCGGGCGGCACGGTGGGCAGCGGGCTGCCCGGCAGCTTGTCGGCCGCTTCTCCGCTGACGGTTGCCAGCGGCGCGAGCCTCGACCTGGCCGGCCTCGCGCAGACCATCCTCTCGCTGTCCGGCGGGGGCACGGTCATCAACCGCGGCGGCGCGACTACCCTCACCCTCGTGCCGGCCGGGGGCTCCACGACCTTCAGCGGCGTGATCCAGAGCAGCACCGGTCAGACCTCCTTGACTCTCGACGGCGCCGGCACGGAGATCCTCACCGGCAGCAACACCTATAGCGGCCTGACCACGATCGCCGCCGGCACGTTGCAGTTGGGAAGCGGCGGCGCCACCGGCTCGATCGGCAGCACCAGCGGCGTCACCGACAACGGCCTCCTGTCCTTTGATAATTCGGGAACCACTTCCTTCGGGCCGACCAACGGCATCAGCGGCAGCGGCAGCCTGATTCAAAACGCCGGCACCCTGATCCTCAACAGCGCCAACACCTACAGCGGCACGACGGCCCTCAGCGGCGGCACGTTGGAACTTAACAACACCAAGGCCGCACAAGACAGCGCTTTGACCCTCAGCGGCGGCAGCCTCACCTTCGGCGTTAGCTCCATGACCATCGGCGGCCTGGGAGGCAGCGTCAATGTGGCGCTGGCCACCACCGGCGGATCGCCGCTGGCCTTGACCGTCAGCGGCAACAGTTCCCCCGCGACGTATTCCGGGATACTCAGTGGCGGCGGCAGCTTGACCCTCGCGGGCACCTCCGACTTGACCCTCACCGGCAGCAACACCTACACCGGCGGGACGACCATCAACAGCGGCGACACGCTGCAGTTGGGAAGCGGCGGCACCACCGGCTCGATCAACAGCAGCAGCCTCATCGCCGACAACGGCGTCCTGGACTTCGATCTCTCCGGCAGCACGACCTTCGCGTCCGCCATCAGCGGTACCGGGGGCGTGACTCAAATGTCGCTCGGCGTGCTACGGCTGAGCAGCATCGGCAACACCTATAGCGGTCCGACGAGCGTCAGCAGCGGCACCATCGTTGGCGGGGATCTATCGAGCAGCACTTCCGTGCAGGTCGCCAGCGGCGCGGTTTTTGACCTCGACGGCGTGCCGCAAACCGTTGGGTCGCTGTCCAATCTCAACGGCAGCAGCGGCACAGTGACCAGCAGCGTTGCCGGCCTGACCACCCTCACCCTGGCGCCCCCCGGCGGCTCGACGACCTTCGGCGGCGTCATCCAGAATGGCCACGGCACGGTCGCCCTGGTGATGAGCGGCAGCGGGACCCAGGTCCTCGCCGGCAACAATACCTACAGCGGCGGCACCACCGTCCAAGGCGGCGTGCTCTCCGTGAGCAACGATTATAACCTGGGCGCCACCGCCGGCGCCTTGACGCTCTCCGGCGGCACCTTCCAGGCAAGCCCCAGCTTCACGCTCAATTCCTCGCGGCCCGTCAGCGTCGGGGCCGCCACCATCAGCGTGCCCAGCGGGACCCTGATCTACGCAGGCGCTATCGCCAACGCGGGAGCTACGCCCGGCACCCTGACCAAGACCGGCTCGGGCGTGCTCCAACTCGACGGCGCCAACACCTACAGCGGCGCCACCGCCGTGGCGCTGGGCACCTTGGCAGGCGCCGGCACCGTGGCCAACACGGTCACGGTCAACGCCGGGCGCACATCGCCCCGGGCGACAATACCTCCGGCAACTTCGGCGGCGTCGGCACCTTGACCCTTGGCGGCCTGACCCTCAACACCAACGCCCAGATTGACCTGGACCTCGGCACCACGAGCGACCTGTTGGCGGTCAGCGGCGTCCTGACGGTCGGCAACGCCTTTGTCAACATCCAGAACTCCGGCGGCCTGACGAGCGGCACGTATGAGGTCATGAGTTACGGCAGCCTGGTGGGCAATGCAAGCGCCCTGTTGGCCAACAACCTGCCCGCAGGGTTTTCCGGCGTTTTCTTCAACAACGCCAGCAAGGACCAGATCGACGTGGACCTCTACGGCGGGACGAAGGCCTGGACCGGCAGCCACAGCTCGTCCTGGGACGCCACAACGTCGAACTGGAGCTTGAGCCTCAGTGCGACGACCTTCAGCAACGGTGACCCGATCATCTTCACCGACGGCGCCAGCACGGGCAGCGTGAGCCTGGCCGGCACGGTTTCGCCGTTCATCTGCGTGGTCAGCAACAACACGCTGCCCTACAACTTCTCCGGCAATGGCAGCATTGCCGGCAGCGTGACGCTCACCAAGGAGAACAGCGGCACGCTGGCCGTCGCCATGACGGGCAACACCTATAGCGGCGGCACCAATCTTGCCGGCGGCGTGTTGCAGATCGGCGCCAGCAGCGTGATTGCCGGCGGCACGCTGGCATCCGGGCCCTTAGGCGTCGGCACGCTAAACATTTTCGGCGGCACCCTGCAGGACGGCGGCGCCGGCTACACCCTGGCCAACGCCGTGGACATCAGCGGCAACGTGACCCTTGGCAGCGCCGGCGTGGGCAGCCTGACCCTCGGCCCGCAGGGGCTCTCGACGCCCAACACGGTGACCCTCACCGGTTCTCCGACGCTCTACGTGACCGCGCCGACGACCATTGCCGACCCGATCACCGGCGCCTTGGTCAAGGACGGCCCGAGCACGCTGACCCTCACCGCGGCCACGAACAATTTCACCGTTCCCCCACTGGTCGACGACGGTACGCTGGCGGGCACGGTGGCCAACCTGGGACCGGTGACCGTGGCCAGCGGCGGCAACGTGACTATCTACCAGGCCGCTAGCGGCACGCTGAACAATGTGGTCAGCGGTGCCGGCTCGCTTACCAGTGCCGGCCCGGGCACGTTGACCATCGGCACGCCGCAAGCCTACCAGGGGATCACCATGATCAACGCCGGTACGTTGCAAGCTCGACGCGCCGATCATGCGCTCTGCCATCGATGCTGTACTGAACATTGACGGGTCCGCGGCGGCACGCTCGCCAACGGCAGCGCGATCACCGATTCACCCAGCGGCAACGGCCATGTACGCGATCTTGGCACGGCAGCGGGGCCAGTTACGTCGCCGGGCCAGTTTAACCAAGGCTATCCCATCTCACCTTGCAACCAGTACTTCATTTGCGTGCCCCGCCGGTCTGAACAACGGCGTCATCGGGAACGTGGATACCAGTGTCGGTCTGGATGGCAACGTGAACACGACCCTGAATGTATTACGCACTTACGTCAACATGTTCCTGCTGCAGCGGCCGGTTCAATGCAATCGGCCCTCTGGCTTCGGCGTACCTCTTAACAATTGGCACCGCGGGCGTCGCGGCGTCCAGTCCAACGGGCTTCACGGCGGCCTGTAATATTGCCAACGGCGCCGTTGCTACAATAGCGAGCCTCCGTACATCCTGGCCCCCAGGCACCTGGTACATGGTCACCGAGACGTTGCCAGAGCGGAGCGCAGCGTATCGACCTGTACGTGGACGGCCAGCCTGTCGGCAGCCGTACACGCGTGGATCGGAACAGCCCTATTCCTGCGAACCCCACGGCGGACCTGACCTTGCCGGGACATGGCATTAATCCGGCAAACATGATTAACCCGAACGTCACGCTGGACTACTTCAGCTTTTTAACAGCGCGCGATCCCCAGCACACAGGTCGCACTACTGTATATCGGCAACTCCCTCGTCCAGCGGCGGGCTGCGCCAACACCACTCCCGTGACAGTTGCCTACGGGGCGACCTTCGACCTGAACGGCCTGAACCAGACGATCAACTCGCTGGCCAATTCCGGTGCCAGCGGGGGCACGGTAACCACCAGCACCGCCATCGGCCACGGCGGCCCGGTGGTTCTCACCCTGGCGCCGGCCGGCACCTCGACCTTCAGCGGCGTCATCCAAGACGGCGCCGGCCAGATCGCGGTGGTTGCCAACGGCCCCGGGCTCCAGGTCTTTGCCGGCAGCAACACCTACAGCGGCCCGACGACCGTCAACAACTGCTCGCTGGAGATCACCGGGTCCGGCAGTTACAGCGGCGGCTTCGTCATCAACAGCGGCACCCTGGAGATCGGCGGCCCCGGCGTGCTCGACAATGCCTTGGCTAATGGCTGCACGCTCACGGCCACGACCACAGGCAGCGGCGTCGTCATGTTGGTTCCGGGCGGCTCGATGTTCGCTCCCAACTTCACCAACAACGTGGTGGTGGCCGGCGGCACGCTCAACGGGTCGCCCAACGGCACGGAGACCGCCGGCGTGCTGGTCTCCTCCGGCCTGGTTTCCGTGGTGGACGGCCAGACGCTCTTCGTGGGCGGCAACGGGCTGTTGGTCGGCTCAGGGACCGTCAACCTCAGCGGCGGCACGCTCGTCCAGGGCGACGCCGGCGGGGTCAACGGCTACGGCGGCGTGATTAGCGTCGGCGACCCCGGCGGCGGCGGCAACGGCCGCCCGGCCGTGCTGAATATCAGCGGCGACGGCGTGCTCCTGCCGGGTAATCAGCAATAATGGCTATGGCGCCGGCCTGCAAGTCGGCGTCGGCGGAGCGACCGGCATTGTCAACCAGTACGGCGGCACGGTGGGCATGGTGGGCAATTACTTCTCCGTGGGCGGGGCCCTTGTCCCCGCCACCGCCGCCGGTACGGCCGGCGGCACGGGAACCTATAACCTCTACAACGGTGCCCTGAGCATCGGTTCCAACGGCATTTCCGGCGGCATCGCCGCGATCGGCGTCAGTGGCGGCACGGGCACGATGAACGTTAGGGGCGGCCTCTGCACGGTCGCCGCCGATACCTACGGCGCCACGCTGGACATCGGCAGCCGCGGCGGCAACGGCACGCTGAATATCAGCGGCGGGACGGTCGATACCTTCGCCGGCATCACCATCGGCAACGTCTACGGGCGGGCCGGCAGCGTGGGCACGCTCGTCCTGCAGGGCGGTCTGTTGGACTTGGCCAGCAACGGCTACGGCAGCGCCGCCGGCCAGATTGTGGTGGGTTCCGGCGGCAGCCTGGTTGCCACCAGTGGCACGCTGCAAAACGTTTCGGAGATCTTCGGCAATGCCACGATCACCGGCTCGGGCTTCAATGCCATTGTCAGCGGCACCCCGATGCCGTTGACCATGAGCGGCACGGGGGTCTTGGTGCTGGCCGGCTACAACAACTATAGTGCCGGCACGACGATCCTCAGCGGCACGGTCGATTTCTCCACGCCCGAGTCCGTGCCCACCAGCAGCACGGGCCGCCTGGACATCGAGAGTGGTGGCGAGGTGGTGTTCGGGGCCTTGCTGGATTCCGGTGGCGACAGCGAGCCTGCGGTGACGGCTGCTGCTGACAGCACCAGCAGCAGCGTCGTCCACGCCGCGAGCGTGCTGGACTCGTTGCTGGCGCGGCTGCGGGCTGAGCGGGCTGGGGAGTCGGGCCATGGCAGTGCCGTCGGATCGGCGGGCGTGGTGACTGCCGCCGTGAGTCCGGCGGTGAGTCCGGCGGTTCCAGAGCCGGGGACGTTGGCGCTGCTGCTGGCAGGTGCGGCCGGCCTGGCGATTGCCGCCTGGCGGCGACGGAAAGTTGCCCGCTGAGGAGTGGGAAACGCGGGAGAGAACGTCTATAATAAATTCGCGTGCGGGTTTTTCCTTGGGCGTCCTGCCCACGACGAAGCAGCGTGGGCCGGGCGCTTTTCTCTTGGGCAGCCGGTGATGAAGACCCTGGTCCTGGGTTTGGGCAATCCGTTGGTGAGCGACGACAGCGTGGGCCTGCGCGTCGCTGCGGAGTTGAAATCCCGCCTGGCCGGCCGGCCCGACATCGAGGTCGGCGAAGATTACTGGGGCGGGCTGCGGTTGATGGAGCGACTGGTCGGCTGCGACCGCGCCGTCGTGATCGACGCGATCTGCACGGGGGCCCCGCCGGGGACGATCCATTGCCTGCGGCCGGACGCCATCCCCACGCAGCGCAGTGCCTCGGCCCATGACGTGAATCTGCCCACGGCGTTGGCGTTGGGGCGGCAGGCCGGGCTGCACCTGCCCGAGGACCGCAATATCCTCTTGGTGGGGATCGAGGCGGAAGATGTGGTGAATTTCGGGGAATCTTGCACGCCGGCGGTGGCGGCGGCCGTGCCCAAGGCGGTGGAAGGAGTCGTCAATGCGCTGGATGGCTGGCAAGGCGCTGTCCCCTGAGCGGAGTGGTATAATGGATCGTGGCGAGTGACTGCCCGCGTTGAACCTTTGCCCCCTCCGCTGCGCTACCCCATGCACGAATTGGCCATCGTCGAGGCCTTGATCGAACAGGTTCGCCGGGAGGTCCGCCGCGCCGGGCAGCGCGGCGGCGTGACGCGGTTGGAGTTGGCGATCGGGCGGCTCTCGGGCGTGCATTGCGATTCCCTCCGCTTCGCCTTCGAGCTCTTGGCCCCGGGCACCGTAGTCGAGGGGGCCAAGGTCGACATCGACCAGCCGCGGGCGGTTTGCTGCTGCGGTGCCTGCGGCGGCCGCGAGGAGATCGACCAGTTGGTCGTCGAATGTCCCCGTTGTCGGAGCCCGGAGATTACCATCGAAGAGGGCCGGCAATTGTTCCTGCAAAGCATCGAACTGGAGGACGTTCCATGAAAATCGTGGCCGCCAAGAGCCTGCTGAGGGCCAACGAGCAACTTGCCGCCGAAAATCGCGCCCGCTTCGACGCCGCCGGCGTGTTTTGCGTCAATATCGTGGGCTCGCCGGGTTGCGGCAAGACGACCCTCCTGGAAGCCCTGCTGGGCCAATTGCGCGGCCGGCTGGCGGCGGCGGTCATCGAGGGGGACATCGCCGGCTCGATCGACGCCCAGCGGATCGAGGCCCTGGGGCTGCCGGTCGTCCAAATCAATACCGACGGCGCCTGCCATCTCGACGCCAACATGATCGTCTCGGCCCTGGCCGACCTCGAGCTGGAGCGGATCGATCTGCTGGCGATCGAGAACGTCGGCAACCTGGTCTGTACGGCCGGCTTCGATCTGGGCGAGCATCTCCGCATCGTCGTGCTCAGCACCGCCGAGGGGGACGACAAGGCGGTGAAGTATCCAGCCATCTTCCAGGGCTCCGACGCGCTGGTGGTGAGCAAGGTCGACCTGTTGGAGCACAGCGACTTCCGCGTGGAGCGGATCACGGCCGACATGAAGCGATTGGCGCCCGCAGCGTCCGTTTGGCCGGTCTCGGCGAAGACGGGCGCGGGCATTGCGCCGGCCGCCGCCTGGCTGGCCCAGCGCTGCCTGGAGCGAAAGAAGGTCTGAGATTACTCGGCGGCCGTGTGCAGGCCGCACTCGGTCTTTGCCGTGCCGCTCCAGCGGCCCGCCCGCTCGTCTTCCCCCGGCGTCACCGCGCGGGTGCAGGGCCAGCAACCGATGCTCGGATAGCCTCGATCATGCAGCGGATTGTAGGGCACGTCTTCGCTGAGAATGCGATTCCAGACGTCGCTCTTGGTCCAGGCCGCCAACGGGCTGATCTTCACCAGGCCGAATTTCTTGTCCCAGCGGACAATCGGCGTCTCGGCGCGGGTGGGGCTTTGGTCGCGGCGGACGCCGGTCGCCCAGGCGTCGAAACCGGCCGCCACGCGGTGCAGCACCGCCACCTTGCGGTCGAAGCAGCAACGATCGGGGTCGTGCTGGTAGACCGGCCCGCCATGAACCGCCTCGTACTGCGGGACAGAAAGCTCCGGCCGCTGCAAGTCGATGACCATGCCATAGCGCTGGGCGATGCGATCACGCAACTCAAGCGTCTCCGGAAACTGGTAGCCGGTGTCGAGATTAAAGACATAGACCCGCGGCTCGATCTTCGCCAGCATGGAGACGATCACGCAGCCTTCCGGCCCCAAGCCGGTGGCCATGGTGAAGCGCGGGAAGTAGGCTTCCACCGCCCAGGTGAGAATTTCTTCCGGCGTGGCCCCTTCCAGGGCTTGACTCTTACGCTCCAGCCAATCGAGTTTCTCCGACTGGGCGACACGGACGGCTGCCGCCTTGGGCGTTGCCGTGTCCGTGGTTTGAGCGGCCTGCCCGCGCTTGGCGTAGGGCGGGCACTATGGACTCCATCGCTAGCGTGCTCATGGACCTTGATTCGTCGTGGGTGGCGCGTCGCAGTAGAATTGCCGCTTCGCGTGGTGTTTCATTCAGTATATCAAGCTCGCGGCGGAAGTAAACAGTAAAGTTATCAACAAAGTGATATATCACTTGTCATTTTAGGGTATCGGCAGCTTGCGAGGCGGTCTTGACGGAGATTTTGACCGGACTGGAATGCTAAAAACGGGGGGGCTGCCCAGCGGAAGGCCCTTGCCTTGTCCCCCCTGACCCTCGGGCGCCACATCAATGGTCGCTTCCGCATCGCAAGCCTGCTGCGTTGTTGTCAAATGGGGCCTCCGTCTGTTATATTAGGGGGCCACAAGCGGAGGGCGTGCCACTATGCCGTATGAGCAACCGATAAACACCCGTAACCCGACGTTGATGATCTTTCTGCTGGACCAGTCCGGTTCGATGGCGGAACCCTGGGGCATCGATGCGACGAGGACCAAGGCGCAGGGCGTCGCAGAGGCGGTCAACGGCCTAATCAACGTACTGGTCAGCGAGTGCTGCCGGGGAACGGTTGTCCGGGACCGCTATTTTCTCGGCGTCGTTGGCTACGGCAGGGAGTTGAACCTGGGGTTTCCCGGCAGCCTGGCGGGGGAGATCTCCCGTCCCGTGAGCCAGATCGCAAGTTGTCCGTTGCGCATGGAGCAGCGAAGGCGGCTGGTGGCGGACGGGACGGGGGGGCAGATCGAGCAGGTGTCCGAGTTCGCCGTGT
The DNA here is from genome assembly GCA_963727245.1 of uncultured Planctomycetia bacterium. Lineage (GTDB taxonomy): Bacteria > Planctomycetota > Planctomycetia > Pirellulales > Thermoguttaceae > JBKQVT01. The sequence goes on along the minus strand of CAVSFO010000016.1, from coordinate 138,314 downwards.
GGATCGACCCTGTGGCAGACGGTCAGACTCCGATGTGTCAGGTACTTCGCGTGGCGTATCAGGTGACCGCCGACTTCGTCAGCCAGCACCCCGATTGTTTTCCGCCCATCGTGTTTAACATCACCGACGGCGCGGCCAACGACGGCGATCCTTCACCCGGGGCCGCCAGCCTTCGCGGCATCGCCTCCAGCGATGGCAACGTGCTGTTGTTCAACCTCCATATTTCAAAGCGCTGCAGTACCCCGATTCTCTACCCGGCCAGCGAAGTCGGCCTGCCCGACGACAACGCGCGGCGGTTGTTCAGCATGACGAGCCAACTGACTCCGGGGATGATCGGTCGGGCCAAAACCAAGGAGGTGCCATTTGCCGACGCGGAGGGCGCTCGGGGCTTCGCATTCAACGCGGACATGGCCTCGGTGACCACGCTTCTGGACATCGCAACGGTGAGCAGCACCTAGCCGCACGGCGGATCGGGGGCCATCATGGTCGCAGAGTCCTCTCTCTTTTGGCTGCCGAGGAGCGGCAACGCGCCGGAAGAATACGAAGACGCGTCGGCCGCCGATGCGGCGGCGGGGCGATTCGCCCTGGCCGACGGGGCAAGCGACACTTCGTTCGCCGATCTCTGGGCCCGCCTGCTGGTAGAGCAATTCGTCGCGCAAGCTCCGCTCGACCTCGCCGACTGGACCGACGCCCTCCCCGCCCTCCAGCAGCGGTGGCGAACCGCCGTCGACGGCCTGACGATGCCCTACTACGCCAAGGCGAAGTTCGACCGCGGCGCCTTCGCAACCTTCCTCGGCGTTGTGCTGGGCGAAGTCGCCGAGGGGGGCGTCGAGTGGCGCACGGTGGCCGTCGGCGACACCTGCTTGTTCCACAGCCGCGGGAACCAACTGCTCCGCGCCTTCCCGCTCGACGAGTCAGGGAAGTTCAACGATCGTCCGCCGCTGGTCGGTTCGCGGGCCTCGCCCAAGCACGATCGCGAAAAGCTCAGCGTGTACGCCCACGGTCAGGCCCGCATCGGCGACCGCCTCTGGCTGGTCACCGATGCCCTGGCCCGCTGGTGCCTGGCCGAATTTGAAGGTGGCGGGGACCCCTGGGGGCAATTCGAATCGCTGCGGGCGGCGGCCAACCCGGGCGGGCAGTTCGCCGCCTGGCTCCAACGCCTCCGCGACGCCCGAAAACTCCAAGACGACGACGCCACACTCCTGGCGGTCGTCCCCTAGATTGCCGCACGAGGACCACATGCCGGATTTCTGGCCCACCATCAACGACTTTGACGAGGCCGTCCAGAACCTGCGCTCGTCGGCGGCCGACAACGAACTCCAGGCCGGCGAGCCGGAACGAATGATGGGGAGGCTCTTGAAATGGACGGGCACCTTCGCGGTCGTTTATAAGGTGAACTGTCCGCACACCGGGAACGCCTGGGCGCTGAAATGTTTCAGAATGCGGCCCCCACCAGGCAGCAGCGCTACCGCGAGATAGCCAAGAAGCTTGAGGCCGCCAAGCTCCCCTTCGTTGTGGACTTCAACTACCTTGAGCCCGGAATCCGCGTCCGCGGCGGTTGGTTCCCCGTGCTCAAGATGCGTTGGGTCGAGGGCCTCACCCTGAACGAGTTCTTCCAGCAGGAGCTGACGGCGAGGGAGCGCACCTATGACCTCAGGAAGTTGCCGGGAATGTGGGTGAAACTGGCGCACATGCTTCACAAGAAGGAGGTCGCGCACGCCGACTTGCAACACGGCAACGTCCTCTTGGTTCCCCGAGAGCGCGGTGTCTTGGATCTCCGCCTGGTCGATTACGACGGCATGCACACGCCCGAGCTGGCCGACACGCCGTCCGGCGAGTTGGGGCACCTGAACTATCAACACCCCCAGCGGTTTCGGGAGAAGATTTACAATGGCGCGGTGGACCGCTTCTCCCACCTGGTCATCTACAGCGGAATCCGTTGCCTGGCCGGCGGACAGGCCGAACTCTGGCAGCGATTCAACAACGACGAAAACCTGATCTTCCAGGAGTCCGACTTCCTTCGGCCGGCCGAGTCCCAGGCATTTCAAACGCTCTGGCGGCACGAGGACGCCGACGCCCGCACCATGGTGGGCCGGTTGATTCTGGCCTGCGGTCGGCCGCTGGCCGACGCGCCCTTGCTCGACGAGCTGGTCACAGACGGCAGGGTGCGGCCGCTGGAGCGGGCAGAAGCAAGGGCGGTCGAGAGAGTCTTGGCGGCCAGAGGACCGCTGGAGACGGTGGCCCTGCCGGTTCAGGCGTCGGCGGCCGCGCCCGGTAGCACTGGCGTCTCGCTAGTTTCGGGGTCTGGTGCCGTTCCCGCCGCCCCAGCGAGCATCGCGGCACGCCTCTTGCGCCCCCTGGCCGCAGTCGCCCGGCCGTTGGACCGCGTGCTGGGGTGGATCGTCGGCCCGGAAAACGCGATCCTCCACAACTTCCTTCGGGCGGTGGCGCTCGTTGCCGTTCTCGTCGCAATTGGGCTTGGGTTTTTCCTACTGGCTTCCCGCTTGCACCGCCCCGGCCGGCCAGACACAGGTGTCCAGACGGCGGTGGCGCCTGTGCCTGCCCCGCTGCGCCCCAGGCCCATCCCCAATGTGCTCAGGCCGATTCCGCCCTTGCGGCTACAAGCCGTCGGGCCACAGACCGTCGAAGCGGGCAAGGAGTTGAGCGTTGCGGTGCCACCTGAGGACCCGGCGCAGTGGCAAGGCAAGGTGCGGTTCAGCCTGGACGCCAATGCTCCGCCGGGCGCCAATATCGACCGGCAAACGGGCCTGTTTTTGTGGACGCCCCCGCTGGCCGAGCCCGCGGGGCAACAGGAAATCAGCGTTTCCGCCACTGGCCGGGAGGGCCAAACGACCCAGACCAGTTTCATCATCACCGTGACGCGGCCGATCCCGGTTCCTGCCCCTGCCACATTGCCCGCAAAGGGAATCGCCGTGGACCTCGGTGGCGGGGTAAAGATGGAGTTGGTCCTGATCCCGGCGGGCGAGTTTATGATGGGCTCGCCCGATTCGGACAACAACGCCCAAGGCGACGAGAAGCCGCAGCACCGCGTGCGGATCACCAAGCCGTTCTACCTGGGCAAGTACCTGGTGACGCAGGAGCAGTGGGAGGCCGTCATGGGCAACAACCCGAGCAAATTCAAGGGCCCGAAGAACCCGGTGGAGACCGTCAGTTGGGACGACTGCCAGCGGTTTTTCGACAAGCTCAACGACAAGATTGGCGGCGGAAAGTTTTCGCTGCCCAGCGAGGCGCAGTGGGAATACGCTTGCCGGGCGGGGAGCACGACGCGCGTATTGCTTCGGGGACGAGGAGTCGGGGCTGGGCGGATATGCGTGGTATGACGGTAATTCTGGCGGCAAGACGCACCCGGTGGGCGAGAAGAAGCCGAACGCCTGGGGGCTGTACGATATGCACGGCAACGTGTGGGAGTGGTGCCAGGATTGGTATGATGGCGGTTACAAGGAATCGCCGACGGACGATCCCACGGGGCCTATAACGGGCTCGGGTCGCGTGGTTCGCGGCGGCGGCTGGTTCCACGACGCCGGGTGCTGCCGCTCGGCGGGCCGCGGCGACGACGGGCCCGGGTGCCGGGACAACGGCCTGGGCCTGCGTGTCTCCCGAGTGGCGGGGGAGTAGCGGGGTGAGCGGGCGCAGCCGGTGCGCAGCCCGCAGCGGAGGCCCGGGACGGGCCGTAGCCGGGCAAGCACAGGCGGAGCGAGTTGCAAGGGCAAGGTGCTCTTGGGTCCAGGGCGAAGCCCTGGGGGAGTTCGTTGTGTGGTCGTGTTAAGATAGGTGATCTAGATAATGCAGTTCAAGCTGTTTTCCATTCCGGCGACAGGCGATGCGGAGGCGGAGGAGGGGCTGAACCGCTTCCTGCGGTCGCATCGTGCCGTGTCGGCCCAGAAGGAACTGGTGCAGGGCAGCCAGACGGCGTATTGGTGTTTCTGTATCGAGTACCTCTTGGATGGCGTACCGCAAGGCAAAGGGGGCGGTCGGGCGCGAGTGGACTACAAAGAGATTCTCTCGGCGGACGATTTCGCCGTGTTCGTCCGACTACGGGAGGCCCGCAAGGAATTGGCCGGAAAAGAGGCGATCCCGGTGTACGCCGTCTGCACGAACGAGCAGTTGGCGGAAATGGCGAAGGGGCGGGCCTCCTCCATCGCTGAGTTGAAGAAAATCGACGGCTTCGGGGATGCCAAGACCGAGAAGTACGGCGAGACGTTGTTGGCGGCAATCGGCAAGAAGCAGGCACAGACCGATGAAGCGGGCGGGAAACCTGATTGAGCGCATTGCGGAGGCCGACAACCTCCGGCTGGCCTTTTGGAAAGCGTCTAAAGGGAAGCGGGCGAAGGCGGAGGTCCTGCGTTTTCGCGCCGATCTGGACGCGCGGCTGCGCTGCCTGCGCGAGGAACTGCTTGCCGGTTCCGTCCCCTGGGGGCCGTACCGCACGTTCATGATTTTCGATCCCAAGGAGCGGATGATCTGCGCCGCCCCCTTCTGCGACCGTGTGGCGCAGCACGCAATCATCAACGTCGTCGAACCCCACTTCGAGGCGTACCAAATCCGCGACAGCTACGCCTGCCGAAGAGGCAAGGGGCTGGACGGAGCGATCACTCGCGCGGTGCGCTTTTGCCGAAGCGGAGACTGGTACTTGAAGATGGACGTGCGGAAGTACTTCGACAGCATCGACCACGCTACGTTGAAGGGGCTCCTTCGCCGCCGGTTCAAGGACCCGCTGCTACTGGCGCTGCTGGACGGCGTCATCGACAGCTACGCGGCGTCGCCGGGACGCGGAGTTCCGATCGGCAATCTGACCAGCCAGTTCTTCGCCAATCACTATCTGGGCGTGTTGGATCATCACGTCAAGCAAACGCTCGGCTGCCGACGCCACGTGCGCTACATGGACGACTTCGTCGTGTGGGATTCCGAGAAGGACTGGTTGCGGCAAGTCAGGGACGACGTTGCCGCGTTCCTCCGCGACTCGCTCCACTTGGAGCTGAAGCCGGTTTGCTTGAACGGCTGCTCCATGGGGTTGACCTTCCTGGGATACCGCGTTTTCCCTGGGCATGTCCGGCTGGCGGCGCGGAGCCGGAAACGATTCCGCCGCAAGTTGCTCCTGTACCATGACAAGTATACGAGCGGCCGTTGGAGCGAGGAGGAAACCGCTCGGCACGTCGAGCCGCTCCTGGCGTTCGTGCGGCGGGCGGAGAGCGGCGCATTTCGTCGTCGCGTGCTTGAAAGCATCGAGGGGTCTTGTCCGAAGGAGGCTCGAAACGCGTGAATCGCGGCGGCAACTGGAACAACGACGCCAGGAACTGCCGCTCGGCGAACCGCAACAACAACAGGCCCGGGAACCGGAACAACAACCTGGGCCTGCGTGTCTCCCGAGCTTGACGGAAAGCAGAGCACGTCCGCCAAACAGGACAGGGTCCCGTCCCCAGCCCGACGTTTTGCGCTGGGGCGAACCCGCGTAGCCCGCTGGGGCTGGTAGGCCAAACGGGTCGAAGGCCCCGCCGGGCAAGCACGGCGCCAGCCGCCGGCGGTGGTGCAACGATGGTAGCCGCTGATGGGGACTGTCCCTTTCCGTGGCGTAAAAAGCAAGGCTCACGCAGAGACGCGGGAGAAGTCTGAGATATGCTCGGGGAATGCCGAAGGGACGATGGTCGGGGTGAGGGGGAAGCGGAAGAGATGCGTAATTCCCCTCAACCTACCCTCTCCCGGAGGGGGCAGGGGCCTCGGTTGCGCCCGTCGCTCAGCGGTCTTGGGGCTACGAATTACCCGGCTCGCGGGGCAGGTTGCGAGGATAGGGCGGCGGCGTGCGGGGCGGCAGCGGCTGGCGATAGCTCTCGGCCCATTCTTGCCGTTCCTCCTGGCTGGCGTAGTAGCGGAGCCAGACCTCGGAGTCGCCGCCGGCGCCGGTGCAATCCCAGTGCAAGTAGCTGCTGGGATAATCGAGTTTCTTTTCCCGTGCCGGCAGGATATCGCAGTAGATCAAGCGGTACAGCTCCCGATCGCTGAGGTGATCGGTGAAATCCAGCACGATGCGCTTTGCAAAGAGCTTGCCGATGACGTCCCAGAGGATCTGGGAGAGGTCGCCGTCGCTGAGCGTTTCCGGCCGCGGCAGCCGCACTTCGGGCTCGAACCAGCGGTAAATGGGCAGGATCGGCGCCTGTTCCCACGCCAACATGGAAGCGAGGAATTCGTTCTCGGCCGCCAAGGTCCATTGCTGGACGTTCACGCGGCTGATCGACTCGTCGAAGTAGCGTTCCAACTCGTCGCGAAGCTCGGCATTCCGCAGCAACTGTTCGACTTCATCCGGTCTGGGATAGCGAGAATGGTGCATGGCGAATCGATCCTTGTGGCGAGGTTCCCCGGCCTGGCCCGATCAGGCCCGCAGAGCCCCGCTCCAACTTCCTATGTTAGCCATGCGGCGAGAACTTTCCAAGGCGCGGACATGAGTAAATCTGCCTTCCGGCGCGGTTTCTTTCCCTTGGGGTCCGTTACGAACGATACAGCCGTACCAACAGGAATCGCCCAGCGGGCTTTCTTCGGCAGCGCGATAAGGCGGTCGCATTTTCGCAGGGGAAAATCGCGGCGGCGATCGCGGGAACGAGACCGTTTTTCGGCAGAAAACCCGCGCTTGCCGAGGGACACTTAGTTCTACTGCGCAAGAACGGCAGTCGAAAATGGGGACTGGCTCCGTCGCCTCATTAACGCGCTGCGTGATAAAACGGCCTCCGGCGACGGTGCCAGTCCCCTTTTTCGACGAACCACCACTGCGAAAAAGGGGGACAGGCACCGTGGCGGCATCGTTTCTCCCGGCGCAGCACCAATTTGCGCCACGGAGCCAGTCCCCATTTTCCGCGAACCTTGCGCAGTAGAATTAGGCGGGGCAAGCGTGCCGTGGCACGACGAATAACCCGCTACGCCTGTGGTGCCGGTGGACCGTGCCCTTCGATTTCGCGCTCGATGGCGGTGATTTTTTCGATGCGGCGGGCATGCCGTCCGCCTTCGAAGGGCGTGGTCAACCACAGCTCGATCATGCGGCCGATCAGGCGCTCGCCCAGCAGGTCGGCCGACAGGCAGAGCACGTTGGAATCGTTGTGGCGGCGGCTCATTTCGGCGGTCAGGTCGTCGTGGCAGGGGGCGGCGCGGACGCCGGGAAACTTGTTGGCGGCGATACACATGCCCAAGCCGGTGCCGCAAATGAGAATGCCACGATCGGCCTCGCGCTGGCTGACCTTTCGCGAGACCTGGGCTGCAACGTCGGGGTAATCGACGGCCTCGTCGCTCGTGGTCCCCATGTCCTCGACGTCATGGCCGAGGCGTTGGATCAGGTCGATGATCTTGCCGCGAAGCGCGTAACCACGATGATCGGTTCCCACAGCGATGCGCATAAATCAACCACCGCCTTATGGCATTGTTCGTTCAGAGTTCCAATTCGTCCAGGCGGATTTCCAACTCGGCCCGGATCTGCACGGCGCAGCGCCGATAGCGCTCCGTGGGTCCCCCGATCGGGTCACACAGATCCGATTCGTCGGCGCAGAGCAGTTTCGTCCGTTCGGCGGCGCCGGGCCATTGGGCCACAAGGGCGTCGCGGTGGCACCGCGTCATAGTGTAGATCACGTCGGCGTGCCGCACCAGGGGCTCCGTCAGCGGCTGCGTTTCATGGTCGCGGATGTCTGCGCCCATGGTGGACATGACCTGGACCGCTTCCGGGCTGGCACGGCCTCCCAGGGCGGCGGCCATGCCTGCCGACATGACCAACACGCCCCGGTCCTCCAACTGGCCGGGTTCGCACCCCAGTCGCCTGGACAGCAGTTGCCGCGCAATCGCCTCGGCCATGGGGCTGCGGCAGGTATTGCCCGTGCAGACAAAGAGAATCATCAGGCTGGCCAGCCGTTGCAGGGTTTTTTCGGGCACGACCCCCGGGCGGAGGATCTGGTAGCGATTGCCTTGGACGCGGACGACGGAGGAAGGCACTCCGAAGCGGCAGGGCCCATCGTCCAGGACCAGATCGACCCGCTCTCCCAAGGCGTCGAGCACTTGCTGGGCGTTGACGGCGTCTGGCCGGCCGGCGAGGTTGGCGCTGGTCAGGGCCAGCGGGCCGGCCAGCATCCGCAGCACGTCCAAGATGACCTCATGCCCAGGAACGCGGAGCCCGATGGTCCGCTCGGGTGAAACCCACTCCTGGACGGCGGGGGGAAGCCGCCGCAGCAGACTCTCGGGGTGCAGGTCGTCGACCACCAGCGTCACCGGTCCCGGCCAGCACCGCCGCGCCAGCCGCAGGGCCAGGCTGCTCATGCCGGGGGCGTAATCGCGGGCCTCATCGGCACTCTTGACGGCCAAACTCAGGGGGTGGCCGCGACGGCGGCCCTTGAGTTCCACCAGCCGCTGCACGCCCCGTTCATCCAGGGCGCTGGCCGCGACGCCGTAGACGGTCTCGGTGGGAAAGGCCACGAGATTCCCCTCCGCCAACGCCTGGACCGCCTGGTGGACCACGTCACGCCAGTCATCTGCACTGCGGAGCTCAATCACGGCCGGCGGCATAGGGCATTCCAGAATGCTCGGGAGAGGAGAAGCCATCAATCCAGGCTGCCATCTATGCTACTATACAGGGCCATTCTTGTGGTAGTCAACCCGGAAAGACGAGGGGGACACCCGCGGGCGGCCGCGGCCGTTGCCCTTGCCTCGGGCAAGGATTTCGACTACAAGTCGCCACGTGGCGCTGGGGGCCCAGCGGCCGTGGCCCCCGGCGCGCAAGCGGGCGGCCTCATGACGAAGGCCCCATCAGCCATTGGAGAATCGTGCGATGTTGCAGAAATCGTTCGCTTTGCTGGTTGTGTCGGTGGCGTTTACGATCGGTTGCTGCGCGCCGCGCTGGCCACGCCGGTCTTCGATCCCGAGCAGATCAAGGCCATATTGCACACCGCGACGGGCGAAGAGAATGGGTTCGTCACCTGGGTCGTGACGATGGTCAATCGGGGAGCCTTCCCGGCGGACCTGTTCGAGAGCACGCTGATCTGGGCCGAGAAGAAACCTCACCGCAACAGGTTTGAATACTTCAAGCAGGCGCTGATCCTGCGTGCCGCCGCCGTGGGCATCGACCTGTCGCATGGGCCGCCGACGGAAAAGCCTGGGCAGCGGAGACACTGATCGCTCGAGTAGGTTATGCTTGAGCATAACCGGGCGGCGAGCCCCTGTTATGCTAAAGCATAACCTACGAGGCTGTCCTCCTCGCCGTGGGCCGCCAGCGGTTGCGCTCAGCCCAGCAGCAGCCCGGCGTAGCCCACCACGCGGCGCGCTGTCGCCCGTGCGCGCGGGCGCTGGTGGTATAGCCGACCTCTTCGCAGCGGTGCAGCCGGTCGAGCTGCCGCAGGGTCTCCATGACGATCACCGCGGGATACACTCCGCACATGCTGATGTGATGCTGCCGGACGGTTTCGTAGAGCCGCCGCGGATCCAGGCTTTCGATGGCGTCCAGGGCCAAGCGATCCAGCCGCCTGGTGCGGGCCTCGTCGGCGAAGTGATTCATGTCGCTGGAGATCAACAGCAGCGGCGGTTCGGGCTCTTCGCGGAGCACGCCGGCCAGTTGCCCGGCAAAGCCGCACAAGCCCGTCAGATCGCCCTCGCCGATGGTGATGCCCACGACGCGGGTTTGCGGCGACAGCCGCGCCAACAGCGGCAACTGCACCTCGATGGCATGTTCTTGCTGGTGGGGCCGGGCGTCGAGTTGCAGGCCCTTGACCCGCGCGGCCAATTGCCGGGCCAGCTCCAGATCGGCCGTCACCTGGCCGCCGGGGATCAGCCATTGCCGGTACGGCGCCACGGCCCAGGCGGCGCCGCCGAAGTGGTGCCGTGGACAGAAGATGATGACCCGCCCGGGTATCTGCACGCGGCCGAGCACGGCCGCCGCCAGGGCGCCCGAATAGATCCAGCCGGCGTGGGGGACCAGGGCGGCGGGCCAGGCTTGCGGCGTTTCCGCCGGCCCTTGCGCAAAGAACTCGTCCAGCATCTGGTCGATTTCGGCGCGGCGGGCCGGATAGAAGGTGCCGGCCACCGCGGCCGACCGGTCCTCGGCCGTCTCGGCATTTCCGTTGCCGGGCCCCGGCCGCAGGCCGGTCGGCGACGGTTCCTCCTGATCCGCATCATCCGCGGGCGGAGGCTCGGCGATGGCCTCGCGGAGCCGGCCGCCGATGGCATACCCCTCGAAGGTCATCAGCGTCGTGTTGTCGTGGAGCCAGGCGTCGGCGGGCAGGCCGGCCTTCAAGCACACCTGCTGGAGAAGTCCCTTGGCATCGAGGTGATGATCGATCGCCACGCAGGGCAAGAGGAGTCCGCGGGCCTGGCCGCGGGCGATCTGCACGCCGTGCTTGCCGATGGTGACGGCCTGGAGGCGGTCGCGGCCGCGCGCGGCCACCGGCTGCAAGCCCCACAGCAGCCAGACTTCCATGTCCAGGCTGTCCAGTTCCGCGGCCGCAATGGGCGGCAAACCGCGGGTCTTCCCGGGCGGCGCGGACGGCGGCGTTGGCCACCGCCTCGGCCAGCGACACCGAAGTCCCCAGAAAACCGCAGCAGGCGCGGAGCTGGCCGCCACGTTTGAGGCTGACGAAGCTGCCGTAGACCGGCGCCTCGGCGATCTCGCCCAGGATGGCCGGCGTGGCCGGCGCGGGCCACGAGCGCACGGCGGCCTCCACGCGCCTGCCCGCCGCCCGGAACACCCGCTGCTGTTGCTCCTCGCTCAGGACCGGGCAGCGGCTGGGGCCGGCCGCCACGGGCTGCGGGGGCACGATGTTGCCGATGCGGACGGGCATGCGGCGGCCGCCCCAATCACCCGGCCGGTCGTCGAACCGCCCGGCAATCGGCGCCTGGCACCGCGTGCAGCGGCCTTCGCCGATGCGATAGCCGCCCAAGACGTAGCCGTCGCGCTCGATCACGGCCTGGCCGCAGCCGGGACAATACGTCGTCTGCCGGCGGCGGTCGCTGATGTTGCCGGTGTAGACGTAGTGCAGGCCGCAGCGGCGGGCGATGTCGTAGGCCGCGGCGAGGGTCTCCGGAGGCGTGGGCCCGCGATCGGAGAGCTTGAAGTCGGGATGAAACGCGGAAAAGTGCAGGGGCACGTCCGCGCCCAGCTCCTCCACGATCCAGCGGCACATGCCCTCGATTTCCAGGAGCGAATCGTTCGCCCGCGGGATGATCAGGTTGGTAATTTCCAGCCAGACGTTGCTATGGCGGGCCAGCCAGCGCAGCGTGTCCAGCACCGGCTCCAGCTTGCCGTCGGTTAGCGTGCGGTAGAAGTCTTCGCTGAAGCCCTTGAGATCGACGTTGGCGGCGTCGATGTGCCGGTAGAAGGGGTGCGCGGGCTTCCTCGCTCATGTAGCCGGAGGTGACGGCGACCGTCTTGACGCCTGCCTGGTGGCACGCCGAGGCGGTGTCGATGGCATACTCGGCCCAGACGATGGGGTCGTTGTAGGTGAAGGCCACGCTGCGGCAGCCCAGGCGCAGGGCGGCCTCGGCGATCGCCTGGGGGGAGGCCGCCTCGCAAGCGGCCTCGACGTCGCGTGATTTCGAGGTGCTCCAGTTCTGGCAGAACTGGCAGCCGAGGTTGCACCCCGCCGTGCCGAACGAGAGCACCGACGTGCCCGGGTAGAAGTGGGCCAGCGGTTTCTTCTCGATCGGATCGACGCAGAAGCCGGTGCTGCGACCGTAGGTGGTCGTGACCATCTGGCCATCGAGGTTTTCCCGCACGAAGCAGAAACCCCGCATTCCCGGCCGCAGCAGGCAGCCTCGCGGGCAGAGTTCACATCGCACCCGCTGCCCTTGATCCGTGTCTCGCCACCAGCCGGCCAGACGAATTCCGTCGACCGTGGGCGTGTCTTGCGGCGGCTCTCGAACCACGCGCGCCATGGTGGCTGGCCGATCTATTCAAGTAAAAAATATGGAAAAATAAGAAGGCTGGGTGAGTGCCTGTGCAAGGGGCCACTGCTCTAACCATAACACATTGGCACGCCCAAGAGTATCATGCTGGAGAGGTGGTCATTTTTCGGAAAAATCCCGCCGCCGCCGCTGCGGAACCTTTCACCAGCCGCAGGGTTAGTTTATAGTTACGGTGGATTCCGCTGGGGGCCCGGCCTGCCAGCGCTACCGCCGACAGCGGCCGATGACCTTTTCCTGTCCCTCAAATTGAAGGAGTGTCACAATGTTGCGCGTGCTGCTGAGCTTGATGCTGGCGACTGGTGTTGGCGTGGGCGCCGCCTATGCCCAGGAGAAAGAGAAGTCGAACAAGTCCAAGGCGACGGCCGAAGAGAAGTTCCAGAAGTTGAACAAGGCGGGCGACGGCAAGTTGACGCTCAAAGAGTACCTGGCTGGGAAGAAGAAGAACAAGAAGGCTGCCGAGGAGGCGTTTGGCGCGGCCGACAAGGACAAGAAGGGCTACTTGACCCTCGACGAGTTCAAGACGATCTACCCGCCGCGGCACAAGGCTCTAACGGCGGAAGAGAAGTTCAAAAAGTTGAACAAGGCGGACGACGGCAAGCTGACGCTGGAAGAGTACGTGGCTGGGAAGAAGAAAACCAAGGCGGCGGCCGAGGAGGCGTTCAAGGGGGCCGACAAAGGCAGCAAGGGCTACTTGACCCTCGACGAGTTCAAGACGATCTACCCACCGCCACACAAGGCTCTAACTGCGGAAGAGAAATTCAAGAAATTGAACACGGCCGGCGACGGCAAGTTGACGCTCAAAGAGTATTTGGTTGGGAAGAAGACCAAGGACGCGGCCGAGGAGGCGTTTGGCGCGGCCGACAAGGACAAGAAGGGCTACTTGACCCTCGACGAGTTCAAGACGATCTACCCCCGGCACCATAAGCACCGCAAGCATGGCGGCGACCGGGTCCCGGAAAAATCGCCGGAACTGCCGGCGGAGAAGGCTGCCGACAAGACGCCGGAGAGCAAGTAGGTCGTTTCGGGTGCGGCGCCTTGAACGGGCGCAGCGGGGGGGTCGCGCCGCGTGCAGTCCCGGTCGTTGAAAAAGCCCCCCGGCCATGCGATACTAAAGGTGATGGCCCCTTGGAGTGGGGCGGGCAGTCCCATGGTTTGACCGGGAGGCAGTCGCGTGCAGCGGTTCATGTTGAGGTCCAAGATCCATCGCGCCACTCTGACCGGCACGGAGTTGGACTACGAGGGGAGCATCGCCATCGACCGCGACCTGATGTCGGCCGCCGACCTCTTGCCCGGCGAACAGGTCCACGTGCTGAACCTCAACAATGGCGAGCGATTGGTGACGTACGTGATTGCGGCGCCGGCCGGCTCGGGCACCATGCTGTTGAACGGTCCGGCCGCACGGCTGGGGGTTCGCGGCGACAAGGTGGTGGTCCTTGCCTACGCCGCGGCGTCGGCGGCGGAGGCCGCCGCGCTGCGGCCGATCGTCGTCCACGTCGACGACAACAACCGGCCGATCGCAAAGTAGCCGCGGCGGCTGCGATCGGTGCGGCGGACGAATCCGAGGTAGCTGATGATTGGCGATCGCGATCGTGACAGGGGCGTCAGCCAGGGCGAGGCGGCGTTGCGGAAAGAGCTGCGCATGCTCAAGCAGTTGCTGGACGCCAGCGATCACGAACGGCAGATCATCGCCTTTGAAATCCACGACGGCCTGGCCCAGCAGTTGGCCGGGGCCATCATGCAGCTCCAGACCTTCGCGCGCCTCAAGGAGACTGATCCGCAGGGGGCCGCGGAGGCGTTTGACGCCGGCATGACGATGCTCCGCCAGGGTCATTTGGAGGCCCGCCGCCTGATCGGCGGCGTGAGGCCCCCGGTGCTGGATGAATCGGGGGTGGTGCCGGCGATTGCCCATCTGGTCCATGAGGTGAGCCGCCAGAAGGGGCCGCAGATCGAATATCACACCAAGGTCGAGTTCGACCGGCTGCCTGCCATCCTGGAAAACGCCATTTACCGCGTCAGCCAGGAGGCGCTGACCAACGCCTGCAAACACAGCAAGAGTCCCAAGATCCGCGTCGGCTTGCGGCAGCACGCCGATCAGCTTCGCCTGGAGATTCGCGACTGGGGGATCGGTTTCGACCCCGCCAAGGTGAAGGACGGCTGCTACGGCTTGGAGGGGATCCGGCAGCGGGTGCGTTTGTTGGGGGGCAAGTGCAGTGTTCGCAGTGCGCCGGGCGAAGGCACCCGCATTACCGTCGAGCTGCCGCTGGCCCACCGGGACTAACGCCGTGCGCTGCTCAAGGCGCAGCGCGCGATTGAGCGAGGTCGCCATTTGCTGGCAGTAGTCGTAGAGGACGGCGACGATCAGCGCGGTGATGGCGACGACGACGACCGTCAGCACGATCTTCCAAAAAAGGGTAAACTGCCGGCTCCGCCACAGCATCGGCAAGGCCAGCGGCCCCACGACCCCGAGGAGCATGACCAGCACGACCCAGACGTTTTCCCAAAATGGCACGCGCTGCTCGGGCCGGCGGGGGGCCGCGGCGGGTGAAGGCCGCGGCGGCGGGCCCGCGTGACCTTTGCCCAGCAAAACTGACAATCCAATCCGAGAGGAACGCCTCGGCCTCGGTTGTGGCGGGCCCGCGTCGCTCTCGCCGGGCAACAGGATCGCATCGGCGGTGGAGACGCCGCATTGACGGCAAAACTGGTCGCCGGCGTCGAGCACCGCGTGGCATTGGCGGCAGACCATCTTTTCCGCGCCGCGGCTTGCCACGGGCAGTGTACCTCAGGGGCCGGCGAACCGCTCTCGGGGGGCCTCGCCTCCCGGTGGGCAAAGATCGCGGCCGGGGCGATTCGCACAGCTTCGAGTTTACCATGTTCCGGGGTGGTTGAGTACCGGCGCTGGGCTCCGGTGTAGAAGAAAAAACTGCCCGGCCTGTCACAATACCGTGGCGAAAACGGGTTGCCGGGGGCTGCCGGAAGGAATGATGCTAGAGTTGCTATCTAATGGTTCGCAAACATTTTGACTGCTGTGTCCGTAGGAAAATGAGGGTCGCGGCGGAGACACGATTTTTGGCGTTCCGCCCTGTTGTTTTGCACGTTTGCGGAAAATTTTCTTGAGACCCCCTTGACCGAGAAGGTTGCACAGTGAAAGAATATGTGCAGGAAGGGGAGAGAAAATCCGGCCTTGAGGCGGGCTGTTTCTTCGAGCGCCCGCTGGGCCGATTTTCCCCAAGAGAAGTATCCTCCCGAGATACTGGAATCGTAGAAGAGGAGTCAGTCATGATGAAATTGAGCAAAACGGCGTCGGTGGAGGAACTCCAGGTCATCAGCCGCTTCGAGGGCCTCCGCAAGATCCTCTTGTCGGATCAATACGCCGATCATCGTAAAAAGCCCTTGGCTTACTGGGCGTTGCCGACGGATCGCCGGTTGCCGCTGGCCTTTTTGGGCCGCACGCTGGAGGACCTGCTGGGCGTGCCTTTTGCCGAGCTGTCCAATACGCCGGGGATCGGCCAGAAAAAAATGTGTTCCTTTGTGAAGCTCTTGGCGCGGGCGGCCAACACCGATCCCTCCGAGCTGCCCACGGAAATTGTGAATTTTCCCAAGAAAGAGGCGGGCGCCAACGGCTCCGGGACAGGCGGAAACGGTTTCAATCCGGCCGCCGTCTCCGAGGTCCTTTGGAGCCAGTGGCGGGCCAGCGTGGTCAAACACGGGTTGGGCGGGGAAAAACTGGGCCGCTTCGCCCGCAGCCTGCAACACATGACCCGCGTCATCTGGAACACGCCCCTGGAGTTTTACACCCAGTACACGTTGGGCGAAATCCGGGCCATGAAGACCCACGGCGAGAAACGCATCCGCGCCATCCTCGAAGTCTTCCATGGCCTGCACTGCCTGGTGGCCAACATGGGCGTCCAGGAAGACCTCGTGGTGCGGATCGCCCCCCGGCGGATTGACCGCGTCGAACAATGGATCGGGCAGGCCCTGCAAACCCCGGGTGTGCCCGAGACCGCCGCGATCTTCGACAACCTCGTCAGTCCCCTGCTGGAGCAGGTCCGCATCGATGCCACTCAGCAGATCGCCAACCTGGCGGAGAATCGCCTGGGAATCTCGGCCCCCATCACCAGTGTTCGACAGGCGGCGCGGGCGATGGGACTGACCCGGGCCCGCGTCTACCAACTGCTCAACGAGATCAACGACATCATGACCGTCCGTTGGCCGTTGGGCCGGCACCAGGTCTACGAGTTGCGGGAGAAGCTCCAAGGCGAGGCCCGGCAATTGGATCCCTCCCCGAACCTGGAACAGTTCCTGGCCGCCGTCGAACTGTTTTATCCGGGCAGTCGCCGGGGGGCCGCCGGACCGCTGGAACACGCGGACCTGTCCGACGACGACGAGCAGGGCGAGTTCGAGGGCGAGGAGGCCGAACACCTCGTCGGGGCGAAGTGAGTCATTTCTCTTCCGCCCAGATTTCCGCCAGCGCAACCAGCCACTGGACCGACAGGACCATTTCCTCCAGACAGGCCCATTCCAAGGGCGAATGGGCGGCATAGGCGCCGCAAGCGAGGTTCGGCGTCGGCAGCCCAAGCTCGGTGAGCCGGGAACCATCGGTCCCGCCGCGGACGATCGTCAGCTTGGCCTGGTGGTGCAATCGCTCCAGCGCCTGCTGGGCGTAGGCGACCGCACGCGGCTCGCGGCGCAGCCCTTCGGCCATGTTGCGGTACTGCCGCGTGATCTGGACCTCGATTTGTCCGCCGGGAAACTCCTTGGCCGCCGTGGCCGCCGCCTCCCGGAGCAGCGCCGCCAGATCGTCCAGCTTCGCCGCGACGAAGTTGCGCAGGAGGATGTGCAGCTTGACTTCGGCCACCCCGCCGCTGATTTGATAAGGGTGCAAGAACCCCTGGCGGTCGGCGGTGGTCTCCGGCGAGAGTCGATCCTGCGGCAGCTGGTCGAGAAACCGGGCCGCCGCCCGCACCGCATTGCTCATGCGTCCCTTGGCGATCGAGGGGTGGATGTTCACGCCGCGGACGGTCACTTCGGCCAGATCGGCCGAGAAGGTCTCGACGTTCGATCAGATCGCTCCCCTGGCCGTCGAGCGTGTAACAGGCCACGGCGCCGATCTGGCCGGGAGCGAGGTGGTCGACGCCGCGGCCGATCTCCTCGTCGCAGGTGAAACAGAGCCGTAGCGGTCCATGGCGAACCTCAGGATGTTCCCCGAGCCAGGCGGCCGTTTCCATGATAATGGCCACGCCCGCCTTGTCGTCGGCCCCCAGCAGCGTGGTGCCGTCGCTGGTAATCAGGGTCCGCCCCAGCAGACCGCCCAGCTCCGGGTTGTCGGACTGGCGAATCACCGGGCCGGGGTCGCCGGGCAAGACGATGTTGCCGCCGGGGTAGTTGCGGATCACCTGCGGCTTGACCCCCTTGCCGCTGGTTTCCGGCGAGGTGTCCAGATGGGCGCAAAGTGCGATGACGGGGGGGGAGCCATTGATGGTTGCCGGTATTGTTGCTAGAACGATGCCATGGCCGTCCTGCCGGGCCTCCGCGATGCCGATGGCCTGAAGTTCGTCGACCAGCAGACGGCCTAGCTCGATTTGGCCGGGCGAGCTGGGATAGTCGTCGGTTTCGGCCTGGGCCGTGGTGTCGATCCGCACATAGCGCAGGAAGCGCTGTAAGAGCCGCTGGGAATCCATCTTCTCCCCTTTCTGAGCATACAATGGCCAATTCGATCCGTTACCTGGTGTTCGACATCGAAAGCGTAGCCGATGCCCGCCTGGTTGCCAAGCTCCGCTACGCAGGCGAGTCGCTGGAGCCGGCCGAGGCGGTGCGGCGTTATCGGGCGGAATTGATGGAGAAATACGACAACGATTTTATCCCCTACACGTTCCAAGTGCCAATATCCGTGGCCGTGGCCAAGGTGTCGGCCGACTTCCGCCTGGCGGACCTGGTTGTCCTGGACGAGCCGCGCTACCGCCCGCACGTCATCACCGAAAACTTTTGGCGGGGCTGGGAGCGCTACCATCGCCCCACGCTGGTCAGCTTCAACGGCCGCGGTTTCGACTTGCCGCTGCTGGAGTTGGCGGCCTTTCGTTACGGGCTGTCGCTGCCGGGCTGGTTTTCCGCCTCGGCGCGAGCGGCCGAACAACCCCGCAACCGTTACAACGTCGCCGCCCACACCGACCTCTGCGAGTTGCTGACGAACTTCGGCGGCACGCGCTTTAACGGCGGCTTGAGCCTGGCGGCCAATCTGCTGGGAAAACCGGGAAAGATGGATGTCCACGGCGACATGGTGCAAGACCTTTACGATGCCGGCCGGCTGGAAGAAATCCACGACTACTGCCGCTGCGACGTTCCTGGACACCTACTTCGTTTTCCTCCGCAGCCGGGTGCTGATCGGCCAGCTTGCGTTGGAAACCGAGCAGCAAATCATCGCCGAGACCAAGACCTGGCTCGAGCAAAAGGCCCCCCAGGCGGCCGCCTACCGGCTCTATCTGGAGCACTGGGGCGATTGGCCCAACCCCTGGCTGGCCGAGGCCGCTGAGCCGAAAACCTGATAATTTCGACCGACTTGCCTTTCTTGGCCCGACAAGCTATAGTTCTAATAGCCAGGGCGTTTGGTGCGGCTGCCTCGCCGCCGGCCCCCTGGCAGGGACACCGCACGAGGCGTCAGGTAGACTCCCGCGGTGGAAGCCCGTGACACGCCGACACCTGACAGGCGTGTAGCGGGCTTTTTTCGTGCGCCCCCTTGACGGCCGGCCGCTCCGGCGATATACATAGGTACATGCCCGAGCACGCCGGATCCAACCTGCTGCGGCTGATGGCCTACGCCAAACTCTCCCTCCACGAGGTGGCCCAACAGACCGGTGTCGACGAGCGGACCATCCGCGGCATCACCGCTGGCGGCCACAAGCCGCACCCGCGCACCCTCCATCGTCTGGCCGACGGGTTGGGCGTCTCCGTGGACGAGTTCTTCGTCGATCCCGCCCAGTTGCTCTATCGGCGCTTCGATCGCCAGACCAACCCGCTGGTCGAGGAAGTGCTGCAGAGCCAGGGCGACTTGTTCGAGGGGTGGCGCGAGGCCGACTTCGACGAATTGCACAGCCGCGTCGCCGCCGGCGGCGCCTTGACCCGAGAAGGCGCGTTGGCGGCCGTCCAGCAGATGAATCGCAATCGCGAGCTTCACGACAAGCTCGACGTGCTCCTGGAAAGCAACCATGCCCAGACGATCGGCGGCATCGTCGACCTGATGTACGGCCAGGTGGTGGAGAAGGATAAAATAAGGATGAAGGAGGAAGGATAAAGGATGAAGGAGGAAGATGTAGGGTGGGTCGAGCGCAGCGAGCCCCACCAGAAATAGCGGAGTCGCGGCTGGTGGGGCTCGCTGCGCTCGACCCACCCTACGAGAACAGGGAGAACGCCATGCGATTGACAACGCAGAACACAACCATCGTCCTGGCACTGTTGGCGGTGGGGCTGGCCGTCGGGCGGGCGCCGGCTGCGGAGCCGCAAAAGCCCTTGCCCAGCCGCCAGCCGCCCGCCGTCTCGCCCGGCGAAAAGCCCAAGATCTCGTTGTTCGGCATCGACGCCGAGGGGTACAAGGTCGTGTACGTGTTCGATCGCTCCGGGAGCATGGGCGAGCCGGGGCACAACGCCCTGGCGGCGGTCAAGACCGAGTTGATCCGCAGTCTGAAGACCGTCGATTCGGTCCACCAGTTCCAGATCATTTCCTACAACGAGCGCCCCCGGCTTTTCAATCCCACCGGCGAGCCCGGACGGCTGGTCTTCGGCACGGACCAGAACAAGACGGCGGCGGAGAACTTCATCAACTCGGTGGTTGCCGACGGCGGGACATCCCACGAGGACGCCTTGATGCTGGCGATCAAGCTCCGCCCCGACGCGATCTACTGGCTCAGCGACGGCGACGATCCGAAGCTCACAGCCAAGCAATTGGACCGGATCGACAACCGGGGGGCCGGGACCATCATCAACACGATCGAGTTCGGCGTCGGTCCGCAGGCGGATGCGGAGGATTTCATGGTGAAGGTCGCCCGCCAAAGCGGCGGCAAGCACGTCTACATCGATCTCGCCAAGGCGGCCGCGGCCAAGAAGGCCGGCGACGGGAAAAAGTGAGCCCCCGCGCCGTCGCAGATCGCAGAAACCCGTGCCAAGACCACGCAAGGCGTGGTCCTGGCACGCGGTGAAAAATTCCGGCGAAGACGCCTGCGCGAGCACCCCGACACCTTTTCGTGGAATGTACGATTGCCGTATATACTTCGCCCGATGCAGCGAAACGGGCGATCGGACTGCAACGCTAATTGCGGGCCTTCCTATTTTTTACAGGCCAGCATTCCACCACGGGCGGCGACGGCCTTGGCCTGGCCATCGAACCTCAAGAATGGGAATACCCTTTCCCAGGCGAACGACAGGTATATAATTGCCCGTTATCAATCGACGTGATGGAGCCAACCGCCATGCCAAACATTGCCGTTGTGCTGAGACAAGAAATCTGCCGGCTGGCCAAGCGCGAGATCAAGAGCCAGATCTCCTCGACGAAGCAGGCCGTCGTCCAGTACCGCCGCGACATCGCCGGACTGAAGCGGCAACTGCGCGAACAGGGCAAGGAGATCGCCTTCTTGAAGGCCCAGGAGCAGAAGCGCCTGGGCCGGCCGCCGCAGAGCGCGAAAGCATCGCTGGAGAGCGTCCGCTTCTCCCCCCGCTCCGTGAAGGCGCAACGGCATCGCCTGCGGTTGTCGGCCGCCGACTACGGCAAGTTGGCGGGCGTCTCCGGGCTGACGGTTTATCATTGGGAGCATGGCAAGGCGCGGCCGCGGAAAGAGCGGCTGGCCGGCCTGGTGGCGATTCGCGAGCTGGGCCGCCGCGAGGCGTTGGCCAAGTTGGCGCTGCTGCGGGGCGAAGTGAAGAAGACCAGGCGTCCGGCCCGGCGGCCGTGAACACGGTCTTCTCCGCGATCCGCGCGGTATTTCTCGTCTGGAAACCAAGCGGCCCATTCTGCTATAATTCTGCCGCCGGCGTTCAGAAGGGGACAGTCCCATTTTCGTCCGACCATGCTTCGCATGGTGCCCGAAATCGGGACAGTCCCCAGGTCCTAATCCCTAAATCCCCAGTCCCCAAATCCCTCCCCCATGATCCGCGTCTACAACACGCTCTCGAAATCGAAGGAACCCCTCGAGCCCGTTCGCCCCGGCAAGGTGGGCATCTACCTCTGCGGGCCGACCGTCTACAAACCCAGCCACATCGGCCACATGGTGGGGCCGGTCATCTTCGATACCATCAAACGCTACCTCGTCTACAGCGGCTACGAGGTGACCCTGGTGGTCAACGTCACCGACGTCGACGACAAGCTGATCGCCGAATCCAACGCCCGCAAAATGAAGATGGCCGATCTGGCCGCCGAGATGACGGCCGATTACATGCGGAACATCGCGGCCTTGGGCGTGGACACGATCGACCACTTTCCCCGCTGCACGGAGAACATCGACGAGATTCTCGACTTCGTGCGGGAGTTGATCGCCAAGGGCTGTGCCTACCAGTCCGACGGCGACGTCTACTTCGACGTGAGCAAGGACCCGGACTACGGCAAGCTCAGCCATCGCGGACTGGAGGCGATGCAGGGCGAAGGGGGCGGCATGGCCGAGCGGAAGCGCAACGCCGCCGATTTCGCGCTCTGGAAGGGGGCCAAGGCGGGCGAGCCGTCGTGGCCGAGTCCCTGGGGCCCGGGGCGGCCCGGCTGGCACATCGAATGCTCGGCCATGAGTCGCCGCCTGTTGGGCCGCACCTTCGACATCCACGGCGGCGGCCTGGACCTCGTCTTCCCCCATCACGAAAACGAAATCGCCCAAAGCGAATGCTGCCACGGCCAGCCGATGGCCAAATACTGGCTCCACAACGGCCTCATGCAGGCCTCCGACGAGGTGGGCAAAGTCGGCGGCCGTCACACCCGCCCCGGCGAAGGCGACCTCGACGCCCAGCAGGCCGGCAAGATCAGCAAATCGAAAGGCTCCAGCGCCTTCCGCGAGCTGCTCGATCAGTTCTCGCCCGAGACCATCCGCTTCTTCCTGCTGGCGACGCAGTATCGCCGGCCCATCGACTACAGCAACCAGCGGATCCGCGAGGTCGACACCGGGCTGGAGACCTTCTATCGCTTCTTCAAGCGTTACCAGCGGGCCAGCGGCGAGGACTTCTACGCGATCGCCGCCGCGGCCAAGCGCAACGAGGGCGAGTTCGACCCCGCCGGCGACCCGCTGCTGGCCGACGTGGCCCAGCGCCGCGAGCGATTCCTGGAGGCCATGGACGACGATTTCAACACCGGCGGCGCCATCGGCGACCTGTTTGAATTGGTCCGCCGCCTGAACAAGTTCGTCGACGACGAGAGGCTGGAAGAGCCAGCCAGCCGCACCGCGGCCAAGATCGCCTCGCTGCGTCGCGGAGCGGCCACGCTGCGGGAATTGGCCGCCACGCTGGGACTGTTCCGCCAGCCCGCCGCGCCGAAACCTGCCCCCGGCGATGCCCTGACCGACCGGCTCATGAAGCTCTTGATCGACCTCCGCGCGGATGCCCGTAAGAAAAAGGATTTCGCCACCGCCGACCGCATCCGCAATTCGCTCGTGGAAATGGGCGTCACGCTGGAGGACCGGCCCGGCGGCACGGACTGGAGCCAGGGATGAAGGGGGAGGAAGGAAGGCGGAAGGCGGAAGGCGGAAGGGGGAAGGAAAGCGGCCCATCGCGGCCAGCCCCCCGGACACAGTCCGGGGGCTTTTCCCAATCCCCTCCGCCTTGCGCCTTGCGCGTCCTCGGCATTGATCCGGGGCTGAACATCACCGGCTACGGCGTGCTGGACTGGGTGGGCGGCAAGGCGCGGGTGTGCGAGGCGGGCGTGATTCGCGGCAAGCATCGCGGCTCGCTCACCGACCGGCTCTTGGAGATCCACCGCGGCCTGGCCGACGTGATCGCGGCCTTCAGCCCGGCGGTGATGGCCGTCGAACAGCTCTATTCGCACTACCAGCGGCCGCGGACCGCCATCCTCATGGCCCACGCCCGCGGCGCTATCTGCCTGACCGCCGCCGAGGCGGGCATCCCCGTGGTCCATTACTCGGCCACGCAAGTGAAAAAAATCCTCACTGGGGCCGGCCGTGCCGGCAAGGCCCAGGTGCAGCGGGCGATCCAGCGGGAATTGGGCCTGCCGCAGCTTCCCGAGCCCCCCGACGTGGCCGACGCCCTGGCCATCGCCCTGTGCCACTGCTATCTTAAAGACCGCCCCCGGCAACTCAAACCGTAGGAACCGCCCGTTGATCACCAAAATCACCGGCCAGTTGATCGCCCTGGAAGAAAACGTGGTCACGCTCCGCATCGGCGCGTTCGAGTACGAGGTCCTCGTTCCCGAGTTCAGCCGCCGCCAGTTGCAGAACCAGATCGGCCAGGAAGTCAGCCTGCACACGATCGACTACCTCGAAGGCAACCCGATGCAGGGGCGGATGACGCCGCGGCTGATCGGATTTTCCAGCGAGATCGAGCGGGAATTCTTCGATCTGTTCTGCTCGGTCGATGGCGTGGGGGTCAAAAAGGCCCTCCGCGCCATGGTCCGTCCGGTCAAGGAAGTGGCCACGGCCATCGAGGAGCAGGACGCCACGTGTCTGTCGGCGTTGCCGGGCATCGGGCCGGCGATGTCGGAGCGGATCATCGCCAAGCTGCGCCGCAAGGTGCCCAAGTTCGCCCTCATGGTTGCCCAGCAGGAGGTGCACGAGGCGGAAGTCGAGTCCGACGTGGTGATGGAGACCTTCGAGGTCTTGCGGCGGCTGGGCCATTCGGAGAGCGATGCCCGCAAGCTGCTGGACACCGCCTTGTCGAGCAAGAAGAAGTACCCCGACGTGCAGAGCCTGTTGCAGGCGATCTACCAGCAGAGCCACAAGTAAGGCCAGACACGCCAGCCTGGATACTCGGCTTGACATCGATGGGGCAATGAGATAGAACTACTGGCATAGTCCACCGGCAATGGACTATGCCACAGCCCACGCGGACTATCTTCGAGCACCAGTCAAGCGGCTCGCCCATGGCCCTTGAACTCCAAATCGACCGTGCCAGCGAAGTCCCCGTCTATCGGCAGATCATCGAGAAAATCGCGTCGCTGATCCGCGCCGGCAGCCTCAAGCCGGGCGATCGGCTGCCCCCGGAACGCGAGCTATCGGCGCAACTGGGCATCGCCCGCGGCACCATCACCCGGGCCTACGAGGAACTCGCCCGCAACGGCATCGTCGAGGTGGCGCCCGGACGGGGTAGCTTCGTCTCCGCCCGGCAGGACGTGATTCCCAGCGGACGCAAGGAGCGTGCGGTCCAGTTGATCAACGGCCTGATGAACGAACTGGTCGAGCTGCGGTTCTCGTATCGCGAAATCAAGAGCATGGTCAACCTGGTCGTGCTGGAGCGGGAAGAGCAACTGGAAAGCCTCAGCATCGCCGTGGTCGATTGCAGCCCGGAGGCGCTGGCGATCCTCTATCGCCAACTGGGAATCCTCTCGCGGATCAACAGCAGGACAATCCTGCTTGGGGACCTGGCCTCCAGCGCGGAGCCGGAGAAACGCCTCTCGGGTTTCGACCTCATCCTGACCACGGCCACCCACTACGGCGACGTGCTGGCCATGGCGCCGGGACTGAAGGAGCGGATCATGCGGGTGGTGGTCTCGCCCAGCCAGGAGACGATCATTCACCTGGCCGCGCTGAAGCCGTCGCAGACGATCGGCATCGTGTGCGAGAGCCCGCAGTTCCTGGCGATCGTGAAGCTGAAACTCGACGAGCTGGGGCTGCCCAACAGCGTGAGCCATTGCTTCTGGCCGGGCGCGGTGGAGCAGATCGAGGCGTTTCTGGGCGAGAAGGACGTGTTGATCGTGCCGCCGGTCTTTCCCGCCCTCTTGAACCGGGAAACGGCCCCGCTGCTGACCGAATTTACCGAGGGGGGCGGCAAGATTCTCCCCTTCGACTATCAAATCGAGCGCGGCTCGATGGTCTATCTGGAAGAGCGGATCAAGGACCTCACGGAGCGATGAAGCAGCATACCCTCGTCCTCGGCGTGATCGGCAGCGACTGTCACTCCGTGGGCAACAAGATCCTGGATGCGTTTTTCAGCCAGCAGGGTTATCAGGTCGTGAACCTTGGCGTCATGGTGAGCCAGGACGAGTTCATCGACGCCGCGCTGGCCAACGGGGCGGATGCGATTCTGGTTTCCTCGCTCTACGGACACGGCGAACTCGATTGCGAAGGTTTCCGCCAGCGCTGCACCCAGCGCGGCCTCCGCGGCATTTTGCTCTACGTCGGCGGCAACCTGGTGGTCGGCAAGACGCCGCACGAGGCGGTGGTGAAGAAGTTCGAGGCCCTGGGATTTGACGGCGTTTTCACCGCCGCCGACGACTTGGAGCAGGCCGCCGCCCGCTTGCAGGCCGACCTGGAGAAACGAACTTGACGATGCCCGGCAAACGAATCGAAAGCGACGAATTCCTCAAGCTCCGCCAGGAGGTCTTGCAGACCTGGCCCACCGGGGCGGAGGTCGACCTCCAGGAGGCGATCGGCTACCAGCGGGCGATTGCGCCGGCGAAGCGATTCGCCCAGGCGATGCGGGAGGCCGCCCGCGCCGGCCGATTGCTCTTGCAGCCGCGCGCCGGCGTGGCCTTGCTGGCCGAGCACGTCAAGTTGCTGAAATACCTGGAGACCGAGGGCGGGGCCGACCTGCTGCCCACGACCATCGACGCCTATACCCGGCAGAACCGCTACCAGGATGCGGCCAAGGGGATCGAGAAGTCGCTGGCCACCGGGATGTCGATGCTCAACGGTTTTCCGGCGGTCAACTACGGGGTGAAGAACTGCCGCCTGGTGACCGAGGCGCTGGGCCGGCCCGTGCAGGTCCGCCACGGCACGCCCGATGCCCGGTTGCTGGCCGAGATCGCCCTGGCCGGCGGCTTCACCAGCTTCGAGGGCGGCGGCATCTCCTACAACATCCCCTACGCCAAGAATGTCCCCCTGCGGAAGTCGCTCACCGATTGGCAGTACGTCGATCGGCTGTGCGGGCTGTACGAGGAGCAGGGCGTCGCTGTCAACCGCGAGCCCTTCGGACCGCTGACCGGCACGCTGGTGCCGCCGTGCATCGGCCACGCCGTGGCCATCGTCGAGGGCCTGCTCTGCCTGGAGCAGGGCGTCAAGTCGATCACCTTGGGCTATGGCCAGGCGGGAAACCTTATCCAGGACGTGGCCGCGATCAAGAGCCTGAAAAGCCTGGCCGACCGCTATTTCCGCGACGCCGGCTTCAGCGACTTCGAGCTGACCACCGTCTTCCACCAGTGGATGGGCGGATTTCCCGAGGACGAGGCCAAGGCCTTCGCCGTCATCGGCTGGGGCACGGTGGTCGCCTGCCTGGCCGGCGCCGACAAGCTCATCGTCAAGACGCCGCACGAGGCCATGGGCGTGCCCACCAAGGAAGCCAACGCCCAGGGATTGAAGGCCACCAGGCAGATCGTCAGCATGTTGGCCGACCAGCGGCGGTTGGACGACCCGGCCGTCGCTTGCGAAGCCGCCATCATCGAGCGCGAAGTGCGTTGCATTCTCGATCGGGTCCTGGAGTTGGGCAAGGGCGACGTCAAGGAAGGGGCCATCGCCGCCTTCGACAGCGGCGTGTTGGACGTGGCCTTCGCGCCCTCGAACTGTTGCCGGGGGAAGGTCCTCCCCATGCGCGACCACGAAGGCTACATCCGCATCTTCAGCCGCGGCGCCATCCCCCTGGACGCCGACCTGGTCGCCTACCACCGCGAGCGGCTCGAAGAGCGCGGCCGCGCCGAAGGCCGCCACGTCTCCTTCCAAATGGTCACCGACGACATCTACGCCATCAGCCGCGGCCGGCTGGTGGGAAGACCGAGATAGAGCATGAAAATCCACCGGGCTTTGTTCGCCAAGGGCACGTCCGCCTTCTTCTTCGACGACCAGCGGTCGATCAAGCAGGGGCGCTCGACGACGGCTTCGATTATGCCGGCGCCCCGGTCACAGCCGGCTTCCCCCGCATCCGCACCGCCGGCGAGTCGATCTCCGTGCTCCTGGTCCTCGACGACGGCCAGATCGCCCTGGGCGACTGCGCCGCGGTGCAATACTCCGGGGCCGGCGGCCGCGATCCGCTCTTCCTGGCCGACGCCTATCTGCCCTTTCTCCACGAGCGGCTGCGCCCGCTCTTGGAAGGGCGGGAAGTCGAGGAGTTTCGCGCCATGGCCGGGCACTTCTGCGACTTGCGCTTCGACGGCCGCCCCATGCACACCGCCCTGCGCTACGGCCTGACCCAGGCCCTCTTGGACGCGCGGGCCAAGGCCCAGCACCGTTTGCGCTGCGAGGTGATTTGCCAGGAGTACGGCCTGCCGGTGAGCACGGCGGGGGTGCCGATCTTCGCGCAGACCGGCGACAACCGCTACGAAAACGTCGACAAGATGATCCTCAAGCAGGTGGACGTGCTGCCCCACGGCCTGATCAACAACGTGGAGGAGAAACTCGGCCGCGACGGCGGCAAATTGAAGGAGTATATCCGCTGGCTGGCCGCCCGCGTGGCGCGACTGAAGCCGCGGCCCGACTATCTGCCCACGCTGCATATCGACGTCTACGGCACAGCGGGCTTGATCTTCGGCAACGATGCGGACAAGGTGGCCGATTACCTGGCCGGGCTCCAGGCCGACGCCGCAGGGCATCCGTTGTATATCGAGGGCCCGGTCGACATGGAGGAGAAGCCCCGCCAGATCGAGGCCCTCCGCCGCATCAAAGACCGCCTGCGCCGGGCGGGCTCGCCGGTGAAGATCGTCGCCGACGAGTGGTGCAACACCCTGGAGGACGTGATCGAGTTCACCGACGCCGAGGCCTGCCACATGGTCCAGATCAAGACCCCGGACCTGGGCGGCATCCAGGCGATCGTCGAGAGCGTGCTCTACTGCAAAAGCCACGGCATGGAAGCCTACCAGGGCGGGACGTGCAACGAGACCGAGGTCTCCGCCCAGTGCTGCGTGCACCTGGCCATGGCCGCCCGTCCCGAAGTCATGCTCGCCAAGCCGGGCATGGGCTTCGACGAGGGTTTCACGATCGTGAAGAACGAGCAGGAGCGAATCCGCGCCGTGCTGAAAAGCCGATAACCGCACGAGGGAAACCAGCCAGACTCACCACGGAGACGCGGAGGGCACGGAGAAGAGACGAGACGCGAGAGAAGGAAGGGGAAAGAGAGTGGAAATGCTGTTCCACGAAGATATAACCGGGCAGATTATTGCGGCGGCAATCGAGGTCCACAAGGAACTGGGGCCGGGGCTCTTGGAGTCGGCCTATGAAGAGTGCCTCTGTTACGAACTGGGCCAGCGCGGATTGGCATTCCAACGGCAAACCCCCCTCCCCGTCGCATACAAGGGCGTCCGATTGGATTGCGGGTATCGCCTGGATATCGTGGTTGTCGAAAGAGTTGTGCTGGAACTGAAAAGTGTGGAGAAACTCACGGACCTTCACAAGGCCCAGTTGCTCACCTATCTGCGGCTGAGCGGGAAGAAGGTGGGACTATTACTGAACTTTAACGTTCCCGTGTTGAAAGATGGAATCGTTCGCCTCGTTTGTTAACGGCTCGATCAATCATGTCTTACCCGTCGTCTTCCCCCGTGTTCCCTGTGTCTCCGTGGTGCTTCTTCTTTTTCGCCTTGAGAAGTGACCAGTGAGTGCCAACGACCAGTTCCGCATCCTTTCGCCGACGGCCATCCTGGGATACGGCTTCCCGGAGGCATCGTTTCGCCGCGGCCTGGAGCGGCGGCCGCACCTGATCGCCTGCGACGCCGGTTCCACCGATCCGGGGCCGTATTATCTCGGCAGCGGCAAGTCGTTCACCAATCGCGCGCTGGTCAAGCGCGACCTGCAACTGATGCTCGTCGAAGGCTTGCGGCTGGGCGTGCCGGTGATCGTGGGCTCGGCCGGCGGCGCCGGCGCCGCGCCGCACGTGGCCTGGTGCCGGGCGATCGTCGCCGAAATCGCCCGCCAACACTCCCTCTCCTTCCGCATGGCCGTCATCCACTCCGACGTGGACCCTGCGGCGGTGAAGGCGGCGCTGGGGGCCGGGCGGATCCACCCCTTGCCCTTCGTCCCGCCGCTTACTGAAGAGGCTATCGAGCGGTCCAGCCATATTGTCGCGCAGATCGGTTGCGAGCCGCTGATGCGTGCGCTGCGGATGGGTTGCCAAGTGGTCTTGGCGGGCCGCTGCTATGATCCGGCCAACTTCGCCGCCCTGCCGATCATGCTCGGCTACGACCCGGCCCTGGCCCTGCACTTGGGAAAAATCCTGGAGTGCGGGGCCATTGCCGCCACGCCCGGCAGCGGCGCCGATTGCGTGCTGGGCACGCTCCGCCGCCAGTCCTTCGTGTTGGAATCGCTCAATCCCCAACGCCGCTTCACCCCCGCGTCGGCAGCCGCCCACACGCTCTACGAGAAATCCGATCCCTATCACCTTCCCGGTCCGGGCGGGGTGCTGGACCTCGAAGACTGCGTCTTTACCGACTTGGGTGACGGCCGCGTCGAAGTCAACGGGAGCCGCCACCGGATCACGACGCCCTATTGCGTCAAGCTCGAAGGGGCCCGCAAGACCGGCTGCCGCGCCATCAGCATCGCCGGCGTCCGCGACCCGCAAATGATAGCCGCCATCGACGACATCCTGGCCGCCGTGCGCGAGCAGGTGGCCGGGATGACCGGCGGCGTCATCCATTTCCACGTCTACGGCAAAGACGGCGTCATGGGGCCCCGCGAGCCCCTGCGGAACGTCCGCGCCCACGAGTTGGGCATCGTCCTGGAGGCCGTCGCCCCCACGCAGGACGAGGCCGACTCCCTGCTCAGCGCCACCCGCTCCACCCTGTTGCACTACGGCTATCCGGGCCGGATCTCGACCGCCGGCAACCTGGCCTTCCCGTTCTCGCCCTCCGACGCCGCCGTCGGCGACGTGTACGAGTTCTCGCTCTACCACCTCATGGAGATCGACGCCCCCGACGCCTTTCCTATCGAGGTCGAAGTCTTCCGCGACGGGAGGGTCGTGCCATGAAGAAACGCCTGCGCGACGTGGCCCAAGTCATCCGCTCGAAGAATTCCGGTCCCTACGAATTGACGCTCGACATCCTCTTTACGGAGCGCCGCCATTTCGAGTTATTTCGCCGGCGGGGGATCGTCAGTCCGGAGCTGATCTGCCGGTTGTACGGCGTGGCGGCCGCCGATATCGCGGGCGTGATCTATTTCGAGCCCGCCGGGGCGGTTAAGATTACTATGCGGCGGCCGGTGGTTTCCGGTGCGCCGGGCGACAGCGACGTTTACGGCGCCCAGCAGCACGCCCCGCTGCTGGACATCGAGTTCGACGAGTAGGAGGGAAAAAGGGGACAGTCCCCATTTGCCGGAACGGCCCGGAGGGTGCTTCGCACAAATGGGGACTGTCCCCTTTTTCCAAGCTTAGGAGATATTCCCGTGGCCGACATGCCCGTTGACAAAATCCTGTTCCAGACCACTTTCCAGGGCGCGGCGAATCACGACGAGATGCTGATCTACGCCGTCTACTCGGCGCCCCGCGGACGCCAGCGGCTGTACCTGGTGGCCGGGCAGCTCGCCCAGCGATACCTCTATCCCACCGACCTGATCGTGGGCATTATCGGCGCCGAGGCGGCGGGCAAGTCGACGCTGATCAAGGGGCTCTTCCCCGGACTCGAGCTGACCAACGACGACGACGGCGTGAACTTGCAGCCGGCGCCGATCTACCAGTTCGCGCCGGACAACTACTTCGCCCCGCACACGTTTCACATCGACGTCCGCTTCGAGTCGGCCTTCAAGCAGCAGTACGAGATTGTGGAGGCCATCACCCGGGCGGTCTCGCACGGCCGCCGCGTCGTGGTCGAGCACTTCGACCAGATTTACGACGCCTTGGGCTACAACGCCCAGATCCTCTTCGGCATCGGCGAGGAGATTATCGTCGCCCGGCCCAGCGTTTTCGGGCCTTTTCCGGCGGCCATCAAGGCGGTGGTGGAGAAGACCATCAAGTACCGGCTGATGGCCCATTCCGCCGAAGACATCACCCACTTCATCCTGGAACGCGACTACAACTACCGCCTGCCCATTCACCACTCGGACGTCAAGCACGGCTTCGTCATCAGTTTCCAGACCAAGCCGGAGATCGACCTGGCCGAGTTGGAGGCCAAGGTCAAGGACATCATTCGGCAGGACCTTCCCATCCAGCCGGCCGGCGAGAACCGCATCACCATCGGCGAGTACGCGTTTCCTTGCACCGGCACGCGGACGCACGTGCGGCGCTCCGGCGAGATCGAGAACTTCCGCCTCGTGAAAGAGTTCGGCTATCACTTCATTCTCAAGGAGTACATGCTCATCGGCATCGTCGGCCCTCACGAGTCCGCCGGCTACGAGAACATCGCCAAGACCATCGACACGTAAGACAGGGGCCGCGGGTGGCGTTGCCGCAAGTTTCTCCCCTCTCCCTTTGGGAGAGGGGTCGGGGGTGAGGGCGTGGGAGAAACGCACAAACAGCCCTCACCCTAACCCTCTCCCGGCGGGAGAGGGGACCGTGGCTCCGCAATTTGCACAGGTCCTGTTATGAACCTCATCGAGGCATTCGACCAGAATTTCGAGCCCGGCCGGACCGCCATGCGCCTGGTCACCCGCGAGGGCGTCGCGGTCGAGACGTTTTCCGGCCGCTCGATCCTCCGCGTGGCGCCGCAGACGCTCGGGCAACTGGCCCGGGAGGCTTTCGGCGAGGTCAACTTCTTTCTCCGCGCCGGCAACTTGGAGCAGTGGGCTGCCGTGCTCGACGATCCGGCGGCGGGGCCCAACGACCGCTATGTGGCCGCCGCGCTGCTGGCCAATGCCGCCATTTCCGCCGAAGGCGTGTTGCCGCTCTGCCAGGACACCGGCACCGCCTCGGTGATGGCCGTCAAGGGCGAGTCGGTTGTCACCGGCTGCGACGACGCCGCCGAGCTTGCCGCCGGGGCCGCCGCGGCCTACGCCGGCCGCCACCTCCGCTGCTCGCAACTGGCCCCGGCGTCGATGTGCCAGGAGCGGAACACGGGCACAAACCTCCCCGCCCAGATCGACCTCTACGCCGCCGCCGGCAGCCAATACCGCTTCCTCTTCATCGCCAAGGGGGGCGGCTCCTCCAACAAGACCGCCCTTTATCAAAAGACCAAGGCCCTGCTCAACGACGCCGCGCTGGACGACTTTCTCCGCCAACAGGTGCGGGCATTGGGAGTGGCCGCCTGCCCTCCCTATCACTTGGCCCTGGTGGTCGGCGGCACCAGCCCCGAGTTCAACCTGAAAGTATTGAAACTCGCCACTGCCGGTGCACTGGATTATCTGCCGGAAACAGGCGGCGACAACGAGGAACTCTATCGCGACCGTCGCTGGGAAGAACGTCTCCTGGAAATTGCGGCCTCCAGCGGCTTGGGTGCCCAGTTCGGCGGCCGCTGCCTGGCCCTCGACGCCCGGGTAGTCCGCGCCGTGCGCCACGGCGGCAGTTGTCCGGTGTCGCTGGGGGTCTCTTGCAGTGCCCATCGCAATGCGCTGGGACGCATCGGCCCCGACGGCGTCTTCCTGGAGGAACTCGACCGCAACCCCGCGCGCTTTCTCCCCAAGGCCCTGGCGGTGCTCAATGAGCGGGCCGGCGCCGGCGGCGCTCGCCGCGTCGATCTGGACCAGCCGATGGACGAAATCCGCCGGCAACTCGGCCGCTGCCCGGTGGGGACGCTGCTGCTCCTGTCGGGCACGATGCTGCTGGCCCGCGACCTGGCCCATGCCCGATTCCATGAACTCCTCGAGGCCGGGCGCCCGCTCCCCGACTACCTCAGCCAGCGGGTGATCTGCTATGCCGGTCCGGCCCAGACGCCGCCGGGCAGCGTGATCGGCAGCTTCGGCCCCACGACCGCCGAGCGCATGGACGACTATCTTCCCGAGTTGATGGCCCAGGGGGCGTCGTTGGTCACGGTGGCGAAAGGAAACCGCTCAGCGGCCGTTGTCGCGGCCTGTCGTGCCCAGGGCGGCTTTTATCTGGGCACCATCGGCGGCGCGGCAGCATGGCTGGCCAAGGAGCATGTTTTGGAGTCCGAGGTCATCGATTACGCCGACCTCGGCATGGAAGCCGTCCGCCGGATCAAGGTCAAGGACCTTCCCGCCTTCATGGTCATCGACGACAAAGGAAACGACCTCTACGGTCCAGCGGTGTAAAGCGGACGTTCCGTTTCTTCAAGGAGCGAGAATACCCCGCACCCCTATTTTCTCTAAGCTCTCGTTCGTTAGAGTCGGAAAGTTCAACTCATCCAAACGACACCGAGAGCAGTTAAACGAAAATTTCAAATCATCCAAACTGTCCAAAAAGACTATGCCGTGCTCGCACGCGCACCCGTGTATGAAAACGGTATTCGCTTCCTCGGCCGCGATGACGGCCGCGCACTCGATCGATTCACGGCGCGTCTTCCGGGTGTATAGATCTGGAATACTGCGCAGCGCAAGTATCGAACACAGCGTAAATTAGACCAACGTCCCTCGATGCTCGATCATCGTCGTCGTCGTGCCGCCAGCCCGCCGCGCACGCGCGCTGCTTGGCCGGCCGCCAGCCGCCAGGCGCGCGGCAAGCCGTCCTGGCCCGGGCGCTTCCTTGTTGCCAAAATTTCGCTTCCCAATTGCTTCCTCCTAGAATCATGGCGGTCTGTAGCGGTTTTCGCTACTTTTTCGTCCCCTGACTTTTTTTGGAGGAGGCCGAGGAATGTCCCTGAAGAAATCGATCTTTTGGTTGGCCGTCGTCGCGGCATTTTTGGGGGGCGTAGGCACCCTGTATGCCGCCGACGGTTGTGGCGCCGCATGCAGCCAGACTGCCGCCGCCGGTCCGTCCTGCGGCAGCGGGTGTACGTCGTGCGGCGGCGCCGCCTGCACGTCGTGTGCCGGCGGTTGCACGCAGACCGTGCTCGTCCCGGAGTGGACCACGGAGACGCGCAAGTACATGGCGACCGAGTGCGCTCCCGAAACCCGCCAACAGAAGGTGACGGTCTTCCGTTGCGTCGCGGAAACGAGCAGTGTCCAGCGGACGTGCACGGAAATGGTGCCCGAGACGCGATCTCGCACCGAGACGTACACGGTGCAAATTCCGACGACTCGCGAGGTGACCGAGCAGTACCAGGTATGCGTGCCGACGTTCCGCGACGTGGCGCGGAACTACACGGTCTCCGTGCCGGTATGGGGGCAGCAGGAGGAGAAGTACACCGTGATGGTGCCGCACATGGAAACCCGGCAAGCCTCGCGCCAAGTCATTCACTGCATTCCGGTCACGGAAACGCGGACCGTATGCGTTGATCGCGGCCACTGGGAGCAGCCGTGCCAGCAGACCTGCGGCTATAGCGGCGGTTCCTGCGGCGGCTCAAGCTGCGGATCGAGTTGCGGCTCAAGCTGTGGCTCAAGTTGCGGATCGAGTTGCGGCGGCTCCTGCGGCGGATCGCGGTGCGGCGGCTGTGGCTCGTGCTGCAGTTGCATGACCTGGGTCCCCAACATCGTCCAGGAGGGAGTCCAGGTGACGGTGATGAAGCCGCAGATTGGCGAAGAGCCTTACCAATACAACGTCACGGTCTGCACGCCGGAGACCCGCTCGCGCATGATCCCGGTGTGCCACTTCGAGAACCAGACGCGCACTTGCACCGAGAGGGTGTGCGACTATCACAACGAAACGCGGTCGCGGACCTTCACCGTCTGCGACTTCAAGACCGAGCAACGGAGTCGCGACATTCAGTTTTCGGTGTGCGTGCCGCACGAGCGGACCTTCACGGAGCAGGTAGTCAGCTACCGCAACGTTCCGGAGGAGAAGACCGAGCAGTACACGGTCATGGTCCCGCACCAGGTCGAGAAAGAGATGTGCGTGCAGGTGTGCCACATGGTGCCCCATGAGACCACGGTGCAAACGTGCGGCTATACGAGCGATTGCGGCTGTGGCTGCCGCGGCGGTCGCGGCTGCTGCCGATGGTAACTGATTCCGCGACGGTCTTTCGGGACTTGGACTTTTACGGATCTCTCCCCTCTCCCTTTGGGAGAGGGGTCGGGGGTGAGGGCGCGGGAGAAACGCACAAACAGCCCTCACCCTCGGGCACCACGTCAGTGGTCGCTCCCGGAGGGAGAGGGGACATTACATCCTCAATTTGAGAAGGTCCTCTTAGAGCACGGCGGCCCGCTCCTCGCCGCTGCGGGGGCCGAGATTGCCGTACCGATGGTAGTCGAAGCTGATGCTTTGCTCCTGAACGTACCAGAGCAGCTCGACGCGGCCTTCCACCAACACCCGCTGGGCGGCCAGATACACGCCCGTCTCGGCGGCGGCCTGGTGGACGACGGCGGGCACGCGGTCCGGGGCGGCGTAACGGACGCGGTCGGTCCGCCGGTTCCGCAGCACGGCCGCCAAGGCGTCGTCGCTCTCCTCGACGAACTCGATCGCGCCGGCCCACGGCCCGGAAAGCCCCTGCAGCAGGCTCAAGGCCGGGGCTTGATAGCCCGGCGGCGCGGAGACGGTGATGTGGCAGCCCACCGCGGCGGCCGCCGCGACGCGGGCAATCAGGTCGAAGGCCGTGTCGGCCGCGTGCAGGCGCACTCGCAGCTTCCGGACCGGCAAGTAACGGCGGAAGTTGTCCTGGCCGACCAGGTGGAAATGGTCGTGTCGTGCGCCGAACTCCTCGCGATAATTCTTCCCGTAACTGCCGGCGGCGGCCGCCACGCGCTGCAGCTCTGCGTCCGCCAGCGGCGGACCGCCTGCTGCGCGGCTGCGCAACTGGTCGCATAGTGCGGCCAGGAGTGGATCGGCGGGCTGCCCGGCGGCGGATTGGCCCGCCTCGGCGTCGGCCAGTTCCATGAAC
Source organism: uncultured Planctomycetia bacterium (assembly GCA_963727245.1). Lineage (GTDB taxonomy): Bacteria > Planctomycetota > Planctomycetia > Pirellulales > Thermoguttaceae > JBKQVT01. Next base: position 102,475 of record CAVSFO010000016.1, on the reverse strand, counting down.
TGGGCGACGTAGTTGGGGCCGCCGGCCTTGATGCCCGGGCCGAAGGCCGACTTGCCCATGCCGCCGAAGGGCTGTCGCAGCACGACCGCGCCCACCGTGGTGCGGTTGATGTAGAGGTTGCCGGCGCGAATGCCCGCGAGCCACTGCTGCTGTTCCCGGTCGTCGAGGCTTTGCAGCCCGGAAGTCAAGCCGTAGCCGGTCTGGTTGACGAGGTCGATGGCCTCCGCGAGGCTTTCGAAGCGCATGACGCTGAGCACGGGGCCGAAGAACTCGGTGCAGTGGCTATAGCTGCCCGGCCGCACGCCGTATTTCACCCCCGGCGACCAGAGGTTGGGGTTGCCGTCCAGCCGCCGCGGCAGCACCGCCCAGGACTCGCCGGGATCGAGCGCCTTCAGCGCGTTGTCGAGGTCGCCGGCCGGGGCTCGGATCAGCGGGCCGATCTTGCTCTGCAATTCCCAGGCCGAGCCGACCGCCATGCTCTCGACCGCGTCGCAGAGGGCGTGCTTGAATTTCGCGTCGTCGTAGATCTCCGCTTCCAACAACAGCAGCGAGGTGGCCGAGCACTTCTGCCCGGCATGGCTGAAGGCGGAATGGATCACGTGCTTGATGGCCTGGTCGCGGTCGGCCATGGCGGTGACGATGGTGGCGTTCTTGCCCCCCGTCTCGGCGCTGAGGGCCAGCGACGGCTTGTCGCGGAGCATGGCCAGGGCGGTCTCGGTGCCGCCGGTGAGAATGACGGCGTTGACGCCGGGATGGTTGACCAGTTGCCGGCCTTCCCGGCCGCCGGAGCAGGGAAGGAATTGCAGCGTCTTCTGCGAGACGCCGCCGCGCCAGAAGCAGCGGCACAGTTCCCAAGCCACCAGGACGGCGTCGGAGGCGGGCTTGAGAATCACCGTATTGCCCGCCGCCAGCGCCGCGGCAACGCCGCCGCAGGGGATGGCGATGGGAAAGTTCCAGGGCGAGACCACGGCGACCACGCCCTTGGGCTGTGCGCGGAGCGAAGGAAGTTGCTGCCACCAGCGGGCGTTGGCCCGGTAGAACTCGACGAAATCGACCGCTTCGGAGACTTCCGGATCGGATTCCGGCAGCGTTTTTCCGCCGTCGGCCAAGGCCGCCCCCATGAGGTCCGCCCGGGCGCGGCGAAGCTCCTCGGCCACGCGGCCGAGCCGCTCGAAGCGGGCCTCGGCATCGAGGCCCCGCCAGCCGTCCGGGTCGGCCACGGCGCAGGCGACGGCGCGATCGACGTCGTCGCCGCCGGCCTGGCGATAGCGGCCCACGACGACGCCGGGGCGCGACGGGTCGAGGCACTCGCGCAGCGTCCGGCCGTCGCGGATCTCTTCGCCGGCGACCACCAGGGGAATCTCGGCGGCGGCGGCTCCCTGCCGCGGCGCCCAGGCGGCCACCAGGTGCTTCGCCCAATCGCTGTTGTGCGGCAGGGAGAAGTCGGTATCGGGCTCGTTCTCCAAGTGCTGCCAGCCGCCGGCGACGGCGGCCGAGGGGGCGGGGGGCAACTGCCGGTTCTGCGTCCGCCGCGGCGCCGCCGACACCTTCTCGGCGGCCGCGGCCGCCGCCAGGAACTTCTCCTCGAGCCGCCGCCACTCCGGGCTGCCGGCAGTGATGCGGAAGGCGTAACGGAGAAAGTTCTCCGGCCCGGTGTTCTCGTCCAGCCGGCGAATGAGGTAGCCGATGGCGTTGATGAAATTCTCCTTGTGGCAGACCGGCGCGTACAAGAGCAGGTTCTGCGTCAGCTCGCAGACGGCGCGGCGCTGCGGATTGGCCATGCCTTCGAGCATCTCGAACTGCACCCGGTCGAGGACGCCGTTTTCCTGGGCCAGCACCAGGGCGAAGGCCAGGTCGAAGAGGTTGTGGGAGGCGATGCCGACGTGGACGGCGGCGATGTTTTCCGGCTTCATCGCCTCGCAGACCATGCGATGGAAGTTGGCGTCGGTCTCCAGCTTGCTCATGTAGGGCGCCTGCGGCCAGCCTTTCTGCGAGGCCTCGCAGCGTTCCGACTCCATGTTGGCGCCTTTGACCAGCCGCAACGTGATGGGCGCCCCGCCGGAGGCCACGCGGCTGCGGGCCCACTGGCACAGCCGCTTCTGATAGGCGAACGAATCGGGAATGTAGGCTTGCAGCACGATCCCGGCCGCCGTCTCTTCCAGTCCCGGCCGCTCCAGCGTCCGCATGAAGGCCTCGGCCGTCAGGTCCATGTCGCGGTATTCCTCCATGTCGAGATAGACGAATTTCGGCCGCCTGCTGCCGTCCGGGCGCGTGAAGCCGAGATGCGCGGCGGTGCGGTAGAGCAGCTCCAGGCGGTCGCAGAGCGTGGCCACGGTGCGGTCCCGGGCCAGCGGGGAGATCTGCGAGTAGAGCGTGGAGATCTTGATCGAGATGACCTCCACCTCCGCCGACTGCAAACCTTGCAGGTTCAGGAGCAGCCGGTGGCGGGCTTCCTCCTCGCCGAGAATGGCTTCGCCGAGAAAGTTCACGTTCATGCGCACGCCCTCGGCGTAACGATCGCGGAGGTGAGGCAGCAACGTTTCCGGCTCCGCCGGCAGGATGACGGCGGCGGTCTGCCGGCGCATCTGCGCCTTGGCCGCCGCCACGGCGATCCAGGGCGCCCAGCCGCCGAAGGTTTTGAAGCCGGCCAACAGCCCCTGCTGCAACGGACTAAAGAACCGGGGGATGCCTTGCGACTTGAGAATGTGGATGAACTGGTCCACCGCGCAGGCCCGGCCTGTCGGAGCGGAACGCCTGGTCGGTCAACATCGCCAGGGTCGCCTTGTCCTCGGGATGTTGCAACATGCGGTCCAGCTCAGCCTGCTGCCGCCGCTCGGCCGGCGTTTGCAGGGCCACGACGCGCTCCTGCAAGCGGGAGGCGAGAAAGAGGGCCTTCTGGATCGTGGGCGATTGGCTCGACTGGGGATCGCTTGGGAACTGGGCGAGGAGCGCCTCGAAAGCACTGGGTCGGTTCATGGGTCGGTTTCGCTGGTTTTGCGCTGCGGCGACGGCGATGGTGACGGCAAGTCCGGCATTATATAGCAAGCGGCGGCGACGCGCCAGTGGGGGAAAAGGCCGATCGGAACCGCTCCCCCGGCGCTGCTTGCTTGCTGCCAATCCGGCGTGGTATACTCCAGCTTAAATTGGCCCGATTTTCAACGCCCACACGTTCCCCAAGAAGCGAGGCAAGCCATGTTTCGGAGACACCGTCGAGCGATTTCCTGGATGCTGGCCGTGACCATGACCTTTTCGCCGTCGGTGGCCTATTGCCAGCCGCCGGCCGCCGTTGGCCAGCCGCCGGCCGCCAAGCCGCGCGTCGATCTTGATTATGTCACGCCAAAGACGGTGGCGGCCGTGGTCGCCTATCCGCGGCACGTGCTGACCGCCCCGGAGATGGAAATGCTGCCCATCGAGATCCTCACGGCCGCCGGGCTCAAGGAACTCGGGATCGATCCGGTGCAGATCGAGCAGGTCCTGGTCATTGCCGAGCCGTCGCCCGGCGGGCCGCCCGACGCGCTGGCCGTGCTGCACGTGGCCGCCCCGCTGCCCGAGGGCAAGGTCCTCGGCGCGCTTTGGGACAGCACCGTGGAAGATCAATTGGACGGCAAGACCTACCGCCGGGGCAAGACGCCGATGGACGTGAGCATCCTCCGCGCCGACGACCGCACGCTGCTGGTGGGAACCGACGCGATGCTCCGCAAGGCGTTGAGCAACCACGCCGATCCGAAAGAAGGGAAGATGAGCAAGATTCTCGGCGGCATGAAGGACCCGTCCGACCTGACGGCGATTGTGCTGGTCGAGCCGCTGCGGCCGCTGATTGCCCTGCCGCTGGCGATGACCCCGCTGCCGCCGCAACTGGCCGACGTGAAGAAGCTCCCCGACCTGATCAACTCCATCGGCATCAAGGTGAATCTTAGCGGCGAAATTTCGGCGTCGCTGGCGATCCGGGCCACCGACGAGGCGGCCGCCCAGCAGATCGAAGCGATCGTCGACAAGGTGATGGAGACGGCGCGGCAGCAGGCGGCGGCCGAGCTTGCCAAGCAGGCGCAGAGCAGCGACCCGGTGGACCAGGCCGGGGCGAAGTACGCCCAGCGGATGTACGACCGCATGTTGCCCTTGTTCCGCCCGGTGCGAAAGGGCGCCGTCTTGACGCTGGCCACCGACTTTCGCAACAACGGCAAGATGGTCTCGGTGACGACGATGGGCATCCTCGTCGGGCTGCTGCTGCCGGCGGTGCAGGCGGCGCGCGAGGCCGCCCGGCGGACACAGTCGATGAACAACCTCAAACAGATCGACTTGGCCATGCTCACGTGTGAGAGCGCTACGGGCCGGTTTCCCGCCCGGGCGAACTTCGACAAACAGGGCAAACCGCTGCTGAGCTGGCGCAGTCCTTATCTTGCCTTACCTGGGCCAGGTCGCCCTTTACAACCAGTTCCATCTGGACGAGCCTTGGGACAGCGAGCACAACCGCACGCTGATCCCGCTGATTCCGCACATTTACCAGAATCCCAGCACCCCGCCGAACCCCGGCATGGCAAGCTACCTGGCCGTCTGCGGCAAGGGCCTGGCGTTCGACGGCGACAAGGGGCGGAAAATTGAGGATTTCAGGAACGGAGCGTCCAACACGATCATGGCCGTCGAAGCCGACCCGGATCGGGCCGTCATCTGGACCAAGCCCGACGACTGGCAGTACGACGCCAAGCAGCCCATGGCCGGACTGGGCCATGCGCATCCGTCCGGTTTCAGCGTCGCCTTCGCCGACGGCTCCGTGCGTTCGTTCACCAAGGCCACCAGCCCGAAGAGCTTTACGCGCCATGCTGCCGATCGCCGGCCGCGAGTTCGTGCGCCCGTCCGACGCGCAACCATGACAAAGCTGAGCGTCGGCTGTGCGCCGGTGCGCGACGCCCCGCCGCGACGGCAACGGCCGATTCCCCAGCCTCCCGCCGCTTGACAAAACGGAGAAATCCCCCTCTAATCAAACCCGCGTCGGCACTTCTCAACCCCACGGGAGGCCCGTCATGGCCATTCGCTTCACCTGTCCCCATTGTGGCCGCGTCATGGACGTCGGTGATAAGTTTGCCGGCCAAACCGGTCCCTGCACCGCTTGCGGCAAAGCCATCACGATTCCCGGGAGCCCGGCCGCCGCCGCCGGCCCTCTGCTGCCCGCGCGGCGAAGCGGCCTGCCGATCTGGGCGATTCTGCTCATCGTCGCCGGCTGCTCGGTTCCGGTGTTGGGAATATGCGCGGGCCTGCTGTTGCCGGCCGTCATGTCCGTCCGCGAGGCCGCCCGCAGGACAACGTCGAACAACAACCTCAAGCAAATCGGCCTGGCCCTGCATAATTTCCACTCCACCCAAGAGCATTTCCCCGCCCGGGCTTACTCCCGAACCGAGGGCAAACCGCTGCTGAGTTGGCGCGTCCTCATCCTGCCTTTCATCGAGCAGGCCGATCTTTACAGCAAGTTCCGTCTCGACGAACCCTGGGACAGTGAGAACAACCGCAAGCTCATCCCGCTGATGCCCGCGATCTACCAGAACCCCAGCGCACCCGCGAGTCCCGGCATGGCCAGCTACCTGGCCGTTTGCGGCAAGGGCCTGGCGTTCGACGGCGACCAGGGACGGAGGCTCCAGGAATTCACGGACGGAACAAGCCATACGATCCTGGTCGTGGAAGCCGATCCGGATCGGGCCGTTGTCTGGACGAAGCCCGATGATTGGGAATATAATGCCACGCAGCCCATGGCCGGACTGGGCCATGCGCATCCGAACGGTTTCAACGCGCTGTTCGTCGATGGTTCCGTGCATTTTATTCCCAAGACGATTGATCCCCAGGGCTTTCATGCGCTTCTGACAATTGACGCCGGCGACGTGCCCCCAGATCTCGACAATCGGCCATGACGAAGCTGATTGTCGGCTGCGGATATCTCGGCCTCCGGGTGGCCCGGCTCTGGCAGGCACAAGGCCAGGCGGTCGTTGCCGTCATCCAGCAGGCCGAGCAGGAAAAAGGGGACAGTCCCCATTTGTGCGAAGCACCCGAAGGGCCGTTCCGGCAAATGGGGACTGTCCCCTTTTTCCAGACGCTCGTCGCCGACGTGACGCGGCCGGAAACGCTTGCGGGCCTGCCGGCGGCCGAAACCGTCCTCTACGCCGTCGGCTACCATCCCCGCGGCGGCCGCTCGCGCCGGGAAGTGTACGTCGATGGGCTGCGGGCGGTGCTCGACGCCCTGCCGCCCGGCTGCGACCGATTCCTCTTCATCAGCTCGACCGGCGTTTATGGCGATGCCGGCGGCGATTGGGTCGATGAGGATTCGCCTTGCCGGCCCACCAGCGAGGCCGGCCGGGCGCTGCTGGCCGCTGAAGAGGTCCTGCACCATCATCCCCTGGGCCAGCGGAGCATCATCTTGCGGCTGGCCGGGCTGTACGGGCCGGGGCGACTGCCGCCGACGGCCGACTTCTCCTCGGGCGCCGCGATTTCCCTTCCCGCCGACAGCCTGGTAAATCTGATCCACGTCGATGACGCGGCGGCGGTCGTCCTTGCCGCTGAGCGTCGCGCCCGGCCGCCGCGGACCTACCTGGTTTCCGACAGCCAGCCGATCGACCGCCGCACGTATCTTTCCCGGCTGGCGGAAGTCGCGGGCTTGCCGCCGCCGCAATTCCGCGATCCGGCCGCCGCCGATGCCGCGACAGCGCCACGGCGCCGCGGCGGGAATAAACGGGTCCGCAACGCGCGGATGCTGGCGGAACTGGGCGTCGAGTTGACCTATCCGAGCTATCGCGAAGGCCTGGCGGCCGCGGTCAAAGCGGAGCGTTGAACAAGATCGCTCATCGTGTGCCACGGCTGTGCCAGCCGTGCCGCAAATGGTAGGGTGGGTCGACGGGCACCGACGCGAAGCGTTGGTCGGCGAGCCCCACCAACCTCGATCCCTGGGGCATAACTGGTTCTTGGTGGGGCTCGCTGCGCTCGACCCACCCTACAGGCCGCAGGCTGCGCCGCGAAAATCGGGACAGTCCCCTGTCTGGCCCCTGTTTGGCAGTGTGGGAGACATGCGACGGGTTTGCTGCAAGCGTAAAGCGTAACGGCGACTCCGATTCACTTGGCGCCGGTCGTGCGGGTCGTGCGGTTTATGCGGGATAATCTTTCATTGCCGACGGTGACGGCTGCCGATGCTGTTTGTAACCGAAGTGCGTTGGCATGACTGTGCCGTTTGACCGAAATAGGGGGGGGATTCCATGATCCGTCGGACCATGCTCGTGTTGTTGTGTGCAGGCGTCGTTCTGGCCGTGTTCTGCGCTGGGCACGCCCAGGCGCAGCAGGCCTATGATCGCCAATGGGGCGGGGGTTACAGCACCCAGGATTGGAACCGCTTGTACCACTATCCATACGTTTACTATCCGCAGAATTTCTGGGGGCCCGATTACTACCGCAGCTCGGAGAACATGTACTACCGTTATCCGCTCGAGATGCAAATCCCGGTGTACAACCGAGCGTGGCACAGCGAGTATCCGCAGCCCCGCCGCTATTACCAGGGCCACGACTTCATTCTCGACGTGTTCTAGATGACCTTGCACGGTCTTGGAGGGAAAAAGGTGACAGGCACCATTTGTGCGAAGCACCCTCCGGGCCGTTCCGGCAAATGGTGCCTGTCACCTTTTTCCTCCGGGCTTAGGGAAACATCGATCTAGGGGACGGTCCCATTTCTCGTGCCGCCATAAGAGAGCATGGCGGTGCGAGATGGGATCGTCCTCTTTCGGTATCTGGCCAATCCGTGGTGGTAGCCCATACGGGTTATCCACAAGTATCCTGAATCGGAATCCCCTGGACCTCTGTCGCCACGCGGTTGACCCTGCTGGCGGGCCTTCATAGAATGTGGCGGCAAATATGCCAGAAGGGGACAGTCCCATTTTCGTCGGACGAAAATTGGGACAGTCCCCGGGTTTCTCAGGGCCGCCCATGGTGCCGCTGGATGCTATTCTGCCGGTGTTTCTCTTCGTGGCGTGTGCCTTGGGGCTGGCCGCCGCTCTGCTGGCGGCCTCGCACTGGTTGAATCCCAAGCGGCCCGGGGCCGTCAAGCGGATGCCCTACGAGAGCGGCATGGACCCGGTCCACGACACGCGGCGGCGTTTCGATGTCCGCTTCCACTTGATGGCGATCGCGTTCGTGGTGTTCGACGTGGAAGTGCTGTTCCTCTATCCCTGGGCGGTGGCGATGCGGCCGGCGCCGCTGCCGCCGGACGAGGCCGTGGTGGCGACGGCGGCCCCGCCGGGGATCGATGCGGCCGTCGCCGGCGGGCTGGTGGGCAGCCGCAATTTGGTCTTCGCGGCGGCGATGACGTTCGTCGTGCTGTTGGCCGTCGGCTTCCTGTACGACTGGCGGAAGGGGGTCTTCCGGTGGCGGTAGTCGAGTTGCCCGACAACGTGGCGGTTACCCGGTTGGACCACCTGGTCAGTTGGTGCCGCAAGAACAGCCTGTGGCCGATGCCGTTTGCCACGGCCTGTTGCGGGATCGAGTTGATGGCGACCGGGGCCAGCCGGCACGACATCGCCCGCTTCGGGGCCGAGGTCTTTCGCTTCAGTCCGCGGCAGTGTGACCTGATGATCGTGGCGGGCCGGGTGGTGATGAAGATGCTGCCCGTGTTGCAGCGCATCTGGCAGCAGATGCCGGAGCCGAAATGGTGCATTTCCATGGGGGCCTGCGCCTCCACCGGCGGGGTCTTCGACACGTATTGCGTCGTGCAGGGGATCGACCGCTTCATGCCGGTGGACATCTACACGCCCGGTTGCCCGCCGCGGCCGGAGCAATTGATCCAGTCGATCGTCGATTTGCAGGAGAAGATCCAGCGCGAGGGGACGATTTTCGGCCGCGAGTTCGAGGCCCCCTCGCGGCAGCGGCCCAAGCGGGCGCTGCAAGGGGAAGGCGGAAGGGGGAGGGCGGAAGGGGGAAGGTAAACAGAGCGAGCCGGTGGCGTAAGCCACCGGATATGAACGAGGGAGGAGGGCGGAAGGCAAACAGAGCGAGCCGGTGGCGTAAGCCACCGGATATGGTTGCGGGACCCCAACGCGCGGAGAGCATAGCGAGCCGGACAACTAATCTATGACGAACGACGAGACCATTGCCGCCTTGAAGGAACGCTTCGGGGATCTGGCCGCCAGCGAGTTTCGCGGCCAGACCCGCGCGGTGACGCCGCCTCAGGCCCTCTACGACGTGCTGGCGATGCTGAAGGCGGAGCGCGGCTTCGACCTGCTGGTCGACATTACCTGCGTCGATTACCTCCGCTATCGGGACGCGCGGGACCGCTTCGGACTGGTCTACCTGCTGGCCAACACCCAGACCAACGCGCGGATCACGGTGCGCACGTTCGTCAACGACCCGGAACCCGTGGTGCGGTCGGTGGTGAGGCTTTGGGAAGGGGCCAACTGGCTGGAGCGCGAGGTGTGGGACATGTTCGGCATCCGCTTCGCCGGCCATCCGGATTTGCGGCGCATCCTGCTGCCGGAGGAGTTCACCGCCTTTCCGCTCCGCAAGGACTATCCGCTGCAAGGCCGCGGCGAGCGGCATAATTTCCCGGTGCTCCGCCGGGCGGAGAGCTGACAGATCATGCCGCTCAGCCGTTCGATCTTCGCCGAAGACCTGGCCCAGGACGAGCCCCAGCCGTACCTGTGGACGATGAATTTCGGTCCCCAGCATCCGGCCACGCACACCACGTTGCGGCTGGTTTTGAAGTTGGACGGCGAGCGGGTGGTGGACGCCATTCCCGACATCGGCTACTTGCACTCGGGCTTCGAGAAGCTCGGCGAGTCGCTGGACTATAACCAGTACGTCACCATTACCGACCGCATGAACTACATCTCGCCGATGGCCAACAACGTCGCCTGGCACCTGGCCGTGGAGAAGTTGCTGGGGATCGAGGTCCCACGGCGCTGCCAGTATATTCGCGTCATCATCGCCGAGCTGTCGCGGCTGACCGATCATCTGCTCTGCCTGGGTGCGATGGGACTGGACATCGGCGCCTTCACCCATTTCATCTACGCCTTCAATCCGCGGGAGACGATCTACGACATTGGCGAGGCCCTCTGCGGCGCCCGGCTGACCAACAGCTATACCCGCGTGGGCGGGCTGATGCGCGACATCACCCCCGAGGCGATCGCGATGATCCGCGGCCTGCTGGCCGAGCTGCCGGGGGTGCTCGGCGACATGGAGCGGCTGCTGGCGCGGAACCGCATCTTCGTCGATCGCACGCAAGGGGTGGGCCTGCTGAGCCGGGAACAAGCGATCAACCGCAGTTGCAGCGGGCCGGTCGCCCGGGCCAGCGGCGTCACCCGCGACCTGCGTCGCGACGAGCCCTACCTGGCCTATGCCGATTTCGATTTCCAGGTCTGCTGTGCGCGGGAGGGCGATTGCCTGGCCCGCTACCGCGTTCGCATGGCCGAAATGTGGGAAAGCATCAAGATCATCGCTCAGGCGCTGGAGAACCTGCCGGCCGGACCGGTGAACGTGGGGCCCGACGCCCGCGCCATCCTGCCGCCCAAGGGCGCCGTCTGGTCGAGCATCGAGGGGCTGATCTCGCACTTCGAGCTGGTGATGGCCAATCGCGGCTTCCAGGCGCCCAGCGACGAGGTCTACCTGGCCACCGAGTCGCCCAACGGCGAGCTGGGTTTTTATCTCGTCGGCGACGGCACGCAGACGGCGTATCGGGCCCGCTGCCGGCCGCCATCGTTCATCCATTTCGCCTTGTTCCCCTTCTTGATTCGCGGCCACACGCTCAGCGACATCGTGGCCGTGTTGGGCAGCCTGAACATCATTGCCGCGGAGTTGGACCGGTGAGCGAGTATATGCAAGACCCGCAAAACATGCCGGCCAGCGACACCAGCGCCACGGGCGTCGAGACGCCGCTGTTGGGCGAAGACGTCCGCGCGGCCATCCGCGGCTATTTTCCCCGCTATCCCACGCGGCAGGCGGTGGTGCTGCCGGCGCTGCACCTGGTCCAGGACCGCTTGGGCTGGGTGCCACGGCAGGCGGTGGTCGAAATCGCCGAAATCTTGGAGCTGGCCCCGGCCCAAGTCCAAGACACGCTGTCGTTCTACGGTTTCTTCCGCCAGGACAAGCCGCTGGGGCGATACCGGGTGTGGGTGTGCCGCTCGATCAGTTGTGCCGCCCGCGGCGGCGAGCCCTTGTTGGAGTATCTTGCCCGGCGGCTGGGAATTCGCCCCGGCCAAACCACGCCCGACGGACTGGTCAGCTTGCAGGCGGCCGAGTGTCTGGGCGTTTGCGAATCGGCCCCGGCGATGCTGGTCAACGACACGCTCTACAAAGATTTGACCGAGGAGAAGATCGACCAGTTCCTGGCGGCGATAAGAGACACGGCCCCGGGTGCGAAACCGCAAGCGGCCCCTGACCCCTGACCATGCCCTACGAACCTGTACTGTTGGCGAACATCCACAAGCCGGACAGCCACACCCTGGCCGTCTACGAGGCCGGCGGCGGCTATCGCGCGCTGCGCCGCGCCCTGAAAGAACTCGGTCCCAAGGACGTGGCGCAGATGGTCCGCACCAGCGGGCTGCGCGGCCGCGGCGGGGCCGGCTTCCCCACCGGCTTGAAATGGTCCTTCCTCCCCGAGGACCGTCCCGGGCCCGTCTACTTCTGCGTCAACGCCGACGAAAGCGAGCCCGGCACCTTCGTCAACCGCGTGCAGATGGAGCTGGACCCGCACCAGGTCCTGGAAGGGGTCATTCTCAGTTGCTATGCCACCCGGGCGAGCACCGCCTATGTGTATCTGCGCTACGAATATCCGCTCTGCCTGCGGAGGATGCAGGCGGCCATCGACGAGTGTTACGCCGCCGGCTACCTGGGCAAGAACATCCTCGGCTCGCCGTTCTCCCTGGACGTGTACATTCACCGGGGCGCCGCCGCTTACGTGTGCGGCGAAGAGACCGGGTTGATCGAAAGCCTGGAAGGCAAGCGGGCCTGGCCGCGGATCAAACCGCCGTTCCCCGCCGTCGAAGGCCTGTTCCGCAAGCCCACGGTGGTCAATAACGTGGAGACCCTGGCCTGCGTCAAGCACATCGTCGAGCGCGGCGTCGCCTGGTTCCGCTCGCTGGGCACGCCGCCGGACCCGAACAATCCCCGCGATCCCGGCAGCCTGGGGCCGAAACTCTACGGAGTTTCCGGGCATGTCAATCGTCCCGGCTGTTACGAGGGCCCGCTGGGCATCCCCTGCCGGCAGTTGATCGACGAGCTGGGCGGCGGCGTGTGGAAGGGCCGCCGGGCCAAGGCCGTCGTCCCCGGCGGCCTGAGCACCGGCGTGATGACCGAGAGCGAGTTGGACCTGCCGCTGGATTTCGCCGGTCCCATGCGGGCGGGCTGCCTGGGATTGGGCACCGCCTGCGCCGTCGTGCTCGACGAGACCTACCCCATGATCGATTTCCTCCACAACAGTTGCCGGTTCTTCGCCCATGAAAGCTGCGGCCAGTGTACGCCTTGCCGCGAGGGCACCCACTGGGCCGTGGCGATGCTGCGGCGCATCCGCGCCGGCCGGGGCAGGCTGAAGGACCTCGACCTGCTGCTGGAGATCGGCGACTCGATCGGCATCATCCCGGGCACGACGATCTGCGGCCTGGCCGACGGCGCGGCCTGGCCCATCAAAACGACCATCCGCAAGTTCCGCGAGGAACTGGAGGATCATATCAAACGCACCAATCCGCAAGGGTACGCGGTGACGGACCCGGTGGAAGAAGTGACGATGGAAACGGTGTCTGTAGTCCCCTCTCCCCTTTTGGGAGAGGGTTAGGGTGAGGGCGCGGGAGAGAAAATCGATGCTCGCGGACAAGTCTCAGAGGCCGCCCTCACCCCCGGCCCCTCTCCCAAAGGGAGAGGGGAGAAATTAGAACCATGCCCACAGTCCTGATCGACGGAAAAGAGATCGAGATTCCCGCCGGCAGCCGGCTGAACGCCATCGAGGCGGCGCGGCTGGCGGGGGTGGAAATTCCGCACTATTGCTGGCATCCCGGGCTGACGGTGGTCGGCAGTTGCCGCATGTGCCTGGTCGAGACCGGCCGCCGCGACGCCGCCACCGGCGAGATCACCATGCAGCCCAAGCTCGTGCCCGGCTGCAATACCCTGGTCAGCGACGGCATGGTGGTGGTCACCCAGAGCCAGCAGGTCAAGCGGGCCGAGGCGATGGTGGAAGAGGGGCTGCTGCTGCGGCATCCCATCGATTGCCCGATCTGCGACAAGGCGGGCGAGTGTTTCTTGCAGGACTACCATTTTCAACACGGCCAGGAGGCCCGGCGGGCCGACCTGCGCCCCTTCACCAGCCGCCGCCGCGACCTGGGCGACGTCGATCTGTTCGTCGATCGCTGCATCCTTTGCAGCCGCTGCGTGCGCTTCACGGCCGAAATCAGCGGCACCAACGAGCTGATGGTCGTCGGCCGCAGCACGGCAGAAGAAATCGACGTCGCCGAGGGCTTCCCCCTGCACAACAACCTTTCCGGCAACGTCGTCGATCTCTGCCCGGTGGGGGCCCTGACCGATAAAGACTTCCTCTATCAGCAGCGGGTGTGGTTCCTCCGCCGCCACGCCGGCGTGTGCACCGGCTGCGCCGTGGGCTGCTCGATCTGGATCGAAGAGAACCAGGACCGCGTCTATCGGCTGAAGCCCCGGGAAAACATGCTCCTGAATAAGTGGTGGATCTGCAACGAGGGGCGCTACGGCTACCATCACGTCCACGACCCGCGCCGCCTGGTCCGGCCGCTCGAGCGAGAAAACGGCTCGACCGCGGAGTTGGACGCCGCCGGCCTGGCCGGGCAACTCGGCGACCGCCTCCGCCGCGCCGGGCGCCTGGCCGGCGTGCTCTCGCCCTATCTGACCGTCGAAGAGGCCTACCTGCTTTGCAAGCTGCTGCGCGCCGCCGATCCGCAGGCGCTGCTCGTGCTGGGACCGGTCCCGGCGGCCGGCCAGGACGAGCGGTTTCCCGGCGGCTTCGTCATCGCGGCCGAAAAATGTCCCAATCGCCGCGGCGTCGAAGAAGTTATTGCGCACTTCACCCATCGCGTGGATACGATCGCGCAGCTCCTGCCGGCGCTCGACGGCGGGCAGCTCGGCGGCGTCTGGGTCTCCGGCGGCTACAAGTCGGCGTGGATCGACGAAGCGACGGCGGGGCGATTCCGGCGGCTGCCGTTGGTGGTGGTCCAGGACCTGTTCCCTTCGCCGCTTTCGGAACTGGCCACGTACCAATTGCCCGCCGCCGCCTTCGCCGAGCGCGACGGCTCCTATGTGAACCGCCACGACCGCTTGCAGACGGTCGGCTGGGCGATCCGCCCGCCCTGGGGCGTGCGGCCCGAAGGGGAGTTGTACTGGGAATTGTCGGCGCTGCGCGGGCTGTATAATTCCCGCAGCGTGTTGGACGAGGTCGCCCGGGCGATCCCGTATTTCTCCGCCGCCACGGGACCGATTCCCGACGTGGGGCTGGATTTGAAGGTGAACCTGTTGGCAGGGGAAGGCAAGGGGAGCAGGACTGCGGGCTAATCCGAGGGCTAACGCCCCCGGCTCGCACTGGGCGGGAAGAAAGAAGGGTCGAGAGGGCGCACGATGCTGGCAATCCTTGTGGAAGCGCTGATTAAGATCGGCCTGCTGATCGGCGGGCTGATGACGGCGGCCGCCTACCTCGTGCTGACCGAGCGCTGGGTTGCCGCCTGGGTGCAAGACCGCCTGGGGCCCAATCGCGTGGGAATCCCGCTGACGAAAGTTCGTCTCTTCGGGCTGGGGCAACCGCTGGCGGACGGGGTGAAATTCCTCTTCAAAGCCGAGTTCACCCCCGCCTACGTCGACAAGGCCCTCTACTTCCTCGCCCCCGTGGTCATCTTCGTGACCGCGCTGGCCGTCTTCGCCGTGATTCCCTTCGGCAGCGTCTTGCCGCCCGAGGTGCTGCCGGCCAGTTGGGGACTGGCGCAGCCGATCCGCTTGCTGACGGCCCCGAACCTGGACGTCGGCGTCGTCTATATCTTCGCCCTGGGCAGCATTGCCGTCTACGGCGTCGTGCTGGGCGGCTGGGCGAGCAACAACAAGTTCAGCTTCCTGGGCGGCATGCGCAGCAGCGCGCAACTGATCGCCTACGAACTGCCGCTGGGACTGGGCATCCTCGGCGTCGTGCTCTCGTCGGGCTCGCTGCGCCTGGACGCGATCATCCGCCAGCAGGCGGAAAGCGGTGTGTGGAACGTCTTCGTGCAGCCGCTGGGACTGCTGGTCTTCGGCGTGGCCGCCTTCGCCGAAGCCGCCCGGCTGCCCTTCGATTTGCCCGAGGCCGAGCAGGAACTGGTCGGCGGCTACCACACCGAGTATTTCGGCATCAAGCTGCTCATGTACCTGGTGGCCGAATACCTGCACATGATCACGGCGGCCTTCCTGATCGTCATCCTCTTCCTGGGCGGCTGGCATTTCTGGGGCCTGACCGGCGCCGGCCAGACGGTGACCTGGACGGCGGCGGCGGTGCGGGTCATCGTGCTCTTGGCCAAGGTGCTGGCGGTGATCTTCTTCTTCATGCTGGCCCGCTGGAGCTGGCCGCGGTTCCGCTTCGACCAGTTGATGGCGCTGGCCTGGCTGGTGATGTTGCCGCTGGGGCTGGTCAACCTGGTGGCGGTGGCCTCGTGGCTGGAGTACGGCCCCCGGCTAGCCGGGAAACTGGCCTGGCCGCAGGCCGGCTGCGCGGTGCTGTGCGGCTGGGGCGTGCTGGCGGCCGCGTGGCTGGTGGCGACGTTGTTGATTCCGCCCGCCAGCGACAACCGCCCGCGGCGCGGACCGATTCCCCCCAGCTTCGAGAGCGAGGAGATTCCCTTGTCATGAAAGCCGACGACCGGGACATCCGCTGGGTTGCGCCGCCCAAGCTGGGCCTGCTGGGAAAGAGCTACCTGCTCTTGTTCCTCCAGGGCCTGACGACGACCCTGCGGCACCTCTTCCGGCGGAAAAAGACGCTGCAATCGCCCGATGAGCGGCACCCCATCGTCGATCCGCTCGGCTATCGCGGCGTGCACCGGCTGAACCGCGACGCCCAGGGGCGGGTGAAGTGCGTGGCTTGTTTCCTCTGCGCCACCGCTTGTCCGGCCCATTGCATCGACATCGTGGCGGCCGAAAGCCCCTGGCCCGACCGGCAAAAATATCCCCAGGTCTTCAACATCGACGAGCTGCGCTGTATCTTCTGCGGCATGTGCGAAGAGGCCTGCCCGGTGGAAGCCATCGAACTGACCAGCTTCTACGACCTGTCCGGCAAGAGCCGCGAGGAAATGATCTTCGACAAGGAGAAGTTACTGAGCGTCTTCGACCAGACCAAGGATAGCGAGCCGATGCCGTCGCAGAGAAGGGGCCAGGGACCAGGGGCCGGGGGCCAGGGATTGGAGACTTGAAAAGGCCACGGAACAACCTGGGGACTGTCCCGATTTTCGTCCGACGAAAATGGGACTGTCCCCTTGCGAAACGCAGCATGAAACCGAAGGGAGCGACATGAACGATCCACAACGGATCATTCCGTTGGCAACGGCGCTCGGCGCCGTGGGAATCTGGCTGATGCTGCCCCGCGGCACCGCCCGGGGACGCATGGCCGGCGTGGTCCTGACGGCCGTCGCGCTGGGGCTGGGGGCGTCCCTGTTGCAGCCGCTGGGCGGTTGGACCGCCGACGGGCTGTTCTATCTCCTCGCCGGCGTGACCGTCGTGGCCGCCCTGGCCACCATCACCTTCCGCAACCCGGTCTACTGCGCCATCTGGTTCGGCATGACGCTTTCGGGCACGGCCGGCCTGTTCCTCTTCACGGGGGCCCAGTTTCTCGCCGTCGCCACCCTGGTCGTTTATGCCGGGGCCATCCTGGTCACGTTCCTGTTTGTGCTCATGCTGGCTCAGCCCGAAGGCGACGCCCCCTACGACCGGCGGAGTTGGGAGGCGATGCTCTCGGCCACTACCGGCGCGATCCTGGTGGGCATCCTGACCATGACGCTGGCCGAGTCGTTTCCCGCCGGGCCGCGCACCCGGCCGCAGGCCGGGCCACCCCCGCCGCCGGCCGCGGCGGCCGCCCTGGCCCGCGGCATCCTCTCGCCGCAACACGTCGCCCACGTGGGCGGCGAGCTGTTCGGCCGGCATCTGATCGCCGTGGAAGTGGCCGGCACGCTCCTGCTGGCCGCCGTGGTGGGCGCGGCCGTCATCGTCGCCCAGGGGCATGCGGCCGGGCGCAAAACCGGCAAGCCTGTTTGCGAAGGGGACAGTCCCATTTTCGTCGGACGAAAATTGGGACAGTCCCCAGCTTAACCGACGGATTTGTCCATGCACCACGAAATCGCCCTCCTCTACGACTACCTGGCCGTCGGCGCCATGCTGTTCGGCATCGGGCTGGTCGGCTTCCTCAGCCGGCGGAACATGATCGTCATGTTCCTCTCCGCCGAGATGATGTTGCAGGGCGTGTCGGTGAGCCTGGTGGCCTGGAGCCGCTTTCATAACGATTTCGGCGGCCAGATGCTGGTCGTCTTCATCATCGCCGTGGCGGCCTGCGAAGCGGCCATCGCCCTGGCCATGATCCTCATGCTCTTCCAATCCACCGGCAAACTGGACATCGCCGCCTGGCAGGCGTTGCGCGAGGCCAATCAGCCGCCCTGGGAGGAGGAAGAACTTCCGCCCCAGGCGGCCGCGCCGCTGGACTGGCCGCTGTTGCCCCCGGCAGGCGTGCAGCCGGAGATCCCCCAGACCAACTCGAGCACCGCCCCCATGTTTGAAACCCAGACGCTGCTCAAGACGCTGCTGGTCGCGATTCCCGCCTTGCCCTTGGCGGCCACGCTGCTGACGGCGGCGCTGGGCAAACGCGTGCTTCGAGAGCGCAGCCATCTGCCGGTAATCGCGGCCATCGCCGCCGCCTGCGCCGCCAGCGTGCTGCTGGTCTTCGCCGTGGAGCGAGACCGCCGGCAAACGGCCGCCGAAAAGGACGCCGGCAGCCGCGTCGGCTACGAGAAAATCGTCCCCCTCTGGACTTGGGCCAGCATCGAAAAGGCATACGCTGAAGGTCCCCTCTCCCCTTGGGAGAGGGCTAGGGTGAGGGCGGGCTTGAGAAACGTTTGGCGAGACAACGGCCCTCACCCTAACCCTCTCCCGAGGGGAGAGGGGACCGGTGGCGGTGACCCTCGCCGAAAGGGAGAGGGGAGCTTTCACATCGACGTCGTCCTGCGGGCCGATCCACTCACGGCCGTCATGCTGGCCACGGTCACGTTCATCTCGCTGCTGGTGGCCGTCTACTCGGTCGGCTACATGCACGGCGACGCCGGCTATTGGCGGTTCTTCACCTACATCGGCCTGTTCGTCTTCTCCATGACCATGCTGGTCTCGGTGAGCAACTTCGTGCTCTTGTATGTCTTCTGGGAGGCGGTGGGCTTGTGCAGCTACCTGTTGATCGGCTTTTGGTTCGAGAAACCGGCCGCTGCCGCCGCCGGGCTGAAGGCGTTCCTGGTTACTCGCGTGGGCGACTTCGGCTTCGCCCTGGGTGTGTTCCTCCTCTGGACCACCTACGGCACGCTCGATTTCCACGATACGATTGTCGGCGGGGCCGTTCATGCCGGCATCCTCGGGCAGACGATGCTCCGCAATCCGTCGCTCTATGCCGGCGGCGGCCTGCCCACGGCCATCTGCCTGCTGCTGATGTCGGGGGCCTGCGGCAAGAGCGCCCAGTTCCCCTTGCACGTCTGGCTTCCGGACGCCATGGAAGGCCCCTCGCCCGTCAGCGCGCTGATCCACGCGGCCACGATGGTGACGGCGGGCGTTTACCTGGTGGCCCGCTGCGCGCCGCTGTTTGCGGCCTCGGCCGACGCCCGGCACGTCGTGGCGAGCATCGGCGGGTTTACCGCCCTGATGGCTGCCGTGATCGCCCTGACCCAGACCGACCTGAAACGCATCCTCGCCTATTCGACGATCAGCCAGCTCGGCTACATGTTTCTGGCCTTGGGCGTCGGCACGCTGGCGGGCGTCTCGGCGGCGATGTTCCACCTGGTGACCCATGCCTTCTTCAAGGCCCTGCTCTTCCTGGCCGCCGGCAGCGTGATGCACGCCATGGGCGGCATCATCGACATCCGCCGCTTCGGCGGCCTGCGGCGCCGCATGCCCACCACGCACTGGACCTTCCTGTTCGGCTGCCTGGCGCTGGCCGGCATCGCCCCCTTCGCCGGCTTCTGGAGCAAGGACGCCATCCTGGCCGCCGTCTGGCAACAGGCGTCAACGTCCCGCGTCGCCGGGCTCTATTACGTGCTCTACCTGGCAGGCGTGGCCACCGCCGGCCTGACCGCGATCTACATCTTCCGGGCGTTTTTCCTGACCTTTTACGGCCCGGAGCGGATTCCTGAAGAAGCCGGCCGCCACGCCCACGAGTCGCCGCCGGCCATGACCGGCCCGATGACGATCCTGGCTGTCGGGGCATTGGCCGTGGGGGCGTATTTCCAGTGGATGGGCGATTTCGCCGGTCCCACGAGCTTCCTTGCCCAGACGCCTTCGCTGGCCTATCTCGGCCTGGCGGCGGGACATGGGGCGGAGGGCGGCTTTCACTGGAGCGTCGCCGCCGGCAGCACGCTGGTCGCGCTGGCCGGCGTCATCCTGGCCGCGATCCTCTATCTCGGCTCGCCGCGTCGCGTCGAGGTCCTCACCCGGGTGATGACAGCACTGGGCCTCTATGGGCTGTCGCGGGGAAAATTCTTCTTCGACCAGATCTATCGCCTGCTGATCGTTTGGCCGCTGGAGGGCCTGGCCCGGCTCGATGCGTGGTTCGACAACCACGTGATCGACGGCCTGGTCAACCTTGTCGGCGCATTGCCGGCCGCGCTGGGGACCGTGCTCCGACCCACGCAGGGCGGCCTGCTCCAATTTTATGCCTTGGCCATGGTGCTGGGGCTGCTGGTCTTGATCGGGGCATTGTTGATGTAACATGCAATCCCTCCTGCTCATCACCGTTCTCCTGCCGCTGGCGGCCGCCCTGCTGCCGGGTGGGAGCCCTGCGCTTGGCGGTGGCGGGCGCTGGGGGCCACGCTGCTGACGCTCGCGCTGGCCGCCGTCCTGCTGGGCCGCTATCCGCCCGGAGCCCAGGATTTCGCGCTGACCAACGTCGCCTGGCTGGCCGCGGCAGGCGTGCCGGCCGACGTCCGCTTCAGCATCGCCCTGGACGGCCTCAGCCTCTGGCTCTTCGGCCTGACCGCCCTGTTGGTGGTCGTGGCCGTCCTGATCAGTTGGGAAGCCATCCGCCAGCAGCAGTCGCTCTACTATCGCCTGCTGTTGGTCCTGGAGACGGGGATGCTGGGGGTCTTCGTCGCCCGCGACATCATTCTCTTCTACCTGTTCTTCGAGTTCACGCTGGTCCCGCTGTTCTTCTTGATCGGCATCTGGGGAAGCGACCAGCGGCGTTACGCCGCCGTCAAGTTCTTCCTCTTCACGCTCTCCGGCAGCGTGCTGACCCTGTTGGGCCTGCTGGCCATCGTGCTCTGGGATTATCAGCACGGGCCCGGCGGGCCGATGACTTTCTCCATCCCCGAGTTGACGCGGCACCTGGCCGCGCGGCCCATCCCGCCGGCGGTGCAGACGTGGATCTTCCTGGCCCTGTTCGCCGGTTTCGCCGTCAAGGTGCCGCTGTTTCCCCTGCACACCTGGCTGCCGCTGGCCCACGTCGAGGCCCCGGCGGCCGGCAGCGTGCTGCTGGCGGGCGTGCTGCTGAAGATCGGCGCCTACGGGTTCGTCCGTTTCAACCTGCCAATGTTGCCCGCCGCGACGGTCGCCTGTATGCCCTGGCTGTTGTGGCTTTCCCTGGCCGGCATCCTCTACGGCGCCCTGACGGCACTGGCCCAAACCGACATGAAACGCCTGATCGCCTATTCCAGCGTCAGCCACCTGGGCTTCTGCATGTTGGGCGTCTTCGCGGTCAACCGGCTGGCCGTGCAAGGGGGCGTGCTGCAAATGATCAACCACGGCCTCTGCACCGGCGGGCTGTTTGCCATGGTCGGCATGCTCTACGAGCGCTATCACACGCGGCGAATCGCCGACCTGGGCGGACTGGCCCGGCAGGTGCCCCTGCTGGCCACGTTCATGGTCGTGCTGGCGCTGGCCAGCGTCGGCCTGCCGGGGCTGTGCGGCTTCGTCGGCGAGTTTCTCGTGCTCGTGGGCATGTTCCAGCGGGCCTGGGCCGAGGCGCCGCCGGCCTTGGCCGTCCAGTACCGCGTCATCAGCGTGGCGGCCGTCGCCGGCGTGGTGTTGGGGGCCTGGTACCTGCTCGGACTGATGCGGCGGATCTTCTTCGGCCCGCTGCACGAGCCCGCCGCCGCCCACGACCGGCCGCCGGTGCGGGACCTCGGCCCGCGCGAAGTCCTCGCCCTGACGCCGCTGCTGGTGCTGATCGTCTGGATCGGCGTGCAGCCGGGGTTCTTCCTCGATCGCATGAGTCCGACGCTCGATCGGCTGACCGCCGGCGTGATGGAGAAGTCCGATGCACACTGACACCGTTTGGCTGCTCAGCGCCGAGATCGTGCTGCTGGTGACGGCCGTGTCGATCTACCTGGCCGGGGCGATCTTCTCGGCGCCGAGGCTGTGGCGCTGGGTTGCCGGCGGCGGCTTGCTGCTGGCGGCCGCCGCCTTGTGGCATCTGGGAGGCGCAATGCTCGCCGGCGGCCCGATCATGACCGATCCGCTGGCCTGGTACGGCCGCTGGCTGGCCCTGGCCGCCGCCGGCGTGCTGCTGGCGGCAAGCTGGCGGCCGCTGGCTACCGGCGGCACCTCCGAGTACCTCGGCACGCTCCTGCTGGCCATTACCGGCCTGATGCTCACCGCCGCGGCGGGCGACCTGGTGCTGCTGTTCGTGAGCCTGGAATTGATCTCCATTCCCACCAATATCCTGCTCTACCTGGGACGCCGCGACGCCGCCTGCCGGGAAGCGGCGGCCAAATACTTCTTCCTCAGCGTGCTGGCCTCCGCCATGTTCCTCTACGGACTGAGCTTCCTTTACGGGGCGACCGGCTCCACGCAACTGTCCGCCATCCGGCAGGCGATGGACGGCCCCGGGGCGATTGGCGCGGGCTTCGGGCCGCTCTTGAAAGTGGCCCTGGTGCTGATCTTCGCCGGCTTGTGCTTCCGCGTCTCCGCCGTGCCTTTCCATTTCTATGCCCCCGACGTTTACCAGGGCACGATCCACGGCAATGCCGCCCTGCTGTCGGTCCTGCCCAAGGCGGCCGGGCTGCTGGCGCTGGTGCGGTTGCTGCTGGTGGCGATGCCCGGCCAGCAGGCCTGCGCCTGGCCGGTCGCCCTGGCGCTGGCGGCCCTCACCATGACCGTCGGCAACGTGCTGGCGCTCTGGCAGGACAATCTGCGGCGATTGCTGGCCTATTCCTCGATCGCCAACGCCGGTTACTTGCTCATCGGCCTGGCGGTCGGGCTGGCCACGGCCTCGGCCCCGGTCCGTTGGGACGGCATTGCCGCCATGCTCTTTTACTTCGCCGTCTATGCGGCGGCGACGTTGGGGACCTTTGCGGCCCTGATCTATCTTGGCGGCGACACCCAGCAGGTCGAGTCCGTCGAAGAATTGGCCGGCCTGGGGCGGACCCGGCCGGCGACGGCCGCGACCATCGCGCTGTTCATGTTCAGCCTTGCCGGCCTGCCGCCGCTGGCCGGGCTGTGGGGAAAACTGCTGATCTTCGCCGCCGCACTGGGCGTCCCATCGACCGCCGGCGGCGGGCGGCCGTGGTTCGTGGCGGTCACGGTCCTCGCCGTGCTCAACGCGGTGGTGGCGGCGGTGTACTACCTGAGGATCGTCGCCGTGATGTACTTTCGCGCCCCCTGGCCACCCCCAAGGCCCGCGGCGGGCCCGGACCTTGGCTGGCCACGGTCGCCTGTGCGGCGGTGGTGTTGGCCTTGGGGGTTTTCCCTGGGCCGCTGATGCGGGCATCGCAGACGGCCAGTCCTGCGAAACCGCAAGCGTACAGTCGGCCCGCCTCCAAGGCCCCGATCACAAAGGCCCCGATCCCTTTTTCTCTCAACCCGGCCGTGTTAGGATGCCAATATGGCAAAGCGGCAGCGGATCCATACTACGGAATTGGGACACATGCTGGACCGGAGTGGCCGGCCGGTTTATGTGCTGGACGATGACGGAGTGATCGTCTTCTACAACAAGGCGTGCCAGCAATGGCTTGGCCTGGAGAGCGACGAGCTGCTCGGCCGCCGCTGCACGTACCACTCCGAGCCCGAGGCAACCGGCGCGGACGCCCTGGCGGCCTCGCTGTGTCCGCCGCCGGGGGTCTTCGGCGGGCAGGAAGCGGCGGCCGCCGTGTGCCGGGTCGATGAAGCGGGCCGGACCGCATACCGCGGCGTCCGATTCATTCCCCTGGGCGCCGCGGCCGGCGAAGTGATCGGGGTGGCGGCGATCCTGGACGCCGATGACCTGCCGGAGCCGCCCGCGCCGCCGGCGGATGTCGAGCCGGGATCGGCCCGGCTGCACGAGTTGCTGCAACGCTTTCGCCGCGAGACGGTTTCGCTCTACGGCATCGATCGGCTGGTGGGCGACAGCCCGGCGATGCGCCGCGCCCGGGCCCAGGTCGAATTGGCCGCCGGCAGCCGGGCCAGCGTGCTGTTGGTGGGACCCCCGGGCAGCGGGCGGCAGCAGATGGCCACCGCCATCCATTACGGGACCACGCCCGAGACCGCCGGCACCATGGTGCCGCTGGGCTGTGCGCTGCTGGGGCCGGGGCTGATTCGCGCCACCGTCGGCGCGGTGGCGGCGATCGGTCGCCCCGGCCAGCAACCGGCTCCCAGTACGCTGCTGTTGATGCAAGCCGACCAGGTGGCAGTCGAGATTCAGAAGGACCTGGCGGCCATGCTGTCGGCGCGGCCGCCGCAGTTGCGGCTGATCGCCACGGCCGAGCAGCCGCTGGGCGATCTGGCGCGGCGGGGCCGATATGGCGAGGAACTGGCCGGCCTGCTCAGCACGATCACCATCGAGCTGCCGCCGCTGGCGCAGCGCCGCGAAGACCTGCCGCTGTTGGCCCAGGTGTTCCTCGAGGAGGCCAACGCCCGCGGCGGCAAGCAGCTTGCCGGCTTCTCGCCCGAGGCCCTGGATCGCCTGGACGCGTACTCTTGGCCGGGCAACATCGACGAACTGGCGCAGATGGTGGCAGAAAGTCAGCGGCGGGCGGATGGACCGGAGATCCTGCCCGAGCATCTGCCCGAGCGGCTCCGCTGGGTCGCCGAGGCGGCCAGCCGGCCGCGACGCAAGGAAGAGGCCATCGTGCTGGACGAATTCCTCGGCCGCATCGAGCGGGAGTTGATCCGCCGGGCGCTGGGCCGGGCCAAGGGCAACAAGGCCAAGGCGGCGCGGCTGCTGGGACTGACCCGGCCGCGCTTGTACCGCCGCATGGTGCAACTCGGGCTGGAACAGGGCGGTCCGCCATGAGAGAGATTCCCGGCACTGGGGCATCGGAAGGCGCCGCGGCCGGCCGGCTGCTGGTCTGCGAGCGCGGCGGCCGCTGGGCGGGCGCTTGCAGCACGAGTTGGCCGCGGCGGGAGTGCGCGTCTGGGAGACCCGCAGCCTGGCCGAATGTTGGGAGGCGTTGGCCGCCAGCCCGGCAAGTTTCGTCATCGTGGAATTGACGCTGGCCAATGCCGAGGGCTTGCTGCGGCGGATGGTGCGGCGGGGGCGTGATTTCCCCCTGGCCGAGGTCGCGGTGGTGGCCGCCCGGCCGTTGGCCGGCTGGCAATGGTTGGTCCGCGAGGCGGGGGCCGTCCATTTTTCCTGTTCACCGCGACAACTGGGGATCCTGGCCGAAATGGCCTGCCGCCACCTGGCCAGCGTGCCCTTGCCGCCGCAAAGCCTGACGGACCGCATTCTGGCCGGCTTGCCCTGGGGCGACGAATCCTGAACTTGCGTAGTGACTGGTGCGGAGCGTGAAGCGTAGGGTGGGTCGACGGGCACCGTGCGAAGCATGGTCGGCGAGCCCCACCACAACCTGCGAAGACCTATTGGTGGGGCTCGCTGCGCCTCGACCCACCCTACTTGTCTGCCCCCTTTCGGAGATGATCCATGACCGAGACGACGATATCGGAAGCTGCGGTCCGGGCCGCCCTGGCGCGGTTCCAAGACCCGGAAACGGGCCGCAGCGTCATCCAACTGAACCAGGTCCATGAAGTGCAGCTCAACGGCGCCGACGTGTCGGTCACGCTGGGATTGACCACCTGGTCGGCGCTGCTGTGGGAGGAAATCCGCGCTGAATTGGAGAACCAACTGAAAGGCCAGTTTCCCGGCGCCGCCGTGACGGTCACGGTGGCGGAACATCACCGTGGGGCGGAAAAAATCGGCCAGGTCGGCTTGGCGGCCAAGAGCGTCATCGCCGTCGGCGCCGGCAAAGGGGGCGTGGGCAAGAGTTCCATCGCCGTCTTTCTGGCCGCCGGTCTTTCCCGGGCGGGCTGCCGGGTCGGACTCCTGGACGCCAACGTCTATGGCCCGAGCATTCCGCATTTGCTCGGCGCCACCCAGCGGCCGCAGGTGGCCGGCGACCGCATCGAGCCGGTCGAGGCGGCGGGCATGAAGCTGATGTCGATCGGCCTGTTGGTGCCGGCCGGCGAGGCGGTGATCTGGCGCGGCCCCATGCTGCACGGCGCCCTGACCCAGTTTCTCCGCGATACCGCCTGGGGCGAGCTGGATTACTTGATTATCGACATGCCGCCGGGCACCGGCGACGTGGCGTTGTCGCTGGCCCAATTGTTGCCGGGCGCCGGGGCCGTGGTCGTCTGCACGCCGCAGGACGTGGCCCTGCTGGACGCCACCAAGGCCATCGCCATGTTCCGCAAGGTCAATCTTCCGCTTTGCGGCATGGTGGAGAACATGAGCTTCTTCGTCTGCCCTCATTGCGGCGCGCAGGAAGACATCTTCGGCGCCGGCGGGGCCAAGCGGCGGGCCGCCCAACTGCAAGTCCCTTTCCTCGGCGAAGTGCCCTTGCTGAAGGAACTGCGCATCCTCGCCGACCAGGGACGGTTGGCCGCGGCGTTCGATTACCCGCCGGCCAAGGCTTATCTCGACGCCATCTGCCACGGCCTGGTCAGCAACTTGGCTGCGCAACGCCGCCAAAGCCCGCGGCTGCCGACGCTGCCGGTGCTCGGATAGGGTGCGAAGCGGGGGCGGATAGAAAAGCTGGGGCCAGTGGAGCGTGTGGTCCACCGGCCCTTTCTCGTCGCTGTCGAGGGGATTGTACCCCTTTGGGCCGCCCGGCGGCGGCTGGAGATCAATCGCAGCAGCAGCCGCAATCCATCTTCTTTGCCGCCTTCTTCATGGCCGGCTTCTTCGGGGCCGACTTCTTGGCGACTTTCTTGGCGACCTTGGTCGCTGCTGTCTTGGCTACTTTCTTCTTCGCTGCCTTTTTCTTGGCCACCGCAATTCCTCCATCCATAAGGGTTCAGGTCCAGTCCATGCCGTTCGAGTCGCTCGCGCGAGCTGCGTTCAGCACACGCTCTAGTTGTAGCGTCTTTTCAGAATCTTGCAAGTCGATCTCAGCGCGGCCGCTCACCACGGTCCGGCGCGGCCGCTATAGGCTTGCAGCATGACGTAGCTTTGAAAGGCCAGGTAGCCGAAGAAGAGCGCAAGAAAGTAGTCGTGCCAATGGACCACGCTGACGCCGGCCAGCACCGCCGCCACCAGCAGCGAAAGCGTCAGCGACTGCCGCAGCCCCTGGGGGCTTCCGGCCATCATGAACAGCTCGCGGGCGATCTGCCCGCCGTCCAGCGGATAGATGGGCAGCAGGTTGAAGAGGCCCCAAAGCACGCTGATTAAAAGGACAAGGGCGATGAAATAGGTCAGCAGCGGCGTGCCGATGGGTTCTGTCGGCACCAACTCGGCGAACCACAGCCCGACCCGGAACGGGACATGATGCCCGCTCAGCACGATGGCGCCGCAGATGGCGGCGGCCAGGAGGAAGCCCGCCACCGGCCCGGCCAGCGAGATGGCCACTTGATCGAGCGGTCGGAGGCGGGGGGCGAAGGCTTGGCCGCGGTTGGCAGAGGTCAGACCTCCCATAATGTGGAGCGTGATGGACGGCTGCAGCCCGTAGGCCCGCATGACCAGGGCGTGTCCTAACTCGTGGATGATGATGGAAATCAGCATGGCCGCCACCCAAGCGGCGTTTTCTTTAAGATCGCCGCTCTTGGGGCCCAGGAGCAGGGCCACCAACCAGAACAGCGGGTGGATGCGGACCGGGAAGCCCAATAACGCGAAATTGAGATCGCCGTGAGTCCGCGGGGGTTCGGCTAACAGCATCGCTACGTTCCCACCCAAAAGGTTCGGGGTTCCGGGATAGCCGGTCGTGGCCGGCCGGCGCCCAGCGCAAAGGGGACAGTCCCATTTTCGCGGCGAAAACGCCCGTTTGTTAAGCAGCGCCGTCCGCGCCGCGAAAATCGGGACAGTCCCCTGGGAACATCCTACCGCAAGCGACGCCGCAGTGACCAGAGCCCCAACGCCCCCAAGGCGGCGGCCAGCAGCGCCATGCTTCCCGGCTCGGGGGCCGCGCCCGGCTCGGGGGTTCCGGCCACCACGAGGTCGATATATCCCGGGTCGACCGACGTGGAAAGCCAATACGTCTCGCCGCCTGGCGCCGAGGGCAGATTGAAATAGCTCAACGTGGGGTTGCCGAAACTGCCGCCGATCAGGCGGTAGTCGCCAATGGCCGTCGGGTCGGCGGCGAAGCTGATGGCCGTTTCGGGAGCGAGCGTGAGGCCGCCGATGATCGTCAACAGGTCGCCGCTGCCGCCCGGGGTGGTCAAATCGAAGTCGAGCGTCGTCAGGTTCGAGACGGTGA
This sequence comes from uncultured Planctomycetia bacterium, assembly GCA_963727245.1. GTDB lineage: Bacteria > Planctomycetota > Planctomycetia > Pirellulales > Thermoguttaceae > JBKQVT01. The sequence continues at coordinate 74,657 of CAVSFO010000016.1, read as the reverse complement.
CCAGGCTGCCGATGCTCAGCGGACCGACGCCGCCGATGCCGCCGGGGGCAATGACGGACGCCTCGGGACCGATGACTACGCCGCCTCGAATCGAGCCGCCGCCGGCGGCACTGGCCAGCGTTCCGCCGTCAAGGGTGACGGTGCCGGCGCCGGTGGCGGAACCGCTGGCGCCGTTGGCGGCCACCAGGGTGCCGTCGTTGACGCTGGTGGGGCCGGTGTACGACTGGCTGGCGGTCAAGGTGAGCATGCCCGCGCCGTCCTTGATGAGTCCCGCCAGGTTCTGCAGCGGGGTTTGGATGATGATATTGCCTGCGCCCTCGGCGGTTAGATCACATGTGGGTGCATTGATGGGCACGGGCGAGGCGAGGGTGAGCGTTCCGCTGTTGGACTCGATCGTGGCGCTGCTGCCCAGGATGACGCGCCCGGCCAGCGTGCTGTTGCCGGCGTAGTTCAGCAGTGCCCCGCCGCCCGACACGCCGGCGCCGTTGAGGGTCAAGGTGATCTTCGGATTGATTCCATCCTGAACTTGCAAGGTGGCGCCGCTGGAGACATTCACCGGGGGAGGAGGAAGGGGGTTGGTGCCCACGGCGGCGGTGGACATGAGGCTCAAGGTGCCGGCCAGGACGTTGGCGCCGCTGTCGAAGGTGTTGTTTCCCGAGAGAGTCAACATGCCGGCCCCGGTCTTGGTCAAGCCGGTGAGGTAAACGCCTCCGCCGGTGTTGAAGATGGTGCCGCTGAACGTGGAGTTGAAGCCATCGGTGTCGATGGTTCCGCCGGACGAGGTCAAGCCGACGCCCCGGGCGGTGTTGATTCCGGAGGCGGCCAGGCGGAGCGTGCCGCCGTTGATGACGATGCCGCCGCCGGCTGCTCCCAAGGCCCAGTCGCCGTCGATGGCCAGCGTGCCGCCGCTGACGGTCGTGCCGCCGCTGTAGGTGTTGCTGGCGGCCAGCGTCAACAGTCCGGCGCCGGTCTTGACCAGGCTGCCGGCGCCGCCGTTGCCCACCGGATCGCTCAGCGTGATGCCCTGCGAGCCGCCGAGCGCCCCGGTGTCGAGGATGGCGGGGCCGTTGAAGGTCATGGGGGCCAGCGAGGGATCGAAGACGGCCTCGAACCGGATGCCGCCGCCGTTGAAGTTCAGCACCGGATTGGCGCCCAGGCTGCCCAGGGTGGAAACGCCGATTTCGCCGCCGTTGAAGTTCGTCGAGCCCAGGTAGCCATTGGCCGGGCTGGACAAGACGAGCAGACCGGCATTGGTCTTTGCGAGGCTTCCGCCGCCCGTGATCGAACTGGCGATGGACAGGGCGCCGTTGCTGGAGACGTTGAAATCGCCGCTGCCGCCGGCGGCGAGCGAGAACGGCCGGCTGGTGGTTGTGGTCGCACCGGTGTAGGCCAGCGTGCCCGTGTCGCCGCTGGAATCGCCCAGCACGATGGCGCCGGAGCCGGCCCCCAGCGGGCCGGCGGTGCCGGCAGCGTTGATCGTGGCCACGCTGAGCGTGGCGCTGGGGACGGTCAGGCTCCCGGTGAAGGTGTTGGCGCCGCCCAGAACGACGGTGCCGCCGGGCAGCCCGCCGCTGCCGCCGATCTCCACGTTGCGGCTGCCGCTGCTGGAATCCGTCAGAGACGCAGTCGACCGTCAGGGTGCCGCCGCCACCACCGAGGCGATAGGTGCTGCCGGGCGGCGTGATCGTGTTGCTGCTGCCGAGCGTTGCCGACGTCCGCGTCCCCAGGCGGACGCTGTCGTTGAAGTCCGTCAGATCGATGGCCCCCGACGGCGTGGCCTCGAAGCCGAGCACGCCCACCGTGCCGGTCTCGTTGATCTGCGCCAAGAAGTTGGCCGCCGTGACGCTGAAAGCCACCCCGACATAGCCGCCGCTGCCGACCGTGATGGCGCCGGCGGCCGGCAGCGCAGAGGCGGCCGCGAAGCTCAGGTCTCCGCCGTCGACGGTGGTGCCGCCGCTGTAGGTGTTGTTGCCGGAAAGGACGAGCGTGCCGCTGCCGGTCTTGACCAGGCTGGCGCCGGCGCCGCTCAGGCCGCCGGAATAGGCCGTGCTGGCGTTGTTGGCCCCCACGGTCAACGTGACGGCGGCATTGGCGGTGTTGGTCAAGCTCAGGCTGCCCGGCCCCAGCAAGCCGCCGAGGGTGGCCGCCGTCTCGCCGCCGAAGCTGAGGCAACCGCTGCCGCTGGTGTCGAGCGTGGTGTTTTGCAGGGCCAGGGGATGGGCCAATTGCAACGTGCCGCTGGAAATCAACGTCTTGCCGCTGTACGTGTTGGCGGCGCCGAGAATGAGCGTGCCGGACCCGGCCATGGTCAAAGTGCCGACCTGGCCCGTCCAGACGCTGCCCAGGACCGGATCATTCAGGACGTCGCCGATGACGCCGTTGATGACGGTGTTGCCGCTGCCGGCCACCACCAGCGGGCTGACGTTGAGATCGACCGACCCGCCGACGGTAAGCTGCTTGCCGGCGGCCACCGTCCACGTCTGCGGGGCGCCGACCGTCAGCGGAGAGTTGATCGTGAGCGACTCGTTGGCGACGATTCCGCTGTTGGTGAGGATCAGCGAGCCGCCGATGAAGGTGTAGCCGGTGGCGCCGCTTTGGATCGTCAGGCCGTGGGCGCTGGTGTAATTGTCCAAGGTGACCGTGCCGCCGCTGGTGCTGAAGACGGCCTGATACTCGCCGTTGACCCAGGGGCTTGCGATGGGGCTTCCGCCGGTGCTGACGGCCCAACTGGTGTTGCCGCTGGTGGACCAACTCCCGCTGCCGCCTTGCCAGGCGTAGGTCCCCCAAGCGCTGGTGAAATAGACCGGACCGGTAAAGGCACTTAGGAGATGGCCACCGGGGTTGTCAAGCACGGTCGCATAGGCGATTTCGCCGTAGCCCGGCGCCTGGCTGCCGCTGGACCAACTGGTGCCCCAGGAGTTCTTGACGATGAAGTATCCGCCGCCGGGAGCGGACGGGTCGTCCTGATAGCCGGTGATCAAGACGGCGTGCGCTCCCGTGCCCGAGCTTGCATACGAGCCGTACCAGTCGTTGGGGACAGTCACCGCCATCACCAGGGGACCGTACGTCGTCAGGTCCGCCTTGATCGTGGCGAGGCTGCCGGAAATGTCATTCTGGCAGGAAGTGGCTTGGCAAACCGGACCCGAACTGCCGCTGAGCGTGTACGTGGCATTGGTGACCACGCCCGTGCCGACCAGATAATTCATGGCCGGGTCGATGTAGCCGCCGCTGAGGCCGCCGGCGCTGCCGGAATTGATCAGCATCAGTTCGGAGAGGTTGATGGCCAGCGGGTCGAGGGCGGAGATGGGCTCTCCGCGGGTGATCATGTACTGGGATTCCAGGGCCGCCACCGTGGCGTAGGCATAACAGGTGTCCTGGATTTGGGTCTCGACCGGCGTTGCGAAGCTGTAGCTTTGGCCACCGACGACGACGTTGTTCCAGTTGAAGTCGCCGGCCTGCGATACGCGGGGGACGAGGAAGGCCCACAGGACCGTCGCGCACGACAGCCCCGCGAGCAGAACTCGGCCGACGGGCAACTTTTTGCGATTCATGGCCACCCTCTGCGACACCGCAATCGCGCAGCGACGAGTCTCTGGCGTAATCGGTGGCCCGCCCAAGAAAAGTGGACCGCGCGAGCCCGAAGAAACTACGCCCCCGAAGCGTCAGGGCAACGTTGAACTCACCGGTCGCCCGAAAAGAGTGCCGATCTTTCCGCCCCTTCCCAGCCGCGGCGAAAAACAACAGTTGCAACTGTCATTATAATCGAAGCCAGGGGAATCTGCAAAAAACTTGCCCTCAGATTCCCACCTTTTAGGGAGTTGCGAAATAACCTTATTGAGCGACATGCGCCCCCTCTCAGAGTCTCTTCTTCCCAATCGTTAGCCCCGAACCGCTGCCGGCAGCGGCAACCCCCACGGCTTGCCCGCCGAAGCCCGAACCGCCTGCGGCGAGGCTTCCTTGAACGTTGCCCCAGTTGGGCGTAGCTTAGAGGAGAAGGGAAACGCCGTGAAAACGCCCAAAGCGGTCCTGTTGGTCAGTTGCTTCCTCTTGGTGGCCGTCCTGGCGGTCTTCGGCCGGACCGTTCGGCACGGCTTTGTGAGCCTAGACGACGGCCAATATGTCTATAGCAACCCGCACGTCACTGGCGGCCTGAGCGGGGAAGACGTGGTCTGGGCCTTCAGCCATTTCTACGCCGCCAACTGGCATCCGCTCACCTGGCTGTCGCACATGCTCGACTGGGAGGTCTATCAGCAGGCCGCCTGGGGCCATCACCTGAGCAGCGTGTTGCTCCATGCCGCCGCCGCCATCCTCCTGTTCCTCGCCCTGCGGCAGATGACCGCGGCGTCTGGCCCAGCGCCCTGGTGGCCGCTCTGTTCGCCATCCATCCCCTGCGCGTCGAGTCGGTCGCCTGGATCGCCGAGCGCAAGGATGTCCTGAGCGGGGTGTTCTTCATGCTGACGCTGCTGGCCTATGCCGACTACGCCCGCCGCCCCGGCGTCCTCCGCTACCTCTGGGTTGTCCTGGCCTACGTCCTGGGCCTGATGGCCAAGCCGATGCTGGTGACCGTCCCGCTGGTGCTGTTGCTGCTGGACTACTGGCCGCTGGGAAGACTGCGGGCTTGGCGGCGGTGCTTGATGGAAAAGCTTCCACTGCTTGCCTTGGCGGCGGCCTCTTGCGTGGCAACCGTCCTGGCCCAACGGGCGGTCATCGCCGCCGCGGCCGACATTATTCCGTTCTCCTGGCGGCTCGGTAACGCGCCCTACTCCTACGTCGCCTACGTCGTGCAGTTTTTCTATCCGGTCGGGCTGACTCCGGAATATCCTTATCCCCCGGGGGGCCTGCCGATCTGGCAGTCATCGCCGCAGCAATCGCGCTGGCGGGCGTCACGATCCTGGCCCTGTCTTGCTGCCCGCAAGCGTCCTTACCTGATCGTCGGCTGGCTCTGGTATCTGGGCATGTTGGTGCCCGTGATCGGCCTGGTGCAAGTCGGCTGCCAGCCGATGGCCGATCGCTACACCTACCTGCCGCAGATCGGGCTGAGCATCATGCTGGCTTGGCCGCTGGCTCGCCTGGCGAGCTTCCGGCCGGTGGGCCGCGTGGTTGTTTCCGCGGCGTCCGCCTGTGCGATTGCCGTCCTGATGGTGTGCGCCTGGTGGCAAACCGGCTTCTGGCGTGACAGCGAAACTCTCTGGCGCCATACCCTGGACTGGACTTCGCGAAACCCCTTGGCCGAGAACGACCTGGGCGTGGCACTGGCCGAGCAGGGGAAACTCGACGACGCCATGGATCACTTCCGCGCGTCGCTGAGACTCGACCCCGAATACCGCCTCGCGCAAGTCAACGCCGCCAAGGTTCAGGCCCTCCAGGGGAGATCGGACCTAGCCGTTCCAACGCTCTTAAAAATTGTGGAGAAGGTCCCCGATTACGCTGATGCCCAACGCAGCCTCGCCTTGGCTTTGATGTTGCAGCACCGATTCGACGAGGCGAAAGTGCACTTTCGCGCGGCGGTGGAACTCGATTCGAATCCCGCGAGAGTTGGCAGCGAGCTTGCCACGCTCTTGTGCTCTCGTAGGTCGCCTCGATGAGGCCGTTGTAATCTTGCGCGAAGGCGTCCGGCTTCAACCCGATTCGGCCGCCGCCCATTATGCCCTCGCCCAGGCGTTGCTGCCGAAGGGGGAGACGGATGAAGCCATCCAGCAGTACCAGCGGGTAGTGGACCTCGACCCGGCTAACGCCCGCGTCCGCAATCTGCTGGTCGATCTCCGGCGGCAGCGCAGCGCAGCCTGCTGCGACCTCGGCACCACTCTCGTGCAAGCAGGGAAAGATCGACGAAGCCATCGAGTGTTACCACAAGGCCCTGAAGATCGATCCCTCCCTCTTCCAGGCCCATGTCAACCTGGCCGCTCTGCTCTATCTGCAAGGTAAACGCCACGAGGCGATCGCCCAATGGGAGGCCCTCCCGCTCCGCCCCGAGGCCCTGCCCATCCTCGACGCTCGCGGCCCGGCTGCTGGCCACCAGTCCGGCCGCCGATGCCCGCGACGGCGCCGAGGCCCTGGAACTGGCCCAGCGGGCGGCGCAAGTGCACCGCCCGCCGCGAGGCGACGCTCCTCGACACCCTGGCGGCCGCCTATGCCGAGACCGGGCAATACGCCGAGGCCGTGGCCACCGCCCGGGCCGCCCGCGACCTGGCGATCCAGCAGGCCAACCGCGCGTTGGCCGACGCGATTTCCGCCCGCATCAAGCTCTACGAACACAAGACGCCCTTTCGCGACGAAAGCCTCGCCCCCCCCGGCAAGGAAGCGTTAGACTTTCGGCCTGCCAGCAGGCGGCTGACTGCGACTCGCCCCCCTGAATCCCCGAACCGCTGGCGGTGAGGCTTCCTTGAACGTGGCCCCACTTGGGCGTAGCTTAAGAGGAGAAGGGAAACCCAGTGAAAACACCCAAAGCGGTCATCTTGGTCAGTTGCTTTCTATTCCTCGCCGTCCTGGCGGTCTTCGGCCGGACCGTCCGGTACGGCTTCGTGAACTTTGACGACGACCAATATGTCTATCGCAACGCGCACGTCACCGGCGGCCTGAGCGGGCAAGACGTGGTCTGGGCCTTCAGCCATTTCTACGCCGCCAACTGGCATCCGCTCACGTGGCTGTCGCACATGCTCGACTGGGACGTCTATCAGCAGGCCGCCTGGGGCCATCACCTGAGCAGCGTGTTGCTCCATGCGGCCGCCGCCATCCTCCTGTTCCTCGCCCTGCGGCGGATGACCGCGGCGCTCTGGCCGAGTGCCCTGGTGGCCGCTCTGTTCGCCATCCATCCCCTGCGCGTCGAGTCGGTCGCCTGGATCGCCGAGCGCAAGGATGTCCTGAGCGGGGTGTTCTTCATGCTGACGCTGCTGGCTTATGCCGACTACGCCCGCCGGCCCGGCGTCCTCCGCTACCTCTGGGTTGTCCTGGCCTACGTCCTGGGCCTGATGGCCAAGCCGATGCTGGTGACCGTCCCGCTGGTGCTGTTGCTGCTGGACTACTGGCCGCTGGGAAGACTGGGGGCTTGGCGGCGGTGCGTGCTGGAAAAGCTCCCGCTGCTGGCCTTGGCGGCGGCGTCTTGCGTGGCAACCATCCTGGCCCAACGGGCGGTCATCGCCGCCGCGGCCGACACATTTCCGTTCTCCTGGCGGCTCGGTAACGTGCCCTACTCCTACGTCGCCTACACCGTGCAGTTTTTTTACCCGGTCGGCCTGACTCCAAAGTATCCTTATCCCCCGGGGGGCCCGCCCGGTTGGCAAGCCATCGCCGCCGCGTTGACGCTGGGGGGCGTCACCATCCTGGCCCTGCTGGCTGCCCGCAAGCATCCGTACCTGATCGTCGGCTGGCTCTGGTACCTGGGCATGTTGGTGCCGGTGATCGGCCTGGTGCAAGTCGGCTCCCAGCCGATGGCCGACCGTTATACGTACCTGCCGCAGATCGGGCTGAGCATCATGCTGGCCTGGCCGCTGGCTCGCCTGGCGAACTTCCAGCCGGTCGGCCGCGTGGCCGCTTGCCGCGGCGTCCGCCTGTGCGATTGGCGTCCTGATGGCCTGCGCCTGGTGGCAAACCGGCTTCTGGCGCGACAGCGAAACCCTCTGGCGCCATACCCTGGAATGGACCTCGCGAAACGCCATCGCCCATAACGACCTCGGCGCGGCGCTGGCCGAGGCAGGGAAAGCTCGACGAGGCCATGGAGAACTTCGTCACGGCGATGAGAATCGACCCCGAGTACCTCGCGGCTCAAGTCAACCTAGCCAAGGTCCTGACTCGCCAAGGCAAGCTGGACGCGGGCATCGACGTCTTCTCGCGGATCCTGGAGAAATACCCGGATCGTTATGATGCCCAGCTTGAAATCGCCTTGGCCTTGATGCGACAGCGGCGATTTGACGAGGCAACGGCCCATTTCCGCGCTGCCTTGAAGCTCGATCCTGATCCCGCCGGAGCCAGCACCAATCTCGTGAATTTCTTGCTCGCCGATATGCGGCAGGCCTGGATGAGGCGATCGCGATCGCCCGCGACGGCGTCCAGCTTGAGCCCGATTCCGCCACCGCCCATCTGAGCCTCGCCCAGGCCCTGATGCGGAAGGGCAATGTGGACGAAGCCATCCAACAGTACCAACGGGCCGCGGAACTCAAGCCCAAGGATCGTGCCATCCGTAGCGCGCTGGCCGACGCCATTTCCGCCCGCATCAAGCCCGATGAACACAAGACCCCATTTCGCGACGAAAATCCCGCCCCCCCGGCAAGGTAGCCATCGACTTCCGGCCCGCCTCCAATCCCTAATCCCTCATCCCTAATCCCTTCAATATGTATTCAGCCGCCCGCGCCGAGGCCCCGCTGCGGGCCACCTTCTCTTTGAGCCGCTCCAGCTCCGCCACCCGGGCCTGCCGCTCCGCCGCGTCCGTAAGCCACCGGATCACGTGCCCGGCAATCTCGGCCGAGCGGTCCTGGCAGGTCAGATACTCGGGAAAAACCTCCCTCCCCTCGTCCTCGCCGGCCAGCAAGTTCACCAGCGTGATGTACTTCGCCTTGCGGAAAAAACCCTGGACGAAGTACGCCGATCGGCTGATCCAGTAGAGGATGACCGTCGGCGTGGCATGGTATAGCAGTTCCAGCGACACCGATCCCGAGCACGCCATGCAGCAATCGGCCAGGTGCATCAGCTCCGGCGTCTTGCCGACATATACATCGACATCGGCGGGAACAAAGGGAAAGCCCGAGGAGGCAACGGGGATGCCGTCGCCCTCTCCGCCGGCCCTTGGCCCTTCCGCCTGCTTGGCCAGGGCCCGCCGCACCATCTCGGCCTGGTCTTCCCGAAACGCCCCCACGGCGAACCGCGCCGCCGGCACCGCCTGGCGGACTCGGGCCGCCGCCTTCAGGAACCAGGGCAAGTTGTGCGATACCTCCTGGGTCCGCGAACCGGGCAGGATCAGCACCAGCGGTCCCGGCCTTCCCCGCTGGTCGGCCAGGAATCGCTCGTCCAGCGGCCGCCGCCCCACTGCATCGAAAAACGGATGCCCCACCAGCGTCGCATGACAGCCGTGCCGCCGCAGCCACGCCTCCTCGAAGGGCAGATTGCACAGCACGTGGTCCGCCAGCCGCCGCATCTTCTTCACCCGCCACTGCGCCCAGGCCCAAATCTGCGGCGGCATATAGTAATAGACGGGAATCCCGTGCACCTTCGCCCGCCGCGCAATCCACCAGTTGAACCCCGGGTAGTCGATCAGCACGACCGCGTCCGGGCGGTGATGGCGAAAATAGCGGTCCGCACGGCTCACCAACCCCCAGAACGTGGGCAGATTCCAAATCGCCCGGGCAAACCACATCACCGCCAACGCCGTCAGATCGGCGTGCAATCGGCAGCCGGCCGCCGCCATGTTCGGGCCGCCGTAGCCGACCGTCCGCACGTCCGCCCCGCCGCGACGCAACTGCCGGATCAGGTTGGCCCCGTGCAGGTCGCCGCTGGGCTCACCGGCAGAAAAGAATATGGTCCGTGTTTTCCCCATCGGCGAAGTATCGCAGATTTGCGGCAAATTCGGAATTCGGAATTCGGGGACTGTCCCCCTGGCGCCATGCGCGGTGGGAATTCGGGGACTGTCCCGATTTTCGTGCCAGCGAAAATAGGACTGTCCCCCTGGCGCCACGCGCACTGGATACCCTGCCGAGCTGTCGACGAAAACGCCAATTTTTTTCTGAATGCTAGCACTGCTATCAAGAAAAATCCCGCCGCGTCCTCCTCGTCCTGCCTTCCCTGCCGGGCAACCATGCACGACCTAGCCGGGGACTGGTCCATTTTTCGGCGAGAAAGGCCGTTTGGCGTACCTGTCCGGGGCCGAAAACATGGACCTGTCCCCTTTCGTGGCCCGGTTTCCGGTTGCTAAAGTTCCGGAAAACGAGAGAATTACCTGCGCCACGTTTCGAGTCCCCCCACGACGCACTTGCTTGCGGCCCGCCGCCGCTTCAGGCCATGGACTGCCTCCAAGGTCACTTGCTGTTGGCTTCCGAGCACTTGGCGGACCCGAATTTCGCCCGCTCGGTCGTCCTGCTCATCGAGCACAACGAACAGGGAGCCCTGGGCGTGATCCTCAATCGCCCCACCAGCAAAACCGTCCGCGAGCTTTGGCGGGAAGTGAGCCAGGTCCCCTGCGAGAACCAGCGGCCGGTCTGTCTGGGCGGCCCCGTCTCCGGGCCCGTGATGGCCGTACACACGATCCCCGCCCAAGCCGAGCTGGAAATCGTCCCCGGGGTCTATTTTGCGGCGCGGAAACAACACCTCGACCAGTTGGTCCGCCAAACCGCCGCGGCCGCGGACTCGGCAGCCGAAACGCCCACGCCGCTGAAAGTCTTCGTCGGCCACGCCGGCTGGGGCCCGGGCCAGCTCGAACGCGAAATCCAACAGAAGGCCTGGTACACCCTGCCGGCCACCATCGAGGAAATCTTCGCCCCCGCCGCCGACCTCTGGGAGCGATTGCTGCACTCGCTCGACCATGTGCGGCTGGACATGTTGCTGGGGATCAAGCACGTCCCGCCCGATCCGACCGTCAACTGAGGAAAAACGCTGTCCCGGCGCGCAACCAGTCGCGATACCCCAGCGCTGTTGTCGTGTTCCGCTGTACAGGCCAAGCCAGCCTAAGGGTTATGTACGTAAGTACACTATCACCACGGCCTCTCCAGGGGCGCTAGCGGATGCTTGCCGGGTCTCGCCCCACTTATGGGCCATCTAGACCGGCACCGGATAACCCAAAGGTGTTGGAAAACTGCCGCGACCTGGCCGCTTGCTGAAAATCCGCCCCAAATCCTTGACCAATTTGTCGATTCATGGGAGAATCGCGATTATGACGGCTATACGGAGTGTGCCAGTAATGTCGCAGGCGGGGGCGAAGTGGTGTTTTTCCGAAAATTCCGTTTTCGCAACCCGCAATTTGCTTGACACATTCGCAATAATTGGTATCTTAAGAGTTATGGTCTAACCCTATTCTTTTCGGCCGGCTCGCGTGCAACCGGCGTATCGGGCATTCAAACTTGGTGCGTTTCAGTCGCCTCATCGAGAGAAATCGCTCGCCAAGACACTAAGGAGTTGGGGGAATCGGCAATGGGTAATAAATTCACTTTGGCTTTCGCTCTAGTGGCTATCTGCGGGTTGGCGCTGGTGCCGATGTCGGCGTCGGCTGATAGTGTCGGTTGCTATTTGTATAATGGCGCCGTTAGCCTCAATGGCGGGACGCTTGATATCCAGGATAACGCAGTCGTTTTTACGGACCCCGCTGCGGTGACGTTCTCTGATGCGACCGGACCGTACACTGGCATTTCCGCCATCGAGCAGGCCTGTTACGATTCCTTTAACAACACCCCCAGCGGCTATCCGTTCGTGGGGGCCAGTGGTGTGACGAGTAGCGTTGCCGGGAACGCCGATACGACCCTCATCAACACCGGCAACGGCGGGCTGATGGGCATCGCGATGATGCTTAACAACGATGGCTACGGCGACCAAATCTATACTTCCTTCTTCGGCGTAACCACGCCGCTCAATAGCATCATCCTTCGCTACACCTACATGGGCGATACGCTCTTGCGAGGCTACGTCGACGCCAGCGATTATGACGATTGGCTGTATGGCTGGACGTTGGGTACCGCCGCTCCTCCAAACAACTATGTGCCAGGCTCGCCGGGGATGGCTGAGGGTGATTGGTTTTTCGGTAACTTCTCTTATGTGAATGGTATCCCCGGCCAGCCGTCCGACTACGATACTTGGCTCTACAACTGGACGCAACTCGCCATGAATGGCCAGGGCGGAACGCTCCAGCCCCTCGATTATCCCGGGGATGTCGGCGCGGGGCCGGCCTCTGCTGTCACCCCCGCCGTGCCCGAGCCGAGTTCGATTGTCATGCTGCTCGGCGGTCTAATCGGTCTGTTTTCCGTGAAGTTCCTGCGGCGGCGGGCAAGCTAAGCCGTCGCTTTCACTTTAACCAAGTCCAATCGGTTCGTAACCAACAATAAGGGATGGCGACATGAAATCGCGAATACTTTGGTCTCTGGCCGGAACAGTGGCTTTGCTCGCAACGTCAACGGTGGCTCAGGCCGCCAGTATTGTGGAGTTCTATCTGGAACCGGTCCAGCAGGGAAGTACGTCGTATTCGTCCACGTTCACGGCCAGCGGCGCCGACGCGATTACGACCAACGCGGTCAGCACTACCGCCACCTCCGGGACGATCTATTTTGACGTCTACGCCGGCTTCTTGGGGACGACCACCAATGCTGCCCAGGACGGACTCAACGAAACGTGGTTGGGATTCCAGTCCTCCGGAACCATCGGCAGCGCCGCCCACGTCGCTGTCTCTTACCGCCAACTCCGTGTTCAGCGGGCTTGCTCAAGCGACCACCGGCACCTCCCAGGATACCAACCATGACGGAAACTTGGACATTGGGACAACCGTGACGGGATCGACGAGCGGCACCAGTCCTGGGTGGGCCATTATCGGCAACGGCGCCGCCACGTACACCACGGGCACTGGCACGCTCAGCACCTCCGCCAACCGTGTCAACATCCTGCTCGGCGTGCTCGCTTACAATTTCAACAGCGCCAGCACGGCCTCAGACGGCGTCAGTGACGATGTTCCCAGCGGTGAACAGCATAACCAGGCATTTCTATTACGAGTTAAATGGGGTCACCGGCCTAAGCGATACCTTCTCCGGTTCGTTTTCAACCGATTACAGCATCGGCCTCGCGCCGACGATCACGTTCAGCCCGCTGGTTAGCGGCACCCCTGTCCTGACCCTGAACGGGAGCCTGGCGAATTCCAACCGCATCATGATCAATACGTCGGATGCCCTCACCTTCAACATCGGCAATACCGGGAACCTCGCGACGACCGCTTGGAGCTTGGGCACCACCACGAACATAGGGACCATTACCCCCCCGACAAGCTCGGGCGGGGTCATCGCGATCAATGGCACGCAGCCCGTCAGCATGAGCTTTTCGTCGGCGGCCGCGGGCAGCGTCTCGATTACGGCAACGGCCTCGGACAGCACCGATGGAGCCTCGCCGGTTTCGATCAGTGCACTCACCGTCGACGTGGTCAGCAACCGGCCGTTGACGGCCAGTTCGACCGTTCCCGCAGCCATGCTCGGCGGCGGCACTTGGTACTTTAGCGTGAGCGGTGCGGGCAACGACCAGTTGTACACCAACCCGACAACGACCGGGGGCAGCGTTACCCCCGTCACCGGCGTCACGGTCAACTCCTTGGCCGCCGGCACCTTTGCCAACGGCACCCCCACCCAGCAGTTCAGCCTGACGGTCCCCCAGTCAGCGACCACGCTGTCGGCCCTGAGCGCCGGTGCCTTGGTCGGCAACGTGATCAAGGCGGAGGGGCTGAGTGGTGAAAACGTCAGTGCCTCGGGGACCATCATCCCTGGCGGCACGATCGTCGCCGCTGCCACCGCGAGCGTCGGCGGGGCGAAGGCGTCCCAGGCCACCTTCACCGGCACGGTGCTCTACGGCGAGGTGGCTGCCGGGGCGAACTACACCAACCTGTCCTCCATCGTCACCGGCGGGGCCGGCAACCTCGGCAGCGTGGCGACGATCCTGGCCGGCACGAACAGCAGCGGCAGCCAGGTGACCGTGAGCATGACTTGGCGAACCCGGGCCACCGATGAGTTGCCCGCCACCGCGCAGGAACCGCCGATGTCGACCACCGGCCGCTGGTTGGCCAGCGACGTGGTGCAGGTTGCCGGGATTCCAGACGGCGAGGCCTACGCGATGCAGGTGACCTATGATACGGCGCTGTTGGACAACGCCGACGCCACCTACAACTTCAACGCCGGCTGGATGTGGCTCGGCTCGTTCGACGGCACCAAGTGGCAGAACGCGGTGACCGGACTGACTCCGGCGCCTACGCCAGTGTCGATGGCGCGAACCACGGCGTCGACGAGTCGTATGCGACCTTCTGGGCGGATGCCACGGAGCACGGGGCCACCAGCGTCGCCCAGGTGGTGGTGCTTGGGGCCTCGACATCAGCACCGGGGCGGTCTGGGCCGTGGTGAACTATGACCAAGCCACTTTTGCCGTGGTGCCCGAGCCCGGAACGCTGGCCCTCTTGCTGGCCGGGGCCTTGGCCCTGGTGCCGGTCATTCGCCGTCGGCGGAAGTAAACAGCGAACATGCCTGCTCCGACGCATCGGGCAGGCACATGTGAACGGCGGCCGGAGCGACATAGTTCGTTCCGGCCGCTTCCTTTTGCGCGCAGCAGCCCGAGGAAAACTCGCGCAGAGACGCCGAGACGCGGAAGAGGGAGAGGGGACGGACGAGAAGAAGGCTGGTACGCCGGAGTTCCGAGGGAAGACGGCATCGCGCGCGTTCGCTGGTCTCGAACGGCCGGTAGCCCCAAACACTTCCCGCTGCTTCTCTGCGTCTCCGCGCGAGCCTTGTTTGTGGCGCGGCGCGATCGCCGACCCGCTCTTGTCTCAGAACCGCAGCTTCTCCGGCAGCATGTTCTTTACCCGGTCCATGAAGCCGGTTTGCGGGGGTGGCGAAGCGGGGTTGTCGGCGGCCGGCGGGGGCTGCTCCGGCTTGACCGCGACGGCGCCGCCGGAGGCATCGGCGGCCAGCGGCACGTGTTGCACGAGGAACCGGGGCCAATAGCCCTCCAGCAGCTTCATGCAATCGCCGACCTGGCCGTTCTGCAGGGTGACGTTGGCCAGGGTGATGAGCTTATAGAGGGCGCGGAGTTCGCTCTCGTTGAAGGCCAGGTCGAACAACTGCACGTCGTCGATCCAGACGTCGCCGCGCCCGATGAGATCGAAGCGGACGCGCAAGCGGGAGAGTCCTTCCAGGGGCAGATCGTCGACTTGGAAGATGAATTGCCGCCAGGTGGTGGGAATGGCCCCCGGGCCGGCGGCCTGCGGCTGCCCGATGGTCGCGTAGGGGTGGTAATCGCGGCCGTCGAGTTTCCCCTCCAGGGCCAGGCGGAGGGGGGGCTGGCGATTGGCGTCCGCCACCCGCAGCCAGACCGACATGGAGAGCCGGCCCGTGGTCGGCGGCTCGAACTCGCGGCTGACCAGGCAGGCGATGGGGCCGTCGCTGGAGATGTGGACCGATTGGCCGTGGCCGTGCGTTTGCGACTTGTCGAGTCGCACGCTCACGCCGGGCCGGCGGGAGACGGCCCAGCCGGGCACCGGATCGGCGGCGGTGGCCGGTCGTTGGAAGCTCGGGTTGTCCAACACCCGCAACGGCAGCAGCGGCGGGCGGAGCGTGGCCGCCCGGGCGCCCAGGTGGCGGATGTGCAACGCCAGGGCCGCTGCGGCCGCGGGCGGGATGGAGACTTGCGGGCGGGAGAAATTCGCTGCCGAGTCGGAAAGGATGGCCGCCGCCACGTCGTAGGGCCCCAATTCGACCTGCCATTGCAGGCCGTCGGCCTCTTGCCGAAGCGCGCCGCTCCGCCGTGGGCCGGCCAGGTCCTGAAGCCGGCAGCCGACGGCGGCTTCCAGGTGGACCGCGGCCGTGACGGGGAAGGGGGCGTCGTTGACGGCGTAGACGTAGGTTCGGCCTTGGTAAGAAGCGGAGCGGAACGTCACCGGTTGGGTGGCGGCGTCGCCCCGGTTGTCGCCGACCGCCGCCAGTCGCACCGCCGGCAGCCGCCGATAGATCGCCACCAGGTCGGCCAACGATTCCTCCTGTCCCATCGACAGCAGCCAGCCGCCGTCGATGAGGACCTGGGAGTCCATGACCGCGAGGCTGTGGATGAACCGCTGGCGGTTGCGGGCTGCCGAGGGCGTCGACTGCGTGTTCAGGCCGGCGTAGAGGGACCGGATCGGGCTCTTCTGATCGAACGAGGGGATGCGGACCTCCTGCGGGGGATGGAAGAAGAGGCTGCCGGGACAGGGAAGACCGCGGAAGTACGGATCGGCGTCCGGCATTTGGTCGATTTCCAGGTCGACCGCCTGGGCGTTCAGTCGCCCGCCGGGCACGATCCGCTCCGGGCGCAGCAGGACCACGCCGGGGTCTTCCTGGTATTGCCGCAGCTCGATGCCGGCTTGCAGCAGGGAGTCGGCCAGGGTGTTTTTGGGGGGCAAGACGGGCCGCAAATCGGCTTCGATCTCGGCGCCGCAGAGCATGTCGGCGCCGGCCAGGTAGAGCGGCGCGCCGGGATGGTCGGCCTCCAAGGTCTGGCGCACCCGGGCATAGAAGCGATGGAGCTGATCGGCGCGCGATTGCAGCCACGCGGCGCGATGCTCGTCGCCGTTGAGGAAGGCGGCGCGGGCGGCAAACCGCCCGGCCCCTTCGCCCGGCACTTGCAGCCGCGTATCGTGCTGGAAGCGGGCGATCGTGCCGTCGTCCATTCCCCACTGTGGTCCCGGCAACTGGGCATAGCCGTAGGCCGACAGCCGCAGCGCCAAGCCGGCGAAGGCGCGGTGCCGGGCGTAGCGCCGGCTGAGTTCCCGCACCACGCCCAGCATCGCTTCCTGGACGCGCGGGTCCAGGGTGTTGTAGTAGGGGGCCAGGCCGCGGCGGGTGGGGTAGTTTTGCCGCCAGGTCGAGCCGTTGGGGCCGATCCACTCGATGCCGTCTGCCGCCGCCCCGCCGTGGCGGCAGGCCGCCTCCAGCTCCGGCAGCGGGGTGGCGAACTCCAGCGAGGGAATCAACTGCAAGTCCTCGCGATCGAAGAGGCGGAACAACATTTCCAGCACGTCTTTGCGCAGCGGATCCTGGGCGGTGCCGAAAAACATGCCCGTATCGTAGCGCGGCGTGGGCTCCAGCACGGCGCTGGGATAAATCGTGCTGCCGTCGGCCAGGACGGCGATCATCAGCCCGTTGTAGCCGACGTGTTGCAGATACTCGACCAGGCGCAGGCCGCCGCTGTAGAACGTGGCCCAGTCGTCGAGGCTGCGGCTGCTCCAGGCGTCCAGCGACTCCGGGGCCGAGAAGTTCGCGGGGAACAAGGGGCGATCGAGCTGCCCCGCCAGCAGCCGCCCCGCGGGCAGAGCGGCGATGGCGGCCTGGGGAAGATGCTCCCAACCGGCCAGCACGCGGATCTTGCCGTAGACGGCCGGTTGCCGATCGCGGCGGTTGGTCACCAGCAGGATGGGCGTGCTGCTGCGCGGCCAGAAGACCAACCGATGCTTGGCCCAGTGCGGCTTGGAACCGCTCCAAGGTTCTTCCTTCACGTCCACGCCCGACTCCAATCCCATGGGCGCCAGGGCCCCGGCAGCGTTGGGCTCCAGGATCGTCAGTCCCAGCGTCTGCGGCACGTCGCTGGGATAGTCGATTTCCACGATATGGGGCCGCCCCGGCTGGCTGATCGACAGCGTGTACGCCTCCCAGCTCACGTCGGCCGAGCCGCCGTTGGGCCTCAGTTGGGCCAGCTCGCCCAGCGGATGCGACAAAGTCTGCAGGCTGCCGTTGCCCAGCGGGCCGCTGCTCAGGCGCGTCAGCCGCGACAGTTGCGGCAGCTTGCCCTTGAACTCCCACCAGGACGGATTCACCGGGTCGATCTCGTCCACCACGCTCAACTCGCCGGCCGGGCGCGGCGGCGCCGGCCGGGCCGTGTCGACCACCAGCAACTGCACTTTGCGCTCGGCGATGATTCGCTTCCAGTTCAAGGACGCACGGACCGAGCGCGGCCAGCTCGAAGCGTACATCGCCGTGAGGTTCAGGTCGTACACGCCTTCCCGATCGGGCAGAGGAATCTCCAGCGGAATGCCCGCCGCCTGGTCCGCCTGCACGTCGTGCTGGTCCGACCAGAACTCCTGCTGATTGGCCGGCGAGACGAGTTGCACCTTGAGGCGCACCTTGGTGTCGGCGGGGACGGGCAGTTGGTGCGGCTCGACCTCCAGCCGCAGTTTCTCCCCCGGCGAGAAGACCAGCGACTTGCCGGAAAGATGAACCCGCAACTGGTCGCCGGGCGTGCGGCCGATCACGAGGCGGTTGCCGTGGGCGTCGAGTTGCAGAGTGCGGAAGTCGCCGGAAAGGTCGCTCAAGGGGATTTCGTGCTGCGGGCGGCGCTGGGCGTCGTCGGCAGCGGCCAGGTTCACCTGCAATTTCGCGTCCGCGGGGGCGCGGATCAGGACGTCCACGCCGTCATAGACGCGGGAGCTTCGCTGGCGGACGAGGAGATGGCCGTTTTCCAGCCACATCGAGCCCGGCTCATCGGCTTCGATCCCCAGTGGACAAACCTCCGCGAGCGTGCCCTGGCTGACGGCGATGGTCCCTTCCCAGAGCCGCAAGGCGCCGCCCCAGATGATGCGGACCCGCATCGTCGGGCCGGCGGCCGCGGCATCCTCGCTCGCGCGGCCTTCGGCGGGCGCTTGGTCTTCGAGCGCTGCCCGGCCTTCCGCGGCCACCCCTTGGGCCCGCACCGCCGGCGCCAACGCCAGCAGCGCAACGGCCAAGGCCCAACAGGCAGCCCGCGGGCTGCCTGTGGCCGGGTGTTCGGTCCGCGATGTTCTCGGACGTCCCTGTCCGGTCATCGTCGATTCGACTGGCCTGAATGAGGAGACAGTGGTAGCGTAATTCCCTGGGGGAATTGCGGATTATAGCCAGAATCGGCCCCTCTCGGCCATGCCGGATTCGGCAAAATTATGGCAGTTCGGCAGCGGGAAGAAGGCACTCCCGAGCCGGGGGCGACGAGGAAAAAAGGCCGAGGAATATCCCTGGCAGTTCTGTCCCCTCTCCCTCTGGGAGAGGGTTAGGGTGAGGGGGAAGTGGAAAGGATGCGTGATCGGAGTGCCCGAACGTTTGCCCTAATCGCCCTCACCCTACCCTCTCCCGGAGGGAGAGGGGATATTGGTCGCGCTGTTACTTTACCCGTATCGTGGCCTACTCCAACCCCTGGACCAGTATCTCGCTGAGCGGCGGCAGATCGGAGGCCCGGCCGGCCTGAAGCGTCTGCTCGAACTCGTTTAGGGCGTCTTCCAGGCACTCCACGACCTCCTGGCAGCGGGGGGCGACGTTATTGACCTCCCAGTAGTCATCCGGCTTGGCGAATAGCTCCGCGACGCCGCTGCGACGCAGATACCATGCCGGCGTGCGGATGGCCCGCTCCGATCCGCGGCCGGCGACACAGACGCGGTCGCGGTGCAGCGTCACGTCACCCCCCAACAATGGGATCAGGCTACTGGCCGCCGGTGATTGCGGCCCGTCGCCCATCCCCCAGTAGTCCAGGAGGGTCGCCCAAAGGTCCCCCGGCTCGATCAGCCTGTGGCTCCGCAGGGTGGCCCCGCGATTGTCGGGAAGCCGCAGCACCAGCGGCACCTGAACCAACTCGCCATAGAGCGCGTCGTCGCAGGGACCGATCCGGCCATGCTCGCCCAAGGGAAAGCCCCGGGCGGAAGTCAGGCTGAGCAGCGTTTCCCCCTCTAGCGGGTTGCCACGGAGGAACTCGACCAGTCCTCCCAGGCAGGTATCCAGCAGCGACACTTGTCCGGCATAGGATTGGGTAATGCCCAGGACCTCGTTGGGATCGGGATTGTCGTCCAAGCGGCGGTCGGGCACCTCGGCCGACTGCGGCGGCGGGGGGTCGCCTTCTTCCCAATAGCGCCCACGGAACTCCAGCGGCGCGTCCCAGGTTGTGCCCAGGCTGGCCAGGTGGCACCACAGCAAGAATGGCTGTGGCGCCGACTGCAACCAGTCGATAATCTGCACGAAGCAGCGGGCCAGGTGCGTCCGCTCGAACTTTCCTTCGTCCGCCACCCGCATCTGCCAGGGCGGGTCGATCGGCACCACTTCATCGAAATCCACGGCCAGCGGGTGTTCTTGGATGGTCCGGTCGTCGCTCAGCAGCGCGCTGTGGACGGCCCCCTCGCGGAGCATCGCGGCCAGGCTGGGGCGATCCCCGGGCGGGGGCGGACCGAGCGCGTGCCAGCCCTGCCAATAGGAGCGATAGAGGGCCTCCAGCCGGGGCGTATCCACCAGCATCTGGCCGCAGACCAACGATTGGGCGGCCAGGCGGTCGATCGAGGGCGTGTCGATCCAGCTATTTCCCAGCGCCCCCAGGTAGCCCGCGTGCAGTCGATCGATGACCAGGCAGATGGCGTTCATACGCTCGATTGTAGTCGGCAGCGGGCGGGCGGTGCAGTGGGCGGGGGGGAATGCCGAATGCAGTTCGATGAGCGGCGCGTTTCGAGGTCCCCTCTCCCTCCGGGAGAGGGTTAGGGTGAGGGGAGCCGTAGGTTATGCTTCAGCATAACGGAACCTCTTATCCTCCAAGATGTTATGCTAAAGCATAACCTACCCGTCTGTCCCCCTCGCGCCGCCCAGAAGGGGACAGTCCCATTTTCGTCGAACGAAAATTGGGACAGTCCCCAGACTATTCCCCGCTAGCGGCGGTCGCGGAGGATCCGCCAGAGGAACCGCGGATTGCCCAGCAGGTAGCGGCGGGCCTTGTGCGGCTGTTGGCAGAGGATTCCCAGCCATTCGGCCCCGCAGCGACGCAGCCAACATGGCGCGCGGCGGAGGCCGCCGGCCCAGTAATTGAAGAGGCCGCCGACCCCGATGCACAGGGGCACTTCGAGTTGCTGCCGATGCTGGTGGATCCACTTTTCCTGGAGCGGATTGCCCATGCCCACCAGCAGCACGTCGGGCCGGGCGTCGTTGATTTGGCGGAGCAGCTCGGCGGTCGAGTGGCGGTCGAACAGATAACCGTGATGGAAGCCCGCCGCGGTCCAGCCCGCGAAGGTCCGCTGCGCCGTGGCAGCAGCCCGGGCAATGACCGGTCCGGAGCCGCCGAGGAGAAAATAGCGATAGCCTCGATCGGCGTTCTGGCGGAGCAACTGCGGCACCAGGTCGGTGCCGACGAGGTTGTCGCGGACGCGGAGGCCGTGCAGCCGGGCGGCCCAGCGGACCCCGGTGCCGTCGCCGAAAACGTAGTCGGCCGAGTTGAGCACGTCGCGATACGCCGGATCGGCGGCGGCCAGGTTGAGCGTGTGGGCGTTGACGAAATAGACGCTCTGCGCCGGCCCGCTCCGCTCTCGCATCACGCGGGTCAACAGGGCCAGCGCCCGCTGCCGCGTGACGTTGATGATGTCCACGCCCAAGAGCGAAAACCTGCGGTCTGCCGCCGGCCGCGCGGAGAGCGTCTCCGGCAGCACCGGCAGGTCCAGGGTCAACATGGAGGTCAGGTTTTCGTCTGCTGTTGCCATGTCAAATTAAGGCGGAAGGCGGAAGGCGGAAAGGAGATATCTTTTCCTAAATCCCTAAATCCCTAATCTCTAAATCCCTAGTCTCTAAATCCCTCTTCAATACGCTCCCCGGCCGCTGAGCACGCTGAGCGGGGTACGCAATAATAGCTTGCAATCCGTCCACAGGCTTTGGTTGCGCAGATACCAGAGGTCCATGCGGACCCAGTTTTCGAAGCCGATGTCGCTGCGGCCGCTGACCTGCCAGAGACAGGTCAGGCCCGGCTTGACCGCCAGGCGGCGGCACTGCCAGGCGCGGAATTGGGCCACCTCGTGGACCGGCAGCGGGCGGGGGCCCACCAGCGACATCTGGCCCAGCAGGACGTGCAGCAATTGCGGCGTCTCGTCGAGGCTGGTCTTGCGCAGGAGGCGGCCGATGCCGGTGATGCGGGGATCGCGACGGTTCTTGAAAATCGGGCCGTCCAACTCGTTTTTCACCTGCCGCTGAATCTTCTCGGCCTCCGGACGCATGGTGCGGAACTTGAACATGAGGAAGATGCGGCCTCGGTAGCCCACGCGACGTTGACAATACAACGGCTTGCCGCGGGTAGTGACCGAGAGCACGGCCAGCACCGCCAGCATGAGCGGCCCCAGCAGCACCAACAGCGCGGCGGCGCCGAGCAGGTCGAAGGCCCGCTTGGCCAGGCGATAGGTTGCCGAGAGGTTTCCTGCGGCCGGCACGAAGGGAGCGCCGCTGTTGAGGGCGTGGGGGATGAGCGACATCAGCCGCGGCCTGGCGATGGCAATCCGTCGCGGCGATGGCCGCTGGCCGACGTGTCGCCCGGGGCGAGGATTGGCGGAGGGCAGCGGCGGCGTGACGGTTGTCACGTTTGTGCCGGAAGGATCGTCGTTCTGGAATTGGCATTGCGCTGCGGCGTTCACCATCAGGATATCTCGCGTCGATGGCAATGGGATGATCGGCAAGGGATAAAGCAAACGGCGCGCCGCGCTGGCGGGGGCAGCGGCGGGCGGGAATCAGATGCCGTAAGTTCTTTTAGAGGAGCACGTTACGGCGAGGGGAGAAAAGCCATCTTGAAGGGGCCGTCGCGTCGGACCCGGCAGCGATGTTGCCAAACCGCGACGCGATGTTGCCCGCCGGCAGCGCCGCAGGGGCCGATGTCGCCGAGCCCGGATTACTCGTCGCGTGCCACGGCTGTGTCAGCCGTGCGGCAATTCACGCACGGGATGAGCGCCAAAAGAATCGCCCTTGGCCGAAATCACCTCCGTCCCAGATTCTTGGCCGGCACTGATTGATTGGATCGTTGAAGCGTTCTGAGAAGGGGGGCGCTTTCTCACCGGTGAAGGGGACGCGACCGACCTGTCTCATTTCCCGCCCCAAATATCGGTGACGCCCCTTTTTCTACCCCCTTTCTTTTGCCGTTTTTCCGCCCGATAATTGGTTGTCAGGGCGCTGGTAGCCGAAAGCTCCGGAGGTCAACTTAATGCAGATAACAACAATCCGCATCGGTGTTGTGGGACGTGCCGAGGTAAAGCCCGAGGATCTTCGCGACGCTGTCCGTACGCTGTCCTTCGACAAGAAAATTGTCGGATCCGTTCGTGCCCCTGGGCTCGGTCCTGCCGTGCTTCTTGAGTGGGCCCAGGCTGAGCTCGCGGAGGCCACGGCACCTAGCGTTGGTGCGGAGGGCGTTGCCCAGAGGAAGGCATTTACCGCGACCGTTATCTGCAAGATGGCAGTCGAATGCCTTCTGGATTGGTATCTTGAAAGTTCGTACCTCGGCTTCACGCTCCGCCCCCACGCTGGCGCGGAAGAGAAGCTCGATGCTCTTGATGCAGAAGGGCTGCTGTCGACCGGAACGTCACTGTTTCGCGATGTGCTCTTCGAGCCGCGTAATCGTGCGGTTCACGAATACCAGGGCGTTGATCTGAAGTCTGCAAGACACGCATACCAGTTGGCACGCCTCTTTGTTCGAAACGCTCAGCATACATATTCCCCCGAGCGATCCAATATCTACTACGGCCCCCTTGAAATCGCCCGTGGTGGCGAAGCGCGGTGCGCTTCTGGGCGCCCGATTCAAAAAGGGCGTCGCAAGAAGACTCTTTTGGATGTGCAAGAATTCTACTTCGGTCGCCTCGGGGCGGTTGGCCAAACCGGAGTATTCGTGAACCGTAAGGAAACGCCATCGATTTCACTTCTAGAGTTGTGCGGAGATGGCGCGATTGACGTCAGGTATGCCCGGCTGACCACCTTCTCGCCGAGCTTGCTTCGCGAAGTCATGACCCTGCTTGAAAGAACGACTCCTGCCCCGTATGACCTCGAGGGATACGAACGCAAGCACGTCATCACGGCCCTCACTGAGGTCGTCACTGGCAAGCCAAATGCACCTCGGCGAGACCATGCTGGGGGAAAAAGGGGGCAGGCACCGAAGACGGGAAACCACTGATTTATCTGAGTTCCTGCCCCGAGCCTCAGTATCGGTGACGTTCCCTTCTTCCGCCTGGGAAACGATGCGCCCCCAAAGCAAGTCGAGGCAGTCAGGCGGAACCTGGCGAATTCCGGAAAGCCGACGGGCCAGCCCGCATTTCTCGCCGTTGGGCGGGACAAGGTCGTGCAGCTTCTGGTGGGCCTTCGCAAACCGCATGTCGCTTGAATTCCGGGGTGCGGAAAGATCGACGTCCGGCAAACGGCCGTGGACCCGCGAATATTGTCCGTTCACAACTCCCGATTCCAGCCTTGCCTTCCGTCAGAAAAAGGTGTACACTTTTCTGACATGATCCGAGATAGCAGCGTAAGCATTCAGGCCGCAATCGTTGATCGCCTTCGCCGCCAGAGGCGCGGTAAGGTGTTCACGCCAAAGGATTTTCTGGGCCTCGGCAGCCGCGAGGCGGTCGATAAGGCCCTGTCGCGGCTTGCCAAGGCAGAGACGGTGCAGCGGCTCGGCCGCGGCCTGTACTACTACCCGAAGATCAACAAGCGGCTCGGCATCGACATTCCACCAGATTTCGATGAGATTGCGGACGCCCTTGCCCGTCAGACTGGGAGCCGAATCGCTCCCTCCGGAGCAACGGCCGCAAACCGCCTCGGGCTTTCGACGCAGGTTCCCGCCACGCCCGTGTATCTCACCGACGGCCGAAGCCGCCAGGTGCGGATCGGCGATTGCGTCGTGGTGGTGAAGCACGTGCCTCCCAAGGAACTGCCGGTCGGGAACCGAACCAGCGCGATGGTGTTGCAGGCGCTGCGGCACCTCGGCAAGGACGCGGTTGATTCAACCGTCATCGGTCGAGTCCGCAACTGCCTATCTCCCAGGAGTCGGTGCAAGCTGTTGCACGATGCCCGCTATACGACCGACTGGATCATGGACGCAGTGCGGAAGATCGCCGGGGACCAAGCGGAGGCGGTGAGTCATGGATGACGTTGCCCGGCTACCGGCCGCAGACCGGGCTGACCTGTTCGTGGCCACCGGCACCGGTCGGGGACTGACCTCTGAAATGATCGAGAAGGACTTCTGGGTCTGCTGGGCACTCAAGCGACTGTTTACCCTGTCCGAGCCGCCCGCAAAATTGCTCTTCAAGGGCGGCACCTCGCTTTCCAAGGCATTTGAGATTATCGAGCGGTTTTCGGAAGACGTGGATCTGTCGTTCAACCGAGCCGGGTTGGGTTTCATGGAGGAAAGCGCGTTCAACGCTGCCACGGGAACGGAGCGCAAGCATGGCCTGGAACTGCTGGCCGAAACATGCCGGAGGGTCGTTCGCGAACGATTCTTGCCTCAACTCGTGGCCGTCTTCAGCAAGGCCCTGGGTGAACCGCCCTCGACGAGGTGGGGCTTGAAACTTGCCGATGACGACCCAGACGGTCAGACGCTGCTGTTCCGCTACCCATCCGGCGTTCACGCTCGTCCCGCCACTGAGCCGACCTATATCCGGCCAGTCGTGCAACTGGAGATTGGGGCGCGGTCGGACCACTGGCCGACGGAAGAGGCGGCTGTCTCACCCTACGCGGCGGCGGATTTCCCCGATGCGTTCAAAGAACCAGGGTGCAAGGTGCTCGCCTTGGCCGCCGAGCGGACGTTCTGGGAGAAGGTAACCCTGTTGCACATGTGGTATCACGCCCCGGCGGCCAAAAAGTTCCGGAATCGGCAATCGCGGCATTATTACGACGTGGTGCGGTTGTATGAGCACGAGAGGGGAAAGGCCGCTGTCAAGAACATCGACCTGTTGCTGAAGGTCGCCCAGCACAAGGAAATATTCTTCCCGGCGGCCTGGCGCAGTACAAGGACGCCAAGCCGGGCACGCTCCGAATCGTGCCTCCGTACTCCCGCCTGACGGAATTGGAGCAGGACTACCGGAATATGAAGGAGATGATCTTCGGCGAACGGCCAGCGTTCGAGCACCTGCTCGAAGTGCTACGGGAAATCGAACGCCAAGTGAATGCGCGATGATCCGTTGGCAACGGGCCGAGACCTATGCGCGGCGGAGCGCGGCCTAACCCGGCAATCCGGTCCCAGCGGCCGACGCGGACGGAAATACGGCGTAGGCCGGGCCGAACTGCCCGAGATAGTAAAGCGAATACGAGCGCTCGAACACCAGCACCGGCAGCAACACCACCGTGCCGATGTAGGGCAGCATCATCAGGCAGCCGGCGCAGCAACAGGTCACGATGACCGCGGCTATCACCACGAGCCCGATCGCCATCGCCAGCACAAGTTGGAACAGCACGTAGAGCGTGAAGTGCCCGGCGTTGCCGCCGAGCAGGCCGAGAAACTCCCTCCAGGCGATCGTGCATTTCGTGCGGCGCAGAAACATGATCGGCACCACGAAATCCACGGTAAACTTGTCGATCAGGCCGAAGCAAACCGCGAGGACGAGAAGCACAAGCCCCAGCCCGACTGCCAGCACGATGCCGCCCGACTCGGCGCTGCCGCGATAGAGCATCTGCCCGATGACGAAGAGGATGCCTGCCAGCAGCGGCAGGAACAGGGGCACTGCGATCAATCCCAGCACGAGCCGGAACCAGAACAGGCTGTTGCCTTGGGGCGCCAGTTCGTGCCACGGCCGCGTGACCTCCGCCCGGTCCAAGGCCACGCAGTGCAGGAACATGAACTTCCCCCGGCTGTTGAGCCACAGCAGCAGGATCCCCAACGCCAGCCCCAGGACCAGCAAGGTCGCCACCAGCGGCACGATCCAGTGGAGGTTCTGCATCAGGTAGTGCGTGGCCTGGTCCATGAGATCGCGGAAGCTCTGTGCGTTGCCCGACGGACCGCCCCCGCCCCCGCCCGAACCGCCGCCGCCGTGGAAGCTAGTGCCGGATTCACCCAGGCCGGCCAGCCACGCACAGAAGCCGATGACGAACCACTTGCCGAGGTCGAACGGCTGGAACAGCATCCGCTTCACCCAGTCGAGGGCCTGGCCGACCGGCGCCGTCACGCTGATTTCTGTCGAACGAGTCGTCATGTGCGAGGGACCCTGCTACGAGATCGCCGCGCCCGCCGCAGGCAGAACGACAGAGCACTCAGGCGGTACAGGTGTCTGTGCCGAAAGACGTGCGTGCTGGTTGCCCGCGGAGTCCAGGTAGAATCCTAGCAAGACCGCCTCCGGGTGTCAATCGCCGGGCCCCACGGGGCATTACCACTTTTGATGCGCTCTGCCGGCTCGCCGGAATCCTTGCCGACGCCCCTCTGGCCGCTGTTTCATTCCGCTGGCAGTTCTTCGCCTTGGCTTGCGTCTGGCGGGCGGCCAGGCACCCCGGGATAACTGACCGGCCCGGTCCTGCCATGCGCCCGCCTTGCGAAACGCAGCCAAATACGGCGATACTTTTTTGTAATCTTGCGGCGGATTTCGTGTGGTAAGCTACGATTATAGTGGTGTGTCCCGGTATCCCACTCTCGCCTATTGCGAAGGATTAACAGTCGTGAGAAGACGGCCGATTATCGCGACTTCCACGTGCTCCCGGGTTGGAAAGGAGTGTTGTTCGATGACGTCTCTTCGTCCTGCCGAGAAAACAGACGTAGACGATATCCAGCGAATCAGCGGCGTTTTGACGCTTGATATTCCCGAATTCAGATGGGACCAAAAAGATTACATCGAACAGGGGATTGCGGAGGGCAAGTATTATGTTCTTGAACTGGAGGGCAAAGTTGTCGCGATCATCTCCACTTTTGTTGAATCGAAGAGAGGGTTCTTTGGTGCATCCAAGACAGGTTTTATTGACGCATTAGCGGTCGACCCCGCAAGGCAAAAGAGCGGGTTGGGGAAACTGCTGATTGAATTTGCCATTGGACACGCGAAAGAAAACGGAGCCACATCCCTTGTAGTCGAGTCTTTCCAACAGTACGGTTTGCTGGACTATTATCCAAAATTTGGCTTCAAGAAAGTCGCCACCGAAAAGTTCAATTCATTTCCTTATTACGTCTTCAAGATGTCTTTGTGACGCTGCTCGGGCGCTGAGGCCTCGCGGCGCGCGAGCTGGCCGCGCGTGGGCGGGCAAGAGCCGGGGCGGTTCTCGGCTGGGATCGGATGGCGGCCCGGACCCTCGACTCCTATCGTCACGCCAGCGAGCTTCGCCCCCGGCTCTGACGCGCCGCGCGTGATCCCGCTACCGCCACAGCCGCGCACGTCAGACGCGATCTTGTCGATCTTCAGTCGCAGGGCGCCTCTTCGGCTGACGGTCCGCCACGATCCGGGGCCAGCGGCGGCCGGTCGAATCGTTGCATGAGCAACGGGGGAAACGCCTTTGGTCACTAGGAGGGGCTGGGAGATCGCTGATCTGCCTCATTTCCTGCCCTGAATCTCCGTGTCCCCTTTTCTCGGTCGAAGAGGCAGCCAAGCAAACCCGGTGAAAACCGCCGCCGGCCTGCACCGTCGTCTGCAAAAATGACCCGCCTGTGCGCATCTTTAGCAGTAGAGGCCGGCTGTCCCCCCGGGCAAGATCCAATCGCGAATTCCTTTTTTGTGCAGTACAATACGGGCGGGGAGCGGGTGCTCGTAACCCACCGGGAGGGGTTTTG
The DNA here is from genome assembly GCA_963727245.1 of uncultured Planctomycetia bacterium. Lineage (GTDB taxonomy): Bacteria > Planctomycetota > Planctomycetia > Pirellulales > Thermoguttaceae > JBKQVT01. The sequence goes on along the minus strand of CAVSFO010000016.1, from coordinate 46,508 downwards.
CTTTGGAACGCGGCGACGGAAAATGGCGGTAAATCGCCACATGCCAAAACCTTAGAGGATCCACCACGATGAGACGATTGGCTGTCACCTGCGTGCTATGTCTGACGGTCGGCTGGGCGAGCAATCCGGCGTGGGCGGAGACCCGCGTCGGCGTGATCACCTCGAAGACGGCCGATGCCCAAAACCTGGCGGCCTTGCTGGAAGTTCGCCTCACGCAGCGGCCCGGCACGGCGCTGGTCGAGCGGAGCGAGATCGACAAGGTGCTGGGCGAGCAGGAGTTGCAGGCCCTGCTGGTCGCCGATGCCCCCGGCAAGCGGGCGGCCCTGGGCAAAATGCTCAAGGCCGACTTGCTGATCTTCCTGACCGACAGCCAGGAACCCAAGCCGCACGTGATGATGGTGGTTTGCGAGACCGCACGCGGCTTGCGGCTCTGCGCCGAGCCGGTCTTCTTGACCAACCAGGCCGAGGCCGACGTGGCGGCGATGTTCGCGAAGGTGGAGGACGCCGCCAAGAAGCGGCAGGAGAAGATCACCGACATCGTGGCCGTGCCGCCGTTGCTGAACAACAGCCTGACGCAGGAGGCCGACAACCTGCAAGGCGGTCTGGCTTGCTTTGTCGAGCAGACGCTCTTGCGCCGGCCGGGGCTGTTGGTGGTCGAGCTGGCTGAGGCCAAGGCCCTGGCCCGAGAGATGGTCCTGAGCGGCGTGCCGGGCGTCGAGCGGCAGTTGCCGCTTTATCTGATGGGCGAGTACCGCGTGGATGGCACGGGGGAAGACCGCCGCGGCCAGTTTGCCTGGCGGCTGCTGCGCGGCGAGAAGGAGTTGGAGCGGCGTGAGGAAAAGGGGCTTTCCTGGCCCAAATTTTCCCAGCGGCTCCAAGACGCCGCCGCGGAACTGGTCGACAAGGCGGCGGGAAAGAAGGTCATGCCCAGCGATCCTGTGGCGGAGGCCAAGCACCTGGCCGAGCGTGAGCACGCCTTCGTGGCCATCGGCCAGTGGCAGCAAGCCTTGGCATTGGCCGAGGCCAGCCTGTTGCTCAATCCCGATCAGCCGGCCGTACACGGCGACGCCCTGCAGGCGATCATGGCCATGAACGGAATGGAATTCCAGTTTGGGATCTTGCCGAAGACGATCCCCTGGCTGCGGGCGGCGCTGCCGCACTTGGAGGCCGATTTCCGCGGGACCAAAGTGCCGTTCGAAGACCGCTCCTACGTGGAAAAGCGAAGGTGGGGGAACGACCTGCGCATCGGCGGCGAACGTCGTTTTCCCCCTGAAGTGCGCAAAGAATACTATACGCTGCTGTGCGAGATGAGCGAGACGGCCGACCGCATCTTGACCGCCAAGGCCGCGGCAAAAGTCTGGGATGAATCGCTCGAGTTCTTGTCCCAGTGGGACCTGAAGTACGGACTGTTCGACGAGGGAATCGCTACACCCGCCTGGCGCTCCACGTGGCTGCCGAAAGAGCTGCCAGCCATTTGCGAGCATCGACTGAAATTGCTGCGGGCTTTTAGCTGGATGGGCGGCAAACAACACTACGAGTACTGTGCTCACCAGTTCGACGGATTCTATCCGTTCTACTATGACTTAACGGTGCTGCCGGGGTTGACGGGCTTCCTTACGGATACGCCATGCATCCCATTGACCGATCTTACCCAGCCCGAATTATACCCGCTGTATCTCGATTTCTTTGCCAAGGTCAAGAAGATGCCGGACCCGCATCTGCAAGAGTTGGCCGACCGCTTTGTGGATCGCTTCCATCGGCTGCCCGAGTTGCGCAAAGAGGGTGATAAGCAGACCAAGGCGCGGAACGATTTTTATGCCAAGCAGGCGCGCATCATGCGGCACCCTCCCGTGGAGAAGCTCGTTCACGTCAAGGACCCGGAAGTCATCTTTCACAAGCTGACGCTGCGGCGAACCACGGCTGACGGCAACGACGAAATCGTCCAGAAGCCCGAGGTCGACAAATGGATGCCTATTTACCCGGGCTGCGACCTGGTTTGTTCGCACGAGAGCGAAGTGGCGTTGATGAAGGAGAAGGGCCGCCTGCGGGTCTTGCCGATCGAGATCAGCAGCTCGTGTCCCGCGATGGCAAATGGCGTCAACTACGGGGGCCATCTGAGCACTTTTTGCAACGTCTGTTGGGATGGACAGTATCTCTGGGCCCTCAATCCCGGAGAGGAGGGGCCGCTGGCGGTGATCGAGCCGCGGCACGAGAAGATTTGGCGGGCAGGGCCGAAATGCGGGTTCCCTCCCTCGATTTCCTGCGCCATCGCCCCCTTGGGCCACGGCAAGGTCTGCATCGCCGGCTACTTCGGCCGCCTGTGGCTTGCGATGGGCTCGTTCGACCCCCAAAAGGGCATTAAGGTGGAAGTGTTCCACGAGGCCCGTGATGTGCTGGACCTGTCGCACATGGGTCTCGGGATTACGCCCGGGGTCAACTCACCGAAACTGGCGCTGCCGGTCCTGTTCGCCGCGACCGTCACTGCCCCTGCCGTCGACGGCCATCCCGCTCAGCGGCGGGTGCTCATCAGCCGCTGCGCGAATAGCCCGCTCTTTGTCGACCCGGAAACCAAAGCGGTGACCGCCGGGGATTATTACATGTCAGACTGCTATCCGCTGAAGGATGAGGGCACGGTCTATTGGAATGACAACAACCACCAGCCGGCCCCAGGGGGATGGTTCGGGGCTTTCTACCGGATCGGCTTCCCCGATTTCAAGAGGGAAGTACTGAGTCCCAATACCCTTTACGGTTATCGAGTTTTCTTCCAGGGAAACTACCACTTGGTCTGTTGGTCTGAGGTCAGCACTTTGCCTCCTTCGGCAGCTTGGAACGATTATTACTACGTGGGGCCCAGCCCGACAGGCCCCTTTCGCAAGTTGCGATGCGACTTTCCTGGAAGGGCGTCGCGACTACTGCTGAGCAGTTTCTATGGCGTTCTGGTTTCGCAGGCTTGGGCCCTTCACCAGGCGGAACTAGTCGTGCCAGGCGCGACGCCGAAGGCAGTCGACGACAAGCCCGTCGCCCGGGACACGGCGGAGGGCAAGGAGCCCAAGGCGACGGCGAAGGACGAAGAGACGCCTAAGGAGGAGGCGGCCGCCCCCAAGAAGAACGCCGAGGAGGCCCGGGACACGGCGGAGGACAAGGGGCCCAAGGCGAAGGGGAAGGACGAAGCGAAGGCGGAGGAGCCGGCGGCCGCCCCCGAGAAAAAGACCCAGGCCGCCCGGGCCGCGAAATTCCGCCAATGGAGCGACTCGAGCGGCAACTTCCACCGCACGGCCAAGTTCCGCGGACTGGCCAACAAGGTGGTCAAGCTCGAACTGGAAAACGGCTCCGTGATCAGCGTCCCGTTGGAAAAACTTGGCGACGAAGACCAGAAGTATGTCCGCCAGCGACTCCGCTGACGTTACTGTCTTTTCCGGACGGGGAGACGGGACATCGCAGGTTTGTCTCATTTCCTGCGCCGAATATCAGCGATCTCCCCTTCTCTCCCCTGGAACGCTTACGCCCCGCGGCTCATTATCCCGTCGGGGGTTTAGGTTGGGCGGCCAGCAGGTCGGTCAGCAGATTCTGCTGGCGGGGGACGAGGGTGATTTCGGCTTTGCCGTCGAGGATGTTCTGGGTTTCCAGGATTTCGAACATGGCCTTGGAGATTTCGCGGTCCTGGGCGATTTTTTGCAGGGCTGCGCCGACGATTTCGGGCGCATGGCGCCGGCCTTGGCGAATTCGATGGCCGCCTGGCGCTCGGCGGTGCTGGTAATGATGCTGACCTGGTTGGAGCCGTCCTGCTTGATGGCGCTGGTGACCTGGCGGAGGCGATTGACGACTTTCTCTTCGATCTGGTGGATCATGCCGGCGTCGCGGAAATGGACCTTGCGGATGTAAACGGAGCCGAGTTTGTAGCCCCATTCTTCGGAAAGCGGCGAGACTTCGGTGCGGACGGTGAGGCTCATCGTGTGGCGGTTTTCCAGCATGTCGGCAAGTTTCATGTTGCTCAGGCAGCGGACGGTGGCGTTGCCGACGTTGGCGGCCAGCGAGCCGCGAGGGTCGGCGTTCTTGAAGAGATAGGCAACCGGATTGCTGATGAACATTTCGTACCAGATCCCGATGCCCATGGGGGCGCCTTCCTCGGAGTTGACCGGCTGGCTGCGGAGGTAGGCCTGGTCGAGACGCATGTCGAGGGTGTAACAGCGTCCGGCGAGGTTGACGATCAACGCGCCCAGGCCGAGCTTTGGCAGAAGGAGATGCAGGCCGGGTTCGTCCAACTGGCCGATGACTTTGCCGAACAGCACGTAGACCTGGCACTGGCGTTCCGGGACGATGGTGTAGAGGCCCAGCAGGCGGGCCAGCCCGAGGACGAGGGGCAGTCCAATCAGGGTGCCGACGAACGTGGCAGCGGCGGCAATGGCGAAGTCAATCATGGCTGGCCTCCTGGATGACGCGGCGGGACTGGCTGAAGAGCTTGAGGCGGACGTTGCGGAGATAGGCCGTCAGGACGTCGGGTCCGCTTTTCTTGAGTTCGGCGAGCTGGGTCGCCATGGCCATGAGCGGTTCGACTTCGGCCTGGGCCTTGAGGGTTTCGATTTCCACGGTGCGCTTGGATTGCACGATTTTCTGGTCGGCCGCCGCCTGGGCGAGACTGATGTCGGAGGAGACCTGGTTGTAGGCGGTGTTGATGGCGGCCAGCGCCGACTCGACGTCGGGCGGGGGATCGATGCCGGTAATGAGGGAGGCGTCGAGTTTGATGCCGTAGCGGGCTTCGGAGCTGGCGCTCTCGCGAGCCATGTGGTCGTTGATGTCGCTGAGGTTCTTGCGGAGGTCGTTGATGGAGATGCCGATGGCGGGGGTGTCGTGCTTCGCGGCGACCGGCGAGAGGGGCGAGGACGTGGGAGCCTCGAAGTTGGCGATCCGCTCGCGGAGGATCGAGACGAAATAGCCCATCACGTGGGCGATGGGAAAATTGACGCCGAACAGATAGGCGTAGAGGTTCTTGTCCGAGATGCGATAGCGGATTTGGCCTTTCAGCCCGGTGTTGAGTTGATCCTTGGTGACGGCTTCCAGGATGGTGCCTTGGGCGTTGGCGGAGGGACTTTCGGGGTCCCATGCCATGTTCATGGTCTGGGTGGCGATGGTGACCTTGTAGACTTTTTCCCAGGGCCATTTGAAATAGGGGCCGCCGGGATGGATGACGCGGACCTGGGGATAACAGTATCGCTGGCGTTCTTCGTCCTGGAGCGATTGGGCGATGGGATCGTCCAAGGTGGTGGCGGTGCCGACGCGTTCGGCGCGGCCGAAGGAGGTCTTGACGGCCCGCTGGCTTTGATCGACGGTGTAGAAGCCCAGCAGCAGGCAGCGCAGCGCGAACCAGGCGAAGAACCCGACCAGGCAGCCGAGAAGAATCGGGGCCATTGGAGAAACTCCTCACAGGGTTCAGGAGGTGACAGGGGGCATTGTATCAGGTCGCGGAACGGGGGGACAGCATGGGGCAAGGCAAACGTATTTGGTGGGGCAGGGCGAATTACTCCGAATAGGGGGGGTGGCACCGCGCGCGGAGCTTTTCCGCGTCGGATGACTTGGTGAGACGCTGCGACGACGCCGGCGGGCGCCGCAAGGGAATCGGCGTTACCGCCCGGTCAGGTTGACCACCGTGAAGCCGGCGGCCTGGTGTTGACTCTTCCGCTCAGCATCGGCCAGTTCTGCACATCGCGCGGCCGCAGACTCAGCCATCATTCCCTGGGGCGGTAAACCGGTGATCCGCACCGCCGGATACATGTCAACGCGGTAGACCCCGCTGGGAACGCTCACCAAACCGATCGCCGCCAGCGTGCCGAGCGAGACGGAGTTGCCTTTCGTGGAGCGCACATGCTGCGCCTTCAGTTCGTCGATCTTCGCGCCGGCTGGGAGGGGCACAACCAGACGATCACCGAATGCAGCAAACTGCGCCTCCAAGTCGTCGATCTTTCTGCCGGGGTCGGCTGCCTGCACAGCCTTCATCACCTCGGCAAAAGATACCCCGTATTTGGCGCACTTCGCCCGGTCGATGTACACACGCACTTGCTTCTCGTCCGGGCCTGGGAACACCGCGGGTTTCACGATCGCCCCGTCCGCAGAGAGTCGCTTAACAGTGGACTGGGAAAATCGTCGCAGGGCATCCCAACCGCTCTCGCCGCGATCCACCAGCGCGATGGTTACGTCCTTCTCGCTCACCTCGGCGGCTCCGACTTTCACTGCGACGCCGTGCGCGGACCGCTTCGGGCAGCACCGGGTTTGCCAGGGCGACGCGGTCCCGGACCAGCCTCAGGGCAAGGTTCGGATCGGTATTGGGCTGAAACCGCACACGAGCGATGTAGCTGCCGTCGCTGCGAGATTCAGATTCCAGCCGCACCATGTGTTCAACCCCGTTGACCTGCTGTTCGATCGGCGCGGCCACCGTCTCCGCAACCACCTGAGCACTGGCGCCCCCGTACGATGCCGTCACCACGACGATCGGCCCGTTTCTGACCGCGTAACGACAACCAATGGGAATGAGGGCCAGCGCAACGACGAGGGGTATGGCAAATCGCATGGGAACCTCCGGGTTACGGCTGGAGTGGGTCCGGCTGGGGCAGCCTCTCAGCGCGCCATTATAGGCGCCATTATAGCGACGCCGAGCACCGTGCCGCAATGCTTTCCTGTCTCGGCCAGTTGCGAGTGCAGGCCCGTGGCAATGCCGGCCAGGAAGAACAGCAAGGCATTGTCCATCGACAGGTAGCTCAGCTCGTGGAAGAGGGCTTGGCAGACGTACAGCCCCAACGCGCCGACGGTGAGCGCCCCTTGGGCCCGGACCCAGTCGGGCAGGCCCCGATCGGAAGCCAGCCGCCAGGCGGTGCGGCCCCAGAGGGCCAGGATGGCCAGGAAGAGTCCGAGTCCGACCAGCCCGGTTTCGGTCAGCACGCTGAGGAAGGTGTTGTGGTGAACGTAGGTGCGCATGGCTTGCAGGTCGAGCGTGGTGGATCGGTCGGCCAGGTAGGGCAGCTTGGCTTCGAAGAACTGATCGAAGCCGAATCCCAACAGGGGCCGGTCCAAGAACATCTTCCAGGACACGTAGGCCATTTCGCCCCGCAAGTCCACGCTCTTGCCGGTATACTCAGCGGGCAATTCGCGGTCGAAGGCGACGAGGCTGTCCATCCTGGTGACCGCCACCAGCAGGGCGGCGGAAATCATGCCGCCCAGCACCAGCGGCCGCCACCACCCCCGCAGCGTCAGGGCGAGCACCAGCAGCAGTCCCAGGGCGGCTCCCATCCAAACGCTGCGGGTGTAGCTGCCGTAGATGCCGGCCAACATGATCGGCGCCGGCAGCAGGAGCAACAGGCGTCCCAGCCGGCCGAACCGCCATTGCCAGAGCCAAGTCGCCAGCAGGCCGAGGCCCAGGTACAAACCGAAGCTGACCGAATGGACCATGGGGCCGCGAGCGCGGCCAAAATGCAGGCCCACGTTCGGGTCGGCGATGTGCGCGGGAAAGACGGCCCACCACTGGCCGGTAATTTCTAAGACGCCGGTGACGCCCAGATAGATCCCCAGGCCCGCCAGCACGCCCTGAATGAACGAGATTCGCCCGCGATCCAGGGGGAGTTGCCGGGCGATCCAATAGAGGGCCAGCGGGATCAGGTAGCCGCCGAAGAACCGCAGGCCGAGCGACTTGAAATCGGCCGGCACCGATCCCCAGAGCGTGCTGGCGGCCAGCACGCCCAGGAAAACCGCCCCCAGCAGATCGACGGTTTCCGGCGGTCTCCGCTGGGTCCGGCCCAGCGCCGCGCTGTAGAACGTATGCCGTCAACAGCACCGCCAGCACCAGGCGGTCGATCGTCATCGGCACGGGCCCGATGCTGAAGTGGGCGAAGTCGTAGCCGAAACAGGATGTCGCCAGCAGGTAAACCAGGCAGCCGCCGACGAGCGATCCCCGCACGAGGAAGATCGTTCCCCAGACGAGTGCGACCAAGGCGGCGATCACGTAAATGGCTGTCATCGTGGCCCCGAGCCCCGGGCGTCAGCCCGGGGATCATTTACGCCCGGGCTCGCTTGGAGACTACTTAAAAAATCTCCCCTCTCCCTTTGGGAGAGGGGCCGGGGGTGAGGGCATTATGGGCCGCATCCAAAAGTGGCTGCTTTCTCGCCGCTTGCCCTCACCCTAACCCTCTCCCGGAGGGAGAGGGGACGATGGCACTTGCTCTTTTGAGATAGTTTCCTATACCCTGCTGTCGCTGGCGATCTTGTGCAGTGCCTGCTTCAAGGATAAGTTACTCCCGGCCGGAAAGACGGGCCTGGCGGGCCCGATCGTCCCGTTTGCCGAGTGGAGCGGCCGGCCGAGGCGGTCTGCCGGCATGACCTTGCCGGCCGGGGCGGCGTCCGCAGCCGAGTCCGCGGCAAGCTCCGCCGGCGCTGTCGGCACCGTGAGGAAGACCACGCCGAAACCGACCAGCAGCCCACCGGCGATCCCCATCAGGATGATCGTGGCCCGGCCGGGGCTGACCGGCCGGATGCCGGCGTCCGGCACGTCGATGCAGGTAAGCAGGCTGGCGGCCTTGGCGCTGGCGTGGGCTGCCCGGGCTTCGCCCAGGTTCTGCTGGGCCCGCTCCAGCAGCCGCGTGCGGCTGGCGGTTTCAGCCAACTGATTGTTATAGACGGCGCGGACCTCGGCCAGCCGGCGGAGCCGATCGGTGGCCTGGGCCAATTGCGTCTCGAGCGTGGCGAGGCGGTCGGCGTTGAGCCGCCGCTCGCCTTCGACGCTGCGGGCGGCGATGGCCACTTCGTTGTGGAGGTGGCGGCCGATCTCTTCCTCGGTCTGCTTGGACGCCAGCACCAGCGGATGCTCGGCCGACATTTTGCCCTGCAGGACGGCGGTGCGGAGCTGGGCATCCACCAGCCCGTCTTTCAGCCGCCGCAGCGACGGCTGCGAATCCAGCAGACGGTTCGAGGTGGCCAGCAAGCGGGCCGGATCGTCCTGGGCGGCCTTCAACAGCCCCAGCAGTTGCTCGTTCGACTGCTCGGCGGCCCGCGCCTGCCGAAGCTCGCTCTTGATCTCCGTGACGGTGCGGGCGATGGCGCTATCGCCGGAACCGGCGTCGTTGTCGAGGACTCGCAACTCGGCCAGGTCGCTCCCCACGGCGGTTTCGATCTGGCTCAGCCGGGCCAGCGACGCTTTCAGATCGGCGTTGGCCAGGGTGACCGTCTTGTTGATCTCGTCGATCATGCTCTGGGCCTTGAGGTCGCGGAGTTGCTGGAATTGGGCCTGCAACTGGGCGGCGATCGCGCGGTTCAGCGCCACCGCCCGGCTGCGGTCGCTATTGCGGACTTCGAGATAGAAGACCTCGGTGGCCCCGAACTCGGCGCCCTTGGGCGGGGTGAGCTTGACGGCCTCCCGCAGTTGCTGGACGTCGCGATCGCTGGGCCAGGCGGCCTTGTCGGCGGCGCCGGCCGGTGGGCCGGCCTCCTTCGCAGCGGCCAACAGCACGGCGCGGCTCTTGACCAATTCCAGGATCGTTTCCTGGATCGTCTTCATTTCGTCGTTGCGGCTGAACTTGCCCGGCCCGGTCTCATTGTTGGCCGCTTCGTTGCGCAGGATGAGGGCCTGGGAGGCCTGCCAGGTGGGCCCCGCGGCCACGGCGTACACGGCCGCCGCGATGCCCAGCAGGGCGGCCGGGGCAAGCCAGCGCCGCCAATGAATGGCCAGGAGGCGGACGACGTCGTGGGGACTGGGAAACGATTGCTGGTTGGGGCTCATGCGATCGGCTTTCGATGGATGTGCGGGTAACCTGGGGACTGTCCCAATTTCGGGCACCGTGCGAAGCATGGTCGGACGAAGATGGGACTGTCCCCTTTTTGTGCAAGAACAAGTTAAAAATCTGGGGTGGTCCGAGCTAGGCGAGTGCCACCCCGTGGAAGTTTGGCGCCCACTCGCTCATTCTCGGTGCGCCCCAAACTGCTGATGTTTTCGACAAGGTTGGCTGGCCGTTGTGCTTCTCCACAGGTTTGCCGCTGCGATTGGGTCGCCAGCCCTTCCGATTGCAAAGTCGATGCCAGAATGGCCTGCGGTGCCAGCGCCGCCGTGGCCGCCCACGCCCGAACTGCCGAGATGCCATGGTCTTTCGGCGATTCCGGCCCGGGCGCCGGCCGCCGCGGGGGCCGTCGCCGCCGTTGCTCAAAGGCAACGCGGCGTGGCGGAAAGGCAACGGCGGCGGCCGCCGCGGAGCGCGTTGGCAGTGGATTCTCGAAGAAAACGACTTGCATAAGCCCCAGCATGACAGACATTTGAGAGGATGCCACGCCCGCCTTGGAGGCGGCGACTCCAGCCGCCGATTCACACCACGGTTGCTCAAGGCTCTTCAACGGCTGGAGTCGCTTCCTGCAAGGCGGGGCAGGTCCCGGCGTCCAAAGTGGACATCAACCTCGGGCGATTGCCATGCAGGTCTATGAGTTCGGCACCTTCGACGAATTGGCGCCCTACGCCCAGCAATGGGACCGCCTGACGGGCGGCGTGCCCTTTCGTAGCTGGACCTGGCTCTCGCACTGGTGGCGCTGCTACGGCCCCGATGCAACCTCTCATCGACCGCCGCCGCGGCTGCTGGTGCTGGGCGTCTTCGACCACGCGGATATGCTGGTCGGCGCGGCGCCCTGGTGCGTGGAATCGTCCAGCTCTCGCGGCGACGTGATCCGCTGGCTGGGCACGGGTGAAGTCTGCTCCGACTACCTCGGCATCCTCTGCCATCCCGCCGCCGAGTGCCAGGTCGTCCAGTCCATCGCCGATTACCTTGCCGAAACGCTCTCGCCGCCGGCCGGCGACGGGCCGGCATGGGACCTGCTCGAACTGGGCAGCGTCGACGCCGAAGACCGCGTTGCGGACGGTCTGATTCGCTGCCTGGCCGAACACGGCAACCGCGTGCACCAGCGCCCGATGCCCAGTTGCTGGCGCGTGTGCCTGCCGACGACGTGGGACGCTTACCTCGCATGTTTGTCCAAGAGCCATCGCAAGCAAGCCCGCCGCATCGAGCGGGATTTGTTCGACACGGGCCGGGCGGTCCTGCATACGGTCCAGCGGCTGGATGAGTTGGATGCGGCGGCCGATCTGTTGGTCGACCTTCACCAGCGCCGGCGGTGGTGGCTGGGGGAGAAGGGCTGTTTCTCCTCGTCCCGCTTCACCGCGTTTCATCGGCAGGTCATGCCCGAGCTGTTGCGACAGGGTCACCTCCAGCTCCACTGGCTGGAACTGGACGGCCGCCCCGTCGCCGTCGAATATCACCTGGCCGGAAACGGCATCCTGTATGCCTACCAGTCCGGAGTCGAGCCGGAATCGCTGGCCGACGAGCCGGGCCGGCTGATTACCCTGGCGATCCTGCGGAGGGCGATCCAACAGGGCTGCCGGGCGCTGGACTTTCTCCGCGGCGACGAGCCTTACAAGGCGCATTTCCGCGCCGAGCCGCGGCCCATGCGCACGCTCAGCGCCGTGGCGAACCGGCCGTCGGCCCGGCTGCGGCACAACCTCTGGCTGGCCGGCGCCAACGTCAAACAATGGATCAAGAACCGCCTATGTGCACTGGCCGAATGATGCTCCTGAACGTCTATTACCACCTTTCGCGGCCGCTGCGGTGGTGGAACTGCCGTCGCGCCGTGGCCCGGCGGTGCGTGCCCATCGTCGTGCTCGCGTATCACCGCGTCGCCGACGACCGCGCCAACTCGTGGACCATCTCCAACCGCATGTTCGCCCGGCACGTCGACTGGCTGCAGCGGCATTTCGAGCTAATCGGCCTCGAAGAGATGCAGCGGCGGATCCGCCTCGGCGCCAACCGCCGGCCCGCCGTCAGCATCACCTTCGACGACGGATACGCCGAGAACTGCCAGCGGGCCATTCCGCTTTTGGTCAAGAACCGCATCCCCTGCACCTACTTCGTCACGGCCCAGAACGTGCTGCGGGGAGAGCCCTTTGCCCACGACCTGGCCCGGGGAAACTCCTTTCCGCCCAACAGCCTGGAGCAATTGCGGGCCATGTCGGCGGCGGGCATCGAAATCGGCGCCCACGGCTACAGCCATGCCGACCTGGGCCCGATCGCCGATCCCGGCGCGCTCTGGCGGGAAGTGGTGTCGGCGGGCGAGGACTTGCAGGCGGCGCTGGGGCGGCCGGTGCGATACTTCGCCTTCCCCTTCGGCTGCTTCCGCCACCTCAACGCCGAGGCGTTCGCGCTGGCCCGCCAGGCCGGCTACGAGGCCGTCTGCTCCGCGTACGGCGGCTTCAACTTCCCCGGCGACGACGCCTTCCACGTGCAGCGGATCCCCCTGGGCGACGACATGATCCACCTCAAAAACTGGGCCACCGTCGATCCCCGCAAACTGAAAACCCCGCGATATTCCTACGATTACCATGTTTCGCCGTCGCCGACCGCTGCTTTCGCTTGATGATCGCGGCCCGCTGCGGGTCATGTTCGTGTTGACGAGCATGCCGGTGGGCGGGGCGGAGACCTTGTTGGCCGAGCTGATGCGGCGGCTCGATCGCCGGCGGTTCCTGCCGGAATTGTGCTGCCTGAAAGAATTCGGCCCCTTGGGCGAGAGCCTCGCCGCAGAAATCCCCGCCCATACCGCCTTGCTCCGCCATAAGTACGACGTTGCCGTCCTCTGGCGTCTGACGCGGCTGCTGAGCCGGCGGCGGATCGACGCCGTTGTCACCGTCGGGCCCGGCGACAAAATGTTCTGGGGAAGGCTGGCCGCCTGGCTCGTCGGCGTGCCGGTCATCTGCTCCGCGATCCACTCGACCGGCCTGCCGGACCCCGTTGAGCGGTCCAATCGGCTGCTGGCGCCGCTGACGGACGCCTTCATCGCGGTCGCCGCGCCGCACGGGCGTTACCTGGCCGAGCATGAAGGCTGCCCCGCCGCCAAGGTCCGAGTGATTCCCAACGGCGTCGACGTGGAGAAGTTCCATCCCCGCTGGCCGAGCCGGGTCCTGCGGCAGACGTTGGGCCTTCCCCCGGATGCGCCCGTGGCCGGCATCGTGGCGGCGCTGCGGCCGGAGAAAAATCACGAGCTGTTTCTCCGCGCCGCCGCTTTGGTGCGGCAACAGTTGCCGGAGGCCCGCTTCCTGCTCATCGGCGAGGGGCCGCGGCGGGCGGACCTGGAGGCGCTGGCCGGCCAGTTGTCGCTGGGCCAGTCCGTCCAGTTCCTCGGCGCCCGGCGCGACGTGCCCGAGCTGTTGGCCCTCTTGGACGTGCTCGTGCTCACCTCGCACATGGAAGCCAATCCGGTGTCGATCCTGGAGGCCATGGCGGCCGAGAAGCCGGTGATCAGCACGCGGGTGGGTTCCGTGAGCGAAACCGTGCTCGACGGCACGACCGGCTACCTCGTCGCCCCCGGCGGCGCCGACGAACTGGCCGCGCGAATGGTCGAGTTGCTGGCAGACCCCCAGTGGGCCGCCGTCATGGGACGCGCCGGCCGCGAACACGTCGTGGCCCATTGGTCCATCGAGCGCACGGTGGCGGGCTACCAGGACCTGCTGGAGGGCATCTACGCGGCCAAGTCGGCCCGGCGCCAGGGCGCTTCGGACGCCGGGATCCAGGATGCGGCGTTCAGGGTGGAAGGAGAGGGACTCGGGATTCGGGGTGGGGATTAGATGGCGGGTCCAGGCAGCGCGGTTGCGGTTTCACACTGCGGCGCAAAGGGGACAGTTCCATTTTCGCGGCGAAATCGCCTGTTTGCACGGCAACACCGTCCGCGCCGCGAAAATTGGGACAGTCCCCTGTGTCGGCCCACGGATACCCCCCTCTTAGGCGGACCTTGGCTTGCACGCTCCGGCAGATTACGATAAGATTCCGGCAGCCGTTTCGGCCTGCCGTGTTGCTTGCGGTGCGCCGCGATCGCCCGCTAGGGCCGCGTATGAACAAGAACCTGGTGAGGAACTTTCTGGCCCTGATGGCCAGACTCCTGAGCGGCGCCAGCGCGCGTTGGATCGACTCGCAGCCGGATACTTGTCAGAGGGTCTATTTTGCCAATCATACCAGCCACTTGGACGCGATCGTGCTCTGGTCGGCACTGCCCCAGGCGGTGCGGCTGCTGACCCGCCCGGTCGCCGCCAAGGACTATTGGACCGCGGGTTACATCCGCCGCTACATGGCCACCGAGATGTTCAACGCGATCCTCATCGATCGCACCGAGATCAAAGTCCATCAAAGCCCCGTCGACATGATGATCCGCGAGATCGGCCAACGCTATTCGCTCATCGTCTTTCCCGAGGGCGGGCGCAGCGACGGCCGGGAGATCGGCGAGTTCAAGAGCGGGCTGTATTACCTGTGCAAGCGGCGGCCGGACCTGGAACTCATCCCCGTGCACATCGACAACATGAACCGCATCTTGCCGCGCGGCCAGGTGCTGCCGGTCCCGCTGCTAAGCTGCATCACCTTCGGCCCGCCGCTGTGGCTGGAGGCCAATGAACCCAAGGTCGAGTTTCTCGGCCGCGCCCGCGATGCCGTGCGACGGCTCAAGGAACTATGACGCGAGACGACATCCCCCGTGTTTGACATCAAAACTCGAATCCTGGTCGTCGGCGTGTTGATCCTGCTGGGCGCTGCCACGGCGGTCGTGCAGGTGCTCCGCCGTCGCAGCGACGAAGGCATCAACACGGCCATCCTCGAAACCTTCCGCCTCCGCGTCCACGCCTGGTGGGTGCTGTGCTCGGTGCTGGCGGCGGCTTTCATCCTGGGCCAGGGCGCCACCGTGCTGATGTTCGGTTTGATCTCCTTCTGGGCGCTGCGGGAATTCATCACCCTGACCCCCACCCGGCCCGGCGATCATCGCACCCTCTTCTGGGTCTTCTTCCTCCTTACCCCCTTGCAGTTCTGGCTGGTTTGGATGGGTCAGTACGGCGCCTATAGCATCGTCATCCCCGTCTACGCGTTCCTGTTCATCCCGGCGCGCATCGCCATGGCCGGCGATTACAAGCGATTCCTGGAGCGGACGGCCAAGATCCAGGCCGGGCTGCTGATCTGCGTCTACTGCCTCAGCTATGCCCCGGCGCTGCTGACGGTGACGCAGACGCTCCCCAAGTTGTCCGCCGGCGGCGCCGAGCTGGCCGGCAGCATCGATCCCGGCGGCAACGTCCGGCTGCTGTTCTTCTTCGTCCTCATGGCCCAGCTTAGCGACGCCTTGCAGTACGCCTGGCGCAGAATCCCCAGCCGGCACGTCATCGTCCCCTCGATCAGTCCGACCAAGACCTGGGAAGGACTGCTGGGCGGCACGGCCAGCGTCACCCTGATCGGCGCCAGCTTGTGGTGGGCCACGCCCTTTCAAGGCTCGTGGTGGTGGATGGCCGCCGTCATGTCGGCGGTGATCGCCCTGATGGGGTTCGCCGGCGGCTTGACCCTTTCGGCCATCAAGCGCGACCGCGGCGTCAAGGATTACGGCACGCTGGTGGAAGGCCACGGCGGCGTGTTGGACCGCATGGACTCCATCTGCTTCGCCGCCCCGGTCTTCTTCCACTTGACCCGCTACTGGTTGATGTACCACCAGGGATAAGGAAGGGGGAGGGCGGAAGGCGGAAGGGAGAGACGCCAACGAGCCCCGGGCGTGAGGCGCGGGGATAACGTAGCGCACCGCGGCAGGGGAAGGAGCCCGGGGATAGCGCGGCGGAAAACGATTGAGCCTGACGCCCGGGGCTCCGCGGCCAATTCCTTCCGCCCTCCGCCCTCCGCCTTCCCCCTTCCCCTTACGGCTTCTGGCCGCCGGCCGGCTGTGCCGGCGCGGCCGCCGAATGCCAGCCCGAGGCCGTCACCTCCGCCTTGTTGGGCTCGCGATAGACCAGGTTGGGCTCGGGACGCGGCCGGCGCGCCTCCAACACCGGCGTCTTGGCGGCCGCTGGGACCGCCGCCGGCCGCGGGGCGGGGAAACCGTCGCGGACCCAGGCCAGCCAGGTGTTCTGCAGCACGGCCAGATCGGACAGGCCGTAGTGCCGCTGCACGGCCTCCGACCATTGATTGCTGGCCAACGCGTCGTCGAGAAACTGCACGTACTTGCGGCGGCCGCCGTGCTGAATGAGATACTCGGCCAGCGAATAACCCTGCGCATACAGCGGCATGATGTCGGGCGGATATTCCGTCATGGCGAACATCTCGCTGAAGGCGATCCCCCGCCCCGTGCGGAGAAACTGCAATAGCGCCGTGCGGTGCTTCGCCTTCTCGCTCGGACATTCCATGCTCGTGGCCCCGCCCTCGTCGGCCCAACGCGGCAGCGGGCGGCGAAAATGGGTGGCAAACACCATGTGCGTGACCTCGTGCGGCAGCACCGAATCGAGAACCCGCTCCGCCGATCCTTGTATCTGCATCCGCCAGCCGAACACCTCGCCCCGATCGAAGACGAACGACGTGGCCCCGCCGGCGCCCAGTTGCGGCCCCACTTGGACCGTCATCGAGCAGGGCTGTGCCCAGTTGGGCATCGTCTGTCCCAGCCACTCGACGGCCAGGGTGCGGCGGTATTGCTCCGCCGTCTTGCCGATCTGCTCGGCGAGTTGTGCGTCGGCCGTATCGACCGTGTAGTTGACGCTCTGATAGCGAGCGCCCATTGCCACGAGCAACAAGGCCGCCAGCATGACGGCCCGAAGGAGACGCGCTTCCATGCTTCACCTCTCTCCATTTCGAAAAGGAGAAAATTCGGCCTCATCCCTGGGGCCTGAGGTCCGGCCGCTCTGCGGGAGCAAACTGCGAGCCAATCGCGGCGATAATCCCCCACAGTCGCGGCCGAGCCGCTCAAACGCTTGTCCGGCGGGTCTTTGGAATTCTCCCTGGCACTGAGACAACCGCGCAGGTCGCCTGGGGTCTTGTAACTGTTGCAATCTCAATGTAGCCTCAACCTGGAAAAGCACCAACACTGATTTCTGGATGAGCCGACTCGGATGCTGCCAGTGCTAGCACTCGGTAACACGGCGACGATCGTCGCTCGACAGGAATCAAGGATACGCGATCTCTCGCTTCTTGGCAAAGAGATTGCACCGATTTCAAGAACAGGTGGCAGAAAAGAAATGATTTTATGCGAAAAACCGCCGCTGGCCGAGCAACCTTCGCCATCCGCCGCAGCTAATCCAGCACCACGGTCTTCGTTTTGTAGTTGACGGTCAGCTTTCGATCCGCCAGCAACAGCGTGCCCAGCAAGGGAAACTCTCCATCGCTCGCGATGACCTGTGTTCGATACTCGTTGCCGAACCAATCGAGATGGCAGGTGAACGTTTCCAGATCAGCGGCGCGGCCGTCAGCCAGGATTGCATGTGTGGTCGATGCCTGTTTCAATCCCAGGCGTTCGATATGCTGACGCGGCATTACCAGGCCACCGTTGAAGGCCGTGTCAATCCACACCGTTATCACTCGTTTCTTCACGCCCTTCGCCGCCGCCACGGAAACGTCGAGCAACGCCCGCAGAGACTCATCGACGAGGCCGTTCACGGAACCAATACTCCCAGATGCATGGCCGCCGGGTGCCCAATCCGCAACGTATGCGTCAACCGTTCCGGAAATGCGTCGATGGCCGCGTTGACCGCCTGATCAAAGGTGTCTCCGAGAAAGTAGCTGCCGGATACCGGCTCGATGCACGCATACTTGCCCGCATGCTTCTCTTCGAGTTCCTTGCGTAATTGGGACTCGTAGATACTTCTTGCTTTCGCGGCCACTGTTTTTGATTCTTCCGAGATCATAGCTCTTCCTCCGGAAACTCGGCGAGTTGCGGACCAGGCAACTTCAATTGTACATCAATCGCGCCGCAAATACACTCCACCCCTTTATTGAGGGATGTGACGAACAGCGCAGCCGCGAGGGGCGAAGCATCCACCTACAGCCCGATGATGCTGTAGCCGCAATCGACGTGGATCGTTTCGCCGGTGACGCCGCCGGAAAGATCGCCCAACAGATAGAGGCCCGTGGCGGCCAGCTCCTGCGGATCGACGTTGCGCCCAGCGGCGCTTCTCGGCCGCGTGCTGCCGCAAGGTGTCGAAGCCGGCAATGCCCGCGGCGCTGAGCGTCCGCACCGGTCCGGCGCTGATGGCGTTGACGCGGATGTTCTGTCGCCCCAGGTCCCAGGCCAGGTAGCGGACGCTGTGTTCCAAGGCCGCCTTGCAGACGCCCATGACGTTGTAGCCGGGCACGACCTTTTCGCCGCCGAAGTAGCTGAGCGTGACCACGGCGCCGCCGGCGGACATCAGCGGCGCCGCCGCCCGCGCGGCAGTCACCAGGCTGTAGACGCTGATGTCCATGGCCAGGTGCCAGCCGGCGCGGCTGGTTTGCAGGTAGGGATTGCGCAGCTCCTGCGGCGGGGCGAAGGCGACGGCATGGATGAGGAAATCCAAGCGGCCGTAGGTCTGCTTGACCGCCTCGAACACCGCGGCGAGGTCTTCGTCCCGCTGCACGTCGCAGGGCATGACCACCCGGGCCGCGTGCGGCTCGACCAGGTGGCGCACGCGGCGCTCGCTGGACGGGCTGGGCAGATGGGTGAAGGCCAGCTCGGCCCCCTGGGCGTAGAGCGACTCGCTCATCGCCCAGGCGATGCTGTGGTCGTTGGCCACTCCCATCACCAGGCCGATTTTTCCGCTGAACATGCCCATCATGGCCTCGTCAGTCGGCGACCGGCACGGGGCCGGCCAGCAGGGCGTACTGGTCCAGCGGCGTGGTGTCGCCGGAAAGGATTTGTTCGAGGTTGGTCCGCAGCACGGGCATTTCGCGGTTGATGAAGCGGCGGGCAACCTGCCGCTTGCGCTCGTTGACGGCCGCCTGGTCCAGCAGGAGGTGGCCGACGACCACGGCGATGGCCGCATCGACCAGCCGCCGCCCCGAATAATCGAGGTACGAAGTCCCCTGGCTCTTGACGAACAAGATGGCTTCCAGGATCCGCCCCTTGGCCTCCAGCAGCTTCTGCTTCAGCTCGGCCAGCACGGGGTCGGCATATTCCTTCTTGGCGTAGGATTCCGTCCAGGTCTCGAAGGCCCCGGAGGAGACGCCGCGGACCGCCGCCACAACCTGCAACTGGCTGGTGCCCTCGTAGATGGTGGTGATGCGGGCGTCGCGGAGGTAGCGCTCGGCCGCGTAGTCCTTCATATAGCCCGATCCGCCCAGCACCTGGATGGCGTCGTACGCCGCGCGGTTGCACATTTCCGAGCAGTAATACTTGCTCATGGGCGTGAGCATGCTGTTGAGCCGCTTCAGGGATCGGCCCAACTGCTTGCGCTGCTTCTGCTGGTCCTTGTCCAGGTCGGGCGTCCACTCCAGCACGCGCGTGTTGTTGTTCTCGTGGTCGCAAACGCGGGCGGTCTCGTAGGCCAGGCGCGGGCTGCCTCGATGTCGATCTTCATGTCGGTCACCAGCTCGGCCACCGCCGGGAAGCGCTCGATGGGCCCGCCAAACTGCTGCCGCGTGTGGGCATAGGTGCGGGCCAGGCGGTAGGCGGCCTCGGCCACGCCCAGCGACTGCGCCGCGATGCCCACCCGCGCCCCGTTCATCAGCGCCATCACGTAGGTGATCAAACCGCGTTGCCGCTCGCCGATGAGGCGGGCCGGCGTGTCGTCGAACACCAGCTCGCAGGTGGGCGAGCCGTGGATGCCCAGCTTGTTTTCCAGGTGCCGCACGCGGACCCGCGGCGAGCGCTCGGTGACGAACAGGCTCAGGCCGCGGCCGTCGGAAATCTCCGGCTCGCTGCGGGCCAGCACCAGCAGGATCTCGCCGCAGCCGTTGGTGATGAAGCGTTTCACGCCGTTGAGATACCAGTTGCCGTCTTCGTCCTGGTAGGCCCGCAGGCGGACCGCTTGCAGATCGCTGCCGGCGTCCGGCTCGGTCAGCACCATGGCGCCGGTGACTTCGCCGCGGCAGAACCGCGGCAGCAGCTCGTCCTTGATCTCGTCGCTGGCGAAGGCGTAGATCGTCTCGGCGATGCCTTGCAGGCCGAAGAGGTTCATCAGCGAGGTGTCGGCGCGGCTCACCATTTCGGTGGCCATGGTGTAGATGAGGGTGGGGCAGTTCAGGCCGCCGTACTTGCGCGGCAGCGTGAAGCCCATCAGGTCGGCCTGCGTCAAGCGGCGGAGGTTCTCCGCGACCAGGGGGTGGAGCGTGACGGTGCCGTCCTCGTTCAGGGTGTTCCCCTCCCGATCGACCGTCTCCGCGTTGGGAGCGAGCATATCCCCGGCCACCTGGCCGACGATCTCCAGGACGCGGCGGTAGCTGTCGATGGCGTCGGCCGCGTCCACGGGCGCGTAAACGTCCCCGCCGTTGCCGACGAAACCGTCCTCTTGCAACGCGGCCAACTCGGCCAGGTCGACGTGCCGGAAGAGAAACTGGATGTCTTCGTTATCGAGAAAGAAGTTTGCCACGGGCAATCTCCGGTGTGGATGCTGATTACGCTCGTTCTTTCAGGGTCGGAAAAAGGGGACAGTCCCCATTTGTGCGAAGCACCCTTCGGGCCGTTCCGGCAAATGGGGACTGTCCCCTTTTTCCTGCCCGACTCATGCTCGTTCTTTCAGGGCCTTGATCATCATGGGGATGAGCTTGCGATAGTCGCCGACGATGCCGTAGTGGGCGATGCCGAAAATGGGGGCGTCCTTGTCGGTGTTGATGGCCACGATCTTGGCCGACTCCTCCATGCCGGCCCGGTGCTGCACGGCGCCGCTGATGCCCACGGCGATGTACAGGGCCGGTCGCACGGTGGTGCCGGTCTGTCCGACCTGGTGTTCCTTGCCGATGAAGCCGCTGTCGACGGCGGCGCGGCTGGCGCCGACGGCGCCGCCGATGGCGCCGGCCAGGTCGTAGATCAACTGGAAGTTGTCCTTGCTGCCGACGCCGCCGCCGCCGGCGACGATCACCCGGGCGCCCTTGAGGTTGACCTTGCGGGGCTCGATGTGCCGCTGGATCAGCTTCAGCGCCAGGGCCGACGCGTCGATTTCCACCGGCTCGGCCACCACCCGCCCGCTGCGCGACCAATCGGGCTCCTTCAGCGCCATCACGCCCTCGCGGACGGTCGCCATTTGCGGCCATTGATCGTAGTTCACGATGGTGGCGATGATGTTGCCGCCGAAGGCGGGCCGGATCTGCAAGAGCAGGTTCTTGTGCAGCGTCTTGGTCCGGGAATCTTCCACGTCGCTGATGTCCAGGTCGGTGCAGTCGGCCGTCATGCCGGCGCGCATCGCCGAGGCTACCCGCGGCGCCAGGTCGCGACCCAGCGGCGTGGCCCCGTAGAGCACGATCTGCGGCCGGTGCTTCTGGATCAGCGTCACCAGCACCTGCGCGTAGGAACAGGTCTGGTAGTGGCGGAGCCGCGGATCGTCGGTCACGTACACGGTGTCGATGCCCTGGGCGATCAGCCGCTTGGCCAGGCCGTTGACGCCGGCCCCCGGCAGCACCGCGCCGGTCTTCACGCCCAACTGGCCGGCCAGGTCCCGCGCCTTCCCGCAGAGTTCCAAGGCGACGTCGTGGAGCGATTGGTCTTCTTGCTCGGCAAAGACCCAAACCTCGCCCTGTCGATTCGGTTCAATCATGTGCTTTCTCACCTCTTGGTATATCAATCGAGATCCCCTCGCCCTCCGGGAGAGGGAGACCGTTTGGCCGCAGATCGCATTAACCCAACGTTCGGTCCACCACCAACTCGTGAATCAGTTGTTTCGTGCCCTCGACCGTGGGCGGGATCTCGGTGTAGCCCTCCTTCGTCAGCACGATCGCCTGGATGCGGAAGACCTTGGTGGGCGAGCCGGCCAGCCCGCAACGCTCCAGGTCGGCATGGATGTCGTCGAGGTTCCATTGTTCGATGAGGAGGCTCTGTTGCCGCAGGGCAGCCACCCGCCGGTCGACCTCGGCGGCCCGGTCGGCTTCCGAGGCCTCGGGCATCGCAGCGGCGACTTCGCCGGCCACTTCGGCGGCCACCCGCGCCCGTTTCACCCGCATCACCCGCTTGGCCGAAGGCGGACGCGGGGTGTTGGCCGTTTGCACCACGGTGACCAGGACAGGCAGACTTCCCTCGACCACTTCCCAGCCGTGCCCCATGTTGCGACGAATGCGGACCGTGCCGCCGGAGAGCTCCGGGACCTGTTCCAGGTAGGTGATCTGCGGAATGCCCAATTTCTCGGCGCTCTGCGGGCCGACCTGGGCCGTGTCGCCGTCGATGGCCTGCCGGCCGCAGAAGACCAGGTCGTAGCGGCCGATGGTGCGGACGGCTTGGCTGAGAATATAGCTGGTCGCCAAGGTATCGCTGGCCGCCGCCCGACGGTCGGTAAGCAGAATCACGCGGTCGGCCCCTCGGCAGAGGCAATCGCGCAGCACGTCGGCCGCCCGCGGAGGCCCCATGCTGACCACCGTGACCGTGCCGCCATGCTGGTCCCGCACCTCCAAGGCCGTTTCCAGGGCGTGGACGTCCTCGGGATTGAAGATCGTGGGCAGGGCGGCGCGGTTGACGGTGCCATCTTCCTTCATCGCCTCGGCCGTCACGTTGGCCGTATCAGGCACCTGCTTGACGCACACAATACTGTCATACGGCACTGTGAGAAACTCCCGAAACCGGCAGGTTGGTAAAGCTTTACAGGCTATCAGACTGCCTCCGTCAGGTCAAGGGACAACGGCCCAAACCGTCGCGGTCGCCGGGTGACGGGCACCGTGTTGTCAAAAGGATGCGAGTGTGTTATTCTGTTGTCATTCTGACTACAACGATCTACTGCTTTGGGAGGGTCACGTCATGTCGTCGCCTGTGGCCGGCCGGTCGATTTCCGCCATTCTCACCGGCTTTCGCCAGCAGCCGGAGCTTAGTCCGCTGGCCGCCGAAGTGCTGTGGCAGGCCATCGGCGCCCTGCGGTCGGCGGTTCGCCGTGCGGCCGACACCGAATTGGAGGACTTGATCGCCGGCGCAAGCGGCACCGGCGACGGGGTGGCCCTCCCGGCGATCCCCCAAGACGAAGGAGGCGGTGCCGGCCAGACGCTTGCCGACGCGACGGCTCGTTTTCAGGTGCAGCACATACGCCGCACGATCGAGCAGTCCGATGGCAACATGAGCCGTGCGGCCGACCGGCTGGGCTTAAATCGCTCGAATCTCTACCGGAAGATGCGGCAATTGGGGATGGCTTTGCCGGAAGGTGGCTCTGGGGAGGGGAGCGATAGCGGCAGCGGGGTCAGTCTGTAGAGACCGGGCTTCGCCGCGGCTCACCCGCTGGCGGAGCGCAATCGCCTTCGCGCCGTAAAGTTCGCGGTCAACGCGGCGCCGCCGGGGAGGTTTCGACCGTCAACGTCAATCCCATCGCCCGGGTCACGGCGAAGAGCGTGGAGAGTCGCGGGTTGCCGCGCGGCGACAGCGCGCGGTATAGGCTTTCCCGTTCTACCCCCGCCGCCTTGGCCACCTTGGCGATGCCCCCCTGCGCCTCGGCAATCTGCCGCAGAGCAAGCAACAGCACTTGCGGCTCTTCAGTGTCTTCGATGGCCGCCTTGAGATACTCGGCTGCGAAGGCTGGACTCTTGCGCAGTCTCTTGACCGTCACCTCGTCGTGCGAAACGCTCGTTTTGTCCTTCATGGCTACGTTCCTGCCGGATGCGGTCAGGTAATGGCGGAGTTCCATCATTTCACCAATTGTAACTTATAGGTCACATGCCGGCCAGGAGGCCAAGACTATCCTGTTAGGGTCCGGATTGCCTAACCCCCTCAAATCAAGGAACTTAAACTAATCGTAGCGCCCCTGTTGGAAGTGCGCCGGTCCCATGATATAATCACCGTGCAAATGCGTTCCAGGGCCCCATAGCGGCAGTGGGGGCGAGGGAATGGCGCGGGTGTCTAGATCGCCGCTCGTTTTCCTCCCGAGACATAGTCCATAAGTCAATCGCCAGTATAGACACACGCCCTCTTAGCTCAGTTGGTAGAGCGTCTGACTCTTAATCAGAAAGTCGAAGGTTCGAGTCCTTCAGGGGGCACTCAGCAAGCCGTGACTCGGTAATGAGTTGCGGCTTTTTTGTTGCGCCAGTCGAAGCTCCATAACTTTCAGATTTTCCATTCCACAGCACGAAAACGGACAAATTCCATTCCTCAAACCATTCCACAGCGCTGCTCGCGGCCAGCCCAGACCGCCCTCATTCAAAACCGCTGCCGACCGCAGTCGCCCACCAGAGAAGCCCTCTTGGACGAAACTTCAGCCTCCGTTCAGAGACGGAACTTCGATCCCACCCTTCACCGTCCCGGACTTCCGGGCCCCCGACACCAGACCTTCTCGTCTGGAGTCTAGAAGTCCAATGGTTTTGCGGCTACGCATCAGGCGAGCTGCCCCTCGCCACCACGAACGCCGACCGCGGTCCCGCCGGGGAGTCCTCGACCGATCGCCCCGGGAAGCGGCCGCGGTGCCGATCATCGTGCCGATCCGCTACGCACAATAGTCGGCACAGGTGGTCGTCCGCATCCCGTGCGTCTTCATGTCTTCGACCGAGCGTGCTAGGTGCAGGGCGTGCTGCCTCACGTCTTCGCAGGCAGCCTCTTCATGTCCCTCTCCACCAGTCCCGGGTCCGCGTACAGCATCGCCCTCCGCCTGTCGGACGCCCAGTTCGTCCCGTCCCAGGAGAGCCGGCTGAACGAGAGTTGTCCAGGCTCGATGACGATCATGAAGCGTGCCCATTCTTCTCCCGTGCGGACGACCGCCAACTGGACCGATTCCCTATCTCCTGGCCTCTCTTGTCATGTTCCGGGTGTCCAGCGACACCACGGCTACGAGCCTACAGTCGTTTTCCGATCCCGGCAGGGATGGCGAGCCCATGTTCACCATCCGAACGCGAATCGCCAGCCGTGCGAGCACCGCTTGCGAACTCGATCCGGTCGTGGGAAAATTGCGGGGGTGAGCGTGGCCACACCCGGACCTATTCGTCCGTAAGGAGGGGTCTCATGCACCGTCTTTTCTGCACTTCGGCTGTCGTGCTGCTATTCTGTACGGCGATATCCACAACTTGCGGAGCCCAGAAAAACGGGCTTTCCGGCGACCAGGTCGCCACCGACAACGGCGTCCTGACGATCCATCCGATCCACCACGCGACCTTCGTCATGCAGTGGAGCGGCAAGACGATCTACGTCGATCCGGTCGGCGGCGGCAAGCTGTTCGCCGCCCTGCCCAAGCCGGATCTCGTGCTGGTGACCCATATCCACTCCGACCACTTCGATCCGGCGACCCTGGAAGCCGTCGTGCCCGCCGGGGGTCGGACCGTGCTGGTCGCACCCAAGACGGTCGCCGAGAAGATTCCCGAGACGTTGCGGGGCAAGGCCGTAGTGAAGGTCCTTGCCAACGGGGAGAGGACCATGGCGGCGGGGATGGCCGTCGAAGCCGTGCCTGCCTACAACACGACCCCCGGGAACGAGAAGTTCCATCCCAAGGGGCGAGACAACGGCTACGTGCTGACCATGGGCGGGAAGAGGGTCTACAACACGGCGCCCGGGAAGCAGGACGAATTCTACCACCCGATGGGCGGCAAGCGTGTCTACATCGCCGGCGACACGGAGGACACTGCCGAGATGCGAGCCCTCAAGCTCATCGACGTTGCCTTCCTGCCCATGAACCTGCCGTACACGATGAGCGTCGAGAAGGCGGCGGACGCGATCCGGCAGTTCAGGCCCAAGATCGTCTACCCCTATCACTACCGCAGCCAGGACGGGACGAAGGCGGACTTCGGGCAGCTCCGGAAGCTGGTCGGAAGAGACAGCGGCGTGGAGATCAGGGTGAGGGAGTGGTATCCGGAGAAGTAGGGGGCGGTCGCGGGGGTGTTCCATGCCCGTATCCAAACGCATTGTCATCACCGGCGTCAGCCGAGGGCTGGGGCGAGCCCTGGTCGAGGGCTTCGTTGCCCGCGGCCACGTGGTGTCCGGTTGTGCCCGCTCGCCGGACGCGATCGCGGAACTGCGTCGCCGCTACCCGCCGCCCAACGGCTTCACGATGGTCGACGTGAGCCGCGACGACGAGGTGCAGGCGTGGGCCGCGGAGGTCCTCCCGGGCGGGCCGCCGGACCTGTTGGTGAACAACGCCGGGGCGATCAACCGCAACGCGCCGCTCTGGAAGGTGCCTGCGGACGAGTTCGCCCACGTGGTCGACGTGAACGTCAAGGGGGTGGCAAACGTCATCCGCCACTTCCTGCCGGCGATGATCCAGCGCGGTCGCGGCGTGGTCGTCAACTTCAGCTCGTGGTGGGGGCGAGAGGGGGCGGCGGAGGTCGCGCCCTACTGCGCCACGAAATGGGCGATCGAAGGGCTGACGCGGGCGATGGCGGCGGAATTGCCCAAGGGCCTGGCTGCCGTGCCCGTGATCCCCGGCGTCATCGACACGGAAATGCTGCGAAGCTGCTTCGGAGAAGAGGCCGCCAAGTATCCCGACGCGGCGGCGTGGGCCGAGAAGGCGGTGCCGTTCCTTCTCGGGCTTGGGCCGGAGGACAACGGCCAGCCGAGGGAAGTGCCGGAGTGAGTTTACAAGGAGACGGACTCATGCGATGTTGGCGGAGAGAAATTACCTGCACGTTCGTCGTGCTGATGCTTCATTCGGGCAGTGCGTTGGCACAAGACCGAGAGATCGAACAACTGATCGACCAGTTGATAGGCATCTCGGAGCCGGGGTTCGGATACAGTGTTTACTTCGCAGGCGGGGAGTTCCTGCCCTTTGAGGATAGCGGGCAGATGGGGACTCTCGTTCTCGGCGTTTCACGAGCGACACGTTCCGAGACGCTGCGCAAGATCGTCGCGAAGGGCGCCGATGCCTTGCCGGCGCTGCTGAAGCACATTGGCGACACCCGGACCATCAAGATGAAGCCCGTGCGAGGAATGATGTGGATGGACTTTTCCGACGAGTACGATTTCAACTACCGCACGCGCAAGATTCCGCCAAAAGGAGTCAACCGCGAGTCGTTGGGCAACGGCAGGGATCAGCCGTCTGACCACGCCATTACCGTGGGCGATATCTGCTTCGTCGCCTTGGGGCAGATCGTGAATCGAAATTTCTCCGCCACCCGATACCAGCCCACGGGCGGCATGATGGTCAATTCGCCCACGTACTCGAAGGCTTTGCGCGAAGTCATCCTCCAAGACTGGAGCGGGCTGACCAAGCAGAGGCACAAGGACTTGTTGATCGAGGATTTCCGGAACCCCGACCATGAGGACCGGCGAATCGGAGCATACTTGCGGCTTGCCTGCTACTACCCGGAATCTGTGGAGCCCCTTGTCCTGAAACAGCTCGCCGAGCCCATTTACGACAGTATGGCGGGCTCGACCTTCATCCGCGAGACGCTCTATCGCATCAAGGACGCGGCGGACCGCAAGCGGCGCCTCGAAGCTTTCGCGGCAAAACACGGTGAGGTCGCTCGCCAAGGGCTGCTTCTTGATCTCTTTGGGGACCTGGACCTGCAGCAAGCCGACGAAGAAAAGCGGTTGTATCCCCCATTGAAGGAAAAGTACGAAGCCCGGGCGTGCCTCGTGGAACTCTACGGTTATCCGAAGACCGTGAAAAGCAGCGACTGCCCACGCATCCTGCCGACGAACAAGTTCGCGCAGGTGCGTTTCATCAACGCGTTGACCCATGAT
Organism: uncultured Planctomycetia bacterium; assembly: GCA_963727245.1. Classification (GTDB taxonomy): domain Bacteria; phylum Planctomycetota; class Planctomycetia; order Pirellulales; family Thermoguttaceae; genus JBKQVT01. The sequence continues at coordinate 18,968 of CAVSFO010000016.1, read as the reverse complement.
CACAGTCAGAAAGTCGGTGATGCCGTCCGAAAGATATTCTGGGATCGCCCCGACGACGACGATTATGCGCCCGCCTGCCTGCTTTCCCTGGGAAGCAGAGGCTACGGGACCTTCCTGGTCGAGCAGTTGAACAAGATCGACGTCGCGGACGCCAAGGGTAATCCGCTGTACTTGAAGTACGTCGAAGCCGTCAGCCGGTCGCGGGAGGAGGCTGTCCGGAAAAAGCTGCTGGAGATTGCGGCAACGACGACCAACGATGAGTACTTCATGGCCGCCCTTCCGGCGGTCGACAAATCAAACGACGGATTAGTCTTGCGGCGGGCTCGGGAGTTGTTGGCAGCACTCCCATCGGAAACGGACCGGGGTGAAAGCATTCTGCAAATGATCGGTGAACGGTTTCCGGAGCAGGCGAAATCCGTTTACCGAACGTTCCTCGCCACGGGAAGTACCCAGCGAGCATGGACCATGTGCAATGTCCTTTGGTACGGCAACCCGATGGCCAAGGAACTCTTGGCGCCGTTGTTGGACGACAAGCGCACCCTGCCGGGTATCTCCTCTTCGACACGTGTCTGCGATCGCGCTGCGACGGCGGTCAGCCAGGCGTCTGGACAAATCCGCTTCGATTCCGAGTGGAGCACAACAGAGAAAGACCAGACGATCGCAAAACTCAAGGAATACTGCAAGAAGGCAGCCGCGTCCGGGCGGGCAGCGCCTGACAAACCGTCGAAATGAGGTCGAGGGACTGTCCGCTGCGTCGGCAGGCATGGCGGAAAGGCTGGCTCGGCATCCGACCATGAACGACGAGAAGCACGTGCGGCAGTGGACGCAGAAGGAGGTCCAGGCAGCTATCGACAGGGCGACGGAGAACGAGCCCGAAGGGCCGAACAAGGAGTATTGGCCCGGCTTGCCCAGAGGTGCAGCGGGCGGCGGCGGGTCGGCACTGCTGGGCAAGCTAGCAATGGCACCCGGAGCAAACGGGACAGGTCCGATATTGGCAGGATGGGGTCGACTCCATCAATATCAATGCTGGCGTTGTGATCTTGTGTCTTGTGAAAGCTCACCAACTTGATTGGACTCTTCCCTTCCGTGAGTTTTTGCCGGATGAATTGTTCGGCGTCGTATTCGAACGACGAGGAGGTTCCGCAACCACACAACATCACCGGCAGGAAAATCGTCGTCAGGGCAACAAGGCTTTTCACGACTTCTCTCCCTCGTGAAGGCGAAAAACTTCGCTCCGTAGCAACTGCCCGATACTATGGGGAGCAACGGACTATTTGTCAAGGGCGTGAAAAGGGGGACACGTGAAAAGGAAACATCACTGATATCTGTGGAATGGGCAGGGGGTGATAACGCAACGGCATGCCAGGAACAGCTCCGAGCATAAGCGGAGTTGAGAGGTGGCGCGGTCGGGTAAGCTTCCGCATGGTCCGCCTCGGGGTTTCCCCGGCTGTGGGCGCGAAAAGCATCCAAGAATGAGTCCCGTTTTCATGCCCGAAGTCGCTGCTACTTCTTCCCCTTCTCAATCTTCCTCAAGGCATCGCCGGCAGCCGGCGAGACCTGAAAGTTGTTGGCGTTGAGCAAATCCGTCAGCGCGGGGATGGCCGTCCTGGCATCAGGACCAATATTCCCCAAGGCCGAAGCAGCGGCCCATTGCACGTAATAGACCTTGTCCTTGAGCAATTCCGTCAGCGCGGGGACGGCGGCCCGGGCATCGGGGCCGATCGTCCCCAAGATTTCCGCAGCGCACTTCCGCACGTGATTGTCGTTGTTCTTGAGCAATTCCGCCAGCGCGGGAACGGCGGCCCTGGCATCGGGACCAAGTTTTTGCAAGGTCGAGGCAGCGGCATCCCTCGCGAAAAAACTCTGGTCCTTGAGCGCTTCCGTCAGCGCCGGAACGGCCGCCTTCGCCGCGGGACCCATCTTTCCCAGCGCCATGGCCGCGGCCTGCGGCACCCCAATATCCGTATCCCTGAGCAGTTTCGCCAGGGCCGGGACCGCCGCCTGCGCTGCGGGACCGATATTCCCCAGGGCGGTGGCGGCAACACCGCGAACGTTTGCGTTCATGTCCGTCAGCAATTCCGTGAGGGCCGGAACTGCCGTAGGGCCCATCTTCCCCAGGGCGTCGGCGGCGCGATACCGAACCAGCCAGTTCTTGTCCTTGAGCAATTCCGTCATCGCCGGGACGGCCGCCTTGGCCCCCGGACCAATCTTTGCCAAAGCCGAAGCAGCCGCGCACCGCACCCCGGAATCGTTGTCCTTGAGCAATACCGCAAGCGCGGGGACAGCGGCGGGCCCCATGTTTCCGAGTATCTGAGCCGTCTCGGTTCGTACGACCGGGTCTTTGTCCTTCGCCAGGGCGGTCCGTTGGCTCAACGTCTTCCCCTGATAGATTGGTTCCGTGCTGTGCGACGTTGGCGCGGGTAGCGGCGCGGGTCTCGATCCCCTGCTGCCGGCGCCACGAGGCGCGGGGCCGTTTCTTCTGTCACCCGCTGGGGCAGCCGGGACGGTCCCGGGCATAAAGCCAAGCGGCCAAACGGCCCCGCGTTCGTTCTCGCCGAATTCGCCCAGCACGGGGGCGAGGTCGGCATGGGCCTTGGGATCGATTTTCATCAAGGCCGAAACCGCGGCTTCCCGAACTTTATTCTCCCTGTCCTTGAACAATTTCGTTAGGGCTGGGACTGCCGATTTGGCCGCCGGACCGATCTTGCCCAGGGCCCGGGCAGCGTCGTAGCGGACCAGCCAATTGTCGTGCCCGAGCAATTGCGTGAAGGCCGGGACGGCGGCGGGACCGATCTTTTCCAGGGCGTCGTCGGCGGCATACCAAACGGCGGGGACCTGGGCCCTGATCACGTCCGCCAGCGCGGGGACGGCGGCCTTCGCCGCCGGACCCATCTGCCCCAAGGCCACCGCGGCCGCCCGGCCGTTGTCCGCATTCCGCTCCCCGAGCAATTTCACCAGGGGCGCCACGGCAGCCTTCGCCCCCGCACCGATGTCTCCCAAGGCCTTCGCCGCATCGCCGCCCAGTCGCCAGTCCTTGTCCTTCAGCAGCGCGATGAGGAACGGGACGGCCGCCTTGTCCTCAGGATCGATTCGGTTCAGGGCCAAGGCTGCCGACACGACAACCCGCCCATTCTCGTACCTCAACAAAAAGAGGAAGCCGACGATGTCGGGGTTCGGTTTGGGACCGGTATTTCCCGCGGCCTCCGCAGCCTGTTGTTGGGACCAGCGTTCGAGCAATTTCCCGAGGGCCGGGATTGCGGCGGCGGCTCCCGGGCCAATCGCTCCCAGGGCCTCGGCGGCAGTACGCCGAACCTGGCTGTCCTTGTCGCCGAGCGCCCCGGTGAGGGCCGGGACGGCAGCCTTCGCCCCCGCACCGATCTTCCCCAAGGCGGCCGCGGTGGCGGATCGCGTGTCGGGCTGCTTGTCTGCGAGCAATTCCGTCAGCGCCGGCACGGCGGCCTTCGCCTCCGGACCAATGGCGCCGAGGACTCGAACGGCGAGGGACCGGAACCGCTCGTCGCCTTCCACCAGGTCCACGAGCGCCGGAACGGCCGCCTTCGCCTTGGGACCAAATTTCATCAGGATCCAAGAGGCGCTTTGCCGAAGCTGATAGTCGCTGTCCTTGAGCGATGCGGTCAGCAGCGGGACCGACGCCGGACCGATCGCCTCCAACACCGAAAGAGTGATCCGCCGCACTTCCACGTCGTCGCTCTTGAGCAGGTCCGCGAGGGCGGGGATGGCGGCCGGGCCGATTTTTCCCAGGGCCTCGGCGGCCGGATTCTGCCCCCACCTCTTGTTCTCCTTGAGCAACTCCACCAGCGCCGGAATGGCCGCCTGCGCTTCGGGAGCAATCGCACCCAAGGTTTGCGCAGCCCACGCCCGAACCTGCCGATCCCCGTCCTTGAGCAACTCCGTCAGCGTCGGGACGGCGGCCTTGGCGTCGGGACCGAGCTTTCTGAGGGTCTCGGCAACGATTTGCCGATCCACAAGCTGAAAACCCCGGACCGTAAGCATCTCCATGAGGGCCGGGATCGCGGTCTTCGCCTCCGGACCAATATCCCCCAAGGCCGCGGCGGTGCCCTGCCGGACATAAGCATCGTCGTCCTTGAGCAATTCCATGAGGGGCGGAATCGCGGCCTTGGCCGCAGGACCGATCCGTCCCAATGCCCAAGCGGCGCCCTGCCGTGCCCCGTGATCCTTGTTCTTGAGCAATTCCAGGAGAGCCGGGACGGCGGCCTTGGCCGCGGGACCAATACTCCCCAAAGCCCCGGCGGCGCCCGCCCGCACCTCGAAAGGATACTTGTCCTTGAGGAATTCCATGAGAGTTGGGACCGATGGGGGACCGATCCTGCCAAGAATCGCAAAAGCGAGCGGTCGCACATGCCATTCCTGGCTCTTGACCAATTCCGTGAGGGCTGGAATGGCGGCCTTGGACTCGGGACCGATCGTCATCATCATCAAGGTTTCAGCCGCGGCGTGCTGCTGGGGATTCTCGTCCTTGAGCAATTCCGTCAGCGCCAGGACGGCTGGCGGCCCGATGTGTACCAATGCCCGAACAGCGTCCCTTCGCACGGCGTCGTCTTCGCCGTTCGCCAGCGTGATCCACTGGCTGAGTGTCTTGTCTTGGTAGACGGGTTCCTTGCCCGCCGGTGTTGCCCCGGGCTTCTGCTCAGCGGCAAGGCAAACGTCGACGAGAATGAACGCAAGCAGCAAACCAAGGGTCTTCATGGTTCGTTCCTCCTGCTTGGTTTCTGTTGCGGAAAGATCGGGCGCCACGACCGCGCGGCCACGGTCGTGGTACCCAAACACCGTTTTATGCTTTCTGCAACAGAAACGGCCTGGGATACGTAAGACAATAAGTCGATCGAGTGATGGCGGGAGGATAGGCATTCCTGCCTATGGTTTACCGGTTTTGCTGGCCCGGCGATGGTCGCGCCGAACCACGACGACCAGTGTACCCCGCCAACGGATAGGAATTTTAATCAGACGCAACGCCCCTAATCGTATCGCGGACGCCGGTCGCTGGGAAGAGTCCGTGGAAAAGCCGCCTATTGGTTAGGACTCCCGAGGGCATCAAGGAAAGAACGGCGACCGCGTGTACCAAGAACAGGCTTCTGGATGGAACCAAGTGCCGGGCTTTTCCGAAACGACTTTTCCGTTTCCGGCGGGGTAAGTCCAACGTCACCCGCGCCCTATGCGGCCTAACCGAAGACGCTGTCCCAAGTCTCGCCGCCCCTGATCGTCGTCGTCGCACACCACTCGACACGCCGGGCGGCGGGACCAGGGGCGCAGTCTCGATCCGACCGCCTCCGCTGGTCTGCCGGCAGGAAGTCCTCGGCCAAGGCCGAGGCGTGCCGCCCTGGCTTTTCGCGTCTTAGGGCATTTCCCCGCAACAACGTGCGCCTACTCGTCTCTCTCGGCCATTGTCGCCCGGCCGCAGACGGAGACACCGCTGGCCGGCCGGCAACGCCCACCGAATCGGGATTTGGCCCCCAAAGTCTCGGTGTCTCTTTCCCGCCGGCCGATCCGGGTTATGAAGGGGTTGCCAGCTCTATAGCGGTCCAGAATGTCATGGTTCGGGCCGGTGAGCGAGGGCAACCCTTTTTAGTGGCTTATTTGGGTGAATTACAATTAACCAGAGTTGTCATTACATGAATCTATAACACAACTTATGACATTAGTGGTTCGAGTCCTTCAGGGGGCACTCCGTAAGCCGTGACTTGGCAACAAGTTACGGCTTGTTCGTTGCGCTGATCCGGCCTTGGCGGCTTCCACAATTTCCATTCCAACGCGCCAAAATGGTCGGGTCACCCCCTGTCTTAAAAACGTATTGCGGCCCGCAAGCCGTGTTGCCATAATTCGCGTCATGGCGACGATTCCCGAAGCATTGGCGATGGCGCTCCAGCACCATCAAGCCGGCCGGCTGCAAGCTGCCGAGCAGATCTATCAGCAGATTCTACAGGTTGAACCGACTGAAGCCGATGCCATTCATCTTCTCGGCGTGATCGCTCATCAAGTGGGCAAGCACGAGGTCGCCGTCGAGTACATTCGACGGGCGATCGGCTTGAAAGGGAATATGGCTGCCTTCCATAACAACCTGGGGGGAGCGTATCTTGCCTTGCGTAAGCTTTCCGAAGCCGTCGCTTGCTATCGCCGGGCACTGGAACTGAAGCCGGACCTTGCCGAGGCGCACAGCAACCTGGGCGTTGCCTTCAAAGACCAGGGGAAGCTTTCCGATGCGGTCGCCTGCTACCGCCGGGCGCTGGAACTCAACCCGGACGATGCCAAGGCACACAACAACCTGGGCAACGCCTTCAAGGACGAGGAGAAGCTGGACGACGCGGTGGCCTGCTACCGCCGGGCACTGGAACTGAAACCGGACTATGCCGAGGCACATAACAACTTGGGCGTCGCCCTCATGGACCAGCGAAAACTGGACGAAGCGGTCGCCTGCTGCCGTCGGGCACTGGAACTCAAGCCGGACCTTGCCGAGGCGCACAGCAACCTGGGCAGCGCGCTCAAGGAACAGGGAATGCTGGACGACGCGGTGGCCTGCTACCGCCGGGCACTGGAACTCAAGCCGGACTTTGCCGAGGCACACAGCGACCTGGGCGGCACGTTGAGGGACCAAGGGAAGCTGGACGATGCGATCGCCTGCTGCCGCCGGGCACTGGAACTCAAGCCGGACTATGCCGACGCCCACAAAAACTTGGGCCTTGCTCTCAAGGACCAGGCGAAGCCGGACGAGGCGGTGGCCTGCTATCGCCGGGCACTGGAACTGAAGCCGGACTATGCCGAGGCGCACTACAACCTGGGCGCCGCGTTGCAGGAGATGGGCGATCTTCGGGCGCGGAAGACTCCCTCCGCGCCGCGTTGCGGCACAATTCCCGCTGCGTGCTGGCACATTGCGATTTGGCGGAACTCCTGGGCGGAAAACTTCCGGACGAGGACCTGGCGGCGCAGCGGCGCTTGCTGGAGGATACGGAGTTGACGGACGTACAACGATTGTCGTTGCACTTCGGCCTGGCCAAAGTCCTGGACGCGCGCGGCCAGTATGCCGAGGCCGCCCAGCACCTCGAGCGGGGCAACGCGCTGCAACGGTCCGAGTGGCGCAATCGCGGCCAGGAATACGACCCGAAACAATACGAATTTCTCATCACCCGGATGATCGCGACCTGCACGCCGGGTTTTTTCGAGCGCGCCGGCGGCTTCGGACTGGAAAGCGAGCTGCCGGTGTTCGTGGTGGGGCTGCCGCGATCCGGCACCACGCTCGTCGAGCAGATCCTGGCCAGCCACTCCCAGGTCTTCGGCGCGGGGGAACTCAAACTGGTTGACGACACCATCGCCGGGCTCGGCGGGCAAGGTGGAGACTACAGCGAGGGCCTTGGCCAGTTGGACCACCCGACGGCTCGCCGGCTGGCTGCGCGGCACTTGGAGAGACTTCGCGCATTTTGTCCCGCGGCCACGCGCATCGTGGACAAGATGCCGGACAACTACTTCTATCTGGGGCTGTTGGCGAGCCTGTTTCCGCGGGCGAGGGTGATTCATTGCCGCCGCGATTTGCGCGACGTGGCCGTCTCCTGCTGGATGACGCATTTCCGGGAAGTTCGCTGGGCCAACGACCAACAGCACATCGCTTCACGGTTTCACCAGTACCAGCGGCTGATGGAGCATTGGCGGAAGGTCTTGCCGGCGCCCTTGTTGGAAGTAGACTACGAGGAGACGGTGGCCGATCTGGAAGGCGTGGCCCGCAGGCTCGTGGCCTGGTGCGGCCTGGCGTGGGAGCCAAGCTGCCTGGAGTTCCACCGCACGAAGCGGCCGGTCCGAACGGCCAGCGCCGTCCAGGTGCGCCAGCCGGTCTTCGGGACCTCGGTGAGGCGATGGCAACACTACGAACGGGCCCTGGACGGGCTGCTGGCCTGGCTGGAAAGTGGATTGCCCGCCACCGTGCCGGTCGGGGAGGCCAGTGTCTTGGCGCCAAAGCGCGCGGCCTGATAGGGCTGGATCGGTCAAGGCTGAGGTTTGTGAGAAATGCGGGATCGTCCGCATTTCTCGCCAACATGTAGGGTGGGTCAAGCAAACCGCACGCTTGGTGGGACTTCGGTCGCTCGCCCAACGCTGATCTGCCCGCAATCTGGAACTCAGGCGCGATGCGGTTTGCAAAGACCCACCAGAAGTTACGCGACCTTGTCCCACCCTACGGCGAGCAATGCGGGATAGTCCGCTGCACCCGGATATTTGCCGAAAAGGCGCCGAAGTGCGGAAGCCGGCGGCGGGCAACGGTCATCCCTTGGTCGCCAGGGTGTAAGCCAGTCCCAGCCCTCGGCAAAGGAGCTTGGCCAACCGGAACGGCAGCCGCTCGAGACTCGGCTCCAGCAGGCGCTTCCAGCCGATCAGGCCGTTGCCGCAGAAGACAACCCGCTGCGGCACGACGACTAACGGAGCTGCCACGCGAGTGAAGCCGGCCCGGCGAAGCAGGCGGCTGACTTCGATGAGCGTGTACTCCTTCAAGTGCAAACCTTGGGGCTCAGTGCGCGGCGGACAGACCGCGACGGTCACGTCCGAGGGGCGGCAATGCCAGTTGGGCGTGACGGTGAGCAACTGCCCGCCCGGCGCCAGCATCGCATGGATCCGCTCGAGCCAGTCGCCGATTTCGTCGGGCGGAATATGCTCGAAAACGTCGTTCCAGTAGACCAGGCTCCAGGGGCCGTCGGCCAGCGTAGCTTGGCACTTGAGGAACTCGCCCAGGTGCAGACAGCCCGCATATTCGGGACCGACCTGCCCGACGGCCTGCCCGCGCAGTGCCGCGGCGACTTCGATCCCGGCCATGGGGAAGCCGGCGCCGGCGACGATCTTCAAGAGCGTTCCCGCGCCGTATCCGATCTCGAAGAAGCGGGCCGCTTGCCCGCGCTGCCGCTGCTGCCGCAAGAGATCCAGGACGAGCCGCCCGTGGCGCGGGTGCATGCCCATCTCCAGCGGCCGATCCAGGCTGCCTTGCACGCGCGCAGAATTTGCGTGGACGAATCGTAGGCCTGGCGCGTCGCTCGGGCTCGTGCCGAAGAACCCTTCGGCGCCGCCAGGATCTGCCGGGCGAATTCCCGCTCCTGCTGCCATTGCAAGGCCAGCAATTCATCGCGCCCCAGTCTGTCCAACGCGGCAACGGAGCCGTCGGCAAGAATAACCTGATTATCCGCCGGCCGCTGGACGGCCCACGAACCGGATTCTTCGCCGTCCACCAGTCCCAGGTCGATTGACTCGGTGATCTGGCCCATGACGCATGTTTCCTTCGCTACAATGGATGCAACCATTCGGCACCCTATGGGTACTTACGTTATCCAGGCTGATTGTCAACCTGGTTTTCCTCTCTGGAGGCCCCCTGGATACGTTCAATATCGCACCGTGAGCTGCAGGAATGGGACGTGGTTCATGGATTCGGCCTTTTGTCGGACGGTTTGGAAGCCCGGCGCCCCTTGCACGCCGAGGCGCGAAGCGTGATAATGATGGTGTAGCGATGGCGGTTCAGGCTGGCTGTAAACATTGGGGGGTGAGCTATGATTCGGATCGACCTGGTTGACGAGACGGCCAGCGTAAAGCACATCGATTTCTGCGTGGTTCCCGTGACCCAGCAGAAGGATTTCACTTGCATTCCCGAGGGCATCTTGCCGCTGCGCAGTGTCGTACGGCTTTCCCGCAAACTCGGGGCGGGGCGTGTCTTCGGACGGATGGGCAAGTACGTCTGGTATCGGCTGTTGGCGACGCCCGCCGGCGCGCACCAAAGCCCGCTCGGCGGCCACCAGTGACACGGAGAAAAGGGGCCGGGAGTCTTTGTCTGTGGCAAGATGCGGAGCAGAAGGCGATTCAAGACTCCCGACCCCCCTATTCTACAAGCGGTAACCGTTCACGCCCCGGTGCTGACACTAGCCCGAAGCGCAAGCGAGAGGGTACTCCACCCCGGCCCTGGCACCGCTCTGCCCTCGCTTGCGCTTCGGGCTGGTGTTGTGCCATGAACAGTTACCTACAACCCGAACGAGGCCAGTTGCGCGCGCGTTGACTGGTAATCCGTGTGCCGGATGCCGTGAATCCCCAGGCCCTCCGCGATCTGCACGAACATCGGCTGGTCCTCGATGTAGACGACCTGCCCGGCCGGCACCTGGGCAACGTCCAGCGCCAGCCGGAAGATGTCCGCGTCGGGTTTGCGAAAGCGGACAAAGCAGGAGGAGATGAAGAAATCGACGAACTCATCCAGCTTGAACGTGCGGATGCGGTGCGAATTCAGCTCGCGCCCTTCGTTGTTGACCACCGCGATCCGCAGCGCGTGCCGGGCCTTGAGTGTGCGAACCATGTCGATCATCTCGGGAAAAGGCTGCGACTGCGCGAACATAAATTCGCGGAACTGGTCCCGCGTGAACGGCCGCTGCTGGTAGAACACCGTGCGGCTGAGGTATTCCTCCAGGGTGAGCTTGCCGACTTCGTAGGTGTCGAAGGTGAGGTGATGGCGGTCTTCCATGTCGGCCAGATTCAGGTCGAACGCCTTGGCGGCCAGTGCCCGGGATTGATGGCCCCAGCCGTTGGTGAGCAACACGCCGCCGATGTCGAGAAACAAGGTCGTAATCTCGGTTGCGCGTTTCATTGCAGTCCCTGTACTGCCTCTTTGGATTTCCCGTAGCGCCGGATCAGGGCGTTGGTCGAGCTGTCGTGTTCGAGCTGGCGGTCGCCTCCGGTCTCAAGTTCGGGGATGATGCGCGCGGCAAGCGCCTTCCCCAGTTCGACGCCCCACTGGTCGAACGAGTCGATGCGCCAAATGGCGCCTTGCGTGAAGACGCTGTGTTCGTAGAGGGCAACGAGCTTTCCCAGCGCCGCCGGAGTGAGCCGTTCCAGGAGGATCATGCTGGAGGGACGGTTGCCCTCGAAGGTGCGGTGCGGCACCAGCGATTCGGGCACGTTCTCGGCTCGCACCTCCTGCGGCGTTTTGCCGAAGGCCAGCGCCTCGGCCTGGGCAAACACGTTGGCCAGCAGCAAGTCGTGGTGGCGGCCCAACGGATGGAGCGGCTGCAGGAAGCCGATGAAGTCGCAAGGGATGAGCTTGGTCCCCTGATGAATCAGTTGGTAGAAGGAATGCTGGCCGTTGGTGCCCGGCTCGCCCCAGTAGATTGGTCCGGTCTGGCCGGCGACCTCGGTCCCATCGAGCGTGACGTGCTTGCCGTTGCTCTCCATGGTCAACTGCTGGAGGTAAGCGGGGAACCGCTTCAAGTACTGCTCATAGGGAAGAACCGCCACGGTCTCGGCGGCGAAGAAGTTGTTGTACCAGAGGCCCAAAAGGCCCATGAGCACCGGCAAGTTACGCTCCAGCGGCGCCGTGCGGAAATGCTCGTCCATCTCGTGGAAACCGTCGAGCAGGGCGCGGAAATGGTCGGGGCCGACGGCGATCATCGTCGACAGGCCGATCGCCGAGTCCATGGAGTACCGCCCGCCGACCCAATCCCAAAACTCGAACATGTTCGCGGTGTCGATGCCGAACTTGGCCACTTCCCCGGCGTTGGTCGAGACCGCCACGAAATGCCTGGCGACGGCGGCCGTGTCTTTCAACGTCTTGAGTGCCCAGTCGCGGGCCGTGTGGGCGTTGGTCATCGTCTCCAGGGTCGTAAAGGTCTTGGACGAGATGATGAACAGCGTCTCGGCGGCGTCGAGGTCGCGGGTGGCCTCGGCGAGGTCGGTGCCGTCGATGTTGGAGACGAAGCGGAAGGTCAAATCGCGCTGGCTGTAATAGCGCAACGCCTCGTAGGCCATCACCGGTCCCAGGTCCGAGCCGCCGATGCCGATGTTGACGACGTTGCGGATCGGTTTGCCGGTGTGGCCCTTCCACTGCCCGCTGCGCACCCGGGTGGCGAAGCCGGCCATCTTGTCGAGCACGGCGTGGACCTGGGGCACGACGTCTTCGCCGTCCACGACGATGGCCTGCCCTTGGGGGCGCGCAGGGCCACGTGCAGGACCGCCCGCCGCTCCGTGACGTTGATCTTCTCGCCGCGGAACATGGCATCGATGCGGGCCCGCAGGCCGGACTCCTCCGCCAATTGCACAAGAAGCCCGAGCGTCTCGGCGGTGATGCGATGCTTGGAATAGTCGAAGTAGATGCCGACGGCCTCGGCGGTCATGCGCTCCCCGCGTTGGGGATCATCGGCGAAGAGCTTGCGAAGATGCAACTCCCGGACCTTCGCGTAATGGGCCTCCAGGGCGTGCCAGGCCGGGAGCGTGGTAAGTGGTGCGACGCTCGATTCCATGCTCATGTCCCTTCCATCGTGGTGTTGTACTGGCTGCGGCGCGTAGCCCCCGTTGCGCCCGGCTCAATAAGGATCGGGGAATCAATAAGTGTCGCCTTTCGTTCCGCGAAAGTTGCGGCTTTCGCGGAGCGAAAGGCAACACAGTCGGAGGTTATTGCTTCCCCGATCCTAGGTCAATGCTTGCTGCGCCGTCGCCACCTGGGCCTCGTAATACTATGGAGCTGGGTCAAGAGCGGTGAGTTGGCTAGTGCCTCGACCGACCTCGTATGACAACGTTGGCTCGTAGGTTATGCTTTAGCATAACACGATAGCGTCCAATGCCTTTCGTTATGCTAAAGCATAACCTACAACCTTTCGTTCGAGGTCGGTTGGGGCACCAAGTCGCTCAAAGCCGCAAGTGGCGTTGCCTATATCACCCAAATTGCCGCGTGCCGCTATCGCACTAATTCTTCCACGGAATTTTCTTTCGTCAAGACATCTGCGAATTTTCGAGTTCCGCGACTCTGACCGAACGGCCACCAGTCCCCAGCCCCAGCAGATCGCCGACCACGCGGCCGACGGGATTCCGCTACGATAGAGCCACCCGCGGCCCCCGACCTGTGGGGCTGTCCGCCCCGGGCCGGCGCACAGTATCATGGGAGCAATTCCATCAACGTCCGGTCGCTCTTGCGGCGAGGTTCCGATGCACCACACTGACGATTGCGAGATCGAGAATAGCCGCCGCAAGCTCCTGGCGATCATTGGCAATTCGCCGGACCTGGTTTTTCTGCGCGGCTGGGGCAACCTCGGAGATGAATTAATTAATGCCGGCACGCGACAGTTGCTCGCTGGACTCAACTATCGCGAAGAAAGCGTCCGTGATTTGCACCGTGTGACCGGGCACACCGCACTCGTTGGCGGCTCAGGGGGGTGGTGTCGGCCTTTTCACGAGAGGGCGCGCTTGCTGCCGATGGTTGAAGAATGTTTCCAATCGGTGATCGTGCTGCCCTCCACGTTCGATATTTCCGAAGAGACTGTCGCCGGCGCGCTCCGGAAGACCAAGGCGCTGGTGTTTGCCCGCGAGCTCGAGTCCTATCGGCAGATTCAACCGTTATGCAACGCCGATATCGCCCACGATTGCGCCTTCTTCTTCGACTACGAAAAGTACAGGAGAGATGGCCGGGGCATTCTGCACGCCTTTCGGACCGATGCGGAATCACGAACAGCCCCTCTCCCCGACGACAATATCGACATTTCCCTGGTTTGCTCCAGCTTGGACGAGTGGCTGTCGACCATCGCGAAATACGAGATCGTTTGCACGGACCGAGCGCACGTGATGATTGCCGCGGCGATGCTCGGCAAGCCGGTCGAATATCGGAGTTCAACTTATCACAAGGTGCCGGCGATTGCTCGATATGCACTGCGGGGATATCCCGTGCTTCGCATGCCGGAGTTCATCGCGCCCGAAGCCGCCAGGCAGCAAGCCGGCTGCCTGCGGCCGGCATTGTGCTTTGCCCACTTCTGTGCGGAACGCTGCGGCGGCGCCGCGTGGCGCTGGTGGATGATCCCGAATCGCTTCGCTCCAGCGTGAAGTACGGGAAGGATGACATCGTCGTGATTCGCGACGGGATCCTGTCGTTGCAGCGATGCCCGCAATTCGTGGAGCCGTTGCAGGAACTGTGTCGGTCGGTTCCGAAGGTGATTCTTGCCGACGACATCGATTCCTTTTCTGACACGAAGACCGCGGAGGCGGTTCTCCAGCGGCATGGTTTGCCCGTCGAGTTTTTCGGTTATGCGAACGCCTGGAACAAGAAGACGGGGACGCTGGCGTTGCTTTCCACGAGCAAACCGTCGCTTCCCATCAGGACGCCGGAGGGTTTTCGCGTCATCGCCTTGATTTCCTCCTTCAACGAGGAAGACGTGATCGTTCCCGTGATCGAGCAACTGTCCCGGGATGGCATCGACGTCTACTTGATTGACAACTGGTCGACAGACGACACGTATCAACGGGCGCAGTCCTTGCTGGGCCGGGGGCTCATCGGGTTGGAAAAGTTTCCGCCCCGCGGTCCTTCCGCGACCTACGACTGGGTGGACTTGCTGAAACGAAAAGAAGCGCTTTGCCGGGAACTGGAGGCGGATTGGTTTATTCACCACGATGCCGACGAAATTCATGAATCCCCTTGGCAAGGCGTTCCTCTGCGGGATGCCATTTGCTGGGTCGATCAGCAGGGCTACAACGCGATTGATTTTACCCGCCTGGTCTTTCGCCCGATCGACGACGCGTACCAATCGGGCTCGTCCTTCGGGGAGTATTTCCGGTATGGCGACTTCGGCACGAAGCAGCAGGGGGCATCCTTCCTGGTGAGGGCCTGGAAAGCGGCCAATCGCGGCGCCATCCTCAGTGAATCCGGCGGCCATTGTGTGGCGTTTCCCGGTCGAAGAATTTATCCGTACAACTTTCTTCAGCGCCATTATCCCATACGATCTCAGTCGCATGGCGAAAAGAAACTCTTTCAAGAGCGCATCCAGCGGTGGAACCCCGCCGAAAGAAAACAGGGCTGGCATGACCAATATGATCGCTACGCTCCCGGCGCGAGCTTCCTGAGAAACCCCAAGGCATTGATCGAATTCAACTCGGATTTCTATGCCGATTACCTTGTGGAGAGACTCTCCGCAATCGGCATTGTTCCTGCGGAAGACGCGAAAATAGAAATGCTTCAAGCAGTTGGGGCGCAGCAGGAACCGTTGGTCCAGACGCTGTCGGCCCAGTTGGCGGAAATCACCAGGAGCAGGACGTGGAGAATGGCCTTGTTCTTCCGCCGCATTCGACTGCGACTTGTCCCGCCCGAGAGCCGTCGCGCCCGGGTGCTGCGGCGCTTGAAGAAAATGGTGCGGCCGTAAGGGGAACATCCCCTGATTCGGCGAATTCGGCTATACTAGGGGGCATGGCCGCCGCTCCGGAAAAAGCCCGCTGGTATCGCCTCACGCCGGATCGCTCCCTGCCGCTGCTCCTGGCTGTGGAAGGTTTTCTACTTCTATCCGAGCACTTCCGCTGGTTTCCCTTCAACCAGCACAAGGGCTACACCGTGCTCGTTTGCCTGGCGACCGTTGGGGTGGCCTTCCTGCTCATGCTGCTTTGGTTCCTCGCCGCCCTGGTGTTCCGACTGCGGTTCCAGTTCAGCATCCGCTCGCTGCTCCTGCTGCCGGTGGTCGTCGCCGTTGCGTGCGGTTGGCTGGCGACGGAGATGAAGGCGGCGAGGAAACAGCGGGAGGCCGTGGCGGCGATTGTGAAGGTCGGCGGGGGAGTTTCTTATGATTATCAACGCGTTCGGCCTGACAGTCCAGCGGCCACGCCGCCAGGGCCGGCCTGGCTGCGCAACCTGCTGGGAGACGACCTGCTGGTCAGCGTGGTGGCGGTCTATTTTGCCGGGCCGCCGACCAGCGACGTGGACATAAAATACCTTGAAGGGCTGCCCCAACTCCAGGAGCTTTTTCTCGGCGACACCAAGGTCAGCGACGCCGACATGAGACACCTCGAGGGATTAACCAGTCTCCAATTCCTGGACCTCCATGATACCCCGGTCGGCGATTCCGGGATGAAACACCTCAAAGGATTGCGGCAACTCCAAAGGCTTCAGATCCAAGGCACCAAGTTGCGCGACGCTGGGCTGCAATACCTCGCGGGGTTGACCCAGCTCCAGGGGCTCTGGCTCGACCGTACCAAGGTCACCGACGCCGGACTGGAACAGCTCGAAGGATTGACCCGACTCAAATGGCTGGGCCTTGCCGGCACCAAGACCAGCGACGCCGGACTGCAACACCTCAGACGGTTGACGAATCTCCAAAACCTAAGCCTGGGGATGACCAACGTCGGCGACGCCGGCCTAAGTCACCTCGAAGGATTGACCCAACTCGATTACCTCAGCCTCGGGGGCGCCGCGATCAGCGACGCCGGACTGAAACACCTCGACGGATTGACCAAACTCCAATGGCTGGACCTCCCGGGCACCAAGGTCAGCGATGCCGGGCTGAAACATCTTATGGGGTTGACCGAACTCCGATGGCTGGACCTCGACCGCACCAATGTCAGCGACGCCGGGCTGGAACACCTCAAGGGATTGACCCAACTCCGCCGGCTGGACCTCGTCAACACCAAGGTCACCGACGCGGGCGTGAAGAAGCTCCAAGAGGCATTGCCGAACTGCCAGATTCAGCACGACCGTTGACGCCGTGGGTCGGGAAACCGTGAGAAACCGCGGACGGACGCCGATCAACGCGGATCGGGAGATAACGAATAATCTGCGTTCATCGGCGTCCGTCCGCGGTTCCGTCTCTTGATTCTCCGACCGGCGAGCGGTTAACCAATCGGCGGGGGCAATTCACTGCGACCCCCAAGAAATATCGTTCCCAAACCCCGGCTATCTTACCCATCTTTCCAGGCGAAAAATTCCCGCCCGGGGCAGTTGACAAATGTATAGTATTCGGTATAATCAGTATAGTTTCAGGGGAAAGAGCCATGCAGAACCGCAGCAGCAACAGCGAGAATCGCGGCGGCGGCGAGCCGCAGCGGATCGGCGACATCCTGGCCGAACTGTTGGCCCGCTACGAGGGCCGCTTTCCCGCCGCCCGGCCCACCATTGTCGAAACACCCGCAGTCACGGAGGAGCACCCATGCTTGTCTTGTCGCGCAGAATTGGCGAGCGTCTCGTAATCGACGACCGCATTACGGTCACGGTCTTGGAGGTCCGGGGCGGTCAGATCCGCCTGGGTGTCGAGGCGCCGGCGGAGGTTCCCGTCTGGCGCGAGGAGGTCATGGCGCGGAAGGAGGCGGTGGCGGTGTAACGGTCGTTGGCCGCCGTAACCGTTCACAGGAAAACATGCCACATTGCCATAGACAATCCGCAGATTACGCAGATTTTCGCAGATAAGAGACCAGCAGTGCGCCAGCGCGCGACCATTCCCGTCGCGTGGTTTTCTCTCTGCGTAATCTGCGGATGCGTTGGTCTCTTCCGTTCGGACTTGCGCAAAGATAACCATTCCCTGTGAACGGTTGCTGCCCGCCTGGGTTCACGCCAGCTTCTTGTCGGCGCCGTCGCAATAGGGCGAAGTCCCGGTTCGCTTGCAGACGCAAAGGGACACGTCCGTCGGCTCATCGACGACGATCTTCACGGGCGTGAATGACGTGCCTTGGTGCGATCCATCACAAAACGGCTGCGACCGGGATTCGCCACAGGCGCACCACCAGTGTTCGCCTGATTCGAGTCGTACCCGGAACGGCCTGCGGCCTGCGATCTTGGGTTCTGCCATTTCACGTCTTCATGTCAAGAATGGGAAAGATCAATGCATCCGCAGATTACGCAGATTTTCGCAGATGAGAGACCGGCAGTGAGCCAGAGCGCGACCATTCCCGCGACCTACTTTTTTTCGTCTGCGGAAATCTGCGTAATCTGCGGATCGTCCGCGGCGATGTGGTGTGGCCTCCCGTGAACGGTCACGGCGAGTTCTCGGAGCCGCCCCGCGCTAACGCTCGCGCTTGGCAGCGGCCTTTCTCTCCTTGCGCTCCCGCTTTTCCTTTATCGACAGCTTGGGCTTGTTGTTGGACGTTCGGCTTTTCTGGTCCTTGTTGGCCATCGCACACCTCGTTGGTTCTTGGTTGGTTTTCAGTCCCGTCGCTGGCCTGAGGTGCCCCGATCGAGTCTTCCGACTGAGCGCAGTCGCAGCCACACGGTCCCCAGTTGCATCCAACGGCGAGCCCCTATTGTACTGCATGGCAGCCGATAATCACAGTACCTGGTAATCCGCCCAAGTGCGATCCCGCCGCGGTCGAGCAGCGCAGCAGGCGCGACGTTCAGATGAAGCAGCAGCCGGCGAACCAGTGAAGGACCGCGTACGCCGCCACCGTGCCCTCCACTGCGGCCGCTGCCAGCAGCGCCCGGCGCGACGCTCGGTTGGGGGCGATGAGGCCGGCCAGTACGAAGCCTACGGCCAGCAGGGGCGCGGCGAGCATGCGCAGGACTGCCACCGGCCCCCAGATGATCAAGGGGGAGTGGGGGGGAAGCTGCGTTCGAGCCGCCAGGACGTAGCACGCTGTGGCCGCCGGACCGGTGACGGCAATCGCCAGGGCCGTTGTCGCCAGTGTGATCCAGACCCAGCGGTTGCGCCGCAGGAAGAAGAGCGCCAGGCCAGTCGGGACGATCGCCGCGAAGCCGAGGACGCCGAGGAAGAGGCAGCCGTCGCCGAACGCATACATTCCGGCCGACGCGTCTGCCTCCGGGCCCTGCGTGTTGAGCAGCCGGACCTCGAGCGCTGCACCGGCCGCCAGCACTGCCGCCACGTAGCCCGCCAGAACCACGCCGACCTTGATGAGACCTTTCATGTGTCGGGGCCCATTGGTTTGGGGGAAGCTAAGCGCGTGCAGGCCACCCATCGAGCTATTCATGACGACCCTCCTACTGCAAGTATACGTTACCGCACCTGGCCGGCTATCCCGGGTTCCGGCGCCACGGTTCAGGTCGTGGTGCCGATTCTGGAGAATCAGAACGAGGAATAGGCCGGATTC
Source organism: uncultured Planctomycetia bacterium (assembly GCA_963727245.1). Lineage (GTDB taxonomy): Bacteria > Planctomycetota > Planctomycetia > Pirellulales > Thermoguttaceae > JBKQVT01. The sequence continues at coordinate 152 of CAVSFO010000016.1, read as the reverse complement.
GGGATGGGGGCGCGGACGCCGGGGCAACCGTTAACAGGAGACCACTCCAAATCGCCGCCGACGATCCGCAGATTTCGCAGATTTGCGCAGAAGAAAAAACAGGCCACGGGAATGGTAGCAGGTCGCTCACTGCTGGACTTTTATCTGCGCAA
>CAVSFO010000015.1:0-100572 GCA_963727245.1 uncultured Planctomycetia bacterium | reverse complement strand
ATCTTCGACGACGGCACGTACAGCTTCGTCCGCCCCCGAAACTCCAGTTCGAGGTGCTCCTCGACCCGGCCGTTCTTCTCCAGCAGCGTCAGCCCCCGGTAGCGGGCGATGCCGTGGGCGACGTGGACCACGAGGTCGCCCTCGTGCAGCTCCAGGAAACTGTCGATCACCCGCCCCAATCGCCGCCGCGCCGGACGCCGCAGATCGGTCCGCCGAAACAACTCGCCGCTGCTCAGCAGTACGATGCCTTCAGTGACCAGGCGAAACCCGCCGTGCAGCGTCCCCATGAGATAGTGGAGCTTGCCCTGCTGCCCCAGCCGCGTGGCGGCGAACAGTTCGGCCAGGCGCCGCACCTCGGCCTCGGTCTGGCAGACCAGGTAGACCTCCTGCCCGGCGCCGGCGTCGTCCAGCTCGTCGCGGACCTTGTTGATGTCGCCGCTGAAGCGCTCGACCGATTCGATCTTCAGCCGGCACGTCGTCTCCAGTGAGCCGGGGGCCACCGCCGCCGTCGTCACCGAGGGGAAGCGGAACACCTGCCGCAGCACGTCGGCCACCGCGTGCAGCTCCTGCGGCCGCTCCAGCCGCTCCAGGTAATGCCGTCCCTCCGTGTCCAACTCGCCCGGCTCGACCAGCAGGAACCAGCTTTCCGGCGGCAGGAAATCGGCGAAATGTCCGTGGCCGGCCAACAGCGGCTCCAGCACGGTCACTTCCACTTCCTCGAGGCTTTCCAGGCTCCGCTGGCTGGCGACCTCGAAGCGGCGGATCGACTCGATCTCGTCGCCCGAGAGTTCCACGCGCACCGGCTCGTACCAGTCGGGGGCGAAGATATCGACGATGCCGCCGCGGAGCGAGAATTCGCCCGGCAATTCCACGCCCGTGGTGGGGTGAAAACGGTTCTCGACCAGCCAGCGGGCCAGTTCCTCTTGCGAGAGCCGCTGGCCCACGCGCAGCAAGCGCGTCTGCCGCGCCAGGGCCTCGTGGTCGGGCACGGGCTGCAAGAGGGCCTGGATGCTGGTCGCCACCAGGCGGGGCCGCTCGGGCGCAAGCAGCATTTTCAGCAATCGCAGGCGGTCGCCGGCCGCCTCGTCGTGGAGCAGCCGGTCGCCGGTGAGCGATTCGCACGCCGGAAACTGCTCCGGCACGAGGCCGGAGGGCAGGAAGAGCCCCAGGTCATCGACCAGGGCGTCCACTTCATCGGCCCGGGGACAGACGACCACCAGCGGTCCCGGGGCGTGTGCCACCAGGGTAGCGGCCACCAGCGCGCAGGATGAGCCCCAGACTCCGTCGAAAGTGGCCGCGTGTCCGCCCTTCAGGCTCGCGAGGACTTCGGCGAAGCCTTCTTGCCGCTCCAGCCGGCCCGTCAGTTCCCACAAACGGTCCGGTGCAGTAATTGCCGCAACGGCGTCTGCCATGTCCGTCCGTCTATTATAGGCCGCAGGCGGCCGGGCAAGAAGGCGAGTTGACGTGGGCGGCGGGCCGAGCGGTCGTTGTTGCACGCGGGCTGCGATGGATCGGCGGGGTCTTGCCCCGGCAGGGGCTGCAATAATTCAGCCCGGGGTTGCCGCGAAGCGGCTACCCCGGGTCGGCAGGCGACGCCAATCTTCAACCCTGCAAGGGTTGCAGAGACGCTTGCGAAACCCCTCGGGGTTTTGGGAATTCGCGACACCCGGAACCCGGGGTAGCCGCTGCGCGGCAACCGCCGGGCTATGCTACGGTGCCCCTACGGGGCAAGGGATGTCGGCCCCTTGCGACTGGTGTTGGATAACGCCGTGTGCCACTGGCTTTGCCAGTGCTTTGGGCTTCGTCGACGCTCCAAATCACTCCCACGCAAACACTGGCAGAGCCAGTGGCACACGTGCACGACTCCGCCGACTCCTACCGCCGCCGTGTGCCACTGGCTTTGCCAGTGCTTTGGGCTTCGTCGACGTTCCAAATCACTCCCACGCAAACACTGGCAGAGCCAGTGGCACACGTGCACAACTCCGCCGACTCCTACCGCCGCCGTGTGCCACTGGCTTTGCCAGTGCTTTGGGCTTCGTCGACGTTCCAAATCACTCCCACGCAAACACTGGCAGAGCCAGTGGCACACGTGCACGACTCCGCCGACTCCTACCGCCGCCGTGTGCCACTGGCTTTGCCAGTGCTTTGGGCTTCGTCGACGTTCCAAATCACTCCCACGCAAACACTGGCAGAGCCAGTGGCACACGTGCACAACTCCGCCGACTCCTACCGCCGCTTGCCGCCGCGCGGGCCGCGGTTGCCGCCGGAACGCGACCGCTCACGCGAGCCACCCCGGCCGCCGCGGCCGGGCGGGCCGCCGTTGCCGGGCCGCCGGGCACGCGACTCCAGATTCGCGGAAACCAAAATTCCCACCGCCTCCTCCCAGGTGGGAATGCTGCGGAATCCCGCCTTGGCCGAGGCCACATCCGCATCCTCGTCGTCCTCATCCCCGGCCTCGGGCAAGTCCAGCAGGCCCGCGTCCATGTCGTCCTCGTCCTCGATGGGCGGCTCTTCCCGCGCCGGGGCCTTGGCAGCCGCGGGCTCCCGCGGGCGATCCTGGTCGCGGCCGCGATCTCGATCTCGGCCGCGCGAGCGGCCGCCGCGGCGGGGACGGCGACGCTCGGGCCTCCTGTCCGGCGCTCCAGATACGTCGACGCCGCCCTCTCCAATCGGCTCCGGCATGTCCGCGGGCTCCTGCTCCTCGGGCAGTTCCAATTCGATATCCTCCCGGTCGAAGTCGGTTCTGTCCGAATAATTCCTTTCCGAATCCTCGGTGTCCGCTGGGCCGGTCTCCCTGGCTTGCTGGGCCGGACCGCCTTCCCGCTGGCCGCGACCACCACGACGGCGGCGTTTGCGGCGGCGGTGGCCAGGTCTTGGCTCGGACTCGCCGGCCGGCGGCGGCCCGAAGTCGGCCACCTCTTCGGCAATGGCGCCGAACTGCTCGGCCGCTTCGGCGGGTTCGCGTCGCGGCTGGCTGCGCGGTGGGCGGGGCGGCGGGCTGACGACCTCGATCGCCTCGACCGTCTCAACAACCTCGACCGCCTTAACGTCCTCCACGGTCTTGACAGGCTTGGCGGCCGCCGGCTTGGCGGGCGCTGGGGCTGGGGCCGGCGGTGGAGGCGGGGGCTGCGGGACCACGCCCAGCGAACCGGCCAACTCATCCCAATTGACCGCCGGCCGGCGGGCCCGAGGGGCAGCCTCGCGTGGCGCCGGCGGGACAGGTTGGCTCTTGGCGGGCGTCGGGGATTCCGTCGGTTGAGGTTTCGGCTCCTCCGGCTTGTACTCAACCCCCAACAAGGATGACAGGTCGGCCCAATGATTACTCGGATCGGTCATGTTTGAATTTCGTTAGGACGTGTAGGGTGGGTCAAGCGCAGCGAGACCCACCGCCGGCGGATTTTGGTGGGGCTCGCTGCGCTTGACCCACCCTACCCTTCCACAACAAAAACCAGGTAGTGTAGTATAAGTGTTCTTCACTGGCGGGGAAAGGTGGTTTGTAGCAGATGTCGGAGCGGCCGCGTTTTTTGTTTATCACCTGCCAGGTGGGCGCCCAGCAGGCCGTCAAGGGCGAATTGGCCCGCCGCTGGCCGGACTTCCAGTTCGCCTTTTCGCGTCCCGGTTTCCTCACCTTCAAACTGCCGGACGATTGCAAGCTGCCGCCCGACTTCAAGCTGGGGGCCGTTTTCGCCCGGGCGTACGGTTTCTCGTTCGGCGCGGTCACCGGCGACGATGCGGACGTGCTGGCTCGCGGCGTGTGGACGCTCATGGCCCAGCACCCCTGGCAGCGCATTCACGTCTGGGAACGTGACGCGGCCAGCCCGGGCGAGCATGACTTCGAGCCCGGCCTGACCGCGGCGGCCGCGGCCGCCTACGAAGCGTTGGTGCGAAATTGCCCCGAACCGGGGAAACTGGCCTCTTCGGGCGGCGATTGGCAGCAGCCGGCGCGGCCGGGCCAAGCGGTGCTGGACTGCATCCTGTTGGATCCGGGCCGATGGTGGGTGGGCTATCACCGGGCCAAGTCCGTCCCCTCGCAATGGCCCGGCGGACTGATGCCGCTGGTCTTGCCCCCCGATGCGGTCAGCCGGGCGTGGCTAAAGATGGAAGAAGCCCTGCGATGGGCGAACCTGCCTATCCCCCCAAAGGCCCATTGGGCCGAAATCGGCAGTGCCCCGGGCGGATCGAGCCAGGCCCTTTTGCAGCATGGCTATTGCGTCACCGGCATCGATCCGGCCGCCATGGACCCCCGAGTGCTGGCCCATCCCGATTTTGTACATATCCGCCGCCGCAGTTCGGCGGTGCGGCGGCGCGACTTCCGCAAGGTCCGCTGGCTGGCCGCCGACATGAACGTCCCGCCCGAGTACACGCTCGATGCGGTGCAGTCAATCGTCACCCATGCGGAGGTAAACATTCGCGGGCTGCTGTTGACCCTGAAACTTCCGCAGTGGAAATTAGCCGATCAAGTGCCCGCCTACCTCGACCGCATTCGCAGTTGGGGGTACAATCAGGTCTTCGCTCGGCAACTGCAACATAATCGCCGCGAGTTTTGCGTAGCAGCATTGCAGCAGCCGTTTCGAAAAAAGTCGCCATGGCGTTCGGCGCAGTAGACGTTGACTCGTCGGGGGCCCATCTTTAGAATCTGGCTTTTTGCACCGTTCGCATCGCTCACAACAACAAATCAGGCAAACTGGGCAGAGTTTGCGTTCTATTTATGTCCGGTGGGAGATTATGATGAGATCGCCTGCGAGTTCGCAACCTAGAATGGCCACAACGTTGACGATGGTTCTGGCCGCCTTCGGCCTCATCTTCATCGCGATGGGGGCGGACGACGCGGTCAAGGACCGCCATCCGGCGGCTGACTCCAGCCGAGCGAAGCCAGCGGCGCCGGCCGCCAAGGCGACGGCGTCTCCGCGTGCTCCCAATCCCATCTACGGCGAGCCGATGGCCCCCGGCATGGTGACGCTGTTGCAGGGGGAGATCGCCAGGGCGCTTCGCAGCCGGGGCGTGGACGGCAGTTTCGCCCGCTTCCAGAGCTATGCCGGCGAGCGGCTCAATCTGACCGCCGGCGCGTACACGGGCTCGGAGCTGACCGGTAATTGCCGGTTGAGTTGGTACGATCACCTGCTGCGGAACCCGTTGCTGGCGCCCGCCGAAGCGGAGGAGTTTACGCGGCTGCTGCACAAGTCGATTGTCGACGATCCGTCGGGGCTTGGTCCAGTGTTGGCCACGGCGGCCGAGAAGCTCGACCTCGGCAAGCACAAGCCGCGCGGGTTTGTCGCCGTCTCGTCGCCCCAGCAGGCGTTGGAAGTGGTCAAGGTGTCGCTCACGCAGGCGCAGGCCGCTTATGCCGCCGCGCTGGCGCCGTTGAGCAAGGGCGAAATCCAGGAGATGGTGAACTATCTCTATCCGGTCCTGGTGGGCCAGAACCACGTGGGACACACGATCAACGATCGCGGCACCGGACGGCGGCTCTGCGACTTGATGGAGAAGATGGACCGCGCCAAGATGGTCGAAGCCGGGGAAGCGATGGTGCCGATCACCGATCCCAAGCTGCTGGAACAACTCAAGCAATTGCCCGAGGACGGCAACGTCGACGTGCCGGGGGTGATGGGCCACGTGGTGGCGAAGATCGACACGCCGGCCGGGGCCATCGTCATCGGCGGCAAGGGCGGCAACACCTATCGGCTCGACAACATGCCCGGGGTGGCGGCGGTCATCTCGCTGGGCGGCAACAACACCTATTACGAGGGCACGACCTCGCTGGAGCGGCCCGTGCTGCTGGTGGTGAATCTGGGCGGCGGCAACCACTTCCAGGCCACCAGCCCGGGCGTGCAAGGCGGCGCCATCCTGGGCGTCTCCACGATCGTGAACCTTGGCGGCGGCAACCGCTACGACGCCCAGGACGTCGCCCAGGCTTCCAGCCTGGCGGGCGTCGGCATCATTATGGAGTTCGGCGGCAACAACGTCTACCGCGGCGTTCGCCGGGTGCAGGGACAAGCCATGGGAGGCGTGGGCATCCTCATCGACCGCGGCGGTCACAACGACTATCACGCCGGCATGTGGGCGCAGGGCTTGGGCAACCCGCTGGGTTTCGCCCTGCTGGAAAACCTCGGCGGCGGCGACCACTACTATTGTGGCGGCCTCTATCCCAACTCGTACAAGCCGGAAACGCCGGGCTATGAAGGCTTCGGCCAGGGCGTGGGCGCCGGCATTCGCCAGTCGGCCTGCGGCGGCATCGGCGTGTTGCTCAACGGCGGCGGCTACAACGTCTATGAGTTCGATTACCTCTCCCACGGCGGCGGCTATTGGTGCGGCCTGGGCTTCGCCCGCGATTTCGGCGGCCACAGCCAGCGGGTGATCGCGCGGAAAAATTTCTACGGCGGCGAGCGCACCGAGCAGCTCTTCCAGCGCTTCGGCTGCGGCTGGGGCTGCCATTACGGCGCTGGGGTTCTGCTTCGACGACCGCGGCGACAGCACGTACGAAGGCACCATCATGGGCAGCGGCATGGCCTGGGATTGCTCGGTCGGCGTGCTCTGCAGCTTCGGCGGCAAAGACCACTACGCGGCCACCGGCGGACTGACCGAGGGCTGCGGTGCCCAGGCCGGACTGGGCATCCTCTTCCACTACGGCGGGGATTCGGTGTGGGACGGCGGCAGCCAAGGGTGGGCCTCGCCCAGCATCAGCTATCACGACCTGCCCCAGTGCGGCGGCAACTTCAGCTTCCTGATCAATTACGGCGGCAACAGCAGCTTCGGCTGCGGGGCCGAGCCCCACTGCTTCATGCAGCGCGGGGCCGCCGGCGGTTTTATTATCGATCGCCCCAGGCAAGACGAGGCCGCCGCGACCGCCGCCAGGCCGGTGGCCAATGCGGCCGGACGATGACGCTCGTTCGTTTTTTTAGCTTGGAAAATCAGAGGCGGGAATAATCTGGGGACTGTCCCCTTCGGAAACACCAGAAACTTTACGTCGGCGAGAAAAGCCCCCCGTCTGCGACGGGGGGGTGACATCCAGCGGCACAAACCCGCTGGAGGACGCATTCGTTTGAAAAGCAAGAGGTTGGAATAATACCATGCGAGTTTTGCCGGTTTCTCGGACTGGATCGCCGGCGGCTGCGGCGGCCGCGATCTCGATTGGCCTGTTGGCGTGCCTGTGGCTGCTGGGCGGGAGCTATGCCCTGGCGGCCGGCGACGATTCGCCCCCGCCGCCCGTGGCGGAGGACGCGTACCCTGCCGCGAAGCCGGTGGTGCCCGACCCATCGCCGGCGCCGGCAACGCCACCCGCCGCGCCGGCCAAGGCCCCCGCCAAAGCGACCCTCCCGGATCCGAAGGACGCCGCGACGGCCACCGCCACGGACCAGAAGGTCCCCGAGACGGCCACCGCCACGGAGAAGAAAGACGCCGCGACGCCGACGCCCCCAGACAAGAAGCCGGCCGAGACGGCACCGGCCCCGGAAACGAAGGCCGCGGCGGTGACGGCCCCGGAAAAGACGGCCACCGCTCCAAAAAAGAAGGCCCCGGCGAAGGCGGCGCCCAAGGCGCATCCGAAGAAGCAGCTTACCGCCGCGCAGGTCGAACTCCGCGACCGCATTCGCCGCACCATGGCCTTCCAGTATCAGCAGCCTTTCAACACCCGCGACAACACCGCCGCCGATCTGATCAAGTACTGCTGGGCCTTCGGCTGCCAAAGCGAGATTGAGCGCGCCGAGACGCCGGGCCAGAAGGTCAACGCCATCACCTGCCTGTGCTGGGACCTTCCCTGCGGCGGCTACCACGTGTTGGCGTGGGACGGCGGCCACATTGCCGCCCGCATCGGCTACGGTCTGCAAGACGATCCTGCGGAGTTGCTGGCGATGCTGGCGATGGCCTACGTTCCCAGCGACTACCCGCTCCGCGCCGGCCAGACGACCCGCACCGTGGCCGACCTGGTCGAGTCGGAGAAGCTCAGTTGCCGCTCGGGCACCGAGATGTCGCTGAGGTTGATCGGCTTGTCGCATTACGTCGAGCAAGCGACCTGGAAGAACAGCCTGGACGAGACGTGGTCGATCGAGCAGATGGTCGCCGAGGAGTTGTCGCTGCCGCCGCTGGCCGGTCCGCGCGGCATCACGAGGCTGCTGGGGCTCAGTTGTGCGCTCGACCGCCCGGGGGCCAAGTCGAAGCAGCCGTTGGAAGGCGCGTTGGCCCGCGCCAAGACGTTCGTCGAGGACTACCAGGGCTACGTCCTGCGGACCCAGAGCGGCGACGGCGGTTGGAGTTTTCGGCCGGCGGGCGGCCAGGCTTCCGACCGCGACTACGCGGTGCAATTTCTGACCACCGGCCAGATCGCCGAGTGGCTCGCCCTGAGCCTGCCGGCCCAGAAGCTGGAAGAGCCGTCGGTGGTCAGAGCGGTCGAGTACCTCGACACGGTTCTCAACAGCGATCGCTATCGCTGGAACGTGCAGGCGCTGAGCGGCCGCGACATCGCCGCCGTGGCGCATGCCGCCCACGCGCTAGTGGCTTACGACACGCGGGTGTTCAAGCCTGCCGACCCGGAGCCCGCCCCCGAGCAGAAGAGCGTCAAGCCGGTCGTCACCGCCGAGGGCGGACAGACGCCGGCCACGGTCACGCAATAGGTTGGCCGACTGGGCGAGCCCCCGCGCGATATGAGCCCCGGGCGTCAGGCGCGGGGATATCGTAACCCCTTCGCAAGGCGCTGTTGCTCCCAGCGCCGATCCCCGTGTCTGACGCGCGGGGCTCTATCCTCACCGCCCATTTCCAGTATAGAATTGGACGGTGGGCATTCCGTCCCTTGGCCTTGCCGGCAAAACATCCATGGTCTATGAGCGTCTGTGCCAATCCGTTCACAAGAAGCTGGTCGCCGGGAAATGCCCCTGGTGCGGCTGTGAAATCATCTGCGGCGATGCCGTTGTTCATGCGGGCATCAAGATCGCGGATATCGCAGCGATGCGGAAGATTCTTGAAGCCGAAATCGCGGATATCGCAGCGATGCGGAAGATTCTTGAAGCCGAACTGGAAGCGATGGGCTTCAAGATTACGGATTTCATGGAGTACAGCAATGAGGAAGCAATTCCGGCCCTGCGCGCCCTTTTGAAGAGTGCGAACCCCGCCTCGCGCCGGGTGGCGGCAAGGCTCCTTGGGCAATTGGGGCGACTGGCGAAGGAGGCGTTGCCGGACTTGTCGCTGTTGCTGCAAGACGAAGACCCGCAGGTCCGCGACGCGGCCGCCGAGGCCATCAAGCGAATCGAAGCCGACGAAAAGACCGACACGGCGTAGCGCGGCCTCGGCAACCGTACTGCATGACAATCAAGCCTGTGGCGTGGAGGATCTCGCGCAGAGACGCCGAGCCGCCGGATTTTGTGGCGGCAATTTCCGTAAATTCTCACCTGGATAAGGAGTGCTGCCAATGGCCTATTGCCCGAAATGCAAAGGCGAGATGGGCGAGCGATCTGTGGTCTGTCCGCACTGCGGCTACGATTTCCCGCCCGAGCCCGATCCTGTCCTGAAACGCACCGGCATCGCCTACTCCTCGTGGGCCGACGTCGCGCTCATGGTCGGCGCGGTCGTCGCCGGCCTTTTCTGCTTGGGCTCCGCGATCGGCTCGGTGATCGCGCTCTGTTCAGGCCAGTTTCTGGAGGCACTGATCTTCGGCCCGGTGGGTTTTTTTCTCTCGCTGGCCATGCTCGTGGTGTTTCTCAGGATACAGAAGCTTTGAAGGAGCAAACCGGCACGCCACCCGGCGGCCTTTCTCCTCTGCGTCTCCGCGTCTCCGCGCGAGTCTTGTTTGTCAACAACGGAAAGGCATGGTCCGCGTGAATGGCTATCAATCCCGCGGCTGCCGCAGGACGCCGGAGTAGAGCCGCTCCTGGCCGGCGGCCGTCTCCAGGCGCAAGGCGCCGTCCGGGGCGATGCCGCGGCATAGGCCCGTCACCGTCCGCCGGCCGTGCTGCACGCTGAGCGTCCGGCCGTGCTGCAAACAGAGGGCGTCCGCCCGGGCGGTGATCTGCTCAGGGTTCGACGCCAGGGCGGCGAAGTTCCGCTGCAATCGCTGCACCAGGGCGATGAGAATGGCGGTCCGGTCATGCCGCCGGCCGGTCAAGTCGAAGAGCGTGGCGGCTTGTTGGCGCAGTTCCGGCGGGGCGTCGGCCAGCGTGTTGTTGGTGTTCACTCCGATGCCCACCACGTGCCGGCCGCCGGCGAGCACTTCGATGAGAATGCCGGCCAACTTCTGCCGGCCGGCCAACACGTCGTTGGGCCAATGCAGGCCCACCTGGTGGTCCGGCAGCAGCGGGGCCAGCGTTTCGGCAACTGCGACGGCCGCGGCCAGGGCGACCAGCGGGGCGCGGCCTTCGCCCGGCGGCGGCAACGAGTCCGGCCCCAGGAGCAGGCTCATGGCCAGGCCGCCCGGGCCCGTCCACCAGCGATTCCCCCCCCTGCCCCGCCCCGCCGTTTGCTCATCGGCCACGATCAGCAACGGCAGATCCCGAGCCCCGCCGGCCGCCGCTTGGGCCGCTCGATCATTGGTCGAGCCGAGCGTCGCATGGTGCTCCATGCGAGCGACATTCGTCTCGCGGAGAATTCGCACCGTGTCGGGGTAATCTGGGTGCCGTGGAGACATTTGATGGAATCGGCGGCTTGGGTAGAAGTTTGACGTTATGGGCGTGCTCATAGGCCGGGACGTTCCTATCATATTGTCTTGCTTGTGGTTACGGGAGGGGGTCCCCAGCGCCGGGCGGAGCATCGACGTTATCCCGCGCCTCACGCCCGCGGCTTGTTTAACGCCCCGGGGCTCACTCGGCAGCCGGGCAATCGCGCCCGCTGCAAAAGCGCTCTTGACCGATCCGCCTATCCCTGTTACTTAACGGCCCTTCCTATAGGCGCTGCGGGAGTTTTCTCGTCTGCAACCCATTTCTGAGAGGGGACTGGTGGTCAAGATCGCCAGGATAATCTGCTGCTGGTGGGCGGCAACGTGGGTGCTGGCGTCGGCGCCGGCCCTGGGGCAACGCGAGCAATTTCCGTCGATGGTTCAGAGCGCCGATGCGGCGCCTGGCAGCCCGTCGCCGACGTTTACTCCGTACTCGCCGCCTGGCCCTGGCCCGACCGCCACCCCTTACCCTGGCCCAGCGGCCAATCCCTACCCTGCCCCGGCGGCTGCCCCGTACACCAACCCCTATCCTACCCCAATGCCCGATCCTACGGCGGTGGGCCCGGCGCCGATGGCCACGCTCAACGGGACGATCCAGCCGCCGCCGCCGAACTGGGATCCGTACGCCACGCCGCCGGCGGGCTCGTCGGCGGTGTTTCCCCAGGGGCCGTATATGGATTGGGGCCACCCGGCGGCCACCGTGGCGCAGATGCAGCGGTTTATCCAGGACGTGCGGGCCGATTATTACTACTATGCCCCGATCGGGTCGAAGCCCCTGGGCCTGAGCGATATCGAACTGAGCACCACGCTGGCGATTCCCTTCCTTCGCAATGCCCAGACGCCGCTGTTGATTACCCCGGGCTTTGCCGCGTATTTCTGGCAGGGACCGGACTCGCCGCCGCCGCTTCCGCCGCCGGCCGACATGCCCGCGGAAACATTCGACGCCTATCTCGACCTGGCCTGGAACCCGCAACTGAACGACCGCTTCGGCGGCGAGCTATCGATCCGCACGGGCATCTACTCCGACTTTCGTGCCTTCGACGAAGATAGCATCCGGCTGACGGGCCGCGCGCTGGCGGTGATGACGTTCAGCCCGGCGACGAAGATCAAGTTCGGCATTTGGTATTTGAACCTGGTCCACAACAAACTGCTGCCGGTCGGCGGCGTGGTCTGGTCGCCCAATCCCGACGTCCGTTTCGACATCCTCTTCCCCAATCCGAAGTTTACCGAGCGGCTGCCCACCGTCGGCGCCACGGAATGGTGGTGGTACTTTTCCGGCAACTATGGCGGCGACGCCTGGACGATCAAGCGGGGCACGGAACCCGGCGGACTGGCCGGTGCACTGGACCAGGCGGATTACGAGGATATTCGCATTGCCCTGGGCCTGGACTTCAAGCGACTGGCGGGCGCCGGCCTGTCGGGGCTGATCGAGTTCGGTGGGTCGTTCGACCGGCACCTCGACTACGCCACCGGGAGCCCGAGTTCGTATTCGCCCTCCTCCACGATCTTCTTGCGCGGGAGCCTGGCCTACTGACATGCACTGCGGTGTTGCTGCCCGGCTCCGCCGTCTTGGTCTGGCCGCTCTGGTCGCCGGTGCGGCGTCAGCGGCCTGCGCCCAGGTGATGCGGATGCCGCTGACGGATACGACCCAGCAGCCGGCCCCCTATGCGACGTTGCCGGAGGTGGATTTCCCGGCCGCCGGGCCCGTGGATCCCGGTCCCTGGACCGTGGCCCCCTCTGCGACGCTGCCGGATGGCAATTTCCTCGTCGAGCGGCTGCCGCCGGTGGAGACAGATTTTCCCGGCCAGGACCTTGGGGCCCCGGCGGTCCCTTCCGTGCCGGCGGTCTCTTCGCCCGACCCGGCCCCGGCCGACCTGCCCCGCGGCACGCGGCCCGGCGTCTTTCAAAAGCTGCTCTTCGAGGCCTCCTGGCTACCCCGCGACGGGACCGAGGGATTCGGGTTCGACACCCTGGAATTGAAGACCGTCCTGGGACTGCCCTGCCCCACGCGGGAGTATCCCCTGCTGATTACCCCCGGGTTCGCCGTGCATTATCTGCAGGGGCCGGCGGCGATCACCCTGCCGCCCCAGCTCTACGACGCCTACGTCGAGTTGCGCTGGCTCGGGCACCTGGTGCCGCGGCTGGGCTACGACGTGGCGGTCACGCCCGCCGTGGACAGCGACTTCCGCCAGAGCAGCAGCCATGCCCTGCGCGTCACCGGGCACGGCATCGCCGCCTGGACTTGCTCGCCGACGATCACGCTGGTGCTGGGCGCCGACTATCTCGACCGCACCGACGTGCCCTTGTTGCCGGTGGCCGGCCTGGTGTGGAAGCCCAACGACGACGCCAAGTTCGAACTGGTGTTTCCGCAGCCGAAGATCTCCCATCGCGTCTATTGGAACGGCGTCCGCAATCCGGGCGTCGAGGACTGGGTCTACATCGGCGGCGAGCTGGGCGGCGGCACCTGGGCAATCCAGCGCGCCGACGGCGCCAGCGACGTGCTCAATTATCGCGACCTCCGCGCCTTTCTGGGCATCGAGCGCAAGGCATTCGGGCACATCAGCCCCCGCTTCGAGGTCGGCTACGTCTTCTACCGCAAGCTCGAGTTGGACCAGGCGCAGACCGATTTCGTGCCGACCAACACCCTCATGGTCCGCGGCGCGCTGGCCTATTGAGCCGCGGCGCAGGCGTGCCACTGGCTATGCCAGTGCTTCCGTGTTATCACGCGTCGCCCCGATACCTCTGCTGTCGCACACGGTGCAGCAACAAGAGGCGTTTCAATACCCCGCCAAACCCTCTTGTGCCTCCGGCACCCCGACAGCAGAGCTATCGGGGCCAACAACGGCGCCGAAAGTTGCCGGGCGCCCGCGCGGATGGTATACTGCCGGTTCCGGCATCGCGTGAGTCCGATTCCGCGCCGGCAAAGGAGAACCATCATGAAAATCCGCGTTGTTTGCTTGACGCTGCTGCTGGCCGCCTGCGGCCTGCGCACTGCCGTGGCCGAGGACACCCCGGCCTGCCCGCCGCGCCGGACCGCCAACTCGATCGGCATGAAGCTGGTGCTGGTCCCGGTGGGGCAATTCATGATGGGCAGCAACGAGTCGATGGACGAACTGCTGAAGAGCTTTCCCGCCTACAAGGTCGAGGCCAAGACCGATTACCTCTTCCAGGACGAATATCCCCGACACCTCGTGCGGATCACCAGGCCCTTCTACATGGGCCAATGCAACGTCACCGTCGGGCAGTTCAAGAAGTTCGCCAAGGACACCGGCTACAAGACCGAGGCGGAACGGACGGACCCGGGCCGCAACGCCGAGGAACGGGCGGACCGCGCCCGTTTCGGCCAGGGCGGCTGGGGATACAACGCCAAGAGCGGCATGTGCGAAGACCGCGACCCCAAGTACAACTGGCTCAACACCGGCTTCCCGCAGACCGACGACCATCCGGTCGTCAACGTCACCTGGAACGACGCCGTGGCGTTTTGCCAGTGGCTCAGCCGCAAGGAGGGCAAGACCTATCGCCTGCCCACCGAGGCGCAGTGGGAATATGCCTGCCGGGCGGGGACGACCACGCGCTACTCTAACGGCGACGATCCCAAGCAACTCGCCCGGGTCGCCCACGTCCAGGACGACGCCGGCCGCGACAAGTTTCCGCACGTGCAGGAGATTTTCATGCCGAAGGACGGCAAGTTCACGGCCGTCGTGGGCGGACTGCCGCCGAACAAGCTGGGGCTGTGCGACATGCACGGCAACGTCTGGCAGTGGTGCGCCGACTGGTACGGCAAGGACTACTATGCCAAGTCGCCCGTAGACGACCCTGCCGGCCCGGATTCCGGGCAGCGCCGCGTCCGCCGGGGCGGGGCCTGGAACAGCTTCCCGCTCTACGTCCGCGCCTCGTTCCGCAACTGGAACCTGCCCTGCAGCCGCTGCGTCAACCTCGGCTTCCGCGTCGTCCGCGATCCGTGAGACGAATTGCCCGCAGAGAAGAAGGCTCGCGCAGAGACGCAGAGACGCGGGGGAGGAAGAGATAGAAAGACGCGGGGAAAGCAACAGCGGTGGCATCGCAGGCGACGGGAACGCCGAGGACTCGTGATCTCGCAACATTTCCTTCTGCGTCTCTGCGCCTCTGCGCGAGCCTTTTTTGCGGGATGGTGCAGCGGGGCCGCTCCCGGCCCTTTACATTTCCGACGGAACATTGTATTTATAGCTCTCATGGCAGGTTGGCCGATGATTTTCTCCCCGGAGACCGAGCGATGACCGAAGACCCCTCCGCGCCGCAAACTGCTTCCACCCCGCCCCGTTGGCAGCCCCTCGGGGCCATCGACCGCCGCGTACTGGGCGTGCTGGGCGAAAAGGCCAAGACCACCCCGGACATCTATCCCATGTCGCTCAATGCCATCTGCACCGGCTGCAATCAGAAGAGCAACCGCGACCCCGTCATGCAACTCGAGCCCGACGACGTGGCGGAATCGCTGGAACGGCTTCGCCACCTCGGCGCCGTCGGCATGGTCGAAGGCTACGGCCGGGTCACCAAGTACCGCCACTACCTCTACGAGTGGCTCGGGGTCGAGAAACTCGAACTGTCGGTGATGATCGAGTTGTTGCTGCGCGGGCGCAGACCGAAGGGGAACTGCGCGGCCGCGTCTCGCGCATGGACCCGATCGCCGATCTGCCCTCGCTGCGCCTGCTGCTGGCGTCGCTCGGGGCCAAGGGGCTGGTGATTCCGCTTACGCCGGAAGGTCGCGGGCACGTCCTCAGCCACGCCCTGTATACGCCGCGGGAGCTGGAGCAGCTCAAGGCCCAGCACGGCCACGGCAAGCCGGAGGTGTTTTCCCGCGAGGACGGGCCGGTGGCGCGTGCCACTGGCGTCGCCGGTGCTCCGGGTTCCTCGGCGATCCATCGTGGCGCGGATGAAAATAGGGAGACACTGGCCAAGCCAGTGCCACCCGGCAACGAAGCCCTCCGCCGCGAGTTGGAAGAGCTGCGCGGACAAGTCGCCCACCTCCGCGACGAGCTGCAAGACCTTTCGGCCCGGCAGCAGCAGATGCAAGACGATGTCCGCAATCTGAAGGACGCCCTGGGCGGCTGACCGGAGCTTACGCCGGGTGCCGGGTGCCGGGTGCCACTGGCTACGCCAGTGCTTTGGGCCGCCGGCCGCACGGAAGCACTGGCGTAGCCAGTGGCACCCCGGGCGCAAAAAATCAAAAAATGCTTCCCTTGGCGGCGGCTTCTGCGTATAATCCAAGTGGGCTGCCAGAACCCTCTCTCCTCGGCAAGCTCTTCTCTAATAGGGGGTGGGTGATGAAGACGCAAATTCATGAGGAGCCGCGAATCGTCGCCGCCGCGGAACGGCGAATGCAGAACTGGGTACACGCCCAGGAAACCGCCGACCGTGTCGTCGAAGGGGCCGTGCGGCTGCGCCTGGCCAAGTGCGGGCGGACCTACATCGCCATCTCGCGCGAGGCGGGAACCGACGCCGGCGAGGTCGCCCGCCTGCTGGGCCAGAAACTCGGCTGGGAAGTCCTCGACCGCACCCTCCTGGACCGCGTGGCCGAGCGGCTCCATGAGCCCCGCACCATGCTGGACTTGGTCGATGAAACCCACAGCAACTGGGCCTACGACGTCCTCGGGGCCTGGATGGACGGCCAGATCGTAACACATGAAAAGTACGTGGCCTGTCTGACGCGGGTCATTCGGGCCGCCGGGCGGCGCGGCAACGTCATCTTCGTCGGACGCGGGGCGCAGTTTCTCCTGCCCCCGAAGACGGGACTGGCCGTGCGGCTGGTGGCCTCGGAAAAGTTCCGCGTCGCGAAGATCATCGAGCGACAGTCGCTCAGCGAGCCCGAGGCCCGCCGCTTCATGCTCAAGACCGACCGGGACCGCCGGCAGTTCGTGGGCCGTTACTTCCATCACGATGTGAGCGACCCGCACCTCTACGACCTGGTGCTGAACGTGGAGCGGTTGGGGCCGGCTGCCACGGCGGAGCAGATCGTCGCCGCTTTGTGCCGCTAGCGATTCAAAACTGGATCGGCACTGGCGTGAAGCCGATCAGCAAGAACGCCAGCGTCAGCCAGCCGAGGATGATCCGGCCGCTGCCCAGGGGCACGTAATCGTCGGCTGTGGGCGGATGTCTGGGGCCCATCAGCAGCAGGAGGAAGAGCAGGGGTAGCCAACCGCCCAAGATGCGGATTTGCAAGACCACGATGACCGCGGCGGCCACGAGCAGGACGGTCGCCACCGCGTTCGCCTTCCTTCGCAGGAGGGAATAGAGAATGTGGCCGCCGTCCAATTGGCCGATGGGCACAAGGTTCAGGGCCGTGACGAACAGCCCGACCCAGCCGGCCAACAGCAGCGGGTTGAGCGACAGTTCGAAGCCGGGTGGTATCGGCCGGTGCAGCCAGCCGGTCATCCATTGCAACAACAGCGGCTCCCCCAGCGAAAAGCCCTCTGCTTGGCGCACCAGCGGAGTGGGCAGCGTCATGCCCGCCCAGTGTAGTCCCAGCACGCAACAGACGAGGGTCGGCACCAGCCCGGCCAACGGCCCGGTGATGCCGATGTCGAACAACGCCCGGCGGTTCGTGATCCGGGAACTCATGCCGATCACCGCCCCGAAGGTGCCGAACGGAGAGAAGGGCATGGGGAGGAAGAAGGGGAAGCTGGCGTGAACACGATATCGCCAGGCCTGCACGAAATGGCCCATCTCATGACAGATGAGAATGGTCATCACGGCGGCGGCATACTTCCACCCCTGCCCGTGGAAGGCCTGATTGCCTGCGTACCAAGTGCTCGCGCAGGTGAGGACGAAGAGGATCAGGGGCAGCCAGACGCGGCGGCGGACCGGGGGCGTGCCCACCATCTCGGCCGTGAGTTGCTCCGGCGCGAGTTCGGCGATGAGGATGCCCTGTTCCGGCCCCGGCCAATTGTAGCGGGGGAGGTTTTCGGTAGAATTGCTGTCTTCCATAGGCCATTTGCATTGTAGCTCAAAAAACGCCCGCGGCAAGGAGCCGCCTTTTCCGCCCGGGAGATCGCGCCATGTTCGACCGTTTTTTCCGCCTGTCCGAGAACCACACCTCGGTCCGCATCGAACTCTTGGCCGGGCTGACCACCTTCCTCACCATGGCCTACATTATTTTTTTGCAGCCGGCGGTCCTTTCCGGGCAACTGTTCCGCTCGTCGCTGGGCAGCAGTTTTTCCACCGGCATGGATTTCGGCGCCGTCACCACGGCCACCTGCCTGGCGGCGGCCCTGGCCACCGCGATTATGGGCCTCTACGGCCGCTACCCGATCGCGCAGGCGCCCGGCATGGGCGAAAACTTCTTCTTCGTCTTCTCGGCGATCCCGGCGGCCGCCGCCATGATCGACGCCCAAGTGAAGGCCCACCTGATCGTCCCCGGCGCGACCAGCCCGTGGCAGATCGCCCTGGGAGTAGTGTTCTGGTCCGGCATCCTCTTCCTGATGATTTCGATCTTCGGCATCCGCGAAGCCATCCTCAACGCCATCAGTCCCAGCATGCGCGACGGCATCGCGGTGGGCATCGGGCTGTTCATCACGTTCATCGGCTTCCAGGCCGCCAGGCTGGTCGTGCGCGACCCCTACACGCTGGTGACGCTCAACCACAAGTTTGCCTCGCCCGACCTGCTGGTATTTTTCTTCGGGCTGTTGTTGACGGCCGCGCTGGCGGCGCGGCGCGTCCGGGCGCAATCCTCTGGGGGATCGGCGGCGGCACGGCCCTGGCCGTGGGGCTGCGGCTGACGCTCGCGCACCTCGGCCCGGCGGTGGCCGGATCCAGCCTGGTGAAAAACTCGATGCTGATGACGCAGTTCGCCATCGCCGGGAAAGTGGTCTCGCGGCCGCCCTCGCTGACGCCCACGCTGCTGAAGATGGACCTCGTCCACTCGCTGTGCTGGCCCATGATCCCCTTCATTTCGATCTTCCTCTTCATGGTGTTGTTCGACACGCTGGGGACCCTGATCGGCGTCTGCCAGCAGGCGGGCCTGATCCGCGACAACCGCCTGGAGCGGGCCCGGCAGGCGCTGGTCTCCGACGCCGTCGGCACGGTGGCCGGGGCCGCCTTGGGCACCAGCACCGTCACCAGTTTCGTCGAGAGCGCGGCGGGGGTCGAGCAAGGCGGCCGCACCGGCTTGACCTCGCTGTGCGTCGCCGTGCTGTTCCTCCTGGCCCTGCTTTTCAGTCCCGTCATCGCCATGGTCGGCAGCTATCCGCCCATTACCGCCCCGGCCCTGGTGATCGTCGGCTCGATGATGATGCGCAACGTCACCAAGGTCGAGTGGGGCAACTACGCCGAGTCGCTGCCGGCGTTCCTCGTCATGATCGGCATTCCGCTGGCGTACTCGATCGCCGACGGCCTGGCGGTGGGTTTTATCGCCTATCCGATCGTCAAGTTGTGCGCCGGCCAGGGGCGGGAGGTGAAATGGCTGATGTACCTGATGGCGGCCGTGCTTTTGGCCTATTTCCTCCTGGTGCGGACTTCGGCGTAGGCCGGGCGAATCAGGGCCGTAGGTCAGGCACCCCGTGCCTGACATCCCCCGTTTCCTGGCCGCGGTCTGTCAGGCACGGAGTGCCTGACCTACGCCTACGCACGGCCGGGGGCGAATCAACGTTTGCCACCACTTGCAAACGCCAGGCGATTTGGGGAGAATCAAGCCTATGCTGATTCCGCAGTATTCCCTCCGCTGGCTGTTGGGGGCCACGACCGTCTGTGCCGTGATCTGCTCGATTTTCGCCGTGGCGATGCGGGGAAGCCTCTTGGCGGCCGCCATTTCCATGGCCATCGTGGCATTGGTCGTGGCGGCAACGTTCTACGTCCTCCTGTTCGCCCTGGTTTGGCTCGTTTCGCTCGTGCTCCCCTACCGATCCGCCGCGGCAGACAAGAAGGCGGACACCAAGCCCGACCGGGCAATCCTGCTCGCCCTGCTCTTGACCGTCCTTCCGCCGGTGTGCAGCGAGGCCGGCGCGGCGGCCCGGATCTTAGTCCGCAAGCGCCCGCCGCGGCCGGCGACAGCCGCGCCGAACTCCGGCGGCGTCGCGGCGTGGACCGCCACCGGCAACGGCCTGGCCATGAACGTCGGCTTCGAGAGCCATGCAGCGCGGCCGGGCTACCGACCGGTCCGCGTCTCGCTGCTTCCCAAGGTGCCGGTCACGGCGGACAGGACGCTGTCGATCGAGGTCCTGCTCAGCCGGCCGGCGAAGGGCGATGCTTTTGATCTGCGCGTGGTTCGGGACATGGAGATCCCGGCCGGGTCCGGGCGCGTGACGGCGACGATCCCGGTCCCGGAGTTCGCGGGGTGGAACATGCAGTACGCGGTCAACGTGAGCGAAGACGGCGCGGTGCTCAAGGCCCTGTGTATACCTTGGACGTCGTATACGTCCCAGTGGATCGAGGCATTCCCCGCGGTCCTCTTCATGGGAAAGAGCCCGCCGGACACCAAGAAGCTGGCGGTGGCGTTGCCGATCCCAAGGCAGAATTACATGTACGGCAACCAGCCGCCGAACCAGGACGGGCAGACACCGCTATCGACCGCCGAGAGCTGGCCGATCGAGGATTTTCCCGACCAGTGGATCGACTACAGCAGCTTCGATATCGTGTGCGTGTCGGGGGAGCAACTGGCGGCGTTGCAGCAGGCGCAGCCGGGGGCGTTTCACGCCCTGGTCGCCTGGACGGCCGCCGGGGGCAACCTCTGGGTTTACGGCCTGGGAAACGATTGGCGGCAGTTGCCGAAATTGGAAGAACTGCTCGGATTGGCGACCGAGCCGGGCGAGCCGGGGCCATCCGCGCCGCCGGGGTGGACGGCGCCGGAAAAAAGTCTCTACGGCCGCAAGCCGGAAACCGCGGCCGCTGCGGACGACGGGTCTGATGAGAATGGGGCCGTCGCGTTGGTCAACGGGAAGGCCGTTCCGGCGGGCGCGTACGGTCGCGGCCAAGCAATCCGGCCAGCGCCCGCCCGCGCCGAAAGCCGGGCCGCGGCCGCCGCGGCGGCCGCGTTTCGTCCTGCGCCCCTTTCAGGCGGGACTCGTGGTGGCCATGGCCGCGGAGCGGCCGTTTCCGGGGGCCGAAATCGACTGGCGCTGGCTTCTGGATTCGATGGGGGTGAATCGCTGGCAATGGTTCCAGCGGCACGGCCTTTCCTTGGAGACGCTCAATCCCGATTTCTGGAACTTCCTCATCCCGGGCGTCGGCATGGCGCCGGTGGGCGCGTTTTGCGTGCTGATCAGCGTGTTCGTGATCGCCATCGGTCCGGCGAACTATTGGCTGCTGCGCCGGCGGCGGCAGTTGCACCTGCTGCTGCTGACGATCCCCGTCAGCGCCAGCCTCGTCACGCTGCTGTTGTTCGCCTATGCCGTGGCGGCCGACGGCCTGGACGTGCGCGTGCGGGCGCGGAGCCTCACCCATCTCGATCAACGCAACGGGTGCGCCGTCTGCTGGACGCGGCTGTCGTACTTCGCCGGTCTGTCGCCGCGCGGCGGGCTGCGATTCCCCGGCGACACCGCGGTCTTCCCCTTGGAACAATCGCCCGGCCTGGGCTATCAGGAGCCGTCGCGGGCTCGCGATCTCGTTTGGGATGACGGGCAGACGCAGCAGTGGGCGTCCGGTTGGCTCGCCTCGCGGACGCCGACGCAGTTCCTGACCGTCCGCACGCGGCCGTCGGATTGCGGGCTGGACCTGCTCGATGCGGCGGGCAAGGAGAAGGCCCCCGCCGTGCGGAACCGCCTGCAGACGCCGATCCAGCGGTTGGTGGTGCGGACCAAGGAGGGGAAGTATTACCAGGCGGCCTCCGTCGCCGCCGGCGCCACGGCCACGCTGGAGCCGATTCCCACGGCTGCCGGCGCCCGCCTGAAGGCGAAACTCCAGGACGACCTGCTGCTGACGCCGCCGGGAATGGCCCAAGCGGCTGCCACGGGCGCCATCGGCAGCAGTGCCTTCGCGATGCATTTCTCCAGCGGAGGGCCGTCGCCGACGCAGGCCAGCGGCCGGCTGGAGCAAATGCGCACGCTCGACGGCATGTTGCCGGGCAGTTACGTCGCCCTGGTCGATCGCTCGCCCGAGGTCGTCCTCGGCGTACCATCGCCGCGCGAAGAACCCTCCTCGCACGTGATTGTCGGCCAATGGTAACTCAGTGCTTCATTGTAAAGGGATTATAACCTACGGGTGCCACTGCTGGCTTGTCCAGCAGTGCTGCGGCTGGCGGTCGTTCGGCACTGCTGGACAAGCCAGCAGTGGCACCCAGCAAATGTGATTGTCGGCCAATGGTAGGTGACGCCGTGATGCCTGCTTCCCGTCCCATGATCGAGCTGCGGAACCTGCACCGGCACTTCGACCGCACCCGGGCGGTGGACGGCGTCTCCTTCACGGTGAACCAGGGACAGGTCTTCGGCTACATCGGCCCCAACGGCGCCGGCAAGACGACGAGCATGAGGGTCCTGGCCACGCTCGACTTGCCCACGGCCGGCGACGCCATGATCGACGGCTTCTCCGTGGTCGACGATCCCGATCGGGTCCGCCGCCGCATCGGTTTCATGCCCGACTATTTCACCACCTATGCCAACGTCAACGTCCGCGAGTACCTCGATTTTTACGCGCGGGCGTATCAGCTTCGCGGCCCGCGGCGGCTGGACGCCATCGACCGCGTGATGACCTTCACCGGCCTGGACGTGCTGGCCGAGAAGCCGATCGACGGGCTGTCCAAGGGGATGAAGCAGCGGCTCTGCCTGGGCCGGGCGCTGGTGCACGATCCGGCGGTCATGGTCCTGGATGAGCCGGCGGCGGGGCTCGATCCGCGGGCCCGTATCGAGCTGCGGGAGATGATCCGCACCTTGGCCAACGCCGGCAAGACGATCCTCATCAGCTCGCACATCCTGACCGAGCTGGCCGCCATCTGCGACGTGGTGGGCATCCTGGAGCGCGGGCGGCTGTTGGCCGTGGGGACGGTGGAGGAGATTCAGCGGCAGGGCCGGCAACCGCAAAATTGCGTGGAAGTCCGCCTGCTGGACCCCGCCGCGGCGCTGGCCGAGTGGCTCGGCGGCCGGCCGGGCGTCGAGGGGTTGCAGGCGGGCGGCGACTGCGTCAAGTTCCTCCATGCCGGCGACGCGGAGGCCGAGGCCGCCCTGCTCCGCGCCATTGTCGAGGCCGGTTTCCGCGTGGTCGCTTTCGGCACGCAGCGGCAGACGCTCGAAGACGTTTTCATGCAAATTACCCAGGGGTTGGTGCAATGAGCGGGGCGAATAGTAGGGTGGGTCGAGCGCAGCGAGCCCCACCAGCTAGCATCCGGCCGGTTCCTGGTGGGGCTCGCGACCATGCTTCGCATGGTGCCCCTCGACCCACCCTACAACAGAGGCAGGGGTTGGTGCAATGAGCGTGCAGGCCGAGCCGCCGATTCTTGCCGCCCTGGCGCCGGAGCCCGCCGCCGGGCCCGCCTCCGCCGCGGGGCGGCTGCTCATGCGCCTCGGCGACCGGCTCAATCCCATCCTGGTCAAGGAGACCCGCCAGGCGCTGAAGAGCCGGCAGTTCGCCATCACTTTCGGCCTGCTGTTGATTGCCGTTTGGGTGTGGACGATCATGGGGATGGCCTTCATCGGGGCGCCCCTCTGGTACGGCGCCGAGGGGTCGAAAATGTTCTTCGGCTACTACTTGATCCTGGCCCTGCCGCTGCTGGTGATCGTCCCCTACGGCGCCCTCCGCTCGCTGGCCGGCGAACACGAAGAGCACACCTACGACCTGCTGGCGATCACTACCTTGAGGCCGCGGCAGATCGTCGGCGGCAAGCTGGGCAGCTCCATCGTGCAAATGGTGATCTACCTGTCGGCCGTCTCGCCTTGCCTCGCCTTCACCTACATGCTCCGCGGCATCGACGTCCCCACCATCGGCGTCGTCATCGCCTTCACCATGCTCGTTTCGCTGGGGCTTTCGGTGATCGGCCTGCTGGTCGGCACGCTCAGCACCGCCAGGCATTGGCAGGTGGTGTTGTCGGTGCTGGCCATCCTCGCCCTGTTCTTCGTGTTCTTCTCCAGTTGCGGGTTTGTCCAGTGGCCGCTCTCCGAAGGCCTGCCCTTTGCCGAACCCGCGTTCTGGCAGGTGTGCGCGGCCTGGCTGAGCATCTCCGCCGGCTATATCGCGATCGTGTTCCTGGCTGCCGCAGCCCGGCTCGGCTTCCCCAGCGAGAATCGCTCCACCCCGCTGCGCGTCGTCATGCTGCTCCAGCAACTCCTGCTCACGGGCTGGGTGGCCTTTGCGATTCTCAGCGCGCCGTCCCTGAACGTTGACATCGAATTCCTCTCGGCCTTCGTCATCGCCAGCGGCCTGCACTGGTACGTGATGGGCGTGTTCATGACGGGTGAATCGCCGGACCTGTCGCTCCGCGTCAAGCGGCACGCTGCCGCAGAGCTCCCTGGGCCGGGCCCTGCTGACCTGGTTCAACCCCGGTCCCGGCACCGGCTACCTGTTTGCACTGTCCAACTGCGCGGCGACGTTCGCCCTGGCCGTGGTGGCCGCGGTGGTGCTGGTCAGGTTGAGGTTGCCCGTTGTCGCCGCGGCCGCCGGGACCGCCCCCGCCACGCCCTTTTGGGATGTGGACCGGCTCGCCTGCTTCGCCGTCCTGGCGCTGGCCTATCTCGCCCTCTACCTCGGCGTCGGACTGCTGTTGTTGCGATGGCTGCGGAAGGTCGCCCGGGTGGCGCGCGCTCTTGACCGGCGTGCTCCACTTCGTGCTGATCACGCTGGGATGCATTGCCCCCTGGCTGATCGAGCTGATTCGCTGCCTGGGGATCAACGCCAGCTACTCGTATCTGCAAATCACCAATGTCTTCTGGTCGCTCTCCGAGATCGATAAGGTTGTGGTGCGAACCGATCGGATCACCTTGGTAGGGGTCGTTCTTTTCCTTGCGACGTTGGCAGTGGCGGTGAACCTGCCGGCCGTGATCCGCGAGTTGCGGCAGGTGCGGATCGAGCCGCCGCCACGCCTGCTGGAGGAGGATGCCGCGCTGGCCGCGGAGAAGTCGCCGCCGAAGCCTGTCCATACCAACCCTTGGAATTGACATGTCTGCGGACTCCGCGCCGTCGAAAACCGTCGTGATCACCGGGGCCTCGACCGGAATCGGCCAAGCCAGCGCCCTGGCGCTGGACCGCCGCGGATACCGCGTCTTCGCCGGCGTCCGCAACGAGGCCGACGGCCGGCGGCTCTGCGCCGCTGCTTCCCCGCGCGTCGTGCCCCTGCTCTTGGACGTGACCGACACGGCGTCCATCGCCGCGGCTGCCCGCCGCGTCGAGGAGGCCGTGGGAGCGGCCGGCCTGGCTGGCCTGGTCAATAACGCCGGCATCGTCGTCGCCGGACCGCTGGAACTGCTGCCCCTGGACGAGGTGCGGAAGCAACTTGAGATCAACGTCATCGGCCAGGTCGCGGTCACCCAGGCCTTCCTGCCGCTGTTGCGGCGGGCGCGGGCGAATCGTGAACATGGGCTCGCTCAACGGACGCATTTCGGTCCCCTACCTGGGCCCCTACGCGGCGTCGAAACACGCCCTGGAGGCGCTCAGCGACGCCTTGCGCATCGAGCTCCGCACCTGGGGAATCTCCGTCTCGCTGATCGAGCCGGGGGCCATTTCCACGCCCATCTGGGAGAAGTCCTTCGCCGCCGCCGACGCCCTGGAGGCCGAGGCCGCTCCCGAGGGTGTGGCGCTCTACGAGGCCGACCTGGCCGCCGTCCGCGCCGTCAGCAGACAGCGGGCCCAGAGCGCGTCGCCGGTCGAGCACGTCGTCCGCGCCGTGGTCCACGCCTTGACCGCCCGCCGGCCCAAGCCCCGCTACCCGATCGGCTTTCAGACGCGGTTTCTTTTTTTCGCCCACGGCCGGGTGCCCGATCGCATTTGGGATTGGATCCTGAAAAGAACGCTAGGATTGCCGTAACGGCGAAGGGCTTGGTGCTTAGCGCTTAATACTACAGCGCTAAATACACCACGGAGACACGGAGTTCACGGAGTGCAAAAGCAAAAGTATCAATGGGTTGCGGCTAATCCCGTTCCATCGGTGCTCTACGGTGACGAAGGGCTGCGGACGATCTTCCGTCAGAATCGGGTAGCCATGCCGTGTTCTGCCCTTTCTTGCCTTCTCTCCGTGTTCTCCGTGTCTCCGTGGTCAACTTTTGTCGGCACTGCAAGTTAGCGCTGTCGTATTAACAGCAGGGTTGGGAAGCATACCGTGAGCATCCGCAACCTGGATAAGCTGTTCGCCCTGCGCCGCATCGCCGTGATCGGCGCCAGCGACGCCCCGGCCGGCGCGGGCTCGGCCGTGCTGCGCAACCTGTTGGCCGCCGGCTTCCGCGGCGACCTCTATCCGGTCAATCCCGAGGGCAAGCCCGCGGCGGGCGCTGCCGGTTATCCGGACCTCGCCAGCGTGCCGGAGGCGCCCGACCTGGCCGTCATCTGCATCCCCGCGGCCGCGGTCCCGGCGGCGGTGCGGGCCTGCGGCGAGGCGGGCGTGCCGGCAGTAATCGTTCTCACCCCCGGCTTCAGGGAGAGCGGTCCCCAGGGTCGAACACTCGAACGGCAGGTGCGCGACCAGCAGCGCCGCTTCGACGGCCTGCGGATCCTCGGCCCCAACTCGCTGGGCGTGATCGTCCCCAGCCGGGCACTCAACGTCAGCCTCGCCACGGCCATGCCGCCGGCCGGGCACGTGGGCTTCATCTCGCAGTCCGCCGCCATGCAGACTTCCGTCCTGGATTGGGCCGCCGAGCGCGGCGTCGGACTGTCCGCCTTCGTTTCCGCCGGCAACATGCTCGACATCAGCATCGCCGACCTGATCGACTACTTCGGCTCCGCCACCGAGACCCGCTCCATAATTGTGGCCGCCGAGTCCATCGGCCGGGCGCGGGAGTTCATGTCGGCCGCCCGTGGCTTTGCCCGCGACAAGCCCATCTTCGTTTGCAAGCCGGGCGGGGCCGACGCCGTTCTGCGAAGCCGCCTTCGAGCGTGCCGGCATCGAGCCCGTCGCGCAGATCGACGAGTTGTACGACTGCGCCGAGCTGTTGGCCCGCCAACACGCCCGCAAGGGCGGCCGCGCCGCCGTGGGCCCGTCCGAGCCGGCCGCTTGCCGGACACCGGAAAAAACCAGCCGCGCCGCCGCCCACCTCGACCACGATGAGCGCAATTTGGAGCGGCTCCATCAGACGCCCCGGGCCATCCCGCTCGGGCTCGATCCCCAGCGCGGGCAACTGCGGCAGGGGCTCGATGCCGTGCCGGCCGCGGGCGACAGAATCCTTTCCGCCGAGTTGGCGAAATCCTTGCTCTCCGGCTACAGGATTCCGGTTCGTGGAGGCAACCACGCCGGTCCCCGCCGGCGCGGTTGAGCTTATCCTCCGCAGCCGGCAGGATGCGGTATTCGGGGCCGTGATCGGCGTCGAGATGGGCCCGTCCGCGGCGGGCGGGCCGCCGGATCGCGCCTGGGGGCTGCCACCACTGGACGAGGTTTTCGCCCGGCGGATGCTCCAGGCGCTTCGCGGCTGGCCGGCCTTATGCCGCGACACGGACCGGCCGGCGGCCCGCATCGAGCGGCTGATCGAGACCCTGATGCGGCTTTCTTGCCTGGTGGTCGAGCATCCTGAAATTGAGGAACTGGAACTGGCCCCGCTCTGGGTCACGGACGCGGGGTGCATCGCCGGTGGCGCCCGCGTGCTGTTGGGGCAGAGCCCGGAGGGGCCGCACGCCCACCTGGCCATCGCGCCCTACCCGGAACACTACGTGACCGATTGCCGAATGAAAGACGGCACGCCGCTGGTGCTGCGGCCGATCAAGCCGGAGGACGAGCCGCTGTGGCACGAGCTGCTGGCGAGTTGCTCGACGCAGACGATCTGGTTCCGTTTCAGCCACCTGTTCAAGCACACGACCCACGAGATGGCCAGCCGCTACTGCTTCATCGACTACGACCGCGAGCTGGGCATCGTGGCCGAGGCCGTCGAGCAAGGCGCACGGAAGCTCGTCGGCGTGGGCCGCCTGGTCGCCGACGCCGATCACCACACGGCCGAATATGCCCTGCTGGTGGCCGATCGTTGGCAGAGTCGGGGGCTGGGCGGCGTGTTGACGGACCGCTGCCTGGAAATCGCCAAGGATTGGGGCATCCGCCGGGTGGTGGGGGAGCTGTCGCCGGACAATCTCCGCATGTTGGCCGTCTTCCGCACCCGCGGCTTCGAGATCAACAGCCATCCGGACCGGGACGTCATCCTGGTCAGCAAGGCGATCGGCTGAGGGCAATCGCTCTCCCCGGTCATACCCGTGGGTGCCACTGCTGGCTTGCCCAGCAGTGTTGGATATCGCAGACCCGTAGCACTGCTGGACAAGCCAGCAGTGGCACCCGGCGAAGTACGACAAACGTCGGCCATCTGGAGCACACAGCTCCTCCACATCGCCCTCACCCCGACCATCTCCCGGAGGGAGAGGGGGGACTTTTTCGACGGCCTTTTACCCCCCCTTGTCAACGAACGACGGCGCGATAAGATAGCGGTGTGCAGCCAAATCCGCCACCACCATGGTGGGGGAACGGGGGAACCATCCGGCCGAGAAGACTCGGCTCGCGGGGCGCAGGTCCAGGCGTCTGGACCCGGGTACTTTCATGCCCGAGCCCGACAGCTAACCTCGTAGGCAGGTCGCGGCGCGGCGCCGCGACCGCGATGAAAGGGCCTCCACGTCTGACGCCTCGGCGTTGTGGCCAAGTTGTGGCAGCGCGTCCTTCCCGGCGCGGTTTGATCTATGGCCGATTCTCGACAGCCCGGCGGGGCCCTGGAAGGGACGATCCAGCGACTCCGCCGTCCCGTGCAGGTGATCGTGGTCAGCAGCGTGATGCTGACCTTCATTTCCTACTGGCGCACGGCCGCCATTGTCCTGTGCGACCTGGCGAGCACCGCCTACTACATCGGCGGCATCGTCGAGGGGGCCATCGGGCCCGCCGCGCCTTGGTTCATCCTGGCCGTCATGCTCTTCAGCTACGCCGTGCGCAGCATCTACATCGAAAGCTGCTCGCTTTTCGTGCGCGGCGGCGTCTACCGCGTAGTCAAGGAGGCCATGGGCGGTTTTCTGGCCAAGTTGTCGGTCTCCGCCTTGATGTTCGACTACATCCTCACCGGCCCGATCAGCGGCATGTCGGCCGGCCAGTACATCATGGGCCTGCTGTTGGACACCGCCATCACGATCAACCCCGCGCTGAGGCCCCCGCACGCCGCCGACGGCTTCATCCGCAACTGGGGCGCGGTGGTCATCGCCTGCGCCATCACCCTCTACTTTTTCCGCCAGAACGTGGTCGGCATCCACGAGTCCAGCGGCAAGGCCCTGCGGATCATGGGGGCCACAACCGTCATGGCCGTGGTCATGCTCGTCTGGTGCGGCGCCACCCTCTGGGTCCACGGCCCGGTCAACCGCGTGCCGCTGGCGCCTGACCTTTCGCCCAAGCTGGAGTACCGGGCGGTCGCGGGCGTCGACCGCGTCACCGGCGAAAAACGGGAAATCTGGCTGCGCGATCGCCAGAGCGGACAACTCATGCTCAAGATGGAACACGGCCGGCATGTGCCGTTGCTCAACGAGGCCACCGGCAAGCCCGAAGATCCCCTGGGGTTCCTCAGAAAGCTGGCCCCCTCGCTGGCGAAGAAGCTGCAGCGGCCGGGCAACTGGTTCAGCCTGATCGGCGTGATCGGCGTCCTGCTGGCCTTCGGCCATTCGATCCTGGCCATGAGCGGCGAAGAGACGTTGGCCCAGGTCTATCGCGAGGTCGAATCGCCCAAGCTGCCCAACTTCAAGAAGGCCGCCTTCGTCGTCTTCGTCTACAGCGTCGTCCTCACGGCGAGCATCTCGTTCCTGGCCGTGTTGTTGATTCCCGACGAGGTCCGCATGAAGGACTACGCGGGCAATCTCATCGGCGGCCTGGCAATGCACGTGATCGGGCCGCCGCTGGCGCGATTGCTGCTCAACGCCTTCGTCGTCGTCGTGGGATTCCTGATCCTCGCCGGGGCCGTCAACACGGCCATCATCGGCTCCAACGGCGTGCTCAACCGCGTGGCCGAAGACGGCGTGCTGCCCGACTGGTTTCTCCGCCCCCATCGCCGCTTCGGCACCACCTATCGCCTTCTCTGGCTGATCGTCGGCCTGCAACTGCTGACCATCCTCATCAGCCGCGGCAACATGTACGTGCTGGGCGAGGCCTACGCCTTCGGCGTCGTCTGGAGCTTCGTCTTCAAGGCCCTCGCCATGGTGGTGCTCCGCTTCAAGGACCGCAGCCCGCGCGAGTTCAAGGTGCCGCTGAACATCCACATCGGCAACGTCGAGGTGCCCATCGGCCTGACCGCGATCTTCCTCATCCTGTTGGTCACGGCGTGCTTGAACTTCCTCACCAAGGAGGTGGCCTCGATCAGCGGCGTCGCCTTCACCGTGGTCTTTCTGGCCGTCTTCATGACTTCGGAGTACATCCACGAGAAGAAGCGCGGCTCGGCCGCCCATCAACACCTCGAACAGTTCAACGAGACCACGGCCGAGGAGATTGTGCCGGCCGCGCTGGGGCTGAGCAAGCCCTTCCGCAAGCTGGTGGCCATCCGCAGCCCGCAAAACCTCTTCATGCTGGAAAAGGCCCTGGCCGAGACCGACCCGGATACCACCGAGGTCGTGGTGATGACCGCCAAGTTGATTCCGCTGGGCGGCGGACTGCCCGCCTCGAAGCAGTTCGACCGCTACGATCAGCAGTTGATGACGGCGGTGGTCACGCTGGCCGAGAAGGCGGGAAAGGAGGCCACGCCCCTGGTCCTCCCGACCAATAACCCGCTTTTCGCCATCGTCAACACGGCCGCGTCGCTGCAAGTGCAGGAACTCATCCTGGGCGCCTCGAACCAATACTCGCCCGACGAGCAACTGGAGCAGATCGCCTTCTATTGGATCAACGTCCATCAGGGCGCCATGGAGCCGCTGACGGTGCGGATCCTCAGCCGCAACCGCGACGTGTATCTCGATCTGGGCGGGGGCAATCGCATTCCCCGCATCAGCGAGCGCCAGGCCCGCTCGGTGGCCGAGCTTCGCTCCGCCGGCGTGGGCATCAGCCACGCCATGCTGGTCCACGACGATACCTCCGGAAGCAGCGACCTGTTCAAGGCCGTGCTGACGATGCTCGATCCGCTGGTCGCGCTGACGGTGGTTCCGGTGCCGCGGCGCGAAGACGCTGCGGCCGGCCAACAGCCGCCGTCGCCCGCCGATGCGCACTTGGGTGCAGCAGGACGTGGAGCGTGCCCGGCAGTTGCGGCGCGAGGTGGCCGTTGTGGAACTGCCGCCGGGCGTGATCGCCGAGCAACTCGTGCGTCTTGCCGAGGAGCAGGGTTGCGAGGTGGTGATCGTCGGCCTGCCCTCCGAGTCGTCGCCGCAGCAAGGGCTGCCGATAGACACCGACTATCTTGTCCGCCATGCCTCCTGCTGGGTCTGCCTGGTCACTTCGCCGATGATTCCCCAGGACGCGGAAGCGGAATCGCCCCCGCCGGCCCCGCGGAGTCCGCACGCGTAGTGGAGATCATTTCAAACGCGGTGCGGGGATCGGTCCCCCCTGTATCCGCGTCTTCGGCATCGCCGTCTGAAGATATTTCATGTCTGCGTCGCTGACCTTGGTGCCGGCAAGGTCCAGCCTGCGGAGGTGCGCCAAGCCCTTAAGGTGCTCAAGTCCAGCGCCGCGGACCTTGGTGCAGCAGAGGTCCAGCGATTGGAGTTGCCTCAATCCTTGGAGGTTTCGGAGCCCGTTGTCGCCGACGTTGGTATAGCTGAGGTCGAGCGTTCGGAGTTTGGCCAATCCTTGGAGGTGTTCCAACCCAGCATCGCTGACGTTGGTGCGGCTGAGGTCTAGCTGTTGGAGTTGGGTCAGCCCTTTGAGACACTCCAGCCCGGCGTCGCTGATCTTGGTGCCATTGAGCCAAAGCCATTGGAGTTGCGTCAATCCTTTGAGTTGTCTTAGCCCCGCGTCGCTGACCTTAGTGCCGGTGAGGCACAGCCATCGGAGCTGGGTCAATCGTTTGACGTGTTCTAACTCAGCGTCGCCGAATTCTAAACCAATGAAATCGACCTCCGTGACGTTGATGAACGGATCCTTTCCCAGCAGCGTGAGCAGCCATGGTGGCCCTGGCGGTGTCAAACCTGATACCCAACCGCCAGACGGGCCGATTCCATTATCGTAGCCAACCGTCCCGCCGGCCTTCTTAATGGCCTCTGCTGCCTCCCCCTGCATCCACGCCTCCGCCAGCCACCTGCACGGGATAGCGACGACCACGGTCAGCAGGAGCAACGAGAGAATGCTGAACTGAAACCGCCAGCGAAAGACCAGGCTGGCGCCGAACCAGAGCAACATCACGAGGAGTATCACGCCGACGAGCTCAACGGTTAACACTTCGGTCCAACCCTTCTGCTGGCTGAAAGCGGACCACTCGAACCGTTTGGACAGAAACAGAAGACCTTCCATCGCCAGGAGGCCGAGCACGACGCGATCCGGCGTGATCCGGAACCAGCGGCGGAGTTTTTCAGGAGCGTCGATCATGGCGATAATATAGCCAAAGTTGCCCACGGGTGGCAGCCGGGGGACTTGCACTGGAATGCCCGCCGCCAAGCGAAGCATTGACATTATCCCCGGGCTTACGCCCGGGGCTCACCATCAGCCATCACCGATCGAACCAGCGCCGCACGACGTGCAACGTGGCGGCGCGGCCCTCGCGGGCTATCGCCGTGGTCAGCGGGATCTCCTTCGGGCAGACCCGCACGCAGTTCTGCGCGAAACTGCACGTCTCGATGCCCCCCTCGCCAACCAGCACGTCCAGCCGCTCGGCGGAGAGCATCTTTCCCGTCGGGTTCAGGTTGAACAGCTCGACTTGGCCGATGGCGAAGGCGCCGACGTAGCCCCGCAGGTTGGCCTCGCGGAGCCGGGCGTCGTATTGGTCCGTGGTCTCGTCGCGGCGATAGGCCAGCTCGATCTTGAGGTACTGCGGACACGCTTCCAGGCAGCAGCCGCAGACGATGCACTTACTCAGGACGTAGGCCGCCTCCTGATCCTGCTGCGACTGTCGCGGCCCGGAGCCCATGTCGAGATAGCTATCGACGGGCACCCAGGCCTGGATCTGTTCCAAGGCGGCGAACATCCGCGCCCGGTCGACGACCAGGTTGCGCAGCACGGGAAACTTCGTCATCGGCCGCAACTCGATCTGGCCCGGCTGCTCGGCCAGCAAGCTATCGACCAGGGCCGTGCAGGCATGGCGGACGCGGCCGTTGACCAACATCGTGCAGGCCCCGCAGACCTCTTCCAGGCAATTGCACTCCCAGGCGACGGGCGCGACCCGGCGGCCGTCGGCCGTCACGCCTGCGGCGGCGATCTTCTCCAGGACGCTGATGCAGTTCATGTACGGCTCCCATTGGACCTCGAACTGCTGCCAATATGGGCTCTGGCCGGGTGCGTCCTGCCGCAAGATGCGGACAGTGAACGTCTTTGCCGGGGCGAGTGCGGATGGCGATTGGGGGTTCATGGGTTCCGTCATTTTTTTTGTTCCTGCCGTTCGCGCCACACCTTTTCGACCAGCTTGGCGCCGGCCGCGCCATAGAGCCGGGGACGGGGCGGAATCAAGGACGTGTCGACGTCCTCGTAGCGAAGCACCGGCTGGCCGTCGGCCGATAGGCCCGCGACTGTCGTCTTCAGCCACCGCCGCGTGTTCTCCTGGAAACGATCGACCCATTGTTCCGCCTGCCGGCGGGCGTCGGCCGTGTCGCCGGCGGCAACGTCCGGCATGGCGAACTCGGGCTTGTAGTGGGCGCCACGGCATTCGTCGCGGGCTAGCGCCCCCCGGAGGACCGCCTTGGCGACCGGGAACATGTCTTCCAATGCCCGGGCGAAAACCGCGTTCTGATTCAGCCAATTGCCGGTGTCGGCCAGCGAGCACCGCCGGGCCTGCTCGTGCAGATCCTCGACGGCCGCGCAGGCCTCGGCCAGGTCCTGGTTGTGCCGCACCACCGTGGCCGTGCGCGTCATCAGCCGCCCCAGCTCGCCGTGCAGCCGATAGGGATTGGGGCCGCTGTCGGGTCGGGCCAACAGCTCGCGGTAAGCGGCCAGGTGCCGCATGGCCGCCCGATCGAACAGCGAAGAGGGCAGGTCGGCCGCGGCCGGACCCGGCAGGTTGCTGACATAGCGGATCACCCCCGGCGCCACGATCAGGCCGCTGAAGATGCATGCCACCAGCGAGTTGGCCCCCAGGCGGTTGGCGCCGTGATACTGATATTCGCATTCGCCGATGGCGTACAAGCCGGGGATATTCGTCTGCTGGTTGCGGGGCGATCCGACCAACAGCCCGCCGGCCGCGCTCCGCTCGTAATCGCACCACAGCCCGCCCATCGTATAGTGGACGGCGGGAAAGATTTTCATGGGCGTGTCGGCGGGGTCGGCGCCCTGGAACTTGCGGTAAATGTCCAGCACGCCGGCCAGCTTGCGGTCGAGCGTTTCGCGGGGCAAGTGGGTCACGTCGAGATAGACGCACATGCGGTCCTTCTCGACGCTCAGACCCTCGCGGAAGCAGACGTTGAAGATTTCGCGGGTGCCGATGTCGCGCGGCACGAGGTTGCCGTAGGTCGGATAGCGCTCTTCGAGAAAGTAGAACCGTTCCCGCTCGGGAATTTGCCCGGGCGGCCGCGGGTCTTGCGGCGTCCGCGGCACCCAGACGCGGCCCCCTTCGCCGCGCACGCTCTCGCTGATCAGCCGCAGCTTGTCGGGGGCGGGAATGGCGGTGGGATGGACCTGGATGAACTCGGCATTGGCGAGATTCGCCCCGGCCTGGAAGCAGCGGCTCACCGCGCTGCCGTTGCAGGCCATCGAGTTGGTCGACAGCCCGAACAGCAAACCCGACCCGCCGCTGGCGACGATGAGGGCGTCGGCCCGCAGGGCGTGAATCTCCATCGTCACCAGGTCCTGGGCGACGCAGCCGCGGCAGCGGCCGTCGTCGTCGAGGATCGGCCCGAGGAAGTCCCAGCACTCGTACTTGGTCACCTTGCCCGCCACGCCCCAGCGGCGGACCTGCTCGTCCAGCGCGTAGAGCAACTGCTGGCCGGTGGTGGTGCCGGCGAAGGCCGTGCGGCGGAAGAGCGTGCCGCCGAAGCGGCGCTGGTCGCGGAAGCCCTCGCGGGTGCGATTGAACGTCACTCCCAGCCGGTCCAGCAAATCGATGATCCGGGGGGCCCAATCGACCATTTCGCGGACCGGCGGCTGATTTTGCAGGAACTCGCCGCCGTAGACGGTGTTCCTCGAAGTGGTTCCACTGGCTGTCGCCGAGCTGCCGGGTGAGGTCGTTGACGCTGTTGATGCCGCCCTGGCGCAGCAGCTATGGGAGCGGCGCAGGGGCAGCAGGCTCATCACGCCCACGTCGCACTCCAGTTCGGCCAACTTCATGGCCGCCGCCAGGCCGGCCAAGCCGCCGCCCACGATCATCACGCGCGGATTTGCCACCCCTAAGGTCCTTTCTGGAGAGGTGAGAGGCTCGGCCAGCGGGAATGCGGCGAGGGGGATTCCACGCAAAGGCGGAAGGCGCGGGTGGCCCCGATAGCTTTGCTATCGGGGTGCCGCAGGCACACGAGGCCTTCGTGGCGGATGGAATCTCCTCTTGCGGCTTTGCCGCCCCGATAGCAGAGCTATCGGGGCCACCCACGCTATCGGGGCCACCGACGACCTCACCGGCCGCGCCGGCCGCCGGGACCCGGAGCATGCCCACCAAGGCGCCCAGCCCGACGGCCAACAGGAAGATGCCGACGGCCGCACAAGGAAAATTAGCGCGTCGCCCGGCGGCGGCGCTGGTCCAGACGCCCCAGGTGCTGCCGGCCGTCCAGAGGCCGTTGCCCAGATGATACACGCTGACCAGGACGCCCGCCGTGTAGGCGGCGATCACCAGCGACGAGGCGCAAATGGCCCGATGGGCGGTCTCGGCCGCATTATGGTAATCGAACAGTGCCCCGCCCAGCGGCTTGGTCACGTGCTCGGCCCACCAGGGAATCTCGAACCAGCCGCGCATCTGGAACACGTGCCAGAGGATGAACGCGAAGGCCAGCACCCCGGTCACCCGCTGCAACGTGTAGCGGATGTTGCCCGAGTACGGATAGTGGAGCAGGTTGCGCTTGCCGCGGGTGACGATCACCAGGCCGATGAAGCCGTGGAAGAGGATGGGCAGCAGCACCAGTCCCCATTCCAGGAAGAAGAGCGTGGTCGGGCCGACGGCATGGATCTGGTTCGCCCGCCGCTGGTAGGTGGCCGGCCCGTCCAGCACGGCCGCGTTGGTGGCCAGGTGAAAGGCGAGGTAGCCGCCGACCAACAGCACGCCGGTGAGCGAGTGCAGGCGGCGGATGATGAATTCGTGGCGGCCGAAAAAGCGGCCGAAACTGGTCGTCGCCATCAGTGGAGTTCCTTGCTGCGAATCACCACGAGCTTCTCGATCTGCATTTCCGCCATCGTATAAGGAATGCCGCCGACACCCAAGCCCGATTCCCGCAGCCCGGCAAAGGGCATCCAGTCGACGCGAAAGGCCGTGTGGTCGTTGATCATGACCGCCGAGGCGTCCAGTCGCCGCGCCGCCCGCAGGGCCGTGTCCAGGTCGCGGGTGAAGACCGCCGCCTGGAACGCATAGGGGAGGCCATTGGCCCGGGCAATCGCCTCGTCCAGGCCGTCGCAGGGGACCACGCAGACCACCGGGCCGAAGACCTCGTGGGTCATCACCCGGGCGTCGGCCGGCGGGTTGAAGAGCACGGTGGGGGCATAGCAGGTCGGGCCCAGCCGACGGCCGCCGCAACGCAGTTGCGCCCCGCCCACGACCGCCTCCTCCACCCATTGGCCCACCCGCGCTACTTCCGACTCGCGAATCAGCGGGCCGACCTGCGTGTCGGGCAACGTGGGATCGCCCACCTTCAGCCCGCCGGCCTGCTGGGCCAAGGCGGCGGCCAGGCGGTCGGCGATCTGCCGGGCGGCGAAAATCCGCTGCACGGAGACGCAAACCTGCCCGGCATGATAAAAGCTCCCCTTGATTAGCAGCGGCGTCATGCCGTCCAGATCGGCGTCGGCGGCCACCAGCACCGGGGCCACGCCGCCGTGCTCCAGCGAGCAGCGCGTGCCGGGGGCCAATTGCGACCGCAGCATCCAGCCCACCGCCGCGCTGCCGATGAAACTGAAGAACCCCACGCGGCGGTCGCAGGCCAACTGGCGATTCAGCTCGCCCCGGCCGGTCAAAAGCGCCTGGCACCACTCGTCCGGCAGGCCGGCCTCGCGGAGGATCCGCACGAATCGCCAGCACGACAGCGGCGTCGCTTTGGCCGGCTTCACGATCACCGGGCAGCCCGCCGCCAGCGCCGGACCCACCTGGTGGACGATCAGGTTCAGGGGGTGATTGAAGGCGCTGAAGGCGACCACGACCCCGACGGGTTCGCGGCGGGTGAAGGCGAGCCGCCCGGCCGAGGCGGCGTTCAAGCCCATGGGAATCTCCCGGCCGCTCTGGGTGCGAAGGCACTCGACGCAGAGCCGGACGCCGTCGATGGCCCGATCGACCTCGACGAGCGAATCGACCAGGGGTTTTCCGCCCTCGCGGGCGGCCCCCAGCGCCAATTCCTCGCGGCGCTCCTGCATGAGGGCGGCCGCACGCCGCAGGATGTCGATTCGCCGGGCCGGACTCAGCCAGCGGTCGCGGTCCCGGAAGAGCGCGTAAGCCGTCTGCAACGCCCGCTGGATGCCCTCCGCTCCGGCGCAGGCGACCGTGGCAATCAGCGACCGATCCAGCGGGGCGAAGACCTCGACGTCCCGCCCTTCGGCCTCAGCCCCGGGAACCAGCAACGGAAAGTGCTCTGCCATGACAGTCTATTTTAGGCGGAAGTGCGCAATTTTCAATGGCCGGTTGTCGCGCGGGTGCCACTGGCTTTGCCAGTGCTTTGCGCCGCCAGACGTAGGTCAGGCACGGGCGTGCCTGACACGTTTTCGCCCAGGGGCAGTCAGGCACGGGGTGCCTGACCTACCGCGGTCCTTCCCCTGCCGGACCGGCTCACACCGGGCAAACCATCTTGCTGAGCTTCTCCGTCAGCTTCATGTTCTCGGAGTAGTCCACCGGGCAGTCGATGACCACGACCGTGTTGTCGGCCAGGGCCTGCTGCAAAATCGGCCGCAACTCGTCGGCCGCTCCCACGCGGTATCCCTTGGCGCCGAAGCTCTCGGCATACTTCACAAAGTCGGGATTGCCGAAGCGGACGTACGCCGGCCGGCCGAAATGGCGCAGTTGGTGCCACTCGATCAGCCCGTAGCCGTTGTCGTTCCAAATCAGGATCACGATCGGCGCGCCGATCCGCAGCGCCGTTTCGATCTCTTGCGAATTCATCATGAAGCCCGCGTCGCCGGTCACGGCCACGGCCGGCCGCTCGGGAAAGGCGAGCTTGGCGGCGATGGCGCCGGGGACGCCGATGCCCATGGCCGCAAAGCCGTTGGAGATGATGCAGGAATTCGGCCGCTCCGGCTGATAGAGCCGGGCCATCCAGACCTTGTGGGCGCCGACGTCGCAGACCACGTTGCACTCGGCGGCCAGCACCCGCTGCAAGTCCCAAACGATCCGCTGCGGCTTCATCGGGCAGCAATCATCGTTGGCGTACTGGCACAATTCGTTCATGATCGCCTGCCACAGGCCGGCGGCCGGATAGTGCCGCTGCGGCCGCGCCAGGGCCACAATGCCCTCCAGCGACGCGCCGATGTCGCCCAACACGCCGCAGGCCACGATGTAGTGCTCGTCCACCTCGGCCGGGGCCGAATCGACGTGCACGATCTGCCGGTCCTTGCTGGGATGCCAAAAGCTGGGCGGATACTCGACCATGTCGTAGCCGACGCAGATGATCACGTCGGCGCGGTCGAAGCCGCAGGCCACGTAATCGTGCGCCTGCATCCCCACCGCCCCCAGCCAAACGCAGTGCGAAAACGGCACCACTCCCTTGGCCATGAACGTCGAGGCCACGGGAATGTGCAGCCGCTCGGCGAAGGCCAGCAATTGCCGGGCGGCCCGGGCGCGGATCACGCCGTTGCCCGCCATGATGAGCGGGTAGCGGGCGTTGGAAATGATGTCGGCCGCCTGGCGGATCTTCTGCGGCGGCGGCACCGACTGGATGGGCCGCTGCACCCGCAGCGGCTGCTTCCCCTCGACGTTCATCCGCGCCACGTCCTCGGGAAAGTCGATGAAGCTGACCCCCGGCTTCTCCATCTCCGCCTGCTTGAAGGCCTTGCGGACCACCTCGGGGATCGTCTCCGGATGCACCACCTGGGTGCTGAATTTCGAGATCGGCTCGAAGAGGTTCACCAGGTCCAGGGCCTGGTGGCTCTCCTTGTGCATCCGCGTGGTGGCGGCCTGGCCCGAAATGGCCACCAGCGGCGCCCGGTCCATGTTGGCGTCGGCCACCCCGGTCACGAGGTTCGTGGCCCCGGGCCCCAGCGTCGCCAGGCATACCCCCGCCCTGCCCGTCAGCCGGCCGTACACGTCGGCCATGAAGGCGGCGCCCTGCTCGTGGCGGGTGGCGATGAAGCGAATGGGACTGTCCAGAAGGACGTCCATGATGTCGATGTTTTCCTCGCCGGGAATGCCGAAAATGTACTTGACATCCTCATTTTCCAGGCAGCGCAC
Organism: uncultured Planctomycetia bacterium; assembly: GCA_963727245.1. Classification (GTDB taxonomy): domain Bacteria; phylum Planctomycetota; class Planctomycetia; order Pirellulales; family Thermoguttaceae; genus JBKQVT01. The sequence goes on along the minus strand of CAVSFO010000015.1, from coordinate 61,269 downwards.
GAACAGTTCAGCGGCTTTCATCGTAATTTTCCGCCTCAGTTTCCGACAAGCGCAGGCCGCAACCTTGCCGCCGCAACTGAATCTTACGCGCCCAGCAGACGATTGCCAAGCCATTCTAGCAAAAAACCGGCAATTTCTCGCTCAAGGCGCGGCTTCGAGCAACTGCTTCTGCCTCGGATGCTCGCCGAGCCACTCGACTTTCCCGCTCTCCAGGTTGTAGATCGCGCCCAGCACCTTGAGCTTGCCCGACTGTACGTAACGCCGCGTCATCGGACTGCCCTGCAGCAGCTCCGCGATCGAGTGCCACACGTTTGCCACCGTGGCCGCCCGCAAAAGCTCCTTGCCGTGCAGCCCCGGCTGCGCGCTCTGGGCGTCGACGACCGCCGGGACGATCTTGCCGACCAGTCGCTTGATGCTGCCGTGGAGTTCCGCGCCGCTCACGGCCGCGCTGACCGCGCCGCAGTCGCTGTGGCCCAGGACCAGCACCAGCGGCGTGCCCAGTTTCTCGACGCCGTACTCGATCGAGCCTTGCTCATCGACGCCGCAGACGTTGCCGGCCACCCGGACGACGAAGAGATCGCCGATCCCCCGATCGAAGACGATCTCGACCGGCGAGCGCGAATCGGCGCAGGCCAGCACCGTGGCCAGGGGGCGCTGCCCGCTCTGGGCGGTCTCGGTGCGGCGGGCCGAGTCGGCGTTGGGATGGGTGCTCTTGCCCTCGGCAAACCGGGCATTGCCCTCGGTCAAGCTGCGGATCGCCTCCTCGGCCGTCACGCCGGTCGCCTGGTCGGCCGCCGGCATCAGCCCCGCCGGCGCCCACAGGCAGATCGAGACCACAAGAAAGGCCGCCAATTTTCTCATTGCAGATTCTCCTTTGCAGCGGGCCTGGCAGTACGCCCAGGCGCTCGGCCGCCGGTGATAAAGGCTATGATGTATCCCAGGCCGAGTCAAGCGGGCGCACCGGGGAGGGCTGGACCACCCCGCTCCCGCGGGGCCATCCCCGCCTTGTTCCGGACGCCGATACGTGTTAGATTGTTGGCGAAGCGGCATCATTCGACCTGGGGACTGTCCCCTTCGGAAACGCTAAGGAGTCTTGCATGGCCGGCTACTTGGTGACGACGGTCTGGTGGCCCGACGGCTGGGAACCCAACACGCCGCTGGACGTGCCCAAGTGTCTTGCGCAGGCCCGCGAGCAGATGGCCTGCGAGTTGGTAACCTACCCGCAGGCGGTGGCGACGGTCCGCAGCCTGAATCAGCAGAATATGGACCACCCCGGCGCGACCTGGCACGTCGTGGCGAAGCTGGCCGACGAGCCGCCCCCGGCGGTCGTCGACACCCGGCGGCTGGAGGTCGTCCAGCCGTTGGAAGGCGGCGGCAGCGGCGATTGCTCGCACTGTCCGGCCCATCATCTGCCCTGTGCGGACCAGCGCTGACGCAAGATTCAGGGGCGCAAATCTCGTAGGTCAGGCACCCCGTGCCTGACATCCCCTCGGATTCCGCGAGCATTCCGTCAGGCACGGGGTGCCTGACCTACGCTGCTGGTCTTCCCGCCGGTCATTTCCCTGCCGGCTTCGCGCCTTCCTTGCCCCCGCGCGGCGGCCGAAGCTTGTCCTGCTGCTCCGGCGTCAAGAAGGCGCGAAACTTCTTGTCGAACTCCTTGTACAAATCGCCCATCTCCTTGCGGGCGTCGGATAGCTTGGTCTTCTGCTCGTCGCTAAGCTTCATCGCCGCCTCGGCCGCGTCCCACACGTCCTTGCCCTTCTTGCCGGCGTCCCGGGCCGTCTTCATCGCCTCGCCGCGGGCCTTCTTCTGTTCATCGGTCAGAACGCTCTCCATCTTCTCCCGCGCCGCTTTGAACTTCGGGTCGAACTCCTTCCTGAGATCGGCCAGTTTCGTCTCCTGCTCGGGCGTCAGGTTCAAGTTTTTGAAGAAACTCGGGCCCGGCGCAGGCCGGTTAGGCGATCCGCCCGGCATCTTTTCCATCTTCCCCGGCGCGGGCTTCTCCGCCGGCTTCTCGGCTGGCTTGCCCCAGGGCGGCGGGAGCGGCGGGAGCTTCTTCTGCTGCTCGGGCGTCAAGATGGCGCGGAACTTTTCACCGGACTCCTTCCACAAATCGCCCCACTGCTTCCGGGCCTCGGCCAGCTTGGTCTTTTGCTCGTCGGTAAGCTTCATCGCCGCCTCGGCGGCGTCCCACACCTCCTTGCCCTTCTTGCCGGCAGCCATCGCCGCCTTGAATGCCTGGTCGCGGGCCTTCTTCTGCTCGGCGGTCGGGATGCTCTCCATCTTCTCCCACGCCGCCTTGAACTTCGGTCCGTTCTGCTTCCCAATATCGGCCAGTTTCGCCTGCTGCTCCTTCGTCAGGTCCACGTTCTTGAAGAAACCCTGGCCCCAGCCCGGCCCGGGGTGGTAAGCCGATCCGCCGGGCGTTTTTTCCATCTTCCCCGGCGCGGGCTTCTCCCCTGCCGGCGCGGGCTTCTTTGCGGGCGGGTGCATTCTCTTTCGCCACTCGGCCAGCCACTTGGCGTGCTTCTCCACCTGCTTCCAAACGTCGTCGGCCGGGGCCTTCCACTTGATCGTCAGCGCGCGGCCCTTGGTCGTCACGCTCAGGGCAGCAATCAAAGCCTTCGCCTTGGCGTCGCTGCCGACGTGAAAAACGGCCAACGCCTTGGCGCCGTCGACGACCTCCTTCAAATTCTCGGCGACCTCCGCGTCCTTGGCGACGACCTTGGCCGTGAAGAACGACGCGCCCCCGTCCTCGCCCAGGCTGAAACGGGCCGCCTCGACGTACTTCGCCAACTCACAGTTGACGTGCAGATCGGCCTTGCCCAGTCCGGTGGCCCTCATCAGCAGGATCGTGCCCGGCTTGATGTCGCCCTTCAGCCGCGCCTCGTCGTCGATGCCCGGCGACTTGCCGTCCAACACCGCCAGGGCCCCTTTCAACTCGTCCTCGCTGCTGGCAAACAGCAGCAGGTCCGGCTTGTAGAGCGTGCCCCAGACGGTGCGGGCCGGGCCGTGATGCTTTTCGGTCCAACTGTGCAGGTCGTAGGACTCGAACTTCGTCACCTTGTGGTCCGGCGCCTTCTCGGCCTTCTCCCGGAGGAGCTTCTCGTCGAACTTGGCGTTGACGATCAGCACGCCGGTATGCTTGCCGGGCTCCTTGCCGTAGGCGGTCAGCCCGTGCAGGTCTTTGCAGATGTCGAAGCCGATTTTTTCGCGGAGCTTGTCCAGGTGGCCCTGGGCGTCTTTATTGAGTTCGAGGCCCTTCTTCCAGGCCTTATCGACGACGGTGGACGCCCGCGCGGCGTCAACGTCGACGTGGACGAGCCACTTGGCATCGCCCGGGACCTGGGCGAAGTTGAGCGGTTCGGCGCGTGCCGCCGCGACCCAACCCAGGCCGCCGGCCAAAGCCAGTCCGAGTGCCAGCAAGAGCGACTTTTTCATGATTCACCTCAGGGGGTTCGAGAGAGACACAGGAAACGACTGCCAACGTCCTACAGTATAGACGGGGCGGCCGCTGCCCGCAATCCCCCCCGCCCGGCGGGGCGGGTACGGGGCGGGTGAGGGAATGGAGAGCATCGGGCGCGTAAGCCCGGCAATTCTCGCGCAGAGACGCAGAGCCGCGGGGGGAGGAAGGGTATTCTGCTGAATTTCGCCGCAGCCTTGATGAAAGGCCGCTGGCCACGGTCGCAAATTATTGGCCGCGTTTTGTCGCAGGTCCGCCGCGATCTGTACGCAGCCAGTTTTCATCCGGGGCCAAGTGCCAACTCGTGCTGTTTTCCCCCGCGTCCACGCCGGCCCCGTGACTGATGTCGGGGGTAACCATCACCGCGCGCACGTTCGCCCCGCGGCCGAAACCGGTTCTCGCCGCGTGCGTCGCGCTCGTCCAAGGGGAGGCAATGTCGCACATCGGCAGCGCGCGCTGGAGCTTCCTCACGCCCCCGGCGGTCACATGAGTCCCCGAAAGGTCGAGGTCCCGAAGCGCACCGAGCCCCGTTAGCTGTTCCAAGCCAGCGTCCGTCACGGGAGTGAACGAGAGGTCCAGTTCTCGGAGGTGGGTCAGCCCCACAAGACTGTCGAGTCCGAGGTCCGAGACCCGAGTGAAACGCAGATTCAACACCTCCAGCCGGGTTAGTTTCCGCACAACGCAAAGACCGGAGTCCATGACCTCGGTCTCGGCCAGGTTCAAGGTCCGAAGGCGCGTCAGCCCCTGGAGCTTTACCAGGCACCCGTCCGAGACGTGGGAGCACTCGAGGTCCAATTCATCCAACCGTTGAAGCCTCCCGATTGGGACCAAGCAGCGGTCCGAGATCGGGTTTGGACCGGACCCATGGATCGAGAACGCCGGCTTCTGATACCCGACTCCGGTCACATCGGCAAAGAAGTCCACCCCAAGCAGCCCGCGCGCCCACGTCGGCCCCGGTGGATTTGGCGGTCCCGGCGGCACGGGCGGGCCCTGGCCGGTTTGATACGCCAGATCGCGCGCCAAGTCTTCCGCCTCGTAGTCATAGGTAACTGTCCCGCCCAGGGTCCGAATCGCCGCCACCGCTTCCCGCTGAAGGCTCGCCTGCTCCCTCTCCGGAAAAAACCGACCGCAGACGAGCGCAACGACCACGGCCAGCCCGAGCAGCGAGAGGATGCTGAACTGGAACCGCCAGCGGAAAACCAGGGCGGCCAAGAACCAGAGGAACATTAGCAGGAAGGCCGCGCTGACGGTGGCCACGGCGATCAGCACCGTGTAGCCCTTGTGCCGGTTGAAGGCGAACCACTCGAACCGCTCGGAAAGAAGCAGAACACCCTCGACCGCCAGCAGTCCGAGCACGCACCAGCCCGGCGTGGGCCGGAACCAGCGGCGACGGGTCTCGCACGGACGTTCAGGGGCGTCGGCCATGACGGTATTATAACCGAATCCACCTCGAAAACGAACGAGGCTCGCGCAGAGACGCAGGGCGCGGGGGAGGAAGGTAGAAGATAAGGGAACGCTAATCTTCGCTAATCGACACTTATGGGAGAAATCAGCGAAGATTAGCGGAAATCAGTGTTCCGTTGTCCTCTCAGGGCTCTTAGTGCGACAGCGCTAACTTGCAGTGCCGACGGAAGTTGACCACGGAGACACGGAGGACACGGAGAGAAGGCAAAAAAAGGGCAGAACATGGCATGGCTACCCGATTCTGACGGAAGATCATCCGCAACCCTTCGTCATCGTAGCGCATCGATGGAACAGGATTAGCCGCAACCCATTGATACCTTTGCTTTTGCACTCCGTGAACTCCGTGTCTCCGTGGTGTACTTAGCGCTGTCGTCCTATAACCCGCAGCAAATTCCCCCGGCGTCTCCGCGCCTCTACGCGAGAATTACTTCGCTGCTTTCAACTCCCCTCTCACCGGCTGAAAGACGGAACCAAAAAGGGCCGGCCGCGGGCGGTTAGGGCCGCCCGCGGCCGGAAGAATTCTCACGTCAATTTGCGTTGCCCACGCCGCCGCTCAGGTCGAGTAGGGCGCAACGGAGTAGGGCGAGCGATACTTGGGGTGAATGAGGAAATCGAGTTCCGGGGCGTTGGTCGCCTTGAGGTTGACGGCGTCCCACTCGATCTTCTTGCCTTCGCCCTTGTCGGCAGGCCAGACGGCCAGGTTGCCCAGCAGGATGGTCTCGGCCAGTCCGCCGGCGTAGTCGGGGAAGTTCGAGGTGGCCGCCGGGCCGCCCTTGATCGCCCGAATCCACTCCTCGAAGTGGCCGGGGGATTCCACGATCTTGACCTCGGGCAGGTCCACCTTGCCGATGACCTGGAAGGTGTCGCAGTAGTCGCCCGGGGCGTAGAGCTTACCCTTCTCGCCGACCACCAGGGAACCTTGGCCGTCGATCGGCTTTCCCTCGAAGAGTGCTTCGGGCGGGCGCTTGCCGCCGTCGTACCAGTACAGCTTCAGGGCATCGCGCCAGTTGTTGGCGGGGAACTCGAAGGTGATTTTCGACCACTTCGGGAAGGCGTCCTTATTGTGGCCGGAGGTCGTCGCCACGACCGTGGTGGGGTTGCGCAGGTCCAGGCCCATGTAAGGCATGTTGACGGTATGGCAGGCCATGTCGCCCAGCGCCGGTGCCGAAATCCCAGAAGCCGCGCCAGGACATGGGGTGGTAGCACTTGGCGTAAGGACGCATGGGGGCCGGTCCGATCCACTGGTCCCAATCGAGCCACTCGGGGGCGGGTTCGGGGGCGGGCTTCTCGTCGCCCTGGGGGAACGGCCAGTTGGGCCGGGCCGTCCACACGTGGACCTCGGTGATCTTGCCGAAGGCCTTGGCGCGCAACAGCGCCGCGGCCTTGCGCAACGACGCCAGCGCCGTGCCCTGATTGCCCATCTGCGTGCAGAGCTTCTTTTCGCGGGCGATCTGGGCCAAGAGCCGGGCCTCGCCGATGGTGCGCGTCAGCGGCTTCTGGCAGAAACAGTGCTTGCCCATCTTCATGGCCGCCACGGAAATGACGGCGTGGCTGTGGTCGGGCGTGCTGACGACCACCCCGTCGAGGCTCTTGTCCATCTCGTCCAGCATCTTGCGGTAGTCGACATACGGCTTGGCCTTGGGGTATCTCTTCGCGGCACTGGCCAGCCGGTGCTTGTCGGTCTCGCAAATGGCCACCAGGTTGCCGTTCTTGTGGGCGTCCTCGAAATCCCACCCCCCCTTCAACCCGTAGCCCAGGCAGGCGAGGCCGACTTTCTCATTGGGGCTTTTGCTTTCCTCGGCCCGTGCGCCGCCGGCCACCCAATAGCCGACGCCCACGGCCGCGGTCGTCTGTAGAAACTTGCGGCGATTGCTGCGATACGCCATAACGTTGATCTCCTTCACTGCTGGATAATACTGGTGCGGAACTACCGCATAACGTTGACCCTCGGGGCCCGAGCCAATCTCCGCCGCAGGTCTCCTTCGGCAGACGCATCGCAAAAAGACGCCCCCGTTGCGGACGGCCCCTTATAGTTTGACACCCGTCAAGTGTCGAGCTGGATGCGCGTGACCAAGCGTCGCTTGGTGTCCAGCTTGCCCGGCAGTGCTCCAGCACAGTTGGAAAGGCCAACCATGGCGCCCGGCAAATAAGGTGTGTCAGACTACCTGGGCTCTATCATAGCAGGTGTCAAGCGGCACGGCAAGGGTCCCGGCAACAGCGGAAAAATCGCCGCCCTGCCCCCGGGAGGGGTACGCTCGTCCGTCTTCTTGTTTTCGCCTCGCCTGCCTGATAAACTGGAAATTTGAACCTGGAAAACGACCAAATGGGCAGACGAGGAGCCTGGGCGATGAGATGCTTGCTGGCGGCGCTGGTGGCGTGGATTGGGGTCGGGATCGTGGGCTGCCAGGGGCAGACGCAATCGCAGGACCAGCCGGCGGCGCCCGCTCAGCCGGCGGCGGAGCGGGTGAAGGCGGTCGCGGCCAGTTCGGCACACTCGGCGGCGCCCGCCGACAAGCCCGCCGCGGCGGCGGCCGAAAAGCCCGCCGACAAGCCTGCCGCAGCGCCCGCCGAGCCCCTTTCGGCCGAGGCGGCGGCACTGGCGCGCATCAAGAAGCTCGCCGGCAAGGTCAAGTACGACGGCGGCCGCGTCGTGGACATCGACCTCGATCCGCGCCCGGTCACGGACGCCGACCTGGAGTTGATCGCCCGGGCCTTCCCCCACCTGGCGCGATTGAAGCTTTATGGCACCGACATCACCGACGCGGGGGTGAAACACCTCACGCAGATCACCGCCTTGGCCAGCCTGTCGCTAAGGAACACCGAGATTCACGACGAATCGCTCAAGGCCCTGCGGCCGCTTTCCGGACTGAAGTCGCTCAACCTGCATCACTGCAGCTTTCTCAGCAACAAGGCCCTGGGTTACATCAAGGATTTCCCCAACCTGGAGACCTTGACCCTCCTGTACGACAATTTCCGGGACGACAGTCTCATCCAACTCCGGGGGATGAAGAAGCTCCGTGCGCTGGACATCCGCTGCTGCCAGCAGATCGGCGACAAGGGCCTGGAACATCTCAAGGACATGACGAACCTCCGCACGTTGAAAGTCCGCAGTGGCAATGACGGCGTCACCGATGCCGGCTTGATCTGCCTCAAGGGCTTGACGAAACTGCGCGACCTGTCCTTCGAGGACACTGCGCTGACGGATGAGGGATTGAAGGTCGTCGCCGGGTTCACCGACCTGGAGAACCTGGACCTGATGCACGACGCGGCCGTCAGCGACGCCGGGCTGGCCGCGATCGGGGGACTTTCCCGCCTTAACAAGCTCTCCCTGCGCGGGATGACGATCGAGGGCCAGGGGCTGAGCAACCTCAAGGGCCTGACGAACCTGAGGTGGCTGGACCTCCGCGAAACCCCCTTGACCGACGCCGGGCTGGAAAACGTCGGCCAGATGCCCGGCCTTCAGCGCCTGGAACTGTGGAACACGCGGATCACCGACGCCGGCCTGGCACACCTGCGGGGCCTGAAGAACCTGACGGTGCTGAATCTCATGGACACGGCGACCGGCGACGCCGGCCTGGAGCACCTGACGGGGCTCAGCAAGCTCAGCGAATTGAACCTGGAGGGCTGCAAGAACGTGACCGATGCCGGCCTGGCGCGCCTGGAATCGCTCGGCAACCTGCGGACGTTGACGCTGCGACGCACGGGCGTCACGGCCGCCGGCCTGGCGAAGTTTCAAAAGGCCGTGCCCAAGTGCAAGCTCGTCACCTCCGGGTCCAGCATGGGCGAGGAGTAGCCGGCATTGGGTGATTGCGGGAGGTCGCACGCCCGGCGAGTCCCAGGCCAAAGCCCCGAGCCCCGGGCGTCAGCCCGGGGATAACGTCCATGCTTCGCTTGGCGATGGGAGGAATTTCCAAGGGGACAGTCCCATTTTCGTCCGACCATGCTTCACATGGTGCCCAAAATTGGGACAGTCCCCAAGTTATTTTTCTACGGCCCCCTTAGCCGCGTTGGGGCTCGCCGGGTCCGCCAGGCTGACCCGGGCGCATCATGTGGGGTTGCACGCGGCGCTGCACGTCGGTCTCCAACACGCCGAACGTGGCCTCGTGCCGTTGAATGGTCAACTGCAGGGCGTGCAGCATTCGCTTGGCCGTGAAGAAGTTGGTAATGATTCGCTGGGTGATCGCGATCGGCTCCGTCGGCGTGCCGAACGGCTGCGGGTTGAGCGCGAAGTCGATAATCAATTCCTCGGGCGTGCCCGTCACGCGGCAGAAATTGGCGTACAACGGGATCGCCTTCGAGTCGTCAATGTGAAGTTGCTGCCGGGCCGCCAACTGCGCGGCGTCGGCGGGGGTTTCCGTATCCTTGTCGTTTCGATCGCTGGAGGGGGTCACGGACTGCTCCTTGGGTTCGTGGTTGGCAACTCGGGGAAAAGCCGGGGCCCGGGCCAATCGTCGGCAAGCCTCGGCGCACTGTCAAGGACAGATTATAGACTACCCTTCCCACGAAGGAAAGTAGGGCAACCCACGGCGAAGCGGCAGGCGGCAGGGGGCGCCGAAGCCGCGTCGTTAGTCGCGGTCGAGGCCGGCCAAGACATCCTGGACATACTGTTTCAGGGGGAAGTCGGCGTAATGAACCAGCCGACGGCGTTCCACCTTGAAGCCGGACGACTCGAAACCGTTTGGGGCGGCGGCCAGCTTCTGGTCGTAATCCTCGGCGATCTGGTGGGAATGGTCGCGCCCCTCTTGATAGAAACGGTCGGCTTCGCCGCCGTGGTCGGCGACCGCGGCGTCGAGGCTGGCCAGCAAGTCGGCCGCGGGGCGATACTTTTCTTCCTCGGCGAGGGCGGCGAATTCGCGCAACTGGCCGATCCACGTGAAGAGCTGCTGGACTTGGGGGGAATAGTGGGCGCCAGCCTTGGCAGGCTTGGGAATCTTCGTAAGCAATTCCAGCAGATCGTTCATTCCCGTCGTATAACTCCGCTTCTGGAATCGCAGCCAGGCGATGCCCTGCGAGGGGAACACCAGGGCCGGTTTGTCGACCTTTAGTTCCTCCAGGTGTTTGATCGCGGCCTCATAGTCCTTGGCTTTGATGAGGAGCAAGCCGTAGAGAATACGGGGCTCGATCTCCTTTTCCGCAGCCTCGGCGGCGGCGGTGAAGTCCTCTTGGCCGGCTTTCGAATCGACCTTCGGTTCCTCCAAGTCGGCAGCAAGCTTGCGGATCGCCTTCTTGGCGTCCTCGCTGAGCCGGGGCGGGCGGGCGTCGGGAAGGATCAACTCGGGCGTCTGCGCGATCTTGAGTTCGCCGGCGGCGGCGGCCATGGCCTTCTGCATGAACTCAAACAGTGCGGTGGCCTCCACGCGGCCGTCGCGATTGGCGTCGGCACGGCCGCCATACCCCTCGGCCAGGCACCAGCCGAACAAGCCATGCTTCTTTTCCGGCCAGGGCTGACCGCGCTGGCCCGCCTTGCAGCTTACCAGGGCCGTCACGGTCTGCAACGGCGAGCGGCCGGACGGGCTCAGCGTCTTCAACATCTCGGCCGTGGACGGCTCCCCGGCCGCCTCGGCGCCCTCGCCAGGCTGACAGCAGTCCAAGAGCAGGAGCTTCTCTTTGGCCGGGCATTTCTCCATCTGCTCGACCAGCCAACGGAGCGTCAGCCCCGTAGAGTCGGGGTGCTTGCGGTCGAAGTTCTTCGGCGCCAGGTAGACGACCCCCTGGTCGTCCTTGCAGGCATGGCCGGCGAAGTAGACGATCACCTTCCCCTCGGCGGGGATCTTTTCAAGCCGGTCGCTAATCCCCTGTTCCAGCCGGACGCGACTCTCATCGAGAAAGCGGACGGCCTGGTCGTCCGGGACCTTGTAGCGTTTGACCAGCACGTCGCCCAACAGCGTGGCGTCGGCGACCGAATACTCCAAGGGCGCAAGCGTCTTGTCTTCATAATCCTGCTCGCCGACGAGGATCGCCCAGCGCGTGGGATCGGCGGCGCGCCGGGCGGTCACGGTGAGCGCCTCCGGATTCCGCGCCGGGGGCGCGATCGATCGTCAACTCGACGGTATCGCCGGCCCGCAAGTCGCCGAGCGTCGCGTCCTCGTCGCCGAGGGTGATCTTGCACTTCGGGCCGACGCGGTACGTGGTCGGAGCGTCGTCACCTTGATGAAGGACCTCCATCGTGCCCTCGGCAATCCGCTGGATGACGCCCCCCTGTTTCAGCTCGCGGTGTGCGTCGATGTTGACGATGCGAAGGTTGTGGGTGACGACGACCTCGTCGCCGGCTTTGAGGTCGGCCGGTTTGAGCAGGCTTTCGTCGGACTTCTTGGCTTCCCCGTTGAGAATGATGTTGCACTTGTCGGCCCAAGGCAGCGTCACGCGGTCGCTGTCGGCCTCGTCGCGCGCGATGGTCAGCTCGTGTTTCTTCAGATCCACGTCGCGCAGGATTCCCGTCAGCGTGACGCGGCGTTGCACTTCGAGCTCGGTGGCGGTGCGGACCTTGTCGTCGGTCGTATGATGCACCACGACGCGGTCGTCCACCTTCAGGTCCTTCAACTTGACCGGTCGTTTGTTGTATTCCCTGGCGCCGTTAAACAGGATCTGCAGATCGTGGGGCACGAGGATGCGAAACCGTTTGCCCTGGTTGTCGCCTTCGTCGATGGCCAGGTCGAAGCTGCCTTCGTCCGCCTGCAGCGCGGCGATATGGCCCTTATCGGTCTTGGGCCGCGACGCATACACCTCGGTGACGCGCATCCTCGTCTTCTGGTCGATGACGTTGAGAAAGACGGCAACCCTGTCGTGCGGCTGCAGATCGCCGAGAAAAGCGGGCGCATCGTTGACATAGACCCGATCGCGCTGCGGGTTGAGCGGAATCGGCGTGGGAATCACCTTGCCGTTGCTGTCCGAGATGGCGATCCTGAGTTCCGGCGGGGTCCAATCGGCCTTCACCTCGAGCACCAGGCCCTGCATGGCGGGGGGAGGGCCGTCGCGGTGCTTGGTCTTCTTCTGCGGCAGCAGGATCGCCAGGCAGAGCATTGCGGAAAGCGACATCATCAGGACGGCCACATAGCGCAGGCGGCGGCGCCGCTTTGCCGCCGCGATGGCAGCCGCGTCGGCGGCCAGATCCCCCTCGGCGCCCAGCCCCGACGCCAGCCGCGGATCGGGGCGAAGGTCGCGGAGCACCTCGGCCGCCGACTGGTATCGCCGCGCCGGGTCTTTGACGATCATTTTCTGGATGGCGTGGGCCAGGTCGTCCGGCACGCCTTCCAGGACCTTGCCGATTTCCGGCAGGTTGCGGTCCGCCGCCGCGTGCCACATCATCCAGGCGATCTGCTTGTCGCGGCCGAAGGAGCCCAGGCCGGGGAAGAGCGACTCGAACGGCGTGCCGCAGATCAACTCATACGCGGAGAACCCCAGCGAATAGAGATCGCTGGCCGGCCCGATGGCGCCGAACTGGGGGTTGATCAGCTCGGGCGCCATGTACTTGGTCGTTCCCTTGAGCAGGCTTCCCTCTTCATTGCTGGCGCGGCGGGCCAGTCCGAAGTCGCCGAGCTTGACGCGGTTCCGCCCATCGACCAGCAGGTTGCTGGGCTTTACGTCGCCGTGAATCACGCCGTTGTGGTGCAGGAATTGCAGGGCCGCCAGGGAATCGGCCAATGCCCCCCGCAAAAAGTCCAGGTCGATGGGCCCGGCCTCGCCGGTTTGCTTCAAGCTCCCCCGCATCAACTCGAGAATCAACCACCCCCGGTTGCGCAATGTCGTAGATGGTGACGATGTTGGGGTGCTGCAACGAAGCCAGCAGTTGCGCCTCTTGCCAATAGCGGGCCAGTTGCCGCTGGTCGGCGAGGAACTGCTGATGGACCTGCTTGATGGCCACCTCGCGCCCCAACTCGCGGTCGCGAGCGCGATAGACCGTGGCAAAGTCGCCAGCGGCGATCTGGTCCACGATTTCGTAACGGGCAGCAGGTTCCATGGCGTCTTTCCAGGCCTCAGGTCCCTTGGAGTATCGTTTCGATGCGCAATTCCAATTCCTTATCGGTCTCGGGGTTTCCCGTCAAGGGCCGCTCCTCCGGACCGCGTTCGGCGCGAAGCATCTGCAGCACCTTTTCATAGCAATCGTGCTCGGCCTTGCCGTTGTGATCGGTATGGGCCTGTTTCGCGTCGCGCAAATACTTCTGGAAGGGCTTCAAGTCGGCGGGATCCGCCCCGCCGCCGAAAAATTTCAGCTCGATCTGCTGCCGGGCCCGGTCCTTTTCCGTGGAGGTCTCCTGACCGGGCGAACCCAAGTCCATCAGGACCAGGACCAGCGACATCACGGCGCTCAGCGTCAGCGCCCCGTAAAGCAGCAGCGGATTGACCGACCTGGACTTGGCCTCTGCCGGCCGTCCTTCTCCGGCCTCCTGCAATCGCAGGTCGGGAAGCTTGCCGTCGGCCGCCGGCTGCAGGACCGACTGGGCGGTCTCGGCCGAGATCAGCCGGGCGACTTTGCGGCCGGCTTTCACCGGCGCCGGCGGAAGCGGAACGACCGCCGGCCGTTGTCGATCGACCGGCCCCGGGGATGGCGCAACCGCCGGGGCATCGCTGCGCGGCAGGGCCGTCGTCGGCTGGGGCGCCGGCGGGGTCGGAATCGCCAGGTGGGATGTCGCCACACCCGCAGCGCTGTAGACGGGAGGCGCTGAAGGCGCCGGGGCGGGAGCGCGGCGACGACCGCCCCCTGGGGCGGCCGGGCAGCCGCCGGGCCCCCCGCCGCCGCCGGCTCCGGCGGCGCCAGTTCACCGGCCCCCGCGTTGGGCACCCAGAAGCGGCCCCCGCAGCGCGGACAAACGGCGTACTGGCCGGCCTTCTTTTCCGGAACCAGCAGGTTCTGCTTGCAGCGGGGGCAGTCGATCTTGATCGCCATCTACATCGACAATCCAAAGATGAGGTAATTCAACATGAACGGACCGATAATGATGAGCACCGTGGAGACCATGATGAGGACGCCGGGCAAGAGCATGTTGACGCCCGCCTCTCCGGCCACCAGCTCGGCGCGCTGCGTCCGCTTGATTCGCAGCACGTCGGCCTGAGTGCGGAAGATGTGGGCCAGCGGCGTACCCAGGGTTTCGCCTTGCAGAATCGAGCCGATGATGCTGGTGATCTCGTCGTCGGCCAGGCGATCGCGCATCGCCTGGAAGGCCTCCACGCGGGTCTTGCCCATGTTCAGGTCGGCCAGCACGCGGCCGAACTCCTCGGCGACGGGATGGCCGCGGAACTCCTCGACGGCCTGCCGCATGGCATTCAGGAACGACGAGCCGGCCTCCATCAACAAGGTCAACAGATCGAGCAGGAACGGCATGCGGCGTTTGATCATTCGCAGCCGGGAATTGGCCCGCACCGCCAGGCGGTGCCGCAGCCACCAGGCCGTCAGCGGCACGGCCGCCAGCGTCAGCGCAAACCCCGTCGGCCCGGAAAAACCGAGCAGGCGCGACAGCAGGATCGCGTACAGCGGCATCACGAAAATCGCCAGCAGCTCGATGCGGGCGAGGTACTCTTCCGGCAGCCAGAATCGCGGCAACCCGGCCGCCTGGATCTGGCGGTAAATTTCCGGGAGGCTGTTGGGAAAGAGGCGCCGGTTCAAGCGGGCCAGCAGCGTGATCACCGGTTGAAAGAGGCGGTACAACGGATTGATCCGCCGCAGCTCGTTGATGCGGCTGACGTTGTAGCGCCATTCAGCGCCTTGGGCGATGTCGTCGCTCTGCAACACCCGGACCACCCACCAAGCCAAAACGGCGGCGCCCAGGCCGAACATCGCGCTGGCCGAGAAGCGAAGTCCCAAGCCCTCGGAGGCGACGGAAGCGGCGGCGAAAAATGGTGCGAGGATCATAGGCTCAAATGTCGGGACTGAGGATCAGGCGGGCCCAAAAATAGGCGAGCACGTTCAAGGTCGCGGCAATCGCCAGCACGATGTGCCCGACCATGTGCGTGAATAACAGCGTTGTGTTGACCGGGTCGACGAAATAGTACACCACCAGGATAACCGGCGGGGCCATGGCCATGTACATGGCCGATTTGCGGGCCTGCGCGGTCTCGGCCATGACCTTGCGGTCGAGGCGCTGCAATTCGAGGACCGACTGCGCGATGCGCTCGACGGTCTCGTTGAGCCGCCCGCCGCTTTCATGGCTGGCCAGCAGGGCGGCGGCAAAGAGGGCGAAATTCTCGCTCCGCAGCCGCTGCTTGGCCTCCACCAACGTCCGCTCCAGGGGTTTCCCCAGGTTGTACTCGGCGATGATCTGGTGGAACTCGGCGTTGATCGGTTTGGGGCATTGCGCGGCCAGGATCTCCAGCGATTGCGCCAGCGACAAGCCGGCGCGCACCGCGTTGGCCAGCATGACCATGGCGTCGGCCAACTGGTCCTCGAGCTTGTGCCGGTGGCGGTCGGCCATGCGCCGCAACAAGTACCAGGGGGCGGCGGCGAGGAAAACGGCCGCCAGCCCGGCCAAGAGCGGACTCCGCAATCCGATCCAAATGGCCGCGCAGGTGCAGCCGATGGCGATCAGCCAGCCGATCAGGTACTTGCGGAGGTTGCGGGTGGGCGCCCGCAGGCGGCGGAGTTTCTCGAACAGGTCGCGCTCGACGAAATCCATGGCCAGGACGAGATAATCGCGCCCGCCATAGGCGGCCACCGCCACCGCCAGGCCCATCATCAGGCTGGCCAGCCACATTTGCCAGTTTTGCGGGTCGCCGTTGCTCATGTCTTACCTGCCCGCCTCGTCCGAACCCCGGCCGTACAGGAATTCCATGTCCAGCAACTCCTTGGCCATCAGGGAATCGATGAACGACGGCAGATAACCCGTCGGCCGCAGCGAGACGCCGTCGCGATAGTTGAAGATGTCGGTGATGATGATTTGTTTCTCTTCGGGGTCGTAGCGAACGACTTCCGAAATCTGGCTGACCACCCGCGCCCCGCCGGGAAGCCGGCTGATGTGCACGATCAGGTCCAGGGCCGAGGAGACCTGGCGGTGGATCGAGGAGACCGGCAAGTCGGCGGCCATCAACACCAGCACTTCCAAGCGATCGACCACCTCCCGGGCGCTGTTGGCGTGGACGGTGGTCATGGAGCCGTCGTGGCCGGTGTTCATGGCCTGGATCATGTCCAGGGCCTCCGGCCCCCGGCATTCGCCCACCAACACCCGATCGGGCCGCATGCGCAGGGCGTTCTTGACCAGGTTGCGGATGGTATACTCGCCGGCCCCTTCGATGTTGGGCGGCTTCGTTTCCAGGGTCACGACGTGTTCCTGGTGCAGCCGCAGCTCGCTGGTGTCCTCGATGGTGATGATGCGTTCTTTGAAGGGAATAAAACCGCTGAGCACGTTGAGCAGGGTCGTCTTGCCCGTGCCGGTGCCGCCGCTGACGAGAATGTTGCGGCGGTCGATCACGCAGGCCCGCAGAAACATCGCCGCCGCCGTGGTGACGCTGCCCATCTCGACCAGGTCGTCCATGGTCAGCCGTTGGGCGGGGAACTTTCGCACGGTCAAGGTCGGCCCCTTGATCGCCAAGGGGGGAATGATGGCGTTGACGCGGGAGCCGTCCGGGAGCCGGGCATCGACCAGCGGCTGGCTCTTGTCGATGCGCCGTCCCACCTGGGCGACGATGCGCTCGATGATCGCCTCGGTCACCTTGTCGGAGATGAAGCGGCGCCCGGAGCGCTCGATGAGGCCGCCGCGCTCGACGTAGATCTGATCGATGCCCACGACCATGATTTCCGTCACCGTCGGCGCCCGCAGCAGGTCTTGCAGGGGCCCGAAACCGAAGATCGTGTCCTTGAGGTCCTTCTTCAGCGTCCGCAGGATGAGGTACTTGCGCAGCTCGTGGTGCAGATGGGGCCGCACGAGGTGGAAGATGTCGTTGAAGCGCCTTTCGACGCGCGTCACCTGCTGGCTGACGTCGCGGCATTCGGAGAGGTTCAAGCGCTCGCGGACGAACTGCAGCAGTCCGTGCAGCTCGGCCTCGCGCTCCGGCACCAGGGTGGCCGGCACGTCGAACTCGTTGGTGGTCAGGGCCGCCAGGTCGAAATACTCCTCGCTGCCCGTCTCCATAATGAGCTGGTTCACCAGGTGGTCGCGAAGCGTCAGGCCGGTGATCTCCTCCAGCAGCGATTCGTTGTCCGGGCTGAAAACCCCCATCTCACGGCAGACGTCCTCGATGTTGTTCTCCAGCAGCAGGATGCTCTGGGGATCGCTGCCCCGGTTGGCCTCGAACTGGTACAAGTCGAGGCGATCCAGCAGCTTGCGGTGGATCCGCAGTTCGAGATCCGCCATGATGGAGCGGAGGTGGGCTTCCAGGTCGCTGCGGGAAATGGTGATCGCCTTCTCGGCCTCGAACGTGAGGCTGAACGGCCAGATGCGGACCTTCGTGCCGGGGGCAAACACCGCCGACTGCCCCCCCAACACCTCCTCGTCGCCGACGATGCAACTGTTCAGACCGATGTTCTCCAGTTGCAGTTTGCCGTCGGCGGCGCGCACCACCGCGTGCTGCCGCGAAACCAGCGGACTTTGCAGGCAGACCGTGTTCGACGGGTCGCGGCCGATGGTGACCAGCGAATCGGTCGCCTCGACCATGTTGCGGCGGCTCTCGTTGACTTTGTTGAACCAGATCTTCATCGGGCGTCTTTGCGGCTGTGGAGAATCACCCCCACGCTGCGGAAATTCGTCTCTTTGAGACGGTCCCACAGTTTCTTGGTGCGATCGTCCATGCGATTGTCTTCAAGTTTGACGAGGATGCCCATAACGCTCGGCTGCTCCGCCGCAACATGCGCCGCCTTGAACACGTCGGCGCTGCTGAGGCGGTTCCCTAGGGAAACGACGGTGAACGGGCCAATGACCTCGGTCGCGCCGCTCTGGGCCGAAAGACCCGGGTCGGCCTCCGCAACGGGGTTCAGCGATTCCGACTCCGACGCCTCGGCACCGCCGCCCTTCTCGGCATCGCCGTGTCGGGCAGGCGTGGGCACGTTGGCCCGCGGCGGCACGGACACTAAGAACGAAACCTTGTCGCCCGGCGTCACCAGCGAAGGCACAAAGGCCTTGGTGTCCACCGGAACAAAGATCACCCCTTGGTTCTTGCCCAGTTCCAGTTGGTCTCGCGGCGTCTTCAAGTCGTCCTGGAGCAACAAGGAGCCGTCGGAAAGCGTGCGGCAGACGACTTGGTGCTCGGCGGCGCTGAAGTCGTTCTCGCCGTTGCAGCGGACCGCATGGCCCAGCAGACTGGCCGCCCGCTCCTTGGGAATCGCCACCGCCTCCAGGTCCTCAGCCTTCAAGCGCTCGCCCCGGTTGATGGTCCGCCCCTGTCTGACGGCGATGAAGTAGACCGGGTTCGCGCTCTTGCGAGGCGGGGAACAGGTAGAAAAAGTTGAGGATGGCGCCGGCGATGCCCAGGCCGGCGGCCACAATCAAAGCTTGGATGCCTTTCATAATATATCTCTTTTCCGGGATAACGACTTCCCATGCTGGTTAAAACGAACCTGGCGAAACCATCACGAGCCCCGTGCAGCGGCCCTGGCGGTCCGGACTTAACCGAATCTCGGCGGCAGCCGGCTGCCGTCGGTCTGCGGCGGTATAACGCACGTGCCAACTCGATCCCATTTGCTGCCACCCTCCCGACGGCTTCCAACGGTGCTTCACAAACCAGTCGTCATAGAATTGCTTCCACTGCTCGGTGCGGTCCGGTCCCGAAAAGGCGGCAATCCCCCCCCTTCGGCGACTTGCATGGCCATAATTCTACAACTCCCGGGTGGAATTGGAATGCTCGCCAGTCCGGAATTTGGCTGGCCGGCGTCCGATTCCGGCTGAAACGTGTACAAAGTCCACGCCTGGCGTGCACGTGGGATCGCCAATCCCCAGATTACCACGGCGGGGGTGCCTTCGGCAAGTTTAGAAGCCGCCCTGCCTTGGGTCGCGGCGGCGTCTTGCCGGACGCCGGCCACCATCGGCAGGTCGTTGGGCAACTGGTAAAGCCGCCATTTCCCCCGCTCCTCCTCGGTCGGCTTGAGTTGCCTCAGGGTGGCGAGGACCTCCGCGTTGCGCGCCCTGGCGGCACGATCGCTGCCGGCGGCCCCCGCCGGGGCCGGAGCCGACTGGAGGAACCGGCGGCAGTCGGCCAGCAGGGCGGCGGCAGCCGCCTGGCGATCGCCGCCGATCACTTGTTCGCGCAACGACCAGGGTTGATTGCCGAACTGCAGGACGTGCGGTTGTGAGGGATCGCCCAGCCCCTGGCCGATCCGGGGCGTCGCCGATGCGGCGTTGGACCGTGGCGCATCGGCGGCCCACCAACGGAGCACTTGCCGCCCGAATACCAATCCGACCACCAGGATGATCACGGTGAGCAGGCCGTTGGTGGTCCAAGCCGAGATACGGCGCGCCAGCAGGCCGAAGCTGCGTTGCGGCGCCGGCGACGCTGTGCCCTGGCAGGCGGCTTGACCGGGCGCCGGATGGTTTTCAGCCCTCATTACCCGCTCTTCAGGGATGCCAGGAATTGCTGCAACTCGGAGATCCACTTTTGGAGAAGGGCAATTTGCGCTGGGTTCTTGGAGACTCTGATCATCTGCTGATAGAGGCCGATGAACGCTTGCGCCATGACCTGGGCGACACTGGCGACCTGCGGTTTTTTCGAGCCTTGGATGCGGTTGATCAGGTTTTGCATGGGCTGCTGGGCCGCGGCGCGATCCTGCGCTGCAAAACAGCGCCAACCGCGGATAGAAATCGGGCGCCGAGCCCTGAAAAGCCAGGAAGTCGGGGTCGTTGTCCAAGGGCTGCAGTTGCGGCTGGAACGGCGCGTTGATGATATTCATGTACGCCTGGACGTAGGCGTTCAAATACTTGTCCGGCGCCTCCGGCAGCGTGTAGAGGATCGGAATCCGGTGGTCCGTGTTGCTGCCCATGTTCATCTGTGGATACTGCCAGCGATCGTCCAACATGTACGTGTTGGCAGTCAATTGGAACTGCGGCAGCTTGCCCAGCATGGGATATTGTCGCGTCAATCCGGCCGAGCCCGTCCGCAGACCGCGGGTGGGGTCGAGCAATTCCGTGTTCACCTGGGCTTGCATGAACTGCGGACCGCGGGCGACCGGTTGGTCCACGCGCGCGTCGTCCAGTTGGGGCACGTTGACCGGACCGGCCGTGCCCACGGTTCCCGGGGCCGGCCAATAAGCGGGTCGCGGAGTGCTGTCGCCGCTTCGCGGCCAGCGGCTGCCCCAAACTGCCAGGCGAGCCATGCTCAGCCCGCGCACTTTCCAACAAGCAAGCGTGCCGAAGTTGACCATCAGCGCCATGATAAGCAACATGATCGGCAGCGAAAGCACCAGTTCCAGCGGGGCCAGCCCGCGACGGGCCAGCCCCCGCGAGCGACCGCCGGAGACGGGAACTGACTTGGCGGCGTTGGCCGCGGCTTGTTCAATGTGCATTGATGGTTCCAATGTCGTTGGGGCCCAAATTGCCCAAGTCGGACGGCGTAAAGTTGGTGCCGCTGAAAGTGGGCAAGTTGGGAACCGTCTGCAGAATCGCCGCCAACACCGACTGCGTGGCCGGCGCTAACTGGCAAGTCCATCGCTGGGTGAGCAGGTCCCAATTGGTGGGCACGCCTTCGCGGCCGACGAACCATACCCCTCCTCCCCCTCCCCCGCCGCCGCCACCGCCCCCGCCGCTCCCCGGTAAGTTGCCAAACTGACCCGGCACTCCGCCAATCGGTATGGGCGGAGGGCTGCCGCCGCCGCCCCCGGTCTGCTCCCAGACCAGCCGCGGATTGGGAACGTACACGTGGACCTCGGCAAAGGTCACTGGATCGCCGGCCGTGGGGTTGTCGAAGAGCTTCGACGCCAGCCCGGGCACCTGCTTCCAGTAGGCCACGCCGATGAAGATGAAATAATGTTCGAGATAGCCGTTGTCCGGCGCCGCCTCATTTGGGGCCGCGACCGTGCGGATGACCATGGGCAGGTTCGAGCTGGGATATTCCTGCGTCAGCAAGTTGTTGAGATAGCCGCACGTGAAACTCCGCCACAACATGCCGAATTGGCACATCTTGGCCTTCTGGTCGAACCCTATCATCGTCTGGTTATTCCAGTCGTTCAGGTAGTTCGTCGCAATCGTCGCCCGCTGGTTCTGGGCCAACGCGATCGAGGCCGCCGCGCCGGCGCCCCCGTCCGCGTTGGGATCGACGACCGGCAAGGTGCGGGTGGCGGGGTCGCTGCTGTCGCCGCCCACGGGCTGGCCGGAACACCGCCACAAGGCGGCCAGCATGGTCTTGCGGCCGAAGTCGGGCGTGCCCTCCTGTTGGGCGACCGCCGCGGCGGCCTCCTGCGCGATGTCGGGAAAGGCCACGACCACCGCCGCCTGGTATTGGGTAATCAGATGATCTTTAAGGATCTCTTCCATCAGCGGCAGGATCTCCGCGCTGGCCGCGACCGCCCAGTTGGTATACGCCGTCACCATGGCCTGTTCCAGCGGCGTCTTCTGCACGATGGCCTGGCCCAGGGCCTTGAACTTGGGGAACTGGGCCTTCTGGAACTTCTTGCCGATGTTGTTCCATGCCGCCAGGCTCTTGGGGACGAACGACGCGGAGTTCTGATCGCGGGCTTCCCGCATGATCGCCGTCACGGCGAAGACGTCGCACAACATGCGATTGGTGAACACCAGGGTGTTCATACCCCGCGCCAACACCACCCCGCCCGAATAGGCCGCCTCGTCGGCCGCGTTCTGCATGCGGATCTTGCCGTCCACCTGCCGGCCGACGTTCATCACCATGCCCAGCAGCATCGCCAGCACCAAGGCGGTGAAAACCGAAACGATGCTGATCGTGCCGCGCTGATCGCGGTGCAGTCGCCCGGGCAGCCCGAATATCTCAATTCGCTTGATATTCATAGGGTATCATCGGTTTCTCCCCCTCGTTGCCCATGCTGATGGAGGCCGTCAGGGGATAGGTGTAGTAGCTGCCCTGATTCGTGATCGACTGGGCCACTTTGTCGGGTGCGCCGCCGGGGCCGGTCACGTACTTGGCCAGCAAGCGCCCCGGGCCCGGCAGCAGGGCCAGGTTGTAATTCACCGTCACGGTAATCTGATCCTGCCAGCCCAGCTCGTTGAAACGGAACTCGCTCGGGTCGTAAGCAAGAAAATAGGGCTCCAGCGGCGGCTCTTCATTACTGTGGAAGAAACGAATCTGCACGGTCGTGTTGTTCCACGCATAGGCAAGCTTGTTGTCCAGCCGTCCGGGGACGGCGCCGTTGCTGCGGGAGCTGGGCGCCACGCTGCTGTAGACCGACTTGATCACCTCATCGGCCGCGGCATCGCCTGGGGCGCTCAGGCCCAGGTCGCGCGAAGGCGAAACCGGCATGCACGCCAAGATGGCGGCGGAGGCGATCTTGTTGTACTTCGGGCTGGGCGGCTGCGAACACACGATATAGGTTACGCCGCCCGTGGTCGGGCCGTACGCCGGATTGGTCGGATCGAGGATGGGGAATTCGTTGGTAGCGTTGGGATCGGGCTCAATGGGACCGAAGCCGATGCAATTCGCCAGTTCCCCCGGCAACTCGGCGGGAATCCAAACCGCGGCGCTGCGGGCTGCCGCATAGGCCGCATAATGGACCACAATCAGGCCGATCATCAATTGGCTCACCTGCACAATCATCATGATGAACATCAAGAAGATGGGCAGCGTCAGCACGAAACTCAGGCTTTGCACGCTGCCCGCTTGATCGCCGTGAAGCCGGCGCAGCCGGCCCAGGCGGGGCCGGGCATCACTGAGCCGGACCATCCCGTAGGCCGAAAGCACCAACGCCATCAGCACCACCAGCCAAGGCCAACAAGCCAGGATAACTGCGCGACTCATGACAGGGCTCACCGTCCAGAAAGTACAGGTGCAGGTTTACTCCGCGGTTCTCTCCGGGAAAGATCAAAAGCGGTCCATAAGGTGGAAGCGCACGATGACCACCGCGGCCAACGCGCTGGGCGCCAAAAATAGGGGCGGCCGAAGCTGGGCGCGCTCGGCCTCCGTGAGCGGACTCCACTGGCCCAGCCGCAAGGTCCAGACGATCTGCCGAAAGACGCGGCCGATCAGGCGCAGCGGCCCAATGCGCCAGACGAGCACGATCAGCGCCATGCAGCCGGCCAAGACAAACGTCCAAAGCATGGCTTCAAATCCCCCCTCCGGTCCCATCAGCGCGCCCATCATGGCGATCAGCTTGACGTCGCCGCCGCCGATGCTGAACGTGACGAAACACACCAGCATCACCAATCCGCAGGCCGCCAGCCCGAACAAGCTCTCCCGCAGCGGAATCCAACCCCACCACCTCAAGACGACCTCGGTCGCGCACCCGCCCGCCAGCAGCGCCCCTCCCGCGGCACTCAGGCCAAAGGCCAGAAGCATTCCGCTGTAGGTCGTCCAGTTGTAGATCTTGTGCCGAAGCAGATCCGTAACCGAGGCGATCGAGACCAACGCCAACAGCAGAACGGTGGCCAGCATGGCGCGGCAAAGGCGTTAGGACTCGGCGCCCCCTTGCTCCGTTTGCAGGGTCTCCACACCGGTGTTGAAGAACGCCTTGACCTGCGGCCACCCCACCTTGATAAGGAAAATCAAGATGGGCAGCGCGATGGCACCGATGATCAGGATCGTCTCCAGGCTGACTGCGCCTCGCTCGTCCTCGTGGACTTGCTCCAGCAGGCTTGCAAGCGACTGCTTCTTCATAACGAATGCTCCTCTCTCTTACATAAAAGGCCACGAGATTAGTACGCAGACCATCTCGTAAGCCAACCGCATGATGAGCGGACCGCCCCAGAAGACGATCGCCGCCAACGGCATAATCACCCCCAGGACCAAAATGTAATCCAACGACGCCGCGCCGGCGCGGCGGGCCGCAATTCGCCCCCTAACTCGGCGCTTCCATCGTCCCATATTTCACCGCCTACCACAAGCAGATTCCACCTTCCCACCCACACCTGGAGGGGGGGTGAAATCATCCGTCCCCAGTTTTCAGAGTCTCGGATACCTATTGAACCCCGGGAGCGGTCCGTAGTTTCACTTCGACCAGATTTTCTCCGTCAAACGAATTTCGTCGGTCATGCCCCGTTCGTAGGGTTCGCGACAAAACGACGGCTTTTCGCCCGTCGGTTCCAGGTCGGCAATTAGTCTGCCCCCGGCGGTCTTGCCCTTCAGCCGGGAAACAAACAGGTCGGCCATCTGGTACTGGTTATCGTCATTCAGGCCGCGGGCCTCGGTAATGCGGGTGATCTTTCGCGAGCCGTCTTCACTAAACCGGGCAATTTGCACGATCAAGTTGATGGCCGACGCCACCTGCGCCCGGGCCACGTAGACCGGAATCTGGACGTCCGACATCAGCGACAGCGTTTCCAGGCGAACCAGGGCGTCGCGGGGCGAATTGGCATGGACCGTCGACATGGCGCCGCTGTGGCCGCTGATCATGGATTGAACCATATCCAGGGCCTCGCCGCCGCGGACTTCCCCCACGATAATTCGGTCCGGCCGCATGCGCAGCGAGTTGACAAACAACTGCCGGATGTCCAGGCCGCCTTCGCCGCTGCGGTCGGCGTGCTTCGCCTCGAGATAGAGGCAATGCTTCTGGATGAGCCGCAACTCCGAGGTGTCTTCGATGACCACGATCCGCTCTTCCTCGGGGATCGCGCGGGAAATGGCCCCCAAGAGCACCGTCTTGCCGGTGCCTGTGCCGCCGGAAATAAGCATGTTTTTCCGCAGGCGGACGCAGATTTCCAAGAATTCCTTGGCCACCTCCGAAAGGCTGCCGAAATCGATCAGGTCCTCCAAGGTCAGGGCTTCGCGGGTGAACTTCCGAATCGTCAGATACGTCCCCGTCCGCGCTGGGGGCCGTGATTGCGTGGACGCGAAAGCCGTTGGGCAAGCGGGCGTCCAGCACCGGGTGTTCTTCGGTGATCTCCCGGCCCACCCATTGCGCCACGTTGTGGATCGCCGTCAGCAGCGCGTCGTCGCTGGGAAACTGGGCGTCGGTGTGCTCCAACTTGCCATGTCGCTCGACATAGACGTCGTTGTAGCCGTTGACCATGACCTCGGTGATGGTCTCGTCCGCCAGCAAAGAGACGATGGGCTCCAGAAAATACTGGACGCTGGCTTCGAAGATTGCCTGCCGGGTCATGGAATGGGCCTCAAGATGCTACCGGGCCGGACAGCCCTTGATACCGCCCCCGGTGGCTCTGCTCCACTGCTAGCATCATCACTCAATCTGGGGAAAATGTCAATAGGCCACGAATCACCATGGACAGTAACAGTTGTGAGTACCTCCTGTTGTGGAATACATCAAATCTGTAGGGTGGGTCGAGCGCAGCGAGCCCCACCATCAGCGGATTTTGGTGGGGCTCGCTGCGCTCGACCCACCCTACGGCTGCTTCCCCAACAGCAACTCAGCGCCCCTACGCCTTCACCGGCCGCAGGGGACTGGCCGAGAGGATAAACTTCTTTCGCCCGGCCGAGGAGCTGAAATCGACCGTCGCCTTGCGGCCCGGTCCGCTGCCGCTTAAGGCCACGATCCGCCCCAGGCCGTACTCCGGGTGCAGTACCAACATGCCGTGCTGGAAGACGTCGGGCGATGGCGGCGGCGAAGGCCGGCCGCCGTTGGCCAACTCCGCCGCCGTCTGCAACCCCATCGCCGGCATGGCCCCAACCGCCGCCGCCGGCCGCTGGGAGCGGAACACCGGCTCCTCATAAACCGGCTCCGCCATCGGCTCGAATCCCCCTGGGGCCGGCACAGGCTCGCCGCCCGGGCGCGTCTCGACGGCCATCTCGCCCAGCGGCAATTCCATCAGAAATGAGCTGGGAACGGTCAACTTGCGGAGGCCGCGGAAATCGCGGTACTGCGCCATGCTGATCTGCAGTTCCTGCTGGGCGCGCGTAATGCCTACAAAGAACAGCCGCCGCTCCTCTTCCACCTGGTCGGGCGCCGATTGGCTCCGTTGGTGCGGCAGCAGTCCCTCTTCCACGGCCACGATGTAAACGACGGGGAATTCGAGCCCCTTCGAGGCATGGAGCGTCATCAAGGTAACGCGGTCCAACGCCGTCTCCCAATCGTCCGTGTCGTTGACCAGCGCGGTTTCTTCCAGGAACGCCTCCAGGTGGCCCGTGCCTTCACGGCGTTCATCGAACTCCCGGGCGACGGTCAGCAATTCCTCGATGTTGGCCAGTCGTTCCTCGTCTTCCGGGTTGGCGGAGGCGCGCCACTGGTCCTCGTAGGCGGTTTCGCTGAGCACGTGGCCGAGCAGCTCCTCGATCTGGCCCTCGGCCACTGCCGCCAGGCGGTCGACAATCGCCACGAAGGCGGTCACCTGCTTGGCGCTGCGGGCGTTGATGGCGGTAATGCGGCCGACCTGCCGGGCGGCGCCCAGCAGCGGCAGGCCGTGGCGCGTCGCATGGCCGGCCAGGCGGTCGATCGTGGTCTTGCCGATGCCGCGCGGCGGCGTGTTGATGACGCGCAACAGGGCGGTCTCGTCCTGGGGATTGTTCAACAGCCGCAGGTAGGCCAGGAACGTCCTTGATCTCCTTGCGCTGTAGAAATTCCAGGCCGTTGACCATCTGGTAGGGGACGGCCTGGTCGCGCAGGGCGAATTCCAGCGCCCGGCTCAGGGCGTTGGTACGATAGAAGACGGCGAAGTCGCCGGCGCGGCGGCGGCCGTGGCGAATCTGGCCGGCGATCTGGGCGGCGATGTCCTCGGCCTCTTCCCGCTGGGTGGAGTAGGTGATCAAGCGGACCGGCTCGCCGGGGCCGTTCTCGGTGTAAAGGTTCTTTTCCTTCCGCCGCACGTTGCGGACGATCAAGGCGGAGGCGACGCGCAGGATGCGCTTCGTGCTGCGATAGTTCCGCTCCAGGCGGACAATGTGCACCTCGGGAAAATCCTCCTCGAATTCCAGGATGTTGTTCAAGTTGGCCCCGCGCCAGCCGTAGATCGACTGGTCCGGGTCGCCGGTGACCGCCAGGTTGGGATGGTCGATCGACAGGGCGCGGGCGATGGCGTACTGGGCCAGGTTGGTGTCCTGGTATTCATCGACGAGGATGAAGCGGTAGCGCTCGTCGAGGGTTTGGCGGATTTCGGGGTTCTCGCCCAACAGGCCGGCGACGTGCAGGAGCAGGTCGTCGAAATCGGCGGCGTTGGAGGCGGCCAGCTTGGCCTGGTAGGCGGGATAGATCTGCTTGACGGCGGTTCCCACGGCGCGTAGCCGGCCGCGGTTGGTACTGTTCCGGGGTGATGAGGTTATTCTTGGCCCAACTGATGGCGTGGGCGACGCTCTCCGGCGTGAGGTAGGGATCGTCGAGTTTCAACTGCGCCATGACGCGGCGCAGCGTCTGCATGCTGTCAGCGGCGTCGTAAATGGTGTAGTTCTCTTGCAAGCCGGTCAGGGGGGCATATTTCCGCAGCAAGCGGGCGCAGAACCGGTGAAAAGTGCCCACCCAGACCGAGCGGCCCGGCGAAAGCCGCTCCACCCGGCTGCGCATCTCCTCCGCCGCCTTGTTGGTGAACGTGAGGGCGAGGATCTGCTGGTCGGGGATGCCTTCGGCCAGGAGCCGGGCGATACGATGGGTGACGACCCGGGTCTTGCCGCTGCCCGGCCCGGCCAGGATCAGCAGGGGGCCTTCCAGGTGCAGCACGGCCTCGCGTTGGGCGTCGGTCAGTCCTTGGAGGAATTCGTTCAAGCGGAGCGGGTCGGAGGGATTAGGGATTAGGGACTAGGGCGTCTTCCATCGTTTTCTTGCCGGCAGCGTCGTGATCCGCTTGCGGTTTCGCAGGCGGCGCCGACCGCTGCGTTTCAATATAAAGTGCTGACCGGCCGAGGGCGAGGGGACGGCGGCAACGAGAATTTTTCCAAATTTGCCGCCTCCCGCCGCCGCGGAGACTACTCGGCTCGCAGAAAACTGGTATACTGGTCGGCGCCGGCGAGGCTTGCCCGCCGCAGGAAACCATCAGTCGAGAAAAAAGCGAGGATTTTGGGAGGGACCCCATGGGAACCCGGATTCCACTGAACACGACCGCTGTGGAAGCGAAAGACGTGGCCGAGAGGCTGGAGATGAGCACGGCGGAGATCGGCTTGTCCGTGCGCACGACGAACTGCCTGGAAGAGCGCAGGATTCTTACGGTCAACGACCTGCTGAACTCCACTCCCGAGGAGCTGTTGAGCATCTCCAATTTCGGCGAAAAGACGTTGGAAGAAGTGTACAAGGCACTGGAGGGGATCGGCTTCTATCGGCGTTCCAGACGCCGGGCGAAGGCCGGCGCGAAGCAATCCTCCTCGCCGCCTCGGCAACCGCGGTGATTGACTTTGGCGCGCAGTTTCCGATTCTATGAAAAGAAAGCGCGGCAACCGGCGGACCGGTTCCCGGCTCTTCGGCAGCGTCGTCGAAGCCGTCTTCTTTGCCGCTTTTCTGGCGGTGGGCTGCACCTGGCTGGCGTGGGACTTCGTCTCCCTGGTGATCCCCGAGTGGCGGGTCAACCACGACTTCGTCGAGCACGCCTGCACCGTGCTGGGAAAGCGGATCGGCACCAAACAAGACCTCGACGGCACCATGCTCTACCGTCCCGAGGTCCACATTCGCTACGACGTCGCCCCCGACCAATGGGTCTACGACATCCACCACTACGACGCCGACGTCCACCGCTCCTATTCCATCGGGCGCCAGGACGCCGAAGCCAAGATCGCGCGCTTCGCCGAGCACCACGAGTATCCTTGCTGGTACGATCCGGCCCGG
Source organism: uncultured Planctomycetia bacterium (assembly GCA_963727245.1). Lineage (GTDB taxonomy): Bacteria > Planctomycetota > Planctomycetia > Pirellulales > Thermoguttaceae > JBKQVT01. Next base: position 32,614 of record CAVSFO010000015.1, on the reverse strand, counting down.
CCCTCGGTGGTGGTGCTGGTGCGGGGCTACAACAGCGGCTGGAACCTGCTGGTGCTCATCGTGCCCATGTCCTTCGTGGCCATCGGCAGCGGCGGCCTCCTCTTCACTGTGTTGCAATGGGCGAAATCGGCCGAGCGCCGCGCCGCCCGGATGCAGCGGACGCCGCGCGACCTGTTGGGCGCGGCGGCCGCCAGGCAGTCCCTCCTGCCCGGCGTGCCCGACCACGGCGACATCACCAGCAGCCCCGGCACGCGGCTGGCCTTCCGGCTGCCCATGAGCGGTTCGCCGGCCTGGGTGCTGTTCGGCCTCCTGCTGGCGTGCCTGGCGTGGAACGGCCTGGTGTCGGGGTTCGTCGTCCAGGCCGTCCGCAGTTGCCTGGAAGGGAAGCCCGATTGGTTGCTCACGCTTTCCATCCTGCCGTTTCTCGCGATCGGAGCGGCGCTCGTCGTGCTCTTTGTGCGGCAACTGCTGGCGACCACGGCCGTGGGGCCGACCCTGGTGGAAATCTCGGCCCACCCGCTGCTGCCGGGCGGATGCTACCAGGTCTTCGTCTCGCAGGCCGGCCGCAGCAAGATTCGCAGCCTGGAACTGCTGTTGGTGTGCGAGGAGGAAGCCATCTATCGGCAGGGAACCAATACCCGCACCGAAACCCGCCAGGTCTATTGCCAGCGCGTTTTGCATCGCCAGGGACTCGACGCCGCCGGCAGCAGCGCCGTCGAGGCCGAGTGTCCGCTGTTGGTGCCCGCCGAGGCCATGCACTCCTTCAAGGCCGGCCACAACAGCATCCGCTGGAAGCTGGTGGTGAAGGAGGACGCCGCCGCCCGGCCCGATTTTCAGCGATCCTTCGCCGTCATCGTGCATCCGCTCCCCGGATCCGCACGCGAGGGAGGCAACGGGGCATGAGCGAACCGATCGTCATCATCCGCCTCGACGGCGACGGCCGCGCCTATCAGCCCGGCGACACGCTCTCCGGCGAGTACCACGTCGACGCCGCCGCCCAGGACGAAGTGCGCGCCATTGAAGCGTCGGTCTTGTGGTCGAGCGAAGGGAAAGGAGACGAGGACCTTGCCGTCCACGAATTCTGGCGCCAGGACGCCGACAGCGGCGATTGGATCGATCCGCAACGCCCGCAGCGATTCAGCACCACCCTGCCCCGCAGTCCGTTGAGCTACGACGGCCAGATCGTGAAGATTCACTGGTGCGTGCGGGTGCGCGCTTTTCTGCAGCGTGGCAACGAAGTGGTCGGCCAGAAGCTCTTCCGCCTGGGGAACATACCGCCGCCAAAGGCAGAAGTGCCGTGAGCACGCCCGATCGATCGCCCCAGAGCGACAATCCTTTCTCGGCGGGCCGCATCCGCCCGGGAGCGATGCCCTTTCTCCCCGCGTCCGGCCAGGCGATCGACTCGCTGCTGCGGCGGCTGCGTGAAAATGGCTGGTGGGGGCAGATCGTCGGCGGCCACGGCACGGGAAAATCGTCCCTGCTCTGCGCCTTGTTGCCCGCCGTCCGGCAGGCGGGCCGCGAGCCGCTGCTGGTCGAGTTGCACGACGGCCAGCGGCGGCTGCCGGGCGGCTTGCGGAGCATCGCCCGGCTCCGCTCTCCGGCCGTCCTGCTGGTGGACGGCTACGAGCAACTTGCCCGCTGGAACCGCTTTCGGCTGAAGCAGTTTTGTCGCCGTCGCGGCCTCGGGCTGCTAGTGACCGTGCACCGGCCGGCGGGCCTGCCGGAGTTGTTCCGGATGGTGGTCGACGTGGAACAGGCGTGGCGAATTGCCGCGCAATTGCAAGCGCCGTATCGCCCCCTGGTCAGCCGGCAGGACGTTGCCGAGTGCCTTTGCCGGCATGACGGGAACCTGCGCGAGGCGCTGTTCGATCTCTACGATCTTTACCAGCGGCGCAACCGGCAGAGTTGACCGCCCGGCCTCACGGTTTGGCCGATTTTCCCCGCCGGTGAACTGCACGCCCGGCGTCTGGATACTAGATTTTCATATCGCGCCACGATCACGCGCATTGGGTGCCACTGCTGGCTTGTCCAGCAGTGCAGAAAACACGGTTGGGCAAGCCAACCGTGGCACCCGGCGTCATCCTTGACGGATCGGTATAATTGCTACGGTCGGAATAGTTTACCCGGCGTGCAAGATCGTCGGCAACGGAAAAGTCAACCAAATGTCGGCTTCGTGCCCGCGCACCGCTTGACGCTGTGCGTGCGAGTTGTTTTGATAAATGGGTGGCAATTCGTTTTGCACTAATTCTCTGGCGAGGGAGATGAAACATGAACGTTCAAAAACTCCGTGGACTGGCGCTGGCGTGCGGCGCCGTACTGATCCTGTCGGGCCTGCCCGGTGAAGGCAAGGCGTGTTCCTTCTTGGACGGCCTGTGCGGCGGTTGCGGTTGCTGCGGCGGCGCGGCGCGCACGACGTACAGCCCGCCCTACAGTCCCGTGTATAGTGCACCGTGCGCGAGTTGCGCCTCGCCGTGCTCGTGTTGCGCATCGCCGTGCTCGTGTTGTGCGCCGCAGACGTGCATGTACGTGCCGCAAACCTTCTACCGCACCTACTATCGCGGCGTCGCGGTCACGGCCTACCAGCCCGTCACCACCTGCAACGCCTGCGGCGGCTGTTGCACGAGCTACTATCCGTCGACGGCCTGGACCTATCAGCCCTGCCTGGTGCCCTACACCACCTATCGCGTTGTGTACTCGAATCCTTGCGCTCCCGTAGTGAGTTGCGGGCCGTGCGCGGCCACGTGCGGATGCGGCGGTTGCGGGTGCGGCGTCTGCGGCGGCGGATGCGGCGTCTGCGGCAGCGGGTGCGGCGTCTGCGGCGGCGGGTGCGGCGTCTGCGGCGGCGGATGCGGTGTCTGCGGCGGCGGGTGCGGTGTCTGCGGCAGCGGGTGCGGCACCTGCGGCGCAAGCGGCACGCCGGCGGGATGTTCCTCTTGCGGCAACACCGTCCCCAGCACTCCCGCAACGGTTCCTGCGGCCCCCGAGGGCACGGCGCCGGCCTTGCCGTCCAAGACGTTCGGGCCGGGTCCGGCCGCGCCCGAGACGCCTCCGGCCATCACGCCTCCGGCCGCGGCCCCGAGAACTTATCCGTCGCCGAGCGACACGCTGTCGCCGATTCCCAGCAGCAAGGGCACATCCTGGCAGCCTCCGCTGCCGTCGCCGTCGGCCCCCCGCAGCGGCAACGGGCCGATCACTACGCCCCTGCCCCCGGAGAATCGCACGACGGCCCGGCCGGTGTATCGGGCCGGCTACTACCAGTTGATCGCGTCGCCGGCGAAGACGGCGCCGGTCCGGCAGGCCGCGCTCGACGCCGGCGGTTGGCAAGCCGCGCAGGATTGACGCCACAACCGTCCTACCGACCACGTCGGCCCGCCACTTCCGCAGGAGGAGGCGGGCCGCCCTTGTTTCTTGGCGGGTGGCCCCGATAGCTTTGCTATCGGGGTGCCGCAGGCACAAGAGGCGTTCGTAGCGCATTGAAGCTCCTCCTGCGGCTTCGCCGCCCCGATAGCGGAGCTATCGGGGCCACCCGCGGAGCTATCGGGGCCACCCGCGGAGCTATCGGGGCCACCCGCTGGCCAACGGCGGTTTTCCTGGGTACACTTACCACCGGGAAACCGCCATGCCTGCGAATCTTACCGCCCAATATCTGAAGGCCGAGGAGGAATACCGCCGCGCCGCCACGCTCGAAGACGAACTGCGCTGTCTCCAGGTCATGCTCCAGGAAATCCCCAAACACAAGGGGACCGACCACCTGCAAGCCGACCTGAAGGCGAAGATGGCCAAAATCCGCCGCGAGTTGGCCGTCGAGACAGGAGCCGGCAAGAAGAAGGGCCACGGCCTGCGAATTCCCCGCCAGGCGCGGGAACGGTCATCCTGCTGGGCGGGCCCAATGCCGGCAAGAGCCAGCTTATCAAGAGCATCACCCGCGCCACTCCCGAGGTCGCCCCCTATCCCTTCACCACCCAGACGCCGGCCCCGGCGATGATGTCCTGGGAGGACGTGTCCGTGCAACTGATCGACACGCCGCCGATCACGGCCGACTTCGTGGATCCGCATCTGTACGGCCTGGTCCGGGCCGCCGACCTCGCCTTGTTGATGGTCGACCTCGGCAGCGACGACGGCATCCCGCAGTGCCAGGAGGTGCTCGATCGCCTCGGCGGGACCAAGACCCGCCTGGCCGCCACGTCGTTCCTCGATGAGAACGACGTGGGGCTCTCCTACACGCGTACCTTTCTCGTGCCCAACAAGATCGACTTGCCCGAGGCGGCCTCGCGGCTGCAACTGCTGCACGAGCTCTGCCCGCTGGACTTCACGGAACATGTCATCTCGGCCGAGCGGGGGACCGGCTTGGAGGCCCTGCGGACGGCCATGTACCAGTCGCTGGACGTGATTCGCGTCTACAGCAAGGCGCCGGCGGAGAAAGAGCCCGACCGCGACCGCCCCTTCACCCTGCGCCGCGGCAGCGTCTTGCTGGAAATGGCCGGGCAGGTCCACAAGGACTTTCTCAAGGGATTGAAATACGCCCGCGTTTGGGGCCAGGCCGTCCATGACGGGACCGTGGTCAAGGGCGACTACGTGCTGCACGACAAAGACGTGGTGGAGCTGCACATGTGAAACACCTGCAACCGTTCACGCCCCCTGTGCCGACACTAGCCCGAAGCGCAAGCGAGGGGCCGCGGCACGGCGATCTGCCGTCGTTCGTCCCTCGCTTGCGCTTCGGGCTAGTGTTGCGCCGTGAACGACTACAAACGCCTCTTGCCGGGAAGGGACCCAGGTGACCAACGTCGAAATTGCCGCCGCGTTTGAAGAGATCGCCGATCTGCTGGAGGTGCAGGGCGCCAACCAGTTTCGCATCCGGGCGTATCGCAACGCGGCCCGCACCATCCGCGAATTGCCCGAAGCGCTCGCCGATATCGCGGCCGATCCGGCGCGAAACTGACCGATCTGGAGGGCATCGGCAAGGACCTGGCCGAGAAGATCGGCACGCTGCTGGACTCTGGCGAGTTGCCGATGCTCAAGGAGCTTCTCGCCGAAATTCCCGCCAGCCTGCTGGAGGTGCTGCGCGTGCCGGGCCTGGGCCCCAAGCGGGCGGCGATCCTGCACCGCGAGTTGAAGATCGACACGCTCGACCAACTGCGCCGGCCTGCGAAGCACATCGGGTCCGCCAGCTCAAGGGATTCGGCGAGAAGACCGAAACGACCATCCTGGAAGGATTGGAAATTGCCGGCCAGGCGGCCCAGCGGATCCTCTGGGCCGAGGCCGATCAGCACGCCCAGGAGATCCTGGCCCACATGCGGGCATGCGCGGCCGTCGCCCGCATCGAGGCCGCCGGCAGTTACCGCCGCGGCAAAGAGACCATCGGCGACCTGGATTTCCTGGTGGTCGCCGCGGACGCCGCCGCCGCGATGGACCGCCTGGCCGCCTATGGCGCGGTGGCCGAAGTGCTGGCCCGGGGAGAGACGAAAATGTCGGTCCGCCTCAGCAGCGGATTGCAGGTGGACCTGCGGGCGGTGCCGGAGGAATCGTTCGGCGCCGCCATGCAGGACTTTACCGGCTCGAAGGAGCACAACATCGTGCTTCGCGGCCTGGCCAAGGACCGCGGGCTGAAGATCAACGAATACGGCGTCTTCCGCGGCGAGACGGCGATCGCCGGACGGACGGAGGAAGAGGTGTACGCCGCCATGGATCTGCCCTGTTTTCCGCCCGAACTGCGCGAGGCCCGCCGCGAATTCGAGTGGGCCCGCCAGGGAAAGCTGCCCGTGCTGGTCGAGCTGGCCGATATTCGCGGCGATTTGCACTCGCACAGCACTTGGACCGACGGCCTGGTCACGGTCGAGGAGATGGCCGCCGCGGCCCAGGCCCGCGGCCTGCAATACCTCGCCATGACCGACCATTCCAAGCGGGTGTCGATGGCCGGCGGCCTGGATGCCAAGCGACTGCGGCAACAGTGGAAGAAAATCGACGAGCTCAACCGGCGGCTCAAGGGATTCACGCTGCTCAAGGGCATCGAGGTCGATATTCTCGAGCGCGGCGGCCTCGACCTGGAGGACGACGTGCTGGCCGAGGCCGACTGGGTGCTGGCCAGCATTCACTACGGCCAAAACCAGCCCCGCGAGCAGATCACGCGGCGCGTGATCGGGGCCCTGGAGAATCCTTATGTGTCGGCCATCGCGCATCCGACCGGCCGCATGTTGAACAAGCGGCGGCCCTACGAGATCGACATGGAAGCGGTGATGAAGGCCGCCCGAGAGCACGGCAAGATGCTGGAGCTCAACGCCCATCCGCTGCGGCTGGACCTGGACGATCTGGCCTGCGCGGTGGCCAAGAGCCACGGCATTCCCGTCGTCATTTCCACCGATGCGCATCGGGTCGAGGGATTGGCGGCGATGCGCTACGGGGTGATCCAGGCCCGCCGCGGCGGCCTGACCAGGCACGACGTGGCCAACACGCGATCGTGGCCGCAAGTCAAGAAGTTGCTGGGCAAGAGTAAAGGTTCTTCAGCGAGGCATTGAACGATTCATTCAAACCCTTTTTTGCGAGGACAACGACCATGAGCGACTCGACACCCGAACCCGCCGGCGCGATACCCAGTGACAGCCCGGTGAGCGACAACAAGGACGAACGGATGTGGGCGAGCTTCTGCCACCTCAGCGCCTTCGCGGGCCTGGTGATTCCGTTTGGAAACTTTCTCGGCCCGCTGGTGGTCTGGCTGATCAAGAAGGATGAGTTTCCGCTGGTCGACGATCAAGGCAAGGAGGCCCTCAACTTCCAGATCAGCGTACTCATCTACCTCGTGGTCGCGGCCCTGACCCTCTTCTGTTTCGTGGGGTTCGTTCTGCTGCCGGCGGTCTTGATTTTCAACATCGTCATGACGATTATCGCCACGATCCAAGCGAACCAGGGCATCCGCTACCGTTACCCGCTGACGATCCGCTTCCTTCGATAGCCGGCTGGTATTGACCATAGACGCCCCAGAGCGTTAGAATACCCCCCCGTGTGCCCGTCGTCGGCGAGGGCCGGCACGGGACGGCAATATCAATCATGGAGGAGACAGTCATGTTACGACCCTCTCAGTTGGTCTCGGAGAAGCCCGCGGTGGCGTCCACCTGGCGGCGTGAGGCGCCGCGGTGCGCCTATGACCACGTGGCTCAAGTCCGGCATTGGAGCCAAAGCGACGAGATGCGGAAGACGCTCGCGTCAACCGGTGCGCCGAACAGCAGCACCAAGTTCGACGGCGAGGCCGACGAGTAGGTTTCCCCGCGCGGCCCCGCTCCGCAGCCGCCAGCAGGAGACCACCCCGCCGGGTCGTCTCCGAGGGGCCTCGTGCGCATTTTTTTCTAACTCCAGCCATTGCACTCTCCCATGCCCCAGCCCCCGGTAACGCTGCTGCTGACGAACTCCGTCGATTACGTGGCCGACCTGGTCGTCGCCAACCTGGGCACGGAGCACATTTTTCGCTACAACTCCGACCTCTGGCAGGACTACAAGGTCCGCGTCACCGAAGACGTGATCGAATTGGAGAATCCGGCGGGCCGGCGCATTACCGACGCCGACATTGCCAAGGTCTATCGGCGCTCGAACGCCCGGGCGTCCGTGCTCTTTCCCGATCGCCCCACGTCCACCGAGGAGCGCTACCTGGAAGAGGAGATCTGGTCGGCGTGGAACGACGTGGTGAACATCCTCTGGGCGGAGGGCAAGGTGGTGCTCTTGCAGCCCTACGCGTCGATGCGGCTGGGCAAGCTCCAGCAGCAACGCATGGCCCGCAAGGTACTTCGCCATTACCCCCTCGAAGTTTCTCATCAATTTTCCCGACGCGCTCCGCCCCGGCGTCGAGTCGGTGGCCAAGAGCTTCAATTTCAAGTATGAGTTGGGCATCGGGTTCTATTCCCAGAAGGTCCAGGAGGACCAGCTCGATCCGAAGTGTGCCTGGTTCCTCACCGAGTTCGTCGATGCCCAATGGGATGTCACGGTGGTCGTGGTGCGCGACCGGCTTTTCGCCTTTTCCCTGGACCGCCGCGTCTTTCTCGATCAGACCATCGACTGGCGGCTGGCGCCGGCGGAATACGCCCATCGGCAATGGGTCCCGGTCGAGCTTCCGCCTGCCGTGGCGGACGGCATCTTCGCGTTCATGCGGGACGCCGGCTCGCACTACGCCCGGCTCGACTTCCTGCTGGCCGGCGACCGCTACGTGTTTCTGGAGGCGAATTTCACGGGCGAATGGGGCTGGCTCGATCAGGACGGGCGCTACGGCCTGCGCGACAAGATCCTCACCGAGATCGACCCCCGCACTCCCTGCGTGAGCTGTCCGCGCATGGAGTGGCCGGCGTAACGATCGTGAGCCGCTGGGTGGCCCCGATAGCTTTGCTATCGGGGTGCCGCAGGCACAAGAGGCTTCCGTGACGTATTGAAACTCCTCTTGCGGCTACGCCGCCCCGATAGCAAAGCTATCGGGGTCACCCGCGCGGCAAAACGCCGCAGCCGTTTCACTGCCAATCCCGGCCGGCCGGCTGCTCGTCGAGCCGCTCCAGTCCCGCGACCCGGTAGACGATGACGGAAGCCAGCCAGCTTGCGACCATCAGGCCGATAATGCCGTAGCCCAGCTTGGTCGAATTGTCGTCGCTGTTCAGCGTATTGACGGCCGCCCAGAGGCCGGTATCCCAGTGGAACTTCGCCGCCAGAATGCCGAGCGCCTCCAAACCGCCGATCAGCAGTGCGATGAGGAAGGAGATCAGGGTGATCGTCATGTTGTAGAACAGCTTCCGCACCGGCCGGATAAATGCCCAACCGTAGGCCCCCAGCATGACGATGCCGTCGGTAGTGTCTATGAGGCACATGCCGGAGGTGAACAGTAGCGGAAAGACCATGATCGACCAGATCGGCACCTGCTGGGCCGCCTGCGTGGCGGCGATCCCGAGCAAGGCGATCTCCGTGGCCGTGTCGAACCCCAGCCCGAAGAGAAAGCCCACAAAGTACATCTGCCAGCTCTCGCCCACCAGCTTGAACAACCAGCGCAGCACGCGGGCGACCGGCCCCGGGCCGTTGAGCAGGCTTTGCAAGGCGTCCTCATGGCGGCCGCCGCCCTTCCGCGCCGCCTGAAAACGCTTGAAGACCTCCAGGAAAATCACGAAGTTGACCACCGCGATCAACAGCAGGAAGAAGGCGGAAACGGAAGTGCCGATGATGTCGCCGACCTCCTGGAATTGCGGGAAGTGGTTCTTCACGTAGCCCGTGCCCTGCGCCACCAGCAGCGACATCAGGATCACCACCGTGGAATGACCGAGGGAAAAGAAGAGGCCGACGCCGACCGGCTTCTTGTTTTCCTGGATCAACTTCCGCGTCACATTGTCGATGGCGGCGATGTGGTCGGCGTCGACGGCGTGCCGCAGGCCGAAGCCGTAGGCCAGGAAGCACAGGCTCAGCGTGGCCGGATAGGCGTGAAACGCCGCCAGCGCCAGGGCCCAGGCGGCGAGGTTCAATCCGAGGAGGAAGAGATAGACGGCAAGGATGCGGCGACGCAGCGGGTCTCCCTTGGTATGCCGAAAGCTGGTGATGATCTCCCTGAACATTCCGCCCCTCGATAGCCGCCCCGATGAACGAGCACGAATAGTCCTATTCTACTGCCTGCCGCCCGGGCGTCAAGGCGGCAGCCCGCCGGCATGCGCCAACTATGAGCCGGAGGCGTGAGCCTCCGGATAACGTTGCCCCGCGCCAGGGCGCTGGTTGCCGGGCGCGGTGCGGCGCCTGGGATCACGCCACGCCATCCGGTGGCGCACGCCACCGGCTCGGCACGCGCGAGCGAAATCAGTTCCGCCGCGAGAGGAACAGTTGCAGGATGTACCAGAACAGCAACGCCAGCGAGGCGAACAACGCCAGCGACGCCGCCACGTGCTGACCGATCCGGTAATGGAGCATCACGTTCGACGTGTGGTAGAGGATATAGCCGCACGCCAGCGCGATCATGGCATAGGTGAAGATCGCCCCGAGGGGGAAGTGAAACACGATCGCCGCCACGATCAGGCCCATCGCCGCCAGGCCGCCGAAGAGCAGCACGCTCCGCAGGAAGGAAAAATCCTTGCGGGTGATGAACACCACGGCCGTCAGCGCGGCGAACAGCGCGAGCGTGGCGATCGCCGCCGAGGGGATGATCGACCGATCGACCGTACCCGCGATACAGAGCAGCGGCAGGAAGATCACCGCTTCGGCCAGCACGTACAAGCCCAGGCCCATGTACTGCATGGTCGAACTCACGGCCGACTGGGCCCAGCTCGTGGCGACATGGCTCACGACCATGAACAGCCCGAGCACGATAAGCCAGCTCCAACGACTGCCGATCATCAGCCGTGTGATGTCGTGGGTGTTGAGAACCTGGAACAGGATCGCTTCCAGGGCGACGAACAGCCCGATGGCGCCCGCCAGGTGCAGGTAGGTCTGGGTGATGAAAGTGCTGCGCTCGTCGGCGTCGGCCTGTGCGGCCAGCACGCCCAGGGGCGATCGGTAGGGGTTGTCGGCGTAGCTCATGGGATTTTCCTGTTTTGTTCGAGGCCGGTTGTACGTCCCGATGCCGGGGGACTTTTCAAGTTCAATTATAGCTTGCGGGGGACGCCGGGGAAGGGCGCCGGACCCGGCGCATCGTGTGGGATGCTGCCGCGCAATCCGGCGGCTTACGCCACCGGCTCGGCACACCCAAACCATGAGCCGGAGTCGTTAGCCTCCGGATAACGTGGCCCCGCCGCCGGGCGCTGCTTGCCCGGCGTGGTGCATCGCATGGGATGCCGCCACGCAATCCGGCGGCTCGGATCTTTACAGATTGCGCCGGCTACGGCAAGATAGAGGGCGGTAATACTGACGACAGAACAAGATTTGTAGGGTGGGTCGAGCGGAGCGAGCCCCACCAGAAAATGGCACAAGCGTAGTTGGTGGGGCTCGCTCCGCTCGACCCACCCTACAGAGACAGAAAAAGGGAACCATCATGCACTGCTGCCGAAAGATGCTTTTCCTGGCCGTGGCGATGACCATCCTTCTTGCGGCCGGCGGCGAGACGGCGACGGCCGCGCCCGCCGAGCCCTGGGTCCGCGGCCTCTGGCCCATCGACGAAGGAAAGGGCGATACGCTGGCCGACCACAGCGGCTACGGCAACCACGGCATGGCCACCCGGGCCGCCTGGGTCCGCAGCGACGGCAAGGCGGCCATGAAATTCAGCGAGGCCGACAAGAGCTTCGTCGAGGTGGCCCATTCGCCCAGCCTCGACCTGACCGGCCAGTTCACCATCCACTTGCAGGTGAAGAGCTACGGGCCCACGGGCAAGTTCCAGGGCCTGATCGCCAAGCGCGACGACAGCAACGAGCGGGAGAAGGTGCAGTTCCAGTTGGCCCTCAGCCACCGCCTGGAGCTGATGTACACGATCGGCGTCGGCGGCCAGGAAAACCTCTGGCAGCCCCATAGCGACATCTTCCTGAAGCCGAATCGCTGGTACGACATCACGGCCACCTACGACGCCTTTCTGCGGCAAGTAATCCTGGTGGCGGTCCCGGAGGCGGATACCGGGACGGCGGGCGGAAAGTTAATGCTCAAGCGGCTCGACGAGGCGCCGGTCATTCGGACCAGCGACAACCCCGTGCGGCTGGGATGGACCGGTTCAGCCGACGAGTACCTGAACGGTGAGCTGCGCAACGTGCAAATCGTCGATAACCTGGCGGAAACCATTGCTCGGCTTAAGAGCACGGGCATCGACCACGCGGTCCTTGCCGACTCCACTTACGTGCCGCATGTGTATATCTTCGATAACCTGGCCGAGGCAATCGCCCGGCTCAAGATCACGGGCAACGACCGCGAGGCTTTTGTCTTCGCGACGCGTCATTCCACTGCCGTCGGCGGCTGGCTGATGGGAACCGTCCGCGTCAAGGCGATCAATCCGCGCGACAAGCCATCGCGGGTGACGCTGTCGGTGGAACCGAGCGAGCCGAAGATCGCACAGGACGCGGTGGTGCCCGCCGCGGGTGCGGTCGGGATCAGCCTAACGCTTTTCGAATCACCCGGGCGGCACCAGGTCCAGCTCGCGCTGGCCGAAGGGGACGTTCCGGCCGGCGAGACAACGATCAATATCCCCGGCAGCAAGGACGTGCGCGGCTATCGCGGCCTGGTCGTCTCGCACACCCACTCCGACCTCTGTTGGTGCGACACGCCGGAAGTCTGCCTGACGGCCAACGTCGAGGCCTTCGCCAAGTCGGTCGAGCTGGCGGAAACCGTGCCCGGCTACCGCTTCACCATGGAACACGCCCTCTACGTCCGCGAGTATCTCCACCGCCATCCCGACAAGCTCCAGACGGTCAAGCGGCTGCTGAAGGCCGGCATCGTCGAGACCGGCGCCTTCTACACCGGCCCCTGGGAATTGACCTCCGGCGGCGAAGGGCTGGTCCGCCAATTGTACCTGGGCAAACGCTGGCTCCAGGAGCACCTGGGCTTCGAGCCGGTCGTCGTCTGGAACGTCGACGTGGCCGGACACACCGCCCAGATGCCGCAAATCCTCCACAAGGCGGGCATCCACGCCCTGGTCATCTCCGCCGGCGCCACCGACAACACCTATCAGGCCCCTTACCTGCTGCACGAAACCCGCGGGCCGTTCCTCTTCCGCTGGCAGGCGCCCGACGGCTCGACGATCATGACCTGGTCCACGCCGTGGGGATACTCGGCCGGCTCGGCCATGGGCCTGCGCAACGACACGCTCGACGCCCTGGCCAGCACGCTGCCGACGTTCCTGGACGACATCCGCCGGAATTGCACCGCCCACAAGCTGCCGCCGATCGCCTTCATTACCGACGGCACCGACGTGGAAAAGCCCTCCGCCCGGGTCGGCGAGAAGATCGCCCGGTGGAACGCCGAGAAGCGGTTTCCGCCGTTGGAGTATGTCTCCAGCACGGAGCTGTTTCGCGCCGTCGAGAACGAGCCGCTGCCGACCTATGCCGGCGAGCTGCCCTCCTATTGGGATGTCTTGCAGTCGCTGGGCCAGGAGTGTCTCATGGCGGACCGCCGCCTGGACGGTCGCCTGCTGGCGGCGGAAAAGTTCGCCACCTTCGCCAGCCTCGTCTCGCCCGGCTTCGCCTATCCCCGCCAACAACTCGAACAGGTCTGGGAAGATCGGCTCTACGTCGTCGAGCACAATTGGGGCGGCAGCAACGGCGAAATCAGCGACCGCGTGAAGACCGAGAAGACCCGCGCCGCCTGCGCCATCAACGACGCGGTCTTGAACTCGGCAATGGGCTCGCTTGCCGCCGCCATCGGCTTCCGCCGCGCGGACGCCGTGCCCGTGGTCGTGTTCAACCCCTTGTCGTGGGACCGCGAGGACATCGTGACCTGCACGCTGAATATCGCCGGCAACAACGCCCCGCGACTGCGCCTCTATGACAGCAGCGGTGCGCCGGTGGCCGCCCAGGTTGTCCGTCGCGATGCCGGCGTGCCGGCGGGCCAGTCGCAGGTGGCGTTTTGCGCGAAAGTCCCGTCGCTCGGTTACGCGACGTATTACGCCGTTCTGGAAAGCGGAGAGGACACCGCGAGGGCGGCCGAGAAATCGCCGTTCCAGGTCGAGGCCGAGGAGAACCGGTTCCAGAACGATTTTTATCGCCTCACGCTCGATCCCCGCACGGGCGGCATCAAGAGCCTTTTCGACAAGCGGGGGCAGAAGGAACTCGTCCGCCAGGACAGCAAGTACGCCTGCAACGAGCTGATGGCCAAAGAAGACGACGAGGTGGACAACAAGTGCCATTTCACCGGCAAGGAATGGATGATGCGCCAACAACCGTCGTCGATCAAGGTCGTCGAGCAGGGGCCGGTCCGGCTGGTGGTGGAAGTGACCGGCCGCGTCGTCGACGACTCGACGCGGCGGCAGGAGATCATTCTCTATCGCGACCTGCCCCGGGTGGACCTGGTCACCACGCTCGATTGGCACGGGAAGAAGAACGTCCACGTCTACCAGACATTCCCTCTCAACCTGGCCAATCCGACCGTGCGTTACGCGGTCCCCTACGGCTGGGAGGAGCTTGGCAAGGAGATGAAATATGCGGCCCCCTGGCCGTTCGGCCCCGTGGCCGGCTATCCGTGGCGCGGCATGAGGGGCTGGGCCGAGGCCGCCCAGGGCGATTGCCGCGTGACGCTGGCTTCCGAGTGCAACATGGCCGCCTTCCGCGACCTGGGGCCGAAGCCGGAAGCGGGCTGTCTCATCGCGCCGCTCTTGCTGCGGACCGTGCGGAGTTCCGGCGACGACAACCTCTACTACAGCCAGCGCGGCGAGCACAGTTTCCGCTTCGCCTTGCAGGCCGGCGCCGATTCCGTCCGGCTGGGCGAGGAACTGAACACGCCGCTTATGCCCTTGCTGTTTTTGGGCGTCCCGGTGAGGCCGGGCTCGATGCCGGAGCGGTTTTCCTTCGCCCGGGTCGGCTCCGATCACGTTCAGCTTGCCGTGGTGAAGGCTGCGGAGGACGGCCGCGGGGTCATTCTGCGCCTGGCGGAAACGGCCAAGAGCAAGGACCAGACGCCCGTCGCGGTCGAGTTCTTCCGCCCGATTTCCAAGGCCACGAGGACCAGCATCATCGAGTACGACGAGGCCGCGCTGCCGGCGCCGGCCGGCAAGCTTTCGCTGCCGTTCGGTCCGGCGAGCATCGAGACGGTGCGCGTCGAGTTCGGCGGCGGAGGGCAGTGAGCGTGTAGGGTGGGTCGAGGGGCACCATGCGGAGCATGGTCGCGAGCCCCACCAGGAAATTGCCGTGTGCCACTGCTGGCTTGTCCAGCAGTGCCACGCGGCCACGAGATGCAACACTGCTGGACAAGCCAACAGTGGCACACGGCGCGAATGGTTCGACCGGTTCTAAAAGTGCGACCGCATGCCGTAGAAGACTGGGACATTCTGAGTCTGCCACATCAATAGGACAAAACCGGCCCACACGAGACCGACGAACCACATGACGGACACGACCAGTTCGGCCAGCGCGGGGAACCGTGGCCACCGCCAGATAACCAGGATTCCCAGCAGCAGCCCCGCAAGCGGCACTGCGTAGGCGTACCCACGGTACGCAGTGATGAACTTGCCTCCGTCGGTTTGGTTCTCAAGGACGAACTCGCCCGGCGACGCCCAGTATCCCTCGGCGGTCGGATGGTCGATTCGGTAGCGAATTTGTGACATTCGGTCGTAGCCGACGACGAAGGTGCATGCTGCGGCTGCAAACAGCACCGACGTCAGCAGGCGCACGAATTGAACGCTCCGTGTCATATTCCCCCCTGTTCTTCAGTTTGTGCCGACATGGGCGGGCCCGCCAGTCGTCGTAGAGGGTCCGGGCTTTCGGGTCGGTATCGATGCCCACCATGACGATTCCCCGGTCATGGACGACGCACGTCGGGATTTCGGGCTGCCACCTCATTCATTCTACACCACCGGGCGGCGGGCGGGGGAGACCAGGATAGCACAGTGGGCGCCGATCGGACTGCCGGCCCCAACGGGGCGGCGGTTCTGCCAGCCCAGGGCAACGCCCTCGTCGTCACACACAAGCGATTGCCTCCGGAAATGTCCATGCTCCGAAGGGGCTTTGATAATCTAGCCCAGGGTTGCCGCGCAGCGGCTACCCTGGGTTGGCGGGCCACCCCGCCCTCAACCCCACCGAGGTTGCGCGGACGTTTGCGAAACGAAACCCCGTTGGGGTTTTGGAATTCTCGCCATTCAGAACCCAGGGTAGCCGCTGCGCGGCAACCCTGGGCTATGCTATTATGCCCATTTTGGGCGAGAGCCTGTTAGCCGTTGCGACTTGTGTGCAACAACCAGGGCAATGCCCTCGCTGTTACGCACAAGTTATTACCTCCGAAAATGTGCATGCCCCGAAGGGGCTTTGATAATCTAGCCCAGGGTTGCCGCGCAGCGGCTACCCTGGGTTGGCGGGCCACCCCGCCCTCAACCCCACCGAGGTTACGCAAACGTCTGCGAAACGAAACCCCGTTGGGGTTTTGGAATTCTCGCCATTCAGAACCCAGGGTAGCCGCTGCGCGGCAACCCTGGGTTATGCTATTATGCCCCTTTGGGGCGAGAGCCTGTTAGCCATCGCGACTTGTGTGTAACAACCAGGGCAACGCCCTCGCTGTTGCACACAGGTTATTGCCTCCGGAAATGTCCATGCCCCGAAGGGGCTTTGATAATCTAGCCCAGGGTTGCCGCGCAGCGGCTACCCTGGGTTGGCGGGCCACCCCGCCCTCAACCCCACCGAAATTGCGCGGAACGTTTGCGAAACGAAACCCCGTTGGGGTTTTGGAATTCTCGCCATTCAAAACCCAGGGTAGCCGCTGCGCGGCAACCCTGGGCTATGCTATTATGCCCAATTTGGGCGAGAGCCTGTCAGCCGTTGCGACTTGCGCGTAACAACCAGGGCAACGCCCTGGGCGGGACCCGCGGCTGGGCCTTGGCCCGGCTACCGCTCTATATGGCAGTTCGGCAATGCCTACTGGAGTTCCGCTGCGCCGGCTGCGGTGACTTTGGTGCCGTGAAGAAAAATTTCCCTGAGTTGCGTCAACCCCTTGAGGTGTTCCAGCCCGGCCGCGCTCACCTTGGCGTCGCCGAGGTCCAGCCCTTGGAGTCGGGTCAATCCTCGGAGGTGTCGCAGCCCGGCGTCGCCGATCTTGGTGCGGGCGAGAAACAGCCATTGCAGCCGGCTCAATCCTGCGAGGTTCTTCAGTCCGGCGTCGCTTAATTTCGTGCCGTCGAGGTAGAGGATTTGGAGTTGGCCGAGCGCCTGGAGATGTTCCAGCCCGGCATCGCCGATCTTGGTGCCGCCGAGGTTGAGTTCCTGGAGTTGCGCGAGCCCCCGGAGCTGCGCGAGCCCGGCGTCCGTGATTTTGGTCCAGCCGAGATCGAGCGTTTGGAGCTGGGGCAAGCCCTGGAGGCATTGCAGCCCGGCGTCGGTCACGTTGGTGCCGTTGAGGTCCAGCGATTTGAGCCGCGTCAATCGCCGGAGGCTTTCGAGCCCGGCGTCGGTAATCCGGGTGTGGCGGAGCACCAGCACTTCGAGCCGGGTCAGACCTCGGAGGCGTTCCAACCCGGCGTCGCTGAGCCGGGTCCAGTTGAGGTCCAGCCATTGGAGTTGGGGGAATCGCCTGACCGCGTCCATCTCCGCGTCGCCGAGTTCGGAGCGGTTTTGAACCTCGAGCCTCGTCACGGTCGCGAAGAGGTCGTCGCCCCCCAGCTTGCGCAGCCACGGCGGCCCTGGCGGCGTGGCCGTGGGCATCGAACGGCCGCTGGGATCGAGTTGATAATCATAAAACACCCGCCCGCCGGCGTTGGCAATCTCCTCGGCCAGTTGCCGCTGTTTCCACGCCTCCGCCGGCCAACTGCACGCGATGGCGACGATTACCATCAGCAGGAGCAACGAGCGCATGCTGAATTGGAAGCGGCGGCGGAAGAGCCAGGCGGCGAGGAACCAGAGCAGCATCAGGAACATCGCCAGCCCCAGGCTCGCCATGCCGGCCAGGGCAATCCAGCCCTTGTACTGATGGAAGGCGAACCAGTCGAACCGCTCGGACAGAATCAGAAAACCTTCGATGGCCAGCAGTCCGACCACGGCGCGATCGGGCGTGAGGTGATACCAACGAGGTGTCGGGGCGTCGTCCATGGCGACAGTATACCCGGTTTTGCCCCCGAAAGGCAGTGGGAAAACGCCCGGCTTTGGCGAGCCACGATCAGTTCAAGCGGGACGAACCATAACCAAGGGCACGGCGCGTGCAATCTCACGCAAAGACGCCAAGCCGCAAGGGCGCACAGGCATTCAAGGCCCCGGATAGGCAAAGCCCACGATCACCACCGCCGGCTTGAAAAACTGGAGATAGAACGGGTCGAATTGCTCGTTGGGCTTCTCGAAGCGGGCGAACAAGATGGGCGTGGAATGGGCCAGCAACTTCGCGGCCGCCTTGGCGTCCAGCAGTTTGCCGTCCTGAAACACCCAGTAATCGCCCGCCCCGACCTGCTTGACCCTCCGCTCGGGGACGTAACGGACGAACTGTTCGGTGGTCGTCCGCACCCGTTGCACCGGGACGCCCAATGGGTCGAGCTCGTTGACAACGGTGTCCCGCTGTCTCGTTTCCCGCACAGCCCTGGTGACGACATCCTCGATCTCGAGCATTCCATGGTCACGGAGCATGCCCATGCCCAGTTCCGGTATCGGCCCCCTGGGAGGCAGCGGACCCAGTTGTGGAATCGCCGGGCCGGGAGTTTTCGACTGGTCGCCGTGCACGGGCCCGGCGGCCAGCAGCAGCAAAACGGCGATAAGAAAGCGTCGGTTCATCGGTCATTCTCCCTTCGGAAAAGAAGTGTGCTTGCACTCGACGTAAATCAGCCCTCGGGCGGGCGCGGCCCGGCGCGGAATATCTCACGCAAAGGCGCGGAGCCGCAAGGGCGCAAAGGTACGAACAAGAAGAAGCGGAAGCTCGGATTGCGCCCACGCGCATTCGCTTCCCCAACCAGGTTTCCCTCCTTGGCGGCTCTGCGCTTGGCGACTCTGCGCGAGAACTTTTTCGCCGGCTGCCACGCTTCCGGTCAATGCGCCCCACTCGCCCCCGGCCACTTCCAATCGCGGATCTCCGGCATGTCCTCGCCGTAGCGGACAATATATTGCTTGTGCTCGACCAGCTTGTCGCGCATCGCCTGCTTCACGTAGGCCGCCTTCGCCGCGGCCGCCGGCACGCGGTCCATCACGTCGCACACCAGGTGAAACCGGTCGAGATCGTTCATCACCGCCATGTCGAACGGCGTGGTCGTCGTCCCCTCCTCCTTGTAGCCGCGGACGTGCAGGTTGCGATGGTTCGTGCGCCGATACGTCAGCCGGTGGATCAGCGTCGGATAGCCGTGAAAGGCGAAGATGATCGGCCGGTCGGGCGTGAACAGGTCGTCGAAATCGACGTCGCTCAGTCCGTGCGGATGCTCGCTGGCCGGCTGCAATCGCATCAGGTCGACGACGTTGACCACCCGAATCTTCAACTCCGGGACGTGCCGGCGCAGCAGATCGACGGCGGCCAGCGTCTCCAGCGTGGGCACGTCGCCGCAGCAGGCCATGACCACGTCCGGCGCGGCCGCCGGCGTCGTTGCTGGCCCAGGGCCAGATGCCGATGCCCGCCGTGCAGTGCTTGATCGCCTGGTCCATGTCGAGCCACTGGTGCTCCGGCTGCTTGCCGGCCACGATCACGTTGACGTAGTTGCGGCTGCGGAGGCAGTGGTCGGTGACGCTCAAGAGCGTGTTGGCGTCGGGCGGCAGATAGACGCGAATCACCTCCGCCTTCTTGTTGACCACGTGATCGATGAAGCCCGGGTCCTGGTGGCTGAAGCCGTTGTGGTCCTGCCGCCAGACGTGCGAGGTGAGCAGATAGTTGAGCGAGGCGACGGGCCGCCGCCAGGGGATGCCGCGGGTCGTCTTGAGCCACTTGGCGTGCTGATTGAACATCGAATCGATGATGTGAATGAACGCCTCGTAGCAGGAGAAGAAGCCGTGCCGGCCGGTCAGGAGATAGCCCTCCAGCCAGCCCTGGCACTGGTGCTCGCTGAGCATTTCCATGACGCGGCCCGAGAGGGCGACGTGGTCGTCGCCGGGCAGGATCTCGGCGTCGAACTGGCGGTTGGTGTCGTCGAAGACCGCCTGCCAGCGGTTGGAATTGGTTTCGTCGGGGCTGAAGATGCGGAAGTTGTGGCTTTCGGCGTTCAGGTTCATCACGTCGCGGATGAGCTGGCCTTGCACGCGCGTGGCCTCGGCCCGCACCGCCCCGGCGCCGGCACGTCGACCGCGTACTGGCGGAAATCGGGCATGCGCAGCTCGCGCAGCAGGAGGCCGCCGTTGGCATGGGGGTTCGCGCCCATGCGGCGGACGCCCTTGGGGGCCAACTCCGCCAACTCCGGCTGCAGCCGGCCGGCGGCGTCGAACAGCTCCTCCGGCCGGTAACTCAACATCCAGCTCTCCAGGAGCTTGACGTGCTCGGGCTTGTCCATGTCCGCAATCGGCACCTGGTGCGCCCGGAATGTCCCCTCGACCGGCAGGCCGTCGACCACTTTCGGCCCCGTCCAGCCCTTGGGCGTCCGCAGCACGATCATCGGCCAGCGGGGATGGCCGGTAAATCCCTTGCTGCGGGCCTCGGCCTGAATCCGCTTGATCTCGGCCACGACGCGGTCCAGCGTGGCGGCCATCAGCTGGTGCATCGTCTCCGGCTGGTCGCCCTCGACGAAATAGGGCGCGTATCCGTAGCCGCGCAGCAGATCGTCGAGTTCCTCGTGGCTGATCCGCGCCAGCACGGTCGGGCCGGCGATCTTGTATCCGTTCAAGTGCAGGATGGGAAGCACCGCACCGTCGTGGATGGGATTGAGAAACTTGTTGGAATGCCAGCCGGTGGCCGCCGGACCGGTCTCGGCCTCGCCGTCGCCGACGACGCAGGCCGCCAGCAGATCGGGATTGTCGAGCACCGCGCCGTAGGCGTGCGACAGCGAGTAGCCCAGCTCGCCCCCTTCATGGATCGAGCCGGGCGTTTCGGGGGCGGCGTGGCTGGGAATGCCGCCGGGAAACGAGAACTGCGTAAAGAGCCGCTTCATGCCGGCCGCGTCCTGGGAGATGTTCGGATAGACCTCGCTGTACGTGCCTTCGAGATAGACGTTGGCCAGCACTCCCGGGGCGCCGTGTCCCGGACCGGCCACGTAGATGACGTTCAGGTCGTACTGCTTGATGACGCGGTTGAGGTGGGCGTAGATGAAGTTCAGTCCCGGCGTGGTGCCCCAATGGCCCAGCAGCCGCGGCTTGATGTGCTCGTGCCGCAGCGGCTCCTTCAGCAGCGGATTGTCGTAGAGATAGATCTGTCCGACGGACAGGTAGTTGGCGGCCCGCCAGTAGGCGTCGACCTTCTTCAACAGTTCGGCGGAAACGGCTTGGTCCATGGGGGGGAAACTCCTTACTGTTGGCTGAGGATATGCCACGTGTGCCGGGCGATGATCAATTCCTCGTCGGTCTTCATGACCCGCACCGTGACCGGACTCTGCGGGCCGCTGATCACCGCCGCATTGGCCGCGTTGAGGCCGGCGTCCAGGCGGATGCCGAGAAACTCCATGTCCCGGCAGATGCGCTGGCGGATGCTGGGGGCATACGTGCCGACCCCGGCGGTGAAGACCAGCGTGTCCAATCCGCCCAGCACGGCCGCCAGCGCGCCGAGAAATTTTCGCGCCTGGTAACAATACAACTCGACGGCCTGGGCGGCGTGCGGATCGTCGGCCTCGCGGCCCAGCAGGTCGCGGACGTCCGAGCTGCTGCCCGAGACGCCGATCAGCCCGGAACGCTGGTTCACCAAGTAGTCGACGGTGGCCGGCGTGCGGCCCTTCTCCACCAGCAAATAGACGAGCACGCCGGGATCGAGGTCGCCGGAGCGGGTGCCCATCATCAGGCCGCCGGCGGGCGTAAAGCCCATCGTGGTGTCGATGCTGCGGCCGCCCAGCACGGCCGCCATGCTGGCGCCGTTTCCCAGGTGGGCGATGATCACGCCGGCCGTCGGCCGCCTCGGCCCCCGCCACCGCCTTGAGGTTCCCGATAATATACTCGTAGGAGAGACCGTGAAAGCCGTAGCGCCGCACCCCTTCGTGCCAGAGACTCCGCACCAGCGGATAGCGCTGCGCCAGCTCGGGCATGTGGCGATGGAAGGCGGTGTCGAAGCAGGCGACCTGCGCCAGGCCGGGATAGTTCTGCTGCACCGCCCGAATGGCCTTCAACTCGTGCGGCAGATGCTCGGGCGCCAGGCGGACGATCTCGTCCAGGGCGATCAACAACTCCGGCGTGATCGGGCAGGGCTGGCTATAATTCACGCCGCCGTGCACCACGCGATGGCCCACGGCGTCCAACTGATGGCCGGGAAACCGCTTGTCCAGCGCAGCCCAGCAGCGTCCGCAGGGCCGCCTCGTGGTCGGGCAGCTCGGGATGCTCTTCCACGACCGTCGTCGCCGCCGGCGTCGCGCATGCGAAAGACGCCGCCGCGCAGGCCGATCCGCTCGATCTCGCCCGCCAGCACGCGGCTCTCCCCGTCGCCCATGTGGAAGAGCGAATACTTGAGGCTCGACGAGCCGCTGTTCATCGTCAAGATGCGGCCTGGGTTTGCTGCGCTCATTGCTCGAAATGACCTTGCATGATTGCGTGTGGCCGCACACCTGACGAGCCCCGGGCGTAAGCCCGGGGATGTGCGCACGGACTCCCAACGCCAAGCGGCGGGTTGACGTCATCCCCGGGCTTACGCCCGGGGCTCGCTTCTTCTCCCTGGCCCCCGGCCCCTGGCCCCTACGTATATGGAATCTTGCCCTTGGACGTGCCGGCGGGCGGCAGGCGGGGCAAGTTCCGGTCCAGCATGTCGACGGCCAGGTCCGCCGGCGTCCGCCGCTGCGCCTCCGCTGCCGCCATCAGCCGCTTGGCCACGTCGGCGGAAAGATAGACCGTCAGCGGGTATTTTCCAGTCGTGCTCGGTTCTGCCATACGTTAAAAAGGGGGTCAGGAGTCTGTAATTGGCGTCGATCACTCCGCAGGCTGCAATTTCCCCGGCCGGCCGCGGGGGCGCAACGTGGACTGCAAGCCCAACCGCTTCGCCGTCCGCTTCTGCCACGCCGTCTCGCCGAAGGGTGCGCCGCGCAGCACGGCGCGTTGCAACGCCTCCAGCTCCGCCTCCGTCTGCGGCGCTTGCACGTGCTCTTGCCAACGCCGGGGAAGCGCCACGGGCCCGGCGTCCAAAAGCTTGCCCTCGTCGCCGTGGACGCGACGCCACAAGCTCGACCATCGCCAGGCATCGGCCTGCCGGACCAGCTTGGCCCGCAACGGGTTCCGCTCCACGTACCGCAACACCGCCAACAGGTGCTCGTCCGCTTGGATGGGGAACGACCGGAAGCGGCCCTGGTAGAGCGGGCCGCTGCCCGCCGTGCCGTGCGCCGCGTGCCAGCGCTGCGTGTGCGTCACCGTCAGCCAGCGCATGAACTCGGACAGGTCGCCGTCGCCGCGCGGCCAGAGGACGAGATGCCAGTGCGTGGGCATCACGCACCAGGCCAGCAGCCGCATCGGCAGCCGGCCTTTCGCCTCGGCGATGACCGCCTCGAAGGCTTCGTAGTCGCGCGGCTTGGCGAAAATGCGGCTTCGCCCCACGGCCCGATTGAGGACGTGGTAGGCAAATCCGCCGCTGGCAATCCGCATGGGTTGTGGCATGAGCAGAATCTACCAGTTGCCCGCCGTTTTGTCAAGAACCGGGAGTCCCGGCCCCTTATTCCGTCCGGCTCGCCTCCACGCCCGGGCCAGGAGCCGCGGCGCCCCGGCGAATGGGGTCTCGGCAAGGCCATGCCGCCGCTGCATGTACTCGGGACTGTTCGTACTGACCCACACTCGCCCGAGGGCGTCTTCCCACACCAGTGCCTTGAGCGGGAGGTCGATTGCCAACGTCGGATACGACTGCATCAGCGGGGTGCCGCCCCGCGGGTTGCCGAAAAGCATCAGTATCATGGGCCGCATCGTCAGCCCTGCCGCCTGCGCCGCGCCCTGCTGATCGATTCGTGCGAAGATGGTCATGCCGGCCTGCTCCAGGACGCGCACGACGCGCTCCGCCGCGTCGCCGACCGCATAGGGACTTGCCAGGTTCACGACGCCGACGTCGGGTGATGGCGACATACTTCTACTCCTTCACTTGAGGGCGGACAAAGGGGTCGAGTGTCTTTTGCACAAGCCTGCATTCCATGGTGTCACAAACAAAGACTCCCGACCCCGTATTCCGTCTCTATCCTTGGGGGCTGGCGATCCGCGAAGACTACGTGCCGGAGTACTTAGGAACGGACGCTCATTTCGGACGGCGTCAGTTCGCAACCGATGTCAAGGCAGCGTCGTTGCGGAGCAAAGATCCGCACGAATTCGCTCTCGTGGCAGGAGAGCTCGTCATAACTCCCTGCCTCGACGATTTTGCCATGTTTCATGACCACGATCCGATCGGCATGGCGAACGCTCGACACCGAGTGTGCCACGATGAATGTTGTCCGGCCGCGCGACGCCTTCGTGACGGCTTCGCGAACGAGTCCCTCCGAGATCGGATCCAACGAGGATGCCGCCTCGTCGAGGATGAGGACCTTCGGATTGCGCACCATGGCACGCGCGATGGCGATTCGCTGGCGTTGCCCGGCGGAGAGCTTGGCGCCGCTCTCCCCGACCAGCGTATCCAACCCTCTGGGCAGGCGTTCCACGAATTCCGCGACGTTCGCCATGCGAATTGCCGCATCGAGCGTCTCATCGCGCACCTCCGCCATGCCGAAGAGGATATTCTCTCGAATGCTGCCGCAGTGGAGGGCCACGTTCTGCGGGACCAAGGACAAGAAGCGTCTGAAGGTCCGCAAGTCGAGCGTCGCCATATCGACTCCGTTGAGGAGGATTCTGCCGGAGGTCGGCCGCCGAAAGCCGATGACGAGACTCATCAGGGTGCTTTTGCCGGCGCCCGACCGTCCCACCACGGCGATGGTTTCCCCCGGGCGCACCGCCAGGTTCAAGTCGGACACTGCCGGCGCGCTCAGGCCCGGATAGGAAAACTCCACGCCCTCGAAGCGGACTGCCCCTTCCACGGACTGGACCGCGATGCGACCCTCGTTGGGCTCGACGTCCCGGCAATCGAGAACTTCGCGGATGGAGCGGACGGCCTCCCTGGCGCCGGTCAGTGCCGGATACTGCGCCATCAGGGCCGACACCGCGCCGGTGAGCAACATGAAGTAGGTGCAGTACATGGTGATTTCGCCCGGCGAGATCGTCCTCCGCGACGCGAACCAACCGGCCAGTCCGAGCGACGCCGTAAAGGCGATCTGCATGGTCACCATGAGCAGGCCGTTGTAGCGCGAAAGCGACAGGTCCATCTGATGGCCACACTGCTCGGCGTCCTGGATTCTCTCGTCGAGCATCGCCATTTCTGCCCGCTGGACGCCGTGCGCACGCGCCAGGGGGATCATATCGAGCATCTCCCCCAGCCGCGAAGACATCCGCTCCAGCGTTTCGCGATAGACGCGCACGTTGTGGCGAAAGCCTTTGTCGAACAACCGCTTCACGGCAACCAGCAGCGGCGCCGCGGCCAGATAGAGGAGCACGACGACGCCCCGGCCGCAAAGCACCGGGGCGAGCATCGCCACCGCGGCCATGCACAGCGCCTCCATGGTCGCGGTGACGACCTGGGCCTGAAATCCTTGGATGGTCGAGGCGTCCTTGAGGACCTTGACGTGCAGCGCGCCGGCGGAGGCATTGTCGTGGAAGGAAGCCGACAACTCGTGCAGCTTGGCGACCAGGGCCATGCGGAGGCGGCTCTCGCCTCGTCGCGAACTGGTGCTCAGCAGCGCGCCGAGGAGTTGTCCTGCTGCTGCTCCCACAACCAGCAGCATAACCATGCCACCGCTAAACATGGCCAGACGCCCGGCGACGTGTTCATCAGCCGACACCGCCGCATTGATGACTTGGCACACCAGCAGGGGCATCAGCCACAAGGGCAACTGTTTCAAGACCAGCAGCGGCACGCTGGCCAGCCACACCCGCAACGGGGGCAGCAAGAACGCATTTCTCGTTATGTGCATCGTTGGCACCTCATACCTCAACAGTTTCGGCTGCGGAAGGTGGCAAATGGTAGGGTGGGTCGAGCCGCCTTGGCGGCGAGCCCCACCATCGGTCCCTTGCGAGTTCTGGTGGGGCTCGCGGCTTCGCCGCTCGACCCACCCTACGGCTGTCCGTCAGGCGACGACCGCAAGCTCCGCATCGTCCTCCGTAGCGACGCCCTCAAGCTCCACGATCGCCTTGCGCAAGAAGGATAGGCTCATCAACGATTTCCAGCCCCGCGATGGCGTCCCGCAAGAGCTCCCTGCCGATTTCGGGCTTGGACACGAATCCCATAGCGCTCTGGCCGCTGTTGACTCCGCTGTCCACACCACCGGATGAACCGACTTGCGAACTGTCATCGGAACAACCACATTGGCAAGAACAAGCAAAGCTACACATATTCACCCTCCTATTACCTGATTTCGTTATAGCAACGCAACACGTCACGCGGATTTTCTACGAGATGCTCACCTCCTTTCATGGCGGCAACCGTAGGGTGGGTCGAGCCGCCTTGGCGGCGAGCCCCACCATCGGTCTCTTGGGAGTTCTGACGGGGCTCACCGCTTCGCCGCTCGCCCCACCCTGCGGCCCTCTTGGAGCGGAACGCGCGTCTCTTCCGCGTCGCTCTTGACGACGACTCAGTTGACGATGACCAGCTCGGCGATGGCGTCCCGCAAGAACTTCAGGCTCATCCCAGCCCGCGTATTTTGCAGGCCGGCAGAGGCGGTCCCATTCGTACCCTGCCCATCCCCGTAAGACCAAGTGCCATCAGTATCCCCTGAACACGAACACTGACAATTGCACGAGCACATAACCAGTCTCCTTCGACTTGGTGTTTCCAAGACGCCACAATTCAATACGTGACACGCCTTGTCTACCGCGTATCTGTCGCGAAAGGTCGCAAATCTGTACGGTGGGTCGAGCGGAGCGAGCCCCACCACGGGTTTCTCGCCGCTTTTGGTGGGTCTTGCTCCGCTCGACCCACCCTACACTTGCTAATAGGTCGCTATCTTAAGTTAGCCGTGGCGCAATCCACCTGTCAAGGTCTTCTTGCGGCACGTCTTCCATGATGGACGCATAGACTTCAAGCAGTTGCCTGGTGTACGGCAGGTTGGAGGCGCATTGAAAGCGCTTTGAGGAAACGCCCATATAATCGCCCTCCAGCGCGGACGCCGGGCAGTAACTACAGATGTTTCCCAGCGGGCAGCTCAGGCAGTCGTCGCGGCTCAATGCCAGGTAATCGTTGTAAATCTTCCACGCGCGGTCCGCACAAACGCCGGAATTCACGTCCCCCAGCGACAACCGCTCGTTTTGCGTGACCTTGTCGCAGAGGTGGTAGCGGCCAGCCGTCGACAGCAAAATGCGCCGCTGGCCGGGGATGCAACAGCCATTGGGGCCGAGGGTCGCCGTGCCCGTCTCACCTTGGGCCTGGCGGAATCGCGCGAGGTTCTGGGAGACGAGCCCGGACTCGAAGGCGGCGCCGCGGTATCGCGCTGCACGGCTCTGCCATGAAACTGCCGCAGCAGCGCGGCAAACTCGACGCGGTCCTTTTCTTCCTCGGACGTGTCGAAAGCCAGGTCGCAGTTCGCCGTGGCCACCGACGTGACGCGGAACTGGTGGCCCTGGAAGAGTGGATGCGAGTCGAAGAACGCAGCGCGCTGGAGGTAACGCAGCGGCGCGAACATCGTGACAACGTAGGCGAAAGACGCGAAGAAGTCGGGAAACCGTTGGCAAGCGCCTTCCAGGTTGCGCACCACGGCTCCGAACGTCCCCGAGCCATCGGGCCAGACGCGGTTGCGGTCGTGGAGTTCCTGCGGGCCGTCAAGACTGACCTGCATGGAAACGCCGTACTTCACGAGAACCTCGACCTTCTCCTCGTCCAGCAGGGTCCCGTTCGTGGTGATGGAGTGGGTCAGTCGCCCGGCGAGTTGCGAATACTCGGCCCCGTGCACCCTGTCGAGAACCTCACGGATCAGGTCGAACGCCAGCAGCGGTTCACCGCCATAGAAACCGATCGACAGTTTCTTTTCCGGATTCTGGAGCGTCTTGCCGGTGCGGGCAATGAACTGGTCAATGCCGCGCATCGCAGTATCGAGGCTCATCGTCGCAGAGCCGTGAACCCGCTGGCCGCAATAGGCCCCGGAAAACACGCAATACTTGCAGCGAAGGTTGCAGCGATCCGTGACGTTCAGAATGAGGATTTCGGCGTGATTGTTGATCTGGTCGTCGAACTCTTCACGGGACACGCCGCGCATGTCGCCAAAGAACCTTCCGTCCGTTGCCTGATGGGCTTTCCCGGGGCCGGAAGGCTCGGCGGGGGCAATCCTCCGGGAGACGATATCGAATTCCCATGGGTTGCCGCGATAGGAATGGAACAGGATCTTGGGCATTGGTGCCTCCTCGCAAAAATAGTGCCGCCCGCTGCCGCTCCACCAAACCCGACCAAGGGGGGCATCTAATATCGCAACCGACACCCATCTTGGAGTCGGTCTCAAGGGGACGGAGCCTTTGTTTCTTGCGATCTGAGCAAATCAAAGACTGCCCACTCCTATAAACCCCTGCGGGCAAGAACGGTCTTGTTCGCCTCCTCGTTTCCCATCGGCCGTGACCCGCTTCGCGGCTGCCCCGCTGGGCTCGGGTGTGCCTTCCGTATCCGAAGCGACGCCTGGCTCGGGGCGTGCTTGATCTCGCGGAGAAAAAGAGAGAAAAAGGGGGACAGGCGCGCTTATCCCGACAGGGACTGTCACGATCGCCTCCGTTCGTCAATAAGCTCGCATGTCCCCCCTTTCGCCTCACGGCCGCCCTCGCCGGACCGCGCGAGCCCACGGGTCACTTCTTTCCGGCCGGGTGTTTCGAAAAATAGTCGATCTCCTGGGATGTTCGCTTCCTCACCATGTCCGCGTCGGGCTTCCTTCCTGCGTCTTCGAGTTGTTGTTCGTAGACCGCCGCGTCGCTCGCAAACGCCGGGAGACGTTCTCTGAGCTTCGGGACCCATCCCACGATCTGCGGGCTGAGCCATTGACCAAGCAGCGAGTTGAAGAGGAAGCTTGTATAGTCAAGGTCTCGCTTCGGCCCGATGACCGAATCGTGGAAGGCATCCAGCAGCGTCCCGGTGACCCGCCCGCACTGGGCGTGACATTTCGCGTGGTCGACAAACCCCTGCAGAGTAACGCTGATAAGCCCCTTCGCCTCCCACCGCAGGTCCAAGGGAATATCAGGGCGGAGGGCCAGCCGCAGCGCGCCCTCCGAAAGGTTCACGCGGTCGTCGTCCCTTAGCCCCGGACGGCGCATCAGGTCCTGCGCCTCGATAAGAAAGATCGCCGATGGCGTTGCGGTGGACGCCACCACGGCGGGAAACGCCTTGGCCTCCTCCGCCACCGTCTTCGCGGCGCGAAGCTTCACAATTTCCTGGAAGGCCTTCGTCTCGTGCTCCGCGATACGTTGGGGGTCCTTCTTCAGGTCCGAAAGCCTGGTCCCAAATCCGTCGCCGAGGCGGAACGAGCCACCCTCGAAACGGATTCTTCTCAGATAAACCCAACCTTGGTACCTGGCCAACAGGTCATTGTCGTCATCACTGGTCCAGCCGGTTCCGCTCCGCTCAGCTTCGGGAATGTCCTCATCCACGGTATCTCCCGCGCGGAGATCATTCCCGCCGGGCGGCTGCTCGATGACGGCGACAACCCGATATCGGATGGTACTGCTACGGCAGGATGTGGGTTGGAGGACCGCCAAGCCCGCGCGTTTTGCCGGCGATTCGGCGGCGTGGCCCGCCAGCGCGCCGGCCAGCGCGCAGCAAGCCGTTGTCGCCTGCAATACGGCTCTCCAAAGGGCCATGGGGAGTGCTCCTCAACGTGGTTTGGAATGTGATACGTTTGTTACGTCACCGGTAGTCACTTTGTTGCGTCGGGAGAAAAAGGGGCACAGGCGCTTATCCCGGCAGGGACTATCACGATCGCCTCCGCTGGTCAATAACCACGCATGTCCACGTTCGTGTCTCATTCGTGTCATTTCGTGTCCCCCTCTCGTGTCCCAGAACTTCCCACCTCGCCGCTATCCTCACCTCTCCGCCCGCCCCTTTTACCGGCCTCCCGTAGGAGGCGGCCGCAGAACAAGCATACCGGCATGAGCCAGCCGACCCCGAGCATCCCAACGCCGTTGGCCAAGGCGCACTGTTTCGTGGCGACGTTGCCGCTGCTCCAGGCGGTCACGAATTGCTCCAAGGAAAGTGCAAGTATGCCCGCCTCCAGAAACAGAAAAACAAGCACGATCAAATCCTGCTTGCTTCCGCCGCTGTCTTTGTGGCGGGCGAGCACGCCAAGAAACACAAACACCAAAAGGAGAACGACGCTGCCCACGTCGAGCGTGGCAAAATGCACCACCCGTGGGACGGCGCCGCTTAACGTAAATGGGGGCGAAACATAAATGCAAACCAGCAGCCACGTGAAACCAACGTAGGCCATTGATAGGACAACCATTGCGACGATCAATCGCCGAGTTAGTCGAGTGTTTCCCAAAGCGACTCCCCTCCAGGGGCGAGACAAACGCGAAACAAGCGGTAGAGTCGAGAGGTGGCGCGGTGGGGTAGGCTTCGACATATTCTGTTTCGGGGTTTCCCCGGCTGTGTCTCAATAGTCGCATGCCGTGCTCCGTTTCCACCTCCCGCTCATCGAACCGGACGGGCGGATTTCCCGCATCCGGCTCTCGGACAAGGGTCATGGTTTCGCCCACGAGTAGCGGCGAGGAAATCGAGTCAGGTTCAGCAATCCAAGCTCTCGCTCCAGATAGCCGTCGGGATACTGGCGGTATCCCTGCCCATCAAGCTCCAATTTCCGCCGCAGCCACCGACGGACCCGGCGACAGGCGTGCTGATGCACCGCATGGAACGCCGAGGTATAGGTTCCGTAACAGAAGTAGTTGGCCCACCCGCGCAATACCTGATTGACCTGGTAGACCAACGCCTCCGGTCGAATGAACGTCGGCAATCGGCCCACCAGTTCGTTGAGCTGATGGCAGACCCCGAGCACCTTCTTGCGCCGGTCGCCAGCGCGCGCGGTGCTTCGCTTTCTTTTCGGGGTTTCCCCGGCTGTGTCTCAATAGTCGCATGCCGTGCTCCGTTTCCACCTCCCGCTCATCGAACCGGACGGGCGGATTTCCCGCATCCGGCTCTCGGACAAGGGTCATGGTTTCGCCCACGAGTAGCGGCGAGGAAATCGAGTCAGGTTCAGCAATCCAAGCTCTCGCTCCAGATAGCCGTCGGGATACTGGCGGTATCCCTGCCCATCAAGCTCCAATTTCCGCCGCAGCCACCGACGGACCCGGCGACAGGCGTGCTGATGCACCGCATGGAACGCCGAGGTATAGGTTCCGTAACAGAAGTAGTTGGCCCACCCGCGCAATACCTGATTGACCTGGTAGACCAACGCCTCCGGTCGAATGAACGTCGGCAATCGGCCCACCAGTTCGTTGAGCTGATGGCAGACCCCGAGCACCTTCTTGCGCGCCGGTCGCGCGCCGAGATAGGCCCCGCCCGTTCGCGGTGAATCCATCCGGCCGAACGTGTACCCTAGGAAGTCGAACGACTCGGCAGGCAGGCGGCAGACGTGCGTTTTCGTCTCGTTGACCGTCAATTTCAGCCGCCGCATCATGTCGCGCATCGCCGCCAAGGCGTCATCCGCCCGGCGACGACACAGGATCACGAAGTCGTCGGCATAGTTGACGATCCGGGCCTGATAACGGGCGTCATGCCCGAGGGTCTTCCAACCCAGCACGAAACGTCGCATGTACAGGTTCGCCAACAAGGGCGAAATCGGCGCGCCTTGCGGCGTGCCGCGCTTCGTGTCCTTGTTCCGCGTGGTACGTCGCACATGGCCCCGCTCGTCGGTCTCTTCCACTGGCGCCACCAGCCATTGCTTCATCAGGTGCAGCATGGCCTTGTCGCTCACGCGACGGGCGACACACAGCATCAGTTCCGGGTGCGGGATGCTATCGAAGTACCCGCTCAGGTCCGCATCGACCACCGCGTGGTACCCCTGGCCCAGCAGGCGATGCACTTCCTGCACCGCCTCCAGGGCGCTGTGGTTCTCGCGATAGGCGTATTGTTCGGGTTGCAGGTCGGCCTCGAAGATCGGTTCCAAGATCAGCAACGCGGCGGTTTGCACCACGCGGTCGCGGATCGTGGGAATCCCCAGCGGCCTCTGCTTCCCATCCGGTTTTGGCAGGTAAACCCGCCGCACCGGTTGCGGCTGATACCTTTTCGTTCGCAATTCCTCCGCCAGTTCGTCCAACCATCGATCCGGCCCGTACTTCTCGATGTCCTCGAACGCTTGGCCGTCCACGCCGGGCGCTCCGCCGTTGGCACGGCATTGCGCGTAGGCCGCTTCCAGCACGTCGCGGCGATACACCTTGTCGTACAGGGAGTAGAAACGAAAGCCGGGCGCACTCTTCGCTTTGTCATGCAGCGCCGCGCGGAGTTTCTGCAACGGAGTGGTGTTGGTAGGCTCTTCGCCAATCATCCTTTGCCTCGCTCTTGCGTACGCTGATCCTTGAACTGAGGCCCCTTGGCTCCGCCGGCATTACCCGGTTTCTTCGCTACTACGGGCCTCTCCGCCACCGACGTGACCGGGCCTGACCCTCGCGGGCTGCCCGTTGCGGTTGCCGCCGCCGTCATCATCGGTTTCCCGTGCTTCCTGTGCATTCCTTCGATACATGCCGTCGTCTCTACCCCGGCGGAATTGCAGAGTGCGTTTGTCGCTGGCTTCCTCTGCAACGCTGGCCTTCCCCGCCTGTCCGATAGGTCGGCTTCCGCATCATACGTTTCGGGGCCTCGTCGAGCGTTCACTTGCGTTACGGCCTGCATCTTCGCGGGATCACCAAGTGATCCTTTCCATCGAAGGCTCCGACGGATTCGTTGCCTCCTCCGCCGCTTCGATTGCTACTGGGCAAGCGACCCTTCCCAGGCGGGACTTCCACCCGCTAGAATACACACGCATTCA
>CAVSFO010000014.1:0-187850 GCA_963727245.1 uncultured Planctomycetia bacterium | reverse complement strand
GGCAGTGAGGGCGGTGCAAGCAGGCAAGCGTCCGCCCCGCGGGCGAAAAAGCAGGGAGAAGCCGCGGATGGACGCGGATAAACGCGAATATGGCGGTATCCGATAATCTGCGTCCATCGGCGTTTATCTGCGGTTCTACCTCTTGAGCTTCCGACCGGTAATCGGCTCCGCAAGGAGCGTCTGGCGAATGTGTCGAAGCTCCTCGGTCGTCGGCCGGCAGTTTCTGGCGGTCAACGAGGCGTTGATCAACGCCACGTCCCGCGGATCGACGCCCTCGTTGTTACACGCAAGTCGCAGCGAGTAACAGGCTCTTGCCCCAGAGGGGCACCATAGCATAGCCCAGGGTTGCCGCGCAGCGGCTACCCTGGGCTCCGGATGGCGAGAAATCTAAAACCCCAACGGGGTTTCGTTTCGCGGGCGTCCGCGCAACCCCTGCGGGGTTGAGGGCGAGGGTGGTCCGCCAACCCAGGGTAGCCGCTGCGCGGCAACCCTGGGCTAAGTTATTGCAGCCCCTTCGGGGCAAGGGCATTTCCGGAAACGACGATTTGCGTGTAACAACGAGGGCAGCGCCCGGGGTTTCCAGCAGGCGTGAGAAATCGAGCGTCGGCCCCACGGGCCAACCGTTCGTCGCGGACGCTGGGGGACCGGTTGGCCCGTTGGGCCGGAAACGGCCGTCCCCCCCGCCATCGTCCCCCAGGGCGTTGCCCTGGGCTGGATGAACCCTGGCCCCTCCGGGGCGGCCCTTGGCAGCATTAGCGCGGCGGTCCACCTTGGGTATAATGGACGGCGGTCGGCGGCGGTCAGCCGCCGCGTCCCAGCGCCCCGGTAGCTCAGGGGATAGAGCAACGGTTTCCTAAACCGTAGGTCACAGGTTCGAATCCTGTTCGGCGTACCTTGTACGGCAGTCGACGCCTGCCCGTCGCGGCAGGCGGAGGCAGCCGGTGGGAAGAAAAGTGTCAGGCACGGCGTGCCTGGCCTGCATTCGGTCGCTGAGGATTCGGGCCTTTGTCGAAAGGAGCGTCCCGTGAAAGCAACGATGCCTTGCATCCTGGCCCTCGCGTTGTCCGTCGTCGTTGCCCCACGGTCCCTGGCAGAGCCGGCCAAGAGCGAAGCGGATGGCGCGAAGGCGGCGCTGGGCAGGGGCGTTTCCGCCGCCGGCAAGGGAGATTTGAAGTCGGCGGTCGCCGCCTTCGACGAAGCGATCCGACTCGAAATGGCCAAGGCCTATAACGACCGGGGCGCCGTCTACGCGAAGAAGGGCGAACTCGACAAGGCCATCGCCGATTACAGCGACGCGATCGAACTCGATCCGAACTACGCTCCGACATTCCACCACCGGGCCAATGCCTGCCAGGCCAAGGGCGATCTCGACGACGCCATCGACGATTATACCGAGGCCATCCGCCTGGACCCCGACAATGCCGAGACGTTCAAGGACCGCGGCCTGGCAAACCGCAAGAAGGGCAATCTGGACGACGCCATCGACGACTACACCGACGCCATTCGGCTCAACCCGAAATTCGCCGAGGCGTACGGCAACCGGGCCGTCGCCTATGGGAGGAAGGGCGACGACGACCACTGCATTGCCGACTGCACGGCGGCCATTCGCCTGGACCCGAAGTTGGCCCAGGCGTACTTCAACCGAGGTTACGCCTATCGCAGGGGCCGAGGAGATTTCGACAAGGCCGTCGCCGACTACACCGAGGCCATTCGGCTCAACCCGAAGTTCGCCGACGCCTATCACAACCGCGGCTTCATTTACCACGAGAGGCATCAATTCGACAAGGCGATTGCCGACATGAACGCGGTCATTCGCATCGATCCGAAGTTCCTCAATGCGTACAACGTGCGGGGCAACGCCTACTCGGACAAGGGCGACCAGGACAAGGGCATCGCCGACTTTACCCAGGCCCTCCGGCTCGACCCGGAGTTTGCCGCGGGCTACTTCAACCGCGGCAATTGCTACCGCATCAAAGGGGATCCGGACCGGGCCATCGCCGACTACACCGAGGCCCTCCGGCTCGCGCCGGACTTCGTTCAGGCGTATATCAACCGCGGCGCGGCCTACCATAACAAGGGCGACCGCGACAAGGCGATCGCCGACTTCACCGACGCCATCGAGCGCGATGCGACATTTGCCGCGGCGTACTGCGACCGGGGCAACGCCTACCAGGAGCAGGGCCAATTCGACGAGGCCATCGCCGACCTTACCGAGGCCCTCCGGCTCGACCCGAACCTGACCGAGGCATACTACAACCGGGGCCTTACCCACCTTAAGAATCGCGATTACGACGAGGCGATCGCCGACTTCACGGAAGCCATCCGCATCGCCCCCGCCTTGGCCGCGCCCTACATGGATCGGGGCAATGCCTACCGGGCCAAGCACCTCTACGACCAGGCCATCGCCGACTACAGCGAGGCCATCCGGCGGAAGCCCTCCTTCGTTCAGGCCTATTACGATCGGGGCAATGCCTACCATGACAAAGGCGATTGCGACAAGGCCATTGCCGACCTCGGCGCGGCCATCAAAAACAATCCCAAGTGTGCCGAGGCGTACTGCAACCGGGGCAATATTTACCAGGAGCAGGGCAAACTCGACCAGGCCATCGCCGACCACACCGAGGCCATCCGGCTGGCCCCGAAACTTGCCGAGGCGTACTACGACCGGGCCACCTCCTACCGGGCAGCGCATCAAGTCGACAAGGCCATCGCCGACTACAGCGAGGCCATCCGGCTCGACCCGAAGTTTGCCGCGGCGTATTACAATCGCGGCCTTCTCTACCAAACCAAGGGAGAGAAAGCCAAGGCGAAAGACGATTTCGCTCAGGCCAAGAAGCTGGGGCACAAGCCCTAGCCCGCAGTTCTCACCGACGTGCACGCTGCGACAAGGTCTCGCAAGCTCTGGCGGGGCCTGGCAGACCGCTTCGCGCCTGAGTTCCAGGTCGCGGGGCAATCGACGTTCCGGCAAGGGACCGAAGTCCCGCCGGCTGTGTAAAAAATGGCTTTTCCGCACGTTCATTTGAGCACGTTCCCCATCGCCGCGAACTGCTTTTCGGACGGAAACTCCCGCACGCGATACCGAGCAGGGTAGATATCCAGCGGTTCCATCAGGTCGCCAACCATGTCCATCAACTCCTGCCACTGGACCATGCGCCGCTCTCCGCCGATCCGCCCCAGCACCACCATGTCGGTCTTGGGCAGCAGCGCATGAGTGACTTCCGCCGCCCACGCAGTATAGCTCACGACCCTGCCGTCCGGGACTTCGGTCGCGCTGAACGCCGCCACGAAGATGTCTTCGCCTTTTTTCTCGTGCAGCTTGTCGAACAGAACCTTCTGCTCGGCGTAGTCGTGGGCGAGCCACTGGAGTTGAATCTGGTGGAAGTCCTTGAACAAGGGGTGCGAGACGCCGGGCAGCCAAGGCACCCACTCGTCGCCGTCGAGCCGCAAGGCGATCCCGGAAATCGGGCGCGGCTGCTCCCAGGCTTTCACCGCCAGCTTCAGCATCCCCGACAGCCCCTTGACATCGTCCGACCCCACGACAACCAGGTTCTCCCGGTTGGGGATCATGGCGATGTGCTCGCCGTTCACCTTGAACTGTCGGACGAGGTCGATCAGGACGAGGCGGGAGGCATCGTAGCCGTCGCGGGTCGCCGAAAGGTAGACACCCTCGCCCGACGGCGGCCCGATGAACTTCGCCGGAAGTCTCGCCAGATTCTCGCGGGCGACTTCCATCGCCTCGTAGAACGTGACTCCCCAGGCATCGAGGCTGGTTTGCTGCACGGACCGCATCGACTCGGGCAGGTCATAGACGAGAGCGACGCCGAAGTGCTCGGCAAGCACCTGGTAGGGCCAGGAGGCGGGATTGCCGCTCTCGATTTCCCCTCGCAGCCGGGTCAGGTCGAAGTACGAGCGGCCGCGGACGACCGGCAGCAGGTCGGGCTTCACGTCCTCGAAGTCATCGGGTGCGTCCTTCCCCAAGGCAAACCAACCCCGCGCCCAATGCCCGATGACCCGCCCGCGCGAGTCCTCGTCGGCGGAACAGTATTCCTTGTAGGCGTTGCCGAGAAAGAAGGCAAAAGCCTGCTTGCCTTCGCCCCGCAGGCGGAACTCCTCGGGCTCGTAGACGATGCTGCCCTTCTCGCCCGCCTGCCGGATGCGATCCATCAGGAGCTTAGCGAAGTCGTCTTTGCTGAGCGGGGTAGTCTGCATGGCGGCCTCACGGACTGCGTATGTGTCGCGGCTTCATGCCCGCCTGGACAGCGTTGTTGCGGCTGGCGTGCAGAAGACTGAAAACTTCACGCTGGCTTCGCCGTTTGCAAATCCTGGTAGTGGTCCTGAACTTCGGCCCCGGAATTTTCGCTGGCAGGCCCGGCGCTCCGCTCGGAAAGCGTGACACGCTGCCACTTGGCGATGAACTGTTGCGGGGTCATGGAACCACGTTCCCGGGAGCGTTGATCGACCTGGACCGTGCTCGCCGGATTCTACCCCTTGTTGGGCCCCGGTGCCATAGCCTCGGGCGACGAACGTGTCCGGGGCTCGGTTTTCCGCCCACGCCCTCCGCCGTCCGCGCATATCCGGTGGCTGACGCCACCGGCTCGGGGCTGAACGCCGGCAACGCCCTTCGTATCCGTCACACGCCGTGTGACGATCTCACCGCACAGGGCCTGTGCGGCGTACTGTTGACCCGGCCCTCCGCCTTCCCCCTTCCGCCCTCCCGCTACCCCTGCGATCCGCCTTTCTTGAGGCGGATCTTGTAATTGCCGCGGGCTTGATCGTGCTCCAGCTCGATGAGGCCCCGGCCCTGGGCGTCGTCCAAGAGGTCGGAAAAGTTGCGATAGCCGTAGTAGCCCTCGTTGAAGTCGGGATGCACCCGGCGGATCGCCTGTTTGACCATTGAGCCCCACAACGGCTCGTAGTCGAGCTCCAGCGATTGCACGATCTTCACCAGCCGGTCGATGGCCTCCTGCTTCTTGTCGACGTGTTCTTTCTTGCCTCCCTTTTTGGCGGCGGCCGCCGCCCCGGCCACGGACTTCTGCGCCTCGCGGGCCAAGTCGTCGTAGTAAATGAATTCGTCGCAGGCGGCAATGAGCAGATTCGACGTGGAACTCTTCACCCCGCAGCCGATCACGCGCTTGTCGTTCTCCTTCAACTTCGAGACCAACGGCGAGAAATCGCTGTCGCCGGACAAGAGGGCGAAGATGTCGATGTGGTCCTTGGCATAGCAGAGATCGAGGGCGTCGACCACCATGTGGATGTCGGCGCTGTTCTTGCCGCTGGCCTTGCTCAGGGGAATGTCGATCAACTCGATGCCCTGGGCGTGGAACTCGCGGATGGCGTCGCGATAGTTGCTCCAGTCGCAATAGGCCCGCTTGTAGACGACGCGCCCCTTTTCCAACAGCCGCTTCAGGACCAGTTGGATTTGGAACACCTGCCACTTGGCGTCGCGGACGCCGATGGCCAGGTTCTCGAAATCGACAAAGACGGCGATCAGGGGCTCTTCAGACATGGAGGGTCCTCGGCAAACGGAATTGGAGGGGGGGCGCTGCTGCCGCTATTGTCGCCGCTGGGGGCCAAATCTGCAAGGCGTGCCGGCGGACGCCACAAGTCCTTTTCCGGCAGATGGTTACGACCTCGGCCGCAGGCTGGAACCCGCCTTGATCCGCTGCTGGTTCCCCGTTATAATCCCCCCGCTCGATTCCGGGCACTTTGCGCAAAGACTGTTGGCTCTTCATTTTACGACCCTCCAGCGGCGGCCCGTCCCGTTCGGACAGCGGGCCGAGCAAGGATGCTAGTCTGCTGAAACACGCGGGGAAGAAATCGACCGGCTTCCAGTGCGCCTTGTCGGAAGGATGCGCATGGCGGTGTCGCGTGTGCGCGGAAAGAAGAAAGGGACCGGGGGCCAGGGGCCAGGGACCAGGGAAGACGTGTGCCACTGGCTTTGCCAGTGCTTCGGGCCCCACGTGGTGTGTTCGCCAGCGGGCAACGTCGCGGGGAAGCACTGGCAGAGCCAGTGGCACGCCGCGGGCGGCGTGTACTCCCGCACCGCACACGGCGTGTGCGGCGTACGTACGGGCAATGCTGGCGGCGATGCTGGTTGTGGTGCTGGCCAGCCCGGTGGCGGCCGGCGTGGAGCTGTCCGAATTCCGCGGGCCGCAGTCGGTCGTCGTCACGGCGGAGGCCGCCAACCGCTGGCAACAGGGCAGTTATGAAGTCTGGGTGTTGCGGGGCAATTGCCGCATCATGCAAGGCTTCACCGCGGCGCAGCGACGAAGCCGTGTTGTGGATCGACCGCGCCGAGAGCGGTTCGCAGCAGCCGAGCAAAGTCATCGCCTACTTGGAAGGCCGGGTGGTGGTCCAGTCCATGCTGGGCGGCAAGCCGGTCAAACTGACCGACAAGACCTGGCTGGGCCGGCTGTTCACCAGCGGAGACGTGGAAGTCCGTGCCGGAGCGATCGCGGGGCGGCCCGACGTATTGCCGGCCGTCTATCAGCGCGGCATGGATCGCCGCCGGCCGGCCTCGGCCGACGTGGTGCAGCGCCGGGGTCGAGCAGGCCCTCTACGCGGCGCCGCAGCCGCCCGGTGCGTCCGTGCCGCCGGGCACGCGGCGGTTCCGCATCTTTCCCCGCGGCGACGTGCCCTTGCAACTCCAGTGGATCCCCGGCGCAAGCCAACGAATGGGTGGCGATCTGCGATCTGGGCGTGAACTTCATCGTCGACGGCGTCGGCAGGGCCGGCCCCCTCGACGTTCGACTCCGTCGACGTTCTCGGCCGACCGCATGGTGGTCTGGACCCGCAGCCAGGGCCAGCCCGCGCAGAACGCAATCCAGGACCGGCACACGCCCCTGGAAATCTACATGGAAGGCAACGTCGTCTTCCGGGAAAGCGATCGGGTGATCTATGCCGGCCGCATGTACTATGACGTGCCCAACCAGGTCGGCACGGTGCTGGACGCGGACATGCTGACGCCGGTGCCCAAGTATCCGGGCGGGCTGTTGCGGCTGCACGCCCAGGTCCTTCAGCAAGTCAGCCCGCAGAAGTTCCTCGCCCACGACGCCTTCTTCACTCCCAGCCGCTTCGGCATTCCCGGCTATCGCTTGAACGCGAAAGACGTGACCCTCGAGGACGAACCGCACCCGGGGATCGATCCGGCCACGGGCGAGCCGCACGTCGAGCACGACTATTGGATGACTTCGCGCAACGACGTCTTCTACCTCGAGGAGGTGCCGATCTTCTACTGGCCCTACATGGCCGCCGACTTGAGCGAGCCCACCTACTACATCCGCCGCGTGCAGTTCAAGACCGACAGCGTCTTCGGCACGCAAGTGCTGACGGACTGGAACATGTACCAGTTGCTGGGAATCCACAAGCCGCCGAAGGGAACCGACTGGGACCTCAGCCTCGATTACATGAGCGACCGTGGTTTCGGGCACGGCAGCACGTTCCAGTACCACACCGCCAATTTCTTCGGCATTCCCGGCCAGGCGGCCGGGCTGGTTGATTTTTGGGGCATCGACGACCACGGTTACGACAACCTGGGCTTGGACCTCTCCCACTTGCAGCCCGAGGTCGATTACCGCTATCGCTTCCTCTTGCAGCACCGGCAGGAGCTGCCGAACGGCTTCCAGCTTACCGTGGAAGGCGGCGCCATCAGCGACCGCAACTTCCTGCAGGAGTATTTCAAGTCCGAGTGGGATAATCTGAAGGACCAGAGCACCGACATCGAGATCAAGCAGCGGCAAGACAACACGTTGTGGAACGTGTTCGCTTCCGCGCAAACCGACCCCTTCGTCACCCAGTCGGAGTGGCTGCCGCGGGCCGACCACTTCTGGCTGGGTCAGCCGCTGTTGTCCGACACGTTCACCTGGTTCGAGCATTCCACTGCCGGCTATGCCAACTATCGCATCGCCACCCCGCCCACCAATCCGGAGGACGGCCCCTGGAGCCGTCTGCCCTGGGAACAGGCCAACGTGCACGGCGATCGGCTGATCAGCCGCCAGGAGCTGGACCTGCCCCTGCAAGCCGGCCCGGTGAAAGTGGTGCCTTACGTGCTGGGCGAGTTGGGCCATTGGGGCGAAGACCTCGACGGCCAGCCGCTGGACCGCGTCTACGGGCAAGTCGGCGTCCGCGCCACGCTGCCGATGTGGACCGTCGATCCGACGGTGCAGAGCACGCTGTGGAACCTCAACGGACTGGCCCACAAGGTCGATTTCGAGCTCGAATTCTCCGCCTCCGAGGCCAATCGCGATCTGACGAACCTGCCGCTGTACGATCCGCTGAACGACTGGTCGGTCGAGGCCTTCCAGCGCCGCTTCGTCACCCTCACCTACGGCATCGGGCCGGTGCCGCCGCCCGGCTACGCCACCCTGCCGCCGCAGGTGGACGAGCGCCTCTACGCCCTCCGCGCCGGCATGGGCGATTGGGTCACCGCGCCGAGCCTGGAGATCGCCGGCGACATGCAGGAACTCCGCCTCGGAGTCCACCAACTCTGGCAGACCAAGCGCGGCCCGCTGGACGACCTCCACATCGTCGATTGGATCGAGTTGAATACCGACGTCACGCTCTATCCCGACGCCAGTCGCGACGACTTCGGCCAGAGCTTCGGCATGCTGGACTACAACTTCCGCTGGCACGTGGGCGACCGGCTGACCGTGGTTTCCGACGGCCTCTGGGACTTCTTCGACCTCGGGCAGCAGGAAGTCACCTTGGGCGCCTACCTCGACCGGCCGCCGCGCGGCAGCCTCTACGCGGGCGTGCGGCTGCTGGACGGCCCCATCACCAGCCACATGATCTTCATGTCCTACAATTACCAGATGAGTCCCAAGTGGCTCTCCTCCTACAGCCTCAACTTCGACATGGCCAACACCAAGAACATCGGCGGCCTGCTCCGCATCACGCGCATCGGCGAATCGCTGTTGGTCAGCGGCGGTTTCACCTACGATCCGGCGCACAACAGCGTGGGGGCCGTCTTCTCGGTCGAGCCGCGATCCCAGCCCCGCAGCCAGTTGAGCCAGGTCGGCGGCACCCAGCTTCCCCCCGCCGGCGCCTTCGGATTGGAATGAAAACGATGAACGAAGCGTAACCGCTCACGGCATGAAAACTAGCCCGAAGCGCAAGCGAGGGACGGAGGAACGATGGCAGACCGTGGCGCAGTGCACCCTCGCTTGCGCTTCGGGCTAGTGTCATGATTGCCAAGACAAGGCCGCGAACGGTTACGGCAGAACCAACTTCCCCCGACGATGAGGAAAACCATGAGCGAAGACGACCTGCCCCGACGATCCTGGGCGGAGAAGTTCCGCGACGCCTTTCGCGGCCTCAAGCAGGGCGTGCGCGGCCAGAGCAGCTTCTTCGCCCACTTCTTCGCCGCCGCCGCAGTGCTGGCCGCCGCCGCGGCCATGCGCGTCGATTGCCTCCAGTGGTGCGTGCTCGTCCTCTGCATCACCCTCGTCCTGGCCGCCGAAATGTTCAACAGCGCCCTGGAGTCGATGGCCCGGGCGATCACCGACCAACGGCACCCGGCCGTCGGCAACGCGCTGGACATCGGCAGCGCGGCCGTCCTGCTCGCGTCCGGCGGCGCCGCCGCGGCGGGGCTGGTCATCTTCCTCAACCGCCTCGGGTTCCTGCTGGGCTGGTGGAGTTGAAGAACGTGTTTTGAAATGGCGAGTGGCAGGTCCCCTCTCCCTCCGGGAGAGGGTTAGGGTGAGGGCAGCAGTGCCGAGAAACTCGTCTTAGCCGGGCCAGGACCGCAACCGCCCTCACCCCCGACCTCTCTCCCAAAGGGAGAGGGGAGAATTTCAAAACACGTTCTGAGAGGAGCCGGAAAGAAGGCGGACATGGCGGCCCGCCGTCCGACCCTGGGAACGTCTATTGCCCGCCGCCCAGCGGGGCGCGGCCGAGGGGGGCGTAGAGGGGGCCTGTCGGCGTCAACTCGCTGGAGAAGACCACGACCTCGGCGACGTGGCATTGGCCGGCCTTAAAATCGGCCTGCTGGCGGAGGAGTTGACCGAGGGCCGCCACCGCCGGGCCGCCGCTGCGGACCCGCCCCAGCGTCAAGTGGGGCTCGAAGCGGCGGTGCTCCTTGCGAAAGCCGAGCTTGCCCAGGGCCGTTTCTACGGCGGCGTGCAGCGCGATCATCTGCTCCTGTCCCCGCCCGGCGCCCAACCAGACCGTCTTGGGCCGAGAGGCGTTGGGAAAGGCCCCGGCGCCGCGGACCTCCAAGTCCAGCGCCTGCACGCCGGCCACGCCGTGCTCCAGCGCCTCGCAGACGCGGGGGATCTCCGCCACGGCGACTTCGTCGAGAAATTTCAATGTCAAATGGAGGTTCTGCGGATCGACCCATTTCACGTCCGCGCCGGCCGTCTCGAGCCCCCGGATCAACTCGACGGCCCGCGCCGGACGGCGGCGTTGATTTCCACGGCGAGAAAAGTGCGCACGGTGCGTTTCATGATGGCCACCAATCAATATGTTCGTCAGGCTGAAGGGGACAGTCCCATTTTCGCTGGGTGCCACTGCTGGCTTGTCCAGCAGTGCTACGGGCCGCGCTATTCCAGCACTGCTGGGCGAGCCAGCAGTGGCACCCGCACGTTTCATGATGTTGTCAGCCCTCAAAAGCTCAGCATGCGCCGGTACTGGGTCATGCGCTCTTCGAGGTCTTCACGCTCGATCTGCTTGAGGCGGTCGAGGCTGAAATCCTCCACGGTGAAGCTGGCGGCGACGATGCCGTAGCCCATGGCCTCCTTGAGCGTCTTGGGCTCGAAGTTGCCTTGTTCGGCCAGGTAGCCCATCATGCCGCCGGCAAAGCTGTCGCCGGCCCCGGTGGGATCGACGACCTGTGCGGTCGGATAGGCGGGCAGGACGTAGGTCTCGTGTTGGCTGAAGAACATACGCGCCGTGCTCGCCTTTCTTGATGATGACAAATCGCGGTCCCAGGGCGCGGACCGCATGGCCGGCGCGCACCAGGTTCTCTTCGCCGGTCAGCAGTTTCGCCTCGCTGTCGTTGAGCACCAGGCCGTCGATCCGTTTCAGCAGGGCCAGCAGACCCGGGCGCTCGCCGGCGATATAGTAATCCATGGTGTCGGCCACGGTCAGGGTCGCGCCCGGACACTGGTCCAGCACGCGCATCTGCAATTGCGGCGAGCCGTTGGCCAGGAAGAGGACTTTGCACTGCCGGTAGCGCTCGGGCAGCACGGGATTGAACTGTTCCATGACGTTGAGTTGCAGATCGAGGGTCTGGCGGTCGTTCATGTTTTTCAGGTAGCGGCCGCGCCAGCGGAAGGTCTTGCCGCCGGGCACGACTTGCAGCCCCGAGGTGTCGATGTTGCGGGCCTGGAGCAGTGCGGTGTAGGCGGCGGGCCAATCCTCGCCGACCACCCCGGCCAGCCGCACCGCAGTGAAGTAGCTGGCGGCGTAGGAGAAGAAGACGGCCGATCCGCCCAGCACGTCGTCGCGCTGCTGGCTGGGGGTTTCCACGCTATCGAAGGCGACCGATCCGACAACGACCAGCGGCATGACAGGATACCTCTTTCTCTCGGAAAAGGCGGAGCCGCAATAGGCGCTCCCGCAGGGCACGAAAGCCTCTTGTGCCTGCGGCACCCCAATAGCGAAGCTATCGCGGCCACCCGTGGTCCATTATGGGCGTTTCAACGCCGCAGGCAAGGGGTTCCCGGCTGAATCGGTTAGGCGGCTGGATTCAGGAATCCCGCGCAGTCGATCGTAGGCTTCGAGGATTTCGCCTCCGGTGTCGAAAAGCCCCCCCGCTTCGTCCGCGCCTTGCCCCAGTCCGCGGAAGGTGCCGAGGACGTGCTGCACGTCGTCGCGGTCGATGCCGTAGAGGAGGAAGAAGGCCGCGTCCAACTCGGCGGCCAGCGCGGCCCGCTCCGTGGGGTTCCACTTGTGGACTGCCGGGTCCATCCCGGCCGCCTCGCCCAGGGGGCGCATGTCCTCGGCGGTGCAGGTGAGCTTCAGCGCCCGCTGGGAAATCCATCGCTCCAGCGTGAGCC
Organism: uncultured Planctomycetia bacterium; assembly: GCA_963727245.1. GTDB lineage: Bacteria > Planctomycetota > Planctomycetia > Pirellulales > Thermoguttaceae > JBKQVT01. The sequence goes on along the minus strand of CAVSFO010000014.1, from coordinate 175,854 downwards.
GTTTATCCCATGCACAGCGCTCCGCATAGCGGTCCGGCGCGAACAGCGGCAATTGCTCGACAATGAAAAAGTTGAGCGTTACCGCGCCGAGTTTCTGCCTTGCCACGTAGTCAAGCGCGAGCGAATTCAGGTTGGCCAAAAGACACACTTGAAGGCGCGGACTAATCTCGGTCAGCAGCAACGGGAAATGGTTCGTGACCGCGGACCAGGGAATTGCTGAAGCGATCATCGTGCGCGTGTTGGTCGCGCTGGTTATGTCCTTGAAGCCGATGAACCCGTGCGGGCGGACCGTTCCCAGCGCCGATTCACTTCCGCCTCGTCGACCCACCAGCGCGGCTGGACGACAAATTCCGGGTTCTGGTGCAGGACGGGCGTCGTCGCCTCGGTCTGGCCCTGGCGGACCCAATTGCCCGGCTCGATCACCACGCCGGCCGCGCGGTGGTCGTAGGCCTGGACCATCTTCGCCTCGTAGAGCGGAAGGAAGATTTTCTTCCCCTTCCGCCAGCGATTTCCCTCCAACTTCAGGCCCAGCGCGTGCAGCTCGTCCGCCGTGTGAAACAGCTCCGCGTCGTTGGTCTGATCGAACATCCTAAAGAACTTGATGCCCCAGGGATTGCCCCCCTCCTTCCGCGACTTGTCGATCAGCACCGGGACGCGGCGATAAATCGCCTTGGTCAGTTCGGCGTCGCGGCGGGAGCGGAAGATCGGGCAAGTCCGCGTGTTGGGATTCAACAGGGCCAGGTCTTTGCCGGAAAGGACGATATGACGGCGGCGGCCTTCCAGGTCTTCGACCCGGTGGGCAAAGAAGACGAAATCGGCGGACTTCACCTTCGTTTCCCGGCCCCCGAAGAGCAAGACGCAGAACTTGAAACGGCCGTCCACGTCGGGGAAACAGACCCTTTCGGTTCTCGAAATCATAGAGGGCCACCAGCGCCTGGGATTCCATGAGGCCGCCGAAAAACTCCTGGGTCGTGGCGTCGGTGGCGATGCCGGAGGGCACCAGCAGGCCGACCCGCCCGCGCGGGGCCACGATCCGCCGGGCCAGTTCCGCGAACAGGGCATAGGTGTTGATGTCGCCCTTGCCGGTCAGGGGGAAATCGCCCGAGCCCCGGGCATGGCCAAGCGTCCGCTGGGCGTGGTCTTGGGCCCGGCAATAGGCCGCGTAAAGCTCGGGATTGGCGGTCTCCAGCGCGGCGATCATCTTCCGCCGGCTGGCGGCGCTGACCGCCCCGGCTATCTCGGGCGCGGACAAAGCGAAGAACTCCCGCTCCTGCACCTTGAGCCGCTCCCAGGGCGGGTTGCCGATCACGCAATCGAAGCCGGACTGCTCCGGGCGCGAGAACACGCCCGCAAACTTCTCCTCCCAACGGAAGGCGTGAGGATCGACGGCTGCGTCGCTGACGAGGCTGTTGCCTTGAATGATGTTCGCCGACAGGGTCGCCAGCGTCTTGTTGCGCCGCGCGGAACGGATCCAGAGGGCCAACTGCGTGATCTCGACCGCTTGCGGCGAGAGGTCGACGCCGTGGAGGTTGTCGGCCAGGATGACATCGGGAATGGCCTCCGCGAGCGTCTCGGCCGCCGCCGGATCGTGGGCCGCGAGTTGGTCGACGATCTTCTGATAAAGCGCTTCCAGGGCGTCGTACGCCTGGACCAGGAATGCCCCGCTGCCGCACGCCGGGTCGCAGATTGTGAGCGACCGCAGGGCCTCGAAACAATCTTGCCAGTACCGCGCCGCCGCCGGCGACGGTTGCGCGGATTTAGGCTCCTCCTCGGCCAGGCCGTGGGCTTGCCGCACGGCGTCGATGCGCCCGCCGGCAAGCTTGTTGACGGTCTCGGAGACGATCAACTCGGTGAACTCGGGCGGCGTGTAGTAGATGCCGAAACGCTTCCGCTCGGCCGACTTCGGCATGGCCGGCCTGGCCGGCTCGCCGCCGCCACCCACCGGCCCGAACAAGTTGGGCGTGGCCGGCCTTGCCGTCTGGCCGCCGCCCAGGCCGAACAAGCCGGAAAGCCGCAGTTTCTCCAGTTCCGCCACCGAGTTCTCGAAAATGTGCCCGAGCACGTCGACATTCACCTCGTCGCGGAAATCGTAGGTGCTGATCGTGTGAAAGAAGTTCGTCCAATCGTCTTCGAGCTGGAGATCGTCCACTTCCGCGTTCCTGGCGAACAGGCCGCCGTTGTAGCCGTGGTTATGGCTGGACGGCAGGCCGCGGCCGCTGTCCACCGCCGCAAAGAGATCGACGAAGTTGCGCCACCGCGGATTGGTCACTTTGCTGAACGGCGGCAGGGTCTCGCAGGCGCGGTCGATGCACTTGGCGGGGAGCAAGTCGCGGTCTTCGCAGAAGGCGATGAAAATGATGCGGTCGAGGATCCGCTGGGCGATGAAAATGGCCCCGTCGAGGGTCTTTCCATGCCGCAGGCAGAGGTGTTCGATGAGCCGCCGGCGGTTGTCGCTGTACATTGCGTACAACTCGTCACCGACCGTCCGCTGGCGCTGCTGGGTCCGTTCCAGGAGCGCGGGGACCCGCAGCACGTGCCCGTTTCGGGGGCGGACCAGCCCGCCGCGCTCGAACAGGCAATAGAACTGGCGAAACTTCCGCACGTCCCGCAACTCCTGGAGGCGGAATTCCTCGTAGGCCAGCGGCGTGCGGTCGCGGTGATACAGCCGAAAGGTGACGAAGTTGCTGACGATGCCCCAGGGGCAACTGGGCAGGGCGTTCAAGTAATCCCAGCACTGTTGGACGGGGGTTCGGCCGTTGAACTTGTCCCGGTCAAGGTCGGCGTCCGCCGCCTTGAGCTCGACGACGACCAAGGGCGACGAAGCTGTCCCCGGGGCAAAGTTGCCCAGCGCGCCGTCGGCAGCGCCGACGCCCGGAATGGTGAAATTGCGTTCCAGTTCATACGCTTCCGGGCTTTGCGTGGCCGATCGATAATGGAGCGCTCCGCCGAACACTTCGCCGAGGAAGTCGGCGTCCAGCGAGGTTTCCTTCCGCGCCAGGTGGCCTTCTCTGTCGAGATCGGCCCAGCGGACGAGGATTGCATGGGCGGAGTCCTGCTCCGGTCCGCGATAGTACATCTTGTCCGCTTCTTCGACGAGAAAGCGGTTCAGCACCAGCCCGGAGCGTCTGCGGATCTCGCGCTTGGCGAAGAGGACCGGGGGCAAGATGCCTTGCTCGGCGGCTTTCTTACGTTTGGCCATTTTTGCCTGCGCGGTGACGATTTCCGGGCCTGCGGCTACACCATCGATCCGGCATAGGTATTCAAAGTTCCATTATGAGCATGTGGGCAGCATCGGCAAGGGGTGCCGCGGCGGCGGTTTCCCGTCGTCGATCCTGACCCGGGCAAACGCAGCGCCGGGGTCACTTTGCCGGTGGCCGGTCAGGCGGCGAGGGGGGCTGCCCCCGACCAGCCTACAGGCCGTGCCCGGCGGCGAGGACGCCGCTCCCAGCCTGAATTGTTCGGTTCCTGACCTGTTACCGAGGGGACAATTCTATCTGCGAGAAAGGGGGAAAATCTCGACCCGTGTACAACACGAAACCGGTTGCGGATTTTCAAACGCCCGCGGGCGTGTTAGAATAGTCCTGTTGGCTAGCGGCTGTTGTGACGGTCGAGCATGTGGCCGGCTGGCGGGGCGGAGGCAAACGTCTTGTACAGCGAGGCTTGCCGGAGTGGCGGAATGGCAGACGCGCTGGACTCAAAATCCAGTGTCCGTTAGGACATGAGGGTTCAAGTCCCTCCTCCGGTACTTTGATAACCTCTTATGGAACAAGGACTTGCGGAAGATTTCTGCGAGTCCTTTTTTCGTTGACAATCGGCGAGTTCTACAGAAGTTCTACAACTTTTCGTTTGGGCCGTTTTCCGCCTCCGCATGATCGTCCTTGGCCGCCTCACCATCCTCCAGCCGGACCTTCCGGGCGTTGGCGGCTGCCCGCAGGGCAGGTTTGGTGTTGATGTAGTAGTTCTCGGTGGTCGCTACCAGGTGAATTCCAGGCGGGCGAGGAAACCGTCGAAGGCCAGGGTGTTGTCGAACATGCGGTCCAATCCGCTGTAGTCGTTCGCCTGCACACCGGCGATGAAAGTGGCCGGTTTGGTCGTATTCAGCCAGGCGCTGGCAAGGTAGCCGACCGATCCACGCACGTGTCCATTGCAGCTCTCCCAGCCAATCCCCACCTCGAGATCGAGAATGGGAACGAAGCGGGCTTCGTTCAACGTGGTGTCGGCCACATTCAGGGTCGTGGCATTGGACTGGTTATAGGCGGCCCGGAAATCGCCGCCCAGCAGACTGGCCGCTCCTTTACCGTAGATGAAGAGTCCGCGACAAATGCACTGGTGTTGCGCTTCCAGCCCGATGCGGGGCCCAATGCCCTCGAAATTCACGTCGGCATCGACGCTGGCGCTGACGAGGGGCTCGAACGTCGAGGAGAAGCTCTGTCTCAGATCGGCATAGCGGATGCCGAACAGGTAATCGGCGGTCGTGCCGTTGCAGCAGTAGAAGGTGTGCCGGTATTCCACGTCGGCCAGATTGAAGCAGATGACTTCGCTGGCGGTGGCGGAAAGCCAAAGGGTTCCCGAGTCCAGCGAGGAGGGGTGCATCACCATCGACGCCAGCGCGGGTGTCGCTGTGGTAATCGAGTCGTCGTCACGGCTGTTGAAGTAGGTGTACGTGGCTGTGAGCAAGTTGCCGCAGCCGAAATCCCGGCCCGCCCCGACAAAGAAGCCGCTGGAAAAGTTCGGATTGACGACCGCGGTGCGGCCATCCTGGACGGGCACCGCGCCGGGCGTGATGGGGCCGTTCAGCGGAACGGCGTACGTCACTCCGGCGTTCATCGGCTGCAGGAAGATTCCACCGGCGAAAAAGTGCCAGTTGCAATCCCGACACGTGTCCGGGCACGCGCAGCACCCCGTCTCGCAGCCCACCTCAGGAGCCGCGCTGGGGGACGGCGGTGCAACGAGCACCTGATGGGGCAACGGTGAAATCATCGCCGGGCTGGATACCGGTCCAACGATCGCCTCGTCGGGTGACGGTGAATCCTTCGCCGGGACCGGTGGCGGTGCAAGCACCGCGTCGTTGGGTGACTCGGAAACCATCGCCTCACCGGCTGGTTGCGAGCTGTCGTACTTTGCCTCACCCACGCGTACCAGCAACAGCAGTCCCACAACGGCTGCCAGGGCTACGGACCATTTCGTGCGTCGGTTCATTGGAATTATCCCCACTTATTAGTTATAGCTATCGACGCCATAAGGCTTATTTGCCGTGCCTCCGCCGACCAGCTATTCGGTACAATCGGCACAGATTAACCTAGTCGTCCAGAATAATCGGAATTTTCCGCAGAGTTGCCGCCCCTTGCCGAGCTTAACAAGCACCCTCGCGGCAACCTGGGATTGTGCTTGATCGCATCGCCACGCCGCGCCAGCAACGCAACGCACCGTGGCGAGAACGCCGCGGGAGTAGCAGCGAAAGAGTCGGCTGCCGCTTGGCACGATGTACTTGAAAGGCCCGACAGCCTTATCCCAAACTGGCGAAGAACGAGTCGGCCACGTGGACCAGCTTGCTCGCCGAGTTGTGCAGCGTTACGGCAATGCTGTAGAAGTCACTGAACAACATGGAGTAAGCCGCAGCCTTGGGGTCGAGGTTCGACAATCGGGCACTGGTCGCGCCAAGTTGGAGCAAAGAGGCCAGGGCAAGGTCGGTCGCCTGTGCCCGAGTTCGGCCAAGCTGGCGCGAGGGGTGTAGAGTCAAGTCGGCCAACTGCGCCTTGTTCTTCCCGCCGCTGATGCCATAGGCCCGCAGTTGTGCAAAGCCGACCGCCTGGTTGCTGAAGCTGGTGCCGGTCATGGTGACCTGGGTGGGATTGGCCGTAAGGGTGTCGGTCGCGGACCCGGCATAGAGGTTGGCCGTGGCGGCGCCGCCGCCGTAGGCCGTGACGTAACGGAAGCCATTGACCTGGATGGCGCCGAATTGGGCATAGGTCGCGTAGGCGTTGAAGACGCTGGTCGGCGTCCCGTAAAGCGATGCTCTGTCCAGTTCGCCCGGTGCGGAGTTGGCCACGACCGTCGTAAAGTTCTTGGCACTATCGTAGTAGTTGGTCCATTTGCCGTTGGCGCTATCGCTCATCGTGGCCGCGGTTTGCGTGGCGGTGAAGTAATCGGTTTTGCCGGCGGCGCCGGAAAAGGTTGCCTGGCCGCTGCCGCCGCTGCCGGCATCGACGGTGATCGACTCGGCGACGACGTGCACGCTGTAGCCGGCTCCGCTGATGTCAGCGGACTGCGGCCCCAGGACGGCCTGCTGCCCGCTGCCGCTGCCATGCACGACGGCGACGTTGGTGCCCCCCAGGCCGTTGAAGCTCACTTGGACCGACGAGCCAACGACGGTTTGCGTTACGCCGTTGAGCGAGACGATCCACGTGTTGGCGGTGCTGCCGGGGGAGAATGAGAAATTGTCGTTCCCCGAGGTTCCCACCAGATTCACTTGGGCTGGGTCCGGTTGCGTCGTCCCGCTGTCGCCCACGACGGGATCGAAGTTCCCCACGATGGGCAGCGCATAGTAATTGCCGAAGTCCGCGTAGAGGTCGTGGCCGCCCGGAGTGCCCAGCGGCAAGAAGGCGTGGTCTAGCGTCTTGACCTGGCCGGCAATCCGTGTCGTATGGGCCAAGTCGTTCGACATCCAAAAGTACCACTCGCCGGTCTGCATGGTCGTGCCGCCGCTCTGGTCGGGCACAAACAGCCCGATGTCCGTAATGCCGTCCTGGTCCATATCGGCGGCCACGGGAATGGCGCGGACGCCGGGATTGAAGGTGGCCGACGACCCGCTGGGGTTCGACGGCGAACCGGGGCCGATGGAGAAATGCTCCACGATGTCGTACTTGTGCGTCTTGGCGTCCCACAACTGGAACCAGAAGGTATCGGTGTCGGCGCGGTACGTGGCCAGATCGACGTGCCCGTCGCCGTCGAAATCGCCGACGATCGGGTAGCCCGTGATCAGGCTCTTGACCACGATGGCGCTGGAGTCGATTTGGGAGCCGTGGTCCTGATTGAGTTCCCACACCGGCGAGGTGCCGCCGGTGAACAGACCGAGTTCCTCGCCGCCGCCCGGGGTGCCGCTGAAGTTGCCGGCCACCGGCAGGCCGTTGGGGTTAAAGCCGCTGAAAGGCGTCAGGCTTTGGCCCTGCACGGTGACCACCTGGCCACTGTTGTTGGTGAACAACCAGCGATAGCTCCCGCCCGCCATGCCGTAGGCCGCCAGGGTGTCGAACCCGCCTGCGGTGTGCGCGAAGGCGAACACCTTGTCCGTCGACAGGGCGAATTGATAGGTGAGGTCGCGATTGGAGGCGTCCGGGTTGGTCGGGTCCCAGGTGAGATTGCCGTTGGTATCGATGTAGGCGACGCCGTTGCTCCAGACGCCGATTTCCGGGCGGCTGTCCACGGTGAAGCGGCCGACGAAATCCCCGCCCGGCACCGCGTTGCCGCTGGGAAACATCGGCGCGCCGTTGGGTTGCGAGGCGTTGCTCTCGCCGTCCAGCAGGTTGCCGGCCGGGTCCATCAGGGCCGTATCGCTGATGGTCAGCGTGTAGCGATCATCGGGAAGCGGCGTGGCGAAGTTGAGTTGCACCGTGGCGGTGGCCGGCTTCCCGTTGACCGGCGGATTGTCCGTGATGACCACGCTGCTGGCGGCGATGATCCCGTTGGCATCCCCCTGGAGGACGAAGTTTCCCGGGCTTTGCAGGACGGCCGTGGCGGTGGCCGCCGTCGTGAAGCCGCCGCCGCTGAAGATCACGGTCGGAGCCGACGTGTAGCCGCTTCCCGTGGAGGTGATTTCCACTCCCGTCACCATGCCGTTGGCGATCATCACGATTCCGGTGGCCTGGGTAGTTGCCCCGCCGCCGCTGAAGGTCACGGTCGGGGCGGAGCGGTAACCGCTGCCGCCGCCGGTGATCGTGACCACCGGCGTCGGGATCAGCAATGCCAGATAGTCGGGAAAGTTGGCGGTGTCGCGGGCCGGATTGTCGACCACGCTGATCGTCAGACTATAGACCAGCGGCGTGGGCGTCGACGACGGATTGGCCGTTTTCTCTCCGAACAGATTGTAGCCGGGGGAACCCGTGATTTGCACGTTGCTGATCTGCGGGCCCGTGGTGTCGATGAAGATCGTCATGGTGCTGGCGGCCGAGACGTTGCCGGCCAGGTCCTCGGCCGTGACCAGCAGTTGTCGCGTGCCGTCATGCGGGAAGAAGGCCGGGTTGTTGAGGTCCACGGTCGAGGTCAGGCTCCATTGGCCGTCGGGGTCGGCGTTGGTGCCGTCCAGCGGTGTCGCCGTCGTTTGGCCCAGCAACACGTCGCCCGTGATCCCGACGGCGTAGACCCGCACGATCGCATTGGCCTCGGCGGTGCCCCACAAGGTGGGCGTGGTGTCGTTGGTAACGCGGTCGACGTTGGTCGCCGGGTAACCCTGCACGCCGCTGTCGCTGGCCGGTGCCAGACCGTCGTACCCATTGGCCGAAGTGCCGAAGAAGACCGGCGGCGGGACCGTATCCACGGTGATGGCCAAGGAAGTGCTCGGGCCGCCGAAACCGGTCTCAGTCGGCGTGGCCGGATCGATCATCTGGACCGCCGCCGTGATGTTGTGCAGTCCGTCGGCCAGCGCCGTGGTGAACGTGTACTGGTAAAGGCCTGGGAAGCCGCTGCCCACCGGCGTGGCGTAGCCGACGGGGGTTTGACTGTTGTTGCCGTCGAAAATGGCGACGCGGAAGCCGGCCGTGGTTTCATTAGAACTGTAGGGGATCGGGATCACGCCGGCCGGCGGGTTGTCCGTTGTGCCGTTGCCCGGCAGGTCGTTGAGCAAAACGCCGTCGGCCAGGCGGATGTAGATCGTCGGCGTGTTGTCGTAGGTGACGTTGTCGAACTGCGAGCGGCCGGTGTCGTCGTTGGGCGCGGCAGGCGGCAGATCCCCCACGTCGGTGAGGGTGGCCGTGGCGGTGGCCTGAATGGCCCCCACGCCGCCGCCGGTGAAGGTGACGGTCGGGGCCGAGGTGTAGCCGCTCCCGTTAGAGGTGAGAGTGACGCCGATCACGGTGTCGCCGAACATGTCGGCGATCCCGGTAGCCTGCGTGGCCCCCAATCCGCCGCCGGTAAAAGTGACAGTCGGGGTCGAGGTATAACCGCTGCCGGCGGTGTTGATGGTTATGGACAGCACGCTCCGCGACAGTTCCAAGTCGCTGGGCACCGGCGGCGCCGTGTTGATGACGGTCATATTGTAGCCGTTGACCACGTTGGCCATGGCGCCGTAGACGCGAAGGAAATAGCTCTGCCCGGCAACCACCGGGATTCGCACGCGGGCATCGCCCGTCGCTCCCAGGGCCCCGAACGTCGGCGTGGGCGTCGCCGCGGCGATCATGTCCCCGGCGGCATCGAAGGCCTGGAGGTCCAGGGCGCCTCCGCCGGGCAACAACCCGGTATAGAGGTGGAAGTAGACTTGGAAATCGAGCGTGCCGGTCGTCTGGGCCACGACCTGGTAATAGTCCTGGTCTGCCGGGGGGCCAGGATACTCGCTGCCGGCGGGAAAAATCGTGGCGTTCTGCACCTGCAGCGTGGCCCCGGAGCCGAGAAATGTCGCGGTGCCCTGGAAATCGTTGGGCTCGTTGAGATCCGGCCCCATGACCAGCAAATTGGGGTTGAGCCCGTTGGGCCCGGCGACGTAGACCTGCGGCGCGACTGTGGCAACGTTCTGGTAGTTGATGTCTGGAAACTGGGTGCTTCCGTTGGCAAACACGCGCACCGTGCCCGAGTTCGGCTCCGCGCTGCGGCTGACGACCGCGAAGTCGGTCGCCGGCAGCGGTGAGACGGTCCCCCCAACTCCGGCGAACGTGGAGCCGACGACCAGCGCATTGTTGGACGCCGGGTCGCCGCCGTCGACGTTCACGATCAGATTATCGACGGAAACACCGGCGTTCGGAATCACCTGGAAGGTGTCTTCGCCCAGCAGTCCCACCGCGGTCACGGTCTCGATGCCCGAATCCAGCGTCACCGTCTTCAGCGGCGTCGTGTCGTAGGCCAACACCTGCACGGTGCGGGCACCCTGGTCGATTTCGAACAAGTCGCGGGCGGTCGTGCCATCGACAATCACCTGATCGGCCACGCCGCCGCCACCGTCAATCGTGAAGGGGTTGCCTGAACCGGTGACGTTGGTGAAGTTGAAGACCGTGCCGAGGCCCGCGTTCTGGAACGTACCGGCGGCGGCGCCCGTGGGCGTGTAGCTAATGTTGTCCTCTTCGGCGGTTCCGGTTACCGTCAAGGGCTGGCTGCCCCCAGCGTCCAGGTTGCACACGTCGACGCCGATCAGCGTCACTGTGGCGCCGTAGCCGGTGATCGTGGTGTTGGTGGGGATCGTGCTGTCGGCCAGGGTGACCCCGATCGGGCCGGTGGGCCCGGTGAGGTTCACGATGTTGGGATCCGGCAGGCCGTTGACGTTGAGCGTCACCCCCGTGATGTTGGCATTGGTCTGCAGCGGCAACTGCTTGTTCAGCACCACCTGATCCAAGAAGCCCGAACCACCGGTGCTGACCGCAAACGTGTTATTGCTGCCGGTGGCGTCGACAACCAGGCTATTGCCGGTCCCGGTGTCCTGAATCGCAATCGCGGTCGCCGCGCCGAGGTTCTGGTAATTCAGGGCCAGCAGGCTGTTGTCCTGGAGGGTGCCGGAGTCGGTCGTCGCGCCGGCTGTGCTGGTGATCGTGTCGTTGCCGCCCGTGCCGTTGAACGTCAGGGCGTCGCCCTTCGCGCCGCCGTCATAGAAGAGCTGCTCAACGTCAGTCAGCGTGATCTGCGAACTCATGGTGACTTCGTTGAGCGTGCCGCTATTGGGGCCGGTCGGCGTGTAACTGACGGTTTGGGCCGCCAGCGCGCCGTCAGGCGTTTCGAGGCTGAAGATGTCGCCCAACCGGCCGCCCAGCGTCTGCGGCGCGCCGCCGTTGATCGTGACGGGCTCGTTCCACACCGCGCCGTTCGGCGCCGGAGTCTGCAGCACAACGTCGTCGTCGCCGCTGAGGGCATTGACCGTCAGGCTGGAGGCGTTGACGTAAAGGATCTGCGGCCCGGCGTTGACCGACACCGTGAAGTCCTGGATGCCGTCCGCCAGCGGGGAATAGGTGCTGTCGCGGGCGATGATCGTGATGTCGTCATCACCATTAGTCCCATTGATCGTCACGGGGCCCGGATTGGAGATGGCGCCGATCGTCTCGATATGGACGAAGCTGACGGTAGCGCTGGAGCCGACCTGGAAACCGCCCGAGTCGCTGGTCGGACCGGCGTAGAACGTCACGCCGCCGCCGCCCGCGCTGAGGTTGAAAACATCGCCCGGCTGCACGCCGACCGGGTTGCCCCCGTCCACCAGGATCGGGATCGCCCCGGGCGTCACGTTGAAGGTGTCGTTACCATCGTTGCCATTAACCGTCAGCGAGGCGGCCCCTGAGTAGCCGATCTGTTGCAACGTCCCCTGGGTCGCGTTGCTCACCTGTACCGTGCTGCCGGTCACGGTGATCGTGTCGTCGTATGGCGAGCCGTTGACGACCAACTGGTCGCTGCTGGCCAGCGTCACCGCCAGGGCCCCGGCGCCGGTGGTGTTGACCACCGGTATCTGGCCGCTGATCTGTGCGGTGGCCGAATGGGCGCCGGTCGGCGTGACGAGGAGGGTATTGTTGCTGCTCGTGTCGGCCACGGTGACGGAAGCCCCGCTGCCGGCATTGTTGTTGAGGTTGACGATGCCCACGCCGCTGATATCGACGGTGCCCAGGCCGCCGCCCATGACTGTGCCCGTCCCGCTGCCCGCCAGGCTCACCGTGGCCGCGGCGGTGCCGTTGCCGGTCAGGTTCACCACGTCGGGGTCCGGCAGGCCGCTGCCGTTGATGTTGATCGTGTTGTAGATCGTCTGCGGCGCGCTGATGCTGTAGCTGTTGTCCCCCGCCAGGCCGTTGAGCGTCAGGGTCTGAAAACCGCTCGGGGTCAGCAGCACTTGGCTGTTGACTTGAACCTTGCCCGTGGTCGCCGCCACGGAAAACGCGTCGTTGGCCGCCGTGCCGTTGACGACCAGGGTATTGTTGCTTCCCGTGTCCTGGACGTTCACCGCGGCCGCGGCGCCGAGGTTCTGGAAACTCAGGGACAACAGGCTGTTGTCCTGGAGCGTGCCGGCGTCGGGCGCCGCCCCCGGCGTGCTGGTGACCGTGTCGCTGCCGCCGGAGCCGTTGAACGTCAGGGTGTCGCCACCGCCCTGGCCGTTGATCGCCAAGGCGGCCGCGCCGCTGATGGTGTAGGTGGTGGCGCTGTTGACAACGACCTTGGCCGAGCTTGCCGAGACGGGTGTCACGCCAAACGTATCGGCGCTGGCCGTGCCGTTGATCGTGACCGCGCCGGCCGTGCCCCCGTTGACGGTCACGTTGGGTAGGGCGCCCGTCGTCGCGGCCTGGGTCAGGAAAAACGTGTCGCCGCCGCCGCTGCCGCCGGTCTGGTTGAGCACCAGCGAGGTTCCCGTCGGCCCGGTGGTTGAGCCAAGCTCGGTGAAGCTGATGGCGGGCCCCCCGTCCACCACGGCCGTGCCGGTGGTGGCGCCCACCCCGCCGGCCGTAACGGTGAAGGCGTCGTTGGCCCCGGTGCCGTTGAGCGTGATCGAGTCGCTGCCCGTGCCGCCCCCGCCGTTGATGGCCACGTTTGCGATGCCGGTGTAGCTCACCGTCGTGGTGGGTGACGACGCCAGGGTCACGGCGGCCATGCCCGATTGGCTGTCGGTGCCCGGGGTGATCACGTACGTGTCGCTGGCGCTGGCGGTGCCCGTCAACGACAGCGTACTATTTCCCCCCGGGCTGCCGTTCACCAGGATCGGAGTGGCACCGGGCGTCACGTTGAACGTGTCGTTGCCGCCGTTGCCGTTGACCGTCAGCGAAGCGGCGCCCGAGTAGCTGATCTGTTGCAAGGTCCCCTGGGTCGCGTTGCTCATCTGCACCGTAGTGCCGGTCACGGTGATGGTGTCGTTGTATTGCGAACCATTGACCACCAACGCGTCGCTGCCGTTGGCTGCCAGGTTGACGGTCAGCGGCGTCGCCGAGGCGGTAACATTGACCAAAAGCGGCTGGCCGCCGACCTGGAGACTCGATGAGTTGGCAGTCTGGGGCGTGACCGTGAGCGTGTTGCTGGTGGCCGTATCCTTGGCGGTGACGTTGCCCGCGCCGTTAGCGACGTTCGCGGTATTCACGCCCGTAAAGGTGACCAGGCCGAAGCCCGTTTCCTGGACCGTCTGTGCGCCCAAGTCGACCGTGACGTTTGCCGTCGCGTCTCCGGTAAAGGTGAGCGCCTGTTGTTGCCGCCGGCGGCCTTGACGTTGTAGTTGACGCCGGTTAGCGTGCTGAGGACATTGACCGTGTCGTTGACCGAGGCCAACGTCAGATTGACGGTGCTAAAGGTGCCGCCGGTGGTCGAGTAATTGACGGTGAACGGGATGGCCGTGCCGGAGATCGCGCGTACTGGTCACTGACAGCGTGTCGCCACTCGGCAGCACGCCCTCGTCAACAAACAACTGTTTCGTCCCGGTGGTGCTGGTGTAGGTGAGAGTTCCCCCCACGCCCTGGGCCGGGTTGCCGTTAGCCAGGTTGACGGTCAGCGAGTCGGTTTGGTCGCCGGTGGCCACCGCGATGTTGTCGCCGAGGACCGATGCGACGGGGATAGTGAGGAAGTTGGTGCCGCTACCCGTGGTGTTGCTGATTCCACTGATGTTGTAGTTGTTACCAGCACTGTCGCTGATGTCGATGATCGCAGTTGACGCGTCCAGCCCGATCGTCAGCGAATTGTTCTGGCCGGCGCCGGACGTGATCGTGAGGACGCCCCCCACCACGGCAATGGTGCCTGTCGTCAGCAGGGTCCGCGGCTCCAGGGGCTCGATGCCGAATCGGTGTTGGCCCAATGGCAGCCGAAATTGCGCGGCCCCGCTTCTCTTTTTCGATGACTTGCGGGATACAAGCTTTCTTCTGGAGAACTTGAGCGACCACATGATTTCACTCCGTCAGAGAGGCAACGTGTCGCGAGCGGCCAATCTCCATAACGTTGTTCCTCCGACACGTTGCTGCTTGTTATGCTCATTAGTTAGTCCCAGCATCTGATACAGAGTCGCCGAGTTCCCGTCAGTTGCCTCGGGGGGGAGACTCGCATGGCGAACCGAAAAAGACATTGCAACCCAAGACATCGGGTGACAACGGATCGGCGAACTGCCGGGGTGCGGCGTTGCATGGTTTATAGGGTGGGAACGACTGCCATCGTAATAGTAACCACCTCGCCAGGCAGGTCAAACATTTTGATGAGGCTGCCGGGAGCAACTCGATCGGGGGCTACCGGAGCCGGTCCGGGGTGCGGCGGGGGCGTAGACACTTCCTCGGTGACGTATGGCGGGGGCAAAGATGGTGTCCACGCGTGCGGTGAAGAATGGGGGCAGAATCTGATGCAAATCTGACGCAGAAGGGGACATCCAAAGGCAATACGACCGCCACGCAAGAGCAACACCGGGAACAGCGGATCTCCTTGTGGTGTCCCAGCTTCCAATGTGTCCGCCAATCATGTCCCACACAAGCCAAATGCCAATCTGCCGCTCTCAAAATCCAGTGTCCGTTAGGACATGAGGGTTCAAGTCCCTCCTCCGGTACTTTGATAACCTCTTATGGAACAAGGACTTGCGGAAGATTTCCGCGAGTCCTTTTTTCGTTGACAATCGGCGAGTTCTACAGAAGTTCTACAACTTTTCGTTTGGGCCGTTTTCCGCCTCCGCATGATCGTCCTTGGCCGCCTCACCATCCTCCAGCCGGACCTTCCGGGCGTTGGCGGCCGCCCGCAGGGCAGGTTTGGTGTTGATGTAGTAGTTCTCGGTGGTCGCCACCGTCGCATGCCCCAGGAAGTCCTTTACCACCACGGTCGGCACGTTGGCGGCGATCAACTCCGAGGCACACATTGACCGGCAGTTCTTTGGAACGTAGTGCTCCCCTTCCGGCATCCCAGCGGCCGCCTGTATGGCGTGCCAATCGTCGTAGATCGTGCGGTAAGTGTCGTGTGGCCATGGCAGCACAGGATCGTTGCTCTTGGTGTCCGGTTGGGTCGCCTGCCACTCGCTAAACACCTTGACCATATCGGGGGATATCGGAACCACTCTTTCTTTGCGAGACTTCGACGTTGGTGCGAGGACGTGAACCTCCAGCGTCTCTAAGGATACTCGGCCCCAGGTGAGCCCGAGGATTTCGCCGCGGCGGAGGCCGAGGTAGTAGGCGATGTAGAGGAACATCCGCCACCAATCGGCGGGCCGATTCTTGAGGACCAAATCCGGCTTTCGGAGAGCCTTCAGCATTTCCATGAAGTCCTCTTCCGGAATGATGACGGGTTTCTTCCGATTCTCCCGGATGAAGATTCCCTTGAAGTCCGGCACATCAGAGATGTAGCCGCGTCGCTTCGCCCAGCGGAGTGCCGCCCCGAGATGCCGAAGGTCCCGATTCACGCTGGCCACGGCCGCCGACTGCGTCAACCGCTTATTGGCAAAATCCTCCAACGTCATATGCGTCACTTTCGCCAGACGTTTCGGTTTGGCGACGGCCCCGAACTTTCCAAGACAGAACTTGTACAGTGCCAACGTCGTCGCCGGTTTGCGGGCTGCATGCTTGTCGAGGAAGTCTTGCACGAAATCCTCCCAGGTCATTTCCGCTTCCGCTCGTTGGCCGGCATCAAGTTGCCGTTCGCGTTCACGACGCAGTCGATCGGCGTCCTTCTTGACCGTCGTTTTTGTGGATTTCCACCGCTCCTTCCATTTGCTCCCGTCCGGAGTCAGTTCCCACCAGCGAAGATAGCAGAACGGCGATTTGCCGTTCGGTGCCTTCAGGACTTCGACTTTCCGCACCGGTGAGTTCATGACGATTCCGACCAAGTTCGCTATGACAACTCGACCGTCGGAATCCCCAAAGCCAACATGGCAGACAATTGAGGCACCGGCAGCCGCTTCCTCTACCCGCACCAATCTACCAGAGCTTTCGGGACCGACTTCCTCTCCGTCAATGGGGCGAGAGGGCAAAACCAACGTATGGCGGCCCCTGGGGTTTTAATCCGGAAAAGAATTCTGTGGATTTGACGTAAGTGCCAGTTGACAAGGTTTTCTTGCCGCCCTCGGTTCACGGAATTGAGAGACCATCCTTGCGGACGGGACAGCCTTCGGCTAACCGTTTGCCGCCAAGAAATCAATCGGGGGTTGGCCAGGAATTGGCCCTGTTCTCCGGTAGCCCGGCACGGGTGGCCTTCGTCATCTTAACGAGGTCAATCATGCTTGCGGGCACTGGCAGTTTTGTTGAAAGTCAGAGCCAAACTGCCCCGGCATCGTCGGCCTCGATGCGGAGCCTATCGGCTGGCCGCAATTTGGTCGGGTACAGAAGAAACCGCAGCTTCTCAATCATGTTGCGACCGCGAAGCAACCCTTGAAGATCGCAGATGAGGTCGGCAACATAAGCCGACCAGTTCTCGACGCGGCGAATTCTGGCCAAGGAGTTCGCTTCGGCGACAAGCCCCGCTTCTCTCAACGCCTCCTCCGTATACTTGAGTCCAGGACCACGCTGGTTGACCGCCTCGGCAAAGACCTCTTCGACACCGCATCCTTCCACGGTCGTGCAAAGCTGAACGACACCCCGCTTGCGAATTTGCTTGGCCTCCGCGGCTGCTTTCGCCGGGATGTCGGGGTCGATGATAGCGTAGCCGTTCTTGAAAGGGCTTTCTCCCACTTTCCCGAATGCCTTGTGGCAGCGTAGGACCGCTCCGCTAGAACAATACGTGCAGTTGTGGCTGCACTTGAGGCCCACATTCACCGAGAAATCTGCCAGCCTCTTCTTGGCAAATTCCGGCGTTCGGTGAATTGCCGCCGCCGCAAATTGGGACATGGTCCAATTCGCGCCCAAGTGCCGATTGACTCCCTCCGGCCAGCACCGGAAAACGATGACCTCTATCGCCCCGTCGATCCGAACGATCCCGCACAGAAAGAGCTGGCGGCGAGCATTCGGAAGCATGGCATCTGCGAACCGCTGGTCGCGACCCAGGATGGATGGATTCTGTCCGGGCATCGCCGATATGCCGCGGCAGGTGCGGCGGGGCTTCGCCTGGTGCCCGTCCGCTTCGCGCCCTTCCGTCGGGATGACGATCCCAACCGCTTCTTGACGTTGCTCCGGGAGTGCAACCGGCAGCGGGTGAAGTCCCTTGATGAGATGCTGCGCGAAGAGGTTGTCTCGGCCGATCCGAAGGAAGCGCATCGCTCCCTCATCGACTACCGCGAGCAAAGGGCTGCGGACGCCGTGGCCGACAGCGACGTGATCCAGATACCCTGGGCCAAGGAACGTGCCGCCATTTCCGCGGCAAAGCGACCGTTCTTGGACGCAATCAAGGAGGTGATTCGGGACCAGAAACGTTACTGGCCGCTGACTGACCGGCGAATTCACTACGCGCTGCTGAACAACCCGCCCTTGATCCATGCGAGCAAGCCGGGTTCCCGCTACGCCAACACCCCGCAAAGTTACAAGGCCGCCGTGGAGTTGCTCACCCGGGCGCGGCTGGCCGGCGTAATCCCAATGGACTGCATTGACGATGCAACGCGACCCGTGACAGTGTGGTCGGTCCACAGGTGCGCTCAGGAGTTTATCCGACACGAGCTAATACTACAGCGCTAAGTACACCACGGAGACACGGAGTGCAAAAGCAAAAGTATCAATGGGTTGCGGCTAATCCTGTTCCATCGGTGCTCTACGATGACGAAGGGTTGCGGATGATCTTCCGTCAGAATCGGGTTAGCCATGCCGTGCTCTGCCCTTTTTTGCCTTCTCTCCGTGTTCTCCGCGTCTCCGTGGTCAACTTCCGTCGGCACTGCAAGTTAGCGCTGCCGTATTAAGAGACGCTTCTGATGGTCCGCAAGTGCGGCGGAAGCAGAGCCGGGGGCGGTGTCACAACCGCCCTCGCGTCGTTTCTTGGCAAGGTGTCGAAGGCAGGTGTCTTGACACCCGCAAACACAGATTTACACCAGTTTGTACAGGTGAACAAGCAACGAGGGCAAGCGTGTACAAAACCGCAGAAAACAAGGCATTTTACGAGGATTCTGCATACTGTACAAGAATGGCTTTTTTGCTTTAGGAAACCGTTGCTCTATCCCCTGAGCTACCGGGGCATTAGGAGCGGCGGCCGCGGCCGCCGCTGACCGCCGTCTATTATACCCAAGACAGGCCACAGCGCTAATGCCGCCAACGGTCGCCGGAGGGGCCGGGGTTCATCCAGCCCAGGGCAACGCCCTCGTTGTTACACACAATTCGCGCCGGATTGGCAGGTCCCTGCCCCGGAGGGGCATTTGAAAGTAGCCCAGCAGTTTACTACTGGGAAGCAGGTCACAAGAACTGTAACAAACAAGTCCCGTAGGGACGGCCGAATTCCCGGAGTTCAGTCGTCCCTACGGGACTGACGGATAGCCCGCGTCTCCCATTTACCCAGCGATGAATCGCTGGGCTACTATCGCGTGTCCCTCCGGGACAAGGGGCCGTGGGCCCGTTGCGTGGTCGGCCTTGTCGGCCTAGGCGTTGCCCCGGACCTTGTCGGCCGTACTCAGATCATTTCACTTCAGTTTCCGAATTGACTTGCGAATGTCTGCTTTCTGCTCGTCGGACAGCGCAATCGGCAGATTACGTGTGGATACATCGGACTCTCGAAGCGTCACGGACAGTTCGATAAGGTCCAATGTCTCCAGGTTCAGCAACAAATTGTAGCTGAAGTCCTTCTTCTTCGGCTGAATCGTGAGCGAGAGATACGGAGGAAGGATTGACCGATCGTGATACCAAGACGCGGACAGGCTTAGCTCATGGGGCTGGTCGAACAGGCTTTTCAGCAACGGAGAAAAGGTCATCGCATGGTCGCCGATCCTTATGCGGGCTTCTTTCACATTGATCTCGGCCGGCGCGTACTTGTCCGGCAGCCCGACCAGCTTATCACCCTTCATCTCAATAATACGGTCTTGGTGCGCCAGGGCGGAACCTGACGAAAACGAGGCAAGGACGGCGCAGAGGACGAGGCAAACCTGGCTCGGCTTCATGTGATCGAACTCCCGTGGAAGATATCGACTGGCATAGCGCCAAAGTTCTTCGGGTTACCGCATGATTGGACCCTTAGTTTCCAGGTTGTTTGCCCTTCCGAATTGCACCGATGCCGCAACAACTGGTCACAAAAAGAAGACCGGCTAAGGCAAGATACCGTCGCTGCCTCCCAAAATACCCAGTCCCCAGTTTGTATCCATCGTAAACCGACTGCTCATACGCGCTGGCAATGTACGGGTCGCATGAGGCAAGCTCCTTTGGAGTCAAACCGAGGTGCGGACTGCGATGCTCAGGCTGCGGTCGGCTGGTATCGAGCAGATCATGCCGACCTTGGTATTGGTTGTGAGCCATATCGCCAACTGCCGCCCAGAAATCATAGACAACAGCTAGAACCGATACGATCAACATGCAAAGAAAGTATCACTTTAGCCGTTTGAAGTAACCTACTGACGAAACCGCATGTAACTTGTTTCGTACCGAGGCTTAAGCACTGCTATCACAGTGTCGCTGTGATTGCACTGCTTGCAAAAGTCGTAAGTCCTTACGCTGTAAAATACCCCGAACAGGATTCGAACCTGTGACCTACGGTTTAGGAAACCGTTGCTCTATCCCCTGAGCTACCGGGGCAAATATCGGAAATTGTCCGAGTAATCTTGACGTTTCCGGGGGTTGTGGTACGATTAGGTGTTGTGCGGCTGACACCCGTTTTGACACCCGACGCCCCACTAACCCCCAAGGAAACGCCAAGATGAGTAAGCCTACCAGAAAACTCGATCCCGGCAAGAAGATGAGCAAACCACGGCCGGATTTCCCGCTTTTCCCCCACGCAACTGGCCGGTGGGCGAAGAAGGTACGGGGCAAGCTCCACTACTTCGGCAAGGTGGCCGACGACCCCGACGGCCAGAAGGCTCTTGGCCAGTGGCTTGACCAGAAAGACGCCCTGCTGGCTGGACGCACGCCCCGCGTCAAAACCGAAGGTTTCACCGTCCACAAGCTGGTCAACCGGTTCCTGGAGGCCAAGAGACACCTCGTTGACACCCACGAGATTACGGAGCGAACCTTCGCCGAGTTGTTCGCCACCTGCCAACGGATTGGCGACAACTTCGGTTGGGACCGGCTCGTGGTGGACCTGGCGGCCGAAGACTTCGACCGGCTGCGACGGCAGATCGCCAAGCAATGGGGGCCGCTTCGGCTGGGCAACGAGATCCAGCGGGTCCGCTCCCTGTTCAAGTTTGGCTTTGAGGCCGGTGTGATTGAGCAGCCCGTCAGGTACGGCGCGACGTTCAAGAAGCCCTCTCGCAAGGTGCTCCGCCTGGAACGGGCGAAGAAAGGGCCGCGGATGCTGGAGGCGGCCGACCTGCGGCGGGTCATCGACAAGGCCGGTGTGCCGCTCAAAGCTATGATCCTGCTCGGGCTGAATTGTGGTTTCGGTAATGCTGACGTGGCAAGCCTCCCCACGAAGGCCCTGGACTTGAAGGGCGGCTGGGTCGATTATCCGCGGCCGAAGACTGGCGTGCCCCGGCGCTGCCCCCTCTGGCCCGAAACCGTCGCGGCCCTCCAGGATGCCTTAGCGAAGCGTCCGAAGCCCCATGAAAGGGCCCATGATGCCCTCGTGTTCCTCACGAAATTCAAGCGGCCCTGGCGGTGCTGCGAGTTCAAGGAAGACACAGAGAATGGTAACGGTGCCGAGAATGGTAACGGTGGCGAAGAAGGCGCCAATGCGGAAAATGGCAAGGCGAAGCTGAGGCAGGACGATGCCGTAGCCAAGGAGTTCGTCAAGGTGCTGAAGGCCCTGGAACTGCACAGGGCGGGCCTGGGGTTCTACTGCCTCCGCCACACCTTCGAGACAATCGGCGGCGACACGGGCGACCAGGTTGCCGTCGATGCCATTATGGGCCATGTGCGCGAGGATATGGCCAGCCTGTTCCGTGAACGGGTCAACGAGGATCGGCTGCGTCGGGTAACAGAGCACGTGCGGGAGTGGCTGTTCTCGCCAGGCAAAAAGGATGAAGCTGGCGAAGGCCAAGATTCCAAGAAGCAGGCGCGATAACGGTTTGGGGAAGCGTTGCCCTTCGTCTGGCAATCGCCTACAAGGCAATGGGTTACGGCGACGCGCTGTTTTGTCTGACACCTGACAAGCGGGTGTCAGCGGCCAATTTCGCGGAAATGATACCCCGGATGGCGGTGTATGATGCGGTTATCTGTGAGCGGCCGCATCCGCCAATCGCGCCCGAAAAGGCAGGTGTCAGAGAACACCAACCACCTCGTCGGAACGCATCCTGGGGCATCCTACGCATCGGAATTTGTACGGTTCGCCCCAAAACCGGGGAACTGAGCGGAAACCGGCATCTCGACGCTGGATGAACGGAAGAGAGTGAGGTGAAGCCGATGAAGGAGAGGATGGGTGCGCCGGCGCTGGCGTGGTGATGGCGGCGCCACGATGCCGGGCCTGCGTCGCGTGCAGCTCCACCAGGCTCGACGAGGCGCGATTGCACGGACTGGCGGGAGAGCAGATCGATGCGGCTTTCCCTGGCAAGCATCACTCTTCACAGTTATTCGAGCATGTCGCCAGCCTCGACGGCCTGGAGCATGGCGCGGAGGTTGTTGCGGTGGGTCTTGGCGAGCTTCACGTACTCGTCGAGCGGGCGCCCGTCGAGACCCTCAGCTTCGGCAATCACCTTGGCACGATGGGCGAAGACCTCGGCCAAGCCGCGGCGGGAGAGGTCAAGTCGCGTGCAACGGCTGAGGAGTGGGTGAGCGTCGTCCAAGTCCTCGAACAGCTTCTCCTGGCCTTCGGCCGTCAGGTCGCCGGAGTCCATCTCTTCTATGTTCATCTCGTCGGCCACTTCCGCGGCGATCAGTCGGGCGATGGTCGTCTTGCCCGTGCCACTCTGGCCGCTGACCCAGAAGGCGCGACCGGCCAAGCCGCGCTTGCGAAGCGCCTCGATGCGGGCGATCACCTTGTCTTGTCCAATCACGTCGGACCACTTCTGCGGTCGGTACTGCTCGTGGAGTTGCATGGCTGTTTGTCCTTTTGTTTGGGGCTCGTTTTCCGGATCTTTGACCGGCGTTCTAGTCTATTATAGGGCAAGTGCCATATATGTCAAGGGGTGTACTTGACGGAATCTGGTATTTGCCATATCTTAGTAGTGACAGACACACCATGAACGGAGCGTGAGCATGACAATCAGCAGTCAGATCCGAGCCGCAGTCAAGGCTACGGACGCTACGCTTTACCGGATCGCCAAGGACGCCGACATAGATTGGGGCACGTTGAAGCGCTTCGTGGATGGCACGCGCCCGAACGTCCGCATCGACACGGTAGACAAGTTGTGCGAGTGGTTTGCGTTGGAACTGCGGCCGAAGACGAGGCAGTCGAGGAAGAGGAAGCAATGATGGGGGTGGGGCCCCCCTTCGCTTCCCAGGATTGAACCACGTCCCCGCCCTCGCTGCAAATGGGACTCCAAGTAGCTCGCGCTCTGCGCGATACTATTTTTTGCGCGTCACGATGGGTAGTTTGAAGCTGCCTTGGCCCCAGACGACTTCGCACGAATTGAGCGCCGGTCACTGCGTCGGCTCTTACGTTATCTTGGAACGTGCTCTACGCTTGGCGGCAAGTAAGGCAAACCACACAAATCCACGTTGCAGGTTGTCCTTCGATCCGGACTGCCTTGCCGGCTCATCGGTGCTGGGCACTCCGAACCCGTCGGCACGATCCTCCGCTTGTCCGAAACCAAACACCTATTGGTACGATTGAAACCGCCACCGCGTCAAACGGGAATTGGGACGTGTCCAAATTCCTGTGCTGGTGGCCCACTGAAACCTGCCAGATTGCATAGGCCTCGGGCCTGGCGGAAAGATTGCTTTCGGAGGGCCTGTCCGCCTCTGGCGGGCCAGCGGCGGTGCAACTACTGAAGGGCCCCAATTTTTGACCCGGAGCGGTGTTTTCGGACGTTCCGAACCTGCGACCGGCAGGTTCACAGGAAGCGCGATCGCCAGGATGCCGCCGCGGGCACAGGTTCGCGTGACTCCGCTTCAGGGACGCAACTTGGCCGCGGCGACTCGGCACGCGGCTAGCCGGGACGCATGGCGCTGGGCTGCACGCGGCGCTGCACGTCGATCTCCAGCACGCCGAAGGTCGCCTCGTGCCGCTGGATCGTCATCTGCAAGGCGTGCAGCATCCGCTTGGCCGTGTAGTAGTTGGTGACCATCCGCTGCGTGATGGCAATCGGCTCGGTCGGCGTGCCCATCGGCTGTGGGCTCAGGGCAAAGTCGATGATCAACTCCTCGGGCGTGCCGGTCACGCGGCAGAAGTTTGCATAGAGCGGCGCCGCCTTCGAGTCGTCGATGCGCAGCTCTTGCCGCTGCGGCTGGCTGCTGGTAGGCGTGCCAGTTTCGCTCGACGATGCGCACGCCTGTCGCGTTCCAATTCAATTGGGCGCGCGACTGCACCCGCTCGGCGAAGAACAGTCGGGACGAGTAGCCGTCGCGCGCGAATGGACAGAGGAGAACATCAGTACGCGATGGGCTGCACCCTTCCGGGAGAATAAGTCCCGGAAGAAGCAGGTAGGTGCAGCCCGCCTCCTCGCACTGCTGAACGTCGGGGCAGAGTTGCTTCAACTCCGCCACTTCTTCTTCGGGAATCGTCATAGTTGGATGGTCACGAGGAACCGCCATCCTTCGGGTGGCTTACGAAGATCTCGCTACCGCGGATGGTCACCGACTCGGCGTCGGGCAGCGGCTTCAGAGTACACTCGACCAATTCATCGAGATCGTCGGCCAGCGGCACGCCAGCCAGTTTCTTGATCGTGGCGATCGGGTAGCGGCCCGGGTGGGCGTAGACCTCCTTGTTGTTCACGTGGAACACAACATTCGCACATTGGTGGTGTTCGTGCACTTCGTGGCCCGATCTTCGAATTGCCATGCCACGGCAAGCAACGCCGCGAGTGTCTGTTGGAGCGTGGTGGGGATCGGTTGGCTCATCACAGATATCCGAACTAACTTGCCCAGATTGTCGGGGCGGCGGCAGCAGATTGTGGCCTGCTGATGACCACAAAAGTTCTACAAGAGTTCTACAAGTTTTCGCCGCGGCTGGCTATAGTGGGCTACAGATTGGTGCGTTTGGAGCCTGTTTTCCGCGTGCAAAGGCCGGTTCTGTAGCCCACTATAGTGGGGGGTGGTGGGGGGGGCTCAAAATCCAGTGTCCGTTAGGACATGAGGGTTCAAGTCCCTCCTCCGGTACTTATAAGGTCTTAAATCGCAACAACTGACGGCGACAGATTTGAGAACAAGTTTTGCAACCCATGAGGCGACCCGCTGCCACTGGATTCATGGGTTGCAACGGGTAGCAGTTCTCCCACCTCTGGGTGCGGCCTCCTCGGCTGCGTGTCGGTGTCGGACCGGACTGATTGCCGACGCGGTATGCCCGAGGCTGGCCGAACCGCCCATCCATGTTGGGCAACGAGGTCGCCGTTGCAGAGCAGGTGGGCTTCCGAGCGGTTGATCGGCCTCAGGTTCGCTGGAGTCGTGCTGCCTTGTTTGCGAAGAGTGAACCGACGAGCAAAGGCGAGAGACCAGAACACCAGTTGAACTCTTCATGCAGGGGATCGCTTGTCTTGATCCAGCGATCTGCCGCCTCCTGATGGCCGCCTAGCCGCTTTCCCTACTTCGGCGGGCACTTCTGTGCCATTTGCTACACGGCTCGTAGCGAAGCGACATGGCGTGTCGCTCCCTATTTGGTGAAGCCCGTCAAGTTTTCCGCTGGCGGCGGCGTCAGTGGCTCGGCGGGAAGTCTTCGCTCAAAAGGGAGAATCCAGATGAGTGACCACGAGAACCACGACCCGCAGGCCGTACAAGACGTTGGGCATCGTCTCCAGGAGATATGCCCCGGAAAACCATCGGTTACAGGCGTCGAGTACCGAGTCCCCGGCACGGTCGGCTTCCCTGACCGTTTGCGCAACAAACTGCCACAGCGGCCCCACATAAGATTGGAACTGGCCGCCACGGGGTCGATAATCCTTCTCGCCCTCCAGCCCCCTTGCCGCTTCCACATAAGCGTCCAGCCACCACTCCCTTGCTGGTGGTGTCGTCATGCCGAGGAGGTGCCAAAGCATGGCGACAAATTCCAGACAGGCAGCAATCGAGCCGGCGTCGTTGATGCCATCCGGCGTTGCAAAATCCGCATCGTCACTCAACACGTCGGACATGCGAACGTGCTTGGCATTGGCAACCGATAGAGAACAGACCGCCGTTCTAGCTCCCTTGGGTTGTACCAACAAGCAAGGGCACCCCTCCGGTCGGTGGGGCAAGATGGATGAGCTTTGTCGCCGCCCGCCGCAACCGAGGCAGTTCCTCCCAAGTCTCACGCTGAGACGTGCGAAGCCAGGGGCGGACGAACGAGTGCCCAGCCGGGAAAAATCAGATGACAGCCGCTTTCCTTCGAGCGCCCGCCATTCCCGGTGGGCGAAGTCAGCTTGGAATCCTTTCCCATCCCGTGCTGAGGGGCTTGGAGACATTTCCGATGGCTCGAAGCGTCCTCAGCCCGCCGTTGGATGGGATCGGGTGGGGTCGTGGTGACCTGCGGAACATGCCGCTATTGACGCCACACCGCACAACTGGTGGGGGTATTCCGCCGCTATGCAGTGCACAGAGCTACTCTGAGCAAATTTTTCGTTTAGGGGGATTGCAATCTCGATTCCGCTGGCTATGATGATTGCGACGTGTGCGACCTTTGGGAATATTGCAACGTGTGCGACCCCTGGGCATTTGGCGGCGTCCGGGTATTTTCCTGTGCCGGGCCGGGGGCCCCTCTGCCCGCCGAGATCGTGGATAGACATCTTTAAGGTTTGTGCTGCGTCGTCGAGGCTTGTCGTTCCGAAAGGGCGTTTGCACAGCTTTATAAGAAGGGGGGGTGTCATGCGTTATCTGATGGTCTTCGTCGTGGTGTGCGCTGCACTGGTAGCTGGCATGGCTAGCGCTGCGACTCCGGGCCAGATGCCCAGTTCCACGCTGGCGGTGATGGGTCCCGGCGGCCTGCAGCCGGTGAGCGACGTCCAAGGCACTGACGTCCGCGGCATGGGCTTCGCCACCACGACCAACACCAGCCACATTCAGGACGGCTGTATCACGATCTGCTCGAAGTCGTGCGCGTCCGTCTGTGCGTGCGAGGTGTTGGTCGGTAGCAGTACAGCGATCATCGGCAGGGATATCATCGTAACCGGAGCGGTTGCGGTCGGCAAGTAACGTCGGCAGTCGTCTTCGCAAAGACGTCTTGTGAATATCTGAGGACAAACAACGCCCCGGGGCTCCCGCGATTGAATCCGAAATAGCACCTCTGGCGTCCGGTAGCCCTGCTGACACGCGGACAGGACACAACAGCGATGAAATCGTCAAGCTCAGGAGCGAACACTATGGGCCGCAATACTTTACCAACGACTTCTTGGTCTGAAATCCGTCGCGCTTTGACCCGGCACAAAGGGCAGGCAACCCTCGTCTTCCTCGTGGCGGTCGGGGCGGCGGTCGTCGGCACCATGCTGACACCCAGGGTGTACCGATCCGAGGCGATGCTGCTCGTGCGGTTAGGGCGGGAGAACGCCGTGCTGGACACCACCGCCACGGCGGGTGGCGATCGATTCGTCAGCGTCCCCATGTCGCGCGAGGACGAGATCAATTCGGTCGTCGAGGTTCTGAAGAGCCGGGCGCTGGCGGAAAAAGTGGTGGACGACCTCGGACCGGACGCAATCCTGGCGCACCATGCTTCGACGGCGGACCAGCATCTTGCCACCGCCGACGGCGCCGGCAGGTGGGTCGCCCAGGCGGGCACGGCCGTCCAGAACGCGCGCACCGTCGCCAGGGATGTGACGCGGCAGGTCTCTTCCACGGCGGAATTGACCGACCGGGACCGGGCCATCGTGACCTGCCTGCGCAGCTTCGACGTGCAGGCCGTGCGCAGGTCGAACATCATTCAATTGGGATATGATGCGCGATCGCCGCAGTTGGCCCAGGCCGTGGCGGCCCGTTTCGTCGATGTTTTTCGGGACGAGCACGTGCGCATCCACCGCTCGGCAGGGTCCCACGAGTTCTTCGCGCACCAGGCGGCGAAGCTGCACGGCGACCTGGACCGCCGCGAAAAAGAATTGCGCGATCTGAAGAACGAGACCGGTCTGGCTTCGCCCGAGGAGCAGCGCAAGTTGCTCGTCGCGCGCATCTCCGCGATGGAAGCCGATGTGTTGCGGATCGATGCGGTGCGGGCCGCCTCGCAAGCCAAGGTGGCTGCCCTACGGGAGAAACTGGCCAACCTGCCGGCGACCCAGGTGGCGCTCGAGGACAACGGTTATGGCAATGAAGGCACCGACAGGATGCGGAACCAGCTCTACGCCCTCCAGGTGCAGGAAGAGGAAGCCGCGGCCGACTACACCGACCAGCACCCCAAGATGCGGGAACTGCGGCAAAGGAACGCGGAGGCCAAGCAACTGCTGGCCGCGGAGGAACGGACCCGAAAACACGTCAGCATCGCGCCCAACCGGCTCTACCAGGAGGCGCAGCTCGCGCTGTTGGCCGAAGAACCGGTACTGGTTGCGTTACAAGCCCAGGCCACGGAGCTGCGCACGCAAATGGCCGGCGTGAGCCGCAGTCTTGTGAAACTCAACGAGAATGAGCGGCGGATCGTGAAGCTGCAGCGCAACGTCGCCCTGGACGAGGCCAGCTACCGCAAGTACGCCGCCGGCCTCGAACAATCGCGGTTCGACGCGGCGCTCGAGGAGCAGCGCATCTCCAACATCAGCATCGTGCAGACCGCCAGCTACGATCCGAACCCGATCTTTCCGCACGTCATGTTGAACCTCGCACTGGGTTTGTTGGCCGGGATTTGCGGCGGCGTGGCGCTGGCCTTGACCCTGGAACGTTTCGGCCGGACAGTGCGTTCGCGGGAAGACGTTCGAAAGGGACCTTTCGCTGCCCGCGCTGGCGGCCATCCCGCGTTTCACCCCGAAACAAGCGGCCGCTGCCGAAAGGAGGTGACCTGATGATAAAGACGTTGAAAGCTCCCGTCGCGCGAGAAGAGGGGGCGCGGCGACTTCGCCCCGCCGACGGGATGCCGTTTCATTATCAGTCGCTCTGGCGGGACGTGGAGCGGCTGGCACGGGCGGTTGCACCGAGCTTGCGCATGCTGGGGATTACTAGTTCGCGCCGGGGCGAGGGGGCGAGCACGATCGCCGTGCAGCTCGCGGCCGCTGCCGCCCGAGACGGCGATCGCCGCGTCCTGCTGGTCGACAGCGATTTCGCACGGCCTTCGGTGCAGCGCGTCTTCGGGTTGCCGCTGGAACCGGGATGGGCGGACGTCCTGCGCGAGGGGGAAGCCTGCGAAGCCTATGTCCGCGCGACCCCGCGGGCCGACCTGTTCGTGCTCCCGGCCGGCGCGCTGAACGACAAGCCGTCGCGGGCCTTCGACGCTCTGGAGTTAGGGGTGGCGGTCAAGGAATTCGCGGTCGATTTCGACCTGGTTGTGTTCGACATGCCGCCAGCCGGCGAGACGAGCTTTGCCCTCCGTCTGGCGGGATTGTTGGATGCCGTGCTGCTGGTCGTCGAGGCCGACCTCATCCCCGCGGAGGTCGTGCGGCGCACCTCCGAATTGCTCAAGCGCGCGCAGGCATGTCTGTTGGGGGCTGTCTTGAACAAATCAGGGGCGGCCGTCGTCCACGCCGCCAAATAGGACTCTAGCCAGGGAACCCAACGCCATGTTGCTCGCCAACTTGTTGAAGCGGGTGTTTCCAGAACGCATCGCCACGCGCCGCCGTCCCCGCTGGGACGGGCTGTTCGCGCCCAGGAGATGCAGCGGATTCTCGCACGCGAGCGCGAGCGTGTCGACCGCAGCGGAGGCTGCTTCTCGCTGTTGTTGTTCTCGGTGGGCAGTTCGCAGCGGGACCGGGAAACGCTGACGCACTTGGTGCGCGTGCTGCATCGCCGCCTGCGGTGGACGGACGAGGCCGGCTGGCTCGACCGGCGCCGCGTCGGCGTGGTGCTGTTCAACACCCTCCCGCAGCGCGCCTGGACCCTTTCCGACGACGTCTGCCTCGCCTTTCCCGCTCACATTGCGCTGCCGGCCTGCCATGTCTATGTTTATCCCGCCCGCCAGGCGGGCGCCAGCGACTGCGGCGATGAGGCTGTCGTGCCCCAGCAAGCGGAAGAGAAGACCGTTTGCGCGGAATCGCCGCCGGCGTGGCCCATGTACTCCCTGTTCCTCAAACCGATGCCGCTCTGGAAACGGGCCATCGACATCCTCGGCGCGCTGACGGCACTGATCGTGCTCTCGCCCGTGCTTGCCGCCGCCGCGCTGGCCGTGCGGCTCACGTCGCCGGGACCGGTGGTGTTTGCCCAGTGGCGGGACAGCAAGGGGTCCAAGCCGTTCAAGATGTACAAGTTCCGCACGATGGTCGTTGACGCCGAGCGGCAACAGGAAGAGCTGACGGCGCTGAACGAGCAGCGGGGGCCAGTGTTCAAGATTCGGAATGACCCGCGCATCACGCCGGTGGGGCGAGTCCTGCGCAAGACCAGCATCGACGAGTTGCCGCAGTTGTGGAACGTGCTCAAAGGGGAAATGTCGCTGGTGGGGCCACGGCCGCCCTTGCCCAAGGAGGTGTGCCAATACCAGGAATGGCATCGTCGGCGTCTGGACGTCACTCCCGGGCTGACCTGCACCTGGCAGGTCGCGGGGCGCTCGCAAATTCCTTTCACGGACTGGATCCGCATGGACCTGCGGTACATTCGGTCGCGTTCGTTCTGGCAAGACGTCGACCTGCTGCTGCGCACCCTGCCGGCGGTGCTGTTTCGGCGGGGCGCGAACTGAAGGAAGACGAGCCATGAGCCAGCCCGTGCAAGGCATACCCCTGGTGGAGATCCCGCTGGAGCGGCGTCGGCCAGTGCAACTCGGCGAGTGGCGCAATTGCGTGGCCGCGCGAGGGCTGGGCCTATTGACCGCGTGCTTGGGGCCCCACTCGGCCTGCGCCTTCGGCATTCTAACGTATCATCGCGTTGCGCACCCGCCCGCCGGCCTGCCCGCTCCGACCTGGAACGTAGCGCCGGCACAGTTCCGCGCCCAGATGCAAGGCTTGTTGGCGCGGGGCTATCGGCCGTGGCCGCTGCGAGAGGCCCTCGCTTGCCACCGTGGCAAGCGGACGGTTCCGCCCAAGAGGTTTGTGGTCACCTTCGACGACGGCTACGAGAACGTGTACGCCAGCGCGTTTTCGGTCTTGCGGGAATACGACGTTCCGGCAACGGTTTTTCTGGCCACCGCGCACCTGGATCAGCAGGGTCCGTTCCCGTTTGACGATTGGCGGTGCGCGGGCGCTGTCGAAGTTCCTGCGGAGACCTGGCGGCCGTTGACGACCGCCCAGTGCGCGGAGATGTCGGCCAGTGGCCTGATCGAGTTGGGATCGCACACCCATTCCCATGCCGATTTCCGCGATCGCCCGCAGGCTTTCCGCCGCGACTTGGCGCTCTCGTTGGAGGTGCTGCGCGTGCGGTTCGGCGTGCGTGACCCGGCGTTTGCGTTTCCCTTCAGCCATGGATGTCGCCGGCACGACGGCCCGGAACTGGCCGAGGCGGCCAAGGAAGCCGGCATGCGCTGCGCGCTGACCAACGATAGCGAATGCGTCAGACCGGGGGATGATCCTTTCAATTGGGGGCGGTTCGCCGCCTTGGGGACGGATTCGGCCGCCTCGCTGGCTGCCAAGCTGGGCGGCTGGTACGGCTTGGCGCGGAAGGCGTGGCATTGGGCGCGGCGGCGGGCGGACCGTGGCCGTCGGCCAAACGGCCAAGTCGCTGCAAGTCCTGTCACAAGGTGATGGGCGCAAAGGACGAGGGAAACGATCGCATGCAGGCAGTAGCGACAACGGTGCCCAAACCCCACGAGCCCCGCAGGATGCACGCCCCGCGGCGCCAGTTCGGCAACGGCGCGGCGCGGTTGATGGCCACGACCATTGCTCGGCCGGCCGTGCGCCAGGGGGCCCTCGCTCTGCTCGATCAGGCCGTGGTCAGCGGAACCAGTTTTGCCACGAGCGTGATCATCGGCCGCTTGTGCTCCAAGGAAGCGCTGGGCGTCTTTTACCTCGCCCTCACCTTCGTCTATCTGGCCAGGGGGGTCCAGGAAACGCTGGTTTCCGCACCCTACGTCATTTACTGCCACCGTCGCCGGGGCGAGTCGCTGGCTCTGTACTCGGGCAGCGTGCTGCTGCATCACCTAGGACTGGCCGCAGTGGCCTTGGTGGTCCTGGCGGGGCTCCTCGGCATGCTGTCCATGGGCATCGGGCCGGCCGGTCTTGCCCCGGTGGTGTGGGTCCTGCTCGGCGCCTTGCCCTTCCTGCTGCTGCGCGAGTTCGTTCGTCGCTTCGTTATCGCCCACTTGCAGATGACGGCTGCCGTCGCGATCGACGTGGGCGTGGCCGTGTTGCAATTGAGCAGCCTGTTGGCGTTGGCCTATTTCCATCGGCTAACGGTCGTGTCGGCTTACGCCACGATGGCCGCCGCGTGTGCCGTCGCCTGTTGCGGCTGGTTCCTTGCCAAGCGCCAGCCGTTGCGATTCGCGTGGTCGGGAACCGTCATCGATTGGCGACATAACTGGGGCTTTGCCCGCTGGGCGCTGGCGAGCTACTTGATCGGCTATGGCACCCCGTACCTGATGCCGTGGATCGTGATCACGGCGTGCGGGAGAGGGGAGGCCGGCGTGCTGGCGGCTTGCATCAGCCTGGTGGGCGTGGCCACCATGTTCATGACCGGCATGTCCACCTACCTGATTCCGGCGGCGGCAAAGGCCGTACTCGCACGGCGGCGTACTGCGCACTCCGCCGCGTGCTTGGCACGGCCGCCGCCCTGTATGCCGGCGTGCTGGGCGCCTTTGCCGTTTTCGTGCTAGTCTCCGGCGATTTCTTGCTCGTGCTGGTCTATGGCAGCCGGTACGCCGGCCACGGCGCGGCGATCGGCGTTTTGGCGGTGAGCGTAATGGTCCTCAGCATGGGCCTGACCGGCGGCATTGGGCTTTGGGCCATCGATCGCCCCAAGGCCAACCTCCCTGCGGACCTGGCTACGCTGGTCGCGACTTTGACCGTTGTGTGCTGCCTGGTGCAACCGCTGGGCGTGCTCGGGGCGGCGCTGGCCGATCTCGCCGGCAATGTCATCGGCGCCTTGGTTCGGCTGGCGGTGCTCCGGCGACTCCTGAAAACCACCCCGCTTTCCCCGGAAGCCTCGTAAACCATCCACCATGCGCGCCTTTCCGCTCACCGCCGAGACGCTTCCCGGACTGGCCAGCCGCAAGACCGTGATCTGGTCGGCGATCGTTGTACTGAGCTGTGCCTTCTACTTCATCGAGCACACAAATACCCAGGTTTCGAACCTCGAAGCGTTCTCCATCACGGCGAACGAACTAGCTCAGAGGGCAGCCGAAGGAGATGGGCGCGGCGCCTGGCCATTTTGGCGATTGGGCTCTTTGGCGCACTGCTGCTGCTCTACCCTGGCGGACGGCGGCTGGAACTCCGCTCGCGCCTGGGGTGGCTGCTGTTGGGCTATCTTGCCTGGTGCGGCCTCAGCATCCTTTGGTCGGAGAATCTGCCTCTGACCATCCGGCATTTCAGCGTGTTGCTGTTCTGCAGCCTCGGTGCGCTGGGGATCGCGCGCCAGTTGACTTTGCGCGACCTGTGCCTGGTCGCCCTGGTGGTTTCGACCATTCTTATCGCGAACGGCGTGCGCACCGAAATTGCCCTGGGAACCTTCCACCCCTTTTCCGCAGACTATCGCTTCGCCGGCACGCTGCACCCGAACGTGCAGGCGCCCTATTGTGCGACGATGGCCCTGGCGGCCGCTTGCCTTGCCAGCCGTGCCAAGCGCGGGCGCGCCCTCCTGTGGATGCTGTTCCTGGTCGGGGTTGCCTTGTTGGTCCTGACCAAGTCCAGAACCGTCTGCGGAGCATTCTTAGCCGGCTGGCTGGTGTACAGTTGGATTGGCGCGTTGTGGCCCAGCCGGATCATGGCCGGTACGGCAATTCTTGCGCTCGGCTGCACCCTTGCCCTGGCCGCTTCCCTGCTGGGCTGGGACATCGAGCGTCAGGGCGCCAAGGTTGCGCTGATCGGCCGGCAGGAGGAAGCGGAATCGCTCTCCGGGCGATTTCCGCTGTGGGCCGACTTGACGCCGCATATTCAGGATCGGTTCCTGCTCGGGCATGGCTACCTGACATTCTGGAATCCCGAGCGCATCGCGACCTTCTCCCGGTCGCTCCAGTGGGCCGTCCCCGACGGCCATTGCGCCTATCTGGATGCGATTCTCGATCTCGGCGCGATCGGCTTGGCGATTTGCGTGGCGGCGGTTCTCGCCGGCATCCGCGCGGTGGGACGCCGCGTCCGTGCAGGCGCCGACTACGGCTGCGGATTCCTTTTCCTCCTGCTCATTTTCCGGACGATGAATGGCATTTTGGAGTCGTCGTTCGCCGTACCGACCAGCTTGGTACCTTTCATGATGGTGTGTGGACTTGTGCATCTGGGGTTCTGCGAACAGCCAGACCCGTCCCCAGCCACTGAGGAACCGTCGAGCGGTCCGCTTTGAGGAGTGCAGCGATGCGATTTGCGGTTCTCGATGGCTGGCGCGGGGTTGCAGCGCTGTCGGTTGCGCTGTTTCATCTGCGTGCGCTCGGACATTTCTACGACGATCCGTTCGTCCGTCATGCGTTCCTGTTTGTCGACTTCTTCTTCGTCCTCAGCGGTTTCATCCTCGCGCATGCATACCGCGAGCGACTCAACACTCCCGCGCAACTGAAATACTTCGTCATCCAGCGATTCGGCCGCATCTATCCCCTGCACGTCGCAATTGTCCTCCTGTTGATCCTGGTCGAGTGTGTTCGTGGGCTCGCTCAATGGCGGAGCAACGTCTTCAGCTTGCGAACGGCGTTTACCGGGGACGCCAGCCCGCTGGCAATCCTCAGCAACCTCTTCCTCGCGCATGGGCTTGGCGTCCACGATCATCTCACGCTCAACGGGCCCAGTTGGAGCATCAGCGTGGAGTTCTGGACTTATCTTGTCTTTGCGCTGGTGTGCCTGGGAACGGGCATGCGCACCAAGGCCACGGCGGCGACGGCGGCGCTGCTCGCCTGCGGCGGGGCCATGGCGGTCGCACTCTGCTCGACCAGCTTCATCGACACGACCTACGACTTCGGGATGTTGCGCTGTGTGTACGGCTTTTTTGTCGGTGTCCTCACATACCTCCTCTACAAGGCCGTCCAGCCCCTGCGACTCAGCCGGCCCGCAGCAACCGTGTGCGAGCTGCTGGCGGTCGCGGGTGTCGTGGCGTTCGTTTCCCTGGCGGGCGGCACCCGCTGGTCGCTTGGCAGCCCCCTCCTTTTCGCGGCAGTGGTCGGCGTATTCGCGTTTGAGACGGGTGTCGTTTCCGATTGGTTCACGACCAAACCGATTGCACTGCTGGGCCTGCTTTCCTATTCGATCTACATGATCCACTACGTTGTGCTGCTCTTTCTGCATCAGGGCTTGACGGTGGTTCAGAAGGTGTCGGGGCACACGGTGACGGTGAAGATGATGGACAATTCCCACCAAGTCGATTGCATAACGGCTGGCGGCCCGTGGATGATGGACGCGCTTGCGCTGGTTTACCTTGGAATTGTCGTCGCATGCGCCGCAATTACGTATCACTTCATCGAGGATCCCGGGCGAAGATATTTTCATCGACTGGCGACAGAAGGGTTGCGGTTCCGGGATCGCAACCGGGGCCGCCGAGTGGCCGGCGCGACTTGCGGGGAGAAACCTTCCTTGCCCAGCGCTGCATTGACGGCCGGAAGCTGCGTGGATGCGGCGCAACTGCTCCGGGTGTCATGCGTCGGTTCGGCAGCGGCTGCGCACTGCGCGTTCGTTCAGGAAGCGATGGAGTCTTCATCTTTAGCAGACTTGCCGAAGGAGACGTGACGATGGACATGCCCCTGATCAGCGTCATTGTTCCGACGTACAACCGCTCGGAGATGCTTCGCGACGCCCTGGAATGCCTGCTTTGCCAGGAGACCGGCGGCGAGTTTTCGTACGAGATCGTGGTGGTCGACAACGCGTCTATCGACGCGACGAAGACGGTCGTCGAGCAAGCGGCCGCTCGAGCGCCGATGCCGGTGCGGTATTTCTATCATGAGGTGCGCGGCGACGCGCCCCCCCGCAACCGCGCCATTGCCGAGAGCCGGGGGAGCTGGCTGGCCTTCGTCGACGACGATGAACTGATGGCGCGGGATTGGCTGCGCCAGTTGTACCGCGTCGCCCAGGAGACGGGAGCGTTGGTGGTCGGCGGGGCGGTGCATCTGCACCTGCCCGAGGATGTTCTCGATCGCTTGGGCCGCTACGTGCGGCGCACGTCGTTTCGCGAGACCGACTATTTCCCCTCCGTCCATCGCTTCGAGGGCAAACGCCTTCCCGGCTGCGCCACCGTGCTGGTGGCGCGGCATGTCTTCGAGAAAGTGGGGAGCTTCGACACCTCCATGGCTTGGGGCGGATCAGACAGTGATTTCTTCTTGCGGGTGCGGGCGGCCGGCGTGGCCCAGGTACTATACGCCCCACGCCGTCATCCGGCACCGTATTCCCTTGAACCGCCTCACGCCGGAGTGCCTCTGCCGGGACGCCCAACAGGGTTGCCTCGCACTGGCGGACCTCCAATACAGGTACAAGGGCCGTGCCATGCTCGTGCTCCTCTGCCTCGCAAGGCTCGCCCAGGCGCTGTTGGTTCTTCTGCCCGGTCTGGCATGGGCACGAATCAGAGGAAAGGCGGGCGAAGTCCTTGACTATCAAGTGCGCCTCTGGCGGAGCGTGGGATACCTCCGCAAGGCCCTGTCGCTCTTGTCGCCGCGATGGTTCGCGCAGGAACGATATTTCTCCGGCCTGAAGTTCTGCAAGGGGCGCATCGCCGGCCAACAGGCCGCAACGGCGGAGACGGCCTCGTGAAACTGCTGCAAGTGTACAACGATTACCGGTCCTGTTGCGGCGGCGAGGTCGGCGTCGTGCAGATGATCGCCGCGACTGTTGAAAAACACGGCGGCCAGTCGCGGCTGCTGACGCGCTCCAGCAAAGGACTCACCCGCAGTTTTCTCGCCAAGGTCCGCGGCTTCGCCGCCGGGATCTACAGCCGCTCGGCGTACCGCGAGATGGCCGAGACCCTGGATGCGGACCGCCCCGACGTGGTGCACGTGCATAATCTCTATCCGTTGTTTTCGCCTGCCGTGCTCGTGGCCTGCCGCCGGGCGGGCGTGCCCGTCGTGATGACCAACCACAACTACCTCCTCACCTGTCCGATCGTCAGCCACCTCTCCAAGGGACGCGTCTGCGAGAAGTGCGTGGGGGGCCGCGAGTACTGGTGTGTTCTGCAGAACTGCCGCGAGCATTTGGCCGAAAGTCTGGCCTATGCCTTGCGGAGCGTCGTGGCGAGAAAACTGCGCCTCTTCCGCGACAACGTGACGATCCAGATCGTCTTGAGCCATTTCGCCTGGCAACGCCTCGTGAAGGCCGGCTTCGATCCGCAGCGGGTCGTCGTCCTGCCAAACATGACGGAGTTGGCGCCAGAGCCCAAGGGGCACTTTCCGGGGCAGTACGCAGCCTTTTCCGGCCGGATGAAGGGGGAAAAAGGCGTCGACGTGCTGCTGGCGGCCGCCGCCCGCTTGCCGGGCGTGCCGGTTCGTCTGGCCGGCGACGGGCCAATCCTCGACACGCTGATGAGCGGCGCGCCGCCCAACGCCCTCTTTATGAAGCGCCTCGGCCCTGAAGCGATGGCGTCTTTCTATCAGGGCGCACGCTTCCTGGTGGTTCCCAGCATGTGGTTTGAAGGTTGTCCGCTGGTCGTGTCGGAGGCCATGAGCCACGGCCTGCCGGTGATCGCTTCCAGGATCGGAGGTCTGCCCGAGTTCGTCGAGGACGGCGTCACCGGCTTGCTCTTCGAGCCGGGCAATGCCGCCGAACTGGCCGACAAAATCCACATGCTCTGGGAGAATCCGGACTTGTGTCGCCGCCTGGGAGAGGCCGGCCGCAAGAAAGCAAACCGGGAATATGGCGCGGAGACCTATTACCAGCGCCTCATGTCTATCTACGACAAGGCCATCGAGTTGACTGTGCGGCAACGACCACCCCATGAAAAAACACCCCTGCGAAGCGACGGCGGGGAAACCATGATGATCGCCTTGCGTGGCGAGCGGCCGGCCCGCAAACCGCCTGGTTCGCCCGACTCCCCCAATGCGCAAACGAAAGGCTTAACGCTATGAACCCGCTGGCAGGTCGATTGCCGTCCTTGCTCGTCGTCGACGGGCAACCACACGAGTCGCAGATGCTTGTGCGGCACATCCAGGCCAAGGGCGCGTTGCGCGGCACGCTGTCCATTCTCGAAGCCGGCTGCGGCAATTCCTGGCAACTGGAACTTCGCGGCGTGCGCTTCGTGCTGACCGGAGTGGACTTGAACGAAGACGCCCTCCATCTCCGCAAGTGCCACAAGAGAGACCTCCAGGAGGCGATCCTGGGTGACCTCCGTACGGTTTCCTTGGAAGCGAACAAATATGATGTCATCTACAATTCCTTCGTGCTGGAACACGTTCAGGACGCGGAACGGGTGCTCGACAACTTCCATCGCTGGCTCAGCCCCGGCGGAATCCTCATCCTCAGGATCCCGGACCGGCAGTCGGTTTACGGCCTGCTCTCACGGGTGACTCCCTTCTGGTTCCACGTTTTCTATAAGCGCTACATCGGCGGCATCAAGACGGCGGGCAAGCCGGGATTTGATCCTTTTCCCACGTTCTACGACGAGGTCGTGTCCCGCGAGGGAATCCGCCGCTGGTGCGCCTCGAAGGGACTGGCCATCCGGGAGGAAGTCGGCTGGAATTACGCGGTGGGCAGGCCCGGACTGGTATCCTTCGTGATCGGCGGCGTGTTCAAAGCGTTGTCTCTGCTCTCGCTGGGAAGGCTGGCGGCCGATCACGTCAACCTGACCTACGTGATTGAAAAACCCGTGACCGAGGCAACGCCTGTCCCGGCCTCGAACGGTTCGATGCACACCCAGGTGAGCTATGATCCATCCAGGACCTAGCCAGGCGGTCCCGCATTGGCCGCGAAAGTTCGACCTGTTCGGCGTGCAGGTCAGTGCGACCGGTTACGATGACGCGGTGGAAGCGATTGTCGAGGCCGCCAAGCAGCGCGTCCCTGCCGTGGTATCGCACCATGACGTGCGGGCCCTGGTGGACGCCAGTCGCGATCGCGGGCTGCGGGAAGCTGCCAACTCGTTCCAGATCATCGCCCCCGACGGCCAGCCGGTCCGTTGGGCTTTGAACTCGTGTCACCGGACCGGACTGAGCGATCCGGTCACGGGCACGGAGTTGATGCTGCGACTTTGTCAGCGGGCGGCGCGGGAAGGGCTCTCCATCTACCTCTACGGCAGCACGCCCCAGGTGCTCGCCGCGCTGTGCGCCGAACTGGACCAGAGGTGGCCCGAATTGAACGTGGCAGGCGCCGAGTCTCCTCCCTTTCGCCCTCTGTCGGCACCGGAGGATCGCGAGATCGTGCGCAGGATCAACGCCAGCGGGGCGGCGATCGTCTTTGTCGGGCTCGGCTATCCCAAACAGGATCGTTTCGCATTCGAGCATCGACAGAGCATTCAGGCCGTCCAAATCTGCGTGGGAGCGGCCTTCGATTTCCTCTCCGGCAACAAGACGCGGGCCCCGCGCTGGATGCAGCGCTGGGGACTGGAATGGCTCTTCCGCCTGGCCTGCGAGCCGCGCCGACTAGGGCGTCGGTATCTGGTCAACAATACGCTCTTCCTGTGGAAGTTGGCAGCCCAACGGGTCCGTCGCGCACCGTGACTCTGGGAGGTAACCGTTCACGGGGCGGGCGGCACCCAGAGGGTACCCGGGTCCATTTTTCGGCCGAATAGCGTGGCCTTCAGGAACACCGTGGTCCGAAAACATGGACCTGTCCCCCTTCCCCCCGCCCTGTGAACGGTTACTCTGGGAGCCATCTCCGTGACGGCCGTACCCAATACAACCGTGGAAATATCGATGCGCTTCAGTTTCCGTCAAATCTGTTGACTACCATCACCATTGCGGATCGTGCGTCTTCGTCAGATATCCCTCTGAATCTTGGCGCAAATTGAACGGGTATCAATCCAGAGAACATTTTGTTGCGTTTTTCCAGAACGCTCGCGAACCCATGCTCCCGAGCTAACGAAACGTGCCCGGAATAAGGTATACGATTGATCAAGTATGGCCGCTTCCCTCTGATAATCGACCACACGCCATCCTTGATGGCCCAATGACCATTCCATTCCTGGGTTAGTCCATGACATCCAAAATCAATCAAGTGAGACGTATATCCGCCGATCTTCAACCATCTCGCCTGAGATGCGTAGGCGCCATTCAGATCATCGATGTGTTCCATTACGGACTGGGACCATATCCAGTCAACCGAGTTTGATTCGCCAATCGATTGATCCGTCCACGGAGCCATGGATTCAACAAATATTCCTTCTCCGGTGATCATGTCGTTTCGAATGGCCGCGACCTTTTCCTGACTTGCACAAGTGATGAAAGCGGGGAACTCATAGCAATCCAAATCAGGAAAGCGGAGACTATGTATCCCCGAGGAGGGTATCGACACACGACGAGTGAACAAATCCACCAACTGGTCGAATATTTTCAAATTGGTTGTGATATCGGAGAAAGGTATCAGATCGAGCGCATAATATTTTTCGGCTCCGGCCAGAAGCGCCGCAAGTCCAGTACCTATGGAACTGCCCGGACCAAGCTCAGCCACTATTTTGGGAACGGATGGGATTCCTGCTTTATGCAACAAACTCATATGACGAAGAAAAATGGAATAACAACTGGTGGCTGAAATAGCCCCAATTGGATTGTCGTACCCGTGAACCGTTCGTAAACCAGGAAGTGCGAAGGACAAGAGTCCTTTCGTGAAAGGTTTCAGTTTTGGCAAGTTCACGACAACGACCTTTTTCAACTTGTATTCTTTGGCGCCAATTGCGTGCCAATGCGGGACAACTCGCCTGGGAAATCCAGGTTGATAGGGTCACCCGCTCATGCTTTCGCCGTGCCGCGGTTCTGGCCTTCGTGGGCCGCACATTCCCACCACTGGATCGTTCGCCGCAGGCCCTCCTCGAAAGGCATGGCCGCGCCGAAACCGAACTCTGCGGCGGCACGGCTTGTGTCCAGAAATCGCCGGGGCTGCCCGTCCGGCTTCGTGTCGTCCCAAACCAGCCTGCCCTCGAAGCCAACCAAATGGCGGATCGTTTCGGCCAGATCACGGATCGTAATCTCGAAGCCCGCCCCGAGATTGACTGGATCGGGCTTGTCGTATCGCGCGGCGGCCAAGGCGATGGCCTGGGCACAGTCGTCAACATAGAGGAATTCGCGGCTGGCTCGCCCCGTACCCCAGACCACCACATGATCCTTGCCTTGCTCCTTGGCTTCGCAGAACTTGCGGATCAGCGCGGGAATCACATGCGACGTGTTCGGATCGAAATTGTCGCCGGGGCCGTACAGATTCACCGGCAGCAGGTAAATGCCGCTCATGCCATACTGCTGCCGGTAGGCCTGGAGCATCACCAACAGGGCTTTCTTGGCGATGCCGTAGGGGGCGTTCGTCTCCTCGGGATAGCCATTCCACAAATTCTCTTCCCGAAACGGCACGGGCGTGAGCTTGGGGTACGCGCAGATCGTTCCAACTTGCACGAACTTCTTAAGTCCGGCGCGGCGGGCGTGCTCGATCAAGTGTAGCCCCATCGCCATGTTGGCGTAGAAGAACAAGCCGGGGTTCTCACGGTTCGCGCCGATGCCGCCGACCAGCGCGGCCAGATGGATGACAACGTCGGGCTTCATCTCCCTATACATCCGCGCCACGTCGTCTTCGCGCGTCAGGTCGAACTCTTCGATCAACGGAACCAAGAGATTCTGCTCGGGCACGCCGTTGCCGCGAAGTTGGGCCTGTAGACGCTTGCCCAGGAAGCCGGCCCCGCCGGTCACCACGATGCGGTCGCGACGGAAGTCGATCACGGGCGGGTTTTCCCTCCTTCCGCGCACCGGTGGTCGGCCAGCACTCTTTCTTCCCGAGCAATGCCCCGGTCGTGGGCGACCATCATCTCGACGAGTTGTGGAAAGGCAACTGTCGGCCTCCAGCCAAATCTTTGCGCAGCCTTGGAGGAGTCACCCAACAGCAGGTCAACCTCGGCAGGGCGAAAATATCGCGGGTCCACCTCGACGTGTTCGCGCCAATCCAAGTCCAACTGCGCGAAGACCTCTTCGACAAACTCGCGCACCGATCTGGTCTCGCCGGTGGCAATGACGAAGTCGTCCGGCTCGTCCTGCTGCAGCATCAGCCACATCGCCTCGACATAATCGCCCGCGAATCCCCAGTCGCGCCGGGCATCCAGATTGCCGAGATAAAGCTTCTTTTGCAGGCCCTCCTTGATACGGGTGGCCGCGCGGGTGATCTTCCGGGTCACGAAAGTCTCTCCCCGCCGCGGCGACTCGTGATTGAAAAGGATCCCGTTGCAAGCGAACATGCCGTAGGCCTCCCGGTAGTTCACCGTTTGCCAATAGCTGAACACCTTGGCGCAAGCGTAAGGGCTGCGGGGATGGAAAGGGGTCTTCTCGGTTTGCGGCGTCTCCGCCACTTGGCCGTACATCTCGCTACTAGAAGCCTGGTAAAACTTGGCGCCGTTGCCTGCTGCACGCAGCGCCTCCAACAATTGCAACGTCCCCACCGCACCGACTTGCACCGAGTATACCGGCATGTCGAAACTGACGCGCACGTGTGATTGGGCAGCCAGGTTATACACCTCGTCGGGCATAATCTCCTTCACCAGGCAGGAAAGTGACGTGCCGTCGGTCAGGTCGCCATAGTGCAGAAGCATCCGCGTGTCTTGCAGGTGCGGGTCCTTGTAGAACGGCTCGATCCGCGCCGTATTGAAACTGCTCGAGCGGCGGATCAGGCCGTGGACCTCGTACCCCTTGGCCAGCAGTAGTTCGCACAAGTAGCTGCCGTCTTGACCGGTAATGCCGGTAATCAGAGCCCTTCTTGCCATTTGCATTTCCCAATCGTTTGAACCGCTGCCGGGTATGCTTTGCTCACGAGTTCAACGCAGTTTCATCTTTTCAGCAGATACCCCTTGAGGTGACCCATGCTACCGAAACGATTCTTCACCTTGGCAAGCACGATACAGTCTAAGTGGGCGACCCGGGGAAGTCAAGCCAATGGCGGGCAGCCGTTCGGCCGCCGCGAGGAACAGGTCGGGGCGCCCGGCGTGAACGGGTTCGGAACGCCCTTCTGCGCCGGCCGGGCAGGAATCTTCTTTCGATCTTCACCAGCCCCGGGATCGCGATCACGCCGGCGCCCTTGTTGCCGAGGCTCTTCTTGATCTCGGCGGCCGCGGCTTCCAGCACGGCGGCCACCTGCTTCTTGGGCACGTCGGTGGCGCGGCGATGTTGGCGAGCAGTTCAGTCTTGGTCAGAGGCTTCTTGGCAGCGGGGGCGGCTGTGGCCATGCTTCTTTATCTCCTCATCGGTGATGGCACAATGTCTACTTGCAGAAGGGCAACCGGCGCTCACTCGCCCGTGCCGCCCTGCCAGTTGCTGGTCCGAAACGGCGAGGCGGGCAGGCCCTCCTTGTTGACCAGCTTCGGATTGGCCACGTTCCGCCAGCCAAAGCGGGCCTGGCTGGGAGAGGCGACCTCTTTGGCCCGGACGACGATCGTGTCGCCGTCGATAGCGGCCATGGCGGGCACGAACCTGCCGTCGGCGCCCGCGACCTCGAACTCGCTGAGCGGCTTGCCGCCGCGCAACTTCAGGCCGCCGCCGACGTGGGCGAACGTAAGTCGGATCTTGCTCCCCTCGATCTTCATCGATTTGTAGAGCGGCCCGGAGTACACCAGGTCTTTCTTGCCATACTCCTTGGCCAGCGCCCAC
Organism: uncultured Planctomycetia bacterium; assembly: GCA_963727245.1. GTDB lineage: Bacteria > Planctomycetota > Planctomycetia > Pirellulales > Thermoguttaceae > JBKQVT01. Next base: position 132,765 of record CAVSFO010000014.1, on the reverse strand, counting down.
AGGGCCAGCCGGTTGCCGACGTCGAACTTGTTCCTGGGGTGCATGTCCGCAACGTTGTCCACCAGGTCGGTCGTCACCGCCATGCCCGTCTTCGGGATTTTCAGGCTGGCTACCTGGGCCTCCCAGAGGGCGGGCAATGCGCCGGGTGCGTAGGCGGAGCAAGGCGCGATCTGGACGAAGTAGAAGGGGAAATCGTAGCCCCAGACCTGTCGCCAACCCTCGATGAGGGCCTTCATCTTGTCGTAATACTCCTCCGAGCGGTTCCTCTGGATGGCATTGGTTTCGCCCTGATACCAGATGGCGCCGCGGATCGCCAAGGGCTTCACCGGCGCGATCATGCCGTTGTACATTTCGCCACCCTTCTTGCCCACGACCGTCCAGGGCTCGATGGCCGAGCCGCTCCAGGAATCGTTGATCAGGCCCACGGGCACGTCGAGGTCTTTGTGCAACCGCTGTCCGAAGTAGTAGAGCACGGCGGAGCAGCCTGGCGCACTCTGCGGGGTGCAGACCTTCCAGACCGGGCGGGTCGGGGCCGGCTGCCCGTCCTTTCCCCTGGCACCGCCAGCCACCACGATGTCCCTGGCCGGTTGCGTCGCCTGCACCTTCTCGACGTTCAGCAGGCGTATCTGCGGGTAGTTGGCTGCCGCCGCTGCCTCCTTGCCTCCCGTGCTGCCTGCCAAACCCAGTTCCATGTTCGACTGGCCAGACCCCAGCCACACGTCGCCGATGAGGATGTCGTCCAGCTCGATCTTGTTCTTGCCGCTGACGATCATGCGGTGGACTTTGCCATCCGCCTTCGTGGCCGGCAGCACCACCTTCCAGTTGCCCTGGGCGTCGGCCTTGGCCGTGCTGATCGCCTCGTCGAGCTTGACAGTAACCTCTTCGCCGGGATCGGCCCAGCCCCAGATCGGCAGCGGCCGGTCGCGTTGCAACACCATGTGGCTGCCGATCACCTTGGGCAGCTTGACGTCGGCCTGGGCCTGGGGCGCGGTGGACAATGCGACCAGCAGGCAGACGACAACGAGGCACCACAACAGGTACTTCTTCACGGCAGACCTCTCTGGTTGGCGGGATGTGGTTCGGGGGGCGGGATGGCAGCATTCCCCGCCATTGGCCGGAGCGGGGCAAGGGATGACCGGTGGGCACGCCGGCTCCATTGTTGTATCCGGCTAGCCCCACGTCAACCGGTCCTTGTCCTCGCACCTTTCCCCATCACGGCCCGCCAGACCGAAGATCGTTTCCTCCGTGGTGTTGTTCACCGTTGTTGTCAGGCTTCCTATGCGGCCGGTCGTACCTTCGTTGGCGTTGGCCAGTCCGTCCCAACACGCTGCCGGCGTGGCAATCCTTTTACCGTGGCCTGTCGCACTGCACGCCAAGGGGTTTCAAGATAGGTTCTCCGCGCACGTACCCCCTTGATTTCCCGAAAAAATCGCGGTATGTTCAGCCCTTCTCCGCTCCACCTGCGACAATGCTTTATAGAAAACGACGTGCAAAGTGCGTGGCCGCTGGCTGATCATTGCCGCAGGAACCATCCTGCAACTGTGCCTGGGTACCGTCTATGCCTGGAGCTACTTCCAGAAACCATTGGTCGAGGGATACCACTGGACCAATTCCCAGGTAAGTTGGACCTTTAGCCTGGCCATTTGTTGTCTGGGCCTGACGGCCGCCTGGGGCGGCGTCGTGCTCCCCCGCTTCGGCCCGCGAAGGCTGGCGGCTGCCGGTGGGGTGCTCTTCGGGCTGGGATACCTCGTGGCGGCTGCGGCGCTGCGTTGCCGATCCCTGCCGCTGCTGTACGTGGGCTATGGAATCGTGGGCGGCTGCGGATTGGGGCTTGGCTATGTCACCCCGGTGGCCACAGTGGCCAAGTGGTTCCCCGACCGCAAGGGACTGGCCACCGGGATTGTGATCATGGGCTTCGGCTTCGGGGCCCTGCTGATGAGCAAGTGCGTTGCCCCCTTGCTCAGCGGGTTGGCCCACGGCGACCTCGTGGCCGTCTTCGCCTGGCTGGGGATCGCCTTGGGAGGAACGAGCGTCCTGGTCGCCCTACCGCTGCGGAATCCGCCTGCGCCGGAATCGCCGAAACCAAGCCCGGCAGCAGGAACCCTTGCTGCCGACGCCGCTCGGTCCGGCTCGATTGCCGCCGCGCTCCTCTCCGGGCGGTTCTTGCTGATCTGGGGCATCTTCTTCTGCAACATCATTGCCGGCATCTCGATCATCAGCTTTCAGTCGCCGCTGTTTCAGGACCTGTGGAAGTCGATACAGCCTTCGCTCTCGGCAGAGACCTTGGCGGCCCACGGCGCCACGCTGATTGCCGTCAGCTCCCTGTTCAATGGCTTGGGACGCATGTTCTGGGGAGGTCTTTCCGATCGTCTGGGACGGCTCACGACGTTCCGCGTGATGCTGCTGAGCCAGATCGCCGCCTTCGCCCTGCTGGCGACGACCAGCCGTCCGTGGCTGTTCGGCGCGCTGGTGTGTTATATTCTGCTCTGCTACGGGGGCGGCTTCGGCACCGTCCCCGCCTTCGTCCTGGATACCTTCGGTGCGCGACGGATGGCCGCAGTCTACGGCTCGCTCCTGACGGCCTGGTCGGCCGCGGGCGTCGCCGGGCCGCAATTGGTGGCCTTGTTGAAAGACCACTGCGGCCCAACCGCTTCGACCTGCTCGTTCCTGTTTGGCATGGGGTTCGTCAGCGCGGGCTTTCTACTATCGCTGGCGCTGGCTCGGACTACCCCTGGCGGGCCGGCGTGCTAAGCCTGGACAGCGAATCTCGCAACTCCTTGACGGCGAGCGAGTACAGAGTTATCAATAGGGTCAGGCAGTCCAGTAACTGTTCATGCCCCTGTCGGGTGGACGCAGGCGGCGCGGTTTCCACCCGTTGCGGTTGTAAAGACTCGCTGGACCACTGTGGGGGGAATCTGTGAGCGGAAACCTGCCCCAATCCGTTGATCTTCCGCGGCTGACAATCTTCGTGTCGTCGCCCGGCGACGTGGCCGAGGAACGGCTCATCGCCAAGCGAGTCCTCGACCGCCTGGCCGCCGAGTTCGCTCCCGACGCGAAGATCGAAACGATCCTCTGGGAACACGAGCCCTTGCTGGCCAGCGGCGATTTTCAAACGCAGATCACGCGGCCGGCAGAAACGGATATCGTCGTCTGCATTCTCTGGTCGCGGCTGGGCACGCGATTGCCGCAGCAATTGAAACGGCCAGACGGCTCGCCGTACAACTCCGGCACGGAGTTCGAGTTTGAAGACGCCCTGGAAGGGCGTAAGCAACACGGAGTGCCCGATCTGCTGGTGTACCGCAAGACGGCCAAGCCGCTGGTGAGCTTGGAAGACACCCAGGCGGCACGTCAGGCCCTTCGGCAGAAGGAATTGCTGGATGAATTTGTGCAACGGTTTTTTCACGGCGAGGACGGCACGCTGATCGCCGCCTTCCAGCCCTTTGAAAACGCCGCCGATTTTGAGACCCGGCTGGAAGAGCATCTTCGCAAGCTGATCCAAGATCGCTTGCAGAAGCTCGGCATCAGCCTCGCCGGCCGCGAGCCGGTCCTGCGGCCGACGTGGACCGAGGGCAGTCCCTTCCGCGGGCTGCAAGTCTTCGAGTTCCAGCACCACGCCGTTTTCTTCGGTCGCACCCGCACGATCGGCGAAATCCTCGAACGCCTGAAGCGGCAAGCGGCCGAGGGGCGAGCCTTTCTCCTCGTCCTGGGCGTCAGCGGTTGCGGCAAGTCCTCGCTGGTCCGGGCCGGCGTCTTGTCCGACCTCGTCGAGCCCGGGGTGGTCGAAGGGGTCGGCCTCTGGCGAAGGACCATCATGCGGCCGGGGGAACGCGCGGGCGATCTGTTCGACGGCCTGGCGGCGGCCCTGAGGCGCGAGGAGGCCCTGCCCGAGCTGGCCAGCGACGGCACCACGGTCGAGCAACTGGCGGGCATGTTGCGCGGCCAGCCCGAGGCCGCTCCGTACCTGATTAAAGGGGCCCTGGCCCAGGCCGCCAGCCACCTGGTAAAGGCCGACTCTTCGCCCGTGCAGCCCGCCGCCAGGTTCGTCCTGGTCCTCGATCAACTCGAAGAGCTGTTCACCGCCGACGACCTCTCGCCGGACCACCGCGCGGCTTTCTTCCGCGCGATTTCTGCCCTGGCCCAAAGCGGCCAGACGTGGGTCATCGCCACCCTACGGAGCGACTTCTATCACCGCTGCGCGGAGATTCCCGCGCTGGTGGACTTGAAGGCGGGCTCGGGGCAATACGACGTGCAGCCGCCGGAGGCCGCCGAGATTGCCCAACTGGTGCGGCGTCCGACGCTGGCGGCCGGCTTGCAGTTCGAGCCAGAGGATTTGCAGACCGGCCAGCGGCTGGACGATCTGCTGCGCGACGCGGCGGCGGCCAACCGCGACAGCCTGCCGCTGCTGGAGTTCACGCTCGATGAGCTTTACCGGCTCCGCTCGGGAAACGTCCTGACGTTGCAGGCGTATCGCGACCTGGGCGGCATGGAAGGGGCGCTGGCGCGGCGGGCCGACGAGGTCTTTGCGGGGCTGCCCGCAGCCGCCCAGTCGGCGCTGCCCCATGTTTTTCGCCAACTGGTTACGATCGGGGCGGCGACGACGAGGAGAGCCCCACGCGCAAACAGGCCCCGCTGGCACTGTTCGACGTGCCGGAGAGCGGCGGAGGCGGGCTCCTTGAAGCGGGCTCCCGGACATCGCCGGCGCGGCAGTTGGTCGACGCCTTCGTTGCCGCGCGGCTGCTGACCGCCAAGCAGGCCCAGGATGGCACGCCGGTGGTCGAGATCAGTCACGAGGCGCTGCTGAGCCGTTGGCAGCCGTTGGCGGACTGGCTGCGGGACGACCGGGAGTTGCTGCGGATTCGCGGCCGCGTCGGCGCCGAAGCGGCGCATTGGGTTCAGGAGGGGCGTCGGGCCGATCTCCTGCTCCAGCCCGGCAAGCCGCTGGAGGAGGGGCTGCAACTGCAATCGGCCGGCTTTCCCTTGGACACGGCCGAGGGGGAGTTCATTGCGGACTCGCTGGCGGCGGCACGGCGGCGGACCCGCCTGCGCCGCGGCACGATCGCCGCCCTGTGCGTACTGACCCTTGTGGCCGTCGCCGGCGCCTTGACGGCCGGCGTCATGGCCAAACGCGCGAACGCAAATGCCAAGCGGGCGGACGAAAATGCCAGGGCCGCCACCGCTTACGCCAAGCGGGCTGATGAAAATGCCCGCAAGGCGGAAAGCGAGACCAAAGAGGCCGTGAAAGCAAAGGCGCGAGCCGACACGGAGTTGCTGCGAGCCCGCACGGCCGAATACATCGTCAAGATTGGCGTCGCACAACGCGAACTCGCTGACGGTGATGTCGCGCACGCAGAGGAGTTACTGGGGGCGTGTGCTTTGGATCTTCGCGGCTGGGAGCACCGCTACCTATGGACAAGCTTATGTAAGCGGAGAATGGTGCTCTTGGGACACACTGCTACGGTTAGGAGCGTGGCCTTCAGCCCGGACGGCCGGCGGATCGTCTCGGGCGGCGCCGACGATACGGTGAAGGTCTGGGATAGCGCGACGGGCCAGGAGACCCTCGCGCTCAAAGGACACACAGAGCCGATTGATAGTGTGGCCTTCAGCCCGGACGGCCGGCGAATTGTCTCGGGCAGCCATGACAGGACGCTGAAGGTCTGGGATGCGGCGACGGGCCGGGAAACCCTGACGCTCAAAGGACACACGGATGAGGTTTGGAACGTGGCCTTCAGCCCGGACAGCCGGCGGATCGTCTCGGGAAGCGTTGACAAGACGCTGACGGTCTGGGACGCGGCGACGGGCCAGGAAACCATCACACTCAAGGGACACACAGAACGGGTTAGGAGCGTGGCCTTCAGCCCGGACGGCCGGCGGATTGCCTCGGGCAGCTACGACAAGACGGTGAAGGTCTGGGACGCGGGGCCGGAGGAGAAAACGGGACAGGCTCGGTATTGACAAGGGAGGTACGGCCAAGGGAGAAAGGCTCGAAGGAGCCAAGGATCGGAATTCTTAAATCGGCCGGAGCGCGGGTGGCCCCGACGCTTCGCTTTCGGCGTGCGGCAGGCGCAAGATGCCCTCCGCCTTCCGCTCAGCCTGACGGCCGCTGGTTGGCCACACGCAGCGAAGACAAGACGACGCGACTGTGGCGCTGCCGGGTCGAGGATCTGATCGGCGATGCCCGTCGCATGACTGGGCGAAATCTCACCGCTGGGGCAGCCCACACGGTAATGCAGGCGCTGCGGTCAGGGGCTGATTACCGCACTGTGGGCCGGGCGCAGTTCCGTGAGGGCTCCTTCGGCAACGGCGGCGACACGCGAATCGCCCCGGTCGGACTCGCCTAGCCGCGCTGCCGGACCAGGGATACAATCAACGCTGTCGTGGTGCAATCCGGCCGTACTCATTTGCAAGGAGCTTGCTATGCCATCGGACCTGACCCGCCGTGGATTTCTCGGCACTGCTGCGACTGCGGCCGTGCTCGGCAGCACTGCAACGATCGCGGCTGCTCCCAGCGAGGCTGAGCACGCCGCACAACCGCGGCCCATCAAGATCCTCGGCATCTGTTGCAGCCCGCGCAAGGGCAAGAGTACGGCTGCCGCCCTGAGCATCTGCCTCGACGCAGTCGCGGCGACTGACGGGCGAATCGAAGTCGAACTCATCGAACTGGCAGGGTGCAAGATTCCCGGCGAAGTGGCCGCAGGGGTCTCCCTGGCGGCGGGCGAACGCGACGATTTTCCAGGTCTGGTGCCGAAGCTCTCCTCACCCTTGGTGGCGGGGATCATCCTCGGCACCCCGGTCTACTTCGGCAATATGTCGTCGCTCTGCAAGGCGTTTTTGGATCGTTGCATCGTGTTCCACAAGGACAAGATGCTGGCCAATAAGGTGGGCGGCGTCTTGGCGGTGGGCGGTGCGCGGAACGGCGGACTGGAACTGACGATTCGATCGGTGCAAGTGGCGCTGATGTCGCAGCAGATGATCGTGGTGGGCGATGCCCCGCCGACGGGCCATTGGGGCGGGACGGTCTGGGGCGGCAATCCCGCCGTCAGCGCGGGGCCGACGCCCGACATCGCCCGCGACGTGGAAGGCATCGCCACCGTCAAGAACCTCGGCCGTCGTGTGGCGGAGATGGCGCTGCGACTGAATGCCAACAGCCCGGGCAGCGTGGTCAAGCCGCGCTCGCCATCGACCTCATGACCACGACTGGCCCTCCAACCGCTCAAGATTGGCGAACAGCCGGAGCGCACAATGCCGGGGTCCGATCGGCTCGTCACACAGTATTACTATGCACAGCTTCTCGACCGCGATGAGGCCGTCGATCACCAGGCCATTGGTCAGGTAGCCCATCGCGGCCAGAGGCCGGGGCTGCGTACGGCGGTGGCGGCGGCCGCCCAGGCGCCGGCGCCATTGATCCAACAGGGACAGGGATGCAAGGGTAGCGATCATCAAGAGGGTCACCATGGGAAAGGGGGGAATAGGAAATGAAGGCTGGCTAACGGCCGCCCAAGCGGCAGAGCCAGTTGGTTTCCAACCACGCCTGCTCAGCCGCCAGGGCCTCGCTGCGGGTGGCAAAGTCGCGAAGCACGGGACCACCCACCGGCGAAAGATCAGCCGACCAGCGTCCCTGCTGGTCCGGCTCGACGTGCGATGCGCGGGTAATGGTAGGGCTGCCCAGCATCGCAAGGTCAATCGCCTCGCCATAGATGCACCGGACAGCCCCGCCGGCCGCGATGATGATCTGCATGGCCATCACCGTCACTTCGGCCGGCGGAGGATGTTGCGGCGGGGGCGATCTACCAAAAGGCCATCCAGCACGCTCTGCACGCGGGACATTTCCGTGGCCACGTGCTTCCGCAGACCGGCGTTGTCGCGGAGGTCTTGAGGCGCGACGCCCCGGATGACCCGCTGCGCCTGACCGACAAGCGGGTCGAGCTGGTCGTTGGAACGGACGTTGAGTTCCCGGAACCGCCCGAAGAACTCGGTGAGGTTTTCGACTGCCGAATTCCTGAAGGTTTTCGGATTGCCGTCTTCCTGGCCCGAGAGTCGTTCGGCCAGGTGGCTGATGATCTTGGACAGCTCGGCGGTGAACGCCTCCTCGGCCAAGCGGACGGCTTCGTCGAAACGGGACTGCACCCGGCGGCACTCGTCTTCGTAGAGCTGCGGGTTGGGTTCCTGCAAATAGTCTGGCGGCTCGACACTAGGGAAATCGAACTCCACGGAAAATAGCCCTCGCAGCGACTCGGGATAGTCCGCGGCGTTGAACAGCGACCCGAGCCGCTGCCGTGCCGTACCCTTCAACTCGCTATACTGGCGGTCGAGGTTTTCGACAGCCTCGGCCAGTTCTTCCTGGAACTCCCGCATCGTGGCGGCAAACTCGTCGATCGTGCCCTGCCGAATGAGGCGGATGCCCGGCTCCGGATAGGGAAGGCTCATTGACTTCCAATACGCGATCACCTTGCCGCGGACGGCCGTGACCGCCTTGTAGGCCGGGTGCGACGTATCGAGCAGCCGCTTGCCGGCACTCAGGAAGCGGGCGTCGGTGCCGAACGGCTCGGCCGCCTCCTGTTTCTGTTCGGCCGTCAAGTCTTCCTGGTTCCAAACCAGGAGAGGGAAACACGGACGGCCGCCATCGTGGTGCGCATGCGTTGCGCAGCGGCAGTCGACGCTCGGGAAACGGGTTCATTGGTCACACTGCTCATCGAAGATCCTCCAGGGAAGGGGAGAAAGAGGGAATCAAGGAGACAAGGGCAGCCGAGGGGTACCGCCGATGGTGAATTTCGCTCTGCTGCCCCAGCCGGCCAGGGGAGCCGTTAGGGGCGAGGTAGTGCCCGCCGGACCGATAGGAGCAGCTAGGATGCGGAACAAAGCGTCCGGTTAACCGCGTTTTCACGGCTGTTCGGGGCGTTGATTGTCGAGATGAGTTCCTTGGCCCTGACTGCGGCTGGGGGCTGAGCCTGGAGGTTCGCTGTCGCGTGCTTTCCAGCTAACGAAGGATTTTCGGGATACGAGACCTTGGCTCGACCCCTCCTCTCTGGTCGCTCCACCAGTCGACCGTTGTCGTTGGCAGACTCAACGTCGTGCGGAGGGCATGGCCATCTTGACCTAACGGCTGGGGAAAACTCCTTTTTTTGCCACCCACAAGGTGGTGCCAACCTGGGGCCCTAAAGGTTGTCTTAGCTTGTGACGTGTCTATAATTCTTCGCCCACGTCACTTCAGAGAATTGGTCGTGCGCGCCATACCGTTATCGCAGTCGATATCCTCACACCCTAGACCGATCCATGCGGAGGGCGGATCCCGGGAAGAAATCTCCGTTGAGGAAGCAAATTTCCAGACCAAAGGAGAAACGTCATGTTCAAATTGAAGAGTACCGTGGCCAGTTGTGTTGCTTTGGCGATGATCGGCGGCATGTTTGCTTGCTCGTCGCAGTCGGCCAACTCGGGCAGCGGCGACACCAAGACCAGTAGCGTCCCCAGCGGACATCAAGAGACTGCCAGTCGCGTGGCGAACTCGCCAGCTTCTCCGGCCAACCAACTTGCCAAAGCCGACGAGGCGCCGCCGGCGGCTGCGACGTCGGCTCCCGCGCCTGGAAATGCCGCACAGACCTTTTCGCTTGTGGGCAGTGTCCAAGTCGCGGGAAGTTCCGTTGCCGGGGTGACTGTGACCCTTTACGCATCCGGCACCGGCACTCCCGCGCAGTTGGCCCAAGGCAAGACCGATGGCGATGGCGCTTTCAAACTCGATGGCGGCCAAGCGCCAGAGGGCAGCGTGCTTTACGTGGTCGCCAATGGCGGCACGCCGAAGGCCGCCGAGGCTAAAGGCCCTAACGAGGCGCTCGCCCTGATGGCGCTGCTGGGTACCACCTTGCCGAAGACGGTCACCGTGAACGAACTCACCACCGTGGCCTCAACATTCTGCGCCGCGCGGTTCATAAACGGGGAATCTATCTCGGGGAATCTGCTCGGGCTTCGGATCGCCGCCGGGAACGTGCCTAATCTTGTGGATCCGGCGACCGGCACGTGGGGCAAGGTGCTGCTTGACCCGCTCAACAGCACGCAGACTACGACGCTTGCAAGCCTGGACACGCTCAGCTCGCTCGTCAGTGCCTTTGCCACGGTGGCGAACGACGATTGGCGCAGCGGCTTTCTCAAGGCCGCCACCCCGACCGGCGGAGCAACGCCCAAGAACACGCTCGAAGCGATGGTCGGTATCGCCCGTACGCCGTGGGCCGCCCCTAAAGAACTCTATGCGTTGTTCGACGAAGCCTATCCGCAGCCGAACGACGGTTCCCGGCGCAGCGCTCCCTTCGTGCCGTACCTTGCCTACGTCCCGGACGACTTTGCGCTGATGCTCTGTTTTGCGGGCGGCGGGGTGTACGCCAATGGCCGATTCATGTTCGATGCGGAGGGCAATCTCTGGAGCGGCCAGAACTGGATGCCCGGCTCGCAGTCCGGCGTCATTCACAGCATCGGAGGCGGCGTCGTCAAGTTCGCCCCCAATGGGATGCCGCTCTCGCCACCGATCACCGGCTTCACCGGCATGGGTATTGACGGCGTCGGTTGGGGCACCGCCGTGACGAAAGACGCAGTCTGGGCCACGAGTTTCAATGGGAAAATTCTCGTGATGGATTTTAATGGTCATCCGATCGGCAAGGAGAGCGATTTCCCCTTCAAGGAGAAATTCCTCGGCCTGATGGGCATTGGGGTGTCCGCGAGCGGCGATGTCTGGATTGCCGACGGCTCGGACAATCAGTTGCTGTTCTTCCCCGGCGGGCGAGTGAAGGAGGGACGCATCGTCAAGGTCGCGGGGTTGAAGTCTCCATTCGACATCGTCATCGATGATCACAATCGGGTCTGGGTCAGCAACTCACAGTCCGACTTGGTCATCCGGTTTCCAGCCGATGATCCTTCCAAGGTGGCGTCGTTTCGGTGCGGAATCAGCGTCCGCGCCCTTGCCCTCGACTCGAAGGGCAATGTCTGGGTCGCCAGCAACGCATCGCTTGACTTTCCGATGCCCAAGGTCCCCGACGGCGCATCCATCATGGAGCAGTTTGAAATCCTCGGCGGAGCCATGCTGAAGTATCCGAAGCCAACCGGCCTGGTGAACATGATCCAACCCGATGGCACCCAGCCCGCACCGATGGGCTACACCGGCGGCGGGACGGTTGAGATTCCCTGGGGCCTCAACATTGATGGCAATGATGACGTCTGGGTGGGCAACTTCGGGCCACTGGGTCGCAGTGTTCTGCTGATGGCCGGGGCCGACACCAAGGGTCATCCCGCAGGCACGAAAGCCGGCGATCCGATCCACGTGTTCAAGAGCGGCTGCATCCAAATGCTCACCGACGTGTCTATTGACCCGGCTGGAAACGTCTGGGCCGCGAACAACTGGAATGATCCGCGGGCTGCGGTCGAGAAAGATCCACCCCGCCCCACCTCCACCTGGGGTGGAGGGTCGGGCTTCACGGTCATCTACGGAGTCGCCGCACCCGTGCAGCCGCCGCGCATGGGCAAGGTGCGCAAGCCGTAAACTTCAGCATTCTGGGCCGCACCCGGTAATAACGGGTGCGGCCCAGTACACCCTGACCGCAAATAGGAGATGTGGGTCTATGAGTTCGATTTCGATCACCTTCATCGTGTTCGCATGTATCTTCGGAGGCACGGTCCTCGGGATGATTCTGCGCGCCTTTCTGCCTGAGACGCATTTGAGCGCGGAATCGATGGACGTCGTCAAGCTGGGCATGGGCCTTATCGGGACGATGACGGCCCTCGTGCTCGGCTTGCTGATCGCGTCGGCAAAGGGTTCGTTCGATACGCAAAGAAGCGGACTGGCTCAGTTGTCCGCGGACATCATCCTGCTGGACCGAGTCTTGGCGCACTACGGACCGGAGTCGAAGGACGCCCGTGAGATGCTCCGCGCCTCGGTCGCCGACATTCTTCAGCGTACCTGGCCCCAAGAGAATCCTCAGTCCGAGCAGGCAGGGGCGAAGGTGGGGACCGAAGGACGGTATGACGGGCTCTACGAGAAAATCCAGGAACTCTCGCCAAGGAACGATGCACAGCGTGGGCTCCAGGCCCAGGCGCTGAAGACCGGTATCGATATCGCACAGGTGCGCTTGCTGATGTTCGCACAGAAAGGCAGTTCGATTCCGACGCCGTTTCTCGTGGTGATGGTTTGCTGGCTGACTCTCATTCTCGCCAGCTTCAGTCTATTCGCCCCCCCCAACGCGACCGTGTTTAGTACCTTGCTTGTATGCACGCTGGCGGTTTCCAGCGCGGTCTTTCTGATCCTGGAATTGGATCGACCGTTCGATGGAATGATCCAGATTTCCAGCGCTCCGTTGCGCAGTACCCTTGAGCGGCTAGGGCGGTAGACAAGTTACGTGTCACTTCGCTCTTGTTGGCGACGTGTACCGAATCCGACCGCAGATCCGTCGTATAGCCGTTCGGCCGCCTTTTTCCAAGAATCCCATTGGTTAGTATCGACGTCTCGAAAATCGACCGAATCTTAGAACAGCTCGTCGGAAAGTGCTGGCGACCACGTAGACCCAGCACCGGTCCCGCCTGTCTCATTGACAGTGGCGCGCAAGTTGGTCCGGCAGCGGAGTTGGGGCCGTGATAGATGATGGCGATTCCCGGATATTTACGTCGATAACACCCGGTATTGAAAGGTCCGTTTCCAAGAACCAGTCCATGGCGCTGGTCAAGCCCTCGGGATCGGTCAACTCGGGCTCATGGCAGCGGAAACGAAGGGATGGCCTTTAGGCGGGCGCCGTCAGATGATCGTCCCGTTTCGGACGAGGCCGAGGACGACCGAGCACTTCTTCGCATAGCTCAAGCCATCCCAGTGCGACTGCTGCTGGGGATTGAAGTTCCGCCGCAACAGGTCGAAGCGGGCCTCGCAGAAGGTGGTCATTTGCCAGCCCACCCAACACCTCGAACCAATGCTTGCTCGCGTATCTCGCGCCGCTGCCACGATGGCAAAGTCCGGTTTGCCACTCAGCGTGAGACGGTCCCGGGTTCTTGCGGGACTTTGCTGTAGCGATCACCATTGGGGGTGGCCTGGTGGAAGTTCGAAGTCACACAAGCCTCCGCGTTACCTATCGCCCATGCCAGCCCGGCGTAGATGATCTGCTGAAAGAAAGGACTCTGCCAAACCTCTTCGCGGTGGCCGAGCGCCGTGTAGAAGACGCGTCCCTGGCCATAGCGCCGCGCCCAGGTAGCGGGCATCGGCGGCCGCTGGTAAACGTTTCCGTTCATTCCCCCTGTTTCCAAGGCGAGGATTACGTGCATGTTGCGGGAGACTTTTTTGAAAGCGTACCACTCCTCGTAGATCCGCATTGCGGGCCCGATCCCTTCAAGGCCGGGAAAGTACGGAGAAGTGACCACTACGGTGCCTTTCTGTTCGACACCATGGCCGCAGAACTCGGCCCCGATCATGTCGATGTACGGATCGAGCCCGTCGCTGCAGAAACTATCCGCCGCGGCGTGGAAGCCGAAGAACCCTTTCCCTCGCCGGATCTCCGCCAAAAGCCGCTCCTTGCCCACGGCCGTGAGTGGAGGCCACAGGCAGCCGTCCCGAAGCGACAGGTTACCGAGGGTGTACAAAGCGAAGGCGTCATAAGGCGACAGATCGTGCTCGAAGAGACTCCCGTCCTTGGTGCACTCGACGTTGAAGCTCGCACGCCTTCCCATCTCCAAAAGTACCGATTCCGAATAACTAAGACCGTTGCTGTTCCGGCGGACGACAGCATGTTCGAAGCCGACGGTTCTCGTGAAATAGAGTATCTTCTGCCGTATACCCGACGCGGGCCCGCGCCAGCCCCGGGGTGGCGCGTGGGATTCGCCTTTCGAAGCGGATTGGCGATCGGAGAGGAAGCAGACATTCATTCAACGCTCTCCTTTGGGTACGCAGCCTGTGTTAGGACAGCGCCCACCGGTAGCAGCGTCACGAGACTTCGCAACAAGAGAAGCTTCCAAGCAGCACCGATTCGATTGCCTGGTCCGAGCCTTTGGCCGGCACACGATCATCGGGCATCGCTCGCCGAGTTCGTAGTCTGGTATCTCGATGCTGACTTCATCGAACCATTCCGACAACAAAGCCTGGTGCTCGGCCAAGGTGGGAAGGGTGAGGCGGGCATTCTGCCCGCGGTAGAAGTCGATGGTGCCGACCGCGTTCTCCGACCAGCCGGCGTGGGTTGGCAGCCAGGACGCATCGATGCCGGCCGCTTGCCAGGCCATCCAGACGTCGTGCAATCGCACACCTTGGCGGCAGTCTTGGTGCAGCGCCATGGCGAGCCGCAATTTGAGCACGTGAAAGTTCCCGATCCGGCCAGCCCGGAGCGCATCGAATACCTCAGCGACGCTCTCGCGCCGGGGAAGCTGCACGAAAAAGCGCATCACGAGAATTCCCCCAGGATGCAAGACGCGGTGCAAGGCCGCGGCAAACGCACGTTGGCTCGTCGGGTAGTCGAGCTGCGGAAAGCAACCGTCGCCGATCACCACGTCCTGCGATCGCGGAGCCACGGGTAAGTCGAGCCAGTTGCCTCGGATCGCTTGGCGTCGGCCGGGCACGTCGCCCGGCCAGACGTAGCGGAGCATCGTTGGCGAGCGGTCAACCGCCAGCAGCCGGCTGGGTTTGGGCCAGGCCATGCCGGCAAGTTCCGGAGTGACGCCGAGCAACAAGGCATGCAAAGCCTCGCCGCTGTTGCGCCGCCCCCACCGGGCCACCGCGGCCTCGGCGCGCCGCACGTCTGCTGAGCTTGGCCGCAGAGGCGGTCCCCACCTGTGCCACTGCAAGGCCACTGATTCCCAAGAGGGACTTGTAAATGCCGGCCTCGTCATGGTGTTATGCCTGTGCATGGCAACCTCGCATTTCAGATGCGATTCAACGGCCGGACATGGTCCTGGGGAAGGGGACGATACCCGGTTCCGTAGGCACACGCAAGAGCAATTTTTTCCTTCCTGTGAGCGTCACTTTGTCAGCAGGCGGGCACCGCCAGTTTTCTTCGCGAGGCCCGGAAACTGGGGATAGTCTCAGACCAATCCCATCTTGACGGACACCAACCTGCTCATTAGAATGGCGCCTCAATATGGTTTGCCGCGACCGCGGCAGATCATGGGCAGTTTCAGCGGATCCACCGCCCACTCGACGCAGCAATCCGCACGGGCGATCGGCCGACGCATTTATTCCCTCGGCGTCATCATTTCCTCCAGCGGCTGGGGCCATTTGATGAGCAACTGGAGTCCGATCCCAAACTGCGATGCGACGCGTGTGCTGCAGATGCTTGAGGGATACCGGGCGACTTGCCTGATCGCGTCAGGAATTCAACTGGGACTGATTGAAGCCTTGCGCGACGCACCGGTATCCGAGGAGGATCTGGCGCACACGCTGGGGGCACATCAACCTTCATTGCGACGGTTTCTTCGAGCGCTCGGCGTCCTCGGTATCGTGCAAGATCAACAGAGCGCAGTCGGCCTGACGAGCATGGGGCGACTTCTGCTCAAGGACGCGTCCGCACTGCGAGACCGGGCGATCCTCATCGCCGAAGAGCACCTGCCCGCTTGGGCGAACCTTCGGCAAAGCGCATTGACGGGGAACGCGGCGTTCGACGACGTCTTCGGAATGAACGTCTGGCAACACCGAAAGGAACATCCGCACCTCGGCGAAAGTTTCAACCGGATCATGGTGAACGATCAAGTCCAGAGCCAGCGCGCGGTCCTCGATGCCTATGACTTTGAGAGTTGCAATCTGATTGTGGATGTAGGTGGTGGCCACGGTGCATTGATTTCTCAACTCCTGGCGAAGTATCCACGACTGAGCGGCGTCTTGTTCGATCAACCCTGGGTCCTTGAGGGGGCGACAAGCGGTTTGGCCGCCGCGGGGGTGTTGCATCGGTGTCGTTTGGTCGGTGGTTCCTTTTTCGACTCTTTGCCTGCGGGCGGCGACGTTTACTTGTTGCAGCATATCCTGCACGATTGGGACGACGAGAATTGCTTGAAGATCCTCCGCGGCTGCTGTGCCGCCATGGGCAGTTCCAGTACACTGCTCGTTGTCGAAAACATTATGCCGGAATCCCCGGCCGAGGCCACGAACGTAGTCATGCTCGATATCCACATGATGGCAGTGCTCGGTGGGCGAGAACGGACCTTCCCGGAATACGAAGCGTTGTTGACGTTGGCGGGCTTTGCGCCCCCGGAACTCAGGGAAACTCGCGCGAAAACCGCTGTCATTCTGACGAACGCCAAACATAAGAAGTGAAACACAAGAGCAGCGCCGCCCCCTCCAAGGATGAGTCGCGAACCAGTGAAGGGCTTGGCTAACGGCAACGTTCCGCCTCGACGGAAGGCGATGAGCACCATCGAACATTATCGGGACCAGAACTTGCGGCCGTCATTTCCCATCCCGCCGGAGTTCTACGCACTCTTCGACGACTTCTTTCAACCGAGCGACTGTCGCTTCACCGCATACGAAACGGGCGATCGTTGTCCGATCGTTGGTTATCGAATACGAGCACGCGCGAAATCACGCCCGGGCATGTCATGAGCGCTTCAATCCTCGCCGCCAACGTGGAAAGCTCCTACCCGTTGACACCCACGCAGTCGGCGATGCTGTTCCATAGCCTCTATTCGCCACGGGCCGGAATGTATATCGAGCAGGTCATTTGTGACCTGCGGGAAGCCTTGAAAGCAGCGATTCTCGAGAAGGCTTGGAAACAAGTAATTCAACGCCATGCCGTCCTTCGCACGCGTTTCCGCCTGGAGAGAGGCGACGAACCCGTTCAGGAAGTCCAGCGGCATGTGCATGTGCCGCTCGTGTTTGAAAACTGGACCGGCCTTGGTCCTGAAGCGCAGGAGGCTCACTTCGAGAGACTTCTGGAAAAAGACTTGATCTGCGATTTCGATCTTGCCGGCGTTCCAATGCGTTTCGTCCTGCTTCAATTCGGGCCGGCACATTATCGGCTTCTTTGGACGTTCCATCACGCTCTGCTAGATGGTCGCTCAGTGCGGATTGTATTGCGGGAGGTATTTGCGTTTTACGATGCGCTTGTCCGTGGCCGGGATCTGCAATTAAAACCGCCGCCCCTCTTTGGCAATTACGTCGCCTGGTTGGCACAACAGGGCCTGGCAGAAGCGAAGCAGTTTTGGCAAAAGGCGCTCAAGGGAGTTTCTCCAACGCCGTTGGTCGTGGAACGACCAGTCGGGAGCGACGACAATCCGATTGGGGGGCACGCGATTCTCGAATCGCGGCTCTCCACGGAAACATCCGACGTTCTCCGCTCCGTCGCTCGGGAAAACCACTGCACGATGAATACCCTGGTGCAGGGGGCATGGGCGCAACTGCTGAGTCGATACAGCGGGGCCGAGGACGTTGTGTTTGGAGCGACACGGGCGCTGTGCGGGTCGGCGTTTGACGGAATCCAGGAGATCGTCGGCGTCGTCATCAATACGGTTCCCATGCGCGTTGCGGTGCCGGCGGGGGCAACATGGCTGCCGTGGTTGAAAGGCTTGCGCTCGCAATGGATCGCCATGCGGCCATTCGAACGGGCGCCGTTGGCGGACATTATTCAATGGAGCGGGGCAACACCGGGAACACCGTTGTTGTCCAGCCTCATGATTTGCGAAAACGGCCTTCTGAATACGGCTCTCAAGAGGAAAGAGAAGAACTCAGCCGCTCGGGAATTCAAGAGCCGGTCAGTGACCAACTACCCTCTGACCGTAGTGGCATTCGCGGAACCACAATGGATCCTGAAGATCGGATACGAGCGGTCGCGTTTCGACGAGGCAACCGTTCGCAGAATGCTGGAACATCTGCAAAACTCGCTGGAACACCTGGCAGCGGATCTGCACAAGCCGCTGAAGAGCCACACCATGCTCACCAGGCTGGAGCAGCGTCAGCTCCTCTGTGAGTGGCAACGGACCGAGCGGACTTTTCCCGGCGCGGACTGCGTTCATCGGCTCTTTGAGGAGCAAGTTGTGCGATCGCCCGATGCGGTGGCCGTGGCCTGCCACAACAGTGGCTTGACTTACCGCGAGCTCAACGAACGCTCCAACCAACTAGGGCATTATCTGCAACGGACCGGGGTTGGCAGCGGCTCCCTGGTCGGCATTTTCCTTGAGCGTTCGCCCGACGTTATCGTTGCCCTCATGGCAATCCAAAAAGCAGGAAGCGCCTATCTTCCCCTGGATGCGGCTTATCCGCGACAACGGCTTGATTCCATGATCAAGGACGACAGGCTCTCGGTAGTCGTTACTGTGAGTGCCTTGGCGCCGCGAGTGACCGATTCAGGTGCACGAATGATTTGCCTCGATAGCCATGCGGAGCGCATTGCCCGAGAAAGGGTGACGAATCCCGTCAGTAACGCGAGTCTGGAGAGCCTTGCCTACGCCGTGTTTACCTCGGGTTCGACAGGCCAACCGAAAGGTATTCTGATTCCTCATCGGGCGCTGACCAACCACACGTTGGCGCTGATCGAGAAATATGGCATTTCGGCGGCGGACCGGCGTCTGCAGTTCGTGTCCATGAGTTCCGATGTGCTGATCGCCGAAGTTTTTCCGTATCTGCTGAGCGGTGCCACCGTTGTCCTTCGTCCGAGCTTGAATGCCTCGTCAATCGCAGATTTTCTGCAATGCCTCGACGAAGAGAAAATCACCGTGGTCGGGGCACCGAGTGTGTTGTGGCACGAATGGGTCATGTTCATGGCTCAAAACGACGTTCCCTTCCCCCGCTCGCTGCGCGTTGTGATCGCGGGCATGGATCGGGTGCATCCGGACCTGTTTGCGATCTGGAAAGGCAAGGTCAAGCAGTGCGCCAGATGGTTCAACGCCTACGGGCCGGCAGAAGCAACCTGCACGACGACCGTATACGAGGCGGATCTATCGAGTGACGAAGTGCTCGCATCCGTTCCCATCGGACGCCCGATTGCAAATGCCAAGGTCTATTTGTTGGACACGCACCTGAACCCTGTACCCATTGGCGTGCCGGGAGAGATCTACATCGGAGGCTGCGGCCTTGCTCGTGGTTACCTCAATAATCCGCAGTTGACGGCCCAGAGATTCATTCCCAATCCTTTCCTTTGCGATCCGCAAGAACGCATCTACAAGACTGGCGACTTGCGCGATATCGAGACGACGGAAACATCGAGTTCCTAGGGCGGGCGGATCACCAAGTGAAACTCCGTGGCTACCGTGTCGAGTTGGGCGAAATCGAGTCGCTCCTGGGTGGTCATCCCGCCGTGCGCGATTGCGTGGTGACGCTGCGCGAAGACGCGCCCGGCAACAAGCGGCTGGCGGCATACTGTGTTCCCGCCGCGGATACCGAAGGGAATTCCTTCCCACGGACAAGCCACCCCCCCGCGGAGGAGGCTCCCCTATTCAACACGGCGGGTTGGAACAGCAGCTACTCCGGCGATCCGCTTCCCCGCGAGGAGATGGCCGAGGGGATGGCTGCTCGTCTACGCAGCTTCCTGGCAGAGCGGCTTCCCGATTACATGGTGCCGTCGACTTTCGTTTTCCTCAGCGAACTGCCGCTGAGCCCGACCGGCAAGATCGACCGCACGGCGCTGCCGGCGCCGGGGCGGTTGCGAATGGCAGGGGAGAGCGGTTGTGTGGAACCGAGGGATGACCTGGAAAAAAGTCTCGTCGAAGTGTGGGAAGAAGTTCTTGACAGAAGTCCCATAGGGATCAGAGACAATTTCTTCGATCTTGGTGGCCACTCGCTGCTGGCCACGCGCCTGCTGTGGAAGATCGAGAAAGCCATCGGCGTCAATCTTCCCTTGAAGGCGATCTTTCGCTTTGCCACGGTGGAGAAGATGGCCGCTTCGATCCGAAGTGAATGTGTGCCGGCCGCGATTGCGGAGGCCGCGACCACCGGCTGCCATGAAACGGGCCTTTTCGCACAGGAGCACAAACAGATGTTGGCCGTGGCGGCGAGCGGCCGAGTGCAACCCGTAAGACCGGGCTCCCTGCTGACCGTCTTGAACTCCGGCGGCTCGCGGACCCCGCTCTTCTGGTGCTTCAACGCTCCCAGTGCCGAGCACACGGCCCTCGCCGAACAGCTCGGCGGGGAACAGCCGCTTTACGGTTCTTTCTCCGGGGTGGGGGTTTTGCAGTGGAACAAGAACATCCCGGCGATCTTGGCGGAAATGTATATCCCAGAGATTCTCGCCGTGCAACCTCACGGGCCGTACAGGATCGGGGGCAACTGCGGCGGCGCTCACGTGGCCGTCGAAATCGCCTTGCACCTGCAAGCGCGGCATGGATGTCGAACGACTGTGTATGATGGAACTCTTCGATGCCCGCTTGTTCGATTATCGACACCCCCTGCTTCTGCTCTACGGTAAGGAAAGCCATCTCAGGGCCTACGAGCCTTTTCACTGGCTGGAGCCGGGCTGGAGCAAGGCTTTCCGAAAGGTCCCGGAGGTCCATTGGCTCCCCGGCTCCCACGGGCAGTTCTTTCTCAAGGAGAATGTTTCCTTCTTGGCGGAAAGAGTCAGAGTCTTCCTGAACGGAAATGAGTAACCTACCCCGCGTCGGGACCCGTAAGATGTGACCAGCATCTACGTCAGGTGGCGTGGAGCCCTGGGCCAACGGATCGGCGAGCAGGCCGCCAATAGTTTTGGGACGGCGGCAATCATCTGGGCGTAGCCTTCGCCCTCCGACTCCCACGCCGAGACGAGCGCGGCAACTCTTTGTAGCTCAGGGTCGTTGGTGTCGGCTCGGACCAGCATCTCGACCAGATCGTCGTCGTAGCTGCTGCCCACTGGCGGCGGGCTTTGCCGTTGGGCGTCGCTGAAGCCGGTGCCCACGGAGAAAGTCAGGCCGCTGGGCAGTTCGACGACCACCGCGCCCAGCCGACCGGCGTGACGCCCCCGGCCGGGCAGATGTTCGACGACGCCACCTTCGGAATCGTGCATGCTCTTGATTGTGAGCGGGGTGGAGGAGCGACCTGTTTCGTACTGCGATCTCGGCTGACGGAGCATCCGCCCCTCGCCGCCGAGGGATTCGATCCGGGCCAATTCCGTTCGCAAGTGGCCGATGCCCGTGCAGCGGTCCTGCTGGAGCAGCCGGGCATATGCGGCCCGCACTCTAGGATTATGACACATTTCGGGCCACATTTTCGATGCTCAGGCTATCGGTCGCCGGTCGCGGCCAGGAAGGGAGGCACTTTCGCGGCGGGGGGGCTTTCCTTCTGCCTGCCATTCAAGCTACGGGACTCTTGGCTATTGCGCCGAAGGGTTTGTCTCCAACGGAACGCGCCTGCGCTCGTTGACGACTGCTTGTACCTGGCGTAAACTTGAACCTGCGAAGACAAAGAAAAACCAAGCGGCCGTGCAGGCGGCCAGGGAGATAAAAAATGAAGCGGACATGGCTCGGTGTGCTTGCAGTGGCGGTGACGTTGGCGTGGATCAGCCCGGCGGCCGCACAGCCGCAAGGCGTCCAAGTCTTGCGGAACCTCCCCTACGTGGCCAACGGCCACGAGCGAAATCGCCTGGACATCTATCTGCCCGAGAAGCCCACGGGCCGGCTGCCGCTGGTCGTCTGGATTCACGGCGGGGGATGGGAGGCGGGCAGCAAAGAAGACTGCCCGGCCGTGCCCCTGATCGCCAAGGGGTACGCCGTGGCCTCCATCAACTACCGCTTCAGCCAGCACGCCCTCTTCCCGGCCCAGGTCGAAGATTGCAAGGCGGCCATCCGCTGGCTGCGGGCCAACGCCGCCAAGTATCACCTCGATCCCGACCACATCGGCGTCTGGGGCGAATCGGCCGGCGGGCACCTGGTCGCCATGCTGGGCACCACCGGCGGCATTAAGGAGTTTGACAAGGGCGGCAACCTCGACCAATCCAGCCGCGTCCAGTGCGTCGTCGATTTCTTCGGCCCGGCCGAAATGTTGACCATGGGCGGTCTGGCCGATAAGCCGGGTACCGTGGTGGCCAAGCTCATCGGCGGCCCGGTCCAGGACAACAAGGAGAAGGCCCGGGCGGCCAGCCCCCTGACGTACGTCAGCAAGGATTCCGCGCCCTTCCTCATCATGCACGGCGACCGGGACCCCCTGGTGCCGCTGGCGCAGAGCCAGTCGCTGGCCGCGGCGCTGAAGAAGGCGGGCGTCGAGGCCACGCTCGTGGTGGTCAAGGGCAGCGGGCACGGCGGCCCGACATTCTTAACGCCCGAGTACCGCCAGCTCATCGAGGACTTCTTCGCCCTGCACCTGGGCAAGCGGCCCGTGCCCAAGGGACAGCGGGTCTTCACCTGCGCCCACAGTTTCCACTGCTTTGTCTACACGTTTCTGCCTGATATCGCCAAGAGCGCCGGCATCCAGGACCAGGTGGGCGTGGGCCTCACGTTTATCCCCGGCTCGCGCGTCATTGACCAATGGGGGGATCAGGAGAACCAGCCCAAGATTGCCCTGCGTGCGGGCAAGGTCGACGTGCTTACCCTCTCGCCCATTTGGATGCCTGACGAGGGAATCGAGAAGTTCGCCCGGCTGGGCGTGGAGCATAACCCGAAGATTCGCGTCGCCGTCCAGGAGTTCTGGATGCCCAACGACACCTACGAGCCCAAGTATCCCTTGGATTGCGGCAAGAAGGTGGACCACAACGCCACCGTGCTGGCGGAGTTGCGCAAAAAGCAGGCCCTCTACGATCACGACCTCAGTGACTTCGTCCGCGGCGTGAATCGGCGGCTGGGCAAGGACGCGGTGCTCATCGTGCCGGTGGGGCAAGCGACCCTCGCGCTGCGGGAGAAGATCGTCGCCGGCACGGCGCCCGGTCTGAAGGCCCAATGGGATCTCTTCTGCGATTGCTGGGGCCATCCCCAAGTGCCCCTGGAAATTCTGGCGACCTATTGCAATTATGCCGTGATCTATCGGTCCAACCCGCTGGGCTTGCCCGTGCCCGCCGTGTTGGCAGACGGCCGCGATCCGGCTGTGGCGTACAAGCTCAACCGCCTGCTGCAAGAGCTGGCCTGGGATGCCGTGATTCACCATCCGCTGAGCGGCGTCAAGGCGAAGTAGCCCGGGAGCACGCGCCTGCCGATCGCGGCTGGCATTTTCCCCGATCCGGCTCTAATAACCCCGTCCCGTGTTGCGGACAGACAAGTAACTGTTTCCATCAGCGATGAGGAGAAGACAAAGCATGGCCAAAGCTGACCCCGCTGCCAAGAAGCCCCTGACCAAGACCGAGCTGTACGCCAACATCGCCGCCGCCACCGGCGTGCCCACGCAGCAGGTGTTCGAGCCAGGTGTAGAAGGACTGCATGAAGTATGTATGGGGGTGGCGGATGATTCCCTGGGACGGCTTGACGGAAAGTCCCCGGAGGCGGGATAATCTTAACGTCCACCCGGACGTGCAAGGGAGGCACGCTCATGGCGACAGGCGACGAGCACGCGGGTCAGTACCGTCCTTTCGCCCTGGTCGGGCTGGCCGTCACCGGCGTCCTGACCGGCGCGGCGATGGGCGCACTGACCAACAGCATCAACGGTTGGGTCGATCCCGTCTACTTCCGCAATATCCTCGGTTGGCATGATGTCGACGACGTACAGCGGGCGATCATCGCACAGGGGATAAAGTTGTCGGAAGTCCAGATCGGGACGTAATCGATGCCCCGAAATCCCGTGCCGAGTAGTCGGCGATCGCAGGCAAGACGATGAACAAAGCCTTCGTCCGAGAACCCGATCAAGCCGCCGACTACTGCCCTCGCTGCGGCGCCAAGGGGGAGTCGGTCGGAACGAAGATCCTGGCGGCCTACCTGACTGCCGAGCAGCGCGGCCGAGTTGCCGACCCGGCCAACTTCTGCCCCTCGCCGCCATGCCCGGTGGCATACTTCGACGCCTTCGAACGGCTGATCTTGGCGGCCGATCTTCGGCAAGCCGTCTATCCCAAGGACCCAGCCGCCCCCATCTGCACCTGTTTCGGTCTGACAAGAGCCGACATCGAGCAGGACGTGCGGGAGGGTGTTGTGACCCGGACCAAGGCGGTGCTGGAGAAGGCCAAGTCGGCGGCGGCTCGCTGTGCGGAAACGGCTGCCAACGGGCATTCGTGCGTGGCCTACGTGCAGAAGTATTACATGCAGTGTCGAGGCGGCAAGAAGGAGTAGGACATGATGAGTCTCACCCACGACCAAGCCCGGCAACAACTCCGTGCCTGGACCAGCACCCCCGCGCTCTTGGGTCATGCCCGTTCCGTGGAGGTCGTGATGCGAGCGGCGGCGGCCAAGTACGGCGAGCACGCCGACGCCGAGGTCTGGGGCATCATTGGCCTGCTCCATGATGCCGATTACGACCAATGGCCCGAGGAGCATCCCAAGCGGATCGTGGAGTGGTTGCGGGCGCAGGGCGAGGAGGAAATCGCCTATGCCGTTTCCTTCCACCAGACGGCGTGGAACCTCCCGCCGAAGACGATGATGGACAAGTGCCTGTTGGCCTGCGACGAACTGACGGGCTTCGTCATCGCCTGCTGCCTGGTTCGGCCCGATGGCATCGCCTCCCTCGAACCGAGGAGCGTCAAGAAGAAGCTGAAAGACAAGGCATTCGCCGCCAAAGTGGACCGCGAGATCATCAGGAGCAGCGTGGAACTCCTGGGCGTGAACTTCGACGAGCACATCCAGTTCGTTATCGAAGCGTTGAAGCCGCATGCCCAGGAATTGGGGATCGGAGGCAAGGCGTGACGCGGTTGCGTCATCAGTGAGGCAAGATCCGTTCCCCGAGACTCGTCCAATGCGGGCGGGATCCCTCCACGACTCGCTACGCCATTGCCGACTGGCCTTTCGTCGGGAATCGGCGGTTTCGTTGAAGTTCGCCTCTGCGCCTAGGCTTGGTCACGGCGAACGTTTCACGTCCGTTCCATTGTGGCCAGCCATGCCTTCGGGCCGCCGGGGCCGAACTTTGGCCCATCGGGTCGCGGGATCGACTCGAAGCTGGTCGCTTCGATCCCCTGGACTTTCCATCCGTCCCGGAAAGCGTTCCGGATCTCCTGCCGGGAAACCCGTCTCGGCCCTTCGGTCCCCGGCTCCTCGTCGGAGAAGCAGAGGACGTGCAACAATCCCCCGGACGGAAGGACGTCCGCGAGTCCCCGGACGAACACGGGACGTTCCTCGTCGGCGAAGGTGTGGAACAGCCCGCAGTCGATCACGGTGTCGAATCGCCTTCCCAGCTTGTCCAACTCCAGGGCGTTCCCGACGATGAAACGGGCGTCGATTCCCCGTTCAGCAGCCTTGGTCTTGGCTCGCTCGATGACGACCGGTACGAAGTCGAGTCCCCAACTCTCGTGGCCCTTGGCCGCCAGATACAGCAGGTTCTCGCCGGTGCCGCATCCCACGTCGAGAACGCTGCCGCGAATTTGGCCCGCCTCGGCCAATTCGACGATCGCAGGCTGAGGCCGTCCGGTGTCCCACGGCGCTTGGCCCTGATACATCTGCTCGAACAGTTGCCGATCCATGGGACCCCCGTTTCTTCCCCCGGACAGGCTTCGCCAGCCGGTTCTCTTCCGAATCGCACGCTCTCGTCCTGTCGTATCCCGCTGTCGGCTTTGCCCCTCGAGGCAAGCAACTCGACCCCAGTAACAGCATTGTACCGAGAACAGGATTGCGGTGGTAGAATATCGAACGGCGAGGGCCGACGAGACGAAGCCGTGGCGTTACCGCGAAAAGGCGGTCAAGTACCTGAAGAAGGCTTTGCGAGAGTTCGAGAAGCAGTCGGGGCAATGAGCGGGGACGGATGACAATCGCATCTCGTCGCTCACCCGCCGCCTCGGACCGCTCGATGACCAGCGTCAGCGTCATGGCATCGGGCAGTTCACGGGGACGGTGTTCGAGCCAGGCGTGGAAGGAGGGGATGGGCATGGAGTATCCAGGATTTCCGGCATCGGTTCGCCTCCGGGAACCGCCCTTCAGTCGTCTGTCGTCCCTCTTGGTTCCTGCCTCAGGCATCCGCCGCGGGATGGCCGATGTCCCATACAGGCTTGAAAGACCTGGTGTCGTGCCTATATTTCTATGGCTACCGTAAATCAACGCAAAGTCTACGAAGCACTTGGCAGCGAAAGCGCATATCGAGACAGGAGACAGATATGAAAATAACGTTGATAGGTTGTCCGTTCCGGACGACATACGGCGGCTACATCTCCTCTTTACGATTGGCGCTGGAACGCACAGCCGGATCGCCCGTGCAGTGGGTTGCCTCCAACTGTGGGTGCGGCGATCCCATAGAAGTAGCTCGCCGGTTCCAGACGCGGGACTGCGACTATTTCGAGATGCGTAGCCGGATCGGAGGTTGGAGCTTTGTTGGGTACTCGCCCAATCCGGTCAAAAGGGGCCTGAAGTTTGGCATCCGCTATGCGAGCAACTACTCCCGCGCATCGCGTTACGCGCGCCTTGCATCGGAGGCCGACGTCATCCACTTTCAGCAGACCATGGACGCCTATGGTGCGGATGTTGCCTTCCATTTCCTACGACGACGCTTGGGTGCGGCACGCGTGATCACGCTCCATGAATTGGATCGCGAGCAGACCGATTTTCCTGTTCGCAACCAAACCTACAACTTGGCTGACGCCGTCATCGTTCACGACAGCTTAATGAAGGAAAAACTGGTGTCCACGGGCGTGGCGGCGAATCTGGTGAACGTTGTCTGCTGTGGAACGGATCTTGCGGAAGGCGAGAACGTCGCGCGAGATGGCATCGTTTTCTACGGTGGCCATCACCTCACCGAGAACAAGGGACTGGGCGTCCTGCTGCAAGCTTATCGGTGCCTTAAGGATCGCTCGCAAGTAGTGCCGCGATTGCGGATTCATGGTCATTATGGGGTGACGCCGCCGCCGGATGCCATCGAAACGGCAAAGCAGGCCGGCGTCGCAGACGACGTGGAATGGCTCAACGATCTGCCGGACGGGAGTAGCCTGACGGAGGCGATGGCACGTCTATACCGACGGTCACAGGTGTGCGTGCTGCCCTTTACGGGGAGCTTTGCCGGTCTGGCGGCTGGCGTCGCCGCGGCCAACCGGCTACCAATTATCGCCACCCGGTTGGCAGGCGTTCCCGATCACATCGGTGATCTGGGCATCTGGATCAGCGGTAACGATCCGGTGGAACTTGCCAACCGGATAGAGCAGGTCTTGAGCGACGAGGCGATGCGGCAGGATTACGGAACGCGGCTGCGTGCCCATGCCCAGCAGCATCTGGGCTGGGATGCGGTGGCCCGCGAGACTTTGAATATCTACCAGTCCGCCGCTCAGCGTGCGGCGAAACGGCTGAGATGAAGAATAACGCTGCCCGACGAATCGTAATCACCGGCGTCAGCCGCGGGCTGGGCCGAGCGTTGGTTGATGGGTTCGCTGCCCGCGGACACGTGGTCTGCGGTTGTGCGCGTTTCCGCCGGCGCCGTAGCCGAGCTTTCCCGCCAGTATCCCCCGCCGCATGAGTTCGCGGTGGTCGACGTGAGTTCCGACACCGAAGTTCGTGCGTGGGCCGAATGCGTGTTGGCGGGCGGCCCACCTGATTTGCTCATCAATAACGCCGGCTTAATCAACCGCAACGCGCCCTTGTGGAAGGTGCCTGAAGAGGAGTTTTCGCGGGTGGTCGACGTGAACATCAAGGGCGTGGTCAACGTGTTGCGGCATTTTCTGCCGGCGATGGTTAAGCGCGGCCAGGGCGTGATCGTCAACCTCAGCTCCGGCTCTGGACGTGGCGTCTCGCCGGAGGTCGCGCCCTATTGCGCCACGAAGTGGGCCATCGAGGGGCTTACCCGCGCGTTGGCTGAGGAGCTTCCCGCGGGTATGGCCGCCGTGCCGCTGAATCCCGGCCTCATCAACACCGACATGCTGCAAACCTGCTGGGGCAAAGGGGCCAACAACTATCCGGACGCTTCGGACTGGGCCCAGCGCCGTGCCGATGCTGCTGCGGCTGGGGCCCAAGCACAACGGCCGGCCGCTCTCCGTGCCCAGGGCGATTGGGTTATGTTGGGTGATATGGGATAAGTTGGCAATGACGATTCGAGGCGGCGCGTGATGCCGCGTCACCGGCTACGAGGCAAGGGGGCTTGCCATGTCCCCGTCTCAACGCGTCACCTTGGCGATGATTCGCTGCGACAATTCGCCCATGCTGCGTCTTTCGTTGCCGGCACGATGCCGTTGCTAAACCAGATCCTTCAGCCCCTTCAACGCCGTGATCTTGACGACGTTCTTGGCAGGCTTGGCCTTGACGACCATTTCCTCTTTTGTGAACGGGTTGATCCCCTTGTGTTCTTCCGTGGCGGGCTTGCGGACCACCTTGATTTGCAGCAGGCCGGGGAGGGCGAAGGTGCCGGGACCGTCATTGCCCAGGTTCTTGCCGATGAGTTTGGAAAGCTCGTCGAACAGGCTGCCGACCTGTTGCTTGGTGAGCCCTGTCGCCTCGCTGAGGGCGGCGAGGATTTCCGTCTTGTTCATGGGTTTCTTTGCGGCTTGATCTTCTTCCATCGCTCACTCCTTCAATGCAAATGGCCCCGTCAACGTGCAGGGCATCGCCGGGGCCTCTCTTTGGGGCAGCGGCACGTCCCGTGAACTGCACCAATCGGGACGACGCCGGCAGCGTCCTTTCCGCTGGTGCGGGAATCATACTACGAATCGCGGCGGCAAAAAAGACGCAATTCGCGCAGTTTGTGCCAGCAGTGCTAGCATCGGCAGACGATTGCCGTGTGCGGAAAGCGTCCTCATGACCAGGGGATCAGGATCACCTGGCTCCTTTCTCCGCCCGCTGCGTGGCGATATAATGTCCCCTTCCCGAAGGCAGCAGCCGTTTTTCGACCGATCCTGAGCCGTGGCGAGGATGGGACCTCATGCGCTCGATTGCGATCATGAACCAGAAGGGCGGGGTGGGCAAGACGACTACGGCGGTCAACGTGGCGGCGGCCTTGGCTCAGGCGGGCCGGCGCGTCTCGCTGATCGACCTGGACCCGCAGGCCCATGCCACTTTGCACCTGGGGCTGGATCCGCAGCCGCCGCAGCCCTCGATCTATGACGTGTTGGTGGGAAAGCGGCCCCTGGCCGACGCGCGCCGGCAGGTGGCGGAGAACCTCTGGGTGGTCGCCTCGACGCTGGACCTGGCGGCCGCGGAAATCGAACTCTCCGGCGTCATCGGCCGGGAGTTGATCCTGCGCGACAAGCTCCGCGAAGACCATTGGCCGCTGGACTACTTGTTGGTGGACTGTCCGCCTTCGCTGGGCATCCTCACGCTCAACGCCCTGGCCGCGGTCGAGGAGGTGTTTATCCCGCTGCAACCGCACTTCCTTGCCTTGCACGGCCTGAGCAAGTTGCTGGAAACGATTCGCCTGGTGGCGGCGCGGCTGAATCCGACGCTGCAAATCAGCGGCGTCGTGTTCTGCATGTACGATGCGGGGACCCGCCTGGCAGCCGAGGTGGGCCAGAACGTCGATGCCTTCTTGCAGAGCGGCCGCGGCCAGCCGCTCCCCTGGGCCGCAGCGCAGACCTTCCAGACGCGGATTCGCCGCAACATCCGCCTGGCCGAGGCGCCGAGCTTCGGGCAGTCGATCTTCCAGTACGCACCGGGCTCGCACGGAGCGGAAGACTACCAGCGTCTGGCCGAGGAAATCGCCGCCCAGGCGCCGATGGGCCTCGGCGCGATTCTTGGTGCGGTGACTCAGGGCATGAGGTTTTGTGTTTCGACGGTCTCGGCCCCATCCGGAGGCAAACTGGGCAAAGCCGACCTCGCCCATTTCTTTGAGCATTACCCCTGGTTTCCACCGTTAGGAATCCAGGATCCAGGATACCGCCTTGCATTTTTCCCCAAGATCGAGAAGAAGAAAATCCCTGCCCGTAAGGCGCAGAAGGGTGTGCCGAACCCGTTCAAGCCGGGCGAGCTGATGGATCGTGCGGCTACCCACCCCAGGAGGATCATCTGGGTGACGACGGGCAACCACCAGCGGTTCTTCCGCTGCCAACTCGCCCGGATGCCCTCCCTCACCGTTTCGCCGAACGGTCGCTGCTCCGCAACCACGACCAACAGGAGGGCCGCGGTCGCCAGGTTCCAGACCAGGCTGAAGATGCCGATCCCGATCAGTGCCAGGGGGAGCACCGCGGCGCCCACCACGATGCCGACAGCCAGCACCGCGAACAAGACGACCCAACCGAGGGCCTCGGCGCCCAGCACCCGCCAGAACCAACCGCGAATCCCGGCAAGACCCTCCAGCGGCTCGACACGATCGTGCCTGACGGCCTGGAGGATCAGGCTTGTCGTCCAGCCGGCATACGCGACGGCCAGCGCGATTTGCAGCAGGAAGACCAAGGACAGGGAAAAGCTGAGGGAAAGGACCTTGAACGACCAGGACGGCGACAGCACCGCCGCCAATACGGGGACTGCCGCCAAAGCGGTCAGCAATGCCTCCGTGGGGACGAGGAGACCAAGGGGCAGGAGCAAGTCCATGTGTCGACGCAACCTGTCCATTGCCGCCGGCAGCAACACCAGACACGCAAGTCCCACGGCGATGGCTGCCGCGACCACGACAACGATCCCCCAGTCTTGACGCGGCTGCATCCCTGACAGGGACGTGGCCCGCCACAGCAGGACGATGCCGGTCCCGGCGATCGCGATCCAGCGCAGGAGCCGGATACGGCGCGATGGGCCGGGGCCGTCCGGCAGGCTATCGGGACCTTGGCCTCTCGGCTCGTTCGGATCGGGCATCACGATCTCTCTCCCTTCGCTCCGGTGCGAACGCCGGTCGAAAACCGTGGCGCGGAGCGGACGAAGCCCGCGCTTCCAACGGAATAGCCGATCGCCGACTTGCTGATGTTGATCCGGAAGGGGCCGAGCCCTACACTCTTGCGATAATACCAGCCCATGGGGGTGCTCCGGTTAGGTGTTTGCCATGGTAATGCGTGGCGTCTACCTCATGCCACCAACGGCATTTGCTCGCCATCATCAAAAACAATTTCTTTCTCTGGAAATCTCAATGCTCCCAGCCTCGCACCTCTGCTTTGGCCGTCGAATCGCTCCTTCCATCGGTCTGCGATCCCATAGTCGATGCACATGACGTAGCCGTTGCCGAGGCTTGTGTTGAGTGGGCAGCCATCGAACAGATGCTCCTCGACGCCCCCGGCAGCCATCCGCTCGTAATGCCCGACGACGCAGAATACCTCGTCTGCGTAATCGTTCCACCAGGGGAAGCGGGCCTCGGATCGGACTCTTCCATTGGCTTCGAATGGCTTGTCCGCCCGCACCTCAATCCCCGAGGTCAGCACCTTGACCGGGTTCTGGTTCTGAAGGGCCAGGTTCCTTGCAGTAGCATCCACTGTCCCGTTCTGCCCAAGGCAGGTTTCGATTTCATCCCGATATTTGAGGAACAGGGGCAGAGCGTCTGTCGATTGGCGGACAAGGGCAATCCTATCTGAACGCCAACAGGCATGTACGATGCGAAGACCATCCCGTTCCAAAGCCAGCGGGAGGCGGTGACAGAAATTCAGGATTCTCTTCCTGGTGTCCTCGTCAGCCAATCTCTGCGGCGTGATTGGCCCCGACTTGGCCAACGCCTCGGGTTCACCGAAGAACCAGTGGTTGCCGTGCTTCCGTTCGTTCCGCAAGATGTTCAGTTCATGATTGCCCATGACAGACTGGGCGTTTCCGGCCTCGACGCAGCGAGCCACAAGCTCGACAACGGCGGGACTATCCGGCCCACGGTCGATCAGGTCGCCCAGGAAGACCAACCGCCTTCCCTCTGGGTGAACGCCGCTTTCCCCATAGCCAAGATGGTTCAGCAGATTGTGGAGGGCGTCGATCTCACCGTGGACATCGCCCACAATGTCGAGAGGACCGGCCAGCAGCGGCTGTACTAAGCTGTCAGGCATTTCTCACCATCATGTTCTGGTTGCCAATGGGTAGCGCAGCCATTGCGGCATCGACCGTGTAGCGTCGCCCTTGTAGAGCCGAACGACCTTGCCCTCTTCGTCCTGGACGACCTGCTGCTCGGCGGTCTCCTCGATCACCTTGCGGGGCAATCCTGGAACCAAGTGCGGACCGTACGCCCCTTGCATGGTCACGGGGGCCGTTTGTTCGCAGTCGGTATGGAAGACTTGGGCAAGACCTTCGGACATCCGCCGCAGGGCCGCGTCGTCGAACGCCTCGTCCTCAGAGTTCGGCCCCATCGCGCTCATGGCCTCTCCTCCCTCCGCCTGCCAGCGGCGGATCGTCACCGGCCAGGCCCACGGAGCGAGCAGGAACGTTCGGTCCCCGGGCTGAAAACCAGCCGTAGCGAGAAATCGCTCTCGTTGATTCACGGTCTATTTCGCCGATGTCACTATGAAAATGCAGCGAACTGGAAAACCGGCCATAGCCTCCTCAAGGGTACTGGGTCGGGCCGCGAGTCACAAGGCCTCCGTGGACGGCAGGCGACGCCTGCGTCATCGCCAGTGCTACCCGCCCACGCAGCTTTCCATGAGTCATTCTCCCGCCGGTTGGGCCATTTGCTGCCCGAAACTACCCTTTGTGAACCCGAGCAAGTTCGCCTGGCACGGTCTTCTCCTCGACTTCCGAACCGTCCCGAATCCAGATCGGAACAGCGGTGCCATCCATCGCGGACAGGGGCTCGTTCCAGGTAGGTAGAGCGGGCCTGGAGCTACGAGCGGCCGGAGTCGTCGCTGAGCGCGGAATGGAAGCCGCTGGAGGAGTTTCGAGAATCCGCCCACGGCAGTTCTCTGCCCATCGGGCAAAATTCCTTCCCCCTTTCACCCCTTCTCCTCTTCTCCTTTTCTCGCCTTCGCACAGCCGGTAGCACCGGCGTCAACTCGGCCCGCGTGAGCTTCCCCGCCAGGCGGCCGAGCAACCTCTCCTGCTCCTGCCAATACCACTGGGGAACCCTCTCGTCGAGGCCCGCGTGGAACCGCAGCATGTCGCGGGGATACTCGGCCATGCCGGCCAAGACCCGCCGGGCCCGCTGGCTTGCTCCCGACTTGTAAAAGAAGTCGCCCAGCTTGACCCGCCAGGGCTGGCCGCGGGTGCGCCGCCGCCACCGTCCCCATTGGCTCGCCCCCTCTACCAGATCGATAAAACCCCGCAACGTCTCGGCGGGGCCGTAGTGCTTGGGAACGATATTCAAGTAGCCGGCGGTTTGAAACACCAGCGGCAAAGGCAAGACCCGCCCTTCCCGCTTCATCTGCGCGTACATCGGCGTGCCGCCGAAAGCGACCGGCGTGTTGATCGGCGTCCACAGGAACGGGCAGTCCTCCATCAGCCCGGCAGTCAGGTCCAAGGGCTGGGGCCCCTGGTCCGTGTCGCTGGGCCAAATCATGTTGGCGGCAATGCCGGGGATGTACTTCCTGACGACCGCCAGCCGTTGGCAGACGGCGGCGTACTTCTCGGCGGGTGTCTTGGCGGCGGTGCCCGTCTTGTGCCCGTAGGCCGTCCACGATTCGATGCCGATGCCCACTCCGCGGCAATTGACCTTGCTCAGCCGCTGGAGCTTCTTCTCGGTCAAGGCATTCAAATCGGCTTCGAATGCCCAGGACGTCCGCCAGCCGATGCGTTCCATCACGTCGAGAACGTCGTCGAGGTGCCGGCCCATGTTCGGATCGTGGAAGAGGACGGGCCAGCGCAGCTTGTCGCGGATGAAGCGGAGGTCTTGTTCCAGTCGCTCCATGGGCAGCGGCCGCCATGGGTTCGAGCAATCAGTGCAGAACGTGCATCCTCCCCCACAGCCCAACGACGACAGCATTCCGACCACAGGGAAGGCCGGCCACCGGCCGGCGATCAGCGAGGCCTGGCGGAGGTAAGGCAAGCGTTCTTGGACGGTCGGCAGTTCGCGGGGGGCCGCCGCCGTTTCACGGCAGTAGCCCAAGTCTCCTGCGCCAAGCCGCAAGACCTCGTCGCGGTCGCACGGCCCGTCCACCACCACGTCGAAGAACCGCGCGCAGTCTTCCGGGTAGCAGCGGGCGTGGGGACCGCCGATCACAGTCCTTGTGGCGCGGGGCCGTCTGCCCGACATCCCCTTGGCCGCCAGGTATGCCAGGGCCGAGCACTCGCTCGTGCAAGAGACGAACAGCACGTCAGGCTTGCCAAGATCGGGCAGGTCGCCACGGCCGCAATAGGTCCGGTAGGTCACCTCGTGGCCGGCTTGCGCCACCAGACCGCGATGGCCTGGGGAAAGACCGCGGCATACTGCCGTGCAACCAGGGCACCGAGCAGGTTCTTGCCCGGCAGGGCAAGGATCTCCAACACAGCGATACGTCGTTTTTCAGTCATGACCTATAGTTCTCCATCTTGGATAGGGCGTTTTGGGACTCCATTCCCCCGCTGCTCTTAGGCGGTGCCGTCGCGGGGATATAACGGCGGACATAAAGAGAAAGGGGGTAGGGGTAGGGTTGACGACGTTGGCCTGAGCGAGGACGACCCTTGTCAACTAGGAATCGCGATCGACGCTGACGCAGTTCTCATCGCAATCCAAAGCACCACCATTTTTAGGGAACGACATGCCCCAAGAATCGAAAAGCGGACACTTGGTTTTTGTGATTGGGGGGTCGACGAGCCGCGTACCGTCATTTCACAAAAAGGTACCGTTATCAACCCATGCGGACCGAACGAGCGGGCAAACTCGACAAACTCTGAAGCCCCAAGAACCCCGTATGCTGCAACAACTTGATGACGCAACTCTCTATTCGGAATGGACTTGCAAATGTCGCTCAGGCCAATCTCAAAATCCAGTGTCCGTTAGGACATGAGGGTTCAAGCCCCTCCTCCGGTACTTGCTACGAGAAAAGGACTTGCGGCAATTGGCCGCGGGTCCTTTTTCTCCGGTGCGATGTCGCTGGCAGGCAATCCGTATGCAGAGATTTCGATGCCGTTGCCCTGAAACGGCATCGTAACGCCCACGCACTAAGAGCGCGGACGGCTGGGCAACTTCGATCTTCCCGCAGTGTCCGACGTGCCACGTCTGGCTTCTTACGCCCGGCCCGCTTTCTTCTGCAACTGCCGCGCCCATGACGTCAGTCAAATGACGACCACGCCAGCAGCCCAACGCTGAGCTTCAGGACCGCTATGGCCCAGAACCACACGGTCTGGACGAAAGCCCAATCACACCCCGGCCAGCGTGCCGGGGAGCAGAGGATCGCAGTTGTTTCCAGGCGGTCAACGCTGTTGCCCCTTCCCCAACACCACTGCCCGACACCACCTCACGTTCGGCTCCTCAACCACCCCGAACCCCACCTCACCCGCCAGAGCCACGGTTCGCTTGAAAGCCCTGCCTGATACATGGAGCCGGGGTTCGGCCAGCATCAATCTCCCGCCCGTCTTGAGGCAATCGTGAATCTCGCCAAGGAGCCGCCGCTGATCTGACACCTCATGCACCATCGCAAACGCCAAGGCGAAATCGACGTTCGCATCCACACCCAGACGATCCGACTCGCAGCGGTGGAATTGGATTTGATCGGCCACGCCTGCCTGTTCAGCGCGTCTTCGCAGAACCTCCAGCATCTTCTGTTGAAGATCGACGGCAATCACCCGGCCCTGTTGGCCGACCATTCTTGCCATGGCAATCGAGAAGAAGCCCATTCCGCAGCCGACATCCAGGACGGTCATTCCCGGCTTGACGTAGGGGCCGACAATCTTCTCCGGCTTGTGCTGGAGACGACGGAGGGGATTGTCGATGGTGAACCATGCAGACCAGTAAGGACAGATGTGGGCCATGATGCTGCTCCTCACCAGGAGAAGTATTCGACCAAGAACTGAAACCTACGTCACGATTCCCCCGAGGCGTGCTCGCCTTCCCATCTTGTAAAGCACCGCCAGCCTCTCATCGTGATACTATAACCATCGCGAGTCAAGGTATTCAACTTCGCTTTGGTCCAGCGGTAAATTGGCAGCGCACCTGGCGGCCGCTGGGGCAACCGCCTCTCGCCTTGTTGCAGCCGGCCGTTGGCCCTATAATCGGCCTCATGTCCCGTTCCGCTCCCGTTCCGGTCGTCGACCTGTGGCACGTGTCTGCCGAAGACATCGGTGACGTGCGGCTGAACGAGTGCCTGCGGCTGTTGGCCCCCGCCGAGGCGGCCCGCGCGCGGCGCTATGTCTTCGAGCGACACCGGCGGCAAAGCATCGTGGCCTGGGGGATGCTCCGCAAGCTTTTGTCGAAGTACGCGGCCGTCGCGCCGCAGTCGCTGGTTTTCGGCCGCAACGCCTACGGCAAGCCGCACCTGGCCGAGCCGGCCGACTCGCCGATCCAGTTCAACATGTCGCATACCGACGGCATGATCCTCTACGCGGTGACCCGCGACCGCCCGATCGGCGTCGACGTGGAAGACACCCAGCGGCGGGGTGGCGGCATTGAGCTGGCGCGGCGGTTCTTCGCCCAAGCCGAAGTGGCCGCGCTGGAGGCGTTGCCGCCGCAGGCGCAGCACGACGCCTTCTTCCGCTTCTGGACGCTCAAGGAGGCCTATATCAAGGCCCTCGGGTCGGGGCTGTCGATACCGCTGCAGAGCTTCGCCTTCTCACTCAGCGAGGGCCGCCCGCCAACCGTGGCCCTCACGAAGCCGGACGACGGCAGCCCGAACGCGTGGCAGTTTGCCGAGTTGCGACTGGGCGACCGGCATCGGGCCGCCGTGGCAATCCGGTCTCTGCAGCGGACGCCGATGAGCATCCGCGTCGGCGACGCGCTCGACGCCGAGAGTGCGATCTGGAGAGGCGCATGAGGCCGATGGTCCCCGCTGGTGCGCAACTTTGTCCCTGACCGCGTGCTGCTCGGCCAATCGTTTGAGCCGCTTCCGGCCCCAGCAACACCTGAGGGCCAATCCCGGCCGCCGCCGCGACTCCATTCCTTTCGCCGCACAGAGGACCGTGGCTTTGGGATGTCGGCAGGCGTCCAGGACGTGACATCGGGATACCATGTCTTTTTCTCTGCGAAACTGGGTGGCTATATTCGTTCGCCATACTGGGGGGAATAGGCAGTCTTTCTCAATCCCACAATCTGCTCAGAACTTGAATACCCGATGGCCTAACGTAATCACGTCAGGCCGAAATTCGAGCCGACGATGCGTTTAGACACGCTGTCATTTGAAACGCAAGTATATTCGCAGTAATATGTTACGTCACGATGTGTACAGCCTCACGAAAGCGTTGCCTGGGCGAGATGGGCGGGTGGCGGGCACGACTCCACCGCTATACAGGCCGTTGACAGCAGGGGCAAGCTGACTATAATAGCGAAGATACGGTAATAGCGTGCTTTGCGCAACGGTTTCCACCTTGGTAATTTGATCGGCGCCGTTCCAGCTTGACCGCGGTTCCTACAATTGCCCGACGCCATTTCAAAAGTCACCCGCCAGTGGCTTGATCCTATAGACGAAGCATCCAAAGCCTGAAAGCAACCTAGTCCAATTGCTTGCCATGCGTCACAACAAACCGGATGTCTCCGAGCCGCCACCCGCAACCACGCTGGTGGATTTGCTGCGAATCCGAGCATCGGAAACCGGCGGCGGGGAAGCTTTCTGCTTCATTCGCGAGGACGGCGAGGTCGACGCCAGCATCACCTACGGCGAGTTGCACCAACGGGCGATGGCCATCGCCGGCGAATTGCAGACGCTGATGGCCCAGGGCGACCGTGCCCTGTTGCTGTTTCCTCCGGGCCTGGAATTCATCGGGGCGTTCTTCGGCTGCCTGTATGCCGGCGTGGCGGCAGTCCCCGTGGCGCTTCCCGCGCGGAATCGTTCCACCTCCTCGGTCGAGGCGATCCTGCGGGCGTGCAAGCCAGCGGTGATCCTGAGCACCAGCGACCAGTGCGAGTCGTCAAAACAGCATTTCGCGCGTCTGCCCGCCCTGCTTGAGCGGCCGTGGATTGCCACCGACCGGGTGGCGGACGACCGCCGACAGGCGTGGCGCGAGCCGCCGATCGAGGGCCGCAACACCGCCTTCCTTCAATACACCTCGGGATCGACTTCCTCGCCCAAAGGCGTGATGCTGAGCCACGAGAATCTGCTCTGCAACGCCGCCGTCATTCAACAGGCCTTCGGCAACACTCCGCAAGGCCAGGGCGTCTTTTGGCTGCCGCTCTATCACGACATGGGACTGATTGGCGGGGTCGTACAGCCGATCTATTGCGGCGCCCGCTGCGCGCTTTGGCGCCTGTGGCGTTCTTGCAGCGTCCCGCCTTGTGGCTGGAGACGATCTCGAAGACCCAAGCAAGCGTGAGCGGCGGCCCGGACTTCGGCTATGACTTGTGTGTCCGCAAGATTTCGGCCGCGGAGCGCGACGGCCTCGACCTGAGCAATTGGAAGGTGGCCTTCACCGGCGCAGAACGAATTCGAGCGTCTACCATCGAACGATTTGTCGAGGCCTTTGGCCCTTGCGGATTCCGCCGGGAGGCGTTCTTCCCCTGTTACGGGCTGGCCGAGGCCACGCTCATGGTGTCGGGCGGGCCGCGGCAGACCCCGCCCACCGTCGTTCGCGTCTCTGCCGACGCCCTCTCGCGCAATCAAGTTCAGGACGCCGCCAGCAACGGTTCCACCTCGCGGACCTTCGTCGGCTGCGGCCAGAGCCTGCCCGGGCATACCATTTCCATCGTCGATCCGCAGACGCGCCAGCGGTGCGCGGACGGGACCGTCGGCGAGATCTGCGTCCAGGGCCCGAGCGTTGCCAAGGGCTACTATGAGCAGGCCGAGGCCACGCAGGCGGCCTTCGGCGGCCATCTGAGCACGGGCGAAGGCCCCGTCCTGCGCACCGGGGATCTCGGCTTCCTGCGCCAAGGGCAATTGTTCGTCACCGGCCGGCTGAAAGACGTGATCATCATCCGCGGCCGCAACTACTACCCGGAAGACATCGAACACTCGCTGGAGGGCGCGCATCCCGCTTTCCGTGCGGGCCATTGCGTCGCCTTTTCCATCGAGGTCGAGGACCGGGAGCGGCTGGTCGTCGTCCAGGAAGTCGAGCCACGGCGGCGAGATCTGGACGTCGAGGACGCCCTGGAGGCCGTTCGCCGGGCCGTCGCCGCGCAACACGAGCTGGAAGTTTATGCGATCGTGCTGGCCAAGGCAGGCGCGATTCCCAAGACGTCCAGCGGAAAGAGGCGGCGTTCGGCGTGCCGCGAGCGCTATCTGAGCCTGCAATTGGAAATCGTCGGCCAATGGAAGGCGGACAGCGAGTCGAGGGCAGACGAGCCCCGCAAGGCGCTGGGCATCCTATCGCGGTCGGCGCCCGCCGCGGAGATCGAGGGCTGGCTGATCGAGTGGATCGCGGCGCGGTTGAAGGTGCCGCCGGCGCAGGTCCGCGTCTCGACGCCCTTCCTCGAGTTCGGCTTGGGTTCGGTGGATGCCGTGGAAATGGCTGCCGAATTGGAGCACCGGCTGGGCCGGCGCTTGTCGCCCACAGCCGTTTACAACTATCCGACCATTGCCGCCATGGCGCGGTGGCTTGCCGCTCCGCCCACGGCCGGCGATTCGCCCGTGCAGGTGTTTCCGGCGCGCATTGCGCGCGAAGATCCGCCTGCGGAACAGATTCTCAATGACGTTCGGAACATGACAGAAGAGGACATCAAGGCATTTATCCTCCAAGAGATGGCAAAGCAGTAGCAAGGAGGACGAAAGCAGCACTTATGTCTACCGAACGCCGCGCGGAAGAACTCACTCCGCTGCAAAATGCGATTCACCTGCTCAAGCAAACGCAAGCCAAGCTGGCAGCGGTCGAGCGCGCCCCGTTCGAACCGATCGCCGTGGTGGGGATGGGCTGCCGGTTTCCCGGCGGCGCGGACAGCCCGCGGGCCTTCTGGCGACTGCTGTGCGAGGGCGGGGACGGCATCTGCGAAGTGCCCGCCGACCGCTGGAATATCGACGACTTCTACGATCCGGACCCCGGGGCGCCGGGGAAGATGAACACGCGCTGGGGCGGGTTTCTTCCCAAGATTGCCGAGTTCGACGCCGAGTTCTTCGGCATCTCACCGCGCGAGGCCATTCGCGTCGACCCGCAGCATCGCCTCTTGCTGGAGGTGGCCTGGGAAGCCTTGGAAAACGGCGGCTTGCCCGCCAGCAGCTTGGCCCACACCAAGACGGGCGTCTATGTCGGCGTGCTGGGCAGCGACTACGCCTTGCTGCAGTCGCAAAACCTCAACGACATGGACATCTTTTCGGGCACCGGCGTCAGTCATTCCATTTCGGCCAATCGATTGTCGTATTTCCTGGATCTCAACGGGCCGAGCGTGGCGCTGGACACGGCCTGCTCGTCTTCGCTGGTCACGGTCCACCTGGCCTGCCAGAGCCTGCGGCGGCGCGAATCGGACGTGGCGCTGGCCGGCGGCGTGAATCTGATCCTTAGCCCCGAGACGACCCTGGCCCTGAGCAAGGCCCACATGATGGCCCCCGACGGGCGCTGCAAGACGTTCGACGCCGCGGCCGACGGCTATGTTCGCGGCGAAGGGTGCGGCATGGTCGTGCTCAAGCGGCTTGCCGACGCGCTGGCCGCAGGCGATCGCATCCTGGCTGTGATTCGCGGCAGTGCGGTGAACCACGACGGCCGCAGCAACGGGCTGTCCGCTCCCAACGGCCCGGCGCAGGAGGCCGTGCTCCGCGCCGCCCTGGCCGACGCCGGCCTGGACGGGGCCGACATCGGTTACGTCGAAACCCACGGCACCGGCACGCGACTGGGCGACCCGATCGAGATCGAGGCCCTCGGCGCCGTGCTCGGCGCCGGGCGCTCGGCCGGCCGTCCGCTGGTGGTCAGTTCGGTGAAGACCAACATCGGCCACTTGGAAAGCGCGGCGGGAATCGCCGGCCTGATCAAGGCCATCCTGGTCTTGCAGCACGGCCAGATTCCACCGCACCTGCACTTGAACACCATCAACCCGCTGCTGAAGCTGGACAAGGGTCCCATCGAGATTCCGACGGTCATGCGCCCCTGGCCGCGGGGGCCGGAGCCCCGGCGCGCGGGCGTCAGTGGCTTCGGATTCGGCGGCACCAATGCACACGTGATCCTGGAAGAGCCGCCGGAGCCCAAGCCGCCGGCGGAGAAGCCCCAGCGGCCGCGACATTTGCTGGCGCTGTCCGCCCGAAGTGCGCAGGCGATTTCCGAACTGGCGGCCCGCTACGCCGACGACGCGACGGCAAACCCTGCGGACTCGTTGGCCGACATCGTGCACACGGCCAACACGGGACGCGAGCATTTCAGTCATCGCCTGGCGGTGGCGGCCGCCTCGCTGGCGGAGATGCGCGACAAGTTGCGGAGCTTCGTGGCCGATCCGCTTGCCCCGGGGGTGCAGAGCGGATGCCCCGAGGCCGATCGACCGCCGCGGATCGCTTTCCTCTTCACCGGCCAGGGGTCGCAGTATGCCGGCATGGGACGCGCGCTGTACGACACCCAGCCCACGTTCCGCGCCGCCATCGACCGCTGCGCCGAA
Source organism: uncultured Planctomycetia bacterium (assembly GCA_963727245.1). Taxonomy (GTDB): domain Bacteria; phylum Planctomycetota; class Planctomycetia; order Pirellulales; family Thermoguttaceae; genus JBKQVT01. The sequence continues at coordinate 91,442 of CAVSFO010000014.1, read as the reverse complement.
GTGCTGCAGCCGTCGCTGGACCGCCCCTTGCTGTCGTTGCTCGATCGCGAGGCGGGCGCGCTCTTGGACCAGACCGGCTATACGCAGCCGGTGATGTTCGCCCTCGAGTACGCCTTGGCGACGCTCTGGCGCAGTTGGGGGATCGAGCCGGCCGCGGTGATGGGCCATAGCGTCGGCGAGTTTGCCGCGGCCTGCGTCGCGGGCGTGTTCTCCCTGGAGGACGGGTTGCGGCTGATTGCCGAGCGCGCCCGCCTGATGCAGTCCTTGCCGCCCGGCGGGTTGATGGCCGCCGTGTTCGCCTCCCAGGCGCGGGTGGCCGCGGCGCTGCAGTCGTGCCCCGATCAAGTGGCCATCGCCGCTCTGAACGGGCCGGAGAACATCGTCATTTCGGGCGACGAAGCGGCCGTCCGGCAGGTCCTCTCCCGCTTCCAGAGCGAGGGCGTCCAGTCCAAGACGCTCAGCACCTCGCACGCCTTCCATTCGCACCGCATGGAACCGATCCTCGAACCGCTCGCCCGGGCCGCGGAATCGGTCCGCTGCTCCGCGCCGCAGATCCGCCTGATTGCCAACCTGACCAGCCGGCCGGCCGATGGGACGACCTTCGCCGATCCGGCCTATTGGACTCGCCACGCGCGCTCGCCGGTGCGGTTCGCCGAGAGCGTGCAGGCGTTGGCCGACGACGGCTGCCAGATCTTCCTGGAGATCGGTCCCAGCCCGGTTCTGCTCGGCATGGCGAGGCGCTGCCTGCCGGAGAACGGCCACGCCTGGCTGCCCTCGCTGCGGCCGGGGTGCGACGACTGGCAAGCCCTGCTGGACAGCCTGGCGCAGTTGTACGTCCGCGGGGTGAAGATCGATTGGGCAGGCGTGGATCGCGACTACGGGCCCCAGAAGACGGTGGTCCCCAGCTATCCCTTTCAAAGGCGGCATTTCTGGATGGGCACGGCCGACGGCGCCGCGCCGCAGGGCCCGTACGCGCCGTCACGCGGCGGCCCCATCCTTCATCCGCTCTTGGGCCGCCGTCTGCCGCTGGCGTCGCATGACCAGGTCTTCGAGTCGCAATTGGCCGCCAACCGGCCTGCAATGCTGGGCGATCACAAGATCCAAGGCCGGGTGGTGGTGCCCGGCGCCGCCTACCTGGAAATGGTGCTGGCCGCCTCGGCCATCGTGCACGGCAAGCCCTGGACGTTGTGCGCCGCCAGCCTGATCGAGCCGCTCGTGCTGGACAAAACGCCGACAACCGTGCAGACCGTCCTCACGCCCGATGGCCCCCGCGCGGCGTCGTTCCATATCTCCAGCGTGACCTATGCCGACGCCGAGGCGGAGCCCACGTTCACCACGCTGGCCGCCGGGCGGCTGGAAGCGCCCGCCCAGTCGGCCGCGGCTGCCCACGACATGGAAACGGAGCGCGCGCGCTTCAGCGGCGAGCCCCGCGATGCGCAGTGGGTAGTCGAGGCCCTCCGCAAGTCCGGTCTCGAGTTCGGGCCGGCATTACTTTGGAGTTCCTGCCACTGGATCAACGGCAACGAGGCGCTGGGCCGGTTGCGCCTCGCACGCGACGCGGACAAGCAGGATGACTATCGGATTCATCCGGGAATGCTCGACAGCGCCTTCCAGCTTACGGCAGCCATGTTGCCCGGCGCCGGCGAGGGAATCGACGCTTACCTGCCCGTGGGCGTGGAGCGGTTCCAGTTGTACGATCATCCCACGGGGGAAGTGTGGTGCGCGGCGTCGATCCGGGAAGTCAAGGGGGACGTGGTGCTGAGCGACGTCCAATTTCTCGAGGGATCGGGACGCGTGTTGGCGCAACTGGAGGGCGTGCGGATGCGGCGCGTGCCGCGCGACTGGTTGGCCCGCCGGCTGGCCGGACCGCTTCCGGATTGGTGTTACGAGCTGGCCTGGCCGTTGCAGCCGTTGGATCCGCCCCCGTCGAACGGCGCGAAGGCCGAGGCTGGGCGCTGGTTGGTATTTGACAGCCGCGACGGACTGGGGGCGGCCTTGGCCGGGCGACTGGAAGCGAAGGGCCATGGCGCGACGGTCGTGCCCGCCGGCGGCGGCGCCGAGTCTCGCGGCGCCGCGGTCCGCGAGTTCCTCTCCGCGACCGAGGGCCCGCGGCGCGGCATCGTTTATCTCTCGGGCGTGGAGGTGGATTGTCAGCAGGAAGTTCCCGACTTCGAAGCCGCCCGGCACCACGGTTGGGGCGGCGTGCTGGACGTCGTACACGCCCTGGCGGCGGAAGCAAGCGGGAAGGCCCCGCCGCGTTTGTGGCTGGTGACCCGCGGCGCCCAGGCCGCCGGAGATCACCCGCTGCCGCTCTGCCTGGCACAGTCGCCAGTCTGGGGACTGGGGCGCGTGATTGCCGTGGAGCATCCCGCGCTCTGCTGCACGCGGATCGACCTTGACCCGGAAGACGGCCGCGACGCCTCCGAGCAACTGGTCGAAGAACTCTGCCGGGGGCAGGGCGAAGACCAGGTGGTCTACCGCGGCGGCCAGCGCCACGTGACCCGGCTGCAATCGTTGCGGGCCGGCGGGGCCGACAGCTTGCCAGTTCCCCACGGCAAGCCTTACCGCCTGGAAATCACCGCCCGCGGCCAGTTGGATAACGTTATCCTGCGGCCCACGGCCCGCCAGCAGCCGGGCCCCGGCCAGGTCGAGATACGGGTGCGGGCGACGGGGCTGAACTTCCGCGACGTGCTCAACGTGCTCGACCTATACCCCGGCGATCCCGGCCCCCTGGGCGGCGAGTGCGCCGGCGAGATCACGGCCGTCGGCCCGGGGGTCGAGCGGTTCAAGCCGGGCGACGCGGTCGTCGCGCTGGCCCCGGCCAGCTTCGCCGCCTACGCCCTGACGCTGGCGGAGTTCGTCGCTTTCAAGCCCCAGCACCTCAGTTTCGAGGAAGCGGCCACCATCCCCATTGGTTTCTTGACCGCCGAGCTTGCCCTGCGCCGGCTGGGCCACATGCAGCGGGGCGAGCGCGTGCTGATCCACGCCGCCTCCGGCGGCGTCGGCCTGGCGGCCGTCCAGATCGCCCGGCAAGTGGGCGCCGAGATCTTCGCTACTGCCGGCAACCCCCGCAAACGAGAATATCTCAAGTCGCTGGGCATCGCGCACGTCATGGACTCGCGGTCGCTGGCGTTCGCCCAGCAGATCATGGAAGCCACCCACGGCGAGGGAATCGACCTGGTGGTCAACTCGTTGACCGGCGAAACCATCGCCGCCAGTCTCTCCGTGCTCCGCGCGGGCGGACGCTTCCTGGAACTGGGCAAGACCGACCTCTGGGACCAAGAGCGGGTGGACCAGTTCAAGCCGGGTGTGAAGTTCTTCCCGATCGCGCTGGACCACATGATGGCCGACCAGCCGCAGACCGTCGGCCAACTGCTCTCCGACGTCATGCCGCAGTTCGAGGCCAGGCAGCTTCAGGCGCTGCCGTTGCGGACGTTTCCCATCGCGCGGGCCGTCCACGCGCTGCGACACATGGCGCGCACCGAGCACATCGGCAAGGTGGTGATTCAGGCGGCCCGCGGCGACGAGACCGATCGGGGGTTCGCGCTCCGGGAGGACGGCACGTACCTGGTCACGGGGGGCCTGGGCGGCTTGGGCCTGAAGGTGGCCCGCTGGCTGGCCGACCGCGGGGCGCGGCGCCTGGTCCTGGTGGGGAGGTCCGAGGCGTCGCAGGAAGCCCGATCGCAAATGGAAGATCTGGAAAGGGCCGGCGTCCAGGTCGTCGCCCGCCGCTGCGACGTGGCCAATCGCCAGCAGGTTGCCAGCTTGCTGTCCGACATCCGCGGCGGGTCGTCGCCGTTGCGGGGCATCTTCCACCTCGCCGGCGTGCTGGACGACGGCGTCCTTCGCGAGCAGACCCGCGAGCGCTTCGATCGGGTCATGGCGTCGAAAGTCCTCGGCGCCTGGCACTTGCACGAGCTGACGCGCGAAGACCCGCTGGAGCAGTTCGTGTTGTTCTCGTCGGCCGCGGCGCTGTTGGGGTCTCCGGGCCAGGGCAACTACGCGGCCGCCAACGCCTTCCTCGACGCGCTGGCCCATCATCGCCGCTGGGAAAAGCGGCCGGCGCTGAGCGTCAACTGGGGCGCTTGGGCCGAAGTGGGCATGGCGGCGCGGCTGGGAGAGGCCGAGGGCCGGCGGATGTCGGCCGCGGGCGTGGGTTCGATCGAGCCCCTGCGAGGGCTCCTGGTCCTGGAACATCTGCTCGCCGAGGATCGCATCCAGGCCGGCGTGCTGCCCATCAACTGGTCGAAGTTCTTCGAGCGCATTCCGCCGGGCAGCGAGCCGCCCTGGCTCAGCGAGATCGCACGCGAGGCGCAGCCGCGGCGCCCGAGGGCGATGCCAGCTCGCAACTGCGCGAGGAACTCGACAGCGCAACGCCTGCCGAACGACTGCCACTGGTGGTGACGCACCTGCAAAAGCAGGCTGCGCGCGTGCTGGCCATGGTCGACGGGAATCTGCCGGATCCGCGGCGCTCGCTGAACGAATTGGGGTTCGATTCGCTCACCGGGGTCGAGTTTGCCAACCGCGTGGGCCGGTCCATCGGGCAAGCGCTCAATCCCGCCCTGTTGTTCGACTATCCCACCTTGGAGAAGCTTGCCGGCTACGTGGTCCGCGACGTCTTTCAATTGGAGTCGTCAGCGGCGCCGGAGGCCGAGGCGGAGAGAGAGGCGGAGAAAGCCGTCGACGAGATTCAGGAGCAGGCCTTGGCGGAGGTGGAGAACATGTCGGAAGAGGAAATGGACGCCCTGGTCGCCGAGCAACTTACGAAACTCCAGCGTTGAAGAAGCCGAGGGAGGATTCGTCATTCATGGACCAATTGGACGAGCACCTGAAAAACCTGACGCCGCTGCAACGGGCGGTGTTCGCGCTCCGCGAGACGCAGGCGCGGCTGGAAGCCCTGGAGCGGAAACAGGCCGAGCCCATGGCGATCGTCGGCATGGCCTGCCGTTTTCCGGGCGGGGCCAACGATCCGCCTTCCTATTGGCGGCTGATCTGCCAGGGCGTTGACGCCATCGGCGCCGTCCCGCCCGACCGCTGGGACGCCGACGCCTATTACGACCCCGACCCGGCCGCCCCCGGTAAACTCAACACGCGCTGGGGCGGATTCCTGGAGCGGATCGACGAGTTCGACAATCACTTCTTCGGCATGTCGGACCGCGAGGCGGCGCGGATGGACCCGCAGCATCGCCTGCTGTTGGAACTGGCCTGGGAAGCCCTCGAGGACGCCGGTTGGCCGCCGGTGCGGCTGCGCGGCTCCAAGACCGGCGTGTTCCTGGGGATTTCGGTGAGCGAGTGGGGCATCCTGCTGAACAACGATCTGGTGCACACCGACGCCTACGCGGCCACCGGCACTTCTTTGAGCCTGGCCGCCAATCGGCTCTCGTTCGTCTACGGCTGGCAGGCGCCCAGCGTGGCCCTGGACACCGCCTGCTCGTCGTCCTTGGTGGCCCTGCACCTGGCCTGCCAGAGCATCCGCAACGGCGAATGCGATGCCGCCCTGGTGGGCGGCGTCAGCATGATGCTGTCGCCCGTCGCCTCGGTCAATCTGACCAAGGCCGGCTTCTGCGCCCGGACGGGCGGGTGCGGGCCTTCGACGCAGCCGCCAACGGCTATGTCCGCAGCGAGGGGGCGGGCCTGGTCGTGATCAAGCCGCTGAGCGCGGCCCTCAAGGACGAGGACTCCATCTACGCCGTCATCCGCGGCAGCGCGGTCAACCAGAACGGCGCCAGCAACGGCTTGACGGCCCCCAGCCGCGCGGCCCAAGAGCAAGTGCTGCGCGACGCCTATGCGCGGGCCAAGGTCTCGCCCGCCCAGGTGCAATTCGTCGAAGCCCAGGGCACCGGAACGCGGCTGGGCGACATCATCGAGGCGCTGGCCTTGGGCAACGTCCTCCGCGAGGGCCGGCCGCCGGATCGCCCCTGCGCGATCGGTTCCGTGAAGACCAACATCGGCCACACGGAAGCGGCCTCGGGGATCGCCAGCCTGATCAAGGTGGCCTTGGCACTGAAGCATCGCCAGTTGCCGCCGAATTTGCACTTCCGCACGCCCAATCCCGACATTCCCTTCAGCAGCTTGCCGCTGCGGGTGCAGCAGACGCTGGAACCCTGGCCGGAAACGACGCAACCGCGCATCGCCGGCGTCAGCGCGTTCGGCTTCGGCGGCAGCAACGCGCACGTGGTTCTGGAGGAGCCGCCGCCAGCGAACCAGGCTGCCGCCCAGCCTGCTCCTGACGGTCCGGCGGATGCGGCGCCCTGCCGCTTCGGCCTCCCCCTGCTGCTTTCGGCCCGCACCGAAAAGGCGTTGCGCGCCCTGGCCGAGCGCTATGCCGCATTCCTGCGCGACGATCCGCCTGCCTGGCAAGACGTGTGCTACACGGCGGCCGCGCACCGCGAACACCATGATTGCCGCCTGGCGGTGCTGGCCGAGTCACACGAGCATGCCGTCAGCCTCTTGGAGAGCTTCTTGCACGGCGACTCGCCGGCGGGCGTCCTTACGGGCCGAAAGCCTACTGGCCGCGGGCCGGCAGTCGCATTCCTGTTCGGCGACCAGGCGGAGGGCCGTCTCGCTCCCGCCTCGCGTCTGCTCGATGCCATCCCCGGTTTCGCCGCGGCGCTGGAAGACGTCGATGCCGCCTGTCAGCGGGTTGCCGGCCGGTCGCTGGAAACCCTGCCGGGCGATGCGGACGGCGGCGGTCCTGTGCAGGCCCGCTTCGCCCTGGTGGCCCTGCAACTTGCACAGACCAGGTGGTGGCGCCGCCTGAACATTGCCCCCGACCTGGTCCTGGGCCAGGGCATGGGCGAGTTTGCCGCGGCCGCCGCGGCGGGCATTCTTACCGACGAGGAGGTCTTGCGACTGGCCGCAGACGGCCAGGGCGGCAATGGCGACTCAGCGCACGATGGATTGCAGCCCCGGCCGGCATCGCTGCCGTTCCTATCGAGCGTTGACGGGGAACTTCATGCGGGCCCCGATCTGGACGCGGCCCATTGGCAAGCGTGCCTGCGGCGCCCGCAGGGCGTGGCCGCGGCAGTTGCGGCCCTGGCCGACCGGAAGATCGACCTCTGCCTGGAATTGCCCAAGGGGACCGTCTCGGTTCCGTCCAACCATGCTTCGCACGGCGGCCGCAATGGGGACGGCGCCCCGGGCGACGTCGACGTGCGGACGGCGGTGGCCGCCCTCTACGCCGCCGGCGCCGATATTTCCTGGGAGCGGCTGGCATTCCATTCCGGGCAGCGTGTCCGACTGCCCACGTATCCCTGGCAACGGCAGCGGCTCTGGACGGAGTGCAAGAACCGATTCCTGGCCGAGCCCGGCGGCGGCGATCGTCCGCAGTCGCAGGCTTCGGCCGCCGGCCCGGCCGCCGCGGCGGCAGTCCGCGTCCGGCCCGACCTCACGGCGCCCTACGTCGCGCCCCGCACGCCGTTGGAAAAGGAAATGGTGGAATCGTGGTCGGCCATCCTTCGCATCGAAGGTATCGGCGTTCACGACAACTTCTTCGAACTCGGCGGCGATTCGCTGCAAGCGACCATCCTGTTGAATCGCTTGGAGGAGATTTTGGGTGAAGGCGTGCCGGGTCACGCCCTGTTCCAGGTGCAAACGATCGCCGACCTGGCGAACTACCTGCGGGAACACTGTCCCCACGCGGTCCGGCGGCGATACCCCGGCGAAGCGGTCGCGCCGGACGGCGAGCCGGGGGAGGCGAGTCCGAAAATCGCCCGGGATGGCGGCGACGTCTCCATTCCGCGGCTGGCACGGGACCAGGAAGCGGAAGACCTGTTGGGGCGGCTGGATGAACTCTCCGACGACGAAGTTGAGTTGCTGCTCGGCCAGGCGGCGGGCGACGGGGAGGCCGATCATGAGTGAGCGTTCCACGTCGACGGCCGACCGTTCGTCGCGCGATCGTCGCCGGCAGTTGAAAGCGCTGTTGCGGAAGAAGGCCGAGGCGTCGCGGAGTTTCCCGCTTTCCTTCGCCCAGGAGCGGCTCTGGATCCTGGATCGGCTCGACCCGGGGAACCCGGTCTACTGCATCCCCATGGCGATGCGCCTGCGCGGCCCGCTGGACGTGGACGCTTTGCACCGCACGTTGACGGAGTTGGTGGCCCGGCACGAATCGCTGCGGACGAAGATCGTCAGCGCCGGCGACCAGCCGATGCAAGTCGTCGAGCCCGCCCAACCGCAGATGCTGACGGTCGTCGACCTGGAGCACGTCGAGCCCGCCCAGCGGGAAGCGGAAGCCGTCGCCCGGGCGCAGCGCGAAGCCTGCAAGCCCTTCCGGCTCGACGAAGCGCCGCTGTTTCGGGCCCTGTTGTTGCGCTTTTCCGCGAGCGAGCACATCCTGGTCGTGGTGATGCACCACATCATCTCGGACGATTGGTCGATGGCGGTTTTGTTCCGCGAGGTAGCCCTGTTGTACAAGGCGTTTTGCGCCGGTCAGCCCTCGCCGCTGGGCCCCTTGCCGGTGCAGTACGCCGACTACGCCGTCTGGCAGCGGCAGCGGCTGCAAGGCGAGCCTTTGCAGCGGCTGCTCGACTATTGGCGCGAGCGTCTGCGGGATGTCGTGCCCTTGGATCTGCCGACCGATCAATCGCGCGGGCTGCAACTGGAGCTGGCGGGCAGCACGGAAGAGATGCAACTGCCGCCGGCGCTGCTGGCGGGATTGCGAGAACTGGGCCGCCGCGAGGGCGCCACGCTATACATGACCCTCTTGGCCGCCTTCCAGGTGCTGCTCTACCGCTATAGCGGCCAGGAGGACTTCACCGTCGGCTCGCCGATCGCCGGCCGCCTGGGGAAAGAAACCGAAGGCCTGGTGGGCTTCTTCGTCAATACGCTCGTGCTGCGGGCGGAACTGGCCGGAGATCCCAGTTTTCGCAGCTTGCTGCGGCGAACGCGGCAGACCGCCTTGGACGCCTTTCAACACCAGGAGTTGCCCTTCGAGCGGCTGGTCGACGCCCTGAACCCGGAGCGGGAGGGAAATCGCAATCCGCTCTTCCAGGTCATGTTCACGCTGCTCAGCGCGCCCTGGCCCGAGTTGACGGTCGCTGGACTGGCCCTGTCGGTCATCCCGCTCGAGACCGGCACGTCGATGTTCGAACTGTCCTTCACCATGCGGGAACAGCGCGAGGGACTGGCCATATCGGCCGAGTACCGCACCGGGCTGTTCCGCGCCGAGACGATTCGCCGCATGTTAAAGCACTTCCAAGTCCTTGTGGAAGGAATCGTCGCCCAGCCGGACCTGGCCGTCGCGCAACTCCCGCTGCTGGACGAGCCCGAGCGGCGTCAACTGCTGGTCGGTTGGAACGACACGGCACGGGACTACCCGACCGGCCCGTGCGTACATGACTTCTTCCATCGCCAGGTGGAGCAAACGCCCGAAGCCACGGCCTTGATCGACGGCCCGCGGCAGTGGAGCTACCGGGAACTCGACGAGCGGGCCAACCGGTTGGCCCACTTCCTAGAGCGGCGGGGCGTGGGCCCGGATCATCTCGTCGCCGTCCGGCTCACGCGCTCGGCCGAGTTGATCGTGGCGATCCTGGGCGTCCTGAAAGCGGGCGGCGCCTACCTGCCGCTGGAGCCCGAGTTGCCCGCTCAGCGGCTGCAATTCACCCTGGAGGACTCCGGGGCCGACATCCTCCTGACGCAACAAGCCCTGCGCGGCAATTTGCCCGAGGGCCTGCGGCACGTGATCTGTCTGGATGCCGACTGGCAGGAAATCGCCGCCTGTCCGGCTGAGCCGCCCGTGGGCCGGACCACCGGCGAGCACCTGGCGTATGTCATCTACACGTCCGGCTCGACGGGCCGTCCCAAGGGCGTGATGATCGAACATCGCGCGCTGGTGAATTATACCCAGGCGGCGATCGAGCAATATGGGATCACCGCCGCGGACCGCGTGCTGCAGTTCGCGGCGGCCAGTTTCGACGCCCACGTCGAAGAAGTCTTTCCCTGCCTGGCCCGCGGCGGCACGCTGGTGCTCCGCGACGACGAGATGCTCGATTGCCGCACGTTCCTCGAGCGCTGCCGCCAATGGCAATTGACCTTCGTCACCTTGCCGACCGCGTTCTGGCACGAGCTGACCCTGGCTATCGCCGCCGAGGGACTGGCCGTGCCGGAGACGCTGCGGCTGCTGGTGATCGGCGGCGAGCAAGCGGCGCCGGAGCGCGTGGCCGCGTGGTTCCGGTGCGTGGGCAGCCGGGTGCGGCTGCTGAACACCTATGGCCCCACGGAATCGACGGTGGTCGCCACCGCGGCCGAATTGGCACGCGGCGACGGACAGGAGAAACGCGTGCCCATCGGGCGTCCCTTGGGGAACGTGCGGGCCTATGTGCTCGACCGCTGCCGACAACCCGTGCCCATCGGAGTCCCCGGCGAACTCCATATCGGCGGCGCAAGTCTCGCCCGGGGTTATCTCCATCGGCCGGAGCTGACCGAGGAGCGCTTCCTGCCCGAGGTGTTCGCGGCCAAGGCCGGTGCGCGGATGTACAAGACGGGCGACGTGGTGCGCTGGCGGAGTGACGGGCGGCTGGAGTTCGTCGGCCGCACCGATCAGCAAGTGAAGATTCGCGGCTTTCGCATCGAGCCGGGCGAAGTCGAGCAGGTGCTGCGCGAGCACCCGGCGCTGGCCGGTGCGGCCGTGGTCGTGCGCGGACGGGCTGCGGGCGATCTACAACTGGCGGCCTACACGGTGGCGCGACCGGACGAAACGGTGTCGCCCGCCGACTTGCGGCAGTTTCTCGGCCAGCGGCTGCCCAAGTTCATGATCCCCGCCGCGTTTGTGGCCCTCGACGCGCTGCCCATGACCGCCAGCGGCAAGCTGGACCGCCGGGCGCTGCCGGAGCCCGATTGGAGCGGCCAGGGGGCGGCGCGGGAGGGCGAGTTTGTTGCCCCGCGCACCGCCGCCGAGCAGCAATTGGCGGCCATCTGGTCGGAAGTGTTGCATCTCGAGCGGGTGGGCGCGCAGGACAACTTCTTCGACCTGGGGGGCCATTCGCTGCTGGCCGTCCAGGTGGTCTCGCGCATCAACCGGGAATTGAATCTGAGCATTCCCCTGCGCGATCTGTTCGAGGCCCCCACGCTCGCCGCCTTGGCCCAGCGCGTCGAGGCGGCACGCCAGGCGGGATCGCGCGCGAACTTGCCTCCCATCCGGCCGGTGCCGGGAAATGTCCCCTTGCCCATGTCGTACAGCCAAGAGCCCTTCTGGGTGATCAGCCATCTGGAACAGGGGCCGCCGCCCTACGCCATGCACGACGTAGACCAACTGAACGGGTTTTTGGATGTTCCCGCCTTGGAGCGGGCATTCAACGAGCTGCTGCGACGTCACGAGTCGCTGCGCACGACCTTCGCGGAAGTGGGACGCGATCTGGTGCAAGTCATCGCGCCCTACCAGCCCCAGCCGCTCCGCGTGGTGGACATGAGCCTACTGCCGGCCGAAACGCGCAGGGACGAAGTGCGACGGTACGCTCGGGCCCAATCGCGACGGCCGATCGATCTCGCCAAGGGTCCGTTGGTGCGGGTGGAATTGGTCAAGCTGGCCGAGGAAGAACACTTGCTGTTGGTCGGCATGCACCACATCATTTTCGACGGCTGGTCGATGACGGTGCTGGCCCGCGAGATGTTCACGGCTTACCTCGCGCTGGCGGCGGGACTGCCGCCGCCGCTGCCGGAGTTGCCGATTCAATACGCCGACTATGCGGTCTGGCAGCGCCAGCGTTTACAGGGCGAAGTGCTCGACAGGCTGCGCGGCTACTGGCTGAGGAAATTGAAGGACCTGCCGGCGCTGGAACTGCTCAGGGACCGGCCGCGTCCCGAAGTGCGAACGACGCACTCCGCCGTGGTCGTGCAGCAGTTGTCCAAGCCGTTGAACCAGGCAATCGAGCGACTCAGCGGCGAGGAAGGGGCGACGAAGTTCATGACCCTCCTGGCCGCGTACCAGATACTGCTGTGCCAGGAGAGCGGGCAAGAGGATTTCGCCGTGAGCACGCCGGTGGCAGGGCGCTTGCGGCCGGAGACGGAGAACGTCATCGGCTGCTTCCTCAATGACCTCGTGCTGCGCGCCGATCTCTCGGGCGATCCTTCCTTCCGGCAGTTGTTGGGCCGCGTGCGCGAGACCGTGTTGCAGGCCTTCGATCACCAGGAAATGCCTTTCATGCGGCTGGTCCGAGAACTGAACCCGCCCCGCGATCCCAGGCGACGCACGCTGGTGCAGACGGAGCTGATTTTCCATAATGCGCCGCGGACGTCGGGACAATCGGCGGGATTGGATTGGAAAGAGACGGCGGGCGAAACCGAAGCTGAAGGCGCGGATTTCGACCTCTGCTTGGAGGCCGGCGACAACGAGCAAGGACTCCACTTGCGATTGTGCTACCACGCGGACCTGTTCGACGAGACGACGGCTGTCGGGATGTTGCGGCACTTCCAGGAGGTGTTGGAGGCCGCGACGACGGATCCGGACCAGCGTCTCTCGCACTTGCCCGGCGGCAAGGTCGGCGGCGCGGTCTTGCCGGCCGCGGCGCCGGCGGCGAGGCCGGCGCCGCAGTACGTCGCTCCCCGGTCGCCGTTGGAGCGGCAACTGGCGGCGATCTGGGCCGATCTGTTGCAGCGGGAGCGCGTCGGCATCCACGACCATTTCTTCGAACTCGGCGGCGATTCGCTATTGGCCGTGCAGGCCATGCTCCGCGTCCAAGCGATCTGCGGCACCCGATTGCCGGCGGCAACGTTGTTCGCCGTGCCTACGGTCGCGGCATGGACCCAGCGCATTGAGGCCGCCACGCGGGCGGAAACCCCAGGCTGCCCTCACAATGACCTTGCGGGATTCTGGGAAAAAGGTGACAGGCACCATTTGTGCGAAGCACCCTCCGGGCCGTTCCGGCAAATGGTGCCTGTCACCTTTTTCCCTCCCGCCGCCGCTTCACCCCAGCCGCGCGGCGCCCGCCAACAGTCGCTGGTCCCCTTGCGGACCGACGGCGCCGCCACGCCGCTGTGCTGCTTCCACGGCCTGGGCGGCCACGTGGCCGGCTTCCTGCCCCTGGCAGAAAGTCTTGCCGAAGCGCGGCCCGTTTACGGACTCCAGGCGCAAGGGCTTGGCGACGATCAGCCGCCTCACGACCGTATCGAAGCCATGGCGGAGTGCTATTTGCGGGAGATTCGGCAAGTGCAGCCCTGCGGGCCGTACCTGCTCGCCGGCTGGTCGATGGGCGGACTGATCGCCCTGGAGGCGGCCTCGCGGCTTCAGGCGGCCGGCGAAGAGGTGGCCCTGGTGGCCCTCCTGGACAGCTATCTCTCCGACAAAGACCTCTCCGCGCAGGACCTGAACGATGGTTCGGCGATCCGCTGGCTGGCACCGCACTTGAACCTGCCGTTGGCGGAGCTGACGGCACTGCCGGCGGACGAACAATGGCAGCGGATCGCGGAGCGCGCGAAGCTGGCCGGCGGCGTCGGCGCCAACGAAATCCGCCGCCTGGCCGAAGTGTGCAGGGCGCATCTGTCGGCCATGGAGGCCTACGTGCCCCGGACTTACCAGGGACGCGCGGTGCTGTTCCGCGCCCAGGAAGGCGGCGGGCCGGATCCGCGCTGGAAATCGCTCTGCCCGCGGCTGTGCGTGGAAACCGTCCCCGGCAATCACTACAGCATGTTGCGCAAACCGCACGCCGGCGCCTTGGCGGCTCGCCTGGGTGCTTATCTTCAGGAAACGGCCGTGCCCGGCCCGGCGGCGAGGAACCCATGAAACTGATCGTCTTTCTCTTGAAGGTTTCCTGGCGCATTGCGCTGTTGGCCGGGCTGATCGGCGCCGTCAGCGGCGCCGCCAGCGCCGGGCTGGTGGCGCTGACCAGCTATGTCCTGGGCAGTGCCAACCCGTCGGCGACCATCCTGATCGGCCTGTTCACGGCCCTCTGCGTGGTAATCCTGGTGACGCGATTGGCGTCGCAGGTGCTGCTCTGCGGGCTGACCGTCAATTCCACTTCCCAGTTGCGGCTGGGCCTGTGCCGGCGCATCGTGGAGTCGCCGTTGAGGCACCTGGAGGAAATCGGCGACCACCGCATGCTGGCCTCGCTGACCAACGACGTGGCGGTGATCTCGCAAGCCATGAACGGCGTGCCGACGCTGGGAATCAATATCGTCGTCCTGATCTGCGGCGCCGTCTACTTGGGCACGCTTTCCATGAGCCTGATGATCGGCGCCGCCTTCTTCTGTCTCCTCAGCATGGCCGCCTACTGGTATTCCTCGGAGTGGGCCGACCGCTACGTCGAGCGCGCGCGGGAATCGCAGGACGTGCTGTTCAAGCACATTCGCGAGCTGATCGAAGGCATCAAGGAGCTGAAGACGCACCACGCCCGGCGCGAAGCGTTCTTCGATCACGTCATCGAGGCGGAGGGAGTGTTCCGCCACCGGCAGTTTCTCGGCGATTCGCTCTACGACACGGCCGTCACCTGCGGACGGATGATGTTCTTCGTCGCCATCGGCCTGCTGCTGTTCCTGTGGCCGCGGCTGGCGGGGGTCAAGCCGGAGACGCTCGGCGCCTACACCCTGACCATCTTCTACCTCATGTCGCCCTTGGAGCAAATCATGGGCTGGCTGCCGACGATGGCTTGGGCTTCCACGTCGGTGTCGAAGATCGAGAAGCTGGGCTTAATGCTCGACGAGCAGGAAACGGAAAGCACGGCGATGACGCCCATCCGCGGCTGGGAGCAGATCGAATTGGCGGGGATCACGCATACCTACCGCCGCGAGAGCCAGCCCCATGACTTCGTGCTCGGGCCGGTGAACTTGACGCTCTACCCCGGCGAAATCATCTTCGTTGTCGGCGGCAACGGCAGCGGCAAGACCACCTTGGCCAAACTGCTCGCCGGCCTGTATGTGCCCCATGCCGGCGAAATCCGCCTCGACGGCCAGCCTATCGACGCCGACAATCGCGAGAGCTACCGGCAGTTGTTCTCGGTGATCTTCGACGGCGCCGTGGTCTTCGACAACCTGTGGGGACTGGAAGGCGACGATCTCGACCAGCGGGCCGGCGAATATCTCCGCCTGCTGGAACTCGATCATAAGGTCACGGTGACCAACGGCTCGTTTTCCACGACCTCGCTGTCGCGGGGCCAGCGCAAGCGATTGGCCCTGGTGACCGCGTACTTGGAGAATCGACCGATCTACGTGTTCGACGAATGGGCCGCCGATCAGGACCCGACCTTCCGCCGGGTCTTCTACCTGAACCTGTTGCCGGAACTGAAACGCCGCGGCAAGACGGTGGTGGCGATCACCCATGACGATCGCTACTTTTCCGGGGCCGACCGAATTGTTAAGCTTGAAGTAGGAAAAGTGGTGGAAATGTCCCGCCACGACGAGCCGCAGGAAGCTCCCTTGAAAATGCTGTGAGCGACGACGACTTGCGGGAGACGGCGGGAGTCGCCTCCTTGCAAGTCGAGAAGCCGCGCCAGCGCCCGAAGAGCGAATGCCATGAAAAAGACTATGGGGATACTGATCGCGGTTGTGATTGCCGGCCTGGCGGCGTCGTACTTCTTGGGCGACAGCCTGGCGAGCGGCCGGCCGAAGTTCCGCACGCTGCCGGCCATGCGCGGCGACTTGTTCATCGGTGTGACTGCGACGGGGACGGTCGAGCCGGTGGAGATCATCGACGTGGGGGCCCAGATCGTGGCCAGCGTCAAAAGTCTCGGCCCGGATCCCGACCACCCCGGCAAGACGATCGATTACCGCAGCCGGGTGAAGAAAGGAGGCGTGCTGGCGCAGTTGGACGACCTTCCACCCAAGGCCGCGTTGGACAAGGCTCGCGTCCAGTTGCGGCTTGCCGAGGCAGATCTGAACAACTGCCGCGCACGAAGGAAGCTGATGGAACGCGCCTTCCGCCGCGCCAAGGAGTTGAAAGAAACGGATTCAACGGCCGAATTCGAGAAGGCCGAAGCGGAGGACGCCATGGCCGCCGCGGAAGTGGCGATGGCCGATGCCAAGCTCGACCAGGCGAAGATCGCCGCCAAGGAGGCCGAGATCAATCTGGCATACACCACCATCACCTCTCCCATCGACGGCATCGTGATCGACCGCCGCGTGAACGTCGGCCAGACGGTAGTGGCCGGCGTGAATGCGCCCAGCCTGTTCCTGCTGGCCAAGGATCTCAGCCACATGCTCGTATGGTCAGCGGTGAACGAGGCCGATATCGGCGAGGTCAAAGTCGGTCAGACGGTCACCTTTTCGGTCGATGCCTACCGCGACCGGACCTTTACCGGCAAGGTCTCGCAGATCCGCTACAACGCCAGTCTGCAGAACGGCGTTGTCACCTACGGCGTCATGGTGGAAGTCGACAACTCGGACGGCAAACTCCTGCCCTACATGACCGCGAAACTCCAGTTCGAGGTGGCGCGGCGGCGAAACGCCCTTTTGGTTCCCAACCAGGCGCTGCGCTGGCAACCGACGTGGCGTCAAATCTCCCCCTCGGCCCAGGCCGGCTTGACGCCGCCCGAGCGCGGCAAAACGCCCGCTGGAGAGTTGCACGAATCGGGCGAGGACAACGAGCCGCGCGTGGACCCTGGCTCTCCCACGGTGTGGGCAGTCGCCCGCGATGGATTGGTGCGTCCCGTCCCCGTCGAGGTGGGCCTGACCGACGGCATGGCGACGGAGATTCTGAGCGGGAATATCTCCCCGGACGACCTGATCGTCGCCGGCGTCGAGCGGACGGGCGAGCCGGATTTCGTCACCAGCTTCGTCTCGAAATTGACGGAAAACAAGCAATAGCGGCCGAGGAGCCGGGAATGGGCGGCCATGCCTTTGATCGAGCTGCAAAACATCGACAAGACGTATCGCCTCGGCGACGTGGACGTCCCCGTCCTGAAGAACGTCTCCTTATCCATTGACGCGGGCGAATTCGTGGCGCTGATGGGCGCTTCGGGCTCTGGCAAGACCACGCTGATGAATCTGCTCGGCTGTCTCGACCGGCCCACGCGAGGCTCCTATCGCTTCAACGGCGTCGAGGTGGAGGGGTTGTCGCCCACGCAACTGTCGCAGCTTCGCAGCAGCCGCATCGGCTTTGTTTTCCAGAGCTTCAACCTCCTTTCCCGCGCCACGGCGTTGGAAAACGTGCGCATGCCGACCGCCTACTCGACGGAAAAAATGTCGCGCCGCAGCATGCGCCAGCGGAGCCGGGAACTGCTGGCCACCGTGGGTCTGGAGGCGCGGATGGATCATACGCCGGCGAAGCTTTCCGGCGGCGAGCAACAGCGCGTGGCCATCGCCCGCTCGCTGGTGAACCACCCCGCCGTGCTGCTGGCCGACGAGCCGACCGGGAACCTCGACTCGCGTACGGGCCGGGAAATCCTGAAACTCTTCCGCCGCTTGAACGTCGAGCAAGGCATTACCGTTCTGCTGGTGACTCACGACGCCGGCGTGGCGCGCCATGCCGATCGGGTGATTCGCATTGCCGACGGCCAGGTGGTCGAAGACGCGCCGGCATCGCCCGCCAGGGCGGCCGCGGCCCTGCCCGCCGAATCGCTGCCGCGGCACCGGCAGCGGAATCGCTTGCGCCTGGCCTGGGACGCCATGCGGATCGCCCTGCAAGCCCTGCGCCGCAACGTGATGCGGACCATGCTGACGATGCTGGGTGTGATTATCGGCGTCGCCGCCGTGATCGCCATGATGGAGATCAGCCGCGGCGCCTCCGTGGCCATCGAACTGACCGTCGCCAAGATGGGCGCCAACGTCCTGGAGGTTATCCCCGGCGCCCCGCAGCGCGGATCGGGGCACGTCGGCGAGAGGAACGAGGTCGTCACCCCCGCCGACGCCGAGGCCATCCAGCGGGAATGCCCCGACGTTGTCTGCACCGCGCCGACCGTCGATGCCACAGCCCAGGCGGTCTATGGGAGTCGGAGCTGGATTCCCACCTACCTCACCGGGAGCACGCCCGCCTTCCTGGAAGCCCGCAACTGGGTTGACCTCGATCTGGGCCGGGCCTTCAACGATCGCGAGGTCCGCAACGGCAGCAAGGTCTGCCTGATCGGCAAGACCCTGGTGCGCGAACTGTTCCAATCGCGTTACCCCATCGGCCAGGAAATTCGCGTCCGCAACGTCCCCTTCCAGGTCATCGGCGTCCTGAGCCAGAAGGGCGCCGACCTGCTGGGCACCGACCAGGACGACATCCTGTTGGCCCCTTGGACTACCGTGAAGTACCGCATCAACGGGGTAAACACGGAAGGAGCGCTGGCCAAAGACAGCGGCCGGCCCTTGCCGGGCCTCTCCTGGGCCGAGCGCCTGCCCAGTTCGCAGCGCGGCGTGCGCAACGAGAGCGTCGATCAGATCATGGTCAAGCTGGCTTCGCAGGAAGCCATTCCGCGTGCCACCGACGAGATCACCCGCCTCCTCCGCGACCGTCACCGCTTGCCCCCCGGCGAAGCGGATTTCCACATCTACGACATGGCCGAGGTCTCCAACGTCCTGAAGCGGACCATCAACATGCTCTCCGGCCTGGGGATGACGATTGCCGCCGTTTCGCTCCTGGTCGGCGGCGTGGGCATTATGAACATCATGCTCGTGTCGGTCACCGAACGCACCTCCGAGATCGGTTTGCGGATGGCCGTCGGCGCCGACGCCATGGACATCCTGCGGCAGTTCCTGGTGGAATCGGTTGTCCTCTGCCTGGTGGGCGGGTTCGTCGGCATCCTGGCGGGCCGCCTCGGTTCGTGGTTCGCCGGAACGGTGATGGGCTGGCCGACTCATGCCGCGCCCAGCGCCGCCGTCGTGGCCGTCACGGTCTCGGTCGCCGTGGGCATCACCTTTGGCTACTATCCCGCCTGGAAAGCCTCGCGGCTCAATCCCATCGAGGCGCTGCGCTACGAATGAGAGCCGGGGCTAGCGCGAGGTGCTCGGCGTGGGCGGCATTGGCGCCAGAGGTACGGCCGGCGTCGGCGCCGCAGGCACCGGTGGCATCGGCGCCACAGGCACCGGCGGCATCGGCGCCGCAGGCGCTGCCGGAGGCGGCATCCGCGACGCGGGCGCCGCTGGCGGCGGCGGCAGCGGAGCCACGGGCGGTTCGAGAATCGCGGGCGGCGGCACCTGAGGTTGGTCCGCAGGAACCACGATCCCCTGCAGGGTTGCCTGCACCTCGACTCCCTCGCAGGGCGGAACTTGCCAGCCGCCGCCCAACGCCCGGTACACTTGGATCAATCCCTGGGCGATCTCGCCGTGCGCCTGGGCCTGCAGGTCTTGCTGCTGGACCAGGTTCTGCTCGATCAGCGCGACGTGGTTGAAATCGGCCGCTCCGCCCTTATAGTCCTTGGCGATGAGGCCGAGCGCCAGGTTCGCGCTGACCACGCTCTTGTCGAGCATCATGGCGCGCTCCTGGGCGGTCAAGAACATCGCCAGCCCGTCCTCCGCCTCGGCGCCGGCC
The DNA here is from genome assembly GCA_963727245.1 of uncultured Planctomycetia bacterium. GTDB lineage: Bacteria > Planctomycetota > Planctomycetia > Pirellulales > Thermoguttaceae > JBKQVT01. Next base: position 72,070 of record CAVSFO010000014.1, on the reverse strand, counting down.
CGCAACACCGTCTCCTGGTAGGCGGCCACGCGGGCCTGGAACCGGGCCTCCTGCATCCGCATGTTGTTGCGAATGCGCCCGTAATTCAGGATGTTCCATTGGAACGACGGACCGATATTGCCCGTAAACGCGGGGGGGGTGAAAAGCTCGTTGAGGCGATCCGCTTCATAACCGATGCTGCCGTTGATGAAGAACATCGGGTACAATTCCGCCTCGGCGATGCCTATCTGCTCCCCCTGCGCGAAAGCCAAACGTTCGGCGCGCTGCACGTCGGGGCGGCGACGCAACAGGTCGCAGGGAATTCCCACCGCGATGACCTCCGGCGCCGACGGAATCGGCCCCACGCCCAGTTCCTTCTCCAAATCGGCCGGCGACCTGCCCAGCAACACGCACAACCGGTCGCAGGCTTGCCGCAAAGCCAGCTTCAGTTGGGGAATCTGCGCTTCGGTTTGGGCCAGGTTGCTGCGGGCCTGGTGAGTGTCTACGGCGCTCTTGGCCCCCGCCTTCAAACGCCGCTCCCCGACGTTGAGGATCCCCCCTGCAATTCCACGTTGGCCCGCACGTAGGCAATCCGCTGCTGGAGGGTGCGAACCTGGACGTAGTTCGAGGCCACGTCTCCCAGCAGCGTAACCAGCACCTGGTTGTAGTTCGCGCAGGAAGCCTGCAAGTTATGCTCGTTGGCCGTAACCGCGCGGCGGAACCGGCCCCAGAAATCGAGTTCCCAGGAGAGGTTGAAGCCCAAGGCCCAATCGTTGAAGAACTGGTTGAGCGTCCCCGGCGTACTGTTGGCTACCTGGCTGACGGCCCCGCGCTGGTACGCGCCGGCGGCCTCTTGCGTTTGCGGGAAGAGGTTGCCTTTGCTGATCGCAAGCTGCGCCCCTGGCCTCCAGCACCCGGAAGCCCGCCTCACGCAAGGACAGGTTCTGCGAGTAGGCGTCGACGATTAGCCGGTTGAGCATCGGATCCTGGAACACGGTCCACCACTGTTCCACCTGCGCACAATCCTCACGCACGCGGATATCGCCCGCGTCGATCCAGCAAGGCGCCGTGGCGCCGGCCGGGACGCACGCGTTCGGCCCCACCTTGAAGCCATTGGCGATGTAGTCGCGCGGGCAGGTACATCCACTGAGGGAAACCACGATGACCGCCAAGATCAACGCTTCCGTGCGAGGCCAGGCCGCTCGAATCATCTTTCCATCCCCCTAGTGACGGACATGGGCGATCGGGCGCAAAGATTGCCCAAACCGCAAACCTTGACAGCCTCCCGTCCGGCCTGCGTCCTCCTAGACGCTTATGCTGGCCCGGCCGGTCGCAATTCAGGCATGATTGCTACGACTGTCTGTTCGGTTCAATTCGGGAAACTCGTTATTGCGAGACTACTCATTCCCACCGCATCCATCCATCTGACACGACGTTCACATTCGGAACATTCGGCAAATCCTTGCCGACTGGCAAACTCCCTAGAGGCACGGGACGCCGACCATGGGCAAGGGATTGCCTTTTCCGGAGACCAACAACGACGCCAACTCGTTGTCAGTCATGGAGATACGCAAGGGAGCCGCCCTGGTGGCCGTTCACGGCATGACACCAGCCCGAAGCGCAAGCGAGGGAGGGAGGAACGGCGGCAGACCGTGGCGTAGTGCACCCTCGCTTGCGCTTCGGGCTGGTGTTGCGAGCGTCAAGATGGGGGCTTGAACGGTTATCCGCCGGGAATCGCGGCTTATTGCATGAGGCCCAGCGCCACCAGCGCCGCGAGCACCACCCCCATGATGCTCTCACCCGCGATGCAGCCGGAGGCGACCGGGATCGTGTACATGTCGTTCCACTTGGCGGCCTTTCTCTCCAGGATCCAGACGATCAGCGCGCCGAGGAACATGGCGAAACTGGTGGACGCGGGGATAGTCAGGGCGATGCCCAGCGCCGCCGGCGAGGGCGTGTAGGGCTTGGCCTTGGGAAAGACGCGATCGACGACGACGATAATCACGCCTGCCGCAAAGGCCACGCCAACGGCCCACACGGCGCTGGGCGGCAGGGTGCTGAGACCCTTGGAAAGCACTTTCGCCACACCCATCCATACCAGCGCAGAGGGCGCGGGAAATTTGTCGCCGCCCAGCGCATTGGCGTCGGGCACCAGGACGAAATAGACCGGCACCGCCAGCACCGCGCCCGCCAGGACGCCGAACAGTTGGGCGATGAATTGCTTGCGCGGGTTGGCGCCGACCATGTGGCCGACTTTGAGATTTCCGACGGTGTCGCTGCAACTGCAGGCGGCGCCGGCGGTCACGCCCGCCGTCATGAGGTTCGCCGTGATGTTGCCCCGAGCCAGCACCCCGTAGGTGAGTTGGGTTACTTTGCCCAGGGCGCCGATGGGATTGATGCCGATTTCCGCCCCGGCCGCGCCGCCACGGCGGCGAGGAAGAATGTCAGCACTACGGCGACCGCGCCCATCCACCAGTGAATATGGAAAATCAAAGTCAGGAGCAGCGTGGCCAGAACGCCGGTGAAGAGGATGCCGAAAACGAACCAGGTCATGGGGATCTCAATGTGATCCAGCGGACCTTTCGGGGCATTGCGACTGCCGCCGAAGCCGCTGAAGATGCTGGCGAACGTCCGACCCAGGGTCCGCCATTGGAACGCCAGCGCCAGCAGCCCGCCGACCACCAGCACCGTGGCCCCCGGCCAGAGCGACCAGGCACTGATGTTGCGGAAGCCGCCCACGGTCTTCAGCGACGCCGCGCCGCGCTCGAATCCCAGCGCCCCGACCATGTCGGCGGGCTGGTCCTTCGGCAGGGAGAGTCTGGCCTCCCACGCGATGGCGGCTGGCGCTTCGATCGTGAGTATCTCGACCTTCGTGAGCGTCTCGGCCTTCTTGGGCGTCCCGGCCTTTTTGAGCATCTCGGCCTTCGTGAGCGCCTTCCAGTCCGTACTCATGCTGAGCGCGCCATGCAGCGGGTTGCGCGAACCGTCCTGCAACGTCGCGGCGCTCAGGTCGCGATTCAGCGCGGCAAGCTCGCTATAGACCGTGGGGCGTGTCCAGGTGTAACGGAGAACGCTGGTGCGCACGGCGGAGGAAAGCTCGGGATTGTCTTTCAGCTCGTCTGGCGAGGGAAACTCGGGCCGCGAGACGGCTCTTTCAAGCTGGACGGTAAATGTCTGTCCGGCCTTGACCTCCAGCGGCAGTTCCACGGCGGCGACGGCCTTGATCTGCGGCGGGGGGTGCTGAATGATCTTGGCCTCGATCAATCGCGGGGCAAGGATTCCGTAGTTGAGGACAAGTCCCAACAGCAGGCTGAGTCCCACCTTGATGCCAAGTAACCCGCCGATGCTGATAAAGATCAAGCTCGGCTCGATGCCGAGAGTGAGCTTGCTTAGGGTGATGCCGCGGAGGCGCCAAGGGAGGTTGAGCTGTCCGGGAATCCACCCCAGGCCGTCGCGCAGCGCGGCGACCAGCACTCCCCAAAGGCCCGCAATGAGCAGCGCCACGGCCTTCTTCATCGCCTCGCCGCCGTGCGCGTACATGACCAGGAGGGTTTCACCGGTGGGGATGTTAGCGGGGAAGCGGAGGGAATCGACCTGGATCATCTGCCGCTTCAGTGGAATGGCCATGAAGAGCCCTAAATACAAAATGACCGCAATGAACAAAGTGAGCTGCCACCAGACGAACTTGTAGCCGGTGAGCATGGTCAGCGCGGGGACCGCCGACACGAGGCCGGCCGAAGAAATCCAGCTCGCGGCCACGGCCACCGTCATCGTAATGGTGTTTTCCATGAGGCCGAATTGCCGCCGCACGAGGCCGATACGGCGGAGCACGTCGAAGAAGAAGAAAATGACGACCACCGCGGCGATGTCCACGCCCAGTCCCCAGCCGGATTTGAGGCCGACATAGAGATTCGACAGCGACATCAGCCCGCCAAAGATCATGCCGGCCAACACCGCGCGGATGGTGAGGTCCTTCTCTTTGTCGCCGCGATACACGGTGGCAAGCCACTCGCGGTCGCGCTCGTCTACGGATTTGGGTTCTGCCGGAAGATCTTCTGCCATGGCCGTCTCACTGGGGTTGCGTGATCCTGGGAACGTTGCCCACGCATGGAGCCGCCTCCCCAAAGGTGGCGGCGGAGTTTCCACCTCCCAGAATCGTGAACGCTGATCTGGAAGAAAGGTTCCTGCCGGAGGTGCGTGGTTCGTCCCAACCTATCCCATGGCAGACATTTCCGCAACAGATAACGCCGCTGCTCGACCATGGCCTGCAAGAATCCCCCGAACCGCCGAAAGTTGAAAGGCGGCTCCCGCGCCACAGCCGGCAGTCGCCTGCGCCGACGCGCGGCGGACCCGCCATCCCCGGCTCAAGCCGTTGCGCAAGGCACCGCGCGGGACCGGGCCGAGGCTGTTGACGCCGGCCGGCACAGCAAGGCTCCGGCACGATGGGACCGATATCCCCGGGGTCGGTACGGGAAATCGCCCCTGGACAAGGCCGGGGCAAGAACACGAGGCCGGCTCGCAAGTGCTTCCTACTTCACCACTTGCGAGCCCGGGCTCGTTTTCAGCGGAGGGCAACGGCCCCTCAAAGCAGCTTGTCGCTGGTGATTGCCCGCACAGCAGCTACGGCGGCAAGTCCTTGCTGATTGACTTACGGGGTCAATGAGTAGCCGTCATTCCTCGCTAAACTCGTCCAACTCGTGGGTCCATCCAGAGTTCATGTAGCCCATGCACGGCTGGGGCACGAAACACGGGATCGGCGGGCAGACAACCGGGATCGGTGGACCCGGCGTGCTCGGGTTGTCAATCGGACGCGCCGCGGTGTACGTCTTGGCCTGATAGAAGTTGCGGGCTTGTTCCAGAAACTGCCGATTCTGGAGCATCTGCCATTGGTTGTTCTGAATTTGCGGCGCGGCACGCAACTGGTCCGGTCGCAGATCGAGCGTCACGGATTGGTGATTATCCGCGGTGAGGCTCACCTGCAACGCTTGATAAGGAACGACGAGCATCGCGTGGCCCGAGGCGGGGACTTCCGCGTCGAGAACCACAAAAGTGGTCTGACCGGTCTTCGAGTCGAGCAAGACATCTTTGATCCCGCCAAGTTTTTGGCTCTGCGGATTAAGGACCGTCGTGCCCATGAGCGTCGAGATCCGGATGATCCCTGCGGAGCCTGGCGTCGCCGACTGGCCTTGGCCAATGGCCGGCTCCGCGGCGGTTGCCAGTACCCCTGCAAAGAGGAGCACGGCTGCACATGCGGACAGTGAAACCGTCCAACGCACATTCATGATCTACCCTCCCTTAGCGTGTTAGGATGTGGTTACGCACTCGTTATTGAATTGTTAGTGTGTCGTAAGGTAGGGTCAACGCCCTTTTTTTGGCGCAGTCACGAATTTTTGGCGTGGTTGGGTTCTCGACAGCGGCAGCCGTTGCCGGTGAAGTCGAGACAAGTGGGCAGCGGCGCTACTAACCGCCGCAATGCCGGGCTGCCGGAAAGTACCGCGGCGGTTGACGTTCTCGGCGACTTTGATGTGTCGTAACACCTTGCCGCTCAAGTAGTTGCAGATTATTGACAGGCATGAGCGACGTGCGTAAACCCCCGTGGCTTTACGCCCACCATGGCGACTGCCCAACGGCGGTCTTGACATCTTCTTCTTGGGGTGGTAAACTACTTTGTAGTACAAAGCTACAGCGATGGAGGTCCGCCATGGACACTGACGAAGCGCAAGCCCGAATGCAGGAAATCCAACGAATCATGGAGCGGGCAACGCTCTTCACGCTCTTGCCCGGCACGCCGGCCATCGTCGGCGGGCTGCTGGTGCTGGCCGGTTGCGCGGTCAGTTACGCCATGTTCCGCTCCCTCGACTTCGCCGAAATGCTCCACCTCTCGATCGGTCGCCAGGTGGCCTTCTGCGTGATGTGGTTCGCCATTGGCGTGATCGGCGTGCTGCTGGAGGTGATTCTCACCACGCGGGCGGCTGCCAAACAGCAGCTCGTGCCGGCCGACCGTCCGATGCGGGTGGCCGCGTTTTCGCTGACGCCAAGCGTGGTGGTCGCCATGGTGTTGACGTACAAGTTCCTGATCCCGGTCGAGCCAAAGCCGGAAGAGATCCAGTACATCGTGCCCGTCTGGATGATGCTCTACGGCACGGGAGTCTATACGGCGGGTTTGTTCTCGTTGCGATCGCCCCGCATTCTCGGCCTGGTGTTCCTCGCCATGGGCGTCGTCGCCTTGCTGGGTTTTCCGGCATACGGGGTCGTCTCGGCGGCACTGTCTTTCGGTTTGCTGCACATTGTCTTTGGGCTCTACGTCCTGCGGAAGCAACGGCAAACGGTGGTCTGATGAACGACCCCATCAAACCTGACGACATCGACGCGGTCATTCACGAGCGCGTGCGGCTGGCCATTGTGGCGTCCCTGGCCGTGTCGGCACAGTTGAGCTTCAACGAGTTGAAGTCGATGCTGGGACTTACCGACGGCAACCTCAGTGCGCACTCGCGAACCCTCGAAGAGGCGGGATACATCGTCGTCGAGAAGACCTTTCGGGGCCGCCGCCCCTACACGGCCATGCGTCTGACGGCGAAGGGTCGAAGGGTCTTCGCGCGTTACCTGGAAACGCTGCGCCAGATCGTCGACCGCGGCAGCCAGGCCAGCGACGACTCCTCGTAGGGAGGGCCCACGATCACTTGTTCTTCTTTTTTTTGGCCACTAACTTTGTAATGCAAAGTGCTTTGCTGGAGGAGAACCATGAAACGCCGACTGCTCCTGATCCTTGCCGCGGTTCAACAACCCGACAACGAACACTTCCGCTTGATCAAGTACTGCGAATTCCCGCCGCTGAGCCTGATGACGATCGCCGGACTGACGCCCGACGGCTGGGACATCATCCTCCGCGACGAGCACGTCGAATCGTCCGAAGTGGACGGCGACGTGGATGTGGTGGGAATCCAGACCTACATTTCCTCGGCCGGCCGGGCCTACGAGCTGGCCCAGCGGTGGCGACGGCGCGGCGCGACGGTTGTCCTCGGCGGTTTGCATCCCACGAGTCTGCCCTACGAGGCCGCCCAGCACGCCGATGCCGTGTGCATCGGTCCGGCGGAGACGGTTTGGGGTCGGATTCTCGACGACTATGAGCGCGGACGGCTGCGGAAGTTCTACCGGGGCCGCTGTGAGGGCTCGGCCGGTTTGGTGCCGGTTCCTCGGCGCGACCTGATGAACCCGCGCGCCTATCTCGTCCGCCACACGATGGTCACGTCTCGCGGCTGCCCTCATGCGTGCGATTTCTGTTACAAGAGCAGCTTCTGGGGACCGACGTACTATGAGCCGCGCCCCATCGCCGACGTGGAGCGCGAGCTGAGCGGTGTCGACGACCATCTCGTTTTCTTCTTGGACGACAACCTGCTGGCCAACCGGCGTCATGCCCGCGCGCTGTTCGACCGGCTCCGCGGTTCGGGGATCGTCTGGCAGGCGGCGGCGTCGCTCGACGTGGCCCGAGATCCTCGTTACCTGGAAGAGGCCTACCAGGCCGGTTGCCGAAGCCTTTTTCTCGGCTTCGAGTCCCTGTCGCCGGAGAATATGCGCGGCAACAACAAGCCGGTGAACGCCGCAACCGACTACGGCGAGGTCTGCCGCCGCTTCCATGACGCCGGCATTATGATCAACGCCAGTTTCGTGTTCGGGTTCGATTGCGACGGACCCGACGTGTTCGATCGCACCCTGGAGTTCACCGTCGAAAACAAGCTCCTCACCGCTTCGTTTCACGTGCTCACGCCGCTGCCGGGGACGCGGGCGTTTGCGCGCCTGGAGGCCGAGGGCCGCCTGCTGCATCGCAACTGGGCCCTCTATGACACCTGTCACGCGGTCTTCCGGCCGCGCCGCATGACGCCCGAGCAACTGGCGGCCGGCTACAGCCATGCCAAGCGCCAGTTCGCCGCCTGGAGCTCGATCCTTTGCCGTTCGTTGGGCCTGCCCGGCGCTCTGAAACGACTTGCCTACAACGTGGCGTGGATGAAGATCGACCCCCTGTGGGTCGCGATCATCCGGGCGGGCCTGATGCCCATGGCGACCGGCATTTTCGCGCGGATCCTCCAACTCAGCACGAAAGCGGCGACCGCGGACGCCACCGTCGGGTCTTGGCACGTGAATGCGCCCTCGGATGACGTGCAAACCCGGCCGCTGGTCCTTCACGATCTGGCAGTCAACCGCCATGGCGCCGGCGGCGGTGGAGGCCTGCCAAGCGAATCCCTAGGAGCGATGCTGGAACGGTAGGACAAGACGAAACCTCGTGACGACTGCCCAGGAGCCCTTGTTTGCTTTGGCCATGTTTTTTGTACGCCAAAATTCTTTGCAGGAGTGACATCATGCGACATTGGCCTTTCATGACTTTTTGCAGTGAACGCTTCATTGTGGCCGTGCTTCGCTGGACAGCCCGGGTGAGTGGGATCGCCATGCTCTTGCTACTCGCTTTTGGCTACCTCATCCTCTTTGGCGTTGGTGGCGCGAGTTCGCTGTTTCCCTTTTCCCCCCGAGAGATCTCATTTCCCGTGGGCGGGTTGATGATCGCTACTGGCCTGATTGTCGCCTGGAAATGGGAAGGGCTAGGCAGCATCCTAATCCTAGGTGGGACCGCCTTCGGCGCCATTGTAGACTACGATCTCGGGCCCTGGGTTTATCCCGGCGCCTTGGGGCTGCTGTTTTTGTTCTGCTGGTGGCGAACGCCAAAACGGAAAGGGGGCCGAGGAATCATCGCGAGCGTAGTGTTCCTGATGCTGCTGGCGGCCAGCGCGGTTGTCTTCAATGCGTTGTGTGAACGGGTGGTCGATCGCAACTGCGAGGGGGTGATTGCGTGGGTGCGAAGCAATCACCCGGCCCCCGGCGGCTATCCCGGCCTTCCCATGCCTGCGGAATTCCGGTGGCTTTCCGTTGACGGCGAGGTGGACGCGGTCGTGCTCGAGGACGGTAGGGTCATCCTGCTACTCAAGACTTTGTTGTACGGGCATGACAATACCAGTTGGAAGGGCATCGTCTACAGCAGTTCGCCGCTGAAGCCAGACGAGTTATCCAAAATTGGAGACCAAGGCCAGTGGATTCGTAAGGGCGACGCGCCGCAAGGCGCCTACTACTATATCGAAACGAAGGTGAACGATCACCTTTACTTCGTTGGATTCGTTTCGCTTGACTAGCGGGAAACCGCCCAGGGAGGCCGAATTCCAGTTACCGTCAAGACCGGTGGGACAAGGGGTCGGGAGTCTTTATTCTTGACGAAACGGAAAGCACGCCCATGGAAAAGACTCCCGACCGCTTTTACCTTTTTGTATCACAAAGCTTTTTGTAGGAGTAACATCATGCGACGCTGGTTTCTTGATCTGGATCGAGTGCTGCGGGGCGAGGCCACGCGGCCCGCCGCGCTCCAGGCGCAAACGCTTGACGTGCCCGTGGGGGGCCTTTCCCTGGTGATCCTGCTGTTGGCGCTGTCGTATGGGGCTTGTTCGGGGCTTTATGCGGGCTGCCGGCCCGAGGATCCCTCGTACATGCAGTGGTTGGCCACCACGTTGAAAGTCCCGGCGCTGTTCTTTCTGACCCTGGCCGTCACCTTTCCCTCGCTCTACGTTTTCAATGCGTTGATCGGCTCGCGGCTCAACGTCCGCGTCGTCTTGCAGCTTCTGGTGGCCTCGCTGGCGGTAAACCTGGCCGTGCTGGCCGCCATGGGGCCGATCGTGGGATTCTTCTCGTTCAGCACCACCAGTTGGCCGTTCATGGTGTTGCTCAACGTGGCGGTCTACACGGTCTCCGGACTGCTGGGCATGGTCTTCCTGCTGCAAACCCTGCAACGCTTGAGCGTCGCGCAGCGTTGGCTGCCGCCCGCGCCGCAGGAGCCCGGCCACGGCGATCCGTTCCGGCGCGACCCGCAGGCGCTCGATCCGCAACAGCCCGGGCCGGCGGTGGAACCCAGCGCGCTGGAGGCGCTGGAGGGCCACGTGCTGGGCCGGCACGTGAAGACCGTGTTCTACTGCTGGATGCTGATCTTCGGGCTGGTCGGTTCGCAGATGGCCTGGGTGCTGCGGCCGTTTTTCGGCAAGCCGCATGGTGGGTTTGAATGGTTCTGCCCTCGGGGCTCGAACTTCTTCCTGGGCGTCTGGGAGGCGCTGCGGAGTCTGTGCTCATGATGCCCGGCCTGACGACATTGACGACGCTGTTGGCCCGGGCCGACGACATTTTGCGGCGGCGGCCCTGGACCGTCCAATCCGCCCCCGCCGGCTCGGCGTTGGTCTGGCTGGCGGGCAGCGTGGTCCTGTTCGGCATGATCTACGGCGCGGCGATGGGCACGCTGGAGGGCATCGGCGGCGACCGGCTGTGGCAGGTCGCCTACTCGGCGCTCAAGGTGCCGCTGTTGCTGCTGGTCACGTTCCTGATCGGCCTGCCAAGCTTCTTCGTCCTCAACACGCTCTTCGGGCTGCGCCGCGACTTTATCCAGAGCTTGCGGGCGCTGGTGGCCGCGCAGGCCGGCCTGGCCATCGTCCTGGCCTCGCTGGCGCCGTTTACGCTGCTGTGGTACGCGTCGTCGGCCGACTATCCCGCGGCACTCCGCTTCAACGGCCTGATGTTCGCCGTAGCCAGTTTTTCCGGGCAGCGGCTGTTGTGGGCGTACTATCGGCCGCTGGTGCGCCGCAACCCTAGGCATCGGCGGATGCTGTGGACGTGGCTGGCGATCTACATATTCGTCGGCATCCAAATGGCTTGGGTGCTTCGTCCCTTCGTCGGCGATCCCGCCATGCCCGTGCAGTTCTTCCGCGAGCATAGCTGGGGCAACGCTTACGACGTGGTGGCCCGACTGTTATACGACTTCCTGGTGCGTTGAAATGACTGTAGTCAAAGGAGGTGTGCTATGTTGGTTTCTGCGACCAATGTTGGAAAGAAATGGCGACTGGTGAAGCTTGCGCTGCAGCTTGCAGTATCCGGCGCGGTGATCGTCCTCTCGCTGGCGTTGCTCATCTACCCGGCGGTCACCATCCTCGCACTGGTGCTGGATTCCCATCTGAGGCAGAGCGGAGAAAGCCGGCTGGTTCCCATGTGGTTCAATTCGGCTGCCGGCCGATACCTCTCGTGGGCGAACACGTACATCGAGACGAATTACGCGAAATCGCTCTCTCACGACGACATTCCCGGCACCGAATGGCCCATGTTCGGCTCGGTGTTCTTCCTGGTCACGGCCGAAGATCTTCAGCGGCAGGGCAAGATCGACGCCACCAATCGAACGGTTCGTGAAGCCGTGGAGAAGGCTGCCGAGATTGTGGCCTCGCCGGTTACCGCTACGTGGGTGAAGACGAAATGGGGGGCCGGCTATCTGGAGAAGGAGAACGTGTTTTACCGGATGTTGCTGATCATGGGGCTGTCGTCCTATGAGAAGATCACGGGCGATGGCCGGCACCATTCGCTGATGTCCAGGCAGCGGATCACCCTGGCGGAAGAGCTGGCCAAGGCAAAGCTGCATCTGCGAGACGACTACCCCGACGAATGTTATCCGGGTGATATGTTGTGGGCCGTCGCGGCGATCCAGCGGGCGGCGCGGCTTGACGGCGCGCGTCACGACGACCTGGCCAAGGGCTTGATGGCGGCGTTTGACGGACCGCTGAAGGCGCCGGAAGGCCTGCCCGCTTTTCAGGTCGAGGCCCGGTCGGGTCGAATTCTCCAGGGTGCTCGCGGTTGCGCGAACTCGGGCCTACTGCTGTTTGCCGCCGAATTGGACCCCGAAATCGCGGCCCAGTGGTACAAGACCTACGAAGAAAAGTTCTGGAAAGACACCGGCTGGATCGTCGGCTTCACGGAAATGCCGCGCGGCTCGCGCAACGCGTTGATGGACGTTGATTCCGGGCCGGTGCTGTTGGAACTCGGCTCGGTGGCGACGGCCTTCGGCATCGGCGCGGCGAAGACGGCGGGACGAATCGACCAGGCGGCGCCGCTGACGATGGAGGCGGTTGCCTGTTCGTGGCCGACGCCTTTCGGTTTCCTGGTTCCCGGTCTGATGGGACGCGTGGCCGTCAAGAGTTGGAGCCTGGGCGAGGTGGCGCTGCTTTTCTCCATGACAAGACCCACGTGTGCGGCGCAGCGGGTTCCGTTCGAGGGCCCCACGCCGCCGATCGTTTGGCTGCTCCTTGCCGCCTATGCGGGCACGGGGTTATTCTTCATCGGCTTCGAGCTTCGGAGTTGTCGCCGCCTGATCCGTCGGGAGTTGGCGCTCGCCTTTCGTGCGACCGCTGAGAATTAGGGAAACAATAACCTTCGACTTTGTTGCCTTTCGCTCCGCGAAAGCCGCAACTTTCGCGGAGCGAAAGGCGACACTTATTGATTCCCCGACCCTTAGCGTGTCGCTAGGGGCAAGGGCGTGAAACGTACGGGCAGGCGGGCGCCATGCTCGGCGGCCGGGACGTGTCCACCTGTTGAAGCGCGCCGACGGGCCGATCGCAGATGACGCCACGGGCGGGAAAACCCAGGGCCCGATAAAGCTGAAACTGACCGCGGTTGTAACCGTTGACCGCGGCGAAGTACTCGCCATAAGCCCGATACAACTGTTGCAGCGCGGCGGTGGCTTCCTGCGGCCGATTGAGGAGTTGCAGCAGTTCGCCGTTGCCCCTGGTCTGGCCGATGCCCGTCAGCGTGCCGTCGAACGTGACGGTCGCCTCCCTCACCTCGGCCTCGGCGCTCTTGATCTCGGCCGCCGCCGCCTCCAGTTGGGCATGTGCTTGGACCACTTCCTGGGCGACGTGGTCTTGGGTACTGGCCATTTCGATCGAGACCTGCTGCTGTTGAGCGACCCGTTGGCGGACCAACGATCGGTTTCCCGCGCCAAGGTTGTTGAGCGTCCAGACGACTCCCACGCCCATGTCGAAGCGGCCCCCATAGAGTTGCGGGCCGGTGTCCGTTCCGCCGCCAAAGACGCCGCCGGTCAGCGCGTTGCCGGGTCCGCTTCCTCCCTCCACGATGACGCTGGGAATCAAGGGACGGAGCTGTTCCTGCCGCACGCGCTCGCGGCTCGCTTGGACCAGCGCCTGCTGCGAGGCCAATTCCGGCCGGCTCGCCAAACCAACCGGAATCAAGTCCGCGACCCCAAATCGGGGCGAGATCAAGGTGATCTGAAGATGCGGCGGCTCCATCGGAACGACCACGGCGCCGGGGTTCAGGCGAAGGATCTGGGCCAGTCGGCTGCTGGTGATGCGCCAATTGGCCCGCGCCACGATGACTTCCTGCTGCAAGTCGAACCAGAGCGCCTTGGCGCGATCCACTTCGATTTGCGGGACCAGCCCTTGGGCAAGTCCGGTGGTCTTGCGGACCAGCACTTCGGCCCTGCCCACCGCATCCAGGGCGCCAGCCAGGTTGCCACGCGCCTGCTGCACGTCGAAATAGGCCACCGCCACCGCCAACAAGGCATCGTTCCGCGCGGTCTGCAGGTCCCACTCCCGGGCCGCCAATACCTGGCGGGCCGCCAGCGGCTTGAAAATGGCGTCGGTCACGCCGAAGTTGAGCGTCGCTCCGCCGCCCGCCGCAAAGGACTGCTTGTCGTCGATAATGACCGTGCCGTCGGTGGACTGGTCCGTGCCGTCGTGACGGCAGTAGCCGGTGCCGGCATTGAGGTCCGGAAGCCAGAGGACTCGGGCGCTTTGAAGTTGGGCAGCGGCCTCTTGCACGCTCGCTTCGGCGGAGGCGATCACCAGCGGCCGGGCATTGGATAGGTACAGTGCCGTGGCCAGGTTGATGGGCAGAGGCCGGTCCGATCCGGCGGGCTGGGCGGGCGCAATCAGCGGCCGCTGCGGGCTTTCGGCGAGGTTCGGCCATTGGAAAATCTGGCACCCATCCCCATCGTTGCCGGGCGGCCTCGCCGGCATGAAGTCCGGTGGTGCGAGCGAGGGAACTCGCTCCGGTGGCGGCTGATCGTAGGGCGGGACGGCCAGAGTGCAGACCTCGGTCAACGCGAGCAGAATGATGATCTGCAATATCAACTTCGGCAGCGTTGCCACTTCCATCGCCACTGTCCCCGTCGTTTGCCACTGCCGGCGCACTGCGAAGCAGGAAAAGTCCGCTCAGGGGCGCCGGCATGCGACCCTGGTGACGGTGCAAGCTCCTGCCAACTGATGGACTCTGTCAGTCGTATCGGTTGTAATGACATTGCCGCTGGAGTTGATCCCAGCCCATGCCGTCATGGGCCCCTGCTACAGACTACCCAAGCCTCCTGCCCTGCTCGGGCGTGCCATTTTTTGGCTTTTTATTAGCCTGAGAACTTCGCACACGAAGAATCTCCGCGGCCGAACCCAAGCGATGCCAACTCCTTAGCGTACAATAAGTTATCGATAACGTTGATGCTGCAAGTCCGCCCTCTTTCGCTCGAAGTCGTCTGGCGGCCGGCGCACACGCGTCTATTATTTATGGGAAGAAGTTGACCGATTCCTCGGGCCGATCTTCGGCTGAACCATCATGAATCTCGCCGGGTTCGCAATGCGGCGGCCGATCACGGTCGTCATGATTCTCGTGGCCCTGGTCGGCCTCGGCATCCTGGCGTTCTACCAGATGCGCGTGGACATCTTTCCGGCCATCAACGCGCCGCAGATTTACGTGGTGAACAACTATGCCGGCATGGACCCCAGCCAAATCGAAGGAATCATCACCAATGTCTACGAACAGAACTTCCAGTACGTAGACGGCCTGCAGCAGGTCGAATCGAAAAACATCCAGAACCTCGTGCTGCTGAAGCTGACGTTCTATCCGGGCACGGACATGTCGGCGGCCATGTCGCAGGTGGTCAGCCTGTCGAATCGCGCCCGCGGGCAGATGCCCCCCAGCGTGCTGCCGCCGTTCGTGATACGATTCGACGCGGCCAGCGTGCCGATCGGCTACCTGGTGTTGGAGAGCAAGACCAAGCCGCTGGGCGTCTTGGCCGATTACGGCCTGTTCCGCATCCGCCCCTTGCTCATTGCCCAGATCCCGGGCACGGTCGCCTTTTCGCCGTTTGGCAGCAATACGCGCGCGATCGTCATCACCGTGGACCCCGACCGCCTGCGGGCGCACAATTTCTCGCCCGAAGACGTGGTCGCGGCGCTGGAGACCGGCAACGTTGTCGCGCCGTCTGGCAATCTCTACACGCAAGGCGAGATGCCGCTGGTGCCGACCAACGCCATGCTGGCCGATCCCCAGGAGATGGGCGACATCCCCGTTAAGCCGGGCAAAAACGTCTACATCCGCGACGTGGCCAAGATCGAGGACACGACGGATATCAACTATGGCTGCGCCTTGGTCAACGGCCGCAAGTCGATCTACATCCCCGTGGTCAAGAAGGACACGGCCTCGACCCTGACCGTCGTGGACGAGATCCACAAGTCGATGCCGCTGTTCGAGGCCGTGTTGCCGAAGGATATCAAAATCAGTTACCAGTTCGACGAATCGCCGACCGTGCGCGCGGCCATTCGAAGCGTAGAGACGGAGGGAGCGATCGGCGCGGCGCTCACCGGCCTGATGATCCTGCTGTTCCTCCACGACGTGCGCAGCGTGGTCGTAGTGCTGATGAGCATCCCCTTGTCCCTGACCAGCTCGCTGGTCGGCCTTTGGCTCACCGGCAACACGATCAACATCATGACGTTGGGCGGACTGGCGCTGGCCATCGGCGTGCTGGTCGATGAAGCGACGGTCACCATCGAGAACACCCATGCGCAGATGCGCCATACGACTTCCATTGCCCGGGCGGCGCGGCGGGCGAACGCCACCACGGCGACGGCGCGGCTCTTGGCCATGCTCTGCATCCTCTCGGTGTTCATTCCCACGTTCATCCTCAACGAGCCGGTCCGCTCGCTGTTCATGCCGTTGACGCTGGCGGTCGGCTTTGCGATGATCGCCTCCTACCTGCTCTCCAGCACGCTCGTGCCCATGCTGTCGGTCTGGTTGGTGAGGCATCCGGGCGAAGGCGGGCACCGGGAGGGGCTCTTCGATCGCTTCCTGCCGCGCTTCGCCGGCGTTGTCGAGATGACCGTGCGGCATCGTCGCAACGTCGTCTTGATTTACCTGGTTGCCTGCGGGCTGCTCCTGTTGACGGTCGGCAGCCAGGTGGGCACCGAGTTGTTTCCCCAGGTGGATTCCGGCCAGTTCGTGCTTCGTTTTCGGGCCCCTCCGGGATCGGAGTACGAGTTGACGCGGAAATTGCGCGCTGAAGGTCCTGGACGTCGTCGACGAGGAGACCCAGGGGAAGGTGGCGATCTCGATGGGTTACGTAGGGCTGGGCGCTACGAACACCGCGACCAACAACATCCTGCTGTTCATGCGGGGCACCGATGATGCCCAGCTTCGCGTGCGGCTGAAGGAAGGCAGCGGCATACGAATTCGAGAGCTGCGCGAGCGTCTGCGGAAGGTTTTGCCGGAAAAGGTCGTGCCCTGGCTCAAGGAACTCCTGGAACAGGAAGGGTGCTCGCCCGAGGAGGCCCAAACCCGCGCGGAGAAGTTCCGCCGGTCTTTCGGCTTCGAGCCGGGCGACATCGTGAGCACGGTGATGAGCTTCGGTTCGCCGACGCCCGTGGAAGTGGTGGTCATGGGGCCCGAGCGGGATGCGGTGCGAACGCAAGCGCTCAAAATCCTGGCAGACATGAAGAAGATTCCCCAACTTCGCGACGTGCAGCTTTACCAGCAACTCGATTACCCGACGGTGCGCGTGGACATCGATCGCCAGGAGGCGGGCCTCAGCGGCGTCACGGTGAGGGATGTTACCGACGCGCTGCTGGTGGGGACTTCTTCCAGCCGCTACGTGGCCAAGAACTATTGGCGCGATCCGAAGTCCGGCGTCGATTATCAAGTCCAGGTTCAAGTCCCCACGCCGCGGATGAACCGGCCGCAGCAGGTGGAAACCCTGCCGCTGAAGAAAGTGAGCCCCGACACCAACCTCATGCTCCGCGACGTGGCCAGCGTCCGGCTCGGCACCACGCCGGGCGAGATCGATCGCAGCTCCATGCAGCGTTATCTGAGCATTACGGCCAACGTCGAGGGCGAAGACCTGGGCCGGGCGACCGCGCAGATCCGCCGCGTCATCCCGCCGCCGGAGAGCCTTCCCCGCGGCGTGCGCGTCCGCATCCGCGGCCAGGTTGCGCCGATGACGCACATGTTCGATTCGCTTACGGTCGGCCTGGCCCTGTCGGTCGTGGTGATCATGATCCTCTTGACCGGCTTCTTCCAGTCGTTCCGGCTGGGGTTGATCTCGCTCGGCGGAGTGCCCGGCGTGGTTTGCGGCGTGGCGATCATCCTCTTGACGACGGGCACTACGCTCAACATCGAATCGTTCATGGGCTCGATCATGTGCATCGGCGTCTCGGTCTCGAACTCGGTGCTGTTGTCCACCTTCATGGACGACCACTGGCGGGCCGGGGCAACGGTGCGGCAAGCCGCCGTGGAAGGGGCCCGCGACCGCTTGCGCCCGATCCTCATGACGGCCGGCGCGATGATCCTGGGCACGTTGCCGATGGCCCTGGCCTTGGAAGAAGGCAGCGAGATGACGGCGCCGCTGGGACGGGCCGTCATCGGCGGACTGCTCGTCTCCACGTTCGCCACGCTGTTGATCGTGCCCGCCATGTTCACCTGGGTCATGGGCGAAGCGAAGAAGGTTTCGCCGTCGATCGATCCGGACGATCCGACCAGCCGGTGTTATGATGCCGGCGGGCGCACGCCGGAGGCCATCCACGGAGGACCTCGGCCCGACGAATATCCAACCTTCCTTGGTGGAGACTTTTACTAATGCGTAATGCACACTGGACTGAGCGAAGAAGCACTCGCAGGCAGCGAACGTCGAGGGCCTTGGCAAGCGGCGGCGTCCTGGGGCTGGCGCTGCTGGCCAGCCTGGCGGCCGGCTGCGGATGCAGCCATGATGAGCAGGCGGAAGCGAAGCATTCCCCGGGCGGCCCGCTGGTGCACGTCGTCAAGCCGGAGTTGCGGACCATCGAGTACGCGCTCGATTCGCCCGGCTTTGTCGACGCCTTCGAGCAAACGTCGATTTTTGCCAAGGTATCGGGGTTCATCGACCATTTTGACGCCGACATCGGCCAGGAGGTGAAGAAGGGGGACTTGCTGGCGAAAATCTTCGTTCCCGAACTGGACGAAGAGCACCAACTGAAAGCCGCCCAAGTCGGCTTGGAGAAGAGCAACGTCACGATGGCCGAGGCCCAGGTGACCGAGGCCAAGGCGAATCTCGGCAAGTTTCAGGCCGAGGTCGTTCTCTGGACCTCCCAGGTGAAACGCTTGACCGAAATGGCGAAGGAAAACGTCGTCGATAAGCAAGTGCTCGCCGAGACGCAGCGGCAACTCGATTCCAGCATCGCCGCCGAAGCGGCCGCGCGTGCCGCCGTGGCCGCGCGGGAGGCCGACCGGGCGACCGCCGAGGCCAGGGTCAAGGTGGCCGAGGCCGACGAGCGCAAAGCAGCCGCCATGCTCGCCTATACCAAAGTGCCCGCTCCCTACGATGGCGTCGTCACCGTGCGCAACGCCAACACCGGCGACTATGTGCAGGCGGTCACCGGCGACAAGTCGACGCCCAACCCGTCGGCGATCTTCGTGGTGGCCCGCATGGACATGCTGCGGATTTTCGTGGACGTGGACGAACGCTATGCCCGCTACGTGCAGAAGGGGACGAAGGCCGTCGTCCGCGCCAAGGCGCTGAGCGGCGTGCAAATCCCTGCCACCGTGACCCGGACCTCGTGGGCGATACGCGAGGAAACCAGGGAGTTGCGGGCGGAGATCGATCTGTCTGTCAAAGAATACGACGGCTTGCGGCCGGGAATGTACGCCTATGCGAAAATTCTCATCCAACGGCCCCACGTCTACGCCCTGAAGACGCAGGCGCTCACCGTGATGGGCAACCAGACCTACTGTTACCTCTTGCGCGGCGGCAAGGCCGTCAAGACCTCGGTCCAGGCCGGCCTGAGCGATGGAACGTGGACGGAGGTCGATCAGATGCAGATCGACGGCTCCTGGAGAACGGTTACGGGCGACGAGGAGGTCATCGTGGCCGACCTGAGCGAACTGACCGACGGCCAGACGGTTACGGTTGCCGGGCCAACGTCTCCGTAGACCCCCTGCCGGGACCGCACGAGAATGTGGGGGCCCCTCGGCTGTCTGCACGCCTTCTTGGCTTGCCGGGGATCACTCCCGTTTTGCAAGCCCACCGGCGGCGGCCGGTGGGAACTCGAGCGGCAAAGCAACGTCCTTCAATGTCCCTTCCCACCGGCCGCCGCCGGTGGGCTTGGAGGAGGTGGGACATTGAATTCGCACTTGGCAATACTCCGCGGCTATTTGGCATTGGGCTGGCACAAACCGGCCGGGGTCGATCCGCACTGCTCGCAAGCACTGCAACCGCAGTGCGGGCAGACCCACTCCACGGTGCACTTCTTGACGGGCACTTCCGTCACCACCGGGTGAATCACCAGCCTGGACACGTCGCGAACCAGGCACTTGCCCCCGCAGCCGCAACCGCAGCCCTCCTGGCAGCCGTTGTTGCCGTTGTCGCAGCCACAATTGCGGCAGTGGTTGCAGCAGCACGAGCAGCCGGGGATGCAGATATCTTCGCAGAGGCAGGTGTACTCATGCTTGGTGACTTTCTTCGGGCGCAGTACACGTGGCAGACGGGGACGAGGCGGCAGCCGCACTTGGGACAGCAATTGCTGCAGGAGTTGCAGGAATTGCAGCCCGTTTCGCCGCCGCAGGTCGCGGCCCCGCAGGCCGTTGCGCCGCAGGCCGCCGAGTTGCAGGGAGTGGCCGTAGGGGCGTCCCCGAGGAGGGGGCCGCCGCACAGCAAGGCCAATCCGATCAGGCCGAAAAGATACGTTCTCATTGCTATGGTCTCCTGTAGGAATTTCAGGCTTTTATGCCCGATGGCTAGAATTGGAATTGCAGCCTGCAGCCGACGCCGTTGGTGTGGCCCGGGTAACTCGGAACGGAGCCGGGGGCTGCGCCGGCGACTACGACGGGCATGTCGTAACGATTGTCGTAGGCATAGTCGATCATGAGGTTCAGATTATTGTTCAGATACCAGTTCAGGGCCAGGCTGACGCCGTCCATCTCGCCGCCCTGGATGCGGTAAAAGTTGCCGCCCTCGTTGGTGCCGTCGTTGAGGTCGACGTAGGAGAAGCGCACGGCAACTTCCCAGGCGCCCCAGCTCGACATGACGTTGCCGTCCGCATCCCGGACGAGGAAGAACTTGCTGATCGGACCAGTATGGCCGAAATACTCCCTGGCCAGAGTACCGCCGCGCTTGTCGTAGGCGCGGTTCTCGCCGGTGAGTGTGTACGCCACTTGGATGTACCCGCCGTTGAACGTGTAATCCTGCGGCGTTGCAAACTTCGGGGAGACCGTCGCACCGACGCCCACGGCGCCGTCGAGGAAGTTCCAGCCATACTCGGCCTGGACCGAGAAGGGCCCGTGGATATACAAGGTTTCCAGGCCCAAGAGGTATTCGTTGTTGCAGGCGATGGCGCCGGTGCTCAGCATGTTGCTGCTGTCGCCGTTGGTGGCCTGTTTGGCGGGATCGTCGTCGCGCATTTCGGGCCGGCATGCCAACGTAACCGTGTTATTCTCGGCGAACTCGCTGGACCCAGTGCTGGTGACGCAGGTGCCGCTGCGCCAGCCGCCGGAGAGGCCCACGTGCCATAAGCAGCGCCCCTCGTTTTCGTAGATGGGCAGCGCGGTGAGGCGGCCTTGCCAGCCCCACTGGTCGTCGCCGAACGCATAGCCTTCGGCAGCCGCCACGTCGGGACGGAAAATCGAGAAGCTCCACGTCGCACGCTCGTCAAAGTAATTGTTGCTCAGCCAGAGGCCGGTGACGAAGTTCTGGTCGAGTTCGATGGCTTGCGAGTAAGAGGACCTTTCCATGAAGGTCATGCAACGGCTGGAGGCCGTCATATCGCCTTCCAGGCCGACCGGGTCCTTGACGTGTCCGGCGCGGAGGGTGCCGATCACGGGGATCTTCGTTTCGCCGACCCAGAATTCGTCCAGCCCGGCCGTGTCGTTCTGATCGTTTTCCAAGGCGACAATGAGCCGGTACTCGCCGGTTTCCCAGAAGGTGCCCTCAACAAAGGGGCGGATGCGGCGGAAGTAGACGCCGTCCTGCATATTGTCGAGGCCGCCCACGTTGGCGCCGGAGGCAACGCCGTTGTTGGTATGGTTGGCGGCGGAACCCTGGAGGTTGTTCTTCAGGGCGGGGGATTGGTCCCACCAGACGTTGTCCATCTGCATCCAGGCCCCGATGTGCATGGTAAAGTCGTTGTTGGGCGTGGTGAGCCATAAGAACAGGCCGTCTCGGAAGTTGGCCGTGACCGCCAGGTTGCTGCCGACCACGTAGCCCTGTTGGTCCGCGCACGCCTTCTGCTGTTGCACCTGTTGCACCTTCATGGCCTCGATCTCTCTCAGACGCTGGTCCACCATGGCGTTGATGGCGTCCTGGTTGATCCCCTGAAAGCCGGCGGCGGCCGCGGGGCCGGCGACCGGAGCCGGAGCGGGGGCAAGCACCGGGGTGCCTCCGACGGTGGGGTCGCCCGTGGCGGCATACTGAGTATTACTGGGAGCGGCAAAACCAGGCGCAACGCCCTGGGCCATTGCCACCCCTTGACAGACAGAGGCGACCACGATGACTGCGCCTGCCGCCCACAGCATCCGCTTGCGCGGTGCACGGTTTCGATTGCTGGCCGATACCACTGCTTGATCTCCTTGAATTGAGGGTTTGCTGGTTCCGTATGCCCGGAAAGTGACGGAAAAACCTCCGTGTTTTCCCGCTCATCAGACACAACCGATGCGTCCAGCGAAAGCACTTCCCTGCGTGCCATCGGAATCTCTATCGGGAACCGCAAAGGCGGTATTTTATTAGCCGGCGGTGATTTCCTCACAATCGCTCAAGAAGTCGCCACCGTGACCGGCGTCAACGGTTCCACCGCCAAAGTTTCCCCCAGCGGCTCGCCTGTACTTGCGCCGCAGCGCCGTCACAACTGTCAATTCCGGCAAATGCGTCTCTCGCCGTTCCCCAGGCAACGTCGAGCATCGGCCGCAGCGGAGTTGGCCGATGGTAACGGTTGTGCCTGGATTGCCGATCAAGGCGGGCTGAGTCCCGGCTCAAGGAGATGCGCCGCGGCGTGCTGGCGGCGTCTGAGGCGGGGGGACGAGACCCAGGCGACGGCGTTGCGGTCCGGTTGCAGTAAGTCTTGGGTCCGGCTAACCGTTCACAGCAGGAACACTAGCCCGAAGCGCAAGCGAGGGAGGAGCGCCGGCAGACCGTGGCATACTGCACCCTCGCTCGCGCTTCGGGCTAGTGTTCTGAGGGTCCGGCACGTGAAGCACGAGTGAGGGCAGCAAGGCAAAATCGCTTCCGGCACGACCCGACGGGCGCCGCCGGCTATCTTTGCACGGCCTCGTTTCGCAGGTAGAGGGCAAGGTCGGATTGGGCTTTTCCGGCCAGTCGGTGGCCCGTCTTGCCGTACGCGTCCGCTCGCAGTTTGAGGAACGTGAGGTCCCAAGGCACGTCCGGTTCGTAACTCTCCACCAAGGGAACTCTCTCCTGCGGGGCGACTCGGGAAGCAACCAGGTATGCGGCCTCCCTTCGTTGCTCGTCGGCATACAAAGCAGCAAACGGCTCTTGCAACGCTTGCAGCAATTCCCCTGCACAGGTGGGATCGCTCAACGCCACGCCTGCCGCCACCTCCATCGCCTTGTGCGTCACGTCGAACACCGCCCACGGATCTTGCCTGAGACCGACAAACGCCTTGGCCAGCGTCCAGGAAGCTTCTCGCTTGTGTCGCCGGGCGAGCAGGAAGATGCCCTGGATCATCTGCGACTCTCGTGGATTGAAGGCCCGCAACTGCTCCCCCAGCGAGATGGCCTCCTGGTTTCCCCTCATGGCATAGGCCAGCGCCAGAAGGGCAGTCTCCGTGGGGTAGCGGGCCTGGCGGGGTTGCGATTCCCACTGCCGGATCATGCCCGCATAGTCGCCCGCCAAGTATCGCGTCCATGCCCTGATGCGTGCAGCCTGGTCCGCGCTCGCATCTTGAGCGTCGGGAACCAGTTGCGCGAGCACCAACATCGCCGTCCGCTCGTCTTCGACGCCTTCCCAATCCACGCCCTCGAACTGGCACGCCGGCCGATCCGACCGCAGTGCGACGGCCCGCCCGTGAAGCTGGGCCAAGGAGAAGCCGCTGGGCCGCCCCAGCGTGCGGGCGAATCCGTACTCGATGCGATTGTGATCGTCGGTGTTCAGGCAACCCGCATAGTTCCGACTCGCCTCCTCGACCAATCGCTCGCCCGCCACGTAGCGCGCCAGGAAGCCTTCCATCTGCGTAGCTCGCCAGGCCACCGCCAGGGCGGTCCGATAGGGTTCCTCGGCAATCCGTCGGCGAAGTCCTTGCGCCGTATAGGAAAACGGCTGGTTGGAGCAGAGCAAGAGCATGTCGTCGTGTTTGGACTGCCAAATCTCCACGTGCTTGAACACCGACTTCAGCGTGGCAAAGACCGTGCAGACGGTCGTCTCGTCGGTCTCGTAGGCCTGCAACCACTGAATGAACAAACCACCCTCGTTGAGACGCCCGCCGGCCGCTTCGTAGAACTCCCGCGTGAAGAGATTGGCAATTCCGGCCCGATACGGATTCGACGGCTCGGAGGCGATGATGTCGTACGTTTGCCGGTTGCTGAGCAGCACTTCCCGTGCGTCATTGTAAATGACGTGAATCTTCGGGTTATGGAACACGTCTCCGTTGACCGAGGCGCAGCGACGGACCATTTCGTCCAGCGCCGGCTCGATCTCGGCGGCGTCCACGCGCTGGACCGAGGGAATCTTCCCCAACCAACCTGCCGTCTCCCCCGTTCCCAGCCCGACGACGAAACAGGTCTTCGGATTCGGATGCAGGGCAGCCGGCAATATCCCCAAGCAGATCTGCGTGGCGGCATCACCCAGGGCGTTCCCATCGCACTTGCCGTTCACCATGAAAGAAAGGCCGCTGTCCACCGTAATGGCCACGCCTGCCTCGACGCCGTCCGCCTCCCAGACGATTCCATGTCGCTGCGAGTGTTCCCACATGATCCGGGCGTTTTCCGTCCATGGATCGGGAAGCCGGGCGCGGCCCGAGCCGATGTCGCCATGGCGCCACACGGCGGTGGGACCGATGAACCCGAGCAGCAACACGGCAACGATGCCGATGCCCACCGGGGCCAGACGAGCGCGGCTCTGCCGTTGAGTTCGCGCGGCAATCGCGGCAAGATACGCACACAGGCCCGCCAGCGTGATCCCCACCGCTCGCCATGCCCCCACCGCCGACAGCAGCGGTATCAACCCGAATCCGCCGGCCAGCGATCCGAGAATGCCGCCCAGCGTATTGAAGGCGTAGGTCGAGCCCACCTGCCGCCCCACGTCCGTCTGCCCGCGGCCCAGCAGCGCGATCAACACGGGGAACTGCACTCCGCTCAGGATCGCGGCGGGCAGAACGACAATAATTGCGATCGCCGACCAGCCCAACACCTCGCCCGGAAAACCCAGCCGGTTCGACTCGTGGAGCATGGCCGCGGCAATCGCCAATCGATCTCCCAGGGCAAAGGGGATGGCCAAGAACATTGCCTCCAGACCGCACGTCAGGGAGAGACTCTGCAAGTTCGGCTGTCGGCCGCGAAAACACAGCGGATACAATGCCCCGCCCAGCCCGATCCCAAGCAACGCCACCGATAGAATCAGCCCGAACGTGTAGGTTGTGCCGCCGAGAATGGGCGCCAACATGCGATACCACACCAATTCCATCAACATGAACGCAAACCCCACCACCCCGGCGGCCAAGTACACGTGGATCGGATGGGGAAGACCCTCGCCAGCAGCGACCGGCTGCTTCCGCGGTTTCGCGGGCTTCTTTTTTGTCGATGGTTTCACCGGCGGCGCCGCTGCCGGCGCGGCGCCAATCGATGCCGCGACAAGGACCAGGCAAAGGTGGCTACAGCGACGTTCACCATGCAGGCGGACCAGAGCGTACACCGCGTGCCGAGCATCGGCAGCAGGAGAAACGTGCTGGCCATCGCTCCGCCTACCGCCCCTAGCGTATTCACGCCATACAGGATCGCCACCGCACGCCGGTTCTTGTCTTCGGCTGTGGTTACGGCGGCAACCGCTGCCGGCAGCGTTCCGCCCATGAGCAAAGTCGGCGCCAGAAGAATAAAGGCCGAAAGCACCAATCGAACGGTAGTGGCGCCAAACGCACCAAGGGCCATCCGCCCGCCGCAATCGATGTAAACTGCACGAGAGGCGTCAATCAGCCACGGGCTCAGGCCCACGGTGATGGCAATCAATCCTTCCAGCAAGGCATAGAAGCCGAGCGGGTTCGCTTGCGTATCGGCCCTGCGGCCCAGCAGGGAATTCCCCATTCCCAGGCCGCCCATGAAAATCGCCAACACCGCCGCCGACGCCGCCGTCGTGCTGCCGAAGACGAGCCTCAATTCACGCAGCCATGTCACCTGGTAAATGAGGGCACAGCCGCCCGAACCCATCAGTAGCAGCCCAACCAAAGCGAAACGTCTGTTCATCATGGAATGCGACCCTCGGCTCGACCCTCGGCAACACCCGACCGCTTGGTCCACCCCGGGGAGACACGATGAATAGGGAATCTCCACTCCCGGACCCTGATAAACTGGGCAAGATGTGCCTAATATATCGGCTGCAACAGGCGCGATCTTGAGCGCAAGTGACCCAGCAGGAGACTTTCCCTAAAGACAGCTTCCCAGGGCAGCGTCGAGCGTTGGCGGCCATCTCGTCGCCTGACGCTCACCGAAGTCGAGTTGGCCGACGGTAACGCTTGTGCCTGGATTGCCGATCAAGGCAGGCTGGCGTGCTCGCTGGTCGCGGGCAGGAGGTTCGGTGGTTCCGTATCTAACGAACGTGCCAGCGCGAGATCTGCGGGATATGCCTTTTGCTCGCAGAAGACGTAAATTTGCGCGGATGCCGATTCGATCAAGCTATCTAGATCGCCGCAATCCAGCGAAAATACCGTTTCTGCCGGCTGTGCATGTGACGGGTTGGCCAGGCCGACGAAGGTCGGAATTGCGCAGTCTTTTCCAACGAGGGGAACCATGCTTCGTATTTCTTCCAGTCGCGCGTATTGGCTTATTGGGGTCGGACTGTTCATCGGAATATCCGTCTGTCGCACGCCCTCGGCCTGCGCCCAGGATGCCGGCGCGCCTCCGACGATGGCGGAACTCCAACAACGCCTTCAAGACTTGGAGGCAGTCGTCCAGCAATTGCGAGAAAACCGCGCTCCGAATCCGGCCATGACCGCGCCGGTCGCAGTGCCGTACGGCGATCCGGCCGTTTTCGATGCGCCGGCCCGCAGCGCGGCAAGCCCGGCGGCTGAAAATTTCCTCGGCTGGAACAACGGCTTCTTCCTGCAGTCCCCCGATCAGACGTGCCAGTTGCGCATCACGGGCCAAATCCAGTCGGATTTCCGGGGATTCCTGACTCCCGTCGATACGTCCACAACCGCCAACAAGTTGGTGGCGGGCACCCCGGTCACGGGCAGCCCGGATACGTTCCTCATCCGGCGCAGAGGCTAGGTATCGAGGCCACGATGGCGAAATACTATGAGTTTCGATTGTTGCCGGATTTCGCCGGGAGTTCGGTATCCAAATCGATCACCGACGCGTACATGAATGTCCATTATTGGGATGAATTGCAATTCGAGGCGGGCAAGTTCAAGCAGCCGTTCAGCTACGAACAACTGATCCAGGACCGTTACGTGCCGGTCATGGAACGCTCGATGATGGATCAACTGGTGCCGCAACGGGACGAAGGGGTCATGATCCACTGCCATAAGCTGTTCGGCAACCGCTTCGATATTGCGGCTGCCGTGTCCAATGGCGACCCCAACGACAGCACCATCGACAATAATCAACACAAGGACTTCAACGGTCGCGTCGTCTTCCGCCCGTTCAATGATCCCAACGCCTGGGAATTTGCCCGCGGCTTGTCGTTTGGGCTATCCGGCGGCGTGGGCGTCGAGAACGAGCTCCTCAGCACCGCGTCGTCGACCCCTCCCATCATCACCACGCCGGCTACCGTGACTTGGTTCGCTTTCAATAATATCAACAACACCGGCGTGCTGGCCAACGGAGAGCGCGATCGCATCAGCCCGGAGTTGACCTACTTCTACCACTCGCTCGGCTTCGCTGCCCAGTACTATCAAGAGAACCAGGTGTTTCAATCCACGGTTAAGAATTCCCCCCTGGTCAACGTGCCCTTCACGGGTTACTACGTCTTAATAAGTTATCTCCTGACGGGAGAACAACGGACCGACTACAGCCAGCAGATCGATCCCATCTGTCCCTTCAACCCCTGCGCGCCGACGGTCTCGCCAGGGGCCTGGGAAGTGCTCTTCCGAGTCGACAGGATGGACGTCGGCCAGTCGGCATTCAACGCGGGACTCGCCAGCGACACGGGCACGACCAATCGATCGAGCACCGATGCCATCGAGACGACCCTGGGCATCAACTGGTATTTGAACAAGTGGGTGCGGGTGCAACTCAACTGGGAACATGCCAACTTTGCCAGCCCCGTGCAGATCGGCAACGTGGCGCATGCCTTTACCCAGGAGGATGCGTTGTACACGCGGTTCCAGGTCATCTTCTGATGATCGCAGCCGCCATGAAGTACGATGTTGACCAGGATGCCGACGGGGTAGCGGACGAGCGTTGGAAGGTCCACGCGAGTTTACGTAACGCTTGAGGTTCCCCCCGAAATCGGCCCAAAAAGCAGAAACGGGTCCCGCCGACGAATCGACGGAACCCATTTCCGAGTAAGCACTTTCTACAGCGGAGGGCACGGGAATCGAACCCGCAACCCCTTGCGGGGCACCACATTTCCAGTGTGGCCGCTAGCCATTCGCTTACCCTCCAACGAACGTCACAAGTCGTTTCTCCTGCTTGACTTCTGCCGTATACGGATTAGGCTAGAAGTAGCGGGCGTCAGTCGTTGACGCCCGTTTTGACGCCTGACGCCCGCTTCTGACGCCCGCGCCGATCCATTCGCAAGACTATCCTTTACATTAGGGAGACGACCGACGATGTTCACCACAGATTCTACCACAAATGGCCGTCCCGCCAAGCCGACCCCGGACTTTCCGCTGTATGCTCATAGGTCGGGACGCTGGGCAAAGAAGATATGCGGAAAGACCCGTTTCTTCGGGCCTTGGCGTGATCCCGATGGCGCGCTATGCCGCTATCTGGCTCAAAAGGACGCTCTGGAAGCCGGGCAGAAGCCCCGGCGGGAAGAGCCTATCGCCGCTGTCGCCCTCGCCGACGACGAGCCGACGACGGCTTCCTGCCCAGCCAAGCCGTACCCCGAGTTCCCGCTCTATGCTCACAAGTCGGGTCGCTGGGCGAAGAAGATTCGGGGCAAGACTCATTTCTTCGGCCCCTGGCGCGAAGCCCATCAAGCCTTGACTCGTTATCTCGCTCAGAAAGACGATCTCGAATCCGGGCGTCAGGTGCGGGCGTCAGTGACGCCAGGTGATTCCCTCACCGTAAGGAAGATGGTCGCTGCGTACCTTGCGGCCAAGAAGCTTAGTGTCGAGTGTGGGGACATGACACGTCGAACCTTGTGCGAATACAAGACCTATGGTACGCGAATGATTAAGGTGTTTGGGGCCAACACCCCCGTAGAGCGGCTTGGCCCCAGAGACTTTCAACGACTACGTGCTGACCTGCAAAAGACCCATAAGAGTCTATTCACCCTTCAGGGAGACATCCCGAAGATCAAGGTCTATTTTAGCTGGGCCGAGAGGCAGGGCTACATTAACAGAGTTCCTCGGTACGGCGATGCTATGGCACGCCCATCCAGAGCGGCTTTAGAGCGCGAACGAAGCCAGCAGCCTAGTCATGTTTTTGCTGCCGGACAGCTTCAAAAGGCTCTGGTTGCGGCAGGTCCTAAGATGAAAGCGATGATTTTGCTTGGCATCAATTGCGGGTTTGGCAACACCGACTGCGCAAGCCTCACCGAGGATAAGATAGACCTGGAAGGTGGGTGGTCAACCTTGCCGCGAAGGAAAACTGGGATCAAGCGCCGATGTCCGCTCTGGGTAGAAACGACCGACGCATTGAGAGAGGCATTACGGCTACGAAAGGTTGCTAGTACGCACGTTTTTGTCACAATCTTCGGTGAGCCATACTCCCCGCGGGACCTCGCCCGCGAGCTTGGAAAAGTCTTAGAGAAGGCTGAGGTTAGTCATCAAGACTTTTATGATTTGCGACGGACCTGCGCCAGTATCGGCATCCAAGTCGGCGACGATGACGCTTTGCGTACCATCATGGGGCATCGAAGAATCGCGGCCGACATGCTCAGTGTTTACAATCGACTCGACGTGAGCGACGAAAGATTGCGAGCGGTTTCCAGCTACATCCACGGCTGGCTGTTTAGATGTCCGGTAACTCATCCGGCAGGTCAGCAAACCTCCCACGACGCGAGCCAACCGGCCGGCCAGTTGACGCTGGCCGAACAACACAGCGACGGTTAGCAAAGGCGTCCAAGTCGTCGCGGTTGATCCGGTACTTTGGCCGCCCGTTTTCCCGCTCGGCGATGTTGTAGCCGCGCAGCCGGCCGGAACGAATCCATGAGAGTACCTTGTCCGGGCTGACACGCAGCAGCTTAGCGACTTCCGGTACGGTCAGCGGTTGATTGTGCGGGCCTGATGCCGCGGGCGACCCTTGTAGCATTACCGCAGCCAGCGTCAAGGATGCAGCGGCGGCGGTATCGCCGCCGGTGTGATCCAGGTACTCGGCGTAGATCGTGTTGACGGCCACGTTCATCGTCGCCTCCCCAACAGACCCCGGCGGCCGTATGGATAGCCGCACTGCGTCTGGCAAGTGGGTTGCTCGGCGGGCTTGGCGGCGGGCGGCGGTGCGATCTCCCCCTCTGCCTGGACCTCTACCACGTCTGGTGGCGAGACGGGGAGAACCGGCGGCTGGGCCACGGCCGTCGCACGAGGCGGGACCGCAGGGGCGGGGGCGACGGTGGGAACCGTGGTCTGCTCCGGGTTTGCAGGAAGGGCCGCGGGTGCGGCCGGCAAGGGCCGAGGGGCGACGGGGGCGTGCAGGCGGTCGAACATAAGCAGCAACGCGAGTACGACGCCGATCAGGTAGAGCAGCATCCCAAAACGGTAGGCAACCGTGATGAATTTGTGCAAGAGCAGGGCGATGGTCATTGGCGGTTCACCTTGCGGATTCGAGGGTCGAAGCCGTACTGCTTGAGGATCGTACTCTTGTTGCGCAGGTTGTCGAACGCATGGTCCCTGGCCCGTTGCGTAGCGTACCAGTGGCGGTACATCCACTTCCCGTGAAAACTGTTCCATTGCTCGATCCCGTATTTCCTCTTCCGCGTCGGCAGCTTTCATTTGACGTGCCGGGGGCGGTCGTCCAGGCCGCCATTTTCCGGGGTCATTGGAACAGCCTGCCTCCGCTCAGCTTGCTCAACATGCGGCGAGTGGTCTTGAAGTAGCGAACCACACCGCCCAGCAGCCCGGCGCCGATGGCCAGCCCAAAACCCTCGGCCATCGACCCGGCGTGGGCGTAGCAGAGATAGAGGGCGCCAACCAGGACGCCGACGAGCAGCAGGGTGACGACGCCGGCCAACAGGCATTCGCCCAGGGCGACCAGAGCCGTCTTCGCCTTGCCGGTGGGGCGGAAGTGGGCCTCGCCCCACTCGGTCAGGATGTCTTTGACCATCGGGCCGTGGTTGCTGTTGTTCAGGGAGAGGGTGGCCTTCCGGCCGCCGATCTCGACGTTCAGCCAGGTGCCCTCGTCGTTCTTTGTCAACTCGACGGTCGCCTTTGCGGTCTTTATTGCCATAATTCACTCGTGGTTGGGTCAAAAGGTGTTTTGACGGCTTTCTTGAGGCAATCGAGAGCGAGTATCACGCAGGACCGTTTGCGGCTTTCGCCTAACGGGACGTTGACGTATCGCTCCCATTCTTCAGCGGTGTAGGCATTTACCCAGCCCACCATCTTGCCGCGGGCCAGTTCGGCAAGCATGGCGGCGCAGCACTCCGAGACGCAGCAGCCGCGTGCCCACACGTCCACAACTTCCAGGCCGGCTTCGCCAACGATCAGCCGAAACTCGACTTCATCGCCGCAAGGCTGGCTGACTTCGGACGCCCCGTGGGTGTAGCCCGAGTGCTTCCAGCCAAAGAGGTTCTGGTCCCAGTAGGACAAAAGGCGGTCGGTGTACAGCCTGCTGTTGCTCACGGGATGCTGCCTCGGGAAGGGATGGGTTCAGGTGGCGGCCGGGGCTTTCAACTTCCGCCACACGCGCTGTTCCGTGCGGGCGGCGTGGAGTTTCTTCCAGGTCCGCTCCAAGGCGGCAGCCGCCGTGGCTTCAGCCTTTTCAAGGTCGGCGATGGCCGTGGTGACAGCTTCCACGGCCTCCACGCGGACGGACATTTCCGACAAGACGGCCTGGTAGTCGGGCGATTCGGCCTTGATGCCGCCGAATTTCTCTTCAATGGAGCCACGCAGGGCGACCAACAGGTCTTGCAACTTGGCGCGGGCCTCGGTGAGGGTGGCGGGCGGGTTCTGCTCCAAGTCGGCAACAATGCGATCAACAGCTTTGGTCATGGTCACGGGTCGATCTCCAAAGGTTAAGGGGTTCAATATGGCCTCAGTCGCCTGGCGGTGGGGTGTGCGACCGGCGCAGGGCCGTGAACAACTCCACCAGCGAGTGCAGGGCGTTGCGGGCCTCGGTTCTAACCTTGCGCAGGTCTGGCTCCGTGGCGTTGCCGGCGTCGTAAACCTGCTCGGCGACAAGTTCCTGACGGCACACGTCGCGGAAGAGCATAAGTCCCTGGACGGCGGCCAGCACGGGGTTGAAGTCACCCGTATCGGGCGGCTCTTGGGCCGTCTCCGTGTTGTCGCCGAACCAGCCGCAGGCATCGCAGAGTCGCGTTTCATCGCCGCTGGTATCGACGGGAGTTCCGCAACGCGGGCAGAATTCACTGTGCAGAGGATCAGCCATGTGCGGGGTTCTTTCCTTCCTCGGGATCGCGCTGGATGCCCTTGAAGGTGATGTTGAATTCGCGGATGGCCCGCTGAAGCTCGGCATCGCCGTAGCGCTTCTGGATTTGCCTCAAGACAGCTTGGGTTCTCTTCCCGCTGATGCCGCGGGCCTGGGCCTTGAGGCTTTCTCGCAGGGCGGCCAGTTCCGTCTTGCCACGGTCCTTCTGGTTGCCCACCAGCATGTTCTGCTTGCGGGCCTCGGCGTCCACCGCTTTGGTGAGCGGCAGTTGTTTCGCTCGTGCGCGTGCCATGTTTACCTCCGAGGGCCGTTGGCGATTTTCTCGGGGATCACGTCCATCCCCTTGTAGGTCGGGTTGATTAGCCGCAGGGCACGGTCGAATTCCGCGTGGCCGTGCTTATCGGCGATCTCTTTCAAGGTGGCCGCGATCTTGGCCTTGGTCCGCGGGCCTTTGGCCTCGGCTGCGGCGCGAAGCGTCTCCCGCAGCGCGGCCAGTTCCGTCTTGCTGCGTTGGGCGGCCAGGGCCTTGCGGCGGCCTCCCAGGCTGGTGGCGGCCTCCATGCTCACACGGTTGTCAGTCTGTTTGGCGCGTGCTCTGGCCATGTCATGCTTCCTCCATCAATAGGGCGTAGGCTTTGCGGTTGATTTTCTTCTTCACCCACAGGGGCATCCCCAGGGGCAGCTTGCCGAAGATGTCATGCAGAGCGCGAACGCCCGTGGCTTCACATGCCTTCATCCAGAGTCGCTGGTGTTTCTCGCAATCCTCTTGGGCCGCCTTCAAGGTTTTGTAGAGGCGGCGCTTATCGTTCACGAAGTCCCACATCACGAAAGTCTCGTCGCCATTGCCATAGTGCGGCATCTCGATCCGCACGCAGGCTTGGAAGCGGGCCGGCACACGCACGCCCCAGACCTCCTTGCGCCAGAGGATGCGGTAGCCATCCTGGGTGAACCAGCTTCGGCGGACCTTTTGGCTCTGGCCGCGTTTCTTCTTGCGGACGAAGTGCATGGCTCACTCACGGCAGACGGCTGACGATCTCTTCCAAGCGGCCACGGCGTTTTCAGCGTCGGCCGGGTTCATGTCTTCCTCCCGATGCCCTTCCCACGGCCTGCACGCGGGTGGAGCGGGCTGTAACGGTCGTGGTAGGCCGGCGGCGCAAGGATCGTGCGGTAGGCTCTTCTCTTTCCGCACTTCTGGCACCGGAAGGGGCCTTTCGCGCTGCGGTCCTGCCACACCTCGAAAATGGCGTTGCAGGCGTTGCAGTGTAGGTCGTACAGGGTCATGCTCACCTCATGCGATGGGCTGTCCCGTGGGCTGACCGCCGACGATCACGACGTTCTGCAAGTTCTTGATGCCCAGCAGCTTGCCCGTGGGGCTGTACCCCGTGATGCGGTCGTCAGTGACCTCGGTGACGCTCAGTTTGTTGAGCCACATGTCGCTCCCACGGCGCACGGGATACACAACGACGTGACCGGCCTCGATGGCCCGACCCATGAAATCGACGGCGGGCGTCATGCAGGAACCTCCAAAGACTGATAATGGCGGACCTTCGGCGGAAACTTGAACTTCACCTGCTTCGACAGTTCCGCCAGGATGGTGTCGAGAGCGGCCTTGTAGTTGGCGACGCAGCGCAGCCGGGTGAGCAGTTCCTTGCTGGGCCGCGTACCGTCGAAGACCAGGGTCTTCATCTCGGGCCAGAAGGCCGGATGAATGTCGTGCTGTTCCAGGATCAGTTCCAGTTTCTCACTTGTCATGTCACGTCCCCTTATGCAGGATGATGTTCTCGGCTGACACCCCTACATCAGCAACGCGGCGCGAAGTTAGAGTGAATTCCGGTCGGCGAGCAGATTTGTCAGCACGCGGAAGAGCAAGTCCCATGCGAGAAGCCGCTTTCGCGGAAAATTCGTTACCGAGCCGTGCCGCCAAAGGCGGCCGGCGGCGTCTCGCAAATCGGCGAAGTAGTTGCCGTGGGTCTTGCTGCCCGTGCCGAGATTCGTGATGGTGCCGGTTGCCAGGGTCCGTTTCCGGGCTTCGCAGCCGCCGGGCCATAGTTCAATCCGCACGACCAGCATACGCCTACTCCGTGTCAATGAAGTCAACGTGGTCCAGCCATGACGGCTTACGTGTCGGACGCTTCTGCGACGGGTCTGCCGCCTCCAAGGTGGCCAGCCGCTCGGCCTCGGTGCTTTCCTCTAGGGCGCGGTGCGCTTGTAGCTCGTCCGGGGTCAAAGGTGGAAGCGGCCAGGGTTCCAGCGGTTCATCCAGTTCAGGCGGCGGCAGATAAGCACGGCCACGCCAGCGGAGGGAATCATTCATCTCGTCCACCGTCAGACTCCTTGCCATATTGCGCGATGTGGGTAGTTGGCCGGCGAGAGGCCGTTTTCTGCGGCGATCCGCTTGCAATACTCCCGGTCCAGTTCGATCAGCGTGCAAGGCAGTTCCAGGCGTTTGCAGACACGCAACGTGGTGCCCGTGCCGCCGAAAGGGTCCAAGACCTTGCCGCCGGTGGGCGTGGTCAGCTTGACGCATCGCTCGACCAGGCCCTCGTTGAGTTGCGTGGGGTGCCAGGTGCGTCGCTGCTTACTGTTGCCGGTGACCCTGGTGAAATCGAATACGTCGCCGG
This sequence comes from uncultured Planctomycetia bacterium, assembly GCA_963727245.1. Taxonomy (GTDB): domain Bacteria; phylum Planctomycetota; class Planctomycetia; order Pirellulales; family Thermoguttaceae; genus JBKQVT01. The sequence continues at coordinate 37,454 of CAVSFO010000014.1, read as the reverse complement.
GGACTCGCCCGCGGGGATCGGCCCGCTTGTCGCCGTTCTCTTGCCGCCAACTCGGCACGCGGATGGCGTCGGGGTAGAGCGGGGCGTTGTGCCAGCGAAGGCGCAAGAGCGGCCGGTGGTTGTTCCCCAAGTCGTGGTGGTTGTGCTGACCAAACGTAAACGTCTGGACGCACGGCTTGGCCTCCACGTCGCCGGCCCGCAGCCCGACGATCTCGGTGACGATCCTGCCCACCTCGAAGGTCCACTTTGAGTTGTAGCTGAACCAGACCGTGCGGGCCTTGAGCACGAAGGCGTGGAGCCAGCGCCGCAACAGCGTGACGTAATCGCCCTCGTTCAGCTTGTCCCGGTAGGTGTCGTAGCCCAGGCCAATGTTGTCGGGCGGGTCCGCGAACAAGGTGTCCACGGGCTCCAGGGATTCGAGCACGTCCAGACAATCGCCGTTGTAGAGGTGATACTTCATCTGCGGCTCCGTTTCACGGCCCAGAAGGTTCCCACCCAGTTGCCCAGGCCATAGGCGATCACGGCCGGCACGCATTTCTCCACGATCAGGACCGTGGAGAAAAACGTGCAGACGTAGAGCACGACGGCCAGGTTGGCGGCGAGCAGGGCGTGTCGCCTCTGCACGGACTCGACGCACATGGTCCACACGAAGTCGAGCGCGGCACCGGCAAGAAACGCCACGATGAAGACCGCCAGTTGCGACATGGACTCAAACTTCACGGGGCCGCCTTTCGCAGCCCGACGATGAGAACGGGGACCAGATCAGTCTCGCTGAATACCTCGCCGGGCAACGTGTATTCCAAGGTGACTGAGGCGTCTTCCGTGCCGTGCTTGTTGATGGCCGCTTCCAAAGCCCGGAGGATTTCGGTCATGCGTGCCGGCGTGAGCCGGGCCAGTTGCACGCGCTGGAGGGTTGCAGGATTGATTGTGAACATGGCTACCTCTTGAACTGGGGCCGCGTTACTTCGTTGAACCAGTCGTCGTAGGCCCCGGCGGTCTTGCCCAGACTCAGCGCCATGTCTTCCAGCACTTCGCGGCGGCCGGCGTTTTCCTCGGGAGTCAGATCGGTGAAGATGTTGCCGGAGGTGACGGCCTGCCAGCAGCGGCCGACCCGATCCAAGAGCTTCTGCTGGTAGTCGGCCTTCACGCGGGCGCGGTGGTTGGCCACCCGCAGCAAGGGAGCGGGGTCGGCCGGCTTGCTGACGATCTCTTCGATCATGCCGACGACGTTCTCGTCGCCCGGCTTTTCACCCAGCAGCCAGCCGTAGAGGCAAAGCTGGTCGGCGTACTCGTCGTTGCAATACTCCATGTAGCCGGCGTTGACCGTCAGGCCACGATGGTTGTATTCCAGGAAGTTGGTGTGTTGGGTGCCGTGGCTCTTGCTCGGCTTCTCGCTCTGGTAGCCGTCCCGGCAAAGCATGTAGCCCTTCGACGGACTGGCGGCATACTTCGAGCGGTAGCCCCGGACCTTCCAATCCAGGATGCAGTGGATGCAGCCCAAGCCGAAGTCGAGCACGAAGCGGCAGTCCGGCTTGCCGGTGAATGGAGCGCCGGCAATGACGCCATCGACCTTGAACTCGAATCGCGGCGTCTCGACGGATTGCCCCAGCAGCTTGAGCAGTTCGCCGTAGGCACCCGTAGTCTTGTAGGCGGCAAAGACGTGCTGCCCGGCCGGCAGGGCGAAGTCCCGGCACTGCGGTTCGACCTGGCTCTCGAAGATGGCCTCGAAGGCGAATTGCGGGTTGGTGCCCTGGCCGAACAGGGCCTCGTTCAAGGCGGCCTTGACGACGGCATCGAAGGCGGCGCCCACGGCCATCGGTGGCTCTTGGGGCAGCCGTGGGGCCGAGTGCTCGGCAAGGTAGCGCAGGTAAAACTCTTCAGGGTTCTTTTCCCAGAGAGTCACGGATGAATAGCTGAGGGAACGGGGTGTCTTCATGGCAATCTACTTGTGAGGAGAGGGTTTTGGTGCCGGCGGTGCCGGCCGCGGCGGCGCTGGTCGTGGTGGCTCGGGCCTCGGGCCGGGGTGCGGCGAAACCGGTCGCGGTGGCTCCGGCCGGGGCGGACGCGGGTGATCGGGGATCGGATGCGGCCGGCGATCAGGAATCACCGGCACGATGATCGGCTCCGGCACGGGCACAATGATCGGCCGGGGACATGGCACCGGTATGGGCACGACGATCGGCCGGGGGTATGGCGGCGGCTCCGGCTGGCAGCCGGCCAGCACCAGGAGCAGCAACAGGGCGATGTATCGCATGGTTAGGCAGTCCTATCGGGGTTGTGGAAAGATCGGATGGCCGAGAATCTGCGCGACGATGGCCTGGGTGCGGACGACCGGCGGCAGGGCCGCCAGCCGATGGATGTTCGGCAGGCAACAGCGTTTCGCCTTCTTGCCGCTGCCACAGGGGCACTTTGCGTTGCGGCGTGGCGTGTTCGCACGGCGGATGGGCTGCATCAGGGTTCTCCGAGAAAAGGTGAAGCCGGTTACTGCGTGTTTCGCTGGCGTCGGTTCAATCTCCGCTACTCCACACGCCCTTGATAATGGTTCCCACCCAGGGCCGCCCGTCACCGAAACGCGGGCAGCCACCCTCACCGGCTGTTTACACACACTTGCCCCAATGGATTTGGTGCCAGACGCGCTCGTGGTAGTAGAAAAGAATCAGCTTCACGATGAAGCAGATGGCCGTGAACAGGGCACAGCCACCGAGGTTGCCGAACATGGCGTAGGCCAGTCCGAAGCACACGAGATTCGAGAAGGTTTCCCAGGACAGGGCCTTGACGAATGAGCGTTTCGACGTGCTTGGATCAGGCTTCATTTCTTGCCTCGCTTCACGGTTGTTCGCCGGGCCTTCGGGACACATGAGTTGGCAGGCTCGGCGCAGTTCTCGCCCATCCAGTTGAAGAAGTACCAACGGTTGAGTCGGTCGATTACCGGGTCGTGGGCGATATGTCGCAGGTAGGTCTTCACCTGGTCCCACGTCGAAAAGATCAACTCGAAGGGGAGCGTGCCGAAGAGCCAATCCGGCGTGTGCTCGGTGCCCTGCTCGATGCGCACGAGCACCGGCTTCTTCATTCGGTTTGCCCAGAACAACTCTTCGTAGGTGCCGCAGGCGTGAACGTCCAGGTCAAGGTTCACCACCACGAAGTCGCAAATGTCCACCATCCGCAGATCGACGGGGCGAATCTGCTTCATCTGCGTTCGGACAAACTCGTAGTCGCCGGCCCGTTTCGCCCTGTGCCGGAGGGCTCGGTTCTCCAGGTCTTCCACCCCCACGTCAATCGGTTTGCGGCAGGGGTCGAGCCAGAGAATCTTCAAGTCCTTCAGGCTGTCGATCAGGTCTTGACGCCAGCCGACGCCGCCGTCTGTAACCCGATCCATCGCACCGCAGAGATAGCCGCGATTTAGCGCAAGCCGGTTCATTCGCCGTTTCATGGCAGTAGCTCCATGTAGCGGGACGACCCGAGCCGCGTGCAGCCCAGACCGAGGTAAAGTGCTGCATCGGCGTGGGTCTTGATGCCGCCGCTGGCCTTGACTTGGGCCGCGCCTTCCACGGCGTCCAGCATCAGTTCCACGACCCAGGGCGTCGCCCCGCCAGAGGCAAAGCCGGTGGACGTTTTCACGAAGTCCACACCGCAGTCCACGCACAGACGGCAGGCTTCGACGATCTGGCCCGGCTGGTAGTAGCGCGTTTCGAGGATCGCTTTGACGAGCACCTTCTTCGTGTGCGCCAACTGGACGATGCGACCTAGTTCCTGGACGACCACCGTGTCCCGGCCTTCCAGGAAGCGGCCGTAGTTAATCACCACGTCCAGTTCCACGGCCCCGTCCTCGATGGCCGCTGCCGCTTCCAGGTATTTGACCTGGGGCGACGTGTTGCCGTGCGGAAAGCCAATGACCGAGCAGACCCGCGACGTGATTTGTTTGGCGACGGCGACGTTGTAGGACGCCACGCAGATTGAAGCAAAGCCCATGTCTTCGACGACGCGGGCCGTGGTGGTCACGTCGGCCAGGTGGGCATCTGGCTTCAAGACCGCCAGGTCCAGTGCTCGGATAATCTTGTCTCGGCTGATTGCTGGCAGTTGCCGGTCCAGCGACTTGTCGCTGATTACGTCGGTTGGAATCGGGTCGCTCATGCTAGTCGTCGTAGCCTCGGTAAATGCGCTTGGAAGGTGCGCCGGCTGGGTCTTGCTTCGCTTTGCGGCGGTCGGCGCGGTTGCGCTGCTGCTTGATGAAACGGCGGGCCTTTGTGCCGCGGTCGCGGCTGTCCGGCCCCAGTTGCTCGCGGTTGGTGCCCACAATCAGGCTCCCTTTTGCAACGCGAGGTAGCCGAAGACGCACAGTGCGCCGACGCCGAGGACCATGACGACGGCCGCGGCTGGCGGAGCGGTGATGGTGATGATGGTCCCGGCCACCAGGCCGACAATCGTGATGGTGACGAGAGCGTTCATGGTGTTCCTTTCACTCGCCGCGGAGGCGTTTCATGGCTTGCAGGTAGTGCGTCTCGCAGTTGTGGCAGGCGCGGCAGTAGGAAGCGTCGATGCTGCCGCACATCGACACTAGGCGGTTGCCCTGATAGCGGGACATGATCCAGCGCATGAACTCCTTGGTCGGGCACCAGTACGGATTGATGTGCCGCACACGCCACTCGTAGCACTGCCCCTTGAAGATCAGGTCAGTCGGCACGTCCGGCTCATGGTCGTAATAGGCCATGAAGGTGATGACGCAGGGCACCTTGGCGGCGGTCCAAGCAGCCACGGCTTGGTCCACCAGCTTGAGATTGCTGGCCGACGTGCGGAGCCGCACGAACATAAGGTTGGCGGCCGGCGAGTACCAGTCGTCGCCGTGCCACAGCGGCCAGGCGTAGTGCGCCCCTTCCTCTTCCTTCGGGTTGGCCGTCAGGACGACCGGGCCGGGGAAGTCGTACCGCGGGATCGACGTGTTGAAGAAGAACCGCTCGTATTGCCTTGCGGTCTCAATCACCAACTCGCGCTGGTTATTGCTGTCGTTGCCGCAGTTCATCCGCACGATGCCGCCGCCGACTTCCTCGGGCGTGGGGACGTGCGGCTTGTCGATGGGCACGTAGTAGGCCCCCGGCCGGTTGTAGAAACACTGGTTGCAGCCGATGGGGCACGGCCCGGTCTGCGGGATGCAGTCGAAGAAGGGTGTCCCTTCCTGTTTCGGGTTGCGTTTCATCATGGTGTTCAGTCTTGTTGGTTGAAAAATGGTGTCTCCGTCGATCAACGCGCCCGGCACCGTGGGCTTATGCCAACCCGAAGGAAGACAGGTCTGGTTGATTAGGGGCTCTGACGGCGTACCCCGATCCGTGTCGATCTTCTTGAGGTGCTGACGGACCTTCTTGGCTCCGAGGCGTTTGCCCCGGCGGCTCATGCCTCGCTTGGGACCGATGCAACGGGCGTCCGTCTTTTGCGTGCGGGCCACGGCCATGATCTCGGCTCGCTTCATCAGGCGGCTCACTCCATGTCTCTCCGACGCCAGTAGCGGGCCTCTTTCGGGATGCCGTCGTCGGTCAATTCGCGGTACTTGAAGGTCACGGTTTGGCCCCTCTTGAAGTGCCGGCCCTGGAACCGGTCAGGCATGTCCACGCCGGGATTAGCGGACGCAAAGATGCCCATCTCGTCGGACGAAAACTCGCGCTCGGCATCGGTCAGGCCGGACAGTTCCAGCCGTTTGCCTTCGTACTCGGTAATCAGTGCGCCGATGCGGCCCAGGTGCTTGCTGCCCTTGTTGGTCTCGCGGCCAGACGTGAAGCCGATGATGCGGGCTTCGGCATCCAGGAAGGGCTTGTATTTGAGGATGCCCTTGTGCCGCTTGGGCGTCCAAGTCGCCTGCGGATTGCGAACCACCACGCCCTCGCCGCCAAGGTCCAAGACCTTTTGCAGGAAGGCTTCCACTTGGGCTGCGGCCTCTTCAGGAATGTCGATCAACTTCGTCTGCGGGTGCAGGTAGCAACGGGAGTCTGGGTCCGTATTGTCCAAATTCTCGTTGAGGAATCGCAACTCATCCGCGAAGGGCACGCCCGGCGGCATGTACTTGTAGTCATCGCCCAGGGACCAACGCGGGACGGGCAGGCCCTCGTGCCGCTTGGGCTTGGCATTGAGACGCTGGCAAATCCAGTGCTCGCAAGCTATGTGGTCCATCGCCCGGACCATGTTGGTGTTCTTGATCTCTCCGTTGGAAAAGACGCTGGCTAGGGGCGGGGACGAGTAGACCGCGTAGACGATCGTGTCCATGAAGCGATAGTCCGGCGTGTCGCCGCCGCAGATCGACCGGCAAAGCTGGAAATTCCCGCGTCCCGCCCACAACTCGCCGTCCAGCGGGCAGCAGGGCAAGAGATTCAAGAACGCATCCGGTGCGATGATTGGGTTGCCGTAGCGGCTCCACAGACCCGTCGCCACGGGCTTGATCTTGGCTTTCCTCTTGCCGGTCTTCGGGTCGATGATGCTGGCCCACGGCACTTGCTCGGTGGCGATCCCGCGAGAGACGCCGCCGTCCCAAAAGCACCTTGTCCCGTCCAACTTTTCCGAGATGAACCACCCGGCCACGCCATGCTTCGCCGGGGCGTAGTGGTCGGCCAGTTGCAGGAATTCGCGTTTCATGTGGTTGCCTGGTGTCGCTTATGCCGAAAGCAGGGATTTGAGCAGCCGTTCCACGTCCGACGCCCGCCGGGTTTCGACACGGCGCTCCACTTCCACCGGCCGGCTGTAGCAGACCAGCGGCAGGCCGGTGACGACCGCCGATGCGGAGTGTTCCAGCCAATGGGCGGGGATGAATTCAACGGTGTGCATGGTTCAGTCTCCGGTCGAAAGTGCCGAAGTGCTTGGCACTCCTATATCAGCAAAGCCCGGAGAAGTTAGAGTGAATCAGAAAAGTTTTTCCAGTTGCCGCTCGATGGCCTCGAAGGGGTCTTGTCCCCATAGCCCGTTCCACGGCCGGGGAACTAGGATGCCTTGGCCGCACCCATAAGGTCACAGCGAAACTCGACGGGATGCTGCGTGTAGTCGGTAGAACTGACCTTGCAGCCGACGCACGCCAAGGCGTGCATCGCCAACGTATTGCAGGTGTCGTCCAGGTCCAACAAAATGCGTTGGATCATCTGGCCTCCCAACAGGCGAGGATTCGTTCTTGCAGGTTGCGGAACATCTTTTGGGCCAAAGATTTCGAGATATTGAGCCTTGTGCCAATCTCCTGGAATGTGTATCCAGCTTCACGAAGCCGCAGGCACTTCCGTTCTGTCTCGGACTTGCAGCAAGCGTCGAAAATGTCGCGCAACTCCACCACGGCAAGCTCCGAGTGGGTTTCAAGTGTTTCCGGGATCACGTTAAAGACTGTGGGGACTTCAATCGGCCGGTTGTGATTGCGGGCAAGGCGGCTGGATTCTCGTGGAATATGAATGCTTCGCTCACGCGGAAGCAGGTCTCGCATTTCTTTTGTCACGCACCGTCCGATCCAAGCGTTCAAGGCTTTCATTCGGACCCGTCCTGTCGGCACCTTGTTGACGGCCCTGACCAGGCCGATATAGCCGGCACTGACTAAATCGTCCCGCAAGTAGGCAACGCTCGGCATCTGCCGGATTAGGGAACCCGCCTTGACAATTACCAACCCCACGTTGTTGACAATCATCGCCTCGCGGGCTGCGGCGTCCCCGGCAAGAACTGCTGGAAACAACTCATTGTTGTTTTCGATTGTGAACGCCATGCTCAGCCTCCGATCCTGTCAATGCGCCAAAGGTGCTGGGTGAGGAAGCCGCGCTGTTGGCAGGCTTCGCGCGAGTAGTCGTACTCGTAGCCGTCCGGGTCGAAGATGTGCCCGTACTCGTAGGCGACCGCGTGACCGCAGCGGCGACCGACGCCTTCAATCACGCCACGGCTGTGCTCAATGACCCGCGTGAAGCGGACCCAGTTGTCGTCCGGGTAGGCGACGACGTGTTCGGCCCCATCTGGCGTCGCGCGGAGGACGGGAAACAACTCGACCCGCGTGCCGGCGTGGCCGTGACTCAGACAGACATGGACCAACTCTTGGGGATGAAAACCGCGCCGACAGGTAGGCTCGGGCAGATCAGGCCGCATGATCTTGCTGCCGTCGTGCCCGATCTCCTCGAAGATGGCGGCGAGCGGCAGGTCCAAGACCATCGCAAAGGATGCCGGCAGGCACATCCATCGCTCGGGCTTGCGTAGTAAGCGCATAGTTTCTCCGCAGTTGGAGGTGGATAACGGGAGCGGCGCGAATAGATCAGGCCGAACGGCCTTCGCGCTCTAACTCGTCCAAGAGGGCGTCCACATCGGGAACATCGCCCCAGGACTTCTTCCAGTAATCACGCCAGTTCGGTGGTCCGAATAGCTTGTCGTATTCTTCTTGCGTGGCGGCCGTGAGAATCCAGATGCCAATGCCATAGGCTTCCCACACGGGCCACTTGCGTTTCTGGTCGCGGGTGAAGCTGTACCTCTTCGGCTGCTTGCAGTCGATCCAGCGGGTGCCCCACTTCTTGTGGGCGACGTACAGGTCGGGGAAGCCTGTCTGGTAGAGGTTGCCGTGCGTGTGCTCGACATTCCAGCCGCGGGCCGTCAGGAACCGGATTACGTCCCGCTGGATGTACCACTCTGGTCCGTGGGCCGGCTTGCGGATTCGAGCCATTACATCATCTCCGGGGCTCGAATCTTGACCGGGGCGGCGCCACCCTTCTTCTCTGCCCAGTTCTCCATGCCCTCGAACCAGGTCATGCCGATCAGCGGCACATGGCCACGATAGGACTCCACAACTTCACGGACCTTAGCCGTGATATGCGGGACAATGGCGGGCATGGCCACCACCATCAACTCGTCGTGGACGTTCAGCGGAGCGAGCATCAGCGGATGGACGCCCGCAGGCTGCAAGTCCCACAGCCGTCGCTGGACCGACTTCGTGATCTCGGCGCCAGGGCTCTGGATTTCGTGGTTCGCGGCGGCCCGCATGTTGGCGGCCTGCATCTGGAAGGCGGCGCCATAGAGGGCGGACGACACCGCCCCGCCAGCAGTCTGGACGCGATCGCGCCGCACCACCTTGACCTTGCACGCCCGCCAGTGCGCCGGCACTTTGCGGGCCAGGTCGAAGAGGGCCTTGCAAATCTTGTTTTCCAGGGTGAAGTAGCGGCGGAAGCCGAGGAAGGTTTCGATGTACTCGGCCGGCTCCGCCCAGACCACGGCACTCCCGATGCCGGCCGGCTGCCGCATGGAGCAGAAGGCGTCGAAGGTCTTGCGGCGGGCCTTGTCGATGCCGGGGTAGCGTTTCACGAAGTCGGCGTAGGCCGCCTTGGCGCGGGCCTCGGTCACGCCGAGCTTCTGCACCAGGGTGTTCCAGTCGCCGCCGTACACCAGGGCGAACACGCCACGCTTGCCCTTGTCGTACCAGTCGTTGTCCGTGCCCTGCGAGGCGACCACCTCCTCGTAGGTCAGGCCGGAGAGGGCCATGCCGAACAGGGCATGGATCTTCTGCGGGGCCAGGCCCGTGCCCTCACACTCGCCGCACACGCCACCCGTCTTCTTGTCCTTGCCGGTTCCGAGGCATTTCGGACACGGCCCCTTGGTCGTCAAATCCCTGCGCAAGGCCGGATCGTTGTACACGGCGTCGGCAATCGTCACCTCGAACGAGTCGAAGTCGCCGCCGCAGAGGATCATTTCCTCCCAGAACAAGGGGAACATCTTACGCACGTCCTTGGCGTGTTTGATGCCCTGCGGATTCAGACCGTCTGCCCCGGCCATGCGGCTGGAGAGGGTGCCGATCACCACGAAGCTGGCATGGAACTTGCCAGCCAGCAGCAGCTTCTTGTACAACTCCACTTCCTTGGCGGCGATCTTCACGTCTAGGATTTGCTTGGACCGAACGGCCGCCGGATGCTTGCCCGGCTGGACGAAGCCGGTGCCGCCGCAACGGACGCAACCCGGCGTGCCCTCGCACCGGCCACACGGCTCTGGTTGGGCGATCTCCCAGTTCAAGATGGCTTCCAGGTTGCTCTTCTTCGTGGACTCTTCGAGAACGACCGTCTCGGTGGGGTCCATCGCAGCCGTGACGTAGCCGCGGACTTCGCCCGGCTTGTTGATGTTGACCGGGCTGGCCGCCACGACCGCCTCGGCCTTGGCCAGCAGTTGCTTCATGCCGGGGACGTTGATGGAGAAGCCGTGCCAGCGGACGACGGGGACCATGCAGGCCAACGTTGAATCGTTGTCGCCCGTTGTCGGGCAGCCGAAGTGCTTGTCGAGCGCCCGCGTGTAAACGATGTCGTCGTTGGCATATTCGCGGGCATCCGGCCGCGTGGCCCAGTGCTCGATGTGCTTGTCAATCACGCCGGGCCAGGCGTGGCCCAACAACACATCCTCGCCCGCCTTGGGCTTGGCACGCTTGGCGACCACCTCGTCGTCGTCATGCTCGTCGTGCAGGTTCAGCGCAGGGTCAGTCAGTTGCTCTTCGACGGCGACCTTGATCTTCTGCTTGCCCTTCTTGCGGCCCCACACTTCCCAATTCCTCTCGGGCGACGACACCGCCAGCGCCGTGGGCGCATAGCCCAGCTCATAGGGACGCCAGGCCGTAGGCGGCTCGACATCCTTGAAGTGGTAATTGGGCTTGAAGCCCATCGCGTGCTCGGCGAGGAACTTCAGTCCGCCGGCCGGGTTGAAACGCAGCACGACATCCTTGAAGTCGGTGTCGATGTCGCCATAGCGATCCTTGCGGTCGAAGACCTGCCACTTGGGGGCGTTCGGATCGGCCGAACGGGCGAAGTAGATGTTGTCCAGTTGGACACGGCCCTCCAACTCAGCAGCCAGCGCGTAGGCCAGCGCGGAAGGCACCCGCTTGATGCGGATGTCTTCGCGGGCCATGAGGGACTGGTACGGCCCCTTGCGGGAATGGAGCATCAGGTCCAGGGCGCAGGCCGGCTTGACGCACGGGCCGTCTTGCCCCTTCGGCTCCAACAGGGCAATCTCGTTGATGTGCTCCCGCGGAATCCAGTCAGGGTCCGCGAGGCGAAAGATGGTATAGGTCTTGGCGATATGGAACCAGTCGAAGGACAGATTGAAGCCCACGACCGTGTGCTCGGTCAGCCATTCGATCAGGCGCAGCGTCTCACGGATCGGCCGTCGCCAGACCTCGTGAAGCCGGATCGGGCCGTCTTCCTCGGCGTACTGCAACAGCACCATCATGCTGTGCAGCCCGCAGGTTTCGCTGTCGATGTAGACCTTGCTCATGCGTTGTACTCACCCAGGGCTTGGAGGGTGTTGCGGGCGGACGCGATCTCGGCCCCGGCGTTCAGGACGCCAGCGTCGTCGCCGTCATAGGTGGCCTCACAGAACACCTCGTAGCCAAGGGCGTAGGATTTCCAGGCATCCGCCACGACGGTGGCCTTGGCCCAGTCCAATGCGATCTTGCCAACTTCGGTGAGCAGCACGGCCTCACGGAAACGGCCGCGATCGACCTGCTCGGTCAGTTGATGCTTGTACCCTTCCATACATTGGCGAGCGACCCACGCCTCAACCTGCGCCCGGCGCATCTTGCTCCGGCAATGGAGGTTGCTGGCCAGGACGAACAGGGCAAGTGCAGAGAGGCAGACGTACATGGGTTCTCCAAAGGGTTGGTGACTGTGGGGGCTCCCGCGCGTTCAGTGCCTATGGGCACACGCCGGGAATCTCCGCAGCCTCGAATACGGTGTAGCGCCAGGTGTCGCCCATGACTTCAGCGGACCTGACGGGAGCAGACGTGTAGCGGCCGTTGCGAAAGCGGATGAACATGAGCAGCCCTTGGCCGATCCAGCCTTCCACCGTGCAATCAGGCGGAAACTGACCGCCGAGGTACTGTCCCACGGTTGGCAGGTGCAGCGCCGGGTCACTCGACGTGATTTCCAACAGTCCCGCACTGGCGAGCACCGCCTTCATTTCGTAGACGTGGTTCTCCGTCTCGATGAAAAGGCGGGTGCCCGGCGGAAGCCGTCGCACGTCGATGCCGGGCTCATTTCGCAGTTTTTCCGCCAAGGTCGTCATGTGATGCCCCACCGGTTGAATCAGCAATCGCCGTCCGAAGTTAGAGTTGCTTTCTGAATATCCCGTTCGATTTCCGCGTCGCTGATGTAGCCCGCACACCAAGCCCCTAGCCGCGGCGCCAGTCCGGTGATGCCGCACCCGAGCATCTTGGCGACCATGCGGTTGATTTCGGCCTTCGACTTGCGGTAGCCGAACTTGCGGCGGCACGACGGGTCCAGGTGCCGCATGGATGCCGTCTTGCCATGTTCCTGCTTCACATGAACGATCTTGCGGGCGGCGGTGATCTGCTCTTCGGGCGGCAGTGCCGCCAGCACCTTGACGTTGCACATGGCAAGCAGCCCCGCTGCCGCGAACTGCTGCACTTCCTCGGGGAGCGTCAAAAGGCGTTGACGGTCATGGACCCATCCGGTCGGCCGCTTCAATTCCGCGGCGGCCACTCGCAGGCTCACGCCCTCCGGGTAAAGGCGGGCCAGTGCCCGAGCCTCCTCCAAAGGATTCAGGTCTTTGCGCTCAAGGTTCTCGACGAAGTTGAGCATCCGGGCTTCGTGCTCACTCAGCCCGGCGAGGATCATCGCCGGCACCCGCGTCCACTTCAGGAAGACCTCCATCGCCTTGTAGCGGCGGTGCCCGGCGATCAGCCGGTAGTCGCAGCCGGCCGGCTTCTTGCCCGCCATGTCTGCGATGGGCTGGACCACAATCGGGTAATCCAGTCCCTTTAGCTCGACGCCGCCTCCCCGCAGCCGGATGCTTTCGGCCAGGTCGGAGACCGATTGCAGCGTGAAGGCATCCCGGCAATTGAAGTCGGCGTCATAGTAGATGCGCTTCAACGGCACCGGGAAGGCGTCGTACTGCGTCAGGCGTTCTAGCCCAGCTTCGCGTTGCACGGTTTCGACCATGTGCCAATCCACTCCATGACGGTCGTGGCGCCGTCGTCCTCGATGCGGACGTAGGTGTCATTGGTTCTGGCCCACGACCCGGTGTTGAAGTGGTAGTCGCCAATGCGGCCGGGCTGATGCGTATGGCCATAGACCACCACGTCGCACTGCTTCTCTTGGCGGTACGTCTCCACGCCCGCGACCATCTCGGCCTGCCGGCCGTGCTGGAAGGTCAATGTCCGCCACAGCGTCAGGGCGCTTTCCAGCGTGCCGACAAACTCGTCTTCAACAGCATGGCCCCTGGGGGTAAACGGTCCCTTGTTGCGGTCTTCCAACATCCCGCTGATGATGGCGGTGATTTCGCCGGCGCCGGGATTCAGATTGCAACAGTACGGGTCAGCCTCATGGCCGTGGAGGAAGGCGAACCGCCGGCCGCCGATCTCTTCCTCGAACGGCTGACAGGACCGCTGAAACAGCGGGTGGTCGAGCATCAGCTTCGAGCCGATCAGCGGCCCCAGGGCGTTATCGTGGTTGCCGATGATCCACGTCGCGCCCATGCCGGCAAGCCGATCCGCCAGCGGCAAGTAGGCGTTGATGGCGGACCCGACCGGCACTTTCCACCAGTCGAACAGATCGCCGAGGATCAGCAGCCGGCCGCCGGCCGCTTCCACCATGTTGAGGAAGTTGGTGAACCGCTCTTCGCGGTTCTCGAAGGCGAAGTTGTCTCTGGGGCCGCGTTCACAAAGGTGCAGGTCGCTGACTGCGAATACGGGCATAAAAGTCTCCTGAAATCTGACGGGCAACGCTCACTCTTCGTCGGCATCCTTGTCGTCGTACTCGTGTCCGCGCAGGTCGTCTTCGTCGTCCCATTCCTCGGGCTGCTCGGAAGCGGGCTGGTTCAGCAGATCGCCGTTGTCGGGCACGGGGTCTCTCCAGGTTAAGGTGACAGGAAGGTGGTAAGCGGCTCTACCGGCACTTGGCTCGCAGTTCGCCGAGCACGTCGTCGAGCGTCTGATACTCGCCACGCTTGATGGCGGCAATGCACCGGCGCTCCATTTCGGCGTCGTACTTTACCACCACGTCGTCCACGCTGTAGCAGCGGCCGAGCCACTGCCGCCAGACGCAAAAATGAAGCTGGTGGTCAGCGTCCCAATAACGGGTACGGTAAATCAATGGCACAACCTGGGACACGTACCACAGCAACGCCACAAGGATGCGTTTCATAGGGTTCCTTTCAACGATAATGGCTGCCGGAGCGTGTGCCGCCGCCATGTTGGCCGCCGTGCGGGCCAGGAGCAGGGTGTGGCGGCATGGGGCGAGGCGGCATTGGTCGGGGCGGGGTTGGGAAGAACGGCCGGGGCATGGGAGTCACGACTGGCCGATGCAGGGTGAAGTACGGACGGTGATACCACGACGGATAGAAAATCCAGGGCGTGGCGTCCAGGTTCCGGTAGGGGTTCACGATGAAGTTCGATCCCGGTACGTAAACCGGCCGGGGGTCGTAGATTGGCGTGGTCGGTGGGACCGGCATAGGGTTCGGCACATAAACTGGCCAGGGATCGTAGATCGGCGCTGTCGGGGGCACCGGCATCGGGTCCGGTGTCACCAGCATCGAGCCGTCCGGGATGTCGTAGCGGTTGCCGTCCGGCGTCACCAGTACGGTGCCCGCGGGGACAGTGATAGTCGCCGCCTGCGCAAGGCCGGCGGTCAGGACCAGGATCAGGGTCAAAACGATTCTCATGGTTCCTCGATTCCGCAGTAGTTTTCGATAAGCAAGTCCATGACTTGCCAGAGACTAAGATCATGGGCGTAGATCAGCTTGTCGCCGTAAGCGACAAGCAGTTCATAGCGAATTACTTCACCGGTCTCCATCCGGGCGTCGATGAAGTGCCGGTCAGTGTTGACTACTCGCTCCTGTCCGTCGCAGGCACCGCCAATGAAGTACGCTGTCATGCCGTCACCTCGGAACACATAGCAGCCCAAAGAGAGCAGAACGCATAAGCTGCTTGAAGCGGGACCACTCCGTTGCCGAGAAGGCGGAGCCACTCGGCGCGATCCTCGGCCAACCCATCAGCCAACAGACGAACAGCGGGTTGAGCCGGGGCAAGTGCATCGTCGATTTCGAGCATTTCGCGCCATCGGTCGAGTTCGTCGGGGCGGGGAGGGAAGAGTCGTGGGAAGCAAAATTGCACAACTGCTGCCCTCGTTTCGAGTCGGCGTTGCGCCGCTGCTGGGAATCCTGGCTGTTGGGCGTCCGAAAGTCCCGTGTGGATGGCGTCGGCCAACTCGTTACAGAGCGGGATAGCGCGACATACTCGTCGCGGCTGTTGTATTGGCACCGCTCCTCGGCTCTCGGCGTCGGCCATAGTTCCGCCGTTCTGGCCAAAGGTTTCTGAATCTTCCGTCCTGTCGGCGTCACTCCGGCCGCCATTTGTTCCTCGGGCACCGTCCGTCCTCCGTTCGGCACATTCGGCGTCGGCCAAAGCTCCGCTGACATCGCAACCGCCTGCATCGGCAAGTACGGATTTCCCTTCCCGTCCCTCTGATTCGGGCCGCCCTTCTCCCCGTCGCTCGCTTTGATCGTTTGCCAAAGCTGAACTTGCAGGCCCAAAGTCACCGTCTGATTGACCGGTTCGCGGCCGGGCTTCTTGCGGTACACTCGCTTGCCGATTCGTGGCGGGCCGCCATCCTTGTCCTGAAGCGTCGCCAATCGCGGGCCTGCTTCCTCCGCCGTGGGCGACCGCCAACACCTGCGGGTCGTCATGTGTTGGTCCGTCCACTGGCGCACTTGCCCCGCCAGGAGCAATTCGTTCTTCCGCTCCCCGCCCCTTGATGTGCTCCCACCTTTGGACATGTCCACGGGCGTCGCCCACGGCGAGGATAAACAATCGTTCCCGCTTGTGGCTTGCGCCGACTTCCTCCGCTGTAAAGAGCCCCGCCGCAACTTCGTAGCCCAAGCTTTCAAGGTCTGCGGCAACCTTGTCGAATCCGAGGCTGAGATGGCCGGGCACGTTTTCGAGAAATACGAGTGCCGGTTCAACTTCGCCAATGACTCGATGGACATGAGGCCACAAGTGCCGAGGATCGCCTTCTCCACGACGTTTGCCGGCGACGCTGAACGGCTGGCACGGGTAGCCCGCAGTGATGCAATCCACTGTTCCACGCCAAGGGCAGCCGTTGAAGGTTCGCAAATCCGTCCTTCTGTGGCGCAGTCAGTTATGTGGCGTCCAGCACGGATCGTCGGCGATTTCAGCGGGTGTTGTTGTGCGGGACGCCACATAATTTCCGTTCTACAGGGTTCGCAGAAACTCCATGAGTTCTGGATTCTTTCGCCAATCCTTTTTCGGTTTGCCATCCTTGATCTCACACTTCACAAGTGCTTTGGCCTTCATCTCCAAATCGACCTCGGCATATACGTTGGTCGTGGTGAGGCATACATGACCCAGCCAGGCTCGAATGGTGTTGATGTCCACGCCTGCTCGAAGCAAATGGGTGGCTGTCGTGTGGCGGATCGTGTGGGGACTCACACGCTTCTTCGCCACGGACGGCAGTTTCGTTGCCACCTGAGCAGCGTAGCGTTCGACCAGCGCGTGAATCCCGAATCGCGTCAGCGGTTGGCCGCGGCGGTTGAGGAAGATGGGCTGCGAGGCGGCTCGATGTTCAATGAGAGGACGCAACTCGTCAACGGTCCTCGGCCACAGCGGACAGCGACGGAGCTTGTTTCCCTTGCCGCGCAAGACAACGGACGAGGCATCGCGGCTGGATGTGGCACCCAGGTCGAGGTCGCCGATCCGCACCTGGGCCACCTCGTCGGCCCGAGCGCCAGTGTTGTACAGGAACAGAAGCACCGCGTAGTCCCGACGGCCTTGGGGAGTGCGTTGGTCGGGCGCTTTCAACAACGCATCCAACTCGTCCTTTTCCAAGTACCCAACCAGCGGACGCGCAGCTTTCTTCGACACGATGGTCTGAATCTGGCCGGACCATTCCAGGTGTTCTGGGCTGTGCAGACCGATGAATCGCGTCAAGGAATGGATCGCCGCGAGACGCTGATTTCGCGTAGCGATCCCGCAGCCGCGAGTATTTCCCAAATCCTGAAGGAAAGCTCGGGTGCGGGCTGGAGAAACGTCCTCCACACGAAGCCGCTCGATCCGTCGGTGGGCGGCGCGAGCGATGAACGGCAGAAGTTGCTGCAACGCATCCCGATAGCTCTTCTGCGTATTGCGGGCAAGATTCCGTTCGGCAACGAGGTACTCCAGCAAGAACCGGCGGACCCAGGGGCTCAGCAAATCGGAGTTAGGCATGGCGTTGCTCCTTCCCGGCATAGCGCTCGAAGCGCTGGCTGGCTGCACGAAGAAGCTCGGGCGTCATGCTCAGGTACACCTGCGTGTCCTGCAAATGGACATGACCGAGATAGACCGACAGATGATGCAGGAGTCGCTGCACATCCGCGCCCTGCTGATACCAGGAGGTGAGACGGTGAACGGCGAACGTATGGCGCAAGTCGTGAATTCGCGGTTGTTCGTGCGTGTCAGTCCGACGGATGCCCGCGCGATCGCACACGACTCGGAAGTTCTTTTCGAGTGTCCTCGTGTTGATGGGGCCGCCCCCCGCGGTTGCGAAAAAGGGAGCCTCGACCGGTCGTCCTCTCCGCCGAGAGCTGTCGTACTGAACCAAGGCCCGAGTCAGTTGCGGTCCCACCGGAACCAGTCGCGTTTTGCCGAACTTCGTATTCCGAATCGTCAGGAGCGACCGGCTCAAGTCCACGTCGGCGCGAGTCAGGTTTGTTGCTTCACACAAACGCAAGCCGGCCCCGTAGTACACCAGAATCATCGTGCGGATCGTCGCTGGTTCCAGGACGCTATTGCCACGCGGGTGAGGCTCAATCGCTTGGAAAAGGCAATGGAGTTCTTCCCGCGTGTAGATATAGGGAACGAATGCCGGCGACTGCTTCGGCATTACGGTGGGAAGAGGCGCTTTGGTGATGTAGCCACGGCTCACGGCATATTGGAGGAAGGGCCGCAAGCAGTTCAACTTGACGAACCAATACCTGGTCACCGGCCTGGCTTTGCCCAGGAACGCATCGACATGCTCAACGCGAACACTGGCAATGCTGGCTCGCGTGCCACGAACACGGCCGAAAGCCCGGAGAGTGACTGCCTCCGAGGTAAATGGCGATCCAAGCGACTGTCGAAAGGATATGTACTGTTCGATCAAGCGTTGAAGGTTCATAGGACACCTCCCAGGTCGAAATCAGCCACCTGACGGAGGCCGACGAGATCGACCTTGGCATAAATTCGCGTGCTGTCGGGGGCCGTGTGTCCCAGTTGGTCGCCGATCTCCTTGAGAGACAGGCCGGCGGCCAGCAATCGCGTCGCGCAGGCATGACGCAGGGCATGAGGCCCGTAGTGTGGAAGTGACAGGTGTAGGGATCGCAAGCGTCTGCCAACGATACACCACAGCGACACCTGCACCGGCCGGAAAGGAGGGCGCAGTGACAAGAACACTTCCCGATATGATGATCGCGGTCGCACCTCTTGCAGGTAACGCAGGATGGCATCGCCGACGGATCGCGTTAGCGGATAGGTTCGGACCCGCCTCGTCTTGGAGCATACAACGTGGAACGCTTCATGTTCCCAGTCCAAATCATCCAGCCGCAGACGGCGCACCTCCCCAGCCCGGAGGCCGTAGATGGCGAGCAACATCAGTATTGGTCGGGCACGGATGTTATCCGGCTGGTCACCTTCGGTCATGGCGAGCAACCGTCGCACATCGTCCCACGATGGCCCCACTGGCAACGATGCTTGCGCGAAGACACGCGGAGCCCGAATGGACGCCGCCAATCCTTTACGGCACCAGCCCTGTGCTTCCGCAAAACGAAAGAAAGCCCGAAGCGAGTCGGCGCAGCGTTGAATTGCCGTCCGCGAATGACCTCCTGGTTCGAGCAACTTCTGAAACGCCATGTCGATCCGATGAGGAGTGATCTCGTGCAGAACCCCCCCCTTGACACGCAGTCGCTCGAAGAACCGCCTGATCCACCAACAACGGTTGTAAATGGTCACGGGCGACAGTTCCGCTTCATGCTCCATGTAGTCAGCGAACGCTTTGATCGTCTTCGCGCAGGGGGTGAGCGGGGCGGATCGCTGTTGCAGACGCCCCATAAACTGGAGCCATCGGACGGCAAGGAGATAATAGAGGCGGCGCTGGCCGGCCATTTTGCGTTCAACCTCGGCGAGAGTCAGGACCTTTCGAGGCCGGCTGGCCAATCCAAGCATCTGTGCAATTACCAGCAGACGACGCGCCCTCTTACGCAAGCCATTAGGGGTGTAGCCCTGGTCTGCGAGATGTGTCAGGAAGGCCAGCCGCTCTTCCAACAAGGGGCCTGAGCAATGACGCGCTACTGCGACGGGAGACGTGTAAAGTTGATCGAACATAGTCGCACCTCCGGGAGAATAGGGAAACGGACCATTCTCCCCATAGCGTAACACCACAATTATGTGGTGCAAAGAATGAGCGAAACGCCGAAATACAGCCGGATGAACGAGCTACGCCACATAACTGACTGCGCCACAGAAGGACGGTTATGTGGTGGACCACATAACCGTCCAAAGAGGCGCTTGATCCAAGCAACCTGCTTCCATCGCCTGAGCCAAGTATTCGATGGCGAAGGCTTCCCACTCCACCCAACCGACTGTGCGAATTGGTAGGACAAGTTGAAGGCCCAGGTCAAGTCCTGCGCCGCCGGAGCATAGGGACAAGGAGGTGAGTTTATCCACACGTCATGCTTTCTCGTTGGTGAAATCGAAGACCAGCCGATTTGGGTCAGGTGCAGAGCGGCCCTACGTCGCGGCCACCGTCAATGACGTATCGCGTGGGGCCTCGTTGCTCGTTCTCATGCCGCAACTTGCAGTTGAGCCGCCATGTAATGCCGTGCTTCGGGTTCACGCCATGAAGCCACTGGGCCGGCTCGCGGTATCCGCTCAGCGAGTTGTAGGCAAAGGCGTCGGTGCCGACCCACGACCCGTTGACCAGCAGTTCGCCATCCACGTCGGACAGCGTGCTTGCGGCATGATGATGTCCCACGCAGAAATAGCGGCAGCGTTGTGCGCCGGCCGCGGCCCCCAAGGCGATCAGGCCCTTTTGACGGCGGACCATGCCGTACCAGGGGATGCCCAGGTTGCTGCGGACATCATCACCGTGGCTCACGTTGAAGCCGACGCCGTTGATATTGATGTTGGCGCTCCACGCATCGGGAATCGTGAAGTGGACGTTGCCCAACTCGCGGCAGTGCAAGTGGGCCACTTCGGCAACCAGGTAGTCCCAGTTGTCGTTCGCGCCGAGGTAGTCCTTTTTCGGCGTCCGCCGACCGTGGTTACCCGCCAGGTACAGCACATGGACTTGCTCAAAGTGGGCCGCCAGGTCGCGGTACATCAGGGCGTGAAGCTGGCCGATGGCCAGGCAGTTCTTGAACTGGTTGCGGTAATAAGATCGCTCGCAGGCACGATGGATTTCGCCGCTGGTGTAGTCACCGTAGGCCAGCACCCAGAGTACCGGGAAGTAGAACTTCGGCGTCAGGGTGTCCTGGGTCCATTCGACCACGGTGTCCACGTAGCGTTCCGCACGGGCGCAACTGATCGGGAAGTTGTAGTCTTCCAGGCTGCCCACTTCCTCGGGCCGCACCACGCTGTCGTGATGACCGTCACTCAGGTGCATAACGACGTGTTCGGTGATCTGGGCCTTGCGGCGGAAGTCCAGGGCAAGCGGCAGCGCAGAAAACGGTTTCACCCGCTGCTCCATCTCGCTGACGACGGCCTTGAACAGGCCGGCGCTCTTCGCGCTGGCCTTGACCTTCTGCCGCTCGCGGTTCCGCTCTTCCGTGAGGTGGATGACCTCCGCTTCCAACTCCATGATGCGGGTGTTGGTCGGGTCGTAGTCGGAAAGCGCCTTGTGCTGGCCGCCGGCCTGCCTCGGCTTCGGCATCTCGCCATTCGGCCACGGCACATCTTTATGCACGCGGCCCGTGGCGATGTCCGACACCACGGAGCGGCTGACCTTGAACCTTTTGGCGATTTCGGGCTGCGTCGTGCCCGCGGTAATCGCCAACTTGATCTTCTCGACTTTCTTCTTGGACAAACGCATGATTACTCCGGCTCTCGCCTCGCCGTTAAGGGTGTTGAAAAGCCGGACGGCCGCTGCCTTTTGGCCGTCCGGCGTGATTGCAGCGATTGGAGGCAGAGTTACCGGACAAGACGCAGAAACTTCTCGACCCACGAGGCTGCGCCGTCGAAGTCGAACGTAGAGTCCGCCGGCTCGGTGTGGGCATTGCCAGGCATATCGCTGGGAAGCACGCCGCCCTCTTCCACGGGCATCGCCTCGATCTCGGCCAGGGTGGGCAGCTTGGCGTTGGGATCGACGGCCCATTCGATCTTGGCGGCCTTGGCGAAGGCATGGATGCGCCGCACGGGAACGATGAAATTGAAGCCTTGCAGCTTCATCACGCCCTGGGTCAACATGCCGACGTACTCGCCATTGGCCTTGAGGAACATGCCGCCGCCCGACGAACCGGGAAAAGCCACGGCCGTCACCTGGTCGAAGACCTTGACGTTGGCCCCCTTCATCTCCAGGGTCCGGCCGACCTGGCTCAATACGCCCTCGGTGTAACTGTTGGCGCCAAACTGACCGAGCAGACTGCCGCAGTGGCTCAACTCGACGCCGATGGCCGGGACGTAATTCACGTCGGTCTTGAATTTCGCGGAGACCGAGAGCGGATAGGCGTTCGTGCGGCGGACCATCAAGAGGGCTAGGTCTTCGCCAAAATCGGCATCGCTGAACTTGATGATTTTGGCGTCCAGCTTTGTCTCGCCGACGCGCCGCCCCTTCTGCTGGAATTCCTGGACAATCTGGGCGTCCCGAAACTCGACGACCACGCGGGTGCCGCCATCGGCTGTAATGACCTTGCGGACCACGCGGAGGTTGTCAACGACGTGCCCGGCCGTCCAGATGAAGGAAACCGTGTTGTCGCCGATCTTGCGGGTGACGATGGTGCCGGAACCCTGGGCATCACCGGCCTTGATCGTGACGCTGATCTGCTGTAAATCGTCGGGCACGCCGGCTACGGCTGTGCCGCCAAGCAACGCGAAAGAAAGGGGGAGGGTAATGGCCAGGACCAGGTACTTCATCGCTGCAACTCCAAAAGGTGAAAAGGTGTAAATCGCACGCGAGGCGAACGCCTCTCAGGCATCGAAAAGAAAACCATCGTCGGCATCGTCGTCGTCTTCCACGATCTCGACCTCGACTTGACTCTCGTACTCCGGGCACAGGTGGAATACCAAAGCCTCATGGACCCAATCGCAAAACGCTCCGGCATCGACCCAGCCGTCCACGGCGACATGCACCACAACGCGGGGATCGTCACTATTCGCCGCAACCTCTTCCAGCGCGATGCCGTGCAGACGCAGGCCGCCGCGATACTTGCACATTCCGTACAAGGCGTGCCGCACGTTGTCGCCCAGGCTGTTGGGATGCCGAGGCATCCACCTTCCTGCATACAGAAAGGCGTCACACTGAACATGGTTCACGGCACGGCCTCCACAACTTGCAGGGTTCCTTCCTTGCTGTCGCTCTCCCATTGGATGCCGGCCATCAGTTCGCCCATCGTCATTAGCTCCAGTTTCCGGTTCTGGCGGATCACGTCCAAGACGCGCTCGTCACTGGGAAGATGGATCAGGTCAACGATCAGGCAGCCCTTGTTCAGGTCCATGCCGATGCGGTGAATCCGGTCTTCACTCTGCACGCGATACTCGGGCTTCCAGGAGTTGGACCAGTAGACCGCGGTACGGGCCTCCACCAGCGTCAGGCTCATGCCGCCCGACTCGGGGTTTGCACAGAAGGCCACACGGGGTTGATTCATGTCAGCCCAATAGTCCAACGGCTCGGCGGCCACGCCTTCACCGTTGTGCGTCAAGACCTGGAACACGCCCTGGTCGCAGCGCACGACGTTCCACTTTTCCTTGAGGCAAAGATTGACGACGCGATCCACCGAGCCAGTGAAGCCTGCGAAAATCACCAGGCGGCCGGTCTCTTCGTTTTCGTCCAAGAGCATCTTCAGCGCGGCATCCTTGGGGCACGGAACCTCGCGGGTGACGCGCACCAGCTTGGGGACCTCCCGTGCGCCGCCGCAGACCGGGCAGGTTACCGCCTGCTTGACCAGCCGGCCCACGACCTCCGGGTCCAGCATGTCGATGGCCGAGAACGTCTGCTCTGGGTTATCCCGGTCTGACCATTCGGCCACCGTGCCGTCAGCACAGTGGGTGCATCGCGTCGTACCGTCCTGGACCTCGCGGTACTGGAACCCGTCGCTCAGTTCGCGGAGCAAGGTCATGCCGGTGACGGCGTTCGGGGCGGCCTGGACAATGGCCTCTGCCACGCGAATGATGCTCGCGGTCGGCTTGCAGATGATCTTGCGATAGCGCTTGTCGGGCAGGTCCAAGCAATCCTTCTTGTGCTTGATCGTGACCAGGCCCTTGAGCCGCTGGCAGAGGTAGGCGACCTCATTCTTACTGGGCTTGAAGTTGTGGTAGTCGGCCGGGTCCGTGAGGCCGTCCAACTCGTGAGGCCCTTCCTCGCAGGTCTCGCCGCACTCGGCGCACTTCCGCTCGTCGTCTTTCCAGCCAATGCGTTTTTTGAACGTGCCCTCGTCGTAGGTCTGCTGGACCATGAAGGCCATGCGCTCTTCCATCGCTTTGTGGCTCCCTTCCCGCAGGAAGCCGGGCCAGGCGATCTCGCACTGACTCCACCAATCCACCGGGGACTTCGGCGACGGCGTGCCCGACATCTCAATCACGAAGCCCTTTTGCAGGCTGTACTTTTCGCGGATCATGTCCGCAAGGGCCTGGCAGGCTTGCGAGCGCTGCGACCCCGCGTTCTTGCACCGGCTCGACTCATCGCAAATCAGTCCGGCGGGGATCGGCGCACCGGGCTTCCATCCCTCCACCCAGGTCTTCAGACCTTCGTAGGTGAAGAACTCGACGTTGAAGCGGTCGAAGGGGAATCGCCACTTGCGAAACTCGCGCTGGATGTTCGGGATGCTGGTCTTTGGGCCGACCCAGAACCACCAGTCCACACCCGACCGCTCGATTACCTCTTGGGCACTCAACGTCTTGCCCGTGCCCATCTCGGCGGCGAAGATGTGGTAGTGGTATGTCAGGCCGGCATCGGACAAATCCTTCTGATGGTCCTTCAGCGGGCGCGTGTAGTCGTGCCGGACCAACGGGCGGTCGAACCAGGCGTAGGCATCCGCGCCCATGAGGAAGGAAAGCTGGAAACGGTTACGCTGGCAATCTTCCACAGACCATATCTTCTGCGGGTTCTCTTCCTCATAGCCGTGCCAGCGCGAGCCGCGCATGGCCTTGATTTCGTCCTTCAGCGAGTAAGGCGACTTGAGGAAATAGATGCGGCCATCCTTGTACTCCAAGGTCGCCGAGACGAGGATCGGCGTGCCGGAGAAAGTTGTGGTCCGCAGTTTGGTTTGGACAACCGACATCAAATCCTCCCCTCGTCAATCAAGCCCGCGATCTTGCGGGTCACAGCCGCCTCGAAGACTGCTTGCTTGGCGGCCTTGGCGTGACATGGCACCGGAGCCAAACGGCCGGCTTCCTCGAAGATCACTGAGGCCAGCCGCCGTAAAGCGGTCGCCAATCGCTTTCGCTCGTTTACACGCACGTCTTGCTCGGTCATTGTTCATCCAAACCTCAAAAGCGGTGACACCCATATATCAGCAAGACGCGGAAAAGTTAGAGTGAATCCAGACGGGCGGCAGCAATTTCGCAGTTGTGCCCATCCAACTCGACCCCGATGCACGGGCGGCCGAGCCGCTTGGCGGCCAGCAGCGTTGAACCGCTGCCGGCGAACGGGTCCAGGACCACACCGCCCGTGGGCGTGGACAAGAGCACCAGCAGGTACTCCATTAGCGTCAAGGGCTTGACGGTGGGGTGGTCGTTCTTTGGCCCCTGGGCCGGATTGCGTTCCTTCTTCGCGGCCTTGGCGACGTAGAAGAAGCGGCTCTGCGCCCCCGGAATCCCCATAGGTGTTGTGGTCCGTGGCCCTGTCGGGGAAGTCGCCGTGGTAGCCACCGCCGCCCTTGCTGCGGTTCCGCTGCTGCCCGGCCTTCATCACGCCGCTCTTGAGCGTGCCGGTCTGTTCGTCCAACAGGGCCGCAGCCTCTTCGTCCAAGAGCAGATTCGCCGGCCATCGCCCACGTTCCGAGCCGCCCACGGGCGACCGGTTGACGCTGACCCAGCCACCATCCGAATGCGACTCGGGGCTGCGCGTGCGGACGGTGCTGTCCGTGCCGATCCTGCTGCCGTCGATGTTCACACCGGCCACGCCCCACCGCTGGGCGTTGTGGGCCAGCGTGCCGTCCAGCGGCTTCATCGCCAGGATGATCGGCTCCCACGCAGGCTTGAGCGAGTTGGCCCAGCCGGTCCACAACTTCGCCAACTCCGTAGCGGGGGCCGTGATGGCGCACTCGGCCGCCGGATTATGGAGATCGCCGTAGACCTCGTTCGTCCGTCCGTTGTCCGCCAGCGAGTAGCCAGGCTGGCCCAGCTTCGTGCCGACGACCTTGCGATTGGCTCCCTTCGCCTTGTCGATCAGCAGGCCGATGTCCGGGGCCTTGGGAAAGCCCTGACCATAGAGCCACATCAGGCAGTCACGAATCTCCCATCCGGCATCCTCGATCGCGCAGGTGAGCCGGTGGTAAGTCCGCGTGCCACCGAAGGCCAGCAGCAACGCACCGGGCTTGCAGACCCGCATGATGGCCTGCCAGTACGGGACGCCAGGGACACCGTGGTCCCAATCCTTCCCCATGAATGCGATTCCGTAGGGGGGATCAGTACACACGAAGTCCACGCTTTTCTCGGGCAGCGTCGGCAGCACTTGAAGGTTGTCGCCGCAGTAGAGCGTGATATTGTCTTGCCGGTAGTGCGGGTTCATCGTTGCGGTTTGTATTCCAAGAGGAGGGTGCGGTCGGGTGCCTCGCGGGTGCGGTAGTCGCCCCACACGTTCAAGCCCGCGCCGCAGAAGAGGCCGTAGACCTTGTTGAAGCCGGCGCGTACGGATGCTTCGACGTTGCTCACGGACCCGGACGCCACGGCGTCACGCCACTGGGCCAGGGTTCCGGTAATCACCGCTGCCGTCATGCCGCGAACCGTGGTCTCGGCCGTGACAAAAGGCATTCCGGCGCAGCGTTCCAGGATGTCGAGCAGGTCGCGCTCGTCGGCGACCACGAACACGCTGAACGAGATGTGCGTCAAGAGGTTTGGCGCGAGACTCGCCGGGGCCTTCTGGTCCCGGAGCGCAGCCAGGCAACTCAGGAACTTCTCCGGCTCGGACAGATCGCGTGGCGCGGCGTCAGCCGCCCGCGCCGGGGAATAGCCCAGCACATGAAGGCACGCGCCGAGAAAGGCGCGAAAGTTGACGGCCGGTGTCGTAACGAGCAATACTTCAGGCAGCATGGCGCGATGAGAGGGAAAACGCCTGCCCTCTGGCGGGAGAAGCCCGCCAGAGGACCGGTCGGTGAAACCCGCCCTTGATGCACGTCACCTTCGCTGGAAGGGAGCGGTGCAGCGGGTGCGTTGAGAACCCCGCCGGGGCCTTGTGGCGGGTCCGGCGGGGAGCAAATAGACGACGGGGACTAGCGAGCGCGGCTAGACTGTACTGGGGCGGCTCGCTCCACGCCGTTGTCCTTGACGGTCAAGAAGGCCGTGATTTCCTTCACGATCCGCTGCATCGGCGGCAGTTTCTCGAAGGGGGTCGCGCACTTCACCACCACGGGGACGTGCCACGAGTAGGTGCCCTTCTCGACCAGCCGACTCTTTAACGTCAGCGGCAGCGGGCCGTGCGGCGCCAGGTCGCCCACGTCTTCGTCCTTCGCCGCCTTGGCGTCGATGTCGGCTTGCGACAGCGGCAGGTAGGGGTAGAGTTTCTTCGCCTCGCTCCGGCTCGATTTGCTGCCGCAGAAGAATTCCAGGAAGCGGCCAGTGCTCCGCTCGTAAACAAGGAAGCTGGGGCCATACATGCAGTGGCTTTCCTTTTCGAGCGACTGCGCGGCGATTCGCTTGAACTCGTCGGCCGCGGGATCGTAGTTGACGATGATCGCCTCGCTGTCGGTCATGTCGATCGCCTTCGGCCGACGGGCCAGCGGAATGATGTCGATGGTGTCGCCCAGGTCGATCACTTCCTCGTCGCTCTCGGGAATGCCGTAGTTGCCGGGGCCGACCAGCTTCTTGTTGATCGCCTTGCCCTTGGTGAAGAGTTGCAGGCGGCCGATGTAGTCGGCGCTCTTGGCGAGATCGGCGAACTGATCGTCACTGCCGATCTGGGTGGAGGGGAGTTGGTCAAGATTCAGGGGGACCAGATTCGTGCTGTCGGACATTGATGGGACCTCAAAAGGTGTAAGAGACAACAAGAACACACGGCGACTAGGGTTGTTTGTCGGGCGCCTCCTTTGAACGGTTGCGGTTCATCACAGCTTGGCGCTGGGCTTCGATGCTCTCCCGGTCCAGGTGCATCACCCACGCCAACGCCGCCCGCCAGGCGTCCAGCGGGGTTTTGCAGTTTTCTGCTGTCAGCAAGATGGCCGAAATCGCAGGCTTTTCGTATTCCGGCTGTACTTCCTTCAAGGGCCTCATGTATGCCTGGGGCCTGAAATCTTCCGTGAAGAAGGCGTCCAACTTGCCTTGCCGCACGGCCTCCTGAAACTGCTTCAGGAAGGCTTGGGCCATTGCACGAAACTCGGCCACCGGCATCGTTCGCGCGGCGTCGAAGAATGCGGCCTGATGTTTGTAGGGGATGCGGGCCAGTTCGTAGGCGGACCCGAGTGGCATCTCGCCACGCTCCACCGCCAACTGGAAATCCTTCCGTAACTTCTCCAGCCCCAGGGTGTCCCTGATCCAACCAGGGCTCTTATGGATGATCCCGACCAGTTCGTAATCCTTGATCCCCGGACGGGAATCCATGATGCGTCGAATCTGCCGGGCGTATTCCATCGGTGTCGTTTCCGGCCGCACGGCATTGGCCTGAATCTGGATCGCCAGCAAGTCGTCGTCGGTCAAGTCCTTGATGATGCACGGGAAAGCGGGCAGGGCGATCTCGCGGCCCGCCGTGACGCGATAGAGCCCGTCCGCCACGTCATACTTGCCCGGAAATCGGGGCGACGGACGGACGCAGATCGAGTTGAGGGGACCGTAGTGGGCCAGCGAGTCGCGCAGTTCCAAGTAGGCGACGCAGGCGCGGTTCACCAGGCGGAGAACCACGGGCGGGTCCACAAGCTGGTCGATGGGAATGTTTCGGACTTCGTTCATTGTGGACTCCGCGCTGACTCGCACCCTAACCAAAGGCCAAAACTCGCAAATTGTCCACGGAGTCGTGGAAATTCTCAAAGTTTTGGCCTTTGGTTAGGGTAGCCAAGTTATTGTGCCGGGATACCGAGCGTGTAAACGCATCAGTCGGAGACCGTAATGCCCAAAGTCAGTGAAGCGCTGCACAAGTTTCTGCACGCCCGCAAGACGCCGGCCAATGCTGATCTCATTGAACGTTGGTCAGTCAATCTCGAAACACAGATCAATGTGGCCGCGGGAGACGGCGAGCCAGTGGCCGGCAAACGAACCACCTGGTCCAACGGGGCCGACCAGTGGTTCAACATCCGCATTCCTAAGAACGCCAACTCGGAGCCGTCGTGGAACGACTACAATCTCTCCTTCTCCTTCACCGAGCACGCCGAAGGGATTGGCTGCACGGGCTGGGACTGGCAGGCCCGTTGCTCCCGCTGGGTCGCCTTCGACTTTGACTCCCTGACTGGCCACGCCAAAGGCGTCGGCCTCAATAACGAGGAGTTGGAGAAGGTCAAGGAGGCCGCCATGCAGCCGGCGTACATCGAGGTGCGCAAGAGCACCGGCGGAGGCGGCATCCACCTCTACGTCCGTTTTGACGAGGCCGGCATTCCGACCGCCAACCACACTGAACACGCCGCCCTGGCCCGCTGTGTCCTGGGCATGATGTCCAGCGAGTGCAACTTCGACTTCGCCAGCCAGATCGACTGCTGCGGCGGCGTCATGTGGGTGTGGCACCGAAAAATGTCGGCTGAAAACCAGGGCCTTTCCCTAATCAAGGCCGCCACGAAAGTGCTCTCCGCGGCCGACCTGCCGGCCAACTGGCGGGACCATATTGATGTCGTGACCCGCAAGCGCACCAAGGTCCGCATCAACGAAGTGGCCAAAGACGACCTTGACCCCTTCGAGGCCCTGGCCTCGTCCCGGAAGATCATTCCCCTGGACGACAGCCACAAGGCGCAGATCGAAGCCCTGCAACGCTCCGGTTACACGACCCTCTGGGTTGCCGACCACCACTTGCTACAAACGCACACCTGTGCCTTGAAAGGGCTCATGGAAGGCCCCGAGGCCAAGGAACTTAAGTTGGTCGGCGTCTTTGAGACCAACTCGGAGGGACGGAATCCCGGCAACCCCAATTGTTTCCTCTTCCCTCTGGCCAACGGCGGCTGGCGAGTCTACCGCTTCTCGCCCGGCGTCTCGGAAGCCGACACCTGG
The DNA here is from genome assembly GCA_963727245.1 of uncultured Planctomycetia bacterium. Taxonomy (GTDB): domain Bacteria; phylum Planctomycetota; class Planctomycetia; order Pirellulales; family Thermoguttaceae; genus JBKQVT01. The sequence goes on along the minus strand of CAVSFO010000014.1, from coordinate 7,957 downwards.
AGCCAAGACGGACAGGGGTGGACCACCTGCCACTTCAACCGCTGGTTGGACCTGGCAACTGCCGCCAAGACCCGTGGCGGCATAGAAGACCCCGATAAAGTCGGCTACACGTTCAGGACGCCGGACGACGCCATTCAAGCCGCCAAGACATTGGGCCAGGACGACATCACCGTGGACCCCATGTTCGATGGCCGCAAGACCCTGCTCAAAGCGCACAAGGACGGCCGCTTGGTCATGGAAATCGAGCGCAAGAAAGGGGACGCCGAGCTAACGGAGCCGGATGGCTGGCTTGCCAAAAAGACGAAATGGGTCAGGGTCTTCGAGACAATCATTGGCGACAAGAGGAATGACGACCTCGGGCTGACCGAATACGACAACCTCATTCGGGCCATCGAGACTTCCGCCAAGCAGTTCGTCGGCTGGGTGATCCAAAAGAGCGGCGAATGGATCGGCAACCCAGGCATCAACGTGAAAATGTTGCTACAGAACATGGGCAATGCAAAGGATGAAGCGGAGTGCATCATGGGCGGCGCAGTGGGCAAAAGTTGGCGGCTTGTAAGTCTTCCTTTCCGTGAAGAGTATCCCGGCGGCAGGCAATGGAACCTGGACGCCGCACAGTTCCGTTTTCCTCCCGCGACTTTGGAGCCCGACCAAATGCCGCAGCACCCACATTGGGACATGATCTTCGAGCACATCGGCATCGAACTGACGCCCGCTTTGCGCGGCCTGCCGTGGGCGCAACAGGCCAACATCAAGACCGGGGCCGATTACTTGCGGGCGTGGGTCGCTTGCGCCTTCCGCGATCCCTTCGAGCCGACCCCCTACCTCTTCCTTTGGGGAAACGAGAACAGCGGCAAGAGCATCCTCCACGAGGCGCTGAGCCTGTTGGTGACCAAGGGCGTCGTCAAAGCCGACAAGGCGCTCACCAACAACAACGAATTCAACGGCGAACTGGCCGGCGCGATCATCTGCGTGGTGGAAGAAAAGGACATCACCCTCACGCCGGGCGCACACGCCCGCATCAAGGAGTTTGTGACTGCCCGCGACCTCTCGATTCGCCAGATGCGGCGGGATGTCTACACGGTCCCCAACACGACGCATTGGATTCAAGTTTCCAACAAGCAGGGTGCGTGCCCTGTGATTCCCGGCGACACGCGCATCACGGTGATCGAAGTCAGCGACTTGCTCCCCGAAGTCGAAATCCCCAAGAAGAAGCTGCTCGTGAAGCTAAGAGAGGAAGCGCCGGACTTCATGTACACGCTGCTGAACTTGCAGCTTCCGCCGCTTGTAGGACGACTGCGGCTGCCCGTGGTGGCCACCCCCAGCAAGGCGCGAACCGAAGAGCTAAACAGGACGGCGCTGCAACGTTTTCTCGAAGAATGCTGCCAAGCCAAGAAGGACACCCGTGTGCTCCGCTTTGGCGAATTCTACGATGCTTTCCAAAAGTACCTCGATGCCGGAGAAAAGCATCAGTGGTGGAAGACCAAAGTCAGCCGCGACATGCCCAACCGACACCGCATCGTGAGAGGCCACGCGGGAGAGCGGTTCATTCAAGACCTGGTGCTGAAGCCGCCGGTGGAGGCCGAACCATGCTGATTCAAGTTCATCAAACCACGGGCCACGTCACCCGATCCATTCTGCGAGCACGGCTGGTCGCCGAAGTCGAGGCGGAGTCGTGCCCGGAAGACCCACAAGACTTCGCCGACGAGCACGGCGGCGATTACCTCGAAGTTGCACCCGGAGAAGAAGACCATGAGTAAATATGGCATGACGGACAGCGGCAAACGGCAATCCTTCGGCAAGGGCATGGCGATCCGCGACACCGCCGACGACAAGCCGCGGCCCGACCTGATCTCGCCTTTCGCCGAAGAGCGCCAGGGCCACTGGCTCCGCCTGGGGGCTGCGAAATACGCCGAGAGGAACTGGGAGAACGGGATGCCGTTCTCACGTTGCGTGGCCTCGCTCAAGCGGCACCTGATGAAATACCAGCAAGGCAAGCGCGACGAGGACCATTTGGCCGCGATCATGTTCAACGCGATGGCCCTCATCCATTATGAGGAAATGATCGAACGCGGCCGGCTGCCCGCCACTCTGAACGACATGCCGAACTACCAGCCGGTCGTCAAGCCGGCGAAGAAGCTCCGCAGGACGGTGAAGTCCCGCAAGAAGGCCGCCTGATCCATTCGTCCCCACTCCGGCCCTGTGGGCAATCGCAGGGCCGGAGGCAGACTGACCGAGCACGCCATGCAAACTTATCCTGGTCTCCTGCACTTGAATGGAAACCTGCTGGTCTCCGTGGACTTGGAGACGACGGGGCGACGGCCCAGCTATCACGAGATCATCCAGATCGCCTGCGTGCCGCTCGGCCCCGACTTGAAGCCGGCCCAGGGGCTCATGCCCTTCTACACCGAGATCAAGCCCAACTTCCCCGAGCGGGCCGAACAACAGGCCCAGTTCAGGCACAACATTCCGATGGAGCAACTTCTCTTGCACGCCCCGAGCCAGGACAAGGTGAAAGACCTGTTCGTGGAGTGGTTCGAGCGGCTGGACCTGCCCTTCAAGAAGGGCCTCGTGCCGCTGGCGCACAATTGGGCCTTCGAGAGCAGTTGGCTGAAGGAATGGCTCGGCATCACGCTGTTCGACGAAATCTGGTTCAGCCACGCCCGCGACGGGATGCTGCTGGCGCTGGCCATCAACGACCGGGCCGCCTTCCGCGGCGAGCCGATCCCTTTCAATCGGGTCGGCCTTGGCTCGCTCTGCCGCAAGTTCAACATCGCCAATCCCAACGCCCACGATGCCCTCTGTGACGCGATCGCCGAGGCGGAAGTCTACCGGGCGCTGTTGCAACTATATTGAGAGGCGAGCTATGGGTCAGGTCTGGACGCGCGAAGACTGGAACCAGTTGATCCGTGATGTCAACGCCGTGTTGCAAAATCCGCCTGCCGACACGGACTGTAGCGCGATCGACGCGATCGACGAGGTGGACGCAGGCCACGTCTGGGCCAAGAGCGACATCCGGGAAGTCCAGGACAAATTGAAGCAGACCTGCACGGACATCAGCTTCGACGACATCCCGGACAAGTGGCTTCAGTCGATCATCGACGACATCAACACCGCCAAGGGCAAGGCGTGGTGCCACTGTAACCCGAATGGAGGCGGTGGGGGCGGCGGGGGCGGCCTTCCGCCTTCGCCCTCGGGCCACTGGGTCATTGTGCTCTGCGACTGCGCCTCCGGGACCATAAGGATGACTGACGCCGATGGCAATTGCATCCCCTTCTGCCAAGGGTGCGTCGGTCCCTTTCGATACAGCAACAACATCGTCTGGTCAGGCACGGACGGGAGCATCGCCCAGCAAATGGTCGCCTCCTTCAACTCCAATGAATACGACTCCTGTACCCACCTGCCGCTGGCACCCTACCGTCTGCTTGCCGCGGAGACGTGGACGGCAATGGTGACCGGACACGCGGGCGATAGCTGGATCGGTTCCTGCACCTGCTCGTAGAGGAAAACATGGCACTGCCCCCTTGTATCATGCGGTTGGGACGGCCGTTCCCTGACGGGAGCGTGCAAGACTACTGCCAGCACCCGCAATATCCTTACCGCCTACGGCTCCTGGCGCTTCAGCCGGGCTATTGCCACACCTGCCCGCTACGGCAGGAAGACGGGCCACCTCCGCCGCCAACGCCACTGCCGCCCGTCCCCGATCCGGCCGCCTACACGCCGGGCAAGTCCCGGCCAGACCTGCAAGGCATCGAAGCCACGCTGCCGCCCTTTGTCGAAGGCCGTGACCGGAAGGTCCACTTCGAGGCTGATGGCGCCATCGTTTACGAGAAGCAAGAGGGCGCATGGGAGCCGCCCCGTGCCATCGACGGCTATGTGCGTGATCCAAATAACCTGTGGCGACTCCTGCCGCTCTGGCCGGTCTGCGCCTTGCGGCTCTGCACCGGCGTGCGGTTGGTCAACTGCGGCTGCATCGGCGTCATTATGCGGTGCAACAGTCCGCGATCCACCGTCTTCGGACAACAAGTTAAATACAGCCAGTGCGCCCAGTGCAAAGTGCCGGAGAAGAACACATGAGCAACGTGCCGCCCTCCAAGACAGGCGACTGCGAGAATTGCCCGGAGGCGCAAGCGGCCGGTCAGCAGCCGGGCTACGCCCACATCATCTACACCGGCGGACCGGCCCATGTGCAATACGTCGTCATGCGCCAATTGATCCCTCCCCGCGACCCGAACATCGTTACCAAGTACGGTTGGCCGTCGATTCGCAACGATGGCGGAATCGAATACTCGGACGGGGAGATGCCGCCGACGCCGGAAGGTTTCGAGGCCGTGGGACCGCGCCTGTTTCGCCCGCTGTGGCCGTTCTGCCCCTACAAAATTCTTCGCGCCCGCTTGCAGGACACTGGGCTCCTGGAGGTGGAGGCCATCTGCTGCCATCCGCCGTCAGGCAACATGCACTTGAAGGCGTTGGAGTTGGCGGATTGCCAAAACTGCCCCGTGCGACCTGCTGAAAGGGCTGTGCGGGCACGATCCCGGCCCGATCCGCCTGCGAAGTCATCAGCTTGAAGGCCCTGTGCTCGGCGAAGTCTACCAGCTTGCCACGCACGATGTGGACGCCGAACTGCCGCAGTTCCTCGCGGACATCTTTGGTCAGTGTTGTGGTTATGCTCTCGTCCGCGATCCCTTCCATTATTTCCTCGTGGGTGCGTGTGGCAACAGGCACGTGCGGGATTCTGGGATGCCTGTCGCTGAAGCGGCCAGACCCAGAGCCATTTGGTTGGCCGACCTGCGATCCAGTTCAGCGGCAACCCGTTGCTGTGTGTTGTCATAAGACCATTGGAGAACAATACTTGTCCTGCTCCGCTGCCGCTGCCCGCCGCGGTCCGGACCGCCACTATCCCCCTTGTCGGGAGGTCTACAAGCTGATAGAGTATCGTCAAGGTGAAATAATCTGCGAAAGAGAGGAGATTCGCCAAGCTACAGCAGTTTAGGCAAATGTGGCCCTCTCGGTGGGATTGCGTGCGTCCAGGAAAGCGGGAACGGTTTCGCGTAACGGCTGGTGGAAGCGAACTATGGGTCAGGACGGCTCTCGCTCAAGAAAGCGATTCAAGGTAGGGTGCCTCTTTGCAGCTATTGGGGGGTTCTGTAGGGCATTTGAGGAAGTAGGAACCCATGTTCTTTGGGCGAACGAGAAAGATAAGTTTGCTAAGGAGACGTTCGAGGCGAACTTCCCACACATTCGCTACCTACATAAGCCAGTAGAAGACCTTGGCGTCAAACGCGACCATTTGGAACCTGTTGACATCCTGACTGCCGGCTTTCCGTGCCAACCATTTTCCGTTGCTGGCGAGAAGCGTGGCTTCAAGGATGAACGCGGCCTCCTGTTCCTCCACATCACTCGGATCATTAGGGAATTTGGTCGAGACAAGCCGAAAATACTTCTTCTGGAAAATGTCCAGAACTTTCGCACGCACGACAATGGCAAGACGTTCAAGCGGGTCCAAGTTGAAATCCAGAAGGCGGGGTACTGGTTTAGCGAAAAGGACGCCGCTATTCACATACCATGACCCACACCACGATCCCGCAGAACCGTGCAAGGGCGTTCATGGTCGCGATGAGTTGCCAGCACTTTCCAAGCAACACATTTCAATTCCCGGAACCGCTGCCACCCAACTCGCTTCGTCCTGTCTGGGACTTCTTAGACATGCGCCACAAGCAGGACGCATCTTATTACTTCCAAGATGACTCTCAGTATTACTAGCTGTTCCGCGAGGCCATCGAAAGTGGTGACAAGCGATCCATTTTTCAGTTGCGGCGAAACTACGTCCGCGAGAATATGTCCGGGGTATGCTTCACTCTGATGGCCAACATGGGCGAGGGCGGGCACAACCAGCCGGTCATCAAGGACAGGTGGGGCATTCGGAAGCTCACGCCGAGGAGTGTGCCAGGCTCCAGGGATATAAGGACTCCTGGTTCACGATTCCGCCGGGCATCGCCAAATCTCAGATTTATAAGCAGATTGGCAATTCAGTGACCATTCCGCTAGTCGTCAAGCTGGCTAAGAGATGTGTGTGCAAACTTGAAAAAGCTGACCGCGAGAACTGGGCAAGGGAGGGAAGCGACCTATTGGGAGTATAACACGAGCGGCACTTTCCGCGAAACGACTTGGGCCAAGACAGCGGCCTGCACGATGCCGGGGTTGAAACCTTCAAGGGCAATTACTATCGCTACCTTGCCAGGGAGGTGCTCCAAAACTCCCTTGACGCACGCTTTGACTTGACACAACCCGTCATCGTGAAGTTCGAGTGCCTTGAGATCGGCCGCGACAAGATCTGACATAGACGGCCTCCGCACACCCTTGTCCGCCGCCGCGAGTATTGGGCCAGCGACCCAAAAGCTCGGGCTTTCTTTGACAAGGCGGTTCAGCTTGGTCAAGCCACCTCAGTGACAGCCCTGCGAGTGAGCGACTACAACACGACAGGGGTTGTTGGGAACGACAGGAGCACGAAGAATTGGTATAGCCTCATTCGTTGCAGCGGGTCTTCGTCGAAGTACAGCGGCGAAGGCGGTTCCTATGGAATCGGCAAGAACTCCGCCGTTCGCCACGAGCGATCTTCGCACCGTGCTCTATTCAACGTATACATCGCAAGACAACCATGCCTTCCAAGGGGTTGCGAAGCTGGTCACGCACGATTGAAGCGGGGCCGGAAAGGCGTCACCTGTCGGATATCTCGGCGGGACGCAAGGCGAGTCGATTCGGACGCGAAGCCAGATTCCCAGCCGTTTCGTTGTGACGAACGGGGAACGGACATCATTATCTTGGGATTCAAGACGGAAAAGACGTGGAAAGAAGAGTTGGAGCTTTCCGTTTTGGAGTATTTTTGGCCTGCCATTAGCTTTGGCGACCTCGAAGTGCAGATTGGGGATCGGACGATCACGAGAGGCAATTTGAGCGCCTTTGTCGGAGGCCCGAAGTGGAGAGGAGAACTTCACGGCCCACCAATACTACGCCGCATTTGTGACTCGATCTTCGCGATTCGACAGGGACTTGCATCACCTGAAAGATGTGTCGGTTCACATCCAAGCCGGGGAGACTGAGTTGCCCAAGCGGATCGCAATGGTTCGCCAGTCCGGCATGGTGATCTACCACAAGCAATTTCGCTGCGCTATTCCGTTCTGCGGCGACTTCATGTGCCGCAATGATGTTGGTAACGCTTTGCTGCGCGACATGGAACCACCCCGGCACGACACATGGGACGCCGATTCTCCCGACAAGGGAGCTAACAGGAAGATTGAAACGGAGTTCGTCACGTATATTCGCGAGTGCATCAAGCAGCTATCCGTCAGGGACGACGTGGAAAATCCTCCCCATACCCGAGTTGAGCAGGTTCCTGCCGGATGACGACGACACGCCCGAGGAACCATTCGGATCGCCCGCGAGCGAGGAGCAGCCTCCGGCTGAGGGATTTCCGGCAACGCCGCCGACGCCAAAACCTAAGTCGCCAATCCCGGTTCAGAAAATGCCTCAACGGAAACCTATGCAGCCCGATGGACACATCCCATAGCCGCAAGAATCGGGCGAGACGGAAGAGGAATCGTCAGAGACGGGAGGCACGAGCGGCGGGCCGGCGGGGATGGTAGCAACAATGTGGAGGGAGCGCGGGAAGCGGGGGAGCAACGGGCGCCGGTAGTTCGAGCCCGACTAGCCGTGGGGCACGGCGGTGGAGTACATTCTGAACCGGCTATACCTATTCATTTTCGTGCTTACCCGAAGGACGGGACCGCCAGCGTTTACGTGGTGGCGATTCATCCGGTGCATGAGGGCCAGCGCAACGGCGTCATAAGCCTCTTGGCAGTTGGAGACGACGCAAAGGAACCTTTGCGCATTTGTGCGGCCCGGCTGGCTGATGGGACCACCCTACCATCCGAGGCTGTCGGAAAAATTGGCCCGCTGG
>CAVSFO010000013.1:0-191096 GCA_963727245.1 uncultured Planctomycetia bacterium | reverse complement strand
CGAGCCCGGAATGCGGCGAGCTCTGGATATGCTGGCGGAACGGAAATGACGGAGGATGAAGTGCAATCCAAAACCAATCCCAGCTTGCCAAAATTGGTATTGTGTCCCCGGAATGCGGGGGTGACGGCGTCGGCGAGCAGGCGAGCGGTCGTGAGGGTGGTGATGGGGGAGGGCATCGGTTCGGTGTCGTTGGTGGCCCGGCAGTCGGACGGCTCAGGAGCCAAGAGCTTTGCCTCGGAACTCGAATCACCTCCGATAACCTTCACTTGGGTAAGCGGATTCGCTCCTTCCATACGGGCGGATGCCCTATATAGTTTTGCACGTTCTCCTCCAGCACCACCGTCTTGCTGGATCGGGGCAACACAAAGAACCCGTAGGTGGTCGTCCGCTGGCCTCCACCATCCGGCCCCCGTCCCGCGGTCTGATAGCCCTTGTCCTCGAACCTCAAGACGATGCCATCCTTGTCTTCCAGAACTGCGGCCGCTTTCAACCCTGCACTGTTCCAGCCGTCACCCCGGAAGACCGCAATAACCATGCACTTCTCGAAATCGATGTATGGGAGGCCGAGAGGATTGTAGAAGAGATCGTAGTCCTTCGATTCCTTCGCACCTTGATGCCGCTGCCAAACCTTGATCCACTCGGCTTCCGACGTGACACGGTGATAACTGGGTTTCTTGACATGACTATCAGGCCCAGTGAGTGTCACCAAGGGGCGTGTAGTCTGCCGGGCGTTGTCGTCTGCCGCAGCAAGGCCACCGCCGTTGGCCAGACAAGCCGCCGTGACTGCCAGCAAAGCCATAGTCTTCTTCATCTCTCGTCTCCATTTCTTGATGGTTGTGTTTCCTGTTCGTATGCTTGACGAAGCTCGGGAGGCATTTCCTCGACGCTGTGATATACCTTCCCCGCAGGCCCGATTGTGTTGAAGGTGATTTTGGTATCCACGGTGATTTTCGGAGGTCTCATTGAAAAACTCCCGGGGAGGAGAAAACGGCCGCCGACTACCACGATAGCACCGGTGGCCAGGAAGGGCAACGATGGGCCGCCGCCTTGTCAGTGGCGCCCGGCCAACGCCGCCGCCAGGGTGCGGAGCCGTCATGATAACCCGTTTCTTGGCGGCGGGCTTCTCACTATATACGATATGCGCGGGGTTTGTCGCCGAGAAATCCCTCGGGTGTTGGTCATGGGTTGGGCGTGCCCGCTGGTAGACTGATGGGGTCGTCAGTATTTGCAATCTTGCCGGTCTGAAACGTAACCGTTCACACCATGGACGGCAAAACAGGGAGAAACCGCAGATGGACGCAAATAAACGCGGGCAGGAATTTGCTCAATAATCTGCGTTCATCCGCGTGTATCCGCGGTTCCCCTTCTTCGCTGCCCGACCCGTGAACGGTTACGTCTGAAACTAACTCTATAGGGGGAAAGAACTTCTGCGCAGGAAATGCTTGCGTCCACCCCCCGGAGTGGTAAAATGGCGGTTTGCTTGTCCACGGGGAGTCTACGAGGGCCGTCGCGGTGATTCTGGGCCGCTGGTTGGGGAGGATTCGATGAGTAGAGACGCCCAAGAAGCGGAAGCCGCCGCCCGCACTTCCTGCCCGTTGTGTGGCGGCAACACATTCACGTGGGGTGTGGCAAGGGGCCGTGACTGGTTTAAGTTCAGAGCGGACAATGTGGGGTTCTTGGCGAGAAACTTTGGCGGCCAGACAGTCAAGGCGAGAAAATGTGACTCATGCGGGAACGTGCAGTTGTTCGCCGTTGATTGAGTCGCATCCGAACGAAGCAGCCAAATTGGTGCCCATGGGAGAGCCGAACACGGTGGGTGAGAAATGCCTGACAGCTTAGTGCAGCCGCTGCCGGCCGGTCCTCTCGATATTGTGGGTGATGTCCACGGTGAGGTCGACGCCCTCCAAGGCTTGCTGAACCATCTTGGGTATGGGGAAAACGGCGTTCACCCAGAGGGGCGCCGGTTGGTCTTCCTGGGCGACCTGATCGATCGTGGGCCGGATAGTCCCGCCGTTATCGAACTTGTGGCTCGCTGCGTCGAGGCCGGAAACGCCCAGTGCGTCATGGGTAATCATGAACTGAACATCCTGCGGAGCGAAAGGAAGCATGGCAACCACTGGTTCTTCGGTGAACCCGAGGCGTTGGCCAAGGCGGGTCCAATCACACCGCAGAAATTGGCTGACGAGGACACCAGGAAGAGAATCCTGAGTTTCTGTCGCCCCCTCCCGCTGGCTTTGGAACGGGACGATCTTCGCATCGTACATGCCTGCTGGCGTCCGGATGCAATTGCCCTGGTCCGCCAATCGGCAGACGCCTTGCCCCTGTTCCTCAAGTATCGGGATGAAATCGAAGCCTGCCTTGGGCAGAACGGGCCAGTGGATGCTACTGCAAGGAACCTGGCCCACCAGAACCAGAACCCGGTCAAGGTGCTGACCTCGGGAATTGAGGTGCGGGCGGGCAAGCCATTCGAAGCCAATGGAAGGGTCCGGTCCGAGGCCCGCTTCCCCTGGTGGAACGATTACGCAGACGAGGCATTCTGCGTCTTCGGGCATTACGAGCGGATGGCTGCGGGGGGCGGCGAGGAGCATCTCTTCGATGGCTGTACACCCAACGCAAGCCTCGGCAACGGCTACGTCATGTGCATCGACTATGGGATCGCAGACCGCTGGAAGGAGCGATTCGACGGCCAAGGCAGAGGTGCGAGGTTGGGGGCATTGAGATTTCCAGAGAAGGAGATTGTTTTTGATGATGGCGAGCGGTTGCCATTGGGATAGGGCATCTAACGACATTCGGCTGGGCAATCCGTCATGGACCAAGACCTGACTTACCTTCCAATCGACGAGTTTCGTTTGCGTTGGCGGTTCTTTGAGGGCCAGGGCACCGCAATGCGTTGCATGTGGGGCTGATTGGCATGGCCGGACGCCAAAGAAGGAGTAGCCGGGATTGGACCACCTTTCGGGTGACGATGGGGTGGGAGGGAAGTTGAACATGAGAACAATCAGTGTGTTGCTGACTCTCGCTCTGGTTGGCGTTTGTCTTGGGGCCGAGCAAAAGCCTGCGTCAACGCCCCACGGGAAAGAGCCAACCTACGAGGGGAGAACTCTCGGCGAATGGGTGGCCCAGATCAACGACGATGCGAACCAGTTCCGCCTCGCCAACGTCAAGGCCCTCGGGAAGATGGGTGTCCCAGCCATCCCAGCCCTCACGGCGTTGCTCCACGACAGAGATCGGAATATCCGGCAAGCCGCTGCTGTTGCTTTGGGGGAAATGGGCTCCAATGCAAAGGCAGCCGTCCCATCGCTGACGGAATTGCTCAACGACCAGGATTCGTGGGTTCGAGCGTTTACTGCTTTGGCCCTGGTAAAAATTGATCCCAAGGCCAAAGCCGCCGTCCCCGTGCTCATGGAATTGCTCCAGAACAAGGCCCCGTGGTTTCGGGTGAATGCCGCTTTGGCCCTGGGAAAGATAGGCCCCGACGCCAAGGCCGCCGTTCCACTCCTGACAAAACTGCTCAAGGACGAGGAGCGACAGGTTCAGGTTGCGGCTATTCACGCCTTGGGAGGCATTGGTCCCGACTCAAAGCCAGCCGTCCCAGCTCTCAGGGAGTTTCTCAAGGACCGCGAGGCGATGGTTCGGTCGCTCGCTGCTTCGGCCTTGTGGAGTATAGGCGGTCCTGAGGCCAAGAATGTCATTCTGATTCTCGCAGAACTGCTCAAGGATACGAATTATAACGTTCAAGATTCCGCCGCCGAGGCACTGCGAAAGATCGGTCCGGCGGCCATCCCTGCCCTCACGGATGTGCTCAAGAGCGACGACGTGCTGACTCGAAGGCGGGCTGTTTCGGTCCTCGGGAACATCGGTCCCGCATCGGTCCCCACCCTCACGGTATCACTCAAGGACAAGAATGGCGATGTTCGACAACAGGTGGCCTACACGTTGGGAAAGATCGGCCCCAAGGCAAAGGCAGCGATTCCCGCCCTGGCGGAATCGCTGAGGGACAAGGATGCGGCTGTCTTGTGGATGGCCGCCGAAGCCCTCGGTAAGATCGGTGGAGAAGGAATTTCCGCCCTCACGGAATCGCTCAGGAACAAGGATTATCAAGTTCGACGTGTCATTGCCGAAACCTTCGGAAAGATTGGTTCCGAAGCGAAGAGAGCCATCCCGGCCCTCATGGAATTGCTCAAGGACAAGGACCCAGCGGTTCGGGAGGCGGCTGCTTGGGCCCTTGGAAACATCGGTCCCGAGGCGAAGGCCGCCATCCCCGCCCTTATAGAATTGCTCAACGACAAGGAGGAGCCTAAGCCGGGGTTGGGGCAGGTTCGCAGGTATGCGGCTTTGGCCCTGGGGAATATCGGTGTCGAGGCCAAGGGCGCCATCCCGATCCTCATGGAATTACTTAGTTTCTGTTGTGGAAGGTGGTTTCGCGGCCGGCGGCGTCGGGATGGTCTCCTCAACTTTAGGACCGCCTGGAGTTTAGCATGTCGGGTTGGATGAACTAGGCGGCCTGGGTTGGCCGAGTTCGCCGAGCCGGCGCAGAGCGTCTCCTGCTTCATCATGATTCCACCTCGTTTTCTCCCATGGCGACCGTCAGTCGGGCTCGTGTTCGGCCAATACGATCAGGTTGTGACAGAACACGCCCAGGCCCACCGCCGCAGAAAAACCCCTAAATCCTCGAAAGAAACAACGAATCAGCCGAAAGGCGCGCTTCAAGCCGGAAATAGTCCCCTCGATCCCGGCGAAACGCCTGCCAGTGCCTCAGCACCTTGTCCACGAAGTCCTGCATGCGCCGAGGAATGGCCAGCGTGTCTACTTGCTCGGCCAACTCCGCGAACTTCGCCTCGGCCGGACAGAAGCCCTTGTCCGCAGCCAAGACCTCGGGCCTGCTGCCAAAGAGCTTCTCGTGACGCGCGATCACCGCCTCGGTCAGTTCGCAGTCGGGAATCTGCTTCTCGTAGACCTCGTAATCGGTGATGAACTTCTCGGCCGTCTGGCACAACAGCACCTTGTGGCCGAACTCGACCGGCTTCTCCCGCCGCCCGCGCTTGATCAATTCCGTGTGCCGCTCGAAGAGGCTGAACACGCGATCCGCGGCCGGGACCGTCTCGCCGTCGAGCTGCGCCCGCCGCGCGGTGGCCACAACCTTTTGCATGGCCGGCAGATACGCCCTCAGCTCCAGGGCCAACGCTGCCAGGTCGTCGTTGCCCTGCGCGGCTGGCTGGAGCACGAATTCCCCGGCGATGGCCACGATCCAGGCGATCCGCTCGATGAGGGTGCGGAAGGCCGCTTTCACCTGCCGCTGTCGCGACTCCGATTTGCTGGTGCGTAACGGGTTACGTAGAGGAAGAGTCGCTTGATCTTGCGGTCATGGAAGCGGTGCGGCACGCTCCGCGGCGCGATCTCCCTGGCCCGCACCAGCAGCCGCGAAGCCACCCGCCAGGCGTCCCACAGCAGCGACGCATCGGTGGGATAGTGGATGTTGGCTTCCACCACGGTGGTGTCGGTGCGGATGACGTTGGGAGTGACCATTTCCTCCGCAACTCCATATTTGCCAAGCAGTTCGTTGACCTGCCGCCAAGTCGCGGGCCGGACGGCGAGGAAGCACTTATCCAGGAAGCTGAAGTCCATCACGGCCCGCTTCCGCAGCCGGAGGAAGTCCTGGAGAAACGGCTCGCCGCCGATGCGGATGACGACCTCACGGAAGGGCAGCCCTTCGAGGTGCTGCACCACCAGGGCCCGCAGAATGTTTTCCGAGGTGTAGTCGCCCTTGCGGCCCTTGGCATGGCCGTGGGAGAGCTTGGCGAGGTCCTTATGGACGGCCGAGAGGATTTCGGGATTGTCGTCGAGGACTTGACTGATGGCCCGGTATCGGTCACGATACTGGCGTACGACCTTTGGCAATCCTTCGTCGCTGGACTCGAAACTCAACACGACTTCCATCTTCTGACGCATCCTTGTTCTCCTATCTGGTCTTTGAACAACCATGAGGATAAGGATGCGTCCTTTTTATGCAAGCCCGTTCTCGCTGAAAATTGAGCCGAAAGCTTTCCGCAACAGAAACAATTTAGCACCGGCCCGGACCGATCGCAACCGTTTTCGCCGTCTACGGCCCGCGCTTGCCGACGTAGGCCTGGTCCGCTTCGCTGAGCGTGCTCAGGGGGACCTTGGTCGTTGAGCCGTCGGCCTTGCGCAGCGTGACTTTGCCCCCCTCCACGCCGACCAGCGCGGCCTCGATGGAAAACTTCCCGCTGCCGTCCTTCCAGGTCCGCAACTGCGCGGCCTGCGGCGACGACTTCGCCTTCGCCGTCGGCGGCGACTCCGGCGCGGCCGGCGCATCGCCGCCGGCAGCGTGCGCGGCGGACCGCCCAGGGCCGTCCTTGGGCTGCGCCGGGGTGAGCGAAAAGAGGTGCAGCATGATGCCGCCGCGCAGATCCGGCCGGAAGCCGCTGGCGACAAGATAGCCCAGACCGCTGTACTGCAGGTCGCCCAGCCTCTCGCCATCCCGGGCCGCGAGGTCGTACACCGGTCCCAGCGAGTATTTCCCCGGCTTGCCGGCGTCCTGGGCCACACATTCCTGGAGACCGAAAGCGGTGGCGGCAAAAACGTGGCCTTTCGGTCCGGCGACGAGGACGCCGTTTCGGGCTCGATAGGGGATTTTCAAGGTGGACGTTTCCCCGCCGGGGGCCCAGATCGTCACCAGCTCGCCGCCGCCTTCCCGGCGGTCAGTCCACCAGACGCATCCTGCCGCATCGACCAGCGCCGGCTCGCCGACGTTGCGGAACTCTTGTTGCTTGTTCGGCGCGGTCATGCGGCGAACCACGGTGCCCAGCCCGTCGACGCTGAGCCAGATGCCGCCCTGATGGTCGCGGAGCGGAACCGTCGGCGGGAACTCATTGCACAGCTTCGGCCCCTTGCTGAAGTCGAGATCGCCCGCGGCCGTGAGGCGGACAAAGAACGAGTTGTCGTCTTGAAGGCGGACGAAAACGTACTCGCCGTCCCCCACGGAAACGATGGACGCCACGCCTCGGGGAGCTTCCGCCGGGGCGCCGCCGTCGGTGGGAATCGACACGTCCAGCGTGGACTGGGGCGTCGCCACGCAGAGAGTCTGCAGCGAGCTGAGCCAGATGTTCTTGCTCTTGTCCACCACCACGGCCATGCCGCTTAGGTCCATGCTGTGGTCGATCACGACGCGGCCGTTGCCTTCCCGATGGGGGATTTGCGGCCGCACGGCGTACCAGGGGCGGTTGTCGCAGGGCTCCGAAAAGGCATCGAGGAACTCGTTGCGGTCCTTGACAAGCCATTCCGACGTCGGCGTGTGGCCCATGACTTGTCGCTGGTTGAACAGAAGCGGCTGAGGCTCGAACCATTGGCTCACGAGCACGTGGCGCACGATGCGTATGTCTTTCATTCGCTGGCCGACGTAGGCGAACACCCAGCCGTTTTGGGCGGGGACGAGCGCGTGCGGCGTGATCGTGATTTTCAGATCGGCCACCGGCTCCCACGTCTCGCCGTCGAATCGTTCCACGCCGAAGTCGCCGCGCGATGCCCAGAGCGAGCCGTCGCCGGCGATGCAGTAGCCGGTCTGGTCGACCTTGACCATCTCGCCGGCCAGGGTCTTCCGCGAATCGGGCACGGCGGGCTGGCAGGCCATGACCCGGCCCGCGTGCGCGCCGTACATGGGCCGGCCGGCCAGCGCAAATGCGGTCCCGTCGCCGCCGGCAGCGACCACCCGGAACTCCGGGTCGGGAAAGTGCGTGACCGGCGCGAGCTTTGCCATGTCAAAGAGCGTACCGGAGGTCCACGCCCGGCGGCCGCCATCAACGAGGACCTCGATGTCCTTGAAGTCGGCGAGGTCCGGCGGCGTCTGGTCGCGTGAGGGCACGTAGCGGGCCTCGCCCGCGAGGTTGCAAATCAAGGCGCCCGCCGGGAGTTTCCGCTTGCCCTCGTATGCCTCCGCGCAACTGGCGTAGAAGTTGCCGCAGCGATCGTTCAGCATCGGGTATTTCAAGGCGATGCGGTAGCGGCCCACCTTCACCATCTCTTCCGGGTCGATTTCTTCCGCCTTGCCGTCCGCACCGATGCGCAGCACGTACGGCTTGGCCGGCAACACCTTGCTGCGAATCATTGCGGTGCGCTGAGGGGCTGTCAGGTTGGGCAGGGTGAAGGCCACGCGGATGTAGAAGCAATCGCCCAGCTTCACCGGCGGTTCGGCGTAATTCAGATGCTGCGGCCAGGGCAGGTCGCGCCAAGTCCCGTCGCGATACCACCACAGCCTGGTTGCCTCGTAACGGGCCAAGACCGTCAGGCCCTTGCCGTCGGCATCGGGCCAGGCCAGCGGCGGCGGCGCCAAGGACCATTTTCTGATAGATCCAGTTCGTGCCCTTGAGCACGTGGCAGCCCGCAGTATCCAGGATCGCGATGCCGCCGTCCAGCGGAAAGAACGTCCCGCTTTCGAAGAAGTTCGTCGCGAAAGCGGGCGTTCTTCGCCCGCCGCTCGATCCACTGCTTGCCGTCGTAGCCCAACAGGACGTTGGCGCAGAGTCCGCACACCAGCCAGACCCGCTTGAGCTTGAGGCGGTCGTTGCCTTGGCTGCCGGCCGGCTCGAAGAACAGCCGCCGCACGCCCTGCAACTGGGGCACGGGCTTGGCGAACTCGCGCTCCACCACCTGGCGGATCGCCGCCGGCGGCATCGGCTGCTGCCAGGACGGATTGCCCATCAGATACCATACCCGCTGGTCGGGCGACACCGCCGCCGCCGCGACCTCTCCGGGCAAGAACTGCCAGCGCGACTGCGCCATCTTGAACTCCAGCGGCGGGACGACCGCCGGATTGCCGGCCGCCGGGCCGCTGTCGGTGGGGCCCGTCACGGGCTCGATCGTGGCGCTGGCCGGCGGGGCCAGCGCGGGCGGCGTAAAGTTCGCCGGCCCGTTCTCGACCGCCTGCAACTGTTCCTTCTGTCGCGCGGTCAGCACCGCCTTGATGTGTGCGTCGAAGTCGGCGTTGAGGCCCGAGGCGACAGTTATCGCCCGCCCCAGGCTCGCCGTGTCGGCGAACAATTGCTGGAGTTCAAAATATTTCGGCTCAAATTCCTTCTTCAAGTCGGCGAACTTCGTCTTCTGCGCGTCCGTCAGGTCCAATTTGTTCACGGAGATGAAGTGCGCCTCCATGTCATGGAGGGCGTCCTTGTGCATTTGCGCCTCATCGGGCGCGGCGGCCCAGAGGCCGGCGGCGAGCAGCGACGCTGCGACCAGAGTTACCGGGTAGAGCACAGTTCTCATGGTCCGTCTCCTTTGTGATGGGTTTCCTTTTTCTCTCGAGCCGTTATGCGGCTGCTTCCGCAAAGGCCGTTAGGGCCGGCGATTCAATAACTGTCATGTTGTCCAAAGCATCCCGCACACGCCGTGTGCGGGCTGGCGGCACACGGCGTGTGCTGCCTACTATTCTTGCAACAGTTATTTATTCGCCGGTCCTTAACGGCTCTTCCACCAAGTTCTTGCCGCTGGATGTCGCCCCCCACCGTTGCAAACGGGGGGCTTTTCTCGCCGGCACAAATTTCCTGAACGTCGTACTAGTCCGCGGCCGGCCGGAGGCGGATCAATACGACGCCTTGGCCTGGCACCGTCGCGGAGAACTGGCCGTCGAGCACGCCCAGGTCCTGCTGCCGCCACAGGTCGCGGGCGCGCTGCTTGCCCCGCAGCCCCAGGTCGGACCACTTGGCCGTGACCGTCGCCTCGGTATAGTCTCGGTTGAACAATCCCACCGCCAGGCTGCCGTCCTCCAGCGGGCGCGCCAGACTTCCTGCTGGCCGTTTTTGGCTACGCGCCGGCCCGGCTTGCCCAGCGGGTCCTGGTCCACCTCGATGACCTCGTCATTGGAGAGCAAGTTGAGGGTGAAGTTGTCCAGGCGGGTGATGTCGCCGCCGAAGATCAGCGGGGCGGCCACCAGGGACCAGAGCGAGACCTGGGTGTATTGCGCGTTAGGCGAAAGTCTGGTGCGTCCCGGCTGGAGGTAGCCCAGTTGCAGATAATCGGGATCGTTCCAGCCGCCGGGGCCGCCGCACTTATCGAGTTCGTCCTTGGCATAATGGTCGAAGACTTCGCTGCCAATCATTTCGTATTGGCCGCTGGAGTAGCCGCGGCCGAGGTCGTCGGCGGTGCGCCAACTGTTTCCGCCCGCCTCCCGGCCCCACTTCCAGAACCTCGTCCCGGCCGCCTTGGCAGAGGTTGAAGGGGAGGTCGCGGGGCTGCCTCTTCAGGATGGCCGCCATCTTGCGGTAGGGCGCCTGCTGCGCGGCCAGACCCGGAGCGGTCGCCGTGTACGAGCACCAGTCGTATTTGAGGTAATCGAAGCCCCACTCGACGAACCGCCGGGCGTCCTGCTCCTCGTGCTGATAGGCGCCGGTGCAGCCGGCGCAGGTGGCCGGCCCCGGCGAGGTGTAGATGCCGGCCCGCAGGCCGCGGTGATGGATGTAGTCGGTCATCGCCTTCATGTCGGGGAAGCGCGAGTTGCCGGTGACGTTGCCGGCGGCGTCGCGGCCGCCCGCCCAGCAATCGTCGATGTTCACGTAGATGTAACCGTGGTTGATCAGCCCGCTGGAGACGATGGCGTCGGCCGCGTCGCGCATGACTTTATCGCTCACGCCGCCCATCCAGAAGTACCAACTGTTCCAGCCCATCTCGGGCGTCAGCGCCAAGGTGTCGCCGCAGACGATGGTGAACTTGCGGCGGGCCGTGCCCAGGGCGTTCTGCGCCTGAAACATCACCGCGTAGCGGCCGGGATTCTCCAACTTGCCGCTGATCTGTCCGCTGCCGGGATCGACGCTCAGGCCGGCCGGCAGATTCTCCACGGCAAACGTCATGGGCCGCTGGCCGGTGGCGGGGATGGTGAAGAAGAAAGGCGAGCCCGGACGGACGCCGAAGAGTTTTGCGCCGTTGATGCGCGGCGTGGGCGGGGCCGGCGGCGTCAGAACAACTCCCTTCTCGTAGAAGAAATCGATGGCCCGCGGTTTGACGCCGCTGACCAGGAAGTGGGCGTCGGCCCAATCGGCGTGGGCGAAGCCGCCGCTGTCGACGAGGTTTACTGCCAGCAACAGCGTCTTGACGCCCTTGAGATCGACGTTCGACGGTCTTGGGCGGCTGGCCCAGATTCACAATGCCGGAGTCGAACAACAGCTTGCCGTCGCCGAAGATCTTGAAGATGACGCCGTCGTGCCGCTCGCGGGCGGAGTCGTCGATGCCCACGGTGGCCAGAAAACGGTCGGCGCCGCCGCCCAGATCGATCCACAGCTTGCTCGGGCCGTGGGTGCCCACGCCGTGGGCGAAATGCTTGCCGCCCAGCACCAGCGGCGTCTTGTTGATCGAGCGGTCGATCTGGGGCTCGCCGACGCCCTGGATCATTTTCTTCAGGTCCAGCGACGTAAGCCAAACGGTTTCCGCGCCGCGCGCGCCCGGGCGCAGCGGCCACCAACAGGCAGACGGCGAGGCTGACGGCGAGACTCTGGGTTGCAACTCTCATGGTGATCGCTCTTCCTTTCGTGCTTGATTACTCGAGTTTGCCAACACCCTATCATAAACCAGGCAATGCCGCGGGGGAAGGAGGAAAAAGGGTGGCCGCCGACGGCCGCTTGACATCCAAAATACCAGGCGCGAAGGCCAGCGGCAGAGAGCCGTCGACGGGCTTGCAAAGCGTCGCTGATGGGCCTAAACTTGGTAGCAGTCGGCCAACACCATCCCAGGAGTTGCTTTCATGTTTGCACAGCTTCGATCACGTTTCCCGCGGGCGGCAGGGGTCTGCTTGCTCTCTCTGGCGGCCGGGACCCTGCTGGCACAAACCCCGAGCAACACTGCCGACAAGGCCGCCCCGAAGCTTGCTGAGCCGATCACTCGGGGGCAGCGGATCGCCTTTGCCGGACATAGCTTTCATTGGTTCGTGCCCGAGATCCTGAAGGAGATGGTGGAGGCGGCAGGCATCAAGGACCAGGTTTGCGTTGCGCAGTCGTCCATCGGCAACTCGAAGGTTCTGGAGCACTGGAACGTGCCGGACGCCCAGAACAAAGTCAAGGAGGCATTGCGGACGGGCAAGGTCGACGTGTTGTCCATCTCGCCGATTTTCCTGCCCGATGACGGGATCGAGAAGTTCACCGCACTGGCCCTGAAACACAACCCCGACATTCGCGTCCTCGTCCAGGAGTTCTGGCTCCGCTGGGATATTTTCGAGCCGACGACCAAGATCCCGGCCAGAGTGGATCACAACGCCATCACGGCGCGGAGCTGCGCAAGCGGCACGCGCCGTATTTCCAAGGCATGGACGACCATATCCGGGCGTTGAACAAGAAATTCGGCAAGCAGGTGCTGTTTGTCGTCCCCGCCGGGCAGGCCGCCATCGCCCTGCGCGAGAAGATCATCGCCGGGCAGGCGCCGGGGCTGACAAGGCAGTCGGTCCTCTTCGTCGACGCCGTCGGGCACGCCAATCGGCCGCTACAGGTCTTGGTGGCCTATTGCCATTTCGCCGTGACCTATCGCCGCAGCCCGGTGGGGCTGCCGGTGCCATCCATCTTGGCGCACTGGGAGGGGCAACCGGAACTCAGCGTCAAGATGACCAGGCTGTTGCAAGAGCTGGCCTGGGATGCGTGCATCCACCATCCGCTCAGCGGCCTCCAGGCGGACACGCGACCGTAGACCAAGAAGCGGTCGGGAGTGTTTCTCAGAAGCGGGGTGAAGGGGGGCTGCGGGAAACAGCCCGACCCCTTTGCGGGCTGCATTTGCGGACTTGCAAAGGGCGGTTGATGAGTCTAAGCTAGACAGTAATCGATCAACACCACTTCAGGAGTCGCTTTCATGTTTGCACACCTTCGATCACGTTTCCCGCGGGCGGCGGGGGTCTGCTTGTTCTCTCTGGCAGCCGTGACCCTGCTGGCACAAACTCCGAGCAACCCTGCCGACAAGGCCGCCCCGAAGCTCGCCGAGCCGATCACCAAGGGGCAGCGCATGGCCTTCGCCAGCCACAGCTTTCATGTGTTCGTGCCCGACATCCTCAAGGAGATGGTCGAGGCGGCGGGCATCAAGGGCCACGTTCGCGTCGCGCAGTCGTGCATCGGCGGCTCGAAGGTCGTGCAGCACTGGGACGTGCCGGACGCCCAGAACACGGTCAAGAAGGAATTGCGGACGGGCAAGGTCGACGTGTTGTCCGTCGCGCCGATTCACCTGCCCGATGACGGGATCGAGAAGTTCACCGAATTCGCCTTGAAATACAACCCCGACATTCGCGTCCTCGCCCAGGAGATCTGGCTCCGCTGGGATATCTTCGAGCCGACGACCAAGATCCCGGCCAGAGTGGATCACAACGCCATCAGCGGCGAGGAGCTGTGGAAGCGGCACGCGCCGTATTTCAAGGGCATGGACGACCATATCCGGGCGCTCGACAAGAAATTCGGCAAGCAGGTGCTATATGTCGTCCCCGCCGGGCAGGCCGTCATCGCGCTGCGCGAGAAGATCATCGCCGGGCAGGCCCCGGGCCTGAAAAAGCAGTCGGATATCTTCGTCGATGATCTCGGGCACGGCAACCAGCCGCTGGAGGTCTTGGTCGCCTATTGCCATTTCGCCGTGACCTATCGCCGCAGCCCGGTGGGTCTGCCGGTGCCATCCAGGTTGAAAAGCTGGGGGCGCAGCCCGGAGATCACTGCCAAGTTGAACACGCTGTTGCAGGAGTTGGCCTGGCAGGCGTGCATCCAGCATCCGCTCAGCGGCCTCCAGGCGGACGCGCGACCCTAGCGACCCCGTTTCGCCTTAGGATCGGGGAATCAATAAATGTCGCCTTTCGCTCCGCGAAAGTTGCGACTTTCGCGGAGCGAAAGGCAACGAAGTCGGAGGTTACTGTTTCCCTGATCCTTGCTTCGTCCCGACCACGAGGATGCAGTCCGACTGACGCGTCCAACGCAGATATTCGATGGCGATGAGGTTCAGCGGGTCATACGCGAGCCAGGCGAGCCAGCGCGGACCGTGTTGCATGCGGCGGGCCAACTGCGCCGAGTGCCGGAGCCATCCCCGCTTGGGTATCAGCCTCAACCGCTCGACTGCGAACCCTGCCCGAGAGACCATCTGCCGCAAAGTCGCCGGCGAGAACTGCACGAGGTGCAGGGGCAGATGGAGTCCGAACCAGGCCGGCCCGAACCAGCGCGCCGGGCCGCCGGCGATGTTCGGCACCAGGGCCAGCACTTTTCCGCCCGGCACCAACAAGTCGTAGGCGTGGCGCAGCGTCTCCAACGGACGCGGCATGTGCTCCAAGGCGTGCCAGAGGGTGACCGCCTCGAAGCTTTCCGGTTTCAACTCGGCATGGGGCAGCGTGCCCGCGAGGGCCGGCAACCCCAACGTGTCGCGGACCCGTTGGACCGCCGGCTGCGCGGCATCGAGCCCCGTGACCTGCCAGCCCTGCGCGTGCATCCGCTGCAAGAACTCGCCGCCGCCGCAACCCACGTCGAGCAATCGGCACTGTCCCGACGGCAGCAGCCCGTAGCGATGCGGGTTGCGGGCCCGCCACCAGGCCGGCAGCCTCATCCGTCGCCGGGCGCTGGCGATGGTTTTCGGCGAGGGTTCCACGCCCTGGTGCGGACCGTAATCGGCCGGGTAGAATTGCCCGATGCTGGCCGCTGTGGGACGCGGATTGAGGAAGCAGAGGCCGCAATCCTGGCACCGCACCATGGTGAATCGCGGCCCGTCCGCCAGGTCGGGGTCGCAGGCCGCGATGAAGGCGGCGGTATGCGAACCGCCGCACAACAGGCAACTGGTCGTCTCCCACTGAATTTCCATCAGCCGCTCACTGGGATCGGAAAAAGGGCCGGGAGTTCTCTTGTCTGGAATGGCGTGAAGGGGGCCGCGCACGAGGGACTCACGACCGGCTTTTGCCCTCTGCCTATCGCAAATCAGCCGTCATTCAGCAGCGACTCCAAACCGGCCGGCGTCAGCCCGCGCGGCGGCGTTTTTGCCGATCTCGTCCATGACGGCCTGAAGCGTTTTCCGCGGAGGCAGCGAAATGGTCAGGTCGCGCAAGCGGAGATCGAGCAGTAATTGGATTTTGCGCTGCTCTTCCGGCGAGACCTGTGCGAGCGCCGCGCCGCCTCCTCGCTGACCTCAATCGTAAGACTGGTGGTGGCCATAAGAACACGCCCCTCCCCCTGGGCTGATTCCATGCGCGATTCTACCCGCAAAAGTTACGCCCGTCAACCCCCGGCGGGACGCATACGCGCGGGAGAACGCAAGGCAGGTTTCGCCCCGCGCCTTCACCCTAACCCTCTCCCGGCGGGAGAGGGGACTTGCCCCGTCTCAATCGTTGACGTACGTTTCCAAAAACCGCGCCAAACGGTGGAAATCGGAGCCCGGCTCGATGTAGCGGACCACCGTAACCAGCGTGGCCGGATCGACCAGTTGGTTGAAGGGGACGTAGTTCAACTCCAGTTGGCCGGAGACCGAAACCATGACGCCGTCCAGCCGCTTCTCGACCAGCGCCCGGTAGGCGCCGACGCCGAGCTGGCTGCCCAGCATGACGTCGAAGGCCTGCGGCCGGGCGCAGCGGCTCTCGTAGCCCATGGGCCGGCCGGTGATCTTGCGCTTCTTGCCGGTCTGGCGGGTGTATTCCTTGCCGATCAGGTCGGCGAAGAGGCGGTTCAAGCTGAGATTGGCGATGGCGATGTGGCCGTGCTCGTCGCGCGGCACGCCCTCGATGTGCTCGTGGGGGAGGAACTCGGCCAGCCCCTCGGCGATGACGATGACGCCGAACTCCTTGCCTTCGGCCTCCTCGCGGACGCGCATGGTGGCGACGATCCGCTTGACCACTTCGTTCATGTCCATGACGCGGCGGATTTCCTTCCGCCCGGTCTTGGCGTTGACGGTCTCTTCGCTGGTTTCGTACTTGCCGGTGATGTCTTCGACGCTGATGACCAGGCTGGCCTCGCCGGCGATGGCCACGCCGTAGGCCAGCCAGCCGGCGCTGCGGCCCATGCACTCGGCCAGGTAGTAGCTGCGGTTCGCCTCGGCGTCGGCCAGCAGGTTGCGGACTTCCGAGGCCAGAAACTCGACCGCCGTGAAGTAGCCGAAGGTGAAGTCGATGCCCATGTAGTCGTTGTCGATCGTCTTGGGCAGGTGGACCACGGGAATGCGGCGGCTGCCGGGGGGCAGTTGCTCCTGGAAGAGCTTGAACTTGTTGGCGCTCTTGAGCGTGTCGTCGCCGCCGATGGAGATCAGGGCGTCGACCTCCAGCGAGATCAGGCCGTCGTACACCGCCCGCAGCGGCGCTACCCGCGCGGCGTCCTTCAAATGGGAGCGGTCGGAGACGTCCTTGCCGGGATTGGTCCGGGCGGTGCCGATGATGATGCCCTGGCTGTTGCGGGTGCGGCGCAGCACCTTGTGGTTGATGCGGATGTAATCGCGGCCCTCGACCAGCGGGTGATCGGGCCCGTACTCGACCAGGTGCGAGTAGCCGTGGAGGATGCCCAGCACGTCGATGTTGTTGCGCAGGAAGGAGACGGCGGCGGTGGAGATGACGGCGTTGGCGGCCGGGGCGGGGCCGCCGGCAAAGAGGATCGCCGCGCGGCGAATGCTCGATTCCAGGTGGGGCGGCCGAGACAGCGTGGTGCTCATGGGAGGTTCCTTATTTTCAAAGCTTGGTGTTTCAAAAGGGGACAGTCCCATTTTCGTCCGACCACGCTTCGCATGGTGCCCAAAATCGGGACAGTCCCCGGGTTGTGCATCCTCAGGTGGCCGGCCAGGTCCGCTCGATGAACGTGGTATCGACGCGGGCCTCGGTAAAGGCCGGGTGAACCAGGATCTTCTGCAACAGCGGGATCGTCGTCTTGATGCCCTCGACCCGCAACTCCGACAGGGCCCGCCTCATGCAGGCCAGCGCCTCGTCGCGGCTGGGCTGGTGCACGATCAGCTTGCCGATCATGGAATCATAAAAGGGCGACACCGCATAGCCGGCGTAAATGTGCGAATCGAAGCGGACGCCGAAACCGCCGGGGATGAACAGGCCGGTAATCAGGCCGGGCATGGGGCGGAAGCCCTTATCCGGGTCTTCGGCGTTGATGCGGCACTCGATGGCCGCGCCGTTCTGGCGGATGTCGCTCTGCTGGAAGGGCAGGGGCTCGCCCGCCGCCACGCGAATCTGCGCCTTGATCAGGTCGATGCCGGTGATCATTTCCGTGACCGGGTGCTCGACCTGGATGCGGGCGTTCATCTCGATGAAGTAGTAGTTGCCCTTGCGATCGACGATGAATTCGACGGTGCCGGCGTTGGTGTAGTTGGCCGCCTTGACCAGCCGCACCGCCGCCTCGCACATGGCCGCGCGGGTGGCGGCGTCCAGGCGGGGGGCCGGGCTTTCCTCGACCACCTTCTGGTGGCGGCGCTGCATGGTGCAGTCGCGCTCCCAGAGGTGGACGGCGTTGCCGTGCAGGTCGGCCAGCACCTGGACTTCGACGTGGCGGGGGTGCTCGACGTATTTTTCCAGGTAGATTTCCGGGTTGCCGAAGGCCGCCTCGGCCTCCACCTGGGCCTGCTGCAAGGCCGCCTTCAGGGCCAGCTCGTTGATGGCCACGCGCATGCCGCGGCCACCCCCGCCCGCCGACGCCTTGATGAGCACCGGAAAACCCAGCTCCTTGGCCAGCCGCATGGCCTGGGCCTCGTCGGCGATCAGGCCCTCGCTCCCCGGGACGGTGGGGACGCCCGCCTCGCGGGCGACCCGCCGCGCCGAGTTCTTGTCGCCCACCAGGGCCAGCGCTTCCGGCGTGGGGCCGATGAACTCGATGTTGCAGCTCCGGCAAACGTCGGCGAAATGGGCATTCTCCGCCAGGAAGCCGTAGCCGGGATGGATCGCCTGCACGTTGCCGATCTCGGCGGCGCTGATCACGCGGTCGATCTTCAGGTAGCTGTCGGCCGCCTTGGGCGGACCGATGCAATAGGCCTCGTCGGCCAGCGTCAGGTGGGCCGCGCCCCGGTCGGCCTCGCTGAAAACGGCCACCGTCTCGATGCCCAACTCGCGGCAGGCACGAAGAATCCGCAGGGCGATCTCGCCCCGGTTGGCAACGAGAATGCGCTTGAACTTCACGCCCGCGTATCCACCTTGTACAAGGGTTGTCCGAACTCCACCGGCTCGCCGTTTTCCACCAACACGGCCTGAATCTTGCCGGCCACCTCGGCGGGAATCTGGTTGAAGACCTTCATCGCCTCCACGATGCAGACGGTCGTCTCCGGGCCGACGTGATCGCCCACCTTCACGAACGGCGGCGAATCGGGATCGGGCGCGGCGTAGAACGTCCCCACCATCGGGCTCTTGATGACCGCGACGTGCTGCTCCTCGGCCGGCGCGGCCGCGGCCGGCGCCGCCGGCTCGACCTTCACCACGGCGGGCAGCGGCAGGGAAACCGCCGGCGCCGCCGCCGGACCGCTGATCACCGGGTCTTGCCCGCGGCGAATCTGGATGCGCGTCTCCCCCTCGCGCAAGTCGATTTCGCTCAGGTCGTGCTCCTTCATCAACTCGACCAGGCGGCGAATCTTACGCACGTCGAAAATGTCCTGGTGGGGCGAAGTACCGGACATGCCATACCTCCAACTGTGAGGGAAAAAATCTAGCCTACGACGACCTCGTCCAATTGCTTGGGCACGCTGGTAAGGACCTCGTGTCCGTGGCTGGTGACCAGCAAGTCGTCTTCAATGCGGACGCCGCCCCAGCCCGGCAGATAAATGCCCGGTTCGACGGTCACCACCATCCCCGGCTTCAGCACGGTCGCGATGTTGGCGGCCAACCGCGGCGCTTCATGGATCTCCAGTCCCAGTCCGTGGCCCAGTCCGTGGCCAAAGAACCGGCCGAAGCCGGCCTTGGCAATGACCCCCCGGGCGACGGCGTCCACGTCATGCCCCGTCACGCCCGGCCGCACGGCGGCGATCGCCTGGGCCTGGGCGTCGAGCACAACTCCATAAACACGCCGCAGTTTGGGCGAAATTCTACCCATGACCAGCACCCGCGTCAAGTCGCTCTTGTACAGGCCCTCATCGGCCCCCCAATCGACCAGCAGAAGCTCCCCCTCGCCGACGCGATTGGACCCCGCGACCGCATGGGGCAAGGCCGCCCGCGGCCCCACCGCCGCAATCGAGGGGAAGGCGAATCCTTGGCCCCGAACAGTCGAAGCTGGCGGGCCAGCTCGTCGACCAGCTCCTTCTCGGTCTGCTCCGGCCGCAACGTCGCCCGCAGCACCCCGAAGGCCTTCTCCGCCTGCCAGACGGCCTTGCGCAGCAGCGCGATTTCATCCTGGTCCTTCACCAGCCGCAACTCCTCGACCATGCCGGCGGTGGCGATGATTTCCAGCTTCGGCAGTTTCTCGGCGATGCGGTCCCGCAGCGAGACGGTCATCGAGTCCCCCTCGATAGCCAGCCGGCCCGCGCCGAGGTGCGGAGGACCTTGACCACCGCTTGCAACATGCTCACGCCGGGGCGGCGGATGTGGAGATCGACCCCCGGACACTGCTCGCCCAATTGGGTCGTGTAGCGGGGATCGCTCAGCACCACTTCGCCGTCCTGCCGCACCAGCAGATAGCTGTCGTCGCCGGTGAAGCCGGTTAGATAGGTAACGTTGGTAAAACTCGTGACCAACAGGGCCTCCGCCCCCGTCTTCTTCAGCAGGCGGCGGAGTTTGTCGCGTCGTTCAGCGTGCCGGGCCATGGCTTTTCTCCAGGGGTTAAGCCACCATTGGACCACGAAGCGGGGGAAAACGCCAGGGGGGAAAGGGAAGGGGGAAGGCGGAAGGGGGAGGGCGGAGGAGGAAAAAGCCCCCGGACTGCGTCCGGGGGGCCGGCGGCTCGCGCCGGGCCCCCTCGAACGCAGTCGAGGGGCTTTTTCTAATCCCTAATCCCTAATCCCCAATCCCTTTCCTTCCCCGGCCCCTGGTCCCTGCTCCTACCGGTTCCCTCCGCGGCGGCGGCTAGCTATCATGGAGATATGGACCGTCACGACTTCGAACAACTCGCCGCTCAGGTGCTCCGCGGCGAACTGTCCGTCAAACAGTTCGTCGCCCGGGTTTACCGCCCGACGGTGGCCGACGTGGGCGAGGCCCAGATCGACCTGGACCGGCACCGCCGCTGCGGCTTTCCGGAGGTGGTGTTCGCCGAGGGCAAGACCGTGGCGGTCATGGAGAAGATTTTCCAGGCCCAGATCGCCCATGGCGGCGACGTGCTGGCCACGCGGATGGCGGCGGAGCAAGCGGCCGAGCTGTTGGTGAAGTTCCCCCAGGCCCGCTACAACCCCGTGGGCCGGACTTTTCGCATCCCGCAGGGCGCCGCGGCGGAGGCCGGCGGCCAGAGCCCGGCCTTGGGCCGGGTGGTGATCGTGACCGCCGGCACCAGCGATCTGCCCGTGGCCGAGGAAGCCCGGGAAACGGCCCTTTGGACCGGGGCCGCCGTCGAGATGGTGCAGGACGTGGGCGTGGCCGGGCCGCATCGCCTGGCGGCCAGATTGCCGCTCTTGGAAGCGGCCGACGCCATCGTCGTCGTCGCCGGCATGGAAGGGGCGCTGCCCAGCGTGGTGGGCGGATACGTGTCGTGTCCGGTCATCGCGGTGCCGACCAGCGTCGGCTACGGCGCCAGTTTCGGCGGCATCGCGGCCTTGTTGGGAATGCTCAACAGTTGCGCGGCGAACGTAACCGTGGTCAACATCGACGCCGGTTTCAAAGGCGGTTACGTCGCCGGATTGATCGCCAAGAACGCGGCCCGGGGACGACCGGCCGCCGATTCACCATGACTTCATCAGCCGAAGAACCGCTGCCCCGCTTGCCATCGCGACCGGTGGACGCCCATAAGGGGATGTTCGGCACGGCGCTGATCGTGGGCGGGTCGCGGGGCATGACCGGGGCGGTGGCCCTGGCCGGCATGGCGGCGTTGCGCGGCGGGGCGGGCCTGGTGCGGCTGGCCGTGGCCGACTGCTGCCTCGACGTCGTGGCCGCCTTGGAGCCCTCGTACATGACCGCCCCGCTGCCGGCCGATGTGCAAGGCCGCATCGCGGCCGCAGCCTACAAGCCGATCATGGAGTTGGCCAAGTCGGCCACCTGGGTCGCCTGCGGGCCGGGCCTGGGTCGCTCGCCGGAATTGCGCGAGTTGGTGGTTCGTCTCTATCGCGATATCGCCCTGCCGATGGTGGTCGATGCCGACGCCCTGAATGCCCTGGCGGCGCGGCCCGAGGCGCTGGGGCAGGGCGGCGGTCCGCGGGTGTTGACGCCGCACCCCGGCGAGTTCGCCCGCTTGATCGGCCGCAAGCTCGATCGCCCCGCGAGCGAGCAGGCGGCCGTCGAATTGGCCGCCCGCTGCCAGTTGGTCGTCGTGCTCAAGGGGCATGGTACGCTGATTACCGACGGCCGGCGGCAGGCCCGCAATACGACCGGCAACCCGGGCATGGCCCGGGGCGGATCGGGCGACGTGCTGACCGGGCTGATCGCGGCGCTGGGGTGTCAGGGGCTCTCGGCCTACGATGCGGCGCGGCTGGGCGCCCACGTGCACGGATTGGCCGGCGACCTGGCGGCGGCCGAGTTGGGCCAGGTGTCGATGATCGCCGGCGACCTGGTGCGGTTTCTGCCCAGGACCCTGAAGAGTTTGGGGTAATTGCCCGGTGCCCGCGGGTGGCACTGCTGGCTTGTCCAGCAGTGCTACGTGCCGCGATACCTCAGCACTGCTGGACAAGCCAGCAGTGGCACCCGTCGCAATAAAGCCGGGATAAAAACAACTCGCTACTGTACATCAGCCTACCAGGCTGCCCTCTTGCCCCGGGGCCGGCAAGCTGCTAGGATAGTATCGGTCCTCTACCATGTTCGTGTTGCCGATGCAACTTTTTGGTGAGCCGATACGTATGCCCGTTGGGTGCCTGAATCAAAGGCTCTAGCCGCGTGTATAGCCGCTGACCTGTTTGGCTTGCCAGACATGCAACGGATCACACAACCTGGAGTCCAGGCAACCCGCATTAGCAATAACGGGCTCTCAAAAAAGCATCGCCACGGCATTGCGGTGGAGGACCTTTTTTTGTCGCCTTGCCTTCCCAGCCATGATTGAACTCTCGGCTTCATTGGCCGCCCGGCGCGACCGCCTGCTGGACTTGTTGCGGAGCTACGGCAGTTGCGCGGTGGCGTTTTCCGGCGGCCTGGACAGCACGGTCCTGGCCCAGGCGGCGCAGCTCGCCTTGGGCACGCGGGCGGTGGCCGTGACGGGCGCAAGCGCCAGCCTGGCGGCCGGCGAGTTGGACGAGTGCCGCGCCCTGGCCCGCCGGATCGGCATCCGCCACGAGGTGATCGAGACCGGCGAGTTGTCGATTCCCGAGTACCTGAAGAACACGCCGGATCGCTGTTACTTTTGCAAGACCGAGCTGTTCGCCGAGGTGGCCAAGCTGGCCGCTCGCCTGGGCGTGGCCGTGGTGGCGGACGGCTCCAACAGCGACGATCGGGGCGAGCATCGCCCCGGGCTTCGCGCCGCTGGCGAGCGCGGTGTGCGCAGCCCGCTGGCGGAGTGCGGCCTGACGAAGGCCGAGTTGCGCCAATTGGCCGCCTCTTGGGAACTGCCCACCTGGAACAAGCCGGCCACGCCTTGCCTGAGCAGCCGCATCGCCTACGGCGAGCCGGTCACGCCCGAGCGGCTGGCGATGATCGGCGCGGCGGAGGCGTTCTTGCGCGGCGAGGGCTTCCAGCCGTTGCGGGTGCGTTACCATCAGGGGGACATGGCGCGGATCGAAGTCGGGCCCGAGGGGCTGGCGAAGTTTGCCGACGCCGAGTTTCGCCGGCAGGTGGTCGGCAAGCTCAAGTCGCTGGGTTTCCGCTACGTGTCGTTGGACTTGGAAGGATTCCGCAGCGGCAGCCTCAACGCAGTGCTGCCGCCGGAGAGTCTGCAGATTGCCCGGGGGCCGTAGAGGCCGGCCTGCTGAAGATCGGGTAGGTCAGGCACGGGCGTGCCTGACGGTTCGCCTGGCCCGCCCAACGGTCGTCAGGTCGTAGGGTGGGTCGAGCGCAGCGAGCCCCACCACCGGGTCGTCACGGATTTTGGTGGGGCTCGCTGCGCTCGACCCACCCTACGGGAGTAGGTCAGGTACTCCGTGCCCGGCGGTTCGCTTAGAAGTTTTTCCGGATCAGCACCACCAGCAGGAGTGCGCCCACCAGCAGGGCGGCCCCGATGGCGTACCAGACCCAATTGGGCAGCGGGTTCTGGCGGCGGCGGCGATAGGCGTCCATCTGCTCGTCGGTGACCTCGGGAGCGGGCGAGCGGGGGCGGCTGGCCGCCAGCAGATCGTCGATGGGAATGACGAACTCCGAGGCCGGCCCGATCTCCGTCTCCAGCGGCGTGGCCATGGGCAGGTGCTTGACCGCGCGGATTTGCGGCCGATGTCGGACTCGGAAGGATCACTGGCCCGCGCGTGCATGGGGATCGGTGGCGGCCCTTTGACGGTCGGCCGGTCGGCGTTGCTCATGGTGTCGGCGGCGGATAGATCTTGCTCGGTTTTGGCCAGCGTGGCCGGGCGGGCGTCTTCGCCGGAGTAATCGCGGCGGGCGACCGGCAGGCCGCGACGCGACGACGTGCCGCCCTTGGGCCGCGAGCCGCTGCCGCCCAGCAAGGAACTGCCGTGTCCGTGGGCGGTCAGCCAGCCCGACAGCACGTCGGCGACCTCCTGGGCCGTCTGATAGCGGCGATCCGGCTTCTTTGCCATCATCGTGTTGCAGATCTCGATCAGGTCCGGCGGGACATGGGGATTTTCCAGGCCGATGTCGGCCGGGGCCGACTTCTGGTGCGCCATCAGGCGCTGCGGCAAGGTGCCGTCGGGAAACGGCGGATGACCGGTCAACAGGTAGTACAAGGCGCAGCCCAGGCTGTAAATGTCGGTCCGGGCGTCGACGCCGTGGCTGTTCAGCGCCTGTTCCGGCGACAGGTAGTCGGCCGTCCCCAGCACGTTCTCGTCGTAGGCCACCGTCAGCGACGCCCGCTCCTCGTCGGCAAACAGGGCCAACCCCAGGTCGAGCACCTTGACGACGTTCCTTTGATCGACCATCAGGTTGGCCGGCTTGATGTCGCGGTGGATCAGCCCGGACTGATGGGCGTGGGACAGTCCCTCGGCCGCCTGGCGGAGGTACTCGACGGCGATGGCGGGCTCGAGCGGGCCGTCCTGCTTGACGATCTGCTGCAGGTCGCGCCCCTCGACGTATTCCATTACCAGGTAATGGATGTCGCCCGCGTTGTCGAACGTCATACACCCGCACGATATTGCGATGGTCCAGGGTGGCTGCCGCCTGGGCCTCGCGCTGAAAGCGGGCCAGGTAGCTGGTGTCGGCCACCCGCTGCTTGGGCAGCACCTTGATCGCCACCCGCCGCTGCATGAGGACGTGTTCGGCCAGGTAGACCGTGCTCATGCCGCCGGCGCCCAACATGCTCAAAAGCTTGTATTTGCCCAGGAAGAAGCCGTGATGGCGGCCTTCCAGCAGCCTGTCGGCCTGCCAGCGGGTAAGCAGGCCGGACTGGACCAGGTGGCTGGCCACCGCGTCGGCGTCGCCGGGCAGTTGGTCGCCGCCTTGCCGTTTCAGTTCCGACAGCGCGGCGCTGAGTTGGTCTTCTTCCACCAACCGGCTGCGGCGCACCAAGTCAAGAAAAGTGTCGACGTTCAATCTGGCCATGCCTGCCCAGCGAATTTCGGGCCCGATCCTGCACGTCCAACGCGCAGGGCCCTGGGCCTCATGACTCCGCCGATGCCCTTGTGACATCCGCGCGGCAGTCCCGCACCGATCGCTCCCAGATTCCAAACTCTATGATAGCACAGGGAGTTCCAGAATACCAGCGGGTGGTACGGGGGGCAAGGCTGCCGGTGGACTGCCTGGTTTTCCCGACATTTTTCGCTATTTCGAGACGGCGGCCGCCGCCGGCGCCGAATGCCAGCCGCGGCTGGCTTGCAAGCGGATGATGCGGGCGGCGCCGTCGAGGGCGAATTGCTGGTCCACGTGGCCCTGCACCCAGGCTACCTTGTTCATCCCGTAGACGTCGGAGGTGGCTTCATCCTGGCCCAGCACGTAGCCGCCGGCGGCGCGGACGGCGGCGCAGCCGGCGACGCCGTCGTGGCCCATGCCGGTCATGATGACGCCCAGCAGGCGCGGGCCGAAGATTTCGGCGGCGCCTTGCATCATCACGTCGGCCGACGGCTTATGGCCGCTGACGGGCGGACCGTCGCCGACGGCCAGCCGCACCGTTTGGCCCCGGCGGCGGAGTTGCAGGTGCCTTCCACCGGGGGCGATGTAGACGTGCCCGGCCTGCAACACGTCGGCGTCCTCGGCCTCCTTGACGGCCAGCGGCGAGAGCGAGTTCAGTCTCCAGGCCAGCGATTTGGTGAAATTGGGCGGCATGTGTTGCACGACGATGATCGGCGGCATGGGCGGCTCCAGGGCCTCGAACAATCGGGCCAGCGCCGGCGGGCCGCCGGTGGAAATGCCGATGGCAATGCAGGCGGCCGCGAGTTGGCCGCCGGTCGCGGGGGCGGGCTTGGCCGGAGCGGCGGGGAAGGGCGACCCGACGCCGCGAGTCTGCCGCTGGCGGCGGATTTCCAGAATCCGCCGCACGTCGGCCCCCGCCGCGGCCCGGATCTTCCGCGACAGTTCTTCAGCGAACGCCGGCGCCGTTTCCGCGCCGTTGGGCTTGGGCAGATAGTCCAAGGCGCCGCGGTTGAGGGCCTCCAGCGTAATATCGGCCCCCCGCTGGCTCAGCGCGTGAATCATGATGACGGGCACCGGCCGCCGCGCCAGCAAGGCGTCCAGCGTCTCCAGGCCGTCCATGACCGGCATTTGAATGTCCAGCGTGACCACGTCGGGCTGCAGCGACTCGACCATCTCCAGGGCCTGCCGGCCGTCGCCGGCCGTGCCCGCCACTTCCATGCCCGGGAGCCTGGCGATGTGGTCGCAAAGGAGTTCCCGAATCACCGCCGAGTCGTCCACCACCAGCACGCGCAGATTTGCTTTGGCCATGCATAATCGTAGCATGTCGCTCGGCAACGCCACCCTCTCCGGGCACCGGCCGCAGGTTGGTTGGGAGAGGGCCGGCATTTGCAAAAGTCCAGTTACAACCGTTGCAACCGCTAATTCGTTTCTGTTGCGGAAAGTCCGCATCGGGTAGGGTGGGACGAAGTCCCACCACGATTCCCGCGTAAAATGGTGGGACTTCGCTCCGCTCGTCCCACCCTACTTTGGTTCGGCAACGGTGCCGGGCACAGCGGGCCGGCCGTCGAGCGCGTACAGCGGCAGATAGCGATAATAAACCTCCAGCGTCAAGGCCGACAGGCTGGTCATCATGAGCCGCCCGCCGTGGTCGCCCCATTGGTCCTTGGTCGGGCCGTTGGGGTCCCAGCTTCCCCGGGCGCAGCGCTTGGGATCGACGTTCTGGGTGTCGACGAACAGCCGCCGCATCTTGCGGTTCCAGACATCCCAGGGCTCGTGGTCGATGTTGTGCATGACCATCGTGGCGTAATACCAGTAGTAGAGATTGTGGAGGCTGGCCTCCGGCAAGTGGGCCAACAGGTAGGCGGTGCCGTCGGCCATGAGGGGATCGTCGCGCTTGGCGCCGAGGTATTGGCGGCAGAGCAGGCCGACGGCAGTCATGGCCGGCGTGGCGGCTCCGCCCGGCTGGTAGGAGGTACCTGGGCGCCGTGATAGCCCTGGCCGACGGAGTTGAGGAATTTTCCCGCCGCGTCCATGGTGGGAAGGGCGACTTTCAGCTTGGCCAGTTGCGCGCTTCTCAGGGCCATGATCTGCCAGCCCAAGACCGAGGTGTCCCCCTCGTCGCCGGGATGGTAGCGCCAGCCGCCGGTCTGGCGGTTTTGCGCCGCCACGATGAAATCCACCGCCGCCTGGGCCGCCGCGCCCACGTGCGTGTCCTTCGTCATCCCGAAGGCCTCGCAGAGCGTGATGGTGGCCAGGGCATGGGCGTACATCTGCTGCTCGGCGCCGGCCGACAGATCGCCGTCGGGCTTCTGATGCCGCACCAGCCAGACCAGTCCGTTGGTGATGACGTGGACGTGCTTGCCGTAGTTCTTGTGGGTCTCGCCGTGGGCCAGGAATGGCAGCAGCCCCATCGCCGTGGCCGCGGCGTCGGCCTCTACGCTGCCCGGGCCGGAGCACGAGGCGTCGGTGCAGCGGTGCGTGTAGTTCCTCAGGCTCCAATTTCCGTCGGGCAATTGATGCCGCGCCAGCCAGTCCAGCGCCCGCAGAACGGCGAACTCCTCGCGGGGAGTGATGCCGGTGCCGCCCCCGCCGCGTTGCCAGCCATGGCCCGGCCCGTCTCCCGGTCCGCGCCAGGCGAAGGGTTTGTTGCTGTTCCAATCGTCTCCCGCGCCGCCCGGGCCGCGCAGCCGGGCGCCCGGTCCGACCGCCGTGACACTGAGAGGCGCCCGGCTGCCGTCGGGCGGGCCCGGGATGACAAAGGGCGTATGGTTGCCGCCCGGGACAAACTCTTTTTGGTTGTCGAACTTGATTTCGATCAGGCCGCCGGACTGGGGCTGCCGGTTTTCCGCGGGCGGAGGCGGATCATCCGGCTTCTCAGCCGGCGGAGGCTGGGGCTCCTCGCCGGAAGCGTCGATGTCGGGGCCCGGCTTCGCCGCTTCCACGGTTTGGCTGGTCAGGATGTTCGGCTCGGCGTCGACGACGATTCGGGCGGCGCGGCTGCCCAGCAACAGCAGGCCACAGAGTGCCAGCAAGTGAAAAGTGAAACTGCTGGCATACCAGATGAGTTCCGTGTGCATCCAGTCGCTGAACTGCTCCGACCAGGTTGGGTTGTCGCACTCATCCTCGCGATCCTCCAACGGCGTGGAGTTGATGGCCGTTTGGACCATGGCGTCTGCCTCCTCTGTCGCGGCGAGGACCTCTTGAAAAAGCCGGCGGTCCCCTGGAATCCGGTCGTCCGCGTGGACGGTCTCTACCATGAGAATCGCGGCGAAAGGGCGGATTATTGCGGGGAATATATTGGCGCGATTCCCACGATTTAGCTTGATGGGGTTAGGGATCGTGGGTGACAACGGCCGCAAAAAAACGTACAATTGCGGGAGGCCCACCTCGTGGGGCAGGGGGGCTCTTTTCAAGCCGCAAGCGGAACCGTGGACAAGGCGCTGTTCTCCATCACCTGTACGACCTGCCGCGCCCGGCTGACGGTGCGGAGCGCGGCAGTCATCGGCTCGATCCAGGAATGCCCGAAATGCGGCAGCATGGTCCAGATCGTGCCGCCCCTGGGCTGGAAGCCGCCCCAGCCGGAAGGCCGCCCCGAGCCTGGCCGGGCGAAGCCGGCAGGCCAGCCCGAACAGCCGCGGCAGAAAACGCCGGGCCAGCCCGAGGGCGCGGGGACGAAGGCGGGCGCCGGGCAGCCGGCGTTGACGGCCGGGAGCGACTCGAACATTGGCCGCCGCCTTGCGGCAGCGGTGCCGGCAAAACCGGCGCCGCCACCGCCGCTGCCGAGCAAAGCGGTTTCTTCCCCGGCCGCCGGTCCTTTCTCCGCCAAGGGCGATCCGGCGTTGCTCTCCGGCAGCTCGACGGTGCTGGCGGCGGCCTTCTGCCCGCCGCCGGGCGCCGCGGGGCCGTCGGCGCCGCCGCCGGCCAGTGCCGCCACGGTGGTCGCGATCGCCGCACCGATGGAGGTTGGCGCCACGCTGGAAGCTGCGCCGACCGCCCCTGCGCTGGGTTGGCTGGGGATGGCGAACTTCGCCTGGGCCCGCTGGCTTGTGCTGGGTTCCGCCCCGTTGGTCGGCTTGGGGCTGATCGTGGCCGTCTGGTCCATCGTGGCTTCGCACCGTCATCGCAAGGCCGCGGTCGAGCCGCCGGCAAAGGCGGTGGCTGTGCAGTCGCCCCAAGGCGTGCCCAAGCCGCCGCCTTCGCTCCCGAATCCCCGCCTCGATCGCCGCTGGTTGCCCGATCGCACAGCCCTGGTGTTCAGCGTGCACGCAAAGCAATTGGCATCGCAGCCGCAGGCGGAGAAGTCGATTCGCCAGCTTGAGCTGCTGGGGCACGTCCCGATCGACGCCCTGCTGCGGAGCCTGGGGCTTACGCTCGACGGCGTGCAGCGGTTGACCTGGGCCGCCAGCGATCTGGCCATTTGGCCGGAGCGCAGCGTAGTGGTCCTGGAATTGGCGCCGGACCATAACACCGACGCCCTGGCGCACAGCGGCGAAGCGGCCGACGTGGGCATCGCCGGTTTGGCTTGCCGCCGCCTGCCCGCCGCTACGTGGCCGAACCCGCTGCTGGTCGTCGATCGTCAGACGATTGTCACCGGCGACGAATCGCTGCTGCGCGGCCTGGGGCGGCGGGCCGACGCCAAGTTGGAAAGCCGACCGCTGGGCCGGCTCCTGGGCGCGGTCGCTCTCGATGCCGATGCCATGTTGTTGGTCGATCTGGCGGCGGCCAGGGAGGCCCGCTGGAAACTGCCCACGGCCCTCTTGGACGTGTGGCCGCCGCGGAAACCCCTCTGGCATGAGCTTTGCGAAAGTCCCGTGGGGCTGGGCTGCACCCTCTATTGGTCCGATCCGTCGCGGAGCGAGTTGGCGCTGGTTTGCGAAAGCGAAACGGCCGCCGAGAAGGTCCGCTCGGACGCGGAGGAGTTGCGGCGGTCGGTCAAACGGCTGCTGCCCAAGCAGGCCGAACGCGCTGCAGGACGCCCTCGAAGCGGGCAAACGGGTCCCGGCCGCCGACCCCTATCGGATGGTGCTGGAAGACGGCGAGACCGCCCTGGATGGCGCCCAATTTCAGGTCGCCGACGGGATTGTCTGGATGCGATGGAACTGGCCGCGGCCCCCGTTGACGCTGGCCGCGGCGGCCATCGACGGCTTTCCCGCCATGCGCGGCGACTGGCTGGCGGCGGGGCGCCGGGTCGATGAAAAGAACCATGCCCACATCGTGGGCAAGCTGCTGGAATGCCAGAAGACGGAGGGCCGCTTCCCCGCCGGCGCCGTCGGCGGCACGTTGCTGCCGCCGGAAACGCGACTGAGTTGGATTGCCGCGCTGCTGCCCTATTTCGGCCATCCCGATTGGAAGGAGCAGTTGGACTTCGGCTATTCCTGGAACAGCGCAGAACCGCCCCGTGACCCAGCGGCCGCTGCCGGAAGTGGTCAACCCGGTGCTGGGGCCGGCCCGGACGGAAGCAGGCTTTCCCGTCACGCATTACGTGGGCGTGGCCGGGGTCGGGCCCGCCGCCGGAAGCCTGAAGGCGGACGATCCAAAGGCCGGGGTCTTCGGCTATGGCCGCAGCACCCGCGTGGAGGACATTACCCGCGGCGCTTCCAACACCATTGCCGTCCTGGGCGTGACCGACCGCTGCGGCGCCTGGGCGGCCGGCGGCGACGGCACCGTGCGGGCCCTGACGCAGCGGCCCTACGTGAACGGACCGGACGGTTTTGGCAGCGGGCAGGCCGACGGCATGTCGGCCGGCATGGCCGACGGCGCCGTCCGCTTCATCTCGAAGGACGTCGATCCCCGCGTGCTGGAGCAGTTGGCCACGATCCACGGCAGCAACGAGGTCACGGCGGCCGCCTTGGAGGTCAAGCCGGCCGCCGCCGGTCCGGCCGGTCAAGGGCCCGAGATCGGCCCGCCGGAGGACGCCACGCCGGGGCAGGAGCATACGGCCGGAGCGGACAAGGCGAGGCACAAGCCCGCCGCGCCGGAAGCCCCGGGACATGCCGCCGCGGCGATCGACGTGGAGGCCCGCTTGGCCGGCAAGATCCCCGAGATCGAGCTTCCCGACGTGTCCTTGGGCGAGGCGATCGACACGTTGTCGTCGCTGAGCGCGTTGCCGATCACGATCGATCCGGACGCCCTGGCGGCGGCCGGAGTATCGCTGCGCGATCCGGTGAGCGTGCGGCTGAAAGCGACGACCGTCGGCAAGGCCCTGGAAGCGATCCTGGCCGCCCGCAAGCTCGCCCTCGTTGCCGACGCCGGCCGGGTGCTGGTCACCAGTCCGGCCGAGTATCGCGAAACCCTCCGCCTGGTGCACTATACCATCTCCGACCTGACCGGCGGCGACGCCAAGGGGGTGGCGGAACTGGCGGGCCTGATCCAGGAATTCGTGGCGCCCGAGTCCTGGCAGATTCACGGCGGGCGCGGTTCGCTGCGCGACGACCGGGGCGCTGGCCATCATGCAGACCGGCGCCGTCCACGATCAGATCGTCGCCTTCTGCGAGAAGTTGCGCATCGGGCAGGGCAAGCCCCCGCGCAGCCGGTTGGCCCCCGAGCGATTCAACTTGGCCACCCGTTGGGATCGTGGCAGGGCGATGCTCGACAAAGAGGTGTCCGTCAACTTCAGTCCCCCCGCGCCGCTGGCGGA
This sequence comes from uncultured Planctomycetia bacterium, assembly GCA_963727245.1. GTDB lineage: Bacteria > Planctomycetota > Planctomycetia > Pirellulales > Thermoguttaceae > JBKQVT01. The sequence goes on along the minus strand of CAVSFO010000013.1, from coordinate 159,762 downwards.
GATCCTCGTCTTTCTCAAGAAGCAGGCCGGCGTGGAGATCGTCGTCGATCGCTCGGCGCTGTGGGCCGCCGGCCTGGCCGACGATCTGAAGGCGTCGTTGAAGGTCCAGAAGAAGCCGCTGGCGGAGGCGCTGGCCCAGTTGCTCGATCCGCTGGCCTTGGGCTATCGCGTCGTCGACTCGCGCACGATCCAGGTGACCACGCGCAAGGCCCTGATGGCCCGGCTGGAACTGGAGTTTTACAAGGTCGAGGGCCTGCCGTCCAAAGCGCGGGCGGCTTCGGCCCTCATCGAGCAGATCAAGAGCCGCGTCGGCGGCTCCACCTGGAGCGACGCCGGCGGGGCGGCGGTGATCGACTTCGATCCGGCGTCCCAGTGCCTGATCGTGCTGCAATCGCAGCCGGTGCAAATCGAGCTGGAAGCCCTGCTGGCGGAGAAGCCGCATTAACGCCCGCTTCGTCGTCGTGTCTCTCGGGTGGCCCGATAGCCTCGCGATCCCGGGTGGCCCGATAGCTTCGCGATCCCGGGTGGCCCCGATAGCTCCGCTATCGGGGCGGCGGAGCCGCAAGAGGAGATTCAATACGCCACGAAGGCCTCTTGTGCCTGCGGCACCCCGATAGCGAAGCTATCGGGGCCACCCGCGGACGGATACTGGGGGCAATCCGGGACTGGCCCGAGAAATCCGCTTGCTTTTTTCCGCGGGCCGTGTAAAAATAAGAGTGTTACGCAAGTTCTCCCGCTTTGGGTGACGATGAGTAATGTAATGAACGTGATTCGCACCTCCTATTATTGGTACTGGTTTAGCCCGCCCGGTCGCGGGGTCGGAGGTGGTTCGTAGTCCTAAGACACAACCAGCACAAGACCAAAGCCCCGAGACCCACCTGGATCTCGGGGCTTTTTTATTGGGGATTTAGGGATTTGGGGATTTAGGGATTGGTTCCGAGTCCCGGCGCAGGAGTGTTTTCCATGATCGTCGTGATGAAAAAAGGGGCCAGCAACGAGGAGATCCAGCACATGATACGGCAAGTCGAACGGCTGGGACTGAAGGCACACCCGATCTTCGGCACGGAGCGAACGGTCATCGCCGCCATCGGCGAGAAACGCGACGAGTTCCGCCAGTCGCTGGAAAGCGGGCCGGGCGTGGCCGAAGTGGTGCCGATCCTGGCCCCTTATAAGGTCGCCAGCCGCGAGGTGAAGAACGAACCGACCGTGGTCCGGGCCGGCAGCCTGGCCGTGGGCAACAGCCACGTCGGCATGATCGCCGGGCCGTGTTCCGTCGAGGACGAGGAGCAGATGATCGCCACCGCCCGGGCGGTCAAGGCCGCCGGCGCCACGGCCTTGCGGGGCGGGGCCTTCAAACCGCGCACCAGCCCCTATAGCTTCCAAGGCCTGAAGGAAGAGGGGCTGCGGATCCTCGCCGCCGCCCGCGAGGAGACCGGCCTGGCCGTGGTCACCGAAGTGATCTCCTCCACCGACGTGCCCCTGGTGGCCGAGTATGCCGACGTGCTCCAGGTCGGCGCCCGCAACATGCAGAACTACCGCCTGCTGGAGGCCGTCGGCGAGGCCGGCAAGCCGGTGTTGCTCAAGCGCGGGTACAGCGCCACCATGGACGAATTGCTGCTGGCCGCCGAGTACGTCCTCAACGCCGGCAACCCGCAGGTGATGCTCTGCGAGCGGGGCATCCGCACCTTCGAGACCCACACCCGCTTCTCGCTTACCCTGGCTTCGGTCCCTTACCTGCACGAGCGGACGCACTTGCCGGTGGTGGTCGATCCGAGTCATGGCACGGGCCACAGCAACCTGGTCGCGCCGATGGCGGCGGCCGCGATTGCCGCCGGCGCCGACGGCCTGATCGTGGAAGTGCATCCCGATCCGGAGAACGCCCTGAGCGACGGCTACCAGTCGCTGAATCTTGTCCAGTTCGAGGAGTTGATGCGGCTTTGCAGCCGGGTGGCGGAAGCGGTCGGCCGCGAGATCAAGCCCAACGAGCACTGCGCCTGCTGCCGGCGGTGAGGCCGCGTCCGCCGTAGTTATCCTTCAGCATAGATGGAACTGCGTCGAATCGGCACAATGCTTACGCTGAACGCACGATTATCCCCTGTCGCCAGCCGGGGCGAAACGGGTATGCGCCTCCCCGTGTCCGCGCCTCAGTCCGCGCCTTGCTCGCGGGGCGGAGTGTTATTTTGCGGTCCGGGGGGTATTGACCGGCACGGTGCTTCGGTGTAATCTGGCGGGAGAGTTACCAATCAAAACACGCAGGGAAATTATTCGCAAAACCGCGTTTCGATAATCGACTACAACCTGATCCATCGTTGTTTCCGGGAAATTGCGACATGTTCCTCGGAGAGACAACGTTCGGGGCAGGCTCCCGCATGGGAGCCGCCGACGTTGCTTCTCTCCAAGGCTGTCGCAAGGCTCCCGGGATGGCGATGGCGGTGTGCTCCCTTTCTTCTAGATGGAGGTAGCGGTCATGGGCAACGGGCCGGTGGCGCGGGCGTATACCGCGAATCGCGGTGTGGCGTTTCAACGGCGGGCAATTACCTGGCGGCTTCTGTTCTTGTCGCTGTTTTTCCTTCCCACGGCGCGCCTGCGCGCGGATGAACGCCTCGCCGCGCTGAGTGAGAAGGTGCAGCCGTCGGTCGTGAATCTGATGACGGAAGCCGCTCCGGGGAGCTAGGTTTCGTTGCCGCCGACACAATGATTGTTACTAATCACCACGTGGTCGACGGCTGCCGGAGCCTGACGGTGAAATTTCAAGGAGGGGTCTCCGCGAGGGCCGACGGAGTGCTGTATTTGGACGAGGCGAAGGACATCGCCGTTGTCGGTATCACGACCCGCAAGGAACTGATGAAGAAGCTTGCCGTGAGCGCCGCGTTGCCAAAACAGGGCGAGGACGTGGCTGCATTCGGGAGTCCGAAAGGCTTTGAGTCCAGCCTCAGCCGCGGAATTGTAAGCGGCGTGAGGACCGCAAAATACCTTAATGAGCTTAACCTCGGAAAGCGGTTCGACGGGACCTGGGTACAGACCGACGCGGCAATCTCACCTGGAAGCAGTGGCGGCCCTCTTGTGAATCAGCGAGGCGAGGTTGTCGGCATAAGCACGTTCTGCCGCGTGGGCGGCCAGAACCTTAACTTTGCAATTTCGTGCGTCGACATTCAGAAGGCGGCTCGACGCTGCAAGCAAGGCCAAAGTAATTGAGTTTTCAGCCGCGTTTCCGGATCTGCCCTACCCGCTGAGGTCGAGCAGGTTGCCGCTCTGGCCGGCGGGGTCTTTGGCGGGCGGCCCGGCGGGAACATCTTCGTCGTCGCCGGTCTCTTTGTCGGCGACCTGAATTTTCCAAGGCAGCCGGCCGTCGGCGTCGCGCTCGCCGGTCTGGTGTTCCTCGCCGTCCGTTTCGCCGACGCCGGAGGCCGATTCGGCCGTGAGTTCGCCCTGTACGGCGTGTTGCTGCACGCCGAGGTCCTGCCCGGCGCGCTCCACGTCGGGGCCCCGCGTTTGCGCCAGCGGGGTGCCGGCCACGCTGGCGGCGATGGCGTTCATCGGTCCTATGCTCATCGGCAACCTCCCCTAAACAAGTCTAGCTCACGGCTACTGCCTCTTCCACCAAGTTCCTGCCGCTGGATGTTGCCCCCCCGTTGCAAACGGGGGGCTTTTCTCGCCGGCATGAACTTTCTGAACGTCGTACTACATGCTCTTGCCTTGCAGATCGGTCTGCAAGTGCTGCAACGCCTCTTTCAGCCCGGGGAAGGCCTCTTTCCGCATGGACGGGTTGTGCAAGGGGCCGTCGACGTAAATCACCAGGAACTGCTGGCTGGCGCCGGTGAACAGCTCGCGGACGATGGGCACGGGCAGGTCGCCGCGGCCGACAATGGCCGTAAACGCCAGGTGGATCTCCGCCTGCGCGTTCATTTCGCCCTGGCCCAGCAGGCTGATGGCGTCGCCGGTGAAATTGAGGTGGTCGAAATAAACGTGCTCGCCCTGGACGTGGAAGGCGACGTCGCTACTGCTGAAGGCGTTGGCGTCGGGGGCGCGGACGCTCAGCAGCTTGAGCATCGAGATCATCAGCGGCAGCTCGTAGACGTCGGCGTCGCGAAGCTGCATCGTGCCGCGTCCGCTGAGGGTATTGCGGGTGTGGCCGGCGCCCTGGAGTTCGACGCTGGCCATGATGCGGCCCTTGAGGTTCTGGCGGCCGGCCAGGTTTTCCTGCGCCAGCGGGCCAACTGGCCGTCGACGAGGTTGGCGCGGATGCCGTAGCGAGGCTCCGCGCCCAGCAGCACCCAGGCGTCGCCGTAGACGGTGCCGCCGTAGAGGGCGGCGGTCAAGGAGCGGAAGCGTTGCCCCGCGGGCCTGTTCTCGCGAAAGGCTTCGCTCCGCCACTTGTCCGCCCCGGCGCCGAAGAGCACCTGCTGATCGTCGATCCACAGCGGTCCCATCAGCCGGGTCAACTGGCGTTCCTTGTAAATGAGGGAATCGATCGCCAGTTCGCCGCAGGAGTAGAAGTTGCGGCCGTTGTAGCCGCCGTTGAGGGTCAGGCCGCCGCAGATGTTTTCCAGCCGGTCGCTGGGGTAGCCGAGGGCGGCCTGTTGCAGCCCCAGGGCGAGCTCCCATTGCGCGGACCGGCTGGCCCGCCGCCGCGCCGCCGGCCAGGTCGAGACTTCCCCGCAGGCTCGACGAGCCGGTGGGGTTGAGTTCCGCCAGGGTCTTTCGCAGTCGCTCGGGCACGGCCTGCATGAGGTCGCGATCGACCCGCAGCCGGTCGACGTTGAGCCCGGCGAGGTGCATGTGCCAGCCGCCGTCGGGGAGGAACTCGCAGAAGCCGCCGCCGGCCACTTTGACGGCCTGGTGTTGCGCCTTGAGACGCTCGATCGTCACGCGGCCGTTGCGATAGGTGAAGACGCCTTGCAGCTTCTCCAGGTGGTAGGAGAACCTGGCGGGCTCGATGGAGGTGGTTTCGCTGTGCGGCTCGGCGCGGACGGTGACGCCCAGCAGATTGGGTCCGTCCTTGTAGCTGATCTCCGCCGTCAGGTCGATGATGCCCCGCGGCCGCAGATCGTCCCAGACCTGCCGCAGCGCCGGGCGCAGGGCGTTGCGCAGTTCGTCTTCCAGGGGGACGTCCCGGCGCGGAACCGCAGCGCCAGGTCGTGGCCGGCGGCGGTGGTGGTCATTTCGCCTTCGCAGGTGACGCGGGTGGCGCCGTTGGTCCCCTCCAGGCCGCTGAAGGTCCAGTTGCCGTCGGTCATCGTCAGCGTGCCGTGGACGTTGGCCAGCGGGTAGGAGAATTTGTCGTAGCGGAGCCCGCAGCGATTGACGCGGGCGAAGAGGTGCTGGTGGGCCGGCTCCTGCGGCGACTGCCGCCAGAGGTTGTACTGGACGCTGACCGCGCCGTGGAGGTCCAGCGACTTGGCCAGCGCCCGGGACCGCTCGGGCAGGGCGGCCAGCAGCTTCTCATCCAGCGGCAGATCGTCGCCGCGGACTTCCATCCAGCCGGCGGGCGCCGACAGGGGATGCTGCCAGCGGGCGTCGACGCGCACCGGCTGGTTGCCGCCGTAGGCCATCAGGTTGACCTGCAAAACGTCGTCCTGCAGCGTCACCGTCCCCGTGCCGCCCTCCAGGCGATAGCGGAATTTGTAGTGCGCAAACGACACGTCCAGGCAGCGGACGGTCAACTGCGGATACCAGTGCCCGCCGTCGTAGAGCAGCGTCGCGTCGACGTCGACCCGGCCCTCCGGAAGAAACTTGGACCACTGTTGCTGGAGTTTCTCCGGCAGGGCGTCCAGCAACGGGCGATCCAGCTCCAGTTGCCGAATCCTGGCCTCCACCTGCAGCGGCTGGTCCAGCCCCAGCGACTTGCCGTGGGCCGACAGGCGGAGCGTCGCCTGGTTGCTCCGCGCCGTCAGGTCCTCGACCGCGAAGCCCTGGTTGCTGAGCTGCACGGTGGCGTTGATGTCGGTCAAGGGATGGGGAAGGCGGGGATCGTCCAGCAGGCCGTGGACCAGGCGGCCGCTGACGTTGAATTCCAGGGGCGTCGCCGCCGCCGGATCGTAGGCGACGCGGAACTTTGCTGCGCCCTCGCCGCGCAGGGCCCCCAACATGCCGAGTTTCTCCGCCACGGCGCCGGGCAGGGCGTCGCGCAGGGCGGGGCAAATCTCCAGGCCCTCGACCGAGCCGGTGAGTGAGAATCCCGGCCGGTGCGGATCGACCACCCCGGTGACAACCACGCGGCGGAAGTAGTCGCCGCTCACGGTGCCTTGCAGGCTGCGGTTCTCCGACGGTCCCTCGCCGGCCGGCGGCGTCAGCGTCAGGTTGATGTCCCGTAGCGTCAGCGTGCTGGAGGGGTTCTTCAAGGGGTCGAAGATTTCGACCGTGCCGTTCTCGACCGTCACTTGCGGCGGCCGCTTACTCAGCTTCGGCAGCGGCAAGAGCTTGGCCGTGCTCCAACTCCCGTTGGGCCGGTGCGTCATGCGCAGCGTGGGGTGACGAATCGTCACCTGGGTCACTTCCAGGTCGCCGGTGAGCAAGTCCTGCAAATCGGTGCGGCAATGCAGGAAACATTCGTCGTACGTGAGCAACTCGGCGGCCGGACCCTCGGCGCCGAGTTCCAGGATCGACAAGCCGCGGATCGAAATTCCCTCACCCTTGACCAGCGTGGCCGAGCCGATCGTCACCTTGAGTCCCGGGTACTGCTGGGCCAGCCGCAACTGGACCTGCTGGCTGATCTTCTCGTCGAGGTGACGATAGAAATAGGGCACCGCCAGCGCAGCACCGACCACGCTGAGGGCCAGCCCCCATTTGAAAACGAACCAACAGCAGCCGATCAGGCGAGCGACGATGGCCGACAACCCTCCCTGGTTGAGGACGCTTCCGTTACCTTGGATCAGCCTTCTTCCACCTTCCCCCGGCCGCCCTCGGCGCGGCCGTCCGGGCACCAGCTTACGATCACGCCTGCCGCCAGCGCGATCAGGGCCAGCATGGCCGGCTGGCGATAGCGAATCGATCCCACGAATACGGCGTGCAAGGCGCTGAAGTACAACGCCGGAAACCAACATAGCCAGTACGGCCAGCCGCAGCGAAGCGTCGCGCACTACGCCCGCCAAACCCAGCAACAACAGCGGCAAGTACGTGACGGCGACCGCCAGCCGCACGGGCCACGCGGAAAAACTCGCTTCGTTCGGCCACACGTTCCAGGTCCGCAGAAACTTGGTCCCGGCCAGCCGCAGCGCCGCCGCCGGCTCGGTGCCCAGCCAGCCCAAAGCCGCTTCCCGCAAGCGGGCGTCGACGCGATACTCGTACTCGGCCGGCGTTTCGTCTTCCTCGGCCGGGTGGCGCTCGCGGAACAGCCGCTCGAACTCCGCCACGGGCTTCATGTTGCTGGCCCCGCTGGCTTGCGGGCTCAAGCCGTCGTAAAGGCTGGCGCCGACCTGCAGCGTCGTGGGCACGAAATGGCCGGTCAGCCTGCGGCTGCGCAGCCACCACGGCGTCATGACCAAAAGCATCGGCGCCACCATGAACACGCCGATCAGCCAAGTGCCTCCAGCGCGGATTACGGGCGTCTGCCGCCCGGCGGCCGTGGACGAGCACGCCGGCCATCGCCGCCAGGGGCGTGAACAGCAGCCAACTGGGCCTCACCAGGGTCGCCGCGCCGGCGACCAACCCGGCGGCCACCGCCAACAGCACGCGGAAAAAGGGGACAGTCCCCATTTGTGCGCAGCACCCTCCGGGCCGTGCCGGCAAATGGGGACTGTCCCCTTTTTCCGCTCCCACTTTCCACGCCGCCGTCCAGAGGCCGAGCTGCAAGAGCATCAACGCGCAAAACGGCGTGTCGCTGAGAACCATGGCGCTGGCGGCGATCGACTCGGGATAGAAGGCGGCCAGGGCGGCCGCCAGCAATGCCGCCCGCGGGCCGAACAGTTGCCTCGACAGCCACCACACGCCGGCAACCGCCAACGTGCCCAGCAGGGCGTTTTCCAAGCGGGCGGCCAGGACGGCGTGCCCGCCCGCCAGCCGGAACACCGGCGCCAAAATCGCCGGATAGCCCGGGGTACGGAAAATCTGCGCCTGCTGGGGGCCATACTCGTAGGGGCGGCCTTCGGCGATCGCCCGGCCGAGGGTGAAATAGCCGTCGCTGTCGCCCATGCTGAAGTGGTCCGGGTGGCGCGACTGCCAATAGACCCCCGCGACCAGGCGGACCCCGAGCGCCAGTCCCAGCACCAGAACAAGTTGCTTGCTTGTAGTCCAACGCATGCGCGCGTCACCGCCCCAATCGTCAAGCGATAAAATAAGCAGGATATGGTACTCTGGGAATGCTTTAGAGGTCAAGGGAAGAATGGGGGCCCCGAAGCAGGGGGCTGGGTCAAAAATCACGCGCTGCGTCGAACTTCGTTTGCGGTTTCGCACGCCCGCGCGGCAATCCCCCCTCTCCCTCCGGGAGAGGGGCAGGGGGTGAGGGCGCGGGAGAAGCCAAGAACACGGCGAGGGACTGTTCGATCCAAGGCCCTCACCCCAACCCTCTCCCGGCGGGAGAGGGGACATTGAATACGCAGTTTACGAGGCCCCAGTCCACGCTTTCCCTGCCGGCCCGATTCGCCGTGGCCTCCCAAATTTGCCGTGAAGCGGTGTTTTATTTCTTTCCTCCAGTTTGTATACTTCGCTTTACCTGCTCCGGCTTCTCTGGGGCGTGACAATTTTGGCTCACAATTCACGATTTCTTGCGGGAGGGAGTCTCTTATGTCGTCGCTACCGTCCTATGTTGCCGCGGCCAAGCCGGTGCCGGCCGCCAATCGCGCGAGCCTGGTACAAGAACGTCGCCCCCACCTACGCGGGCATCATGCTCTGGTTCGTCTTCTGGCAAAAGATCGCCGTCGGGGGAGACGCGAAACCCTTGGGGGGTGCTCTTTCGCAGGGCGTTGGAACCGCATTATTAGGATTGGTGCTCGCCGCCCTCATCTGCCACTTCTTCTTTTATCTTGTGCCCGGGTTGCTGGGAATGAAGACCGGCCTGCCGCTCTACGTGGTCGGCACCTCGACCTACGGCGTCACGGGCGGGCTCTTCATGCCGGGGCTCCTGATGGGCCTGCTGCAATTTGGCTGGCTGGCGGTCAACGCCTATGCCGTGGCGGTGTTGCTGTGTCAGTGCTTTGGGATCGGCGCAAGCGGGCCCGTGTGGCACCCATCGCTCGCCCATGGCCTCATCGCAACCGCCTTCGCCGTGATTTGCGGCTTTGTCGGACTGAAGGGCATTCGATACGTGGCCAGAGTGGCCACGTATCTGCCGTTGATTCCGCTGGCGGTGCTCATTCTGTTGGTGGTGAAGACGGCGGGTGGGATTGGGACATTCAATCCTGAGCAGACCGCGGTGTTGGAAATGGCCCCGGCCGCCGCCACGGACGCGAAGCCCAGCGCGGAGGCGCCCGCCTCCCGCACCAACGCAACGGCCGAAACAGAGAAGGCTCCCGCCGGCGAAAACAAACCCCAAGCCGCCCCAGCAGCTCCCTTGGGAACCTGGGGAGTGTTCGCCTTTCTCCTCACCTACGTCGTTGGCTTCTTCGCCACGGCCGGCGCGGCGGGCACCGACATCGCCTCCAACAGCCGCAACGGTTCCGACGTGCAGTGGGGCGGATTGGTCGGCGTCACCCTGGCCACCGTCATCGCCGGCGGCCTGGCCATCCTTGTCGTTGCCGGCGCCTACGGCGGCACCATGGTTCCGGCAAGCGTGGCGGGCAGCCTCAATCCGCTCGACCTGATGAGCGCCGTTCGCGGCAGGGGCGAGACGATCAGTCCGATCATGCAATTCAAGGAGGTGGCGAACGTCATCATGATCCTGTTGGCGATCTCGTCGTTCCCCGGCGGCTGCTTCTCGGCGTTCATCGCGGCCAACAGCTTCAAGACGACGCTGCCGAAGGTCCCACCGCTGCTTTCGGTCGGCATCGGCACGCTGGTAGCCGTGGCGCTGGCGGTGACCGGTGCGGCGGACCACGTCGGCAGAATCTTCGAGGTCATCGGCGCCTCGTTCGGACCCGTCTGCGGCGCCATGTTGGCCGACTACCTGCTGGCCGGACGAAAGTGGGCCGGGCCGCGGGCAGGCTTCAACCCCGCCGGCTGGATCTCCTGGATCGTCGGCTTCGCTGTCGGCGCCTTCAACATGGTCGCCGCCTTGCTGACGCCCTGGGTCCCCGCCCTGGCCGACAAGCAAAACCTGGTCCCCGTGCCCCCGGTGGCCGCCTTCATCGTCGGTTTCGTGCTCTACTTTATTATCGCGAAAATCGGCCTGACCAGCCCGAAACTCGACATGCCGGCCACGGCGTCGTGATCCCTCCGGTAGGATAAGCCAGCGAAACTGGGCATCATTTGCCGAAGAAGTCGGGGACTGTCCCCCTCGGAAATTTGGGCGGCATGTGCCGAAGATTCCGCGCTTGGGGGTTTTAGAGAGAATTCTAGAGGTGCCGGCTGGGCGGCGCCGATGCGCACCGAGGGGTTAACACCCAAAGGTTGCATCGGACATGATAAGCCGCTCGACAACGATCCGCCGGCTGGCGCTGGCCCTGTCGATCATGCTCCTGGGCGACTCGACCGGCTGCGTCTCGGCGCCCAGGCCCGCGCAGCCCGTGGCGACGGCCACGCTCTCCACGCCCGCGTACCCGGCCCCAGCCCAGCCGGTCATGCCTGTGCCGGCGCCGGGCGCGGTCGTCCTCGCCTCGGCGTCTTCCCCAGTGTCGGCGCCAACGCCGTTCATCGTCGAGTCATCCCCCGGCTCGCCTCCGGGGCTCGCTGCCCCGCCGGAGAACGATCCGTTTGCCGGCCAGACCGAAGTGTCGCCCGAGCGGCTGGTGGCGGAAGTGGAGGCGCGCAACCCGTCGTTGGAAGCCGCCGCCGCAGCGGCTCAGGCGGCCGCCGAGCGCTATCCGCAGGTGACGTCGTGGGAAGATCCGATGTTCGGCTTCGCAGTGAGCCCCGGCGGCGTGGGGCTCCAGCAAAACGGCGGCTGGATGGTCGAGGCGTCGCAGAAGCTGCCCTGGGCCGGCAAGCGGGCGCTGCGGGGCGCCGCCGCCACGGCGGAAGCCGACGCCGCCCGCGGCGAGCTGGGCGATGCCCGGTTGCAACTGGCCGAGATGGCCAAGATGGCCTTGGCCGACTATTACCAGGCGGTGCGGGAGGCGGAAGTGAATCGGGCCACGGCCGCGCTGTTGCAGGAGTTTCGCCAGATCGCCAAGGACAAGTACGAGGTGGCGCAGGCCAGCCAGCAGGACGTGCTCCAGGCCGACGTTGATCTGGCCGACTTGGAAAGCCGCCGCGCCGAACTGGAGCGCGACCGTCGCGTGTCCATGGCCCGGATCAACACCTTGCTCCATCGGGCGGCCGACTGTCCGTTGCCGCCGCCGCCGGCGCAGGTGGCCGTGGCCGACGCGCTGCCCAACGTCGAGGCCCTGCGGCAGTCGGCCGTGCAATGCCGGCCGGAATTGCTGGCGCAGTTGGCCCGCATCCGCATGGAGGAAGCCAACTTGGAGCTGGCCGGCCGCGAGTATTATCCCGACGTCGAGTTGGTGGCCAAGTACGACGCCTTCATGCCGGTCGACATTCGGCCGCAAGTGGGGATGAATCTCAACGTGCCCTTGCAGGGCGAGCACCGCGCGGCGGCAATCCGCCAGGCCGCGGCCCGGGTGGCCCAGCGGCGGGCCGAATATCAGGACCGGCTCGACCAGGTCCGCTACGAGGTGCAGGCGGCCTGCGATCGGCTGGTCCAGCAGCGGCAAGTGATCGCGCTGTTCGCCGAGCGGATCCTACCGGCCTCGGAACACAGCCTGCGCTCGGCGCAGGCCAACTATACGGCCGGCAAGGTGGACTTCCTGCGGCTGATCGACGCCGAGCGTCAATTCCACGGTCAGCGGGAGCGCTATTACGCGGCCCTGGCCGACTACCAGCGCCGGCAGGCGGAATTGGAACGGGCCGTCGGCCAGCCGCTGCCGGCCGTATCGGTTCCCGGCCGGTAAGTCCTCCCCACGCCCACGCGTTGCAACGGGCGGGACTGCTCTGCCCTACGAACCGCGAATCGGCCCTTTTTCAACTCCCCAAGCCCACCCGTTGCATCGGGTGGGATTACTTCGTCCTGCGAACCGTGAATTTTTTTTCAACTCCCCAAGCCCACCCGTTGCATCGGGTGGGAACTGCCCGACAGAAAGCGACTTTCCTTGCCCGCGCCGCTACGCCTGCTTCCCTCGCCCCCTCCTTGCCGCCGAGGCGGGGGGCTGTTATCCTGCTTGGGTTGTTCTTCAATGGGGACGTAGCTCAATTGGGAGAGCACCGGCTTTGCAAGCCGGGGGTTGACGGTTCGAGCCCGTTCGTCTCCACTCCAAGCAGCCCGTTGCCAGCGGGTTGTTTTGGTATAATTGTAGTGTGGGAAGTGGGAGGTCCTTTTCGAAAGGCGGAACGATGAATGCGGAAACCGTCCGAGAATTTCTTACCAGGCAGCCGTTTCAACCGCTCCAAGTCCATCTGTCGAACGGCGAAGTCTATGAAATTCCCCATCCCGAGTTCGCCATTCTCCTCAAAACCACGCTGGTCATTGGCATCCCGGATTCGGACCGGGTAATTTGTTGCGCCTTGCTGCACATTGCGAATATCGAACGCTTACCGGCAGCGCAACCGACTTAGGCACACCACTTCCCCCAGCCGACGAACCCTCCGCACTGGCGGCAGTCGCGCCGGCCGCCTTGCCCGCCGATCCGCTCCGCTACTTCCGCAACGATCCGCCCGGCGACTATGCCGCCAGTTGCCCCGCGGCGTTGCCGCCTTGCCGCCGGCTCGCCGCAATCGGCGATGATGATCCGCCAGGATCGCCAGCCGACAGCCCGGCCCGCAAGATGCCCGAGAGTTCTATCCGTCGCCGCCGGTATCGTCGCCAACGGCGTCTACGGTGGTAGGCGTCCAAGAGTCTCTTCGGCTGCGCTGGCGTCGATCTTGTAAGGGGATAAGATGGGTTCACCAACCTCGGTCACAAATTCCCGGAACCGTGGGTCTTTGATGTTACGGTATTTCATTTTCTGTCCGGTCCCGCACCACCAGTCGCTGCTAGCAAAATCGGCCACCAGATGAGCCGTCCAGCACAATCGGACTTTTCGCGCTTTCTCACAATCAACATCCGACAACTGAGAACAGAATTCGCCGAAATAGCGTTCCATCTTGTCCCGCAACAAGCCTCTCACCCACCGGCTACATCGTTCGATTGTCAGCGGTTTGCCTGATGAATAACCGGCATTCTTTAGTACGTCATCGTGAAGGTGATGCCAACACTTTCTTCCGGCACCGTTTCTTAAGTCGCCGCAATGCTTTCTCTTGGCGTCAAGGGGGCACCCCTTCCTGTTGTACAGGCCGTATGGGCAGTATATGGTTATGATTCCCCATTTTTGGCAGAATTCTTTGTGAAGATCACCTTCGGGCATCTTGTTTCTCCAGCGTGAGCCGGGCGTATTGCGGCTCGGACGGTGCGCTAATGTCGCGGGAGTGCATCGGAAGGGGAAAGGGGCTGGACTATTTTTTAAATCGTTCTGACCCCTTGTTCCCTTCCCGGACGAACCGCCGACCGGCTCATTCCTTGCGATCAACACGGCCCCCGACGACGGCTTTCGATCGCTTCGGCGGGAATGAGACAAGCTTTCTGCCCGGCTCGGCCTGCCGCTGTTGCAAGTCGTTGCAGATCGCGTCCAAGTCGTAATTGAAGCGTCGGGCGTACTCGTCTCGGGCCTTGCGGACCTCGGCTACGATGGGGTCGTCAATCACGGCGATTCCTCCTCAATCAGTTCCAGCGGAGTGCAGATTACATAGCAGAAGCTCGCGCCGACCGAGCGACATTCAGCACCACGCCGAACAAGCAATCATCACTATGGGAATCCTACACCCGCAGGGGAGGCCGTGCAATTAGCCGGTCGATGCAAGCCAGACAGCGGGTGCGGAGGTTGTGTACGACTTTGTAGGGGGAAGCCATGCAAATCATGGCGGATCAGACCATCCGGCAGAAAAAGTCGTACGCATTAGAATGGCGGAAGTGGCGGACGCTTAACACTTTACGTCGTTGCCAGTCATCGGCAATGAGCGATTCTCAAGCCGGGGGTTGACGGTTCGAGCCCGCTGGTCTCCACTGGGGCGCTGGCCGGCGGCGGAACCGCGCGCATCTTCTCCTGCTGCCTGGCACGGTTCCGTGCCGCCAAGCTGGCTGGGAGGGAACTTTCGGCCGTGGCCGTGCGTCTAGAAAGGGTAGGGTGGGTCGAGGGGCACCGTGCGAAGCATGGTCGCGAGCCCCACCAGGAAATGAACGAGTCCTAGCTGGTGGGGCTCGCTGCGCTCGACCCACCCTACAGGTCCCGCCGATCCCCGATGCAAAGAAAGGTGTTTCCCATGAAAATTTATTGTGCGCTCCTCCTGGTGTTGATGTCGGCCGCCACGCTGGCGGCCCAGACGGTCCCGCCGGCCTTGATGGTCAAACAGAACGGCGTCTCAACGCCCCTGGGACTGGCCGCCCTGCGGACCGACGTGCGAATCTTCGGCTCCGTGGCCGAAACGACCATGACCATGACCTTCAGCAACCCGACGGCCCGGGCGATGGAAGGCGACCTCTACTTCCCCCTGCCCGAGGGCGCCACCATCAGCGGCTATGCCCTGGACATCAACGGCGTGCTGGTCGACGGCGTGGCGGTCGAGAAGCACGAGGCCCGGCAGGTCTACGAAGCGGTCGTCCGCCAGGGGATCGACCCCGGGCTGGTGCAGTGGACGGCGGGCAACAACTTTCAGACCCGGGTGTTTCCCATCCCGGCCAACGGCAGCCGCACGGTCCGCGTCCAGTACGTGACCGAGTTGACCGGCGGCCGCGATACGCCGGCCTACCGGCTGCCGCTGCGGTTCAAGGACAAGATCGGCGAGTTTTCGCTCCGCGTCGAGGTGGTCAAGTCGGCGACGCCGCCGCAGGTGACCAAGGGCGAGCTGACCAACTTCGCCTTCGAGAAATGGCGCGACAGTTACGTCGCCGAGACGAAGCAGCAGAACTGGACGCCGGTCGAGGACCTGGTCATCGCGCTGCCGAAGACGGACGGGCCGCAGGTGCTGGTGGAAAAGGCGGACGACGGGCAGACGTATTTCGCCATTCAGGATTATCCGGCGCAGCCCAAGGCCAACCTCGATTCGACGAGTGCGACGCCCCGGCGGGTGGTGGTTTTTTGGGACGCCTCCGGCTCGCGGGCCGGCGACCACAAGCGGGAAATCGCCGTCCTGCGAGGATACTTGGAGTGCTCTTGCCGAAGCTTCCTTTCGACACGATGCCGGTGAATTACGAGACGGCGCCGATCAACGTCGATCTGGTTTTGCTTCGCAATGCGCTGAGCAAGCCGGTCCGCATCAGGTTTTCCGTTGGCGGCAGCTCGGCGTTGACGGCCGATCTGGATAAAGTCCAATACGACGGCGGGACGCAGCTTGGGGCCATCGGGCCGATCCCCGGGGCGGAGAAGCCCGATTTCTACATGCTCTTCACCGATGGGATATCGAATTTCGGCCGCGAGGAGCCGGCCCGGCTGGACGCGCCGCTGTACATCTTCTCGGCCGACGCCGGGGCCGATCACGCCCTGCTGCACAGCCTGGCGATGGCCAACGGCGGCCGCTACTTCAACCTGGCCAACTGGAAAGACGCCGACATTTTTGCCCAGGCCGGCCGCCCCGCCTGGTCGTTCCTGTCGGCCGCGATCGAGGGCGGGGAAGTGAAGGACCTTTATCCGCAACGCCCGCAGCCGCTTTCCGGCCGCTTCACCTTGGTCGGCAAGCTGACCGGCGAGACGGCCACGGTGACGGCCGACTACGGCATCGCCGGCGGGAAGCCGGAGAAGCAGACTTTCAAGGTATCGCGTTCCGACGCGGCCAGCGGCTCGCTCCTGCAACGGCTTTGGGCCGGGAAGAAACTGGCCGAGCTGATGATTTATCAAAAGCAGAACCAGCAGGAGATCACGGCCTTGGGGAAGCGATTCGGGCTGGTCACGCCCTACACGTCGCTATTGGTGCTCGACCGGCTTGAGCAATACGTACAATACGACATTGCCCCGCCCAAGTCGTTGGCCGCGATGCGCGAGGAGTACATGCGGCTGACCGACACGCTGGAGCACCAGAAGCAGAAGGAGAAGGCGGACAAGGTGGACGAGGTTGTCCGCATGTGGCAGGAGCGGGTCAACTGGTGGACCGCCGAGTACAAGTATCCCAAGGATTTCAAGTATGCGGGCGGTAACGGCGGCGGAGAGGGGCGTGCCGTGGCGGGACTGCTACTTAACGGCAATGCAACGGATCGCACGGAGGGAGTGGAACGCCACCTCCAGGCGCGTTCTCAGGAGCAGGGGGCGCGCGACGCGTCTCGGCCGCCCGCATCCACTGTGCCGATGCCGACGCCGGCGGCGCCCGCAGCACCCGGGGCGAGTGCGGCGCCCCCACGCTCGGAAGGAAGGCCGGCTGAGCCGGCCGGAGATCGTGGGGCGGCGCCGGCGGCGCCCCTGTATCCATGACTTGGAGGACACGGGCGTCCGACGCACCCGCGGATTTGCGTGGGAATCAGACGATTGGGCGCGATTACGTCCACCCCCGTGCGCAAGATGGGGAGCGGGCCGGAGCGGAAAAGGAGAAGAGCATCGACGAACTGCGCGGTCAGCCCGGGATCGTCATCCAGCCGTGGAATCCCGACACGCCCTATCTGAAGGACCTGCACGCGGCCAAGGGCAAGCCCGATCAATGGGCCGTCTACATGAAGAACCGCGCCGTCTACGGCACTTCGCCGGGCTTCTTCCTCGATTGCGCCGACTTCTTCCGCGAGCAAAACGATCCGGAACTATCGCTGCAAGTCTTGAGCAACATCGCCGAGTTGGAACTGGAGGACGCGGCCCTGCTGCGCGTGCTGGGCCACCGGCTGGTGCAGATCGGCCAACTCGACCTGGCCGTGCAGACCTTCGAGCGGATCTTGGAGCTGCGGCCCGAGGAGCCGCAGTCGTACCGCGACCTGGCGTTGACGCTCGACCTGCGGGCCGAGCAGGCGACCAAGGACCATTCCCGCCCGGCCGAGGCGATCCGCGCCGATTATTCTCGCGCGGTCGATCTGCTGGTCCACGTGGTGTTGGGTCGCTGGGACCAGAGGTTTCCGGAAATCGAGGTCATCGCCTTGGAGGAACTCAACCGCATGATTCCCCTGGCGATGGCGGCCGTGGCGAAGGCGGCCGGGGCGTGCGAGCCGGCCCTGGACTCGCGGCTGCTGAAGCTGTTGGACGTGGACATCCGCATCGTGATGACCTGGCACGCCGACAACACCGACATCGACCTCTGGGTGACCGAGCCCTCGGGCGAGAAGGCCTATTACCAGCACAACCGCACGACGATCGGCGGGCTGGTCAGCCGCGATTTCACCCAGGGCTACGGACCGGAGGAGTACATGGTCCGCAAGGCGGCGCACGGCGTGTACACGATCGAGGCCAATTACTTCGGCAGCCGGGAAACGAGGCTTTTGGGGCCGGTGACGGTGCAGGTGGACGTGTTGACGAATTACGGCCGGCCCAACGAAAGCGCAAATCGCTGACGATCCGCCTCAAGGAAGCGAAGGAAACGTTCCGCGTCGGGCAGATCGAATTTTGAAACGGCCGGCCGGCTCGTCACATTGCTTTTAACTGTTGTGTTCGGACCGGCTTCCGGCAAATCAGGCCGAAAAAGTGGCAAAAACGACTGCCCAAGCGGGCTGGCGCAACGTAGATTTCCGCGAGGAAACGGAGTTTTCCCCGGGTTTCGTCGCTCCCTGATTGCGGATTCAGCCGGCTTCTTCCCCTCGCCCAGACCGGGCTCCCGGCAGTCGCCCCTGTTGTAACCCTTGGCGCCGAGCGCAATCGTCGGCACCGGCAACATGAAAGGCGCGGCTCATGACTCAGTTCGTCGGGTTTGCCCCAGCCGTTCAAGTCAACGGCGAGACGGTCCTTGCCGTGGTCGATGGGATGGGCGTCGCTAAGGAGAAGGCATTGGCAATCCTGGCGGACAACAACATCCACAGCCCCAATTGGGATATGTGGTATCTGCAACAGAATTGGCTGAATGCGTTCAAAGATATTTCCGAGACCCTGGGACCCGACACGCTGCACGCCATCGGGCTGAAGATCCCCGAAAACGCCAAGTTTCCCAAGGAAATCGACACCATCGAGAAGGCCCTGCGGGCGATCGACGTCGCCTATCACATGAACCATCGCAACGGCGAGATCGGCACCTACGGGTTCCAAAGCACCGGCCCCAGGTCGGCGAAGATGGTCTGCCGGAACCCGTACCCTTGCGCATTTGACCGGGGCATCATCGAAGCGATGGCCAGGCGGTTCCAGCCGGCGAATTCCCCTGCGGTTTCGGTGCGGCACGACGACTCCGCCCCGTGCCGCCAAGAGGGCGCCGACTCGTGTACCTACCTCGTCCAGTGGTAGAGGCCAGCCGTGGCAAAAGTGTGAAAAATCCCTGTTTGCCACTTTCCGATCCAGCGGGCTCGGGCGACTGCAAGGCGACCGCACGGCGGCCGCCCCATCCGCCGCCACCCCGCTCGTCACATTGCCATTAACCGTTTCTTTCGGAGTGGCGTTCCGTGAATCAGGCCGAACCATCGGCGCGAACCAGCGCGCTGGTGGACAGGCGCGACGTAAAATTTCGGAGGAAACAAGTTTTCTCCGCCTCCAACGCCGCTGTCCGATTGCTGATGGAATCGACCGCTTCCCCCGTCCGAAACCGTGTCCACCGCAGTCGTCCCCGCGGTAATCCTTGGTATCGAACACAATCGTCTGCACTGGCAACGTGAAGGGCGCGGCTTATGGCTCAATTCGTCGGGTTTGCCCCAGGCGTTCAAGTGACCGGCGAGGCGGTCTTCGCCGTAATCGACGGCATGGGCGCCGCGAAGGAGAGGGCATTGGAAATCCTGGCAGAGAACAACATCCACAGCCCCAAATGGGAAATGTGGTATCTGCAAAAGAATTGGCTGGATGCCTTCAAAAAGATTGCCGACACCCTGGGACCGGACACGCTGCACGCCATCGGACTGAAGATTCCAGAGAGCGCCCAGTGTCCGCCGGGGATAGACACCATCGAGAAGGCCCTGCGGGCGATCGACGTCGGCTATCACATGAGCCATCGCGGCGGCGACGTCGGCAGCTACGACTTCCAAAGCACCGGCCCCAGGTCGGCCAAGATGGTTTGCCGGAACCCTTACCCTTGCGAACTTGACCGGGGTATCATCGAAGCGATGGCCACGCGGTTCAAGCCGGACGATTCCCTGGGCGTTTCGGTGCGGCACGACGACTCCGCCCCATGCCGCCAAGCGGGCGCCGACTCGTGTACGTACCTTGTCCAGTGGTAGGTTTCCGGACCCACCGGGTGGCCCCGATAGCTTGGCTATCGGGGTGCCGCAGGCACAAGAGGCTGTCGTGGCCTATTGAGGCGCCTCTTGCGGCTCCGCCGTGTGCGACAGCCAAGCTATCGGGGCCACCCGCGCTTGTGTCGGCGTCGCATCTCTATCGCAACGCCTCGAGCGGCTTCAGAAGCACGGCCGAGATCGCGGGAACCAGCCCGCCGAAAAAGCCCATCACGAGCGTCAAGAGCAAGCCGGCGGCGATGATCTGGGAGTCGACCGCGAGCTTGAGGACGACGAACTTTCCCCCGCCCGGTCCGTTGCTGACGACGCTGGTGGCGGACCAGCCGTCGACCAGCCAACCCAGCGCGCAGCCCAGTCCGCCGCCGATCAGGGCGATCAGCAGCGATTCCAGCAGGAAGGAGATGAGGATCTGGCGGCGGCTATAGCCCAGCAGGCGGAGGACGCCGATGTCCTTGGTCCGCTGGCTGATGGCGGCGAACATGGTGTTCATGACGCCGAAGTTGCCGCCGATGGCCATGATGACGGCCACGATGGCCACGCCGTAGAGAAACTGCTGGCTGGTGCCGCTCAGGGCCGCGAAGTATTCGGTCTCCACCTGGGCCTGCATGGCGGCCGTCTTGTAGCGGTTGGTGAAGAAATCCTTGAGCCGCAGCGCCGTGGCGGCGTCTTCCGCGCGGACGACCACCGAGGTATAGGTCTCCTTGCCGAACATGGGGCCCAACAGGCCGCCCTTGGCCCAGACTTCGGAATCGAAGGTCGAACCGGCCGATTGCATCACGCCCACCACCAGCCACACCCGTTGGTCCAACTCGAAGCGGTCGCCCACGTCGAGCCGCACGGGGTTGCGGGCCGAGGCCAGTTGCGGCGGCGCTGCGATAACGGCCCATTCTCGCGGGCGATGCCCTCGCCGAGGACGACTTCGATGGCCGGGCGCCGGCCGGCCTTGGCATCGGAATCAGCCGGCAACTCCCGCACGCCCGCCGCCGAGAACCAGCGGCCGCCCGGATAGAGCGACAGGCGGTGCACCGCGGCGGCCACTTCCGCGTCCTCGATGCCGCGGATCTGGAGGAAGCGGCGCGTCGGCCTGCCCGGCGGGGCGTCGGCAATCGTCTGGTTGACGATCACGTAGGTCTCGCGGCTGGCCAGGGGCCGGCCGCCGGCCCCGCGGGCGATCCCCGGCTGATGGTCGACGTCGCCCAAGTCGACCGGCTTCAGATTGCTGAAGACCTCGTCGGTGGCGCCGTCGGAGAGCAGGATGACGTTTTCCGGATGGCCCGACGCCTCGGTGAGCCGGTACATGCCGTTGACGAAGGCGAGCATGACGGTCAGCAAGGAGATCACCAGGGTGAAGGCCAGGGCCGTCATGGCGGTGGTTTTCCAGCGCACCGTCAGGTTGCGGAAGTTGTAGCGCAACGGCACTTTGCCCAGCAGCAGCAACAGCGTCAGCAGCAAGGCCGCGGCGGCCGAAAGGAACAGGATCGTCAGGGAGACGTGGGCGATGGGCATGGCGTCAGGCGACCTTGGAGAAGACTTCGGCCACTTTGACGTTGCGGGCGGCCCAGGCCGGCGTCAGGCTGCCCAGCAGGGCGGTGCCCATGCCGATGCCGATGCCCCACCAGGCCGCGGCGACGGGGACGTACATCGAGCTCATCAGTCCGACCGGGAACTTGATGCCTCCCAGCACGTGGTTGATGAGCACAAAGGTCAGGCCGGCGCTGGCCAGGCCCGCCAGGCTGCCGACCAGGAGGGCCTCGCCCAGCACCAACAGGAGAATCTGGTAGGGGCGAAAGCCCAGCACCTTGAGCACGGCAAGCTCAGTGCGGCGCTCGCGGACGCTGATGCTGATCGAGTTGGCGATCAAGAGCGACAGGCTGGCCAGGGCGGCGGGAACCAACAGCCAGCGGACTCCCCAAACGATGTCGCGCAGGGCCGCCATCGACGTGGTGACCAGCGAGGCCAGCGTTTCGCACTTCACGGCCGGGCTGGTATAGGCGGGCGACGAGGCGATCTGGGCCGAGACGCGGTTGAACGCCTCCGTGTCGCGGAGCTTCAGCCACACCAGGTTCAGCCGCAGCGCGCTCAGGGGGTGGGGGGAGTTGCCGGGCTTGTGGTCGTAGGCGTCGATCGCCTCGTTCAGGTAATCGGCGTTCATGGCGGCGAAGGCGTCGTAGCGGCCCGGCGGAAAAACGCCCACGATCTCGAACTCCAGGTCGATCCCCCGGTACATCTGGCTGTAGATCGTGAAGCGCTCGCCCACGCGCTTGTTAAGGGCCCTGAGGCGGTCTTTGCCCACGATGATGCCGCGGCGATTGGCCTTCAGGCGGGCCACGGCGGCGTCCATCGAGGCGGCCTCGTCGGGCGGAAGCTCATCGAGCTCGTCCATCATGGTGCGGATTTTCGCCGGATCCATGGCGATGGCGAAGACGATGTTTTCCCGCGTGGCCGGGCCCTGGTCGAGCGTGCCGCCGTAGAACTGCCAGGTCATGCTGTCCAGCGGCCGCTCGTCGCCGGGCCGCCGCGCCGCCCCCTGCGCCAGCGTGTACGCATAGCTCAGCGGCATCTGGCTGGGAATCCGCCAGCGCTCGGTGACGATCGCCTTGAAGTCTTTGTTCTTCTCCGTGGATAGCTCGTCGAAGAACGCCAGGATCGTCCATACCAGCGTGACCACGCACACCAGCACCATGGTCCCCAGCGAAGTGAGCCCGGCCCGCAACGGATGGCGGCGGACGTTCTTCAGGATCAAGAACAGGTACTTCATGCCGGCAGCTCGCTGGAGGAACGGCCCGGCAGCATGGCGGCCGCGCCGCTCGATCAGTTGGCCCTTGTCGAGGTGCAGCACGCGCGTGCGGCCGCGGCCGGCGGCCCGCGGATCGTGCGTGACCAGCAGGACCGTCTTGCCGAGCGACCGGCGAAGCTCCGACAGCAGGTCGAGGATTTCGTCGGCGGAATGGGCGTCCAGGTCGCCGGTGGGCTCGTCGGCCACGATGAGCGTGGGGTCGGTGACGATGGCCCGGGCGATGCCCACACGCTGCTGCTGGCCGCCGGAGAGTTGGCCCGGGCGATGATTCATGCGGTCGGAGAGGGCGACCAATTCCAGGGCCGTGAGCACCTGGCGGCGCCGCTGGGCCGCCGACAGCGGCAGCAACAGCAGGGGCAACTCGACGTTTTCATAGGCCGTCAGCACGGGCAGCAAATGGTAGAACTGGAAGACGAAGCCGAGGTGCCGGGTGCGCCAGCGGGCCAGTTGCGATTCCGACATGGCCGAGATCAGGTGGTCGCCCACCCACACCTCGCCCGCGCTGGGCCGATCCAGCCCGGCGATGAGGTTCAGCAACGTGGTCTTGCCCGAGCCGCTGGGGCCCATCAGGGCGAGGAATTCGCCCTCGGGGACTTCGAGCGTGAGGTCGTTGAGCACGTCCAGCCGCTCGCTGCCGCGGCGGAAATACTTATGGACGCCCGCGATGCGTACAATCATGCCGTTGGGCTGAGCGTGTGTCATGGCGACTTGGTAGGGTGGGTCGAGCGCAGCGAGCCCCACCAGCAATCGGGTTGGTGGGGCTCGCTGCGCTCGACCCACCCTACTTCTTGCACCCGCGGCGCTTGGCTGTGCGTTGCAGAAATCACTTTGATTTCGCTGCCGGCTTCGCCGGCGGGCTCAGGAACGACACGGTGACGCCCATCTCCGGTTTCAAATAAACGCCTTCCTCCTCGGCCGGCACCGAGACCTTCACGCGGACGGGGACGGCCCCCTTGGCACGGTCGGCAATGGGCATCAGCCGCGACACGTAGCCCTCGTAGGTCCGTTCCAGGTAGGCTTCCGCGCGAATCGTGCACTTCTGGCCCTTGAAGACGCGGGCCACGTCGCGCTCCTGAATCGACAGATCGACCTCCAGGTCGGACAGGTCGGCCATCTCGCAGAGGCTGAACGAGCCGTTGAAGGCGACCGGATTGACCACGTTGCCTTCCTCGGCGTTCTTCTTCAGGATGGTGCCGGAGACCGGAGCGCGGATCGTGCAGTTGTCCAGCCGCCAGCGGTTCTTGGCCACGTCGGCCTCCATCTGCCGGACCTCGGCCCGGGCGTTGTCGATGCGCTCGATGCGGGGGCCGTCCTTCATCAGCTTCAGGGCCAGTTGCAGCCGCTCGACGTGGCGGAACATGGACCAGTAGTGGCTCTCCGTGACATCATAGTCCTGCTGCGAGATGGCCTTCTTCGGCAGCAGCTCCACGATCGCGCTGCCGCTCGGCCTTCAACTGGTCCAACTGGGCCTGGGATTCGGCCAGGTCGGCCTTGGCCTCGGCGATCTCTTCCGGGCGGTATCCGCGCTCGAGTTCCAGCAGGGTCTGCCGGGCCGCCTCCAACGAGGCCACCGCCCGCTGGTAGTCGGCCCGATAGTCGGTGTCTTCCAACTCGGCCACCACGTCAGCCTTCTTGACCCGCATCCCCTCTTGGATGGGAAGGCGGACGATCATGCCGCTGACCTTGGGGCTGACCAGGATTTGGTGGACCGGGATGATGTAGCCCTTGGCTTCCAGGGCGATGGCGCCGGCGCTGGCCGTTTCGGCCACCGGGGCCTGCGGGGCGGACGGCGCGGGGGTTGCCGCCGCCGGCGTCCGATCGCGCGGCTGCGCAAGGGCGAAGTAACCGACCGGCGACAGAACGGCTGCCAGCAGCAAACCGATCGCCCAGACCCAGCGCCGGCGGCCCGATCCGTCGATAGCCGGCGAGTCCGGCAGGCGCAGGGAGAGCACCCGCCGGCTGAGCAGGCCCGGCGTCTGGCCGTTGAGCTCGCCCGCCGCATGGGGTTTCGGAATGTTGTGCGACTGTCTGACGCTCATGCGCCCCTGCCTTGGTTCCGACGTTGGCAAGAGAAAAATACCTTCTCCATTATGACAGAAAACAGGCGGTTTGGCTAGGGCGATCGTGGGTTGGAGGGAGGCAGCGAGCCGGTAGGGTGGGTCGAGCGCAGCGAGCCCCACCAGGAAACGGCCAAAGCGTAATTGGTGGGGCTCGCTGCGCTCGACCCACCCTACTGCCCAGCCGGCAGCGCCCGTGCCGCTACTGCTTGTTGCCGTGTCGAATGATGCGGCCGTCCACCAGGTAGACCACGTCTTCGGCGATGTTGGTGGCCAGGTCGGCGATGCGCTCCAGGTTGCGGGAGACCGCCAGCAGGCGGAGGTACGCCCGCACCAGGTCGGGATGCTGGGTGATCAGGCCCTCGATCTCGATGCGGATCTCATATTTCATCCGATCGACCTCGTCGTCGCGGCGGCAAACGTCGGTGGCTTGCTGGGCATCCATGTTGACCAGCGAGTCGATGCTGTCGCGGAGCATGGCCTGCGTCTTGGCCCACATCGCCCCCAGGTCGAAGGACAACTCGACCCGGGGTTCGCCGATCAGGGCCCGGGCCTTGCGGGCGATGTTGACCGCCATGTCGCCGATCCGCTCCAGATCGTTGTTGATCTTCATGGTGGCGATGATAAGCCGCAGATCGACGGCCACCGGCTGATGGAGGGCCAGGGCCTTCATGCACTCCTCTTCCACCTCGATCTCGCGATGATCGATGTCCAGGTCGCGCTGCTCGACTTCGCGGGCCAGGGCCTCGTCGCGCTCCAAAACCGCCCGCAGGGCCATCTCCACCTGGTCCTCGACCAGGCGCAGAGCGAGAGGACGTGCTTCTTGAGTTTGTCGATTTCTCGTTGCAGGTGGGCCGACATGGTTGGTTCCCGGGGAGTGCAAGGAGTCCGGCCTTACAGTAGGTCATCTTGGCGGCCCTGTCAAGAGCGATGGCGGGCGGCGGTCCGCCTGACCTGGACGCCCGGGCCGGGGTCCACTATATTGGTGAAATCGGAGGCAAGCGTTCATGGGCCCCGTGGTGACACTAGCCCGAAGCGCAAGCGAGGGTTTGCCACGCCACCGTCCGCCGTCGTTTCTCCCTCGCTTGCGCTTCGGGCTGGTGTTGGTTACAGGCGGAAGGAGGGACATCGATGTGCGGAATCGTCGGTTATGTCGGCTCCCGGGAGGCGATCGACTACCTGCTGGGCGGCCTGCGGCGTCTGGAGTATCGGGGCTATGACAGCTCCGGCGTGGCCGTCATCGACGACGCCGGCGAACTGACCGTCTGCAAGACGGCCGGGCGGATCGAGCAACTCGAAGCCTGCCTGGCCAAGACGCCGCTGCAAGGGCGCACCGGCATCGGCCATACCCGCTGGGCCACGCACGGCACGCCCACCGACATCAATGCGCATCCCCATCTGGGAGGGGACGGCGTGCTGGCCTTGGTCCATAACGGCGTCATCGAAAATTTCCAGACGATCAAGCGGGCGCGTGCAGGAGGAAGGCTACCAGTTCCGCTCCGACACCGATACCGAAGTGGTCGCCCACCTGATCGCCAGTTGCCTGAAGCGGCAGCCGCCGGTCGCGGACATGGCGGCGGCCGAGTACGAGCCGCTCCTGAGCGCCGTCCAACATGCCCTGGCGCAACTGCACGGCACCTACGGCCTGGCGATCATCTTCCGCGACTGGCCGGAGGTGATTATCGCCGCCCGGCTGGGCTCGCCGCTGGTGGTGGGCGTGGGGGCGGGCGAACACTTCATCGCCAGCGACGCCTCGCCGATGGCCGGCTTCACCGACAAGATCGTCTACCTGGCCGACAACGAGGTGGCGGTGGTCACGGCCGAACGCCTGCGGGTCGTCCATCGCGACCAGGGGCGCGTCGACCACTGCGTGCACGCCCTGGAGATCGAGGCCGGCGACCTGGGCCGCGGCTCCTTTGCCCACTTCATGCTCAAGGAGATCTTCGAGCAGCCGGAGTCGGTGGAAAACGCCATGCGCGGCCGGCTCGACGTGGACGCGGCGACGGCGAAGTTCGGCGGGCTGAACATGAGCCCGCAACAGCTCCGTTCCGCCGCCCGCTGCGTGATGACCGCCTGCGGCACCAGTTGGCACGCGGCCCTGGTGGGCGAGTACCAGATCGAGGCGCTGGCCCGCGTACCCGTCGAAGTCGAGTACGCCAGCGAGCTGCGCTACCGCAATCCGCCCCTGGACAACAACACCCTGCTGTTTGCCATCACGCAGAGCGGCGAGACGATCGACACGCTGGCGGCCCTGCGGGAGATGAAGCGCAAGGGGCATCCCACGCTGGGCATCTGCAACGTCGTCGGCAGCACCATCGCCCGGGAGTCCGACGGCGGCATCTATCTCCGCGCCGGACCGGAGATCGGCGTGGCCTCGACCAAGGCCTTCACTTCGCAGTGCACGGTGCTGGCGATGCTGGCGTTGTATTTCGGGCGCTTGCGGCACCTGAGCGTCTCGGCCGGCCTGCGCATCATCAAGGAGCTGCAGGAGCTGCCGGAGAAAGTCCGCCAGACGCTGCAAGCGCACGACCGGGTGCAGCGGATCGCGGAGAAATACGCCGTCTGCAACAATTTCCTCTACCTGGGCCGCCAGTACAATTTCCCCACCGCCCTGGAGGGCGCGCTGAAACTCAAGGAGATCAGCTACATCCACGCCGAGGGCTACCCGGCCGCGGAAATGAAGCACGGCCCCATCGCCCTCGTCGATCGCCATACGCCCAGCGTGTTCCTGATGCCGCAGGGGCAGGTCTACGACAAGGTGATGGCCAACCTGCAGGAGATCAAGGCCCGCGGCGGTCCCATCATCGCCATCGTCGGTGAAGGCGACACGGAGGTGGCCCGCCTGGCCGACGACGTGATCGAGGTGCCGGCCGTGGCCGAGTTCCTACAGCCGATTGTCACCGTGATTCCCTTGCAGTTGCTGGCCTATTACATCGCGGTCTCCCGGGGCTGCGACGTTGACAAGCCGCGCAACCTGGCCAAGAGCGTGACGGTCGAGTAGCGGCGTCCGCGCGCGATGCGTGCGTGTTTGCACGTCGCCCTTGCTTATTGGGTATCACTCCCGCCCCCCAAGCCCACCGGCGGCGTCCGGTGGGACCTGAAGCGGCAGGCGACGTCCGTTGATAATCCGTTCCCACCGGACGCGACCCGCTGTGCGGGTGCCCGGTGGGCTTGGGACGTGAAAGCGGCGTAAACGTAGGTCAGGCACTCCGTGCCTGACAGCTCTGCTTACCGCGCGGTCCGCGTGGCCAACTCCTGCGGCTCGATCCGCGGCGAATGGGCCCCGCAACTCTCCGCCGTGGCCGCGCTCGGCTCCGGCAGCGGATAGAAGCCGAACTGGCAGAGCAACTCCAGCTTCGGCAGCACGTTGCCCGCCAGGTCGATGTGAAAGAAACCGGGAAACAGGTCAGGATTTTCCAAGATCAGGTCGAAGTAGTCCCGATACTTCTCGGGCAGCTCGATGCGCCCGCCGCGGCAGACCTCGTGGCCGGTGAAGACGAACTCCGGCAAGAGATAGGGACAGAACTCCAGCGTCGCCTTGGCGGCTCCACTGGCGGTAAATCTCGGTCTGCGGCAGCAGCGACAGCAGGCTGGGCAGGATCCGCGCGCCCAACATGCGGAACGACACCATCTGGAAGAGCGACTGCCGGAAATCGTCCATGCTCTCGAAGGGGAATCCCCAGACGAAGAAAGCGTCGACCCGCGGGAAGAACTGGATCGCCTTGGGGACCACCTCCAGCGACTGGGCGGCGGTAAAGCCTTTCTTGATCTCGCTAAGCACGCGGTCGGAGCCCGACTCGATGCCGAAGCGCAGCTCGACGCAGCCGCCGGCCGCCATCGCCCGCATCATCTCCTCGTCGACGAGGTTCACCCGTCCGAAGGCCTTCCATTGCACCTTCAGCCCGCGGCGGTCGAGTTCGTCGCAGAACTGCATCACCTGCGGTTTCCCGGAGACGAAGAACTCGTCCTGGAAGAGGAACAAGTCGACGCCCGCCGCGCGGTGCAGGAATTCCATTTCAGCGACGATGTTCTTGGCGCTGCGGCTGTAGCTTTCCAGGTTCCACACGGGGGCCACCGAGCAGAAGGTGCAGGGATAGGGGCAGCCCCGGCTGGTCATCATGCCGTAACCGGCGTAACGCTTCAGGTCCACCCGCTCGAACGCCGGCAACGGGATCGAGTCCAGGTCGGTGATCCGCTCGCGGTCGGGCGTGTGGACGATGCGGCCGCCGGCGCAGAACGAGATGCCGCGGACGCCGGCCAGGTCGCCGCCGCGTCGCAAAGTGGCCAGCAGCTCCGGGCCGGTGCGTTCCGCCTCGCCGCGGCAGATCACGTCGATCCACGGCGCGCGGCGGAGGACCTTCTCCTCGACGGCCTTGGTGCCGACGCCGCCCAGCACGAGCGTCCGGTCGGGATAGCGCTCGCGGAGGGCCCGCATGGCCAGCATCGTGAACGGCAGCAGGTTGGCCATGCACGACAGCCCGATCACGGGGGCAGGATCGGCCAAGAAGTCGAGAAAGACGTCCATGTCGAAGGGCTCGTCGGAGCCGACGCATTGGTAATCGCGGAAGTCGACCTGGAAGCCGGCGTCTTCCAGGGCCCGGGTCAGGTAGAGCGGCCCCAGCGGGACGTGCAGCTCGCGCTCCACCTCCTCGCCGTAGCGCATAAAGAGCATGTTCAGATTGACCAGGGTGATGTCGGCGGACACGCGGCGCTCCTGACGGCGTTAGCTGTTTCTGTTGCGGAACCATCTGTAGGGTGGGTCGACGGGCACCGACGCGAAGCGTTGGTCGGCGAGCCCCACCATCAGCGGATCGTGGTGGGGCTCGCTGCGCTCGACCCACCCTACAAACTCGGCGGTTTCATTCGGCGGGCGGTTTCAAGTCCGGGCGATCCGGGCGACTGCCGCCCACGACCCGACTGGGAGTCGGCGGGACGTCGGGCAGAACAGGCTGGTCCGGGGTGCTATCCGGCGTTGCGGGCTGGACAGGTGCAGGTGGCTTGATATCCAGGGTCGAAGGCCGGCTGCCTCCAAGCAGCAGCGGCCGATGCGGCGGCTCAGGTGGCGCTGGCACAGGCCCATCCTGGGCGCCCTTGGGCGTTGCCGGCTGGTCGCCCGGCGTGGGGCCACTGGGCGGCGCCGGCGGCTTTGGCAGCTCGGGCGGCCGGCTGCCTCCGACCGGCGGCGGCCCGCAACTGGTCGTCATCAGGGCGAGCGTCGCCAGCATGGCGGCCGCGGCATGGCCGAGGAACACCCGGCGATGTTCCAGGGGCACGGTAGTGCGGGCGATAACCGTGGCAAGCTGCTCGGCCGGGGCGGCGGCCAGCATCATCGCCTCGGCTGGCTCCAGGACCAGGCCGATGGACTCCGCCGCCCCCGCGCTGGCGGAGCAACAACTCCTGGAACGCCGGATCGACCGCGGCCTTCTTCAAAAGGATTTCGATGCCGCGGGGAATGTCGCCGATCGGCTGGCCGCTGCCCGGCGGCCGCCCGCCGACGATCGTGGTGCGGACCGCCCTCTGCTCGGTCGGGCGGTCGGCGCGAAACTGCGGGCCGGAGGGATCTTCGTATCCGCTCATCGGTTTCTCCTTTGCGGAAACGGTGCGGGATGCCTGCCGAACTCGCGCTCAGTATACACCATTTCTGATTTTGTCGATATCGCGCGTAACCGTGATCGCCCCAGGGGCCCAAATGGGACTGTCCCCCTCGCGCCGCCAAAGGGGACAGGCCCATGTTTTCGGCCAACGACTCGTTGGCCGGCGCAACGCCGCTTGGCCGAAAAATGGACCAGTCCCCATACCGGCTCTGGGGCCCTGTGAAAAAACGTGCCAATGACTTGCGGCCCGCTTGGGCCCAATGTACAATCCAAATGTTCGCTGCCCGCCTGGCATCCCACCTGGATTTCCCGCCTTTTGAAGGAGACAAGCGATGATCCGTCGAGTGACCCATCTCTGCACGCTGTTGGGCCTGGTATTCTGGATTGCGACGCCCAGCAGCGCGGCCGACCTTGCGCCGCCCGCAACGGAACCGCCGGCCAATTACGCACGCCCCTGCCAACCGCAGGTCAAGCCGGCCTTCCTGCCGCTTCCGTTGGGGAGCGTCGAGCCGGCGGGCTGGCTCCGCGATTGGGCCGTGGCGGCCCGCGAGGGCATCACCGGGCACCTCGACGAATACCACTCCGTCTATCACGACGCCTGGAAGGGCCCGGGGGTCAGCGGCAACGGCCTGGGCCCCGACGGCACCGGCTGGCCGCTGGAACAGTGCTCGTATTGGCTCGACGGCGCCTTGCGGCTGGGCTTTGTCCTGCACGACGAGGCCCTGATCGAGAAGATCCGCGCACCGGCTCGACCCCATCGTCGACGGCGTGAACAAGGCCCCCTTCGGCACCTCGTTCATCTATTGGAAGAAAGGCTACAAGCCCGGGGGCTTCAACAGTTGGGCCCATTCCCAGATGGGCCGCGCCCTGGTGGCGCTCTACAACGGCACCGGCGATAAGCCGGTGCTCGACGCCCTGGTCAAGGTCTACGCCGACTATCCGGCGAAGATGGGGGAGATCGACTTCAACGACGTCAGGGGCGTCTGCAACCTGGACGCCATGCTGGAGACCTATTCCTACAGCGGCGACCGGCGAATCCTCGACCAGGCGCTGAAGGCCATCGCCCAGCCCGAGGTGGCCAACGTCCTCCGCCTCTGGCGCCAGGGCCGCGTTTCCCCCGGCCACACGGTCATCCTCTGCGAAAACATCCGCTTGCCGGCCTTGGTCTATCCCTGGTCGGGCAATCGCTCGCAGCTTATGGCCACGTTGAACGCCTTCCGGTGGCTGGAGACGAACAACATGCTCCCCTACGGCGTCCCCTCGGGCCAGGAAAACGTTTGCGGCATCGGGGCCTTCCGCAAGACGGAAACCTGCGACGTGACGGCCTACCTGCTGTTGACCTCGTGGCTCTACCGCATCCAGGGCGACGGCGATTGGGGGGACCGCATGGAGCGGGCCTTCTTCAATGCCGCGGCCGCCCCCATCGCCCGCGACTTCAAGACCATGTGCTATTACCAGTCGCCCAACCGCATCGAGGGCCAGACGCTGCCGCAATTTCTCAACGGCGGCGCCGACTGGCTGCGGTTCAGCAAGTTGGGTTTCCCCAACGTCCTCTGCTGCGTGGGGGCGTGCAACCGCATCCTCCCCTATTACATCATGCACATGTGGATGGGCACCGGCGACAACGGGTTGGCGGCCACGCTCTACGGCCCCTCGACCGTCTCCGCCTTGGCGGGACCGCGGGTGCCGACCCGGTTGACCACCACGACCGACTATCCCTTCGGCGAGACGATCCGTATCGCCGTCGACCCGGAGCAGGACGTGGAATTTCCCCTCTACCTCCGGGTTCCCGCCTGGTGCGATCAGCCGCAAATCGCGGTCAATGGCCAAAAGGCGCCGGCGACGACCTCCCTCAAGGGCTTCGTGAAGATTGCCCGCCAATGGTCCAAGGGCGACGTGGTTGAGTTGCGGTTGCCGATGGCGCCGCGGGTGGAGCGCGGCTATGAAACCGAGTTCCCGGCGGCCAATCGCCAGTATTACCGGCCCGAGCCGGATGCGGTCTTCCAGCTTCGCCGCTTGCCCTACGCGAGCATAGTTTACGGGCCGCTGTTGTTCGCACTGCCGATCCCTGACGTCAATCCCGACACGCCCGCGAAGAATGCCAAGTGGCAATACGCGCTGGACACTGAAGGCTGGAATGCCGCCGAGACCATCAAGGTCGAGCGCCATCCGATGCCGGCCCATTGGGACTGGCCCTTGGACGCCCCGCTGGTCTTGACCGCGCCGGCCCGGTCGATCGATTGGAAGCCCAGTGACGCCCAGCCCTTGCCCGCCGGGCCGGTCATGGGCACGGCCTCCGAGACGATCCGGCTGGTGCCCTACGGATGTACGAAATTCCGCATTTCGATGTTCCCCATCACGCCGCGGATGGTAAACAACTAGCGAGTAGCAAGTAGCGAGTAGGGTGGGTCGAGGGGCACCATGCGCCGCATGGTCGCGAGCCCCACCATCAGCAGATTATGGTGGGGCTCGCTGCGCTCGACCCACCCTACGAATTTCCGAGTTTCCGCAACAGCAGCGCTGCGGTCAATTCAGCGTGGGGTCAACAGGGACGTAGTCGATGTGGAACATCGTCTGGAACTGTATCCTGCTGGCCTGGGTGTGAAGCTCGTGCCACAAGTCGTTGCTGCGGGAAAATACCTCGCCGATCGTGCCGGGGACGACGCGCCAGACGCCGATCTGGACTTCGTATTCGAGTTGTCGGGGTCCCCATCCCACGTAACCGAGGAAGAGTTTGCAAAGCTGCTTCTTCTTTCGCAGGGCGGCCAGGACGTTTTCCTTTTTTCCTGAGAAGAACACGCCCGGCATGAGCCTCATTTCGCTATGCGACGGGTCGGTGTGAATGGCCATGAGGGGCCCGGTCACCGGCCCGCCAAAATAGAGGACAGGCTTTCGGGGCGGTGGCCGCCGCTTGCGCCGCTGCCAGAGAGGCTGGCGGCGCTGCGGTTTGGGGCGGTTGAGGATCACGCCCATGGCCCCGCGGTTGGTGTGGGCGACGACCAGAATGACGGTTTCCACGAAGTTCGGGTCAAGCTGATGGGGGACTGCTACCAGGAGAATGGCCTTGAAGCGAGTTCATATCTTCCTCCAGTCGATATCTTCCCGCCTGCCCGATTGCCACCGGACGTGTCCAGTAAGAGAAACATAGTCCGCTCCCATGCTTGCGCAGCATGGGCACAAAATGGGTGCGGGAAACTACTGGACAGGAATCTTCCTGTCGCCAACCACCGCGCGACCGCTGGCCTTCACCGGGACGCGCCCGAGTATCCAACCAACTCGCACTTCGGATAAGGCTCTTCAAGTCCCGTCTCTACTGTGATTCTAAAGGGGAGGTCAGAAAAGTCAACAGAAGAAAACAAGAGAAGAAATCAAGCGGCGGGGCCTTGTCGCCTGGCCGCCGCGCGGCAACAATGGGGCTCCGCACCAACAAAGCCAGAAGTAGGTCAGGCACTCCGTGCCTGACACTTCGCCGACCCCTCGCTCGACCAGAAGAGGAAAGCTGCATGAATGGAATCCCCGTGTTGACTGCCGAAGGAGATTGCATCGCCCGCGCATGGGAGAACGCCCTGCTGCAACTGTTCGCGGCCGGCTGCGACATCCAGACCCAATACGACAAGGCGGGTAACCCGCCCAGCAAGGATGCCACGATGATCATCACGGTCCACCAACCGCTGGCCGAGCCGATGATCCATCGCGATTTTCCCGGCGGCCCCGAGGAACTCCAGGAATATGTCATGGAGGTCTGCGAGGGGATCAAGGACCATTGCGTCCGGGACGCCCGCGACCCGGGCGACACCCGCTGGGAATATACCTATCACCAGCGGCTGTTCGCCTACGAGGCCCCGACGCTCTCGCCCATCGACCAGATCGAGCAGCTTTGCCGGCAACTGGCCGAGACTCCCTACACCCGCCGCGCCCAGGCCGTCACCTGGAAAGTTTGGGAGGACAGCGGCTGCTACGATCCGGCCTGCCTGCAAAGCATCTGGTGCCGGATCATTCCACAGGACGCCGCGCGGCGGCTGAGCATGAACGTCCGCTTCCGGTCCAACGACGCCTATCGGGCGGCCTTCATGAACATGTTCGCCCTGGTGCAGTTGCAGGCGAAAATCGCCGCCCGCATCGGCGAGCTTTCCGGAATGCCGGTCCAGTTGGGCCGCTATTGCCACATGGCCGACAGCTTCCACATCTACGGCTCGAACCTGGTCGAGTTTCGCGGGCGGTTCCTGGGAGCGATCGAGCGCCGCAGCTTCGCGGAGCGGACCTTGCGCTACGAGGGCGATCTTCGCGAGTTGATGGAGGAGGCCCGGCCGGCGATCCTGGAAAAGGCCCGCAACATGGGCCGGCGCCCGCCGCCGGAGGCCTGACGGGCCCGGCGGAAAAGCTATTGGGCCGGGGGCGGGTTTCCGGTATCATCCGCCCTATGACCCCCCAGGACGTGCTTCGCGCGGTGACCGAAGCGGAAATCGGCCGTGAAATCATACGGCTCGTCCCCCATTGGTATGATGCCGACTGCGGCCCGGAGCGCTATGGCGTGCCGGTGGGGGACCATACCAGCTACTTTTGCAACCACCGCAAACTCACTCCCAATCTCAGCGCCTTTCTGGCCAGGGTCTCCGCCCGGACCAAGGAACTGCCGCTGGAACACTTCATCAATTTTCCCAGTCTCATCGACGTTTTCTTGGAGAGCTGCGCGATCGACTGGCTGCGAATGCACTCGGCAACCACGGATTGGCCCCGGCTGGTGAAGTACCTGGAGACGGTGGCGCGGCGGACGTACGAGAACCAGCCGGTGTCGCTGAACCTGATCATCCGGGCCGGGGCCGGGGTGGGGGACATTTCCGCCGCACGCTTGCAGAAATTCTTCGACCAGTTGGCCTCCTCGCCTTTCTCCTACCTTGCCGTGGACGGCGATCTGCGCCTCATGCACTATGGCGAAGTCGAATGGCCGCAGGGGAACCAGGCGGCCTGCGGCAAGTTCTATCCGGAGTTTCTGCACCCCATCCACAGCATCATGGACGACACGGACATCTCCGCCCACCTCACAACCCAGGGCGACCTGATCATCATGAACAAGGCGGGCCTGCTGGCCACGAGAAGAAAACGGAAATGGAAGGTCTACGATGTCCGCACCTTCCGCAACGGCCTTTCCTACTGTCTGGGCAATCCTCACGTGGGCGCGAACCTGTTCGAGGTGGTGTTCGACCTGAGTTTTCGCCGCCAGGGCGCCCTGCTGATCTACGACCCCGAGCACCGCATCGCCGAGCGTGTGCTCAACCCGGAGAGCATTATTTTTTCCGAGGAACAGGCGGACCCGGCCGCGCTGCCGCCGCTGGCCTGCGGCCAGGCCCTCATCGGCCGCTCCATCGAAGACATTGCCGTGGGCAAGAAGACCGGCTCGCTGAAGCGGAAGCGGCGGCTCATCGAGATGGCCTGCGTCGACGGCGCGGTGGTTTTCGACGACGAGCACCTCTTGGCGGTCGGGGCCCTGGTCCGCTCGCATCCCAGCGTGGGAAACCAGTTGGGGGCGCGGACCACGGCCGCCCGGTCGGCGTTTCTCTGGGGCGGGCGGCCCATCAAAGTCAGCTCCGACGGCGACGTCACCGTCTACTTCAAGAGCCGCGACGGCGATCAGGAGTGCGACGCGGTGATGAATTTCCTCTGATGGTCCCCCGTCGCGCCCGGGGATTTCTCACGCCAGCACGCTGGTACGACCGTCAGAAAGCTTCTGCCGGCGAGAAAAGCCCCCCGTTTGTAACGGGGGGGCCACATCCAGCGGCAAGAACTGGCTGGCAGAGGCACTCGTGTAGTGAGCCAAAATTACTCTTATTACGGCAACTTATGGACGCGCGCCACGGCCGCGCTTTGCGTGGCCGTGGCACACGGTAGAATGAACGCTGGGGCGAGCGGGCAGCCATTTCCGTCCGAAATGCCGGCGGCGGCGGGCAGACCGCTTGACGAAACTGCCGATACCTGTTCCAAATTGAGGTAGGCTTTCTTGAAGCCGCTTGCGTAGAAACGGCTGGTCGAATCGGAACTGCTGGGGTTGGCCGGCCATGCTTCGCATGGCGCGGGGCGACCCAGCCTGCCATTTTTTGCGGAGAAAATCCTATGCGAAACCGTCTTGCCTGGCCAGTGACGTTGGGACTCCTCCTGGGGGCTGCTCTTGCAGGTTGCGGCCGACGCGAGCCCGGGGCCCTGGAACGGGGCGATGCCGCCATCAACAAGCGAGACCCGGACCTGGCCCTGGCGGAATATACGGAGGCCGTGCGGCTCGATCCCACAAACGCCAAGGCGTATTACAGCCGGGCCCTCGCCTACGCGGCCAAGGGCAATCGGGATAAGGCCATCGAAGACTTTAACAAGACCATTGAGCTTGATCCGAACAGCGTTGCGGCCTACGGCAACCGCGGCGTCGCCTACGCTTCCAAGGGCGAGCTGGACAAGGCCATCGCCGATTACACGGAGGTCATCCGCCTCGACCCGAGAAACGCGGAGACCTACTTCCACCGGGGCGTGGCTTACGACCAGAAGGGCCAACTCGACCAAGCCCGCGCCGACTTCACCGAGGCCATTCACCTCGAGCCGACGCTGGCCAGGGCGTATAGCCAACGGGGCGGCCTGTACGGCGCCAAGGGCGACGCGGCCAAGGCCTTGGCCGACCTTAACGAAGCCATTCGACTCAATCCGAAAGACGCCTCGGCCTATATTAGCCGGGGCATCGCTTACGCCGCCAAGCACGAACCCGATAAGGCGCTGGCCGACTTTACCGAGGCGGTCCGGCTCAATCCGAAAGACGCCGCGGCCTACGAAAACCGCGGGGTCGTTTACGCTTCCAAAAGCGACTTCACCAAGGCCATCGCCGACTACAGCGAAGCCATCCGGCTGAACCCGCGACTGGCCCAGGCGTATGGCAACCGGGGCTTCGCCTATGCGGCCGGCGGCAACTTCGACCAGGCCGTCGCCGACTACAACGAAGCCATCCGGCTGGACCCGACCAGTGCCGAGTTGTACTATCGGCGAGGCTCCGCCTATGCGCACCAACGCATCTACGACCTGGCGATCTCGGACTGCAACCAGGCGATTCGCTTGAACCCGAAATACACCGCGGCGTACAACGACCGGGGCTTTGCCTACGCGGTCCAAGGCAATTTCGACCAGGCCGTCGCCGACTTCAGCGCAGCCATCCGGCTGGACCCCAACGGGGCTCACGCCTACAACAACCGCGGCCTGGCCTATAAGAAAAAGGGCCAGTTGGACAAGGCGGAACAGGACTTCGCCAAGGCCAAGGAACTGGAGCACAAGCCGTAAAAGGCCCGGCCAGCGGGGGCCGGCGTGCTGGCTCTTCAGTCCGTGTTCGATCCGTGTTTCCTCCGTGGCTTCCTGCCCGAGGCGCCCCGGGCCAGAGCGACGCCG
Organism: uncultured Planctomycetia bacterium; assembly: GCA_963727245.1. Classification (GTDB taxonomy): domain Bacteria; phylum Planctomycetota; class Planctomycetia; order Pirellulales; family Thermoguttaceae; genus JBKQVT01. Next base: position 122,511 of record CAVSFO010000013.1, on the reverse strand, counting down.
CGCGGCGATGCCGGGTTATCCGAGGGCTAACGCCCCCGGCTCGGGCGCTGTGGTTTTCCTTCCCCCTTCCGCCTTCCGCCTTACGATCAGCCGCCTTCCGAGCAGCCGCCAAACTCGTAAGCCGCGTCGAACATGGCGAGGATATTTTCCGGCGGGACGTTCGCCTGGATGTTGTGGACCTGGTTGAACACGTAGCCGCCCTTGGGCCCGAAAGCGGCAATCCGCTCCTTGACGTGCTCTCGGATTTCCTCCGGCGTGGCGCGGCCGAGGACGGATTGGGTATCGCAGCCGCCGCCCCAGAAGACCAGCCGGTCGCCGTACTCGCGCTTCAGCCGGGCCGGGTCCATGTTGGCGGCCGAGGTCTGCACCGGGTTGAGAATGTCGATCCCCGCCTCGATGAAATGCGGCAGCAGGTGGTAGACCGAGCCGCAAGAATGGAGAAAGACCTTCCAGGCCGTGTTGGCATGGATCCAGTCGCACAGCTTCTTGTAATGCGGCTTGAGCATTTCCGCCCACAGTTCCGGCCGGATGAACTCGCCGCGCTGCGTGCCGCTGTCGTCGGCGGCAACGCCCCAGGCGAAGCAATAATCGCCCACCGCCTGCTTCACCAGGCCCAGGCACTTGATCGTCGCCTCCACCGAGCGGTCCATCATCTCGTGGCAGGTCTCCTTCTCCGTCATCAGCATCATCATCCACTCGTTGGGCAACCCCTGCGTCACGTTGCTGGCCCGCTCGCTGATCAGGCTGAGGCCCAGAAAACAGACGCCGAACCCCCAACCCAGGATCGCATAGTCGGTGTTCTCGTAGAGCGACCGGCCGCCTTGCGCGAGGACCTTCAGGTGCTCGTCCGGGATGTCGGAAATCGGCCGGAATTTCCCGGGCGCGATCCGCTCGGCCCGGTTGAACGACGTGTCGTCGAAATAATAACCGTTCTTCGGCATGCGGAACGAACTCGGCGATCCGTCGGACTCCAGCAGGATCCAGTTGCCCGCCGCGTCCTCGGCAATCTTCGTGCTCGGCGGAAACAAGGCCTCCGTGCCGTCGAACAGCCGGCGGGCAGTCCACTCGCGCTCCGGGCGGACCGTGTTCAAGAGGATGCTGAGGTCCAAGGGAACCACGTCCACGTGCAGCCGGCGGAGGACTTCGTCTTCGACCACCGCGATCATGAACCGCGAGTCGAGGACTTTGGTGGGAGTCGAGATCCCCAGCTTGCGTTTCAGCTTGTCATAGGCCACCACCGCAATCCCCGAGGCCTTCGTGCCCCCCAGGTCGATCGGAACGCGGTCGGGAACTTGATGATTTACCGCTCGCAAAACCCGTTGGCGCGGCGTCATGGGCTACCTCCCGACCTTCTTGACCACCTTCTTAATCAGCGCGGCTGCCTGCTTGGAGTCTGCCTCGTCCTCGAAACCCATGATGGCCGAGAAACGTGCGTCGATCACCTGCGCCATGAGAAACGCGACGTTGATCCCCGCTGCGGCGACGGCCTGGGCGATGGCGTGCCCCAGTCCGGAGCTATCGTCGCCCTGGACCAACAGCGTGGGGATGGCGCAAGCGGCCAAGCCGGCCTTGCCGGCGGCGGCGGTCGATTTCCTCCCCGACACCGGACAGACCTCGATGGCGGCCTTGTGCTCGTTGCCGCGGTAACGGTAGCCCATCACCACCTGCAAATCGGCGCCCGGCCTCCGCCAGCGGGCCAAGGACGCTGCTCAAGGCGCCGGGCTTGTTCGCGATTTCAGTTCGCCACAACGTGACCTTCTTGATGGAGACGGCCATAGTAGACCTCCTTCGGTTGGAATTGGGAACATGGTCCGCAAGGGCCGGCCGGCAACGGAACCGACGTAGCGCAACCGCCCCGGCGGAGACAACCCGCCCTGGCGGCGGCCGCGTGCCGCGGCCGGCAGAAGCCAGCAGCATTATATCGCGGCGTGCAAGGCGGAGAAAGGACCCCGTGAAACGAATCTTCCCAGGCGCCCGTGGCGCAACTATAATCGGGGCGAACCGTAGGGTTCCGCCGTCTATGGACATGGAGCCCCAAAATCTGCCCGCGGCGGATCGGATTGGCTGACGGCCGTCCGGTCCGCTGCAACGTCCCGACCGGCCCGGAATAACTCGCATGATTCGCCTGCTGCTACGCATGGTAATGGCCGTGTTGGCCCTGCCGTGGAGATTCTTCTCGATTGGTCCGCGGATCTTCAAGGACGAGGGCGCGCTGGTTGCCGTCACCGGCTGGCTGTTCGGCCTGCTCACGCTGGGAGCCATGCTTCGGCGAGTGACGGTGGAGGCCGGGGCGGAAGTGGTGCAGATCCGCAGCCGCTATCTGTGGCTCGTCGGCTGGACTCGGACGATCGATTTTCGCGACATTCAGGCCGTCACCTACGGTTACGACGATTGGTTCGGCGGCGAGGGCATTCTCTGGGAGGCACACGATACCCTGGACGTCTATCAAGTCGGGCTCTGCCTCAAGGACGACCGCGAGGTGCATCTGTTCACATTCATCGGCGAAGGGGCGTTTGGCAATGGCGGCCCGCTGCCCGGCTGGTTCGACTGGCCGCAGTACGGTTTGGAACTGGACGGCGGGCAGCAATCGGAATCGCGTCTGCTGGTCGAGTTGTTGGGCAAGATGATCGGCGTCGCCGTGGAACCACCAAGGTTCTAGCCAAACGTGCGGCGGCCGGCGGCGGCTTTCGGCGGGCGATTTCCCACTGTCTGTTGGCGACGGACTCCGTTATACTTTGAGCATGGGCGATGCCCTTGAAAAAGCCCGCCGCTGGTTCCACGTCACGCCGGATCGCGTTGTGCTCGGGCTGCTGGCCGTCGAGGGATTCCTGTGGCTGTCCGAGCAGTTCCGCTGGTTTGGGTTCGACTCGCATAAGGGCTGGATGGCGATGATTGGCCTGGCGACGGTCGGGGCGGCCTTCCTGCTGATGGTGCTCTGGTTCCTCGCCGCCCTCATCTTCCGCTGGCGGTTCCAGTTCAGCATCCTCTCCTTGCTCGTGCTGACCGTGGTCGTCGCCGTCCCATGCGGTTGGCTGACGGCGGCGCAAAAGCAGGCGAGCAGACAGCGGGAGGCGGTGCAAGCGATCGAAAAGTTGCGTGGGCGGGTTAATTATGATTACCTACTCGATCAATCCGGCGAGTTCCAAGTGCCGAACGCCACGCCACCGGGGCCGTCGTGGCTGCGCAAGCTGCTGGGAAACGACCTGTTCATGAATGTGGCGTGCGTCAGTTTCTCCGACGAAAACGTCGGCGACGCCGGCCTGGAACACCTCAAAGGTTTGACCGCACTCCGAGTCCTGATCCTCGACGACACCAAGATCAGCGACGCCGGGCTGGAACGCCTCGAAGGATTGGGCCAACTTCAATGGCTTTCGCTCAACCTGACCAGGCTGAGCGGCGCCGGGCTGAAACACCTTAAGGGATTGGTCCACCTCAAATCCCTGGACCTCGGCCGCAGTTGGGTCAGCGACGCTGGACTGCAACACCTCGAAGGAATGGGCCAACTCCAACGGCTGTACCTCAATGCCACCAAGGTCAGCGACGCCGGACTGCAACACGTCCGGGGATTGACCCAACTCCAACGGCTGTACCTCAACGACACCAAGGTCGGCGACGCCGGACTGGAGCACCTCAAAGGATTGACCCAACTCGAAGACCTTCGGCTCCAGAGCACCCGCGTCCGCGGCGCCGGGCTGCAATTCCTCAAAGGATTAACCCGGCTCCAATACTTGTTCCTCCAGTTTGCCGAGGTCGGCGATGCCGGGCTGGAGCACCTCGAAGGCTTGACCCAACTCCAATTGCTGGAGCTGGGTTTCACCAAGGTCGGCGACGCCGGCATGCAGCACCTCAAGGGATTGACCAAACTCCAGAACCTGGACCTCGAAGACACCGCGGTCAGCGACGCCGGGCTGGAAGAACTCAAGGGATTGACCCAACTCAAAGATCTTTGCCTCGATAGAACCAAGGTCACGGACGACGGCGTAAAGAAACTCCAGCGGGCACTGCCAAACTGCCATATTTCGCACCGACATGACTGACACTCCCCAATCCCGCTGGTTTCACGTCACGCCAGATCGCGTCGTGCTCGGGCTGCTGGCCGTGGAGGGATTCCTGTGGCTGTCTGAGCATTTTCACTGGTTCGCCTTCGGTGGGCACAAGGGTTGGCCGGTGCTGGTTTGCGTGGCGACGGTGGCGGCGGCCTTCGTGCTGATGTTCCTCTGGTTCCTCGCCGCCCTGGTCTTTCGGCTGCGGTTCCAATTCAGCATCCTCTCGTTGCTCCTGCTGGTCGTGGTTGTCGCCATACCGTGCAGTTGGTTGGCGACAGAGATGCGAGCGGCGAAGAAGCAGAGCGACGTCGTGGTGGAGATCAAGAAGGCCGGTGGGCACGTTGCTTATGATTGGCAATTCGATCTGTCCGGCAATACCATACCGCAGTGGATACCACCAGGGCCACCGTGGCTGTGCAGGCTGCTGGGAAGCGACCTGCTGATGAACGTGACGGAGGCCGGATTTGACGTGTCAGCAGCAGTCAGCAACGCCGACATGGAACACCTCGAAGGATTGCCCCATCTCCAACGGGTTGACCTTGGTGGCACCAACGTTAGCGACGCCCAACTGGAACACCTGCAAGGATTGAGCCAGCTCCGGCTGCTTCTTCTCGGCCGCACCAAGGTCGGCGACGCCGGGCTGGAACACCTCAAAGGATTGACGCAACTTCGCTCGCTTTGGCTTATCGACACCAAGGTCAGCGATGCGGGCGTGAAAGATCTTCAGAAGGCCTTGCCGAACCTATCGATAAGGCGATGACGGGACGGGCGAAATGCCCTATTGCAGCGGACAGTGGGGCGCCGCTGCGACGTGCCTCGCTGAACCCGGCTGCCGGCGCGGCCGACGCAGCTTGCTCGCCGCCGACTTGCCGGCTTCATATCCATAGGAAGACGGCCCTCAGGCCGAATCTCTCGCCGTAGGGTGGGACAAGGTCGCGGAACTTCTGGTGGGTCTCCGCAAACCGCATCTCGCTTGAATTCCAGGTCGCGTAGAAATCAACGCCCGGCAAGCGACCGAAGTCCCACCAAGTGTGCGGTTTGCTCGACCCACCCTACATGCTGGCGAGGAATGCCGGTCAGGCCGCTTCACGCCGCCCGTGCGGCAAGGAAACGCCGGCTCCCGCCGCTGCAATCGCCGAACAGACTGCCGAACTTCTTCAGATTGAGCGCCTCGATGAACGCCCGCACCTTCGTCGTGGTGCTGCACGGATCGATCGTCTCGTCGAGACAGTCGCCGTCCAGCACCAGCAGCGGCACGCCGATCGTCTGCAGCTCGCCGCGCAAACGCTTGGCGAAGCAACTATCGGCCATCGAGCAGCGGCCGAACATGTGGTTGTAGAGCAGAAACCCGGTGATCCTGGCCTCGCCGGCGTAGTGGCGGATCTCGGCCGCCCGCAGCTCGGGATCGAGAAAACCGACCGTCAGCAGCTTTCGCGCCAGGCTGCGATACGGTTCTTCCGGGTCGAGTTCCCGCCAGCCTACGAAGTTCACTTCCTCGAATACCACCGGCGCATTGCAGGTCAGCTCGATGAAATCCATCAGCCGGCTGCTGTAGAACGGCGGCAGATGAAGCCAAACGAGCCGGTGCGTATCGTCGATGCCGATCTCCCGCTCCACCGATTGCTTCGCCTCCAGCAGCTCTTCCAGTAACGTCCGCTGCAACTCGACCAACTCCCGCTTGCCCCAGAGTTGCGAGAACATGAGCGCAAACAGGATGGCCTCGCCGCCGCGGAGCAGGGGGGGACTTGTGGACCGCAGATGGTTGCAGCGAATGGCGATCGTGCGCGCCTCGTTCGATAGCGCGCAGGCCTCCTTCAGCCGGCCCGGGTCCATCTTCCTGCCCAGCGATCGCTCCAGGTGGCCAACCGCGGCCTCCAGTCCGGCCGCGATGCTCTCGACGGAGCGGTCGTTTTGATGGATCGGCGTGTGCACCAGATGGTAGCGGTCGAGACAGCCCAGGTCGCGCACCAGATCGGCCAGCACCCGCTCGCCCTGCTGGCAGGGTTCGCTGGTGCCGACGACGAAGTCCGGCGTCGGCAGGCGATCGTCGCCTTCCAGCACTCGGAGGAACGAGCAGGTTTCGGTGGAGAAGCCCTTGCGGGCCGCCCGATCGAACATTTTTCGCAGCCTCGCTCCGCTGCGGGCGTGCAAGGCGGCATAGGTTTCCAGCGTCAACATGCGGACGCCCATCGCGTTGAGTATCTCGGCGGGGAAGAACAGGTTGCGCCAGACCAGGGGGGCGTCGCCCTTGGCCAGGAACGCCTGCCGGGTCAGATTGATTCGCATGGCCGCCGATTTCTTGACCGGGCCGGCGGAGCGTGACGGATTCTGCCAGAGCGAGAGGCGTGGTTCTTGTCTCGCCCCGGCTTGCCCGGTCGAATTGCACTGCCGCTGCCAGCAGTCGCGGGCGATCTGCGCGGCCCCGAGGGCGCCCATCACCTGGTTGAGCTCCGGGATGAGGATGCGGTTGCCCGTGATCGCCCGCAGATAGTGGGCCACGGCCCGATTCGACGCGACCCCGCCCTGGAAGACGATATCGCCGGCGTAGTTGAGGAACAGGTCGCCCACGCCGGAAACGATCGTTCTGGCCTGGGCGCGGCAGGCGGCCGCCACCACGTCGCCCAGGGGATAACGGTTTTTGAACTTGTTGACCGAGGTCGCGCTCAGCACGGCGCAGACCGAAGAAAGCTCCAGGGTCGAATCGTAGTTGACGTGATCGGCCAGCTCTTCGACGGGCACGCGCAATTGCGTGGCCACGTTGTCTAGGAACGCGCCCGTGCCGGCGGCGCAAATGCCGCTCATCTTCGCCACCCAGATCTTCATGGCGTCGTCGAACAGCATGGCCTTGCTGTCTTGTCCGCCGACGTTGAGGACGGCCCGGCAATCGGGATAGTAATGGGATGCCGCGGCAATATGGGCGGACACCTCGCTGACGAAGGTGTCGAAGCGTATGAAATGCGAGAGGTCATCGACCACCTGGCTGCCGGTGGCCACCGTGTAGGCGAGCTGGTCCCGGCTGGCCCCGGACTGGGCGAGGAAATCGTTGACGGTCTTGGCGACGGCGCCAAGGTTGCAGCGGCCGCAGATTTGGCAGTTCCCCGCACACTGGAGCCCCGTCTGAAACTGCGGCTGCATCCGCCGGCACAGATGCTGGAGCAAGTTGCCATCGACCGAAAGCAGCACGGCCTTGAGCGTGGTGGAACCGACGTCGACCCCAAGAAACAACGGCCTATCCATGCGGAATCGCGTTTGCGGCAAGAGAATTGGGCGGACACGTGCGGCCTGGAACCACGCCAAACCACACGTCGGCGACGAGATGCTTCGATCGGGCTCCGCTGGGCGCGGGGCGAATTGTACCCAGGAACCCCCGCTCGACGCGATGGCAATTTTGCGGGCTTTCCGACGGAGGTTGATACTTACCGTGGGGGGGCGCTGATGAGGCGCCGATCACGGCAGTTGGGGACTGTCCCGATTTTCGTGTCAGCGAAAATGGGACCGGGTACCCTCTGGGTGCCCTTGCGCTACCAGTTGCATCGGGCAATCGTTTCGGCACCCCCCCGGCGGTTAAGGCGAGACGGCCGGGCGTTCAGGGCGATCCTGGTCCGGCGAGGCCTGCAACGTCAGGGGCCGACGGACTGCCGCAAGATCGGCGCCGCCGGTTCCCTGCTTTTCCACGAACCTGCCGAGGTGTGTCATTCATGGACTTTTGGAAACTGGTGATCTGTCCGCGGACTTCCACGACTTTTGCAGCTTTTGCCACTCCTGAACCGTTTCCCAGGCGGTCTTCTGAAGAACGCTCGCCGTCTCCTTGTCGATCTTGTACTCCTGGAAGACGCTGGGCAATCCCTCCGGACTCTTGTCATAGATCGCGGCAAAAAGCACGCAGGCCGTGAAATACGAACCCAGCAGCGATACGTGCACGTCGCCGTAGTGAAAATCGGCCAGGAACTTTCGATCCTTCTTGATGGCGTTGACCAGGCCCGGGCCGCAAGGCACAAGGGTGACTCCCGTTTTCTTGGCCAGTTGAATGAAGGGCTGATTGAATGCCTCTTGCGCCTTCGCGCGCTTTTCAAACACGTGATCGCCGCTTACGTTCACCCAAGGCCAGGCGAGATATTCCATCACGCGTATCTTCCTTTTTCTGGCCTCGTCGTCGAGCTTCTTTGCATATTCCAGATTGACTTTTGCGGGGTTCGTCATGTCGTTGACGTTTCCGGCAATGATCACCATGTCCCAGTCTTCTTCCCGTAAACGCTTGAGAACCTCCGGAGTTTCCCAATAATTCTGGTGCGTTCCGCCGCCGCGAAGGAATACCGAGGCCTTGATCGGCCGGTCCACGTCCGCCGCTTCCGACAGGAACTGCACCGCGGCAGGCACATTCCCACAGCCATACAGACTGTGCCCAATGAAATAGACCTTGTACGGCTTTTTAGCTGGGGACTGCTTCTTTTCGTCTGCCCCGGCCCTGGAGCCGGCAATGGCTAACGTCATCACACCCGTCACGAGCATCAACTGCACCGTCCAGCACGAACGCATGGGGGGCTCCTTTTCTCCGTGAACAAAACGGACCATAAGGGGGGAAAGGCGGCGAGGCACAAAGCCGAAACTGCTTCTCAGAATAGTCACCTAACCTATGCCGTGTCAACGAGCCCTCGTGGACCAGTACCCAACATCGATACACGACCAGGAACGTGCCCAGCTCGCGCATGGAATCTCCCCTCAATCGACTTTCTTCTGACCAGCCCTACCCGCCCGGTTCTCCGCCCTGCCAAAAACGGATGAAGGAATTGCAAGAGCACAAGGGATTTCCCGATGCCGGAAGTGGTGAATTGCCCGACTTGGCCACCGCAGTGCTCCGAATAGAGTTTACTGAGAGCCGCTATAGGCGTCCCCTAGCTGCAATGGAGTTGGGGCGTGCCGCAGAAGCTTGCTGGCGTGGTCGCCATCGTTACAGGCGCATCCAAAGGTATCGGTGCTTCCGTTGCCTTGCATTTGGCGGCCGAGGGCGCGGCCGTAGTTGCGAACTACGCCTCCAGTAGAAACTGGTCCATTTGAATCCCAAATATGGAGGTTATCGATATGTCGACCACAACTGTAGCCGTCGAGAAAAAGCCGATCGTTAAGAAAAGCGCGCCGCAAGCAACTGTCGCGGATTATATTGTCCGACGGCTCGCACGCGAGGGAATCACGGACTGCTTCGGAGTCGCCGGGGACTTCGCATTCAAGCTCGACGATGCCGTTGTCCAGAGCGGGAGGATTCGCTGGATCGGCTGTTCGAACGAACTGGACGCGGCGTATGCGGCCGATGGGTACGCACGCATACGAGGTTGCTCGATGCTGATGACCACGTACGCGGTCGGTGAGTTGTCCGCACTCAACGGCGTGATGGGGGCCAAGGCTGAGCGGTCGTGCGTCTTTCACTTGGTCGGCATGCCAAGCATGCGCAACCAGCGGGTCGGCAAGATCATCCACCACACGCTCGGCGACGGGATATTCCAGAACTTCGCGAACATCTCGGCGCAGGCGGCGTGCGCGTTGGCGGTTATCACTCCCGACAACTGCGCAGCACGAGATGGAGCGGCTGATCGCCACGGCGCGGGCGGAGAGCCGGCCCGCCTACATCCTCGTCGCCTCCGACTACGCCATCACCCCGGTCGCCGCCACCGACCCGACCCCGTATCCAAAACCCGCCAGCGGCCCCGACCTGGCCAAGGCCGCCCAGGCGATCACCGAGCGGATTCAAGCCGCCCGATCCGTCGCCATCCTCCCCGCCTACACCGTCTCGCGGTTCAAGCTCCAACGAAGCTTGCAGGCGCTGATCGAGGCGCTCGGCTGCCCCTTCGCCGTGACGCCGATGGAGAAGGGCGTCCTCTCCGAAACGCACGCTCAGTTCGCTGGAACTTATATGGGAGCCGGGTCGTCCCCAGCGTGCTGGAGGCAGTGGAGGCTGCCGATCTGGTCATTGACGCCGGCGGAGTCAACTTCAATGAGGTCAACACCGGCGCCTATACGAGCCGGCTTTCGCCTGAGAAGCTCGTTACGATCGACGTCAACCACGTCCGGATTGGCAATCGAATCTACAACCCTGTCCGGATGGGCGATCTCTTTGAAATGCTGGTCAAGTCGGCGCCCAAGCAATTTGGATATTCCGCACCACGCAGACAGGCTCCCGCGAAACCGGGCGGCAAGCCGAGCGACCCGATCACCGCGGCGGCCCTGTATCCCCGCTATCGAGACTTTTTCAAGCCAAAGGATTTGATCGTGCTGGAGGACGGCAGCTCGAATTCAGGGATCTACCCGCTCCCCCTTCCCGACGGCGCGGAGGTGCAGAGTGCGCCGCTGTGGGGCTCGGTCGGCTGGGCCACCGGGGCTGCGCTTGGAGTGGCGCTGGCCAATCCATCGCGACGAACCATCCTCTTCACAGGGGAAGGTTCGCACCAGTTGACGGCCACCGCCGTCGGGACCATGGGACGATACGGGCTCAAGCCGATCATCTTTGTCCTCAACAACGAGGGCTACATGGTCGAGCGGGCGCTCGAGGCGGATCCGAATTGCGTCTACAACGACCTGGCCCCCTGGAACTATCACGCTCTGCCCGCCGCGCTGGGCTGTCAGGGCTGGTTCACGGCCAAAGTCGCCACGCTTGGTGAGCTTGACGAGGCATTGGCCAAGGCTTCCACGGCGAAATCGGCGTGTTACATCGAGGTCGTCGGCGGCAAGCTGGACTTCCCGGCAGGACTTGTCGCTGCCCATGAGCGCCTCGACGCCCTGTACGCCGATGCTTAGAATACGCACCCAACCTATCCCGTGTCAACGGACGTGCACGTCCATGCGGCCCGCCGGCTCCAGCGGTCGATGGGACCGAGGCGGGCTAGACGCCTTTCCTTGGACGCATCGGTGGGGGCGACCGACGCGGGCAGCTTTCAAGGGCCAGTGGCTCACCGCTCTGCCGGCCGTTCTGTCAGGGCCACCCGGCCGAATTCGAGGAGACTACTCCGGCCGTAGCCAGTCCGACACGGAAAAGTCGGTTATGAGTGCAACCGGCTCCATTGAAACGTCCAAACCGAAATACGAAGACTATCAAAACCCACTACAAGCAACATTCTTACACAACGAATAAATAACAAAAAAAAAGTCACAGCTCCCACTAGCTAGCCGACCCTCACAACAATAACCTAATAATACAACAACCAATCCGGACCATAAACCAGTCCGACACAGAAAAATCGGTTATGAGTACCAACGATACATTGAAAACGTACAAACAGTTAATACGCGAGTCATACAGTCCGTCGCCAAATCCAGAGGAAAACGGGCAGCTGATCCCTTTGGCGTTTCGATACTAACCCATGATCGGGTGTGTCTGTAGGCCCTGTCCATTTCAGCGCTGATTTCGTTGAAGAACTTCATTTGCGGATCGCTTGCTTCGTTGATCAAATCGACCGCTTCCGGGTCGGCAAAGCATCCCGTGCCCGAATCGACAGGATAGCCGAAGTAGTGGCCCGCTTGAAGGGCAGAAACGTCCTGGCCTTCAACAGCACCATCTCCAACGCGCAACCGATGCGCAGAATCGCACTTGTGCGAAGGCAATGCGTTACGTCAACATCTAACTGCATCATTATATCCTATACGCGCAACCGAAGGTGCGCCGAACAGCACCATTCGAATTCAATATCGAACGCTGCGATGGCAACCGTCACCGGATACCGGCCAGCCCTGACACGACGGCTGAATGGCCGCCGTTCCATTATGAACCCGTCGCAAGCCACAATCTGGCCTGATGGCAGCCACAGATCAGGCAAACGAGCAAAGGCGCAGATCAGCAGGTTTTTCTCCAAAGGTAAGTTTGCGCCGGGGCCAAGGACGTCGGCAAAACAGGATGCATCTTCCGAATCGGTGCTTGCGGACGAGAGCTTGATATCCTGCATTTCATAGGTCTCCAAGAGCCTTGATTCTCCTGCTCGGTGGCGGATAGGTCAAGTACCACCGTCGCGTCGGTGGCGCGCAACGACGCAGTTTGGCTGCTAGCGACCGGAGCCGCAAGTGCGACACGCCAACGCGCCTTAGACAAGCCCCCACATCATCTGCCCAAGCCCGGCCGGCCCCGCGCCAGAAGCGCAGCCCCGGAAGCCCGCCCGTCTCGAATTTGCCCGCTTGCCCGAACGCCCGAGACTCGCTGTTCCCTTCAACTTGGCGGGCGGTCCCGATGAGCCAAGATTCGTTCGTTGCCTCGGCGGCACGCGGCCACAAACGTGCAGGCTGAAAAAGCGTCTGGGACGCCGGCCCGCTCGGCAGGCCCTTCCCGGTGCTTTTCCCGCCAAGGGCAACAGGGGGCAAACTCCAATTACGGGGCGCTCGCGGCAGGGGCGATTGGACCTTATCCGAGGGCTGGCGGCCCTGGCTCGCTAAGGCACTTGCCGGCAGGGGCGATTGATTGCTGGAGCCTGATTTGGGCCCGAATGGCGTCGGCCAGGGCCCGGTCGTTCCGGGCGGTTGCCAAACGGAGGGCTGTCCGATAATGCTTGATCGCCTCGTCGAGGTGTCCGCAGCCGGCCAACGCCAAACCCAGATTGTAATGGGCCTCCAGGTAGTCGGGCTTCAGTTTCAGCGCTTCCCGGTAATGGGTGATCGCCTCGTCGACCTGCCCGCGGCCGACCAACGCGCTGGCGAGGTTGTTCTGCGCGATCGGGTCGTCGGGCCTGAGTTCCAGCGCCTTGCGGTAATGGACAATCGCCTCGTCGAGGTGCCCGCAGCCGGCCAACGCGTTTCCCAGGTTGTAGTGGGCCTCCGCGTAATCGGGCTTGATTTTCAGGGCCTCGCGGTACTGGGCGATCGCCTCGTCGACCTGTCCGCAGCCGGCCAACGCGCTGCCCAGGTTGTTGTGGGAGATCGCGTCGGGCCTGATTTTCAGGGCCTTCCGGTAATGCTCGATCGCCTCGTCCACCTGTCCCCGGGCGGCCAATACGCTGCCGAGGTTGTTGTGGGCCTCCAGGTAGTCGGGGTTGATTTCCACGGCCCGCCGGTAATGCTCGATCGCTTCGTCGATATGTCCGCGACCGGCCAACGCCAAACCGAGATTGTAGTGGGCATTTGCGTAGTCGGGATTGATTTCCAGGGCCGTCCGGTACTGGGCGATCGCCTTGTCGATCTGTCCGAGGCCGGCCAACACGTTGCCGAGGTTGTTGTGCGCCTCCACGTATCCGGAGTTGAAGTCCAGGGCCTTCTGGTAATGCTTGATCGCCTCGTCGACTTGTCCGCAGTCGGCGCATGCCAAACCGAGGTTGTAGTGGGCGATCGGATTGCGCGGCACGCACTCCAACGTGTGCTTCCACAACGTCTCGCTGTCGCGCCAGTAATGCGTCTGCTGCCAGGCGCAGCCCATCAGCACCACCACCACCAGCACCGCGACGGCCGCCAACGGCCGACGGCAAGAGGGCCAACAGCCGGCCACGTGCACGGCGCCCCAGGCAACCGCCACGTAGAGCCCGATCTGCGTCAAATACGTGAAGCGGTCGGCCATCCCTTCGCAGCCCACCTGCACAAGTCCGATCACCGGCACCAGCGTCCCAAGATACCAGAGCCACCCGAAAAGCAAGTACGGGCACTGCCGCCTTGCCGCGAACACGGCCGTGGAAATCGCCAGCAGCAGGGCGACTGCGGCAACCGTTTCCCAGACCGGCGGTGGGCCCTTGGGAAGCGGATAGGGAATGGCCAACCCAGCCGGGTAAATCATTTTCCCCAGGTAGGCGACGTAGGCCACCGCGGCGTGGGCGACTCGGCAAAGAATGGCCGGCTGCTCCAAGGGTTTCATGGTGTTGCGATTGGCGGCGAGCGTGACCACGCAGGATGCCGCAGCCAGGACAAACAGGGGGATTTTCTCGACGACCAGACGCACTAAATGACCTTGCACGATCTTGGGAGGGAAAAAGGTGACAGGCACCATTTGCCGGAACGGCCCGGAGGGTGCTTCGCACAAATGGTGCCTGTCACCTTTTTCCCGCGGCGGAGTTGCGGCTCCTTCCTGGCTGTCCTCTCGCGGAGGACCGAGGCGTCCCAGCGGCCAGTAGTCCAGCAACAGCAGCACAAACGGCAGCGTCACCAGCATCGGCTTGGCCGTCAGCCCCAGGGCAAACGACGCCACCACCAGCAAGTACCGGCCCCAGGAGGCCGGGCGCTCGGCGTAGCGGGCGTAGAGCCAAAGGGTCAACATGAACAGCAGCCCGCTCATCACGTCCTTGCGCTCGGCCACCCAGGCGACCGATTGGACCCGCAGGGGATGAATGGCGAAGACCGCCGCCACCCAGGCGCTGGGCCAGGCGCCCGGTCATCCGCCGCAGGGCCAGCAAGAGAAGGATCGCCGCGGCAGCGTGCAAGAATACGTTGGTTGCATGATGGCCGCCGGGCTTCAGACCATAAAGCTGGCAGTCCAGGATATGCGAGAGCCAGGTTAGCGGGTTCCAGTTGCCCTCCTGGTACGTGGTGATCGCCCAGGCGACTGCCTCGCCGCTCAGGCCCCGGTTGACGTGCCAGTTGTCGCGCACATAGATGTGGTCGTCGAAGTTGATGAAGTCGTAGCCGGCCGTTTGGCCGAAGACGGCGATCACCGCCAGCAGCAGCAAGCCGCAGGCGACCAGCAGGCCGTAGGACCTGCGGACTTCGACGGCGCAGCCCGAGGCGAGGCGATCGACCGCCCCGGAGGCCGTCGGCTCTGGGCGTTCAGGAGGGCAGGGCCCCGGCGGTCCGTGCTCGTTCGGCCTTGGCGTCATCGGTTCCTCTTGGTCTCCTTGGTCGGCGGGCAGAACGGCCGCGCGCGGCTGCTGGAAAGGGCGGACGGAAAAGGTAGCGGCGCGCCGAGCGATCTCCAACCAATTTTAGCCTATTGGCCGCCCCTGCCGCCGTCAATCAGGCAAGCATTTTTCTATTGCGCCCAAGGGGGGGTATTGCAGCCAACACCGGCAGCAACCGGGCAGCGAAACTTTCCCGGGCGGGTGCGGTTCCTAATCATGGTAAGGTGACGACCCCTGATTTTCCAACAGCTCCAAAGGAGAATTGCCATGACTCGTACGACAAGCACCCGGCGCAGATGCTGATCCTGAGCGGACTGGTCTTGGGGATCGGCGCGATGGCACTGCCTGCCGCCGCCCAGCCGCCCATCAAGACCGAGGGACACCCGCGCATCCGGGAGGCCATTCACGCGCTGAAGAATGCAGCCGAGGAACTCCGGGAGGCGGCCCACGACTTCGGCGGCCACCGCAAGGAGGCCCTGGAGGCGGTCGAGGCGGCCCGTCGCCAACTGAAGCTCTGCCTGGAGCACGCCAAGAAGTAATCGAAATTTGGGTTCGGTCGCGAGCATGGGGACGGCGACGGTTCCCCAATTTTCAGTAGCAAACGAATAGTATTCGCCGGCAGACGGTTTCCCGTGCCAGCCTGCGGCCATGCCCGAGGAAAGAAGCGATTGGGCCAGGGCAAGGAGAAAGCATGCCGGCGCCGCTGGCCCGGTCCTTCATCCTTGATCCTTTATCCTTGCTTCCTTCCCCCCTCCGCCTTCCTTCCCCCCCTTGGTGGTAAAAGCGAGGACGACGGGAATCGAACCCGCAACCTTCGGATCGACAGTCAACCGGCGATGAGTTGCAACCCGCGAATCTACAAGACCTTACGGCAATCTCTTTGCCAGTTTGCACCAGGGTTTGCACCAGCAACCTCGAAAACGCAAACGCCGACGCGATCGACGCCGACCAGGGCAGTATAGACGAACGGATCGACGCCGACCAGGGGACCGAAGGCGAAGCGGCCGACACCGACCCGCTGGCCAAGCTCGCCGCCGCCCTGCTGACTCTCTCGCCGGCCGACCGCAAACGGCTCGCCGCCATGCTCACCAGGCACCAGGGCCAAAGCGAAGGGAAAGCCGACCTGCCCCCGGCTCTTGGGTCCTTCCCGACGGAGAAACCGAATTGACGGTTGTGGGAACAATCGCAAGGTTAGACACACTTTCTTTCTGGGAAACCCAGGGAACGGAGAAGACGCGATGAACGGCAACGGCGAAGCCGAACGGCGAAGACCTATCGAACGCGAATACCTGGCAACCCTCAACGCCGTGGTATCGCTCGACAAGTGGCGGACAATCTGTGAGAAGGCCGCCGACGCCGCGCTTGCCGGGGATGCCCGGGCGCGGGACTGGCTTTCCAAGTGGCTCTTGGCGACGGAAAGCCGGCCGTTGACCGTGCTGGCCGCCGAAGAATCGGACACCACCCCGGAAGCCGTCGCCGCCGCCGAAGTGACGGCCCGCCGGGAGCAAATCAACCGCAGCCGACGGGACGCCGAACTCTTGGAAACGATCTTTAACCAGGGGCAGCCGTGAGACGAGGGCAATTGATTTTGGCAAAATGCGGAAGGCGAGAATGGGCGGGCTAGGTAGCGGAGACTGGTATCGGCCGAACCGAAAGAAGCCACCCGCGGAAGAATCCCTGGTGCTGGGGATCGGCGAGTTTCGGCAGCGCATATTTTCCCGACTTCCGCCGGCACGCTCACTTGGACCAGGGCGGGCACCATAACCGCTTCCATCGGCTTTGTTGTTATTTGGGATTCCGCGCCGACGTTGACCTTGCACTATCGCCGCGGCGAAGAGGACGTTTGGATACCGGTACGGTTGCAACCGACCTACCCGGCCCTTGGCGGGTTGCGATGGTGGTTCACCTGTCCGCTGGCCGTCAACGGCGTCGAGTGCAATCGTACGTGTCGGCAAGCTTCTTTCTGCCGCCGGGCGGGCGATACTTCGGTTGCCGCCGTTGCCACAATCTGACTCTACCGAAGCTCGCAACAGGCCCACCAGGGGGAACGGCTGTTTGCCTGGCTTAGATTCCCGTCTTCGTTTTGGACCGGAACTCTTGCGAGACTAGTCCGCTTCCGGTATCGGGAGGGAAACAGGTGAAGTAAGATCGTCGGGACGGTTGTGCCGGGTGGCCACCTGGACAACGGCTCGGGCCGGCATCGGCGAGTTATTCGCCTTTCACGCCGACCGGCTCGGGCCGACCCGCTCAAAGAAAGGCGAACTCATGTACACCCCTTCTCTGACCGAAGCGGTTTGCGGCGCTGTGTTGACGGCGCACACAATTTGCATGTCGCACAGGGGGCCTGGCCCTGGCTTCTCTTGGGCCGACCTGGCAACGCAACTTGCGGCACTCGACGCCTGGCTCTTGCGAACAAACGCTCTGTCAAATCGGGTCGCGGAGTTTCGCGCCGTCCACAATACCGCCCCCAAACCGATTGGTGGGGAAGACGCCGCCAGTTATCACGAAACGGGGCGGAATCTTGCCCGCAATCTGTGCATGGCCGTTCGCTTCGCAGTCAAGCCCTTGTGCCGCACCTTGAACCCGCGTGGGAACCGATGCCGGACGCCGCCGCCTTAGAGGCACACAGCCCCGGAGTGCTCGCTATCCTTCGGGAGTTTGGTCCCCGGCTCAAGAGAAGGGGCCGGCTGGTGGCATTGATTGAGAACGAGGCCGCACGGGCGGAGAAGGCTGATTCAACGGGCACCACCGGGGACCTTTTCGAGCGATTGCTTGCCGGTCCCGATGATGCCGAACTGACCGCAAGGGAATTGGCGTTGCTCGCCGCTCATTTGCACAACAACCGTCCCCATGCGTCATGGTGGCAACAACAGAATCGGGGCATGAAATGCCCGGAGTTAGAGCGATACCAGAAACTCAAGAGGGTACTGGACTTCAACCGGAATCTACAAGCCGCCCTGGCACCGCCGGCACCCGACCAGGCGAACGGCAATGCCGGCTCGACACCGCCGACCGTCATGCTGGAGCAACGCGGAATCATGGCAGACTCTTCCCCTCGTCTCTCTCCGGCCGCTATCGAAGCTGCCGCCCGCGATGCCGGAACCATTTTGCTCTCTCGGCCCTGGTTGGTTGAGGACGAGTTATTGTTGCGACTTCTTACGGAAGCGGGACATTCCCGCACGTTGGCCGACTTGGCGCTGCAATGGCTTCTTGAACGGCAGCTTACACAAATCGAGTTTCGACCAGACGGGGACGATGTACACAAGTGCTACAAGCGGACAGACACCTTGCGGGATTGGCTTGCCGCCGCAACGTCGCCAGCCGCCAAGCCGGGCGAAAGCGAAGAGGACGGCGCAAAGAACGAGAAACGGAAGGCCCGCAAAAAGCGAAGTGACCCGAAGGCCGACAAGACGCTTGCCGATGCGTGGAACAGCGGAGCCTATCGGACGTTCGCCGCGCTGGCCCAAGAGAAAGACAAGACGCCCCGGGAAGTGAAGCTGGCGATTGACCGGCAGCGCAAGAGGCAGGCCGCAAAGGGGCAGCGGCGGAGCAAACCCCGTCAATAGCTGGTTGCCTAATTCCTTCCAGGCCGTCCCCGCCTGTCTTCTCTCGGCAAAGTTGGGCTATTCTGTCCATCGCGCCGGATTCAAAGCGCGCCGGAAAACAGAATTCGCCCCGTTCTTCCATTCCAGCCCTGACACTTGCACTCATACGGCCGACACTTCGCCGGCCCTTCCCTCGATTCTGAAAGGATCGAAAATGAGTGCAACGCTTTCGCCGGCCGACGCTTCGGCCAAGTTACTCGACGTGCAAGCCGTCGCCGAAATGCTCGGTTGCTCGTCCCGTCACGTCTACCGCCTTAGCGATGGCGGCCGGATGCCGGCCCCCGTCAAGCTCGGCTCCCTGGTCCGCTGGTCCGCCGCCGCTATCCGGGAGTGGATCGACCAGGGTTGCCCCGCCGTGCGCAACGTGAAAGGGGCAAGCCGATGAAGTGCAACTGCAAGACCGAGTGCAACCCGTGCCGCTGTGGCACGGCCGACGCTGACCAGGCTGCCGGTTTGCAACGTGTTCTTTTTCCAACCACCACCAACGAACCGACCCCAACGGTTGCCGCCGCCGGGGCCGGAATGGAGCAATAACCCCATGACTCGAAAATCTCTCAGTGACATTCTACGCGAAGGCGACCGGCAAAGTCTATCCCGTGCATGGGGTGAGACTCAGGCCGCCGAAGATTTTGCGCCGCTGCCGACGGGCGAATACGTCGCCCGGATCGTCGGCGGGGAACTGTTCACCAGCAAGACGAAGGGCACGGCCGGCTACAAGCTCGCCTTCCGGGTGCTTGGAAGGCGACCACCAGGGCCGGCAATTCTGGCATGATGTTTGGCTGACGCCGGCCGCTCTGCCGATGGCGAAACGCGACCTTGCCAAGCTCGGGGTGACGGCGCTGGAACAATTGGAACGGCCGTTGCCGCCGGGTATCCGCTGCCGGGTGAAGCTCGCCCTTCGCCACGACGATGACGGCACCGAGTCCAACCAGGTGCAGACGTTCGACGTGCTCGGGATCGACCCGCCGGACGCCGACGCCTTCGCGCCGGCCGATTCGCCTTCGCCGCAGCCGCGCTCCGCAAGCCGCCGTAGGGCCGTCGCCGGAACCTCGCCGCCGCGAACGTCGGCAGGGGGTGAACATGACGACTTCTGACTTCCGCTTACGGCTTTCGGATCGTCGGCGGGACGTTGCGAAATCGCGCCGGCTGGTTGACGCCGCCGCCGCGTTCGCCGGGTATGCCGCTTGCGATCCAACGGGCCGAAGTGCAGCGGGAAGCCTACCTATCGGCTTTCCAGTTTGGCGAAGACTTCGCCGGCTCCTTGAAGGCAACCGGCTCGACGGCCGGCTACTCGGGGCCGTGCTGGTCGCCCTGGTTCTGGTTTGACCTCGATGCCGAAGGCGACTTGCAGCAGGCCCACAAGCGACGCTGCGGCGGCTGGCCGAGCGTTCCTGGTCGAACGGTACGAGCGTGGACGCCGACGAACTGCTTGATGTTCTTTTCCGGCTCCAAGGGCTTTCACGTCGGCTTGCCCACCGTCGCTTTGGTCGCCGGCACCGTCGGCCGACTTCCACCGGATGGCGCGACGCTTCGCCGAACACGTCGCCGAACTGGCCGCCGTGACGATTGACGCTGGGGTCTATGATCTGTGTTCGGGCCTTCCGTGCGCCCGAACTCGTCGGCACCCGAAGACCGGCTTGCACAAGAGCCGGCTTGACGCTCGACGAACTGACCGGGCTACCCCTCGAACGCGATCCTCGAACTAGCGGCGAAGCCGGCCCCGTTCGACGTGCCCGACCGTCGACGAAGACCAGCGAAACGGCCGCCGCCGACTGGCAAGCCGCCGTCGCTCTGGTGGCAAGAGAAGGCGAAGCGAAAGCGGCTCGACGTGCCGCCGGCAACGGCTCGCCGACGTTGAACCGCTCGACGCTCGACTTCATTCGGGAGGGGGCGGGCACCGGCGACCGGCACCGGCTCTTGTTCTCTGCCGCCGCGAATCTTGCCGAGTTTGGTTGTCCGCCGGCGCTGGCCGTCGCCCTGCTTGGAAGAATCGGCGCTCGACTCGGGGTTGCCACCGAAAGAGATTCGCCGGCATATCGAGTGCGGGCTTGCCGCCGCCGCTTCGCCTTCGCCGCTGGATCGACGCAACAGGACGCGCCAGGATCGACGCAAGACGCCCTGGACGGCTCGACGGTCAAGGAACCGCCGGAAGCCGCCGTAAGCGATTCTGGGGGCCTTGGCGGGCAATCTTGCCAGCAAGTGACTGGGGCGACGGCACCGCCGCCGGCTGCCGATCTGCAAGCCGCCTTGGCTCGGCTCTGGGGATCGACGCCGGCAACCGAAGGCCGACCGATGGGCGAACGCCGTGCCGCAATCGCCGACGCTCGACGGAAACGCGAGCGGGCCGTCGCTGCCGCCGGAGCCGCCGCCGCTGGTGCCGCTGCCGCCGGGGGCCGTCGGCTCGGGCACACTCGACAAGCCTTGCAAGTGCGGCTCGACGGAGTATGTCGAGTTGCCGATCCGCGAAGGCCGGACCCGCCGGGATTGCCGCAAGTGCGGGCGCTTCGTCGGCTGGGGCCAGTGGTATGACCAGGGAGGGCCGACGCCATGACACCGAAAGCAAACTTCCAGACGGCCGCCGACGTCTTTCGACGGCTGGCGAGACGACGTGCTGACCGGCTCGCCGCCCGTCGTTCTACCCGATTGGCTCGGGCGAACTGGCGCGGATCGAAATCGGCCCCAGGCTGGTAACGCTCTTTGGCGGGGCACCGGGGGCCGGCAAGACCGCCTTCGCCATGCAGGCTGCGTGACCGACGCCTTGCGGTTGACGCCGACGCTTCGGGCGCTGGTGTGCAATGTCGAAATGCCGCCGGCCGTGCTGCTTGGATCGGCAGCTAGCACGGCTCTCGGGGATCGACCTCGGGACGATTCGCTATCGCCGTTTCGACCGCCGAACACGCCGACCGGCTTGACCAGGCGATTGAACACCCTGGAAACGCTGGCCGACCGGCTGGCCTTCGTCCGGCCGCCGTTCAATCTGGAAAACGTCGCCGCTTCGGCCGACGCCTTCCATGCTGACCTGATGGTCTTGGACTATATCCAGCGAATCCCGCCGCCGGGCGAACACGGCGACAAGCGGGGATCCGTCGACGCCACGATGGATTACCTTCGGCAGTTTGCCGACGCCGGGGTTGCCGTGCTGGTGGTCGCCGCCGTCGGCCGGACGAAAGACAGCAAGGGCCGATCAACCTACGCGGGCGACGGCTTGACCCTGGCATCAGTTTCCGCGAATCGTCGCGAACTGGAGTTTGGGGCCGATGATGCCTTTATCCTGGTCCCCGACGAAGAACGGGCACGCGGAGTGATGGCAACGTGACGGTTGTGCTTCGCCACCTGAAGGCGCGGCATACCGAACCGAAAGACCTGGTGCTTGCAGTTCGACCGCCGCATGCCAACGATTCAGCGTTGCCGGGACCAGCGGACGTGGAACGCCGGACGGCCGGGAAGGCCGGCTCGGGGCAAGCTGCAATCGGCTCTGGCCGCCGCTTGGGCGATCAACACCGCCGGCTGGTGAAGACTGGCACCCGGGTCAGGGGGGCGAATCGATGGTAGGCGAACTGTCGCACCAAAGCCGCTTCCCGTGGGGGAGGAACCGCCGCCGCTTCGGCTTCACCGTCACCAAACGAAGTAAACGGGCGACGTCGGCACGCCACCAGGGGCACGGCAAGGCGAAGGGCAAGACCTGCTCGCCGGAAAGCGGCCGACCGCTTCGCCGTGCTCAACGCCTTCGTTGACTTCACCTTATGCAAGAGCTATCGAGGGCGGAAACCTCTCGTTTGGCTCGCCTTGTTTTGCGGGATACCAAGCCGGACGGGTCTGGCGCGAACGGGACAAGCCGACCTGGCACGCCGGGCCGGGGTGAACGTCCGCACCGTCAAGCGAACCGTCGCCAGTTTGCACCGGCTCGGGTTGCTGGTGGTGGTGTATCGGGGGAGCCTTCGGCGCAGGCCCCTCGACGTATCGCGTAAGACCCCTTACCACCCGAAAGGAAAGGTGACATCGGCGACACCTTGTATCGGGACATTTCGCGCCCGGAACTGGGGGCATCGGTGTCACCTATCCCAGAATGGGACCAGAATAGGCGACTGGTGCCTATCCGGCACCGTCGCCAGAGAGAAAAAGACGTAGCCGCGGGCGAAAGCCGCCCGGGTGATCGTGGCCGCCTTTGAGGAAGATGGCCACCTTTGCACGCCGGACGGCGGAGAAGGGAAGCCCGAACCGGACCCGTTCGGTTGAATTCGACCCGCCGGGGGGACAGGTTCGCGCAGTGGTCCGAAGGGGGTATATTGAGGCTCCCACGGAACAAGCCGCGGAAGTGGCGAAGACAGGCCGGAGAATAGCGGGAAATGCCTACGCTCGACTGGATCGGAAAGAAAGCGGTAGTGAATCACCACCGGGAGGTTCCCTACCACCTGCTGAAATGCGACAAGACGCTTTCGGTGGGCGAGCCCGGCAGCGGGAACCTTTTGGTCCAAGGCGACAACCTGCTTGCGCTGAAGGCCCTGTTGCCGTACTACGCCGGCCGGGTGAAGTGTATCTACATCGACCCGCCGTACAACACTGGCAACGAGAATTGGGTTTACAACGATGCGGTCAACAGCCCGGAAATGCGCAAGTGGCTGGGCAAGGTGGTGGGGGCCGAAGCCGAAGACCTCTCCCGCCATGACAAGTGGCTGTGCATGATGTATCCACGTCTGATGTTGCTAAAGCAGTTCCTTCGCCGAGACGGGGCAATTTTTGTGAGCCTTGACAACAACGAAATCGCCCCGCTCAAATTCCTGATGGATGAGGTATTTGGCCAACGTAACTTCCTTGCTCAAATTGTTGTGGAGGCAAATCGCCGTGGCCAGACATACAAGCAGATAGCAAAGACGCACGAATACGTCGTATGCTATGCCGGTTCTGAGAATACTGTGTTGCGACAGATTGAAACTGGCGGTGAAAGACTCGACAAGATGGATGAGTGGGGGGCTTATTCAGCAAGAGAGTTGAGGAACCGAAATCCAAAGTTCAGCCGAAGCAATCGTCCGAACCTCTTTTTCCCCATTCTTATTGATCCAACATCTTCTAATTCTGAGGGGCACTACCGGGTATTATCTGATCGAACGACAGACGCCGTGGAAGCATTCCGCTCAACAGCAAAGGTGGCGAAAGTTGTTGGCGATGGGGACTGCCGAAGCTCTTGGAGGCGGCTCAGCAAGGATTGCAGATTGTGTACGCATCAAAAACACGCAACGGAGAATGGAGAGTCTTCGAGAAGTACAGAAAAGAAACGATCAAACCAAAGTCACTTTGGTCTGAAACCGAGTTTATAAGCGAACAGGGAACCAATCTTCTTCGGGAAATGGGGCTTGGAGAACAATTTCAATTTCCGAAGCCGCTTGCCTTGTTACGTCGCGTTGTTGAAATCGGCACCGACAAAGATTCCCTGGTCTTGGATTCATTCACCGGCAGCGGGACCACGGGCCACGCCGTCTTGGACTTGAACAAGACCGACGGCGGCAATCGGCGGTTTATCCTGGTCGAAATGGAAGAGGCCATTTGCCAGCCTGTGACGGCGCAGCCAGTTAACCCGCGCTGTCGAGGGCTACAAGGATACGCCAGCCTTGGGCGGCGGGTTCCGCTATTGCCGGCTGGGGCCTTCGGTCTTCGATGAAACGGGAAACGTCCGCCCGGGCGTGACGTTCGGCGAACTTGCGGCCCACGTCTATTTTACCGAAACGGGCGAACCCATTCCGACGCGGAAGAATGGCAAGTCTCCGCTCTTGGGTGTCCACAATGGCAAGGCAATCTGTCTGCTGTTTAAACGGTATCCTTGGGGACTCGCAGTTTCGGCGGCGGCAATGTGCTCAACTAACCCCGTCCTGAAATTCGCTGTTGGCCCTACGATGGGCCGCGGATTCATTTACGGGGAGGGTTGCCGGCTCGGCAAGGCCCGGTTGAAGCGCGAAGGAATCGTTTTCAAGCAAATACCCTACGGAATCAAGGTATCCTGACCATGCTGGAATTGAAGGATTATCAGAAGCGGAGTCTTGACGCCCTGGAAGGCTACCTTTCGGCTGGCCGTGGGGCATAGGCGCAAAAATGGCTTTTCCTCCACCAGACGGAGCGACCCTACCACGCCGTCGCCCAACTCCCCGGACTGCCTTACGTTTGCCTGCGGATACCGACCGGCGGCGGCAAGACCCTGTATGGCTTGCCACGCGCTGGGGATTGCCACCACGGAATTCCTCCAAGCCGAACGCGCTGTCTGCCTCTCGCTCGTCCCCTCCAATACGATCCGGGAGCAAACGCTATGCCGCCCTGCGGGATCGGCGGCACCCTTACCGCCAAGCGGTGGACGCTCGTTTCGGCGGGCTGGTCACGGTCATGGACCTGACCGAAGCCCTCTACGTCACCCGCGGGACGCTTGACGGGTGAAACGTGCATCATCGTTGCCACGCTGGCCGCGTTTCGAGTGGAAGACACTGAAGGCCGGAAGGTGTACGAATCCGCCGGCGCTTTGATGGATCATTTCAGCGGGCTTTCGGCCGAACTGGAGGCGCAGCTTGAGCGGAACGGGTGACGGCGTGATTCCCTATTCGCTTTGCAACGTGCTGCGGTTGCATCGGCCCATCGTGATTATGGACGAAGCTCACAACGCCCGGACTTCAGCTATCCTTTGACACGCTACAGCTGGTTCAACCCATCGTGCATTGTCGAATTCACGGCTACGCCGGAAACCGCCCACAATCCCGAACAGGGGCAGTTTGCCAGCAACGTCTTGCACCACGTTTCGGCGGCCGAACTGAAGGCCGAAGATATGGTCAAGCTGCCGATCAAGCTGGAAACCCGGTCCGAGTGGAAAGAGGTTTTGGCCGAAGCCCTGAAAACGCAACGGACCTCTTGAGACCCTTGCGGTGGAAGAGGAAAGGCAGACCGGGGAATACATCCGGCCGATTGTGCTGCTACAGGCCCAGCCGAAAAGTCAGACCAGGGAAACGCTCACCGTCGAGGTGGTCCGGCAATCACTCATCGACGATTTTCATATTCCCGAAGATCGGATTGCCGTAGCAACCGGTCAGACGCGAGAAATCGACGATGTAGACCTGTTCGCACGGGATTGCCCCATCCGGTTCATTATCACCGTGGCCGCGCTCAAGGAAGGCTGGGATTGCTCGTTTGCCTATGTACTCTGTTCGGTGGCCGAAATCGGATCGGCCCGCGCGGTGGAGCAAGTGCTAGGCCGGGTGTTGCGATTGCCGCGGGCAACGCGCGAAGCGACACCCGGAGTTGAACTGCGCCTATGCCCTGGCTGCCTCCCGGCGATTTATCGAGGCGGCAACATCGCTCAAAGACGCGCTGATCGAAAACGGCTTTCAGCGAATGGAGGCCGACTTGTACGTTTCCGGGGGCGACGCGCAACCGACCCTGTTCGGGGCGGGCACTCTGTTCTTTGGGGCCGACCGGGTGGTCCCCGAAGTGCCCGACTTGACCCGGCTGTCGGCCGAACTGCGGGAGCGCATGACGTTCGATCCGCAGACCAACACGCTGGCCGTTGAAAGGGAGTTGACCGAACAGGATAGGACGGCGCTGGAACAATGCTTTACCACTCCCGAAGCAAGGCGGGTTGTGGAAGACCTTTACTGCATGTCCCACGGTTGGCCGTCGCCGCGGATGCTACAGCGGAAGCCCGCGGCCCATTCCGGGTGCCTATGTTGGCAATTCGGGTGGACGGCCAGCTTGAACTATTCGAGGAAGGCCATTTTCTCGACACGGCTTGGCCGCTTTCGGAGTGTGACGCCGGCTTGGGCGAAAACGACTTTCCATCCGAGTATATCGGCGGTTCCACGGGCGAAATCGACGTGACCGACCAGGGCAAGGTAGAGGTTCATTTTGTAGACCAGATTCATCGGCAATTGCGATTGCTTGGCGTGGAACCCGGTTGGAGCACGGCCGGCTTGACCAACTGGCTTGACCGGCAGATTCCCCACACAGATATTGTACGCACCGAATCGACGCTGTTTATTCATCGGGCGTTGACCGGCCTGCTTGAATCACGCGGACTGACGATTGAACAGCTTGCGGGTGAGAAGTTCCGCCTGCGCACGGCCATTGCCGAGAAGATCGACCACCACCGACGCGCGGCGGCCGTGAAAGCCTTCCAACGGGTGCTGTTTTCCGCCGACGCCGAACCCATCGAAGTTAGCCCGGAAGTTTGCTTTGACTATGCGGAGGATCGGTATTCGCCCAACTGGTATTACGAAGGGGCCTACACGTTCCGCAAGCATTTCTTTCCGGCTCCGCGGATCGGCGAACTCAGAGGCGAAGGGGAGGAATTCGATTGCGCGGTTTTCCTTGACCAGTTTGACGCCGTAAAGTATTGGGTTCGCAACCTGGCAAGTCGGCCAGATTCGTCATTTTGGCTGCCAACGTCCACCGACAGGTTCTATCCCGATTTTGTCGCCATGCTTGCCGACGGCCGGATTCTGGTTGTCGAGTCCAAGGGCGAACACCTTTGGAGCAATGACGATTCCAAGGATAAGCGCACGGTGGGCGAACTTGTGGGCCGACCGGAGCAACGGGAAGTGCCTCTTCGTCATGCCGAAAGGCCCCGATTGGGAGGCCATTCGGGCAACGGTAAACGGGTAATCAGCCCTGGAAAAGTGCGATTGAAGAAATCCGCTTGACAAAAATGCCGATAGGTGCTAAAAAGAACCGTATGAGCAAGAGCAAACCGAAGCCGACCTTGACCGACGTGCTGCGAAGACGCGATTGAGCGAAAGCGGGTTAACGCTTTACCGGCTTGCGAAGGACACCGGGGTTATCAAGACCTCCCTCGATGCGATTCATGGCGGGTGAAACGTCCCTTCGGCTCGACAAGGCCGACGTGCTGGCCGATTACCTGGGGCTGGAAATGGTGAAGAAACGAAAGGCGAAGTGACCGGCCTCAAGCCGGATCAAACGAAAGGCGAAATCATGGGCACCGTTTTCAAGAAGACCGTAACCAAGCCGCTGCCGGCCGGGGCGAAGATCATCGTCCGCAAGGGGCAACGGCTCGCCGAGTGGATCGACGCCAAAGGGAAGACGCCGGACGGCACCCGTTACCGTCGGGAAGGATGGCACCGACCGGCTCGTCATTACCGCCCGGACCTACACCGCCAAGTATCGGGACGGCTCGGGGATCGTGCGGGAAGTGGCCACCGGTTGCCGGGACGAATCCGCCGCCCGGTCGATGCTGACCGAATTGGAGACGGCGGGCCGAGAAGGTGAAGGGCGGAGATTCTGACCACTGCCGAAGACCGGCATGATCGACCACCAGGAAACGCCGCTGGCCGACCACTTGGAAGCCTACCTTGTCCACCTGAAGGCGAAAGGCGATTCCGCACGTTCACCTTGCCGATACGCGCCGGCTTGGCAATCAGATCATGCCGGGGATTGCGGCTTTCGACCGGCTCGCCGACCTTGCGCCGCGAAGCCGTGGAAACGCTGGCTTGTGCAACGGGCCTGCCGAAGGCATGGGCGCCGCGAACCCGCAATTCCTACCGTGCAAGCGATTCGTGGCGTTCGTGCAACTGGTGCGTCGAAACTGGCCGGCTGGCCGTCAACCCGCTTCGGCGAGAGTCGCCAAGGCCGACGAAAAGGCCGACCGCCGCCGGCAACGGCGGGCGCTGGCCGAAGCCGAACTAGTCAAGCTGCTTGCTCGACGTGGCACGTCGCCGGCCGCTGGCCGAGTATGGCCGGCTGACCGTCCGCAAGCCGAAAGACCAAGCGAAGCAAAAGCGGGATACCTGGACGATGTTGCCGCTTGCCGCCGAAGACCTCGACGCCGCAACGGATCGGGCGCGGGCACGGCTCGCCAAGAACCCGGACCTGGTTGCCGCGCTGGAAGCCTTGGGCGGGAACGGGCTTTGATCTACAAGACGCTGGTGCTGACCGGGCTTCGCAAAGGCGAATTGGCTTCGATCACCGTGGGGCAACTGGTGCTTGACGCCGACCCGCCTTCCCTGGTGCTCGACGCTGCCGACGAAAAGAACCGGGAAGGCTCGACGATTCCCCTTCGGGCCGATCTTGCCGCCGACCTTCGCCAATGGCTCGCCGACAAGGCAAGGCTGCAGGAGCCGCCGGGCGCGGGCGGTTTGACCGAAACACCAGGGCGAAGCCGGGGGCCTTGCCGGGCACGTCCTACGGCTGCCGGCTACCGTGGCGACGCTGCCGCCCGATACGCCACGTCTTCACCGTGCCGGCCGGCCTGGTGCGAATTCTCGACCGCGACTTGCTGCTTGCCGGGAATTCCCAAGCGGGACGAGCGGGGCCGGACGGTTGACGTTCACGCCATGCGGCACACCTTCGGCACCCTGTTGAGCAAGGGCGGGGTATCGCCCCGGACGGCACAAGCCGCGATGCGTCATTCCAAGATCGACCTGACGATGAACATCTACACCGATCCGAAGCTCTTGGACGTGGCCGGGGCGATGGAATGCTCTGCCGGCGCTGCCTCTTGTGGGAAGGGGGAGCAAAGCGGAAGCCGTCGCCGTAAGGGCAACCGGGACCGACGATTTCGGCCGCTTCGCCAGTTTGCACCAAAGTTTGCACCAACTACCGGCAAACCGTGCATATTGGAGTCAATTCTAGACAAGATTGACCAGCAAAAGCAGGGAAAGCGAGGACGCCGGGGCCGTCGCCGTAAGTGCTTACCCTGTCAAAAGAAAAGGCCCGCTGACAACGTGCTGTCAACGGGTCGTTTTGAGCGAGGACGACGGGAATCGAACCCGCAACCTTCGGATCGACAGTCCGACGCTCTAACCAATTGAGCTACGTCCCCGAAACGCAGAAAAGCCAATTATAACCCCTTCTCTTCCAGCAACAAGAGGATGCCGGCGACACCCCCGACGCCCCCGGCGACGCCCTCAGCCAGATACCCTCGCGATGGATATGCGGATAACTCGGAGGTTCCGGGCCGTGCGCCGCGTTCGTGTCGCTAACCACCTTATTATACTACCCTCCGGGATGGGTGGTAGTTAGTTGCCCGCCCGGCAGCCGGCCGGACGGCGGGCCGTTTATAACCTAGACTTTATTGCGGTACCGCAGCGTCTCTGAAGAGGGCAGCGCGGAGGGCGCCGGTGGGACAGTTTTACCAAGACATCATGCGATATGCGGATAGTTTGAGTCCGCAGTACCTGGCTGATCGTGCTGGCGGTGGTGATTCTCGTGGGCGTCTTTTGCTTGCGGGGATTCGGTTCCCGGTCCCACTATTGACCGCAACCCTGTCGATTGACTTCCCGGCTAGCTTGACCAGAAAGAAGGAAGCAGGCTCTATGGACTTGTGGACATGTCAGATCCCGATTCCCCTCGCCTTGGCCATTGTGGCGACGATCGGCTATGTCTTCGGCCGGCGTTCGAAGGCCCCCAGCGATGATACGGCTTTCCGTTCGCGGCGGGAATTGCGTCGTGCGCAACTGGTGGCGGCCGAGTTGGAGAAGATCGCCTGGGACCTGCGCAAGAATTTGGCGAAGCACCATTCCAGCGTGAACAAGTTCCGCGATCGCGTGGGGAAACTGAACGACGAGCACCAGGAGGCCACTTGGAAAGAACTCTGCCGCGAGGCGGAGGAGATCCTCAAGCCCACGCTCCACCTGGCCACCCAGATCGCCAACGCCTACGACGAAATCCGCCAGCAGAGCGCCAACCTGATGACGTTTACGGAGGTGCGGACCGATCCCCTGACGGGCATCAACAACCGCCGCGGCATGGCGGACGCCGTGACCAACCAGTTTGCCATGATGCACCGCTACGGGACGAGCTTCTCGCTGGCCATCCTCAACGTCGATCACTTCAAGCACGTCAACGACGAAAAGGGGCATCTCCACGGCGACCAGACCTTGCAGGAGTTGGCGCGGCTGTTCGACGAATTCGCCCGCGAGACCAACGTCGTCGCCCGCTACGGCGGCGAGGAGTTCGTGGTGGTGATGCCGCAGACCGATCTGGAAGGGGCCACCGTGTTTGCCGAGCGCCTGCGGGCCAAGGTGGAACGCCAGTTGTCGATCACCGTCAGCGGCGGCGTCGCCCAGGCGGTCGAAGGGGATACGCAGGACACGCTGGTGGCCCGGGCGGACAGCGCCCTGTACCAGGCGAAATCGGCCGGCCGCAACAAGGTTTTCTACCACGACGGCCGCCTGGCCGTGGCCGCCGAGGCGGAGATGATGGCCGTGGAAGCGGACGTCTAAAGACCGGCGAATAAATAACTGTTGCAAGAATAGTAGGCGGCACACGCCGTGTGCCGTCAGTCCGCACACGGCGTGTGCGGAATACCGGTGTGCCGCCAGTCCGCACACGGCGTGTGCGGGATACTT
Source organism: uncultured Planctomycetia bacterium (assembly GCA_963727245.1). Taxonomy (GTDB): domain Bacteria; phylum Planctomycetota; class Planctomycetia; order Pirellulales; family Thermoguttaceae; genus JBKQVT01. The sequence continues at coordinate 91,741 of CAVSFO010000013.1, read as the reverse complement.
CTTAAAGCGACTTGGCGGCCGCGCCGCTGCTGACGGCGCACGTGGCTCTCGGCGCGGGGGGCGATCTGGCGCCACAGGGTCTTCCAGGCGACGGTCCCCGCAGGAAGCTCGGCGGCGTACGCCCGCAAGAACCGGCAGCAGACGCTGGGCGTCAGCCAGGGATGGGCTTGCAGGCCGGCTGCCAGGCGGGCCAGGTCGGCGGCGCGCCGTCGGGGTCCGGCCCGCCGCCCCATGCGGACGCCGTCCAGGTCGACCAGGTAGACGGCCACGTCGTCGTGCCCTTGGGCGGCCAGGAGGTTGGCCGCCTTGAGGTCGCGATGGACGATGCCGGCCGCGTGCATTCGCCCCAGCAGCCGGCCCAGGTTGACGGCGCAGCGGCAGGCCAGCCGGAGCCGTTGCGGGCCGGGATCATCGGCCAGCCGCCAGGCGAAGAGGTGCAGATTCTCGCCGCCGCCGATCCACTCCGTGGCCAGGTAACTGGTGCGAAAGAACCTGGGATGGCGGGGCTCGCAGGCGGCCAGCGGCCGAGGGGTGTCGATGCCGCGCGCGAGCAGCGCCCGGCCCAGTTCCCAACCGCGGCGGGCGCGGCTGCGGCGAAACCACCCCCAGAGCGATTTCCACCACGTCCGCGCACGAAACTGCTTATAGGCGACCGGCACCGGTCCGCCCACCAGCGGCAACTCGGCCTCGACCAGCAGGCACTCGTGGCCGATCTTGACCGGCCGGTCCAGGTGCCGCCAGACGAGCGCCTCGGGATGTTCCAAGAGCCGCGTCAATTCCGCCGCGGGCAGTCCGGCCACGCCGTAGGCCGTCCCGGCGGCAGTCCGCAGCAGGCGATAGTCGTCGTTATTGCCAGGCATCGGTCCAGGTATTAAACTAGGAATCTGGAACTTGGAACATCATGGTCCGGTCAATCCGCTGCTGGGGCAGAATCGGCGCCCATCAGCCGGTTCTCCCCGCCTTGGCCAGTTCTCGCGGTTTTGACCTGGAGGAGGCACGAGATGCACGGGCGTCTGCTTTGCTGGCTCCTGCTGGCCAATCTCATCATCGTATCGTCCGTGCACGCCGATGAGAAGAAGGTGGAGAAGTATCCCGACGGCACCAAGCAGCGGGTCTACACCGTCAATGCTGACGGCAAGAAGGTCGGCGCTTATCGGGAGTTCTACCCGAACGGCAAGCTGAAGATCCAGGCCATTTACCGCCTTGACAAGCTCACCGGTCCGTACAAGCGCTTGGACGCCAAGGGGAAACCCGAAATTCAGGCGAGCTATCGGGACGGCGAGCTCGACGGGGTGCGGCAGGAATATGTCGACAGCCGGTTGGTCAAGGAGGAGGTCTGGCTCAACGGCGTCCTGCTGGCGCCGCGGTCGACGACGATCCTGGTCGCGGACCTGAAAGCGATCCAAGCGGCGAAGATTCGCACGGTGGGCAAGCCGCCCAAGGTCTTCAACGCCACGGTCGAGCAGGCCCTGAGGGATCCCGGGCTGCAACTGAAGCGCGAGGCGGCCTTGCGGACGCTGATGGCCTACCGTTATCTCTGCGGCCTGCCCTACCGCAACATGACGCTCGATTGGACGTACACCGCGCACGACGAGGCGGGCGTGGTGTTGCTCACGCAGATCAACAAGATGACGCACACGCCGGACAATCCCGGCCTGCCCGAGGACGAGTACCGCTTCGCCCGCGACGGGACGGGCGCCTCGAACCTGTTCAGCGATTCGGACATGGTCGCTTCGGTGAGGGCCTACATGGACGACTCCGACGCGGGGAACATCAAAGTGGTGGGCCATCGCCGCTGGTGCCTGAACCCGCCGATGGCCAAGACGGGATTCGGCGGTTGCGGCAAGTTTTCGGCGATGTATTCCTTCGACGGCAGCGGAAACCCGGTGCCCGACTACAACTACGTGGCCTATCCGCCCCGCGGCTTCGTGCCCGTCAGCATGTTCCACGAAAATTATGCCTGGAGCGTGTCGCTCAACCCGAGCAAGTTTCAAAAGCCCAGCGAGAGCCAGGTCAAGGTCGGGGTCTTTCCGGTCCAGTTCAAGCAGCGCGAGCACATCCTGGAGCGGGCGAAGACGCCGCTGCCGCTGAACTTCTTCCACGTCGCCGAGGATGGACCTGGAATTCCCTATTGCGTTATCTTCCGCCCGGGAAACTTCAAGGTGGTCGCCGGAGCCACCTATGCGGTTTACATTTCCGGGCTGGTCGACAGCGGCGGCCACGACAACAGGGTCGAGTTCCTAGTCCAGTTCGTGGCGCTTTGAGGAGCCTTTCCTCGGCACGGCCGCCTCGCTGGACAGCACGGAAGCCTCCGGGGTATAATCGTGGCTTTGGCGTCGGGGGTTCCTTCACCACGTAGTCGAGAAAGGCCCATTATCCATGCCGCTGTTCGAAATCGAAACTGCCTCCCACATCATCATTACCTGGGCGCACGACGAGCAGGCCGCCACGGAACTGGTACATGAGAGTTACCCGCACGAACCGCCGCTTCGGGTGACGCGCCGCCCCCGCGATACGTGGGTCATTTCGAAATCCGCCCTGGGCATTACGGGAAATGCCGACCCCTGCTTCACCGCCCGCGATTGCTTGGCCAAGGCTTCCGGGGACAAGGTCCACGCCATCCGCCTGTACATGCAGCATACCGGCACCGACCTGGAACGGGCCCGCAAGGCCATCGAGTCGAACATGGTCATGGGGTGGTGATTTCTTGACTTCCTCTCTGGGATGAAGCACAATCAGGCGCGGGCGGGCTCTCTTCGAGGTACGCGGGGGACTGTCCCCCTCGCGCCACCTGTGGGGGGGGCAACTGCAACTTGCGAGGTGTTCCCATGAAGCTTTTTTGGACAGCCCGGGCCGTGATGCTTCCTCGCTGGCTTGCCGTGGGTACGTGCCTGCTGGGCGCGATGGCCCTGGGCAGTTGTTCCGGCCGCCAGTCGGACGTCTCCCTCGGCCAGGCGGCGCCCAGGGCGGTTTCGCCGCCGGGAGCGGCGACGGGCCTGCCCGCCGCCGAGGTCGCTCAGAGCGCGGGAGGTCGAGGTTTCGGAGGGAAAGCCGTCGGCGGAGGCCCCGGCGGAGCGGCCGCCGGCCGGTCGATCCGAGGCGGTCTTTGCCTCGTTGCGCGTGGCCAAGGAGGAGCCCTATGTGATTTTTCCGGGGCCGGCGAGCGATTATGCGCTGTTTAAGGCGACGCAGATTCAACTGATGAAGAGCCGGCTCGTGTCGGTCGCGGCGCTGCGAAAGCCCGGCATCGCAGGCCTCCCCGCCTTGCGGTGCGCGGCGGCGGGCCACGACGAGGCCGACTGGTTGGCCGGACAGCTCCGCGTCGATTTCCCCGGTGACGGTGAGATCATGCGGGTAGGGCTGGCGATCGGCGATGCCGCGGCGGCCGCTGGCCTGGTCAACGCCGTGGTGGGGGCCTATCTGGAGGAGGCTGTGGACGGCGAGCGGAAACGCAAGGAGCGTCGCCTGGACGAACTCGACAACGTCTATGCCGACAAGGAAGAGGAATTGAGAAAAGACCGCAACACCGCCAGACAACTGGCCGAAGCGGCGGGCACGGCTCAGACGCCCGCCGGCCTGGTCAGCCGGCAGTTGGCCGTCGAAGACGCGCTCGAGGCGCGCAGGGAGCTTACAGCGGCACGAAGCGACTTGCGGCGGGCGCGGGCGGAGCAGAGAGCCGCAGAGATTCAGGCGGCCAATACCAAGAATACCGACGTGCCCGACTGCGAGGTCGATGCCCTGGCCCAAAACGATCTGCTGATCAGCCAGGCCCTCATACCGCAGGTGGCCGAATTGAAGAGGCAACTTCTCGGCGCCGACGCCCCGGCGGCCGAAAAGCTGACCGCACAGTTGAAGGCGGTGCAAGGGGAGATCGGCACGCGGCGCGCGGAACTGCGGCGGGACCAGGAAGAGCGCAAACGCGCCGCCGGCGAAGCCGAGCTCAGACGCATCGAATCCCAGGTCGACGTGCTGACGCAAGTGGTGAGCGATTGCGAGCAGAGCGGCCAGCGGGCGGAGAAGAAAGCGCTTCAGGCCTGCCAAACCAGCGTCGAGGGGGACTTGCGCAGGCCCGGATCACGCTCTTGGAAGAGACGGTCCGCACCATCGCCAAGGAGCGCGAAAAACTGAAAATCGAGTTGCACGCCGCGCCGCGGATCACCGTGCTGCAAGCGGCCGAAGTCCCGGAAGGAGACGCCCCGGCGGCGCGCTCGCTCTAATGAGCCTCTGTTGCGGAGGGCCGTAAAATTGTAGGGTGGGTCGAGCGCAGCGAGCCCCACCATCATGTTGCGCGGATTGTGGTGGGGCTCGCTGCGCTCGACCCACCCTACAAATGCTTCCGCAGCAGAAACTAATGAGGAACAAGGACATCGACCTGTCAACCATGAAGGAAGAACTCTTGGCGCTGCTGGCGCCCTATGGCCAGCAGCACGTGCTGGCGTTTTGGGACCGGTTGAACCCATCCGAGCGGGAGTCGCTCGCCGCGCAGGCCTGCGCGATCGATCTGGATCTGCTGCGGCGGCTCTATCAAGGCCGCAACGAACAGGGCAACGTCCGCGCGCTGGCCGACCGGGCGGGCCCGCCGCCGGCCTTCCGCTTGCAGGCCGCCGCGAACCGCTTCACCCCCGAGGCCGCCCGCCGGCGCGGCAGCCAGGCGCTGGCCGCCGCCGCGGTCGGCGCGATGTTGGTGGCGGGAGGGCAGGGGACCCGGCTGGGATTCGACCATCCCAAGGGCATGTTTCCCATCGGGCCGGTCTCAGGGCGGTCGCTGTTCCAGGTCCACGTCGAGAAGCTGCTGGCCGTGGCGCGCCGCTACGGCGTGCGGATACCGCTGTACCTGATGACCAGCCCCGCAACCCACCAGGAAACCGTCGCCTTCTTCGCCCGCCACGAGCGCTTCGGACTGCCCGAGGACGATCTGAAAATCTTCTGCCAAGGGACGGTGCCGGCGGTCGATGCGGCCGGGGGCGGGCTGCTGTTGGAGGCCCCGGGCCGGCTGGCCACCAGTCCCGACGGGCACGGCGGCATGTTGGAAGCCTTCGCCCGCAGCGGCTGCCTGGACGACGCCCGGCGCCGCGGCATCCGCCAACTCTTCTACTTCCAGGTCGACAATCCGCTGGTGGACGTTTGCGGCGCCGAGCACCTGGGCTATCACCTGCTCTGCGGCGCGGAGATGAGCAGCCAGGTGATCGCCAAGCGCGATCCGCTGGACAAGGTGGGCAACGTCGTGGCGGTGGACGGCCGGCCGCTGGTGATCGAGTACAGCGACCTGCCCGACGACGTGGCCCGGCGGCGCAACGCCGACGGCTCGCTGGCCATTTGGGCCGGCAGCATTGCGGTGCACGTCTTCGAGGTGGCGTTTCTGGAGCGGATGGCCGCCGCCGGCGCGGGCCTGCCCTTCCACGTGGCCCGCAAGAAGGTGGCCTGCGTGGATGCCGCCGGAGGGCCCGTGGCGCCGCGCGAGCCCAACGCGCTGAAATTCGAGCGCTTCATCTTCGATCTCATGCCGTCGGCCGCCGGCGTGGTGGTGATCGAGGTCGATCCGGCCCGGGCCTTCGGGCCGCTCAAGAATGCCTCCGGCGCCGAGCGCGACACGGCGGAGACGGTCCGGGCGCAGATGGCCGATTTGCATCGCCAGTGGCTGCGCGACGCCGGCGTGGAAGTGGCCGACGGCGTGGCGGTCGAGATCAATCCGCTCTTGGCGATGGACGCCGGGGAGTTGGCCGCCAAGCTGCCGGCCGGGACGACCGTCGCGGGGCCGACGTACTTCGGGCCGCCGGCGGCGTGAGGCTGCCCGTTCCGCCTCCGTGGCGCCTGTATATACCACCCAAGCCCACCGGCTGCGACCGGTGGGAACGGCGGGCACAATAACCGTTGCACTTCCTTCCCACCGGCCGCAGCCGGTGGGCGTGGGGAGGGATTCCAGGTTCCACGGCCCGCCCGGCCGGCGCTACGGCTGCGGGCCGGGGCCCTCGTGCTTCAGCTTATCGAGGGTTGCGGCCGGATCGGCGTGGTGGTCCTCGTCCGCGTCATCGTGCTCATGGTCGTGATCGCCGTGCTCGTGCAGCGACTCGCCGCTGGCGGTCTTCCCGTGGGCGTCCTTCTTCTCCTTCTTCTTGACGACCTGTTGGCGACTTAGATGGATCTTGCGGTACACGTCGTCGGAGATGACATAGTACCAGTCGGCGAAGCGGTCGTTGAGTTCCTTGACGTGCTTCTTGCCCTGGGCGATCTTCTCTTCATACTCCTCCCGCTGGCGCTGGTTTTCCTTTTCGATGCGCCGGCGCTCGGCCTGGAGGTCGGGTTTCGGCGGCTCGTTGGCGGGTTGGTCCTTCTTGGCGGCCGCGGCGCTGTCGGTCTTGCCGGCCTTGGCCGCCTTGTCCGGGGCCTTGGCGGGGGCCTTGCCGGCCTCGCTCTTCGCAGCGCCGGTCTTCGCGTCGGCCGTCTTGGCGTCGCTTTTCGCCTTGCCGGCCTTCTCTTCCTTGGCGGGCAACGCGGGAAGCTCCTTGAGCACGGGCTTGGCGATGGCCGCCGGATTGAACTCCGCCATGACCAACAGGTAGCGGTTCAGGTTCAGCCCGCCGGAGTCCTTCTGCCCGCCCTTCTTGGCGTCCTTCTCCTTGGCGCCGGGGCCCAGGGCGGCGCCGAAACGAAGGACATATTCGACGCCGTCCTTCATGAGGAAACGGACTTCGCCGTCGTTGGAAAGGAACTCGGGTTGGCCTTCGACCATGGCCTTGAAGTAACCGCAGCGTTCCAGCGAGCGGGCGGCCTCGGCGTTGCTGAGGAAGTCGGCGTTGGCCTTCAGATCGGCGCTGAGTCCGGCCGGCTTGGGGCGGACATCGACGATCTTCAGATTTTCCAGGGCGGTCTTCATGTCGTCGAGATTGGCGACGTTGAGTTCCTCGTCGGCGGCCAGCTTGCCGCCCACCCAGCGGTCGCCGCGATATTTCTCGTCTTTGACCAGCTTCCATTTCGGCTCGGCGGCAGCGGCCGTGTCGTCGTAGGAGAGGACGATCTCGCCCTTCCGCTGCAATTCGCCCTGCAGCCGGTCGACCGAGTAATCGCTGATCCACACCTCCTTGATGTCCCAGGTGTTCATCTTCAGCAGGTCCTTCTCGATCCAGTCGCCGAACTTGTCGGAAAGCTTGTCGGTCTTGACGGCGACCACGTAGACGGGGTCCTGGTCGCCGCGGCGGACGTAGCGCTGCTCCGGCCGGTCGGCCACCGGCTTGCCGAGGATCAACGACAGCAGCGTGTTGCCCTTCTTGTCTTTCATGACCACGCGGGTGCCGACGCCGCTGCTGCCCACCTGGAGGTCTTTCGACTCCGGATCGATCACGCCGTAGAGTTCGTGATCGCCGGGGCTGTCGCTGACGACGTTGAGAATCTTCAGCCCCATCAGCGCGGTGGCCGCGTCGGCCAACTGGTTTTGGGCGTCGGCCGGATAATTGTCGTGCGAGGGGATCGACCAGCGGGGCTTGCCGTGGCTCTTGCCCTGGGCGATCTCGACCTTGAAGGGCCGCACCCTCGAGGTGTCTTCGTCGAAGGCGACGATTTCCAGGCTGGCGGCCTTGAGGGGATCGAAGTTGGCGTACAACGTCTGGCCGCGGAGGTCGCTTTTGTCGTTGGCCCGCAGCGTGGGACGCGTCCACCAGGCGGCCAGCGCCGCCGCCACGGCGACGCCGATGAAAATTGCGGTTTTTGTGTTTTGGTTCATGGATCGTTCCTTGCTTGGCAGTGTGACACAAACCGGCGGCCGCCGACGCGCCGGGCCATCTCCGGCAACCTTACCGCAGGCGCTTCTGGGAGACGCCCTCGCGCTCGCGGGCGCGGCGGCCGGCGAAGACGACCAACCCCAGCATCAGCGGCGGGATGAAGGGCAGCAGGATCGCCAGCCACTTGACCTGGTTCTCCACCTGGCGGACCTCCCGGTGGTAGTCCCGCATCGTGATTCTGACTGCTTTATCGCGGTCCTTTTGGCACTTTTGCGTGGCCGCTTCCACCTTGCGCTGGCCTTCCGCCACGGCGATGCCGAGGGCCTGGATGGCCTCGGTGCTGTTGCCTTCGCTGTTCTTCTTGATTTCCTCGACCCTGCGATCGACTGCCTCCTGTGCATCTTGAATTGCCTTGTCGCAATCGTCGTAGAACTTCTTCCGCTGCTTGGCCGCTTTCTCCGTGGAAGCCTCGGTCCGCTTTTCCATCTGCGTCAGCGTGCGGTATGTAGGCCGATGGCTGCGGATGGCCCAGAAGCCGTGGTCGTCGCCGGCCAGGCTGTCCAGCGCGTTGAGCACGAAGCTGACGTTGTCCAGGTCGATGCGGATACCCAACTCCGGAATCTCGGCCTTCTCGCGGAGTTGAAAGATGGCCGGGCTGAGCAGGTCCACGTCGGACACCAGGACCACGTTGAGCTCGGGCAACGCGGGTCTTGCCGCCGCCGCCGCGCAAGGCGGCCTTGGGCTTGCCGCGGATGCGGGCCGCCAGCACGTAGTCGATGTCGGAGGGCTCCTGGTGCCGCCCCCCGCCGGCGTCGGCGTGCATCAACTCGCTGAAGAGTACCGTGCCGTCGGGCCTCATCTTCGTGGTAATCAGGGGAGTGAAATCCAAATTCGAGGCGTTCAATCCCACGATCGAACCCGGGAAGGGGAACAACATCTGCTGCAATCCGGCCGTGATCGGGTCGTCGGGATTGAACGGATTTTTGGCGCCTTCGGCCCGATCGACGAACACGAATTCCTCGGGGAAGGGGATCTTCCGATAGGGGTTATATCGTTGCCAGACGACCTGGTCGGCGGAGAAGGCGACGCCCAGCAGTTGCCACAACTGGGTGATGTCGCCCTTGGGAAGCTGCCGTTGCTGCATGAAGGGATTCATGCCGCCGGGGGGCTGCCGGGGCATGCTGGTGGCGGCCACTTCACTGAGCGGGGTCGGGCAGGGGTCCTCGAAAATGGCCGTCGGCTGCCCGTTGCGCACGGCGGCGAGGAAGTTCTCCATGTCTTCGGGGCCCAGCGTCGACGGCTGCACGGCCAGCAGCACGTCGTAGCGCTCGGTGATGGGCTTGCTGGCGTCCACGCGCACCACTTCGTACTGCTTCTGCAATTCGTCGATGATCGGCCAGTTGGGGCTGGGAGTGAAGGTCTGCATGTTCAGGGCACCGTAGAGCGGGGCGTCGGTGGCGAGGATGCCCACCCGCTTCCGCTTCTGCTGCGCCACCGTGCAGAGCGAACGGATGATCTCGTATTCGGCGGGGATGCCCTTGTCGATGAAGGGCACGATCACCTTCTGCAGGCCGGAGGTCATGGCCACGCCCAGGAAGATGCTGTCGGCGCCCTCGGCGTCGCTGTCGTGGATTTCCACGCGGTGGGGCGTGATGCCGTAGCGGCGCTCGGCCCGGTCTTCTTCGTCGCTCAGCCGCTCGGTGGGCCGGATCTGGACCTCGACCTTGTCGGGCCGGCGGGCCTGGATCTCGCGGAGCGTGCTCAACAAGTTCAAGCGCGTCTGCACGTAGTCTTCGGGCACGATGGGGCTGACGAAGGCTTCGATCCGCACCGGCCGGTCCAGCTTCAACCCCTCCAGCAGCTTCAGCGTCTGCGGCGACAGCGAGCTGAGCCGCTCGCTGGTCACGTCCATGCGGGCGTCGTGCCGTTGCAGGACCATCGTTAGCCCCGCGGCCGCCAGCAGCAAGGCCAGGAACCGCACGATGCAGTGACCCGGCACCAGCGAGGCGCCGTGCGGATAGCGCCGCCAGCCGGCCGCCAGCGCGACCAGGGCCACCAGGTAAATGCCCAGGACGACCAGCAAGATGCTCCCCGGGATCGCCGCCGGGGGAGTTCGTGAATGCCGCTCCCAGTAGATCGCCGCCACCGCCAGCCCCGCCAGGGCGAGCACGGCGAAGTGCAGCACCGGCACCAGCCGGGCGCGCGACGCTCCCGCAGGCTCCCGGGGCCCGCCGGACCAGTGCCGCAACAACGCCCAGTGGAGAACCAGGTAGGCGACCGCCAGGCAGCCGACCAGGGCGGCGGTGGTGCAATAGGGCCCCAGGGACGTGGCCAGGGCGGGCCAGCGGGCGGTCCAGGAGGCAACCGAAGATTGCAGCGCCGGGGCCAACAGGAGCATCGCCAGGCCGGCGAAGCTGACTGCCCACAGCCCGTGCAAGACCGAATAGAAAAGCGGGCTGGAGGTCGTGCCCCGGCCGCTGCGCCAGTGCCGCCGCCCGATGAGGATCACGCTCACGTAGAGCATCACGGCGACGATGAGGAGGAAGTAGGCGGCCGCCGCGCTGCTCAGCACGCCGCGGCTGAAATCCTGAAACTGCGCGTGCAGGCCCCAGGGCTTGATGGCCGCGGACGCCTCGGGGGTGAGGAGGAACTCGGCCGTGGCGTTGGCCACGACCGCGATCAGGACCAGGGGGGCGTTGAAGAGCACGCCCAGCACGAAGGCGATGGTGAGGTTGCCGGTGAGGAACGAAGCCACCATGCCGATGGCCAGCATGGCCAGTCCGACCAGCCAGTAGCCGGCGTAGGTGCCCAGGAAGAGGCCCACGTCCGGATTGCCCAGCAGCAGCCTGAGCAATCCGTAATTGCAGGCCAGGGAATACAGCAGGGCCACGGTGAAGACCGCCACGGCGGCCAGGTACTTGCCCAACACGACGTCGAAATCGCCCGCCGGAATGGTCAGCAGCAGCTCGTCGGTCCCTTGCCGTCGCTCATCCGACCAGATCCCCATGGTGATCGCCGGAATGAAGACCAGCATGATCGTGAAGAAGTTCAGGTAGGGATTGTTGTTGAGCTGGTCGAGGTTGGCCAGGTTGGTGTTGAAGAACTCGACGGGCCAGAAGGCCGCGATCGAGCTGAGCAACACGAACACGCAGATGAACAGGTAGCCGGTGGGGTTGGAAAAGTAGCTGACGAAGTTCCGTTTGAAGACCGCATACAACACGCTGGTATTCATAATTCCTACCGCACTGATTCCGTTGCCGAGTGGATTGAACTGGAGGAAGGAAGACGTTGCCGTGGGGTTAGCCGGCGCCGGCGCCGGAGAGTTGGCGGAAATGCACGTCCAAGGGCTGGCCGTCCTTGGTCAACTCGGCGACCGTGCCGTCGAAGATCAGGCGGCCTTCGTCGATGAAGAGCACGCGGGGGGCCATCGCTTCCACTTCTTGCAGGATGTGGGTGGAGAGCAAAATGGTCTTGCTCCGGCCCAGCTTGCGGATCGTGTCGCGGACCTCGTGGATCTGGTTGGGATCCAGGCCGGCGGTGGGCTCGTCGAGGATCAGCACGTCGGGCTCGTGGAGCAGCACCTGGGCCATGCCCACCCGCTGGCGATAGCCCCGCGACAGCTTGCCGATGGGCTTGCCGATCACGCTGGAGAGCGAGCAAAGCTCCACGACCTCGGCGATCCGCTGCCGCTTCAGGCCGGCGGACATGCCCCGGGCGTCGGCGAAAAAGTCCAACAGGCTGCGGGGCGTCATGTCGGGATACAGGGGGCCGTTCTCCGGCAGGTAGCCGAGCTTGGCCGAGCCGGCCAGGCGATCGGTCGCCATGTCGTGCCCGGCGATCCGTGCCGTCCCCGCCGAGGGGGCCAGATAGCCGGTCAAGAGCTTCATCGTGGTGCTCTTGCCCGCCCCGTTCGGCCCCAGAAAAGCCACCACCTCGCCTTGGCGAATCTGGAAAGTAACGTCCTCGATGGCCGCAAAACTGCCAAAATACTTGGACAGCCCTTGGGCTTCGATCATGGCCGTCTTCGCAGGACCAGAACGCGGTCTTAGCAGGATCAGAACATCGTCAATCGCTCCGGGATGGTTGGCCGGGGGGCAGGTTCAGTCGGGCCGGAAGGACCCAGCCTGGGGATGGATAAAGGCCCGAATATAGCATCTAGCCGGGGCCTGCGCCAATGGGTCCGTCGAGTATTACGTTCCGCAGGCCGGCAAGGTTCGGGGCAACCTCGGCGGCACAACCGGGGACTGGTCCATTTTTCGGCGAAACGGCACTGCGCCGGCTAACCAGTCGTCGACCGAAAACATGGACCGGGTACCCCCTGGGTGCCCTTCGGCGGCGCCGGCGAATTTGTGCCGGTGAGAAAAGCCCCCCGTTTGCAACGGGGGGGCGACATCCAGCGGCAAAAACTTGGTCGCAGGGGCACTAGTAGTGCAGGGTGGCACGGTTGCGGCGAGGATGAACGTCAATTATGCTTGGAAAATCCCGGCTGGCGGCCTCCGCCCGCGCACGCCGGCGCAAAACCATCGCCACCCCTTCCCTGATCTTCCCGCAGAGGAGTCTTTCGTCATGCAACCAAAAAAATCGAGACTCGATCGAATTCTTCGCCGCCGGCCCGCGGCCCTGGCCCTGGCCCTGGCCCTGGTCGCCCTGCTGGCGGCAACGGCCGTGCTGGTCCACGCCAAGGAATATCTCAGCGGCAAGGTCTGGGCCGTGCCCAGGGTGGTCGATCCGGGACCGCCGGGCGGTCCGCCATCGGATGCCGTCGTCTTGATCGGCAGCAAGGGCCTATTGGACCTGTCGAAATGGAAAAACGGCGCCGACTGGATCGCCAAGGACGGCTACGTCATTGGCGCCAAGACCAGTCTGGTCAGCAAGGACGACTTCGGCGACTGTCAACTCCACGTGGAATGGGCCGAGCCGGCCAAGATTGAAGGCGAGGGGCAGGGACGCGGCAACAGCGGCGTTTTCATGATGAGCCTCTACGAGGTGCAGGTCCTCGATTCCTACGACAACCCCACCTATCCGGACGGCCAATGCGGCTCGCTCTACAAGGAAATCCCGCCCCTGGTCAACGTCAACCGCAAGCCCGGCCAGTGGCAGACGTACGACATCGTTTGGCACGGGCCGCGGTTCGACGCCGCCGGCAAGCTCACCCGCAAGGCCACCATCACGGTGCTCCAGAACGGCGTCTTGGTCCTGGACCACTTCGAGCTCTTGGGCCGTTCCTACTGGGACCAGCCGCCCAGCTACGAGAAGCATCCGGAGAAGCTGCCCTTGCTGTTGCAGTACCACAACAATCCGGTCTGCTTCCGCAACGTCTGGATCCGCGAGTTGGACGGTCCGCCGCAGCCGAAAAATTAGGGGCCAGGGACCAGGGACCGGGGGCCAGGGTGGGCTTGGTGCCACGACCATGCGGAGCATGGTGCCCGGCTTGTCCAGCAGTGCTGCGGCCCGCGATTCTTGGTCTCTGTTGCGGCCACACCCCAAGCCCACCGGCTGCGTCCGGTGGGAATTGAAGCACCCAGCGGCGCCGTTCCCGCCGGACGCCGCCGGCGGGCTTGGCGGGCGGGGGCAATCGCTAATCGCTGATCCCTTGACTGACGTTTCGCCCCGCGGCCAGCTCCGCGGTTCGATAAAGCCGCCAGCGACCGACGCGATCGTAGGGAACGCCGGCCAGCCGGGCGGATTCCGCCGGGCCGGCCGCCACCTGCTGATCCTCCACCGCGATGACGCCCCGCGGACCGGACAGGCCGGGGTCGAACATCTCCGCCAGTGCGATCGGCCGCAACTGCCCGGCCTGCAAGCCGGCACGCAGCGGCGGATCCAAGTAGAAGACCAGCGAGCCGATCCGCTGCTCGGCCAACAGCAATCGCGGCGGCAGCCGGCCTTGGCGGTTGAAATAGGCAGCCAGCTCACGGGCCGAGAGTCCCTCGGCCAGGTGCGGCAGCACGATGGTCATGATGAAGAGGAAGTGGGCGGCCATAACCAGCACCCCGGCGCCCAACGCGGTCCGCAATCGCCCGGCCAACCAGAACCCCAGCGGAATCCAGCAGGCGATCGCCACCAGCGCCACCGCAAGCCAAAGCACCGGCGGCAGCCGCCACGAGCCGACGCGCTCTTGAGCGACCAGCAGCGTCGCCGGCAGTACCGCCGGTCCGCCCAGCGAAGTCATCCAGAAGATACCGGTCAGCAGCCGGCGTGCCGGCCGGCTGAGCGTGCCCTCCCACAGCCGCGTCCAAGCCACCGCGGCCAGCATGGCCACGGCGGGAAAGAGGGGCCAGAGGTACGTCGCCGATTTCGAGTGCGACAGCGACAAGAGCGCCACGCCGCCCAGCAGCCAACAGACCAGTAGCGCCAACGGCTCGCCGCCTGGGGACTGTCCCAATTTTCGTTCCACGAAAATGGGACTGTCCCCTTTCGGGCCACGCCGCCGCCGTTTGAGCCATTGATCTTGTACGACCACCGGCAGGTAGGCGATCCAGGGCAATCCGCCGGCCAGCAGGATCGGCAGATAATACCACCACGCCATATGGCCGTGCCGCTGACTCTCGGTGACGAAGCCCTTGAGGTGCCGCTCGATGAAGTAATAGTGCAAGTAATTTGGGTTGCGCAGCTCGACGGCGATGTACCACGCGGAGGCGATCAGCGCGCCGATCAGTAGGGCCGCCGCCCCCACGAGACATGCCCGCAGCGTGAGCCGCCGCCCGATCAGCAGGTGGCCGCCCCAGGCGATGCCGGCCAGGGCCACGCCGGCCAGTCCTTTGGTCAGCATGGCCAGTCCCAGGACGGCGCCCAAGAGCAGGGTGCAGGTGAGGGCGGCCCGCCGCGTCGTGGCCCGCTCCGATTCCCAGCAGAGCAACACGGCCAGCGTGACCCAGACGACCAGGGCGACGTCGTGGGCGGGCGCCTGGGCCAAGGCCACCGGCAGGATCATGCTGGCGTAGAGCACGGCGGCCAGCAGGCCCGCGCTGCGGCCGCACATCCGCGCCGGCCGCTCCGGTCGAGATCATTCCCAGCAGGCCCAGCAGCAGTCCCGGCAGTCGCACCGCCGCTTCCGACATGCCCAGCACGCGGAGCGAAGCGGCCTGTGCCCAAAAGTACAGGATGGGCTTGTCGAGGAACGGCTTTCCCATCAGCCGCGGCACGAGCCAGTCGCCGCCCTGGACCATTTCCTGGGCGATCGAGGCGTGCAACCCCTCGTCGGGATCCAAGAGCGGGATCCGTGGCGCCAGCAGGAGGGGAGCGATGAACACGATCGCGCCCAGGGCCACGGCCAGCAGCACCAGCCCGCGCCCGGGGGGAGCTTCCACCATCGGTCTCGGCGCCAGGGCTTCCATGGGCCGGGATGGTACCCGATTGGGCCGCCCGGGGGAATGGCGAAACTGGGCGGGGGAGCGGGCCAGTCGCGGCACACAGATTTGTAGGGTGGGTCGAGCGCAGCGAGCCCCACCGTGAGTTTTTGCGGATTGTGGTGGGGCTCGCTGCGCTTGACCCACCCTACGGGCTGGTCGCACAGAAGCTGGAAGCCTTGTTGGGCTCGGATGGGCGGCTCTCTACGGACGGGCTCGGCCGCGATGTCGGCCGACAGCGGCTCTCTGACGACGGAACTGGCCAGGAGCCTGGTCGAGAACCTGGATTTCGGCGATGCGGATCGGGTGTGGGGACATTCCCGTCTGGAACGCTCGGAACCCGACGAAGGATTGAGAGAAGTTACAGATTCTTCCAGTGAGGGGAAGGATGATCCGGAACCGGTCGAATCCATCCGGGGACTGCGGTACGAGCAACGTCTACTTTTCGTGCCCTAGGTTCACCGTGCGTCTGGTGGTCAGAGGGGCCGAACCGGGCAGATCGCAAGACTACCATACTCGGCGCGTGGTGGAAACCGCGGAGTTGATGAAACGATGGCAGTGTTAGAATCGCTTGTTAAAGGATGCCGCGTTTGGGAGCCAACGCATCCAAAAAGTCCCTGGCGGTCTGGAGGTCACAGCCTGTCTCCTTGCGGTAGAGTTTGATGGCTTCGAGCTCACCGATCCTATCGCCGCTCCAGAGAAGCGAGACAATTCGACCTTCTAGGCTGTCGGGGTCTAGTCCGGCGGGAAGGTCACGCTCCACACTTCTGCCGTTCGCCCCGTCCGAACCGAGTATGGTGCCGTCCGCCGCGGCGGTCGTTTGCGGCGCGTTCGCCGCGTGCCAGTCGAACCTTTCGATCAGTTTCTTGTAGCTGGCCTTGGAGTTAACCCAGCCGTTACAAGACCAAAATCCGAGCGCCAGGGCCAGGTAGAATAGCGTTGCAATTATCGACGCGAGGATGCCTTCCTTGTCGTGGTAACCAACCACCCATCGCGCGATATAAACGATCCCCACGATAACCATGACACTTGCGAATAGGCCGACGATGCCGAACCCGATACACACCGCTTCGGGAAGAAATACCTTGGGCTTCGGCGGCAGCCGCTGCGAAAGGTTCTCGACTTTCTGAATCGTCAATTTGGCCTCGCGCGACGCTGCAAGCGCGGGTCGCCAAATCGTTTGCCCTCAGCGCGTACGGTTCCGCCTCCAGAAGCGTGAAGACACTGTTTCCTCGCAAACCATCTGCCACCAGTTTCATCGCCTTGTCCGCTTGCGGCGACAGTGTATCTACCAGTTCTGTCATCTTTTGGAACCGCGCCTTGGCTTCGGCAAGCCCGCTGCCCGCCAAGTCAAGCAGTTCGAACGCGCGAGAGTGTCTCATGCGATTCGTCGCCTCTCGCGATTTGGCGAGCTCCTTCATCGTGGCGGCTACGCGTTGCGGTGTCGTCTCAAGGCGAGCCTTTAGGTCTTTGGCGTATTGTGTCCATGCGGGCTTGATCCCTGCCGCATTGCGTCGGAACTCTGAGTCGAGTGGTAAACGAGCGGCGTAGCGATGGTCCAGCGTGATGGCCCGCAACGCAGATTTCCAAGCGTCACTGTAGTTCTGCCTATTCAACCTGACTGCGCCAACTGAAAATGGGCGTCGGCCAGGTTGCCTCTCGCCTCGCAGGCCTTCTGAGCGTACTTTTCCGCGACGTCCATTCGCCCTTGGTTATAGGCGGCCACCGCGGCAGCAGTCAGCGCCATCGCCTTCGCGTGAGAGGTATCCGCGTACTTTGCAGCCGCCACGAAGGACTTCTCCCCCTTCGGCAAATCAATCAGCGAACGGTCCCGACATTGTAGGTAGATGTCGCCCCTGAGCTGGTGAAGCCGCCACTCCTCCGGATAGCCGAGATGCGTTTGGTAGCCATCTATTGCATAGCCCAGGCGTCTAAGGCAATCCTCGTAATTCCCCTTTCGGAAGTTGTCTCGCGCGATGTCGAACTGCTCGTAGGCCCAGGTTTGCGACGGCTCGCGGACGCAGCGCAGCAGTTCCTTAAGTGTTGTCCTCATTTCCGCCATCTCATTGAGCATGGCGGAAAACCCCCACTCCATGATCTCACTCGCCGCGCGAACGTCCGCTGATAGGTCATTCACTGCGCTGGTGACTTGGGAGGCCGCCGCGGCGATTCCTGCTTCGACGCGCCGTGCGCCGCGATCGGCAGCTTCACCGGCCACCACGCCCGCTTCCCGCGCAGCGTCCGCTATTCGCAAATGATCGAGGTAGGACAGATGGCTGTCATAGGCATACCCAATTCCCAGGATCGAGGTTTGCATCGAAAACCCCCTCGTTGGAGAGCGGCTGTGGATGGTATCAGCGTGATCGCAGTCTGTTCAGGAACGGTTGCTTGGCGACAAAGCACTGAAATTTTATTATATATACTTTGCATGGGTGACTGGCAAGAGGGGGTGTCAGTCCCCATGCGATTCGGCAGACCACCAATCGTTCGCAAAGAGGGGCTTCGTCGGAGTTTTCGCGGATTGTGGTGGGGCTCGCTGCGCTCGACCCACCCTACGGGCTTCGGCGGCGGCCACCGACGCCCGCTTACGCCCCCGCCGTCAGTTGGCGGCAGATGGCGGCGGCCATTTCCCGCGTGCCCACCGCCGTGGGGTCGTCGCGATCGGGCTTCATGTCGTAAGTCACGTCGCTGCCCTCGGCGATGACCGCCGCCACGGCCTTCTCCAGCCGGTCGGCGGCGTCCATCTCCTTGAGATGGCGGAGCATGAGGACGCCCGAGAGGATCAGGGCCGTCGGGTTGACCTTGTTCTGGCCCTTGTACTTCGGCGCACTGCCGTGCGTGGCCTCGAAGACGGCGGCGTCGGGACCGATGTTGGCCCCCGGCGCCACGCCCAGCCCGCCCACCAGGCCGGCCGCCAGGTCGCTGACGATGTCGCCGTAGAGGTTCGGCAGCACCAGCACGTCGTACAGTTCGGGCTTCTGCACCAGTTGCATGCACATGTTGTCGACGATGCGGTCCTCGAACTCGATGTCGCGAAACTCCTCGGCCACTTCCCGGGCGATCGCCAGGAACAGGCCGTCGGTGTACTTCATGATGTTCGCCTTGTGGACGGCCGTGACCTTCTTGCGGCCGTTCCGCCGGGCGTACTGGAAGGCGTAGCGGACGATCCGCTCCGTGCCCGAGACGCTGATCGGCTTGATCGACAGGCCGGTCTCGTCGCGGCCGGAGCCGATCTTCCGCCCCGGCGCGATGTTGTTGATGTAGTCGATCAGGTCGGCGGTCTCGGGCTTGCCCCGCTCGAACTCGATGCCGGCGTACAGGTCCTCGGTGTTCTCGCGGACGATGACCAGGTCGAGCGGGACGTGGGAGAAGAAGGTGCGGACGCCGGGATAGTGTTTGCAGGGCCGGATGCAGGCGAACAGCCCCAGGTCCTGCCGCAGGTGGACGTTGATGCTGCGGAAGCCCGTGCCGACGGGCGTGGTGATGGGGGCCTTCAGGGCGCAGCGGGTGCGGCGGACGCTTTCCAGCACGGCCTCCGGCAGCGGCGTGCCCAGGCGTTCCATCACGTCGACGCCCGCCTCTTGCACGTCCCAATGGATCTTGACGCCCGTCGCGTCGACGCACCGCCGGGCGGCTTCGGCCAGTTCCGGGCCCACGCCGTCCCCGGTAATCAACGTCACTTCATGCACCACTGCTGTTCCCTTCGCCATGAGCCAGTTTCTTTTGCTAAACCATCTGTAGGGTGGGTCGACGGGCACCATGCGCAGCATGGTCGGCGAGCCCCACCAGGAAATGGCCGAGTCGTAGCTGGTGGGGCTCGCTGCGCTCGACCCACCCTACCGCCTGTTTGCCCTTTCCCCATGAATCATGTCACTCGGGACAATCACCGTAAACCGAATCAGGCTACCAGGGAAAGGCCATGCGGTCAATCGCGACGATGGCCCGGATGCCACTCTCGCGGAGGGGTAGGGCGGGACCGGTTCATCGCCCAGCTTGCCAAGACCACGAAAAAAAGAAGAATTAAGGAGGATCGTGGAATCCGCGGCCCGGCAGTTGCGTCTATAATAGAGGCAAGGAACAGGGCTAGCCGGGGGAGAGGTATCAATGGCCAGTGGAATCTTGTCTCCGCCACCTCAGCCTGAGGGGCCTGAGGCACCACCGACCGAGCACGAGGCCTTCATCGACACGCGGCTGCGACGCACCCGCCGCCAGGTGAAGAGCGTCGACGTCGCCGGCGGCCTGATGGTGCTGGCCGCCGGCGCGCTGGCCTACTTGCTGGCGGTCGCCGTGGTCGACCATTGGGTGGTGGCCGGCGGACTGGGCTTCTGGGGACGGCTCGCCGGTCTGTTGTTGCTGTTGGGCGGCGGCGGCGCGTATTTCGTCCTCCGCGTTCTGCCCCCGTTGATCCATCGCATCAATCCGGTCTTTGCCGCGCAGACGATCGAGCAGAGCCGGCCGACGCTGAAGAACAGCCTGATCAACTTCCTCCTCCTCCGCGGTCATCGCCGCGAGCTGGCGCCGGTCGTGTATCGCGCCCTGGAGGACCGCGCCGCCGCCGACCTCACCACGGTGCGGATCGACACCACCGTCGATCGCCTGCGGATCGTGCGACTGGGCTACCTGCTGACGGCCTTGGTGGTCCTGCTGGCCCTCTACCTGTTCTTTTCGCCGAAGAACCCCCTGATCTCCTTCGGCCGCATCCTTTGGCCCTGGTCCAACGTGGCGGCGCCCACCCGCGTGACGATCAACGACGTTCGCCCCGGCGACACCGTCGCCTTCCACGGCGACACGCTCGATATCTCGGCCGACCTGCGCGGGCTGCGCGAGGGAGAGCCGGTGACGTTGTTTTACTCGACGGCCGACGGCCAGAGCGTCGATCAGGCCATTCCGCTCTCGTTCATCGCCCAAGCCGACCGCTACCAGTGCACGCTGCCGCCGGGGAACCTGGGCTTGCAGCAGGACGTGAGCTATTACCTGGTCGCCGGCGATTGCACCACCCGGCCGTTCCACGTCGAGGTGCAGGTCGCCCCGGCTATCCTCGTGGAGAAGATCGAGTATCACTATCCGGACTATACGGGCATGGCCCCGCGCAGCGTCTCCAAGCGGGGCGACATCCGCGCCCTGGAAGGGACGCGGGTGACCATCCACGCCAGCGCCAATCGCGACATTCAGCGGGCGGAGATCGACCTGGATTGCAGCGGGCAGCACCGGCTGAAGATGGATGCCGCCGACAAGACCGCCACCGGCACCGTCACGCTGGCGATGGACGCCGACGATCCCACCAAGCCGCAGCACGACTCCTATCAGCTCCTCTTCACCGATGCCAAGGACCGCGGCAATACGCGGCCCATCCGCTATCGCATCGACGTCATCCGCGACCTGCCCCCGGAGGTGAAGTTCACCAGCCCCGAGCAGGAGGAATCGCAGGTGACGGAGGACGGCCGGCTGGAGCTAGGCGTCTGGGCCCAGGATCCCGATTTCGGCCTGCGGCGGGTGCTGCTGCGTGCGGAACACGACGGCCGCAGCCTGCCGATCCCGCCGCTGTTGAGCAAAATATCGCCGGAATCGGCCTTCCCCGGCCAGTTCCAGAAGACCTATTCTTTCCAGCCGGCGGCCCTGGGGCTCAAGGCCGGCGACCGCGTCGCCTATTGGGCCGAGGCCGAAGACAACAAAGAGCCGACGGCGAATCACGCGGAGACCGGCCGGCGCGTGATCACCGTCATCGCGGCCGACGGGACCGTCCCGCCGAGCGGCCAACAACCGCATCGCGCCGACAGGTCGACGTTCACTCGGGTGGATGACGCAACTCCGCCCCCCGGAACCCAAGCAGGACACCGAGCCCCTTAACCCGCTGCCAGACAAGCAGAAGCAGGAGCCGGGCGAGAATCGCCCGACCGGTGAACCCGAGTCGGCCAAGGGCGATCAGCAGCGGGAGCAACCGGAAACCAACCCGGAGAAGCAGCCCGGCCAGTCCAGCCAGCCCGAGGAAGCCAAGCCCAGCGACCGCGACGGCGCGGACGACGGCACGGCCATGGAGCAAATCGCGCAAGCACGCCAAAAGGAAGAGCAGCAGAAACAGGGGCAGAAGGGCGATCAGTCCGAGCAGAAGCAGAAGGACCAATCGCAGCCAGGCGATCAAGGGCAACAAGAGAATCAGCCCAAGCCAGGCGATCAAGGGCAACAAGAGAATCAGCCCAAGCCAGGCGATCAAGGGCAACAGGGGAACCAATCCAAGCAAGGCAGCCAAGGGCAGCAAAGCAGCCAGCCGCAACAAGGCGGCCAAGGGCAAAAAGGGAATCAATCCGGGCAAGGCAGCCAAGGGCAGCAGGGCAATCAAGGCCAGCAGGGCAACCAATCGGCACAAACCAGCCCAGGGCAGCAGGGCAACCAAGGCCAGCAGAGCAGCCACACGCCACAAACCAGCCAGGGGCAGCAGGGCAACCAATCCAAGCAAGGCAGCCAAGGGCAACAGGGCTCTCAATCGCAACAAACCAACCAAGGACAGCAGGGGAACCAATCGCCGCAAGGCAGTCAAGGGCAGCAGGGCTCGCAATCGCCGCAAAGCACTGGGACGCCGAAGAGCGATCAGTCGCAACTGGGCGACCAAACGAGACAGGCCCAAAGCCAAACGCAGCAGGGCAATCAAGCAAAGCAGGGGAATCAGTCGCCACAGGGCAGCCAGTCGCCACCGGGCAGCACCAGCCGGCAATCAAGCACCGCTCAGCGGCCCGACGGTCAAGTGCAGCCCGGCGACCAGTCGCAGGTCGCAAACAACTCGCCCAATAGCGCGGGGCCGAAGTCCGGCGATAAGTCCAAGAGCGGCGACAAAACCGGCACCGACAAGCAGGACTTAGGCAGCCCGAAACCTGAAAATGACAACCGACCCCAGGATGACCAGCAACGTGTGGGGGCCAAGTCCGAGCAGCAGCAAACCGGGGGCTCCGGCATCGGCACCAACCAGAAGACCGGCTCGCCTCCGCCAGATCAGCAAAACGGCCGCCGGGATAAGAAGGCCGACGGCGTGGAGAAGAGTCCGCGCGACACGGGCGAGCAGCCCAAGTCGCCCAGCAACAGCAAGAAGCAATCGGACTCCAAGGGTGCGGAGGCGGGCGATGAATCCGGCGGCGGCAAGGAGGGCGGCGGCCAGAAGTCGCCGCAGGCCGGCGTCGGCGCCGGCGGCTCCCACACCCCCTCGGACACGGGCGCCTCCAAGGCAAACCAGCAGGGCACGGGCGAGACCGGCGCCCAGGGCGGCGACCAGGTCAAATCCGATCATGCGACCGGCAGCGGCGCCCACCAGACCGGCGCAGGCGCCGGCAGGCAGGGAGAACAGCCCGGCGCGGGCGGCAATCAGGGCGACAGTCCCGGTTCGCAGCCGGGCGGCCGGCGCGATGGGCCCGGCCCCAACGGCGCGGGCAATCCCACCAGCGGCGGTCATCCGGGGGACCTGCCCGTCGACTCGCCGCCGTCTGCGGGCACAAAGTCGGCCGCCGACCATGTCAATCTCGAATACGCCCGTAAGCAGACCGACCTGGCCTTGGAGTATCTCCGCGATCAGATGGCCAAGGAGAAGTCGGGCCTATTGGACCAGTTGGGTTGGAGCCGGGAGGACGGGGAGAAGTTCTTGCGGCGCTGGGAGGAAATGAAGCGGGCGGCCGCTGAGCAAAGTCCGCAAGGGCTGGCGGCGCGGAAGCAACTCGACGAGGCCATCAAGAGCCTGGGCCTGCGGCCGCACAGCACGAAGTTGCGCGGCGGAGTCCAGAAGGACAAGGTCGACAACCTCCGCGACGCCGGCCGCAGCGAGCCGCCCGGCGATTGGGCCGACCAGGTGCACGAGTATCTCCGCGGCGTCGCCGCCGGCGAACACTGAATGCTTCTGCATCATCAAAGAGGCAATTGCTTGCCACCCAAGCCCACCGGCTGCGTCCGGTGGGAACGGCGGCGGAGAGGGTTATCGCCCCGGGCGCCCTTCCCGTCCGCGCCCCTGGCTGTGGGTTCGCCGGGAGGTTAGAATGGACTGCTCACCTTCCCACACCCGCCACACCCGCTACGACCACCATCCCGCCATGCTGACCGCGATTCCCCGTTACCTGGTTCCCTTCCATCCCAAGCAGGTGCCGCACTTCTTCACCGACGTGCTGGTCATTGGCGGGGGGCTGGCGGGAATGCGGGCAGCCTTGGCCGTCGATCCGCGTTGTCGGTCCTGTTGGTCACCAAGGACGGGCGGTGGGAGTCCAACAGCGGGCACGCCCAGGGAGGCATCGCCGGCGCCGTGGGGCCCGACGACTGCTGCGAAAATCACGTGGCCGACACCCTGGCCGCCGGCGGCTCGCTGTGCGATCGCCGAGGTCGTCGAGCGCGTGATTGGCGAGGGGCCCGAGCGGATCCGGGAGCTGATGGCCTGGGGGACCCGCTTCGATCGGCAGGACGAGCACCTGGCGCTGGGGCGCGAGGGCGGCCACAGTCACGACCGCATCGCCCACGCCTTCGGCGACGCCACCGGCAAAGAGATCGTCCGCGCGGTGGCGGCACAGCCTGGAAAATCAGCCGCACGTCGAAGTCTGGGAACACACCTTCACCGTCGATCTGCTCACCATGCGACGGCACGTGCCGGGGGGCGATCGTCTGGAACCGCCAGCACGGCAAGACCGCCGTCTGGGCGAAGCAAACGATCCTGGCCACCGGCGGGGCGGGGCAGGTCTACCGCGAAACGACCAACCCGGCCGTGGCCACCGGCGACGGCATGGCCATCGCCTACCGGGCCGGCGCGGAGCTGCGGGACATGGAGTTCATGCAGTTCCATCCCACCGTGCTCTACATCGCCGGGGGCAGCCGGCACCTCATCAGCGAGGCCGCCCGCGGCGAAGGCGCCTGGCTGGTCGATCGCCACGGCGAGCGTTTCATGCACGCCTACGACCCCCGCGGCGAACTGGCCCCGCGGGACGTGGTCAGCCTGGCGATTGTCAGCCAGATGGAGCGGACGCGGCACCCCAACGTGTACCTCGATTTGACGCACTTGGAGGCCGGCTACGTGCGGGGGCGATTTCCCGGCATTGCCGCCATCTGCGCGGAGTTCGGCCTGGATATTACCCGCGACCGCATTCCGGTCCGCCCCGGGGCCCATTACATGATGGGCGGCGTCACCGTGGACGCCGAGGGCCGGACCACGCTGCCGGGCCTGTGGGCGGCCGGCGAGGTCATCGGCCAGCGGACTGCACGGCGCCAACCGCCTGGCCTCCAACAGCCTCTTGGAGGCCCTCGTCTACGGGGCGCATGCCGGCCAGGGCGCTTCGCAGGCGGCGGCCGAGCTCCGCGACGACTTCTCCGCCTTGCGGCTGGAGAACCCCCGCGTCGAATCCGTTGGGCGAACCGCTGAATCTCGACGACATCCGCAATGCCCTGAAGAGCCTCATGTGGCGCAACGTGGGCGTGCGCCGCGACGCCGAAGGGCTCGCCGAGGCCGAGGAGAACATCAACCATTGGTGCGGCTACGTGCTGGCGCGGCAGTTCTCCGATCCCACCGGCTGGGAACTGCAAAACATGCTCTGCGTGGCCCGGCTGATGATTCGGGCGGCCCTGGAGCGCTGCGAGAGCCGCGGCGCCCAGGTGCGGACCGATTTCCCCGAGCTCGACCAACGGCAGTGGAACCGGCACATCACCTTCCAGCGCGAGACGGCGGCCGGCTAGCCGGGAATACGTTGGGGACTGTCCCAATTTTGGGCACCATGCGAAGCATGGTCGGACGAAAATGGGACTGTCCCCTTGGGCGGTGCCCCCTGTGGGTTCTTAGCCCGGGCCGCTCACCAGGGCGCCGAATAGGACGTCGCCTTCCGTCCGCGGGCCGGCCGCTTGCCCCGCCCGAACAGCCCCACCCGCTCCTGCTCGGCTTGCAGGCCGTAGCAGACCAACTGCAACACGCTGCGGCGCGTGAGCCGGCCGCTGGCATCGGTTTCGCGGGAGGTGTGGTAGACGACGCCGCCGGGCACCTCCGTGGAGGTCATGGCCAGCGTGGTGACGGTGCCCTTGGCGTGCTTTTGCACCGTCTTGACGAAGGCCACGTTCTTGATTTCGCCGAGAATTTCCCAGGGCAGATCGCTGGCCACCACCTCGAGGTCGGTTTGCCCCAGGTTCTTGCCGTCGCAGTCCGGTGGTGATGCTCTGCCGCTTGAGGATGTAGGGCGCGACCGTGTCGGAGTAGTAGACGGTGATGAGCGTCTTGCTATCGCCGGCGGCCAGCTCCATCTGCTGGCTGCGGCAGGGGACCTTGCGATCGTCGACGGTAAGCTGGCTCGCCTGCGACGGCTTGACTTTCAAGTCGGGACTGAGCAACTCGCCGTGGAAACCCTGCTTGATGCACTGCGGCTGGGCGTCGAACTGCTTGCCGGCCACCTCCATGCCGACCTCGATGTCCAAGCGTGACGCCGTCGCTGTCGACCTGGCGCAGCGTGGTCTTGGTCTCGGTGTGATTGGTGCTGGCCAAGGCGCCGTGGTCGTCGAAGGTCTCAGTGACGACGCGGACCAGTTTCCATGCCCCGGGGTGAAAGCGGCCCCAGGAGTGGTGCCGGGCCGAGATGGCCCCGTCGTCGGCGCGCGCCGCCGATGCCCAGGGCCGCCGCCCAAAAGCACACCACCATGCAGCCCGCGAACCATCGCACCATGCTAGTCCCCCCCATGCCCGCCAGAGGCGCGAGGCAATCCCAGTGGCGCATTATCGCGCGGGGCAGGGGTGCTGTCAAGGAGGCCGCAGAGTCGGGGGCCCTACTGCGCGGAAGATGCGGAAGCTACGCCGGCCTGCTGGGCGGTAGGAAATTTATCGGCCTCGACCCGCTTCTGCAGGGCCTCGTCGTTGCCGCCGGCGGCCGAGAACATGCCCGGCGGAGACGACGGCCGCTGGGTCCCATTGGTCGTGGTGCTGCAGCCGGCCCCCGGCAGCAACGCCGCGATCAGCAGCGCGCCTGTCCAACCGAGATGGCGGCCATCGAGGAGTTTGCCCGGCTGGGTCACAAGAAACCTCCCCTTCGGCGGCTAGTGACCGACGCGTTTCAGCCCCAGCCAATCGCCGGTGGTTTGGGGCTTCTTGGCGGCGGCCGACTCGACCGTCGTCCCCGCCTTGTGCGAGCCGAGCCCAAACTGGCTGGGCGGCGCCGCCTTCTTTGGCAACAACGGTCTCACGACCGCGCCGGCCAAGTTGGTGGCGCCCGCCGCGACTCGCGACAGCAGCGAGGGTTGCGGGGGCGCCCGCTTCAGCGCCGGATTGTTGAGCTTCGATTTGGTGATGGTGCCGGTGGCGGAAGCGGGTTGCATGGCCGAGTCCGCGAAGGCCGCGATCACGGCGGTCAAAAACAGGCCAACGACGGGAATCCAAACGCGTTTCATGGCCGGAACCTCTGGATGAGAAATGCCCAAGATAAGACGACCCGCGGGCGCAAAAACCCCGGGCAAGGACAAGGTCGAGGGCGGACTATCGCAGAAATGCCCGCCGGCGTAAAGGGCAATTTGGGCGGATTGTTGGTTAGGCGCCTTCAAGATATAGCACAAGCATCTTGCCTCTCCTGCCCATTTGGAGGCCGGAAGCCTTTTCTCCAGAAGCGAGGCAGGCAAGACGCCTCTTCTACAAAGGTGAGAGCCGCGCCTATTGACCGGCCTGGGAGACTTGGATAAAACGGCTTCATACCCGGGATACGCGAGGATGCGCGAATCGGGGTGAAATGGTCGGGAGCCGTTTGCGTTGACTGATTTCTCACGTAAACGACTGCCAAACCCTTCTGCGTTTTCCCCACATAACGAAGGGAGCGGTGACGTGAAAAGAGAGCTGATTGTCCAACTGCACGCCAGCTTCGAGCAGCTGATCCATGTCGAGGAGGAAACGGGGGTCGAGTTCTGGCTGGCCCGAGATCTACAAGAGGTGCTGGGCTATCAGACTTGGCGGAGCTTTGAACAGGTGGTGCAGAAGGCGGTAACTGCTTGTCAGAAATCGGGTTACAACCCGAACGATCATTTTGCCGAAATCAGCAAAATGATCCCCCTTGGGAAGGGTGCGGAGCGCGAAGTGGGCGACTACATGCTGACTCGCTACGCCTGCTACCTGATCGCCCAAAACGGCGATCCCTCGAAGGACGCCGTTGCCTTCGCCCAGACCTATTTTGCCATTCAGACCCGCAAGCAGGAATTGATCGAGCAGCGACTCGCCCAGATGGAGCGGTTGCGGGCTCGAAAAAAGCTGTCGGCCTCGGAGAAGGAACTTTCGCGCATAATTTTCGAGCGGGTGGGGGGATGAAAAAAGCTTTGGCCGAATTCGCAGCAAAGGGGACCAGGCCCTCTTCGGTGGGCGTACGACGCAACAGATGAAGGATCGACTGGGCGTTCCCGAAAGCCGGCCGCTGGCTGACTTCCTTCCAACGATCACCATCAAGGCCAAGGACTTTGCCAACGAGATCACCAACTTCAACATCAAGCGAGATGACTTGAGCACCGAGCCCGGCATTTCACGGGAACACGTGAGGAACAACGAGGAAGTCCGCAAGCTGCTTGGCAAGCGAGGCATCGTGCCCGAGCGACTCCCGCCGGCAGAGGACATCAAGAGGGTCGAGCGTCGCGTGGAATCGGAGCAGAAGAAACTGCCCAAGCAGGTGAAGCCACTTGAACCAAACGATCCAGGCATACGAGAATAGCGGATTGGATCGGCGGGCTGTGAAGCCCAAAGAACCACTCTCGCGGTCGCTAGGAGCGAGATGAAGATGTTACCCGGTGAGCAAGTTGCGCGTCAGCGATTGAGGCGGTTGTTTCCCGATGATTTTCGGCTCGCGCGGGAGGTCCTGGAATTAGGGTATAAGGTGCATGACAGCCTTTGTGCTGAACAGGCCAGCAAGTTCAGTAACGTGACAAAGGCGTTTTGCGTCGGCGGCTACACGAAGTTGTGCAAACAATATCGCTCGATCCACGCTTTGTGCGAGCTTGGCCTGACTGATGATGCCGCGATCCTGGTGCGCGCAGGCGTTCGAGGCGTCTCTCGTAACGCTTTCTGTGCTTCGGCGCAGAATCAGGTTGAATGACGGAAAGCGTAAGCCGCCGACACCGAGGGGGAGGCGTCTGAGCGTCGATTTTCGCGCCAATTTGTACGCCGCCGACGTGGTACTGAAGCGGCGTAAGATGATTCAGTCATGGCTGGCCACACCGGGTCTGAGGCGAAGGGGAAAAAAACTGGAAAAATACGTCAATGAAGACCTGGAGAAGGCGCAGGGCCGTGGGCGACGACTGGATAAAACGGCTCCAAAGCGGTATCATTTTGGGGCTGAGCGTTGAGGTTCTTTCACGGAATCTTGGCTTCGCAACGTGGTATTCGGCTGTGTATCGCCCACAATCTTGGAAGGTTCACGGCGCGGATGCCTCTGAGCACCTCGACTGGGACGAAGCCTTTGAAACCATAACACCCAACCTGGGGCCGGATACAAAGGACGCGACGTTACCACTTTTCCTCGCGAACCAGTTGTTTATGCGCGTAACCGATTTGATTAACGATCGATTCCAGCTTGGGCATAGCCGGGCGATTCGACGGATCGGCCAAGCGATTATCACACCGCATGGAATAACGAAGGGATAAGGGCGTCGGCGGTCCCTTGTATTGACGCCAGGCGATTACCGCTCGAGCGCCCGGCCCACGCGGAGATGGGCTTGTGGCGGGGCAGGGGGGGTATCTGGCGCCGCAGCGGCCTCCGGCAAAGGCAACCACCGCGCCAGCCAGTCGGTCTGCGGCGTGGCGGGCACTTGGAACTGGCTGGCCGGGACGAGGGCCTGGATCAGGGCTGCCACCGGCTGCGGCTGGGCGATCGGCTCGGCCAGCAGCGGCCCGCCGCGGCCCGGCCAGCACCGTGCCGGTCGCCACTCCCGTGCAGCAGCCGTGCAGCCGCACTCCGCCGGCATCGAGGTGGAAGCTCCAAGGCCAGTTGCTCGTAGCCCGAGCGTCGCCCGACGCCTTGGGCTCGGCCGCGAGCCACCAGGTGCAACTGGCGCGACGGCCGCGCGCACCAGCGAGCTGCCGATCAGTCCGGGCCCGGCGCGAAGCGTTCCGGCGGCCTTCTCGACGCGTCCCTGCCAGAGCCGCGCCGAGGCGATGCTCAGTTCGGCGGGGCCGCTGAGCTTGTGCGGGAAACGTCCGTCCAGCAGCGCCGGCCAGGTCGAGGCCCTCCAATTTGCCCTCGAGTTGGGCGGCCCAGCCGCCGGGCGTCTCGTTGGCCCAGACGTGCCCGCAGAAGCGGCTCCGCGGCGCCAGCGGCTTGAGTTCGTCCCAGGCGATGCCCAACAGGCTGCACGGCAGCGAGTTGCCGCCGGTATCGAGTTCCATCCGCTGGCGGGCGGCGTCACCTGGCGGTTGCGGGTGAGCCGAATCTTGAGCGGCTGCGGCGTCGCTTTCGCGCCCGGCAGGCGAAAGACGGCACAAGCCTGGACGCCGCCGCGGATGGCTTCAATGGCCCCGGCTCACGTTGCCGAGCGTCTGCGAGTCGCGGCCGGCAGAGCAACGTGGAGTTCACCCGCCGCCAGGCGGAATTCCACGTCCGCCCAATCGCCTTGGTTTTGCAGGATGCGATCCAGCAGTTGTCCGAGGCGATGGATTCCCGCCGCTTCGATCTGCCGCCTGCGAGGCCGACAGCAGGACCACGGTTTTCGGCGGCCCCTGCGGCTCGCGCGACGCGGGTCCAGGTGGCTTCCAAGAGCCGGCAGCGGAAGACGGCCGCCCCGGTCTCCGGATCGGAGAGCACCAGGCCGCGATAAAGGACGGTTCCCGGCTGCAAGTGCTCGAGGCCGTCCAGGGCCACCTCCAGGCCGGTCTGCTGCCGCAGCCGGGCGATTTCGCCGCTGCGGTGGCCGGGAAGCTGCCAGGCAATGCACCAGGCCGCCACCAGCACGGTGGGCGTCAGGCAGAGGAGGAAGAAGGCGGCCAGGCAGATTCGCCGCCGGGTCTTATCGTGCAGTTGCATCATCTTCCAACTTCCGGGCCGCCACCTCGTGAATCAGCCTTCATCTTCCAACTTCCTCGCCGCCATCTCGTGGAACAATTTCCATCTCGCCTGGATCTCGGCCAGGCTATTGCCGCCGAACTGATCGACCAGCGCAGCGGCGATTTCGAAGGCGACGACGTTCTCCAGGATGCAGCTCGCCGCCGCCACGGCGCAGACGTCGCTCCGCTCGTAGGAAGCCGGCTGGACTTGCTTGGTCTGCAGGTTGACCGAAGGCAGCGGATGGGCCAGCGTGCTGATGGGCTTCTTGGCGGCACGAACGACGATCGGCTGCGTGTTGCTCATGCCGGCCTCCAGCCCGCCCGCGTTGTTGCGCGGCGCGTGAATCCGAGCGTAGGCGTGCCCGCCTGCCGCGGCGTCGTAGCCGATCGGGTCGTGGACCTCGGAGCCGCGGATGCCGGGCGGCCTCGAACCCCATGCCGATCTCCACCCCCTTGATCGCCTGCACCGCCATGACCGCCTGGGCCAGGCGGCCGTCGAGCCGCTTGTCCCATTGCGTGTGCGTGCCCAGTCCGAAGGGGACGCCCTCGACGCGGACCTCG
Source organism: uncultured Planctomycetia bacterium (assembly GCA_963727245.1). Taxonomy (GTDB): domain Bacteria; phylum Planctomycetota; class Planctomycetia; order Pirellulales; family Thermoguttaceae; genus JBKQVT01. The sequence goes on along the minus strand of CAVSFO010000013.1, from coordinate 61,121 downwards.
ATGACGCCGCCCAGCGTGTCGCCCGCCCGCTGCACCTGGTCGATCAGCGTCTTGATCTCCTCGTCCTGCTCCGGGTTGAGCGAATAGAGCGACGCTCTGGTCGCGGAGGGCCCGTTGCTCGTCGAGCGTGCCGGGCCGGGGCGCGATCGTGATCGGTCCCGACGGCGGCCACATAGCCGAAGGCCGTGATGCCCAGCGGGGCCAGCAGTTGCTTGGCCAGGGCGCCGGCGGCGACGCGGGCGGCCGTCTCCCGGGCGCTGGCCCGCTCCAGCACGGCCCGGATCGAGCCCAGGTACTTCATCGATCCGCTCAGATCGCCATGGCCGGGCCGCGGGCAGGGCAGGTCGTCCATGCGATCGATCTTGTAGTCCTTGTTGGGAATGACCAGGGCGATGGGACTGCCCAGGGTGACGCCCCGCCAAACGCCGCTGAGCACGTCGACGTGATCGGCTTCGAGCCGTTGCCGGCCGCCGCGGCCATAGCCGCCCTGACGGCGGTGGAGTTCGGCGTCGATCAGCTCGGCGCGGAGTTCCACGCCGGCCGGGAACCCGTCCACCAGGGCAACCAGCGCCTTGCCGTGCGATTCGCCTGCGGTCAGATATCGTAACATATTGGCAATTCCAGTCTTGCGGCAATCCTTGCGGGTGCCACAACCAGGCTCCGCCTGGTGCCCGGCTTGTCCGGCAGTGTTGGAAACACGGTTGGACAAGCCAACCGTGGCACCCGAGCCAATCCAGCCTCGTCACCCCGCCCCGCTGCCGGGAGTTTTCGGTTTGCCGGGCAACGTTCTTTGCGTGCTCAGCATCGACAGGTAGGCCGTTTTCCAGGCCTGAAACGCAAATGGGGTAAAGGGAAACATGAATACGAACGCTACGACCCAGAGGACCTTGTCATATTCACCCGGAAACTCGGAGTCCGAGAGCGTCATGAGCTGTATAAACTGATAGCACCAGTAGACGCCAAGGCAGAGAAATACCAGAAGGGAGAAAGACCACATTTTTGTCGCTCCTTTGATTGGCCTCGGAGGAAGCCGATTCTACACAGACCTCCCAGCTTCGGATAGGGCGATTCACGCTGCCGCGACCCCCAATGTTGCGAGAGGCGATAGCGCTGATAGTGTCCCCCTCTCCCTCCGGGAGAGGGTTGGGGTGAGGGCGTGCGATACCTGGTCCAAACTGCCAACATCTGCCATCATTCCCCTCACCCTGACCATCTCCCTCCTGAAGGGGGCTTGATTGCGCGGCCGACTCAATCGTATTGGCCGCCGGCGCTACCCCGGCGCCGCCCGATGCGTAATATACTCATACCGATTGCCGGCCACAAAAGCCCCCCGTTTGCAACGGGGGGGCGACACGCGGCGGCCCGCTGGGGATAAACCCGACGCACCGCCGCCAACACTAGCCCGAAGCGCAAGCGAGGGAGGAATGACGGTAGATCGTGGCGGAGCGCACCCTCGCTCGCGTTTCGGGCTAGTGTTGCAACGGAGGCCGTGAACCGTTACGCCAACACGAAGGGAGAACTGCCACATGAAGGTCTTGATCGTCTACTACAGCACGTATGGCAATGTGTACAAGATGGCCAATCTGGTGGCCGAGGGAGTCCACGAGGTGGCCGGGGCCGAAGCCGTCATCCGCACGGTGCCGGAATTGATCCCGCCGGAGGTGATCCAATCGCGGGCCGATATGAAGGCGGGCCGAGAGTTGCAAAAGGACGTGCCCCTGGTGACGCTCGACGATTTCCGCCAGGCCGGCGCGATCGCGCTGGGCACGCCCACCCGCTTCGGCAACGTCTCCGCCCAGTTGAAGAACCAGATCGACCAGCTCACCGGGCTGTGGCTCAAGGGGGAGTTGGAAGGGAAGCCGGCGGGGGCCTTCACTTCCACCGGCAGCCTGCACGGCGGCCAGGAGACGACGATCTTCACCCTGATGGCCCCGCTGTTGCACTTGGGCTTCATCGTGTTGGGGGTGCCCTATTCGGTCCCGGAACTCTTCACGACCACCGCCGGCGGTTCGCCCTATGGTCCCGGCCATGTGGCCGGCGGCGACTCCCGGCGCGAGATCGATCCGCAGGAAGCAGCGATTTGCCGCGCCTTGGGCCGGCGCCTGGCCCAGATCGGGATGAAGCTGACGGCCTAGGGCGGAAGGCGGAGGGCGGAAGGGGGAAGGAAAAACAGGGGAGCAGAGCCGGGGGCGTTAGCCCTCGCTGTTACACACCAAAGTCGCACCAGATTGGCACGTCCCTGCCCCGCAGGGGCATTTGAGAGTAGCCCAGCAGTTCACTGCTGGGAAGGGGTCGTAAGAATTCCAACAAACAAGTCCCATAGGGACGGCCGAATTCCGGGAGTTCAGTCGTCCCTACGGGACTGACGGACTGAGTTTTCCCATTTACTGTCGAACGTCCCTGCGGGACGTGGCGGGGATCAACGACTTGGGTGTAACAACGAGGGCGTTAGCCTTCGGATAACTCGGCAGCGTCACCGAATGTGGAAGGCGGAACGAAGACGAAGCCGCCTTCCAAGTTCTAAGCGCTAAGTTCCAAGTTCTGTTTTCCAAGAGCATGAGAAACACCACTGATCTTGGTAGAATGGGCAGGGGGTGATAATGTAACACCATGCTCGGAACGGCTCCAGGAAACAAGAAACAATGGTTCCTGACACCTTTGCCTCCTTGACACCTTTGCCTCCCTGACACCTTTGCCTCCCCCTTTGCCGACCCGCCGGAAGCAAAGGTGTAACGCGCCCGGCTTTGGCAGGGAGCAGCAGGATAATCATTGTGAAAGCGAACGCAGATAAGCCCGAATCGAAGCCCGATGCGAAGGACGATTTGAAATCCCTTCCCCTGGCGGAGGTGGAGAAACGACTGGGGTCGTCACCGGACGGCCTCAGTCAAGCCGAGGCGCAGAAACGGCTGACCCAATATGGACCTAACGAGATTAAGGAAGAGAAGACCAATCCGATCCTGAAATTCCTCACCTATTTTTGGGGCCCCATCCCGTGGATGATTGAAGTGGCAGTGATTCTGTCGGGCGTGGTTGGGCACTGGGAAGATTTTGGCATCATCCTCTTCTTGCTTCTCTGCAACGGCGTGGTCGGGTTCTGGGAAGAACGCCAGGCGGGCAACGCCATCGACGCTCTGAAGGCCAGGCTGGCGATCAAGGCCCGGGTAAAACGGGATGGAAAGTGGGTCAACCCGGCGGCGCACGAGTTGGTGCCCGGTGACGTCATCCGTATGCGCTTGGGTGACATTGTGCCAGCGGATGCGCGCTTGCTGGAGGGCGACCCGGTGGAGGTGGATCAGTCCGCACTGACGGGAGAGTCGTTGCCCGCCGAGCGCAAATCCGGCGAGGCGGTGTTTTCCGGTTCGATCATTCGTCAGGGTGAAATCGGTGCAATGGTCTATGCCACGGGTGCGAACACCTACTTCGGCAAGACGGCGCAACTTGTGCAGGAGGCGCACACCGTCAGCCATTTTCAACAGGCCGTACTGAAGATCGGCAAGTACCTAATCATCCTTGCGGTGGCCCTGGTGGCGGTGATTATTACGGTCGGTATCTTCCGCGGCGAGCCGATGCTCTACGCGAAACCTCCCAAAGACCCTGTCCTCTTATTCGCCCTCATCCTCACGGTCGCGGCCATTCCCGTGGCCATGCCTACGGTGTTGTCGGTGACAATGGCGGTTGGCGTGCGCCTGCTCGCCAAGAAGCAAGCGATTGTAAGCCGCTTGGTGGCCATCGAGGAATTGGCGGGCGTGGACGTGCTTTGCGCGGACAAAACCGGCACCCTGACGCAGAACAAGCTGACGCTGGGCGATCCGTTCAGCGTGGACAATGTCCCCGCCGAGCAAGTCGTCCTCAGTGGCGCGCTGGCGTCGCGTTCGGACAATAACGACACCATTGATCTTGCCGTGCTGGCCGGGCTGAAAGACAAGGATGCGTTAAAGGGCTATGACGTGGTTCATTTCCAGCCGTTCGACCCGGTGCATAAACGCACCGAGGCCACCGTCAAAGCCAAAGACGGAAAGACGTTCAAGGCAACGAAGGGCGCGCCGCAGGTGATCTTGAAGTTGTCGGCCAATGCCGGGCAGGTGAAGCCCAGTGTCGATAAAGCCGTCAACAAATTTGCGGCGCGCGGCTTTCGTTCCTTGGGTGTGGCGCGGGCCGAGGGCGACGGGCAATGGCAGTTCGTGGGCGTGTTGCCCTTGTTCGATCCGCCGCGGGAAGACGCCAAGGCAACCATCGCGACCGCGCTTGCGATGGGCGTAAAGGTCAAGATGGTTACGGGCGATGCACTGGCCATCGCCAAGGAAACCGCCAAAAAGCTGGATATGGGCACCAATATCCTCGATGCCGGCGGCCTCGGCGATTCAAAGAAGCAAGAGACCACGGAAGTGGCCGAGTCCATCGAGAAGGCCGATGGTTTCGCCCAGGTATTTCCCGAACACAAGTTCCACATTGTGGATGTCCTGCAAAAACGCGGCCACATCGTCGGCATGACGGGCGACGGGGTCAATGATGCCCCCGCCTTGAAGAAAGCCGATTGCGGCATCGCCGTCTCGGGCGCGACGGACGCAGCTCGCGCGGCGGCGTCCATTGTGCTGGTAGCGCCCGGCCTGTCGGTGATCATCGATGCGATCAAGGAGAGCCGGAAAATCTTCCAGCGGATGAATAGCTACGCGATCTACCGCATCGCCGAGACGCTGCGCGTGCTTTTGTTAATGACGCTGGCGATCCTGATTTTCAAGTTTTATCCGGTGACCGCGGTGATGATCGTAATGATCGCGTTGCTCAATGACGGGGCGATCCTGTCCATTGCCTACGACAACGTTCATTACAAGGACAAGCCCGAAGCCTGGAACATGCGCATGGTTCTGGGGATCTCCACGGTGCTGGGCGTCATCGGGGTCGTCTCCGCCTTCGGCTTGTTCTACCTCGGGGAACGCGTCTTTCACCTCGACCGTGCGCGCATCCAGACATTGATGTACTTGAAGCTGTCCGTGGCGGGACATCTGACGATCTTCCTCACGCGCACGCGCGGCCCCTTCTGGTCGATACGTCCCGCGCGAATTTTATGGACAGCGGTGCTCGGCACGCAAATCGTGGCGACGTTGATAGCGGTTTATGGGTTGTTTATGACGCCACTCGGCTGGGGCTGGGCACTTTTCGTCTGGGGCTATGCTCTGGCCTGGTTCCTCCTGAATGACCGCGTGAAACTGCTCGCGTATCGGGTGTTCGATCCACCTGCCGCGTCTGTCCTTCCCAAAAAAGTCGTCTGAGCGGAAAACGGGAATCTGAGCGGAAAACGGGACATCACTGATCTTGGCAGAATGGGCAAGGGGTGAGAATGCAATACCGTGCCAGGAACGGCTCGGGGAAACAGAGGTGAGGAAACAAGAACAACGGTTCCTGACACCTTTGTTCCACTGACACCTTTGTTCCACCTTTTTCACGCCCGAAAGAAACGTCATGCCTAGCGATTCGTCCACGCCCGAAAGAAACGTTTGGCGGCCGTTGTTTTACGGGGGTTGCGCCGGAGCAACCTTGGGCCTACTACTGGTGCTCACCGGTTTGACATCGGTGAAACCTGCGCTTTGCGTCGTTCAATTCGTCTCGATTATGTGCTTCGGCATCGGGTGTGGTCTGGTCATTGGCTGCTGTCCCAGAACCATGCTTGAAACGGAGGGATTACGCGCGAGGATATTCACCGGCTTGTTGACCGGTCTTCTGGTGGGGCCCGCCGCTGTTGCGATCGCTGGCTTCATCGTCGGCGGCTGCACGAGGATGAACATGTGGCGCCATAACGCCCCCGACTTCTTATCCGGCGCGGAATGTGGCGCGATCCTTTGTACGCTGGGGCTTGGCCTTCCCGCTATCGTCGTCGGGCCTCTCATCGGCGCAGTTTTTGCTGTTGTTCTTAATCATTGGCAATCGCCACGATGGGTGGTCGTTGGCGCGACGACAGCGGCGGTTACGCTCCTGATGGTTTGGATTTGGACCGTCTCCATGATGGTCGGGCACTTCTGAGAAAATCAGGTCCGATAGCGGGGGCATCACTGATTGTGGTGGTCGAAACGCTGACGCCGTGGCCGACCAGGAAATCGGGAGCGGAAAACGGGATTGTGCCAAGAAGCTTGGAAAAGGTAGCGGTCCACGTCCCGTTGACAGGGGCTTTCCCCCACGTACACTATCAGGTGTTGTTGCACAGGGACCAGGAGATTAACGATGGACGTGTTCCTTGCTGGCGTGGCAGTGTTTCAGTTCGTGTGTGTGCTCGGCATAGCATTTCAGGTCCAACGGATGGCGAACGTTTTAGAAGAGATTTCGAAGGCCTTAGAAGCGAAGAAATAGGCTGTCCCGCTCGCGAGAGGAAGAGGGGAACAAACGGGACAGGTCCGATATTGGATGGCTGGGTTGCTTCACGCAGTACGTATTGTTCCAATATCAGACCTGCCCCGTGTTCCGGCTTCTGATACTATAACCGCCGCGTGAAAGGCCCCTTGCTGGTGGACTAGGATTGTGGTGTTGAACCCATCCACAGTCCACCAAACAAGGAGACCTATTCGTGTGGCACGTTGGTATCGATCTGCATCGTGAGTTTGTCGTTATGGCGGCCGTCCGGGACAACGGTGAAGTCATGGAGCCCGTGAAAATTGCCTGCCAGGAAAGCGAATCCACCGTGGAGGTGGTTCGCACGCTGACGCCGTTTCGCGCGGTCATCGAAGCCAGTGGAACCTATCGCTGGCTGTATGACTTGCTCCGTCCCCATGGCGTGATCCTCCTGGCCCATCCGTTGCGACTTTGCGCCATGATACAACGGCGCTCGAAAACCGACAAGCTGGACGCGCAATTGCTGGCAAACCTGCTGCGAATCAACCAGATTCCGCTGGCGTACGTTCCGCCCGAACCGTACCAGCGGCTGCGGGATCTGGTGCGCTGCCGTGGCAGGCTGGCCCAAGACCGGGCCCGCGAAAATCAAGTTGCGCGACATGCTGGCGAGACAGAACCTGCAGTCGCCCTTCACGACACCGTTCGGCAATCGCGGCCTGGCGTGGTTTCGCGGCCAGGACTTCGGCCTGGTCGGAAACATGCTCCGCGACGAATTGCTGGCGCGGCTGGAGCATTTCGATCGGCAAATCGCCGTTTTCGACGAGCAACTCGTGCGCTGTCAGCCCGACTTTCCGCAAACGCAGGCCATCATCGACATCCACGGCATCGGCATCTACTCGGCGCTGCTGATCGTGGCCGAACTCGGCGAGGTCGAACGATTTGCGCGGCAAAACAGGTCGGCGCCTACGCCGGCCTCACGTCGCGCGTCCATCAGTCGGGCGGCCACTGCTACCAGGGCTCGATCACGCGGCAGGGCTCGCCGTGGCTGCGTTGGAGTCTCGTCGAGGCGGCGATGAAAACGATCCGCCAGGACGCGGCCTTGAAAAACTTCTACACGCGCGTGCGGAAACGTTCCAGCGCGAAGATCGCGCGGGTGGCGGCGGCGCGGAAACTGGCGGAGATTTGCTGGAAGCGTTTGCGGCGTTGGCAACGCGAGCACGCCAGCCGAGTTGCGTAAAAGAAACGAGAGAAGAAAGTGTGTCGCGCACCACAACGGCCGTTGTTGGCCCGCAAAGGGGTCTCGTGAGACGAAGTTCTGCGCTGTGCTTCTGATTGGGCACCTCGGCCGATGAATCATATCCTGTGCGACGGACGCGAGTCCGGACGGCACGAATGGGTGACTATCCAGTGCGCGTTTTGCAAAAACGAGGGAGCGACGAAGAGCGATGGAACGCCCAGAGCGGTGCCGGCATCCATGCCCAGACATTTCGGCCAGTCCGCTGGCCGACCAGGGGGCTCATTGCCGCCCCCTGGACCCCCGCTAGCCTCTCTCCGTTCCGGTGTTGTTGTTATTTTGGAAATTCCGAAAACCCGGGCCTTGACGCGACGGCGGTTATGGGTGCCCCCTTTTCCGCGTTCCGAAGCGCAAGCGAGGGAGTGCTACGCAACGGTCTGCCATCGTTCCACCCTCGCTTGCGCTTCGGGCTGGTGTTTTGCCGTGAACGGTTACCCCAGACATTCACAATCGGTTCGTGTCCCGCCGAACCCCCCGAACCTCGCGGGAACCCGTGCACCGGATCGCAACCGAATTCGCTCACGGCGTCATCTCCTCCAACCGCGCAAACAACGGCGCCAAGGCCTGCTCGTAGTGCCGCCATCTTTCCACCGATGTCCTGAAGACCGGCTGGCGCACCTGGATGGCGCTGGCCGTTCTGACCGGCCGCTTCGCCTGGTGGAACTCCAGGCAGCTCGGCTCCCACGTCAGGCCGCACCAGGCCACGAGCTTGCGGGCGACGCCCTCCAGATCGGCCACCGTCTCCTCGTAGTCGACTTCCAACAGCGGCGCCGGCAGGGCCTTCCGCAAGTGCTCCATCAGCCGTTGGTACTCGTGGAATCGTGAAGCGATGTGTTGTTGGTCGTTGGTCCAGCGAAGGTGGCGGAAATGCGTCATCCAACAGGAGACGGCCACGTCGCGCAAATCGCGGCGGCAATGAATCACCTTCGCCCGCGGAAACAGGCTCGCCAGCAGCCCCAGATACAAGTAGTTCTCCGGCATCTTGTCGACGATGCGAAGCGCTGCCGGACTCAGCGCGCGAAGGCTCTCCAAATGCCGCGAAGCCAGCCGCTGGGCCGTCTGGCGGTCCAACTGGCCGAGGGCCTCGACGGCATCTGCGGCTTGTGCGCCGAGCGCGGCCATGGTGTCGCGGGCCAGGTCGAGCTCGCCGGCGCCGAAGACCTGGGAGTGGCTGGCCAAGATTTGCTCGACGAGCGTGGTGCCGGATCGCGGCAGCCCCACGATGAAGACCGGCAACTCGCTTTCCAAGCCGAAGCCGCCGACCCGGGCGAAGAACGCCGGCGTGCAGGCTGCGATCATCCGGGTGACGAGAAGCTCGTGCTCCGTCGGGTCGTACTCCCGGCCGCGGTTGCGCCACTCGGACCGTTGCAGGGCGTTGCCCCGCTCGAGGTGCTCGGCGGCCTCGGCATACTCGCCCCGCGCGTCGAGGACTTTGGCCAGGGCGAAGTGCAACCACACTCGTTGTGCGCCGGTCAGGTCCGTCTCCGCCAGCAGCCGGCGTTGCGCAGCCAGATCGGTCTGCGGGAGTTTTCCGCCCAGGAGTTCCGCCAGGTTGTAATGTGCGGAGGCGAAGCGGGAATTGTGCCGCAGGGCGGCGCGGAAGAAGCCCTCGGCGCCCTGCAAATCGCCTATCTCGGCCGCAGCGCTGCCCAGGTTGTTGTGGGCCTCGGCAAGGTCCGGTTTCAGTTCCACTGCCCGACGGTAGCAGGCGAGCGATTCCTCCAGCTTTCCCTGATCCTTCAACGCCACGCCCAGGTTGTTGTGGGCCTCGGCGAAGTCCGGCTTCAGTGCCAATGCCCGGCGGTAGCAGGCGATCGCTTCGTCCAGTTTCCCCTGATCCTTGAGGGCATTGCCCAGGTTATTGTGGGCCTCGGCGAAGTCCGGCTTCAGTTCTACGGCCCGGCGCCAACAGGCGATCGCTTCGTCCAGTTTCTCCTGGTCCTTGAGGGCATTGCCCAGGTTATTGTGGGCCTCGGCGAAGTCCGGCTTCAGTGCCACTGCCCGGCGCCAACAGGCGATCGCTTCGTCCAGCTTCCTCTGGGCGCTGAGCGCAGTGCCCAGGTTGTTGTGGGCTTCGGCAAACTCGGGCTTCAGTTCGACTGCCCGGCGGCAGCAGGCGAGCGCTTCGTCGAGCTTCCCCTGGTCGCTGAGCGCAAGGCCCAGGTTGTGGTGGGCCTCGGCATAGTCGGGCTTCAATTCCAATGCCCGGCGGTAACAGGCGATCGCCTCGTCCAGCTTCCCCTGGTCCTTGAAAGCAACGCCCAGGTTGTGGTGCGCATCGGCAAAATCCGGCTTCAGCTCCAGCGCCCGGCGATAGCAGGCGATCGCTTCGTCCAGCTTCCCCTGCTCCTTCAACACATTGCCCAGGTTGCTGTGGAAGGCAGGCACATTCTCTTTCAAGCCGATCGCCCGTCGAATGTACTCGACGGCAACCTCGTGCTTGCCGACCTGGTGAGCAATCAGACCGAGAAGATGGATCGCATCGCCGTGGTTCGGCTCGACGGCGAGAATCTGCCGATAGATTTGCTCGGCGGCTTGCAGCCGGCCGGCTTGATGGTGTTGGATCGCAATCGCCAATGCTTCGGGAATCGTTGCCATCACGTAGATTATGACAACACGCCCCGCCAGCCGCAATGTATTTCAAGAGAATGCGAGCGCCGTCGGCATCTCATCGGGGGGAGCAGGGCGTCGCTGGCTGCGGCTTCCCCGGGATCAACCGGCGACAGGGCGAGCCGCGATGGTGACGGCGGTTCAGGCGAAGGCGGAAGGCGGAAGCTGCCTTCTAAGTTCTAAGCCCTAAGTTCTTACTTCTTAGACCTTCGCTGTCAGCCCCTCGTTTTCCTTCGTCTTGAAGCGCGTCACCAGGCTTTGCAGTTGCGTGGCCTGGGCGCTGAAGCTGCTCGCTGCTGGCGGCCATGGCCTCGCCGCGGGAGGCGGTGTCTTCGGTGACCTTGACGATCTCGGCGATGGCGGCGGCCACCTCCTTGGTGCTGTCGGCCTGCTTGCCGCTGCGGTCGGCGATGCCGCCGATCTCGGCCGCCGTGTCCTTGACGCCTTCGACGATCATGCGGAGGGCCTTCTCCGCCTCCTCGCTGAGCGAGGCGCCCTCCTGGACGCGGGCGGTCGATTCCTTGATGAGGGCGGCGATTTCGCGGGCCGCCTGGTTGGAGCGCTCGGCCAGTTTGCGGACCTCGTCGGCCACCACGGCGAAGCCCATGCCGTGCTCGCCCGCCCGCGCCGCCTCGATGGCCGCGTTCAGCGCCAACAGGTTGGTCTGGCCGGCGATCTCGGAGATGACTTGGATGATCTCGCTGATTTGGTTGGAACTGTTGCGGATCCGCTGCATGGCCTCGATGGAGCTGGTCACCGCGGTCCCGCCCTGGTCGGCCAGGCGGCTGGTCTTCAGCGCGGTCTCGTCGGCCTTGCGGGCGCTGCTGGTGACGCCGTCCACCGACTGGCTCAACTCGGTCATGGCAGCCCGCACTTGCTCGGCGCCGGAATTCTGCGCTTGGGCGGCGCCGGCCAGGGCCTGGGAGTTTTCGGCGATGGTGTTGGCGGCCTGCTCGAACTCGTTGGCGCTGGCCATCACCTCGTTGATGATCTTGCTGAGCGCTTCGATCATGGTCTTGACGCCGGCCGCCAGGTGGTCGATGGCTTCGCTCCCCTCCACGTCGATCTGCCCGGTGAGGTCGCCGCGCGCGGCGGCGTTGACCGCCGTCAGCAGGTCTTCGATCTTCGCCAGCATCGCCTGCGACTGGGTCGCCTGCTGGTCGTGCAGCTCGCGGAGCGACTGCTCTTCTTCCAGCAGTCGCTTCTGCTTGTACAAGGCGCAGTGCTCCCGCTGGCTGAGCCCGTTCCAGAGGGCCGTGGCCATGCCGCGGCAGGTGCCGTAGCCGCAGGCCGCGCAGTTGCGCTCATCCTCGGCGCTGGTTTTCTTGAGCTGCTCGCGGAAGATCTGGGCGATTTCCGTTTCCGACGGCGTCCGCAAGGTGTTGTTGCCGGAGAGGTTCACGTAACTGCGGGCGAAGAGGCCGGGTTTCCAATGGCTGTCGATCGAGTCGTGCAGCCGGTCCGCTTTCGGCTGGCCCCCGTCGGCGGTCTGCCCGGCGGCGGGCTTCTTCGTGAAACGGCTGAAGAAGCCCGTCTTGCGGGGCTGCTCCGCGGCGGCCGGCTGCGATTGCTTCGCCTCGGCCTCATACCTGGCCCGGGCCGCGTGGCTGCGCTGCTCGACGAGCCATTCCACTTCATCCAGCGGTTTCTGACGGCACTGGGTCCCCGTCCCGCCGTTGCAGCCCATGTCGCAGTTCAGACAGTCGACAATCAGGGGGTTCTTGCCCTCCTGGATCATCTGCGGCAGGTCGTCGAGATACTTGTAGATGATGTGCGAGCCCTCGATCTTCCGCGTGCTGTTCTCGATGCCGGGGGCCTCGCGCATGGCCGTGTGCAACAGTCCGCCGGGAGTGGAAAAGAGCACCGCGCGCTCGGCCGGCGGATTGTCGTACTCGACGGCCGGATACGACTCCAGCCGGACGTGTTCGTCGTCCAGGTGCTTCTGCAGCGCGGCGAAGGTGACGTTGTAGTCGCCCTGGCCGGTCTCGTCGAACTCGCGCCGCTTGGCCACGCAGGGCGACAGCACCACCACCTTGTGCCCCGCGTATTGGCGATAATACTCGCGGACCATGCGGATCGTGTGCAGCATCGGACTGTCGGCCGGCGCCAAGTAAGGCAGCAACTCCGGACGGTACAGCTCGATGTAGGTCACGATGGCCGGACAGGGCTGCGCGATGACCGCCCGGGGATGGTTCTGCTTGACGTGCTCCAGGTACGACTTCACGGTCAGCTCGGCGCCGAAGCTGACGTCGAAGATGGCCGCCACGCCCATCGCCTTCAGCCAGCCGTTGAGTTGCAACGAGCGGTCGGGAAAACTCACGGCCACGGCGGGGGCCGCAATGGCCACCATCTTCGTGCCCGCGCGAAGGTCCTGGAGAAATCGCTCCGTGTCGTCAACCGGCACGCGGGCGCCATGCTGGCAGGCGGCCAGGCACATGCCGCAGCCGATGCACAGGTCCGAGTTCAGGTGAACGGCAGCGCCGCTGCTGTCGTTGCAGAACTTCACCGGGCAGGCTGCCACGCAGGAGTGGCAATTGAGGCATTTGTCTTCGATCACCTTGACGACGGGGGTGAGCTTTCTCATTTGGGGACCTCGGGCAATGGGTTGTCAGTGGCAGGCAGGCGCGCCAGTGGCGGGTCAGGTGGGCCGATGGCAGTTCAACGAGACCAATCGTCGCGCCCTGCACGGCCGGAAGGCTGTTTTCGTGACCACTACGCTGTAACCCTAGCTTACGGTGTCCGGCCGTGCCCACGTCGAGCAGAATTTCGCCCCTGAAGCTGAGATTCGATACGCCGCGCTACTGGTGTGGGAAAACCACGTAGAGGGGTTTGGCCGAGCCGGAGGCGTCAGCCTCCGAATAACCTTCACCACCGCCGGGCGTGGCAGGACTGTAGCGTCAGCCTCCGGATAGCGCTGCCTCCCGCCGGGCGTGGAAGAGCTGGATTTGCCCGGGAAACGGTGGGACTTCGCTCCGCTCGTCCCACCCTACCTGTGCTTCCGCGACAGAAACTAACTGGCGAATTTCCGCCCCGTGAGCCGCTCGAAGGCTTCGAGGTACTTCGCCCGCGTCTTGGCGACGATCTCGGCGGGCAGGGCAGGGGGGGGACTGTTCTTGTCCCAGCCGCTCGTGGAAAGCCAGTCACGCACGAACTGCTTGTCGAACGACGGCTGGCCCCGGCCCGGCGCGTACTGATCGGCGGGCCAGAAACGAGAACTGTCGGGCGTGAGCACCTCATCGATGAGAATGACGCGGCCGGCGATCGTGCCCCACTCGAATTTCGTGTCGGCGATGAGGATGCCGCGCTGGCGGGCGTACTCGGCGCCGCGACGGAAGATGTCCAGGCTCCGCCGCCGCAACTCGGCGGCCAAATCGCCGCCCACCAACTCGACCATCCGCTCGAAGGAGATGTTCTCGTCGTGCCCCGTGGCGGCCTTGGTCGCGGGGGTGAAAATGGGCTCCTCCAGCCGGGCGCTTTCCGTCAATCCGGGCGGCAGACGCAGTCCGCAGACCGTGCCGCTTTTCTGGTATTCCTGCCAGCCGGAGCCCGCCAGGTAGCCGCGGACCACGCACTCGATGGGCACAACCTCGGTCTTGCGGCAGAGCGTCGAGCGGCCGGCCAACATGCCCCGGTCCGCCCCCGCCGGCAGGTCCATGCGGTCCACGTCCGTGGTGATCAGGTGGTTCGGCTCGCCCAATTGCTGGAACCAGAAGGCGGCGATCTGCGTCAACAGGCGGCCCTTGTCGGGAATGCCGGTGGGCAGCACCCAATCGAAGGCGCTGAGGCGGTCGCTGCTGACCAGCAGGAGGCGGTCCCCCAGGTCGTAAATGTCGCGCACTTTGCCCCTGCGCACCGGCAGCCCCGGCAACGAGGTTTCCAAGATTACGGCGCTCGTCATGGATCAAGTGTCCCCTGGGGTGTGGCAAAACGCAAATATAGTCATGCCGCCGCCTCTTGACCAGGGGGTGGGCGCGGGCAACTTGAACCCTCGGCGGCTCTCCGGTACACTGTCCAGTGGGGTAAGCCCTAGCCGGCGGCGTAAGGGGGACAGTCCCATTTTCGCGGCGGAGACGCCTGTTTTCCAGGCAACGCTGTCCGCACCGCGAAAATTGGGACAGTCCCCTGTCAGCGCCTGCCTGTCGCCATTGAGGTTAGCTGCTCCATGGGCAGAATGCAGTTTCTCGTCGTTGCGCCTAACCAGGTCACGGAGGATCTTCTCCAGCAGGCCTACCAGACGGGCATCGACCGCACGCCTTGGCCGGGCCGAACCAGCCTCGAAGGCAGCGTGCTGCTCCTGGAGCGGGAGGTGTCGGAATCGGCCAACCTTCACGTCCCCTGGTGGGTCGAAGGGCACGGCCTGGTGACCCTGTCCACCGGCACGCTCATGGAGCAACCCACGCCCTACCTGCTGCCGGTGGAACTCGCCCGCGGCACCGTCAATCAACTCCGCAACCAGTTGTTCGAGTGGCAGGCGATCGGGCTGGTGGCGCCGGCGGGCGTGGGCGAGAAGCTCGGCCGCGCGCTGGTGGCGCTCAGTTGGGCGGCCGTGCGCCAGGACGAGCCGACGCTGGCGGCGGCCCTCAGTCAGGACGCCCTCCGCGCGGCCCTGGACGCTTCGCAGTTGCTCTCCGGGGCCTATGCCGAGCAGGCCATGGCCGTGCCGCCGCCGCAACACGGGAAAACTCGTCTCCATGCTGGCCGCCGACCTGGAGACCTCGCTGCTGGACGCCTCGGCGGCCCGCCACTTCCTCACCGCTTTCAACGCCGCGGTCGTGCCCATCTCCTGGCGCGACGTGGAGGCCAGCGAGGGGGCCTTTTCCTGGACCGTTTGCGACGCGCAGATCCAATGGTGTCACAGCCACGGCTTGAAGGTCTGCGCCGGCCCCCTGATCAACCTCGACGCCCGCAACTTGCCCGATTGGGTCTATCTCTTTGAAGACGATTTCGACAACCTGCTGGCGGCGATGAGCCAGTTCGTCGGGGCGGCTGTCAGCCGCTATCGCGGCAAAGTCGGCCTCTGGCAATGTGCCGGCAGGCTCAATACCGCCGAGATGCTCTCCCTTTCGGAAGAGGAGAAGTTGCAACTGGCGGCGCGGATGGTCCGGCTGGTGCGGTCGCTGGACGGCGACACCCCGGCGCTGGTTTCGCTCGATCAGCCCTGGAGCGAGTACATGGACCGCCGCGAGGTCGACTTTCCGCCCCTGCACTTCGCCGACGCCCTGGTCCGCGCGGGGGTGGACCTCAGCGGGCTGGTGCTGGAGGTCAACCTGGGCTATCGGCCGGGCTGCACGCTGCCGCGCACGCCCTTGGAGTTCAGCCGTCACCTGGACTATTGGAGCCTGCTGGGATTGCCGCTCTATCTGGCGCTGAGCGTGCCCAGCGGCGACGGCGACGACCCCTTGGCGCGGCGGTCGGGGACGGTTCCGCCGGGAACGTGGAGCCTGCAAGCGCAGCAGGCCTGGGTCACCCGCTACGTGCCCTTGATCCTGGCGAAGCCGGGCGTGCAGGGGGTCGTTTGGAGCCAGCTCCGCGACAGCGTGCCGCACGATTTCCCCCACGCCGGCCTGCTGGACGCGCGCGGCCGCGCCAAGCCGGCCCTGCGCGCGCTGGCGGCCATCCGCCAAACGCTGCTGAAGTAGCAGCCGGGTACTGGGTGCCACTGCTGGCTTGCCCAGCAGTGTTGAACCACCGCGCGGCGCAGCACTGCTGGACAAGCCAGCAGTGGCACCCCCGAAGGCCACAAAGCTCTCCAGTAGCTCCTGCTGCGGAAACAGCCGCTACCGCTGGCCGTCCGCGGCCTTCTCGGGCGCCTTGTCCTTCTTTGCCGCCGGCGGCGGGCCGAAGAGTTTTTTCAGTTCCTTGCCGAGCTGCTCGCCGCGGGCGTTGGTCGAAATGACCTTGCCGTCGGCGCCCACGAGAATGACGGTGGGAATGCCGAAAACGCCGTAATACACGGCCATCGACTTCTCCGGGCCCGCCTCCTCCCGGTCGTGCAAGACGGTCCAGGGGAGCTTGTGCTCGTCGAGAAAATCGTCCAGGTCCTCGCGTTTCTCGTCGACGCTGATGCCCACGACGTCGAAGCCGCGATCGTGGTAGGCGTCGTAGTTCTTCTCGATGTTGACAAGCTCCGCACGGCACGGTCCGCACCAGGTCGCCCAGAAGTCCACCAGCACCACTTTCCCCTTATATTTGTCCCACTTGAACTTCTTACCGTCGACGGTGACGCCTTCCAGGCTCATCGGCTTGCCGACGAGTCCCAGCCGGCGGGCGGCGCCCTGCAGCTTGCTGCCCAGCGCGGCGATCTCCTCGTTCTCGCTGGCGGCCAGGAGCTTGCCGAAATCCCGATACGCCTCGATCGCCAGGTCCTGGTAGCCAAGGCCCTCCGGCAGCATGGCGGCGTTCAGCGCCAGGCTGGCGGTCTGCCTGTCGAGAGGGGCCGCTTGCAGAAACTTCTTCAGTTCGTCCAGCAGCGCGGCCACGTCTTTCCGGCTCGCAGCGCCGGCGCGTCGCAGGCGGCTGCCGAAGCGGGCCGCCTGCGCGGCGCGAACCAGGTCCTTGTCCTCGATGCCCAGCTTCGCCACCTCGGCCGGGAAGTCGTCGAGTTTCCGCGTTGCCTTGGCGTCGCCCATGCGATCGAGTATTTGCAGGGCAATCAGCTTGTACCCGATCGCCGCGTTGCGTTGCTCTTTGTTCGGCTTGGCGGCCAGCAGTTTGTCGGCGGCCTCCAGCAGCGAGTGGGACATCTTGCGACGGTACTCCGTCACGGCCTCGGGGGTGTCGGCGCTGGGCGCTCGTGGGAGAGGCGCTCGATGTACTTGACCAGATCGGCCGCCTTGCCGTCGGGGACGACGAACGGATCGGGCGCTCGGCGGCCTCCTTCTTGGCTTTCTTGGCGTCGCCGCCCTTGGGAGCGGCGGCGCCGGCGGCCGGCGGCTTCTTCGGCTCTGGCTTCTCTCCGTTTTCTCCGGCCGCCGCCGGCCAGGCCAGCAACAGGCAAACGCCCGCCCCGACAAGAAAACCGCCCGCTCGCTGCTTCAGAGAACACCACATGGGTTCACCCCGCTATTGTTGGAATACCGCCTTGATGTCCGGGTGCAGATTCGGGTAGAGGCCGACGATTTCCGCCCGCTGCCGGTCCAGCGCCTTCTGCCGCTTTTCGAACTCGCTCATGCCGTACAGCTTGGCCGGGTGAAAGAGGATGGAATCGACGGCGCGGACGGCCCGCGGCACCAGCAGGCTGGTCCCCTCCGAGGGCATCCAGTCTTCCAGGCCGCCGCGCAGCACCGAGTCGAGAATGCCCATGGTGTCGCCCAGGTTGATATCGCGGAAATGCTCCCCCTCGCCGACCCAGCCGGTGTTGAGCAGGAAGCAACGGATGTGGCCGTTGCTCTTGAGGATGTCGTAAAACAAGTTGGCGTGCTCGCTGCGGTCGCCGGCGATGAAGGGATCGTAGAAGAACTCGTTCTTGAGCTGGCCCGCCTGGGTGGGATCGCCGGCCGAGGACTCCTGCGACTGGCCCAGGACCATGAAGGCCGCCGCCTGCTCGTGGCTGAGCTTGGCCACGGCGGGGATGATGCTGCCGCGGGTGATGATGAAGAGGTTGTGGACCTGGGGGGCGTTGATGTCGTCGCCGGCGTGCATGAAGTCGCGCCGCTCGACCACCGCCCGGCCGTTGCTGGTCAGCTCCATGTTGTAGAAATCGAAGGCCCCGTCGGCGCCGACGTAGACGTTTTCCAGGAAGGTCTGCCGCTTCAGGCAGGCGTAATAGGCCTCGGCCTGCTCGCCGGGATTCAGGCCGTCGGTCTTGATGAACAGCCCGCCCGCCTCGAAGCCGCGGAAGGTGCCGTCGCGATAGAGCGTGCCGCCGTCGTCCTGGATGAGCCACGAGCGCTCGCGGCCCTTGCGGGCCAGCAGCTTGCAGGTGGTGCTCGTCTTGCCGTTGGCACTCAGCGCGACGAACAGCGAATAGCTGGTCATGTAGGGGCCGTGCGACGTCTCCAGCGTGTCCTTGCGGCAGCCGGCGTGCAGGAAAATGGCGTTCCCCTTGAGCTTCACCCGGTAGTCCTCGCCGGCGAACACGCCCTTCTTCCATTCGCCGAAGTAGTTGGTGTTCCGCGCGAACTTGACCATGTGGCCGTCGGCCGAATGGGACAGGCGGATGGTGATGTCCTTCTGCGGCAGCGCCTTGGACTTGTTCTCCTCGTACTGCGGGTCGAAGAACAACACGACCTGGTAGGTGGGATTGTCGGTCACTGTCGACTTGAACAGCTTCGCGCCGGCATAGACGATGTGGGAGAAGGTGCGGGGCACGATGAGCCGGGCGGTGATGCCCTCGCTGCCGTCGCCGACCTCGACCTCGATGCTGACCAGCTCTTCCTTGGCCAGCCGCTGCTTGGCCTGGCGGAGCAGTTGTCGCTCGGCGTCGCCGAAGGGCTCGTCGATGTTATTCTTGGTCATCATGGCGGCGCGGGACTTGGGTTCCGACTCGACCACCAGATTGTGGTACTTGCTCTGGACAACGCCCGCCTCTTCCTTGGCCAACGCCCGCAATCGTCCCCAATCGGGGTTGCGGATGAGCCGGCCTTCGCGTTCGGCGGCGTCAAAAATTTCCTTGGCCGTTTGTCGGAATTCAGCATACATGGCAAACGAATCTCCGGGTGATACAGCGGCGATGGCCGGCCCTGCGCAGAGAATACCTCCTTGGCATCGCCAAACCACTAAGTATCGTGCCCGGCGGGGCGAAAATCAAGGGAGGGGTGATCGGAAGTATGCCCGTTTACGGGCATTCCCGCCGCAGGCGGTATTCGGCCTGGCGTTTACGCCAGGTTGGCGGACCGGCTGCGCCGGCAAGGGGCGTGAACGCCCCTCACTGACCACCGCCCCCTGCGTCTCCGCGCCTCTGCGCGAGCCTCGTTTTTGGCGCAGCGATTCTCCCGCTACTGCCCCGCCCGCTCAAACGTGAACTCGCCGTCCACGTAGTCCACCTTGACCCGGCTCCCCTCGGGCAGCTCGCGCTTGAGGATCTCACCGGCCAGGGGGTTCTGAATCCGTTGCTGGATCGCCCGCTTCAACGGCCGGGCGCCATACGTCGGATCGTGCCCCTCGACGGCGATGGCGTCCATCGCGGCGGCGGTCACTTCCAACGCGATCCCCTTGCCGCGGAGCAGTTTTTCCAGCCGCTTGATCTGCAAGGCCACGATCTGCCGCAAGTTCTCGGCCGAGAGCGGATGGAAGATCAGGATCTCGTCGATGCGGTTGAGGAACTCGGGCAGGAACCGCGTGTGCAGCGTCTCGCGCACGGCCTCGCGGATCTGCTCCTCGTCGCCCCCCTCCTGCGTGATCTCCTGGATGAGCTGGCTGCCGATGTTCGAGGTCATCACAATGATGCTGTTCGTGAAATCGACGGTGTGGCCCTGGCTGTCGCTCAGTCGCCCGTCGTCGAGCACCTGGAGGAGGATGTTGAAGACATCGCGATGGGCCTTCTCGATCTCGTCGAGGAGGATGACGGCGTAGGGGCGGCGGCGGACGGCCTCGGTCAACATGCCCCCCTCTTCATAGCCCACGTAGCCCGGCGGGGCCCCGATCAGCCGGCTGACGGTGTGCCGCTCCATGAACTCGCTCATGTCGAGGCGGATCATGGCGTTCTCGTCGTCGAACATCGTTTCGGCCAGGGCCTTGCACAGCTCGGTCTTGCCCACGCCGCTGGGGCCGAGGAAAATGAACGAGCCGATGGGGCGATTGGGGTCCTGCAGTCCGCTGCGGTTGCGGCGGACGGCGTTGGACACCGCCTCGACCGCCTCGTTCTGATTGACCAGCCGCTGGTGGATGCGCTCTTCCATGACCAGGAGCTTGGCGCGCTCGGTCTCGACCATGCGGCTGACCGGGATGCCGGTCCAGGCGCTGACGACTTCGGCGATTTCCTCGGGACCGACCTCCTGGCGCAGCAGCCGCCGGCCCGGGCTGCTCTCCGGCTGGGGCTCGGCCTTTTCGAGTTGCTGGGAAAGCTGCTTCCGCTGCAAGTCCAGCTCGTAGAGTTTCTGGTAGTCCGATTCCTCGACCGGGACGCCGGTGGACTGCTTCTCCTTGATGGCAGCCGAGAGGTTGTTGAATTGCAGTTCCACCTCGGCCAGTTTGCTGCGGATCTGATGAACGCCGCCCAGGCCGCTCCGTTCCATCTCCCATTGGCGGCGGAGGTCGGCCAGCTTGCGGCGCAGCTCGGTCATCTCCTGCTGCACTCCCTCGCGCTGCTTGCTGGCGTGGGCCTCGGTCTCGTCGGCCAGTTGGCGGTCGGCCAGCTCGAGCTGCACCAGCCGTCGCTGCACCTCGTCGATCTCGTGCGGCACGCTCTCCAGTTCCATGGCCAGCCGGCTGGCAGCCTCGTCCATCAGGTCGATGGCCTTGTCGGGCAGGAAGCGATCGGCGATGTAGCGGTGCGAAAGGTTCGCGGCCGCGACCAGGGCCGAGTCCTTGATCTTGATCCCCTTGTGATGGGCTTCGTAGCGGGGCTTCAGGCCGCGCAGAATGGCGATGGTGTCCTCGACCGAAGGCTCGCCGACGAAGACCGGCTGGAAACGGCGTTCCAACGCGGCGTCCTTCTCCACGTACTTGCGATATTCGTCAAGCGTCGTGGCGCCGATGCAGCGCAGCTCGCCGCGGGCCAACGCGGGCTTGAGCAGATTGGCGGCGTCGGAGCCCCCCTCCGCCCGGCCGGCGCCCACCACCGTGTGCAGCTCGTCGATGAAGAGGACGACGTTGCCGGCGTCGGCCACTTCGCGCAAGACGGCCTTGAGGCGTTCCTCGAACTCGCCGCGGAACTTCGTGCCAGCCACCAGCGCCCCCATGTCCAGGGCGATGACCCGCCGGTTCTTGAGGCTCTCCGGCACGTCGCTGGCGACGATCCGCAGCGCCAGCCCCTCGGCGATGGCCGTCTTGCCCACGCCCGGCTCGCCGATCAGCACCGGGTTGTTCTTCGTCCGCCGGGAAAGCACCTGGATGACGCGGCGGATCTCCTGGTCGCGGCCGATCACCGGATCGAGCTTTCCCTGCCGGGCCCGCTCGACCAGGTCGATGCCGTAACGCTCCAGGGCCTGGAACTTGGCTTCCGGGTTCTGATCGGTCACCCGCGTGCTGCCGCGGATGGTTTGCAATGCCCGCAGCAGGTCCTTATCGGTAATGGCATTGAGTTTCAAGATGCTGGCGGTCTTGCCGTCGGTCTTGGTCATGGCCAGCAGGAGGTGTTCGGTGGAAACGAACTCGTCCTTCATGGCGTCGGCCTCGCGCTGGGCGGCCTCCAGCACCCGCGTGGTTTCCTGGCTCAACTGCGGCGGGGCGCCGCCGGAAACCTTGGGGAGGTGGCCCAGTTCGGACTCGACGATCTTATCGAGCTGCGCCCGATTGACGCCGATGCGGTCCAGCAACGGGCCGATGATGCCTTCGCTCTGGTTGAGCATGGCCGACAGGAGGTGCAGCGGCTCGATCTGCGCATGACCGCGGTCGCTGGCCAGCGCCTGGGCGGCGGCCACGACCTCCTGGGCCTTGATCGTCAGTTTGTCGAAGCGAAATGCCATGGTTTGGTCCCCTCTCCCTTCGGGGGCGTCCGCGATCCCGGTGTGCAGCGGACCGCACCGCTGTTTCGTCAGCGGAACTGAGCGTCTTGATGATCCCTGTTATTCCACGTTTCCCTCCTGCCGGTGCCGCACGCAAAGTGGCAGCTAGGGAAAAGGCAGCGTTGGCGGCGCCTGCGCGAGGAGGCGCCGCATCAAGTTCGGCTCGTGTTCAAATTCCTCCAGCACCTTCGCATCCTGCCCGCGAACGTCCGCAAGCTCGATGGCCCACTTCTCCTCCAGGCGGATGAATTTCTCCACCTCGTCCGCAGCCCACACGATGTGTTCGTCGCGCCAATCCCGTCGGCCATCGTCCAAACCGCCGGCTGATCGGGCCGCCGGGTGCGGGCACCGTACCGCCTTATCGAGCAGCGACCGCCACAAGGAGCGTTGGAACGCGGCATTGGTAGCAGCGACAAAAACCAGGGGTAACTCCAGGTTCGCCGCTTTCAGCCCGTGGGGCAGATAGAGATACCGTTGCACTGCCGCCGTCAGCGTCCGTTCCGCGCTCGTCCAACCCCGCCCTTGGCAAAGCATTGCCGGCGTGATGAAGTAGACAACGTGCCGGCATTTCAGGAGTTCCTCCTGCAATGTCTCGATCGCGTCTCGCCCTGCAGGGTAATGGTGGCAGTCGATCCACGGAACGATGCCGCGCCGCGACAACTCCTCGAACACGGGCTGAACTAAGAGGTCGCGGTCCTCAGCGCAATGCGAGAGGAACGCATGCTTGCCGCACTCCGGCCAGTGCTTGATTTCCCACTGCGCAGGCATCGATTATTCCTATGCCTGCGTCGGAGACGGGAACTCTGGTACGTGGAATTCGCCCGCCTTCTTCCCCGTCAGAAGGGTAATTATCTGTTCGCCCAACTCCGTCGGACAAACGAGGATCCGGTGCTTGATTTCGACTGCGCCGGCCCGCTCCATGTTCTGGCATGCCCTCGAGGATCTCTCCCAGCGAGTGGCTGGCACCCAAATTCTCGCCCAGGGTCTGGTAAGCCAGTCCCCAACCTGCCTTCCTCGCAGGCTCGATCTTAGGAAACGCGGAAAGGATGTCCCGGTAGATTTCCGGCAGGCTTTCCACGTAATCCTTCGTTACCACAGACATAACCATTCTCCTGACGGTTGTTGATGGTTCCGCGCGGAATCGGGCGGTGCGGTCCTCCACCCGGCGCCACATTATACGCTCCTCCCTGCCGCGCGTCTCCGCGAAATTATTCCTTCACCTCGAACTCGGCGTCGATGGCCTCATCCTCCCCGCCGCCGCCGCCGCTGGCCGCGCCGCCGGGCTGGCCGGTCGGGCCCTGCTGGGCGCCGTCGGTCGCACCCGCCGGGCCCGGCTTGGCGCCGGTCGAGGCGTAGAGCGTCCGGCTCAGGGCATGAGACGCCTGCTCCAACTCGTGGACCGCGGCCTTGATGGCCTCGACGTCCTCGCCCTTGGCGGCGGCGCGGGTTTTCTCCATCGCCTTGTTGACCGCCTCCTTGTCGGCGGAGCCAAGCTTGGCGTCGTGCTCCTTGAGCAGCTTCTCCAGTTGCCAGCACATCGAGTCGGCCTGGTTGCGCAACTCGGCCAGTTGCCGCTTCCGCTTGTCCTCCTCGGCGTGCGACTCGGCGTCGTGACGCATGCGGTCGATCTCGCCGTCGGCCAGGCCGCTGGACTGCTCGATGCGCACGGTCTGCTCCTTGCCCGTGCCCAGGTCCTTGGCCGAGACGTTGAGGATGCCGTTGGCGTCGATGTCGAACTTGACCTCGATCTGGGGAACGCCGCGCGGGGAGGGCGGAAGGCCCTCGAGGTTGAACTGGCCCAGCAGCCGATTGTCGGCCGCCATCTGCCGCTCGCCCTGGTAGACTTTCACCGTCACGGCCATCTGGTTGTCGTCGGCGGTGCTGAAGATCTGCTTCCGCTCGGTGGGAATGGTGGTGTTGCGATCGACCAGCCTGGTCATGATGCCGCCGAGGGTCTCGATTCCCAGGCTCAACGGCGTCACGTCCAACAGCAGCACGTCGTGGACCTCGCCCGACAGCACGCCGCCCTGGATCGCGGCGCCGACGGCCACGACCTCGTCGGGGTTGACGCCCTTGTGGGGCTCCTTGCCGCCGAAGAGGGTCCGCACCAGGTCCTGGACCTTGGGAATGCGCGTGGAACCGCCCACCAGCACGACTTCGTCGATCTCGTTGACGCCCAGGTGGGCGTCTTTCATCGCCTGGTTGACCGGCCCGCGGCAGCGCTCGATCAAGCCATCGGCCAGTTGCTCGAACTTGGCCCGGGTCAAGGTCATTTGCAGGTGTTTCGGGCCGGAGGCGTCGGCGGTGATGAAGGGCAGGTTGATGTCGCTCGATTGCGTCGAGCTGAGTTCCTTCTTGGCCTTTTCGCAGGCTTCCTGCAGACGCTGCAGGGCCATCGGGTCCTTGCGGAGGTCGATTCCCTGCTCGCGCTTGAACTCGTCGGCCACGTAATCGACCAGCATCTTGTCGATGTCGTCGCCGCCCAGGTGCGTGTCGCCGTTGGTGCTGATGACGCGGAAGACGCCGTCGGCCACTTCCAGCACGGAGACGTCGAACGTCCCGCCGCCGAAGTCGAAGACCACGATCTTCTCCGCCTTCTTCTTGTCCAAACCATAGGCCAGCGACGCGGCCGTGGGCTCGTTGATGATGCGGGCGACTTCCAGGCCGGCGATCTGGCCGGCGTCCTTGGTCGCCTGCCGCTGGGCATCGTTGAAGTAGGCCGGCACCGTGATGACCGCCTTGTTCACCTTATGGCCCAGGTAGGCCTCGGCCGCTTCCTTCAGCTTCCGCAGGATCAGGGCCGACACCTCCGGCGGCGTAAATTGCTTGTGCTCGTCGACGCCCACCTTGACGTAATCTTCGGGGCCGCCCACGATCTTGTAGGGCACGATCTTCTCTTCCGTCGCCACCTCGCTGTGACGCCGTCCCATGAACCGCTTGATCGAAAACACCGTGCGGCGCGAGTTGGTGACCGCCTGGCGCTTGGCCGGCTCGCCAACCAGCGTCTCCCCCTTATCGGTATAAGCGACCACGCTGGGCGTCAGCCGGTTGCCCTCCTGGTTGGGAATAACCTTGGCCTCTTTGCCTTCCATCACGGCCACGACCGAGTTGGTGGTCCCCAAGTCGATTCCAATGATTTTTTCACCCTGAGCCATTCCGAGACGCTCCTTTCTTCGATCCTTTTAGACAAGGAAACGAGCGATAAGGAGCAAAGGCTGTGCCGCTGCCGGGGGCAAGGTTCTCCCGTCTTCGTAACTTACTGACCTATAACACGTTACGCTCACGGCCGCGCGAGCGGCGGCCGGCAGTCCGGTCGTAACGGCTCCGCAGGCTGCCATTTTCGACGGGCCGGCCAATCACCGAGCGATGGTCCTGCCAAAATGACAGTCGCGCCGGGGTGTGCCACTGGCTATGCCAGTGCTTCCGTGGGACCGGTCGCGGGTGGCCCCGATAGCTTTGCTATCGGGGTGCCGCAGGCACAAGAGGCGTTCGTAGCCCATTGAAGCTCCTCTTGCGGCGTCGCCGCCCCGATAGCATAGCTATCGGGGCCACCCGCGTAGCCAGTGGCACGCCTGACCCCACCGGCCGTTGTGACCCCGCAGCCCGTTGACATGGAAACGCTTATTCGATACAAATTAAAGGTTTAGGCCATGAGCGGGGCCGCGCCGGCAGTTAGAACCAGTCCGCCGCGTCCCCTCACCCAAACCCTCTTCCCGAGGGGCGGGGGCTGAAGGTCGGGCGGGTCCATTCGATGGCAAAAACAACCGCGAGGAAAGAGCCGCCGTCCAGCCCCAAGCACGCCCCGGCCAGCGACCCGGCCGCCACCATCGCCCAGATCGACTCCCAGTTGCTCAAGCTCCTCCAACAGCGGGCCGCCCTGGTCGTCGCGGCGGCGGGCCGCCAGGCCAACGAAGAAACTTCCGCAGCCGTCCTGGGGGCGGAACCGGCTTGCCCCGGCGCGCTCGGGGAAGGCAGCCAGGGACCGTTGGCGCAACGGATCGTGCGGACGATCTTCCGCGAGATCCAGAGCGGCTGCCGCTCGTTGGTCCGTCAGTCGCGGATCGCCTTCCTGGGACCGCTTTACAGTTACAGCCATTTGGCCGCCATGGAGCGCTTTGGCAGAAGCGTCCAGTTCGTGCCCGTGGCGACCATCTCCGCCGTGTTTGAAGAGGTCCACCAGGGGCAGGCCGATTTCGGCCTGGTGCCGGTCGAGAACTCGACCGACGGCCGCATCGCCGACACCCTGGAGATGTTCACCCGCTTGCCCGTGCGGATCTGCGGCCAGGTCGAGATGCACATCCACCATTCGTTGCTGGCGAAGTGTTCGCGGGCGGAGGTGAAGGAAGTCTACAGCCGTCCGCAGGCGATCAGCCAGTGCCGCAACTGGCTGGCCAAGCACCTGCCCGCCGCCAGGACCATCGAGGTCACCAGCACCTCGACGGCCGCCCAACTGGCCGGCGAGAAGCCGGGGGCGGCCGCCATCGCCAGTCCGCAGGCGGGGGTCGAATATGGCCTGAACGTCCTGGCCGAGAACATCGAAGACAATCCCGACAACACCACGCGGTTTGCCGTCATCGGCGGCCAGGTGCCCGAGCGGACGGGAAACGACCGCACGGCGATGCTCTTCCAGGTCCAGCATCGCCCCGGCGCCCTGGCCGAAGCGATGAACATTTTCAAGCGCAACAAGCTCAACCTGACCTGGATCGAGTCGTTTCCCATTCCCGGCACGGCGCGGGGATATTACTTGTTTTTCGTCGAGATGGAGGGGCACCAGACCGACGCCCGGCTGCGGCGGGCCGTGGCTGCGCTCGGGCGCAAGTCGCTGCGGCTGGAAATCCTGGGCTCCTTTCCCGCCACCACCGCCGTGGAGTGACCGTGAACCGAAAAACCGCTACATGCACCTATCAACCCCTAAGAGACTATTTCGAGAGAGCAAATCCCATCGTCCCCTCTCCCTCCGGGAGAGGGTTAGGGTGAGGGCAAGTGGCGAGAAAGCAGTGATTTTTGGAGGCGGCCCACATAATGCCCTCACCCCCGGCCCCTCTCCCAAAGGGAGAGGGGAGCTTTGAGACAGTCTCTAAGTCCTAAGTCCTAAGTCCTAAGGCCTAAACTTCCCTGGAGCCCCCTCGATGCGACGTCCGTTCATTGCCGGAAACTGGAAGATGAATCTCACCCGGGCGGCCGCGGTGGCCCTGGCCGAGGCGATCGCCAAAGAGGCGGCCGCCTGCGACAACGTGGACCTGGCCGTCTGCCCGCCGTTCTGCTACCTGGAAGCGGTGGGCCGGGCGATTGCCGGCTCGAAAGTCGCCCTGGGCGCGCAAAATATGTATTTCCAGCCCGAGGGGGCCTTCACGGGCGAAATCGCCGCCTCCATGCTCTGCGACCTGGGCTGCCGCTACGTGATCCTCGGCCACAGCGAGCGCCGGCACGTCCTCCACGAGAGCGACGAGGAGATCAATAAGAAGGTCCACGCCGCCCTGGCCGCCGGATTGGTCCCCATCGTCTGCGTCGGCGAGTTGCTCGCCGAGCGGGAGGCCGGCCAGACCGCGGCGGTCATCCGCCGCCAGTTCGCCGGCTCGCTGGCGGGGCTTTCCGAGGAGCAGATGCGGAAGATCGTCATCGCCTACGAGCCGGTTTGGGCCATCGGCACCGGCAAGGTGGCCACCCCGGCCCAGGCCGAACAGGCCCATCTCGACCTTCGCAAGATCATCCAGCAACGATATAATGAAGATGTCGCCCAGGGGGTTCGCATCCAATATGGGGGCAGCGTCAAACCGGACAATGCCGCCGAGTTGCTGCGGCAGCCTGATGTCGACGGGGCCTTGGTCGGCGGCGCCAGCTTGAAGGCCGGCCAGTTCATGGGGATCGTCGCCGGCCTGAAATAGCCTTTGCTCCAGGAGTAGCAAGAGTATGCTTCAAAACTTTTTGATGACGCTGTTGATCTTGACGGCGGTGTTCCTGATCATCCTGGTGCTGATCCAGCGCGGCAAAGGCGGCGGCCTGAGCGGCGCCTTGGGCGGCATGGGCGGCCAGAGCGCGTTCGGCACCAAGGCCGGCGACCTGTTCACCAAAATTACCATGGGCGTGGCCGCCTTCTGGATCTGCCTGTGCATCGTCTGCGTCAGGCTCAGGGGAGGGGTCAGCGAGGGTCCGATGAACCTCGGCGCCCCGCAGGGCGGGCAGCAGTCCGGCCCCGCGACGCCCGGCGGCAAGTCCGCCCCCGCCAACCAGACTCCTGCCCCGGCGTCCCCGGCGCCGGCCAAGTAAGCAACGGGGACTGTCCCGATTTTGGGCACCATGCGAAGCATGGTCGGACGAAAATGGGACTGTCCCCTTGGGAAGTTCTAGGAAGGATACCAGCCCCATGCTCCTAAGCATGACCGGCTTTGGCGAAGCACATGGCCAGCGGGACGGCGTCGCCGTCGCGGTCGAGGTGCGCGCCATCAACAACCGCTACTTCAAGCTGGCCATCCGCGCCAGCGAAGGTTACGCCCCGCTGGAACCGCAGATCGAGACCGTCGTGCGCCAGAGCATCCGCCGCGGCACCCTCCAGGTGAACCTCCGCGTCGACCGCGTCCATTCGCCCGAAGAGTTCCAGATCAACGCCAGCGTGCTGGACCGCTACCGCGTCCAGTTGCAATCGCTCTATCGTCAATGGGACCTGCCCGGCCGGATCTCCCTGGAGGCCCTGTTGGCGTTGCCGGGGGTGGTGGACGACCAGGCCGCGCGGTCCTTCGATCCGGCCGGGGATTGGCCGCTGATCGGCTCCACGCTGGAGGCGGCGATGGCCAACCTGGCGCGGATGCGGGGCGAAGAAGGCCGCGCCATGGCCGCCGACCTGACGGCCAACTGCGGCCTGATTGCCGCCCGCCTGGATCAGCTCGCCCGCCGGGCTCCCTTGGTCGCCGACGGCTATCGGCAGCGGCTCAGCGACCGGCTCAAGCGGGTGCTGGCCGATTTCCAGGTCGCGCTGGACCCCGGCGAGTTGGTCAAAGAGGTCAGCCTGTTTGCCGAGCGGGGCGACATCTCCGAAGAGATTATCCGCCTGCGCAGCCATCTGGACCAATTCCAGGCCGCCATGGCCCTGAGCGAGAGCAGCGGACGGAAGCTCGAATTCCTCACCCAGGAGATGTTCCGCGAGGCCAACACCATCGGCTCCAAGGCCAACGACGGGGAAATTACCAACGACGTGATCGAGATCAAGACGGCCGTCGAACGTATCCGCGAAATGATTCAAAATATCGAATGATGACGGAAACCGCGCCCACGGGCAGATTGGTGGTCGTGTCGGGGCCCTCGGGGGCGGGCAAGACCACGGTGCTGCGGCGCGTGCTGGGCCGCTGCCGCCTGCCCTTGACGCGCAGCGTCTCCGCCACCACCCGGCCGCCGCGGCCCGGAGAAACCGACGGCGTCGATTATCACTTCCTCACGCCCGAGGAGTTCGCACGCCGCCGCCGCGACGGCGAGTTTGTCGAGTGCTATCAAGTTTTTGAAAAGGACTACTGGTACGGAACATTGCGAAGCGAGGTGGCCGCCGGCCTGCACGCCGGAAAATGGGTGGTGCTCAATATCGACGTCCATGGCGCCATGGCGGTCATGGAGCAGTTCCCCGACGCCATCACCATTTTCGTCCGCCCCGGCTCCCGCGACGAGCTGGAGCGGCGGCTCCGCGGCCGCGGCACCGAAAGCGACGAGTCCATCCGCCGGCGATTGGAAACGGCAACGAAAGAACTGGAACTGTCTGATCGATACCGCTACCAGGTCATCAACGACGACATCGACCTGGCAGTCGAGGAAATATGCAAAATTCTGACCCAAGAATGGGAGGCTCAAAGCGATGATTGACGACTTGCGGGAAGAGGCGATTGTGAACAAGGTCGGCGGCCGGTTCAAGCTGTCGACGCTGATCCAGAAACGCATGGTGGCCATCAACGGCGGCGCCCGGCCGCTGGTCAACATGAACACCGACAACAAAATGGAGATCGTCATTCAGGAAATCCTGCAAGACAAGATCTACCTCGACTCCGAGCTGAAAGTGCAAGTGGTCGGCGAGCCGGCCGGCGGACCGCCGGAACTGGACTTCCAAAACCTATAAACGGCGCGGGGACCAAACGGTCCTGGGGACTGTCCCAATTTTCGTGCAACGAAAATGGGACTGTCCCCTTTGCCCGTGCGAAATAGTGCGTCCCGCTTGCGGTTTCGTAAGCGCCGCTGACCGTCCGATACTACCAGTAACTCCCCCTGGCATCACCAAACCCCATGAACGGTCCCGGGGACTGTCCCAATTTTCGTTCGACGAAAATGGGACTGTCCCCTTCGTGCCGCCAAACCCCATGAACGGTCGAAAAGTTCTCATCGGCGTCAGCGGTGGCATCGCCGCCTTCAAGACGGCCGCCCTGGTCAGCCGCCTGGTCCAGGCCGGGGCCAGCGTGTCGGTCGTCATGACCCGCGCCGCCACCAAACTCGTCGGACCGCGGACCTTCGAGGCCCTCAGCGGCCGGCCGGTCCGCACCAGCGTCTTCGGGCCGGGCTCGCATCCGCACATCGAATTGGCCGAGGCCGCCGAAGTCTTCTGCATCGCCCCCGCCACCGCCAACGTCCTCGCCAAAACCGCCTGCGGACTGGCCGACGACCTGTTGAGCACCACCTACTTGTCGTTTGCCGGGCCGGTCATCATGGCCCCGGCGATGAACGACAAGATGTGGCAGCAGCCGGCCGTCCAGCGCAACGTCGCCCGCCTCCGTGCCGACGGCGTGGTGCTGATCGATCCCGAGGAGGGCTATTCTCAGTTGCGGCGCCATCGGCGCCGGCCGGATGGCCTCGCCGGAGAAGCTCTTCGACGCCATCGCCGCCGCACTCGGAAAAGGGGTCAGAACTATTTAATGGGCGGTTCCGCTTGCCCTTCCTCTACAGCCGACGGACGCGGGTGGCCGCGATAGCTTTGCTATCGGGGTGCCGCAGGCACAAGAGGTTTTCCTTCCGCGGGTAGCCGCGATAGCTTTGCTATCGGGGTGCCGCAGGCACAAGAGGTTTTCCTGGCGCGGGCGGCCGCCGTCGCTTCGCTCTCGGGGTGTCGCCGTTGTTCTTCCTTCCCCCTTCCGCCCTGATTTGACGGGTGGCCGCGATAGCTTCGCTATCGGGGTGCCGCAGGCACAAGAGGTTTTCCTGCCGCGGGCGGCCGCCGTCGCTTCGCTCCCGGGGTGCCGTCGTTGTTGCCGTTTTTCCTTCCCCCTTCCGCCTTCCGCCTTCCGCCTTCCGCCTTTCCGTTCATCCTTCATCCTTATTTTTCGACCGGGCGGCGGAAACAGAGCACGGCCGGCGACTGATGAAGCACGGCCGGGGAAACCCCGAAACGGAATATGCCGAAGCCTACCCCACCGCGCCAACTCTCGACTCCACCCCTTTCTCCCGCCAGACCATTGATCATGCCGCCTCTTGGTACAGAAATTTCTGGAACCCCGCAAAAACGTCGCCGATCTCTTCCGGCCTGCCCAGGTCGGCCACGGCGTCCGCAATCGAGTCATGATATTTTAGGCGGAGCAGCGGCGTCAGCTTCTCCTGGTCGAGTTCCCGAACGCCCTCACTCACGTAGTGTCCAAGCACGAAGTCGAGGAAGACCTGCTGCTTGCTGTTGAACTGGGCGTTGATCGCCACCTTGGCCCTGGCAGCCCTTTCGGCACGGGTGAGCGTCGGCAAGGCATAGGCGATATGCGCCAGCACGTCGAACAGGTCGCTCTTCTCAGCGTCAATGATCCTCTGCATCTCCGCCATTTGTAGTGGACCGAATCCCTTTTCCTCAAGCCCCTGCAAGAGCTTTATGCGAGTGCCGGGTGCGCTCCAAAGGGCTCGCAGCTCGGCCTCGTCTTTGAAAAAGTTGGGGAGCCTGCCATAGAGTGCTTCCATGAACTGCTGGGCCGACATCGGCGTGCCGTCGGGGTGCCAGAAGCTGGTGACCATCATGTGCTGGATGGTCCGCGCCTTGCCGTCGGCCAGTTTTATCTTCGCCTTCTTCTTGCACTCGCAGGGACTCTTGCCACACTTCGGGCAAGGCGCCCGCTCACAGTCGCAGGGTCTCTTTCCGCACTTCGGACACGGCTTGGGTTCCTTCTTTTCACACTGGCAGGGTCGCTGGCCACATTTCGGACAAGGCGGTTCCCCTTCGGGCTCCCCGTCCCATTCCGGATCGCTGAAATGGTGGTGCGCCTTGACGAAATCGTAGATCGTAAAATAATCCTTGCCGTCGTAGAGCCGCGTGCCGCGACCGATGATCTGCTTGAACTCGATGATCGAGTTGATCGGCCGCATCAACACGATGTTGCGGATGTTCCGGGCGTCCACCCCGGTCGAAAGCTTCTGCGACGTGGTCAGAATGGTCGGGATGCTCCTCTCGTTGTCCTGAAAGTCGCGGAGGTACTGTTCGCCCAAAGCGCCGTCGTTGGCCGTCACCCGCTGGCAGTAGTCCGGGTCCTTGCTCGTCTTCATCTGGTTGATCAAGTCGCGGACGGCCAGCGCGTGGTCCTGCGTGGCGCAGAAAACCAGGGTCTTTTCCCGCTGGTCGATCTGCTCCATGAAGAGCTTGACGCGGTGGGCCTCGCGCTCCTTGATCTCGATGATCTTGTTGAAGTCCGTTTCCTCGTAGCGCTTGCCGGTCTCCACTTCCCCCTCGATCAGCATGTCGTCGGGCGTGTAGACATACTCGTCGAGCGTCGTCGAGATCTGCCGGACCTTGAACGGCGTCAGGAAGCCGTCGTTGATGCCGTCCTTGAGCGAATAAATGTACACCGGATCGCCGAAGTAGGCGTAGGTGTCCACGTTGTCCTTGCGCTTGGGCGTGGCGGTCAGGCCGAGTTGCACGGCCGGAGCGAAGTATTTGAGAATATCGCGCCACGTGCTCTCGTCGTTGGCCCCGCCGCGATGGCACTCGTCAATGACGATAAAGTCGAAGAAGTCGGCCGGATACTCGCCGAAATAGGGCGAAGGCTTGCCGTCCTTGGGCGGCCCGCTCATGAAGGTCTGGAAGATCGTGAAGAACAGGCTCCCGTTCTTGGGCACGCGGCCCTTCTTGCGGATGTCTGCCGGCTCGATCCGCACCATCGCATCCTCGGGAAACGGCGAGAAGGCGTTGTACGCCTGGTTGGCCAGGATGTTGCGGTCGGCGAGGAACAAGATGCGCGGCCGTCGCGATGGTTCGCGGCTCAGGTTCCAGCGGCTCTGGAACAACTTCCAGGCGATCTGAAAGGCGATGAAGGTCTTGCCCGTGCCGGTCGCCAGCGTGAGCAAGATTCGCGGCGTGTCGGCGGCAATGGCATCCAGCACCCGCTGGATGGCGATGTCCTGGTAGTAGCGGGGCTGGAAATAGCCGCCCTTGTCCTCGAACGGGATGGCGGCGAAGCGGTCGCGCCATTGGTTCGCCACGGCAAACGTCACGTTCCACAGCTCGTCCGGCGTGGGATAGGCAGCCACTTCGGCTTCCTTCCCGGTCTCCATGTCGATGCCGTAGATACCTTTTCCGTTGCTGGAATACGTGTAGCGGACGGCCAGCTTCCCGGCGTAGTTCTTGGCCTGTGCCACGCCCTCCGTCAATTCTTCATCCCACGCCTTGGCCTCGACAACGGCCAGCTTGGTGTTGCGATACTCCAGCACATAATCGGCCGTAAGCGGCTTGCCGCGTCGCCCGAAGCCCTCAAGCCGGCCCAACGTGATCGGGTATTCGCGGCGGACGCGGCTGCCCTCGACGACGCCCCAGCCGGCGGCTTCGAGAGCGGGATCGATACGCTCGGCTCGGGTTTCGGCTTCGTTCATGGCGGGTCGTCCTTGCCGGGCTTCTTCGGTTTGGGCCGCTTCTTGGCCACGTCTTCCAACTGCTTGAGGCTATCGCTCTCGGCCTGCGCCTCGATCTGGGCCCGGCGCCGTTGGCTGAATCGTTCGTACTCCGCGGCGGCTTTTTCATCGGCCGCCTCCCGCGACACCTTGCCGGCGTCGGGCAAAACCCGGCGATCGTTGAATCGCAGAAACTCATCCAGCTTTGCTTCCCAATCCTTGAGGAAAACCTGCTTCCGGTGTCTCGCCTGGTCCTCCGCAAAGTCCAGGAACATCACCACGATCCGGTTCAGTTCCTCAATTTCCTCCTGGCGGAGGTAATTCTTGGCGACCGTCACGTCCCCCTTACGCACCACGCCACCCTTCCAACTGGTCAGTCCCATGTTCGCCCGCTCAGCATCCGTGCGCTCGGCGATCAACTCGGGCGCCGTTTTGCCGGTCGCGGCGAAGTGGAGCTTGTTTTGCACGGTCTGAAAGACCAGTTGCGTCTGCGGCTCGGCGGGCTGATAGTCGGCTGCCAGGGCAATGATTTCCCGCACCCGCAGATACACCCGCTTCTCGCTGGCGCGGATATCGCGAATCCGCTCCAGCAACTCATCGAAGTAATCGGGCGCCCCCAGCCCGGGCGGGTTCTTCAGGCGCTCGTCGTCCATGGTGAACCCCTTCACCAGGTACTCGCTCAAGCGGGCCGTCGCCCACTGGCGAAACTGCGCGCTGCGCGGGCTGCGGACGCGGTAGCCGACGGCCAGGACGGCCGGCAGGCTGTAATGCTCGATCTCGCGTGCCACCTCTCGGGACCCCTCCCAGCGAACTATTCGGAATTTCCGAATAGTTACTCCGGCTTCCAGTTCCCGATCATCGTAAATGCCTTTCAGATGCTCATTTACGGTCGGCACCGAGACCTGGAACAGGTCCGCGATCAGGGCCTGCGTCAGCCAAATCGTCTCGTTTTCCAAGCGGCACTGGATCTGCGCCCGGCCGTCCTCGGTCCGGTACAGGATGATGCTCGATTGGGGCGTGGCGTCGGACATGGCTCTTCCTACAATTTCCCGCTGAAGGCCTGGTGCAAGAGCGACCTCTTCAATTCGCCGAGGGCCGCAAGCTTACGACGGTAGAGGGATTCGAGTCGCTGGGTTTCGGCGGAGAGCGACTCAAGTTTGGCGACGATCGTCCTTTGCTCGCTCAACGTTTCGGGGAAGTGAACATCGATTTCCTTGATGTCCGTTATCACGAGGTTCTTGTTGGCCATGCCGCGTGTTCTCTTTTGAGCCTGCGTCCTGGCGTACGGAGCGTTGAGAAAATGCTCCAGATATAAGTTGAAAACAATGTCATGCTTTGGTTTCAACAACGCGACGCTGACGAAGATACTGAACTCTTCATCGACATC
Organism: uncultured Planctomycetia bacterium; assembly: GCA_963727245.1. Taxonomy (GTDB): domain Bacteria; phylum Planctomycetota; class Planctomycetia; order Pirellulales; family Thermoguttaceae; genus JBKQVT01. The sequence goes on along the minus strand of CAVSFO010000013.1, from coordinate 26,083 downwards.
GACGACCTGGGCTATCCCTGTCGTGCCGACCTTCGTGTATAGAATGTCGTTCCTAACCGGCTTGAATCTTCTGGTGAGACACTTGTGTTCCGCAGCCGATATGAATCTCGTATTCGAAAAGTCGATGAAGCCCTTAGTGAGATTCTTTACTGATAAGAACGGCACACCTTCCTTTGTGTAGGTGGGGGTGATATGTGTGCCGTCTGTAATAGCGTGGCAGACATCGCCCAACTTCGCATCCACCCACCCATCGCCGCGCCGAGTGAAGACGGCTTGGAGGTGGCTTTCAAATAGCGCCCGGGCGTTGCGGAGGTTCTTTTCGGCGTTGGCTTTGGCGGTGGCGATGCCGTCAAACGCTTCGTCGAGGATTCCGACGATCCGTCGCTGCTCGGGAAGCGGGGGGAGGACGATTGGAAACTCTGTGATGTCCCGCTGATACAGATGAGGGGTGGTCGCACCATTAAGCCGTGAGTTGACAATCTTCTGAAAATACGGGCTCGATAGGCACGCGATAGAGAAACTTGGGGAGAATCGCGTCTCCGCTACGAATGAGTAAGAGCGACGAATTGATCGTTGTTCGGTCTGGTAGTCTCTCCGACGATGCCGACTTTCCCGATACCAGCGCCGTCCTTGCAAATGAGGACGTCGTTTTCTTGGAGCATTATTTCGGGGCTCTCGACATATCGCTCTTCGCTGATGTGAAATGCATCCCTGAGGTCTACGTAATCGCCATAATTAAGTGAGTGGACTGAAAGGAATAGGGGCCCGCTCTTAGTGTATTCCTTGGCAGTTAATCCTCGCCAACCGATTCGACCCTTGAGTTCGGCCAGTTCACCGAGTTGCCTTTTCTGCCATCCTGGTTTCATAGCAACCCCCGGATGGTATGCAGCACCTCTGCGCTCTCTGCGTCCAGCGCGGCGATCTCGTCCAAGATTCCCTCGGGGCTGCGGTGCTTTACTTCCTCTCCACCGTTGGGGTTCTTTACGGAAAGATCGTAGGTCTCCTTGTCGATGCTCTTGGCGTCCACGCTCCACGACTTGAGCGAGTCGGCGAATTTCTTTTGCAGGGCGACGAACTCCTTGAGATCATCATCACTGAGCGGGTTGGTCTTGCCAAGGTTGCGGCCGGGGTCAAGCTGGTAGAACCAGATCTTGCGCGTCGGGGCGCCCTTCTCGAAGAAAAGCACCACGGTTTTCACGCCCGCTCCCTGGAACGTGCCGCTGGGACAGTCGAGCACCGTGTACAAGTTGCAGCTTTCCAACAGCAGCTTGCGGAGGCTTACCGAGGCGTTGTCGGTGTTCGAGAGAAAGGTGTTCTTGATGACCACGCCGCCGCGGCCGCCCGCCCTGAGCATCTTGATGAAGTGCTGGAGGAACAGGAACGCCGTCTCGCCAGTGCGGATAGGAAAGTTCTGCTGCCCTTCCTTCCGCTCCTTGCCGCCGAAGGGCGGATTGGCCAGCACCACGTCGAAACGGTCCTTTTCCTGGATGTCGGCCAGATTTTCAGTGAGCGTGTTGGTGTGGATGATGTTCGGCGCGTCGATGCCGTGCAGGATCATGTTCATGATCGCGATGACATAGGCGAGCGATTTCTTCTCCTTGCCGTAGAAGGTCCGCTCCTGGAGCGTCTTGAGTTCCTTGGTGGTCAGGTTCTTCTCGGCCTTGAGGAAATCGAACGACTCGCACAAGAAGCCCGCCGAACCGCAAGCGCCGTCGTAGATTCGCTCGCCGATTTTGGGCCGCACGACCTGGACCATGGCGCGGATGAGCGGGCGAGGGGTGTAGTATTCGCCGCCGTTGCGCCCGGCGTTGCCCATGTTCCGGATCTTAGCTTCGTACAGGTGCGAGAGCTCGTGCTTATCAGTCTGCGAGCGGAATCGCAGTTCGTCGATGTGGTCGATGATCTCGCGGAGGTTGTAGCCGCTGGAAATCTTGTTCTTGATCTCCCCGAAAATCTCGCCGATCTTGTATTCGATGGTGTTCGGCCCGCTGGCCTTCTGCTTGAAGCCGTGCAGGTAGGGGAAGAGCTTCTGATTGACGAAATCGCGCAGATCGTCGCCGGTCTGCGCCTTGTTGTGGTCGATCTGGCCGTTCTTGTCCTTCGGCGCGGCCCAGCTTTCCCAGCGATAGGGCCTTTCGAGAATGCCGGGGTACCTCTTGCCCTCCAATGCGGCTTCGGCGGCCCTGTCCTGCTCCAGACCGTCGAGGTATTTCAGGAACAGGAGCCAGGAGGTTTGCTCGGTGTAGTCCAGTTCGGTCGTGCAGCCAGCTTCTTTCCAGAGGACATCGTCGATATTCTTGAAGGCTTGTTCGAACACGGCTGACACGTCCCTTGGTGCGATAGGTACGAAGAGTTGGATGCCCTGGCGGCATCGGGCACAATCCCACCAATATATCACCCCCACTTGCGGGCTGCCAGACAGGCGGAGACACGTGCATCCGGCTGGACAGACGAGATTTACAGCACCCCGGGCCGGTCTGCAGGGACGGAATAAGCGGCGAGAGTCTGTTCCGGAAACGGGCAAGACGGCTTTCCGCCGCTGCCGACTCCAAGGGGCCCCAACCTCCCATCGTTCCCTGTATCTGCTCGGCGACCGCACGCAAGCCAGGGAAAGTTTTCTGTGGACAGTTTTCAGTGCTCAGTGCTCAGTTTTCAGGCTTCTCTCCCTGGCCCCCGGTCCCTGGCCTCCGGCCCCCTTTTTCCTCCGCGTCGCCGCGTCTCCGCGCGAGAACTGCCGGGCTACCTTCAAACGGCCCGCTCGGGGCACGATAAATCGAGCTTTTTTCCTTGCATCCAGGCGCATTTTGCCGGGAATTTCCGAGTAAATACCAGACCCCACCGCGCTTTTGCCCTGATTTCCGGGGCGGAATTGAGTTCCGAAACTCGCAAGAAGTCGAAAAAAATGGGCCACGAAAATAGCGATTTCCGCCCAGGGCAATCGACGGGAACGCGGCAGTCAATGGCAGAGGGCGCGAGAAAAATCAGAAAAATGGCGATTCTGCGGCGGCCGGAAAAATTCTGCAAAGCGGAGTACGATAAGCAGTTGCAGCGAGTGATCGCGGGGACCGGCAAAATAGAGCGTCGGCGGGCGAATTGTTGACAACGAGAATGTTGGAGTCAATAGCAACAAACCGGCCAGGCATTTTGCCCGATGTTACAGAAATGTCGCTCCGCAAACCATTGCAAGCAAACAACATGAGGACATGAAATTGCGCAGATTAACTCGAATCATACCAAAACCAAAAACTACCTTAGAGGGGGTAGCTTAAACAGTGGTGCCGCAACGAGTTACGGCAAAGTCGAAAAGTTGTTGACATTATATACTTTTGGGTGGTTCGTAAAACGGCTGAAAATTTCGCCGCAACTCGTTGACCGGCAGCCCTTTGGGCGAAACGCCCGGACCCTACCCCCCGAGGCCCAAAGATTTGTTGTTGGCTAGAAACAATCCAAAACGGGGAAATTCCAGAAACGAAGGCGGAAGGCGGAGGGCGGAAGGAAAGGGCCTATCGCAGGCGGCGGAGTTCCCAGCCGAAACGGCCCAGCAGCCCGTGGAGCGCCCGCTTGGCCAAGGCCCGCGGCCCGCGCGAGGTCCGCAATCCCGGACGCAGCCGCTGGGCAATCGCCCTTTCCGACTGGCCGTTGATCCAGGGATAAGTCGACAAGCGGGTGGCCGTGCCCTTGAAGGCCGCCAGGGTCAGCCGGTCCGGCTGCTTCGTCGGATCGGGCGGCGCGTGGCACTCCAACACGGAAGTGAAGCCCACGTCGTGCAAGAGCCGCACCAGTGACTCCCGGGTAAACCAGAAGCTCTGCGGATTGTCCAACGAGGCCAGCAGCCGCCCCTGCCGCACTTCGGCCGGATCGCTCGCGGCGTGCTCGCGGAAGCGGCAGCCCTCGTAGTGCTCACCGCGATGCTCGGCCGTGGCCCGCGCGGAGTGCGACGTGGGTGTCGAGGATGGCCACGCCGCGGCAGATGTCGGCGCAGTTCTCCAGGACGGAAAAGGCGTCCGGCACGTCGAGGTGATAGAGGATGCCCAGCAGCCAGACGAAATCGAACTCGCCGTGGCTGGCCTTGGTGATCGTGCGGAACGTCCTGCTGCTGGAAGCGGAGGTTTGTAAGGCCGTTGCGCCGGGCGCACTCGATGCCCTCGGCCATGCGTTGCGGCCGTCCGTCGACGGCGGTCACCTGACAGCCGCGCAAGGCGGCCTCGACGGCATAGACCCCTTCGCCGCAGCCGAGGTCGAGGATGCGCACTTCCGCCAGCGGCTTGTGGGCGAAGTCTTCGACCAACTGCATGATCCGCCGCACGCAGACGGCGTTCGGATTGGGCCCGGCGGCAGCGTCCGGGCAGTCTTCCCGCCCTTTTCGCTCGAACATCCGCAGGGACTGCTCATCCAACGTCGGCGGCGCGGCTGGCGATGTCATCGTGCGGTCTCCAAAAGGGGAAGCAGAGGTAGGTCAGGCACGCCGTGCCTGACAGCTCTTGGGCGGAAACGTGTCAGGCACGGGGTGCCTTACCTACGGTGCTTATTCTTCTCCAGGCGGTTGCTTCGGTTTGGCCGCGCAGCCGCAGCAGCAGCCGCGCCATGTCGGCCGGCAGCGGCATGGTGAACCGCAGCGGCTCGCCGGTAATCGGATGATTCAGTGCCAACTCCGTGGCGTGCAGCGCTTGCCGGGTGGCGCCGCTGGCGTCGGGCAGGGGCGGGCGAAAGAGCGGCTGGTGGTAGATCCGCTCGCCGCAGACGGGATGGCCCGCCTCGGCCAAGTGAATGCGAATCTGGTGCGTCCGCCCGGTCTCGAGCCGGCATTCCAGCAAGGTGTATCCGGTGAGGAACTCCAGCGGGCGGACGTGCGTAACCGCCTGCTTGCCCACGTTGGGCAGCGTCGTGCTGCCGCGGCGGCCGTCGCCCCGGTCGCGCACGAGCCTCGATGCGAACGTCTGCGCTTCCACGCGGCCGGGGACGATCGCCTGGTAGACGCGCTCGACGATGTGTTTGCGGAACATCTGCACCAGGAGGTGTTCGGCTTCCGCGCTGAGGGCGAAGATCATCAGGCCGCTGGTGTCGCGGTCGAGGCGATGGACGGCGCGGAGGCGGGGGCCGCGGGGCGCTTTTCCCGGGCGGCCCGAGGGTTTCCGCGAGGTCTTGCGGCCCAGGATGCGGCGGACGATTTCGTCGAGCGTGGGCTGAAGCTGTCGCCGCCGTTGGGGCCACGACGCCTCCTCGCTGTGCCGGAGCGTGGTCACGCCCGCCGGCTTCTCCACGACCACCAGATGGGCGTCGAGGTGGCGGAGCTTGACGTCCTCGATGCGCGGCGGGCTGCTACGGGGCTCCTGCCAGAGCTTGACCACGTTGCCGGCCTTGAGCCGCCGGGCTGGATCGATGCAGAGGTTGCCGTTCAGCTCGACGTGCCGGTGCTCGACCAGCCGGCGGACGGCCGACCACGACTGGCCGGGCAGGAACTGCCGCAGGGCGGCGATCAAGGCCAGGCCCCCTTGCTCCGCGGTGGCGTGATAGTTTTGAAACTCCGGCTGTTCTTGTTTCTTTTGCCGCATCCGCTACTTCTCTCCCAGGAAGTGCCCCATCAGCTTCCAGCCCTCCGGGAAGACGAGCGAGGAGCGGGCGGCGGTCGGATCGTCGTAGTGCTCGGCGGCGTCGGGCCGGATGCCGCGGCCGGCCATTGCGAACGGGACGTCGCCATAACTATGCGTCCTGGTCCGCAGCCACGTCGGATGATCGGGGCTGATGAGGATGCGATAGTCGCCTCCGGCCCGCAGCGCAGCCCAGAGCGGGCCGACGATGTGCCGGTCGATCTGCTCGAGGGCCTCGATCTTGGCCGTCGCGTCGCCCTGGTGCGAGGCCTCGTCGGTGGCCTCGACGTGGACGCAGATCAGGTCCACGTCCTTCAAGGCCGCCACCGCGTAACGCCCCTTGGCGGCGTAGTCGGTGTCGATGTAGCCGGTGGCGCCGGGCACGTCGATTCGCCGCCAGCCGATGAGTTGGGCCAGCCCGCGCAGGAGGTCCACGGCGGTAATCATCGCGCCCTGTTTCCCGTGCAGTTGGGCAAACGGCGTCAGCCGCGGCGCGATTCCCTGCCCCCAGAGCCAGATGTGGGTAGCCGGCGGCTTGCCGCTGCGGCGTCGGGCGAGGTTCACCGGGTGCCCGGCCAGCAGCGCCGCGCTTTCGGTCATCAACCGCATCAGCAAATCGCTGCCCGGCCCGCGGGGATCGCCGTCGGCCGCCGGCTTATCGAGCAGGTCATGGGGCGGGGTCGTGCGCGTCTGGGGCGAGAACGCGGCCGGCTGCCCGCCGCCGCGGAGCACCAGCAAGTTGCGGTAACTGACGCCCGGATGGAACTGCAAGCGGTCGCTGCCCAGTTTCGCTTGCACCGTCTCCAGCAAGGCGGCGGCTTCCTCGGTCGAGATGTGCCCGGCCGTGTAATCGCGCATCAGGCCGTCTTCGATGGTCACGAGGTTGCAGCGGACGGCCCAGTCGTCGGGGCCCAGCTCGATTCCCTGGGCGGCGGCTTCCAGGGGCGCCCGGCCGGTGAAATGTTCCAAGGGGTTGTAGCCCAGCAGGCTCAGGTTAGCGACGTTGGAGCCGGCGGGGAGGGTGGCGGGGGTGTGGTTGGCGCGGCCCACCACGCCGGCCGCCGCCACGGCGTCCATGGCCGGCAGTCGCGCCGCCTGCAACGGCGTTTTGCCGCCCAAGGAGGCCTGCGGCTCGTCGGCCGATCCGTCGGGGATGATGAGGGCGAATTTCATACCAGGGGCCGGGGGAAGGATGAAGGATCAAGGATGAAGGATTAAGGATGATGGGACCGCACCGCCAATCCTTGATCCTTGATCCTTCATCCTTATCAATCTCTCACGCGCATGCGGACGCTGCCGGGATGGACCGAGGAGAGCACGGTGATCGTTTCCATGGCGCGCCGCACGGCGCCTTCGGTGGTCGTATGGGTCATGAAGACCAAGGGGACCACCCCTTGCTCTTCTTCCTCCGTCTCGTGCTGGATGATCGAGGCGATGGAGATGTTGTGCCGTCCCAGGATGCCGGCCAACTCGGCGATCACGCCCGGCCGGTCGTCCACGTACAGCCGCAGGTAGAAGCGGCCGGGCATGTTGTCCGGATTGCGGATGGCCACCGGGGCGGCCCCTTCATTGGACCAAAGGCGGAGCGTGCGGAAGGTGATCGCCGTGCGGCCCAGCACGGTATCGATCAGGTCGGCCACGGCGGCCGAGGCGGTGGGCATCTGACCGGCCCCCAGGCCGTGGAAAAACACTCGCCCCACGGCGTCCCCCACGACCCGCACGGCATTGTACGCGCCGCGGACCTGGGCCAGGGGCGAGCGGTGCCGCATCATGGTCGGCGAGACGTGCAGTTCCAGCCCCTCGGGCACGAGGTCGGCCACCGCCAGCAGCTTGATGCTGTAGCCCAATTCCTTGGCGTATTGCATGTCGGCCACGTCGACCTTGTCGATGCCGGTGCGGGGGATGTCGCGCCAGTTGACCCGCGCCGAAGGCCAGGTGCGCCAGGATCGCCAGCTTCTGGGCGACGTCGCTGCCGTCGACGTCCATGGCCGGATTGGCCTCGGCGTAGCCGAGTTGCTGGGCCTCGGCCACGGAGGCCGCGTAGTCGGACCCCAGGTCCTCCATCTGCGTAAGAATGAAGTTGCTGGTGCCGTTGAGGATGGCGTGGATCGACTGGATCTGGTTGGCGGTCAACGATTGGCTGATGGCGGCGATGATGGGGATGCCGCCGGCCACGGCCGCCTCGAAGGCGATGGAACGGCCCAGTTGCGCGCGCCCGGGCGAACAGTTCCGCGCCGTGCTCGGCCAACAGGGCCTTGTTTGCCGTCACCACGTCCTTGCCGCTTTCCAGCAGCTTCAACATGATGGTGCGATCCGGCTCCATGCCGCCGACGACTTGCACCACGGCGGCAATCTCCCGGTTGTTGAGCACCTTCGACAGGTCGTTGGTGAGCAGCCCGGGCGGGAGCGTCACGTTTCGCGTCCGCGTCAGGTCCGGATCGACCACCTGCACCAACTCCAGCCGCTGCCCGGCGTGTTGGGCGATGCGGTCGCCGTGTTCCAGCAGCAGTCGCGCCACCCCCGAGCCGATGGTTCCGAATCCGACGATGGCGACTTTGGTGGTTTTCATGGGTCCAGGCAGTCTTTTAGCCGGCGAAAGGCTAAATCTTAGGCCAATGGGTGGGGGCCGTCAAGACGGCACACAGGAGAAGGGGGAGGGCGGAAGGCGGACGCGATGCGGGAAACTAAGCACTAAGAACTGAGGACTTAGCGACACGCGGCGTTTCCGCCCTCCCCTTTCGCCGTCCGCCGTCCGCCTTCCCCCCTTCCTCGTCCCCTGCCTTGCGAAATCCTGTGAAATTGGCATATTATTGGCAGCAGTTCGATTGCCCCCAACCCAGAGGAGTTTTGCTTTGGACACCAATGCCCTCGATTTTTTGAAGCGGATTCTGGCCACGCCCAGCCCTTCGGGCTATGAAACCGCCATCCAACAGGTCGTTCGCGACTATGTCGCCGCCTTCGCCGACCAGGTCACTACCGACCTCCACGGCAACGTAATCGCCGCCCGCCGCCCGGGCTCGCCGCTGCGGATCATGCTGGCCGGGCATTGCGACCAGATCGGCCTGATCGTGCAGCACATCGATGACGACGGCTTCCTTTATGTTCAGCCCATCGGGGGATGGGATCCGGAAGTGCTCATCGGCCAGCGCATGACGGTTTGGACCGCCGCCGGCCCGGTCCCCGGCGTGATTGCGCGGAAGCCGATCCACCTGCTCACCGAGGAGGAGCGCAAGCAGGTGCCGAAGATGAAAGACCTGTGGCTCGACATCGGGGCCAGCGACGACGAGGACGCCCGCAAGGCGGTCCGCATCGGCGACGCGGTCACCGTCGAGCTTCATTTCCGCGAGCTTCGCAACGGCAAGGCGGTCGCATCGGCGATGGACGACAAGGCCGGTCTTTGGGTGGTCGTCGAGGCCCTTCGCCGCGCGGACGCCGGCAAGCTGCGCTGCAGCGTCTACAGCGTCTCGACGGTGCAGGAGGAACTCGGGCTCGCGGGGCCCGGACCAGCGCCTTCGGCATCGACCCGCAGGTCGGCGTGGCCGTTGACGTCACCCATGCCACCGATTGCCCGACCATCGAGAAGAAAGAGGAGGGCGACGTGCGCTTGGGCAAAGGACCGGTGATTCACCGCGGCCCGAACATGAATCCCAAGGTGGTCGAGCGCCTCTTGGCCGCGGCCGAGGGAAACGGCATCGAGTATCAACTAGCCGCCTCGGGCAAGGCGACCGGCACCGACGCCAACGCCATTCAGATCAATCGCGCGGGGGTGGCCGCCGGCCTGATCAGCATTCCCAATCGTTACATGCACAGTCCGGTCGAGACGATTTCATTGGACGACATCGACCGGGCCGCCGATCTCCTGGCTCGATTTGTCGAGGGCTTCGCCCCGGACGCCGACTTGACGCCCTGAGTCGAGCGAAGACTCGTGCGATGACGTGGGGGACGGGAGCAAACCCGCGCACGGCGCGCAGAAGCCGCGTGGGCAAACGCTAGGCATACGGGCTTCCGAACCGCGACTCCACCAGCTTGTGAAGGTCCTTGATCTGTTCCGCCTTGTCGAAAGGACAGATCAAGGTGGCCGACTTCGTGTGAATCACCATCACGTCCCGGCAGCCGATCGTCGCAACCAGGTGGTCGGGATCGTCGGATACCACCAGGCAATTCGACGTGTCCACCAACAAGTGCGGCCCGACCGACAGGGCGTTGCCCTGCTCGTCGAACTGACAGGTCCGCGCAAACGAGGGCCATGAGCCCACGTCCAGCCAGCTTACCGGCATGGGAATGGCCGCCAGCGTGACCGCCGGGTCCCGGGCGGCCGGCTCCATGACGGCGTAATCGACGCTGATCTTTTCCAGTGTCGGATAAACCCGCTCCAGGACCTCGCCGCGCCGGGGCGTCCGCCACACCTCGGCGACGCGATTGAGCCCTTCCAACACCGCCGGCTTGTAGCGGCCGATGCAATCCAGGAGCGTGGAGGCCCGCCAGACAAACATGCCGCTGTTCCAGAGGCACCGCTCGGGACCTTGCTGGAAATACTGTTGGGCCAGTTCCAGCGCCGGCTTTTCGGCAAAGCGGTCCACCATCCTGGCCCCGCCCTCAAGCGCCCGGCCCAACTCGAGGTAGCCCAATCCGGTGGCCGGCCCGGTGGGGACGATACCGAAAGTGACCAGGACCTCGGGCGACTGCTCGACCAGGGCGAAGCCCTGCTCGATGGCCGCCGCAAACTGTTCGGCCGGCTCGATGAGGTGATCGGCCGTGAAGACGCCGATCGTTGCCTGCGGGTCATTGGCGGCCAGCACGGCCGCGCCCAGGCCGACGGCCGCCAGCGTGTCGCGGCCCAGCGGCTCGCCCAGGAACTGTGACCGCGACAGCGCGGGAACGCCGGTCAGAATGGCGTCCTGGTGCTCCTGGGCGGCGCAGACGTAGCGGTTGGCAACGGGAATCACGCCTTCGAGCCGCTCGAAAGCGATCTGGAGCAAGCTCTTGCCCTTCACCAGCGGAATCAACTGTTTCGGCTGTTCGGCCCGGCTCATCGGCCAAAGTCGCGTGCCGGCGCCGCCGGCCAGGATCAATGCGTATTCTCATCGGTTGCCGCCTCCAGATGGTTCCTGTTATACTTTCCCGCTGGTTGGTCGAGAAGAGGGGCCTGGCGACCCAGCCGCACCCATCCCCCCTCATGCGAGGAGGGCCGGCGCTGGAATTGGCCTCGCGGCGTATCGCGGAAATATCATAGAACAGCAAATATGGCTCCCCAGTTCATCTTCGAGATGCGCAACGTCAGCAAGGCCTATGGCGAGAAGGTCGTGCTCCGTAATATCAGCCTGTCGTTCTACTACGGCGCCAAGATCGGCGTGGTGGGCGAGAACGGCTCGGGAAAATCCACCCTGCTGCGGATCATGGCCGGCCTGGAGCGGGAAATCGACGGCACGGCCGCCCTGGCCAAGGGAATGCGCGTCCGCTACGTCGCCCAGGAGCCGCTGCTGGAACTGGACAAGACCGTGCGGGAAAACCTCCGCACCGCCATGAAGCCGGTCCAGGACCTGATCGATCGGTTCAACGCCGTTTCCGCCCGCATGGCCGAGCCCACAGAAAGCGACGACCTGGACAGGCTGATGGACGAAATGGGGCAGCTCCAGGAGAAGATCGACGCCTGCGACGGTTGGGAGCTGGACCGCCTGTTGGACATCGCCTCCGACGCCCTGGTGCTGCCGCCCGACGACACGCCCGTCCGGCAGCTTTCCGGCGGCGAGCGGCGGCGGGTGGCGCTCTGCATGGCCCTGCTGGAAAAGCCCGACCTCCTGCTCCTGGACGAGCCCACCAACCACCTCGACGCCGAGACCGTGCAGTGGCTCGAGGAAACGCTGCGGGAGTATCCGGGCACGGTCATCATCGTCACCCACGACCGCTACTTCCTCGACAACATCACCAAATGGATCCTGGAGCTGGACGCCGGGCGCGGGATACCTTTCGAGGGGAACTATTCCTCCTGGCTGGCCCAGAGGATCGAGTTGCTGCGGATCGCGGAGAAGAAGGAGAACCAGCGGCAGAAGACGCTCCAGCGCGAGTTGGACTGGATCCGCAACTCGCACCACGGCCGGCTGCAAAAGAACCAGGCCCGCATCAAGGCCTACGACGAGCTGGCCAGTCACCAGGAACTCGACTCGAAAAGCGAGACGATCATTCAGATCGCCCCCGGGCCGCGCTTGGGCGAAAAGGTGCTCACCGTCCGGCACGTCAACAAGGGCTACCACGCCAACGGCGATTACCTGAATCTCATGGAGGATTGCAGCTTCGACGTGCCGCGGGGCGGCATCGTCGGCGTCATCGGCCCCAACGGCACCGGCAAGACCACGCTCTTCCGCATGATCGTCGGCCAGGAGCAGCCCGACGCCGGCACCATCGAGCTGGGCCAAAGCGTCGTGCTCTCCTATGTCGACCAGCACCGCGACGCCCTGGACGACGAGAAAACGGTCTTCGAGGAAATCACCGGCGGCAAGGACCACATCGAGCTGGGCACGATGTCGATGCACTCGCGGGCTTACGTCGCCCGCTTCAACTTCCGCGGCCCGCAACAGCAGAAGCAGGTCGGCCAGTGCTCCGGCGGCGAGCGGAACCGCATCCACCTGGCCAAGATGCTCCGCCGCGGCGGCAACCTGATCCTGTTGGACGAGCCGACCAACGACCTCGACGTCAACACCATGCGGGTCCTGGAGCAGGCCCTGGTCGAGTTTCCCGGCTGCGCCATGGTCATCAGCCACGACCGCTTCTTCCTCGATCGGGTCTGCACCCACTTGCTGATTATGGAAGGCAGCGGCACGGCGCGCTGGTTCGAGGGGAATTTCGCCGCCTATGAAAAGTCGGTGGTGGCCGAAAATCCGGAACGGGTCGCCCACCGCCGCAGCAAATATCACCGCTTGGCGTTGAAACGATGAAACCGACCGGCAGGCCGGCATCGTCGAGCAGCCCGGCGGAGCAAGTATCACCGCTTGGCACTGAAACCATGAAGACCTACCGCGTCGGCATCCTTGGCTTCGGCATGATTGGCAAGGTCCACGCCTATGGCTACCTGAACCTGCCGCTGTTCTATGACCCCGTGCCCCTGGCGGCCCGGATTACGCACGTCGTCACCAGCCGCGCGGAAACGGCCGAGAAGGCCCGGCAGACGCTCGGCGCCGACGTGGCGGCGACCGATTATCGCGCGGTCACCGAAAACCCCGACATCGACATCGTCCACATCTGCACGCCCAACCACCTCCACAAGGACGCCTTGCTCTCGGCCATGCGGCAGCAGAAGCACATCTATTGCGACAAGCCGCTGGTGGCCACCAGGGACGAGGCCGAGCAGGTCGAAGCGGCCTTGAAGGATTACCGCGGCGTCGCCCAGATGACCTTCCAGAACCGCTTCTTCCCGGCGACGATGCGGGCCAAGCAACTCGTGGAGTCCGGCGGCCTGGGGCAAATCCTGGCGTTCCGCGTCTGCTATTTGCACGGCGGCAATGCCGATCCCGATGCCATGCTACGATGGCGACATACGGCCGCCGCCGGGGGCGGAGTGATTGCCGACCTGGCCTCGCACATCCTCGATCTGGTCGATTGGCTGATCGGCCCGTTCCAGGCGGTCGCGGCCGCCACCCGCATCGCCTATCCCCGGCGCCCGGCCGCCGGCGATCCGGCCGCCAGCGTCGCGGTCGATGCCGAAGACAGCGCCGTGCTGCTGGCGCGGATGCAATCGGGGGCTCTGGGCACGATCGAAGCCACGAAGCTCGCCACCGGCAGCGAGGACGAAATCCGGCTGGAGATTCACGGCGCCCGCGGCGCCCTGCGATTCAACGGCATGACGCCGAACTGGCTGGAGTATTACGACGCCACGGCGGCGGCCGGGCCGCTGGGCGGCTCGCGGGGTTGGACCCGCATCGATGCCGGCCAGCGCTATCCGCAGCCGGCCACCCCGTTTCCCAGCCCCAAGGCGGCGATCGGCTGGGTCCGCAGCCACGTCGCCTGTTTGGCGGCCTTCCTCGAGGCCATTGCCCAAGGCCGCCCCGCCGTGCCGGGCCTGGAACAAGGCATTCGCGTCCAGCATCTGATGGATTGCCTGCGCCGCTCGGCCGCCCAAGGGCAGTGGATTGAGGTATAATTCAGCGGCGACCGTGGGTCAAGGTTCGTCCCCTCTCCTTCCGGGAGAGGGTCAGGGTGAGGGCCGGTTTGCACGTTTCGCTCGGCCACTCTCCTGACCAACCTTCGTTCGGTGCGTGGTAGACTGGGGAGAAGTATGAACGAGTCCAAAACGGAGAAACAGATCATGGCCGATTCCATCCCCTTCGTTTGCGAACGTCTGCGATATCATCGAATCGTTCTCGCGTTGGTCCTTCTGGCGATCACCTGTCCGCTGACGGCGGCCGAGCCGGACCAGGCGGCCAAGGACCAGGCGGCGGTGAAGAAGTTCCTTGCCGCCCAGTATGCAGACAAGACCTGGCAGCAAGGCCCGGCGGCCATGCAGAACGGCGCCCTCGACAAGGCCTTTCCGGGCGTGCGGTTCTACTACGTCTTCTCGTCCCAGCTCCCGCAGCCCAAGGCGGAATTGGTCTCCGTCATGATGCGCGTCCAGGACGGCGGCAAGGTGGCCGAGGTTTCCGGGCCGGCATCCATGAGCCAGGGCTTGATGAAGGTCGTCAACAGCGCCGACGCCCAGGTCGCGGCCGCCGCCATCATGTCGCTCACCTTCGGCCCCTCCGGGCCCGTGTCGATCTCCGCCGGCGACGTCCCCGTCGCCCGGCTCAACGGCGGCTGGTTCTGCCTGGCCACTCCCGGTCCGCCCGGCCAGAAACAGGCCCTGCAAGTGATCTTCGATGCCGACGGCCACTGCACCGACATCACGCATCGAGATGCCGGCGGCCCCTGAGAACGTGTTTTGAAGTTCTCCCCTCTCCCTTTGGGAGAGGGGCCGGGGGTGAGGGCAGTTGCGGCCGCCGGGTGCCACTGGCTTTGCCAGTGCCGGGTGCCACTGGCTTTGCCAGTGCCGGGTGCCACTGGCTTTGCCAGTGCTTTCGGCCGGGTGCCACTGGCTTTGCCAGTGCTTTCGGCAACCAGCCCCGCGGAAGCACTGGCAAAGCCAGTGGCACACCTGCGGTCAACGGATCAGCGAATCAGCCGCTCGGCGACGATTTCCAGGATCGCCCGGGCGACCCGGCGTTTGCTGCCGGCCAGGGCAGCCAACACGCCGCCGGTCTCCAGAACCTCGACCCGCGTGCGCATCGCATTCATCGCGGCCGGCTCGTTCACCACGATCAGGTCGCAGTTCTTCTGCTCCAGCTTCGCCAGCGCCCGCAAGTGCCGGTCTTCCGTCTCCAACGCGAAGGCCACCATCCACTGCGCGCGGCGGATCGCTCCCAAGCGGGCGACGATGTCGGGCGTTTCCACCAGCTCGATTTCCAACGGCCGGCCCGTCTTGCGGATCTTGCCGTCGGCCACCGTCCGCGGCCGGTAATCGCAAGGGGCCGCCACGGCGATCAGCCCGTCGCACGCCGGGAAGACCTTCAGGCACTCCGCCAGCATCTCCTCGGTGGAGACGACCGGGATCACCTTCGCCGCTGCCGGATAGCGGACGCCGACGGGCCCGCTGACGACGACCACCTCATGTCCGGCCTCGACGGCCGCGGCGGCCAGGGCCTGACCCATCCGCCCGCTGGAGGCGTTGGACAGGTATCGCACGCGGTCGAGATACTGCCGCGTCGGACCGGAGGTAATGAGGATGCGAGCCATGGGGTAAGGATGAAGGATAAAGGATGAAGGCGGAAGGGGGAAGGCGGAAGGGGGAAGGAAGAAGGGGCCAGGGGTCGGAAAAGCCCCTCGACTGCGTTGAGGGGGCGTGCTTCCGCCCTCCGCCTTCTGCCTTCCGCCTTCCCTTCCCCCTTCGTTTCTGGAATTTTCCCGTTTTGGATTGTTTTTAGCCAACAACAAATCTTTGGGCCTCGGGGGGTAGGGTCCGGGCTTTTCGCCCAAACCGCTGCCGGCCAACGAGTTGCGGCGAAATCTTCGGCCGTTTTACGCACCACCCACAAGTATGTAATGTCAACAACTTTTCGACTTTGTCGTAACCCCTTGCTGCGGCTGTGTTTAAGCTACCCCCTCTAAGGTAGTTTTTGGTTTTGGTATGATTCGAGTTAATCTGGGAAATTTCATCTCCTCATGTTGTTTGTTCGCAATGGTTTGCGGAGCGACGTTTTTGTCACATCGGGCAAAATGCCTGGCCGGTTTGTTCGTATTGACTCCAACAACTCGTTGTCAACAATTCGCCCGCCGACGCTCTGTTTTGCCGGTCCCTCCGCGTGCTCGCTGCAACTGCTTATCGCGTTCCGCTTTGCAGAATTTTTCCGGCCGCCGCGGAATCGACATTTTTCCGATTTTTCTCGCCCCTGCGCGCTCGACCGCTGTGCTCCCCTCGATTGCCCTGGGCGGAAAGCGCTATTTTCGTGGCCCATTTTTTTCGACTTCTTGCGAGTTTCCGAACTACGTTCCGCCGCGGAAATCAGGGCAAAAGCGCGGTGGGGTATGGTATTTACTTGGAAATTCCGGGCAAAATTGCGCTGGGTGCAAGAAAAAAAGCTCGATTTGTCGTCCCCCGAGCAGGGCGTTTGAAGGTAGCCCGGCAGTTCTCGCGCGGGGACGCGGCGACGCGGAGGAAAGTTTTGCCGGCCGGGCTGTCTTCCACCTTCCCCCTTTCACCTTCCGCCCTCCGCGCTTCGCCTTTCGCCCTCCGCCTTCCGTAATCCCTAAATCCCTAAATCCCTAATCAAACGGCTTGCGTGGTGGCACGAAATCACGGTAGAACAGATGGACGGCAAGCCCGAGAAGGGCGAGTATCCCCAGGTGTTGGAGAGGCACGGCGGGTCTCCGCCGCAGTATCCCGATCTGGATGAGGAATGACGCATAGCCAGATGGAGGCGAAGGCATGGAAGGGAGGCGGGCATGAGGCGTGGCAGTCGCGACGGGGGCGGAGCTATTTCCCCGTTTCGACATCCAGTGAAACTAGTATTGTGTCCCCGGATTTACCCGGCTGGAGTCCCTTGAGGCTGTGCCAAAGGCAACCCCAACTGTTCCATTAACTGGAGTTCCTTGGCCCGCTGCCGGATCTCGCTTTCCCAGTCGCGGCCTTGCCGGGCGTATTCATAGGCCAGGTTCGTGGTGTAACTGGTCAGCCGCGTCGCCTGGGCATTGGCCTCCTTGGCCGGATCGACGTGTTCCTGTCCGTCCCAGAACCACTGGTGCTTTAGATCGCGAAAGGCGGCCGTCCGCATCCAGCGCGGCAGGAAGTCGCTCACCAGGACCGCCTCGTCGAGCCAGGCCCGCAGCACGCGGTCGAGCACTACCAGTCCCAACTGGTCCTGGTCCACACGGATCGACTTGTAGTAGGTCTGGTGATCCAGCCGGCCGGAGGCGTAGTTGTAGCCCGAGGAATTGCCGGCGGCCACGTTGAAGGGCGTCCAAGAGACGGACAGAGAGCGAACAAATGAAAAGTGGCGCTAGCCGGACGCAGATGCGGTCGGCATCAGCCATTACATGCCCCCCGATACAACAACGTTTGTTGACAGGGACGGCAGCCCTCATTATACTGAATTTCTTCGCGTTTTTCTCTTATTTGACACGAGGCAGCACAGCATGTTGACGGACCGGCCTTTCTCCAACGCTGTTGACGGTTCGGTGCTGCGCGTATTCTCTGTTCGTCGTGCCACACGTCACGCGTTTTTCACCAGTTTCGAACTGGGCAAGAGCAAACTCTCCGAGCCGGCATCTATTCTTGTTCGCTCGTTCTTGTTTCTCAGTTCGCATCGCATTCACGTTTGCACATAAACTAGAGGCAGCGTTATGAGAGCTACCATAAGGCACCTAATGTTCGCAGTCGCCGCCATGTCAATAAGCTTCACTGGTTCAGATCTAATCGCGAGCACGATTGTCGCGGATCCAATTGAGCAATTCGACGGGTGGACGCTAATCGGCGGTGGTTGGGGCGGGAGTGGTCAGATGGGATTCAATGCTAGCGCCGGCTATTGGTACTGGGGATCCAGTTGGGATAGGCCAGCCACCGTAGGAATCGAAAAGACGTTCTCCGACCTCACGGTCACCCCAGGGCTCTACACTTTGACAATCGAGACCATGTGCCCGGGGTACAGCCCTTACTACAATTCGGTCCCGTTGGCTGCCTTCTCGGAGTTTGGACTGACCGGCATCTCGCCTACGCAAGAGACTGCGCTTTCGGCACCAACGCCCCAAGCTGGAGTTCGATCTTGGACTCCTTGGACTATACGGTACTCAGTACCGATGAATTCGCCAGATGTCGGCAATCCCTTGGGATTCGAGGCCCTTTATCGACATACAAATAACACCGGTTACTCCGTAATGCTGGACGACTTGCACGTGAGTTTCCAGGCCGTCCCCGAACCCTCCACCCTCGCCCTCCTGGGCATCGGTGCCTTCAGCCTGCTGGCCTACGCTTGGCATCGCCGTCGGGCCTGACCTTCCGGGAATTCCGGGAATTCCGGGGACACAATACTAATATTTACAAGATGGGAGGGATTCGATAAGTTTCTGGCATGGTGAGATTGGCGCGGTTGGTCATTGCTGGTTTGCCCCATCACATCACCCAGCGAGGGAACCGCCGACAACAGACGTTTTTCAACGATGGCGACTACGCGGCCTATTTGGAACTGATGGCCGATTGGTGCCGTGAAGAGGGAGCGGCGATTTGGAGCTATTGCTTGATGATGCCCAATCATGTTCATTTGATTGCCGTTCCCGCAGTCGAAGTGGGCTTGCGGCGGGCGATCGGCGAGGCGCACCGGCGTTACACACGGCGGATCAACTTTCGCGAAAAATGGCGGGGTTACTTGTGGCAAGGGCGGTTCGCTTCGTTCGTCATGGACGAGCCCCATCTGCTGGCGGCCGCGCGCTATGTGGAGTTGAATCCTGTGCGGGCGGGACTTGTGGCCGACGCTGCGGACTGGCCTTGGAGCAGTGCACGGGCGCACTTGTCGGGCCGCGACAATCGTTTGGTTAAAGTCACTCCGCTTTTGGCGATGGTCGGCGATTGGAAGGCTTTCTTGAATAGCGCCGTGCGTGAGGAGGAAGTTCGGGACTTGCAAGAGCACAGCCGCACCGGTCGGCCGTTGGGGAGCGCCACGTTTTTGGAGCGTTTGGAAAACATCGTCGGTCGTGTGCTTAGGCCACAGAAAGCTGGCCGGCCGTCGAAACTTCGCAAACTACCATAATGAGTATTGTGTCCCCGGAATTATCGCACCCGAGTAACGGACAAGGGCGTTCCGTCCCTCGCCAAGCTCCAATCGTTGGAGGAGTTGGACGTTCACGGAACGGGCGTCACGGAGGCCGGGTTGCGCTTGCTACGGAATTCGTTGCCGCGCTGCAAAATTGTCTTCTCCGCCGACGATGGAGTTTTTGGGGACCACGGACGCGGAGAACAGCGGGGGAACCAGCAGAAAGGGCGGGGGAACGGGACGGGTCCGGTATTGGAAAGATAGACAAGATGTCTTAACCTCCGGTCGTGTCTCCCGGGCCGGAAAAGGTGACAGTCACCAAATCTGGAGAATTCGGGAAAGTTACGGGGCCCAATGTGTCGGCGCTATTATGGGTGACGCGAGCGGAATCAACGGCCCGACGACCGTTACCGGCGGCACGCTCCAGGCGGGGGCGGCCGGCGCGATTAGCCCGAATTCCAACGTGACCGTCGGCGACGACGGCACGCTCGACCTGGGCGGCTTTAATCTCACGCTTGCCGCCCTTTCGGGCACGGGGACGATAGACGCGTCGACGGGCACGGCCCTGCTCACGGTCGGCTTCGGCGACGCCAGCAGCGAGTTCGACGGCGTGATCCAGAATTCCGGCGGCACGCTTTCGCTCGACAAGATCGGCGCGGGCACGTTCATCCTCGGCGGCGAGAACAGCTACAATGGCCCGACGGAAATTATCGGCGGCGTGCTCGCGGCCGGGGCGGAGTACGCCTTGAGCCCGTATTCCGACGTGACTGTTGCCGCGGGCGCAATGCTCGACCTGAACGGTTTTGATAACGAAGTCAACACGCTCTCGGGCAGCGGAACCGTGGAGAACTCGGCGGCCTGGACGACCGCTACACTCACGGTCGGGGCGGACGATACGCCGGGGCTGAGCGATACGGACACGACCTTCGCCGGCGTCTTGCAGGACGTCGTCACCGGGCAACTGGCGCTTGACAAGACCGGCGACGACACGCTGACGCTCACAAACGCCAACACCTATACCGGCGAGACCACGCTGGATGAGGGAACGCTTTTTGTCGCGGCCGGCGGCAGCATCGTCAGCCCGGTGACGGTCGAGGGGGGCCAATTGGATGGGCCCGACGCGCCGACGGCGATGGGGACGGCCACGACCACGACGCTCACGGCCACCGACAGCCCGTGGATTGTCGGCCAGCCGGTCACCTTCACCGCGACGGTCACGCTCTCCGGCGGCGGCCCGGCGAGCGGATTGGTGGTTTTCATGGATGGAAACACCGTGTTGGGCACGGCCACGCTGGACGACTCGGGAAACGCCGTTTTCACCACGGCGGAGATGGCGGTCGGGGACCACAGCATCAGCGCGTTTTATCGCGGGAGCGTCGCCGAAGTCCTTTTGCCCAGCGGCTCGGACGCGATCGAGCACGAGGTCAATCCGGCGACGCCCGTAAGCCTGACGATCGATGGCTTTTCGCTGGACGATTCGGGGGAGCTTTCGGTCCAGTACACGATCGGCGTTGGCGACGCGGTGCCGTTTACGATCGGCATTTACGGCTCGCCCGACGGCTGCACGCCGACCGACTTGCTGCAAACTTATGACGCCGCCGGCGCGGACCTGACGGTCGGGGACCACAACGTCACGCTCGACGCCGATTTCGGCGAGTTGGGGGCCGCCGACAGCTACCTGCTGGCCGTGCTGGACACCAACGACGACGTTTACGTAACGAGCCGGGCGGAACGTCTCGGCCAGTGTCTCGTTGGCCGACTATCAGGCCGTCTTTCAGAACCCCGACGACGAAAACGTCTATGTCTTCACCGGCAGCGGCTGGTACAACAACGTGGCGGTAGCCCAGGACCCCACCAGCGGCAGCATTACGATAACCGTCAATTCCAATCAGTCCCCCCCCTTCACGTCGGTCTCGAACGTTTACGTCTATTCGCCCGGCAGCGACGGCACGATCACGATCGCTCCGAGCGTGACGGCGTGGGTTTCGGTCTACGCGGGGGCGGGCGGCAGCGTCAGGGGCGAGACGGAGAACCTGCCGGAGATTGACATCTTTGCCGACACTCCCACGACGTCGGAAGCGGGCAGCAGCGGCCCGGGCGATTTCACGCTCTACCGCAGCGGCGATACGAGCGGCTCCTTGACGGTCGGCTACACGGCCGGCGGCAGCGCGCGGGGCGGGACCGATTACCAGCCGCTCATTGGCAGCGTGACGTTTGCCGCGGGCGACGATGCAGTCACGATTCCGGTCGCGCCCCTTGATGCGGGCAGGGTCGGCGGGGCTGTGGACGCCGTAGTCACTCTCGATCCCAGCGACGATTACAGCATCGACCCGGACTACCCCAGCGCGACGGTGACGATCGACGACAACGACTTGCCCACCGTGGGCGTCACGCAACGCTCCGACACATTCACGATCACGATGGCCAACGGCGCCACGCTGGACAAACCGCTGTTGGTCCCGTACACCTTGGGCGGCAGCGCCACCAACGGCGTGGACTACCTGCTTCTCAGCGGCGACGTCGTCATACCGGCCGGCAGCAACAGCGCCACGGTCCAGGTCGTTCCGATAGCGGACCAGGCCGGCGGCAACAACACGGTCGTGCTCACTCTCAGCTCCAGCAACGACTACACCGTCGGCGGCAGTTCCTACGCGACGGCAAGCATCTACAACATCCAATCGAACCCCGCGGACCCCACGGCCAGCGAGTTTTATATCGGCCCCAGCGGCACGTTCGCTGTTCCCTCGGGCACCACGACCTTGTATCTCGGATTCCATGACTCGTGGATATGGACTGACAACTCGGGCTCGGTCGACGTCCAACTGGCGTGGAACAACGCCCCGCCGGAAGATTGCAGCGTGCCGGCGACGGCGTGCGTCTACTTTGAATTCGCGCCGAGCGGCACCGACGGGCCGAACGGAGAGGACCCCGTGGACGGGTACCTGCCGATTCCGGTGACCGTGCCGACAGGGGCCACCAGCGTGAGCATTACGGCGTCGGGCGACTGGTATTATAATGAAAATGTGCCGGGTTCGGAGGGCGGGCCCGGGGGCGTGCCGGGCACGGGCCAGGCGACCTTGCAGGAATATATGATGACGAATCTGCGCTCGGAGAACATAACGCCATGCGTCTGCAACCTGGGCAGCCTGGTGGGGATGTGGTATCCGGACCTGCGGCCGACGGTGACGATCGGCGACGCGGTGGCCGCCGCGGGCGGCCAGGAACAATTTACCGTGACGCTCGCGCCCCGCCGGCGCGCCATCGGGCTGGTCGTACACGGTGGACTACGCGACGCAGGACGGAACGGGGCCGGACGCGGCCCTGGCCGGGACGGATTACACGGCGAAAACCGGCACGCTCGATTTCTCGGCCGGCCACACGAGCCAAACGTTCACCGTCGATACCGACGCGGACGGCAATGCGACCGCCGGCGACCTGAACTTCACCGTGCAACTGAGCGATCCCTCGGTTGCTGACGACGGCCCCGCCACGCTCAACATCGTCAACGGCACGGGCACGGGCCTGATCGAGCCGCCCGTGTTCAATCCCACGGTGAGCATCAGTTCGCCGGACGGCTCGTCGAACGAGTTCACGGTGTCTTACGACGGCACGCGCGAGGAGCTGGACCTGAGCGCGACCGTTGCCGCGTCCATTGCGGCCCAGGGCGATTGCTACGTGGTCCTGCCGAGCGTTGCGGGGCTGGAGTTTTGGACCGCCCAGACGGGCGGCGAGCAACTGACTCCCGACGCCGACGGCAACCTTGTTTACGACGCCATGCCGACCTCAGGGGAATACAGCAACACGCTCTGGGTCTGCGTTGACCCAAACAGCCCTGCCTGCGCGGAGTTCAAGACGATCCCGCTTACGGTGGAGCTAGGCTCGACGGAACCGAGCGGCCTGGCCGGCGGGGTGAGCCCGGCAGCGCAGGGCGTGGCAACGACGAGCAGGGCCGCCACGATCGGCGCGGGACAACAGGTGGCCAACGTGGTCGTCAGCGGATTCGCGCCGTTCACCAATCCGGTGACGGGTGTCAACCGCGGGGTGAACACGTCGGAGGTTATTGCCGATCAGATCGCGGCGGACAATGCGAACAACCGCCTCGTCCACATCCAGGAGGTGCAAAACGTACCGGTCGTGTGGGGGCAGCCAGAGAAGCAGATCCAGAAGGTCCTGGCGAAAACGAAGACGCCTATCACGTTGTGGCTGGCCCTCGGCGAGGGCACGACACAGTTTACGGTGGAGACCGTGGCCCGCAACGCGCGCCTAAATATACGGGACGGTGAGGGTAAACTGCCGACCAGCCTTCAAATCATCCCGGGCGGGAAAGCGATCTTAGGATTGGGCCAGTTCCCCGTGGGAACTCTCAGGCAACAACTCGGCCTTAACGTCCAGACGTCGAAAAATGCCGGGGGTTATCTATGCGAGGAGATGTTCTACGACCTTCTCAACGAGAGATACAAACCGAAGACGCTGCTGCAGAACGCGGTGTTCATCCATGTTCCAGCGCTTCCGGCGGGAACGACCGCGGCGAATAACAATGCGGTAAAAACGTTTTCGAGTGAAATTGTCGACGCGATTCTTAAGGATCTCCCGAAGAAAAAGTGATCCCGGCGACGGCGTGGCGGCACCCGTCGTGTTGCCTTGAAACAGATGAACCCGCCGCGACCGTCCGGTTGACCGGGGGCCCGTGCCTTGATTGAAAGGAGCAGAACATGCGAACCGTGCTGTTTCTAATGATCGCGTTTTGGGCGGCGTTGATTGCTAGCGGCACTCCAGCGGCCGACAAGGGCGTTGCTAGGAAGCCCTGGGCGATAGTAGCCGTTTCGGATAACGGCGACCATATCGTGCGTATCAAATTTGGCGATGGCAAGCGGAGGGCGAAGGCGTTGACTTTCAAATTCGCTCCGGCAAAGGACACGTTCCTTGACGCGGGCCAACTAGAGTTGCGCAATCCCGTGGCGCCGGAGCGCGTTTTTGTTACTGACGACGGGCGTTTTATCGTCACGCTAGATGACCTGCACGAGGTGGGACGCACGCGGAACGCCGTGGTAATCTATGACCGCGATAGGAACGTGAGCAGGGCGTTTAGCATTGAGGACTTTCTGCCCCCGCGCAGTCATCAGCAAGCTCCCGTGCGACTTCGGCATGCGCCTGTGGTTTACCGGGTGGGCAGTTCTTGACAACGACTCGCTCAAGCTTTACCCGAGTGGGACCAGCAAGGATCCCCGGTTTCCGGACCAGCCGCCTGTGGTCGTCGACATCGCCAAGATGACCGTGAGAGTGCTCGCCGAGGGAAAGTAGGGCACGGAAATTCTGATTCTACGAGGGGACGGAGGAAGACAAACGGGCCGGGAGTCTTTGATCTTGCATTATTCTCGGGCGTGTTGCGGGACGTGGGCACGGGACAACTCGCGCTGGCAAAGCTGGGCGGCGACACGCTTACCCTGGCCGGCACGAACACCTACAGCGGTCAGACGGCGGTCGAGGACGGAACCTTGAATGTCACGGGCAGCATTTCTGACAGCCCGGTCGACCTGGCCGGCGGGGAGATTCAGGGATCCGACGGAAACGGGACCGTCACCGTGGAGACCACCGTGGTGCTGGGCTCAAGCGACAACGATATCGTCTACGGAAACTCGGCCACATTCACGGCCACGGTCAGCCCCGTCAATTCAGCCTACGCGGCCTACGGCACGCCGACCGGCTCGGTCGACTTCTACGATGAATCGACGGGGACCGACCTGGGCACGGGGACGTACGCAAACGGCGTCTACACGCTGCAAGTGTCAGGCCTGGACGTGGAAGACCATTACATCGCCGCGACGTACAGCGGCGATTCCGTCTTCGTCAGCAGCACGTCGGACCCGCTCGATCAGGAGGTCGACGCGGCCACCAGCAGTACGTCGGTTTCGGTGACGGACAGTGAGCCGGCCGTCACCGGCCAGATCACCTACGGCGATTCGCTTACGCTGACGGCGACCATTAGTGCCAGCTATGGCACGCCGACCGGCAGCGTGGAGTTTTACGACGGCTCGACGGACCTTGGCCCGGGGTATTATACTTATGGTGGCACTCCGTTGGGCTTGGACGGCCCTTTGCCGAACCAGTGGACGCTGACGTTGGACCCTTGGAACGCAGCCTTGGGCGGCCACACGATCACGGCCGTCTATAGCGGCGACGACAATTTTCTGGGCAATCAGTCGGGCACAACGGTGAACGTCGTTGGCCAGCAGCTTTCGCTTTCATACGTCGGCGTCAACAACTTCGGGCAAATTTCCGGCGGCGGCGTGGCCATCGTCTCGGGCACGGTCAACAACCTTGATGGGGCCGCCTTCACCGTCACCGTCCATTGGGGCGACGCCGAAACGGGCGGCCAGGCTGACACGGAAAACTTCTCCTTTGCCGCGGGCGACACCACCTTCAACATCCCGCACACCTACCAGGTCGATCCCAAGGCCGGCACGGTGAGCCTAGTGACAGGCTACGCGCGGGCCGGCCAAGGGGGACTTGCCGCCAGCGAGGCCTATACGATCAGCGTCACGGTGACGTCCGCCGACAATCGGACGCTGTCCGCGGAAAACGCCGCTAGCGTGACAGTCACGGACCCGGGGCCGACGATTGTCAGCAACGAGCCCGACTCGCCCGATGGGTTCTCCGGCCCGGGGCCTATTCAGTTCACCGCCACGGCCAGCGAGCCGTGGGACCCCGGCGCCAGTCTCACGGCCGAGTGGATCGAGTCGTTTGACACCGGTCCCGGCCCGATGATTGGCCCCGAGATCGGCGACCCGACCACCGGCACGGGTACGTTGGCGGCCAGTGCGTCGATTGACAGTGAAACTTTGGGCGTGATGCAGTTCGGCCACGGGGGCGTGATGGTGACCGACGGCAACGGGGCATATGCGTTTCTGCCGGTGACCTCGTGGCTGATTCCCCAGCCCGCCGCGCCGGCAGCACCGACGGCGACGATTACGGAGACCGACACGAACGGCGCGGGCCTGGTTTTCGAGGGGGACGCGGCGAATTTCAAGATCGCGGTCCAGTTTGCGGCCGGCACGCCTTGGCAGACGGCGGCGACGATCTATTACCAGACGGTGGACGGCACGGCCACGGGCGGGACGGATTACGCATCGACCGACGGGCCGCAGTGCGTGACGGTATACTCTCCGGACGGCGGCGGCGAGGCCGACGCGACCATCGCGGTGTCGACGACCGGCGGGATCGACGGCGGTG
>CAVSFO010000012.1:0-310650 GCA_963727245.1 uncultured Planctomycetia bacterium | reverse complement strand
GGAAATCGGTCCCGAGGCGATCCCGGTCATCGTCGCTTCGCTCAAGGACGCCAACGGAAATGTTCGCCCTCGGCAGCCGACGAGGCCGCCGGATACTGGGGAGCCGAAGTCGTCCCCGCGCTGGCCGAAGCGCAGCCAAGGACAAGGATTGGGCGGTTCGGCGGGCCGCCGCCCAGTCCCTCAGGGGCGGATCGGTCCCGAGGCCAAGACTGCCGTCCCCGCCCTCACGGAATTGCTCAAGGAAAAGAACGCGGCGATCCGCCCTACCGCCGTCGAAGCCCTGGGGAAGATCGGTCCCGAGGCCGCGACCGCCGTCCCGGCCATCGCGGAATTGTTCAACGATGACAAAGATAAGTTCGTCTGGGAGTATGCCGCCGATGGCCGTGGCTCGACGCCAAGGCGGCCGTGCCGGCCCTTGCCAAGTTGCTCGAAGACGAGGATTTTCAGATTCAGGAGGCTGCCATGCGGGCCTTGGGGAAGTCGGCCCCGAGGCGAAGGCCACGGTACCAGCGATTATCATTGCCTTGCTTCGCAACGAAGTGGTCCGCGACGACGCGGCCAGGGCCCTGGGCAGAATCGGCCCTGACGCCAAGACCGCCGTCCCGGCCCTCATCGAGCTGGTCAAGCAGAGTCGGGGACTTCCAGGAAGGCCCCGTTTCGGCCTTGGGGGGAATCGGTCCCGAGGCCAAAGCGGCCTACCGAACCCTTGCCGGCCTGCTCAGGGCCCAGACATAGGTGGGTTCGGCTGGCCGCTGCCAAGGCGCTGGCGAAGATCAATCCCAAGTTCAGGGCAGTCAACTTAGCCCTTTCCAACCTGCTCACGAGCAAGGATGAGCGGTGCCGGCAGGCCGCCGTCGAAGCCGTGGGAAGGATTCGTCCCGACGCCGAGCGGGCCGTCCCGAACCTCATCGAATTGCTCAACGACAAGAACGGGCAGATTCAGCAGAACGCCGCCCAGGCCCTGGCAAAGATCGGTCCCAACGCCACGAACAGCTATCCGACCGCTCACCGCATTGTTGAACGACAAGACCAGGGAGAGCGTGGGTTCAGCTGGGCGGCCACACCAAGGCCCTGGGGAAGATCAATCCTGGGACCAAAGCGGCAGCAGTCCCAGGGCTTTGCCGATTATATCCTCGAGGCCAGCCAGAAGCCAGGTTCCGCAGGCGGCCGCCGCAACGTTGGGGAAGATCGGTCCCCGAGGCCAAGGTGGCCGCTCCCGGCCCTCATCGCATTGCTCAAGACTCGAAATTGGCAGGTTTGGCAGAGCACACCAAGGCCCTGGCCAAGATCGCTTCCGAGGCCAGACCGCCGTCCCACTCCTGATTGAACTGCTTCAAGACCAGAATTGGTGGACGCGCCAGTCCACGCCACCTCCGCCCTGGGGAACCTGGGGGTCGAGGCCAGGCCGGCCGTTCCAGCTCTTACCGGCTTGCTCAAGGACAAGGATGCCAAGGTTCGGCGGGCCGCTTAAAGCATTTTGCAAAAGATAAACGAGAACAGAAGAATCGCCAACGGAGCTGGTTGGCAGATGAAAGTTGCCCGAGACCGCCAAGGGTCATTTTCCGCCCGGTGGCAATGTGGTAGGATGACGCTCGCGCGAGACATCGGTCGTTACCGGACTTTTCCACAACAGCGGTGAGACCATGAGTAAGGGCCTTTTTGATCTCTCGGGGAAGATCGCCGTGGTCACGGGGGCGGCGCGCGGACTGGGCCAGGCGGCCGCCGTGGGACTGGCCGGCTATGGGGCCGACGTGGCCGGCGTCGACCTGGACGCCGACCGCTGCGGCGCCACCGTCGGCCAGATCGCGGCCCTGGGCCGGCGGGCCGTCGCCTATGGCTGCGACGTGGCCGATCAGGCGGCCGTTCGAGCGCACTGTCGGGCAAATTCACCAGGACTTCGGCCGGGTGGACATCCTGGTCAACATCGCCGGCATCACCGCCCGGGTCCCCACCGCCGAAATCCCGCCCGAGACCGTCCGCCGGCTCACGGAGGTGAACTACTTACGGCACCTTTTGGATGTGCCAGGAGGTGGGCCGGATCATGCTGGCCCAGCGGAGCGGCAACGTCATCAACATGTCGGCCCTCGGCGGGGGCTTGCAGGGCATGGGCCGCGGCAACGCCGCCTATTGCTCGACCAAGGGCGCCATCGCCGCGCTGACCCGCGACCTGGCCTGTGAATGGGGCGCCCGCGGCATCCGCGTCAATGCCGTCGCCCCCTGCTGGTTTCAGACCGACATGAACGCCACCAGCATCTTCGCCAACCCGCGCTTCATGGAGCAAGTCTACGCGAAGCTGCCCATGAAGCGGATCGGCCAGCCCGGCGACCTGGTGGGCCCGCTCGTCTTCCTGGCCAGCGAGGCATCGTCGATGATTACCGGGCTGGTGTTGCCGGTCGATGGCGGGGCCGCGGCGACCTGTCCCATCGAGTGGACGCAGCAGTAGGGCGTTTTGACAGAACAGGTGGATCCGCGCATTCCTGCCTGTCGCCACCGCGGGCAGACAGCAATGTCTGCCCTCTTGAAACTCGGTCGAGGGAGGTGCGCATGATTCCGTTGTGCAAGGAGATTCCGGCGTCCGAAGTGCCCGAGGGGGCGGTGCGGCTGTGGTGGCTGGGCCAGGCGGGCTTTGCCTTCAAGACGCCCGCGCGGCAAATCGTCTATGTCGATCCCTATCTCTCCGACGCCGTCGGAGCGGTTGCACGGTTTCAAGCGGCTTTCGCTCGCGCCGATCGCGGCCGAGGACGTGCGGACCGACCTGGTGATCCTGACCCACGAGCACACCGACCACCTCGATCCCGACGCCCTGCCGGCGATCGCGCGGAACAATCCCCAGTGCCGCTTCGCCGCGCCGGCCGGATGCGACGAGGGTCTGACAGGCCGGCGTCGTCGCCGAGCGCCGCATCCGCTTGGAACCCAATCGGGCCCACGACCTGGGCGGCGTGGTGGTCCATGCGGTGCCGGCCGATCACGGCGACTTTTCCCCTTCGGCGCTGGCCCTGCTGCTGGATTTCGGCGGCGTGCGGGTGATGCTCACCGGCGACACGTCGCTGCGCCCGGGCCTGTTCCAGCCGCTGATGACTTGAAGCCCGACGTGGTCTTGCCCTGCATCAACGGCGTGTTCGGCAACATGAACCACATCGACGCAGCCCGGCTGGTCAAGCAGGCCAAGCCGCGTTACGCCATTCCCTGCCACTACTGGACGTTTGCCGAGCAGGGCGGCGGCGACCCGGGCGGCTTCGTCTACGCCTGCAAGTACTTCTGCCCGGAGGTCGAGGCCGCTTGCTTCGCCGGGCGAGGCGTTTACGGTCGCGCGGCGGGCGGCGTAGTTTCTGGGGGGAAGGCGGGGGGGCGTTGCTCGCCGGGACGGCCGGAGGGTTTTTCATTTTCGGGGTGTTGACGGGGCGGGGGCGGGGTAGATATCCTGGTTTTAAGTTAAACGTTTACCTTCCCGCCCGCCATGCACCGCACCGCCCCCCACCGCCCCGACCAGGCCGACGCGTTACGCTCCACAACGTGGCGCAGTATTGCGGCGTCTCGATCTGTACCGTCAACAAGGCCCTGGGCAATAAGGGGGCGCTGCGGCCCGAGACCCGGCGGGCCGTCCAGGAGGCCGCCCGGCGGCTGGGCTATCGTCCCAACCGCATCGCCCAGATGCTGGTGCGGCGTCCGATTACGCTGGGTGTGATCCATCCCGCGGCTACTGGCCCAGCTACTACGGTCCGCTGCTGGCCGCCGTGCGGCAAAGTGTCGCCGCGATGGAAGACCACCACGTCCGCGCCGAGTTTTGTTCCGTGGCCGACCCCGCAGCGCGGCGGCCTACCAGCGGGCGATTTTGCGACTGCTGGACGAGAAGGTGGACGGCTTGCTGCTTTGTCCCGGGCCGGTCGGTCCGCCCGCCGACGCCTGGGACCGCATCGCCGAGAGCAAGATCCCGCTGGCCCTGTTGGGCACCGATATCACCGCCGCCCCGCGGCTCACCTGCGTGACCAACGATTCGGCGCTGCGGCCGCCTGGCGGCCGAATTGCTGGCGAAGCTGGCTCCCGGCCGGCCGCTGGCGGTGATCGTCGGCAGCCGGGACGTGGCCGACCATGCGGAAAAGGTCCGCGGCTTCGCCGCCGAGGCCGACGAGTTGGGCTTGCCGCTGGCCGGCGTGTATCAATCGGACGACGACCCGGCGCTGAGTTACCCCCTGACCCGCCGCCTCCTGGCCGAGCACCCCGACGTGGGCGGCCTGTACATCGGCACCGACAACGGCGCGAGGTCTGCCGTTGCGTGTGGGAGATCGGCCTGGCTGGAAAGGTGGCCGTGGCGGCCACCGGGACCTTCCAATCGGCGAGTATCTGCGGAGGAAAGTGGTGCAGTTCACGTTCTTCCAGAACATGCCGAAGCAGGAGCGCCGCGGTCGTCGAGGTATTGGCCCGGCACCTGCTGGACGGCCGGATGCCGCCGCCGCTGATTCGCATTCCGCCGTCGATTGTCGCCGAGGGCAACTTGGAGTTGTATTGTCAGTAGATTCTGTTGGAACATGTTGAGGGTAGATGAGCGATGGGAGCCCCACTCGTGCCATTCCAATTACATGCTCTAGGGAGATCACCATGAGAGCCTATTCGTTATGCATCTCGATGGCCGTGATGTTCATTCTCGCCGCCCGTGCCGACTCGATCGGGGCGGTGGCGGACACTGGTTGCGACCGGCGGGTCGGCCAGCCGGCCGACATTGCGCCAGCGCGTACCAGTACCGCGCACCGCAAGCCCGAGGAGAACCCGCCGGAAAGTTGGCTGACGCTGATGCGGTATGCCGGCCAACCGCTGAACAGGCCCGTGGACCTAGAGCGCACCGGCGATCAAGCAGGCGTTGTGCGGGTTGCTTTGGGAGGAAATCCGCCCGCTCCAACGGTTGGAATTGACCTGGGCTGCGGATGCCAAGCGTCGGCCTGCGCGGACGACGTGATCATTACCACGCTGGACGCCCAAGGCACGGCCAGTTCCTGGTGGAACAACCTCGCCGCGGTGAGGAAGCCGCTCAAGCCGGCCGTATCGGCCGATGGGAAGACCTGCATCTATGATCTGAAGACGCCAACCTGCGGCGTGGTGATCAGCGTCAGCGGCTCCAAAAACGCCGCGGACTACAACGTCCCCGCGGTGCGGGCGCTGGTGGCGGATACCTGGAAAGAGATGGACCTCGAGATCGAATGGGGTTCGATAAGGCGACCGCCGACAAGGACTACAGCGGGCGGATCGAAACCTACGACGGCGTCGCCGCCGGATTGCGCCCGCTGGACGGCGACGGCACACTGCGGCGGTCGACTCGCGCTGCTGGCGTTCTTTTGGCGAAGGTTCCGCCCGTCGCGGCGTGAAACTCAGCCTGCTCTACATGGGCACGTCGAAATGGCGGAAGGTCCAGCCGTTCACGAGCCAGCCGGACGACGTGGCGCGGACCATCGTGACCTTGTGGACGAAGGCGGGCAACTTCTCCTTTTTGGCGGCAGACCTGGACAACGGCCCGATCTGGCGCCCGAGTATGGGTTCTTCGTGCGCCGGACCGGCGGACCCGCCCACGGTGTCCCAGCCGGCGATCGAGCCCGCGCACGCCACGAACGCTCCTGACCGAGAAAACGAACTCCATTGCCGGCAGCACGAAGCTGCTGGGTTGGGGAAGCGAAGCCACGCCATGGTTCGGCGGGAACCCCACGGCCGCCGAGGTTTCCACCTCCGGCATCACCATCCCGCCGCGAAGCCTGGCCATGCATCCGGGTCGAGAGGACGTGGCCGTCGGTTGGCGGAGTCCCCTGAAAGGGACCGTGGCGGTCAGGGCCCGCGTCGAGCATGCCCAGCGCGGGAGCATTGGGATCCAGTGGCGGATCGTGCGCGTGACCAAAGCGGAACCGAAGACGCTGGCGCACGGCGCAACGGAAGGACGGGGCCAGCGGAAGATACCCTCCGCCGAGGAGGCGAAGGACTTGGCTGCGGTCGCGGTCGAACCCGGCGACATGATCTCCTTAGTCGTCGGCCGCAGGGGCGTTCATTACTGCGATACGACGCTCATCGACCTGGTCATCTCCGAGGTGGGCGGGCGTGGAAGGAGTTTGGAACCTGAAAGAGGATGTTGTGGGCGCGTTCACGCCGGCAATCCGCACGCCGACGCCCAGGGCCAGGCCGGCGTTTGGTACTTCTACAAGGCACGTCGCCCGCCCCCATTTTCCATCGCAGCCGCCCTTGGCGTTGGCCTCGCAGGCCGCCAGCGCGGCGGAATTCATCAAGGAACTCAAGGCCAGGAAACTGAGCACCATCCGCCAGCAGATCCGCATCCATGCAGAACAGACCTGGCAAGGCGCCGTCACGGCGATGCGCGGCGACAACCTGCCGCCCCATCCCAAGCCGCCTGCCGGATCGGAACCGCCCATGCAGGTGCAGGTCCCTTCGCGAGCGATTGACGGCCCAATGGAACCTGGGGGCCTGGCACCTGCTGCGGCACTGCGAAAAGAACCCCAACAACGGCCGGCTGTGGTTCAACGATTATCCCTACGGCATCCTGGCCGCGGAGACCTATATGGTTCTCGCGGTCCTCG
The DNA here is from genome assembly GCA_963727245.1 of uncultured Planctomycetia bacterium. Classification (GTDB taxonomy): domain Bacteria; phylum Planctomycetota; class Planctomycetia; order Pirellulales; family Thermoguttaceae; genus JBKQVT01. The sequence goes on along the minus strand of CAVSFO010000012.1, from coordinate 304,081 downwards.
ACCTGATGGGCTCGCACAAGGCGGCCGAGGACGGATTCGACCAGTGGCTTTCGCTGCCGATGGATCCCAATTCGAAGGCATCAATTTTGCCCCGACCGCCCCAACGGGCTTTTCTCGGAAGGCCACGGGTGCCTGACGCACGCCGTAGGGCCAGCCGGCGCCGGCGGCCACATGGACGGCGTCCATGCCTTCGGCCCGGGCTCCATCGGCTGGGCCTTGATCGAGCACTACTGGATGACCGGCGACACCGACTGGCTCAAGGCCGTCCGCGCCGCGGATCAAGGCCAACGCCCAGTGGATGCTGCGGCAACGACGCCTGCTATCGAGCATGGTTCCCGGCGGCCAGCGTCTCTGGTGCAAGGGCCTGCAACCGGCCCTGCAGGTCACGCCGGACAGCGGTGGCTTGTGGATGCAGTTCTACGAGTGCCGAGGCCTACTACTGGGCCTTCGCTGGCGCACTTGGCGGAGACCCTGGCAACGATCGATCCCGCCGGCAGGCGCCAGACTCGCGGCCGAGGCCGAAGCCTATCGCAAGGACCTGCGCGCAGCGGTCGAGCGCTCCATCGCGCTCTCGCCGGTCGTTCCCGTGCGCGACGGCACGTACCATTCGGTTATTCCCTTCGCCTGCTATGTGCGGGATTGAGCACGGGGGCATGGGGCTGGAAACGCGACGGCTCCGGCGACACGTCGGACCGCTCTATTGGGACACGGTCCAGTCGGCGGCGGCGCTGATCAGTCCGGCGGGATTGTTGCCGCCCGACGACGTGCGGGTGCAGGGATATCTCGACGTGCTGGAAGATCGCTTGCTCTTGGAGAATCACTATGTCGGCAATCGGCGGAGATGGTTCGACGCCGGCTGGCAGTATCAGGGCGGGCTGGAACGGACGGCGAATATGCACCTGGCCGGCGACGACATCCCGGTCTTTCTCCGCTCGTTCCTGAACTGTTATGCCATCGATATCCTGCCCAGCGACGGCTACGTCTTCAACGAGCACGCGGTCCATGGTCCGCCGGACAAGACCTTCGAGGAGGCCGCCTTCCTCGAACGCTTCCGCAATATGCTGGTGATGGAAGACGGCACAGCGCTCTGGCTGGCCCGCGGCCACGCCGCGGGCATGGCTGGAGCAGGGCAAGAAGATCACCGTGAAGAATGCCCCCACGCACTTCGGAACGCTCGCGTACGAAATCGTCTCCGACGTGGAAAACGGCAAGATCCCGGCCACGGTCGCAGCTGCCCTCGCGCAATCCGCCCCGGGCGGTGCTGCTGCGGCTGCGTCATCCCACGCCAAGCACTAATCAAGAGCGTCACGGTCAACGGCCGGCCGTGGACGGATTTCGACGCCGCCAAGGAACTGATCCGCCTGCACGACTTGCAGGGGACGGTCCAAGTCGAGGCCGCATACTGATGCGCGAAGAACCATGAAAAACCACCTGTTTGACATTTCCGGCCGCGTGGCGCTGGTGACCGGCGGCCGCAGCGGGCTGGGGCTGGCGATGAGCGAGGGCCTGGTGGCGGCCGGCGCCAAGCTGGCCGTGGTCGATCTCTCGACCGACTGCGAACAACTGCGCCGCCGCGTCGAGGCCCATCAAGGCGAGATGGCCTTCTTCCAGGCCGATCTGGCCGACCGCGCACAGCGGAGCACGGTCGTCGACCGGGTCGTCGAGCACTTCGGCCGCCTCGACATCCTCGTCAACTGTGCGGGCATCCAGCATCGCCAGCCGGCGATGGAGTTCGACCTGGACCGCTGGGACGCCGTCCTCAGCCTGATGTTGACCGGCGTGTTCGAGCTATGCCAGCAGGCGGCCAAGGTGATGGAGCGGCAGGGCGGCGGGAAGATCATCAACATCGCCTCGCTGGCCGCCTTCCAGGGCGCCTGGACCGTGCCCGCGTACACGGCCGCCAAACACGGCGTCGCCGGCCTGACCAAGGCCCTGGCCAACGAATGGGCTGCCAAGAACATCCACGTCAACGCCATCGCACCGGGGTATTTCGACACCGAGATGTGCGCGGCGATTATTCACGATCCGCTGCGCGAACCGCAGATCAGAAACCGCATTCCGGCGGGGCGCTGGGGCCAGCCCGAGGACCTGGTCGGTCCCCTGTTGTTCCTGGCCGGCGATGCGAGCAACTACGTGGACGGCCACGTGCTGGTGGTCGACGGCGGCTGGATGGGACGGTAGAAGAGGGATTAGGGATTAGGAGTGGTAGCGGGGCGGCCGGCGGCACGCTGGCGGTTTCGCAGTGATCGCTTTGAAACCAGGGGAGATCGAAAACTTGAATCATCCACCAGTGGCCCCATCCCGCGTGCAAGACGGCCGCAAACCGTTCTTGGTCTACCTGATCGCCATGGTGGCGGCCGTGGGAGGGTTTCTCTTCGGCTACGATCTGCAAATCATCTCCGGAGCGAAGCTCTTTCTGGAGAAAGAGTTCAGCCTGGGGCCGTATGGGGTTGGAATTGCAATGGCCAGCGCGTTGTTGGGTTGCATGGCCGGTCCCCTGCTCGGCGGCACGCTCAGCGATCGTTGGGGGCGCAAGCGGACGCTCATCTTCTCCGGTCTGTTGTTTGCCGCGGGCTCGATCGGATCCGCGCTGCCGGCCAACATCCTCGAATTCGACCTGTTTCGATTCTTGGGCGGCGTCGGCGTCGGGCTGGCGTCCGTCGTTTCTCCCATGTTCATCGCTGAAGTGTCGCCGCCGCGCATCCGCGGGCGCTGGTGACGGTGAACCAATTGGCGATCGTGGTCGGCTTGGCTTGTGCCGCGGTCGTCGCGTATTATCTGTCGTTGGACGGACACTGGCGTTGGATGTTGGCCTCGAATGTAGTGCCGGTGCCCATCTTCATTGTCGGCCTGCTGCTGGTGCCGGAAAGCCCGCGTTGGATGGCGCAGAAAAACCGGCAGCAGGAGGCGATGGACGTGCTGACGCTGATCGATGGGCGTCAACATGCCGAGGCCGAAATGCGAGACATTTTGGCGTCCGCCCGGGAAGAGGGAGGGTGGCGAGAACTATTGCGGCCCGGGTTGCGATTCGCCCTGTTTATCGCTTGCGCCCTGGCGGTGTTCCAACAGATTACCGGTGCCAGCATCTTGACCATGTACATGCCCACCATCTTTCAGGACGCAGGATATCCAAATAAGAGCGACGCCATTTTCTTGAACATGATTATGAGCGGGTGGTACGTGATCTGTACAATCATTGCCCTGGCGACTGTCGATCGGCTCGGCAGAAAGCCGCTGCTGTTGCTGGGCACGCTGGGAATGACCGTGGGAATGGCCGTCGTGGGCGTGTTGTTTCACAGGCAAGCACCGGCATGTATGTGATTTTCACGATGGCTCTTGTCATGGGCGCATATATGGTCAGCGTAGCTCCATTGACCTGGTTGATCATGGCGGAAATCTTCCCCAATCAACTGCGCGGCAAAGCGATGGGCGTGGCTTCCGTGTGCGTCTGGATTGCGGCATCCCTGGCGACCTTCTGCTTTCCCCCGATGGTGGATTACTTCAAAATCCACTTCGGCACGCCGGCGATGGCCTTTTGGATCTACGCAGTCATATCGGCCGCGGCGTTTCTGTTCTCGCTGATCGTCGTGCCGGAAACCAAAGGCCGCACCCTGGAAGAACTGGGAGCGTCCTGGACCAAATCTTCACCCCAACAAAAGGAACTGCCATGACAACCGCCTCCGGACGCGTAACGGGAAAGGTGATCGTAGTGACCGCCGGATACGGCGACATCGGCCGGGCCACTTGCCGCCGACTCTGCCAGGAAGGGGCCGCGGTCGTCATGACCGGCCGAAAAACCTTCGAGGAAGGCGCGCTCATCGCCCAGGCGACCCAAACCGGCCCCGGCACCATCGAGTATCTCCGCTGCGACGCGGGCCAGCGCCAGTCGATCAACGTCATGCTCGCCGAGGTGCTCCGCCGCCACGGCCGCATCGACGTGGTCATCGGCAACGCGGCCATGGTCGAGAACGGCCCCTTCCTCGACATCCGCCCCGACCAGTGGCAGGCGCACCTCGACTTGAACCTCACCGGCAATTTTCACCTCGGCCAGGCGGCGGCGCGGATCATGGTCCGGCAGGAACCGCTCGTAAAGCCCGGCTGCCAGCGCGGCGTCCGCGGCAAGATCCTCTTCAACGGCTCCTGGGTCCAGGAACTGCCCTGGCCCGAGGGCGCCTGCTACGGCGTCGCCAAGGCGGGACTAGCCTTCCTGGCCCGCGCCATGGCCCAGGAACTGGCCGTCCACGGCATCCGCGTCAACGTGATGGCGCCGGGCATCGTCATGGCCGGGCTGTCGAAAATCTGCTACGAGACCGACCCGAACTTCGGCCCCCGCGCCACGGCCGCCCTCCCCTTGCGCGAGTTCGGCACCCCCGAGCAGTGCGCCGACGCCTTCCTCTTCCTGGCCAGCGACGAAGCGGATTACATCACCGGCATCACGCTCCTGGTCGACGGCGGCGCCAGCCTGCCGCGGAGGGATTGAATGAAGCTCAGCTATGTCCTGCCCGACCCGGGCTCGTATCGCGATTGGGGCCAGTTCGACGGCGACCTGGCCGTCATGCGGCGGGCCGGCTACGACGCCGTCGAGCTGCAAATCGCCGACCCCGCCCAGTTCGACGAGCCCCGCGTGCGGCGGTCGCTGGCCGCGGCCGGCTACGCGATGTGCGCCTTCCAGACCGGCTCGACCTATTACAGCCGGGGCAACTGCCTTTGCACGCGCGACGAGGCCGTGCGGCGGCGCACCGTCGCCCTGCTCGAATCTTTCGTCGATCTGGCGGCGCGCTGGAAGGCCCTGATCGTCTTCGGATCGCTCCAGGGGCGGCTCAGCGACGAGCCGGACCGAGCCGCCGGCGCCGCCCGTATCCGCGACGCCGTCCGCGACCTGGGCCAATACGCCTCGGAGCAAGGCGTGACCGTGGCCTTCGAGCCGGTGAACCACGGCGAAGTCGGCTTCCACAATACCATCGCCGAGGTGGCCGAGTTGGTCCGCGGCCTCCGCCTGCCGGGCCTGCGCATGATGGTCGATACCTTCCACATGAACATCGAGGAGAAGGACATGCTCGCGCCGCTGGCCGGCATCGGCGACATCCTCGCCCACGTCCACCTCTCGGAAACCAATCGCGACGTGTTGGGCCAGGGACACTGGCCCACGGCCGCCTGGCTCGGCGAGCTGGAGCGGATCGGATATTCCGGATACTGCACCGTGGGCGTGTACAATACTCGCCGCACGCGCCACGATTGCATCGAGTCCTGCATGACCGCGATAAGGAGAGCGACCGATGAATAGCCTGGGGACTGTCCCAATTTTCGCGGCGCGGACAGCGCCGCCTTACAAACAAGCGCCTTCGCCGCGAAAATGGGACTGTCCCCTTTGCGCCGCCAAAGGGGACAGGTCCATGTTTTCGGCCAACGACTGGTTGGTCAACGCAACGCCATTTGGCCGAAAAATGGACCAGTCCCCGGCTGGGGATGTCCCAAGGAGAGCGATCCATGAAGTCTCGTGAGCGCGTGCTGACCGCCCTGGACCACCGCGAGCCGGACCGGGTGCCGATCGACCTGGGCGGCAGCGTAGTCTCGTCGATCGCCATTCCTACCTATGCGGCCCTGCGCGACCACCTCGGCCTGCCCAAGCGGCCGATCGAGACCTTGGAGACGGTGCAGCAGGTCGCAGTGGTGGACGACGATCTGCTGGACCGCTTCGGCGTCGACGTGATTCCGGTGTTTTCCAATCCGCCGGCCGGTTATAGCCCAGTCTTCGTCGATGAAGGCCCGCGCGGCGAGTCGTTCAAGGACGAGTTCGGCGCCACCTTGCGGCGACCGCGGGGCGGCTTCTACTACGACTGGCAGGAGTTTCCCCTCGGCGAGCCGTCGCTGGAGGCGATCGCAAAGATGCCCTGGCCGGACCCCGCCGACCCGGCCCGCTATCGCGGCCTCCGGCAGCGCGTCCAGAAGCTGCGGGCCGGCACCGATCGGGCGCTGTTCGGCATCGCCCCTTGCGGGCACAACCTGTTCAACCAACTGCTCCGCGTCCGCGGCATGCAGGAGGGCCTGATGGACCTGGTGGCCAACGCGGACTTCGCCGAGGCGTTCTTCGAGCGGCTCACCGGCACCATCATCACGGCCCAGCAGCTCTTTCTCGATGAGGTAGGCGACCTGATCGACATCCACTTTACGGCCGACGACCTGACTGGCCAGACCGCGCCGCTCCTGTCACCGGCGCTGTATCGGCGGATGATCAAGCCCCGCTGGGCGCGGATCATCGAGGCGATCAAGGCCCGCACCAAGGCGAAGATTTTCTACCACGGCTGCGGCGCCATGCGGGAGTTTCTGCCCGACCTGATCGAGATCGGCGTCGATATTCTCAACCCGGTGCAGGTGTCGGCCGCCGGCATGGACACGGCGGAGTTGAAGCAGAAGTTTGGGGCGAAGTTGTCGTTCTGGGGCGGCGGCTGCGACACGCAGCGGGTGCTGAACCGATGCGGCCCCGCCGAGGTGCGGGAGGAAGTCCGCCGCCGCATCCGCGATCTGGCCCCCGGCGGCGGTTTCGTCTTCAACCCGGTCCACAACATCCAGGCCCACATCGACCCGGCCAACATCGTGGCGATGTTCGAGGCGGCCCAGCGCTACGGCCGCTATCCGCTCGGCGGGGGAACAGCCGGGCAGTCGTAACCGTTCACGCTATGGGCGGATAAATGGCGATCCGACACCATGCACGCATTGTCGGTATCCCCAATTCCTCATTCTTCCGATAGGTTCGAGCCTGGGGTTCACGCCTGAAAAATGTCCCTGAGCACGGCGATGAACTCGCCCACGGGAAACTCTGGTCGAAAAAGCGAGTGCTCACGAAGGCGAATCACGCCGATACTGATTGGCTCGGCAAAATCGATGCGGAGGATTCCGCGGGCCGCCTCGACGTGCCTGTCCGCGCCGTACTGGCGGCCCAATCGCAGGGACTCCTGGTACTCGGATTCTGCCTGCATGGCCACGATGGCATAAACGTCGAGTGCGTGGTGCCTGCCGAGGTCCTTGTTCTCATCGCCCTTGCGGTCGCGGAAGGCGAAGAGCTTCATCATGAGGTACGTGAATGGCTGCGGCAGATGGACTTGCGATTCAAACGGCTGCCCATTAGAGCGATTTCCTGAAACGGCGAGCATTACGGGCGACTGGTCAATGTGAAGGGCTTCTTCCAGCGTGTGGGCGTGGAGCTTGATCGAACCCTTGGGGCGCGCGCGGACACCTTTGACATGGAGTCGCTCGCGAAATTGCCCCAACGGGCCGACCAGCAGATCGACCTTGATCTCACGGTCCTGGCCGTGCAAGTCGATGCGCTTCTTCCACTGCATATATTTCGCCTCCGGCACGGCCTCGTAGCCGAGGCGATCAAGGACAGCGGCGACCCCTTCCATGCTTCCGGGGTCGCACAGTACGTCGGCGCGGATGAACAGATCGAGGTCGTTCGTGGCCCGCGGCATGGGCAGTTGCGAGAAAAGCGTGCGCTCGTGCGTCTCATCAAGCCGCATGCGCTTGAGGTAGAGACCGAAGCCGCCGCCGATCGTGAGTGGGACGGAGTGCTCGCGCAGTTCGAAGAGGATGTCGAGCAAGCTCGCCGTGAGCGGGTCCGCCCATACCATGCCGGCTCATCCTTTCGCCTTGAAGGGCTGGAGAATCGCCTTGCGCACCTGCTCGGCAGTCTCCTGCTCCCGCTTGTCGCCTCGCATAAGCTCCAGGTACACCTGCACCGGGGATGCGGCGAGATTGTCACGGGCGTCAAAGTAAACGAAGTCCTCGTCGGTCTCCAGAAACTCGACGTCGGGGAAACGGGAGGTCTCTTCAAGGTCGCTGCCCAATCGTTTGAGCAGGCTTTCCAGACTGGAACAATAGAAGGACTGGAGCGGTTCGCGCACCATCACGGCGTACTCGCCGGCGGACGAGGAACCGGTGAGCACCGCCTTTTCGGCTATTTCCCTCCCCCACTCCCTGAGCCGCTGACGGAACTGCGCGGGCGCAAGAGCAGTCTTTGCGGTCAGGCGCTGTTTGATCAGAGGGGGGGCGTAATTGCTGGTGAGCAGTTCGAGGAGTTTCTCGGGTTGGATCAACCGAAGGCTCCGCGTGCGTGGCGATTTTCCTCTTGTACGTTCGATCACGAGGTCCTGGTCGAGGCTGCTGCATACCTTGGAGATTGTGGCTTGCGTGAGATTTCCCCCGCGGGTCTCGATTTCGTTCATGACCTCGGTGATAGAAGCGTACCGGGGCTTGAGCAGGAAAACGCGGGCGGCAACGGAGCTGTTCTTGCGGTAAACGTTCTTGATGAGGCCGCTGCGGCGGAATCTGTTGCGGCGCCCCCGTGCGGGACACCAAGATTTCGCCGGGGACCACGATCAGGACGTTACCGCAGAGATCGATGCCGCTCACTTGCTGCTCTTGAAGGAGTCGTAGCTCGGGCTCGCCTAGATGCGGGGCGAAGACCAGCGGGTAGCAACGCGGCGGCTTGCTGGCCTGCTTCGTGGCCTGCACGGCGGCAGCGATCCCCTTCGGCGTGGAAATGGCTTTACACTCCACGGCGAAATGGTATGCCTTCTTCTCCCAGCGGAGGACCAAGTTGGCGTCCACCCGGGCGCCTTTCGGCCGGCCTTTGCGGGTGGGCTCGACCTCCACCGCAACCGCCTTGAGTGGGGACACGTCTACCCGGCCTTGGCTCAAAAGGCGGAGCATTCCCGACTGGCTGGGCACTTCTCGATATGGCGGCATGTCAGCAGACTCTGGGCACGTCCGATTGCGAATACATTCCTATTATAGCGTGTATTCCTTAATAAGAATATATGATATTATAGGAATGTATACGGGCAAGTCAAGACTTGCGGGCCAGCCAAGGCTCACATCGACCCGGCCAACATCGTGGCGATGTTCGAGGCGGCCCGGCGCTACGGCCGCTATCCGCTCGACGGGGGCCTTGCCGGGGAATCGGCGGCCTGAGGCAACTTTCTGCCGCTCCTCCGCCGCCCGGCACATCTCCTCCACTCCCCCCAAGCCGCCGGCAGACCGCTGCCACGGCAATGATCCCCCCCGTTTTTCCGGCACAGGCGTTGAATTCCGATCTTTTGTCTCAACCGGTTCGACCGTTGTAACCGACAAAGACGAAATATCACGCCCTCGAGTCTGGGGGCGCATGCGCCTGCGGATAACCAAGGGGGGGGCTCGTTATGCGAAGGACTTCCGCGCCGATTCGGGAAGAAGTAGGCAATCGGGCATCTCCTCGGCTTTCTATGCTGGTTAGAGTTGGCCTGACCCGCTGGCTGCGCCAGCCGCGGCTGGTCTGTGCGGCATCTCGCGCGGTCGACCGCCTGGCCCGGCGGCAAGGGCTGACCCTGATCTTGGTCGGGCTGTTGGGCTTTCTGGCCAGCGCCGCCTTTAGTTTCCGCGCGATTCCTTACCCGGGCACGCACGATGAATTCGGCTACCTGCTGGAGGCCGACACCTTCGCGTCGGGCCGGCTCACGAATCCCCCGCATCCGTTCTGGCAGCACTTCGAGAGCATGCACATCATCCAGCAGCCCACCTACACGGCCAAGTATCCGCCCGGCCAGGGGTTAGCGCTGGCCCTGGGGCAGATGCTCACCGGACAGCCGATCGTGGGCGTATGGATCAGTATCGCGGCAGCGTGCGCGGCGGCCTGTTGGCTCTTGCAGGGCTGGCTGCACCCCCGTTGGGCGCTGCTGGGCGGACTGCTGGCCGTCCTCTGGCTGGCGCCGTCCTACTCGGCGCAAAGTTATTGGGGCGGGGCCGTCGCCGCCTGCGGCGGCGCGCTGGTCTACGGGGCGTTGCCGCGCATCGTGCGGCAGCGGCAATGGTGGGCCGGCTTCCATCTCGGGCTCGGTCTGGCCATGTTGATGTGCTCCCGCCCTTACGAAGGTCTCGTCGCCAGCCTGCCGGCCGCCGTGGTGCTGCTGGCCTGGTCGGCTCGGTCGGCAGTGCGCGGCGCGGTGACCCGGGGCCTGCCGGCCATGGCGGCCGCCATGGCGGTGCTGGCGCCGGCTGTCGTCTGGCTGGCATCCTATCACGCCGCCGTCACCGGCGATCCGCTGGTCATGCCCGTCAACGTGCATGACGTGGCCTACAACGCCCGTCCGACTTTCCTCTGGCAGAAGGTCGAGGCGGCGCCTCAGTACCGGCACCCGGAAATGGCCGATTACTACGTCGGTTGGGAACGGCCGCGGTTCCTCCGCCGGCAGGCGTTTTTCGGGGTGAACCCGGCGCTGGCGACGCGCGTGCGGGTGTTCTTCCAGTTTTTCATCGGCGCCTCCTTCACGCTGCCCCTGCTGGCCTTATGGCGGAACTGCCGCGATCGCTGGTTTTGGCTGGCCGCGGCCACCTGCGTCCTGGTGTTCCTGGCGCTCACCCAGGCGATCTGCCTGCAGGCCCACTACGCGGCCCCGGTCACCGCGCTGGTGCTCGTGCAAGTCGCCGCTGGGATGCGAATACTGCGCGGCTGGCGATGGAAGGGACGCCGCGCGGGTCGCTGGCTGTCGGCCGCCATCGTCGTGGTCTGCGTGCTGGAGTACGCCGTGCCCTTGGGCAGCACATGGTACGCGGGCGATTGCCCCGGCGCCCGGCAGCAGGTCGCGCGGCGGCTGGAGAGCGACGGCCAGCGCCACCTGGTTTTCGTGCGCTATGCGCCCGACCACACTTGTTTTCAGGAGTGGGTCTACAACCGGGCCGATATCAACGGCTCGGCCGTGGTTTGGGCCCGCGAGATCTCGCCCGACGAGGACCGCCGGTTGCGCCAGTATTACGCCGACCGCAAGGCCTGGGTGGTCATTGCCGACGCCAGTCCGCCGCGCTTGTTGCCCTACGACGACGCCTCGCTCGCTGCTTATCCCCGGCGTCCAAATCCGTACCTGATGGAAGCCTCGAATGCCGCGGCGATCCTTCGCTAGTGCTCTGTCAGTCGTCGAGTGAGCGGTGCCACTGCTGGCTTGCCCAGCAGTGTTTTCCGCACTGCTGGACAAGCCAGCAGTGGCACCCATCCATCAGACCACGGTTGACGCAGCACTAGCCCATGGGGGCCTTGTCCGTCAGGTGCCGGGCCACCAGCAGCACGTCTACTGTTTCTCGACCACTTCGGCCAGTGGCTTCACCATCTCCTCCTTGATCCGCTTGCGGAATTCCTTGCGAAAGCGGGGGATCACGAGCAGCAGAGAGAGCACCCCTTCGCTCAACCGCGTCTTCAGGCTTCTGGCGGGAAAGTCGTAAAGACCATGGCTTCGGTAGTAGCGGTGGTCGGCCCGGAACACCAGCCGCAAGCTGGACCAGACCGCATCCCGGAAGAGCTTCCGGCCGGCCACCGCCAGGAAGTTGGGCGGCTGAACGTAGCCGGTCGCCGCCGCATCGGCCAGTTGCCCGGCGAAGTCGTCCAACTGGCGGTCGAGTTCGCCCGAGTCGCCGCACTCGTCGGTCACGATGCCGGCCAGGTTCGCCTGCTCGGACAGCGCATAGGATTCGAGGATCTGCCGCAGGTTGGCCAGTTGCACGAGCGGTCCGGACACCAAATAGCCCATCTGCTTGCCGACGAATATGGGCACGTGGCCGTTGAAGAAGCCGCGGTCGAAAAACAGCTTCCAGCGGGAGGAGAGATAGCGGTCGCGGATCGCCCCCGCCAGCACCACAATATCGGCGGCCGTCAGCTTCCCGTAGACCTCGTGGACGTCGTCGGCATCGCGGTAGACGCACTGGTTGTCCAGGCCGCACTGGATGCAGCCCATGCAGCCGCCCCGGATGCGGATGTCGTGCAGGTTCACCACGGAGACCGGCCCCAGGAAGGCCCCCTGAAGCCGCTGGACCATCTTGGCAAGGTTGCTGCGGGGACTTTCCGAGTCGCTGACGATCATGACGCTTTTGCCCCCGGCGTCGATCGTCCCGGACCGCGGCGCGCCGGGCTCGTAAACGAAGTCCGAAGGCACGACCGGGGCGCAGCGTCGGGGAACGGACCGCTTCTCTTCGACCGCCTTGAAGAAGGCCCTGGCGAACAGCAGCAGCCGATCCCGCTCGCTTTCCTTCAGCAGGTCGTACATCTCGGCCGAGTAGCCGCCGATGCACCTCATGCCGAGGTCTTCGCAGACGCCGCGGACGTACTCGTGCGCGGTGTGGTCGAAGTAGTGGATCGACGTGGTGAGGACGGCGGCGTACTTGTCGCGAAAGCTCCCCTCGGCGTGCCGCTCGAAAAGCAGCTCGATGAACCGCTTGTAGTGGGCGTGGACCAGCAGATAATAGAGCGGGAACGCCCAGACGACGGCGTCCGCAGCCGCCACGCTGTCGACGACCGCCCGGAACGCCCCCTCGTCCTCTTCCAGCCTCTTGATCTCCTGGCAGACGTCGTGGATCGAGAACTCGTGTTCGGGCAGCTTCTTCTTGAGGAACAGCACGTACTGCATCGTGACGCTGTTCATCCCCTTGGGGCTGCCGTTGAGAACGACGACCTTCATCGCAGCGCTCCTTGTGGCCGTGGGAAATCGTGTCCTGTTTCTGCTCGCGCGGTGGAGCCCCCGATCTTTCCTTCCGACAGCAGTTTCCCTGCCGCGTCATCGCACTGGATGCCCCACAGATTCCAATGTTGAGAGCTGTATCCACCCGCACGGGCAGCCTGAAAATATAGATACCACTTGCCGTTGATGTGGTAGAGCGCCGGCGTGGCGACGTGGTACATCGTTTGATCCGAGTAATTCGCCCATTTCGTCTTCATTCCGGCATAGAACATGATCAGCTTGCCGGCGTCCTTCGGGTTGACCAGGATACAGGGCTCTTGGACCTGGCCGTCTTTCCAGCCGCCGCCGCCGCAATCGATGATCTTTATTGCTTTCGTCGCCGTCGAGGAGGCGGCGCCCTGCGCCGTCGCTGGAAGCACGTGCATCCCGAGGACACAGGCGAGGCAGGCGATGTTGCCATAAGGGGCGTAACGTTTCATGTTCGGGATTCTTGCGTTTTTTGTTCCGATTCGCGTGGTCGTTGCCTTGGTCTTAGAACGTGTTTTGAAATGGCGAGTGACAGGTCCCCTCTCTCTCCGGGAGAGGGTTATGGTGAGGGCAGCAGTGCCGAGAAACTCGGCTTAGCCAGGCCGGGACCGCAACCGCCCTCACCCCCGACCCCTCTCCCGACCAACCTGCGGTCGGTGCCCGGAGAGGGGAGAATTTCAAAACACGCTCTATGACTCCTGACCCGGTTTTTATCTCTCCATGGAAAAGACCGTTTGTCAGGCAATGCGCTGCCCTCGCCTCCGCCGCCACGCGCAGCCCAGCAACCCGCCGGCGCCGACGCCCAGCAGGGCGAAGCTGGAAGGCTCGGGCACGGCCGCCGACACCACAAGGTCTATGAAGCCTGCGTCTGCCGCCATCGACAACGAGTACGTTATGCCCGGCGGGGGCCTGGGAAGATCGAAATCCCCTAGCGGCGGCGTGCCGAAGTTGCCGCCGACCAGCCGGTAGTCGCCCGCGGTCCTCGGATCGACGCCGAACGTGATGGCCGTGTGCGGGGCCAGAATCAGCCCATCGGCGATCGTCAGCAGATCGCCGCTGCCGCGGGGCGTGGTCAAGTCGAAGTTGAGCGTGGTCAGGTTCGACGCGGTCGTCAGGCTGCCGACAACCAGGCTGCCGATGGAGCCGACGCCGCCGGGGGCGATTTCCGAAGCCGTGGAACCGATCTGGACGCCGCCCAGGATCGAGCCGCCGCCGGCGGCGCTGGCCAGGGTGCCGCCGCTCAAGGTGACGTTGCCGCTGCCGGTGGCGGAACCATTGGCGGCGTTGGCGGCCACCAACGTGCCGTTGTCAACCTCCGTGCCGCCGCTGTAAAGGTTCGAGCCTGCCAGGATCAGCGCCCCGGCGCCCACCTTGGTCAAGCCGCCGGGCCCGGAAAGTGAACCCGACAGCGTCATGGAATTGCGGGCGGTATCGACTGTGGCGTTGCCGCCGCTGCCGGTGAGCGTCATGGGCAGGGTGGTTGACAGCGGGCCGCTGGCCTGGAGCGTTCCGCCGCCGAAGTTAAAGGCCGCGGTTCCAGAGCCGCTGCTTATCTTTATGGAGATGATCAGCGTGCCGCCATTGAGGTCATAGGTCCCGGAGCCGGCGGTGCCGGAACCAAGGTAAAGGGAGACCATGCTGTTCGTTCCGCCGGACTGGGTGAAGGTGCCGGTTCCCGCGTAGCCTATAGTGTCGGACGCGGCACTCAGGGAGCCTCCGGTGAGGGTATAGACGCCGCTGGGGCTGCCCGAAAATGCGACGTACACGCCGGCGGTCGAGTTGGTTCCGCCCGACTGCGTGAAGGTTCCCGTGCCGGCATAACCTATCTGTTCCAACGTCGTGGACAGGAAACCGGTGCTGCTGAGGCTATACGCCCCGCTGCTGCCCGACTTGTCGCCGAGGGTGAAGCCGATGGTTGTGTTGGTGCCGCCCGACTGGGTGAAGGTTCCTGCGCCGGAGTAGCCGACGTACTCATCGAAAGTGACGGACAAGAGGCCGTTTCCGCTAAGGCCGTAGACTCCCGTGCTCCCGGAATCGAGGCCAACGTCGAGTTCATTGCTGACGGAAGTTGTCCCGCCCGACTGGGTGAAATTCCCCCTGCCGGAGTAGCCGACAGCGAGGTAGCCGCTGGTCACCGTGGTGCCGCTCACGGCGAGGCTGCCGCCCGTCGTTTGGATCGTTCCGCTGCCCGCGCTGTTGCCAAGGGAAAGGCTGCTGCAAACATCTCCGGTCGTAGTGACGGTCGCCGTCCCGCCGTTGAAGATGTCGGCGGTGCCGCTGGAGGTGGGCACGGCCCCGCCGCTCCAATTGCTCGCGATCGACCAGTCGCCGGTCGTCGCCAGCGTCCAGGTGACGTCGGCCCGGACCGGCGGCGAAGACATGAGCACGAGCGCCGCGGCGGCACAGCCCAAGAGCCGGACGGCCGACGAGCGTGCCGGGAAGTAGCGAGACCGATAGAACTTGATCCTGCGCATGGCGTCTGCTCCTTATTTCTTGATGTCGATCAGGTATTCTTGCACCAGGTGCGCGTCCATCTCGTCGGCGAACGTGAAGGAAACATACTTGGCGTCATCGGCGGAGAATTCCACCTCCACCACCGATCTGCCGATCTCCGCCCCTTCCTTGTCCATCGCCTTGGCGATCAGCTTGCCTTGGAACGCGCTGGCCGCCGTAAAGTACACGGCGAACCCGCTGCCTTTGGGAGTCGTCGGCCGCGACCTGTGGGCGATCGTCATCCCGGGCATGGCCGTCACGTGGATCCCACCGCCTACGGGAGATGCCACCAGCGGTTTGACGATGGTTTTCGACAATCCGCACTTGAGAACTGCCTCGGACAACTTGACGTTCAGCGTCACGTCGGACAAACCCGCCCGCTTCTGGATGCTTTCGATGGCCTCATTCGCCGCCGTCACCACCAGCGAGTCGGAACTCTGGGCCGCCTTCTTCAGCGCGGTGATGCTGTCCGTCGTGCCCCAGTTTCTCAGCGCGTTGGCCGCATGGATTCGGGCGCCGATGCGGGCCTTCTCCAGGAGGATCGCTTCCAGGGCCCTGGCCACCGCCGGATTGGGCGCTTTCGGTATCCTGCCGCGAAGTTCCTCCATCGCGTGAAGGAAGCGGGGGTCCATATCGGGGTATTTCAGACCAGCCAGCAGATCGTCGACGTCCTCTTCCGTGCCCTGAAACGAGGCCGACCCGCCCAGGCGATGCTCGATATTGTCGATAGCTCGCTGGGCCGCCGAGGCAGCGCCCGGATTGAGTTCCTTGGCCACCTTTCTCAGCGCGGGGAGATTCGCCGACGTACCCCAGTTCTCCAGCGCCCGACATGCAGACACCCGGAGTGGGGTGCCGGCATATTCCACGACGACCCTTTCCAGGGCCTTCGCCATTTCTTCATTGGGCGTTTTCGGTATCCTGTCTTCAATTTTCATCAGCGCGCGAGTCAGCGGGGCCATGTCGAGACCGGCGCGTTTCAACTCGGCCAGAAGCGCGTCGGCGTCCTCGTCCGATGCCGGAGTCCCCTTTTGCTGCCTGGCCGTCCCCCTCGGGGCCGTCCTCGTCGAATCGCGATAATACGAGCCTTGCGTGCGGCCGCCGCGCAGCTCGCCCAGCGTCGAGGAAGCGGTCGAAGTGCGATCGCTCCCTGCCGGTTCGTCGTAATGAGGCACAAGGCGAATGCTGCCGAAGGCCGTGCCGTTGATCGGATGCGTGCGATCGTGCACTTCGGCCGCGACCACCTCGATCGGGCGGAGTTTGCCGCTGGCGTAGAATTCCTTCAGCTTCCGGTCCTGCTCGGCGGTGAGCAGGTCCTTGGCCTCCTTGCCGAAATACGCCAGCCGGGCTTCGGCCATTCTGGCCAACGTGCGGGCCTTGCCCATCGACGGCCCGTGCTGGAGCGACTTGACGCCGCCGCCGAGAATCGTGCCCTTCAGCCGCTCCTGCAGCTTGTCGAGCTCGGTGCGTTGCTCGTCGGTCACATTCAGATCGGTCAGCAATTTATCGCAGCAAAGCAGGGTGCAATACGCCGCCGGCTTCGGCTGGTCCTTCGCGCTGGCCGCGTCCTTTTTCCCCGTCGCCGCCTCTTTTTTCCCCGCCGTCGCCTTTTCGTCGGCGGTCGCGGCGCCCTGGTCGGCCGGCGCGCTGGCGTCGGCGGCCACGGACCGGTCTTTCCCGGCGACGCTTTCGTCGGCGGCCATCGCCTGCGCCGAGGGGCCGGCGCCGCGAAGGCCGGCCACCAACAGACCGCACATCAAGACCAGTCCGACCGTGATCAGCCGCGTCGCCGGCGAGAGCCGATCGAAGCGGAGCTTGGAATCCCTGAGCATGGCGATTCTCCTCAAGAACGTGGTGTGAGTGGGCAAGAAACTGCGGGCAGGCCACAGCAGCGGGCGGTCCTGCTGACGCAGGGCGATTTCCGCAATCGTCGTCAAGTATTGTCGCTGCCCGCCGGAAATTCGCGCCGCCGCCGCATCGGCCGCCAACTCCTGCTCCAGGCGCAGCCGGCCCATCAGCCAGTGCAGCAGCGGATGGTAGAAATGCAGCGCCAGGCCAAACTGGCCGACCAGCAGGGCGATGAAGTTGTGGCTGCGGGCATGGACGATCTCGTGGGCCAACACGGCCCGCTGCTGGGCGGCCGTCCAGGTGGTCCAATCGGGCGGCAGCAGCAATACCGGCCGCCGCCAGCCGATCGTGGCCGCCGTGGCCAAATCGTCCGCCTGACGGACCTCGACCGGCCGCCGACAGGCGAGTTCCGCGCACAGCACGTCGACCAACTCCAGCAAACGCGGTTCGGCGACCGGCCGGCTGCGAAGCCGCTGCCAGCGCACGGCGGCCACGCCGAGCATCAGCCACCCCAGCCCGCAGGCCATCGCCGCCAGCAGCAGCACCGCCATCAGTTCCGGCCAGTGCCAAGCGCCCGCCGGGGCCGCCGCCTGGGGCTGGGCAAGCTCATCCACCAGCGCCTGCCAAACGATCGCGGCGCCCGAGGGCTGGTCTTTGACCGCCGCGGCCTCATTGCCGCCCGCCGTCACCGCCTGCCCCTCCTCCGCGCACGGCAAGGCGGACGAGCCCCGGGCGTTAGCCCGGGGATAACCTTGCCCCGCCCCCAAGGTTGGACGTGGTCCGGCCACGCTGTGCATCGTCCATCGCGGCCAGGGACTCAGCACCAACAGCGACAGCACGACGACCATCACCAGGCCGGCCAGCACCACCGGCGCCGCGGCCGCCGGACGCAGCCGCCGCACCAGCAGATAGACCCCGGCGGCCAACAGGCTGATCAACGTGACCTGCACGATGCACCACGCCAGGGCGATGCCGATCGCATTCATGGTTTTTTCTCCCGCAGGACGGCCTCCAGCGTGGCCCGTTCCTTGGCCGTCAGCCGGCGCTCGGCCAACAGACGCACCAGCAACTGTTCTCGGGAGCCGTGGAAGACCCGCTCGACCAGGTCGCCCAAGATGCTGCGCGACACTTCCTCGAAGCTCCGCACCGGGCGGTAGCGGAAGGGCCGCTCGCTGTTGATCTGCTCCAGGAAGCCCTTTTCGGTGAGGATGCGGACCAGGGTGGCCACGGTGGTGTAGGCCAGGTCGCGGCCCGCGGCGGCCAGGGGCTCGCGGATTTCGGCCACGGTCGCCGGGCCGCTGGTCCAGCAGACGTGCATCACTTCCAACTCGCGCTGGGTAAGCTCCTTGGCAGCGGGACGAACCATAGCCACCCCCCTTTTTGCAGTACGCTTCTGCGGCGTCGGCCGCCGGGCGGAGGAATCTGCGTCTCCGTATTTGGTTATTTAGATTTGGTTCTATCGTAGCAGATTCGTCCGTATTGTCAAGCGGCAATTTGCAAGTTTTTTGACGCTGGGCAAGACGGGTGGAGAGAAGTCGTCGGCAGCCTTAAATCGGCGCCGTCCGCTGACAATAAAGGCTGCTGCGTGGGTTCAGTGGATGGGCCCGCTCACCGGGTGGCCGCGGAAGAATTCGGCCAGCTTGTTCTTGCGAGCGATCAGCTCGGCATCGTCGATGCCGCGACCGGTGGCCGTAATCGCCACGGTCCGGCAATCGATCTTCGGACCAAGGTAGTACACCGGCGAGCCGTCGACAAGGTACTCGGCCGCCAGAAGCTGCCTGCTCGCACCCGCGTAGAGCAAGCAGATTTGCTCGTTCTGAGAGCCCTTGAAAAATGCGAAGTGATCGGGCGGAGACTTCTCAGAATGCGTGGAGATGGTGAAGCGAGCGTCGGCAGATGTCACGGTCGGCACCTGCACGACCTCGCCCTCCCCCGTCGTGTCCGGGTTGCCGAGGATCGTGGCGACGTCGTCCTGGTTGCCGGTCTTCCACACCCTAAGGAAGTTGTTCTCGTTGACGTTGTAGTTGCCGTGCTTGGCGGAGGGCTCGTTGACCATGCTGTAGACAACCCACGCCCCAAGAGCGACGATAACCAGGACCACGATGGTTCCCTTCGAGTCTGAACCCATCGCCAACCCTTTCCCAGAAAAAAGGAAAACGACGTGCAGAATGCCCCCGGTCTTGACGTGGGCATTCTAGTCGCTTTCCGTACCTGATGCAAGAAAAGAGTTGGCAGACGCACCGGCATCACTACCTCTGGCTTGGGGTTGCTCTAACAATGCGCCGTCCATCTTGCCCAGATTCCTCTCAGGGCGTGATCTCCGGTGAACGGTTACGGCAGCGGCTCGCTGGGTTTTACCCCATACTTCTTCTGCCTTGCCCGCCCCCAAGGGCACCCGCCCAGCGTCACGACCATCTCGATGGCTTGCAGGAACCGGGCCCAGCGAATTCCCTTCCGGGCCCTGGTGCAGATCGGGCAGCGGTTTTCGCAGAAGTCGGGATCGAACAAGTTCCGCTCGGCCTTTTCATTGATCTGATTCATCATCGCTTCCTTTGGGAGGAAATCGCCACACCGTATCCGTCACACGCTGTGTGACGCCCCCATTACCCGTCGGACCTCACCGCACAGGGCCTGTGTGGCGTACGGACGCGCCACCCCTCGACTCCCGGCTTCTCGTCCCGGAGGGACGCCCGCTAGTAGCCCAGCGATTCATCGCTGGGTCATCGGGCAATCCCGCCCTGTCCGTCAGTCCCGGCAGGGACGGCTGAATTCTACAAACGTCAGGCGTCCCTCCAGGACGCAAACAATTCTTCGGCCTCCCGGCTTCCCAGCAATAAATTGCTGGGCTACTTTCAAAGGTCCCTACCGGGACCAGTGCAATCACCCGCCTAACTTCCCGCTGGCTCCCGGAGCCGAGTTCGACCATTTTGTTAACGTCAACAAAATGGTCGGAGACGGGGTGCCCGGACACCGCGCAGGCGAGTTTCGCCTTGTTGACGACGGCAGTGAAGTTCCGCCATTCCGCTGGAGGTCGCACGCCAGCCAATACTCGACTCCCCCGTCGGTCTGCTGGGCATGGGCTTCAAAGGTGTCGGTCAGCAACCGAACCACGTCGCTTTTCATGTCGCGCCCCGTAAAAAACCTGGACGGAACAAAGTTGCCCGTCCTGCTGAAAACTGAACACTGAAAACGTCAAACTGGCTTCGCCGATCACCAATACTCGTGTTGTGCCCCCGGAGTTTACCCCCAGCAGTCCGAGCACGACGCGATCCGGCGTAATCCGGAACCAGCGGCGACGAGTCTTGCACGCGCAGTGAGCAAGGTCGGCCATAGCGGCAGTATAACCCAAAACGTCCCCGGGAGGCAGCAGGCCAGTCTCCGCGCGGGCCCGGCAATTCTCACGCGGGGACGCAACAGACACAAAGGCGGAAGGCGGAGGGCGGTTGGTGGCGCGGCCTCTACCCATCAAAGGCCTCCTGTGCCTTCGGCACCCCGATAGCGAAGCTATCGTGGCCACCCGCGGAAGGGGGAAGGAAGGCGGCTCTCGCGGCCCCCTCGACGCAGTCGAGGGGCTTTTCCGATCCCCGGCCCCCGGCCCCTAGCCCCCGGCCCCTGTTCCCCTACATCTTCTCCACCACCTCGATGCCCAGCAGATCGAGGCCCTTTTGGATCGTCCGCGCGGTCAGGTCGCACAGTAGCAGCCGGCTCGAGCGCAAGGCGTCGCTCTCCGCCAGCAAGACGTGGCACTGCTCGAAGAACGTCGAGTAGCGGTTGGACAGCTCGAACAGATAGCTGGTCAATTGGTTGGGGCGATAGTCGGCCAGGGCCAGGTCCAAGGCCTCGCCGAAACGGAGCAGTTCGAGGGCCAACGCCCGCTCGGCCGGCGATTCCAGCAGGATCGGCGCGGCGCGGCCCGCAGGGCGTCGATGTCGACCTTTCCCCGGGCGAAGATGCTCCGCACCCGGGCGTAGGAATACTGGATGTAGGTCGCCGTGTTGCCGTTCATGGCGAGCATCTTGTCGTAGCTGAAGACGTAGTCGCTGGTGCGATTCTGCGAGAGGTCGGCGTACTTCAGGGCGGCGATGCCCACCGTCTCGGCGACGCGGGTCCGCTCGGCCGCCGAGAGTTCCGCTCCGTCGGGCTTGGCGTCGTCGTTGGCCTTGACGATGGCGGCGGCGCGGGCGACCGCTTCGTCGAGCAGGCCCTCCAGGCCCACGGTGTCGCCGGACCGCGTGCGAAAGGGCCGGCCGTCCTCGCCCAGCACCGTGCCGAAGCTGACGTGCTGGAATTCGACCTGGTTGTAGCCGAGCAGGCGGGCCACGGCAAAGAGCTGCCGGAAGTGCAGGCCCTGGCGATGATCGACCACGTAGAGGATGGCGTCGGGCTGCCACCCATCCATGCGGTAGCGGATGGTGGCCAGATCGGTGGTGGCATAGAGGAACGCCCCGTCCTGCTTGCGCACGATCATGGGCGCCTCGTGCCCGTCGAGAAACACGCAGACGGCGCCGTCGCTGATGCGGGCCAGGCGGCGGTCGAGCAGTTCCTGCACGATGGCGGCGAGCTGATCGTTATAGAAGCTCTCGCCCAGCGTATGGTCGAAACGGACGTGCAGCCGCCGATAGATGCGTTGGATGTCTTCGAGGCAGACGGGGAGGAATTCCCGCCACAGGCGGAGGTTTTCCGGGTCGCCGGCGTGCAGCCTGGCCGTCTCGGCCAGCACGGCCGCAGCCACGTCCGCGTCCGCCGGCGTGCCGGGCTGATCGGCCCGGGCGCGCACTAGCCGATAGAGCCGGGCCAATTCCTCGATCGGCGCCTGCCGGTAGGCCGCCGCATCGAGGAAATGCTTGTAGCCGTAAATGATCATGCCGAATTGGGTGCCCCAGTCGCCGATGTGATTGTCGCTGATTACGTCGTGGCCGGCGAACTTCAGCATCCGGCAGAGGGCGTCGCCGATCACGGTGGAGCGGATATGCCCGACGTGCATGGGCTTGGCGACGTTGGGGGCCGAGAAGTCGACGACGAATCTTCGCGGCTTGGCGACCGGGGCGACGCCCAGCCGCCGATCGCCCAGGGCCGCCGTCAGCCGCTCGGTGAGCCAGGAGTCGCGCAGCGCAAGTTGATGAAGCCGGGCCCGGCGACTTCGGGCGGCGCGCAGAGATCGGACACGTCGAGGCGGCGGAGCAGATCGGCAGCCACCTCGCGGGGCGGCCGGCCCAATCGCTTGCCCAGCGGCATGGCGAGGTTGGCCTGGTAATCGCCGAACTTGGGGTCCTGGCTGCGGCGGATCATCGACAGCAGTTCTTCCCTGTCGCCGGCCAGGTCGCCCAGCGCGAGGCGGAACCGCTCTTTCAATTCGGACAGAATGCTCATGGTGCTAAGGATAAAGGATAAAGGATGAAGGGGGAGGAGGGAAGAGGAAACAGGTTCGAGGTTCGGACCGTGTTGAAGGAATGGCGGCAATCGGCAGCCTCGCGCGGGGTTCCGCCCTTTATCCTTTATCCTTCATCCTTCATCCTTAACTTCCACGCGTTTGGCCTGGGCCCAGAGGTCTTCCAGGGCGTAGTAGGTTCGCGTTTCCGGCTCGAACAGATGGATGACCACGTCGCCGTAATCCAACAGGATCCAGCGGCTCTCCTGGTATCCTTCGATGCCGAGGCGGTGGTCGCCCATGCGGTCTTCGAGGGCGTGGTCGATTTCCTCGCTCATGGCGTGCAACTGCCGCCGGCTGGTGCCGCTGGCCAGCACGAAGTAATCGAAGACGGCGGTCAAGGGCCGCATGTCGAGGATGACGATGTCCCGGCCGCGGTTCTCCTCGGCGACGCGGGCCGCCAGCAACGCCCGCTGAAGCCCCGCAGCGGGCCTTGGCCCGGAAACAGGGGCGGTTTGCGAACGGGCGGTGCCGTCTGGTGCCATGGAACTCTCGTCAGGGGCCGGATGCGGAGGACGCTTCCATTGTACAAACAAATCGCCTTTTTCGGGAGGGGGCGGCCTGTTTTTCCTGCCCGGCCTATTCTTCGGGCGGTGTGGTACATACCCAGCATCATGGGGGTAAGTCTTGACTTTATTTGGAAAGATGGCTAACCTAAACTAATGCGGGTGATTCGTGGGGAGTAGCTTTTCTTAGGAACCAGACAAGAGCAAAGGGGGCTTGGCCATGGCACGGTTTTCTCACAGGGGAGTGTGGTGCGCTGGACTGGGTTTGGTACTGATGCTGGCGGCGATTCCGGCGGCGCGGGTGGCGGCCGATGACGCCGTCAAGTCGATCATCACCCGGAGCGCGCCGGCCAATCCCGACGCGACCACCGTCGACCTGTTTGGCGGCATGGCCAGCGGCGAGATCGCGGTCAAGTTTATTCCGAAGAACTCCGCCGAGGCGCGGGTCCTGATCGAGAACAAGACCGATAAGCCGTTGAGCGTCAAGTTGCCTGATACTTTTGCCGGCGTGCCGGTGTTGGCCCAGCCTGCAGGCGGCGGCAACGGCGGCGGCGGTGGCGGTGCCCAACCCCAGGGCGGTGGCATGGGCGGCGGCGGCATGGGTGGAGGCGGGGGCATGTTCAACATCCCGCCGGAAAAAATCGGCCAAATCAGAGTCGCCACCGTCTGCCTGGAACACGGCAAGGGCGAGCCCCGCCCCAGCATCCCTTACGAAATCAAGCCGCTCGAAAGCGTCACCGACAAGGCCGAAGTTTGCGAGCTTTGCCGGATGCTCGGCACGGGGAAGCTCAACCAGCGGGTCGCACAGGTCGCCACCTGGCATTTCAATAACGGCATGAGCTGGCAGGAGTTGGCCAACAAGCAACTGCGACATGCCGACGGCACCAGCGAGCCTTACTTTAGCCCCGCGGAAATCCAAGGTGCCGTCAGGCTGGCCGACATGGCCACCAAGACCGCCGAGCAGCGGAAGCAACAGCAGCAGCCGCAGGGCAGCAGCGCGAACACGTCGACCCCGCACAGCTAAGGCTGTCGATTCAACGTAACCGTTCCCCGGGGGACCTCCCCCTCGGAACGGTTGCTTTTTTTCTTGCTTGGCTTTTTCTTGCACTTCGGCTAAACTGAATGCGGGTGGGGTGGGCTCCCACACCGTTACGGAACTTGTTGGCGGAGTGAGGTCGCCACCGAGGGCGGCCGGGTCAGGACCTCCTCCGCAGGCAGTTTACAGAGGAGGCACTCTCATGGATCGCTCTGATTGCAGATCGTTTGTGCGCCTGGTCTTGGGGTTGGCCGCCGCCTGGGGAATCGCCGCACTGGCGCAGGCCGCGGAACAGCAGAAAAATGGCCGCAACGGCCCCCGTGGGCGCGGAGAGGAGGTGGACCTCTTCGCCGGAATCGCGCGGCAAGAGATCGAAGTTCAACTGATCCCCCGCGATGCGTCGCAATGCCGGCTGCTCATTACCAACAAGACCGACAGGCCGCTGTCGGTAAAAATGCCGGCCTCATTCGCCGGCGTGCCCGTGCTGGCCCAGGCCGCGGGGCTGCCTGGTCCGGGCTTCGGTCCCGGCGGCAACAACCCGGGGAGTCCTCTGGGTTCCCCGGCCGGGTCGAAGGATCCGCAGCGGGTCGGCGGCGGCGCCCCGGGGAGCTTCTTCAACGTCCCGCCCGAGTCCATGCGGCAGATGAAACTGGAGACGGTCTGCCTGGATCACGGCAATCCGACACCGCGCGCGGCGATCAAGTACGAGATCCGGCCCATGACGTCCGCCACGGACAAGGCCGGATTGTCGGAGCTCTGCGAGCTGCTGGGCCGGCATGAGGTCAGTCACCGCGCCGCGCAGTTGGCCGCCTGGCACTTCAGCAACGGCATGAGCTGGAAGGCGCTGGCCGGCTTGCAGACCAGGCAGGCCATCGGCTCAATTCCCTCGTACACGCGGGAGGAGATCGCGGCGGCGAAGAAGGCCGCCGAGAAGGCCATGCAGCTTCACCAGCAGCAGCAGTCCAAGAGCGGCACGCAAACCTCGGCCAACTCGTCGGCGGCGAAGTGAATCCGCCGAGGCGGTCGCGATCAAGGGCCGCGGAAGGACATTTCCTCCGTCCTTTCGGCGGTTTCCGCGCGATTGGCCGACTCGGCCCGCAAACTCCGCAGTTCCTGCTGAAGCTCGCAGCGCTCGACTTGCCACTGCTGCGAGTGGGTCCGCAGCTCGGTCTCGCGGCGATCGAGTTGCCGTTCGCGGGCGATGAGGCGGGATGCCTGCTGCTGCGTCTCCTTTTGCTGCGTGGCGGCCCATTGCTCGAAACGGCGCCGCTCTTGCGCCAGTTTGTCGTGTTGCTCGGCCAGTTGGCCGCGGGTCCTTTCGAGTTCTTCCTTCTGCGCGTGCAATTCAGCGTTGGCCAATCGGTAGTGCTCGGCCAGCTTGCCACGAATCCGTCCCAGCGATTGGACCAGGGCGGCCGGCGGCGCCGCGCCGGAAAGCTGGACCCAAAGCTCCTCGGTAGCCAAGCGGATTTCCAGCGTCTCGCGGTGCAGGCGATCTAATTCGCCGCGGAGCTGCTCGAGGGTCGCCCGGCTGCGATCCACGTGCTCGGCGCGGCGCCCCACCGCCCGGCGCTGCTCCTCCACGTCGGCCAGGGCCTGCCGGCGCTCGGCCTCAAGATGCTCGCGCCGCAAGCGGTCTTGCTCGTCGACGTCGCGCTGCCGGGCCGACAACTGCTCTTGCAGCTTCTGCATCTCCGCCCGCTCCTCCTGCAAGCGGGCCTCGGCCTGTTCGAGTTGCTTCCGCTTCGCCTCCAACTCGCCGGCGGCTTGCTCCAGGGACTGCTGGCGGGCGGTTTGTTCCACGCTGGGTTCGTCCGCCCGCTGCTGCAATTCCGCAATCCGCTCGCTCAGCCAAAGCCGCGCACCGCGGAGGTCGCTTTCCAACTGCGCGTTGCGGGCGTTCAATTCGGCCTCGCGATGATCGAGGTCTTTCTGACGCCCGCGCAGGTGTTCGGCCAATTGGTTCGCCTGGGTCCGCAACTGCTCTGCCGCGGCGTCGGGCTCTTTGCCGGAAGCGGAACCGGCCCCTGGGTCGGGCACCTGGGGCGCGGCGGCGTGATGCGCGGCGTCGATACGGGCTTCGGCCACCGCCCGGGTGATCGGGGCGGCAGCGGAATCTTGACGATTGCCGGTCTCGGAGGTAGACATGTCGATTAGCCTGGAAAGAGCGTCGTGAATCTGCCGGCGGCGCAAAAGTCTTCGCAATCGGCAAGATTTTCCCGGTCTACTTAATCGGCAATCGGAGCGGCCAAGTTCAACCCAAGCGATCAACGGAAGAGCCGCCCGTGAAGATGGGCCAATGGCGGGAAATGGAGAAGGCTTCCGGTAATCGGAGCAGGGTTCTCAGCAGCTTCCCCCGCCATCCCGGCTCCTGCTGGGACAATCCGTCGCCGGTCAACCGTTGGCTTGGTTGATGACCTCTTGCAGGCGGCTTTTCGATTGCACGCCGACGAAGCGTTCGACCACTTCGCCCCCTTTGAAGAGCATCAAGGTGGGGATGCTGCTGATGCCGTAGCTGGCGGCGGTCGCGGTACTGTCGTCGACGTTGACCTTGCACACTTTGCAGGCGGCGGCATTTTCCGCGGCCAATTGTTCCACGATGGGCGCGATCATCCGGCACGGACCGCACCAGGGGGCCCAGAAATCGACCAATACCGGCTGGCTGGACTGCAGAACTTCGGCGGCAAAATCACTGTCGGAAATTTCTTTCACGTTGCCCATCGAACGGCTCTCCTTGGTCATGCGGCTGCGGACGAAGCTGTCCGCCGGCGATCGCGGTCCCCTGCATTATAGTGGCCGGATCGCGGCTGTCAATCAATCTCTTTCGCGTAGACGCGATAGGTCTTGTAGCGTTGCCCGCCGACCGCCTCGATGGCGCGGTTGACCAGATCGTTGTCTTCCAGGGTCCAGCCCAGTTCGGCGCCGGTGAAGCCGACGACATTCTTGCCGTAATCGAGCGTGCCCAAGATCAGCAACTCGGCGATGCCCCGGCGGCGATACTCTTCCAGCACGTCGAGCACGAGCATGCGGGCCGTCTTGATGCGGCGCATTCCGCGCAGCAGGCGGAACAAATTGATGGGGAGGCCGTAGTTCGTCAGCCGGCCGCCCAGTGGGCGGATGGCCTCGTTGGCATCGGGCACGGTGATCGAGAAGCCGGCCGGCTTGCCATCCACCTCGGCCAACAAGACCAACCCGGGCATGGTCAGCCGCGACAGCCGCTTGGCGAAATAGCGGAACTCGGCCTCGCTGAGCGACACGAAACCCCAGTTGTCGTGCATCGACCGATTATAGATGTCGCGGCAGCGCGCCACTTCAGCCTCGAAGTCATCCCTGCGGAAGGGGCGCACCACGATCTTGCCCCGCTGCCGCAGCCGCTCGGCGCACGCGCCAGCGCTCGACCATGTTGTGAGGGTCGATAAACCACCAACAGTAGAAGTCCTTGGCCTTGCGGAGGCCCCAGGATTCCAACAAGCCCGCGTAGTAGGGGCGGTTGTGGTTCGTCATGATCCGCGGCGGCGCGTCGAAACCGTCGACCAGCAGGCCGCAGGGGTAGTTGATCGAGTAGTCGATGGGTCCCATCACGGTTGTGCGGCCGCGGCCCTTGAGCCAGCCGGCCGCCGCGTCGAGCAGGGCGTGGGCCATCTCGGGATCGTCAGCGCACTCGAACATCCCGAAGCAACCGACGTTGGCCGAGTGCTCCTCGTTATAGCGGCTGTCGTCGCTCGCCAAGATGCGTCCCATGGGCACGCCGCCCCGCAGGGCAAGGAACTGGGTGGCCGCGCCGTGCAGATAAAACGGATGTTTGCGCTGATCCAGGAACTCCTTCACTTCCATCGCCAGCGGCGGCACCCACTGCGGATCGCCGGCATAAATCGGAGCGGGAACGTCGATGAACTGCCGCAGGTCGCGGCGCGATTGCACGGGGCGAATCTCCAGCGGCCCCGCGGCGGCTGCCGCCGCGGGCCGGACCAGGGCAGCCGTCTTCGGCCGCCACCCCGAGCCTCCAGGCGGCTCGTCGAGGTCATAGAGCCGATAGGTCTTCGTGAGCTTGGCGCCTCCCTTCTGCAGGCTCCCGCGCGAGAGCGAGTTCGACTCCAGCACCCAGGAAAACTCCGCCTCTTGCACCCCTGATTCCAGCACCTTGGGAACGACGCCGCGCATCAGCACCAGGCCCAAGCCCAGCCGCTGGTACTCGGGAATGACGTTCGTGGAAATCAGGCGGATCCGCTTGATGCGGTCCTTTCTGAGCAGGAGGCGGAACAGGCCGGTGGGAAACAGCCGGCCATCGATCTGGCGAATCCGCGGGTTGTAATCGGGCAGGCCGAAGGCGGCGCCGACCACCTGGCCGTCCACCTCCGTCATCATCGCCAGTTCGGGCACGATCAGGTGCCGCAGCCCGGCCGCCATGTGATCCACCTCTCCCTTGGTCATGGGCACGAATCCCCAGGTGTTCACCAACGAGCGATTGTAAATCGACAGGAACATCTGCACTTCCTCCAGGAAGCGCGACGTGTCCATGGGCCGCAGGCGGACGTGGTAACGCTCGATGATCTGTTCGGCGACCGGTCCCAGCTTCGCCAGGATTTTCGGCAGCATGTCGATGTGGCCCCAGAAGGCATAAAGGTCCTGGGTCTTGCAGAAGCCGTAGTTCTCCAACAGCCGCGCGTAGTAGGGCGGGTTGTAGGTCATCATGAAGGTGGGCGGGGAGTCGAAGCCGTCGATGAGCAGCCCCACCTCGTAGTTCAGCGACGGGTTGGTCGGCCCGCGAAGGCACCAAATGCCTTGATCGGCAAACCACTGCCGCACGGCGTCCAGCAAGCCGTCGGCCACCTCCTGGTCGTCGACGCACTCGAAGAAACCGAAGAAGCCGCGCCGCTCACGGTAACGCTCGTTGTGCCCCCAGTTCAGGATGGCGGCGATCCGGCCGCAGACCTCCTCGCCGCGAACGGCCAGGAACGTCTGCGCACGGTTCCTCTCGTAGAACGGGTGGGACGTGTACCCGACCAACTCCTTCTGGTTGCCGCGCAACGGCGGAATCCAATTGGGGTCGTTCCTATAGAGCGTCCAGGGGAATTCCAAGAATTGTTTTCGATCCCGCCGCGTGGCTACCCGCTTCACAACCAGGTCGGCCATATACACTCCTCTTGGTGCAATTCCGGAGTTTTGGTACGCTTCTGACCGCGACCCCCCATCTTACCTGTTCCAGCGTCCCAAGGTCAACCCGGGCTGAGGACAAGTCGAGCTAGTTGTCTTTCACGAAAATCCCCTCTAGAATCAGCGTCATGACGAAGGTCTTGGTCACAGGCGCCAGCGGGTTTATCGGCTATCACTTGGTCAAGGCGTTGCGGGCCAAGGGAGACGACGTGACCTGCCTGGTGCGGAAGACGTCGGCGGTGGCCGCCCTGGAGGCGGCGGGCGCCGGCCTCGTCTACGGCGACGTCACCGACCGCGAGTCGCTCCGCGCCCGGTCGCCGGGCAGGAGGTGGTTTATCACCTGGCGGGGTGCCTCCGGGCACTGAAACCGCAAGCGTTGTTCCGCGTCAACGAAGAGGGGGTCCGCAACCTGGCCCAGACCTGCGCCGAGCGGCCGACGCCGCCCGTGCTGGTCGTGGTTTCCTCGCTGGCTGCCGTGGGCCCCGCTGTCGACGACCAGCCCCGCCACGAAGGCGATCCGGCCGCTCCCGTGTCGCACTATGGGCGGAGCAAACTGGCCGGTGAGCGGGCCGCGCAGCAATTCGCCGCTCAGGTCCCCATCACCATCGTGCGGCCGCCCGTGGTCTTCGGCGAGGCGGACCCGGCCATGCGGACCGTCTTTGGCATGATCGCCCGCTTCGGTATTCACATGGCGCCCGGCTCGGTTTCGCAGCGATTCTCCGTGATCCATGCCGACGACCTGGCCAACCTGATGCTCCTGGCAGCCGAGCGCGGCAGCCGGATGAAACCGGCGGCCGAGGAAAACGGCCACGCCGGCGGCTCCTGCTGTCCGGGAACCTATTTTGCCGCCAGCGAAGAAAATCCCACCTTCGCCGAGCTCGGCCGCATGATCGGCGTGGCGGTCGGACGCCCGCGCACTCGAGTATTGACCACCCGCACCCCGCTGGTATGGACGATCGCCGCCGTGGGCGAAGCCCTGGCACACCTGCAGTGCCATCCCTTCTACTTCGACTTCGACAAGGCCCGTGAGGCGACGGCGACCGGCTCCTGGATCTGTTCGCCCCGGGCGGCCATGGACGAGTTGAACTTCTCCGTAGTCGCCCCCCTGTCGGAACGCCTGCAGCAGACTGCCCAGTGGTATCGCGTCCAAGGCTGGATTTAGAGCCTGGGGGGCCGCTCAGATCGCCTTCATGTAGATCGCCTTGCCGTCGCCGGAGGCGTAAAAGTCCTTGAGCACCACCTCCAGGTGATAGTTGCAGCGCTCGTAGAAGGCGCGGGTAGGGGCATAGGGCGGCCGGGTCGAGGTCTCGATGTAAACCCGCCGTCCGCCCGACTGCCGAATCAGCGCTTCCGATTTCTCCAGCAGCACCCGGCCGAGGCCAAGCCCTTGGGACGATTTGGACACCGCGATCCAATAAAGGTCGTAGCTGCCGATCGTCAGGGCGATGGGGCCGTAACAGGTGTAGCCGCGGACCTGGCCGTCCCCTTCGGCGAAAACGAAATGGTAGCCGCTGGAGGGGCCCTTGGCCAGCCGCTCGTCGGCCAGTTCCACGGCGATCTCGATCTCGCCGGGACTGAAAACCCCCGTCGATTCTGTGAGGGCACGGATGTGCTTGGGGTCGGACGCTTCGATATCGTAACGGAACGAGACGGGATCGCTCATGGCGTCGACGTGCCGATCTGGACTTTCACCCCCGTCGGTTGCAAGGGGGTCAGCAGCGTCGGCGCGTAACTGGCAAAGAACAAGTCGCTGGCCTTGCTGCCGGAGACATTGCCCGTGTCGGCCTGCGGCACACTGGCGGCGTTTTGCACGCTGGGCGAGCTTGTCGAGACGCCGGTCACGGCGGGCAACAGCGCCGCCGACGGTGAAACCGTCGTGCCGGCTGTGGAAACGGACGAACTCTGCGTAACGCTGCCGGCGACGGCCTTGCTGACCGCCGGCACGACAACCGTTTGACCGTTTTCCCATTCGGTTGCGACCCCGTACAGGGCCGCTGTGTTGTTCAGGATGGTCGATACCCCTGGGATGGGCAGGTCGCGGCCTGCCACATAACTGAGCGCAACCTTTCCCCCGTCGCCGTACAGCAGGGTCTTACCG
This sequence comes from uncultured Planctomycetia bacterium, assembly GCA_963727245.1. GTDB lineage: Bacteria > Planctomycetota > Planctomycetia > Pirellulales > Thermoguttaceae > JBKQVT01. The sequence goes on along the minus strand of CAVSFO010000012.1, from coordinate 273,018 downwards.
CCTCCGGCCATGAGCGTGTCCGTGCCGGGGCCGCCGAAGAGCCACGCCGTTGTGGTAATGGAGCTGCCCACGTCAATGGCGTCGTTGGTCCCCATGCCATAGACAATCAAGTGGCCGGTGGGGGTGGCGAAGGTTCCCACGATCACGTTATTGATGGCCACTCTGACCGTGCCCGCCGTGGTACCGGGGCCGACGAGAATGGTGTCCGTCGCGCCGGCGACGCCGCCGACGAGCAGGGCGGTCTTGCCGGCATAAAGAGGATCGGATGTCATCGCCGCGGCGCCCTGCTTGATGACAAGTTCCGGCGTGCTGACCGTGGCCTTATATCCGGTGGGCGCCGTGAGCGTCAACGTGATCGTGTAGGGGCCGGCGGTGGTGTAGTTGTGACTGGCGGTTACCGTGTAGACGCCGTTGGTTTTGGTGACGGTGCCGGCTGTGTTGGCGGTTTTGTCACCCCAACTCCACGATGTGGTGGCCGTGCCGATGTAAGTCGCAGTATAGGTGAGGTTCTGCTGGACGATAGCGCCCGGAGCCACGATGTAGGACAGGCTGATCGTGGGCGCGACGGTGACCGCGACGGTGCTGATGAAGCCGTTGCAGGTTGCCGTGACGTTGCCGGAGACCGCGCCAGCGGGGGCCGTGAACAGGCCCGTCGCGGCGCCGATCGTTGCCCCGGGCACGGTCGTCGACCAGACGGGCGCCAGCGACATGGCGTTGCCGAATTGGTCCTTTTCCCCGACCGTGAACTGTTGCGTGGTCAGGCTGACGACCTTTGCCGGGTTCGGGCTCACCGCCATCGAGGTAAGCGTTTGTTGCACCACGACGCTCACGGGACTTGTGGCTGACTTCCCGAATGGATCGGCGATGGTGACCGTAAAGTTATAGGTGCCCGCGCTGGTGAACCTGACGGTGGTGTTTTGCGAGGCGTGGGTGCCGTTGCTGCTGTAGATCGGCGTGGTGGCTCCGTTGGACAGCGCGACGGTCCAGGTGTACGTCAGGCTCGATTCCCCGCCGACGCCGACGTAGGCCCCCAAGACCGAGAGCGCGGTGGTGGTTCCCGTCACGGGGTTGGGCGTCGCGCTGGCCGTCGTGGCCACGGTGGGCGCAGTGTCGAACACGTTGACAATGGCGATGGCGCTGATCGAGCCGCTCGTCGCCGTCACGGTGCCGTTGACCTGCGTCTTGGGGGCAAGGAACTGGCCCGTCGCGGCGCCGATCGTCGCCCCGGGCACGTTCGTCGTCCAGGCGACCGTCGGCGACATGGCATTGCCGAACTGGTCCTTTCCCGCGGCCGTGAACGATTCCGTGCCTCCGTAGGGGACAGTCACCGGCGACGGGGCCACCGTCATGGAGATGAGCGTCTGGCTCACCGTCACGGACAGCGGCGAACTGGTGGTCGACAAATTATCGGTGTCGGTGACCGTCACGGTAAAGGCATAGCTTCCCGCCTCCGAGAACGTGGCCGTGACGCTGTTGCCGGTCTTGCTGCCGTTGTTGGAACTGAGGATCGGCGGCGCACCGGCGGGCCACGATTTGGCGGTCCAGGTGTAAGTCAGGGCGGCTGGGCCGAGGTCGTCCGTTGCCGTGACAATCAGCGTCGTGAACGTTCCCGTCACCGGGTTCGGACTGGCGGTGACGGACGTTATCGTCGGCGGGAGCGCCTTCACGGTGACTGAGGTAGAGCCGTCGAAACCGCCGGCGCTGGCCGTCACCTCGCCGTTGGCGGCCGACGCGGGGGCCTGGAGAAGGCCCGTCTGGCTGATCGTGCCCACGGTCGTAAGCCAGGAGAACGACGGTTGCGAGGCCAACGGGTTGCCAAACTGGTCCTCCGCGACCGCCTTAAACTGCTGCTGCTCCCCGAGGCCGACCACCGCGTTCTGCGGGGTCACCGTGATCCCGGCTTCCGACGCCTCTACCACCACGGTCAACGGCCCGCTGCTGGCCGACAAACCGAACGAGTCGGTGACCTTCACAGCGAATTCGTATTGTCCCGTGCCGTAGAACGTGACCAGGGTGTTGTCGCCGGTGGCGGTGACGGTGCCGGCGGCACTGTAGCTCGGCGCCTGCACTCCGCCAGGCGAAAAGACGGTCGACCACGTGTAGGTCAGAGTTAGGCCCGCGAAGTCCGAAGCCACCACGGTCAGCGTCGAGGTGGTTCCCGACGTTACCGGGCTAGGGTTCGCGGAGACCGATGTTATGGTCGGGGGCTGGTCGGCTAACAGGGGGACGACGACATTGGCGATGGGCGAGCCGATGCCGCCGACCATGTTGTAGCCGGCGGTGGCCGGGTAGCCGTTGCTGCCGCTGGTGATGTCGTGGAAAGCGCCGTGCGAGTATGGACTGGACAGGCTGTACTCGGTGTAGAGGAGCGTCTGGAGCGAGTAGCCCTCGTTGCTGCTGCTGCTGAGCAGGGTGAGCCCCGAGGCGGCGTGATACTGGTCGGCAATGGAGATCAGACCCGCCCAGGATGGGCACGCGAGACTGGTGCCGCCGACCTGCAACCACGCTTCGCCGGGGAAATCGTAGGAATCGCAGACGGCCACGCCGGTATCGGGATTGGCGTCGAAGGAGACGTTCGGGAATTTCCCGCTGGCCCGAGGATTGCACCGCGTCTTGGTAACTCGGCTCCTTCTCATAGATGCTCTCGCCGCCCCCGCCGCCCTCATCGCCGGGAACGCCGTCGCCCCAGGCGGTTTCGCTCTGCCAAGCGCCGCTGGCGTTGATCGTCAGGGTCGTGCCGCCGACGGCGATGACGTTGGGCGAATAGGCCGGATACTCGCCCGGCGCACTGCTATCGCCCGTGGATGCCAGAAAGGTCACGGGAGTGTGACCGCTGGGCGTCTCGAAATACGAGTCGTACGCAGTCTCGCCCGAGTATTCGGCGCTGCCCCAACTCATCGAAACCACGGAGACACCCGAATAGTCCGCGGCCGTCTTGACCGCGGTAAATAGGCCCGACGTGGTAGAGCCGTTGGCCTCGAACAGGATGATGTTGGCCTGGGGGGCGATCGAAATGCGCCCATTCCACGTCGAGAGACTCTTCCACCCCCCAACCCTGCGCGGCGCATTCGTGGGCAACGACGAGCCGCCGGTCTGGTTCAGCACCTTTAACGTCGGGCCGCCGCTGACATTGAACTGCTGCAAGCCGAACTGGGTGCTGAACGTCGCGGCGTCGGTGATGATATTCGGATCGTTGTAGGCGTCAATGATGGCGATCGTTTGGCCTTTGCCCGTGCCGGCCACCCCGTTCAAGCTGATCGAGTTTATACCATAGGCAGACCTGATTTGCGCCGGCGTATATGCACTTGACGGAGGGGTAGGCGACTGTGCCGGAATCGCCGTGCCGCCCGGCCCGGTCGGATGGTAGATAATCGCATTGATGGACGCGGTGACGCTCAGCAGCGCCCGGTCCTCCAAAGGTTCCAGTCGCAAACACCGCTGGTACCGGTCCTTCCGGATGCCACGATTCCTGCCGCTAGCGAAGCTCCTGACATCGCCCCCGCGCCGCCCGAATTGCCTCGTTCTGGAGTCCACGGCCATCCCCTTTCCTCGAATTTGACACCGTTGCGCCAATCGATGTTCAGTATACTTGGAGGCGGGGCGGCATGTCAATTACTTACTGCACTCAGAATATTTTGCACCAACGTAGCCCTGACAAACGGGGGGGCCGGCGCAGATAGCCCAGGCCGAAGCGGCCCTCTCCAGGGGGATCTCTTTGCCCGCGGCCCGTGGGACGTCGCCTAGGCTTGCCTCGGCCGGGTGCCAACCTTCGGCCGATGGCGGCCCACGCCCACGCCTGGGATTAACCCGGATCAGTGGTCCCGGGGGCGATCCTACGTGCCGCCGCTTACCATTTCGCCGTAAGTCCGGCCGTTGCCCCCTGGTAGAACCCCAGCCGGCTGGCACGGATGGACGCCGTCGAGCCAAGCTCTTGGGAGGCAACGGCGAGGCCTTGAACAAACAACGCCTCGTAGCCCCCGTAGACGCTGAAATGTTTGGAAATATCCCAGGTAGGCAGGAAGGCGACCTCGCCCACAAAGGCGACGTGATCGCTGTTGTCGCAGACGGACGAATTCGACAGCAGCGTGCCGGACACGCTCTCCGTGCGCGTGACGTAGTTGTCGTACACGCCCCCTTTGACGAAGCAGTCCAAATATGCCTTCCCCAGCGATTTGAACAGCCGCACGTCGGCCCCCACTTGCAGCCCGTACAGAGCGTTTTTGACCTTGGAGTCCTCTTCGGCCGATTCGGAGGGGAAAGTGCCCAGCAAGTCCAGCCTGTCCAGAACTTCCAGGTAGCGGAAGCCCAACAGGCCGGTGATATTCGGGGTAATATCCCGCCGCACGTTGAACTCGGCGTTGTAGAGGTCCATCCTCGCGGTGGCGGTAACGTCGTTAAACACGTACAGTGAAGTTAGCGTCGGCACGAAATAGCCCGGGATTCCGAAACTGTCGCTGGTGACCGCTTGACTGCGATCCCAATTGCTGATGCCGTAGTACAGAAGCTCCAGGCCCCAATTGCAGTCGTAACGAGCGATGGCGTCGATCCGCGGACCTTCCCCCCACTGCATCGCCATGTCGTGGGCGTCGATCACTTCGTTCCCCTCGGCGAAGTTTTGCACAAGCATTTGAGCCGGCGAGCGGAATGAATGCAGGAAGATCGCCCCGCTCGTGATCGTCCAGCGAGGAAGGTACTCCTCGGGCGCGGCTTCGGCGGCCGGCGCCGGCCCAAAGTTAGGTTCGCCCATCGGCGGCCCGTAGCCAGGCTGTGGCGCCATGCCCAGCGGCGGATAAGCCGGCTGGCCGGCGGGCGGATAAGCCGGCTGGCCGGCGGGCGGATAGGCCCCGGCGTCGCCCGGCATCGAGGGGTTGGGCGCCTGGGAATACCCATACGGGGCGGCATACGAGGCAAACGCCACATTCCCCTGCATCGATCCAGACGCGTAAGCAAAACCGCCCTCGGGCCTTGCTCCTGCCGAATCGTTGGCGCCAAGCGTGTTCCAACTGGGGAGGTATCCGGTGGACAGTGGTGGCCCAGCTTGCCCCCAACTGACACCGACTGCGGTCGCCAACACCCAGACCGTCGCCACGCCCCTGAACCAATTCATCGTTTTTCCCCCCTGAGCAGGTCGGCAGGCGAAAGACTCACGCCGGCCGTCTCGTTAGTCCGGCAGGCGACAAAGTCGCGCCCACCGTTTTGATCGATACCATCCTTAAGGTGTATCGACTCGTCAGAACCCTTACATTCGTCAAAATCGCCCGGCGCGGGCTCGATTTTCTCCCCCCCAGCGAGGAGATTTCCCTTCAACGAACCACCAAGAGAGGCAAACGTTGGCAAGCCCGGCGGCTGAGGTAAACTTTGCAGGCGAATTGACCCCGTGGTGTTCGTGACTCCGTCGGCCCCCTACGCCCGGCACGGCCGCGCTGCTGGTTTGGTCCGGGACTGTACACCGGCCGGAGCAGGTTTTATACTGGCGGCAACTGGGCCTTCGCCATGCGGGAGTAACTCAGTGGTAGAGTGCTAGCTTCCCAAGCTGGAAGTCGCGGGTCCGAATCCCGTCTCCCGCTTCTCATAAAGCCTTTCCTGATAAAAAGTTAGGAAAGGCTTTCTTCGTTGAAGACCTGACGCCTTCTGACTGACAGTGAGAACCTGATACCTTTTGGGTCAATTCGGCAAAGGTATCTGGGCCACGTCGTACTTCAGCGTCGTTTCGACACGCCCGCTGCCCGAATTCCTCGACCTTCCCGAAGGGTCGGAGTTGGTGGCCCAAAGAGCCGACTTGAAGAAACCGGACGATCTGCTATAGTATACGCAAGTTCAGATAATGGCGAGGCTGTACGCCGTGTCGATGAGGCAGGAGCAGCATCATGCTCGGTGGTTGTGAGCGCTACGAACACTACCTGCCGCGATCCTCGCCGCTGTTTCGGCCCGCCAGGATTGTGCTGGCAAAGGGAAGCAACCGCACCAGCGGGCGTCGGCAATTGGCCGAGGGGATTTGTGCGGCTTACCCAAACGCAGAAGTCGTCGAGGCGTTTGGCATCCCGCATAATCGAGTCGATCTGGGCGAAACCGACCCATTGCGGTCGCACGAGCGGGGCAAGCAAACGCTCGTGCTGGGCGAGCATCGCAGCGCGGTGCGTTTCAGCGATGAGGGGGGCAACGCCTGCCCAAACTACTGGCATTTTTCGCCCTATGGCTTCTGCCCCTACGGTTGCCACTACTGCTATCTGGCCGGCACGCCCGGAGTCTGGTTCTCACCGAGCGTGAAGATATTCCTCAACTTGGACGAGATTCTTGGCGAGGTGGACCGAATCGCAATTCAACTCGGGCGGCCGACGGCCTTTTATCTTGGCAAACTCCAAGACGGTCTGGCCTTGGAGCCGCTCAGCGGCTATGCGCGGACGCTGGTCCCCTTCTTCGCCCGGCATCCTTATGCGCGCATGGTGATCTTGACGAAGAGCGCCGACGTGGAGAATCTGCTGGACCTCGATCATGCGGGCCGGACAATCCTCTCCTGGACGGTCAATGCCCCCGAAGTCGCGCATGGTTTCGAGAGAAACACGCCCAATGTCATGGCCCGGATCGACGCCATGCGGCGATGCGCCCAGGCCGGCTACCCGGTGCGAGCGGTTGTCATGCCGATCATCCCGACGGCCGATTGGCAGAAGACCTACGGGCGATTTATGGTAACGTTGCTCGAATCCGTACCCTTGTCGCGGATCACGCTCGGTTCCATCTGTTCCTACCCGCAAGCCCAGCGACTCATGGAACTCAAGCTCGGCAAACAGAACACGATTTCCACGCTGCTTCGGGGACTGTCCCGATTTTCGTCCGACGAAAATGGGACTGTCCCCTTGATGCCAACCAAGTCGGACGACGGCCGGCTACGTTTCGTCCGTGCCACCCGTGAGGAGGTCTACCGATACCTGATCGACTGCATCCGGCGGCACCGACCTGATCTGGAAATCGGTTTGTGCCTGGAGGACGAACCGATGTTCGCCTCGCTAGACCTGACCCCAAGTCTGGGACGCTGCAACTGCGTGTTTTGAAACCCGTGTTCGGACTTGAGCAATGGAAACCGAGCAAGTAGACCTGGAAGTGTACCGGCTGAAGCCCAGCGCGAAACGCCTTCGATGCCGCCAGAGGCGGAGTATTGACGAAATCGCGAAGTCGCTCGATGAATTTGGGTTCCTGCAGCCCATCGTGGTTGACGAGCAACACACCGTAATCATCGGCAATGGCCGGCTCGAAGCCGCCAAACGATTGCAGCGCAAGACAGTTCCGGTCCTGATCTTGAAGGGCTTGACGGAAGATCAACGCCATCGCCTCCAAATTGCCGACAATCGACTGGCGGAGCTGTCGAGATGGGATCGGTCGGAATTGACTGAACTGATGGAACGGTTGTCCGAATCCCAGGCGTCAGAGATTCCAGGGTTCAGCCATGACGAAGTGTGCGACTTGCTTGGACTGATAGAGATGAGCAAGGCGAAATGTGAATTCCCTCCAGAAACCGAGAAGACCGCCACTCACTCCGACACTTATCTCCTGGTAAGCTGCCGTGCGTCAGACCTCGACAAGATGGCGAAACTCGCCGCGGCGCTCAGTTGCGAATCGTGGTGTACCTTGGAGCAGGCGTCCCGATGACGAGGCTGAAGACAGACAACGATAATCTCTCCAAGAAGTTGGCCCTTCGTATGCTTGCCGTTGACGCGCTCTTGGCTCGCGGCGCAAAGGAGGTGCGGGTTCTCGATTGCTTCGCAGGCGACGGAGCGTTGTGGCGGCTGCTGAAGGGGGAATACGGGGGAGTGCATCAAGCATGTCGGCATTGACAAAGCTTGGAAACGCGGTGCCCTGTACCTCGGCGACAACCGCAGGTACTTGCGGCTCTTGCCGATAGGCGACTACAATTTGATCGACGTTGACGCCTACGGGGTGCCATACCAACAAATGAAGATCATCGCCAACCGGCAATATCAGGGCTTGGTCGTCGGCACATTCATCCAATGCGTCTACGGAGGTCTGCCGTATGCGATGCTGAAGGACTTGGGATACCCCCGCCGCATGGTTCGGAGGATCACCAAGCTCTTTTTTCGCAACGGATGGCTGAAATGGAGTGCATGTCTGCGGCTGCTGGGATACGAAGAGGTTCAAGTTTACCACTGCGCCAACAAACACTATTTCTCTTGCTTTCCTGGATCGGTAGGCTGCGGGGCCGAGGTCCCATCGTGCAGCCCCGGATAGGAGGGACAAGGAAAAGGCGATGTCCCATGTCAATCATCTATGAGCCTCGGGGGAAGGCCAGGGAATACAGCGATCTGGCGGTGAACCTCTATACGGGCTGTTCCCATGCCTGCCGCTACTGCTACTGCCCGGCCATCTTGCGCAAGACCATCGACGCTTGGGCGTTCGATCCACAGCCGCGGAAGGGGATTCTGCGCGACCTCGAACGTGAGGCAAAGAAGCTGCGGGGAGACCCGCGGGAAATCCTCCTGAGCTTTATGAGCGACCCCTACCACTCCGACGAAGCGGCCCGGCTTACGCGGGAAGCTCTCGAAGTGCTGGAACGATACGACCTTCGCGTCCAGGTGCTCACCAAGGGTGGCCGACGAAGCACCCGGGATTTTGACATTCTCCTTCGCAATCGTTGGAAATACGGCGCGACGATCATCTTCGAGAGCGAAACCTGTCGCGAGCACTGGGAACCTGGTGCGCCGCCGATTGCCGACCGGATCGAGGCCATCCGGCACGCGCACGCGATGGGAATCTTCACCTGGGTTTCCGTTGAGCCAGTTATTGACCCCGCCGAGGCGATCAAGGTCGTTGAGATTCTTCGCGGCGAGGTCGATTTTTGGAAGATCGGCAAGCTCAACCATGACCGCGAGCGCGAGGCCACCATTGATTGGCACCGCTTTCTGCTGGACGTTGAAGCTGCACTGGACGGCCATCACTACCTGATTAAGAAGGACTTGGAGCGATTCCGGGGAGCGGAAGGGGAATTGCATGGCCCGTAAAACTGATCAAAAGCAAGCCCGCCTTTTCGATGAAGGCAAGCGTGGCGAACCGGTCTTGGTCAGCGCGTGCCTGCTGGGGATCCCCTGTCGTTGGCACGGGCGCAGGCCGAAGAAGCGAGAGAAATTGATCCGCCGGCTCCAGCAACGATATGTTCTCGTGCCGATCTGCCCCGAGCAACTCGGCGGTATGCCGACGCCCAGGACGAGCGAGACGCTCCACGGCACGGGCGCTCAGGTTCTCGATGAGGGATTGCGGATCATTGCCCCGGAAACGGGCGAAGATGTGACCCGCTTCCACGTCAACGGTGCGCGGTACGTCTTGGAAATCGCGGAGATCATCGGTGCCCGACGTGCCTATCTCAAAGGTGGAAGCCCCTCATGCGATCGTCAGGGTGTGACGGGCGAAGTCCTTACACGCGGCGGCATGAAGGTGGTTCGTATTGGGTAGTGCCTGCATCTCTTCTGGAACCTTTCCATGCCTGACAAGCAGGGCTTCTTGATTCCGGACGCTGCGCAAGGACCTCGCGCTCGCACGACGGGTCCACCCGAAGTACCGGCCGGCGTTCGACACGTTGAACGAGCACGACCAAGCGGCCGTGGCGCTCTATTTCCTGCCGCACTCCTCGGAGAAGGATGTCCTGGAGGCTATCCGCCGCGCCACCGAAAAACGGTACGTACCGTTTTTCGCCGCCCTGTACCGCTTTTCCTTGCAAGAACCTGCATACCTATGCACGCCCTTGCAAGTTGGGCGAAACCGCCGTAAACTATGAAGAAATAAGGACTTGATTGCCGCTCGGCGGGGAATCCGGCAACGGTTCCCAAGCTGGAAGTCGCGGGTCCGAATCCCGTCTCCCGCTTCAGAATAACCACTTGTCAGCAAAGGACTTGCGGCAAGTGGTTTTCTTCTTTTGGCGGATCCCTTTGCCGGCAAGTTTCCGTCCAATACGGGTGCACAACCGAAGCTATCCGATGCGGATCATCCTGACACATTGGCCCAAGAGCAGCGATTGAAACTGGCCAAGCGAGTCGTTAGACTGGTTGCGCCCACTCGGAGTTAATCCGTTCTCTTCTCTCTCGAACCGACGTGGCGGCGTCTTCTAAATGGAGAGAATATTTCATGGATAGCTACGGACCAAGTGTTTCGCCCGACGGCCGCGCGTTTGTGGCGGCCATTCTCGGCGAGCCGGACCCGGCCGACAATGCGGCATTCGTCGCGGCAATTCTTGGCGAGAGCTCGGCCGACGTGGCTCGCCGGCCGCATTTCCGACGAAGCGCCGATGCCTGGGGGCGATTGACGACGGGCGGATCGACCGACGACTGGCCGTTTACGATCGGGGTCGAGGAGGCCAAGAAGGCCGCCGACAAATGGAAATCGTCGCAGACCTGGGACACGAGCAAGAACGCCACAATCCTGCGAAAGAGCATGGAGAGGGATCACACGGTTTTCGGGGCAGGAGAGGAGCCCCACCATCTCGTTCAAGGCACCGATCCTCGGGCGGCCAAGGCCCGCGCCCTGTTGGACAAATACCATATCGACCTCAACGGCGCGGAGAACGGCCTGAAACTCACTCGCCGCATCCACCAGACCAGTGGGCTACAACGGCAAAAGGCGATCCGCGACGTCACCGACAGGCTGCGGAAGGCGGCAAAGGGCGTCAAGAACTGGGAGGCCGCGAGGGATGCGGTCATGAAGGAAATGGGAAAGATTCGACGCGACATTAATGCCGGAAGATTTCCCTGCCCGTGAAACCATCGCTTCGCTCAAGGAGCCAACAGGTGCAATACTACCGTTATGACAATGATTGCTCGGTTGCCGGCCTCGGCGCACGCCCGCTGATGGGGGACCAACTCGAGGAACTCTTCGACCGCAATGAACCGGTGGCATCGCTATGGAAGCCTGTCCGGGTCAAGGTGCTCGACAAGAGGCCGAAGGAGGCCGGCGACTTTCCAACTTTTTACGACTACCCCGATCTCCCGGTGTTCAGCCAGCGGGCCTGGGACGTGCTCAGCGCCACGATTGCTTGCCGCTGGGAGGCGCTGCCGATCATCCATCCGAGTAAGAAGCCGTTCTACTTTATCCATGTGATGGAAGTGATCGACTGCATCGACCATGCGCGGTCAGAGCTCGAATTCTACGACGACGGCCGCGTGGCGAGCATCGAGCGCTACTGCCTAAAACCCGAATTGCTCCTTGGCAAACACATCTTCCGAACGCCCGTCGCCAGCCGAGACGAACTGCTGGTGGATGACGTGTTTCGCGAAGTCGTCGAGGGCCACAAGCTCAAGGGCCTGAAATTTCACGCCATACCGAGAGTCGATCTGCCAGGGTGAAAGAAGGGGACGACCATAAGCGCCGCTTTGTCAAGTCGCTGATCGCTCGACGGACTGAAATAGACCGTGGCGGGTCTTGCAGCCGCCACCACCGGCTGCACGGAAATCAGGTGCTGACGTTGCCGTGACAACTGCCTGTCGTGCGCTGCTCGACAAATACCATATCGACCTCAACGGCGAGGACAACGGTTAGCACCACATCGTTACCTGGAAATCCGGGGGATACCGCACGGCTCCGGGCGCGTAAATCGAACCCGGGAACGACGTTATTGCCAAAGACAGGTCGCCCGGGAGCAGGAAACTAGATCATTAGCGAGACCAAGGCCGCATCCAGAAGCGCTTCGACCGAGCTGGCCCTCTTGGCCGGATGCAGCCTGTCGCGACCGTGGGCCAGTCCCCCTGCTGCGCAGGACGACTCGATCCCGGATGACCTGACACCGTGGGATTGCAGAACGAAGTCGTGGGCGCGAGCATGGTCGTCCGGCGCGACGGACGCGGTAAACGGGCCGGAGGCGTCAGCCTCCGGATAAGATGAAATCACCGCAATCGAGCCGGAGGCGTCGCCCTCCGAATGAGATTGAATCGCTCGCACGGAACCAGCAGAACTATTCTGGCCCCTTCCTTCCACCTCGGCGCCACTTGAAACCACCGTCGCGGGACTGGCGTTGGCCTGGCCGCCGGACATGTCAACGTTGACCGACGATTCCAGGCCGCTCGAGCGGCAACGATGTTTCCACGGGTGCGCCGGCGGCCGGTGGGGCCGTTGCGCCGGCTATCGTAGCGGCGGCCGTAGCGGTTGCCGTGCTGGGCGACGTAGCGACTGGCGCGGTCGTGTCCGTAGCGGCAGACGTAGCGGTTGCCGGAGTGGTTTCTGGAGTGGTTTCTGGAGTGGTTGCGGTGACCGTCGCAGTGCTGGTTGGATCGGACGGGGTGGCGTCGCTAGCCAGGGGAACTTCGGCAGCCGACGCAGCCGCTACGGCGGTTGTCGCAGCGGTTGTCGCAGCCGCGGCCGTGGCGGTTGCCGTGCTGGGCGACGCGGCGACTGGCGTGGTCGTCTCCGCAGCGGCAGGCGTCGCGGTTGCCGGAGTAGTTTCTGCAGCGGCTGCCGTGGCCGTCGCGGTGCTCGTTGGATCGGCCGACGCGGCCGCTGCGTCAGTTGTCGCCGCGGTTGCCGTCGCCGTGGCCGTCGCGGTTGCCGTGCTGGACGACGCGGCGGCCACTCTGGCGCGCAACTTGCCCAGAATCGTGCTTCCCGCATCGGAAGTTGCCGTGCTTGCCGCGGCCGGCGTGGTGGTGCTTGCATCGGCCGGCGCGGCGTCGCCGCCCTCGATGAGGCTGCCCAGGATCAAGAGGCCGCCGCTGTCGATGGTCAGGGCGCCGTCCGACGCCGCCGCGCTGGGGGAGGTCACGTCCACGGCGCCGGCCAGAATCGTTGTGCCGCCCGTGTAGGTGTTGGTGCCGGAAAGGGTCAACATGCCGGCGCCCGTCTTGATCAACGAGCCGGCGCCGGTGGCGTTGCTGAGGTTGCCGGCCAGCGTGACGCCGTACCCGTTGGTGTTCACCGTGGCGCCGCCGGCGCCAAGCTCGATGGGCATGGCCGAGGTGAAGGCGGCGGCGGCTTCCAGCGTGCCGCCGGCAAAAAGCAAGGTGCCCGCGCCTGTCCCCTGAACAATGCTCGACACGATGAGCGTCCCACCGGTGTCGATCTCGAGGGCGGCGCCCGAGTCGATCTCGACGCCGTTGCCGGCTGCGAGGGTCCCGCCGGCCGCAATGACCAGAGTGGTGCCGGCGGAAAGGTCCAGGGAGCCTACCGCCTGAGCGGAAACGATGATCGCGGCCACGCTGAAGCCGCTCTGGCTGGCGCCGGTGCCGGAGCCGTCGTCGTCGGACACCTGCACGCTGAACGTCGCGCCGCTGAGGGCCGCCGTATAGTTGTGCGTGCCCAGGACGTTGAAGCCGCCGCCCGAGTCGGCGACGATCTGGCCGCCGGCACTGGCGGTGCTGGTCACCGTCGAGAAGGTGCCGTCGCCCCAGGTGATCACCGCCGAAAAGTCGGCGGCGGTCATGTACGAATTGACGTTGCTGAACTGGAAGACGGGCACATTGCTGAAACTCCCCACGATCGCCGCCGGCAGGGTCAACGCGCCGGCCGTCAGCGGCGCGTCCGCCACGGTGAAACTCGGGTCGCTGGCAGTGATCGTGCCCGCGCCGTTGCTGACCGCGACGCCGAGCGTGACGGGGCTGAGGATCGCACTGGTGTAGACGTGCGTGCCCAGGACGTTGAAGCCGCCATTGCCGTCGGCGACGATCTGGCCGCCGCTGTTTGCCGTGCTGGTCACGGTCGAGAAGGTGCCGTCGCCCCAGGCGATCGTGGCCGTGTAGTTATTGAGGTTGGCGCCCGCGCTGGTGTCGCTGAAGTGGAAGAGGTTTGCGTCCGTTAGGAGGGCGCCTGCGGTGGGCGACGGCGGCGGCGTCAGGACCGTCGCCGGGTTGGCGAAGTTGGCCAGCGACTGGAGTTCGCTCGTGCTCAGCAAGGCGCCGGCCTGGCCGCCGAAACCGCTGCTGCCGACCAGGGCGTTGGCCTCGCTCTCCGCCGCCGCAGGGGTGGCGGCCACGATGGTGAAATAGGCCAGATTGACGCTCGCCCCGGCAGCCACCGTGATGCTGTAAGTCCATTGCAGGTCGCCGCCGTCGAGGGTTAGCGAAGTCGGCTGCAAGCTCAGCGGGCCGTCGATGTAGGTGATGATCGCCGGCGTGCCGTTGCCGTCGGTGCCGATCCATTGATCGCCCGGACCGACGCTGGTGCCGCCGGCGGAAGTGCCGAAGACCGTGGTGGCCAGGTTCGAGCCGAGGTTGGCGATGATCTGCACCGTGGTCGTAATCGACGAGCCGGTGGAATTGGTGAAGGTGTCCACCGTGCGGGCGAAGTCCTGGCTGCCGCTGTCGGGCACGGTAACTTCGCCGGAGACGGCCAGGCCGGCGGCCGTGCCGCTGCCGAGAAGCAGGCTTTGCCCGCCGTTGGCCGTGCTGTACGTGGCCACCGTCGGGCTGAACAGGCTGCCGCCGACATAGAGCCGGCCGTAGCCGTTGAAGGCGTTGCTCTCGCCGCTGAAACTGCCGCCGCCGCTGCCGGCGACAAACTCGCCCGGGCCGAACTGGCCGGTGGCCACGTCGAAGCCGAAGCCGTTGGGCGTGGTCAAGGTAACCGAGGTACGTTCGTAAACGTTCGGGAGGATCGCCACGGAGTTGGTGGAAGAATCCGTCACCGCCACGTCCGGTTTGCCGTCGCCGTTGAAGTTGCCCACCGCCACGCCCCAGGGACCGGAGCTGCTGCCGGTGCTAAAGGTGGTGGCGGGCGAGAACGTGCCGTTGCCGTTGTTCAGGAGCACCCCGATCGTGCCGCTGGCCTTGTTGGTCACGACCACGTCGGCGTAGCCATCGCCGTTGAAGTCGGCCACGGCGACGCCCTCGGGAGTCGTGCCGCCAGTGCTGTAGGTCACGGCGTTGGCAAAGGTGCCGCTGCCGTTGTTCAGGAGGATGCCGACGGTGTTGTTGCCGCTGTTGCCCACAACGACGTCGGGATGGCCGTTGAAGTTGCCGACGGCGACACATGTGGGAAAGGAAATGTTGGTGGTATACGTGGTGGCAGAGGAGAAGCCGCCGCTGCCATTGCCCATGAGGATGGCGGCGTTGCCGCCATAATTCGCCACGGCCACGTCGAGTTTTCCGTCGCCGTTGAAGTCTGCGACGGCCACGGCCTCGGGTCGATTGATGTTGGTGGCGTAAGCCGTTTGGGCGGTGAACGTGCCGCTGCCGTTGTTCAGGAGGATTTGGACGCTACTGTCGATGCTGCCGACGCCCAGGCCATAGTTTGCCACCACCAGGTCCTGATAACCGTTGCCGAAATTTCCGACGGCGATGCTCTCGGGGTTCCAGCCGACGCTGACGGTCCCGTCCGCGGTGAAAGTACCGTCGCCGTTGCCCAAGAAAATGGCAACGTCGCCGTCGCCTCCTCCTCCTCCCGCGGAGTTGACCACGGCCAGGTCGAGGTTGCCGTCGCCGTTGAAGTCGCCCACCGCCACCGCGTAGGGCTGGATGATGTTCGTGGTGATAGGCGTTTGGGCGGTGAAGGTGCCGTTGCCGTTGTTCAGTAGGACTTGAACGCTGCCGACGCCAGCTTCGTTGGCCACCACGAGGTCCTGATAGCCGTCGCCGTTAAAGTCGCCCACCGCCACGCCGTGGGGCGTCGTCCCCACGCCGACCGTCGCGGCGCTGCCCAATAGGGTGCCGGTGCCGAGCACGACGAAATCGGTGACCCAATTGCCGCCCAGGGCGACGCCGGCGGCGTTGGTGATCGTGTCGTACACGGTCAAGCAGTAAACATTCTCCGTCAGGGCGGCGAAGGTCAGCGTCGCCGTGGTGCCGCTGTAGGAGACGCTCAGCGGCACAATGACGTTGTCCGACGTATTGACGTCGTCCGACGTATTGAACAGCCCGTCGGGACCGGGGTCGCGGAGTTGGTAGTTCGAGGCGCTGCCGGCGCCGGTCATCGCCTCGTTGAAGTTGATCGTCAGCGTGCTGACGCCGGCGGTGAGCGTGCCGCCGGTAAGCGAGGGCGTGGTGCCGGTAATGACCGGCAGGACGACGCCGATATTGGTTGTGTCGCTGGCCGTGTCGTTGGAGGTATTGACTTCGCCGCCGCCGGAAACGGCAACCGTGTTGGTGACGCTTGCCGGCGCATTTTCGGCCACGCTGACCGTCAGCGTCAGCACCGCGTAGCTGCTGTGGGCGGCCAGCGGATCG
This sequence comes from uncultured Planctomycetia bacterium, assembly GCA_963727245.1. Lineage (GTDB taxonomy): Bacteria > Planctomycetota > Planctomycetia > Pirellulales > Thermoguttaceae > JBKQVT01. The sequence continues at coordinate 256,873 of CAVSFO010000012.1, read as the reverse complement.
CTGCGGGTGGCCGTCAGCGTGGAGAAATTCACGGTCCAGCCGGTGCCGCTCAGGGCCGTGGCCGTCAGGCCCGCCGGCAGCGTGTCGACCAGGCTCACCGTGGCGATGGTCGCCCCGGCGCCGGAGTTGGTCACGGTAATGGTATACGTGTCGGCGGTGTCACCCTGCTTGAAATGCCCCGAATCGGTGATGGCGACGGTCAAGTCGGGCGGCACGAGGACTGATACCGTATCGGTGGCGGTGTCGTTGGCGGTGTTCGTCTCGCCGCCGCCGGAGACAATGGCCGTGTTGGTGAGGCTGCCCGAGGCGCCGGAGGAAACGTTGACGGTCAGCGTCAGCACCGAGTAACTGCCGAGAGCGGCCAGCGGATCGCTGCGGGTGGCCGTCAGCGTGGTAAGGTTCGTGGTCCAGCCCGTGCCGCTGAAGGCCGTGGCCGTCATTCCCGCCGGCAGCACGTCGGCCAGGCTCACCGTGCCGTTGGTCGCCGCGGCGCCGGAGTTGCTCACGGTGATCGTGAACGTGTCGCCGACGTTGCCGGGGTGGAAAATACCGGAGCCGGAATCGGTCATGCTGACGGACAAGTCGGGCACGGCGACGATCGCCACCATATCCGTGGCGTTGGAGGTGCTGACCTCGCCGCCGCCGGAGACGGTGGCCGTGTTGGTGAGGCTGCCCGAGGCGCTGGAGGAAACGTTCACGGTCAGCGTCATCGCCGAGTAGCTGCTGCCGGCGGCCAGCGAATCGCTGCGGGTGGCCGTCAGCGTGGAAAGATTCACGGTCCAGCCGTCGCCGCTGAAGGCCGTGGCCGTCATTCCCGCCGGCAGCACGTCGACCAGGCTCACCGTGCCGTCGGTCGGCCCGGAGCCGGAGTTGGTCACGGTGATCGTGAACGTGTCGCCGACGTCGCCGCCGCGGAACGTGCCGGAGCCGGAATCGGTCATGCTCACGGTCAGACCGGCCGCCGAGGTCGGCGCCAGCGCGGGTATCAGGTTATTGGCGATGGGCGTGCCGATGCCGGTGGCCATGTCATAGCCGGTTCCGGCGGGAATGCCGTTGCTGCCGCTGGTGATGTCGTTGAAATAATTGTTCGTGTAGGGGTTCGACAGGGCGTACAGGGCCGAAGGACCATTAAGCAGGCTGACCCCCTCGGCGGTGCGGAACTGGTCGGCGATGGCGATCAAACCGGCCCAGCACGGGCAGGCGAGACTGGTGCCGCCGTACTTCTGCCAGGGGCTGCCGCCGAAATCATAGGAATCGTAGATGGGCACGCCGGTGCTGGGATCGGCATCGAAGGAGACGTTCGGGCGTTTCCCGCTTGCCGGTGCTATCCACCAACCCCGGATAATTCGTCTGATAACTCGGCTCGGATTCATAGGAACTCGCGCCGCCGCCGCCGCTGCTCCAGGCGGTTTCGCTGTACGTATTCGTGGATGAGTTGTAATATAGGCTCGTGCCGCCGACCGCGATGACGTTGGGCGAGAAGGCCGGATACCCGCCCGGCGCACCGCTATCGCCCGTGGACGCAAGGAAAGTGACGTTCGCGTGACCGGCGGGCGTCGTAAAGTACGGGTCGTAGGTCGTCTCGTCCGACGCGTTGTCGCCCTCGCTCCAACTCATCGAAACCACGGAGACGCCGGAATAGGCCGCGGCCGTCTGGACCGCGGCCATCATGTCTGTCATCGAAGCGCTGCTGGCCTCGAAGAGGATGATGTTCGCTTGGGGGGCGACCGAATGGGCCCATTCCACGTCCAGCGACTCCTCCACCGACCAGCTCCTCGACCCCGTGCTCGCGTTGCCGGGCAACGTGGCGCCGCCGGTCTCGTTCAGCACCTTGAACGTGGGGCCGCCGGAGTTGAATTGCTGCAAGCCGAACTGGCTGTTGAACGCCGCGGCGTCGCTGATGATATTGGGATCGTTATAGGCGTCGATGATGGCGATGGTCTGGCCAGCGCCGGTGCCGGACACGCCGCCAAGGCTGATCGAGCTAATCCCATAGGCCGTTTGGATTTCGGCCGGGGTGAAGCCGGGCGGCGAGGTGGCCGGATTTACCCCGGAGCCGCCCGCCTGAATTGGGTCGCACCTAATGGGATCGCAGACGGCGATGGAGCTGAGCAGGGCCCGCTGTTCCAACGGTTCGATCCGCAGAAGCCGGCGCCTTTCTGCGCTGTGTCTGGCCATGCGCGCATACCCTCCCTACATGCCCGTCTAGAGGGGTATTGTAATCGATTTTTGCCCTAAAGTCAAAGAGATTCCACGGAAGTCAGGGCGATTACACGGAAGGGAAACTACTCCTTGGCCCCGCTCCCTTGCTTGCCCTTCCACCACGGGCAGAACGGACAGTCGCCGCCCTCGGGGAAATCCTTGCCTTCTTCATGCGGGCAGCCCATGTTCCCTGCACTCGTCACCACCTGCTTGACGCCGAACTTCTTGAAAAACCTGTCGATTTCCCTCGAAACCTTCGGGTTCGTCTTCACGTCGGTCGCTACCCACCGTTTGATGATTGGCCTGGCTCCCTCGTCCGTGATGACGCCTGCCGCGATTTTCGTCGTGATCTTGTCGTCAGGGCCGTAATAGGCGATGGTGCCGATGGGTAATTGCGAAGACTCTTCCGTTTCATCTTCATCTTCGTAATCCTGAATCTCCCATAGCCAATGGGTGTAATCGGCGACGTGCTGGAGGTTCGGATCGTTCCGGCTCAATTGAAGGCCCGCCAAAGGGACTTGGACTTCGTGCTTCCCCTTGCGGGCCTGGCAGACGATGCCTGCCTTTCGATCCAGGGCCGGATCGGAAAAGCCCAGCACCGTGACCTTGCCGCCGTTGCTCGGGCCGAGATCGGACGTGGGCCAATAGTCGGCCTTGAAGGGAAAAGATAGCTGGGCCTGCAAATACTCGACGAAATGCCGCTGCGTTGCTTCGCCGGCCTTGGGTAGCGCATCATCCGTCGTCAGTCCGAAAATCATCCTGATGCGGTCGTCGGGCTCCTCCATCGAGAGCGGGCGGGCGACGATGCTGGCCGGCTGCTCCATCCCCAGCGGCGTTTCCTCAGTCGCCGGCTCCAACTGATCTTCCTCCAGCCAATATCGGTGCGGCTTCTCCTCGTCCCGCTGGCAGCGCTTGAAGTAGACAACGTGGGCCTGATCGAGCGTGGGCTTGGTCCAATGAACGGCGTAAGCGATGGGCGTCAGCCACCCAATCCGCTTGATCTTCCCTACCCAGCCGCCCAGAGGAATATCGGGGTACTGATCGTGGGCAATTCCGGGCTTCACACGCACCAGGTCGCCTTTTGCAAAGGCCGCTCGGGGGAGGTTCTTTCCTGGTCGTTTCCCCAGCCAGCGGCGGAGATAACGCAGGCCCTTGTTCACTTCCTCCAGGTCGAACCGCTCGGGATCAAACTCGCCGTCCATCCATTCCAGGGCCTCCTCGTGTTCCTCGTGCTTCGGGTCTTCGATTTTGTCGAGGAAGTAAGGGTAGCCGTAGGGGCCGCCGGAGTCCTCGGGCGGGCAGGCACGCGCCCCCGCCACGCAGCGAGGATAGCGGGCCCCTTCCTCGGCGGGCAATGTCTTTTCGACCTCGATGCGATGCCGCCAATCGTCCCCAAAATCATAATCATAGCGGAAGCGGGTGTGCCCGTTGTCCACAAGCTCGCGGAGTCGAACCACGCGAGCATCGTATTCAACGTCGCCACCACGCCTGGGATCGCCGTACTCTTCGCCCTTGATCACGAAGGCGTACATGTGCATGTCGTCCCAGCCCATCGCGATCTGGATGATGTCGTGCAACTCGTCCAGGCTACAGTCGCCCGTCTGCACCCGCCGCCAGATCGGCGGACTGGTGTCCTCGAGGCCGATCTTGAGTTGGTAGATCGGCAGGGTAAGATCGAGAGTCTTCTTCTGCGGCGGTCTTTTTGCCATTGCTCATCCTTCGTGTTCTGCTGGCATCATGGTTCCCCCACTCCATACCCCTTCCAGTGTAATGGCTGCGAGGCTCGACGCAAGACTCGGTCCAGACCGTATTCTCGCCTTCCGCACTGCGGTTGTGTGACCGGGCTGTAACCGTTCACAGGCCGGGGACTGGCTCATTTTTTTGGCCCTCACCGAGGGCCGAAAAAATATGCCTGTCCCTTTCGGCCAAGGGGACAGTCCCATTTTCGCCGGCTTCGCCGCGAAAATCGGGACAGTCCCCGTGAACGGTTACCCCGGGCTATTTCCCACTGGTGCCCGCCTTTGGTAGGATATCAGGCTCTAGAGAACCTCCGCAGGAGTTCGCCAGCGTGCCCAGAATCAGTGCCGGTCTGCTGATGTATCGCATCAAGGATGGGGCCGTCCAAGTCCTCCTGGCCCATCCCGGCGGTCCCTTCTTTCAGAACAAGGACGAAGGTTCGTGGTCGATCCCCAAGGGCGAGCCCGAGAAGGATGAAGACCTGCTCGTCGCCGCCCAACGGGAGTTTGCCGAGGAGACGGGCTTGAAACCGATCGGGCCGCTGGTCCCGCTCCGGCCCATTCAACAGAAAGGCGGCAAGGTCGTGTACGCTTGGGCCTTTGCAGGCGACTGCGACACGGCCGTCCTCAAGAGCAATACCTTCACGATCGAGTGGCCGCCGCGATCAGGCCGCCAAGCGGAGTTTCCCGAGATCGACCGTGCCGAGTTCTTCGATTTGCCCGCCGCGAAAAAGAAAATCAAGGCGGGGCAGGAGGCGCTGCTCGACGAACTCGAGGCGATCCTGAGCAGGAAGTAGGAACAGCAGGCCATGGCCCATCGCCCCAGCCTTCGGGGCATCTCCTCGCACTCGATGTTGCTGGCCGGGGCCGTTGCCGTTGCTTTCGCCGCCGATCAATAAAAGCCTTCTCCCCGGTTTCCCAGCGTGTCGCTCGGAGAGCAATCGAGGGCGCGGTTGTCCAGCGTTTCGCAGTTGCGCCAATACGAGGTCTGCTGCCAGGCGCAACCCATCAGCACCGCGACCGTCAGCGCACGGCAAGGCCCAAGACCACCCCGCCCCATCGCCAAGCCTTGGCCAGCGATGCCAATAACCAGACCAGGGCAATCGTCACTCCGATCATCGGCAGGTACGTGTAGCGGTCGGCCATCGGTTGCGATCCCACCTGCACCAACCCGAGCACCGGCACCAACATCCCCAGGTACCAGAGCCAGCCGACAAGCAGGTAGGGACACCTGCGCCTCCAGAGAATCGCCCCGGCGGTGATCAGCAGCAGCACCGCGGCCGCCAGGGCCACGTCCCGGACGGGCCAACTGTCGGGATACCGGTAACGGTGGGTCAGTCCGGTGGGATAGAAGAATTTTCCCAAGTAGGCCGCCAGGCTCACCACGGCGTTTTTCGCCCGAAAGGTCAAGGGCAACTCCATCATGGCCCCGCGCTGCGCGATCAAGGTGACGACGCACGAGGCCGCCGCCATCACCAGCAACGGCAGCTTCTCCAAGAGCAACCATCCCAGGCGCCGCGCCGCCGGGGCGCGCCGGGCGCCGGGCGGGCCGCTCTCCGCGGCAGTAAACCGGCCCAACGGCCAGTAGTCCAACAGCAACAGCAGCAGCGGCAGCGTCACCAGCATCGGCTTGGCCATCAGTCCCAGGGCGTACAGGAGCACCACCAGGGCGTAACGCAGCCAGGAGAAGGGCCGGCCGGCATAGGCGACGTAGGCCCAGACGGTCAGCATGAAGAACAGTCCGCTCAGCACGTCCTTGCGTTCGGCGATCCAGGCCACGGATTCCACCCGCAGCGGATGGACGGCAAAGACCGCCGCCGCCAGCGCCGCTTGGCCACAGCGCCGGTCATGCGCCGCAGCAGCAGGAAAAGGAGGATCGCCGTGGCGGCGTGCAAAAGCACGCTGCTGAGGTGATGGCCGCCGGGCCACAGCCCGTAGAGCTGGCAGTCGAGCATGTGCGACAGCCAGGTCAGCGGATGCCAGTTGGCGGCGTCGAGCGAGGTGAAGGCCCAGGCCACTCCCCCGGCGGTGAGGCCGGCGGCGACGTGCGGGTTTTCCGTCACGTAGTCATTGTCATCGAAGTTGCCGATGAACTCGTACTGAAGCGTCTGGCCGAAGACCGCCGCCACGGCGATCAGCAGGAAGATGCAGATCGCCAGCGGCAGCGGGGATCTTCTCGGCCTTCGCACGGGCGGACCTTGGTTCTCGTCTGACACCACACGCGCCTCCGCGGCAAGCTGTTTCCTCACCAATGGGCTGCGATGAATTGCCGGTACTCGTCGTCCGATCGCAAGTAGCGGTCGGGAATGACCAGGAACAAGCCCTCGCGGGGCAGTTTCCCCAGCAAGGGACCCAGTTGCTCCAGTCCGTGGTCCACAAAGAGAATCAGCCGCGAGCGCTCCAGGGTCTCCCGCATCAGCGGCAGCAGATCGGCCGCCGACGGGCCCTTCGATTCCAGGGTCAATTCCAAGCCCGCCAGCCCCTCGACCTCCAGCACGTGCCGCCAGTGGCGGCAGCCGGTCGAATGCAAGTGAAAGAGCACGTGCGAACCAATCTCCCGCACCACCGCCGCGGTCAGCTCCTGGAAGAGTTCCCGGTAGACCCGCGCGCGCACATGCCCATGGCATCCTCCTGGATGACCACGGTCGGCCCCGGCGCCCAGTAACCGAAGATGTGCGAGTAACCGCCCAGCTTGGGCGGCACCGCCGCGAAATGCGCCTTCAGGGCGCGAATCAGCAGTTCGTTGACCCGGGCCGCCGCCCGGCCCACCTCTTGCGGCCAATCGCAAACGTCGCAGAAGAACTCGCTCAGGCCGCGCATCGCTCCCAGCACGTCGGAAGGCCCCCGCAAAATCGTCGGGCTCAGCCAGCAATCCTCCGGCAACGTCGCCGCCAGCCGCGCCGTCTGCGTTTGCAGACACTCGAACCACTCGGGCCGCAGCGGCAGCGGCAGGCCGCCCAACTCCGCCGCCGACGCCACGAAACGCTCCGGCGCCACCTCCCCGTTGCTATGACGCACCGGACAGCCGCACCAGGCTTCCAACCAGGGAATGGCCCGCCAGGCGGCCGAAAACGGCAGACCGTCGTCGCCGGTCACCAAGGGACGGGCGAAACACGCCTCGTACTCGGTCCGCGCCAGATCGGCCGTGACCTCTTGCGGCCTGACCTCGCGCCCGCCAGCAGCCGGCGGAGATACGTGATCGGCAAGTACACGTTGGCGTCCACGACCGCCACCGGCGGCCGCAAGCCCGGCTGCTTCTCCCAGAAGCAGCGGCGAAAGCGGTCAATGGCCTCGTCAAGCTGAGCACGCGTCTTCACAGTGGCAATCCTGGCGATCCTGGCAGTTCTGCGGGAATTCCTCCACCTCAGACCGCATTCTTGACGAACCGCCCGGCAATGTCAATAAGAAACCGCCGCGGCTCTTGACTGCGGCCCCTTCCCGACGGATACTGCCCTCGTTGACTTTTTCAACTCGCGGATTCAATGTCCCCTCTCCCGCCGGGAGAGGGTCAGGGTGAGGGCGGTGGTTGGTCGAGAGAGCCCTCACTTTGCTTGCGCTTCCCCAACGCCTTCACCTCCGGCCCCTCTCCCAAAAGGGAGAGGGGAGTGCAAACATGAACGGTTTGACCCTCAAGACCGGGCCGCATGAGTTGGACTTCCTGGCCCTCGGCGCCCTGGTACACCGGCTCGATCCCGGCGTCGTCCCCTTCCGCAAGGCACGCACGCGTCGAGGTCCACGTCTCCGGCGGCGAATACAACGTCGCCGCCAACCTCTCCGACTGCTTCGGACTTCGCACCGGCATCGCCACGGCCATGGTCGACTATGCCATGGGCGAGCTGGTCGAAAGCCGGCTGCGCGAAGCCGGCGTGACGCCATTCTGCAAGCGGTTCGAGCACGACGGCGTCCGCGGGCCCAATATCGCCACCGTCTACAGCGATCGCGGCCAGGGCGTGCGTCCGCCCGTGGTCTTCTATAACCGTGCCAACGAGGCGGCCGCGATGCTCCGTCCCGGCGACTTCGACTGGCCCGCCATCTTCGGCCGCGGCGTGCGCTGGTTCCACACCGGCGGCATCTTCGCCGCTTTGTCCGAGACCACTTCCGAACTGGTCCTGGAAGCCATCGAAGCCGCGCAGGCCGCCGGCGCCGTCACGTCCTTCGATCTCAACTATCGCGCCAAACTCTGGGCCGCCCGCGGCGGCGACGCCCAAGCCCAGCAGGTCATCCGCCGCATTGCCGGCCGCGTCGACGTGCTGTTCGGCAACGAAGAAGACCTGCAAAAGGGCCTGGGACTCTCCGGGCCGGACGTGCACGCCAAGTCGAAACTCGATCCGGCCGCCTTCTTCGAGCTGATGGGGCAAGTGGTCCGGCAGTATCCGAACGTCAAGACGGTGGCCACCACGCTCCGCGAGGTGCAGGCGGCCAATCGCCACGACTGGGCGGCCGTGATGTGGCACGCCGGCCGCCAGTACGCCACGCCCGTCATGCACCTCGACGTGCTCTGCCGCATCGGCGGCGGCGACGGCTTCGCCGCCGGTTTGATCTACGGCCTGCTGGCCGGTCGCGGGCCCGAGGAATCGCTGCGGCTGGGCTGGGCGCACGGCGCGCTGCTGACGACCTATCCGGGCGACGTGAGCATGGCGAAGCTCTCCGAGGTCGAGGCGTTGGCCAACGGCGGCTCCGCCCGCGTGCAGCGGTGAGCGAAGCCGCGGCGAGCCGGTGGCGTGAGCCACCGGATAACGTTGCGGCCGGCGGCCGGGGGCCAGGGGTGCGGCGAGCCGGTGGCGTGAGCCACCGGATAACGTTGCGGCCGGCGCTCAGGGGCCGGGGGCCGGGGGCGGCCACAGATCGAACACGGATGAAACACGGACAAGAGGCAATTTGTTCTCTTGTTTGGCTCATGACTTTCATTCCTTCCGTGTTTGGCCGTCGTATCCGTGTCAAATCTGTGCTTCCTCCGTGGCTTCCGCCCGTCTCCTTCCCCCTTCCGTGGGCCGCCTTCCGCCTTTGTTGGAGGACGGGTCCGGTTTCGGCAAGGCACGTAAGGTTGAGCGCGTGGGCATTCCAGGGGCGCAGCCCCGGCATTTGCAGACGGCGAGGCCGGTTTGAAGCCTTCAGTTGCCAGCGTAGTACGCCGCACACGCTGTGTGCGGTGAGATTGGGCGGGCGGGGCCGCGGGCGTCGCACCGTTCCTGGCGGCCGAGGCCCTTGAGGCAAAGAAAAGCGGTACGCCGGGAGACCTCTGATGCACCGCACGACCGCGGAATTCTGGCGACAATACCGGGGCTTGCCTCATCTGCGGTGAGCGCGCCGGTCCACTCATTTCTCTCTCCGCGTACTTGCCCTCTTTCTTCCTCGATGACGGCCGCGCGGGAGGTCCTTGGGATCGCCTCGCATCAGACGCGGTTTCTTGCCGCGCCGTTGGGCAAGAAGCCTTGCCAGCGAACCGCCCTTGGGAAGGCCGCGGTGCCCGTAATACATGGCGGATTCTATCCTTCCCCAGGTCTCGTCGACGCCGGGAGCCACGCGGCCCGAGCAGGAGCTGGGCCACCGGCCGGTTCGCTTGCGATGTTCGTCCGCCCAGGCAAGAACCTGTCCGATCGAAAGCGGGCGTTTCTGTTGCCCCGGCTTCCTGCCGTGCGCCGCGAAGAGAAGCCGCGAAATTGAGCTGCCCCCGGGAAGGCCGCGGTAGCCATGTTCCAAGGCCCTGTTGATGTCCAACCACGTCTCGTCAACGTCGTCGGCAACGCGGCCCGACCGCACGTTCGGCCAGTTACCGGTCCGTTGCAGATGCCCGTCGGCCCAGGCAAGGATCTGCTCGATCGAGAGTGGCTCCCGCGCGCGGTTGTTGCGTTTGCCCCGCTTTGCGGCCAACAGCCGGGCCAGCGAAGAGCCGCCGGGAAGGCCGCGCCGTCCATAGTACAACGCGTAGTCGACGACGCACCAGGTACCCGTCGCCGAGCCGTCCGGCGACGTCGTGTCTTTCCCGCGGGGCCACTGGCCCGTGCGGCGACGGTGGGCATCCGCCCAACGGAGAATCTGGGCGATGGTCAAGCGCTCCCGCCGCCATTTCCCCGACCGGCCGCGCACCGGCGCCGGTCCGGGCGGAACGGCGCGCCGTCCCTTCCGGCCGCGGTTCCAATCGACCGTCGGCCAGGCGAAGCTAAGGACGTTGAAGTGAGATCGGTAGATTGCGATCAGGCTGTCCCCAGAGTTGCTGAGGAAATCGGCCCTGCGGACCGCACGCCAGTCTTCTCGCCGCCGAACGCCCAGGCGCCGGCCGAGCCACTCCAGGTAGCAGCGGATATTCTCCCGCTTGCGCCAGAAACCTCTAGGCACGTTGGGAAATCTCCAAACGACCCATGGGTGCGCGGGGTAGAGATCCATCGCCGCCGCCGAGGGTGAGTGGCCATACGCTTTCAGGCAGCCGTGCCCCTGGTTGCTGAAAAAGTCCTCGGCCCGCACGCGATACCAATCCTCGGGGCCGCGATAGCCCAACCGATTCTCCAGCCAGCGGAGATAACGGAGCCGGTTCCCGCGCGTAGACCAGAACCCGTTGGGCGGGATGACGAAGAGCCACTCCTGCCAATCGTAGTCGGGAAAGCATTCCAGGACCCCTCGAATTGCCGATCCCCCCCAATAATGATCGACCGGACTGCCGCCGTTCTTCTTCAGCGCGTTGTAGGTCACCTTGTACCAGTCCTGCATCCAGCGGAAGCGCAGCTTGCGAGCCAACCACAACATGTAGTCGCGGCGGTTCCAGGGATCCTGCCAGAACCGCGGCGGCACACGGCCGATGGCCCAGACCGGGTCGATCCGCCGCTGATAGGCGGGATCGCAGATCGGCGTGCGGCCAACGGGTTTTTTGCGTCCAGCCGTCACTAAACTCTCCCCCGTATCCGTCACACGCCGTGTGACGCTCTCAGTATCCGTCACACGCTGTGTGACGATCTCGCCCGCCTCCGCCCGCCCTCACCGCACAGGGCCTGTGCGGCGTACGGCTATGCCATCCCCACAATCTTCAGGCTTTCGATTCGCCGATCATCCGCGATCTTCACGGACGTCCGCTTGAACGTGAAAAAGCAACGTGGACGGGGAACGTCGCTGATTTCCGGGATCGACGGCGATCGCGTCGGTCGTAATCTCTCTAGAGCCGAATTTCAATGATGCCCCGTTTTCATGCCCATTTTCATGCCTGTCCCGTTTTCATGCCCCACCAACGATACTCGGGAGCGTTCGCCCGCGGACTAAAGCACGCGAATTTCTGAATGTTCTGCAACACCGCCGCAACCTCCTCGTCGCTGGCGCTGGTGTTCTCCGCCCAGAGCTTGACCAATTCTGGCGTCGTGATGACCGCCAGGCTGGCGTCGGCCGCAAACTTCCTCGCCCGCCGATCGTCAGTAGCCATCGCCCAGCCACGTTTGGCTGCGATGGCGAAACACGCCGCCTCGCCGTCGCCAAGCTGGATCGCCATTTGGACGAATAGCTCGATCTCTTCCTGGCCTTCAAAGTCGCACTTATGAAGCAAGCCGGCGACCGTAAAGTGGTCCAGGTCAATCCGACATTTCACGACCTTGCTCACGTCCTCGACGTCCGGTTGCAGAATGTAGAGGGTTTCTTCGCTCACTTTGCTTGGAACATGAAGATTCAGGCCGAGGCCCGAACCTAGTGGTGCCGATGCAGCCGCGCCGCGTCGGCCGCCGCGCTGAGCAGGGGCCGGAGGCGATACGGCGCCAAGAATCTTGCCGGCCGCGCAGAGGTTGATGAGACAACAAGCATCGAGAGCAACGTGTTGCATGGGCTATCCGTTTCCTCACGGCTGACTCAATAACGAGCGCTGGAACTCAAGATGCACAGGCCGCTCGCTGCCGTCGTCTTCCATAACGTTCCTCGTGAGGCAGTCCATCACGATTTCCCTTGCGGTAACAGGATCGCAACGGAGGAAATGCGAGAGTTGCTCCTCGCTGATCTTCTCTTGCTCGAAAGCGTGGACCGCCAAGTATTTGTACCGCTCGGGGTAGGAATCTGGCGCTTCGTGGTGTGCCGGCAAGTCAAGAAGCGTTGCCGCTTGGCGTGGCGAGAACTTCGACTCCTTTATCAGCGCCCAGCTTCCCTTCGGAATCAACCCAAGCTGCTCAAGTCGGATTGCCATTGCTTCAACGGACACGAAGAAAAAATGGCTCAGGCGGCAGAGGTCCGCAACCTGGAAGTCATTCGTGGCCGCCACGATCTCGTGGAAGCGTTGTCTGACGGCATTAGCGGGCATGAGAAAACTGAGTGCGAACGCTTCCGCGAAACGCTCATTGGCCGGCTTGCGTCCAGGCATGTTCAGGTAGTCGATGCCCGGCTTGTACCGGTCCACAATCAAGTGGCCATACTCGTGCAGCATCGAAGCTCGCTGCCGCTCAGCGGGATGCTTGCAGTTCACCATGATACAGCCCCCTAGATCGTCCGCGTAGGCGTACATGCCGGCAATGGCCGAGGGCAGGGGCCAGTAGAAGATTCGCAGGCCCACGTCCCATTCCAGGAGGCGGCGGAGTTCCTCCACAGGCTGTTCGCCCAGTCCCAGCCGCCGGCGCTCCTGACTCGCCACCGACTCGGCCAACTCGGTGACATCCACGGGCGTTTCAAGATTCACCGGAGGCGGATAGTTGTAACGAAGCGAAGCATTCATCAATTGCTCCAACTCCCGGTAATCCCCTGCGAGACGCTGGAGGTCGCCAATCGCAACAACAAGCTCGTGTTCGTCTTCAGGCTTCATCTTCTCGGCGATGGCGCGAAGGTGCGGCTGAAAGTCAACAACCGGCTCACCTGGGCGGACGAGTTCAGACACTCGCCGACCGAAGAATGCGGCCAGTTTTACGATCTCTTCCGCCTTGGCTGGGCGTTCGCCCTTCTCGACTGCAATGTAGGTTGGACGGCTGCAACTCAGATAAGTGGCCACATCCTCTTGCGTGATGCCCCTGGCTTTGCGAGCTTCCGCAAGACGCTGACCCAGAATCCGAGGATCAATCGTTTCAAGCTGAAGCATGGTTCTCCCTCCCAATGAGAGCGGCCCCAACAGGAGCCATCAGATTCGCCCACGTCCATCCGCGTTCCATGCCCTTGGCGGCAATGCTCAACCACTCGTGGCGATAACGCGCGAACAGGTGGAGAAATGGGTCCAAGCACTCTCCCGGTGAAACGACGTTCGTTCCCAACAGGTGACGCCGGATACGCTCGGGAACAGGATCGCCTGGTTCCAGCGGCCCCAGGTTGGCCACCTGCAACAGGAAGGCTTTGAGGTAGTCCAGACGCTTTTCCCTAATTCGATTCGCCCTGCGCACCGGGCCGAAAAGGTCGTACTTGTAGGTGTCGCGTGACTCCTTGATACCGGCAACCAACATCGCCTGCCGACGGAAGAGACAGGCAGGGCATACGCCGCATTGCTTGTGTGGCCGCTCCCGGAGCGGGTAATGCACACAGGAGATGGTGGAACGGGCTAGGTCTTTAAGCCCGCATCTTCCCATTTGCCTGACAACCTGCCCCTTCGTCTTGTCAATGAAAGGAAGGTGAAACGCTACTTCACGCCCCGCGACAAGGGAGGACAGGCGAGACATCAGACGGAAGAAATGCGGATGACTGCCTCTGGTCGCTCTCGATCCGACCATGCCCGCCAAGAGCGGCAGATTGATTGCACCGATACCCGACTCGAAGACCTCGACCTTCGTGACCTCGCTGATCGCAGCGGCCACTGCGCCCACGGCCGCGAACAAGAAGGACCGGCAGCGCTGGCTCCTTTCTGGTTTCCATCCCTTCAAGTCGGAAGACCATACCATTGCCCCCTTGACGATCAGGGGGTGAATTGAGGTGCCGTATCGCTCTCTCAAGGCATCCAGTTGCCGGTGAACGGTTTCTCTTTGGTTTGGTTGGTGCCAGACCGTTACCGGGATCACAGGACGATCTGGATTCTCGGCGATCCGAATGCCCAGCCCAGCGGCCGAATCCAGTCCCCCGCTATAGAGACACACCAAAGGCGGAACCGCGGCAAAGGGATTGTCCCCCGACAGGAATCTCGCGACATGGGGTGGTTGCTCTCTGCGGTCTTGCACGAACTTCAAGTCCCAGGCATCCTCGCTGAGGAAGTCCAGGCATTCCATCAGCGTGGCGAATACCTCGTCACTTTCCCAGAATTCAGGTTCTTGTACGGCGACTGATAGCCTCAATGACCGGAACCATCGACGCTCCTGAGATTGCTGTTTTCGTCTCCCCAGCCGGTCAGCCACGTAGACCGACATGGCGACACGAAGAAAATCGAGCAGTCGCGGAGACAGGTTGGTCCAGAACAGTTGCTCCACGGCATCCAATCCCAAATGGAAGTGCTTGCCGGCGACAAGTTCCTGGCAAGAACTGTCTGACCCCTGGGAAAACCGAACCGTGAACGGCGGCATGTACTTCATTACTACTCGTTCCTCAACAACGACATGGCCAACATTTCTGGGGTCGAATCAGCCTGTTGATCGTTTGTTCCGGCCGGCATTCTCAGCTTCCATGACGGGTCTTCAGCCAGCTTCCGGGCGATGCGGTCAACGTCCGGCGCGACTTGTTCTGCGACCCGGGCTAGGTAGTCCCGCATCCCATTGAGGCTCGTTGGCCCATCGCTCGTCACAATCTTGTAAGCGATCCGGTCCCCAGCGGCGTCCCAAATCGCTCCAACAAAGGCGCGCAACAAACCCTCCGTATCAAGGTGCGAAGACGCGGAGGCAACCTGCGCGAAAAGGTGAACATAATCGTGCCCCAGGGCCATCTTGGCAAACTGCCGTAGGGCGAGCGGAGAGTTGCGATTATCCAACAGCGTCCGGAGCGTGATGCCGCACTCTGTGAGTTGCTTCAGGGCGTTACGGAATCCGCGGTAAATCGCTCTGCGAACCCGTTGGGCCACTTTGTCAAGCGGTTCGTTATTGCGTATCGACTGGAACACGATGTCCCATCGTCTTCCGTAGGGATCGTCAAGATCGAGAGATTCGTTTTCTGCCATTGAAGCGACCTCTGTGAAAGGCCGGGGCCGACAGCCCGGTGGGGCGCGTCCTCAAGGCCGTATTCATTATCGGATAGAATATTTACAAAGTCAATACCTAACGCTGATAGTTACAATGAAAAGTCAATGCACCCCCCTTCGGCTGGTATGCACGGTCTCTGGTAATCGCCCAATTCGCGATGAATTCCCGAATAATGAGGGGCGCCATAGGTAATTCCGAAAAGACGGGCCCAATCACGCGTCAGATGCCAGGAATTGCCGAAATTGTCAGTACCGCCCGGGCCGGAGCCCCCCACGTGGCTACGGCGTACAAAAGCAAGCCCTGCAAAATGGGGTCGAGGAAGCCGGGTCAGGGGCCAAGGACGGGAACCAGGAACGCCGCTGACGCCGCGCCGGGGAACGGGCAACGTCATCCGAGGGCTAACGCCCGCGGCTCCTGTTGTTTTTCTTCCGCCTTCCGTCGCCCCATTTCTTCGCCTTGAAATCGGGCCAGCCGCTCCGCTATAACGACGGTGACGTTAATGATCAAGGATGAGGGCGGAAGGCGGAAGTCCAAATCCCTAAATCCCTAAATCCCTAAATCCCCAAATCCCTCAATCCCTCAATCCCTCAATCCCTCAATCCCTCAATCCCTCAATCCCCAAATCCCCCGACTCCCCCAAATCCAAGCCCTTCTTTCGAGTTGTTTTTCTGGCCCAATTGCAACACGTACCTAAGAAGTTGTATGAACTTGCGATTGCCGGGAGCGATGCAAAGGATTCCTCGCAAACCGCTTATGTCGCGGCAATCCGACGTAAAAAATGGAGCGGCAAAGAAGGCGTTGCATCGGAAGGCGGAAGGCGGAGGGCGGAGGAACAACCTAAATCCCTAAATCCCCCTACTTAAACAGCACGCTGACCGATTCGTTCCAGTGGATACGCTTGACCGCCTCGCCCAAAAGGGGCGCGATGCCCAGCACGGTGATGCGCGGACTGGTCTTGTCCGGCGGCAGCGGGATGGTGTCGGTAATGACCAGGCCCTCGATGGGCGCCTCGCCGATGCGGCCGACGGCCCCGCCGACCAACAGCCCGTGCGTGGCGGCCAGAAGATCCGCTTCGCACCCGCCTCGTGCATCACCTGGGCTGCCCCGCAGATCGAGCCGGCCGTGCTGATCATGTCGTCGAAGATCAAGGCGGTGCGGCCTTCCACGGCCGTGCCGATGACGTGGGCCTGCTGGGTCCGCTCGGCACTGGTGCGACGCTTGTCGATGATGGCCAGCCGCCCGCCCAGCCGGCCCATGTGGCGCCAACGCCCGCTTGATGCTCCCCTCGTCGGGACTGACCACCACCAGGTCGTCGCCGGCCAGTCCCAGGGTCTTGAAGTGATCGTCGATGACCGGGGCGGCGTAGAGGTGATCGACGGGGATGTCGAAGAAGCCCTGGATCTGGGCGGCATGGAGGTCCATGGTCAAGACGCGGTCGGCCCCGGCGCGGGTGATGATGTTGGCCACCAGCTTGGCCGTGATGGGCACGCGGCCTTCGTCCTTGCGGTCCTGGCGGGCATAGCCGAAATAGGGCATCACGGCCGTGATGCGATCGGCGCTGGCCCGCTTCAGACTCTCGATCATGATCAACAATTCCATGAGGTTTTCGTTGACCGGCGGGCAGGTGGGCTGCATGACGAAGACGTCGCGGCCGCGGACGTCCTCGTCGATCTTGCAGGAGATTTCGCCGTCGGGATAATTGCCCATCACCGCCCGCCCCAAGGGCAATCCCAGGTAGTCGCACACACGTCGAGCCAAGTCGGGATGGGCACGTCCGCTGAAGAGTTTCATGTCGTCCATAATAAGGTCGGGAAGCGGTTAAGTTTACCCCCCGCTTGCGGGAAACGGGGGGGCAGGGGCAGCCGATTGCTCGGCGTGCCGGGTCTGGGCGGCGGCTTTCGCCCCGGCCGCCCCGGCTGCCATCTTGCCATGAAAGGCCGCCCGGCAACAGGGGTGCCCGGCGGTTTTTCTTTGCATTTCCTCCCCGCTTCTGGTAGGGTGGTTTGAAATGGGCGGCCTCGCGGATCACGCGGCACAAGCCAGACCCCGAATCTCCCGAGCGTTTCATGCTGCGACCGGTCATTGCCTGCGTGTGCGTCGCCATTTGGGCGGTCCTTGGCGGGACGGCCCGCGCCGACCAGGACGCCATCGCGCCGACCACCTACGAGGTGCTCATCAACGGCGAGAGCTTCCGCGTCGAGGCCGATCGGGCGACCAAAGTGCAAAGCGCCCGCAAGCCCGGCGCCGAGTACAAGCTCGTGGTGCGGATCGCCCAGACCCAAGTGCTTCGCCTCAACACGGTGCGGCTCGAATACGACATGCCCGCCAGCGTCACCGATAATCGCAGCCATCGGCAGCGGACCGTGGAGATCAAGCATCAACTGGGGTTCAGCATCGCGTTGACCGACCTGGGCGGGCCGCTGGAGGCGGCGGCTGTGGAACCGGCGCTGAAGACCCAGGTCGACGCTCTGGCCGAGATGCACAGCAAGGAAAAGGCGACGACCAGCGGGCCCATTACGGGCAAGTTCGCCGGCGCCCAGGGGCCGGGCAGAGCGGTGAAGTACACCGACGCGCACGGGAAGGGCCACACCTGCCTGGTCTACCTGCTGAGCGGCCCGAAGTTCAGCGTCGTCTGCGTCATCCAGTACCTGGACGAGGACAAGGGCGGCGTTTTGACGCACATTAAGCGGGTCCTCGATTCCATCGCGGCGTTGCCGTAGCGGTCCGCGCGGGGGCGGCGAGATTTGCTTCTGTGTAGGGTGGGTCGAGCGCAGCGAGCCCCACCACCAGTTTTCAGCGGATTGTGGTGGGGCTCGCGACCATGCTGCGCATGGTGCCCCTCGACCCACCCTACAACTCAGGCCGCGTGGCGGCACGCCTACTTCGCTGCGCCGGTCAGGTCCTCGACATCCTCCGCTTGCCGCAACAAGAACGTCTTGACTTCCTTGGCGCTGGGGTCCAGCCGCGACAGGTCGACCATGCGGATGCGGCGGTTCTCGAAGGTGTGGATGTAATAGCGGAGATTCTTCAGGTCCGAAACGCTGGTCCAAAGCGTGTAATCAGTGATTACGTGGCCATTCTCCGACGACCTGGCAGAACCCTTGGGAATGTCGAACTGGTTGAGGATGTGGAAGGCTTGCAGGACGCCTTCGTAGGCCGTGTCGACGGGCAGGGCGGAGTGCGAGAAGGCCACCGCCCGCACGAAACGCGATGGCGGCGTGAAATCGCCGGGCAGGCCGAGCATGCCGGTCCCTTGGCCGAAGCCCGAGAACTTCAGGCCG
Organism: uncultured Planctomycetia bacterium; assembly: GCA_963727245.1. Classification (GTDB taxonomy): domain Bacteria; phylum Planctomycetota; class Planctomycetia; order Pirellulales; family Thermoguttaceae; genus JBKQVT01. The sequence goes on along the minus strand of CAVSFO010000012.1, from coordinate 238,618 downwards.
GCCAGATCGACCGGCGGCACGTTGTTCACGGTCAGATTGACGTAATTGCAGAGGTTCGTGAGGTGCCAATCGAACGTCGGCGAATTGGTGATGACGCCCAGCGGATTGGCGTGGACCCGGAGCGTGCCGTCGATATATTCCAGGACGGCGCAGCGCCCAGCGGCGTCGTGCAGCACGAAATGGACGGGCGGCGTCAGCCCCATGTGCTTTTCGACCACCTCGACGACGCGGACTTCGCGCGCGGCGGCCACGGCCTCCGGCACGCTGCCGCAGGTGCCCAGCAGGAAGAGCGGAAGTTCCCAGGGCGCCAGGGCCCGGTCGAGGTCCTTGGGGCCGAGGGTTTCGTACTTGGCATAGCCGGGCAGATAGAACGTGCCCACGGCAAACCCCTTCTCATTGAGGCCGTCGATAATGACCGGCAACTCGAAGGCGTTGGCCCCGACGCTGGCGTATTTCGATTGCCAGTGAAGACCGGGCTTGTCGCCCGGGGTGCTGCCGACATAATCCATGCCCCGCGGGACCACGACCACGTCGGAGTGGAAGTCGGCGGCGAATTCCAAGGTGCGGGCGTAGATGACCGCACCGTCCTTGGGCAAAATGCGAATGCCGGTGCACGCGGCAGCCGGTCGATTGCCCAACACGGCACACAAAGCTGCGACCGCAAGCGTCAGGCCTAGGGAGCGAGATTTCATCTTTGGTTCTCCACGTTCGTTAATGGCGTCGGTTGAACAAACCCTGGAAAAGCATAGGTCACGGGCTGCGGAGGGCCCGTCTCCCTGGCCGGCGACCACCGGCCAGCCGGAAGTGTGACCGGCCGGCACGCAGGATCGTGCCGGCCGTGCCGCTGGCGAGTCGCTCTCCCCGGGCCTTGTGCGCGTTTTTCCCCGACCGGGTATTCCAACCGGGGGGGCTTGCCTTGCGGCGGCGATTGTTCTAAAAAGAGAGAGTGCCGGGCCGAAGTGGCGGAATTGGCAGACGCGCTAGGTTCAGGACCTAGTTCCCGTTAAGGGAGTGCAGGTTCAAGTCCTGTCTTCGGCACTTCAAAATGTGTTTTCACTAAAGGACTTGCGACGACGGGCGCGGAGTCCTCTCTTCTTAATATAACGGGCACTCGTGCCGGGTGAGTGCCGTCACGGGCAATCCCGTGGCACCGTGGCGCGCTGGCGCGGAAAACACACCACGCAAGTGATTCACCACGATCAGGAACGCGGTTCTTACAAGGAGCCCAGACATGAGGGTAACTCGAACAGCGCAATTGCTCGGTGGAATTCTCGCCGTGGTGGCGATGGCCCCAGCCCGGGCCGCTGAGCCGGCGGCGAGACCGCCTGCGCTGTCGGCCGCGGATCAAAAGCTCCTCGATGGCCTACTGAAGCAGTCCCTTTTCGATCCGCAGGGAGCACAGTACGTGCGCGTGAAGACGATGTGCCGGACCGTTTGGGCCTCGGAAGGGGACGTCCTCCGCGAAGGCTGGCTCGTGCCGGGCCAAAACGGCAAGACCGCGACCGTCTCTTTTGCCGACGGAGAGAGCATCGCGGCCCCCGCCCAGGACCGAATGAAGAAGATCGACTTCGTAGACCAGTGCCGTCAACGGTACGCCGAGGCCAAGAAGCCGGCGGCGGAAGACGAAGACCACCGGGCCATCTTTCAGCGGATGCACCGAACCGCCCTCGGGCAGATCGATCAGCCGGACCTGGTGCTGGCTGCCTGGCTCTATCGCCTGAATCAGCCCGAATTGGCGGCCAAGGCCATGGCGCAGGCCCGCCGACAGGCCGCCGAAGCTCTTAGACAGGGCGACCGAGAGGCACTGCCGAACGAAACGGACGACGCCCGCATGGTTCGCCTGCTCAAGGAAGAGCTGGCATGGCCGGCCTTCGCGGGGATGGTCCACGCCTACATGGTGCGCGCCGATGACGAGGCCCTGGGCCACGCCGAGCGTTTGCTGCGGCTCTACCCTGACGTGGTCAAGAAGGAGTACGCACAGGCCGGGGCGATTGTCGGCGAATTGAAACGGCGCCAGGCGAAGGGCACATTCGGCAAGGCGCCGCCCGAGAACTGGCCCCAGGGGTTTGACTCCTGGCCTCGAGAGAAGAAGATCACCTGGCTCATCGATTCCTTGGAGGAGGTGGATGCGCGGCAGTGGGGGCAGCCGGGTGGGGTGCCGCTGGGGATGGACCGCCGCGTGGCGGCACTCATCGAGATCGGCGATCCGGCCGTCCCGGCCCTGATCGACGCCGTCGAGAAGGACGGCCGACTGACCCGTTCCGTCCACTTCTGGCGCGATTTCGCCCGCAGCCGCACGGTGCTCAGCGTCCGCGAAGCGGCCCTGACGGCGGTCATGTCGATCTTGAAAGTGCGCGTGTTCGAGCCCGCTTCGACCGGCGACAATTTCACCGAGCGTGGCGCGGGCGCGGCCGCCCAGACCGCCCGGCGATTGAGGGAATACTGGAATCGCTACGGCGGCCTGCCTTACGACGAGCGGATGATGAAGAAGCTCACCGACCCGAAAGCCGACTTCACGGCCGTGCGCGAGGCGGCTCACAACCTGGCAAATTTGGGAGAGAAACGGACGATAGCCACCACGGTTTTCAGCGAATGGTTCGGCGTTCCTGCCAAGCGGCCGAACCCGGCGGTGGCCAAGTTCACCAAGCCGACGGCGGCGGAAGCCATCCTTGCCGCCATGGACCGCGATTTGGCCCATCACGACGCCGGGCAGCGCGATCAGTTGTACGACTACGAACGTCGCAGGATCGAGGACAGCTACCTCGGTCCCCTGGTCGAATTGGACGACAAGCGCATCGCCGCGGAGCTTGCCCGCCGCTATAAGGCGGCGACCGACATCCGCATGCGGCGCAAGTTCGCTACGGCCTGCCATGACCTGGGCGATCCCGGGCCCCTGAAAGCATTTGCCCGCGACGTGGAGAAGGGCTCGCTGAAGCTGCCGGGCAACAACGAGCCAAACACAAATGAAAATGACCAGCCTGGCACCGTGGAACTGACCGCGATCATTGCCTCCCTCGTGCATGCCGGGACTGCGGAGTGCGACCGGGCACTCTATGCCCTGGCCGCTGCGAACCATCCCTATCATGCCCTGGTCGTCGAGCGCGTCCTTTCGGTCGGGCCGGGGCCTCACGATGACGAAGGCGCGTGGCTGGCGCATCCCTTTTGCCTGGCGATTCTCCGCGATCCACTCGATGATACCAAGCCGACCGGGGCAACCTGGAAAATCGAGAAAGATTGTCTGGAATGGACGAGCGGGCAGGGTTCTTCCAGCCAATCGATCCCCGAGTATCTTGCCGATCCGGCGGCCCGCCGCCAACAGGCCGTGGAACGCAAGTGCGATCAGGTGGCCGTGAAGCTCGGAGACCTGGTTGTCGGGGTGGCTCCCTACAGCCCGCTGTTGAAAGATGCCGACGCCCGCCTGGCCGCCATGAAGAGATTGCTGGACCGCTACCGGGGCCATTTCCGTTTGCTCACCGCCACCGAGGCGGAATCGCTCGGCCTGACACTGTGGCATCCGATGTTCGTTCCCGACGTTGCCCCGCTGGGCCGTCCTGCGACGGCAGCGGACGTTGAGAAGGGCCGTGCCATCTTCCATCTTGACGGCAAAGGCAAGCTGGCCCGAGTGACACTCCCCGCCGTTGCGACCCTGCGTGAGCGGAAGCCCAGCGAGCAGCCTCTACGGGTGCTGGTGGTTCAGGCGGAGGTCGGCCAGGACGGCAAGACGATGTACGGGATCATCGGCGGCGGCGAGATTCGTGCGGCGCGCCGAAGAGTTGACTGGAATCAAGCCCATCGCGAAGAAGTAACCAGCGGCGAATTGATCCGGCCCACCAATCCGATCCGGATGCACAGAGAAATCTCCCGGCGGCCGACGATTCATGGCGTTGTTGGCTGCTATCCCCCTGCTGGAAACGATATGCCTGACAGCCTCGCCAACCCCCTTGATAAATTGGGGGCGTAATCTCGATCCTTTGAAAAACGCAGGGCAAGTTGCCCGGAGGCAGCGTTTGGTTCGTGCCCAGTGAGCGTGTGCGGGCGTGCGATGCCCGTGAAGTTATTGGGTGCGCTCTTCATCTCGACCTTGGCTCGGCTGCGGGCGGCAGCCGAAAAGAGCGGGGCGCGGGAAACCTCGTGGCCGAAAGCTGATGGGGTATGTTAGGCAGAGGTTAAGCAACCCGACAGTTCGGGAAAAAACCCCAGAAAAATGCTGGACTTATTTTTCCAATAGCGGTAGGGTGTGAATTTATGCGAGTTACCGCCAACGTGATTTTCGTTCTGGCCGCCGTGTTGCTCCTGGGGGCCGACGGGCCCGGCGGCGCGAAAACCCCGAGGGCGGACCAGCCCAAGGACACGGCCAGGCCGCCGATGACCCGGGAGGGGGCAATTCGCCGACTCAAGGCGGCAGGCCTCGCAGTTCATCCCGCTCCGGACGGGGTTCGAAATCTCGCCGCCTCGCGTTACCCCCGAGACATGGCACCTTTTGGCGCTGCTGTCGTCCATTTCGGACCCGCCGGAGCTTGAACTCGGGCTGTGCGACGTCGGCGACGCCGATCTCACCCACCTCCAGGGGCTCAGGAACCTCAGGTCCCTAGCGCTTACGGGCGAGCACGTCAAGGGCGACGGCCTCAAGTACCTCAAGGGTTTGAGGCAATTGCGGGAACTAAACATAACTAGGACGGGAATCGGCGACGAGGGACTCAAGAACATCGCCGGTTGCACCGCCCTCGAAACGCTGTACCTGCCGCAAGGCGTGACCGAGCGCGGTTTGGCGGCCCTCAAACCGTTGAAGCACCTGAGGTTCCTGAGCTACGGCCCGGGGTTCGGCGATGAGAGCCTTGCGCAGCTTCGCGGCTCCGAAAGCCTGGAACTGCTCCGGCCGCTCACCAGGGTGACCGACAAGGGGATGCGCGACCTCGGAACGCTCACGGCGCTGAAGGAGCTTGACCTGGGGCCGAGGCCGATCGTGGTAGTGTCCCCGACCGAGGGGACCAAGCTCGCGGGCTTCCACTACTCGCGCGTCACGGATTCAGGGCTTGTCCACATCAAAAGGCTCTGGCGCCTCGAACGGCTGATATTGGACGGCACGGACATCACCGACGCCGGGTTGAAAAGCGTGGCAAAGCTCCGGCTGCTGAACACCCTGAGCCTCAACGGCTGCCGTATTACCGACGCCGGGCTCGTACACGTCGAGGCGCTGTGGGGGCTTCGGGCACTGTGGCTCTCGGACACCAAGATCACGGACGCCGGCCTCTACCACCTCAAATGGATACCGCACTTGGTCTTCCTCGGTCTGGCCAGGACGGCGGTTACTGACGCTGGCCTCCGGCAGATCCGCGAATTTCGAAGCGTCGACGACCTAACGCTCGACGGCACGCGGGTCACCGACGCCGGGCTGGCCGAGCTTTCCAAAATGCCGAACCTAAGGCGTCTGAGCGTCCGGCGGACCGCCGTAACGGACGCGGGAATGGTCTACATTGAGAAGATGCGAGAGCTTGAGGACCTGGACATGAGCGACACCGCCGTGACTAAGGAGAGGGCCCGGGAACTCCGTAAGCACACGAAGCTCGGAAGGATCGGCTGCGGCAGCTCGAAGCCCAGGCAGCAACTGTCACAGGATGTCATTATAGGGGAGCCACCCCCGGGCAAGAAATAGCACATAGCGCACGCGCCCGTCGGCTGGACCGCTACCCGGGCCCCACAAAAATCCTTAACCAACGGGAGAACCAGGTCGTGAAGAATAAGAAGGGCATTTTTTGGCGGCTTTTCCCCGCAAGCGCACCCCGCGCCATTAAGCCCGAACACCGGCACCGGCCGCTCCGCATCGAGGCCCTCGAAACCCGTGCCCTCCTTAGCTTCTCCATTTCTGGGTCAGTGCATCTGGACAGCACGACCGGGACGCCGGTGCGGAACGCCTACGTGGATGCCGTGGTTCCAGTAGCGTACGAGAACGAGGCCGGCGGTTTGGTACAAACCGAGTTTTCCGCCGACGCGTTCACAAACGGCAGCGGCGGGTTTACCGTCGCAAATAACTCGGCTGGGTTGCCGGGGTGCACAGACTTTTGGCTCGACCCGAGCCGAACCATTTACCTCTTCGTCTATGCCGTATCGCCCAATATAACGGGCGGCAGTGACATGCCGATCGATCCGGCCTACGCAGTGCTGCCCGACGAGGGCTCAAATGCGATGGACGCCACCGTTGCCCGTGATCCAAGCGCGTGGTTAGCCACTGATCCGGGTTCGGGGATGACGCCCGCGTTTGAGCAGATGTTCGCCATTCCCGGGCGTCTCGCCCTCAACCAAACCGCGCTCAACGAGGTGATCGCGAACGGTGCCGCGGGTGGGGCGCAGAACCTCCGTCACGACGCCTTCGCCGCGTTCACCACGGCGTACACCTACTGGACCTTTGCGACCCAAGGACTCGGCGTCAACTTGACGGCCCCGCTGCCGATCTTCTTCTTCGCCAGCGGCACGACGGCGTCATACGCGCCGCCGACGGCCTGGTATCAGACCACGACAGGGGAGATCGACATCCTACAGTCGTATTTCGACGGCGACGCTAAGACCCTTGGGCACGAGATGGGGCATTTCACGGCGAAGGCCGCGGGATTCCTCAATTTCGTTGGGGGAGCCCACTATGCGCTTGTGAGCCAACGAACCGTGCGGCTTGGGACCGCCTCGCAGTTGCCCACAGTCGCCGATGCGGAACTTGCGTTCAACGAGGGGTTCGCCGATTTCTACGCCTGCTTGGGCGCCGTCGACAGCCCCAACGCCTCCGCGCTCAGTGCCCTGCCCGGGTTTGGCCCGGGGCAGACCCATTCGCTCAGAGGCCAGTCGCTCGACACGAACGGGGGCTGCGGCGAGGACGAGGAACTATCGGTCGCCAGGATCCTCTGGCAGCTCCAGAGCGACCCGCTCTTCGCCAGCGGCGCCAGCAGCACCAGTTGGCAGCAGGTCTTCAACGCGGCGAAGGGCGCCGCGACCCGAGGCGGCTTCACCCTCTACGGCCTCTGGCTGGAAATCACAGCGAACGTCACCGATGACAATGTGCTCGACCGATTGGCCAGGATCTTCGAGGCCGAGAATGTCGCCCCCCAGCCGGACCCGTCGAACGCCCACACGGTTGTTACGACCGCCGGCGCCACGTTCGAGTTTTGGCTGCCGCTGGTGAGCGGCGACACCACGTACGCCCCGTTCACGTTCGACAGCGCGACGGCGGCGGTCACGATTCAACTCTTCGGCCCCGGGGGAATCCCCGTCGAGGTGCCCGGAACCGGGGGCGGGGCCGCGCAGCCGTTCGTGCAGAAGATTGTGCTGCAGCCGACGGGCATAAACGGCGGCACACGTGACGTGCTGCCGCCCGGCCTCACCGAAGTTCGGATTGTCGCGGCGACCGACGAGCGCGGCGCCCGAATGCTGGTTTCATGGACCGTCCCCGCCGCCTACTGGCAGAGGGCCGTTTCCGTAATGGCGGGCAGCGGCTACACGTGGACGGTCACCGGAAATACGGCCCTCGGCGCCTTCACGAGCAGCTACCAGAGCGAACACGCGCCGCTCGACCTGTACGTCCCGGAGATCATCGCGCAATCCTTTACCGCCACCAGCCCCGGCAACAACACGCTCGACCTCGCCTACAACATCGTCTCGCCCGGCCCCACCGGCCCGGGCGCGCCGCTCACCTCCCTGACCGTCACCCTCTACGCCTCCGCCAGCGGCCTGTTTTACGACCCGAATAACGTGCAGGCGGCCAGCCCGTACGTCTACAACGACAACAATAACGGCGGTGCCTGGCTCAGCGGCAGCGACCAGAAGGTGCTCAGCCTGGATGGCGGCGGGCTCACCCCGTCCCTGCTCGAGCAGTACGCGACGTTCAGCGACGGCTGGAACATGTCCGACTTCTATATCCTCGCCGAGATCAACACAACTTCTTCGGACACCGACTCCAATACGTACTCCGATACGCAGTGGGTCCGGCTCCAGGTCGGCGCGTTCCAGAACGGCGGCGCGGTTTACGTCATGGGCACGGCCAGCCTGGACAACCCCACGCCCGACGTGCAGGCAACCGACACCTTCACCATCACCGGCAGCGGCAGAACCAACCCCTATTACACCGTCGTCAGCGGGCCCGCCGACGACGGCACGGGCGACACCTTCACCCGCAACTTTGGCGGATCCTTGTACGTCGAGGCCCGCACCCACGCCGGCAGCGACACGGTCGACGCCTCGGGCTTCACCGGCAACGAGGACTGCGGCCCGCTGGTCATGGTGCTCGACGGCAGCGGCAACGACACCATCTACGGGGAGCAGGGCTGCGACGTTGTGCAGGCCGGCGCCGGCGGCTACAGCTTCACCGAAAGCCGCGGGGGCGTGGACGACTTCGTCTTCGCCGGCGACAGCCCCTTGAGCCCAGTGACGATCAATGAGGCCAGCGACGCATGCCGCCTACCTCGACTTCACCTACCTGGGCGCGGGCGTCAATCTCAACGTCGGCTCGGGCGGCAATCTGGGCGGCCCTGTGAGCCTGACGCCGAGGGATGGTGAGGGAACGAGGACACAGTATTACTATGACGCCGCCTACGCCGTTGCCGCTTGATGCGTGTGAAAAATCTTTCGCAAATTGCTTGAAAAACTGGCGGGAATGCCTACAATCACGGTTATTGTGGGGGCCTGCCACCGGACGCCGGGCGGGGCCTCGCCACGCGGGTATCATCAACGGATATTCAAGGGGAATAGAAGACACAGCGTACAGCGAAAGCGATTCAGACGCGCGCGGCGCGAGGTGAAGAAATGAAAACAGAATCGGCGAGCACGTTCGGCCATCGGCGGCCAGCCAACCCAAGCCCACGAAGCGGCCTGAGAGGATTCCGTAAGTCCTACGATCCCAAGATATTAGGAAATACGCAGCACGTGTCGCATCTGCCACGGTCTGCCGCCCAACAGGGGGAGGAAACTATGATTGCCGTGCTTGATGCCCGGACCGCGGCTCCCCGCCCCAGGACCGGCCCTGAAGAAACGGCGGCACGCTTGAAGTCCCTCGAAAAGGAGATCGCGGCGTGCGGCGCAGCCGGCCACGATGCCAGTTGCCGGTCCGCCGTGCTCCACTTTCGGCTCGGGACCCTGCTCCTTGAGGAGCGGTCGACGGTCGGCCACGGCCGATGGCTGGCCTGGCTCGATCGCTGCGGAGTCGGGCACCGCCGGGCGCAGCGGGCAATGCGAATCGCCGGATACTTCCAGCAGGAGTGCAGACTGGCGGGCCTGACCCTCAGGGAAGCCCTTCGGCGGAGTAGCAAGGCGGAGGAAGAAGTTGCGGGCAGCCGGCGGCGGTTCATTGCGCGTTTGGCGGCGATGAGGACGGAGGTCCGAAAGATCGTCCGGTCGCTTGTGCGGCAGCCGCTCTCCGGCGAACCGCTGGCCCACTGCATCGACGGCCTGGCGGCCGAGGTGCGGCTCCTGCAGCGCTGCTGCACGGCCGACCGCACCGGGGAGCAATGCCAGTCCGTGCGCAGGACGAAAAAAGGGGATGACAATGGGAACAACCGCGAAAATCATTTTGGCTTTCACGGCGGTATCGGCCCTGGGCGCCGACACGCCCAGCGGCACGAAGCCAATCGCGGCGGACCAGGCCACGGACATGGCCAAGCCGGCGGCGACCCGGGAAGAGGCGTTCCGCGAGCTTGACGGCCCTTTTCTTCGGATCCGCGACGCGGCCCCGGGACCCGGCGTCGTCGTCACGATATTGACCTCTCCGCGCGGAAAGGACAAGGAGGGGATCGCCTTGCTTCCCATGTTCTCCGACGCTGTCGAGCTAGGCCTCGAGATCGTTTCCGCGACCGACGCCGACTTGGCAAAGCTGGAAACGTTCAAGGATCTCAGGGTTCTCCGAATCCGCAGCAACGAAATCAGGGGCCCGGGGCTGAAGCACCTGGCCGGCCTCAAAAAATTGCGCGAATTGACGCTTGCCGGCGACCGGATCGACGACGAGTCGCTCAAATTCGCCGCCGAACTGCCAGGCCTGGAGGGCCTGGAACTCGGTATGTGCAAGGTCACCAATGGCGGCCTCGGCGCCCTGCGGGCGCTCAAAAATCTCAAGTGCCTGGGTATGGGCTTCGGGATCGCGGGCGGAATCAGCGACGAGGGCGCGGCCCGGTTGCGCGAGTGCAAGGCACTGGAGCGGATCGACGGCCTCACCGAGATCACCGATAAGGGCCTCGACGACCTCTCCAGGCTAACGAACCTGAAGACCATCTACCTATGCGCCAACCGCTGCCGAGTCACCGACGCGGGAGTGGCCTGCCTGGCGCGGCTCCAAAAACTGGAGAACCTGGGCCTTTGCCCGTTCAACCGGGCGACGCAGCCTATATCGATCCTGAGCGACGCCTCGATGGAACATCTCGGAACGATCCGGACGCTGCGGAGCTTTGGCCTCGAAGGGCCGATTACCGACGCCGGTTTCGCCCACGTCGCCAAGCTAACGCAGCTTGAGTCGTTCGGAATCGGCGGCAGCAAAATCACCGACGCCGGGACGAAATATATGGCGGGGCTTACCAGGCTGCGATCGGTCCACCTGCCCGGCGCACCGATCGGGGACGCCGGGCTGCGGGAGATCGCAAAACTGCCCCGCCTGGCGGACCTCGATTTGAGCGGCACGAAAATCACCGACGCCGGCCTCGGGGCCCTCGAAAACCGGACGCTCGGCAGGCTGCTACTCCACAACACGGCCATCACCGACGCGGGAATGGACGATCTCCTCAAAACCAAACGGATCGAATGGCTGGACGTGGTGGACACGGGCGTGAGCGACGAACGGGCGAGGCGATTTGAGCAGCAGATGGCGGTCGGAGACCGCATGCGTCTTTTCGACTACGGAAAATCGGCCCTCCCGACGAGGCGTTCGCCATGCTACGGCAGCGGCGCGCCGCCGGAAAAATGAGTTTTCGCCACGTGCCTCCCGGGGGCGCCGCCCCGGGGCGCACCGACGACCGACTGGAGACCCAACGCATGAGACGAAAAACCGGATTGCTTTCGCGGCTATTTTCACGCGCCGGGAGGAACCGCCCCGGGACCACGGCTCCGCATCGGGCGTTGGCGCTCGAGCACCTGGAACCGAGAACGCTGTTGGCCGGGATAACCGTCAGCGGGACCGTCAAGATCGACAACGGCATCCCGCTCAGGGGCGCAATGGTGGACCTGGTCATTCCGGTGTACTACACGAACCTGCAGACCGGCGCGAAATACCAGACGACGCTGTCGGGCCTCGCCGAGGACGTCGGTACGAACGGCAGCGGGAATTACACCGTCACGGACGACTCCAGCCCGGGGCCGGGCTACAGCCCGTACCAACTCGACTGGGCCGGCGGCTTGGTCGTGAAGTTCACCGCATACACGGGGTCGGCGGGGAGCACGTCGTATTGCGTGACCCAGACCGGCGCCCCATACTGGTATCCAGCCTACGTTATCGTCCCGAACGGCTCGGGGGACACGGCCGTCGCCAACGCGGTCTTGACGTTCGATAGCAATTCGATAGGACAATTGCAGCGAGACGCGTTCGACGCGTTCACGACCATCTACACCTACGTGACGTTCATGGGAAACCTCGGAATCAGCGGCAAGCCACTCGCGGTCGTCCTGTCCCGGAGCCTTACGCACGACGGGTTCGACTCCGAGACGGACACGATTCGGCTGAAGCCGTCCGATTTCGAGGCGGACGGCGAGAACCTTGGGCACGAACTGGGCCATTGGGCCGCCTATTCGGCCGGATGGTTCGTTCCGCTCGGCGGCGAACACGAGTTCCTCAACAACCAGCGATTCGCGCCCGAGCCCAGTCCAACGAACTATATCACCGCCGCGGACCAGGAGTTTGCCTTCGACGAGGGCTTCGCTGACTGGTTTGCAACATCCGGTGCGGCCAATACCCCCAACGTATCTGTGCTCAGCCCCCTGCCCGGTTTCGCCAGCGGCACCCTTCGTGTCCTTGATGGCTACAATCTTACCCAGCCCGGCGGCGGCGGCGAGGACGAGGAGCTTTCGATAGCGAGGATCCTCACCCGGTTGGAGAGTGATCCCGCCTGCGGCAGCTACAAGGCGGTGTACGCGGCGGCCGCCGCGTCCGGCGACACCCTCTATGGCTTCTGGGGCGTGGTCACGACGCCCATATATACCAATCAGGCGGCCCTCAACCGCGTGGCGAGGCTGGCCGAGGGCAACAACGTCGCGCCGATCCCGAACATCGGCCAAACAACGATCACGCAGGCGGGCGCGACGTTCTACTTTTATCTGCCGGTAACCTCCCCGACCCAGCGAATCACGTTCGATACGGTGACGCTCGTTCTGCACGACGCCAACGGGGGCGTCGCCCTCAACCAGACCTTCCAGGTGAGCAACGGCCCGACGGGCGTCTGGATTAACACTGACAGCGGCCTGGCGTACGACGATCCGCAGGACCCCGTCGATCTCAGGCCAGGCCGTGGGGCTGTGTGCGGCGTCCATTGGACGGTGCCAGCCGCCGCCTGGACAGCGGCCGTGGCCGACCTGAACGCGAACATTAACCCGACGGGGGGCCAGTGCTATTGGCAGATCTTCGGCGACACCAACATCTGGGGTATAGAAAGTGGCATTGTTGTCGCGCCCAGCTCCTACGTTGTTGTCGGGTCCACCTCCTACGCCAGCGAGCTCATTTCCTGCGCCTGGAACGCGCCGACCCTGATAGCGAGGTCCTTCCTTGCCACCAGCCCCGGCAACAACACGCTCGATCTGGCCTACAACATTTACACGCCCGGCACGGGCCCGGGCGGAACGCTCGCGTCCATGACCGTCACCCTCTACGCCTCCGCCAGCGGCCTGTTCGACGACCCGAATAACGTGCAGGCGGCCAGCCCGTACGTCTACAACGACAACAATAACGGCGGTGCCTGGCTCAGCGGCAGCGACCAGAAGGTGCTCAGCCTGGATGGCGGCGGGCTCACCCCGTCCCTGCTCGAGCAGTACGCGACGTTCAGCGACGGCTGGAACATGTCCGACTTCTATATCCTCGCCGAGATCAACACAACTTCTTCGGACACCGACTCCAATACGTACTCCGATACGCAGTGGGTCCGGCTCCAGGTCGGCGCGTTCCAGAACGGCGGCGCGGTTTACGTCATGGGCACGGCCAGCCTGGACAACCCCACGCCCGACGTGCAGGCAACCGACACCTTCACCATCACCGGCAGCGGCAGAACCAACCCCTATTACACCGTCGTCAGCGGGCCCGCCGACGACGGCACGGGCGACACCTTCACCCGCAACTTTGGCGGATCCTTGTACGTCGAGGCCCGCACCCACGCCGGCAGCGACACGGTCGACGCCTCGGGCTTCACCGGCAACGAGGACTGCGGCCCGCTGGTCATGGTGCTCGACGGCAGCGGCAACGACACCATCTACGGGGAGCAGGGCTGCGACGTTGTGCAGGCCGGCGCCGGCGGCTACAGGTTCACCGAAAGCCCCGGGGGCGTGGACGACTTCGTCTTCGCCGGCGACAGCCCCTTGGGCCCGGTGACGATCAATGAGGCCAACGACGCATGCGCCTACCTCGACTTCACGAACCTGGGCGCGGGCATCAACCTCGACCCGAGCAATCCCGGCCAGCAGTCGCTCAACGGCCTGGTGCCGAGCCTGACGCTCAACCTGACGAGCACTACGGCGACCACCGTTTACGGCACGAATTATGGCGACACGTACACAGTCGCGCCCGGGTCGGACGTGTACATTTTCCCCGGCAGCGGCCCAAATTGCCTCGTATACAACGATCCCAGCGGAAACGACCAGGGTTTGACGCAAACGGGCTGGAGCGGCATGCAGGAGGTCGCTGTCATCGACAGCACGGGCACGAGTTGCGCGTTTTTCGGCGGCGGAGACATAGGCGACGCATACATTCCCACCGGCGCGTAACGTGATCGTCAACGGCGGCACGCAACTGGACCTGGGCGACAGCGACCTGACCCTGGGGGCAGTGACGCTCGACGGGGGCAGCACGCTCTACGGCGGCTCGATTAGCGCCACGTCGCTGACGCTCGACGGCGGCAGCATCTATGCCGACTCGATCAGCGTCGCCGGCCCTGTGGCGATCGACGGCGGCAGCATCTACGCTGACCTGAGCGGCACGGGAAACCTCGACGTCACGGGCGACGCCACACTGGCCGGCGCAGTCGATTTCAGCGGCGGCACCACCACCGTTGAGTCCGGCGTTACGCTGGAACTGGCCGGTCCCCCGGCGGAGGCGTCGCTTGGGCAGGTCGAGGTCCAAGACGGCGGCACCCTGGCGTTCTTGGTCGGCGGCACGCAGGACTGGACGTGGGACCAGATCCAGAGCCTTTGCAGCAACGTGACGTTCGACTCCGGCTCCGCGCTGGGATTGGACACCAGCGACGGCACTTTCACGCTAAACAACGCGAGCGAGTCCCTCCCCCTGACGGTGCTGGGTCCGAACACTCTTACCCTCACGGGCGACACCAGCCTCAGCGGCGTCACGGTCCAGGCCGGCAGCACGGTCGAACTGGCCAGCACCCCGGCGCAAACCGCGCTTGGGCAGGCCGAGGTCCAAGACGCCGGCACCCTGGCGTTTTTGGTCGGCGGCACGCAGGACTGGACGTGGGACCAGATCCAGAGCCTTTACAGCAACGTGACGTTCGACTCCGGCTCCGCGCTGGGATTGGACACCACCGACGGCACTTTCACCATTGACGGCGCGAGCGAAACCGTCGGCCTGACGGTGCTCGGCAACAACGTCCTCACGCTTACCGGGGCGAACAGCTTCAGCGGCGTCACGATCAGCGCCGGCAGCACCCTTTGGCTCGGCGACGGCACGACCGACGGCAGCCTGAGCGGCGACGTGGCCGACAACGGCACGCTGGTTTTCAACACGCTGGGCAACATCCCCTTTGACGGCGACATCAGCGGCAGCGGGGGCCTTGTCATGGACGGCACCGGCACGCTGACCCTCTCCGGCACGAACACCTACATCGGCGGCACCACGGTCAACGCAGGCGACCTTTGCTGCGCCCAGCCGGGCGCGGCGGCCTCCAACGGCGCCTTGACGATCAACAGCGGCGGCCGGCTGACGCTGGGCGCCCTGCTAGGCGACGGCAGCGATTCCGGCCAGGGCGACAGCATCGGCTCGGGCGGCCTCTCCGGCGGGCGACTCGGCGGCGGCGGTACAACGGCCGGACAGGGCGTCGTCGAGTTGTATTTGCAGCCCGTGAGTCTCGGTACGACCAACTACGCCACCGACTTCGAGATGGATTCCAGCGACAATATTATCGCCAACAACGTTACCACGAGCGACGCCTCCGGCACGATCTATTTCGACGTGTACGCCGGCCTGAACCTTGCCGACGGCGCCAGCAGCGGCGGCGTCGGGACGGCGGAGTTGAATTTCACCTCGGCGGGCGCCATCGGCGACGGCTCGTCGCCCTCGTCGCTGGCGCTGGCGTTTGCAAACGGGTTCGGATCCGGGCCTGCGGCCACGACTGGGAGTTCGACCGACCTCAACGGGGACGGCAACCTGGACCTCGGCTCGACGAACAACATCAGCCCGGCGGGCTGGTCGGACTTCTGCCAGAACCCGGGCGTCGTTGCCAGCGGCACCGGCAGCGGCGCTTGCAGCAACGTCCTGCTGGGCGTGATCGCCTACAACTACAGCGACGCCAGCGACGGCCAGACGGTGCAGGTCACGCTGGACAGCCGGACCGGCACGTTCGCCCCGGTCTTCATTTACGAACTGGACGGCTCGATAAAGACCGACACGTTCAACGGATCGCGGGCCTCGGACCTGGCCATCGGCACGCCGGTGACGATCACCTACGCGCCGCCCGCCACCGGCGACGCGGTCGTGAGCGTTGGGGCGGCCGGTCTCGGCAGCAGCGTCTTGCTCAATCAGGCGAACTTGACGCCGGCAACGGCCGCGGGCGGCGGCACCGTCGCGACTGTGCCTGGACTAGCCGCTGTCGCCGCCGTCGTTTCGCCCAGTCCGGTCGGTCCGACGGCGCCGGCGGCCACCCGTAGCGAAGCCACGACGCCGAGTTTCGCGGCCTTGGGTTCCACCGCGGTCGGCGGGACCGTTTCGCTCGCTCCGGCGCCCGTGACGATTGGGGCTGCCGCAGCCGCTGTGTCGCCGCTGCCGGCTGGCCAGTCCCCGGCGGCGGTATTGGCCAACGACGCGGTTGCGGTCAATGGGGCGACGGGCGAGGACCCGCTGGCCGCCGACCTTGGCTCCGCGGGTTGGTCCGTCACGACCGACGGTCACGGTAGCGCCCTTGCGGCGGTGGACGGGTTTTTTGCAACCTATTCGGCCGGCGACGAGCCGCTCGGCTCGTTGGCGATTCTCGACGCGTTGTCCGTCGCGGCGTGAGCCGGCCCCTGGCCAGCACACGGAAAGACTCCCAAGCTGCGGGCAGCCTGTGGCGGCGGAAGCGGACGTAGTGCCTCACGGGGAAAAAGTCCCCTTGCGGTCGCAGCATCCCACCCGTTGCAACGGGCGGACTTTTTGCGCTCCTCCGGGAGCCCTGGCGAAGTCGTCCTCGCCGGGCGGGTCCTCCACGGCAATTGACTCATCCCCGCCCCTTCACTAACATTAGGACAAAACCCTTTTCGTTGCGCCCGGGAATGCAGCCGCTCCTGGGCCGTCGCAACTGCCGAGGAGTCCCTATGTTCACTGCTACTGCCGATCGGATGTTGCCCACCACCGTCACCGGTTCCTGGCCGCGGCCTCGCTGGTTCGACGTCAGCATGTGGGGAAGGCCGTTGGACACGTGCATGTTGGACGTCCGCTTCCGGGAGAAGTTCGAGGACGCGTTGGCCGTGGTCGTCAGCGATGAGGACCGCGCCGGGCTGGATATCCTCACGCACGGCGACTATCACTGCGACGAAGACCTGGCCGGCCGGGCCTGGCACCATTATCCCTTGCAGCGCTGGACGGGGCTGGAGGGCGACTTTCTCCAGTCCCAGGAGACCCGTTCCGACTGGCTGACCTACCCGGCCGGAACCATGCTGCACGAGATCTACACCGGCTGGCGCTGGCCGCGGGTTGTCGACAAGATCGAGCACCGCCCGTTGCATTACGACAAGATCTGGCGCATGACGCAGGCCAAGAGTCGCAAGCCGGTCAAGTTCGGCACCTGCTGTTCCCAGGTGATGAGTCTGTTCCTCGACATCCACACGCCCAAGTACAAGGACAAACGCGAGGTGATCTGGGACCTGGCCGTGGCGATGAACACGGAGCTGCTGGCCCTGCGCGACGCCGGCTGCAAGAGCATCCAGATCGAAGAGCCCTGCTTCCACTTCATGGCCAACACGTTCGGCAAGGACCACGAGCAGACGAAGTTCATGATCGACGCCTACAACCGCGAGGTCGAGGGCCTCAACGACGTCGAGCTTTGGATCCACACCTGCTGGGGCAATCCGAACATGCAGCGCGTGCGTGAGGACACGAGCTATGCCGCCTCGATCGAGCTTTACCTGGAGCGCTGCAAGGGCGACATCTGGACGGTCGAGATGAAGGACCGGAACTTCAAGGACATCGAGTTGTTTGCGCCGTTCCGGCACGATCTCAAGAAAAAGGTCGCCATCGGCGCCGTCAGCCATCGAACGTTGCAGGCCGACCGGCCGGAGGAGGTGGCCGCCGAGATCCGCCGGGCGCTGAAGTATATTCCGCTGGAGCAGCTCGTCGTGTCGAGCGACTGCGGGTTCGGCCGTCAGGGCTGCAATCGCGAGATTGCCTTTTACAAGTCCTCGGCCCTTGCCCAGGGCGCCAACATCGTGCGCAAGGAACTGGGCCTGGCGACGACATACGTGGCGGCCGCCGATCCGGCCCTGCAGATCGACATCGTGCCGAAGTCGTAGGCGCCCCGGGCGTGCCCGACGGTAATGCGAAACGGGCGCCGACGTTTTCGCCGACGTGGAGGTGTCGTGCATGTTCTTTCAGCTTCCCACGCTTCTGAGCATCTTGCACGCGGCCATCGTAGTTTCGATTTCGCTGCGGGTGATTATGCGGCGGCCGGCCAGTGGCGTCGCCCTGGCATGGCTGTTTCTCGTCGCCGTCTTCCCCTTTGGCGGAGCGGTCATCTATCTGCTGGTTGGAGAACGACGAGTCGGCCTGAAGCGCGCCCGGCGGATCGCGGCGCTTCACGGTGACTATTCGCTGCTGGCGCAGCAAATGATCGGCAAGGGACTGACCAACGTCGACTGGGGCAAGCACCGGCCGGAGGCCCGCGGCATGGATCGGCTCGGCACGGCCGTGGTGGGGGTTCCCACCGTGGCGGGAAGCGAGGGCCACCTCTACTCCCAGTCGGATCGAATACTCAGGGCGATCGCCGAGGACGTCGATCGTGCCCGCAAGAGCGTCCTCATGGAGTTCTACATCTGGAACGAGGGAGGCGCCGCCGACGAGGTGCTGGAGGCGCTGTGCGCGCCGCCAGTCGCGGCGTCGTGTGTCGCGTGCTGGTCGACGCGGTCGCGCCCGCCCTTGGTGGCGAGGTCCACAGCCGGAGCGGCTGCGGGCGGCCGGAGTCCATCTCCAGCCGGCATTGCCCGTCGGGCTTTTTCAGATGCTGGTGAGCCGAAACGATCTGCGTCTGCATCGCAAGATCGTCGTGGTCGACGGCGAGGTTGCCTGGACGGGAAGCATGAATCTGGTGGATCCCCGCTATTTCAAGCAGCACGCCCACGTCGGTCCCTGGGTCGATGCGATGGTCCGCGTCGAAGGCTCGGTCGTCATCCCCCTGGCGATGACGATGATCGGAGACTGGATGCTCGAGACGGCCGAAGCGATCGAGACGATCGTCGAAAGTGCCGGACTCGGCCTCGTGGAACCCAAGGGGACCACGGACGTGCAGGTCATTCCCTCGGGACCGGGACAGACTGACGACGGTCTCTTGCAGATGCTCCTGGCGGTGGTCAACTCCGCCCAGGAGGAGCTCGTCCTGACGACGCCCTACTTCGTCCCCGACGATTCGCTGTTGCGGGCGCTGCGAGGGGCCGCGGGCCGCGGCGTGCGGGTCGACATGATCCTGCCCGAGAAGGTGGATTCCCTGCTCACGCGCTACGCCAGCCGCTCGTACTACGACGAGTTGACGGACATGGGCGTCCGCATCCACCTCTATCGCAAGGGCCTGCTCCACACGAAGTCCATGACGGCGGACCGCCGCATCTCCATGTTCGGCACCGTCAATCTCGATATGCGGAGCCTCTGGCTCAACTACGAGGTGGCGCTGTTCGTCTATGGAGGCGAATTCGCCGAGGAACTGCACGCCCTTCAGCAGTCGTACATCGATGACTGCGAGTGCTTGGTCCCCGAGGATTGGTCGAAACGGCCGCGCGTGCAGCGTTTTCTGGAAAACCTTCTGCGTCTTATCAGCCCGGTCTTGTAGGCCGAGCGACGTGGTTTTGGGAGTCGTGGTGCGATCGCCCGGATCTTCTCCAGTCTCGGACGCCAGCAGGGTGTCGACGCCATGCCGGTCGTGGGCCTGGCCTACTTGGCGGGGCTTGCTTCGTGCGGGATCGGGCAGCCTACGGCGCGGTAGAGCCGGAATTGCCACTCGTCATAATCGCCCACCGCCCGCAGGTACTCCCGGCAGCTCTGGTCGAGCGCTTGCAGCGACTGGAGCACTTCCAGAGGCAATCCCTGGCCGCCCCGGATTCGTTGCAGATTCCGCCGGTACGAGTCGCTCGCCACGCGGATTCCAGCCTGCGCTACGGCAATCTGGCCGCGCAGCGATTCGGATTGGGCGCGCGCCTCGACAATCTCCCGGGCCACCCGGTCCATAAGCTGAATCTGCAGTTGTCTGGATTGTTCCAATCGCGAGCGGGCGGCCTTCTGGGCGGCGGCGTCCGCCAAGCCGAAGTTGCGAAGCTCCCAATACACGGTGGCGTCGAAATCAAATCGCCCGCGATAATCGGCGATGGTCGAGTCCGGTCCGCCGCCATATCCGCTCTGGCTCACATCCAGCAGCAGGCTGGGCCACAGCGGTGCGTACCGTTGGCGATCCAAGCGACGAACGGCTTCTTCCACAAGATGGCCGCTCTGGGCCAACTCCGGCCGGCACGACAACCCGTCGGCAACCAGCCGGGCGACAGTGGCATCGCGTGAAACCAGCTCGATCGGCACGATCGTCGGCTCCTGCGGCATCAGCAGGCGGGTCGGCTCCAGATGCAGCAATTCCACCAGGCGGGCCGAGGCAACCTTGGTTTGGGCGGCGGCCTGCGCCAAGGCGTTTCTCCGCAGGGCAAGCTCCGTTTGCGCGCGATCGGCGTCAGCCTGGTTGCCTTGGCCGCTGCGGGCGAAAGCCGCCGTCAGATCGGCCAGCCGTGCCGTGTGGTCGAGCGTCTCTTGCGCAATCGCCTGCTGCTGGAACGCCCGCACGAGATCCAGATACGCCACTGCCACGAAAAGCAGCAGGTCGTTCGTGGTGGCCGTGACCGCGTGCTGCCGGGCTGCCACCTCGTGGTCCGCAATGCGAGGCTGGAAGACCGCGTCCGCGAAGCTGAACTTGGCCGAGATGCCGGGAATCGCCGGAGCACCGCCTCCCACCGCATACATTCCCAGGCCGGCTTCCAACGCCGAGCGGTTGGCCGCGGTGATCGTGCCGTCGCTGTTCTGCAACGGCCCGTCGTGATTGATGTAGCCGACGCCGGCACGAATGGCCGGCAGCCACAGCACCTGGGCCCCCCGCAATTGGGCAAAGGCTTCGTTGACTTGTTCGTTCGCAAAGGCGACTTGGGGATTTTGTCGTGCTACCAGCGAGAGGGCGGCCGCGAACGTGATGGGATTCGGGTTCTCGGCCGGCGCCAGAACGCCCGCGGCTCGGTAAGGCGGTGCGCTGGGAGCCGCGGGAGCGTTCACTGCGGGCGGGGCAAGTCCCGCCGGCGGCATCGAGGGAGCCGGGAACCTTGGGGCGTCAAGGATTTGTCCGCCGGCGCGCCCGGCTTCGACGCCGGCAAACAGGATGGCCAGCAGTGCAAGCCACGCGGCCAGGCAATCGCACCGACCCGTGGCAGGCGTCACCGTTTTGCTCCCCCTCATGTGCCACCACCTGCCCAACAGAGCCTGCAAACGGCCAGGGGGCGCATAGCTTGCCCCCGACGCGCCGATTGCGCCCTTCCTTGGTCTTCGTCCAGGTTCTCCGTCCTTTATCAGGAAAAATCCGCAAATCCGTCATTGCCGGCAGAACTTACCGGGTCGCTACCCCGCGGCAGCGGCCTCAAAGTCGCCCGTCCGATTGGTGGGGTCCGAACGGGAGGACACTCTGGTCGCCGTCTTATTTCGCCTTTCCTCACCGTAGGGTGGGACGAGGTTCGCGCGAGCTCCGGTGGGTCTTCGCAAACCGCATCTTCCTTGAATTCCAGGTTGCGGGGAGATCGACGCCAGGCAAGCGGCCGAAGTCCCACCAAGTTTTCGGTTTGCTCGACCCACCCTACGCGTTGGTAAGAAACGCGTTTTATTTCGCCACCTCGACGGCCGCACCCGCTTGAAGTGACGCAACCTGGGATTGAACGACCACGTCGTCGGGCTTCAACCCCGAAGTCACCTCGACGTCATTTCCGACCTGGAGGCCCAGAGTAATCGGCGTCCGAACGGCGCGACCGCCTTGGACCGTCCAACAAGACGCGCGCCTGCCGTCGCGGACAATGGCCGAGGGCGGAAGAACGCAAGCGTCGGGACGCTCTTGGAGCAGGATGTGGGCGGTGGCGTACATTCCCGGCCGCAGCAGACCGTTCGGATTGGGCAGGTCGAGTTCCGTGCGCAAGGTCCGATTTGCGCCCAAGGCCCAACTCGTCCGCGTCACCTTCCCCTCCACGATCCGGTCGGGAAGGGCCTGCACGCTGACGTACCCGGTCCGCCCCGCCTCGACCCAAGGGGACTGCATTTCGGGGACATCGACGAAGATGCGGACAACGTTGGTTCGGACGACGGTCAAGAGCGGCCTGGCGGTCGTGGTGCTGGCCGGCTGGACGAAATCGCCGCGGTTCACGTTCCGCTCGGTCACGACTCCGGCATAGGGGGCACGGATTTGCGTGTACTGGAGGAGGGCGGTGACGCGCGCGAGATCGGCTTGCGCGTTTCCGCGGCGGGCACGAGCCACAGCTTCGTTGGCCTTGGCCTTGGCCAAATCAGCCTGACTTTGCAGCAGCGCGGCCTTGGCCGATTCCACCTTCGCGCGGGCCTCGCCGCACGCCGCTTCCGCGGCCTTGAGCGAATCCCGCGTCTCATCCTCGAGTTTGCGATCCAGGGAACCGCCGACTACCAGTTGACTGATCCGCGCAAACTGCGACTGCCAGCGCGCGTAGTCCGCCTCGGCGCGGATGTTGCCGGCCTTCATCAGGCTGATATTGGCTTGGGCAGTTGTCACCGCCGCCTCGGCAGCACGGACTGCGGCCGCGGCCAACTCGATCTCCGCCTCGGCCTGAACCAGCGCCGCTTGCTTCTGGCGGAGTTCATCTTTCAACTCCGGGAGGAACAAGTCCGCGAGGAGTTGGCCGGCCTCCACGCGGTCGCCGATATCGACGTGGAGCTTCTCGACGTAGGCGGGCAGCTTGGCCAAAAGCGGCGTTTGCTCGAAAGCCTCGATCTGGCCCGGCTGCACGCTCTCCAGGCGGAGCGTTTTCCGCACGGGCCGGGCGGCCGTGACGCGCACCGCAGCCGTCGAAGACGCCGCTTGCTGCGTCGCCGCCGAAGACGACGAATGACAGCCGGCGATCGACCCTAGCATGACGGCAGCCACGGTCAGGCCGGCGACAGGAAGAAGGATGCGGTTCATGCTACGAGGCTCCTGGAGCGGTTGAAGGCAGGTAGTAGGCGCTGTGAGGATCGCCGGGATCGAGGGAAGCCGACTGGGTGGTCGCGCGCGATTGTGCCAGGGCGAAAACCGAGGGGAGCACAAACAACGTGGCTGCGGTGGCGGCCGCCAGGCCCCCGATGACGGCCCGGCCCAAGGGCGCGTTCTGCTGGCCGGCCTCGCCCCAGGCCAGCGCCATGGGCAACATGCCCGCCGTCATGGCGCAGGTGGTCATCAGGATGGCGCGGAGCCGGCTCCCTGCGCCCTCGACCACCGCAGCGGCCGCGCGCTGGCCGCGACCGGCGTCTTGCGGCGCCGCCCGGCGCCGGTCTTCGGCAAACGTGACCAGCAGAATCGCGTTGGCCATGGCCACGCCCACGGCCATGATCGCGCCGATAAAGGACTGGATATTCAACGTCGTGCGGGTCAGGTAGAGCATCACCACTACGCCGGCGATTGCCGCCGGGGCCGTGGAGACGGCCACCAGCGACAGCCGCCACGACTGGAAATTGGCCGACAAGAGGAGGAAGATCACGACCACGGCCAACCCCAGTCCAAGGGCCAGCCCGCCGAGCATCTCGCCGAGCGGAGGAATCTGCCCGCGGACCTCGACCTTGGCGCCGGGCGGAGGCTGACCGGCGGCGCTCCAGGGCCGCAGAGATTTCCCCCGCGACGCTGCCGAGGTCCGTGCCGGCGACGTTCGCCGTCATGCTCACCTGGCGCCGCATGTTGTAGCGGTCGATTTCCCCGGGCATGGTTCCCCTGGAAACCGTGGCCACGTCGCGAACCAGTACCTGCCCGGCGGCGTTGCGCTTGACCGGAACCATCTCCAAGTCGCCGATCGACCCGATCGGCTCGATGCCGCGCGGCCGGCGCACGACCGGGCGCGGGATTTCGACCTGCACCTGGTAGCCGATGCCGGTCTGCGGATCGGCCCAGAAGTTCGGCACGGTAAAACGGCTGGAGGCGGTGGCCTCCGCCAAGGACCGAGAGACATCGACCGGCGTCACGTAAACCGTTCCCGCCTTCTTGCGGTCCACGTCCACTTGGACCGTCGGGTAATCGAGCGATTGGACGGTTTGCAGGTCCCGCAGCCCGGAAATCTTCGCCATCTCGGCCTTGACTTTCGCCGCGTAGGGACGGGTCTGGGTGAAATCGGGACCGCTCACGGCCACCTCCACCGGCGTAGACGAACCGAAGCTCATCACTTCGTTGATGATGTCGGCCGGCTCGAAGGAGAATTGTACGTCCGGCAGCGCCGCGGCCAATTTCCCGCGGAGTTCCTCCTTGAAGGGCTCGATCTTGATTCCGCTTTCCCGCTTCAAGGCCACCCACATCACCGCGTCCTCCGGCCCCCGCATCCATTGATACACGGCGTTGATCGGGTAGCTGGAGGGAATCGTGCCGAGGTATCCCAGGGTCATCTGCACGTTGCCCGCTCCGGCGGTCTCCTGGATCACCTTGAGGGCCTTCAGGACGACCTGTTCGGTGCGGTCGATGTCCGTTCCGTCCGGGCGCGGATGCGAAGCCGGAACTGTCCGGTGTCGATGGTCGGGAAAATCTCCCTGCCCAGCCGCGAGCCCACCAACCCGATGATCGCCAGCGACACGACCAGGTACGTCGCCACGAGGCCCCGGCGGAAGCGAATGATCCGCGTCAGCAGCGACTCGTAGCCGCGCCGGAAGCGGTCGAAGGAAACCATCGGCAGCCGGCCCAAGGGGAAAGCCGGCCGGCGTCGGCGCCGCGTCGGCCGCCGGTAAGGCGGCGTCCTGCGCGCTGCCGGCGTGCGCACGGCGGAGAATCCAGATCGAGAGCACGGGAACCAGCGTGCTCGACAGCAGGTAGGAGGCCATCATCGAGAACCCCACGGCCAGCGACAAGGGAACGAACATCGCTCGGGGGCGCCTTGCATGAAGAACGACGAGATGAAGACCGCCAGGATGCAGATCATCGCCAGCAGCCGTGGGATGGCCGTCTCGCCGCAGCCGTCGCGGACCGCCAGCGGCAGCGGCTGGCCGCGTTCCAAGTGGCGGTGGATGTTTTCGATGGCTACGGTCGCCTCATCCACCAGGATGCCGATGGCCAGCGCCAATCCGCCCAGCGTCATCAGGTTGATCGTCTGTCCGCCGAGCCAAAGCGCCACCACGGCCGCCATCAGCGCCAGCGGGATGTTCAACAAGACGATCAGGGCGCTCCGCCCATCGCGGAGGAACAGCAGGATCATCAATCCCACCAGCACGGCCCCCAACGCCCCCTCGCTGACGACGCCCCAGATCGATCGGGTGACGTAGGGCGACTGGTCGAACTCGTAGCTGACGTGGATGTCCGGCGGCAGCACGGCCTGCATGTCGGGCAGGGCCGCCTTGACCGCCCTGACGACGCTGAGCGTCGAGGCGTCGGCCCGCTTGGTCACCAGGATGTACACGCTGCGGTGGCCGTTGACCAGCGCGTAGCCGGTGGGAAAGTCCGTGCTGTCCTGGACATAGCCCACGTCCCGAACATAGACCGGCGCCGTGGGGCCGGTTCGCAGCGGGATCGTCTCCAGGTCGGCGACGTTGCGCACCACCGTGTTGACCGGCACGAAAGGATACTTCCCGTCCAGCGGCAGGTTGCCGGACGGGCTGATCGCGTTGCCTTGGGCCAACGCCGTGACGATGTCGTCCGGGGTCATGTCGTAGGCCCTCAGGCGCTGGGGATCGACCGTGATGACCACGGTCCGCTGGTTGCCGCCGAAGGGAGGCGGCGCGGAGACGCCCGGGAGGCTGGCGAACATCGGCCGCACGCGGAACAGGGCCAGGTCCTGGATTTCGCCGATGCTTCGGGTCTCGCTGGACAAGACGAGGTAGCCCACCGGCACGCTCCCCGTATCGAAACGGATCACGAACGGAGCAACCGTGCCGGGCGGCATAAAGGCCCGCGCCCGATTGACGTAGTTGACGGTCTCCGCCATCGCCTGGGCCATATTCGTTTCCGGGTGGAAGAACAGCTTCATCAGGGAAGTGCCCTGAATGTTGCGGGATTCGACGTGGTGAATGCCCGTGATGTAAAGAAAGTGATACTCGTAATAGTTGGCGAGATAGCCTTCCATCTGCGCAGGGTCCATGCCGCCATACGGTTGAGCGACGTAGATCACCGGCAAGTTCAGGCTGGGAAAGATGTCCACCGGCATGAGGCGCACTGCCAGCGCGCATCCCAGCGTGACGGCCGCCAGCGCAACCATCACGGTAATCGGACGCCGCAACGCGAAGAGGATCAATCTCATGGAAAACGGCCTTCGCCCGCAGACGCACTACCCGAATAAGTGGCCCAAACAATGATACAGGGGGCGTCAACTGGCGGCGCCGCCTGCCCGAGCATCCCATCACACGGCCGTTCGATTAGATCGGCGTCGGCCTGGGGCTGAAGCGACACCCCGTCGCCCGAGTTCCTGAGGATCGTTTGGGTTGCCGGCCGGTTATTCGACGGATCGCGGCGGAGAAGCCGTGTCGCCGCCGGCAATCGGGCTCAGCGGGGCACACGGCGACGACGGTGCGGCCCGCTATCCGCTGCCATCGGTCAGTCCTCAGATCGCGGCCACCGCGTCACGATCTTTGCCTTCGGCAACGCCTTCTGAAGGTCTTGCACGCCTTTGTCGGTGACGTTGGTGCCGCCAAGGTATAGCCGCTGAAGTTCGGTCAATCCCCTGAGGTATTGCAGCCCGGCGTCGCTGACGGCGGTCCCGGTGAGGCCCAGCACTCGGAGTTGGGTCAATCCTTCGAGTTGTCCCAGTCCCGCGTCTGTGAGCTGGCAGGTACGCAACTCTCGAAGTCGCGTCAATCCTTCGAGGTGTTTTAGCTGGGCGTCCGTGATCGCGCTGTAGTCGAGCGTCACGGAAACAACGTCGGTGAAGAAGTCATCGCCCAACCGCTTCCGCAACCACGCCGGCGCCGGCGGCCGTGCATTTGGCCGCCAGTTGGAAGCCTCATCGGTCATCCAGTCATAAACCACGGGCGGCGGCTCAGGCCCAAAGCGGTGGCCGTTAAAAGGCTCCGGCCAGAAATATCCCGTTTTTCCAAGCGTTTCGATCTCCTCAACCACCTCCTGCTGTTTCCTGGCCTGTTTCATCGCCGTTGCCAGCCAACTGCACGGGGCGGCGACAACCACGACCAGCAGGAGCAGCGAGAGGATGCTGAACTGAAACTGCCAGCGAAGGACCAGGGCGGCGAGGAACCAGAGCAGCATCAGGAGAAGTGCAAGGCCCACGCTCGCTATGGTTATCAGGACGGTATAGCCCTTGTGCTGGTTGAAGGGAAACCAGCGAAACCACGCCGACAGCAGCAGGAGTCCTTCGAGAGCCAGGAGGGCAACGACGCAGCGATCCGGCGCGGGGCGATGCCAGCGGCGGCGGGCTTTTTCGGGAACGTCGGTCATGCCCATAGTATAGCCCAGTCCGCTCCCAGGAGGCAGTAGCGAACACCCGCCCCAAGCCGCCGCCGGCCGAAGGCCGCGAAATCCCGGGCCAGGAGATGCTTGCCCCGGCTCCTTTCTTCGGCGTGGACGGGGTGATATAATGGCGGTTTTGCAGCGGCTGGACCAGCGGCCAGCCGGCCATGGCAAGCCGGGCGGCGTCGAGCGAAGCGACCACTGCGGGAGATCGGAACAACTGCGGCCGACAACCAGAACGATCATCGGCCGTCCGACGTGACCGGCCAGGAGAAGAATCCGCGTGCGCTCGATCCGCTGGCCCATCGCCATTCTGCTCGCGGTCGCTACCGCCGTCGGTTACTTGGATCGGCAGACGCTGACCTTGACCTGGAAGGCCATCCAGCAGTCCATACCGCTTTCGCACAACGACTTCGGGACCCTGCAGGCGCTTTTCTACTTGGCCTATGCCCTGATGTATGTGGGCGGTGGCTGGCTCATGGATTTTCTGGGCACGCGTCGCGCCTTCCTGCTGATCGTGGTCTGGTGGTCGCTGGCCTGCGCCGGTCATGGGCTGGCCCGCGGGTTCCTCATGCTGGCGGCAGCCCGGCTGATGCTGGGCCTGGCCCAAGGCGGACTCTTCCCGGGAGGGGCCAAGGCCGTTGCCGAGTGGTTTCCGGCTCGGGAACGAGGGACGGCGATGGGGATGATGAACGCCGGCAGTTCGGTCGGCGCGGTCATTGCCCCGCCGGCCGTCGCCTTGGTGTTGTGGTACGCCCCCTGGCCCTGGGTCTATTATCTCTGCGGCGCGATGGGGCTGTTCTGGGCCGCCTGGTGGCTGTGGGATTATTACCCGCCCGCCCAGCACCCGCGACTCTCCGCGGAAGAGCGCCATAAAATCGCCGAGGTGATGGTCTCCGCCCCGCGCCGGCAGTCGGGCGTTTCCTGGTGGCGGCTGCTGCTGGTGAGGGAAGTCTGGGGATTGGTGCTGAGCAAGGCCTGTTGCGACGCCGTTCTGGTTCACCTATATCGCGTGGGTGCCCAAGTACCTGGTTGACATCCACGGCTTCGACGCCACGCACGTCGGCACCATCGGCTGGATTCCCTTTGCGGCCTCCGGCGTCGGCAGCGTCTTCGGGGGTTGGTGCTCCGGCCGCCTGTTGCGCCGCGGATACTCGCTCAGCTTCGCGCGCAAGGCGGTGCTCGGCGCCTCGGCCGCCCTGATGCCGTGCATGTGCCTGGTCGCGCACGTGCCGATGCACGCGGACATTGCCCTGATCAGCATCGCGTTCTTCGCCCATCTCTCGTTCTCCACGCTGGTTTTTACCTTGGCCACCGACTTGTTCCCGCGCGGGATGGTCGGCACCGTAGCAGGACTGGTCGGCTTCGGCAGTGCGATGGGCGGGATGGCTTTCAACAAGTTTGCCGGTTGCCTAATCCAAAGCCTCAAGCCCGCGGCAGGCTATCCCATGCTGTTCGCCATCGGCAGCACGTTTCACATCGTCGGATTCCTTTTGATCCTCTTGATGATCCGCAAAGTTGGACCGTTGCGTGCGCTACGCTGAATCCGGGGATTGACTCGGGGGTAAACACAGTTCCTTTGCGGGCGAACGGGGCCAGCCGCACTCGTTGACGACCACCCTCGGTTGAATTAAGCTGGAACCTGGATACGCAAAGCAACACTCAAGCGGCCGCGCAGGCGGCCAAGGAGATGAGAAATGAAGCGGACGTGGCTCGGTGTGCTCGGACTGGCGGTGATGTCGGTGTGGGTTAGTCCCGCCGTCGCGGAGCAGGGCGTCCAAGTCCTGCGGAACCTTCCTTACGTTGCCAACGGGCACCAACGGCAACGCCTCGACATCTATCTGCCCGAGAACCCCACGGGCCGGCTGCCGCTGGTCGTCTGGATTCACGGCGGGGGATGGGAAGCGGGCAGCAAGGAAGACTGCATCGCCGTGCCGCTGGTCGCCAAGGGCTACGCCGTGGCCGCCATCAACTACCGCTTCAGCCAGCACGCCCTCTTCCCGGCCCAGATCGAAGATTGCAAGGCGGCCATCCGCTGGCTGCGGGCCAACGCCGCCAAGTACCACCTCGATCCCGACCACATCGGCGTCTGGGGATCTTCGGCCGGCGGGCACCTCGTCGCCATGCTGGGCACCGCCGGCGGCATCAAGGAGTTTGACAAGGGCGACAACCTCGACCAATCCAGCCGCGTCCAGTGCGTCGTCGATTTCTTCGGGCCGGCCGAAATGCTGACCATGGGCAAGCTGGCCGATAAGCCGGGCACCGTGGTCGCCAAGCTCATCGGCGGTCCGGTCCAGGACAACAAGGAGAAGGCCCGGGCGGCCAGTCCCCTGACCTACGTCAGCAAGGATTCCGCGCCCTTCCTCATCATGCACGGCGACCGGGACGACCTGGTGCCGCTGGCGCAGAGCCAGACGCTGGCCGCGGCGCTGCAGAAGGCGGGCGTCGAGGCCACGCTCGTGGTGGTCAAGGGCAGCGGGCACGGCGGCCCGACATTCATAACGCCCGAGTACCGCCAGCTCATCGAGGACTTCTTCGCCAGACACCTGGGCAAGCGGCCTGTGCCCAAGGGACAGCGGGTCTTCACCTGCGGCCACAGTTTCCACTGGTTCGTCTACCCCCTCCTGGCTGAAATGGCCAAGAGCGCCGGCATCCGCGACCACCAGGGCGTGGGCCTCTCGTCGATCGGCGGCTCGCGCATCACGCAGCACTGGGACGTGCCGGAGGCGAGTAACCAGGCCAAGGCCGCCCTGCGCCCGGCAAAGTCGACGTGCTCACCCTCTCGCCCATTTGGATGCCTGACGAGGGAATCGAGAAGTTCGCCAAGCTGGGCGTCGAGCACAACCCGAAGATTCGCGTCGCCGTCCAGGAGTTCTGGATGCCGAACGACACCTACGAGCCAAAGTATCCCTTGGATGTGGGCAAGAAGGTGGACCATAACGCCACCGTGATCGCGGAATTGCGGAAAAAACAGGCACTCTACGATCGGGACCTCAGTGACTTCGTCCGCGGCGTGAATCGGCGGCTGGGCAAGGACGCGGTGCTCGTCGTGCCGGTGGGGCAGGCCGCCAATGCGCTGCGGGAGAAGATCGTCGCCGGCACGGCGCCCGGTCTGAAGGCGCAATGGGACCTCTTCAGCGATTGCTGGGGCCATCCGCAGGCGGTCTTGCAAGTGTTGGATGCCTATTGTAATTACGCCGTGATCTATCGGTGCAGCCCGGTGGGCTTGCCGCTGCCCGCCGAGCTGGCAAGGGGCGCCAACCTGGATGACATGAACAAGTTGAATCGCCTGCTGCAAGAGTTGGCCTGGGACGCCGTCATTCACCATCCGCTGAGCGGCGTCAAGGCAGAATAGTCGCGGGCGTATCGTCATTGGAGGATCAAGGGCGGATCGAAGGCGTCAGGAATCGTTGTCCTTGGTTCCTGACGCCTTTTCGACCCTGATTTCATTGGTCAGGCCACATTGGTCAGGCCAAAGGTGTCAGGAACCGTTGTTCTTGGTTCCTGACGCGTTTTCGACCCCGAGAAAAGAGAATCCCGACCCCTTTTGTCAGTCTCAAGCCCGCCAGTTGCGACCGGTGGGAACAGCGGCGGCGCCTACGCGCCTCTTCCCCCAAGTTCTTGCCGCCGGATGTCGCCCCCCCGTTGCAAACGGGGGGCTTTTCTCGCCGGCATAAATGTCCTGAATGCTGTACCACGACCCTCCGCGACAGAAACCGCTTATGCGTATCCTATACTTGCATTGACGCAACCCATCGGGCGCCCGCGCCCCGTCAGCACCGCGCAAAGGAGGTTTCTGCCATGTCGTTGCTCCCCTTCATGCCGTGGATCATTTTCTCGATCCTCGTCCAGTACGTCCCTTTGTGGGCCGCGTCGCTGTTGAGCTTCGCCCTGCTCCTGCTCATCAACCGGCGCAACCTCGCCGGCAGGCGGCTGAAGCTCCTGGACTCCGCGGGGATCGCCTTCTTCCTCGGCATGGTGCTGGCGAGCTTGCTGCCTGGGGACGGCAGCCGAATCAGCCATTGGGCCGCCGTGCTGGGCAACGTCACCTTCACCGGCGTCATCCTGGCTTCGATACTGCTGGGCAAGCCGTTCGTCCTCCAGTACGCCTGCGATCGCGCCGGGCCTGAAGCGCGGAGTTCGCAGCAATTTCGTCAAACGTGCCTGCTGCTGAGCTGGGCCTGGTTCGCCGCCATGGCGGTTGTGACGGCCGGGGGCGTCGCCGGATGCCTGTGGCTGGCGATGCCGATCTGGCTGCACTGGGGCATCCCGATGACGACGTTTACCGCAGCCGTGGCCTTCACCAATTGGTATCCGGCTCATGTCCGCCGGACCGTGACCGCCAGCTCGTAGCGGCCGCGCCGCCGATCGCGCCGACCTCGCCCCCCCGGAAGCCCCCTGGCTGGCAGACGCCGCCTGAGACGCTACAATAAGCGTCTTTGTTGCCTTTCGCTCCGCGAAAGCCGCAACTTTCGCGGAGCGAAAGGCGACACTTATGGATTCCCCGATCCTAACCCAGCAGGAAAGGAGCAATTTCTATGGACGACGTGACCCTTCAGCAGGCCAATGCCGCCGTAGCGGCCGCCGTGGCGAAGGCGGAAAAGATCGGCGCCAAAATGAACATCGCCGTGGTCGACGCCGGCGCCAATCTGAAGGCGTTCGCCCGTATGGACGGGGCCTGGCTCGGCTCGATCGACATTGCCATCCGCAAGGCCCGCACCGCCCGCTTCTTCGACATGAACACGGGCGAAATCGGCAAGCTTTCCCAGCCCGGCGGATCGCTGTTTGCCATTGAACATTCCAACGGCGGGCTGATTACGTTTCCGGGCGGAGTCCCCATCCGCGACCAGGGTGGCACGATCATCGGCGCCGTCGGCGTTTCCGGCAGCACGGTGGAGAACGACCACGCCGTGGCCGCGGCGGGCGCCACGGTTGGCAAATAGTACCTACAGCGCTAAGTACACCACGGAGACGCGGAGTTCACGGAGTGCAAAAGCAAAAGTATCAATGGGTTGCGGCTAATCCTGTTCCATCGGTGCTCTACGATGACGAAGGGTTGCGGAGTATCTTCCGTCAGAATCGGGCAGCCATGCCGTGTTCTGCCTTTTTTTGCCTTCTCTCCGTGTTCTCCGTGTCTCCGTGGTCAACTTCCGTCGGCACTGCAAGTTAGCGCTGTCGTAATAGGAGACTCGGATCGGACGCTCCGCGAACGTCAGGCCAGCGCGCTGGCAGACTGGGCGGAGTATAATCGCCGGACAAGGAAGATTTTTCGCCGTCGCTTGCCCCACCCTACCGTGGAGTTGCCCGTGCAAATCGTCGTTCTCGATGGATATACGCTTAACCCCGGCGACAACCCCTGGGACTCCGTCGCCGCCTTGGGCGAACTGACGGTCTACGACCGGACGCCCGCGGACCAGATCGTCGCCCGCGCCGGAGGGGCGGAAATCGTCCTGACCAACAAGACCCTGCTGGACGGGCCGATCCTGGCGGCATTGCCCTCGCTGCGGTTCATCTCCGTCCTGGCCACCGGCTACAACGTGGTCGACGTGGCTTGTGCCCGGCGGCAAGGCATTCCGGTCTCGAACGTGCCGGAGTATGGCACCGACAGCGTGGCGCAACACGTGATGGCACTGCTTTTGGCGCTGGTCCATCGTCCGGAGCGGTACGACCACCTGGTGCAGGAGGGCCAATGGCAGCGACACGGCGATTTCTGCTTTTGGGACGCCCCGTTGGTGGAATTGGCCGCCAAGTGCATGGGGATCGTGGGCTTTGGGCGGATCGGCCGGCGTGTCGGCGAGTTGGCCCACGCCCTGGGCATGGAGGTGCTGGCCTACGACCTTCGCCCCGGCAGAGAGCCCGACTATCGGCCCTTTGCCTGGCGATCGGTCGAGGCGATCTTCGCCGAGGCGGACGTGATCTCGCTTCACTGCCCGCTGGATGAACACACGGAGGGCATGGTCAACCGCGTGCGGATCGGCACGATGAAACCGAGCGCGCTATTGATCAACACGGCCCGGGGCGGGCTGGTTCACGAGCGGGACCTGGCCGACGCGCTCAACGCGGGGCGGATCGCGGGGGCGGCGCTGGATGTCTTGTCACAAGAACCGCCGGCGGAGGATAATCCACTGGTCGGCGCCCAAAACTGTCTGATCACTCCACACCTGGCCTGGGCGACTCAGGAGGCGCGGCGGCGGCTGATGGCGATCACGGCGGCGAACGTCGCCGCGTTTCTGCGGGGCGAACCGATGAACGTGGTCAATTGACTATCGAGTTCCGCTGCCGGACCGGTTGGGCACTTCACTGCACCATGCTTTCCAGCCGGGCCAGCAGCCAATCCAGCGGCTGTTCGTAGTGCTGCCATCTCCCCACCGATGTCGTGAAGACCGGTTGGCGCACTTGGATGGCGCTGGCCGTCCTGACCGGCCGCTTCGCCCGGTGAAACTCCAGGCAGCTTGGCTCCCACGCCAGCCCGCACCAGGCCACGAGCCTGCGGGCCACGCCTTCCAGATCGGCCACCGTTTCCTCATAGTCCACTTCCAACAGCGGCACGGGCAAGACCTTCCGCCAGTGCTCCATCAGCCGCTGGTACTCCTGAAATCGTGAGGCAATATGCTGCTGGTCGTTGGCCCAGGGAAGTTCCCCGAAATGCGTCATCCAGCAGGAGACGGCCACGTCGCGCAGATCGCGGCGGCAATGAATCAACTTCGCCCGCGGAAACAGGCTCGCCAGCGGACCCAGATACAAGTAGTTGTCCGGCATCTTGTCCACGATGCGAAGTGCTGTGGGACTCAGTGCGCGAAGTTTCTCCAAGTGCCGCGAAGCCAGCCGTTGGGCCGTCTGGCGGTCCAACCGGCCAAGGCCCTCGATGAAGTCCGTGCCTGGTCCGCCGAGCGCGTTCATGGTGTCCTGGCCGAATTTGATCTCCCCCGCGCCGAAGACCTGGGAGTGGCTGGCCAATATCTGCTCGACGAGCGTGGTGCCGGATCGCGGCAGCCCCACGACGAACACCGGCAGATCGCTTTCCAGGCCGAAGCCGCGGACCCGCGCGAAGAAATCCGGCATGCAGACCGCGATCATCCGAGTGACGAGAGACTCGTGCTCTTTGGGGTCATACTGCCGGCCGCGCCGGCGCCACTCGGACCCTTGCAGCGAGTTGCCTTGGTCGAGGTGCCGGGCGGCCTCGGCATACTCGCCCCGCGCGTCCAGGACTTTGGCCAGGGCGAAGTGCAACAGCAATCGTTGTGCGTCCGTCAAGTCCGTGTCCTCAAGCAAGCGACGCTGCGCAGCCAGGTCGTTCTCTGGGAGTTTTCCGCCCAGGAGCTCCGCCAATTTGTAATGCGCGGGGGCGAAGCGGGAATTGTGCCGCAAGGCGGCGCGGAAGGAGTCTTCCGCGCCCTGGAAATCGCCCATCTCCTGCAAGGCGCTGCCCAGGTTGTTGTGGGGCTCGGCAAGGTCCGGCTTCAGTTCCAGTGCCCGGCGGTAGCAGGCGAGCGATTCGTCGAGCTTCCCCTGGTCCTTGAGCGCATTGCCCAGGTTGCCGTGGGCCTCGGCGAAGTCCGGCTTCAGTTCCAGTGCGCGGCGGTAGCAGGCGATCGCTTCGTCGATCTCGCCCCGGTCCTTCAAGGCCAGGCCCAGGTTGTTGTACGCCTCGACAAGGTCCGGCTTCAGTTCCAGTGCCCGGTGGTAGCAGGCGACCGCCTCGTCCAGTTTCTCCTGGTCTTTCAGGGCAACGCCCAGGTTATTGTGCGCCTCGGCATAGTCCGGCTTCAGTTCCAGTGCCCGGCGGTAGCAGGCGACGGCCTCGTCCAGCTTCCCCTGGTCCTTGAGCGCATTGCCCAGGTTGTTGTGTGCCTCGGCATAATCCGGCTTCACTTCCAGTGCCCGGCGGTAGCAGGCGATCGCCTCGGGAATCCTGCGCAAGGCACGATACGCCCCGCCCAGGTTGTTATGGAACGCAGGCGCACTGCCTTTCAGGCCGATCGCCCGCTCGATGTACTCGACGGCAGTCTCGTGCTCGCCCATTTGGTGGGCAATCACGCCGAGGAGATGAATGGCGTCGGCGTGATTGGGCTCGACGGCGAGAATTTGCCGGTAAATCTGCTGGGCAGCTTGCAGCCGGCCGCCTTGATGATGCCGGATGGCAATCGCCAGTGTTTCGGGGATCGTCGCCATGACGTAAGTTATGATAGAATATGCGATGAACCGCGGCAATGGCGTGCGCCCGTTGCACCATGCGATTCCGGGCGACGTGGCCAAGGGAGTGGCGCTCACCCTCAAGAAAACTCCCGACGCGGAACTGGTGATCTACCAGCAGCAGCCGTGAACGCAGGCATGTACTTGGCGATTGCGATCCAACACCATCAAGGCGGCCGGCTGCAGGCCGCCGAGCAGATCTATCGGCAGATTTTAGCGCTGGAACCGAATCAACCCGATGCCATTCATCTGCTCGGCCTGATTGCTTTCCAACGGGGCCAGCCGGACGAAGCGGTCGCCTGCTACCGCCGGGCACTGGAGCTGAGGCCGGACTGCGCCGAGGTGCACAACAACCTGGGCAATGCCCTGAAG
This sequence comes from uncultured Planctomycetia bacterium, assembly GCA_963727245.1. Taxonomy (GTDB): domain Bacteria; phylum Planctomycetota; class Planctomycetia; order Pirellulales; family Thermoguttaceae; genus JBKQVT01. Next base: position 202,829 of record CAVSFO010000012.1, on the reverse strand, counting down.
CAGCAGGGCAAGCCGGACGAAGCGGTCGCCTGCTACCACCGCGCACTGGAACTCAAGCCGGACTGTGCCGGGGCACACGGCAACCTGGGCAATGTGTTGAGGGAGCAGGGCAAGCTCGACGAAGCGGTCGCCAGTTATCGCCGGGCACTGGAACTGATGCCGGAGCGTGCCGACGCGCACTACAACCTCGGCGTCGCCTTGAAAGACCAGGGCAAGCTGAACCAGGCGGTTGCCTGCTACCGCCGGGCACTGGAACTCAAGCCGGACTGCGCCGAGATCCACAACAACCTGGGCAATGCCCTGAAGCAGCAGGGCAAGCTGGACGAAGCGATCGCCTGCTACCGCCGGGCGCTGGAACTGAAGCCCGACTATGCCAAGGCCCACAACAACCTGGGCGTCGCCTTCAAGGACCAGGGGAAACTCGATGAGGCGGCCGCCTGCTACCGCCGGGCACTGGAACTGATGCCGGGCTATGCCGAGGCCCACAACAACCTGGGCGTCGCCTTCAAGGAGCAGGGCAAGCTGGACGAAGCGGTCGCCTGCTACCGCCGGGCACTGGAACTGAGGCCCGACTTCGCCGAGGTGCACAGCAACCTCGTCTACACCCAACTCTTCTGCCCCGCCTGCGATGCCCAAACGCTCTACGAAGAACACCGCCGCTGGGACCGACAGCACGCCGCCCCCTTGGCGAAGTTCATCCAGCCTCATGGCAACGACCGCGCTGCGGATCGCCGCTTGCGGGTCGGCTATGTCTCGCCGGACTTTCGCAACCATTGCCAGGCATGCTTCACCGTGCCTCTTTTCTCCTCGCACAACCACCAGGACTTCGAGATCGTTTGCTATGCCGACGTGGTGCGGCCCGATCACATCACCGCACGCCTGCGCGGCTGCGCCGACGCCTGGCGGAACATCACCGGACTGAACCACGAGCAGGTCGCCCGCTTGATTCGCCAGGATGGCATCGACATCCTCGTCGACCTGACCATGCACATGGCTCGCAATCGTCTCCTGGTCTTCGCCCGCAAACCCGCTCCCGTGCAGGCATGTTGGCTTGCCTACCCCGGCACCACGGGCATTTCGACCATCGACTACCGCATCACCGATCCTCACCTGGACCCGCCGGACCTTGATGACCGCTGCTACTCGGAGCAGTCCATCCGCTTGCCGGACTCCTTCTGGTGCTACGATCCGCTTGCCGGCCAGCCGGCGCCGACGCCCTGCCGGCCGCGGAGAAGGGCTATATCTCGTTCGGGTGCCTCAACAACTTCTGCAAGGTCAACCCGCTGGTCCTGAAGATTTGGGCGCGGGTACTGAAGACCGTCGATCGCTCCCGGATGATCATCCTGGCCGGCGAAGGGACCTATCGCCAGCACACGCTCGACCTGCTGGCCGAGGAGGGCGTCGCCGCCGATCGCGTGACGTTCGTCGCCAACCAGCCCCGAGAGCAGTACCTGGAGTATTACCACGACATTGACATCGGATTGGACACCGTTCCCTACAACGGGCACACGACCAGCCTGGACTCGTTCTGGATGGGCGTGCCGGTCGTGACCCTGGTGGGGCCAACGGTTGTGGGGCGGGCGGGTTTGTGCCAACTGATGAATCTCGGCCTGCCGGAACTGATCGCCTCCAGCCCCGAGCACTACGTGCGCGTCGCGGCGGAGTTGGCCCACGATCTGCCCCGCTTCGAGCGCCCTGCGAGCGACCCTGCGCGATCGGATGCAGGCTTCCCCTCTGATGGACGCCCCACGCTTCGCCCGGAACCTGGAGGCGGCCTACCGTGCCATATGGAGGCGGTGGTGCCTGAAGTAGACGTTCACTGGGGACTGTCCCGATTTTCGCGGCGCGGACAGCGTTACTTTGGAAACAAACCTCCTCGCCGCGAAAATGGGACTGTCCCCCTTGCGCCGCCTGGCCGAAAAATGGACCAGTCCCCGCCCTGTGAACCGTCCTTTTGAAACACATTGCGGCCGGCACGTCCTGCTGTCATAATTTCCTTATGGCGACGATTTCCGAAGCATTGGCGATTGCGATCCGGCATCATCAAAGCGGCCGGCTGCAAGCCGCCGAGCAGATTTATCGGCAGATTCTCGCGGTCCAGCCGAATCACGCCGATGCCATTCATCTTCTCGGCGTGATGGCTCACCAGGTGGGCCAGCACGAAGTTGCCGTCGAGTACATTGGACGGGCGATCGCGCTCAGTGGAAGTGTAGCCGCCTTCCATAACAACCTGGGCAATGCCTTGAAGGCGCAGGGGAAGCTGGACGAGGCGATCGCCTGCTACCGCCGGGCGCTGGAACTGAAGCCGGGCGATGCCGATGCACACAACAACCTGGGCGTTGCCTTCAAGGACCAGGGGAAGCTGGACGAGGCGGTCGCCTGCTACCGCCGGGCACTGGAACTGAAGCCGGACTTCGCCGGGGCCCACGGCAACCTGGGCCTGGCGCTCGAGCGACCAGGGGAAGCTGGAGGAAGCGATCTCCTGCTACCGCCGGGCACTGGAACTGAAGCCGGACTTCGCCGAGGCCCACAACAACCTGGGCAATGCCTTGAACGTCCAAAAGAAGCCGGACGAGGCGCTCGCCTGCTGGCGCCGGGCACTGGAATTGAGGCCGGACTTCGCCGAAGCCCACAACAACTTGGGCAATGCGCTGAAGGACCAGGGGGAACTGGACCAAGCGATTGCCTGCTATCGCCGGGCACTGCAACTGAAACCGGACTACGCCGAGGCGCTCCACAACCTGGGCCTGGCCTGGAACGACCAGGGAAAATTCGACGAAGCGGTCGCCTGCTACCGTCGGGCACTGCAACTGAAGCCGGACTATGCCGAGGCGCACAACAACCTGGGCGCGACGCTGAAAGAACAGGGGAAAATGGACGAAGCGGTCGCCTGCTATCACCGGGCACTGGAACTGAAACCGGACCTTGCCGAGGTCCACAATAACTTGGGCAACGCCGCGGCGGAGATGGGCGATCTTCAGACTGCGGAAGACTTCTTCTGCACCGCCTTGCGGCACAATGCCCGCTTCGCCTCCGCGCATTTCAGCCTGGCGGAACTCCTGGGCGGAAAACTCCCGGAGAACGGTCTGGCTGCGCAGCGTCGCTTGCTTGAGGACACGGACTTGACCAACGCAGAACGAATGTGGTTGCACTTCGGCCTGGCCAAAGTCCTGGACGCCCGGGGTGAGTATGCCGAGGCCGCCGAGCATCTCGAGCGGGCCAACACGCTGCAACTGTCCAAGTGGCGCAACTGCGGCCGGGAATACGACCCGAAAGAGTACGAGTCTATCGTCACCCGGATGATCGCAGTCTGCACGCCGGAGTTCTTTGCCCGGGTCCGCGGCTTCGGGTTGGAAAGCGAGTTGCCGGTCTTCATCGTGGGGCTGCCGCGATCCGGCACCACGCTCATCGAGCAGATCCTGGCCAGCCACTCCCAGGTCTTCGGCGCAGGGGAACTCACTCTGGCCCGCGACGCCATGGCCGCGCTCGGCGAACAAGGCGCCGACGCCTTCGAGGCCCTTGGCCGGTTGGACCGCCCGACGGCCCAGCAACTGGCTGCGCGACACTTGGAGAGCCTTCGCGCACTGAGTCCCGCGGCGCCTCGCATCGTCGACAAGATGCCGGACAACTACTTGTATCTCGGCCTGCTGGCGAGCCTCTTTCCGCGGGCAAAGTTTATTCATTGCCGCCGCGATCTGCGCGACGTGGCCGTCTCCTGTTGGATGACGCATTTCCGGCAGCTTCGCTGGGCCAACGACCAGCAGCACATCGCTTCACGATTTCAGGAGTACCAACGGCTGATGGAGCACTGGCGGAAGGTCCTGCCGGCGCCCCTGTTGGAAGTCGAGTACGAGGAAACGGTGGCCGATCTGGAAGGCGTGGCCCGCAAGCTCGTGGCCTGGTGCGGCCTGGAGTGGGAGCCGGGCTGCCTGGCGTTCCACCAGACGAAGCGGCCGGTCCGGACGGCCAGCGCCATCCAAGTGCGCCAGCCGGTCTTCAGGACATCGGTGGCGAGATGGAAGCACTACGAACAGCCCCTCGATTGGCTGTTCACCCGATTGGAAAGGACGCCGTAGTGTAATGCGCCACTCAAGCAAGACTTTATGATTTTGGGGGTGCCACTGCTGGCTTGTCCAGCAGTGTTGCGCCTGGCGGTAGTTCGGCACTGCTGGACAAGCCAGCAGTGGCACCGCCCAGCAGGCTGCAACGGCTTCGGCCCCGGGGCCGCACGGCCGCTGGCCGTGGGTTTATGACGTCCCAGCCATCTTCCAGGGGGGGATGCAGCCTCGCGTCAGGCCAGGAATTCTGCGGTTCCGCCACCTATACTTTAGAGTGACGATTCTGCGCGAAGGCCGACCGCAACGAGCCCCGGGCGCGCGCAGGCGCGGGAATAATGCAACGGCTGCGGCGGCAAACAACACCCGCACACCACGTCGTCAAGCTGAGGAGTCCCCGCATGATTACGACCGCTAGGTATCGAAAGTTCTGCCTGATCTTGCTGCTGCTGGCGAGCACTTCGGGCTGTCGCCCTGCCGCGGAGCCGCCGGCGCGCCTGCCGCGCGTGACCGTGGCCCATCCCGAGGTCCGCCAATTGAGGGATGAAGACGATTACAATGGCTGGCTCCAGGCGTCGCAGACGGTCGACGTGCGGGCGCAAGTGCGCGGGCACATCGAGAAGATCGATTTCAAAGACGGCGACTTGGTGACGAAGGGCCAGAAGCTGATCGAACTCGATGCGCGACCGTTCATAGCCGCCCGGAATGCAGCCCGTGCCCAGGAGGACGCGCTCAAGGCGAAAGAGGCCGCCGCCAAGAAGAACGTGGCCCGCACGAGCGAGTTGCTGACGCGCAAGGCGATTTCCCAATCCGAGTTCGAGCAGATCGAGGCCGATGCGCTGGCCCTGGGGGCCGAGATCAATGCCAAGGCGCAAGAGGTGGCCCGCGACGACCTCGATATCGAGTATTCGCTGATCACGGCCCCCATCGGCGGCCGCATCGGCCGCGCCATGCTCACCGAGGGCAACCTCGTCAACGCCGGCGGCACCGATCCGGTCCTGGCGACCATCGTGGACGCCGATCCGATCTACGTCTATTTTAACATCGACGAGCGATCCCTGCAGCGATATCAGAAAAGCGATGTCGACAAGAAGGACCGCAAGCAGGCGTCGTCGCTGCGGGAGTTGAAGTTGCCTTTCAGCTTCGGCCTGGACACGGACAAAGGTTTTCCGCACGACGGGACCATCGATTTCGCCAACAACAAGGTGGACCAGAGCACCGGCACCATCGAGGTCCGCGGCGTGGCGCCGAATCCCGGCCTTCGCCTGGTTTCGGGGGCCCGCGTCCGCGTCAGAATGCCGGTCAGCGATAAGTATCAGGCCCTGCTGGTGCCCGACACTTGCGTGTTGACCGACCAGGACAGGCGATACCTGTTGGTGCTGGGCAAGGACAACGTCGTGCTCCGCCGCGACGTCGCCTTGGGCCGGCTGTTGGACGACGGCATGAGGGTCGTGCTCGGTCCGGCGGAAGAAGGGGGCCCGTCGATCACGGCCAAGGATTGGGTGATCACGCTGGGGCTGCAACGGGCCCGGGTGAATTATCCCGTCGAGCCCTTCGATGCAGATGGAAAAGTGGTGAAATAGCTTCCGTTGTGGAACAAGGGTTGACGCATGTTCGCTCGTTTCTTCGTCGATCGGCCGATCGCCGCCACCGTGCTCTCGGTGGTGATCGTGGTCTTTGGCCTGGTGGCGCTGACGCGGTTGCCGGTCGCCCAGTATCCCGAGGTCACGCCGCCGACGATCCAGGTGGCGGCGGTGTATCCGGGGGCCAACGCGAAGACGGTCGCCGACACGGTGGCCCTGCCCATCGAGCAGCAGGTCAACGGCGTCGAGGGCATGATCTACATGGCCTCGCGCTCGACCAACGACGGCCAGATGCTGCTGGACGTGACCTTCAAACTGGGCACCAACCTGGACACCGCCCAGGTGCTGGTGCAAAACCGCGTCGCCATCGCCCAGGCCGGGTTGCCCAACGAGGTCAAACGGATCGGCGTCACCACCATGAAAAAGTCGCCCAGCATCTTGCTGTGCGTTAACCTCATCTCCGAGAAGCGGGCCAACGGCAGCTTCTATTACGATCAACTCTACCTGAGCAACCTCGCCGCCCTGAAGGTCAAGGACCCCCTGGCGCACGTGGAAGGCGTGGGCGACGTGAGCTTCCTGGGGCCGCGCGATTACAGCATGCGCATCTGGCTCGACCCGCAGCGGCTGGCCTCCTTGCAAATGACCGTCGGCGACGTGATCGCGGCCATCCAGGAGCAGAACGTCCAAGTGGCGGCGGGGCGGCTCGGGCAGCCGCCCGTGCCGGCCAAGTCCGCCGTGCCCTTCCAGCTCGTCCTCCAGACCCAGGGACGGCTGAGCAGCGAGTCGCAGTTCGAGGACATCATCGTCAAGACCGGCGCCGGCGGCGAGGTCGTCCATCTGCGGGACGTTGTTCGCAAGAATGTCCGCAACGAAGACGGCACCGTCGAGAAGGGCATCGAGCTGGGGGCCAAGAGTTACGACGTCAACAGCTACCTCGACGGCCAGCCCGCCGTCACCTTGGCCGTCTTCCAGTTGCCCGGCTCCAACGCCCTGACCACGGCCGCGGCCATCCGGGCGGAACTGAAGAAGCTCCGGGACGAAGGCGCCTTTCCCGAAGGCGTCACCGACAAGATCGTCTACGACACCACCGTCTTCGTCGACGAGTCGGTCCACGAAGTCTACAAGACCCTCTTCGAGGCCTTTCTCCTCGTCTTCCTCGTCGTCCTGGTCTTCCTGCAAGACTGGCGGGCCACGCTGATGCCCATGATCGACGTGCCCGTCTCCTTGATCGGCACCTTCGGCGTCATGGCCCTGCTGGGCTTCTCCTTGAATAACTTGACCCTCTTCGGCCTGGTGCTGGCCATCGGCATCGTCGTCGACGACGCCATCGTCGTCGTGGAAAATATCGAACGCTGGATGGCCAAAGGGCTGCCGCCGCGGGAGGCCACCATCAAGGCCATGGACGAAATCACCGGACCGGTCATCGCCATCACGTTGGTCCTCAGCGCGGTCTTCATCCCGACGGCCTTCCTGGCGGGCATCAGCGGGCAGTTCTACCGGCAGTTCGCCCTGACCATCGCCACCGCCACGATCATCTCCGCCCTGAACGCCATGACCATGGCCCCGGCGCGGGCGGTGACGCTGATCAAGCCGCACACCCACGACGGGCCCAGCCAGCGCGAGGCCCTGCCACGCTGGGGAATCGCCCTGATTGTCGGCGGCGCCGTCCTCTACCTGTTGGCCCCGCGGGTGCTTGCCTTGCTGGGCCTGTCGGCCGGCGGGCATGGAGAGCAAAGCGGTCCCGCGGGCGGCCATCCCGCGTCGCCCGCCGTGCTCTGGACCGTGCGGCTGGGGCTGTTGGCGGCCGGCAGCGCGGTGGGCTGGCTGCTGGGACGGCCGCTCAACAATGTCTTGAATCGGTTTCTCCGCGGCTTCAACGCGGTCTTCGATCGCCTCTCGGCCGGCTACGGATCGCTGGTCCGCGGCCTGCTCCGCCTGGCCGTCGTGTTGCTGGTGGTCTACGGCGGCCTGCTGACCTTGACGGGCCTGGGCTTCCACGTCGTCCCCAAGGGCTTTATTCCCGACCAGGACAAGGGCTACCTGATCGTCAACGTGCAGCTCCCCGACGGGGCCAGCCTGGAGCGGACCGACCGGCTCGTGACCAGGCTCAGCGAGGTCGCCGGGAAGACCGACGGTGTCGGCCACGTGATCGCGGTGCCGGGATACTCCACGCTGCTGAGCACGAACCTCAGCAACGCCGGCGGCATGTTCGTCATCCTCAAGCCGTTCGATGAGCGCAAGGAACACCCGGAACTGCACGCCGATCGGATCGCCGCCGACTTGCAACGCAAATTTGCCGCGCTTCAGGAATCGCAGGAAGCGATCGTGGGCGTTTTCGGGGCCCCGCCCGTCGAAGGCTTGGGCGCCACCGGCGGCATCAAGATGCAGATCCAGGACCGCCGCAGCGCCGGCCTGCGGTCGCTGCAAGGGGCCGTCCAGGTGCTGGCCGACGAAGGCCAGCAGCAGCCGGGAATCGAAGCCATGTTCTCCACCTTCAGCGTCGCCCAGCCCCAGCTCTTCGTCGAGATCGACCGCGAAAAGGCCAAGGCCCAGAGCGTCTCGTTGGACGACATCCACACCGCCTTGCAGGCTTACCTGGGTTCGTTCTACGTCAACGATTTCTTCTTCCAGGACCGCAACTGGCAGGTGAACATCCAGGCCGATCCCCGCTACCGCATGCGCGTGGAGGACATCGGACGCCTGGAAGTCCGCAACGCCGCCGGCAATCGCGTCCCCCTGGCCACGCTCATCAAGGTGAAGAACACCGCCGGCCCCGCCGTGGTGAACCACTACAACCTCTTCCCCTCGGCCGAGCTGACGGGCATCCTGGACCCGGGCATCAGCTCGCGGCAGGGCATCGACATCATGGAGAAGGTCGCCCACGAGTTCTTGCCCGCCACCATGGGCTACGAGTGGACGGAACTGAGCTACCAGGAACTCGAGGCGGAGAAGGACCTGCTGGGCAAGCTGGTCTTTCCGCTGGCGGTGTTGCTGGTGTTCATGGTGCTGGCCTTCCAATACGAAAGCTGGTCGCTGCCGCTGGCCATCTTGCTGATCGTGCCGATGTGCCTGCTTTCGGGGTTGTTGGGGTTGTGGCTGGTCGGGCTGGACAACAACATCTTCGCCCAGATCGGCTTCGTCGTGCTCATCGGCCTGGCCGCTAAGAATGCCATCCTGGTGGTGGAGTTCTCCAAGCAGTTGGAGGACCAGGGCAAGGGCCGCGTCGAGGCCGTGGTCGAGGCGTCGCGCACTCGGCTCCGCCCCATCCTGATGACATCCTTCGCCTTCATCCTGGGCGTGTTGCCGCTGGCGTTGGCCAAGGGCGCCGGCGCCGAGATGCGCGTGCCGCTGGGCGTGGCCGTCTTGTCCGGCATGATCGGGGTGACGTTTTTCGGGCTGGTCTTCACGCCCGTCTTCTACAGCATCATCATGCGGCTGGCCAAGGGCAAGCCGCCGGCGTGACGCTCCCGTAGGTTATGCCGAAGCATAACCTACATGCTGTGATGGAAACGTTTTTCCTGCTTCCCAAGCCCACCGGCTGCGTCCGGTGGGAAAGGAGTTGGCATGGACGCCACGTTCCGCCCCCCCGTTCCCACCGGCCGCAGCCGGTGGGCTTGGGGAGCAAAAACCGCGCGACCGCAGCCCCTTCCCCCTTCCGCCCTCCGCCTTCCCCCTTTTAGATCGCCTTCCCGCTGTAGGAGGTGAGGGCCTTCATGTAGTTGCCGCGCTCGAAGGCGGCGGGGTCGGGACAGTTCTCCTGGCTCATGCTGCCCTTGAGCTGCTCGACCGAATCGTACTCCTTCTCCTCCATCCAGTCGCGCAGCCCGGCCAGGATGCGGCCGATCTGCTCGCTGCCGTCCTCGTAAACGGTCGAGGCGATCATGCCCACGTCGGCGCCGGCCAGCAGGGCCTTGGCCAGGCCGTCGGCATTGTGCAGCCCGCTGGTCAACGCCAGCGAGGCGTCCACCCGGCCGCGGAGAATGGCGATCCACCGCAGCGGCACCAGCAACTCGTTGGGGCTGCTCAGCACCAGCTTGGGCGTCGTCTCCAGGGTGTCCAAGTCGATGTCCGGCTGCAGGAAGCGGTTGAACAGCACCAGGCCGTCGGCGCCGGCCTCGACCAGCCGCCGGGCCATGTTCGCCATGGCGCTGAAATACGGCCCCACCTTCACCGCCAGCGGGATCGACACCGATTGCTTCACCGCCGCGACCAGCTCCAAGTAGCGGGCCTCGACCTGCTGGCTGGTCATGTCCGGATCGGCGGCCACGAAGTAGACGTTCAACTCCAGGGCGTCCGCCCCGGCGTCCTGCATCATCTTCGCATAGCGAGTCCAACCGCCGGTGCTGACGCCGTTGAGGCTGGCGATCACCGGAATCTTCACGGCGAACTTGGCCTTCTCGATGAAGTCGATGTAGCTCTCCGGCCCGGTGTGATAGTCGTCGGCCTCGGGAAAGTACGTGAGCGACTCGGCGAAGCTTTCCGTGCCGATCTCATGCACGCGGGTCATTTCGAGCTGGTCGTGGGTGATCTGCTCCTCGAAGAGCGAGGGGAGCACGATGGCGGCCGCCTCGGCCGTCTCCAGCCGCACCAGCGTGTCCAGCCGGTAGGTCAGCGGACAGGCGGCGATCACTAGGGGGTTCTTCAGGGTCAATCCCAGGTACTTGGTCGTCAGGTTGGTAGTCATGCCTTTTTCTCCTTCGTTTGGGCCTTGTCCTCGGCGCCGCCGTTGCCCTGGCCGCCCGCGGCACGCTCGACGCCGGCCAATTGATCGTACAAGTACCAGCGGGCGTCGATGTCCTGCTGCCCCAGCTCCAGCAGCCGGGCGGAGGCCGCCGGCTTCGAGTGGGCCAGCATGGCGAAGCGGGCCTCCTTCATGGCAAACTCCTTGAAGGTCCCCACCGGCTTGCGGCTGTCGAGATGGAACGGGTGCGCCTGGTCGCGCGGATCGAAGTGGTACAACGGCCAGTAGCCGCAGGCCACGGCCTCCTTCTGCAAAGTCATGCCGGCGGTCATGTCGATCCCCCAGCCGATGCAATGGCTGAAGGCGATCAACAGCGAGGTGCCCCGGTAGGACTCCGCCGCCCGGATGGTCTTGATGGCGTGCGCCGGGTTGGCGCCCGGCGAGATCTGGCCGACGAAGACGTCGCCGTAGGCCATGGCGATCATGCCGAGGTCCTTTTTTCGCCCCGGCTTGCCGCCGGCGGCGAACTTGGCCACGGCGCCGCGGGGCGTCGACTTCGAGGCCTGGCCGCCGGTGTTCGAGTAGACTTCGGTGTCCAGCACCAGCAGGTTCACGTCGCGCCCCGAGGCGAAGACGTGGTCCATGCCGCCGAAGCCGATGTCATAGGCCCAGCCGTCGCCGCCGAAGCTCCACACGCTCTTGCGGATCAGGTAATCGGCCGACGCCGCCAGGCTGCGGGCCTCGGCGTCGCCGATCTTCGCCAACCGTGCCAGCAGTTCGGCCACGCGGCCGCGCTGCTGTTGGATCTCTTCGTCGCTCTCCTGCTTGGCGCCGATGAGGGCCTCGACCAGCGCGTCGCCGAGCTTCCCGCCCAGCCGCCGCAGCAGCGCGTGGGCGTAATCCGTCTGCTGATCGATCGCCAGGCGGAACCCCATGCCGAACTCGGCGCAGTCCTCGAACAGCGAGTTCGACCACGCCGGGCCCTTGCCGTCCCGGTTGACCGTGTAGGGCGTGCAGGGCAGGTTGCCCCCGTAGATCGACGAGCAGCCGGTGGCGTTGCCGATCAGCATGCGGTCGCCGAAGAACTGCGTCAGGAGCTTGACGTAGGGCGTCTCGCCGCAGCCGGCGCAGGCGCCGGAGAACTCGAACAGCGGCTGCAACAACTGCGAGCCCTTGACCGTGTCGGCCTTCACCGTGCTGCGATCGACCTCGGGAAGGCCGAGGAAGAAGTCCCAGCCGGCACGCTCGCGGGCCAGGTGCTTCAGCTTCGGCTCCATGTCGATCGCCTTGTGCTTGGCCACCTCCTTGTCCTTGGCCGGGCAAACGTCGACGCACAGGCCGCAGCCCGTGCAGTCATCCGGCGCCACCTGCAAGGTCATCGTCCAGCCCGGGTATTCCTTCCCCTTCCAATCGGCCGTCTTGAAGCCTTCCGGGGCCCCGGCCAGCAGGGCCGGATCGTAGACCTTCATGCGGATCGTGGCGTGCGGACACCCCAGCGAGCACAGCCCGCACTGGATGCAAATCTTCGGGTCCCAAATGGGGATGTCCTGGGCGATGCTGCGCTTCTCGTATTGGGTGGTGCCGGTGGGGAAGGTGCCGTCGCAGGGCAGGGCGCTGACGGGCAGATCGTCGCCGCGGTTGGCGATCATCATGCCCAGCACGTCCTTCACGAACGGCGGGGCGCCGTCCGGGACCGGCGGCACCATCGGCAAGGTCGAAGTGACCCGGCCGGGCACCTTCACCTGGGCCAGGGCCGCCAGGGCGCCGTCGACGGCGGCGCTGTTCCGCTCCACCACGGCGCCGCCCCCTTTCTTGCCATAGGTCTTCTTGATCTGATCCTTGATGTGGGCGATGGCCTCTTCGACCGGGATGATGGCGGCCAGCTTGAAGAAACAGGTCTGCATGACCGTGTTGATGCGCACGCCCAACTGGGCCTCGCGGGCGACCCGATAGGCGTCGACCACGTAGAACTTCAACTTCTTGTCGATGATCGTCTGCTGCACCTTGGCGGGCAGCGTGTCCCACACCTCGTCGGCGCCGTAGGGGCTGTTCAAGAGGAAGGTCGCCCCCGGATCGGCCATCGACAGCACGTCGATCCGCTCCAGGAACTGGAACTGGTGGCAGGCCACGAAATTGGCCCGATGGACCAGGTACGAGCCCTTGATGGGCCGCGGGCTGAGGCGGACGTGCGAGGTGGTCACCGAGCCGGCCTTGCGCGAGTCGTACACGAAGTAGCCCTGCCCGTGCTTCGGCGTGCACTCGCCGGCGATCTTCACCGAGCTGCGATTGGCGCTGACCGTGCCGTCGCTGCCCAGGCCGAAGAACACGGCGCAGGATCACGTCCTCGCCCTCGGTGGTAAACAGCGGGTCGTAGTCCAGGCTCAAGTGGGTCACGTCGTCGTTGATGCCGACGGTGAAATGCCGCCGGGGCGACGCCTTGGACAGCTCGGCATAGACCGCCGCCGCCATCGCCGGCGTGAATTCCTTCGACGACAGGCCGTAGCGGCCGCCGATGACCTGCGGCGGCGGACCCGCCCAGCCCTCGGCCAAGGCCGTGATCACGTCCTGGTAGAGCGGCTCGCCGCTGGCGCCGGGCTCCTTGGTGCGGTCCAGCACGGCGATCCTCTTGACCGACTTCGGCAGCGCCGCCAGCAAGGCCGCGTTGTCGAAGGGGCGATAGAGCCGCACCATGACCACGCCCACCTTCTGCCCCTCCGCGACCAGCTTCTCCACCGTCTCTTCGACCACGCCGCAGCCGGAGCCCATGATGACCACCACGCGGTCGGCGTCGGCGGCGCCGACGTAGTCGAACAAGTGATACTGTCGCCCCGCCAAGGCGGCAAACTTGTCCATCGTCTTCTGCACCACGGCGGCGGCCGCGTCGTAGAACTTATTGCACGCCTCGCGGGCCTGGAAGAAGACGTCCGGGTTCTGCGCCGTGCCGCGCAACTGCGGCCGCTCCGGCGACAGCGCCCGCTGCCGATGCGCGTGGACCAGCTCCATGTCGATCATCGCGCGGAACGTCATCCTCGGTGAGTTGCTCGATCTTGTTGACCTCGTGCGAAATGCGGAAGCCGTCGAAGAAGTGCAGGAAGGGGATGCGGGCCTCCAAGGTCGCCGCCTGGGCGATCAAGGCCATGTCCTGCGCCTCCTGCACCGAGCCCGCGGAAATCAACGCAAACCCCGTCGAGCGGCACGCCATCACGTCGCTGTGGTCGCCGAAGATCGACAGGGCGTGGGTGGCCACCGTGCGGGCGGTGACGTGGAACACGGTCGAGGTGAGCTCGCCGGCGATCTTGAACATGTTGGGGATCATCAACAGCAGGCCCTGCGAGGCGGTGAAGGTGGTCGTCAAGGCCCCCGCCTGCAGGGCGCCGTGGACGGCCCCCGCCGCCCCGGCCTCGCTCTGCATCTCCACCACCAGCGGCACCGTGCCGAAGGCATTCTTGCGGCCGGCCGCCGCCCAGGCATCCGGCAACTCACCCAACCCCGACGAGGGGGTAATAGGGTAGATCGCCATCACCTCGTTGCACAAATGGGCTATGTTGGCCGCCGCTTCATTGCCGTCGACGGTCACGAAGCGTCTCTTCTCCACGGTACTTCTCCTCAAACAGATAGGAAGGCAAGGGACGGCCGCCGGGTTGACTCACTGCCGCGGCCGCGGGGGTAAACGTTCCAACATACCGCACGGGACTGGGCTTCGCAAGCGGCCCGGCCACGAGAGGGCGCAAGGAAAACTGGCTGCGAAACCGCCAGCGTACGACAGAATCGCCGCCAGGGGGCCACGCCTAATCCCTAATCCCCAATCCCTAATCCCCAATCCCTCTTTATATCCACAGGTGCAGTCGCCCGCCCATGAGGTCCGGCAGGGCGTGTTCCACGTGATGGCGGATCTGGCTGGGATGATAGCGCGTGCTGAAATGACTGGCGATGATCAGCTCGTTGCGGAAACGCTCTTTGCGTTCCAGAAAATCGTCCAGGTGCATGTGGCCGAACTTGTGGATCTTGTCCTTGCGATGGCTCGGCGCCACGAACGTCAACTCCATGATCAGCACCTCGGCGGCATACATGGCGTCGCAGGCGTCCAGGCCCTCGGGCGAACTGTCGCCCAGGTAGGCCAGCCGCGGAATGCGGATCTCGCTGGTCACCTCGGTGCCGGCCATGCGGAGATCGCGGATCTGCTCGCCGGGAAGCCCCAGAAACTCCGGCAGCAGCTTCCGCCGCCGCTGCCAAACCACGAACCCCAGCGACGGCACCGTATGCTTGGTGGCCGAAACGGTCACCACCAACTCGCGCGACAATTCGATCTCATCGCCCGGCCGCGTCGCCACCAGGTGGCAGGGCAGCCGCCCGCGGTCCATCCGGCTGAACAGCCGCAGCACCCGCTGCATGGGCTCGACGGCCGCCTCGGGCAGGTAGATCACCGGCGGCTCCATCTTCATCATGCGCCGCCGCGCCACATACACCGGCAGCGCCACCACGTGATCCATGTGGGTGTGCGAGACCAGCCAGGTCGGCGTCCCCATGAACGACCAGGGCTGTGCGCCCAGATCGAGGCCGAGCTTCAATTCCGGCACGCGCCAATAGGTCTGCACGGCCGCCCGCGAATACCCCTCGATCGTCAGGTCCTTGTGCGCCAGCGTCTTGACGGGAACGTTGTTGACCATGAAAACAAGGATGAAGGATGAAGGATCAAGGATGAGCGGCGCCAACCACTCCGGTCCTTCTTCATCCCTAATCCTTCATCCTTTATCCTTTATCCTTAGCGGTGGCGTGCTCGTAGTCGTCGACGTCGGACAGATCCAGCGGCTGGCCGCAATTCCCGTCGGGCAGCACCCAGACCTCCCCGAACAGATCGTTCTGTTGCACGCGCACGCGGTGGTGGCGGACCAACTCCAGCACGGCCAGGAACATGCCGATCAAGGCCGACTTGTGCAGGCCGGCGTCGAACAAGTCGCTGAAGGCCAATTGCCCGCGCTCCACCAGCCGGCTGTAAATCCGCTTCATGTAGACGTGGATGGGGGTGTCGTCGTAGACGATGTTCGACGGCTTGGTGGCGACGTTCTCGCGGATGATCCGCCCGAAGGCGCTGACCAGGTCCCAGAGTTCCACCTCGCGGATCGGCTGCTGGGCCAGGTCCCGCCCCGAGCGGGGCAGGTCGCAGGAGAGCCGGGGATAGTGCTGCTGCCAGGTGCGGCCGCACTCTTCCAACATGCTGGCCGCGTCGCGATACCGTTTGTATTCCAACAACCGCCGCACCAATTCCTGCCGGGGGTCTTCCAGCTCCTCTTGCACCTCGTCGTTGCGGGGCAGGACCTGTTGCGACTTGATCTCGATCAGCCAGGCGGCCATGGCGAGAAAGTCGCCCGCCGCGTTGACATCCAAGTGCTCCAGGACTGCCAGGTAGCCGAGGTACTGGTCCGTAATCATGGCGATGGGGATGTCGGCGATTTCGACCTCGTGCTTGCGCACCAGGTAGAGCAGCAGGTCCAAGGGACCGCGGAACACGCTGAGATCGACGCGGAAATCCATCGGCGGCCACGCCTTGCAGGGTAAAACGGCAGCAACGTCAGTCTAGCGGCTTTCCATGCCGGCGGCCAGCGACCGGCCCCCATGAGGGGAAAAAGGCGACCGCCCCTTTTTCCGGCCCTTACGGCTTATTCGCTACCATCAGTTTCGTCCGCCATGCCGGCGCGACTTGAAACCCGCCCTAATGGAGGGGTATGACGCCGGACGCCCCTTTCTTGTTGCCTCGGAGCCGCTAAGCTAGACTGCATAAGGGCTTGGCAAGACTGCAAGGGGATTGCAACCGTGGAACATGAGCAGATCTGGGCGCCGTGGCGACTGGGCTACGTCCAGGGCGAAAAAGACGCCCCCCAGGCCGCCCCGACCGCTGACTTGCCCCCCGGCGCCGAAGCCGGTTGCTTCCTCTGCCAGTGCCGCACGGCGGCCGACGACCGGCAGCGAGCGGTCGTCCAGCGTCGCGGGCATTGCCTCACCGTCCTGAATCGTTACCCGTACAACAACGGTCATCTGCTGGTCGCGCCGCGGTCCCACGTGGGCCGTTTGGACCAACTCAGCGCGGCGGAGCATCTCGAGTTGTCGCAAACGATCTCGCAGATGATTATTCTCTTGGAGAGGGTTTTGCAGCCGCACGGATTCAACGTGGGATTGAACCTGGGGCGCGTGGCCGGCGCCGGGCTGCCCGGCCACCTCCATTGGCACATTGTCCCCCGCTGGACTGGAGATACGAACTTCATGCCGGTGGTTGCCGGGATCCGCGTCATCCCGCAGTCGCTCGACGCCCTTTGGGAGGCCCTCACGCAAGCCCTGGCCGCGTCGTCGCCCGACCCCGCCGCCGGCAGCGCCTGAACGCCAGTAAAAGTAGTCGCTTATGGCAGTGCAGTTTCTCTGTCCCCAGGGACACGTGTTGGAGGGCGAGCCGTCGCAGGCCGGACAGCCGTGCAGGTGTCCGTACTGCGGGAGCGAGTTCGTCATTCCCAACCTCCTGCCAGTTGGCGGTGAAGCTTTGCCCCCGCAGCGCATCGGCGAGGTCCGGCTGCCCGACTTTCAACCGCCCCCGGGGATTGCCCACCCGGCCACCCCGCGCTACGGCGAGCCGGCGATGCCGGTCTTTCAGCCGCCGCCGGGATCGCATCCCCTGGCCCCCGCGCCCATGATGCCGGCCGCGCCCATGATGGCCCCCGTGCAGCCGATAGCCCCCCTGGCCCCGTTCGGCGCCCCTGGCCCCGGTCTGGCCGCAGGCGCCCGCGGGCTACGGGATGCCGCCGCTGGCCGCCGCGCCGGCGATGCCGGGTGTGCCGCTGCCGGCGCGGGCGCCCTTCGAGCTGCCGCCGGCGGCCATGCCGCCGCCGATGGCGCCGGCCGGGCGGACTTCGGCCTTCGATCTGCCCGCCGCTCAGCCCATGCCCAACCTGGCCATGCCGCCGCCAGCGGCAGCCGCGCCGCCGGCCGATGTCGTTCCCGCCATGCAGCCCGGCGGCATCGCCTTGCCCTTCGATCCGCGGGCCAAGGCGGAGTTGCCGTTCGAGTTGCCGGACGACACCCATGCCCCGCTCACCTTCGATCTGCCCGCGGCGGCGCCTATGCCGCTGGATTTTTCCCGGCCTGCTCCCCCGCCGCTTGTGGCGCCGCAGATCGAGCCGGCGCTGCCGCCGCTGCCCGGGCGCAGACCGGCGCCGGCGGACGATCAGCCCGCCGACGACTTACTGGAGGCCGAAGCGGCGCCGCTGGACGTGGTCGAGGTCCAGGCCGAAGTGCCGCTGCACATTCCCTGCCCCTCCGGCCATACGCTGGAGGTGACGCGCGACGTTTTGGGCAAGGAGGTGATGTGCCCCTTTTGCCGGAAGCGGTTCCTCCCGGTCTGGGAAAGGAGCCTGGAATACCTGCGTCAGAGGGCCCAAATCCGCGTCCGCGAGGAGAACCAGCTCGGCCGCATCTGGCTGAGCGGGGCGATTGTGGCGGCGATTGTTGTGCTGGCCGCCTTGATCGCGCTGATCAATTTCATCGCCGCACAGCATTAAATCTCGATGCTCTTGACCACGCCGCCCCCACAGGCGCGCGAGCCGTAGAGACAGCGGTCGGCGGCGGCCAAAAGCTCCTCGGCGGGAAAGTTTTTCGACGGCAACCTCAGCGTCGCCACGCCCACGCTCAGCGTGATCGGCTGCTGGACGCCGTCGTGGCGGCCCCGCCTCACGCGGCGCATCGCCTGCATCAACTGATCGCCCATTTCGACCGCCAGGCGGCGCTCGCACTTCGGCAGGATGAGAGCGAATCCCGCCTCACCCGAGGCGGTGCACATCGCATAGGGATGATCCAGACCGATGCAGGCGGATTCCAGGAGCCGCCGCAGGGCGTCGAAACCGTCCACCCCCAAGACCAACAGCAACTCGTCCGTTCGATCCAGTTCGGCCAGCAGCAAGCTCAACGGACTGCGCGATTGGCGGCAGGCAGTCACCGCCATGCCGAGGCGGCCCAAAAGCCCCGGATCCAGCGTCGCCGCGGCCGCGGCTGCCGCCGCGGTTTGCGGCCGGGCGCCATCAGCGAGGCGCCCCGGCGACGCCAGGGTGCGGGCCGGCCACCGCCGCAGGGTGCGGACTGCCCGCAGCCTGGACCGCCGCGGCCAGCGCCTCCAACTCGCCGTGCAACGGCCCCTCCGCCGGCGGCTCCTCCTGGTCGGGCGATCCCCGCAGCAACTCCTCCGCCGCCTGGGTGGCGACATTGGCCAGTTGCCGCTGGGCCTCGGCCAAGATGTCCGCGTATTGCACCCCCTCCGGCAATTGCAGCGAAAGCACCGACGCAAGCTGACACACCTTTTCTTCCAAGTCGGCCAGCAGGGCTTGCAGTTGGTCTTCCGGCAGGTTGCGATAGTCCCGGGCCAACTCCAGCAGCCGGGCCAACTGGCTCGTCTGGCCGTCGGCCAGCAGCCGGGCGATCAACTCGGCAAGGTGGAGAATTTGCGCCGACGCCGATCGGCCCCCCGTGCCATCGGCCGCCTGTTGCGGACCGGCCGCGACCGCCTCGACGAGGTTCTGGGGCAGGTGCCAGCGGGCCAATAATTTTGCCGACAGCGCGGTATGGGTAAAGCCCATCGCCTCGGCCTCCAGGGCGTCCAGGTCCAGACCGTGATCCAACACGCGGTCGAAGAACTGCGCGTAGGGCTGGCCCAGTTGTTGCACCAACAACAAGATGCCCACGTCTTGCAACAGCCCGGCGATGAAGGCGTCGTCGCCGGGGACGTGCCAGAAGCGTTCGGCCAATTCGCGGCCCGCCACCGCCTTGGTCAGCGTGCGGCGCCAATAGCGGCCGAGGGTGCGGGCCTCGATGCCCGCATACAACCCGCTGGGCAGGCTGAAGCCCAGCACCAGCAGTTTCAAGGGCTTGGTTCCCAACAGCGCCAGGGCCTGGTTCAAATCGGAGACTTCCCGGCTCAGGCTGAACAGCGAGCTGTTGACCACCCGCAAAATCTTCCCCGTCAACGCCGGATCGTTCTCGATGCACTCTTTCAGCGCCCGGGTGTCGACCTGCGGGTTATCGGTCAGGTGCAGCACCTCCATGGCGACCGCCGGCAGGCTGTACAACTGTTCCGCCCTGCCGACGAGTCGATCGAGCGTGGCTGTCGGGTCGTTCATGGCCTGGACCGCATGTTTCCGGGGCGGCGCGGCTTGCGTTGCGGCGCACAGCATCCCATCGAAAACTTAGCTTAAGCTTGGGGTCCGTGTGCCGGGACCAAGCCCTCTGCCCGGCCTGACGAGGAGCGATACCCCACGAGCAGGGTGGCATGACCACACCGCTCCGTCATGCCCGGGGTATCGGTCATTTCAGCCGCGGGGGGCCATTAGCCCTTGCGGTGCCGAATTTTGGACCGCATGCGGCGTTTCTTGCGGCCGAGTTTGCGCCGGCCCTTACCCGTTTTCTTGCTTCCCACACAACACTCCGTGCGATTATCCAGCCCTACGATATTAGGCGTTCTGCCCTGGCCCGGCTCAGCGGGCGTCACCGCGTCCGCCCTGGGGACGATCCAAGAGTATAGCAACACCCGCCACCACAAGGCAAGGGGGGCTGGCGGCCGGGAGTTTTCAGCCCCCAGAATCGTGAAGGCTGACTCAGATCACCAACGAGACCAAGGCCGCATCCAGAATCGCTTCGACCGAGCCGGTCCTCTTGGGCGGATGCAGCCTGTCGCTACCGTGGACCGGTCCCCCTGCTGCACGCAATGCCTCGATCCCGGATGACCCGACGCCGCCCGATTGCAGAACGAAGTTGTGGGCACGAGCATGGTCGTCCGCTGCGACGGACGTGGCAAACGCGGTAGCGGCCATCGAGCCGGAGGCGTAAGCCTCCGGATGAGATAGAATCACTCCCACGGAAGTGCCGGGACGATTCTGGCCGCTTCCCTCCACCTTGGCGTCACTCGAAGCCACCGTCGCGGGACTGGCGTTGGCCTGGCTGCGGGACACGTCAACGTTGACCGATGACTCCAGGCCGCTCGGCGGCAACGACGTTTCCACGGGTGCGCCGGCAGGCGGCGTGGCCGCTGCGACGGCTATCGTAGCGGCGGCCGTAGCGGTTGCCGTGCTGGGCGACGCGGCGACTGGCGCGGTCGTGTCCGTAGCGGCAGGCGTGGCGGTTGCCGGGGTGGTTTCTGGAGCGGTTGCCGTGGCCGTCGCGGTGCTCGTTGGATCGGCCGACGTGGCCGCTGCGGCGGTTGTCGCATCGGTTGCCGTGCTGGAGGACGCGGCGGCCACCCTGGCGCGCAACTTGTTCAGAATCGTGCTTCCCGCATCGGAAGTTGCCGTGCTTGTCGCGGCCGGCGTGGTGGTGCTTGCATCGGCCGGCGCGGCGTCGCCGCCCCCGATGAGGCTGCCCAGGATCAAGAGGCCGCCGCTGTCGATGGTCAGGGCGCCGTCCGACGCCGCCGCGCTGGGGGAGGTCACGTCCACGGTGCCGGCCAGAATCGTCGTGCCGCCCGTGTAGGTGTTGGTGCCGGAAAGGGTCAACATGCCGGCGCCCGTCTTGATCAACGAGCCGGTGCCGGCGGCGTCGCTGAGGTTGCCGGCCAGCGTGACGTTGTACCCGTCGGTGTCCACCGTGGCGCCGCCGGCGCCGATCTCGATGGGCATAGCCGAGGTGAAGGCGGCGGCGGCTTCCAGCGTGCCGCCGTCCAGGAGCACGGTGGCCTGCGCCCGTCCCCTGAACAAGGCTCGACAGGATGAGCGTCCCGCCGCTCTCGATCTCCAGCGCGGCGCCCGAGCCGATCTCGACGCCGTTGGCAGCCGTGAGGGTCCCGCCGGCCGCAATGACCAGAGTGGTGCCGGCGGAAAGGTCCAGCGAGCTTACCGCCTGAGCGGAGGCGACGACGGCGGCCACGCTGAAGCCGCTCTGGCTGGCGCCGGTGCCGGAGCCGTCGTCGTCGGACACCTGCACGCCGAATGTCGCGCCGCTCAGGGCCGCCGTATAGTCGTGCGCGCCGAGGACGTTGAAGCCGCCGCCGGCATCGGCGACAATCTGGCCGCCGGCGCTGGCCGTGCCGGTCACCGTCGAGCTCGTGCCGTCGCCCCAGGTGATCACCGCCGAAAAGTCGCCGGCCGTCACGTACGAATTGGCGTCGCTGAAGTGGAAGACGGCCACGTCGCTGAAACTCCCCACGATGCCCGCCGGCGTGGTCAAGGCGCCGGCCGTCAGCGGCGCGTCGGCCACGGTGAAACTGCTGTCGCTGGCAGTGATCGTGCCCGCGCCGTTGCTGACCGCGACGCTGAGCGTGACGGGGCTGAGGATCGCACTGGTGTAGACGTGCGAGCCGAGGACGTTGAAGCCGCCGTTGGCGTCCGCGACGATCTGGCCGCCGCTGCTGGCCGTACTGGTCACCGTCGAGACGGTGCCGTCGCCCCAGGTGATCGTGGCCGTATAGTTGCTGAGGCTGGCGTTGGCGCTGGTGTCAGTGAAGTGGAAGAGGTTTGCGTCGCTTATCGCAGTGCCTGCGGTCGGCGACGGCGGCGGCGTCAGGACAGTCGCCGTGTTGGCGAAATTGGCCAGCGACTGGAGTTCGCTCGTGCTCAGGAATGCGCCGGCCTGGCCGCCGAAACCGCTGCTGCCGACCAGGGCGTTGGCCTCAGTGACGGCCGCTGTAGAAGTTGTGGCCACGATGGTGAAATAGGCCAAATTGACGCTCGCCCCGGCAGCCACCGTGATGGTGTAAGTCCATTGCAACTGGCCGTCGCTGAGGGTTACGGAAGTCGGTTGCAAGCTCAGCGGACCGTCGATGTAGGTGATGATCGCCGGCGTGCCGTTGCCATCGGTGCCGATCCATTGATCGCTCGTATCGACGGTGGTGTCGCCGTTGGAGGTGTCAAAGACCGTGGTGTCCGCGCCGGAGCCGAGGTTGGCGATGATCTGCACCGTGGTCGTAATCGAGGAGCCGGTGGAATTGGTAAAGGTATCCACCGTGCGGGCGAAATCCTGGCTGCCGGTGTCCGGCACGGTAATCTCGCGGCTCACGGTCAGGCCGGCGGCCGTGCCGCTGCCGAGAATCAGGCTTTGCCCGCTGTTGGCCGTGCTGTAGGTGGCCGCGGTGGGGCTGAACAGGCTGCCGCCGACATAGAGCCGGCCGTAGCCATTGAAGGCGTTGCTCTCGCCGCTGAAGCCGCTGCTGCCAGTTCCCGTGACGAACTCTCCCGTTCCATACACGCCGGCTGCCACGGCGAAACTGAAGCCGTCGGGCGTGGTCAGCGTGAGCGAACCAGGACCGTACGTATCCAGCAGGACAGCCACGGTGTTGGTAGAGGCATTGGTCACGGCCACGTCGGGTTTGCCGTCGCCGTTGAAGTCGCCCACCGTCACGCCGAAGGGACCGGAACTGCTGCCGGTGCTGAATGTGGTGGCGGCCGAGAACGTGCCGTTGCCCTTGTTCAGGAGGACGCCGATCGTGCTGCTGCCGGAGTTGGTCACCACCACGTCAAGGCTGCCGTCGCCGGTGAAGTCGGCCAGCGCGACACCGCGCGGATCGGTGCCGCCGGAACTATACGTGGTAACACTGGAAAACGTGCCGTTGCCCTTATTCAAGAGGATTCCGACCGTGCCGCTGCTGTAATTTCCCACGACCAGATCGGGATGGCCGCCGCCGGTGAGGTCTCCGGCCGCCAGGCTGCGAGGCTCGCTGCCCCCCGTGCTATAGGTTACGGCGCTGGCGAACGTGCCGCTGCCGGTATTCAGAAGTACGCCGACCGTATTGCTGCCGTAATTCGCCACGGCCAAATCGGGATGCCCGTCGCCGGTGAAGTCGGCGACCACGAGGCGCGCGGATCGGAACCGCCCGAACTGTACGTGGCGGGGGTGGTGGAAAACGTGCCGTTACCGTTGCCCGTGATGACGTTAACCAGGCCCTTGTAGTAGTTGGCCACCGCCAGGTCGAGCTTGCCGTCGCCGTTGAAGTCGGCTGCCACGATGCTGATCGGATCGAAGCCGGTCCCATTACCGGCCCCCTGGTACTCGCTCGAGAAGGTAAACGTGCCATTGCCATTGCCCAGGAAGACCTCGATCGTACCGCTGCCATAGGTCTGGTCGAAGTTGGCCACGGCGAAGTCGAGCTTGCCGTCGCCGTTGAAATCGCCCACGGTCACGGCGTAAGGAACGGCGTAGCCATAATAACCATGGTAGGCGATGGAATAGCTGCTGCTGTCGGTGAACGTGCCGTTGCCGTTGTTCAGGAGGACCTCGACCGTGCTGGTGCCGGCGTCGGCCACGACCAGATCGAGCTCGCCGTTGCCGGTGAAATCGCCCGTCGCGACGGACAGCGGATCGGAGCCGCTCAAGCTGACCGTCGACGCGCTGCCCAATAGGGTGCCGCTGGGGACAACGACGAAATCGGTGACCCAATTGCTGCCGGCCGTGCCGTCGCCGTCCAGCTTGACGCCGTTGCCGTTGGCGATCGCATCGAAGACGGTCAGACGGTAGACGCCCTCGGTCAGCCCGGCGAACGTCAACGTGGCGATGTCGTCGCTGTAGGAGATGCTCAGCGACACGAGGACGTTGTCGGCCGTGTCGAACAGCCCGTCGGGGCCCACGCCGCGCAGTTCATAGTTTGAGGCGGCGGCCGCGCCGGTCACTGCTTCGTTGAAGGTGATTGTCAGCGTGGTGGCGCCGGCGGTAAGCGTGCCACCGCTGAGCGACGGCGTGACGCTGGTGATGAGCGGCGCTGCGGGCGAAATGGTCGTGGTGTCGGTGGCGGTGTCGTTGGAGGTGTTCGTCTCGCCGCCGCCGGAGACGGTGGCCGTGGTGGTGACGCTGCCCGAGGCGCTGGAGGCCACGTCCACGGTGAGCGTCAGTGCCGAGTAGCTGGCGCCGCTGGCGAGCGAATCGCTGCGGCTGGCCGTCAGCGTGAGGAGATCCATGCTCCAGCCGGTGCCGCTCCAGCCCGTGGCTGTCAGCCCGGTGGGCAGCGTGACGGCCACGCTCACCGTGCCGCTGGTCGCCGACGTGCCGGAGTTGGTCACGGTGATGGTGAAGGTGTCGCCGACGTCGCCGACGTAGAAAGTGCCGGAGCCGGAATCGGTCATCGCCACGGTCATATCGGGCGCGGGGACGGGGCCAGCGCAGGCACCAGGTTGTTGGCGATGGGGCTGCCGATGCCGGTGACCATGTCGTAGCCGGTTCCGGCCGAGTGGCCGCCGTTGCTGCCGCTGGTGATGTCGTGGAAATAACTGTTCGTGTAAGGGTTGGACAGGGCGTACAAGACCGAGGGGCCGTTGAGCAGGCTGAGCCCCTCGCTGGCGCGGAACTGGTCGGCGATGGCGATCAGGCCGGACCAGCAGGGGGCGGAGACGCTGGTGCCGCCGATCTGCAACCAGGGACTGCTGCTATAGTCATAGGAATCGCAGATGGCCACGCCGGTGCTGGGATTAGCGTCGAAGGAGACGTCGGGCGTTTCCCGATAGCCCGAGGTCTGCACGGACTCCTGGTAACTCGGTTCTTTCTCGTAGGAGCTCTCGCCGCCGCCGCTGTCGCTCCAGGCGGTTTCGCTCTCCCAGGTGTTGTTGGAGTTGAGGTAGAGGGTCGTGCCGCCGCAGGAGATGACGTTGGGCGAGTAGGCCGGATAGCCGCCCGGCGAACCGTCATCGCCCGTGGACGCCAGAAAGGTCACGTTCGCGTGGCCGCTGGGAGTGGTGAAGTACGAGTCGTAGGAAGTCTCGCCGGAGGATTCGCTGCTGCCCCAGCTCATCGAAACCACCGAGACGCCGGCATAGGCCGCGGCCGTCTTCACCGCGGTCATCAGGTTCGCGGTCGAAGCGTTGTTGGCCTCGAAGAGGATGATGTTGGCCTTGGGGGCGACCGCGTGGGCCCACTCGACGTCCAGGGATTCTTCCTCTTCCCAAGTTGATTTTCCAGTTTGCGAGGCGGGGCCGTCCGGATCGGTGCCGGGCAGCGAGCTGCCGCCGGTCTGGTTCAGCACCTTGAGCGTCGGGCCGCCGGAGACGTTGAATTGCTGCAAGCTGAACTGGCTGCTGAACGTCGCCGCGTCGCTGGTGATATCGGGATCGTTATAGGCGTCGATGATGGCGATGGTCTGGCCAGCGCCAGTGCCTGAAACCCCGCCCAGGCTGATCGAGCCGATCCCATAGGCTGTTTGGATCTGTGCTGGCGTGTAGCCGGTCGGTGAGGTATTGGCCGGGCTTGCCGTGGAGCCTCCCACCCGGATGGGGTTGTAGACGAGGAGATCGAAGACCGCCGTGGCGCTGAGCAGCGCCCGCTGTTCCAACGGTTCGATCCGCAGCAGACGCCGATTCTCTCTGTCTCTGGCCACGCGAATCTCCTCTCCTGCCCCCTTGCTTGTCTGGATTCTATCCGTGTGCCGCGTTTGATTCGAGCGAGAATCGCGGCATTTCAACATGTTTTTCGCATAGACACCAGATTGGCGGGACCGGCGATTACGCCTGGAAGAGCAATGACTTACGACGACCTCGCTGGCTTGCAAGAATAGACCCCGGACACCCGCTCCTTGAGATAGTTGCCGTTCCGAGGCAAAGCCTGTGCCCAGCATCGGCCGTTTCTCAACGCCTGTGTTGCCCGGCACGAAGTGGTAGTAACGGACGGACGGCAAGAACCGCCGGGAGGTCGGCAGATATGGCCGCGGAATTACGCCGCCGGCGGGAAATGACGCCGCGTCGTCTCGCGGACCTCGGCGAGCCAGGCGCGGCGCTGGTCGGGCGTGCTGAGCACGATGGACTCGAAGTTGCGGCGGGCGACCTTTTCCACGCCGCAGAAGTTGAAGATGCAGGCCGTCCAAAGGTTCTCCAAGGGGTCGCCGAACAGCCGCAACTCGTCCTCGCGCGGCGTGTTCGAGGTCGTCAGCACCAGGGCCGACTTCCCCTTCAACAGGCCGACGACCCCGCCGGCGGAAAACTCGTAGGCCACGCCCTGCCGCAACACGCGGTCGAGCCAACCCTTGAGGATCGCCGGCGGCATCGCCCACCAGTTCGGATGCACGACGACGTAGGCGTCGGCTTCGGTCACCTGGCGGCAATGCTGCCCGACGACCGGGTCCAGCGGCGCGCCCTTGGGGATCTCGGCGTCGCGCAGGATGGGATCGAACTGCTCCTGGTAGAGGTCGTGGAAGACGACCTGGTGGCCGGCGGTGCGGAGTTCCTCCACGGCCGCGGTGGCGATGGCATGGCAGAAACTGCCCGGCCGCTGATGTCCGAGAATGACGAGGGTCTTCATGCGGTCTTCACATGTCGCAACTCAAGCCGCCGGAGGCGGGCAGGTAGCCCAGCCGCACATAGTCGGCGACCATGCGGTCGGCGCTGAACCGCCAGCCCAAGGAGCTGATGGAATTCATCATCCGCCGGATCCAATGCCGCGGCAGGCCGTCGATGTCGCGGTCGTAATAGAGCGGGATCACTTCCTCGCTCAGCACGCGATACAGGTCGGCGGCGTCGCGGACGTCGGTGATGCGGTCGTCGGAGTGCTGGGCGCCGCGGCCGATGGCGAAGCCGTTGCTGCCGTCGTAGGCCTCCGCCCACCAGCCGTCGAGGATCGACAGGTTCAAGGCGCCGTTGAGCACCGCCTTCTGGCCGCTGGTGCCGGAGGCTTCCAGGGGGCGGCGGGGGTTGTTCAACCAAACGTCGACGCCCTGGATGAGGTGGCGGCAGACGTTGATGTCGTAGTCTTCGATGAAAACCACCCGGCCGGCGAAGCGGGGATCGTGCCGCAGGTTGGCGATCCGCTTGATCAACTGTTTGCCGGGTTCGTCGGCCGGATGGGCCTTGCCGGCGAAGATGATCTGCAAGGGTCGCTGCCGGTCGTTGATCATGGCGGTGAGGCGATCGATGTCAGAGAGGATCAGGTCGGCGCGCTTGTAGGTGGCGAAGCGGCGGGCGAAGCCGATGGTGAGGATGTTGGGGTCGAGGATGTTTCGGGCGGCCTCGACGGCGTCGTCGCTTTCGCCCCGCCGGCGGCATTGGCGGCTGACGCGGCGGCGGACGAACGCCAGGAGGAGGTTCTTCAGGGCATAATGGGTTTCCCACAACTCGCCGGGATCGACCTCGTAGATGCCCTGCCAGATTTCCGGCTCGCTGAGGCGTTTCAGCCAGCCGGGGGCGAAGTTGCGGTCGTAGAGCTGCATCATCTGGTAGGCCAGCCAACTGGGGATGTGCACGCCGTTGGTGATGTGGCCGATGGGGATCTCCTCTTCGGCCCGCCACGGCCAGAGGTTGGCCCACATGCGGCGCGTGACCTGCCCGTGCAGATTGCTCACGGCGTTGGCCCGCCGCGACAGCTTCAAGGCCAGCACGGTCATGCAGAAGGGCTCGTGCTCGTTTTGCGGTTCCACCCGCCCCAGACCCATGAGCTGGTCGAAGGAGATGCCCAGTTCTTCCCGCAGGGGGCCCAGGTGCTCCTCGATCAAGGCGCGGTCGAAGCGGTCGTGGCCGGCGGGCACGGGCGTGTGGGTGGTGAAGACGGTGCGGTGGGCCACCTCGCGCAGCGCCGACTCGAAGCTCATGCCGTCGTCCTTCATGCGGACGCGGATGGCTTCCAAGGTGGCAAACGCGCTATGCCCCTCGTTGAGGTGAAAGACCCCCGGCGTCA
The DNA here is from genome assembly GCA_963727245.1 of uncultured Planctomycetia bacterium. GTDB lineage: Bacteria > Planctomycetota > Planctomycetia > Pirellulales > Thermoguttaceae > JBKQVT01. Next base: position 174,906 of record CAVSFO010000012.1, on the reverse strand, counting down.
CTCCCAAGGCCGTCAGGGCCCGCACCCCGCCGATGCCGGCCACCAACTCCTGGCGAATTCGCGTGCGGTTGTCGCCGCCGTAGAGCCGGGCCGTCAACTCGCGGTCTTCCGGGCTGTTGGTCGGCACGTCGCAGTCCAACAGGTATAACTTCACCCGCCCCACGCGCATCAACCACACCTTGGCCAGCAACTTGCCCGTGCGGGTCTCGATCTGCACCGTAATGGGCTTGCCGTCGTGGTCCCGCGCCGGCTCCATGGGCAGATTCTCGACCTTGGTGTCCAGATATTCCTCCTGCTGGTAGCCGTTGATGTCCAAGTGCTGCTTGAAATAGCCCTGGTCGTAGAACAGTCCCACGGCAATCAGCGGCACGCCCAACGCGCTGGCGCTCTTGATGTGATCGCCCGAAAGGACCCCCAGGCCGCCCGAATAGACGGGCACGGACTCGTGGACGCCGAACTCGAGCGAGAAGTAGGCGACCGGCCGCGAGCCGAGCACGCCGGTGTGGGTGCGTCCCCAAGCCGGCATCTCCGCCATGTACTCCTTCAACCGGCGATAGGCCTGGTTGACGCGGCTGAACAACACCAACTCGCCCGCCCGCATCTCCAAGCGTTCGGCCGTAAATTCCGACAGCAGGGCGATGGGGTTGTGGTCCAATTGACGCCAGCGGATGGGGTCGAGGTCCCGGAACAGGTTAATCGTCTCGGGATTCCAGCTCCACCACAAATTTCTGGCCAGGGCGATACACTTTTCGTACAGCGTCTCCGCTGTAAGTCCATACGACGCCACAGGTTCGTTCACAACATCCGGAACCGCTTCCATTTGGCTCATACCCGTTTGGCTCCCCTGCAAGGGAAACGTCCTTGGTCCCACTTTTTTCGCAACGGAAACACACAATTATACAGCACGTTGGGATGCCATGCGACCCCAGCGCCCGCGATGCCCGTTGTGGGAACGCCAACTTTGGCATATCATGCGATCTGCCACCGCGAGAGCGGAAGAACGGTAAGCGTTCACAGGGGACTGTCCCGATTTTCGCGGCGCGGGGAGCGCCGCCGTAGAAACGGGCGTCTTCGCCGCGAAAATGGGACTGTCCCCCTCGCGCCGCCGAAGAAAGTAATCTGGGTAAAATAAAGCGACATTTCCTGAGGAGATCCATCGTATGCCCGAGGAGCATCAAGTCCAGGTCCATTGGCACGAGCACGCGGTTTCACGGGCCGAACGTCAACAGCGCAACGGACACGCCGGCTGCGTCGTGTGGTTTACCGGCCTGAGCGCCTGCGGCAAGAGCACCGTGGCCAACCTGGTCGACCACAAGCTTCACTGCCGCGGGGTTCAGAGCTTCGTGCTCGATGGCGACAATGTCCGTCACGCGGCTGAACGCCGCCCCAGGGATGCTCCAGGAGCGGCATGGGGCGGAGTTTGCCCAACGGTTCGGTTTGGGCTTCTCCGCCCAGGATCGCGAGGAGAACATCCGCCGCATCGGCGCCGTGGCCAAGCTGTTTTGCGACGCCGGAATCATCGCCATCACCGCCTTTATCAGCCCCTATCGGGTGGATCGCGACCGGGTCCGGGCCGCGTTGGGGTCGGGCGACTTCATCGAGATCTTCGTCGATGCCCCCATCGAAGTGTGCGAGGCCCGCGATCCTAAGGGACTGTACAAGAAGGCCCGCAGCGGCCAACTCAAAGGCTTTACCGGCATCGACGACCCCTACGAAGCGCCCCTGAATCCGGAGTTGGTCCTGGACGCCGCCCGGCGTTCGGCCGACGCCCTGGCCGACGAAGTGGTGGCCTATTTGGAGGCTGCGGGCAAGCTCGGCTAACGACGGGTGGCCGCGATAGCTTTGCTATCGGGGTGCCGCAGGGAAGCTGCTCTTGCGGCTGCGCCACCCCGGCCGGGCGCTGGGCTGAAAACGTAGGCCGGCTCCGGACATGCCCCCCCTTCCTTGAACCGACCTACCCCTTTATCTCGTAATTTTTTAATTCCGCTGCGGGTCGGATTGACTTGTCAGAGCGCGCTCGGTAAATTTAACAATTGAGGCAGGAGCGGCTCGACAGGGGCAGAGTCGCTTCGCCCCAGGTAGGGGTGCCGTTGCGGCCAGGAAGGCAAAGGCTTCTTTTGACCAGCGGATGGATCGTGGCGATCCGTCCGACTCATCTCAACTTGGCGCGCGGTCGGCGGCGGTGCTCCCGGTCAGGCGTGAGGATGTGCGCTACGTCGATGTCTTCCTCCACCAGGGAAATTCAGCCTAGGGCGCAAGCGGCCCTGGCCGCGAGTCCGTTTTATGAGCTTCGCCACCTGGTGGTCGAGGATTGTGGCGACGTGTTGGTGATTTCCGGCGTTGTTTCCAGCTTCTACCATAAACAGGTGGCCCAAGAGGTTGTGCGGTCCGTCTGCCAAGACCAGGATATCGCGGTCGACAACAGGATTCGCGTACAGTGAGCAGGTCCGGCGGCAGCAAGGAGGAAACCCATGGCCAAGAATCCTAAGAAGGCCGAAACGTTATCTTCGCCGGTTGCGTTTCCGCTGCCCGAGACCGTGGAAGAGGCCGAGCGGCTGGTGGCGCGGATTGAAAAGGCCGTCCAAGAAGGGACCCTCGGCGGCGTGGCGGACCTTTGTGTGCGGGTGGACGGCGACGGCGTGCTGTTGACGGGGCGTTGCGACAGTTTCTATTGCAAGCAATTGGCCCAGCACGCCGCCATGACCATGCCCGGCGGAGAACGCTTGATCAACCGCATCGAGGTCTCGTAGCAGGCTGACGGGGCGTCAAAATCGGGGTGGCCCCGATAGGTCTGCTATCGCACACGGCGGAGCCGCAAGGGGAGCTTCACAACGCCGCGTAAGCCTCGTTGTGCCTGCGGCACCCCGATAGACAAGCTATCGGGGCCACCCAGGTAAAAGCTCCAGACCGAGGGCGCGAGGAACTGCGGTTACTGCGGCGCGGTTCCCGGCGCCGCGTCCTCGTGCTTCACGTTCCGGATGGCCTGCAGAAACTTCTCCAGCGACGGGCAGCGGCGATCCGGATCGGCCTCCAGGCACCAATGGATGGCCTTGGCCAGCGTGGCATCGATCTGCGGCCGGTGCTGGCGGATGTCCGTCGGCGGCTGGTCGTGGGTCATGGCGGCCATGCCGGTCTTGCCCGCGTACCAAGGAGTCTGGCCGGTGCAGATTTCGTAGGCCGTCACGCCGAAGGCGAAGACGTCCAGCCGCTGGTCGATGGGTTTGCGCCTCACGACCTCGGGGGCCATGTAGTTGGGGTTGCCCACGCGGACGCCCGGCTGCATGAACGGCGCCGTGGCCGGCACGGTGACGCCGAAGTCGAAGAGCTTCACGTGCTTGCCGTCGTTGGCCATAAGGAAGTTCCGCGGGCTGATGTCGCGATGGATGTAGCCGGCGGCGTGGACGGCGGCCAGCGCCTCGGCCGCTTCGCGGATGAGCCGCAGGCGGTTGCCTTCCAGCAGCGAGTCGCGGCCGCTGAGCAGGGAATTGAGGTTGGCCCCTTCCACGAATTCCATCACCAGGTAGGTGCGCGCCCGCGGTGGTGACGCCGTATTCATAGGTTTCCACGATGCGCGGGTGCTTCAAACTGAGAGCGATCTCGCCCTCCGAAGGCTTATGCTGCCCCTTGAAGCGGGCCTCGAAGGCGGCCGTCTTCTCCGCGTCCAGGATCTTCAGCCCCACGATCTTGTCGGTTTGCAGGTCACGGGCCTTGTAGAACTTCGACATCGTCGCCCCGCCGGATTCTTGCAGCAGGGCGAAGCGCGCGGCCACGTTCAGGCGGTTGCCGGAGACCATCGACTTCAGCCGTTCGAGGAAAGCCATCAGCGGGCTCCTTACTTGCCGCAGTAGTCGATGGTGCGGGCGATTTCGCTCTGCAAGTCCTTGCGGCGCACGATGCGGTCGATGAAGCCGTGCTCGAGGAGAAACTCGCTCGTCTGAAAGCCCTTGGGCAGCTCGATGCGGATGGTGGCCTTGATGGTGCGCGGGCCGGCGAAGCCGATCAGCGCCTTGGGCTCGGCGAAGACGACGTCGCCCAGCGAGGCGAAACTGGCCGCCACGCCCCCCATGGTCGGGTTGGTCAGCACCGAGATGAACAGCCCGCCGGCCTGGTCGAAGCGCGCCAGGGCGGCCGAGACCTTGGCCATCTGCATCAGGGAGAGCATCCCCTCGTGCATCCGCGCCCCGCCTCCCGAGCCGGAAACGATGATCAGCGGCAGGTGCGCGGCGGTGGCGCGCTCGATGGTGCGGGTCAGCTTCTCCCCCACGACCGAAGCCATGCTGCCCATCATGAACGCCGAATCGGTCACGCCGAAGGCGACGCGCCGGGCGCGGATCATTCCCGTGCCCACCAGCGCCGCGTCCTTCAGCCCGGTCCGCTGCTGCTCCTCCTTGAGCTTCTGGTGATAGGGGATCTTATCCACGAAATCCAGGGCGTCGACGGGCTCCAGCTCGGCGTCCCACTCCTCGAACGTCCCCTCATCGAAGAGTTGACGAATCCGTTCCTGGGCGGAAACGTACCAATGATAGTCGCACTCGGGACAGACCCCCAGCCGTTTCTCCGCCTCTTTGCGGAAGATGGTGGCCTCGCAGCCGGGGCAGCGTTTCCAGAGCCCCTCGGGCACTCCCCGCTTGGGATATTTCAAGGGGTTCTTCCAGGCGCTCAGATCGGGATTGTCGGCAGCCATGCGTTCAACTACTCAAGGCCAGGGCGTCGGCGGGGGCGACTTCCAGGATTTCCCAGCAGCCGTGCGCGCCGATGGCTTTCCAAAGGTCGCCCAACTCATCGTGTTTGACGAATTGCCGCACCAGGGTGGCCAGCGGCTCGGAAACCACCAGGGCGAACATGCCCTCCTTGTGCTGCTTCAGCAGCTTGCCCATCGTCGTGCGCACCCGCCGCTGCGCCTCGCTGAGCATCTCGCCCTCCGGCGGACAGACGTTTTCGGGCTGCTCCTGCCACTGCCGGTAGACCTTCGGCTGCTTGTGGCGAACCTCGCTGATCTGCATCCCCTGCCACAGCCCGTGATCGAGGTTCCGCAGCCGGTCCAGCCGCTTCCACTTCAGGTCCAGCCCCTCGGCGATGGCGTGGGCGGTCTGCTGCGCCGATTCGCAGGGGGACGCGTAGACCATGTCGATCTCTTTGTCGCGGAGTTCTTGCGTAATCCGCGCCACTTCCGCCATGCCCTGGGCATTCAACGGAATGTCCAGGGTGCCCTGGATCCGCTCTTGTTCGTCATAGTCGGTTGATCCGGGACGGACCAAAATAATTCGCAACATAGTTCTTCAATCCCTGCTCCGGGTCGACGCGGTCGCGCCGGCTGGCGCCCCCGTCGGGCCCGTGCCGCTGCTTTCGCTCGTCGTTGTCTTGTTTAACGTTGTTGTTTGGTTTAACTCGTTCACGCCACGGGTCAACCACCTGGGGACTGTCCCGATTTTCGTCCGACGAAAATGGGACTGTCCCCCTCTGAAACGCACGCCACGGGTCGATACGCCCGCGCCAGGCCGGTCCACTCGGCAATCGCCCGGCCGTAATCCTTGGTCGAGTGCAAGGCCGTGCCCATGACCAGCAGGTCAGCGCCGGCCTCGGCACAGAGGCCGACGTTGTCGGCCTGGACTCCTCCGTCCACCGACAACAGCAGCTCGGGCCGGCCCACAGTCCGCAAACGCCGCAGCTTCTCCAGGGCCACCGGCTCGAACTCCTGTCCGCCGAAGCCGGGCATCACGCTCATCACCAGCACCAGGTCGCAGTCGTCGAGAAATTCCTCCACGGCGGCCACGGCGGTGGGCGGATTGAGGCTGATTCCCGCCAACGCCCCCAGCTTGCGGATCTGCCGCAGCACGGGCCGGGGGTCCGGCGCCACCTCGATGTGAATGGTCAGCAGGTCCGCCCCCGCCCGGCGGAACTCCCCGACATAGCGGGCAGGCTCCGAAATCATCAGGTGTACGTCCAGCGGCAGCCGCGTCACGCGGCGGATCGCCTCGACCACCGGCACGCCGAAGCTGATGTTGGGCACGAAGTGCCCGTCCATGATGTCGAGGTGCAAGATGCGGGCCCCGGCCTCTTCCAGCCGGCGCACCTCGTCGCCAAAATGCGCGGCGTCAAAGGCCAACAACGACGGCCCGATCATCGGGACGCCGGCGCGCAGCTCTGACACCAATTCCTCGGCTGACATTGTTGGGCAAGCCGCCCCGACCTATAGGAAAATTGTCGGCGGCCGGACCCGCAACGACGTGCGACATCCAACCAGCCGACTACTTGATTCAACCTCAGCGGCCCCGACGGCCTCTTTCCATCCGCTCAATTCTACCAGGCCGGTAAGCGGGTGTCTGCGCTTCTTTTGGGGAACGCCGCTAAGGCGTTTTCCAGCATGGAGTTAGGGCGAAAGGTGGGATCGGGACAATGCCGCGGAAATGGGCCCTCAGCGGGATTGTTTCTCGCCCGGTTGAAGATGGGACGCGGACCCGTGCCACGGCTGTGTCAGCCATGCTGAAGCGGGGCGAACTCTGTCCATGGTGGCACGGCTGACACAGCCGTGGCACAGGCGGCCAATTCCCAAGGCCCGCGGCGGCTCACTGCCGGTCGAGTTCCTCGCACTGCGGCAGGTCCTGAAGCGTCTCCAGGCCGAACAGGCGCAAGAACCGCTCCGTCGTCGTGTACTGGGCAACGTGCCGCGCGGAGGGCTCCCGCTCGATGTGGAGCAGGCCGCGATGGACCAGTTGCGCCAGCACGTGACCGCTGGGCTTGCCCCGGCGCTTGCCGACCTGGTCGGCCGTCAGCGGCTGCTGATAGGCCACGATGGCCAGCACGTCGATAGCGGCCTGCGACAGCCGGGCCTGGCGAATCCGCCCCAGGAAGCGATCGCGCAGATGGTGGAACTCCTTCCGCAGCGCGAGCCGATAACCGCCCCCCTCATGAACGACGTGGTAGGGGCAGCCGCTGGCACGGTAGCGGCGGTTGAGCTCGTCGACCAGGCCCGGAATCTCGGCCGGCGCCACGTCCCGCATCCACTGGGCGGCCCCGGCGGCCGGCAGCGACTGGCTGTCCTGATTGCCCACGAAGAGCATCGCTTCCAGGATGCTGCGCGGTCCGATGGGGCAGGAGTCTTCTGCGCCCTCCGCCGCGGCCGGCGCCGGGGGAGGCTGGGGGCCGGGCCGCTGGCCCGGCGGTTCCGCTGCCGCCGCCTGCGGCGCGGCGGGCTCCAGCGGCCGCAACTTCGGCGCCGTCCCCATCACTTGGGCGAAGGCCCGGGCCAGTTCGTCCAGCGAGATCGCGTCTTGCCCAGCGGGTTCAGGCTCGGGATTGCCGCTCATCAACTTTTCGCCGCTTCAACGGCCCGCGGTCCAGCGCTTGGCGACTTCGGTCTTCATGAACTTCAGTCCGTCGCTGGCCAGTTGCCGCTCGTTCTGGTACATGCGGCGCCAGATCTTCGTGGCCGCCGCCAACTTCTCCAAGGCCAGGCCGAAGGCCTCGATCATCAGCAGGTCGTCGTAGCCGATCTCGTGCAGCGTGTCGAAGGTCTCCGTCCAGCGGACGTTCCCCGACCCGGGAGTGCTGCGGTCATTCTCCGAAATATGCACGTGAACCAAGAGGCCCTTCAGGGCGCGGATGGCCGCCGGGGTGTTCTTCTCCTCGATGTGCGAATGGAACGTGTCGTACATCATCCGGCAACGGGGATGGTTCACCTCGCGACAGAAGCGGGCCCCGTCCGCCGCGCTGTTGAGCAGGTAGCACTCGAAGCGATTGAGATACTCCAGCGCCAGCGTCACCCCGCACTTTTCGGCGTGCCCGGCCACTTCGCGCATGGAATCGACGGCCCACCGCCACTCGTCGGCCGTCGGGCCCGCGCCGCTGAAATAACCCAGTGCCGAATGAAACGGCCCCACCAGGGTCGTGGCGCCGGCGGCCGCCGCACAATCGACGGCCGCCTTGTTGTGCTCGACGCCGCGGCGGCGAACGGCCGGCTCTGCACTCATGGGATTTTCATCCGGGCCGCGAACCGTCACCCCCGTCCGCGCCAAACCGGCGTTGTCCAGGTGTTTGCCCCAACGGGCGTACTTGGCCACGTCGAGCTCGAAGACGGGGAGTTCCACGGCGTCGTAGCCGATCTGCTTGATTTCCTCCAGCAGCGGCAGTGCCGCGTCGTTGAGCGTGTCGGTCCACAGCAGCAAGTTCAAGCCGTAGCGCACGTGGTGCCTCCTTCAGACGATTTTGTGCAGGATCGATTTCCCGGGTCGAGCCGTTGGGCCGCTCGGGGACAGTTTCCCATTTTCCCGCCAGTCCTGCAAGATGCGCCCGGAATGGAATGCGGTCCGGCGGTGCGACACTGCCCAAGCCCAGGGGCTGCGTCCCCTGGGACCTGTGCGGGGGACAACGTTTTTCCCGCTGCCCGTTCCCACCGGACACAGCCGGTGGGCTTGGGGGAGTGTGTCATCACGGTTGGCGCCGCGCCGTTGGGGCGACTCCCCTGGTCCCTGGCCCCCGGCCCCTGGTCCCCGGTCCCTTCCTTCCCGCCCCGCCTTGGCTTACAATCACCGCATCGACAAGGGTTTTCCACTCCCGGAGGGGCCGACCATGCCGGCGCCGGCAACCGTCAAAGAATTGATTGACCGATTCGGCAGCCACGTCGAAAGCTACCGCTCGGGCCAATACAACGAGGCCCAAGTTCGCGGCGAGTTCCTCGACCCCTTCTTCGAGGCCCTGGGCTGGGACGTCTACAACCGCAAGGGCTACGCCGAGGCGTACAAGGAAGTCATCCACGAGGACGCCATCAAGATCGGCGGCCGCACCAAGGCCCCCGATTACTGTTTCCGGGTCGGCGGCGGGCAGCGGAGCTTCTTCGTCGAGGCCAAGAGGCCCTCGGTCGATATCCGCGAGGCGATCAGCCCGGCCTACCAGTTGCGCCGCTATGCCTGGTCGGCCAAGCTCCCGGTGAGCATTCTCAGCGATTTTGCCGAGCTGGCCGTCTACGACTGCCGCATCCGGCCGGAAAAGAACGACAAGGCGTCCACCGCCCGCATCCTCTACTACCGCTACACCGACTACCTGGAGCACTGGGACGAGCTTTACGAACTGTTCTCGCCGGAGGCGATCCGCCGCGGCGCGCTGGAAAAACTGGTGGCCTCGAAGAAGATCAAGAAGGGGACCGCCGAGGTCGATGCCGCCTTTCTCCGCGAGATCGAATCGTGGCGCGACGTGCTGGCGCGGAACCTGGCCACGCGCAATCCGGGCATCGAGTCGCAGAACCTGAATTTCGCCGTACAGCGAACGATCGACCGCATCGTCTTCCTGCGGATTTGCGAGGACCGCGGCATCGAGACCTACGGCCGCTTGCAGGATGTGTCCAACGGCACGAGCATCTATCGCCGGCTGGCGGAGCTTTTCGAGCGGGCCGACGAGCGCGTATAACTCCGGCCTGTTCCATTTCAGCCCGGAGAAGGATCGCCGCGAGCCGCCCGACGAGCTGACGCTCGGCCTGAGCGTCGACGACAAGCCGCTCCGCGACATCTTGCGCGGCCTCTATTATCCGGAAAGTCCCTACGAATTCTCGGTTTTCCCCGCCGAGATCCTGGGCCAGGTCTACGAGCAGTTTCTGGGCAAGGTGATCCGGCTCACGAAGACTGGGCAGGCGAAAGTCGAGGAGAAGCCCGAGGTCCGCAAGGCCGGCGGCGTCTACTATACGCCCGCCTACATCGTCGACTACATCGTCCGCAACACGGTGGGAAGGCTCTTGGAAGGCGGAGGGCGGAAGGGGGAAGGGGGAAGGGAAAACGCAGAGAGCCCTCTCCCCTCTCCTTCCGGGAGAGGGGCCGGGGGTGAGGGCGCGGGCTGGGGGCGAGGGCGAGCCGCCCTCGAGCGCCGGCATGACCCCCAAGGAAGCCTCGCGCCTGCGGGTTGTCGATCCGGCCTGCGGCAGCGGCTCGTTTCTGCTGGGGGCGTACCAGTTTCTGCTCGACTGGCACCGCGACTGGTACGTGGCCGACGACGCCGAGAAGCACGCCCGGGGGCGCACGCCTCACCTCTACCGCGACCGCTCTGGCCTGTGGCGATTGACGACCGCCGAGAAGAAACGGATTCTGCTCAATAACATCTACGGCGTGGACATCGACCCGCAGGCGGTCGAAGTGACGAAGCTCTCGCTGTTGCTGAAGATTTTGGAGGGCGAATCGGCGGAGACGCTGGCCAACCAGTTGCGGCTGTACCACGAGCGTGCGCTGCCCGACCTGGGGGGCAACATCAAGTGCGGCAACTCGCTGATCGGGCCCGACTACTACGAAGGCCGCGAGGGCGGGCTTGCCGATGACCAGGAGCGCCGGCGGATCAATGCCTTCGACTGGCAGGCGGAGTTCCCGGCCGTCTTCAAGGCCGGCGGGTTCGACGCCGTGATCGCCAACCCGCCGTACCTGTTTATAACGGAGGTCCCGGAGGAGATGCGGGGCTATTATCAGCGGCACTATCACGGCGTCTCTTACCGGTTCGATCTCTATGGCGCGTTCATCGAGAAAGCCGTGTTGTCGTTGATGCGTCCGGGGGCGATCCTCGGTTTCATTGTTCCGCACACGCTTTTGAGCAACGATTCGTTCCTGGCGTTGCGGGCGATGCTCGCCCGGGAGGCCACGTTAAGCGGCGTTGTGGATTTCGGGCCCGGCGTGTTCCCGAATGCGAAGAACGAGACCATGATCGTGCGGTTGCAGAGGTCGCGGCCGTCCCCGTCCAGCACGGTGGAGATCGCGAGAACTACGCCCAAGGTGTTCCCGGGATTCATGGAGCAGTTCGCGGTTTCCCAGGGGGATTGGGCACGAGCGGACGGCAGTCCGTGGCTTCTGCACGTATCGGACCGCGCTGCGCGCGTGGTGGAACGTCTTTCGACGGCAGACGGCCGCCTTTCCCATTTCTGCACCGCCAACCAAGGGCTTCGGACCGGGGACAACAAGAACTATTTGTCCACGAAACGTCGGGGGGCCAAATGGAAGCCGGCCGCGGGCGGCAAGCAGATCTCGCGTTACGGCGCCGTGCCGAAGGGGCTCTTTGTTCGCTACGAACGCGAACTGTTGGACGCCCCGCGCCGCCCGAGCTTTTCCTGTCGCCGGAGAAAATCGTCGTGCAGGAAATCCGCAATATACGCCTGCCGCGGCGGATCGTTGCCACGCTCGACACCGAGCAGACGTTCTGTCTGCAATCCACTAACGTCGTCAACGTCCGCCCCGGCGGCTCTGTCGACATCCGTTATGTCTTGGGCATACTGAACAGCGCGGCGATCAACTACTTCTTCCGCTGTTCCTTTCCGGGAAACAACCACATCCCGTCCAACCAACTTCTGCGAATCCCGATCCCGGCTCGACCGGGCAAGTCCCGTCACGCCCGCCTGGTCAAACTGGTGGAAACGATGCTGGGGCTGCACCAGAAGGCGGCCGGGGCGCGGACGGAACACGAAAAAAACCTCCTCACTCGGCAAATCGCCGCCACCGACCGCCAGATCGACCGCCTGGTCTACGAACTCTACGGCCTGACCGAGGAGGAAATCGCCATCGTCGAAGGGACGGCGTAACGTCTACGCCGGGATGCCGGCCAGGAGGTCCGTCCGGCGGCCGTCGATCAGCCGCCGCGCCCAGGGCAACAAGCCGGCGAAGCCCTCGGGCAAGGGGGCGAATTTCAGGCGCCGCATCACCTGGTTCAGCCGCAGCAATAGCCGCCGGTCGTCCAGGTAATCGCCGAGAATCCGCTCCCGGCAAAAGGCCGCGATCATCGGCGCCAGCCGCTCGGTGCCGCGGGGCCAGGCGGTTGACGACCCCTTGGACCAGCAGGGCGTCGACCGCTCCCAAGGCCCCATAATAGGTCTCGACCTCCTGCCGGTGCTCGGCCACCAGCGAGGCGTCCAGCAGCACCTCGACCAGCAGATGGCCGAGGAAACTGGGCCGGAAGCCGGGCTCATCGCCCAGCAGGCGCCGGCTCTCCGCGCTCAGCGCCAGCGTGGTCTCGGCGAACGCCCGGGTCTCGTGGAACCGCAAGTCGTCGCGGAAGTGCTGGAGCAGGCCGCGGGCCAGGGCGGCCGCGGCGGGATCGACGGCGTCGCCAGTGTCAGCGCTGTTGGCAAGCGGTTCCGCGTGCCTGCGCCGCACCCGCACTTGCCGATCCACCACGCTCAACCAGTCGGGCACGGCCGTGCCCGCCACGAAATAGGGCTGGTCGAGGAACGGCAGTGCGTGCGCGAAATAGTTCATGGCCTCACGCCATCAGCTCATCCAAGGGCGGATACCACAGGGGCAAGTGAGGAAACAAGACGCGGCCGGCCTCCTCGGCCAAGGCCGTCGAGGCCTCCAGCCGCTTCTCGGCCAGCGCCCGGTCCCAATCGAGTTGTCCCAACAGCAGCCGCGTGAAGTCGGCCACGTTCATCCGCAAATAGCTGCGGCCCATGCGATGGCAGACCACCGTGGCGCCGCAGTTGGTCAGTTCGACCTGGTACTTCTGTCCCTCGACCTGGAGGCCCAATTCCAAGGGGCGGGCCAGGCGGGCCTGCCGCGCCCGCAGGCAGAACTCGCCGCAGAGCCGCTCCAACAACAGCTTGGGCTGAAACAGCCGCGCCATGCAGACCTCACCCCGCTCCGCCTCCTGCTCCGCGCGGCGCGGTTGTCCGCGGCCGGCGGGGGCTTGCCGCCCGGTCCGCTCGCCGCCGCGCAGGCCCTCGCTGGGAGCGAAGGCTTGGTGGAAGGGGCTGTCGGGCGGGGCGTGCAGCGTGATGGCGTGATGATCGTGCTCGATGGCGTCGCCGCAGGCGTGGGCCAGCAATTCGAGGGCCACCTTGGGCCGCCCCGGCGCCGTCATTAACTCCACCACCCGCGGCCCCTTGAGGACCACGTATCCCACCACGGCCGTGCTGACTTCTTCCAGGTCCCACAAGTTGGGGCCGTCCAAGGCGACATAGATCTGGTCGTAGGCCTGCCGTCGCAGCAGCCATTGCCAGTAGGCCAGGCTGCGGTCCAGAGGGCCGTAGCGGCCCGGCAAGTTCTGCCGGTAAATCCGCACCAGGGCCTTCTCTTCCCAGCGCCGCCAGGGACGGATGTGCAGGTGACGATGATGGCGGCGCCGCGGCCGCCGCAGACCCTCGTCCAGCAACCGGGCCAGCACGGTGCAGGTGTTGGCCTGGCTGAAGCAGGACCCGGAACACAGCGCCCAGCCGCTGCGGCGGAAGAATCGCGGGATGCTGGTCCGCAGCAGGCCGACCAGGGCCCCGTCCTCGGCGGCCTGCTTTTCCGCCGCCGCCAGCAAGTAGCTGCCCAGGCCCTGGCCCCGGCATTCGGGGGCCGTGGCCAGCCATTTCAGACCGGCCACCGGGATCTGGCTGGGGCCAAATTGCATCACCCGATGGGTCAGATGCACGTGCGCGATCAGCCGGCCGGCACGCTTCAACAGCAGCCGGTCGCGGGGTTCGTAAAAGGGATCGGCCAACGAGGCCTTGAATTCGGCCAGCGTCGGCGCCTGGAAGACCGACGCCAGGAAGTCGTAAATCGACTCGTGATCGCTGCCCCGGGCGGGCACGATGGGCGATCTCACCCGGCGACGGACGCCCTTCTTGTCCGCTTCTGTCCAATTGGACGACGTAACCGCTGTGCTCATTCGCGCGAATCCTTTCCCTTCCACAGCAACCGATCCGTCCCCAGCGCGCAAAAGACGTTTTCGAAGGTGTCTGAATCGACTCCGCTTCGCAAAAGGCGTTTTCGAAGGTGTCTTCAGTCGGGCAGCGACCGTTCACTCAGGCAAGGGGGACAGTGCCATTTTCGCGGCGAGAACACCTGTTTGAAAAGCAATGCCGCCGGCGCCGCGAAAATCGGGACAGTCCCCAGGCGATTCTTTTCCAAGTCCCTATCAAACCATGTTTAGAAGTTTTTGGGAAGTAGGCCGGCAAGAAACTCCCGCAAGCTCGCCTGCGGATACAGACAGAAGCCGTATTCCCGCCATGCCAGGATTTTTTCCGCCCGCAACAATTCCACCGCTTCGCCCTGCAATTGCAGCAGCCGCTGCCGGCGATCGGACACACGCTCCCCGAGGGCCTCGTTGATCTGCCGGATCGATTGCCAGCGGGCGCGGGCGTTTTCCGCGGTCTGGGGCGTGCGGATCCAGCGCAGCTTGGCCTCCACGAGCGCCGCGACTTCTCCATCTTCTCCCGCCGATGCAGGCAAGAACCGCTCCGGATGGTAGGCGAACTCCCGCAACTGCGCCGCGATGGCCGCCGGCGCGGCGAAAACCGCCGCTAGCCGTGCAATCGGCAGGTGCAGCGTGGCGGAGATCACCATCATGCCGGGTGGGGGCAGCTTGAAGAACCGCTCCATCAAGAGATCCGTCACCTGATCGTATTTCGCCCCGCCGATGCCGTGCAGAAACAGATCGCCCAGCACCAGGCGGGCCCAAAGCGTGGTAATCAGGGCCCGGGAGCGGATCTTCACCCCCCCTTCGCGCAACTGGGCCAGTTGCGCAACGGCCCGGCGGCCATCGCCCGCCGGCCTCAGCGCCAAACGGACCTCCCACCCCTGCCAATCGGAGAGAATCAGCTCGCTGCCATCCTGCCGGGCCAGCAGACGCCGCCGTTGGGGGCGCTGGGCGGTCCAAACCCACAAGGGCGCCTCCAGCCAGGGCCCCTCGGCGGCCAAATCGGGCACCGGCTGCGCCGCGTTGCGAATCTTGTGCACCCGCCGATACTCCTGCACAGCCTCGTTGTACACTTGGCGAAATCGCGGCAAATGCGCCAGCAGGTGGACCACAAACCAGGAGAACGACTCCGTCTGGCAGACCCAACTCTGCGGCACCTCGAGCGTCTGGAGCCCCCAGCGGCCTTCCAACTGGTGGCGGGCCTGGGCAATGCACGCCCCCAAATGGTCGCTCTCCTCCAGCCGCTTCCGCACCAGCGGCCAGTAGTCGACCACCAGCGGATCGCGCACTAGCGGCCCGATCTGCTCCGCCACCCGCGTGCCGAACTCCTCGAACTGCCGCCGATTGACCACCCGCCGCTCTTCATAAGGCAGCCGCGGCTCGGACTGGTCGAAGCAAATCAGCTCGACGCCGGGGCGATCGGGCGACCCGCCGGGCACCCGCAGACCCAGGCTCTTGGTGGTGTCGCTGTCGATCACCAGGTTGATCGCCGTGGCGTGATGCCGTCGGGCCAGCCCGCCCAGGGCGAAGTTCTTCAGCCAAACGCCGGGATGGAACAGTTCCGGCTGATGCCCGGCCAGAAAGATCAAGCCCTCGGGATTGCCCGCCTCGGCAAGCTCGGGCCGGTAGGCGGCGGTCCAGCGCCGCGCCAGGCTGACCAATTCCGCCCGGGCCGAAACGGTCAATTGGGCAAGCGAACGGCCCTGGAAATCATAACTATATCGAGAACGCCTCTGCACATTCTCGGCGATCGTGCGGCCGGCCTCCGCCAGCGGCGGCTCGACCAGCATGGCGCCGCTCTCCTGGGGCGCTCGATAGCGGCGGTACGGCAATCCTTCAGGGCTGATGGTCATGGTAGCCCGCTGATGTCCCGAAATTGGGGGCCGGAAAACCGGCCTGTTGGTAACGTCACGGCGAAACATTTCTCACGTGGGTGGCCCCGATAGCTATGCTATCGGGGCGGCGGAGCCGCAAGAGGGGCTTCCTGACGTCACCAAAGCCTCTTGTGCCTACGGCACCCCGATAGCCAAGCTATCGCGGCCACCCGCGGCACGGCTGACACAGCCGTGGCACACCCAGGTTACGTTGCAATATACCCTCTGGCCGCGAAAATGGGACGGGGTACCCTCCGCGCCGGCTACCCGGCCTTCGCCATGGCCTGATCCAAGACCCGGCGGTAGACGGCCAGACGCGTGTCCGCCTGGTCCAAGGCGCCGCCGAAGGAACGGCGTTCGTCCAGATAGATCAGCGGCACGGCCACCTCGACGATGCGGAGCCCCAGCCGCGCCGCCTGCACCCAGAACTCCAGGGGCATGGCATAGCCGTCTGCGGTCAAATGGAATTTGGCCAGCACCGGCACCCGATAGGCCTTGAAGCCGCAGAAGGCGTCCGTGAGCCGCAATCCCAAGCGGCGATTGACCTCGGCGGTGATGACCTCATTGATCTGCCGCCGCTGGGGCGGCGGCTCGCTATCGCCGGGGAATCGCCGCAAGTAACGGCTGCCCGAAACGATGTCGGCCTCGGCGGCGGTCTCCACGAAACGGGGGATCATCTGCGGCTGGTGCTGGCCGTCGCAGTCGATGGTTGCCAGGACGTCGTAGTCATGGCCCAAGGCGAACTCGAACGCCGAGCGGAGGGCCGCCCCGTAGCCGCGGTTGGCCGCATGGGTCACGACGTGAATGTCCTGCCGGGCGGCCAGCAGTTGCGAGGTGCCGTCGGTCGAGCCGTCATCGACGACCAGGACCTCCGGGCTGTAACTGAGCGCCCCGCTCAGGACGGCCGCCAGGTACGGCGCCTCGTTGTAAACAGGCAGAGCAGTCAAGATTCGGCCGGGCATCCTGCCATTGTACGGACGCTGGCAGGAAGGGGGAAGGCGGAGGGCGGAAGGGGGAAGCGGCACGCCCCACGCCCACCGGGCACCCGCGCAGCGGGTCACGACCGGTGGGAAAGGAAGGGGCGGCAACGTTTTCCGGTTCCCCTTCCCACCGGACGCAGCCGGTGGGCTTGGGAGGGAAAATTCCGCAGCCGGTGGGCTTGGGAGGGATGGATTCCGGCGCGGCAGTCCGCCCGTCGCCGTTAGGCGCTCTTCTTGGCCACGGCGAACAACGGCTGGCGGCCCAGCACCACGTCCTCGGTGACCATGTACTGGCTTCCCGGCGACTGCTCGGGCAACTCGTACATGATGTCGAGCATCACGTCTTCGATGATCGAGCGCAGTCCGCGGGCGCCGGTGTCTTTCTCGTGGGCCTTGTGGGCGATCGCCCGCAGCCCCCCCTCGGTGAAGTTCAACTCGGCGTTCTCCATGGCGAACAGCGCCTGGTACTGCTTGACCAGGGCATTCTTGGGCTCGACGAGGATGCGGACCAACGCGCTCTCGTCCAGCGGCTGCAAGGCGGAAACCACCGGCAAGCGGCCGACCAGCTCGGGGATCATGCCGAACTGGAGGATGTCGTCGCTGGTGACGCGTTCCAGCAGCTCGCCCAATTCGAGCTCGTCGTGCGCGACGGCGTCCTGGCCGAAGCCGATGGCGCGTTTCCCCAGGCGTTTGCCGATGATGTCATCCAGGCCCACGAACGTGCCGCCGCAGATGAAGAGGATGTTCGAGGTGTCCATCTGGATGTACTGCTGCTCGGGATGCTTGCGGCCGCCTTGGGGCGGCACGTTGGCGATCGTCCCTTCCAGCATCTTCAAGAGGGCCTGTTGGACGCCTTCGCCGGAAACGTCGCGGGTGATGGAGACGTTCTGGCTGGTCTTGCCGATCTTGTCGATCTCGTCGATGTAGAGGATGCCGCGCTGGGCGGCCTCGAGGTCGAAGTCGGCGGCGTGCAGCAGCTTCAGCAGCAGGTTCTCCACGTCTTCGCCCACGTAGCCCGCCTCGGTCAGCGTGGTGGCGTCGCCGATGGCGAAGGGGACGTCCAGCACGCGGGCCAGGGTCTGCGCCAGCAGGGTCTTGCCGGAGCCGGTGGGCCCGATCATGAGGATGTTGGACTTGTCGATCTCGATGTCCGACTCCTGGCCGCCGTGGACGAGCCGCTTGTAATGGCTGTGGACGGCCACGGCCAGCACCTTCTTGGCGCGGTCCTGCCCGATCACGTACTGGTCGAGGTGCTCGACGATCTGCCGCGGGGTGAGGATCTTGCTGAAGAGCGGCTTGCTGGTGCCGCGGCGGCGGCGCTCCTGCTCGAGGATCGACTGGCACAGATCGATGCACTCGCCGCAGATGTAGACGTCGCCCGGCCCTTCGACCAGCGGCCCCACGTCACGATAGCTCTTGCGACAGAAAGAGCAAAAGGCGTTCTTCTTGGTTGTTCCGCTGCCGCGGCGTCCTGCGTTGAAGTCTCGTCCTGATGGCATACCCGTCCCTTTCCGCCTCTCTCGTCTCGGTTCCGCTCACACTACAATTCTACAACCCGGCAGGGGATTGAGCTTCTCGGCGGCCGAAAAAAATTCCCGCTGGCAAATTGCAGCAAGCTTGCAGCCTTTGACTGCCTTGCCGCCGGCGGCCGCCGGTGAGCGTCCTAACCTGTGTTGCCGTTATCCTTTATCTGCTCTCTGGAGCTTCGCCACCAACGTAGTTTTTATTGTTCGGTATTCTGCGTCCGTTAGCTCACCTTTGGAATGCAATTCACGGAATTTTGACATCATTTCGCTCGCTATCGGTTCCTGTTGTACCGTATTGGCGCGGATTCGCAGCACCACGAAAACCGCCGCGCTGGTCAACAACGCCAGAAGAGCGATCCAAAGGACTAACTCGCCCCAACTGACCTCGGGGACGTGCATTCCAGGCATTCGAAATGCAATCGCTTGCGCTGGGTGAGTGGATAAGTCTTTTTCCCCCCTGTATTATGTTGCCACAGACGCTTCTCGTCCAGCAGGAAAACGCGCGTGGCCCCCGTCTTCCTGGGGAGCGGCTCCGCGAAGCGTGGCTTCCCCACGCCCTCAGCGTTTACAGGGGACTGTCCCGATTTTCGCAAGTGTGCCACTGGCTTTGCCAGTGCTGTCGTGGGACTGGTTGCGCAAATCGCTGGCGTAACCAGTGCCCCGACACCCGGCACTGGCGTAGCCAGTGGCACCCGGCGGCCCCAAGAAGGGCATTTCGCTCCCTCCCTTCGGGCTGTATCCTATTTGACAAAATGGGACAACTTTCCTCTAATCCAGCAATCGCCCAAACTTCTCCGCCTCCCGGGAGCCGTATCATGGCCATCCGCTTCACGTGTCCCCGTTGCGGCAAAGTCACCGACGTTGCCGACCAGTACGCCGGCCAAACCGGCCCCTGCACCGCTTGCGGCAAGGCGATCACGATTCCGGGAACCCCGGCGGCCGGCAGCGTCTTCTATCCGCGGGTCGCACCGCGAAGCGGCATGCCGGTCTGGGCCGTCCTCCTCATCGTGGCGGGCGTCTTGGTGGTGCCGTTGCTGATCATCGGAATCCTTGTGGCCTTGCTCTTTCCGGCCGTTCAGGCCACACGCGAGGCGGCCCGCAGGACAGTGTCTGCGAACAATCTGAAACAGATCGGCCTGGCCATGCTCAGCTACGAGAGCAATTACAAACAATTTCCCACGCGGGCGAACTTCGACAAACAGGGCAAGCCGCTGCTGAGTTGGCGCGTCCATATCCTGCCTTACCTGGAGGAGCAGGCGCTTTACGAGCGGTTCCATCTCGACGAATCCTGGGACAGCCCGCACAATCGCGAAGCTGATCCCCCTGATGCCCGGCGTTTATCACAATCCCAGTGCCCGGCCGCAGCCCGGCATGGCAAGCTATCTGGCGGTTTGTGGCGACGGCCTGGCCTTCGACGGCAACAAGGTGCGGACCACCATGGATTTTCGAGGCGGACTCTCCAACACGATCCTGGTCGTCGAGGCCGACGAGGATCGGGCCGTCCCCTGGACGAAGCCCGACGATTGGCAAGACGATGCCAAGCAACCGATGGCCGGCCTGGGCCATGCGCATCCAGGCGGCTTCGTCGCTCTCTTCGGCGATGGGTCCGTGCATTTTCTCTCCAACGCCATCGATCCGCAGGTCTTTCACGAATTGTTGACGATCAAGGGCAAAGAGCGGGTCACCTGGCCCGATGACCACCCATAACCCAGTTCGTAGGGTGGGTCGAGCGCAGCGAGCCCCACCGTCAGCATTATTGGTGGGGCTCGCTGCGCTCGACCCACCCTACAGGAACTCCCATCATGTCCATCCGCTTCACGTGTCCCCATTGCGGCAAAGTCACCGACGTTGCCGATCAGTACGCCGGGCGAACCGGCCCCTGCGCCGGCTGCGGCAAGCCGGTCACGATCCCGGGAACCCCGGCGGCCGACGCCTTCTATATGCCGCCCCCGCGGCGCAGCGGCATGCCGGTGTGGGCGATTCTGCTCATCGTGGCGTGCTGTTCCATTCCGGTGCTGGGAATATGCGCGGGCATTTTGTTGCCGGCCATCGGGAACGCACGCGCGGCGGCCCGCGGGGCAGCGTGCATCAACAATCTCCATCAGATCAGCATCGCACTGTTGAACTACGAGACCCAGTACGGCTGTTTTCCCTCCGCCTACGTCGCCGACAAAGACGGCCATCGCATGCACAGTTGGCGCGTCTTGATCCTGCCATACCTCGACAGGAAAGACCTCTATGACCGGTACCGCTTCGACGAGCCGTGGAATGGTCCGCACAACTGCACCCTGGCTGCTCAAATGCCGAGCATATTTTGCTGCCCCAGCGAGCGAATTCCCGGCTCGTCGCAGACGAGTTATCTGATGGTAGTCGGTCCGGGCATGATCTCCGACGGCGCCAACTCAAGCTCGGCCTCGCAACCCCGCGATCTCAGCGAAACCATCACCGTGATCGACGTGGGCCAAAGCGGTGTCAACTGGATGGAGCCGAAGGACTGCACCTTGCCCCTTGGCGACCTACGCAGCAATCATCCGGGCGGATTCACCGTCGCATTTGCCGACGGTCACGTGTTGTGCCTCAGGCCCGAGGAACTCAAGGCCAGGCTTTCCAGCGGACCGGCCGTGCCTTGAGGGCAAGTAGGCGCCGCGGAATCGGCCGGAAATCACTCCAAAAAAGCCCCGGCCTGCCGCCCGCGTTGTTACACGCAAGCCGTAACGGCTAACAGGCTCTTGCCCCGAAGGGGCGCCATAGCATAGCCCAGGGTTGCCGCGCAGCGGCTACCCTGGGCTTCGGATGGCGGGACATCCAAAACCCCAACGGGGTTTCGTTTCGCGCACGGCCGCGCAACCCCTGCGGGGTTGAGGGCAAAGGCGGCCCGCCAACCCAGGGTAGCCGCTGCGCGGCAACCCTGGGCTAAATTATTACGGCCCCTTTGGGGCAAACGCACTTCCGGAACCAACGACCTGTGTGTAGCAACGAGGGCTCCTGCCCCGGGGGAGCAGCATCGCTGACCACGGACCGGCCGGCCTCGCGCCACTGGTGTCAGTTATGTTACCTATCTTACCCAACCGACCCGCTCGGCACTCGCCGTTCAAGTCACACGACTGATACAACCGATACAGATTGAGTGTGAATCCCTGCCGGATTCGCGCGCGAACGGGAAAAGGTGACAGGCACCTTTTGCCGGAACGGCCCTTCGGGTGCTTGGCACAAAAGGTGCCTGTCACCTTTTCCCGGACCTTTTCCCGGACATTGAGAGGAGTCGTCTCATGTGGTTGGCGCCGTTGCTGCAAGTGTTGGTCCTGGCGGCCGTCGAGCCCCCGGTGGGCGGCACTCCGCCTGCCGCTGCTCCGGCCAGGCCCGTGCCCAGCTTCTATACCCGCCAGGCCCTGTTTGCCATCCCCTTTCACCTCAATCGTCCCGCGCACCTGATCCACGAGCCGATCGAGGTGCAGCTCTATGTCTCGAACGACCACGGCGCCACCTGGCATCTCTATGCCAAGATGGAGCCGGCCAAGGGGCAATTCCTCTTCCGCGCCGCCGGCGACGGAGAATTCTGGTTCTCGGTGCGCACGGTGGACCGTCGCAGCCCGCCGCCCGCCGCCGACGCTCCGCACGCGGCCGGGCTGATCGTCTTCGTCGATAGCACTCCGCCCAAGGTGCAACTCAGTGCGCGGCGCGGCCCGACGGGCGAGACCATCGTGCATTGGCAGGTCGAGGAACTGCATCCCAAGCCGGGGAGCCTGTCGATCCAATATCGCGGCGGGCTGGTGATGCCGTGGCAGTCGGCCAAGTTCGACCGTCCGCAGCCGGGCCTGATCGGTCCGCTGGCCAGCGGCGAATTTCCCCTCTATCCACCCGCCGAGATCGCCCAGTTGGAACTCCGCCGCAAGTGCTCGACATGGCCGGCAATTCGGGCACGGCCCAAGTGCAGATCGCGCTGCGGGACCTCGGTCCGCCCGCCGGATCGCCTCCGGTCGCCATGCCCACCGCCCTGGCGCCGCCAAACATCGCCCCGCCGCCTGGTCCACCGACTGGCCCACCGCCTGGTCCACCGACTGCGCTGGCTGCTCCGCCTGGTCCACCGATTGGCCCGCCGCCTGGCCCGCCGACCGGCCCACCGGCTACGCCGGATGCGCCGGTCGTGGTCACACCGGCCACCAACGACACGCGGCAACCGCCGGCCGGGCGCAGGACAACGACGCCTGGCGGGCCGGCTCCGATCCGCCCTCGACCACCTGGCCGGCCAATGGCGATGCGTCTGCCCGCCAGGCCGCCGACGAACATAATCAGCCGCAACCGGAGGAGAACTCGACCGCCAGTCCGCTGCGGCCGGCGGCGGAGCAGACGCGGGTGGCGATTTCCGACCAGGGCAAGACCGAGACGCAGGACGGCTCGGTTGCCATTCAAATCAATCCGGCCAACCGCAATCAACTCGTCTCGCTGGACGAGCAGAACACGTTGCGCCCCGCTCCCGCCGCCGCCGCGCCGCAGAATCCGCCGGCCAATCCGCCGGCGAGCCCGGCGGCCAATCCGGCGGCCGGCCCCACGTCGGCCGCGGCCGCGGCCGGGGTGCCGGCCGGTGAAAAACTCAACATGATCAACTCCCGCATCTTTGAATTGGAATACGAGCTCGAAGCCGTCGGCCCCTCCGGGGTCAAGCAGGTGGAGGTTTGGGGCACGCGCGACGGCGGGCGGACGTGGAAACGGATGGCCGTGGACCGCAGCAAACGCAGCCCGCTGGTCGTGAGCGTCGATAAGGAGGGCATTTACGGTTTCCGTCTCGTCGTCGAGAGCGGCAACGGCCACAGCGACCGGCCGCCGCAGAGCGGCGATCAGCCGAAAATCTGGATCGCCGTCGATCTGACCAAGCCGGTGGTCCGCATCACGTCGGCCGAGCAAGGCAGCGGCGCCGACGCCAACAACCTCCACATCGCCTGGCAGGCCAGCGACAACCTGATGCTGGCCGCCCGCCCCATTTCGCTTTCCTACAGCCAGACGCCCGGCGGACCGTGGAACCCCGTCGCCAGCAACCTGGAGAACAGCGGGCACTACTCCTGGGCGATCGACGAGTCGCACGCCCTCGCGGTTGTATCTCCGCATCGAGGCCCGCGACGAGGCGGGCAATATCGGCGCCTATGAAGCCTTCCAGCCGGTGGCCATCGACGAGGGCGTCCCCAAGGCCCGCATCCGCGACGTTCATCCCCTGGGGCAATCGAGCCAGCGGCTGTCCGACCCGGCGTACCTGCGCTGAGCCCGGTTGCGAATGGCAGGCACTCAGCCAAGTAGGTCAGGCACCCCGTGCCTGACATTTTTCGTGCCGTGCCCCCGCAAAGGAATCGGCAAGTTGCCCGGTCGGCACGGCATGAGGCAGGGAGAAAACCAGCGGCCCCGCTGGCCCGTAATGTCAGGCACGGGGTGCCTGACCTACTTGGCTCCTCAACCCGGGCTCGCTCCGCCCCCCAACCCCTTGAGGCCGCGCAACTATATCCGGTGGCTCGCGCCACCGGCTCGCTCCGCGGTTCGCCTTCCCCCTTCGCTTCAATCGGCCATCACGCAGCGGCCGTGCGCCCATGCCCGCAACTCCTCGACGTGCTCTCGCATCACCACCGAGATCGGCTGCGTCGCCTTGATGGCGGCCAGGATGTGCTCCGTGCCGCACTCCGCCTTCTCCGCAAACGCGGCATACAGCCCGGCCACCACCGCCTGCTCGATCTCGGCGCCGGCGAAGCCCTCGGAGGCGGAAACCAACTGGGCCATGTCGAACTTGCTCTTGTCGCGGCGCCGCTTCCGCAGATGGATCGAAAAGATCGCCTCGCGCTCCTCCGGGCCCGGCAGATCGACGAAAAAGATCTCGTCGAAGCGTCCCTTGCGGATCAGCTCGGGTGGGAGTTGCGTGATGTTGTTGGCCGTGGCGATCAGAAAGACGCTGTGCCGGTGGTCTTGCATCCACGACAGCAAGGTGCCGAACATCCGCTGCGACAGCCCGCCGTCGGCCGAGTCGGCGCTGGCCGAGGCGAAGGCCTTTTCGATCTCGTCGATCCAGAGCACGGCCGGGGCCATCGATTCGGCCTGCTGGAGGGCTTCGCGCAGGCGGGCCTCGCTCTCGCCGATGAACTTCTGGTAGAGCACGCCCGGGTCCATGCGCACCAGCGGCATCCGCCACGCCGAGGCGATCACCTTGGCGCAGAGGCTCTTGCCGCAGCCTTGCACGCCCAAGAGCAGCATCCCCCGGGGCGGATCCAGTCCGAAGGCGCGGCCGTCGCTGGTAAAGCCGCTCCGCCGCAGGTTGAGCCAGCGCTTCAGGTTCTTCAGCCCGCCGATCTCGTCCGGCGACACGTCGGCGACGATCGGCTCCAGGCAGCCGGTCGTGCCCAGGCGGTTGCGCTTGGCGTCCACGATGCGCGGCAGGTTGGAGCCGTCCAGGATGTTATGGTCGTAGATGGCGCCGGCGACCACGCGGGCGGCCTCGTCGGTGGTGAGCCCTTGCAGCGTCTGCACCAGCAGCTCCAGCTCCCGCTTGGTGAGCTTCGATTCGATCTTCTCCAGGCTGCGGTGCTGGGCGTCCTGAAAGGTGCTGCGCACGATCTCCAGCAACTCCTCTTCGCTGGGCCAGCCGACCTCGAAGGGGACGGTCAGCCGCAGCACCTCGGGCGGCAGCCCCACGGCGTCCAGCAGCACCAGCGTGCCCAGGCGCGAGTCGGGGGAGAAGTAGAGGTCGCGCAGGGCGCGGACGATCTGCGGGTCCTTGCAGTGCGGGCCGAGGTCTTTGAAGAGGAAGATCGTCGGCCCGTCGGCGTCCTTCACATAGCGCAGCGCCGGGGCGACCTTGCCCGCCTCGACCAGCGTCTTGGCGGCCGCCGGCGGTGCGCCGAGCAGGCCCTCGGTCACCGACCATTCGACCAGCGGCACTTCCATCGCATGGGCGACTTCCCGGACCAGATGGACCGCCCGCGGCTCGTCCGGCGTCTCCATCGAGATGATGGGGTTTCCCGCCTGGATGAGGAGTTTGAGTTCCGCGGATTTCATCGCCAGGCTCCTGAGGTGCTACATCAGCCGCGCAAACGCATCGGCAGTCGGAAAGTCGGAAGGCAATTCTACCAGGCAAATGTCCCGGGTGGAACAAGCCCGCTGTGCCGGTCAATACCCGGCCAGCGTTAGGACGAAAGAATTCTCGCGCAGAGCGCAAAGACGCAGGGACGCAAAGGAAGAGGGAATGAAGTGCAGATCAACGTCCGTAGGCGGGGCATCCCTTTCCCCTTTCACCATGTTCGTACCTCTGCGCCTCTGCGTCTCTGCGCGAGAAATGGCCGGATTGTCGTACGACCGACTCCCGGGCCCACGGTGCGGGCTTGTTCTCTTTTCTTCCTTCCTCCTTCCGCCCTCCGCCTTCCGCCTTTATACTATTCCTCATGGCCAAAGCACTCCATGCCGTCGATTATCTGGCCCAGCCGCAGAAATACCCGGCCCAGCCCGTCTGCGTCGTCTTCGGCGACGATGCATTCCTGCGGCGGCAATCGCTGCTGAAGCTGCGCGGGGCGGCCCTGGAGGGCGACGAGGCCGACTTCTCGCTCACCGTGTTCGACGGGACCAAGGCCGAGCTGCGCGACGTGCTCGACGAGCTGGCCACCGTGGCCATGTTCGGCGGCAAGCGGCTGATCGTGGTCGAAGATGCGGAGGATTTCATCAGCCGGCATCGGGCGGCCTTGGAAGACTACATCGCCCGCCCCAGCCGCAGCGGCGTCCTGGCCCTGGAGACCGCGAGTTGGCCGAGCAACACGCGGCTTTTCAAGGCGGTGGCCGCCGCGGGGCTGGCGATCGACTGCAACGTCCCGCCGGCGGCCCAATTGGCCCGCTGGCTGGGCGGCTGGTGCAAGCAGGCCCACGGCGTCGAGCTGCCGCTGGCGGCGGCGGAAATGATCGTCGAGACCATCGGTCCGGAATTGGGACTGATCGACCAGGAACTGGCCAAGCTGGCGCCGATGGCCGGCAGCGAGGGAAAGATCACGCCGGAGATGGTGGGCCGCATGGTCGGCGGCTGGCGGGCCAAGACGACTTGGGAGATGCTCGACGCCGCGCTGGACGGCCAGACGGCGGCGGCCATGCTGCAGCTCGACCGGCTGTTGGTGTCCGGCGAAAATCCCATCGGCCTGTTGGCCCAAGTTTCGGCGTCGCTCCGCCGACTGGCCGCAGCCACGCGGCTGATCCTTCAGGCCGAGGCGGCCGGCCGCCGCATCGCCCTGCGGCAGGCCCTGGAGGAGGCCGGCATCCGCGCCTTCGTGTTGCAGAAGGCCGAGCGGCAGCTTCGCCGCCTGGGCCGCCAGCGGGGGGGGCAACTCTACCAGTGGCTCCTGGAGGCCGATCTCGACCTCAAGGGTGATAGCACCATCCCCCCCCGCCATATCCTGGAGCGGCTCGTCCTTCGCCTGGCCGCCCCAGCGGCGAAATAACCGAGCCGTCCAGGGGACTGTCCCGATTTTCGCGGCGGAGCCCGCGAAAATGGGACTGTCCCCCTTGCCCGCCAACGAAATAACCTCTCTTGCAAAGCGGGGGCGTTTGCGTTATCCTTTGCCCCCTCTTCTGTGGGAACTTGTCGAGACGGTAATTGCACGGATGCAGCACCTCGCTCCGCGGTATCATGGCACGGTTTTGGGCTGGCTGCCGGCAGCGGCGGTCATGGCGATGGCCGCGGCTGCGCTCAGCGGCTGCGCCACGTCGCCCTGGTCGACGGCCAATTCCAAGCCGGCCGGCCCGCCGCCGCCATCGACCCCGGCGGCAGCGGCCACGGCCCCGGCCGCGGCGGCCGATTCCTCCCGGCCCGATCCCCAGGCATTGCAAAAAATCATGGCCGAGTTGCAGCAGATGGGCACGTTGGACCCGGCGGCGCGGGAACAACTGATCGCCGATCTGAAACAGACCGATCCGGCCCTCTGGCCGCTGATGATGCAGCAATTCCAGGCGGCGGTGGCCTACCGGAACCAGGCCCAGCAGCAGGACAAGTCCAGCCCCGGCCAGCATCGCGCCGGCGGTTGCACAGGCGGGACCGTCCCTGGCGGCCGCTACCCAGACGCCGCCGGCCCCGGTGGTCTTGCCCGTGGCGGCCCCATCGCCGTCGCTCCAGCTTGTCGCGGTTCCGAACGTCGCGGCCGGGGCTGCGGCCGCGGCCCCGCCGGCTTCCCCGGCCGCCGCGGCAATCGGTCCTCCAGCGCCGGTGGCCCTCGTGTCGGCGGGCAGCGCCGGAAAACCGATTCCTCGCGCCCCCGGCCGGATCGACCGGCAAGGTGGTCCAGGCGTCGTACGTTGCCGCCGCGCCGGTCGAATGGCAAGCCCACCTGGCGGCGGCGATTCAGCAGTTGGAGGCGGAGTCCAAAGGCGAGGCCAAGAGCGACACCGCGGTGTCCCAACAGGCCTATCTGCGGATGCTCTACCTGATGGCCGGCCGCCGCGACGAGGCCCTCAGCCCGATCCCCGGGGCGGCCCCGGCCGCGCAAGACTACTGGTCCAAGCAACTCTACGGCCTGGCCACCTGGCTCGATACGGACCATACGCCGGACGCCACGCGGCGGGCCGCCGAGACCAAGCGCATCCTGGACGAGGCCATGACACGGCTGGGCGAAACGGCGCCGCTGGTGGTCCACAACCTGGCCTTCTGCACGGCGGTGCAAGGTTTCGGCTCGATCACGCCCTTCAAGAAGGCGGAGTTCGCTCCCGACCAGGAAGTGCTCCTTTACACCGAGGTGGAGAACTACACGGTCGAGCCCACGCCGCGCGGCTTCCACACGGCGCTGCGCAGCAGTTACCAGATCTTCGACGCCCGCGGCCAGCGGATTGCCGATCACGAGTTTCCCAACACCGAAGAGTATTGCCAGAGCCCGCGGCACGATTTCTTCATCGGCTACGACCTCCACCTGCCGAAGCGGATCTACAACGGCAAGCACACGCTGCAGTTGACCGTCGAGGACCTGAAGAGCCACAAGGTCGGGCAATCGTCGATCGATCTGACGGTCGTCAAGGGCAGCGAGGAGTAGCAACGTAGGTCAGGCACCCCGTGCCTGACGCGGGTGGCCCCGATAGCTTTGCTATCGGGGTGCCGCAGGCACAAGAGGCGTTCGTAGCTTATTGAAGCCCCTCTTGCGGCTTCGCCGCCCCGATAGCAGAGCTATCGGGGCCACCCGGGAGACGCGGGTTAGCGGGAGAAGATCCGCACCGCGGCCCCCAAGGCCAGCAGCACGGCCGAGCCGGCCAACACGACGGGAAAGGTGCCGGGCTCGGCCAGCAGCACGGCCGCCGCCCCGCCGACCGGAGCGGCCACAAGCACGGCCAGCAACAGGCCCAGCAGCCAGCGCCGCCGCCGCAGGGCAACGGTCACGCCGACGATCAACCCGATCGCGGCCCCCACGACGACGCGCGCCTCCTCGATCTCCTCGGGATCTGGTTGTAGGAAGCGGCCATAAGTATAAGCATAGGCGTTCGCCCGGGCGGCCGCTGGCTTGGGCCTGGGGCGGATCGCGAAGCCTCGCCCCGCCGCCGAAAAGACGGCGACCACGGTCGTCAGCAGCAAGATCGTGGCCAGCGAAAAGGTGCGGCCGCGGGCGGGCTCGGGGAGCGTCGGATTGTTTGTCGGCGAGTCCATCGGGTTGTTGGTCATCGCTGCCGCGTGGGACCGTCGGTAAGTAGTTTGCCACTGGCACGGTTGCCCAGTTGCTCGAGCAGGTTCAGATCGATGTCGTCGTTGAGCGAACGAACGGCGCCGTCGCCGAAGAGAAAATTGGATACCGCCGGGTGCGCGGAGCCGAAACCGCCGACCTGCAGATCGGACGCAGTCGCCGGCCGGGCCGGTGGCGCCGGCGCCGTCGCGGCCACCGCCGGTTTCTCAGCGGCCGCCGGCCTCTTGCCCGGCCTCGGCCTTCTGGCCCCCAGCGGCTTCTTCGCCGGCGCCTGTGGAGCCGCCGCCAGCTTCGCGGCCAGCGCCAGCTTCGTGGTGGCGCCCATGGGGTGGTCCAACGGGCTGCCCGTATTGCGCAGCGTGGCCCGGGTGCCGGACATCCAACCCAGGTCGTCCGACGCGGCGAGTTTCTCCCCGACGTAAATCGTGTTGGCGGCGCCGTTGGTCACGTCCTGGGCGCTGACATGGCTGTTGAGGAACAACACGCCGTGGTTGTTGACGTTGATCGGCGCTTCCACGTCGTTATGGCAGCCGGCATAGTCGCTCTTGGCGAGCGTGGCTGAACGGACCCAAGGCGCCGAGGGGCAGGTAAACAACGGGATGCAGAGGGCCCGCAGCGGGGCGTTCTTGTCGCTGTAAGCCCCGCCGGCAAAGTCGACGTGTTTGAAGGTGTTGCCCTCTTCGACGTAGGGGAGCAACTGCACCAACCAGCCCATGTGATCGCCCTGCGGCACGCTGTGGATCGGGCCCTTGGCGTCAATGGTGCCGGGCGGCAACACCTCCTGGGCCGACTCGTAATTCTGCAGGGCCAGGCCGATGCGGCTGAGGTGGTTGATGCAGGTGAGGCGGTGGGCCGCTTCCCGCGTCGCTTGCAACGCCGGCAACGCCATGCCGATCAAGACGCCGATGATGGTGATCACCACCAACAGCTCGATGAGGGTAAATCCGCGACGCATGAAACGTTCACGGGGACTGTCCCGATTTTCGCGGCGAAGCCTGCGAAAATGGGGCTGTCCCCTTCGGCCCGGGGCAAATCCGCGACGCATGATGGTTTTCATAAATACGCTCCTAAAGTTCAAAATGACCTTGCGGGACTCTGGGAAAAAGGTGACAGGCACCATTTGCCGGGACCAGCCTTCGGCCGGTGCCCGCCCTACGGGTGCTTCGCACAAATGGTGCCTGTCACCTTTTTCCCTCAGGTTACTGTCAACGTATCTCTACCACAACTTCTTTCGTATATCGGCATCCGTGCAATGGATCGTCGGGATAGCGGGCCTCGACGCGGACCAGGCGGGCGCCGGCCCGGCCGCGCGGACTCTCGACCGCAATCCGCACCAGCCCGCCGTGGGGCAACTCGGCGGCGGGCAGCGTCCACGTTTCGCCGCTGTAGCGGGCATCCTGCGCCAGCCGGGCGGCCGCCCGCTCGATGCCCGATTCCGCCAGCCAGCGGGCCTGCACGCGGTGGTGCTGGGCGTCGGCCGACTCGCGGGCCAGGACCGCCGTCTTCAGCAACAGCCCGCAGACCACGGTCGCCACGACGAGGCAAACGATCACCATGACCATGACTACCCCGCGCCGGCGCTGGCACTTGTGATCGCTCATCATGGTTTCCTCCCGCCCGGCGTCTTGGCAAAACGGTAATCGCGACCGAAGATCGCCTCCACGCGAAGCTGCCTTCCGCCGGGCGGGCCCAGCAGCAAACAGGCCACCGCCGGCCGCGCGTCCGGCGAGACCTCGATGGCGGCCGTGCTCTGGTCCGGCAACTCGTAGGATTCCTGTCGCCGCAGGGCCCCGCCGACCCGCTCGCTGCGAATCACCATGCCCGGCTTGACCTCATAGACCACGATCCGGTCGGGCGGAAGTCGGAACTGCCAGCCATGCTTGTCCGCGTGCTTCTGCGGGGGCCCGGCGGCGGCCGCATGAACGTCGTCGCGGAACTGTTCGGCCAGCCGCCCCATGGACATGCCCTGGTGGAGGTCGTCGCGGCCTCGATGCTCGGCTTGCAGGAGCAAGCAGAGGATGCCGGTGCAGATTCCCATCAGGACCGCCGCGACGGTCATCGCGACCACCATTTCCAGCAGGGTGAATGCACGTCGATTTTTCATGGGAGCCTCACCGCCAGCGCGGGGGTTTGGGAAGGGGTATTCTCGGTTCGCGCACTGCCGGCCGCCGCGGCCGCCCGATATCGCCAGGCGCTCAAGCTCAGCGCCGGCGGCGGCGCCGCGTAGGGGCCTTGCCAGCGGAGCGAGGCGGTGATGCGCCTGGCCTCCGGAGTGCCCGGCACGGGGGCGATCTCGACGTGCAATTCCGCCCCCGGCAGCAGCGCGGCGGCCGCCGGGGAGAGCCGCTCGCGGCGGGCCTGTTCTGGGCTGAGTTCGTTCCACGGCCTGGCGGCCAGCCGTTCCAGGACGTTGGCCAGTTCCAGCGTGGCCGCCTGCCGCTGCCGGACGGCCCGCCGCTGGGCGGCGGCGACGCCGGTCATTTGCAGGCAGATCGTCAGGATTACCGCCAACAGGGCGGCCGCGGTAATCACTTCCAGCAACGCCATTCCACGCCGAGACATTTTCATGATAGTTTGTAGACCAAGGCCGTCAGGGGCAAGAAAACGGCGACCGCGATCAGACCTCGGGTGCCACTGGCTACGCCAGTGCTTTGGGCGACCAGTCCCACGGCGGCACTGGCAGAGCCAGTGGCACACTTGCGAAAATCGGGACAGTCCCCTGGGTACGCTTAACGTTTTCATGATAGTTTGTAGACCAAGGCCGTCAGGGGCAAGAAAACGGCGACCGCGAGGAAAGCCACGATCGCGCCATAGACGAACACCGCCAGCGGAAAACACATCTGCAACAGGGCCTGCACGCGGTAGGCCAGGCGGCGGCGGTTGCTG
Organism: uncultured Planctomycetia bacterium; assembly: GCA_963727245.1. Classification (GTDB taxonomy): domain Bacteria; phylum Planctomycetota; class Planctomycetia; order Pirellulales; family Thermoguttaceae; genus JBKQVT01. The sequence continues at coordinate 143,335 of CAVSFO010000012.1, read as the reverse complement.
TCGGCCATTTCCCGCAGCGCCCAGGGGAGATTGCCCAGCCGCTGGGCGGCTTGCAGGATGGCGCGGTCGGCACGGCCGATCAATCCGTGGTGGAAGAGGCCCTCGCACCAATCGCCGCCGGAGTCCACCTCGGCGGCGGCCCCCCGCAGCCCGCGGCGGACGGCCCGCTTGGGAGACGATTCGGCCAGCGCTTGGATGCCCTGGAGCACGGGCCGGTCGTGCGCGGCGGCCAGCGCCAGGCCGTCGAGGATGGCGGCCGAATCGTGGCGGTGCGCCAGGCTGCCCAACCCCGGCAGGTCCCAGTGCAGCCAGCCCAGATAGCGAGCGACCGCGTAAAGCAAGAGGCCCAGCAGCAATAGCGCCGGAAGGCACCACAATAGGAAGCAATCGCCCACGCAGGCGAACGCCCACTGCGTCGGGCGGGGCAACGGAGCCCCAAAACCCTGGAAGATCCTGGCGAACTCCGGAAAGATCCACCAAGCCAGAAATGCGAAGACCAGCAACGCGATGGCGGGCACCAGGCAGAGGTAGCCGAGCTTGCCCAGCAACGACATCCAGGCCAGTTCGTAGGCGTTGCGCGTCGCGGCCGCCTGCCGCAAGGCCGGCGCCAACGCCCCCGACTCGCAACCGATGCGCACCAGGGGCAGGACATGGGGCGGCAACAGCCCCGGTGACCGCTCCAGGGCATCGGGCAAGGACATGCCCTCGGTCAGCATGGCGGCCAGGCGGCCGGCGCGGCGGGCGTCCCTCCGGCCCCCGGGCTCCAGGGCGAAGGCGCGGATGGCAGGCGTCAAGGGCAGGCCGTGCTCGGCCGACGCCACCAGCGCCCAGAGCAAGGCGTCTTGCTGCCTGGCACGCTGCTTCCGCAGTGCCGCGATGAGCACGAAAAGCCCCAGGAGCCCCCACGGCAGCCAATAGATGGCCAACTGGCCGACCAGCACGACGCCGAGAACTCCCACTCCCACCACAATCAGGATCCAGCCCGTCATGCCGATCGCCACGTTGATCGGGTCATCGTGATAGCGACGGCTTCCGGCGATCCATCGCTGGGCCACCAGGATGGCAATTCCCAGCAGGATCGGTCCCGCGACGCCCGCGGCGGAGGCGAACCCCTGCGACCACGTGACCAATTCGGTGAGTCCTCCTCCTCGGCCGGAGAACGCGTAGCTGAGCTCATACAAGGAATCATAGAGAAGGAGCATCGGCACCGTGATCGCCGAGACGAAGATGCCGACGAACCCCATGATGACCAGCAGCGTGATCGGCAGCAGGAGGGACTCGACCAGCGTCGCCTGGACGAGCGCCAGCCGTTGGTACATTTCGGCGGCGGCCCGGAAGGCCTCGGCCAAGGCCGGCGTCCGCTGGCCCCATTCCAGCAGGGGGATGATGCTGGCGGGGAACTGCGGCCGCTGCTGCATGCTCTCGGCCAGCGGCCGGCCCGCCTCGACCTCCGCGGCCACCCGCCGGCAAGCCCGGCCAAGATACCCGTTGCCCAGGCCAGCCGCCGTCAGCCGCAAAGCCTCGGGCAAGGGGACCTGGTATTCCAGCAGCACGCTCATCAGCCGCGAGAATCGCGTCCAGCGGCCCAGTCGCAGGAGCGGTCCCACCAACGGCATCGCTTGCAGCAATTCCGCCAGCCAGGCCGGCCCCGCCGTCCACCGCGCCAGCACGGCCGCCGCCACGCCCGCCACCGCCAGGGCCGACAGGATCCACGCCACCGGCGCGATCGCCGCCAGAAACGGTTTCGTCGAAAGCGGCAGCGCGGTGTAGCTGGCGGACCAGAACTCGAACACATTGATTCTGGCGGTGGTCAAGAGGTCCTTCAGGGCAGGGACGAGGAAGACGCTCGTGACCAGCGCCATGCCGGCCAGCATGACCAGCAACACCAGCGGATAGGCCAGCGCCCGCCAGAGGCGGCGGCGGAGTTCGCCGCGGCCCCGCTCCAGGTCGACGTAGGCTTCCAACACCTCGGCCAGCCGCCCCGTGCGGACGCCGGCCAGCATCAAGGCGGGCAGTGGCGCGGCGATCCGCCCGCCCTGCGACCCCATGGCGGCGGCCACGTCGTCGCCGGCGTCGCAGCGGTCGGCCAGCCGGCGGACGGTGCGCGGCAGCCTGCGCCCCGGCAACTCGCCGGCCATCGCCCGCAGCCCTTCGCCCAGCGGCATGCCCGCCTTGGTCAATTCGGCCACTCGCGCCGCCAGTTCTGCGACCTCGTTGGCGGAAAGCGACTTGTACGAGTCGAAGTTGGGCCAACTCAGTTTCACCGTTGCTCCTCAAGTCCTCGGGTGCCACTGGCTACGCCAGTGCCTTGGGCGACCAGTCCCACGGCAGCACTGGCAAAGCCAGTGGCACACTTGCGTCTTCGACGAACCGAATTTGGGCCAGGCGAGTTTCACCATCGCTCCTCAAGTCCTCGGGTGCCACTGGCTACGCCAGTGCCTTGGGCGACCAGTCCCACGGCAGCACTGGCAAAGCCAGTGGCACACTTGCGTCTTCGACGAACCGAATTTGGGCCAGGCGAGTTTCACCGTTGCTCCTCAAGTCCTCGGGTGCCACTGGCTACGCCAGTGCCTTGGGCGACCAGTCCCACGGCAGCACTGGCAAAGCCAGTGGCACACTTGCGTCTTCGACGAACCGAATTTGGGCCAGGCGAGTTTCACCATCGCTCCTCAAGTCCTCGGGTGCCACTGGCTACGCCAGTGCTTTGGGCGACCGGTCCCACGGCAGCACTGGCAAAGCCAGTGGCACACTTGCGAAAACTCGGACAGTCCCCTATGAACGTTTGCAATCTTCACGAGAACTTTCCAATCAAGGCGATCAAGGGCATGAACATGCCGACCACGATGAACATCACGATCAGTCCGAACGCCAGCACCACGGGCGGGAAAAGCATCTGCGCCAGGGCCTGGGCATGATACACCAGGCGGCGGCGGTTGCTGTCGGCCATTTCCCGCAGCGTCCAGGGCAAATTGCCCACCCGCTGGGCCGCTTGCAGTACGGCGCGGTCGGCGCGGGGGAGCAAGCCGTGGTGGAAGAGGCCCTCGCACCAATCGCCGCCGGACTCGACTTCGGCGGCGGCCGCCCGCAGCCGGTCGCCGACGGCCCACTTCGGATACCATTCCGCCAGCCAACGGATGGCCTCCGATAGCGGCCGGCCCTGCGCGGCGGCCACCGCCAGGCCGTCGAGGATCGTGGCCGTGTCGTTGCGCCGCGTCAGGCGTCCCAGGCCCGGCAGGTCCCACTGGATCAAACCGACGTAGCGAGCGGCCGTGTACAAGAGGAGGAACAACAACAGCAGCAGCGCGCGGAGCAGCCAGAAAGCGCCGCAATAATTCACGCAGTCAAACAACCGCTGCGTCATGGCGGGCAGCGGAGCACCGAAGTCGCAGAAGATCCTGGCGAACTGCGGAAGGATCTTGAAGCCTACGAAGACGAGGATCAACATGCCGAAAGTCGTCATCAGCCAGCAGTAGCCGAGCTTGGCCATCACCGACAGATAGGCGGCATCGTGCTGATTGTGGATCGTGGCCGCCTTCCGCAGGGCCGGCGCCAAGGCCCCCGACTCGCAACCGACGCGCACCAGCGGCAGGACGTGGGGCGGCAACAGCCTCGGCGACCGCGCCAGGGCGTCGGGCAGGGAAACGCCTTCGGCCAACATGGCGGCCAGCCGGCGGGCACGGGCGCCGTACCGGCCCCCGCACTCCTCGGCGAAGGCCTCGATCGCGCCGACCAGCGGCATGCCCCGCTCGGCCGAAACCGTCAACGCCCAGAGCAGCGTATATTGCCGGGTCGCACGCCGCGCCCGCACCGTTTCGACCAGCACCACCAGCAGAATGACCGACCAGGGGATCGACCAAAGCCCCATCAGCGCAAAGCCCCCGCCGCAGATCCCCGCGATCATCAGGACCCAGCAGGCCACACCGATCGCCAGGCTCGCCGGGTTGTCGTAATACCGACGCTCGGAAATCAACCGCCACACCACCAGGACGGCCGCCCCGGCCATGACCAGGTACACAACCGCCAAGCTTGCCAAGATATAGATGGTCACGTCTTGCATGGGCGGTCAGCCGGAAAGTTTTTGAATCAGGCAAACCAAAGGCAAGGTCAAGGCAATGACGAAGAAACCGACCATCGTGACAATCAGCAGCAGGGCCACCGGCAGCAGCAAGGCCTCCAGCAGGCCCCCCCGGGAAAAGACGCGGCCTTGGAACATCTCGGCCCCCGCCCGAAAGGCGTCCGCCAGCGCCGGCGTTTGCTGACCCCAACGCACCAGGGGAATCAGGGTGGGAGGGAACTGCGGCCGCGCGGCCATGCTCTCCGCCAGCGGCCGGCCCGCTTCAACCTCCGCCGCCACCCGCCGGCATCCTTGGGCGAGGTACGAATCATTCACGCCGGCGGCGGCCAGCCGCAAGGCGTCGGGCAACGGCACTTGCTGCTCCAGCAGCACCGCTATCAGCCGCGAGAACTGCGCCAGACGGCTCCACCGCAGGACCGGCCCCAACATGGGAATCGCTTGCAACATCTCCGAAAGCCAGGCCGGCCTGGGTATCACCTGGAGCACCAGCGGCGCCACGACGGCCAGGATCGCGGTGGCTACCAGGAGCCACGTCACCGGCCCGACGGTCGCGAAGAAGAACCGGGTCATGTCCGGCAATTCCGTGCCGAACTCCGCGAATATCCGCCGGAACCCCTCGACCTGCGCATGGATAACCACCGCCGTCCCGGCCAGCACGACCAGCAGGAACAACGGATAGGCAAAGGCCATCCACAAGCGGCGGCGGAGTTCCTGGCGGCTCCGCTCCAGATCGACGAACTCTTCCAGCATCTCGGCCAGCCGACCCGTGCGGATGCCGGCCAGCAGCAGGCCGACGAAGTGCTCGGGAAGGCGCCGCCCCTGGGCCTGTAGGGCCGTGGCGACATCGCCGCCGGCGTCGAAGCGGTCGGCCAACCGGCGGACGGTGCGCGGCAGCCTGCGCCCGGCAACTCGGCGGCCACCGCCCGCAGCCCTTCGCCCAGCGGCATGCCCGCCTTGGTCAATTCGCCGATGCGGGCCGCCAGTTCTGCGACCTCGTTGGCGGAAAGCGACTTGTACGAGTCGAAGTTGGGCCAACTCAGTTTCACCGTTGCTCCTCAAGTCCTCGGGTGCCACTGGCTACGCCAGTGCCTTGGGCGACCAGTCCCACGGCAGCACTGGCAAAGCCAGTGGCACACTTGCGTTGTGCACGAACCGAAGATGGGCGGGCCGAGTTTCACCATGGCGATTCAGACATTCCCCAGGAAGCGAAGCAGGCCGACATAGGGCCCAAAGACGGCCAACCCATAGGCCAAGACGACGCTGCCGCCGACGCAAATGGTCAACGCGACCGGCAAAAACACCCGCACGACCTCGGCTTGCTGCTGGGCACGGCGGCGATAGGCATCGGCCGTGGACCGCAGCGCCGGCAGCAAGGCGCCGTTGCGCCGGGCAGCCAAGATCGACCAGCGCACCAACGGCGGCAACACGTCGCCGGCGGGCCCGGCGACGGCTGCGGCCGGTTCTGCTTGGCCTAGTGCGGCGGCCAGTTGCTCCGCCGATCGCGCCAGCTCGGCATCGCCCGACGCACGGCCCGCCAACAAGACGCCCTCGTGCAAAGGCACCTGGTTTTCCACCAGCATGGCGAGCAATTCCAGGAAGGTGGCCGTCTGCGACCAGCGGAGCATGGGACCGACCCAGGGAACGCGGCGCAGCAGCCGATGGGCCCAACCGGCATAAAGCGATCGGGCCCGCGTCGCCGCATACCACCACGCGCCCAAGATCGACAGCACGACCAGCGGACCCAGCGGTCCCCACCAGATGGCGCCGTGGCCGAGCCAGGTGAGAAAGTGGAAGAAGCGGCTGCCGGGGGCGCCGAAGGCGTCAAAATCCGCGGCCAGGCGTGGTATGAGGGTCACGCTCAGGAGGGCCAGCGCCACCCAGGCGATCATGAAGACCAGCAGCGGATAGGCCGCCGCCACCACGATGGCGCGTTGGCTTTGGCTGATCCGCCGTGCCGCCGAGGCGACCGACTCCAGGGCGGCCGGCAGCCGTCCGGCCCGCAAGCCCGCCTGCACCACTGCCCGATAAGCGGCCGGCAATTGCTCCGTCTCGTCGGCGATGACCCGGTCCAGCGGCTCGCCGCCGCTGCTCCGCTGGGCCAGCACGGTGGCGAGGCGTCCCATGCGGCCGGGCATATCGCTGCCCAGTTCCGCCAATCCTTGCTCCAGCGGCACGCCGGCGCGGACCAGCGCGCCGATCTCGTCGCCCAGGGCAATCAACTCGTCGAGGGTGATGGCAGTCGTCATCTCACCAGCGGAAAAGGGGACAGGCACCTTTTGTGCGACGACCGCCGCTTCGCGTCGGTGCCCGCCTTCGGGCCGTTCCGGCAAAAGGTGCCTGTCCCCTTTTCCTTTTAAGCGTCGCCCTTGCCTGTTCATAGTTTATTGCTGCTTTCCTTGCTAAGCAAGAGGGGGGGAGTGGAAAATCCCAACAGCCGGCGAACCTCGGCCGGACTGGTGAGCCCTTCCTCGACGGCCTGGCAGGCCCGCCGCCAGCGGCTCACCATCTGCCCCTCCAGCGCCAGCCGCTCCATGGTCGCCGTATCGCAGCGGGAAAGGATCGCCCGCCCCAACTCGCTCCGCGACGGCAGCAGCATTTCCACCAGCAGAAACCGCCCGCTGTAGCCGGTGCCGTGGCACGCCTCGCAGCCGCCGGGCACCTTCGCCCGCGCCACCGGCAGGCCCAGGCGGGCGTCGGGGTCGTCGCTCTCGCAGGCGCAGCCGCACAAGCGACGCAGCAGCCGCTGGTTCAAGACGGCCAGCAGCCCGCTCCGCAACACATAGGGCTCGATGCCCATGTCCAACAGCCGGCCGACGGTCTCGGCGGCGCTGCCGGCGTGAAAGGTGCTCAGCACGAGGTGTCCGGTCAAGGACGCTTGCAGGGCCGCTTCGGCGGTGGCACGGTCGCGGATTTCGCCGACCATGATGACCTCGGGATCCTGCCGCATGAGGAATCGCAGCCCCACGGCCAGGTCGAGCCCGGCGGCGGGCCGGACCTGCGATTGCGCCACCCCCTCGACGGCCACTTCAATGGGGTCTTCGATCGACACGAGGCTGCGCTGGCCGGCGGTTCGATGGGCCAGCTCTCGCAGGCAGGCGTAGAGGGTCGTCGTCTTGCCGCTGCCGGCCGGCCCGGAGACGAGGATCGCCCCCGACGTTTCGCCCAGCAGCGCCCGCAACGGCCCCAGCACGTCCGGCGGCAGCCCGAGGTCTTCCAGCCGCTGATATTGCTGCGCCCCGCCGAAGAGTCGCACCACCGCCCGCTCGCCGTGCAGCGTCGGAAACGTGCTCACGCGCATCTCCACGGCGGCCCCCGGCAGGCGAATGCGGCCTTCCTGCGGGCGGTCGGTATGGTAGGTGAGCAGGTCGGCCTTGACCTTGAGCCGGGCGATGACGTTTCCGGCCAGTTGGGCGGGAAACATCGCCACGGCCAGCAGCACGCCGTCGACGCGGAATTTCAACTCCAGTCCTTGCGGCGTCGGCTGCAAGTGGACGTTGCTGGCCCCGGCCGACTCCGCCGCCGCCAGCGCCGCATCGACTGCCCGGCTGGCATACTCCGGCCGCGACGGGTCCAGCGCCGCCAGTTCGCTTCCCAGTCGATCGATGGTGGGCAACCGCATGGACTTCCCCCCTTTTCAACTCCTGACAGCAATGGTCGTTGACGATCGTTTGGCCTTTCTTCGTCGGGCCAGAACCTCTCCGAGAACGATCCCCGCTAGCCAAGGTGTTACGATCAGCCATTGCTCGATGATGGGGAAATAGCTTCGCAGATGTTGGATAGCATACGGTCGATCCTCGCTGGCAAACGCTTGAAATAGGGTCGGAAGGCCATACGTATACACGATCGCCATTGCTGCAAATATCTCTGCCAGAAGCAGCGATACCAAGAGCGAGAATGCGCCAGCCTTGGTGTAAAGCCGCAACATCATGGCGGAGACTGGCAGGAAAGCGGCAAATATCCAGAGCGATCGTCGATCGCCCTCGAGACTGTGGTCGCCAAACAACATTCCTCCCAGTACGAATGACAGCCAAAGCGCGCGAAGAATGACACAGCCCCCGAGCAGCGTGCGCCGCGCGATTGATGAAAAGACGGCGGCCACGACGGCAATCGAGAGATAGACGACCGCGTCACTGTGGACCCAGCCACCCCAGACCGCCAGTCCAAAAACGGCGGCGACGGCAGTTGTGGCGATAAACATCCGGCGAAGACTGAACTGATAGCGCCCCAACTCTTGCATTGGTTTCGGACTTTTCAGAACAGCGGCGTTCATCTTGACGGCAGTCCTCTTCACATTGCCGTTGTCGGGCCCGAAACGGGGCGGGGCTCACCACAGGGACGCCGGTAGTTTTGGGACGAGGCTAGTATTTGTTGTTATCGCGGAAGTGGTAAGGGGGACTCACTTCCCGTTGCGGGGCCGTCGTCGTTGCCGCCGAGCACGCTCCGTGCTCGTGCCCCATTATCGCGCCGGCAAAGCACCCGTGCAAGAGGGGGACGGGCCGGACAGTGCTTCGCTCGGAAGGGAACGCGGGACTGGCGCGATTAGCTCCGCATCGCGGCAACCATACCCTGTCGCAGGGCATTGCGCCAGAGGTTTCTACCGTCGATCGGACATGCTTTGCTCCGGGGACGGAATCAGGTCGAATTCTATTTTTTCTCTTGCCCTGGCGTTGCAGGCGCTTTTGCTGGTGGCCGGGCCTTCAAGTCCTTGACCACCGCTGCCGCAAGCTGGGCAATCGGTGGGCTGAAATCATTATTCACCAACGGCTCGACCGCTTCGACGTTGTCGCGCGTGCCGTGCGCGGATATATTCCAATGCCGGCCAAATGTTGATGATGCTCTTGGAGGCAAAGATGGGCTTGAACGACCGGCCCGGTATCGTCACCCCCTCCTTGTCGAATACGGCGATGGCATCCATCATCCTGCCGGACTCCGCGCCGATCTCCAAGATCCCGCTTCTGGCGCGGTCGTATCTCTTGAAGAACTTCTCGAACGATCCAATCACGTCGGCCTCAATGCCCATTAGTTCAAAGCTGTCCTCCTTGCACGCGGCGATGAGCGGCTCGATCACAATCGGCGTGTCCGCCCAGATCAACAATTCGGCGGCATCTTTCCTGCTGATTTGGCCCTTGTCCTGCTTGGCGTCCGGCGGCGCTTTGCCGGGCCCCTTCAGGACGGCGATCAGGCCGCGAATCCATTTCTCGTCGATCGGGCCCGGCCTCATCTCGACGGTAAATTGCCCCTTCACCTCCGGAAGCCACATCAACTTATCTTCCGGCAAACCGGCGTCCTTGCCGGCGATCGCACTGAATTTCGCGGAATAGCCGATGACGTGCCGCCCCATCGCCTCAAAACGCACGTACTTGTTCAGGGCGATCGCAAACGCGATACTCCTGGTTCGGCGCGATCGGAACATTGCCCACAACCATATTCACGGTATGAACCCCGCCCCTCGGCGCCGCGGGGGCCTTTGGCGCGTGCCGCCTGGGCTGGGAAAGGAGCGGCTCGACCAAAGGCTTGACGCCGGGCGGGCACGTGAACGCCAGTCCAATCGCGGAAGGGTCCGCAACGAAAACGGGGGCCCGGCCGGTGTTTTTCAGGGTCATTAGCACCGCGACCGGCTCGCCCGGGTGATAAAACTCCCGGAGCGGGAACAGAGATACCGACACCGCCGCGGGGCAGACGGAAACGAACAGGCCACCGAGGAGCATCGTTGCCAACGGGACGCGCGAAGCACGGGCTTTCATTTTAGCCTCACTTTTTCTCTTGCCCGGGCGCGGCGGCCGGTTTCGCCGGGGGCCGGGCCTTCAGGTCCTTGACCACCGCAGCCGCAAGCTGGGCGATCGGCGGGCTGAAATCGTTGTTAATCAGCGGCTCCACCGCCTCGACGTCGTCGCGCGTGCCGTGCGCGCGGATATATTCCAGCGACGGCCAGATATTCATGATGCTCTTCGAGGCGAAGATCGGCTTGAACCACTCGCTGTGGATGGTTTCCCCCTCCTTGTCGAAGACGGCGATGGCGTCACTGACGGTCCCGGTGGCCGCCGCGATCTCCAAGATGCCCTTCTTCGCGCCGTTGTTTTTCTTGAAGAACTTTTGGAGCGCGGGGATTACGTCCCGGGCCAGATTCGGCATGGCGGGGTCCTTGGCCGCCGCCACCAGGGGTTCGATCACCGTCGGCGTGTCCGCCCAGCAGAGCAACTCGGCCGCCTCTTCAACCGAGGGCGGCTGTCTGCTCGCTGCGGCCTTTCGTGGCGCAGTTCGATGCTTCCCCTCAAGGTCCGCAATCAAGGACTTGATCCACGCGGAATCAATGTCGCCGGCCTCAATCACGATGCGCACGGTCGTTTCAGCTCCGAGGTCCCGCCACGGACGACTGCGCCCATTGCCCCTCGCGTCCGCAACGCGCCCGGAGTACGACGCCCGGCAATTGACGCGGTATGTGCCAACCTTACTGAACGCGAGGAAGCGATTCAGCGCGACGACCCGCCGAAAACTCTGTTTGGGCCCGAGCGTGCGCGCTGCCGCCAGGCGATCCTCGTCATCCGGATCCTGTGCGGGGCGTGTGGGAGGGACGCCTTCGCAGGAGAAAAGAACGTCGATGTGGTGACCGAAGCCGCAAATGACCTGGAGCGGCCTGTCGGTGGTGTTAGACACCACAAGGCCGACCGCGACCGGCTCCCCCTTGTGGAACGCCGCGCGCAGCGGGGTCGATTCGAGCTTGAGCTCCGCCGGGTCCGCCGCCGAGGCGCTGGCCACGAGCGGCATGGCAGCAAACACCAGGAAAATGGCACTGATCTTCATGAATGCCTCACAGGTTTTGTGTGTAGTGTTAGTGACGGACGATTGGAGTGTCGGAGTAGTTCGCGGAGGCTGACCCCGCCGTCGTGGAAAAGCCGCGCAACGTTACCGCTTGGCGGTTCTGGTCAACGCGGAAATCGACCTCAGTGCCACCCGCCCCGATAATGTTCCGCACGGTCTGGTAGCCAGAGCTTGGAATCGCAACAGCATTGCCCGACGTCATACCACAGCGGGGGCAATAGAAGGCGAACATCTGGTTCCGGCTATAGCTTCCGTTTCCTCCATGGTTGCCGAACAGGTCAAGGATGGTCGCGACAGGGCTGCGATGATAGTCATAGAAGCCGCCGGAAACGAGCATATAGGTGCTGTTGTTACTTGGAAGAGGAGGAAGCGATTGGGCTGATCCGGTATGGTTGTAGCTCGTCGAAACCATCTCGCTGAACCAGACCGCGCCGAGGTCGCCGTCAGTGCCGGAATCCGATTTGACCGCGACCGCGATCTTCATGCCCGCCAGCACACCGTTATTCACCTCCGAGTTGTCGGGTCCATATGGGACTGAAAGGGGGTGGGCGCAAACGCTGAAGCCGGGGCTTGTGCCGAGCACGTTCCCGCCCCCACCCGTCGCCTCGATAAAGAGGTTGCCCGAGTAGCCGGTGCTGGTTTGGGTAATACCGGTGACCGCGACGGTGCCGCTCGTGGTCAACGTGGCTGGCGAGACTGACGCCGACCCATTATTCGCGTTGCCGGTGCCCCCCACGGAGAAAGCGACCGTCATGCCGTCGAGGGTATCCTCGAATTGAACCCACGCGGTCGTCGTCAACGTGGGGGAAACGCTCGGCGGCAGGTGCTGGCCGTAGAGTTCGGGGTTACGCAGAACGGGGCCGATCATGATGGAGCCGACGGAAACCATGCACGTCGGCGCCGGCGCCGATATGGTTGTGCATGTTGCGGTCAGGTCAGTGGTCCCGTTGTTGTACCCCTGGATCATGACCATGGCGCTCGGGGTCCCCACCGAAAGGCAGCAGTTCGGGCAGTACACGTGCACGATCGGCAGGCTGTTTGTGTCGGAGATCGTCACGTTGTAAGTGGCCGTGTCGGTGCCGCTCGTCAATAGCGTCACCGTGGCCGTTCCGGTACCGCCCAGGGCGAGCAGGTCGTCCGCGGTGCCCGGACCGTTGACCTCAAGCGATAGACGCGGTGTGTTTTGCGCCTGAAACGCGCTGGACCACGGCGCCGGGAGGGAGCCCCCGCCCCCGCCCCCTCCCCCTCCCGTATAGGCGCCGGTCACCAAATACGTGCATCCCCAGCCCGTCGAGCGGCCGGACCACGTTGCTATCGCCGAGCCCACGCCCGTGCCTGCGTTCGTCATGCGGACCATCCCCTTGTCGTTTGGGCAGGTGGGTGTTGCGGTCCCGTCGGTCACACGCATTGTCAGCGTGGAATTTGCTGTGTCGGTGGTGGTCAATAAGTCCGGGGCCGCGTCCGTTGCGGTGTATGTGCCCGTGATCGAAACCTGCGTGGTGCCGGTCGCCCCCAGGCACGCGGAACGCGCTACCAGGACGATAAGGCCGACCGCCGCTGTCCTTACCCACCACCGCCATTCATGCGCAGCCATCGTTTTTCTCCTTCTCACTTTTTCTCTTGCCCGGCGCGGCGGGCGCTTTTGCCGGGGGCCGGGCCTTCAGGTCCTTGACCACCGCCGCCGCAAGCTGGCCGATCGGCGGGCTGAAATCGTTATTGACCAATGGTTCCACCGCCTCGACGTCGTCGCGCGTGCCGTGCGCGCGGATATATTCCAGCGCCGGCCAGATGTTGAGGATGCTCTTGGAGGCGAAGATCGGCTTGAACGAGCGGCCCGGTATCGTGACCCCTTCCTTGTCGAGGGTGGCAATCGCGTTTCTCAACGTTCCGGTCTTCTGGGCGATCTCCAGAATTGCTTCCCGCGCGTGCTCGTGCTTGCGATAGAACTTCTGGAGCGATGGAATCACAATCGCGGGGACGTTCGGCATGCTCGGGTCCTCGGCCGCGGCGATAAGCGGCTCGATCACAATGGGCGTGTCCGCCCAGACCAAGAGCCCGGCAGCATCCTCGCGGCTGATCTGCTCCTCGCCTTGCGCGGCGTCCGGCGGCGGCGCCTTTCCGGGCCCTTTCAAAATGGCGATCAGGCTCTTGATCCACTTCTCGTCGATTGCGCCCGCCTTGATGACTATCGCAATCTCTCCTTTCACTTCAGGCAGCGTGATGCCCGTAAGCGTGCGGGAACCGGGGTCGTTTTGGATGAACCCCGGGTATTTCGCGGAATACCGGATTACGTGTCGCCCTGTCGCCACGAAACGCATGTACTTGTTCAAGGCGACTGCAAGACGGTACTCTTTTTTCGGTAAAATGCGGACCAATGGCATGTACCGATCCCTGGAATAAAGCACAACAGGGGCGTTCGGCCCGGGCCCCTTTTCTGCAACCTCCCACGGCAGGGGCACCGGCTCGACGCCGGGCGGACATCTGAATGTGAGGCCAATCGCGGAGGCATCAGGTGGGCAGCCACTGATCGGAATCTCGACCGGGACCCGGCCGGTGTTTTTTAGGCTCAGGAGCACCGCGACCGGCTCGCCGGGGTGGTAAACCTCCCGAAGCGGCACCAGCGATACCGACACCGCCGCATAGCAGACGGAAATCGACATGCCCCCGAGGAGCGCGATTGCCAGCGGGGTTCGCAGTATTCGGACCTTCATTTTAGCCTCACTTTTTCTCTTGCCCGGGCGCGGCGGGGGACTTCGCCGACGGCCGGGTCTTCAAGTCCTTGACCACCGCCGCCGCAAGCTGGGCGATCGGCGGGCTGAAATCGTTATTGACCAATGGTTCCACCGCCTCGATGTCGTCGCGCGTGCCGTGCGCGCGGATATATTCCAGCGACGGCCAGATATTCATGATGCTCTTCGAGGCGAAGATCGGCTTGAAGTACTCGCTCGGAATGATCTTGCCTTCCGCGCCGAAGACGGCGATTGCATCGCGCACGGCGCCGGTGGCCGCGGCCACCTCCAGAATCCCGCTCCTGGCGCGGTCGTATCTTGTGAAGAACTTTCGGAGCGATCGGATAATGTCCCCGCCGAGGCCCCACGCATTTCGGTCCTTCACGGCAGCGATCAACGGCTCGATCACGAGCGGTGAATCCGCCCAAATCAATAATTCGGTTGCCTCCTCCTTGCTCGAGCGCCCCGCCCGCGTGAGCGGTGCCCGGCGGCGCGCGATTCTCGTGTCCCTGAACAATGGCGATCAGACCTCGGATCCATTTCTCGTCGACCGCGCCGGGCTGGATGTCGATGACGACCTTGCCGCTGGCGGGTGGGGAACCCTGGAACTCCGTGGTGAACTCGATCGAATGCCGTCCGGTCGCCCCGAACTGCAAATACCTGTTCAATGCGATGACGCGCCGGAGTTCGTGACCCGGCGCCAGGGTCCGGACCGGGACGACGAAATCTCCCGCGTTGGCGTTGTATCGGAGTTGCTTGACTCCCGGTGGGACTGTGAATCTAAGGCCCACGGTGAAGGGGTCGCGACTAAGGTATCCGACGGGGACCGTAAACGAAGCGCGTCCGTCGTTCTTCACCGCAAGCGCTACGGCCAGCGGTTCACCGAGGTGGTAAGACTCCCGCATGGGCGTTATCGTCGCCGTGACCTCAGCCGGCGCCGCACCGGCCTTGGAATTTACGGCGGCGAAAACCAACAACACGGAGAGAATGACGTACTTTGCCATGCCCGCCCCTATTTCTTCTCTTGCCCGGATGCTGCGGGCGCTTTTGCCGGGGGCCGGGCCTTCAAGTCCTTGACCACCGCCGCCGCAAGCTGGCCGATCTGTGGGCTGAAATCGTTATTGACCAATGGTTCCACCGCCTCGATGTCGTCGCGGGTGCCGTGCGCGCGGATATATTCCAGCGACGGCCAGATGTTGATGATGCTCTTGGAGGCGAAGATCGGCTTGAAGTACCGGCCTGGTATCGTCACCCCTTCCTTGTCGAACACGGCGATTGCCTCCCTCATCGTCGGGGTTTCCGCGGCGATCTCCAAGATCCCGCTTCTGGCACGCTCGTATTTCCTGAAAAACTTCTGGAACGATTGAACAACATCGGACGGGACGCTCGAAAACGATATGTCATCGTCTTTGCACGCGGCGATGAGCGGTTCGATCACAACGGGCGTATCCGCCCACATCAGCAATTCGGCGGCTTCCTCGCGGCTCATCTGCTCTTTGCCCTGCGCGGCGTCTCGCGGCGGCGTCCTCCCGGGCCCTTTCAGGATGGCGATCAGGCTGCGAAGCCATTTCTCATCAATTGGACCGGGCCTGATCTCGACGTTAAGCTGCCCTTTCACCTCCGGGAGCAGCACCAGCTTGTCTGCCGGTAAGCCGGCATCCCTGCCGGCGATCGCGTCGTATTGCGCGGAATAGCCGATGACGTGCCGCCCCATCGCCTCAAATCGCATGTACTTGTTCAGAGCGATCACGAGGCGATGCTCCTGGTTGGGCCCAATTTTGACGCTGCCTGTCACCCGGTTTACGGTATGTACACCGTCCTTTGGCGCCGCCGGCGCCTTGGCGCGCGTCGCGGCGGCCGGACCACGACGGGCTCCACCAAGGGCTTGACGCCGGGCGGGTAGGTGAACGTCAGCCCGATCGCCGCGGGCTCGGGGTCATAACAGTCGATGAAAACGAAGACGGGAGCCCGGCCGGTGTTTTTCAGGGTCATGAGCACGGCGACCGGCTCGCCGGGGTGGTAGACCTCCCGGAGCGGGACCAGGGACACGGACACTGCCGCGGAGCAGACAGAAATCGACAGCGTGCCGAGCAGCGCGATCGCCGACGGGGCGAGCAAAATACGGGCTTTCATTTTAGTCTCACTTTTTCTCCTGTCCGGGCGCGGCGGGCGGTTTCGCCGGCGGCCGGGCCTTCAAATCCTTAACCATGGCCGCCGCGAGATGGGCGATCTCCGGGTTAGCGTCATTGGTCAACGGTTCCACGAGGTCGACGTCCTCGCGTTTGCCGTGTTTCTGGAGGTACTCCAGCGACAAGTAGATGCAGCCCGTGCTCCGAGAGCTAAGCGTTGACTTGAACCACTGGCTCGGTATAACCACGCCCTCTTTTTCAAACGCTCCGAGCGCCTCCTGAAAGGCCCCCATGCCGCTGTGGCTGGCGATCTCCAAAATCGCCTTTCTTGCCTGTTCATCTTTTTTGAAGCGCCTCTGAATCGCTTCGACCGCGTACGCCGAGGCGTTGGGCAATCTCGGGTCCCTGCCCGCCGCGATGAGCGGCTCGACCACCAGGGGCGTATCGGCCCAGCAAAGCAACTCGACGGCCTCGTCCTTGGAGATCTTGTCCTTGCCCATGCTCGCTTGCTTGTCCTTCCCGTCGAGGACGGCAGCAATCGCCTTGATCCACTTTTCGTCGATTTTCCCCGGCTCGATCGTAATGTTGAACGTCGCCTTCGAGGTGTGGTTGATCGGAGGCGTAGGTGCCCTGTCCTTTTCGGGGAGGTGCGCGTCCAACTTCGTAGACTGTGGTGAACTCTACGACGTATCGCCCATTTTTCGGAAAGGTCAAATACCTGTTCAGTGCAACGAGATAACGAAGCTCCTCGCCCGGCGCAATGGAGCGGTAATCCACCAAACCGTTCAGGGTTACCGGCCGCGGCGGCTCCGTCGCCCCGTCGCACTCGAATGAGCCGACGACGTTGGGATACATTAATTCCATTCCCACCTTCTTACCGCTCGTGTTCTTCAGCACCAGCCTCACGGCCAGCGGTTCACCGAGATGGTAGGACCCGCGCAGCGGCGCTATCGTCGCCGTGACCTCAGCCGGCACTCCGCCAGCCCCGGAATTTGCGGCCGCGAAAATCAGCAACACGGAGAGAATAACGAGCTTTGCCATACCAAACCCTATTTCTTCTCTTGCCCCGGCGCGGCGGGGGACTTCGCCGGGGGCCGGGCCTTCAGGTCCTTGACCACCGCCGCCGCAAGCTGGGCGATCGGCGGGCTGAAATCGTTATTGACCAATGGTTCCACTGCCTCGATGTCGTCGCGCGTGCCGTGCGCGCGGATATATTCCAGCGACGGCCAGATATTCATGATGCTCTTCGAGGCGAAGATCGGCTTGAACCACTCGCTGTGGATGGTTTCCCCCTCCTTGTCGAAGACGGCGATGGCGTCACTGACGGTCCCGGTGGCCGCCGCGATCTCCAAGATGCCCTTCTTCGCGCCGTCGTTTTTCTTGAAGAACTTTTGGAGCGCGGGGATTACGTCCCGGGCCAGATTCGGCATGGCGGGGTCCTTGGCCGCCGCCACCAGGGGTTCGATCACCGTCGGCGTGTCCGCCCAGCAGAGCAACTCGGCCGCCTCTTCCCTTGACAAGTGCTGCCCCTGCGGCGCGGCCTTGCGCGATTCCGCCTTATCTTGCGTCTTGAGTTCGGCAAGCAAAGATTTGACCCATGCGAGGTCGGGGTCCCCCGCCTGGATCACAACGGAAAGGGTCCCGCTGTCCTCGAACTCCCGCCGCGCGGACCAGTTGTCGCGCCCCTTCGAGTCCACGGGACAGGCCCCGAGAAAGGTTTCGTACTTTACGGAGTAGGTGCCGGGCTTTGTGAAGACGAGGTGTTGATTCAGAGCGAAGACCCGGCGCCACGATTCCTTCGGCGCGAGCAGGCGCCCCGTCTTGCGCACATGGTGGTGGGCCCACCGCCCGGGGCCGTTGCACGAGACGCCTTCGCACGAAAACTCGGTATCGATGTCGCTACTAATTCCGACCGCGACGCGCCTGGGCTCGTTGGTGGTGTTGCTGATCACCATCGCGACAGCCACGGGCTCGCCCAGAGTATAGGACGTGCGCAGCACAGAGAACTGGACCTTGACGCCGGCGGACGGCGAAGCGGCGCTGGCCTGCGCCGCGAACACGGCGACTACGAGCATCGACAGCAAACGGACTTTCATGATTGTCTCCTTGATTTTCGCGCCCAAGTCAGTTCCGGACGGGAACCGTCTGCGAGTAGTCGGCGGCAGCCGAGCCAGAGCTCGTGCTGAAGCCCATGAGGGTGACGGCATTTCGTGTCTGGTCCACACGAAATTTGACCTGAGTGCCCGTCCCCTGGATTATGGTAAAGGTATTGTGGTAACCGGAATTTGGAATTGCGGTCGCACTGGCCTGCGTCATGCCGCACCGCTGGCAGTAGAACGCATCCATCTGATTGACGGTGGAACTCCCGTTCCCGCCGTGGTTGTCGCACAGGTCGAGGATTCCATCCGGCCCGTTGACCGGGTACGTGTGGTGGTCGTCCGGGACGTTCACTGCGGGCATGTAGCCGCTGTTCCAGCTGGAACCGGGCGGGACTGCAAGAAATGAACCCGTG
Organism: uncultured Planctomycetia bacterium; assembly: GCA_963727245.1. Classification (GTDB taxonomy): domain Bacteria; phylum Planctomycetota; class Planctomycetia; order Pirellulales; family Thermoguttaceae; genus JBKQVT01. The sequence goes on along the minus strand of CAVSFO010000012.1, from coordinate 125,071 downwards.
TGGTTGTAGCTTATTGACACCAATTCGGTGTCTTGCACCTGGTTGAGGTCCGCGTCCGTTCCTGAATCCGACTTAATCACGATCTGAATCCACATTCCCGCTACTCCGCCACTATTTATGAGCCCATTTCCAGGTCCGTCTTGAACGGCCACGGGATGGGCGCAAACGCTGAAGCCGGGGCTTGTCCCATCCAGGGTCCCGTTGCAGCCCGTCGCCTGGATGAAGAGCTGGCCCGAGTAGCCCGAGTTGGTCTGCGTGATCCCGGTTACCGTCAGAGTGCCGCTATTTGTCAAGGTGCTCGGCGAAACCGACGCTGATCCATTATTGCCGCCTGTGCCCACCACGGAAAAGGTCTCCTGGGCCCCAATACTCGCAAAGAGGGGGTCGTATTGGACCGAAACCTGGCCCGTCTGCGTCGGCGAAACGCTGTACGGCAACTGGGGGGTGCGCACAACCGGGCCGATAACGACCTGCCCGATTGTCACGGTTCGGGTCGGCGAGACCGATATGGTCGGACATGTCGCCGTCAGGGTCGTCGTGCCCGTGTTGCAGCCGGCAATCCTGGTCATGTAACTTGGGGAGCTGGCCGAAAGGCAGGCGTTGGGGCAGGATACGGATACGAAGTTGGGATTGCTCATGTCTGAGATCGTGACGCTGTAGCTGTTGGCGTCCGTGCCGGCGGTCAAGAGCGTCACCGTGGCCGTCCCGGTTCCGCCCCAGGTAAGCACGTCATCCGCCGTCCCCGGACGATTGATCTCGAGTGCAAGGCGCGGCGTGTTCTGGGACTGAAACGCGCTGGACCACGGCGCCGGGAGCGCGCCCCCGCCCCCGCCCCCGCCAGTGCCACCGGAGTAGACGCCGGTCACCGAATAGGTGCATCCCCAGCCCGTCGACCGGCCGGACCACGTTGCCGTCGCCGAGCCCACGCCCGTGCCCGCGGTGGTGATCCGAACCATCCCCTGATCGTTTGGACAGTCTGGATTTGCACTGCCGCCCGCCACCTGCATTGTTAGCGTGGCGTTTGCTGTGTCGGTGGTGGTCAAGGCGTCCGGGGCCGCATCCGTTGCGGTGTACGTGCCCGTGGTCGAGACCTGCGTGGTGCCGATCGCCCCCAGGCACGCGGAACGCCATCCGAGGATGACAACGCCAACCGCCGCGATCCCTACGAGCCGCCTTCGATCGTTCTCGCTCATCGTTTTTCTCCTTCTGACTTGTCCTTGAGTTTGGGGACTTCGTCGCTGAGCACCGATTGAATATGGTTTCGCCACCCGCTCTTGGGATATCGCTTGATAAAATCCTTGCAGCTCGATTCCGCCAGTCGCTTGTCGCCCGCCTGCACGGCGTCCAGCGCCAGGAAATACAGCGCCCGCTCCGCCTGCGGATGCTTGGGATACTTCTTGAGAACGTGCTGATAATGCGGGATCGAACGGTGCGGATCGTGGCTGGTGTTGTACTCCAGCACGGCCAGCCGCACGATCGCCGCGGCTGCCCAGGGAAAGCTGGCAAAGTCCTTCTGATAGAACCGCTTGTAGTATTCAATCGCCTTGTCGCGGTCCTCTTTCCGATCGGAATAGATGCCTGCCAACTGCATCAGGCAATAGCTTTCCAGCGCCTTGCCCGGCCGGCCCAGCGAGGAATCGCCGGCCAGCAGCCGCTTGTAGATCGCCTCGGCCTTGTCGGGCCGCTGGGAATGGCGGTAGGTGTCGGCGAGCTTGAGGGCCAGTTTTTCGTTTTCCGTCTTGGCGGCCTTGACGCCCTCGGCGTCCCAAGCCGGCGTCTTGCGCTCGGCGCAGACCTTGAGGATGTGGAGCCCGACGCCCCGGAGGTCGAAATTGGCCCTCATGCCCTCGCTGGGCGCGCGGGCCCGGCCGCCTCGACGTGTTCGGCCACGCCCTCGTATTTCTCCTGAACGTAGCAAATGATGGCGGCCCGGTAGTGCAGGTTGTAGAGGTCGTCCAGCAGGGATTCCGCCGGCATGACGCCCGTTTGCCGCCAGACGGGCAGGACGGCGGCGGCACTCTTGATCGCGGCGGCCGCGTCCGCAACCGATTTGCGCGTCACCGTGCCGTCGGCCGAGGTCTCGACCTCGACGTTTTGGTCCTTGGCCCAGCGGATGCCCAGATCGGCCAGGGCGGCTGCCGCACTAATGTCGAACGTCCGCTCCAGGGCGATATCGATCTGCCGGACATAGGCATCGCCGGCGTAGTGGCTCTTGGGGAACCTTACGCACAACTGCGAGAGCATCGAGCCGGCGTCCTTCCATAGGTTCTCGGACTGGCCGGCCGGCGCGACCTCGGCCATCTCGAAAAGCAGCAGGCCGGCCCGGTAGCAGGCTTGCTCGCAGTGGGGGCTTTCGGGATAGTGCTCGGCGATCGCCCGCCAATGGGGCAGGGCCTCGCCCCTGGCCCTTCGCAAGGCGGCCTGCGACTGGGCATCGCCCTGGACCCTGTGCCCCTGCCCGAGCGGCATGGCCGGCTGGCCGGGCCCCCTGCCGGCCCTGTCCTCGGTGACGCCGAATCGTTTGCCGAATGTGGCCTCGGCCATCTCCTCGATGGTCGTCGCCAGGCGATAAAGCGTTTCGTCGCGCCAAGAGCCTTCGGGACACTCTTTCAGGCTCGCCTCGAAGATCGTCTTGGCCCGGGCGAGCCCGGAAGCCCCGGCGTTTGCTGCTGTCTGGCCGTCGGCCGCCAGGGCGTTGGCCAGGCCAAGCTCGCCAAACGAACGATGGGCGGCGGACCGGCTTCGCGTCGGGCCGGTCAGCACCACGGCAAACAGGGTCTCGGCGCAGTCGTAATCGTGGAGCACGTTGTAGACGGCGCCCAGAGAGACGGCGACCGTGCCGTGCTGGTCGCCCGCCAGGTCGCCGGGAACCAGCTTTATCCGCCGCTGGGCCGTCCCGAGCAACTGCTCCAAGCCGGCGGCGTCCCCCGCGGCCCTTCCGCCGGCGGACTGCTGGGCCTGGTGGAGGGCATCCCCCGCCGCGTCGAACCGGCCGTCGATCAGCGCGAGGATGCCCTGCCTAAGGTGGATGTCGTAGGCCGCCTCGGCCCACGACGGGGCCGCCTCCTTGTCCGCTCCCTGATCGAGGACCGCGCTTGCCGCCGCGGCGTGCTCGGTGGCCCTAGCCACGTCGAACTCCGTCTTCAACAGGAGATCGACGATGGCCACCTGTGCCTGGCCGCGCCACGGCCCGGCCGGCGATTCCTTAATGAACTTCTGCCACCAATCGAGGGCCTGGGAGGATCGCCCAAGGCCAAAATAGCACTGTCCGATGCGGAACCCGGAGGCCTGCGCCACTGGCTGGCGGCCAGCGCCCAATGGCTGGCGGCGTGGGCGTAAAGCGGGGTTATCTTGGCGCCGTCGCGCGAAGTGGGGCGGGTGGCTTTCCCGCCAAAGGTTGTGCGGATCTGGGCGAACAATTGGCCCGCCGCCACGAACCTGCCCTGAGCGCGGAGGCTTTCGGCGGCGTCGTAGAGCCGCTTCGCCTCGACGGCCATGATGTTGCTGCCCAGCCGCCCGCGCAGCAACGCCAGCACGTAGCCCGCTTTTGTGCTCCGGTACTCAAGTATTTTCAGCCCAAAGTCGACGGACTTCTTTGCATTCTCGTCCTCCCCAAGGCCCATGTAGATCATCGCCAGCGCGTCGGCGGCCTCGGCGGTCGTCTCGTCGGGGGCCATGTCGTCCAGCGCGCGCTGCAATGCCCGAACGGCCTCGTCGGGCTTCCCGTCCAATGCCTTCAACCAGGCAGCGTAGATGGCCAACTGCCTTTGATTGGTCGAGAAGGGGGTGGGCCCCGAGGGCTTCTTGCGGGGCGCGGCCGATCCGTCCTTCGCCGACACCATAGCGAGATAGTGGCGCGCTTGGTCCTTTTGCCCAAGCCCCAGAAGAATCCGCCCGTAGACCCGCATGGTCTTGAGGCAATCTTCCGGAGCACCGCCCCGCAGGATCGCATCGGCCAACTTCCTGGCCTGGGTGTAGTCCTCCTTGCCTATGGCATCCTCAAGCGCACTCCACGGGGGTGCGGCCGGTCGCGCCTGCGCCAACAGCACGCCAGGGGCGGCGAAAAAGAAGAGCACCGCCACACCGCAGACCACCGCCGCACACGGCTTCGGCGTCGTCCACATCGCGCCACCCCCTAACCCTGGGCTTGAGTTCGGAGAATCGGCCGGGGAGAGTCGGGAAAAGCTCCCCATCAACGGACGCGCCACCCAGCGGAAGAGATCGGCCCGCCGGGAAGGGGCCACCTATGACGATGATTGTACGGATCGCCCTTGGAATGTCAAGCAGCCGGCCGCGGCAAAATTACGAATTTTTTGGCGAGCTCGAGTGACGATATACAACCGCTTGCCAGCCAAGACGTTACAGCCGCGGGCCTCGACGGGGAAGCGCCGTGAGCGGCCGGGACTCTCCGGCGCTCGATGCAATGGGCGGCCCGGAAACCGTCAGGCGGCAGTTCAGCACCCGGGGACCGTCCACCTCTTCGGCACGCACCCATAACGTCTTGCCCAGCAACTCGGCGCCCTTGGGCAGACGATAGACCTGAACGTCCGGGCCGCCGGCCAAGCCGAGGACCAGGGTTGGCTGGCGGCAGCGGTCGGGCGCATAGAGTCCGCAACGGAAATTGACCGGCTGCTTGCCGTGATTTGCCATCGTCTGTTGCACCTCCAACTCGCCGCGGTCGTTCAGGCGGCCGCTGGCCGCAAGGTCCACGTCGCCCAGGCCCACGGCGATCGGCCGCTGGAGGCGGAGGCGGTAGCTGCGGCCGGCGCGGATGTCGATGCCCGCCTCGAGCGCCTGCCGGCCGCTCAGGGCATCGGTGGGAAGCGTGATGCGGAAGGCCTGCTGGCTCTCGGCGCCGGCGGACAGGTGCAGCGAAAACTCCTTCGGCTCCACGGTCCAGCCGGCGGGCGCCGTCAGTTTCACCTTGACGTTGACCGCCTCGGCAAAGGTATTCTTCAAGCTGAAGGAGTCATCCTGCGGCTGCATGGGGATGGCCTCGATCTGCCCATGGGCCAAGGCGAAGGCCAATTGCCAGCGGACCAGCGGCTCGCTGGCGCCGAGGACAAAGGTGGGCAACTGCTCCGCGCGGACCACCAGGCCGCCGTCGCGCTCGGCGGGCTGCGTCACGCGGCCCCACAGATCGACCTGGCGGAGGTTCGGGCCGAGGTAAAGGGTCTCGTCTTGCGGGCGCGGATTCCAAAGCACCAGGACTGCCTCGCCCCGACGAGTAAAGACGGCACTGGCACTGCCGCCGGGCAGCTCCGCGGCGCCCAGGTACTTGGCCCCGCCCAGCATCAGGGCGGTCGTCCGCCAGGGCAAGAGCAACTCGCCGGGCGATCCGTCCGGCTCCATCAGCCCGCACTGGGCATCGAACGGATCGGGGCAGAAGATGCCGTCGGCGCCGCGCATCTTCGCTGCCAGCATCCTCCGCACCAGGTCTTCGACGCGGGCTTGCGGCGTGTGTCCCTCGGCCGGAAACGCCCGCAGCACGACCCAGCGGACCGTCCCGGCGGCCCGCGGGGCATCGAGCTGCCGGGCCAGTTCGGCCGCCTCCAGCGGCGGCTGGGCCGAGAGCGTGAGGAATTGCCAGGGCGGTTTCGCGGCGGCCGGCAGCGCGGCGCGCCAATCCCAGCCGATGCCCACGCACACGTCCTGCCCCAGGCGATCCAAGGCCCCTTTCACGTCGGCGATCTTGGCCGGCAGGTCCGTGCTGCCGACAAAGCTGGTGTCCTCGTCGGTCCCCAATTGCCACCAGCGGACTTGCGTGGCCAGCCGGAGCATCGTCGGCTCCAGCGACGGATACCAGACCTTCACCGGCGGGGCGAACAGCTCGGCCGCCGGCGTCGAGGGCGTCTCGGCCGGGGCCGTTTCGTCGGCCGCTAGCCGCGGTGAAGCCTGCGAGCCGGAGTCCATTTCGAGCGCGACCTTGTCGAAAATGGCGCCGAAGGGGACGGGCCCCGTCTGGCCGGCTGAAGCCTGGGGCAGTCCCCAGTCATCGCCGCCGTCGGTCTTCCGTCGGGCGTCGGCGGATTGGCCCGCGGCCGGCCCCTTTCCGCACAGCAGGCCGACCATGTCGATCCCCTTGTCCTCCAGGGCGTCGCGGAAGTCAGCCGCCCGGGCCAACGAAGCCTTGCCGCCGGCCGTGTCGAACCAAAGGGGATACTTCACCCAGTGGACGCCCGCTTGGGAGAGCAACTCGACCAGTTGCGGCTGGGCCAAGGGCGATTGAGCTCCGCGGCAGAGTCCAGCCGAACTCGCTGTGGTCCGGGGCGTGATAGGGCGTCACGACCGCCAGGTTCAACTGGTCGCAGCCGGCAATCGTGGGCGAGCCGACCAGGCCGGCGCGCACACGGTAGAAGCCCGGGCCGGCCAGCGGCGGTTGCCAGCGGGCCTGCCCCGTCCAGCAGGGCGCCGGCGGGCTGCGGCGGGTCAACCCCTGGGGCGAATCGACTTGGGAGCGGACCTGCAGCGGCCGCCGCACCGTGGCCATCAGACGCCCGGCGCGATCTTCCAAGCGAAAAGCCACTTCCGCCCCCCGGTCGAGAAAGCCCGACGCCTCGCAGGTGATTTCGGCCGTGTCCGATTCCAGCACCAGGCCCGCCGACCCGCCGGCCGACAGCGTCAGCCGCGGCAGACATCCCAACCAAACGTCGGTGAAAGAAACGGTCGCCCGCAGGTCCTCTTGCTCGGCCTGGGGCTCGACGTGCAGGCCGAGGACGGCCAGCCGGGCGTCGCCGTCGGGTTCGATGGGGCCGAGGCGGAGTTTCGTCCAGCCCTCGGTCGCGCCCGAGCGCTGCGAGCAGAGGGTCCGCAGCTTGCGATGATTCTTGTCCAGCAGCGTGAGGGAAACGTAGGCCCGATCGTGCTGGAGCTGCTCGGCCTTGACGACCGCCTCGACGACGTAGCCCAGCAAGGGGCTGATCTTGAGGGTCGGGCTGAAGGCCGCGGCGGCGCCGCCGTCGAGTTCGACGCGCAGGCAGTTCTTGCCGTCTGGAGGCGGCTCCTGGTGCAGCATCACGTGAACGTACTGGGGGAACGCGGGGCCGCTGCGCCGCGTCCAGCCCGCCGGCCAGCCGTCGTAGTTGGCATCCCAGGTAGGATCGAAGGTGCAGTGAAACACCTCGGCTGCCGGCGGGCTGCGGCCCTCCGACGGCGCCGAGGCACCGGCGGCGAGCAACAGCAGCGGCAACAGCAGACCCATCGACATGATTGTCCGAACCCTCGGGCGCACCGGCGGACTGGCCGCGTTGCCAAGGCCCCCTCACCCCGACCCTCTCCCAGAGGGAGAATAGAGGGGCTGGTTCCATGGCGTTGGCGCTAATGGAAAGATCGGATGGCGGAGAACCGCAAAGTCGGGTTTTTTGCGAATTTGTCGCGCCGTCGGGCAGGGCGGACCATGCTCGCCCAAGTCCACCGGCGGAACCCTCCCAAGCCCACCGGCCGCGCCCGGTGGGAATGGCGGCGGACAGTCGCCCTTTTCCCGGCGCTTTTCCCACCGGGCGCGACCCGCTGCGCGGGTGCCCGGCGGGCTTGGGGAACGCGGCACAGATCACTTGGGAGATTACTTGGCCAGCTTAAGCCACGCGGCGCGTTGCGAGTCGGTGAGGATTTTCAACGCCTCCTGACGAGCGGCGTCGAGGACCTGCTGGCGTCTGGCGGTATGGTCGTGGCGACTCGCCTTATGCCAACGTTCGTCCACTTCCCGCAACGCCTCGGCGTTGGCGTCGAGCAAGTCCTGGAACTTGGCTTGCTGCTGGCTGGTCAGCCGCAGCGCGCGCACGACCTCGGGGGCGGCGAAGGGCTCGGCGCCCGGCAATCGCTTGGCCAGCAGGCGCAGGGCGAAACCGTCGGCCGAGTCGGCGGCGAGGCTTGCCGAGGCATCGGTCCCATCGACGGCAGGCTGCCGCCAGCCGATCCCCGTTTCGTACTCGACGAACCGACACCCCAAGAAAACCATTTTCCCCAGCAGGGAACGGTCGGGGCATTGCGGGTCGGGAATCAGCAGGATGGGCGTCAGCACGAGGGTCAGCACCAGCAGCATGAGCAGGGCGGTCACGGCGCGCGGCGACAGCGCCAGCGCCGCCGGGCCGTCGATTTCCAAGCCCGCCGGCTGCGGAAAAGCACTTTGCCGCGCGGCGTCAGTTCGTGCAAACCTTCCAGCCCTATCCGCATCACGGCGGCGCCGCGCGGAGAGGTCGATGCCGGCGTCTTGACCCGCGAGAGATTGGCCACGCGAACGGCGAACTTGCCGTCCATGGTGTGCAGCTCGCCCAGCGACCCGACGCACACTTCCTCCATGGGGTCGGCCGAGAGCACGGTGAATCCGCCGGCCGAGATTTCCACCAGCCGCACCGGCCATGCCGACGAGGCGATCTTGAATCTGGCCTGTTGCCGCGATGCCGGCACGGCATAGCGGGCCGAGTCTCGGCGATCGGGTTTCCGGTCCGAGGATTGGTCGGGGAGATCCCCCCACCATTGGTCTTTTTGTCGACCCATGTCGAGTCTCCGCAACGCTTTGGTTATCAAACCTAGCACGCCGATGCGGCAACGGCACGGATTATGCCGAGTCTTTGCCAAAGTCCGCCGCGGCCGGCCAGCCCGGGGCACGGCGGTTGTCGTTGCCCGGCAAATCCATCAATATAGAGATCGTGGCAGTTACCCGCTCGAATTCCCGTATGCTTTGCAAATCCCCTACAATCGCTACGCGACTGCGCCGGGCCATCGAATTGGCCGTCTTGTTGGCGATGGCCGTGGCCGTGCTGCGGACCTGGTTCCTGGAAGGCTTTCCGGCCGGCTGCCAGGTGAGCGGGGCCTCGATGGCGGAAACCCTCTTGGGCAGACACCGCGACGTGGTTTGCGCGGACTGCGGCCACCGTTTCCCCTGCGACGCCAACGGCGATGCGGCGGCTTGGCGTGCCGTCTGCCCCAACTGCGGCTACGCGGGCAATCGGGTCGATGACACGGCGGTCGTGGCCGGCGACCGCGTGCTGGTCGATCGCTCCGTTTTCTTCCTCCGCCCGCCGCGCCGGTGGGAGGTTGTGGCCCTGCGCCGGCCCGGGAAGGCCGATGCCCTCTACGTGAAGCGGGTAGTGGGACTGCCCAGGGAGTCGATTCAGATTCGGCACGGCAGCGTCTTTGCCAACGGTCAAATCGTCCGCAAGACGTTGTCGCAGCAGCGGGCCGTGGCGATTCTCGTTCACGACGCCCGCCAGCACCCCACGCTGGAACCGTTGCCGCCGCCCCGCTGGCAAGCCCAGCACAGGCCGACTGCCTGGGACACCGCCGGCGGCCGCTTCCTCCATGCCGCCGCACCCGACCCGCAGCCGGTCGATTGGCTGGTGTATCATCACGGGTATCGGCGGGCGGATCGGCCGGACGAAGTGGTGCCCGCGCCGGTGACCGATTTCTGCAGCTATGACGAGGGCCGGCCGCGCCGCGAGGAAGACGTCCATGCGGTGGCCGGCCTGATGCTCTCGCTGCGGGTGGCCAAGGCCAGCGGGCCGGGCTTGCTGCTGCTTTGGGCGACCGACGGCGAGGCGCAGTTCCGCGTGGAGATCGATCCGGCCCAAAAGTGCTACCGGGTGCTGCAAGACGGCCGGCCGCTGCCGGGGGCCGCCGGACAGGTGCTGATTCCGCCCGCCGGGCTGAAGATCGAAGTCTCGCTGTTCGACGAGCAGTTTTTGCTGGCCTTGGGGGGGCAGACGGTGGTAACGTGCCCTTACGAGCGGCCGGAGCGGGCCCCCGCGCCGCCGGAGCAGCCGCTGGCCATCGGCGTGGGGCGGCTGGCGGTGGACCTGGAGGAGGTGCGGGTCTGGCGCGACGTGTATTACACGGAGCCGGTTTGGGCGGCTGGGGACGGCCGCTGGGGCGAGGCGGTGCAGCTTGGCGAGGGGGAATATTTCGTTTTGGGCGACAACAGCCCGGTTTCCAACGATAGCCGGACCTGGGCGGAGGGCGCCGCCGTCGGCGACAAGTATTTGATAGGCAAGCCTTTAGCGATTGTGTTGCCGGCCCGCAGCGTCCGCTGGGGGGCCTGGCATTTTCAAGTTCCGGATCTGACCCGAATCCGTTATATTCGTTAATATGACTAAGCGAAAAGAACCCCACGCGAAATCCCGTCGTCCCCAGTCGGCCGCCGTGCAGCCCAGGGGGCGCGACAAAACCGGCTGCGCCCACCGAGTCGACGATGCAGAAATATCTCTCCCCGGCGGTCATTCGAGAAACGATCGAATCGGTGATCGTGGCGATCGTGCTGGCGCTGTTGATTCGCACCTTCGAGGCCGAGGCGTTTGTGATTCCCACCGGCTCGATGGCCCCGGCCCTGATGGGCGCCCACAAGGACCTGGTTTGCCCCTATTGCGGCTGCCCCTATCAGGTCAGCGGCGCCAAGTCCAGCGGTCCCGACGGCGATTCCGTGCCCGCCGTAGTCCAGAGCGCCATTTGCCCGGAATGCCGCCTGCGGGCCGATCTGAGGGACAAATCGCTGCCGACCTACAACGGGGACCGCGTCCTGGTCGACAAGTTCTGTTATCAGCTCAATCCCCCGGACAAGACCTTCGAGCGCTTCGACGTTGTGGTCTTCCACTACCCGGGGGATGCGGCGACCAACTTCATCAAGCGGCTGGTGGGGTTGCCCGGCGAGACGGTGCGCATCAGCCGCGGCGCCCTATGGACGCGGCCCACGGAGCGGCCGGACGCGCCCTTCCAGATCGCCCGCAAGACGCCGGCGAAACTGCTGTCCATGCTGGAGCCGGTCTTCGAGAACGACCGCATGAAGGTCCTCAAGGAGCACGAACCGGCCTACCCGGAGCGCTGGAGCGGGATCCATTGGCAGGAGGACGGCACCGCGTTCCAGACTGTACTCTCCGGCGGCCAGCCGCCCGGCGAAGCCCAATTGGAGTATTGCAACCTGGTGCCTTCGTACGACGCCAGGACGCGCGAGATGCGGCCGATCGGGCCCGCCTTGATTTCCGATTTCGTCGCCTACAATGCCGGCTCGCCGGAGAGCAGTCCGCCGACAAGCCTGGGACTGAACTGGGTCGGCGACCTGGCCTTGGAGTGCACGGTCCAGTCGCGGTCGGCCGCCGGGCAGGTCGAGTTCGAGCTGGTCAAGGGGGGCGCCGGTTCGGCTGCCGGATCGACCTGGCCAGTGGCGAGGCCGCCCTTTCCATCAGCGGCGACTACGCCGGGCAATTCAATCCTCGCGCCAATACCGCCCTGAAGGGCCGCGGCACGCACCGCATCCGCTTTGCCAACTGCGACGACCGGCTGCTGCTGTGGGTCGATGACCGCGTTGTTCCGCGCGGCAACTGGTCGACGACCACCTGCTATGATTCCAACGTCCTGAACCAGTCCCAAGGGCTGAAAACCTATAGGCCCCGGCCTGCGGACCTGACGCCCGTGCGTATCACCAGCCGCCAGGCGGACTTGACGGTCAGCCACCTGAACGTCATGCGGAACATCTACTACATCGCCGACGACCGTGAAGGGCGGGGTATCAGCGAATTCACGGGCGGCCCGAGCAGCTACCCCGACTTGGCCGATCCGGGGACGTGGTATCGCTTCGACAACGTGCAGAGGAACGTGGAGTTTCCCCTGCTCAAGGACCAGTTTTTCATGCTCGGCGACAATAGCGCGTGCAGCAAGGACGGGCGGCTGTGGGGAGATCGCTACTGGGTGGACCGCGACTTGCTCATCGGCAAGGCGCTGTGCATCTATTGGCCGCACTCGTGGGATGAGGTGACCGTCGGCGGCTATCACATTCCCTTCCCCTTTTTCCCGAATTTCAGCAGGATGGGATTCGTAAAGTAAATCGTTTCCGCCGTGGAGCGCGGAGGAATCGTAGGGTGGGTCGAGCGCAGCGAGCCCCACCAAAATCGGCGAAAGACTGGTGGTGGGGCTCGCTGCGCTCGACCCACCCTACAGGCGTAAGCAGGATGGGATTCGTAAGATAGCAGGCAGCCCCCGGGGCCGAAGGAGCGGACCGATGTTGGAAGTCCAAGGACTGGTGAAAATCTACGGCCGCCGCCGCGTCGTCGATAAGGTCGACTTCTGCGTCAACCGCGGCGAGATCGTCGGCCTGCTGGGCCCCAACGGCGCCGGCAAGACGACCAGCTTCCGCATGACCTGCGGCATGATCGAGGCCAACGCCGGCCGCGTCTGGCTGGGCGGCGTCGACATCACCGACTGGCCGATGTATCGCCGCGCCCGCGACGGCGGCATGGGCTACCTGGCCCAGGAATCGAGCGTCTTCCGCAAGCTCACCGTCGAGCAGAACCTGCTGGGCGTGATGGAGATGCTCGAATTCGACCGTCCCCGCCGCAAAGCGCGCTGCGAGGAGCTGCTCAACCAGTTCGACATCGCCCGGGTGCGCAAGTCGCTGGCCATGTCGCTCTCCGGCGGCGAGCGGCGGCGTTTGGAAATCGCCCGCGCCCTGGTGTCCAATCCCAAGATCATCCTCTTGGACGAGCCGTTCACGGGCATCGATCCGGTGACGATCGTCAGCATTCAGACCGTCATCAAGAGCCTGCGCACGGAAGGCATTGCCATCCTCATCACCGACCACCAGGTGCGGGAGACGCTGCAGATCACCGACCGCAGCTACGTGATTCGCGACGGCAAGGTGCTCTGCCACGGCCGCCCCGACGAGGTCCTCGGCAACGCCGAGGCCCGCAAGTATTATTTCGGCGAGGACATGGACCTGGGTCATCGCGGCCCGCCGGCCCCGCATCACGCCGCCGCCCCGCAGGGCGCGGAGCGGGGAGGCGTCAGCGCGCCGGGCCGCGTGCCGCAGGAAGGCTGAACGCTGGGCGGCCGCACGTCGCACCGCAATCAAGGCTCGCGCAGAGGCGCAGAGGTACGGGGGACGAGGCTTGCGACATTCAGGAAATCCGTGCCGGCGAGAAAAGCCCCCCGTTTGCAACGGGGGGGCGACGCCCAGCGCCAAGACATGGCCGCAAAGTCCGCTTTCACGCGCGGCGGGATTTTCTCGCCCTGCGCCACCCGAGCAAGACCAGGCCGCCGGCCATCGCCAGCGCTAGCGTCGTGGGCTCCGGTATCGCGGGAACAGCGACCGGGCCGGTGACGGTGTACGTGTCCCCGTCCGTCGAGTTGATCGTCGAGCCGAAAATGGTGAACGGCCCCGGGCCCAAGACACTAATGGGGACCTCCCAGTCCATTTCGGTGGAGCCGAACGGATGATAGACGTTCGCGCCCGCGACGACGGGAGTCCCCTCCCCCGCGATCAAGTAGGCCGTATCCACGCCGCCCGGTGCGCTGTAATCGAACGTGTGCAGGTGGTCCATCGAAAACAAGCCCGCCTGCGCCTCCGCAGCGTGCGTCATGAGGATGTACGTGATGTTGCTGAGGCCCTCGGCGATATAGTTCGACTCCAAGGGATTGCCGCCGCCGCTGGCGTACTGGATGTCGATGGCATAGGCTTCGGCAAAGTCCGAGGGGCTGGGGTTGAGGTTGCTCGGCGCCCGGCCAGGTCCAGGCGGAAGAAGTAGTCGGTCGCGTTTTCGGCAAACCAAAGCTTGGTGATTTCACGCCCCGGCCGCGACCCGTTGGTATCGTTGGTTACCGTGGTCGTCGTGAGTTCGGTGTTGCCGGGATTGGCGGCCCAGTCAAACAACGGCGTGGCCGATTGGGCCTGCACCACCGAGGTCATCATCCCAAGCACTGCCAGAATCATCAGGAGCCGAAGGGACTTCATCAGGACACCCCCCAAGTTTCTATGCCAAGAGCGCAGACCGCCACCGGCCAACTTTCACTGAATAAGCTCATTTTCACCAATATCTGCAAATAAGGCAAGGACTTTTTCGATTTTTACCGCCTAGGTTTGCTCACGTTGTCGTGCTCGCCAAGCCGCAGAGTCGGAAGCGCTGAGGCCGCCAGTCTTTAGGATTCACACCCGCCATATTCGCCAACACTAGCTGCGTCCCCATGCGGACCTTCTGATGTCCCGAGAGCTTCCCTAGACCTTCCCCAGCAATGGGTCTTTGCGCGAGCCGCCGCCGGCCTGCGAAAAGTGCAGGCACACGCCGTGTGCCGTGGGCCAGTTACGGCGCACGGCGTGTGCCTACGACTTCCGGGTTTGGCAGGTTCCTGCTTGGCGATACCATCGTTCGCCAAAATTCTCGTCGCCTGGGCTTGAAATTCTCTCCGAAACGGGGACAATAACTAGATTCGCAACCGTTGGTCGCAGTGAAATCCGAGGACGGCATGCCCGAACAGCTCCACGTCACCGCCCGGGAAACCCGGGGAAAACACCAAAGCCGTCGGCTCCGGCGGGGGGGCCAAATCCCTGCCGTGCTCTATGGCCATGGACTCGAACCCGTCGCCCTGGCCATCGCCACCGACCAACTCGACGCCGCCGTGCGACACGGCAGCCGCTTGGTCGACCTGACCGGGGCGGTGAGCGAATCGGCGTTCATCCGCGAACTCCAGTGGGATACGTGGGGCACCACCATCGTCCACGTCGATTTCACGCGGATTTCCGTCGATGAATTGGTGAAAGTCGTCGTGACCATCGAACTCCGCGGCGAAGCCCCGGGCGTAAAGACCGGCGGCGTCGTCGAACAACTTATCCACCAGATCGAACTGGAATGCCCGGCCGGCAGCATTCCCGACAAGCTGCACGTGAACGTCAACAACCTGAAACTGGACGAGGCGATCAAGCTGGCGTCGCTGGAGTTGCCGGCCAAGGCGCGGGCCTTCGGCGATCCGGAGGCGATCGTGGTGCATTGCATCGTGCCGGTAGAGAAGCCGGAGGAGGGGGAGGAGGCCGCCGCCGCCGCCGCGCCCGGCGAGCCGGAAGTGATCGGCGCCAAGCCCGAAGAAGAGACGGAGGAGAGCTAAGCTGCCTGCCCTATTGGCGGGGTGCTGACCATGAAACTCGTGGTTGGACTGGGCAATCCGGGCCGCCGTTACCAGCAAACCCGGCACAACATCGGTTGGGCCGTCCTGGCGGAGTTGGCCCGCAAGTTCGCCACCGGACCGGCCAAAGCCCGTTTTCAAGGCGAGGTGGTCGAGGTCAACCTGGAGGGAGAGAAGGGACTGCTGCTGACGCCTTGGACTTACATGAATTTGAGCGGGGCCAGCGTGCTGGCCGCCCGCGACTTTTATAAAATACCTAACGAGGACGTGTTGGTCGTCTGCGACGACTTGAACTTGCCGGTGGCCAAGCTGCGGATCCGAGCGGCGGGGTCGTCCGGCGGGCAGAAAGGGTTGGAAGACATCATCCGCCGCCTGGGGAGCGAGGAGTTTGCCCGCCTCAGGATCGGAATCGGCTCGCCGCCGGAGGGCTGGGACTGGGCCAATTACGTGCTCAGCAAGTTTACCGGCGAGGAAATCGCGGACGTGGAAGTGGCGGTGGTGCAGGCCGCCGAGGCCGTGGTGACCTGGGCCCGCGAGGGCCTCGACGTGTGCATGAATCGATACAATTAGCAAGCGATAAGCGTAGGAGCACGGTTTTGGCTGACAACGTCTACGAAGGCATGTTCATTCTGGACTCCAGTCGCTACGGACACGATCCGGAGGCGGTCTCGGGCCAGATCGACGAAACGATTCAAAAGCTCGGCGGCAAGATCCTTGTCAGCCGGCTCTGGGAAGAACGCCGCCTGGCGTACCCCATCAAGTCGCACCGCAAGGGGACCTACTGGCTCACCTACTTCGAGCTGTCGGGCGCCAAGTTGACGACCTTGAAGCGGGAGTGCCAGATCAACGACACCATCTTGCGGGTGCTGTTCTTGAAGGTCGATCCGCGGATTGTGGAGGCGGTGGTGGCCCATGCCCAGAGTGCCCCAGCGACGCCTGCCCCAGCGGCGGAAGTGGTGGCCCCGCCACCCGTGATCGCCGTCGGCATCGACCTGAAAGAGCTGGAAGTGCCCGAGCTGGACGAGGACGAGTAACCAAGGTGTAGAAGAGGGGGGATAGCGGCCATGGCCAGCTTTAACCGCGTCATCCTGCTTGGCAACGTCACCCGGGACCCGGAGCTGCGCTATATCGCCAGCGGCAGCGCGGTGACGGACCTCGGCCTGGCGGTGAACGATCGCCGCAAGAACGCCAACGGCGAATGGGTCGAGGAAACGACGTTTGTGGACGTGACGCTTTGGGCCCGGACGGCGGAAGTCGCTTGCGAGTATTTGACCAAGGGCTCGCCCGTGTTGATCGAGGGGCGGCTGAAGTTGGACTCCTGGGAGGGCAACGACGGCCAGAAGCGGTCGAAGCTCCGCGTGGTGTGCGATCGGATGCAGATGCTTGGCAGCCGGGGCGGCGCGGGCGGTTCCGGCGGTCCGGGCCGGGCCGTGGGAGCGCCCCAAGGCGGCGGGCGGCACGAAGAGGCCGGCCCGCCCGACGACGAATTTGGCGATGCCCCGCCGCCGGAGTCCTCCGGCGGCGATGACATCCCGTTTTAGGACTTGAAGAATAACCGGGGGACTGTCCCGATTTTGGGCACCATGCGAAGCATGGTCGGACAAAATGGGACTGTCCCCTTTCGGAAACCAGCATAGTTAGAGAAGAATACCGATGCCCCAAAGCAAGTCGAAAAAGCACCCTGGCGCTGCCGGCCGTCCCAAACGGCTCCCCAAGGCCCCCAACGGGGGCATTGAACTGTTGTTGATTCAAACGGTCGAGCACCTGGGCCAGCAAGGCGACGTGGTGACGGTTCGACCCGGCCATGCCATGAACTATTTATTGCCGCAGGGCTTGGCGACCATCGCCAGCGAGCATCACAAGCGGATGGTCCAGAAGCATCGGGCCCAGTTGGAGCAGATCGAGAAGGCCCGCCTGGCCGGCCTGCGCGCCTTGGCCGAGGAACTCGGCCGGCAGAGCGTGACGATCGAAGCCAATGCCAACGACGAAGGCCACCTCTACGGCTCGGTGGGCGCCGTCGAGATCGTCAGCGCCCTGAAACGCAACAAGATCACCATTGCCCAGGACCAGGTCCGCCTGCAGGGGCCGCTGAAGGAACTGGGCCTCTACACCATCAAGATTCACGTGGCCCACGAGATTGAAGGCGACTTGAAGGTCTGGGTGGTGCCCTCCGTGGCCGAAGACGGCGCGGCGGACGAAAAACCCTCCGCCTGAGCGAACCTTTTCGCCAGCCGCGTGTCTACGATTCAGCACGGCCGCAACTTGACAAGGGATGTCGGTTGTGGGAAACTAGGGTTTGCAGAAGAGGGCCCGCTGCCGCGGTGGCCGGGGGCCGATCTGGCCATTACGTTGTCTTGCCCTCTCTCACCGCGCTGCCGCGCAACGAAAGGGACTGCCATGGACCGCTATCTCAACATCGTCACCAGCAAGATCGCCACCCGCTTGGGCATCGGCGCCGGCAAAGACCGCCTGCTTGGTACGACGCATGGGCGTTCCCGATGGGCAGTTGCGCGGTTGCTGCCGCTATGGCTCGCCGGGTGGTTGCCGGTCCGTTCATGGTGTCCGGCAAGGTTGCCTGCGGCGTCGCGACGGCGCGCAAACCAGCAAGGATTCTAAGCCGGTAGCCGGCGCAGAATCGGGTTTGCTCCGTGACGCGTGCCAAGTTTGGCGGCCCCGGCTGGGCGATTGCTCCCGTTTTCCCGCTTGAAGACGCCATTTTGCGCGTCATCTCCGGAGCGAAAACGCGGAAACTGCCCCCCCCGCGCGGCGCCGCCGGCGGTTTGCGGTTTTCTCGTTCTCTGGCGTGTTTTTTCCTCAAGGCAGAATCATGTTCGCCACCACCATCGACAGCACCGAGCGCCGGGACGCGACGGAACTCCTGGTGCGCGCCGCCCAAGGCGGCGATCCGCAGGCCTTCGGCCGGCTGGTCGAGCGTTACCAGCGGGCGGTCTACGCGACGGTGTACCGCCACCTGGGCAACGACGCGGAAACTCAGGAAGTGTGCCAGGAGATCTTCCTCCGCGCCTTGCGGAAGATGGGGCAATTGCGCGAGCCCCGCTGCTTCGGCGGCTGGTTGCGCGCCATTGCCGCCCGGATGGCGATCAACCGGGCCGTCCGCCGCCGGTGGCCGGCCGCGACGTGCGAGTCGATCGATGCCGTCTGCGCCCGGCAGCCGACGCCGCTGGCCGACCTGCTGGCCCGGGAGCGCCGGACTCAGGTGCAGTTGGGCCTGCGGCGGCTGGGCGCGCTGGATCGCCAGACGCTGGTGGCGTTCTACTTCGACGGCCGTACGTTGCTGGAGATGAGCGACCAGTTCCACTCTCCGCTGGGCACGATCAAGCGCCGCCTGCACGTGGCCCGCAGGCGCCTGGCCGAAGAGTTGGCGTCGCTGGCGCCGGCGTGAATCGAAGGGGGAAGGCGGAAGGCGGAAGGAAAATCGCCAGCCCCGAGCCGGGGGCGTGAGCCCCCGGATAACCCGGCAGCGCCACGACGCTATTTTCCCCGCGCGCCCCGGACCACGGTGGCTTGCGCGGCGATCAAGAAAACGATCGTCGCCGGCTTGGGGGACAAGCCGGCGACGATCTCGGGAGGGAACACCACAGCGAAGGGGTAGCGACAAGAGACAGGTGGTTACGGTACGACCACACCCAACTTTTCTTCTTCCTCTTCCTGCACGATGATGCGGGGCGTAACCATCATCATGAGGCTGGAGGTGGTGCGGCCGATGGCGGTATTCTTGAACAAGCGATTGATGTACGGGATTTTGTCGAGGATCGGCACCCCGAATTCCTCGCGGTCCTCGCTGAGCCGTTTGATGCCGCCCATCAGCACGGTGCCGCCGTCGGGCACGCTGACGGTCGTCGTCACGGTCACGAACGAGAACGTCGGCAACTGCACCGTGGTGCCTTGAGTCGAGCTCGTCGTGGCGTTGGAGTTGCTGAACGGGTTGCCGGTTACGGGGTTGGTCAAACCGGTGGCCGCGCTGTCGACCGTGCTGGAGGTCGTTCCCGTGAAGGTGAAATCCGTCACGCCCGTGATCTTGCTGAAGAAGGGGACGATGGTGAGGCGGACGAAACGCCGGTCGTTGGAGACTACGGCCTGCACGGTCATAAAGGTGCCCTCGGAGAGGACCACGATGACAGGTTGCTCGGCGGCGGCGAAGTCGCCCACCACCGGCACCACGCTGATCACGAAGGGCGTCTGCGAGGTATCGGAGACGTAGGCCTGCTGGCCGTTGAAGAGGGTGACTTTGGGGGCTTGCAGGACGTTGGTGCGCACGTCACCCTGGGCGGCGCTGATGAAGAAATACGCCTCGATGTCGCTGAGGATGGCGAACCCCATCTGGGCGCCGGCCGTGGCGTCGAAACCGCCGAACTGCGGCGTCGCCAGGGCATAGCTGTTTTGCATCATGGGGATGTCCAGATTCGACGTGAACTGTTGCGTGTTGCCCGTGGGTTGGCTGGTGAAGGGGACGCTCTGGCCGACCACGGAGGTGGGCAGCCCGCTCTGCCCCGTGTAAACCAACTGGCCGTCGCTGGTGGCGAAGCCGCCGGCGCTGGCATTCATGACGTTGGAGGCGATGTTGAAGTCGAAGTCCACGCCGATCTTTTCGAAGAACTCGTCGCTGAGGGTAATGAAGCGGACTTCGATGGTCACCTGCAGGTCTTGCATGCGCCGCAACTGCTCCAGCAGGTCGACGATTTCCTCGTGGACTTCCTGCGTCTGGCTGATGACCAGGCTGAGGTTGGTTTCGAACTTGGCGATCGATCCCGGTCCGCCGACCTCGTCCCAGGTGGTGGGCTGGACGGTGGAGTGGATCAAGTCGATGATGCTGTCGAAGTCGGCGGTGGTGCCTCCGCCCGCTCCGCCGGGGCCGCCGGCGCCGCCGCCGAAGCCCGAGTTCAGCCCGTTGTTCGCGCCGGCGCCGGGGGTGCCGGCCAATTGCGCCAGCACTTGCGGGTTGATCGCGCCGCTGCCCGACTTGCTATCCCGGTTGGAAGCCACCACGGCCAGCGGCGTGGTCATCGTGCCGCCCGCGTTGCTGCCGTTGACGTTTCCCATGGCGTCGTGCAAGGCCCCCTGCAGCCCCATGTTCGGGCCGCCGCCGAAGTTCGGTATCGGCATCACCAGGTCGGCCACGGGGTAGACCACCGTGTAGACCTGGCCGGCCTTCATCTGCTCGCTGGTAATCTTCAAGACCTGGTCCTTGACCACGTAACTCAAATGCAGCGGCTCGAGGATCAAGTTCAAGGCGCTCTTGAGCATGACTTCCTGGCGGAGTTCGATGGTGATCGGGGTGTCCGAAGCGATCCCCTCCGATTCCAGGCCTTGCGGATCCAGGTGCATGTTCACGTCCGCCAGCTTCTGCAGCCGCTCGATCACCTGGCTCAACGGCGTGGCCTTGAAGGCGACGGAGACGGGCGTCTTGAGCTTCTTTTCAATCTCGATCTCCTGCTCGTTGCGGTGGCGCTGGCGCTCCATCGCCAACCTCGAGCGCCGCCCGGTGAGCGCCTTCCAGTCCTTGGGGTCGGGGAACTGGATCGGCTGATTGTCGTCGAAGGGGATGGCGGACCGCTCCGCATTGTTCAGGGCGATGCCGAACATCTTCTCTTGCTGGTCCTTGATGTCCATGCTGTCCTTGTACATGCGGACGAACCGCGACCGCAACAGGAGCTGCTCCACGACCGGGTTTCTCGGGTCCAGTTCCGCCGCCTGCTTGGCCACCACTTCGGCCTCGGCCCAGCGCTGTTCGTCCATGAGGTGGTTGTACTGGTCCACCAAGTCGGCGATCTTCTGCTGGCGGTTGAGTTTCTCCTGCTTCTCGCGCTCGATCTCCTGGCGGGTGTGCGCGTTACGCTCCATCAATTCCAGCCGCGGGCCGTTCTTGGCGATGAATTGCTGAATGTCGGCCAGGCAGCGATCGCAGTTCCGCAACAGGGCATCGCGGTATTGCGGCGCCAGACCGGCCGCCTCGATCTTCCTGCGCTCTTGCTCCAGGAGGGCCAGCGCCCCTCGGGAGTCTTTTTCCAGCATCGAGCGGGCCTGCGATTCCTGCCGCTCCAATTCCGTGGCCAACTGCCGCGCCAACGCCTGTTGCTTGGCGACCTCCTCGCTGACGCCCGGCGCGCCGACGGCCGCCTGGGCGGGGCGCAAATTGGGCGCGGACAACAACTGCAAGTGATCCAATAACCGCTGCCCGGTGGCGGCATCGAGCTCGTTGAGATACGCGACGGCCTGCCGGAACGATTGATACGCCCGGTCGCGGTCATGCGCTCGCAGCGCGGCTTCGCCCTGCTGGAACAGGGCATAGCCCGGCGAAGTGCCCGGTGCGCCCGCCGCGGCCGGCGGCGCAATCGCCGGCGTGGCTGGCGGGGCAATCGCCGGCGTGGCCGGCGACGATTCTGGCGGCGGCGGTGTGGTCGAATACCCGTCTGGCGGAGGCGGCGTAGTCGGCGACGATTCCGGCGGCGGCGGCGGCGACAGCAGCGACGACGAAGGCGGCGGCGGCGGCGAGGCGGCTGCCACCGACGCCGGCACCGGCTCGCTATAGCCAAGCTGCTGGCCCACAACCGGCGAAGCCGCTTGCACGCTGGACGCCTGCACGTTCCGCGTCGGGTCCTGACTCGGATTGTAGACCACCGGCGAAACCACGCCCGGCGACGGCTCTTCGCCGACGACCGCCAGCCCCTCCGGGTTGCCGGTCGCGCGCGGCGGCCGCACGTCGGCCGGCGGCGGCAGCGGCCGGATCAGGGTCGCGCTGCGGCGCCTGTCGGCGCCGATCTGCGCCATGAGTTCCTGCGGCTTCCGCTCGTAGGGGCCATAGGTGACTCCCTGCCGGACGGCACGGTCGGCCAGTTGCTCGGCCAGGTCGAATTCGCCGTAATGGACCAACGCCTCGGCCTGTTCCATCAACATGCGGGCGTAGTTGCGGCGGCCGGCTTCCGAGTTTCGATCCAGGGTGATGACCTCTTGGTACTTGCCGATGGCCGCTTCGACCCGCTCGGGGCTGTCGTCCAACGGTCCGTAGCGGACTTGGAGCTGCTTGGCCCGATTGAGTAGGTCCACCGCGCGGCGGACATCGCCGGTGGCCAGGGCACAACGGGACATGCGCAACAGGGTATCGCTCTGTGTCCGTTGGCCGACGAGCGGCAGCGGTTGCGCGACGCCGGCCGGCGGCAGCGGCGTCACGGTTACGTCCGTGGCGGCGGGCGTGCGGCCGTAGAACGGGTCGCTGGGCGGGGCCGCCCTCTTGTCCGACCCCCACGGCGACGGGCCGGCAGAACCGGCGTTGACGCTGCGTATCTGCTCCAGGGCCTGGCGGGCCTTCCGCGGCGTGTCCTCCATGGTGATCGGCGAGTACTCGACCTTCAGCGAGTCTGCCTGGCTGACCAACAAATCCGCCGTCGTCAGATCGCCTTCCTTCATCGCCTGACGAGCCCGCTGCAGCAAGTCGGCCGCCTGTTGTCGCTTGTTGTCCGGCTGCGAAGTCGTGGCGTCGGTCTGGGCCAGCCCCGCGGCACTGACCAGGGCAACCACTCCGCTGCTGACGGGTCCAGCCATGGCTCTGCCCGCAGAAAAGCACAGAACGACGGCCATCAATCCGGACGCAATACTTGCGGTCGCTTTCAACACGATTCTCCTTTGCTTCCAAACGCCGTACAGGGTCGCCTGACGAACCATCGGCGAGACAGCCATGATGAGCTTGGTGACGAGATCAAAAAGATGTTTGCGAAGAGGAGCGATTAAATACTGGGAGACCTCCCGCTGGTCAAGGGCAATTCTGCAGGATTCTACCGGTAAAGCGGAAAACGGCCCCCCGCCGGCCGGCCGCGACGCCCTGGAAACGCTTTGCCCTGGGAAAAGAGGCAACCTGGGAGGTTCGGATGCGGGAACGAGTAGCTCGGGGACAGTCCCGATTTTAGGCACCATGCGAAGCATGGTCGGACGAAAATGGGACTGTCCCCTTGGGCGGGGTGCGATTCACTCCGGCATACAGCGATCGGGCGCCGGACCGTGCGTCCCCAAGGCCGGCCTGGTCGGGTTGGCCTCCATCCGCTCCACGACCAACTCGCGGATCATCTCCGCGAAGCGGCGATGGCTGCCCAGCAGCGCGGTGCGCACCAGGTTCAAACCCAATCCCTCGCCCAACTGGCGGGCTTGCACGTCGAGGTCGTAGACGATTTCCATGTTCTCGCAGACAAAACCGATCGGCGCCACAACCACGTCGCCAGTCGCGCCGCTTTCGGCCAGCGAGCGCAGAGAATCGGCAAGCTCCGGCTCGAGCCAGTCCTGCTCCGGCGGGCCGCTGCGACTCTGATACGCCAGCCGCCACTCGGCGCGACCCAGCCGCTCCGACACCAGCCGGCAGGCTTCCTCAAGTTGCTGCTGGTAGGAACAATTGCAAGTCATCGACCGGGGAACGTTGTGCGCCGTGTACAACAGCCGCGCCTGGCTGCGGCGCTCGGCCGGAATCCCTTCCAACGCATCCCAGACACGATCGGCCATGGCCTCGATAAAGCGGGGATGATTGTAGTACAGCCGCAGCTTGTCGATCTGCGGCGCCTTGGGGCCCACTTCCTTGCGGGCAGAAGCGATGTCCTGCAAATACTGGCCGCAACCGGGATAGGAACCGAACGCGGAGGTGACAAACGCCAACGCCCGCTGGACGCCGTCGTCGGCCATCTGGGCGACCGTTTCGCTCAGCAACGGATGCCAGTGGCGGTTGCCCCAGTAGACCGGCAGCGGCGGGCCGTGGGCGTTCAGCTCCGTGACCAGCGCCACCAGCAGCGCCCGGATCTGATCGCCCGCCGGGCTTACGCCGCCGAATCGCTCATAGTGCGAGGCCACTTCCAGCAGCCGCTCCCGCGGCACGTCCTTGCCGCGGACGACGTTTTCCAGGAACGGCATCACGTCCTCGGGACCTTCCGGGCCGCCGAAAGAGACCAGCAGCAAGGCGTCATAGGAAGGCGGAAGGCAGAGGGCGGAGGGCGGAAGGGGGACAGGGAAAGGCGGAAGGTGGTCGGCTGAATCGCTCATGGCTCTCTTATTCTTCTGATTTCATCCAGCAAGGGCAAGACTACAACCGGGTTATCCCCGGCGACGCGGCACGAGCCCGATCGCAAGTGCCGGAGCGGCATCGCCAGGGGCGGCCGAATTCCCGCAACGAAACCATCCACCCGGATGTGGGGCTTTGACCATGTGCGGCAAGCTTGTAGACTTTCGGCACAGGAAGCTGATTGTGAAAGGAACCGAGTTTCATGGACATCAAGACCATTCCCCTCAGTCGCCTGGAGACGAACCTTCGGGCGACGTTGGTTGAATGCGCGGACTCGGGTCAGGCGATCGTGGTCACGTTGCCCGACCAACGGCTCGTCGCCATTCAGGCGCTCGAGACGGCAGCGGACGACTCGCTGGTCGACGATCTCCTAGAATCCAATCCCGAATTTCGGACATTGGTCGCCAAGTCGAAGGCCGGCCCGCGCAAGCCGTTTCCTCCCGACCGGTAGACCATGGCCGAGGTGACTTGATGCTTACTGACACCGAGATCAAGACCACGGGCTTCCGCGCGTTGATTGCGGCGTTGGGCGACGTGCAAGCCGAGAAGTTCATTGCCCTGATCCAACGCGAGCCGTTCGATTACACACGATGGCAACGGACCCTCTGGCCGGAGCGGAGCGTGGAAGAAATCAGCCAGGCGGCCGTGAAGCAGCGGCAAGGAGGGCAACCGCGCGAGGAATAGGTGTTGTGCCCCGCGGCCCCCCCGGACTCGGAGCGTATGGTTCCTTCCCCCTTCCGCCCTCCGCCTTCCCCCTTGCTCAAGTGACCCCGACGGGATTTGAACCCGTGTTGCAGGCTTGAAAGGCCTGTGTCCTAACCTGGTTAGACGACGGGGCCGGACGGAACACCCCTGTATATCCGCTCCGGAGGGCTCTAGTCAAGTGCGGGCAGAGGCCGGCGCAGACAGAATCTGCAAGCAGAGGGGGGGAGATAACGGGCGGACTAGCGAGCATCGAGAGAAGTCGCCGCCCTAAGGTGCATCGCCGCTGCCGCCGGCAGCGTCCGTCTTGGTGGCCGTTTTGTCTTCGGCCGCGGCCTCGTTCCGGTGGATCGCATCGAATACTTCGCGGCGGTGAACCGGAACTTCCTTCGGGGCCTCGACTCCCAGGCGGACCTTGTCCCCCCGGATCTCTACGACCACGATGGTGATGTCATCATTGATGACAATACTCTCGTTCTTCTTGCGGGATAAAACTAACATCGGCACGTTCCTTCGCCGTTTTGCCGGGGCTTCCTAAATTAAACGCCCCCGCAGAAGTCGGCAGGGTGTACGTAAAAGTACACTCCCATCAATGTACGATACGCCGCAATTGTGGGAAGTCAAGTCATTCTGGGCGTAAAATCGCACTTGTTGGGTGTTTTTTCCGCCGTTGGCACACTATTAGTATGCCCGCCAGCGCCGTTTTGTTCACCGCCCCACTCCCCAACGACGCCGCGGTCGAGACTGCGCGTCATAATCCCTTTTATCACAACAACTTACGCCTGACGAAAAGTCGGCGCAGGCGGCATGGGCGAAAGGGGGGGTGCGATGTCTCCACGGAAGCGACACGGGCGTCGCTTGCGGTTTCGCACGGATCGCCGATGGCCCCCTCCCTCCTCAGAACAAAATCGCGCCTGGGATTGTGGGTCGGGCCCGGGCCCGTATAATTTGGGTTTGCAACTCTCGCCAAAATCCGTCTCCGCGGGCCAGACGGATGACGGAGCGGTCGGAAGGCAGCCATGCGCGTCTGGTTTGGGAACATTTACGCCGCGGTAGCCACCGTGATCCAGGCGTTGTGGGTCACGATGCGTTACTGGATCATCACCTACAATCCCCGCCGCCGCACTTTTACCGAGCAGTACGAGTTTCCGGAACTGCCCCTGAAAGTTGCGCCGCGCTACCGCGGCTTCCACCGCTTCGATTTGACCACGTGCATCGCCTGCGACGCCTGCGCGCGGGCCTGCCCGGCCAATTGCATTTACATCGGCAAGCAGCGGATCGCGGGTCGGAAGGGCTTCCAGGTCACCAGTTTTGTGATTGATTACGGGAAGTGTCTTTTCTGTGCCTTGTGCGTCGATCCTTGCCCGGTGGATTGCATCTTCATGGGCTGGTCGCACGATCTGAGCTGCTACAGTCGTGAGGGGACGCTGGTGGATTTTTCCCGGCTGCCGGTGGAGATTGCCTGGGGTCGGGCGACGCTCGATCCGCTGGCGGTGGCCAATTCGAAGACGGTGGCCCACCCGGTCCATGGAGGCCCGAACGCATGATGGCAAGCGACATGAAGCGCAAACGTCCGGGGCGAGGCAAGCTGTACACCGTCGAGGAGGCCAACGCCTCGCTGCCCTTGGTCCGCGCGATCGTCGGCGATCTGGTCGAGTTGTCCCGCGACGTGATCGATCGCCGCCATCGCCTCTCGCTGCTGCGAGCCGGCCCCGGCCGCCGCGACCCCTACCAGGAAGAACTGGCGCAAGTCGAAGACGACTTGCGCAAGGACGCCGAGCGGTTGCGGGAATACGTGGACGAGTTGCGGGCGCTGGGGATCGAGCCCACCAACGGCTCGGAAGGGCTGGTCGACTTTCCCGCCCTGGTGGACGGCCGCAAGGTTTTCCTCTGCTGGAAGCTGGGCGAGCCGGAGGTCCGTTACTGGCACGAGCCGGATGCCGGCTATCGGCAGCGGCATCCCCTGCGGCTGGAGATGCCGGTCCGGCGTGAGCGGCGAGGTTGAGAGATCGAGTTCCCCTCTCCCTCCGGGAGAGGGTTAGGGTGAGGGGAGCGAGAGTGAGTATTGGCAATCTCGATTGCGCGTCGGCTCCACTTCCCCCTCACCCCGACCCTCTCCCGGAGGGAGAGGGGGAGAGTGTCCGTGAGGCGGTTATCGATGGGCTGCCACTTTCGCGGCGGCCGCACTTGCTCTAAAATATGCGGTTTTTGCGGAAGGGTTTTTGCCCGGGAGAGGGAACGGTTCCTGTCGCAATGACGCCGACTTCGATCGTCGCCTACTTGGCGCTGTTTGCCGGGGTGGCTTTCTTGTTCGCCCTGGTCTCCCTGTTGCTGGGCCGGCTGCTCCGCGCGCAGGCGCCCAGCCCGCAAAAGCTGGAGCCCTATGAGTGCGGCGAGCCGGCGGTCGGCTCCACGGCGGTGCAGTTCGACCTCCGCTTCTACGTGGTGGCGCTGGTCTTCCTGATTTTCGAGGTCGAAGTGACGTTGTTCTTTCCGCCAGCGGCGATTTTCGGCAAGGCCACGCAGTTGATGGCCCCGGGAGTCTCCGACGAGAGGAACACCGAACTGTGCGTCCAGCTCGGCATCACCCAGGGGCCGGAGCAATGGGGCCGGCAGCAGATGCTTCCCGGCCGGAAAGAGGTTGCGGCAGACGCCCGGCAGTTGGCCCTGGCGGCGATGGCCGACCTGGGGCTGTTTTTCGCCGTCATCCTGGCCGGCTTCGCCTATGTCTGGTGGCGGGGCGATCTCAGTTGGGTCCGCGCCGTCGGCCCGCAGTCCGCCGCGGACGGGAGAAATGTCACCTGGAAGGTCGTGCAGCCTTGATGGACATCCGCGACATTCACCAACGACTCGCCGCCCGGTTCGGTCCGGCCCTGAGCGGCGCCAATTTCGAGGCCATCGACCCCTGGATCGAGGTCTCGGCGGCGGCCTTGCCCGAGGTCTGCCGCTGGCTGCGCGACGAGCCCGAGTTGCGTTTCAACATGCTGCACTGCATCAGCGGCATCGAC
This sequence comes from uncultured Planctomycetia bacterium, assembly GCA_963727245.1. Classification (GTDB taxonomy): domain Bacteria; phylum Planctomycetota; class Planctomycetia; order Pirellulales; family Thermoguttaceae; genus JBKQVT01. The sequence continues at coordinate 97,429 of CAVSFO010000012.1, read as the reverse complement.
TACTTCGAGTCGGACGCCAAGAAAGCGGCCGCCGTGAAGTGGACGCCCCACGTCGAGGTCGTCTACCACCTCTCCAGCCTCGTCCACCGGCATCGGCTGGTGCTGAAAGTCATGCTGCCGCGCTGGCAGGACGACGTTCGAGGGCCGATTGCCCGAGGTCCCCACCGTCAGCCACGTCTGGGCCACGGCCGATTGGCACGAGCGCGAGGTCTTCGACCTGTCGGGCATTTTTTTCACCGGTCACCCCGACCTGCGCCGCATCCTGCTGCCCGAGGACTGGGCCGGCCACCCGTTGCGCAAAGATTACCAGCCGCCCGCCGAGTACCACGGGATCCCGAGGAGATAGCGCCATGGCGACGGAGCACGTGGATCCCGAGTTGGTCGAATTCGACCTGCGCAGCGACGAGATGCTGGTCAACATGGGGCCGCAGCATCCCAGCACGCACGGGGTGTTGCGGCTGGTGCTGCGGACCGACGGCGAGGTGGTCACCGAAGTGACGCCGCACATCGGCTACCTGCATCGCTGCGGGGAGAAGATCGGCGAGAACCTTACGCCCCGGCAATACATCCCCTACACCGACCGCTTCGATTACCTGGCCGGGGTGAACATGAACCTGGGCTGGTCGCTGGTGGTCGAGGAGTTGCTGCGCTGCGAAGTGACGGAGAAGGCCCGGCACTTGCGGGTGATGACCTGCGAGCTGAGCCGCATCGCCAGCCACCTGGTGGCCGCCTGCTGCTATGGGCTGGACTTGGGGAGCTTCACGCCGTTCACGTGGGCCTTTCGCGAGCGGGAGAAGATCCTCAACCTGTTCGAGGAGCTTTGCGGTGCGCGGCTGACCTACAGCTACATCACCGTCGGCGGCGTGACGGGCGATCTGCCGCCCGGCTGGCTGCAACATTGCGAAGCGTTCCTGGAGCAGTTCGAGCCGGTGATCGACGAGTTTCATGCCCTCCTGACCAGCAACGCGATTTTCGTGCATCGCACGGCCGGCATCGGCGTGCTGACGCCCGAGATGGCGATCGACTACGGCTGCACCGGGCCGGTGCTGCGGGGCAGCGGGGTCGATTGGGACCTCCGCCGCGACGGCCAGCCGCGCTGCCGGCAGATGTACGAGGGCTACCAGTTCGAGGTGATCGCGCAAGTCAGCGGCCGCTATCCGCAGGATTATCCCTATCCGCCGGTGCCGTCCCAGGCGGTACTGGGCGACAATTGGCACCGCTTCTACGTGCGGATGCTGGAAGTGGTGCAGTCGGTGAAATTGGTCCGCCAGGCGATGGACAAGTACAGCCGCACGCCGGGTAATTGCGGCGAGCCGATCAAGCTGCGGCAAAAACTGCCGCCGGGCGAGGTCTACCTGGAAACCGAGGCGCCCAAGGGCCAGATGGGCTTCATGATCGTCAGCGACGGCTCGCCGGTGCCCTGGCGGGTGCGGGTGCGGAGCAGCAGCTTCTGCAACCTCTCGGTCACGCCCGAACTCTGTCGCGGCTGCCTCATCGCCGACGTGCCGGCGGTGGTCGGCTCGCTGGACCTCGTGTTGGGGGAGATCGACCGATGAACAGCGCCATCGCCGATTGGATCGTCGCCTTCACCAAGCTGGATCCGACACTGCACTGGATCGCCTACGGCGTGGCCGCCCTGGTGCACGTGACGCTGTTGTTGACGGTGGTCATGATTTCAGTGGCGACGTTTATCTGGATGGAGCGGAAAGTGGCGGCGCGGATCCAGGACCGGCTGGGGCCCACGCGCGTGGGCGGGCGCTTCGGCTGGCTGCAATCGCCCGCCGACGGTCTGAAACTCCTCTGCAAGGAAGACCTCATTCCCGCCGGGGCCGACCACTTCCTCTTCCGCCTGGCGCCTACGTCAGCTTCGCCGCCGCCTTCGGCGTCTTCCTGGCCATCCCCTTTGCCAGCGCCTTCGACAGCGACTGGGTGGCGCTGCGCATGAATACCGCCGTCTTCTTCGTGCTGGCCGTGGCCGGGCTGGAAGTCTTCGGTGTCCTGCTGGGCGGCTATGCCTCGGCCTCGAAGTGGTCGCTCTACGGGGCCATGCGCGAGGCCGCCCAGGTCGTCAGCTACGAAATTCCCCTGGGCATGTGCGCGGTTGTGCCGGTGCTGCTGGCCGGCACCATGGACCTGGTCGCCATCGGCGACGCCCAGCAGGGCTGGATCACCAACTGGTACGCGCTGCACGATCCGTTCACCTTCATGACCTTCTGGATTTACGTCACCTGCGCCACCGCCAGCGTGAACCGTGCCCCGTTCGACCTGCCCGAGGCGGAAAGCGAGTTGGTGGCCGGCTTCATGACCGAATACTCGGGGTTCCGCTGGTCGATTTTCATGATGGCCGAGTACACCGCGATGTTCGCCGTCAGCGCGCTGGCCGCCGTGCTGTTCCTGGGCGGATGGAACGGGCCCGTGCCGGTGGCGCATTTGCTGGGGCTGACGGCCAACTCCCACTTCTTCTTCATCTGGCTGGCCAACCTGCTGGGGCTGGCCAATTTGCTGGTGAAGGTCTACGTCGGCGTCATGTTCATGATGTGGCTGCGCTGGACGCTGCCGCGGCTCCGCATCGACCAGGTAATGGCCACCTGCCTGAAATACTGCGTGCCGCTGGCCTCGATCGCGTTGGTGGGCGTCATGCTCTGGACGTTCTTCTTCCCCGGCGGCCTGCTGAGTTGGATCAGGAGTTGACGATGTTGGGAGCAATCCACTGGCACAGCGTCTTCTTCTACCTGCTGGCCCTGGCGGCCTGCGCGGCGGCCGTCGCCGTGGTGGTCTCCGCCAACATCGTGCGGATGGCCGTTTACCTGGTGCTCTCGCTGTCGGCGGTGGCCGGGCTGTTCTTCCTGGCCGGGGCCGATTTCCTGGGCGCCATGCAACTGATGGTCTACGTCGGCGGCACGCTGGTCCTGCTGGTCTTCGGCGTCATGCTCACCGCCCGCGGCCCGCTGGTCTCGCTGCCCACCGGCGGCCGCCAATGGCTCATGGCCCTGCTGATCGGCGGCGCCCTGGCCGCCGTGCTCCTGCAAGCGGTGCTGAGCGTCCAGTTGTGGAGCGGCCGCAATATCACCACCGAGCAGGCCGACACGCGGCTGGACCGCTCGCCGCCGACGGCCACGCCGCTGGGGCTGGCCCTGATGGGCGTCCGCGTCGATCGCCTCGATCCGGCGACCCCGCCCAGCCGCGGCGCCGGCATGGCCGGCTACCTGTTGGTCTTTGAAATCATTTCCGTTCACCTGCTGGTTGTGTTGGTCGGGGCCGCCTACCTGGCCCGGGCGAAACGCGACGTGCGGGAAATGTCGCCGGCGGAAGACGCCGGCCCGTCTCCCCCTGACCCCTGGCCCCCGGCCCCTGGCCCCTGACTCCCATGGACTTCCTCACACAACCGGTCGGCCTCTCGCATTACCTCGCCGTGGGGACGATCCTCTTCGTTTGCGGCGTGGTCTGCATGACCGTCAAGCGGAACGCCGTGGGCGTGTTGATGGGCATCGAGCTGGTCCTGAACGGGGCCAACCTCAATTTCGTGGCCTTCGGCGCCCCCTTCCTCCGCGCCGATCCGCAGCGCGGCGCTCGGCCTGGACGGACAACTGATCGCCATGTTCGTCATCGTGCTGGCGGCGGCCGAGGCGGCCGTGGCGCTGGCCATCGCCTTGTGCTATTACAACAATCACGCCACGATCGACGTTGATCGCGGCGAGGAACTGAAGGGATAGATGGGCTTTTCAATCGTATTGCCGAGACTCCTGGGACTGGCCTGGCTGCTGCCGCTGGTCTCGTTCGCCCTGATCGTCTTCTGGGGGCGGCGGATGGGGCGGGGCGGCCGCTGTGCCGGCTACCTGGCCACGCTGGCGATCGGCTGCTCGACGCTGCTGTCGTTTGCGGCCTTGATCGGCTGGCTCTGGCACAATCCGCCCGTGCCCTCGCCCGCCAGCGGTGAGTGGTACATGCTGGCCAGTTTCGGCGCCCTGCGGCTCACCATCGGCTATTACATCGACGCCTTGACGGTGGCCATGTTCTGCATGGTCACGCTGGTGGCCACCTGCATCCACGTCTATTCGCTCGGCTACATGCACGAAGAACTCGACGAGATGACCGACCCGCTGGTCACGCTCTCCGATGGCCGGCCGCTACGCCGGCGGGGGCGGTTTCACCGCTTCTTTCAGTACCTTTCGCTCTTCTGCTTCAGCATGTTGGGGCTGGTGATCGCCGGCAACCTGGCTATGGTCTTCGCCTTCTGGGAACTGGTCGGCATCTGCTCCTACCTCCTCATCGGCTTCTACTTCGAGCGCCGCAGCGCCTCCAACGCGGCCAACAAGGCATTCATCGTCAACCGCATCGGCGATTTCGGCATGATCATCGGCCTGATGGCCGTGTGGACGGGCATGGGGACGTTTTCCTTCGACAATTACCACGATGCCCACGGCGCGGCGCAACCCGGCATCTTCAGCCAGGTCCGTCCGCCGTGCGACCATCTACGCCTCCCGCGTGCCCGACGGCATGACGGCGCTGGGCGTGCAGGCGGAATTAGCTTCTGTTGCGGAAGGTGGCGGAATGGTAGGGTGGGTCGAGGCAGCGAGCCCCACCAGCTACGATTCGGCCATTTCCTGGTGGGGCTCGCTGCTCGACCCACCCTACAGACTATCGACGATGCCCGCCGGGGCAACCTTGTCGAGCCGGGAACTTGTCAACCACGTAGTGCGGCGTGCCCAGAGCCACGGCTACTGGCTGCTGGTTGTGGCCGGGCTGGGCATCTTTTGCGGCTGCGTGGGCAAGAGGCGCAGTTCCCGCTGCACGTCTGGTTGCCCGACGCCATGGAAGGGCCCACGCCGGTCAGCGCCCTGATCCACGCCGCCACGATGGTGGCCGCCGGCGTTTATTTGGTGGGCCGCTGCTATCCCCTCTTCACGCCCGAAGTGCTCACGGTGATCGCCTACACCGGCTGCATCACGCTCTTCATCGCCGCCACCATCGCCCTGACGGCGACCGACATCAAGCGGGTGCTGGCCTATTCGACCGTCAGCCAGTTGGGCTACATGATGCTGGCCTTGGGCGTCGGCGGCTGGCTGGCCGGACTGTTCCACCTCTTCACCCACGCCTGCTTCAAGGCCCTGCTGTTCCTCTGCTCCGGCTCGGTGATCCACGCCTGCGGGACCAACGAGATGCCGCAGATGGGCGGGCTGCGGAAGAAAATGCCCTGGACCGCCGGCACCATGCTCGTCGGCTGCCTGGCGATCTCCGGGGCGGGCGTGCCGTTGCTGATCGGCCTGAGCGGCTTCTACTCGAAAGACCGCATCCTCGCCCAGGTGCTCTCTTTCGCCAATGACAATCCGCCGCACCGCTGGATTTTTTGGGTGGCGGTGGCCGGGGCGGCGATGACCGCCTTCTACATGTTCCGCCTCTGGTACTTGACCTTCGCCGGCCAGCCCCGCGACGAGCACGTCCACCAGCACGCCCACGAGTCGCCTTGGACCATGGTGGGGCCGCTGGTGGTGTTGGCCGTGCTGGCGGTGTTTGCCGGCGGGAACCTCTTATGGACGAACGTCGGCCTGGAGCCGCTGCTGGAGCAGGCGCGTCCGGCGGGCATCGCCGGCGGGGCCTCGGCCGGCTGGCCGTCGCCGCGCGGTGGTCCAGCCCGCCGAACACCTCAGCCACGAGCCCGCGATCGAGCATCCGGCCACGTTTTGGGCCTTCGCCTTCGCCCTGGGCGGCTTCCTCTTGGCCACGGCGATCTACGGCCGGCGGACGATCTCGGCCGAATGGCTCCGCCGGCGCTTCCGGCTGACTTACAGCTTCCTCATCCACAAGTGGTGGTTTGACGAGCTGTACGCCGCACTGTTTGTCCGGCCCACGCTGTGGATTTCGCAGGCCGTGGCCGGCCTCGACACCCAGGGCATCGACGCGGTAGCCGACGGCGCCGCCCGGGCTGCCGCCGGGATCGCCCGCTTGGATGATTGGATCGACCGCCTCTTCGTCGATGGCCTGGTCAACTTGACCGCGCGGGCGACCTACGCGGCCGGGCTGCGGCTCCGCGCCGTGCAGACCGGCAACGTGCGGCAGTACGTCATGCTCGTCGCCCTGGGCACGGTGGTGCTGTTCATCCTGACCAGTTTCTACTGGAACTACGCGATTGGATTGTGAGTGACTATGTTGGCTAGCCTAACCATGTCGAGCTTAACCATGTCGGATGTGCTCCCCACGTTGGTCATCTTCCTGCCGGCGGCGGCCGCCTTGGTACTGTGCTTCATGCCGCGGCGTCAGGAGGAGTCGATCAAGCAGTTGTCCTTCGTCACCACCGCCATCGTCTTCGCGCTGACGGTCTGGATGGCGCTGCCCGCGGGAGGGCACAGCGGCTCGGCGGGGTTCGCCCTGGGGACCGCCGGCATGCAACACGTCGTCAGCCGGCCGTGGATCCCGGCGTTCGGCATCCACTACCTGATCGGACTGGACGGCATCAGCTTCCCGCTGGTCATCCTCACCTCCTTCCTGAGCATGTTGGCCATGGCGGCCAGTTGGCCCATCGTCAAGCACGTGAAGGGCTACTGCATCCTGTTCCTGCTCTTGGAGACGGGCATGTTGGGCGTCTTCCTGGCGCTGGACTTCTTCCTTTTCTACGTCTTCTGGGAAGTGATGTTGCTGCCGATGTACTTCCTCATCGGCATCTGGGGCGGTCCGCGGCGGGAGTACGCCGCCATCAAGTTCTTCCTCTTCACCTTGGTCGGCAGCGTGCTGATGCTCATCGCGCTGTTGATGCTCTACTTCGCCAGCGACCTGAACTCGCTCACGCCGGCGCAGCAGGCCGGCTGCCACGTCGCTGCCGGGGCTGAAGGGGACAGTCCCGTTTTCGTCGGACGAAAACTGGGACAGTCCCCGGTCACGCGAGAATTGGGACAGTCCCCGGTTGCTGCCGCCTCGGCGCCGTACCGCGCCCGGCCGATCCATACCTTCAACATCCTCGCCCTGGCGGCCATGGGCCAGTTGGAGAAGTCGCCTTTCAACGCCACGCTGCTGTGGGGCAAATCGACCCAGTTCTGGGCCTTCCTGCTGCTGTTTATCGGTTTTGTCATCAAGCTGCCGGCGGTCCCGGTGCACACCTGGCTGCCCGACGCCCACGTCGAGGCGCCCACGCCCATCTCGATGATCCTGGCCGGCGTGTTGTTGAAGATGGGCGGCTACGGCGTGCTGCGCATCTGCTATCCCATCTGCCCGGCCGCCGCCTACAGCCTCGCCTGGCTGGTCTGCGGCGTGGGCGTGGTGAGCATGGTCTATGGGGCCCTGGCCGCCCTGGCCCAGAAAGACTTCAAACGCCTGGTCGCCTACAGTTCCGTCAGCCACATGGGCTACGTGCTCCTGGGCATCGGCGTCTGGAGCGCCGTGGGCGGTAACCTTTACAATTCCGACTACTGGAAGATGGGCATCAGCGGCGCCATGTTCCAAATGATCGCCCACGGCATCAGCTCGGCTGGCATGTTCTTTTTGGTCGGCGTCATCTACGACCGCGTCCATCACCGCGACCTCGACCGCTTCGGCGGCCTGTTCCAGCGCATGCCGGTGTACGCCGGCATTTCCGTGGTCATTTTCTTCGCCGCCATGGGATTGCCCGGCCTCTGCGGCTTCATCGGCGAAATCTTCGTGGTGCTGGCCTCCTGGAGCTACAGCATGGTGCTGGCGGTCATCGCCGCCTCGGTCGTCATCCTCACCGCCGGCTACATCCTCTGGACGATCCAGCGGGTGTATCTCGGTCCCGAATATAAAGGCCCGCACGCCGAGGGCATCACGCCCATGAACAAGCGCGAGATCGCCATCGCCGTGCCGCTGGTGGTGCTGGCCATCGTCTTGGGCGTCTATCCGCGGGTGATGTTGGACTACAGCACGCCCAGCACCAACAAGGTGGCCGACGACCTGACCGCCTGGAAGATGAAGGCCGACCAGGCCGCCGCCGGGGACCTCCGCCGCGCCGATCGCGGCGCGTCCCAGCAGCCGGGCCCCAGGCTTCAGTATATGCCGGCCAGGACAACGTATTCACCGCCGCGTGGCATGAAGGAAGTCACCACGCCGGAGGACGTGCCCGCTCATGAGCCGCCGGAAGTCCACGTGCAGGTGCTGACGCTCCCTCCCGGTACGATTGAGATCAAGCCCCCGAAGGAATTCCCGTCACCGTGATCTTCCACGCCCTGCTCCAACAAGCTTTGTCGCAGCCGCTCGGCGAGTCGCTCTTGGCTTTCCGGCCGGAGTTGACGCTCTGCGCGGCCATCGTGCTCATCCTGCTGGTCAGGATGCTGGCGCCGCGCTGGAAGGCCGGCCCTTACTACGTCATGCTCTTCGGGGCGGCAGCGGCGCTGTACCTGGTCATCCCGGCGGGCCTTCCGTTCCAGGCCGCCAGCCTGAAAGCCGTCGCGGCCCGCGGACCGATGCCGCTCTTCACCGGCCTGCTGGTCTACGATAGCTTCTCGGTCTCCCTGCGCGGGCTGCTGCTGCTATTTGTGCTGCTGCTGGTCTTGCTGACGCGGATCTCCGCCCTGCCCCGGGCCGAGGACGCCGCCGAGTTCTACGTGATGGTGCTGGGGGCGACGCTGGGCATGTGCCTGATGGTCTCGGCAAACCATGCCCTGGTCATTGTGCTGGGGATCGAAATGGCCAGCGTGCCTTCCTACGTGCTGGCCGGCATCCTGCGCCACCGCCGCCGCAGCAGCGAGGCGGCCCTGAAATACGCCGTCTTCGGCGCCGGCGCCGCCGGCGTGATGCTCTACGGCATCAGCCTCCTGGCCGGCGCGCTGGGCACCGCCAACCTGCCCGGCATGGCCGCCGCAGCCGCCGCCATGTTCCGCGACGGCGTCCCGGCCGGCTACACCGTGGTGCTGGTGCTGGGCGGGCTGATGCTCATGGCCGGGCTGGGTTTCAAGATCTCGGCCGTGCCCTTTCACTTCTGGGCTCCGGACGTCTTCGAGGGCGCGCCGGCCGAAGTCGCCGCCTTCCTCTCCGTGGCCTCCAAGGCCGCCGCCCTGGGCCTGCTGGCCCGCCTGGCTCTGATGTTCTCCACCGCCTGCCCGCAGGCGGGCCTCTATATCGCCGGCCTGGTCGGCCTCTTGGCCGCCGTCACCTGCACCTTCGGCAACCTCGCCGCCTATGGCCAGTCGAACATGAAACGGCTGCTGGCCTATTCTACCATCGCCCATGCCGGCTACATGATGATGCCCGTGGCCGCCGCCGCCACGTTGGCCGCACGCCACGACGACGCCGGCGCGGGGGCAGCCGTGGCCTCGCTGCTCATCTACCTGGGCATTTACCTGTTTATGAACCTGGGGGCCTTCGCTTTCGTGGCCTTCCTCCGCAACGCGCTGGACAGCGAAGCGATCGACGACTACGCCGGCCTGCTGCGCCCTTCGCCGGGACTGGCCGTCTGCATGACGATCATCCTCTTCAGCCTGGTGGGCGTACCGCCGCTGGCCGGATTCGTCGCCAAGTTCGTCATCTTCGCCGCCCTGCTGGACGCCAAGCTCCTGGCGCTGCTGGCCATCGGCGGACTGAACACCGTGCTGAGCCTGTTCTACTATCTCCGCGTGGTGCGGGTGCTGGTGGTGCTGCCCGAGCCCGCCGCACGCCCGGCCCCCTCCATCCCGCTGGCCTCGGCGCCGGGGGCCTATGTCGCCGTGCTGACAGCCTTCCTGATCGGGCTATTCGTCTGCTGGGGCGGCCTGTCGGCGTGGGCCAACGTGGCCGCCTCCTCCTTGATACCTTGAGGAAAACGTTGGTAGCTCACCTTTGCCAACCCGAGGCGACATGAAAATAGCTTCGCTCACCCGTCCCAGTGCAACCGCGGTGCTGAATCGGCTGTTGCGGATCCTTTGCCGCTCGTTGGCGATGTACCTCCGCGACGCCAGGCCGTGGTCCGACGCCGCCGAGCAGCCGGCCCAAGAAGCCCTCGACAACCTCGTCGCCGACCAAGATCGGCTGGCCCGCCGCATCGCCCAGGCCATTCTCGATCATGGCGGCCAGCCGGACCCGGGACCGTTCCCGCTGGCCTTCGCCTGCATGAACGACGCCAGCCTGGACTACCTGCTGCAACGGGTGATCGAACATCTGCGGCGCGACCTGCCGGCCATGGAGGATTGCGTGGCCGGCCTGGCCGATGCGCCCGAGCTGCAAGTCCTGGCCGAAGAATCGCTGGGCAACGCCCAGGCGCACCTCGATATTTTAGAGGGATTAGGGATTGGGGATTAGGAAAGGCGGAGGGCGGAGGGCGGAAGGGGGAAGGAAAAAGCAAAAGCCCCCGGACTGCGTCCGGGGGGCGTTTTCCGGAAAGTTGTAGTTGTAGGGTGGGTCGAGCGCAGCGAGCCCCACCACTTGGCGTTCGGCTGTCTCCTGGTGGGGCTCGCTGCCTCGACCCACCCTACCATTTTCCCACCTTCCGCAACCCGACCTACTTCTCGGCCGACCAAAGGCGGATCAGCACCACGCCCTGCGCCGGCACCAGTGAGGAAAACCGTCCCTCCAGCGTGCCGAGTTCCTTCTGCCGCCACAAGTCGCGGGCGCGCTGCTTGCCCTGGACGCCCAGGTCGGACCAGTTGGCCGTGACCGTGGTTTCCATCTCGCTGCGATTGAACAGTCCCACCGCCAGGCTGCCGTCTTCCAGCGGCCGGGCCCAGACCTCCTGGTCGCCGTTCTTGGCCACGCGGCGGCCCGCTTTGCCCAGCGCGTCCTGGTCCACTTCGATCACCTCGTCGTTCGAGACCAGGCTGAGGGTGAAGTCGTCGAGGTCTTTCACGTCGCCGCCGAAGATCAGCGGCGCAGCCACCAGGGACCACAGCGAGAATTGCGAATACTGCGCGTCGGGCGAGAGGGTTGTGGGGCCATAACTGAGCTGGCCCATTTGCAGGTAGTCGGGATCGTTCCAGGCGCCGGGGCCGGCGTACTTGTGCAGCTTCTGGGCGGCATAGAGATCGAAGACCTCGCGGCACATCAGGTCGAACTCCCCGGTCAAGTAGCCGCGGCCCAGATCGTCGGCGGTGCGCCAACTGTTGCCGCCGCACTCGCGGCCCCATTTCCAGACGTTGGCATTGCCGTACTGGCAGAAGTTCAGCAGGATGTCGCGGGGCTGCTTCTTCAGGAGCGCCGACATCTTGCGATAGGGCTCCTGGCGTCCGGCCAGCCCGGGCAGCGGCGCGCCGCACGAGCACCAGTCGTACTTGAGGAAATCGAAGCCCCACTCGGCGAAGCGCTGGGCGTCCTCCGCCTCGTGCCGGTAGGCGCCGGTGCAGCCGGCGCAGGTCGTCGGTCCCGGCGAGGTGTAGATGCCGGCCCTCAGGCCGCGGCGATGGATGAAATCGGTCAGGGCCTTCATGTCGGGGAAGCGCCGGTTCGAGTTGACCTTGCCGGCGGCGTCGCGGATCGGGCCGCCGAAGACGGGGTCCTTCGATCCCGGCTGGTAGGCCCAGCAATCGTCGATATTCACGTAGATGTAGCCGTGGTTGATCATGCCGTTGGAGACCATGGCGTCGGCGGCGTCGCGAATGATCTTGTCGTTCACGTTGTTGATCCACTTGTACCAACTGTTCCAGCCCATTTCCGGCGTCAGCGCCAAGGTGTCGCCGCAAATGATCTTGAAACCGCGGCGGGCCGTGCCCAGGGCGTTGGTCGCCTGGAAGAAGACCCCATACTCGCCGCGCTGACTCAGCGTGCCGGTGATGTGGCCGGTCTGGGGATCGAGGCTCAGTCCGGCCGGCAGGCCCTCGGCGGCGAAGGTCATGGGGCGCTGGCCGGTGGCCGGAATGGTGAAGAAGAAGGGCGAGCCGGGCCGGACGCCGAAAATCTTGGCGCCGTTGATGCGCGGCGCCAACGGCGGCGGGGGCGTGAGAATGACCGCCTTCGCGCCCGGGGCGTCGATGGTCTGCGGCTTGGCGCCGCTTACCAGGAAGCGGGCGTCGGCCCAATCGCCGTGCGCGAAGTCGATGCTGCCGCCGGCCGCGCCGCAGATCAGCACCAACCGCTGCACGCCTGTCAAGTCGATGTCCACGGTCTCGGGCCTCTGGCCCGGGTTCATCACGCCCGACTTGAACAGCACTTTGCCGTCGCCGACGATTTTGAAGGTGGTGCCGTTCGGCCGGCCCGCCGCGTCGTCCACGCCCACGGTGGCGAGAAAGCGGTCGGAGCCGCCGGCCAGGTCGATCCACACGACGCTCCGCGCGTGGGTGCCGACGCCGTGGGCGAATTGCCGCCCGGCGAGCTTCAGCGGCTTATCGCTCACCGGCTTGTCGGCGATGGCGTGGTCGACCTGGGGCTTGCCAAAGCCCTGCTGCATCTTGCTCAAGTCGAGCGAGCCCAGCCAAACGGTTTCTGCGGCGCCGGCGCCCTGGGCGCCATGGCCAGGAGCAGGATCATTACGAGTCCGGGTGTTGCAACTCTCATCGCGATCTCTTGTCCTTTCTCGTCTCGTGGAAAACAACTGATCTGACACTGCCCGTCGCGGGGGAAACTTGAAGCCTACCCCAGCTTCCAGCCTCCGCCATCTTACGGCAGGGCACGCCGCGCGTCCAGCAACTTGGCGGATTTATCCACCGGAGGCGTTTTCCCCCTCCTGCAAACCGAATCCCCACCATTGGTTCACACATGCGAGTCGTTGTTTCCCGGAATTTCCAAGGCACCCAGAAGGGTATCCGGTCCCATTTTCGTCCGACCATGCTTCGCATGGTGCCCAGAATTGGGACAATCCCCAACTTTTGCGGCACGGGGGCTGGTAAACTGGGGGAGCTCCTGGGAAAATATGCTAGAATTCACTGGGGACGGACATTCTCATCACTTTTCGGCTCATCGGGTCAGGAGAATCTCTTGCGTTGCGACTGTCCCTATTGTGCGCATGTGGTCAGGCAGGACAGGAACCTGGAAGGCTTGAACTACTGCCCGAACTGCAAAAGACTGTTCCTCGTGCTGCCTCCGGAAAGAGTGCCGGGCTGGATTCTGGGCGTGGTGACCGTGCTGCTGGCCCATTGGCAGATGATGTGCCACTTCTGAAGGCCGTTTGGTAGTCATTCTTGGGGGTAGAGGGAAAAAGGTGACAGGCACCATTTGTGCGAAGCACCCTCCGGGCCGTTCCGGCAAATGGTGCCTGTCACCTTTTTCCTTGGGGGTAGAGAAAACCCGCCGTCCCCCTAAAACGGCTTGTGGTGTTTTTCATCAAGAACTCTTATAATGAGGATCGGGTAAATCGCGTCCTCATGCATTGGCACCTTGATGCCGCTCGTCGCAGGCCGCGACGCCTGAGCGTCGGTTCGATTCGGGAATCCCTTTCTTGGGGGCCATCGCTTGTTCCGCCTTCAGGCCCGTCGGCACGCGCGCGGGCCGAGTGCGGCGATCATTTGGTTTTGCGAAGAAGTGAACAACCAAGGATGAAGGATCAAGGATGAAGAAACCAGGATGAACGTGGCGCCAGGGGGACAGTCCCATTTTCGCTGACACGAAAATCGGGACAGTCCCCAGTTCCGCGTTTAGGCCGGGAGGGCAGCGCCGTGAAAAAGCGAAAATCCGCCGCCAGGCCGTCGCCGCCCAGCGCGCTCGGCCCACGGGCCGAGGAATCCGCCGGCACGCTGTTGCCCAAAATCCCCGCCATGTTCGTGCCCGACCCGCGGGCGCTCGTCGAGCAGGCCGCCATCCAGCGGAGCGAGGCGGAATCGCCGCAGGAAAAAAGCCGCCAGTCCCAGGCCAAGCTGGCCGCGGTCCACGACCGCTATCGCGATCTCTACGAATTCGCGCCGGTGGGCTATCTCACCCTGGACTGCGAACAGGTCATTCGGGAGGCCAATCTTACCGCCGCCACGATGCTGGGAGTGGAGCGGGGAATTTTGCTGGGCACCTCGATTTCCCGGCTGGCGGCGCCGAAGTGCCGCGATATCTGCCACCTCCACGTCCAGCAGGTCATGGCCTCGGGGAGAAGGAAGTCCTGCGAACTCCCCTTTCGCAGGCCCGACGGCGAGCAGTTCTTCGGCCGCCTGGAAATCGTCCCCATCGAGACCCACCAGGCCGACGCCGCCGGTTGCCGGGTGACGATCAGCGACGTGACCGATCACAAACGGGCCGAGGAGAAGATGGCGCAACTGGCGTCCTTCGCCCTGCTCAACCCGAACCCCGTTCTCGAAGTGGACCTGGACGGGCATCCCACGTTCATCAACCCGGCGGCCGACGTGCTGCTGCCATATCTGCGCCAGCGCGGCGCCGAGCACCCTTTCCTGGTCGATTGGCGGTCGGTGGCCGAGGCTTGCCGGCGTCCCGTCGTCGAACTTCCGGACCGGGAACTGCTGGTCGGCAAGCGCTGGTTTCATCAATCCATGTCCTTCGATCCGGCCACCCGCCAGGTCCGCATCTACGCCCTGGACATCACCGATCGCAAACGTCGCGAGGAGCGCATCGCCAAGCTGAGCGGGCTGTACGCCGTGCTCAGCCGCGTCAATGAGGCCATTGTCCGGGCCCGCGACACCGGCGCGCTGTTCCGCGACGTTTGCCGGATCGTGGCCGAGGAAGGCGGCTTTCCCTTGGTCTGGATCGGGCAAGTCGAGGGCCGGAACGTCACCCCCGTGGCCTCCTCCGGCGAGGCGGCCGACTACCTGAAACAGATCAAAGTGGAGACGGACGGCCAACTGGGCATGGGCCCGACGGGCACCTGCGTCCGCGAGAACCAGGCCGTCATCAACAACGATTTCCAGACCAGTGCCGCGGCCGAGCCCTGGCGGGCGGCGGCCCTGGGTTGCGGCTTTCGCAGCTCGGCCGCCTTTCCCCTGCGCCGCCAGGGCAAGACGGTCGCCGCCCTGACGCTCTACGCCGGCCAGCCCGACCCGTTCGACGCGGAAGAGGTCGGGCTGCTGAGTTCGCTCTGTGCCGACGTCTCCTTCGCGCTGGATGCGCTCGAACACGAACAAGTCCGCCGCCGCGGCGAGGACCGACAGCGGCTGCTCTCGGAAGTGACCGCGCAGTTGCTGGAAAGCGACCGGCCCCAGCAAGTCATCGAGTCGCTTTGCCGCAAGGTCATGGACCATCTGGACTGCCACGTGTTTTTCAACTACCTCTTGGACGAGCAGTCGGGCCAGTTTCGTCTGAACGCCTGCGGCGGCGTTCCCGACGCGACGGCCCGGCAAATCCAGTGCCCCGACTACGGCCCGGCCTCGTGCGGCGCCGCGGCCCAGGAGGGCGGCCGGATCGCGGCCGAGCGCCGCCGGGACCGCGCTTGACCCCCACGCCGAACTGGTCCGCGCCTGGGCATCCAAGCCTACGTCTGTCATCCGCTGGTGAACCAGGGGCGGGTCATCGGCACGCTTTGCTTCGGATCGCGGAGCAAACCAGCGTTCGCGGCCGACGAGTTGGGATTGATGAAAACCGTGGCCGACCACGTGGCCATTGCCGTCCAGCGCATCCGTCTCCTGGAAACCTCGGAGAAGCACGCCCGCGCCGCCGAGGCCGCCAACGAGGCCAAGGGCCGCTTCCTGGCCAACATCAGCCACGAACTGCGGACCCCCATGAACGCCATCCTCGGCATGGTCGATCTGGCCTTGCAGAAGCAGGTCAATTCGCCGGCCAGAGACTTCCTGCGGACCGCCAAGGAATCGGCCGACCTGCTGCTGGTCCTGTTGAACGATTTGCTCGATTCGGCGAAGATCGAGGCGGGAAAACTGGAACTGGAATCCGCCCCTTTCAGCCTCCGCCGCGTCCTGGAGCGGACCACGCAGGTGCTCACGGTGCGGGCGAGCGAAAAGGGGATCGCCTTCTCCTGCCACCTGCCACCCGAAGTGCCGGACGCGCTGGTCGGCGACCAGGTGCGCTTGCGGCAGGTGTTGCTCAATCTGGCCGGCAACGGCATCAAGTTCACCCAGCACGGCGAAGTCACGATCAACGTCCGCGTTGCGGAAGGGATTAGGGATTCGGGCACCGGGCGCAGCCTGGTCGTAGGGATTAGGGGCGAGGAGTCGGAGGTTGCCGGCTTGGCTTCCCCTAATCCCCAATCCCTAATCCCTTCCGTGACGCTGGAATTCGCGGTGCGGGACACGGGAATCGGCATCCCGGCGGCCGACTTGGAGCGCATCTTCCAGCCCTTCGCCCAGGCCGACGCCTCGACCACTCGCACCTTCGGCGGCACCGGGCTGGGATTGACGATTTCCGCGAACCTCGTCCGGCTGATGCAGGGCCGCATCTGGGTCGAGAGCGAGTTGGGCCGCGGCAGCACCTTCTATTTCACCGTCCACTTGCCTTTGGCGGCGGAACTGCCCGCCGAGCCGGAGACGCCCGCCGTGCTGCCCCCGGCGGCAACGAAATTGCACATCCTGCTGGTGGAGGACAACCCGGCGAACCAGAAAGTGGCCGCCTATTTCCTCCAGGACCGCGGCCACCTGGTCGACGTCGCCGGCGACGGCCAGCAGGCGCTCCGCATGACGCAGGAACACCGCTACGACGTCATCCTCATGGACGTGCAAATGCCCGGCATGGACGGCCTGAAGGCGACCGCGGCCATTCGCGCCCTGGAGGATCGCGGCCGCAGGGTGCCGGTCATCGCCATGACCGCTCACGCCATGAAGGGCGACCGTGAGCGCTGCCTGGCCGCCGGCATGGACGGCTACCTGTCGAAGCCCATTGACGCCCGCGAGCTGGTTTTCACCGTCGAGAGTTTAGCGTCCCAGCCGTGCTCGGTTGACATGTTTGGTGCCACTGCTGGCTTGCCCAGCAGTGCTGGAAACACGGTTGGACAAGCCAACCGTGGCACCCGTCAATCCAGCTCGGCCGCGGCCGCGCCCGAGTCGCCGCCGGCGCAGGATCCCCGGCCGGCCGGCGTGTTCGATGCGGACTTGGCGCGTGCCACGCTGCTGCAATAACCCCAAAATGCTCGGGGAGATGATCCGCTGTTTCTTCGACGACGCCGACCGCCTGCTGCCGCGAATGCACGCGGCCTTGCAGAGCGGCGACCTGGCGGAAGTCGGCCGCCTGGGACACCGGCTTAAGGGGACCGTCGTCTATCTGGGAGCGGAGTCGGCCGACGAAGCCACGCTGCGCGTCGAGAAGCTCTCGCAGCCCGGCGACGTGCCGGCCGAGGCGGAAGAGGCGGCCCAGGCGGTCCACATTCTCCAGCAGGAGTGCGAGACGTTGAAGGCCGCCTTGGCCCAGCACCGCCCGGCAACGCAGACGGGGCCGTGAAGGGTCACGTGAACTCCGCGCAGCCCTCAGAACGTGTTTTGAAATGGCGAGCGCAGGTCCCCTCTCCCTCCGGGAGAGGGCTAGGGTGAGGGCGGCAGTGCCGAGAAACGTCGGCTTAGCCGGGCCGAGGCCGCAACTGCCCTCACCCCCGGCCCCTCTCCCAAAGGGAGAGGGGAGAATTTCAAAACACGTTCTCAGCGGAAACTCAATAACCGCCGGACGGAAACGCAATCTCGCAATCCTTCAGGTCGCCTTTCACGGCCCCGTCGGGGCCCAGACGGGCACGCAGCCGATTCCAGTCAAGGTATCGAATGGAACCGTCGGCGAACAAGGCGTGAAAGCCGTTCCGACCATGATTGCTGGACGGCCGCAGGCCGCTGGTTGCAGAGAGCAGATCGCGGATATCCAAATCGCGGGGCTCTGCCCAAGAGATGCCCGAAGCAGCGACCTCCACCAGGAGAATCGTACTGGCCGGCCCGCGGCGGAAATCCGCCCGCTTGCTCCCCGTGGCTCCCGGCCAGGCGGTCCCCGGCCCAGTCAGCGCCAGGTAACTCACGCTCGTACGGTCCCGCCAGCGATGGTGAGGGCATTGGAACTCTGGGGCCGCGAGCACATCGCTCTTGATCAATTCTCGATTGTGCGGCCCGTCCCAGGGCTCATTGAGAACGCAACGGTCGTATAGGCTCTGTTGCTCCATGTACGGCAGTATGAACACTCGCCAACTCAGCGTTGGTCTGCCGGCAGCATCGGTCGCGTAGGCGGGCGGAAATCTGCCATGCTGGGCGTAGTATGCCTGCAACGCTGTCCAGGTCTGGCGCAGATTATGGGCACACGCAGCCCGATAGGCGCCCTCATGGACGAAGTAGCCGCTGAGCGGCTCCAAGGTCATCAAGCATCCGCCGCACTGGGCCAGCAAACCCAGCAAGAGAATCGGCACGCACCAGCGCCCGTATTTGGTTCCAAACCACGCCACGAAGAGCAGCCAGAAAACGGCTACCGCGGCCAAGATCGCAAGCACGCCGTCGCCGCCGTACGCGTCCCCGGCCCAAAACATCGCCGACAAACCGGCTCCGACCGCCAGCAGCAGAAGGAGTGCGTGCCAGAGCGGCGGCCAGGCTATTTCCTGGGGAAGCCGCATCGGTGGCGGCGGCCCATGATCGTCGCCCGCCATTTTCTCTCCTTGTCGAGCGTCGGCGTGAGTGCGGAGGTCAGGCGCCCGATCGGGCCCTCCAATCTTGGAACCGGCAACGCCCGTCAGCCTACGCCATTTTGTTGGCGCGGTCAATTGGGCGGAGGGTTCATGCCGTTTTTCCAAGGTTGCAGTCAGAACGCCGTCGGTTCGGCGCGCGCGACAGCCCGCCGCCGCCCGGGGCTTACTACCACGCCCCCTGGCGGTCCAGCTCCTCGCGTAGCTTCTGCCGCTGCGCCGGGGTGGGGACGGCCAGCGCTTTCTCCTGTGCCTCACGCCAAGCCGAATCGACGCCCAGTCCGAACTCCGCGGCGAGCCGACGCAAACGAGCCCTCTGCTTCTCGGTGATGTCGAAACTCTTCACCAGTTCGCCGACCTCCGGCAGGCCACGGAGCTTGTTGTGGAGCCTGGTTTCCTTCAAGGCCGTCGCCTGTTGCGGCGTGAGGATGCCCTCAACCTGCCGCCGGAAATCGGCCACCAGGCGTCTCCATTGCTCGGTCGTGCGGGCGGTCTCGTTCTCCTTATGGTAATTGGCGGTAATCTCCTGCCACCGCTTCTCCTGCGCGGCGCTGAAGCCCAACTGCCTGCGGTACGCGCCCGCGGTCAGCTCCCCATCAGCCGGAACTCCCCACTCGGTGTCCGGAAGGGTCTCTGACGAGTCGGGTACGTTGGTCTCCAAGTAGCTGCCGAACGTTACACTTATTGTCCCCCCCCACACCGCCGTGCCATCGGCCGGCGGCTCATCGGCGCGGCGGATCTCGGCGCGGAGCTTCTCCTGCTGCTGCGGGCTGAGCACGGCGAGCGACTGCTCGTTGTATCTCCGCTCCTGCTCTTGCGTTTGCCGCTCCAGTTGCTCTTGGATTTTCGCAAGCCGCTCCTTCTGCTCCGGCGTGGCCCCGATGGTCTTGAGGAACTCCGGATAGCGTAGCATGGCGCAGGCGAGGTCCGGGAACGCCTCCCTCTTGTAGACCTCCAACTGCCGCGGGCTCAGGATCTCCTCCACCTGTTTGCCCACGATTTTCGCCTGCGTTTTCTCTTCTTCGCGGGACTTCTGCGCGACCCATGCCGCGCGCTGGCCTTGGGGAAGTTTCAGCGACTGCTTGACCAGGTTGTTCAATGAGATTCTGCCGCTGGGCCCCATATTTGGCGATTTCCTGTAGTTTCTTCATCTGTTGCGACGAAAGTTGGAGTTCCGCGCATAACGCCGCCGTCGCTTTCGATCCGCGAGTAGGCAGGCAACCATCCCGGGCTCGGTTGGAGCCGCTCCGCCTCGGCGGCATCGGCGCTGGCCTTGTCCTGCTCGCCCAACTGCCCGTAGGCAACGCTCCGCCATTGGTAAGCAGTCGCGTCCTTGGGGTTGAGTCGAATGGCCTCGGTGTAGTCCCCCACGGCCTTCCTAGGATCACCTGTCATCCCGTAGACATGGCCCCGGCTGAAGTAGGCCCAGGCGGACTTTGGGTCCATGCGAATGGCTTCGGTGTAGTCGGCGATGGCCTTGTCGAAGTCGCCCTTGGCCCCGTAGGAATAACCGCGGTTTTCGTGACTGAGGGCGTCTTTTGGGTTGAGCCGAATGGCCTCGGTGTAGTCGGCGACGGCCTTGTCGAAGTCGTCCTTCTCCCAGTAGGCCCAGCCGCGGTTGCAATACGCGTCGGCGTATTTCGGGTTGAGTCGAACGGCCTCGGTGTAGTCGGCGATGGCCTTGTCGAAGTCGCCCTTCATCAGGTAGGAGTAGCCGCGGTTGGAATACGCGTCGGCGTATTTCGGGTTGAGCCGAATGGCCTCGGTATAGTCGGCGATGGCCTTGTCGCGGTCGCCCTTCATGTCGTAGTCGTAGCCGCGGCCGCGATGCGCGTCGGCATCCTTTGGGTTGAGCCGAATCGCCTCGCTGTAGTCGGCGATGGCCTTGCCAAAATCGCCCTTCTCCCCGTAGGCCCAGCCGCGATTGACATAGGCGTCGGCGTCTTTCGGGTTGAGCCGAATGGCCTCGGTGCAGTCGGCGATGGCCTTGTCGAGGTCGCCCTTGGCCGCGTAGGCGTAGCCGCGATTGCCATAGGCGTCGGCGTCTTTCGGGTTGAGTCGAATGGCCTCGGTGTAGTCGGCGATGGCCTTGTCGAGGTCGCCTTTCTCATTAGAGGCGCCGCCGGCCTTGAGCGCGTCGGCCCGCCGCGATTTGGGATCGGCGGGCGGTCGCTTGGCCGCCTGCGCCGCGGCTGGTGGCGGCTGGCCCGCCGAGGGCGCGGGCTGGGGCATCGGCAGCGAAAAGATCCCGGCTTCGCCGCGCAGCGTTTGGGGATCGGCGGGCGGTTGCTTGTCCGCCTGCGCCGTGGGCGGTGGCGGCTGGCCCGCCGAGGGCGCGGGCTGGGGCATCGGCAGCGAAAATCTCAGGGTTTCGTCGTCCCGCAGCGTTTGGGGATCGGCGGGCGGTTGCTTGTCCGCCTGCGCGGCAGCCGGGGCGCGGGCGGCGGCGCGGCCGCCGAACGCGCGGGCCGCAGCGTCACGAGCGAAACGGCCGCGCCCAGGAGGACCAGCACGGCCAACGTCCGATACCGCCAACTGCGCGAGCCCCGCGGCTCGACGTGAAACGTCTCGTCCAGCAGCATGGTGATTCTCCTGGAAAGTTGCGAGGAACCCTCCCAAATGCCCACGGCCGCCGAGGCGGACAGCGGCGACGGCGAGGCGGTCTGGCGGACCAGGCGGAGCAGCTCTTCGGCGTAGGCAGGCCGGTTGTCGCCGGCGGCCGCCGCGTCGGCCAGCAACTCTTGATCGCCGCGGATCGCCCGCCGCAGCCACCAGAAAAGCGGCTGAGCGAACAGCAGCACCAACAGACATCGGCCCAGGGCCAAGAGCCACAAGTCGCCGTTGCGGATGTGCGCCCGATTCGTGCGTCAGGACCGCACGAATCGCCTGCGGCGAACCGTCCTCGACCAGCCCGGTGGGCAGCAGGATCGTCGGCCGGCGCAGGCCCAGGGCCACGGCGGTCGTAACGCGGCGGCTTGCCAAGAGCCGCGGCAGTCGGCAGCCGTCACCGACGATCCGCGACAATTCTTCTTGCAACGACTCCGGCGCCTTCTCAGCGCCGGCACGCCCGGCGGGCCGCCGTCGCGCCCCAGCCCAGCCATACCGCGATCAGGGCGGCGCCAGCCAGATACGCGGCGGCCGTCAGTTCGACCCAAGACCACCGGGGCTGGGGAGAAACAGGCGGCGCGGCCGGTTCAGGCACATAGGGCTTCAGCGGAGCGTCGTCGGCAAAACGCGTCTCGGTCGTCGGCGGCAACCTCGTTGGCGGCAACGTCGGTGGCATCGTCGCGGGGGCGTGGCTGACGGGCAGCGGCAACTCGACGGCGGGTTGCTGCGGAGTCGCCCCGCGCAGCGAAATCCTGGGCCAGCAGGGCAGGCGCAGACCACGGCCAGGGCGGCCAATTCGACGGCCACGATCCAGCCGACCGTCAACCGCTGGGCCGGCTGCCGGATCCAGCGCCGCGCCAGCAGCGCGACCGCCAGCAAGAGCGTGGCCAGCAGGTAGAAATCGGCGAGCCAGCCGAGGAATCCGACCGCAGAAAAACCGCGCAGTGCGTTCATGGCGATCTACCTTTTCGGCTCCTTCGGTTGTAGGTGCTCCGGGAAAAGGGGACAGGCACCTTTTGCCGGGACCAACCTTCGGTCGGTGCCCGCCCTTCGGGTGCTTCGCACAAAAGGAGCCAGTCCCCTTTTCCCTCCCTTTACCTTTTCTCGCGTCGCCCCTTGGACCGGGTTTTGGCCTCGGCGATCATCCTCTCCAGCCGCTTCAGTTCCCCGGGGCTGGGGCGCCGCGACTGGAGGGCGTGGACGAGGTATTCGTCCATGGCCCCATCGAACACGCGGAGCAAGAAGCCGGCGGCCAGGGTGCGAAAGGTCGCTTCGCGGTCGATCTTGGCGAAGTACAGGTAGGCCTTGCCCGCCTTGCGGTGGCCCGCCAGGCCCTTTTGTTCCATGACCTGGAGGAGGCTGAGCACGGTGGTGTAGGCCAAGGTGCCGCCGCCTTCGTTGATCTGGTCGTAGATCTCCCGCACCGTGGCCTCGCCCTGCCGCCACAAGACCTTCAGCGCTTCCAGTTCACGATCCGTGGGAAGTGTTTCCACTTGCTGCTCCTCCTGCCGGTGTCGATGTACTGTCTTGATCGTACTGGACTGCCAGTATTATGTCAAGGGGCGGGAAGAATGGATTTTCGCAAAATGAATCTGTGGAGGGGGGGGCGGGGCAGGCTCAATTCCCAAGGGGACAGTCCCATTTTCGTCGAACGAAAATCGGGACAGTCCCCGGGTGCGTCGGCGTCCGTCAGGGCAGCGGGATGCCCAGCCACTTGCGCGCCTTGTGACCCATCTGCGTGGCGACCAGCAGCGTCAGGAAGTAGGGGATCGTCAGCAGCGCCTTGGCCTTCACGCGCCAATTCAAGATCCGCGCCAGCTTGAGCACCACGTGCGCCACCTGCCGAGGCGTGTGGAACCGCCGGTCGATCCGCTTGCGCAGAGCGGCGATGTGCTGGGACGAGTAGGCGTCGCTATAGACGAGGCCGTTGGCGTCGATGTGGTAGCCGGGCGTCTGCTCGACCAGCTCGCGCAAGCCGGAATACGGCTCGATGCGCAACCGCGAGATATGGATCAGGTCCACGCCGAGCGAGCGGGCGAAGGCGGCGATGGAGAACATCTGCTCCTCGGTTTCGCCGATGTTGCCCAGGATGAAATAGGCGTTGATGATCATCTTCGTCTTGCGGAGCACCTCGAACCGCTGGCGGACCTGCTGGACGGTAAACCCCTTGCCCATCGATTTGAGCGTCGCGTCCTGCGTCGATTCGACGCCCACCAGCAGGGCGATGAACCCGGCCTGCTCCATCCTGGCGATCACGTCGGGTCGGAGGGCGATCTCCAGCCGGGCGTTGACGATGTAGTGCTTGCGGATCCCCCTGGCGATCAGCAGGTCGCAGATCTCCAGCACGCGGTCCGGCTGATAGGTGAACACGTCGTCGACGAACAGCACCAGGTCGGCGTCGATCTGCTCGATCTCGCCGACAATCGACTGCGGCGACCGCGGCGTCCAGCAGCGTTTCACGCCCCAGGGGTTGACCGAGAAGTTGCAAAACTTGCAGTTGAACGGGCAGCCGCGCGAACCGGCGATCATGTCCATCTTGATCCCGGTGCTGACGCCCTTGCTCGACAGGTAGTAGGGCTGCGGGCGCAAGTCGCGGGCGGGCAACAGATCGTCGCTCAAGGGGACGTTGGCCCGGGGCGGATTGTGCACCACCTGGCCGTCGCTGCCGCGGTAGGCCAGGCCGGCGATTTCGGACCACGCTCGGCCCTGGGCGATCTCGGCCATCGCCTGTTCGCCGTCGCCGCAGACCACGGCGTCCACGTTAGGACAGGCATCCAGCCAGCGACGCGGATTCTCGGTGGCCACCCGGCCGCCCAGGATGGTCATCACGCCCGGCGGCAAGGCATTGATGTCGTCGCGGATCGAGTCGAACTCCCTCGGCCAGTTGATCGAGTAGCAGACCAGGTCGGTCTCCGGCCTGAGCAGCGGTTGCGTGCCGGGCGTGTGCTGGTGGCGGAAGTTGATCAGTTCGACCTCGTGGGCATAGGGGCGCAGCGCGGCGGCGACGTACTCTAGCCCCAAGGGCGGGAACGAGGTCATCGAGCTGCTGGTGCGTCGATAAGGAAAAACGCAGAGGACGTGGCGAAACATGACGATTGGGGACCATCCGTGTAATCGATGGGCGACATTTCGGCCCCAGCCCGCGCGCGCCGCCGCCGGCGCGCTGGTGTCGCACGAAATAGCGAACGCCCCCGCCGGCCAGCGGCTGCGGGGGCGTTTTCGCGTGGTTTTGGCAGCAAGCGGCGGCCCGCGCTCAGCGGGGAGCGGGTCCGTTGCTGCGGAACGTCGCTGCCGGCGTCACACCGGCTTGACGTTTTCAGCGCGCGGCCCCTTGGGACCGCGACCTTCGTCGTAGCTCACAGCCTGACCCACGCGCAGCGATTCGATGCTGGCATCGACCACCGCGCTGTGGTGGAAGAACAGGTCTCCCTGCTCACCCTGGATGAACCCGAATCCCTTGTCAGGCATCACTTTCTTGATCGTACCCTGCGGCATACTATACACTCCTTCAAAAAAAATAGAGAAACACACCTTGGGCCGGCGATCTTCGCTCGGGGCCCCTTGTCGTCGAGCAAGACCGCAGCCAAACCGCCTAGAGGGAGAAAAATCAACCGCAACTGGAGATCGACGCCCTCAGGAGGCCGCCGTGACGCAAATCGCAGGGTGACCGGAACGAGAGCACTTGGCATGCGCAGGGGCACACGTCGCTTCTCACCGCTAGTTGCCTTACTATACCACGGGCAATCGCCAAGGGAAAGGGGGTTTTAGGGGCCCGGCGGAACGTTGACCTCCCCATCCGTGGCAGGGGGGGCCTCGCTTTGAACGTCCCCGCCACTTGTGGGGTAATCCTTTCGCTTCTGGCGGCGTTCCCGTTTCTCGGCCGCTTTTTGCTTCCTTCCCGTCTCTCGCTGCCGCTTGGCATAGGTGTTTCTGTCTTTCGCCATGAATCCTCCCGCTGTAAGGGCTGAAGTTGCCCAACTTATCATGTTACGGGCCCAACGGCCGGGCCTCTGCTGCCACAATCCATTTCCGGCAATTGGGAGAACCGCAACTGCACGGGGTCGCTTGCCCGGCGGGCCAGGCGTAGTCGATCGTCATCTGCTCGCCGGGGGCGATCTCCCTTTCGACTTGGAGCCAAAGCTCCGGCACCGCCGTGCCTTCCTCGTATTCCACCTCCATCTCGATCAGCGCGCAGTTGGGGTGGCAACTGTGATTGAGGTAGCGGAACGGCCCCGCCGGCTCCAACGCCGCGTGGTCGCCGATCTCCATGCAGTAGTCCGACTCGTACTGCGCATCGTCGATGACCGTGCCCTGGACCTGCCCGACGATCTCGTGGACCGCGAACGATCGCAAGGCAAAAACGCCCTGGCCATGGGGCGAGGGGCCCACGCGGACGCCTTGCCGGCCGTAATCGCTCGGCCCGCTTTGCGGCGTCTTTGTTCCCTGGGGAGTCGTTGGTTGCGGTGATTCAGCGCGGGCGCGGTCAGTCGCCGCCCGCACGTCATCGCGGGGAGCCGACGGCGCCTTAATAGCGTCCGCCACGGCGTCCGCCGCCACCCCCGCCACCGCCGCCGCCGTAGCCGCCACCGCGCCCGCCGTGTCCACCGCCACCGCCACCGCCGCCGCTGCGTTCCTCGCGCGGCCGGGCCTCGTTGACCGTCAGGGCGCGGCCGTCATGCTCCTGACCGTTGAGCCCTTGAATGGCCGCCTGGGCCTCCTGGTCGCTGCCCATTTCCACGAACCCAAAGCCCTTGCTGCGGCCGGTGTCGCGGTCCTCGATGACCTGGGCGCTTTGCACCGTGCCGAACGCGGCGAACATCGTCTCCAGCTCTGAGCTCGTCACGCCGTAGCCCAGGTTTCCAACGTACAACTTCTTAGCCAAAACTCGATCTCCTTCAAACAGCAGTGCTGGCCCACAGTAACCGCAGGCCGAAGAAAAGGGAAAAATCACGCTTGATCTTCCCCCGACAACGTCTTACTCTTACGTGCTCAACCTGTTACCAGTTCGACTCCTTTTTCCAGTGCGACTCCTTGGCGATCAGTTCCATCCGGTCGACCACGCGCTGCACCCCGTCCACGTTCTGCGTGGCATGGACTGCCATTTGCCGCTGGTGGTCGTATTGGATCTTGCCGGACAGCGTGACGGTCCCTTTTTGGCTCATCACCGCCACATGGCAGGGCGACCGCACGCCGCGGCTTTGCAGTTGCTGGTTGACCTTCACCATGATGGTCTGATCCGATACTGGGTCTTTCTTGGGCATGACCGGCTCCTCAACGAGGTCTGGTTCCGCACGGAAAAAACCGCTTGGAAGGGAGCCTGCCGCGTCAGAGTGAGGTAAATCAGGCGGATGGGGTAGAAAACCCTTCTGCCAGCATTCTACCCCACATCACAGGGGAAAGCAAGGGGTATAATTAGTGAAATACATATCCCATAATATGTGCGCAATTATGCCACCATGTAGTGCCTATAATGCCGATAAGGTAGGATGGGCATAGGTCATCTACCATTGGCCATTGCAATTTCGCAATCGGTGACGTATAATACCATAGTTACAATCATTCCACCCTTCACACAAGGCAGAAAGCATCATGGCACGTCCCACAGTGCAGCAGTTTATTGAAACCTGGGAAAAATCCGCTTGCGTGACCGAGGTTGCCGACAAGACGAAGCTGCGGAAATCGACGGTGCAAGCCAAGGCGACCCAGTTGCGGAAACTGGGGATCCCCTTGAAGAAGTTCAAGGGGACGCGGCATCGCATCAACATCGAAGAGGCGCTGGAGGTGCTGGCGAAGATCCGTGGGACCTCGGTGGCCGCGCTGAAGAAAGAGGCCGCCCAGTCGCACCGGCCGCGGCGGCAGGTGCGGAAATAGCCCGCCGCAACCGGCGTCGGGCAGACGCGGCTGGCCCCAGGGTGGCCCCGATAGCTTCGCTATCGGGGTGCCGCAGGCACAAGAGGGTGTGGTGGCATAGGAAAGCTCCTCTCGCCGCTTCGCCGCGCACGATTGGCGAGCAATCGGGACATCGGCGCGATGACTTCCCCAGGCCGGCCCGCGCTATGACGCCCAACGCGTGACGATCACTCCTCGATGACCTCTTTGACAAGCTGGACGAAGTGCGGGCTTTTTTGCGACTCGCTCAACTCGGCCGCCTTCTGGTCCGCCTCGGCTCGCTGGCTGTAGTCGAACACGGAGATCCGCCGCAGCGATTGGTTGAACACGCCCCAAAAGGCTTTCAATCGCACCTCTTTGGGGACCTTGGCACGGGTCTTCCGCTTAACCGGGGGCTTCTTCTTCACCGGTGCCTCGGCCTGGCCTTCCACGGCCTCCGCAGCGTCATTCTCCTCGCGTAACTCTTTACGATTCAATATCTTACGAGCCATGCTCATTCCTCACTACGGGGAACCGGCAGTAAAGGTCCGTCGCCGAATCCGTGTTCACACGGCCCATACGCTCGGCACGCCGGGCCGCGACGAACCATGATGATAACGGATTGCCGCCCAGCTTACCAGGGGAGCGCAGCGGGAGTGCGCAGCCGGGGAATGAGCCGTGGTCGGCCCCTCACACACCCGTGGCCAGCCGTAACGCGAGCCGGCAAGCGCGCTGAAACTCGCCGAGGTCCAAGCGTTCCGCGGTCGTGTGGGCGTTGGCCTGCCCACAACCCAGGGTGACGGTGGGAATTCCCCGCGCCGACATCCAATTGGCATCCAGCCCGCCGTTGGACACCAGCCGCAGCGGATTGCCGCCCAAGGCGCGGATGGCCGCCTCGGCCGACAGCACCGAGGGATCGTCGTCCGGCAGGCGGAAGGCTTCGTAATCGGCGCGGCCCTCGAAGCGCACCTTGCCGCAGCCGCCGAGGCTGCTCCGCACGGCCCCGGCGGCGTCGCGGAAAGCGTGCTGGATGGCGCGGACGATCTCGCCGCGGAACGCCCGATCGTGGCTGCGGGCCTCGGCGCGCAGCTCGGCGGCGGGGGTGACTACGTTGGTGGCCTCGCCGCCGCGGATGACGCCGATGTTGCTGGTGCCGCGGCGGCCGCCCTTCTCGATCTGCCCGAGCCAGCGCTGGCGATGCAAGCGGGCGATGGCCAGCGAGGCGACGGTGATGGCATTGATGCCCTCTTCGGGAGCCACTCCCGCATGACTGGCGCGGCCGCCGACGTGGATGTTCAGGCGATATCCGCCGGTGGCGCCGACCACCACCTTGTCGGTGGCGCCGCCGTCGAAGTTGAACGCCAGGGCGGGCTTCCCCAACGGGCGCAGGCTGCAAAAGCGGGCGCCGTAGAGGCCGATTTCTTCCTGGACGGTCCAGAGGAAGACCAGCGGCGGATGGGGCAGCCCGCGGCGGAGCACGGCGAGCGCGGCCGAGAGGATCGCGGCCGAGCCGGCCCGGTCGTCGGCGCCCAAGGCGGTGTGTTTGTCGGCCGGCACGATCCAGCGGCCGCGGCGGACCGGCCGTGCCCCTCGACACAGCGGCACGGTATCGACGTGGGCCATCAGCAATCGCCGCCGCCCCGGCGCCGTGCCCGGCAGAGTACACACGAGGTTGCCGATCTGGCCCTTGCGGGGACTGCGACGATTGGCCCGGTCGAAGGCGAGGCTCTCGGCCGGTGCGCGGCCGCGCGAAGCAAGGCGGCGATCTCGTCGATGACCGCTTGTTCCGCGCCGCTTGTGCCCGGAATGGCCAGCAACTTCAGGATCAAATGTTCGTCGTCTTCGGGCAGTCGATGGTTCATAGGGGTAAGGATCCACAGCGGGGACTGGTCCATTTTTCGGCCAAGCGGCGTTCTGTCGGCCAACCGGTCGTGGGCCGAAAACATGGACCTGTCCCCTTCGGCGGCGCAAAGGGGACAGTCCCATTTTCGCGGCGAAATCGCTTGTTCGCAAAGCAACGCCATCCGCGCCGCGAAAATCGGGACAGTCCCCGGGTGCGGTCCACTTTGCAGCGTCGGCCGACAGCGTTATGTTATGAGGGACGGGAGCCGATTGCAAGCGTGCCGGGGCGGGGGAGGGGCGTCTCATGCGGTTTTTCATCGCCGGAATCATGCAGGGATCGCACACGGCGGCGGTAATGCACGACCAGGATTACCGGCGACGGATCACGGCGCTGGTGGCCGAGGGTTTCCCCGGCGCCGACATCTACGACCCGCTGGCCAAGCACGCCCGCTCGATGGGCTACGATAAGGCGACGGGGCGGGAGGTCTTTTTCCGCCATAACTATCAGTGCCGGGAAATCGACGTGCTGCTGGCCTTCGTGCCGGAGGCCTCGATGGGCACGGCCATCGAGATGTGGGAAGCCTATCAGCACGGCGCCGCGGTCGTCACCATCAGCCCGCTCAAGCACAACTGGGCGGTGAAATTTCTCAGCCATGCCCTCTACGCCGACGAGGCGGAATTCGTGGCTGCACTTCGCAACGGGCAATTGGCCAGGCGGATCGCCGAGGTGCTGAAAGGGGAGGAAGGGATTTAGGGATTTAGGGATTTAGGGTAGCCCCTGGTCAGTGATAGTCGGTGGCGTCGAGTCCGCAGATGTACTTCCGCCAGACGTCCATGTGCTCCTTGGTGAGGCCGTTTTCGCGGACGATCTCGGTTTCGACCTGGCGGTCGGTGTTGGGCACGGTGACGCGGACCTGCAAGCGGCCGCTGGCGTCGTAATGGAAGCGGACTTTGATGGGCGACTTGGCGGGCAGGTCGTGGGGGAGATGGCTGACCGAGCAGCGGCCGATCTGGGTGCAATCGTCGGCCGCCGCACTTTCGCCCTCCACGATCTCGACGAGGATCGAGCGCTGGTTGGCCTTCGAGGTGTGGAAGGTCCGCCTGGCCGTGGCGGGCAGGGGCGTGTTGCGGGGAACGAGGATGCCGTTGCGTTTCCGGCCGGTCAAGGGGTCGATGCCCACCACGCCCAGGCTGTGGGAGTTGACGTTCTTGATGGAGAAGGAGGGGGGGCGGCCGTGGCGTTCGGCCAGGATCAGGCCCGCCCGCAGCGCCGCCCCGTGGGCCACGGCCTCGTCGGCGCCGACCGAGGTGTCGGGCGGCTTGCCGGAGAGCTGCTGCATCATGGCGCGGACCATGGGCATGCGGGTGGAGCCGCCCACCAACAGGCAGCGATCGACTTGGGGCCAATCCAGCCCGGCCGCCTTCAACGCCTGCACGGCCGTGAAGCGCGTGCGATCCAGAAGGTCTTGGGTCGCCTCCTCGAACTGCTGCCGCGTGATCTCGATGTGCGAGCTCAGGCCGCGATACTCGCAGACCACGGGGGCCTTGGCGCGGGCGGAGAGGGTCCGCTTGGCGTCTTCGCACGCCAGCCACAGCCGGCCGGCGGCGTTGGGGTCCTGGCGGGGATCGAAGCCGTGCTCGCGGAGGAACTGCGCGGCGGCCAGGTCGACCAGCCGCTGGTCCCAGTCGTATCCGCCCAGCCGCACGTCGCCGTCGGTCGCCAGGGCGAGGAACTCGCTGCCGCGGATCTCCATCAGGGTGACGTTGAAGGTGCCGCCGCCCAGGTCGTAGACCAGGACGCGGAGCGGTTTGCCGGCGCTGCCGCCGGGGTCGAGAAAGCCCTGCTGAAAACCGAAGGCCACGGCGGCGGCGGTGGGCTCGTTGATGATGTCCAGCACCTCGAAGCCCGCCATGTAGCCGGCGTCCTGGGTCGCCTTGCGGCGGACCTCGTCGAAGTACGCCGGCACCGTAATCACCACCTTGTCGAACGCTCCGATCTGCTGGGCGCCGTCGACGCGGAGCTTGTTGAGGATCCAGGCTTGCAGCACCTCGGGGGCGTAGTGCTTGCCCTCCAGCACCTTGTGGAACACGCGAGATCCCATGTCGCGCTTGACGCATTCGGCCACGTGCTCGCTCTCGGCGATCATGGCTTTCATGGCCTCCTTGCCCACCACCACGTCCTGGCCGTCGATGAGCACGACGCTGGGCGTGATGCGGTCCCCCTCGGCATTGACCAGGGTGACGGGCTTGCCCTGCGCGTCCAAGTGGGCCAGCGCCGAGTACGTCGTCCCCAGATCGATGCCGACGGCTGGAGTCGCTGCGTCTGTCATGCGTTGGGCTCAGCAGGGGACCAAGTTCTTCCTTGTCAACTTCCCCCTCTCCTGACCAACCTTCGGTCGGTGCCCGGAGAGCGACGGGGTGAGCGGAATTAGGGCAAATGCAGGTCCGGGCGCAACCACCGCAGCAGCAAGTAGCCGCACCCCAACCCCGCCACGGCAAACACGAGATGGAGTGCGATCCTAACGCCCGGGCTGCTGAGAAAATCCAGCGGATCTTTGCGGCGGCGCGATGGCCGGGAAGTCAGTGGGACTGCGATTTCCGGCGCCGTCCCGCCGCCGGGCGGCTCAGCCGCCACATCGGCGGCCACCGGCCCGATCGGCGCCGGCATGGTTGAGCCCAGCGACGGCGGCCCCAACGGAGCCGGCGTAAGCGGGGCCAGCGGGTTGGTCGGCGGCAACGCCGGCATCGCCCAGGCGTCGGAGGGCGTCGGCGGCATCGCCGGCGTCGGCGGCATTGCCGCCGGAACGCCCCCCGCGCAGCGGCCGGTTGTGCGGCGGCCGGCTGTGCGGCGGCCGGCTGTGGACGGCCCGTCAAAATGCCGGACGAGCCGCCGGCCACGGCCGAGCGCGGCGCCGCCATCGACTCGTGGATCGCCGACTCGAACACGTCGAAACCGGCGGCGGTGGAAATCGGCACGGTCCAACGGGCGATCCCGGCGCCGGAAAGACCCACGTCGCGCTCCAATTCCAACTCGGCCTGCTGATGGGTCCCCGGCACCATCGTCCGCACGCTGAGCCGCCCGTTGGTCCCATACTCGAAGGTGATTTCGACCGGCCAGGCCTTGGGCAGTCCGGCGGGCAGATCGCGGACCACGGTGCGGCCGATGGCCGTGCACTCGCCGGGCCGCGAGCTTTCTCCCTCCAACACCTTGACGACGATGGATTGCTGCCCCTCTGACTTGGTGATGAAGCGTTCCGTGCGTTTGGCGGGCAAGGGGGTGTTGCGGGGGATCAAGATGACGTTGGTCTTGCGGAGGGTGTCTTGTTCGATGCCCTCGACGCCCAGGCTGTGGGCGTTCACGTTGGTGACCGCGAAGCCGCCGGCCGTCAGGCCCCCGCCGCGCTCGGCCAGCAGGTGGCCGGCGTAGAGGGCGGCGCCGCGCGCCACGGCCTCGTCCGGATTGACCGTCCGGTCGGGTTCCACCCCGGCGATGGATTGCAACATGCGGGCGACCATGGGCATGCGCGTGGAGCCGCCCACCAGGAGGATGCGGTTGACGTCCTTCCACTGCAAGCTGGCCGCCGCCAACAGTTGCCGCGACGTGTAGGACGTCCGCTCCAGCAGATCGGTGGTCATCTCCTCGAACTGATCGCGGGTGACGG
The DNA here is from genome assembly GCA_963727245.1 of uncultured Planctomycetia bacterium. GTDB lineage: Bacteria > Planctomycetota > Planctomycetia > Pirellulales > Thermoguttaceae > JBKQVT01. Next base: position 65,080 of record CAVSFO010000012.1, on the reverse strand, counting down.
GGACGTCCACCGATCGGCCGGCATGCTCGACGCGGATCGAGGCGCGCGTGCGGGCGCTCAGCGCGTGTTTGGCTTCCATGACGGTCTGGAAGAGGCGATTCAAGCCGGCGGCGTCCTCGCGGGGATCGAGTTGATGCTGCTTGCGGAAGGCCTCGGCGGCGTAATCGACCAGCCGCCGGTCCCAGTCATGGCCGCCCAATTGCACGTCGCCGTCGGTCGCCAGCGTTTGCACGTTGCCGGCGGCGAGCTTCAACAAGGTGACGTCGAAGGTGCCGCCGCCGAGGTCGTAGACCATGACGGTGATTTGCTCGCGCGCGCCCCGGCGGGCGACAGGTAGCCCAAAACCTCGCCGAAGGCCAGCGCGGCGGCCGTCGGCTCGTTGACGATGTCCACGATCTGCAAGCCCGCCATCTGGCCGGCGTCGGCCGTCGCCTTGCGGCGCGGCTCGTCGAAGTAGGCGGGCACGGTGATGACGGTCCTGGCTTCCGGGCCCACGGCGGCCACCGCGTCGAGCTTCAGCTTCCGCAAGATGCAGGCCTGAATCACCTCCGGCGGCAGGTACTCGCCGTGGATGGGGTGGCTGTAGAAGGGGGTCCCCATGTCGCGCTTCACCCATTGCGCCACCAGGTCGGGATGGGTCGTCACGGCGCTGCGGGCGCTCTTGCCCACCACCACTTCGTTCGGGCCGAACAGGACGATGCTGGGCGTGATCAGCTCGCCCTCGGCGTTGCGGATCATGACGCTGCGGCCCGACTCGTCCAGGCAAGCCATGGCCGAGTTGGTGGTGCCAAGATCAATTCCGACCGCCTTTTCCCCGCTCATCAACACCCTTCCTTAAACCCTTGACTCTAGCACGAATCGGGGGTGTGCTCAAGACGGGCTGTTTCTTCGCCATTTTTTGGGCAGGGGGAAGGCTTGGGCGCGGCCGCCACGCCATTGGATCCCCCCACGCCCACCGGGCACCCGCCGAGCGGGTCGCGTCCGGTGGGAAGGGAAGCGGCAAAAAGCGCCGTTTCCAGCGCCGGTCCCACGGACCGCAGTCCGTGGGCTTGGGGAGCGGGCACAACGCCGTTGGATCCCCCCACGCCCACCGGCTGCGACCGGTGGGAACTCCTTGATTTTCCGCGGGGCTCTACTTCTTGCCCTTCAGGGCGGCGTGGGCGGCGGCCAGCCGCGCGATCGGCACGCGGTAGGGCGAACAACTCACGTAGGTCAGCCCGCTCTTGAAGCAGAACTCGACCGACGCCGGATCGCCCCCCTGCTCGCCGCAAATGCCGATCTTCAGATCGGCGCGTGCGGCGCCCCCGCTCGACCGAAAACTTCGATCAACTGGCCCACACCCTGCTGGTCGATCGTCTGGAACGGATCGGCCTCCAGCAGGTTGTCCTTGAGGTAGTCGGGCAGGAAACTGCCGAACGTCGTCGCGGCTGAAACCGAAGGTCATCTGCGTCAGATCGTTGGTGCCGAAGGAGAAGAACTGCGCCAGCTTGGCCATGCGGTCGGCCAGCAGTGCGGCCCGCGGGATCTCGATCATCGTGCCGTAGAGGTACTTCACGTCGACGCCCAGCCGGGCCTTCACCTCGGCGTGCACGCGATCGACGATGACCTTGGTGACTTCCAACTCGCGGACGTCGCAGGTCACCGGGACCATGATCTCGGGGCGGGCGTCCTTGCCGGCCTGGATCAACTCGGCGGCGGCCTCGAAAATGGCGCGGACCTGCATCTCCGTCACCTCGGGATAGGTGATGCCGAGGCGGACGCCGCGATGGCCCATCATCGGGTTGCTCTCGTGCAACTCCTCGCCGCGCAGACGGATCTCGGACGGCTTGACGCCCAGCGCCTTGGCCAGCTCGGCCTGGGCGGCCTTGTCTTGCGGCACGAACTCGTGCAGCGGCGGGTCCAGCAGGCGGACGGTCACCGGCAGCCCTTCCATGGCCTCCAGCGTGGCCTTAATGCTCCGCTTGACGAAGGGAAACAACTCGTTGACCACCGCCGTGCGCTCGTCCAGGACTGCCTTCTGGGCGGCCTCTTTGGCTTGCTTGGTCTTGCCGGGCTTGGGCTTCTTGCCCAGCACCATGATCATCTTCCGCAAAATAAAGAGCGGCTCGTCGGCGCCCTTGCCGTAGAACATGTGCTCGGTGCGGAACAGGCCGATGCCCTCGGCGCCGTAGCCGCGGGCGACCTTGGCGTCCTCGGGCGTGTCGGCGTTGGTCCGCACGCCCAGGGTGCGGTGCTTGTCGACCAGCTTCATGAACTGCTGGAAGCGGGGGTTCTCGGTGGCGTCGATCATCGCCAAGGCGCCGGCATAGGCCAGGCCCTTGGTGCCGTTGAGCGTGACGAGATCGCCCGCCTTGAAAGTGGCCGCGCCGGCGGTCATGGTCTTGGTGGCCAGATTGATCTTCATGGCGCCGGCGCCGACGATGCAGCACTTGCCCCAACCGCGGGCGACCAGGGCCGCGTGGCTGGTCATGCCGCCGCGGGCGGTGAGGATGCCCTCGGCCGCCCGCATCCCCTCCACGTCCTCGGGGTTGGTCTCTTCGCGGACCAGGATCACGGTGACGCCGGCGGCGGCCTGGGCCACCGCCTCGGCCGAGGTGAAGACGATCTTGCCGGCGGCGCCGCCGGGCCCGGCCGGCAGACCCGAGAGCACCGCTTCGGCCGTCTTCTCGGCGGCCGGATCGATGATCGGGTGCAGCAGCTCGTCCAACTGCGCCGGCTCGACCCGCAGCACCGCCGTCGGCTCGTCGATCAGCCGCTCGGCGAGCATGTCCATGGCCATGTTCAAGGCCGCCGTGCCCGTGCGCTTGCCGTTGCGGCATTGCAGCATGTACAGCTTGCCGTCCTGGATCGTGAACTCGATGTCCTGCATGTCCTTGTAGTGCTGCTCCAGCTTCGTGCGGATGTCGCAAAGCTGGCGATACAGCTCGGGCATGCCGGTTTGCAGCGAGGGCAGATGCTTGTTCTGCTCGTTCTTGGTCTCTTCATTGAGCGGATTGGGCGTGCGGATGCCGGCCACCACGTCCTCGCCCTGGGCGTTGACCAGCCACTCGCCGTAGAACTTGTTCTCGCCGGTGGCCGGGTTGCGGGTGAAGGCCACGCCCGTGGCCGAAGTGTCGCCCATGTTGCCGAAGACCATGCTCTGCACGTTGCAGGCGGTGCCCCACTCGCCGGGAATGCCTTCGATCTTGCGATAGGAGACGGCGCGGCGGCCGTTCCAACTCTTGAACACGGCGCCCACGGCCCCCCAAAGCTGCTCCTGGGGATCGTCCGGGAAGGGCCGGCCCAGCACCTCCTGCACCTTCTTCTTGAAGTCCTCGCAGAGCTTCTTGAGGTCCTTGGCCGTCATGTCGGTGTCGGACGTGTAGTGCTTCGCCTTCTTCTGCCGGGCCATGATGTGCTCCAACTGCACGCGGATGCCCTGCCCCTCGGCCGGCTCGATGTCTTCGGCCTTCTCCATCACCACGTCGGAGTACATCATGATCAGCCGGCGATAGGCGTCGTAAACGAACCGGTCGCTGCCCGACTTCTTGATCAACCCCGGGATGGTGGCCGGGCAGAGGCCCACGTTCAAGACGGTTTCCATCATGCCGGGCATGGATTTGCGGGCCCCGCTGCGGCAGGAGAGCAAGAGGGGGTTTTCCGCGTCGCCGTATTTCATGCCCATGGCCTGCTCGGTCTGGGCCAGGGCGGCACTGACTTCATCCCTGAGCGACTGGGGGAACTGTCGCCCCTGGTTGAAGTAGACCGTGCAGAACTCGGTGGTAATCGTAAATCCGGCTGGTACGGGAAGCCCGAGGCGGCACATCTCGGCCAGATTCGCCCCTTTGCCGCCCAACTCGTTTTTCATGCTGGCATTGCCGTCGGCCCCAGCGGGGCCGAAGCCGTAAACATACTTGGTAGCCATGTTTTTTTATCCTTCCAGAGTTGCCTCGAAGCCAAGGGGACTGTCCCAATTTCCGTCCGACGAAAATGGGACTGTCCCCTTTGTAAGACTGTGGAGTCGTTTTCGCCCAAGTGCTAAACGGGGTAATCTAACAGCCGGGCCGGAAAACGTCAAGGAACGGGGCGCAGGGGGCGTCGCCCGGCCACCGGGGCTCGTGTATAGTGGGTGCCATGGCAGAAAAGACCACGCCGCCGCCGAATTTCGCCCTCACCGCCGCCCTGTTTGAAGGCGCCATGGCGCCGCTGGCGATCGGCCTGGGCTGGCTGCTGGATCAGCCCCCCCTGGAGACGCTGCACTGGAACCCGATCGGCGTGGCGGTCGGCGCCCTGGTCGCCCTGCCGCCGCTGGCGGTGGTGCTGGCGTGCGTGCGCTGGCCCGTCTGGCCGTTTGCCGACATCCGGCGGGTGGTCGACAACATGCTCGTGCCGCTGTTCCGGCAATTCTCCGTGGCGGAAATGGCGATCATTTCCCTGCTGGCCGGTCTGGGCGAGGAAATGCTCTTCCGCGGCGTCTTTCAGGCCGGCATCGCCCGCTGGACCAGCAGCGACGGACCGAGCCTCGCCGCGCAGGGCGACACGGCATCGGCCTGGTTTGCGGTTGTGGTCGTGGCCATCCTTTTCGGATTGGCCCACGGCATCAATTTCGCCTACGCCGTTCTGGCCGGCGTGATCGGGCTGTATCTGGGCTGGCTTTGGATGCTCACCGACAGCCTCATCGTTCCGATCACGGCCCATGCCGTCTACGACTTTCTCGCACTGCTCTATGTGGTGAAGATTAGGGGTTCTGACGGTCGGGTCGGTGGCGCGGGCTCGGCAACGCAGGAGAAGTTTAATCAATAATTCGGAGCTGACGGCCGATGAAGTCGATAGGGCTTCCCATCCTCGCAGGCGCACCGCATGAAACTTTCGCAACGAGATCAGCCGTTGATCCTGGTCGTGGATCAAGAACAAGCCGTCCTGGATGAAATTTCGGGCTTCCTGACCGCGGCGGGCTTCGCCTGCCACTGCTGCCTGACGGCGGAGGCGGCGTTGGAAGCAGCCCCGGCGTTGCTGCCCGACCTGATCATCGCCAACGTCGAGCATGCAGGACCTCAGCGGGCTGGAACTGTGCGAGCAGATCAAGCGCACGGAGGCCCTCGCGCAGGTGCCGGTGATGTTCCTTTCCGCCGGCCAGATTCCCGACATCATTCGCCGCCGCGACGGCGGGCAGGCGAGCTATTACCTCCGCAAGCCGTTTGCCCGCGAGGTGTTGGCTGAGCTGATCGAGCAATCGATCGGCCCGCCGCGGGAGCTTGTGGGTCGCCCCGAGAGCTTGCCGATCGTGGGTGGCCCCGATAGCTTGGCTATCGGGGTGCCGCAGGCACAAGAGGCGGCGGTGGTCTATTGAGGCCTTCCGGCGGGGCGACGTTATCCCCGCGCCTAACGCCCGGGGCTCATTTGGGGCCAACAACGCCCATCCAAGGCCCCCCACGCCCACGGGGCACCCGCGCAGCGGGTCGCGTCCGGTGGGAACTGAGGCGGTTGGCAACGATGTGGCCCCCCTCGGGAGCGTTGACCGGCCCACGGCGGCGGCGAAGAATTCGTTGGCGGCCGTGCGCAGGCGCGGCAGGTTTTCAACGAGGAGATACAACTATGGTTACGCAAACCGCCGAGCAATGGACAACCAAGAAATGCCGGCCCTGTGAGGGCGGCATGGAAAAATTCACCCCCGCCGAGGCCGAGGAGCAACTGAAATCGCTTTCCGGCTGGCGATTGCGGCACGACGGGCAACGTATCGATAAGCACTGGCACGTGCGGGATTTCGTGGCCGGCATTCACTTCTTCGACCGGGTCGCCGAGCTGGCCGAAAGCGAAGGCCATCATCCCGACCTGCACCTGGAAGGATATCGCCACGTGTGGATCGAGCTTTGGACGCACGCGCTGGGCGGACTGTCGGAGAACGACTTCATCATGGCGGCCAAGATCGACCAACTGCCCGTGGAGTTGCGATGATTCCGGCTACCAATAGAAGAGGCCGGGGTTATAGGGCCAATAGGACTTCCGCGTCCCGCCGAAGCGGAATTCCAACCCGGTGGTGAGCGACAGGCTGTGCATGATGTTGTCGGGATGAATGGGAAAGGCGATGTCGTCGCCGAATTCCAGACGCAGGGCAAAGCGTTCATTCCAACGATACTTCAGGCCCACGGCCAGCGGGATAGAGCCCGTGTTGCCGTAGGAGCGGCCTTCGTCGAGATAGCGGACCTGGGTCGCACCGAGGCCGGTCAGAAAGTCAGGGCGCCAGCGCGAGTCGCCCCAGGGATAATAGAGCAAGTCGAGGTCCCAGAAGAGGGTATTGGTGCGGCAATCGATGCTGCCACCCAAGAGCTGGTCGGTAAATTTCCCGGTGCTCCAGGCCATGCGCGTTTCGGTGCCCCAGTAATGATTCAGGTCCCAGCCGGCGCGGAAGCCGCCGATCAGGCCCGGGGTAATGTCCTTGTGGGTCGGGTTGTCGGTCGTGAAGGCATCGGCTACGCCGATGAACAGGCCGACGCTGAACGGTTCGAAGACCCAGCTTTCGCGCCAGACCGGTTCGGACGGCCCGCCCGCCCGCTCCCAAGGCGGATGGTTGAAGATATTGCTGAAGAGCGAGGGTATCAGTCCGCCGCCGGGCGCTGCGGCAGGCGGTTCCGTGGGCGGCTGGCCGCACTGGGGACAGACGTTCGCCGCGGCGTCGAAAGGGGCCGACCCAACGGGCGCAGCGTCTTGCGGCACCGGCTGCAGCGTCGCCGGCGCCTGTCCGCAGGCCGCGACCGGCAGCCATAGCGCAATCGCCAGGACGATCCACCCGGTAACTAGACGATGGCCTAACGGCATGGCTAGGGCAAACCGCCGAGGAAATGAATAGAGAAGAAGAGGGCGGGATTATGGCCGCAGGGCCACCACCTGTCAAGGCTAACCAGGGACCAGGGACCAGGGGCCAGGGACCAGGGGCCGGGGACCAGGGAACCCATGAGCCGGTGGCGTAAGCCACCGGATAGCCAGGGGCCAGGGAAAGGCGGAAGCTCACACGCCCGCCGCGCTTTGCGTGGTACTGGCACGTTGCTATGATGAAAGCGTGTGAAAACACGCGGAAATCGGGAAAATGCCATGAACCAACAGCGAATCGAACATGATACGATGGGCGAGGTCCGCCTGCCCGCCACGGTTTACTACGGTGCCCAGACCCAACGGGCGGTGGAAAACTTCGCCATCTCGGGCCGCACCGTGCCGCCGGAACTCATTCATGCCCTCGGCCTGGTAAAATGGGCGGCCGCTATCGTAAACCGCGATTTGGGCAAGCTAACTAGTTCGGGAAAAAACCCGCTCGCCCCCGCGCAGGTCGAGGCCCTGATTGCCGCCTGCCGCGAGGTGGCCGACGGACGCCTCGACGATCAGTTTCCGGTGGATGTCTTTCAGACCGGATCGGGCACCTCGACCAACATGAACGTCAACGAGGTGATCGCCAATCGGGCCATCGAACTGAGCGGCGGCGATCGCTTTGCCGACGCAAAGCCCATTCATGCGAACGATCACGTGAACATGGGCCAGAGCACCAACGACGTCTTTCCCACGGCGATCCACCTGGCCGTGGCCCTGGGCGTTCACGAGCAACTGCTGCCGGCCCTGGGCGACTGCGGCCGGGCGCTGGCAGAGAAGGCGGCCCAATGGAAGGACATCCTCAAGATCGGCCGCACGCACCTGGTCGATGCCACGCCGTTGTCGTTGGGCCAGGAGTTCGGCGGCCTGGCCCGGCAACTGGACCGCTCGGCCGGCCGGGCCACGCTGGCGTTGGATGCGCTGCTGGAATTGCCCGTCGGCGGCACGGCCGTGGGCAGCGGGCTGAACACCCATCCGCAGTTCGCCCGCCGCGTCTGCCAAGTGCTCGCCGAGGCCACGGGCATCCGTTTCGTCGAGGCCGTCGATCATTTCGAGGCCAGTGCGCAGCGCGACGGGCTGGTGGAATGCCACGGCCAATTGCGGACGATCGCCGCCACGCTCTTCGGCCTGGCCAACAACATCCGCTGGCTCAGCTCCGGACCGCAATGCGGAATCCACGAAATCGTCCTGCCCGACTTGCAGCCGGGCAGCTCGATCATGCCCGGCAAGGTCAACCCGGTGATGTGCGAAAGCCTGATGCAGGCGGCCGTGCGGGTCTTGGGCAACGACCAGACGATCGCTTTTTGCGGGGCCGCCGGCGGCCAGTTCCAGTTGAACGTGATGATGCCGGTGATGGCCGACGCGGCCTTGGAAAGCGTGCGGCTGTTGGCCCGCGCGACCGTCGCCTTCACTACGCGCTGCCTGGCCGGCATGGAAGCCAACGCCGAGCGTTGCCGGGCGGAAGTCGAGCGGAGCATCGCGCTGGCCACGGGCTTGAATCCGTACATCGGCTACGAGCAAGCGGCGGCCCTGGCCAAGGAGGCGCTTGCCACCGGCAAGACGATCCGCGAGTTGGCCCGGCAGAAGAAGCTCCTTTCCGAAGAGCAATTGAGCGAGGCGCTCGATCCCTGGCGGATGACGCGGCCGGGGTGAAGGGAAGGGGAGAGGGATTTAGGGATTTAGGGGGCGGTCCGCTTGCGGTTTCGCAATGCGTCCTTATCCGTTCCCTGCGCTCCGCCACTTCAACTGTAAGGATTGCGCCGCAGCCGCGTACCAGGGATGGGAGATTCCAATGAAACGCAGTTTGTCATTTCTGTTGGCAGCCATTCTGCTGCAACTCGGCGGCCTGCGCGGTCTCGCCGCTGAGCCCGATGCGGCCACAACCGCGCAGGAAAATGAACCAGCCCACCAGGCAGAAACCCTTGCCAAGTGGATCCGCGACGCGAAGGAAGGACAGCCGGCGCGCGCGCGAGGGCCATGATGGCCCTGGCGAAGCTCGGTCCGGAGGCCGTGCCCGCCCTCGGGGAATTGCTCAAGGACAAGGACGCCATAATTCGACGCGGGGCTGCGGAAATCCTCTGGGCGATCGGTCCCAACGACAAGACGGCCACGGCGATCCTCGTGGAGTTGCTGGAGAACCGGGAGGACCAGTTTCGGCCCGCCCCCGGCGAGATTGCCCGAATGACGGCCTTCCTCGCCGAGGAGAAGGGCAAGCCGGCCGCCGATTTCCCAGCCTGGATCGACTACCGCAAGATCGCCGGCGACACCCCGGTGTCGCGCCGGCTCTTCGGCGACATGCTGCGGGCCGAGCCGGAATTGTGCGCCGGCGTCGGCGGCGATCCGAAGCGGCTGGGCGAACTGTTGGACGAGTCCGTGACGAGGCTGACCGACGATGACGCCATCCGCAGGGGTCGCTATCGGGCCGGTCTCGGAGACGTCGCCGCGGTGCTATTCGTCGCCGCGCGACCTGACGTGACGCCGTTCTTCCATGACGACCCAAAAATCTTCCATGCGGTCGACACCGCTCTGCGCTACGGCCCGTCTGTGCGAGAACGGCTGCTGCCGCTACTGATGCGCGGCGCCCGCGTTCCCGGCATGGGTGCCCCCGATCCCCGCATGGAACGTCGTGAAGACCTTGGCCAGCCGCTGGGTGCTTCAGGAGGGCGACCCGAAGTGGACCGTGATCCGTTTGAATATGGCGGAGCGGTTCGGACTGGAAGAGGCAAAAGCCTCGCTGACATTGCAATGGCTTCGCCGACCCTGCACCGTGCCAGCCGGCCACGCGGACGTGTCGCCCTTAAGCGCCATTCTCACCGTGCGCAAGCTGGGCAAGAAGGAATACAGCCCCCTGCTGGCGAAATACCTGGAGTGGAATTACGCCTTGGGTTACCCGTGGTCGTGCCCTGGCAAGCCCGGCGTCGATCCTCAGTTGTTGCACGTGACCGTTCCTCAACTGCGGGACCTCGCCTTGAGCGTGATCGTGGAAGTCAGCGGCAAGACGCCGGAAAAGTATGGTTTCCTGGAGTGTCGACCGGGCACCAAATTCGATCCGACGGTTTACCTTTTCCCGACCATCGAGCAGCGGAACCAGGGTTTCGCGCTGGCCATCAAGAATTACAAAGAGCTGGGCCTGGAAAGGCCGCCCAAGTACACTCCCGAGGCGCCGCCACGGTTCTTCTATGTCGCTTGGACGAGCATCACTTCGTCGAGAGGTGTCGCTTCGAGAAGGCATCGCGGCAACCCGCCGGGTTCGCTCACCAGCCCGGACGGGAAGACGCGGCTGGACCTCCAGGGCAACACGGCGCGACTGGTCGACGTGGCCAGCGGAGAGCCGATCGGCAAGGAGTTGGACGCGGGCATGTGGAATGAAGGCCGGGACCGGGAGTTCACCTTCACCTGCGGCGCCTTCAGCCCCGACGGCAAGTACGTGGTGACGGGCTCTAGTTTTGCCAAGACATTTCCCCCGCAGGAGGACACGCTGCCGACGAACGTCGGCAAGGTCCAGGTCTGGGACGCCGCCACGGGAGCCGCGATGGAAATGATGGACGTAAGGACTCACGGGCCCATCGGCAGCGTCCGTGCCGTCCGCTTCGACAAGGACGGCAAGGTCATCAATTATGACGCGGAGCGGTACTCGCTCGACAAATCGTAACAAGACGCCGTCGCCGCGAGCCGGCCCCGGAAGAGCGATTCCAATGAAATGCCGTTGCTCATTACTGCTGGCAGCCATACTGTTGCAACTGGGCGGTTTGACCGCCGTCGCTGCGGAGCGCGAAGCGGCCCCAACATCGCGGGACAAGGAACCCGTCTACCAGGGAAAAACTCCTGCCCAGTGGCTCCTTGAGACGAAGCAAGGAAGTTTTGGATCACGACGCAACGCCGTTGCGGCCCTGGGGAAGATCGGCGCCAGCGCCGTGCCCGCCCTCACGGAACTGCTCAACGACAAGGACGTGCGGCTTGTGCAGGCGGCCGCGATGGCCTTGGAGGGAATTGGCCCCGACGCGAAAACCGCCGTTCCCGCGCTGGCAGAATTGGTCAAAGCCAAGAGACCGTTGGCACCGGAGGCGGCGGCGATGGCCCTGACAAAGATCGGTCCGGCTGCCGTGCCCGCGCTGGTGGAGTTGCTCAACGACCAGGATCCGATGGTCCGAATCGAGGCCGCACAGGCCCTTGGCAACATCGGCCCGGCGGCCAAAGAGGCCACTGCTGCCTTGACGAAGATTCTCGATGGCCGGCAGCAGGCAGTCATGGAAATGGCCGTTCGTGAAAGGGCAGCGCGGGCCCTGGGGAATATAGGCCGTGCCGCCGAACCGTCGCTGCCGGCGCTGGTCAAGACGATCGAGGAAGATGCCCCCAGAGTTCGCCTTTGCGCAGCCTGCGCCCTGCTGGGAATCGGGCCTGAGGGCGTCAAGCATTTGCGGGCGATGCTCGAAGACCACCGCAGCGAAGTTCGCCTCGCCGCGCTCAGCGCGATCGGAGTGAATTCCAACGACCATAACATCCGGCTGCCGGCGGCTGTCGTCTTGAAGCTCCTTCGCGACGAAAACGCCGCAGTTCGTACGAGCGCCGCCTTTTTCTGCTTTATCGCAAACTATCGTCAACCGCCGGCGGAGGCAACCGCCATCATCGGCGAACTGCTTCGGGATAAGACCGCAGGCGTTCGCATGCATGCGCTGATGGCCTTGAATCGGGTCACGGATTGCAAGCAATACCTGCCCGAGTTGCGCAAGATGGTAAACGACGAAAGCGTTTACAACCGCTATCTTGTCGCCATCGCCCTCGGAGCCATGGGGCCGGCAGCTACGGCTTCGCTCATAGCGCTGTTGGACGATAGCGACATCCAGGTGCGTGCTGCTGCCGCCGACTCCTTGGGCCGCATAGGCCCGGCAGCCAAGGACGCCGCTCCGGCCCTCAAGCGACTGCTAGGCGACATGCACGAAGTCTACGACTTGCAGGGCCGCGTGTGCAATCACGCCGGCGAGGCGCTGGCTAGCATTCTCGGCGACAAGAGTTACTTGAAGGGCCTTCCGCCCATGCCGGTGGACGGAAAGTAACAACTGCCCTCCGCCGCATTAGTGGACAGGCACGGGTCCCACGGACGCAGTCCGCGGGTTTTCCTTCCGCCTTCCAATCCGGAGGCTAACGCCTCCGGCTCTCTTCCGCCCTCAACCTTTCGCCTCGCTCCGCCACTTCAAGTCGAGGCGCTCGCCGTTCTTGGGGTGCTTCTTGTCCAGGGCGTGCAGCACCACCGTGGCGCCGGAGGTGGTCAACGTGAGGTCGACCCAGCCGTGCGGCTGCGAGTTGTCGAAGACCCAGGACACCGCCGGCAGATTGAGCAAGTGAATGCCCTGCCAGGTCGTGTGCTTCCAGGCGTGGCTGTGGCCGAACACGTAGGCCTTGACCTGCCGCCGCGGCACCAGCACGTCGAGCAAGGCGTCGCTGTCTTCCAGCCCGCCGGGCAGAAAGAGATAGTGATGGGCCAGCACAATCGCCGGCTTCGACGCCCGGGCGTCCAGCGCGCGGGCCAACCATTCGAGCTGCGCCTTGCCGAGCAGGCCCGCAGTGACGTTGGTCTTGTCGAGGGAATCCAGCAGGAACCAGTTGACCCGGGGCGTCTCCAGCACGGCGACGCACTTGTCGGCCAGCGGCGAGCGCTCCTGCTTGGGTTCGGCCCGCGCGATCGCCTTGCGGAAATTGTCGCGCTGGTCGTGGTTGCCCAAGGCCAGGTGCAGGGGCATTCCGGCGGTGCGGATCGGCTTGGCCAGGTCCAGGAGCACGGCGTAATCGCCCGAGAGGCCCTCGCGAAAGGCCGTGTCGCCGGCCACGATGGTGGCGGCGGGTTGCGGATCCAGCGCCAGGATCTCGCGCCGCGCTTGCAGAAAATTCTCCGCCGGCTTCACGTCGCGATAGACGCCGTCGCGGCGCTCCCAGACGTGCGTGTCGGCCAGCAGCGCCCAGCGATGGGGATCGACCGCGGCCCGGGCGGCGGCCGTGCGGGGCAAGAGCAACCCCGCGCCCGCGGCCAGCGAACCGGCCAGGAAGCGGCGTCGCGAGATGGGCGGCAAATGGATCGGCATGGCAAGCGGCGGCCTTCAGCGCGTAAGAAGGGGACAGCCCCAGTTTCGTCCGACCATGCTTCGCACGGTGCCCGAAATTGGGACAGTCCCCAGCTTATTCCTTTCCGGGCCCTCAGTCGCCGCTATGGCTGTGCCCGCTGGTTCCCTTGTCGCAATTTCCCGAATGATTGCTTCCCGCACAATTTCCCGACGCCGTTTGCGAAGGCGCGTTGCCGTCGTGATGGTGCCGATGCCCGTGGTGCCGCGGCGGGTAGATCGTCTTGAATTCGGCCAGGGTCAAGTAGCCCTTGTTACCCTTGTCGGCTGACTTGAACTCCTTGATGGCAAACGATTCCCCTCGATCGCCGTGCTCACTGTGCGCTGTTTGAGCGCCGCTTTTTTCCGTGCCTTCGTGTTTGCCCTCGTGTTTGCCCCACTCGTGCCCCGTCAGGAACTCTTTCAGCGTCAACTTGCCGTCCCCGGCCGTGTTCAACTGCTTGAACTTCTCCTCCGCCGACGGCCAGTGTTTCTTCGCCTTTTCTTTCTCCTGGGAATACGCCACGCCAACTCCGACACCACTAACAAGAAGCAAACTCAGCAACGCGCGCAACATTGAAACACTCCTTCAACTTATGGACAGGTAAACAACCGTCGGCGGGGTGTTGCCGGCAGCCTGAGTCCCCAGCAGAATCCCCCGTAACTATACACTAACCCCGGGCCGCGGGAAAGGTTTCGCAGGGGGCGGACGGTATTCTTCCGCAGCATGGACACCTCGCAGCCGCTAGCGGCGGCCATCGCCCGCGACGGTAAATTACCCCCCTCCTCTCATGCAGGAGACGGCCACTTCGTTTTGTCCCGCGGGGGGTGGGGGGGCTCCGCGGCCAAATCACGAGGTTATTCTTGAACGCCCGTGCAAGGTCGGAACTGGTTGACGCCGGGCCGGCCGGAGACCAGAATAAAGCCGGCGTGCCGACCGGCCGTCCCTCGGCCGGCCCCGGCCAAGGACGGGAAATCCGACCTGACTGCTATCCCGCCCCCGCACCCCATCCTGCCAACCCGAGAGGTCTGCCATGAAGAATCGCGTGTCGCAGTGTCTCGTTGTCGTCTCCCTGCTGGTCGTGTCGTCCGCAGTGCCCCAGGCCCGGGCCGACGTCAAGCTGCCCAAGGTGTTTGGCAGCCACATGGTGTTGCAGCGCGACCGGCCGCTGCCCGTCTGGGGCTGGGCCGATCCCGGCGAAGAGGTCACGGTCAAGCTCGACGAGGCGACGGCCGCGGCCAAGGCCGACGCCCAGGGCAATTGGAAGGTGGTGCTGCCGGCCGTGAAGGCCGATGGCAAGGCCCACCACATGACCGTCAGCGGCAAGAACAAGATCGAGCTGGACGACATCCTCATCGGCGAGGTATGGATCGGCTCGGGCCAGTCGAACATGGAGATGGGGCTGGCGATGTGCCAGAAGGGCAAGGAGGAGGTCGCGGCCGCGAACCATCCGAATATCCGCCTGCTCTTGATCCCGAGGACCGTGGCCAAGGAGCCGGCCAAGGACGTGAAAAGCCAGTGGGTGCGGTGCCAGCCGGATACCGTCGCAGCCGGCGGCTGGAATGGCTTCTCCGCCGCGCTCTACTATTTCGGCCTGCGGCTGCACAAAGACTTGGACGTGCCGATCGGGCTGATCGAGAGCGCCTGGGGCGGCTCGCCCATCGAGCCTTGGACCATTGCCGGCGGTAAGGGCGGTCAGATGTACAACGGCATGATCGCCCCCGTCAATCCGCTGGCCATCCGCGGCGCGATCTGGTATCAGGGCGAAGCGAACGTCAGCAACGGCCTGAAATACTACGACCAGATGAAGGCCCTGATCGCGGGCTGGCGCGGGGCATGGGGCTACGATTTCCCCTTCTACTTCGTCCAACTCGCGCCCTTCAGCAACTACTCGCCCGGCGCGCTGCCTCCTCTCTGGGAAGCCCAGGTGGCCAGCCTCAAGGTCCCGCACACCGGCATGGCGGTCACGACCGACCTGGTCGATAACCTCGGGGACATCCATCCCAGGAACAAGTTCGACGTGGGCAACCGGCTGGCCCTCTGGGCCTTGGCCAAGGACTACAAGCGGGACCTCGTGTACTCGGGGCCGCT
The DNA here is from genome assembly GCA_963727245.1 of uncultured Planctomycetia bacterium. GTDB lineage: Bacteria > Planctomycetota > Planctomycetia > Pirellulales > Thermoguttaceae > JBKQVT01. The sequence goes on along the minus strand of CAVSFO010000012.1, from coordinate 50,059 downwards.
CTACAAGGGGATGAAGCTCGAGGGGCACACGATCCGGCTGGCGTTTGCCCACGTCGGCGGCGGGCTGAAATCGCGTGACGGCAAGCCGCTCAGCGAATTCGAGATCGCCGGCGCCGACGGCAAGTTCGTGCCCGCCACGGCCACCATCGACGGCGACAGGATCGTCGTCCAGGCCAAGGAGGTCGCCAAGCCCGCCCAGGTCCGCTTCGGCTGGCGGAACGTCGCCAATCCGAACCTGGTCAACAAGGAGGGCCTGCCCGCCTCGCCGTTCCGCACCGACCATTGGCAGGGCGGCACGGGCGAGGATATGAAGACGGTGGCCGTTTCCCATGACGGCGCCGCCGTGATGGAGATCAGCGTTCCGCAAAGCACCGAGGTCACAACGGACAAAGAGGACAAGGAAAAGACGGTCCTTGATACGAAGGACATGAATTTGGACTTGTGGGTTGTGCCCAAGGCCAAGACGGTCGCCGAGGCGATCGCCGGTTTGGATGACGTGATCAAGAGCGAGGTCTTGAAGTTCAACTCGACCGGCACCGAAACCATCACCGTCGCCGACGCCCCGGCGAAGCACCTGATGGGCACGGGGCTCGAGGCCGACGATCACGATGCGGCCACGGTCGACGTGGTCGTCTTCACGGTGGGAAAGACCGTGCTGGTCGCCTGCGTCCACGGCGAAGGAGACCAGGCCGTGCGCGAAGCGCCAGCCGATGCTCAAGGCGTTGGAAACCGTCAAGGCCCCCTGACGCCGCCGGCGAACCCACCTTTCTCACCAACGTGTAGGGTGGGTCAAGCAAACCGCAAACCTGGTGGGACTTCGGTCGCTTGCCGGACGTGGATGTCCCGGCAACCTGGAATTCAAGCGAGATGCGGTTTGCGAAGACCCACCAGAAATTTCGCGACCTTGTCCCACCCTACGGCGAGAAATCCAGGCTATTTCGCCTGCCGGACCAGCGCGCAATCGTCGTAGGTGACGTGCCCCTGGTCGTAGCGGCAGCCGATGACCGTATCCAACAGGAACCGCACCTTCGTGGTGCCGGCCGTGGTCGTAAACAACTGCGACAGCTCCGTGTAGCCGCCGGGTTTGGTCACGGACGCCTTGGGATGCTCGACGAGGACCTTGCCCGCGGCGTCCATCTCGATCACGCACAGGCCGGCCGAATCGCCGGCGTGCGCGCCGAATCCCTTGCCGTGTAGATCGACCGGCTGCACCCAGACCGAGGCCCGATAGGGCGTCTGCGCCAAGACGGAAACGTCCTGGTAGACCTGGGTGTGGGCGTCTTTCTCCAGGGCATGGGTGCGCAAGGCGTCCTTGCCGCTATGGATCTTCGGCAGACCGGCTTCCGGATGGACCGAGAACTCCGACTCGGGGCAGATGTAGCCTTGACCGGGGCCCGGGAAACGATACCTCCAAGGCATGCTCGCCGTGCCGCCCCAGCCGCGTCCGCCGTTGCTGCCCATGCCGGGCATCGGATCTTCAAAGCCCGGATTGCGCAAACGGTTGATGTCCGGCGGAAACGGGAAGGCCACCGGCTGGTCCCCCGCGGCGCTGGGGCCGAGTCCGACTTCGATCGCCTGGATCATGGCGACGGTCGAAACGGTGCCCTGGAAGCGAATGGCGATCACGCCATGTTGCGGCCGGACGTCGTTGTAGACCAGGTCGACCGCCTTGCCCAGCCCGCCGGCCGTGGCGGCGATGTCCATGTCGACGGCCACCGGTTTGCCGCCAATCTCGACGTTGGTCGCGTAGCCGCCGGGCTGGGCCGGCTTTCGCGCCTGGCAAAACTTCAGCCGCACGTGATACGCCCGCTCGGGCGCAACGGTAAAGTAGGCGGTGAAGTCGCGGCCGTAGACGCCGTAGCGGTAAAGCTCGGGGTCGGACGTGCCGCCCACCTTGTCCAACTGCGGCTCCGTCCAGAAGGACGCCGGCACCAGGTCGGCAAAGGTACCCAATCGCATGATGAACTCGGTCGCCGGCCGCCAGGCGCAGCCGGTGGAATCGACGTAGTCCTGGCGGCCCACATAGCCGAAGATCACCCGCTGCGTCGCCGTCGGGCCGCTCCCCTCGCCGAAGCCGCTTGTCCCCGTCGCGGCAGAAAACTGGATGGCGTCCAGGTAGATCCGCGTGCCGGTCGAGACCGGATTCCTCGTCCCCAGGGCCACGATTTCCAGGCGGTGCTTCCCCTGCGCCAGGCCGTTCTTGTAGCAGAGGACCTGCTGATCGCGGGCCTGGGGGCACCAGAAGTCGATGCCGCAAAGTTGCTTCACGCCGTCGAGGCACACGTCGGCCTTGCCGCCGCTTGCGTCGGCCCGGCCGATGATGCGAACCTGGTTGCCGGTGAAATCCAGCCGCGCCCGGGCACCGGCGAGCGAAGCGACGTGGAGCTTGCCCGCCGAGGCGCCGGCGCAGTCCTCGGTCGCCCACGATCCTTCATACCGGAGCCGATCGTGCGGCACCATCTCTTGCGGATCGTCGCCCTCGACCACGATGTCGCGGCAGCCGTCGTGACGGATCGTAACGATGAAATCACCATTGCTCAGCGGTTTGAGCGTGAAGCCGTTCTGCGACAACTCCGGCACTCGCGGCAAGGGCTTGCCGTCGGCCGAGACCGAGGTGGGGGAAAATGCCAGCCGCAGCACGTCCTCGCAGGGCGACAGGGCATCGAAGGTGGTGTAGGTGATCCGGCCCCTGCCGTAGCGAACCGCGCTCGGGACCGAGCTGCTGCGCATGATGTGGTTCTCGCGGGCCGGGCCGAGCGTTTCCGGCTGCCAGGCGAGCATTTCCAGGGCGGCCCGAAACGGCCAGGGATGGGCCAGGTTGAACATCGAGTCCATGATGCTGACGCCGGGGCCGATCACCATGACGCCGCCGTCGATGCGGTCTTCCACCACGCCGGTCTCGCGGGCGTCATAAGTGGTCAGGATGCTCTCCCGCCGGGCGATCTCTCGTGCCCAGGCGCTATCGGCCAGCGCCGCATAGCGGGCCCAAGTGGCTCCCATGTGCAGCGTCGGATATTGCAGCGACTTGCCGCAGCAGTTGCTCGCCTCGGGAAAGGCCCAGGCGCCGGAGTACACGTCGCCCGCCGAACCCGGATCGACGCTCGAGCGGCAGAGGAACAGCGACATGAAATTGCGGATGTCGCTTTTCCACTGCGGGAAGGCCTCGCGGCGGTCCATCAGGTATTGGGCCGTGTAGCTCGGCACCGCGCAGGTGTCGATGGGGTTGTCCCAGTCCCAGAAGTGATGGCCGAACGTCGGGTCGCGGCTCCACGCCGGCAGCAAAACGTCGCGGAAGTATTTTTCCCCGGCATCGCGGGCCTTGACCAGCGCGTCGCCCTGGCCGCGGTAGCCCGATCGAATCATGTCGTTGAGGAATTGCAGCGTGAGCGACATCCCGGCCGTCTCCTGCGTGTCCCATCGGCAATCCTTGGGGTTGGCGTAGCGGTTCCAGGGCGCCACGCCGGGCGCAGATCGCAGTGCTCGGCCAGCAGATCGGCCCAGTGCCTGACGGCCGCCAGGTAGCGTGGGTTGCCGGTCAGCTTGTAGCCGGCCAGCACGGCCGAGCCGAGTTGCCCGCAGAGGTCCAACTGGATGAGGCCGTGCGGGTCGGCCCGGCCATAGGTCTTCCCTTTCGTCGGGGCACTGATGATGAAGTTGGGCCAGGCGTGATCGGCCGGGGTCTGGCAGTAATCCAACAGGTGGTCGGCGGTCAAGGCGATCAACCCGATGGCCGCCGGATCGCCCGTGTAGCGGTAATACGCGGTCAGTCCCTGCAGCGTGCTCACCGACCGTTGACCGACGTCGGCGTTCAACCAGACCTCGGCCTCGGTGTTGCCAAGGGGGGCGATGGTGATGGCGCCGTCGGGCTGGATGCGCCAAGCCGAGTTGAAGACGAAATGCGGCGCCGCCATGACCGCCACGTCCTTGTCGGCCCAAGGATATCGCTTCATCGTCTCGGCCGCGATGCGGACGCGAAAGTCGCACTGACCGTTCTGGCCCCGATACCAGGGTGCGATGACCCCGTCGCGATCCTCGACGACCGGATGGGCGAAATACTTTTTCACTCCTTGGGCGTCGGCGGCCGTCGCCGAGACCGGCCAGAACAGCATCGCGGCCAAAAACAGAATGGCAGACGAACGGCCCATCGCTGGCTCCTTTCGCATCGGGTGTGAGTATCGGTCGTCCCGGCGGAGGTGGAAACTTAGCCGCGGACTGGTAAGCCGGCAACGGCGGGTTCGAGGTCGATCAGGTCGCGCGCGGAAATCGGCCTCTCATGCTTGGCAGTCTACATCTTTGGGGGTACATTGTCGAGCAACTGCTCCTGCCGGGTGTGACCAGCGTTCTGGGCGGCCTTAAGTTGTGGCGGGGTGGGCGTTTGGCCAGACTTGACACCATTGGCCGTTTCGGTCCAGCGTATCGAGGGCCGCGACGGCCGTGGCGTTGGGCCGGTCCCAGCGGCGGCCGTAACCTTTGAGCCGTTTTGTGCATAGTTTGCATTGCGATTCGGTCGGACCGCTGCCAATCTGCCAACCACGCTCCCGGAACTCCGGGTAGCGGATCATCTCCCGACGCGCTGAGATGAAGTGGAACAATCGGTCCGCCGCCTCGCGCTTCACCTTGCCCCGCAACGCCGTCCGCCACGGGAGGAGTCGCTCCCAGGCCGCCGAGCAGCCTTCGTGCTTGAACACGTGCATCAGTTCGTCCGCCCACGCTTTGCCTGCGGGCGACTCCTCGCCAAACACTTTGCGACGCGCGCGATGAACGTTTTCGCTCAAGTGATAGAAGTCCAAGCCCAAGGCATCCAGCTCGGCAAAGTGCAACCGCATCTGCTCGCGAATCCACGTGGCCCCGTCCACCAGGCCCACGCGCTCGTCGGCCTGCTGAAAACGCAGCCTGTCCGCTTCACGACGCAACAGCCTTCCTGCCGCAACGTGATTGCCATGCGTGAAGGCCACATGCTGACGCTTCGCGTCCTCACTGTAAAAGAAAGCGACTTTGAACTCCTTCCAGGACAAGTCCGAGCCTCGCCGGCGCGGCGGCAAGGGCTGGCACTTCTTGCCGCGACGACGACGCTTGGCTTTGACTTTGTCGCGGCGTTTGATCTTCTCGGCGTCGGTGATGATCGGCACCATCACGCCGTCGCAGCCCGTGTAAACGCGGGTTTTCTCGCCTTTTCCGCTGTCCGGCACGACGCAATCGTGCGCGTGCCACGTCACGGCGATGGCGTCGTCTTGCTGGGCGTGCAACACGCCACGCCCGGCCGCTTCCACCACTTGCCGCAAACGCTCGCCGCTGAGTTTCACTTGCGCCGTGCGATCCAGGGCCACTGCCGCCCTCACGAAACTCGTCGCCGACAAGTTGACTCGGCAAGCCATCTCGATGACGCCGGGCGTGATCGTTGTCCCGCTGCGATCGAGAATCTCATCCGCCAGCGCGATACTGCCGACCTGGGGACCATGCCACCAGCGTCGCACGATTTTGACCTCGCCGTTGACGGTGAGAACTCGGTGCGACTGGCGACCTTTATTCGCCAGTCGCTTGCCCGTCGTCGGATGGTGCGGAGGGGGGAAAAGCGGCTTCCGCCGCATCGACCCGCTGCTGCAGGGCTCGCTCAAAAACCCTGCGGCGCAGCTCCGCGGAAAGATCGCGAACGCGTTCTTCGCTGCCAGCGATCCACGCGCCGTCCGGGGCGTTGTTGACGGCCTCCATCACATCTTTGGCATACTGCTCGATCTCGTCCTTCATGCTCTCGACGAACTTTTCTGGCGCGACTTGTGGTGTCGGTTTCATGCCGTGCTCCTTGCTCGGGTTTCTGATTGAAACGCTTCATGCAAGTAGTTTACCCAAACCCCGCAGATCGCGCCAGTCGAAATTGTCACACACCTCCTGCCCGCAAGCGTTCACAGGGGACTGACCCGGTTTTTCGCGGCGCGGGGAGCGTTGCGCCGCAAAACAGGCGTCCTCGCCGCGAAAATGGGACCGTCCCCATTCCGCCTCTTCTGGCTTGAGTTGGCTGGAGGTCCGGCCACTCGGGGTGGTCATCGTCGCCCGGCATGTCGTCGCGAGCCGGCTTGCCAAAAATCCTGGAGTAAAAGACCCAGAAACAGGGCCGCCGTCGCCGCCGGACCGCCGAAAAAATCTAACAACTTTGCATTAACGATTTATTGTTTTGTGTCAGTCCCGCCGCGGCCCTTTCGTCCCGCAATCACGGTGCAGACCTGGGTGTTTCTAAGCTAATGATGGTCATGGTCCTGGGCCCAATAGGCGCCCCACGACGCAGACATAAAGTGTTTCTGGCATAAATGCTGGGACCGGATACGCACTGGTGGCTAAATTACCAGTTGCGGGGGGGTGACTAAAATGCGGTCATGGTCGCTGCCCCGGACACGCCACTGCCGCAGCCCGCCCGGTTCCAACGGACTTCAGCCGCCTTTGGAAAGCAGCCATCCGGCCTTTGATGCCATTTTTTCCGACGCTCAACAGGCTAGATCCGGTTGAATTTGCTTATATTAGGAGATGGTGCGTTAGCTGTTGCATCTTGTTTATTCGCTGCGGCCGGCGTGAACGGTAATCTCCGAATATCTATTTCGGACACCGCGGAGCTAGGCTCGGGTTTGCCGGCCCGCTGGCCGTCAAGAATGAGTCAACTCTGAGATTCGCTTGTAAAGGGAAGGGGTTTTATGACCACGAAGAGGGGTTTTTCGGTCGGCGTCGCTGTCATTACTGTGGGTTTGGGACTGCTCTTGTCGGCGCCGACGGCGCAGGCGACGACGTATTATTGGACCACCAGCACCGGCGGCATTTACGGGGGCAGCGGCACCTGGTCGACTTCGAGCGCCGATTGGAACACCTCCACAGCCGGTGGTTCCTCGAATTCATCCTGGACGAACTCCGCCACCAACAGCGTCGATTTCTATGCCAACTCCCCCGCCGGCGGTTCCACCATTACCGTCAGCGGCTCGGTGGTGGTCGACAACATCACCTTCGCCGGCAGCGGTTACACCCTCACCGGCGGCTCGCTGGGCCTGCAAAGCAACAGCACCATCACAGCCAACTACAACGCCACCATCGCCTCGGACATCAGCAGCGGCGCGGTCACCTCGGCCGGCGCCGCCACCCTGATCCTCACCGGCAACAACGGCTACACCGGCGCGACGACCATCAGCGGCGGCACCCTGCAGTTGGGAATTGGCGGCACGACGGGATCGGTCGGCAGCAGCAGCATCAGCGACAGCGGCGTCCTGGCCATCAATCACTCGGGCAGCTTCACCATCGCAGTCCCCATCACCGGCACGGGCAGCCTGGTTCAGGCGGGCACCAATACCACCAGCAACACGTTGATCCTCACCGGCAACGACACCTACACCGGCACGACGACCATCAGCGCCGGCACCCTGCAGTTGGGGCAAGGGCTCGCAGCAGGCGCGATCACCGGCGGCGGCAACGTCACCGACAACGGCGTCCTGATCTTTTATAGTTCGGGCAACAAGACCTTCACGTCCGCCATCAGCGGCAGCGGCGGCCTGATTCAAAAGGATGGCGACCTGATTTTCACGGCCAACAACACCTACACCGGCACGACGACCGTCACCGCCGGCACGTTGCAACTGAACAACAACGACTCGGGCAGCACCGTGTACGTCAACACCAACAACGGCCTGGCCTTCGGCGTTACCGCCCTGACGATCGGCGGCCTGGCAGGCGGCGGCATGGTGAACCTCGCCACCACGGGGACGTCGCCGTCGCCGGTGACCCTCTCCGTCGACGGCAATAATTCCATCGCCACCTATTCCGGGGTTCTCAGCGGCGGCGGCGGCCTGACCCAGGCGGGCACCGGCACCCAGATCCTCACCGGCGCCAACACCTACACCGGCGCGACGACCGTCAGCGCCGGCACTCTGCAGTTGGGAAGCGGCGGCACGGCCGGATCGATCGGCAGCACCAGCAGCATCAGCGACAACAGCGTCCTGGCCTTTGATTTTTCCAGCAACGCGACCTTCTCGCAGGCCGTCACCGGGAGCGGCAGCCTGGTTCAGATGGGCGCCGGCGGCCTGATCCTCACCGGCGCCAACGCCTACAGCGGCGGCGCCACGGTGAAGGCCGGCGACCTTCAATTCAGCGGAAATAGCGCCGTTCCCAGCAGCGGGACCATCACCATCAACAATGGAGGCGCGCTGGTTCTGGCCTCGACCGGGACCTACAGCACCGTGGACGGTTGGCTCGGCAGCCACAAGATCGCGCCCGCTTCCGCGGGGGCGTTGGCGCTGCTTGCCAACGACTCCGAGTTGATCAGCATGGCCGGTTACCCCAGCTTGAGCCTGGGGGCCAGCGGCAGCGTCACGTTCAACGGCACCCTCACGCCCGCCGGCACCACCTATAACCTGGGCGGGGGCGGCGGCACGCTCACGTTCACCCCGACGATCACGGGCGTCGCGAGTCTCAATGTCAGCGGGCCGGGCAACGTGGTCCTCGCCGGCGCCGAGAGCTATAGCGGACCGACCACGGTCAGCGGCGGCACGCTGGCGGGCGGCACGGTGGGCAGCGGGCTGCCCGGCAGCTTGTCGGCCGCTTCTCCGCTGACGGTTGCCAGCGGCGCGAGCCTCGACCTGGCCGGCCTCGCGCAGACCATCCTCTCGCTGTCCGGCGGGGGCACGGTCATCAACCGCGGCGGCGCGACTACCCTCACCCTCGTGCCGGCCGGGGGCTCCACGACCTTCAGCGGCGTGATCCAGAGCAGCACCGGTCAGACCTCCTTGACTCTCGACGGCGCCGGCACGGAGATCCTCACCGGCAGCAACACCTATAGCGGCCTGACCACGATCGCCGCCGGCACGTTGCAGTTGGGAAGCGGCGGCGCCACCGGCTCGATCGGCAGCACCAGCGGCGTCACCGACAACGGCCTCCTGTCCTTTGATAATTCGGGAACCACTTCCTTCGGGCCGACCAACGGCATCAGCGGCAGCGGCAGCCTGATTCAAAACGCCGGCACCCTGATCCTCAACAGCGCCAACACCTACAGCGGCACGACGGCCCTCAGCGGCGGCACGTTGGAACTTAACAACACCAAGGCCGCACAAGACAGCGCTTTGACCCTCAGCGGCGGCAGCCTCACCTTCGGCGTTAGCTCCATGACCATCGGCGGCCTGGGAGGCAGCGTCAATGTGGCGCTGGCCACCACCGGCGGATCGCCGCTGGCCTTGACCGTCAGCGGCAACAGTTCCCCCGCGACGTATTCCGGGATACTCAGTGGCGGCGGCAGCTTGACCCTCGCGGGCACCTCCGACTTGACCCTCACCGGCAGCAACACCTACACCGGCGCGACGACCATCAACAGCGGCGGCACGCTGCAGTTGGGAAGCGGCGGCACCACCGGCTCGATCAACAGCAGCAGCCTCATCGCCGACAACGGCGTCCTGGACTTCAATCTCTCCGGCAGCACGACCTTCGCGTCCGCCATCAGCGGTACCGGGGGCGTGACTCAAATGTCGCTCGGCGTGCTACGGCTGAGCAGCATCGGCAACACCTATAGCGGTCCGACGAGCGTCAGCAGCGGCACCATCGTTGGCGGGGGTCTATCGAGCAGCACTTCCGTGCAGGTCGCCAGCGGCGCGGTTTTTGACCTCGACGGCGTGCCGCAAACCGTTGGGTCGCTGTCCAATCTCAACGGCAGCAGCGGCACAGTGACCAGCAGCGTTGCCGGCCTGACCACCCTCACCCTGGCGCCCCCCGGCGGCTCGACGACCTTCGGCGGCGTCATCCAGAATGGCCACGGCACGGTCGCCCTGGTGATGAGCGGCAGCGGGACCCAGGTCCTCGCCGGCAGCAATACCTACAGCGGCGGCACCACCGTCCAAGGCGGCGTGCTCTCCGTGAGCAACGATTATAACCTGGGCGCCACCGCCGGCGCCTTGACGCTCTCCGGCGGCACCTTCCAGGCAAGCCCCAGCTTCACGCTCAATTCCTCGCGGCCCGTCAGCGTCGGGGCCGCCACCATCAGCGTGCCCAGCGGGACCCTGATCTACGCAGGCGCTATCGCCAACGCGGGAGCTACGCCCGGCACCCTGACCAAGACCGGCACGGGCGTGCTCCAACTCGACGGCGCCAACACCTACAGCGGCGCCACCGCCGTGGCGCTGGGCACCTTGGCAGGCGCCGGCACCGTGGCCAACACGGTCACGGTCAACGCCGGGGCGCACATCGCCCCGGGCGACAATACCTCCGGCAACTTCGGCGGCGTCGGCACCTTGACCCTTGGCGGCCTGACCCTCAACACCAACGCCCAGATTGACCTGGACCTCGGCACCACGAGCGACCTGTTGGCGGTCAGCGGCGTCCTGACGGTCGGCAACGCCTTTGTCAACATCCAGAACTCCGGCGGCCTGACGAGCGGCACGTATGAGGTCATGAGTTACGGCAGCCTGGTGGGCAATGCAATCGCCCTGTTGGCCAACAACCTGCCCGCAGGGTTTTCCGGCGTTTTCTTCAACAACGCCAGCAAGGACCAGATCGATGTGGACCTCTACGGCGGGACGAAGGCCTGGACCGGCAGCCACAGCTCGTCCTGGGACGCCACGACGTTCGAACTGGAGCTTGAGCCTCAGTGCGACGACCTTCAGCAACGGTGACCCGATCATCTTCACCGACGCCGCCAGCACGGGCAGCGTGAGCCTGGCCGGCACGGTTTCGCCGTTCATCCTCGTGGTCAGCAACAACACGCTGCCCTACAACTTCTCCGGCAATGGCAGCATCGCCGGCAGCGTAACGCTCACGAAGCAGGGCAGCGGCACGCTGGCCGTCGCCATGACGGGCAACACCTATAGCGGCGGCACCAACCTTGCTAGCGGCGTGTTGCAGATCGGCGCCAGCAGCGTGATCTGCCGGCGGCACGCTGGCATCCGGGCCCTTAGGCATCGGCACGCTGAACATTTTCGGCGGCACCTTGCAGGATGGTGGCGCCGGCTACACCCTGGCCAACGCCGTGGACATCAGCGGCAACGTGACCCTTGGCAGCGCCGGCGTGGGCGGCCTGACCCTCGGCCCGCAGGGGCTCTCGACGCCCAACACGGTGACCCTCACCGGTTCTCCGACGCTCTACGTGACCGCGCCGACGACCATTGCCGACCCGATCACCGGCGCCTTGGTCAAGGACGGCCCGAGCACGCTGACCCTCACCGCGGCCACGAACAATTTCACCGTTCCCCCACTGGTCGACAACGGCACGCTGGCGGGCACGGTGGCCAACCTGGGACCGGTCACCGTGGCCAGCGGCGGCAACGTGACTTTCTACCAGGCCGCTAGCGGCACGCTGAACAATGTGGTCAGCGGTGCCGGCTCGCTTACCAGTGCCGGCCCGGGCACGCTGACCATCGGCACGCCGATGGCCTATTCGGGCCCGACCATGATCAGCGGCGGCACGTTGCAACTCGGTGCGCCGGTAGGCGCTCCCACGATGCTCCACTGGACCTTCGACGGGACCCCGGGGACGCTGGCCAGCGGCAGCACGCTGACCGACAGCAGCGGCAACGGCCTCACCGGGACGGTGGTAGGCAGCGGGGCCAGTTTAGTCGCCGGCAAGTATAACCAGGCGATCCAGTTCACCGGCAACCAGTACGTCATGGGCGGCGCTCTGCTCGGTCCGAACAACTCGCCGTTGACCTCGTGGACCAGTTCGGTCTGGATCAACGTGCCGACTTTGCCGGGCGCCAACAGTAACATGCTCCTGTTGAGCGGCCGCTTCAATGCTATCGGCCCCTCCGGCTTCGACGCGTACCTTAATAACAATAATGGCACCCTTGGCGTCGGGGTCGAGATCCCCGGGTACGTTAGCGGCTGGCCTGGGAACAATGGCCCCTGGATCGTCAACCAAGTGGCCTACGCATATCCCTTCCAGGTCAACCAATGGTACATGATCACCGAAACGGTGGCCAGCAGCGGGAGCGGCGGCGAATATCAACTGTACGTGAACGGACAGCCCGTCGGCAGCCCGACCGCGTTTACCGGTACGGCCTATTTCATGCAACCCCAGGCGCGCTTCACGCTCGCCGAGTATGGGACCGGCAACCAGTTCGTGGGCGAAATGGACGACCTCCAGATTTACAACAGCGCGCTCAGTGCGCAGAACATAGAGTCGCTGTATGGCACCCAGATCGTCCAGGCCGGCGGCGGGCTGGCCAACACCAGTGTGGTGAAGCTCGCCAGCGGGGCAGTCTTCGATCTGAACGGCCTGAACCAGACGATCGACTCGCTGGCCAATTCCGGTATCAGCGGGGGCACGGTAACTACCACCACTGCCAACGCCTACGGCGGCCCGGTGACTCTCGCCCTGGCGCCGGCCGGCACCTCGACCTTCAGCGGCGTGATCCAGGACGGCGCCGCCCAGATCGCCGTGGTTGCCGAGGGTCCCGGCCTCCAGGTCTTCGCCGGCAGCAACACCTACACCGGCCCGACGACCATCAACAACTGCTCGCTGGAGATCACCGGGTCCAGCAGTTACAGCGGCGGCTTCGTCATCAACAGCGGCACCCTGGAGATCGGCGGCCCCGGCGTGCTTGACGATGCCTTGGCTAATGGTTGCACGCTCACGCCCAACGGCAGCAGCGCCGTCGTCATGTTGGTTCCGGGCGGCTCGATGTTCGCTCCCAACTTCAGCAACAACGTGGTGGTGGCCGGCGGCACACTCTGCGGGTCACTCAACGGCACGGAGACCGCCGGCGTGCTGGTCTCCTCCGGCCTGGTTTCCGTGGTGGACGGCCAGACGCTCTTCGTGGGCGGCAACGGGCTGTTGGTCGGCTCAGGGACCGTCAACCTCAGCGGCGGCACGCTCGTCCAGGGCGACGCCGGCGGGGTCAACGGCTACGGTGGCGTGATTAGCGTCGGCGACCCCGGCGGCGGCGGCAACGGCCGCCCGGCCGTGCTGAATATCAGCGGCGACGGCGTGCTCCTGCCGGGTAATCCCAATAATGGCTATGGCGCCGGCCTGCAAGTCGGCGTCGGCGGAGCGACCGGCATTGTCAACCAGTACGGCGGCACGGTGGGCATGGTGGGCAATTACTTCTCCGTGGGCGGGGCCCTTGTCCCCGCCACCGCCGCCGGTACGGCCGGCGGCACGGGAACCTATAACCTCTACAACGGTGCCCTGAGCATCGGTTCCAACGGCATTTCCGGCGGCATCGCCGCGATCGGCGTCAGTGGCGGCACGGGCACGATGAACGTTAGGGGCGGCCTCTGCACGGTCGCCGCCGATACCTACGGCGCCACGCTGGACATCGGCAGCCGCGGCGGCAACGGCACGCTGAATATCAGCGGCGGGACGGTCGATACCTTCGCCGGCATCACCATCGGCAACGTCTACGGGCGGGCCGGCAGCGTGGGCACGCTCGTCCTGCAGGGCGGTCTGTTGGACTTGGCCAGCAACGGCTACGGCAGCGCCGCCGGCCAGATTGTGGTGGGCTCCGGCGGCAGCCTGGTTGCCACCAGCGGCACGCTGCAAAACGTTTCGGAGATCTTCGGCAATGCCACGATCACCGGCTCGGGCTTCAGTGCCATTGTCAGCGGCACCCCGATGCCGTTGACCATGAGCGGCACGGGGGTCTTGGTGCTGGCCGGCTACAACAACTATAGTGCCGGCACGACGATCCTCAGCGGCACGGTCGATTTCTCCACGCCCGAGTCCGTGCCCACCAGCAGCACGGGCCGCCTGGACATCGAGAGTGGTGGCGAGGTGGTGTTCGGGGCCTTGCTGGATTCCGGTGGCGACAGCGAGCCTGCGGTGACGGCTGCTGCTGACAGCACCAGCAGCAGCGTCGTCCACGCCGCGAGCGTGCTGGACTCGTTGCTGGCGCGGCTGCGGGCTGAGCGGGCTGGGGAGTCGGGCCATGGCAGTGCTGCCGGATCGGTGGGCAGCGTGACTGCCGTGAGTCCGGCGGTAAGTCCGGCGGTTCCGGAGCCGGGGACGTTGGCGCTGCTGCTGGCAGGTGCGGCCGGCCTGGCGATTGCCGCCTGGCGGCGGCGGAAGGTTGCCCGCTGAGGAGTGAAACACGCGGGAGAGAACGTCTCTAATGTCGCTCTGAGTCCGCGTGCCGGCCACTTTCGGCGTCGAAACCTTCCCAGCCGCTAGGGGCTGCAACGCCGGGCAACACCGCGTCCATGAAGCGGGCCTTTTTCGTGCGGTTGAGTTCCTCAATCTCCCGCGTGACCGCCTCTGGAAACCGCGCCTTCTCGTCCGTGGTGTAGGTATGGAACGGACCTTCCTTGCCCGGGACGGTCCCCGTTACGGAGGCCCACTGCGCGACAGCCCGCCGGCAGACCTCGATTTGCATCTGATAGAGGGGCTTCCGAGTCCGAGACCACTCCTGCTGGTTCTTCCAGAAAACATCTTCGGGGTGAAAGCTTGAGGGCAACCGCCCGGCTGCGGCCGGCAAGTGCCGCTCGTAGGCCAGGCAGAGGTCGGCGGAGGCGAAATCGCAGCAGAACGAGCCGAGGGAGAAGTTCTCCGCCCGGTCGCCTTGGGAAGCCGTCAAGACATAGCGCGTGTCCGGGCCGTGTTCGCGGAGCCGCCACCACATGTCGTCGGAGTTGGTCCTCAGCACGGCCAGCATGGCCGCCCGCACGCGGCTTTGTTCAGGCCAGTCGTAGTCGTCGGCGAACAGCGGCACCCTGGCGTCGCCGCAGTCCACGAACCTCGGCTCCTTGTTGCGGCTCGCCATCGCTTCGATCAGGCGATCGAGTTGCCGCGTCCGCTGGGCCTCGGAACCCAACTGGATCAACACGTCGGGGCTGACAAACGAGCGGACCTGCTTGATTTGGAAGTCGCCGGGATGAACGGAGTCCGGATTGGCCTCCAGGTAAGCCTGCACCGTGTTGAAGTCGTCGATGATATGCTGCCCGTAGCGGGCCATCGTGAAAATCTTCTTGGTATAGATCTGCTCGTAACCGGGAGCAGTCCCCTGGCCGGCCCCTGGGAAGCTGCCGCGAAACGCCCGCACCACGGAGGTTGCTCCCCTGGCGACCTGGTTGTCGCCAAGGTAGAAGACGTTGCTTCCCTCCTCGCCGGCGGCCGCGCTATCGGCCGTATTTTGGGAGATCGTCATGGCTTCGCCGGCAGATTTGCCGTCGTTGACGGCCTCGTCATAGGCCCGCTGCTGAATCAACGCTCGTCCCCGGCGGAAGTAAGGGTTCTCGAACCACACCTGGTCGCCCGGCAGGAGATGGTCGTTGCCCGGCCGCCGCTTCCAAAGCACATCCTCGCCCTCGCCGGGCAGGTCGACGGGAAACACCTTGTGGCCGGCCAGGTCGTTGATGGCGGCCAGTCCCGCCTTGCTGCCGGTGTCTTGGAAGTATTGAGCGTAGGCCCTGGCCATCACGAGTGAAGAGTACTTGTAGCACCAGATCCTCGGCACGGGCAGACCGTCGCCGTCGTGAACAGTCCACAGGTCGGCGATGGCCTCGACGGCCGTGCGGCCGTCGGCCACGACGTAGCCCCGCTCCGTCAAGGTCCAGAGAGTCGGGTTTCGGACCTCCGGATTATCGTCATCGGGGACGGCGACCGTGCCGGTCAGCACCGCCTTGACGGCATTGAGTCTTACTTGCTGCTCCGCGTCGGAAAGCGACGACTGTTTCAAGATGGCGGCAGCGCGGTCGAGTATCCGTTGCCCCTGCCCGCTCAGCTTGACGGTGTCCTGACGTGGCGGCGGGCCGGCCGTGGCCTGCTCGGCGTGCAAGTCCGCCCGCGTCAGCAGGAAAAGCACGCAGCCTATCCCGGCAAGGCGTCCGAGGCCGGCGCAGCCCGAGGGCAAGTTCCCGAGGCATGACATCTTCCTTTTGCTGATCGCGGTTGTCCCGGGCGAAAGCGGCGGCGCCGATTTCCTTCCCTTCCCTGGTACGTCGCTGCGGAACAACCCTTACAGGAATTTTTCCGTAACCGGGAAAATGACCGCTGAGAGCGGGTTGGCGCCCAAAGCGTATGCGGCTCGATCACAAGCCGGGAATGATTTTCCTGGCGGCCCAGTGGGCGGCGATTGCAAGCAGGACAAAACCGATCGCCAGGAAATGCCGCGGAATCGCCGTGTATTTCTCGAACCGGCCCGCCAACTCCACAACCAACGCCAGCAGGACGCTGCCGCCGGCGGCGCAGACAAGCTCGGCAACCCGATCGCCGCTGAAACCGAAAAACGACAACTCGTAGAGCGCCACCAGGCCCAATCCGACCAGCAGGCAGCACGCTGCGCGGCGGATGCGTCTGCCTTCGCCGCAGCAGGCGGCCGTGGCGCCGACGATTCCGCCGGCCAGCGGCCAGAAGTATTGCGCGGTCCAGTGGTTCAGAGGCGCGCCGAAGACGGCGAGATAGCCGCATATCGAGCCGATCGCCGACCAGAACAGGGCGTCGGCCAGTCGCCGGGCAACGAGCCCCATCAGGCCGCCGCAGAGCAGGGCCGCCACGAGCAGCAGACTGCACCGGACCATGTTGGGAAGGCCGTATGGGCGGAGGTACGACAGGAGCACGGCGACCAGCACGAACATCATCAGCAGCGCTTGCAGCCCGAACTGGAACTCGCTCGGCGGCGACTCGGCGGCGTCCGGCGGCGGCGTTTTTTCGTTCATGTCCGGGCTCCGCGGCGCGCCAGGCGATAGCCGCGGGCGCGAAACATCAGCAGCATTGCCGCGAGAAAGCCGGCGGCCAAGATAGTCCAGGCGATCCACGACCCGCCAGCGAAAACAAGAAGCCAAAAGAACCTATATGATGGCGAAGACGCCTCCTCCGCTTCCGCCAGCCAGGCAACCGACGCACCGACGGCGGGCGTGGCAATTGCCAACACGCCGGCGCGGACAAGCGCCGGCCCGCTGCCCAACGCTGACCACATCGCGATCAAGGAGACCACGGCGAAGCCAATGGCCAGGGTCGTGGCGGGAAGCAGATCGCCCGAGCCAATAAAAATGCCAAAGCTCGCCCAGTCGAGCGCCTTGGCCAGGACGAGCACGGGGACGGCGGCGGTGGTCCAAATGAGCATATCGCGAATGTTGAACTGGAGGACAGCCCGCCCGTCCGCTGGCGGCGGCGTCGTTCCGCCTTGCGGCAGCCGCACCAGCCGAAAACCCATAAGGCGGACAAACACGCACACGGCCAGGAGCACGGCGCACTGCACAAGCAGAGCCATCGACCAGCCCTCGTCTCGCATCAGGCTCCAGTATGGGCTGTCCTCGTGGAGTGGAAAGCAGAAGTAGCCGGGAATCACGGCCAGAACGAGCATGAAGGGCAATCGCCACTGCCAACGCAGAGTGCCGAGGACCGTCCAGAGAACCACCATACCGATTTGAGCCGAAATCAAGGTATAGGCCAGGAAACCGACTTCGTCCCGATAGCCGCGTCCTCCCGTGAGTGCGAGCGCCTGACAGTCGACCATGGCGATCAACCAGGCATAGACGGCCCCGCAGAGGACGGGCTGGTCAAGCCAGCGGCCCACGATCCAGCCCGAAAGCCCGACCTGTGCGATGAAGATCGCATAGAGGACCACGGCCACCGTCACAGAACCGGGATGATTGGCCCACACGCTTGCGGCGCATTGGTCCACGAGAAAGATCGCCACCGGCAGCAGCACGGCGAGCGTCAGGAGTCGGCGATAATTCAGTCCCGGCTTTCCAGGCGCCGTCCTGCGCGGCGGCTCGCTGGCGGCGTCCGGCGGTGCCTCTTGCCTAACCATGGTAACCCGCGTGAAAGCACGCGGCCTCCGGAAAGTCCAGTCTCCTTCACTCCGCCGGCAGACGGCGATCAAAACATCCCGCCGCCAAACCCCGGGTTGGCCAGCGGCTGGTTTTGCAGCCGCAGGCGTTCGAGATACTCGGCCTCGGTCTCCGCACGGCGGACGTCGCCGTCGCGACCGGCCGCCCGGTACGCCGCGGCCAACTCCAACAACTCGGCCCGATTCAGTTCCTTCTCGGCGAGCAACCACCGCTGGGCCGCGCGGATCACGCGCTCGGGCTGCCTGGCGTCGTCCCATATCCCGCAGGCCCAGGCAAACTCCTCGCGCGGAAGCTCCCCGGACTCCGACAGTCGCCAAAGAATATCAGCCGCCTTGATCCGGTCCGGGCAAAGGTCTGCCTGGTGGAGCAGCAACTGCGCCCGCAGATCGGCGTCTTTGGCCAGCGCGGCGATCACATCATCCGGCATGGGCCGGTCCCAGTCGGCCAGCAGGTCGGCCACGCAGAGGCGGCGTTGCGGGTCGCCGACGGGCAGCAGCGCGGCGGCTTCCGCCAAGGTTTCCCAGCGCGGCAAGCCGGTGCGGACATCCGCGCGTCGCCGCAGCAGGGCGTACCGCGCCAGCGGCGCCAGATCACCGGCCGCCAGCGCCTTGGCGAACAACTCGTCGGCCGCCCGACGGTGGCCGTGCCTGGCCAGCAATTCGGCCAACTCGGCGTATTCCTGCGGCGAGCGTGGCCGCGCCTGGCCGGCCGGCTGCCCCGCCAGCGTGCCATCGCGGGCGGCCTTGACGGCATCGCCCGGGCGGCCCAGCCGCAACAAGAGTTCCACCAGCCGGCACAGCCGCGGCGGCTCCTGGCCGTCGCGGGCGTTCATGGCCAGCGCATCCCGGGCGTGCCCCAGGGCATCCTCCCAGCGCCCTGCGGCCATCGCCGCCCGGGCCAGCTCGTCGCAGTCCGCCGTATTGCGTGTGGCCGCCGGCTGGGCTGCGAGGATTTCATAGCGCTCGGCGGGCTGGAGCCAGGGCAGATTTTCCTGCGCGATGAAGCGGACCAGGGGGCCCTTGCCGGTGGCGGCCGCGGCACGCAGGCCGGCGAGGATTCTGCGCGGTCGCCCCGACCGGGGCAATGCTGGTAACAGTAGCCGCGCAGCACCGCCACCAAGGGCTGCCCCAGATGGGCCGCGGCCAGGGCCTCCAACGCTCGCGCGGCGGTGGCCCACTCGGCCTTGCGCATCGCCTCCAGCGCCTGCTTGAGCGGCCGATCGACCGCCGCTTCCGCCGCCCGCCGGTCCAACAACACGCTGCCCGGCCAGTCCTCGCTCAGCGCCGGGATCGGCCCGGTGGCGGGCGGCGAGTCGATGAGCATCCACCGCGTCAAGACCTTGCCGGCGGGGTCTTCGAGGACGACCGACGCCCAGCCGGCCGCCGGACCGCGCTCGACCCGGTCGGCAAATCGCAAGCGTCCGGTCAGTCGATCCTGGAAGTACGATTCCCACGATTCGGGCAGGCCGCTGCGGCGGTCGAAGCTCACTTTCAGATACGTGCCGGCGGTGTCGGAAAGACCCGCAGGCACCAGCCGCAGTTGGACCGAGTCGGCGCCGGCCGGCTGCTCTTTGGCATCGATCGGCGAGACCTCGAAGCAGCGGGCGAGTTCCTCGTTGCTGCGGTGCGGCAGCCAGGGGAGCCAGGCATCGGCCGCTTGCCGGACCGACGGGCCGAAGTTGCCCAACTCGACCAGGGCCAGCCCCGGATAGGCGATGGCCGCCGCCTCGCCCTCGGTCCGCAGCACACCCTCGGGAAGCCGGAATTCCAGCCGCCGGCCGGACTTCCGCACCGCGAGCGTCTCTTCGACATTGCCTCGGGCGTCGCTCCGCCGCCATTGCCAGGCGCCATCGGCCGGCTCGTGCCGCACGCCCAGCGCGGCCAGCGCATCCGCGTGCGGCGCGACTCCAAGCCTGCCGCGGCGCAAACGCCGGCTCCGCCCCCGCCGCCATGTCCAGCAACGGCGTGGTGCTTGCCCCGTCGCCGATCCCCCGGGCCAGTTCCCAGGGATGCTCCTTGTGGAACGCCGCATAACGGCTCCGCCGCAACAGCGTGAGCAGCGCGGAGACTCCTTCGTGAACGTCCTCCGTTTGCGACACGATCAGAGCCAGGTGTGACCTGTCCGGGGCGATACTGCCGGGCCCACCCACCTCATCCCAGGTTGTCGGGCTGACGGTGCTATGGATCAAGTCGATCGGGGAGTCAAAATCGCCGCTGAAATCCTGGTCGATCGGCGCGGCCTTGGCGGGACGCACGCTGCCGGCGGCCGCCAGCTCAGAGGGCAACTGGCGGAGACTATCAAACAGGGCGTCGATCTGGTCGTGGACCTCTTCGGTCGCGGCGCAGACGAAATCGAGCGTGGGCGTGAAGAAGGCAATGTTGCCCGGCCCGCCCACCTCATCCCAAGTCGTCGGCTGGATGGTGCTGTGGACCATCTCGCCGATGCCATCATGATCGTACTGCATGCGGCCCGGGCCGGAAATGCCTATCCCAGGCGCTGCGCCAGGAGCGCCGGCGCCGGGCCACGGAGTTAACTGTGCGTCGGCTTCGGCCGTCTCGTCCTCCAACGAAGGGTCGCCGCCGCTGGAGATTCCGCTGCCGGGCGTGCCCATGCCGCCGCCAGTTCCGTGACGACCGCCGAAGCTGGCGTCGGCGCTGGCGCCACCCCCGCCGCCACCGGCGCCGCCGAAGAAGCCGCCACCGCCCATGCCGCCGCCAAAGCCGCCGCCCATGCCGCCCATGCCGCCGAAGCCGCTTGGAACGACGCTGACGACGAACGGCGCACCGCCGGCGCCCGAAGACTCTTGCCACGCGGGCATCGGCCACTCGCTTACCACGCCGATGCCCGAGTGCAGCCGCACGGTCAGTAGTTGCTCGGCGGCTTCACGGGTGGTAATGACGAGGGCCTCATTTCTGAACACGTAATCCAGCCGCGACTGATGCAAGATCTCTTGCAGCGACTCCTTGGCCGGCACGTTCCGCCAGGACGCGGTCACCGGCGTATCGAAGCCTATGCCCGCCTCCTTCAGCGCCCGGCAATCGAGCAGCACCGTGTCGTCCAGGACCGCGGCGAAGTGCTTGACCACCGCGCGGAGCGGCTCGTTCTTGAAATCGACGCTCATGGGCCGCTGCAGCTTGGCTTTGATCCGCTGCCGGGCGCTGAGCTCGCAGTCCAGGTAAGGGTTGGACAATTGCTGCGGATCGGGCGCCCGATTGGCGGCCAGCAGATCGGCCAGCGGATAGACCTCGGTCGTCACCAACTGCTCGGCGCTCTCCGTCGTCGTGATGCGCAGCATGTGCGGTTCCTCCACCAGCGCCAGTCCTTCCTGGCGGAGGAAGAACTTGGCGAAACTCCGCAGCGACATGCGGCCCTTGCCGATCAGCGGCCAGTTGCTCCCATGATGATTGGTCGCAACGGCCGTCTGCGATTTCGACCCGCCGAAAGAATCCTCCTCGTCACGGGCCGCTGCACGCTTCGCGGCTTTAGGATGGGCCGGATCTGGCGGGTAGTATCCGGCCTCCTCCAATGCCCTGTGGTCCACAACCACGTTCACGCCGGGATAGTTTTGCAGCAAGGCCACCAGGCCCTCCAGGGTGTCGATCGAGGTCTCCAGCGGCATGGGTTCGAGCAACTCCCGGGCGTAGGGATGGCGCTGGAGGAAGCGGGGGTCCGGGCGCGGCACGGCGGCCACCAGGAGCGACATTTCGGGGGCCGGCGCGTCGCCGGCCGGCCGCACCAAGGGCTCGAACAGGCTGCGCTGCGGACCGAGGAACCTCAGCAGCGACTCCCGCTCGACCGCCGCCACGGCCCGTCCGTACAGCTCACGGAGTTCGGGCGAGGCGGCCGCCGCCTGCGAGGCTCGCTCCGGCCGCAACAAGTCCCAGGCGGTCTGGGCGTTTCCGGCCGCGAGGGCCTCGCGGGCCAGCCGCATGAGGGCGGCCAGTTCGCGGTCTTCGTTCTTGTCCGCCGGGCGGCGGCGTCCGGCCGGCGGCGTGACGAGCCCGATCCACTCGGGCGACAACGGCTCCACCGCCCGCGTTTCCGCCGGATTCCAATAGCGGCGCCGCTGCCGCCGGTCGATTTGCCACTGCGCATATTGCGCCTCCGATTCCAATACCAGGAAGGCCGTCTCCGGCGACAACAGGCTCCATTCTTGCGAGAGGGCGACGATCTTCTGCTGGTTTTCTTTCACCGCCGCGGCCTCGACCGGCGCCCGGCGGCGCAAGCCGTCCAGCTTGTGCTGCGCCCAAAGGCGGCCGAGAAAGACGTCCTCCCGCTTGGGGTCGATGGGAAACTCGCGGGCCAGCGTGACCGGCCCGCCGTCGCGCTGGGTGGTCAGCTTCAGACGCACCCGGTCCGTGGCGCGGGTGCGGCCGACGATCTCCAGCGGCCGTCCAGGCAGCCAGGCGGAGGGATAGTACAAGTCCTCGCCGGCGGCCCCTTCGACCTCGACCTTGACGATGCGTTGCGGGCTGGGCAACCCGGCCAACAGCCACTCGACGAGATCGCGCTCCCCGGCGGCGCTGCCGGCCGCGTCGAACACCAGTCCGCCGCTGGCGCGGGCCAGCGGCTCCAGCAGTGCCTGCGGCTCGGCGTCGCGACTGACCAGCACGCTGGTGAGCGACGCATGGGCATCCTCGATCTCACGGGCCAACACCAGGTCGAGCTTCTCCTTGCCCGCGGCCGGCATCGTATCGTCGCCGTCGCCGACGTAGAGCACCAGGCGGCGCCGCGACGGTGCGCTGTCGTGGAAGCTTTTCAGCGCCTGGCGAAAGCAGGTCGCCACGTCGAGGCCGCCCAGGCAGAACTCCTGGTCGAAGCGGGCCAGCGCGGCCGCCGCCTCGGCACTGCCGGCGGCCAGCCAGCCGTCGTGCAACGGACGGGCCGCCACGTCGACGCACATCAGCCGAACGCGATCGCCCGGCCGGAGACTGTTGATGACGGTCCGCACCGTCTGGCGCAGGAGCGGGCACTTGCGCATGGCGCCGGAAGTATCGGCCAGGATCAGCACGTCGGCCGGCCCCGCGTCACCGGCCGGCCGCCGCTGGGCGGCCGGCGGGACAATGGCCAGGAAGTAGGTGGCCGGCTTGCTCGGCGCCGCGTCGGCGACGGCCGGCTGCCCTTGGTCGAGGCGCGGCGGCAGCGGCTCGGCGATATAACTGCGGAGCGCAACGGCCGGGCCCGCCGGCTGCGCAAAATCCAGGGCGAAATCGCTGCGCGGCTGATAGTTCTGCCGCTTCAGTTCGAAGCTGATGCAACCGTCCTGGGGCGGCCCAGCGGTTAGATCGCCGTCCGACCGGCTCACGACCGAATCGGGGCGCGTCGGCCCCACGATGTCTCCCGTCAGACGGAAATCCCAGATCGGCTTCAGATCGGACAACAGCGGCAAGCGAAAATGGTAGGCGCCGCCGGCGGCTGGCAGCGGAATCGTGTAGTCCAACAAGATCCGCTTGGTATCGTGGGCGAAGACGGGAAAGACGCGAATCTTGAACAGGCTGTCGCCGATCTGTTCCAAAATGGCCGGATCGCGCCGCATGTTGACGATGCTCTGGTAAATCTGCCCGGCCTTTTGGCGCTCGATCAATTCGCCTTCGATCAGTTGATCGGGCGTGACATACATGGCGAAACGGCTCACCGACGCTCCCCGCGGCAAGTTGAAGACGAACGTCCCTTCCTGCTGCTGCGCATAGGGATTGTAGAACGACTGATCGATCTGCACCAAGGCGAGCGGCGGTTGCAGCACCACGTGGACGTGGTAGCGGGCCACGTCGAGCCGGACGAACGAGCCGGATTGGGCGTCGTGGATCACGAGTTGGCCCAGGCCTTGCCCCGCCTTGGCCGCCGTCCAGGCCTCGATGCGCTTCCGCTCCGCCGCCGGCAAGGGCGTGGGCGTCAGCGCCGGCGTCTGCGGATCGCAAACGACCGAGTTCGCAGCCGGGATAGTGAGCGCCGGGCGATTGCCGGAGGCAATCGCGGCCGAGCCCTCGACAATGCAAATCGAGACCGGGTGGCCCGGCTGGCCGCTCACTTCAACCGCCGAGCGTGCTTGGATCACAACCTCCGACTTATCGAGTTTCACCGTCCAGGACGTGTCATCCGAGGTCTTGAGGAAGATGCGGCCCGACTCGAGCGCCACGCGTCGCTCGGCCAGCGCCAGGTGCAGCCGCGCGTCGGGCGCCAGGTGCAGCGACGCCCCGGCAAGTTGCAGGCCGCTGGGATCGCGACCGACAGCCCGCAGCGAACACGCGCCCGACAGAACCTCGCCGTCGGCCAGCAGGCGCCACTCCGCGTTAGCGGCGGACCTGGCGGCCAGCAAGCCGGCGGCGGGCATCACGCGGGCTGTCGACGTCGGCGGCCGGCCCGCCGTGGCCGCGGCATCGTCCGCGCCACACCACGTGCCAATGGTCACAATCCAACAGCCGGCGACGACAGCACAGCAGAGTGCTTGCAGGAAACGGTTCATGCCTCGATCTCCTTGTTCCGGAAAGCGAGAGAAGTGTGTGCCCCCGGACTCGCCCGTCAATCCGGCCGCAAAAACTGCAATAGCATTATAACGCACCCCTCTCGATGCCTGCAAGCAAATAGCCGGTCCGACCGAATTTCCCGAAAAACTTGCATCCGCCCCGGCCTAGCGGGTATCATACGAGGATACTGTTTTTTTCTTCCCCGCAACGGAGTCGATTGATGCACACGCACAGCAGAAGGCAGTTTCTGACCCATTCGGCGATGGCCGGCGGCATGTTGGCCCTGGGCGCACCGAGTCTCCTGGCCCAGGAGGCGGCCGCGGCTAAGCCCGCCGACATGACCATCGCCCGCTGGTCCGGCGCCAAGCCAGCCGAGGCGGACATGAAACAGATCGCCGTGAAGCTGACGGAGCAGGCCATCGCGGGGCTGGGGGGACTGAAACGCTTCGTCCGCGGCGGCGACGTGGTTTGGGTCAAGGCGAACCTCGGCTGGGACCGCAAGCCGCAACTGGCCGCCAACAGCAATCCCGACGTGGTGGCCACGCTGGTCCGCCTCTGCCTCGAGGCCGGCGCCAAGGTCGTCAAGGTGGGCGACAACGCCTGCAACATCCCCGAAAAGTGCTACCAGGCCAGCGGCATCGGACCGGCCGTCACCGCGGTGGGCGGGCGGATGGTGGTCGTGGACCACAGCCGCTTCCGCGACATGGACCTCCACGGCGAACGCCTGAGGATGCTGCCGGTCTACCCCGAGATCATCGACTGCGACCTGGTGATCAACGTGCCCATCGTGAAACACCACTGCCTTTCCGGCCTCACGCTGTGCATGAAGAACTACATGGGCGTGATCGAGAATCGCAATACCCTGCACCAGGGCCTGCCGACCTGCCTGGCCGATCTGACGCACTTCATGACCAAGGATCGCTTCAAAGACAGGCCGACGCTGTGCGTGGTGGACGCCATGCGAATCCTCACGGCCAACGGACCCGTGGGCGGGCGCCTCGAAGACGTCGCGGTCAAGACGACCGTGGCGGCGGGCGTCGATATCGTCGCCCTGGATGCCTTCGGCGCCGAACTGCTGGGCCGAAAGCCCGCCGACGTGCCCAGCATCGTCAAGGGCGAAAAGGCGGGCCTGGGCAAAATGAACTACCGCTCGCTGAACCTGCGGGAGTTGAAGGTTTCATGAGCACGCGGGGCCGGGCATCGGCAACGACGCGCATGCGCCGGCTGACGCAGTCGCTGTTTCTGTTGTTGTTTCTCGGCCTCTTGGTGGCGGCCAGCTTGCGGACCGGTGAAGCGGCCCGGCCGCTGCTGAAACTGTTCTTCCTCTTCGATCCGCTGTTGCTCCTGGCCACCTGGCTGTCGGCCCACGGCGCGCCGGCCGCCCTGCTCTGCTCGCTGGGGCTGGTGGCCGTCACGCTGCTCGTGGGCCGCGTGTTCTGCGGCTGGGCCTGCCCGCTGGGGGCGATCCACGCCCTGGCCGGCTGGGTCTTCAACCGCCGCCGCAAAGGCAAGCCCCGCGATCACTGGTCGCCCTGGCAACGCACCAAGTATTATCTCCTGGCTGGCATGTTGGTGATGGCGGTCTTCGGCGGCCATTGGATCACCGTGCTCGATCCGCTGGTGCTCCTTTACCGCAGCACGGCCACCGCTCTCTTGCCCGGGGCCCAATGGGCCGTCGAAGAAGGCTCGACCACGATCTTCCAGAGCGATCCGGGCGTGGGGCGGCTGCGGCTGACCCTGGTCACCGAGCCGGTGTACACTTTCTTGCGCGACCACGTTTTCGCCGTGCCCAAGCAGACGTTTCTCGGCGGCGGCATCATCCTGGCGATCTTCCTGGTCACGCTGTTTGCGAACTGGTATCGGCCGCGGTTCTGGTGCCGTTATCTCTGTCCGCTGGGCGCGCTGCTGGGGGTGTTTTCCTGGCGGCCGTTGCTGCGGTGCGCCGTCGAGCCGGCCACGTGCAACCAGTGCGACCTCTGCGGCATGTCCTGCGCCGGGGCCGCCGCGGCCGCGCCCGGCCAAGGCTGGAAAGCGGCCGAGTGCTTCGGCTGCTTCCAGTGCAGCGACTCCTGCACGCGGCAAAGCCTCGCCTTCCGCTGGACCTGGCCGTGGCGCACCGCCCCGGCCGTCGAGCGGATCGACCTCTCGAAACGGGCCATGTTGGGGGCGGCCGTCGGCGGACTGCTCACCCTCGGACTGATGCGCAGCACGCCCCAGGCGCGCGGCGTCACCTTCCACCGCTTCCTCATCCGCCCGCCGGGCGCGCGGCCGGAACGCGAGTTCCTTGATCGCTGCACGGCCTGCGGGCTGTGCATGAAGGCGTGCCCCACGGGCGGCCTGCAGCCCGCCTGGAGCGAAGCCGGATTGGAGGGCTTGTGGACGCCGCGGCTGGTGCCGCAGATCGGCTACTGCGATTATGCCTGCAATTTCTGCTCGCAGGTCTGTCCGACGGAGGCCATCGAGCCGCTGACGATCCCGGAGAAGCAGAAGGTCCGCATCGGGCTGGCCGCCTTCGACACCACGCGCTGCATTCCTTACGCCTACGGCCGCGACTGCATGGTCTGCCAGGAGCATTGTCCGATTCCCACCAAGGCGATCTATTTTCTCAACGCCGATGTCGAGGACCGCAACGGCCAGCGGCGCCGGATCAAGCAGCCGCACGTCGATCCGGGCCTGTGCACCGGCTGCGGCATCTGCGAGCACGTCTGTCCTTACAAGGACCAGCCGGCGGTGCGGGTGTTCAGCGCCAACGAGAGCCGCAATCCGGGCAACCAGCCGATCCTGCCCGGCGAGGAGCAGTCGCCGTATTGAGTAAAGGCGGAAGGGGGAGGGGGCGCCAGCATCCCGCCCCGAGCCGGTGGCGTCAGCCACCGGATATGCCGGCACGCCGGAAAACTGGGCCCCGGACACGTTCGCCGCCCCCGGGCTATGGCATCGGGACCCAACAAGGGGTAGAATCCGGCGAGCACGGCCCACGCCGATCCACGCTCCCGGGAACGCGGTTCCATGACCCCGCAACAGTTCATCGCCAAGTGGCAGCGCGTCACGCTTTCCGAGCGGAGCGCCTGCCAGCAGCACTTCCTCGACCTCTGCGAGCTGCTCGACGAGCGCAAGCCCGCCGAGGCCGACCCCGAGGGCTCCTGGTACACCTTCGAGCGCGGCGTCAAGAAGACCGAAGGGGGCAACGGCTGGGCCGACGTGTGGATGCGCGGCCACTTCGGCTGGGAATACAAGGGCAAGCACAAGAGCCTCAAGGACGCCTACCAGCAACTCCTGCTCTACCGCGAGGACCTGGAAAACCCGCCCCTGCTGGTCGTCTGCGACATGGACCGCTTCGAGGTCCACACGAATTTCACCAACACGGCCAAGCAGAAACACGAGTTCGACCTGGCCGGGCTGGCCGACCCGGCCAATCTCGACATCCTCCGCAAGCTCTTTACCGAGCCCGAGGCCCTGCGGCCGGGCATTACCAGCGAGAAAATCACGGTCGAGGCGGCCGAACGGTTCGGCGAGCTGGCCGACGGCATGCGCAAGCACAAGGGGATCGAACCGCAGCGGGCGGCCCACTTCCTCATGAAGCTCATGTTCTGCATGTTCGGCGACCGCACGGGGCTCTTGCCGCCCGGGTTGTTCCCCGGCCTGCTGGCCGACGGCGAGGCGAACCCGGCCAGCTTGAACCGCCGCCTGGAGAACCTCTTTGCGGCCATGGCCAAGGGGGGCGACTACGGCGCGGTCGAGATCGCCTGGTTCAACGGCGGGCTGTTCGCCGATAGCGACGTGATCCCCTTGAGCGCCAGGAAATCAAAACCCTGCTGAACGTCAGCCGCTACGACTGGTCGAGCGTCGAGCCGTCGATTTTCGGCACGCTCTTCGAGCGGACCCTCGACCCCGCCAAGCGCTCGCAGATCGGCGCCCACTATACGAGCCGCGCGGACATTGAAACGCTGCTCAAGCCCGTGCTCCTGGCGCCGCTGCGGCGGGAATGGGACGAGGTCAAGCGGCGCTGCGAGGAGGAGCTTTGGCCCAAAGTAATCAAGGCCAGCCGCGACGCGACGAAGAAGGCCGCCGGCAAGGCCGCCCCGCAGCGCAAGGCGTTTGACCGGGCGATTCTCGATTTCGTCGAGCGGCTGGCGCACGTCACGGTGCTTGATCCGGCCTGCGGCTCGGGCAATTTCCTTTACGTGGCCATCAACATGCTGTTGGACCTGGAGAAGGAGATCATCACCTACGCGGCCGACCGCGGCCTGCCGCTGGTGCCGCGGGTCAGCCCGTTGCAGCTCCACGGGCTGGAGATCAACCCCTACGCCCAGCAGCTTGCGCAGGTGGTGATTTGGATCGGCTATCTTCAATGGATGCACTACAACGGCTTTAAGATGCCGGATCATCCGGTGCTGACGCCCATCGACTCGATTTTGTGCAAGGATGCTATTCTCGACCTTTCCGATCCCGAGCATCCGAAGGAGCCGGAGTGGCCGGAGGCGGAGTTTATCGTGGGGAACCCGCCGTTCCTGGGCGACAAGAAAATGCGCCGCGGCCTCGGGGACGGGTATACGGACTCGCTGCGCAGCCTTTATCACGACCGCCTGCCCGGCCAGTCTGATCTTTGCTGCTTCTGGTTCGAGAAGGCCCGCGCCGTGACCTGTGGCGGCAGGCGCATGCGCGCTGGCTTGCTCGGGACTCAAAATATCCGTGGCGGCGCGAGCCGGCGGGTGCTCGAAAGGATATCGGAAACCGGTGCGATATTCTTTGGCGTAAGCGATAAGGAGTGGATGCTGGACGGCGCCATGGTGCATATCGCTATGGTGGGCTTCGACAACGGGGAGGAGAGGGACCGGACCCTGAACGGCGTGGCTGCCAAGAAAATCAATGCCAACCTGACGGCGGCGGTTGATACCACAGGCGCCCGCCGCCTGGAAGACGACGCGGGAATAGGGTTCATCGGAAGTTGTAAGGGCGGAAGCTTCGATGTCGCGGAGGCGGAGGCGATTGGGCTTCTCGCGCCCGCCGGAAATCCCCACGGAAGGCCTAACAGCGACGTGGTGCGCCCGGTGGTCAACAGTCGGGACCTTCTCGGCCGGGGTGCCCAACGGTGGATAATCGACAACGCCGACCTGGATTTGGCGCGGGCGTGCCTTTACGAAGGACCACACGCGATCGTTAAGGAGCGAGTAAAACCTCGCGCGATGCCAACCGGAATGATTGGCTACGGCAGAACTGGTGGCGTCCCCAAAGAGCGCGCCCGGAGATGCGGGCGGCGATAGCGAACCTGGGCCGGTTCCTGGTGACCCCAACAACGTCGAAGCACAGGTTGTTCGCCTGGCTTGCAGCACCGAGCCTGCCGGACCACAAGCTTGTGGTGTTCGCGCGTGCCGATGACTATTTCTGCGGCGTCCTGCATTGCAGGGCGCACGAAGTGTGGTGCCGAATGCAGGGCACCCAGTTGCGGGAGCGCGAAAGTGGCCTGAACTACAACGTCCAGACCTCGTTTGAGACGTTTCCCATGCCCGAGCCGACGCCGGAACAGACGGCGGCGATTTCGGCGGCGGCCAAGGAACTGGACGAGCTTCGCAGCGCCTGGTTGAATCCGCCGGAGTGGACGCGGACGGAGGTGCTGGAGTTTCCCGGCTCGGCGGCCGGGCCGTGGGCCCGCTGGGTGGTCGAGCCGGACGCGCGGGGCATCGGCACGGTGCCGCTGGCCGCGGCTGGTGGCCAAAGACCCCGACTGCGCCGCGAGCCTGAAAAAACGGACGCTGACGAACCTCTACAACCAGCGTCCGGCCTGGCTCGACCTGGCCCACCGCAAGCTCGACGAGGCGGTCTTCGCCGCCTACGGCTGGGACCCGGGCATCTCGGACGACGAGTTGCTGGAGCGGCTGCTGAAGCTGAATTTGGAACGGAGCGCGGGGTGAAGGCGGGCAAGGGGCGCGAGCAGTACGCCGCACAGGCCTTGTGCGGTGAGGTCGTCACACGGCGTGTGGCGGATACTTACGGCGTCACACGGCGTGTGACGGATACTTACGCCGCTCCCGGCGGCGGCTCGTGCCAGCCGAGCAGCGAGGGCGAGTTCGAGTCGTGCTGGGAATGATTGACGGCCGCCGTCTCGAAACTCTTCGTGGCGTAACAGTACCTGGCAGCCGTAGAGACACGACTCGTACATGCCCACGTCCCGGCTGACAACGCAGCCACAGGCGGGGCGCTGGGCGGGATCCTTCGTCTCGGGGACGCGAATATCAAAGGCCGCGGCGATCACCGCGTCGTCGATGCACTTGCCGGGACGGATGCCGAAAGGGCGCAGGTCGATCTCTTCGGCACAACTGACGATGTCCATCCCATTGGCCCGGGCCACCGCCGCCAACTCGGCCATCAACGGCCCGAACTCGGCGGCGTCGCAGGGCTGCATGGCGGCCGGCGTCCCGTCCAGTTTGCGCAGCCGGCTGGCGGTCTTCCGGTAGGCGTCCACGATGCTGATCACCGAGCGGCGCGTGCGGTCTCTGAGCGCTTCGGCCAGCCGGGGGAAGTTCTCCCGGTGGAACGCCGCCGGCGTGAGCCCGGAGAAAACGATGGGATCGTAGCGCCAGATCACCCGGCTGGGACCAAGCCGATCGGAAAGTTCACAGAAAGTTTGCAGCGCGGCCGCCACGGGCGGCGACTTCACGTCGAGCTGCCGGGGATAGCCCAGGATCGTGAACTGGAAATAATAGCGGTATCCGCGGGCGTCCAATTCGTCGAGGTACGGCAGCAGCGGCCGGGGGTTGCGGGTCCAGAAGACGATGGCGTCAACGTCCTCCGGCCGCAGCGAGATGCGGCTCACCTGGTTTCGATCAAACGGGTTCGGTACCGTGCAGTACCCCTCCCTGAGGCGATGAACCATCCACGGGGCGTAGAAGGCCGGAATGTCGGTACGTCGGCTCGCGCTGATGATCATCGGCGGACGCTGCTGGCGTTTCGTTGGGCGGATGCGTCGGGGGGACTCGACCCGGACACTATGTATTGTTACCGACTTGGATGCCCGCTGGAAGAGGGCGCGTAACCGCTGACGGTCCCGCCGGATCGATGGCGCCGCCAGGAAACGGGCTGTCCCTCGGGGACACAATGCGATAAAATTGCCTTCCCGTACGCCGCACACGCCGTGTGCGGTGAAATCGGCACACGGCGTGTGCCGGATACGGGGCGGGCGGCACGCGGCGTGTGCCGGATACTGGAGAGTTGCAACTCATGAGATCGCGTTTGGCACGTTTGGCGGCATTATGGCGATACCCCGGTTGGTTGCCGCAGATCGCGGCCATCCGCAGCGCCCGCATCCGCAATCAAGTGCGGCTGCTGGCGTTGGCGGGCCTGGTGGGCATTGTGGCCGGTTTGGGTGCGATTGTTTTTTACGTGGCCACCCGCGCCGCAGAGCATTATGCGCTCGGTACGATCGCCGGCTACTATCCCGAGCCGCGGCCGGGCGGCGAACCGGCGATGGCCTGGCTGCCCGCGCCCAAAACCCCGCTGCGATTATGGCTGCTGCTGCTGGTGCCCACGGTGGGCGGGCTGCTGAGCGGCATCCTGGTCTACACGCTGGCCCCCGAGGCGGAAGGACACGGCACGGACTCCGTCATCGCCGCCTACCATTATCATCAAGGCCAGATTCGGCCCCGAGTGCCCTTGGTCAAGATCGTCGCCAGTGCGCTGACGCTGGGAAGCGGCGGCTCCGGCGGGCGCGAGGGTCCCATCGCCCAGATCGGCGCCGGGTTCGGCTCCCTGCTGGGCAACCTGTTGCGGCTGCGGCCGGCCGAGCGGCGCATCTTGATGGCGGCCGGCATGGGCGCGGGGATCGGCGCGATCTTCCGCGCGCCGCTGGCCGGGACGATCTTCGCGGCCGAAGTGCTCTACCGCAGCCCGGAGTTCGAGCCCGAGGTGATTATCCCCACGGGGATCGCCAGCGTCATCTCCTATTGCGTCTTCGGGGCATTTAGCGGCTGGGAGCCGCTGTTCAAAATACCCGATCTGAAGTTCAGCAATCCCTGGCAGTTGGGGCCCTACCTGTTGCTGGCCCTCTTCATGGTCCTGTTGGCGACGCTGTACACCAGGACCTTCTACGGCTGCAAACGGCTGTTCGACCGGGCACCGGTGCCGCGTCACTTCCGGCCGGCCATCGGGGCTTTCCTGACCGGCGCGGTGGCGGTGGGCTTGTACGGCCTGGCAAGCTGCTTTCTGCGGCAGCCGGCGCAGAGCGGCGGCGGCGGGGGGCCGCAACAGGTGTTGGCGGTGCTGGCGTTCGGCTACAGCGCGATTCAAGACGCCGTCATGCAGGACACGCATGTCGCGGCCGCCATCCTGTTGATGATCGCCTTGGGAAAGATCCTGACCACCGGCTTGACCATCGGCAGCGGCGGCTCCGGCGGTGTTTTCGGTCCCTCGATGGTGATCGGCGGCTGCGGAGGCGGGGCGCTGGGAATCGTCTTCCATCACCTTTGGCCCCACCTCGTTCTGCACCCGGCCAGTTTCGTGATCGTGGGCATGGCGGGCTTCTTTGCCGCCGCGGCCAAGACCCCGTTTTCCACGATTATCATCGTCAGCGAGCTGACGGGCGGATACAACCTGCTGCTGCCCTCGCTGTGGGTCTGCACCCTGTCCTTCATTCTTTCCGACGAGCAATCCATCTATGCCTCGCAAGTCGAAAGCCGCTCGCGCTCGCCAGCGCACCAAGGGAGCTACGTCCGGCAAGTGCTGGCCGAGGTCTGCGTGAGCAACTTTCTGCTGCCGGGGCAAACCGTGGCCACCTTGCAGCCCCACGATCCGCTGGCTACGGTCATCGACCGCCTGAGCGACGCCGCCTTCCCGGTATTGCCGGTGGTCGACGGCGGCGGCCGCTTGCTGGGCGTCGTCAACCTGGAGGAAGTCCACCTCGCCTCGCAGGCGCCGGCGCTGAAGCACCTGGTGCTGGCCGCCGATTTGATGCGGAGCGACGTGCGGCCGCTCACGCCGGAGGATACGCTGGATCGGGCGTTGGAACTCTTCGTGGAGAACGATCTGCTGGCCTTGCCGGTGGTCGATGACTTGGAAGGGCGGCGCGTAATCGGGCTGGTGCGACGATTCGAGATTGCCAGCGCCTATTTGCGTCACGTGCACGGGCCGGCGACGCCGGCGACGTGACGGCTTCGTTTCTGCCGCGGAATGCATCTGTAGGGTGGGTCGAGCGCAGCGAGCCCCACCATGACTTCTCACGGATTTTGGTGGGACTTCGCTCCGCTCGTCTCACCCTACAGGTGCTTCGGCGACGGAAGCTACTTCGCTTTCGCCTGCGAGATGTCTTCCATGGCCAGCAGGATCAGACTCCGGTGGTGCTCCTGCGAGGTGATG
This sequence comes from uncultured Planctomycetia bacterium, assembly GCA_963727245.1. Classification (GTDB taxonomy): domain Bacteria; phylum Planctomycetota; class Planctomycetia; order Pirellulales; family Thermoguttaceae; genus JBKQVT01. Next base: position 16,514 of record CAVSFO010000012.1, on the reverse strand, counting down.
CGCCGCGCGTTGAGCAGGAAGACCTTGTGCCCGACGGCCGGAAAATCGTGCTCTACCCGGAAGTCGTCGAACTGCCTGTCCTTGGGCAGAATTTCCTCCAGGAGTCGCCGCAACGCAGGGATGTCCCACTGCCGCCGGCCGATCTCGTAGAGGAGCCGGCCTTCGGTTTCCGCCGGGGCCGCCGCGAACGTCTCGTAGAAGGAGCGGCTCGCCGAAACGATCCGCAGCTCGCCGTCCAACACCAGCAGCGGCTCGCGGATGGTGGCGATGATGCTGTGGGCGAAGTCGCGGGCCTCCTGCAAGCGGGTCTCCGTCTGCTTCAACGCGGTCGTGTCGGCGAACGTCAACACCACGCCGTCGATCACGTTGTCGGCGGTGCGGTAGGGCAGCACGCGCATGTTGTACCAGCGGCCGTCGCCGGCCTGGACTTGCACTTCCTTGGGCGCCAGCGTGTCCAGCACCGCCTTGGCGTCCTGGACGAGGCGGTCGTATTTCAAGTTCGTGGCGAAGTGGCTGATCGGCCGCCCCACGTCGCTGGCGATCAGGTTGACGACCTGGGAGGCCGGGGCCGTGAACCGCTTGACGCAGAGGTCGCCGTCCAGGAAGATCGTGGCGATCTCGGTGCCGTTCAGGAGGTTCTTCATGTCGCTGTTGGACTGCGACAATTCGCTCATCTTCGACTGCAACTCGGCGTTCACCGTTTGCATCTCTTCGTTGAGGGATTGCAGCTCCTCCTTGGAACTGGTCAGTTCCTCGTTGGTGCTCTGCAATTCCTCGTTGTTGGACTGCAACTCCTCATTGGCGGAGCGGAGTTCCTCTTGGGTGGCCTGCATTTCTTCGACGCTGGCCTGGAGGTGCTCGCGCGTGCGGCGCAGTTCCTCCTCGGCTTCGCTGGCGGGCGCGCCGGCGCCGGCAGGCGTCTCGGCCTGGCCGCTGGGCACTTCCTCGAACACGATCAGGAACATGCCCCGCAGGTCAGCCGACTCGGCCAGCGGCCGGACCGTAAGGTTGATGGTCGAGAAGCCGCCGTTGGACTTGACCTTCACGCCCCTTTGGGTCACGGTGGTCTGCTGTTTCGCGGCGTTGTGGATGGCGATGCCCAGTTCTTCGCGAAGTCCCTGGCGGGCCATGGCAAAGACGTTGACGTTGACCTTCCCCGAGGAAGGTTCCAGGTAGCGGCCGGTTCGACCGTTGACGTAGATGATGTCGCCCTCGGCGGTGACGACCACGGAGGGAGGGCCGTACGAATCCAACAGCACCCGCTGGGCCGCGTAGAAAATGTCCATGACCGGTTCCCTGGCTTTCTCCGTTACGGGCAGAGTGGCGCACTCGTGGTGCAACGCGCGTGCGGGCATGGCGACGAAGGGTCGCTCGCTCACTTCCGTGCGTTGAAAGACCTTCCACTTCTGGTCCAAGGGCGAGAACAATTGGCCGAAGCCGCCGACGCTCTCGGCCGTGCCCAGGATCAGCAGACCGCCGGGGTTCAGGGCGTAGTGCATCAGCGGCAGGAGTTTCTGCTGCGTCTCGACATTGAGGTAAATCAGCAGGTTCCGGCAGCACAAGATGTCCAGCTTCGTAAACGGCGGATCCACCAGCAGGTTCTGCGGCGCAAAGACCACCAGGTCGCGGACCTCCTTCTTGATCCGGTAGCCCTCGCCCTGGCGGACAAAAAACCGCGACAGCCGCTCGGCCGATACGTCCGAGGCGATGCCGGCCGAGAACGTCCCCTGGCGGGCCTTTTCGACGGCGTCCTTGTCGATGTCGGTGGCGAAGACCTGGATGGCCGGACCGTCCCGGAGGCCCAGGCCCTCCAAGCACTCCTTGAGCACCATGGCCAGCGAGTAGGTCTCCTCGCCGGTCGAGCAGCCGGGGTTCCACACGCGCAGCGGGCCGCCTTGCGGCCGCTCCTGGAGCAAGCGGGCAGCCGCCTTGTCGCGGAGAAAGTCGAACAGGCCCGGATCGCGGAAAAAGTTGGTTACGCCGATCAGCAGTTCCTTGTAGAGCAAATCGACTTCCTGCGGGTTCTCCTGGAGAAAGCGGACATAGCGCGGCAGGCTGTCGAACTGGTGGACGCTCATGCGGCGCTCGATGCGGCGGTCGATCGTGCTCATCTTGTAGCAGGAGAAGTCGTTGCCGGTCTGCGCGGAGCAGGACGAACACCTTCTGCATCGCGGCGGACGGTTCCCCCTCGGACCGTTGGCGGTCGGCGGCCGGCCGCGGGACGTGGTTGACGTACTGGAGCAGTTTGGCGGGCAGTTCTTCGGCCGCGGCCACGTAATCGACCAGGCCGGTGTTGATGGCGCTGCGGGGCATTCCGTCATACTTGGCCGAGGCCGGGTCTTGCACCATGGCCATCCCCAAGTTCTCCTTGACGGCCTTCAGACCCAGGGTGCCGTCGCTGCCCATGCCGGACAGCAGAATGCCGATGGCCTTTTCCTTCTGGTCGGCCGCCAGGTGCCGGAAGAAGAAGTCGATGGGCATCCGCAGGCCCCGGGGCGCGGCAGGTTCCAGTACCTGGAGCTTTCCGTGCAGGATGGCCAGGTCGGCGTTGGGAGGAATCACGTAGACGTGATTGGGCTGGACCTCGATGCCATCCGCTGCCTCGACGACCTTCATCTTGGTGTGCCGGCCGAGAAGTTCCGGCATCATGCCCTTGTGGGTCGGCTCCAGGTGGGGCACCAGGACGAACGCCAACCTGGTGTCCGGGGGCAAGTGGGAGAAGAACTGCCCGAAGGCCTCCAGTCCACCCGCCGAGCCGCCCATGCCCACGACGTGGAAGGCGGCCCGATCGCGGCCCGCTGCCGTCGCCTTGGACGGGTGGAGGGCGGGCGCTTTTGCAGGCTGCCGGGGGCTGGACTGTTTTTGGGCTTTCTTCACGGGCTTGTTCCTGTTGCGGAAGGCCGTAAATTTGCAGGGCGGTTCAGGCGCCGCCCCCGAGGGACCTACTTCTTGTCCTGCGGCTTTTTGCTCTTGGGGCTCTCTGCGCCGCATCGACGTCGGCTTTTTGACCGCGGGCGATCAGTTCGGCGCCCGCCAAGGTGCGATTCAGCTCGTGCATGTTCCCGGTGTAGCCCAGGCAACGCCTCCAGTAGCGGATCGCTTCGTCTTTCTTGCCGTGCAGATCGAGATAGGCGGCCAAGAAGCAGTGGCAGTTCATCTGCTCGCCGCCGTCGATGGCGGCTGCGGAGATTTTGTCGGCCGCTTTGAGGTCGATTTCGCCCTTGCCGCCGTGAGCCAGGTCCTCGGCCATGAGGCCGGCCAGGGCGACCAGTTCCAGGCGAGGTTTGCCGGTCGCCTTTCGCAGGTAGCCGGCCCCCTTGGCCTTGATCTGCTGCAAGGCGGCGTCGCGCTTCTTGGCGTCCTTCAGCCGGTCGGCCAGCAGGGCGATGCGCAGGCCGGCGAAAGGATTGTTCGTCTTGGCGAAGCTCTCTTCATCGAGTTGCAGCGCCTCGTCGAACTGTTCCTCGAGCAGGTAGTAGAGCGCCGCACAATCATGGTAGTGTTGGGCCTCATTCGGGTCGGCGGTGGCGGGGTCGAAGTTTTCCACGAATTCGCGGGCCATTTGCCGCGCGGCATCCAGGTCGCCGTGGCCGGTCCGCCGGCAGAAGCCGTACCAAAGCAGCCGCACGTCCGAATACGTGGTGGCGGCGTTGCGCACGTGTTCTTCCGCGGCGTCCCAGTCTTGCAGCCCTTCCTGGCAGGCCCCGGCCGTCAAGAGGGCCCATGCCGACCCGCTCTTGGCGGCTTCCTCGGCGTAGGGCTCGGCCTTCTCAAATTGCTTGTGCTCCATGAAGTGGAGGGCGATGGTCTGCCGCACGCCGGCACCGTCGGAACCGCCGCCGCACCGTTTCAAGCACTCCTCCAGCGTCGCCAGCCACTTGTCTTCCTGGCCCAATTTCTTGTAGACCAGCGCCAACTGGGAGTAGGTCGGTTCTTCGGGGGCCATGGACAGGGCCGCTTTCAGGCAGCGCTCGGCGGCGGCCAGCTTGCCGTCCTCGAGATGACGCTTCCCCAGGGCCGCCAGCACGGCCGGTTGATGGGCGGCTTCCTTCTCCCAGGCCTCGGCGTACTGCCGCACGTTCGGCCAGTCGTCCTCGATCAGGTACGTTTTTGCATACGGCGAATCGGGGCTGACCGCCAGCAAACGGTGAGCGGCAGGCAGGCGATCGTGCTGTTCATACTGTTCGATGACGGCGATGAGTTCATTGGCGACGAGGTCGATCCGCTCGAGCAAGTAGCACATCCGGTTTTCCCAGACGGGGTGGTTGAAGTCGCAATAGGCGTCCAGCACGGCGCACGCCGTATCTCGAGTCCCTCGACTCTCGGGTTGGCTTTCAGCAGTTCTTCGAGGGCGGCCTTGCGCTCGCCCGGGTCGCTCGTGCGACTTGCGATCAGCCCACGATAGGGATCGTCGGCCACCAACGGCGCAACCTGCGCGAGGAACTCGTCCGTGGCGCCCGTGGTCTCGATTTGATCCCACGCCTGCAAGAAGGACACGTCGCGGATCAGGCGCGCCAAGACGGGCCACGATGGTTCGCCGCGGGGGGCCGGACCTTCGCCGCCGTTGGTGCCGGCCGGTTGGCCGGCGGCCTGCAAAGCGGTCATCAGTTGCGCCCGGGCGTCGTATTCCTCCTCGGGCGACTCCTCCGGCTTCGAGTCGCCCAGCAGCTTGTCCAACAGTCCTTTCGCCGCCGGCCGCTGCTTGGCGATGGCGGCCGCGCCCGCGGGCAAGCCCGGCATGGCCAGCAGCCGCCCGTAGAGCCTCTCGCCGAACACCTTCGACGCCGTGGCGGCCCCGCGACGGCGCGATTGATAGTCTCCGGATATGCACTGTCCATGGCGGAGCCGGTAGCATCCCGGCATCCAAGGCAGGAGTTCCGTGGCCTTGGCTTGCATCACCCCGCCGTTCTGGGCGAGTCTCGCCGAGCAATAGGCCAGCAATCCGGCCAACTGGCCCTGGGCTGACGCCGGTCCCTCGGCCGCCAGCCGGTCGATGTCATAATGGCAATACGCCCGCAGCACCGGCGCCCACGCCGGCGGCAGCGGGCCTTTCGCCCCCGCGGTCTTCGCTTCCTTGTCCGCCGCGTCCAAGTCCTCCAAGGCGGCTTTGTGCATGCCGATCAGGGCCATCGCGTACGCGCGATGCCAGCGCGCCAGGGCGGAATGCTCGTCGCGGGCTACCATGCGCTCGGCGTAGAGCCATGCGCGGGCCTTGAATGCCTTGTGCTCCGGGTGCCAAAGATATTCCGTCAGCACGCCCAGGTTCGCATAGCCGCGAACCAGGCCGCCCAACAGCGCCGGCGATTCGCCGCCGCAGTGGATCGCTTCGTGCAACTCGCGCAACGCCTGGAACTGCGAGGTGAAGGTCATTTCGCACAGCAGGGGCTCGATGTGGTCGGGCATTTTGGCCTCCGGCGTCCACGGATTCGCCTTGCCTGAAAAACCCGCCTCCTTCAACGCCTCGACGAACTTCGTCCGCGACAGTTTTTCCGCCTCGGCCGCCAGGTAGGGCAGATCGCCGTTGAGCTTCAACTCGTACCGCTTCACCAACGGCGGAGCGGGTGGATAACCGCGAAGAATTTCCACCGGCGTACTCGGTTCGTATTTCGTACGCAGATCAAACGGCGCGTTGTTTCCTCCTGTGGGCATGGGGTCGCCCAGCCAGGCGTCGCGGGTGCTGAGGCCGAGTTGGTCGCGGGCGGCGATCAGCAGGGCCTGCCGAAAGAACTCCCGGGGCAGGGGCTTCCTGTGGGCCTCATCTCCCCCCGCACAGAGATCCCAGTCCAGCGACTTGTTGAGATAGACCACGGTGGGCGGCGATTGCGGGTGCTTCGCGCCGGCGCCCTGTTTCGCGTCTTTGTCGGCGGCGGCGATCAACGGAGAAAATGAAAACGCGACGACCAGGACCGAAAGGAAGCAATACGTTCTCATGTTGAAGACCCTGCTCAGGAGGATTTGGTGTTTCGCAGCCCGGACGGGCCTCGGCGCAGACGGTCTGCCACCCATGACGGGGGGGTGCCGTTATTATGCAGCAGGTTGCACGGCGTTGTCAAGCGGCGCACCGGCTGGGGTGTGACCAGCGTTCTGGGCGGCCTTAAGTCGTGGCGGGGTGGGCGTTTGGCCAGACTTGACACCATTGGCCGTTTCGGTCCAGCGTATCGAGGGCCGCGACGGCCGTGGCGTTGGGCCGGTCCCAGCGGCGGCCGTAACCTTTGAGCCGTTTTGTGCATAGTTTGCATTGCGATTCGGTCGGACCGCTGCCAATCTGCCAACCACGCTCCCGGAACTCCGGGTAGCGGATCATCTCCCAACGCGCTGAGATGAAGTGGAACAATCGGTCCGCCGCCTCGCGCTTCACCTTGCCCCGCAACGCCGTCCGCCACGGGAGGAGTCGCTCCCAGGCCGCCGAGCAGCCTTCGTGCTTGAACACGTGCATCAGTTCGTCCGCCCACGCTTTGCCTGCGGGCGACTCCTCGCCAAACACTTTGCGACGCGCACGATGAACGTTTTCGCTCAAGTGATAGAAGTCCAAGCCCAAGGCATCCAGCTCGGCAAAGTGCAACCGCATCTGCTCGCGAATCCACGTGGCCCCGTCCACCAGGCCCACGCGCTCGTCGGCCTGCTGAAAACGCAGCCTGTCCGCTTCACAACGCAACAGCCTTCCTGCCGCAACGTGATTGCCATGCGTGAAGGCCACATGCTGACGCTTCGCGTCCTCACTGTAAAAGAAAGCGACTTTGAACTCCTTCCAGGACAAGTCCGAGCCTCGCCGGCGCGGCGGCAAGGGCTGGCACTTCTTGCCGCGACGACGACGCTTGGCTTTAACTTTGTCGCGGCGTTTGATCTTCTCGGCGTCGGTGATGATCGGCACCATCACGCCGTCGCAGCCCGTGTAAACGCGGGTTTTCTCGCCTTTTCCGCTGTCCGGCACGACGCAATCGTGCCGCGTGCCACGTCACGGCGATGGCGTCGTCTTGCTGGGCGTGCAACACGCCACGCCCGGCCGCTTCCACCACTTGCCGCAAACGCTCGCCGCTGAGTTTCACTTGCGCCGTGCGATCCAGGGCCACTGCCGCCCTCACGAAACTCGTCGCCGACAAGTTGACTCGGCAAGCCATCTCGATGACGCCGGGCGTGATCGTTGTCCCGCTGCGATCGAGAATCTCATCCGCCAGCGCGATACTGCCGACCTGGGGACCATGCCACCAGCGTCGCACGATTTTGACCTCGCCGTTGACGGTGAGAACTCGGTGCGACTGGCGACCTTTATTCGCCAGTCGCTTGCCCGTCGTCGGATGGTGCGGAGGGGGGAAAAGCGGCTTCCGCCGCATCGACCCGCTGCTGCAGGGCTCGCTCAAAAACCCTGCGGCGCAGCTCCGCGGAAAGATCGCGAACGCGTTCTTCGCTGCCAGCGATCCACGCGCCGTCCGGGGCGTTGTTGACGGCCTCCATCACATCTTTGGCATACTGCTCGATCTCGTCCTTCATGCTCTCGACGAACTTTTCTGGCGCGACTTGTGGTGTCGGTTTCATGCCGTGCTCCTTGCTCGGGTTTCTGATTGAAACGCTTCATGCAAGTAGTTTACCCAAACCCCGCAGATCGCGCCAGTCGAAATTGTCACACACACCGGCTGTCACTCGCTCGGGCGGTGCCGATTATTTCGCCGGCATATTCTGGGCTTTCGCCTTGCGGACTTCATCGAGCGTGAGTGGTTTGCCCTGGCAATCGAAGTACTTCACTTCGAGAACTTTTCCGTTCGGGTCGTATTTCGTCACGGCGCGATGATATCCCAGTTTGGGGGCGATCATGGGTTCGTCGTTCGTGCCGAAGTAGGACGTGCTTGTTTGGTTCCCTCGCTCGTCGAACGTGGCCTTCCATCCGGCAACGCCATTGATGTTAAGGCAGGGCTTGCCATGGGCGCCGAAGAAGGACCGGCTGGTCTGGTTGCCGCGCTCGTCGTAGGTGAACTTCACTTCGGCATAGCCGCCCTTGATCAGACAGGGTTTGCCGTCGGTGCCGAAGTAGGACTCGCTGGTCTGGTTTCCAAGCTCGTCGTAGGTGGCCTTGCAGCCGGCATTTCCGTCCTTTTGCAGGCAGGGTTTGCCGTCGATGCCGAAGTAGGACAAGCTGGTGCGGTTCCCCCGTTCGTCGAACGTGCGCCTCACTTCAGCATACGCGCTGTTGATCAGGCAGGGCTTGCCGTCGGTGCCGAAGCAGGCCCAGCGAATCTGGTTCCCTCGCTGGTCGTAGGCGGCTTTCCAGCCGGCATTTCCGTCTTTGTGCAGGCAGGGCTTGCCGTCAACGCCGAAGTAGGACGCGCTGGTCTGGTTCTCCCGCTCGTCGTAGGTGGCGTTCCAGCCGGCAAACCCGTCCTTGATCAGGCAGGGCTTGCCGTCGGCGCCGAAGTAGGACGCGCTTATCTGGTTTTCCCGCTCGTCGTAAGTGAATTTCACTTCGGCATACGCGTCCTTGACCAGGCAGGGTTTGCCGTCGACGCCGAAGCAGGACACGCTCACGGCGTTTCCCCGCTCGTCATAGGCGAACCTCTTTTTAGAATATCCGTCCTTGTGCAGGCAGGGCTGGCCGTCGACGCCGAACCAGGACACGCTCGTGGTGTTTCCCCGCTCGTCATAGGTGAACTTCTTTTCAGAATATCCATCCTTGTGCAAACAGGGCTTGCCGTCGACGCCGAAGCAGGACTCGCACGTGGTGTTTCCCCGCCCGTCATGGACGGCTTTCCAGCAGGCAACGCCGTCCTTGTGCAGGCAGGGCTTGCCGTCGACGCCGAGGCAGCACAGGCTCGTCGTGTTGCCGCGCTTGTCGTAGGTGAACTTCCAGCCGGCGTTTCCGCCCTTGATCAGGCAGGGCTGGCCGTCGACGCCGAACCAGGAGCAGCTTGTCTGGTTCCCCTGCTCGTCGTAGGTACACCTCTTTTCGGCATAGCCGTCCTTGATCAGGCAGCGCTGGCCGTCGACGCCGAAGCAGGACCAGCTTATCTGGTTCCCGTGCTCGTCGTACGTGGCCTTCCAGCCGGCATTTCCGTCCTTGATCAGGCAGGGCCGGCCGTCGGTGCCGAGATAAGACTCGCTGGTCCGGTTTTTCCGCTCGTCGTAGGTGAACTTCGTTTCGGCGTACCCGTCCTTGCTCAGGCAGGGCTTGCCGTCGATGCCGAAGTACGACTCGCCTATCCAATTTCCCAGTTGGTCGTAGGTGAACTTCGTTTCGGCGTACCCGTCCCGGACCAGGCAGGGCTTGCCGTCGACGCCGAAGCAGAACACGCTCGTCATGTTTCCCCGCTCGTCGAGCGTGCGCCTCATGGCGGCGTACCCGTCCTTGATCAGGCAGGGCCGGCCGTCGGCGCCGAAGTAGGACACGCCGGTTTGATTTCCCCGCTCGTCGTGCCCGGCCTTGCACACGGCGTAGCCGTCCCTGTGCAGGCAGGGCCGGCTGTCGGCACCAAAGCAGGACACGCTGGTCCGGTTCCCCCGCTGGTCATAGGTGAACGTCGCTTCGGCATAGCCGTCCTTGATCAGGCAGGGCTGGCCGTCGGCGGCGAAGTACCTCACTTCGACGGGATTTCCCTCCGCATCGTATTTCCGCTTGCCGATGGCATAGCGGTCTTCATTGAGGACCGGTGTCCCCGCCGTACCGATCCACGTCGTCTGAATTCGATTTCCTTGGGCGTCATATTCGTGCTGCTTGCCGGCGACTCCCCGCTTGGTCGGACATAGCCGGCCGCCGCTATCCGAATAACGTATGGTTGCCACTTTGCCCGCCGGAGTGTAGGTGAACTCCTGGACATAGATCCCATTGGCGTCGAAAGTTGTCGCCGTGTTCTGGTTCAGATACGTTCGCCGCACCACGCGTCCCAGGTCGTCATACTTCAACTCCCAGGCCGCGATTTCCGAGCGCGCGCCCGTATCGAGCATTCCGGTCTTCAGATCGCCCGTGTCGGCCGGCAGAAATTGGGCCTGCGACCCCAACCGTCCCTTGCTGCCGCCCTTGAATTCGACGATTGACAAGTCCGGGGCATAAACGGACCTCCGCAGCTCCTTTCCGGTCGGCGTGACTTCGATCGTGTATTCCAACTCGCCATTGTCACGGTAATGGAAAGTCCGATCGCCGGGGCGATCGGCGTCGTCCGTATCCGCGGGCTGGCAGACGCTGCCGCTGCCGTTGATGCTGCAAACCCGGTCGGGGCGATATCGCGAGGACTCGAATTTCCACGAGCGGAAACGCCGCTGGACCTGCGCGGCGCTCAGCTTGTCGATGCCCTGGGGAACGCCCCAACATTCGACGTAATCGGCATAGCAGGCGACCTTGGTGCGGCGGTAATCCCAATAGCTCCCGCCGCCGATCGCGGCTGCCAGCAGCAACGCGACGGCCATCAGCCCTCGCCTGAGGAATTGTTGCCGCCCACGGCGGCGATGCCGGTCCCAGAGCCGATCGAACTTCAACCCCAGCAACGTGGCGACGACCTTGACGACCGCCTTCTCCTTGCCAAGCTCTTCCACGCTGACGCCGAGTATCGCCTGCTGGCCGCCGCGCAAGGCAGCAGGAAAACACTCTTGGCTGGGATCGGCGGCGCCGGGCTGCCCCGCCACAATGAAGGGAATGATCCTGTCGCCCCGGCCCATCCGGATGAAGTTCTGCGCCTCCTTGTCGACCCATTCCGACTGGGACGCCGACGGCGAACAAATGACGATCAAGAAACGGGAATCTTCCAATTCCTTGCGGAGGTTGTCCAAGAGCGGGCCGGCCCCGATGTCGGTCTGGTCGCGAAAGATGGGGCGGACGTGCGTGGGCAGGTGCGGGGCCTCTTTGCGGATCACGCTCGGCAGCCGGTAGGTCTCCAGGCGAGTCTGCAGCCACTTGGCCCAACGCACGTCCTCGTGCTTGTAGCTGATGAAAGCGAAATACTCGTACCGCTTCTCGACCGGCGGTTGGGCATTCGCACCATGCTCGCTGTCCATGACGGTCTCCTCAGGAACGACCTCGGCGGCATCCCTCGCGGCCACGCCGAAAAAACACTCCTTACGTCATCTGTGCGGATAAGGCTCGATCTGGTGCATGGTAATCCCCCTTTGCCCCCGTTCAAGATACCGCATCGGATCGGATTTTGGTAGGTGGCGGGAGTGCGAGCGGGCACGGTTTTTCGGCGTTTCCGCCTTCTCGGCCAGCGTATATAATTCATCTTAATCCTTTGCGGCTTTGCGCCTTAGCGCCCTGGCGTGAGAACTTTCTCGCGGCGACGTTGCCAAGACGCCGGTTTTCCTGCCCCCAGAACCCCGGACACCCTCAGGAGACGAGCTATGTCGGCAGAGACCGCCCTTATCACCGGAGCATCGTCGGGAATCGGCTGCGAATTGGCCAAACTGTTTGCCGCCGACAAGAGCAACCTGGTCCTGGTGGCACGCACGCAGGAGAAGCTCGACCAGTTGGCGGCCGAACTGCGCCGCGATCAGGGCGTTGCGGTCCACGTCCTGGCCAAGGACCTGGCCGATCCGCAAAGTCCCCAGGCGATCTTCGATGCCCTGGCCGCCCAGGGCGTGACCGTCGATGTCCTGGTCAACAATGCCGGCTTTGGGGCTGCTGGAGCGGTGGCCAGCCTGCCGCTGGAAAAGCAACTGCACATGATCCAGGTGAACGTTACCGCCCTGACGCACCTCACCCGGTTGTTCTCTGCCGGGCATGGCCGAGCGCCGCTCGGGCGGCATCCTCAACGTGAGTTCGACCGCAGGCTTTCAGCCCGGTCCCTATATGGCTGTGTACTATGCGACCAAGGCGTATGTGCTCTCCTTCACCGAGGCCCTGGCCGAGGAACTGATCCAGAGCGGCGTCCGGGCCACCTGTCTTGCCCCCGGCGCCACGGCGACGAAATTTGCCGCCGTCGCGGACATGGAAAACAGCCTGCTCTTCCGGCTGGGGACGGCGGATGCCAGGAGCGTCGCCCAGGCCGGCTACCGAGGTTTTCGGCGTGGCCGGATGTTGGTCATCCCGGGGCCGAGGAACAAACTGGCAGTGCTGGCGGTTCGCTTCGCGCCCCGGGTTGTGGTCCGAAAGCTGGTGAAGCGACTCCAGGTTTAGCAGCAATTCAATCTGGCCTCGCGGCGGATCATGGAAAAGCTGGGGTTCCGCCACCAGCGCGACTTCCAGTTCGCCGGGCTGGCACATCGGTTCTACCGGCTGGCGGCGGGGGATATTCAAGGGTATCATGGATTCGTGCGGTGGGAGGAAAAGGCATGAAGACACGCGCGTGCTGGGCGGCGGCGTTGGTGGGAATCCTGTCTTTCTGCGTACACGGACGCCGCCTTCGCCGCAGCCAGGATGAGCAAGGTGGCAATGGGGCCAAAAAGTAGCGACACCTGAAATAGGAGGATACACAAATGCATCTGACTCTGGGCCAGTTCATCGTCTGGCTGATCATTGGCGGCGTGGCGGGAAACCTGGCCGGCCGATTGGTGACGTTGAAGAAAGAGGGCCTCGGCCGTTGGACGAACCTCGGCGTGGGCATGGCCGGGGCATTGATCGGGGGCCTGGTCTTCAACGTCTTCAACATCAACCTCGGCGGATTGCGCGATCTCACGATCAGTTTTCAAGACCTGGTTGCCGCCTTTCTGGGCTCGCTGCTACTGATCGTCGCGTGGTGGCTGGTCCGCATGTTCCTGGGGAAGAAAAAGCCGCAATAGCTTAAGGGATGGTTGTCCTTGCGCCGGCCCGAATGGTAAAGACCAATGCCATCCGGTCGAGTAGGAGGGGGGCAGCGAAGCTGCCGCCCCTCCCCTCATCAAACCGGACGGGCGGATTTCCCGCATCCGGCTTGCCCGAGAACTTTCAGCGCGAGGCATGCACAGGGCTCCTGAAATCCATGAGGAATTGCAGCCCGTGGCGCTGCAAGTGGGCATCAAGGGTTTCGTTCGCCGGCGTACGGTAACGGCGCTGGCTGCGGCGACGCAAATGTCGCCACAGCCGTTGCAGCAAATAACCATCGAGTCGATAGAACACGCGGTGCGGATGACCATGACGAAAGTAGGCACACCAGCCCCGCAACGTCTGGTTGAGCCGTCCGATCAACATCGGCAGCGGCATCCACCCCCATTGCGGGCCGGTCTGTTCACGGGCTTTCTCCCGCAGGCGCTGCTCGGCCTTCCGCGACGGCTCCACCCGCAAGTAGCGGCAGTTCCGGCCGAACAAGTCCTGTTCATACCGGAACGTGAAGCCGAGGAAATTCAAGCTCGCCCCCGGTTCGTTCATCTTCACCACGCGGGTCTTCTCGCGGTTGATCGTCAAGCGGAACCGACCTTCCAGGGTTTCTTCGATCCAGGACGTAATGCGGCGGCCCAGGTGTCGAGCCAGCACCACAAAGTCGTCCGCATAACGGACTATCTTCGCGTTGGCCCACGTGCCTGGTCCTTCCGGCCGTTGGAATCGCACCTCGAACCAGTGCAGGTAGATGTTCGCCAACAGCGGCGAGATCACCCCGCCCTGCGGCGTTCCCTGCCGGCTGCGATGTACGCTGCGACGGCCCCGCTCATCCGTTTCCTCGATCGGCGCCTCCAGCCACAAGCGAATCAGGCGCAGCACTTGTCGGTCTGCCACCCGCATCGCCACGGCCTTGAGCAACTGATCGTGGGGAATTGTATCGAAGTAGCCTTTCAGATCCGCGTCGTACACTTCCCGGAAGCCATCTTGGAGGCAGCGACGGATCTGGTCCACCGCCTGGTGGGCCGATTTGCCGGGGCGGAATCCGTACGACGAGTCGAGAAAATCGGCCTCGAAGATCGGCTCCAGCACCAGCAAGGCCGCCATTTGGACGACCCGATCCTTCACCGTCGGAATGCCCAGCGGCCGCTGCCGGCCATCCGGCTTGGGGATGTAGACGCGTCGAACCGCTTGCGGCTGATAGGTCTTGGTGCGCAATGCTTCCTGCACGGATTGCAGGAAAGCGTCCACGCCTCCGGGGGCGTTGACGATGTCCTCGCAGGACACTCCATCGACGCCGGGAGCACCGTGGTTTTTGAGCACCAGCGACCACGCCGCTACGAGCACGTCGAGCCGATAAATCCGGTCGAACAAGGCGTAGAACCGGAATTGCGGCTCCTGCTTGGCCTTGCGGCCCAGTTTCCATCTCAGTTCGGAGGTTTTCTGCGGCAGCAACACGCCCGCTTTCACCTCTGGCGGAACCAGCGGTTGCTCGGCGTGTCGCCCCGTTTTGTCCGTAGTGGGTTGTTCGTCCAAGCGGACCTCCTTTCTTTTGATGAAGACACGTTCTCGGCAGGGGGCCTTCGCTCCGCGGTCGTTACCCGCTTCACCGCTACTATGCCCCCCTCCGACTCCTCTCTCGGCCCGCGGGCGGTTATGCATTCCCGCCGGTGGTCGCCTGTTGCTCGCCCGAGCATCAGGCTGCCAGGAGAGGTCTCTCAGGTTCCTGTTGGGTCTGTCCACGCCCGCTGCCCCCTACCACCCCGGAGAGCCCGACCGCTGCATCTGCTCGTTGCTTCACGGTCGGCATCAGGCTTCACCCAATCTGGGAGGCTGGCCGCTCTCACGCTTGTAACGAGGCCGAAACGGGTTCACGCTTTCGCATTGCGGCTGACGTGGCCGTCTTCCCGGGCTTCGCCCGGCGGGTCGCCCCGCCGTGCGCCGGTTTGACTTCACGGTGAACGAGCAAGTACCATGACCAGTGCCTTTCAACTGATAAAATCCAACAAGCTTGACCTGACGCACCAGATAAACGCCGATGAACGCAGATTGTTGGGTATTGCCATATCCGCCTGTATTTGCGTCCATCGGCGGCTTCTCCCTGTTTCTTTGTCCGCGGTGTGAACGCTTGCCTGCTTGCGAAACCTGCGCGGCGGGCTGCGTCAGGTCGCTCGGCGACGATTTTTCTCATCACGGCTATGGACCGAATCTGAAATACCCGCCGTGCCCGCCACGGGGGCGTGTGCAGGAGCACCGGGGCCACATTTCGACCGTCAATTACCGCAATGCCATCCCGGCGACGTGCCAAGCGGAGAACCATATCGCACCCAGGACCAAAAGACGGAACTGAAGGCGAAACCAATACTGGGCTGCCGCTGCGGCTTTGTAGGTCCATGAGTTCATGTTGTCACAAAGCCTAATCGCTTCATCGAGCCGCCTTGCCTAGGTCCTCGCTCGGGGGGGTAATCATCCGTTGAGCTTCCACCGCGACCCTCAGCACGTCTGAGCTCAGCCTGATGACGTCCCCCTGCAAACGGCGATCCCGATTCCAGCAACCTGCCCAGAAGCTCACTCCCCAACAGACGAACGCAAGCCCGAGCATTGAATCCGCGGGGTGCAGCGACGCTGTGCTCGTCCGTTGCATCCCATAGGCAATTGCGGCGGCGGCGATACCCAGGAGGAAGTAGACGTACTTGTCCTCGGCTGACTCAATCGCCGGAACCTTTTGCCCAGCGTCGTGCAAAGCATCCTGCATCTTCTGCTTGATCTCTTCAAATGCGTCGGCCACTTTGCTGCCCCTTGACCAAAAGGCCCCCGCAAACACAGGATCGTTTCTTGGGGGGGGTAAAGATCGAGGTCGAACCGGAAATTCTAACGATATTGGCAAGCCTAAGGGTCGCAAGTGCTTTGTGCGCCCCGTTCCGGCCTATAGTCGTATCAGGAAGCGTTTGGCTGGGAATTGACTGTAGTCAGTTTTTCAACTATGGCACAAAGAAACATGACGCGTCTGTGAAGCTGCCCCACGTACCAAGCCACGTTGCAGACCCACACAGCGGCGGAGAAAAGCCAGAGCATTATCGCTATTCGGTCGATCAGATATGCCACGTCAGTCGCATATTCTTCGTCAGCCTTCTTCCTCTCCTGGGCGCGTGCCTCCGCGCGAACCTTATCGGCGTCGATAGCCTTCGGGAGGCCATAAAGGGGTTCAAACGTCTTATCGATTATCCTTGCAAGGGAAAGCGTGTCGGCCTTGCTCTCGTGCAAAATCACCGTGTGTTCAAGAGCGACTAACGATATCATGCCAACCATGAGCGATACGAAGACCGCCATGGCTGCCATAAGAAAATAGGCGAAGGAGTAAGATGGCAGCCTCATTGGGGCAACGGCGTCAAACCGATGAAGGCCGAACTCATAAAAGGCCAATGAAAGAACGGATCCAGCGACCGACGCCGCGAGGTTGAGGTACGGCCAGTTAATTGCTGAATAGAAAAGCCCTGCGATGGACGCGATCACCATCGACGAATATACAATGGCCGCGGAGTATATATATATGTGGTGGGCCAGTGTATATAATTTTCCGGATGTCGTTGTTGAGTTCACTATTGTGGTCTTATCGCGGGCGCGGGCGAGCTGCCGTTCCCAACCCGCCGCCCCTGCTTTCCCGTGCTCCGTCCGCTACTTGCGGTCAAGCATCCAGTATCCTACATCTCACCCGTGGCGGCCCTCGCCCCCCTCCGGCCGCCCGTTTCACGGCTGGGACAGCCGTGGCACGTCGGGAATTTTCTCGCCACGACGGCCTATCCCCGCTGTC
>CAVSFO010000011.1:0-288657 GCA_963727245.1 uncultured Planctomycetia bacterium | reverse complement strand
TGGTAGGCGGGCGGCGGGAACGGAGGCGGCGGCGCGGCGCCTTCTTGGGCGCCCTTTCCCGCCGGTCGCAGCCGGCGGGCTTGGGGGGGGTGGGGCACGGGAAAGAGTCGCGCCCCCAGGCCCCCGGACGCAGTCCGGGGGCTTTTCCAATCCCTGGCCCCCGGCCCCTGGTCCCTGCTCGGCCCCCTTCCCTCCCGGGCGAGGAAAGCGTAAAAAGAAGGTGTCGACGGGGCGTTTCTAGATCGGCCTCCGATGAGAGGCCCCCGTAATGGGGTCCTGCCAACCTGGTCAGGGGCGAAAGTCAGCAGCCATACGCAGTCCGCTCCAGGTACGGTGGGTCTCTCATCCGAAGCCGATAGCCTCACGTGTCCGCGCGGCGCGAAGGGGGACAGTCCCATTTTCGCGGCGAAAACGCCGGTTTCGACAGTGACGTCCGTGGCGCCGCGAAAATCGGGACAGTCCCCTGTGAACGCTTGCCATGTCCGAGTCTCCTAACACCGCTGACCACGCCGCGGCCCCGCAGGGGCCGACACGCCCTTACGTGGTCGTGGCCCGCCGCTACCGCCCGCAAACCTTCGACGAGCTGGTCGGCCAAGAGCACGTGGCCCAGGCGCTATCCAATGCCATCACGGCCGAGCGGGTGGGCCATGCGTACCTGTTTGCCGGAGCCCGGGGCGTAGGCAAGACCTCGGCGGCGCGGATCCTGGCCAAGGCCCTGAATTGCCAGCACGGCCCGGCCGCCGTCCCTTGCAACCAGTGCGACATCTGCCTCAGCATCAGCTCCGGCGACGATGTCGACGTGTTGGAGATCGACGGCGCCAGCAATCGCGGCATCGACGAGATCCGGCAACTGCGGCAGAACGTCAACGTGCGGCCCAGCCGGGCGCGTTTCAAGATTTACATTATCGACGAAGTACACATGCTCACGCGCGAGGCCTTCAACGCCTTGTTGAAGACGCTGGAGGAGCCGCCGGAGCACGTGAAGTTCATCTTCTGCACCACGGAAGCGTCGAAGATACCGATCACGATCCTCTCCCGTTGCCAGCGTTTCGACTTCGCCGGCATTTCCACCCGCGCGATCTTCGCGCGGCTCGTCCAGATCGCCGAGGCGGAAGGGGTCGAGGCGGAGCCGGAGGCGCTGGATATCCTCGCCCGGCGGGCCGCCGGATCGATGCGCGACAGCCAATCGCTGTTGGAGCAACTGCTGTCGTTCGCCGCCAAGCGGATCACCGTGGCCGACGTACACGGCATGTTGGGCACCGCCGGCGATCAGCGGCTGGGGGCGATGATCGAGAAGGTGGCCCAGCGCGACACGGCCGCCGCCCTGGCCGAATTGGCGGCGGCGGTCGACGAAGGGGTCGACGTGGGCCAACTGATGGAGCAACTGCTGGGCTATTTCCGCGACTGCATGGCGGCCGCGGCGGGCTGCCCGGCCGAGGCGTTTCTCTATGCCTCCGGCACGAGCAGCCAACAGGTGTCCGAGGCGGGAAAGCGGCTGGGCCTGCCGGCCATCCTGGCGGCCATGCAGATTCTCGATCAGACCCTTTCCCGGCTCCGCTATAGCACCCAGGGCCGCCTGCTGGCCGAGCTGGCGCTGGTGCGATTGTGTCAACTGGAGGAATTGGACGAGATCGCCACCTGGATCGGGCAGTTGCGCACGGGCGTGCCGGCCGTGGCAGCGGGAACGACAATGACAGGAGCGGCGAAGGCATCGTCGCCGTCGCGGGCGACATCGTCTCCAGAGGCTAACGCCCCCGGCTCGTTAAAAAAAAACGTTGAATCGACCGAATCCCCCACGGAAGTAGCATGCCAACCGGCCATGCCGGCCGGCGCGGTGGTGCCCTTGAGCAACCAACGGGCTGCGGAAATCTGGAGTTTGGCCCTCGAGCGGCTCTCCGGCATGGTGGTCGAGCAGGCCAAGCGATTTCATCGCGTGGAGGTCGTTTCGCCCAACCGGCTGGTCGTTTCCTTCAAGCCGGCGTATGCCCTGGCCAAATCTACCTGCCAGCGGCCGGAGCAGGTGGCGCGGTTCGAGGGCGCGGTGGCGGAAGTGACCGGCCAGCGGGTGGCGGTAGAATTCATTGTGTTGGAGGAAACCACTGCGGAGGCGGCCCCGGCCAAGCGGCCGCTGCCGCCGTATCAGCGGCTGATGGAGGCGGCCAAGCACCCCCTGGTCAGCCGGGCGGTCGAGTTGTTCGGCGCCCAGCCGCTGAGGGTCGAGGAGAAGGATGAAGGATAAAGGATGAAGGATAAAGGATGTACGCGCCAGGAATACGAAAATCCCCCTTCCGCCACGTTATCCCCGGGCTAACGCCCGGGGCTCGGTTTTCCTTTATCCTTCATCCTTTATCCTTCATCCTTAAGGAGTGACTTGATGTTCAAAGGGCTTTCCAACCTCGGCTCCCTGCTGAAGCAGGCGCAGCAATTCGGCGGACAGATGGAGAAGCTGACCGAGGAGATGAAGAATCGCCGGGCCATCGGCACGGCGGGCGGCGGCATGGTCGAGGTGGAGTTGAACGGCCTGCTGGAAGTGCTCCGCTGCCGCATCGAGCCGCAGTTGTTCGCCCAGGGCGACCGCGAATTGATCGAAGACCTGGTGGTGGCGGCCATCAACCAGGCGGTGGCCAAGGGGAAGCAATTGCACACCGACGCCGTGCGAGAATTGACCGGCGGCCTGCAACTCCCCGGGCTGCAAGAGGCGCTGGAGAAACTGGCCGGCCCGGCCGGCGAAGGACCCCAAGAGGGCTGACGTGCCATGTCCGAACTGACCCGCTCCGTGACCGGACTGATCGACGAGTTTGCCAAGATGCCGGGCATCGGCAAGAAGTCGGCCGAGCGCTTGGCCTACTACGTCTTGCGGATCAGCCGCGGCGAGGCGACGGCGTTGGCGGACGCCATTCGCAATGTCAAGGAAAACGTGCGCTATTGCCGAAAATGTTACAACCTGGCGGAAAGCGAGGAGTGCGAAATCTGCCGCGACCCGCGCCGCGAGCAGGACCTGCTGTGCGTGGTCGAGCAGCCGCGGGACCTGATGGCCCTGGAGCAAGCGGGCACGTATCACGGTTTATATCACGTCCTTTTGGGGCGAATCGCCCCGCTGGACGGGATCGGCGTCGAGCAATTGACCATTGACGCCCTGGTGGAGCGGGTCCGCGGCGGGGCCTTCAAGGAAGTCATCATGGCCACCAACCCGACGGTGGAGGGCGACGGCACGGCGCTGCACATTTCCAACCTGCTAAGGGATTTTCCGCTGCGAATCACGCGGCTGGCGCGTGGAATTACCTCGGGCAGCGTGCTAGAATTTGCTAACAAGGAGATCCTGGCCGACGCACTGGGCGGCCGCCAGGAATTTTGAACCGGTAATTCTTCAATCTATGCGGTTATCTCTCGGACAAGACCTTCGATTGGTGCAGAAGCAGGTGCTGGCGCCGCGGATGATCCAGTCGATGGAGATTCTGCAACTGCCCATCCTGGCCTTGGAAGAGCGGATCGAGCAGGAGATTACGGAGAATCCGGTGCTCGAACTGCAGGAGGAAGACCCGGACCTGCCGGCGGAGCCGACCGACACCGCCGTCCCGGAGGCGCCCGACGCCCCCAGCGACGAAGAGCGCGAGCTGGTCATCGACGAGACCCACAGCAACGAGGACGATTTCGAGCGCCTCTTGAAGATGGACGAGCAGTGGCCCGACCATTTCGAGGAGCGCACGCGGCCCTCGCGCGGCGAGATGGAGGAGGCGGGGGAGCGGAAGCTCGACGCCATGGCCAACATGACGGCCCGGCCGCAATCGCTGCAGGACTACTTGCACGATCAGTTGGCGTGGTTCGACGTGGAGCCCGAGGTGCGGGCGCTGGCCGAGCGGATCATCTACAACCTCGACAGCAACGGCTATCTGCAAGGCCGCTTGGAAGACCTGCTGGCCACCGCCGCCAGCAAGGAAGAGCTTGCCGTGGCGGAGCGGGCCTTGGCGCTGGTGCAGCGGCTGGACCCGCCGGGAGTGGCCGCCCGCGACCTCCGCGAGTGCCTGTTGCTGCAACTGGTCCCCGGCACGCCGTACTACGAACAGGTCCAGACGTTGATCTCGACCTACCTGGAAGACCTGGAGCACAACCGCCTGCCGGTCATCAGCCGCCATACGGGCTACTCGATCGAGCTGATCCAGAAGGCGCTGGAAGAGTTGCGGAAGCTGAACCCCAAGCCGGGGGCGAAGTTCAACAACGTCGTCGTGCCGCCGGTCACACCCGACGTGTTCATCGAGCAGGATGAAAACGGCAAGTACAAGGTGCGGCTGGAAGAGGGGCGCACGCCCAGCCTGTTCATCAGTCCCTACTATCGCAAGCTGTTCGCCAGCGGCCAGGCCAACGAGGAGACGCGCGAGTACATCAAGCGCAAGATCCATTCCGCCCAATGGCTGATCGATTCCATCCAGCAGCGCCGCAGCACGCTGACGCGCGTGGCCCAGGCGATCGTCGATCACCAGAGCGAGTTCCTCAACAAGGGCCCGGAGTCGATCGAGCCGCTGAAGATGCAGCAGATTGCCGACAAGGTGGGCGTGCACGTGACCACGGTAAGCCGGGCGGTGGACGACAAGTGGGTGCAGACGCCGCGGGGCATCTTCCCCTTGAAGCGGTTCTTCTGCGGCGGCACCATGGGCGCCGACGGCGAAGAGGTGGCCTGGGACGCCGTCCGCCTGAAGCTCCAGGAGTTGATCGACAACGAGGACAAGCTGCACCCTAAGAGCGACGAGCAGTTGGTCAAGGACCTGGCCGCCGCCGGCGTGACCGTGGCGCGGCGGACGGTGACCAAGTATCGCAAGGCGATGAAGATTCCCAGTTCCCGCCAGCGCCGCAACTGGGGGGCCCAGGCCGCGGCCGGGCCCGCCGTGGAAGCTGCCGAAGACGACGAGGACGAGTGATCGGGCTCGGCCCGCGATCCGGTCGCCCGGAAAATCATCGCCGGGGCCCAGATTTTGGGGGTGGCCCCTTCTTGCTACACCACATCTTGGTGTATAGTGGGGGCTGAAGGAAGTCGCCTTCTGCCCCCCTGCCCTGCACGGCCGTTATGAAATGTCCTTTTTGCCAAGCCGATAATGACCGCGTGATCGACTCGCGGACCAGCCAGGACGGCATTGCCACCCGGCGGCGCCGCGAGTGTCTGGCCTGCAAAAAGCGCTACACGACCTACGAACGCGTCGAGGGGACCAGCGTCAAGATCATCAAGAAGGACGGCACCCGCGAGCCCTTCGACCGGCTGAAGATCAAGCTCGGCCTGGAAAAGGCCTGCTGGAAGCGGCCGGTCAGCGACGCCCAGATCGAGGCGGTAATCACCGCCGTGGAAAACGAGATCGAGGGCAAGTTCGAGTTGGAGGTGCCCAGCCGCGACGTGGGCGAAATGGTCATGAAGCAACTGCGGCATCTCGACCAGGTGGCCTTCGTCCGCTTCGCCAGCGTCTACCGGCAATTCGAGGACGCCCGCGATTTCGTCCACGAGCTGAAACCGATGCTGGCCGAGGCCCGCCGCGCGCGCTGAGGTTGGACCACTGGCGGACGGGGCCGCTTGCCCAACTTCGGCACGGCTGACACAGCCGTGGCGCCGCCGGACGGGGCCGCTTGCGGTTTCGCAGCGGCGCGCCGCCCGTTCGAGCATCCCGTTTCCACCCCGGGCGCCTTACCCGTTAGGGTGATCCTTCTTCTTCGGATCGGAGCTGCCTTTTCCGTTGGATGAGCCGCGCGAGGCGGCCGCCGGTTGGCCGGGACGCGGCGGGGCCGTTGGTCCCACGCCACGGCCGGTGGCCGGCCCGGCCGCAGGCGCGGCCCTGGCGCCGCCCGGGGTCGAAGTGCCCCTGACGTCGTTTCGGGTTGCTGCGGGGAGACGCGACCCTCCCGCGGTGGCAACGCTCATGTGCACCGGTTTGGTGGGCCTGCCGCCGGATTCCTTGCCGGCCCTGACCTCCATGGTCCGGCGATCCGCCTGGGCCTGGCGGACTTCTCGCTGCGACCTCATGGCCTGCTCGCGCCGTTCCGGAGGGACTCTCTCGAATCCACGCCTGGCGGACACCGGTCCAACGCCGAACGTCACCCCACCGTGTCCGCCCACGCGTATGGCCAGCTCATAGGTGCGTGGCGGCCGGCCCTCGATGTGGTCGCGGCGGTACGCGTAGTCCTCGTGCATGTGCCGGTCCCACATCGGATCGTGCCGATAGTACCAGCGGTCGTGGACATAAAACGGGTCCCAGCCGAGCCTCGCGTCGAAGCACGGGAAGATGCCGATCGAGACGGCGAAGCCCGGATCGTAGTAATCGCCGAAATAGTAATGGCCCCAGCGCGGCCCGCAGAACAGGTAGCCGTGCAACACCCCAGCTTCGATGCAGATGCTCGGGCTGTAGACGTAGCCGGGTCGTATATAGTACGGATTGGCGTAGTAGACCGGACAGAACGCCACGCCACGCTGGTCCAGGGAGTAGTCCCAATGCCCGGCGACGAAAACATATCCGGCGGGCGTGCAGACGTAATGGTTCGGGACCCAAATCCAGTTCGGAGCGGCGCGGCCCCAGTGCCCCGGCTGCCAAACATAATGATACCCCGCCCATCGCCAGCAGCCGGGCACCCAGAAGACATCTTCCGAGGGCGCGGGACTGGGTGGTCCCACTTCCAGCGACTTGGGCGGCTGCGGCAGATACTCCGTCTCCACGGTCTGCCCGTGGGCAGTGACCGTCGCCGGTCCCCAATAGCCGCTGGTCCATTGATATCCATTGGCAACCTGGTTCCAGTAGCCGGGGACCCAGGACGTGCCCGGCGGCGGCAACCGCCACACGCCGCTGACCCAAATGTAATCGTTGCGCTCTGTGTCCCAGGCCCAATAGCCGGCAATCCAGATGTAATCTCCCTGGGCGGTCGCCGGGGGTTTATCCGCGGGCGGCATCTCTTCGATCACCGGCGGCGGCTGCTTGCCGACCGCTGGTCCGGGCTCCGGACTGTGGTTGATCGCCTCGGCAAACGCCTCGTGCACCGGTCCCCGCGTGAGGACCTCGGGGCCGTTTTCGGGCGCAGCCGGCGCCTGATCGCCAGCAGCCGGCATGGCCGGGCCTTCCCCTGCGGGGAACGGCGGCGGATCCATTTGTTGCGCCGTTAGATGGCTGCCGGCGCCCCAGCATACCAACATCACCGCCATCGTCGTTGCCAGGACAATCGTAACGAACTGAAGCCGCTTTCTCATCATTGGGTCTCCTGTACCGCCTTGACGTTAAACACGAGGCATACTCTCATATCAACCAGACTGGCGTAACTCTATTCGGATCGGGGAAAAAAGAAAAGATCATATTCTAGGGGCCAGGGGCCAGGAGCCAGGGACAAGGAGCCAGGGGCCAGGGACCGGGGACCAGGGACCAGGGGCCAGGGGTGGCCCCGATAGCTCTGCTATCGGGGTGCCGCAAGGCACAAGAGGCTGTTTGCGGCCTTTTGGCGATCCTCTTGCGGTGCCGCGGTGTGCGATAGCAAAGCTATCGGGGCGACCCCCGAGGAAACCTGCGTGATACGGGGACGTGGATAAGCTGCGCAAGCCAGATAACAAACGTTTGCCAAAACTCCCCCTACGCCAGCAATTTCCCAGCCGGGGTATCGGTCTGAGTTGAGGTAACACCTCCATGCGGTTCATCGAGGTTTGGCGACGAGTGCGACGGGCCTTCAGCCGCGACCAGTGGGCCGTGCGGCTGCTCAGACTGCCTCGCGCACCGGGGCCGATCGGTCAAGCGGGCCTGGTGCTCATCCAGATCGACGGCTTGTCCCGGTTGCAACTGGAACGCGGCCTGCGCGGCCGCCGGCTGCCCTTTCTCCGCTGGCTGTTGCGGCGAAAGAAGTATCGGCTGACGACGTTCTACTCCGGCCTGCCGTCGGCTACCCCGGCGGTCCAAGGCGAGTTGTTCTACGGCGTGCCCTGCGCGGTGCCGAGTTTCTGTTTCCGCGACCGCCAGACGGGCCGCCCGGTCCGCATGTTCGATCCGGCGCCGGCGGCCAAGGTCCAGGCCCGGCTCGGCCTGCTGGGCGACGGCCTCTTGCGCGGCGGCAGCGCCTACTGCGATATCTTCTCCGGCGGCGCCGCCGAGCCGCACTTCTGCCCCTCCGAGTGGGGCTGGAAGTCGTTGTGGAGGGCGATGCACCCCCTCCACTTCGTCGTCTTCCTGCTGCTCTACTTCGACAGCACGGTCCGCGTGGTCGGCATGATGCTCATGGAATTCGTGCTCGCCCTGGTCGACTGCGTCCGCGGACTCCTGGCCGGCCGGCACTTGTGGAAAGAACTGGGCGTGGTGCTCTCGCGGGTGGCCATCGGCATCCTGCTGCGCGAGTTGATGACCTTCGGCGCACGCCTCGACATGGTCCGCGGACTGCCGCTCATCCACCTCAATTTCCTCGGCTACGACGAGCAGTCGCACCGTCGCGGCCCGGCCTCCGCCTTCGCCCATTGGTCGTTGCGGGGCATCGATCACTCGATTGGCCGCACGTGGCGGGCGGCGCGCCGCGCCGGACGCCGCAACTACCAGGTGTGGATCTATTCCGATCATGGTCAGCAGTCCACCGTCTCCTACAGCGAGGTCTTTGGCCGAACGCTCCAGGAGGCCGTCGAGGAGGCGTTTCGGGGCGATGACTCCGCGGCTGAACCTTGCGACTTGGAGGCTGCGCCGGCCCGAGTGTCCACGCTCCTGCGCGGACTGGAGCCGGCGGCCGATCCCCACGAGGCGGTCCCCGTCCGTAGCGTGCTGGTGACGGCCATGGGCTCGCTGGGGCAGGTCTATTGTCCGCCCTTTGCTTCGCCTGCCGAGCGCGATCGGATGGCCCGGCGGCTGGTCGGCCGGGCGAAGATTCCGCTGGTCATGTCGGCCGACGGCGCCGGCCGGGCCGTGGCTTGGACCGCGCAGGGCTGCTTCCAGTTGCCGGACGAGCCTGCCGCCGTGCTCGGCGCCGGTCATCCGTTCTTGAAGCAGGTCGCCGCCGACTTGATCGTGCTCTGCCATCACCCGGAGGCCGGCGCAGTTGGTCTTGGTCGGCTGGGCCTGGCAGGCCCGGGCGGTCAGTTTTTCCCACGAGAGCGGCGCCCACGCCGGTCCCAGCCCCGACGAGACGCGGGCCTTCGCGCTGCTGCCGCAGCAGTGTGCCGCCGGGCGAGCACGCGCCCGGCTGGCTGCGGCCGCTGGACTTGCGCCGCGCGGTGCTGGAGGTCCTCGGGCGGAAAGAAGACGGGAAGTAGTAGGAGGCGTGGAGCCCGTGGCGTGGCCGCCGCTGTTATGCGATATGCGCAGCGGATCGGAATGTTCCTGCCCCGGCAGGGGCGATTGAGAGTAGCCCAGCAGTTCACTGCTGGGAACGGGGCACAAGAACTCGGGCGGAGAAGTCCCGTAGGGACGGCCGAATGCTGTCAGTTCAACCGTCCCTCCGGGACTGGGGAACAGTTTGCGTCGCCCGTATACCCAGCGATGAATCGCTGGGCTACTATCGAAGGTCCCTACGGGACGGGACGGGCGAAAATGACTTGCGTCGAGCGACGATGGCGTCAGCCTCGGGACCGGAACACCCCGCGCGGCGCCGCCTCCTCCATCATACCTCCGCCTTCGTCCCGAGGCGGACCTCCCGAAGCACGGGCGGAGCCCGTGGCACTCCGCCCGCGGCACACTTGCCGCGGCCCGCCGCCGCGCCGCCGACACCTCGGAACCGATGTCGGCGCGTCCCCGACAGTCTACACGAGGACTGCCAGGACGGCGCTTTGCGGCAGCAGATCGTCGGCGGCGAAGGCCGCGTCGACCAGGGCGCGGGAAGCGTGCCGTGCGACGGGGCGGCAAGAGGCGCCTGGTGCGGACCCGTCGGGGAACTGCTTCCCAGGGCGTCGAACAGATCACGCGAGGCGTCGGTCGCGGCAGAGACCTCGCTGCCGGAGGCGGCGGCCGGCACAAGGCCGGCGGGGGAGAACGTCGCCGGGGACAGTTGGCGGACCCACTGGCCGGCGGCTGTGCCGGCGCCGAACTCCTGCAAGGAGATCCCTACCGCCGCAGCCTTGCCCGCAGGGCCGCTGATCGGCACGGTGCCGGAAGTGACGGCCGTGCAAAGCTGGGTGCAGGCCGTCTGGAGTTCGCCCCACGTGAGCTGGCCCGGCTGATCGAACCCCCAGGGATTGTAGAGGGTGAAGGTGTCGCTGCCGGCGTTATAGCCGGTGATCGCGTAGGCATGGTCCGCGTACAGACCGTAGAGGGTGCCCGAGAACGAGGTGGTGCCGATGGTGACCGCGTCGCCGGCCGCCAGGGCGCTGACGGCCACCTGCTCGCTGGTGGTGGTCATGATGTAATCGGTGGCGTTGTAGCCGAGCACCTGGGCATCGACCGTGGCCATCCAGCCGCCCTGGGTGGAGCAATAGGAATTCGTGCCGTCGCGGCCTTCCTTGCCGGTCTGGTTCCATTGGGCGTAGGCCTTTTCGGCCAGGGGGATCCAGAGGGCATTGGCGGCGTTGGTATAGCTGGCGCCGTAGTCGGCGTAGGCCAGCAAGCCGCTTGTGCCCACCGGCAACATCGTGTTGACGGTCACGTAGTCGGCGGTGATCTGGTTGTTGCTGAAACCGGCGCTGATGCTGCCGTTGCTGTAGTTGTAGATGGTCCCATAGGTCCCGGTGTAGAAGCGGACCGTGTACGTGCCGTCGCCGTTGTTGATGAACATGTTCTCGACGGCGGCCGGGTTGCTGTCGGCCAGCGTGCCCAGGGCGGAAATGAAGTAGCAGTCGCCCAGCTCTCCCTGGAATTCGTCGAGGTTCGACGGCGTATGGGGGAAGAGCGAACCGGCGGTCGCCTTGTAGACCAGCGAACTGTCGCAGAGCGTGGGCAGGTCGGTGCCGTAGAACCACTTGTCGATCAAATCGGTGAGCTGAATGGCGGAACTGCCGACGGCCAGGTTGCCCATCGCCTGGCCTAGGTAGGTGGCATTGGCCGGGCTGCCGTTGATGATGTCGCCGGCCAGCGCTTGCACGTAGCCGGGGATGCCGAGCGCCGTCGCTTCGCTCAACATGGTCTTCAGGTCGCTGAAGTCCGCGGCGCTGAGGACGCCCTTGGCGTCGACGCTTTGCAGAATCTGGATCATGTCCGAGCGGCTGAGCGAACCGTCGGCGTCCAGGCCCTTGATGAGCTGTCCCAGGGTGGGATCTTTCCAGCCCGAATTGACCACGACCGTCACCGTCGCCGTGCCCGTGATCGCGCCGCTGGTGGCGGTTACCGTACAGCGCCGGGGCGTTCGGGGTCGTCAGCCGCCCGGCCGCCGTGATCGTGCCGCCGCTGGTGCTCCAAGCGAACGTCGGCTGAGTGGCCATCGCCTGACCGAATTGGTCCACGGCCGCGGCGGTGAACTGCTGATCGGCCCCCTGGATGACGGAACACGTGTTGGGCGAAAGGGTAATGCCCGTCAATGTCTGGCTCACGGCCACCACGTCGACGAAGGAAAGGCCCGGCATGGTGGTGCCGTGGCCCGTCAGCATGTAGGAGCCGGCCATCTTGAACGTGACTGTGGTAACGCCCCCGCTGGTCGTGAACGTTGGCGCCGGCGCGCCGCTGGGCGCCGACGACGTCGACCAACTGAGCGCCGGAGCGACGGCCATGACGTTGCCGAACTGGTCGAGGAACGTCGGAATCGTCAGTTGCTGGCTCGTCCCCGAACAGTTCAGATACGTCGCCCCGCCCGATGGATTTTCGATGGCGCTGAGCACCTGCGCCACGGTCATCGACACGCTGGCGGCAAAGCCTCCGCCGCCGCTGGTCTGAACGCTGAGGCCATACGACCCGGCCTGGTGAAAGGTGATCGTGACACCGCTGCTGGTGACAGCCACGGTCGGCGCCGGCGCCCCCGCCGGAACCGCGGTCGTCGACCAGGTAAAGGCGGGTTGCACGGCCATCGCGTTGCCGAACTGGTCCAATTCTTCCACGACGAACGTCTGGTTGGCAGCCGACACAGTCAAGGCCGAAGTCGGGCTGACGATCTGGCCGCCGGCGGTCTTGACCACCAGCCCCGTCGCCGTCTGGCTTACGACCGCCTGTTCGACCACGGAAACGCCCGACATGTTGCTGGCATGGGCGGTCAGCGTGTAGGAGCCGGCCATCTTGAACGTGACCGTGGTGACGCCCCCGCTGGTCGTGAAGGTCGGCGCCGGCGCGCCGCTGGGCGCCGACGTCGTCGACCAAGTGAGCGCCGGCGTTACGGCCATCACGTTGCCGAACTGGTCGAGGAACGTCGGCACCGCCAGTTGCAGGCTCGTTCCTGAAACGGATACCGGAGCGGTCGGCACATTCTTGATGGCGCTGAGCACCTGCGTCACGGTCATCGACACGCTGGCGGTAAAGCCGCCGCCGGCGGTCTGCACGCTGAGGCCATACGACCCGGCCTGGTGGAAGGTGATCGTGGCGCCGGTGCTGGTGGCGGTCACAGTGGGCGCCGGCGCCCCGCGGGGACCGCGGTCGTCGACCAGGTAAAGGCGGGCTGCACGGCCATCGCGTTGCCGAACTGGTCCAATTCTTGCGCCAGCAGCGCCTGGCTGGTAGCCGACACCGTCAAGGCCGCAGTCGGGCTGACGACCTGGCCGCCGGCGGTCTTGACCTTTAGGCTCGTCGCCGCCTGGCTGACGACCACCTGTTCGACGACGGAAACGCCCGACACGTTGCTGGCGTGGGCGGTCAGCGTGTAGGCGCCGGCCATCTTGAACGTGACCGTGGTAACGCCCCCGCTGGTCGTGAAGGTCGCCGCCGGCGCGCGGTGGGCGCCGACGACGTCGACCAACTGAGCGCCGGAGTGACCGCCATCGCGTTGCCGAACTGGTCGAGGAACGTCGGCACCGCCAGTTGCAGGCTCGTCCCTGAAATGGACACCGGAGCGGTCGGCACATTCTTGATGGTGCTCAACACCTGCGCCACGGTCATCGACACGCTGGCGGAAAAGTTTCCGCCGGTGCTGGCCTGCACGCCTACTCCATACGACCCGGCCTTGTAAAACGTGAGCGTGGCGCCGGTGCTGGTGGCGGCCACGGTCGGCGCCGGCGCCCCCGCCGGAACCGTGATCGTCGACCAGGTAAAGGCAGGCTGCACGGCCGTCGCGTTGCCGAACTGGTCCACTTCTGCCACGACGAACGTTTGGCCGGCGCCCGACACAGCCACGGCCGAGGTCGGGCTGACGACCTGGCCGCCGGCGGTCTTGACCACCAGGCCCGTCGCCGTCTGGTTCACCGACACCTGTTCGACGAAGGAAATGCCTGGCACGGCGGCGGCGTGGGCGGTCAGCACGTAGGAACCGGCCATCTTGAACGTGACCGTGGTGACGCCCCCGCTGGTCGTGAAGGTCGGCGCCGGTGCGCGGGGGCCGCCGCCGACGTTGACCAGCTCAGCGCCGGACTGACCGCCATGACGTTGCCGAACTGGTCGAGGAACGTCGGGACGGTTAGTTTCTGGCTCGTCCCTGAACAGGAAAAATACGTGGGCACGCCCGATGGAAATTGGACGGCGCTGAGCACCTGCGCCACGGTCATCGACACGCTGGCGCTAAAGACTCCGGCGGCGCTGGTCTGCACGCTGAGGCCATACGACCCCGCCTGGTAAAAGGTGATCGTGGCGCCGGTGCTGGTGGCGGCCACGGTCGGGGCCGCCGCCCCCGCGGGCTTCGTGGTCGTCGACCAGGTGAAGGCCGGCTGCACGGCCAGCGCGTTGCCGAACTGGTCCAGTCCTTGCACGCTGAGCGTCTGGCTGGCCGCCGACACGGCCAGCGCCGAAGTCGGGCTGAGGACCTGGCCGCCGGCGGTCTTCAGCACCAGGCTCGTCAGCACGGGCGAGACGACAACGCTCTGGCTGGCCGTCACGGAGAGGTTGCCGGCGCCCATAATTTTGACCGAAATGGTGTAGCTGCCGGCCTTGGTAAACGTGGCGGTCGCATTGTACGCCGCTGCGGTGTCGTTGGCACTGAAGGTCGCCGTCCCGCCGGTAGACGACGTGACCGACCAAATGTAGACGAGGTTGGAGCCGCTTGCCTGGACCGAGAGCGAGGCGCTCTTGCCGGTGACGGGCGCATTGCCGTTGATCGTGAGCGGTTGCGTGATGGTGGGCGCTTGGTTGCTCGGCGTCGCAGCCCCGACCAGCGCGGCCGGCGACAGCCCCGACTCCAAGGGCGACAGGCCGCTGAGCAACATGCGCGCCTCCAGCGACTCGCTGCGAAGGACGCGATTGCGCGTCTTCGAGTGCTTGCGGGAAGGAGAGTGCCGGCGACGCCCAGAGCGCAGGGAACGACGGATCATGGGACTTCTCCTTATCATGCCCGAGTCGAGGAGGCGCGTATCGAGAAAAGTCGTTGCCCGGGGGCGAGCTGTGCCGCGCGGGCTCACGTTATCGCGTCGTTACGTTCCGGATAAGGCTTGCCGTCGGGGCCGCCCGTCGATCGGGCCGGCCATAAGGCAAGATTGAACGCCCTGATACCTAAACCTTAGGTTACGTTTTGTCTCATGTCAAAAGTTACTTTTTGTCCCGCGTCGATTTAGCCCCGCAGGGGCGTCATAGCAGAGCCCAGGGTTGCCGCGCAGCGGCTACCCTGGGCTTCGGACGGTGAGAAATCCAAAACCCCAACGGGGTTTCGTTTCGTGCGCTGTCCGCGCAACCCCTGCGGGGTTGAAGGCGAGGTTGGCCCGCCAACCCAGGGTAGCCGCTACGCGGCAACCCTGGGCTAAATTATCACAGCCCCGTTGGGGCGGGGACATTTCCGGAAACAATGACTTGTGTGTAACAACGAGGGGCCAATCGCCGACCTTATGGTCACACCGGGTTGCTACGGCAGACTCGGATTCGGATCGCCGCCGTTCCTGGTGATGATGAACATATAGGCGGCCACGTCGATCTGCTTGCTCAGCGAGTGTACCGAGGCGTCGCCCATCAAATGGTTGACGACGCTCGGATGGCCCGACGAGGGACCGTAGGCGGGCGTGTTCGAGTTGGCCATCGTCTCGGCGATTTTAGTGCCGTCCGCACCCGTAACGCCGCTGAAGGCGTTGCCCGTTTTGAACTGCGGATAGGTGCCCCTGTCTGCGCCCGTGGGACTGAAATCGAACTGCAGGAAGGTCCGATAGGAGGCATACGCCGACGAAGTAATGTTCGTCGGGTTCCCATTCTGATCGAAAGTGCCGGCGAAGCCCGTCGGGGCGTAGTAGCCGTCCGTCCCGCCGCTGAGTTGTAGCCGCGCGAAGCTGACGGCGCCGGCTACGCCGTTGCTGGTAATCGTGTCAGGGAGCCCCACCAACGTCGCGTCGGCGCCCATGGTCCAGACGCTCTGCGTGTCGTCGATCGTCTCGGCGCAGAGGATCGTATGCGACGTGCCATCCACGAGGTCGCTGATACGAATGCCCGGTCCGGGAAACATCGCGCCGTCCGGGTGAATTCCTTTCAAACCGAGGTATCCGCCTTGGCTGCTGTTGCCGCCGGTTGTTACCTGTTGCAGGCTTCCCATGCAGGTGGCCCCCATGGCCTTGTAGTTGGTCAGGGCGAACTGCTTGGTGGCAGGGTCCTGGAATCTGCTGTTGGGATCGCTGTCGCAGACGTACGGGAACGGCTGGGCTGTCACCTGCTGGGCAGCGGTCGTATACGGCGACTCGAGGGGCGGTTTGCTGGGGTCGAAACCCGTGATTTGCAGCGGGCTGTAAAGATTGTTGAGTTCCAAGTACGGCAGGACCATGACCAGGAAGCTCCAACCGCCCACGACCTTGCTGCTGCTGCCGGCGCTGCCGCTGCCTGCCACGAGTTGACCGGAGCCGGGGAACGTGTTGTAGGTGCTGTGGTAATTGTGCAACGCCAAACCAATCTGCATCATGCTGTTGACGCACCACGTGCGGCGTGACGCCTCGCGGACGCTTTGGACTGCCGGCAACGCCAGCGCGATCAGAAAAACGAGGATCACAATCACCACCAACACCTCGACGAAGGTGAGCCCTCGGTTCCTGAAGCGAGTCGCCATGAGAACGCGCCCTTTAGGCGAAAGGATGAGTGGTTGCCGAGAATCGCCCCCGCACTATCAGAAATTGTATCGAATCCCGGCCGGGGTTGCTAGCGCGATAGCGAGCCCCGGGCGTTAGCCCGGGGGTGGCCCCGATAGCTTCGCTATCGGGGTGCCGAAGGCACAGGAGGCCTTCGCGGCATTTTGAGGCTCCTCTTGCGGCTGCGCCGTGTGCGATAGCGAAGCTATCGGGGCCACCCGCGGCGCGAGCCCCACCAAAATCCGCTGCTGGTGGGGCTCGCTCCGCTCGACCCACCCTACGGCTGCGGCTCCCTTACAAACTCCCCCCGCGTCTCTGCGTCTCCGCGCGAGCCCTGTTTTTGATGTGAGGGAAGGAGATAACTCCCGCGACCCTACGAGCTGCCGATGAGGATGCCGGCCAGAAACACCAGCACCCCGCCGAGCACCACCTGCAACACGGAAGTCACGAACGGGCTGTCCATGTAGCGGTTGCGAATCCAGGCGATCACCATCAGTTCGACGGCCACCACGCCGACGGCCACGCCGGTGGCGAGCCAGAAACCGGCGCCCGGCAAGAATTGCGGGATCAGGTAGGGCAGGGCGTGGAAGATGCCGCCGCAGAAGGTCATCAGCGCGCAGACCACGCCGCGCAACAGCGGACGGCCCCGGCCCGTCATGCTGCCGTCGTCGGAAAGGGCCTCGGCGAAGCCCATGCTGATGGCGGCGCCGACCGAGGCGGCCAAGCCGACCAGAAACGTCGCCCACGTCCCCCGGCCCGCCTCCATGTGCATGGTGGCGAAGGCGGCGGCGAACAGCGGCGCCAGCGTCGACACCGAGCCGTCCATCAATCCCACCAGCCCCGGCTGAATCACCTGCAGCACGAAGAGCTGCCGGGCCACCCGGGCCTCCTCTTCCTTTTCGTTCTCGGGCTGGCGATCGGGTTCCAGCGCGGCGGAGGCCATCTCGTGACGCCGCTCGGCCTCGGCCAGGTCGTCCAGCAGTTGCCGCAACTCGGCGTCGCTGGTGGACTCGGCCGCCCGGCTGTAGAAACGCTGCGTTTCCAGCTCCATGAGGGCCACCTGCCGGCGCACCCGCTGCACGCTCCACGGTTGCAGCGAGTGCAGCGGGTCGCGGCGGACGAATCCCTGCACGTCCTCCCGCCGCAGCAGCGGAATCTCCTCGCCATAGCGGCGGCGGAAAAGCTCGACCAGGCGGTGGCGGTGCCCGTCTTCTTCCTGGCGCATCGCCTGCAATTCCTCGGCCGCCCGCGGATAGTTCGGCCGCAGCAACCGGGCGAATTCCTGCAAGATGCGGGCGTCTTCTTCTTCCAGGGAGATCGCCAGGCCGAGCACTTCCGGCGCGGACAGGTCTTTGAAACGGCGCGTCATAAAGCGGTGCCTCCCGGGCAAGGGTTTTAATACTACAGCGTTAAGTACACCACGGAGACACGGAGTTCACGGAGTTCAAAAGCAAAAGTATCAATGAGTTGCGGCTAATCCTGTTCCATCGGTGCTCTACGATGACGAGGGGTTGCGGATGATCTTCCGTCAGAATCGGGTAGCCATGCCGTGTTCTGCCCTTTCTTGCCTGCTCTTCGTGTTCTCCGTGCCTCCGTGGTCAACTTCCGTCGGCACTGCAAGTTAGCGCTGTCGTATTGACTGGTGACTTGATCTTTGGAAAATTGTGGAACCAGCGTCCCCTCTCCCGCCAGGAGAGGGTTAGGGTAGGAAAATGCTGGGCATCAGGATCGTTCATCTCCTCCACTTCGCCCTCACCCCCCGGGCACCACGAAGTGGTCGTCTCCCGGAAGGAGAGGGGAGAGTTCTCACGCCAGCAGCACGGCGATAATCCCCGTGAGGAAGACACCGTCGAAGGTGCCGGCCCCGCCGATCGAAGCCACCGGCGGCCCGAGGCTCGCCAGCACGCCGACATTCATCAGATCGGCCCCAATGAGCGTCCCCAACGTCCCCGCGATATAGGCCAGCGGGGCGGCATGATCGCGCGACAGCGCCAGCGCGACCGTGGCCGCGATCAACGGCGGCACGAAGATCGGCACCTTGATGCCGATCCCTGCCACCGGCTGCGCCAGGAAGTGGACCACCGCGGTGACGACGATCACGCCCACCACGGCGCGGGCGTAGAGCGAGTTTTTTATCAGCAGATAGAGGGAAAGGAGCGTGGGAATGACGGCGCCGCCGACGTTGACGGCCAACATGGTGTCGTGTGCCGGCAGGGCGACGGGAACGACGTAGCGCCTTCCCATGTACGTGACGATGCCCTGGCGGACTTGCTGCGAATGCAGTCGCGCGATGGGAATGTTGATGTAGCAGCCCAGCAGGGAGAGGAACAGCAGCAGGAACACATAGCGGCGGTTGATCCCCATCTTGTCGTAGATGTAGGTCAAGACGCCCAGTTCGACCAGCCCGACCAGCGCGGCGAAGAGCAGCGCCAGGACGAAGAAGAACCACGGTTCGTGGGGCAGAAAATGATAGTCGGCCAGGTGCATGGGTCTTCCTGCGAGTGCGCTGCGGGCGGAGCGCGGCGAGCGAATCACAGGGTCCATTATTCCCCGCCGCCGGCCAGGTTGTCTAGTAGGTCAGGCACTCTGTGCCTGACACCTCGCCGGACGGGCGAGAACGGTATGGCAATGTTGCGGGGCAATGGGGAGTGAGCGGTCCGCCCGACGGTCGTCAGGCACGGAGTGCCTGACCTACTCCTTCCGCACGGCTGATACAGCCGTGGCACACGGTGGGAATCGGCTCGCCGTGTCTCCGCCCTCTGGGGGTTGCGGTTTTTTGCTGGAATGGTAAAATCCGGGTGGTTGTGCGTGCGTGTCCAACATCCCCGGCAGAGGCCCTCTGGAGGGGAGCAGGCCATGGCCTTCAAGTTCACTTGTCCGCATTGCAACGCAGCATTGAACGTAACCGATCCGGCGTTCGGGAAGACAATTCCTTGTCCCGGGTGCAACCAGCCCATCAACGTTCCGCAGCCGCCGCCATCGCGTCAGCCGAGCTATGTTCCTGCGCCTCCGTCGCCGCCTGGCGCGGCGACTGACGATCGTCGGGTCGAGGAGCCGGCTGCCCAGTACCTTGTCATGCCGCCGCCGCCGCCTGTAACAGTTCAAAACAGCCACGCGCTGCCGGAAATAATGCCGCCGTTGCCCCCTGGGATGCCGCCCATGCCCGGCGGCGAGCTGCCGGCGCCGCCGCTCGGCGATCCGTTGGCGTTCCTTCTTTCCGACACCGGGCTGACACGCGTCGACGGTGGGACGACTAGCCGGCGTGAGCCGGAGCGGACCGCGGGCGTCGCCGCAGGACCGCCAAGCCTGGCGCGGCCATAGGCCCGCCGGGCGTGCGTGCCGGTGCGTCGCGAAGGCCCGCCGGACTCGCTTGGCTCGTCTTCTACTGGAGCATCTCGGGCGCGCTGCTGATCGTGGCGGGGGGAATACTATTGAACGTCGGCGGCTTTCTCGGCGGAGTGTCGAGCGGTATGGCGGACCCGTTTCATTCGCGGGAGGCGCCGTCCGGCATGATGATGGAATTGGTGGCGGTGCTCGGCCTCCTGCTGTTTCACCTGGGGATCCTGACGGAACTGGCCTGCCATGGGCTTTGGACGTTTCGTAGCTGGGGACTCTCCCTTGCCAAGATATTGGCCGTCGTGAACGTGATTGGAAGCCTGATCGGTCT
Source organism: uncultured Planctomycetia bacterium (assembly GCA_963727245.1). Classification (GTDB taxonomy): domain Bacteria; phylum Planctomycetota; class Planctomycetia; order Pirellulales; family Thermoguttaceae; genus JBKQVT01. The sequence continues at coordinate 268,975 of CAVSFO010000011.1, read as the reverse complement.
GGTGTGGGCACTCGTGACGCTGGCGGGAGTTGTCGCCAGTCTGGCCGGCCTGGTCATCAACGCCGGCATCCTGGTCTATCTTTTCGGGAGTTCCAACCTCTCCGAGCTTTTTTCGTGAGCACGCAATCCGCCTCTTGGTATGTTCGCGGCGAAGGCAACCGGCCCGCGGGTCCGTACAGCACCGAGGAGCTTATCGAGTCTCGGCGGGCGGGCCGGCTGGACGCCAATACCATCTGTTGGTGCGAGGGCATGACGCAGTGGCTTCCCCTGGCCCAGGTCGAGCCGCTGGCCGCCGCCATGGCCCCGCCGAGTCCTCCCGGACATGCCGCAGCAGCGGCGGCGCGGCCGCCGGCGTGGATCGGCTGGGCGATCGCGGGTGGACTTGCCGCGGTTGGTGCGGTTGTCGCGGGCGCAGCCTTTCTGTGGAATACGTCCGCCACAGTGAAGCCTCCTGGGGCGGCCGATCGCGCCAACCTCGCAACGCAGAGCCGGAACAGTCCGGTCCGCGACCACACTGCCGGCGAAAACCACCGGGCCGAAACGAAGGTGGAGCCCAATGCGGCATCGGCGTCTGCACCTTCCAATCGCGCGCGACCATCGCGGGAGGGGGCCGGCACGTTCTCGCCCGCGCCCTTGAAGCCGACGCGGCCCGGCGGAGAAAACACGGCTTCCTACGACGCGCCGCCAGGTCTGAGAGAAGGTGTCGATCGATTGTTGCAACGTCTCAAAGAGAATCATGAATTGACCGGCAATTTCAGCGACTATAGGGTAATCATTCCGCCTGAATACACGGGTGACGAAACTGAATATGAAATCGGGTTTCTTCGTCCCGGTGGGACGTTGTACATCTTCTGTACCGGCGACGCGGGACAGACGTGGTTTCCCCTTCCTGCCACGAACCCCTACCTCGCAAAAATAGCTGAAGAAGCCGGACGGAAAGCGGCGGGCGGCCTGGGGGCAGAAGTGCCGCAAAGGCGAGGAAACACCGGGCAACGCCCCGCGGCCGGGGCAACGCCCAAGGCCGATGAAGAGGCGCACGCCCAGGGGCCGCTCAGCGGCATGTGGCAAGTTTTCACCGGGGCACGGTTTCGGATCGACGATGATGGAACCACGGCGAAAATCGGACTGGTTTCCAGCAGCCTTCTGGAAATTTTTTCCGGAACGCTGACTCGCGGCGACCGCGGACCGGACGCCAAGTTTCTCACGGGAACCTTGTCTGCCGTTTTCAGACGGGATGCTCGCAGGCAATATGCCATTCGCGTTACGGCCACCGTCGACGATCCCAACCATCTGCACCTCCGCTGTGTCGACTGGCCCGTTTTCAACAAACAGGGGAGGAGCATCGGCAAGGGAACCCTCAACGAGACCTGGACCCGCCTGAAATAGTGTCTCGGCGGCGCGGGGCGCCCGGACGCCAAGTAACCGTTCACAGAAGACCGTCCTCATCGCACCACATTTCAGCCAAACAATCCGCAGATTACGCAGATTTGCGCAGAGAGAGACGCGACCGGAACGGTCGCCCGCCGCTCGTTCTTCGTTCGTCCTCTGCGAAAATCTGCGTAATCTGCGGATCATATTGCTCTTCTCCGTTCGGGTTGACCCGCGGATGACCATCCTCCGTGAACCGTCACGCCGCCAAGACCTGTACGGAGAACGTCGCACTTGCAGCATAATAGGGCGGGCACCGGCCGTAGGCTGGTCACGGCAAATGGTGCCTGTCACCTTTTTCCCACATGGGCCCGCCGCGTCACGCCACGGACGGGACGCCCGTCGGGCAACTGCCGGCCACGGCGGGCTGCGGTTTGCAAACGGGGACCAGGCCGGCGGGTTCGACGTCGTGGGCACGGCGGTTCCACCATAAGAACCAGCCGCTGAACAGAAGCACGCCGATGGGGTGGACCCCGCGGACCAGGGGAAAAACGCCTTCCACGGAGCGTTCCAACATGCCGAACGTGGCCTCGATCATCAACACAAAGGCCAGGCCCATCACCAGCCGCCACCGCTTTTGCTCGAAACACGTGATCAAGCCCCAACAGGTCAACGGCGCCATCAAGCAGAAGGCGTTCCGCTCCATGCCGGGGCCGAAGACCGCCTGCCAGGAAGCCCACATCACCAGCACGAACAACAGCAGCCGCGCCACCGGCTGCCTGCGCCGGGCCTGCCACAGGCAAAGCCCCAGCACCAGCCGCCGGCGGCCAATTGCACGGCCAGGTAGACATGCGGATGGTCCACGGTCACGGGGACGTGGGCTTTGGCGGGCGAGTGGAACGCCTCCCAGATGGTCCAGGCATCGCGATACTCGTGGCGCAACTCCGCCCGGCCCACCAGCGCCCCATACCAGCCACAGTATTGCCGCCACACCCAGTCGTACGGCTTGGTCAATAGCGGCAGCGCCCCCACGCCCAGCAGGCAGACCGCCGAGCGGACCGCCAATTGCCGAGGCCGGCAGGCGACCAGCAGCCCGGTGGCCGCCAGCGGCCACACCTTGATGTGGACGGGAATGGCCAGCATCAGGGCGGCCAGCCACCAGCGCTTGTGCGCCATCGCCACCACGCCCAGCGCCACCAGGCCGACAATCAGCAGGTTGCTCTGGCCGGACCAAATGCTGCGGACGATGCCGAGCCACACCAGGCAGAGGAAGACGCTGGCGCGCCCGGGCGTCCACGGGCCCGGCAAGATCCGCTTCATCAACGCCTGCAGCGCCAAGAAGAAGACGCCCAGATCGAGCCATATCCACAGCAGACCGCCCCACGCGCTGGGCAACCTCGCCAGCGGAGCCAGGGCCATGGCGCACACCGGGCCATAGCGAAACTCATGCTCGCAGCAGAACGGGTAGAGTTCGATGCCGGCCAACCACGCCCGGCCACCCGCCTCGAAACACGGATACACGCTGTGTTTCACCGGCACCAGGACGGCCTTGACGCTCACCGCACAGGCCAGCATGATCCACAGCAGCCAGGCCGCACGCAGCGGCCATTGCCTTGCGGCGCCTCCGGCGCCGGGGGCGGAGGTCATCCCGGCTGGCGGCAATTCGCTCTGTTTTCGTTCGATCTTCATGGTGTTGCCAGTTCACGCAACGGGCGCCAATGCTGGCACAACGCGTGCCACTGCTGGCTCGTCCAGCAGTGTCGAACCAGTACCAGGCGGAACACTGCTGGACGAGCCAGCAGTGGCACCCCGATTACCAGGTCTACCCCGCGCACAATCGCCAATTTTGCAGCCCTATGCCAGTTCGCGCAAGCGGCCTAACTTCACCCCGCGAAACACAAGATACTCGGCCAGTTCCGGGGAAACGAGCATCCGTAACTCTTGCGGCCGCAGCGCGGCCAAGGGATCGCGCCACGTGCCCGGCTCAGTTTCGGCCTCCGCCGGGTGGAGGCAGATCTCCGTGAGGATACTGCCCGCAGGTTGGTGGCCGTTGCCGTGGCCGTTGCTGGCGGCCTGGTCCAGGAAGGACCGCATCCGGCCCATCTCCATCCGCCCGGACAGCGCGGCCCCGAAGAAACGGTCCGCGTGTGCGGCGGCCAGCCGGTCCATGCGACGGCGGAATTGCCGGGCGAAAAGTTGCTGGGCCGCGGCCAGCACCGTCCCCGACGGCCCCAGGCCGCGCGAGAACACCGCCGGCCAAAGCGACGGCTCGGCCGCCACGCGGACGACGCGAATGTGGAACTTCTCCAACAACTCGCCCACGAGGTCCCGAACGGTCGGCAGCAGCTCGATGTACTGGTGGCCGTTGAGGTGCGTCGGTTGGAAGCCGTGGTCGCAGAGGAACTGCACCTGGGCGGAGAGTTCATCCATCAGGGGGCCGCGAAAGCGGCGGCCGCCGCGGCCGATACGCCGGAAGAGGGAAAAAATGCCGGGAAAACGGCCGCAGCCATCGAGCAACTCGGGCGGATAACGCCCGGCCCCGAGCGGGCAGCCTTCGGTGAGGTTGAGGTGAATGCCCAGATCGAACGGTCCCGGATCGTCGTCGAGCCGGCGTCGCAGCGGCGTCGAGGGGAGCCCGCCGGCGCGCTGTTGCCCCAACAGTTCCGTCCATCGGCCCAGGGCCCGGCCGGCGTCGGGGGCATTGGCCAACAGCGAAGTGCTGGTCAAGGGGCCGTCGCGGAAGCCGCGGAGGATGCCCTCGGTGACGGCCGGACTCATGCCCAGGTCGTCGGCGTGCAGGGCGATCCGCCCGCCGTCGGACGCCGTCGTGCTGAAGCAGCCCCCGCCCATATCAAAAGATCCCCCGGGCGGCGCTCAGGCGTCACCCACCCATATTAAGACATCCCCCGCCGATATTAAGACATCGTTATCCGGGGGCTAACGCCCCCGGCTCATTGCGGGCGGCCCCCGCCCAGGTTAAGACGTTCCGCCGCGGATCACGCGGCCAATTTCTTCTGGTCTTCCGATTCCGGCCCGGCTTCTTGGCGCCGCGAGTCGTCCTGCCGCGGCAGCTCGAGCGGCGTGATGCGGCGGCCGCCGAACCAGTCGCTCAGCCGCAGCCGGACCACGTCCCAGAGCATCGGCAGGGCGTGGCGGCGCAGCGAGATCGTGGAATCGTAGTCGTGAACCAGGTTGACCGGCACCCGGCGGTGCGGCAGCCTCAGCCGCCTGGCAAGGAAGACCACTTCGGCGTCGAAGGCGAAGCTGTCGATGGTGGCGCGCGAGAAAATCTCGCGCGCGGCCCGGCGGCCAAACAACTTCAGACCGCACTGCGTATCGCTCACTTCCCGCGAAATCAAGCAGCGGACGACGCTGCGGAAGCCGGCGGTGGCGATGGTCCGCGACCAGCGCCGGCGGGCGACGTGCTTGGCCCCGGCGATGTCGCGCGCCCCGAAGACGACCTCGCAAGTCCCCTTGTGGATCCACTGGTACGCCTCCCGCAAGGCCGTCAACTCGAAGGGCAGATCGGCGTCGGTGAAGGCAATCACCCGGCCGGTGGCCCGCAGCATGGCCGTCCGCACAGCGCAGCCTTTGCCGCGATGCTGGGGCAGGCGGATCGTGGAAAACCGCGGCCCCAGGACATCGGCCAACTGCCCGGTGTGATCGCTGCTGCCGTCATCCGCGACCACGACGCGATAGTCAACCCCCCATTGGTCCAGGAATAACCCCAGTTGACACAAGGTCCAGGGGAGGCGTTGTTGTTCGTTGAAGGCCGGAATAATCACCGTCAGTTCGTGATTGGCTTCCAAGATGCCGGAGGCCGATGGCTCCATGGGCTGATGGCGCGGGTCAGGCTGTCTTCTGGCGACGTTTTGCATTCTCATGAGCGGTTCCACCGCAGGAGTTTCGGACGTTAGCGCCTAGGGCGGGCGAAGTTGCGACTATGTACCGAGTTCCGCCGTCTGTGTAAATGTCAATCCAGAGGAGGGATGACGAGGGATTAGGGATTTAGGGATTTAGGGTTGGTTGGGGGCTCCGCGTCCCAAGCCCACGGGGCACCCGCGTCGCGGGTCGCGTCCGGTGGGAACGGTGCCAATTGCCGCTTCAGATTCCCACCGGACGCAGCCGGTGGGCTTAGGGTGCTACGTTAGTGGGGATTGTTCTGCGACCCCATGTATGTATACTATAACCATCAACATAATAATCTTATTTATCTTTTCGGCTGGCCGATGCCGATGCAAGTGGCAAATCCGGACAATTCGCGGATGTTGGTGATGGCAAATCGCTGAGGCGGGCCTTGCGGTTGGGAGGCAGTTGTGAGCATTGAGTTGTCCCACGTGCGGAAAACCTTTGGCGGCTACGTCGCCCTGTCGGACGTGAGCCTGAAAGTGCGCGATGGCGAGCTGGTGGCGCTGCTTGGGCCCTCGGGCTCCGGTAAGACCACCTTGCTACGGATCATTGCCGGGCTGGAAGCGGCCGATCCCGGCAGCGGGCCCATCCTCTTCGACAATCGCGACGTGGCCGGGACCGACGTCGGCCGGCGGGGCGTGGGTTTCGTCTTCCAGCACTACGCTTTGTTCCGGCACCTGACGGTGTTTGAGAACATCGCCTTCGGCCTGCGGGTGCGCCCGCGCCGCTTGCGTCCCTCACGCGAGCAGATTCGCACGAAGGTGCAGCAGTTGCTCAAGCTGGTGCAGTTCGACCGGCTCGAGGGCCGCTATCCGTCGCAGCTTTCGGGCGGGCAGCGGCAGCGGGTGGCCCTGGCTCGGGCACTGGCCATCGAGCCGAAGGTGCTGTTGTTGGACGAGCCGTTCGGCGCCCTGGACGCCAAGGTCCGGCAAGGATTGCGCCGCTGGCTCCGCAGGCTGCACGACGAAATCCACGTGACCAGCGTGTTTGTCACGCACGATCAGGAGGAGGCCCTGGAAGTGGCCGACCGGATCGTCATCATGAACCAGGGCCGGATCGAGCAGGAGGGCACGCCCACCGAGGTGTTTCAGCACCCGGCCAACGCCTTCGTGATGGATTTTCTGGGCAACGTCAACCTCTTTCACGGCCGGGTCGAGGGGGGCAAGGCGGTGTTCGGTTCCTGGGTCCTCGATTATCCTGAGGGGGGCAAGGCCAACGGCCGGCCCCTGCGGCTCCTTGTGCGGCCGCACGACCTGGAGATTCATGCGCAGCCCAACGGCCGGCCCACCCTCCCGGCCCGGATTTCGAGAATTCTCACCGCCGGCCCCCAAGTGAAGATCGAGTTGGTCAACAAGAGCGGCGAGTTGGTCAACGTGGAAATGGCCCACGACCGCTTCCGCGACATGCGCATCGAGACGGGCGCCGAGGTCTACGTGAGCCCGCGTGACGCCCGGGTTTTCATGGAAGACGCCGACTACAGCATCTAGCCGGGACCAGAAAAACGGGTCAGAACTATTTTTCGTTGTCGCGTCAGTTCGCTGGGTCGATAAATAGTTCTGACCCCTTTTCAGGGGCCGACGGCGGCAGCAACGGGCGGCGGAAGGTCCGTGCCGGCAAGGGGATTGAGCGGCGCATGCCGATCGCGCCCGCTCCAAAAAGCCGGCGAGCTTCTGCGTGGGACCGGGGTACTGCAGCTTGCGGAGGGCCTCCGACTCGATCTGCCGCACCCGCTCGCGAGTCACCGAAAAGATCCGCCCGATCTCTTGCAGCGTGTAGGTGTAGCCGTCGGTCAAGCCGTAGCGGAGCCGTATGATCTCCCGTTCGCGATAGTCCAGCGTTTGCAGCACGTCGGCAATCCGCGCCTTCAGCATGTCCATGTTCATGCCCGCCAGCGGGTCTTCCTGGCGATGATCGTAGACCAGGTCGCCGAGGTAATTTTCCTCCTGGTGGCCGACGGGCTGATCGAGCGACAGCGGCTGCCGATTCATCCGCAGCGCCCGCTTCGTGTCGTCCACCGTGAGGCCGGCCAACTGGGCCATTTCTTCGATGCTGGGCTGCGTGCCGTGAAGCTGGCTGAGGTCGCGGTTGACGTCGCGGACCTTGCCCATCTTTTCGATCATGTGCACGGGCACACGAATGGTGCGGCTCTGGTCGGCGATGGCCCGGCTGATGGCCTGGCGAATCCACCAGGTGGCATAGGTGGAGAAGCGGAAGCCGCGGGCGTATTCGAACTTGTCCACCGCCCGCATCAGACCCGTGTTTCCCTCCTGGATGAGATCGAGGAAGCTCAGGCCGCGGTTGCGATAGCGCTTGGCGATGGAGACGACGAGGCGGAGGTTTCCGGCGACCAGGTCGCGGCGGGCCGCCTCGTAGGACTTGCCCAGGGCGGCGATCCGCGCCAGGCGGCGTCCCAGCCGGGCAGGCGTTTCCAGGGTGATCGCCATGAGGTGGCGAAGCTCCTTGCGGACCGGCCCGATTTCCGCTTTCGGGCCGCCGGCGGCACGCGACTCCGTCATCTGGGCCACTAGGCTGTTCATGCGCTCCGAGATCTGCTTCAGCGCGGTGAGCTTCGTCTGGATCCGCTGCATCCGCACGCCGACCTCCTCGACCAGCCGGGCAGCACGGCGGCGGCGGCCGGCCAGCCGCCGGCGGGCGGCATGCCGCTGGGCGACGGTGTTGGCGCCTTTGCGCATCACCAGGCCGAAATCCTCCACGTCTTGCTGCAAGATGTGCTGAAGGGTACGCACATTCATCTGCAAGAGGCGAAAGGCATGGCGCTTATGCGCGGCGTTGTTGCTGGAGAGCTCGACGATGTGGTCCAGACGGACCCGGCCGGCCAGCACCTCGCCAAAAGCGGCCGTCGCCATGGTCAGGACGTAATCGGAGGTGAGGATCCCGCGCCGCAAGCGGTTCCGGGTCTTCTCAATCTGCCGTGCCGTCAGCAGTTCCTTCTGCCGACTCAACAAGGGTATGTCACCCATCTGCATGAGATAGGTGCGAATCGAACCCGGCTCGTAATCTTCCATTGCTATCTCTCAGTCTGCCCGAGCACGCGGGTTGGTGCTGTCTACCGTCGATCGCGCCGGGGTCCCGGCGCTCCCGGGCAACCCGATGGGACCGCCTGCTCCCCTGCCTGTAATACGTAGTATCCCCCACCGCAGTTCCATCCGAAGTGGCGATTCCCATCAACTCCTTTGAAAAATCAGTCTCCGGTGCGGATCTCCATGAAATGGGTGCCCTGCGCAGTTTGCACGAGGAACAGCACCCCCTTCTCCAAGGGGTGCTTTTCCAAGATTTTGCGCAGGTCCTCCACGCTGTCCACCGGCTGGTGGGCGGCCTGGACAATGACCATGCCGGTTTCCCAGCCCGCCAAGGCCGCCGGGCTGCCCGGGCGGACCGAGGTAATCGCCGCTCCGTGCTCGGTCTTGACCCCCAATCGCTTGGCCGTGTCGGCGGTGAGGGTTTCGGCCTTGATGCCCAGCTTTTCGAATGGCACCGACTCGCGATGGCCGCCGGAGGCGTCGCTCCGACCCCGCACCAGGCCGTAGTCGGCGGGCTGCTCGGCGGGAACCACCTCCAGCGTCACTGCGTGGCCGTTGCGCATGACGGTCATGGTCTGGCGGACGCCGATCTGGGTTTGTTCCACGACTCCCTGCAATTCTTGCGGACTAGACACTTTCTTGCCCGCCACTTCCACGATGATATCGCCCGCTTTCATGCCGGCCTTGGCGGCGGGGGTGCCCTCGGGAACGTCGGCCACCAGGGCGCCCTGGTGAACGCCGACGCCAAATTCCTTGGCCATCTCTTGGGTCACCGGCTGAATGGCCACGCCCAGGTAGGCGCGGCGGACCTTGCCGCTCTGGATGAGTTGCCGGCTGACCCATCGGGCCAGGCTGGCGGGAATGGCAAAACCCACGCCTTCATTTCCGCCGCTCTGCGAGGAGATGGCAGTATTGACGCCGATCACCTCACCGTCGAGGGTGACCAGGGGCCCGCCGCTATTGCCGGGATTGATGGCCGCGTCGGTTTGCAGGAAGTTTTCCCGCGCGGTCAGGCCCAGCCCGCGGCCTTTCCCGCTGATAATGCCCGCCGTCACCGTGCCCTCCAAGCCGAAGGGCTGGCCCAAGGCCAGCACCCAATCGCCGACCTCCAAGGCGTCGCTGTCGCCGAAGCGGGCGGCTTGCAGCGGCCCGGCGTCGTGAATGCGGAGGATGGCCAGGTCGCTTTTCGGATCGCTCTTGACCTCCTTGCCCTGGAACTCGCGACCATCGGGCAAGCGGACGGTGATTTTTCCGTCGCCCTCCACCACGTGGCTATTGGTCAGAATGATTCCCGACGGATCGATAATGATCCCCGATCCCATGGTGGTCGGCGCGCGAGGTTGGGTCGGCCCGCGGAAGAAGTGGAAGCCCGGATTGTTGTGAAAGAAGTCGCCAAAGGGGGTGCCCTCGAAGGGATTTTCCTCTTCCTCGTCCTTGTCGTCGTCGGCTGCGGGTTCCTTGCCCGGCTGCGTGGCGACGGGACTGTCAATGATCGTCACCACCGATGGCAAGACCATTTGGGCGGCGTTATGGAAGGCCTCGGACAACTGCTTGGCGAAGGTCGTGCCTTGCGCCGCTGCCTCGGGGGAGCGTGGCCGGGTCTGGAATGCCACCAGTTGGGGGCTTGAAGCAACCAGTGCTGGTGGGCTGTCTTTGGGTCCCGACTTCACTTGACCGATGATCGTTCCCGCGGCCAACAGCCCGATCAGCCCCGTGACGAGCAAGGCCGTCAGCCAGGGGCGAGACTTGACGCAACACGACAAATCAGCCATCTTTGCTTCTCCTTATTCCTGTCCGGCTCTGTTACGTTGCTGAATTCTACGGCGGCGTGTTGACAACAGCAACCTGAGCCCCCCTTGACTATTCCTGCAGCGTGTATAAACATAGGGGCTCAGGGGAGGTGCAAGGACTTTTTGCGCTGACGGCAGACCTTCTCCGCCTCAGTGTCAGCACCGCCTAAAAACTACGTTACCGCCGGCGTGATGATCTTGCGTTGCGTCGGCGGCGAGGCTGCCAATTCCATTGGGGCATGACCATCTACCACATTAGGTGTGCGCCTCATTGGGGAGGTAGGAGAGCGGCGTCCTGTACCGGGCCAACTTCGTCACAAACCGGCCCGAGCGTATAGGTTCAAAAACATCCATTCACTACGAGGAGTCTTGCGATGAAGCGATTGGTTGCGGTATTGTTTGTTCTCGGCACGTTCGCCATTGGCTGTGGCGAGCCCACCCCGACTACGCCGGCGAAGGGGCCTGCCACCAGCGGCGGCACTGCGGCCAGCGGCGGCACTGCGACCACCGCCCCGGTTACGCCCCCCGCCCCGGCCAAGTAAGCAACGTGCGTCAGAAGCACGCGTCGCCGCCGGCCGCATCCTCGATTACAGGAAGTGGTCGAGGATGCGGCGGCTGGCCGCGTCCAGCCGGCGGACATCCCGGATCAGGTAGCGGACGCCGTGCGAGTTGAGGATCGAGGCCTGGTGCGGCTCCAGGCGGCGGACGTCTTCCTCGCTGCTGATCTGAAAGGTGCTCGGCCCGCGGTCCGTCTCCACCGTCCATTGCGAGGGCTCCTCGGTGGTCGCCGAGAGGATGCGCTCGATCACCGGCATGAGCTCGCGGCGCGACAACTCTTCCTCCAGCATCGCCCGCGCCTCGCGCGTCACCTCGCTCCAGCTCGAAATGCAAACGATCTCGTGTCCTTGCGCGTCGCAAATCGAGATCCAGTGGTCGGCGTCGGAGACGGGGAAGGCCCGCACGGGCGTGACGCCGGCCAGGGGCTCGGCGCCGGCGGCGATGAGCACCAACTGGCCCCACGAATCGCGCGTCAGGGTGAAGTCGAATTTGCCCTCCGGCCGGCTGGCGCTCATACCCTGCGCTCCTTGGCCAGGGCCGATTGGGCGCGACAGAGCCGGGCATAGGTGCCGCCGGCCCGGAGCAGCTCGTCGTGCGGTCCGATCTCGATGATGCGCCCGCGCTCCAGGACGACCAGCCGGTCGGCGCGGTTGAGCGTGCTGAGGCGATGGGCGATGGCGATGGTGGTGCGGCCGCGGATCAGGTTCTCCAGCGCCACCTGGATCTCGCGCTCCGTCTCGGTGTCGACCGAGGAAGTCGCCTCGTCGAGGATCAGCAGGCAGGGGTCGATGAGGATCGCCCGGGCGATGCTGATCCGCTGCCGCTCGCCGCCGGAAAGGGTCTGGCCGCGCTCGCCCACCAGGGAATCGTAGCCGTCGGGCAGCCGCAAGATGAATTCGTGGGCGCGTGCTGCGCGGGCGGCGGCGATGATTTCCTCGCGTCCGGCGTCCGGCCGCCCATAGGCGATGTTCTCGGCGATCGTGCCGTAGAACAGGAACGGCTCCTGCAGCACCAGGCCGATGTGGCGGCGATATTCCTCGATGGGGAAGGAGCGGATGTCCGTGCCGTCGACCAGCACGGCGCCCTCGGCGACGTCGTAGAACCGGCAGACCAGGTTGACCAGCGTGGTCTTGCCCGCCCCGCTGGGGCCGACCAGGCCGATCATCTCGCCCGGCCGGATGAGGAGGTTGATGCCCTCGACGACCGTGCGATTGCCGTAGCGGAAGCCGACGTCGCGGAGTTCGATTTGGCCTTGCAACTGGCCGGGGTGGACCGGATGCGCGGGCTCTTGGACCGTGGCCTGGCGGTCGAGGATGCCGAAGACGCGCTGCGTGGCGGCGGCCGCCCGCTGCACCGCCGAGACGATGCGGCTCATGGTTTCCAGGCGGCCGTAGAAGCCGCGGGCCAAAACCACAAACAACCACAGGTTGCCGACGTACTTGGAAAGGTCGGCCACGGTGGTGTCGGCGTGCCGTCGATAGATTTGCCAGACGGCAAAAATCCAGATGACAAGCAAGCCGAACTCGTTGAGGGCCTGGATCACGGGTCCGAAGTACGACCAGATGCGGTTCACCCGGTCGGCGGCCTGCAACACGCGCTGGTTGGAGCGGCCGAAGCGATCGATTTCCCGCTGCTCCTGGGCGAAGGCCTTGACGACGCGGATGCCGGGAATGGAATCGGCCAGCACGCTGGTCATTTCCGACCAGGCCCGGCTGCCGAGTTGAAATCCCCCCCGCAACCTCGACCGCGCCCGCTGCACCAGCCAGGCGATCAGCGGCAGGGGGCAGAGCGTGACCAAGGCCAGCCGCCAATCCATGACCAGCATCATCACCGCGGTCATCAGGATCGTGAGCACGTCGTTGGCAAAGTCGAGGACATGGACGGAGAGGAAGATGTTGATTTTTTCCGTATCGCTGCTGACGCGCGAGATCAAGTCGCCGGTCCGCTTGCCGCCGAAAAATTCCAGCGACAGCCGCTGCAAATGAGTATAGGTGGCATTGCGGAGGTCGGCGGCCACCCGCTCGCTGACCCAGGCGAGCACGTAGTTTCGCGCCCAGGCCAGCAGAAAGGTCAGCACGGTCGCTCCCGCCATGGCCGACAAATACCAAGGCAGCAGGCGTAAATACCCCTGACCGCCTGGCTGGAAGGAGGCCAAGAGATTGTTGATGATGGGCTTCTGCAGGTAAATCATCGCCAGGCCGGCCGCCGTGGCCGCCAGGCTGAGCCCGAAGCCCAGCACGATCATCCCGGCGCGGGCGCGGGCGAACGGCAGCAGGCGAAACAGCGACTGCGCCGGCCGCGTCGCCGCCGCCGCGGCACAGGCCGAACAGAGGTGCAGCTCCGGCGGGATGGGCAGCCCGCAAGCCTGGCAGAGCGATTCGCCGTCGGCCCCCTCTCCTTCTTCACGGGCCGGCTCGCCCTCGCGGAGGGCTTTGAGGCGCTCGACCAGGCGATGGGCGGCCGCGGCCCGGCTGGCCGTGAATCGCCAATAAACCAGCCGGCCATGGTCGTCGAGCAACTCCAGCGTGCCCGCCCCGCCTTCGTCCCTGGTGCGCAACACCGTCTGCGGTTCCAGCGGCCAATCGCGGCACTCGACGGCGCCGTCGCCGTGCGCCGAGGCCCGGCCGGCGGCGAAACTCAGCCCCAACACCCGTCGATCGGTCAGCACCACCAATTCCCGGGCGAAGTTGAGCTTCGAATCGAGGTCGGGGTCCAGCCATGCCAACATCACCTCCCCAGGCCGCAGGCGCCCTTCCGCCTCGCTGCGCAGCGCGGCGGGAAGCTGCTGCCAGGCATCAGGGATAATGTTGGACAACAGCGACACGGGAAATACCACGGCGGCAGGGGGCGGCGGTGTGCCCAGGCGGCACACGGCGAGTGACAAAACTCTATTGTATTATGTGCGTCCACTTTAGGGCAGCCGAATTCGCCCAGCAACGCGCGGGGAGCACGACGGCGGGGCACTTTGCATCTGAGGGCCGATTTCCCTGTGACCTGGCATTCCCGGCCGCCTACTCATAGGTGGAGGGCAGGCCGCCGGGCGTCAAAGGTTCAAGTCCGGCTGTAAGGTATCTGCTGCCCGGCCGTAAAGTAGTAGGGTGGGCCGAGCGCGGCGAGCCCCACCATAATCCGCCAAAAACGGCCGGTGGGGCTCGCCGACCAACGCTTCGCGTCGGTGCCCGTCGACCCACCCTACAGGCTGGTAATACTACATGTCGATAAACACCCCCCCACCGCTAGTGGTGTAACGGGACGCAGCGTGGGAAAAGCACACCGTAACGAGGTCCGTCTGGCCTCAGCAGCCACAATCCAGCGGCGTCCTGATAAATTCTGCTTTTTTACTGACATGGCACAGGAACGGGGCAACACAGAAAAACTTAAGGAATTCCCAGGGTTGGCTATTGATTTTCGGCTCCGGCGAGGCTTCAATCAAAAAGATGGGGATCGTTGGAGTGCGGCGGCAAGTTTGCACGCAGCGGATCCCCATTTCCCTCCAGGATTCCGTCCCACCGATAGCGACCCACGAGTGAGTTTGGCGTAGTTACCGAAGGCGTCCCTGCGCCGTGGGTGTTTGCGAGGCACTTGCTGCAGACCGGGTTTGGTTCAGCAAGGGAATTGGAGAACGTAGTCGGAGGATTGGTAAACAGTTTCCGGAATGCCGATGAAACCTTTAAGTGTTCCGGAGCGTCCGTAGGGAAGGTCTGCCTGAAGAACCTGATGGTTTCTCTATCGGCGAGGTTCTGGCTTCATTGCGGTGAGAGACAACGATGGAATTTCGCAAAGTGCTGGCGTTGCGTGGTCCGAACATCTGGACGAACTTTCCGGTCATCGAGGCTTGGGTCGATCTGGGCGAGCTGGACCGTCCTTCCAGCGATTTCCCCGGTTTTAGCGACCGGCTCATGGCCTGGTTGCCCACGATGATCGAGCATCGTTGCAGCGTCGGCGAGCGGGGCGGATTCTTTCAGCGTTTGCGGCAAGGGACCTATCCCGGCCACGTCCTGGAACACGTCACCCTCGAGCTGCACTCGCTGGCCGGGATCGACGTCGGCTTCGGCCGTGCCCGGGAGACCTCGCAGCCCGGCGTTTACCGCGTCGTCTTCGAGTACGTCGAGGAGACGCTGGGGCGGCGCTGCCTGGCGGTGGGGCGGGAGTTGGTGTTGGCGGCCATCCACGACCGGCCGTTCGACGTGCGAGGCGAGGTGCAGAAGCTGCGCGAGCTGGCCGAGGACGTTTTGTTGGGCCCGAGCACGGCCGCGCTGGTCGAGGCCGCCCGCTTGCGCGGCATTCCCGCCCGGCGGCTGAATACCAACAGCCTGGTGCAATTGGGCCAGGGCTCGCGGCAGCGGCGCATTCAAGCGGCGGAGACCGACCGCACCGGCGCCATCGCGGAAGAGATTGCCCAAGACAAGGAACTCACCCGCATGTTGCTCTCGGCCGTCGGCGTGCCGGTGCCCGAGGGGCGGCCGGTCGCGGACGCCGAGGACGCCTGGGCGGCGGCCGTCGAGATCGGCGCGGCCGTGGTCGTCAAACCGCGCGACGGCAACCAGGGACGCGGCGTGGCCACGAACTTGACGACCCGAGAGCAGGTGGTGGCCGCCTATCAGGCCGCCCTCCAGGAGAGCACCGGCAAGGAAGTCGTCGTGGAACGATTCGCCAGCTGGCCATGACTATCGCCTGTTGGTCGTGGCCGGACGGGTCGTGGCGGCTGCCCGCCGGGAGCCGGCCCAGGTCCTCGGCTGACGGCGTCCACAGCGTCAAGGAGTTGATCGACCTGGTCAACGCCGATCGGCGCCGCGGCGATCATCATGCCACCGTGCTGAGCAAGATCAAGTTGGACCCGACCGCGCTGGCCGTGCTGGCCCAGCAGGGCTACGGCCCCGACTCGGTGCCGGCGGCGGCCACGGCCGTCTTGATCCGCCGCAACGGAAACCTTAGCACCGGCGGCACCGCCATCGACGTGACCGAGCGGGTCCATCCCCAGGTGGCCGCCCGCGCCGTCGAGGCCGCCGCCGTCATCGGCCTGGACATCGCCGGCGTCGACGTGGTGGCCATGGACATCAGCCGGCCCCTGGATGAACAGGGGGGCGTGGTGGTCGAGGTCAACGCCGCGCCGGGGCTGCGAATGCATCTGCAACCCTCGGTGGGCATTTCCCGCCCCGTGGGCGAGGCCATCGTCGGCACCCTCTTTGCCGAGGGCGACGAGGGACGCATCCCCGTCTGCGCCGTCAGCGGAGTGAACGGCAAGACGACCACCACCCGCTTCATCGCCCACCTGCTCAAGGGCATGGGACTGCGGGTGGGCATGACCTGCACCGACGGCATTTTCATTGACGGCCGGCGGATCGACCGCGGCGATTGCAGCGGGCCGCGCAGCGCCGCCGCCGTGCTCATGAACCCGGCCGTCGACGCGGCCGTGCTGGAAACGGCCCGCGGCGGCATTATCCGCGAGGGCCTGGCCTTCGACCGCTGCGACGTCGCCGTGGTCACCAACATCGGCGACGGCGATCACCTCGGGCTGGGCGAAGTCAACACCCCCGCCGAGTTGGCCAAGGTGAAACGCTGCATCGTCGACGTCGTGCCCTCCAACGGCGTGGCGGTGCTCAATGCCGCCGATCCGCTGGTGGTGGGCATGGAGCCGCATTGTGCCGGCGCCATCTTCTACTTCGCCCTGGACGGCAACCATCCGGTCATCGTCCGGCACCGCACGGCCGGCGGCAAGGTCATCTTCGTCCGCCAGAACCAGGTTGTGGTCGCCGAAGGAGACCGCGAAGAGGTGCTGCTGTCGTTGGAGCACGTGCCGCTGGCGCTGGGCGGCAAGATCGCCTTCCAAGTGGAAAACACCCTGGCCGCCCTGGCCGCCGCGCTGTCGCTGAAGGTGCCGCCGGACGTGATCCGCGCCCGGGCGGCGTCCTTCGCCGCCGACATGGATAAGGTCCCCGGCCGCTTCAACCTCCTGGAGATCCACGGGGCGACGGTGATCGTCGATTATGGGCACAACGCCCACGCCCTGGCCGCGCTGATCGAGGCGATCGGGCAGTTCCCCAACCCGCGGCGGACCTGCGTCTACTCCACCGCCGGCGACCGCCGCGACTGCGATCTGCTCCGCCAGGGCCAACTGTTGGGCGAGGCGTTCGACCGCGTCATCCTCTACGAGGACCATTACACCCGGGGCCGCGCCGACGGCGAGATCATCCGCCTGCTCCGCGAGGGCATGGCCGCGGGCAGCCGCGTGCAGCAGATCGAGGAGATCCGCGGCGCCGTGGCGGCCGTCGAGGCGGCGCCTGCGCTCGGCGCGGCCGGGCCAGTTGATGCTCGTGCAGGCCGACACGATCGACGAGACGGTGCAATGCGTCCGCCACTACGTGGAATCGATCACGCCCGAGCCGGTGCTGGCTGCCGAGGCGCCGGCCTTGAAGACCAGCGCGGTGGCCGCGGCGCCGGAGGTCTTGGAGCCTGCCGAGATCGACGCCAACCTGTTGGCCAAGGCCCCGGCGATTGCCAAGGTTATACCCATCGCCCCCTGTCCGTAAGCGGCGGCAAGCGGGCGTGCCGGGCGTGCCGATTTTCTAAACGCCGCAGCGGCAATGAGTTCCAGCGACGTAGGTCAGGCACTCCGGTGCCTGACTGTTTTCCGCGCAAGAGCTGTCAGGCAGGGCGTGCCTGACCTACGGCCGCCGCACGGCTGACACAGCCGTGGCACGAAATCCTGCAATTTGCAATCGGGCGCTGAACAATCCGCTCTAAACGGCGCAGCGGTAACGAGTTACAGCCAAAGGGCCGGGAAGATTCTCGTCTTGCTCCCAGCGGCGGGAGCCATTAGAATGCTCCCCTTCTTACCTTCTGGGAGGGAACCTGCTTTGTAGCAGCCCGCGTCGTCAGCGCTTGGGATGGTCTGCGGGCTGGAACATATCTTATTGCCGGAAAGGGACTTATGTCAGCGGAAGGGATGCCGCCGACAGAACCTTCAGTGCTGTCACGGCCGCTGGCGGCCTTGGCGCGCCTCGTGGTCCGATACCCGCTGCTGACTTTGGTTGCCGGGGTTGTGGCCGCCGTGGCGGCACTGGTCGTCAGCCACGATCAGTTGCGTTTCCATACCAACCGCGACGACGTGCTCAATCCGTCCAGCGACTACAACCGCCGCTGGCTGGAATACACCAAGGAGTTCGGCGACGAAGAGGATGTCGTTGTCGTCGTCGAAGGCGCCGGGCGCGAGGCGGTCGTGCCGGCGCTGGACGACCTGGCCGCAATGATCGGGCGTGAAAGCCGCTGCTTTCACGCCGTCATGTACAAGATCGATTTCTCCAAGCTCCGCGCCAAGGGGCTTCACTATCTGAAGCCCGGCGAGTTGGCGGAAATCGAGGGTTTCCTTGCCCAGTTGGATCCGATTCTCCGCGGCGATTGGTCGCAATTGAACCTGGTCAACATGGCCGGCCGCATGAGCGGCCCGGCCGTCGCCCCGCCCCCCCTCGGCGCCGCGGCGGACCCGATCCTGCGCGGCCCAGCAATGCCGGGCGAAATGGCTCGCCAGCCTGATGACGGCCCTCAGTCAGCCGGACGTCTACCGTTCGCCGTGGCCGGACATGTCGGCTTCGCCGGCGGGCATGGACGACCTCGGCCGGGACGCCAGCCGCTATCTCTTATTGAACGAGGGCCGCATCGGCCTGGTGGAGCTGCGTTTCGTCCAGAAGGCCACCGAGGCCGAGAAGTTCGCGCAGAACACCGGTGCGGTCGAGGCCCTGCGGTCGATCGTGGCCCGGGCGAAGACCCGCTGGCCCGGCCTCAAGATCGGCCTGACCGGCTTGCCGATCATGGAAAACGATGAAATGCGGCTCAGCCAATCGGCCATGACCACCGTCACCTTCCTGTCGCTGGGGGGGGTGTTCCTGGTGCTGATCGCCGGGTTCGGCGGGCTGCGGCACTCCGTCCTGGCCACGGCGGCCCTGGTGCTGGGAACCGTCTGGACGGTGGGCTACACCACCATCACCGTCGGCTACCTGAACATCCTCAGCATCGCCTTCGGCTCGATTTTGATGGGCTTGGGAATCAACTACGGCATCTACTACGTCGCCCGCTATCTCCAATTGTGCGCCAGCTCGCGCTCCACGGCCGAGGCCGTGATCCGCACGGCGGCCAGCGTCGGCCCCAGCATCACCATGGGCGCCGTCACGGCGGCCTGCTCGTTCTTCGCCACCGCCTTTACCGATTTCCGCGGCGTTGCCCAGTTGGGCATCATCGCCGGCGGCGGCATCATGCTATGTTGGCTGGCCGCCATGACCGTCCTGCCGGCCCTGATCATGTTGTTCGACGAGCACAGCTTCGGCCGCAAGCCGCCGGCCCCCCTGGACATCTACGCCGGGCTCCGCCTGCTCTACGCGAAACCTCGCCTCACGCTGTTGGCGACCGCGGCCGCCGTCGCCGTGCTGGCCACGGGCGCGGGCAAGGTGTGGTACGACGACAACCTGTTGAACCTGCAGCCGGTCGGCCTGGAAAGCGTGGAACTGGAACGCAAACTCCTCACCGAGACCAACCAGAGTTCCTGGTTCGCCTTGTCCGTGGCCAAAGACGCCGCCGAAGCCTTGCGGCTCAAAGCCGCCTTCAGCGACCCCAAGCTGAAGTCGGTGGAACGCGTCGAGGAGCTTGCCGAAGTGCTGCCGACCCAGGAAGACCAGGTCCGCGCCGTCATCGAGCGCATCCATAGCCGTCTGGCGGGTCTGCCAGGCCGGGCCCCCGCCATCCCGAGTCCCTCGCCCGCCGACTTGTTCCGCGTGCTTTCGGTCATGGCCCAGGGGCGCCGGCCGGGCCGCAAGCCGGCCGGGCCGCGGAACTGGCCCCCTTGGGCCAACTGCTCCGCAGCCTGCCCGCGGAAGAACTCTGCCGGCGCGTGGCGGTGTTTCAGCAGCGCGTGGCCGCCGATCTGCTCGGCCGGCTGGCCATGTTGCGCGACGCCGCCGATCCCGGGGCGCCCGACCTTGGCCGATTTGCCCGACAGCCTCGTCTGCCGCTTCATCGGCCGCAGCGGCAAGTTCCTGCTGAAAATCTACGCTAAGAACGACATCTGGGACCTCGCCGCCCGCGAAACCTTCGTCAACGAGATCCGCACCGTGGACAAGGAAGTGACGGGCAATCCGTTGCAGGTCTACGAAGCCTCGCGGCACATGAAGCGGAGTTACCAGCAGGCGGCCGTCTACGCCCTGGTGACCATCGTCCTCATGCTGTGGCTCGATTTTGGCAGCGTCCGCTACGTCCTGCTGGCCTTGCTGCCGCTGGGGCTGGGGGTGTTGCAGATGTTCGGACTGATGGGCTTCCTGAACATCCCGCTCAATTCGGCCAACATGATCGTGCTGCCGCTGATCATCGGGCTGGGGGCGGAAAACGGCATCCACATCATCAACGATTTCCGCCGCCGCACCGGCCATTACCACCGCATGAGCGCCGCCACCACCACGGCGGTCATCCTCAATTCGCTGACCACCATGGTCGGTTTCGCCGCCCTGATGGTCGCCAGCCACCAGGGCCTGTGGAGCCTGGGGCGCGTCTTGACCATCGGCATGAGCTGCTGCCTGATGTGCCGCGCTGGTGCTGCCCAACGTGCTGGTGCTCTGGCCGCAGGGCCGGCAGGCCGCCGGCGAGGAGCAGGAAGAGTCGGGGAAAATCGTCCCCACGCGGGTGCGCGGCCCTCGCGACTGCCTGGCGCCGGAGCCGCACTTCATCGCCATCGCGCAAGACGAGCCCCGAGCGGGCCGAGTGCGAGTCGAGGACGTGACGGCGGGCCTCCTGGGTGGCCCCGATAGCTTTGCTATCGGGGTGCCGCAGGCACAAGAGGCTTTCGCAGCGTATTGAAACCCCTCTCGCGGCTCCGCCGCCCCGATAGCGTAGCTATCGGGGCCACCCGCGGGGCCACCCGCGCCTCACGCCCGGGACTCATCAACGCCTAGTCGAGCCGCAGGCCGAAACGTTCCCAACGAATCGATCCCGATACGCTGTGCGTGGTGTCATTCGGATCGGGAAACGTGACTTCACGCGACCAGTAGATCAAGCGCGCCACGCCGTATAGCTTCGACAAGGGAATCGGCCCCGTCATTCGGCTGTCATACGACATTCGGCGGTTATCGCCCAAGACGAAGCAACAATCGGGCGGGACCTTTTCGGGTCCGTAATTGGCCAGATCGACGACCCGCGGCAGCAGCACCCGCGGCAGCGGTCCCTTGAAGACGGCGTGGGGATCATTCCATTCCGCACCATTGACGAAGACGCGTTCGTTCCTGATTTCGATTTCGTCGCCGGGGAGTCCGGCAACTCGCTTGATCAACAGTGGAGAGCCCGGGCCTCCGCTTCGGTAGACCACAACGCCGCCGCGATGAATGCGGTTGCGATTGAACCATAGTTTGTCCACCAGGAAGCGGTCTCCCGGCTGGACGGTGGGAGACATGCTTCGCGTCGGCATAACAAAGGCTTCGGCAATGAATGATCGATCGAAATAGATGACGGCGCTGTTTGCCAAGCAAAAAAGGACAATGAAAAGCACATAAACCCACCAGCGCTGGTAGCGTTTCGGCAGGGCGTGGCGATTTCGTCTTGCGAGCATGAACGCATCGGCAGCGAGATAGGCTGGGAACGCCACGGCGCAGAGGAAAAGCAACGCGAAGCCGATACGTCCGATCGGCAAACTGATGCTGCAGAACGCAAGAATAGGAAGCAGGCAACCGCCGAAAAGCCAAAGGCAGAGGCTCCGTCGCAGCCGGCCAGCGTAGATCTGCCCCACCGGCCCGCCGAGCAAACTCAGGATGCCAGCCAACCAGGGCCGTCTGGGCTTGATCAGTGGAGTTTCCATGTCAGGCTCCGATTCGAGAATCCGGTCGCGCTTTATCACCAGGTTTCCCGGCAGGTCCCGTAGGGACGTTCGATAGTAGCCCAGCGATTCATCGCTGGGTAGCTGGACGGCAAAAACTATCGGTCCGTCCCGGAGGGACGGCTGAAGGGGCGACATTCGGCCGTCCCTCCGGGACTTGTTTGGAACTCCTTTCACCTCCTTCCCAGCAGTAAACTGCTGGGCTATTTTCAAGTGCCCCTCCGGGGCAGAAACAAGCCGGTGCTTTGCGACTTCTGCGTAACAACGGTGCAAGGCGGGCCGTCCGCCAAACGCAAATTCCAGCCCCCGCCCTATTGCGATTCCACCGCAAGGCTGTCGAGGACGACGTGGCCCGTGTCGGTAGCGTCGTACTTCCAGGCAATCGTGTGGGCCCCCGCGGTCAGCTTCAAAGCATCGGCCCGGTCGGTCCAGGTATCCCAGTTCGCTGTCGGGGCGAAGGTGGCGGGGCCGACCTTCACGCCGTCGACGTAAAGGCTCATGGTCTGGGCGGCGCCGCTGGCATTGGCATAGTGCGTCGTCGCCGTGTACGAGGCCGTCTTCGGCGCGTAGACGGTGAACTGGACTCCCGCTTCGACGGCGTCGAGGTGATCGACGAAGCCGCTGCCGCTGTAGTTCTTGTGGTTGGCATTGACGGCGGCGCCGCCGAGCAGCTCCGCGCCCTCCGCCTCATAGAGCGTGGCGGCAGGCCAGAACGGCACGGCCAGATGGTCGAGGACCACGCGGCCGGAATCGCTGGCCGTGCGGCGGAGGGTCACGATGTTGTTGCCGGCCGCCAGCTTCAGCGGCACTCGGACCTCGGCCCAGGCATCCTGAGCGGCCTCGACGGGGACCGTCGCCGTGCCGTGCGGAACGCCATTGACGAACACGCTCAGCGTGCCGGGCGTGCCCGTCAAATTGGCGGCGCGGAGCGTGACGTCGTAATAGCCCGGCAACCGCACCTTGGGCGTGAAGGTGACGCCGGCCTTGATCTGGTCCAGGCCGTCGACATAACCGCGGCCGGTGAAGCCGGCGCGCTTGGTCTTGACTTGCGCCCGCGTTTGGGGCGTGGGGCCCGATAGGGAAGCGTCCTCGGCCTCGAGGATTTCCGCCGTGGCGGCCAGCTTCCGGGCGCCGGTCAGCACGACGTGCTGATCCTGGTCGCGGCCGGCCGGAAGCTTGATGATCGTGGCCGGGCCGTAAACGTCGCGCGTGACCGTCCAGCCCTGCTCGACGTCCAGCAACAAGGCGGCGTCCTCCACGAAGGGCAGGACCGTGTTGTCGATGGTAATCTGGTCAGCGGCCCGGCCGTGCAGCCGGACGAGATAGGAGCGGACCGGGCTCTGGTACGTGCCGGTCCGCGCGGCGACCGTCAGCGACGCGGAGGGGCCTTGGTCGCACACCGAGATCCGCTGCTTCAGATAATCGCCCTCCTCGCAGGCGTAGGTGGCGCCGTCATCGTCGTAGAAGGTGGCCCCGGTCTCGGTCGCGCCGGGGAAGGCATCGACGTAAATCGTCGTGGGACGGGAACTGCCCAGCGAGGGCACCACGTCCTGCGAGAAGATCACCGCCCCGCGGCGGACAAACAGCGGAATGTCGGTCCACACGCCGGGGTTGATCGCGTACTTGATCTTGCGGCCGCCCTCCTGCTGGTCGCCGCGGAAGTAGTCGATCCATTGACCCGGCGGCAGATAGATCGACCGGCTCAGGCACTGGCTGCCCTCCTCTGTGATTTGCTCGCGGAGCACGGGCGCGGCCAGCAGCCAGTCGCCGAACATCCACTGGTCGGTCACGTTGGCCGAGCCGGCATCCTGCGGAAATTCCATCATGAGCGGCCGCACCAGCCCGACGCCGCTCTCGTAGCACTGGCGGTCGCAGCCGTAGATGTACGGGGCCAGCCGGTAGCGGAACTGGATGGCATTCTTGGCGACCTCTTCGGCCATGATCGAATCCAGCGCCCAAGGCTGCCGCTGCTTGCGATGATCGCCATGGACGCGGAAGATCGGCACCAGGGCGCTGAACTGGAGCCAGCGGGCGTAGTTTTCCGGGTCGGGGTCGCCGACGAACCCGCCCGAGTCCATGCCCCACTTGGCCTCGCCCAGCGAGACGGCGCTGAGCATGCGGACGGGCTGCCGGCGGCATACTGTCGAAACCAGTCAGGATGTCGCCCGACCACATGCCGTAGGCGAACCGCTGCGCACCGAGGTAGAAGTTGCGGCTGATCGACCAGGCGCGCGGCGTCTGGCGGGGATCGGCGCCCTCGGGCCGCTGCCCCTCGTAGAGCGACTGTTCCATGTGGAAGTGGCCGAAGTTGTTGAACATTTCGGCCTTGTGCGGATCGAAGACGGCCGTGCAGTCGGCCTCGTCGTTCCAGAAGCCGGCGATGCCCCGCTCGATGGCGCCGTGGTCGCGGACCGCCTTCCAGAACCACGCCCGGCAGGCCGGGTTGGTAAAATCCAACTCGCGGATGAAGCGGAACGGCGGCAGGTACTCCTTGTGGCATTCCACGCCGGGGTAGCCGAACGTCGCCGCCGCCCTGGCCTGCTCGGTCCGCGGCTGGTCGCCGTTGGGATTGACCGCCAGCACGATCCGCGGCTTCATAATGCCCGTCATCACCACGCCCAGCCGGCGGGCATTGTCCTTCAAGAGCGTGCCCACGCCGTGCGGGCCCGGCTTGTAGGCGTCGGGAAACTTGTCGCCGTTCCAGCGGAATTCGCCGTAATGGTCCTCGCCCCACGACTTCCAGTCGTAGTCGAAGGTGAAATTGTCGATGGGGATGTCCCGGCTGCGGTAGTTCTCGATGATCTTGTAGAACTCGATCTGGTCGCTGCCCCACTGGCTATTGGTGAAGCCCATCGCCCAGCGGGGAAACATGGGAGCCCGGCCCGTGATCTCCATCGCCGCGCCCATGATCTCCTTGGGCGTGCCCACGATGAGATAATACTGCACGCTGTTGGGCCGATGGTAATGCCGGCCGTTGTCGACCTTGTCCTGCGGATGGCCGTAGCGGAATTCCAGGGCGTCGTCGGTGACGCGGAAATAGCCGTTGTCGGAATCGACCAGCAGGCCGTAGCCGGCCGTCGACCAGACAAACGGGGCGCCGGCGCCGCCTTGCCGCGAGGCGTTCGCCTCGTAGGTGCTGTCCTTGATGCCCTTGCCGTTTCTAAGCAGCGAGTCGGGCCCCTGGACCCAGGGCGACTCCTTGGCGTCGTAATCGTCGATCGAGTAGGTCTTGATGCCGTAGAATCGCTGGCCGGCCGCGTGGCGGAATCGCACTCCGCCGTCGGCCCCAGGCAGCTTCGGGTCCTGGACGAAGACCCCGCCCTCGTCCGGCTCCCAAAGGGCGCGGTGCCCGCCGCGATCCAGCAGGGTCAGCCGGCAGGGCTTCTGGCTGAGCCGGACCTCCAGCAGCGCGGTCTTCAGCACGACCGGGTCGCTGTTGCCGCTAATCGTGGACGCCGGGTCGCCGCGCCAATGGTGCGGCGTATCGACCATGGGGGTCGGCCAGTCGCTCTTGCCGCCGCGCAGGTAATCCACCTGGATGATGCGTGGGGAGCGGATCTGGACCACGAGCTTGTCGTTGCCGATCTTGAGCGTGACGGCCTGGCTGTGGCCCAGGGCCGGGGCGTCCGGCGGCGGCGGATCGGCCGCCAGCCGCTGCGCGAGGCCGAGGCCCGCGATCATGGCCGTCAAGAGGATACCGCTGCGGCAGCGCCGCCGGAGGGCCGCGGAACGTCTCCCCTCTCCCTTTCCGGGAGAGGGGCAGGGGGTGAGGGCAGCGTTACGGTTGAGAAATGAAGTTACTCTTGTACGGCGGCGAGCAGCGAACATTCGGCTGGTCCTTTCTGTTTCAGGCGCCTCTTTTCAGGCGTCTTTTTTAGGCGTTTCAGGTCGTCGGCGAACCACCCCGCGCAGGTGCCAGGCAAGGGACGCCGCACCGGGGTCTATTGAAAGGGAAAAACTGGGCGTTGTCAACCGGCTTCCCCAGACGGCGGAGGGGGCCAAACGCGAGCGTCGATGACCAGTTTTTCCACCCAAGTTGTTGCCCCCAGGAGTGTCCTCGCTCCGAGAGGGGCCGTTATAATAAAGCCCGGGGTTGCCGCGCAGCGGCTACCCCGGGTTGGCGGGCCGCCGTCGTTTTCAACCCCGCAGGGGTTGCACCGGCGATTACGAAACCCCCTTGGGGTTTTGGGCATCCTCGCGCCCGAGACCCGGGGTAGCCGCTGCGCGGCAACCCCGGGCTGGCTGCGAAGCCCCCGTGGGGCACGTTGGTACCGGCCTGCCCGGAGATGAAAACCGGACAACGCTGATACTGGTAGAATGGAGGTTGTGGCCGACGCCAACGCCGATGATCGGGGAAATCGCTGATGTCCGCGTTTCATGCCAAGGAAAAGGCCGCAGATGGACGCGGACAGACGCCGATCGGGATGTATTGAATAATCTGCGTTCATCCGCGTGTATCCGCGGTCTCTCTCTTCATTCTCCGAACCGTGAACGGTTCCCGGAGGACAGCGGTCGCCATAAACCGTTTGCCCCCAACGCATTGAACTTCCTGCTGGCGCTGCTAGCAGCCGCCCCGTTTTACGGAAAATGCCCGGCCGCTATTTTGCGATTCAAATCGGACGGCATCTGCGGTATTCTACCGCTCCGCAATTTTGCAAAGTAACCGTTCACAGGTCGGACAGTCAAGAGTGTAGGGTGGGTCGAGCGCAGCGAGCCCCACCATCGGTTTCTCGCGGATTGTGGTGGGGCTCGCGACCGCGCTTCGCACGATTCCGCTCGACCCACCCTACAAGTTGTCCAAAGGAGACGTTGCGATGGCTGCGGAGCGGTTCGTCCCCGGTGCAAAGGCTTGGGTCATCGCGGTCGGCGTTGCCGCCGGTGCAGGGATTCTCTGCCAGTCCACGGCCTGGGGCCAGGGCCGCATGGGCGGACAGGGGCCGCGCAATCCGGAAAGCCGACATGCGGCCGCCGCCGATTCCACTCCCGCCTACACGCCGCTGCCCACCCAGGACGGCCCCACGCCCCACGGCGGCGAGTACGTTTCGAGCGAGACGAACTACTACGAGATCGTGTACATGCCGTTGCAGACCCGCGTCTACCTGTTCGATAACAACGTGAAGCCCCTGACGGCCCGGGACGTACACGCCCAGATGACGTTGCAACTGCCGAAGGAAAATGTCCCGCGACAGGTTCCCTTCCAGTATGTGGCCATGCCGCCGGGCTCGCCCGAGCAGGACTACGTGATGGCCCGCTTCGACATCAGGCCGTTGCAGGACAAGGAGACGAGCATTACGCTGGAGTTTTCCGGCCTGTCGGGCCGCACGGCGACGGCGACGTTCAGTCCGTACTATCCGCGTTTCAGCAGCCGCCCCTACGTGTCCAAGGTGCTCGTGACCGACGCCGACCGCGACGGCGTCGCCCGCCAGCGGGTCTGTCCGGTCAGCGGCGCCGTGCTGGGGAGCCGGGGGCCGGTCGTGAAGCTTTACCTCGGCGATTATCCGCTGTATGTTGCTGCGGACAACTGCATTGCGGCGGTCAAAGAGGCCCCGCAGAAATTCCTGCCGCGACCTCCCGCGCCCAGCCCCGCGCGTTGAAACGGCCGGGCGGAGGTCGGGCTCGATCCTGCGGCGCGATAAGAAGGTCTCGCGCGGAGACGCTGAGGCGCTGAGGAGGAGGGATAAGGGACGCACGCGCAAACCAAGCCACACGCTGAACGTTGGCGACGTACTTATGAAACATTCCGTCACATATAAAGTGAACAGCCTCGAAGGGGCCTAACGCCGCGGTTCTCCCCGCGTCTCTGCGCCTCTGCGCGAGCTTTGCTTCTTGTGTGGTGCTGCCGGGCCTCGTAAACGGTCAGGGAAACCCATGCTGAAATCCAAGCGACGAAGATTGCTGGCCATCGTGGCCCTGGCCGGGCTGATCCTGTGGCTCGGCTCCACGGCCTTGGTCGCCTGGCGGTTTACAAGACGCAGCCGCCCGCCGTTCCCCGAGCCGCCGCCGCAGGTCGCCTGGGCCAAGGTGGAACAGCAGCATTTGAAGACGTCCGACGGCCAGCAGCTCGGCGCCTGGCTGGTGCGCGGCGACCGGCAGAAGGGCTGCGTGCTGTTGGTGCACGGCAACAACGCCTCGCGCGGCCAGATGCTGCCGGTGATGCAGTTGCTGGCCGAGGCTCACTATACCGTGCTGGCGATCAGCCTCCGCGCCCACGGCGACTCCAGCGGCCAGGTCAACGACATCGGCTGGAGCGCCCGGCACGACGTGGCGGCGGCCGTGGCCTTCCTGCGGCGGGAGTGCCCCGGGCAGCCGGTCTACATCGTGGGCCGCTCGCTGGGCGCCGCGGCGGCCATCTTCGCGGCCGGCGAGCTGGACGGCTCGGTTGCCGGCTATTTCCTGGAGCAGCCCTACAAGGACCTCAAAAGCGCCGTGTGGAACCGGCTGCAACACTTCCTGCCGCCGGGTTTGGATTGGGCGGCCTATCTCGGCCTGCGGCTGTGGGCGCCGGTGTTCCTGCCGGTCGATCCCGATCGGATCTCGCCCATCGACCAGTTGGCCAGGATTCCCCAAAACGTGCCGGTGGTGTTTCTGGCCGGCTCGGCCGACCGCCACGCCCCGCTGGCCGAGGTGAAACTCATGTGCCGGCAGATCGAGTCGCACGCGCAACTGGTCGTGTTCGAGGGCGCCGCGCACGTGGGGCTGAACGATTACGACCCGCGGCTCTACCGGGCGACCCTGTTTCGCTTCCTGGGCGGGCGGTAGCGGCGGGGACACGACCAACTGGACACGACGGTAAGCGTTCACGGTCTGGAAAGTACCGCGGCACCCGCCGTGTGCCGATCCCACCGCACACGGCGTGTGCGGCGTACTGCCGAGAGCGTTATATCCGGCCGCGGATCACGCCTCGATAGCAGAGGATCGGTTGACCCCCAGCAGAAATGGAGCCACAAAATATGAACACGACCGGCAAGACGAAGAGCCTGGCCGCGCCGATCCTGATTATCGCCTTAGGCCTTGGCTGGCTGCTCACAACACGCAACGTCGTTCCCGGGGTCAATTGGGTCTGGATCCTGGGCCTGGGCGTCACCGGGGTCCTGATTCCCCTGGTCGGCGGCGTCGACAAGGTGACGATTGTCGTCGGGCCGCTGCTGATCGCGGCGACCATCTTCTCCCTCTTGCGACAGACCGGACACATCAGCGTGGATACCGAGGTGCCTTCGCTGGTCATCACGCTGGGAGCACTCATGTTGGCGGCGACGGTCCTGCCGTTTCCCGTCCCGCCCTGGATTACCGAAGCGGCCAAATCCAAGTCGTGATGCCGCGGACGTAGTCGATAGGTCAGGCACGCCGTGCCTGACGGAATTGGGAGAATCGGGAGACGGGGTGTCAGGCACAGCGTGCCTGACCTACGGTGCTGCCCCCTGGCCCCCGGTCCCTGGCCCCCGGCCCCTTCTCCTCATTTTGCCGCCGCGGCCGCCCGCGCCTTGCCGGCGCGGAGCGTGGCGCGGCGAACCGGCAATATCAGCCCGATCAGGAAAATCACCGCCCCGGCAAGCGGCAGGATGCCGGTGAACATCGCCAGCGCACCGAGGCAGATCATCAGCACGTTGGCTCGCGGGCCGGTCAGCCAGGCCAGGTGTCCGCCGCCGGCGGCACGCAGGGCGGCGGAGATCACAACGATCACCGCCAGCGCCACGGCCAGGTAGATCAATTTGTTCAAGAGGTCGCCGGAGACGGCCTGGGCCGTAATCGAAACCTCCCCGCGCGGCGTAAGGAAGTAATAGACCCGGCCGCGCTCGGGCAGTTGGAAATCGAGGCTCGCCAGGCCCGCCGCTTGAGCCGGCGACGGCGTGGCGGCTTGGATGGTCTCGGACTGAACCACCGGCGGCGTGGCGTCGGGGTTCGGCTGGTCGGGGCTGGATGGCTGGACCTCCGGGACGGCGGGCGGCGGCGGCAACGTCACCCCGGGGACTTCCTCCTGGAGGTTGAAGAATCCCCCGCCCATGCCCCCGCCGAAGCCGCCGCTCTTGGATATGTCCTTGCCTTTGCCGCCGCCTTCGCCGGAACCGCTGCCATCGCCGGAGCCGTTCATGCCGCCGCCGAAGCCGCCCTGACCGCCGAAGGCGCCCTGCCGACCTGCGTCATTGTTCTCGTTGAATCCCTTCCCTTTGAACCAGCCGGGATTGAATTGGCCCTGAGCGTTATTGCCTTGCTGCGAGGAGGGCTGGGCTGCCTCGATGCTCGTCCAGTTGTTTCCCAGTTGATGCACCACGCCGTGGACGCGCTCCGACTTGCCGCCCGCGCCGACTCGAGCGAGCCGATATCGACGTTCCCGCCTCCGTTGAGGTCGGTCTGTTTTTGCCCTTCGCCCAGTTCCCTATTGGCCTTTTCGAGCAAGCTGTTCACCCTCTCCAGTTCCGCGCGGGGTTTCCCGGATTGGATGCGGGAAAAGTCGGTCGTGCTGTGGAAATTGTGAAGGCTTTCGCCGATTGCTTTCATGGCG
Source organism: uncultured Planctomycetia bacterium (assembly GCA_963727245.1). GTDB lineage: Bacteria > Planctomycetota > Planctomycetia > Pirellulales > Thermoguttaceae > JBKQVT01. Next base: position 238,960 of record CAVSFO010000011.1, on the reverse strand, counting down.
CGGGCTTGGGCATGGGGATCCGATTGATGGAGGACTTCCATCAGCCGCTCGACCTGGCCGGCCTGGTAGGAAAGCCTGTTGACCGCCACGCCGGCCTCGTCGGCCATTTCCGCCGTGCCGCCGAAGTCGAACCAACGATAGCTCTCCGGCAAGCGCAACTGCACGACGCTCCGCTCGACGTTGATATTCGCGGTGTGCAGCAGGGGAAAATTGACGGAACTGAAGCGTCCCAGCGCCGGCATCTTGCCGCCGTAGACCAGCACCGCGGCATAGTCGAGGTCGCCGGCCGCCGTCTTCACCAGCGGAATCAAGACCCGTCCGGGGTTGGCCGCGGTGCCTTGCACCGGCGTGACCGGCTCGTCGGCGACGACCGCCGACCACAGCTCGGCGCTCTCGGGGAGGTCCACCTGGAGGAACTGCTCGGTGGCATTATCGACGCGGAACGCTGTCACCGCCCGATAGGCCCCGTTGTCGTCCAACACCAGCGTGGTATAGGCCAGTCCGATGCGGGCCCCGACCACCTGGACGTCCTCGTGGCGGACGGTCTCGAACGTCAGTGCCGGCTTGGAAGCCGCGGCCACGTAGGCGTGCGTGATGCCGCGGCCGATGACAGCCTCCAGCGCCCGCCACTGTTCCTCCTGCGGGCCGAGTTCGCTGAGGCCGGCGGCCGTCTTGACCTTCAACTCGTCGCGGCCGGCCCTCTGCAGGGCCACGTACTGCCGGTTGGTGCGTCCGGTCTCGACCAGCGGGATGGGCACGCTGTACTCGGTCTTCGGGGCCGGCAACCGGTCGTTCTCGACCAGCACGTGGATTTGGCCCATCCGCTCATCCTGCAACTCGACGCGGACGCGAACCGCCTTCTCGACCGGCTTGCCGCCCGCATTGTCGGTCGACTCGTCGGCCGGCCTCTCGATCGGCTCGACGGTCTTCCACCGCAGCATGGGAGCGCTGATCCGCGCCTCGGCCATGGACGCGGGCAACTGGAAGGAGAGCTTGCGGATGCCCGCGCGGCCGACCGTGAACGTCAGCACCACCGTCTCCTCGATCTTCCGGTCGCCGACGCGGACCCTGCTGGTCGTGTCGCAGCTCACGTCGGGGGTGCGGGCGGCCAGCCGCAGCGTGCCTCCGTAGCCGGGCCGGACATAGTGCAGGGCCAACTGGGTCAACTGCCGCTGCTCGGGATTCAGCCACGCGGAGACCTGCGCCAGCTCCGCTTCCTGGCAATCTTGCAACGGCCCGTGCTCGACGTCGAAGGCCGGATCGGCCTGCACCGCGATGTCGCCCGACTGCCGCTCCACGCCGCAGACCTCGATCGCCGGCAGCGGCAGCGAAGCGATCTTGCCCGCGCCGCCCAGCGTGCCCTGCACCACCACCGGCACGTCGCCCGACTGGCCGGCGGTGAAATACACGGTCAAGAGCGGATGCCCCTGGCGCTCGGTCAGGGCCCATTGGAAGTCGCCCGGGGCCGACACCTGGTGGACCTTGAGGTCGTCGGGCAACAGCATCTCGACGCGGAAGATGGGCCGGTCCTGCACGTGCACCAGCGCGCGGACCTCCAGCGTCGGCCGGTACTCGGTGAATTTCAACAGCGTTTGCACGTCGGCCGTCGTCTTGGCGACCAGCGGCTCGGCGCAGCCGCAGGCCAAACGGCATCGTGGCGAAACGATAGGCCTGGTACGGGCTGATGCCCAACGGGCTTTCATCGCCGCTTTCGCGGCCGGACACTGCGGCGGCCGCCTCCGGCAGGTCAATCCGCGTCACGCCGCGGTGGACCACCGTCTGCACGTCCAGGAGCGGACTGCGGCGGATGGTCAGCTCGCCGCTGGCCTGGACGGCGCCCGTGGGCTGGACCAAGGGCAGGTCGAACTCGGCCAGTTCGTTCTGCCCCACGGCGCCGCCTCGCCACAGGTGCAAGGCGATCTGTTGGCTGTCTTTGGCCGCCTTGAGGAGCGTCACCTCGACGGTCTGCTCCTTGCCGCCCGCAGCGGCCTTGCGGACTTCCCAGCCGCGGACGTTGCCGCCCGTGACCTTCTCGATCAGAAAATCCTTGGGCACGCTGAATTGGAACTGCTCGCGCTGGTTGCGGCGGAACTCCAGCGTCATGTCCCAGACCGCCCGCAGACCGTCCTCCTCCACGTCCACCACGGCGGCGCATTGGGCGGTCAGGCCGCGATCGACCTGGGCTTCCGCCACCTTGGGCCGCCACTGCAAGGCCAGCTCGCCGCCGTCGCCCAGGGTCGTGTCGATCGTCTGGCCGTCCTTGCCGGTGTCATAATTGCGGCGATCGGGGACCTGGCTGAGGCGGACTTCGGTCTGCCCGGCCGGGACCTTGACGGCCAGGGTGCTGGCCGGGGCCGCCGGCAGCGTGGCCTCGGCCACCCGCCAGCCGCCTTGACGCCGCAACGGTACGCGCACTTCGATCTCGAGCACGTGCCGCCCCTTCCCCTCGACGTAGAGCAGCACCAGGGCGTCGTTGGGCAGCCGCGCCGCGGCCGGCTGCTTGAACGCCTCGACCGGGTCAAAGGGATTGCTCGGGGCAACGGCCGGGGCGTTGGGGGTTAAGCTGTTTGCGGCCGTGAAGCCGGACAGCCGCAGCCGGGCCGCTTTGTCGTCGAGTTCCGCCCGGGCCAACACTCCGCCGTGCAGCCGCAAAGGAACGGTCACGTAGCCGTTGGCATAAACGTCGATGTTGAGGCGGCCGGAAAGCAGCAGATACTCGTCGCCCGCCAAGGTGGTCTGGTACGACGCGCCCGCCAGGGCGTAAGGCAGCGGGGCCGCGGGCGTTTCCAACTTCTTGTCCGGATGCGCCCGGTTCCACAGCTCGACGTACCGCTCGTAGGGCACCAGGAGCCGATCGGCGCCATAAATGCCGCCGTCGGGCTGGGGTTCGTAGGGCCGGATGATGGCGTCCTCCGGCACGACGACCGGCGGGCCGGCCTCGCGGCCGTTCTCGCTGTCCGTGCCCGTCTGCGCCGACGCGCCTCCGGCCATCGTGGCCAGCAGCACCGCCAGCAGGCCCGCCGCAACCGCCTTCGACGCCGAGCGAATTTTCCTCGTCCGTCGGCGAATGGTCATGGTCAGGCCGGCACACAGGGCCAGCCCCCAGCCCAGCACATGGCCCGCGCCGTGCTGGACGACAGGCGGGACGGGCATCGGGTCGCAGCGGAACATGCCGCCGCCCCCGCCGGGCTGAAACCCACCCGGCGCACCAGCGCCGCCGGGCAGCGGCCGGCGTTTTAGCGGCAATTGCTCGGGGCTCAGCGGCTGCTTGCGGTCGCCGGCCGATTTCGCCTTGCGCAGTTTCACCAGCAGGGCGGCGACCTCCTCCTGGACTTGCTGCGTCTGGGAAATCAGGAAGACGTTGGTGGCGTCCTCCCGGTAGGCGCGACATGGAGCCCGGTCCGCCCTTTTCAGCCCATGTCTTGGGCTGAACCGTCGATTGAATCTTGTCGGTGAGCGGCTTGGAGTCGGTCCAGACGGTTCCCTTCTCGTCGCGATACCTTTCCACCAGATCGGCAACGGGGTAGACGCGCGTCACCAGCTTTTGCTCCTCCGCTTCCGTGGTGGTAATCAACAGCACGTCATCCTGAACGACATACGCCAGGCCCAACTCGTGGAGCATCGACCGCAACGCCAACCGCAAGGGAACGCCCTTGAGGTTCTTGCTCACCGTCACGTCGGCGCCGATGCCCGCTTCGTCCATCGCCTTCTTGTCCAAGTGGATCTCAATCTTGTAGCGGTCTTTTAGAGTATCGATCGCGCGGGTCAACGGCGTTTTCTTGAAAGTCAGTTCCGCGGGCGAATCCAAGGCGCCCTCGATCTTCTCCACCGCCGGACTGCGCCGGGGCACGTAAATCGGACTGTTTGGATCCTTGCCCTGCGCCATCGCTCGCTTGGCCTCGCGCAGGCCGGTCAGCATGGCGGCGATATCCTCGTGGACCTCCTGCATTTGCGGAATAACGAGGAAATGCGCCTTGCCGACGGAAAAGTGCGAGAGAGGCATCGGGCCGCCCACGTCAGGCCAAGTGGTCGGATCGACCGTGGAATAAATCAGGTCCATGAGCGACTCGAAGTCGGTGATGTCCCTGCCATTCTCGTCGCGGCCCGTTACCACCAGGTCGGCCACGGGATAGATCACGGTGATCTCTCGTTGTTCGGCCGCTTCGGTGGTGGTAATGAGCAGAACTTCATCCTCGATCACGTAGGCAAGGCCAAACTCGTGGAGCATCAGCCGCAAGGCCGCTTTCAAGGTAGTTCCCTTGACGTGTTTCGTAACCGCCGTGTCAGTGCCGATGCCCGCTTCGCTCAATGCCTTGCGGTCCAGCCGGACCTCGATCTTGTAGCGATCTGCCAGGCAGCGGACCACATCCGTCAAGGGCGCTTTCTTAAAAGTCACATCCGCCGGGCCGTTCAAGGCGGCCTCGATCTTTTGCTCGGCCGGACCGCGCCGGGGCACGTACAGCGGATCGTGGTTTTCCTTGCCGCCGGCGGCGGACTCTATCGCTGCACGAAGTTCTCCCAGGAAAGCGGCGATCTTTTCCTGGGCGTCCTGGGTCTGTAAAATCACCAGGACCTCGCCGTCGCCTGCCAGGCGATGCGCGATGGAGCCCGGCCCGCCCAAGTCATTCCAGGTGTTGGGCTGAGCGTTGGCGCGGATCAACTCCATGATCGGCTCGAAGTCGGGCGCGACATTGCCGCGCATGTCGGGGGCCATTTCCGCCAGGTCGGTCACGGGATAGATCACGGTCGTCGGATGGTGTTCCGCTTCCTCGCGGGTCGTAATCAGGATCGCTTCGTGCTGGACCAGATAGGCCAGGCCCAACCCGGGCAGAACCCGCCGCAGGGCTGTCCGCAAGCTGGCTGCCTCGATGCTTATCGTCAACTTCATGTCTGCACTAAGGCCAGCCGCGTCCAGCGCCTTCTTATCCAGCCGGATGTCGATCTTGTTGCGCTCCTGCAGATCATCAAGCACGGCCGTCAACGGGGTTTTCGTATACTTGAGCGTGGCCGGCGCGTTCAACGCGGCCTCGATCTTCTCCTCCGCCGGACTGGGCTTGACCGCGGGCGCCGGGCTGCCCTGGTTCGGCGTCTCCGCCGACGCGCTGCCGGCCAATGCAGCCAGCAACGCCGCCAGCAGGCCCGCCGCAACCGCCTTCGACACCGAGCGAATTTTCCTCGTCCGCCGGCGAACGGTCATGGTCAGGCCGACGCCCAGCGCCAGCCCCCAGCCCAGCGTATGGCCCACGCTGCCCCGGACGACAGGCGGGACGCCCATCGGCTCGCAGCGGAACATCCCGCCGCCGCCGCCCTCGCCGGGCTGCAGCCCACCCTCATTGTCCGGCGACTCCTTGCGGGGAGCCGGCGCCGGCCTGGGTTTCACGGGCAATTGCTCGGCCCTGAGCCCCTGCTGCCGGCCGCCGGACGGTTTCGCCTTGCGGAGCTTCGCCAGCAGGGCGGCAACCTCCTCCTGGACTTGCTGCGTCTGGGCGATGACGAGGACCGCCGTGCCGCCCGGCGTGCAGCGGGCCAGCGAGCCCGCTCCGCCTGCGTCAGCCCAGGTCTTGGGCTGAACCGTCGAGCGAATCTTGTCGGCCAACGGCTCGAAGTCGGACCAGACGTTTCCCTTCTCGTCGCGATACCTATCCAGCAGGTCGGCCACCGGGTAGAGCGTCACGTAGAGCCGGCTTGCCGCGGCGTCGGTCGTGGTAATCAGCAGCGATTCATGGTCGATGAGAAAGGTGAACGTGCCTTCATCGAGGAACTGCCGCAAGGCCGCCTTCAAGGAATTCTCCTTGAGCTTTCGCGTCACGTTGATGTCCAGGCCGATGCCCGCCTCCTCCAGCGCCTTGCGGTCCAGTTGGATCTCGATCTTGTGATAGTCTTTCAGGCGCTCGATCACGTCGGTCAAGGGCGTGCCGTTGAAGTCGATTTTCGTAGGCGCATTCAAGGCGCGGGCGATCTTCTGCTCGGCCGGGCCGCGCCTGGGCACGTCCACGGCAGCGGGCATTTCCCCGCCGGCCGCGGCCGCCTTGATTTCACGCAGCGCACCCAGCAGGCCCGCAACGTCGTCCTGGATCTCCTGCGTCTGTGAAACGACCAACAGGTCGCCGTTGCGCAGGTGGGCCATGGAGCCCGGCCCGCCCACTTCGTCCCAAGACGAGGACTGGACCGTGGAGCGAATCAGGTCCTCGAGCGAGTCGAAGTCGGCGGCGAGGTCGCCTTTCTCGTCGCGACCCGTTGCCACCAGGTCGGCCACGGGATAGATTCTCGCCGCCAGCTTGCAGTCGGCCGCCTCAGCCGTGGTAATGAGCAGCACCTCATCCTGGATCACGTAGCTCAGGCCCAAGTCGCGGAGCGTCAGCCGCAAGGCCGAGCGCAAGGAAACGCCCTTGAGGTTCCTGGTAGCCGGCACGTCGGCGCCGATGCCCGCTTCGTCCATCGCCTTCTTGTCCAACTGGATGTCGATGTGGTGTCGGCCTTTCAGGTAATCGACCACGCCCGTCAGGGGCTTGTCGACGAATTCCAACTGCGTGGGCGAAGCCAGGGCGGCGACGATTTTCTCGATCGCCGGAGTGCGCTTGCGCAGGGAAATGGAGCGGCAGGCGTCTTTGCTGCCCGGCGTCGAGCGCTTGGCCTCGCGCAGCCCGGCCAACAGGACGGCGATCTCCTCGTGGACCTCCTGCGTTTGCGAAATAATGAGGAGGTGCGCTTTGCCCGCCGAGGCACGCGCCAGCGAACCCGGGCCGCCCACCTCATCCCAGGTGGTCGGCTGAACGATGCTGTGAATCAGCGCCGCGAGTGCCTCGAAGTCGGGCGGGCCGTTGGCGTCCTGGTCGCGCCCTGGCGTCATCACCAGGTCGGTGACGGGGTAGATCACGGCGGCGAGCTTGTTCTCGGCGGCCTCGGTGGTGGTAACTAACAGCACTTCATCCTCGATCACCCAAGCCAGGCCCAACTCGTGGAGCAGCAGCCGCAAGGCCGAGCGCAAGGAAATGCCCTTGAGGACCTTGGTCACGGTCACGTCGGCGCCGATGCCCGCTTCGTCCATCGCCTTGCGGTCCAATTGGATCTCGATCTTGTAGCGATCTTTCAAGGAAAGGACCACGTCCGTCAGGGAAGCGTTGTCGAAGTTCATGTCGGCCGGGCAGTCCAAGGCGGCCTCGATCTTCTGCTCGGCCGCAGCGGGCTGCGGCACGCCCAGCGGCGCACAGTTCTCCTTGCCGCCGGCGGCCGACTGCTTCGCTTCCCGGAGCCACCGCAGCAAGGCGGCGATCTGCCGGTGGACGTCCTGGGTCTGGGAAATATCCAGGACCGTGCTGCCGGCCTGGGTCCGGGCGCGATGGCGCCGGGCCCGCCAACTTCGTCCCACGTCGTGGGCTCGATGGTGGAGCGGATCACGTCGCTGAGCGACTCGATGCCGGGCACGACATTGCCGGCCGCGTCGCGGGTCATTTCCACCAGGTCGGTGACGGGATAGGCCACGGTCGTCAGATGGTTTCCCGCCTCGTCGGGCGTGGTAATCAAGATCGCTTCATGCTCGATCAGGTAGGTGAGGCCCGCCTGGTGGAGCATCCGCCGCAAGGCGGACCGCAAGCTCACTCCCTTGACGCTGAACGTCAACTGCACGCCGCTGTTGATGCCGGCAGCGTCCAGCGCCTTCTTGTCGAGCTGGATGGCGATCTTGTTTCGGGCCTTCAGCTTATCGACCACGTCCGTCAGCGGCGTGTCGGTGAAGTTGAGCGTGACCGGGGCGTATAGGGCGGCCTCGATCTTCTGTTCCGCCGTGATCCGGCCGGCCGCCGCCGTCGGGCTGCCCTCCTTGGCCGTCTGCGCCGCTGCGCCGCCGGCCAGTGCGGCCAGCAGCACCACCAGCAGGCCCGCCGCGACGACCTTCGAGGGGACCGCACATGAGCAACAGGCGCGGCACAGTCCGTGGAGCGACCATTTCAGCAATCCGGCCAGCAGGTAATAGGGCACCAATATCGCCGCGGCGAAGAAGACCATGTTGCAGGTGCGGACGATCGCCAGGTCATCCCAGACCAGCGGCAGCAGCGTGGACAGCAGGGCCACGGCGAAGATGAAGGAGATTTTCCGCCGCACCGGGCGGTTGGTCATCGCCACGCCGAACAGGCCCACGGCCAGCGCCAGGCCCCAGGCCAGGGCGTCGAAACGCCCGCGGTCGGCCAGCGTGAGGACCAGCTCGGGCTCCGTGCCCAGGCTGCGGAAGGTGAGCACGTCGCGGTCGGCCGTGGCCGGTTCCTCGAGTTGAATCTTCAGGCTGCCGACGCCTTCCAGCCCGGATTGCGGCTGGCCCCAACCCGTCGGGAAGACTGCGCTGAGAGCTTTCGTAACTGCGGCCGGGGGTCATTTTATCCGCGTCGGCCTTCGTGGTGATCAAGATGACCCCGTTGGCGGCAACATAGTCCAGGCCGAGAGGTTTGAGCGTCAGCTTCAGCGCGGACCTCAAGGAAACGCCCTTGAGGCTCCGGGTGATCGGTATGTCCGTGCCGATGCCCGCCTCGTCGAGTATCCTCTTGTCCAACTGGATCTCGACGCCGTGATAGTCCTTGAGGTAGTCGATGACGTTGCTCAAGGGCGTGTCGGTGAATTCCAGTTGCGTGGGCGACCTCAGGGCGGCGTCGAGCCGCTTGTCGGCGTCGCCGCGGACTCTCATGTCCTGCGAGCCGAAGCGTTCCCCGCGCGCGCCGTGAGAATCTTCCCAGTTCGCGCCCCGGGCGAAGTCTCCGGAAACAGTCGACGCGGGCCCGCTCGGCGCTGTGCGCCTCCGACGATGGCGCCGGGGGCGCTTGCGGGCTGGCGGCATTGACCATGAGTTGACCGCGGTTAAGGCTATAGCCGCGAGCGTATGGATCAATCGCGCCCCCCGCCGTGTTGTTCTTAAATTGTGACGCGTAGGGGCTTACGCCGGCGCCACTATAACTGCCGGCGACACCCGCTGGAGCCGACGCGGGGGGCGAGTACGAGTAGCTTTGAACGCCCAGCACCACGTTACCGGCGGCGCTCCTACGGTCGCTGTAACCAGTCGCTGGAGGCGGCACGGACCGGGTCAAGCCTTGGGCAACAGCAGCCTCGCTAGCCGCGAACCTCTGTGTAGGCTGCCTGTTAGTGAGATTTTTCTCCGCTGGTGCAAACGCTACGACCGGAGGATTCGGGCTGGCGCCATTCTGCGTGATGATACCCATATAGTTATTATTCCCGTTTAGGTCCATTGCCGCCCCGCCGGCCACCTGCTGGCCGGCCTGCGTCACGCAGGCGGACGGCTTTTCTGCGCATCCCGGGGCTTTGGCGCACACTGGCGGCGTCAGGGTGAGCTCGGCGGCCTTCGCCGGCGCAGTCGGGACCTCGGCCGCCGGGCACGGATTCGCCGCGCGCTCGCCGTTCGAGCCGCGGATGACCTGCCGCATGGCGTCGTCGAGCGCAGCCTGCGGCGCGGCGGGCTCCTCGTCGCAGGCGCTGGACTCCGAATCGTCCCTGACCACAGCCCAGCGCGGGCCCCGGGCGGCCTCCCGGCTGGCATAGTCGTCCCTCACCTCGTTGACCGATTGCGCCAGCCGCGCCTTGCTCTGCTCGGCCACGCCGTAAAACGGATGCACGCCGCCGGCCAACAGGCACAGCGCCGGCGACGCTCACGGCCGCCGGCGGCGGCTTGCGCAAGTCCTTGGTCGTCAGCGTGCCCCGGGCCCACGTGGCCTCGTAGCCGCTGGGCAGGCGGACCTTCCATTCCAGATCGGCCAGCGGCACCTCGGCGGGCTTGGCCCCGCGGTCGGCGCGCAGCAGCAGCCGCAGCGCCGGCACCCGCAGCGTGCCGCGCATCCGGAGCGGCCCGACCGGCGGCGAGGCATAGATCAACTGCAAGCGGCAGTCGGTCCCGGCCGCGGCGGCCGGCAGCCCGACCAACAGGCTCTTGTCTTCGCGTTGCGGCTTCAGCGGCACGGCGCCGGCCGCCGTGCCGTCCGGCCCGAGGAGTTGCGCCGACCACAGTTCCGCGCCGGCGGGCAGTTCGACTTGCAGGTAGAGGGCCTTGGTGCGGAGGGTGAAGCGGGCCTGCGTCTGGGCGGACCCGTCGGCCGACAACAGCGTGAAGAACCGCGCCTCGCGGGCGACGGCCGCCGAAAGCGGATAGCCGTCGCGGCGGGTCACGTCGATGCTGACCGGCGGCGGCGGCGCGCCGACCAGGGAATAAACGCCCCGCAAATGCCGCCCCGGCTGACACGTGTCGGGCAGCTCGCCGACGTCGACGCGGCGGGCGGTGGTATTGACCTGCACGTCCAACTCGCCGCTGCCTTCCACGGAAACCAGGCCCGACTGGTACGCCACGCCGGCGGCCTGCACCAGCGGCAGCGCATAATCCTTGATTCCGCGGCCCTCTTGCGAAGGCAGCGGCTGCTGGAAATCGACCGCCAGGCGGACCTCTCCGCCGGTGGCCTCTTCCAGCAGCACGTTCCAGCGCCGCAGGAGGTCACCCGGCTTGCCGGGCTCGCTGACGAATTCCTTGAGTTTCGTGCCGTCCAGGCCGCAGATGGCCAGGGCCTCGGGGGTGTCGCGGGGCAAGTCGAGCGCCACCCGCCGCGTCCGCGCGCCCTCGACCTGGTAGAACAATTCATCGTGGACCGCCAGCCCCTCGGCGCTCACCCGGAAACAGGACACCGTCCGGGCCGTCAGCCGCGGCCTGGTGCGCTCGACCAGCAGGGCGGCCGCAAAAGGCGGATTCTCGTAGCGATAGGCCAGGCTGGGCACGATGCCGGCCAGGTCGTACTTGCCCATCTCGTTCTCGTCCAGCGGCACGAGGTGCTCGATCTTGGTGGGGCGGACGATCAAATCGTCGTGGGCGGCCACCACCAACGCGCCTTCCTCGTGCGTGGCGTCGGGGATGGAAAAGGTGGGAAATTCCAGCGTCTGCGATTTCCAATCGGAGAGCCAGCCCGGCGGCGTCCGCACGGCGTGGAAATAGGCCCGCGCCTCTTGCCCGGCCGGCACTCCCTGCGGCAGGTGGACGCGGACGCGCGGCGGCCCTCCGGCGGCTGCGCAGCGATCGAAGGCCAGCGGCTGGCCGTTGGATTGGAAGATTTTGACGATCTGCCAGCCGGCGGGGAGGTTGAAATCGAAGCTGAAGCGTTTCTCGACCTCGCCGAGCATGGCCCAGCCGCCGTGGGCGTGCAGGCCGCCCTCTTCGACGACCAGCAGCACGTTGGTGATGACGGCCAAGTCGGCCGGCGGCTTGACGAACCGCCCGGAGAGCCCGAAGCGGCCTTGCGGGGCGTAATAGGCGGCCATCGGCCGCAGCGGCGGGCCGTCGGCCGCCGGCTCGGCGGCGCCGGCCGGCGCGGCCACGGCCAGGGCGGTCGTGTCGATGGGGATCAATCCGTCCGGCTTGAGCGATTCGGCCTTCAGCGGCGCCTGGGCCAACAGGCCCAGCACCGCCACGTGCCCGTCCACGCCCAGCGGCTCCCAGCGGGGAAACTGCCAGGCGGAAAGCGGCGCCGGCGCGGACCGCCGAAACGTCCAGGACCACCGTCTCGGTGGTCCGCTCGCGCAGGCGGACATTGGCGATCTTGCGGCGCCCGTCGGTCTGCACGTCCCAGCGGGCCAACAGCGGCGAAGTGATCTCGGTGATCTCGAAGCCCTCGGGCACGACGAAGCTGAAGCGATCCACCGCCCCATAGAGAATCCCCAGCGAAACCGTGGCATAAAGCTTCTCGCAGGCCGCGGTCACTTCGTCGACCAGCACGCTGCGGGCGACCACCGCTTGATCGTGGCGTTGCAAGTGGCTGTTCAGCGACATCAGCAGCGTGGCGTCGCCGCTGGTGGGCAGCAGCTCGAAGCGCGTCACGCCGGCCGTCCGGTCCACGACGCGGCCGGCCACGTCGGCGCCGCTGCGGATCTCCACGTCGCCGGGCACCGTCAGGCGCAAGCCTCCGGCGGCGGCCCGCGGCAAGCGGAAGAAGAGCTTCTGCTGGGCGGCCGTGGTCTCCAGCGGCGCCACCATCTCCAGCACCAGGGCGTGGCGGCCCACGCCTTCCAGCAGCAGGCTGAGCCCGCCGGCGGGCGTGCGGCCGATGGAAGCGTCGCGCTGGTCGAGCTTCGCGGAGAGCAACCCCACGCCGCTGAGGTCCAACGGCAGGGCTTGCAGCCCCTTTTCCAGCACGTCGATGGCCAGCGTGCCGGTGAACCGGACCCGCTGCCCGTCGCTGGCGCCGCGATAGTCGGCCGCCGTCAGCACGGCGGCTCGGGGCACGTGCCGCGCCGGGGTGATTTTCGCCTTCTCGACCAGTTCATCGTACTGCTCGCGCGACAGCAACACCCGCCGCGGCTGGTTCTCCAACAGGATGTTGAGGTCTTTGAAGGGGACGAACAGTTCGCGGACCTTCTCGGGCGGAGCGGTTTCCTCGGCGGCTGCGGGCCGGGCCGTGCCCAGCCAAAGGGCAAGGGCCGGCAGCAGGACGGAGGCCGCGGCGGAGACCGCCCGCGGCAAGCGGCGACTAGGGACCGGCGGATAAATGACTGTTGCAAGAATAGTAGGCGGCACACGCCGTGTGCCGCCAGTCCGCACACGGCGTGTGCGGGATACGGTTGAATCGCCGGCCCTAAGGATGTCGCCCCCCCGTTGCAAACGGGGGGCTTTTCTCGCCGGCAGAAACTTTCTCGAGGTCGTACCAGCAAGGTGGCTACGCATGGCTGGGCCCTCCTTCGCTCTCGGGCTTGGGGGCCTGCTCGGGCGTCGCCGGGGGCGGAGACTCTGGGACGGCCGGCTCCTCGGGTGTGGCTTCCGGCAGGCCCGCCTCCAGGGCGGCTGCCAGGGCCTTGGGCAACGGCGGCGCCGCCGGCGCCGCGGCGCGGCCGCCTGCCGCTGGGCCAAGACCGCCGGCCGAGTCCATGCCAGGTACGCCACGCTCCACATCACCAGCACGACGAAGATGGCCGCCACCAGCACGCCGTTAAGAATCTGCATCGAGAACATCGGCCAGAAGACGCCGGCCAGCACCAGGGCGATGATCCCGCCGCCGACGAAAATCGCGCGGACGCCCAGCCGGGCACTCAGCAAGACGACGCCGCCCAGCACCACCACCAGGAAAATCATCGCGCTGAGGCCGCGATCGCCCACCGTGTGCAGCCGCAGCGCACCGTCGGCCGCCGGCCGCAATGCGGAGAAGACATCGCGCCGGCCGTCGGGCAGGAACGACGCGGCGGCACTGTCCGGCGTGTCGGTCCCCTGCACCAGCCCGGCCAGCAACGCCTTGTCGTCGCGGGCCTCCTTGGAGGCATCGTAGCGGGGTTCCCAGTTCAGGCCCGGGCTGAGCCGCCATTGGAATTCTTCGTTCCACGGTCCGCCGCTCCCCCACAGGGCCCGCGTGGCCGGCAGATAGACGCACAAGTAGACCTTCTGCACGGCCGCCTCCTCGGAAAAGACCGGCAATTCCAGGCTGCTGCCGTCGCCGCGGACCGTGTAGCGCAACTCCAGCAGGAAGGGCTTGTCGGCACTGGCGGGCAATACCGGCACAAAGTATTCCCCCTTGTCGCCGTGTTGCAGCGTCACCGGTCGGCCGTTCAAGTGCAAGGGTTCGGTGTCGAAAGTGGCCCGCTCCGGAAGCCTGATCCCCAGCCGTTGCCGGGCGCTCTGGACGCGATAGAGCGCCTGCACGCTAATCTCGTTGGCCGGGGTGACGACCATCCGCACCACCGCCCGGTCGATGCTGGTCCAGAGGAGTTTTTCCAACCGGTATTGGGTGACGGTGGCCTCCAGCTCCCATTTGTCGTGGAACTCGAAGGCCTTGGCGGCGCCGCTGAGGGGCGAGTCGAGGTCGTGTTGGGGGTCGATGGGCCGCAGCCCCTTGGGCTCGCCGGAGGCCTGCACGTCGAGCGTCTCGGCCTTGGCCAGCACGATCTGTCCCCAAGCGCGGTCGGCGCCCTGCGGGACCAGCCGCGGGATCTTCAGCGGCACGCTGCTGCCGACTTCGAGCTTGTCGAGGCTCTTCTCCCAGGCCAGCTCGATGTCGGCCTTCTTGCTCAGTTCCGCTTCGCCGCTGAAGCTCCAGGCGACGTAGCCGTCGGCGACGTGCTTGGGCTGCGGATCCAGCACCTTGTGTCGGATGGCCGGGTTCTTGTCGTAGATGTTGAGATTGGCGGGCACGTCGATGCGCAGCGACTTCACGCCGCTGTAAAGAATCGTGTAGTGGAAGCTCGCCTCATACTTGACCACGCCCTGTTCGATGCGGGCCACCAACACCTGCTGGACGGTCACTTGGGGTTTTCGCCGCTCGGCGGCCAGGCGCAGCTCGATCGGCTCCTGGGTGAAGGCGAAGGCCAACACGGGGCGGCCCGGGGCCACGGACTGCCGCGGCGCCGTGGGGATCATGCCTTCGACGGCCTCCTTGAAGGAGATGCTGCGGAGCCCATCCATCTTGGCCGGGTTGACCCGCAGGCTTTCCGGGGCGGAAATCAGCAGCCGGCCCGTGGCCCGCTCGACGCTGCCGGCGACCACTTGCGGGACCGGCAGCGGGATTTCGGCCGCCGTGCCCGTCGGCGACAGCAAATTCGGTTCCTGGAGGTCCTTCTGCAACTCAACGTCCAGGGCGACGCGGCCCATGGCCTTGTGGGCGAGGTTGACCACCAGGCGGTCCTTGATATCCTTTTTCTCCTTGTTCTTGCCCTCCAGGTGATAGGAATCGACCTGCACGGCGGCCGCCTGCTGGGCGGCATTGCCCGCCAGGTCGCAGCCGCGCACGTGGCGCAGGCCGAAGCCCGGCGGCACGTCGAGTTCCAGCTTGAAGACCCCGGCGCGCTCGATGTTGTAGACCGCCGTGACGTCGAGCGTCAGCCGCTCGGGCTCCAGCCGGGCCTCGACCAGCGAGTCGGCCGTCACCCGCGGCTGCAACTCTTCGACGCCCAGGACCAACTCGTAGGGCAGCGTGGCATAGCGATAGGAGAACGTCCACGGCTGGCGGCGGAGCGACTCGGGCAGTTCGCCGGCATCGACCTGGAGCAAGCCGGTGGCGCGGCTGGCCTCGGCGCGGAGCCCGGCCGCCACTTGGACCACGACGCTGCCCTGCTGGCGGCCCACGTCCAGGGCCGTCACGACCGGGACCGCCTGGGAGGGCTCCAATTTTTCGCCGGCGAATTTCTCCAGCTCGACCGTGACCTGCTGGACCTTCTTGGCGGGCTCGAACAGTTGGGCGGTGATCTTCTGCCGCTTGGCGTCCTTGGCCAGCGGCTCGACCGACCACTGCCGCACGTTGGCGTCGAAGACGTTGACCACTTTGTAGTCGGCCGGCACTTCCACGGCCAGTTGGCCCAGTTCGGCGCGGCTGATGCTGTAGATCAAATTGACGCGGCTCCGCGTGGCCCCCTCGTTGATCCACACCTGCTGCTCGGCCTCGACGCTGACCAGGGCGGCCAGGCCAGTGGCGCCTTCGGCCTTGGGGGTCCAATCGATGCGGACCATGGGCGCCGCGCCGACGAAGGCCAGCACCACGGTCTCGTCGGCCCGGGCCGGCTTCGGCTCTTCGGTCTTGCCGTTGGCGCCGGCATGTCCGGCGGCGGCCGGCTCGGCCGTCGGCACTTCGGTGGCGGCGATCAGCGGCTGCAAGTTCACCTTCACGCCCGCCTGCGGAATCCGCACCCGCCAGCGGCTCACCGGGGCCTGCGGGGCCAACAGCGACACGCTGTTCTGGCCCGGCATCTTGCTGATCGCCTTGGCATATTCCAGCGCCAGCACGATCTGCTCGGGCTGCTTGCCTTTCTTCTCGACCAGCAGCCGGTAGTCTTCGCCGGGGGCGCCGATGATGCGCGGACTGGCCGCCGAGCGTGGCGGAGGTGATGGCCGCGTCGGCCAGCCGCAGCGGGATCTCGTGCCAGCCCTCGACCAGCAAGTCGATCTTCAGCGTGGCCTTCACGCGCACCACGTCCTTGGCCACGGTGGCCTCGTTTTCGATCTCGGTAATGACCGCGCCGACCGGCGGTCGCGGCCTGGCGGCCGGCCGGTTCTTGTCCTGCGCCGCCTGCCACAATTGCTCGAATTCCTCGTAGGGCAGGAAGACACCGCGGCCGTGCTTCTCGAAGACCTGCCGCAGCTTCTCATAAGGAATATAGATGTCCTGTTCCCGCAGCGACTTCTCGTTGCGGCCGCCGGGCTCGTCCGTTTCGGTCTTGGCTGAGTTTTCGTCGGCGCCGCGAGCGGCCTGCGGGGACCAAGGGACCGTCAAGAGGATCGAAACAGCCAACGCCGATGGCAGCAGACGGAGTGTCGCAGACATGGGGAAGTCCTTTGTTTGAGAGTGGCTCTGTTCCGGATACGAAGCCCCCGCGAGCGAGAGATGGTGCTGACTGACAACACCGTAGTGGGGTTTCTCTCTATATTACTGCTCCGGTTTGGGAATGCAAGCTGGCAGTGCGAATTTCGGCTGCCGTTGCGTCCAACTCGACACCCCCCCGCGGAAACGGCGCAGGCGCGGATTGTTGCGCGAGAGACAGTCGGGCTGTTGTCGTTCGGTATGTCCTGGCCCCGAGAGGGGCGGCAATACTTCAGCCCGGGGTTGCCGCGCAGCGGCTACCCCAGGGTTCGGATGCGAAGAATTCCGAAAACCCCAACGGGGTTTCGTAGCCGGCGCGTCCGGCGGTCAATCCCAGACATACCGTTCATCGAACTCGACGCCGTGCCTGCGCAGAATCTGCCGCAGTTCGTTCTGAAACGACAGGCGGTGATGACGTTCCTCCTGCGACTCGACGTACCGCCGCACGCGCTCGCCTTGCGACTGGCTGACGGAGAAGGCGCCGTAGCCGGCTTGCCATTGGAACAGGCCCCACTGCGGGTCTTTCTTCTTTGCCCACAAGGAAGAGGAGCGTTTCAGTTCCTTGACCCAATCGGCCAGAGAAATCGTTCGTGATTGTCGGGCCAGCAAATGAACGTGGTCATCGGCGCCACCCACGATCACGGCCGGGCATTCGAGGTTCTTGGAGATTCCGGCTAGGTAGCGGTGCATTTGGCCGCGCCGTTCCGCGTTCTGGAGTAAAGCGCGGCGCTCCTTGGTCGAGAACACCAGGTGGACCAACATGCTGGCCAGGGATTGCGGCATGGCGGCGCCGGCTCCGAAACCCCGTTGGGGTTTCTCTGGTGGTCCGATACTCGGTTCCAGGGTAGCCGCTGCGCGGCAACCCTGGCCTAAATTATGGCAGCCTCTGCGAGGCAACACAAGCCGTCCGCGCACGCCTGCGCGGCGCCGCGTTGGAAAAGTCCAATCCCTCGGGGAGGCCGCAAGTGGTTCGCCCCAAAGGGGCGTCAGAGCACAGCCCGGGGTTGCCGCGCAGCGGCTACCCCGGGTCGGCGTGCCGCCCTCATCGTCTTGTGAAACCCCGTTGGGGTTTCGGAATTCTCGATGTCCGAAACCCGGGGTAGCCGCTGCGCGTCAACCCCGGGCTGTGCTCCAATGCCCTTTCAGGGCATCTCCAGCGCCTCAGATTTCCAGCAGCCCGAGGCGGGCGCGGATCTTGCGCAGCGGGAACAACGGGCCGCGATTGCCGCCGGGACAATGCTCGCACATTTCCCGCCAGGCGGCGGGCGTGGCCACATTCGAGCCCCAGAAGGGCCAGGTGCGGCACTGGCGGGGCCGCTCCTGGTACACCTGGCACGTGCAACTCTCGCGATGGAAGAAGACGCAATCGCCGCCGGGCAACTCGATCAGGCTCTTGCGGATGCCGACCCTGCGGACATAGCGGCGCTCGAACTCGTCGGCGTCGAGGCGGAGGGCGGCGGCCAAGGCGGCGATCTCCTCCTTGTTGACCCACACAAAGCCCGGGGCGCCGGTGCAGCAGGCGCCGCACTGCACGCACTGGAACCGCAAGCCGTCTTGATACCAGGGTTGATCGTCCATGATTCACACCACCAAGAGTTCTTCGCCGGGGGTTGTCAGCAGGGCGGCCAGCTCGGGCATCAGTCCGTAGGAGAGCGCCAGGAGTTTGATGGGGTGCAGCGTCGGCTTGCTGGTGCCCTGCTCCATCTGGATTTTGCAGGCGCTGCATTCGGTGACGCCCGCTTGCAGGGCCGTGTCGCGCAGCCTTGAGATCAGGCCCCAGCCCGCCCGCAGGCTGCTGCGATAGTTCTTGTGCAAGAGTCCGAAGGTGCCGGCCATACCGGAGCAGCCGCGCTCGATGTGCACCACGCGCAGCCCGGGGATCAGGCTCAGCAGGTTGACGCCGGGGAAGCCGACGCCGAGGGCCTTGAGATGGCAGGGGGGATGATAACCGAGGACCGCGTTGATGGGCCGCAGGTCGAGCTGCAGCGTGCCCAGGTTGTGCATTTTCCAGAGGAAGGTGCAGGCCTCGCTGGCATGGGCGGCCACCAGGCGGGCGTCATCGTCGTCCAACAACTGCGGATATTCGTGCACCAGGCAGAGGGCGGCGGCCGGCTCGGTGGCCACCACGTGATAGCCCTGCCGGACGGCCTCGGCCAGGACGGCGACGTTGCGGCGGGCCAGCCGGCGGGCGTGATCCAGGGCGCCGCAGGCAATCGACGCCATGCCCGCCGGACGCTGCTCCGCCGGCACGTACACGGCGACGCCGTTGTGTTTCATCACGGCCACCAGGGCCTCGCCCAACTGCGGGTCGTGATAGTTGGCATAGGTATCGACGAAGTAGAGGACCTTCTGCGGGCTGCGGCGGGCCAGGCGGGTCAGCCGGCGGCGGGCGGCGCGGCGGAGGAAACTCCGCGACGACACCCGCGGCAGCTTCCGCCCCTGGGCGATCCCCAGCGTCTTCTCCATCAGCCAGCGCATCTGGCGATTGCCCAGGGCCCAGTTGGCCAGCGGGCTGACGCGACTGGCCAGCGAGGCCAGCAGGTCCAGGCGCGTCATCAGCCAGTCCGAAGGCCGCAAGCCGTTGGCCGCCACGTAGGCGCCTTTGCTCTCCCGCATCAGCCGCGGGATATCGACGCCGGCCGGGCATTCCAGCCGGCAACAGTGGCAATGGTAGCAGAGGTCGGCCACGTCCTTGAATTCATCGCTGGTCAAGCGGCTCAGATCGATGCTGCGGGTGGCGAAGCCGCGGATCATGTTGGCCTTGGCGCGCGGCGATGCCTCCTCGGCCGGCGCGAAGCGGAACAGCGGGCACATCCGCACCTGCGGCGATTGCGAACGGCACTCGCCGCAGCGGTTGCAGGTCGCCGTGACCTCGTTGACCCGCGAAGGGTCCCAATCCAGTTGCAACTCGATCAGGTCGCGGAGCTTGGGCGAGCCGGCCTCTTCGGGCTGCGGCGGCGGTGGCGGCGCCGCGGCCAGCGCCGGCCGCAAATAACGCGTCAGCAACTCGGGATCGTCGCCGACGATCTTGCCCGGGTTGAGAATGTTGCCGGGATCGAAAATCTGCTTGACCTGGCGGAGCACGTCGTAGAGCGGACCGATCTGGCGGGCGAGAAAAGGCGTGCGGCTGAAGCCGTAGGCGTGCTCGCCGCCGATGGTGCCGCCGGCGTCGAACACCTCCTGGTAAAGTTCCTCGGCCGCCTGCCGCATCCGCTGCACGTCGGCCGGATCGTCGAGGTCCAGAAAGGGCTGAATATGGAGCTGCCCGTGGCCGGCGTGGCAGAGCAGCGAGGCGGTGATCTGGTTGCGCTTCAGCACGTTCTGCATCCGCACCAGGAAAGCGGACAGCCCCTCGGGCGGCACGGCGACGTCCTCGACGACGGGCACCGGCCGGCTGGGCCCCTTCACGCGGTACAACAGCGGTTGCGTCTTGTGGGCCAGGCGCCAGAAGAGATCGGTTTCCTCCTGGTCGAACGCCTGCCGGACGCCGAAGGCCAGCCGCCGCTGCTGGCAGATGTCGTCCACCAGCCGGTGGACGCGGTCGCGGACCTCGCGGGGATCGTCCCCTTCGTATTCCACCAGGAGGAGGGCTTCCGTTTCCGCCGGGATCAGCAGGTGGAAGCGGATTTCGCCTTCCCGCGCCACGGTCAGGTGGCGGCGGTCCATCAAGTCGCAGGCCGAGGGTTGCGTGGGCAGGATCTCGCCGACGGCCCGCGACGCCTTCTCCAAGCCCTCGAACAACAGCAGCACGACGGCGCAATGCCGCGGCAGCGGCTGCGTGGCCAAGGTGGCCTCGGTAATCAGGGCCAGCGTTCCTTCCGAGCCCGCCAGCAGCCCGGCCAGGTCGAGATGGTCCGCCGTCAGCACGTCGGCGAGGTTGTATCCGCAGCGGCTCAACGGGCCCTTGGGTTGGCGCTGGCGGATCAGGCCGGCATGTTGCGTCAAGAGGGCGACCAGCCGATTGACCAGGTCGCGCTTGCGAAGATTGGGGTCCTCACTGACTCCTTGGACCAGCGGCGCGCGGTCGAACTCCAGCAACTGGCCGTCGGCCAGCGCGACTTGCAGGCTGCGGACGTGACGCCGCACCGAGCCGTACTTCAGCCAGCGGCTGCCGGAGGCGTCGCGGGCGATCATGCTGCCGACGGTGGTGACGGCGCTGTTGGCCGGGTCGGGGCCGAAAAGGCGTCCCCGCAGCCGCAACTGGGCCGTGAGCCGCTCGTGGACCATGCCCGGCTGCACGCAGACCAGTTCTCCCTCGAAGCGGAGGATGCGGCGGAGGAACCGGGAGAAATCCAGCACCAGCCCGGGGCCGAGCGATTCGCCGGCCACGCCGCTGCCGGCGCCGCGGGCGTGCACGGGGATGTGCTTCTCGGCGGCGTATTGCAGGCAGGCTGCCACGTCGGCCGCACAGCGGGGGCGGACCAGCGCCAAGGGCTTGATCTCGTAAACGCTGGCGTCGCTGGCGTAGAGCTGCAGGGCGATGTCGTCGGAGCGGACCTCGCCGGTGATCAGGCCGCGCAAATCGTCCTGGATGCGCTCGCGCTGGGGGAGGAGTTGGTCCACGAGATAAAACGGTCCCGAGCTAGCGGTGGTTTCCGTAAATCAGGGTCATCAATTCCGCCCGCGTCGAGGAGCCCGTGCGGAACACGCCCTTCATCGCCGAGGTGACGCAGAGACTGCCCGGCTTGCGAATGCCGCGAATGGTCATGCAGGTATGGATCGCCTCGATCACCACGGCCACGCCCTTGGCGTGCAATTCCTCGACCAGCAGATCGGCAATCTCCTCGGTCATGCGTTCCTGGACCTGGGGCCGCCGGGCGACGCCCTCGACGACGCGGGCCAGCTTGCTCAGGCCGACCAGCCGGCCGCCGGGCAGATAGGCCACGTGGGCCTTGCCCATGAACGGCAGCATGTGGTGTTCGCACATGCTGTTGAAACTGATGTCGCGCACCAGCACGACCTCGTCGCACTTCTCCGTAAAGAACCGCTTCAGATGGCGGCGGGGATCGTCGTGCAGGCCGGCAAACAACTCGGCATACATCCGTGCGACCCGCTCCGGGGTCCCGCGGAGCCCCTCGCGGTCGGGATCCTCACCGATGGCGGCGAGGATTTCTCGCACCGCCCGCTCGATCCGCCCACGGTCCACCTGGCCCTTGCAGCCGGCGGCCGGCTCGAGGCGGTCGGACTGGCCCGCCACGCCGCCGGCGGGCGTTTCTTCATCCTTGCCGGGAGATTGCATGAAGGGATCCTCGTTCGGGGTAAAACACTCATCTTAGTGGCCGGCAGCGGGCGGGTCAAGCAGCCGTTGCCGACTCTTGCTCGGCGCTTGGGTGGCACTGGCTTTGCCAGTGCTTGCGCAGTTTCGTCCGCAGCACGATGGAACGGAAGGCACTGGCAAAGCCAGTGGCACCCCTCAGGCGGGACGGAACCGGCTGCCAAGGGCCAACAGAAGGACCGTCACCACGACGAAGCCGCCCAACATCATCATTCCCCGCCGCTGCCGTTGCGATAAGAAATGGTCCGACGGCGCCGACCCGAGGGGTGGCACTGGCTTCGCCAGTGCTTCCTCAGTCTGATCCGCGGCATGATCGAGCGCTGGGGAGCCCGAAACACTGGCGGAGCCAGTGCCACCCGTCGCCGAAACAGCGACAGAGCTACCCGTCGTCCCGCGCCATGCAAGCAGCAGCACGGTTGCCGCCGCTGCGGCAGCCAGCAGCAGGCCCAGGTAGACGCGTGGCCGCGCCAAGTTTTTCTTGATGGTCGCCAGATCGCTGGCCCGCAGAGGCCGCCGGCCCAAAACGATCCGAATCGGCAGGGAAGCCGCGCCGGCGATGGGACGAAACCACGGCAGCACAAGTCGGGCGTAATGATTCATACTGCGTGTTGGGGCGCGGAACCGTTTGCACGGCTGGCACGGGCACCACGCTAAAGCGTGGTCGTGGCACACAAGTGTAGCTCGAAGGACCGTAGGGTGGGTCGAGCGGAGCGAGCCCCACCAGGAAATACGCGAATCGAAGCTGGTGGGGCTCGCTCCGCTCGACCCACCCTACTGGCCCCTGGTCCCTGATTTAACGGTCTTGCGGTTTATTCGCAAGTTTCGGCCGCGCACGCCGGCCGCCGGGGAATCTATATGCTACATACCTCCAGGCGACCATCGAGGGTCGCGCTGTGCGACACCCTGACGCGCACAGCGAGCCGGTGGCGTCAGCCACCGGATAACGTCGCCTCGCTCACACGCGCGGGGGCGAGAAGCAGGGCGCCGCACACGGCGTCTGCGGCGTACTTGTCGCGCGAGCAGTAACCATAACGAACACCGTGGGCGGCTTCGAGGTGCGAGCATGATTGTGATCGTCGGCGGCGTGATGGTTCTCGGCGCGGTGCTGATCGGATTCCTCTGGGAGGGAGGCCATTTCGGCGCGCTGATCCAACCGGCCGAGCTGGTCGTCATCGGCGGCGCGGCGATGGGGGCGATGGTCGCTCATGTCGTCGAAGAGGATCATCGTCGACCTGGTGCGCGGCATCGTGCAGTGCATCAAGGGCACGCCCTACAACAAGCCGGCCTACGAGGAATTGTTCAAGGTCCTCTACGAACTTTTTCGCTTGGCCCGCCGCGATGGCCTGATCTCCCTGGAATCGCACTTGAGCGAGCCGGACTCCAGCGTGATCTTCGCCAAGTACCCGCGTTTCGCCCACAACCACCACGTCATGGAGTTCACCTGCGGGGCCCTCTCGCCGGTCTTGGAAGGGACCATCAAGCCCGATCAACTGGCAGGGCTGCTGGACGCCGATATGAAGTTGGTGGCGGAAGAGCACCACGCCCCCCTGGGCGTGCTGTCGAAGACGGCCGACGCCCTGCCGGGGTTCGGCATCGTGGCCGCCGTGCTGGGAATCGTCATCACCATGCAGGCCATCGACGGCCCGCCGGCTGAGATCGGCGAGAAAGTGGGGGCCGCCCTGGTGGGCACATTCCTGGGCATCTTGCTGTGCTACGGGTTCGTAGGCCCGCTGTCGGTGAAGTTGGAATCCCTGGGGGCATCGGAATTGGCCTATTTCCACACCATTGCCACCGCCATCGAAGGCTTCGTCAACGACCTGGCGCCGAAGGTGGTCATCGACAAGGCGCGGCGCGGCGTGGCCAGCGAGTTCCGGCCCAGTCGCCAGGAACTCGAAGACCTGCTCAAACAGGTCGAGAATCCGTAGGAAGACCTTAGTTCTTAGAGCTTAGAACCTGGTCATGCAATAAGAGAAGATCCCGTGCCGCTAACCTAAGCACTAAGCACTAAGCACTAAGTTCTAAGCACTAAGTTCTAAGTTCTTTCCTCAAGGTAATCGATCATGGCAGGTCAAGGCGGCGGTTCCTGGAAAGTGGCCTACGCCGATTTCGTCACGGCGATGATGGCGTTCTTCCTGGTGATGTGGATACTCGCGCAAAACAAGCCGCTCAAGAAGGCGATCGCCGAATACTTCAACGACCCCTGGAAAACCGCCCTCAAGCCCACGGGCGACCAGTCGGGCGGGGCGTCGCTGTTGCCAGGCAAGGACTCCAGCGACGGGTCGGCCTCGTCCTTGCTGCCGCCGGTCCGCGCCGGTTTCCCCACGCGCGGCGACCACAAGCGGGCCAACCCGCACCTCCACGGCGTGGCCATCTCCAACACCATGGCCTCGGAGAAGACGGACCCGGAGGCGACCCCTGTCGATCGTCCCAGCCTGTTCTTCGTTCACAACCACGATAACCGCTGTGCGGGCACGCTGGTCCTCTTCGGCGAAGGCTCGGACGAGTTGGACGGCACCAGCCGCAGCCGGCTGAAGCGCCTGGCGGCGGACGTGCGCGGGCTGCCGAACAAGATCGAGATCCGCGGCCATGCCACCCGCTGTCCGACCTCGCCCGACGGCCCTCCGCAAGATGCCTGGGCGCTTTCCTATGCCCGCTGTCTGGCCACGATGAAGTACCTTGAGCAGCAAGGCGTCGAAGAGGCGCGGATTCGCCTCAGCCAGGGCGGGCCGTACGAGCCCTATTCGCTGGGCGACGCCGAAAAAAAACGCGAGTACAACTCCCGCGTCGAGGTCTACATGCTCAGCGAGTACGCCGAGGACCTCATGGGCACGCCCGAGGAACGGGCCGCCCGGCTGGCCGAGCCCTGAGCGTGTTGAGTTGCGCGGCGGAGGCTTTTCCCCTGCTCCCCAAGCCCACCGGCCGCCGGGGTGACTTGGTCAAATCGCGTCAACCCGTTTTCCCCGCGCCCAAGCCCACCGGCTGCGACCGGTGGGAACGGACGCTGAAGAGGACGTCCCCTTTCCCCTCCCCCGTCCCACCGGCCGCAGCCGATGGGCTTGGGCGGCAAGGGCAGCGCGTCGTCGAGTCTCCGTCCCGGCCCACGTTGCTCACCAGACGGCTTTGCCCCCTCGCACGACCGTTCCACCTACTTTCGGGCGGTCTGGCGGCATGTTACAATGTCGCTTGGCGCGTCTCGTTGTAAGTCTTCGACTGCATGGACCGGCAGCATCGCCTGCCCGCACCCTTGGGCACCACGACAGTGGTCGCTCCCGGAGGGAGAGGGGACATCTGTTATGCTCGCCAAACTCAAGACCTACGCCCTCGTCGGCATCGACGCCCTGCCGGTCGAAGTCGAGGTGGATGTCTCCCCCTCCGGTCTGCCGAAAACCGTGCTGGTCGGCCTGCCCGAGGCGGCCGTCAAGGAAAGCACCCATCGCGTCGAGCGGGCGATGGTCAACTCTGGCTTCCAGCGGCCGCAAAGCCGCGTCATCATCAACCTCGCCCCCGCCGACATGCCCAAGGACGCCGCCTCCTTCGACCTGCCCATCGCCCTGGGCATCCTCGTGGGCAGCGGCCAGGTCGCGTCGGAATTGCTGGAGCAGTATGCCGTGGTCGGCGAATTGGCCCTCGACGGCGGCACGCGGCCCACCAAGGGCGCGCTGTCGATGGCCATGGCGGCCGCGGCCGCGGAAGGTCTCCGCGGCCTGTTGGTGCCGACCGAAAGCGCCGCCGAGGCCGCCGTGGTCGAGGGCATCGACGTCATCGCCGTCACCAGTCTCGCCCAGGCCGTCGCCTTCCTCAGCGGCGAACTCAGCATCGAGCCGACGCCCTCCCGGCTGGACGACCTCTTCCGCGAGCTGTCCAGCTACGATGTCGATTTCTCCGACGTGCGCGGCCAGGAGATGGCCAAGCGGGCGATGATCGTGGCCGCCGGCGGCTCGCACAACCTGCTGATGCTCGGGCCGCCGGGCTCCGGCAAGACGATGCTGGCCAAACGCATGCCCACCATCCTGCCCGACCTCAGCCCCGCCGAATCGATCGAGACCACGCGGATCTACAGCGCCGTGGGCCGGCTGCGGGCCGGTCAGCCGCTGTTGGCGGTGCGCCCGTTCCGTTCGCCGCACCATACGATCAGCGACGCCGGGCTGGTGGGCGGCGGCTCGACGCCCGCCCCCGGCGAGATCTCGCTTTCGCACAACGGCGTGCTCTTCCTCGACGAATTGCCCGAATTCAACCGCCGCACGCTGGAAGTCCTGCGGCAGCCGCTGGAAGACGGCACGGTGACGATCAGCCGGGCCCTGAACAGCACCACGTTCCCGGCCAACTTCATGTTGATCGCCGCTTTGAATCCGTGTCCCTGCGGCTATCGGGGCGACGGGCGGCGGAACTGCCATTGCACGCCGCCGCAGATCGAAAGGTACATGTCGAAAATTTCCGGTCCGCTCCTGGACCGGATCGACATTCACATCGAGGTGCCGGCGGTGCCGTTCCGCGAGCTTTCCGTGGGCGAGCCGGGGACGTTCCAGCGGGCAGATGCGGGAGCAGGTGAAGTTAGCCCGGCGTGCGCAGGCGGCCCGCTTCGACGGCACGGCCACCCGGCACAACGCCCACATGACGCATCGTCAGACGCGGCAGTATTGCCGGCTGGACGACGAGTGCCGCAACCTGCTCAAGGCGGCGATGACGGAGTTGGGCCTTTCGGCCCGGGCGCACGACAAGGTCTTGCGTGTCGCCCGCACGATCGCCGACATGGACACCAGCGACACGATTCGGCCGAATCACCTTAATGAGGCGATCAACTACCGCATGTTGGACCGACAGTTGTGGACGTAAGGGGAGGGGCCAGGGGCCGGGGACCAGGGGCCAGGGATTGCAGCGCCCGCCGGTTGCGGCAGGTGGGAATGGCGCAATCGCGGGAGGGGGCAGGGAGCGAGTCGAACACGGGAGATGGCAGTATGAACGCGGTGGTCTTGAAGGACTTCTCTTGGGAAAGGATGGTGGCGGCCGTGGAAGACGTTCGAGAGCGCGCCTGTCGTGCGGCCGGCGCACTGCAACAGCGCGGGAATTTCCTGCGTCGTCGTGGGCGGCAACGCGGTGGCCGCCTGGGTCGCGCGGGTCGATCGGGAAGCCGTGCGGAACACCAAGGACGTGGACCTGCTCGTCCGGCGGCAGGATTTCGATCGCGTGACCGCCGCACTCGGCGGCGTCGGTTTCATCCACCAGAATGTCGCCGGGGTCGACCTGTTCCTGGACGGGCCGCAAGGGTCGGTGCGAAGCGCGGTCCGCGTGCTCTTTGCCGGGGAGAAGGCGCGGCCGGATTACCTGCTCCCCGCCCCCGAACTCAGCGAGTCGCTCTCCGGACCCGAATTCGCCGTGCCCACGCTGGAGGCCCTGGTCCGCATGAAACTGACCTCCTTTCGCCTCAAGGACCAAGTCCACTTGCTCGACCTGCTGGAGGTCGGGCTGATCGATGAAACCTGGTGCGGCCGGTTCCCCGCGGAACTTTCCGCGCGCTTGCGGCAACTGATCGACACCCGCGACCGGGAGGCGTGAGAATGGATCGGATGAAAAACCGTCTTACCGACACGCACCCGGAAGCGGAACAGGTGCAAATCGAGTTGCTCCGCAACATGACGACCGCGGAACGATTGGCGCGGGCGTGGTCGCTGACGGCGATGACCATCAGCCTGTCGCGACGGGCCATCGCCGAGGCGAATCCGGATTTGACCGCGGCCGAACTCGACTTGAAGTGCGTCCATCTCTTTTACGGCGAGGAACTCGCCTCCCGGCTGCGCGAATACTTGAAGGGGAAGTAGTCCATGTTGCCTCTCGACGCGGTGGCGGCCCTGGTGCCCGTGGTGAGCGAGTTTCAGCGGCTGGCGGTCCCGTATTACCTGGGAGAATAAGCAGTGGACATGCCTTCTCAAGAGATCAGCCCGCCGGCCCGGCCGCCGTGGGGCTTCTGGGCCACCATGGGGTTCTCCTTGCTGGCCGTGGTCATTTTGCTGGCTGTTCAAGTGATAGTCGTCGTCGCCTTCTTCGCTGTGGCCATGGCGGGGCATCCGGGCATGAACGTGCGGTCGTTGGAGAACAACGGGCTGATGCTCGCCTTGGCAACCTGTTTCTCGACGCCGTTTGCCGTTGCAGCCGCGGTGCTCTTTGCATGGACTGGCAGAGGACCGTCGATCAGGGACTACTTCGGTCTTCACAGTCCAACCCGGGGTCAGTACGTCAAGTGGACGTTGGCCGTGGTGGCCTTGATTTCGTGTTCAGAAGTTCTCTCTTTTCTCTTGGGTAGGCCGGCGACACGGTTCATGGTCGACGCCTACCGGAGCGCCGGCTTCATGCCGCTTTTGTGGCTGGCGATCATCGTTGCCGCGCCCCTGGGCGAGGAGGTCCTTTTCCGAGGCTTTCTCTTCAAAGGGCTTCGGGATTCCCGCGTCGGACCGATCGGGGCGATCCTGATTTCGTCGCTGGCCTGGTCGGCGTTGCACGCCAACTATCCGCTGTTTGACGTAACGGTCATTTTTCTGGGCGGGCTGCTGTTGGGAGCGGCGCGGCTGAAAAGCGATTCGCTCTATGTTCCGCTGGCGATGCACGTCGTCTGGAACGTGATCGCAATGAGCGAAGTGGCGATCTATGTGGGAGCCGGCGCGAAGTGACTTCGAGCACCGGCCCGATCGCCGCGCCAAGCCATGTGAAAAGGACCTGAATGATGGCAAAATCCGTTTCTGACCAGCACCTGAGCGATTCGGTGGCCAGCCACGCCCACCAGAATTTCGTCCGCCTCCTCGTCGGCGAAACGGTGGGGGAAGCCTTGAAGCGCGTGCAGACCAGCGGCGTCGAGGGCCGCATCATCTATTTCTACGTGGTCGACCAGCAGGACCGGCTGCAAGGCGTCATCCCCACCAGGCGCCTGTTGCTCAACCCGCCGGAGACCCCGCTTGCCGACATCATGGTGCGGCAGGTTGTCGCCCTGCCGGCCACGGCGACGCTGCTGGACGCCTGCGAGTTCTTCGTTTTGCACCGCTTCCTGGCGCTGCCGGTCGTCGATCCCCAGCGGCGGATCGTGGGCGTGCTCGACGTCGAGTTGTACACGGACGAAATTTCCGACCTGGTCCGCCGCGAAGAGAACGAAAACGTCTTCCAACTCATCGGCGTGCGCCTGGGCCGGGCCCCGCAGGCGTCCGTGGCGACGGCCTTCCGCGGCCGCTTCCCCTGGCTGCTCTGCAACATCGGCGGCGGGCTGGCCTGCGCCGCGGTGGCGGCCCTCTTCCAGCACGTGATGGCCGACGTGATCGTGCTGGCGATGTTCATCCCCGTCGTCCTGGCCTTGGCCGAAAGCGTCAGCATCCAGTCCCTCACGCTGGCGATCCAGGCTCACGACTCGGGAAGGTTTCCATGGCGCAGCATTCTTCGCCGGCTGCGACGCGAAGCCACGATCGGGCTGGCGCCTCGGGCTGGCCTGCGGCGGGCTTGTCGGCATGGCGGCCATCGCCTGGCACCGGGCAGCCCTCCTGGCCCTGGTCATCCTGGTCAGCATCGCCCTGTCGATCACGACCGCCACCGTGTTCGGCCTCTCGGTGCCGTTGGCCCTGCGCCGCGCGGCGCGACCCGCGCGTGGCCTCCGGTCCCATCGCCCTGGCGATGACCGACGTTGCCACGCTCATCTATTATCTCGGGCTTGCCACCATGCTGTTGGGCTGAGGGCCGCGGGGTAGTCTGAAAATTCGCCGACGGGACTCACGCCCTGCGCCAGCGGCGGAGGCTGCTATCTGCGGCGGATCGCGACGGCCAGGCCCGCAAACACCAGGCCCGCCAGCGCCAGCCAGAGCGTGCCGGGCTCGGGAACGATGGCGGAATAGGTGTAAGTGACCAGCCCATCGAGGCCCGCAGAGGTCACTTGCGTGGCGTCCGTGTTGCCGCCGGTGTACCGCAGCAAGGTGTACGTCACAGTGGAGCCGGTCAAGCTGATATCGCCGGTTCCGGTGAACTCGCCCAAGGTGCCTGCGTCCGTGTACCCGAAGGTGCTGGTCTCCGCGGCCGTGAGCAGTCCGGACTCGACGCTGTCGCCGGGGCCGAGATTGCGATAAGGGAACGAAGCAGAGAAGAAGTCCAGTTGCGGGCTGTCGCCGGCCAGATCATTGTCCGTGTCCAAAACGCTCACCTGCACTTCCGTCGTGGCACTGCCCGACGAGTTCGAGCTGCCCTGGTTCGTCACGGTCAGCGTGGTATCGAGGGTGCCGCTGAGCGTGATGGTGACTGCGGTCAGCGTTCCCAGGGCCGGATTGAACTGCGGGAAAGACAAGGTGCCGTTGGTCCAGTCCGTCCGTATAACAGGGACAACCGCACTGAAGGGCCCCAAGGTCTCTGCCAGAGCTTCCCCAGCGCGTCCCCCGACAAGTATTCCGAAGATAGCGATAGCGATGAATAAAGGGCGGGTCATGCAAGTCTCCTCGCAATGTTTTGAATGCGTCCGGGACCAAAAACGGGTGCCAATGTTCAGGACGGCGCTCGGCAAGCCGTGAGCCAGGAACCCTTCGCAGTTAAGGCAGCCATTGCCGAGAGGGCCGCTCCGAAGCGGCCGGCAATGTCCAGCTAGGTCGTTAAGGTCGCCAGCCCGACAGGCCAAGCGATTCCCGAAACCAAACGCTGCCTCACGGTTACGTCGATGCTAGTTGGGCAGAACGGGCGAGATGCCCGTTTGGTAACTGCGCCAACATTGCCGTCAACTTACCCCATCGCTACAACCGTGTCAACGATTTTGTAAATAGCACTACCTAGTTACTATTCTTTTCAGAAACCGCCGCGAAGAAATCTCGCGCGACCCGCCAATGACCGCCGGTCGTAACATCCGATCTGGCCTTGGGTTATCCCCAGAGCTTCCCCAAACCGGACCCCACGGAGCCAGACCTTGAATGTACACTGGCCCAGATAGCATTGCTGTCCCGACCAGTGCTCCGCGCCCGACCGGTAAGAGATCGGCTACAAGCATACCCCTCTGCGTGGTGTATCCTGATTGCGTTTTTTGCCATCGATTGTTATACTAAGTTTCCGTTGCGTAAGGTCGAAGGCCCGGCCGCCGACAGCGCACTGTCGGGACGGATGGCGGGAGGAGAATCGCTACCATGCGGATCGCGGTCGGGAGTGACCACCGGGGTGTGGACATGCGGGCGAAACTGGTGGAGCTGCTCACCAGATTGGGCGAAGAGGTCATCGACGTGGGCAGCTACGGCCACGAGGACGTCGATTATCCGGATGTCGCCCTGATCGTCGCCCGCAAAGTCGGCGGCGGCGAAGTGGAGCGGGGCATTCTGATCTGCGGCTCCGGTCTGGGCATGTGCATCGCGGCCAACAAGGTCCCCGGCGTCCGCGCCGCGCCCTGCTATGACGACGTGACGGCCGAATTGAGCCGCCGCCACAACGATTTGAACGTCCTCTGCCTCTCCAGCGACATGCTGGGCGAGCGGCTGGTGGACCGGCTGGTGGAAATCTGGCTGCACACGCCCTTCGAGGGCGGCCGCCACGCCCGCCGCATCGACAAGATCGCGGCCCTCGAACACCGCAACGGCAAGGGATAGGGGCCAAGGGACCAGGGACCAGGGGCCAGGGGCCGGAGAAAAGCCCCCCGACTGCGTCGGGGGGGGCAGGGGCGGGCGACCATCCCCGTTCAACCGCCTACGGCTGCCCGGGCGGTTTGTCGGACGCCCTGGAGGCCGGCGGCCCGATCAACTCCTCGACGGTGTGGTCGTCGACGGTCTCTTCCTTCTCCAGCGTGTGGGCCAGCAGATCGAGCTTGTCGCGATTGGCGCGGAGCAATTCCAGGGCCCGCTCCGCGGCCGTGCGGAGAATGCGGATGACCTCTTCGTCGATCACCTGCGCCGTATGCTCGCTGAATTGCCGCGGGGCCGCGATGGAAATTTCCTTGCCCAGGAAGGGATGCTCTTCGCTGTCGCGGAAGGCGACCGGTCCGAGCCGCTCGCTCATGCCCCAATGGGTGACCATGCGGCGGGCGATCAGCGTGGCCTTATTCAGATCGTCTTCGGCGCCGGCGCTGAACTCGTCGAAGACGAGCTTTTCGGCGCTGCGGCCCCCCAGCAGGAACAACAGCCGGGTCTGCAACTCGCCTTCGCTGACGTTGAAGCGGTCTTCCTCGGGCAGCAGTTGGGTGGCGCCCAAGGCCCGGCCGCGGGGGATGATCGAGACCTTGTGGAGGTGATCGATGCCGGGCACCAGCCAGGCCAGCAGGGCGTGGCCCGCCTCGTGGATAGGCCGTCATCGACTTCTCCTTGCCGGTGAGGACTTCGTCGCGCTTGACGCCCATGAGGACCTTGTCGCGGGCGTACTCGAAGTCGCTCATGTCAACGTCTTCCTTGTTGTGCCGGCTGGCCCAGAGGGCGGCCTCGTTGACCAGGTTGCGGATATCGGCGCCGGTCAGTCCGACCGTGCCGGCGGCCAGCCGCTCCAGGTCGACGTCGCCGGCCAGGGGCACGTTGCGGGTATGGACGCGGAAGATGGCCAGCCGCCCCTGGTAGCTGGGCCGATCGACGACGATGTGGCGGTCGAAGCGGCCCGGACGCAGCAGGGCGGGATCGAGCATGTCGGGGCGGTTGGTGGCCGCCATGATGATCACCGATTCGGTCTGGGTGAAGCCGTCCATCTCGCTGAGGATCTGGTTGAGCGTTTGCTCGCGTTCCTCCTGGCTGCCGCCCAGGCCGGTGCCGCGGTGCCGGCCGACGGCGTCGATCTCGTCGATGAAGAGCATCGAGGGGGCGTGTTCCTTGGCGGTGGCGAACAGGTCGCGGACCCGGCCGGCGCCCACGCCCACGAACATCTGCATGAACTCCGAGCCGCTGACCGAGAAGAAGGGTACGCCCGCTTCGCCGGCCACGGCGCGGGCCAGCAACGTCTTGCCCGCCCCCGGCGGCCCCATCAGCAGCACGCCCCGGGGCACCCGGCCGCCAAGACGCTGGAACTTCTCCGGGCTCTTGAGGAACTCGACGATTTCCTCCAGCTCCCGCTTCACGCCCTCGAGGCCGGCCACGTCGTCGAAAGTCACCGGCCGATCGCCCATCTGATAGCGCTTGGCCGGGCTCTTGCTGAACCCGCCCATCAGGCCGCCGAAGAGCGACTCCCGCGAGCGGCGCAGGAACAACCACATGACCAGCAGCAATCCCCCCATCAACAACAAGGAAAACATCATCATCGACCGCGTGCCGTCGCTGGCCTCGACCACCGAGTAGTTGTCCTTCAGTTTCTCCAGCAAGAGGTCGTCGAGACGACGGTCCGACAGCGCGCCCAGCGGCAGCGTGGTGGCGAACTTCTTTTCCAGCATCACCACCCGGCCGTTGCGGTCCTTCTTGCCGCTAGGATCGGGCAGCGGGGCCTTAAATTCGCCCACCACCCGCGCCCCTGAATCTCAACCTTGGCCACGTTCGGCGGGGTCTTGTCCAGTTCGCGGCGGAAGGTGCCGTAACTGATCTCCGACACCCCGCCGGTCTCGCGATTGTAGACGACCAGCAGCAGCACCAGCGTCAGCACCAGGATCAGCCAGGGCAGCGACGAGTTTCGCCGCGGCGGCGGCACGGCGGGCTTTTCCGGCAAGGCATCCTTCCGAGGTGGTGTGGGCATTTTGATGCGCAGCGGCGGGGTTGATCCCGCCAGTTCGGGTTCGGGGCACCGCGGCGGGGTTCATCCCGCGACGCAGGCTCACTGGGACGTTTGCCGATTTCTCCCCTCTCCCGGAAGGCGAGGGGACCTCAATTCCTCCCCTCTCCCTTCGGGAGAGGGGCCGGGGGTGAGGGCTTGGGAGCAACGCACAAGCAAGGCAACGCACCGTTCGATCCAAAGCCCTCACCCTAACCCTCTCCCGGAGGGAGAGGGGACTCTTGAATCCTAACCCTCTCCCGGAGGGAGAGGGGACTTTGTATCCGCAATGTGCGAAGGTCCAGGTTGTGGTGGCACGCTATTCTACCCGATTGCGCCCCTTTGAGGAGCCTGCGCGGCGGCATTTCAGAAAGATCTCGACCTGCTGGTACGTCGTCCCCGGCGGCAATTGCGCCAAGAGGGGACGGATTTGCCGCGGCTCGTCCTGGCCCACCGTGGCCGCCACCGCAGAGAGCAGTTCCGGTCCCAGGCACCAGCGGGCCTCGACCGGCCAGCCCTCCTCGATCGCCCGCAACACGTGATCCAACACCGCTTCGGCGCTCAGGCCCCGCGTTGCCGCGCACTCGTCCAGCCTGAAGCCGGCCGACAAGAGCCGCCAGGTCCAGTAGTGCGGCGGCCGGCTCGACGCCGGCCCGATGTGCGAGCCAGCGGGCGCTGTGCCGGGGTTTGCCATACTCGCTCCCTCGCTTGCGCTTCGGGCTGGTGTTGCGATTCGGGCTGGTGTGGTGTCCTGAACGCTCGTCTCCGGCAAGGGGGCCGGCACCGGCGGAACGGCCTTGGGCACGAATCCCGGACGCGGCGCCCGCAGCTTGCAGAGCACCTCGGCCGGGATCGGCAGCCGCGCGCCGAGCGGCTGCTGGCCGCGCATCACCTCGTTGCCCAGCTCCGTCAGTTCCACCACGGGGCGAAAGCGGTCCAGGTCGGACTGCTGCAAGTAGCCGGTGGCAATCAGGGCTTCGATCAGCGTAACGACCTCCGTCTGCTTCAAGTGCGCCAGCAGTCCGAAGGTACTGAGTTGGTTCAGCCTCAGCTTGCTCATGCGGACGGACCCCGATCCGCAGAGCATCTGCGCGATGAGGTTCTTGCCGCAGGGGAAGCGGGCCACGATGCGGGCGACGCCGCTGAGGATGATCCGCACTGTCTCCACGACGGCGGCGTCGGTCGCCGCCGCCGCGGGCTGCCGGTCCCCTTGCCGCGGCGAGGCCTCCTGGGGGCCGTTGCGGCGGCAATTGTCGCAGTGGCCGCAGCGCGGGGCGTCCTCTTCGCCGAAATACTTGAGGATTTCCCCCTGCCGGCAGGAGCCGCCCAGCGCGAACCGGATCACCTTGTTGAGTTTCTCGTATTCGTCCGCTTTGCGGGCCTCCTGCTCGGCAAAGTCGATGTCCAGTTGGTCAAAGGGGACGTTGCGGCGGATCATGCGGATGGCCCGGCCGCGAAACGGCGGCACGTAGGTGAACGACGCCAACTGGTTCAACTCGCGCAGCGCAGCGGCGATCGCATCGGCGTCCATATCCGTGTCCGCCGCCAGGGTGCGGGGCTGGAACTGGACGAACTCGTTCCGCCGCGACCCCACCAGGCGCTCGACGGCCTGGAGCACGCGGCGGCGGACTTTCGCCTGCTTGGGCAAGAGGTCGACCAGGGTGGGCAAGTCGCTGTCCAGCCGCACGGCCGCCAGGTTCTGCGCGGAGACCAACCGCTCCAGGACGCCGGCGCTTTCCAGCAGTTGCTCGCAATTGCCCACCCCTTCGTTGCCGATGGACAGTCCGAGCTGCTCCTTGACTTCCTGCTGGGTCAACTGAATCGGATCGTCGTCCAGCCCGCTGAGAAACTCGTACACGGCGGCGACGTTGTCGCGGCCGGGGTAGGCGTTTTCGATGAAATACTCCTGGATGAAGCGGTCCGAGGCGTGGTAGAGCATCAGGCAGCGGGCCGGCTGGCCGTCGCGTCCGGCGCGGCCGGCCTCCTGGTAATAGGCTTCCAGGCTGCCGGGCAGATTGTAGTGGACCACGAAGCGGACGTCGGCCTTGTCGATGCCCATGCCGAAGGCGTTGGTGGCGGCGACGATCTCGATCCGCCCCTGCATGAAGGCCTCCTGGGCCTGGCGGCGGTCGTCGCCCAGCAGGCCGGCGTGATAGACCGTCGAGGACCGCCGTGTCCGGCGCGCGCACGACCTCGGCCACCTCCTCGGTCCGTTTCCGCGTCGAGGCGTAGATGATGCCGGAGCCCGGCGTCTCTTGCAGGAACTTCACCAGGAGGTCTTCCTTTTGCCGCTCCTTGGGCGGACACTGCACCTCGTAGAACAGGTTGGGCCGCTCGAAGCCGGCGAAAAAACTCTTCGGCTCGTGCAAGGCCAACTGCTCGATGATGTCGCGGCGCACGCGGTCGGTGGCCGTGGCGGTCAGGGCGATGGTCGTCGGATTGCCCAGCAGCTTGCGGAAGTAGCCCAGCCGGGCGTAATCGGGCCGGAAATCGTGCCCCCACTCGCTGATGCAATGGGCCTCGTCGACGGCCAGCAGCGCCAGCCCCGCCGCCCGGATCGCCTCGAGAAACCGCCCGCTGCGAAAACGCTCCGGCGCCACGTAGACCAGGCGGAATTGGCCGGCCGCCATCTGGTCCAGCCGGGCGTACTGCTCGGCCATCGGCAGGGTGCTGTTGATGAGCGACACCGGCAGCCCCAGCGCTTGCAGTTGATCGACCTGGTCCTTCATCAGCGCGATCAGCGGCGAGACGACCAGCGTCAGCCCGTCGAGGACCAGGGCCGCGAGTTGGTAGCAGAGGCTCTTGCCGCCGCCGGTGGGCATGACGCACAGGCAATCGCGTCCTGCCAGGACGGTCGAGATGACTTCCTTCTGGCCGTGGCGAAACGACGAGAGCCCGAACCGCGGCAGATAGGCTTCCAAGTTTGCGGCGGTTGGGTCTGGCATAGGACGGATTTGGACCACGGGGCGGCGTCGGACCAGGGGGTGGCCCTCCGGCCGTGGGCGCGCCCACATTATAGGCTTGTGCCTCACAGGCGCGAACCGGAGGGGCTGGGGGCCTGGTAACCGTTCACAGGGGACAGCCTCCTTGCGCCGCCGACTGGCCGTGGGCGGCTATGGGGCGCGCTTCCCCGGCCAACAGGAGGGCCCTAGAATCCCTTGCGTTCCCCCCCAATGCTGGAATAGAATCCAAGTGGGCGACGTTTCAACAGCACACTGTTCCGTAGCCGAAGGAATCACAGCGGTCTTTCGTTACCCGGCCAGCCGAAACAGCTCTCCCCTTTTTATTAGGAAGATTGGGGTATAGGCGGTATGGGAGAAACAGTAGACAGCGTCGCAGGCAGCCAGGCATCGCCGGCGGACCAGTCGAGCGGGCCCGGGCGTTGGTCCAAGAAGCCGATGGGTAGCCTGATCCGCGTGGTGCCCCGGTTGTTTCTCTGGATTGCCGTGGCAGAGGGCGTCCTCGTCGCGGTGGTGATGGCCGTCGCAGTTGCGGGGATTACCGTTTCCGTCATCATGGCCGTCACTGATACGCGGCCATCGCTGATTGACGACTTACGGGCCGGCCGAGTTACGAGCCGTGATGTCACGTCCGCCGCTATTCTGAAGTTCGATCCTGGCGCGGGGTGGCCAGGGCGCGAGGAAAGCTACGCGGCGAAGGCCCGACACCGACTGCGACCAGCCGAGTGGTCCGCCCTACTTCGACTGCTGGCAATGTCAACGACCGATGGGAGCCCTTCAAGGAACCACCCGGAAAGCTTCTACGACAGCATCTTGCTGATCGATCTTGGTGACAAGGGCCACTATTACGTTTTCTGCAGCCACGGGTGCTACCAGGAGTTGCACTACGTCGTAATTAATACTACAGCGCTAAGTTGATATTGCCTTGTTTGGGTAAATTGGCGAAACTGTCGTCCTGCCCAGTCAAGGAGGCCCAGGCATGGATGCCCACCAGATTCGCGGACTGCGACCGATGCTCGCCCGTTTTCTGAAACGCTTCGACGACTGCTTTGCACGCAAAGACACGCGGGCGCATCTGTCGGTCTATGTGAACGGCCAACTCTCTGACCTGCCCCGCAAGAGCGTCGAGCCCATCGCCCTGGCGGCCGACGTGCCCGTGCGAACGCTGCAAGAGTTTCTCAGCCAGCATCGCTGGCGAGAAGACTTGCGCGCGCGACCGCTTGCAGCAGATCGTTGCCGAGGAACACACCCATCCCCATTCCGTGGGCATCATCGACGAAACCAGTTTCGTCAAACAGGGGAAGAAGACTCCCGGCGTGCAACGGCAATACTTGGGCACGGTGGGCAAGCAGCAAAACGGCATCGTTACCGTGCATTTGGCCTATGCCGCGGACGATTTTCACTGTCTGCTCGACGGCGAGTTGTTCTTGCCGGAGAGCTGGGCCTGCGATCCCGCCCGCTGCCGCGAGGCGAAAATTCCCGAAGGAATGGGCTACCGCCCGAAAACGGAGATCGCCTTGGAGTTGTACGATCGCGCCGCGGCCCAGGGCATCCATTTCGCCTGGTTGACGTTCGACGAGTGGTATGGGGGAAAACCGGCGTTTTTGCGGGCGTTGGACCATCGCCAGCAGCCCTTTGTGGGCAAAGTGCCGCGGATCTTGATGGGCTGGATTGATCCGCCGCGGGTCACCCGGCGACCCTTTCGCCGTGGTCGAGGGCGCGGCCGCAAGACGCCGCGGATCGTGGCGGGCAGTCGTCCGCCGCAGAGCGTCGAACAACTTCTCCAGTGGCATCCGGCGATGGAGAGACAGGGCTGGCAACGTTGGCGCGTCAAGGACGGCGAAAAAGGTCCGATGATTTGGGAAGTGAAGCACGCGCGGTTTTACCTGCAAGGGCCGGATGGCCTGCCAGGCCCGTGTTGGCATTTGGTGATCGCACGCAACGTGCTCGATCCCGCGGAGATGAAGTTCTTCGTGAGCAATGCGCCGCCGGAGGCATCGGTGGGAACGATCCTTTTGGCGGCCTTCTCGCGATGGCGCGTGGAGCGGTGCTTCGAGGACGACAAAAGCGAGGTCGGCCTGGACCATTACGAGGGGCGATGCTATCCGGGACTCAAACGCCATTTGATCCTCAGTGCAATCAGCTATTTGTTTCTGGCACGGACCAACCGGCGCTTGCGGGGGGAAAAAATCCGAATTGACTGTTTGCCAAGTCCACACCGCCGTCTCGGCGCTGGTTCGCTCGTGGTGGGCCGAACGTCGCATGTCAGCGCGGCTCTTAAGCGCACCGCCCAGTTGATCCAGCGGGCGCAGCGCCGCAACGCCTGCGCTCGCCGTTGCCACATCAAGCACACTCGCCAAGTTTTGCGGAGAATCGGCGTCAAGTTGACAAACACTCCCGTTTGTAAATGGAACTCAAGTTAGCGCTGTAGTATTAAGAGCGGTGCCAGGAACAACACGAACCCAAATGCAGGGTACGAATACGAGAACGTGCCACTGGCCGACTTCCTCAGGAAGCACGACCCTTGGTATCGGGACGAGAACTCGCCACCCATTGCCACGAGGCCGAGCGCCTCAGACAATGTGCCATGACTACCTGAAGCGGGCAGAACTATTTACCGGCGCCGAGCGATTGCCGTGGCCGCCAGCGAGGGCGAGTCAGGAAAAGGGGTCAGAACTATTTATCGACTCCGCGAGCGGGCGCGAGGGTGATAAATAGTTCTGACCCCTTTTCCGCCTCTTTTCCGGCTGGTAGTTGACAGGCCCCTCGGCGGTGATGCAAAATAGTAGGCGTTGGCGCTGGTTTCTGCCGCCACGTGAAAGGAGCCGAATCATGCAACGCCTGTTTGTGAGCCTCGCCGTGGTCTTTCTCGGTTGCCTCGCCGTCCCGGCCACTCTTAATGCGTACGACGCGGCGGATTACCTCAAAAGCGGCGACGCCTGGCGCGAGAGGGGCGAGTACGGCAAGGCGCTGGCCGAGTACAACCAGGCCCTGCGACTGGATCCCAACAACGCCGCCGCCACGTATGATATCGCGCGCCTGGAAGCAACCTGCCCCGACGAGAAATACCGTGACGGACGGAATGCATTTGAAAACGCAAACAAGGCTTATCAATTGAGCGGAGGGGAGGACTGGGGCAGGACGGACACGCTGGCTGCGGTGTATGCGGAGTGTGGCGACTTCGACAAGGCCAGGGCATGGGAGGCGAAGGCCATCGCCATGGCTCCTGATGAGAAGAGCAAGGAGATCTCGCGCTCCCGCCTGGAACTCTACAAGCAAGGAAAGCCCTACCGCGAAGGACCTGGTGCGCAACTCGAAGAATCTGCAACAGGATCGCGTGGAGGCACTGTCCAAACTTGCGGACATCTATACTACTCACTGGCGAGCTGGTCTGCTTCCCTTTGTCCGACTAGCCATGGTACAAAATGAATTGGTCAAGGCTCAGCTCGAGCTCGCTGAAAAACCCGCTGAACGAGTGGCCTTGCTGACGAGTGATTTGAACCGTTCGCGGGATATTTGTGGAATCGCCGAAGCACGCTACCGCGTGCAACAAATGAGCGAAGCCGATTGCAGGCAGCAGAGGGCCGTGGTCCTTGATATACAAACGAAGTTATGGCAGGAGGAGATTGCGGCGGGGATGCCCGGAAATCCATGAACCCACATGGGTCGCCTCCAGGATCGGAGCCACAGCCCCAGAAGGGAGAACCTCGATGACGCCGTTTCGAGTTGTTGTTGCGTGGGTGTTGTCTCTTGCGTCTGCAACGTCGCTCGCCCAGTGGTCTGGTGCGGTCTCGGGGCAGAATATGCTTCCTGATACCGACCTGGTCGCCCAGGAGACGCGTGGCCCTGCAAGCGATAGGATCGCGAAGGCGCAGAAAGCGCGCATCGCGGAATTGAGTGACGCGGTTCACGTTACCATGGCCCAGTACGATCATGGCGGCGCCGACGGCACAACGGTGATTCACGCGCAACGTGAGTTGGCGAGAGCCGGTTTGGATTTGACGGAGCCCGAGGAGCGCGTGGCTCTCCTTGCGCAGAGCCTGAAAGCCTCTGCCGACTATTACAAGGCTGTCAAACGCAGATCCAGCCGACAGACGGTTAGTTCGCTCGATGCTTTGGAAGCCAAGGCTTGGTTCTTGGCGATACAAATCAGATTGCTTCAAGAACAGGTAACAGAAAAGCTGCCGCTGTCAGAAACGAAGGCGCCTTGGGCGAGCGGCTCCCCATCGACGCCCCAGGTCGCGGCATCTCCGGACGCTCATGTCAAGCAATTGCAAAAGGATCGCGTGGAAGTATTGGCCGAGGCCCTGCGCGTGGTGTCGTCCCTATACGAAAGCGGCGCGGCTCATGTGGATGACGTGTGCCGCGCGCACCATGAGTTGGTTACTGCGAAGTTGGATTGTGCGGATGACCCAAAGGAACGCGTGGCTTTGCTTGGGGCCGGCCTGGACTCCGCCACCACGTATTGCAAGAGTGTGGGCGTTTTGTTCAAAGCAGGGTTGGTCGGCGTTGCTGACGTTCTCCAGGCGAAGGTGGTGTGGTTGGGACTACAGGCCAAGTTGGTTCAGGAGCAGAGCGCGGCGGGATTACCCGTGTCGGACGCGAAACCACCTTGGTTGAGCGACCCATCGTCGGAACCTGTGGTCACCGATCAATGGCTGGTGGACTTAACCGAAGCGTTAGAGCTACGCGGACCCCGGGTGACCGACGCGGTGCTCCAACACCGCAAAGGGTTGTCCAAGCTCCGGTCGCTGGCGCTGCGGGAAACCAAGATCACCGACGCTGGACTGGCTTCCCTCAAAGGGTTGACGAATCTCGAAGAACTGTCAGTGGCCGAATGTGCAGGCATTACCGATGCCGGGTTGGAAAACCTCAGGGGATTGACCGGGCTCCGAGATCTATCCCTGAAGGGGACCAAGATCACCGACGATGGAATAAGAACGCTTCGGAAGGCTTTACCGAACTGCGATGTGAATAATTACTAGGCCGACACACTGAGGAACGGAAAAAGGGCCAGAACTGGAAATCAAGCCCGACTACCTGGAGGCCCACTACAACCTCGGCTTGGCCTTGGCCGGCCGCGCAGAGGTCGACGAGGCGATCGCCCATTACCGGACCGCCCTCGGCCTGGCCTCCGCCCGGAAGGACAGGGCCCTGGCCGACGCCATTCGGGCCCGAATCAAGACGTGCAAAAGGGGTCGAGAGCCTTAAAACACGCGTTCCGTCAAGCAGCGAGGATTCCCGTCCCGTTTCCGGGCCGCGGCCGCGCCGCCGGGATGGCGGTCCCCATCATCGCGGTGTCGGCCGTCATCCTGGCAATTCCGATGTCGAGCCCGCGCCGGCATAATTCCCCTCACTCGATGTGAAACCTTGGTTGGGATAAGCTCTCTAAATGCTGGGGGCCACTACTGGATTAGCCGATGGTCTCCTGACATTGGGGCAAGAGGACTCGCATCCTGGCGCCGTCACCGCGGGAAATCTCTCACGCAACTGTGCCACTGGCTTTGCCGATGCCTCCTTGGCACTGGTCGCCCAAGGCGCTGCCGGAGCCCGTGGCGCCCGCGTTTCTGCGTGGTATCTCCACGCTACACCCTTGGCCGTCGCTGGCCGCGTCTGGCCGGTCGGATGTCGATGCCGGTGAGCCGCTGGGAGGGCTTATGCCCCCGTTGACGGCGGCGATGGCCACTTTATCCCTACTATGGAGTTAAGGTACTGGAAAAATGTGAAAAATAATTCGGAGTAGGGTCGCCAAAGGCTTGCAATTTTAGCAGGAGTAGTTAAATTAACAGTTATGCGGATCATAACAGGGGGGTTTGTTTACGGTCCGCCCGTCTCACCCTCGACAAATTGAGGCAGCGTTAATTTACCCAACCGTGTTGCTTGCGGTTCAAGCCGTGGGCCGTTCTCGGGCTGGGTGTTCTCCAAGAGGAAAAACGGGCCGGGAGTCTTCAATCGGCCTTGGTCGGCGTCTCGTAAGAGACAAAGACTCCCCGCCTCTTTGTCCTCGCGGACGATTTCGGTTTGGACTACTGAGCATTGATCGCACAAGGGAGTTCACATGAAAAAGGCGCAATCAATCGGCATGGCGCTGTTCATTGCCACGCTGCTGGCCGGTCAAGGTCTCCGCGCAGAAGACATTAATCTGCCTCCGTGGGCCAGGTTTCAGGCCAACACAACTTACGAGGATTGGACATTCTCGACCAGTGCCAACCCGTTGACGCCGGACCCGGGTTTCAACCCCAACGGGACGCCGATGGCAACGGTGAGCAGCGGCACCTGGGCGTACAATTACGACCAGCTACTTGGGTACTGGACCCTAGGTGATGCTCGCGACTCAGATATTTCCCTATTTATCCCCAACACACCGTTTGAGCTCGAACCGAAGACCGTGTGGGTGCAGCTTACCTGGGAACTGGACGGCGGCGAGCAGGCGCCTTGTCTCTGTTTATCGACCACCGACACCTACTGCTACCACCACCGTATGTCGCTCGTTGAGTCGGAATCGTTGGGAGTCGGGGATTGGATGCAGAGCACTTACGAGGCCACAATCCCGTTCAACCCATCGTGGGAGGTGGTGACGATCCGCGGCCCAATCGACGTGGCCGAGGTGGTTGTGGACACGATATGCCCGGAGCCCTCGACCTTCGCCCTGCTTGGAGCCGGGGCCGCCGGGCTGCTCGTCTGCGTCTGGCGAAGGCGAAGGCGGACGGCATAGCGTAGCTTGCCCTCGTTGCTCGAACGCAACCAGCCATCCACCTCGGGTGGCTTTTCTGTTGGGGCACGAACTCGTCCCCCAGCCCGCTCTGCACCCAAGACCACCAACGTCGAACCTACTTGCCGACGCGGACGGCATCCGCATCTTGCTCACAAAGCCGGCTCATCCGCGGGGCGAAGCGCTCCGCCGTTTGCTTGGCAACGTCGACGATCCCCGGCCGTTTCCGTCTTCAGTTTTCCTTCCCCCGGCCCCTGGCCCCCGGCCCCTGGCCCCTGCTTCCCGGTCCCTCCTTCGGCCGAATCTGCAAAAGCACGCTCTCGGAATCGGTCCCCGGCAGCGGATAGCTGGCCAGCTTGCGCAGCGCCAGTTCGTGCATCAGCCCATAATGCCGGGCCTCGCCCCGCTCCTCGACCCATGAAGGCCCTTTCAAAATCAACAGCCGATCGAAGGCGCCCCAACAGGGCTTGAACCACTCCAGGAGTTTCTTCAAGCGGGCCACGGCCCGGATGACCAGCGTCTGAAAATGTTCGTGGGCCAAAACGTCCTCCGCCCGGGCGTGACGCACGGGCGCCGCCAGAGCCAGCCGGGCGACGATGTCGGCCACCGCCCGGGCCTTCTTGCCCACCGACTCGCAGAGGGTCACGTCGAGGTCGCCGCGGACGATGGCCAGGACCACGCCCGGCACCCCCCCGCCGGTGCCCACGTCGAGGATTCTTTCGCCTGGGACCAGGAAGCGGGAGAAGACCAGGCTATCGACCACGTTGCGGGCGACGAACTTTTCGTAGTCGGTGTGCCGGGTGAGGTTCAGCTTGCCGTTCCACTCCCAGAGCAGGCCGCAGTAGCGGTCCAGCAGGGCGACTTGCGGCTCCGGCAGGGCGATTTGATGCCGCAGCAGGGCGGCCTCCAGGCTGTCGTCCGTGGGATTCACGATCAGGCCGGTTTCCGGTTACAATGGGACTCGCGTCAGTATCCGGCACACGCCGTGTGCCGCCCGCTGTACGCCGTACACGCCGTGTGCAGTGGGATCGGCACACGGCGTGTGCCGAGTACGTTTGGATTCGGCACGTTATGGTTTGACGTTGCCTTACCGCTTCAGCATACACCGGAGCCGGGAGGGCCGGAAGGCGGCCGACTGCCATGCCTTTGGACCGGGAAGAATACGTCGAGCAGGTCTACTTCTTCCGCACGTTGCGGGAGCGGATGCAGCAGGCCATGTCCACCCAAGACCTGTTGGTGGCCATCAAGCAAGAGATCCTCGCCACCACCAGCTTGCCCTACGCCATCGACTTCATGTCGAGCGAGCTGCGGTTGACCGGTGGT
Organism: uncultured Planctomycetia bacterium; assembly: GCA_963727245.1. Lineage (GTDB taxonomy): Bacteria > Planctomycetota > Planctomycetia > Pirellulales > Thermoguttaceae > JBKQVT01. The sequence goes on along the minus strand of CAVSFO010000011.1, from coordinate 194,737 downwards.
TTTGCCACCGCCATGGGCCATCTGCCCCACTACTTCACCCCCTTTCAGACCTATGTCGTGGCCGAGGCCGAACGGGCGGAGGGACGCTTCGATTTCCGCATCGGACTGGAAATCCTGGAGCGCGAGGCCCAGTATCGGGCCGACGGCGCCTCGCCGCAAGGGATCTTCCTCTACCAGTTCGAGACGATTTGCCGCAATCGCCTGGGCTACGACCGCGGCCTGGAGGCCATCGCCGGCGACGAAATCTACGGCCCCGACTGGCGGGAGTGGATCCTTATCGTCCGCCGCCAGATCGGCCTGATCGACTTCTCCGACATGATCTACGTGCGCAGCGAGTTGTACCGCATGAACCGCGGCGGCGAGGCCGAAAAACCCATCCTCTTCGGCGAGAAGGAAGGCCGCATCGCCCTGGCCAACCGGCAGAAGGACCCGCTCTTCCTGTTCGCCGCCCTGGCGCGGCACCTGGGCTATCCGAGCGTGCCGCGGGCGCGGGTGGAAGAGACCCAGCGTTATCTTCTGCCCGCCTTGCAGCAGAAGGTGGATCGCCTGGAGACGCGCATCAAGCTGCTCGAAGAGGAGCTGCGCGGCGGCATCAATCTCGCCCGCTTCTACGCCGACGCGAAGAAAGAGGCGCCGCCGCCGCCGAGCTGAGCCCGGGACGTGGCGTGGAGGCCCTCACGCAAAGACGCCAAGGCGCAAAGACGCAAAGGTCCGAAAAGAAGAAGAGGAAGGCCGGATTGCCGCCCCGGGCGTTAGCTCACCAATTACCTTGTTCTCCTTTGCGGCTTCGCGCCTTGGCGTGAGAAATCTCTCGCGATGACGTTGCCAATACGGTGGTTCTTCTGCCGCGAGTTCCCGGCAAACAGACGGGAAATTCCCACTCCGGGCTTGTGGCGGTGCCTTTGCCCCTACAACCCAACCCCATCCTGAAACTCCAGCGGAAAATGCCCCTAGTGCGAGGGGCACGCTTGCAATCCGGCCGCCGCCGGAGCAAGATGGATAGATTGGACATATTGCACACTCCTTGAGGAATACAGCGATGCGACGCTACGCCTGCGGGCTGCCCTGCTCTGTGTTGGCCCTGGTGGTTTTGAGCAATCTTGGTTCCCACTTGGCGGCGGCCAAGGACCCGGCAGACCATCCTGCCGCCGGGCAACCGGCCGCTGCCGATAAAAAGGACGCCCCGGTAAAAGACGCCGCAGTCAAAAAGGACGCCCCAGCCAAAGACGCCGCCAAGCCGGAGGCCGGCAAAGAGGCGGCCAAGCCGGCCGCGAGCACGCCGGCCGCTGCCAAGCCGGACGAGGCGGCCAAGCCGGCCACGGAGAAGGTCAAGAAGGGCCCCTTCCGCATCGAGGTCAAACTGGACGGCGTCTTCGAGGCCCAGAACGCGGCCGAGCTGTTCCTGCGGCCGGAGGAGTGGACGTCGCTCAGCGTGCTGAAGGCCGTCGAGCACGGCGCCACGGTCAAGCGCGGCGACCTGGTGCTGGCCCTGGACCTGGAGAAGATCGATCGCGCCATCGCCGACCAGGAGAAGGACTCGCAGGTTTCCGCGCTGGCCCTGAAGCAGGCCGAAGAAGCCCTTCAGGCCACGGAGAAAGCGGCGCCGCTGGACATGGACGCCGCTGAACATGCCAACCGCATCGCCCAGGAAGATTTGAAGCAGTTCTTCGACGTGGATCGCCCCCTGGGAATCAAGACCGCCGCCGTCACGCTGCAGGCGTCTAAGGACATGCTCGAATATGCCGAGGAAGAGTTGCGGCAGCTCCAGAAGATGTACAAGGCCGACGAGGCCACGGCAGACACCGAAAAGATCGTGCTCAAGCGGGCCGACGACACCGTGAAGCGGGCCAAGTTCGTGGTCGAGCGGACGCAGGCCGAATGTGACGAGTTCCTGAAATATACCGTCCCGCGACGCGAGGAGAAAGTCAAGGAGGCCGCCCAGCGGGCCGAGATCGACTGGAACCGCACCAAGGTCACGCTCCCCATGCTGTTGAACAAACAGCGCCTGGAATTGGAGAAACAGCGGGTGCTGCAGCAGCGGGCCGACGAGCATCTCCGCAAGCTGCGCGAGGACCGGGCGATGATGACCGTCAAATCGCCCATCGACGGCATCGTCTATTACGGCAAGTGCGTGCGCGGCAAGTGGAGCGGCCTGGGGAGCGAAACGCTCCGCCGCGACAGCAGCATTTCGCCCAACGAGGTCTTTATGACCGTGGTCCAGCCGCGGCCCCTGCTGGTCAACGTCACGGTGCCGGAAAACCAGCTCCAACACGTCAGCGGCGGACTGCAAGCCGTCGTCGAGCCGGCCGGGTTCAGCGACCGGCGGCTCTCGGCCATCGTGCAGCGCGTGGGCACGGTCCCCATCAGCTCCGGCAGCTTCGACGCCCAGCTCGCCGTGGCCGCCGATGCCCAGGCCAACGCCGTCATGCCCGGCATGGCCTGCGACGTGAAGTTGGTCCCCTACAAGAAGGCCGACGCCCTGACGGTCTCGCCCAAGGCGGTCTTCAGCGACGATTTCGACGTGCAGCACCGCTACGTCTACGTCGCCGCCAAGACGGACAAAGGCAAGCCGGAAAAACGCCTCGTCACCGTGGGCAAGCAAAACGACAAGCAGGTCGAGATCCTCAGCGGGCTGCAAGAGGGTGACGAAGTGTTGTCGGAACGGCCCAAGGACGAGCAATAACGCCCCCATGGTCATGAAGAATAGGCTGGGGACTGTCCCGATTTTCGTCCGACGAAAATGGGACTGTCCCCTTGGAAGTTCCATGAAGACGCTGCCCTCGATGTTGACTCACTCGGCCTGGCCGCTGTGGACGCTGCTGGCCACCATGCCGCTTTGGATGGCGGCGGCGCCGGCGAACCGCACGGCCCCGGCGGCCCCCACGGCCTCGGCAGCCGGCACCGCGCCGGCGGCCGTCGATGACCCGCGCGCCGTGACCGGGCCGAAGCCGAAACCCGTCGCCAGGGTGCCCGCCGCCGACTTGGAAGCAACCATTCGCCGTGGCGTCGACTTCCTGCTGCGGCGGCAGAACCCCAACGGCTCGTGGGGCTCGGCCGATAGCACGCGGCCGGAGGAAGTGTATGCCCCCGTGCCCGGCACTCAGCGGGCGTTTCGAGCCGCGGTCACCTCGATGTGCATTTGTGCGATGCTGGAGACCGGCGGCGATCGGCCCGAGGTCGCCTGGGCCGTCGATCGCGCCGAGGCCTGGCTTTACGAGCACTTGCCGCTGGTGCGGCGGCCGGCGGCCGATGCGCTTTACAACAACTGGGCCCACGGCTATTCGTTGCAGGCCCTGGCGGCCTTGCTCCATCGCCACGCCGGCGATCAGGACCGTTGCCGCAAGATCCGCGACCTGATGCGGCAGCAGATCGACTTCCTGGGCCGCTACGAGTGCATCGACGGCGGCTGGTGCTATTACGACATGAACGCTGAAACGCAGCGGACCAGCGGCTCGACGATGAGCTTTATGACCGCCGCGGTGCTGGTGGCGCTACGGACGGCCAAGGACTCCAGCGTCGAGGTGCCGCAGCGGCTGGTCGACCGTGCCATGGCCTCGATCCTTCGCCAGCGGAAGCCCGACTTCAGCGTCGACTACGGCGAATATCTGAAGTATCAGCCGATGCGGCTGGTCAACCGCCCGATGGGCAGCCTGGGCCGCTCGCAGGCCTGCAACGTGGCCATGCGGCTCTGGGGCGACCCGAAAGTGACCAACGCGGTCATCAGGAACTGGCTGAACTGGCTCATCGCGCGGAATTTCTGGCTCGACGCCGGCCGCAAGACGGTGGTCCCGCACGAATCATGGTGCCAGGTGGCCGGTTATTTCTACTATTTCGGCCACTATTATGCGGCCTTGTGCATCGAGCAACTGCCGCCGGCCGAGCGGCCGCCCTACCGCGATCAGTTGGCCCATATTCTGATGCGTGTGCAGGACAAGGACGGCTCGTGGTGGGACTTCCCGCTGTACGATTACCATCAACAATACGGGACGGCCTTTGCGTTGATGTCGCTGGGTCATTGCCGTCAGACCGACTCTCCCGGCCAGAAGCCGGCCCGCTGAGGCCGCGGTTCTTTGCGGGGCCCCTCCATTTCCCGTCGATTTCCAAGCCCGCCGGCTGCGGCGGGTGGGAACGGCGTCGCGGGCCGCTCCCGGCCCTGCCGCCCGCGAGCCGCTGGGACAGCTTACCCCTCCGCCATTTGAGGGGCGCAATTGGCATTCTATCGCGACCTCCGCGTCAGGATGTTGTTAAAATGCGAAAAAGCGTGGGGCAAGACACTTGAATTTCCGGCATTGGTGACTATAAATACCGGTACGGCGGGTCCGGGAAGCGAAGAGCTTTCCGCCCCGCCCTTCACCATCCTCGACAAAAAGAGGCAGCGTCGGTTGACCCAGCCGTGTTGCTCGCGGTTCAAGCCGTGGGCCGTTCTTGGCTGGGCGCCTTCCCGCTTTCCTTTTCGGCAGCCGGGCCTGCCGCGCGTGGCCGGCGGATGGTTGTCGAGCGTGGCGACGGGAGATAAGTTGTGGCGGAACCTGATTCTGGCTGCGGCGGTCCAATTCATTGATAGAAAGGGCATCGTGATGAGATGGTCGGCCGTTCCTGTGAAACCAATGGGAAGCTACCTGGGCGCGCTGGCGACGCTGCTTGCAATCGCCGTTTCTGCCAGCCCAGTCGCCGCCGCAACATTTACGACGCTAGACGACCCGTTGGCAAGTCCTGACGGAAAGATCAACGGCACCCGCGCCTACGGCATCTCGGGCAACAACATTGTCGGAGCCTATTTGGATTCAAGCGGTCAGCAAAACGGTTTTCTCTATGACGGCACGACTTACGCAACGCTGGACGCCCCGTTGGGAACCAATGGCACCTATGCCCAAGGAATCTCTGGCAGTTGTATCGTCGGGTACTATGAGGACTCCTCGGACCTGGATCACGGTTTTCTCTACAACGGATCGACATCGACTTACACGACGCTGGACGACCCGTTGGCAAGTCCTGACGGAAAGGTAAACGGCACCCGCGCCTACGGCATCTCAGGCAGCAACATTGTCGGAGCCTATTTGGATTCCAGCGGTCAGCAAAACGGTTTTCTCTATAACGGCACCTCATACACGACGCTGGACGACCCGTTGGGAACCAATGGCACCTATGCCCAAGGAATCTGCGGCAATTTGATCGTCGGCTACTACGTGGACTCGTCGGAGGTCGATCACGGTTTCCTCTACAACAGATCGACTTTGACTTACACGACGCTGGACGACCCGTTGGCCAGCCCTGACGGAAAGATCAACGGCACCCGCGCCTACGGCATCTCGGGCAACAACATTGTCGGAGCCTATTTGGATTCAAGCGGTCAGCAAAACGGTTTTCTCTATGACGGCACGTCATACACGACCCTGGACGACCCGTTGGGAACCAATGGCACCTATGCCCAAGGAATCTCTGGCAACTTGATCGTCGGGTACTACGTGGACTCGTCGGAGGTCGATCACGCTTTCGTCGTCCCCGAACCGTCCACCCTTGCGCTCCTGGTCTCAGCGCTGCTGGGGCTGCTGGGGCAGTTTATTTGCGGCGGCGCAGGGCGAGGGCTTGGTGACCGCCAGTCGCGTGGCATAGCCGTACAGCCTGCCCCACCGATCGCCGCCGGCCTCGAACGTAACCCCAATGCGGACGGCATCCGCACCCCAGCCCTGCAGGGGTGCTATAGCATAGCCTGGGGTTGCCGCGCAGCGGCTACCCTGGGCCTCGGACGGCGAGAATTTCAAAAACCCCAACGGGGTTTCGTTTCGCGGTCGTCTGCGCAACCCCTGTGGGGTTGAGGGCGAGGGCGGCCCGCTAACCCAGGGTGGCCGCTGCGCGGCGACCCTGGGCTAAGTTATTAAGGCCCCTGCGGGGCGAGGACGACGGGAATTTCCATTGTTCACAATTTGCCCTCGAAGCCCACCGGCGGCGCCCGGTGGGAACTTGGAGGGGTAAGCAGCGCTATTCCCACCGGGCGCAGCCGGTGGGCTTGGGGGGCGGGGACAATCCCGAAACGGACGGCACCCTGATAGCAATGCTACCGGAGCCAGCCGCGCACGGCTGACACCCCGGCCCCCGGCCCCTGCGTCGGGGCCACCCGCGCACGGCTGACACAGCCGTGGCACACGGGAACAGTCCGACCGAATCCGTGCGGTTGACCATTTTTGCGAATCGGGCTATAATCATCCGGCCGCCTCGCACCCGGGAAGCCGGCCAGCGCTCGACCGGCCCGGAAGGAAGGCGGCGGGGCCTCTTTTTCCCGCAGTGGATTTTCACCCCTCCTGAGGGCAGGAACGTCGCGACAAACGGATTTGTCCCACTCGGCGTCACCCGCGCACGCGGTCTCACGAGACATTTGCGAAATGGAATTCGCCCTTCGTGACACACGGGAGTTGACAGTGCCATCGCGCTGGTCGCTCGATGCCAAGGAACAGATCCGCCAGGCGATCGACATCGTCGACCTGGTCGGCAGCGTCGTACAACTCCGCCGCCAAGGCCGCAACTACGTCGGACTGTGCCCCTGGCACGACGACTCGCGCCCCAGTCTCCAGGTCAATCCCGAGCGGCAATCGTTCAAGTGCTGGGTCTGCGACATCGGCGGCGACATCTTCAGCTTCATCATGAAGACCGAAGGCGTCGAGTTCCCCGAGGCGATGGCGATGCTGGCCGACCGGGCCGGCGTCACCTTGCAGCAACCATCGCGGCCGGAATCGCCCGAGCCGTCGGCCTCGTCCGCCGGGCCGGCCGCGCCCGATAAACGCACCCTCTACGAGGCCATGGCCTGGGCCCAACGGCAATATCACGACTGCCTGCTCGGCGCCGCCGAGGCCGAGCCCGCCCGAAAATACCTGCAAGATCGCGGCATTACCGCCGCGAGCATCGAACAATTCAACCTCGGCTTCTCCCCCACCGAGCCCGCTTGGATCTTCCAGCGTGCCGGCGGCACTCCGGCGCAGGCGCGGGTGCTGGAGACCATCGGGGTGTTGGCGCGGTCCGCCGGCGGCGGCGGGCTCTACGATCGCTTCAAAGGCCGCGTGCTCTTCGCTATCCGCGACGTGCAAGGCCGGCCGGTAGGAATGGGCGGCCGCGTCCTGCCCGGACTGTCCGACAGCCCGGCGAAGTACGTCAACTCGCCGGAAACGCCGCTGTTTGCCAAGAGCCATCTGCTCTATGGGCTGGACTTGGCCCGGGAGACGATTCGCAAGAGTCACACCGCGTTGGTGATGGAAGGCTACACCGATTGCATCGTCGCCCATCAATACGGCTTTACCGACGCGGTGGCCGTGCTGGGAACGGCCTTGGGCGAGGCCCACGTCCGCATCCTCAAGCGTTTTGCCGACCGCATCGTGTTGGTGCTCGACGGCGACGAGGCGGGGCGGCGGCGGGCCAACGAAGTGTTGGAGTTGTTCGTCGCCCAGCAGGTCGATCTCCGCATCCTCACCCTGCCCGACGAGCTGGATCCCTGCGAATTTCTGCAAGAGCGGGGGGCCGACGCCTTCCGCCGTTTGCTGGAGACCGAGACGGTCGATGCCCTCGACCATGCCATTCGCACGGCCACCGGCGGCATCGACCTGGGACACGACATCCACGGGTCCAGCGAGGCGCTGGCGAGGCTGGTGGCGATTGTGGCTAAGGCGCGCGGCTGCGGCACGACACCACGGGGGCCAGCCGGCTCCGGGAGCAGAAGATCCTGGAGCAATTGGCCGCGCGGTTCCGCATTCCCGAGGCCGAGGTCCGCCGCCACCTGACGGCCGTCCGCCGCCAGGCGCGGCACGAGGACGGCCTCGCCGGCAGCCGGCCCGGCCGCAGCCGCCGGCGCGACATCGTGGCGGGCGGAAAAGATCGAGCCCCGCGAGCGCGAGCTGCTGGAGCTGCTGCTGGGCCATCCGGAGTGCTGGCCGGCGGCCGCCGCCCGGCTGCGCCGAGCAACTCCTCAGCCAGGCGTGCCGGCAGATCTTCGAGACCTGCCGGCAGTTGCTCGACGCCGGGGTGACGCCGGCGTTCGAGCGACTGATGCTGGAGTTCGACGAACCGGCGTTGAAGAATCTTTTGGTCGAGCTGGACGAAAGCGAACAATCGAAGGGCAGACGCCTGGGCGATCCCCCGGCGCTGCTGGAGGAATTGATCCACAACCTTTTGCAGGAGGAGACGCAAAGGCAGCGCCCCGCACAGATCGTGGCGTTGCGTGAAGGAGGGCTGGACGCCAGCCAGGAAAATGCCCTGTTGGAGGAGATTCTCCGGCAGGAACGAAGCCGGCATGGTATTTCCGGACCCACGGACGGGTAAGGATACCAAGGACCGGGCGATCCATCGCGGCGCGCCCCGCAATGCGCCGCGCATGCCCGATCGCATCCGAAGGACACCCAGTGCGCCGCGCGTGGCGCAAAAGGAGTAGTGAGGTGGACCTATTCGACAAGGATTTGCAGGAGTTGGTTGCCAAGGGGAAATCGCAAGGCTATCTGACCTACGACGAGGTCAACGATTACCTGCCGGACGAAGAAGTCAATCCCGACAAGCTCGACAACCTGTTGATCGCCCTGGAGGAGGAGGGCATCAACCTGGTCAACGAGCCCCCGCCCAAGGAATTCTACGACGTCGCGGAGCAGGCGGAGCCGGATTCATTGACGGCCCAGCGGCTGGCGGAGCACGAGGCCCCCGCCGAGGCGTCGCTGCCGCTGGCGGCCGAGGTGGCCAAGTGGAGCAGCGATCCGATCCGCTTGTATCTCTCGCAGATGGCCGAGATCCCGCTCTTGGCCCGGGAAGAGGAAATCTCGCTGGCCAAGAAGATCGAAGTCACCCGCAAGCGCTTCCGCCGCACGGTGATGGGCTGCGCCTTGGCGATGCAGAACACCGTGGCCACGCTCAACAAAGTCCATTGCGGCGCGCTGCCCTTTGACCGCACGATCAAGGTCTCGCTGACCGAGCGGCTGACCAAGGAGCAGATCATGGCCCGCATGCCGCACAACCTGGCGACGCTCAAGCACCTGTCGGAAGAGAACCGGCGGGATTTCAACCGGCTGATTCATCGCCGCGCGTCGGCGGACCTGCGCGCGGCGCCCGCAAGCGGTTCATTCGCCGCCGCCGCAAGATGCTCACGCTGGTCGAGGAGCTGAGCCTGCGGACGCGGCGCGTGCAGGCCATGATGCGGCAGATGGAGGACACCCGCAGCCGCATGGAGCAGATTCGCACGCGGCTGCGCACCATGGTCGCCACGGCGGCCACGCAAGACAAGCGGGCGAACCTCCGCCGCGAGTTCCGCGACCTGATGCTCCTCAGCCAGGAGACGCCCAGGAGCCTGCAAAACCGCTGCGACCTGATGCGGCGGCAACACCAGGACTACGAACAAGTCAAACGTCAACTCTCCGCCGGCAATCTGCGGCTGGTCGTGTCCATCGCCAAGAAGTACCGCAATCGCGGCCTGAGCTTCCTGGACCTCATCCAGGAGGGGAATACGGGGCTGATGCGGGCGGTGGACAAGTACGAATACCGCCGCGGCTACAAGTTTTCCACCTATGCCACCTGGTGGATTCGCCAGGCGATTACCCGGGCCATCGCCGATCAGGCCCGCACCATTCGCATCCCCGTCCACATGATCGACGTGCTCAGCAAGCTGCGAAACGTCTCCAAACGGCTGCTCCAGGAGCTGGGCCGGGAGCCCACCAGCGAGGAAATGGCCGTTGCGGCCGAGCTGAACCTGGACGAAACCCGGCGGGTTTTGAGCATGGGACGCCACCCGGTAAGCCTTGACCGACCGGTCGGCGAGAGCGAAGATAGTTGTTTTGGCGAATTCATCGAGGATGGCGGATTGCCCCGACCCGATCGGGCGGCCGGACATGAACTGTTACGCGAGAAAATCGAGGCCCTGCTCAAGACGCTCACGTACCGGGAGCGGGAGATTATCCGCCTCCGCTACGGTCTTGGGGATGGGTATACGTATACCCTCGAAGAGGTGGGGCGGATCTTCAAGGTCACCCGCGAACGGGTCCGCCAGATCGAGGCCAAGGCCGTCAAAAAACTGCAAAATCCTGTCCGCAGCCAGCAACTCGCCGGTTTTCTCGAGCGAGTGGCGGGCTGAGCAAAGCCCTCCCGGCCGCTGGTCCCCTGGCCAGCGGCTTTTTTTATTCTCGACGCCGATTGGAGCAACATGTCATCGACACCCAATGTGAGCCTGGCGGTGCTGCGGACCTTGCACCGCCTGCACCGTCAGTTGGCTGATCTGCGTGAGCAGGATCAGCGTGGTCCCAAGCAAATCCGCGCCAACGAGGCCAATGTCGCCCGCTGCGACGAGCAACTCAGCCAGCTTCGCGCCGAATCCAAGGCCATGCGCGTCGCGGCCGACCAGAAGCAATTGCAACTGAAGGCGGGCGAGCAGAAGATCAAGGACCACCGGGCGAAGCTCAACGCGGCGGCCAGCAATCGCGAGTACCAGATCCTCAGGGAGCAGATCGCCGCCGACGAAATGACCAACAGCGTGCTCGAAGATGAAATCATCGAGGCGCTGGAGAAAGTCGACCAATTTCAGGCCAAGCTGGCTGCCGCCGAGGCGGCGCTGGCCGCAGCCCGCCAGAAGGCCCAACAGGTCCAGCAGGAAACCCAGCGGCGGCAGCCCTTGATCCAGGGCGACTTGAAACGCCTGGAACGCGAGCTGAAGGAGTGCGAAGCCTCGCTGCCGCCGACGGTCCGCGAGGTCTACACGCGAGTGGTCCGCCAGAAGGGCGAGGACGCCTTGGCCGGCGTCGAGGGCGACTTCTGCAGCGGCTGCCACACCCAGGTGCCCTTGAACGTCCAGGCCGAAATCCGCCTCTCCCATCCCAGCTTCTGCAAAACCTGCGGCCGCCTCCTCTACCTGCCCGAGGACGATGCCGGCGGGGCCTGATGGGACAGCTCCCCGAGCGTCCGATCGAGCCGGTCGATGAGATCGAAGAGGACCAGGCGCTGGCGATCGGCGACCGTGCGGTCTTTGGGGACGGTCCACACCGTGGTATCGCTGTCGGGCGTCCTCGCCAACAGCGGGGCAATGACCGCGGCTACCGCATCGTCGACCGTCCGCGAAGCCTGCTCCGCCAGCGCGGTGTCGCCGCTCTTGGAGCGGATCTGTTTGATGAGCGACCGGGCGATCGTGACGTACTCGTAGTCCTCTCGTCCCTCGTAAATGCTTTCCATGGCCCGGCTCGAATAGACCCTCGGGCCCTCGTCGAAGTAGAGCGGCGTGGGAACGTAGTCGTCGGTGTAGGCATTCATCGTTTGGGCTTGGACCTGGTATTTCAGGTAGTTGTAGAAGCGGAAGGTGGCGCCCAGGTACTGCTCGTACCAACCCATGACGACCCCGTTGGTGTAGGGATCGCGCGTGCGGTTGTGGAAATCGCCGCCATAGAAGCCCAGGGCCTTGCCGCCGCGCACGAGGTCTTTGAAGAACCCTACGGCGTGGCAGTTGATCGGCGCATTCCAACCGGGGCAGGGAATGTCCGCGACGGCGTACACGTCGCTGCCGGCGCCCGCGGCTCCCAGGAAGGGAAGATGCACCGCGGCGGCGGGATCCGGCGAGGCGTTCATGGTCAGCCGGACGTGGCTGCCGCCGCCGCTTCGCCCCCGCTGGAGCGCCGTCCCCCAGGCGATGAGGTTTCGTTGCGCCTCGGGGGCGTCGGGCTCATCGGAGTACATGAAGGCGACCTTGCGGGGATCGATACCCCGCCGCCGCAAGTGGTCCTCCCAAACCTGCGCGAACGACCGCAGCCGAGCGGCGAACCGTGCGGGATCGGTGTGCCAATCCACGCCGCCGATGTCGCGGCGGTCGGAAATGCTGAGGACGTATAGGGAAGTCGCCGGCAGGGAGGACGCCGGCCCGCCGGCCATCCAGCGGTCGACGTACTGGAAGAAATTCGCCGGCGGCGTAAACGTGTCGCCGCTGAAATTCGCGCTGCCGAAGGCGTCGCCGCCGGGGGTCAGGGCGTTCTGTGCACCGCCCGAGACGTTGACGCGGTAGTCCTTCAGCAGCCCATTGACGGTCCTGACGTTGTAGGGAGTGATGCTGCCGGCGCCGCGGCCGAAGAGCAGGACGTTAATCACCCCGATCCACGGATCCCCGAACGAGAGCGTGAGTTGGGAAGGGAACCGATGGCCCGAGATGGCCAACCTCACGGGGACATCCTCGGACACTCCGCCGGCGGCGATGTGCAGCGTCCCGGCGGCCTTCTTTCCCGGCGGCAGCGACGAGGGGGCCAGCCTCAGCCAGAGTTGCTGGGTCATGCCGGCGGGAATGCGCACGGTGTAACCGGCCGGGCTCCGCAGCAAGGGCGCCGAACAGGTCGGACTGAAGGACGTTCTGCTGGGTGTCCGTGCCGCGGACGGCGAAGACGTTGATCCAATCGGGGTTGCGGGTCGCTGCTGCGAAGCCGTCGATGTTGAGGCTGACCGTCGCCTCGCTGTCGGCGGCGTTGCTGAGGTTCACGGCGGCGGCCCTCCGCTCGCCGTTCATCATCGCCAGGTCGATGCTGCGGGGCGGCCGGCCGCTGGCGGGTTCGCTGTAGGCGTCCAGCGGATCCCAAGGGCTGTTGCTCCGCCAGGCGACCAGTCCCGTGCAGCCCTGCTTCCGCAGGATGGCGGCGTTGAGCCGGATGAGGTCGCGCTGGATTTTTCCCAGGGACTCATGCCCGCCAGGGTCGATGGGATCGAGCGGGAAATAGGTCTTCAGATGCGCGAGTTCCCGGTAGTGATCGGTAAACGCCCGCCGCCGGTTCGAAATGCTCTGCAAGGGGCTGGCAAGGTCGAGGCCGGCGCGGGCAGCCCGCGCGGCCAGCAGGCTGCTATCCAGCGCCAGGCGCCGCTGCCAGCCGATGCCGGCGGAGAGTTGCGGACCGTTGCCCACGATTCCTGCCCCGCCCAACGGCGTGCCGCTGAAGGCCGGATCGCCCCGGAAGATCTCGATTTCCTCGATCCACATGCGGACGCTGTTGGTCGGACTGGCCATGAGTACGAACTTCACGTAGCGCCCGTGCGTGTTCAGCCGGTTGGCGTCGTAGGCGACTGTGAAGTAATTGGACACCGCCGCCGCCGCAGAATCGGCCTTGGCGTTGAAGTGCAGGCTCTTGGTGAAGACGGCGTCGCGGTGCGGCATTTCCGCAGTGTAGAAGTACCTCACGTTGTTCGCGCTCACCAGCACGACAATGTTCTCCGGCGGGGAGCAGTTCCCCGGGCGAAACAGCGAATGGACGCGCACTTCGCCCAGCGGCTGGTCGCTGCCGAGGTCGAAGGTGACGGCATTTTGGGCGGGCGGGTAAATCCAGACCGCTTCGCCATCCTGGAAGAAATTGGCGCCGTGGTCCCACCAAATGCCGTCCGTCAGGCCCGCGCCGGTATATTCATTCCACGTCATGCCGTGCTCGAAGACGTAGCCGGGCCTGGTCGGCTCGCCCGTGCCCAGCAGCGGCAGGTGCAGGGCCAGGTTGACCGGGGACGGCGGGGCAACTCGCCCCCGTGAGCGCGTCTTCAGAGAAGGCCGGCGTCCGTGACAGGCAGAGGGCGGCAACCACGCTCATCGCCAGCACGAGCAGGGCTGTGGGTGGCCCCGATAGCTCTGCTATCGGGGTGCCGCAGGCACGAGAGGCTTTCGCGGCGTATTGGGGCCCCTCTTGCGGCTCCGCCGCCCCGATAGCCGAGCTATCGGGGCCACCCGCGGAGCTATCGGGGCCACCCGCGATAGCGGAGCTATCGGGGCCACCCGCAGAGCTATCGGGGCCACCCACCGGTGCCAACCGGGAAGATGCCTTCAGGAACACGGTGCGGCCCCTTCAGTGTTTGGGAGCAAACGAGTCGGCGGTCCAGATCCAGGCGCGAGAGACGGCCCGCCTCGCCACTACCATAGTATCCGAAGCGGAACGAGGAGGAAAGAAACCAACCCCGGCCCGGTCACGAGGTTGGCCCCGGCGGGGCGTGAGACTCCTCTTCGACCTCGTGCATGACTTCCGCCACTTCGCGGCGGGCGCCCAGGTAGTAGATGAAGCCCACGGCAGCCAGCAGGACATTGACGAGGCGGAACACCAAGGCAATGATCAGCGCCTGGCCCTTGGGAATCGCCAAGCCGGGATCGGCGTGGATGTAAAGCGAGCAGTACACCGTCTCGAACGGACCGGCGGGCAGCGGAATCGTGCTGAAAACCGAGCTGATCGGATAGACGACGAACTGTTCGGACAGCGGCAGGAGCTTGCCTGGCAGCCCCCGAGCGATCAGGTACATGCCCATGACCAGCAGGCAGTGAACGCCGACGGTCATCAGGGCCGAGGTCAACAGCACGGCGCGATTGCGGCGGTACATCCGCAGGGCGTCGATCAGGCTTCCCAGCGCCGGGCCGATCCGCCGCAGCCTGGTCAGGCTCTGCAGCCAGCGGCCGTCGAGAATGCCGGTGCCCAGCACGATGGCAATGCCCACGGTGCCCACCACCGTCAGCAGCAAAGTGCCCTGGCAGACCATCATCAGGTTGACCCGCCAGACGAGACGTACCTCGGGCACGCGCCAATAGAAGCCGGTCAGGAGGATTCCCGCCGAAGCCACCACGAAGAGGACATAAAGCCCCACCACGCGATCGATGATGACCGAAGCGGCCGATTTGGCGCGGTTGCCGGGGTGCTCGCGGGCGAGCATGACGGCCTTCAGCAGGTCGCCGCCGGCGATGCCCGCCGGCGACAGGTTGAACAAGTAACCGAGGAAGCCGATGCGCAAGGCATCCCGAATGGAAAAGGTGATCCCCAACGCGCGCACCAGGAAGCACCAGCGGATCAGGGTCAGGACGATGGCCGCGGCGGTGCTCACCACGGCGGCCGCCAGCAAATCCCACTGTTTCGGGGCATCGAGCATCGTTCGGAAGACGTTGACGCCGTCCTGGGTCTTGACGGCGTTGACGAACAGCCAGCCGATAATCGCCGCCGAAATGAGGATTTTCAGCAGCGTAAACAGCAGTTTCTTCACGAATTGCCCTCCAGCTCGCGCTGGACGCGCGCCACGTCGGCGTCGACCATCATGTTGACCAGCTCGGCAAACGTCACCTTGGGCGTCCAGCCCAAGAGGCGGCGGGCCTTGCCGGCATCGCCGCAAAGGGTGTTGATGTCCGCCGGCCGGATGAGCCGCGGGGCCACCTCGACGTGCTCGCGCCAGTCCAGGCCCACGCGCTGGAAGGCCAGCGCCGCCAGTTGGCCCACCGAATGTTTCACCCCCGTGGCGATCACGAAATCTTCGGGCTTGTCCTGCTGCAGCATCAGCCACATGGCCTCGACATAGTCGCCGGCGTAACCCCAATTGCGCACGGCGTCGAGATCGCCCAAGGCGAGCTTCTTCTGCAAGCCGAACTTGATGCGGGCGGCGGCGTCGCTGATTTTCCGGCTCACGAACTCCTTGCCCCGCCACGGCGACTCGTGGTTGAAGAGAATGCCCGAACAGGCGAACATGCCATAACTTTCCCGGCAGTTGACGGTGATCCAATGGCCGTAGACCTTGGCCACGCCGTAGGGGCTGCGGGGCCAGAAGGCGGTCTGCTCGTTTTGCGGCTCCTGGGCGACGCTGCCGAACATCTCGCTGGTGCTGGCCTGGTAGAAACGAATGGTCGGATCCACCAGGCGGATCGCCTCGAGGACGCGGGTCACGCCCAGGGCGGTAAATTCCCCGGTCAACACCGGCTGCCGCCAACTGGTGGGGACGAAACTTTGGGCAGCCAGGTTGTAGACTTCCTGCGGACGGACCTCTTGCACGAGGGCGACAATGGCGAGCTGGTCTAGTAGGTCTGCCTGGTGTAAAATCACCCGCTGGCGTATGGATTCGAGTCGTTCGAAGTTTTCGGTGCGGGGACGGCGGACCATGCCATGGACCTCGTAGTCCTTGGCCAAGAGAAACTCGGCCAGGCAAGCCCCGTCCTGCCCGGTAA
Source organism: uncultured Planctomycetia bacterium (assembly GCA_963727245.1). Taxonomy (GTDB): domain Bacteria; phylum Planctomycetota; class Planctomycetia; order Pirellulales; family Thermoguttaceae; genus JBKQVT01. The sequence continues at coordinate 178,809 of CAVSFO010000011.1, read as the reverse complement.
TCCCTGTAATCAGCGCTTTGCGAGTCATGAGAATATCTATTGTGGCAGCCGCCGGCCGCAGGGTCAACGGCGGCCCCCGTCGGCATGATACCGCCCGAATAGGGCGGTCGCGGGGGAAAAATTCGCTAGAATGCTTGTAGGCGGTCCTCCGCCCGTCCAAGATACAACACAAACCGCGGCAACGGCACTCCCTCCGCTGCGCGCTGGTGCCGCCACACCGAGAAGCCCCTCATGCCCCTCACTCCTGCCCAGACCCAATCGCCCCGGTCGGCCGGACGATTCCACAGCATGCAAACCCGCATGGTGCCGTCTTTCGGGCTGGCGTCCCTGGCGATTCTCGTCACCCTCGAGTACATAGGGCTTTGGGGTGTTCCTTTCACCCGCTGGAACGGGAGGGTGGAAGATTTCAAGGCGGAGGCCGTCGGCTGGTTTGCAATTGATCGCCGACCTGAAGGAAGAGCGGCTCCGCTCGTGGCTCGACGACCGCCGCAAGGACCTGGCCATCTTGGCCGGAGGGCCCTGCGCGTGGTGCAGTTGCAATCGCTCCTGAACGAAATGGAACACCTTACCGCAAAAGGGCTGCGCGGCCGTGCCCTGTGGACGCGGCTGCGGGAGCAGGCCGAATATCAACTGATTGTCTCCCGCCTCGAGGAAATCCATCGCACCTATCCCGATTTTCGCCGCATCTTCATCGCCGACGCCAAGAGCGGCACGGTCATCGCCTCAACCGACGACGCCGACCTGGTGCGCGGACGTGGCCGGCCAGCCGTATTTCCTCCGGCCGGCCCGCGAGACCGGCGATTTCGTGGGTGGTACGTGTCTGGTGGGCAAGGGGCAAGAGCCCGTCTTCTACATCGCTCGCGCCGCTGCGGTCGCCCCCGAACGGGGCCGTCGGCGGTGATGGTCGCGGAAGTTCAAGACCGACAGCGGTGCTGCGGCCTCTGCTGCACACGGGGGAGGGACTGGGGACGCATGGCGAAGCCCTGCTGATCGACGGCGACCGCCGCATCCTCACCTCGCTGAAGTATCCCGTCGGCCGACGCCGGACCACCCCGGCCGCTGCAATATCGCCTGGAAACCGAGCACGCCAATCGGGCCTTGCAACACCAACGAGGCGTGGTCGCTTGCCCCGACTATCGCGGCCTCCCCGTGCTGGCGGCCTATCGCTTCCTGCAACTTACGCCGGAACTGGGCTGGGGGTTGATTGTCAAACGCGATCGCGAGGAACTTTTTGCCCCGCTCCGCGGCCAAATCTTCCGCGCCCTCGATGGTCGGGGTGCTGGGAACTCTGCTTGTCGTCTTCGCCGCTACTGCGCTGGCCCGCAACATCGCGCACCGGCCCAGGCGGTGGCCCGGCAGCCGCCGAGCAGGTGGCCGGCGGCGACCTCACCGCCCGGGCCCCCGTCGTCAGCAACGATGAAGTGGGCGTGCTGGCCCGCACCTTTAACGACATGGTCCAGCGCATCCAGGACTCGCAAGCGGCCCTGGTCCGCCAGGAGCGGCTCAGCACCCTGGGGCAAGTGACGGCTACCGTCAGCCACGAACTGCGCAATCCCTTGGGGGCAATCCGCATTTCGTTCTTCGTGATCGCCGAGCGGCTCCGCGGCAAGGAACTGGGCATCGGGCCCGCCCTGGAGCGCATCGAACGCAGCATCGCCCGCTGCGAGAACATCATCAGCGATCTGCTCGACTTCAGCCGCGACCGGCCGATGCAGCAGCAGCCCACCGAGATCGACCCCTGGCTGGCGTCCCTGTTGGACGAGTACGAACTGCCCTCCCACGTCGTCGTCTGCCGCGAACTGGCTGCCGCCGCGACCGTCCCCCTGGACCGCGAACGCTTCCGCCGCTGCATGATCAACGTGCTCAATAACGCCTGCCAGGCCATGGATAGCGGGGGCGGGCGGATGACCGTCGCCAGCGGCGTGGAAAACGGATACGTCGCCATCCGCGTTGCCGACACCGGCTGCGGCATTCCGGCCGATCAACTGGAAAAAATCTTCGAACCTCTTTATAGCACAAAAAGCTTCGGTATCGGGCTGGGGTTGCCGATAATCAAACAAATCATCAACGGCCACAAGGGCAGCGTCGAAGTCCAAAGCCAAGCCGGCCAGGGAACTACCTTCACCGTTCGGCTGCCCCTCCACCCGGCTCCCGGGAAGGAAGACACCCATGAGTAAGCTGCACATCCTGGTAGTCGACGACGATCGCGATTTCGCCGACAGCCTGGCCGACGTCCTCCGCCTCAACGGCCACCAGGTCGACGTTGTCTTCAGCGGTGAAAAAGCGCTGGAGAAATTCCGCGAGCATGACTACGACCTCACCTTCATGGACGTCCAGCTCCCCGGAAAGAACGGCGTGGAACGCTTTCTGGAAATGCGGAATCTGAAACCGGCCGCACGGGTCTTCCTGGTCACCGGCTTCAGCGTGCAGCAACTGATCGACCAGGCCGTCGCGCAAGGCGCCTGCGGCGTGCTGCAAAAGCCGCTGGACCTGAAAAAACTCCTCGACATGGTCGGCCGCATCAAGCCCCACGGCGTCCTGATCGCCGACGACGACCGCGACTTCGTGCAGGGCATCCGCGACATGCTGCAACACGACGGCTACAAGGTGTACATCGCCCATGACGGCCAAGAGGCCATCCAACGCGTGCTGGCCAACCAGATCGACGTGCTGATTCTCGACCTCTGCATGCCCGTGCTCAACGGCCTGGAAGTGTACCTGGAGCTGGAGCGGCAGGGACGCAGCCTGCCCACGATCATCGTCACCGCCTACGCCCGGGAGGAAGCCGCGATACTCGACAAGCTTCGCACGCTCTCGGTCACCGGGGTGTTGACCAAGCCGTTCGATCCCACCCAATTGCTGGCCACGATCGAGGCCCTGACGCGCGACAAGGCGGGCTGAGTCGGTAGGCGCTTTCCGCTCCCTTTCCCGCCCCGCAGAATTCGTGCCACAGCCGGTAGGGTGGGTCGAGCGCAGCGAGCCCCACCATTTCCTCTTGTTTTATTGGTGGGGCTCGCTGCGCTCGACCCACCCTACAGCTACCAGTGGGCCTGAAACAATCGGCAGGCGGCTCCTGGCGTCAACTTCATCCAACCCATTCACCGCCTCTTACCCACCTTCACGTTCCCCGGCCGAATGAGCCGTCTTATCTCAGTAGATGACGGTGAGTTTGCCGATTATATCGATCGTAACGATTAGACAAACCAAATTACTACGCTCATCCGCCAGGGGGAAGTCGTGAGACACGGCCGAGACGCTGCTGCCGCAGCCTATCCTCCCGCTGGGGGGCCTGTCGGCTGTTGCAGACTGCCGCTGGCCGCAGCGATCTTCTGCTTCCTGTTGCTGGCCGGTTGCGCCAGCATGGAACACTGGTGCGACAACGGCGGGAAGGTGGGGCCGAACTACTGCCCGCCCGATGCGGCCGTGGCCGACCGCTGGATCGACGCCGCCGATCAACGCCTGCAAACCCGGCCGGTCGACGTCACTTGCTGGTGGACGGTCTTCAACGACCCGGCGCTGGACGGGCTCGTCGCTGCCGCCAGCCGGCAGAATCTGTCGCTGCGGGTCGCCGGGCTGCGGATCTTGGAGGCGCGGGCCCAGCTCGGCGTTGTGGCCGCCGATCTCTTCCCCCAGAAACAGGAGATGAGCAGCCAATACACCGACAACAGGTACAGCGGCAACGCCTATCCGTTCGGCGCCTTCCCGATCAAGCATCAATTCAGCGATTGGCAGACCGGGTTCGACGCGGCCTGGGAGTTGGATGTTTGGGGCCGTTTCCGCCGCGGCGTCGAGGCCGCGGAGGCATCGTTGGATGCCCAGATCGACGGTTACGACGACGTCCTGGTCATGCTCCAGGCGGAGGTCGCGGCCAACTACATCCAGATGCGCTCGCTCCAGCGCCGCATTGCCCTGGCGCGGCAAAACGCCGACCTGCAAGCCAAGAGCCTCAAGCTCGTGCAACTTCGCTACGACAAGGGCCTGGTGACGGACCTGGATGTGCAGCGGGCCAAGGCCATCCTCGCCGCCACGGAGGCGCTGATTCCCACGTTCGAGATCGGGGTTCGCAAGGTGCAGAACCGCCTCTGCATTTTGATGGCGATGCCGCCGCGCAATCTTCGCGGCCGTCTGGGCGTCAGTGGTAACATCCCCCACTGCGCCGCAGGAGGTCGTGGCCGGCATCCCGGCCGATCTGTTGCGGCGGCGCCCCGATGTCCGCCATGCCGAACGCGAGGCGGCAGCGCAGTCGGCGCGGATCGGCATCGCCGAAGCCGAATTCTACCCCCACATCGCCATCATGGGCACCATCGGCCTGGAGGCCGAAGACTTCAGCCGCATCTTCGAGGGGGGCAGCCCGTTCGGCACCGTCGGGCCGACCTTCCACTGGAACATCCTTAACTACGGGCGCATCCAGAGCAACGTCTGCGCCCAGGGCGCCCGCTTCCGCCAGGCCATTACGACCTACCAGGACACCGTACTGAAGGCCAACGAGGAAGTGGAGAACGCCCTCACGTCCTTCCTCCGCGAACAGGATCGGGTCCGTGCCTTGGAAGCCGCCGCGACCGCGACCGCCAAGGCCGTCGCCTTGGCGATGCTCCTGTATGAAAAAGGCGGCGTGATCGACTACGAGCCGCTGCTGGACACGCAGCGGGAACTGGTGCGTCAGCAGGACGAAGTTGCCCAGAGCCGCGGGCAAGTGGCCGTCGACTTGGTTGCGGTCTACAAGGCGCTGGCCGGGGGATGGAAGGTGCGTCTGGGCGATGCGGCCGCCGCGGGTGGCCCCGATAGCTTGCGCATCGCGGGTGGCCCCGATAGCTTGCCTATCGGGGCGGCGAAGCCGCAAGAGGGGCGTCAATACGCGGGTGGCCCCGATAGCTTGCCTATCGGGGCGGCGCAGCCGCAAGAGGATCCGCTCTACGCCACGAAAACCTCTTGTGCCTACGGCACCCCGATAGGCAAGCTATCGGGGCCACCCACGCGCAGCCCGGCCGTCGAGTTGAAGGAAGACGATTTGGGGCCGGCGCCGCTGCCTCCTTCGGCGCAGCCCAAGGATTGAAAAGGGCCGTAACAGGTAGGTCAGGCACTCCGTGCCTGACAGTCCTCTGCGAAAAAGGTGTCAGGCACGGAGTGCCTGACCTACTCCTGGCTCTAAGTCCTAAGTTCTAACTCCTAATGGAGCCCCACCGGCCCGGCGTGCGACCGCGTCTTCTGAAACATCCACACCAACGGCACGCACAACAGGCAGAGCAGCGCGAGCACGCGAAAGGTATCGACATAGCCCCACAGGGTCGCATTCCGCAGCAGCACGCCGCCGACGGCTTCATTGGCCCGCTGGGCGGCGATGGTGGGATTGCCATAATGCGACAGCGCCGGTGAGCGTCCGCAGGTACTGCTGGAAATGCGGGTCGTAGGGGGAAAGATGGCCGACCATCATGGCCTGGTGGGCCTGGGCGCCCCGGGCCACCAGCGTCGTCGCCAACGAGATGCCGAAGCTGCCGCCGATGTTCCGCATGAGGTTGAAAATCCCCGTCGCATTGCCCATTTGCTCGTTGGGCAAATTGGCCATGCAGGCGGTTGTGACGGGGACGAACACGAACCCCATCGCCAGGCCGGAGATGACGTTCGGCCAGGTCACGTTCCTGATGGCAATCTCCAGGTTCAGACCGCCGAACTGCCAGCAGGAAAGAGCGAGGACGCAAAAACCGAAGGTCATCAGCACCCGGGCGTCGATCTTGCCGACCAGCCGGCCGACGACCATCAGGGCGATGATGGCGCCGATCCCCCGCGGGCTGACGGCCAGGCCGCTGTTGAGCGCCGGATAGCCCATCAATTCCTGGAGGAACAGCGGCAACAGCGCCGTGGTGCTGTAGAGCACCACGCCCACCGCCGCGATCAGCAGCGTCCCCAGGGCGAAATTGCGGTTGCCCAGCACGCGGAGGTTGACCAGCGGATGCTCCACGTGAAATTCCCAATAGATGAAGACGATCATCGAGAGGAAGGAGATGGCCGAGGCCCAGCAAATCCAGCGGGCGTTGAACCAGTCGTCCTGCTGGCCGCGGTCGAGAATCACCTGCAGCGTGGCCAGCCAGAGGGCCAAGGCGCCAAAGCCGAGGTAATCGATGTTTCCGCCGCGGCGTTCGTGGCCGGCGCGGAGATAGGGCGGATCTTCCAGGAAGGTTTGCGACATCAACACCGCCAGGACGCCGAGGGGAATGTTGATGTAGAACACCCAGCGCCAGGAATAGCTGTCGGTGATCCAGCCGCCCATTACGGGCCCGATAATCGGGCGCCACCACCACGCCCATGCCGAAGACGGCCATGGCCACGCCGCGTTTGTTGGGCGGGAAGCTTTCCATGAGGATGGCCTGGGAGAGGGGTTGCAAGGCCCCGCCGGCGGCCCCTTGGATGACGCGGGCGAGCACGAGGAGTCCCAGGCTGGTGGCCGCCCCGCAGGCCGCCGAGGCCGCCGTGAACACGACGATGCAGCCGATCAAGAACCGCTTGCGGCCGAACAGGCCCGCCAGCCAACCCGTCATCGGCAGCACGATGGCGTTGGACATCAGGTAGCTGGTCAGCACCCAGGTGGCCTCGTCGGTGCTGGCCGAGAGGTTGCCGGCGATGTGGGGCAAGGCCACGTTGGCGACCGAGGTGTCCAACACCTCGAGGATCGTCGCCAGCATCACGGACACGGCGATCAGCCAGGGGTTCGCGCGCGGCCGCCAGGCGGCCGCTTCAGCGGCGGCTGCGGACGCCATGTCAGTGTGCCCCGGCGGCTGCCTGGTCCGGCGTGCGGACGTCGACCGTCGGCACCACGGACATGCCCGGCCCCAACAGGTGCGCCGCCACCTGGGCGGGGTCGTCGAAGACGATTTTCACCGGCACCCTTTGCACGACCTTGACATAGTTTCCGGTGGCGTTTTCCGGGGGCAGGAGGCTGAAGTAGGCGCCGCTGCCGCGCTGGATGCTGTCGACGTGGGCGGCGAACTTGATGCCGGGGTATCCATCGACCTCGACGGAGACCTTCTGCCCGACCCGCATGTTCGTCAGTTGCGTCTCCTTGAAGTTGGCGACGACCCAGAGATTCGGCTCGACCAGCGCCAGCAGCGGCTGGCCGACCGAGACATGGGCCCCGGGCTCGACGTTCTTGCTCGTGACGTGTCCGTCGACGGGGGCGAGAATCTTGGTGTAGGAGAGATTCAACCTGGCCTGGGTGACCTCGGCCTCGGCGCGTGCCACTTCGAATTCGGCCATGTTGGTCTGGGAGTGGCTTTGGTCGACTTGCCTGGGGGCCGACTTGGCAGCCGCCAGCCTGGCCTCGGCGCGGCCTTGTCCGGCCACCCGCGGTCACCGCCTTCTCGGCCTGCAGCAGGCTGCTGCCGGCGGCCTCCAGGGCAGCTTCCGCCTGTTTGACGGCGGCCTCCTGGGCGTCGACGCGCTGCCGGTCGGCGGCGACTTCGGCCACGGCCACCTGGTCCTTCGCCATCGCCTCGTCCAGAGCCTCCTGCGAGACGGCATGTTGCGGGACCAGGTCCTCGATGCGCTCCAGGTAGGACGTGGTCAGTTGATGCCTGGCCTCGGCCGCCCGCACTTCCGAATGGGCCTGCGCCAAGGCGGCCTTGGCGGCCGTCAACTGGGCGCGGGCGGCGGCCTGCTGACTCTCGGCCGTGGCGACCGCGGCCCGGGCCACGGCCACCTCGGCCTCCGCCCCGTGCACGGCCGCCGCCGCCTCGTCCATGCCCGCCGACGAAGTGATCTCGGTCACGTCGGCGCCGAAGGTCCGACTGCGCTGGCCGGCCTTGGCGGCCTGGAGCCCCGCCTCGGCGGCGTCCAGCTTGGCCTCGAAGTCCCTGGGATCCAACTCCACCAAGAGTTCTCCCTCTTTCACCGCTTGGTTGTCGGTCACCCGGACTCCTTCCTTGGCTACGTGGCCCGCCACGCGGGAGCTGATCGGCACCACGTGCCCGGCGATAAAGGCGTCATCCGTGCTCTCGTATCCAAGAGTGTAGAGATAATAGGCGGTGCCGCCGCCGATGGCACCAATGGCCAGCAGGGCCAGCAAGACCCACGTCCAAGGCTGCCGCGAAGGCGACGACGGCGGCTTGGGCAACTCGTCCTGCGATAGCGACCGCGCCGTTTTACGCGGCCCGACGCGCACCGTCGCGCGTTCGTCGCGGTGGTCGGCGACGTGGCGCGGCGCCACGGCGTCGCCGTCCACGAGCAGCGTCTCCTCAACGCCGAGATCAGTATCTTTCATGATTTTATCTTTCACTGCTGGCAGCAACTCTCACTTGTCGAAAGGAGCGAAGACTCGAGAAAGCGGAGAATATGCCGGGTGACGACCTGCGGATCCTGCCTCTCTGCGCTATCGACGAGGGCCGAGCGGATCAGCCCCGGCACGAACCGTGCGGTCAGGTCGGGATGGGGGTCGGCGAATTGCCCCAGGGCGATGCCGCGACGGATGATCGCTTCGACCAGGTCGGTCAGTTCCCGCCCCTTCTGGCTCCAACGCTCGTAAGCGGCCTGCGGGAGCGGCCCGGCCCGCAGGAGGTCCAACAGGCGCGGATGTTCCAGCCCGTAGTCGACGTACTCTCGCACCGTGGTTTCCAGGGCGTCGCGGGGACTGCACGCGCCGTCGGCCTCGACGCATCGCTTGAGTTGATCGACGAGCTTCTCGAAACTCGAATAGATGACGGCGAGGTAGAGGCTCTCCTTGTTTTCGAAGTAGGTATAGAGAGTGCCCTTTCCGACTGCCGCCTCGATGGCCACGTCGTTGAGCAGGACCTTGTGGAACGGGCGGGAGGCAAACAGCTCGGTGGCCGCCTCGAGGATTCTGTCGCGTTTTTCGTCGTGAAGTTTTTGCACGGCAAGCACTTGAGGGATTTTTGGGCCGTTGGGCCGTGTGGCGGAACCAAAACCGACCGGTCAGTATTATTCTACCCGAGCCAGGCACTCGTGGCAAGTTCAACCCTTGCCCAGCCGGTAGGGGGGGCAGGCAGGCGTTTGGTAACCATTCACGGCCCCGGTTGTGACACCAGGCGCAAAGCGCAAGCGAGGGTGTGCCACGCCACGGTCTGCCGTCGTTTCCCCTCGCTTGCGCTTCGGACTAACGTTGAACTGTAAACGGCTAGGACGACTGCCTTCAGTATCGACCGTTCGGCCGCCAAGCCCCAAGCTCTGGGGTCCGAGTTCTTCCTACGGCACCGGCGCCCAGGAGCAGTGATTGAGCGGCAGCTCTGCCGCAGGTCCGCGCCGGGCTGAAGCCTGCCGATGGCAACACGAGGAGTCGATCGCATGATTTTCTGCCGAAGAACTTGTTGGGAGGATAGCGAGGCGAGTTAAGGGTTTCCGGAAAAACAGAGCCCGCGGCGACAGATACCTCTGCAACAGAGACGGCGCAGCGCGCCCCACCATGTGGCCCCACCTTGTGGCGGTTGACAATGGCCGTGGCGGCTGCTAAATTAGAACCATTGGTGGACAAAATATCCTGTGCGTGGCGAGCTTTTGCATGGGCGTGGACGATCAGGCCGCGAGTGCCAATTCAGGGTTGTCGCCTCTCTTTGCCCACTGCCAGGAGCGGATCGGCTACCAGTTTCACAGCGCCGAGCTATTGCAGGCCGCCCTGACCCACGCCTCGGGCGCCGAGCACCGGTTGGCCTCCAACGAGCGGTTGGAGTTTTTGGGGGACGCGATCCTCGGCGCCGTGGTCTGCGAGTTGCTTTTTCACCAATATCCCCAGTATCTCGAAGGCGACTTGACGAAGATCAAGTCGGTGGTCGTCAGCCGCCAGACGTGCGCGAAGATCAGCGAGTCGCTGGGGATGCAGGAGTTCCTGATTCTCGGCAAGGGGATGACGACGCACCCCAGCGTGCCGACGTCGCTGTTGGCCGACGTCTTCGAGTCGTTGGTGGCGGCGATCTACTTAGACGGCGGCAGCCAGGCGGCCCGCGACTTCGTCGAGCGGCACATCGGCCCGGAGATCGAGCTGGCGGCCGAGGGGGAGACGGGGAGCAACTACAAGTCGATGCTTCAGCAGTTGGCCCAGCGGCAGCACGGCACCACGCCCACCTACCAACTGTTGGACGAGAAGGGTCCGGATCACAGCAAGTGTTTCAAGATTGCCGCCCAAATCGGCGGCACCACGTATCAGCCCGCCTGGGGCAGCAATAAGAAGGAAGCCGAGCAGCGGGCGGCGCGCAATGCGCTGAACGAACTGGGCGGGCAAGTCGCCCCTTTTCCCGTCTCACCGGGGCCGGAAAAATAGAAACGCCCGGTCAGCCGTGCCGGGCGCTTCTTTCTCGTCGTAGCGTGGGAAGGTCGAAGAAGGGGCTATCGACCTTGGCGGTCAACCCGCCAAGCACCAAGCTACTTTCTCTTCTTCTTGGCAGCTTTCTTCTTCGGGCGCCTTCTTGGCCGCCTTCTTCTTCGCGGGCTTCTTCGCCACCTTCTTCTTCGCTACCTTCTTCTTGGCCACCTTACATCCTCCTAAACAACGTTTTGGGCAAACCCCTCGTCGAAGGTCGAGCTGGGGCCGAACTTCGACAGGTCGGTCGCCCGAGACACAACAACAAACTCCCCGACATCAGATCCGTCCAGGCACGGCGCCTTGACGGCGCGGGTCGCTCGTTTCCATCCGATCTCTGAAATCCCTGTGAGGAACTTCAATGACCTAGAGCCTCCAAGGCTCTCCATTGCGATAATCCTAGCCACTTTCCAAATCTTTGCAAGTTCATTTTTTGTCGCGCGACCAAATTTTTCCATCGCCGCTCGCGACGCCGAGCCCATCAACACGCCCATCGACCGCGCGTTGGCACGCTCTTCTTGCGCTTCGTTGCCGAGCGTCCGTGCGCGTGCGCGCCGCGCCGACATCGCCCGCGCATCGCCGTCATTTCGCCGCGCTCCGGCGGCTTCCGTCGCGGCGCGCGGCGCAATGCAGCAGCGCCGATCGCAGCGCACAGGCAACGCAACATGCAGCGCGCCGCGGCGCCGTCGACCAGCGTGTTCGGGCCCGTGCGCCGCGCTTGGTTGCAGCGTGCGGAGATCGTGCCTCAGAGTCGTTCAACCGGGCCGACACGCATCGTCGTAAGTTAAGGCCGCGTCGATAGTTGCGTTTTACGCGCCATCGCGCGCCAGCGTTCGTCGAGAGCGCGGCGGCGGCGCGTCTTTCAGCGCAGTGGGCAGCCGGAGCCAGCACAATGGCAGTCGGCGGCGCGGAGTTTCCTGGTGGCCGACGGCTGTCAACACGCGTATGAAAACATCGCATCAGCGCGGTCGTGCCGGCGCGCTCCTGGGCAGCGGCAAGCCGGCATGACAAATCACGTGTCGATCGCGCCGCCGCGGCTCATCCTGGCGCCGCATCGCGCTACCGATTGGCTGTCGTGCGGCGTCACGACGACGGTCTCCGGCGAGGCTCGGCGCAGACGGTCGTGCGACATCGAAAAATTTTTTTCAAATTGCCTTCGGCTTGCCAAAAAATGGTCTGAGAGAAGGCGAACCGTGGCCGATCGGCCACTTGGACACGTTGGTAGAGTTTACAAAAACGATTTGCTCGCGGGCTGATTGAGACCCGCACGAGGAGGACGAGGGCAGGTGCGCGGCGAGGCGGTTAGCCGTCGAGCGACGCCGGCGCCGCGCAAATCGGGAGCGTTCAGTGCGATCGCTAGAGCGGCGGAATCATTGCCTTGTTTCGCAAAGTTCGCCAGTTTCTCATTTGAATGAGCGCGTTTTCAGCCCGCCTGGACGGGACGCTCGCGGACTTCGACCTTGATCGAGTTCTTCTTGCCCTCGCGAATCAGCTCCACGGTGGCGGTCGAATCGGGTTTGGTGGCGGCCACGGCCAGCGCCAGTTCCATGGGGTCGTTGGTGGCGTGGTCGTTCCAGCGCACGATCACGTCGCCCGGCTCGATGCCGGCCGCGGCCGCCGGCGAGCCGGCAACCACGCTGGCCACCAGGGCGCCGTTGCTGTCGGGCAGTCCGAACTGCTTGGCCAGCGCCGGCGTCAGGGCCTGGGTGGCAACTCCCAGCCAGCCCCGAGACATCTTGCCCGACGACTTCAGCGTCTGGTAGACCTCCTGGGCGAACGCGCTGGGAATGGCAAAGCCGATGCCTTGGTAGGTGGGGCCGACGATGGCGGTGTTGATGCCCACGACGTGTCCCTGCATATTGACCAGCGGGCCGCCGCTATTGCCCGGGTTCACCGCCGCGTCGGTCTGCAGGAAGTCCTGGTAGCTGAGGTCTTCGATGACGGCGTGGCGGCCCTTGGCGCTGATGATGCCGGCGGTCACGGTCCGGGCCAGCCCGAAGGGATTGCCGATGGCCAGCACGGGGTCGCCCACCTCGAGCTTATCGCTATCGCCCCAGCTTGCGGCCGTCAGGCCGTCGGCCTGGATCTTCAAGACGGCGATGTCGCTGAGCTTGTCGGCGCCCACCACTGTGGCGGCGACCACGCGCTGATCGGGCAGGTCCACTTCCACCTGGCTGGCCTGGCTGACGACGTGGTAGTTGGTGATGATGTAACCCTTGGGATCGACGATGACGCCGGAGCCCTGGTTTCGGGCGCGGTACTCTTGGCGCGCGCCGAACAGCGCGGAGAGTTCGTCGCTGGGCTGCCCCTCGACGACGCGATTGGCCCGCACGCCCACCACCGACGGCTCGACGACCTTGACGACCCATCGGTAATCGGCGATGGAGACCTGCTGCCTGGCCGCCAGATAGTCGCGGGCGACCTGCGCCTCGGCCTGCATACGGCCCAGGGCAATGGAATACGAGACGCTCCTGGCGACCCAGGGCAGGGCCAGCGCCACGATCAGCAACAGCAGCCAAAACGCCCAGAGCCCGCGCCGCAATCGGACCTCCGGCTGCGCGGACCAGTGCGGCCTGAACACGGGCGCAGGCGCGCGCAGGCGGCGAGCCTGCGGCCGCGCCGGGAGGCTCAAGGGGCAAGTCCGGGCTCGGATTGGCAGCATCTTCCTGCATGGCGACGAACTCCCCTGCTGTGACGGCGCCGGGCTGTGGTCTGCCCGGCCTGCTCCTGCACTATTCTACAGGATTGGCGGCGGTGGAAGAAGGGATGTTACCGCTGACGGCCTAGCTTGACACGAAGCGGACGTTCACGCGCCGCAGCTATTTCTTCAGCAGATCGATCCTCTTCTGACTCTTATCGATGGTCACGGCGGCCTGCTCGAACTTCCATTGGCCCGCGCTCGTGCGAGCGACCACATAGAGGGTGCCGGCGCCCTTCGGACCGGACAGTGGAATGGAGCGCGGCGGGTGCCACTGCTGGCTTGTCCAGCAGTGCTGCGTGGCGCGGTATTCCAGCACTGCTGGACAAGCCAGCAGTGGCACCCATTGCAACAAAACCGGGGTGAAAACCACCTGCGTCTGTGCATCAGCCCAGGGCGGGGGCCAGCGACGATCCGCACCACGCCCGGCCGCCGCAGGGTCCTTGACGGCCGGAAAATCCTCAAATTTTACCCGATCGGCAACCGAAGATTATTCCGTACCCGTTGATTCTAGGACCGGCGGCGTCTAGGATTAGGCATTCCGGCGGAAGCCAGGGGGGATTTTTGGTCATGGACCCGAAACGGCGTTTGTGTCCCTGCCGCTGTTGCGCGTGTCGCTGTCCGGCTTGACCGCCGGACAGCCCCGCCTCGCATTGCCCTTGACCGCCGTTGCGTCTTTTCTTCCTCCACCCAGGTGTCCCCGCGCTGCGAGGGGGATTTTCCACGGTTGCAGCTTGGAGCATGACTCGCCATGTCGACCGATATCCGTTTGAAAGAATCGCTGCCGGAACTGACCGGCCGGATCGTCGAGACCTACACCGAGATGAGCACCATCAATCACCTCGGCCATTGCCCGCTGCCAAATTATGAAACCATCATCTCGATCATCCAGGACCTGCGGGAAATCCTCTACCCCGGCTTCGGCCGCCGCGACGGCCTGCACATGGGCAACGTGACCTATCACGTGGGCGACCTGGTCGACCGGATGCACGACCAGTTGACGCTGCAAATTGCGCGGGCCTGCTGCCATGAGGCCGGCCGCGACAGGCAATGGGACCCGCACCAGCAGGACGATTTCGAGGCCGTCGCCCAAACCAAGACCGTGGCCTTCCTCCGCAAGCTGCCCGAGCTGCGGGCCGTTTTGGCCCAGGACGTCCAGGCCGCCTTGGACGGCGATCCGGCCTGCCGCTCCTTCGATGAAGTGATCTTCTGCTATCCCGGCCTGGAGGCGGTGACTGTCTATCGCCTGGCCCACCTGCTGCACGAGCTGGCGGTGCCGTTGATCCCGCGGATGATGACCGAGTGGGCCCACAGTCGCACCGGCGTCGATATCCATCCCGGCGCCCGGATCGGCAACCATTTCTTCATCGACCACGGCACCGGCGTCGTCATCGGCGAGACCACGGTCATCGGCCAGTGGGTGAAACTCTATCAAGGCGTCACGCTCGGCGCCCTGAGCTTTCCCACCGATGCCGACGGCAAACTGGTCCGCAACACCAAACGCCACCCCACCATCGAAGACCGGGTGGTCATCTATGCCAACGCCACGGTGTTGGGCGGCAACACGGTCGTCGGGCACGACGCGGTGATCGGTTCCAGCGTCTGGATCACCAGTTCCGTTCCGCCGCACACCACGGTGAGCCTGGAGAAGCCGAAACTCCACATCCGCGGCACCCGGGACGAGAACGTCGGACTGGTCCATCTGAGCATTCGGTGCCCGACAGGCCCCGGGCAGCCGTTCACTAGTGCGTAGGGTGGGTCGAGCGCAGCGAGCCCCACCATCGATTTTTCGCGGATTGTGGTGGGGCTCGCGACCATGCTTCGCATGGTGCCCCTCGACCCACCCTACGCTGCTGGCCCCTTCACTGCCCCACAGCCCGTAGGTCAGGCACTCCGTGCCTGACGGCCCTTGGCCGACAAACGGTCAGGCACGGAGTGCCTGACCTACGGTGCCGGCCATGCCCGGGACACGTCACTCCCCGCATAACCCGCATAGGCGGTAATAATTGCCTGGACGCTCTTACTTGCGCCATTTGACAGGGCCGTGGACCGTCAGCTAGAATAGACTGACCAGTCAGTCCAGACCATTTCACGCCTCGGCTTCCATGACGCATACCGCTATTGCAGGGGATATCCACAACGGCCACGAAGCCGCCGCGGCGGCCCGCCGAGAGGAAATTCTCGATGCCGCCGCCGCCTTGTTCGCCCAGCGCGGCTATTCGGAAACCGACACGCAGCTTCTGGCCGAGACCCTCAACGTCGGCAAGGGCACCCTCTATCGCTACTTCCCCAGCAAGCAGGAACTGTTTCTGGCGGTCGCCGATCGCGCGATGCGGCAACTCCGCGAGCGCGTCGACGCCGCCATCGTCGACGTCGACGAGCCCCTGGAACGGATCCGACGCGGCATCCGCTCCTATTTGACCTTCTTCGCCGAGCACCCGGAAGTCGTCGAACTGCTGATCCAAGAGCGGGCGCAGTTCAAGGACCGCAAGAAGCCCACCTATTTCGAGCACCGCGAGGCGAACGCGATGCGCTGGCGGGCGCTCTACCGCTCGTTGATCGACGAGGGCCGCGTCCGCGACATGCCCCCGGAGCGGATCAGCAACGTCGTCAGCGATTTGCTCTACGGCACGATGTTCACCAATTTTTTTACCGGGCCTCGCAAGTCGGTGGAGGCCCAGACGCAAGACATTCTCGACATTGTATTTTACGGCATCCTCAGCGACCGCCAGCGGCAACAACAGCAAGGTGAGACCCCATGCGGCAAGTGACCATTGCTCATTTCTCTAAGACGTTCCTCACGACCTTGGCGGCGCCGGGTCTTCTCCTGCTCTGGCTGGCCATGTGCGGCTGCGGTCCCGCCGGGGCTGGGGCGCCGGAATTAAAACCGCCGCACGTGCTGGTGAGCAAGCCGGTCCGCGACGTGGTTACCGATTACGAGGATTTCACCGGAGAAACCAGGGCCGTCAAGAGCATTGACGTGCGGGCCCGCGTGACCGGGTACCTGGAAAAGGTGCGGTTCACGGAGGGGGCGGAAGTCAAGGAAGGGGAGAAGCTCTTCGAGATCGACCCCCGCACGTACCAGGCCGATTACGACCGGGCCTTGGCCAACGTGGGCCTGGCCAAAGCCCACCTGGAGCGGGTCACCGCCGACTTTAAGCGGGCCCAGGAGTTGCTGCCCATGAAGGCGATCAGCAAGTCGGACTTCGACCTGGCCAAGGGCGACCACGACGAGGGCGCCGCCTCGGTCGCGGTGGCCGAGGCCGCCCTGCATACCGCCAAGCTCAACCTCGACTGGTGCGTCGTCACCGCCCCGATCAGCGGCCGGATCAGCCGGCAGCGGATCGACCCCGGCAACCTCGTCCAGGCCGACAACACCATCCTCACCACCATCGTCTCGCTCGACCCGATGTACGCCTATTTCTACGTAGACGAGCGGAGCATGTTGCGGTTCCGTCGCTTGCTCCGCGCCGGCAAGATCAAGTCGGCCCAAGAGGCCCAGTTGCCGGTCCTCCTGGGCCTGTCCGACGAGGACGGCTATCCGCACGAGGGGACGATCAACTTCGTCGACAACGCGCTGGACCAGATGACGGGAACGCTGCAAATTCGCGGCCGCTTCCCGAATCCCGCCAATCCCAACCGGCTCCTTTCTCCCGGCATGTTCGCCCGCGTCCGGGTACCCATCGGCGACGCCCACGAGGCGCTGCTGGTCTCGGAGCGGGCGTTGGGATCGGACCAGGGGGAGAAGTTCGTTTACGTCGTCGGCCCGCACAATAACGTGGCGGAACGCCGCGTCAAGGTCGGGGCGCTCCGCAACGGCTTGCGGGTCATTGAGGACGGCATTTCCCCGGGGGATCGCGTCGTCCTGAGCGGCTTGCAGCAGATCCACCCCGGAAAACCCGTCGACCCGGAAGACGTCAAGATGACGGCTGAAGAGCCGCTGGTCGCGCCGGCATCGAGCGTGGCGGCCGCGCCGGCTGCCGCGCCGAAGACAACCGCCGATCCCGCCGCCGCCACGAAACCCGCCCCCGCGACGAAACCCGCCGCCACCACCACGAAGCCCGCCCCGGCCACGAAATCCGCATCGGTGCCACTGCTGGCTCGCCCAGCAGTGCAATCCGGCGGCACTGCTGGACGAGCCGGGCACCAGGCGGAGCCTGGCCGTGGCACCCAGCGGCCGCGCTAAGGCCGCAGCGACAGCAATCCCCCCCCCCTGGCCACGTGCCGCCCATGTCTTCCCGCTTCTTCATCGATCGACCGATCTTTGCCGCCGTGCTGTCGATTGTGATCACGCTGGCGGGCGGGCTGGCCGTTTTCAATCTGCCCCTGGCGCAATATCCCCCGGTCACCCCGCCGACGGTGATGGTCAACTGCAGTTACCCCGGGGCCAGCGCCGAGGTGGTGGCCGCGACGGTGGCGGCCCCCATCGAGCAGCAGGTCAACGGCGTCGAGGGGATGATGTACATGTCCTCGCAGAGCGCCAACGATGGCTCCTACGCGCTGGCCGTGACCTTCCAGCAGGGGATGAATCTGAACCTCGCCCAGGTGCTGGTGCAGAACCGCGTGAACCTGGCCTTGCCCCAACTGCCCGACGTGCTGAAGCAGACGGGCGTGACCACGCGGAAGATGTCGCCGGACATCCTGCTGTCGATCAACCTCATTTCGCCGGGCGGCCGCTACGACCAGCTTTACTTGAGCAATTTCGCCTGGATGAAGTGCCGCGACGAATTGCTGCGGCTGGAGGGGATCAGCGACGTTTACATCAGCGGCCAGCGCGATTACAGCATGAGGATCTGGATCGACCCGGAGAAGCTCGCCTCGCGAGGCCTGGGCGCCGATGACGTCGTCAACGTCCTGCGCGAGCAGAACCTTCCCGCGATCTGCGGGCAGATCGGGCAGCAACCGGCCAATCCCGGACAGGCGACCCAGGTCACGCTCTCGGCGCTGGGCCGGCTGGAGACTCCGGAGCAGTTCGGCGACATCATTCTCCGCAGCACGCCGCAGGGGCGCGTGACCCGGCTCCGGGACGTCGCCCGCGTCGTGCTCGGCGCCAAGAACGAGGACGTCAGCGCCAAGGTGGACGGCATGCCGTCGGTGGGCCTGATCATCTTCCAGTTGCCGGATGCCAACGCCCTGGAGCTGGCCGATCGCATCCACCACAAGATGGAAGAGTTGGCGAAGAGCTTTCCCGCCGACTTGCAGTACGAGATTCTCTACGACACCACGCCGTATACGGCGGAGTGCATCCAGGAGGTCTTCAAGGCCCTCCGCGCCGCCATTATCCTGGTGGCCCTGGTGGTGCTGGTGTTCCTGCAGAACTGGCGGTCGGCCGTCATCCCCCTGATCGCCGTGCCGGTGGCCATCATCGGCACCTTCGGCGTGATGGCGGTCATGCACTTCAGCCTCAACAACCTCACGCTCTTCGGCCTGGTGCTGGCCATCGGCATCGTGGTGGACAACGCCATCGTGGTTGTCGAGGCGGTCGAGTACCACATCGAGCACGGGCTGGCCCCGCGCGAGGCCACCATCAAGGCCATGAGCCAGCTCTCCGCCCCGATCATCGCCGTGGGCCTGGTCCTCAGCGCCGTGTTCGTGCCCTGCGCGTTCATCGGCGGCATTACCGGGCAGTTCTTCCGGCAGTTCGCGCTTGACGATCGCCGCCTCGACCATCATCTCGACCTTCAACTCGCTGACGCTCAGCCCGGCGCTGGCGGCCGTGCTGCTCCGCGAGCGCGACAAGGAGACGCACGAGGCCCTGCCACGGCTCACCTATCCGTTGGTGGGCGGCTGGATCGGCTACGAGTGGCTGACGCCCTGGCTGGCCCACTGGTTGCAGTCGCTGGTAGGCCGGCTCCCCCGCGGTTGTCGGCGCCGCTGCTGCCGGCGGCCTGGTGGGTGGCCGCCACGCTGGCGGTGGCGGGCCTGGCCGGGGCCGGCTGGCGGCTGGCCGGTCCCATCAACGCGGTCCTTCGCTGGGGGTTCGCCGGCTTCAACGCGGCCGTGCGGAAAAGCACGACGGCCTATATCCGCGGCGTCGGCGGATTGCTCCGCGTCAGCGTCCTGGTGCTGGTGGTCTATGCCGGGTTGCTGGGCCTGACCTATTTTGATTTCGTGAAAACCCCCAAGGGGTTCATCCCGCCGCAAGACATGGGCTACCTGATTGTGAACGTGCAACTGCCCGATGCCTCCTCGACGGAGCGGACGCGGGCGCGTCACGGCCCGCGCGCAGCAGATTTGCCTGGACACGCCGGGGGTGAAGCATACCGTGGCGGTGGCCGGCTCGTCGTTTGCCCTTCAAGTGAATGCCTCGTATTTCGGCGCGATGTTCGTGATTCTTGACGATTTTGCCAAGCGGCAGACGCCGCAGCTCTCGGCGGACGCGATCGCCGCCACGTTGCGAGAGCGGCTGGCCGCCGGAGTGCCCGGGGCCTTGACCAGCGTCTTCCCCGCGGCGCCGATCCGCGGGGTAGGCCGCACCGGCGGCTTCAAGGTGCTGGTGGAAGATCGCGGCGACTTCGGCCTGCGGGTCCTGCAGCAGCAGGCCGACAACCTCACGGCCCTGGCGCAGCCGACTGCCCAATCCCTACCGTCCCCCGCCGGCCCCGGCGCTGGTCATGCAGCCCAACGTCTTCCGCGCCGACGCCCCGCAAATCTTCGCGAATACCAACCGCAGCCAATGCCTGACGCTGGGCGTGCCCATAGCCGCCGCCAACAACACCCTGGGGACCTACCTCGGCTCCCTGTACGTCAACGATTTCAACCTCTTCGGCCGCACCTGGGAAGTCATCGTGCAGGCCGATGCCCCCTTCCGCAACAACGTCGACAAGCTGCGGCTGCTGAAGGTCCGCAGCAACACTGGCGCCATGGTGCCGCTGGGCACCGTGACCGACGTGCACCCGGTCAACGGACCGCTGATCCTCACCCGCTACAACACCTATCCGGCCTCCGCCATCAACGGCTATGCGGGTCAGGGGATCAGTTCCCGGCAGGCCATCGACATGATGCAACACCTGGCCGACCGGACGCTCCCCGCCTCCATGATCTGCGAATGGACGGAAATGGCCTACCTGGAGCTTCAGGCGGGCAATACGGCCATGGCCATCTTCGGACTGGCCGTGCTCATGGTCTTTCTCATGCTGGCCGCCCAGTATGAAAGCTGGTCGATGCCGCTGGCCATCATCCTCGTGGTGCCGATGTGCCTCCTCAGCGCGGTGGTTGGCGTGACGGCGGTGCCCGCCGCCTTCGGCCTGCTGCAAACGTGCCTGCACGGCGTCGCCGCGAGGCTGCCCGCCGCCTTCGGCTTCCTCAACGTTTCCATTCCCGGCGCCGGCGCCCAGTCCGACATCAACATCTTCACGCAGATCGGCTTCGTCGTGCTGGTGGGCCTGGCCAGCAAGAACGCCATCTTAATCGTGGAATTCGCCAAGCGCGTCCGCGAGACGGGCGTTTCGCGCCGCGAGGCGGCCCTGGAAGCCTGCCGCCTGCGGTTGCGGCCCATCGTCATGACCTCGTTCGCCTTCATCCTCGGCGTCTTCCCCCTCTTGATCGGCCGCGGCGCCGGGGCCGAGATGCGCCGCACCCTGGGCACGGCCGTCTTCAGCGGCATGTTGGGAGTGACCCTCTTCGGCATCTTCCTCACGCCGGTGTTCTTCTACGTCATCGATTGGCTGGGCGGCCGCCGGCTGTTCCATACGCGGGCCATGGAACTCGGCGGCCGCATTGCCCTGGCCGTCCTCACTCTAGGTCTCATTCCCCTGATTGAGTGGCTGGCTCGTTCGCGAGGGGGCGACGTGCGGTCCTTGCTTCCCCCGGAAGATTCCTAACGCAATCTGGAAGGTGCCTCGTGTTTTCACGCTTTTTCATCTTTCGGCCGATCTTCGCCTCGGTGCTGTCGATCGTGATCACGCTGGCCGGCGGCATCGCCGTCTGGTTCCTGCCGGTGGCCCAGTACCCGGAGATCGCGCCGCCCACGGTGCAGGTCTCGGCCTCGTATCCCGGGGCCGACTCGAAGGTGGTGGCCAACCTGATCGCGGCCCCCATCGAGCAGCAGGTCAACGGCGTGGAAGGCATGATGTACATGTCGTCGCAATCGACCAACGACGGCAACTACACGCTGACGGTCACCTTCAAGCTGGGAGTCGACTTGGACATGGCCCAGGTGCTGGTGCAGAACCGCGTGGCGATGGCCCTGCCGGTGCTGCCCGACCTGGTCAACCGCAACGGCGTGTCGGTGAAGAAGAAGTCGCCCAACGTGTTGATGATCGTCAACCTGTACTCGAAAAACGGCAGCCGCGACAACCTTTACCTGAGCAACAACGCCACGATCCAGTTGCGCGACGAGCTGGCGCGGCTGCCGGGCGTCGGCGACATCACCTACCTCGGCCGGCGCGACTACAGCATGAGGCTGTGGCTCGATCCGGAGAAGATGACCACCCGCAACCTCACGGCCAGCGACGTAGTCGCCGCCGTCTCGCAGCAGAACCTCCAGGTCGCCGCCGGCCAGATCGGCCAGCCGCCCGTCCCCCAGGGGCAGGTCTTCCAGTACACCATGACGACGCTGGGGCGACTGGTCGACGCCGACCAATTCGCCGACATCATTCTCAAGACCGACGACACGGGCCGGCTGGTCCGCCTGCGCGACGTCGCCCGCATCGAGATGGGCGCCGAGGCCTACGACCAGACCTGCACGCTGGACGGCGAGCCGTCGGTGGCGCTGTCGATCTACCAATTGCCCGGCTCCAACGCCTTGAAGACCGCGACGGTGGTGCGGGAGAAGATGGAGGAACTGAAGACGCACTTCCCCGAGGGGCTCGACTACAAGATCGTCTACGACACCACGCCCTTCATCAACGAATCCATCAGCGAGGTTTTCAAGACCCTCCGCGACGCGGTGATCCTGGTGGCGCTGGTGGTGCTGCTGTTCCTGCAGAACTGGCGGTCGGCCGTGATCCCGCTGATCGCCGTGCCGGTGGCGGTGATCGGCACCTTCGCCGTCATGGCCGCCATGGGCTTCAGCCTCAACAACCTCACGCTGTTCGGCCTGGTGCTGGCCATCGGCATCGTCGTCGACGACGCCATCGTGGTGGTGGAGGCCGTCCAATATCATATCGAGCACGGACTGAGCCCGCGCGAGGCCGCCATCAAGGCCATGTCGCAGGTTTCCGGCCCGGTAATCGCCGTGGGCCTGGTGCTGGGGGCGGTGTTCGTGCCCTGCGCAGTTCATCAGCGGCATCACCGGCCAGTTTTTCCGGCAATTCGCCCTGACGATCGCGGTCTCGACGCTCATATCGGCCTTCAATTCGCTCACGCTCAGCCCGGCGCTGGCCGCCGTGCTGTTGCAGCCGCACGAGCACCAGCGGCAGGAAGTGCTGCCCCGGCTGGCCTATGTCCTCGTCGGCGGCTGGGCCGGTTACGCATGGCTCGCGCCCTGGCTGGCGCGGATCGTGGCGAAGGCCGTGACCGTGTTGCACGTATGGCCGGCGGCCTTGCCCGCGTCTTCCGTCTCTTGGGCCGTGGTGGCCGTCGTCGCGGGGGTTGCCGCCGGCTGGTTCCTGGCGCGGCCGTTGGACCGGATTATCGCCAGGGGCTTCCGCGCCTTCAACGCCGGTTTCACTTTCTCCACCAACGTCTACACCCGCGTCGTGGGCCAGGCCCTCCGCGTCAGTGCCCTGGTCCTGCTCATCTACGGCGGCCTGCTGACGCTGACCTGGTTCGGCTTCACGCGGGCGCCGGCGGGCTTCATCCCCGCGCAAGACAAGGGTTATCTGCTGGTCAACGTGCAACTGCCCGACGCCGCCTCCGTCGAACGGACCGAGCGCGTCATGGGCCGCATCGAGGCCATCGCCCGCGACGAGAAGCGAAACCCCGGCGTCAGCCACACCGTGGCCATTGCCGGGCAGTCGATCCTGCTGGGCGCCAACGCGCCGAATTTCGGCGCCATGTACGTGATGCTCGACGATTTTCACAGCCGCGCCGCCCGCGGACTCTCCGGCGACGTCATCGCCCACCGGCTGCAGAAGCAGTTTCAAGACGAGATCCAGGACGGCCTGGTGGATATTTTCGGGGCCCCGCCGGTGGACGGCTTGGGCACGGCGGGCGGACTGAAAATCATCATCGAGGACCGCGGCGACGACAATCCCCTCGCCGCCCTGCAGAAGGCCGGCCAGGACGCCGTCGACCGGGGCAAGCGCATGCCGGGCCTGCAAGGGCTCTTTTGCAGCTTCCGCGCCGACACCCCCTGGCTCTTCCTCGACATCGATCGCACCCAGGTGAAGAAGCTGGGCGTGTCGCTGAGCGAGCTGTTCAGCACCCTCCAGGTTTACCTCGCTTCCTACTATATCAACGACTTCAACCGCTTCGGCCGCACCTGGCAGGTCAACGTCCAGGCGGACGCCAATTTCCGCAAGCAGCCGGGCGACCTCAAATTGCTCAAGGTCCGCAACGAGGCCGGGACCATGGTCCCGCTGGGCACTATGGCCACGATCCACGACACCACCGGCCCGGTGCTGATCCAGCGCTATAACATGTACCCGGCGGCGGCGGTCAACGGCGCACCGGCCCCCGGCGTCAGCTCCGGCGAGGCCATCCGCCTGATGCAAGAGGCCACGCAGCCGGGACTCCTCCATGCCATGCACACCGCCTGGACCGAACTGGGGCTGCTCCAGATCCAGACGGGAAACACCGCCTTGTACGTCTTCATCCTGGCCGTGGTGCTGGTCTTCCTCGTGCTGGCCGCACAGTACGAAAGCTGGTCGCTGCCGCTGGCCGTCATCCTGGTGGTGCCGATGTGCCTGCTGTGCTCGATCACCGGCGTGGTCATCGCCCGGCTGGACGTGAACATCTTCACCCAGGTCGGCTTCGTGGTGCTGGTGGGGCTGGCCTGCCAGAACGCCATCCTCGTCGTCGAATATGCCAAGGTGCAGCGCGAGGGGGCGCCGTGCGGCGCGAGGCCACCCTGGCCGCCTGCCGGCTGCGGCTGCGGCCCATCATCATGACCTCCTTCGCCTTCATTTTCGGCGTCATTCCCTTGATGGTTTCCCAGGGCGCCGGGGCCGAGATGCGCCGCACCTT
Organism: uncultured Planctomycetia bacterium; assembly: GCA_963727245.1. Taxonomy (GTDB): domain Bacteria; phylum Planctomycetota; class Planctomycetia; order Pirellulales; family Thermoguttaceae; genus JBKQVT01. Next base: position 154,744 of record CAVSFO010000011.1, on the reverse strand, counting down.
GGGCACCGCCGTCTTCAGCGGCATGTTGGGCGTGACCCTTTTCGGCATCTTCCTCACGCCGGTCTTCTACTACGTCATCGACTGGGCCACCAGCCTGCGCGGCGGTGGGCCCGCACGACGTGCCGCCCTCGGCGAGCATGACAGCGAACCGCCCGCCGAAGCTTGACCACGATCACCTGCCGGGTGCCACGGCTGGGTCCGCGATGGGTGCCACTGCTGGCTTGTCCAGCAGTGTGATGCGCCGTGCTGCTCCGGCACTGCTGGGCAAGCCAGCAGTGGCACCTGCGTGATGCCCTACGACCCCTCCTCCGGAAAGGTCATTGCCTCGGCGAAGGCCGTGGCAAATTCGGGGTCGAGCGAGAGATCGACGTGTTCGATCCGCCGGGCCAGTTCGTCGGCCAGCGCCCGGGCACGCCGCGAAACGGCCGCCAGCCGCGCCCCGGCCAGCGACGTGTTGCCCTGAAAACGAATCCGTCGGTGCTCGATCTGCCAGGGAAGCAGCCCAATGCGTTGGGCGTTGCTGCGGCGGATGAAATTGCCGAATCCCCCTCCCAGCGACACGCGATCGAGGTCCTGCGGCTCCAGCCCGTGGCGGCGCAAAAGCAGGGCGATGCCGGCGCGGATCGCCCCCGTGGCCAGTTGCAACTGGCGGAGGTCGCGCTGGGTGAGCAAGATCGCCCCGCCGTGGGCGGTCTCGTCCTCGGCGGCCAGTTGCAACGCCGGCTGGCCTTCGTAAAGAACCATCCGCCGGGCCAGGTCGGCAGGGACTCCGGCGGGCAGCTCGCCGGGAAAGGCCAGGCGTCCTTGCGGCGCGAGCAGGCCGTGCCGGAGCAACTCGGCGGCCGCGTCGATCAGCGCCGAGCCGCACAGTCCGGCCGGCGGGACGTTGCCGATGACGTTGATCCGCAGGACGCCGCCGTCGACGACGACCTTTTCGATGGCGCCGGTCGTGCCGCGCATGCCGTGCATGATTCGCGCGCCCTCAAAGGCGGGGCCGGCGGCTGTCGCCGCGGCCGAAAATCGCCCCCCAGAGCCCAGCACGATCTCGCCGTTGGTGCCGATGTCGACAAAGAGCGTCGGTTGCCCGGCATCGGCCAGGCCGGTCGCCAGCACGCCGGCCACCGTGTCGCCGCCCACGAAGCCGCCGATGACCGGCAAAATCCACGTCCGGCCCTGGGGATGCACGTGCAGCCCCAGCGCGGCAGCCGGCGCCAGCAGACTCCGCCCGGCGGCCGGAACAAAAGGCGATTCGCCCAGGGCGCCGGGGTCGACGCCGCAGAACAACTGCTGCATGGTGGTGTTGCCGGCGACGGTGACTTCATAGATTTGCTCTCGCGGCACGCCCGCCTCCCGGCAAAGCTCGCCGATCATCTCATCGACGGCCGTGGTGACGGCCTGCTGCAGTTGCCGCAGGCCGCCGGGGTCGCTGCGCACCAGCAGGATGCGAGAGAGGACGTCGTCGCCGCAGCGGGTTTGGGGATTCAGCCTGGCGACCACCGCCAGGTCGCGTCCCGAGTCCGCGTCCAAGAGGGCGGCGGCCAGCGTGGTGGTGCCGGCGTCGACGGCCACGGCATAAGCGTTCCACTGGGTGTTGCCGGGCTCGAAATCCAAGAGCCGGCCGTCGGCCAGGACCGCCGTACCGCGAAAGCCCGCTTCCCGCAGCCGCCGCGGCAGCCCGCGGAGCAACTCCAGGTCGATGTTCAGCGGACCGACTGCCTTTTCCAGCCGCATGAGGTCGGCGGCGGCGTCGCCCCGTGCCGGCTCGGGCAACTCGACATAGCGCTTGCGGACGACCGGATCGACCTCGGCGGCGGCGACGCCTTCGGCATGGACCAGGATCTGCTGGCGGGCGGCCAACAGCGAAGGCTGCGGGACCAGCACGCTCACCGGGCCTTCGACCGTGCATTGGCAGGCCAGCCGGCAGCCCGCGCGCAAGTCCTCGACGGAGAAGAAGTTCCGTTCCTCGGGCGTGGGCTGGCCGCAGCCGCCGCCGGCGACCACCACGCGGCACTTGCCGCAGAGGGATTGGCCGCCGCAGGGCGAGGCCAGCACCAGGTCGGCCATGGCCGCCGCCTCCAGCAGCTTGGTCCCGCGCAGGACGTAGATCGTCTTCTCCAGCGACTGAAACGTGACCGGGACTTCCATTTCACGCATTAAGGCTCCTCCGTGCCGTCGGGCTGCACCTGCTGCAAAAGCTCGACGAACTTGGCCGCGGTGGGCGTAAACACCTTGCGCTGGCGGTGGATGATGCCCAGCGGACGGCGCAACTCGGGGGCAATCAGCCGCACGATCGCCAAGGCCCCGTTGCGGCTGGCCTCGCGGACGGTGGGCTCGGGTAGGATGCTGACGCCGGCGCCGATCTCCACGGCCTGCTTGATGGTCTCGATATTGTCAAACTCCATCACCACCCGCGTATTCACCCCCCGCTGCCGCAGATAGCGGTCGACTTCCTTGCGAATGATCAGGTCGCGATCGAAGCCCACGAAGTCCTCGCCTTGCAGATGCTCGGCCGTGACGGCTTGTTGGCCGGCCAGGCGGTGCTCGGGCCGGCAGACCAGCACCATGCGCTCCGATCGCAGCGGGATCACCTGCAGATCGGCCGACGCCGTCGGATAGGAAACCACCCCCAAATCCACTTCGCCGTTGAGGACCGCCTCGTAGACCTTGTTAGGCCGCAGGTACTCCAGGCGGACCTTGGCCCTGGGATAGCGGCGCATGAAGTCCTGCATGCAGCGGCTCATGTCGTGCAATCCCACGGAATAGATCGACGCCACGCGCACCAGCCCGGTGATTTCCATGCGCAACGTGCGGACGCGGGCCTCCACGGCGTCGTACAGCTCCAGGACTTCGCGAAAGCCCTCGAAACAGGCCTGTCCCTCGGGCGTCAGCACGAACGGCCGCTTCGTCCGATCGACCAGTTGCACCCCAAAATGCTGCTCGATCCGATGCACCGACTGCGTGGCCGCCGATTGGCTGACTTCGTTCAGGGCGGCGCCGCGGGAGAAGCTCTGGTGCGCAAGGACATCGCAAAAGATGCGGATGGTCTCGATGTTCATAAGGATATCTTATCATAAGCCATCCTTATCATCAACATCGACGAATAAAGCTGCGATAAAGTCCATTCAGAGTCGCCGGCGGTGCGCCGCTGCTTGAATCTGCCGGCACAATTACGGACTGTGATGGGCGTGGAGTGGCCGGAAGGGAAATCCGGTCGCCTTGTGGCGCGGGCGAGCCCGATTGCTCGCCCATCGCACCGCCCGCCGAGGCGTCAATAGATCACCCTGTCGTGGGCGCCGGGGAGGAACCAGGTCGCTCCCGTTCCCTCTACCAGCGTGTCTGCCGTGCCGGAATCCTTGACGGTCTTGCCCATGGTGAGGGGATAGGCGCCGGCGGTGGGGTTGCTCACGGGGATGCGGGTGCGCCCGTGTGCACCTCGGCCGCCGTCAGGTTATTCAGGATGGACAGCAGGGCCGCGTCGTTGGCGTCGTAGCTGGTGCTGCCGCCGATCAACATGGTGTTGCCGCTGCCGCCGTCGAGCGTGCTGGTGCCGCCGCCGCCGGCGATCAAGACGCAGGTGCCCGAACCGCCGTAGAGGGTGTTGTTGCCGACGCCGCCCACCAGCACGGTATTGCCGCTGCCCGCGCGGATGACGTCGTTGCCGCCGTCGCCGCGGATGATGCAGGCGGCGCTGCCGCCGGTGAGCACGTCGGCGTAGGGGGTGGCCGTCAAGTCCTGGAACGTGCCGGTCAGCGCGAGGGTCTTTCCCCAGGGCGCGATGGTTTGCGCCTGGCCGGCGTTGAGTCCCAGGTTCAACGTAATGCCCTTGCCGGCCGTGTCGCCGGAGAAATTCAAGGCGTTGACGCCGGCGGCGTCGATGATCTTGACGCTGGCCGGGCTGGAGTTGAGCACGTAATTGTCGGCGCCGGTGCCGCCCTTGAGCGTGATCCCTTGCAGGTTCGTATACCCGATGGTCAGGCCGCCGGCCACCAGGGACGTGTTGTTGAGGGTCAAGGTGTCGGCGACGTTCGCGCCCTGGAAGACCAGCAGGTCGCCCGGCGAGCCGCTGCCGGCGGTGAACGTCACCTGTCCATTGGGCAGCGTGAAGGCGCCGCCGTAGAGCATGTTGACGGTGACTTGGTCCGCCGCGCCGGCGGCCCCGTTGATCTGGATGGCGGAGATCGACGCGATGGTCTGGTTCAACAGGGCCACGCCGGTGGTGTCGTTGACCAGTTGCAAATAGGCGCCCGAGCGCCGCAACGTGAACTTGGTGCCACCGGACAAGTTCACCACCGAGGTGTTGACGGTGAGCGACAGCGTTGACGACGGCTGGCTGACCAGGGTTTCCGCTGAGTCGTTGTTGCCGACGTTGATGTCGCTCGTCGAATAGGTTTGCGTGGCCGTGAACGTGTGGACGCCGGGGGGCAGCGTGGTCGCGCTGTTGGTGGTGAGGTCCAGGGTGCTGCCGGTGGCGGTGCCGGTTGCGATCGGAGTGCTGCTGCCGTCGCAGTAGATATCGACGGTGAGCCCGCTGAACAAGCCGCTCACCTGGAACTCCAGCGAATTGTCGACGCCCGTGGCGATGCCCGCGGCGCTCGACGTGGAAGGCGACAGCAATGTGAGCGTGGGGGCCGTGGGCGTCACCAGCACGGGCACCAAGTGGGTATCGTAAGTGCCGTTGCCACTCGAACTCTCGTCGGTGGTGTTCTCCACGCCCAGGTAGACCTCGCTGACGCCGGCGAAGCCGGACGCGGCCGTCAGGCTGTACGTGCCTGCCGTATAGCTCCAATTGCTGATGGACAACGAGCCGTTGGACGGCGTCTCTTCGTTATAGGCGTAAAACACCGTGACGCCCGCGGGATCGTAGGTCGAGCTCGCCAGGTTTTCCGACACGGTCTGGCCGGAGGTGATCTGGATCGGGGTAAGGTTCTGCCTCTCCAAGTAAGGCTCGTTGGGGGAATTTGACGACGTCGAAGCCTGGACGGTGACGTTGAGCTTGTAGCTGATCTCGTCGGCCGCGGTGCCGTCCATCACGTTCAAGGTGACCGTATAGGACAGGCCGGCCGACGTCGACGGGGCGGCCAGCTCCAGCACGCCGTCCGTGCTGTCGCTGATGACCGAGATGCTGTCGATGATCACGGGGTTGGTGGGCTTATACATTTCTGTCGACGAGTTATAGGTCGTCGGCGCGTTGATAATGTCCTGTTGGATGGCGCTGCCCTCGACAATAAAGCCGATCGCCGTATAGCGGAAATCATACGATGCCTCGGCCGCGTTGGTGATGAAGAACTGGGAGTCGTTGCCGTCGTTGCCGGCCTTGGCCATGGCCAGCACGCCGGCCTCAGAATACACGAGGTTGGAATCGTAGGCGTCGTCGAAGGAGCTGCCGGAGCCGCCGCCGCTGGGGGTGTTGTTCGTGCTGCCGGCTTGCAGCACGCCGCTGGAACCATCGTTGCGGAAGAAGATCATCTTGCCGCCGTCCGCCGCCAAACTGTCGCCCGGCGCACTGTCGTAGAAGGACTGGTTCACCAGGTTGGTGAAGAACTGGACGGCCGCCGTCAAGTCGGTAAGGCTGCCGAAGAGCATGAAATCCATGTCGCCGGCAAAGGTCGTCATGCCGCTTGCGTTCGTGCCGTGGACCGCAATTTGGATGACCGTGTTGCTCGACGACGGCATATAGATGGTCGGCGCCAGGGCGCTCGAGTTGCTGCTGGTGGCGGTGTAGGTGATGTCCGTGGCCCCGCTGCCCGGCAGGGAGATCATCAGGGGCGAGCCGGCAACGACCGTCTCGTCGTTGGTCCCGGTGGTGGACAGCCCCGCCACGCTCAGCGGGCTTGACGACAACATGCAGCGCTGTTCCAAGGGTTCCAGAATTGCCTGGCGAGACCGCCAGTCGGTTTGCCGGGATTTTTTTGCGTGTCGCGCCGCCTTGGAGTTACGAAACAAGCCAAAGATCGCCATCGCTGTGCTCCGCCAAAAGAAGAGTTAGCCCGAATTGCCCAAACCGATAAAGCAGACACCTAGCTTGATAGTAACCGATTGGCAAGGTTTTGGCCAATAAATGCCACGGATTTGCGCCGCCCCACGGCCGCCAAGTAGCGATTGGGCGGGTTGAACCGGCGGTGACGGCCTGCCAAAGGCCACGATCGGGGGGAGCGCGATGATATTCGCACGCCCGTGTGAAGTCGTTTTCGCACGCGCGGCAGCGAATAAGGGCCCGCCCGCCACCGGCAGCACCGGTCAATGGCCGGCGGCGTCCAGTTGGTCCATCAGGTCGCCGACGACCCCATGGACCTCGGCGGTGGCACGGATGACCAGGGCGTGCTGGTTCCGCCAGTAATAGATCGAGCCCGGCCCGCCGTTGACGTCCCAGGTGTCGGGGGCAATCGTGGTTTCGATCAGTTCGACGAGGCTGGGGCCGTAATCGTCATCCGGCTTGCCCGCCCCGCCGGGCCCCAGGCCGGCCGCCCCGCCGCCGGCTGCCGCCTGCGCCAACACCGCCGCCGGTTGAGCAAGCTTCGCCACCGCCCCGGGTTGCTGCTGGGCCGATGGCGCGTGGCGGGCGGCAGCGGCGGCGATCATCTTCGACAACCGCACCAGCCGGCCGCGGACCAGCCCGCGAAGCTCGCCGCGCTCGTCGATGGCCAAGCGCTTGTCGGCCCGCAGTTCCTTGTAGAGCACGAGAAACTCGCGCGCCGCCGCCTCGGCATTCTTCTCGTTGGCGTGCGCCCAGCGCTGCAACGCCGCATGGACCGCATCGGCCAGTTTCCGGCCGCTGCCGAGCCGCGCCTGCGGCGACCCGGCCTGAGCGCCCGGCGTCGCCGACGACGATACTGCCGGCGTCGCTGTCCCCGCGGTTGCCGCCGTCGAACTTGGCACCCCCAAGGGCGGCGCCGCCAAGACCAGCACCCCAATCCAAATCATCGACATGGCCACGTCCTCCTTCTTCTGTCCGCTACCGCCAAGATCGGCTGCCCTCCATCCTGGAGCCTAGCACTTCGCGGCAAATTTTTCAATGGCTTTCCCTCCGCGCTGCTCCCTCCGTCCCCCCCTGGCGACATTTTTTCGTCAATCGCAAGACGGGCCGCAAGCCAGGATCAACATCAAGCGGTCAATTCCGACGTGCAATTCGGGCAGCGATGGGCCCGGATTGGAATCGCGGTGCAGCACTGCGGGCACTCCTTGGTCGCCGGCGCCGGCGCTTGCTTCAGCCGGTTCATCTGCTTGACGACCAGGAAAATCGCGAAGGCCACGATCGTAAAATCCAGCACCGAATTGATGAACATGCCGTACCTGATCGCCGGTTTGCCGCCGAGATGGATGGCCAGGCTGGAAAAATCCATCCGGCCCAGCAGCAGGCCCAGCGGCAGCATGATGATGTCGTTGACCAGCGACGTGACGATCTTGCCGAACGCCGCACCGATGACAATTCCCACCGCCATGTCGATGGCATTGCCCTTGACGGCGAAGTCTCGGAACTCTTTGAGCATTCCCATGTGTGGAGCCTCGGTTGGTTGGTGAAGGAACGGGGGTCCAAAAACGCCACGAAGTCGACGTGCAATTTGACTGCGAAGGAATTTTCGCACAAACCGGCGACGGGTCAAGCGGCCCCCTGGTTAGAACCGGCGGTTGGCTGTTCCCACCGGCCGCAGCCGGTGGGCTTGGGGTGTGCCCCTCCGCCTTCCCCCGTCCGCCTTCCCCCGTCCGCCCTCCGCCGTCCGCCTTCCGCCTTCCGCCTTGGTTGCTACTTCCCACCGGCCGCAGCCGGTGGGCTTGGGGCGTGCCCCTCCGCCTTCCCGTGTCCGCCTTCCCCCTTCCGCCCTCCGCCCTCCGCCTTTGTTGCTACTTCCCACCGGCCGCAGCCGATGCGGCCGTCGCCACAGGCGTCGGCCCGTACCTCGAAGGCGGCCAGCCCATCGGGAAGGTCGAAGTCGATCTGCACGCGGCCATCGGGGCCGGCAATCGCCAGGGGATTCCAATAGAGCGTTTCCCCGCCGTCGCTCTGCCTGCGGGGCGAGCCGGCGGCAAGATGATAAGCGTAGGGACTGACGGTGAAGGTTTTGAGGGTTTTCAGAGCGGCGTCCTTGGCAGGCCGCGGCCGATCGCCGGCCTCGGCGGGCGGATTGACGCTGGAGGGCACGAAGGGTACGGCCTTCTGAACCATCTTGTGCCGTCCGGGCTCCATGAGGCCCAAGCCGATCAGCACGCAGCAGGCGGCCACCGCCACGGTGGGAAGCCACAGCCGTAGCCCCGAGACGATCTTCAGCAGGGCCAACATCGTCACGAAGAGCAACAGCCCCAGGCCGCCGAAGAAACACAGCGCCACCACGGCGCGCAGCACCTGGGTCCGCGTCTCCTGGTACTGGCTGAGGCTCTTTTCATATTGCGCCCGCAGTTGGTTCAAGTTGTCGAACATCAGTGGCGGCGCGCCGGCCTCCGCCACGGGCCGCCCGGCTTGCGTGCCCAAGAGCAGATCCATGGCCACGGCCGCGTCCTTGTCGTCGGAAAGGTAGAACTCGGCGCCGTCGAACTCCCCCGGCCCGTCCGCTTCGCCGCCGCACAGGAACGGCGCGACGGCGCCCAGCGGGCGTCCGCCGGACGGGCCGAGCGACTTCCGCCCGACCACGCTGAGGCCCAGGACCGCCCCGACCGGGTCGCCTTTTTCATTGGCAACGATCGCGGTCAGTCCGACCTTGCCGCCGGGTGCGTACGGCGCGGGGTGCTCCGCCGCCCGGACCGTCAGCCGCCGCGCCATCGGCCGATAGACCGCGCGCTGGGCCACGACCTGCGGCGGGCTGCTGCTGTAGTCATAGACCGTCAGGTGGATCACGCCCCCGGCCTGCTCGTCCAGGGGAACGACCACGGCGATGGCGCCATGATCGCGGCCTTGCAGCGTGGTGATCAGCGTTTGCTCGCCGACCGGCACGCCGCGGCAGCGGGCCACCACCGCCAGCGGAATGCCCTCCTTGGCCGCCCGAATGGTGAACTCCAGCGGGGCGCCGGCCGCGAAAACGCCGCTGCCGGCGCTGACGACGATCTTCCGATCGCTGGCCACCGCAGGCAACGGGGGCTCTTGGCCGATGCCCTTGGGGTTGGAAATCTTCAGCCGATAGGACAGCCCTTCGCTGGGCACCAGGCTGAACTCCTCGTTCGTGTCCGCCACGGCAACGTCCTGGCCGTCGCTGGCGGCGACGAGGCCCTGGAGGTGGACCGGCTTGCCCAGCGGGTCGCGGGCGCTGAAATAGACGCGGTTCTCCAGCCCCGGCACCAGCGCGCCCCCCTCGGGATAGAACGTCACGGCGATCTCGCCCGGCACGTTCTTCGCCGCCGCTTTCGCCCCCGACGCACGGCGAACGACGAAGGACCGCTCTTGTTGGGCAAAGGCGTGATCCATGCTGCGGGCGACCAGCGTATATTGCCCCTGGCGGGCGTCTTCGGGGATGGCCCAGACGCCGTTGCCCACGCCACGGTCGGTCAGGCCCTCCAGCGGCGACTTGGGCACCAGCACGCCGCTGGGATCGAGGACCTCGAAGTGGACCGGCCCCGCGCCGGCGGCGGTCAGCCCGTAGCGGGCCAGCGTCAGCGAGCGGTAATAGACCGTTTCGCCCGGCCGGTACACGGCTTTGTCGAGGGTCAGTTGCGTGGCCAATTGGGCGGGCTGGACCGCCAGCACGGTTTTGACTTCCTCGCGCAGGCCGGCGTGTACGGCCGTCACGACGAGTTCCGCTCGCGCGGGCAAGGCCAGCTCGGCCGGGATGGCGACGCGCAAGCGGCCGCTCTCGTCGGACGTCTCCACGTGCTTCTCCTGGCATTTGCCGTCCGGCGAGTGCAGTGAGAACTCGATCGACGAGGGCAGCGGCTCGCCCGTGATGGTCGTGGTGGTCATGCTGAACTCGGCGGGCGTGCCCGCTTGCAGGGCGGCCGGGCCGGTCACTTGCAGGCGGAGATAGGCGGCGGTGATGGTCTCGCGTTGCTTGCGGTCGTAGAGGTATCCGCCCACGGAGGCCGCCAGCAGCACCGCGGCCGTGAGGCCGACGAGCCAATTGGCCGTCCGCGCCACGGCGCCCTCAGGGCGGTTTTGGACTTGTTGGCGATGGGAGGCAAAGGTTCAGGGTACGTGGTCACAGGCCGTTTCTCCGCGGGCTTGCGTCCATTATCCACCGGGCCGGCCGCCACGGGAAGACCTCGGGGCGGAGCGGCCCGTTTGCCGTTTTTGGGCCGGCAGATCGCGCGGGACGCGTTCCCCCACAACCAGCAGTTCTTTTTCCCGTTCCCCCGTCACTCCGCCCGCACACAGTCGTCGGTGACCAGCCGTGCGGGGTCGGGGTAGCTGGGCGGGACGCCGGGTGCGACCACCGTCGCGCCGGAGTCGATGCGGGAAGCAACTTCCCGGTTCAGCCGGAGCAACTGAGCCAGTAGGTCCTTCTTGGGCGAAAAGCCGTAGCCGGCCAGCACGGTGGCGTCCAAGGCGGCGTGGGCGTCTTTCAACGGGTTCTTTCCGGGCAGTTCCAGGGTTCGGTAGACGGCCCGTAGACCGCCGTGGACTTTGGCCACGGCCTCGCTCCGAACCCGGCGCACTTCCCGCCCCGCGTCCGCCACTGCGTCGGTCTGCTCGGCAGTCGACCCTTGCGGCCAAGGGAAAGTGTCGAAGACGGACTCCGGCGTGTAGCGGAAGTCGGATTTGAGCTTCGAACACTTCGCTACGAACCATCGCCAATGGATGCTCGACTGAAGCACACCGAAACTGTAATCGTCGCTAAGCGCAAAGCAAGAAAGCGCATCCCCTGGCCGTATCGCCGTTGACAAGAACACGAAAACCGGGCGCTTGGTAACGCGCGAACAGGCAATGAACCGCGTACGTTTCAGGAGCTTCCCGATGAGTTCCGGTCGCGGGCGGAAGTGTTGCCACCACGTGTGCAGCCAGTTCTGATCCTGGCCGGTTCCCTTGCCCGTTTTCTGCCGCTCGATCCTTGCCTTCTTTCTTATGTACGGCAGGACAACTTTCTCCACGCGCGCAAACGGAAGGGCGTACGCTTGGGCCTCAATGACCGACCTGGTCTGGAAATCGATTACCCATCTTTCTGGAGCGCCGGTCGTAAGCATCTCCGCACCAACCAGGAACGGCCACACCACGTCCCGGTTCGCCTTGTCGGCGTGCAGAAACATTTTCGCCTCCGTGCGATCAAGCATGAAGCCGGAGTGGCGCGGATACTGCCCGGTGTAACATGCGCCCGAACTCGCGGCCAGGATCCTTGCACCGCTCACGTCCAGTTGGTCTGAAAGTGTCGAATTGATTCGTCGCACTCGCGATACGCAAGCTCGAAGGACTTGTCCTTGCGGATCCCGCGCCGCCTGCCCGGCGTGGTCGTCGCCTTCCGGCCGCGTTTCGACGGCTGGACGTCCAGCAGCGGCAGCGACGGATCGACCTTGTACCATAGTCGCCGCTTTCGGGGCAAAAGGCCGGTATCCTGCGTCTTGGCCCAATTCACGATCGACACGTGAACATTCGCCTCGCCCGACCACGGCTGGTTCTCCACGGCTTCCAGAATCGTGCCGTCGCGGACGATATGGTCGAGGCCGCCGACCCGCGACTGATTGTTGCGGATGTTCTGCGTGCCGACCAGACCGGCGCGGCCGCCCAGCGGGTCGTCGACCGTGCATGGGGATAAATGGTCGTGGGCGCGGCGGAACCAGTAGACGCAGTAGTCGGCCATGCCGGGCACATCGGGATATGCCTTCCGCACCGCGTTGACGTAATCGGGCCCCCACTCGGGCTTGAGCCGCTTGGCGCCCAGGAACGGCGGGTTGCCGATGATTGCGTCCACCCTCGGCCAAGCGGTCGGATTTCCCGACGGGTCGATCAGGGCGTCGCACACGCGGAAGTTGGCGTCCAGGTTGTCCAGCGGCAGGGCGGGCTCGGTGATGTGCAGTTCGTCGATGGCGAACTTCCGGGCAATCATCATCGTCACCTTCGCCAACTCGACGGCGAAAGGAATGATGTCGATGCCGTAGAAGTTCGAGGCGGTGACGAACCCGAATACCCGCTGCGCCGGGTCAACGCTGGCGGAAAGCTCGCAGATGCGCTCGTGGATGCGGGCTTCAAGCCGTTTCATCTCGCGGTAGGCGATGTACAAGAAGTTGCCGGATCCGCAGGCGGGGTCCAATACCGTGAAGCCGTGCATCCGCTGGCGCAACTCCTGAAGGCGCTTGACAGTCTTCGCCCCTTCGATCTGCACACGCCACGGCTCGACAATCGTTGGCCCGACGATTTTCATGATATCGACCGGGCTGGTGAAGTGCGCGCCGAGGGCGTGCCGCTCGCCCTTTTCGGTCGAGTGCTCGAACAGCGTGCCGAAGATTTCCGGCCGCACCTTCGACCAGTCGGATCGGGCCGCCTGACGAAGTTGGGCAAGTTCGTCGGGATACATTTCCAGCCGCGCCGGCTGAGCGAACAAGCCGCCGTCGAAGTAATCGACCCCCTTAAATCGCCCGCCCAGGGTCCCACCCGGCGTGTTCATTGCCGAGAAAAGCCCGCCTAGCAGATCGAAACTGTCGCGAGGCTCCTTGCACTCCTCCAGCAGGCGAGTGACCATGTAGGGCTCTAGCAGCCCGATATCCTCGGCGAACAGGGCCACCAGCATCTGGAGGATGAACCGCTGCGCCACGGGACGGTCCACCTTTCGCGCGATAAGCTTGTTGAAGCAGACGGCCAGCCGGTCGGCCGCGGCCCGGGTGACCGATTCCTGATCGTTGCCGAAGACCGGTTTCTCGTCCGTGGGAAACAGGAAGGCGAGCGGCCCGTAACGCTGCGGCAAGTCCGCCAGGGCCAGCTTATCGACGGGCGTGTCCATCTGGGTCTCAAAATCGTAGACCCAGAATTCGTCGAAGTTGCATAGGACCGCGTAACGGGGCCGGCCGGGCACCAGCCGGGTCCAGTAATCGAACGCCTGGCGATAATGGCGGCTGAGGTCTTCGCCACGGCGCTTCATCTCGATGAGCACGACCGGCTTCCACACGAGGTCGGCGAACGCCGTGCCGCCGTTGTCGGCCTTCTTCACTCGCTGTTCGAGGACTGCCCCGGCCTCCTTCACACCTTTGCGGCCGAACGCGGCGAAAAGGTGGTCCAGATAGATTTGCGACTCACCCTTCTCGTCGCCCTTGATGTGCTTCTCAACCCAGGCAACAAAGTCGGCAAGGCGCTGTTTGCGATCCTCGTGCATCGTCCGGCCACCCGCGGCGAATCCTCAAATCCAGCAGGCACAAGCGGTGTGCCAACCCCAACTTGTACCCAATTCGCGATGGAACGTCAACCTCCCGAAGCACCGGCGGAGCCAGCGGCACACTGCCGGAGCAGCCGATTCGCCGCTTTTTGCGGCCATTTCCCACCGCCTAGCAATCGCCGGCAGCCCAGAGGGCGAACACTTGCCGCAAGAATTCGGCCGCCGCGGCGGCAATCCCCGGACTCTGGCTCTCGCGCGGTCCCGCCACGTTGAGGATTCGGACCTGGTGTGCCCGCAGCCAATCGGCCACGGCGGCGGCCGACGGCGCCGCGTCCAGGTCCACAACCAGGCACGGCCGGCCGTGCTCCCGGGCCAGGCGAACGGTCAATTCGGTCCCGCCAGTGGGCACGCCGCGGCAGAGGACCAGCGTGGCGTCCGAGTCCCGGACGTTGCGCTCGGTCCGGGGCGGATAATCCGCCGTCTCCGTCTCCTGCAACTGGTACCCATCGGGAATGCGGCCGTCTTCGGCCAGGCGGCCGCGCGGACACCAGCCGCCATGGGCAATCCCCAGCGCCAGCGCCGCGTCCAGCGCCGCACGATCCACGCCCGTCTGCCCGCCGGAAATGATGCGCATAGAATTACCGGAATTGTATGCGGGCACACCCGTATCCGGCACACGCTGTGTGCCGATCTCACCGCACACGGCGTGTGCGGCGTACTGCCAGCGGCACGCGGCGTGTGCCGGATACCTCGCGCCGGCTCAGCGATCGTACACCGGGCCGGGCCGCCGCGTGGTCTTGTCGGGCGAGGCGGGGGCGTCTTTCGGCGGCAAGGTCAACTGCATCCCGGGCGTGAGGTAATCGAAATCCTTGCCCAGGGCGTCGCGGTTCAGTTGGTAGATTTCCGCCCACCGCGTCGCCTTGCCAAGTTCGTTCCGCGCGATGTCGAACAGCGTGTCGCCCTCCTGGACCTCGTAGGTCCGGCCGCCGCCGTAGCCGCCGTGCGAACTGGCCAGCGTGGCGCGGTTCCGCACGGTCTCGCGGCGGCTGGGCTTGGGGCACAACTCGGGATAGGTCTGCTCCAGTTGCGCGATCGTGGGGGTCGAGATGCTGTCGCCCACTCGCAGCTTGTCGCGCTCGGGGACCTTGCCGCGGTTGTGCTCGGCCAGCGCCTTGAAGTAGGCCCCGCTGCCGTACACCTTCTGGGAAATCAGCCAGTAGTTGTCGTTCGGCTGCACCTCGTAGGTCCCGCCCGCATGGCTGAAACTCTCGGCATCGCCCAGCGGCGGCGGAGCGCTGCGGCCGTAGGTTCCCCTGGCGTCCGGATAGCTTGGCGGCGCTGCGGCGGCCGCGTACGAGTCGCGCGGGGGCGGCGAATAGGCCGGCGGCGGCGAGGCGGCGTGGAAGGAATCGCGGGCGGACTGCCCGTAGGTCGGCGAGGCGGCCGCGTAGGTCGGCGGCGAATAGGCCGACGGCGGCGAGGCGGCCTGGGGATAGGCTGGCGGCGGCGAGGCGGTGGCGTAGGAATCGTGCGAGGCTGGTGGATAGGCCGGCGGCGGCGACGCGGCCGAGTAGGAATCATGCGATGCCGATGAATAACTCGGCGGCGGCTCGGCGGTCCGCGTCGTACTGGCGCCCTCGGTGGCCAAGGGCGAAGCCGCGGCGGCGGCCGGCGCGTAGCGGTCGGCGCGACCCGGCAGCGGATCGGCGGCCTGCTTGGCCGGCGCCAAGACCGAGGCCTCTGCCCGCACGGCCGGCGACGGCGACGAGGCTGGCCGCGCATCGCTTGAGGAGGTGTAATGGTCGTCGGCCGTGGGCGCCGGCGGGCCCGGAATACCCCCGGGCGGCAGGTCGGACGCGACCGTCGCGTCCCCGCTGCTGCCCTTCTTCGGCGGGTCGGTCGCCGTGATCCATTGCGACGTCACGTCTTCCGGCGAGCGAGCGGCGGCGCCGCCGGGTGTCTTGGCGGGCGAGAGCACCATCGGCTTGCTGACCGTGGCGTTGGCGTTGGTCGATTTCCAGTCGTCGCCGGGCGTGTCGCGATTGGCCGGCGAGGAAGCCCTCTCGCCGGCCTCAGCCGCCGCCACCGCAGTCTCGTCCGACGGCCGGGAAAGCCGTTTATAGACAACGACGCCCAGCGCAATCAATAAGGCCGCGAGTACCGCTAAGCCGATCTTCGTTTCCTTGCCCATCCGAAGGCCTCCTTGCCATTGGACTTAGAGCCGCGATCCCTGCGGCGAGTGTCGCGCACATAGTACCGGTCCCCGGCAGGGCGATTCAATAGCATCTTGGGCCACTTCGCAGCTTCATTGCCCCAGGCGCTCGGCGACGCGGAGTTTGGCGCTGCGGGCGCCGGGGTTCCGATCCACCTCGGCCGCCTCGGCGCAAACTGGTTTCCTGGTAAGCACTTGCAGCCGCGGGTCCTGACGAAAAGCCTCCTTCACCCGGCGATCCTCCAGGGAGTGAAAACTGATGATCGCCAGCCGGGCCCCGCTGCGGAGGCAATCGGGCAACCGCCGCAACGCAATCTCCAGCGACTTCAGCTCGTCGTTCACCGCGATCCGCAGGGCCTGGAACGTCCGGGTGGCCGGGTCGATCCGCTCCAGCCGCGACCGCGGCACGCAGCGGCGGACCAATTCGGCCAGCTCCGCCGCCGTTTCGATGGGCTTCTCCCGCCGCTGTTCGACGATGGCCCGGGCGACCCGGCGGCTGTACCGTTCCTCGCCGAAATAGTAGATCAGATCGGCCAGGTGTTCGGCGCTGAGGCGGTTGATTAGCCGCTTGGCCGGCTCGCCACGCATGGGGTCGAACCGCAGATCGAGCGGCCCGGTGGAGGAGAAGCTGAATCCCCGCTCCGGATCAGCCAATTGGTCGCTGGAGAGCCCCAGATCGAGGACGATGCCATCGACCTGCTGGATGGCCAGTCCGGCGAGCACCTCGGGCAGGTCGCAGAAGTTGGCCTGGACCGGTTTGACCGGGAGTTGCGCCATTTCGCGCCGGGCGGCGGCAACGGCAGCCGGATCGCGGTCCAGGGCGATGACCAGGCCGCTCGGGCCCACGCGCTGGGCCAGCGCTCGGCAATGGCCCCCGCCGCCCAGGGTGCCGTCCACGACAACGGCTCCCTCGCGGGGGGCAAGCCAGTGGAGCACCTGGTCCAGCAAGACCGGGGTGTGGACCGACGCAAATTCGGCCATAGGCGTCATCGGGGCAAGAGCAACGTGTCACGCACAGAAGGAGGACAGTACCCACGAGGCCATTCTACCCGGATTGGCCGGCTGTTCCAGGCCGGACTTCGAGCGACAGCGAAAAGCGCCCGGAAACCCTGTCGCGGGTTTTGCCGTTTCAGCGTTTTCGAGCCAGGCCAGCCGCCGGCTGCCAGCCGCGCGGTAAAGCATTGAAACGCTTGTCCGGGCGGGGCGCCTCGGCAAGGAAGGACTTATGTGTGACAACGGGAGCCTCAGTTCGGCGATGGACCGCTGCGGCGAATGGAGGGCCAAGCGAGCCGCGACCATGGCGTCCGTCGTGCTCGATACCGTGGTTCGACGCTTATTTCGCCCTGCGTTCCATGGCATCGCTCGCGATTGGCTTCACTTTCGCCAGATCGTCATCGTCCTTGATCGAGTAATTGGTCCAGACCTCATCGTCATTGTACGTGGAGAGAATGTAGTGCTGGCGGCGCGGGTGGAAATACCCGAAAACTCGATTGTTGACTTTCATCGAGATCGCATCTTTGACCGCGTCAAGGGAGATGCTGCCGGGCCTCCAACCCTTGATCTCGTCGAGGAGCGCGGCCGCTTTAGCGCGGACGTTTGTGTCGGTGATGTACTCCAGGTGGTCGCCAATCGTCTTGCCCTCCACCGCTTCCAGCTTTGCGGGAACTGCATGCTCGGCGAAGACAGGGACCACGTCTTCATCCCCCTCAAATTTCAGGCAATGAAATGTGAAGAGCGAAATGGGTAAGTCCATCCACTTGCACCGATTCACCAAGTTCTGCGAGAAGGACGGCGCAATAAGGAACAGCCGCACCTCCTGGGTCGGGTCAATGCCGTCTTTCTGGTACAGCCGGGCAAAGGCTTCGACATGCGCGGTAACGTAGTCGTAATAATCGACGCCCTGCAAAAGCATCCCATCGTCCTGGAGGACCTTGAGTTCCGCGACGACGAGTGACTTTCCGCTATCCACCAGCAGGACATCGAGCCGGCCACCTGCGGTTTGCTTCTGGTGGTCCACGTACACGAGGCCCTCCTCGATCATGTCGGCGTGCTGCCGCACGAGATCCTCCAGCTTTTGTTCCGAAACGTCGGCTTTCGTGTACCGCTTCATGTTTCCCCCTCAATCGAACGCGATGCAGGAGTCTCGGCGCGCCTATCGCGGGCACGTCCCATCGCTCCATACGCAGGCTGGGCCGTCCCCCTCGGGAACCGTCAGCATATTACGTCCCTGTCACCTGTCAAGAGGAGCCCGGCGCAGATAGTGCCACCGAGCAGATTCGCGGCTGAAACAGGGCGGCACGCCCGGTGCGGGGGGCTTCAGTTCGGTCAACAAAAGCGAGCCGTCGGGAATAATTGCTGGCAGGTCGATGCGTCCGCCGGAGCCCTGGGCCCGGCCATGCAAGGGAAACGCCCTGAGTTGCCGGTCTCCCCCGGATTGCTTATACTGAAGCGTGCGTTGGATAGCCGCCGAAGGCGTCAAGCCTCAGCCGCGCTGATGTCGCTGGCCCGAACGGGGAGAAATCAAGTATGCCCGTGATTTCGATGTTCTACGGCATCATCGTGTCGCTCTACTTCCTGGACAACAAGCAGCACAAGAGGGCGCACATCCACGCCAAGTACCAGGAGCAGGAGGCCGTCGTCTCGATAACCGACGGGAAGGTGCTCGAAGGGCGGCTTCCACCGGCAAAAATGCGGCTGCTGCTGGCATGGATGGAAATCCACAAGGACGAGTTGGCGGCAGACTGGGAGCTTGCGGCCAGCGGCCAGCAACCCTACAGGATCGAACCGTTGAGGTGACCCATGAATCCGAGAGTCAGCCGGGTGCAACCGGCATCGGGGCACCGATTGCTCCTCACCTTCACCAGCGGAGAAAAAGGCGTCTTCGACTGCCGGCCTCTGCTCGAGTTCGGCGTGTTCCGTGAGCTACAGGAGGAGGCCTACTTCCGGCAGGCGCGGGTCGAAGGTGGAACCGTGGTCTGGCCGCACGAGCAGGACATTTGCCCCGACACGCTATACCTGGAGTCGGACAAGTCCGCCGAAGCGGTCACCGAGCACGCTAGGTGCAAGGGCGGCTAGCGCTCGTGTATGAAAAAGCACCCACCTCGGGCACATCCGTGCGCCTGTCGAGGTGGGTGCTTGCGGTCCGCTCATCGACCCTAGTGCGACGATGCCTCCCGCGGTTCGCGGCCGAGCAGGGTCCCTCCTCCCGTACCCGCGAGAACCCGCCGCTGGCTGAGAGCGGCAGGAGAGTGTCGCCAGACGGTGGCCTGGGCCCGGCGTCACCCGTTCTCGCGCACGGCGAACAGCTCGTGGACAAACCCTTTCCGACCTTGTGCTATTGTCCCGGTCCGGGGCCGAACGTGGTTTCGGCGATTTCGTCATAATGGGCTTGCTTCTCCGCCACGTAGGCCCGCCACTGCGGGGCAGCCCAAACCTCCAAGTGATCGTAAACCCCCAAGAGCACCACTTCCTTCTCCAGCTTGGCCAATTGGGCCAGCTCGGGCGGAATGCGGATGCGGCCTTGCCCGTCGATGTCGGCCTGCTGCGCTTGGGCATAGAACAGCCGCGTAAAGGCGCGAACGTCTTGCCGCGTGGGCGACACCCGGCCCAACCGCTCCGCCCAGCGGGCGAAGGCCTCCTCCGAATAGATGGCCAGCGAGCCGTCCGTCTCCGGGGCGACAAACAATTTGGCCCCTTTCGGACAGTCCATGGCATCGCGGAGGGGCTTGGGAATGGCCAATCGCAACTTGTCGTCCAGCCAGCGAGTGAAGTTTCCCGTCACGAGCATGACCGACTCGCCCCGCCGCGGAATGAATCCCCACAGTTCCCCACTGCAACCCACAAGACCCCAAGAATATCCCCTTTCCCCGTCCGGTCAAGGCGATTTTTTCCCGCCCGTTTTCCGCTCCGTCGCCGGCTGTCGCTCTAGCTGTCGGCCAATACGGAACTTCCAACGACGGGCGGCGTCGTAAGTGCCGGAAAATTTTTCCCCCGCCGCGTCAGCCGCCTGTCAGAAGAGAGTCCCAGAGGTCTTGATAGGCGGCGACCATGGCAGCCAGCGAGAAGTTTTCTTCGACCCGGCGGCGGTTCTGCGCGGCGATGTCTGCCGCCAGCGCGGCATCCTTGACGAACCGAGCCACCTTCTCGGCCAGTGCCGCGGTCTGGCCGAAGGGCACGATTTGGGCGGCGGCCGCCGGCCCCAGCAATTCCCGCACCCCTTCGGCGTCTGTGGCCACCACCGGCAGCCGGGCGGCCATCGCCTCCAGCACCACGTTGGGCATGCCTTCCCAGGCCGACGGCAGCACCAGCAGCCGGCTGCCGGTGAGGATTTCGGCGATATCCGGCCGCCAACCGGCGAAATGCACCCGGCCGGAGAGCCCCAACCGGCGGCACTGGGCCTCCAAGGAACTCCGCTCGGGACCTTTACCCACCAGGAGCAGGTCGCAAAGCGGGAGCTGAGGGAGCCAGACCGCCGCGGTGTCCAGCAGCCAACTGAGCCCCTTTTGCCGGTCCAGCCGGCCGACGTAGGTAACAACCTGGCGGCCGGCCGGGACCATCGGGAGGTTCGCACCAGCGGCGCGCAGCCGGCCGGAAACCTCGCCAGGTCCACGCCGTTGGGGATCACGACCAGCTTCTCGGCCGGCAATCGGGCCTCGCCTGCGGCAAACTCGGCCACGGCGCGGCTAACGCAGACATGCCGGTCCACCCGCCCGTCCGTCCATCGATCCAACCACAGCCGCCGGCGCGGGCGCCGCTGGGCAACGCGGATGCCGCAGACGACCTTGGGCACCCCCGCCCGGCGTGCGGCGATTCGGCCCACGATATTGGCGTGAAAAAGCATCGTCTGCGCTAGCTGCGGGCTTTGCACCCGGAGCAGTTGTTCGAGGCGACGCACGATGGCCGGGAAGTGCCAGGCGCGGGCCCCGCCCAGGCAATGGACGGCGATGCCGGCCGTTTCCAGGGCCTTGAGGAGCGAGTCTTCGCCCGGCGGGGGCGGCGCCGCCAGGCAGTACACGACCGGACGAAACCGTCCGGGGTCCAGCCGGGTGGCCAGTTCAGTCAGGCACCGTTCGGCTCCGCCCAGCGCCAGATCGGTGATAATGAGGGCAATTTCTCGCTCTTGCATTTGCGATACTACGCCCCTGGTGGCAGCAAATCGGGATCAGCCAGCCGCTGCCCAGCCAATCTCTCAAGGTCACGTTGATCCCCGATCAGAAAGATCTTTTCCTGCTGGAGCACATTGCCGAGGAAGTGATGCCCAGCCGATAGCTTGGTGCAAAACTCTTGCTGTGGATAGACCGTCGGGTTGATTTCGCGGCCGACTTGCGCTTGGGATTCGGCCAAGACGGCCACAACTTCACGAAAGCCGGCCTCCCCGACGACGAGGACGTCCACGTCGCTGCCGGACCTTTGGCGGCCGAGGGCCATCGAGCCGTAAATGAACGCAACCCGGATCCGGGCGGCCAAGGGCGCCAAGGCCCTTTTCAATACGTCGGCCACGCCCGCCGTCTTGACGATGATCGCTTGGAGTTCCGCGAAGATCGGGCATTCCGGGCTGGCCTGAAAATAGACTTGGCCGTGGCGAACGTCGCGGCGAATAATCCCCGCCTCGGTCAGGTGCTTCAGTTCCCGCTGAATGGCTCCGTGGCCGCCTCCCGACGCCCGCACCACCTGCCGGAAATAGAATTGTTGATCCGGATGGCCGTAGAGGAGGCCCAGGATCGCCCTGCGGTTCCTGCTGAAGAGGGTTTCGGACAGCGGACGGGCCTGAGACGGTGTACTCATAACTGGTACAAATGTACCACTTTTTGGGTCGCAAGTCAACACAGGCGCCGTTCGGCCTTCCCGGCATCGCCCCCTGCCCCACGCAACGCCCCGGGCTTATACTCACTCTTTGTTCAGCACCATCGTCTCCACAAGGCCGCAAAATCAAAACCTCTTACGCCATGGGCGAGTTGGATCAATACGATTACGAGCTGCCGCGCGAGCTGATTGCCCAGTCGCCGCTGGTGTCGCGGGCCGATGCGCGGCTGCTGGTGGTCCGTCGCGCCGGGCAATCCCTTTCTCACCATCATATCCGCGACCTGCCCGAATTGCTCCAGGCCGGCGATTGCCTGGTCCTGAACGAGACGCGGGTGATTCCGGCCCGGCTGGTGGGGCGGCGGCTGCGGACCGGGGGGCATTGGGAGGGGCTGTTCTTGCAGTCCGACCCTGAGGGGCGATGGCGAATCCTCTGCAAGGCCCGGGGAAAGCTGAGTCCCGGCGAAACGATCGTGCTGCTGGGCCTCGATGGCCGCGACGACGTGGCGTTGCAGCTTGCAGCCAAGCAACCCGACGGCAGTTGGATCGCCCGGCCCGACACGGCGGACGGGCCGCCGGCCCTGCTGGAGCGAATCGGCCGGGTGCCGCTGCCCCCCTACATCCGCAAGGGCGAGATGGTCGAGGCCGATCGGCAACATTACCAGACGGTCTACGCCCGCTGCCCTGGAGCGGTGGCAGCCCCGACCGCCGGATTGCACTTCACCGAGCTGCTGCTGGCGCGGCTGCAGGAGCAGGGGATTGCGCTGGCCCGGCTGACGCTGCACGTGGGGCCGGGCACGTTTCGGCCCATCACCGAGCCGTCGCTGGCCGAGCACATGCTGGATGCCGAATGGGGAACCATCGGGCCCGAGGCCGTCGAGACGATCCTGGCCTGCCGGCGGCAGGGCGGACGCGTGGTGGCCGTCGGGACCACGTCCGTCCGGCTCCTGGAGACCGCCGCCGCCGGCGGCACGCTCCGCCCCTTCAGCGGCAATACCGAGTTGTTCATCCATCCGCCCTACCGGTTTGCCGCCGTCGATGCCCTGTTGACGAATTTTCATTTGCCGCGGACGACGCTGCTGGTGTTGGTGCGGACCTTCGGCGGCGACGAGCTGGTCCGCCGCGCCTACGAAGAGGCGATCCGGCAGCAGTACCGTTTCTACAGCTACGGCGATGCGATGTTGATTTTTTAAGGTGCTGCTTAAGGATTAAGAGATTGTGTTCCGGGTGAACTTGGTACTATGGGTGCCACTGCTGGCTAGTCCAGCAGTGTTGCCCCCAGCGGCAACTCGGCACTGCTGGACAAGCCAGCAGTGGCACCCATAGATCATAAGGTTCCATTTGAGTGGCTCATTACTCTGCCGTCCCCTGGTGACAAGAAAGGATTGGTTCGTGAGCGAGATTCAGAGCGAGCGGGTGTTGGTCGTTCCCAGCGAGTTGTTTCGCCAGATCGGCTACTTTCAGGGGTTCTGCCGCGAGGTCGAGCGCTATCTGGCCGTGCTCTTCAGTCCCCAGCACGTCGGCTATCGCCCGCGGGCCGAGGTGGAGCAGGACCCGGGCTTCAAGCAGTTGATTCCCTACGTGATCTTTCGCCACTGCGACCCGCAGGGCCGCGAGACGGTCTTTCAGTACACCCGGGGCGCCGGCATGGGCGAAGGCCGCCTGCACCGCAAGCGGAGCGTGGGCATCGGCGGCCATATCTCGGCCATCGACGCCCCGAGCGACGGCGGCCATCCCTATGAAGAGGGCATGCGCCGCGAGATCGAGGAAGAAGTGGCCATCGACACGCCCTACACCGCCCGCTGCGTCGGCCTGATCAACGACGACCAGACCGAGGTGGGACGCGTCCACTTGGGCGTCGTCCACGTCTTCGACGTCCAGCGGCCGGCGGTCCGTCCGCGGGAAGCGGAGATCATCGACTGCGGCTTTCGCCCGGTGGCGGAAATCCTGGCCGACATGAGCGGCTTCGAGACCTGGTCGCAGATCTGCATGAAGGCCCTGTTCGGCAAGGATGCCGGCGCGGGGAACGAGTAGCTGCGGGGCGGGACGAGCCGGGGATGATTGAGGTTGCGGTGGGTGCGGAGTAGGAGATGCCAACCCGCGGGACGCATCCCCGTGGTTGCCGCGCCGGCACAGCAATCGGAGCTAGCAGACAGACCCCCTCCCGGTGGTACGCGTGGTACGAGGCCGGCCGAGAGAGTCCTCGTCTTGCTCGTGATGGCCGCATGTGGTATCTTTCTCCCCGTGTGCTGATTTTCTTATGGAGGAGACGAGTCTCAAGGAGGAATGGCGATGTCCTCGGTCCTCGATGAACGGATATTGGTGAGTGTTGGTGCAAGCACGTTTGCCTTTCATGCCGGCCAATTGGTCGAACGACTTTTGCTGGACCGCAGCGTCCAACTTGCCCACGAATCTGGCTCCCCGATCGCGAAGGTGGAGCACGTTTTGTCCTCTCTCGACCACGTTCTTGTTCGATCAGGTGCTCAGACAACTGACGGAGAGTTCCGATGGTGGAACCGCAGGAGCCGGCCGAGTCTGCGACGGACAATCTCGAGAAGCCGCTTGATCCTTCAGCCAGGACGGAACTGCCGGGCCTGCTCTCTACGCTGCGGGAGACTTTGCTCTGGGAGGCGAATCGGTTATCGACCACGGAGGTAATCACGGACGACGACCTTATCCGGGCGTACAAGAAACTGAGTTACCCGGACAAGACTTCGCTCCAATTTGCAGATGCGCAGGCAGTCATCTCGCAAGCCTTGCGCGAAAACCGAGCCTTCGAGTGGATCTCCTACGGAATGGCCCTCGTCCTGTTTGTATTCGGTCTGGTTGTCCTTTATTCGGGAGTGGCGAACGCCGATGTTAGTGCCCGGGCGGGGGCGTTCTTCGGCGGTTCAATTGTCGAGCTCATGGTCCTGCTCCCCTTTCGTTTTGCAATCAACGCACGCAGACATAACATCGCCTTGCGCATGCTGGGAGTGATCCTCAACCGCGTGCAAGACCCCAAACAAGTTGCGCCTCTTCTGAAGGACACGTTTTGCGCGGTTGTCCTCGGCGAAGCGCAATTCAAAGTGTCAAAGTAAACGATGTTCGATTGGCTTCGCAGACTCGATGACGCCATTTTTTCCCCGCCCCACAAGTTCGAGACGATTCTCGCCCTTGTAGTGTCGCAATTGGGGCTCGTTTTTGAGGACGGGTCCGATGAGCGCGCCGACCAGGGCACGCCAAAGAAGCAGGAGACACGCCGGGAATCTCGGCCGTCATGACGTGTTTGCCCCAACGCCGGACGCCCCTGCCTGCCCAATCGGAGTTCGGTGGGTGCGCCGCGCCTGCGCGAAGCCCACCCGCCCTCACTCCTCGCCCGCCGCCGCTTGGCGGACGCTGAATTCCAGCTTCCAGCGGCCGGGATGCTTCGTGCCGACACACCACAGTTCCAACACGCCCAACTCGGTAATCCGCGAGTGGAACCGCACCGGCACGTAAACGTCCTCGCTCCCCTCGACCGCCGGCAACGTCGTCTCCAGCGAGTCGGTCTCCTCCAACTCGTCGGCAGTCCAACTGGCCAAGACCTCGCCGGGCCGGTCCTCCTTGCGGACCGACGAACTGAAGAAGCGGAACTGCGCCGGCTGGCCCACCACCAGCCCAATCTCGTCGGAAGGAACCTCGGCCCCGGCGCCCTCTTCCATGCCCATGGGCACGACGCACAGCGCCGCGGAGCGGCCGCGGGGCCCCGGGCACGGCCAGGCCGGCCGTCTCGATGCCGACATAGTAGGCGCGGGCCGCGCCGCCGCGAATTCGCACTCCGCCCGTTTGCTTCGCCCAGCCGTAATAGGCAGCGCCGCGGGCGACGGCATGGTCCAGGTCGTGCCGGCCTTCCAACAGCCGGGGCGACTGCTGCGGGCCGAACCACTGGCCCAGCACGTCCAGCAGCCGCCCGCGCAGGGCCTCGGCCTTGAAGACGCCGCCGTTGAAGAGCACGCGCGTGGGACGGACCGGCTCGCCCTGCGGCCGGCCGTGCGCCTGGAGGAAGGCGGCCAGGTGGCGGGTGACCGCCGTGTCGGCCTCATAGGGCAAGCCCAACTCGCGGAAACCGGAGACCGCCCGCGGCGCCGGCCGGTCCGTCACCTGGCACTGCGGGAAGAAGCCGTCCAAGAGCAAGCGGCTGACGCTCTGGCGATCGACCTCGACCGAGACCGTGCCGCCGATGACGCGGCTGCCGCGGCCGAGGACGGCGACGGGATATTTTTCCGCGCCGTCCGCAGTGCCGGCCAGCAGGGCTTCCTTGGCCGCGCGGCAGGAATGCCAGAGCGCAACGGATTGCCACGGATCGAGCTTGACGCCCTTCTCGGCGAAGCGGGCGGCGACGAAATGGGCCAGGGCCAGGTCCATGTTGTCGCCGCCGACCAGCAGGTGGTTGCCGACGGCCAGCCGTTGCAGGACCAGCTCGCCCTGCTCTTCGGCCACGCCCACCAGCGTCAGGTCGGTGGTGCCGCCGCCGACGTCGCAGACCAGCAGGATATCGCCCAGCGTGAGGCTTCGCCGCCAATTCTGGCCGCGATCGGCCAGCCAGGCATAGACGGCCGCCTGCGGCTCTTCCAGCAGCACGAGGTCCTGGGGCAGGCCGGCGGCCAGGGCGGCCTCGCGGGTCAGCTCGCGGGCGCTGGCGTCGAAGGAGGCCGGCACGGTGAGGACGACCATCTGCCGGGCCGCCGGGGCCTGGGGAAAGGCCGCTTCCCACGCGGCCACCAGGTGTTCCAAGTAGCGTTGCGAGGCCGCCACCGGCGAAATCTTCGGCACGCCGGCCGCCGCCCCCCAGGGCAAAAGCGGCTGGCGGCGGTCCACTCGGCTATAGGCCAGCCACGACTTGGCCGCCCCCACGGTCCGCTCCGGGGCCTCGGCGCCGCGCCGCCGGGCAAACTCGCCGACGGCGAAATCCCGCCCCTTCACCCAGGGCAAATCCAACGCGCCGCCGCCGGTCTCGGGCTGGCTGGCCAGATAGGTGAACGACGGCAGCATGGTCCGCGACTCGACGGTATCGGCCGCGACCAGTTGCGGAATCGGCAGCACCTCGATCTGCGCCTCCGCCGCCAGCGGCGCGTAGCAGAGCACGCTGTTGGTGGTGCCCAGATCGATGCCAAGTACGTATTGGGCTGTCATAATTCAACTTCCACCGGCGCCACGACGCGGGCGGCCGTTGCGGTCCCCGACCAGGCGGGCAGCTCGCACTTCTCCACCTCCCAGCCATGGTGGACCAGGCGGCCGTGAAACGGCGCCGGGCCCGTCACGTTGCCCGTGAGCCGATAGCGGCCACCGTCGAAGCCCGCCGGCACTTCCACCGTGGCGCCTTCGGCCGCCGCCAGGATCGGCCGCATCGCAAACAGCCGCGCGAGAACTTTGCCGCACTCGCGGTGGACGTCGCGGGCGGCGGCGCCGATCTGGGCGTCGCTGTAAGCGTCCAGCGGCTCCTGCACGAAATCCACCAGCCGCGCCTCCCGCTGCAACGTCGCCAGCAGCGTGACGGCGTCGCTGCGGGCCGGCGCGGGGGCCGCTTTGGCTTCCACTTTCACCGGCTTGGCCGCTGGCGGCTCGACCGGCATCGCGCCGGCGGCCGCACGCCGCGCCAACAACTCGCTCACCTGCCGGGCTGCGTCGGCTCGAAACAAGGTCAGAAAGAAAATGCGGATGGCAAGCCAGACTCGTCGCATGGGACGGCCTCCCGTGACTGAAGGGGGAGAATCACCAGAAGTATAGCCGCGGAAGGGGGAAGGCGGAAGGCGGAGGGCGGAAGGAGGGAAACCACAGCGAGCCGGTGGCGTGAGCCACCGGATATCGTCGCCCTACCTCAGAGCGAGCCGGTGGCGTCAGCCACCGGATATCGTCGCCGGGCCTCAGATGGTGGCGGAAGGGCGGCCCCGCCCCCGCGCAAGACTTTCTGCCGGAATAAACGGAAAGATAAGCGACAAAATTTGACAGCCCGCCCTTGGCGACCTAGGCTTCAATTGGCCGGTGTTCGGGCCGCTGGCCGCAACGCGATCTCTTCTGCTTCTCTTCCTCCGAACCTCTTCAGTTTGTCATGTTGAGCCAGCCAAATCTCGACCTGCTGCCCGAACCGACCTCTGCCGCCGACCCCGACGTGAGCGGCGAAATCTGGGCGATCCTGACGTCCCTGTATCCGCATCACGACCTGACGGAGCGGCGTCGCGAGACGCGCCATCCTTTTCCCTACCTGATTCACCTGACGCCGGTGGGCCGTGACGGACGGACCCCCTGCGGCGAAAGCATCGTCGTGGTGGGAAAGCATCTCTCGCAACGGGGCCTCGGCTTTTTTCACCCCCAGCCGCTCCCCTATCGCCGCATGATCGCCTCGCTCGAAAGCGGCGGCCACTGGGCGGGATTCCTCGTCGACTTGACATGGTGCCGTTTCACCAAGCACGGCTGGTACGAAAGCGGCGGCCGCTTCCTGCAAACCGTCCCCTCGCCGCTGGAACGGTCGCAGTGAAGTAGCTTAGCCCGAATTTCTCGCCGTAGGGTGGGGCAAGGTCGCGCGATCATATCGCCTCTGACCCCGACTCGCCGGTGCGAATACGAATGACGTCGGCCAACTCGGAGACGAACATCTTACCGTCGCCGACCTCGCCCGTCTGGGCGGCTGCCATGATGGTATCGAGCACCATCTGGAGTTTGGAATCGGGAACGACGACCTCGATCTTGATCTTGGGCACGAAGTCGACTTTGTATTCGGTCCCGCGATACATCTCCTTATGGCCCTTCTGGCGGCCGAAACCGCGGACTTCCGAGACGGTCATGCCGGCGATTCCGCGCTCGGTGAGCGCCTGCTTGACTTCGTCGAGCTTGAAGTGCCGGATAATGGCTTCTATTTTTTTCATCCGAAAGCTCCTGGCAACCCTTGCTCACGCCCGGCGGCCCCCGTCCGGCATTGAGCCGTGATTACAGTTCCATGAGACCATTGTCCAGTTCACGAACCTCGGGGGAGGCCATGTTCGTAGTCTTGGAAGGGCTTAATAGAAGATATAACCCTCTTCGCCGTGCTGGCTGACGTTCCAACCCCTCGATTTCAGCCTGCCGTGAGACCCTCAAGCCCATGACGATATCGAGCACCTTGAGGATGACGAAGGTACCGACGACGGCCAACACCCAGGCCATTCCCGTGGCCAGTAATTGCCCCTTCCAAATGGAACCACCTTCCAAGAGCCCCAGTTTCATGCTGTGCAGGACCGGATTGGGATCGCCGGCAAACGCCCCGGTGGCCCGGGTAGCAAAAATTCCCGTCAGAATCGCCCCCAACGTCCCGGCTACCCCATGGACACCGAAAACGTCCAAGGAGTCGTCGTAGCCGAAGTACGACTTCACCGCCGTACAAGCCGTATAGCAAACCGTGGTGCCGATCACGCCGATGAGCAGGGCGTGTCCGAGGGTGACATAACCGGCCGCCTGGGTAATCGTGGCCAGTCCGGCCACCAAGCCCGAGCAGACGCCCAGGATGCTCGGCTTGCCGCGGAAATACCATTCCAAGGCCGCCCAAGTCATTCCGCCCGAGGCTGCGGCAAAATGGGTCGCCGCGAAGGCACAGGTCGCCAGGCTGCCGGCGCTCAGGGCACTTCCGGCATTGAAACCGAACCAGCCGACCCAGAGCATGGCCGCACCAATCGCCGTGTAAGTCATATTGTGTGGCCGCATTTCTTCCTTGCCGTACTCGAATCGCTTGCCCAACATCAAGGCGCATACCAGCGCCGACACGCCGGAACTGGTATGAACCACGGTGCCGCCGGCAAAATCGATCGCCCCGCCCAACAGCGACTGGTTCGGATTGCCCGTCAGACTGAGCGCCCCGCCATTACCCCAGAGCCAATGAGCCAGCGGACAGTAGATGAACGTGCCCCAGAGCACCATGAACACGGCCATGGTGCTGAATTTCATCCGCTCGGCAAAGGCTCCGCAAATCAGGGTGGGCGTAATGATGAAAAACATCCCCTGGTAGATCATGTGCGTCATCGCGTAGAGCGTTGTATCGGGCAGGACCGGCAGATAGGCCCCCCTGGATGTCCACTCCGCATTGACTCCGTGCATGAGCAGATAACTGAAGTCTCCAATCCACGGTTGCTTGCCGCCGAAAACCAGACTGTAGCCGTAGAGGGCCCAGATCAAGGTCATCAGGCACATCATGAAGAGGCACTGCATCATGACGCTCAGCACGTTCTTCTTGCGGACCAAGCCGCAATAGAAAAGTGCCAGCCCGGGTGCAGTCATCATCAGGACCAGGGCCGATGAGACGAGGATCCAGGCGTTATCGGCCGCGCTGCATTTCGGCAGCACGGTCACGGAAGCTTCCGGCTTCGTCTGTTCACTGGGCGAATCGGCCCGGCAGATGGAGCTCGGCGTCCAAACTGCCGCCAGCAAAATAAGGAACGAAAAAACCTTCCCAAGACTCTTGGCGAACCTCATGAAGCCACCTGCCTCCGCAAGAAAGACCTGGGCCGACGCTGGCCGAGCAGTGTAACATTTTCGTCACATTTGGCAAGAGCTGGGGGGGCAGGCATATGCCTAACTAGAATAGATTTCTCTGTAACATCATTCAGGACAATGGCTTATGGCGTGACAACGAAGCCCGGCATGTGACAAGAATGTCGCGAAACTTGGCGGCGACCGGCCGGCTGCGCTTCGGCGGTGCGCAGCTCGACACGCTCTTTGCGACATGCGGCGACATCGTTTTTCAGCCAAAGCTGCACGTTCACGGCGTGCCGCCCAGTGCAGCCTCCGGCGCCGTCCGCGATAGTGCGCCCTCCACGGTTTCAATGGACGGGCTAGTCTGAAGCAGGGCGTTGAGGCCGGGTCGGCTCATCGCCGCCCGGACCGCCGTCACCAGGACCGCCCTCACCCGGGCCGCCACCGGGTCCGCGCCGGCCGCCGCCTTGTCTCGGACGCGGCGGGCGAGCCGTCTCCAGGGTCTTTCGCTGCTCGGGCGTCAGGATCTTGTAGAGCTTGGCCTTGGTCTCTTTTTCGAGTTCGGCGAGCTGTTTTTTCTGGTCGTCCGTGAGTTTCATCCGCTCGATCGCGAAAGGCGGAATGAGATGGAATCCGCCGGCCGGACCGCCGCGGCCGCCCGGTCCATCCCGGCGCGGCGGGCCGCCGGGACCACCGCCGCCCGGACCGTCCTGGGCAGGCGCTGGCACGGCAAGGGCCGCAATCACCATGATGCCGAAGATCGCAAGGAACGCCGGAAAACGTCGCATGGGACACTCCTTCATAAAAGAATCTTGGGTGGTGAAACGGGTTTTGGCGACGGGCTCGCCCCCGTGCCCGCCCAACGGCATGCGGGATTCCTCGGGGCCGTGGTTCGCGGCCACGCTCGCGACCCTTCACAGCCCCATCTGGGCACCCACAACACTAGCCCGAAGCGCAAGTGAGGGTGCCCACGCCACGGTCTGCCGTCGCTCATCCCTCGCTTGCGCTTCGGGCTAGTGTCATGCCGGGAACGGCCGGGTCAATGTCGCCTGCTTCCCAATTATAGTCATCGATCCGAGAGGCGGATCGTTCGCGGGGGCAAGGAGGACAGCCCCCTGTGAACGCTCACGTGATTACAGGTTCGTTCCGCCTACTCCCGTAAATGGAGTAAAAGCGCCCATGGCATGGGATCTCACTTTGCGTTTCCAGACCTTGTCTCCGCAAAAGGCGAAGAGCGTATCCATGTCTCGCCCGCCAAGGCATACTCCAATGACGCGGCTGCGGTCGGGCATGGGCAGAATCACCTGGGTGGGACCGTCGTCCGCAGAAATCTGGATGCCAAAGCGCGTCGCCACGAACATGCGGCCTTCCTTGGCGAAACAGACGGACTCGGCGCCCGCATCGTCATCCCCATCGGCAACGTGCAACCAGTAGAAACGCTCTTTGTTGGTGAGCGTGCCGTCGGCATTGATCTGATAGCTGTAGACCCATTTCGAATGTCCATCGGCCACCGACAGCAGCCACTGGTCGGGCCGGTACGCGAGCCCGGTGGCAAATTTCAAGCCCGAGTCGACCAGCGTTTTCTTGCCGTCTTTGACAAACCACACCCTGCCTCGACCGCCAGGCTTTTCGCCGTTGCTGGTGACGTAGAGGCCGCCTCCGGGCATGGCGAGAATATATTGACCGGGAACGCCGTCGACGACGAGGCTGCCCTTGCCCGCGGAGTCGTAACTCATGATCTTTCCCGTCTGCTTCGAAACCGCGTAGAGCTGGCCTCGCGGGCCGAAGGAAAGACTGTTGGCCGCACCGGCGTCGGACAGGAACTCTTTGACATGGCCGTCCAGATCGATGCGGCAGATCTTGTTCTGCGCACGATCGACGAAAAACACCTCGCCGCTGGCGTTGCACGCCGGCCCCCTGGCGTCATGGCAGTCCTCGGCCGCCAGTTTCCACTTTTCCTCGGGGAGGATGATGTCCTGCACCCGCGGCGCACTCGGCCCGGCGTGAACCGGCGTGGGCCAATCTTTCCAAATAAAGCACATGGCTTCGCGAAGATAAGCATAATAGCCTTCGCCGTGTCCACCGTTGACGATGCGGAAGAAGTAATCGTAGCCCGAAAATCGCAGGGCTTTGTCCATTTCCTGATCGATCAAGAACCAGTCGCCGGCGCAGTTCTCCATGTCGCCCGTGGCGGTGGTCAGATAGGCGCGAATCGGCTTGGCCTCGAACTTGCGCACCAGCGTGGGAAACTCATGGCCACCGCGAAAAGCGACGAAGCTGCCGCTGTTGGCATAGACGCGGCTAAAGGCGTCGGGACGCTCCCAGGCCGCATTGAAAGCCGTCATGCCGCCGCTGCTGCAGCCCACAATACAACGATCATTACCGCTTTGAGACAATTTCAGGTGATACTCCTTGGCCACGAAAGGCAAGACCTCCTCGAGATAGAAGCGGGCGTTACTGTCCCCCATGGCATCGTATTCAAAACTCCGATTGCGCCGCTGCATGGTGTTTGGCACCGTCGGCGGCAAATCGCCCGGACTGACGAACACGCCGATGGTCACGGGCATCTCCTTGGCGGCGATCATCGTTTCCAACAGTGTCTTTTCTACGGGGTTATAACCATCGGTCTTGACATAGACGCAGGCGGGTTTGGACCCGTCGTATTGGGCCGGAATGAAAACCTTGACGCCCCGCACGGTGCCCGGAAAAATAACGCTCTTGGAAAAGGAACTGTCTTTGACCAGGCCCAGGGGAGCCTTCTGCGGTTTGCTGTGGGACGCATCCTGCGCAAACGACGTGCTGCTTACGACAGCGGCAAGTAGGACCGCGATGAGGGGTAGAACCCGACGGGTTCGTGATTTGATCGGCAAGCTTGTCTTCTTCATGGTCTCCATCATTTCTCCAACTGGGCTGTTAACCGGCCGGAACGCATCCGGTTCCTTAAGTTACGCATCCGATCCACTATGATACACTGCGGAAACTACGACCGCCATCGGTAGCAGCGGGGTTTGGGGAGCATCGGTCATGTCTACCTTGTCGCCCAATTCACCCCCAAGCGGCGGGGCACTCACGCGGTCTCCGCTGCCACAGATCACATGCCTTTCGTGTCATGGCTGTACGATCCTCGCCTTCGGCAACAAACGCCATGTCGAACCTCCCGGGGGAGGCAGAAAATCCCCCCTCCTCCCCAACGCTTGCAGTGCTATCGCTGAAGGCCAACGATCCGCCATCTGCTCTTTTCACGACCGGCGGGGCGGGGTATCCTCTTGGCCCGTACGGATGATCCAGGGGTCTTTACGCATTTTGCGAAAGGAGTTGTGAAATGGAAGTATTTCACCGGATGGCACATCTGGCGGCCGGGAGACTGTTGGGAGCCTCGGCGGAAACGCGGATCACGAACCGGCAGTTGGCCGAGCAACTGGAGCAGATGGCCCTGAGCGATCCCGACCTGGCCGAACACTACGCCCGCACGGCCGCCGCCCTGCCGGCGCTGCAAATCCAACGAGCCGTGGAAGACGCCGAAGTGGAATCGGCGCGGCGGATTTCGCCGCTCGACAGGCCGCAGGCCGCTTGAGAGGCTGCGGCTTGCAAAATCCAACGGCAAAGCCCTTGCGGAACTTGTGTCCCGGCAAGGGCTTTCCTGGTGGGCGATCCCAGGCACGATCTGGGAACCTCCTGCGTGTAAGGCAGGCGCTCTAACCAATTGAGCTAATCGCCCGGCGGCACGAACCGCGCCTCCACAGCATAAGAAGCAACTCGGCCCAAGTCAACTCCGCCCTAGGGCGAAGCGGCCGCGCCAGGCTCGCCGCGATCGCGCGGCGCCGGCGGCGGCGCGAAGTCTTCTCGCCGCGGCGGCTTCGTCGGCGCCGGCTTGGCCGGCGTCGGGGCCGGCCGCTCCGCCTGGAAGCCGAGGTTCCGGCCGTCGCTGGCGGCGCCGACCGCCGGGTTGCCGGCCGAGGCCTCGTTCAAGGCAAAATCGTCCGGCGTGCTGCGATGCACCGGCTGGTCTGCCGGGGGTAGCTTTCGCCATTCCACGGCCCCGGCGCGGGGCAGATTCTCATGCTCCGGGCCCCAGTGGCTCTTCCAGCCCTCGAACGTCATCCGCTCCGGCGGAATGTCCGAATCGAGGTGGTCGATCGACCAGAACACGTCGAAGCCGTCGTAGCAATTGCGATCGCCGTTCCAGGTGATGTGCTGGCGGAGGTCGTCAATCTCGCCCTCGCCGACCTGCTCGATCAACGGGCTGCCGGCTCGGCCCAGCAGGATCGAATCGGCGCAGGAGACTTGCAGCGGCAAGGGATGGGGGCCCATCTCGTTGCTGGCCACCCGGCACATGCCGCTGCGCACCGCCGCGGTCAGGTGCCGCAGATCCAACTGCAGGGCCTCGCGGGCTTGCGGCGTCCGCGTGCCGCCGCTGGCCCAGAGCAGCCACTCGCTGGTGGCCAGCAGGCCGTTGTGCCAGGAGAGGCCGACCGGCTGGAGGTCTTCCGCGCGGAGAAAGACGGCCTCCCCGCAGGCAATGCAATCGACCAGCTCGATGGCGGCGGCAGCAGTAGCGGACGCGGCGGCGCCGTCGCCCACCACGGTGTCGGCTCCCAGGGCCGCCTTGACGCGAAAGAAGGCCACGTCCTGGTGATACGCCCCCAGTTGCGCAGAGGCGTTGTCGATCGACAGCGTGCACTTCTTCAACTCCACCACCTGGTCTCCCCGCGTCTCCACCAACGACCAGTTGTCGGCGGCCACCTCGCGGGGGACCTGCAACTCCATGGCCACGTTCATCAGCGTCAGCCGCCCGGCGGAGGCCGTGATCATGCTGCGCGGACACTTGACCTGATCGGGGTCGCTGGGCCGGAAGACGATCACGGGCCGATAACCCACGCCGGCGCGGATCGTAAGGCGCAGATTGGCCAGCCGGATGGGCTTTTCCTCGCGGCGGCCGTCGAACTGCAACTCGATCACGTCGCCGTTGAGCGCCACGCTGCAGGCCGCCCCCAGCGAGGAAAACCCGCTGCCAGCGCGGCCTTGACCACCGACGATCAACGTTCCCGTATGCTTGGGCAGGGCATCGAAGGCCCCCCCGATCCCCGGCAGCCCGAGGCCCTGGCCGGTCGCCCCGCTCCACGGCCCGCCGTAGCCTTCGCCGCCGGCTCCGCCGCCCAGAGCGGACAGCGAAGGCGGCTCGCCCGGCAGGACGCCGTTCAAAGAGAGATTGCCCGCATTGCTGTCCAGCGATTGGGCGGTCCCGGGCGCCGTCAGCTCCCAGGGACTGAACCGCGTGGTGTCAGCGGCCGCAGCGTCCAGCGGCAAGCCCGGCCGCGAACTGCCCCATTCGATCGACCCATGCGCGGAGTCGCCGCCACGCGCCGGCGGGGGTGGCTCGGGGCCTTCCTCCGCAAGCCCTTGCTCCGCCGGCGACCGTGGGCCGGCAGGTGGTTTTGCCGGCCGCTCGGTCCCGACCGGCGAGGTAGCGTCGCGGGGGCCGGCAGAGATCGGTTCCTTTCCATCGGCTGGCGGCGTGGCGGGTTTCTCGCCCTGTTGGGCGACCGGCAGCGGCGGCAACGATTCCTGGCTCTTCGGCGACGACCCGAACAAATCCAGCAGCAGCACACCCAACCCCAAGGCCGCCAGGGCGCCGCCCAAGGGAAATGCCGCCAGAAAAACGTGGCGACCGGCCGCCGCGGCGTCGTCCAGGTCTTGCCCGACGGCATCCGCAGACCGATGCCCGCCTCCTGGGCCAGCAACAGGATGTCGCCGACCATCTCGCCCGGTTCGGCGTAACGGTGGCGGGGGTCTTTCGCCAAGGTTCGCCGCAGCACGCGACAAACGCCCTCCGGCAACTCCGGCCGGAACTGCCGCACGTCGGGAGGCTGATCGCCCTGGTGCTGCAACAGCTTCTGCAGCACGGTGCCTTCGGGAAAGGGCGGCCGACCGGTGAGCATGTAGAAAAACGTGCACCCCAGCGAATAGAGGTCGCTGCGCACGTCGGCATTGCGGGGGTCGCGGGCCTGTTCGGGCGAGATGTAATCGAAGGTGCCCAGCGTGATCCCGCTGGCCGTCAGGTCGGCCGCCGCCGCACCCACCTCCCGCAGCCTGGCCAGGCCCATGTCGATCAGTTTCACCTGGCCCTCGGGCGTGATCAGCAGGTTCGAGGGCTTGATATCGCGATGGACGACGTTGCGGCGGGCGGCATGGGCCAACGCTTCCGCCGCTTGCAACGTATAGCTGATCGCTTCGGCCAAGGGCAACGGCCCCTTGCTCTCCACCAGTTCACGAATGTTTACCCCCGCGATGAACTCGAAGACGATGTAATGCAGACCGCGATCCTCGCCGACATAGTGCACCCGGGCGATGTTGTCGTGATCGAGCCGGGCCGCCGACTGGGCCTCGTTCTGAAACCGCAGCAGCGTATCGCGGTCGGCCGCCTGGTCGGGGGACAGGACCTTGACAGCCACGGTCCGGGCCAAGCGCGTATCCAGGGCACGAAAGACTCGCCCCATGCCCCCGCCCCCAATGTATTGCACCAGCTCGAAATGCCCCAGGCGGTCGCCCGGCAGAATCCGCCCCTGGAGGATGCGGGCGGCCGAATCGGAGACGCCGTCGGCAAGCGGCTGGACCGGCAGCGGAGGCCGACTGGAAATGATCGTCATCTGGCCGTCCGGCACGATGGGCGCATGACTGCTGCTGCCGCCGCCTGCCGGCGAGGCGGCCTCCGGGCCTGGTTTGCCCGATTCGGCCGACGAGGGCGGTGTTTGTGCCACTCGGCTTGTGGAGGCCATGTCCGTCATCAATCCCCTGCCGCCGGATCAGCAGTCGCCAAAGAATGAGCGAGATGAAGAGAAGATTGCACGCCGTGCGCGCAGCGCCGCGGACTGCTTGTAACCCAAGAACTCGATTATAGTTGAATTGGCCGAAATGGTCAATTCACCCCCCAGTTTCCCGGCCGCAGGCGGCTGCCGGGTGGCCCCTGCTCCCAAAGCCCACCGGCTGCGACCGGTGGGAAGGGGGGGCGGAAAAGTCACGTCGCCCCCTGCTCCCGAAGCCCACCACCCGCGTCCGGTGGGAACCGGAGACGATCATGCCGCTTCAGATCCCACCGGCCGCGACCCGCTGCGCGGGTGCCCGGTGGGCTTGGCGAGCAGGAAAACCCATCCCCGCGTCGCGTGTTTCTTGCGTAATTAACGGCAAATTGGCGTTCTCTCGCAATTATTTTTTCGCCTCTTGACTGGACACTTGGGTTAACGAGACTAAGTCAAGACCTAAGATAGAACCCGTTGACTTGCAAGCAGTTATATCATTGCTTTCATTGTAGGCACTGGCGCGCCCGAACTGCCCTCCCGGCGGCCGCGGAGGCGGTCGCTTGCGGCCATTCAAACATTCTCCGGGCGGAAAACCGGCGGCGTGTCGTCAGTTTGACAACACCTGAAATTCGCGTCGCTTTTCGCTCACCCATCGCGCGGGCCGTGCGATGTTTTGCCGTCATAGCCTGCCTGGCTTGCCCAGGCGGAAAGACTTCAGTGGAGCCGCCCGCCAGAGAGGAATCGGCGGCGAAAAACTACCGACATGACCACCCGACCAAAGGAGACCGCAGTGACCGCAATTGACACGGAAGAAGAAGAAACGCAAGAAATGGTCCGGCACGATGCTGACGCGCTGTTCGCCCGCAATCCCGACTGGGTGACGTTCTACCGTGAAATCCTCGGATTGCACGGCACGATTCGCCGCCACTGTCCGACGCTCGACGCGCTCAGTGCTTTTGAAGCGACGGACACCTACCGGGACGTGCAGCAGATGCTCCGCAAGCTGCGGGAGCGAAAACCGCCGGCCGTCAAGGAGGCGGAGGCAGAGAAAGAGGGCAAGAAAAAGAAGGCCGAGCCGGAACCCACGTCCGAGCCGACGCGGGTGGTCACGGTTCGCATCCCCCTGTCGCTGCACGAGGCCCTGCGGGAGGAAGCCCACGAACACCGTACCAGCATCAACAAGCTCTGCATCTCCAAGCTGCTGCAGTTCATCGACGCCAGCATGGTCCCGGCCGAGACCTTCGGCGCGATGCCCCCCCAGGCGGGGACAAAATAGAACCTTGCCGTTTATGGGGCCCCGCTACGTCGCGCCTCAAAAGAAAGGCTCGCGCAGAGACGCAGAGCCGCTGGGAGGGAGACGAAGATGTTGTGGGGTCAGGCCGGTTCGAAACCAATGGCAGCTCGCGTAATGCCGTCCTCCGCGACAATCATCCCAATGATTTCAAATCGTTCCTCCGTTGCGTCCCTGCGTCTCTGCGCGAGCCTTTCTTTGGCGTCACGGAAGGAGACTGCCCCGTCAGCGGGGGCAAAATAGAGCGGGTCGAGAGTGGACCTGTAAGCCGGGTTCTGTGCGCGGCAGGCGACCGAAGTCGCCGCTTGCGCGACGGCCATTTCTCTAGGAGGCCGATTGCTCGGCCCCTCCAGCAGTCCACCCGGAAGTCATTGCGGGCCGGACCAGCCCGCCGGGATGCCGGCCGCAACGAAGTGCGGCCGCACGCCCGTGCTCCCTGTTTGACCTTGCTCCTGGTGGGGTTTGCCTAGCCAGGCTGGTCGCCCAACCTGCTGGTGAGCTCTTACCTCACCGTTTCACCCTTACCCCGCGGGCTTGCGCCCGCGTGGCGGTCTGCTTTCTGTTGCACTTTCCCTGGCCTCGCGGCCGGTGGGCGTTACCCATCACCATGTCCTGCGGAGCCCGGACTTTCCTCCCGTCGCTGCGGCTAGGGCCGATATGGCGGCCCCAAAAGCGCAGCGGCCGGCGGCCATCCAGTCCACTCCCGACCTTGCTCAACCCTAACGATACCCCCGGCGACGGCGTGGGGCAAGGGTTTGGGGACCGTCTGCGGCCCCGAAAAGCCAAGATAGCCAAGTAGGTCAGGCACGCCGTGCCTGACATTCCTTGTCTTTTGTCCCGCGAAGGAATTGGCAAGATGTTCGGCTGATCGCATGGCGGCACGAGGCAGGGCGAGAACGAAGGCGGCCCAGCCGCAATGTCAGGCACGGCGTGCCTGACCTACTTGCTGATGTCACTCCTCCTTCGGCGGGCTCGCCTGAGCAGCGGTGGCGGCCGTGGCCAGCACGGCCGGCAACTCCAACGTGAAATGGGCGCCTTCGCCGGGCGTGCTGTCGACCAAAATGCGGCCGCCGTGCTCGCTGAAAATCTTCTGGCTCACCGGCAAACCCAAGCCCGTGCCGCGACTCTTCTTCGAGGAAACGAAGGGACTGAAGAGGTGGTCCATCTGGTCGGCGGGAATGCCCGGCCCGTTGTCCTCCACCTCGATCCGCACCAGGGCCTCATCGGGCAGGTAGTGGGAACGGACCTCGACCCGGCCGCGGCCTTCCATCTCGCCCGCCGCGTCCAGGGCGTTGGTAGCCACGTTGAGCACCGCGCGGTGGATCCCCTCGGGGTCGAAGACCATGTCGGGCATGGCGGGGGCAGGTTTCCAGTGCAGCGCGACCTCGATTTCCGCCGCCCGGACCGCGATCAGCTCCATCACGTCGCCGACGACCTCGTTGAGGTTGGCGTTGGACAGCTCCGGCTCGCGTTCCTTGCTGAAGGTGAGCATGTCCATGACAAGGGTGGAGATTTTGTTCTGGTTCTTCTC
Organism: uncultured Planctomycetia bacterium; assembly: GCA_963727245.1. Taxonomy (GTDB): domain Bacteria; phylum Planctomycetota; class Planctomycetia; order Pirellulales; family Thermoguttaceae; genus JBKQVT01. The sequence goes on along the minus strand of CAVSFO010000011.1, from coordinate 115,437 downwards.
GACGATCTTCCAGCCCTTGGAGACGACCGCCTCGTCGTGGTCGGAAAGGCCCAGCTCGATCAGGTAGCTGCCGCCGCGGATGCCCTGGAGGATGTTCTTGATATGATGGGACAGCGTGGCGATCGTCTGCCCGACGGCGGCCAGCCGCTCGGCCTGGACCATGGCGGAATAGTAGCGGGTGTCCTCGACGGCCAAGGCCGCCTGGTGGGCGATGGCGATCATGAGCTTGAGGTGGTCTTCGCTGAACTTGTTGGCGCCGCCGCGCTGGATGACCTGCTGCGCAGAGGTCGAGGTGTCGAGGTAGATGGCCCCCACGACGCCGTAGCGGCCTTGCATGGGCACGCAGATCGCCTCGCGGATGCCCATCTGGACGATGCTGGCCGCCGGGCTCCAGCGGTCGTCCTGCCGGGCATCGCTGGTCAGGACGCCTTCGTTCCGCTCGATCACGTAGTCGAGGATGGTCTTGCTGATGGTGATTTTATCGCCGGGGCGGAGCCCCTTGCGCGTGCGGCGGACCTTGGGCTCCAGCCGATTCTGCACCGGGTCCAAGAGCATCACGCAGCCGCGGTCGGCCTCGATCCACTCGAAAATCAACTCCATGATGCGATTGAGCAACTGCTCGATGTCCAACGTGTGGCTGACGGCCAGGGCGGTGCGATACATGACCTGGAGATTGCTGCGGGCCCGGGCGAGCCAGGAATTCTGCGGCAGCTCGGCCTGGGAATCGAAGACCTTGCTGCCCGCCTGCTGGGGCAAAGAGTGAATGATCCGCGACTGGTCTTCCGGCGGCACGACGGCGGCGATGTCGATGGACTGGCCCACCTCTTCGCCCGATGCGCCCGGGGGACCGGTGTAGAGCATCAGCGTGGAGCCGACCTGGATCTGGTCTCCGCTGGCGAGGTGATGGTCGCGGATCCGCTGGCCGTTGACAAAGGTGCCGTTGGAGCTGTCGAGATCGGCGATGGTGAAATCGCCGTTGCTGCGGCGCAGTTCGGCGTGATGGCGGGAGACTTCGGTGTCGTGGACTTGGATCACGTTCGAGGCGTCGCGTCCCACCCGGAGGATGGCGTCCGTCAACTCGAAACGTGTGCCCTGGTCGTTTCCGCGAATCACGAACAGCGATGGCACGGCTCGGCTCTCACCCAGTGCGGCTATCAATTGAGGATACAGCAGTCCGACAAGCACCTGTAGGGTGGGTCGAGCGCAGCGAGCCCCACCACAATCCGCGGAAAACCGATGGTGGGGCTCGCCGACCAACGCTTCGCGTTGGTGCCCGTCGACCCACCCTACAAATTTACGGCCTTCCGCAAGAGGAACTTATGACGATCCAGCGGTCCAATAATATTCCACCGGGAAGGACAGTCCCCCTACTGGCGATGGACCACCAGCAATTCCTCAATTTTACGGATCAACGAGCCGTAGTGGTAGGGCTTGGCCACGAATTCCCCGTCGGCCGGGGGACTTCCCCGCCGCAAGCTGCCCAGGAGGACCAGCCCGGCGGAGTCGGAGCGCGACTGCTCGGCAAAGGGAGCCGACAGATTGTCGGCCGCCGGACCGTCCACTTCGAGGTCCAGGACGATCAGGTCGGGGTGATGGCGTCGGGCGAGTTCCAGGCCCGGGGCGGCCCGGTTGGCGGAAAGGATCCGCAGCCCGCGGCGTTCCAAGGCCGTTTGCAGGACCTCGCGAGTCTCGTCCGAGGCATCGACAATGAGCACGCTTTGCTGGCATTCCACTGCAACACCCTCCGTGGCGTCGCGGGGCGAGACGTCCTTGTCTCAGCCCGGTAGGCGGGATCACACTTAATGACCGTGCGGGATTCTGGGAAAAAGGTGACAGGCACCATTTGTGCGAAGCACCCTCCGGGCCGTTCCGGCAAATGGTGCCTGTCACCTTTTTCCCTCTGGACGGTCCAGTCAGGAGGGGCAAGAATAGCGATCACGGCGTCTTGTGTCAAAGCCGAGTTCGCGGCGGAAAGGAAAATCGCAAGGGCAACTGGTGCGGAAGCACCCCACCACCCTCCCCTCTCCCTTTGAGAGAGGGGCCGGGGGTGAGGGCCGAGTGGAAAAGATGCGTGTTCCAGGTAGCCAGCGTCTCCGCTAATTCGCCCTCACCCTAACCCTCTCCCGGAGGGAGAGGGGACACTGCGTTACCCATCTTCCGCAGTCCCGCCGTTGCCGCCTGCCAACTCCGGCGCCTGAAGCAGCCGGGGCGTCACGTCGACCGGCGGCAACTCCGCGATTGCCTCCTCCGCAGAGGTAATTCCGAGCTGCTGGAACTTTCGCGCCGTGACCATGACCCGCGTTTCCAATGAGCCCACCGCCTTGTTGTAGGCATCGGTGGCGCTTTTGAGGGCGTCTCCAACCTTCTCGACGTAGCTTCCCACGGTCGCCAGCCGCTTGTAAAGGTCCTTGCCTAGGTCGCTTATCTCCTTGGCGTTCTGGGCCAGACGCTCTTGCCGCCAGCCGTAGTGGACCGCCCGCAGCAGGGCGATCAATGTGGTGGGCGTGGCAATAATGACGTTCTGCTCGACGCCCATTTCGATCAGCCCCGGGTCGTGCTCCAAGGCGGCGCTGAAGAAGACCTCGCCGGGCAGAAAGAGCACGACAAACTCCGGTGCCGGATCGAACTGGTCCCAATAGGACTTCTTGCCCAGGGCGGCAATGTGGTTGCGGACCTGCCGGGCATGGTCCTCGAAGCCGGGCCGTGCGGGTTTCATCGTCCTTGGCCTCGATGGCGTCAAGATAGGCGGCCAAGGGCGCCTTGGCATCCACGACGACGTTCTTTGCGCCGGGCAGGCGCACCAAGAGATCGGGCCGCAGCCGGCCGTCCTCGCTGTCGGTGCTCTGTTGCTCGTAAAAATCGCAGTGGTCCAACATGCCGGCCATCTCCACCACCCGCTTCAGTTGGATCTCGCCCCAGCGGCCGCGGACCTGGGGCCGGCGGAGGGCCTGCACCAGGTTGCCGGTCTCGGCCTGGAGCTGCCGCTGCGAGTCCAGCAGGGACTTGACCTGTTCGGTCAGTCCGCTGTAGGCCCCGGCCCGGGCCTTTTCCAGCTCGCCGATCTTCGAGTCCACCTTATCCAGCGACTCCTTGACCGGTTTGACCATTTCCTGGATGGCCTGTTGGCGTTTTTCCAGGTCGCCTTTGGCCGATTCCTGGAACTTCTCCAGCGTTGCCTTGGCCAGCTCCAGGAACGACTGGTTGTTGCTCTTCAGGGCGTCGGAGGCCAGGAGTTTGAAGGCGTCGGCCAGCCTCCGCTGGGCGTCCGTGAGGACGGCCATCTTCTCCTCGGCCTGCTTGCGCTCCTGATCCAGCGTGGTGGCCAGCTCGACTGCCTTGGCGTTGAGCCCGGTCTGGACAGAGCGCAACTCGCGGAGATCGACCTCAAGCTCTTGGATCTTGGCAGTCAGTTCGTTGATGGTTTCCTGTCGTGCCGCCAGCCGTTCGGCGAGCACCATCTGATCCGCCTGGCCCTCGGCCTTTCCGCGATCGTAGGCGTGCTGGACCTTGGCCCGCAGCAGGAGCCAAGCAGCCCCGCCGCCGGTGGCCAGGCCGATCAGCAAGAGCAGAATGGGGAGAACGTGGTCAAACATGGTTCCAGCATACCGCCAATCTCACTTTCCCGCCAGCTTCCGCAAGACCGCCGGGAGAATGCCGCCGTGGCGGTAGTATTCCAATTCCACGGGGGCGTCGATCAGCGCCCGCACCTGGAAGCGGCGCGTCGAGCCGTCCGCGGCCGTGGCACAGACGGTCAGCTCGGAGCGCGGCTGCAAGGCGTCGTCGAGATCGGGGATGTCGAAGGTCTCATCGCCACTGAGGCCGAGGCTTTCCCAAGTCTGTCCGGGGGGCAATTCCAGGGGCAGGACGCCCATGCCGACGAGATTGCTGCGGTGGATGCGCTCGAAACTGATGGCCAGCACCGCCCGCACGCCCAGGAGATAGGTCCCCTTGGCGGCCCAGTCGCGGCTGCTGCCGGTGCCATATTCGGCGCCGGCGAAGACCACGAGCGGCACGCCCTCGGCCTTGTATTGCATGGCCGCCTCGTAGACGGTCATGGGCCGGCCGTCTGGCCAATGGCGGGTAACGCCGCCCTCGGTGCCGGGGGCCAAGAGGTTGCGGATGCGGATGTTGGCGAACGTGCCCCGCGTCATCACCCGGTCGTTCCCGCGCCGCGATCCGTAGCTGTTGAAATCGACCGGCGCGACGCCCTGCTCCTGCAAGTATCGGCCGGCCGGACTGGCCGCCGCGATGGCGCCGGCGGGCGAAATGTGATCGGTCGTCACCGAATCGCCCAGCGCCAACAGCACCCGCGCCCTCGAATCGGCTGAATCGGTCCCGGCCGCGCGGGCAAATCCAGCAGGAACGGGGGCTCCTGGATATAGGTGCTCTTCGCGTCCCAGGCATACAGCTCACTCTCCGGGACCGGCAGGGCGTTCCACTGCGGATTGGCGTCGAAGGCGTGGCCATAGCGGGCGCGGAACATCTCGGGCCGGACCGCCCGGGCCGTCGCCGCCGCAACCTCCTGGGCGCTGGGCCAGAGGTCCTTCAAGTAGACCGGCCGGCCGTCGCGGTCGGTGCCCAGCGGCTCGGTCGTCAGATCGATGTCGGCGACGCCGGCCAGGGCATAGGCCACGACCAGCGGCGGACTGCACAGGTAGACGGCCTTGACCAGGGGCTGGATGCGGCCCTCGAAGTTGCGGTTGCCGCTCAGCACGGCCGCCGCCACCAGGTTGCCCTTCTGGATGGCCTTGGCCACGGGCTCGGGCAGCGGACCGCTGTTGCCGATGCACGTCGTGCAGCCGTAGCCGACGGTGTTGAATCCCAATTGCTCCAGCGGCTTGTCCAGGCCGGTTTTCTGCAGGTAATCGGTGACCACGCGGCTGCCGGGGGCGAGGCTCGTCTTCACGTAGGGCTTCACCTGCAATCCCCGCTCGACCGCCCGCTTGGCCACCAGGCCGGCGGCCAGCATGATGTCGGGGCTGCTGGTGTTGGTGCAACTGGTGATGGCGGCGATCACCACGGCGCCGTGGCCGATGGTGCCGTCGTGGCCGTCGTCGGCGACGCTCTCCCTGCGACCCAGTTCCGACGCGGCCACGCCGAAGCCGCGCTGGCTGGGCGGCGCCTGCAACGACTCGTGAAACGACTGCTTCGCCTGCCGGAGCGGCACGCGGTCCTGGGGCCGCTTCGGTCCCGCGACGCAGGGCTCGATCGTGCCCAGGTCGAGCCGCAAGACCTTGCTATACCGCGGGATGCTGCCGCCGGCGCCGAAGGCCTCGGCCGAGCGGAACAGTTGCTGCTCCTTGGCGTAGCGCTCGACCAGCTCGACTTCGCAGTCGCTACGGCCCGTCTCGCGGAGATAGGTCAACGTCTGCTCGTCGATGGGGAAGAAACCTACCGTGGCCCCGTATTCGGGCGCCATGTTGGCGATCAGGGCCCGATGGGCCACCTTGATGTGTCCCAACGCCGGGCCGAAATACTCGACGAACTTGCTGACCACGCCCTCCGCACGCAGAATATGCGTGATCGTGAGCACCAGGTCGGTCGCCGTCGTGCCGGGCGGCAGTTTCCCGGTCAGCTCGAAGCCGATCACCTCGGGCGCCAGCATGTAGAGCGGCTGGCCGAGCATGACGGCCTCGGCCTCGATGCCCCCCACGCCCCAGCCCAGCACGCCCAGCCCGTTGATCATCGGCGTATGGCTGTCGGTGCCGACCAGGGTGTCGGGCACGGCGACCGGCCCGGCGGCATCCTCGCGCAGGAAAACGCACTTCCCCAGGAATTCCAGGTTCACCTGGTGGACGATACCGATCGACGGCGGCACGACGCGGAAATTCTCGAACGCCTTCTGACCCCAACGGAGAAATTCGTAACGCTCACGGTTGCGCTCGAACTCCATCGCGACGTTCTGCCCCAGCGCCGCCTGCGAGCCGAAGAAATCGACCTGCACCGAATGGTCGATCACCAGGTCGACCGGCACCAAGGGGTTGATGCGCTTGGGGTCGCCGCCCAGCCGCTTCATGGCGCTCCGCATGGCGGCCAGATCGACCACGGCCGGCACGCCGGTAAAGTCCTGCAAGAGCACGCGGGCCGGCTTGAAGGGGACCTCGACCGCCGCCGGCCGGGCCCCGTCCCAAGCGGCCAGCCGGACCACGTCCTCTTCGGTCGCCTCGATGCCATCGCAGTTCCGCAACACCGACTCCAGCAGCACGCGGATCGAATAGGGCAACCGCTCGACCTTGGTCAGACCGGCCTCTTCCAGTTTGCTGAGGCGGTAGATGCCCACCCGGCCGCTTTCGGTCTGGAAGCTATCGCGGGCGTGAAACGGATCGTGCAGACGTTTATGGTTCGTCATGGTCTTCCCTCGATACTCCCTGCTCTCCAATTCATTCACACGCCGGCCAATACTCGGGCGTCGGCGCCGTGACGGTGATGGTCTGTTTGCTTAGCGGATGGCGGAACGTCAGGCTGCGGGCGTGCAGCCCGATGGGCCGCAACCGCACGTCTTCATACTGCGGACCGAAAGGCACGGCGGAGCCGTAGTGCGCGTCGCCCAGCAGCGGATGGCCGCGGGAGGCGGCCTGGACGCGGATTTGGTGCGTCCGTCCCGTCTCCAGCGTGATCTCCAGCAAGCTGCCCCAGGACGCGGCGGCCAACGTGCGATAATGCAAAACGGCCGTCCGCCCTTGGGGATGGTCAGCGGCAACCACCTCTGCACGGGCCACGCCAGGAATTTTATACACGAAATCCTGCCAAGTGCCAGCCTCCGGTTCGATTCGGCCCTCGACGCAGGCCCAATAGACCTTCTCGACCTGCCGCCGCTCGAACTGTTGCCCCAGCCGTCGGGTGGTGCTGTAGTCGGTGGCCAGGATCATCACGCCGCTGGCCGGTCGATCCAGCCGGTGCGGCAGGCCCAGGTACACGTCCTCCTCAGTGCCGCTGCGCTCGCGGAGGAACGCCTTGACCTGCACTTCGAGGCTATCGATGCCCGGCGGGGCCTGCGTCAGCACGCCCGCGTGCTTGCAGACAGCCAGGCACGGGCCGTCTTCGTAAAGGATGTCGAATGCGTGCATGGGGGCCAGAGGCCGGGGACCAGGGGCCAGGGGGCAGAAACTTAGAGCTTAGAACTGATGGTATTTCATCCTTGATCCGTGATCCTTCATCCTTTGTTTCCCTGGTCCCCGGCCCCTGGTCCCTGGCCCCTGTTCCTAAACATATCGTGCCATGATCCGATCGACCAGCCGGGGCGAGAGGCGGTTCAGCCAGCAGAGCACCTTGCCCCAGCGATAGGGGATGATCTCGTGCCGGCCGCGGCGGATCGCCCGCACCACTTGCCGGGCCACGCTGGCGGCGGTGACGGCGGTGTGCTCCGGCCAGGTCGGGGCCCCCTTGCTTTCGATGACCTTGTTGAAAAACTCGGTCGCGGTGGTGCCGGGACTGACCACGAGCACGTCGATGCCCAAGGCGGCCCATTCGGCCCGCACCGACTCGCTGAAGCCGTGGACGGCGAACTTGCTGGCCGCGTATTCGCTGTTGTAGGGAACGCCGCGATGGCCGAGGATGGAACCGACGTTCACCAGGATCGGCCGCTTGCCGTCTTTCAGCAGCGGCAGGGCCAGCCGGGTCATTTCCACCAGGGCGAAGAAGTTGACTTCCATGACGCGGCGGACCCGCTCGGGACCGGCGCTCTCGAAAAGCCCCAGGGCGCCGACGCCGGCATTGTTCACGAGGATATCGAGTCCGCCGAAGCTCGTCCGGACGGTCTCGATCGCCTCGGCGCGGACGGCCGGGTCGGTGATATCGCCGGCGACCCATTTGGCGCGGCCGCCGGCGGCGGCGATCTGCCCGGCCAGTTCCTGGAGTCGCTCCTGGCGGTGCGCGACCAGGACGACCATGGCCCCTTGCCGGGCCAGTTCGCGGGCGACCTCCCGGCCGATGCCGCTGGACGCGCCGGTCACGATGGCACGGGCTCCTTGGATTTTACGTCTCATGGCGGAAAGGGATTGGGGATTGGGGATCAGGGATTGGAAAAAGCCCCGCGACTGCGTTGCGGGGGCCCGGGGGGCGGTCGATTCCATAATGCCATTCTGCACCGCCCCCCGACGCAGTCGGGGGCGCTTGCCCTTGTCTAATCGGTCTTCGGTACCAACGCGCCGTCGCTCCCGTCCTGGCGTTTGAATGGCCCCAGGAACTTCGGCCCATCAAAATGAATCATGTGGTCGGGCGTTTCCACAATCCAGACTTCCGTTTCCCAGGCTATGTTAGCAGCGTACCTCCGAAAATCGGCTTTTTCCAGGAATGCAGTGACATAGACGCGCTCCGCGGCACACTGAGACAGCATCGCCTCCATTTCAGCGTGTCGCTTCGGACTGACCGGACCGTGCGAGGTTACGGCTTCAATGAGGAATAGCCAGTTCTTCTTCGAGTCGTAGAGAACCACGTCAGGCAACTTGTCGTGCTCGGTGATGCCGATCCGCAGGGCAGCCAAGGCACTGGCTTCGTAGATGACGTGCTTTTTCGCCGTATCGCCCAAATAGAGCAGAGCGGCGCCGGGCGCGAAACGTGGCCCGAACTCTGCAACGATAGCGACCTGCAGGGCGTTATGTTTTCCGGGCGAGAGGCGGACCGTCCTGCCGGCGGGCAATTCCAATTTGACCTTCTGCAAGTCTCGACGTTGGCTGTACGCCTTTTCGAGCTGGCCAAACTTCTCGACGAACTCCCGAACGGCGCCGCTGAAGCCAGGCGTGCCGTAAGACCGCAGGACCGCTGCCGCGGCTTCGGTCAGTGCATAGCAGTTGTTGCCGCTGTTTGTCGGGCGCGATGGGTCATCGGGGTTCCGGTCAACCAGGCGTGCTTGCTCGAACTGGTGGATCGTCTGGCGACGGATGGTTTCGCGGGAATTCGCCGCGTAATCTTTTTTGAACTTCTCGCGCATGAAGGCCATGATGTCCCAGATACGCAGCAGGGGCCGTTGCACGCTGGCCCATGGGTTCCTTGGACCCAGTTTCGCAAGCGCGAGGATCGTCAAGGCCGAGCGTTCATTCTGCTGCGCGCGTGGTAGACCGAGGGCGCGTAAGATCGAGATCGCTTCGTCTATCTTGGCCATTTCACCTTCCCACGGGGCAGTGTGGCAGAGAACCGGCGCCGCCCAGCTCTCTCAGAACGATGCTTTCGGCTGCTGCCGTGTCTCGCCGTACGTATTCTCCGATACGTCTCAAGAGCCCCACGGTCGGGAAGCCCATGGCTCGTATCTCGGCGGCGTTCACCTGGGTTGTGCCGCTAATCGTGCGGAAATAGCGGTCCATCACGGTCGAGTTGAAGAGGGCGGCGATCCCGAAAACCTCATTCTCCGTCAAGTCACGTTCGGCGTGGTAGACATAATTCAGATGGTTTTCGATTCCGACGTAGGGGAAGGGAACCTTATCGGCGAGGAAACAGCCGGCGGTCAATCGCCGCTTCTCTTCCTTGGAACTGAACCGCTTGAGCAGGACGTAATTCTTCGTCGGCAGCAGTAGCCTGAGCGAGTCCTTGCAGCACTTCATCGCCACGGGCTTGCCGTTCTTGGCCAGGGGCCAGGAGGTTGCAAACGGCTTGACGTTGTGCGCGTGCAGAAGGGGGACGGAGGCCTCGTCCATTATGCCGCTGAGAAGATACTCAGTGGCTCGAAACAAGACAACCGGCCCGGTCGAAATGCGCAGGCCGGTGTCAGCGAAACGCAGCGGAAACGACTCCACCAGGCGCATGATCTCGCCGTCGTCTTCACCGTTGGGGATGCGGATAACATAGTCGCCGCACGAGTTGTCGATGATTTTCTCCGCGGCAATCTCGGACCGCTGGGCTGCCCTGTCCAAGTCCCCGCCGAAGCTCGTCGTCACCGTGACCGTGGGGCGGCGCGTCCCCAGGCGGTGCACCTTGGTAATAATGTTCTCCTGCAAGACGTTGGAGTGTTTGAACGTCTCGGCTCGCGACTCAAATACGTGGACGTGATCGAGGGCGACGCGGTCGAAGTACCAGCGGCGGAAGCCGCGAAAGTACGGGCCGTTGCAGAAGCTGCGGGGGGTAATCGCCACAAGCTCGCCACGCTCGCGCAGCAGCCTTGCGCCTACGCGCCATGAAGAAAGCGTAGATGTTCGGCTGCCCGTGAACGATGCAACGCATCAGCCTGGCGTGCTCGGAATCCTTGCGAACCTTGAAGTACGGCGGATTCATGATCACCCCGTCGAATTCCGCCGCAAAGGGTTTCTCGTCGAAAAGCTGCGTTCCGCTGAGGCCGCGGGAAGCAACGACGATGAAATCCCGCTGGTCAATCAGGTACTGCAACCGATGGCCGGCCTCGCAGAGAACGCGCTTGCAGTGGTCCAGGTTTTTCCGAAGCAAGGGAAGCAGTTCAGGGTCATTCTCGAACAGGTGGACGGTAACGGTCCGCGGAGAGCGCAGCTTAACGATTCTTTCGCACAGCGCGGCGGTCAGCGTGCCGATGCCCGCGCCAGGATCCAAGAGACGGTACTCCGTCGGGATCGTGGAAAAAAGACTCGCCATGAAGCGCCCGACCTCGGGAGGCGTAAACACCTGCCCCCGCCGCTTTCGGTGCTCGGCGGCGACGCTGTTCTCGTAGCGGTGTTGAAGTTCAATCGCGAAGCGCAGCATGATTCCAGCAGTATACACAAGTACAGATTCTCTGCAACTACCCTGCCCGCAATCTCGCGATAAGCTTGGGCGATCGCGTGCTTTGGCGTACCAGAGTTTAGCGAACTTCCGGCAGGCCGAACACCGGGGGCACGCGGCCGGCCCCCCAGGCAGTCGGGGGGCTTCTGGGATTGTCTACGCCCGCTTCTGCACCACCACGCCGTCGCTCTCGATCTGGCCGAGGAAATGCGCGGAAATGCGGCAGTGGACAATCACCCGCTGGTCGGAATACTTCTTCGACAGGATCTCGCCGTGGGCCGCCAGGAAGGCCAGGATGCGGCCGTTCTCCACGCCCATCTCCACGTCCAATTCGAGAAAACTGCGGCTCAACGCGTCGCTCACCACGGCGGCCAGGTGCTTCAGGCCCAGGCCGCTCCGCGCGCTGATGGGCACGGCGGCGGGATAGCGGCTCAACAGGCCGTCCAAGCGGGCGCGATCGGGCAGGGCGTCGATCTTGTTGATCACCAGCAGCGTGTCCTTCTGCCGGATGTCGATCTCCTCCAGCACCTTGCAGGCCGCCGCAATCTGCTCGTAGACGGCCGGGTTGGCGGCGTCGGCCACGTGCAACAGCAGATCGGCCTGCCGCGCCTCTTCCAGCGTGGCCTTGAAACTCGCAATCAAATGGTGCGGCAAGTCGCGAATGAAGCCGACCGTGTCGCTCAGCAGCACCGGCCCCCAGCCGGGAAGCTGCCAGCGGCGGGTGCGGGTGTCGAGCGTGGCGAACAGGGCGTCGGCGACGTGCACGTCGGCGCCGGTCAAGACGTTCAGGAGCGTGCTCTTGCCGGCGTTGGTGTAGCCGACCAGCGAGACGGTCATTTGGCCCCGCCGGGCCGCCACCTCGCGCTGGCGGCGGCGCTCGATCGCCGCGATGGCGCGCTTCAGGTCGGCGATCCGCCGTTCCACCAGCCGGCGGTCTTCTTCCAGTTGCTTTTCACCCGGTCCGCGCAGGCCCACGCCCTTCTTCTGCCGCGACAGGTGGGTCCACATCCGCTTCAGCCGCGGCATGGCGTACTCCAACTGCGCCAACTCGACGGCCAGCCGGGCCTCGTGGGTCTCGGCCCGGGAGGCGAAGATGTCCAGTATCAGCTCGGTGCGGTCCAGGACCTTGATGCCGAGGACCTTCTCCAGGTTGCGGATCTGCCCGGGACTCAAATCGTTGTCGAAGATGACGACGTCGGCGTCGGTGGCGGCGGCCATGCCGGTCAGCTCCGCGACCTTGCCCTTGCCCAGGTAGGTGGCGGCGTCGGGGGCGTCGCGGCGCTGCACGATCTGGCCGACGACCCGGGTGCCGGCCGCGGCGGCTAGTCCTTCGAGTTCATCCAGCGGTGCGCCGTCGTAGGAGCGGCCTGGCAGCAGCACGCCGACCAGGACCGCGGCCTCGGGGGCCATGCCGCTTGCGCCCGGGGGCGGCGTCAAGGTGAACTGACTGCGGCGAAGATCTGATTTCGAAGCCATCGGCCGCGTGAACTACTCCTTCGTATTGGTAGGGTGGGTCGAGCGCAGCGAGCCCCACCAGGAACTAGCCGGACCGTGGCTGGTGGGGCTCGCTGCGCTCGACCCACCCTACAGATGTTTCCGCAATAGAAACGAACTACTCCTCTTGCCCGCTGAGCAAATGACAATAACTCTCGTAGCGCCGCTCGTCCAGGCGGCCGTCGGCCACGGCGTCCTTCACGGCACAATCGTCCTCATGGGTGTGGGTGCAGTTGGGGTAGCGGCAGAGACTGACGTAGCTGCGCAAATCGCGGTAAAAGCCGGCCACCTCCTCGGCAATCACGTCCCAGAGCCGAAACTGCCGGATGCCCGGCGTATCGACCACGTAGCCGCCGCAGGCCAGCGGCAGCAGCCGCGCCACGGTGGTCGTGTGACGGCCCTTCTCATTCGCCTCGCTCACTTCGCCCACCGGCAGGTGCAGCCCCGGATCGACGGCGTTCAACAGCGAGGTCTTGCCCACGCCGCTCTGCCCGGTCAGCACGCTTTCGCGGCCGGCCAACAGGCGGGCGAAGCGCTCGACGCCGAAACCGCTCTTGGCGCTCGAGCAGCAAGACCTCGTAGCCCATGCGGCTGTAGACGCCGCAGAGCGGCTCCAGTCCGGCTGGGTCGACCAGGTCGATCTTGTTGATGCAGATGACGGGGCGGACGCGGCCCTTCTCTGCAGTGACAAGCAAACGGTCGATGAGGTTCGGTTTCAGCCGCGGCTCCGCGACGCTGGTGACGATGAGCAACTGGTCGATGTTGGTGACCACGATCTGCTGGCGGCCGCGAACGGAGCGGGAAACGGTGCCGTGCCGCGGCTCGACGCGCTCGATGAAGCCCTCGTTTTGCGCGGCGTCGGCCACCGGCCGCACCGACACCCGGTCGCCGGCCGCCACCGCGCCGCGCTGGCCGGTCGAGAGCGTCTTCAGCAGCCGCCGCGTGGCACAGTGGAAGATGCGGCCGTCCTCGCAACGGACCGTGCTGACCAGTCCCAAGACCGACAGCACCCGGCCGCGGCAGCAAGCCGACTCGTCCACGTCCAAGCGGACGCCGAAGGCCGGCTCGTCGCCGCCGGCGGACTGCGAGCCGCGGACGGTGCGGTGCCGGGTCAGGTCGCCCTTGCCGCTGATGCGCTCGATTCTGCAGCGGGTCCTCCTCTTGGAAACCGTGCGCGTCGAACTGGCGGGTCCAATCGGTACGGCGGGCACGGCTGCTGCGGTTCTTGCGGAACTCGGCGCGGATCTTTCTCTCTTTGGCCATCAGATCGGCTTATGGAGCTTGATTTGGCCCGCCTCGTTGCTGCTGAGGTCGAATCGCTTCGGCTCGTCGTCCCGCGACGGCGGCGCCTTGGCGATATGCTGATGCTGCAGGCCGGCGCGCTCCAGCAGCGATTTGCCCAGCACGTCGGCCTCCGTCACCTCGGGCGGCGGCGGCCCCACCGCGCCCAGGTCCACCGGCGAATACTTCACTTCGTAGCGGTGCTTGGCCACCGAGAGAATATCCCCCGGATCGAGCCGCTTGTCGGTGACGCGCACGCCGTTGACCTTGACCCCGTTGCGACTCTGCATGTCGTGGACGTGCCAATAGCCCGCATTGACGGTCAACTGGCAGTGATGGGCGGAGACGTTGGAAAACCGCAGGACGATGTCGCAGCTCTCCCGCCGCCCCACCAGCAGCACCTTCTTCAGCAAGGGAATCGGGTCCCCTCCGCCCACCGGCCGAAGTTCGCCGTACATAGGCATGCACCTTGTCAACACTGCCATAGGGTTCTAGGATGAAATAGCCCCCTATATAGTGTAGTATGGTGCGCCGGTGGCGTCAACCGATCTCCCATCCCCACTCGTGCCGGAAACCGCCCCCTGGCGGAGCGCCGGACTGCGTTACTATAGCCGCAATTGCTTCCTCCGCAAGAGGTTCGGCCGGCCGATTTGGAAGGTCAGTCTCGACGCCGGCTGCACCTGTCCCAATCGCGACGGCTCGCTGGGCAGGGCCGGCTGCATTTTCTGCGATCCGGAGAGTTTCAGCCCCAGCCGGCGGCTGCCGCTCGGTTCCATCACCGCACAACTCGAAGAGGGGATGCGCCGCTTCGCGCACGCCATGCGGCCGAGGGGTTTGTGGCCTATTTCCAACCCGCCACCAACACCTACGGCCCGCTGGACCGCCTCCGGGGGTTGTATGAAGAGGCCTTGGGCCATCCGCAGGTCGTCGGCCTGGCCATCGGCACGCGCCCCGACTGTGCCGGCGAGGCGGTCTTGGACACGTTGGCGGAACTGTCGGCCCGGACCTGGCTGACCATCGAGTTCGGACTGCAAACGATCCACGATCGCACGCTCGACTGGCTCGAGCGGGGGCATGGCGTCGGCGCCTTTCTCGATGCGGCCCGGCGCACCCGGCAGCGGGGGCTGGAAATGGGCGTCCACGTCATTCTCGGCCTGCCTGGCGAGTCGCCGGCGGACATGCTGGCGACCGCCCGCTGCCTGGCCCGGCTCGGCGTCGCCTCGGTCAAGTTGCACAATCTCTACGCGGTCCGGGGCACGCGGCTGGCCGAGTTGCTGGCCGCCGGCCAGGTGCGGCTGCCGGAGCGGGACGAGTACGTCCGCTGGGTCGTCGATTTTCTCGAGGTCTTGCCCCCCGGCTGCGTCATCGATCGGCTCAGCGGCGATGCGCCCGGCGGTATCTTGTCGGTCCGGAGTGGTGTCTGGACAAGGCGGCCGTTCGCGCCGCGGTCGACGCCGAGTTCTCTCGTCGCGGCAGTTGGCAGGGGTGCAAGTGGGAGGCGGGCGATTGACAACGTCACTTTCGCCCTCGCCCGAAGAACGCCGCGATCCCTCCCAAGCCCACCGGCTGCGTCCGGTGGGAATGGCATAACCACGTTTTCTCGTGCGCTGTTCCCACCGGTCGCAGCCGGTGGGCTTGGAGTGCAAGTGTGAGGCAATGCTGGGAACCGGCTGCTACTTCCCCGCCTTCGCCGGCTCGCGATTCAAAACGGCCCGGGCGCGGAGACCGTGGTTCTCGAACGTCAAGCCGAAATCGCCGCTGGCAAAACTGCTCAGCACCGGCGGGGCAGGAGGGCCGTCCTTCGGCTCGCCGGGATGGCCGTAGACGGTCGAGGCCATGGTGCCGTACTTCTCGTTCCAGACGTATTTTCCCCCGCCCGGACACACCAGTTCCACGCCCCAGACCTGGCGGTGGACCTGCACCGGATCGCGGTCCGGATAGAGCCGCTTCCACTCGTTGAGAATCGGCAGGTTGTTCCAGCAGAGCACCTGCATCGCCTCCCGATACTGATAGCGGAACACGCCGTTGAGGACATCGAGAATCTTGTGGTCCACCTGCAGGGCGACGCTCGAGCCCAGCCACGGCTTGCTTTCCTCGTGGGCGGGTTTTCCCTTGGGCTCCGCGGCGGCCTTCTGCCGGGCCAGGCAGCGGTCGATCGCCCGATCGAGGAGCTTCTCGCTCAAAGTGACCGTCAGGACGTTGCCGACGCTGGCGTAGTAGATCGCGATATTTTCCAGCCCGAGGGCGGCTGCGCCGGCCCGCCCTTGGCCGGCGTAATGCGGACGTAGGGCTGGTCCTTATACTTGAGCGATTCCCAGTGGGTCATGCCCGGAGCGGTTTGCTCGATGAAGAGCCGCGCGGAGGTGAGGAAGGCGGCAAGTTTCAGGGGATTCGGAGACGTCGACCTCGACAGCAACCGGGAGCCGGCACAGGTTCTTCTCGAAAAACTTGTACACGCCGCGGTCGAAATCATTGGTGGGCTTCAACTCCGCCAGGTCCTTCCAGAAGGGATCGTCATCGGCATACACGGAGCCCCACTTTCCCATCCAGCCCAGCGAAACCGCCTGATTCATCATCGCAAGCGCGTTCTCACCCTGCCGGAAAGTGTCCGACTCGCGGTCGATGGCCGCGATGACCTGGGCCAGGGCGCCGTGCGTATCGCCGGCGGCCGGCCCAAACTTGCCGCCCCGGGCGAGGGACACGAATTCGCGGTACTCGCTGTTGAGGATCAGCGGCATCACGGTCATGTCGGCCGCCAGTTTTTCCTTGCCAAGGCTGATCCGCAGGGCGATCGGGTCGAAGCCCCAACTCCAGTTCCGCTGGTAGCCGTCGCGCCAATTCCGATAGGCGTCGGCCTCGGCCTGGGAGACTTCCTCCAGCGGCGTCTCGGCCACGGGGGTCATGAAATCGAGCGTGCCGAACGTCGAGGAGGCCACGCCCGCCGGCGTGAGCGTCAACTCGCCGCCGCCGAGGATGGGCAGATCGGTGTGAATATAGCCCGGTTTCACGGTCTTCGTGACCAAGGCATCGAGCTGCGAAGCTTGCAGTTCGGCCAGCACCGCCCGGGCGCGGATCCGCCGCGAGTCGGCGATCCGCCAACGCGGTCCGCACCAGCGCCGGATGGTCGCGTCGCTCAAGAAGGCCAAGGCCGTCTCGTGGGAGTCGCCCAGCCGATAGCGGTTGCGGAAGAAGACGTACTCGGGCAGGCCGGCGATCGACTTCACCTTGCCGCCGGCCACGGCCGCCAATTGGCCCAACTGGTAGAGCGAGTTGCTGACGACGACCGCCCCGTCCAGCCCGGCCACGTAGCTCGACATGCTCCGGTCGGGAGAGACAAACCCTTGATACTTCAGCCCGCCGACCTGACCGCCGACGGGCTTGGCGTCCTTGACCTCGGCGGCTGCCAAGGCGATCCGCCCCAGGAGCAGATTTTCCAGCACTTTTGGCTGCTCCGCCTCGAAGAGCACCGCCACGTCGGTCCCCATCGGGAAAAACGGATCGGAGCCGGTCAGGGCCACGCTCTTGACGAATTTGGGCCCCAACAGCCGGGCGACCGCACTCAGCGGCAGGCCAAGCTGCGCCTCGTAGCGCTCGACGATCCGGGCATTCTCCGCGCGCGGCTGGGCCAGCCGCAGCAGCGGCGTGTCGTGTTGGTTCGTCTCATCGGCCACGGCCAGCGCCGCCTGAAAGCTGGGGAAGAAAACCACGTGCTGATCGGCCGGAATCTTATCGGCCAGCGGGTCGAGCTCGGGATGGATATCCTTGATGAGCGGCTTCCAGTCGATCTCATTGATCGTGATCCCCTTGAGCGAGTCGATTTTTACCGGCGTTTCGTCGGCGCGGGCCGGAGGCAGCACGCGGTCGAACTGGAGGTTCTCGCTCATCGCCCGGCCGCCGGTGAAGAGGTCGTAGGTGTCCGTCAACTCGCCGGTCATGCCGGGCCGCCAGCCGCCGGGCGAGCCTTGCGGGACTTCGGTGCCCGGCGGGAGGTTCAATTCCGCCCGCGCCAGCCGGATCTGGCGACGAAACCAGGCCCCCCCCGGACCGTTGCGGCCCAGCAGGTCTTCATAGTAGGCGATCTTTGCGCGATAAAACGCCGTCTTCGCCTTCGGGTTCGCCGCCGAGGCGGGAATGGTGAATCGCAGGGAAACCATCCCGGACGAATCGCCATTGGGCACGACGATCCGGCCGCTGACTTCCTTGCCCGCCGCCGCCCGCACGAGCACCCGCGTGCCAGTGCCCGGCTGGTCGCCCGAATCCGCAGCGGGCGATTCCACCGGGCGGGCCATCTCAAAGGTGGAAAACCCGCGACCATTGGGATTGCCGACGTAGCCCTCGCCCGGCCCGCTGAGAACCACATAGGGCTTCATGGTCTGCATTCGCTGCCAATCGTACCAGACGGTCTGCGGCTTTTCGATGGGCAGGCCCCCGTCGACGAGCTTCAATTCCGGCAGCGGAATGTTGTAGTAGGCGTCCCCGGCCAGGGCCGTGGCGGCGGAACTGACCGCCAGGGCCAACAGCATCGTTCGCAAGCAGACGGACATGGTCTTTCCTCCTATTTGTGTTGCCGCAATGGACGGGGACTGTCCCGATTTTCGTCCGACGAAAATGGGACTGTCCCCTTGGCGTCGGGCAGCCGCGCGACTCTCTAGGCGATTTCTCCTCCGTGAATATAACGCGGCGCGGCAAAACAATCCAGCAACCACTCCCCACACTCTGGAAACCGCTCTGCCTCCGCTCCCCACGCCCACCGGCTGTGTCCGGTGGGAACGGCACAAGGGAAACCGTGGTTGCTCCCTTCCCACCGGGCGCAGCCGGTGGGCTTGGGGGGCGGGGGCCAGCCATGTTATTCCGCAGGCCCCATCGCCGCGGCGATCCGCCGCGACAACTCGTCGCACGTCACCCCATGGACCAGAAACCGCTTCTGCGGCGACGTCTCCCCGGCAATCAGCTCGATCTGCGACCGCCGCAGCGACAGCGACTTGCTCAACAACTCGACCAGCGCCTTGTTGGCCTTGCCCTTCTCCGGCGATTGCGTGACGCACACCTTGAGCGCGCCCTGCTGCGGACCGCGAATTTCGTTGCGGCGGGCGCCCGCCTGGGCTCGCACCGGCAAGATCGCGCCGTCGGCGTGCGGTTGCAAGTCGATCATGCCAGCAGCCCCTCAAACAGCGCGGAGCCGATCCGCACGATCGTGGCGCCCTCTTCAATCGCCACCTCGTAATCGCCGCTCATGCCCATGGAAAGCTCGTTCAGGGCGGTCCCGGCCGGGCAGTTCCGCCGCAGGCGGTCGCGCAAAGAGCGCAAGGCGGCGAACTCGCGGCGGGCCTCGGCCAGGTCGCCCTCCAGGCCGGCCATGCACATCAGCCCGCGGACCTCCAGGTTGCGATAGCCGGCCAACTGGGCGACAAACGGCTCGACCTCGGCGGGGGCAAAGCCGTGTTTGGCGGCCTCGCCCGAGACGTTCACTTCCAGCAGGATCGCCGCGCGGACCGCCGACTGGCCGGCCTCAGCATCGAGCTGGGCGGCCAGCCGCGGACTGTCGACCGAATGAATCAACTCGACCAGCGGCAGCGTGCGGCGGACCTTGTTGCGCTGCAAGTGCCCGACGAGGTGCCAGCGGACCGGCAAGCCGCTCAGTTCGGCCGCACGCTCCCAAAGCTGTTGCGGGCGGCTTTCACCCAAATCGCCGCAACCGGCCTCGACCAGGGCGCGGATCTCCGGCGGCCCGACGTACTTGGTGACCGCCAGCAGGCGGACCTCGCCGGCGTCGCGGCCGGCGCGCGGCCGCCTCGGCCATGCGCGCCCGCACGCGGCCGAGGTTCTCAGCGATCCGGGCAACCAGGTCAGGCATAGCACGTCACCGCGAAGGAGGAACGTTCATTCTGTATCCTTCCTATCCGGAGGCTAACGCCTCCGGCTCGCTGTCATCCTTCCTCGACCGTCACCATGGCGCGCGGCGCGTTGGCCACCAGGATGCAGGAGCGGTGCTGCCGGGCCAACCGCGTCAGTTCATCGCCGCCGGCAAGCGGGACCATGTCCAAGTCCTCGACCATCGCCGGGTCCAGCCGGCTGAGCAGGTAGACCCTGTCGTGGTCCAGGGCCCGGGCCAGTTGCACCGCGGGCAGGGCGTCGGCGGGGCGCTCCTTGCGGATGTGCTTCATGGCCGACCGCCGCGAACGAGCGGCGGCGATGCTCCGCACGCCGGGGCCGGGAGCGGCCGCCAGATCGCAGCAGACGGCGATGGCGCCGCCGTCCTCGACCAGGGCCTCGGCCGCCTCCAACGCGCGGCCGAAATTCTCCCAGGTCTGTTGCACGTCGCCGCCCTCGATGGCCGCCACCACCAGGCTGGCGCGGCGGGCCACCAGCCAGCTCC
The DNA here is from genome assembly GCA_963727245.1 of uncultured Planctomycetia bacterium. Classification (GTDB taxonomy): domain Bacteria; phylum Planctomycetota; class Planctomycetia; order Pirellulales; family Thermoguttaceae; genus JBKQVT01. The sequence continues at coordinate 95,627 of CAVSFO010000011.1, read as the reverse complement.
AGGCGTCGTCGTACAACTGCCGGCCGCGGCGGCGCACCGCGTCGCTCTGGCCCGCCAGCACGTGCAAAAGCCTCTCGCCGGCGGCAGGCACCACCTGCACGGTGAAATTCACCCCCAGCAGCCAGGCCGCTTGATCCACCTCGCTCTGCAAGTGCCGCTTGCCGGGTCCCTCGGCCCCCAAGGCGTCCAGCCGGCGAAACCGCGCCAGCGTCGTCTGGTCGGAAAAAGCGGGAAACACTCCCGTGTGAATGCCGAAGTAGCCGCTGGCGGCCTCGCTTTGCAGACAGCCGATGGGCAAAACCACGTCGGCATCGGTGAGCAGGCGGTTGAGCACGATGGGCTCGCCTTCGTCGTTGGCCGCCAGGTAGGCCAACGCGCCGCGGTCCTCCGGATCGTGCGTCACCGTGGTAATCCGCTCGGCCAGCACTCCGCCGAGCAGCCGCCGCGGATCCTCGCCGCCGCCGCGGACGGCCGCCTGGGTGCGGAGGATGCTGATGCCGTCGGGCTCGACGCCCGCCGCAATTCAGCCGCGGATGACCGCCGCGGCCACCCCGGCGGCCTGCGGCACGCCGTAATCCAGCGCCAGCACGACCCGGTCGCCGGGCGTGGCGGTCTTCGCCAGCGGCGGATATTCCAGCGGTTGCTCCAGCGCAGCAGCGACCGCGACCGCCGGATTCTCCAGGGCCATTCCACGCGGCGTGCCGCACTCCTCCGCCGCCACGCCGTTGGGAAACTCTAGCCGGACCGAGGAGTCGGCCCCATAGTGCAAAACCGTCATCAAGTTAAACTGTGGAAACGAGGTAGTTGAGTCAAAACACCCCACCTTTAACCTCTATTATCCGGCCAGTCGCCGCGCCGTCAAGAAGTCGAGCTTTACGCCGGCGGTCAATTAGCAAATAATGGACGTATTCGATCACCGGGGACTGTCCCGATTTTCGCGGCGCGGCCAGCGTTGTTTTTTCTAGTGGGCGTTATCGCCGCGAAAATGGGACTGTCCCCCTTGCGCCGCCCAAGGGGACAGGTCCATGTTTTCGGTCAACGTCTTGCTGGCCGACGCAGCGCCGTTTGGCCGAAAAATGGACCAGTCCCCGGCCGAAAAACTCAAACCGAGGGACTGATCCATGCCTTGCTTTCACCGCTGCTCTGGCCGTCTCCTGCCGTCTCTGGCTGCCGCCTGCCTGTTGGCCTGGATCGGCGGCTGTCAACAACCCTCGCCGCCTGCGCCCGCCAAGGCGGCGGAGAAGAAGTCGCCGGAAACGGCCGCCTCGAAGCCGGCGCCGCAGCAAGGTCCGTTGAGCGCCAAGGCCGTGCTGGAAAAAATGGTGGCCGCCTACCACAGGGCCGCGACCTACCGGGACCTGGGCATGGTGCGGCTGATGGCGCAGGCGGGGGGCAAGGAAATCATGAATCGGCAGTGGCCGTCGTCGGTCGTGCTGGTGCGTCCCGACAAGGTGCAGTTGAAGGCCTATGACGCCCAGGTCGTCAGCGACGGCAAGCAGTTTCGCGCCACCATCGACTATGTGCCCGGCCAGGTGCTGACCCAGACGGCGCCGGCCAAATTGACCCTGCCGATGTTCGACTCCGACGCCATTCTGGCCGACGCCTTGGGCGCCGGGCCGGGGGGCCTGCCCATCCAATTGGCGCTGCTGCTGGACGACGACCCGTTGAAATGGATCCTCAAGGACGCCGAGCCGCCCCAGCTTGCCGAGCCCATCGAGATCGACGGCCACGATTGCTATCGCGTCAAGATCGAGCGCCCGGACGGCACCCTGGTGATGTGCATCGATCAGCAGGACTTCGTGCTGCGGAGGCTGCTGCCGCCCTTGGATTTGCTGCGGCAGCGATTGGAAGTCGAGGCCAAGGGCCCGCTGGACAGCCTCGCGCTGGTGATCGAGTTCACCGGGGCCAAGCTGGACGGGCAGGTGGATCCCAGGTTGTTTGCTTTTGAGCTGGGCAAGGATGCGGAGGCGGTGAAATACTTTCTGCCGCCGCCGGCCCGGCTGCTGGGCAAAAAGTCGCCGGAGCTGAAGTTCGTCGATCTGGCCGGCAAGCCCGTCACCACGGAGTCGCTGGCCGGCAAGATCGCGGTGCTGTATTTTTGGGCGATGCCGCCCGATCCGGACGCCGCCGCGGCGCGAAGCACCGTGCCCGATCTGGAACAGATTTATGAGAAATTCAAGGGCAACGATCGCCTCGTCTTTCTGGCCGTGAATCTCGACAGTTCCAAGATCGAAAACAAGACGCTGCAGCAGTTCTTCGACGCGCGGAAAGTCCACGTGCCGATCGTCCGCGACCTGGAGCAGACCGCCGATCCGCTGCATTTCAAGGACTGTCCGCTCATCGGCTTCATGCCCATCTTCGTGCTCGGCGCCGACGGCGTGGTGCAGTATTTCGACCTGCAGATTTACGGTCCTCCCGGCGTCGAACCGAAATTCCGCAAGGACCTGCCCGAGCAACTCCATCGCCTGCTCTCCGGCCAGAACGTCTATCCGATCTGCCTCCAGCGCTACGAGGACCAACGGCGGCTCCGCCAGCAGGCGTTGGAGGATGCGGCCAAGGGCACGCCGCCCGCCGATGCCGGGGTGAAGGAAATCCCCCTCCCCGAGGTCAAGATCGCCCCCAAGAGCGCGCCCAAACACCTCAAGCTCACGTCGCTGTGGAAGTGTACGCAGGTGGCCAAGCCGGGCAATATCCTGGTGGCGCCGCGGTTCGGCGGGGCGCCGCGGCTGGCCGTTATCGACGCCTGGAAGGGGATCGCCGAAGTCGGACTCAACGGCAAGCTGCTGGCCACCCACAAATTCGACATCCAGAAAGAGGAACTGATCTGCTATCTGCGCACGGCGGTCGGCGCCAACGGCAAGCGGCTCTTCGCCGGCTGCGCCGCCGGGCAACAGCGGGTGCACCTCTTCGACGAGAACTGGAACCTGCTGGTCAGTTACCCGGCCGACGCCTTGGAAAACCGCCATAGCGGCATCGCCGACGTGCAACTGGCCGATCTCGACGGCGACGGCAGGCTGCGGCTGTACGTGGGCTATTGGGGCGTGGTCGGCCTGCAAGCGGCCTCGCTGGACGGCCGGCGTTTGAACTCGAATCGCCTGCTGACCAACGTCCGCATGGCGGTTGGCCCGTCCGATCAGGGCCGCCGCAACCTGATCTGCACCAATGGCCACGGATCGCTGGCGGTGGTCGATTCGCGGCTCCAGCTCCGCGACGAGATCTTCGTGCCGCGGCGGCTGATCCAGTGGATCGTCGGCGCCGACCTGGCCGGCGACAACCAACTGTGCTGGTGCGGACTGACGATCACGCCGCAGAAACTGGGCGAAAACATGGCCGTCGGCGTCACCCTCAAAGGCCAAGAGCTGTGGGCCTACCCGCTGCCGCAGGGACTGCCGTTGCAGCCGATCGAGCCGATCATCGCCGGCAAAGTGACCTCCGGCGGCCGCGGCCAATGGCTCTTGCCCGGCGTCGACGGCTCGATCCACATCCTCGACGCCGACGGCCTGCTGGTGGACAAGTTCAACTACGGGGCGGCGTTGTGCGGGCTGGCGACGGTCGAGATCGACGGCAAGCCGGCGCTGGTGGTCGCCACGCCCGGCCTTGTCGAGGCTTGGCGGGTGGAGTAGGGGGAAGGCGGAGGGCGGAAGGCGGAAGGGGCTCGGGGTTATTCCAGCCCTCCACGCCCATGGGCTGCGGCCCATGGGAACTGCGCGACCACTGATGACTTCTCTCGCCGGCCACCCGGGTGCCCCTGGTCAGCTTCGCCGGAAGTTGCTATCTTGTTGGCTTCCATCGGTGGCGATTCCACTCGGACCTCTGCGACGAAAAACGGAGTACCTCAATGACCATTACTGCCGACAAAATGGCGGCCTGGTGCCGCGGAATCCTGGGCGATAATCCTGACGTGCCGAAACTCCCCCTGGAAAACTACCTAGAGGCCATCCCCCGCCTGGACTCGCTGGCCGATCTGCCCAGCGGCACGCCCGTGCTCGTGCGCGGCGACGTCGACGCCAAGCCGGGGCCCAAGGTGGGCGACGGCGACATCCGCCTGCGGTCGATGAAAGCAACCCTCGACTACGGCCGGCAGAAGGGCTGGAAGCAGATCATCTTCGGCCATATCGGCCGCGAGCCGGAGAAATCGCTGGCCAAGGTCCGCGACCGGCTGGCCGAAATCCTCGGCTGCGAGGTGGCCTTCATCGCCGATTGGCTCGATCCGGCCACGCTGGCGATCAAGGACGAGGCCGCCGCCGCGATCCGCGCCGCCGCGCCGGGCAGCGTGACCATGCTGCAAAACACGCGGAAATACGACATCGAGCGGGTGCTGTGGAAGGCCAAGCCCGCCGACTGCCCGAAACTGGCCGAGCGGCTGGCCCGCTTCGCCAACGAGTGCGCCGCGAAGCTTGCCGGGGTCTACGTCCACGAGGCGTTTTCGGCCGGCAGCCTGGACGCCTCCAGCGTGGTGGTGCCGGCGGCCATGGAGCGGGTGGCCTTCGGCACGTATGAGGCCGAGCAGTTCGACGGACCGTTGAAGGACTGCCTGGGGGCGTCGGTGGTCATTTTCAGCGGTCTGAAGGCCGACAAGCTCGACGACCTGGAGGCGATGATCAATCGGGGCAAGATCCGGCTGGTGATTTCCGCCGGCTCGCTGGCCATGGCGCTGAAGAAAGCGGCCGACGAGATGGAGGGCCGCCAGTTCCACCTGGGCCTGTCCGAGGACCCGGCCCACAAAGACAAGCCCTACTTCATCCCCCGCAGCCGCATCGACCAGGCCGTGCGAATGCTCTCCGAGGCGCGGGCCAAGGGGATCAGGTTTGTCCTGCCGGTCGATTTCGTGTTGCAGGATGGGCGGGTTTCGGAGACGATTGGGCCGGGCAATCAGCAGTTCGACGTCGGTCCCGCCTCCAGCGAGTTGTTCGCCAACACGGTCAGCCGCATCATCGAGCGGCACCGCCAGGACCGGCCGCCGGCGGTGGTCTTCCACAACGGCGTCTTCGGCATGTTCGAAGACCCGCGCTTCGAGGAGGGCACGCGGAAGTTCGTCAGCCAATTGAAGCGGATGACCGACGCCGGGCTGAAGGTCTACATCGGCGGCGGCGAAGGCGGCACCTCGCTGGAGAAGTACGGCCAGCCGGACTGGGTCACCTACACCTTCACCGCCGGCGGCACGGTGCTGAATGCCTTGGGCAGCGAGCCGGTGCCCTACCTGGTGGCGCTGAAGATGGCGGCGGAGAAGTAGGGGCCGGGGACCAGGCTCGTAGGGTGGGTCGAGCGCAGCGAGCCCCACCAGCAGTTTTTCGCGGATTGTGGTGGGGCTCGCTGCGCTCGGCCCACCCTACGGTGCGCGGTCGAGCCGATCCGCTCGAATCGCCGCGCTACCGGCCCGATTTCTTGCCGGCGTGGCTGGCGTATCGGGCCAGACCCAGCATCGTCAGGCCGAAGACGACCAGCAGCGCGCCCCACCAGAAGTCGACGTTGAAGCCCAGCGAGCGGACATAAATGGCCGGGTCGGCAATCCACCGCCCATAGACCAGCAGGATCGCGCCGACGATGCCGAACAGCAGACCGATGGGAATGCGAATGTCAAGACTCATGGGACTCTCGATTTACCAGAAGAGGATGTTCAGGGCAACCGTCACGACCAGCACGAAGGCGGCCAGGACCAGGGGCTTCTCGAACCACCACAGGCGCTCTTCGCCTTGGGCCAGGTGCGGCGTGAGCGAGTAGACCAGGCCGTGCAAATCCTCGTCGGACTTCTTCCGCCGCGTCATGATGGAGAAGACGATGGTCAACACGAAGCAGACGAGGAAGGCGTAGAAGGCCATGTAGAAGTTCTGCGCCATTTCACTGCCATAGACGTGGAGCGGCTTTACACCGAGCAGATAGCTGAGCCAGCCGCCTTTCACGAGCGACGTTGCGCCCTGGGGAACGGTCAGGCCGTAGTGCAGGGCGGAGGTGGTCGTGCCTAACAGCAGCCCGAAGAAGGCCCCGTGGCCGGTGGTCCGTTTCCAGAACATGCCCAGAATGAAGGTGGCGAACAGCGGCGCATTGACGAAGCCGAACACCAACTGGAGCATGTCCATGATATTGGCGAAGTGCAGCGCGACATAGGCGGCGCCGATGCTGGCCAGGGTGCCGAAGAGCGTGGTGGCCCGGCCCATCCACAGATAGTGGTCGTCGGAGCGGTTGCGCGCGATGTAGCTCTGATAGATGTCGTAGGTCCAGACGGAATTGAAGGCGGTGACGTTGCCGGCCATGCCGGACATGAACGAGGCCAACAGCGCCGTCAGGCCCAGGCCCAGCAGCCCGGTGGGGCAATAGTAGGCCAGCATGTTGGTCGTGGCCATGTTGTAGTCGATTTTCGGTGCGCCCTTGTCGTCGCGCTGTACGACGCACTCCACGTCCTTGCCGCCGCTGCTCTTGGTGACGATGTCCGCGGCGGGAATCTTGCTGCGCTCCGCCTTGTCGTACTCGCTGAGGTCCTTGGTCTCGGGCGGGATGATGCCGTGGCCGTACTTCGCCGTGGCCTGATCGATCAGTTTGGCGACCGTGCGATCGGGCGGCAGATTCTTGTTATAAGCCGTCGAGCCCACCACCAACGCGATCATGCCCGGCAAGATCACCAGGGCGGGAAAGAGCATCTTCGGGATGGCGCCGATGAGGGGCGTCCGCCGGGCCGCCGACATCGACTCGGCCGCCATCGCCCGCTGCACCACCAGGAAATTGGTGCACCAATAGCCGAACGACAACACGAACCCCAGCCCCATGATCATGCCGAACAGGTCGATCCCCATGGGATTGTCCTGGGCGGGGCCGAGCATGGGCGCCCAGGTGTTGGTCCACGTGCCCGGTGGGAAGGAGTGAGTGTGGGCAAGATTCGGCGTGGCCGCCGCCACCTGGTTCAGCTTCGCCACCAACCCCGACCAGCCGCCGACGTCGCGCAGGCCCAGCAGCACCACCGGCAGAAAGCCCAGCACGATGAGGAAGAACTGGAGCACTTCGTTGTAAATGGCCGAGGTGAGCCCGCCCAGGTAGATGTACACCAGCACGATGATGGCCGAAATGAACAGGCCCTGGTTGTACGTCACGCCGATGATCGGACCGATGATCTTCGCCAGCATGTGCAGCGAGATGCCGGAGGAGAAGATCGTCATCACGGCGAAGGAAAGGGCGTTGAACGCCCGCGTCTTCTCGTCGAATCGCAGCTTGAGGTATTCCGGCACCGAGCGGGCCTTCGAGCCGTAGTAGAACGGCATCATGAAGATGCCCAGGAAGATCATGGCGGGGATGGCGCCGATCCAATAGAAGTGGCAGGTCAACATGCCGTACTTGGCGCCCGAGGCCCCCATGCCCACCACCTCCACGGCGCCGAGGTTGGCCGAGATGAAGGCCAGCCCCGTGATCCAGGCCGGGATGGCGCGCCCGGAAAGGAAGAAATCGCTGCTGCTCTTCATGAACCGCTTCAGGGCGAAGCCGATTCCCAGCACGAACACCGTGTAGACGATCAGAATCGCGTAATCAACTGGGCTCAGGTGCATGGACCATCCTCAACAGGGGCGAGTGGCGGGAACTCCGCGGGCGACGACAACGGACAATTTAGTCATTATCGCCAGCGCCGCAAAATCAGCAAGGGGCACTGCAATATTTTTTGCGGCCGAACTGGATTTCTCCCCATGGGCCGCCGCCGGGGGAGCGATCACGCGCAGGGCTCCCCACCAAGTGGTAGGGTGGGTCGAGCGCAGCGAGCCCCACCGGAAAATGGCCGGACCATAGCTGGTGGGGCTCGCCGACCGTGCTTCGCATGGTGCCCGTCGCCCCCTGCCACTGAGACGGATCGCCTCCGGCCTACGGCGTCGTCGTCCGCCCGAGGAATACGACGTTGCCGCACCCCTGATCATAGATCAGGAACACGAAGGGCTTATCCGCCCGAAAAGTCGGCGTAAACGGCCTGGCCATCGCGATGGCAGCCCTTACCATCACCACGCCCGTGGCCGCTGCTGCCTCGGTCCCCTGCTCGTTCACGTCGACAAAGGCCTTGTGCACGACCTTGCTGATACAAAGTTCCGGCTTCTGGTTCTCACACATGCCGTTGAACTGGGCGCCCTCGCCGCCACCAAACGCCCGGACCATCCCCAAGGCGACCAAGGCGTCCTTCATCTCGTAGCTGGTTTCCAGTTTGAACTTGGGCAAGAAGACATTGACCTTTCGCGGCTTCAGCTTGCCAAGCCACGCCTGGAGGTTCGCCGGAGTCAGCATCGTTTCCAGCGCCGGCAGCCCGCCGGCGGTCTGGGGCAGAAGGACCACCAGGGACAACTGGTCGCCCTTGTAGGGCAGCGCCAGCATGGTGAAGCCGTCTTGGTCGGGATAAAAGGCCGGGACCTTCTGCGGGCCGCCCATGCCGCCCGGACGCATACGACGGGGCCCGCCGGCCATGGTGGGAGTGTCAAAGAAGGTGCCGTCGCCGTTGAAGGCGGCATAGCTGGCCGAGGGGACCTCGGCGCGGTGCATCAACGGCAGGCGGCCTTTTTTCCCGTCCGCCATGAAGAAGTCTTCCTCCTTGGTCGCAGCGGCCTGGAACGGCTCGACCCAATCGCCCTTGAAGTAAATCGCGTTGGTCAGGACGAGCACGCTGCGTGCCGTGAGGGCGCCTGATGGAATCAGGTCCTTGATGCGGTCACTGGTCTGCTCTGCCACCCAGGCGTTGATCAGCCCCCGCACCCCCTGGGCGTTGCGGACGAAGTCGACGGGCCGCACGCTGTCGGTGCCGAAAAACTTGTCGATCGTATCGACGTACGACTTGGCGAAGCGAAACGTCTTTTCACCCCACAGGGCGTTGGCCACCCGCATCTCGCACTCCTTCTGGGCGTTGTACCGTTGGCTCAGGCCGGCCAGGCCGCTGTCGACCAGCGTGCCGTTCCAGGGGTCCGACGCGGCGTCCGCTCCGCTGCGTCTGGCCTCGTCGGGGAAGTGCAGCACCTTGCCCATCTGGAGCGCCGTCTCGCCCCGGGCCCCCTCGGCGGCCATCGCCAGCGCGACGGACATGGAGTAAGGGGAGAAGAACAGGTTCTTGCCCTCGTTCTCCTTGGCCAATTGCCGGTAGAGGTCCAAGCCGAAATCGCAGTTGGCCGCGACGGCATAGTTGAGCGGGGTCTTCATGGGCGTCTCCTTGGCAAAACCTGCCTCGGTGTTGGCCAGCAGGACGATGCCGATAAGAAGGATCGCGGGACTGAAGCATTTCATGACGGGCACTCCTAGTTCTGTGGGTTGACGGTCCCCTCTCCCTCCGGGAGAGGGTTAGGGTGAGGGCGGGGTGATTAGGGAAGATGTTGGCCGCCTGGATCACGCACCTAAAAGTTCGCCCTCACCCCGACCCTCTCCCGGAGAGAGAGGGAGAGCAATTTGCAAAACTGCAATAAATATATACAGGACGCCGCGGAGCGGCCAGTAGTTCCGCGTCCGGCGATGATTTCGGTCCCCGGAGGGCTCGCCGTGACCGCCGCGGCGGCCGTGGACGGCAATTCCCCGGCGGTTGCGAAAGCCCAGGAGGGACCTACCAGTCCCCAAGGAACTCCAGCCGGTTGCCCATCGAGTCTGCATCCAGCGTGTTGGCCAGATGAAAAAAGAAGAGACGCATTTCGCTCATTTGGCAGGACCGCCTTGAGCGAGGCGGGCCTTGACCGACGCTTCATCGTCTGCCAGCAGATCGGCGTCAATCTCGTCCAGATGATCGTGGGCATAGGCCAGGGCGTCGTGGACGTCGGCCGGCTTCAGCGGGGGGTACTGCTGCACGATCTCCTCGACACCCATGCCCTGCCGGTAACACGCCAAGATGGTGGCAACGCGAATGCGCGTGCCGGCCACGACCGGCTGGCCTCCACACCGGGCGGGGTCCTTTTCGATGTTGCGATAGTCCAGTTTAGGCATGTTTGCAAATCCGTTGGGGGGCCGGAACCGTGCCAACATCCTATTCTACCAGCGCCCAGACGCGGGACCAACTCCCTCCCCTGCCGCGGTTTTCTTACGGCATCGACCGCAGGTAGCCCAGCAGGCCGTGCAGGGCAAAGCCGCCGCCGACGCCCAGCATCTGCCGCACGGGCTGGCTATGTTCGGTCTTGGCGTAAGCGCCAGCGAAATGTCGATTTCCCGCAGAAAATCCTCCAGGACCGGTTCCAGCCCTTTGTAGAGGACGGCCAGGTTGTCGGCCGCCGCCGGATTCCGCTTCAACTCCTCCGCCTGCGACGTGGTGAGATTGAACTGCCGCACCAGCGCGGGTAATGCTGTACCCCCCAAAGCCCAGGTGGCGGACCCAAAGACCGGAAGGCGAGCTGACCAAAAAATTGCTGCCGTCGCCGCCCACGTCGACCAGCATGACCGGCCACTGGGATGGCGGCGAGTCGGCCGCCTGGCCGTTTTGCCCTGCGGGCTGCTCGTCCTGGCCGTCTTGCCTCCCCGCCGCCCGTTGAAAGAGGAGAAAATTGTGCAGTGCGATGCAGTCGCTCTGTACCAGGTCGACGGGAATGCCCGCCCGAGCGACCAACTCCATGCGCTTGCTCAGCAGCTTGCGGCGCGCGGCGGCGAAGAGCACCGTGACGACGCCCTTTTTCGGCGGCGATCTTGCCGCGTCGCGGCCGTCTTCGCCGCCGGATAAGACCTGAAAGTCCCAGGCCAATTGGTCCAAGCGGATGGGCACCAGGTGCTTGGCCTCGATCTCGACCATGGTCGCCATTTTGGCGCGGACGGCGGCGGGCAAGTGCAAGATCCGCGGCAACACGATCCGCCCCGGCACGCCCAGACAGACCTGCTCCGTCTTCAACTGCTGTTGGGCCAGCAGGGTGGTCAGCGCCTCGGCGACCATGGTCTCTTCTTCCTCCTCGCCGGCCGCCTGGCTCAGCGGCTTCTTATAATCGACCCGCACGGCGGCCTCGATGGTGGCCGTCCCGCCGCTTGTGCCACGCCAGCTTGACCGCCTTGATGCTGCTGGAACCGATGTCGAGGCCCCAGGCGACCGACGCCGACTTCTGGCGGAGGAACTGGGCCACCTTGCCCAGCGCAGCTTTGCCGCTGGCTGACGCGGAGGTTGATCTGCACCTGCGCCTGTCCCAGCCCCTGCAAGGCCAGCCCACAGGCGACGGCGAAGCGGCCGGGACTCTCGAGAATCACCGTTCGCTCCAGGGCATTGCCCGGCACGATCCGTCCCAGTCCGCTCAGCCAATCGACGGGGAAGCCGCGGGGCGTCTGGGCCTTCGGCGAAGCCCAGGGGGGCGGGGCCAGCCGGCCCCGGTCCGCCGCCTGCACCAGGCGCCGCCGCATCTCGCCGCCCAGCTTCGCTCCCCGGGGGTCGCCGGGGGACAGTTTTTGCAGGCGGCTGGCCACGGCCACCAGCGCGGCGTCGACCACGGCCGCATGGCGAAGGTCCCAGGCGATCCAGGCCAACTCGTCCGTGCGCTCCCGCAAGGCCGCCGCCTCCGCGGTCTGCACCGATTCGGGCACTTTGCGGAGCAGCCGCGCCGCTTCTTCATAGCGATACTCGGCGATCTTCGCCCTTGCTGTTTGGGCAAATTGCTTCTGAATCTGCTCCGCCAGTTGCCGAGCCTGCGCGTGCGTGGGCTTCAGCTCCAGCAGCCGGGCGATCTTGGGCAACACCGCCGAGAACGTCTTCTTCTCCAAGGCCGCCCGCAACTCCTCGCCCAGCGAAGCCAGCTCGTGCCGCCGCTGCTTCGCCTCCGCCAGCAGGGCCTGAAACTCCTCGTTGCGCAGGGGGACGGGAACCTCCTCCAACAAGCGGATGGCGCGGCGGTAATCGTGCTGGTCAAGCCAGTGCCGCCCTTGGCGGCACACCTCCTCCGCCTTGCCCAACTTCTGCTGGCGCTCGGTCGTCAGCCGCTTGATGAAGTCGGTGGCCAGCTTGGCATGGTGGCTCAGCCGCGGGTGCTCCATGCCCGAGATCGGCCCCAACAGCGCGATCGCCTCCTCGTAGCGGCCCTCCGCCTGCAAGCGCTCCACCGTCAGCAGGTTCATTTCGAACTGCTCGGTCTGCTGATGGATGGCGGCGACCAGGTTGGCGCCGCAGGAACCGCAGAAACGCTCGCCCGCCGGACAAACCGTGCCGCAATGGACGCACGGCTCCCAGAGCGGCTCGCCGCACTGCGGGCAGAACTTGTGGCTCACCACGCTGGCCGCTTGGCAACGCCGGCAGGACAGGACCTCGCCGTGCCGCGATCCCGCCGCGTCACCGCCGGCTTGCAACGGCGAGAACGGATCCTCCGGTAATTGCGTGTCGACCCCCACATCCTCCTCGATGTCGTTCATCATTCACGCAGAGTTCCCAAATCCACGGAAAAAATTTGGATCGTCAACTCCTGTTCCTCGTCGCCGGGTGGACCCGCTACGGCGCCGGCGCGGGTAATCAACACGTCGACCGATTGCACTCCTTCCTGCTGGCCCCCGTCGAGGAAACCATCCAGCCACAACCCATCGGGAAGCGCAGTGCTCGATGCAATGCTTCAGTTGCCGGTGATAGTAAATCGCCGGCCGGCTGGGCTTCGTCCGCTCCTCGACGCGCTTGTAGTCAAGGCGCCAGCCGTTGTCGGCCAACTGGGGCAGACGCCCGGCGTACTTGCCCGGCCAGTCCACGTGATACGCGGCACTGACCACGCTGCCGGGCTGCAGCGGCGGCGCGGCGGCCGTCCTCGCAGCCTCCCCGCCCGCAGCCTCGCCGGCCGAAGGATCACCGCTGGCAGGGTCGCCGAAAGGCGAATCGCCGCCTGGGGAATCGCCGGCCTGGCGGGCCGTGCGGGCCAACGCCGCCAGGTGACAACGCTGGCAATAGTCCGTGATCAACTCTCCGGTCAGCTTGTCCCAGGCGCTGTCTGGGCGTCGCTCTGGCCGCCTCGCCGCTCCGCGGCCGCGCACCGGCGGCGTGGCCGTTGCCATGGCCGTGGGTAATCGTAAGCTTTGCCGCCGCGGCCTTGGCCGATTCGGCCTTGGCGTGCTGATTCTCCCGGACCAACGATTTCAGCACCGCCAGCAGCCCGGGCTCGACGAGGATGCCGGCCGGCACGCCCGCCCCGCGGCAGGATTTGCGGTCCCTCGGACCAATGCCGCTTGAGGATCCTGCGGAAGTTGACGCGCAAGGCATCGTTGGGGATGGTGGCCGCCAGGCCCACCGCGCCCGGATCGTCGGCCAGCGCCCTCAGCCCCCGATACTGCACGATGAGGAAGTTCGTCAACGGCGGCCCCCAAAGCTGTCCGCCGATCTGGCAGCAGCGGTCCGGCGTAGGTGGCACAGCCCCGGGTTTCCTGGTCGCCAGTCCCAGCAGCGTTTGCATCGCCTCCGTGCTGGCCGCCACAAACTGCTTCGCCAACGCCACGCGCATCGCCGTGTCCACCGCTTCGCTTTGATAGAGCAGCACCTGGGCCTCGAGATTCAGCGGCTTGGGCTCGCACAACAGCGACACCAGGACCTGGCGCCCGGCGGCCGGGGCCGTCCCGTCGATGAGGGCCTCGGCCAGCAGCCTCCGCAGCCGCGCCGATGCGTAGGCGCGAACCGGGGCCATGACCTGGTCGTGCCGGCCCGCGCAGGGCGACCCTTTCTCCTGCTGGGGATCGGCCGCCGGCGGGGCAACCAGGTGGCGAAGCACGATCTGCTCGCTTTCCGGCGAGCCTTGCTGCAGCAAGGCCGCCACCGTGTCTTCCGCGATGGCGGACCCATCGACGCCGGGAAACCCGCCCGCCAATAAGCGGGCGAGCGTCTGCCGGGCCGCCGCCGTGTTGTTGGCGCCCAAGGCAACCGCGACAACACGGAGCATCACCGGGGACGGCGCCTGGGGACGGCCGAGGAGCGGCTTGTCCGTGGCCGCCCCCGCCGGCCTGGCCGGTGGCGACGGCCTCAGCAGCGTTTCCAGCATTTCCGCTTCGTCCGCCGTCCGCTCGGGGTTCTTGGCCCGCTGCTGGATGGCCGACGTCAGCCGCGAATCGCGCAACTCCCAAGCGCGAATGAAGTCGCCGTCGTTCCACTGGCTCAACTCCGCCGGCGCCGGCTGGGTCAATACCGCTACCGTCGCTGCCGGCACGGTCGCTGGCGGCACGCCCGATGCCGCTAGGGTCGATGGCGGCTGCGACTCTTTCGCCGCCCCGTTTCCGGGCTGCTCAGCGGCGCCGGCCACGTCACTGGCGGTCCCAGCCGGACTCGCCGTCCGGACGGGCGGCGGGGATGGTTTCTTCGTCTGGGCTACCGGCTTCTTTGGCGGCAATGGGTTGTCGTCGGAGAAGTTGTCCCCTGGACGAGGCAGACGCCTGGCAGGGCGGCCGACATTATGGAAAATGCCAAAAAACACCAGCAGGAGCAGGAGTCCCAGCCCGACACCCCACCACCACGGCCGCCCCGGCAGTTGCTCGAAGAGATCCGAGAGTCCGCTGTCTCTTCCGCCAAACATAACGTCGTTTCCTCCTTGCCTCCTTAGGCATTAGCGGCCTGATTCTAGTCCGGCTGGATTAACAATTGATTGTGGCACGGTTAGGATTCGGCGAGAAACCGCACCCAACGGCGGGGTGAGATTCAAAGGCGGCGGAAGACGGAAGCGGGGGGCAAATTCATAACGTCGTTCCAGGGCCGCCTCCCAGGTCCTTGCCTCAGCGCGTAAGCTTTTCCCTTTAGTCCTCTTCTTCCGTTCCCGCCGACTAAGAAGGGAAGAAAAACCCGCCTTGGAGAGCAAGGGCTCTCCAAGGCGGCGGAGGCGACGGGTCGCAGACTAACTAGGGCTGGAGTTGAAATCCCCCCTCATGTCGAGGAATCATGCGGTTCTCTGGCCCAGCGTTTGCGAAAGCATCCCCACTGGTCGCGGTGGCGGGGCCGCTCGGCCGCGGGGCGTAGAAAACCAAAACGCTCGACTGCCCTCCTGGACCAACCTCTTTGTCAAGTAACGACTGAGACCACCAGACGAAGCGCGCTCACGGGGAGTAGCTGGTGTTGGCCGGCAGTTCCAGGCCCTCCGACCGGGTCACAAGCCGCCGGCAGGTAATCGGATCCAGCGCGTAGCTCAGGAAGCGCACGCTGCCGTCCACGAAGACGCTATTGCAGCCGCCGCCGTGGAACGAGAACGGCTCGTCGTTCGCTCCGCAGTTTTGCACCGTCCAGGGGCACTGGGCAGAGCCGTCCGTATAGACGCCCTTCGTCGGGCTGCCCGACGTGCCGTCAATCGTGCCGGTCGAAGGATATCCGCCGATCGGGTAGGCGTTCTGGCTGATCACCTGAATGGCACTGCCCCCATTCTTGAAGAACGGCGCGTTGGGCGGTCCGGAAACACCGCTGCCGCAGGCGTCAGGATCTGCCCAGCGCCAGACGCCGCGCTTCTCTTGCTTGCCGCCCACGTCGGTATAATCGTTGCTCAACATGGTGCCGGTAAACGTATCCGGATAGCCCGACAACGTATAGTAGACCTGGGTCACGGTGGTGTTCGTGGAGGGGGCCATGCGGCCGGCGTCTTCGATGACGCAAATGGTGTTGCTGGTGCCGTCGGCGATCGCCGAGACGGGCACGCTGGTGGGAATCGTGCTATCGACGTAGCCTGACGGGTCGGTGCTGCTGCCGCTGGTATCGGTGCCGCCGACGACGGTCAAGGCACCCTCCATGCGCGTCGTCCGGTTCCGGACGCCGTCGGTGCCGATATCGGTGTAGACGGTGGCGAAATAGTCCGTGCCGCCGAAACCGGCCTGATCACGCAGGTTTTGGGCCGAGAACGGATTGCTCGGGCACACGTAGGTGGGGATGTTGGTCAGGGCGGCGGCGACGTTGCCCTGCACCGTCTGGCCGCTGGGGGCCGTCGCGCTGACGGTGGCGCCCGCGGTGATGTCGCGGTAGCTCCGCGACAAGTCGATCTGATTGTAGATCGTCTGTTTTTCCATGAACGGCAATAAGTAGGTAAACAGCGACTGCTTGGTGAACACCGTCTGGTTGGTGGTCGGGTCGGTGCCTTCGCCGCCGGTGGGCAACAGCTTGTGCGCCGACTCGAAGTTCAGGACCGCCAGGCCGATTTGCTTCATGTTATTGGAGCACGAAGTGCGGCGGGCGGCCTCACGCGCGGCGTTCACGGCGGGCAGCAACAAGCCCACCAAGATGGCGATGATCGCCATCACCACCAGCAGTTCGACCAGCGTAAAGCCGAGTCGAGTCATCCTCTTTCGTCCAGTCATCGAACTCATCTCAAACCCTCCTTTGGAAGACCTGGCCTGGTTCCGAACGGTCGGTCGCGACCTCACACGGATGAGTGAAAGCCCCCCGCAATGAACCTCTCCCGGACTCATCCGACCGTCGGTACAAGCCAATTTGAATTAAGGCGGAAAGGCTGCGGGGTACGGGGCTGTCATCCTGACGAAACATGACAGCATTATCGCCACGCCTGTTACGACATTGTGTGCCCGCAGTGTGTTTTCCGATAAAGTGCGGTAAGTCTTCCGTGGACGAGCGGAGGCGACTCTTCTCCCTGCCGGCAACGCCCCGCAACCGTTTCCTAACACCGCGCTAACGCTCGGATAATCCGGGCGCGATATGCTCGGCGGAGCGCGCCGCCGTCGTCTTGTCTCCGCGGGAGCACCCGCTGAACACGGCGGGAACAGGCCGCCGCCGATTTGCAGGGACCCAGCCCCATGAAACCCGCCGCAGGACGTGCCCGCCGGGGTACGGCAAACCGTGAAGTTCCATCAGCGCCGCCGCTGGGCGCGGCGCAGCCCCTTTGGCCGACCGAGGCCCAAGGCCCCGCGCTCCACGCGCTGGCCGTGTGCGCGTCGCTCCTGCTGGCCGTGGCGATCGTCTTCGGCCGCACCGTCCGTTATCAATTCGTCAACTTCGACGACTGCCAGTACGTGTACCACAACAAGCACGTCCTCGACGGCTTGACCCGCAGCGGCATCGCCTGGGCCTTCAGCCATTTCTACGCCAGCAACTGGCACCCGCTGACCTGGATCTCGCACATGCTCGACTGCCAGTGCTACGGTCTCTGGCCCGGCGGGCATCACCTCACCAACGTGCTGCTGCACGCCGTCACGGCGGTCCTCCTTTTCTTGGTGCTGCGGCAGATGACCGGCCGGCTTTGGCCCGCCGCGCTGGCGGCCGCCATCTTCGCCCTCCATCCCCTGCGCGTGGAATCGGTGGCCTGGGTGGCCGAGCGCAAGGACGTCTTGAGCGGATTGTTTTTCGTGCTCGCCCTCTGGGCCTATGTCGCCTATGCCGGCCGGCCCTTCTCGCTGGTGCGTTACGCCCTGGTGGTGCTGCTGTACGCCCTGGGACTGATGGCCAAGCCGATCCTGGTGACGTTGCCGGCGCTCTTGGTGCTGCTGGACTACTGGCCGCTGGGGCGATTGGGCAATTTCAGTCCCGGAGCGTGGGGCCTTGGTATTAGTAGGGTGGGTCGAGCGCAGCGAGCCCCACCAGGAAACGGCCTGCTCGTACCTGGTGGGGCTCGCGACCGTGCTTCGCACGGTGCCCCTCGACCCACCCTACCGTTGTCTTCGCAACCGGAACGGCGCAGCTCCACCAGGCCTCTTGCAGAGTTTCGGCCCTGGTTGGAAAAGCTCCCCCTGCTGGCGCTCAGCGCCGCTTCCTGCGTGGTGACGCTGCTGGCCCAACGCGAGACGCTGAAAACGATCGACGAGATTTCCTTCCCGGCGCGGATCGCCAACGCCCTGGTTGCCTACGCCGCCTACCTCGAGCAAATGGTCTGTCCGGTGAGCTTGGCGGCGCTCTATCCGCATCCCCGCGACGGACTGCCGGCCTGGAAAGTCGCCGGGGCCATCCTCTTGCTGGCGGTCATCACCCTGGGCGTCCTGCGCTGGGGACGGCGGCGACCCTACCTGCTGGTGGGCTGGCTCTGGTACCTGGGAATGTTGGTCCCGGTGATCGGGTTGGTCCAGGTGGGCGAGCAGGCCATGGCGGACCGCTACACCTACCTCTCGCAGATCGGCCTTTGCCTGCTCATCGCCTGGGTCGCGGCCGACCTTGTGGCACACTTGCGCTGCCCGGCGTGGGCCTGCGGGAGCGCGGCCCTGCTGGTCCTGGCCGCCATGGCGGCCGCGGCCTGGCAACAGACCGCCTATTGGCAAGACAGCGAGGCGCTGTGGGCCCACGCCTTGGACTGTAACTCGCAAAACTATACGGCCCACTACAACATCGGTTGCGCCATGCAGTACCATCGGCGGCTCGTTGAGGCCGCCGCCCATTTCCATGAGGCCCTGAAAATCGAGCCCCGGCACGCCGACACCCACGTCAATCTCGGCCTTGTCCTGGCAGACTGCGGGCAGCCCGCCGCGGCCATCGCCCATTATGACAAGGCCCTGGAACTCGATCACGATAACGCGGCGGCCCACAACAACCTGGGCTCGGCCCTGGCCCGCCTCGGCCGCACCGGCGAGGCCACTGCCCATCTTCGCCGGGCCCTGGAAATCGATCCCGACTACGCCGAGGCCCACACCAACCTGGGCAACGTCTTGTTGGCGGGCGGGCAAGTCGACGACGCCATCGCCGAGTTTCGCTGGGCCCTCAGAATCGATCCCGACTACGGCCCGGTCCACAACAACCTTGGCGTCGTGCTGGCCAGCCAGGGCCGGATCGAGGAAGCCATCGCCGAGTACCGAGCCGCCTTGAAGGTCGAGCCCGACTACGCGGCGGCCTACGTCAACCTGGGAAGGACCCTGGCCGGCCTGGGACAAGTCGACGAGGCGGTGGCCTGTTACCGCAAGGCCTTGCAGATCGAGCCGGCCTCCGCAGCCGCCCATTTCAACCTCGCCGACGCCCTGGGACGACAAGGCAAGTTCCCCGATGCCCTTCTCCAGTTGCGCGCAGCGGCACGCTTGGCGCCGACAATGTCAAAGTTCTCAACCGCCTGGCCTGGGTGCTGGCCACCTGTCCCGACGCCCGGGCCCGCCACGGCGCCGAGGCGGTGGCGCTGGCCTGCCGAGCGGTCCAGTTGGCGGGCCGCGCCGAGCCGCTGACCCAGAACACGCTGGCCGCCGCCTACGCCGAGGCGGGGAGGTTTCGCGAGGCCGTGCAAACGGCGACCGCAGCCCTCCCCCTGGCCTCTGCGCAAAAGAACAGCTCCTTGACGGCCGACCTTCATGCCCGCTTGAAACTCTATGCCGCCGGTTCGCCCTGCCGCGACAACCAGGCAGCTCGTGGCCGGAAACAGGAATCACTCCCCTAGTTCTGCTGTGCAGGGCGGGCGGAAAAAAGGGGGACTGGCTCCGTGACACAACTTGGTTTGGCAGTGGGAGAAATGTCGCTGCGACGGTGCCTGTCCCCCTTTTTTCCGCTTGGCGTGACGCCGACCGTCGCGGGAAAGGGGACAGGCACCGTCGCCGCAAGCCGTTTCGTCAGGGCTGGCCGATCGAGGCGACGGAGCCAGTCCCCTTTCCCACGACTCCCGAACTAGCGGCCTGCCATCTGAGGGGCGTGGCTTTCGCTGGCAACCCGGGCAAATTCAACCTTCCACTCGATCACCGGCAGCTTGGGGTGGTCGGTCTTCAGGCGAATGATTCCGGCCTGCTCGCCCATATAATTGCACGAGGGCGCCTGGGCAGGGATCTCGACCTCGACGCGATACAAGCCGACCGTCGCCGAAGGGCCCTTGTACGGGGTGATCCGGACGTGCATGAACTCCGGCTCGGTCTCGATGCGGCGGACGGCCAGCGCCGGACGCTCGTCGCTGATTTTCATGACCATGGTCGCGTGCACGCTGTCTCCCTCTTGCATGAGGCCCAGTCGCAGGACGCCGTTGCTGTCGACCTTGGCGCCGAAGAGCGCCACCCGCCCATCCACGCTGCCCTGAATTTGCAGTTCCAGCCCGCGGGGCCCCTCGGCAGCGCCCGCCGGCCGGGCGGCAAAGTCCAGCGATTCTGCAAAACGACCGTCCGCCATGTCGGCGGGCAAAGCGACGCGCACGCGGTAGCCGCTGCGGGCCTGGAACGGGGCAAGTTCCTGCTGGCCGGCCGGCCACAACGCGCCACGTCATCCCTTTCCGCGAGGTCCGCGCCACCGCCAGATCGAAGCGATCCCACGTTTGCGAATAGATCAGGGTCTCGGCCGCGCGTTTCTCCTCCGACGCCAGCTCCGACGAACGCACGGACAGCGTAATGGGCGACGGCGCCGCGACCAGGCGGTAGCGGACCGTGGCTTCCATAGCCAAGTGGATGCGTGGCTGGTCCGGGTCGTTGGTGAGCACGATTACGCCGCGCGACACATGGCCCGTCTTCAAGGTGTCGCCCGCCGTCGCGTCGCTGAAGCCCAGGTGGATGTTGCCCTGGCCGCCCGGCGGGATCGGCCGGGGCGGCAACTCGGTCACGGTGCACTTGCAGGTGCTTGGCCCCTGGGCCAATTCCAACGGCGCATTGCCTTCGTTGCGAATCAGGAAGGTGTCGACAAACTGCTCGGGCGTATCGATGACGCCCAACTGCCGGAGCGGCTGATCCACCACCGCCCTGGGCACCCTCCGGAACCATTTGCTCAGCGGCAATGCCGCCGTGGCGCCGGCGCGGCGCGTAAGGATCACGGCCAGGATGAGAGCGGCAGCGGCGGCCGCAACGGCGATGACGGCAGCCAGGGTAATCCTCCGGCAGGAACGAAAGACCATGACCTTATTTTCCCGCAGCCTTTTGCGACAATCCTCACCCATTATGCGCGCTCCGATAAGGGTTTTGTGTGCGGAGCAATACCATTGCGTTAGGATCCGATTGGTCCACGGCAAATACGGGAGGGACGGTCCCCAATTTCGGCCGTCATGCGGAACCTGGCGGACGAAGACGCGACTGTCCCCTTGAGCACGCGGGGCGCAAAAGAAGAGCCGGACCTGCATCAGGTCCGGCTTAGATCGTGCGGACTCGAGTCTTGAGACCAACAGGGAAGGTCCCACTCGCCAGGGGATCCGACCCGCCAGGCTTCCGGCCAACGTGTTGACCGGAAACCTGCGGAGGATCGGTCCAGTCCGAAATAATTACTTCGCGGTCGGGGCCGGCGGCGCCGGTGGGGCGGGCGGGGCCAAGGACGGCTTCGCCGCCGGGGCTACCGTCGAACCGCAACTGCTGCAACCGCAGGGGGCACAAGCCGCCGGGGCACAGCAGCCGCAAGTCGCACAGGACGAGCAGCAAGACCGGCGTTGGCGACGGCAGCGCCGCTGGCCGCAGCACTTCCGCTGGCAGCACGGGGCCGCACAGCAGGACGGAGCGCACGGAGCGCAAGCCGCCGGAGCACAGGTGCACGGAGCGCAGGGCGCCGGAGCACAAGTGGCCGCAGCGCAAGCGCGGAGCACAGGTGCACGGAGCACAAGCCGCCGGGGCACAGCAGCCACAGGTCGAGCCGCAAGTCCGGCGGCAGCAACGGCGGCAGCACTGCCGCTGGCAGCAGCACTTCCGCTGGCAGCACGGGGCTGCACAGCAGGACGGGG
Organism: uncultured Planctomycetia bacterium; assembly: GCA_963727245.1. Taxonomy (GTDB): domain Bacteria; phylum Planctomycetota; class Planctomycetia; order Pirellulales; family Thermoguttaceae; genus JBKQVT01. Next base: position 74,205 of record CAVSFO010000011.1, on the reverse strand, counting down.
CGCACGGAGCGCAAGCGGCTGGAGCACAAGTGCACGGAGCGCAGGCGCCGGAGCACAGGTGCACGGAGCGCAGGCGCCGGAGCACAAGTGCACGGAGCACAAGCCGCCGGGGCACAGGTGCCGCACGGGCGCAGGTCTTCGGGCAGCAGCACTTCGACCGGCACTTCCGCTGGCCGAAGCAGCAACGGTGCTGACGGCAGCACGTCGCCGCCGCACAACATCCGGAGCCGCGCAGCAAGTCGGGGCCGCGCAACAGGCCGGGGCACAGCAATCGCCCGCCACCGCCTGCGTCTGACCGCCCACCAGGGCGATCCCAAGCACCGCGACAAACAGCGCGATACCAAAGAGAAACATACGATTCATTCGAGGAACCTCCTACTTACAGGTACCGTAGCGTTAAGAAACTCGCACTCGTGCCGTCACTGGTCCACTCCTCCCCAACCCTGACGGCTTCCAGCCGGGGAGTCTTCTCAACGTTGACTGTGCCACCATCAACTCACGGGCCGTCGTCTTGCCCTGTTCAAGCCTCAAGCCCGTGGTGCATGGTAACGACTGCACAGCTTTGAACGATAAGCTAGCATAGTTAATTTTGTTGTCAACCGGGGCAAACGTAAAAATGCCGGCCTTGGGCCATTTTGGTATTCTGGGCACAATCTACCGACAGATACGGAAATCTACATCACGCTTCGCGCCCTGTCGGCTGCAACAAAAAAAGGGAGAGTTCCCCACGGGGGCACTCTCCCTTGAATCAGCCAACGTAAAATCTTCTGATATCAAATACTTACATCACAAGCCCTCGACGCCGGGATGGCCAAAACAAGGCTCGCCCCCGCCCACTCCCGCCAGCGCGGAGGCGTTCGAACCTAGACCAACTGAGCCATCAGATTCCTCCCCTAACGGAGGACATTTTCCCCTGGATTCTCGCGCGCCTTTTCCCGATTTTTTTCCGCTCGGGATCGCCGAACGACCTCCGCGCGAAGCCACTCTTGCTTCTTCAACACGTCTTCAGGGTCCTCGAAATTCAATAACAAGGGGGGTTCGCCCTCGAACACGGTCGCCGCCATTCCCACCACCCGCCATCCTTCCGCTTCGCGGCGCACTACCCAGAGTGCATGACGGGTCTCCGGCTTGCCGCTGTCGTCCAGGTCGGTCCAATCGCAGGCGACCCGGGCGCCGTCTTCAGCCACGTGTTCGACCTTTCCCACGACGAAGCGGGCGGTATCGCTGGCTTGCGGCGTGATGCTGTTGCCGAGTTGCGAGAGTTTGCTGCGGGCCGTGGTGCTGAGCATTTGCGTCGCCTGCTGATCGTTTCCGGTCCGCACGGCTTCAAGGAATTGAGTGACGGCCACGGCCGCGTCATCCATTTTTGGCGGGGTTGCCCGGCCGTCCGCCCCGGCCCCGGGGGTGGTCGCCTTGCTGGGCGGTGCCTCCGACTTCCCGCAACCCAGCACGCCTGCGGCCAAGACCGCCGCCCAAAACGCTCCGTACTTCCACCACATGGCAATGATCTCCTTATCCTCGCCTCATCAGGGGGGGCAGCAGTGTCGCAGGAACGGCCACCGCCGTCAAGAGCGGTTCCTACGAAGGCGGAAGGGGGAAGGCGGAGGGCGGAAGGAGGAAGGAGGACAATCACGAGCCGGTGGCGTAAGCCACCGGATACCGTCGCGGCGTCTCAGACGGCGGGAAAATGCGCCCTCCAAGCCCACCGGCTGCGGCCGGTGGGAACGGGAGGCGGGAACACCGTTGTCCTCCGCCACGCATTCCCACCGGTCGCAGCCGGTGGGCTTGGGGACGCTCCAAGTTCCAGATGCCTAGCTTCCCCCTTCCGCCTTCCCCCCTCCCCTTACTTCTCCGGCTCGTCGGCCACCGTGACCTTCTTCATGATGTCGCCTTGCTTGATGGCGTCGACGACCTTCTGGCCGTCGATGACCTGGCCGAACACCGAGTGCTTGCCGTCGAGCCAGGGGGTTGCCACGTGCGTGATGAAGAACTGCGAGCCGTTGGTGTTGGGGCCGCTGTTGGCCATGGAGAGCATGCCCGGGCCGGCGTGCTTCAGGTCCTTATGGAACTCGTCCTCGAAGCTATAGCCCGGGCCGCCGGTGCCCGTCCCCTGGGGACAGCCGGTCTGAATCATGAATTTGGGGATGACGCGGTGGAACTTCAGGCCGTCGTAGAAGCCCTTGGCGGCGAGTTTTTCGAAATTGGCCACCGTTCGCGGGGCCTTGTCGGCGTAGAGCTTGGCGCGGATGGCGCCGCGGCTGGTGACGATGGTGACAACTTTCACGGCAGACTCCTGGGGGCAAAGGTTACCGCTCCCACATCGGCTCGGCCATGCCGACCGCGGCGGGAATGAATATCAACAGCGGCAACCAGGCGGCCATCGCGGGGCTGATCAATTCGATCGTCCCAAGCTGCTGGATCCCGATCACCACCACGACGAAGAACGTGACCACGCCCAGGCACAAGCCGATGGCCATGAAGACGTTGCGGCTGCTCCGCGACACGACCAGCGGCAGACCGAGGAACAAGAGCGTAATGTCCAGCGCCGGTTGCACGATGCGGGTATGGATGGCCACGCGGACGCCGGCGCCGAAGTCGAAGCTGTTGTTGCGCAAGGTCGAGATCAGTTGCGCAGTGGAGGCGAGGCTGCGCGAGGCCTGACCGGCCAAAACGAGCTGCTCGAACGGCACGTCGCTGACGAAGAAACATTGTTTCGGCCCCAGCCAATCGGGGGCGTCGCGGGGGGTGATCACCACCGCTTTGCCCCGGAGCAGCAGCGACGGCTGCTTGGCCAGGTTCTTCGGCGCCTGCATGCCGTCGAGGAGGTATCCGCCGGGCCGGCCCGCCGCCGGCGCCTTGTAGTAGGCATTGTCGGCCAGCAGGCGCTTGCCGTAATCCCGCAAGCCGAGGGGCAGGAGAAAATCGGGCTTTTCGATCCGCTGTTGATTGAGGTAGGCAAACTTGCCGCGCAACAGCACGTCGCTGCGGTTGTCGGACTGCGGGCACAAGTCCTCGCCGGCGCCGCTGGCCAAGTCGCCGGGCTGCTGCGATATCTCGTGGCGAAACCGCGGGATGAGGACCTCGCGGTTCACCACCGCCAGCAGGTCGACGGCGACGGCTATGATGATGACCGGGGCCACGATGCGGATCCGCGAAATACCCGCCGCCATCAAGGCCGTCATCTCGTTGTGTCGCTGGATCCAGGTCACGGTGAACATCGCCGACATCAGCGCCAACAGGCCGGCGGTGCGATCGAAGAACAACAGCGGCTGGAAAACATAGTAGCCGGCGATCAGTTTCAGCATCTGCATCCCCCTGGCGCAGCCCATGAACGCCTCCATTTTGGTGAAGGCGTCGAAGACGATGTAGATGCCGGTGAGACTCAAGAAACAGATGAAGAAGGTGTGCAGAAACTGGCCCAGCAGGTAGCGATCGATGATCCGCATCGGCTTGCCTCAAAGCACCTTCCGCACGGCCCGCCCCAGCGCCTCGACGCCCTGCCGAATGGCCGGGCAGGTGGGAACGCCGAAGCTCAGCCGTATCATGTGGTTGCGGCGCGGCTGCCCCAGCAGCGGATAGCAGCACTCGCCGGGCACGTAAAGGACGCCCTCCTCGACGGCCCGTTGGAACAACGGCCCGGAAATCCCCGTGTCGACGGCCTCGGGCAACTGCAGCCAGACGTACAGCCCGCCGGTCGGCCGCGCCCAGCCGACGCCCAGCGGCGCCAGCCACTGCTGGGCGGCCTCCAGCGTGGCGGCGATCTTCTGCCGATAGTGCTCCCGCAGTTTCTCCAAATGGGCATCCAGCAGCCCCAGTTCCAGAATGGTCGCCATCAAGACCTGGTTGAAATGGGGGGAGCCGAAATCGATGTTGCCCTTGGCCGCGATCGCCGCCTCGAGCAGTTGCCGCGGCAGGATTCCCCAGCCCACGCGGATGCCCGGCGAATAGGACTTGGAAAATGTCCCGGCATGGATCACCGTATCGCCTTCCGGATCGAACGACCGCAGGCTCGGCACGTCCTCGCCGTAATAGCGGAGTTCCCGATACGCCGCGTCTTCGATCAGGTAGATTTTCCCACGCACCGACCAGCGCTTGGCCAGCTCGACCAGGGCCGCGCGGCGGGCGGCCGATACATTCACGCCCCGGGGATTGTCGTAATACGTGACCGCGTAAATCGCCTTCACCCGCGGCAACTCGCCGGCACGGTCCAGCCGCCCCAGTTCCTCCTCGATGGCCTCGGGCACCAGACCATCCTGGTCGGTCTCCACGCCGATGGCTCGTGCCCCCAGATTGCCCAGTATTCCCATATACACGAAGTACGTCGGTGCACCCGAGATCACGATGTCGCCGGGGTCGAGCAGGATATCGCTTACCAGGTGCAACAACTGATTGCTGCCGGCCGTGATAATGACCTGTTGGAGGGTAAGATTCGCTTCGGCGGCCGTGGCGCCGTCGGCGCGGAGCATTCGATCCAGCACCGCCTCGCGCAAGGGCGGATGGCCGATCGTGGTGCCGTATTGCAACGCAGCGGCCGCCCGGCGGGGATCCGACCAAAGGGCCTCTAGCGCCGTGCGGGTGGGCTCGCTGGGCAGGGTTTCCTGGTCGACAAACCCGGCCGCCAGCGAGATCAACTCGGGATGGGCCAGACTCTGGGCCATCAATTGGCTGACGATGGCGTTGCCGCCCGCCCAATGGGCACGCCGGCTGAGGTTGGCCTGGATCGCCATTTTTTTCCGTGGCACGCGTAAAATGGGCAAATTCACTGGCGGCAGCTTATGGTAATTGGGGACTTGAAGTCAAGGCCGCCACAGCAATGGGCGGCTACGCAGTTTCCGTTGCGGAATGTGAAAAATTTGTAGGGTGGGTCGAGCGCAGCGAGCCCCACCAAAATCCCCGTTGAACCAGCGGTGGGGCTCGCTGCGCTCGACCCACCCTACAAATTCACGGCCTTACCGGCGATAATCAGGGCCATGAAATCATCCGAAGCGGCGAGGCTCGTCCGGCAGTGGACTGGCCGGCTGGGGAAATGGACGGCCATTTTTGGCACTCAGGGGCTGGATTTGCTCTGCCCCCCGCGCTGCCTCCATTGCGATGCGGAATTGCCGCCCGACTATGACCGGTTGCTGCTCTGCAAGCCCTGCTGCGAGGCCCTGGGGCCCGAAAGCTGGAGCGGCTGCCGCCGCTGCGGGGCTCCGGCGGACGCCGACTGGGCCGCGGCCCCGCAGGGATGCCCTGCTTGTTGCCGAGTGAAGCTCCATTTCCAAGGGGTCATCCCCCTGGGGCTATACGGCGGAGAATTGCGCGGCGCCGTCTTGAAGACCAAACATTCGATCCACGAAAACCTGGCCATGGCCTTGGCCCACCTGCTCCTGCGCCGCCGAGCGGGCGAATTCAGCGATTTTCGTCCGGACCTGGTCGTGCCGATTCCCATGCACTGGAGCCGCCGTTTCCGCCGCGGGGTGAACAGTCCCGAGGTGTTGGCCGACTGCTTGGGGCGGCAATTGCGGGTCCCCGTCGCTGCCGGGTTGCTGGCCTGCACGCGCAACACGCTGCCGCAAAAAGACTTATCGCCACTCGACCGCTTTCGCAACGTCCGCGGCGCATTTCGCGTCCGTCGTCGCCAGGCGGCCCGGCTGCGGGACTCGCGTATCCTCCTGGTAGATGATATCCTAACCACCGGCGCCACCTGCAGCGAAGCGGCCGCCGTCCTGAAGCGCTCAGGCGCGACGGCCGTGGCCGCCGCCGTGCTGGCCCGGGCCCAGGGACCGCGAACCAACGGATAGACCGTGGAAACCCCCAAGCTTACCCCAACGCCGAAGTCCGCTCCGCCAACCCGCCACTTCCGCACCGCGGTGGTGCAGGGACTGGCGACGCTGTTTCCGCCCCTGCTGACGGTGGTGATTCTCGTCTGGGTGATTAGCACCACACAGCAATACGTGCTCGTCCCCGTCAGCGCCGGCGCCCGCGAGGCCCTGGTCTGGCTGTCGGCCGACATCCGCCAGGATGTGCCGGGGGCCAACCCCGCCGAGCGGACCGCCACCGAGCAGGGCCGCACCTACTATCGCCTCGACGACGGCAGCTACGTGCCCAAGCAGGTCTACGACCGCGTGGTGCAAAACGCCGAGGGCGAATCGTTGCCCCAGACCGGCAAGGCGGTCTACCGCCGCTACGTGGAACTGACCTATTTGCGTCCCTACTATGCCGTCCCCTTTTTCCTGGCCGTCTTTATCCTCTTTCTCTACTTGCTGGGCAAGTTCATGGCGGCCGGCATCGGCAGCTTCTTCTGGGGCCGTCTGGAACGGGGCATCCATCGCCTGCCCCTGGTGCGCAGCGTCTACTCGGCCGTCAAGCAGGTGACCGACTTCTTCTTCAGCGAACAGCAGATGAAGTTCACCCGGGTGGTGGCCGTCGAGTATCCCCGCACAGGCATGTGGAGCATCGCCTTTGTGACCAGCGAAGGTTTCCAGGCGATTCGCGCCGCCAGCAACGAGCCCTTGGTCGGCGTCTTCATTCCCACCTCGCCCATGCCGATGACCGGCTATGCCCTGACGGTGCGAAAGTCCGAAGTCGTCGATCTGCACATGACGATCGACGAGGCCATCCAGTTCATCGTCAGTTGCGGCCTGGTCATCCCCACCGGCGAGCTGAAGCAACTGGAAGCGGGTGCCACGACCAACCTTCGGTCGGTGCCCGGCTTGCCCAGCAGTGCTGCTCGTGCCGATGCCCCCGCACTGCTGGACAAGCCAGCAGTGGCACACGACCGACGTGACTCGGCCACGCCCGGAGAGGTGAGGTCCTGATGTCTCTCGTCCGCCTTGGCACCCGAGCAAGCCTGCTGGCCCAATGGCAGGCACAATGGGTGGCCGCCCAGTTGCACGCCTTGGGCGTGGAGGTCGAACTGGTCCCGGTGACGACCAGCGGCGACCAACAGCAAACGCCCATCGGCGCCATCGGCGGCCAGGGCGTGTTCACCAAGGAAATCCAGCGCGAGTTGCTCGCCGGCCGCATCGACCTGGCCGTCCACAGCTTGAAGGACCTGCCCACGGACGCCGTGGCCGGGCTGTGCCTGGCGGCCATCCCCGCGCGGGCGGCGGTCGCCGACGCGCTGCTTTCCGACAAGTACCCGTCGCTCGAACAATTACCGCCCGGCGCGATCGTGGGGACCGGCAGCCTCCGCCGCCGGGCGCAACTGCTCCACGTGCGGCCCGACTTGCAGGTTCGCGACATCCGCGGCAACGTCGATACCCGGCTCGGCAAACTGCACGCGGGCCAGTACGACGCGGTCATCCTCGCCGAGGCCGGCCTGGAGCGGCTCGGCTTGAGCGGCCAGATCGCCCAGCGATTGCCCATGGCGATCATGCTGCCGGCCGTCGGCCAAGGGGCCCTGGGGCTGGAGGTCCGCTCGGACGACCGGCCGACGCTGGAGCTGATCCAATCGCTGGACGATGCGGACAGCCGCGCCGCGGTGTCGGCCGAGCGGGCCATGCTGGCCGCCCTTCGTGGCGGATGCCTCGCCCCGGTGGCCGCCTGGGGACGTTTCATGATGACCGGCGTCTCATGCTGACCGGCCGGGTGCTCGGCCCCGACGGCGTGCAGATGATCGAGGCCAGCGGCGCCGCCGGGCCGGCCGACGCCGAGCAACTCGGCCGCCGCCTGGCCGACGATCTGCTGGCCCAAGGGGCGGCCGCCCTGATCGAGTCGTCGCGACGAGAGCGCTGAGCGGGCGTTTTCGGCAAGAGCGTTGTGGGCCGCCGCCTGTCCCGCCGTTCCCACCGGCCGCAGCCGGCGGGCTTGGGCTGCAAGCACGGCCCGTCTCTGTGGCTTCGTGTGACACCGGCTCCAAGCCCACCGGCTGCGACCGGTGGGAACGGCAGCACGCAGAATCGCGTTCTGGCCGCGCCGGTTCCGGTGTCCGCCATTCCAAGAAGCCGTAGGCTGTCTCCCCCAGCCTTTGCAGATTGTCACGAGCGGACAAATTCGCTCGGCAGTCACTTTACTAGGGGGCGGATAAATTCGTCAGACTAGGCCGGCTGCCGGCTTTTTCCGTTTCTTCGCTACAACCGGCACATGCGGCGGATCCGCGCATTCTAATCCTAGCCGGCATAACACGTTACACCGTTAAGGTCCGTCGAGTTTTCCGCGCCGGCAGGTCCGTTGCCAACCGCAAAACTGCTTCAGTCGTTACGACTGGAGAAAGTTTCTAAAGTCCACCCCTCATCGCCGGGCGAAGTTATTCAACGGAAAGCTCACTTTCAGGCAGAAGCCCAACGGGAATTCTGCCGGAGAGCGGGCCGCAGGGGGGAACCTGCCTTGAAGGCCATGCCTTGACGATTCGCCTTGTTGACTCTCCAAGGCGAATAGTCTGCTCGTCCCACCCCTGCCACCTGTAGTTCGCCGGATGATTGTGTGTGGAGTCCGAGTCATTCGTAATGGGGCGGTTGAAACGCAACCTTCTCTATTTTACGGATTTTCTCTGGCTTCCAAATACCTAGGTTGCCGATTAACTAGTACGGCGGGGGGTCAGAGGGAGCTGAACCACAGCCAGGATTCAAGCGAATTACGGATGGCCCCGACCCAGATGCTTGCGGACCGCTCGGCTGGCAACCTGCGCCAGATCGATGGAGCGAAAACGGGCGTGCTTCCGCGAGCAAGGGGCGATGAAGTTTCGCCGGTGGCGTCAAGTCGCTGTCGAAGCATAACCAAACCAACGCGTAGCAATATCGGAGAGCCTGCGATGAAGGTTTTCACAACAGGTCAGGTCGCCAAGATATGTAAGGTGGCCCCGCGCACCGTCAGCAAGTGGTTCGACTCGGGACGATTGCGTGGTTATCGGATTCCCGGCTCGCAAGACCGGCGAATTCCCCGCGAATATCTGATCAAGTTCCTCAAAGAGCACGGCATGCCCTTGGGCGACTTGGAAGACGAGGCCATGGCCAAGGTGCTCATTGTGGCCCAAGACCAGGTCTTGATCGAAAACGTCAAGCGTGAGTTGCCTCTGGAACGTTCGTTCAAGGTGGCGGTGGCTGCCAGCGGATTCGACGCCGGAATCCAGGCGGAGAGCTTCCATCCCGACTGCATTATCGTGGACTTCTCGATCGGACGCACCGAAGCCCTGCAAATCTGCCAGAATCTCCGCCGCAACACCGAGTTCGCGGAAGTGATTCTGATCGCCCTGCTGCCCGATGACGGCAGCTCGACCAGCTTCGATCGTTCGAGCATCAACGAGACGTTCAAGAAGCCGTTCGACGCCGCCCTGCTGGCCGAACGTCTGCGGACCTTGATCGGCGCCAAGAAGGAACTGGTCTGAGCGAACGCTACTTCGGCGGCCGCCTGGACACGCTCGATAAATCCGATTCGCCGTATTCACCCAACCCGTCGCGGATAGACCCCCGCGACGGATAATTTTTTCTTGGTGCCGCAAGCCCCGCGGCCGCCGTGGCCACGCCAATAGGTTCATCACCATACATGGTGGCCTCAAATAACCACAAGTGCGTAATCCGAGGCCGTCATCCTGCCCATCGGCCATCCGCCCTCTGGGGCACCGCCGCGTGTCCCTCCACCATTCCGGTGGCTCACGCCACCGGCTCGCCCTGTTCTCCTTCCCCCCTTCCGCCCTCCCGCCTCTCGCCCTCCGCCCTCCCCCTTCCGCCTTTGCACCGCCGCAGGTTAGAATCTAGCTACCGCTCGATTCGCCCCAAAGGAAAAGCCCTGATGAAAGATGCGGCCGATCTACAGACGCCGGCCACCGGCACGCTGCGGGACATCTATGCGCCCGTCGAGCAGGAGCTTCAGCAAGTCGAGGAAGTCCTCATCCGCGAGCTCTCCAGCGAGCATCCGTTCGTCGACCTGCTGGTAAAATACGGCGTCCGACTGGGGGGCAAGCGGCTGCGGCCGGCCCTGCTGCTGTTGTCCGCCCGGGTCGCCGGCCCGCTCCAGCGCGACCACGTGGTGCTGGCGGCCGCCGTCGAGATGATCCACACCGCCACGCTCGTCCATGACGACGTGCTCGACGAAGCCACGCTCCGCCGCCACCTCGACACCGTCAATTCCCGCTGGAGCAACGAGACCAGCGTGCTGCTGGGCGACTACCTGGTCGCCCGCGCCATCTGCCTGGCCAGTTCGGTCGAGAGCACGTTCGCCTGCCGGGCCATCGGCCAGGCCGCCCGCACCATGTGCGAGGGCGAGCTCCGCCAGGTCGCCAGCCGCGGCAACTTCGAGCTGGCCGAGCAGGAGTACCTCGACATCATTGCCGACAAGACGGCGGCCCTGACCGCGTGCTGTTGCCGGCTGGGCGCGCATTATGCCGGGGCCGACCCCGTCCTGGAAAGCACGCTGGCCCAATACGGCCTCCGCCTCGGCGTCGCCTTCCAGATCGCCGACGACCTGCTGGACGTGCTGGGCGACGAGGCCACCGTGGGCAAGTCGCTGGGCACCGACCTGGTGAAGCAGAAATCGACGCTGCCGCTGATCCGCGTGCTGCAACAGGCCGGCCAATCCGAGCGCTGCGAGGTGGTCGCGCTGCTGTCGCGCTCCGGCAATCATCGTCGCCACGCGCTACGACCCTGGCTGGAGCGCTTCGACGCCATCGCTTACGCGCAGGAGAAGGCCCGCAGCTACAGCCGCCTGGCCCGGGACGGATTGGCCTCCGTTCCGTCGGGCCCGGCCCGCGACGCCATGGCCGCCTTGACCCACTTCGTGGTCGCCCGGCAGAACTAGCCCGTTACTTGGCCGGGGTCATGCCGGTCGTCGGTCTCGGCCCGGTCTTCGGCGGCGTCTTCTGCTGCACCGGCCGCACGGCCATTACCTGGCCCGGCCCGGTGTAGACGGTGTATTCGACGCCGTTGAAAATCGCCGTGTCCCAATTTTCCGCGTCGTGGATCCGCCGTGCTTTCTCTTTCAGGGCCAGGGCGACACGATCTTGGACCAGTTTTTCCCACTCCGCCTTGGTCTTGGTGATGCCCTGATCTTTGGTCTCTTTTGTCTCCGCGGCCTGCCCAAAGGCGAGGTCCCGCCGCGCGAGCCAAGCCCCGCCCACGACGGTCGCACAGACGATCACCAGCACGATGGCCTTCTTCATGGTCTTCTCTCCGCATTAACAAGGGTTTCAACGCTGCGATGGATGGCGCCGGCCGGGCGTCGCCCGGCCACCCCGTCGATTGTAGCATACGGCCGCCGCCTCCGCAGCAACCCGGCCGAACGCCGTTGGTTCCATCCCCCTCTCCCTCCGGGAGAGGGTAGGGGTGAGGGCGTGCCGGGCGAGGCCGCCGAGGACAGCCCGCCTTCGTCGCGGCGCCCTGGCCCTCGGACAGACGGTGCGAATCGGGAAGTGACCTAACCGAAACCTGATGGTGCGCGCGCCGCGTGGCGGTGGCTCGTCGCTGCCGCCCGCCGCAGAACCTGAAAACGAGCGAGTACGCCCACAGTCGACCCTAGAGGGTGACGCGGCCCTCGTGACGCGGCAAGTGGGTTTGATGCCAGCGGCGGTGGGTGCAAAGCGGGGGGTTGGACAACGCCTCTGGAGCTTCGCGGTCGTCAAGCATTCACCTAACGCCGCCGCAGAGTATAACTTACGTCGAGACCCAGCAATGCCGTGCCGAGAACGCGCTGGGTGGTGGGTTCGGGGACGGTGGTGCAGCCCAAGACCACCTTGGGGCAGCTGCCAGGCCCAGCAGACTGCAGCGTATTCGTCGGGGACTAATCGTCTGAACCGGAATATAGAAGGCTTCGTACTGCCCGTACGGTATCGCTGAGGTCGAAGACTGCCATTGAATTTGGCTCCCGTCAACAATGGGTGTTTATATCATAGCCGGTCGTCCCTGGCTCCGACGCCTTGCGAACGTGACGGTCCCCTGTTGCCCGTCCTGGCGGGATTGGGGTCGGCGCGGCGATAATCCGGAGGGAGTGGCCTATAAGGTATAACACTCGCGCTCAAGGCGTCCGATCGCCGTCACGCCTCCGCTGTTTTCTCGCCTCGCTCATCTCCGTCCCCAGCCAACTAAACGGTGGACGGCAGACGACGACAACCAGCACCAGCAACGCGAGGATGCTGAACTGGAACCGCAGCCGAAAAACCAGGGCAGCGAGGAACCAGAAAAACATCAGCACCAAGGCGGCCCCAACCGTCTGCCAGGCAAATCAGCACCGCGTAGCCCTTGTGCTCGTTGAAGGCGAACCAGCGAAACCACGCCGACGCCAGCAGGAAGCCTTCCAGAGCCAGCACGGCAACGACGACGCGATCCGGCGTGATTCGGAGCCAGCGGCGGCGGGCCTTTTCTTGGGGAGCGTCAGCCATGCCCAAAGTCTAGCGGCTTCGCCTCCCAGAGGCAATGCGGTCCTGCTGGCCGGCGTCAACGGCTACTGCGTCGGCGTTTGATGTCAAGGCCACAACGCCTACAACGTGCCGGCGGTAAGGACCGGCGAATCAATTAGTGTCGCCTTTCGCTCCGCGAAAGTCAAGCGCTACCTTCGCGGAGCGAAAGGCGACTATGCGACAGTTATTGATTCGCCCCCCCTAACCACACCCCTAACTCCCGGAGCCGCCATGCCCACAATCGAAGAACACCGCGAAGCGCGTAAGCAGGCCGATCTGCTGATTGCCCGGGCGGCGCTGATGCTCTATCGCACGTCCGATGAGCAGCGGGACCGGCAACGTGCCGGGCGTTCGGCTGTGGTTGGCCGACGCCTGCCGTGGGCCGATCCGCGACCTTGGGGGCCAACAGCCCTCCCAGGGGCCTTTACGAGGCGGTGCGGCGCGTGGAAATGGGCAAGACGGAATTGCGAAAGACTGCGAAACGGCGCAGGATCACATGAGGGGGACTTGACGAAAACAATCGAAAAGGTCATAATGTACATAATGAGGTGTTTTCCGCAGGAGAAAAACAATGATCGAAATTGGCGTTGCCGACATTCGGGCCAATCTGGCGGAGGTGATTAACCGCGTTGCCTACGGCGGCGAGCGGATCGTTTTGCAGCGGCGGGGCAAGCAAGTGCTGGCCGTGGTGCCGATGGCAGACCTGGAGCTGTTGAACTCCCTGGAGGATCAGGGTGACGTGAAGGCGGCCAAGAAAGCCCGCAGGGAAAAGGGCGGCGTTACCCTGGAGCAGTACCGCAAGAAACATGGCCTGTAAGTCGCCATGCCCTATCAAATCATCATCAGGCCGACGGCGGAAAAGAGCCTGGACAAGATTCCCCTTCCCGCCCGCCGTCGTATCGCCGATGCGTTGGAAGAGCTGCGGGGCGATCCTCGACCGGCGGGAGTGGTCAAGCTGACCGGGGATGAAAACCTCTGGCGAATTCGTGTCGGCAACTACCGCGTGGTATACGAAATCCACGACGATCGGCTGATTGTGCTGGTGTTGCGAGTGGCGCACCGTAAGGATGTCTATCGGCAGTAGTGCGCAAAGGCAGGCGACAACATGGCGAGCATATCCACGGATTCCGGCGGCAAGCGGCGAATCCGCCTGGCAAGCGCAGTACCCCATCCACGCTGTCCGTACAATGGCCCAGAGTACCCCTGGCAGGACTCGAACCTGCAACCCCGGGATTAGAAATCCCGTGCTCTGTCCGATTGAGCTACAGGGGCCCATCTCGGCCCATTGTACCAAGCCGGCACAGGAGGGGGACAGTCCCATTTTCGCCCGGCGAAAAATCGGGACAGTCCGCCAAGCCGGCCGGCAAACGAAAAAGCGCGTGATGATCGCCGGCTACGACCGCCGGCGATGAAAGACCCGCTTGACCTGCTCCAAGGCCGGGCCAAGCTGCTCGACCTCGGCCAGCGTGTTGTAGAAGTAGAAACTCGCCCGGGCCGTGGCCGACACGCCGTAACGCTTGTGCAGCGGCATCGCACAGTGATGGCCGGCACGGACGGCAATGCCGTGGCGGTCCAGCACCTCGGCCACGTCGTGGGCATGGATGCGGTCCATCGTGAAACTGATAATGCCCGCCTTCTGAGAGGGAGCGGGACCGAGGATCCGCACCCCCTCGACCGCCGCCAGGACCTCGTGGGCCCGCGCGTCAGGCGGCGCTCGTGGCGGCCGATGGCCTCCAGGCCGACGGCGTTGAGATAGTCGATGGCCGCGCCCAGGCCGATGGCGGAAACGATCGGCGGCGTGCCGGCCTCGAACTTGTGCGGCAGATCGCCGGGCTCGAAACGATCGGCCGACACGCGGCGGATCATGCCGCCCCCGCCCAGGAAAGGCGGCATGGCGTCGAGCAATTCCCGCTTGCCGTACAAGACGCCCACGCCCGAGGGCCCCAACATCTTGTGGCCGCTGAAGACGAGGAAATCGGCCCCCAGCGCCTGGACGTCGGTCCGCTCGTGCGGCACGCTCTGGGCGCCGTCGACCAACACCACCGCCCCGGCCTGATGCGCCCGGCCAATGATTTCCGCCAGGGGATTCTTCGTCCCCAACACGTTCGAGACGGCCGTGACGGCCACCAGCCTGGTCCGCGCGGTCAAGAGTTCGTCCAGAGTGTCGAGTTCCAGCAGTCCGTCGTCGGTGAGCGGAATATGCCGCAGCACGGCGCCGCTGCGCTGGGCCAACTGCTGCCAGGGGACGAGGTTCGAGTGGTGCTCCATTTCCGTGAGCAGAATTTCGTCGCCGGCATGGACGTTCGCGTCGCCCCAGCTTCGCGCCACCAGGTTGATGCCGGCGGTCGTGCCGGAGGTGAAAACGACCTGCTCGGCGGCGGGGGCATGGATCAGGGCGCGGACCTTCTCCCGGGCTTCCTCGAACAGCTCATCCGACTCCTGGGCCAACTGGTGGATGCCGCGATGGACGTTGGCATAGTGCTCCTCGTAGCAATCGACGATGGCCTGGATGACCTGCTTGGGCCGCTGCGTGCTGGCGGCGTTGTCGAAGTAGACCAGCGGCACCCCGTCGCGGACGCAGCGCCCGAGGATGGGAAAATCGGCCCGGAAGATTTCCGGGTCCAGCGGCGGAGTCTCGACCGAGGTGCTCATGGGGTTGTCCTGCCCGGGGTGCTGCTGGTTGCGGCCTGATCGATCGGCGAGTAGATGGCCGCCTGCAAGACCCGCCAGGGCAGCAAGCAGCACTTCTGCCGATTGGGGGTCAGCCGGGCACCGAACAGTGCGAGCATGTCGGCGGCGGTGAACGCCTTGAGCTGATCGACGTGTTTGCCGTCGAACTTCTCGACCAGCATCGAGGCCGATGCCTGGCTGATGCAGCAGCCGTTGCCGTCGAAAAAGACCTCCTTCATCGTCCCCGCGTCGTCGATCTGCAGTTCCATGCGGATGACGTCGCCGCAGAGCGGGTTGTCGTCCTCATGGGCGTGGGTCGAGCCGGCGCAGTGCCCGCGGTGGTACGGGTCTTCGTAATGATCGAGGATGTGATCCTGGTAAAGCTCTTCTTCGTCGTTGGCCATAATGGTCCGGGCCGCTGTCAGTGATGCGCGTTCGATATCCCCTCTCCCGCCGGGAGAGGGTTAGGGTCAATACCGTTGAAATAGGCGTAAGTTGATTGTACATAATGCGTTACGACGGTGCATCAGTTCCGTGAGTAGCCGCTGCAAGATCGAGCCCGATTTATCGGGCTTTCCGCCGAAGGCGGTATTCGGCCCGGCGTTTACGCCGGGTGAATGGAGCGGAGTCGTGGCCATTTTGTCAGCCCGGTCCACCGGGCTCCTGCTGCTGACGGCGAGAGGAGCCGCGTAAACGCGGCTGACATTGCAAGAGCGATGGAAGAAGGAGTAAAACCACGATCCCTCCGAACCCGGCGTAAACGCCGGGCCGAGTACCGGCTTCGCCGGGAAGGGGCGTAAACGCCCCTCAGCCACGTTGCCGTCGTTCTTACACAATCCTTGCACCCAAGGATACGAGGAACCAAAAATCGACATTCCGTAAGACTTTATCAATAATCAACTTGCAACTATTTCAACGGTATTGGGGTTAGGGTGAGGGCTTTTGGACGCAGGAGTCAATCGCCCTCACCCCCTGGCCCTCTCCGGGAGGGAGAGGGGAGGAAGACGGAAGCCACCAGGCCCAGTACGCCAGTCCCCAAATAACTCTATTTGTGCGCGCGGCCACAATCAACCACCATCTGGGGGCCGGCAGCGGCACTCAGCGTTGAATCACGACCTTCGAGCCGATCGAGAGAATGCCGTAGACGTCGTCGATGTCACGGTCGCTGAGGAAGATCGAGCCGTAGCCGTCGTTGCGGCCGAGGCGGCTGGGATCGCTGGTCCCATGGATGCCGATTTGATTGCCCAGATCGATCCAAAACTTGCCCATGGGATTCATGCCGGCGACCGCGCAATCGGGAGCATGATAGGGCGCCTTCTCGCGGACGTAGTAAGTGCCTTCGACCGGCGGGTGCTCGCGGCCGATGCCGATCACAAAACGACCGGCGTAGCGGTCCCCGAGCATGAGGGCCAGATCGTGCCGTTCCAGGCTGATCACGGCGCTGAACGGCCCCCGGACGACCTTCAAGTCACGGTCCGGCCGCAGGTCGCGGGCGTCATGGATGCCGTTGATCCGGGCCAACAGCGTGGAAGTGACGCCGTAGCTGTCGGCGATCCGCTCCAGGGTATCGCCCTGCTGCACGCGGTAGGGCTTCTCCAACAGGTGCTGCCGCGAATAGATCACCATGCCGGCCATCTGATCGAGCATCTCGTTGATGTGTCGCGTCATTTCCGGCGGCACGTCCGGATTGCCATAGAGAGAACTCAGCAGCCGATGCGCTCGGCGAAGTGCCCCTTGTCCCACTCGGCATTCACCTGATCCAACAGCGCGTTGACCCGGCTGTGCGCGGTCGCCTGCCTTGTCGGCCGCCGGGGCGCCCAGCGGGGGAGTAGTGTTTGGCGGCGCTGCTGGCGGCGCGCCCATGCCGGGGGCGGCCTCCGGCGGCGACGAGATGGGCGCCGGCGGAGGCGGACCTGGTGAAACCGGCCCGGGAACAGCCGCGTTCGAGAAGTTCGCTGGCGGAGGGACTTCGACGCCGGGCGGCGCTATCGCGACCGGAGCGGCCGGGGCCGCGGTCGTCGGTGCAGTGCCAGGCCCCGGGATTTCCGCGGTTGCCGGCGCACCCATATCCACCGTGGGCGGCGCCATCTCGGTGGTCGGGGCGCCCTTGGGCAGCGTCTTCGGCGGGTCCGGACGCATGATCGATACAGAAAGCCCCCAGCAGCCCACGCCCGCCAAAATCACCAACAACAGCAGGTTCTTCCACGAATTCATGATCGTCCTCCCTGACGAATCATTCCCAGCCGGTCACCGCGTCCGCACCGACCCAAGCGCGGGGATCATAAGCGAAGTCGGCCAGCGATGCTACAGCAAATGCGAGGGATTGGGGTTCAAAACCGATCAAAGAGGGGCGCAATTCCGGTCCCCTCTCCCTCCGGGAGAGGGTTAGGGTGAGGGGAATCTTGGGCGGATGCTGGCCAACTGAATCGACGATCTCCTCGAATTCCGCCCTCACCCCCGCCCTCTGCCTCCGGGAGAGGGAGATTGATTGAACAGAATGGGAAATCTGCGTAGTTGTCGACCACGCCGCCCTACTTCGCGTTCTCTGCTTTCGGCACTGGCGGCGGCTTGGGACGCTCGTGAAGCGGCCGGCGGGCCTCAAACAGCTTCAGATGCTGTTGGAACTGCGTGGCGCTGGTCCTTGTCCTTCCCCTTGTTGGCCAACGCCAGGGCTTTCCGTTCCGTGGCGACGGCCTCGTCGAATCGCCCCCCCTCGGCGTAGGCGGCGGCCAGGGTATCCAGGTAGCCATCGTCCCTGTTTTCGCAGAGCTCGCAAGCCCTTTGGGCATTCTGGATCGCCTCCTGGGCGTTGCGGAATTTTGCTTCCGGATAGGTCGCGCGGAGCCAGGCAAGATTGTTATACGCATCGGGCTCCTTGGGGCTGATGCGGATGGCTTGGCCAAACTCTCGGGCGGCTTCGTCGATCTTCCCCCGGACTTCCAGGACATGGCCTAGATCGCAATGGGGCATGCCGAGGTCGGGCCCGAAGTGGATGGCCTTGCAGACATACCTTACCCCTTCGTCGATCCGGCCCGTGCGGATGAGCGTCGAGCCGAGGTGATAATTGGCCAGGGCATCGCCGGGGGTGATTTTCAGGACTGCGCGGAAGCAGCCAATGGCCGCGTCATGCTGCCCCTCCGCGAGCCAGGCGACGCCGAGGTTCCCCAAGGCCGTGGGGCTGGGGCCCGTCACCTCCAGGTCATGTTGGAAGAGTTGCCTGCTGTTTTTCCAGTAATCGAGCTGTTGGCGGGTCTGGACGGCGGCGGCGATCAACACGGCGGCGCCCAGCGGGATCCAGAGCAGTCGCTTTGCCAGCGGCGGCCACGCCGCGGTCAGCTCGGCGGCGCCCAGGCGGCCATGATGAAGATGCCGACCAGCGGCAGGTAGGTGTAGCGGTCGGCGATCGATTGCAGGCCGACCTGCACCAGTCCGATCACCGGCACGAGAGTTCCCAGGTACCAGAACCAGCCGACGGCCAAGCAGGGCCGTCGCCGGACCTGCCAGAGCACCAGCGCGGTGATTGCCGCCAGCAGGGCGGCCGCGGCCGCCGGCTGCCACCAGGGCCGCCCGGGAACCAAGGGATAGAAGACCGCCAGCGGTCGCGGCCAGAGGGTCATGCCCAGGTAGCTGACGTAGCCGACCAGGGCGTCGCCAATTCGAGGCAGCCAGTCCAGCCCGCTCCAAGGCGACATGGCGCTGCGTTGCGTCAGGAAGGTGACGATGCTGAAGACGACCGACAAGGCCAGCAGGGGAAGTTTTTCCAAGAGCAGCGTGAGCACGGCGTATTGCGGCGGTGCGGGGGGTGATTCTGGCCGCCGGCAAACCGGGACCGTCCCCGGCCGATTGCGCGGTCCGCGCTCGGCCGCCGCGGCCGCCCTCCGCGGCGCGGCCTTGGCCCTTTGCCCTGGGGGCAACGCCGAGCCGGCCGGTTCGCGCGCCGCAGCGGGCCTCTCCAGGCCGCGGAATCGCCGGAGCGGCCAATAGTCCAACAGCAAGAGCACCAGCGGCAGCGTCACCAGCATCGGTTTGCACATCAGCCCCAACGCCAGCGCGCCGAAGACCACGAGGTATCGCGGCGGCGCCGGCTGCCGCGCGTAGCGGACATAGGCCAGCATGGTGAGCATGCAAAACAGCGTGCTGAGGACGTCCTTGCGCTCGGCGATCCAGGCCACCGATTCCACGTGCAGCGGGTGCAGCGCGAAGAGGGCCGCCACGGCGGCGCTGGGCCAGCGGGCGCCGGTCATTTCGAGCAGCACGAGAAACAGCAGCACGCTGTTGGCGGCGTGCAGGGCAAGGTTCACGGCGTGGTGCCAGCCGGGCCGAGCGACGCCGAAGAACTGGCAGTCGAGCATGTGGGAGAGCATCGTCAGGGGGTGCCAGTTGGAACCGGTCGTGCCGGTAAACGCCTGCACCAAGCCTTTACGCGTCAGGCCGTGCGCGACGTACGGGTTGTCCGTGACGTAGGCGGGATCGTCATAGTTGACGAAGTCGCAGCGGCAGGCCGGTTCGTAGACGGCCAGGACGGCCACGGCCAGCGCCAGGCAGATTCCCAGGTCACGCCACACGGCAGAATCTCCAAAGCGAAGGTCTCAAAGAAGCGTCCGTCCGCCTAGTGCCTCTGTCGTCGTCGACCGGAGGTGCCACTGCTGGCTTGTCCAGCATGCGGCAACCACCGCTGGACAAGCCGGCAGTGGCCCCATCGCATCAGACCACGGTCGACGGAGCACTAGCTCGACCCCGGTTCCGCGGGCTGCTCGGCCTTCTTCTGGTCCGGCGGGAACAGCTTCGAGCGGACCAGGCCCAACTTCGCCAGGCGAAAGCTCAGCCCGGTGCGCAGGCAGCCCAGCCCGTAGACTACGCTGCGCTTGAAGTTGATCGAGGAGGACTCGGGTTCATAGCGGGTGGGGCAACTGACCTCGGCGATGGTGTCGCCCAGCCAGACGATTTGGGCGAGCACCTGGTTGTCGAAGACGAAATCGTCGGAGCCCTCGGCCAGCGGCAAGCGCTGGAGGAGCCCGCGGGAAAAGGCCCGGTAGCCGGTGTGATACTCGGAGATTTTCACGCCCAGGAGGACGTTTTCCGCGAAGGTGAGGAAGCGGTTGGCCAGGTACTTCCACAGCGGCATGCCGCCCTGGAGGGCCAGGCCGCCGAGGATCCGCGACCCCAACACGCAGGAATACAGCCCGTTGCCGATCAGCGCCGCCATCGCCGGGATCAACTTGGGCGTGTACTGGTAATCCGGGTGGACCATGATGACGATGTCGGCGCCGGCCGCCAGGGCCGCCTGGTAGCAGGTCTTCTGGTTGGCGCCGTAGCCGCGATTGATCGGATGGGTGTGGACCGAAGTATGGGGGAGCGTGCGGGCGATGGCGGTGGTCTCGTCCTGGCTGGCGTCGTCGACGACGACCACCAGGTCGACCATGTCCTGGGCCATCACCTCATCGTAGGTCCGCTTCAGCGTGCGCGCCGCATTGTACGCGGGCATGACGACCACTACTTTTTTGTCGCGGAACATGCTGCCTCACATGCAAGCTTTCTGGGGGTAAATCGACAAGGATTATGCTACATGCCGCCGGTCTTTTCAGAGGCTTCGGCCCGTTCGTCGCGGAAGGGCTTGCCGTGTTGATAGAGCTCCAGGCGGGCGGCGATGGCCCCCGCCAGGTTGGTTTCGCCCTGCTGGGTGGCGATTTTGAGCGCCACGGTGCCGGCCTCCATGGCTTTGGAAAAGTCGCCCACCTCGGCGTAGGCGGCCGCCAGGGTATCGAGGGCCTGCGGGTCCCGCCCGCCGGTTTCCCGCGCCACTTCCGTGGCCAAGAGCACCGCCCTGGGGCCGTTGCGCATGGCGTCCCTGGGACTGGTGGCCAGCACCCAGGCCGCCATGCTCAGCGCGGCGGCCGCCTCCTTGGGCTTTCCCTGCTGGTGTTCGACCTGGCCCAGCAGGTCGTAGCCGCGGGCGCTGTGCGGGTCCAAATGGACGACGATCTTGAGATTGTTGGCCGCTTCCTGAAGAAGTTGCGCCGCTTCCCTGGTCTTGCCCTGCTGCTTTGCGGACCCCGCCATCTGGAAGAGGACCAGGGCATAGGCGGCGCGGGCGTCGAGGTGATCGGGACGCAGGCGGAGGGCCTCCTGGAAGTGTTCCACGGCCCCTTCCGGCTGGTGCAAGTCCCACAACGTCAGGGCGAGATTGCTGTGGGCGTCGGCGTGCTCGGGTTTGCAGGCGATGGCCGCGCTGAAGCACTTGGCCGCTTCTTCCAGCCTTTTGTGCCAGGCCGCCTCGTCGATGCCCGGTTCGCGATGGCGCAAGGCGCAGCCGAGGTTGTTAAGGGCATCGGAAAACGTGGGGCGAATTTTCACCGCCTTGCGCCAATGCGCAATGGCCCGGTCGCGGAGGTCTTTTGCCTCCGCTTCGGTGGCCGGCCGGGCGCCCGGGCGCCCTCCGCCTTTTCCCACAGGTACACGCCCAAGTTGTTCTCGAAGGCCGGGCTGTCCGGTTCCACGTCCAGGGTGTGTCTCAGGGAGGTTTCGGCGTTTTTCCAGTAGCCCACCTGGACCTGCGTCAGATAGACGTAGCCGGCTAGCAGGGCCACCGTCGCCACGGCCAGGCCGAGGCGGCCCTCGCTCCAGCGCCCCAGCAGGTCCGCCGCTCCCCAGACCACGATGATGAACAGTCCGGTGAAGGTGAAGTACGAATAGCGGTCGGCCATGGACTGGTCGCCGACCTGGACCAGGCCGATGACGGGGACCATGGTGCCGAGAAACCAGAACCATCCCACGGCCAGGTAGCGGCGGCCGAAGAACGCGCCCACCACGACGGCATAGGTAATCAGAATCAGCAGCCCGGCCGCCAGGACCACCCAGAGCGGGTCCGGATTCATCTCGTAGGGGTAGAACGCCGCCAGTTTGAAGGGCCAGATCATGCCGCCGATATAGCGGCAGTAGCCGGTCAGGACGTTGCTGAGTCGCAGTTCCAGCGGCAGTTGCGTCCACTTGGCCATGGAGGCCCCCGCCACCTGGGCCAGGTAGGTGATCCTGCTGGAAAGGAAGGCCAGGAGCAGCAGCGGCATCTTTTCCGCCACCAGCCACAGCGCCTTCTCCAAGCGCCACTCCCGCGACTGAACGACTTGCTGCCGATGCTGCGAGGGCTGGACCTGACGGCCTCTGGACCTGACGGCGCGGGGTTTCTCCGGCCCCTTCTCGGCGGCGACGTGCTCTTTCAGGACCGATCGCAACGTCAGCCGTCCCAGCGGCCAGTAATCCAACAACAGCAGCAGGCAAGGCAGCGTCAGGGGCATCGGCTTGGCCATCAACGTCAGGGCGAACAGCAGAAAGACCGGCACGTACCAGGCCACGCCCATCGTGATCCGATCCGAAAGCGGCCGGTCGGCGGTCTCTTTCATGCGGTTCACGTACCAGAGATAGGCGGCGATGGTGAGCAACTCCAGAAACGTGCTCAGCAAGTCCTTGCGCTCGGCCACCCAGGCGACCGACTCGACGTGCATGGGATGGACGGCGAACAGGGCCGCCACGGCCGCGCTCCGCCACAGCCGCCCCGGTCATCCAGCGCAACAAGAAAAACAGCAGCAGCGTGTTGCCGAGGTGAAAAATCAGGTTCACCACGTGGGGACCACGGCTGGCGGGCTCCTTGACGGCCTTGAAGCCGAACAGCTCGATGTCGAGCATGTGCGACCACCACGTCAGCGGGTGCCAGTTGCTCTGTTCGCCCGTGTTGTACAGCGCCCACCAGAAGTTTTCCTTGACCAGTCCCTTGTGGACGTGCAGGTTGTCCAGCACGTAGCCGGGGTCGTCAAAGAAAACGAACTCCAGGTTCGGCATCTGCCAGTAGGCCAACCCCGTCATCGCCAGCAGACCGAGGCAGATGACCAGTGTTTTGCCCGACCGGCTGCCGAAAAACTGCTGCCAGGCGGGCCGCGACACCGGGAAGGAGTCCGTTTCCGATTCGGGAGGCATATTCGAGATGAGTCGGCCCAATTCGTGCTCGTGCCAGCCGGGCGACGCGGCCGGCCGGTCGCCTGTGCGGCTTAAAAGAACCTGCGAGTGCTAAACCCTTACTATAATCGAAGCCGCCGGGCGCTGCAAATCCCCCTCCGCGGCCCGGTAACCGTTTTCGTGTCAGAACAGTCCTTGCGTCGCGCAAGGGGGACAGTCCCATTTTCGCTGACACGAAAATCGGGACAGTCCCCCCTCCGCGTTCATGGGGCCCGCGGCACGCCGGCCTCTTGGTCCCAATAGGGCGACATGCGGCGGAGATTGGCCACGACTCCGGGAAAAACCTCGCTGATCCGCTCGACCTCTTCGGCGGTCGTGTAGCGGCTGAGGCTGAAACGGATGGAGCCCTGGACCGCCATGGGGGAAACGTTCATGGCGTGCAGCACGTGCGACGGCGCCAATGACCCGGTGGTGCAGGCCGAACCGCTGGAGGCGCAGATGCCCTCCATGCTGAGTTGATAGAGCATCGCCTCGCCTTCGACGCAATGGCAGGAAATATTGAGCGTGTTGGGCAGGCGGGGGGCGGCTTTGCCGTTGACCTCGACGTTGGGAATCAGCCGCTCGATGGCCGCCTCCAGGCGGTCGCGCAGTCCGCGCACCCGCGTCTGCTCCTCTTCTTGATGCCGCGGCGGCCAGTTCCACGGCCTTGGCCAGGCCGACGATGTAGGGGACGTTTTCCGTTCCCGCCCGCCGGCCTTCCTCCTGATGCCCGCCGATCAACAGCGGCCGGCAGGGCGTGCCGCGCTTGACGTACAGCGCGCCGATGCCCTTGGGGGCGTGCAACTTGTGGCCCGACAGCGACAGCAGATCGACATAGGGCAGGCCGCGCTGGCAGATCCAACGGGAGCTTGCCGACCGATTGCGTGGCATCGGTGTGGAAGAGAATCGCCGCGTCGGTCTCTTTCGTGAGCCGGGAGAGTTGTTCGATGGGGAAGACGACCCCCGTCTCGTTGTTGGCGTGCATGACGCTGACCAGCAGCGTATCGGGCCGCAGGGCGCGGATGAACTGGCCCACGTCGAGACGGCCCTGCTGATCCACGTCCAGGAACGTGACGTCGTAGCCGTTGCGCTCGAGGTCCTTGCAGACTTCCAGGACCGCCGGGTGTTCCACGGCGGTGGTGATGACGTGGCGGCGGTTGGGGTTCGCCTTGACGGCGCCGAGGATCGCCGTGCTGTTGCTCTCGGTGGCGCAGGAGGTGAACAGGACCTGCTTGGGATCGTCGAGGCCGAAGAATCGGGCCACCGTAGCCCGGGCCTGGGCCACGGCCGCCGCCACGCCCAGCGCCGGCTCGTACATCGAGCTGGGATTGAAATAGTTCTCGGCCAGGAAAGGCGCCATCGCCTGGCACACTTCCGGCGCCACGGCGGTGGTGGCGTTGTTATCGGCGTAAATGATCTTCATAGGGGTCAGGGGCCAGGGGCCGGGGGCCAGGGACTGGCGGGCCGGGGGTTCTCGTGCCTATAAAAGAAGATGTTCTGCGGGAACCGTCGTGGTCCGCTTGCGGTTTCGCAGGCGACGCTGAGCGGCGGAAACCGCCTGTACGCTGCACGACTTCTCCTTCACACCTGGACGACGCGGACGCGTTGGTCGACCATCTCTTTCAGGGTCTGCTCGACGAGCATGCGCAAGGTCTGCTGGGCGGCGATACAACCCTTGCAAGCCCCGACCAGGCTGCAATAGACCAGCATGTCCTTGATGTCGACGATCTCCGAGGTCGCCGCCGTCCTGGCGGAGCATGGGCCGCACGTACTCCTCCACGGCTTGCTCGATTTTCTTGCTGAACTGGTAGGGCGACAAGGGGGGCGACTCCGCCCGGGCCGGCGACGCGCCCAAGGGGGCGATCTGCGTCAGCAGCGGGCCGCCGGGGGCCGCCGGGGCCGGCTGGCCGTGGCCTTTGCCCCAGGCCTCGTCCAGCAGGTCCTGCAGCCCGCCGGGGACGTGATGGCAGGCCATGCAGGCGCCGCCGGCCTTGATGGCGTGGGTGATCTCCGCGATCGAGTGCAGGTTCAACTCGCGGATCTTGCGGCGGATGTAGGGCTCGCTCAAGGAAAAACACTTGCAGACGATGCGCCCCTCTTGCTGCTCGTCGGCGTGGATGTCGATTCCCAATTGCTCAAGGTCGACGCCGCGGCGCTGTCGCCAGTTGAAAACGGCCGATTCCAGGGCCTCGGCCCCCATCACCGAACAGTGGATCTTCTGCTGCGGCAGCCCGCCGAGAAACTCGACGATGTCCTTGTTCTGCACCTGCAACGCCTGGATCGGCGTATAGCCCCCCCGCTCGATCAGCGTGCACAACGCCTCGGAGGCCGCGATGGCCGACGTGCAGCCGAAGGTCATGTAGCGGGCGGAGGTGATCACGTCCTGCGTCGGGTCGGTCGCATGACGCCGCACCCGGAACGTGAAACGCATGGCGTCGCCGCAAACGATCGAACCGTGCTCGCCGAAGCCGTCCGGATCGTCGATTTCGCCCAGGTGCGTCCCCGGTTTGCCGTGGACGGCGTCCATGAACAACTGCTGGGTCTTCTCGCTATACTGCCAGGCCACCGATATCCATTCCCAGTTGGTTTCTGTTGCGGAAGCACCCTACCATTGTACGCCAGGCGGCAAGCCAGCGGTATCCCGTCCTGATGGTTTATCTGCCGCCCCCGTGCGGCTGCCGACCTCCAGGGCCGAAGTTGTTCAGATCGGGATGACCTGGAGGAGGGCCTGGGCCATGCACGGACCCAGGTGCCCCGGTGTGAACGTCCGCGACCTGCTCTTCGTCTGCCAGCCACCTCTTGTACATCGGGAAATCCACGGCGCTGTTGCGAGCCACCAGGTTGCCATCCTTGTCCAGCAGCAGCATCTCGCCGTAATTGTTATCGCCGGCCACGTCCACGAGAACCGTGTCGGTGACGAAACTCGCCTTGGGCGGCTTGAACCTGGTCTTGTGGTCAACGGGCTTGGGCACATCAAGCTCCTCTTTCACGAAATTGAGGATCATGCCGCGGGGAAGCTTGGTAAAGACCTTGTGTACCAGCGTGCCCGATGCCTCTTGCCACAGCAGCATCGCCAGGCTCACCTCCACCTCCACCGCCGACGACTTCGCTGGTTGCACCGACAGAACCAGTGCGCGGGTGTCCTCGGGGATGACGATCTCGTTGCTCGCTTCAGACCAGGGCGCCTGGAGATAGTGCTCGGCGGCAAAATTCGGACTGGCCAGGTAGTCCGCCTCAACCTGATAGTTCGGATTTTTCACGGCAGGGCCACTCGATAACGATAAGTTTTTCCCGGCTCCGCGCTGAAATCGAAATACCGCAGCAGCGCATACTTCGGCACGGCTCTTCCTCTGCGCGCTGACCGGAGGCGGCGGCTTTTGTCACCGGGGCCGCGTCGTCATCGGGCGGGGGCTCAACCGGGCCAACTCGGTCCCGCGGCGCCGCCGGCGCCGGGCTCGACTTGAGGGGGATTTCGGGTTCATGCACGGCCTCCTGCCCCCAGGAACGGCCCACCAACGGGCCAAGGGGGAAGACCAAGGGATTGATTTCGGTGCGGCCGGGCTTGCCGCCGCCGGCGCCTGCCGCTTGGGTCCCTTGGTTGCCTCGGCTCCAGATGAACTTGAGGTCCGCGACTTCGGGGGCGGCCCCCTGCCAGTCCGCGACGGCAGCCCTCATCACGGACGTTGCGTCCGCCCCCTTTTCTGGCTCCCAATCAAGTTCCTGGCTCTGGCCGCCAGGATGCACCACGGCCCGCTGCACAACAAAATTATGGTAGAAAGGCGCGTTATCGAGTCTCCTGGACCAGCCCGACGCCGTCGAAGGCATCCTGGTAGGCCGCCGTTTGTTGGTCCAGGGGCACCAGGGCGGTCAGCACCGCGTAGCGGCGTCCGGCCAGGTCTCGCCGGACCTCCGGCGCCTGGGCATTTCGCCTGGCGACTCTGTCCAGCACTGTACCGCCCTTGCCTGGCTCTTGCGGGGCGGCCGTCGGCGCGGACCTTGAACCTTCCGGCGCCGGCCACGCCGTGCAGTTGCAGAGCGGCAAAAAGCTGCGGTTGAGGACGCAGCTTCAACGGCTTCACCACCGGATTGTCCCAGGGGTTCCGGTAATCATAGGCCAAGGGTTCGACCGTCAACTCGATGTGCCGCACCAGCTTCTCGAATTCGGCCGAATGACACTCGGGAGGGATGGCGTCCGGCGGCGTGTGATCGATCTTCTGGTTGGCCTCCTCGCTGGACAAGATTAACTCGTCGGGCTTTCTCTCGTAGTTCTTCCGCGTCAGCGCCTGGGAGATCATGAGCAATCCGCCCAGCGCCACCAGGCCGAAGACGAGTTTCTCCCCGTTTTCCAGGAAGAACCCCTGCATCGATTCCTTGTTCAGCTTCAGCTTGAATTTGGCTTTCATGGCTGACCTCTCTTCACCGCCGGGCCGGCCGCCGCGCCGCTGCTGCTGCTTCCGGTCCCCAACTTTTTCAGATCGGGCGGATTGTAAATGTAGATGATCCCGCGCATTTCAATGGGCAGGTAGGGAGAGCCGGAGGATTCCAAGGCGGCGCTCTCCTGGGCGTTGCCCCTCCCGATGTGGGCTCCAGGCCGCGACGGGCCCCCGGGGCCCTGCGGTTGGCCGGAAGCCGGCCCCCCGACCAGCCCCGACATATCGCCTTCACCGGGGCGAATCGCCACCGAGCGAACGACGATGGGCATATTCGAATTGGCGCACTCCGCCAACAGCTTCGTGACCTTCCTCTGATGGACCAGCAGGCGGATTTCGATCGGCATCATCTTGAATTCGGCGTAGGGGTGCTTGGTCCCGTCGGCCAGCGGGTGCCCCTTGTCGTCCACGTAGCGATCGGTCAGCGGCGATTCTTGTTGTGCGGAGGCGCCCGGGACGCCAGGCCGCCCGGGGCGGGGGCCGGGTTGTCGGAAGCGACCGGGCGTGTGCGGCCCGCCGGGCGGTCCGCCCGCCCCCTTGCCACCCGCTATCAACGGCTCTTCATTCTGCTTCCAACTCTCGGCCGCCTGCTTGCCGATCTCCAGGGCGTTCACCCGCTTGATCGCCGGACTCTCGTAGGTCGTCCCCGCGTTCGTGTTTTCAATGATTCGCAACAGGGCCTCATACACCCAAAGGTCTTCCTGCGCCAGCCGGATGGTCAGCGTGTCGGGCGTCTCCACCCAAACGAACTGACTGGTAATGCGATCGAGATCGGCCGGATTCCACTCCAGCACGCCGACCAAGTCCACCGCCTTTTCGCCGCCGGCGTCCGCTGGCGGCATCCCCGGCCGGAAGCGGCCGCGACCGCGCGGCTGTTTCCCGCCAGCGTGGCCGCCACCCGGCTCGCTCTTCGGCCGCAGCAGGTCGAGTTTCTCGAACAGGTACTCGTGGTGCTTGGGGGCCTCTCCCTTGCGGTGCTTCTCGACGTGCTTCTCCTCGACCGTCTCCGGGCTGACGTAGCGCTGGATCTCGCGCTGATATTGCTCGCGGTCGAGTTCCGGCAAGCGGTCGAGCTCGTCCAACTCGGCCTCGGGCTTGTCGACAATCGGCCGCTGCTCGAGTTCCTGAAAGTCCCGGACGAAATCCTGATCCAGCACCTTCGGCAGCGGGTTCTTGTCCGTCTGCCTCTTGTACAAAAACTCCCACGCTTGGAGGTCCTTTTGCTTCAGCCCCTCGGGCTCCCCCGACTTGTCGACTGCTTTGTTGTCAATCAACTCGTGGATTTTGTTGATCACTCCGTCATTGGGCGGATTCACCGTGGTCTTCACGTCCCCGACGGCGCTGAACTTGCCATCCACCTCGGTCTTTCGCGCGTTGAAACGCTCGTCCAGACTGGACGTGGCCCCGGCCCAGGCCACCAGCGCCGTCACCACGATCACCAAGGAGAGGACCCAGAAGTGCTGCTTCTTCAACTGGGCCATGACAAATTTGACTTTATCCATAGCGCGTTCCTCCCGGGACGCAAAGGTCCTAGTGCTCTGCCTTTTCCGCCTTCTCCGCCTTCTCCGCGTGCCGCTGGCTGGCCAGCGTGGGCTTCCAGCAGAAATGGATGAGGATGTCGAATCTGTCCAGCGGGATCTTCTTCACGTCGGCGGGGCGATCGTCCGTGGCCACCGCGCCGCCACCCGGCGCCGACGTGCCCTTGGGCACGGGATTGTCGATATGCACCCGGTACGAGGCTTTGGGATTGATCAGCACCGGGTAACTGATGCCGAGGTCTTTCAGGGAGACGGTCTCCTCCCCTTTGCCGTCAGGGGACGGCACGACGATCGTGCCGGTCAGCAATTTCTTAATCAGCGTATTGCGGACGAACTCGGCGCCCTGGTTGGAGCCCAGGTTCTCATGGTTGTGGTAATGATATCCCTTGATGGCGATCACCCACCCCGCTCCCGAGGGCTCGGGATCGCCCAGGGCTGTTCCGACCGGCGGGACGCCGGGCTTCCCCGGCGGCGGCGGATTGCCCGCCGCCGCGCCCGGCGCCGCCGGCTTGCCCGGCGCCGCAGCAGCGGCCGGGACCGTGCCGCCCAGCGGCGCGTAGTATTGCTTCACGGCGGCAAACCATTTCGACAGGTCGTCGACCTGCTGGCACTCCAAATTGGTGATGTGCACTTCGTTGCGGTCGTAGATCTTGTCCGGGACCTGCTTGGGATCGTCCCGCGGCATCGCCTCGTTGATGGCCTTGAGCAGTTCCAACCAGGAGACGCGTCCCTCGATGTTGCTTACCAGGTGGTCGCCGATTCGCTTGACGTCCAGATACTCGTTCTTGGCGTCTTCCGTCCGCTTCTTGTAGCCCCTGACCGGGTCGGTTTCGCGGGCTGCGACCTGGGTGGCCCTGTCCTCGGCAGCCCTCCAGAGCCCCCCGCCGACGGTGCTCAGCGAGGTCGAGTAGGCGGCGAAACTCAGGCTGCACGCCAACAACAGCGCGGCCGCCGCCGCCACCGCCCAGGGCTTCTTCTCGCGGATCATCCGGTCGTGGAGAATCTGCTTGGGCAAGAGGTTCGTTTTGCAGCCCCCCCTTGCCGAGCCCTTGCAGCGCCAGGCCGTAGCAGACGCCGAAGCTGAGGATGTTCTCCTTGAAACTCGGGGCATTGGTGACCTCGGAGCCCTCCAGGCCGCGGAAGGAATCGACGCGCTGAATTTCGTAGCCGAGGCTTTGCGACAAGTAGCGTCGCAACCCGGGAAGCTTGAAGGCGTTGCCCAGGGCCACGATCCGTCCCACCTTCGCGTGGCGGTCGATATTGGAGAAGAATCCCAGCGAGCGCTGCAGCTCGGTCAACAGATCGTTGAACACCGGCCGCATCGCCTGGAAGATGGCCTTGGGGTCCTGCGCGGTGGTGGCGTTGCGCTTCAGATGTTCCGCCTTGGCGAAGGTGAGCTTCAGCTCCTTGGTCAGGGCCTTGGTGAAGTGATTGCCCCCCAGCGGAATGCTCCGCTGCCAGACGCGGAAACCATTGGTCACCACCAGGTCGGTCGAGTCGGTGCCCAGCGACACGACGACCACCGACTCGGGCGGATTCTCCGGGTCGTATTCTTCCAGCGAGGGCAGCGTGCCCAACTGATCGAACAACACGTAGTTGTACAGCGCCAGCGGCGTAAGCTGCACGATATCCAGCTCGATGCCCGCCGTCTCGAACGGCTCCAGGGCGCGGAAGACGGCGTCCCGCTTCATGGCGAACAGGCCGATTTCCGTCTCCAGGGCGAAGCCCTCCTCCTCGCTGCCCCCTCCCATCCGCTGATAGTCCCAGATCACGTCGTTCAGATCGAAGGGGATCTGCTGGCGGGCTTCGTAGCGGACGATGTCGGGAATCTTCTTGGCTTCCACCGGGGGCAACTTGATGAACCGCGCCAGCCCGCTTTGCCCCGAGACCGAAATCGCCACCCGCTCGCCGCGCACCGAGTTCCGCGACAGGAATTGCTTCAGGGCGTCGCCGATCAACTCGGTCGCATCGGAACCAGGCTGGCTGAGGATCTTCGGATACTCGATGTAGTCGAAGGCCTCGACGACGATCTTGTCGGGTTCGTCGCCGGCACGGCAGCGCAGCGCCTTCAGCGCGCATTGCCCCACGTCGATCCCCCAGACTACGCCGGATCTGCCTATCATGGTGCTTGTTCTCCCCCTGACTTCAGAACCCGCCGACGGATCGCCTTCTCCACCGCGAGCCGACCCGCTGGACGCCCAGACGCCTCTGTTCCTGGCGGCCCAGGCCCGCCCGGCCAGCGTATCCAGAAAGGACCGGAAAATGAACTGCCTCTGCGGCGCGCGCCTCTACCGCCTACAATACCTAATCTACCGTCAACCGAGGCCCTATGTCAACCGGGCGACTCGACTTGCAGGCCCCGGCCAACTATCGTGGATAAGGCCGTGGGCGAGCTGGAAACCACGAGGCTCACATCCCCCCTAATGACCTTTTCCCCGTGCCATGAATTTCCAATACCTCACCGTCCTGATGCCCTGCCACAGCCTCGAGGAATTTGTCGCCGAGCGGCCGGAAGACGAGTCCGAACAGTTGCTCTCCGCCTGGTCGGCGCTGTGGCATCCGGCGCTGGTCGCCGCGGCCGGAAAAATGCCCGGTTGGGCCCCGGCCGCCGCGCCCCCCTTGGAACCGGCCGGCCACCTCTGCGTGCTGCCGCCCTGCTGCGAAGACCTGTTGCCGGCCGCCTGGCTGTCGGACGCCGAACACGCCGGCGCCAGGTCATTCGCCGCCTGGGGCATCGCGGCCAGATCGTCGCCGCCGCCCTGGACGCGTTGGGGCCGCACGCCCCCGCCGTCGAGCCTGCACTGGCAGCCGATTTCCTCGCCCTGGGGTTCTGCCACCTGGCGGTCGAGCTGCTCACTCGCAAGCTCCGCTACTCGAGCCAGCTCGACGAACCGGCCTTGAACTCGCAGTGCTCGCCGCCGCTCAGCAGGCGTGCGAGGGCGACACCGAGGCGGCCCGCCGCCACCTCCAGTCGGCTTTCGACTTGCTCCATCACGCCCGCGAATACTTCTTCCCCGTCGAGCCGCGGCTGGTCGATTTGACCCTGCTGGCCTCGACCACGCTCGGCCAGTCGTTGCGTCAGGAGCTGGCCTCCGGCAGGCCGCTCAGCCTGCTGGCCTCGGGCCAGTTGATCGAGGAAATGGCGCGCCGCGAACCGGCCTCGCTTCAGGCCCTGCGCGAGGCCCTCTCCGGCGGCCGCGTGACGCTGCTGGGCGGCGAGTACAGCGAGCCCGAGCTGTCGCTGCTGCCGCCGGAAGCGATCGGCCGCAATCTCCGCCGGGGGCTCGACGCCTACCAGCGGCACCTCGGCGCCCGGCCGCTCTATTTTGCCCGCCGCCGCTTCGGGCTCTCGCCCCTGCTGCCGCAGATCCTGGAGAAGTTCGGCTTCCTCGGCGCCCTGCACGCCACGCTCGACGACGGCCGCTTTCCCAGCGGCGATGCCAACCGCGTCCGCTGGGAGGGCCTCGACGGCACCGCCCTGGAAGCCGTGCAACGCATCCCCGACGACGCCAA
This sequence comes from uncultured Planctomycetia bacterium, assembly GCA_963727245.1. Lineage (GTDB taxonomy): Bacteria > Planctomycetota > Planctomycetia > Pirellulales > Thermoguttaceae > JBKQVT01. The sequence goes on along the minus strand of CAVSFO010000011.1, from coordinate 41,758 downwards.
CCGCGCCCAAACCTTCCTCCGCCTGCCGCAACGATTGGTCGGCGCCGCGGGCTCGGACCAGGCGGCCATCGTCGTCCTGGCCCATTGGCCGGCACAGGCCGCCCCCTGGTATCACGACCTCGATCGCATTGCCCCCTATGGGTCGGTCCTGGGCAGCTTCGCCACGATGGCCGACTGCTTCCAGCAGACCGCCGCCGGCTGGCAGGATGCCGCCTACACCGCCGACCAGTATCGTTCGCCCTATTTGTCCCAGGCGGTCGCCGCCGGGCAAAGCGATCCGCTCTCGCGCTGGGTCCGCTACTTCCAGCGGCTGGCCGTCGCCGAGGCCGCCGACACGCTGGCCGTGCTGGCCTCCTTGGCCGGTGGCGCGCGTGCCGCGCAGCAGACCGCCGAAATGCCGCCTCATGGCAATGGCGATGTGGACATCGACGCCACCGATGCAACCAGCGGCAAGCCGGCCGCCGAAAAGCCCCCCCATTGCAATGGGGGGGAACTCCTGGCAGCGGAGGATCCGTTGGATCTGACAACGCATGAGCCGCTGCAAGCCAGCCTCGACGCTGCCGTGGGCGAGCTTGCCGCCGCCCTGGCCGGCTCGCAGTCGGCGGCAACCCGCGGTGTGCTGCTGCTCAATCCCTTGAGCTTCTCGCGGCGAATAGGTCTGAACGTGCCCGATCTGCCGGCCCTGCCGGCGGTGGTCGACGTGCCGCCGCTGGGGTTTGCCTGGATTGCCCCGGGCACGCCTTCCGCCGAAGTGCCGTCGGCGCCGTCGAAGTGGTCGCTGTTCCATCGGCGGCCGAAAGAGGAGCCGCCGCTGGCCTTTCAGCAGCCGGTCGAAACGTTGGGAAGAAATCGTGCGGCCGCCGCCGGCGCCCTGCAAACCGTCCTCCGCAACGAGTTCTGCACCATCGTGATCGATCCGCACACCGGGGCCATCCGCTCGATCTCCGATGATCACAGCCGCGGTCCCCGCCTGGCCCAGCAGCTCGCCCTGCGGCTGGCTCCGCACGCGGCCCGCGAGTCCGATCAGTCGGCCTACTCGCTGATGGCGGCCGACGAGGTGCGAATCGTCTCGGCCGGGCCGGTCCTGGGCCAAGTCGTTTCCCGCGGCCGGCTCATGTCCCGCGACGGCGTGCGGCTGGCCGGCTTTCAGCAGACCACGCGGCTGTGGCGCGGCAGCCGCGTCATCGAGTTGCTCGTCGACCTCGATCCCGAGCGGCTGCCGCAGGCCGATCCGTGGAATTCCTACTATGCGGCCCGCTTCGCCTGGCCCGACCCGGCGGCCAAACTCTTTCGCAGCGTGCACATGGCCACCGTGTCCACCGAGGCCGTGCAGCTCGAATCGCCGCACTTCATCGACATCCGCACGGACACGACGCGGACCACGCTGTTGGCGGCGGGCTTGCCCTATCATCGCCGCTGCGGAGATCGCAGGCTCGACACGCTGCTGCTGGTCCACGGCGAGAGCTGCCGGCGGTTTCGCTTGGGCATCGCCATCGACGCGCCCAGTCCGCTTGCCGCGGCGCTCGATTTCCTGGCCCCGCCGACGGTCCTCTCCGGCACGCCGTCGCCGCCGCGCCCGTCCGGTTGGTTGTTTCATCTCGATGTCCGCAGCGTAATCGCCACCCACTGGGAACTGCTGGCCGACGGTCGAGACGGTTTTCGCGTGCGGCTCCTGGAGACCGACGGGCGGCGCGTGCAACTGGTTCTCCGCGCGCTGCGGCCGCTCCAATCCGCGGAGAAAATCGGCCCCGGCGGCGCCCCGTCCCTGCCCTTGCCGGTCGAGGGCGATCGGGTCACTATTGATCTTCGTCCCTACGAGTGGGCGGAGGTGGAAGCGAAATTCCGGGGAAGGGATTAGCGATTGGAAAAGCCCCCCGACTGCGTCGGGGGGGCCCGCGCGAGGGCCGATGCCGGTTTCCACTCCCAAGCCCGCCGGCTGCGCCCGGCGGGAACGGGCGATTCGGGAAATCGTCTTTCCCGCTTCCATTCCCACCGGACGCAGCCGGTGGGCTTGGGTGGCAAGGGCGATCCGTCTTGCGATGCCACCGCCCCCCGCCGACGCAGTCGGGGGGCTTTTCCGACCTCTAATCCCCAATCCCTAATCCCTGTTCTTCTTCCGCCGGCCGGATGTCCCGCAAGGAGCCGATGCCGAGGATTTGCGGCCAGATGCGGGCGGCGGCCAACACGACGAGAACCGTCGCTATGCCCCCGCCTACCACGGACAGAATCGGCCCGAACAACGCGGCGGTCAAGCCCGACTCCAGCCCGCCCAGGTCGTTCGAGGCCACGATGAACACGCTGTTGACGGCGGAGACGCGGCCGCGCATCGCGTCGGGCGTGAGCATCTGCACCAGCGTGTGGCGGACCACGACGCTGATGGCGTCCACCGCGCCGACCAGGAATATCATGACCAGCGACAGCCAGAACCACCGCGACAGGCCGAAGACGATCGTGCCGGCGCCGAAGGCGGCCACCGCCCAGAGCATGGTCCGGCCCGGCGCGACGGATCGGCGGCAGGTGCGCCAACAGCACCATCATGCAGATCGCGCCGAGGCCGTCGGCCGCACGGAGCATTCCCACGCAGAGGTTCACATTGGACTGGCCGACCTTCAAGATATCGCGGGCGAAGGCGGGAAACAGGTACGTGGCGCCGCCGAAGAGCACGGCGAACAGATCGAGCGTGATGGTGGCGAGAATGAGTTTTTGTCGCCACACGAAGCGCACGCCCGCCCCAAGACTTCGCCAGGAAACCGCCTCGGCGGCCCGCCGCGCCTCGGCCGTCCACCGCGGCAGGGCCCGCGCAACCGCCATGGCCGCCAACCGGCAGACGAAGACCAACACCAGGGCCACCGGCACGCCGTAGATGCCGGCCACCAGGCCGCCCAGCAACGGGCCCGTCACCCGCGCGATCTGAAACACCGTGGTGTTCCAGGCCACGGCGTTGCTGAAATCCTTGCCCGGCACCAGTTGCGGGAGCAAGGCCGTCCGCGACGGGTTTCCCAGCGCCTGGCCCACCGCGCTGGCCAGCAACAGCAAATAAATCCACGCCAGCGGGGCATGACGATAGACCGTGACCGTCAAGACGGCCGAAATCGTGGCGGTCGCCGCCAGGCTCATCGTCAGCGTGAGGCGGCGGTCCCAGCGATCGGCAATTTGCCCGCCCGGAATGGCCAGCGCCATCATCGGCAACGCCTGCACCAAACCCAGCCCACCGACCGCCAAAGAACCGGCGCTCGGCGAGTCGAAAAAGCCGTAGACGTAGACGATCATCGCCACCAATTCGACCTCCTTGGCGAAGGTCATCAGGAACCAGCTTGTGGAGTAAAGCTGGAAATTGTGCCCCCGCCAGACGGCGTAAGGATCGGTCTTGAGCGGCAGCGGCGTCAGGTCGGCATCCATCGCTTGCGTTTCACGGGTCGCGAAGTGGTTGTTCTGGCCAGCCTAACCGAAAGCGGCCGCGGGAGAAACCCCAGCGTCGCGTTCTGCCAAAATAGCCCATCTTACGGCTTGCATTTGCTCATTGTGAATGTATAATCACAAGAGAGGAGCCAGTCATGGCGGAGTCGAAACTGGATACCCAGGTCCGCCGCGAGCAGATCGCCGAAGCGGCCATGAGCCTGGTGGCCAGCCAGGGAGTGCGGCGGTTGAGCATCGCGGCCATCGCCCGCCGCGTGGGGCTGGTGCCCTCGGGCATCTATCGCCACTTCAAGAACAAGGGCGAGGTGCTCGACGCCGTGCTGGACCTGGTGGAAAAACGGTTGCACGCCAACGTGGAGGCCGCCAGGGCCGAAGCCACCGGTCCCCTGGAGTGTTTGCACGGTATGCTCGTCCGTCACGTGCAGTTTATCCGCGAGGGGCGGGCAGTGCCGCGGATCATCTTCTCGGACGAAGCCTTCAGCGATCGCCCCGAGCGCAAGGCCCGCATCTGCGAAATCTTCACCGCCTACCTGGCCCAAATCCAGGAGACCGTCCGCGAAGGCCAGCAGCAGGGCAGCATCCGCTCGAACGCCGCGGCGGAGACGGTGGCGCTGATGTTCATGGGCATGATTGTCCCCGCCGGCATCCTCTGGCATCTGACCGACGGCGGTTTCAACGTGACGCAACATGCCGGCCGGGCGTGGCAGATGTTCCAGGCCGCGATCGCCGCGAAGGCCCCCGAAACCATGTGATTAGCAATTCACACTCGACTGTTTCTGGCACACGAGTAGCAAAATGACTACCGCAAAGAAAATCGCCCTGCTGTTTCCCGTCCTGCTGGCGGCCGCCGCCGGGGGGACGTGGTATGCGATCCAACAGCGCCGCCAGAGCGACGACGATGTCCTGCGGCTTTCCGGCAATATCGAAGTGACCGAGGTGGGCGTCAGCTTCAAGATCCCCGGCCTCGTGGTCGATCGCCTGGTCGATGAGGGCGACATGGTCAAACGCGACCAGTTGATCGCCGTCTTGGACACTTCCGACCTGGAGGCGCAGGCGGAACTGCGGCGGCGCCGAGTTGGAGGCGGCCCGGGCGGCGATGGCGGCCGAGTTGCTGGCCGGTTCAAGGCCGGCCCCCAGGAAATCGAGACCGCCAAGGCGAATTTGGCGGCCGCGCTGATAGAGAAGGACCGCCTGGAGACCGAATGGGGCCGTGCCCGCCGGCTCTTCGAGCAGAAGATGACCTCGCGCGAGGAATACGATCGGGCCGCGGCCGCCTACAACGTGGCCGACGGAGACCTATCGGCACCAGTTGGAGCAGTACCGAGCTTGGTCAAGGAAGGGCCGCGCAAGGAGGACATCGATCAGGGCCGCGCCAAGGTGAAGCAGGCCGAGGCCGCGCTCCGCTTCGCCGAGACGCAACTGAAGTACGCCAAGATTTACTCGCCCCTGGACGGCGTGGTGCTGTCGAAGAACATCGAGCAGGGCGAATACGTGGCCCCCGGCACGCCCGTGGTCACCGTGGCCGACCTGGTGAACGTCTGGTTGCGGGCGTATGTCAACGAGACCGACCTCGATCGGGTGAAATTGGGCCAGGCGGCCGAGATTACCACCGACGCCAAGGCCGGCAAGGTCTTACAAGGGCCGCGTCGCCTTTATCTCCCAGGAAGCCGAATTCACGCCCAAGACCGTGCAAACGGAAAAGGAGCGGGTGAAACTCGTGTACCGCATCAAGATCGACATTACCAATACGGACATGGAACTGAAGGCCGGCATGCCGGCAGACGCCACGATAAGGATGAAGGATAAAGGATGAAACGCGATTCAGTGCCTAAGCTCTAAGTTCTAAGCTCTAAGTTCTTAGTTCTTAGACCTTAGTTCTTAGAACCCGGCCTCCCCATGTCGATGATTCGCACGGAACACCTGAGCAAGACGTTCGGCGACCTGGCCGCGGTGGTCGATCTCGGACTGGAGGTGGCGGAAGGGGAAATCTTCGGCCTGGTGGGCCCGGACGGCGCCGGCAAGACCACCACCATGCGGCTCTTGACGGCCATCATGGACCCCACCTCCGGCGATGCCTGGGTGGCCGGCCGTCACGTGGTCGGCCAAGGCGAAGCCCTCAAGGAGCAGATCGGCTACATGAGCCAGCGGTTCGGCCTCTATCCCGACCTGACCGTGATGGAGAACCTCGATTTTTACGCCGACATCTACAGCGTGCCGCGCAAAGGCCGCCAAGAGAGGACCGAGCGGCTGCTGGCCTTCAGCAACCTGGCGCCGTTTCGACGCCGCCTGGCCGGCAATCTCTCCGGAGGCATGAAGCAGAAGCTCGGCCTGGCCTGCGCCCTGATCCACACTCCCAAGGTCCTCTTCCTCGATGAGCCGACCAACGGCGTCGACCCGGTGTCGCGCCGCGATTTCTGGCGCATCCTCTACCAGTTGCTCCGCGAAAAGGTGACGATCTTCCTTTCCACGGCCTATCTCGACGAGGCCGAGCGCTGCAATCGCCTGGCCTTGATCCACCGCGGCAAGCTGCTGGCCTGCGGCACGCCGGCGGAAGTGAAGACGCTCATGCGGGGCGCCATCCTGGAAATCCGTGCCGCCGAGCCCCGCAAGGCGGCCGCCATCCTGCGGGAAAAATGCCCGGCCCGCTCCGTCGGCCTGTTCGGCGATCGCGTCCACGTGGTCTGCGACGCAATCGACGAGACCGCCGCCCAGGCTGCGTCGATCCTGGCGGCCGCCGGCCTGCCGCCGGCCGAGGTCCGGCCGGTGGCGCCCTCGCTGGAGGATGTCTTCGTCTCGGTGGTGGGGCGGGAGGAGCAGGGGCCAGCGGTCGGGGAGCAGGGGCCAGGGACCGGGGGCCAGGGGCCAGGGACGGAGGGCAGAGGGGTTGGGGAGGGCAGCGTTATCCGGCGGCTAACGCCTCCGGCTCGACGGACGCCTCCGGAGTACGCGGCGAGAAGGCGGTGGTGGTGGAGAATCTGGAGAAGCGATTCGGCAGTTTCGTGGCCGTCAACCGCGTCAGTTTCCAGGTGGGCCGCGGCGAGATCTTCGGCTTCCTCGGCCCCAACGGGGCGGGCAAATCGACCACGATTCGCATGCTCTGCGGGATTCTCACGCCCACGGCCGGCGGCGGCACCGTGGCCGGCTTCGATGTCCGCAGCCAATCGGAGCTGATCAAGGCCAACATCGGCTACATGAGTCAGAAGTTCTCGCTCTACCAGGACCTGACCGTGGAGGAGAATATCGACTTCTACAGCGGGATTTACCGCATTCCGGCCCGCGAGAAGGCCCAACGAAAGCAGTGGGTGATCGACATGGCCGGCCTGGCCGAACATCGCCACCGCCCCACCGCGGTCCTCTCCGGCGGCTGGAAGCAGCGGCTGGCGTTGGGCTGCGCGATCTTGCACCGGCCGCCGATCATTTTTCTCGACGAGCCCACCTCCGGCGTCGATCCCGTCAGCCGCCGCCAGTTCTGGGAATTGATCTACGAGATGGCCGGCCAGCACGTGACCGTCTTCGTCACCACGCACTACATGGACGAGGCCGAATACTGCGACCGCCTGGGCCTGATCTATCGCGGCGAGCTGATCGCCTGCGACACGCCCGAGGCACTGAAACGCGAAGTCATGCAAGAGGAGGTGCTGGAGGTGGAATGCGACCGCCCGGAAGCGGCCATGGAAGCGATCCGCGGGCTGAGCGCGGTCAAGGAGGCGGCCCTGTTCGGCAACCTGTTGCACGTGGTCGCGGTGGCCGGCGCCGACGCCGCCGCGGCCATCCGCCCGCTCCTCAGCCAACGGGGGCACCGCGTGGGGCGGATCGAGAAGATCGTGCCCTCGCTGGAAGACGTGTTCGTATCGCTCATCGAGGCCCGCGACCGCGCCGAGCAGCCGCAGCAGGAGGTGCAGCGATGAACTTTCGCCGCATCCGGGCCATCGCCCGCAAGGAGTTCCTGCACGTGTTGCGCGACCCGCGCAGCCTGCTGCTGGCGATCGGCATTCCGGTGCTGATGCTGGTGTTGTTCGGCTATGCGCTGACGCTGGACGTGGACAACGTGCCCCTGGTGGTCTTGGACCAGAGCGGCACGCCGGCGAGCCGCGACCTGGTCAGCCGCTTCTCCGGCTCCCGCTACTTCTCGCTGCGGCGATTCGTCGACAACGAGCGCGAAGCGGTGCGGGCCATCGACCGCGGCGAGGTCATGGCGGCCCTGGTCATCCCCCGCACGTTCGCCCAGGACGTTGCCGGCGGCCGCACGGCGCCGCGTGCAACTGCTCATCGACGGCAGCGACTCGAACACCGCCACGCTGGCCATCGGCTATGCCCAATCGCTGACCGCCGCGTACTCGCAGGAGATGATCGTCCGGCAGCTTCGAGCGGGTGGCGGGTCCGCACGTGGCGACACCGCTGGACGTGCGGCCGCGGGTCTGGTTCAACGCCGACCTGGAGTCGCGGAACTACATCGTTCCCGGCCTGATCGCCGTCATCATGATGGTGATTGCGGCGCTGTTGACGTCGTTGACCGTGTCCCGCGAATGGGAACGCGGCACGATGGAACAACTCATCGCCACGCCCGTGCGGGGCCCCGAGCTGATCCTCGGCAAGCTGCTCCCCTATTTCTGCATCGGCCTGGTGGACATGCTGTTGGCCGTGCTCATGGGCCAGTTCCTCTTCCACGTGCCGCTGCGCGGCAGCGTGCCCCTGCTGTTCGGCGTGGCGTCGATCTTTCTCGCCGGGGTGCTGGCGATGGGCATAACCATCAGCATCGGCGCCAAGAGCCAACTGCTGGCCAGCCAACTGGCGATGACGCTCACGTTCCTGCCGTCGTTCCTGCTCTCCGGGTTCATGTTCGCAATCGCCAATTTGCCGCGGCCGATCCAGTTCGTCACGTACCTGGTGCCGGCGCGCTATTTCGTGGCTCTGCTCAAGGGAATTTATCTCAAGGGCGTCGGGCTGGAGATCCTCGCCGGCGACGCGGGCTTGCTGGTTGTTTTCGGCGTCATCATGGTGATCGTCGCCAACGTGAAGTTCAAAAAGAAACTGACCTGACGGTGCGAAACCGCCAGCGAAAGGTCCACCCCTGGTCCCCGGCCCCTGACCCCTGACCCCTGACCCCTGACCCCTGACCCCTGACCCCTGACCCGTATGTTTGAACGCATCCGCCACATGCTGATCAAGGAGTTCATCCAGGTCTTCCGCGACCCGCGGATGCGGACCGTGATCTTCATCATCCCCTGCGTGCAGGTGATCGTGATCGGCTACGCGGTGACCACCGACGTGCGGCACGTGCCCACCGCCGTCTGGGACCTCGACAACAGCACGGCCAGCCGCGAGCTGACGTTGCGATTCTTGCGTTCGGGCTACTTCGACGCCGTCGCCCGGATTCACAACCAGCGCGAGGCGCGGGAACTGATCGACCGGGGCCGGGCGCTGATGGTGCTGCAAATCAACCGCGGCTTCGCCGACGACCTCCGCGCCGGACGGACCGCCCTGGTCCAGGTGATCCTCGACGGCACCGACTCCAACACGGCCGGCATCGTGCTGGGCTACGTGGGCACCATCACCTCGCAATACTCCCAGCAGATCCTGCTCTCCCGCTTCAGCCATTTCCAAGGGGCCGTGCGGCCGCCCGGACAACTCGATTTGCGCTACCGGGCGTGGTTCAACGAGAACCTGGAGAGCCGCAACTTCTACGTCCCCGGCGTGATTGTCGTCGTGGTCAGCCTGGTCTCGCTGCTTTTGACCAGCATGGCCGTGGTCCGCGAAAAGGAGATCGGCACCATGGAACAAATCATGGTGACGCCCATCACCCCCGGGGAACTGATCCTGGGCAAGACGCTGCCGTTCGCGATGATCGGCCTGGTCGACGTGACCATCGTGGCCGCCATCGGGGCCTTCTGGTTCCAGGTGCCCATCCGCGGCAACCTCGCCCTGCTCTACCTCGCCACCAGCCTCTACCTGATGACGACGCTGGGGATCGGGCTGCTCATCTCGACCATCAGCCAGACCCAGCAGCAGGCCATGATGAGCACCTTCTTTTTCTTCTTCCCGGCGGTGCTGTTGTCCGGCTTCGCCTTTCCCATCGCCAACATGCCCACCGTCGTCCAGTGGATCACCCTCTTCAACCCGCTGCGATATTTCCTGGTGATCCTGCGGGGTATTTTTCTCAAAGGTATCGGCGTGAGCATTCTCTGGCCGCAGATGCTCGTGCTGGCCGTGATGGGGGTGGTCGTGCTCTGGCTGGCCGTCCGCCGCTTCCACAAGACAATGTAAGGATGAAGGATAAAGGATGAAGGATGAAGGAGGCACGGCAAAGACCTGTCCGGACATCCTTCATCCTTCCTTCCCGCCCCCCCTGCGTTGGGGTGCTAGGCAAACGATGCGCCTTGAGGTAAACTAAAGTCAGCCCAGTTCTCCCAATTTCAACGCTTAAGGACCTCCAACAATGCGACGTATGCCAATTCTTGCCTGTGTCGTGTGTCTGCTATGGATTGCCGCGATTCCGGCCCGGGCGGCGGGGACAACGAAACATGGCAAGACAGCCAAGGCCGCGCACCCCGAAAGGTCCATCGCCTTGGTGGACCTCAATGCCCTGTTCAAGAGCGATCCTGATTTCACCAAGACCTTGGAAGAGATCCAGGCTGACATTGCGCGGGCGAACATCGACATCAAGAACGCGGGCGCGAGCCTCAAGGCGGAGGATGAAGAAGTTGAAAAGTTGCCCGCCGGCAGCCTGCAGCGCAAAGGGCGGCAATCCCAACTCATCCGCCACAAGCTTGAGTTGCAGGTCCGCCTCCAGGCCGAGCACGACCAGTTCGTCGAGCGCGAGTCCAAGCTCTACTCCGAGTATTACGAGAAGATTCACGTCGTCGTGGATCAGTACGCGAAGGCCCACAAGCTGACGGTCGTCGTCAACTACAGCGGCGACGTGCGCAAGGCGACGAAGCCGACGGATGTTGCCCGCGAGGTCAATCAGACGATCATTTGGCACACCGAGGGGATCGACATCACGCCGGCGATCATCAAGGAATTGGCCAACGCCCGCGCCAAGGGGGCGGAGAAGAAGGCCGCGGCCGCTGCCGTTTCCTCCGAGGCCGCCGAACCCGTGCCCGTGGCTCCGGCACGCCCGGCCGCCAGCCCCGCGACACGTTTTCCCGCGACCGCGTACCCGCCGCCCTGGGCGCCGATCAAGCCCGGGCCCGCGCCGACTGCCCCCGCCTCGCCTTGGGCCCCGCCCGCCTCGCCTCCGCCCGCGTCGACCGCGCCCGCCGCCCAACCCGCGACACCCGCGCCCCCGACCGCACCGCCTGCGGCCGCTGCCCCCGCGAAGCCGCACCAGGAGAGCGCCGAGGAGGAAGAGGACGACGATTCGCCCCCGCCGGCCAAGAAGGTGGAAAAGCCGAAAACGCCGGAGAAGCCCGCTTCCCAGAAGAACAACTCCGAAAAGCCCGAGGCGGCCAAGCCGGGGGAAAAGAAGGCCGAGACGAAGCCGGCCGTGGCGACCAAGGCCGTGGCGAAGAAACCCGCCGTGAAAAAGGCGACCGTGGTGCAATTCACGATCAAGGGGGACTACCCCGAGGGGCCGACGCAGCCGGGGCTGTTCGGCGACATGCAGCCTTCCTTGGCCAAGGTCATCGAGCGCATGGACCAGGCGGCCGAGGACAAGACCGTCGCCGCCGTGTTGCTGCGGATCGAAGACCTGGATTTGGGGGGCGGGAAAATCAACGAGTTGCGGGCTGCCGTGGGGCGGATCCGCAAGGCCGGCAAACCGGTCTATGCCGAACTCTCCGATGCCGACACCGGCCAGTACCTGCTGGCGGTGGCCTGCGACGAAATTTACATGGCCCCCTCCGGCGCGCTGATCGTGCCCGGCGTCCACGCCGAACTCACCTTCTACAAGGGGCTGCTGGACAAGTTGGGGCTGAAGTTCGACGCCCTGCAGATGGGCAAGTACAAGGGGGCGGCCGAGCCGCTGACCCGCTCCAGCATGAGCCCGGCCTTTCGCGAGAACATGGAAGCCCTGGTCGACGACAGTTATGAAGCCATGGTCGGCCTGATCGCCAAGGAGCGGCATCTGAAGGACTACGCGGTCAAGACCTGGATGGACCAGGGGCTGTTTTCGGCCTCGACGGCCAAACAGGCCGGGCTGATCGACCGCGTTCTGCTATGCCGACCAGTTCGAGGATTGCCTCAAGAGCAAGCTCAAGGTCGATCGCGTCGAGGTGGTCGCCAACTACAAGAAGAAGAACGCCGAGACCGACTTCTCCGGCGTGGGCGGCCTGATGAAGCTGCTGGAGCTCTTCGCCGGCGCCAAGCCCGCGGAAAAACCCAGCGTGGAGAAACGCATCGCCGTCGTCTACGCGGTGGGCGAGATCGTGGAAGGCAAGGGAGCGGGCGACATGTTCGGCAACAGCGCCTTGGGCTCGACGGTCCTGATCGAGGCCCTCCGCAAGGCGGCCGACGATCCCAAGGTGGTGGCCGTCGTGCTCCGCATCGACAGCCCCGGCGGCTCGGCAACGGCCAGCGACCTGATCTGGCGGGAGACGGTGCGAATCAAGAAGCCGCTGATCGCCAGCATGGGCGACGTGGCCGGCAGCGGCGGATATTACATCGCCATGGGAGCCCGCACCATCATCGCCGAGCCCGGCACGCTCACCGGCTCCATCGGCGTGATCGGCGGCAAGCTGGTCACCGGCGGGCTGTACGACAAGGTCGGCATCCACACCGAGATCATCAGCCGCGGCAAGAACAGCGGCACGCTCTCCGCCACCCAACCCTTCACCCCCGACGAGCGCAAAGCCTGGACGGCCCTGCTGGAGGAGACCTACGGCCAGTTCGTCAGCAAGGCGGCGGAAGGGCGCAAGATGGACCGCACGAAGCTCGAAGCACTTGCCCAAGGGCGCGTCTACACCGGGCGGATGGCCAAGCAGAACGGACTGGTGGACCAACTGGGCACGCTCCGGGACGCCATCGTGGCGGCCAAGCAAGCGGCCGGCTTGAAGGCCGACGCCGAGGTCGAGATTCTGACCCTGCCCCAGCCGAAGTCGGTCTTCGAACAGCTCTTCGGCGACGCCCAGGTCTCCTCCGACCTGGACTCGGTCATGCCGGACCTGCTCCACCTCGTCCGCCAGGCGAAGGTCTGGCAACGGCTGCTCCGCGAGAAGACGCTGCTGTGGATGCCCTACCAGATCCGCCTGCGGTAAGGACGAGGGGACACGAAGCGTTATGTCCCCTCCCGACCAACCTCGGTCGGGAGAGGGGAGTCGCGGGCGACTACTCGGCAAACTCGGGCACGACCAACGCGGGAATGACCCCGGCGGCATAGCCCCGGGCCAGCAACTGCGCGACCGCCTCCCGCCCCCGCGGACCAAAATCCAGCGTCCAGTCATTGACGTACATGCCCACAAAGCGGTCGGCCAGGCCGCGGTCCAGGCCGCGGCCGAACGTCAGGGCGTAGCCCAGCGCCTCCTCGCGGTGCTCCAGGCCATAGACGATGCTCGCCCGCAGCAGCCGCTGCACCTCGCTGATCGTCTCCCGGCCGAGGTCGCGCCGCAGCACGTTGCCCCCCAGCGGCAGCGGCAACCCCGTCTCGTCGAACCACCATTGCCCCATGTCGGCCACCAGCACGAGCTGCTGCCGGGCGTAGGTGAGCTGGCCCTCGTGGATGACCAGTCCGGCATCGACGGGCCGACCCTGGTAGCTGCCGGCCGCCACCGCGTCCAGAATCTGATCGAAGGGCATGACGACATGAGGAAAATCGCTCCCCAGGCACATCCGCAACGCCAGGTAGGCCGTGGTCAACGTCCCGGGCACGGCAATCGTCGCCGCCGCTAAATCACCGATCGCCAGCGGCCGCCGGGCCACGACCATCGGGCCGTAGCGATCGCCCATGCTGGCCCCGCAGGTGCACAGCACGTAGCGATCGGACAGGTGGGCGTAGGCGTGCAGGCTGACGGCCGTGAGTGCCAATTCGCCGCCGAAGGCCCGGCGGTTGAGCGTCTCGATATCGACCAGCTCGTGTGCGAAGCGGAACCGCCCGGTGTCGAGCTTGCCCTTGGCCAGGGCATAGAACATGAAGGCATCGTCGGGATCGGGACTATGGCCCACGCGGATAAGCAAGCGGTCGTCGTTCACGGGTGGCCTCGTCGCTGGGGGAGCAGCGGGATATTGTACGCCGCGAATTCCCCGCTGCAATGGGGTATCTGCACCAAATCGACAGGGCATTTTAGGCCGCCATCGCGTGCGACGCGAATTTTTTTGGAGAATCTTTGCCAAATGCTTGACTTATTTGTTGAGTTATGGCATCTTAACGATACTAATCCTACAGGACCTTACCCAAAAACGAGGCAGCGTTTGGTTCGGTAACAGCCGCTCGCCCCCTCCGGCATCGCAGGATGCTGGGGAGGGATTCTTCTGCGGCATTGGTCCCCACCCCGTGGTGCAAGCGGCGTAAGTTCGCTCTTTGCGCTGTGTTTTGGGCGACCACTATGGCTGAGCTTGATTTTGGGCAGTTTTGTAGGAGGAGCTAAACCGGAAATTTACCTTCAGTTAGGAGATGGTGCGATGCTGTGGAGAGTCCCGACAACGTTTCGTGTGTGCACCTTGGTGCTCGCCGTCGTTTGCTTGGCGATGGCCTCGCCGCTTTGGGCCGATACGATTTCGTATCCGACGAGCACTCCCATCCCGGCCTCAACGACTGACTGGGCGAGCACTCTGACCTTCCCACAGTTCAACCCCAGTTCCGGAACTTTGACGTTGGTAGAGTTGGACTTCACTGGCGGACTGACCACGGACATCACCATCCTCAACGACGCGGAGAGCCCGTCAAGCGGCAATGTGGATACGCACGTCGAGCTTTTCGTCCAGGATGCCGGGAACAACCTGACTTCTCCGTTCAGCATCTATTCACCGTCGTACGACTACAGCTTAGACGCCGGCAACGGCACGGATTCCGGCCTGCTTACGGGCACGGGCAGTTCGGACATCGTCTACACGGCTCCGGCCATTCTTGGCGAATTCACGCTGGGCACCGGCACGATCACCCTGAACGCCTCTACGCACACGGAGACGCAACTGTCCAATACCGGTGGAAACACCGGCGCCAACCAGATGACCGAAGGGTCCTTGACCGGCACCGTGAAGTACACTTTCACGGCCCCCGCGGCCCCTGCAATCCCCGAACCTTCTACGCTCGTCTTGCTGGGCGTCGGCGCCCTGGGCCTGCTAGGCTGCATGTGGCGCCGGAGGGCGATCTGATCTACGCGCCGGTGGCAATCGGTCGCCGGTGGCAACGAGCCGGTGGCGTAAGCCACCGGATATCCTTGTATCGCTTACGCGGCTCGGGCGCCGGGATTCATAGAAGTTTCTCTACCGGGGGCGGTCGCCGGTCGTCTCGAGGCCGGAGGTGGCGCTGCGTTATCCGGTGGCTTACGCCACCGGCTCGCTACCGGTTCTTCACGCCTCCAGCGACAGGCCGCCGGCGGAAAAAGGTTCCGGGCTGTCCAGCGGGGCCATCGCCGGCCGCCCGCTGGGCGCGGGAACGACGCCACCTTGATCGACGCGTTGCGGAGTCGGCGTCTGTTGGCAAAGCCGCTGCCATGTCTGGCGCTCGATTTCCAGCAGTCGGACGGCATCGGCCAACAGCGATTCCTCCCGTCGGAAGCCGGCTTCCGCCAGGCGGCGGAAGATAAACGCGTACACCGCCGCCACCCGGTCGGTCAACTCGGATTTCAACTGCTGCTTGACGCCGCGGAGCAACTCGCACACGACGTTCCTGGGCATGGATCACCGATTCCAGGGCCTGTTGGTTTTGCCCGCTGCGCCACTGCTGGCCGGCCCGCCGCGCCGAGCGCAGGGCCGCCTCGATCAACAGCAACTGCAGCTTCTGCGGCGTGGCCGTCATCGTCTCCGTGGTCAAGTAGCTCTCTCTTGGCGAAGGGGCCATGGGGGCTTCCTTTTCATCACTGCTGCGACGGTCAAGCCGGCTTAGCTGCTGCCGGAACTGCTGGAACTGCTGTTGGACGTGCTGGCACTGGCCTCGGCGGCGGCGGACGACGCCAAGGACTCGATAATGCTGGCAAGGTTCGAGCCCAAGCTGCTGGCATCGTTGGAACTGAAGACGTTCGTCGAGGTGCCGTCCGCGTTGAGCACCGAGAAGGTGTTGACGATGCTCATGTTGGTCTGCAACTGGGAAATGGCCAATTCCATGTTGTAGAACTCGTTGTAGAGGCGGGTTTGCTCGTCGTTCAGAATGGTGTCCAACGAATTGATCTGGTTGGTGTTGTCGCTGACGATGCTCGCCACCGAGTTGACTTGCCCCGACAGCAACGAGTTGGTGCTGCCGGCGACCTGGGTCATGGAGATTGTCGAGCTGGACCGCGAAGCCGTTGGTCGTTTGCGTGAAGAACTGCTGGACCGCGGCGGGGTCCGCGGCGTACGCGCTGCTGAACGTCGAGCTGTCGAAAGTAAGCGAGCCGTCCGAGTTGACAGTTACGCCGAGCTGCGCCAACGACGTGATCGAGCCGGCGCCGGAAATCATGCCGTTCATCAGGCTGGAGACTTCCGAACCGACCTGCGTGGCCGTCGGGTCATTGGCCAGGATGGCGCCGGTATCGGTTGTTGTATCGTAGGCGGTATAGGACGTTAGCGTGCTGTTGAACGTGTTGTAATCGGTCACCATGGACTGGATGACCGAGGACAGGTCGGTTTCGTCGTTGCTGATGGTCACCGACACCGGGCTGCCCGTGGCGCTGTTGACCTCGAGGGTTGCCCCCGAGAGCACGTTGGTGAAAGTGTTGCTGGGAGAGGAGACCAGGACGTTGCCGGAGGACGTGCTGCCGTTGCCGAGGGCCAGCAGGGCGTTTTGGGGTTTCACCGACTCGGTCAACGACAAGGGATCGCCCATCCCCGAGGTATCGACGACCAGCGCGCCGGCCGTTCCCGACTGGCTGCTGGTCAAGGAGAGCCGGTAGGGATTGCTCGATCCGTCGTCGACGATCGAGGCGGTCGCGCCGCCGTGAGGCTGTTGATCGCGGTGACCAGGTCCTCGAGCGTATCGCTGCTGGTGAGGCTGATCTGGCGGGTCATCGAGCCGTCGATGGTGGTGCCGTCGGTCGTTTGCAGCAAGTTCAAATCGGCGGCCGTGGTCGAGTCGCCCTCGGCCACCGACATCGTGCCGCTGCCGCCGGCGGTATCGGTCAGGAGGATGCCGTCGCCCGTGCGGTTCAGGCTGGCCGTGATCTCCAGGCCGCCGAGCCCGAGGCGGTTGATGGCGTTGACGACGTTGCCGACGGTCTGCATGGAGCTGTCGACCGTGAGCGTGGCGGTGTTTCCGGTCGAGTCGGTGAAAGTGACCGTTCCATCCGCGACGCCGCCGCCGCCGTTGAGGCTGGAGAGTGCCGTGTTCATCGAGACCGTGCGGAGGTGCAGGTCGCCGCTATTGACCGACGAGACGGCGTCGTCGACGGCGATGCCCAATTTCGTGGCCGTGGTGGTCTTGTCGGCGTCGTCGGCCACGATCATCTTGCCGGCGCCGCCGCTGGTGTCGGTCAGCTCGATGCCGTTGCCGGCGGCGTTGAGCGCGGCGGTGATGCCGAGCTTCTCGCCGGTAGACGTGGTCGCCGCATTGATGTCGTCGATGACCTGCTGGACCGTTGTCGCCGAGGAGAGATTGACGGTGGCCGAGTTGCCGGCGCGGTCGGTCAGGTCGAGGTTTCCTAGCTGTCCCAGTCCGGCGCCGCCGTTGAGGCTGCTGAGTAATACGGTCTGCAAGCCGCCGAGGATGCTGCGGCCCGTGATCGAGCCGCCGGTCCCCGTCGGTGCGCCGCCGCTGCCCGTGGCCGTGCCGTCAGGCGTGCTGACCAGTCCCAGGTCGTACAGTGCGGTGGAGCCGTTCAGCGCGGTCAACGTGAAGGTCTTGCCGCCGGTAGTGCTGGTATTGTCGGTGAGGACGAGCCGGTTGTCGGTCGAATCGATCGACGCGGTAAGCTCGCCGGGCGCGGCGGCGTTGATCTCATCGACGATCTCGCCCAGGGTGGTGGGCGGGGTCCCCGTGGTACTGCCGGAGGCGATGGGCGCCAGCTCGATCGTGCCGTGGTCGCCGTTGGCCAAGGTGTAGCCGATGTCGGGCAGCACGCTGCTGGTGGACACGCCCGCCCCGTCGTTCAGCGCGTTGAGGTCCAGGTTGGAGGAGAGGCTGAGGATCTGACTGCCGTCGGCCGTGGCCGTGTAGACGTTGCTGCCGGTGGCCTTGGTTGCGGCGACGTTGATGCCGGCCAGGCCGAGGGAGGCCGCGGTGCTGCCGCCGTCCACCTCCTGGACCTTGAGCGACCCGCTGCCGCCGGTGTTGTCGATCAAGTCGATGCGGTCGCCGTCGGCGACCGCGGTCACGTTGGCCGTGCCGTTGTCGTTGATGTCGTTGAGCACGTCGCCGATGGATTGCGCGGTGGACAGATTGATGGTGGCGGTGGCGCCGCTGCAGTCGGTGACTTTGATTTGTCCGGGGACGAAGCCGTTGCCGCCGTTGAGCCAGTCCAGGCTGACGCTCTGGTTAAGGTTCCCCCCGAAGCGGAAGGTGAAGGTGCCGCCGCCCAGCGAGGTGGTCTCGCTGGGCAGACCGTTGCTGAGCAACTGCTCGGCCTGGGCCGTTTGCAGGGGAGTGTAGGTGTAGGTGCCCAGCGCCGGGGTGCCGGTGACCGTGGCGCTGAGGGCCGAGGTATCGCTGCTGGCGGCCGACCGCGTGCTGTAAAGGCTGGCCTGCTGGAGACTCTTGGCGTCGTTCTGGACGCCCAGCAGGTCGGACATCAGGGTATCGTAGGCCGCTTGCTCGTTGGTGAGATTCGTGTTCTGGGTTTGCAGGGCCGTGACCGGCTGTTGGGCGACGGTCATCAAATCGCTGACCACCGTGGAGATGTTCAGCCCGGTGATAAGGCCAACGCCGCTCGTCGTCATGGAGCCCCCCTGGAAATGAGGTCCGCTGCTAACGTCTCACATCCTTATGGGATCGTCAAAATCGGCCGTCAAGGTTTAGCTAAACGTTACAGGCGGAGGGGGGAAGGAGACTTCCTAAGTTCTAAGTGCTTAGTGCGTGCGCTGCGCTCCGTCGGCTTTCCCCCCTCCGAGGCCCCGCAACCGTATCCGGTGGCTCACGCCACCGGCTCGCCATGCTCTCCTTCCCCCTTCCGCCGTCCGCCTTCCGCCTTCCGCCTTAGAAAAAAAGCTCCGGTCCGCCCCGGAGACCGGGGCGGACTGGAGCACTGATTACGCCGGAATGTTCTGCGGGGTTACGGTAGCAGGGTCAGAACGTGTTCCGGGGCGTGGTTGGAACGTATTAAGCGTTGCCTTGCAGCAGGGCCAAAACGCTCTGCGGCTCGTGGTTGGCGATGGACAACACGGCCGTGCCGGACTGCACGAGCACCTGGGCCTGAGTCAGGGCGGCGCTTTCGGAAGCGAAGTCGGCGTCCGAGATCGTGCTCTTGGCGCTGGTGAGGTTGGTCACCGCGGACGTCAAGGAGCTGATGTTGGAGTCCAGGGTCGCGCTCTGGAAGGCCCCCAACTGACCGCGAAGCGAGGTCACCTGGTTGACGGCGTCATTGACGATTTGGGCCGCCGCCGTGGGATCGGTGGCCAAGGCCGCGGAGCCGTTGGAGTACAGGTCGTAAAGCGTCCCCTCCGCGCCGCCGAGGCTGGTGGTGTTCATGCTCTGGATGCCCAAGTGGGCTTGCTGGTTGCTGCCCACCGTGGGACCGATTTGGAACACCGCGCCGCCGCCGGTGATCGTGAAGTCGATGTCGGTGTCGGCGGCCGTATTCGGCGTGACCGTCATGCTCATGGCGAGGTTCGAGTTATCGACCGACAGGGTGTTGCCGTTGCCGACGGCGGCGACGCCATTGATGGTGCCGGTAGCGTTGGCGCCCGTCGAATCGGTGCTCGCGTTGTTGTTGACATCCTGGATGGCACCCGGGAGCGTCGTGCCGTTGAGCATGGTCACCTGGACCTGGGCGGCCGAGCCGTAGCCCGCGGTGCTGTTGGGCTTGGTTGTGTCGTTCGAGGTGAGCACCAGGGTGTTGACAGCGCTGATGCTGGCGAAGACACCCGTCTGGTCGCTCGACTGGTTGATCGTGGCGGCCATCGTGCTGGCCAGTGAACCGGCCGCGAAGGAGAAGACCTGCGACCCGTTCGAGCCGGTGATCTGCATTTGCACGGCGCTGGCCAAGCCGCCGCCCTGGCTGGCACCGCCTTGCATGCTGTTGGCCGCCTTGCCGGCAACAGTCGTCAAGGCATCCAGCGTGAGTCCCGCACCTCCTACCAGCCCGAAATCGCCGCCGGCGGTCGGATCGACGATGTCCGTGCCCGGCGTTTTGCCGGCGAGTGTATCCGAGGCTACGGCGGTGAAGGGGGTGAAGTTGCTGATCGCGGTGGCAATGTCGTCCTGCTTCGTGGCGGTCGTATCGTTGACCTTGACGATGATTTCCTTGGCCGAGGCGTTGTAGGACGCCTGCGGATCGTCGGCCGCGACGTTGGCATCGGTTTCCAAGAGCAGGTGGACGCCGTTGTACTGCGTTCCGGTCGTCGGCGCGGTAATCGTGATGCTGCCGGTGCCGGTGGTACTGGCGTTGGCGAACACCTGGGTCGTGCCGGCGGCGGGCGCAGCAGCGGCGCCGACGGCGGGAATGGTGGTCTTCAGCAACGCGCCCGTGGCGGCTGTGGCGACGTTGACATCCACGCCCAGTTGACCGCTGGTGCCCAGGTTCGCCTGGCTGACTTGCAGGCTGCTGGCGTTGGTGGCGAAGTTCGTGCTCGGCGTGGTCTTGAAGGCCAGGCTGCCATCCAGCAGATTCTGGCCTTGGAACGACGTGGTCGAGGCAATGCGGCTAATGGCGTCCAAGGACGAGTCCACCACCTCTTGGTTGGCGGCGATCGCGGTGGCGCTCATGTTGCCGGTGCTGGCCGCCTGGTTCACCAGGCCCTGGATGGTCGTCAGCAGCGAGCTGACCTGCGCCAAGGAGCTGTCGGCCGTGGAAATCATACTGCTGGCCATCTGGCTGTTCGACACGGCCTGGTTCGTGTTGGCGATGTCGCCCGCAAGCTCTTGGCTGGCGATCAAGCCGGCCGGATTGTCGGCACCCGAGTTGATCTTCTTGCCGGTGCTCAACTGGGTGAGCGCGGATTGCAGGTTCGCGTTGGACGTAGCCAACGACTGCTGCGCGAGTAACGAGCTGATATTGGTGTTAATACGGGTCATGCAACGCACCCCTCCAAAAAATGGTTTACGTCCAAGCCTTACCGGAGTTCGGGGAGATCACATTTCCGGAACAGGTTTGCTGCGTGCCGCCAAGACGACTTTGGTCTTATCTATACGGCCCGCGACGGGAATGAGAAAACAGGTGGGTTCCTCCAACTGACACGAGGGTCGCTGTGTCCACAAGGCGGCGTGCCCGTTGCCTCTCGTAGCCCGTCCGAGCGCGACAATCCTACTCGCACCTGGTTGCACGCCTGTGTCCCGATGGCACATCTATCGAACGGTATCGGAATGGTAATTTATTCACTTTAGGCAATTTGGGTCCAGGCAGGTATTTTCCTCCCCGGATCGCCCTCCTGAGCATTTTCTTGCGGAATCGCGGAAGAACCGGAAAAGACCACACCGGCTTCGTGGAACTACACCGGCACGGCATAACCCAAATAAATAGACGCTACCCCACCAAACGGCTATCGGAAGAGACCCAGCCATCAGAAGAAACCCAGCCCAGCCCGAACTTTTTATCCGCCGCTGCTGGGGCCGCCGCTCACTTCCCCTGCCCCTGAGCGTCTGTCGGCAATACCTGGTTGGCCCGCTGGTTCTCGCGCTGAATCGCCTCGTAGACCTCCTGGCGATGGACGGGGATTTCTTCCGGGGCTTCAATGCCCAGACGCACCTTGTCCCCGCGGATATCGACGATGGTCACAACCACCTTGTCGCCAATGACGATGCTCTGATCACGTTGCCTGGACAGGACAAGCATCGCTGGCTCCTTCGCGTTGCTGTGTGCTTGGCCGCACCGGCCTCGGCCCCGGCGGCCAGAGTCTTCACGAGGGCTGTGGCACCCGGAAACTGTATCGGTTCACTATGTTGGCGGTAAACAGCAAAAATAGCCATTGTGGGATGATTGGCGAGCACAAGTAGAATAGGGCCATCTCCTTTCTCGCAAGGTTTGCCAAGAGCAGGACGCTGCCAGCGCGTCGCACCGGTCGTCGGTGGCAGCGACTTTTCCTCCTTGTTGTGCTTTCGCCACATAAGATGTTGAAAAAAAGACGCACGTTGCCAAAAAGCGTGCTAACTTTTCCATAGTGGAGCAGTCCGCAAACCTGCCCATCTGCAAAATCCACTGGAGGCCGAGCGGCGGGCCATGAGGCGTTCAAGGATGAGGGGCCGGCTAACTCTGATCGTGCTGGTGGCCTGCGCCGGCATTGGCCGGCTGCGTCTATTTCCAAACGCCCCGCACCTATCCGGGGGGCGAACCCCTGGTGGTCGGGCCGGCCGTGGCGCCCTGCCCTCCCGGCGAGGTGCAGCCCTGCCAGCCCTACCAGCCCTCTCCCGGAGACATTGTCGCCGTCACGCTGCAGCCGCGACAAACCGTCGCCCCCGTCGGCGCCGTGGTGGTCCTGGTGGCCGGCGTGCACGGCGCCGACGGCTACTTGCGAACCAACCAACGGCTCGATTGGTCGATCGCCCCCGGAAGCAGCGGCCAATTTGTCGATGTCCAGCGCAACGGCTGGGTCGATCTCCTGCTGGGCGACTTCAATGACCCCCGCAAGGTCAACAACACCTTTGCCATCGGCAGCACCTCGCGCGAGAGCGTCCGCTTGCCCGAGGGCGGCCTCTGCGTTCTCCCCGGCCAGGGATGGATCACCGTCACCTCCCCCTTGGAAGGAACCAGCCACGTCACGGTCTTCGCCCCGGAAGTCGCTTGCTGCGGCCACCGCATGGACGAGGCGGTCATCTGCTGGATCGACGCCCAGTGCTGCTTCCCACCCCCCGCCGTCAACCCGGCAGGCAGCCGGCACGTGCTGACCACTACGGTCTTGCGGCAGACCAGCCGTGCGCCCCATGCCGGCTGGGTAGTCCGCTACGAGATCATTGGCGGGCCGCCGGCGGGTTTTGCGCCCGCCGGCGCCCGAGTGGCCGAGGTGATGACCAACGCGGCGGGCCAGGCGAGCGTGGAAATGTTCCAGCCACAGCCCGCACGAGGCACCAATAACATCACCATTCAAGTCATTCGGCCGCAGGGGCCGGGCAGCCCGCCCCTGGTCGTCGGCAGCGGCAGCACCCTGAAGACCTGGACCGCGGCAGACATTTGCGTGCGGAAGACGGGCCCCAAGGCGGCCGCCGTCGGGGCCACCGTGACCTACCGCATCGAGGTCTCCAACCCCGGCGACTCTCCGGTCCGAGACGTCGTGCTGGCCGATGAAGTGCCGGAAAACTTCAGCTATCTGAGCAGCACTCCGGCGGCCGAACTCGTCGGCAAGAGACTCCAGTGGCGCTTCGGTCAATTGGCGCCGGGCCAGAAGCAGGTCGTCGAGCTGAACTTCCGCGCCGTCCAGCAGGGAAGCGTGGCCAACTGCGCGGAAGTGACAACCGCCGGCGGCCTGAAGGCCAGCGATTGCGCCACCACCACCGTCATGGCGCCGACGATCGACGTCGAGATCCACGGCCCGGACCAAGCCGCCGTCGGCAGCCAGGTCACCTTCGAAATCGTCGTGACCAACCGCAGCCAGGCCCCGGCCGCCGGCTTGACCATCAGGGATCGCTACGAGCCCGGACTGGAACATGCCATCCGCAGCCCGATCAAGCGCGGGCTGAAAGATTTGGCGGCGGGACAAACGAAGTTGATGATGGTGACATTCCGCGTGGCGAAGGCCGGCCGCTTATGCCACACGGTCCAGATCCTCGACGCCGGCAGCGTTGTGGCCACGGCGGAGGGTTGCGTCACGGGCGTCGAGCCCGCCGGCGGCAGCCGTCGTTGCAGCCCGTCCCACCAGCTTTCCCCCCGGCAGCCGAGCACGCCGCGCTGGCGGTCAAGAAAACGGGGCCGGCATGGGCCGCCGCCGGCCAGTCGGCCGAGTTCTCCATCTCCATTGCCAATACGGGCCAACAGGCCGTGACCAACCTGAAGGTGGTCGATCATGCCGACCCCGGGCTGGAGGCGGAAACGCCCACCGGCGCCGGCAAAGACTTGTACGGCGACGTGGTCTGGACCATTCCCAGCCTGCCGGCCGGGCAGAACGTCGAACTCCGCATCAAGTACCGCTGCCTAGCGCCGGCGGCACGGCTGAACAACCGTGTCACCGTCACCTCCCCGGACGGGGCGCGGGGCGAGGCGGAATCCTCCATCGAGGTCCGCCCGGAAACCGCCACGGCGCCGCCGACCACCCCCACCGGCCTGTCCGTAGCGGTCACCGGCCTGCGCAACGGCGTCACAGCCGGCCAGTACCTGACCTACTTCGTCCGTGTGAAAAATAGCGGCCTGACGCCCGAAAGACAGGTGGTGCTCACGGCCACCGTGCCGGTGGCCATGGCGATCGACCGCCTGGGAACCACCGGGCCGTCGCCCACCAAGCCCACCTATCCCGACCATACCGTCACCTTTACGCCCCTGGACACCCTCGGTCCCGGCGAGACCCTGACCTATCGCATCCACGTGCAGGCCACGCGGCCGGGCGTCTTCCGCTTCGGCGTCGACGTTACCAGCCGCGGCCTGGGCCAGCCGATCCACGGCGACGAGGTCACCGAGGTCTTGCAGCCGCCCAAGAACTAGGGAAAGGGGGAGGGCGGAAGGGGGAAGGATATGAGAATACGCCGGCGGATACCCGGCCGAAGCACCGATGTCCCTGTCTGCCTTCCCCCTTCCGCCTTCCGCCTTCCGCCTTGGAAACGTCCCTTCCCAAAGCTTCTGCGCGAGGTTAGAATAGAGTGTCGCCCGTGATGGTGCGCTCTTTTCTTCGCATGGTTTCAAGACTCTTGCGGCCGCTGAATTCTCATAACTTCGAGGTTGTTTCTGCGCCCTTGGCAGGGGCGAGTCCATAGACGTAATCCGTACAGGTACCGTAGCGTTTTTTACGCTACACAGGGGCCAGGAACGACTTCGGTGAATTCGAGCGCCGGGGATTCGCTTCCTGGCCCCATTTTTTCCTCCATTTCCCGCCCACAGCCCACCGATGCCCGAAGATTTCGTCCAACTGCGCCATCGGCCGCCGCTGGCGCTGGATCGCCCCCGCCCGCTCATCGTCGCTTGTCCGCCCATGCGCAGCAACGTGAACCTGTCGCGGATCGTGCGGGCGGCGTCCTGTTGCGGCGTGCAAAAAATCATCTGCTGCGGAAATGCCAAGATCGACCCGACCATCACCCGCCACATCGGGGATGCCATCCAAATCGAAGTCCATCGCACGCTGCCGGTCGTGCTCAAGCGGCTCCGCGACGAGGGCTATCCGCTGGTCGGGCTGGAGCAGACCAGCGGCTCGCAATGCCTCTATGACTTCCGCTTTCCCTGCCGGATGGTGCTGCTGATCGGCAACGAGCGGCTGGGGATCGACGCGGACATCCTTCGGCTGCTCGACCACACCGTAGAAATCCCCGTCTACGGCCTGCCCTACAGCCACAATGTGGCCACGGCCGCGGCCATGGCCCTCTATGAATACTGCCGACAATACCCAAAAGGGTAGGGTTTCAGCGGGGACCGGCCCATTTTTCGTCTGGAAGGCACTTTTGCCCGGCGGGCAGAAGGGGATCGGGCAGGTTGCCCCCTGGCACTCGACTGGCTAGACTGAGGTGTTTGCGATTTTCCGCCATGTTCACCGGGGGGCGTTGCGGTGCCTGCCACCTGTGTTATCGGATTGCAGTGGGGCGACGAGGCCAAGGGCAAGATTGTCGATCTGCTCACCGAGCAGCACGATATCGTCGTCCGCTACCAGGGCGGGGCCAATGCCGGCCATACCGTCGTCACCGGCGGCCAGACGTTCAAACTGTCGCTCATCCCCAGCGGCATCTTCCGCCCCCAGGTCCAGTGCGTGGTGGCCGCCGGCGTGGTCCTCAATCCGGCCAGCCTGCTGGCCGAAATCGACGGCCTCGTCGCCCGCGGCGTCCACGTCGGCCAAAACCTCATGATCAGCGACCGCGCCCACGTCATTTTCCCCTGGCATTTCGAGGAAGATCGCCTGCTGAACGAAGCCGGCCCCGGCGGCGAGTCGATCGGCACCACCCTGCGCGGCATCGGTCCCTGCTATCGCGACAAGGTCGGCCGGCTGCACGCCATCCGCCTGGGCGACCTCTATCGCCCCAGCTTCCGCGGCCGCATCGACGAGATCGTCCGGGCGAAGACCCAACTGCTCCGCGGCGCCGCCGGCACGGCCGGCGCCCCCGCGCTGGATGCCGGCGGAAATCTACCGGCAGTATCAGGAATATGCCCAGCGGCTGCGGCCCCACGTCGCCGACACGACCGCCTATCTGTTGGACGCCGTGGAGGCCGGCAAGCGGATCCTCTTCGAGGGCGCCCAGGGGGCCCTCTTGGACGTCGACCACGGCACCTTCCCCTTTGTGACCAGCAGCAACAGCTCCGGCGTGGGCGTGTCGGCGGGCTCGGGTGTGGCAGCCCAACACCTCACCAAGGTCATCGGCGTGCTGAAGGCCTACTGCACGCGGGTGGGCGGCGGGCCGTTCCCAACGGAGCAGGACAATGCCACCGGTCAGCACATCCGCGATCGCGGCCACGAGTACGGCACCGTCACCAAGCGGCCGCGGCGCTGCGGCTGGTTTGACGCCGTGGCCGCCCGCTACACGGCCCGCCTCAGCGGCGCCACGACCCTGGCCGTCATGCTCCTGGACGTGCTCAGCGAACTGCCCGAGTTGAAGATCTGCACGCACTACGAATTGGCCGGCCGGCGAGTGACCGATTTTCCCAGCCACGTCGAGGACCTCCGCCAGGTGGTGCCGGTCTATGAAACGCTCCCCGGCTGGCGGCAGGAGATCAGCGACGTCCGCCGCCTGGCCGACCTGCCGGCGGCGGCGCGCAATTATCTCGATCGGCTCAGCCGGCTGGTGGGCCGCCCGGTGGAAGTGGTTTCCGTCGGGCCCGACCGCCAGCAAACGATTTTCGTCTGACCATGTCCACAGCCTCCAAAGCGACGGCCGGCGAACTGCCGGGGGTGCCGCGGGAAAAGATGCCCCGCCACGTCGCCATCATCATGGACGGCAACGGCCGCTGGGCCCGGCAGCGCGGCCTGCCCCGGATCGAGGGCCATCGCCACGGCGTCGAGAGCGTTCGCCGCACCACCGAAGAGTGTGCCCGGCTGGGCATCGGCCAGCTCACGCTCTACTGCTTTTCCAGCGAGAACTGGAAGCGGCCGCAGGAGGAACTCGATTTCCTCATGAGCCTCTTGCAGCAGTACATGGTCCAGCAGCGCGACACGGTCATGCAGCACAACGTCAAGGTCGTGGTGATCGGCCGCCGCGAGGGGCTCCCCGAGGAAGCCCTCCGCGAAATCGACACCACCGTCGCCATGAGCCGCGAAAATACCGGCCTAGTGGTCTGCCTGGCCATCAACTACGGCGCCCGGGCCGAGTTGGTCGACGCCGTTCGTGGCATCGCCCGCGAAGTCCGCGCCGGCACGCTCGCGCCGGACGAGATCGGCGAGCAGACCCTCGAGGCCCACCTCTACACGGCGGGAATGCCCGAGCCCGATTTGTTGATCCGCACGGCGGGCGAGATGCGGGTGAGCAATTTTCTGCTCTGGCAGATCAGCTACGCGGAGATCTGGGTGACGGACCTCTGTTGGCCCGACTTCACCGAGGTCCAGCTCCACGAGGCCATACGCAGCTTTGCCGCCCGCGACCGGCGTTTCGGCGGACTGGGGGAATAGAAATGTCCGTAGGTCAGGCACCCCGTGCCTGACGATTCGTGAGCGGCAGGCCGTCAGGCACGGAGTGCCTGACCTACGTTCTGTGAACGGTTACGGGGGGGGAACTGGCGTGACGCAAGCCCGACGGGCACATCTGGTCGGCATCGCCGGCGCCGGCATGAGCGCGCTGGCCGACGTGCTGGTCCAGGCCGGCTGGACGATCAGCGGCTCGGACCTGGCCGTCCCGGCGTCAGCGGTCTGCCCGCGTGAATCACCACCCCACGCCCACCCGTTGCAACGGGTGGGACCGTCCGTGCTGCCTGGCCACTCGGCCGACCTCGTCTCGCCGGACCTCGACCTGTTGGTCTTCTCCAGCGCGATCCCGGCCGATAACTCCGAGCGGCGCCGCGCGGCCGAACTGGGCATTTCGACGCTCAGCTACGCCCAAATGCTCGGGCAGCTCATGGCCGGCCGGCGGGGACTGGCCGTGGCCGGCACCCACGGCAAATCGACCACCGCCGCCATGACCGCCCATATCCTTATCCGCGCGGGCCTGGACCCCACGGTCGTGGTCGGCGCCACTCCGCCGGGCGCCAATTCCGGCGGGCGTCTCGGACGCGGCGACCTGGTGCTCGTCGAGGCCTGCGAATATCGCGGCAATTTCCTCCACTTGCGGCCGCAATACGCCGCCATCCTCGGCATCGAGCCCGATCATTTCGATTGCTACGATTCGCCGGACCAGCTTGAGGCGGCCTTCGCCGAGTTCTCCGGGCTGGTTGCCAACGACGGCCTGTTGCTGGTCCGCCACGATTGCCCGGTCGCCCGGCGAGCGGCGGCTGCGGCCGGCTGCCGCAAGGAAACCTTCGCCATCGCGGCCGATGCGGATTGGTCGGCCAAAAATCTGTCTGCCCGGGCCGGCCGCTACCGCTTTGAAATCCACCATCGCCGCAAGCCGTTGGGCACGGTCGAGTTGCCGGTTGCCGGCCGGCACAACGTGCTCAACGCCCTGGCCGCCGCGGCCCTGAGCCGGGCCGCCGGGGCCGAGCCGGCCGACATTCTCCGCGGGCTGAGCGGTTTTCCCGGTTTAGAGCGGCGGCTGCAGGTGCTGGGGACCGCCGGCGGCGTGGTGCTGGTGGACGATTACGCCCATCACCCCACCGAGGTAATCGCCACGCTGGCGACCGTGCGGCAGATGTTTCCCGGCCGCCGGCTGTGGTGCGTGTTTCAACCCCACCAAGCCTCACGGACGGAGGCCCTCCTGGACGAACTGGCCGCGAGCCTGCAAAATGCTGACGGGGTGGTGGTGGCGGAGATTTTCCGCGCTCGGGAGGGGCCTCCCCGTCCTGGGGAGGTCACGGCCGCCGACCTGGCCCGGCAGGTCCGCGCTTTGGGCGCCGCGACCTTCGACGTCCACCGGAGCGAAGAAATCACCCCACTGTTGGAAAACCATCTGCTCCCCGGCGACGTATTGTTGACCGTTGGGGCGGGCGACATCGGAAGGATTGCGCATGGCTATCTGGAGCGGTTTCGAGAAAATCGTGCGGCAGGCTGAGCCGCTGGCGATGCACACCTGGTTCCAACTTGGTGGCCCCGCCGAATACTTCGCCGAGCCGGAGACTCCCGAGCAGTTGACCGCCCTGGTGACGCGGTGCCAGCAGGAGGGGGTCGAGGTGCGGTTGCTGGGACAAGGTTCCAACATCCTGGTGCGCGACGAGGGCGTGCCGGGGTTGGTCCTGAAGCTTTCGGCCCCCGAGTTCTGCAAGATCGAACTGTCCGGGCACCGGATCGTCGCCGGCGGCGGCGCCGTCCTGGGCCGGGTCGTCACCACCGCGGTGCATCGCGGCCTGGCCGGGCTGGAAACCCTCATCGGCATCCCCGGCACCCTCGGCGGCGCCCTGCACGGCAATGCCGGCGCCCACGGCAGCGACGTCGGCCAATGGGCCAGCGGCGCCACGGTCCTGGCCGCCAGCGGCGAGGTCCATCACCGCGGCCGCGACGACCTCTTCTTCAGCTACCGTGAAAGCAGCCTCGACGAACTGGTCATCCTCGACGGCAGCTTCCAACTCGAAGAGGACGATCCCCGCGAATTGGCCCGCCGCATGCAGAAACATTGGATCGTCAAGAAGGCGGCGCAGCCGATGGGCCATCAGTGCGCCGGCTGTGTCTTCAAGAACCCGCGCGGCGCCAGCGCCGGCGAGTTGATCGAGAAGGCGGGCATGAAGGGCACCCGCATCGGCGGGGCCGTGGTGAGCGACCGGCACGCCAATTTCATCATCGCCGAACCCGAATGCACCAGCCAGGACGTGCTCCGCCTGATCGAGTTGATCCGCGGCCAGGTCCGCGACCGCCTGGGCGTGGACCTCGAGTTGGAAATCGAAATCTGGTAGACATGCAGACCGAGCAATTCCAACTCCACGCCGACATCGAAGAGCGCCACTGGTGGTTTGTCGGGCGACGGCAGATCATGCGGCGGCTGGCCGTCGCGGTCGTCGCCCCTTCGCAAGACGCCACGGTCATCGACGTCGGCTGCGGAACCGGCGGCAATATCGGCTGCCTGGCCGATCAGTACCGCTGCGTCGGCATCGACACCTCCGCCGAGGCCATCGACCGGGCCCGGCCCCGCTTTCCCAAGGTCCATTTCCTCCAGGGACGGGCCCCCGCCGACCTCGGCCCGCTGGTCGACCAAGCCCGGCTCATCCTGCTCATGGACGTCCTGGAGCACGTCAGCGATGATTTCGCGCTGTTGGCGGAACTGTTGGCGGCCGCTGCGCCCGGCGCCCATTTCCTCATCACCGTTCCCGCCGACCCGGCGCTTTGGTCGGAGCACGACGAGTCGTTCGGGCACTATCGGCGTTACGATCGGGCGCGACTGGAGATGGTATGGGCCGGGTTGCCGGTCACCGCGCGGTTGGTCTCCTATTTCAACGCCCGCTTGCTCCCCGCCGTGCGGCTGGTGCGGGCGCGGAGCCGCCGCCGCGGTCATGCGGCGGGCCAGGTGGGCACCGATTTCTGGCTGCCCAGCCGGCCGGTCAACTTCCTGTTGCAGGCCATTCTGGCGGGCGAATCGCGGCGTTTGCTGCGGGTCCTGCAAGGCCGGCGGCAGCAAGGCTACGCCGCCGGCGCCAGCCTGATTGCCATCCTCCGCCGCGAGCCGGGCCCCATCGCCGTGCGTCGCAAGCCGGCCGATCTTCCGGCGGATCATCGCGTGGGATAAACTGTGGCCGCGGGAGCCTATCCTGGCTTAAAGGACAATGCCATGCCTGAAGACCGTAAGAAAAAGACGCTGCTACAGTCGGTGATGCCCATCATCGTTCCCATGCTGGTTGTGCCGCTTGGATGGTCCTTAGGCACGCTGCTGGGCCTCATTTCGGACTTCGGCCTCCACTACACCGTGGAGAACATACGGCTGAACCCGGATATGTTCGCCAAGCAATACTCATGGGGCATCGTTTACGGCGGGTGGATCGCCGTAGCGGTCGTCGTCGCCAGCGCGGCAACCGTGGGCATCGCGCTGGTGCGCCGTCGCGGCAACGCGCCGACGCCGGACGAGCGTTGACGCGGGGGATCGCCCGCTGCGCAGCCTCCGGCAATCACGCAACGCGATTTACGGGGGCGACGGCGGCAACGGCGCGGGCGGATCGTCCCGCGGCGGATCGGGGAAACGTGGCGCTGCCGGCGGGCCGGCCGAGCCGTCGGCGGCCGGCGGCAACCGTTGTGGCGGCGTCCAATCGGCCGCCGGCGCCCCTTGCGGCTGGCCAAGCCGCGGGTCGCAGGGACGCACCACCACCGGCGACGCATCGGACCACGACGCCCCCGGCGGCGGCACAATCCCGCGCGCCGCCGGCCAAGGCTCCTGCCAGGATCGCGGCGCGTCGACGCCGTCCCGACGGCGGCGGACCAGGCTGGTCCGGCATCGGCGCCATGCGCACCGCGATCCGCGGCTCGGGCGACGGATCGGGCCGCGGGCCTGACGCCGCGATCATCGGCGGTTGCGGCCTCTCCATGGCGCCGGGACGGCCGCTGAGCCGATCGAGCCATTGCCGGGCCTGCACCAAGGAAGGATTCATCCGCAAGGCGAGGGAAAATTGCAGCGCCGCCGCCTGCCGCTGGCCGGTCCTGACCATTAAGAAACCCAGATCGTAATGGGCGGACGCTTCGTCATGGACCGTGCACAGGTGTGCGAAGGCCTCCTGCGGCCGATTCAATTGGATCAGGGCGGTCGCGATGTTGTCGCGATACTTGACCTCCCTGGGCCGCAAGCGGATCGCCCGCTGCATGGCCGCCACCGCGTGCGTCAACAGGCCGTGGTGCGCATAGTGCACGGCCAGGTTGTTGTAGACGGACGGCTCGTCGGGATGCGCCTTGACGGCCTTCCGGTAGAGGTTCAGCGATTCCTCCGTCTGGCCGAGCCGATCTTTCAGTCGGGCGTATCCCAGCAGGGCGCGAAGATCGTCAGGGGATTCCTTCAACCCTTTCTTGTATTGCTGCTCGGCCTCGGCCAGTCGCCCGCTCTCCTCGTACAATCGCGCCACCGCGACGTACAATTCGACCCCCGGCTTGGCCGTAGTAAATACGGAGACCGGGTCCTGGGAGGCCGGCGTCTCGGCACCGGTCCGCACGATCGTGCTGTTGCCCTGCGCAGCGGCGTTGGAGGCTGTCAACGGCGGCAGCGTCAGAGTCGTGTCTTGGGCGAAGCATGGCCGCCAGGCGGCCAGACCGATCACCAGCCACACGCCAAGCCTCAGCGTCCATGCCGCCGCTGTTAGGAAATCCTTTCCCATCCTGCACCTCCCGTGCATCTGGCAAAATACCGTCTAGTGAATCGACCGCCCGGCAACCAATCCTGCAATTGTTTTGGAGGATTAGGAGGTTTTTGCCGGTCGCGTTGCCTGTAGCGGGGCCTCTGCGGCAAGATGGGGTAACGGCACAGTTTATGAAGCTTGGCCGACTAATGCGATGTCGATCCGCCGAGTCCACCACTCGTGTCGGCGGGTGCCAGCTTGGGATCGGGCATGGCGGCCTGGAATTTTCGCGCCACGAAATCGTAACGGTCCGCCGGATAGCCATCCGCCGACCGCCTCGATTCCAGAACGGGGGGATATTCGCAGGGCGCAACCGACTGCGTGACGAACTGCTCGACGGTGTTGATGTGGGAGGCGGTTTCCTGCGTCGTGGCTGCGCGGTGAACGAAGATGGTGCGGTGCTGATAGGGGGCGTCGTTGAGGATCCAGAGCACTTTGGCCTGTCCGGCCGCCGTGAGCTTGCCCGTCTCGGCGTCGAAGTGCTGATCGGCCAGTTGGTTCTGTCGTTCCCAACCGTTGGCGACCATCGTGGCGAACGGTTCGCGTGCCGCCTGCCGGGCAGGGTAGAGAAACGGTGTTGGCCAGCAATTGCGGCGGGCGGTGTCCTCGCCGACGCTCTTGACGAAGTCCCGGATGGCCTGTCCGTGCGCGGGGGTGGCCCCGGCCAGCCCGGCAACCAACAGAATTGCGGCGCCCCAAACGGATCGAGCGGTCATGCCTTGCGCCCTCCTTGCGACGGGAACTTTCCCTAGATCCATATCGGCCGTCCCGGCTGCCAAGGTCGCGGCGAGTCTTGCCGGAACGTCCTGGTTTCGCCAATCGGATTATTTTGCCATCTTGGGAAACATGTCCCGCACCATGGAAATGGCGGCAGGACCGACCAGGACGACGAAGATGCCGGGGAAGATGAAGAGCACCAGGGGGAAAATGAGTTTGACGGCCGTCTTGGCGGCCTTCTCTTCCGCCAGTTGCCGCCGGCGGGTCCGCAAGGACTCACTTTGCACCCGCAGGGCCTGGGCGATGCTGGAACCGAACTTGTCGGCCTGGATGAGGACGGCGGACAAGGCGCGGAAGTCGGAAACCCCGGTCCGCACCCCCAACTCGTGCAGGGCCTCCGACCGCGGACGCCCCATTTGCAGGTGAAAATTGGTCAGGGCAAGTTCCTCCGACAGTATCCGGTGCGTCCGTTTCATCTCGTCGCTGACCTTGCGCATGGCATGGTCCAGTCCCAGGCCGGCCTCGACGCACACCACCATCAGGTCCAGGGCGTCGGGCAGGGCGAGAAAAATGGCTTGCTGCCGGCTCCTGGCCAGAAAGCCCACGATCAGATCGGGCAGGTAGAAGAAGATCAGGGCCAGCACGCCGATCGTCAACAGCGCGTTGGAGGTGACGCCCTTGATGCTCACGACCGTGCCGCCGCCGATCAACAAGGCGGCGATCAGCCCCACCAGCTTCAGGCCCAGGAAGACGGCGCGGGCCCCCTCGCTGCGGAAATTCGCGTTGGCCAGCCTCGTTTTCAGTTTGCTCAGCTCGGCCTCGCTCCTGGGCAGCAGCGGCGCGGCCAGCGCCGGGGTCGCCCTTTCCAGCACCTTGGTCATCGGGTCGGAGCGCTTCAGGATGGCGTCCGGCTGCGGGGAGCGGCGGAGGCGGGGATTCTTCAACTCCGCCAGCCGCTCGACCGCCCGCGGCTTCTTGTCGGCCATCAGCCCCAGCACCCACCACGCCAGGGCGGCAAAAACGCCGAACAGCGCCAGCGGCAGGAGTTGCTCGAAACTGAAGGGGTTGCTGGCGAGAATCACGGCGTCTTATACCTTGATGTTGACGATTTTGCGGATGACCAGGGCGCCGACGATCTGCATGATGACGGCGAAGGCGAGCATTTTCTTGCCCAGCGGATCGGTGAACAGCGTCTCGACATACTTGGGATTGAGTTGGTAGACGGTGACGAACAGCACCAGGGGCAAGGCCAGCAGGACGACGCCGGAGAGGCGTCCTTCGCCGGTCAGGGCCTGGACTTGCCCCCAGATGCGGAAGCGATCGCGGATGAGGCTGCCGATGTTGTCGAGGATTTCCGCCAGGTCGCCGCCGGTTTGCCGTTGCAGGAGCACGGCGGTGATGAAGAATTTCAGGTCGAGGTTGGGGATCCGCTGGCTGAGGCTGTTCAGGCTCTCTTCCATGGGGATTCCCAGGTTCTGTTCCTCGAAAATGCGATTGAATTCCTTGCCGATGGGCGCCCCCATTTCGCTGCCGACCATGTTGAAGCCGAAGGCCAGGCTCTGCCCGGCGCGGAGGCCGCGGGCCAACATCTCCAAGGCGTCGGGCAACTGGGCGGCGAAGAGCTTCAGCCGCTGGCGGCGGCGATACAGCAACCAGCCCGCCGGCAGCATCCCCATGGCAATGCCGGCCAGGGGCACCATCGCCGCCGGGCTTTTCAGGAAAATCGACAGCGTCACGCCGGCCGCGGCCAGGACCGCCGAAATCACCGCCAGCTGCGCGGTCGTCAGCGACGTATCGGCCTGCGCGAACATCCGCTGGAGATTGAAACTGCTGAAGCGTTCCACCAGCGCGTCCAATATGCCCGGTCCCTGGTCCAGGGGCCGCGCCAGCACGCTGGCCTGCTTCAAGAGGCCGTCCTTGGCGGCCGCCGGCGTGTTGGCGCCGGTGAGCAGGTCGAGGCGGTCTTCCAGGCGGGTGCCGGGCTTCTGGTTCAGCAGCATCGCCAGCGCCGCGACCAAGGCGGTCACGCCCACGAACACGGCAGCGGCAATCAAGAAGCGCGCTCACTTAATCCTCCATCATCACCCGCTGGCGGAAAGCGCTGGAAGGCAGCCGCACGCCCGCCGTCTCCAGCCGCGGCATGAACGAGGGCCGCACGCCGGTGGCCACGAACTTGCCGAAGGTGCGGCCGGTTTCGTCGACCCCTTCCTTCTCGTAACGGTAGATGTCCTGCATCACCACGACGTCCTGCTCCATGCCCACCACCTCGCTGATGCAGGTGATCTTGCGGGACCCGCCCTGCAAGCGGGTGGCCTGCACGATGAGGTTCACGGCGCTGGCGATCTGCGTCCGCATGGCCTTCAGCGGCAATTCGAAGCCCGCCATCATAATCATGGTTTCCAGCCGCGAGATGGCGTCGCGCGGCGTGTTGGCGTGGATCGTGGTCAGCGATCCCTCGTGGCCGGTGTTCATGGCTTGCAGCATGTCCAGGGCCTCCGGGCCGCGGCACTCGCCGATGATGATCCGCTCGGGACGCATCCGCAAGGCGTTCCGCACCAGGTCGGTGGCGTTGACGGCGCCCTTGCCCTCGATGTTGGGCGGCCGCGTCTCCAACCGCACCACGTGGTCCTGCTGGAGCTGCAATTCGGCCGCGTCTTCGATGGTCACGATGCGGTCCGTGTTGGGAATGAAACTGGAGAGCGTGTTCAGCAGCGTCGTCTTGCCCGAGCCCGTGCCCCCGGAAATAAGGATGTTCAACCGCGCCTTGATGGCCCCCTCCAGGAGCATGACCATCTCGGGCGTGAACGACTTCAAGTTCAGCAGGTCCTCCAGCTTCAAGGGATTGGTGCCGAAGCGCCGAATCGACACGCAGGCCCCGTCCAACGCCAGCGGCGGAATGATGGCGTTGAAACGCGAGCCGTCCAACATGCGGGCATCGACCATCGGACAGGTCTCGTCCACCCGCCGGCCTACCCGGGAAATAATGCGGTCGATGATCTGCATCAGGTGATCGTTGTCGCGGAAGGCCACGCTGGTCTTCTCCACCCGCCCGCGGCGCTCCACGTAGACGTTCTTGGGACCGTTGATGAGAATGTCGCTGACTGTCTGGTCTTTCAGCAGGAACTCCAGCGGCCCCAGGCCGAACGTCTCGTCGAGCACCTCGCTGATGAGCTGCTCGCGCTCATTGCGGTTCAGCAGCGTGTCCTCGTTGTCGCAGAGGTGCTCGACCACCAGGCGGATCTCGCGCCGCAGCACGTCGCCTTCCAGCTCGCCGACCTTGGTCAGATCGAGCTTGTCGACCAGCTTGCTGTGGATCCGCTGCTTCAGCTCCTCCAGCGTGCTCTCTTTCGAATCCGTCGGACGTGAGGAAATGTTCAGTTTCGCCATCGCTTGCAATATCTCCGCGGCTGCTCAGCCAATCCGGCATTCTGTCTGAAGTAGGGTGGGTCGACGGGCACCATGCAAAGCATGGTCGGCGAGCCCCACCATGACTTGGCCGGATGATGGCTGGTGGGGCTCGCTGCTCGACCCACCCTACCAATCTGTCCCAAGAAAGATAGCTCAGCGGGCGCGGCGGAGTCCTGGGAGCAGTGGTTGCCGGCCGCCGGACCACGGCCGGTCCTGAGGGTTTTGCCGCCCGGGCGGGGCGGTAGCGGTTGTGCCGGCCGGATTACCGTTGGACTTGTTCCACCTTGCGGCGGATGTGCTGGATGGTGCCGTCCTGGACGCTGAGCTCGATGGCGCCGTTGCCGAAGAAGCCCCGCCGCAGCAACTGGGCCAACAATTCCGCCAGCATCCGCTCCAGTTGCTGGAGCTTCTCCGCGCTGCCCGGCGATGTGCGCTGCGTGGCCATCAACCGCCACGATAAAACATCGCCCGGGGGCGATCAAGGGCTGTTTTCGGGCCACTTTTCTACACCACCGGCAGAAGGTCGTAAACTCAACCCATTTCTGCGCGGCTGGCGAACCGCGGCGTCTTCTGGTACAATCGGCAGGGTGGAAAATGAAGATGGCAGAGTGACACCATGACGAAGGCTCGCATCGGCATCTGGCTCGTCGGGGCACGTGGCGGCGTGGCCACCACCACGATCGTCGGCCTGTTGGCGCTGGAAAAGCAGTGGATCGACAGCACCGGGCTGGTCAGCCAACTCCCCCGCTTCCAGCACCTCGATCTGCCAGCGTGGGACAGTTTTGTAGTCGGCGGGCACGAAATCCGCACGGTTTCACTCGCCGGCGAGGCCGCGCGCCTGCTGGCCGAGATGCGCGTGGCCGCGCCGGACCTTGCCCAGCGGTGCCGCGCGGACCTCGATCGCATCGAGGGGCGGCTCCGGCCCGGCACCCTCCGCGGCGTCGGCCCCACGATTGCCAAGCTGGCGGACGCGGACTTTCTCGGCAAGGACGCGAAGGAATCGCCGGCCGAGACCGTGGCCCGCTTGCAGCATGACCTCAGCGAGTTCGCCCGCACGAACAACCTGGAGCACGTTGTGGTGGTCAACGTGGCCTCGACGGAGCCGGCGGTCGATGCGAGTTCGCTGCCGGCCGGTTGGGCCGAGTTGGAGCCGTTGCTGGCCCGGCCGGCCTGCCCGTTGCCGGCCAGTTCGCTGTACGCGATCGCGGCCCTCGGGTTGGGCTGTTCGTACATCAACTTCACGCCGTCGCTGGGGGCGGCGCCGGCGGCCATCGGCGACCTGGCCCGGCTGCGCGGCGGCCGCCATGCCGGCTGCGACGGCAAGACCGGCGAGACGCTGCTGAAGAGCGTGCTGGCGCCGATGCTGGCGCAGCGGCACCTGCACGTCATGAGCTGGGTCGGCCACAACATCTTCGGCAACCTGGACGGCCGCGTGCTGGACGATCCGGCCAACAAGCAGACGAAAGTCGCCAGCAAGGACCGCCTGCTGGGCGAAATCCTCGGCTACCGCCCGCAAACGCTGATCTCCATCGAATACATCCAAAGCCTGGGGGAATGGAAGACGGCCTGGGACCACATCCATTTCAGCGGCTTCCTGGGCACGCCCATGACCATGCAGTTCACCTGGCAGGGTTGCGATTCGGTGTTGGCGGCGCCGCTGGTCCTGGACCTGGTCCGCTTTACCGAGCTGGCGCGGCGGCGGGGCGAGACCGGGCTGTTGCGCTTCCTCGCCAGTTTCTTCAAGAGCCCGCTGGGCGTGGACGAGCATCGCTTCGATCGCCAGTTCCAGATGCTCGAGCAATGGGCCGGCTAAGCGGGCGCGTCCTGAGTTTGTGCGTAACGGTCCCCTCTCCCTCCGGGAGAGGGTTAGGGTGAGGGCGGCCAGCGGCAAAGGGAGCCGAGTAATTTGCCGTGCAATCAACGAAGCCCTCACCCCCGACCCCTCTCCCAAAGGGAGAGGGGAGACTCGGACTAACCCGGCGCGTCGCGCCGCAACTGGCCGCAGGCCGCCTCGATCCCCGCTCCCTTGCGGCGGCGGACCGCAACGCTAAGCCCCCCCTCGGCCAGCGCGGCGGCGAACCGCGCCGTCACCGCCGCCCCCGGCGCCGAAACGGCAATCCCGCCACCGCATTGTAGGGAATCACGTTCACCAGCGACGGCCGGCCCCGCAGCAAGGCAATCAACTGCCGGGCGTGTTCCGGGCGGTCGTTCACCCCGCCCAGCAGCACGTACTCGAACGTCACCCGCCGCCCCGTCTTCTGGAAATACTCGTCCGCAGCCGCCATCACCGCCGCGATGCCCGCGCGGCGATTGGCCGGCACCAGCCGGTTCCGCAAATCGTCGTCGGCCGCGTGCAGCGAAACGGCCAGATGATATTGGACGTTCTCCTCGGCCAGGCGGCGAATCCCCTCGGGCAGCCCCACCGTCGAGATGGTGATCCGCCGGGCGCTGATTCCCAGGCCGTCGGCCGCCGTCGCCTCGGCCAGCGCGGGCAACAGGCGATCGAGGTTCGCCAGCGGCTCGCCCATGCCCATCACCACGACGTGACTCAGCCGCTCGTCCGCGCGCCGTCAGCCGCTGGAGTTGCAACATCTGTTCGACGATTTCGCCGGTGGTCAGATTGCGGACCACGCCGCTCAGCCCGCTGGCGCAGAAGGCGCAGTGCATCGCGCAACCGACCTGGGTGCTGATGCAGACGGCACAATGCTCCCGGTCGTCGCGGAGCAACACGCACTCGATCCTCTCGCCATCGGCCAGTTCCAGCAGCAGCTTCTCGGTGCCGTCCTCGGCCTGGCGGCGGGCGGCAATCCGCGTGGTCCAGATCTGAAACTCGGCGGCCAACTGGTCGCGGACCGTCTTGGGCAAGTCGGTCATCTGCTGGAAGGCGGCGGCGCGCCGCTGAAACAGCCAGCGCCGCACCTGCCCGCAGCGATAGGCGTCCATCGCCCGCCCGGTAAACCACGCTTGCAGTTGTTCGCCGTGTTGTTCCAGTAGGTGCAGCATCGAGAGGGATTGGGGACCAGGGGCCAGGGACCAGGGGCAGGCGGGGCTCGCCGACCATGCTGTGCATGGCGCCCGCGGGTGGCCCCGATAGCCAAGCTATCGGGGCGGCGAAGCCGCAAGAGGAGCTTCAATAGGCTACCAACGCCTCTTGTGCCTGCGGCACCCCGATAGCCAAGCTATCGGGGCCACCCGCGTTGGCCGGCGGTTTTCCCGCACTGGCATCGTTCATTATACCCGACCCGCCCCCGGGCCGGGAGTTGACGGGGCACCCGCCGGGAGAATACCATGACGAGATGCGACGCCCCATTCAAGTCCAGCTCCTCTTCCCCGTGCTCTCCGTGGTGCTGCTGGCCATCGTGCTCTCCAGCGGGACCATCGCCTACCTGGGCGTGGCCCGGGCCAGCCGGCGGCAGCAGGACGAGTTGTCCCACATCGTCGCCACGCTGACCGACCCCGCCTTCCCCCTCTCCAAGGACGTGTTGGGGCAGATGAGCGGCCTCTCGGGTGCCGAGTTCGTGGTCTTGGATGCCGCCGGGCAACGCAAAGAAAGCACCCTCCCGCTCAGTGCCGAGGAACTGCAGCGCCTGGGCCGCCTGCCGGTCGAAGGGAGCAGCGGGGGCAGCCCCGTTTTCGCAGCCGGCAAATCGGGACCGGCCCCGGCCCAGCCGGTCGTCCGCCTCTCCGAGCGGACGTACCTGGCCAGGCGGATGCCGGTGACGCACCACGGCTCCGCCGTGCCGCCGGACTGGCTGGTCGTGCTCTATCCGGAGGACCAGTGGTGGGCCGGCGCACGGCAGGCGGCTTACCCGACCCTCGTCACCGGCGCCTTGGCGGCGGCGGCCGTGGTGGTGATTACGACCATGCTGGCGCGGCGCTTCGTCCGTCCGATCCGCGAGCTCGGCCGGCAGACGGCGGCCATCGCCCAGGGCGACTTCCAGCCCGTGGCCGTCTCGCGCCGCGACGACGAGATCCGCGACCTGGCCCTCTCCATCAACCGCATGACGGAAACGCTCGGCCAGTACGAGCAGTCGGTGCGCCAGAACGAACGGCTGCGGACGCTCGGGCAACTGGGGGCCGGCATGGCCCATCAACTCCGCAACGCCGCCACCGGCGCCTGGATGGCCGTCGAGCTGCACCAGCGGCAGTGCCCTTTGAAGGCCGACGGCAACTCGCTGGAAACGGCCATCCGCCAGCTCCGCCTCATGGAATCGTACTTGCAACGGTTCCTCACCTTGGGGCGGCCTTCGGCGGGCCTGCGGCGGCGCGTCGAGCTGGAGCCGCTGGTGCGCGACGTGCTGGGACTGGTCGGTCCCGCGTGCTCCCATGCCAAGATCAAGCTGGCCTTCGAAAACGCCGCCGAACCGCTGGCCGTCCTCGGCGACGACGAAGCCCTGCGGCAGGTCCTCGTCAACCTCATTCTCAACGCCATCGAGGCGGCCGGCCGGCAAGGCGGCCCGGCGGCCAAGGTAATCGTGCAGCTCTCGCGGCAGGACGCCCGCGCACGCCTGGCCGTCAAGGACTCCGGTCCCGGCCCCGCCGAGTCGATCCGCGACCAAGCTCTTCGAGCCCTTCGTCACCGAGAAGCCCGATGGCACCGGGCTGGGGCTCTTCGTCGCCCGCCAGATCGCCGAAGCCCATCAAGGCGCCATCGCCTGGCAGCCAGGCCGACGGCATGACCTGTTTTACTCTGGAACTTCCCCTCATTTCCGGGACCGACGCCCATGGCTCACCTGCTGGTAGTTGACGACGAACAGAGCATCTGCTGGGGACTCGGCCAATTGGCGGCCGAGATGGGGCACACGGCGGCCACGGCCGCCTCGGCGGAAGAGGGCTTCGAACTGGCCCGCGCGCAGCGCCCCGACGTGATCGTGCTGGACGTCCGCTTGCCGGGCATGGACGGCCTGTCGGCCATGCAGCGCTTCCACGAGCTGTCGGGCCGGACGCCGATCATCGTCGTGACGGCCTACGGGGAGCTTTCCACCGCCGTGGCCGCCGTCCGCAACGGCGCCTTCGATTACCTCACCAAGCCGTTCGACCTCAAGGTGGTGCAGCGTGCCATCGAGCGGGCGCTGCGGGCCGCCGCCGCCCGGCCCTCCGCCGCCGCGCAGCCCTCGCCCGGCCCCGCGGCCGGCGGCCAGATCGTGGGCACCTCGGCGGCCATGCAGGAGGTCTTCAAACGCCTCGCCCTGGTGGCGCCCTCCGACGCCTGCGTCCACCTCCACGGCGACAGCGGCACGGGCAAGGAGCTGATCGCCCGGGCGATCCATCGCTACAGCCGCCGCTCCGACGGCCCTTTCGTGGCCGTGAACGTGGCCTCGCTCAGTCCGTCGCTGGCCGAGAGCGAGTTGTTCGGCCACGCCCGCGGTGCATTCACCGGCGCCGAGCAGTCCCGCAAGGGACTGCTGGAACAGGCCGACGGCGGCACGATCTTTCTCGACGAGGTGGCCGACATTCCGCTGGGCTTGCAAGTGAAGCTGCTGCGGACGTTGGAGCACGGCGAGGTGCTGCCGGTGGGCGCACAGCGGCCGGTGCAGAGCGACTTTCGCATCATT
>CAVSFO010000010.1:0-14166 GCA_963727245.1 uncultured Planctomycetia bacterium | reverse complement strand
TGTTCCGCAGATCTGGAGTGTAATATCTTCGAATTTCCGGGCGGGGCACGACGGTTCGACGGCAGCGCAAGGCGAAGGCCCGGTGTTGGCTTTGGGTTGTGAATGAGCAAGCACCGGGGTCCACGCCCACGTCGAATCTTCGCGTCGGCCACATGCCGAGGCAATGTCCACTTCGATCCGCGGCAAAAGGCAAAAATCACTTACGAAACGGACCATCGACGTAAATCGAGCGGCACAAAACTTACGTCGATGGTCCTCGTCGTAAGTACCTGTACGCGTTGCGCAGACTCTTGATTCTTGCCCGAACTGGACATTTCCTTCTTGTGACGAACTGCTGGTCTTCGCCATGTTCCGGTCGCAGGGTGCGGCCGCAAGGCGGAGACGACAAGCGGTTCGCATGCAACCAGGAAGGAATCCCAAACCATGTCCGCTAAGCCTTCTCGAACGACCAAGCCGACACGTTCTCCGACCAAGCCGCCGGCCCAGAACGTTGCCCGCACCAGCCAAAATGTGCTGCGTTCGTCCACTGTGGGCGCGTTGCCCATCCTCAATCATTTCCTCCGCCGCATGCGACTGGAAGACTTTCTCCGCGCGGCGCTGCCTGCGGAAGATCGCCGCATCAAGCTCTCGCCGGTCAAGGCCCTCCTGGTCTTGCTCCGCAACCTGCTCATCTCGCGGGAGCCGATTTACGGCGTGGGCGAATGGGCTGCACGCCACGTTCCAAATTTGCTGGGCTTGGCCGCGGAGAAAGAGATCGGTCTGCTCAACGACGACTGCGTAGGCCGGGCGCTGGATCGGCTGTTCCTGGCCGACGTGCCCTCGCTGGTCCTCGGCGTGGCCACGCACGTGGTCAAGGAATTCGGCGTCTCGCTGGATGAACTGCACAACGACTCGACGACCGTTACCTTCTGCGGAGCTTATGCCAACGCCACGGCCAACCAGCGCGCTCTGGGCCGTCCCACTCTGGCCATTGCCTTCGGCCACAACAAGGACCATCGTCCCGATCTGAAACAGTTGCTCTTCATCCTCACGGTCACCGCCGACGGCGGCGTGCCACTGCATTTCCGCGCGGCAAGCGGCAACGTGAGCGATGATCAGACCCATCGCGACACCTGGGATCTGCTCTGCCAGTTGACCGGTCGACGTGACTTCCTCTACGTAGCCGACTGCAAGCTGGCCAGCAGCGACAACATGGCCTATCTCCACCAGCACCAGGGCCGCTTCGTCACTATCTTGCCGCGGACCCGTGGCGAAGACGCTGCCTTTCGCGCACTGGTGGCAAAGGAACAAGTCACCTGGCGGTCGCTGTGGATCAAGACCGACGAGGAAGGCGAGGTGATCGATCACTACTCGGCAAGCGATCCGCCCGCCACCACCACCGAAGGCTACCGGCTGATCTGGTATCACAGCCTCCGCAAGGCCGAACAGGATGCCGTGGCCCGCAGCGGACGGATCGAGCGGGCCTTGAAACAGTTGGCCGCGTTGAAGGAAAAACTCCGCTCGCCGCGGACCCGATATCGCCAGGAAGCCAAGGTGGCTGCTGCCGTCACGCAGGTCCTGGAGACTTGTGGGGCGGAGGAATGGATTGTGACCGAAGTCCAACCACAGACCGAGGAGACGTTCCACCAGGACCATCGCGGCCGGCCGGGCAAGGACACTCGCTATGTGAAGACCGTAGCCACGCGGTTCGATTTGAGCTACCGCATTGATGACGCACGCGTGGCCCTGGACGCCCGTAGCGACGGTTGCTTTCCGCTGGTGACCAATGTTGCCGACTTCAGCGAACTGGAACTGTTGCAGGCATACAAGCGACAACCGGTGATCGAGAAACGCTTTTCGCAGTTGAAGACCGACTTCGAGGTCGCGCCGGTGTACCTTAAGGCGGTGCATCGCATTCAGGCCCTGTTGTGCGTCTACTTCTTCGTCCTCTTGCTGGAAGCCCTCATGGAGCGGCAGCTCCGCCAGGCGATGCAGAGCGAGGAAATTGAGGCGTTGCCGATGTATCCCGAAGCGCGTGCCTGCCGTTGGCCGACGGCACGACGGGTGATCGACCTGTTCGAGTCCGTACAGCGGCACACGTTGGAACATCGCCGCCAACCTGTCGAGGTACTCGTCACCGAATTGAATCGCCTCCAACGCAAAATCCTCAAGCTGATCGGGCTCTCATCCACAGACTTCGGCCGTTGACTTGCCGCCCCCCGGAAATTCGGAGATAATGAAACCCAGATCTGCGGAACATGCGGCCTACGTCTCCCCCCGTTGTCAAATTTGCAGCGGCCTACGCCTCGGCCAGGGTCAACTGCCGCAGGGCCTCCAAGGT
The DNA here is from genome assembly GCA_963727245.1 of uncultured Planctomycetia bacterium. Classification (GTDB taxonomy): domain Bacteria; phylum Planctomycetota; class Planctomycetia; order Pirellulales; family Thermoguttaceae; genus JBKQVT01. The sequence continues at coordinate 11,846 of CAVSFO010000010.1, read as the reverse complement.
GGCCAAAACGTCTTCGCGGCTGACTTCCTGCCAGTTGCGAGATCCGATGGTGGATGATCGCCAGCTTGAAGCCGTCGAAGGCGTCGCGTAGATCGGCGGGCAGGGTAGGCAGGTTTTCGAACGGTCGAAACGGCGGCGGCTCGTCGCCGGCGAAGGAATCGGCCCCATCGAGCGGGGCACTTTCGCCGGCAGCCTCGGTCGTCCGCCTCCGCGTCGGCCGCCTCGCGGACTTCGGCCGTCGAGGCGGAACTCGCCGCCGGCGGCAGATCGGCAGGTACACCGGCGGCGTCTTCGTCGACCTCGACCGCCATCGCCTCCACGGTCTCTTCCACCAGGGCGCCGAGCGTTCGCGACCGCTCGCCCTGCATCTGGGAAATCGACCAGCGGTTCTGCACGGCCCCTTCCAGCCACATCTCGGCGTCGTCCCAATCCAGGGCGGCCTGGAAGTGGCTCCAGTACAAGCCGGGATACGCTTCCCGCATCGATGCAAACCGCTGGTAAACCCGCCGCAAGCGGCCCGTGTGCTGGGGCGTGACGCTGCCAACCCGCCGGCTCCAGGCCTCGTCGCGTGTAGGCGGCCGCCGGCGCGCCGGCCTCGATCAGGGCCTCGCGCCACTCGGCCACGATCCGCCCCTTCTCCCAGTTCGTCGTGCTGACCAGCCGGTTCCAGCGGCCCAAGTACTCGCTGGAGGCAGTCTCGATCGCCGGGTTCTCGGCCGTCGGCATCTTCGCCTGCATCCTCGGCAGGCCCAGGCAGGGTCATGTTGGGCATGAGATCGTCGTTCATTCGTCGGATTCCTTTCGACACGGGGGAGGTCTTGGGTCTACGGCCTATAGTAACCCGAAGCGTAAGCGAGGACCGGGTAAGGATCTGTCCTCGCTCACGCTTCGGGTTAGTGTGGCGTCGGGCCCAGGGAAGACCGATTCTAACAGGCCATCGGCACTTAGCCAGCGGCTGCAATGCTCAGGCAGGCTCGGAACGACGAACGACCCGAGAATTACGGGCAAAATCGCTGTCGAGCCATGCCATCGACAGGACCACTGCGGCAGACGGGCTGGGGAAAACTTGTTAGAATACTAGGGCCATTAGCCAACGCCCTCTTCATCGGGCCGATGAAAATCCGGGTCCTCCACGCCTTGGACGTTGGTCCCGCAGCGCCAGCATACTCCGAACCAGCCGGGAACCTGAGTGCCACACTTCGAACAGATCCAATCCGGTCGCTCGATCTCCGGCTTTGTGGCAACGGGATGAAAATCCGGGTCTTTCACGCCTTCGACGTTCGTGCCACAACTCCAGCAGACTCGAACTTGCCGGGAACCTGAGCGCCACACTTCGAACAGATCCAATCGGGTCGCTCGATCTCCGGGAGAGCGTCAACGGGATGAAAATCCGGGTCTTCCAGGCCATCGACGTCCGTGCCACAACTCCAACAGATCTCGAACTTGCCGGGAACCTCGGCCCCACACTTCGAACAGATCCGGTCGGGCCGCTTGATCTCCGGCGGTGCGGCAACGGTTGGCTCCCCTGCCGCTTGAGGGGATGGCGAAGGGACGATGCCGGATAGGTCGAACGGCTCCGAGACTACGCCTGCCAGCCGCTGCATGGAGTGAACCATCGCAGCCCGCTCGGATGGATGCTCCTCGTCGGACGGGGCTAGAGCGAGCAGGTCCGAGAGCAGGCCGATGTCATCCAGGGTGCCGACGGAGGCGAGTCTCACCGCCGCCACGATACGGGCGATCGGGTCATTGTCACAGAGTTTCATCCGCCACAGTTCAGCCGGATCCTCTAAGCAGGGACTTGTTATGAGGTCTTCGCACTCCGCTTGGCCAGCGGTCTCGTTGCCGCTCCACAGCGACGACATCCGCCGGACAACCGACTGAACTCGGGCCTGGGCTTCCGACGCCGTGGTAACCGCCGGGGCACGTCCGCCGCCAAGGTGATGCAGGACGACAATCGCCCGATGGTTGACGTATAGGTTTGCCGTGAGGGGAAACCGCGCCGGCCGGGCACCCTCGGGCGTATCTTGGTACCGCTGTAGAAGGTAATCCAAGACGTGGGCCTCCACGGCGCGATGATCGCCGGCCGGATACGGGAGCTGAGCGAGTTGCTCCCGCCGGGCCTTCCAATCATCGTAGAGCGTGCGACGATCCGGCATGGTGGGCCACTCCACAGTTCCTTTAGCAGACCCCGCGAGTCACGCCATGTTGGCCGTGCTCGCATCTATAACCTGGAAAGTAGCTCCGCGAGAGATAGCCTCTGCGTCTTCTTCAGACACAAGGATAAGGTGGTTCTCGGGTTCGTGTTCCGGGTCGCCAAAACAGGAGTACAGAGTCTCCTGGTCAAGAATCGTTCGCTGCACCACGACTTCCTGCCGTATTCTTGAAGACCAACGTCATACCTGTCACGAGGCGACGGCGATCATCAGCGTCGGCGAGGCAGACTATTACCAAGCCCTTGCCCGGGGCGACAAACACATCCTCAACTCTAAAGGGACCGGCCATTTGTTAAATCTCGCTTGGCCAACAGGTTTCCAGCGGATATCAGCTTTCTCACCGCTTGCCGTAGTATACGGGCACGCCAATACTTATGGCAATCGTTGGGGGCAAATCTACGGCGACAAATACGGATTCGTCCAATGGATTCGCGGAACGCAACCACCAGGCAGAAAAATGTTGGCAGAAAGATAATCGGCGCATTAAGCTGATCAGCCCCACCTATTGGGGAAACCGGCCGGAAAAACATAGATTTTGGCAGATAAAACCTGACATCCCCTCCCCTTGTCTCCGGCCGGTTACCCGACTATTATCGATTCTTCCTCACTTTTCGGAGTTCGCAATGCGTCACGTGCTTTCCGCACTGGTCCAGAACGTGCCGGGCGTGCTCTCGCACATTTCGGGCATGTTGGCCTCGCGCGGCTACAACATCGATAGCCTCGCGGTGGGGGAGACGGAAGACCCCCAACTCTCGCGGATGACCTTCGTCGTCGTCGGCGATGACAGCGTGCTGGAGCAGGTGCGGAAGCAATTGGAGAAGATCGTGACCGTCGTCCGCGTCGATGACATCGGCTCCGCAAGACCACGTCGAACGCGACCTGATGCTGATCAAGGTCTCGGCCGCCGCCGGGCCGCCGGGCGGAAATCTCGCAACTGACCGATATCTTCCGCGGCCGGATCGTCGACGTGGCCCCGGAAACCATGATCATCGAAATCGCCGGGCAGGAAGGCAAAGTCGAGGCCTTCATCGAAATGATGCGGCCCTTGGGCATCATCGAGCTGGCCCGCACCGGACGCATCGCCATGGTCCGCGGCAAGGGACGACGGACAACCCAAGCTCGCTGATAACCGATGAACCCATTAATTCCATAACCAGGAGTATCCACTATGCCGGCGAAGATTTATTACGACAAAGACGCGGACCTTGCCCTGCTGAAGAACAAGACGATTGCCATTCTCGGCTACGGCTCGCAGGGCCATGCCCACGCCCAGAACCTCCGCGACAGCGGCTGCACGGTGATCGTGGCCGAGTTGCCGGGCACGCCCAACGGCGACCTGGCCGTCAAGGACGGTTTCACGCCGATTTCGATCACCGGAGGCCACGAAGAAGGCCGACGTCATCACGATGCTCCTGCCCGACGAATTGCAAGGCGATATCTTCCGCACCCAGATCCGCGAGCACCTCACGCCCGGCAAGGTGATCGTCTGCTCGCACGGGTTCAACGTCCACTACGGCCAGTTCGACGTGCCCAAGGGCGTTTCGATCATCCTGGTGGCGCCCAAGGGGCCCGGCCACCTGCTTGCGGGCGGAATTCGTCCGCGGGGCCGGCGTGCCCTGCCTGATCGCCGTGGGCGAAGGCTCGCGCAAAGAGGCCTTCGACATCGGCATGGCCTATGCCAAGGGCATCGGCGGCACGCGGGCCGGCGTGATCGAGACCACCTTCGCCGAAGAAACCGAGACCGACCTGTTCGGCGAGCAGGCCGTGCTCTGCGGCGGCGTGAGCGAACTGATGAAGGCCGGCTTCGAGACCCTCGTCGAGGCCGGCTACCAGCCCGAAATGGCCTACTTCGAGTGCATCCACGAGATGAAGTTGATCGTCGACCTGATCTACCAGGGCGGCCTGAACTACATGCGGTACAGCATTTCCAACACGGCCGAATATGGCGACTACACCCGCGGCCCGCGGATCATCACCGCGGAGACCAAGGCCGAGATGAAGCGGATCCTGGCCGAGATCCAGGACGGCCGCTTCGCCCGCGAGTGGCTGCTGGAGAACCGGGTCAACGCCCCGTCGTTCAAGGCCATGCGGCGGCGCGAGCGGAACCACCTCGTCGAGCAGGTGGGCCGCGGCCTGCGGCGGCTGATGTCCTGGATCAATGCCAAGGAAGTTTAGAACCGTCACGCCCTAGCCCCTCGCCCGCAAGTCGGGCGAGGGGAGTCGAGACCATGGCCGCGACGCAGACCAGTCCGCAGCAACAGCAGGAAACCCGCCAGACCTTCGAAGCCCTCAAGCCGGGCGATCGGATCGAGGTGGAGCACGTCGTCACGATCGGCCCGCAGACCTGGACCACCAAGAGCGTCGGCACGGTCGTCCGCACGGAGCGGGGGCGGCACGGCCTGCACTTCCGCCGCAACTTCGACGACAAGGTGTTCAGTGATTTCATCCTCCTGCGGCGCGACGACGGCGAGTTGACCACGGTCGCCCTCGACGAATTCACGACCCTGCGGCGATTGTGAAGTGCGCTGCGCCGGGACGGACTATTGTGCTGCGAAGCGGCGAGATACGTTTCGCGCTAGTCTCGCACTAGGTCATTTCCGTCGAGGCCACGCCATGACTGCGAACGATGTCCCATCCTGCATGACCCCATCTCCGCTGGTTTCCTTGTTCCAAACGCACTCGCGCAGCTTCGAAGACAACCGCTTCGTCTACGCCGTGGTCAGCCGGCGTTCGGGCGGGGTTCGATCGGCGTGAACCTCAACCCGGAGAAGTACTGCAACTTCGATTGCGTTTACTGCCAGGTGGACCGCACCGTCCGCGGGGGGCCGGTGCTGCGAAAGATCGATTTGCCGCAGTTGGCCGGCGAACTGGACGAGATGGTCGAACTGGCCGTCACGCGGCCGGCTGTTCGAAGGCACGCGGTTTTCGACGACGCCGGCCGAGTATCGCCGGCTCAACGACATCGCCATGAGCGGCGACGGCGAGCCGACCGCCTCGCCGATCTTCGACGAAGTGGTGCAACTCTGTCGCCGATATTCGCCGCCGCCGCGGTCTCGACCAGGTGAAGCTCGTGCTGATCACCAACGCCACGCTGCTCCAGCGCGAGCGGGTCCGCAAGGCGCTGGAAATCCTGGACGCCAACAACGGCGAGATCTGGGGCAAGCTCGACGCCGGCACGGAAGAGTATTACCAGGCGATCGACCGCTCGAAAGTCAAGCTGGCCGAGGTCCTGGAGAACCTCGTGGTCGCGGCCCGCCAGCGGCCGATCGTGATTCAATCGCTGTTCATGCGGCTCAGCGACGAGCCGCCGCCGCTGGCCGAGCAAGCGGCCTATTGCGATCGGCTTGGCGAGATCGTCGCCGGCGGCGGGCAGATCAAGCTGGTGCAGATCCACACGATCGCCCGGCCGCCGGCCGAGAGCTTTGCCTCTCCGCTGGAGAATGCCGAAGTCGACGCCCTGGCGGAGTTGGTCAGGAAACGCACCGGGCTTGCGGTGGCGGCGTACTACGGCTGCTAGATTGACGGACTGCATGGTGTCAAGATCATTTCCAGTCTTCCGGATCGACTTTGAGAACTCTTCGTCGATGATCGCTGCACCTCTGCTACGGCTTCCTTGTCTCCTTTGCCGAAGACCGATCGCGCATACCACGGACTTTCAGACGGTATCCTGCTCTTCGGCAAGCTTCTCGCTGGATTGCCTCGACAAGGAATGCGTCAACGGTCGTGCCTTGCAGGGCGGCATGGGCCTTGACCTGATCGTAGACCGAATCCGGGAGTTCGATAGTCGTTGTCATGTGACCGCATACCCACCTTTCTGGCTAACGACCAATCATAGCCGATTCTCCGACTTTTGGCAACGGTTTAGCTCGGCATCCATTGCCGAAAATCGCTCGCCCCCCGGTTGCCGGACCATTTCGGCACCACTAAAATACAAGGATTCGCACACTCGTCCCGTCCTCGGCACCCATCCAAGACCTTTCATGAGCGATCCCTATTTCCAGCAACTCTTCGCCGACCGCATCGGCGGCGCCGAACTACGGCAAAGGCACCGAGATCTACAAGTTCGAGAAGATCAAGCGGGCGAAGCGGAAGGCCCTGGCCGAGCACCCCGAGCGGAAGCTGGTCGATTTCGGCATCGGCGAAAACGACGAAATGGCCGCCGCCAACGTCCGCCGCGTGATGGCCGCCGAGATCGACAAGCCGGAGAACCGCGGCTATGCCGACAACGGCATCGCCGCCTTCAAGGAGGCCGTCGCCCGCTTCATGCAGCGCGAGTTCCAGGTGGAACTCGATCCGGCTGCGCGAGATCAACCACTGCATCGGCACGAAGACGGCGCTGGCCATGCTGCCCGCGGCCTTCATCAATCCGGGCGACGTGACGCTCATGACCGTGCCCGGCTATCCGGTCGCCGGCACGCACACGAAGTACTATGGCGGCGAGGTGCATCGCTTGCCGCTGTGCGCGCAGAACGACTTCCTGCCCGATCTGGATTCGATCCCGGCCGACATCCGCCGCCGCGCCAAGCTGCTGGTGATCAACTATCCCAACAGCCCGACGGGCAAGGTCGCCACGCGGGAGTTTTACGCCCGCGTCATCGATTTTGCCGTGAAGAACGAAATCGTGGTCGTCCAGGACGCGGCCCACGTCATGCTCAGCTATGCCGATCGGCCGCTGAGTTTTCTGGAAGTGCCGGGGGCCCGCGAGGTGGGCGTCGAGGTCCACTCGCTCTCCAAGGGCTGGAACATGATCGGCTGGCGGATGGGCTGGGTCTGCGGCCACGAGCGGATCGTGCGGGCCTTGGCCGACGTGAAAGACAACTCCGATTCCGGCCAGTTCATCGCGATTCAGAAGGCGGCGGCCGCGGCCCTGGACGACCCTTCCATTCCCGCGCAATGCCCGGGAGAAATATGGCCGCCGCTTGCGCAAGCTGGTGGCCGCGCTGCGCGACTGCGGCTTCGACTGCCGGATGCCCGGCGGCACGTATTTCCTCTACACGGCCAGTCCCAAGGGCCTGGCCGGCGGCGTCCGCTTTGCGACGGCGGAAGCGGCCTCCCAGTTCCTGATCACCGAGCATTCGATCTGCACGGTGCCCTGGGACGACGCCGGCAGTTTCCTGCGGTTTTCGGTGACCTATGAAGCGGCCGACGAAGCGGCCGAAGATGCCTTGATGGCCGAGACCGCAACGGCGGCTGAAATCGCTGAACCTGGAGTTTTAGGCGTAGGGTGGGCCGAGATTGCGAGTCCAGCCAAGGCTGCGGCACATGGTGAGGCTCGCGAAATTCGGTGCCATTTTCCGCCAACGCTGACTGCATTGGTACAATAGGATACGGAGCCGTTTCGTGGGAAACCGATACATGGAACCGACTCGACCGAAGCCGCGGCCCGCCCGTCCCCCGAAATCGCCCGACGACCGCAAAGTCCCGGTCAACAACAACTTCAGCCTTCTGATCATCGCCGTGGTTGTCTGCGTGGGGCTGGCCGCGTTTTTCTTCACCAGCAGTTCCCCGGTGGTCATCAAGTTCGGCCACCTGCAGCAGCTTATCGAGAAGGGGGCCCCGTCGGAAAGAACAAGGATCCGTACGATCGACGTCACGGAATCGCATAATGGCCGGGAGTTGACGGTCCGCTATTCGAACCTGAGCGACCTGCAGGTCGGACCGAACGAAATTACCGGGAAAGTCACGCGGGAAATTCTCGCCCCGGACGACCTGCGGCGCGCAGCCAAGAAGGACGTGCCGTTCAGTTGCTCGCGCTACGGGCTGGATCAAGACAACGGCCAGTTGCTCAGCCTCCTCTCGGCCAACGGTTTTCACGACTTTCAGGGTGGATCGACGCCCAGCCCTTGGAAGAGCTATCTCATGCTGCTCACGCTGATCGCGGGCGTTTTGGTCATTGCCATCCTGCTCCTGCGCCGGCTGGGCGGGACAAGCTCGGCGATGGCCTTCGGCCGCAGTCGCGGGAAGTTGTTGGCCCAGGAAGACATCGGGGTGACGTTCGACGAAGTCGCCGGCATCGATGAAGCCGTGGACGAGCTTCGCGAAGTCGTCGACTTCCTCAAGCAGCCCGAGAAGTACCAGGTGCTGGGCGGCCGCATTCCCAAGGGGGTGCTGCTGGTCGGGCCGCCGGGCACGGGCAAGACGCTGCTGGGCAAGGCCGTTGCCGGCGAGGCGGGGGTGCCGTTCTTCAGCCTCTCGGGATCCGACTTCGTGGAAATGTTCGTGGGCGTCGGCGCCGCGCGGGTCCGCGACATGTTCCAGCAGGCGGTGGCCAAGGCCCCCTGCATCGTTTTCATCGACGAGCTCGACGCCCTGGGCAAGACCCGCGGCACGAGCGTTGTCGGCGGCCACGACGAACGCGAGCAGACCCTCAACGCCCTGTTGGTGGAAATGGACGGCGTGAACTCCAACAGCGGCGTGATCGTGATGGCCGCCACCAACCGGCCGGAAACGCTCGACCCGGCCCTGCTCCGCCCGGGGCGCTTCGATCGCCACGTGCTGGTCGACCGGCCGGACGTTCGCGGCCGCGAGGAAATCCTCGACGTCCACATTCAGAAGATCCGCGTCGACAGTTCGGTCGATTTGCGGGAAGTCGCCCGCATCACCTCCGGATTCGTCGGCGCCGATCTGGCCAACCTGGTCAACGAGGCGGCCCTGCTGGCGGCCCGGGCCGGCAAGCAGGCGGTCAGCATGGAGGAGTTCACCGAAGGCGTGGAGCGCGTCACGGCCGGGACTGGAAAAGCGGCAGCGGGTCATGCACGCCGACGAGAAGCAGCGCGTCGCCTATCACGAAAGCGCCCACGCCCTGGTTGCCGCCAGCCTGCCCAACACCGATCCCGTACACAAGGTTTCGATCATTCCCCGCGGCCTGGCCGCCCTGGGCTACACGATGCAGCGGCCCGAAGGCGATCGCTATCTGCTCACGCAGAGCGAGTTGGAAAGCCGCATCCAGGTCGCTCCTGGCAGGCACCCTGGCGGAAGAAATGATCTTACGGCGACGTCTCCACGGGGGCCCAGAACGACCTGGAGCGGGCCACGGAAATCGCCCGCAGCATGGTCATGGACTACGGCATGAGCCGCCTGGGCCGGGCCAGCTATCGCGAGAGCCGGCGCTCGGTGTTCCTGGCCGCCCAGAACGACCTGGCCGGCGACCGCTCGCACAGCGAGCAGACGGCCCGCGAGATCGACGAGGAGATCAAGCACATTCTCGCGGAGGCCCAGGGCAAGGCCGGCCATATTCTCAAGACGCGCCGCCCGGCGCTGGAGGCCTTGGCCGAGCGGCTCATGGTTCTGGAGACGATCGACAACGTCGAGTTGAAGGCGATCCTCGAGAAGAACTCGCCCAGCCCGATGATCGTGCCCGGCACGTCCGACACGGGAAGGCCTCGTCTCCCCCCCGGAGGTGGTCCCGCCCAGCCGTCAAGGCGGAAGGTGCGGGCTAGAAGTCAAGCTTTGCCGGTAATGACGCCTTACCGGCATTGACACGAAAGCACATGACAAGGGTCTTGCAGCGACGATCGAGTACGACGGAAAAGACTCTCAGGGGCAACCGCCCTGGGATTCCTTCGTCCGATGAGGCCGCACACGATCCGCGCTGCGGCATGACGAGGGATCGACGGCCTCCTTACCCTTGATTTCCTGCCTGTAGAGGAGGCGTTCCGATGAAATTGAACAAGGTTTTTTTGCCAACGGCTCGGCCGTCGGGATCGTGCTGGTGAGTCTCGCGGCGAGAGCCCAAGAGGTCAAGAAGGGATTGCCCCTTTCGCCGGCGAGCCAATGTCGCCCAGGCCCCGTCGCTTGCGACCCCGCCCAGGCACAAGACGGCCGCCCCGAGGTCTCCCCCCGCGCTCGGGCGCACCCGATGTCCTCGACATGGGCAAGCTCGAAATGGTCACGGAGCGTTATGCCCCAGGCAAGGTCAAGGTCGAGCGCCCGGCGGCCAGGTCTGACCGGAAACTACATCAACCAAGGAATCTACAAGCTGTACTCCCCCAGCGGCGACGTGAACAAGGACGGGCGAATTCCTCACGGGCAAGCAGCAGGGGAAATGGACCCAGCAGTTCGACAAGGACGAGGGCCACATCTTCTCCGCCAGCCAGGACAAGCAGTGGTCGGGCCGTTCACCTCCGAAGCGACCTTTCAGGAAGGCCGCCTGCACGGCGCCTGGACGATCAAGGATAGCCACGGCCAGACCATCGTCCAGTGGAGTTTCGACATCGGCACGCTCGGGCACGTGGAATTGGTGGCATCCCAACGGCCACAAGCGCTTGGAAGCGACCTACGTCAACGGCGGCCTGAATGGCGAGGTCCTGGAATGGGACAGAAGCGGCAAGACGGTGAATCAGAACACCTACCTCGACGGCAAGTGCGTCGTCAAGACGGTCGGATGGTACACGCTCGGCCACAAGCGCTACGAACGGACTTACCTCCGCGCCTTGAACATGCCGGAGGCCACCTACGACTGGTGGAACAGCAACATCGCCACCTCGGCCAGCCGCCGCCGGCCCGGACCTGCAACACGGCCTGTGGACCCAGTGGTATCCTAGCGGGAACAAGAAGACCGAGGGCCAGTACGATCGCGGGGTGGCGGTGGGCAGGATCACCTGGTGGTACGAGAACGGCCAGGAACAGGCCGAAGGCGAGTTCGACGCCGGCCAGAAGACCGCACCTGGATCACCTGGCATCCCAACGGGCTGAAGGAATCGCTGGTGGAATACAACGCCGGCAAGCGCGTCACCAAGTCCTTGCAATGGTCGCCGGACGGCAAGCTGATCGAATCGCGCGAAGATCAGAAGCCCGCCATTTTGCGCGTGGGCCAGCGGCCCAACACGATCCATTATTAGGTCCGCGCCACTAGATCGCGTCAACCTTTCAGTTTCAATTTTCAAACCCGAAGACACCGAGACCGATGCCCGGCATCGGTTTCGCCTTTTTCTGCCGGCGGGGCTGGGGAGGGTGGCCTGCCTCACAATCGACGGTTTCGACTCGTTGCGACGGCGAATTCTGGCTGCCGTTTTCGTTCCGGCGGGAACGTGAGTTCGTCGCGTAGCGACGCTATGACGGTAGCCGTGGGTTTCAACCCACGGTTGGGGGCCGCACAACGAAATTTGCGTCGCGTAGCGACGCCTGATTGGGCGTGACGTGGACCGGCATTGTGCGTCGCGAGGAGATTCAGTCGTCGCTACGCGACGAAATATGGGGATCGCGTCCGTGGGTTGAAACCCACGGCTACCATCGGTCGTCGCTACGCGACGGGAACAAAATCGGCATACCGTTCGCGGCACGCGAAAGACTGATTTTGAGCAGGCCAGGGCAAGGGAGCATCGTATCTTGAAGTTCACGGTATCTGGCCGGGAAGGGCCATTCGTAGGTGGATTTGGAAATCGACTCGCTCGTTTATCGGATCACCCATGCCGTTCGTCGCGCGCTCGCCGTCAGCCCTCCTTGGAACGTCATGAATCCAGTAGTTGTAATAACGCTCAATGGTCCGTCGCCCCGGTGACTTGCCAACCCATGTCGGTCAGGTCGAAAGTGCAGAGCGTAATTGGCGCAATTCTCGCCCGGGAAGGCTGCACGGGGATTTTATCATCGAGGACGAGATCATTGAAAAAGGCCGGATCGCTTCTTCTGTTTCTG
>CAVSFO010000009.1:0-754073 GCA_963727245.1 uncultured Planctomycetia bacterium | reverse complement strand
GCGGTAGGCTGGTATAAAGAGGCGCATTTCGCTGCCAAAAAGCTCGCGCAAAGGCGCAGGGGCGCGGGGGAATATCTTGTAGTCGGTAGGTCAGGCACGCCGTGCCTGACGGCACTGGGAGAATAAGAAGATGAGGTGTCAGGCACAGCGTGCCTGACCTACGGCTGCGGCTCGATTTAGCAGCTTCCTATTCCTCCTCCGCGTCGCCGCGCCTCCGCGCGAGTCTTCTTCTTTTTTTTGGGCCGATTTGTTATACTGTGGTCATGGCCGACGCTTTCCAAGCAACGCCCCGCTGGTATCGCCTCACGCCGGGTCGCGTCGTTGTGCTGCTCCTGGCCCTGGAAGGCTTTCTAATCCTGTCCGAGCGGTTCGAGTGGTTCGCCTTCAACCGGCACAAGGGCTGGACGATGCTGATCGCCGTGGCGGCCGTCGCGGCGGTGATGGTCCTGATGTTTCTCTGGTTCCTGTTGAGCCTGATTTTCAGGTGGCGGTTCCAGTTCAGCATCCTCTCCTTGCTCGTGCTGACCGTGGTCGTCGCGATCCCGTGCAGTTGGCTGGCGGTGGCGAGGAAACAGGCGAGACAGCAGCGGCAGGTGATCGCGGAGATACTGAGGCTCGGTGGGAGGGTGGGCTATGATTATCAGTTCGATCCAACTGGCAGTTGGATAGGGGGCGCCGCACCACTGGCGCCACCGTGCTTGCGCAACCTGCTGGGAGACGACCTGTTCGCGCACCCGGCGTGGGTCTTTTTTGCCGGGCCAAAAACCAACGACCCCGACCTTGAACGCCTCAGAGGGCTGTCCCAACTCCGATGGCTGATCCTGTGCGACGCTAAGATCAGCGATGCCGGGCTTGGACGCCTTAAGGGATTGACCCAACTCCAATTTCTTTTTCTCAGCCGCACCAAGATCAGCGACGCCGGGTTGGAACACCTGGAAGGATTGACCCAACTCCAATGGCTCGAGCTCGACGAAGCCAAGGTCAGCGATGCCGGGCTAGAACACCTCAAGAGATTGACCCAACTCAAAGAACTCGGCCTCGAACGCACCAACGTCACCGACGCGGGTGTGAGGGATCTTCAAAAGGCGCTGCCGGAGGTGAGCATACGGACGCAATGACACGAAGGGCGGCGGCCGCGCCGGGCCGTTACAGGTCGCTGCGGTCCAACTCGTCCACCAGCCGGTCAAGGTCGTCGCCCACCGGCGGCGGCACAGCGGGCAAGTCGCCGCCGGCAATCGACGCGTCGTGATGCGCGGGGAACATGATCGCCCCGGCAGGACAGACGCGGGCACACGCCGGACAGCCGTCGCGGCAGGCGTCGGGCAACTCGACCACGATCCGGCCCGCCTCGTCCAGGCCGTAGACCCCGAAGAGACAGAAGTTCAGACACTCCAGGCAGTTCGTGCAGCGATCGTAGTCGATTACCGGATACCAGCGGAGCAGTCCGGACTCGTCGGCCGGGATCACCTCGACGCTGCGGCCGCCGGCGGCCGGCGCGGCGGCCACGCCGATCGCGGCCAGCACCGGCTCGATCTGCTCGACCAGCGACCCGGCATCCGGGCAGCCGCGGCGGTCCAGACACCAGATGGTCCGCAAACTCTTCGGTCGGGCTAAGGGGACAGTCCCATTTTCGTCAAACGAAAATTGGGACAGTCCCCCGCTGCCCCCTTCGGACAGTCCCCCGGTGGCGCCGGGCAGCCATCGATGCCGTGGGCTTGCAAAAGCCAAAAGGCGGCGCGGGGATAGAGCCGGCTGACGACGATCATGTCGCCCGGCGTCTGGCGCAGCCGCGTGACGGCCGGCCCGTCGGCCGCCAGGTCGCCCAGCGGCGGCACGACAAGCACCTGGGCGTCCCAGCGCGCGGCCAGCGTGCGGGCCGCCTCGCGCTCCGGCCCGCCGGCCGGGAGGTCTTCAGAGATAACGATGGTCACTGGCGGCATAGTTCCCTTCGACTGTTCGTTTCGCTCCATAGTAGTAGGGTGGGTCGAGCGCAGCGAGCCCCACCAGGAAACGGCCGAACCGCAAGTGGTGGGGCTCGCTGCGCTCGACCCACCCTACTTTTTTCCCCGAAGCAATACAGGTTTCCGTCTTCGCTGCCGATGACGAGGCGTCCGGCGGCCACGGCCGGCGAGGCCACAATGGCGGCCCCCGCGTTGAATTGCCAGACCTCGTGGCCCGATTTCAGGTCCAGTCCATAAAGGCGTCCGTCGGACGAGCCGACAAAGACGCGGTTGCCGGCCACGACCGGCGAGCTGTCCACTTGCCCCTTGGTGGTGAAACTCCACAGCGGCCGCCCCGTCTTGGGATCGAAGGCCCGGACCAGCTTGTCCCGCGAGCCGACGATCACCGCCTGCGGCGTCACGGCCGCCGACGAGCGGAACGCGGCGGGATCGGCCGTGTCCTCGTAATGCCAAAGGATCCGCGGCCGCCCCAGCGCCACGGCCAGGAACCGGCCCTCCTCGGTGCCGACATAGGCGGTCTCACCCATCAGGGCGGCCGCACAGGCGGTCTCCGCATCCATGTCAACCTGGGCGAGACACTTGCCCTGGCGAAGATCGACGACGTGGAACTGCCGGTCGCAAGAGCCGAAATACGCCTGGTGCCCCAGCACGCTGGGAAAACTCCAGACCTGGTCCTTCGTGTCGAACTTCCACACCAGCTTGCCGGTTTCCGCCTGGAAGCAGTAGAGGTTGGTGTCCTGCGAGCCGACCAGGACGCAATCGCGGTAGAAGTTGGCGCTGGAGTCGATTTCAGCCCCCGTGAGATAAGTCCATTTCGCCTTGCCCGACTTGGCGTCGACGCAATAGAAGCGGCCTTCGCTGTCGCCGACATAGACCAGCCCGTCGCGGACGGCCGCCGAGGCCGTGAAGCCCAGATCGGTCGGCAGCGCCCGAGCGCCGCTTGCCGCCGGCCAGATCGACGGCGTACAGGTTGCCATCGGTCGAGCCGGCGTAGACGGCGCCGTGATCGATGGCGGCCGTCGACTGGAACCCGCCCTTGTCGGTGGAGAAAGTCCAGAGCAACTCGAGCCGCTCGGGCAGGCGCACTTGGCCACGCCCGTGGCCTGGCTGTCGCCGCGGAACATCGGCCAGGCGTCGCCCTGCTCGGCGGCCGCCGGGCTGGAGGAAATGTCCTCCGTTGCAATGTCGCCCGAGGTTTGCGGGACGGCCGCCCGCTGCGGCGGCGCCTCGTCCTTCCGGCAGCCCGCTATCGCCAGCGCGATCCCCAGAGATAACAGCAGTCGGCGCACGGCCGCGCTATCACGGCGTGTTGGGCGCATTGGCCGAAGTCGGAGTGGCACTCAACTGCGAGAGCACCTGCAAAAGCCCGTTCAAATGAGCCAGCCGGGGACCAAACCGATCGACGAACTCGTTGAGCATGAACTCCCCGTCCAGCAGCGTCTCGTAATTGTCGCGGACCTCCTGGGTCAGGCTGTCCAGAAACTCGGTCTGGATCTTGCTCAGGGCCTCGGCCGCCATCCGGCAGCTCCGCGCCAGGTGCGGGTTGGCCTGTTTCCACTGTCCCAGTTCGACGGCCCGCTGCTTCTGCGACGCCCCCAATTGATTGACCAGTTCCTCCAACAACTCGTTCTGCCTATCCTGACCGGCCAGCAGCCGCCTCAGGAGATGGGTGGACTCCGTGTCCGGCCCGCGAGTTCCGTGCGGGCCCCCCGCGCAGCCGGCGTTCTGCGAGACGTTCGATCTGGCTGTACAGGGGCGTTCGTGTTCGGGACTGCTCTTGGCTCATAAACACCATTCCTTTCACCCTTCAGTATAAACAGAAAGCTACGAATAAGTCGAGGACTCGGCAAAAGTTCTTTTTTCGACACCATGCCAGTGGGCCATTTTCCACCCTTTTGTGTCATAATGAACCCATCCTTCTTACTTGTTGGGAAGAATCCGGACTAAAGTCACCCGCAGCCCCGACCCGATGCTCCATCCGCCTGGAAGGCCCAATGGCGACAACGTGAATTAACTGGGAATAATGCGGAATCTGCGTTGATTAGGGATTTCCAATGGGAGCCAAGAATTCCGGCCGCAAGCCCGTCTTAGGGTTCCTGACCGTGCTGAGCGATCCTCAACACGGCCTGTTCGGCGGCTACCTGCTGTTGAGCATGGTGGGCCGGCCGCTGGAATTTCATTGCACGGCCCCGATCAAGGCGAATCGGGCCCAGGAGATCCTCTACGGGGCGACGCTGGAGCCGTATTTGTACGGCGAGCAGATTGGATTTACCCTGCTAAAGCAGGCACAAATCGAGCCCCTGATCGTCTGCACCGATTGTCCGCCGGCCCTGGCGGTGCGCGAATTGGTGTCCATCCCCGTGGCCTTGGTCTTGCCCGCGGCAGCGGCCGAGAACGGTGGCTGGTGCACTTTCCGCGTGGGGCGAAACACGCTGGCCGTGGCCGGGCCGTCGCAGGCCGACGCCCCGCTGATCGCCGGACGGCTGGCCGAGCTGGGCGAGTCGTTCGACCTGGCCGAGCCGTTCGGACGTATCCGTGAAGCCATTGCCGAAGCGCAGCAGGCCGCGCGATGACCGTCATCAGTTGGTTCGCCCCGCCGCCCCCGGCGGTCACTGAGATCGACTTGCAGGTCCCGGTGAGGATTGACGAACGAGCAGCTCGGGGACTGTCCCGATTTTCGTCCGACGAAAATGGGACTGTCCCCTTGGGATCTTTCGGCCAGCCCATCGCCCTGCAGGTCCACAGCATCCGCTTGGAATCGCAGCCGCCGCGGGCGATCTCCATTCCGATCGGCCGCCCGGAAGTCCGCGTGCGAAGTTTCGCCTTCGCGGCGGAGGCCGAGCCGGTCGCGCCGGCCGCGCCGCCGGAAAATGGTCCATCCTCCAGCCCGAGAAGTTTCTGTTGCGGGGGCGCGCAAGATGGTAGGGTGGGTCGAGCGCAGCGAGCCCCACCAGGCACGATTCAGCCATCGCCCGGACGTGCAGCAGCCCTCACCCCCAACCCCTCTCCCACGAAGGGAGAGGGGAGAAACTCTTGGACAACACCGGCCTTGCCGGAAGGCCTGACTCGCATCAGGCCGCCGGCCGACGTGATCAAACTGGAAGACCGGCTCCAGTACATTCTCCAGCCGTCGTTGGAATCGCTGCTGGCCGAGCGGTCGCTGGCCATGCCGTTCGCGCCCTTCCCGTTCCAATTCGAGGGCGTCGCCTTCCTCTATCCGCGGCAGGCGGCGGTGCTGGCCGACGAGATGGGCTTGGGCAAGACCATGCAGGCCATCACGGCCATCCGCCTGCTGCTGCGCCGCGGCGAGCTGCACAGCGTGCTCGTGGTCTGCCCCAAGTCGTTGGTGACCAACTGGCAGCGCGAGCTGGCCTTATGGGCGCCGGAGATCCCAGTGATGGTGGTCGAGGGCGACCAGGCCCGCCGGGCCTGGCAGTGGCAACTCGCCGACGTGCCGCTGCGGCTGGCCAACTACGAGCTGCTCTCGCGCGACCGCGACCTGTGGGGCCCGGACGTGCGTTTCGACCTGGTCGTGTTGGACGAGGCGCAACGGATCAAAAATCTAGCCAGCACCACCAGCGAAGTGGTCCGCTCCACGGCCCGCCGACGCAGTTGGGCCCTGACCGGCACGCCGGTGGAAAACAGCGGCGACGACCTGGTTGGCATCTTCGAGTTTTTGGTCCCCGGTTTCCTCTCGCCCAAGATGAAGCCGCGGCGGCTGGGCCGCATGGTCGGCGATTACATCTTGCGGCGCACCAAGGAGCAGGTGCTGGCGGACTTGCCGCCCAAGATGTTCCGCGACGCCGAACTGGAGTTGACCCCGCCGCAGCGCGCAGGCCTATCAACTGGCCGAGGACGAGGGCATCGTCCGCCTCACGTCGCTGGGCGACTCGCTGACCATCCAGCACGTCTTCGAGCTGGTGTTGCGGCTGAAGCAGATTTGCAACTTCGATCCGGCCGGCGGCGCCAGCTCGAAGCTGGAGCGGCTGGAGGCCGATCTGGAGGAGATCGCCGGCAGCGGCCGCAAGGCAATCGTCTTCAGCCAATGGGTCGGCACCATCGACCGGCTCGTCGGTCCGCTGGGGCGTTTCGGTCCGCTCTGCTATCACGGCCGCATCCCGGTGCGGGCCCGCGACGAGGTGATCCGCCGCTTCCGCGAGGACGCCGACAAGCACGTTTTGCTCATGAGTTACGGTGCGGGCGGGGTGGGCTTGAACTTGCAATGTGCCGGCTACGTGTTTCTGTTCGATCGCTGGTGGAACCCGGCGGTCGAGGACCAGGCGATCAATCGGGCCCATCGCATCGGGGTGGCCGGCCCGGTGACGGTATCGCGGTTCCTGGTGCTCGATTCGATCGAGGAGCGGATCGACCGCATCTTGCAGGAGAAGCGCGAGTTGTTCGACGCGATCTTTTCCGGGGCCGCCGGGCCCGGCAAGTTGGGCCTGACGCAGGAGGAGGTTTTCGGCCTCTTCAAGCTCCACTGTCCCCGCGGCCCGATCGACGTGGCGGCGTGAGGGCTTCCCTTGACGCCGGCCCGACGGGGGATTATGTTGAGGATAGATGTGGGCGAGGGAAAAAGGTGACAGGCACCATTTGTGCGAAGCACCCTCCAGGCCGTTCCGGCAAATGGTGCCTGTCACCTTTTTCCCGGGGTCCCGCAAGGTCATTTAGATGATCCTCCCCGTTTCCATACAGGCCGCGATGATGGAAAATGCACCGCCCTTCGCTGACATTCTTGAGGCTGCCGGCAGCCTGTCGTTGGAGGAGCAAGAGGTTTTGGTGGAAATCCTCAATCGCCGCTTGATCGAGCGGCGCCGCGCGGAGTTGGCCGCGGACGTCGCGGACGCCGATCGCCAATTCCAGCAAGGCGAGTGCCGCCCGGCCCGGCCGGATGAACTGTTGCGGGAAATCCAGTCGTGACCCGAGTCTTGCTGCGTTCCAACGCCTTCCTGCGTGCGGCCCGGCGTGCCGCCAAGAAAGACCCACGCGCGGCCGCCGATCTCCATGCCGCGCTGGAGCTTCTTTCCGCCGATGCCTTCCAGCCTCAATTGAAGACCCATAAGCTGAAGGGACCGCTCGAAGGTTCATGGGCATGCAGCGCGGGTTACGACCTGCGAATCGTCTTCAAGATCGTCGCTTGGCAGGGCGCCGAAGCGATTCTGTTGGAGACCGTCGGGACACATGAAGAGGTGTATTGACGTCCCGGCGCCGCCGGGCCGGCACGGTGGGTCTGGCGCAGCGGAAGGTTTTTGGGCCGTTCAAGCTCCACTGTCCCCGCGGCCTGATCGACGTGGCGGCGTGAGGAGCAGGGGTCAGGGACCAGGGGCCGGGGGCCAGGGATCGGGGATAGGAAAAGCCGGCGGGGAAACAGGTCTGGCAGTTCTCTCATTGGTCCATCCCGCAGCCCAAGCCCACCGGCTGCGGCCGGTGGGAATGCGCCGCGGAGAACGACGGTTTTCCCGCCGCCCGTCCCACCGGCCGCAGCCGGTGGGCTTGGGCAGAGTCGCAACGGGAATCGAGACGGGGACGTGGCCGTTGGGGAAGCAAAGTGTCAGGCACGGGGCGCCGGACCTGATTCTTCAGCCGGTGAATCTTTGCCAACGCTCCCAAATCTCTGCTGCAATTTTCGTATATCGCTCGCTCGGGCGAGCAATGTCCGCATCGAACCAACGAGCAAACTCCTCGCAAACGACCCGACGCACATCTTCCGCGGAGCGACAACTTCGAAGCCGTGGCAAGATCGTGCCGACCTCCGGCTCGTACTCGTCTACATTCGTCTGGAAATTAATGCTGACCGGGTCGTGACGAAACAGCAGCGCCGCAACGTCGTCGTAAAGCTCATGGTACTCCGCCCTCAGCCGCCGGCGCTCTTCGACTATTTCCGCCCGCGTCAGCGACTCCAACCGCTTTTCGAATTCGTCGAGCGGGCTCATGGTTTGCGCGCCCGGGTGATGAACGGCGATTTTCAGTGTAGGGATTCGACTCCTTGGGGTCAAGCGGGAGCGTCTTGCACTTTCTCCGTTGGTCGGTCCTGCCCCCCAAGCCCAGCGGGGCTCGAAACGGCCGCGCGGCCGACCCGCTTCACGCGCGCCCGCTACGCCGCCCGCAACCCCCGCACGCAGTGCGGGGGCTTTCTTTGCCAAATCCCTAAATCCCTAAATCCCTCTTCCCTCCCCCGGCCCCTGGCCTCTGGCCCCCGGCCCCTTTATCATGGACCCATGGGCCCATCCCGCGATTTCGACATCCTGGTCATCGGCGGCGGCCACGCCGGCACCGAGGCGGCCATGGCCGCGGCACGGATCGGCGCGCGGACCGCACTGCTGACCAGCAGCCTGAATAGCATCGCCCAGATGAGCTGCAATCCGGCCATCGGCGGCCTGGCCAAGGGGCAACTCGTCCGCGAGATCGACGCCCTGGGCGGCATCATGGGCCGCGCCATCGACGCTACCGGCATCCAGTTCCGCATGCTCAACCGCAGCAAGGGGCCCGCCATGCACGGCCCCCGCGCCCAGGCCGACAAACGCGCCTACCAGGAGGAAATCCGCCGGCTCTGCCAGTCGCAGCCGGGCCTGACGCTTTGCCAGGAGACCGTCGAAGACCTCCTGGTCGAAAGCGGCGGCCCACGGCAGCGCGTCATCGGCGTCGCCGCCGCCGGCGGTATGGTTTATCGGGCCCGCGCGGTTGTCCTCTGCGCCGGCACCTTTCTCCGCGGCCTGCTCCACGTCGGCCAGACCACCTCAGCCGGCGGCCGCATGGGCGAAGGCACCACGGCCGGCATCAGCCGGGCCCTGGAGCGATTGGGCCTGCGGCTGGCCCGTTTCAAGACTGGCACGCCGCCCCGGCTGGCCGCCGCGACCATCGACTACGAGGAAACCGATATCCAACTTGGCGACGACGAGCCCGAACCGTTCTCCTTCCTTACCGAGCGGATCGATTGCCGGCAGTTGCCTTGCTGGATCACCTATACGACGCCTGCCCTGCACGAGTTGGTGCGGGCCAACTTGCACCGCGCCCCGATGTACAGCGGCCAGATCCAGGCGACCGGGCCGCGCTACTGCCCCTCGCTGGAAACTAAGATCGTCCGCTTCGCCGACCGCCCCCGCCACCAGTTGTTCCTCGAACCGGAAGGACGCGCCAGCAGCGAGGTCTACGTCAACGGACTCTCGACCAGCCTGCCCCGCGACGTCCAGGACGCCATGGTGCGGTCGATCCCGGCCCTGCGGCGGGCAGAAATCGTCCGCTACGGCTACGCCATCGAGTACGACTACGTCCCGCCCGATCAATTGCAACTCTCGCTGGAAACCAAGCAGGTCGCCGGCCTCTACGTCGCCGGACAGCTCAACGGCACCACGGGCTACGAAGAGGCGGCCGCCCAGGGCCTGTTGGCCGGCGCCAACGCCGCACTGGCGCTGCAAGGACGCGACCCACTGGTGCTCCGCCGCGATGAAGCCTACCTGGGCGTGATGATCGACGACCTGATCACCCGGGGCGTCGACGAGCCCTACCGCATGTTTACCAGCCGCGCCGAATACCGCCTGCTGCTGCGTCACGACAATGCCGACCGGCGTTTGACGCCGCTGGGCCACGGGCTGGGCCTGGTCGAAGATCTGCGCTGGCAGCGGCTGGTGCGGAAACAGGAGGAGATTGCGCGCGTCGAGCAGCTCCTGGAAACCACCCGCTCGGACGGGCTGACCTTGGCCCAACTCTTGCGGCGGCCGGAAGTGACGTGGGAGCAGCTTGCCGGGCGTCTGCCGGCGCTGGCCGGCGTTGGGGCCGAGGTGGCCCGGCAGGTGAGCAACGACGCCAAGTACGCCGGTTACGTCGCCCGGCAGCAGATCGACATTGCCCGGCAACAGCGGCTGGCGGCGCGTCGCATCCCGGCAGATTTCGATTTTCAGGGGGTCGAGCACTTGCGGGCGGAGGCGCGGGAGAAATTTTCGCGGATTCGGCCCGTCGATCTGGCGCAGGCTAGCCGCATTAGCGGCATTACGCCGGCGGACTTGGCGGTGTTGATGGTGCGATTGGGGGAAGGCGGAGGGCGGAGGGCGGAAGGGGGAAGAAAAGATGAAGGATAAAGGATGACCGGGCAGGCTCGGGCATTGCATTTTCCGCCTTCCGCCCTCCGCCCTCCGCCTTGCTTCAACTGCCGGGTTATCCGGTGGCTTACGCCACCGGCTCGGGCCCTTTGTTTTTCCTCCCCCCTCCGCCTTCCCCCTTTCGTCCTCCGCCGTTCCGCCTTCCCCCTATTCCTCGCCTTCCATGCAGATTGCGCAAGCCAGGGGGGAACTGTCGCCATAAGTCATTGCCGTTTAGTAACTTAGAAAATACATATCCGTATTGACTAACTCGGGAAGATGGCTATAATTGTGCCAATTGGTAACTTCGGTAGTGTCGGCGGTGCCGGATGAAATTACCGATTACAACCAGATTAGGGATGTACAGAGTTTGCGGGCAACGCGAACTTGAGGCGACTTCCCCAATCGACACGGAGGACTAGAAGGCCCGAAGCAGATGCCGGCATTTGCCCTTCGGGACTTCGCTGACGCTGGCCGGAGCCACCGGCCAGACAGAGGGATGGTGAGACAAGATGAAGACGGTGTTCACGACCGGCGAGGCGGCCAAGATTTGCAAGGTTAGCCAACAGACCATCATTCGCTGTTTTGACTCGGGACAGTTGAAGGGATTCCGGGTGCCCGGCAGTCGTTTCCGCCGCATTCCCCGCGAGCAGCTCTACACGTTCATGCGGGACAACGGCATTCCCACCGACGCCTTGGAGAGCGGCAAGCGGAAGATCCTGCTGGTCGACGACGACGAGGAGTTGGTCGAGTTGATCACGGATGTCTTGGATCGCGACGGGCGTTTCGAGGTCCGCAGCGTCAACAACGGCTTCGACGCCGGCATGATGGTGAAAGAGTATCACCCCGACCTGATCGTGCTGGACGTGATGCTTCCGGACATCAACGGCAAGGAAGTTTGCCAGCGGGTCCGCAGCGACCAGACGATGGACGACGTGCGGATCATCTGCATCTCCGGCATGGTCGAAGAAGACCGCATCGGCGAGCTCCGCGCCGCCGGCGCCAACGACTTCATGCACAAGCCGTTCGAGGTGGAGAAGCTCGTGGAGCGGATGTGCCATCACCTGGACATCGAAGCCGTCCACGCCGCCTAGCGGCGGAAGCGGACAGGCGGTGGTCCTATGCGGAGCCTGCCACCTCTGGTTGCCGGCCCTCAGCGCCCGACGCTACCCATGGCCGACGGCTCGGCGGCCGCGCTGGCCGAGTGGCTCATCACCGCCGCCGCGCCGGCAGGCGGCCGGCTGGCCGAATTGCTCTGCGGCGATCCGCCGCTGTTGGTCTGGGCCGTGTGCCAGGCCGATGCCCCCTGCCGCAGCGTCGACGAGGTTGCCGGCTGGCTTGCCCAACATGCCCTGGAAGCCTTGCAATGGCCCGCCGGGCACGATGCGTCCTGCGAGGACGTTCCCGCGCCTGGGGCAGACGTTTGGGCCCAGCGCGTGGCCGCGGCCGTTTCCTTGTCCGACTTGGCCGCCCAAGTCGCTGTCGCCGATCAAGCTAACCGTGACGAGGCGATCCTGGGCGGATTGCTCTACTACGCGGGCGATTGGCTGGCCGGGGCATCCCCGGCGGAGGGCAAAGGGCCAGCGACAGGTTCCGACTTATCCCCGGGCTCACGCCCGGGGCTCGTAGGCCCGGGGCTCGCAGGCCCGGGGCCCGCGCCGCCGGGCTGCGTCGATCTGGCAGCCCGGGTCCTGGCCGGGGCCGCCGCGGCGCCACCCGGGATCGACTTCGACTTGGATGCCTGTCGCCGTCGCGGCGTCGAGGCCGGACAGCGCTGGGCGGCCGAAGTCGGCGGCCTGGCCGATTGGCTGCCGCCGTTGGCCGCCCGCCTGGCGCGGCTGGAAAACCGCTTTCAGGAGACCCTCCAGCAGGAGAAACTCACGGCGCTGGCCGAATTCGCCGCCGGGGCCGGACATGAAATCAACAACCCGTTGACGGTCATCGCCGGCCGGGCGCAACTGTTCCTCCAAGAGGAGACCAATCCCGAGCGGCGCCGGGCGCTGGCGCTGATTAACGCCCAGGCGATGCGGGTCTATGAGATGATCGCCGACTTGCGTCTTTTCGCCCGGCCGCCCCAGCCCGAGTTGCAGCAGGTCGCCCTGGTCGAACTGGTCGACGGGTTGATTGCCGAGTTGGCGCCGCTGGCGGCCCAGGAGCAGATCTCGCTGGACGCGCGAGGGCGACGGCGGACCGCTCTGGATCCGGGCCGATCCGACGCAACTGGCGGTGGCGTTGCGGGCGTTGTGTCAGAACGGGATCGAGGCGCGAGGCGGGCAAGGTCACATTCGCATCGCGTTGTCGCGACTGGCCGGCGGCGTGGAGATCCGCGTCAGCGACGACGGGCCCGGCGTCTCGGCCGAGCAACGCCCGCATATTTTCGATCCCTTCTATTCAGCCCGGCAGGCCGGCCGCGGCCTGGGGTTGGGGCTCTCGAAGTGCTGGCGGATCATCACCAACCACGGCGGCCGCATCGAAGTGGACGCCAACCCCGGCGGAGGGGCCAGCTTCCTCATCACGCTGCCCGCGCGGCAGTCCCCCTCTCCCTCCGGGAGAGGGTTGGGGTGAGGGCGAAGTGCATTCTTGGTGGGACTTCGCTCCGCTCGTCCCACCCTACCGGTCCTCCCGCATCAGAAACGAATCGCCCTCACCCTGCCCCTCTTCCGAAGCGACAGGGGAAGCAATCTTTCCATGCGGAATGATCTTGTCGCTGCGGGGTTAATCGCATAAGTTATTGTCTCCGGAGGAGATGGGGGCTACCCGTCATGGAAGATCGGCTTAGGAATCATTTCTCCGGGCGTTCCTGAGCGGCAAGGGAGGCGCATCTGATGAGTCGCAGCCAGAACGTGTCCGTCGTATCCAAGGAGGGGTATGTGGGGGCGCCGCTGGCTTTCCCGCCCGATCTTCAGGCCGCTGTCGCCCTCGGGCCCTCGGCGCGGCGGGCGATCGTCCGCACGCGGCAATGGCTGCTGGACCAGCAACAGGCCGACGGCTCGTGGTGTGCCGAGTTGGAAGGCGACACCATTCTGGAGAGCGAGACGATTTTGCTATGGGCCTTCCTGGGCTTGGAGGAGATGCCGCTGGCCCGGCGGGCCGCCGCCCATTTGATCGAAAACCAGCTTCCCGACGGCGGCTGGGCCATGTATCCCGGCGGCCAGGTCGAGATCAGCGGCAGCGTGAAGGCCTATTTCGCGCTGAAGCTGACCGGCCACGACCCCAGCGCCGAGTACATGGAGCGGGCCCGGGGGGCGATCCTGGCCCACGGCGGCGCCGACGCGGTCAACAGCTTCACGCGCTTCTACCTGGCGCTTCTGGGCCAGATTTCCTATGCCCAGTGTCCGGCCGTGCCGCCGGAACTGGTGCTCCTGCCCAAGTGGTTTCCCGTCAACCTCTACGCCGTCAGCTCCTGGTCGCGGACGATCATCGTGCCCTTGTCGATCATCTCGGCCTTGCAGCCGGTCCGTCGCGTCGAGCCGGAGCGGGGCATCCGCGAGTTGTTTCTCCGCCAGCCGCGGAATTGGCCGCCGCTGCGCTGCCCGGGGTTGACCGGCGGCACCGGGCCGCTGAGCTGGGACCGCTTCTTCCGCATCGTCGAAGGGATGTTGAAGTGGGGCCAGCGGCTGCGGCTGATGCCCTGCCGCCGCCGCGCCATCGCCGCCGCCGAAGCCTGGATGCTCGAGCGCTTCCAGCACAGCGACGGGCTGGGGGCGATCTATCCGCCCATCGTCTGGAGCATCGTGGCCCTGAAGTGCCTGGGCTACGACGACCAGAGCGAGCCGATGCAATACTGCTACCAGCAGCTCGAGGACCTGGTGATCGACGACCAGGCCGTGGGCACGGCGCGGCTGCAACCGTGCAAGTCGCCGGTCTGGGACACGGCCATCACCCTGCGCGCTTGCGCTGAGCGGCGTGGGGCCCGGGCGGCCCGCCATCCAGAGACGCCGTCGGCTGGCTCCTGAAGAAGCAGACCCGCCGCCGCGGCGACTGGTCGGAGACCGTGGCCGCCGAGCCGGGCGGCTGGTGCTTCGAGTATGCCAACGAGTTCTATCCCGATTGCGACGACACGGCGATGGTGCTCCTGGCCCTGCAAACGCAGTTCGACTCGCGGTCGCGGCGCTCGCCGGCGCTGCCGCCGGAGCTGGAGGTGACGCCCGACCCGGACGTCGCGTGTGCCACGGCTGTGCCAGCCGTGCGGACTGTTGACGCCTCGCGCACGGCTGACACAGCCGTGGCACAATACGCAGCCTCCCCAGGCGCCGCCGCCGTGGACGACACGGTGGCCGCCATGGACCGCGGCCTCCGCTGGCTGTTGGCCATGCAAAACGACGACGGCGGCTGGGGCGCCTTCGATCGCAACAACAACCGCGAGTTCCTCTGCCGCGTCCCCTTCGCCGATCACAACGCCATGACCGACCCGAGCACTCCCGACCTGGCTGGCCGGGTGCTGGAATGCCTGGGAAATCTGGGCCGGCGAGTGGGCGATCCGGTCGTCGACCGGGCGGTCGCTTATATCCGCGCCACGCAGCAGGCCGACGGCAGTTGGTTCGGCCGCTGGGGCGTCAATTACATTTACGGCGCCTGGCAGTCGCTCACCGGCCTGTGCGAGGTCGGCGTGCCGGCCGACGATCCGGCCGTGGTGGCCGGCGCCAACTGGCTGCTGGCCCATCAGCAGCCCGGCGGCGGCTGGGGCGAATCGCCCGACAGCTACGACCACCCGCACCTCCGCGGCCAGGGAACTCCCACGGCGTCGCAGACCGCCTGGGCCGTGCTGGGGCTGCTGGCCGCCGGCTTGGAGGAGCATCCGGCCACGATCCGCGGCATTCGCCACCTCATCCGCACGCAACGCCAGGACGGCACCTGGAACGAGCCCCAGTTCACCGGCACCGGCTTTCCGCGGGTGTTTTACTTGCGTTATCACTATTATCCCATTTACTTCCCCTTGATGGCCTTGGCCCGCTGGGCCGTCCGCATCAAGCCCCGGCTGGGTACCCGTTAGCAGTTCGTCCCCCGCACGCAGCGCGGGGGCTTTTCCCTAATCCCTAATCCCTAATCCCTCTTCGGTCCCTGGCCCCTTCGTCATGCGTTTTCCCCTTTCGCTCACCACCGCCCTGACCGGCTACCTGCTGAAAAAACGGCTGGCCCGCCAGGAGCGCTTTCCCCTGGTGCTGATGCTGGAGCCGCTGCACGCCTGCAATCTGTCGTGCGTCGGCTGCGGGCGGATCCGCGAGTACGCCGACTCGCTGCACGCCCGCATGTCGGTTCAGGAGTGCCTCGATTCGGTGGTCGAGTGCGGCGCGCCGGTGGTGAGCATCTGCGGCGGCGAACCGCTGATCTATGCGGAGATCGGGGAGCTGGTGCAAGAGATCCTTGCCCTGGGCAAGCACATCTATCTCTGCACCAACGGCGTGAACCTGGAGCAGCGGTTGCCGGCGCTGCCTCGCCACCACCGCTTGTTCATCAACGTCCACCTCGACGGCATGGAGGCCACGCACGATCGCCTGGTGAATTGTCCGGGGACGTTCGCGGCGGCCGTCCGCGGCATTCAGGCGGCCACGGCGGCCGGACTCAGCGTCTGCACCAACACGACCTTCTACAAGGACACCGACGTCCATGAGATCGCCGTGCTGTTTGGCTACTTGACCGAGCTGGGCGTCAACGGCTTCATGATTGCGCCCGGCTACGGTTATCAAGCGGTGCGGGAGGGGGCCCCGGCCGAGGCGGAGCGGATCTTCCTGACGCGCTCCGAGGTGCACGAGAAGTTCCGCCTGGCGCGGCGGCTCCTGGGCAGGTATTGCTTGTTCGCCTCGCCGCTGTACCTGGAATTCCTCTGCGGCGAGCGCGACCTGCGCTGCGCGGCCTGGGCCAACCCCACCCGCAACGTCCGCGGCTGGCGCACGCCTTGCTACCTCATCGCCGACGGCCACTGCGGCAGCTACCAGGAGTTGCTTGCCTCGACCGATTGGTCGGGCGTGGGGCCGGGGCACGATCCGCGTTGCGAGCACTGCCTGATGCACTGCGGTTTCGAGCCCTCCGCGGTCCTGGCGGCCAACCGCCGCTGGCGCGACCTGGCGAAGATGGCAGTTTGGCAGATGGGGTGAGAGGCCCAGCGGCGGCCCGGCCCCCCGCACGCAGTGCGGGGGCTTTTCATAAATGTGCAATCCTTCCCCGCCTATCTCCCCAAAAGCCCCCGCACTGCGTGCGGGGGGTGCGCCTGGGGGGCTTTCCATCAAGACGCTCCGGCGATATGCTGCCCGGCATGGACGCCTGGAACGGTTGGTATCATGTCAATGGCAACAGCTACGGCACCTGGCTTCCCGGCGATCCGCGAGGCTGGCGGAGCAAACGGCATAAGCGGCACGTGGCGGGCGATTACAAGGCTCCGCCGCCGCCCGGAACCGACGATGCCGTTTTCCAGTACAGCCGGGGGCAATTGAAGAAACCGCCCGTGCATCTCACGGCTGCCCAGCGACAGACGGCCGGACAGGCCATGGTGGAGATGCTGGTGGATCATAAGGTGGAGGTGATTGCACTTTGCCTGAATGAGGCCCATTTTCACCTCTTAACGCGATTCCCTGACAAGGAGGTGCGACCACTGGTCGGCACCGCCAAGCGGCACGCCTTCTACGTCTTGCGCGACCAAGGCCACAGCGGTCGCCTCTGGACAATGAAGTGCAAAGTGACCCCGATCCGCGATCGGCAGCATCAGGTGAACGTATTCCATTATATTTGCCGGCACGGGGGTGAGGGCGCCTGGGCTTGGACCTTTCGCGACGGCCTCTCCTGGACGCCCACCATCCTGCGAAAATGAATAGTTCTATCTCCCCAAAAGCCACCGCACTGCGTGCGGGGGGCCAGTCCTGTCATTTCGGCGTGGTCTTCGCACTCAACATCGAGGCCGGCTGCCTGCAAGACCTGTTGGTCAACGTCGTCACCACCCGCGGCCAAGGATTCGTCGCCCGCGAAGGCGACTTGCAAGACCGTCACGTGGTGCTGATCCAATCGGGCGTGGGCCGGCGGCGCACGGCGGCCGCAACCGAAGCGCTCCTCGACGGCCATCGCCCGGCGGTGGTCATCTCGGCCGGTTTTGCCGGCGGGCTGGACGCCAAGCTGCGCCGCGGCGACATCGTGGTGGCCCGCCGCGTGCTCGACGAAAGCGGCGGGGTGTGCGAGATCGACCTGGCCGGCCTGCCGGCGCTGACCGCCGGCAGCGGCGTCTGCGAGGGATGCCTGTTGACGGTGGACCGGCTGGTGCGCCTGCCCGAGGAGAAGCTCGCCCTGGGCGAAAAATATGCCGCGGCGGCCGTCGACATGGAAACCCTGGCGGTGGCCGGGGTCTGCCGCCGTCGCCAGACGCCGTTCCTGGCCGTCCGCGCCATCAGCGACGCGGCCGGCGACGTCCTGCCCCGCGACGTGCAGAAACTGCTCGACCAGAAGACCGCCGCCGCGCGACTGGGCGCCGCGGTGGGCTCGATCCTGCGGCGTCCCTCCAGCGTCATGGACCTGCTGCGCTTGCAACAGCGCGCGGTGGAGACATCCGATCGGCTGGCGAAGTTCCTCTCCGCGCTGATGACCCAATAGGCCCCTTGTTCCTCACCTCAGCACGGCTGAAACGGCCATAGCACGCGATATATAATGGCGGTATGATGGCCCTGAGAGGGGGACAGTCCCATTTTCGTCGAACGAAAATTGGGACAGTCCCCAGGGTTGTTCCCCCGCCCCGCAAAGATTAGGAAGCACCCGTTGCCTGAAGTCCATCTATGGCACTGGCTCGCCTTCGGGGCCCTGCTGGCCGTGCTCCTGGGGCTCGACCTGGGGCTGGTCCATCGCCGCGGCCACGCGGCGTCGTGGCGGGAATCGGCCCTGGCAACCATCGCCTGGTGTTCGCTGGCCGCCGCCTTCAACGCGCTGGTGTGGTGGTGGCGGGGTAGCGACGCCGGCATCCAATTCCTCACCGGCTACCTGGTCGAATGGTCGCTGTCGATGGACAACGTCTTCGTCTTCGCCGTCATCTTCCGCTCCTTCCAGGTGCCCAAACCGTACCAGTATCCCGCGCTCTTCTGGGGCATCGTGGGGGCCATCGTCATGCGGTTGGCCTTCATCCTCGCCGGCACGGCGCTGATTCACCGGCTGGCGTGGGTACTGCCGATCTTCGGACTTTTCCTGGTTTACACGGCCTGCCGACTCGCCCGCCGCCGCGGCGCCAGATCGATCCCCAGCAGACCATGGCCCTGCGGCTGGGGCGGCGATGGTTGCGGGTGGCCAAGGGCGATTTCGCCCAGTTCGGCCGCCGCTTTCTCACCCGCCAAGACGGCCGCTGGCACATCACGCCGCTCTTGTTGGTGGTGCTGGTGCTGGAAAGCACCGATCTGCTGTTCGCGGTCGACAGCGTGCCGGCTATTCTCGGCATCAGCACCGATCCGTATATTGTCTTTACGTCGAACATTTTCGCCATCCTGGGTTTGCGGGCCCTCTACTTCCTCGTGGCCGGCATGTTGGACCGGTTCTGCTATCTGAACTATGGTCTGGCCGCGGTGCTGGGATTTGTGGGGGCGAAAATGATTGCCCAGTGGTGGTTTGCCGGCAACTCGCAGCAGCCTTGGATTCCCGCCTGGGTCTCCTTAGCGGTGATTATCGCCTTGCTGGGGATAGCGATCCTGGCCTCGATCATTCACACACGGTCAAATTAGCGAAAAGCCCCGCCACTGCGTGGCGGGGGTGCCTGGAAAGAAGACCACGCCATGAAGCACATTTTGGTTACCGGCGGCGCAGGTTTCATCGGCAGCCATCTGACCGAGGCGCTGTTGGCCCGCGGCCATCGCGTCTCGGTGGTGGACGACGAATCGACCGGCTCGGTGGCCAACCTGGCCGCCGTGCTCGGCCACGCGGAGCTTCGCTACGTCAAGGGTTCGGTGGCCGACCGTGCCTTGGTGCGGCGGCTGGTGGCCGAGGTGGACGAGGTGTATCACCTGGCCGCGGCGGTGGGCGTGCAATTGATCGCGCAGAGCCCGATCCGCACCATCGAGACGAACATCTATCCGACCGAGTTGTTGCTGGACGAATTGGGCCGGCTGCACGCCGGCGGCCGCCCGGTGCGGCTGTTCCTGGCCAGCAGCAGCGAGGTCTACGGCAAGAACCCCAAGCCGCGATGGAATGAGGACGACGACCTGGTCTTCGGCCCCACGACCCGCTCGCGCTGGTCCTACGGCACCTCGAAGGCGATCGACGAGTTCCTGGCCCTGGCCTACTGGCGGGAGCGGGGGCTGCCGGTGGTGATCGGCCGGCTGTTCAACGTGGTGGGGCCGCGGCAGGTCGGCGCCTACGGCATGGTGCTGCCGCGGCTGGTCGATGCCGCCTTGGCCGGGCGGCCGCCCGAGGTCCATGGCGACGGCCAGCAGCAGCGGTGTTTCGCCCACGTGGCCGACGTGCTGCGGGCGGTGCTGGCGCTGATGGAAATTCCCGCCGCCGCCGGCCACGTCTTCAACATCGGCAGCGACCGGCCGATCCGCATTCTCGACCTGGCCCGCAAGGTGATCGCAGCGGTCGATCCGGCCCTGGAGGTCCGCATGGTCAGTTACCTGGCGGCCTACGGCGAGGACTTCGAGGACTGTCGTTGTCGCGTTCCGGACCTGGGGCGGCTGCGGCAGGCGATCGACTTTTCGCCCCGCTACGACCTGGACCAGATCATCGCGGAGATCATCGCCTGGAAGCGCGGCGGTTGACCCGGCCGGCGGGGGCGTTAGAATTGCCTGGGGACCGGAAAGGGGACAGTCCCATTTTCGTCGGACGAAAATTGGGACAGTCCCCAGCCTATTCCAAGCCACGGACATCCACGACCATGCTGCTGCAAGACATTTTGAAGGCCAAGGGAAGCACCGTCTACTGGATCGCCCCGGACGCCACCTTGGCCGACGCCGTCCGCGAGTTGGTCGACCATCACGTCGGCGCACTGCTGGTGGGGCGGCGCGACGCTGCCGGCGTCGAGCACCTGGTGGGCATCCTCTCCGAGCGCGATCTGCTCTACGCCCACGCCGGCCAGCGCGGCCCGGCCGGCGGCACCAAGGCCCCGGCGGGAACCTGCCCCTGGATGGACTGCAAGGTCGCCGACTTGATGACCGCCGACTTGATCACCGCCTCGCCCGGCGATTCCGTCGAGCAGATCATGGGCCTGATGACGACCAAACGCATTCGCCATCTCCCCGTGCTCTCCGGCGGCCGCGTGGCGGGCATCGTCTCCATCGGCGACATCGTCAAGGCCCAGCACGACAACCTGGCGGTGGAGAATCGCTTCATGAAGGACTACATCAGCCGCCCGGGGTAGCGGCCGAGCGTTTGCAAGTTCCTCCCCTCTCCCTTTGGGAGAGGGACCGCAAGCGGTGCCCGGGGTGAGGGCGACCGACGCGAGTCGCCGTCCCCGAGATTGCGCGTCTCCGTTATCGGCCCTCACCCTAACCCTCTCCCGGCGGGAGAGGGGACGTCGCTCAATCCTTGACCGCGGCGGTGGGCGGACTTTCCCAATCGTCTTTGCTCACGGCGCTGATGCGATAATACCAGTCGCCCTGGCGCTTCCGGCCGGCGAAGTCTTCGCTGGCGTCGCGGAACCGCGTCGTGCCCTTGTCGACATAGGTCAGGAAGGTCTCCGGACCGGGCTGGAAGTCGGGCTGCTGGCTGCGGTAAATGCGATACCAAAAGACCTCGCCCGCCGGGGCCGACCACCCGAGCGCGGCCCGTCGGCGCGGAAGTCGCCGGGTGTGCCGGGGGCGTGCGCCGGGCCGGTCGGCCAGCTCACCAGCGACAGCGGCGTCGGCGGCGCCGAGGCCGGCCAGATCGCCACGTTGTCGCCGTCGCTGGCCTCGACGTAGTATTCCAGGCCGGCGGCCGTGATCTCCCTGCCCGGCACCTCGACCGCAAAGACCGCCTTGACGCGCCGCGGCATCGGCAGCGCACCTGCCACCGCCCGTTGCCGGGGGCGCGATAGTGCAGCGTCGCCGACACGCTCTGATAAGTGCGATTGGACAGGCAGCGGGCCTTGATCCAAACGGGCTGCCCCTGGGCAACCGAGGTGGGCGGAGAAATCACCACGACCTGCGGCGGCGTCGCGGCGGCCGTGCCGGATTGGCAGCGGCATGGCAGCGAGCGGACGCTCTCGGCGCCGTCCGGACCGACGGCTGTCACTGCGTAGCGCGCCACGCCGTTGTAGCTGTCCGCATAGGACCGGACGGCCGCCGGCAAGGGCTGCGCCGTCAACTTCACCTCGTCGCGATAGACCCAAAAGCCCTTCGCGCCCGGTTGCTCGTTGTTCCAGACGACGACTGCAC
The DNA here is from genome assembly GCA_963727245.1 of uncultured Planctomycetia bacterium. Taxonomy (GTDB): domain Bacteria; phylum Planctomycetota; class Planctomycetia; order Pirellulales; family Thermoguttaceae; genus JBKQVT01. The sequence goes on along the minus strand of CAVSFO010000009.1, from coordinate 732,725 downwards.
CTTGGAGGGTGCCGCGGGCGGTGACATCGGAGGGCGGCTGGATCGCCAGCCTCTTGCGCAACTGCCGCTCTTTCGGCAGGTAGTTGCGCTGGACGTAGCGGTTCTGCGTGCTGACCACGTTGCCCAACGAGGAAACATCCGTGACGCGGCCGGTGAAATTGGCCACCCAGGAGGGCATCGCTCCGGGCAGGTCTTTCCAGGTGTAGCCGTCGAAGTCGCGATTGAGTTCGATGTGGTCCTTGGCCGCGGCGATGCGGCACCGCAGCACCACCAGGCGGGCGCGGCAGGCGGCCGACGGCGCGGCCTGGATGCACTTGTCGATGGTGGCCAGCTCGGCGGCCGCCTTGGCATAGTCGCCCGAGGACAGAGAGGACACCAATCGCAGCCAAATGGTATGTTTTCCGGCGGTGTTCTTGATTGCCGCCTTGTAGGTCGTCCACTTCTCCCAGTCGGCGGTGTGGCCGACGTTGCAGGCGCCCAGCAGGGCGCCGTCCGGGGCGTCGAGGCGGATTTGGATGATCCCGCCGCCGGCGGCGGACGAGGCGAGGGCCTCGAACTCGGTCATGCCCTGGCCGAAATCGACGTTGTCGTAGCGGAGGCAGGTGCCGGGGCTGATATACCCCACGCACAGTTTGCCGTCGCCGGACGTGCAATTGGGGATGGGGCGGGGGTTGTTGAACGCGGTGGCCGGCGTGGTCTTGGCGCCCCCGGGGCCGCGGAGAGTGAACGTGCGGAAATTGAAGAGGTAATTCCCGATCGGCACGCCGTTCAACTCCGGCGGGGAAAAGAACTGCGGCGTGCCGCAGCATTCGCCGAGATCGGTCGCGTACGGCTCATTGTTGTCGAGAATGGCGGCGATGTCCTCGGCGGCGGCCGGGCCGTAGTTGCGCGCAGCATACTCGCGGTAGACCGCCCGCGACGTCGGGTAACGGCCCGCGCCGTCCCAAGGGGCCTTGGCCATGAACGACATTTTCGGCTCCACAGCGTCGGTCAGCCGCCAGGAAAGACAATAGAAGCCGTTCATGTTCGGGGCCCGTTCGAGCCACGCCTTGACGGTGTTCTTCAGGTGCATGTTATAAGGGTAATAATACTCCGAGCTGCCGAAATCCCGCTCCAGCCAGGGGCAGCCCCAGAACTCGCGCCGACCGTACTCCTTGCCGCTTGCGCAACCGTCGGAATACTGCGAGATCGGGGCGCAGATCACGTCCTTCGGCAAAGCGGCGATCGACGCGGGAACCAGCCCCCAGCCGGCCACCGCCAGGGCGGTCCGCGGGCGCGGGCCTTCATGCCCTGGTAGAACCCGTCGAAGATCCTCCGCCAGACCTTGTACGCCTCCTCGTTCTGGCCGATGCCTTCCGATTGGAAGCAGAGCAGGTAATCCAGGTCGGGATAATCGCCGGCGATCTGCTCGACGCGGGCCGCCACCAGCGCGGGATCGTCGATCTTGGTCTTGTAGTCGGGCATGGCGAGGTTCAGGTCCACGCCCAGGCCGATCCGCACGCCGCGCGTATGGGCATAGGCAATGACCTTCTGAAACAGGCTCGCCCCCTTGCGGAAAACCTCCTCGTTGGAGAGGGTCTCGTTGTGCAGGCGCAATCGGCCCCGTAGTCGTAGTCGTCGAACAGGTCGGCGGCCCCGAAAAGATACTTGTTCACGTCCCAGCCGGGCATGCTCCAGCCGTGGCCGCTCCGCGCCGTGGCCATCCAGACGCGCGAGCGGATGCCGTGCAGGGCGAAGTTGTGGAACATCTCGTTGTGGCCGTTGTCGCCGGTATAGTTGTGGATGTGCAGGAAGTTCATGCGCATCTTCGCCATCTGGTCGATGATGAACCGCCAATCCTGCCACGAATAGCTGGTGGCCGATTGGGGAAAGTTCGTCCAGGGCAGGAAGCCGCGGACGGCCACCGCCGGCGTCCGCCGCTCATCGACCTTGGCCAGCCGCAGCGGCGACTTCCCGTCCGGCAGCACGTCGCCGCCCAGATAGAAGCCGACGCCGTAGTGGTCTTCCAGCAATCCGTAGACGCCGTAGAGGCAACCCACCTCGTCGCGTCCGGCGATCGCCAGCGCCTCTCGGCCGCCCAGCGCGGTCGTCTTCAACAGGTATCCCTGCGGACCCGGGTCGCCCGAGGTGATCTTGATCGTCCCGGCCGCCGCCATCTTCGCCAGCAGCGGATGGTCCGCCGTCCGCCCGATTAAGAAGGCGGGACCGGCCGGTTGCGTATCGCCCTTGGCCATCTGAATGGCAGGCAGCGTGCCGGACAACTGGTACAGGTATCGCTGCAGTTCCCGGGCCGCATATTGCTCCAGGGGCGGCGCAGCGTCACCGATGACGATGACCGTCTGCGCCTCGACCGCACTGCATCCGGCAATCCACAGGGCCACCCCCAGCAGCATCCTCATCGCATCATCTCCCCGGGTCAGCATTTTCGATTGTCGCCAAGAAAGAAAGCGTTGTCAAGTTGCCCGGTCCTGGCCCTATGCCGATCGCTTGCGGTTTCGCAGCGTCGCGCTCCCTACGCAGCCGCGTATCGTTCGAGCTTCGCGCGATCGACCTCGACGCCGAAGCCCGGCCCCTGCGGGACGGTCATCATGCCCTCGTCGATCGCCAGCGGTTCGCTGAGCACGTCGTCCTGCAACTGGTGATAGGCGGACTCGTTGCAGCCGGACAGGGCGGGCGTGGCGGCGGCCAGGTGCAGCATGGCGGCGGTGGCGACGCCCAGCAGCGGCCGCCCGCCCAGTAGCGCGAAGATGCCGGCGGCGGCGGCCACCGCCGCGCAGGACCGCAGCGGCGCCAGCCCGCCCACGCGCTCGATGTCCAAGACCACGAACGACGCCGCGCCGCAACGGACCACGGCCAAGACGTTGGCGGCGCCGGCGATGGCCCGGCCTACGGCCAGCGGCACCCGCGTCTGCCGCCCCAGCGCCGCCATGGGGTAGAGTTCCCGCACCGCCAACGGGTCCAGGAGGAATTGCAGATGGTCGGCTTCGATCTCGGCGCAGAGGTCGCGGGCGGTCTGCACGTCGTAATGGGCCAGGCCGTCCAGGCGGAGTTCCGTGCCGTCGCTCACGCCCTCTCGCACCGCCTGCAACATTTGCCGATCGACCGCCACCTGGCCGGCCGAGTTGACGATTTGGCAGTGGAAGCCCCGGGCGGCCATTTCCCGCGCCAAGGGGGCCAGCCGCTCGGGCCGGCGGCCCGCCAAGCGCACGGCCAGCGGGATGCGGCGCCGATACTCGCCGCCCAACAGCCGGCAGACGGGCTGGCCGACCGCGCGGCCGATCAGGTCCCAGCAGGCCATTTCCACGGCGGCGCGGAGCGGCGCCGCGGAGAGGGCTTCGAGCGTGTGCAGTTCTTCGATGTCGAAGATGCTGCGGCCGGCCAGCACCGGCAACAGGGCGTCGCGGCGGGCCGACAATTCGCCGGCTCGCCATGCCAGTCCCGCCTCGCCCCAGCCCTCCCGCCCCGAGTCCGTCGTCAGCCGCACCAGCAGCGAGCGGACCGGCTGCGTCAATCCCGTGCAGGCGATCTCGACTAGATGGAGTTCCAAGTCGTTGATCTTCACAAGATGGCCCTCCCGGCGCCTCCGCGCAATGGCGGGGGCAGGAGGAAACTGACCTCCTCCTGAAAGAGCGTGCAGGGCTCGACCACGGCGCCGAAACGCTCCTGCAGCAAGGCGATGCACTGCTGGACGACGTTTTCCGGCGCGCTGGCGCCGGCCGTGAGGAGCACCGTCTCGCCGCCGGTGAACCAAGCCGCGTCGATGTCGCCCGGCCCGTCGATCAAGTACGACGGCCTGCCGCTGCGCCCGCCCATCTCGGCCAGCCGGCGGCTGTTGGAACTGTTCTGGCTGCCCACGACCAAGACCACGTCCGCCCGGCGCGACAACGTGCGCACCACCTCTTGCCGGTTCTGCGTGGCGTAGCAGATGTCCTCCTTCAGCGGCGCAGCAATCTTGGGAAAACGCTCCCGCAGCCGCCCGATGGTGCGGGCGGCATCCGTCACCGAGAGCGTCGTCTGCGTCAGGTAGACCAGTTTCTCGGGGTCGGCCACCTCCAGGCGATCCACGTCCTCCGGGGTTTGCACCAGCAGGAAGGCCCCGGGGGCTTCGCCCATCACCCCCGCCACTTCGTCGTGCCCGGCATGACCGATCAGAATGATCGTGTAGCCGGCGGCCGCGAAACGGACCGCCTCGCGGTGGACTTTGGTCACCAGGGGGCAGGTGGCGTCGATGGTGTGAAACTGCCGCCGGGCGGCCTCGCGGCGGACCTCCGGCGAGACGCCGTGGGCCGAATAGAGCAGGTGCGCCCCCGCCGGGACCTTGGCCAGGTCGTCGACAAAGACCGCCCCCAGGCCCCCGAACCGCTCCACGACCCACTGGTTGTGGACGATTTCGTGGTAGACGTAGATCGGGCTGCCATACACCCGCAGGGCGGTTTCCAGGCTTTCGATCGCCATGTTGACGCCGGCGCAGAATCCCCGCGGACCGGCCAGAATAATATGCATGGTTCCCTCATCGGCCGAAACATATCATAATAGGAGTGCCCCGCCGGGGCCAGGGGCGGAAAACTAGGGATTAGGGATTGGGGATTAGGACAAGCGGGGGACTGTCCCGATTTCGGGCACCATGCAAAGCATGGTCGGACGAAAATGGGACTGTCCGCTTCGGGCCGGTCAGGTTACCTTAGGGATTGGGGATTCGATTGCGATGGCGAAGTCCACGTTTTCCCGCGACTTGGAACTTTACGGACCGCAGGCGAATTTGACGGAACCGCGCTCGCTGGGCCAGAGCCGCCGCTATTGCCGGCGGCTGGCACGCCGCCACTACGAGAATTTCACCGTCGCCAGCCGCTTGCTCCCCTGGCGCCTGCGGCAACATTTCTTCAATATCTACGCCTATTGCCGCTGGGCCGACGACCTGGCCGACGAGGCGGGCGACCCCAGGCGAAGCCTGGCCCTGCTGGACTGGTGGGAACAGCACTTGCACGCCTGCTACCGCGGCCAGACGTTCCACCCCGTCTTCATCGCCCTGGCCACCACGATCAAGAAGTTCGACATCCCCGCCGAGCCCTTCGTCGATCTGCTGGTGGCCTTCCGCCAGGACCAGCGGGTGCGACGCTACGAGGACATCGGCAAACTGTTGAACTACTGCCGCTATTCGGCCAATCCCGTGGGCCGGCTGGTCCTCTACTTGGGACGGTGTCACACGCCCGAGCGGGTGCAGATGGCCGACTCGATCTGCACCGGGCTGCAGTTGGCCAACTTCTGCCAGGACGTGGCGGGCGATTTCGATCGCGGGCGGATCTACCTGCCGCTGGCCGATTGCCGCCGCTTCGGCTACGACGACGGCATGTTTGCGCGCCGCGAGTGCAACGACGCGTTCCGCCGACTGATGGCCGCCGAGGTAGACCAGGCCGAAGGCTACCTGCGGCGCGGCCTGCCGCTGGCGCCGGCGATGCCGTCGGATCTGCAGCTTGACGTGGCGCTGTTCGTCCACGGCGGCCTGGCGATCCTCGAGGCGATCCGCCGCCAGAACTACGACGTTTGGACCGCCCGGCCCAAGCTCACCAAGTTCGAGAAGCTGAGCATCCTGGCCAATTGCTGGTGGCGGCTGCTGCGCGGCACCCTTTTGGAGGGCCAGGAGGGCGAGGAGGCCGGCGGGCACAAGGAGGGCACGGCGTGAATCTCGCCCCCGCCCAAGTCGAGGCCAGCTATGCCGCCTGCCGTCGCCTGGCCCGCCGGGCAAGCTCGAACTTCCCCGCCGGCTTCTTCCTCTTGCCGGCCACCCAGCGCCGCGCCATGGACGCCCTCTATGCCTTCCTGCGCCATACCGACGACCTGGTGGACGACGCCGCCGCCTCGGCGACGCCCCGGGAAGCCATGGCCCAATGGCGAGAAGATCTGGACGATTGCCTGCGAGGCGACGCTCCGCCGCCCTTTCGCTCGCCGCAAGCCGCCGCGCTTCTGCCCGCGCTGGCCGATGCGGTGGGCCGCTTCCGGATTCCGCCGGAGCATCTTACGGCCGTGCTCGACGGCGTGGAAATGGACCTCCAAGGGCAGCGCTACGAGACGTTCGCGGCGCTGGCCGGCTATTGCGAGCGCGTGGCCTCGGCGGTCGGCCTGGCGTGCATTCACGTCTGGGGATTCCGCGGTCCTGAGGCCCTTGGGCCGGCCCGCTCCGCCGGCATCGCCCTGCAACTGACCAATATCCTCCGCGATCTGAAGGAGGACGCCGGCGGCGGCCGCATCTATCTCCCCCTGGACGATCTGCGCGCCTGCGGCTACTCGGTCGAGCAATTGCAGCAGGGCGTCACCGGCCCGGCCTTCCGCCGCCTCATGGAACTGGAGATCGGCCGCGCGGGGGAATTTTATCGCGACGGCGCCCGGCTGTTGGATTGGCTGCCGCCCGCTCCGCAACGGCTCTTCGGCATGATGATGGCCACCTATCGCGTGCTGTTGCGGAAGATTGCCCGGCGGCCGGAAGACGTTTTTCGGCGGCGCATCCGCCTCAGCCGCACGAAGAAGTTGCAGCTTGCCGCCCGTTGGGCCTTGCTGCCCCCGCGGGCCTCCGCGCTGATGTAGCCGAGACTCCCCAACCGCCGAATACAACACACCCCAAGCCCACCGGCTGCGTCCGGTGGGACGGGCGTCCATAACCACCGAATGAAACACACCCCAAGCCCACCGGCTGCGTCCGGTGGGAATGGCGACGACATCCGCCGCATTTTTCCCACCGGTCGCAGCCGGTGGGCTTGAGGGGGCAAGAAAACCGCGTGTCCGGAATCCCGCAATGACTTCCATCGCCCCTCGAAATTCCACCAGCGTCGCTGTCGTCGGCGGCGGACTGGCCGGACTCAGCGCCGCGGCCGCCGCCGCCGAGCACGGCTGCCAAGTGGAACTGTTCGAGCAGGCCGCCGCGCTGGGCGGCCGCGCCGCCTCGTTCCGCGATCGGCCGAGCGGGCAACTCGTCGATACCTGCCAACACCTGGCCCTGGGCTGCTGTACCAACTTCCTGGACCTCTGCCGCCGCACGGGCCTGGCCGAGTGCTTCCAACGAGACGCCACGCTTCACTTCTTCGGCCCCGACGGCGTCCGCAGCGACTTCACCGCCGCCGGCTGGCTGCCGGCCCCGCTGCACTTGCTGCCCGCCTTGTTGGCCCAGAAGCACCTCACGCCCGGCGAGCGCTGGCGGGCCCTCGGGACGCTGCTGCGGCTGGCGCGCTTGCGACCTCCCGAGAGCATGACCGAAGTGCCCGCCGGGGTGTGGCTTCGCCGCCAGGGGCAATCGCCGCGGGCGATCGCGCGTCTCTGGGCGCCGGTCATTCTCAGCGCCGTGGGCGAGACGCCCGAGCGGGCCTCGCTCGCCGCCGTCCGCAAGGCCTTCGTCGACGGTCTGCTGGCGGCGCGCGAAGCCTGCACGTTGCTGCTGCCGCGCGTGCCGCTGCAAGAGTGGATCGACGGCCGCCTGGGGGCGTGGCTGGCCGATCACGGCGTCACCGTTCATCGCGGCACGCCCGTCCGCCAGATCGACGGCGACAGCCGCGCCGCCACCGCAGTGCTGCTCGCCGACGGCACGCGGCGCGAGTTCGACTTCGTCATCGCGGCCGTGCCCTGGCAGTGCGCCGGCGGCCTGTTCGAGCGCCGCCCTGCGGGCCGCCCTGCCCGCCCTCGCGGACGCGGAAGCCATTCGGCCCGGCGCGATCACGGCCGTGCATCTCTGGTTCGACGGGCCGTTGGGCGACCTGCGCCACGCCGTGCTGGTGGACCGCCTCAGCCAATGGGTCTTCGCCGATCCGCCGGTCGAGAACGCCCAGGCCGCCAGCGCGCAGGGCGGCCATCATTACCAAGTTGTCATCAGCGCCTCGCACGCCCTGGCCAACTGCGACGCGGAGGAAATCCTCGCCGGGGTCCTCCGCGACCTGGAGGCCGTCTGGCCGGAGGCCCGCCGGCGTCGTCTGCTGCATCATCGGGTGATAACGCAGCCGGCGGCCGTCTTTTCGGTAGCGCCCGGGCTCGATCGGCTCCGCCCGCCGCAGCAAACGCCGGTTGCGAACCTCTTTCTGGCCGGCGACTGGACGGCCACCGGCTGGCCGGCCACGATGGAGGGCGCGGTCCGCAGCGGGCGGCTGGCGGTCGAGGCCTTGCTCCGCGCGCTCGGGCGGCCCCGCCGGTTGCTCGTGCCCGATCTGCCTCGCGGTCTGCTGGCCCGCTGGTTGTGCGGGAGGCAATGACGCACTGGTTCACGCGGGTGGCCCCGATAACTCTGCTATCGGGGTGCCGCAGGCACAAGAGGCCCGCGTGGCGTACCGAAGCTCCTCTTGCGGCTCCGCCGCCCCGATAGCCAAGCTATCGGGGCCACCCGCGAAGGGGACAGTCCCCCAGGTTCTTTCATCCATACCCGCCCATGCCGAAGAAGAGCTGCTTCTTCAACAGGCGATAGAGCCAATAGTCCTCGGGAATTTCTTCGCCGGGCAGGTGATGGCTCGTCCGCGGCGCGGCGGCGGCCAGCTCGCCGGCCAGATCGCGGCCGCTGTAATCGACGGCCGACCTGCTGCGCAGATACTCGGCCAGGGCCTGCGGATGTTCGAGGATCACGCAGCCGCGGGTCCGCCCACGGACGAACTCTTGAAATCCCCGCAGGAATTCGCTGCCGTTGATTGTGCGAAACAGGTTGTGATCGTGGTCCCGGATCGTCTGGCAGGCGGCCGACAGCGGCGGGCAGGGCTCGACGCTGCCCTGCGGGCCGATGTGAAAGCCCAACCCCAGGGCGGCCGGGCAAACCGCCTCGCCCGCCGCGTTCCAATAGGTGTCGATGAGCACAATTGGATGCCGGCGCCGCAGCGCCAGCAGCCGGCGGCGCAACTGGATCATCTGCTCGCGCCCGACGCAGTAGTGCGGCGACGGATCGGCCCCGACCGGCCGGTAGACGTAATACCACAAGTACATGGCGCCGCGGCCGATCAGGTCGCGGACGTAGTTGTCGCCGAGGACCTGTTCCATGTTCGTGGCGGTCACGGTGGTGGCGACGCCGAAGAGGATCTTCTCGCGCCGCAGCCGCGCTAGGCCTTCCATGACCGCCTGGAAGACGCCCCGGCCGCGGCGGTCGTCGTTGTTCTGCTCCGCGCCGTCGAGGCTGACCAGGGGCGTGACGTTGCCGGCCACGCGGATTTGCCGCACGTTTTCCTCATCGAAGAACATGCCGTTACTGATGACCTGGAAATAGCAGTCGCGGTGGCGGCGGACGATGTCCCAGAGGTGCGGATACAGCAGCGGCTCGCCGCCCAGCAGCGTATAGAAATAGGCCGCTTGCCGCTTGCCCTCGGCAATCAGGCGATCGACCTCGGCGGCGGGTAATTGATGGGGCCGGCCGTCGCCGGCGATCCAGCAGCCGCGGCAGCGGAGGTTGCAGGCGTCGGTTAGGGCAATAAAGAGAAACGGCGGAAACAATTGGCCGCAGGCCACGCGGCGGCGATAGGCGGCCACCGCCCTGCTTCCCTTGTACGCCCACAGATAGCCCGCCTTCATCGCCAAGCGCGGGGAGATTTCCGTGGCCAACCGATATGCAAGTCGCAACAGCATCGCCGCTCGAGTCCCCGCCGCTTGTTCACCTTGATTATACCACTGGGCGATGGTATAGCTGGAGTCTCGAAAATTGGGGAGTCACGTCCCCTCTCCCTCCGGGAGAGGGTTAGGGTGAGGGCTTCTGTCGAGAAACAGCTTGCCTTGCTCGGCCCTCACCCCCTGCCCCTCTCCCAAAGGGAGAGGGGAGAAAATTTGCCACCATCCCCTGCCATCACGCCATGAAAATGCCATGATCGATCCGCACCAGTTGCTCAACGCCTATCAGACCGTCCGGCACGACCTGCTGGCCGAGCGGGACGCTTCCGGCCATTGGGTGGGCCGACTGTCCAGTTCGGCGCTTTCCACGGCGACGGCCGCCAGCGCGCTGGCCGTGGTGGCCGGAAAAGTCGCCGACGAGAGCCGCCGCGACGCCTATCGTCAATTGGCCTTTCGGGCCGCCCAGTGGTTGGCCGGCTGCCAGAACGACGACGGCGGCTGGGGCGACACCGATCGCAGCTTCTCCAATCTGGCCGCCACGCTGCTGGTCCGCGCCGCCCTGCACCTGGCCGGCATGGCCGATCAATTCCAGGCCGAGCTCACGCGGGCCCAACACTACCTCGACGCCCAGGGGGCCCTGGACGGCTTGCGGCAGCGTTACGGCAACGACCGCACCTTCGCCGTGCCGATTCTGACCAACTGCGCGTTGGCAGGCTTGGCGCCCTGGCGCCGCGTGCCGGCGTTGCCCTTCGAGCTGGCCTGCCTGCCCCTGCGCCATGCTGCGTTTCCTGCGGCTGGGAGTGGTCAGCTATGCCGTGCCGGCCCTGGTGGCCGTCGGCCAGGCGCGTTTCTTCCACCGCGGACCTTGGAACCCGATTCTCTGGCTCTGGCGGCGCTTGAGCGTGGGCCGCAGCCTCAGGGTGCTGGAGCGAATGCAGCCGCCCAGCGGCGGGTTTCTCGAAGCCGTGCCGCTGACCAGTTTCGTGGTGATGAGCCTGGCCTCCACGGGCCGCGTCGATCATGCCGTCGTCCGCCGGGGCGTCGGTTTTCTCCTCTCGTCGGTGCGCCAAGACGGCTCCTGGCCGATCGACGCCGACCTGTCGGTGTGGAATACCACGCTGGCCACCAGCGCCCTGGCCGCCGCCACCGGCGACGTCGGCGCCTTGGGATGCGTCGATTGGCTGTTGCAGTCGCAACGCCACGAGGTCCATCCCTTCACCCAGTCGCCGCCGGGCGGCTGGGGATGGAGCGACGCCGCCGGCGCCGTGCCCGATGCCGACGACACCGCCGCCGCCCTGCTGGCGCTGAAGGTGCTCTCGGGCTCGGGCGGCACTGCGTACCGCGGCCAGATCGAAGCGGCCGCCGGGCGGGCCGTTTCTTGGTTGCTCGACCTCCAGAATGCCGACGGCGGCTGGCCCACCTTCTGCCGCGGCTGGGGTGCGCTCCCCTTCGACCGCAGCGGCTGCGACTTGACCGCCCACGCCATCCGCGCCTTGCACGCCTGGAAACAGGCCGAACCCGACCGGCGCGTGGACGAAGCCATCGAGCGTGGACTGACTTACCTGGCCGGCTCTCAGCGCCCCGATGGCAGTTGGGTCCCGCTGTGGTTTGGCAACCAGTATTTTCCCGGCGAGGAAAATCCCGTCTACGGGACCGCCCGGGTGCTGCTGGCCTATCGCGATCTGGACCTGATGGCCAGCCCGCCGGCGCAGCAGGGCGCAGCGTGGCTGGCCACGCACACGGACCCTGGAGGGGGCTGGGATGGTGGCCCTGGTGGGGATACGGCCGGCGGCGAGCCCACGGTCGAGGAGACCGCCCTGGCCGTCGAGGCCCTCTTGGCGGCGCCGGGGGGTCCGGCCGTCGACACCGCTCTGAAGGAGGGACTCGGCTGGCTCGTGGCCGCGATAAACGCGGGAAAACACCGGGAATCGGCCCCCATCGGTTTCTACTTCGCCAAACTATGGTACTATGAGAAGTTGTACCCGCTGGTGTTTACGGTGGCTGCCCTTGGTCAAGCGATTCGTCGCTTTCCTCCGGCATAACCCCGTTTGAGACTCCCGCCCGAATAACCTGCCGAGCTGAATTTGCAACCGGATACCGCGACAAACCTGGCTGCGCTTGGGCTGCCGCTCAGCGGCGACGGCCGCGACACCAGTGGGCTGAAGGACGTGCCGCAGCCCAAGGCCCTACGTGAGCGTATCGCCGCCCGGGCGGCCGAAATCGCCGCCGGCCTGGACCACGCGCACGCCCCGGGGCGTTGCCAGTTGGAAACCGCCGCTCGGCGGCTCTTGGCCGAACTGGCGCTGCCGGAGGGCTGCCTGGGTTGGACCATGGTCGCGCTGGCCTCGGCCTTCTGGCGCGACCAGGTTGCCGCCGTGCCTTTTCATCGCCGGCTGCTGCTCTTGCCGCAGTGCTTGCGCGATGCCGAGACCTGTCCGGCCCCCTGCGACGCCGCCGGCTTGCACTGCCGCCAATGCGGCGCCTGCACGCTGGCCGAACTGCAAGCCGGGGCGCAGCGGCTCGGCTACCGCGTCCTCATCGCCGAAGGCTCGCCGGCCGTCATGCAGATCCTCCTCAACGGCCAGCTCGATGCCGTCCTGGGCGTCGCCTGCCTCGATGTCTTGGAAAAAACGCTCGACAAGATCCTCCTGGCCGGCATTCCCTGCATGGCGGTGCCCCTGCTGGACAACGGTTGCCGCCGCACGGCGACCGACGACGATTGGGTGGCACGCATGATCCAGACGCCCCACCGCCCGGCGCCGGCGCCCACGCGGACCTATCTGCACCTGATGCGGGCGGCGGCGGCCATGTTCGCACCGGCCGAACTGCAACGCCTGCTCAACGCCGGGGACTGCCCCAATTTGAATAATGCCGGGGACTGTCCCGATTCGGGCACCACGCTTCGCGTGGTCGCGACGAAAATGGGACTGTCCCCTTCGGCGGCCCCAGCTACCAGCCCTTCCGACTCTCCCCCCCTGCCCTCCACCGCCTCCATCGCCTGCGACTTCCTGGCCGCCGGCGGCAAGCACTCGCGTCCCTTCATCACGCTGGCCGTGTACGACGCCCTCACCGGCGCCGGCGCCACGCTGGCCGACGCCGCCGCCGCGGCGGCCCAACTGCCGGATGCCGTCAAGCGCATCGCCTTGGCGATCGAGGTCTTCCACAAGGCGTCGCTGGTGCATGACGACGTGGAGGACGACGATTGGGTCCGCTACGGCCTGCCCGCGCTGCACCGCGAGTATGGCGTCGCCACGGCGGTCAACGTCGGCGATTACCTGATCGGCCTGGGCTATCGGCTGGTTATCGCCCAGCGCGAGCCGCTCGGGGCCGAGGCGGCGGCCGACATCGTGGCCCAGTTCGCCGACGCGCACACTCGGCTTTGCGAAGGCCAGGGCGCCGAGCTGCTGTGGCGCGATGCGCCGAACAAGGAGTTGACGCCGCTGGCCGCGTTGAAGATTTGCGCCTGAAGACGGCGCCGGCGTTCGAGGCGGCCTTGATGGCCGGCATCCGCTTGGCGGGCCCCACGGCCGCCTACCGCGAGCCCATCCGCCGCTTCGCCCGCCACCTCGGCGTGGCCTACCAGATCCTCAACGACCTCGACGATTGGCAGCAGCCGGAGCCCCAAGAGCCGGCGGAGCCGCAAAAGCGAGCCGCCGGCGGCGACCTGCTGGGCGGACGGCCCACGGTCCTCTGGGCGCTGGCCCTGGCGGGCCTGCCCCCGCACGATCGCCGCCAGTTGGAGTTGCTGCTGGCCCAAGCGGCCGGCGGCGAGGAGGCGGTCGGCCGGGTCCGCCGGCTCTACGCCCAGGCCGGCGTCTTCCGGCAGGCGGCGGCCTTGGTCTCGAAGCATCACGCCCGGGCCCGCGAAGTGGCCGATCGCCTGCCGTCCGAACCGTTGCGGCACCTGCTCTATTTTCTGGCCGACGCCATCCTGGACCGGCGTCCGCTGGCACTGTGAAATGAGAATTGTCCACCTTGCGGCCGGCGCGGGACCGATGTACTGCGGCAGTTGCCTGCACGGCAACACGCTGGCCGCGGCCTTGCACGCCGGCGGCGGCGACGTGCTGCTGGTGCCGCTGTACACGCCGCTGCGGACCGACGAGGAGAGCGTCGCTGAAGAGCGCGTCGCCTTCGGCGGCATCAACGTCCATCTGCAACAGCACTGGGGCCTCTTCCGCCACACGCCGTGGTGGCTGGACCGCCTGCTGGACCGCCCCACCCTGCTCCGCTGGGCAAGCCGCCGCGGGGCCGGGACCCGGCCGGAGCAGACCGGCCCGCTGGCCGTCTCCATGCTCCGCGGCGAGGAAGGCCGGCAGCGCAAGGAGCTCGAGAAGCTGCTCGGCTGGCTGGAGTCGGAGGTCAAGCCCGACGTGGTCCACCTCTCCACGGTGTTGCTCTGCGGCGTGGCCCGGCAACTCCGTGGGCGGCTGCGCGTGCCGGTGGTCGCCACGCTCTCGGGCGAGGACGTTTTTCTGGAGAAACTGCCGCAGCCGCATTACGACGCCGCCCGCCGCGAGCTACGGGCGCGGGCCGCCGAGCTGGACGCCCTGGTGGCGATGAACGCCCATTACGCCGATTTCATGGCCGAGTATCTGGCCGTGCCGCGGGGGCGCATCCGCGTCATTCCGCCGGGATTGAACCTCCAGGGCCACGGCCGCCGGCAGTCGACGCTGCCGGCAGGCCGGCCCTTCACCATCGGCTTCCTGGCGCGGATCTGCCCGGAAAAAGGGCTGCACCAACTCCTCGATGCCTGGAAGCTGCTGGCCGAGGATGCGGACGTGCCGCCCATTGTGGTCCGCGCGGCCGGGTATCTCGCCCCGCCGGATCGCCTCTACCTGGCCGAACTTGTGGAAGACCTGGCCGGTTGCGGTCTGGCCGAGCGGTTCCAATACCTGGGCGAGTTGGACCGCGCGGAGAAGATCGCTTTCCTGCGTTCGCTCGACGTGCTCAGCGTGCCCAGCACCTGCCGCGAGAGCAAGGGGCTTTCGGTGTTCGAGGCCTGGGCCAACGGCGTGCCCGCCGTCCTGCCCGCCCACGGCGCCTTTCCCGAAATGGTGGCCGACACCGGGGGCGGTTTGCTCTGTGCGCCGGGCGATCCGGCGGCGCTGGCGGCGGGCTTGAAACAGATGATCGACCATCCGGAGTTCGCCGCCGAGTGCGGCCGCCGCGCCCAAGAGGCCGTTCACCGCCGCTATCATGCCCGGCGAATGGCCCAGGACACCATGAACCTGTACCGCCAGTTGCTGGAAAATCCCTCGTCATGTCCTATCAAGCCGAGCTGATGCTGCGATTGGGGAGCGGAGCGGTGGCACTGCCGGACGAGCTGCGCGTGCGGCACGGCGCCTACCTGGCGGCCGCCCAGGGCGCGGACGGCGGTTTTGCCGGCCGCCGCGGCCCCAGCGACGTCTACTACACCGGTTTCGCGCTGCGCGGCCTGGCCATGCTCGGCCAGTTGACCGCGGAGTCGGCCCGCCGGGCCGGCGACTTCCTGGCGGCGCGTGCCGCAGCGCCGCTGCCGCCGGCCGAGTTCGTCTCGCTGCTGGGCGGGGCGACGCGGGTGGAACTGGCCGGCGGCGGCGACGTCTTCGCCCGGGCCGGCCGCGACCGCCGGCAGATGGTGCTCGACGTCTTCGGGCCGCTCCGCCGCCCGGACGGCGGATATGCCAAGAGCGCCCGGGCGCGCAGGGCAGCGTTTACCAGACCTTCCTGGCAGTCGCCTGCTACGAGATGGCCGGCCTGCCACCCGACGGGCCCGAGGCAATCATCGATCTGGTCCTCTCCCGCCGCCGCGCGGACGGCGGCTTCGCGGAACTGGGCGCCATCGCCCAGGGCGGCACGAACCCCACCGCCGCCGCGCTGGGACTGCTGCGGATGCTCGGCGCCTTGCAGGAACCGGTGCGGGCCGCGGCCATCGACTTTCTCGCGGCCATGCAGACGGCCGACGGCGGGCTGCGGGCGCACGGGCGGCTGCCCGTGGCCGACCTGTTGAGCACCTTCAGCGGCGTCGTCGCGCTGGCCGACCTGGGCGCCGGCGGCGCGATCGACCTGGGCGCAGCGGTGCGTTTTGCCCGCTCGCTGGAGCAACCCGGCGGCGGTTTCCGTGCCGGGGCCTGGGACAGCCAGGCCGACGTTGAGTATACTTTCTATGGCTTGGGCGTCGCGGCACTGGGCGGCCGGTCCGGCTGATCGATCATTCCGCGCCGAGCCTGCCTTGACTTCTACGTAATTTGCGTATATTCTTACGTTATATGCGTAAATCGAGTCCGATCGATGCGCTGTTGGCCAAGACCACCCAGGGGCTCCTGGCAGCCACCGTGCTGCAACCCGAGCGGTGGTGGTATCTCAGCGACCTGGCCAAACAAATGGGCCGGCGGCCCTCCAGTCTGCAAGCCCCCTTGGCCTCGTTGGTGACGGCCGGCATCCTGCGGCGCCGCCGCGAAGGCAATCGCGTCTATTACCAGGCCGATCCCGACTGTCCCTTTCGCGGCGAGCTTCAGGGCATGATCGCCAAGACCGTGGGGCTGGTCGAGGTGCTGCGCGACGCCCTGGCGCCTTTGCGGTCGAGGATCGCCGTGGCTTTCGTCCACGGGTCCGTGGCCTCGTCCCAAGAACGGTCCTCCAGCGACGTTGACTTGATCGTGATTGGGGCCGTCGGTCCGTCGAAACTCGCTCCAGTCCTGGACGCACTGGAGGAGCGTTTGGCGAGGCCCGTCAATGCCAGCGTGTTCACCGCGGAGGAATTCGGCGGGAAGGTTGCCGCCAAGAACCACTTTCTCCGCGCCGTTCTGAACAAGGAGCGGCTTTTCATCATAGGAACCGAGGATGACTTGGAAAGCATTGCTCGCCGAGGCCCGCGTTGAGCCGCACGTCACGAGCAAGCAGGAACTGCACCACCTGCAAGACGCCGTCGATCGCAACCTGCGGGATGTTGCCGCCGCCGGGCTTTCTGCGGACAACAAGTTCGGCCTGGCCTACGAGGCGGGGCTCCTCCTGGCGAAAATGACCGTCGCCTGCGCCGGCTACCGGGTCAAAGGGCAGGGAGCCCATCACACCACGCTGACCGCGTTGAAACTGGCGATGGGACAGAGCATCGCCCCCACGGCTTCCTATCTTGAACGTTGCCGCCGCAAGCGGAACGAAATCAGCTACGATGCCGCAGGACTCGTCAGCGACACCGAAGCTGATGAACTCATCGCCAAAGTCAGACGCCTCCAGGCAACCGTGAAGGCTTGGATTGCCAAGAAGCACCCCAACTTGTCGTGAAGAGACCGCCCAGGGCAAACAGCCGGGGCGCGGCCGAGAATGTCAAAACTGCTGGTCGAAAACCTGAGCAAGGAGTTTCCTACGCGGGGCGAGCCGCTGCTGGTGCTCCGCGATGTCTCGCTCGAATTGCAGTCGGGCGAGAACCTGGCGATCGCCGGCCCCAGCGGCTCGGGCAAGAGCACGCTCTTGAACATCCTGGGCACGCTGCTGGCGCCCAGCGGCGGCCGCGTCACGCTGGACGGCCAAGACCCCTTCCAACTCCCCGAGCCACAGTTGGCCGCCTTTCGCAATCGAAAAGTCGGCTTCGTCTTTCAGGACCATCACCTGCTGCCGCAATGCTCCGTGCTGGAAAACGTGCTGGTGCCGGCCGTGGCCGCCGGCGCCGTCCGGCCCGAGACCGTCCGCCGCGCCGAGATGCTGCTGGATCGCGTCGGCCTGGGCCCGCAACTGGACTATCGCCCGGCGGAACTCTCCGGCGGCCAGCGGCAGCGGGCGGCCCTGGCCCGGGCCCTGGTGCAAGGCCCGGCGCTGGTCCTGGCCGACGAGCCGACCGGCAATCTCGACCGCGCCAGCGCCGACGCGGTGGGAAGGCTGCTGTTGGAATTGCAGCAGCAGGAGCCGATGATCTTGATTGTCGTCACGCACAGCCAGCGCCTGGCCGCCATGATGAGCCGGCAGCTCGAACTCAATGAAGGGAAGCTGGGATTTAGGGATTTAGGGATTTAGGGATTTAGGGATTTAGGGATTTAGGGATTTAGGGATTTAGGGATTTAGGGATTTAGGGATCGGGGTTAGGGATTGGGGGAAAGGCAGGGATTCGGGATTGGGGATTCGGGATTGGTATAAACGCCGAAGCTACCCAGAGGCTCCGCGGCGGAGAGCTCGCCGGGTTCTCCGTCCGCCGTCCGCCTTCCGCCCTCCGCCCTCCCCCTTTCCGCTTCCCCCTTCCGCCCTCCGCCTTCCGCCCTCCGCCTTATTTTTTCCTCGCTCGTACATCATCGACGGATGAACCTGGCCGTCGCGTGCGGCGTGGCGGTGGGGACGGCCGTGCTGACGGGGGCCTTGCTGGTGGGCGACTCGATGCGCGGCAGCCTCCGCCGCCTCACCTTGGACCGGCTGGGCCGAATTGACGAAGTCCTCGTGGCCGACCGCTTTTTCCGTGCCAAGCTGGCCGACGAACTAGCCTCCCAGCCCGGGTTCTCCCGCTGCGCCGCGGCGGCCGTGCCGGTCATCCTCCTTCGGGCCAGCCTGGAAAACGCCGATCCGCAGTCGCCCGCCCGGGCAAACCAGGTCAACCTCATCGGCAGCGACGAGCGGTTCTGGGAGCTGGGCTTGCCTCAAGGTGCCGCGGACACTCCGGGCGTCCGCCTGCCGGGTCCACGCGAAATCGTGCTCAACCAACCGGCGGCCGAGCAACTCGGGGTGCGCGTCGGCGACGCCGTGATCGTGCACTTGCCCAAGCCCGGCACCATCCCTGCCGACAGCACCCTGGGGCGAAAACGCGAGACGATCCTCGGCCAGCGGCTGACCGTCTCGGGCATCATCCCGGCGGCAGGGCTAGGCGGTTTCACGCTGCGGCCCAACCAGCAGCAGCCCCGCAATGCCTACGTTTCGCTGAGCACCCTGCAAACGCGACTGCGGCAGCCGGATCGCGTCAATGCCCTGCTGGTTGCCGGCAATTCCGCCGAAGGGCTTCCCACGCCGGAAGACCACGAGACGCTCCAGCGGTTGTTGCGGCCCACGTTGGCCGATTACGGGCTGTCGCTCCAGCGGACCGCCCGCGGCTATCTCAACCTCACGTCCGACCGCATGATTCTCGCGCCGGCGGCGGAGCGGGCGATCCTCGACGGCCTCCGCGGCAAGGCGGATTTCGTTCAGCCGGTGCTGGTTTACCTGGCCAACCAGATCGCCGTGGGCCGGCGCGCGATCCCCTACTCGACGGTCGCCGCGCTGGATTTCACCACGGCGCCGCCGCTGGGGCCGTTTCTCGACCGCCGCAGGAAACCGCTGCCACCGTTGGGCGACCATCAGATCGTGCTCAACTCCTGGGCGGCCGAGCATCTCGGCGCCCAGCCAGGCGACGCGGTCCGCATCACCTATTTCGATCCCAAGCGCGGCGCAGACGACTTCCGCGAAACCTCCGTGACGCTGCGGCTGGTGGGCATTGTGGAACTCAGCGGCGCGGCCGACGACCGGGCCCTGGTACCGCCGCTGCCGGGCGTGACCGATCGGCCCACGATGCTCGCCTGGGATCCCCCCTTCCCGTTCGATCGCCGGCGGATCGGCCCCGACGACAAGGCGTATTGGAAGCAGTACGGTCCCACGCCCAAGGCCTTTGTCTCGCTGACCACCGGCCGGCAGTTGTGGGCCAGCCGTTTCGGCCAGACCACGTCGGTGCGGAGCACCGAGAAAACAAGGGGGAAGGCGGAAGGCGGAAGGGGGAAGGAAGAGCCGAGGGGACTGTCCCTATTTTCGTTCGACGAAAATGGGACTGTCCCCTTGGCAGGTGCGACCCGGCTCCCCCTGGACCCGGCGGCGATGGGCTTCGTCTTTCAGCCGGTGAAGCGGCAGGGGCTGGCCGCCTCGGCCGGGGCCACGCCGTTCAGTATCCTGTTCCTGGCCTTCAGCTCCTTCCTCATCTTTGCGGCCGTCATGCTGGTGGCGCTGCTGTTTCGCTTGGCGATCGAGCGCCGGGCGGCGGAAATCGGCATCCTGCTGGCGGTCGGTTTTTCGCGCCGGGCGGTCGGCCGGCTGCTGGCCGCCGAGGGGCTGCTGGTGGCCGCGGCCGGCAGCGCACTGGGCGTGGCCGCCGGCGTCGGCTATGCCGTGGCGCTGTTGGCCGGCTTGCAGACGTGGTGGCTGGCCGCCATTGTCACGCCGTTTCTGCATCTCTACGTGACGCCGCAAAGCCTGGCCATCGGCTACGCCGCCGGACTGTTGATTGCCGTGCTGACGATCCTGGCGTCGATGCGCCGCGTGGGGCGCATCGCCCCGCGGCAGCTCCTGGCGGGCCAGACCAGCGAGGATTGGTTCCGGCCGCCGGCATGGCTGCGAGTCCGCTGGCGGCGACGCGCCATCGAAGGGATTCTGGCCGCCGTGGTGGTCGGCCCGGCCGTGGTCCTGGCGATCGCGCCGCTAGGCGAGGATGTGCAGGCGGGGGCGTTTTTCGGCGCCGGCGCGGCGGCCCTGGGCGCCCTGCTGGCACTGGTCGCCGTGCGGCTGCGGGCTGGGGCCACGATGCGCGCCGTGGCCGTCGGCCGCGGCAACCTCCTGCGCATGGCCCGCAGCAATGCCGCGCGGAACCCAGGCCGCAGCACGCTCACCACGGGCCTGGTGGCCGCGGCCTGTTTCCTGATCGTGGCCGTCGGCGTCTTCCGGATCGATCCGTCGCAGGGGCGGCCGGCACTGGGGAGCGGCGACGGCGGTTTCGCCCTGGTCGCCCAGAGCGATCTGCCCATCTATGCCGACCTCAACACGCCGGAGGGCCGCCGCCAACTGGGCTTCTCGCCGGCGGATGAGCGGCTGTTGGCCCGCTGCAACATCGTGTCGCTGCGCGTCGGCAACGGCGACGATGCCAGTTGTCTGAACCTTTATCGGCCGCGGCAGCCGCGGCTGCTGGGCGTGACGCCGCCGCTGGTGCGGCATGACGGCTTCGCTTGGGCCAGTGTGCCCAAGGGCTGTGCCAGTCCGTGGCGGCTTTGCGAAACCGCAAGCGATGCGCCACGCCCGGCCGCCGACGCGCAGTCTCCCCCTGGCCCCTGGCCCGTGATCCTGGAGCAGAACACCGCCAATTACGCGCTGGGGCTCTGGAAGGGACTTGGCCAGGACTATGAAATCGCCGACGGGCGCGGCCGGACGCTCCGCTTGCGAGTGGCCGCCCTGCTGGCAGACAGCATTTTCCAGGGCGATCTGCTGGTCGAGGAAAGGGCCCTGCTGGCCTTCGACCCCGAGGTGAGTGGCTATCGCTTCTTCCTCATCGAGATTCCCGCGGCGACCGGCGCGTCTTCGCCCCAGACCAGGCAAGTCCAAGAGGCCCTGGAGCGGACGCTGGGCGATTACGGATTGGCGAGCCAGACCACGGCCCAGCGGCTGGCCGGCTTCCTGGCCGTGCAGAATACGTACTTGTCGACCTTTCAAAGCCTGGGCGCTGGGCCTGCTGCTGGGGACCGTAGGCCTGGCGGCCGTGCAGCTCCGCAACGTGCTGGAGCGTCGCGGCGAGCTGGCCCTGCTCCGCGCCGCCGGCTTTCGGGCGAAGACCTTGGCGGAACTGGTGGTCCTGGAAAACCTGCTCTTGCTCGGGCTCGGGCTGGGCTGCGGCGGCCTGGCCGCGCTGGTGGCGGTCGCGCCGCACCTGTTGGGCCGCGGGGCCACGATCCCCTGGGCCCCGCTGGCCGGCGCCCTGGCGATGATCTTGGCGGCCGGGCTGCTGGCCAGCCTGGCGGCCGTCCGCGCCGTCATGCGCCAGCCGCTCCTGGGCGCGTTGCGAGAAGAATGAGGGGCTTTCCGAAGGGGACAGTCCCATTTTCGTCGAACGAAAATTGGGACAGTCCCCAGCGTATTATTCTCCAGGTCCTTCTTCGCCGGTGAGCTGCTCGACCGGCAGGACGATCCCCTTGATGATCCCTTCGCAGACCGTACCCTGGTTGACGAAACACTGGAACTCGCAGGTCAAGAACGAGCGCCGCAGTTTCAGCAACCGGCAGACGATGACGAAGCGGTCCCCGGGACGGACCACGCCGCGAAAGCGGACGTTTTCCAGGCCGCCGAAGCCCATCATCCCGGCCATGAGCTCGTGGCGGCGGGCATAGTAGGCGGCCAACTGGGCGGCAGCCTCGCACATGATGACGCCGGGCATCAAGGGCATGCCGGGCATGTGGCCGCGGGCCCAAAACTCGTTCGGGCCCAGGTCCTTGTAGCCCACGCAGATCGACCGCTCCATGTCCTCGAAGCAGATGGCCGTCAACTGCTCCATCTCATAGCGTTGCGGATTATAACGACGAATCTCCTCGATGCCGGCGACCAGGTGGTTCAGGTCGTACTCGGCGAATTCCAGGATCAACTGTTTCTTGGCCACAGTGCGCTCCTTCCGATCACCCGGTGCCGGTTCCCGCTTAGGTGCGGACGAGGTGCCGCTTGGTCTTGCGTGCCTTGCTGTTGGCGGGGCGCTTGCCGTGGTTGGCTTTCTTCGCTTTGCGTCCGGGTTTGGCCACGTGGGAAATCTCCGCTTGTTGGGTCAGGTCTCAAAAGATGGCGATGAAACCTCTAGTTTACCATCTGGGGGAGACGCTGGGAAGGCCGGCCTGGGAAGCTAATCGGCCTGGGTCCGGGCGGCCAAGCGGGCCAACAACTCCGCGGCGGCCCCGCCGTCGATGGCCTGGGCGGCCAGGGCGGCGCATCCGGCCGTGGACGCATGTTTGCCGGCCGTCCACAGGGCGGCGGCGGCGTTGGCCACGACGATGTCCCGGGCCGGCCCGGGGCCGCCCGCCAGGACCTCTCGAATCATCGCCGCGCTTTCGGCCGGGCCGGCAACCTGCATCGCCCCCAGGTCGGCCAGCGGCAGGTCGAAATCGTCCGGCGTCCAAAAAAACTGCCGCCGCCGGCCTGCGCACACCTCGATCACCCGGGTGGGACCGCTGAGGGTGACTTCGTCCAGGCCGTCGCAGCCGTGGACGACCAGCGTCCGCCGGGAACCGAGCATGGCCAGGGCCTCGGCCAGCACGGGCTGCAACTCGCTCCGCCCCACGCCCAGCACTTGCAGCGGCGCGGCGGCCGGATTGGCCAGCGGGCCGAGAATGTTGAAAATGGTCGGCGTGCCCAGCTTCTTTCGCACCGCGGCCACGTGCTTCATCGCCCGGTGCAACAGCGGGGCAAAACAGAAGCAGACGCCCAACTCGTCCAGGCACTGCTGGACGCGGGCCACGTCGGCGTCGACGTTGACGCCCAGTTCCGCCAGCACGTCGGCCGATCCGCTGCGGCTGGTGGCGGCGCGGTTGCCGTGCTTGGCTACGGCCACGCCCGCCGCCGCGGCCACCAGCGCCGCCGCGGTGCTGATGTTGAAGGTCCCCGAGCGATCGCCGCCGGTGCCGCAGGTGTCCAGCACGTCGCTGCGGCTGGTGCGGATGGGGGTCATGTGCTGACGCAAGGCCAGGGCAGCGCCGGCGATTTCCGCCACCGTCTCGCCCTTGCGGTGCAGGGCGGCCAGGAAGCGGGCAATCTCCTCTTCCCCGCAGCGGCCCTCCATGATCAGGCCCATGGTCTGGAAAGCCTGCTCCCGCGGCAGGTCCCGGCCGGCTTCGACGAGTTCCAGGGCAGCTTCGATCATGGGGACCTTCTTCCAAGGGCGGCAGTTGCCATTCTACTGCATCGCGGCGACAGGGGTAGCGTCACCTGATTGACAACGCCGAACGGCCGGGCTTGCCGAGCGCCGACAGGACCCCGTTACTGGCTTTGGGCGGCGCGGTTCAGGCCGTGGATGATCTTCTCGATCACCTTGTCCTTCTGCATGTCCATGACCACCTCCATGTTGTTCCGCCAATTCGGCATCCGGCGGCGATCGAAGACGGTCATGCCGGTGGTCAACTCGCCCAGGGTCTCGACGTTGCCGGCCATCTCCTGGGTCATGAACAGCTCCGGATAGGCCACGGCCATGAGCGTGACGGTGTTGTGGACGTGGATGCCTTCCAGGCCGAACTGCTGCCGATAGGCGCGGAAGGCCGAGGGGAGGATCTGCCGCAGGAAGCCGCCGATGCGGGTCGATTCCTCGGGGAGCTGGTGGAAGAGGTCGTAGCTCAAGACGACGCGATTGGTCACGTCCAAGGGGACCAGCGTCTTGGTCGAGGGCGAGCGGAAGACGACCTGGGCGGCGGCCGGATCGCAATAGATATTGAATTCGGCGGCGGGGGTGATGTTGCCCGGCCCCGCGACCGCCCCGCCCATAATGACCACCCGGCCCACCAGCGAGGCCAACTCGGGATCGCGTTGGAAGGCGCGGGCGATATTGGTCAAGGGGCCCAGGGCCACCAGGGTGACGGCGTCGGGGGCGGCGCGGACCTGGTTGCAGATGACCTTCTCCGAGGGCAAGAGGTGCTGCCGCTCGGCGACGGCCAGGTTGACGCCGCCCATGCCATCGGGCCCGTAGAGCCCCCGCCCTTCGGTCGGCAGGCCGGCATCGGGGTCGCTGGCGGCTCCGATCCGGGGCCAGCGGGGCGGATCGAGGGCCTCGACAATCGCCTGGAGGTTTCGGGTGGCCTGTGCCGCCGCGCAATTGCCCGCCACGGCCGTGACCGCCACCACGTCCAGCCGTGGGCTGAGCAGGGCCCAGCAGAGGGCCATGGCATCGTCAATGCCGGGATCGACGTTGAGAATGACTTTTCTGGCCATCGCTGCCGAAAAAGGGTTACTATTTTCGGGAAATGTCGGACACTTCACACCCTCTTGGGCGATTGTAGGAAAGCGGGGCCCGGCGAGCAAGGGGGTGGGGGCAAAAATGGCGGCCGCGCCCTTGCCCCGTCGAGGCCGAGGAATTATCCTTAGCGGATGCGAAATTACCCTGGAAGGCCCGCCGCCTCCAGGGTTTTCTGTTTGTCTCGGGGACCGGGGCGGTGAGCCGGGGGCGACGAGCCGGGGGCGTGAGCCCCCGGATAAGGTTGGAAGCCGGGCGCCTGGGACCGGGGTTACAGTCCACAAGCGGCAAGCCATGTACTGGATCAGCAAGAGCATTCACTGGCTGAGCCGACTGCGGCGGCGGACGTTGATCCTGCTGGCGGTGCTGGGGCCCGGCATCATCACCATGGTGGCCGACAACGATGCCGGCGGCATCTCGACCTATGCCCAAACCGGGGCCAAGACCGGCTTCGCCCTGCTCTGGGCCTTTATCATCCTGGTGCCGATGGCCTACTATGTCCAGGAGATGACCGTCCGCCTGGGCGCGGTGACGAAGCGGGGCCACGCGGAGGCCATTTTCGACGCCTTCGGCCCCTTCTGGGGCTGGTTCTCGATCTTCGACCTGGCCCTGATCAATTGGCTCACCCTGGTGACCGAGTACATCGGCATGACGCAGGCGATGCGGCTGTTCGGCATCCCCGAATGGCTGTCGTTCCTGGGCGTGACGCTGCTGCTGTTTGTGATCGTGGTCACGGGGCGATACTGGACCTTCGAGAAAGTGACTCTCTTCTTCTGCCTGTTCAACCTGGTCTATATTCCCGCCGCCATCTGGGCGATGCAGACCGGCAACGTGAAGGAGGGCTGGCCGGAGGTCGGCCGGGGCTTCTACAACCCCACCATGATGGGCATCTTGCCGGCCGGAGAGATGATCATGCTCGTGATGGCCAACATCGGCACCACGATCACGCCCTGGCAGATCTTTTTCCAGCAAAGCGCCGTGGTCGACAAGGGGATGGACGTCCGCGACATCCGCTTCGGCAAGATCGACACCTTCTTCGGCTCGTTCGTGACCTGCGTGGTGGCGGCGTTCATCATCATCGCGGCGGCGGGCGTGTTCTTCTACAACCCCCACAATCCTTCGCCGGCGGTCGTGGCCGCCAGCAAGGCGGCCCATAGCCCCATCGCCGGTCCCTGGCAGGAGGTCGATCCCGACGCGCGGACTTGGCGCGACATCGATTCGGCGGCCAAGACCGCCGCAGCCATGCCCATCGTCATGCCCGGCAGCCAGTGGGGTAAATGGGCGCGGCTCCTGTTCGCCATCGGGCTGTTCGACGCCGGCCTGCTGGGCGCGTTGTGCATCTCGCTCTCAACGAGTTGGGCGCTGGGAGAAATCTTCGGCTGGGCCCATTCGCTCAACAAGAGCGTCCGCGAAGCCCCCTGGTTCTATGCCGCCTATTTGCTGATGCTCTTGTCGTCGGGCGTGGTGACGCTGATCGCCACCAAGATCGTCCAGGACGCCGTCACCCTTTTCGTCCAGGTCGTGGCCGTCACCCTGCTGCCGGCGGCCCTGACGTTCTTGATCCTGCTTCTAAACGACAAGCCGCTGATGGGCGAATATGCCAACACGCGATGGCAAAACATCGTCAACTGGTCGATCGTGGTCTTCGTCATCGTGATCTCGACGATTTTCGCCGTGTATGCCCTTTGGGCGATGTTGTTCCATCCCAGCGGCAGTTGAGAGGTGTCCCATGGCCATGTCGCCGGAAAATGTCGCCAAGACGCCCGATCCGGGTGCGACGGGAAAGGACTTCGCTTTCTACTATTTCTCCCAGCTCCTGGGGCGGCCGATCTGCGCCGGCAAGATCGGCAACCGCCTCGGCAAGCTCACCGACCTGGTCTTCCGCCTCAGCGAGCCCTACCCCGAGGCCGCCGGCATCTACGTCGAACACGGCTGGGGCAAACCGACCGAGATGATCCCCTGGGAGCGCGTGGTGAAGATCGACGACGATGCCGTCTTCGTGCAGCCGCCCGAGGCGGACCGCTATCCCCCCTTCGTCGATCAGCCCGGCTGGATGCTGCTGAACGAGCACCTCATGGGCAAGACGATCCTCGACATGGACGGCCGCCGCACCGAGGTGGTCAACGACGTGCACCTCCTGGAATCGAAAGGCCGCATGGTCATCGTACACGTCGATATCTCCTTCAACGGCTTCTTGCGCAAATGGGGCCTGGGCTCGCTGGGCCTGCTCAGGGACCGCTTCATCTCCTGGAAGTACGTGCAGCCGCTGTCGTTGGAAGACGCCGTGGCCAGCGACAGCGTCTCGCTTTCCGTCACCCGCGCAGGTCAAGGAATTGCCCAGCGAGGACCTGGCCGACGCGCTGGAGGAGCTTTCCGGCGAGGAGCAGCAGGCCGTCTTTTCGGCGCTCGATTCGGAGAAAGCGGCGGAAACGCTCATGGAAGCCGAGCCCCGGGCGCAGCGGCAGATCATCGCCAACCTGCGCCGCGAGCGGGCCCGCACCATCCTCGGCGAAATGTCGGTGCCGCAACTGGCCGACTTGCTCTCCGTGCTGCCGCACGCCAACAAGATCGAGCTTCTGGGCATGCTCCCCAAGGAGCAGGCCCGCCGCATCGAAGTCATCCTCTCGCAGCGCGAGGCCACCGCCCGGGAACTGATGTCGCCCGGCTGCGTCACCATGTCGAAGGAGACCACCGTGGGCGAGGCGCTGGGGGTGGTGCGCACGTCCAGCTTCGATCACGACATGATTTCCTACGTCTACGTGGTCGGCCAGCCGGATCGTTTGCTCTTGGGCGTGGTCGACCTCCGCGAGTTGGTGCTGGCCAAGGACGACGCCCTGCTGGGCGACCTGATGGTGGCGCCGGTCGTGGCCGCCGAGGCCGAGGACGTCCGCGAAGACCTGGAAGAACTTTTTGCCAAGTATCACTACCGCATGGTCCCCGTGGTGGACCGCAGCGATCATCTGCTGGGCGTGATCCACTACAAGGACATTATGAAGGGGCTCGTCGCCCGGGCGTCGGTATAAAACAGTACGCGGCACACGCCGTCTGGCACCGCTACATTGTTTCTGTTGCGGGAGGACCTGTAGGGTGGGTCGAGCGCAGCGAGCCCCACCAGGAAGTGGTCGAATCAGAGTTGGTGGGGCTCGCTGCACTCGACCCACCCTACCGTTTGCCCGCCTTCCGCAACAGAAACTACCTTGGAGATTCAAACCCATGCCGCGCATCAAGACCACCCGCACCGTCTCCATCGCGTTGCTCGTCTTGCGGGTCTACCTGATCGCCATGCTGCTGTTGATCTTGGCGATGTTTATTTTCAAGATGTTCCACAGGGATTCTTCGCAGCCCGCCGCGGCGGGCGCCGCTAGCCGGGCGGCCGGCAAATCCGTGGTGTCCCCTGCGTCGCCCCTTTCGCCGCCCCCTCCCCCAAGCCCACCGGCGGCGACCGGTGGGACCTGAAGCGGGCAGGCGACGCCCTTGCCACCGGACGCGACCCGCTCGGCGGGTGCCCGGTGGGCTTAGGGGCGAGAAACCCGCGGCGCGGCAGCGCTCGGTCGCGGTCGTGCGCCGTTGCTGCGTGCTAGCGCGTGTAGGTTTGGGGAGGCTGGCTCGCCAAGTCGGCGGGGGCGGCCGCTGGTGCGCGGAAGGCCGCGGCCTCCGCGCCCGGGCCGACGCCGGGGCCGTGCCGATGCCGACCGCGTCGATCATCCAGCCGCCTTGCACCCGCTGAAATGCCAGCCGGAACCGGATCTGCAACGGCTCCGTGGGGAAGAAGCCCACCAGTTGCAGTTCCCCGGCCTGATCGATCCCCGGGCGCTCGGTAAACACCGGGGCGTGGATGAGGATCGGGCTGAGGTCGACCTTCTGGTCGCGAAGCCGCTGGAAGATGACGGCTAACTGGGCGGCCGAGTTTCGCTGGCGGAAGGCCGGCCCGCCCAGGTCGCGGAGCACCGTGTAGTTGCCCGTCAGGTTGCCCTGATTGGCGGCGGTCACCGCGTTCCTGACCAGCATCACGAAAATGTCGATTTGCGGATCGCGCTGCGGCGCTCGCGCCGGATAAGACTGTGGCGCCTGCGCCGGATAAGACTGCGGCGCCTGCGCCGGATAAGGCTGTGGCGCCTGCGCCGGATAAGACTGCTGCGCTTGCGCGGCAGAGGGCTGCGGGGGAAAGCAGATTGCGGCGGCCAGGAGGACAATCGCCAGCCCGCTCCCGAGGGCCCACGACGCCGTGGCCCTCGGTTGCCGCGTTCCACGTTTCCGACCGTTAAGGACAGTCATGGCCAATTCCTTGGGCTTGCGTAGAAGTAAGTGAGTGTGTTTCCTACCAAGCGTAGGTGACGCCGACGCGGCCGCCGACGCTGCCATAGTCGCAGCCGATGCCGACCGCACCGTTCATGAACAGGTGATCGCCCAGGCGTTGTATGCCGGAGATGCCGACGGCGTTGGCGCCATCGAAGTCGCCGCACTCGATCGTGACGGCACGACAGGTGCAATCCGGCAGGACCGCACCGCCGGCGCCCAGGGCGATGGCCATGGCGACGCCTTCGGTGTCCCGATTCACGGTGTGCTTCAAGTCCTGGAAGGTGGACGACGAGTTCACCACGGCGTTGGCCGAAGTCGTGGCGAGGTTGCCCGCGCCATCGGAGGTGACGATTTGGGTTGGGCCGGCCTGCGCCGCCAGGCTGGCGGCCGACGTGATGCCCGGCGCGGTGTAGGTGTTGGTCGCCGTGCCCAGAGTCATCTGGTTATTTCGAGTGGTCGTTGCGCCGTAGCCGATCGCGGTGGAATTCGTGAATCCGGCCATGCTGTTCACGCCGACCGCGGTGCTATTGGCGCCGCCGGCCGAGCTGTTATTGCCGATCGCGGTGCTACTGTTGCCGCCAGCCACGCTGTTCACGCCGAGTGCGGTGCTATAGCTGCCGCTGGCCAAGCTGAAAGAGCCGACCGCGGCGCCTTCAAAGCCGCTGGCCGTGCTGCCCTGGCCGAGTGCGCTGCTATAGTCGCCGCTGGCCGTGGCGCCCTGGCCGAGTGCGGCGCTTTGCAGGCCGCTGGCCGTGGCGCCCTGGCCGACCGCGGTGCTAAAGCTGCCGCTGGACAGGCTGTTAACGCCCAGCGCGGTGCTTTGCAGACCGCTGGCCGTGCTGCTCGCGCCCGAGCGCCATGCTATAGTCGCCGCTGGCCACGCTGTTCTCGCCCAGCGCGGTGCTTTGCATGCCGCTGGCCGTGCTGGCGTAACCGAGCGCGGTGCTTCCGAGGCCGCTGGCCGTGCTGCTCGCGCCCGGCGCCATGCTATAGTCGCCGCTGGATATGCTGAGTTCGCCGAGCGCGGTGCTACCGATGCCGTTGGCCGTGCTGCTCATGCCGATCGCGGTGCTAAAGTCGCCGCTGGCCGACGCAAGTGAACCGGCGGCCATCGAGTAGGTCCCCGTGGCCGTGGCGCCGTCGGCGTTGCCGGTCGTGAAGTCCGTCCCCAGGAATTGTGCCACCGCCAACCGGGGGGCGCAAACCAGGGTAAGGGCGACGGCGGTGGCCGCCAACGCCAACGGCAGACGCGGACTCACGCGTCTGGAAGCCATGCGCGATTTTGGAAATGACATCAACATAATACGGTTCCCCCTTTCCTCATTAAGAGCCGAGGCGTTTACGCAACGCCTCATTGATTGGTAAACCTTGACAATCCTCCCGAAGAAATTGATTGTCACGATTGTATCAATCGACAGCGACTTTGCCGGTCTTTAGGGTTTTACCGGCCCGAAGAATCGTTTCTGCGTGTTACAAACTTCGCAGATTCTCCGCCTTCCCAGTTTTCAATCATCCGCGCGGGAGATTACTATGAGGAGAAGGGCCGAGGGCTTTTTGGGCGGAGACCGGGGTCCGGCGATCGCCCCCGTTCCCCAAGCCCACCGGCTGCGTCCGGTGGGAGCAGCGTCGCTTGCCGCGTCAGATCCCACCGGACGCCGCCGGTGGGCTTGGGGAACAGGGACCGCGGACCGGAAGCGCGGGAAGATCAACCCGCGTCACGGGGCGGCGTCGAAGCTGCTGCGGTCGACCACGTCCACCGGAACTGTCATGACCTTGGCGTCCCGGTAGATCGCCAGCGGCACGCGCTTGCCCACCTCGAGCAGACTGACCAGATTGACCAGGTGGGCGTCGTCCTCGACGCGGACGCCGTCGATCTGCACGATCACGTCGCCGACTTGCAGGCGGGCCGCCTCGGCGGGCGAACCCTTGGTGACGCTGAGCACGCGGGCGCCGACCGGATTGGGCAGGCCGAGCTCGGCCGCCATCGCCGGCCCGAAGTGCGAATCGAGGCTCACGCCCAGGAAGGCCCGCGTCACTTTGCCCGTCTCGATCAGTTGCCGGGCGACGTTGAAGAACATGTTCATGGGGATGGCGAAACCGATCCGCTCGCTGATGCCCGACTTGCTGGCGATGGCGCTGTTGATGCCGATGACCTCGCCGCGCAGGTTGCAGAGCGGACCGCCGCTGTTGCCCGGATTGATGGCGGCGTCGGTCTGCAGGAAGTCCTGGAAGCGGACCGTGGCGTTGCCGAACTGGAGGTCGCGGCGGCCCTTGGCGCTGATGATGCCGAACGTGACCGAGTTTCGCAGCCCGAAGGGACTGCCCACGGCCAGCACGAAATCGCCGACCTCCATGCGGTCGCTATTGCCCAGCGAGGCGGCCACCAGGCGGGGGCCGTCGATGGCCAACACGGCGACGTCGGTGTCGGCGTCGTCCCAGAGTTGCCGGGGATGGAGCCGCCGGCCGTCGGCCAGGTTGACGTTGATGCCCTCGACCGAGGCGGCATGGACCACGTGCCGATTGGTCAGCACATAATATTTGTCTTTCCACTGGATGATGACGCCGGAGCCGGCCTCCTCGTTGTGGCCGTGGCCGTATTCGAGGCTGCCGGGGGTGGCGCCGTCGGCCTCGATGTGGACCACGGTGGGGCCGACCAGCCTGGCGACCGCCTTGAGCACGGCGGACTGGGCTTCCAGGACCGCGGCGTTCTTGTCCAGGGTGCGCTGCAACTCAGCTCGCTGTTGGGGCGTGACCGCGTCGCTGCCCTCCAGGGCCACGGCGATGGCGGTCGAGGAGGCAATGGGCGTCTGCGCCGGGCCGGCGGAGCGGCCAGCAAATTGACTCCGACCAACAGGCCCGCCAGCAGCAGCAATATTCCGGCTCGCGGACGGTCGCGCTGGGAGATGGCGGCGGACCGCGTCAAGACTGACCGCCCGTCTGGCTGCTTCCGCTGCATCGAAATCGCCCAACGGGTGTTTTTTCCCATTTCAGCGGTGGCCGCTCAGGAAACGTCCAACTCGATGTCGTTGATGGACAGGTCGGCATCGTTGCCGGAGACGTTGAGCAAACGGCTCCAATCGACGTCGGCGGACGACGACGCACCTTGACGTTCGGCCTCGCGCTGGCACTTGATGCAATAGGTCGCGTACGGCAGGGCGTTGAGGCGGGCCACGGGGATGTTGGTCCCGCAGCCTTCACAGAGGCCGAACTGTCCATTTCGCATCCGCTCCAGGGCATACTCGATGCGGGTCAACTCTCGGCTCTCTACCTCTGCCAACTGCGAACTGATCTCGTCTTGGACGCTGTCCAAGGCGGCGTCAACCATATCGCCGGAAGTCTGGGCCCTGAGTTCCTTGAGCAGGCTCAGGTCGCCCGCCAGTGCCTTTCGCAAGGCGTCGCGCCGTTTCATGAGAAGCTGGCGCATGGAAAGGATCGCATCTTTGCGGCTCATAGGGATTTCACCTCGGCGTCCGCGTCTAGCCGCGCTGAAGGTTTTGCCCCCCTCCAGAGTAGCCGTCTTCGAACCCCTCCTCTATGTGTGACTGATAGTTCCGGTCTGGTCGCTGTCGGGGGCGGAAGATGAGGCCGCCCCGGGGACAGTAACCAAACTATACTACGCAATTCAACTGTGCGAGGATCAAAAAAATTACCCTTTTCCGGCGGTTTCGGCCCCCGGGTGGGTAGACAACTGTAACTACTTGACTCCAAATAACTTATGGCGTGGCAGACGGTTCAAACGTCTGCGGATAATCGGGGGGCGGGCCACCGGCGGCGGCGAGGACACTTCGGCGGGAAAACGTTCAATGATACCCGATCCGCGCCGCGGTTGCTACCCCCTTGACGCTAACGGATAATCGACAAAACCCGTACAGATATCCAGCCCTTTTTCCCCCGCCGCCAAGGAATCCTGGAACTGCGGCCGCCGCCGTTGACCCGGCCCCCGGCGTAAGCTAAATGCCGTAGAGGATTTAGTCCCCCAATGGACCGTGTGCCACGGCTGTGTCAGCCGTGCTGACGTTGGGCAAACCACTCAGTTACGGCACGGCTGACACAGCCGTGGCACGGGTTCCTGCCAGTTGCAACCGCGCGATGGAAAATCCCGTTTGAATCCCCAACCGGGTAGGAAAACTATGTCCAGCAGCACGCTTACGCCTTCACCCCTTCAGGCCGCCGCCGCACCGTTGGCCTTCCGCCTCTGCGGTTCTGCCCGCGATGGCCAGATTGTCCGCCTCCGCGCCGCCAAGTGCACGGTCGGCTCCGGGCCGCAATGCACGCTGCGGCTGCGGGCCCGCGGCGTCGGGCCGCTCCATTGCCTGATCGTCCGCGGCGATCGCGCCACCATCGTTCGCCGTTGGTCGGCCGATACGCGGCTGAACGGCCAGGCGTTCACCGATGCCGAACTGGCTGCCGGCGACCGCCTGAGCGTCGGGCCCATCGAGCTGGAGGTCCTCGCTGCCACCGCGGCCCTCCCCGGCGATGCCCCGGCGGAACCGGCCCAAGCCGCCGAAACATTGCACCGGCAATGGCAGGCCGAGCGGGAAGAGTCCGAGCGCCAGTTCAACCAGCGCGAGGAACAATTGGCCGCCTTGCAGGCCGAGTTGGAAGCCCGCCAAGAAACACTCGAGGAGCAGCAGCCCGAACTTGCCCGGCGCCAGCAAGGGCTCGACGGGCGGCAAAGCCGGTTGGAGGCCGATCGCAGCACGCTGGCCGAGCAGCAGCAAGAGTGGCAGGCCGAGCGGGAAGAGTCCGATCGCCAGTTCAACCAGCGCGACGAACAATTGGCCGCTTTGCAGGCCGAGTTGGAAGCCCGCCAAGAAACACTCGAGGAGCAGCAGTCCGAACTTGCCCGGCGCCAGCAAGGGCTCGACGGGCGGCAAAGCCGGTTGGAGGCCGATCGCAGCACGCTGGCCGAGCAGCAGCAAGAGTGGCAGGCCGAGCGGGAACAGTCCGATCGCCAGTTCAGCAATCGCGACGCACAACTGGCCGCTCTGCAGGCCGAGTTGGACGCCCGCCAGCAGACACTTGAGGACCAGCAGTCCGAACTTGCCCAGCGCCAGCAACGGCTCGACGAGCAGCAAAGCCGGTTGGAAGCCGACCGCAGCACGCTGGCCGAGCGGCACGAGCAGTGGCAGGCCGAGCGGCAACAGTCCGAGCGTCAGCTCGACGAGCGGAACGAACAACTGGCCGCGCTGCAGGCCGAGTTGGACGCCCGCCAGCAGACACTTGAAGACCAGCAGTCCCAACTTGCCCAGCGCCGGCAAGGGCTCGACGAGCGGCAGAGCCGGTTGGAGGCCGCCGAGCACGCCTGCCAGGAAGACTGCCGCCTTGGGGAGGTCCGGCAGGGCGAGGCAACCGCTCAGTTCGCCGAGCAGTCGCAGCAATTGGTGGCGCGGCAGGCCGAGCTGGAAGCCGGCGGGCGGGCGCTGGCCGAGCGCGAGCGGGTGCTGGCCGAGCGCCAACAACGCTGGCAGGCCGAGCACGAGCGCTCGGAGCGGCAACTGGCCAAGCAGGCGGAAGACCTCCGTGCGCTTGGGGTCGAACTGCAATCGCGTGAAGAGGAGTTCGAGCAACGTTGCCGCCAAGAGAGCGGCAAGCCGCCGCAAAGTCGGCCCGCCGCCGCGGTCGAGCCGGAGCCGCCCGGTGCAGATCGCCGCCAGCGGCCGGACGCGGCGCCGGTGGATCTTCACGGGGTGCCGCGTCGCACAGGGGCCGCCGGAGGGCGGAAAGACGACGGGGAGGAACCGCAGGCGGACGGCCCGCAACACGAGGCAGCCACGGCGTCCCCGCAGCCGCCGGCGGCCGAGCCAGCCTCGTCCGGCGCTTCGCCGACAGCGCCGCGGCGTCACGGCGACGAGGAATCGATCGACGACTACATGACGCGACTGCTGCAGCGGCTGCGCAACGACAAACAGAGCGCCGGCTCGCCGGCGTCCGCCCGCCCCGCGGAGGCCGCTGTGCCGAAGCCGTCGTCGGAACCGCCGCGGGCTCTGCAAGAAAAGCCGGCCGAGGTGAAGGCGGCGAAATCGCCGGCGGCCCCGCCCCCGCCCGCTCGGCAACCCGAGGCAGAAGCCACGCCGCGTGCGCTGGCGCCGGAGACGCACGTGCGTCTGGCGGCGATGCGCGAGGTGGCCAACCTGTCGGCGCAAAGTGCCCTGGGCCACCACGTCCGCACGCAAATGCTGCGGACGACGCGGTCGAAGCTGTTGATCGTCGTCGTGGGGCTGCTGGCCGGATCCGCGCTGTTGTGGATGTGGGGGCGGCCGGGGGCCACCCTCTCCGCGCTTTTGGGGGCGGTGGGCGGCTTCGTCGCGGCGGTGGTTTGGGGCCTCGAGTACGCCGCCATGGCCGGGCGGCTGGGCGCTGGCAAGTCCGGCCAGCCCGTGGGCAGCGAGCCCGCCGCGGCGGCGCCACAGCCGGCCGACGCCGAGGACGCTTAATAGCCGCGGGCGGCCTTGACGTCGTCGAAGTCGCGCAGGTGGTAGTCGATGCCGAGGTAGTCCAGCACCCGCGCCAGTCCGCGCAAGGCCACGCCCATGCCGTCGGGCCCGCTGAAGCCGCCGAACTGTCCGCCGCCTTTCAGATGGGGTTCCAGGTCGAGGAACACGCCGGGCACTCCCCGGCGGCCCAGGCGCTTCTCCAGCGCCGGCAGCATGCGGCTGAAGTCGCGGAGGATCGCTTCGTGGGCGGCGTCGCCTTGATCGGCCGGCACGTAATGGGTCAAGGCCCCGGCGGCGGTGTGGCCGCCCTCGGTGCCCGGCTGGCCCAGGCGATAGTCCTTGATGTGCATCCACCCCAGGCTGGGTTTCATGGCGAGGTATTGCGCGAAGACTTCGGCGGGGCTGTAGCCCTGGACGATGATGTTGGCGGCGTCGAACACCAGGACCATGGCGGGATGGTTCACCTGGCGGTGGATCTCCGCCAGCACGTGGCCGTTGTTGCCCACCAGGCCGGCCTCGACCTCCAGGCCGAACGTCAAATCGCTGCGGTGGCAAGTCTCGGCGATCTGCCCCAGCCAGTCGATCGCCTGCGGCAGGTGCTCTTGCGGATTGCTCCCCCGCGGCGGATAGAAGGAGAAGCCGCGCAGCAACTTCGTCTCCAGGGCATGGGCCAACTCGCACGCCTTCTGCACGTCGCCGGCCAGGTACTTCTTGATCGGCACGTAGGCGTCCTTGCTGCCGTCCTCGACGTCCAACAGCTTGACCTTGCCGATGGGCGAGCCCAGCGACGACACGTTCAGCCCGTATTCGTTTTGAAGCTGCCGCAGCTTCTGGATTTCGGGGAGGGTCAGTTGCACGACATTCTTGATGCCGCGGCCCACGTCGATGAAGCGGATGGCGTAGTATTGCAGGCCCAAGGCCGCCAGCGCCGCAAACTGCTCGACGGCCGTCTTGTGGTTGGCGGCCTCATCGGCAAAAGCCGATAGAATCACACGCGGATGCTCGCCCATGGAAGTGCTCACCAAAACCCTCCCCTCAGAACGAAAAGGCTATTGTGACCGTTGCCGTGGATAAGGGCAAGGGGGGGATCAGCAAGGCGGAAGGCGGAAGGCGGAGGGGGGAAGGAAAAACAAAGGACCCGAGCCGGTGGCGTAAGCCACCGGATAACCCGGCAGCGCCGCGACGCCACTGAAGTGAGGCGGAAGGGGGAATGCGTGAGCCTGTCCGGTCATCCTTCATCCTTCATCCTTCATCCTTCCCTCCCCCTTCCGCCTTACATCAGCGGCCTCGTGGTACTGCCGGGTTATCCGAGGGCTAACGCCCCCGGCTCGGGTCCTTTGCTCTTCCCTCCGCCTTCCGCCTTCACCGTGACCGTCGTCCTGATCCCCCCCCGGGCAGTGAAGGCCGCCACGAGCGTCAGTTGCCGCGGCCGCAGCACGCTCACGAGGTCGTCGAGAATGCGGTTGGTCACGTGTTCGTAATAAATCCCCTCATTGCGAAACTGCTGAAGATAGAGCTTGAGGCTCTTCAGCTCGACGCACTTCGCCGCCGGAACGTAGGTGAAAGTGAGGGTGCCGAAGTCCGGCTGGCCCGTCTTCGGGCACACGGACGTAAACTCCGGACAGACAATCTCGATGGAATAGTCCCGGCCGGGGAACTGATTGTCGAAGGTCTCCAGGATGTCGCGGAATTGGTCGGTCACTTGCAGGTTCCTTTGCTGGCTCCGATAATTGTGGCATGGGAGAAGGCTTACGAAAAGGGGACGGGGACGATTCCGGCCTGGCCGGCCAGGCGGAGCGGCCGGCGGTGGTCCTGCTTTCCGGGGGGCTCGATTCGGCCACCACCGCCGCCATCGCCCGGCAGCAGGGGTTCGCCGTCTACGCGCTGTCGGTCGATTACGGCCAGCGGCACCGTTTCGAGTTGGCCGCCGCTCGGCGGGTGGCCCGGGCGCTCGGCGTCCGCCGCCACGTCAGGACCAGCGTCGATCTGGGACGCTTCGGCGGCAGCGCCTTGACCGGCGCGGCGGCGGTGCCCAAGGACCGCGACGCCGGGCAAATGGCCGACGGCATCCCCGTCACCTACGTCCCCGCGCGGAACACCGTCTTGTTGTCGCTGGCGCTGGCCTATGCCGAAGTGGTGGGGGCGGCCGACATTTTCCTGGGCGTCAATGCCGTCGATTACAGCGGCTATCCCGATTGCCGGCCCGAGTACATCGCCGCCTTCGAGCGGCTGGCCAACCTGGCCACCAAGGCCGGCGTCGAGGGACGCTTGCACTTTACCATCCACACCCCTTTGATCCGCTGGACCAAGGCCCAGATCATCCGCCGCGGCACCGAGTTGGGCGTCGATTACGGACTGACCCACACCTGCTACGATCCCGGCGCCGCCGGCGACAGTTGCGGCCGCTGCGACGCCTGCCAGTTGCGGCGAAAGGGTTTTGCCGAGGCCGGGCTCAGCGATCCTCTACGGTATCAGACGGCCCCGGGCGGCTAGCGACGATGCAAATTGCCGAACTCTTCCGATCGCTTCAAGGTGAGGGCCGGCTGACGGGCACGGACAGCGTCTTCGTGCGCTTCAGCGGCTGCAACCTCCGCTGCCGCTTCTGCGATACCCGCTATGCCTCCTGGAGCCCGGAAGGCGAGGACCTCTCCCTGGACGAAGTCCTGGCCAGGCTCGCCGGGCTCGACGGGCCTGGCCAGCTCCCGGCCGGCCACGCGGTCGTTACCGGGGGCGAGCCGATGCTGTTCGCCGAAGTGGTCCCGCTCTGCGCAGCCCTGCGCAGCCAGGGGCGGCATATCACCATCGAAACGGCCGGCACCATCTACCGGCCGGTGGCCTGCGACCTGATGTCGATCAGCCCGAAACTCACCCCCTCGACACCGACGCCGCGAGAGAGTCCCGCCTGGGCGGTCCGTCACGAGCTTGCCCGGCACGCCCCGCCGATCATTCGCCGCCTGCTGGCCGAGTACGATTATCAACTGAAGTTCGTGGTCCAGCGCCCGGAAGACTGTTGCGAAGTGGAGGCCTATCTGGCCGAGTTTCCCGAAATAGACCGCGGCCGGGTGTGGCTGATGCCGGAAGGCGTCGTCGCCGCCGAGTTGGCGCAGCGGGCCCGCTGGCTGGAGCCATATTGCATTACCGCCGGGTTGCAATTCTGTCCCCGCCGGCAGATCGAGTGGTTCGGCGCGCGTCGCGGGGTGTGAAAATAGGGGCCAGGGGCCGGGGACCAGGGGCCAGGGAAAACGCAATGGTTGCCGTAGAACAAATAGTGCGTGTCGTCCCCTGGCCCCTGGTCCCTGGCCCCTGGTCCCTCCCTAATCCCTAATCCCTAAATCCCTAAATCCCTCCTCATGGCCCGCCGCTCGCTGCGAAAAATCGATTCCGGACTCGACCTGACGCGTCACCTGAAGACGGTGGAGGAGTTGCCCCGGCCGTGGAGCGCGGCGGCGCTGTTCGGCCGCGAGGCGCCGCTGGAGGTGGAAATCGGCTCGGGCAAGGGGCTTTTCTTGCGCACTGCCGCGGCTGACCGGCCGGGGGTCGATTTCCTGGGCATCGAGATCGCCCGCCGTTACGCCGAGTTCGCCGCCGCCGCGCTGGTGAAGCAAGGGCTGGGCAATGCCCTGGTGGCCTGCGGCGACGCCCTGCGGGTCTTCCACGACTTGCTTCCCGATCGCTCGCTGGCCGCGGTGCACATTTACTTCCCCGATCCGTGGTGGAAAAAGCGCCACAAGAAACGCCGCGTCATGCAGCAGCCGTTGTTGGACGACATCGAGCGGACGCTGCAGCCCGGCGGTTCGCTGCACTTCTGGACCGACGTGGAAGAATACTTCCGCACGTCGTTGGAGTTGCTGGCCGCCCACCCAGGGCTCTACGGGCCGCTGGAAGTGCCGGAGGCCCCGGCGGAGCACGACATGGCCTATCGCACGCACTTCGAGCGTCGCATGCGGCTGGCGCCGAGCCGGTCTATCGCGCCGAGTTCCGCAAGTTGCCGTAAGGTAGCAAATCAGAACCTAGGTCAGGACGTAGGTCAGGCACCCCGTGCCTGACAGCCCCGGATTCGGGCAACCTTATGTCAGGCACGGAGTGCCTGACCTACACGCTATCAGGCCGAGTTCCGCAAGTTGCCGTAATATGGGGACTTGCGGCGAATCTTGCCGGCGCGACCGGCAGGAATTGCCCCACGGCCGCGACATGGCCGACGCCGCCGGGAGCCCGCCGATCCGGTGCTGCACGATGCAAGTTGTTGCACGGTAACGGCTTCCGACCACGGACATCGTTTTTCGCCACCTGCCGCTGGGTTTGGCCCCGCATTTGCTTCCCCGACGGCCCGGCTAGAGTCCCTCGAATCAGGAGTCGAGTCCATGCAAGTCAACAACGTCATGGCCGGACTGGCCGACGCCTCGTCGCTGGCCAAAGGCCGCACTTCTGCCGTCGCGACCACCGCCAAGCAGGCCGCTGCCACGGCCGCCATGCCGACCGTGATTGCCGGCAACTCGCCGGCGGTGCACGCCATTCTCGCCAAGTACGACGTCACCAACATCACGCCCAACGAGTTCACGCAGATGACCCAGCAACTTTTTGCGGCCGGCGCGATCTCCCAACAGGACTTGCAAGCCCTGGGCGGAGTGCGGACCGATCTGTTGGCCGCCGGCGCCCAGCCCGACCAAACGACTGACCTGGTGACGTTCTACCAACAGAAGATCCAGCAGGTGCAGGGCCAGTCCAGCACCGCCAACGCGGCCGCCCAGCAGCAGCAACTCACCCCGCTGCTGCAGCGGCTGGATTGGGTGGAAAAGTTCAAGACGATGAAGGACGAACCGGCCGCCGGCGGCGTCAGTGCGCTGGCTTAAGGAACAGTTGCCGGTGCTGCCCACGGTCTCGTAGGTCCGGCCGGTGATGTTGTTGCGGTCGTTTTCAATCGCTTGGCGGGCCAACTCCTGGCCGCAGGGGGTGGGATACTCGCCCGTGATGCACGCCCGGCAGAGGTTCCGGGCGGGGAATCCGATCGCCCGGGCGATGGCTTCCACGGGCAGATAGCGGAGCGAATCGGCCCCCAGCTTCGCCGCCATCCTGGCTTCGACGGCGGCGGTCATCGGCCCGCCCTGAAGGAATTGCGGCGCAAACAACTCGCTGACGGTCGACATGTCGATGCCGTAGAAACAGGGGGAGATGATGGGCGGGCAGGCGACGCGGACGTGGATCTCCTTGGGTTGCCCCAGCTCGCGCAGCCGCTGCAAGAGGACCTTCAGAGTGGTGGCCCGCACGATCGAGTCCTCGACCAGCAGCACGCGCTTTCCGTCCAGCACGTCGCGCAGCGGCGTATACTTGGTTTCGGCCTTGCGTTTGCGGTCGCCGCTCCCTTCGATGAACGTCCGGCCGCTGTAGCGGTTGCGGATCAGGCCCTCGACGCTGGGGACCTTCAGCGCATAGGCCATGCCGTCGGCCGCTGCCTTGCTGGTGTCGGGAACCGGCACCACGACGGTGTTCTCGTCGATGGTCACCGTTTCCAATCGCGCCAGCTCTTCGCCCAGCGCCTTGCGGGTGAGGTAGACGCCCCGCCCGTCCAGCGTGCTGGCGACGTTGGCGAAGTAGACCCATTCGAAGAAGCAATGCGCCTGCCGCGGGCTGGAGGCGAACGTCTGCAGCTCCAGCCGCCCGTCGCTAATGATGATCGCCTGTCCCGGCGGCAGCGACTTGATGCTCTGCGGTGCGAACCCCAGGTTCAGCAGGGCGACGCTCTCGCTGGCCGCCGCAAACAGCGGCCCTTCGACCGCATAGCACAGCGGCTTGATGCCCAGCGGATCGCGGGCCACCACCATGTCGCCCAGGGCATCGAGAAAGACCGCGCTGTAGGCGCCGTCGAACTTCTCCGCCAGGTGCCGAAAGACCTCCACCAGCGGCGGCCGGTCGTCCACCGACACCGCCGTGCAGATCTCGTGCATGAAGATCTCGGTGTCGGTCTCGCGGGCCAGGTGGTTGTCCTGGTCGCCGAGCAACTGTTCCTTCAATTCCAGGTAGTTGGCCAACTGGCCGTTGAAGGCGAAACTGAACCACTTGTGCTTCTTGATGTGGTGGCGCTCGAACGGCTGGGCGTAACTGCGGTCCTCCGCCCCGCAGGTGGCGTAGCGGACGTGGCCGATCGCCGCCCGGCCGGTGTACTCGTTCATCAGGCTCTCGTACTGGGCCCGATGGCTCATGCGGAAGACTTCGGAGACCGAGCCCACTTCCTTGTACGTATCGATCAACTGGCTGCGATGGGGATTGAAGGAAGTCATCCCGGCGGCCAACTGGCCGCGATTCTGGATGTCCAGGAGCATCCGCGGCATGAGGCGGCTGACGGCCTCGGGCCCCGACTCCAAACAGAGCGGGCTGACGCCCTTGCCCGGCAAGTGATAAATCGCCGCCACGCCGCATTCGTCGCGTAGTTCGCTCATGCGTTCTATTGTAAAGCAAACGGCGACGCCGGAAAAGCGGTATCCCTCCGGGGGGCATGGTTCCCGCTGTTTCCTGCGGCCCACGCCCATGGGCGCAAGGGCATGAGATGCGATATGCTATGGAAATTCCCTCGCGCGCATCCCCGCGTCTGACGCCCGCACGCTCCACCGGCACAATTCGTTCCCCTCATGACCGACCTCGTTCGCCAAGAAATCGCCGCCACGGCCTCGCCCATCGTGGTCAAAGTCGGCACCCGCGTCTTGACGGGCGACGACGGGCAACTCGACCAGGAGCGAATCGCCCAGCTTGCCGAGCAGTTGCACGCCACTCTGACCAAGGGGCGGCAGGTGGTCCTGGTCAGCTCCGGGGCGGTGGGGGCGGGCATGGGACGCCTCGGATTGCGGAGCCGCCCCACCGATCTGGCCCACCTCCAGGCGGTAGCCGCCGTCGGCCAGAGCTGGCTGGTCGAGGCCTACGAGCGGGCCCTCTGGAGTCGCGGTCATCACGCCGCCCAGGTGCTGCTGACCGCCGACGACCTCGAACACCGCGCCCGCTACCTCAATGCCCGCAACACCCTGGTCACCCTCCTGGAACTGGGCGCCGTGCCGATCATCAACGAGAACGACACCGTCAGCGTGGATGAATTGCAGACCACCTTCGGCGATAACGACCGCCTGGCGGCCATCGTGACAAACCTGCTTCGGGCCCCCTTGTTGGTGCTGCTTTCCGACGTTGAGGGGCTGTACGATGGCGACCCATCCCTGCCGGGCAGCCGGCTG
Source organism: uncultured Planctomycetia bacterium (assembly GCA_963727245.1). Taxonomy (GTDB): domain Bacteria; phylum Planctomycetota; class Planctomycetia; order Pirellulales; family Thermoguttaceae; genus JBKQVT01. The sequence goes on along the minus strand of CAVSFO010000009.1, from coordinate 690,555 downwards.
ATTTCCACGGTGGAGCGGTTGGACGGCTCGATTTTCGAGCTGGTCCGCGACCGGGCTGGCGGAGTGGGCAAAGGGGGTATGACCAGCAAGTTGGAAGCGGCCCGGCTGGCCACCGCGGCGGGCGAAAACGTCATCATCGCCTGCGGCCGTACCCCTGACATTCTCTCGAAAATCATTGCCGGGGAAACGGTCGGCACGTTGTTTCTGGCCCAGGGCCGCACGGTGGCCGCCCGCAAACGCTGGATCGGTTTCACGGTCAAGCCCCGCGGCCGGCTGCTGTTGGATGCGGGGGCCCGCGAGGCCGTCCTAAGGAAGGGTCGCAGCCTGCTGGCCATCGGCGTGGTAGACGTGGAGGGGATTTTTCACAAGGGCGACGTCGTCGCCCTGGCCCAGCGCGAGGGCCAGGAGTTCGCCCGCGGCCTGACGAATTACGGCGCCGAGGACTTGCAGAAGATCAAGGGGCTGCGGACCGGGCAGATTGCCGCCGCCTTGGGCTATTGTCCTTATGACGAGGTCATTCATCGCGACAACATGGTGATTACGGGCAAGAAGGAGGCGTGAGGCCCTCTTGACTGTGTACGGAAGTATATTATACTAATGAGCGGCCCCCGGGGGACGGTCCCCTTCGGGAAGCAGGGCACCCGGACCGCCGCTGACCTTGGAAAGCACACTCCCATGGAATCGTTCGACAACCTCACCGACCGGCAGCAAGCGGTCTACGAATTCATTCGCGGGAAGATCCGCGGCCGGGGCTACGGCCCGACCGTCCGCGAGATCGGCCGCCAGTTCGGCATCAACTCGCCCAACGGGGTCGTCTGCCACCTCAAGGCCCTGGAAAAGAAGGGCTTGATTACGCGCGAGCCGAACATGTCGCGGGCGATCCAGTTGTCCGCCGAGCCCATCGAGGACCGCAGCCTGCCCCTGGCCGGCCGCATCGCCGCCGGCGTGCTGCACCAGGCGATCGAGCAGAACGAGCGCGTCGATTTCGACACCATGTTCGATCCAGCCGACAAGGACCTGTTCGTCTTGGAAGTCAACGGCGATTCGATGATCGAGGACCAGATCGCCGACGGCGACTTCGTGGTCATCCGCAAGCAGAAGACCGCGCGGAAGGGCCAGATCGTCGTGGCCATCACCGACGAGGGCGAGGCGACGCTGAAGCGCTGGTTCCCCGAGCGCAACCGCATCCGCCTGGAGCCGGCCAACGCGGCGATGAAGCCGATCTTCGTCCGCGACGCGCAAGTGGTCGGCATCGTGGTCGGCGTGGTACGCAAAGTGGAGTAAGAGAAATATGCGAAACCGCAAGCGGCGACGCCACCGCTTGCGGTTTCGCAATGGGGAGCGCCCGCCATGATCGCCGGCTACCACCTGGTCTGGACGGCCTACGGGTGGTGGCTCCCCAACGATCCTCGCGGCAGCACGTCGCGCGAGGTCTGCTCTGCCGCACTGGCTCCCCTGGGCGACCTCCACTATGGTCGCAAGCGCATCCAACCCGCCGGTCGCATGGTGCGCGAATTCTACGATGCCGCCCACGGGGTCCTCAAGCACGCGCTGCTTACCCTCACGCCCGAGGAAACTCTTGCGGTGGCGGCCGCGTTTGGCGAGGTCGTCCACTCGCGCAACTATACGTGTTACGGGTGCGCGATCATGCCCGATCACGTCTACGTGCTCATCCGCAAACATCGGGACAAGGCGGAGGAAATGATCGCGTGGTTACAGAGCGCAAGTCGAACGGCGGTTCTTGCGAAACCGCAAGCGGGCCGCGGAGCCGATCATCCCGTCTGGGGCGGCCCCGGATGGAAGGTATACTTGGAGGACCGTGCCGACATGGCCCGCGTTGAAAGATATATCCGCGACAACCCGCTCAAGGTCGGCCGCACGGAGCAGTGCTGGCCCTTCGTGGGTCCCTATGACGGCTGGCTGCCCGGCCAGGAGCGCGTCGTGAAAAAGCCGCTTACGCCGACTTCTCCAGCGCCGACGCCTGGTTGAGCTTGTTGTAAAGCGTCTTGAGGCTGATGCCCAGTTCCTCGGCGGCCTTGGGCTTGTTGCCCGCGTGCCGCTCCAGGGCCTCGGAAATGGCCTGCATTTCCAGGTCGCGCAGACTGCACGGAGAGCCCGGCCGCAGCGGCAGCAGCGGGACAGGCGGCGGGGCGCTAAACCGCTGCGGCAGATGCTCCGGCCGGACCGGCCCGCCGTCGCAAAGGATCAAGGCCCGTTCGATGACGTTGGCCAGCTCGCGGACGTTGCCCGGCCAGGTGTGCTGCTCCAACATGGCGAGGGCCTCGGGGGTAAACAGTTCGTCGTCGCGGCCGGCCGGCGCCGTGGCGGCGGGCCAGGTGGCGGGCCAACAGGGCCGTATCGCCCACCCGCCCGCGCAGCGGCGGCAAGGGAATCTCGAAGGTGTTGATGCGGAACCAGAGGTCCTCGCGGAACTGGCCGGCGGCCACCATGTCGTCCAGGCGGCGGTTGGTGGCGCAGAGCACGCGGACGTCGCAGGTGAACGACTCGTTGTCGCCCACGCGGCGGATTTCCCCGCTCTCCAGGAACCGCAGCAGCTTCGTCTGCATCGTCTTGGGCAGCTCGCCGATCTCGTCGAGGAAGAGCGTGCCACCGTCGGCCACCTCGAACAGTCCGCTGCGATGCTCGTCCGCCCCGGTAAACGACCCCTTGCGGTGTCCGAACAACTCGCTTTCGATCAAGTTCTCCGGCAAGGCGCCGCAGTTGACCGGCACCAGCGGCATCTCCGCCCGCAGACTTTGATCGTGCAGCGCCCGGGCGACCAGTTCCTTTCCGGTGCCGGTCTCGCCCACCACCAGCACGGTAGAATTGGTCGGGGCCACCTTGGCGATGAGGTGGCGGACCAGTTGCATGGCGGGCGAGTCGCCGATCAGCTCGGCCGAGCCTTCCAGCCGATGGAGCCGCTGTTTCAGCGCCCGATACTTGTTGGTCAGCTCGCGTTTCTCCGCCACCCGGTTGAGCACGGCCTCCAAGTCGGCCAGCTTGCAGGGTTTGGTCAAGTAATCGAAGGTGCCCTGCCGCAGGGCCGCCACGGCCGTCTCCAGCGACGACTTGCCGGTGAGGATGACGGCCTCGGTGTCGGGGGCCAGGGTCTTGGCCCGGGCGATGACCTCCAGGCCGCCGGGCCCCGGCATGTTCAAATCGACCAGCAGGCAATCGTAGGTGTTGCGTTCCAGGGCCGCCATGGCGGTATGGCCGTCGGGGCAGACCGTCACTTCATGGCCCAGCCGCGGCAGCTCCAGGCGCATCAACTCCTGCAGCGATTTCTCATCGTCGGCGAACAGCAGCTTCAAGCGTCGGTGGGGTTTGGTGCTCATGGTGGCTCTCCTTCATGCGGCCTGAGGGCGGGCCGAGGTTTCCTGTGGTGCCCGGCCCAGCGGCAGGCAGACGCGAAACACGGCGCCGCAGCCCGGGCCGGCGCTGTGGGCCTCGATGGTGCCGCCGTGGTCGGCGACGATGCGATAGGCGATCGACAGCCCCAGGCCGGTCCCCTGCCCGGCCCGGCGGCGCGTGAAAAAAGGCTCGAAGACGCGTTCCAACACCGCCGGCTCCATGCCGCAGCCGTCGTCGGTCACGCTCAAGTCCGCCAGGCCGTCGCGGGCAGCCAACTCGACCCGCACCACGCCCTCCTCGTCCACGCTGTCCAGGGCGTTGGTCAACAGGTTGAGCACGACTTGCTTGATCTCCTGGCCGTTCACGGGGGCCAGCAGCGGCTTGCCGCGCACAAATGCCAGCCGTTTCCGCTGGTACTTGCCCAAGTGGCCGAGCATGTCGATGACCCCCTGCACCAGCTCGCCCAGGTCGGTCTCCTGCCGCCGGGCGTGGCCGAGGCGGGAGAAGTCCAAGAGTTTCTCCGTGATTTCCTTGCAGCGGAAAGCCTCGCTCTGGATCATCTGCAAGTAGTGGGCGATGACCTCCTGCTGCTGGCCCGGCAAGGACTCGCCGGCGGCGGCCGCGGCAAGCAGCTCGCCCACGCGGCCCTCCAGCGATTCGGCGCACATGGCGATCGAGGCCAGCGGGTTGTTGATCTCGTGGGCGACGCCGGCCGCCAGGAAGCCCACGCTCGCCAATTGCTCGCTCCGCACCACTTGCTTGGTGCGTTCCTGCACCTGGCGATCCAGGTCGTCGCGGATGTCCTGGAAGCGGCGCGTCATGTCGTTCATCGCCTCGGCCAACTCGGCGATCTCGTCGCGGGTATCCATGCGGATGCGATGACCGAAGTTTCCGCCGGCCACCGCCCGCGACCCCGACACCAGGATTTGCAGCGGCTGGAAGATCCAGCGGTAAAAGAGTCGCACGAACAGCGCGAACAGCAGCGCCGCCGTCACGCTCGTCGCCCACAGGCCCACCAGCAAGGTGCGATACTGCCCCCGCACTTCGGCGGCGAACCCGCTCAGCTTGGCGTGCAAGGGGCTGGACAATTCGGCCGCCAGCACCGGCAGCCGGTCCAGCTCGGTCTCCAGGCGCCGCACCCGCTCGTCGTGGAAAATCCACTGCGCGTCGTTGTCGATCGCGTGAATGCGCTTCAGGGCGACCTCGATTTTATAGACGGCGTCGCGCTCGGGCTGGTTGTCGGCCATGCCGAAGTCGGCCCGCATGGTTTGCTCCACCTGCTTGCGATATTCGGCCGCCGCCTCTTCCACCTCGCTGAGCTCGGCGCGGAACTGCTGACGGACCAGGCGGACGCGCAGCGGCATCAGGTCGTCGCTGCTGCTCGTGACGGCGCTGACGCGCAGCCCCCGCAACTCGCTGAGCGTGCTTTGCAGCTTGCTCACGTGCTCGCTCACCTCGGCGGCCAGCGGCAGCTCGCTCACCCGCCAACTCAAGCTCTTGACCAGGTTGCGATAGGCATAGGTGCTATACAGGCCGCTGCTGGAGAGAATGGCCACCATGACCACCAGCAGGCCCAGACCGACCAAGAGCTTCACCCGAATCGGCCGCAACGAGAACAACAGCGACCTCCTTGTCGCGCAGGGGGGGCAGAAAAGGTGACAGGCACCTTTTGCCGGAACGGCCCTACGGGTGCTTCGCACAAAAGGTGCCTGTCACCTTTTCTGCCCCGAGTTTAACATGGGCCGCCGCGGCGGGGAAGATGAACCTCTGGGGCCTGCGGCACCGCGATAGCAATGCTATCGCGGCCACCCGGGGGCGAGTTCACAACTTGCCGGAGCCTGGCGCCCCGCCGCCGCGGCGTTGCTGCTTCAACTCGGCCATCAGGAAGCTGATGGCCTGGGCATACTGGCCAGTGGCCTGGGCGTAATTGCCCTCCTGGCTGGCCGCCGTGGCCCGATCCATTTGGGCGTTGAAGCGGCCCCAGTCCACCGTCCAATTCTCGCCAGTGGCGGCATCGCGAAGCTCGCGAGCCACGCCGGCCAACTGCTTGGCAAATTCGGGGTTTGGCACACTCTGGGCGACCGTGTACGGTCCTCGCCCCAAGAGCTGAGCGGTCCACTGCAACCGGGCCTTGCCGGCATAACGCCGGCTGAGGGCGACTACCGCGCCGAGCACGGCCGCCGCCGCCAAGCTGGCCAACCCCGCCCAGGGCCAGTTCATCGCCAACAGCCCCAGTCCGATCACGGCCAGTGCGCCCAGAATCGTCCACATCGCGGGGTGGATGGGCGGAACCGGGGCCGATGGCGTCGCCGGCGATGGTTGGCCCTGCTGGCCGCCCGTGGTCAAGGGCCCCTTGACGCGGACGATGATGACGGTGATGTTGTCGGGCCCGCCGCGGAGATTGGCCAGGTCGATCAGGGTGCGGGCGGCCTCCGCCGGCGGCAAGCATTGCAGCAGCATCCCCATTTCTTCGTCTTTGACGGGCCCGGAGAGACCGTCGCTGCAGAGCAGGAAGGTATCGCCCACCAAGACCGGAAACGGCCCTTCCACGTCGACTTGGACGGAGGCGTTCGGCCCCAGCGACCGGGTGATGACGTTCTTGGGAATGTAGTCGGGGACCTCGCCGGCGCCGAGTTGGGCAGCCGCCCGCATCTCCCAGACCAGGCTATGGTCGAAGGTCAATTGCTCGTAGCGGTTGCTTCGCAGCCGATAGGCCCGGCTGTCGCCGACCTGCGCCACCAGGGCCCCTTGCGGCAGCAGCACCAGCACGGTGCAGGTCGTGCCCATGCCTTTGAATTCCGGACTGGCGCGACCGCGACTGTGGATTTGGTCGTTGGCGTCCTCGACCGCCGCACGCAAGGCTTCCGGCGGGGGCCGGTCCGTGAGCAGCTTCTGGTAGCTCAGGGGCACGGTATCGACGGCCAATTTGCTGGCCAACTCGCCCGCGGCATGGGCCCCCATGCCATCGGCCACCATGAACAAGTGCCCCCGCTGCTGGAAGGCGGCCTGGCTGCCGGCAATCGCCACCGCCAGGGAGTCTTGGTTGTTAGAACGCCGCAGCCCCAAGTCGCTGAGGGCCACGTGCTCCAAATTGTCTTGCCAAGCAGCCTTTTGCGCGTCCATGAGGCGGAGGGGTTGTCCAACAGGGGGGGGCGGGTAAACCTGCCAGCGACGGCGCGTAGGGCAAAGCACCCATTCTAGTCAACGGCCGCAACTCCGGCCAGCCCTGCCCCAGGGAGCAGGGGCCAGGGAGCAGGGGCCAGGGAGCAGGGGCCAGGGGCCAGGGGCCAGGGGTCGGGGGCCAGGGAATATGGGAAACCCCACGCTTGCGGTTCCGCCATCCCCGGCCCCTGCCCCCTGCCCATTTCGGCCTAGCGGCCTTCCGTCGCAGCCATTATACTTTGCCCCGCCTTCAACACCTCTTCGCCAGGCGTTTCCGCCCATGTTTGCACCTGCCCGGGGTTTGCTCTGGACGCTGGCCGCCGTCGCGGTGGCCGCCTGCACCGGCGGCTGCGTCGAGCGGCAGATGACCATCCGCAGCGATCCGCCCGGCGCGTTGGTCTACGTGGACAATAACGAGATCGGCCTCACGCCGGTCTCGACTCCCTTCACGTACTATGGACAGCGGGAGATCCGCCTGGCCAAGGACGGGTTCGAGACCCTGACGCTGATTCAGCCCATTCCGCCGCCCTGGTACGAGATCCCGGGGTTGGACTTCATTCCCGAGACCCTGGTGCCGGGAAAGATCCGCGACGAGCATACCCTCGATTATCGGCTGCAGCCGCAGATGCTCACGCCGCCGGACCAATTGCGGGATCGTGCCGAGAGTCTTCGTCGCGGAGTGCAAGCCAGTGCGATCGGTCCCGGGCCGACGGCGGCTCCCGGGGTGCGGATCAATCCGCCGCCGGAAGTCGTGCCCGCGCCGATGCCCGCCGGCGTGCCGCCCGGGATCGGCGGCCAGACGGTCTATCCGGTGCAACCGGGGGGACGCTGAGCCCACGTACCCGGTCCCTGGCCCCCGGTCCCTGGCCCCTACTTGATTCCCGGACTGTGTTGGATCGCGCCGCGGACGCCCAGCACCTCCGGATGCCGGGCGATCTTGTCGCTGAAGACGCGGGCGTCGTCGATGATGGGCTTCAGTTGCCTGGTCAGCTCGTCAATGTTCTTCACCGCTCGACAGATGTGCTGGGCGAGTTCCGGATTGTTCGCCAATTGGCCGAAGGTGCCGTTGGGGCTGTTCAGCGTCTTGCTGAACGCCAGCATTTCGTTCATCGCCAGGTTGAGCTTCTCGGTGCCTTTGATCATGCCATTGACGAGCGTCTCGCCGTTTTCGCCCAACGGCTTGGTAAACTTTTTCAGGTAGTCCAGTTCTTCCTGCGCCGAGGCCATGGCGCCGCCGAGTTTCTGGGCGGTATTACTGACGTTGGTGAGCACGTCGGGGAGCTTGTCGATGGCGTCCTTGAACTTCTTGCGGGTTTCCGGGGAGCCGATGATCTCGTCGCTGTCGTGCAGCGTCTGCTTCAGGATCACGAGCGTTTCGTCAGCCTCTTTAACGACGTTCGTAATGCGCTTCTCGTTGTCTTTCAGAAGCGCGTCGATGTGGCTGAAGGCACTGCCCAGCGCGTCGCTGGCGCCGCGGACCCGGCTCATGGTCTCGCCGAGGTTCTGTTCCAGGTTGGCGATCGCCCGGCTGGGGTCGGCGGCGACGATGCCGTCGATGGTTTCGCCGTCGGCGATGGGCGTGCGGGGGAGGCCGGCCTGGGGCGAGCGAACGAACTCCAGCATGGTGTCGCCGCCGATACCCAACAGCGAGTTGACGATGCGGCAAACCTCGTCGTGATAGACGTTGCGATCGGCGTCGAGCTTGACGGTCACCACGACGGCGGTATCGTCCTTGGCGAAGCGGATGCCGCTCACCCGGCCGATGAGGATGCCGCTTTTGCGCACGGGCGTGTCGGTGGTGGCGCCCGGCGCCTCGGGAAAGCGCACATAGATGGTCTTGGTGCCGTGAAGCGACGGCACATTGCCGAACAGGGCCACCAGGATCGCCGTACTGATCAGGGCGGCCGCCACCATGAAACCGACGCGAAATTGCAGGGCCCGTTCGTCCATGATTCAGCCTCCACTCTCGGCGCGTGTTTCCCTGAGCCGTTCGCCCGCCTCGCCGCGGACGAACTGCCGCACGCGGCGCTCGGCCGAGCCGTCCAAGTCCTGCGGCGGCCCGTCGTAGATGATCTGCGGATCGTCCTTGTCCAGCCGCGCCAGCGGATAGATCATCACCACGCGATCGGCCACTTTCCGCGCCGTCCGCATGTCGTGCGTTACCACGACGCTGGTCACCGGATGTTGCCGCCGCGTGCTGAGGATCAACTCGTTGATGACGTTGGCCATGATGGGATCCAAGCCGGTGGTCGGCTCGTCGTAGAGCATGACTTCCGGCCCCAGGACCAGGGCGCGGGCCAGGCCGACGCGTTTCCTCATGCCGCCGGAGAGTTCGGCGGGCCGCTGGCCGAGCACGCCGGGCGGCAGGCCGACCTCGGCCAGCCGCGACAGCACGACCTGCCGGATTTCCTCGGGCCCGGCGGCGGTGTGTTGCCGCAGGGGGAAGGCGACGTTCTCGGCCACGGTCAGGCTGTCAAACAGCGCCGCCTGCTGGAAGAGGAAGCCGAAGCGGATGCGCTCCTCGTTGAGCTGCCGCTCGTCCATGTCGGCGAGGTCCCGTCCCGCGAAGAAGACCTTGCCGCGGCTGGGCCGCAGCAGACCGAGGATCGTCTTCAGCAGCACCGTCTTGCCGCAACCGCTCTCGCCGATGATCGCCACGGTCTGGCCGCGCTGGACGCTCAAGTTGATGTCGCGCAAGACGGCGTTGCGGCGGAAATCCACGGCCAGATTCTGCAACCGCAGCAGGGCGCCGCCGGACGGGTCCGCACGGACCGTGTCGCTGCCGGCAATGGACGCGCTGTTGACCATGTCAGATAATCCTCGGACCTTGCGGCCATAAGGCAAAGTACAGTTTGTCCAGGCCGATGGCCAGGACCAGGTCCAGCAACAAGATCATGACGAACGAGTTGACGAAGGCCGTCGTGGAGGCCCGGCCGACGCCCTGGGCCCCCGGCTCGCAGTGGAACCCGCGATGGCAACTGATCAAGGCGATGGCCGCCCCGAAAAAGAGGCTCTTGAAGACGCCGGCGAAGAGGTCGAAATTGCCGACGTAGCCGCGGGAGTTGGCCAGGTAGAGGTGCCAGTCGATGCCCAGCACGCACACCCCGTAAAACCCGCCGCCCACGACACCCATGAAATCCGCCGTGATGGTCAAGGCGGGAATCAGCAGCAGGCAACTAAGAAAGCGGGGCACGACCAGGTAGTGGATGGGATTGGCCCCCATGGCGGCCAGGGCGTCGATCTGCTCGGTGATGCGCATCGTCCCCAACTCGGCGGCCATGGCGCTGCCCACGCGGCCGGCCAGCATCGTGGCGGCCAGCACCGGCCCCAATTCCCGCACCAGCGACATGTTGATCACCGCCCCCAGCCGCGACTCCAAATGGAGCATGCGGAACTGGCTGTAACTCTGCACGGCCAGCACCATGCCGATAAACGTCCCCGTCAGCGCGACCACCGGCAGACTGAGCACGCCGATCTGGTAGAAGTTCGGCAACAGCGTTTCGCGCCGGGGCAACCGCGTCAGCAACCAGCGAAAAGTCCGCAAGCAAAACCACGTGACGCTGCCCAGCTCGACAAGCCAGTCGATCACCAGCCCGCCCACGTCGGCCACCAGATCGGCGGACCCATGGGCCGCGGCCGAGAAGAGCCCGCCCTGACGGCGTTGTTGCTGCCCGACATCGCTCACGTCGCGAACTCCCTTCCTGGGTCGAGATTCCGTGCGCAGAATCCTCCTTGTTCTTACTTCGTCGGGTGCGATCCTAGGGCTTGAGCAAAGCCTTCGGATGGAATGAGAAATAGGGACCGGCGAAAATGGAGAAGATAGGAAAAACCACTGCTTGCGGATGGGCTGTCCCGCTCCCAGCACCCCGCACGCGCAAAAAAGCCCAGCCATCGCAATGGGTGGGGGGTGCAATGGCTGAGAAGACTATGGGGCAAGAAAGGGCCTGTGCCGCCGCCTCATCCAGGCGACCAGCCCGATCACGCCCGCCGCCAGCAGCACCAGCGTGGATGGTTCCGGCGCGCTTGCCGGACTTGCGGAAGCAGTCGCTCCGGCAGAACAAGCAGCCACTGCGGGGGGGGCACTGTCACGGGCGGCCTCGACAGCCCGTAGCCGCGCCAGCAGCGCGGTGATAGAGCTGTTTTCGCTGCGGCCCTCAGCGGCGCTGGGGCTGCTGCTGTCGGCAGCAACATCCGCCATGGCGGGCTCGCCCTCCGCAACGGACGGCGCAGCCCCCAGCAAGACCCCCAACACCACCTCGCTACCGCTCTCGATGTTCAGGGTGCCCCATGAAGGCATGGACTCGGGAGTGGAGAAATCGAGCGTGCCGCTGGCAACCGTTGTGCCGCCGTTATAGGTATTGTTCGCGCTGGTCAGGACGACCATCCCGGGACCGCTGACTGCCAGACTGTTGCTGCCGGTCAGGGCGGAGGCGAAGGTGAGCGTGCCCCCCCCGCCGCCCAGTTGCCATGTGGTTGCCGCAGGCGTGAGGATGCCATTGTAAGTGGCCGCGCCGCTGGCGCCCAAGGAGAGATTGGCGTAGCCGGCCATATTGATCGCTTCGCCGCTGGTCCCGGTCAGCGCCAAGGCCCCTGGGGAGGCCGCGTTGATGTCGTTGCTGTCGAGCCAGCCCATCACCGTCGTGTGGGCGCCGCCGACGAGCACTGCGCCGCCGCTCTGGATGGTGACGCTGCCGGCGCCGGTCGGAATGGCCGAGAGGGTGGCGAAATCCAGCAGGCCGCCAGTGACCGTGGTGCCGCCGGTGTAGGTGTCGGAGCCGGCCAGCACGAGCGTGCCCGCGCCCGCCTTGGTGAGGCGGAAGCCGCCGCTGATGGCGCCGCCGACGGTCAGATTATTGGAGAGGACGGTCACGGTGCGGTTGCTGCCGAGGGTGACGCTGCCGGCGCCGAGATTGAGGTTGTTGGTGCCGGCGAAAGCGAAGTCGCCGTTCCATTTCTCCAACCCGCTGGTGGAAAGCGTGATGGCCAAGCCGCTGGTGTTGCCGAGGATGCCGCCGGAGATCGTCAGCGTGCCGCTGCCCAGGGCCATGGCGTTGTTGATGTTGAGCTGCCCGGCCACAAGAGTGACGCCGCCCGTGCAGGTGTCGGCGCCGTCGAGCGTCAGCGTGCCGGCGCCCAACTTGTCCAGGAGCACACTCGAGGTCCCCCGCTGATCACGCCGCCGACGGTCAGGTCATTGGAAAGGACGTTCACGTATTGGGTGGTGCTGCCGTTTGGGCTCATGACGATGTTGCCGGCGCCGAGATTGAGATCCCAGGGGCCGGCGAAAAAGACGGTTCCGCCCCAAGTCTCCGCCCCGCTGGTGGACAGCGTGATTGCCGCGCCGCTGGAGTTGCCCAAGGTGCCGTTGGACATGGTGAAGGGACCGGTGCCCAAGGCCGCGGGGTTGTTGATGTAGACGTGTCCGCCGGCGAGGGTGAAGCCGCCGGTGTAGCTGTTGGAGCCGGTCAAGGTCAGCGTGCCCGAGCCCGTCTTCGTCAGTGCGAGGGTGCCGTCCGTGCTGGCAATGGTTCCTGAGAAGGAGCCGTTGGCATTGCCGTTGCCGACGGTCAGCGTCGAAGTGGTGGCTGCGGCCAGGTTGTCGATGGTCCCCGTGCCGGACAGCGCACCCACGCCGGCGGTGAAGCCGTGCAGGTCGAGTGTGGCGTTGACCGCCACGGCGCCGCTGGCCGATCCGAGCCCGACGGAGGCGCCGCTGCCCTGCAGGTTGCCGAGTTGCAGGATGCCGCCGCTCAGCGTCGTACCACCGCTGTACGTGTCCGAGCCTAAAAGGACCTGCGTTCCCGTGCCGGTTTTTATCAGCGCGACGGTGCCGCTGGTATTCTTGATTTTTCCAAAGAACGTGCCGCCGGCGTTGCCGTTGCCGACGGTCAGCGTAAGCGAAGAAGTGCCGGCTCCGGAAACGTCGTCGATGGTCCCCGTGCCGGAGAGCGCACCCACACCCAGGCTGTAGCCGTCGAGGTCGAGCATGGCGTTGACCGCCGCGGCGCCGCTGGTCGATCCGAGCGCGGCGGCGTTGCCGAGTTGCAGGGTGCCGCCGCCGACCGTCGTGCCGCCGGTGTAGATGTTGGAGGCGCTGAGGGTGAGCATGCCGGGGCCGACGCGGTCACGTTGCCGCTGCCGCCGATGACCTGGCGGAAGGTTACATTATCGGAACGGCTGAAGGCGAGGACCGCGTTGTCGATGACGCCGCTGGTGCTGTTGATCGAGCCGGTGCCGCCGCGGGCGCCGATTTGCAGCGTGCCGCCGTCGACGGTCGTGGCGCCGCTGTAGGTGTCCGAGCCGGTGAGAATCAGCGTGCCCGTGCCCGCCGTGGTGAGGCCGTAGCCGTTGCCGCCATCCGAGATCGGGCCCCCGACGGTGAGGGCATTGGACGCGACCGTCACGGTGCGGCTGCCGACCATGGTGACGGGGCCGGTGCCGAGATTGAGGTTGTTGGTGCCGGCGAAGGCGAAGTCGCCATTCCAGACCTGCGCGTTGTTGCTGGCAAGGGTGATCGCCCCGGTCGTGGTGTTGCCGAGCGCACCGCCGCAGATTGTCAAGGTGCCGCTGCCCAGGGGGCGGGCGATGTTGATGTCAAGTTGCCCGGCGTAGAGGGTGGTGCCGCCGCTAAAGGTGTTGTTCGTGTTGGCCAGGACGACGGACCCTTGACCGCTGACGGCCAGGCTGTTGGCGCCGGTCAGGGCCGGCGTGAAGGTCAGCGTGCCCCCGCCGCCGCCCAACTGATAGGTCGTTCCCGCCAGCGTGAGGACGCCGTTGTAGGTGGCCGCGCCGCTGGCGCCCAACGAGAGATTGGGGTAGCCGGCCATATTGATCGGTTCGTTGCTGATCGCGGTCAGGGCCAGGGCCCCGGCGGAGGCCGGGGCAATCAGATTGCTGCGCAGCCAGTCCATCACGGTCGTGTAGGGGCCGCCGACCAGCACCGCGCCGCCGCTGTTGAGGATGATATTGCCGGGGCCGGGAAGGGCCGCCGCGCTGGCCAGCGACAGCAGGCCGCCGGCCACCGTTAGCGAACCCGTGCAGGCGTTGGTGCCGGTCAGAGCCAGCACGCCGGCGCCGTTCTCGGTCAGGCCGCCGCTCCCGGAGAGCACTCCCGAGAGCGTCACCGTAACGGCGTTGGCGGCAGCGATCGTGAACGTGCCGCCGCTGGTGTTCAGCGGCAGGGCCTGCGTGATGGTCAGCGGGCTGTTGACCTGCAAAGTTCCGCCGTTGAGGTTGAGGCCGCCGCTGCCAAGACCGACGCCGAACCCGGAGATGGCAAGCAGTCCGCCGTTGAGGTTGTAGGTTCCGCTGCTGCCGGGCTGCCAGCCGAGCCCGAGGAACGCGGTGGAAGCGGTCCCGCCCGACTGCGTAAACGTCCCGGTGCCGGAATCGCCCACGTACACGTAAGGAATCGACAACAATCCCGCGTTGAGGTTGTACGTTCCCGTGCCGGTCGTGTTGTAGATGGAGTTGCCGCCGATATAGAGCAAACTATAGAGAGGCGAGCCCGCGTTGGTCCCACCCGACTGGGTGAAGGCGCCGCTGCCGGAGTTGCCCACGTACTCGTAGTAGGCGGACAGCGCCGCCGCTCATTTGGACCGCTCCGCTGCCCGCGCTGCTGCCCAGCGAAAGGACGCTGCACGTTTCTCCCGTCTGCGTGATGCTCACGGTCCCGCCGTTGGCGCAGGTGGCGGTCTGGCTGGAAGTCGGCAGGGCCCCGCCGGTCCAGTTCGTCGCCACCGACCAATCACCCGACGCGACGTTCCAGGTCACGTCAGCCCGAGCCGGCGGCGCAGTCAGAAGCGCCGCCGCCAAGCCCAGGAGGCACACGACGAGGTCGCGGCCGGAGCTGGAGCCCAGGCGATCAGCCGGAAGTGTACAAGGAGGAAGTCTGGTTGCGGACATCCGAACTGCCTGGCGACGGAAAGCAGGACCCCATCACTACAACCTATCAGAGGGGCATGGTTTTGTCAAGCAGTTGGCACGTCACAAGGGGGGGGCAGACGAGCGGAAGGCACTGCGGACGTGGCCCCGGGCGCACGGCGTCTAGTTCTCTCGGCGGCGCTGCTGATACTCGCGGCTGGCCGATTCGAGGATGCGGCGCTCCTTGCGCGTCAAGCTGCTCTCCCCCTCACGATGGATCTTTTCCAAGATGCGATCGACCTCTTTTTCACGCACCTCGCGCTCCGCCGCTTCCGTTTCTTGTCCGGGCTGGTGAAGGCGGAGCCGTGTGCGGGAGCTGAACCAGGGCCGGGCGAAACCGCCGCGCAGGAGCTTGCCGAAGTTCCAGTGCCATTGGTAATAGAGCGCGGCGAAGGCCGCCCCCGCCAGGTGAACGGAGAAGGCCACGTCTTTCTGACTCGAATGGCCGGTGGCTCCCAGGATGTCGCACGCCACAAACAGCACTCCCATGACCCAGGCCGGCATGGGCAGGACGAACATGAAGAGGATCGTGCGTCGCGGGAAATTGAGCGCGAAGAGGATCACCACGCCGGTCACCGCCCCCGAGGCGCCCATCACTTCTGCGCCGGGGCTGTGCAGAATCAGGTCGTTCACGACCGCCCAAACGACTCCGCCGACCACGACCAGCACCAAGTAGAGCCGCAGGAATTCGGCCCGGCCGTAGAGCGCCTCGATCTCCCGGCCGAAAAACCAGAGGCCCAGCATGTTGAAGATAATATGGCTAAGGCCGTGGTAGTCGTGCACAAAGCCGTAGGTGAGAAACTGCCACCACATCCAGGGCTGGGTCAGCGAGCCGGCACGCAGCAACAGCGTGTCGGCGACCCAATGCTTGTGGTCATTGCCGGCCAGCAGGCCGTCGATCAGATAGACGGCCACGTTGGCGATGATCAGGATGACGACCGCGCTTTGCGGCAGGCCGAGGGAGAAACCGGGCCGCTCCTGGCGATAATAGTCCCGATCGTAGATGCCCACTCCGTTAGTGCGCCCCTGCGACGCCCTTGGCGAACCGCTCGTCGATGCGCCGCGCGGCGTCCAACTGCGTCCTGATGATTTTCCTGGCCGTGGCCAGGTTGTCGTTGATCCGGGCTTCGAGGTCGGCCTGGATGGCCTTCAGTCTTTGCTGCAAGGCCGCCAGGTGCTCGGCCGCCTTGTCGGCCGCCTTGCGGAAGGCGGCCGCCTCGGCCGTCAACTCTTTGACCACCTTCTCCTGGAATGCCTCCTGCAGCTTGGCGTCGGCTTTGGCCGCTTCCAGGTACTTCTTGTTGCGCTCGGCGGCGTCGAGCAAATCGGCAAACCGCGATTGCTCCAGGCGGAAGTGCCCGAAACTCCACGAATAGTCGCGCAGCCGGCGCACGTACTTGCCGTTGCGCACCCGGTCGGCCGGGTCGTCCGCCGTCGACGGCTGGCCGTCCCTCTCATATTCGTTCAGGCTGGCGGCCGGCACAACGTCGCTCAACTTCTCCTCGCCGAGATCGGCGGCGGCGAAGGCCTCGTGCTTGTCGATGGGCATGAGTTCGTATAAGGTCCACTTCTGATCCTTATCCTTGACCAGCCGATTGATCTCCTCCTCATCGAGCTTGTCCTTCGGAGTGAGTTGGATCTTCTGCTCCGCCACTTGCGTGACCTCGAACGCGCCCAGGTATCGCCCCCCCTCCTTCACTTTCGCCCCTGACATGACGTATACGGTCATCTTGGTGGCAATGCCGGGGGGAATCGGCTCGGCAATGTTGAGTGCCACTTCGCCGGTCTGATGATCGATGGACGCCGGCACGCAGTTGCGCCACACCCGCCCCCGTCCGATCAACACCGTCTCCAATGCCTGCTTGGCGGGCATGATGCCCAGGAAGCCGTTGGGAAGTTTTTCGGACTCCATCAGGTCGTGGTTCTCGGCGCAGGATTTTCTTCAGCGCCTGCTCGTGCTTGGCAACCGCCTCTTCCCAATACTGCTGGGTCCGCAGCGCGCGGACCAGCAGGTAACTCATCACCAGGGCGGCGACGATATTCAAGCCAATCAAGACTTTGTTCCAGATGCTCATATCCCTGATGATATTCGGGCCGCCGGGCATTGTCAAGTTTCGCCCCCTGCGCCCGCGGAGGGCCCGTTTTCAAGCGATTCGGGGGCCCGGACGACTCCTAGAATCGGCGCCCGGCGTCGGCCCGGCAAGGCCTTTGCCCCCCCGCTGACGGTGGCATTCCATCTCCCTTGCGCCGAGGAGACAACTCCCGAGCCGGTGGCGCCGGCCACCGGATAACCCCATTTCCCATGCGCCCGAAGCGACGCCCATGCCGGCGGGAAAAGCCTTCGGTTTGCAACTTTGGGGGGTTGTTTCAGTGGCGAAGACGCGCCGGAGGAGACAGGGGAGGGAAGGTGGTGAAGGGCGCCGTGCGAAACCGCCAGCGGCTCTAAGTGCTTAGTTCTTAGAGCTTAGTTCTTAGTGTCAAGCTCTAAGCTCTAAGCACTAAGTTCTAAGGTCTAAGGCACGGCGTGCCCATCGCCTTGCGGCGCGGGGCCCTGGGGCAAACGCCGGTCGGCCGTCCGCAGCGGCGTCAGATCGCGCGACGCCTGCTGCACCGCAGCGCCGTCCTGATCCTGATAGTAGTGCGTGGTCTGTTCGCTCACCAGGCGCGTTCCCAGCGGCTTGCAGTGGACTTCGGCGCGGAACACGTGGTTGCCGGCCGCCGCCGCCCGCGCACGAACGGTAAGCTTGATCTCTTCACCGGCCGCCAGCGAAGCGATGGGCCGGAAAGCGACCCGGCCGGGACCGATACGGTACGCAGCGCCACGGCGGAAACGGGTTCGATTCCGGCCGAGAAAAATCCCAGGATCTCCACTTCCTGGGCATCTTTCGTGCCGCGGTTGCGGACGCGGAGTTCGTAGGCGGCCTCTTCGCCCACGGGGACCGGCCCGTCGGGCTCCTTCACGTCCAGCCGCAGGTCGGCCATGGCCTCGACGCGGGTGACGGCCGTGGTGGCAGCCGCCAACTCGTCATCGGCCGAGGCGTTGACGTCCATCCGCGCGGCGCCGGGCACACCGAGGTTGCACTTCACCGAGAAAGCCCGCTCGGCCCCCGCATCCAGCGCCGGCAGCAGCCATTGCATCTGGCGGCCGCCGGCCGCCAGATGGCCGCCTTCGCTGCCGGCGGCATGGTTGGCGCCGGCGGGAATCGCGGCCGAAACGCGCACGTTCCGGGCCGGGGCATTTCCCGGGTTGCGCAGCCGGATGTGGTAGGTGGCCGCTGCGCCCACGTATTGCATGGCAGGGCCCTCGGCGGCGACCTGCAAGGCGGCACGCCGAATCAGCACCCTGTCCACCAACTCGGCATGCGCCCCCGCCTCGGCCGTGACGCCGACCTGGATGGTGAGCGTGCCGGTCTCGCGGGCGGTCAGTTCCACTTCCAACACCCGCTCCTCGCCGGCCGCCAGCGACGCCATGCGGTGCGAGACCGGCCGGTTGTCGCCGCTGCCCAGCGGCAGGAGCGACAGCAACACGTTCTCGGCGGCGCCGTTGCCGGTGTTGGACAACGTCAGCTTGAAGAGTTCCTTCTTGCCGTAGAGGACCTCCGCCGGACCTTGCAGGCGAAGGGCCAGCTTCGCCTCCTGCACCTCGATGGTGGCCTGCGCAGTCACCGCCTTGCATTCCGAGCGGACGGCCAACGCGAAGGAGCGGCTCTGCCGAGGCACCAGCCTGAGCACCAGCTTCTCCCGCGCCCCGGCCTCCAACCGGCTGAGACTCCACGCGATCATCCCCGGGCCGCTGCCGTGCGGCGTCGTTCGCGGAGTGCCCGCACTCGCCTCGGCGCCGAAATCTCGGCCGACTCGGGCAGGCCGACGAAAACGACCACTTCTTCCGCCACAACCTCACCCGAGTTCTGGATCGTCACTTCGTAGGTCGCTTCCTTGCCGATGGCGATGCGCCGCGGCCCCTTGGTCTCGACGCTGAGAAGCGGGCTCTTGCGGGCCATCAGCACGGCGGATTCTGCTTCCGCGACGGGCTCGGTCTTGCTCGCGGCCGGAGCGGTCGGCGACGGCCGGAGCGGTCGGAGCGACCGGCGCGGCCGAAGCGATCGGCTTGGCCGCCGTCTCGTTATCCTTATTGATCAGCCGGCTGCCTGCCACCGGTTCGGCCGCTTCGGCGGGGGTGGCGGGTGCGGCCGCATCGGCCGGCGGCGTATCCGGCGGAGCTTCACTACGCGCCGCAGGGGTCGGACGCGGCGGGGCCAGCGTCGGCGTTTGATTGCCGGCCGGCACGCCGGCGCTATCCCCGCTCGTCGCCGGCGGAGCGGCCGGCGCAGGGTCGGCAACCTCGGCTTTTTTCGGCGAATTGTCGCCGAAGACCGACTCGCGGAACCCTTGCAACCGCTCGTGCAGCGACGACTCCGGAGCACTGGAAGCCGCGCCGCCGAACGTCGACGGCGCGGACAACGTCGACGGCACGGAGGGCCCGGCCGCGACCGGCGGATTGGCTTGCGGCGCATTGCCCACGGCCGCGGAATCTCCCGAAGTGTAACGCGGCCAACTCTCGCTCGCCGGAGGCGAGTCCGACGGCGTGTCGGGACGCCCGCTGGAATTACCCTGCGGCATCTCCGCAGGAGGCGCGTCGGGCAGATCGGCGCCGGCGATCCGCGCACCCGGCGTCATCTGGCCCGTGCTCGGGGAGGCAGTCGCCGGCGGTTGCCCGGCCGGGACATTGCCCGGCGATGTCGCCGCCACCGGCTGCGGCGCCGGACGCGTCGCGTTATCGCTGGGCCGGCTGGCCGACGGGGCGCCGAACACCGACTGGCCGAAATCACTCAGCCGCCCCCAGAGCGTCTTCTCTTGCTGGGGCGGTTGCTGAGTTTCGGGCCAGAGGTCGTCCTGTTGAGCACGAGCGACCGCTGCCAGTTGCCAGATTCCAAGTGCCAGAGCCACCGCCAGAAGAGGCTTCTTACGCATACGGCTTCCCCGCCCTCAGGGCGTATAGCATGACTGGATGAGAGCAAATCTTCATCAAGCGGTATCGGTTGCAACGATTTTCGTGGATTAGTCAACTTTTCTGGATTGCCCGCTTATTTGATCCGGACAACGCGAGGGGTCGTGGCAAAATGGCAGATATGGGAAACGGACAAAAGAAGGGGGGCATCGATAAGTCCCCCTCCCCCTCCGGGAGAGGGTCGGGGTGAGGGCGAAGCGGCAGAGACGCGTAATCCAGGGGCCAACATTTCCCCAAATCCCGCACACTCCGGGCATCACGTCAGTGGTAGCTTCCGGAGGCCGAGGGGATCCCCCATCACGGCAACTGCCGCCCGCAGTAGCTGCTCAGCACCCGCACCCGCTGCACCAGGTACGCCACCACCAAGCCCAACACCACCAGCGCCACCGCAAAAATCACGTGGCGATTCACGTCGGCGTCGAAATGGGCCTGCAACTGCGGATGCCAGAAGTAGAAATCCCACACCACAACCCCATAGGACAGCAAAGACAGCACCGTGATGAAGAAGACGAAACGCACCCGGAACCACAGCCCCGAGGCCGCGATCACCAGCGGATAGCCGATCACCAGCGGGCTGGCCGCCCCGTTGGCCACCAGCAGCACCGCCAGCAGCAACAGCGAGTCGAGCGTGCCCCAGACAAAGCGGGCGGGAATCGACCAGCGGCGGCTGTCGAGAAACTGCTGGCAGACGGTCGAGAGCAGCGCCAGGCCGCGATCAACAGCGAAATCCGCTGGTGAAACGTCTTGTCCACGGAACCGCGGAGGTAATAGTTGACCACTTCGACCAGGTAGAAAACGCCCAAGGCCGCCAGCCGCGAGGCCAGCGCCGGCTGGCGGCGCGTCCAGGCGGCCAGCTTCTGTCCCAAGTGCGGCGGCCGGACTTGCAGGGGCTCGCGGCGGGCGAAGCGGTCCAGATCGTCGGCCAGCGCCGCCGCCGAGGCGTACCGCCCGGCCGGCGCCTTGGCCAGGCACTTCAGGCAGATCAGTTCCAGCCCGCGCGGCACGTGCGGATTGAGCGACCGCGGCAGCGGGGGCTCGCGCCCAGCGCGTCCCACAGCGCATCCAGGGGATTCTCGTCGCAAAACGGCGGCTGACCGGTCAACAATTCGTAGAGGATCGCCCCCAGGCTGTAGATGTCGGCGGCCGGCCCCACCGCGACGCTGCGCCCGAGGCCTGCTCGGGGGCCATGTAGCCGGGCGTGCCGGCGATCACCCCCGTGGCCGTCATCGCCGCCCCCGGCACAAGGACCTTGGCCAGGCCGAAATCGGTCACGTACGGCTCGCCCTCGCGGTCCAGCAGGATGTTCGAGGGCTTCAGATCCCGGTGTACGATCCCCTGCTGATGCAGGTGGTCGACCGCGCGGGCCACCGCGCTGAGCAGCCGCACCGCCGTCTGCACGTGGACCGGTCCGCGGGCGATCCGCTCGGCCAGGCTTTCCCCCTCGATATACTCCATGGTGAAGTAGTGCTGCCCGCCAAGTTGGCCGACTTCATGAATCGGCACGATATGGCTGTGGCGGAGCCGGGCGGCCGCGCGGGCCTCGCTCTGGAAGCGGCGGATGTGCTCGGGCGAGGCCAGGTGGCTGGCCAGGATCATTTTCACGGCGACCGTGCGGTCAAGGTCCTTTTGCCGTGCCTTGTAGACCACGCCCATGCCGCCGCGGCCGATCTCGCCCAACAGTTCGTAAGGGCCGAATTCCCGCGGTAGATCAGCCGCGAAAGGTTGCGTCGGCCGTTGGCCCAGCGAACCGCCCGCCTCGTCGTGGGCATCTTCGTCCGCCGGCAGCGGCGCCATCACCTCCAGCACCTCCAGGCACCGCAGGGCCGAGGCCAGCGCCGGGTGATCGCGCAGGAAGGCATCGCGGTCGGGCCGCCCGCCCGCCTGAAGCTCGGCCAGATACCCGTCCAGCAGTTCCGACTCGCCGCTATCGTCCATCTTCTGCCTTCCGCCTCATCCGGTGGCTCACGCCACCGGCTCACTGCCCTCCGCCTTCCGCGTCCATCACCTCTTGCAGTTTCCGGATCGCCCGCATCCACAGCATCTGCACCGCCGGCCGCGAACGCTCCATCCGCTCGGCCACCTCGTTGAAAGGCAGCCGCTCCAGGTTCCGCAGCACGATCACTTCCTGGTAGTCGGGCGGCAACTCGGCCAGCGCGGCCGTCATCCGCAACTCGGCGTCGATCTGCAAGAATTCCTGGCTGGGCGTGGCACAAGGGGCCGCCGGCTCGGGCGCTCCGCCCACGCGCGTGCTGTCGGCCGGATGGCGAAAGGCCACCTCGCGCCCGGCACGCCGCTTGGCCGTGCCCCGATAGCGACGGACGAAATCGGCCGCATTATGGGCGAGGATCCGCTTCAGCCAGGCCAGCCACTCCTGCTCGCTGCCGCCTTGGAACCGCTCGAAGTCGCGATACGCCTCCAGCATCGTCTCCTGCACCAGGTCCGAGGCGTCCACCTTCGCCCGCAGCCGGCTCTCCACCAGCGAGCGGGCGACGAACCCCAGGTAGCTGCGGCAGAGCCCGAAAAGCTGCTCCCGGCATTGCGCATCGCCCTCGCGGGCCTGCCGGATCAGCTCAGAAACGCTGCGAGTCGGCTCCGCCCCCATGATTTATCCCTCCACCACGATCTCGAAGCCCAGCGAGCGGATCATCTCGAAATCCTCTTCCGGCGATTGCCCCGGGGTCGTGAGATAGTCGCTGACGAAAATCGAGTTGGCCGCATAGAGCCCCAGGGGCTGAAGCGAGCGCAGATGCACTTCGCGGCCGGCGGCGATCCGCAATTCGCAGCGCGGATTGGCCAGCCGCATCAGGGCCAGCACCTTCAGACAGTATCGCGGATTGAGAACCGGCCCTGCGCCACCGGGGACTGTCCCGATTTTCGCGGCGCTGTCGGCGTCACTCTCGGAACCGGTGTTTTCGCCGCGAAAATGGGACTGTCCCCTTTGCGCCGCGCTGTCCAAGCCGATCCCCGCAATCGGCAGCAGAAAATTCACCGGCACGGCCTCGGCCTCGATCGTCGCCAGTTCGAGGGCCAGATCGACCACGTCAGCGTCTTCCTCGCCCATGCCGACGATGCCGCCCGAGCAGATTTCCATGCCCGACTCGCGTACCGCCCGCAGGGTGTCGAGGCGGTCCTGGTATGTGTGCGTGGTGCAGATGCGCGGATAGAATCGCCGGCTGGTGTTGAGGTTATGGTTGACGCGGTCCACGCCGCCGGCCTTCAGCCGCCGCGATTGCTCCAGGGTCAGCAGTCCCAGCGACACGCAGATCTTGAGCCCACATTCGGCCTTGATTCGGGCCACGGCCCCCAGCACCGTGTCGAGGTCCCGCACACTGGGGCGCAGGCCCGAGGTGACGATGCAATAGGTCTTGGCCTGCCGTGGGACGGCCATCCGCGCCCCGGCCAGCAGTTCCTCGGCATCGACGAGGCTGTAGGGGGTGATGTCGGCCTTGGACACTTTCGACTGCGAGCAGTAGCCGCAATCTTCGCTGCACGCCCCGCAGCGGGCGTTGACAAGGAAGTTGAGGTGAACCCGATTGCCGAACCAGCGCCGCCGGACGCGGTAGGCGGCGGCCAGCAAATCCAGCAGTTCTTCATCGTCCGAGCGGAGAATCTCCAGCCCCTGTTCTCGCCCGAGCGGCTGGCCCTCTAGGACCCGCTCGGCCAGCGTGTGCCAGCGTCCCGGGCGCGGGTCGGCCATCGGCGAATGGGTTGGATGGACGAGGGTCATGGGTAGAATCCGAATTGCCCGGGGGACTGCGTGCCGACGTTCTCAGCGTCACTTTACCCGATCCCGCCTCCGCCGGCCAGTAGCGGGAGCAGGGGCCAGGGACCGGGGGCCAGGGGCCAGGGATCAACGAGCCCCGGGCGTGAGCCCGGGGATAACGTCGCGCTACGGGAGATTTTGCCGCCCGTTGGCGACAATCCGCCCGCCATGACGCCGCGCGCCGTCATGGTATAATGGTGATAGGATATTCACACTCGGAAGGCGGCGCTGGCCGCGCGACCGGCGAACAGGAGGCGACGTATGGGGCAGATCACTGTAGACATTCCGAACGAGGCGCTCCTGACGCTGAAACTGTCGCCGGAGGCGATGGCGGAAACCCTGCTCATGGCAGCGGCCACGAAGCTCTTCGAATTGGGCAAGATGTCGTCGGGGGCCGCCGCGGCCCTGGCGGGCGTGCCGCGGACGGTGTTTCTCGCCAAGCTCTCGGAATTCGGCGTCGATACGTTCGCGATCAGCGAAGAAGAACTCCGCCAGGAGTCCCGGCTTGCCTGAGATCATCTGCAACACCTCCCCGCTTCAATACCTTCACCAGGTCGGGGCGAGAGTGAAGCCCTGCGCATTGCCCTGGAGTCGCCGGGATCGATCGTAATTCTCGACGATGCCCTCGCACGCCGTTTGGCAAATGGCATCGGCATCAAGTTTACCGGCACCTTGGGGATATTCCTGGACGCGAAAAAGGCGGGGCTGGTGGACGCCGTCTCGCCGTTGCTCGATCGGCTCCAAGAACGAGGATTCCGCTTGGCGGCCGGCACGCGTGAGGCAGTGCTGCGACTCGCCGGCGAGTTAACCGCGTAACCGGCCCCTATCCCGCGTTGGGGAAAACGGGAGGGGAGTGGCGATAAGCCGCTGGAAAGCGAAGTGCCGGATGTGCCCGTACCCGGCCAGCACTCCGACCGATTGAGCGGCTTCTCCTCACCGTTCCTCTTCTTATTGAAGCTCACCGGGAACTGGGGAAACGTATGATCGCTGCCATTGGTGTGTCGTCGCCGGCTCCTCGGTCCCGCGAGGGACGTCAAAGCTAATCTCGCATTTCGGCAATGCGCGGTGGAATTTCTCCGCGCCTTCGCCAGTCACCGCAGTTCGTTGGAGATGGAGGCGTCGGAGTTCACTCAACCCCGATAGCTGCTCCAAGCCGGGGAGGTCCCACGACGGGGGAACGAGGGAAGTAGGTTGACGGCCAGCGTCCGTCACGTGGGTGCCCGAGAGGTCCAACACTTCCAGGCGGGCCAGTTTTGCGATGTGCTTCAGGCCCAGGTCCGTGATCCCGGTCCCGGATAGGTTCAACTCCTGCAGGCGCGTCAGCCCCTGCAGCTTCTCCAGGCCGGCGTCGGAGATGCGACGCGCGGACGAAAGATTCAACATCTCCAGCCCCGTCACTTTCCCTATCTGCTCCAGACCGGCGTCCGTAATCCCTGTGTTATTGAGGCTCAGTTTCCGAAGGCGGGTCAGCCCATGAAGTTCCTTCAGGCCCGCGTCCGATACCTGAGAGTACCCAAGGTCCAACACCTCCAGCCGAGGCAGTTTTCCGATCTGCATCAGACAGGCGTCCGTGATCGGGCTTGACAAGTCCACTATCGGGCCCGCCACGACCACCCCACTCGGAAACGGCCCGACCTCAATCACGTCGGCGAAGAGGTCCTCCCCGAGCAGCCTTCGCGCCCATGCCGGTCCCGGCGGCGTCGGCGGCCCCTTGGCTGCTCCAGCCGCCCTCAGGCCCGCCCTGTAGGCAGCCTCGTAGTCATAGGTAATCAACCCGCCCATCGCCCTAATCGCCGCGACCGCTTCTCGCTGTTTTCCCGCCTGTTCCCTCCCGACCGTCAACCAACTGCACGGGATGGCGACGACCACGGTCAACAGGAGCAACGAACGGATGCTGAATTGGAATTGCCAGCGAAAGACTGCGGCGGCGAGGAACCAGAGGAACACGAGCACGCCCGTGGCTCCAATGCTCGCCGCGGCGACCAGTACCGTGTAGCCCTTGTGCCGGTTGAAGGGGAACCAGCAAAACCACTCGGACAGAAGCAGGAAACCCTCGACCGCCAGCAGTCCGAGCACGACGCGTTCCGGCGTGAGGCGATACCAGCGGGGCTTTGCTTGGGGAGCGTCGGCCATGGCGACAGTATAACCGACTCGGGACCCGCCATGCAGCACGTCCTTGTTTTCCTCCGCGGCTGCCGCGTCTCGGCGCAAGGACTGCCCGGCTGCTTTCCAATGCCCAACCCGACGCCTGAATATCGACGTAAGTCGTTGGCCAGAAAGCGGTTGGGATACAAACAGAACGGGAATGGGAAACCAAGCCCAAAGCCCACCGGTCGCGTCCGGTGGGAACGGAGCTTGCCAAGGACGTTGTCGGCCGCATCAGGTCCCGCCGGACGCCGCCGGCGGGCTTGGGGAGCAGGAAAAAAGCAGGCGGCAATCCGCTCCCGGCACTCACACAATCCCGTGGGCGTACTCGTAGGCGCCGATCTTGTCCTCGTGCGCCAGCGTCAGGCCGATGTCGTCCAGGCCGTCGAGCAAACACTGGCGGCGATAGTCGTCCACCTCGAAGGAAAGCGAGAGCCCCTGTTGGTCGCTGATGCGGCGCGTTTCCAGGTCCACGGTGAGCCGATAGCCCGGCTGAGCGGCGACGCGGGCGAACAGATCGTCGACCGCCGCCTCGTCGAGCCGGATCGGCAACAGGCCGTTCTTGAAACAGTTGTTGTAGAAGATGTCGGCGAAACTGGGGGCGATCAAAACGCGGAAGCCGTAATCCTCCAAGGCCCAGGGGGCGTGCTCGCGGCTGGAGCCGCAGCCGAAGTTGCGCCGCGCCAGCAGGATGCTCGCCCCGGCGTACGGCGGGCGGTTGAGCTCGAAGTCGGGATTGTCCGAGCCGTCGTCGCGGAACCGCCAATCGAAGAAGAGGAACTGCCCGAAGCCGGTCCGCTCGATCCGCTTCAAGAACTGCTTGGGGATGATTTGATCGGTATCGACGTTGGCGCGGTCCATGGGAAGGACCAGGCCGGCATGTCGCGTAAAGGGGCGCATAGGTGGGTGTCTCCTCGGTAACTGCGGCAGACGAAGTCGGCTGCTTTCAAGGGAACACTAATCTTCGCTGATCGACACTGATGAAAACAATTAGCGAAGATTAGTGGAAATCAGTGTTCCTATGTTGTCTCGGGACTCTTAGAAACTCGGTCAAGTGGACGCGGACCCTTAGCGGTAGTCCCAGTCGCGGATATCGACGAAGCGGCCGGCGACGGCGGCGGCGGCGGCCATGGCGGGCGAGACGAGGTGGGTGCGGCCGCCCTTGCCCTGCCGCCCCTCGAAGTTCCGATTGCTGGTCGAGGCACAGCGCTGGCCCGGCTCCAGGCGGTCGGGGTTCATGGCCAGGCACATGCTGCAGCCGGCCTCGCGCCATTCCAGCCCGGCGGCGAGGAAAATCTTGTCGAGCCCTTCGGCCTCGGCCTGCCGTTTGACCAGCCCGCTGCCCGGCACGACCATGGCCCCGACGCCGTTGGCCACATGATGGCCGTGGACCACGGCGGCCGCCGCCCGCAGGTCTTCGATGCGTCCGTTGGTGCAGGAGCCGATGAAGACGCGGTCGACGGGGATGGCGGTCATGGGCGTACCCGGTTCGAGGGCCATGTAGGCCAGGGCGGCGCGGGCGGCCTTGCGGTCGGTGGCGTTGGCCATCGTCTCCGGGTCGGGGACGTGGCCGCCGATCTCGACCACCTGGCCGGGACTGGTGCCCCAAGTGACTTGCGGCTGGATGTCGCCGCCGCGGAAGACCTCGACGCGATCGTAGCGGGCGCCGGGGTCGCTGGGCAAGGTCCGCCAGCGCTTCACGGCCGCCTCGAAATCCTTGGGCGCCAGCGGCCGGCCGGCCAAATAGTGAAAGGTCGTTTCGTCCGGGGCGATCAGGCCGGCGCGGGCCCCCGCCTCGATGGTCATGTTGCAGACCGTCAGGCGCTCTTCCATGCTCAAGGCGCGAATCGTCTCGCCGGTGTACTCGATGCAGTAGCCGGTGCCGCCGCTGGTGGAGATGCGGCCGATGATCCAGAGGATGAGGTCCTTGGCGGTGACGCCGAAGGCGAGCCGGCCGTCGACGCGGATCTCCAGCGTCTTGGGCTTCTGCTGCAAGAGGGTTTGCGTGGCCAGGACGTGCTCCACTTCGCTGGTGCCGATGCCGAAGGCCAAGGCCCCCACGGCGCCGTGGGTGGCGGTGTGGCTGTCGCCGCAGACGATCGTCATCCCCGGCTGCGTCAGCCCCAACTCGGGACCGATCACGTGGACGATGCCCTGGTTGCGGTCGTCCATGTCGTAGAGGCGGATGCCGAACTGCCGGCAGTTGCTCCGCAGCGTATCGATCTGCTGCTTGGCGATCGGATCGGCGATGGGCAGCCGGCGATCCGTGGTGGGAATGTTATGATCGACGGTGGCCACGGTCCGGTCGGGCCGCCGCACCTTACGGCCGGCAAGCCGCAGCCCTTCGAAGGCCTGGGGGCTGGTAACCTCGTGGACCAGTTGCAGGTCGATGTAGAGGATGGTCTGTTTGCCCTCTTCGGCGTGGACGACGTGGTTGTCCCAGATCTTCTCGAACATCGTCCTGGGGTGGGGCTGGCTGGGCATAATGCTATAAGTCTTGTTGGAGGGATGGTTTGCGGCGTCCGCACGGCCGCCCGGGGCAACTCTCTTGCCGCCAAGGCAATTCTACCATTGTAAGAGACGGCCCCTGCCCGAAACAATGGATACCCCCAGCGGCCGTCAGGTTCGTGGCGAGAAGCCGCAGGGGGGGCTTACCCGTAGGTCAGGCACCCCGTGCCTGACAGCAGGTTGCCAGAATCCGGCGGGGGCATGTCAGGCACGGGGTGCCTGACCTACGTTCTGGCTGGCGGCCCCCCGTTGCAAACGGGGGGCTTTTCTCACGGGCGGAAACTTTCTGGAGGTCGCCCTAGGCTGCGTGCCGCACGCTGTGGGCCAAGTAACGGATTTCGTCGTGCTCGATCAGGCGGATGATCGCCGGACCGTCTGCCGGCGAGGTCTCCAGAAAGACCAGCGATTGGCCGTGCAAGAGGCGGGGCACGTAGAACCAGGCCGCGGCCAGGTCCTGGGCGTCCGGCCCGGGGGCCAAGAGCAGCAAGTCCAGTTTGCCCAGGGCGTTGGCCGCCCGCGCCAGCCCCTCGCAAGGGCCACCCGGCACCAGTTGAATTCGGGCACCGCTGGCTTTGAGCGTGCGGTGGGCGTCGCGCAGGCTGATTCCCGGCCCCCAGTCGGCTGGCCGGTCTTCAAACCGATCGATGCCGGTGAAGTGGACCTGATCGGCCGCGTGGAATTGGCACGCCAGGGTAATCATTCGCAACGAGCGGACTGCCGTGCCCATGCCGACCTCGGCGATTTTTCGCGGCCTGAAGCGGCGGATTCCCCGATAAATCAAGCGATCGGCCGTGGGTTTGGACAAATAGAGGAGATGGAGAATCTTCAGGTGGTTCAGGGTAGACAAGGCGGCCCTCCCTGGCGACGAAGCGAACTGGTGCACGAAATGGGTCTCTTCCTGACATTTCGGCACCGCCCGGTCGCGGAATCCAACAGAAATCGGCCGCGACGCCGATCTGTCGCGCGCCAGGGCGGCGCGAGCAGGCTCGCCCGGGAAAATCAACCTCCATGCGGCGGCCGGGCTGTTTCGAGGCCAGTCAATTTGTCTTCGATGATCTTGGCCTCCTCCGCTTATGGAGATCGGGCAGCGCGCCGTCCCCTTGGCCGCATCTCGGGATACAACGGGCAAAGCCCCGGCCCGCTTCCCCCCGGACGCAGTCCGGGGGCTTTTCTTCCCTGGCCCCTGGCCCCTTTTCTTAGCGTCGCCAACTGCGGAAGTGGTCGAGAAACCGCTGCTGCACGTCCGGCATCCGCTGGCGAAGGCGGCCGCTCAGGCTCGGCGGCAGCGATTTCGGTGACTGACCGCGGAGAGCGGCGAGATAAGCGGTCAACTCGTCGTGGGCGGCCGCCGGACCGTGAAGCATGAAGTGAACCCAGGCCCAAGAGCCGCGGTATTCGGCCAGGCCCATGTCGGCCATCCCGCCGGCCTTCTCCAGGGCCTCCAACGACGGCGCCCGGCCGCGTCGCGCGTCCTGGGCGACCGGGCCGAGGTGCGGATTGTCGTAGGCCCGCTGCCGGGCGGGAAGCTGAAAGTAGACGGCCAGGCCCTCGTCGAGCCAGAGGGGCACCTGCGGCAAGGCGGCGTGCAGCAGGGCGTGGGTGCATTCGTGTCGCAGGTCGATCTCAAACTGTTCCCCCTGGTAGGCAAACACCCTGCCGGGAGCGTCACCCTTCACGTACAACGCCCGGCGGTAGGGTACGCCCGGCAAATAATGGCCCAAGTATCGGGCGTAGGTGGCCTGATCGTGGAAGAGATAGACCTCAATCGGCTCGCCTGCGGCGGCGATGCCGAGGGAGCGGGTCAGATCGGTCTGCAACTGGGCCAGTTCCCCCAGCAGGCCGCCGTAGGCAGCCAGCGAGAAATCGGCCCGGCAAATAAATGGCCCCGCCTTGCGGGTGTCGGTCCAGTCGGCCCCCGGGCACCGCACGGCCGCGATGGCCAAGAGCATCGCCCCCAGCCCGGCGACGAGCCGAATCCAAGGCATCACAGGCGGCTGTTGTGGGAGACAAGGGCCCATATCACGGGTGGTCCTGATATACCTTGTATGACTGGGTAACTTGACTCTCGGGCAAATTGGGGTCTAATCGTAAGGAGAGCCAGGGGAAGGTAGGATAAGGGCGGCAACGGCGTCAAGGCCATTGTGGCGGCTTGGTTCTGTCCGCGCGTCAAGTGCAATTGACGCTCCCGGACCGAGTTGGTAGCTTTCGGCGCTAGCTTGAGCGGCTAGAACTGTCGGTTTCGACGTGAGGAAGCGGCGATGCAGTACGCGGCCATTGGCCCGATCGCGATTTACCTGCCGGAAACGGTCGAGGACAATGACTTGCTGAAGGCCCAGAATCCCCGTTGGGATATGGACCTGATCTACGCCAAGACCGGCATTCGCGCCCGCCACGTGGCCGCTCCCGGCCAATGTGCCTCCGACCTGGGCGTGGCGGCGGCCCAGCGGCTGTTCGCCGAGCACCAGATCGATCGCAGCAGCATCGATTTTCTGCTTTTTTGCACGCAAACGCCCGACTATCCGCTGCCCACCACGGCCTGCCTGATGCAGGAACGGCTGGGGCTGCCGATCTCGATCGGGGCCCTGGATTTCAACTTGGGTTGCTCGGGCTTCGTCTATGGGCTGTCGCTGGCCGACGGCCTGATCCGCAGCGGATCGGCCCACCGCGTGCTACTGATTACCGCCGAGACCTATTCGAAGTACATCGACCCGTCCGATCGTTCGTTGCGGACGATTTTCGGCGACGGGGCGGCGGCCACGCTCATCGAGGCCGCGACAAAACCGTCGCTGGGATCGTTTGTTTTCGGCACCGACGGCCGCGGCGCCGACACCCTGATCGTCGGCCAAGGCGGGGCCCGGCCGCCCGAGGCGGCCATCCAGCCGCGGAAGCGGAAACGCTGGCCCAGCAGCCTCTACATGGACGGCCCGGAATTGGTCAAGTTCACCCTCGACGTGGTGCCGCCCATGATCGGTCGCGTCTTGGCCGCCGCCGGCTGGAGCAACGACGACGTGGACCTCTACCTGATCCACCAGGCGACGACGTTCATGCTCAATCACCTGCGGCAGCGCATGAACCTCGACGAGGAGCACACGCCCGAGGCCCTGGCCGAATACGGCAACACCGTCTCCTCGACGATTCCCATCTTGATGCACGACCTGCGGGCCGCCGGCCGCCTGCGACCGGGCAAACAGACGCTCATGGTCGGCTTCGGCGTCGGCCTCTCCTGGGCCGGCTGCGCATGGACCGAGACCTGGCAGCCCAAACAGGTCCCCGTCGACATGAAGAAAGCCATGCACCGGCCGGCCACCGCCGCCCAAGAGGTCGTCTGAAACGCCCAAGCGGCATTGACGCGGCCGGCCGTTTCTTCTTATGGTGGGCCCCCCTAAGATGGAAGTAGTGCCGACTTGGGTAGGAGATTTACCTAAGTCACCCATCTTCTCCGGATGACCTTGTACGATCTTGGGAGGGAAAAAGGTGACAGGCACCATTTGCCGGAACGGCCCGGAGGGTGCTTCGCACAAATGGTGCCTGTCACCTTTTTCCCGCATCTATGGAAGTAGCGCCCAACTGCCAATGGACTGGCTCGGCCGCCCGCTAACCTCTGTTGCGCTGGACGCCCGCCGATCGAGCGCGCGCTGGGCGATGGTGCTGCTGGCCGTCTTGGCGTGCCTCTCAGGCGGCTGCGCCGAGAAATGGGTGACATTGCGCTCGGCGCCGCGAAACCCGCTGGGCGACGAGCTGCAACTGACTTCCTTCAGCGGTCCGCAGCCGAGCGCACGGACGATGCAGTTGCTGCGGGTCTACAATCTCACCGACGACCTTCAGGGCAACCTGCGCGTGCTGCTGGCCAAGTTGCAGCAGATCGCCCAGCGCGAACCCTCGGCCGACAAGGTCTACGCCCTGGCGGAGCTTTCCTACCTGGCCGGCTGTAAGGCCGGCGCCTCCAAATCCGGACATGGCCCTGGACCTCTACGGGGCCTCGGTGTTGTACGCCTACGATTACTTGTTCGAGGACCATTTGGCCGCGACACGGAACGCCTACGATCCGCAGTTCCGCGGCGCCTGCGATCTGTACAACAGCTCGCTGGAGGCGGCGTTGCGGATCGTCTGCAATCGACACGAGCTGATTCCTGGCACCACCAAGACGATCCAAACGTCGGCCGGAAACTGGGACATCACCTGCACGCTGCGCGGCGGCGCCTGGCGCGCCGAGGAGTTCGACCGCTTCGAATTCGTCTCCGACTACGAGATGAAGGGGCTGAAGAATCTTTACCAGACCCACGGGCTGGGCGTGCCGCTGATCGCCGTGCGGCGAGCGTATCCGGGGCAGCCGGCGGCGGCCCGCTATTATCCGTCGGACCTCAGTTTCCCCGTCACCGCGCTGCTGCGGCCGGTCCCCAACGCCGATCCCGCCGCCGTCCACCGCCAGGGAGTCTTGGAATTGTACGATCCGCTGGTGACGACCGACACGTACGTGGGTTCGGCGCGGGTGCCCTTGGAAAGCGATCTCACCACGCCGCTGGCCTACTTCCTTTCCAAAGTGCCCGAGGAAACCGTCGCCCTGTTGGCGCTGTTGGATCCGGAAAAACTGCTCATGCTGCGTCCCGACACGAAACAGCCCATCATGGGGCTCTACATGGTGCAGCCCTACGAGCCGGGAAAGATTCCCGTCCTGCTGGTCCACGGGCTGTGGTCCAGCCCCATGACGTGGATGGAGATGTTCAACGATCTCCGCAGCTCGCCCGACATCCGTCAGCACTACCAGTTTTGGTTCTATCTCTATCCGACCGGTCAGCCGTTCTGGCTGAGTGCCGCCCAGTTGCGCCGCGACCTGGCCGAAGTCCGTCAGGTCCTCGACCCGCAACACCGCCAGCCGGCGCTCGACCAGATGGTGCTGGTCGGACACAGCATGGGCGGGCTGGTCGCCAAGCTGCAAACCCTTGACAGCAAGAGCGATTACTGGAACCTGGCCAGCCACGAGCCGCTCGAGCAGGTCCGGGCCGACCCCGAAACGCTGCGCCGGCTGCGCGAGACCTTCTTCTTCCAGCCCAATCCTTCCATCCGCCGCGTGGTGACCATCGCCACGCCGCACCGCGGCAGCCCCTTCTCCAACCAGACGACGCAGTACTTGCTGGGCAAACTCATCCGCCTGCCGGAAACGCTGGTCGGCGCCCAGGAGGCGCTCTTCCGCGACAACCCCGGCCTGCTGTTCGACCGTTCCCTGCTGCGGATCAAGACCAGCGTCGATTCGCTGGCTCCCGACTCGCCGATCCTGCCGCTCATGCTGGCCGGCTCGCCGCCACCCTGGGTGAAATACCACAACATCGTCGGCACGACGCCCAAGGGACAGTGGGCGGCCTCGGTGATCGGCGACAACGACGGCGTGGTCTCGGACCAGAGCGCACGGCTCGTCGACGTGAGTTCGGAATTGGTCGTGCAGGCCGAACACACGACCATCCAGTGTCATCCGCTGGCGGTGATGGAAGTGCGGCGGATCCTGCTGGAGCACCTGGCGGAGTTGCGTGGCGTGCCGCCGGCCATGACTGTCGCGGCCCCGCCCCCGAACGTCTGGCCGCCGCGATAGGCCGCGGCGACACGAGCCCGCTGGCCGCACGCCTTACGCCTGTTGGTCCACGCTGCCGCCGACTTGCTGCGAACTCGGCGCCTGGAGGCTCGCCTTCGCTTGGGCTTCCGCGGCCACGGCGCTGGAGGGCACGGCGGCTCAGGGGCGGACGTGGCGGAGACGGAGGTGCAGTTGCGCCCCGAAAATGCGATTGAGCACAACCCCGCTGCACCACCACTGAACCGCGGTCATAGAAAAGCCCCCCTCTATTTTGAATATAGCTTACAATCCCCCTCCTTGCCGCCAAATCCAGCGGCGGCGACCGCGGGTGCAATCGCCCCGGTTGCCAAAATCCCCGGCTGCGGCACAATGATGCGGATGGGAACCCTCCGATCACGCCCGGCCGCCGCAGGACCCGACTCGATCGCGGCGCGGTTGGCGTGCGACTTCGGGGCCAAGACGGCCCTGTCGCGCCAAGCCCTCGCGGCGCTGGCTGCCCCGCTGGGACCGGAGGGGCCGCCGGAATTGGCCCGGCAAACCTGGTATCTGCTGGCCGTCAAATTGCTGGTCGGCGAAACGATGGCTGCCCTGGCCGGGCAGCCCTCGCCGGCGGCCGCTTTGTGCCGCGCCCAGGGCCAACACGGGCTGCGGAGCGAAATCGAGGCCGTCGAGCGCGGGCCTCTCTTGCGGCAACTCCATGACGGCCTGCCCGAAAGCGATCGCTACGATTGGTATCTCGACGCCTGGTCGGCCGACATTGCCCAGGCGGTCCGCGATCTGGCGGCGCGGCTGGCCCACTATCCGCCGCAGGCAATCGCCGGCATCCCGGCCGGCGGGCACGACCTGTTCAAGCCGTTGTACGAGGCCCTGTTTCCTCGCGCGCTGCGGCACGCGCTGGGCGAATACTACACGCCCGATTGGCTGGCCGAGCACGTGCTCGACGAGGTGGGTTATCGCGGCGATCTCGGCAGCCGGCTCTTGGACCCGGCCTGCGGCAGCGGTATCTTCCTGATGGCCGCCGTGAGGCGGCTGCGGACGGCCTGGGAGCAGTCGCCGGCCGCGGCCGACGGCCGCGATCCACTTGCGCGCCAGCAGCTCGCCCGCCGCATCCTCCAGAGCGTCGTCGGCCTGGAACTCAATCCGCTGGCCGCGATCGCTGCCCGGGCGAACTACCTGCTGGCCATCGCCGATCTGTTGGCTGACGGCCCCGCGGTCGAAATCCCCGTCTATCGGTGCGACGCGATCCTCGACGGTCCGGAGTCGCTGGGCCGGCCGCAGCAGCCCTTCGATTTCGTCGTCGGCAATCCGCCCTGGATCGCCTGGGACAACCTGCCGGAACCCTACCGCCGGGCGACCAAACCGCTCTGGGAAGGGTACGGCCTGTTTTCCTTGTCGGGCAACCAGGCCCGGCACGGCGGCGGCAAGAAAGACCTCTCCATGCTGATGCTGTACCGCAGCGCCGATTGCTACCTGAAGCCGGCGGGGAGGCTGGGCATGGTCGTCGCGCAGAGCCTGTTTCAAACCAAGGGGGCCGGCGACGGCTTCCGCCGCTTCCGCCTGGGAATCCAGGGCGATTGGCTGCGGGTCGATCGCGTCGACGACCTGGTGGCCTTGAAGCCCTTTCCCGGCGCGGCCAGCCGCACCGCCACAATCGTGCTCACCAAGGGCGCCCGCACCGCGTATCCGGTGGCGTACGTGAAATGGGCGCCCGGCCAAGGCGGCGGCCCGGCGTGCAGCCGCTGCTGGGCGCGGCCGATCGACGCTGCCCGGCCCGGCTCGCCGTGGTTGATCGGAGCGGCCGATTGCCCGGCCGGCAGCAGCGCGGCGGCGGGGCCATCGGACTACGCGGCCCACCTGGGCGCCAACAGCGGCGGCGCCAATGCGGTCTACTGGCTGCGGTTGGTCCGCCCGGCGCCCGGCGGCGTGCTGGTGCAAAACCTGGTGGCGAAGGCCAAACGCGGCGTGCCGCCCGTCGAGCAAGTGCTGGAGCCCGATTTGCTCTATCCGCTGCTCCGCTGGGGCGACGTGCGCCGCTGGTCGGCGCGGGCGTCGGCCCACGTGCTGCTGGTCCAGGACGTGGCGACGCGGACCGGCATGGCCGAGGACCTGATGCGGCGCGCGTATCCGCAAACCCACCGATATCTGCAAAAGTTCGAGCAGTTGCTCCGCGGCCGGGCCGCCTATCGGCGCTATCAGCCGCAGAAGCCGTTCTACTCGATGTACAACGTGGGCGTCTACACGGTGGCGCCGATCAAGGTGGTGTGGCGGCGGATGGAGCGGCAGATTCGCGCGGCCGTCGTCGCGTCCGTGGACGACGCGCTGCTGGGCCGCCGGCCGGTCGTGCCGCAAGAGACGTGCGTGTTGATCGCCTGCGATTCGGCTGCCGAGGCGCACTACGTCTGCGCGGTGCTCAACAGCGGCCCGTTGGGCGCCACGGTCGCGGCCCACAGCGTCAGCGGCGGCAAGGGTTTCGGCACGCCCGGCATCCTGGAGTACGTCGGGCTGCGGCGTTTCGACGCCGCCGACCCCCGGCACGCGGCCTTGGCTGCTTGCAGCCGCCGGGCGCACGAGCTTGCGGCGGCTGCCGCCGACGGGGCCGCTTGCCGCGAGTTGACGGCCGAGCAGGCAACCATCGATCGCCTGGTGGCGGAACTACAAGCCCGCCAGCGGCCGCCGGGGCAGTGAGTTTTCGTTGCGGAAGGCTGCAAATTCGTAGGGTGGGTCGAGCGCAGCGAGCCCCACCGCAATCCGCGAAAAAGTGCTGGTGGGGCTCGCTGCGCTCGACCCACCCTACGAATGACCAATCGGCAATGATCATCCGTCCCGACGGCTGTTCCTTGCGATCCAGAGGATTATCCGGCGAATGAGGCGATGACCTCGGTGTTCACCACGGCATTCTGTTCCGGCGTGAAGCGGCGAAAACGCTCGGCCAGCGGAATCGTCTTGACATATTCCACGTCCTCCGGTCTCAAGCGGTGCTGGAGCGCGTCGACCGTGGCCCCGTGCTCTCGCAATATGTCCAGGTATTCCTGCTCCCGGAGACGATTGTAGTAGTAGCGGTTGTAGCGGTTCACCAGCCGATCCCACTCTGCGTCGCTGTATCTCAAGTAATCCAGCATGTGGAGCTTCTTGTCGAACCCCGCATAATCGTCGCCGCAGCCAAGCGTCGCGTACAAACGGCCGCTGCCGGGCCGCAGGACGCGACGTGCCTCCCGGCAAAACGCGTGCAAAACCTGCAAGGGAACGTTCTCGAACACCGAGTAGGCGAAGTAGAGGTCGCTGCTTCCGTCCGGCAATCCCGTCGCCGAGGCATCGCCGGGCGCCACATAGGTGATATTGGCCAGGTCGAGCATCTGCTTCATGCTGGTGGCAGCTTTCGATTCGGGCCAGGCGTTGATCGACGATCGGGCGCGGTTGTCCGATGGCGTCGGTGCATTGCTCGATGTTGTCGCGCAACGCGCGGATCATCAAGCTCATGGCAGACCAACGAGCCCTGCGAACGACGTCGTACGTGTGAATGCTGCGGGCCCCTGCCAGGTACAGGAGGACCGTCGGCAGCGGAGCCCAGCCGGTGCCGACCTCCACGACCGTCGCCTCTTCCAGTCGCAGGTGGCCCGACAGCCTGCGGATCGATCCGCCTACGGGGGCCAGGCGTTGGCGAATCTCCGCCGCCAAGCCTCGGGCCGAGGAGCGAGAAGAACGTCTCACCGCTTGCAACATGAAGTTGACGTGTTCACCGAAGGGAACCTGCGAGAGCAGCCTCTGGACGAAGACTTTGTACTTCCAGTTCGGCATTCGTGCTCCTTAGTCTAGGGCAAACCGTCATTTGCGTTGCTGCTTTTGATCGCAAGTCCAAACATTTTACCAGGGGCGTGCGACCGTTGTGCAATCGAAACCGGCCGATTGTGGGGGTATGCTCGTCGGGGGGCCTCTACATCCCCTCCGTTTCACGGCCGCTGGGCAATCTGCCCAGGGCTTCCCCGCCGGTGGTCCAGCGGCCCTTGTTATAGCGGACGGGCTGGCACAATTTCAAGCCGAACCGACCAGCGGGGGCCGGCGGGCGGAAGGCACAAGCCCCTAGTCCTTTGCCGCCAGGAAATCGTGCTTTCTGCTCTGGACATCCGGGGCCGCCTCTCACTAAACTACCCGCCTATCGCTGCCTGGCACCTGGGTCCATCCATGTCCAAAACCGACTTCGAAGCCGCGTGCGAGGAAGCGCCGGTGGGCATCTGCCGCGAATTCGTCCAGTTTCTTGCGGAAAACAAGAAGTGGTGGTTGCTTCCCATCGTGCTGATGCTGCTTGTGTTCAGCCTGTTGGCCTTCTTCGCCACGACGGGCGCCGCTCCGTTCATTTATTCGTTGTTCTAGATTTGCTGGCGGCAAGAGTCATCGGGGCGTGCGTTAGAGTTCGGCGAAGGCAGCCGGAGCCGCTCCACGCGTCTCGCACTCCGCCCGTGAAGGACTCTTGATCGCATGCCCAACCGCCCTTTGCAACCGCCTGCGACGTTGCCGCCGAGGAAGCCGACCAGGTCGGCGCCTGGCCGAGGCCGCCGTGCCCTGTTCCGCCTGGGGGCCATCTTCGTCACCCTGGTGAGTTCCTGCGCGATCGGCGAGCTGGGACTCCGGCTCTGCGGTTACACCCGCAGCTACATCAATCCCGGCGGATCGTTCCATGAGTACCATCCGTTGGTCGGCACCCGGGGCAAGCCGAACTTTTCCGGCCGCTTCCGCCAGGCGGACTTCGATATCCTCGTGTGCCACGACGCCCTGGGGTTTCGCCGCCAGGAGCCCCACCCGGAACTCCCCGAGCCAAAACGCGACGTCTATGTCCTGGGCGATTCGTTCGTCTGGGGCTACGGCGTGGGCCAGAACGATATCTTCACCAACCGCCTGTCGGTGCTCATGCCGGGCTACCGGGTTCACAACTTCGGCCTGACCGGTTCGGGAACCGTCGAGCAGTACACGCTCTTCAAGCACTACGTCTACGAGCATCTGCGGCCGGGCGACACCGTGGTCCTCGCCTTCTACGGAAACGATTTCGGCGACAACGTCGGCCGCTCCGCAGACCGCATCCACGCCGCGATCGAGGATGGTCGAATCGTGCTGGTTCCGCCGCCGCCGCCCTCGCGATGGGCGGACATCAAGAGCAAGCTCAAGGACATCTCGTGCTTGTTCAACCTGGTGACCTGCTGCATCGATCGCTACAAGGTTTCCGGCGCCAGAGTGGTCAGCACCGACCGCGCCTATCGCCCGACACCGACGGCCGCGCAGATCCGCGCAGCCACCTCCGATGCCCACCCGCAGGTGATTATCACGCGGCACTACCTCGGCGAACTGAAAAGAGCCTGCGACGGGAAGCAGGCCCGGCTGCTGGTGGCCTACGTCCCGGGACAATCGGAACTGGGCGAGGACGACGTCAGCTCCACCGAAGACCTCACTCCGCCCGAGAACCCGGCTTACCGCCGGGCGTTCTTCCGCTCTGCGCAGGCGCTGCAGATCGAAACGCTCGACCTGCTGCCGGCCCTGTTGCGGGCGAAACAAGCCGAACCGGGCCGGCGGCTGACGTTCGCCCACGATTTTCATTGGCAGGAGCACGGGCACGCGGTCGCGGCGCAGGCGATCTCCGCGGCCATCCTGCGCGACGACGGCACGGCGGTGGCCTCGACCGTGAGGCACTGATTTCCACAGCCTGCGCATGGTCCTCCGGAAAACTGCAAGACGCACCCTATGACGGCGATTCTCGGCATCTCGGCGTTCTATCACGACTCGGCCGCGGCGCTGGTGGTCGACGGCCGCATCGTGGCCGCCGCCCAGGAGGAGCGCTTCACCCGCAAGAAGCACGACCACGATTTTCCCCGTCATGCCGTGCAATACTGCCTGGACGAGGCCCGCATCGGCGCCGAGGACCTCGACTACGTCGGCTTCTACGACAAGCCGTGGAGAAAATTCGACCGCCTGCTGGAAACCTACCTGGCCGTGGTCCCGGCCGGCTACCGTTCCTTCCGCCGGGCGGTCCCCTTGTGGCTGACGGAGAAGCTGCACATCCCCTCGTTGATCCGCCGGGCCCTGGGCGGTCGCTACCGCGGCCGTTGCGTGTTCACCGATCACCACGAGTCGCACGCGGCCAGCGCCTTCTTCCCGTCGCCCTTCGAGGAGGCGGCCATCCTCACCGTCGACGGCGTCGGCGAGTGGTCGACCACCTGCTTCGGCGCCGGCCGCGGCAACCGCCTCGAACTGAGCCATGAGATCCGCTTCCCGCACTCGCTGGGCCTGCTCTACGCGGCGTTGACCTACTACACGGGCTTCCGCGTCAACAGCGGCGAATACAAGGTCATGGGCCTGGCGCCCTACGGCCACCCGGTCTACAAGGACCTGATTCTCAAGCACCTCATCGACCTCAAACCCGACGGCTCCTATCGCATGGATATGAGCTACTTCAACTACTGCCAGGGCCTGACGATGACGTCGCGCAAGTTCGACCGGCTCTTCGGCGGACCGCCGCGGCAGCCGGAGAGCCGACTCACGCAGCGGGAAATGGACCTGGCCGCCTCGATCCAGGCCGTGACCGACGAGATCATGCTCCGCATGGCCCGCCACGTCCATCGCCAGACCGGCCTGAAGAACCTGGTCATGGCCGGCGGCGTGGCCCTCAACTGCGTGGGCAACGGGCGGATCCTCCGCGAGGGCCCCTTCGAGAACCTGTGGGTGCAGCCGGCGGCGGGCGACGCCGGAGGCGCCCTGGGCACGGCGCTGTTCATCTGGCATCAACTGCTGGAGAAGCCGCGCACGCCCGCCGGCCACGATCACCAGCAGGGCTCGCTGTTGGGCCCGGCATTTTCCGAAGAGCAAATTGCCGGCGTGCTGCGGCGCCAGGGGGCCGTCTTCGACGTGGCCGCCGACGAGCAGGACCTGGTGGAGACCGTGGCCTCGTTGATCGCCCAGGAGAAGGTGATCGGCTGGTTCCAGGGGCGGATGGAGTTCGGCCCCAGGGCGCTGGCGCGCGGAGCATCCTCGGCGACGCCCGCAGCCAGGCGATGCAGTCGGTCATGAACCTGAAGATCAAGTTCCGCGAATCGTTTCGCCCCTTTGCACCGCTGGTGCTGCGGGAGTACGTCGATCGCTATTTCCAGATGCGTCCCTACGAAGACAGCCCCTACATGCTCCTGGTGGCCCCGGTTCGCGAGGAAATCCGCTGTCCGCCGCCGCCGGAGGAAGCGACGGCCTTCGGCATCGAGCGGCTGCACCACTGCCGGTCCCAGATCCCCGCCGTAACCCACGTCGACTACTCGGCGCGGGTGCAAACGGTCGATCCGCAGCGCCACCCCCTGCTCTGCCGCTTGCTGACGCGATTCTATGAAATGAGCGGCTGCCCCGTGCTGATCAACACCAGCTTCAACGTCCGCAGCGAGCCGATCGTCTGCACGCCGGAGGACGCCTACCGCTGCTTCATGGCAACCGACATGGACGTGCTGGTCCTGGGGCGGCACATCCTTTACAAGCAAGAGCAGAAGCGCACCGTCGGGGTCAAGGAACGAGCCCGGCACCTGGCCCAGTTTCAGTTGGATTGATTCCTCATGAAGCCGCTCCCCATCCTTTTCCACCCCAGCGACCGGCAGCTTCGCCAGTTCGGCCTGACCGCACTGTTTGCCCTGCCCTTGGCGGCCGGACTCTGCTCGCACGGGAATCTCAAGGTCGTGTTGGACGCCGCCGCCGCGGGCGCGTTGATCGCCGTGTCAGGGCTGGTCTATCCGCGCGGACTAAAGCCGCTCTGCATCGCGCTGAGCCTGTTGGCCTGGCCGATCGGGATCGTGGTCAACGAGTTGCTCATGGCCGTGATGTTTTTCGCGGTGTTCGTGCCGTTGGGGCTGATCTTCCGCTGCCTGGGACGCGATGCGTTGCAGCGGAAGCTCGATCGCGACGCCGACAGCTACTGGCAGCCGAAGCCGCCGCCGAAAGACGCCGCCAGCTACTTTCGCCGCTGGTAGCGACTGCCAATCGGGACGAAAAGAATCGCCTGAAACCGCTCCTGTGCTCGCCTTCACCGCGTGCCGTGCGAGTGGTGATCGGCATCGGCCAGGAAGGCCATCACGCGATCGGAGTGCTCCCAAACCTCGCGCATGTACTGGTGGTGGATGGCGTCGCGAACGGCGTCCTTCTGCGCGGCTGAGGCCGGCCCGGCCGCTAACGACCGTCATGATCGGATCGTCGCCGCGCGCGAGGTTCGTCAGCGCCCAACGCTCGGCCAACTGGAAGACGGCGATGTCCTCCAACCGCAGGCCGGCGTCACCCATCTTCGGCCTCAACTCGACGAGCTTGAATTCGCCCTCCGAAGGGATTTGCTCGGGGTTCCGCGTCGCACTGACGAGGCCGGAATCCATGTTGAGCATCCAGCCGCGGCCGTTGTTCTCCCAGACGGCCGCCAGACGCTTGTCGCCGCAGATCAGGTAGCGGCACTGCCGGTCCAACCGGGCCGGGTGGTGCAGCGGCGGCAGTTGCCCGGCCTCGTCCTTGTGAACGTGCGGCTCGGCGGCGGCCGGCTCGACGCCGGCAGGGACCGGTTCGGCGGGGACCGGTTCGGCAGGGACCGCGGCCGCGGGAATCTGGAGTGGGGCGCCGCAGGCCGGACATTTCGCGGTCCGGCCGGCCAGATGGTCCTTCGCGGAAACACGGCGGCCGCAGCCGGGGCATTGGCACGAGATCATGGCTTGACCTCCCAGGACTTCCGAGGGGGACTGTCCCCACGTGTCAAAATCTGTTCCCTCACCGTGCGCAACCCGCGCTGAATGGGGACAGTCCGATTTTCGTCCGACCATGCTTCGCATGGTGCCCAAACTTGGGACGGTCCCCTGAAAATGGCTGCAAGCAAATGCCAAAAGTAGGGTAGTGGATTGCCCAGCCGGTGTCAAGTGCCAGGTGAGGGGCCGGTTGCATCTTCTGTCGGGAACAAATAGAATAATTCGGTCCCAAGGCCAAGCCAAACCTTGCGGA
Organism: uncultured Planctomycetia bacterium; assembly: GCA_963727245.1. GTDB lineage: Bacteria > Planctomycetota > Planctomycetia > Pirellulales > Thermoguttaceae > JBKQVT01. The sequence continues at coordinate 648,144 of CAVSFO010000009.1, read as the reverse complement.
CCCAGGCAGATCGGTTCCCTCCAAGCGCCAAAATGAACCGAAGCGATGGTGAGGGCACACCAGGCGCGGTGGTGGACGCAGGCGCAGCGCCCCCTGCGGAGACGCGGGCGGCCGGCCGCTCTGGCTTTCCTCGGCGGCCGATCCCGGCAGGCGGTGGTTGGCGGGTGGATTTGTTGGCGCGGGAGTAGTAGGAGTTGGAAGCGTGTCTCACTTGACACACCTGGATTACCTGCCCGGCACCTTCTTCGGCCCCTCCACCCTGGTCGAGGTGGTTCGGCACCGGGCCCGCTGGCAGCCCAAGGACCTCGCCTTCATCTACCTGGTCGACGGCGAGCAGCAACAGGTCCAACTGACTTACGAGGACCTGGACCGCCGGGCGCGGGCCATCGGCGCCTGGCTGGAATCGCTGGACCTGGTGGGCGAGCGGGCCTTGCTGCTCTATCCGGCCGGGCTGGACTTCATTACGGCTTTCCTGGGCTGCCTGTATGCGGGGGTGGTGGCGGTGCCGGTCTATCCGCCCCGCCGCAACCGTTCGCTGGAACGGATCCAGGCCATTGCCGACGATGCCGAGGCCAAGGTCGCGCTGACGACCGACACGGTGCTGAGCCGCATCGAGGCCCTGATCGACGAGACGCCGCACCTGAAGGAGCTGTCCTGGCTGGACACCTGTCACCTGCCCGAGGGCCTCGATCAGCAGTGGCAGTTGCCCGATCTGCACGGCGACACGCTGGCCTTCCTGCAATACACGTCGGGATCGACCGGCACGCCCAAGGGAGTCGTCCTCAACCATGCCAACCTGGTGCACAATTCGGCGTTGATCGCCCATGCCTTCGAGAACACGCGTTCGTGCATCGGGGTGTTTTGGCTGCCCAGTTATCACGACATGGGGCTGATCGGCGGCGTCCTGCAGCCGCTGTACGTGGGGCGTACCAACGTGCTCATGTCGCCGATGACCTTCCTGCAAAAGCCGTTTCGCTGGTTGTCGGCGATCTCGCGATTCGGCGCCACGACCGCCGGCGGGCCGAACTTCGCCTATGACTTGTGCGTGCAGAAGATCACCGCCGAGCAGCGGAAGACGCTGGACCTGAGCCGGTGGAAAGTGGCCTTCAACGGCGCCGAGCCGGTGCGTGCGGAGACGCTCGACCGGTTTGCCGAGACCTTCGCGCCCTGCGGTTTTCGCCGCGAGGCGTTTTATCCTTGTTACGGATTGGCCGAGGCCACGTTGATCGTTTCCGGCGGCTACGTCGCGAACCTGCCCGTGGTGCGCGATTTCCAGTCGCAGGCGCTGGCCAACGGCCTGGCCGTGCCCGCCGAGCTGGGCGCGATTGGGGCCCGCACCCTGGTCGGTTGCGGCGAGACGCTGCCCGACCAGAAGATCGTCATTGCCGATCCCGAGCGGCTGACGACCTGCCCGCCGGGCCGGATCGGCGAGATCTGGGTCCACGGGCCGAGTGTCGCCCAGGGTTATTGGCGGCAGCCGGCCGGCAGCGAGGCCACCTTCCGCGCCTGCTTGAAGGACAGCGGCGAAGGGCCGTTCCTGCGGACCGGCGACCTGGGATTCATCGAGGACGGCGAATTGTTCGTCACCGGCCGGGTGAAGGACCTGATCATCGTGCACGGAGTGAACTATTACCCCCAGGACGTGGAAATGACGGTCCAACACAGCCACCCGCGGTTGCGGCGGGACTGCGGGGCTGCCTTTACCGTCGAGAAGGACGGCCGCGAGGAGCTGGTCGTGGTGCAGGAGGTGGAGCGGCACAAGAAGGCCGATTTCGGCCCCGTCTTCCAGGCCATTCGCCGCGCCGTTGCGGCCGACCACGATCTGCACCTGGACGCCATCGTGCTGGTCAAGGCGGGGACCATTCCCAAGACTTCCAGCGGCAAGATCCAGCGGCACGCCTGCCGCAGCGGCTACCTCAGCGGCACCCTGGACGCGGTCGGCCGCTGGCGCTCGGGCGACGTCGCGGCCGAGCCCCCGGAGCCGGCCGACCAGGCGGCTCCCCCCACGTCAAAGAACGGCTTCCGGATGGTGGGGAAGAAGGGCAAGATCATGGAACTGGTGCTGGACGAGATCCGGCGCGTCGCCAAGGAACGCGCCGTGGGCTTGACCCTCGATTCGCCCATCATCGAGACCGGCCTGGATTCCTTGGAGCGGATGGAGATCCTCGCTTCGCTGGAGGAGCGCTTCGGCGGCCGCTTCCCGCCCGAAGTCCTGCCGCAGTTGGAGACCGCCCGCCACGTCATCGACGCCGTGGAGAAGTACCTCGGCGGCCAGCCGCGGCAGCGGACGGCGCAGGGCGCCGCGGAGACGCCGGCGGAGACCTATCGCTTCGAGCTTTTTCCCGAATACGTCGAACTCCGCAAGCGGTTGGACCTGTTGGCCACGCCGGGTCTGGGCAATCCGTTTTTCAGCGTCCACCAGGGCATCACCAACGATCGCACGGTCATTGGCGGCCGCGAGTTGATCAATTTCGCCAGTTACAATTACGTGGGCATGTCGGGCGACCCCGCCGTCGCCAAGGCCGCCAAAGAGGCCATCGACCGCTATGGCACCAGCGTGTCGGCCAGCCGCCTGGCCTCGGGCGAGAAGGACCTGCACGGCGCGTTGGAGCGGGCCATCGCCGGCTTCCTCGGGACCGAGGCGGCCCTGAGCTTCGTGGGCGGCCACTCCACCAATGAAACCGTCATCGGCCACCTCGTGGGGCCCAGCGACCTGGTCCTGCACGACGCCCTGGCGCACAACAGCATCATCCAAGGCGCCCTGTTGTCCGGCGCGGCGGCGGCCCTTCGCCCACAACGACTATCAGGCCGCCGACCGGCTGCTGGAGCAGTTCCGGCACGAGTATCGCCGGGTGCTGATGGTCATCGAGGGCGTCTACAGCATGGACGGCGACGTCCCCGATCTGCCCAGGTTCATCGAGGTCAAGCGGCGTCACAAGGCGCTGTTGATGATCGACGAGGCGCATTCGCTGGGCGTGCTGGGGCGGCGCGGACGCGGCATCGGCGAGCACTTCGGCGTCGATCCCCGCGACGTTGACGTTTGGATGGGAACGATGAGCAAGACGCTGGGGAGTTGCGGCGGCTATATCGCCGGCAGCAAGGAATTGATCGAGTACCTGAAGTACACGGTCCCGGGTTTCGTGTTCAGCGTGGGGCTGCCTCCCTCCGGGGCGGCCGCGGCGCTGGCCTCGTTGCGGCTGTTGGAAGCCCAGCCGGAGCGGGTCGCCCGCCTGCAAGGGAACGCCCGCCTGTTCCTGTCGCTCTGCCGGGCGCGTGGTCTGAACACGGGCACCAGCCAGGGCACGGCGGTGGTGCCGCTGATCCTGGGCAATTCGCTGCTGGCGTTGCGGCTTTCCCAGGCGCTGTTGGCCCGCGGCATCAACGTGCAGCCGATTCTGCATCCGGCGGTGGAGGAGAGTGCCGCCCGGCTGCGTTTCTTCATCACCTCGACGCACACCGAGGCGCAGATCCGCGCCACCGTCGCGGTGCTGGCCGAAGAGTTGGAAAAACTCGGCCGGCCGCAAGCCGGCCACGTGCCGCAGCCCGGTGCGGTCGGCGCCTAGCGGTTCAGTTCCAGGCCGACGTTGACGCCTTGCATGAAGACCGTTTGGTGGTTGTTCGCGCTGTTGATGCTCATCTGGGGCACGGTGTAGTTCACCATGTCCGCCGTGCGGGCGATCCCGCCCATGTAAATGCCGGTCCAGCCGACCTTGAGCGCGAGCAGCCGCGTCAACTGCAGGTGGCCCTCCAGCTTGAGTTCGGCCAGGGGCGTGAACGTCGTCTTGTGGTCCGAACTGGCGAAGGCCTGGGCCGGAAAGAGGATGGGGGAAAGGCCGTAAGTCGCCGTTAAACATTCCGTACTGGCGAATGTCCTGGCTGTTGATGCCGGCCATGAAGCGGCCGTCGGCGGACACGGCCAGGCGGCCGAACTGCTGGTAATATCGCGCGCCGATTTCAGGCCCCGCGATCTGGTTCCGCGCCGTGGTGTCGCATTCGGTGCTGACCGGGGTGAGGCTACCCGCAGACTCCCCTGGCCGAACATGTTGAATTCGTCCTGAAACCACACCCAGCGGCCACCAAACATCCACTCCAACTGGCCCCCGCGCTCAAACTGGTGCTGGCGATAGGTATACAACGCCTCCACACCGGAGGTCTCGACGCGATCGCTGATCGTCAGGTGTAAGAACTCCGCCGCCACATTTCCGATCGGGAGTGGAAAGAGATGCTCCTGAAAGATCACGCTGACATAGTTGCCGAAAATGATCTGTGTCTGGCAGTTGAGCTCGTAGGTGTCGACCAAGAAGCCGTGGTGCTCGCCGGTGTAGCCGAATTCCATCTCGTCGCCCTGCACCTCCTTGGCACGGAAGTCACCGGTGTCAAACGAGTTGGTTTCGAACGGGGGTACATCGGTCGTTCCCCCGGGGACGCCGACCGGGGCCTTCTTCGGCGCCGAAATCGTCCAGAAGATGCCGTCAAACGAGAAGAAGAAACCTTCCTTCGGCGCGTCCCAGCCGTCATACGGCCGACAGTCGGCGGGCTCGAATAGTTGCAGGGCCGGCAAGTCCCGCACCCCTTCTTGAGCGAAGGCAGCTCCTCCTGTCAACAACAGGCACGCCAAACCAGCCAACCCTAAGGTGATGCGTTTCGGCCACATTATTCTTACCCTCGACCTGAGTTCAAATTGCGTCCCAGAGCCCTCGCGCGGAGCCTCTGTGAACTGAGCGTGACGATAGTATCGGACGTGCCGGTCGCAACAGTTGAGTAAGAAAGGCAAACCTTACCGAAAAAAACGATAAATCCCAGCACGAGTTAAAACAGAATTGGGTAAGGTGGGTTGAATAGAACGATTGTTCCAGGCGGAAAAGACGCTTTCAGCCTCGAACGCACTCTCCCCCACACGCCGAAACAGCATCGCAGGAAGATGGCACCGTTCCCGCCTGCGTGAAAGACGGAGAGATAAGAGATAAATGAGAAGGGCCGCTCTGCACGGCCGCCGGCGCCGTCCGCCCTCTAATAGCGGATAACCTTCCGCAATACCCATGCCCCCCAGATCGCCAAGAGCACGTTGCCGACCCATACCGAGCAGGGCGGGATCGTGCCGCCCTTCGTCCCATGGACGCCGAACATCAGCAACGGATAGTAGACCACCAGAATGGGGAGAAAGCAGAGGAAGAAACTGGTGAGGAAGTCGCGGTTGCGAAGCCGGATGGCGATCGGCACGCCCACCCAGGCAAAGCAAAGACAACTGAAGCCGGCCGACCAACGCCGATGGGGCTCGGTCAGCAATCGGTAGAGGAGCCCCTGCTCCGCCGAGCGTTCGGCGAAGTTGTCCTCCCACTTCGGGCCGGTGAGCTGGTCAAAATCGCCGCAAAGCATCTCGTAGGCGGCTTGGACGGCCATTTCCTGGTCGCACCGCGCGATCTTCGCCTGCTGCTTGACGACTTCCCCCGGGATCACCCGCATGGCGAGCCAGGACGGCGGGCGACTGCCCACGTTGTTGGCCCGCGAGGCATCGACCAAGGGGATGTCTTGCTCGTAAGTATCGGGAAACTGGCCGGTTACCTTGCCCGCCATGTCGATCGTCCCCTTGTGGAGGAACATCTTCAACATGCCCTCGGTGTTGTCCGACTGGAGTTCGGCCCAGTCCGCGATAATGGTTACGCCGGGGGAATTGCCCCGGCCTTGCACCGAGACCGTCGGCCGCAGCAGGCGGCGCCCGTCCACTCCTTTGACGTTGATGGCGACCAGGGGGGAACTGTAGCGGTGTTGTGCGCGGAGCACGCTGTAGATGATGTCGCCGACCGAGTCGACGGCCACCTGCTGCATGCCGGTGCGCCCCCAGGAAACCGCCACGTCGTTGAGCCAGACGGTGACCAGGCTCAGCGCCGCGGCCAAGCCCAATGCCGGCCAGAACAGGATCATGGGCGAGATGCCCAGGGCCTTGGCCGCCACCACCTCGTTGGCCCCCGACATCCGCGAGTAGACGGTCGTACAGGCCAGCAACAGCGTCACCGGCACCGTCATCCGCAGCGATTCGGGCAGCGCATAGGGAATGATCTGCAAAGTCTGCGCCAGCGGCAGGTCCTCTTTGAGGGCCTCTTGAATCATCACCACCACGACCAGCAGCGTCGTCAGGCCGGTGAGCGAGATCAGGAAGACCTTCAGCAGCTCGCTCAGCACGTAGCGGGTAAGGATGCGCATGGGCTGGTAGTTTCACCGCCGGCGAGGGATGGGTCAATATCAATCGTCGTCCTTCCGCGTGCGCGGGGTTCACCTTTACAGAAATTGCCCGATTCTCCATACTGTTCTGAATCCTAGGCAAGGCACGGCCCAGCGGGTCCGGCAAGCGGCTGGCACCCCATGGCCCCAGCCGGGGGAGCAGCAGGCATGGCTGAACTGTCGATGAACGAAACGACCACCTTCCGCTGGTCGTTCGAGGAGGACGTGGCCCATTACGCCGCCGCCGGCATCCCCGCCATTGGGGTCTGGCGGCCAAAACTCTCCGATTGCGGTCAGGCCCGCGGCCTGGAGCTGCTCGGACGCAGCGGCCTGAAGGTCTCCCACCTGTTGTGGGCGGGGGGCTTTACCGGCAGCGACGGACGCAGTTACCGCGAAAGCGTCGAGGATGCCGCCGAGGCCCTCCGCACCGCCGCCGCGGTGGGCACCGCCTGCCTGGTGGTCTACAGCGGGGCCCGGGCGGGCCATACCTTCAATCATGCCCGGCGACTCATTCTCAGCGCCCTGAAGGAGTTGCTGCCCCAGGCCGCCGAGTTGGGCGTGACCATGGCCCTGGAGCCCATGCACCCCGGTTGCGCCGAGAATTGGACCTTCCTGACCAGTCTCGACGAAACCTTGGCCCTCTTGGACGTGATGGCCAGTCCGCAGGTCAAAATGGTCTTCGACACCTATCACTTGGGCCAAGAGGCCGGCATCGTCGCGCGGATTCCCGCAATTTGCCTCCCAAGTGGCCATCGTGCAGTTGGGCGACGCCAAGCGTGCCCCCTGTGGCGAGCAGAATCGCTGCCGGCTGGGCGAAGGGGTGATTCCGCTGCCGGAAATCGTGGCCGCGCTGAAGGCCGCCGGCTACGACGGCTATTACGACGTCGAGTTGCTCGGCGAGGAGATCGAGCCGACCGACTACCAATCGCTGCTGGAGCACGCCAAGACCGCTTTCGCCCGGCTGGTGGGTGGGATTGGGGATTAGGAGTCCCGACGAGCCGGAGGCGCGAGCCTCCGGATAACGTTGCGGCCACGCGCCGGCGCCCGGAGACCATGATTGTGGTGAAATGGGCAAGGGGCAATAATGTAACCGCACGCCAGGAGCAACTCCGGCCATGGGCGGAGCCGAACGGCAGCGCACTGGGGTTGGCTTCCGCATAGTCTGTTTCGAGGTTTCCCGGGCTCTGGGCGCGAAAAGCGTCCAATAATCAGTGATGGCCCGTTTTAATGGCCCGAGGTTGTTTTGCGTACGTCGGGAACGGTTTGACAGGGGGCGGCCTATGAAACGCGGGGCTTTCGTTCGGGGCGGGGCTTGGCTCGTAGCTGCGGCGATTGCCGTGGTGATTGCGACGATTGCCGGCGTTGTCGCGATCCCCCTTGTCCGGGACTACTCAAGGATGCGGCGGGTTGGTCAATTCTCGTTCTTCGGCTGCGCGCTCAACAGTTACTGTTGGACCCACCATTCCCTCCCGCCGGCCCGCGGTCAGGATAAGAGCGGCGGACCGACGTGCAGTTGGCGCGTTCTGTTGTTGCCTTACCTTGAGGAACTGGATCTCTACCACCGTTATCGTTTTGATGAGCCGTGGGACAGCCCGCGCAACCGCCTGCTTTTGAATGAAATGCCGCCAGATTACCGGTCCCCGGCCTCCGCGGGCGGGGACGGGTCTATCACAAATTACGTCGCTGTGGTTGGGCCCGGGACGGCGTGGTCAGCGGGCAGCCCTGGGGGGGCGCCGCCTCGCGTCGAGATAAGATTCTGCTGATTGAGTTTCCCGAATCGGATATTAAGTGGTCGGAGCCCCGCGATCTCACCGTTGACGAGGCCGTACGGGTTATTCACGGCGGCACTTTTTACCTGGCGAACGACCTCTTCTTCCATGAAGTTCCCGCGGGGGCGACGGCGGCCGACATTCGGAAGCTGCTTACTTTGGACGACGCCAACGGCCCTTCCGGCGGGCAATCGCCGCCCGCTGGGCCGCAGGCGGGAAGGGGAGAGCGACCGCTCCCATGACGCCATGATTGACGCAACACCGGGCTACGGCCCGCCCACCGGGCGCGTGGAGTTTTACGACGGCTCGACGGACCTCGGCCCGGGCTATTGCTGCGGGGGCGGCGATTGGACTCTCAGCACATCGGCGCTCGCCCCGGGCCGCCACACGATCACGGCCGTCTACGGGATCGAGTCGACGGGAGGGGGTGGCGGAGCCGGATCGGCTTCGACATAATCAGTTTGGCGGCCACCCCGGGCGCGTGTCGGCAGCGGCAAAGTCACATCGATTGGGGCGCGGTAATGGCGGCGGCGTGCGGTTCCGTAAACCGGCCCCCGGCCCCCGGCCCCAACGTTATCCGGAGGCTCACGCCTCCGGCTCGCCGAACTCCTAATCCCTAACCCCTGCTTCCCATGCTTATCATTTCCCCACAGCTTCGCATCCCCCTGCGGGAATTCCAGTTCACCTTCGCCCGCAGCGGCGGGCCGGGCGGACAAAACGTCAACAAGGTCAGCAGCAAGGCCACCTTGCGCTGGCCGGTGCTCCAGAGCCTCAGCCTCCCGGGGCCGGTGCGGACGCGGCTGCTGGAAAAGATCGGCCCGCGATTGACGGCCACGGGCGATCTGTTGGTTACCAGCCAGCGCTTCCGCGATGCGGGCCGCAACGTGGCCGATTGCCTGGAAAAGCTCCGGGCGCGTAGTGGCGGAGGCGGCAAAGCCTGTGCGAAGGAGACGCCCCACCCGGCCTACCCGGGGCTCGGTCCAACGGCGGCTGGATACGAAGCGGCAGCGCTCGCGGGCCAAAGAGCGGCGGCGGCCGGGCACCCCCTGGGATGGGTAAACAGCGCGACCAGGGGTGCATCTGCTGGGGGCACGCGGGAAGAAACACGCAACGGCCGCGGATGGACGCCAATAGGCGCGGATGGGAACGAAATGGATCATCTGCGCTGATCGGCGTGTATCCGCGGCTACCTCGCTTGACGGTCCGGCCTGTGGACGATTCGCCCGTGGTGCTCGGCCGGGCAGTTGCTTATAATGGGCGTCCGGCTGGGGGACCGTCCCGATTTTCGCGTGGCGAAGCTGGGGCCGCCCCCCTCGGAAGACCCACCAGGTTTCATGTCCGAGCACGACGATATCGACTTCATTTTCCGGGAGTGGCCCTACCAGCCGGGCGCGATCGCCGCCCGGCTGATCCTGGCCCACGACGGCCGCCAATTGGTGCAAATGCGGATCGAGATGGGCGTGCTGCAAATGGAACTCACGGGCCGGCCGGACGGCGAAAAGCCCCACGGCATGGCCACCTACCTCGACTGGCTGCGGCGGCAGGCGGCCGCCACGGGCAAGCCGCTGGCGCTGAGCGACGAGCAACGCTTCGAGATCGACCGCGAGTTCATCCAGTTCTACCACCGGCGGATCTGCTGCCTGGCGTTGCGGGAGTTCGAGCGGGCGGTGGCCGACGCCGACCATACCCTGGCGCTGATGGACTTCGTGGTCGCCCATTCACCCGAGACGCCCTGGACCGTCTCGCACGAGCGGCAGCGGCCGTTTGTCCAATTCCATCGCACGCAGGCGGCCGCCATGACGGCCCTGGAGCGTTCGGGACCGGAGGCGGCGGTCGAAGAGCTCGACGCCGGGCTGGCCACGCTCCGCGAGGTCCTCGCCGGGTTCGAAGACGCCGATCGGCTCGAGGACAACGAATTGGTCAACCAGCTCGTGGAGCTCAAGGATTCGCTCCGCAAGGAATACAAGCTGGGGCCGTCGCTGGCGGAGCAGCTTTCCGAGGCGGTGGCGGCCGAGGAGTACGAGCGTGCCGCGCGGCTCCGCGACGAGATCGCCCGCCAAAAGCACAAGCCCTCCTGAAAGGCGGAAGGGGGAAGGCGGAAGGATGAAAAGTTAGCCGCGGCGATGTGCCACCCATTCTTCATCCTTTATCCTTCATCCTTTATCCTTTCCTTCCGCCCTCCCCCTTCCCCCTTCCGCCTTCCCCCTTCCGCCTTCCCCCTTCCCCCTTTGAAAAAAGGCCGCACCCCGCCGTCGTAACGAGGTGCGGCCGCCATCGAGGGAGCAAACACGCACACACAAACCTCTTCTCTTGGAAAACCGCTGGTCGCCTCTTCTCAGTGGCGTCGTAGTGCTTCCGCGTTATCCGGGGGCTGACGCCCTCGGCTCGGTTCCTTTGTTTTTCCTTTCCCCTTCCGCCTTTCGCCCTCCGCCTTGCCCCCTGTCACTTCTTCACGATCGAGTAGCCCGTGCTGAAGGAGTCGCCGAAGACCAGGTTGAGCCGGGTCAGTTGATCGGCCCCCAGCACCGTTTGTTGGCACGCCCGGCAACAGAAGCCGACGTTCCAGCCCGTAGACCCTAACCGTCGGGATGTTCGGATTCAGCGGCTTGCCGGTGAACGGGCAGGCGATCTGCTTGGCCTGTCCGGTCACCACGAGCTGGTAATTGGCCCGCGAGGTGTACCTGGCCGGGCTGGCCTGGAACGTGGGAATACAGCCGGGCGAGGCAAAATAAAGCTTCGCCCCCTGGTAATCGATGACCGCCGACGGAGAGACGGGCGCCCGGTCACCGGGCACACGGCCGGGCTCAGCGACGCCGCCTGCTGCTGGGGCTGTTCGGCCAGCATCGGGCCTCCCGCTATCGTAACTGAAAGCACTGCCAGGACTAGGATCAGGTTGGCTTTCATGGACCTTGCCTCCTTTGGGTGACGTGAATCGGACGCCGAAGTCTTAACCTCCTGCGCCCGAATTATTAGGCCCGGTCCATTATAGTCAAGGGTGCCTGGCTAAAATAAAAAAGGGGGAAGGCGGAGGGCGGAGGGCGGAAGGAAGAACAAAGGCCCCAAGCCGGGGGCGTCAGCCCCCGGATGACCCGGCGGGACCACGACGCCACGCAAGTAAGGCGGAGGGCGGAGGGAAGGAAGAACAAAGGCCCCGAGCCGGGGGCGTCAGCCCCCGGATGACCCGGCGGGACCACGACGCCATTTGAGTAAGGCGGAGGGCGGAGGGGGGGCATCGCACCGACGCGCCAACTGCGCTGGCTCACTGGGCGTCGGCGTCGGCGGAGTGCTCGGCGCGCTTGGCGGCCGGTTTGGCCGGCGTGGAGGACTCCTCCCCGAGCGGCAACGGCCCGGCGTGCGCCAGGGCCAGGCTCTGCTGGCTGCGCGACAATTTCAAGTCGGTGACAATGACTTCGGAGACGGCGCGGAGGCCGATGGCCTGGTTGATCTGCTCGTGCAATTGGCGTTTCAAGTCGGTCAGGCCAGGATCGTCGAAATCGCCGCTGTGGGCCTTGCGGAGCAGCTCCTCCACGTCCTGCTGGATGTGATATTTGCGGGCGGCCAACCGCTGCCGGGCCGCCGGATCGACGGGCTCCAGCAGGGCGACGTGGAGGGAGAAGTCGGCCTTGCCGATGCCCCCGCCCTCGCTCTTGTCGGCCTCGAAATGGAAGACACCCAGGGCAATCTCGGCGCTGGGCGGCGGCTCGGTATGTTGGCAGAGCCGAAAGTACGCCAGCCCGGCCAGGTGCAGCACGATGGACACGCCCACGACGATCAGCAGCCACTTTCCGGTGAGGAAACGGGCCCACAGCGGCGTCTTGCTCGCTGTCGGGGTCTGCGTGGGGCTTGTCGACTCCCCGTCGTCCGGGGCTTTGCTTGCTTTTTCCGCCATGGGTCGGCCCAAGGTTTTCTTGAAGATCGTTCGACTCGTTCAGAAGGGGACAGTCCCCCGGATTCCCAGGCAACGCGGGGCGAGTTTATTTCCGCGCCTAACGCCCGGGGCTTGCGGGGGAAAGTGGCGTCTTGGTGCCGCCCGGTTATCCGGGGGCTAACGCCCCCGGCTCGGGGCCTTTGTTTTTCCTTCCGCCTTCCGCCTTGCTTCATTCCCGCGCCTCACGTCCGGGGCTCGGGGCTCTGGAAAAGTCTAGCTTACCGGCGGGCGCAAAAAATTGGGGCCTTTGACGTGCCACGTTCCATAGTGGCAAGCCAAGTGGTAAGGGCAAGGTGACCACCTGACTTTATTCCGTCGAAGGCCCCACGGGCCAGCTCGTTAGGGGCGAACCGCTGGGTTCGCCGCCACTTGCAGAAAGCACGCGACGTGCCGCTGCCGCCGGGTTGAACGCTTCGGAAAACGAATTGCGATGTAAGTATTTATTCCACAACACCTTGTGACGATAATTTTCCCCCAAGAAGCCGGCTGCCCCCTATCGCCGCGGTTTCCGAAAGTGTATTATCTTGCAACAGCTTGTGCTTCAGGTCGGCACATCGGGACCGTAGGGGCCGATGGGGAAAGCGATCTGCGAGACCCGTGAAATGCCACTGGCGACTTTCGACCTTCCGACCGACTCCGACACCGTGGTGGTATCGGTCAACCCGAAGGCTGGGGCAACGTCGGCCCAGGAGCGGATCGACCAGCTCGTCGAGTTGCTCACGCAGAGCGGCTTCCGGGTGGAGGTGTTTGCGGATTTGGATCAAGCGGCCCAGCGGGCGGGCGTCTGTCATGCGGAAGGCCGTCTGCGGGCCTTGATTGGGGTGGGTGGCGATGGCACGGCGGCCGCGTTGGTCAATCGCACGCCGCCGGGGCTGCCGCTGGGTATCCTGCCGGCGGGCAACGAGAACCTCCTGGCCCGGCATTTCGGCCTGGGTGCGTCGGCGGAGAGTTGTGCCCGGGCCGTAGCCGCCGGAAGGGTGTTGCAGGTCGATGCCGGCAGGGCTGGGGGGCGGATCTTCCTTTTAATGGCCGGTTGCGGCTTCGACGCCGCGGTGGTCGAGCGGCTGCATCGGCAGCGGACCGGGCATGTCCGCCGGCTTAGTTATTTCAAACCAATCGTGTCGGCGATTCGTAGTTACCGGTATCCCGAGCTTCGGGTATACTTGGACGACGGTCAGGCTGGCAGCGGCCCGTCCCGGTCGCCGGTTTCCGCCCGTTGGCTTTTTGCGTTTAATCTTCCCTGTTATGGGGGAGGGCTGCGAATCGCACCCCAGGCCGACGGCAGTGACGGCCTGTTGGACGTTTGCATGTTTCACCGCGGGAGTGTTTGGCACGCCCTGCGCTACCTCGGCGCGGTGTTGCTGGAGAGGCACCAGGACCTGGCCGACTGCACGATGCGGCGCACCCGGCGGCTGCGGATTACTGCCGAGGACGAGACGCCTTATCAATTGGACGGTGATCCGGGCGGGGTCCTGCCGGTGGAGATCGAGGCGTTGCCGGGGCGGCTCACGCTGCTTGCCCCGGCCGAGGAGTAAATTGCGGATGGCGGTGCGGCGGTAGGCCGTAGGGTGGGTCGAGCGCAGCGAGCCCCACCACAATCCGCGAAAAACTGTTGGTGGGGCTCGCTGCGCTCGACCCACCCTACAGCGTATTTCCATGATCGATGCTAAGGACGCTGCCATGTGTGAAAACCCCGTCACCATCGGACCTTACCGTTGTGGCCGAGGCCAACCGCTGTTGGTGATCGCCGGTCCGTGCGTGATCGAGGACGAGGCGGCCACGGTGGCGATTGCCCGGCGGCTGCGGCAAATTGCCGACGAGTTGTCCGTGGCGGTGGTCTTCAAGGCGTCCTTCGACAAGGCCAACCGGACCAGCATCGGTTCGTACCGCGGCCCCGGGCTGGCGCGCGGCTTGGAGATCCTCCGCCAGGTGAAGGAGACCAGCGGGCTGCCGGTGACGACCGACGTTCACCTGCCCGAGCAGGCCCCGCCGGTCGGCGCCGCCTGCGACCTGGTGCAGGTTCCCGCTTTTCTTGCCCGGCAGACCGATCTGCTGGCGGCGGCGGCGGCCACGGGCCGGCCGGTGCACGTGAAGAAGGGGCAGTTTCTCGCCCCTTGGGACATGAGGCACGTGGTCGGCAAGCTGGTGGCTGCCGGCTGCCGCCGCATCCTGCTGGGGGAACGGGGGACGTTTTTCGGCTATGGCCGGCTGGTCAACGACATGCGGGCGATCCCGCAGATGCAGGAACTGGGCCCGCCGGTCATTTTCGACGCCACGCACAGCGTGCAAGAGCCGGGCGGGCTGGGCGCGGCCACCGGCGGCAATCGGGCCATGGTCGAGCCGCTGGCCCGGGCGGCCGTGGCCCTGGGCGTCGACGGCCTGTTCTTTGAAACCCATCCGCAGCCCGACGCCGCGCCCAGCGACGGGCCCAACATGATCCCGCTCGATCAGTTCGCCCCCTTGCTCGGGCGGCTGCTGGCAATCCGCCAGGTCGTGGAGAAACTGCCATGAAATCCCCCTCATTGCGTCTGCTGGCGACGGCCTTCGCCCTGGTCCTGGTCCTCGGCTGCGACGGCGGCAACGACCGCTCCGCGGGCAACGCCGCCCCGGGCGGCGCCAGCAGCGCGGAGACGGCCAACCGCTGGCGCGATGAGATCTTCACCTACGCCGTCGACAATCTGAACCGCCTGGAAGACTCCGGCACCGGCGAGATCCTTCCGCAGGTCTTCGTCCGGCTGCAGAAGCTGGCCCAGCAGGACCCCGGCTCCTGGGACCCGAAGACCGACTCGTTGGCGCTGACCTGGCCCGAGCCCGACATGCTTCGCCAGGTGGTGAACCGCCTGAACCAGTGGCTGCCGACGCAGAAGGCGCCTTCGGACTGGCGGCGCGACCCCCTGGTGGAACAATTGCCGCCGTCGCTGCGGGATCTGCCGCCGCTGGAAGACGCCGCCGCCATGGAGTTCTCCTCCTACGACGGTTTCATGCTGGAAGAGGCCGTTTGGCTGCGCGACCTGTCCAACTGGGCCCGGGGCAACACGCTGGACGACCTCCAGCGGGCCAGGAAGCTGTTCGATTGGACGGTCCGCAACATTCAGCTCGACCCGGAGTCGGTCGACCGCACGCCGCTGTTGCCCCGGGAGGTGCTGCTGTTGGGTCACGGAACGGCGCTGGAGCGGGCGTGGGTCTTCATCCTCCTGGCCCGGCAGCAACGGCTCGATGCCGCCGTGCTGGCATTGGATAAGGGGGCGGCGACCCGAAAGCCCGCCGCCGCGAAAGAGGACCCGGGCGGCGTGCCGGCGGCGGTCCCCCTGGTCGATCTGCAGCCCTGGTGCGTGGCCGTGTTGGTCGAAGGCAAGCAGCTCTACTTATTCGACCCGAGGTTGGGGCTGCCGATTCCCGCGCCGGGGCCCATTGCCGTGGACCACAACGGGCAGCTCGACATCCACCCCGCCACGCTGGCCCAAGCGGCTGCCGACGACGGCCTGCTGCGGCGACTCGACCTGAACGCTGATTTACCCTACCCGGTCAAGGCGGCCGATCTGAAGCACGCCGTGCTGCTGGTCGAAGGTTCGCCGCAGACGCTGGCCAGGCGGATGAAGCTGTTGGAGTCGCATCTGGCGGGCAAGCAGGCGACGGTCCTGACGGCCAGCCCGGCGGCCCAGGCGCAGCGGCTGGCCCAGGCGGCCGGTCCACAGGTCACGGCGCAGCTCTGGGCACTCCCCTACGAGGCCCTGGAGCGTCGCCTGCGGCTGCCCCCGCAGCGCATCATCCCCCAGCTTCTCGTGCTGTTGCCATTCTATGCCCTGCCGTCGGCGCCGCTGTACCGGGGCCGGGTGCTGCACCTCAAGGGACAGTTCGACGGCGAGGACGGGGCGACCTCCTGTTACCAGGCTGCCCGGCCCGCGGACGACGACATCAAAGAAGGTCTCCAAGCGGAGAGGTCGGCCATCCAGAAAATGCCGCCACCCGCACAAGCCAGGGCCGTCGAGGAGGCCAATGTCAAGGCCCACATGTGCCTCCTCGGCAAGAACGACGCCAGCTATTGGCTGGGCCTGATCGCCTTCGAGCAGGAAAACGATGCCTCGGCGATCGACTATTTCACGAAGCGGACCCTCAACGCCGTGGACAACAGCCCCTGGCAAGTCGCGGCCACTTATAACGCCGCCCGCGCCTACGAGGCCCTCCGGCCAGCGCCAGAAGGCCATCCAGTGGTATTCTGCCAACCAGGTGTCGCCCGCACTGTACGGCAACCTGTTGCGGGCCGAGTGGCTGGAACGGAAGGCGGAAGGACCAAGGCGGAAGGGGGAAGGCGGAGGGCGGAAGGGGAAATAGTCCGGAACCCCCTCTCCCGGATGGAGAGGGTTGGGGTGAGGGGGAAGCGGAGGTGATCCGTGGTCCAGGCGTTCAACGTTCGTCGGCGCTGCCCTCACTCTACCCTCTCCAGGAGGGAGAGGAGGCATCTTGATGGGCCTTGCCCGCCGCCGCGGGCGACGGTAGAATGATTGGTTTGCAAGATTTTTCCCCCCGAGACAAGCGACTGGCAGGCGGCCCATGAAAGAAGGCATTCACCCCAAGTACGTCGAGACCAAGGTTGCCTGCGGATGTGGCAACACGTTCATGACCCGCAGCACGGTAGCCGAGCTGAAGGTCGATATCTGCAGCGTTTGTCATCCCTTCTACACCGGCAAGCTGAAGTACGTCGATACGGCCGGACGGATCGAGAAGTTCCAGAAGAAGTTCGCCGCGACCGGCTATGCCAGTCTGCAGCGTGGCAAGAAGAAGCCGGCCGAGACGCCCGTCGCGGCGGAGCAAAGCTGACGGCCTGTCGTCGGCGTGACCCGTCAGCCCTAGGAGCGGCCGCGGCCCGTGGGCCGGCCCTGTCACCGTGACCATCCGCGATCAGTTGGAACAAAGCCTCCGGCGCTTCGAAGAGTTGGAGCGGCGCCTCGTCGATCCGGAAGTCTGTGCCAATTCGGCGCTGATGGCGGCCATCGCCCGCGAGCACGGCTCCCTGGCGAAGCTGGCCACCAAGTACCGGCGTTTCAAGAAGCTCAACGAGCAGATTGCCGAGGCCGCCGAGATGTTGCGCAGCTCCGACCCCGAGACCCGGCAACTGGCCGAGGCCGAGTTGCCGGAGTTGAAGGCCCAGCGCGAGGTGGTTTGGAGCGAGTTGCTGGACATGACCGTCGGCGGCGAGGACGCCAACCGCACCCGCTGCGTGCTGGAGATCCGCGCCGGCACCGGCGGCGACGAGGCTGCACTGTTCGCCCGCGACCTCTACCAGATGTATCAACACTACGCCGAGGGCCGCCGCTGGAAGGTGGAAATCCTCGACATGAACCCCACGGAGCTGGGCGGTTTCAAGGAGCTTATTCTCGGCCTGGAGGGCGAAGGGGTCTATCGCCGCTTGCACTACGAGAGCGGCGGCCACCGCGTGCAGCGCGTCCCCGAGACCGAGGCCAAGGGGCGCGTGCACACCTCGGCCGCCACGGTCGCCGTCATGGCCGAGCCGGAGGACGTGGAAATCGAGTTCAAGTCCGACGACTACCGCCGCGACGTTTTTCATGCCAGTGGTCCGGGCGGGCAACACGTCAACAAGACGGCTTCCGCCGTGCGGCTGACGCACTATGCCAGCGGCATCGTCGTCTCCTGCCAGGATGAGAAGAGCCAGCACAAGAACATGGCCAAGGCGCTGCGGGTGCTGAAGACGCGGCTCTACGAGGCCCATCGCGAGGAGGAACACCGCAAGCGTTCCGACGAGCGCAAAAGCCAGATCGGCTCCGGCGACCGCAGCCAGCGCATCCGCACCTACAACTTCCCGCAGAACCGCCTCACCGACCACCGCGTCAACCAGAACTGGAACCTGGAAAGCATCATTGCCGGGAACCTGGACCCGGTCATCGACAGCCTCCTGGAGGCCGAGCGACAAGAGCAACGGGATGCCTTCGGGACCACCGATTGAGGACAGTCCGCATGGGCAGGCCGGACGAGCGACGCCGCGATTCCGCTGCCAAGGCGAAGCCTACGGCCGCCGGGGAGAAGCCCGCCGACGCGGCCCCCGCCGAGCTTTGGACGGTCGGCCGGCTGTTGCAGTGGACCGCCGACTATTTGAAGGCGCACGGGGCCGACACGCCGCGGCTGGACGCCGAGGTCTTGCTGGCCGAGGCGCTCGGCTGCCGGCGCATCGAGCTTTACACCGCCTTCGACCAGTCGCCGACCGAGGCCCAGCGGACCGCTTTTCGCGACCTGGTCCGCCGCCGGGCGGAAGGCGTGCCGGTGGCCTACCTGGTCGGACGACGCGAGTTCTACGCGCTCAGTTTTCGCGTCGGGCCCGCGGTGCTGATCCCGCGGCCGGAGACCGAGCTGCTGGTGATCGCCCTGCTGGACCTGGCCAAGGCCCGCGGGGCCGCCGCGCCGGCGGCGCAGGTCGCCGACGTCGGCACCGGCAGCGGCATCCTTGCCGTTTGCGCGGCCAAGCATCTGCCCACCTGCCGGGTGACGGCCATCGACAACAGCCCTGCGGCGCTGGAAGTCGCGGCCGCCAACGCCGCCGACCACGGCGTCGCCGGGCGGATCGAACTGGTGCGGAGCGACCTGTTTGCGGCCGTCGCGAGCGAGCGGCGATTCGATTTCGTCGTCAGCAATCCGCCTTACGTCAGCGCGGCGGAAATGGAGCGGCTGCCCCGGGAGGTGAAGGACTTCGAGCCCCGCGAGGCCCTGTTGGCCGGTCCGCAGGGGACCGAAGTTATTGCCCGCCTGGTGCCGCAAGCGGCCGCACGGCTGAACCCCGGCGGATATTTGCTGCTGGAAGTCAGCCCCATGGTCCACGATGCCGTTCGGGCGATCGTGGCCGGCGAGAAGCGTTTGGAACTGGGGCCCACGGTCAAGGACCTGGCACGTCTGCCGCGGGTGGTTACGGCGCGGCGACGAAGCGAGCCGGAGGCGTAAGCCTCCGGATAGGAAGGGCGCAACGCGGAACCATGAAGACCGACTGCGAAACCGCCAGCGTCACGCCCGGCTTGTTCAAGCGTTTCAGCATCGCCGGCGGCGTGCCCCTTGGCGGCGAGGTCCGGGCCGGCGGCTCGAAGAACGCCGCTTTGCCGATGATGGCCGCCGCCATCCTGGCCGCCGAGCCGGTGCGGCTGCAGGGCGTGCCGCAACTGGCCGACGTCCGCACGCTGGCCCTGGTGCTGGCAGACTTGGGGCTGGAGGTCTCCTGGCGCGACGGCACGCTGCGGCTGGAGACGATCGATCGGCGGCCGGTCCGCGCCCGCTGGCGGCTGGTGCGGCGGATGCGGGCGAGCTTTTGCGTCCTGGGGCCGCTGTTGGCGCGGCGCGGCCGGGCCATCGTGCCCTTGCCCGGCGGCTGCCGCATCGGCGACCGCCCGGTCGATCTGCACCTCAAGGGACTCGCCGCCCTGGGCGCCGACTTGCGGCTGGAGCGCGGCTGCGTGATCGCCCGGGCACGACGGCTCAGCGGTGCGACCATCGACCTGAGCGGTCCCTGCGGGCCGACGGTCACCGGCACGGCCAACGTCCTCAGCGCGGCGGTGCTGGCCCGCGGCGGCACGCGCATCCACGGGGCCGCCCGCGAGCCGGAAATCGTCGATCTGGGCCGCTTCCTTAATTCCATGGGGGCGCGGATCGCGGGTTTGGGAACTTCCACCATCGAGGTCCAGGGCGTCGCCGAGTTGGGCGGCACAACCTACCGGGTGATCGCCGATCGCATCGAGGCCGCCACGCTGCTGCTGGCGGCGGCCATTACGGGCGGCGCCGCCGCGGTGACCGGCATCGACACGGCCCATCTGCACGCCGTGCTCGATCGGCTAGCGGCCACCGGCGCAGCTCGAGGTCCAGCCGGATCGCGTCTGGCTGCGGACCCAGTCGCCGCCGCGGCCGGTGGACATCGTGGCCGAGCCCTACCCCGGCATCCCCACCGATCTGCAAGCCCAGTGGACGGCCCTGATGTCCTTGGCCCGGGGATGCAGCACGGTGGCCGATCGCGTCTTTCCCGCGCGGTTTCAGCACGTCGCCGAGTTGAACCGGCTGGGCGCCCGCATCACCTACGGCGGCGGCGCGGCCCAGGTGACCGGGGTCGGCCGGCTCAGCGGCGCGGCGGTGACCGCCTCGGACCTGCGCGCCAGCGCCGCCTTGGTGTTGGCCGGCCTGGCCGCCAGTGGCACGACGACGGTACACTGCATCGGGCACCTCGATCGCGGCTACGAGCGGCTGGACCTGAAATTGCAACGGTTGGGCGCGCGGATCGGCAGAAGAGGGAACGACTCATGAGCGTGCCGTGCGACCGACCGATCGCCGCGCCGGCCCGTGCGGCCGCCTGGCTGGGCTGGAACTTCGTGGCCGTCAGCTTGCTCAGCGCGTTTCTGCTTTTCCAAGTGCAACCGCTGATCAGCAAGTTCATCCTGCCCTGGTTCGGTGGTTGTCCGGCGGTCTGGACGACCTGCATGTTGTTCTTCCAGACGCTGTTGTTCTGCGGCTATGCGCTGGCCCATGGGCTGCACGCGCGGCGCCGCCACGCTGGCAGTCGCTCATCCACCTGGGGCTGGTCGCGGCCGCCGTGGCCCTGGTGGCCCTGCTGCGGATCGAGCCCGCGGCGGCTTGGAAGCCGGCGGACCAGTCGCTGCCGACCTGTGCATCTTGGTGCTGTTGACCGTTACCGTCGGCCTGCCCTACTTCGCGCTCTCGGCGACCAGTCCGCTGGTGCAAGTCTGGTTCAGCCGCAGCTATCCGGGCCGGTCACCCTATCGCCTGTACGCAGTTTCCAACGCCGGTTCGCTGGCGGCCCTGCTGAGCTACCCGTTCTTCTTCGAGCCGGCGCTGACGCTGCCGGGTCAATCGTGGCTTTGGTCGGCGGGCTTTTTGCTGTACGCCGTTCTCTGCGCGGCCGGCGCGGCGGCAATTTGGCGACTGGACTTGCCCGCGGTCGGCGTAACCGTTGACGGGGACTGTCCCAATTTTCGCGGCGAAGCAGGCGAAAATGGGACTGTCCCCCTCGCGCCGTCAAGGGGACAGGCACCTTTTTCGGCCCCAGCGGGCGGAAGAACGAGCCAGTCCCCGGCCGCGGGCGCCGCCCCGTCCATGCTGCGCCGGGCGGCGTGGTTGTTGCTGCCGGCATGCGCCTCGCTCATGCTCCTGGCCACGACGAACCACGTCTGCCAGGACGTGGCCGTGGTGCCGCTGCTGTGGGTGGCGCCGCTGGCACTGTACCTGCTTTCCTTCATCATCTGCTTCGACCGCCCGCAGTGGTATCAGCGCGGCCTGTGGGCCATGCTGGCGCTGACGATGATCCTGGCGGCCTCCGGCCTGCCGCTGCTCCACGTTTGGACCGGGCACTCGCTCAGCTACCTGCAGACCTTGCTGCTGTGCTTCGCCGCCCTGCTGGCCATCTGCATGGTCTGCCACGGCGAGCTGGTGCGGCTGCGGCCCGAGCCGCAACGCCTGACGGAGTTCTATCTCTACGTGGCCGCGGGCGGGGCGCTGGGGGGCGTTTTGGTCAGCCTCGTGGCGCCGGTAGTCTTCCCCACGTTTTTGGAATGGCAAATCGGCCTCGTGCTGGCCTACGTCCTGGCGGCCGTGGTGCTGCTGTTGCCCCGGACGCTGGGCAGGGCCCGGCTGGCCCGCTACCTGGCCGGGCTCTCGGCCGCCGTCGGCCTGGCGTGCCTCGGTTTCTGGCTTTTCTCGCAGGTCATTCGCGACCGGCCGGTCGCCCGGGTGAGGAATTTCTACGGCGTCGTCAGCGTCTTCGAATAGGATCGAACCGACGCACACGACCCGGACCGGGACGAATTCTGCCTGGTCCACGCCAACACGCGTCACGGCGAGCAACTGGTCGATCCGGCGAAGCGGCATCTGCCCACGACCTACTACAGCGAGGACAGCGGCGTGGGCCAAGCCCTGCGCTACTTGCAGAAGCAGAAGCCGAGGATGCGCGTGGGCGTCATCGGTCTGGGCACCGGCACGCTGGCGGCCTACGCCCGCCCCGGCGACGACTATCAATTCTACGAGATCAATCCGGAGGTGCCGCGGCTCGCCGTAGGCAACCGGTATTTCAGCTTCGTTGCCGACGCCCGCCGGCGCGGGGCCACGGTCGAGATCGTCATGGGCGACGCCCGGCTGTCGCTGGAACGGCAGCCGCCGCAGCACTTCGACCTGCTGGCCATCGACGCTTTCAGCGGCGATGCGATCCCCACGCACTTGCTGACGCGCGAGGCCTTCGACGTCTACCGGCGGCAGCTAGCCCCGGGCGGCGTGATCGCGGTCCACATTACCAACACCTACCTCAGGCTCGCGCCGGTGGTGCGGGCGGCGGCCGAGGAGTGCAGGATGCAGGTCGAGCGGGTCCACGTCGACGACGACGACGAGAACCTGATTTGTTGCAACGATTGGATGCTCGTCAGCAACAACGCTGCTTTGCTGGCGGCCATTCCGCCCGCAGAGCCGGAAGCGGACGACGCCTTGCCCGCCCGGCTCTGGACCGATCACTACAGCAATCTGTTTCAGATTCTCAGCCGCTACTAGGGCCGCGGTAGACTCCGCGTAGGTCAGGCACCCCGTGCCTGACAGAAGGCCGCGAGAATCCAGGGGGATGTCGCTGTCAGGCACGGAGTGCCTGACCTACGCTCTGTTCCAGATTCTCAGCCGGTACCAGGGCCGCGGTAGACTTGCTGCATGAGGACGTTCTTCTTCGAGGTCAGCGGGCCGGGATTGGCGTCGTCGGCCAGGATCGCCGCCATCATGGCGAACTTGGCGTCGATGTCGTCGGCGTAATGGACCAGCAGGGCCTCGGGGGTCATCGGCGGCTTGGGCGAGCCCCATTCGGGCAGCCGCTGGTGGGCGATGATCAAGTGTTCCAGCCGCAGCAGCAGATCGCCGGGCAGCGGCGCCGCGGCGGCCGCCTCGCGGACGATGTCGCGGCCCAGCAGCATGTGCCCGATCAGGCCGCCTGCGGCCGTATAGACGGTTCCTTCGGGCCGCTGCTCCAGCTCGCGAAGCTTGCCGACGTCGTGGAGGATGGCGCCGGCCGCGACCATGCCGCGGTCCAGCGGCGGCGTCAGGTCGGGATAGGCGGCGGCATACTTTTCCGCCAGGTACACGGCGGTCCGCGTCACGCTCAGCGTGTGCTCCAGCCAGCCGGCGACAAAGGCATGATGGTTGTGTCGCGCCGCCGGGATGCGCAGCAACAACGCGCGGTTGTCGTGGAGAATCGACTCCACCAGCCTGCGGAGCGGCAGCGAGGCGATCTGCTCGGCGACGATGGCCAGCAGTTGGTCGAACATCTGCTGCGGGTCCCAGCGTGATTGCGGCAGGCACATGGCGGCGTCGAAGCCGTCGGCGGCGTCGGCGTCGATCACCTCGCGAATCTTGCGGATGTCGAGTTGCGGGCCGTAGCTGGTTTCCCGGTAGACGGCGCGGACCTTGTAGAACACGCCCGGGTTCCAGCGCTGCTGACACTCGGCCGCCAAGGGCGAATTGTCCCAGACGGGAAAACTGACCTCGCGGCCGCGGTCGCGAAAGCCGACCTTGAAATACGGCTTTCCCTCCCGCGTGGTCAACTGCTCCTTGGCCGTCATCAGCACGAACAGGTCGGCCTCCTGGCCGGGGACCATCTCGCACAGCGACACCAGCGGGATCGACGGCGGAGACATGGCGGGGCCTCGTGGGGGGAAAAGGGATTTAGGGATTTAGGGATTTGGGGATTTCGGAATTGGGGGAACCTCCGGGCAGGAGCCGCAAAACTCTGATTGTAGTGGCCGCTCGGGACCGCGGAAGGGGACTGTGCCAACTTTTGCCGAAAAAGCCGCGTAGGTCAGGCACGCCGTGCCTGACAGAAGGCCGCCAGAATCCATCTGGATGTCAGGCATGGAGTGCCTGACCTACGTTTTGTCTCCCTCTGCGTCTGCGAATAACTCTTTTCGCCGAAAAAGGGACCGCTCCCGGAGAAGAGGAAACGACCCCGGCGGCAATGGTAAAGATTGCCCAGTCTGCCGTCCGAAAGCAAAGATATGGTCTTTCCTTTCCGCAAGCTGAGGCATCCGGCCCCGCCGCCGGCCAAGAGCCGGTCCGAAAACTGGCTCGACGCCTTTACCAGGCACGTGGCGGGCGAGTGCCACCTGGCCGACAACACCGTGGCCGCCTACCGCCGCGACGTGCGGCGGTTCTTCCAATGGCTCGGCCAGCGCAGCATTCCCGGGCTCTCGATCCGCGACCTGGCCGACTACGCCGCCTGGCTGTACGGCCAAGGGCTGGCCCCGGCCAGCATCGCCCGGCACATCGTCTCCCTGAAGGTCTTCTTTCGCTATCTGCAACTGGAAGGGGCGTTGGAGGAAAGCTGCGCCGAGTTGCTGGGGAGCCAAAAACTCTGGCAGCGAGTGCCCAAGGTGCTCAGCCCGGCGCAGATCGACCGGCTCTTCCACTGCCCGCACGACGGCGACCCCTATTGGCGTCGCGACCGGGCGATGCTCGAGCTGCTCTATGCCACGGGCTGCCGGGCGTCGGAGCTGTCGGGGCTGCGGCTGCGCGACATGCACTTGGAAGAAGGCTATTGCGTCTGCCGCGGCAAGGGGGACAAGCAGCGGCTGGTGCCCATCGGCGGCCGGGCAACGGCGGCGGTCCGCGCCTACGTCGAGCACGAGCGCGGCGGGCTGGCGGCGCGGAGTCCGTCGGCGGCCGACTGGGTCCTGCTCTCGGCGCGGGGGCGGCGCTTGCGGCGGGAGCGGATCTGGGAACTCGTGAAGCGTTATGCCCGCCGCGTCGGCGCCCCGCCGGAGATCAGTCCGCACACCTTGCGGCACAGTTTCGCCACCCACGTGCTCAGCGGCGGGGCCGATCTTCGCCAGGTGCAAGAGATGCTGGGGCACGCCAGCATTGCCACGACGCAGATTTACACGCACGTCGACGCCGCCCGGCTGAAGGCGGTACACAAGCGGTTTCACCCGCGGGCATGAGCCCCGGGCGTGAGCCCGGGGATAACGTCGATGCTTCGCTTAGCGTTGGGTGCCCAGCGCAATCCCCGGGCTCACGCCCGGGGCTCGCCAGGTGCGCGGCGGCGGCTAGCTGGCGGTCGCCTTCGCTGCACGCGCGGTCCAAGTGCTGTCCGGGTACTTCGTCCTGAGGGTTTGCATGCAGGCGCTGGCGTGGTCGGGTTTGTGGAGTTCGGTGAACAACTCGACGAGGTTGGCCAGGGCCTCGGCGTGGGTATCGGGGGCTTCGCTGTAGAGGACGTTGACGTGCAGGAAGGCGATCAAGGCGTCCTTGGCGCGGCCCGCCTTGCGCAAGGCCGTGCCCAGGGTATTGTAGGCCTCGGCGTTGAGCCTGGCGTCTTCCGCGTCCAACTTGTCGATGACCTTTTGGGCCAGCTTGACGGCTTCGGCGGCCTGATTGCCGGCGGCCAGGCAGCGGGCTTTGCCCAGGGTGGCCAGCCGGCGCTGCGGCTCGGCCTGATCGCTGACCGTCTCGTTGCCGAGGACTTCCTCGAAGGCGGCCAAGGCCTGGGCGGTTTTTCCCTGGGCCAACAGGGCGCGGCCGATGCGGCCGCCGGCCCGCATCTTGTAGTCCTCCCAGGGCGCCGCGGCCAGCTCTCGGTAGTACGCTTCCGCCTTGGCGTAGTACCCCTTGGCCACCAGCAGGTCGCCCAACACCTCGCAGGCCTCCAGGTAATGGTAGTTTTCCGTGTACTTGGCGCGGAAGGCCGCCATGCTCTTGCCGGCGGCAATGATATCGCCGTTGCCGCCCAGCGCCTGCCGGGCGGCGCAGAGGGCCTTGTAGAAGTCGATGTCGGCCAAGACGTAGTCCTGCTTCCCCTCCTCGCCCTTGAGGGCCTCCAAGGCCTGGCCGGCGCCCTCGTAGTCGCCCTGGCCGATCTTGTTGCGGATCTCGACCATCCCGCTGGGCTCGTCGGCGTAGCGGACCGATTCGATCTCGTTGACGGCCACGGTCTTGGTAATGCCGCGATTGGTCTCGATTTCGATTTCCTGGGGCGTCATGCGGCGGATGTCGCCGTTGATGGGTGCGCGCGACCCGCGCGTCCTAATGGCGTCGGCCCAGCTTGTGGCCGCCAGGGCCAGGCAGGCGGCAGCCGCGACAAGGATCCTCGAACGACTCATGGGTTTCTCTCCGGTTCCGAAGGGACGAGTGCTTCTTCTCCCGCGCCGGCAACCAGCCGCCGTGAGCCGGGGGCGTTAGCCCCCGGATACCGCCTTTTCTCCCGCGCCGGCAATCAGCCCCGCGCCTTGCGGATGATCTTCAACAGCGCCTCATTCTTATCGTACCATGATTTGCCGCCCTTGTCTGGGCAAACGCCGCGCCGCGGCACGAATATCGTCTTCCGCCCGCCCCAGCAACTCGGCCCGCTCCGCCGGCGCCGAGGTCTGCCGGGCCAAGAGGAAGCGGCACACGGCCAAGTTGTAGCGGGCCTCGCAGAGGGTGTCGTGGAGCGTGCCGTCGCACGTCAAGCGGCGGGCGAGTTCCCCCCAACCCCAGATTTCGCGGTATTTCCGACTCCCCGTAATGGCCAGCAGGTAGCAACCCGGCTTCTGTCCCCCCCAGGCCTGATAGGTATAGGCGGCCTCGACCTGGGCGTCAACCAGGTCGGGACGGTCTTTCAAGACGGCGGCCAGCATGGCGATCGCCTCCTGGTGCTCGCCCAAGCGGCGCAGACATCCGGCCAGGCGGATGCGAAGCGCGACCAGGGCATCCTGGCGGGGGGCAAACTTCTTGTCCTCCCCGCAACGCCGCAGGATCGTTCGATAGGTGTCCGCCGCGGTGCGGTAATAGGCGACGGCCTGCGAGGGCGTTTTCTTCTGCCCTTCTCCGGGCGGCGCCGGCTCGCTGGGCTCCAGCGCGGCGCCCAGGCCGAAATACGACTCCGCCACCCACAGGAGCGAAAAGAAGCTGTTGCCTTGCGGCCGCTCGCTAATTTGCCAGAGAAACCGCTCCAGCGATGCCTGCAGCTCGGCCAGCTCGGCCGTTCGCTGCTGGCTGCGGAGCCGCTGGAACTGCTCCATCCAGTCGCGGCCCGCGCGGATCATCGCTTGCGTTGCCTGGCGGACGGCGGCAGCGTTGTCGGGTTCTGCGGGTTCGAGGCGGCGCAGGGCCGCCTCGGCCTTTTGCCATTGTTTTGACGCCACGTAGGCCCGCACGGCGGTGCGGTAGGTCTCCTCGGCCAACTCGGGCAGCACGGCCGCAGGGCGGGCCTCGGCCAGCGTCTGCGCGCCCGTTTTCGCGTCCTCCAGCCAGGCCACGGCCTTGTCCGCCTGGCCGGCGCTGAGCTCGATCTGCGCCAGCGCCAGCACGGACGCCAGCAAGGCCGGCGAGACGGCGATCTTGCCGCCGGCATCGGCCGCATCGCTGATCTGCCCGACGCCCGCCGTGAGCATCTGCCGGGCCCGCTCCAGCAGGGCGTCGAGTTTGGCCGGCGGCGGCCGGTCGGACTGCGGCAGTCGCCAGGCTTCGAGCCAGGCGGCCCAGGCGGCCTGGCCGACGATCAATTCGGCGTCGGGTTCATCCTGCCATTGGCCGACGATGAACTCGGCGGCGGCGAGCATCTGGTCGCCGTCGGCGCGGCGCTGCTGGCTGCTGGCGGCCTGGTTCAGCAGCGCGGTATACGCGGCCAGGGCGACTTTGGCGGCCGGCCGGGCCTGCGGGCCGCGGGGGTCCTCCCGGGCCAAGGCGTCGGCCCCCGTGGCCGCCTCGCAGAGGTCGCCCGCCCTGTACCGCAAGTAGGCCAGGCAGTAGCGGAGCCACTGGCGATCTGCCGCCGGAACCTCGCTGGCCGGAGAGCCCAGCGCCAGCGTGCAATAGTGGATGGCCTCCTGGCGGGCGGCGACGATTTCGGCGGCCAGCGGGCCGCTGCTGCCGGGCTCACGCCCGGGGCTCCCCGCTCGGGCGGCGGCCGCTTCGGCTTCGCGCTCGGCCAGGGCCATGCGATCCAGGGCGGCATCGGCGCGGTCGCGGGCCTCGGCAAAGCCGGCCGGTCGGGGCGGCCCGGCCGGCGAGCTTCCCAACAGGGGATCGGCCAAGAGGGCCTTGGCCTTCGACTGGCACCGCCCCGGCCGCTGGGCCGCGGCGGCCAACGTCTGCCGCGCCGTGCTCAAGCATTCCGCGCGGAGCGCGGCCTGATCTTTATCAGCCGTGCGGAGACTGCGGGCGTATTGCAGCGCGGCAAAACCGGCGAGGTACTGGATGGCCGCCGTCTCCGTGCCGGCCGGGTCGTCGCCGCGCGCCCCCGCCGCCAGTCCTCGTAAATCGCCAGCGCCTCGCGCCACTTCTCGGCGCCGGGGGCCAGCGCGATCTCCATGGCCAGCCGCCTGGCCTGCGTCTGCAGCGCGGCCAGCGCCTCGGAGTCGCCGCGCTCGGCCAACAGCTCCCCGACGATCGGCCGCGCCTGGTCGGGCTGGCCCAACTCGTTCAACGAGCGGGCCTGTCCGAGGCGGGCGTACAGCCCGCCGAGGTCGTGGCGGTGATGGTCGTAGAGATCGCCGTATTCTCTGGCCGCTTCGCGGAGGTTGGCCCGCTGCTCGGGCGCGCCGGGGTCATAGGTCTGGGCGATCTCGAAATCGGCCCGCGCCAGGGTCAGCCGGGCCTGGAGCAAGTCGCGCCGCACCTGGTCGCGCTGGCGGAGCCGCGGGGTATCCTTGGGATCGATGAACCGCGGCAGCTTGTCCAGCGCCTCCTCGAACTGCCGCTGCGAGGCCAGCAAGGCGGTCCTGGCTTGCCAGTAGAGCGCGCGGACCGACTCGATCGCTTGCTGCCGGCCGGCGGGGTCGCTGGAGCGGGCTTGCTCGGCCTTGAGGCGTCCCCGCTCCACCAGCACCCCGGCCAGTTGCGTCTTGGCCGCCGCCGCCAGCACGTGCCAGGGATGCTCGGCCAGGAAGCGGGCCAGCCGCCCCTCCGCCTGGTCGAGGAGTTTCTCGCTGGCCGCGTCCGGCTGCCCGGCGTGCGCCATGTCGATCAGCGTCAGCCCCGCCTCGTAGTCGATCACCTCGCGGAAGCTCGCGTCGGCACAGTCCCCCTGGCGGAGCTGATCGAGGTACTCCAGGGCCTCCTCGAAGTAGCCGCGCTGGCGGAGTCCGTCGAAGAACCGCCGCACGGGCTCGCTGCAATCCGCCCGCCGGGCCGCAAACAGGCAGCCCCAGGCAATACATCCGACCAGGAGCCAGCGGAACGGACGGTTCATCAACGCATCGACCTTCGCCTGGTTCTATCGCGGTCGGGGGCGGACTTGGCGTTCCTCGCCTCTTGCACCACGGCGACGAACTCCCTGAAGCTGGGACACTGAGACAAACGGCTGTCGACCTGCGCGGCCAGTTCCCAGACGCGGGCCAGCGCGACGGCCGCCCGCTGCGTCCGCACAAAGAAAGATCTCCGCAGCACTTCGGCGGTCTCGGCCACCAGGGCCGCCGCCTGGAGCGAGGCGGCGGACTGGCCGAAGCTGCCGGCGAACTGGGGCAGCTCGATGTGCTGCTGCGCGTGCCGCTGCCCCTCCGGCCGCGGCTGATCGCCGTCGTACCAGGTCAGTTCCGCGCTGGCGATCTCGCCGCCGGCCCCGGACGCCAGGCGGACCTCGTACAGGGCGGTGGCCGACTGGCCGTCGTGGAAATCGGCTTGAGGATGTTCGGGCAGCAGGCCGGCCAGGAGCGTGGCCTCGTGGCCCAGCAAGCGGTATTCCAACACCGCCTTGGGATTGAAGGTGACGCGGAGTTGGGCATCGCGGGCCACCAGTTGCGATTGCCCGGTCATGACCTCCCGCAGCGCCCAGCGGACCTGGTCGGCGTTGGCGGCCGCGTGGACCGCGCCGTGGGCCGCGGCGGCGAACTTCTGCAACTGCGGATCGGGTTCCTTCTGCTGGCTCAGATCGACGACGTGCAGGGGCGTGCCATGGCCGGCCGCCTCGGCCAACTGCTGCTGGATGCGCAAAACCGACTCGGGGGCCAGGTCCACCATGCTGTCGGTCACGAGCACGACGCGGACGGCGGGGTCCACGGCCGCCGAGTGCTGCCGGGCCAGGTCGTAGGCCTTGCTCAGCCCATCGGGCAGATTGCTCAATCCCCGTGCCGCGAGCGACTCCACGGCGGCCACGAACTGGCGGGCCTCGCCCGGCCCCACGTCCTCGATCACCACGTGGGCGCTGTCGTCGAAGGCGACCAGCGAGAGCCGATCGCCGGCGTCGAGCCGGCCGGTCAAGTCCTTCAACGCCCGGCGAACCATGTCCAGGGAGCCGTTCCAGCGCATGTTGGCCGAGGTGTCGACGGCCAAGACGAGGTGGACGGGCGGCCGCGGACGGGCGGGGACATGACCGGCCTGCACGCCGACTTGCAGCAGGCACAGGCCGGCGCCGCCGAAGGGGGACGGCCCGGCAGCCAGCGAGAGTTCCAGGGCCTCGTGAGCCGGCGGGGGGAAACCGTAGTCCACCGCGGCCAGGAAGTCTTCGGTCCGCACGAGGTCCGGCGGCGGCAGTTCCTTGTTGTTCAGGTAACGCCTGGCCAGCTCGTAGCTTTGGCCGTCCACGCCCAATGGCACCACCATGGACTGCAAGCGCGGATCGGCCGCCGGCGAAACGAAGGGATGGACGCGGTATTTCCACAAGAAGGCATAGTTCGCCCCCGGGCATGAAGGCCAGTCCATGCCGCGCGGAACCAGCCCCTCCACCCTGGGCTGCGGGCCGGCCTCCACGTTCTCGTAAGCCAAGGGCCAGCGGTTGATCTCCTCCAGCGGATCGACGTTGGAAGGCACCGCCACGGGATCGGCATGGGCGGGATTTCCGCGGGCGAGCTGCCAGTCGCGCGGCGAGAGGCCGATCTTGGGCACGTCGGCGTGCCAGGACGGCGCCGCGGTCCGGGCCGGGTCTTCGGCGGCGATCGACGAGGCCAACGGCTGTTCGGCCGGCGGCGCATTCTTGACGATGGCCGGCGGGAGCGGCGAAGTGGATTGCCCACCGGCAGGAACGGCCCCTCGATCGGCCACCAGGCTGGCCAACCGGTCGCCGAAATAGAGGCCGGCGACGGCCAACAGCAGGGAGGCCGCCGCCGCCAATTGGACCATGCGCACCAGCCGCTTCTGCCTGGCCAGCCGCCGCTGCCAGGGCGCCGACAGCCCCACCGGGACCGGAAGGTCGCGGATGGCCGCATCCAGGCCGTCATCGTCGGCCCACGGAATGCTTCGCAATTGCGGCAGGAGTCCCACCGGGATGGGCACGTCGCGGAGGGTGTCGTCGAAGTCCTCGTCGCCGGCCAGCGGGATGCCTCGCAGCCGGTCGAGAAGGCCGGCCGGCAGGGGCAGCTCGCCCAGCGCCGCGTCGAGGCCGTCGTCATCGGCCAGGGCGGTCTGGCGGAGGCGTTCCACGAGCCCTTCCGGGAGCGGAACCGCCCGCAGTCGCGCGTCGAAATTGGAATCGGCAGACTCCATGGCAATCACTTTTCACTTATTGGACTGGATGGCGGCCAGGAGGCATTCTCGCAACCGTTTTCGAGCCCGGCTCACCCGCGAGAGCACGGTGCCCAGCGGGATTTGCAGCAGATCGGCGGCCTCTTGGTGGGTCAATTCGCCCACCACGACCAAGAGCAAAGTTTCCCGCAGGTCTTGCGGCAACTGCCCGAGGGCCTGCTGCATTTCGTCGCTGAACTCGTCGCGCAAGGGGTCGTCGGCCGGAACTCCGACTTCCACGTTCTGATTGTCCGACATGACGGTGGGGGGTTTGGACTTTCGCCAATGGTCTGCGGCGCGTCGTCGCAGGATCGACATCATCCATGCCCGGCCCCCCCCGTCTGGCTGAAACGAAGCCCGGCTCTTCCAAGCCGAGCGGAAGGCCTCTTGGACCAGATCTTCCGCTTCATGCCCGTCGCCGATCATCCGGTAGGCCACGCGATACAAGGCCGGGCCGTAGTCGACGACCATGCGATTGAATTCGGTCAGCGAGAGCGCCAAGGTCGTTTTTCCTCCTTTCAAGACGCAGGGGGGGCGCCACTGCCGCTAACCGGGGAATCACTGGCCATTACTGGATTCGTAGCCGCTCGGCCCGATTATTCCCCGGCAGCTTGGAAACCGCCTTTAGTATACAAGGGGGAGGGGAAAAGGGGGAAGGCGGAACGGCCCAACGAGCCGGTGGCGTCAGCCACCGGATATCGTGGAAATCGGAAGGGGGAAGTCGCCCCCCAAGCCCACCGGCTGCGTCCGGTGGGAACGGGAAACGGCCGGAAACGCGGCTGCCGGCGCCCTTTCCCACCGGACGCCGCCGGTGGGCTTAGGGTGCTTCGTTCACGTCGCCGGTGGCGCCGTTCAAGCCGGTGGGCTTGGGGCGGTCCCCCTTCCCCCCTCCCCTTCCGCCTTCCGCCCTCCGCCTTCCCCCTTTCCGTCGGGGTGCATTGCCCGGGAGGCGGTTTCCAGGCAAAATGACGCCATACCCTCGTCTTGTGACCGGGCAAGAAAGGATGAGCGGATGAAACGTGCAAAAATCAGTGTCATCGGGGCCGGCAACGTCGGGGCCACCACCGCCCATTGGTGTGCGGCCGCCGAACTGGGCGATATCGTTCTGCTGGATATCCCGCAAACCGGGGACATGCCCAGGGGCAAGGCCCTGGACCTGTTGCAGGCCGCGCCGATCGCCGGCTTCGACGCCCACGTCGTCGGCACCACCAGCTACCAGGACACGGCCGAGAGCGACGTGGTGGTGATCACCGCCGGCGTGCCCCGCAAGCCGGGGATGAGCCGCGACGACCTGCTGGGGACCAACGCCCGCATCGTCGCTGCCGTGGCCGAACAGATCAAACACACCAGCCCGCAGGCGGTCGTGATCGTGGTGAGCAATCCGTTGGATGCCATGGCGCAGCGGGCGTGGCAGGCGACGGGTTTTCCCCCCCAGCGGGTCGTGGGACAAGCGGGAGTGCTCGATACGGGGCGATTCCGCGCATTCCTGGCGCTGGAATTGGGCGTCAGCCCCCAAGATATCTCCGCCATGCTGCTGGGCGGCCACGGCGACAGCATGGTGCCGCTGCCGAGTTGCACTTCCGTGAGCGGCATCCCCGTGACGCAATTGGTCGCGCCCGAGCGACTGCGGGAGATTGTCGAGCGGACCCGCGACGGCGGCGCCGAAATCGTCTCCCTGCTGAAGACCGGCAGTGCGTATTATGCCCCCGCGGCCGCCGCGGCCCAAATGGTCGAGGCAGTCGTTCGCGACCAGAAGCGTCTGCTGCCCTGCGCGGCCTACTGCGACCGCCAGTACGGCGTGGGCGGCTACTACGTGGGCGTGCCGGTCATCCTCGGCGCCGGCGGGGTCGAGCGAATCATCGAGCTTGCCCTCAGCGACGGCGAGCGTGCCGCCCTCCAGAAGAGCATCGCGGCCGTCAAGGAGTTGGTCGCAGCGATGGCGCGGCTGGGCGGCTGAGGCGGAGGGAAATTGGCCCGCCCAGAACGTAGGTCAGGCACACCGTGCCTGACAACGCCGGATTCTGGCCGCCTTCCGTCAGGCACGAGGTGCCTGACCTACGGGGTGACTACGCGAGTTTCCAAAGGGGGACAGTCCCATTTTCGTCGAACGAAAATTGGGACAGTCCCCGGGTTATGCTTTTTGGCCGGGGTGCGGTTGACAGCCCCGCAGTGAAACCGTACAGTCTGATGATTCGCCTTATCCATAACCGTTCCATAACCGTTCGTCCTGGGAAGGCCCAATCGCTATGAACCGCACCTGGCCATTTGTCCAATCTACATGGCAGTCGGCTAAGTCAACCTCGGATGTGCAGTCTGGACTATTCTCTACGTCTTCCCAGGATACCGTATATACCCTCTTTGCCCCATTGCACTATGTGCCCGGGTATCCCTATCCGCTCGTCATCTGGTTGCACGGTTACGGCAGCGACGAGCGGCAATTGCTACGGGTGATGCCCCTGGTGAGCATGAGGAATTACGTGGCGGTTGCCCCTCGCGGGACGCTGATGGCGCCCGACGGGAAGCGGCCCGCAGGCTGCTTCGGCTGGCAGCAGTCGGAAGAACACGTGCAGCAGGCCGAACAGCGGATCTTCGACAGCATCGACCAGGTCGGGCAGAAGCTGAATATCTCGCGGCAGCGTGCTTTCCTGGCGGGATTCGATTGCGGGGGCACCATGGCCTTCCGCGTGGCCATGAACCATCCCAGCCAGTTTGCCGGGGTCATCTCCCTGGACGGGGCGTTTCCCAGCGGACGCACGCCCTTGGCCAAACTCACCGAGGCGCGGAAGCTGCCCCTCTTTGTGGCGGCAGGCCGCCATAGCGAGGCTTACCCCGCCGGCAACGTCTGCGACGACCTGCGCTTGCTCCATGCTGCCGGGCTTTCCATCACCCTGCGTGAGTATCCGTGCGGCCACGAGTTGCCCCCACAGATGCTCAGCGACGTGGATCGCTGGATCATGGAGCAGATCCCTTCTTCGACCGCCGCCGCAACGCAGTCCGACCATCAACGGTCGCCCCAGACCGAGTGATCGGGGACTGTCCCGATTTTCGCGGCGCGGGCGGCGTTGCTTTTCGAACCGGCGTTTCCGCCGCGAAAATGGGACTGTCCCCCTTGCGCTGCCGCTTGGTCCTCCGGCCCCCTGACAGGGCGGTAAACGTGCATTGACAGTGGCCGGGGGTTTCGGGTACAAACCGCCCGACTTTTTCTCGCTTCCTTCCGCCCTTGGCGGCGACGGGACCGTTGTCGGTTCCCTGCTGCGAAGGCGGACTGCACTTGTCAGACCGCTGCCATGTCCACGGACGCCCCCGATCAACAAGGCTCAGAGCAGCCCGCGGCGACGCTCCGCCATCCCTTGAGATGGCTGGCGCAGCATCGGCGACTGGCGGTGTTGCTGGCCGCCGCCGGCATGTTGTCGGTCGGGGCGATCGCGACCGTCGCGGTGCTCTGGGCCACGCGAAAACCGCCGGAGAAGATCATCACGCTGGCGGAAACCCTCGCTGCACTCGACGACGGCGACTATGCCGAGGCGCGCCATCTGGCAGAAACCATGCAGCGCCAGGGAAACCTTTCCATGGAGGACTGGGGCGGACCGGTGTTCGTCCTGGGCGTGGCGGCCGCTCACGACGCGGACCAGGCCGCCGAAAAAACCCAGGCCGAGAACTATCTGATCGCCGCCCGCTATCTGGAAGAAGCCAACAATCGCGGCTTTCCGCCAGGCCGCCAGGCCGAGGGATTGTACTTGTTGGGCAAGACGCTCACGCTGGCAGGCCGCTACGCGGCCAGCCGCGGGGTCCTGCAGGCGGCCCTGAAGACCGCGGCCGGCCCGAAGAAGACCGAAATCCATCGCTTGCTGGCCACGTCCGACGCCGAGGATGCCAAGCCGGACCTGGCCAAAGCGCTGGCGGAAAACGCCCTCTACCTGGCCGATCCGAAGTTGGCGCCCGCAGCCCGGCAGGAAGGACGCCTGCAACGGGCACACCTCCTGTTTCGCCTCCATCGCACCGCCGAGTGCCTGGCCACGTTGGACCAGATTCCGGTGACTGCGGGCATTGGCGGCCGGGCCACCGTGCTGCGGGGGCAGATCCTCTACGAGGAGGGCCGGGCCCTCAAGAACAAGTCCGGGGCCACGGCCAAAGATCGCCGCGCCGCCCGACGCAAGCTGGAAGCGGCCATCGAAGCCTTCCGCCTGGCCCAAAGCCGCGATACCGTCAGCAACCAGGCCACCCGGGGGGCGATGTACCTGATGGGGCTCTGCCTGCGGGAATTGGGCGACCGCCGCGGCGCCGCGGGGCAACTGGGGCAGACGGCCAGGCTCTTTGCCGAGTATCCCGAGGGCCTGGCGGCCAGTTTCCAGGAAGCGGAACTTGCCCGGGAGTCGAAGCGCGACGCCGACGCCCTGGCCGCCTACCGCCGCGTCCTGACGGCCGTCACCGATCCGGAGCATTTTCACAATTCTTGGCTCCCGCTGGGCCAGTTGCAGT
Organism: uncultured Planctomycetia bacterium; assembly: GCA_963727245.1. GTDB lineage: Bacteria > Planctomycetota > Planctomycetia > Pirellulales > Thermoguttaceae > JBKQVT01. The sequence goes on along the minus strand of CAVSFO010000009.1, from coordinate 612,312 downwards.
CGTCCATGCTGGCAGTCTGCCACGCTTATCTCGACGCGCGGAATTTCCAGATGGCCCTGCAAGTGGGACGCCTGCTCGATCCGTTGTTTTCGCAAACGCAGGTCTTGGAACTGACGGCCGACGTGCACACGCGCTGGGCGCAAACCCTGCTGGACGAGGCCGAGCACGCCCCGCCCGCCAAGGCCGATTGGCTCCGCCGCCTGGGGCGCGCCCAATGGCGGCAAGCGGGAAGCGTCCACCTGCGACTGGCGCAACGGGAGGTGGCGGACCGTCAATATCCCGAGCGGTTGTGGCGGAGCGCCAACGCCTACGTCCAAGGGCAGGATTACCGCAACGCGGTGCGGATTCTGCAAAAGTACGTGAAGAACGAGACGCGGCAGCGGCATCCCCAAGCCCTGTTGGCCTTGGGGCAGGCGCTGCTGGCCCTGGACGAGTTGGATAAGGCCCTGGCCGCATTCGAGGACTGCATCCTCGATCATCCCCGCGACGCGGCCGCCTATCGCGCCCGGCTGCTGGCCGCCGGCGTCCGCGCCGAGAAGGGCCAGTTCCAGCAGGCCGAGGTCCTGCTCCAGGAGAACCTCAGCGGCGAGCACCTCACGCCGGACAGCAAGGAATGGCGCGATTCGCTGTTTGCCCTGGGCGAGCTGCTGCACAGCCAGGGCCGCTATGCGGAGGCCACCCGCCGCTTGGAGGAATTCGTCCATCGCTATGCCGACGCGCCGCAGGGGCTGACCGCCCGCTACTTGATCGCCGACTCCTGCCGCCACGGCGGGCAAACGATCCAGGAGGGGTCGGCCAACTCCGCGACCGCCGCGCGTCGGGCCGCCCTGGCCGTGCAACTGCGGGAAAAGGCCCTCGGCCACTATCAATGGGTCTTGGACAACCTGGAAAACCGCAACGACCGCGAGTTGACGGCGTTGGAGAGGGCGACGCTGCGGAACAGCCAGTTCGCCGTCGGCGAGATCGAGCTCGATCTCGGGCAGTACGAAGCGGCGGTAAAGGCCTACACGGCGGCCGCCAATCGCTTTGCCGACTGCCCGGAGACGCTCGACGCCCGTTTGCGGCTGGCGGAGGCCTATCGCCGCCTGGGGCAGCCCTTCAAGGCCCGCAGCACCCTGGAGCAAGCCAAAGCGGCCCTGGCCCGCATGCCCAAAGGAATGCGCTTCGACCAGACCACCAACTACGATCGCCGGGAGTGGGGTGAGACCCTTGCCTGGCTGAGCAGCCTGTAACGAGAGCTTGTAACGAGGAAGCGATGACCGCCTTGGAAACCGACATCCTGGTCCAGTTGATCCGCGCCAAGCACGCCTGCCTGGTGCAACTGCGCGACATCGGACGCCGTCAACTCGAGTTGATCGAGGCGGGAAACCTCACCGGCCTGCTGGACCTCCTCTCGGCCAAGCAACGGCCGCTGCTGGAGTTGCAGCGCGCGGAGCGGGCGATCGGCCCCTTCCGCTCGCAGGATCCCGAGCGGCGGCGCTGGCAATCGCCGGAGGTCCGCGCCGCCTGCGCCAAGCAGCTCGAGGACTGCGACCAGTTGCTGCGGGAGATTATCGCCCAGGAAAAACAAAGCGAAGCGACCTTGTCGCGGAGGCGCGACCAGGCGGCCGCCCAGTTGCAAGGCATGCACGCGGCCGGCCAGGCCCGCGGCGCCTACACGGCGCCCGCCCGCCAGATACTCAACCAACTCAACCTCCTTTCCAACGGTTAGGAGCCGAACCATGACTCCCCCTATTCATTCCCCCGACCCGCTGATGCTCGACGAGAAGGCCGATCTGCAGACGGTGCTGGCGGCCTGGCACGGCGCCACGCTGCGGCTGGAGCAGACGCACGAGGCCCTGCGCCGGGAAGTGCAAGAACTGACCGGGGAACTGGAGGCGAAGAACCGCCAGTTGGCGCGGAAGAACCGCCTGGCCGACCTCGGCCAGATGGCCTCGCACGTCGCCCACGAAGTGCGCAACAACCTCGTCCCCCTGAGGCTCTACTTGAGCCTCTTGCGGCGGCGGATCAGCGGCGATCCGGGCATCCGCGACGTGGTGGACAAGATCACCGCCGGCTTCACCGCCCTGGACGTGATGGTCAACGACCTGCTGCATTTCACCTCCGACCGCGATCCGCGCCTGCAGACCTTCTTCCTGAGCGCGCTGATCGACGACGTCTGCGCCACGCTGGCCGCGCAGTTTTCGGCCCAGGCGATCGCGCCGGTCATCGACGTGCCGAAGAACCTGAGCGTCACCGCCGACCGCGACATGCTCCGCCGCGCGCTGTTGAACATGGTCCTGAACGCCATGGACGCCATGCCCGACGGCGGCACGCTGACGATCATCGCCTGCTCGACGCCGCAGGGCATCGAGTTGGAGATTGCCGACAGCGGCCCCGGGCTGTCGGAAAAGGTCCTGCCCCGCATCTTCGAGCCGTTCTTCACGACCAAGCAGAACGGCACGGGGCTGGGGCTGGCCATGGTGGCGCGGATCGCCGAGGTCCACCAGGGCGAGGCCACGGCCGCCAACTGCGCCGCAAGGCGGCGCCGCCTTTACGCTCCGCATCCCTCACCCCCTTCGCAAGGCTGCCGCATGATGGTCTCCAGCCAGGAAGAAAATCCGTCCCTCGGAGCCGGCCGCGTGCTGGTGGTCGACGACCACCGCCAGGCGCGCGAATCGATGGCCGACGTGCTGCGCCAGGCCGGCCACCGCGTGGCCTGCTGCTCCAGCGCCTCCGAGGCCCTGCAAGTCATTCAAGAGGAAAGCTACGATTGCATCATCACGGACCTGAAGATGCCGGGCATGAGCGGGCTGGAGTTCGTCGTCCAACTCGAACAGCGCCGCTACGGCGCCCAGGTGGTGATGGTCACGGCCCATGCCACCGTCAACTCGGCGGTCGAGGCCATGCGGCACGGGGCCTTCGACTACATCGAAAAGCCCTTCGACGTCGATCAGATCGAGCGGCTGGTGGGGGAGGCCATTCGCCACGGCCGTTTGCTCAAGCCGACCGCCGCGGCCCCTTCCCTGGCGGCCGGCCAGCCGCCGGTCATGATCGGCCGGAGCGGGCCGATGCAGGCCCTGCGGGCGCGCATCGCCCAGGTCGCCCCCACCCCCGAAACCGTCCTCATCACCGGCGAAAGCGGCACCGGCAAGGAACTGGTGGCCAAGGCGGTCCACGCGGCCAGCGGCCGGGCCGACGCCCCGCTGGTCAGCCTCAATTGCCCCGTCCTGTCGGCACACTTGATGGAGAGCGAGTTGTTCGGGCACGAGCGCGGGGCGTTCACCGGCGCCGACGCGCCGCGGATCGGACGCTTCGAGATGGCCGACGGCGGCTCCATCCTCTTGGACGAAGTCACCGAGATCGATCTGCCCCTGCAAGCCAAGTTGCTCCGCGTGCTCCAGGAGCGGTCGTTCGAGCGCGTCGGCTCCAGCCAAACCCGCCACGTCGACGTCCGCGTGCTGGCCACGACGAACCGGGACCTGCAGGCCGAGGCCCAAGCCGGCCGCTTCCGCGAGGACCTTTACTTCCGGCTGGCCGTCGTGCCGCTGCACGTGCCCCCGTTGCGCGACCGCCGCGAAGACCTCCCCGCGCTGATCGATCATTTCGCCCGCCGCTCCGCCGCGCGGCTGCAACGCGAGCCCTGCGCGCTGGACGACTCGGCCCGCAACCTGTTGTCGGAATATCATTGGCCGGGCAACGTCCGCGAGCTGGAAAACGTCATCACCCGGGCGAGCGTGCTGCACGCCGGCGGCCCAGTCAGCGCCGACGACCTGCGGCGCTGGCTGATCGGATCGGCCGGCGGACACTCCGCCGCCGAGGACCAGCCCGACCAGGGGATCGTCCCGGTCGGCATCAGCCTGGAAGAGATGGAACGGCGGATGATCGAGGCCACCTTGGAGCGTTTCGCCGGCCACCGCGCCAAGACGGCCAAGGCCCTGGGCATCGGACTGCGGACGCTCTCCGGCAAACTCAGACAATATGGATATCCCCCCCGGGAGAAAATCTTCGCGTCCGACGACGCGCGGGAAAGAGATAGGAGCCCCGGGGCATAAGCCCGGGGATGACGTCAATTCGCCGCTTAGCGGTGGACCGGTAGGGTGGGACGAGCGGAGCGAAGTCCCGCCAAGATCCGCGAAAAACTGATGGTGGGACTTCGCTCCGCTCGTCCCACCCTACAAATTCCGAATCTTCCGCAACAGAAAACAATTAGCCGGGCAAGCGAACCGATGCGGCAGAATCTGCCGGTTGGCCAGCGGCAAGAACTGCCGGTGTCACCCGGCGGCCGACAGGACTTGGACTCAGTGAGCCAACGTAACGAAACGATGATAACAGCAGAACGGACAATACCTTAGAACTGCGGCCACGGCCACTCGGGGCAGATCGCCGCCCCGTCGGCGGCCGACTGCGGTACGCCGCTTGCATAGGCAAACTCCGCGAGCCGGAGAAACTGGGAAACTCAACGCAACGCCATGTTATCGGGCCTGTTCCAATCGACGACGATTCCGGTGCTGGAGCAAGCGGTCAGCTTCGCTCAGGCCCGCAATAACGTGCTGGCCGGCAACATCGCCAACATCGACACGCCGGGCTACCAGGCCCGCGACCTCTCGGTCGAGGCGTTTCAGGAGCGGCTCAAGGCCGCCATCCAGGAGCGCGACAATCCCTCGACCCTGTCGCCGGGCGAGCCGGAGTACCGGCCCGTGACGCCGCTGGCGGAGGTGGCCAAAACGTCGCCGTCCATCCTGCGGCACGATCAGGGAAACGTGGCCCTGGAATCGCAAGCGTCCGAAATGGCCAAGAACCAGATGCAGCACAACCTGGCCCTCTCCCTGTTGGTCGACCAGTTTCGTCTGCTCCAGTCGGCCATCAGCGAAAAAGTGTAAGTGAGACCGCAAACATGAGAAACGACGGAGAATGACCATGGGCATGTTTCCGGCACTCGACGTCAGTGCCAGCGGGCTGGTGGCGCAACGCGACGCGGATGACCGCCATCTCCGGCAACCTGGCCAATATCTCGACCACGCACAACGAGCGCGGCGAGGCCGTGCCCTACCAGCCGCGGTTCGTCGTCTTTCAGGCCGACGACACCATCGGCGGCAACGGCGCAGCCGGCGTCAAAGTCAGCTCGATCGAAACCCAGCAGATCGAGCCGCGATTGAAGTATGAGCCGGGCAACCCGGACGCCATCAAAGAGGGCCCGAGCAAAGGCTACGTCGCCTATCCCAACATCAGCATGATGGGCGAGTTCACCGACGCCCTGGAGGCCTCGCGGGCCTATGAGGCCAACGTCGGCGCCATGGAAATCTCCAAGGACATCGAACAGCAAACCCTGAAAATTATCGCCTGATGAACCCCATCTCGAGCATCCAGAATCCCACGTTGCAGCCCCTGCAACTGTCCTCACCGACGGAGGCAGCGGCGCCGGACGGGGCCTCGTTTCGGGATTTCCTCGTCAACTCGATTCAGGAGGTGAACTCGATGCAGCAGGCCGCCGACAAGGCCGTGGAGAAACTGGCCACCGGCGGCAACGTCACTCCGGCGGAAGTGCTCACGGCGGTGCAGAAGGCCGACATCGCCTTCCACCTCATGATGCAGGTCCGCAACAAGATGGTGCAAGCGTTCGAGGACGTGCAGAACATACGCGTATAACCCCCGATAGGTTCCAAGGATGGATTTCCTCAACAAAGCCTTCGCCCAACTGAGCGACCTGTTTCGCTCGATGACGCCCGGGCGCGCGTCACCGCCGGCCTGCTGCTGGCGGTCGTGGTGATCAGCCTGGGATACCTGTTTCGCTACGAGGTCTCGGCGGCCGACACGTACCTGATGAACGGCGAGCCGATTCCGCCCAGTCTCATGCCCCAGATGGAGGCGGCCTTTGCCAAGGCGCACCTGGACTCGTACGAGATCGTGGGATCGAAGATTCGGGTGCCGCGCGGTCAACAGGGGACCTACATGGGCGCGCTGGCCGACGCCAAGGCCCTGCCGCCCCGGTCGGGCCATTTCTTCAGCGACGCGATCGAAGGCAGCAACCCTTTTGAAACCACGCAACAGCGGGAGGAGCGAGCCCGGAATGCCTTGCAGGAAGAACTTTCGCTGGCTATCAACCACATGAAGGGGATCGACAGCGCGATGGTGATTATCGGCTCGGAGGGCAGAAAAGGCTTCGGCCAAGACCCGGTCCGGACCGCCTCGGTGACCGCCAAAGCCCTCGGCGGCGAGCCGCTCACGCAACAGCAGGTCGAGTGCATTCGCGCCGCCGTCTTCTCGGCTGCCGGATTGAAGTCCGAAAACGTCACCGTGGTCGATACCGGCAGCGACAAAGTATATATTGGCGGTGCGCCGGGCGGCGGCACGGGTGAAGACGAATATCTTGCCGCCAAGACCAGGTGGGAAAGCGACCTGAAGGCCAAGATCCTCGGCAGCCTGTCCTACATTCCCAACCTGACCGTTGAGGTCAACGCGCAGTTGGACCGGGAGAAATTCAATCGCGTCCTTACCACGGAGCCCACTAAGCCCGTCGTGCAGCGGACGATGGAAAAGAGCAAAACAAACGTCCGCGAGGGCGGCGGTTCCGGCGGAGGCCGGCCCGGCTATCAGGCCCAGAACAGCCCCAACACCCCGGCGGCGCTGTCGGCGTCCTCGTCGAAGGGCCCTCACGATGAAGAAGAGGAATCGACATCCGAGACAATCAACGCCACGGGCGTGCAACAGACCGAAAAGGAGACCGTGGGCCTGACGCCCGAGTTGGTCAAGGTGGCCATCGCCATTCCCAACAGCTACTTCGAGAAGGTCTGGCGGGAGCGAAACCCGGCCGCCGCCGGGCAAGAGCAGAAGGCTCCCGACCAGGCGGCCCTGGACCAGATCCGCACCGAGGAATCGGGCAAGGTGCAAAAGCTCGTGGCTGCCCTGCTGCCGCCGGCCAAGGGAGTGACCGACCTGACGGAGTTGGTCACCGTCACCAACCTTCAAGACATCAAGCCGGCCGAGATCCCCCTGCCCGGCATCGGCCAAAAAATGCTCGCCTGGCTGGGGCAATATTGGAGCACGCTGGGCATGATCGGCGTGGGGCTGGTCAGCCTGCTGGTGTTGCGGTCGATGGTCCGCGCCGCGCCGGGGACCGCCGAAAACGCCGCCGTGCACGTCCGCGTGGCCGCCGAGCCCGAAGCCGGCGCCGGCGAGTCGCCCGAAAGCGTGGCGGCGCGGCGGCTGCGGCGCTTCAGCGGTAGCGGTCCCTCGCTGCGCGACGAGCTTTCCGAGTTGGTTCAGGAGGACCCCGACGCGGCCGCCAACATCCTGCGGTCTTGGATCGGGCACGTGACTTAACGTCTGAGGCGGCACCGGTATGACGATCATGAAAGCAGCGAATCTCGGTTTGCGAAAAGCGGCCATCCTGGTGGCGAGCCTCGACCAGGCCGCCGCCGACGTGATCCTGGATCAATTGGGCCCCGAGCAGGCCCGCCAGGTGCGGCGGCTGGCGGTCGAGCTGGGCGACCTCGACCAGCAGGAGCAGCAGCGGGTGATCGACGAGTTTTTCCGCGTCGGGCCGCTGATGCCCGATCAGTGCCCGCCCGGCATCGAACTGGACGACACTTTGGTGCGGCGACTTGCCCTGCGGCCGGTGGAGGAGGAGAACACGTATAGCGAGCCGATGGCGGTGGCGGGTTCGCGGGTCAGCGAGCCGTTTCGTTTTCTCCGCGAGGCGGAGGCCGACAAGCTGGCGCGGCTGCTGGGCGGCGAGCGCCCGCAAACCATCGCCCTGGTGCTCTCCCACTTGCCACCGCAACAGGCCGGCAGCGTGCTGGCGCGGTTGCAGGGGGCCTTGCAGGCCGAGGTCGTGCGCCGCCTCGTCGATCTGGAAGAGACGGCCCCGGAGATCCTCCGCGAGGTGGAAGAGGCCCTGCAATCGCGGCTCTCGCAGCAGGTGCAAATGCAGCGCCGCCGGGCCGCCGGCCTGAGCGCCGTGGCCAACATCCTGCAGGCCGCCGACGGCCGCACCGGCATGCAGATCCTCGACAACCTGGCCACCCACGACCAGGCCCTGGCCGAACGCCTGGGACCGCAGCCCTTGGCCTTCGACGACCTGGCCGACGCCGACAGCCGGGTGCTGGCGGCCCTGGTGCGGTCGGCCGACCGGGGACTGCTGCTGACGGCCTTGATCGGCGCGGCGCCGGACCTGGTGAAGCGCATCCTCGGCGAAGTCTCGCCGGCCGAGGCCCAGCGGGTCCGCGGACAACTGGACCACCCGGGACCGCTGCGACTGCGCGACGTGGAAGAGGCCCGGCGGCAGATCGCCCGGCTGGCGCAGCGCGAGATGTTTCACTGTGAACCGTCACGACATTCCCTAACCCCCTGATTGCAAACCCCGTCAAGAACCGACATGGCCACCGTGATCCGCGCTACCGATCAGAACCAGGGCACCAGCAGCGTCGCCTTCAACTTCGACGACATGGCCGCCCAGGCGAAGGGGCACCTCGACCGGGTGCGGGCCGAGGCGGTCAAGATCGTCGTTCAGGCCCAGCAGGAGGCGGCGGCCATCCGTCGCCGCGCGGAACTCGAAGGACGCCAGGCGGCCATGCAGGCCGTCGAGCAAGTGGTGCAAAAGCAACTGGCCACCGTGCTGCCGGCGCTGCGGCAGGCCGTCGAGGACATCGGTCATGCCAAGCAGGCCTGGCTGACGCATTGGGAGTCCAGCAGCGTCCACCTGGCGGCCGCCATCGCCAAGCGGCTGTTGCGCGGCGAGTTGAGCCGGCAACCGCAGGTGCCGCTGGTCCTGGTCCGCGAGGCGCTGGAGCTGGCCGCCGGCAGCTCGCAAATCCGCATCCACCTCAACGCCGCGGACCTCGAGGCGTTGGGGCCCCAGGTGCAGATGCTTTTGCAGGAAATGTCGGGGCTGGGGGCCGCCGAGATGATCGCCGACGACGGGGTGTCGCGGGGCGGTTGCCGCGTCGAGACCCGCTTCGGCACGATCGATCAGCAGTTCGAGGCCCAGTTGGCACGGATCGAAGAGGAACTGACGGAGCGAAGCTAAGCAGTGCTTCAGAATTGAGGAATTGTATTCCGGGTAAACCTGGTGATGTGGGTGCCACTGCTGGCTTGTCCAGCAGTGCCGGACCACCACTGGGGCAACACTGCTGGGCAAGCCAGCAGTGGCACCCCGCGGAAACGACACGATGCCCGATTTCACCGCACAACTCGACGCCCTGATACCGACCGCCTTGACCGGGACGGTGGCGCAGACGGTCGGCATGACCATCGCGGCGGCCGGTTTTCCCGCCCCCGTCGGGGCGGTGGCGGAGATCCAGCGCGAGGCCGGCCCCGCGCTGCTGGCCGAGGTAATCGGTTTCCGCGACGAGCTCACGCTGCTGTATCCCTTCAGCGACCTGGCCGGCATCCGCCACGGCAATCGCGTCCGCCTGGCGCGGACCAGCCGCTGGCTGCGGGTCGGCGAGGGTCTGCTGGGGCGGGTGATCGACGCCGCCGGCAACACGGTGGACGGCAGGCCCCGGCCGGCACTGGATGACCGGGTATCGTTCACGCGCCAGCCGCCGCATCCCTGCACGCGGCCGCGCATCTGCGAGCCGTTGGTGACCGGCGTCCGCGCCTTCGACGGCCTGTTGACCTGCGGCAAAGGGCAGCGGATGGGGATTTTCGCCGGCTCGGGCGTGGGCAAGAGCGTGCTCTTGGGCATGATGGCCCGCTACACCTCCGCCGAGGTCATCGTCATTGCGCTGATCGGCGAGCGCGGCCGCGAGGTCAACGAGTTCATCCAGCGCGATCTGGGCCCGGCGGGACTGGCTAAGAGCGTGGTCGTGGTGGCCACCAGCAACGAGCCGGCCCTGGTGCGCGTGCAGGCGGCGATGACGGCCACGGCGATCGCCGAATACTATCGCGACCAGGGCAAGGACGTGCTGCTGATGATGGATTCGCTCACGCGCTTCGCCTTGGCGCAGCGCGAGATCGGGCTGGCCGCCGGCGAGCCCCCCGCCACGCGCGGCTATCCCCCCTCGGTGTTCGCCCTGCTGCCCAAGCTCGTCGAGCGCGCCGGCCGCAGCCCCCTGGGCAGCATCACGGCCTTCTTCACCGTCCTGGTCGAGGCCGACGATCCCAACGAACCCATCAGCGACGCGGTGCGCGGCCTGCTGGACGGGCACACCTGGCTGTCGCGCAAACTGGCCACGCGCGGCCACTACCCCGCCATCGACGTGCTGGACAGCCTGAGCCGCCTGATGCCCGACGTCACCACGCCCGAGCATTACCAGGCGGCCGTCGCCCTGCGCGAGTTGCTGGCCGCCCACCGCGATCACGAAGACCTGATTTCCGTGGGCGCCTATCGCCGCGGCAGCAATCGCCTCGTCGACCTGGCCATCGATATGCACGACGACCTGGAGCACTTCCTGCGGCAGCCGGTGGAGCAGCCGGCGGCCTTCGATTCCACGCGCGGCGCACTGCTGAAACTTCACCAACAAGCGGCGGCCAGGCTCCGCGGCGAACGCGCCGCGGCGGCCGCGACGGCCCGGCCCGCGGCCGCGACCCAAGGCGGAAACACGACGGATCGACCATGAGCAAATTCACGTTTCGACTGGCGACGCTGCTGCGGCTCCGCGAGGCGACTCGCGACGAGCGCCGCGGCGAGCTGGCCGAGGCCTATCGAGTCGACGACACGTTGAAACACCAACTCCAGCGCACGGACGCGGAGCTGGCCGCGCTGCAAACCCAGTACCGCCAGACCCTCGCGCCCGGCGAGGTGGACGTGAACCGCCTGGTCGAGGCGCAACGCAACGAACTGGTGCTGCGATCGCAGCGGCGCAGATCATCCGTCAGCGGGAAACGGTGCAGGGCGAGATCGAGCGCCGGCGCCTCGTCCTGGCCGAGGCGAACCGCGAGGTCCGCGTGCTGGAAATCCTCCGCGACAAGCAGGCCGCCCAGCACCGCCAGGAGGAGGAACGCCGCGAGATGAAGCGACTGGATGAAGTGGCCCAGCAACAAGCCCTGCGGGAGGTGTCGCCATGATCGGCAAGCTGCTCGGCGGGCTCGGCGCGCTGATGGTGTACACCTGCGTCGCCACGGTCATTTCGGCCGTGATCCTCGGCGTCTGCTGCAGCCGCGCCTGGCAGCTCAACCGTGAAAAACTCATCCAGATGCTGGCCGTCGCCCAGGGCGTCGATCTGGCGGCCATCCGCCAGCAGGCCCACGAAGACCAGGAGGAGCCCTCGACGGAGCAGGTGTCGTACAGCGAGATTTTGGAGGCGCGGGCGGTGAAGTCGCGGGACCTGGAACTCCGCGAGCAATCGTTGCGCTCGGCCGTCGGGCGGGCCGAAATCGAGCAGCGGCGGCTGGCCGAGGAGAAGAAGCATCTGCAAGGCTTGCGCGACGGCTTCCAAGGCGATCTGCAGGCGTTGGAAAAAGGGGCGGTCGCCGCCGGCCGCGACGACGTCCGCCGCACCCTGGAAGCCATCAAGCCCAAGCAGGCCAAGGTGCTGCTGGGGCAGATGCTCGAGCAGAAGGAAATCGACGAAGTGGTGGCCCTGTTGGACGGCATGACCGAGGGCAAGCGGGCGAAGATCATCGCCGAGTTCAAGACGCCCGACGAAGTCAGCCAGGTCGGCGAGGTGCTGCGCCGCATCCGCCAAGGCATGCCCGCCGCCAGCATGGCCGAAAACACCAAGCGAGAGATGGGGCAATAGCATGATGCCGTCGCCACTGGACAATCTGCCCCGGCTCGCGCCGATCGACCCCGCCACCGCGGAGGCCGCGCCGCCGGCCCAGCCGTCGACGGCGACGGAGTCGTTCCACGACTATCTCCGCTCGGCACAAGCGCAGAGAACTCCGCCGGCCAGCCGGGCGCCCGGCGGAAACGGCAGCAGCACCATCGCTACCAGTGGCGGCGGCGGCGCAGTCCAGGCCAAGCAGCGCGACTCGGCGGGGACCACCCCGCAGGATGCCGCCCAGGGCGCCGCGACGCCGGCTTCCGAGTCGGCGGCGGACCATTCCGGCCAGAGTGCGTCGGGGACATCGCAAGGTCAAGGCGGCGGCGACAGCGGCAACAGCGGCGATCCCAGTCAAGCCCCCGCAGGCAACATGACTGTGCCCCAAGCGAACGACCAGCCCAGCCCGAGCGACGGCACAGCCGCGGCGGCTGTGGTGGCTGGGACGGCAGCAGCGGTCACCGTCGCGCAACCCCCAGAGACACCCCAGCCGGCGGCAACCGATGCGAAGGTCTTGCCCACCCAGACCGCAAGCGTCCCGAACCGTGTGCCAAGCTCGAAGCCCAGCAGCCAGGCCGGCGCGGCGGTTCCGACCCCGTCCCGGCAGGCCGTCGCAGGCAAGCTCTCGCCGGCTGTTCCCGCAACCACGACCACCGGCAGCCTGCCGGCAGTTCCAACGACCGCAACGACCGGCAGTTCACCGGCCGGGAATGACACTTCCACCAATTCGGCCGTCCCAGTGACCGCGGGTCAGGGCTTCGTGGCCTCGCCCTCGGGGCCGGTGGCGGCCGCCCGCCGAACCGTCGCGGCATCGCCCGCCGACGTCGTCGGCGCAACCGGCCCAGGCGCCGGCGGCGGACTTGGGGCCACCGGCAGCGGCCGGCGCCTCCTGGCAACCTGCGCGCCCCGGCGACGCAGCGCCGGTGTCGCCGGGACCTGTCGGGCAGGCCGAGGCAGCGTCGTCCTCGGGGACCGCCGCCGACATCCCTGCCGCCGCGGCGGCGACCGCCGTCGCAGCGGCAGTCTCTTCGTTAGCGACCGCTTCGCCGAGCGAGAAGGGCAACGGAGTCGCCGGGAAAGAGGCCGCCAAGCCGGTTGCAGCCGGCGCCGCGGCCGGTTCCGTCAGTACCCCGGCCAGTTCCGTCAGCGCCCGGCGCACTTGTCGGCGGGCCAAGGGGCACAGGCGGCCGGGCCGGCAACCGCGGCCGGGCCGGGGGACATCGGCCAGGCCGACCGGGTGCGGTTCGTGCAGCGGGTGGAGCAAGCGTTCCAGTCCATGAGCGCCGCGGGGGGCACGGTGCGGCTGAAGCTGAGCCCGCCCGAACTGGGCTCGATGCGGCTGGAAATCACCGTCCGCAACGGCGCCCTGACGGCCCGGGCCGAGACGGAGACGTCGGCGGCGCGGAACGTGCTCCTGGACAACTTGCCGGCCCTGCGCGAGCGTCTGGCCCAGCACGACATCAAGGTCCAGCAGTTCGACGTCGACGTGAGGGACCAATCGGCGGGCGGAACGCCGGGTCAGGCGTCCTACAGTTCCGATTCCAATAACCGCGCACCGAACCACCGTACCGGCCGTGCCGTCGCGGCCGATGCCGGCGGCGCAGCAACCGTCGCCGTCGCCGACCCCGGCGCCGTCCGCCGCGGGGGCGCCGGAAGCCAATTGAACGTCGTTATTTAACCGCCAGGACCGGAGCGGCCGCCGGCCAGCAACAAATCCAACCAGCAGTTATCCGAAGAAACCAAGGAGACCTCAATCATGTCCACCTCTCCCGTAGGCTCGTCGTCCGGGTCGAGCGCTTCCAACGCGACTTCGGATCCCCTGAACGGTCTGACGCCCCAGGACTTTCTCAAGATGCTGATTGCCGAACTGCAGAACCAGGACCCGACGCAGCCGGTGAGCAACACGGAGATTCTCGACGAGGTGAGCCAGATCAGCAACGTGGAAACGAACCAGAGCCTCAGCAACACGCTGCAAGGCGTGGCCTTGGAGCAGAGTTTGTCGACGGCCACCAACCTGCTGCAAAAGAACGTGACGGCGGTAACCTCCGCCGGGAACTCGATCAGCGGCACGGTGGACAGCATTTCGGTGGCCAACGGCACGGCCACGTTCACCATCAACGGCACGGTCGTGCCTTTCAGCAACATCACCTCGATAGCGCCCGGCACGGCGGCGTCATCCACCACCAGTACGACGAACTGAACCGCAGGGGCCCGCGGACGCCAGCGTCCGCTCCGCCGGGGAGGCAGCGCCTCGCCCCGCCGGTTCAGGTGAAAACCACAAAGAACAGATCAAGGAGATACGCGATGGGTTTAGCTTCCGCATTAAGCACGGCCCTGACCGGCATGAGCGCCGCCGAGACGTCGATCAACGTCGTCGGCAACAACCTGGCGAACTCGAGCACCGTCGGGTTCAAGGCCTCGACGGCGACTTTCGCCACGCAGTTTTCACAAACGCTCTCGCTCGGCTCCGCGGCGTCCGCCAACAACGCCGGCACCGATCCCGAGCAGATCGGGTTGGGCACGTTGGTCGCGCAAATCACGCAGAACTTCAGCCAGGGGACCATTTCGACCGTTTCGACCACCAGCGACATGGCCATTCAGGGGAACGGGTTCTTCGTCATGCAAGGCGGCACCGCCGGGCAGCTCTACACCCGCGACGGCGAATTCACCACCAACGCCGACAATGCCCTGGTCAACTCGGCCGGATACAACTTGCTGGGCTACGGCACCGACGGGGCCGGCAACATCAACACTTCGGCGCTGCAGCCGATGACCATTCCCTTGGGCACGTCCACGGTGGCTTCGGCGACGCAGAACGTGTCGCTGGAAGGGAGCCTGACCTCCAGCGGCACCATCGCCAACACGGCCACGATCCTGGAGACGAACCCCCTGGGCGACGCGCAGTACCCCTGGCCGCAGACGGCGGCCACGGCCGTCAACGACGGCAATGCCGGATCGGTCCCCGGCGGCACCTATACCTACTACGTGACCTATTCCAATACGGCCGGAACGGTAGAGAGCTGCCCCAGCCCGCTCAGTATTCCTATCAGCGTGCCGGATAACAGCGAGATCCAGGTGAGCTTTACCAACACCCCCACGACCGCTTGGGACAACGTAAACATCTATCGTTGCGATTCCAAGGACCCGAACACCTATCACCTGGTCGACACGGTCGTCGGGGGCGCCGGCGAGAAGACCATCAGCTTCACGGACGACCTCACCGACGCCCAGGTCGATGCCGGGCAAACGCTGCAAAGCATGACCGGTCCGCCCATCACGACCGCGACCCTCCTGACCAACCTCATCAGTGCCGATGGCAACGGCGAGTATAGCCAGCTCTTTTCCGGTCCGGGGTCGCTTGCCTTCACGGGCAACGTGGGAAACACCAACCTCACGACCAAGAACTTCCAGGTCACGGACACCTCGACCGTGGGCGACCTGATGACGTTCATGCAGCAAGCGATGGGAATCCAGAGCAGCTCGGCCGACCCGACGAATCCCATTCCCCCGGATTCCGGCAGCGGTCTGTATCCCGGCACCTACATCGCCAACAGCGAGATCGAGATCGTGGGGAACAACGGCACGGGCAACGCCCTTTCCATTCCCCTGTCCGCCCTGCAATTCACGCCCACCAGCGACCCCACGGCGTCGCAATCCGTCAATATGCCCTTCAACACCGCGCAGCAGGCGGCGGGAGAAAGCGTCTCGACCAGCGTGGTCGTTTACGACTCGTTGGGGACGCCGCTGTCGGTCCAGCTCACGGCCGTCCTGCAAGACACGACCAGCAGCTATACCGAGTATCGCTGGTTCGCCGACTGCGGGCAGAACTCTCCGGCCTCGGGGGCCGGCATCGCCGTGGGGACGGGGCTCATCCGCTTCGGCAGCACGGGCGACTACCTGTCGTCCACCAACGACACGGTTTCGATCGATCGCGATGATTCGCCGGCGGTCAAGCCGCTGCAATTCGCGCTCGATTTCTCCAGTCTCTCCGGCCTGGCCACCAACACGCCCAGCCTGTCGGTGTCATCGCAGGACGGTTGCGCTCCGGGAACGTTGTCGAGCTACCAGATCGGCTCCAACGGAGTCATCACCGGCGTATACAGCAACGGCATCACGCGCCCGCTGGGCGAAATCGTGCTGGCCAGCTTCGCCAACCCGAACGGTCTGGAACAGCAGGGCACGAACATGTACAGCGCCGGCGTCAATTCCGGCCTGCCGGTGATCAGTGCCCCCGGCAGCGGCAGTGCCGGCACGATCCAGAGCGGGGCCGTGGAACTGTCCAACGCCGACGTGAGCACCAACCTCGTCGACCTGATCACGGCCTCGAACATGTATGAAGCCAACAGCCGCGTGATCACCACGACGCAGCAGTTATACCAGGACCTCCTCACGCTGCAGCAGGGCTAACGCGGGGACGGCATGATCAAACTGACCAAGCTGGGAGGAGAAACCTTCGTTCTGAACGCGGACTTGATTCGTTACGTCGAGGCCCGCCCCGACACCTTCATCACCCTGACCAGCGGCGATCGCCTGATCGTTTGCGAATCGATGGACGAGGTGGTGCGGCGGGCGGTGGCCTACCAGCAGGCCAAGCATTTGATGCCGGCCCCGGCGCCGCGGCGCCCGCAGGCCGGGGAAGGCGGGGCCGCGGCGGGGAAGGAAAACCCGCGCGGCGCGGAAGAATCGTCATAAACCGAATGGCGGGAGCCATTCCTGCCGGGGGCAGCCGCTGAGGCGGCCGCGCGGCAGGCATTCGGCGTCCTAGATTTTTATACCGGCGGCCGCGGCCGCCCCGAGAGACCAGGTCAGGTTGTTTTCATGGCGGAGACCGCTACCAAGAACGAAGCCCCCGAGGCCAGCCCGCCCAGCGAGCCCGGCGCGGCCCGCTTCTCCATCCTGGCCAAGCTTAAGATCCTGGGCCTGGTCGCGGTGGTCATCGTCTTGGAGTGCCTGGCCGCCTACTTGTATCTGCCCTCGGCCACTCAGACCGCCGCCCTGGCCGGCGCCGCCATGCCGACGCCGGCCGACGCCAAGACCAAGGGCCCGGCGGCCAAGCAGGCTGACGAACACGCCGCCCCCGACGAAATCGAAGTCGATCTCGGCGAGTTCTGCGTCACCGCCTTTCAATCGATCTCCAACACCACCTTGCGGATCGACTTTCACCTCTTCGGCACCGTGAAAACCGAAAGTCAGAAAGACTTCCTCAAGCTCATGGAAGAGAACAAACATCGCTTCCGCGAACAGGTCCTGGTCACCGTGCGCGGCGCCGAAATCACCGACCTGACCGACGCCGGCCTGGGACTGATGAAACGGAAACTCCTGGACCGGGCCAATCACACGCTCGGCAAACCCATCTTGCAAACCGTCGTCATCAGCGACTTTTCCTTCATCGAACAATAACTTTCGCCCAACGGCCCCCGGTCCGGGCAGGAATGGATTCCCATGACAGACCAACCTTTGATCGGTCAAGAAGAGATCGAACGCCTGCTGAGCCAGGCGAAGGACGTTGCCCCTGCGGCGGCCGACCCCGCGCCCGGCTGCGGCCGTCATCACGCCCGAAAGCCGGGAAATTCCCCCGCCGGCACCCGAGGGCATGGAAAATCCGCTGCCGGCGGGCAAAACGATGGCCCCGGCAACCACGACCCCCGCCGCCCCGGCGGCCGCGCCGGCGAGCTCGTCGCCCCATCCCCTGTCGGACGACGAAAGCCTCGCGCCCGGCGATATCGAGTTCCTCTTGAATCAAGCGGAACAGGCGTTGGAGTCGATCAACGCGTCATCGTCCGGCGACATGCCCCGCGGCGTCACTTCCTATCGGCTGGAAGAGTTCACCGGCAGCGCAGCCTCCAGCGAGAATGCCACGCTGGACTTGATCCGCGACGTGGAACTGGATTTGAAAATCGAGCTGGGCCGCACGAACATGTACCTGGAGGACGTGCTCAAGCTCCGCAAAGGGGCGGTGGTCCCGCTGGACAAGCTGGCCGGCGACCCGGTCGACGTGTACGTGAACGGGCGGCTGATTGCCCGCGGCGAAGTGCTCGTGCTCAACGACAATTTTTGCGTCCGCGTCGCCGAGCTGATCGCCGGCGTGAACGTGGGTTCGTAAAGCCAGGAGTTTCGCAAAGCGTCTCCCCTCTCCCTCCGGGAGAGGGGCCGGGGGTGAGGGCATGGGAGAAACGTAAGAAACGCCCTCACCCTGACCCTCTCCCGGAGGGAGAGGGGACAAAATATTGAATCCACGCGGGAAAAGACCAACTATTTCACCGTATCCACAAGTATCGGCTGCCGCCATCGGCCGACTTGACGAAAAAAAGAAGGAAGTGCAAGGATGCCTCCACTGGCGAAATACCTGGGCCTGCTCCTCATCGCCGCCTGGCCCGCCGGCCTGACGGCACAGACGATCATCCCCGGGCTTACGCCCGGGGCTCAAGGCGCTCAGCCGGCCACACTGACGGCACAGACGGCTATCCCCGGGCTTACGCCCGGGGCTCGGGCCGCCTATCCCGCCCGGCCGACCGCACAGATGACCATTCCCTTCGCGGCGCACGCCCGAGCCGCCCAGACCGAAGCGAGCAAGGCCCTCGACCGGCTGCCGTCGCTGGGACCGATGGCCAGCGGCCTGGCCACGGTGCTGGGACTTTTCCTCCTGCTCGCCTGGGTGCTGCGGCGGGCGGCGCCGAAGGCCGCCACCCTGCTGCCCGGCGAAGTGGTGGAGGTCCTCGGCCGCGCTCCCCTGGCAGGTCGCCAACAGATGCACCTGCTGCGCTGCGGCAACAAGCTGCTGCTGGTTTCCGTAACTCCGGCCGGCGCCGAGACCTTGACCGAAGTCACCGATCCGGTGGAGGTCGATCGCCTGGCCGGCCTCTGTCGCCAAGCCCATCCGCAGAGCGCCACCGCCGCCTTCCGCCAAGTGTTCCAACAATTCGGGGCCCGATCGGAGGACCAAAATGTCTGATGCTTCTTGTCGCGCGCCGATCGCGGCCGTCCCCGGCCAGCGCGGCCGCCGCCTGCTGGCCTATGCCGCGGCGGGGTTGGCGTGCCTGAGCCTGCTGGGCTCGGCGCGGGCGGACGAGGCCCCCAATCGCCCCATGTCGATCCAGGTGCCGCAGGGTCTGGCGGCCGGCCCGGAAGGCTGGACCAGTCCCGAGGGACTTAGCTCCACGCTCCAGGTGATGCTGTTGCTGACGGTGCTCAGCCTGGCGCCGGCGGTGCTCTTGATGACCACCTGTTTCATTCGCATCATCGTCGTGCTGAGCTTGTTGCGGCAGGCGGTGGGGACGCAGCAACTGCCGCCCAGCCAGGTAATCACCTCGCTGGCGTTGTTCATGACCTTGCTGGTCATGTCGCCCGTGTGGAAGCAGGTCTACGACCGGGCCGTCGTGCCCTATACGCACCACCAAATCAGCTTGGAGCAGGCATGGAAGGAGGGGGCGGCGCCGGTCCGCCGCTTCATGAGCATGCAGATCGAGCGGACCAACAACAGCGACGACGTCCGCTTGTTCCTCAATTACCTGCCGGGCCATCCCACGCCGGCGAAGTACGAGGACGTTCCCTTGCAGGCCCTGCTGCCGGCCTTCATGCTCAGCGAGCTGAAGACCGCCTTCCTCATCGGTTTCCAGATCTACTTGCCCTTCCTCATCCTCGACATGGTGGTGGCCAGCGTGATGGTGTCGATGGGCATGATGATGCTGCCGCCGGCGCTGGTCTCGCTGCCCTTTAAGATCCTGCTCTTCGTGCTGGTGGACGGCTGGCGCCTGGTAGTGCAAATGCTGATGGAAAGTTTTCAACCGTTTACGTGAGGACTTGGTAAGGAATGACCTGGGGACTGTCCTAATTTGTTTCTGTTGCGGAAACGATGTTGGCTGGATTGTCGCCTTTCGCTCCGCGAAAGTAGCGCGAATTCCTCGCTACTTTCGCGGAGCGAAAGGCGACAAAGGACTTTCCGCAACAGAAACTAATTTTCGTCCGACGAAAATGGGACTGTCCCCTTCGGAAACACGAGCCTAGGCCGCTATGAATCCGCAAAACGCAATCGATCTCGCCCGCGAAGCCATCTGGACCAGCTTGCTGGTGAGTCTCGCCGGTGCTGCTGGTGGGACTCGCCGTCGGGCTGTTCGTCGGCCTGCTTCAGGCGTTGACGCAAATTCAAGAGCACACGGTGGCGATCGTGCCCAAGATCGTCGCCATGGCCTTGGTGTTCAGCCTCACGCTGCCCTGGCTGATTGCCCAATTGCTGCAATATTCGACCAACCTGATCTCCGGCATCCCGGGCAGGCTTTGACCGGGACTATGGTCCCGTAAAAGAGTAAGTTGGGGACTGTCCCGATTTTCGTCCTACGAAAATGGGACTGTCCCCTTGGAAACCCGTGGCTTCGTTTCATGGAATGGCTCCGCCACTTCGACGCCGAAAAACTTCTCCTCTTCACCCTGATATTGACCCGGGTGAGTGGGCTGATGATGACAGCGCCGATCTACGGCGCCAACGACGCCCCCCTGCGAGTGCGGGCGAGCCTGGCCTTCGCGCTGGCCATCCTGATGACGCCCAGCCAGTGGGGCGTCCACGTCGAGGACCCCGGCACGATGGTCTACTACCTGGTCTTCGTCGGCAGCGAACTGCTGGTGGGCGCCTGCCTGGGGCTGGGAATCATGCTCCTCTTCTGCGGCATCCAGGTGGCCGGCGACCTCATCAGCCGCGTCGGCGGGCTGATGCTGTCCGACTTGTTCGATCCCACGTTTCAGACGGAGGAGCCGCTGTTTGCGCGGCTGCTGGTGTTGATCGCCACGGCGATCTTCGCCTGCCTGGGCGGGCACCGCGTCATTATGGCCGGCCTGTTGGACACCTTCCAAACCATTCCGCCCGGCAGCGGCATCGCCGCCGTCTTTGCCCCGCAGTCGCCGCTCGCCGCCGACGGCGGACTGCTGGCCTCGCTGCTGGCGGCCTTGGTCACCTTGCTGGCCGAGAGCTTTCAACTGGGCGTGCGCGTCTGCATGCCGGTTGTGGTCGCCGCGCTGTTGGCCACGCTCGTCCTCGGGCTGATCGGCCGCACCCTGCCGCAGCTCAACGTGATGGCGGTGGGCTTCGGGCTGAATTCCATACTGACCTTCGCCATGATGATGTTTACGCTGGGGGCGGCGTTTCTCGTCTTCCAGGAACATCTGGCGCCGGCCCTGGCGGCGCTGTTGGAGGTCTTCAAAGTCCCCTTGCAGTCCCAATGGCTGCACGTTCCGTAGGAAGGTGCGACGGTATCACCAAATTTGACAAGGATGGGCGATTCTGGTAAAAGGGACGCATGTCACGGCCTGACACAGAAAACTTTACAGGCCCGGTTGAGGCACAAATGGGCAGTAAGTTTCCGTTCTTGACCGCAGTTTTCAGAGGAATTCTTTCGGCGCTGGTGACGGGCTTGCTTGCGCTGGGCGTTGCCTTCGTCACGATCGTTCCCCACGGCCCCCGACCGCCCAGCTCTTGGGATCTTGGTGCGGTTTTTGCAACCATTGTCCTCACCGTTGTGTCTGCCGCGGTCGGCGGCGTGCTTGGCTTTGTGATTAGCTTCGTCGCGCAGCTCCGCAGTTTGAGCAGGCGGAGCAGAGACAAGCGACGTGCGGCAGGCCCGTGCGAAGGATCGAAGCGAACCAGGTGAAAGCCGCCAAATACGGCCAGCTCGGCAGGGCGCGCCGTCGGCTCGCGGCGGCGGGCTGGCTAATTGCGGCCTGCGTCGGCTGCCTTCTTTCCTGCGCCGACGCAAGAGGATCGCAGTATCAAGCAGCCGGCGCCGAAGACCGGAACGGAACGGGCGCCGATGAGCGGGCAGAAGCCGAGCGGTCACGAATTCGATAAGAACCCCTCGGCGGCGTACTTGGTCAATCCGCGCGACTGGCCGGCCTGGGCACATGTTCTATCGGCGAGTGAGTTGGCGGCGGAGCCGCGGTTGCGCTCGGGAACTTGGCTCGTGGTCGTGTACGCGGTCTGGAGCGGCCCTGATCTGGCCAGCGTCTACGTAGCGATGAATGCGCTACGCAGTCGTGCGCCGGCCGTGCAGTTCGGCGTACATGGGTTTGAGCGCCCCGAAGAACTGCTTAAATACCATACGTGGCGCGTTCCGCCTGCGTTGTCCCCGGTTTGGCTCCTGGTCGTCGACGGAAGCGTGCTCGATGTTGAGTTCGGAGTACGCAACGCGGGGCAAGTTGACCGGATGGTGGCAGGAATGATCCGCCGGAAAGAGGCAAAAAGGTGACTGCCACCAAATCTGGGTGGGCTGGATAGATTTACGTGACGCAAGCCTTCCCAAATTCCCCAGATTTGGCGGCTGTCACCCTTATTTGTGCCTTTTTGTGTGCGGTTGACGTGGAAACGAAGTCCGGCAAACGGGTAAGATGCCGCACCCCAAGCCCCCGCGCTAAGGTAACGGCAACGCCATGGCCGAGTACGACGGCGAAAAAACCCAGGACGCCACCCCGCACCGCAGGCAACAGGCCCGCGAGGAGGGGCACGTTGCGCGGAGCCAGGACCTCGGTTCGGCGGGACTGCTGATCCTGGGACTGTTGGTGCTGTTGATGTTCGGCGGCGGCCTGGTCGGCTTCCTCCGCGAGTATTGTCAGCAGCAACTCGGCGGGGCCGCCTGGTTGTCGGCCGACGCGAGCTTCGCCGCCTCCCACTGCAACCAGACGCTTTGGGGTCTAGGTCGCTACCTGGTGCCGCTGTTCGGCCTGCTGCTGGTGGCGGGCGTGGCGGTCAACCTGGCCCAGGTCGGCTTCCTCTTCCTGCCCGAGAAGCTGGTCCCCGACATCACGCGGCTCGATCCGCTGCAAGGGATGAAACGCATCTTTTCCCTGCCGGGCGTGATGCGGCTGGCGTTCGGCCTGGTGAAGCTGGTGATCGTGGCCACGGTAGCGCTGGTGAGCCTCTACAATCAGCGCGAGGCGATTCTCGGCCTCAGCGCCATGGGCGTGCCCCAGATCGCCGTGTTCATGCTGCACGCCCTGGTTTGGACGGGGGTGAAGATCGGCGTCGCCCTGCTGGTGCTGGCGATCTTGGACTACGGTTTCCAGCGTTGGAAATACGAGCGCGACTTGCGGATGACGCCACAGGAGATGCGCGAGGAAATGAAGAACCTCGAAGGCAACCCGCAGATGATCGCCCGCCGCCGCCAGGTGCAGCGGCAACTGGCGATGCACCGGCTTTCGGCCGCCGTGCCCAAGGCCGACGTGGTCATCACCAACCCCACGGAGCTGGCCGTGGCCGTGCAGTACCAGCCGGAGAGCATGGCGGCCCCGATCGTGGTGGCGAAGGGGGCGGGCATGATCGCCGAGCGGATTCGTCAACTGGCCTTGGAAAACGGCATTCCCATCGTGGAGAAGAAGCCGCTGGCCCAGGCCCTCTACCGGCTCGTGGAAATCGATCACCCGATTCCGCCGGACAAGTACGCGGCGGTGGCCGAGGTCCTGGCCTACGTCTACCAGCTCAAAGGGAAGACGATTCTCGCGGCGACGCGGACTGGCTGATCGCGGCCACTGGGCCCGCCGAGGGCGCGTGGGGCGTCTCGGCCAAGGCTACCGCCGGCACCCGGGCGCTCCGCGTGACGCCGCCCGTGCGGCTGGCGGCGCCGACCGGGGGCGCAGCGGCGGGCACGGACCGCTCGGCGTAGCCGTAGCGCTCGAGGAACGGCCGCCAGCGGCGGTCGATCTCGGCGCACTGCTCGGGCGAGAGCTGGAAACGATTGGTCTGATAGTCCGCCTTGTCGGCGAAGGACTCTTGCAGGGCCGGCAAGACGCAGTTGAACTCCCCCAATTCCAACCGCTCATAGACCGCCCGCATCTGCCCGATCGGGTCCTCGACAAGGTCCTCGTAGCGGACTTCACACAACCGCGCAGGCGCGATCAATCGCCGGTCGCGCTCGAAGACCTCGTACATGCGATTGAAGGTCTCGAAGACGTGCTCTTCCAGACCCTCGCCGTGCGGGACCTGCAAACCCTGGTCGCGATGGAGGCACTTCCAGAGCTTCATGGTGGAGGGAAAAATGACGTGGGGATCGCGGATGATGTGGACGAAGCGGGCGTTGGGGAAGAGTTCCAGCAGCACCTTGATGCGGAAGGTGTGCGGTGGCGACTTCAAGACGATCCGCTTCCGCCGCCACACCGTGACGCACTTGAGGAACCAAACCATCCGCCGCTTCCAGCGCCTCCTGCGCCTGCGGCGACAGCCTTTCCAGGTCGAAATACTCCTGGTCCTGGGGCGGCCGGTTGGGAAAGGCAATCGTCAGGTAGGGCGACGGGCTGCCCATGTTGCACAGCGCGAATTCGTCCTCTTGAGGACGGTCCCAGCCTGCCTCCATGTTGTCCATCGGCCGCCGGGCCGGCAGCAGCACCCGCAGCAGGGGCCGGAAGAACCAGCCGGAGACCAGAAAATGCTTGGGGCAGAAACAGGCGAAGGTGTCCGAATAGGTATGACGCTCGTCCAGCACCAAGAGCTCGTGCAGCAGCGTGGTGCCCGACCGCCAATGGCCGATCACGAAGATCGGATCGCCTTGGATCTCCGTGCCGGCAACCTTGCGCCCGAAGAGGAGCCACTGGACGAGCCCCAACAGCGAATTCATCGCGCTGAAGACGGTAATCAACAGCGCCATGGCGATCCGGCTCGGCGCAATCGCAAAACGATTCGCGCACCACCAGCCGGAACCATCCCCACATCCCCATGCCGTCCCAGAACCGTGGCGTCCACGGCCATTCCTTGGAACCGGTAGACTGCTGCGTCGCTTGAGTGCCTCGGGCGGTATCCATTGCCTATATTCCCTAAGACCCCCATCATTAACGATCTTGCGATAGAAAATTAATGATAATCTTTTCGGGCGTTGGGGCATAGGCGCATTACGCAAAAGAAATCGCCATTTCGCCGCCATCGCTCGCTGCGGCGGGAAAAGGGCGGGAGGCCGAATTTCATCACCCCCCACTGATGGTGGTCTGCAAGAGGAAATCGGACTGGACAGTTTCGCCGGTTTTGGCTACTCTCCCCCTCTCTTGTCTTGAAGCGGGAATTATTCGCCGTGTGCCCCGGCTGTGTCAGCCGGGCTCATGTTGCGCAGACCTCGTAAATTGCGTCACGGCTGGCATCGCCGTGGCACCAGCGGCTTTTGAAAAACCTTCAGCGAGTCCGGAGAAACGGATGGCTTCTGTTGTTGCGCCACGCATCGGGCCGGCGCCGGGGCTACGCAGCCGCTTGCAGGATCTGATCCTGCCGGTGGGAATCATTGCCAGCGTGCTGGTGATTCTGGTTCCCCTGCCCGCCTCGTTGATGGACCTCTTGTTGTCCAGCAACATCACGATCGCCGTCATCATGCTGCTGACGACGATCTACGTGCGCACCCCGCTGGAGTTCAGCGTCTTTCCCTCGCTGCTGTTGGCCACCACGCTGTTTCGCCTGGTGCTGAACGTGGCCACCACCCGGTTGATCCTCACCAAGGCGGGGGCCGACGGGCTGATGGCGGCCGGCGGCGTGGTGAAGACGTTCGGCGAATTCGTGGCCGGCGGACAAATCGTCGTGGGACTGATCATCTTCGCCATCATCGTGGTGATTCAATTCGTGGTCATCACCAAGGGCGCCACCCGCATCAGCGAAGTGGCGGCCCGCTTCGCCTTGGACGGCATGCCGGGCCGGCAAATGGCCATCGACGCCGATCTGAACGCGGGCACCATCGACGAGCGCGAGGCGCAGCGCCGCCGCCGCGAGGTCAGCCAGCAGGCCGACTTTTTCGGCTCCATGGACGGTGCCAGCAAGTTCGTGCGCGGCGACGCCATCGCCGGCATCGTGATTACGATCATCAACATTATCGGCGGGCTGTTCATCGGCGTGATCCAACTGGGGCTGGGCCCCGCCCAGGCCGCCGCGTTGTTCACCACGCTGACGATCGGCGACGGCCTGGTCACCCAAGTGCCGGCCTTCCTGATCTCCCTGGCCGCCGGCTTGTTGGTCACGCGGAGCAGCCAAGATTCCGATCTGCCCGCCGAGTTTATCAAGCAGCTTTTCTCCCGTCCGCAGGCCCTGGTGGTGGCGTCCGGATTTCTGGCCACCCTGATCTTCACCAGCCTGCCGCGGATCCCGCTGTTGGCGCTGGCCGGCGGCTGCCTGGCCCTGGCCACGACCACCACGCGGCGGACGGCGCGGGCGAAGGCCTCGGCCGACGCCAAGAAGCAGGCCGAATCCGCCAAACCCGCCGAGCAGCGCGTCGAAGACTATCTGGCCGTCGATCCCATGGAGGTCGAGATCGGGGTGGGGCTGATCCGCCTGGCCGATCCCCGCCGCGGCGGCGACTTGCTGGAACGGATCCAGCGGGTGCGGCAGAACGTGGCCGCCGACCTGGGCATCATCCTGCCGAAAGTCCGCATCCGCGACAACATGCGGCTGGAGCAGAACCAGTATCGCATCAAGATCGCCGACGTGGCCGTGGCCGACGGCCTGGTCTATCCGGGCAAGTTCCTGGCCATGGATTCCGGGGCGACCGCGGGAAAAGTGTCGGGGCTGACCACCAAGGATCCGGCCTTCGGCACCCCCGCCGTCTGGATCGAGGCCGGCGTCCGCGAGCAGGCCGAGATGTACGGCTACACCGTCGTCGAACCCAACAGCGTCATCGCCACCCATCTGACCGAGACCGTCCGCCGTCATGCCGACGAGATCATCACCCGCGACGCCACCAAGCACCTCATCGACGAGCTGAAGCAGACCGCGCCCACGGTCATCGACGAGCTGATCCCGGGCGTGCTGAAGCTGGCCGAGGTGCAACAGATCTTGCAGATGCTGCTCCGCGAGGGCGTGCCCATCCGCCAGTTGGCGGCCATCCTGGAGACGCTGGGCGATTACGGCCCGCGGACCCGCGATCCGATCCTGCTCAGCGAGTACGTTCGCCACCGCCTGGCGCGGACGATTTGCACCCGCTATCGCAATCACGACAACCGCATGTACGTGGTCACGCTCGATCCCGCGCTGGAGGACCGCATCCGCGCCGGTTTCGACCACAACGAGAAGGGGCTGTTCATCCGCATGTCGCCGGCGGCGGTGGAAACGACCTGCCGGCTGATTGCCGCCGCCGTGGAGCGGCTGACGATGGCCAACCACGTGCCGGTGCTGCTGGTCAGCCCCCAGATCCGCGCCGCCCTGAAGCAGATGACGCTGCCGCATCTGCCGCATTTAGTCGTGCTCAGTTACAACGAGATCACCCGCGACACCAAGATTGAATCGACCGCGATGATCTCGGACGGGAAGTAAAAGTGAAGGATAAAGGATGAAGGATAAAGGATGAAGGATGCGCGAAGCCATGTCCGGTCATCCTTCATCCTTCATCCTTCATCCTTAATAAAAAGACGTTTGCTCTACGGAAAGGTACGAGAAATATGGAACTGCGAACCTATCGTGCTCCCACGATGCATGAAGCGCTGGCGATGGTGCGCTGCGATTTGGGGCCGGACGCGGCCGTGCTGCACACGCGCGAAGTCCGCCCGCGCGGGCTGTTCGGCTGGCTCGCCGGGTCGCGGCAGATCGAGGTGACGGCCTCCTGCCAGGTCAATGTGCCCAGCCGGCTGCCGCCGCCGAGCCAACGGGGCCTCGCGGCCGGCGACCCGCCGGACCCGCCTACGGCGTCGCTTTCCGCGCCGACGGCCCCGCCGGGCGGCGAGGTGCAGGAGCAACTGAGCGACTTGCAGGCGATGGTGACGCAGTTGTGCCGCCATTCGGCCGGCGGCTGCCGCCCCGATCTTCCCGAGGATCTGTTCCGCCTCTTTACCGAACTGTTGGACTCCGATCTGAACGAGGAGGTGGCCCGGGAACTGGTCGAGCGCGTCCGCCGCGAGAGCCGCGGCATCCAGTTGGACGATCTGTTCCTCGCCAAGGCCCGCATCGCCCGGATGATCGAAGGGGAAATCAGCGTGGCCGGGCCGATCCAATTGACCGCCGGACGCCGCCGGCTGGTCGCCCTGGTGGGACCGACGGGCGTCGGCAAGACGACGACCATCGCCAAGCTGGCCGCCCATTACCGCTTGCGCGAGAAACGCCGCGTCGGACTGATCACCGTCGACACCTATCGCATCGCCGCCGTCGAGCAATTGCGGACCTATGCCGACATCATCGATCTGCCCATGCAGGTCGTTTCCACGCCCCGGGAAATGCGCGAGGCCGTGCAGCGAATGAGCGACCTGGACCTGATCCTCCTGGACACCGCCGGCCGCAGCCCCAAGGACGAAGTCCGCATCCAGGAACTCCGCGCCTTCGTCAGCGAGGCCGACGCCGATGAGATCCACCTCGTCCTCAGCGCCATGACCGGCGCCCGCACCCTCCAGCAGACGGCCGAACGCTTCGC
This sequence comes from uncultured Planctomycetia bacterium, assembly GCA_963727245.1. Classification (GTDB taxonomy): domain Bacteria; phylum Planctomycetota; class Planctomycetia; order Pirellulales; family Thermoguttaceae; genus JBKQVT01. Next base: position 584,288 of record CAVSFO010000009.1, on the reverse strand, counting down.
CGCCGTGGGAACCACCGCCCTGATCCTGACGAAACTCGACGAGGCCTCCAGCCTGGGAAACCTCCTCTCCGTGCTCCGCTTCAGCAAGCTGCCGTTGAGCTATCTGACCAACGGGCAAAACGTGCCCGACGACATCGAAACGGCCAATGCCCAGCGGCTGGCACGATTGATCCTGGGCATGGAACCGGCCGCCGTGTGCTAGGGTACTGATTCAACCAAATGGGACTTTATGACCTGAATGGGTGCCACTGCCGGCTTGCCCAGCAGTGTTAAGCCTAGCGGTGGAGCGACACTGCTGGACAAGCCAGCCGTGGCACCCATCGCGACCAACGATCATGCTCGATCAAGCCCACGACTTGCGAAAACTGGTCAGCCACTGCGCGACGCCGGCGGCGACGCCGGGCGTCCGCTGGCCGGACATGATCGCCCTGGCCGGCGGCAAAGGGGGCGTGGGCACCACGACGATGGCCCTCCGGCTGGCCGCCGCCCTGGCACAGCGGCATCTGCGGATCGTCCTGCTGGATGCGGCCCCGGGCGGCAATGCTGCCACGCTCTGCGGCATCGAGCCGCGTCACAGCCTGGCCGAGGTGCTGGCCGGCCAGTGCACGCTGGCCGAGGCGATTCAGCCAGGACCAGGCGGCCTGCGGATCGTTCCCGGCACCTGGGGCTGGGACGGCGCCGACGATGTCGGAGCGGCCGGCATGGACCGGCTGTTGGCCCAATTGGCCGCCCTGGGCCCCACAATCGAGATGGTCGTGGTCGATACCGGCAACCATCCCAGCCGCCTGGCAGAGCGGTGCTGGCGCGCGGCTGAGCGACGTTTGGCGATCACCACGCCCGAAACCGCCGCCATTATGGAAACCTATGCCGTGATCAAGCGTCTGGCCCAGCCGTCGGCGGCCCGCCCGATCCACCTGCTGGTGAATATGGCGTCCGACCGGCGTGCGGCCGAAGCGGCCTACAGCCGCCTGGCCACGGCCTGCCGTCGCCTCTTGGCGGTCGAAGTGAACTTTGTCGGTCATGTCAAGAAAAACAAGAAAGGACTCAACCTGAACCCCGTCCCGGCCGATATGAAGGGAGAACTATCGGCAGTCGATATGCTGTTAAACTACGGTAGTTACGTGAAGTTTAATGGCGATCGAGGGACGCAACTATGGCACGAACGTACGCCGGCATCCTTGGCCCCTTGGCCTTCCTGACCGTGCTGGCACGCGGCCTGCTGGGCGGTGGCGGAACCGAACTGGTTCTGTACCACGCCTGGGGCAGCTTGCTGGTGTTTGCCGCCCTGGGCGGCCTGATCGGTTGGTTTGCCGAGCGGACCGTCCAGGACTCGGTCAACGGCCGCATTGCGGCGGAGTTGAACGGGCGGCAAGCGGCCCAGGCGTCCCCGCCTGGAGGCAAAAAGTGACAAGGGCTACGGTTGGGTTGCCCAGCCGTGCTCCGGCCACTGCCGGCCGAACCGGCCCAGCGGCGTCCCCAGCGACAGTTCAGGCCTGTCAGATCAGGAGTACACGATTGCCGGCGGACCGGGGGGACGCCGGAAAGGAAATATGGAGAGGGATCTCCAGCAACCGGTGCCCTGAGGCACCTTCATGGAGGAACGCATGGCAACTGCTGTCGCCCCGGAAGAAGTCGAACAACTGTGGATTGAATTCAAGCGGGTGCCGTCCAATCAGGAACTTCGCAACCGCCTGGTGGAGATCTACCTGCCGTTGGTGAAATACAACGGCGAGCGGATTTGGGCCCGGCTGCCGGAAGGCGTCGAGCTGGACGATCTGATCTCGGCCGGCGTCTTCGGTCTGATGGACGCCATCGACGCCTTCGATCTCAGCCGCGGGGTGAAGTTCGAGACCTACTGCGTGCCGCGCATCCGCGGCGCCATGCTCGACGAGCTCCGCACCATGGACTGGGTGCCGCGGCTGGTGCGCTCCAAGGCCAGCAAGCTCAACGAGGCGATGAAGAACCTCGAAGCCCGCATGGGCCGCCAGCCCAACGAAAACGAGCTGGCCGCCGAACTGCAAATCTCCGTTCCCGAGCTGGAGAAGATGATTCTCGACGCCAACGCCGTCAATCTCATCAGCCTCAACAAGAAATGGTACGAAACCGACAGCTATAAAGACGTCCGCGAGATCGACATCCTCGAAGACAAGAAGGGCGAAGACCCCACGCGGCGGATTCAGAAGAACGACCTCATGCGGCTGGTCACCAAGGGGCTCAATCGCAACGAACGGCTGATCATCATTCTCTACTATTACGAAGAACTGACGATGAAGGAGATCGGCGCCACGCTGGACCTCTCCGAGAGCCGCGTCAGCCAGATGCACAGCTCCATCGTGCAGCGGCTGCAAGGGCAATTGTGCCGCCGCCGCCCCGAGTTCGGCTCCTGACCCGTTCATCCCGCATAACCGGAACCGTGGCACGCGCTGGCCACGGTCCCGGCCCCGCGCCGCCGCTTGCACCACCCCCGCCAGCAACGTAGGTTTGAGTTGTCCCCGCGCAGGTAGGAGACAATCGATGAATCCTTACGTCGCTTGGAAGAGCTACTACTCCGTGGGCGACCCGGCGATCGACGCCGAGCACCAGCGGCTGCTTGTGCTCATCAACAAGATCTACGAAGCCGTCCAACGGGGCGACGACCAGGTCGTGGCGAAATCCGCGCTGAACGTGATGTTGCAGTACGCGCTCAGCCACTTCCAACACGAAGAACAGCTCATGCGCGAGCGCGGCTTCCCCCACTTCGCGGAGCACTCGGCCCTGCACGAGGAGTTTCGACAACAGGCCCGCGCCTGGCGTGCGCAGGCGTACCTGGTCACCGGGCACGATCTGTTGCGATACCTCAAGAGATGGTGGATCGGCCACATCCAGTCTGAAGACAAGAAGTACATGCCGTACTTGAGTCTCGCCGGCAGCCGTCGTTGATGCCCCTGCCCTCCCTGGCCCCCGGCCCCTACGTTTTCCGCCTGCCGTGGCGGCGGCGGTCGCGGGTGGCATGTTCGATGCGGGCCTCGGCCATCGGCTTGCCAAGCTGACGGCGCATCTGCTCGATGCGGTCCCGCAGGGCGGCGGCGCGCTCGAATTCCAGCGCCTCGGCGGCCGCCACCATCTCGCCCTGCAGCTCGGCGAGAAACTCCTCCGTGATGTACTGGGCCTCCTCGGTCCGCCCCACGGCCGCCTGCGAGCGGGCATAAGCGGCGGCGTCGGCCTCGATCCCCATGTGGATCGCCTTGCGGATGGTCTCGGGCGTGATGTTGTGCAAGCGGTTGTACTCCTCCTGCAAGGCGCGGCGGCGGCGGGTCTCGTCCACCGCCCGCTGCATCGAATCGGTCACCTTGTCGGCGTACAGCACCACCTTGGCGTTGACGTTCCGCGCCGACGCCCGATGGTCTGCATGAGCGAGGTCTCGCTGCGGAGGAAGCCCTCCTTGTCGGCATCGAGGATGGCGACCATGGAGACCTCGGGCAGATCGAGCCCTTCGCGCAGCAGGTTGACGCCCACCAGGACGTCGAAGGCGCCCTGGCGAAGATCGCGGAGCAGCTCGACGCGCTCGAAGGCGTCCAGCTCGCTGTGCAGCCACTTGCAGCGGATCTGCTGCTTGCTGAAATAGTCGGCCAGGTCCTCGGCCAGCCGCTTGGTCAGCGTGGTCACCAGCACGCGCTCGCCGGCGGCCGCGCGCAGGCGGATCTGCTCCATGAGGTGCGGCACCTGGTTCCGCGCCGGCGACAGCTCGATCTCCGGGTCCAATAATCCCGTCGGCCGGATCACCTGCTCGACCACCCGGCCGCCGGTCTTCTCCAGCTCGTACGGGCCGGGCGTGGCCGAGACGTAAACGACCTGGCGGGCGCGGCCTTCCCATTCCTCGAACCGCAGCGGCCGGTTGTCCAGGGCGCTGGGCAGGCGGAAACCGTGCTCCACCAACGTGACCTTGCGGTTGTGGTCGCCGGCGTACATGCCCCGGACCTGCGGCACCGTGACGTGCGACTCGTCGACCAGCAGCAGGTAGTCCTCGGGGAAGAAGCTGAAGAGGGTGTCCGGCGGGCTCCCCGGCGCCCGCCCGCTCAGCGGCCGGCTGTAGTTCTCGATGCCGGGACAGTAACCGACCTCGCGCAGCATCTCCAGGTCGAAGCGGGTCCGGGCACTGAGGCGATGGGCCTCCAACAGCTTGCCGGCACGCTTAAGCTCTTCCAGCCGCTCCTCCAGCTCCCGCCGGATCTCCTGGATGGCCGCGCCGATGCGCTCCTCCGGCAGCACGAAATGCTTGGTGGGATAGACGAAAAGCTGCTCGCGGCGCTCGATCACCTCGCCGCTCAGCGGATGGATCAGCGAGAGCTGCTCGACCTCGTCGCCCCAGAACTCGACGCGGTAGCCGCATTCCTCGCCGCTGGGCCATATCTCGACGCAGTCGCCGCGCACGCGAAACTTCCCCGGCTGGAACTCGACGTCGCCGCGCTCGTACTGGATGTCGACCAGCTTGCGGAGCACCTCGTCGCGGTCGACCACCTGGCCGAGCTTCAGGCCCACCATCATGGCGCGGTAATCTTCCGGCGAGCCCAGGCCGTAGATGCACGACACGCTGGCGACGATGATGACGTCGCGGCGGCTCACCAAGGCGCTGGTGGCCGCCAGCCGCAGCCGGTCGATCTGCTGGTTGATCGAAGCGTCTTTCTCGATGTAGATGTCGCGTTGCGGGATGTACGCCTCGGGCTGGTAATAATCGTAGTAGCTGACGAAATAATGGACGGCGTTGTGGGGAAAGAACTCCTTGAACTCGCTATAGAGCTGGGCGGCCAGCGTCTTGTTGTGCGACATCACCAGCGTGGGCCGCTGCTGCTGCTGGATGACGTTGGCCATGGTGAAGGTCTTGCCCGAGCCGGTCACGCCCATGAGCACCTGGTGCTTCTTCTGCGCCTGCAGCCCCTCGATGAGGGCCGCGATGGCCTGCGGCTGGTCTCCGGCCGGCCGGAAGGGAGCGACGAGTTGGAACATGGCGGGGACCAGGGGCCGGGGACCAGGGGATTGGTAAATCGGGGCCGGACGTGCGCGACAAAAGCCCCGCGACTGCGTCGCGGGAGCGGCGCTTTCATTCTATCGCGCCGGCGCCTCGTTGACTATGCTGGCGGGCTGCGATATGATGCTGTCGAGGCGGGCCTGAGGCGACTGATAAGGAATTCTGATCGAGGAGAGAACGGTCATGGTCTATCGTGGCTATGTGAAGGGCGGGGTCGTGGTATTGGACCCCAAAGTCGAGCTTCCCGAAGGCATTGAGGTCAAAGTCGAGCCAGTGCCACCGTCAGCCAGGAAAACGCTCGCCGAGCAACTGGGGGACCTGATCGGTTCGGTGCCCGACCTGCCCGCCGACATGGCGCAGCAGCACGACCATTACTTGCACGGAGCGCCGAAGCGATGACTCGCCTGTTTGCCGACAGCTTCTATTTCTTCGCCATCTTGAATGCCAATGACGAGGCTCATCAGAGAGCGCCGGGCAGCCACTCCCGGCGGGCCGGCACGTTCACTCCAAATCCTCGGGCGTAAGTTGTGCATCGCGCATGATTTGGCGCAGCAGGCTCCGCCCCAGGTCGCGCCCGCCGTGGATCGGCACGGTTGTCCGCCGCCCGTTTGGATGGCGAAAGACCGCGTGCGAGCCGCTCTGCCGCACGCGGACGAACCCATGGCGTTCCAGAATCGCAGTGATCCGCCTTGAGGAAACCGACGGCAGGCGGGGACTCATACTGCAACCCGCACCTTGAGCGAATGGACTTCTTGATGGATCGGCTCCCCGGCTTCCAGCCGATCCTGGACGTGGAGGCGAATGGCGTCTTCGATCAACGCGCGGGCCTCTTCTTCCGTCTCACCCTCCGTATAGCAGCCCTGGAGGGCGGGACAAATCGCCAAAAAATGACCGTCCTCGTCCCGCTCGATCACGATGGTAAACTCGTACTCTTTCATAAAATTGCTCCGAGCAGACAAAGGCATGGCCGAATCGTGGCTGGTGGGGCTCGCTGCGCTCGACCCACCCTACCACTGTCTTCCACAACGGAAACGATTATCAATTCTACCGTCCCGCCTCGCTGAGGAGAACCGCCAGCCGGGCGGCCAACTCGGCTGGCAGGCCGGTAACCAAGTCGCGGCCGACAAGCCCCACGTCGATCAGGTCGCGGAGGTGCACGCGGTCCTGGTCGCGGTTGCTCAAGAGCTTCATCCGCACCAAGCCGGCCAGCGAGACCACGGGCAGTCCGGCCGACAGCTCTTGGCAATCCTCGATCGCCGGTGAGGGCAATTCATATTCCGGCCGCACGCGTTGGCCGGCCCAGACGAGACGGACGGCATGATGCGGGTTGGGGTCTTCTCGATCGAGGAACATGCCGACGCCCATCAGCTCGAAATAGTCCATGCCGGCCGCCAGGGCCGCGGCCCGCGCCTTGGGCAGGTCGTCGCGCCGCAGCAGCACGTCCACGTCCTTGGTGGTGCGGACGGCCGCCGGATCGCGGCTGGCGACCCAGAGGGCCACCGCCTGTCCGCCGACCAGCGCGAAGGGCACCTCCGCCGCGCCCCACGCCTGGCAAATCCGCTGCAAGCGCGCAGTAACGTCCTCCAGGGCCATGGTGTATTCCTTCCAGAGGTTGACCGCGGGAGCCGCCATGCGTCGTTACTGCCCGATGAGGTAGGGTGGGTCGAGCGCAGCGAGCCCCACCAAATACCATCCGGCCGCTCTCTGGTGGGGCTCGCTGCGCTCGACCCACCCTACATCTTCCGCCCTGGTTTCTTCGGCGGCTGGTCGCTCAACCGGCCGTGGTCGGCGAGCCTCCCGGGCCGCCGCCGGCACCGGCGCCCACGGGCGGCTGCTCGTTGGCCGCGGGTGTGGCGGGGGTGGCGGGCACGGGGCCCGCCGTGCCCTGGAAGCACAGTTGCTTCTTGTCGCCGACCTCCTTGACCTCGATGCGTGATGGTGTCCATGCCCTGGAACTCGCCCTTGAGCAGCTCCTCGGAGAGCGGGTCTTCGACGAAGTTCTCGATGGCGCGGCGGAGCGGCCGGGCGCCGAAGTCGAGGTTCGAGCCCTTCCGGATGAGGAACGTCTTGGCCTCGTCGGTCAGCACCAGTTTCAGGTTCCGCTCGCTGAGGCGCTCGCGGACCTTCCTCAGCTCCATCTCGATCACGTCGCCGAGGTCCTCCTGCGTGAGGTGGCGGAAGACGATCACGTCGTCGACGCGGTTGAGGAACTCGGGGCGGAAGACCTTCTCGATCTGCTCCTGCACGCGGCCCTTCATGTTCTCGTAGGAGGCGTCGTCGTCGGGCTTCTGGAAGCCGAAGGCCGCCTCGTTCTTGATCGCCTCGGCCCCGGCGTTGGTCGTCATGATGACGATCGTGTTGCGGAAGTCGACGTTGCGGCCGAAGCTGTCGGTCAAGCGGCCTTCTTCCATGACCTGCAAGAGCATGTTGAAGACGTCGGGGTGGGCCTTCTCGATCTCGTCCAGGAGCACCACCGCGTAGGGACGGCGGCGGATCTTCTCGGTGAGCTGGCCGCCTTCCTCGAAGCCCACGTAGCCCGGCGGGGCGCCGATCAGCCGGCTGACGTTGTGCTTCTCCATGTACTCGCTCATGTCGATCTGCACCAGGGCGTCCTCGTCGCCGAACATGAACTCGGCCAGGGCCTTGGCCAGCAGGGTCTTGCCCACGCCGGTGGGCCCGGCGAAGATGAAGCTGCCGGTGGGCCGCTTGGGGTCTTTCAGCCCGCTGCGGCTGCGGCGGACGGCCTTCGAGATCGACTTGATCGCCTCGTCCTGGCTGACCACCCGCGTGTGCAGCTCCTCTTCCATCTTCATCAGCCGCATGGAGTCTTCGGTGCTCATGCGCGTCAGGGGGATGCCGGTCATCTTCGAGACCACCTCGGCGATCACTTCTTCGTCGACGACGCCGTCGGTCTCGCGGGATTTTTCCCGCCACTCGTGGGTAATCAGTTGCTTCTTCTTCTTCAGCTTGTCGGCCTGGTCGCGCAGGGCGGCCGCCTTCTCGAAGTCCTGGTTGGCGACCGCCTCTTCCTTTTCCTTGTTGAGGTTCTCGACCTCCTCGTCGATCTCCTTGAGATCGGGCGGCCTGGTCATCGACTTCAGGTGCACCCGGGCGCCCGATTCGTCGATCACGTCGATGGCCTTGTCGGGCAGGCAGCGGCCGGTGATGTAGCGGCTGGAGAGCTCGACGGCGGCCTCGATGGCGTCGTCGGTGATCTGCACGTGGTGGTGCTGCTCGTAGCGGTCGCGCAGCCCCTTGAGGATGTCGATGGTCTCCTTCTTCGTCGAGGGCTCGACCATCACCAACTGGAAGCGGCGGTCCAGGGCGCTGTCCTTCTCGATGTACTTGCGGTACTCGTCCAGGGTGGTGGCGCCGATGCACTGGATTTCGCCGCGGGAGAGGGCGGGCTTGAGCACGTTGGAGGCGTCGATGGCGCCTTCCGCGCCGCCGGCGCCCACCAGGGTGTGCAACTCGTCGATGAAGAGGATCGTGTTCTTGGCCCGGCGGACCTCGTTCATCACCGCCTTGATCCGCTCCTCGAACTGGCCGCGGTACTTCGTGCCCGCCACCATCATCGCCAGGTCGAGGACCACGATGCGGCGGTCGGCCAGCAGTTCGGGGACGTTGCCCTCGACGACCTGCTGGGCGAAGCCTTCGACGATGGCGGTCTTGCCCACGCCCGCCTCGCCCAGGAGGACGGGGTTGTTCTTCGTGCGGCGGCCGAGGATTTGCATCGTCCGCTCGATCTCCTTCTCGCGGCCGATGACGGGGTCGAGCTTGCCCTGGCGGGCCAGTTCGGTCAGGTCGCGGCCGAAGCTGTCCAGGGCGGGGGTTTTCGACTTGCCGGCCCGCGGCGCTTCGCCGGGTGCGGGCGGGCCGCCCAGCCCGCCGCCAGCGCGTTCCGCCCCTTCCGGGCCTTCCATGCCGTGGCCGAGCAGGTTGAGCACCTCCTCGCGGACCTCCTCAAGCTTCAGGCCCAGGTTCATCAGCACCTGGGCGGCCACGCCCTCCTGCTCGCGGAGCAGCCCCAGCAGGATGTGCTCGGTGCCCACGTAGTTGTGGTTCAGGTTCCGCGCCTCTTCCATCGAGTATTCGATCACCTTCTTGGCCCGCGGCGTCTGCGGCAGCTTGCCCATGGTGACCATGTCGGGCCCGCTCTGCACCAGCTTTTCCACCTCCAGGCGGATCTTGCGCAGGTCGACGTCCAGGTTCTTCAGCACGTTGGCCGCCACCCCGCTCCCCTCCTTGATCAGGCCCAGCAGGATGTGCTCCGTGCCGATATATTCGTGATTGAACCGCTGGGCCTCCTGATTGGCCAGTTGCATGACCTTCCGGGCGCGGTCGGTAAATCGTTCGTACATGAAACTCTCCGTTGCTCCGCTGCGCTAGCCGATGTGCGCTAGCTTGTGATTTCGATTTTCTTCTTTACGTCGCTCGTCGCGTTTTCCTCGTCCGGCCGGCGCTGCCGGCGGGCGGCGGCCAACAATTCCATCTCGTGCCGGATTTCCAATTCCCACTTCCGCGGCTTCCTCCATGCGGACCAGCACCTCCAACTGCCGGGCCGCCTCCTCGTCTCGCCCCGTGTGCCGCATCAAGGTCGCCAGCATCAGGCGGGCTTCCACGTCGCGGCGATCCTTTCGCAACAGGCGGCCCAGCGCCCGCTGCGCCTCGAACCAATTCCCCTGCAAGTAATAATCCAGTGCCTCGCGGAAAAGGTCCTTGTTTTCTTCCTTCTCCGGCCGCACACACCGGCGGTGATGGAGCCAGCCGGAAAGCCCCGCCGAACCACTCCAGGCGACCACCAACAAGAGCCAGTACAGTATACGCAAATTCGGCGCGAGCAGTTCAGTCCACACGAACGTCCCTAGCAGGGCGACGCTCAGCAGGGCGGCGGCCCCAAAGGCCACCACCAACGCCGCCCAGCTTCCCCGTCCCGCAAGCTGGGGCAATCCTGGCCACAAGTAAACCGCCCAGGGCATCCTGCGCACCGCTACCGGCTCCTTCCTGCCCAACTTGGGCGGCCCTGCTCCCTTCCAGCCAAGGAATTGTAACTTTCAAAACCAGGCGAATCAAGGCAACTCCGCTGGGTGCCCAGGCGAGGCGATTGCCTGCCCGGCACGGATATGGCACACTGAGACCATGAAATACGAGTTTACCCCCGCGGCCCAGCGGGCCGTGGCGATGCGGCCGCTCTGGCTCGGTCGTAACGATTGCAGCGAATGGCGGGGCGCGGCCCTGTTGTTGGGATTATTGGCCCAAGCGGAGTGCCGCGCGGCGGCGATGCTAGCACGCTGCCGTCTCGACGCCGCGGCCGTCCACGCCCGCTGGCCAGGCTTGCTCGCGCCCGAGGCGGCCGCGTGTGGTTGTTCGGAACCAACAGCGGATACTATAGCGGGTTTGGAAGTTTTTTGCCATGCCGCCGCGGCCCGCTTGGCCGACTTTCCTCACCCCCTGGTGCTGGCCACCGAGCATCTGCTGTTGGGGCTGGCCGCCGCCGAGGGGGAGACCGCCACGTGGCTCCGCCAGCAGGGCCTCGACCCGGATGCCCTGCAAGCCGAAATTCATCAGTTATACGGTTATCAAACGGAGGAGCCGCCGCTGGATATGGCAGAACCGGCCGAGTCGCCGCCGGGCACCGGCCGCAGGCCGGTCGGGAAGCAGGCGGAAATCGATCTGCTGCGAATCCTCGACGCCGCCGCCAATCGGGCCCGCGAGGGCCTCCGCGTGGTCGAGGATTACGTCCGCTTCGCCCTGGACGATCGCCACCTGACCGAACAGCTCAAGCGTCTGCGGCACGATCTGGCGGCCGTCGCTGGGACGATTGCCCCCGCGGCTATTGCCTGGCGGCCCGCGAGACCCAGGCCGACGTCGGCATCACGCTGACCACCCCTTCCGAGCAACACCGCGCCGATGCCGAGGGTGTCCTGGCCGCCAATTTCTTGCGGCTGCAAGAATCGCTCCGCACCCTGGAAGAGTTCGGCAAACTGCTGGACGCCGGCATGGCCGCCGGCATCGAGCAACTCCGCTATCGCGCCTATACGCTCCAGCGGGCGGTGGACTTCACCCGCGCCGGGCTGGAGCGGCTGGCGGCCGCCAGGCTCTATGTGCTCCTCGACGGCGGCCCGTCCACGGCGGAACTGGAACGGCTGGCCCAGTCGGGCTCGATCGCGGCGGGCGCCGACGTGCTCCAACTCCGCGACAAGCGACTCGACGACCGGCGGCTGGTGGAGCGGGCGCGGCTGCTGCGGGAAATGACCGCCGGCACGGCGGCGCTGCTGATCGTCAACGACCGGCCCGACGTGGCCCGCCTGGCCCGCGCCGACGGCGTCCACCTCGGCCAAGGCGACCTCTCGGTCAAGGACGCCCGGGCGATCGTCGGGCCCGAGGCCCTGGTCGGTGTTTCCACGCATTCGATCGAGCAGGCCCGGCAGGCGGTCCTCGACGGGGCCAACTACCTTGGCGTGGGGCCGACGTTTCCCTCCGGCACGAAGCAGTTCGCGGACTTTCCCGGGGTCGCACCTCTTGCGGGCGGTGGCCGCTGAAATCCGCCTGCCGGCCTTTGCCATTGGCGGCATCGCGCCCGGCAACCTGGCCGAGGTCCTCTCCACCGGCATCGGCCGCGTCGCCGTCGGCGGGGCCATCACCACGGCCGGCGATCCCACCGCCGTGGCGCGCAATGTCGGCGAGGTTGAAAAGTTAGGGGCCGGGGACCGGGGACCAGGGGCCGGGGACCAGGGTTGGCGGGGCACGGCGAGTGCCACTGGCTACGCCAGTGCTTTGGGCGGCCGGTCCCAGAGAAGCACTGGCAAAGCCAGTGGCACCCGAGGCCGGGGATTGGATGTCGTCGCCTTGATCCTCTATCCTTCATCCTTTCCTTCCGCCTTCCGCCCTCCGCCTTCCGCCTTCTTGTCCAGCAGCTTGCCGATCAGCTCATCCATCTGCTCCTCAGAACCCCGCTCGTAGCCGACCCAGATGCCGCGAATGATCCCCTGGCGATCCAACACCAGCGTGGTGGGATAACCCTCAAACCCGGCAACGCGATCGACCGCCGTGCGAGTCACTTCGTCCGGATCGGCGTAGGTCGGCATGGTGATGTGCATTTTCTTGAGCAGAGCGGCAGTAGCATTTCGCAAGGCGTCGATTTTCTCCTCGTCGCCCGGGCCTCCGCAGGAGACCGCCAGCAGTTTGAAGTCGGCGTCGGCCTGGTGGGATTTGTAGATTTGGGCGATGTGCGGCAATTCCCGCCGGCACGGCGGACACCAGGTGCCCCAAAAATTCAGGAGCACGACCGAGCCCCGCAGGTCGGCCAGGCTCAGCGGCCGGGCGTCGCCGGTCAGTGGTTGCAGGCTGAGTTCTGCCAGCGGCGAGCCGATCCCCGGGAGTTGTTGCGGAGCGGGGGCCGGAGGGCCGCAGCCCCGGCAGAGCATCGCCCCCAGCATGGCCAGCCCCAAGAGGCCAGCCAAGCGATTTGTGTGGGAAAGAAGCGTCTGCATTGGGCACGCCTCCGGCGGTCAGTAGCGACGCTACAAGTGTACGCAGCCAGGCGACGGCCGTCTACCATGCGGGGGAATTTCCGGGTACACTTTCGGTAGGCGAAGAGTTACTGGGGTGTGCTCAATGCGATACGAAGTTGAACAGAAATTTCCCGTGGCCGACATGGGGGCCGTGGAGGCCGCGTTGGCCGCCCTGGGGGCCGGCATCTCGGCGCCGGAGGAGGAGATGGACCTGTACTTTGCCCATCCGCAGCGGGATTTCGCCGCCACGGACGAGGCGCTGCGGCTCCGCCGGAAGGGTGCGCAGAGCTATATCACCTACAAGGGCCCGAAGCTCGACGCCACCACCAAGACCCGCCGCGAGATCGAATTGCCGCTGGGCGACGCGGCCGGCGCTGTGGCCGCCTGGCGGGAGCTGTTGGAGGTGCTGGGCTTCCGCGGCGTGGGCGAGGTCCGCAAGTCGCGCCGCAAGGCCCTGGTCTGCTGGCAAGACCGCCAGGTCGAGGTCTCGCTGGACGCGGTCGAGGGGCTGGGCACCTTCGTCGAGTTGGAATTGATCGCCGATGCCCAGGAGATGGCCGCGGCCAAGGCGTGCATCGCCGGTCTGGCCGCCGAGTTGGGCCTCCGCGAGAGCGAGCGCCGCAGCTACCTGGAATTGCTGCTGGAGCGGAAGCCCCGGGCATGACGACCACTCGCAATCTCCCTGCCGGGGGATTACAATCGACATGTTTGAAAGGGAAGGGGACAGTCCCCGGGTCTAAGAACGTGTTTTGGAATGGCGAGTGACAGGTCCCCTCTCCCTCCGGGAGAGGGCTAGGGTGAGGGCGGCAGTGCCGAGAAACGTCGGCTTAGCCGGGCCAAGACCGCAACCGCCCTCACCCCCGACCCCTCTCCCAAAGGGAGAGGGGAGAATTTCAAAACACGTTCCAAGGAGTTGCTGATGAAGCGAGCGAAATCCAGCCGCCGCGAGTTCCTGCGGAAGTCGGCCGGCATTGCCGCCGCGGGCGCCGCGATCCCCTATTTCTGGACGAGCGAGACTGCCCGTGCCGACGACTCCAGGCTGGACAAGCCGGCGCTGGCGCTGATCGGCGCGGGGGGGCGCGGCAACGGAATTGGCCAACAGGCCCGCCAACTGGCCAACATCGTGGCCTGCGCCGACGTGAGGCGCGGCAACGCCGAGCGGTTTGCCGGGCTCTCCAGGGTCAAGTGCCAGGTCTATACCGACTATCGCAAGGTGCTCGACCGCAAGGACGTCGAGGCGATCCTCTGCGCCACGCCCGATCATTGGCACACCAAGATCGCCGTCGAGGCCCTGCGGGCGGGAAAGGACGTCTATTGCGAGAAGCCGCTGACGCTGACCATCGCCGAGAGCAAGCTGATCTGCAAGGTCGTCCGCGAGACGGGGCGGGTGTTCCAGGTGGGAACCCAGCAGCGGAGCGAATATCTCGGCGCGTTTCTGGAAGCGGTCGCCATCGCCCGCAGCGGACGCCTCGGCAAGAAACTGCACGCCTTGGCCACCGCGGAAACGGGGCTTTCCGGCGGTCCGTTTACGCCGCAGCCGGTGCCGGCCGACTTGAACTGGGACTCTTGGCTGGGCCAGGCCCCCAAGGTCCCCTACACCGAGAAGCGCACCAGCTATCCGTTCCGCTATTGGTTCGAGTATTCCGGCGGCGAGGTCACCGACTGGGGCGTCCATCAGAGCGACATCGCCATCTGGGCGCTGGGCGGCGAGACCACCGGGCCCATCGAGGTCGAAGGCAAAGGCGAGTTCCCCCTAGGCCGCGAGTTGATGCTGGAAACGCTGCTGGGAAAGAAGCCCTTCGAGGCCCTGCCCCCCCGCTACAACACCGCCACCACCTACAATTGCACGATGACCCTGCCCAACGGCAACACGATCAACCTTGTCAGCGGCGACAACTACGACCTGCTCATCAAAGGCGAACTCGGCCATTTGGCTGTCCGCCGCGCCATCCGAACGAGCGGCCTCCGCGGGACCTTCGTCAAGAACCTCAAGCAGGACCCCGAACAGAAGCGTTGGCTCGACGAGGAAGTCCGCAAGCTCTATCGAGGCAAGCCGATTCGCGGCCACATGGCCAACTTCCTCGATTGCATGAAAGACCGCTCGCTGCCCATCTCCAACGTCTTCACCCACGTCAACTCGGTCAATGCCTGCCACATGGCCAACATCGCCATGCTGCTGGGCCGCAAGGTCCGCTGGGACCTGAAACGGGAGCAGTTCATCGACGACGCCGAGGCCGACGCCTTGATGAGTCGCAAGCAGCGTTCGCCCTACACCTTGCCGGTTTGAACCGCGGGGCCACCATCGCCATGGGTTTCTGGCAAAACAAAGTCGCCCTCGTCACCGGCGGTTCCAGCGGCCTGGGCCGCGTCATCGCCGAGCAGTTCGGCGCCGCCGGCAGCAAGGTCGTCATCGCCGCCCTGGAGGCCAACGCCGTCCGGCAAGCGGCGGACCAAATGCAGGCGGCCGGCTGCGACGTGCTGCCCATCCACGCCGACATCACCCGCCAGGACGACGTCGATCGCATGATCGAGCAGACGCTGGCGCGCTTCGGGCAGCTCGACGTGCTGGTGAACAATGCCGGCCGCTCCATGCGCGGCAAGGTGCTGGACACCACGCCGGAGCAGTTCCGCGACTTGATGGAGTTGAACCTGATCGCCCTGGTCCGCTGCACGCGGGCGGCGGCGCCGCACCTGCTGGCCCGGCAGGGGCACCTGGTCAACATCGGCTCGCTGGGGGCCAAGTCGGCCGCCCGCTGGCTGGGCGCCTATCCGGCCACGAAGTTCGCCGTGGCCGCCTATTCGCAGCAATTGCGGCTGGAACTGGGGCCGCAGGGGCTGCACGTGCTGCTGGTCTGTCCCGGCCCCATCCAGCGCAGCGAGGAGCGGCTCTATCCGCTGGCCGGGGCGGAGGACGTCCCCGAGCGCGCCCGCCGCGCCGGCGGGGGAGTCCGGACGCGGGCCATCCCGCCGCAGCAGTTGGCCCGCGCGATCCTGCGGGCGTGCGAGTTGCGGCGGCCCGAGTTGGTCGTGCCCGGCCGGGCCCGGCTGCTGTTCGCCCTGGCGCAGCTCTTCCCTCGCCTGGGCGACTGGATCGTGCTGCGGAAAACGTGAAGCGAAGGCGGAAGGCGGAGGGCGGAAGGCGGAAGGCAGAAGGAAGTCCCACCCAAGCCCACCGGCTGCGACCGTTGGGTCAGAGGCAAGTGTGCCACTGGCTTCGCCAGTGCTTCCGTGGGACCGATCGCCCAAAGCACTGGCATAGCCAGTGGCAGCCGGCGCCGGACAGAACGCCGTCGGCCACTGCCGTTCCCACCGGACGCAGCCGGTGGGCTTGAGAAGTGAATTCTTCCTTCCGCCTTCCGCCCTCCCCCTTCCCTTCCCCCTTGCCCGCTGCTGGCCGATTTGGGAGGATAACAGGCTGGATCGTATCCTTGCAGCACGCACAGGAGACCAGCCATGGCCGCTTTTCCCGAAGTCCGGAAAATCACGTTCGAGGGTCCGCAATCGAAAAACCCGCTGGCGTTCCGCTACTACGAGGAGAACCGCCAGGTGGCCGGCAAGACCATGAAGGAGCAGCTCCGCTTCAGCGTGGCCTATTGGCACACGATGCGGGGCAGCGGCGGCGATCCGTTCGGACCCGGCACGATGCTGCGGCCCTGGGAAGCGGCCGAGGACTCGGTTGATAACGCCATCCATCGCGTCCGCGTCGCCTTCGAATTCATGGAGAAGCTCGGCTCGCCCTTCTTCTGCTTCCACGACCGCGACATGGCGCCCGAAGGCCGATCGCTGGCCGAGAGCAACCGGAACCTCGACGCGGTGGTGAAGATCGTCAAGCAAGAGATGGCGCGCACCGGCATCAAGCTCCTCTGGGGCACGGCCAACTTGTTCAGCAACCCGCGCTACATGCACGGCGCCGCCACCAGCCCCAACGCCGACGCCTTCGCATTCGCCGCCGCCCAGGTGAAGAAGGCTCTGGAAGTGACCAAGGAGCTGGGCGGCGCCGGCTACGTGTTCTGGGGCGGGCGCGAAGGCTATCAGACCCTCTGGAACACCGACATGAAGCGCGAGGCGGACCACCTGGCCCGCTTCATGCACATGGCGGTCGATTATGCCAAGCAGATCGGTTTCCACGGCCAGTTCTATTTCGAGCCCAAGCCGAAGGAACCGACGAAACACCAGTACGATTTCGACTCGGCCGCCTGCATCAACTTCCTCCGCGCCTACGACCTGGCCGATTACGTGAAGATGAACATCGAGACCAACCACGCCACGCTGGCAGGCCACACGGTCGAGCACGAGCTCGACTACGCCGGCTCGCAGGGCTTCTTGGGCTCGGTCGACGCCAACACGGGCGACCTGCTGCTGGGCTGGGACACCGACCAGTTCCCCACGGACGTTTACCTGACCACGAAGATGATGCTGGTGATTTTGAAGTACGGCGGTTTCACCACCGGCGGGCTGAACTTCGACGCCAAGGTCCGCCGCGAGAGTTTCGAGCCCATCGACTTGTTCTACGCCCACGTCGGCGGCATGGACGCCTTTGCCAAGGGGCTGCTGGCCGCCGCCGCGATCCTGGCCGACGGCGAGATGGCGCGGATGCTCAAGGATCGCTACGCTTCCTGGGACTGCGGCGTGGGGGCCGAGATCGAGGCGGGCCGACAGGATTTCGCCTCGCTGGAGAAGTACATGCTCGGCAAGGGCGAGGCCGCGGCGAACGCCAGCGGCCGGCAGGAACTGCTGGAGAATATCGTGAACCGATACGTGTTCTAAGCAGGGGGCGGGGACCAGGGTTGGTGCGGCTACAGGATTGTTTTGCCTCGAAGAGGCTGTAATAATTCAGCCCAGGGTTGCCGCGCAGCGGCTACCCTGGGAAAACGCATCGCATCACGACAGAAACCCCGTCGGGGTTCCGGAGGGCGGGCCGACATGCCGCAATCCCTGGCCAACCTGTTGGTGCACCTGGTGTTCTCCACCAAAGGTCGCCCGGCGATCCTCCAGAATCCCGCGCTGCGTGGCGAAATGCATCGCTACCTGGCGGGAATCTCCAAGAACCTGGAATGTCCTGCCGTGATCGTGGGAGGCGTCGATGATCACGTTCATTTGCTTGCCCGCCAATCGCGAACGATCACCCTCGCCAACTGCGTCAAGGAACTGAAGCGGGCATCCTCATCGTGGGCGAAGACGAAAGACCCGCAATGGAGCCTCTTCCAGTGGCAGGCTGGCTACGGAGCGTTTTCCGTCAGCCAATCGCAGGCTGAACGGGTGCGACGGTACATTGAGTCGCAAGACGAACACCATCAGCGAGTGTCATTCCACGACGAGTTGCGGCAACTCTTGCACAGGCATGGGATCGCTTTTGACGAACGGTACGTCTGGGATTGACTTTGGGACACCTCGGCTACAAAACCCCTTCGGGGTTTTCGGAGGTCTCGCGCTCCATATTCCCGGGGTAGCCGCTGCGCGGCAACCCCGGGCTATTATCCGATGCCCCTGCGGGGCAAATCCCTGCGCAACGTACCCGGCTCTGATTTGATTCCCCGGCGGGACAGATTTCAGGCAACCCACCGGCTCCAGTCTGATACGGTTGCGGACAGGTTGTCAGTAATTGAACTCCAGCCCCCGCGCGGCGCAGCTCCGCCGCCAGCGCGGCGGGCGTGGTGTACTGCACAGCATCCAGGCCGACGGCCCGGGCGCCCGCCACGTGGCCGGCAACGTCGTCGACGTAGAAAATGGCCTCCGGCCGGCAGCCGGCCAACTCGGCGGCGGCGCGGAAGATCGCCGCCGCGGGCTTGCACGCCCCAATGCGGAAGCTCAGGGCATAGACGGAAAAGTCCTCGGCCAGAATCCGGTATCGCCGCCGGCAATGCTCCCAGTGCCCCTCGCACGTGTTCGAGAGGATGCCCAGCCGATAGCCGGCGGCGGCAAGCTGGCTGACCACGGGCAAGAGCGGGGCATTGAGCGTGAATATGTCGTTGCCGGCCTGGCGGAGGGCGTCAAAGTCCGGCCGCGTGCCGGTCCGCTGGCAAAACGACTCGTAGAACTGGTCCGCCGTGACGCGGCCGCTTTCGTATTGCTCGTGCAAACCGTCGCCGAAGACGGCCTCCTGGACCGCCGCGGGCTCCACGCCCGCCACCGTGGCCATCTGTCCGCACATCCGCTCGACGCTGAAATCGACCAGGACCTTGCCCAGGTCGAAGTAAAGGAATTCCGGTAGCATAGTAATTTTGACACTCCGCGCTTTCTGGCAGGGACTTTCTAGGATAGCGGCTCCGGCGGCAGCGTTCCAGGGGGTGTGGGTCGGTTGCAGAACCGCCTCGGGCCGCTTAAAATTCAACACAGACTACTTCTTGACTCGGAAAGGACGACAAAACCATGCGATCTGACGCGATCAAGCTGGGCGACGCCCGGGCCCCCCATCGAAGCCTCCTCCGCGCCACCGGCTTGCGGGACGGCGACTTCAAGAAACCCTTCATCGCCATCTGCAACAGCCACGTGGACATCATTCCCGGCCACGTCCACCTCGACAAGGTCGGCCAGTACGTGAAGCAGCTGCGTCCGCCAGGCCGGCGGCGTGCCCTTCATCTTCAACACCATCGGCGTCGATGACGGCATCGCCATGGGGCACGCGGGCATGAAGTATTCGCTTCCCAGCCGCGAGATCATCGCCGACTCGGTGGAGACGATGCTCGAGCGCCCATTGCTTCGACGGCATGATCTGCATTCCCAATTGCGACAAGATCGTCCCGGGCATGTTGATGGCCGCCGTGCGCTGCAATATCCCCACGGTTTTCGTCAGCGGCGGACCGATGGAAGCCGGCCGCACCCGGGAGGGCAAGCGGATCGACCTGATCGACGTCTTCGTCGGCGCGGCGGCCAAGCAGGACGGCAAGCTCTCGGCCGCCGAGCTGCTGGCCCTGGAGCGGGCCGGCTGTCCGACCTGCGGCTCCTGCTCCGGCATGTTCACCGCCAACAGCATGAACTGCCTCTGCGAGGCCCTCGGCATGGCCCTGCCCACCAACGGCACCCTGCTGGCCACCAGTGCCGATCGCAAGCGGCTCTTCCAGCGGGCCGCCCAACGGATCGTCGAGATGGTGCTGGAGTTCAATCGCGTTCACGAAGGCCACGGCCTGTTGCCGCGGGAAATCGTCACCCACGACTCGATCGACAACGCCATGGTGCTCGACATGGCCATGGGCGGCAGCACCAACACGGTGCTGCACATGCTGGCCGTGGCCCGCGAGGCGGGCATCGCCTACGACATCGAGCGGATCAACCAGCTCAGCCGGCAGACGCCCAATGTCTGCCGCGTCGCCCCCAGCAGCAGCTATCACGTCGAGGACGTCCACAACGCCGGTGGCGTACACACGATTCTGGGCAGCGTCGCGCGCGGCCGGCCGGGGCTGCTGCACCTGGACTGCCCCACGGTCAGCGGCAAGACGCTGGGCGAGAACATCGCCGCCTTCGACGTCCGCGCCGCGACGGTCGCCGACGAGGCCCTCGAATTGGCGGCCGTGACGGCCGGCGGCCGGCGGACCAGCCAGGGCATGAGCGTCGCCCGCTCGGCGGCCTCGGTCCGCGAGTTGTCGGCCGAGCAGTTGGGCTTCGACCCCCAGGACTGCATCCGCGAGGTCGATCGGGCCTTCAGCGGCGAGGGCGGGCTGGTGATCCTCTACGGCAACCTCGCCCCCAAGGGTTCGGTGATCAAGGCGGCCGGCGTCAAGCCGGCGATGCTCCGCCACAGCGGCCCGGCGGTGATCTTCGAGTCGGAGACCGAGGCCTACGAGGGGATCGTCGGCGGCAAGGTGAAGGCCGGCGACGTGGTGGTGATTCGCTATGAAGGGCCGCGCGGCGGCCCCGGGCATGCAGGAGATGCTGGCGCCGACTTCGGCGATCAAGGGGATGGGCCTGGACGACAAGGTGGCCCTCATCACCGACGGCCGTTTTTCCGGCGGCACGGCCGGGGCGTGCATCGGACACATCAGTCCCGAGGCGGCCGCCGGCGGTCCGATCGGACTCGTCCGCCCGGGCGACATCATCGACATCGACGTTCCCGGCCAGAAGCTCAGCGTGCGGCTCGACGAGGCCGAGTTGGCCGCCCGGGCCAAGGATTGGAAGCCGCGTCCGCCCCGCTACACGACCGGCTGTCTGGGCAAGTATGCCGCCATGGCCACCAGCGCCGACACGGGCGCGGTGATGAAGTGGAACTGAGCTAGGGGTCAGGGACCGGGGGCCAGGGACCAGGGCGGGCGGGGTCGCGTGCCACGGCTGTGTCACCCGTGTTGAAGCCGTGGGCGTAGGGTGGGACGAGCGGAGCGAAGTCCCACCATTTTCCGCGTGAATCGTGGTGGGACTTCGTCCCACCCTACCCCATGCGAACCATCTGCAACAGAAACCAATTAGAACAAGACGCTGATATCAACGGCGCTGATGAAGCTCTTCGCGCGTGTACCGAGGCCCTGTAGGGGGCAGCGGGTTCGCGCGCATTAACGCCGTCAGCCGTTTCAGGACCTGAGCCCTCTCTTCCGGGTCCGTAACCATCGGTGAGACGGCCAACGGCCCCTGCACGATCAACTCGAATTCAGCTCCCTCAGGCAGATCATGGGCGGTCTCGGGAACGAATGTCCCCTGGTGATAAATGGCCTTGGTCGTGTAGTTCATTCGGCAACCTCCCGGCAACGTAGGACCACAGTATCTTACCCCGAAAACGGGCCGTCTGCAAGCCTCTTGGCCGGGGCCGCCGCGGCGCTACAATTCCAAAGGTGTGGGAAAGCACGGAACAACAGCAAGGGCCACGGAAGGGGACAGGTCCATATTTTCGGTCAACGTTGGTTGGCCAACGTAGCGCCGTTTGGCCGAAAAATGGACCAGTCCCCGGCCGGGGCGCGGGAGCAGGAGAGGCACGCCCATGGCGACCATGACGGCAAGAACGGCAAAAGCGGAGAACCTCGAGGAACTCTGCCAGAGCGGCTGGCGGTCCAAACCGGTCAAACGCGAAATCTACGACAACTTCATGCGCATGCTCAGCGCCGGCGAGGAGCTGTTTCCCGGCATCATTGGCTACGATGACACGGTCATTCCCGAGATCAATCTGGGGCTGATTGCCGGCCACGACCTGCTGTTTCTCGGCGCCAAGGGCCAGGGGAAGAGCCGGCTGATGCGGCTGCTTTTGCGTTTTCTCGACGAGGAGGTCCCCTACCTGGACATTCCCGGCTGCCCGGTCCATGAGGACCCTTACCACCCGATCACGCGGGCGGGCAAAAGGCTGGTGGCGGAGGTGTCCCCTGGCGAAGTGCCGGTGGCCTGGTGGCCGCGGCAGTTCCGCTATGCCGAGCGGCTGGCCCCGGGGACGAAGTTCGCCGACGTGATCGGCGAGATCGATCCGGCCAAGCTGGCCGGCGGCATGAGCATGTCGGCCGAGGAGGCCCTGCACTTCGGGCTCATCCCCCGCATGCACCGGGGCATCTTCGCCGTCAACGAGCTGCCGGAGCTGGACGAGCTGGTGCAGGCGGGCCTGTTCAACATTCTCGAGGAACGCGACGTGCAGATCCGCGGCTATCCCGTCCGCTTCGACGTCGACGTGCTCATCTTGTTCTCGGCCAACCCGGCCACCTACAACCGTAGCGGCAAGGTCATTCCCCAGTTGAAAGACCGCATCGGCTCGGTGATCCACACCCACTATCCGCGGCAGCGGCAACTGGGCATCGAGATCATGGAGCAGGAGGCGGGCCTCGACCTGGACGGCGACTTTCCTGTGGCCGTGCCCTACTTCATGCGGGAGATCATCGAGCAGATCAGCATCGTGGCGCGGCGGAGCAAGTACATCGACCAGCAGTCGGGCGTCAGCGCGCGGCTGAGCATCGCCAACTATCGCACCATGGTGGCCAGCGCCCGGCAGCGGGCGGCCGTGCTCGGCGAGCGGCCCGCCGTGCCGCGCATCAGCGACCTGGGCCACCTCTATTCCTCGTCGCTGGGCAAACTGGAACTCGACCTGATGAGCAGCCACCAGATGTCGGAGCACCAGGTGTTGGAGGCCGTCATGGCCGAGGCCATCCGCGACGTCTTCCAGGAGTACGTCGAGGAGCACGGCATCGCCGAGATTGCCGAGGTCTTTTCCCGCGGCGTCAAGATCGAGGTCGGCGACCTGCTGCCGTCGAGCCAGTATGCCGAGCGGCTCAAGCGCGTGCCGCCCGCCTGGGCGAAGGCCTTCGAACTGAACGCCGCCGCCGATCCGGCCGTGCGGGCCTCCTGCGTCGAGTTCGTGCTGGCCGGCCTGTACGCCACCGACCGCATCTCCCGCTCCCAAGAACACGGCATCATCGTCTATGAAATCCCCTGACGTTGGGACAACGATTGTAGGGTGGGTCGAGCGCAGCGAGCCCCACCATGCGTCCGCGGGTGGCCCCGATAGCTCGCTATCGGGGCCACCCATTCACCGCACACGGCGTGTGCCGCCTACATTGAACGACATGGCCATGGAACGACCCAGCCGCCTCGGCGGCATCATTCATACGTACCAGAAGTACGACCCGAAAACCATTCCCAGTCCCACGCAGCCGCCGCCCGACGTGGTCTCCGGCGCCATGGAATACATGCTGGCCTACGGCAACATGCGGGAACTGACCGAGGCCGAGTTGGCCGGCGCCGTGCGGCTCGATCCCAGCCAGATCGCCGGCCTGGGCCCGAGCCTGGAGGCGCTGGCCGAGATGCTGCGGGAGCGGAAGCGGAAGATCCTGGCCACTTACGAGACGCAGCGGGTGAAGGCGGAAGCGGCCCGGCAGTTCCACCGGCTCAGCGCCCGGATGCAGCCGCCGGAGCCGCTGGAGCGGCCCTTCCGCAAGGCCGTCGCGGAGGAGCAGTTCTACGATCTCGAGCGCTTGTGGTTTCGCGGGGACGAGCAGAGCCCCTTCGCCCGTGAGTTGGTGCAATTGCTGGACCGCCTGGGCAACAAGTACCAGGTCGACGAGCTGGCGGCCAAGTACGAGTTCACCGGCCAGACCGCCCTGACAGTCCCCAAGGCCCTGGCGATCAAGGAAGAGCTGGAAGAGATCGACCGGCTGCTGAAGCAACTGGAGGAGGCGGCCAAGACGGCGCAGATCGGCGTGATCGACCTGGAGGCGCTGGCCGAGTTCGCCCAGCCGGGCGACATCGAGCGCCTCAACCAACTGGCCGAGCAGATCCGCCAATACCTCCGCGACCTGGCCGAGGGGCAGGGCCTGGAACGGGCGGCCCAAGGATACCGCCTGACGCCCAGGGCCTATCGGCTCTTCCAAGGCCGGCTGCTGGAACGGATCTTCAGCAACCTGGAGGCCGCGCGGACCGGCCGCCACCAAGGGCCGGTCGTGGGCGAAGGGGCGGTGGAAACGCCCCAGACCAAGGCCTACGAGTTCGGCGACTCGCTGGCCAACCTGGACATCCCCGGCTCGCTGCTGAACGCCATGGTCCGCCAGGGGCCGGGCCTGCCCATCCGACTGCGGACCGACGACCTCGAAGTCCATCGCACCCGCAACACCCCCAAGTGCGCCACCGCCGTGCTGTTGGACATGAGCGGCTCGATGCGTTACGACGGGCTGTACGTCAACGTGAAGCGGATGGGTCTGGCCCTGGACGGCCTGATCCGCCGCGAGTATCCCGGCGATTGGCTGCAATTCATCGAGGTCGCAACCTTCGCCAAGCCGCGTCAGCCCGGCGAGATCGTCACCTTGCTGCCCAAGCCGGTGACAATCGCCGACCCGGTGGTGCGTCTCCGCGCCGACATGAGCGACCAGCGGCTGAGCGAGTTGCAGATTCCCGGCCACTTCACCAACATCCAGCACGCCCTGCAACTGGCCCGGCAGATGCTGGCGGTCCAGGACACGCCCAACCGGCAGATCGTCGTGATCACTGACGGGCTGCCGACGGCGCATTTCGAGGGGCAGCACCTCTACCTGCTTTATCCGCCCGACCCGCGGACGGAAGCGGCCACGATGCGCGAGGGGCGGCTCTGCCGGCGCGAGGGCATCACCATCAACATCTTCCTCTTGCAGAGTTGGTGGCAATCGCGCGAAGACGTGCAGTTCGCCCATCGCCTCTCGGAAGCGACCGCCGGCCGGGTCTTCTTCACCGCCGGCAAGGACCTGGACCGCTACGTGGTCTGGGACTATCTGAAGCGGCGGCGGGAGATCCTGGCCTGAAAGGCCCACCGTGTGCCACGGGCTTTGCCTGACCGTAGACCGTAGGTCAGGCACCCCGTGCCTGACGGCACTTGGGCGGAAGAGTGTCAGGCACGGGGTGCCTGACCTACGTCGCCGTGTGCCACTGCTGGCTTGTCCAGCAGTGTTACGCGCCCCGATCCTCAAGCACTGCTGGGCAAGCCGGGCACCATGCCCCGCATGGTCGTGGCACACGTCACGGCGGTCAGCGGAGGCGGCGGCGCCAAGTCCACAACAGCACCAGGGTGAGCACCAGCGCCGCCAAGGCGACGGTCGCCGCCCCGCCCAGCCAGCGCTCGACGTACTGCCAACTGGCGCCGGCCAGGTAGCCGAGCGTGACCGTGAGGGCCGACCAGAGCAGTCCGCCCAGCACGGTGTAGACGACGAAGGTGCGGAAGCGGAGGCGCGAGGCGCCGGCGACGAAGGGGACCAGGGCCCGCAGCAAGGGCGAGAAGCGGCCCAGCAGCACGGTCTTGCCGCCGTGGCGGTCGAAGAACTGCTCGACCCGCTGCCAGTGTTCGGCACGGACGCCGAAGCGGCGGCCGTGGCGCAGGATCCAGGGGCGGCGCAGGCGGCGGCCAAGATAATAGCCTGCCAGGTTCCCCACGATCGCCGCGGCCGCCACCACCGCCATCGCCACGCCCACCTGCAAAACCTCTTGGCCGGCCAGAAAACCGCTGAAGACGGCCATGGATTCCCCGGGCACCAGGAACCCCAGCACCGCCGCACATTGCAGAAAGACCACCAGGAAGACAATCGCGTAGGCCCAGTAGCCCATTTGCCCGACGGTGTTGAGGACGTGATTGAGCATGCGCGCTACGGCTGCGCGTGGCGATCGTCCTGATCCGGCCAGTCCGGCGAACCGCCCGGGCCCCGCCGGTAGGCTTCCGTCAGGGCGTAGAACCCCTGCAAGAGGACCAGGCAAATCAGGCCGATCACCCAGAGGATGCCGCAGGCGACGGCGACGTATTTCACGACTACCCCACCCATGGCGTCGCCCATAGCGACCAGAAGGGCAGAGACCGCCACCAGCACGCTGATGCCGATCGGCAGCACCAGCAAGGCCGCGATCAGGGGGAGAATCGCCTTGGAAACAAGGGGTTTATGGCCCATAGCACCTCTGGGGTTTCTGCAATTCTGGCTGGCGCACGGGGCGTTGTCAAGCCGGGTGGGCCGCGCCGTATTTCCTTGACAAGGGCCCGCCAGGCACCACAATGGAGGTAAGGGCGGCAGGAACAGAGAAGACGGGACCGATCGCATGACCCACCGACTTGGCGGCAATCCGTGGCGTTTCCTGGCGACGGCGCTGCTCTGCGCAGCGGGCTGGACCTGCGGCGGCGGCAACGCCCCGGCCGTCGAGATTCTCATGAAGGACGGCCGCCTGCTCAAGGGGAATCTCGGCTATACGTCCGGCTTGGCGGACATGAACGTCCTGCCCGATGCCAACTCCCCCAAGGATCCGATGATTGCTTTTGTCGACGACAACGTGCGGCGGACCTTCGTCCCCAAGCAGCAGATCCTGCAGATTCACCCCGACACCGCCGGCCAGGTGCCGGAAAAGTTCCACGTCCGTCAGCGGACGCCGGCGGCCGGGCCGATGGTGAGGTCGGTGGGACCGATCCTCCGCATCCAGCCCTTCGACGAATTCGGCCGCCGCACCATCACAATGAACACCACCCACGGGCCGGTCGACATCATCCAGGGCATCACCGAGATCACCCCGGAGTGGACCAAGGTCGAAGGGATCACCTACATGTGGGACATGCGGATCGCCACCAACTCGATCCCCCGCGACATCCTCCACAAGATCCTGATGAGGCAGATCAAGGACCCCAAGGACATCGAGGAGCGGAAGAAAATCGCCAATTTCTACCTGCAGGGCGAACGTTTCGAAGAGGCCCGGGAAGAACTGCAATCCGCGCTCGTCGAGTTTCCCGACAACACGGAGGCGAAGGCGCAGTTGGCGCCTTCGATCAAGGCCCTGCGGCAGCTCGCCGCCAATGCCATGCTGAAGGAATTGAAAATGCGCCGCGACGCCGGCCAGCACCAGTTCGTGCAGGCGGTGCTGAGGGAATTTCCTTCCGACGACGTGTCCGGCGAGACCTTGCAGGCGGTGCGGGAGATACTGCAGGACTACCAGGCCTTGCAGGACCGCGGCAAGAAAGTGATCGAGCAAATCGACGCCTTGCTGGCCAAGATCACGGACCCCGAGACGCACCGCGCCGTCAAGCCCATGCGCAACGAGATCGCCCGCGAACTGAACTACGACACCCTGAATCGCATGGCGGCCTTTCTCCAGAACGCCGACGAGCCCAGCATGCCGGCCGACGACAAGCTGGCGCTGGCCATCAGCGGCTGGCTGCTGGGACCGGACGCGGCCACCACCAAGCTGAGCGCGGCGCTGTCGGTCGCCCGCCTCCGCGACCTGGTGCAGCGCTACCTCAACGAGCCCATCAAGCTGAACCGCGCCCGCTTGTTCCACGGCTTGCCTTCCGAAGAAGCGGCCACCCCGGCCACGCTGGCCGCCCTGCTGGCCCACATGAAGCCCCCCTACGACCTGCCGGCGGCGATTTCCGAAGGGATGCCGGGCTACTACGAGGTCGAGGTGTCGATCCTCCCTAAAGAGGCCCCCGTCCATTACTTCATCCAACTTCCCCCCGACTACAACCCCTATCGCCGCTACCCCATGGTCGTCACCCTCCACGGCGCCGGCACCACCGCCGAGCAGCAGATCAGTTGGTGGGCGGGCGACTGGGGCAACCATCGGGACCGCACCGGGCAGGCGGCCCGCGCCGGCTACATCGTCCTGGCCCCCCAGTGGGGCACCGACCATCAGGAAAAATACAACTATTCCTCCCGCGAGCACGCCCTCGTGCTGGGCTGCTACCGCGATGCCTGCCGCCGCTTCGCCGTCGATACCGACCGCGTTTTTCTCAGCGGGCACTCCATGGGGGGCGATGCGGCCTGGGACATCGGGCTGGCCCATCCCGACCTCTGGGCCGGCGTCATCCCCGTCGTGGCCGAGTCCGACCGTTTCTGCACCTTCTATCGAAAGAACGCCAAGAACCTCCCCTTCTACCTCGTCTGCGGCGAACTCGACGGCAACAAGATGAACAAGAACGCCAACGACCTCGACCATTATTTCCGGGGCGGCTATAACGTCAGCGTCGTCGAATACCGGGGCCGGGGCCACGAACCTTTCTCCGACGAGATCCTGCGACTGTTCGACTGGATGGGCCGCTTCCACCGCGATTTCTTCCCCCGCGAGTTCGATTGTTTCACCATGCGGGAATCGGACAATTTCTTCTGGTGGGTGGAATTGGGGGGCATGCCCCCGAAGACCATGGTCAACCCGGCCGACTGGCCGCCCCCCCGCGGCACGCGGCCCGCCCAAGTCACCGCCCGCATCACCGCCAACAACAACTTGTCGATCCAAACCAGGACCACCTGGCTGGTCGTCTGGTTGGCGCCGGGCATGTTCGATTTCAAGCGGCCTATCAGCATCGGCGTCAACGGCCGCAAAATGAACAACCACGGCGCCAATCTCGCCCCCAGCCTGGAAACCCTCCTGGAAGACGTCCGCGCCCGCGGCGATCGCCTGCATCCGTTCTGGGCGAGATTCGAGTGTCCCACCGGCCGGGTGAACACCGACAAGTAGCGTGCGACGTGCGGGCGGCATGCCTTTCCCGGGTGGCCCCGATAGCTTTGCTATCGGGGTGCCGCAGGCGCAGGAGGTCTTCGCCGCGTATTGAAGCCCCTCTTGCGGCTCCGCCGTGTGCGATCGTCCAGCTATCGGGGCCACCCGCGTGGGCCTTTCCAAGCCCACCGGCTGCGACCGGTGGGAAGGAATTTGGGAGGACGTTGCTTGCCGCTACGGTTCCCACCGGCCGCGACCCGCTGCGCGGGTGCCCGGTGGGTTTGGGAAGGCGCCGGCCGCTACTTCTCCGCCTTCGGCAACATGAAGCCCTCGATGAACCAGCCGTCCGGCTCGCTGGTGGCGCCCATGCCGCCCAATCCCAGCGCCGGGGCGACGACCTTGTAGTCGGGCAGGTTCTTGCCGTCGATCTGCTGCAAGCGCGGCACGCCCTTCTTGCCCGCCCCCGAGACGGTGTTCAGCGCCCGGCCCAAGAGCGATTCGCTTTCCGGCATCTTCCCCTGGCGGATCAGCTCATAGGTGGGGCGGACGGCCTGGTCCACCCGCGAAAACTCGCCCGCGCAGTGCTTGGCCATCCCCAGTTTCCCCACCGTGCCGGCCACGTACTTGTACTCGGGGCTGGCGGCCAGGGTGTCCGCCTTGGGGATCGGCTTCAGGACCTTCAAGAGGAAATCGAGGTGCGAGGCGACCAGGAGTTGCCCGTTGGCCACCGTGACCGCCCGATGGGGCAGGAAATGCGTTTCCTTCGTTTCGTTGTCGTTTTCTTCGGTGCCGGGCGGGGGCGCTTCCTCTTTTTCGGCGCCAGCGAGGGGATATCGCCCAGCGAGATGGCCGGCACCTTGGGCGTTTCTTCTGCGACGACCTCCCAGATGACGTGGCCGTTGATGACCCGGCGCTTCACGGTGGAGTCGTTCTTGAGGCATTTCACCAGCGCCGCGGCGACGGCCTTCTCGTCGGTCACCTCGATGGCAAACAGCAGCCGCTCGCTGGCAGTGGTGATGGGCAACCGGTAGTCGGTGACCAAGGTCACCCGCTGCCCCAGGTGCTTGACGAGTTCCTCGCGGAGGTCGATGTGCGGCCCGTTGGGGTCGGTCTTCATGCCTTCGAGGACCTGTTTCCAGACGCCCTTTTCCCCTTCGCCGAAGAGTTCGTCGAACAGCGGTCCGAAGTTGTCGAAGGCGTTGAGGATATCGACGTAGAGGGTCGTGTAGTCGGCGACGTCGCGGGGCACCCAGGGCTGCGGCACGAAGTCGGCGCCGTTGGGCAGCTTGAGCATCTTCATCGAGTTCTCGTAGGGGTGCGGCGCGTAGACCGCCGTGCGATGGATCACCTGAAAGCTGTCGGCGGCGAAATCGACGAAGCCGCCCACGCCCTTGATGGCGCCGAAGCCCTGGTGGCGAATCACTTCCACGATCGTCTTTCCGCGGCGCCGCTTTTCCGTCAGCGTGGCGGCCCGGGCGGCCTCGGCATAACCCAAGGGAAAGAGGAACCAGCGGATCTGATGGCCGCCCGGCGCGCCCGCCGTCGCCGCGCAACGCTTCATCACCGCCTTGTAGCCGGGGAGCTGCGCCAGGCTGGTGCCCAGGCGCGCTCCGTTACGGTCCGCCACGCGGCCCAGGATGCCGCGCACCACCTCCACGCTGTCGGCCGCCACCAGCAGGTTTCCCACCAGGGCATAGACGGTCTGGTCGGGCTGGCGGGCTGTGGCTGCGGGAGCGGGAGCGGCCGCGCTGCCGGCCGCTGCCTGGGGAAGTTGCTCCTCGCTGGGCAGCGGCAGGTCGAACACGCTGACGGCGACGCCGCCTATCTTCAAGCCGCTCTGCTTGGCCCCTTGTTTGAGCAGGCTGGCCGTGGCCGTCGTCAGCAGGACATTGGCCTGTGCCAGGTGGCCGGTGACGTCGATCAGGAAGACGATGGCCTCCTCGCCCGGTTTCGGCTCGATCATCGCCACCGCCACTTCGCCCCCAGGCACCCCTTTCAGGTCATCCAACGTCAGCCCGAAACGCTCCCGCAGATTCGACCAATGCTCTTGAAACTCCCGGTGCAGATCCTTGCGGAAGGCCGCCATGATCGGGCTGTCCATCAGCCGCCCCAACTGGGTCTGCTTCCAATGGGCATCCAGGGTATCGACGTTGCTGACGGCCAGAAAGCCGACGGTCTCCTGGGGAAGAAGCGTTTCGCTGGGCTGGGCAGCCTGGGCAGCCGCCACGCCGATTGTCAGTAGTCCACAGGCAATCCCGAACCAAATCCAGTCTTTCATCCGTCGCACAACAGAACTCCTTGCAATGATTCCAGCGGCACGCCGAGGGGGGGAATAGTCAAGAAGGCGAGCATAGAGAATCAAAGTTTAGTCGGCACCACCGCTTGACGCTAGAGCGGTTTGCGAAATTAGGGAAGCGTGATGGAGTTTGCCGGCTCACTGAGAGCAGGGGCCAGGGGCCAGGGAATTATGAGCCGGGACTCGTGATTGGGGATGCAGATAATATGGATCGTTTACGGCACATGGGATAACTGGCGTCATGGCGAAGCGGGGGGTTGTTGCCGCCTTGGTCACCGCCAACGGGAAACGAAGGCGCAACCGCAAGCGACCGGCCCACCCGACCCCTGGCCCCTGGCCCCCGGCCCCTGGCCCCTGGCCCCCGGCCCCTGGCCCCCGGCCCCTCCGCCGGGCATAATACTTGAGTTCACCCCTCCCGGCGGGATACCGCAATGCCTGATTTCCAGAACGAAAGCCTCAGCCACAACGCCATTCACGGCTATATCCCCTTCACTTCGCCCGCCGGACTGCCCGACGGCGAGGTCTCCGAACAGCAAATCATCGACGATCCCTGGGTGCAGCGGCTGCGGCAGATCCATCAGTTGCAGACGGCCTGGTGGGTCTATCCCACGGCCGAGCACACGCGGTTTCAGCACTCGCTCGGCGCCATGCACCTGGCCAGCCGCGCTACGGCCGCCCTGATCGAGAGCTTGCAGGAGGTTTGCCCGGACTTGCCCAGCCGCGGCTATGTCGAATCGCTGATGCGGCTGGCCGCCCTGCTGCATGACGTGGGGCACGGGCCGTTCGGACACTTCTTCGACGCTCACTACCTGGCCGATTTCGGACTCAATCACGAGATCGTCGGCAGCCACGTCATTCGCCACGAGCTGGGCGACCTGCTGCGCCGCATTCGCCGCAATCCCGCCGGCCGCCTGGAGGCCGGGGAGATGCTCGATCCCGAACAGATCGCCTTCCTGATCAGCCGGCCGCGTGGGAGCGACGCCGCCGCCGGCCCACACTGGCTGCGGCTGCTGCGCGGACTGTTCAGCGGCCTTTACACCGTCGATAACATGGACTTCGTGCTCCGCGACGCCTACATGTCGGGCTACAGCACGCGGGCCTTCGACCTCGATCGGCTGCTGCATTACAGTTTCTTCACTCCCCAGGGCCTGACGATCCACGAGCGCGGGCTGTCGGCCCTGGTGCGATTCATCTCCGTCCGCGCCGAGCTGTTCCGCACCATTTATTTCCACCGCACCGTCCGCGCCATCGACCTCGGCTTGCAGGAATTGTTTCTCGACAGCAAGCGGCACCTCTTCCCCGGCAATCCCCTGGAACACCTCGACCAGTACCAGCGGCTCACCGAATGGTCGCTTTTGATGGAGGTGGCCGCCTGGCATCGCAGCAAGAATCCCGAGTTGCAGACGTTGGGCCGGCATGGCAGGACTTTCTGCGCCGCCGGCTGCGCTGGAAGATGGCGGTCGAGCGGACGATCTTCTTCGCCCCGGGCGAGGCGGAGACGAGCAGCGTCTTCAGCAGCGAGCGGGCGTTCGAGATGGCGGTCCGCGAGCGGTTGCCGGCGGCGCTGCGCGACTTGCCCATCCGCGTGGACACGGCCCGCCACGTCCATCGCCCCGGGGCCCATGCCCCGGCGGCCGGACAGAATTTCCTCTACGATCCCACGGCCGGCAAGATTCGCAGCCTGGACGAGCGGGAGCTGTTCCGGCGCATTGCCATCAGCTACCGCATCTGCCGGATTTATGCGGAGGACCACCGGCACAACGCCGAATTGGCGGCCGCCATGGACCAGATCACCGCCGGCGCCGCCGACGACTTGACCAACATGTGAGCACCATGCCTACCGACGCGAACCAGAACCAGTACGAAACTCCCTTGATCTCCCGCTATGCCTCCGTCGCCATGAGCGGACTGTGGAGCCCGCAGCGGAAGATCGGCACCTGGCGCCGCCTCTGGGTGGCCCTGGCCGAGGCCGAGGCGGAGTTGGGCCTGCCGATTACGCCCCGGCAGATCGCCCAGTTGCGGGAGCACGTCGACGATATCGACTTCGAGGCGGCGGACCGCTACGAGCGGCGGCTGCGGCACGACGTCATGGCCCACATCCATGCCTACGGCGACGCCTGCCCCGAGGCCCGCCCCATCATCCACCTCGGCGCCACCAGTTGCTTCGTCACCGACAATACCGATCTGCTCCTGCTGGGCGAGTCGCTGGAGCTGGTCCGCGACCGCGTGGCCGGCGTGATCCACTCGCTGGCCCAGTTCGCCCGCAAGCACCGCGATCTGCCCTGCCTGGCCTACACCCATTTGCAGCCGGCGCAGCCGACCACCGTGGGCAAGCGGGCCTGCCTGTGGGCCTACGACTTCGTACTGGACTTGGTCGAGATCGAGCACCGCCTGGACCAACTCAAGGCCCAGGGCTCCAAGGGCACCACCGGCACCCAGGCCAGTTTCCTCAGCCTTTTCCACGGCGATCACGCCAAGGTCCGCCGCCTGGAAGAACTCATCTGCCGCAAGATGGGCTTCACGGCCGTCTATCCGGTCACCGGCCAGACGTACTCGCGGAAGATCGATTTTCAGGCCATGGCCGTCCTCTCGGGCGTGGCCCAGAGCGCGCACAAGATGGCCACCGACTTGCGGCTGCTGGCCCATCGCAAGGAAATCGAGGAGCCTTTCGAAGAGGAGCAGGTCGGCTCCTCCGCGATGGCCTACAAGCGCAACCCGATGCGGAGCGAGCGGATTTGCTCGCTGGCCCGCTTCGTCATGAGTTTGGAGGCCGGGGCCGCCGCGACCGCCGCGGTCCAATGGCTGGAACGCACGTTGGACGACAGCGCCATCCGCCGGCTCAACCTGCCCCAGGCCTTCCTGGCGACCGACGCCGTGCTGATCCTCTGCCGCAACGTGACCGCCGGCCTGGTGGTCTATCCGCGGGTGATTGCGGCCAGCCTGGAGGCGGAACTTCCGTTCATGGCCACGGAAAACATCCTCATGGCGGCGGTGGCGGCCGGCGGCGACCGCCAGGAGTTGCACGAGCGCATCCGCCGTCACAGCCAGGACGCGGCCGCGGTGGTCAAGGAGCAAGGCGGCCGGAACGATCTCATGGCCCGACTGGCCGCCGACCCGGCCTTCGCCCGTGTGGACCTGGCGGCCATGTTGGAGCCGCGGCAATTTATCGGCCGCGCTCCGCAGCAGGTCGACGAATTTCTGGCCGAGGTGGTCGATCCGCTCTTGGCGCGTTATCCCGCCGCTGCGAAGGGGGACGCGGAAGTCAGGGTGTAGTGCGGGGCGAGTTTTCGTTCGTGTCACGCGGTTGCCGCATGGGCCCCACGCGGGGCTGAGGCGGCCAAGAGGCCCCGCCGAAAACCTCTGCCGGCCTGGGCCGTCGTTTGCAAAAATGGCTCGCCCGGCGCATCCTTAGGATCGGGGAATCAATAAATGTCGCCTTTCGCTCCGCGAAAGATGCGGCTTTCGCGGAGCGAAAGGCAACAAAGTGCGTGTAATGCCTCACGGGCAGGAAACAGGTGCTCGCAACCCGCCGGAGGGGAATTTGGTTTAGAGTGCAGCGATGGGAAATCGGAGTCAATCGCCGCCCGCCCTGCGAACGGCTACAATTTGCGCAGTGCAGATGGGAAAACGAAAGGAAGAGGCGATGCGGATCCTTGTCTTGAGTCTCGTGCTGGGCTGCTCTTGGGTGTCGGCGAGTTGGGCCGCAGAAGCACCTGAGCCCGCCGACGAGGCCGCGGCCCTGGCCGCAGTCAAGAAGTATGCGCTGCGGCTTGAATACGACACTTCCACTCCCGCCCGGCCAGTGACCGGGGTCAATCTGCAACAGACCCGGCCAAATGGCCCCAGCGACTTCCCGGAGGCGGTCTTCGACTCGCTCGGCCACTTGCCGCACCTCCGGGTGTTCAGGCTGGATAGCGGCGAACTGGGCGATGCCGCCCTGGCACGACTGGCAAGATTGCCGAACCTCCGCGTCGTGCAGTTGCGTGCCTGCGGCGTGACGGATCGCGGCATGATCGATCTGCGCTCCTTGACCGAGCTCGAAGACCTCGACATCTCCCTCAACGGCCGCGTCACCCCTGCGGGCCTGGCCAACCTGGCCGGGCTGTCCCACCTGCGGCGCCTGATCGCCGACGGCCTGAACTTTCGCGGTGGCGCCGCGCGCGTCCTCGGACAACTGACCGCCCTGGAGGAACTTTCACTCAGAAATGCGACCTTCATCAATTTCAGCCTGAAGATGTTCAAAGACCTGCCCCGCCTGAAGCGACTCGACCTGGCCTACACGGACGTCACCGACTATGGCCTCAAAAACGTGCAGGGAATGCACGGCTTGGTGTCGCTCAACCTCGATGAGACGGCGATCACGGACGCCGGCTTGGATGCCGTCGAGAAACTCCAAGAGCTGGAAGAATTGCGGCTCTCGGCCGCGCCCATCACCGATGCGGGCTTGGCCAAGCTGAGCAACCTGCCGCGACTCAGGAGCCTTACCCTCAACAGGACGAAGATCACCGACCGCGGCTTGGCCAGCCTGCCGCCGTTGGCCCATCTTTCGTTCCTCGAGCTTAGCGATACCGATATTGGCAGCCCAGGACTTGAATCGTTGGCGCGCTTCCCGAGCCTTCAATTGCTCGCTCTTTCGGGCCCGCACGTCACCAACGCGGCCATAGCCCACCTGGGCAAGCTGACGACGCTGCAGAATTTGACTTTGGCTCAAACGGCGGTGACGGGGGAAGGGCTCTCCGGCCTCGAGGGGCTGTCACAGCTCACGACGCTCAATCTTTTTGGCATGAAGCCCGGCAAGGTTGGACTTTCCCGCCTGCCGAAACTCCCCGCGCTTCGCCATCTGGACCTGCAGTGCGTAAAGCTCACCGACAGCGACCTGGCGTGCGTGCAGAACCTGCCCAACCTTGAGTCCCTGAACCTGATGTTCACCTCGGTCCGCGACGCCGGTCTGGTGCACCTCAAGGCGGCAGCGAAATTGCAGCATCTCTATCTCTGGGGCCCGCACCCGCCCGCCAACGATTTGCTCCCCAAACCGCCGGAACTGGTGAGCCAGCAGGCCATCCGCGCGCTACAGGAGGCCCTGCCGAACTTGAAGGTGACGGTTTTCTAACCGCTTCCGGCAAGTCTTTGCTGCTGGCTGTCGCCCCCCCCGTTGCAAACGGGGGGCTTTTCTCAGCGGCACAAATTTCCCGAAGGTCGTACCAGTCAGCTCTTTCCCCGGCACTCCGCACAGACGCCGGTGATGAACATGCGATGGCCCATCACTTCAAAATGGACCTGCCGGGCAACCTGGTCGCGGATCGCCTCCAACTCGGCGCTGTGGAACTCGATCAGGCGATTGCAGACCTGGCAGTAGAGATGATCGTGGCTGGGGTATCCGTACTGGTGCTCGTAGATGGCCCGGCCGCCCCCCAGGCTCATCTTATGAAGCATGCCCGCCTCGACCAACTCACCCAGCGTGCGATAAATGGTGGGCCGGCTGAGCTGCCGCCGGGCAACGAATCCCTGGAGGTGCTCCATCAACTCGTCGGCGTCGAAGTGGTCGTGATGGCTGAAGACCTGCTCGACGATCAAGCGGCGCTGTGCCGTCAGCCGCTTGCCGCGGCTTTGCAGAAATTGGCCGAAGCGTTCCACCGGCGGCTGCTTGACTCGGACCGACCGTAGCGAAAAGCTTTTCGACATGGGGCCACAAGCCTTTTTCAGGCCACTACCGAACTGGGTCAGGACATGCCGGCTGTCTTCCAGGGAACGCTAATCTTCGCTAATCAACACTTATGGAAGCAATCAGCGAGGATTAGCGGAAATCAGTGTTCCCCTGCTGTCTCGGGACCCTAGGAAACATGGCCAAGCCGTTTTGACGCAAAACCTTCCCAGCGCGTCAGGCTACCCGATCTCGTCCAACAGCCGCGAGACGGCCACGTCGAGCTTATCCGGCGTTTCGTAGGTGCCCTGGGCGATCTGGGCGCGAATAGCGGCGACGCGGTCCTGCCGCACGTCGGGAAGCTGCTGGGCCTGTTCGATCATGCGGGCGGCATCGGAAATCTGCACCTCGTCGCTGATCGGCGAGGAGGAGGCGTCGGAAACCGGCGGCGTCGGCGACGCCGCGTGCGCGTGCGGCGGATTGATGGGCTGAGCGCCGTGCAGATGAGTGGGGCCGTAGACCTGCATCCTTCTTCTCCCTTCGATCTCTTAATTATAGCTTCCGCCGACGCTGGCCGCAGCCGTCGTTTTTCGCGTGCGCGCCCCGGTCGATTTTCACTCGTCTCATCGGCCCGGGGCCAGCGGCGGATTCAGCGAAACCGCAAACGCGAGCGTCCTAGCGAAACGCGTTGTTTCCCGACCTGTAACGCTTGTGCGGCGAAAGTTCTGCCGACTGCGATGCGTCGCCGCATCAGCCGAGGTTTTCCGGCAACATGACCTTGATGAAAATGCACGGCCGGCAGATCTACGCCCCCGCGGCCAGAACAGTTCTCCGCAATCTGACGATCTTGGAGAGACCACGCTTCGGGCCTGTCGGACCTGTGAGTCGGATTATAGGTGTCCGCCCGGATTCGGGCAAGATCGACCGGCGGCCCCGGACAATACCTCTGGGGGGATAAGCTGGCCGCCACCCGCGGCGGGGGAGGAAGGGGACAGGTCCATGTTTTCGGCCCACGTCAGACGTTACGTCACGTCGAGTGGCCGAAAAATGGACCAGGCCCCCTTGCAGGCGATGCCGCTCGGGAAGGGCCCGGCGGCCCGGCAAACTCACCGCAGTTGCGGCACCCCCTACCTCTGGCAAACGCCTAACCAACCGCGCCGAAAAGGCCGAGATGGTCAACAGAGCGGCAGCTCCCCCGTCACACCAGCGACCGGAGGAGTGCCTCGGGGGAGGGCCGGCGGGCGCAGCAATCGAGGCGCGAACATAAACCAATTGCCGGTGTCCCACGTATTAGAAGCAGAGGCGAGAGCAGAGAGAAAGAGGCCACCCATGAACAGTCCGCAGCAACAGTCGCAGTTCAGCGAGTCCCTCACCCGCGATCACTGGGACGTGCCCATCCGCGTCCGCCTCTTGCCCTACGTCGAGTTCAGTTGCTGGCTCGAGGAGGAGTTGGACAAGCTCGTCCGCCGCTGGGAGGGCAAGGCTGCTCCCAATGCCAGGCGCTGGCAGCGCCGGTGAGCGGATCGACCCGGCCGTGGCCGGGCCACGCGAGGCAGTCGCAATGCCGGAGCATCTCACCGTCGTCTACGCCGCCCGTACGCTGCAAGACGCCTACCTGCTGCGAAACTTGCTTGCCGAGGCCGGCATTCGCGCGATGGTCACTAACGAGTTCCTTCAGGGCGGCTCCAGAGTGGACGTGGTGGGCTGGGCGACCTTGGCGCGGGTCGTCGTCGCCGAAGAAGATGCCCCTCGGGCGCGGGACATCGCCCTGGACTTCGACCAGCGGCCGGCAGCCGCGGACGACGAGGACTCCTTGGACGAAGAGGAGCCATCGGAAGAGGAGTCGCCCGTCTGGCCGAAGTGTCCGCAATGCGGCGCACCGCGGACGAACGCGCTGCCCGGTCTGCCAGACCAGTGGCAGAGAGTTCCCGGCGGCCGACAGCGATCCCAGCGGCATCGCCCGCCTCGTCTGCACCACGTGCGACGAGCCGTTTGTGCCGGAGTATGCCCGGCGCTGCCACCAGTGCGGGCACGAGTTCGCGGAGGGCTACAGCGCGGGCCCCTCGGGCGACGTGGCTTCCGACGCGGGCTCGCTGGGCGTCCGCGTCGTGATCGTCCTGCTGGGAGTCTTCGCGCTGCTGGCGGTGCTGGCCGGCTGGCTGATCCGTCTTTTCCGATAGCGGCCCCAAGAAAACAAGCGAGGGAAGGACGCCGCTTGTGACGTCCTTCCCTCGGCAGAAGCTTTCACTGAATCTCGCCCCCCCGTTGCAAACGGGGGGCTTTTCTCGCCGGCAGAAACCTTCTGAAGGTACCCACGCGTGCCCTATTTACTTGGCAGGCGGCGGCACCTCCTTTTCGTTGTCGGTCTTCTCGGTCTTCGCCGGGGCGGGAGTCTCTGCGGGGGCCTTCTCTGCACTCTTCTCGGTCTTCGCCGGGGCAGGAGTCTCTGCGGGGGCCTTCTCTTCACTCTTCTCGGTCTTCGCCGGGGCAGGAGTCTCCGCAGGGGCCTTCTCTTCGGTCTTCTCGGTCTTCGCCGGGGCGGGAGTCTCCGCAGGGGCCTTCTCTTCGGTCTTCTCAGTCTTTGCGGGGGCGGCCGGCGCCTCGGGGGCCTTCTCTTCGGTAGTCTTCGCCGGCTCAGGGGATTTCGCCGGCGGTTGCGGAGCCGCCTCGTCGGTAGTCTTCCCTGGCTCGGTCGTCTTCGTCGTGTCCCCAGCCTTGGCGGGGGGACCCTTCGGCGCCGGCTGCTCGCAGCCGAGCGCAAACAGGCCGAAACTCACTAACACTACAAGCAATCCAAGACGCTTCATAGAACCACCTCTCCTAACTTTACCTGGGACTGGTTACTCG
This sequence comes from uncultured Planctomycetia bacterium, assembly GCA_963727245.1. Taxonomy (GTDB): domain Bacteria; phylum Planctomycetota; class Planctomycetia; order Pirellulales; family Thermoguttaceae; genus JBKQVT01. The sequence continues at coordinate 545,163 of CAVSFO010000009.1, read as the reverse complement.
CACAGGATTCTCTCCTGCTTCGGTAGTTTAGATGCCCGGCTCTGGGAATTTATTCCCGACCTGCTACAATTTTGCAAAGAAAGTGCCGCCACAGGCTTTTTTTCCGCACCCCGGGAATAATCCCGTTTGGCGACGCCTCTTAGAAGAGGGCGGGCCATGGCCGACGAACGTCCCCCCGTGGATATCGAGTTGCTGGTCGCCGAGCATCATCGGGCGGTCTATGCCTACGCGTACCGTCTGTGCGGGTCGGTCCCCGACGCCGAGGACCTGACCCAGCAGGTGTTTCTGGTGGCGCAGCAACGCCTGGGACAGTTGCGCAATCCCGCTTGCGCCCGAGCCTGGTTGCTGACGATTTTGCGCAACCGCTTTTTTAAGGACATTCGGCGGCCCCGGCCGCTGCCGGCCACGACGGTCGGGCTGGAGTTTGACGCCCTGCCGCGGGAGGCCGTCGAGAACGATGAGGTAGACCGCGACCGGCTGCAGGAAGCCCTGGCGGCGATTCCGCCGGATTTCCGCATCGTGCTGTTGATGTTTTACTTTGAGGATTGTTCCTATCGCGAGATTGCCCGGCAACTGGAGCTGCCGATGGGAACGGTGATGAGCCGGTTGGCCCGGGCGAAGGGGTATCTGCGGGCGCGGTTGTTTTCGCCCTGGACGGCCCGCCGCCGGGAAGCGGCCGCGACGCCTTCGGTGGCACGCGCCGAGGGCGACGGCGGGGACTGGGCAGCGGAGCGAGGCGGGTGACAGCAAGGTTTCTGGCAGCGAGGTGGGTGACAGCGAGGTGGGTAACTGGGGAGAGCCGTGGAGCACGAGCACTTTGACCATGAGCGACTCGCGGAGGCGATGGAATGCTGCCGCCCGGGCAGTAACGACCTGTTCGAGCCCGCGTTGGCGCCGCTGGCCGCGGCCTTGACGTTGGACCCCGATCTGGCCGATCGCTTCGCCCGGCAGCAGCGTGCCGACACGGCGATGGCGGCGGCCTGCCGCGACGTGCCCGTTCCCGACACCCTGGCGGCGCGTTTGCTGGAGCGGCTGGCGGCGGCGCGGGCGGAAGAGGCGGTCTTTGTTTGCCGAGTGCCGGCAGTTTCCCTGGCCGGCGCGGCGCCGGCAGTTTCGCTGGCCGGCGCGGCGCCGGCTGTTTCTTCTCCCACTGCCGAGGCGCCGGCAGTTCCTTCGCCCGCCGGCGAGGCGGAACGGCCCGAGCGCCGTCTGTCGCGCCGCTGGTTGGCGGTGGCGGCGGCCGCGCTGGCTACGGCGGCGGCCCTGCTGGCAGCCGTTTGGGTGGAAAGCCGCCATGCGGCGAGCTATACCCCCTTGGCCGTGCTGGAGCAGGCGACCGAATTCTTCCGCAGCGAGTCCCCCGCCGCGGGCCGCCGGCCGGGAGAAGTTTCGCCGCCGGCCGCCTACCCGATCAGTCGCGACGTGCTGCGGACGCCGCAGGTTCGCTGGCGGCCCATCCAGGGACTGTTGGGCTGCTCGGGGGTGGCCTACGACCTGTCGGCGACCGGGGGCCGCCGGGCGACGCTGTACGTGGTTTCCCAGGCGGTCCCTGGGCTGCCCACGCAACCGCGCCGCGAGCCGCGGCCGACCACGGCGGGCTGTTCTACGGCGGCCTGGCAGGACGGCGGCCTGCTCTACGTCCTGGTGGTGGAGGGAGGCCCGGAGGTCTACCGGCGCTACTTGAGGCTGCCCAGCGGCCCGCTGACGTGACGAGGGGACTGTCCCCTCGCGCCGCCAACCGTCAAGGTTTACCGGGGTTTCCCGGTTTCCACGGCCGCCCTTGCAACTGGCATATTCGGCAGAATCGGTTTAATCCCGTGCGACGTGACAAGCCGAATTCCAACTAGTAGTTTCGCATCGTTAGCCGAACGAAGGGGGAAGCTATGAAGCGCATCGCGATCGTTGTTGCCGCTCTGCTGGCCTGCCAGACCGGGGTCGCTTGGGCTCAGAAAATCGACAGCGCGGCGTCGAAGGAGACCACCACGGCCAAGTCCGATTGGCGGATAGCCTCGCCGGGCGAGTTGAAGCCGACCGCCGAAATGTGGTTCTACGAGCAGGCCCTGCACCAGTATCAGGACCCGAAACTCGCCGTCCGCCAGGCGGCGGAATTCCGCGGCCAGCAGCGACAACAGCGGCTGGCGGCCATGCAGTGGTACGGGCTGTCGAACACACGTCCGCGGGCCAGTTCCGATCCGTTCCACGGCGACTATGCGCCCGGCTGGGCCTCCAACAACCTCTACTATCCGAACCGTTGGACCGCCGAGCCGATTTTCGTCGTCCGTCCCGACGTGGGCGGGTACTACCGCTAAGAACCGGCGAGTCAATTAGCGTCGCCTTTCGCGGAGCGAAAGGCGACGATGTGACAGTTATTGATTCGCCCCCGCTAAGAACTAGACGAGTTCCTTGCGGACGGCCCAAACGGCGGCCTGGGTCCGGTCGGAAACGCCGATCTTGCGCAGGATGTGCTGCACGTGCTCCTTCACGGTTTCGTAGCTGATGTGCAGCGTCTGCGCGATCTCCTTGTTGGTCAAGCCGTAGGCCAATTGGCGGAGGACTTCGCTCTCGCGCTGGGTCAGCGGCACCTCGACGTCGGCGGTCAGTCGCGGCGTGGCCAAGGCCCCCGTGACGCGGCGGAGCTCGTCGCGGGTCCAGGCGCTCTCGCCGGCCGCCGCCGTGCGGATGGCCGCCAGCAATTCCTCGCGCGTGCAGCCCTTCAGCAGGTAGCCGTTGGCGCCCAGCGCGACGGCCCGGGCGACGTAGGTCGGGTTGTCGAACGTGGAGAGAATCAGGATCGGCATCTCCGGCTTGTCCAGCTTGATACGTCCCAGGGCCGTCAGGCCGTCGCCGTCGGGCATGCGGATGTCCAGCATGACCACGTCGGGGTCGCTTTCCAAGGCGTACTTGACCGCCTCGGCGCCCGAGCCCACTTCCGCCACCACTTTGATCTCGGTGCCGGCCAAGAGGCTCTTCAACCCGCTGCGAACCACTTCATGGTCGTCGGCGATCAGCAGTTTGATCTTGTTCGTTGTCATTCGGTCCTCCCTTGAGTACGAGCAGTTTGTATGAACGCGATTCACGTTTCACTGGGATATTGCCACTCCCCCCGAAATACGCGGCTTGCGACCGCATCCACAATGATAGCAGAGTTTCTGCGGGGGGGAACCCCCTAAACAAATTTTGGGGGAAGGAAAGCAAAAGGCGGAAGGCGGAGGGCGGAAGGGGGAACAGCGGAGGGGAGCCGAAGGCGTCAGCCTCCGGATCGGAAGATGGAGACCGGATATACCAAGAGATGGGGGTAAGGGAGGACCGTTCCCCTGGGCCCATAAAGTCAGGGCTGACGCCGCCGGCTCGGGTCCCGTGTTTTTCCTTCCGCCCTCCGCCCTCCGCCTTCCGCCTTCCTCGTTACGGGCCGGGTTTCTGGGCCGGGGGAGCGTGGCCTTGCAGCAGTGCGAACTGACCGAGCAGCTTCTTGTACATGCTCGACCCGGTCTGGTCCATCGAGTTCGGGCTTGTTGAAGAGGCAGAACTTGAGGAGTTCTTCCCCTTTCTTGGCCGACTCGGCGGCCTGGGCCTTGTTCCCTTTCTTGACCAGGTTCTCGGCCTCCATGCGGAGGCAGTCGGCCTCATAGAAGACCACTTCGTAGTACTCCGGCGGCTTCTTCGTCTTGATTCGATCCAACGAGCTGCGGAGGGTTTCGCAGGCCCTCTGGGCGGGGATGAACTGCTCGGGGTTCTGGATGGCCCAGGCGTGGCGGAGGCGGCATTCTTCCACTCTCGGCTCCAGGCACCTGGGGTTGAGCCTGGATCAGGGTGGCGGCCTGTTTCACCGCTTCCTCGTACTTGCCCCTCTTCCCGAGGATGTGGATCAGCAGGCTGCGGACGCGGGGTTCGGCCTTGGCGGCGCCGCCGCTGGCGAAGGCCGGATCCTCCTTGAGCCGCGTGAGAAACCGCTGGCACTGTTTTTCGGCGGCCTCGTCCAGGCCGACGGCCGAGCTGGTCTCGGCCATCCACACCATGTCGGCGGCAACTAACTTCTCGCGGGCAGCCAACTTCGTGAGCAGCTTGCCCAGGATCTCGTTCATCCCCGCCAGGCGGGTCTTGGCGGCGCCGACCTCGGCGGGAAGGACGGCGGCGATCACGGCGGCCTCGGCCTTTTTCCGCTCGCACGTCCAGGAGCTTGCCGAAGCGCACCAGCGCGTGGTTGACGTAGCTCGTTGTCGGGGCCCAGGTCGATCAGCACCATGGCGGCGGTGCTGGCCTTGTCGAGGTCGTTGCAAGCCACGTAGGCGCGGACCCCGCCGAGGAAGATGCGGAGCATGGTACCGGCGTCGATCGTCCCCTGCGGGGCTTCCTTGGCGGCCTTGATCAGCGGCTGGAACAAAACGGCCGCCGCCTTCGCGTCGCCCCCTTCCGCCTGATCTCGGCCAGCAGCAGTTGCGCTTCCAAGAGCGGTCTGGGCATGGGCGCGGAGGCTGCTAACATCCTGTGCTGCAAGTTGACGCTGTTGGTGACCGCCTCGACGGCCTGCTGCCGCGCGGCCGCCAGGGCCGCCTGATCGCGATGCCCTCCGGGCTTCTGGTTCTCTGCATTTTTGTAGTAGTGATACCAAATGGTTTGGCCCAGCAGGTACTGCGCCGTCGGATAACGCTCCGAGCGGTGATTGACCATGTCGAACTGCTTCAGGGCCTTGTCGATCTCGCGGTTGACCAGGTAGGCTTGTCCGAGGATCATGCGGGCGTCGTCGGCCTCGGGCAGGCCGGGCCAGGCCTTGGTGGTCGCCATGGCACTGTCGATGACCTCCTGGAGGGCCCGGGCTTTTTCCGCGCCGGCCGTCCGGGATCGCCATGTACTGGTTGAGCTTGACGGTGACTGCCAGCACGGCGCCGATGGGCGCCGCCGCGCTCTGGTGGTACTCGCTGGTCAGCGTGTCCACGGTTTTCAGACAGCCGGCGAGATCGCCCTTGTTGAACTGGTCATGGGCCGTGAGGTAAATGGCCTGGCCGATGGCGTCGTTGACCAGGCTGATCTGGGCGGTTTTCTTTTCGGCCTGGCTGGCCGGGACGACTTTATTGCTGATGAACTGCCTCGCCTGCTTGTAGTAGCCGATGGCCTTGTCATACTGTTTGGCCCTCAGGGCCTCGTCGCCCAGCGCGGCCGCATCGTCGGAGTTGGTCGGTTCGCCGCCGGCGCCGCACTTTGGCGCGGTACATTGCCCGGGCCGCGGCCTGGTAGGAACCGGGGACGCGGGTCATTTCGTCGATGATTTTTTCGGCCTCGGCCTGGAGTTTGCCCTTCTCGCCGCCGACGGTCCGGTCGGCTTGCGCGAGAAGGGTCTTGGCCAGCGCCAGGCTGATCCCTTGGTAGCCCTCGGTCTTTTGCAGGGTCTTGCGGAACTGCTCGCGCCAGGTCCTGGCCTCGGTGACAAACGTCTTGATCGACTCCTGGGCGGTGATTTCCAGGCGGAGCTGCTTGGCTTGGGTATAAAGCGACGCCGCCTCCCGGCCGAGCGGCTCGGGCGTGCCGATCTCGAAGGGGGCCAGCACCTCATCGAAGATATCCTTCGCCAAATCCAGGTCGCCCTGCTCCATGGCGGTCTTGCCCTGCCAGTAGTGGGCCAGCAGGCCCATGTCGCTGGTGCGGTTGTGCTGGAAGATGTCGTCGAATTCCCGCTGCGTCTTGTCCAGCACTTGCAGCCGCTTGGGGTCCTTGGGGTCCGCGTAGGTTTGGGCGAGGTAATAGTTGCAGAGGATGGCCTGGAAGAGCGTGCTCTGCCACTTGGCGTCCAGCTCTTCCCGGACCTTCTTGCCGCGGGCGCTGCCCATCTGGTTCTTGAACTTTTCGGCGGCCTGAAGGAGTCGCGGGCGGGCGTCTTCCAGCGCAGCGCGGGCCAGCGCCAGCTCGGCGTCCTTCTTGTCCTTGGCGAGCTTGGGCTCCCGGGCCGCCTCGAGATGTTTCATCGCCTCGTCGGTTGCGAAGCTCGCCCACCACACCACCGCCTCGATAGCCTTGGGATGATTGGGTTGCTCCTTGAGGAAGCGGTCGATGCACTCCTTGGCTTCCTTCATTTGCTCCGCGGCGATCTCGGGGCTATAGGCCTGCTTGGCGGCGGTACGCAGGCAGCGGGACATCTCGAAGTCGAAAGTCACGCTGGCATCGCCCGAGAGGGCATTGCTCTTCTTAAGGTCGTTCAGGTAGTCGATGGCGACGTCGGCGTAGCCCTTGTCCAGCAAGGCGTGCACGAAGTTCAGCGTGTCGTCGGCGGCCGACGCCGCCCCGGCGGACGACAGTCCGGCGGCGGCCAGCAAGGCGATCAGGGTGATGCCCGTGAGTTTCATAGGATTCCTGCTGCAAGGCGTGCCCTATCATGGGACGGTTGCCAACGCCTCCCCCTTTGGGAGAGGGGACATGGACTCGGCAATTGGCAAGAGTCCAGATCCAAGTATACTTCTTCCCGGCATCAACCACTATGCCGCCGCCGCCAGGGCGCGCAGAACGGGGCGGCAGCAGATGCATGGCTGGGAAGGGGTCCTGTTCCGTATTTCGTCCGCTCCCAGGGAAACAGTCCCGCTGGGGCAACGGCGACCCCATCGCTGCGCTGCCCCGGCGCGGGCCACCCGCCGCAGGCTATTTTGCAGGCGATTTACTGGGCTCTCTCGATCGCCTTCTTGGCGTCCTTGGAGTCCTTCGCGTCCTTGGCGTCTTTGGCGCCCTTGGCGTGCTTGGAATCCTTGGCGTCTTTGTCGGCGGCGGGTGCAGGGCCGGCGTTGTTGTCTTCGGCGTCGACTTTGTACAACGGCAGATAGCGATAGTAGATTTCCAGCGTCAGGCAGGAGAGGGCCGTCGTCATGTGGCGGCCGCCCTGCTGACCGAATTGGTCGGCGGTAGGAGCGGCCGGGTCCCAACTGCCGTTGGCACAGCGGTTGACGTCCCTGGTCTGGGTGCCGATGAGCAACTTCCGCATGGTGCGGTTCCACTTGTCCCACTCGTAGCCGGTGTAGTTGTGGAGGACCTGGGTGGCATAGTACCAGTAGTAGACGCTGCGCGCCCTCTGGTCCGGCATTTGAGTCATCAAGAACTTCACGCCGTCGACCATCATGGGATCGGTGCGCTTGGCGCCGAGGTACTGGCGGCAGAGCAGGCCGGCGGCGGTCATGGCTGCGCTGGGACCGTTGCCCGGCATATACTGGAAGAGGCTGTCGTTGGGGCCGCACTTGACCAGGTCGAGCCACTTGCCGGCCAGTTCGAAGATGTTGCCGGAGCCGCTACCGCCGGTGTTCAGGCCGGCCATGTGGGCGCTTTTCAGGGCCATGACCTGCCAGCCCACCACCGACGTATCGCCGGGGTCGCCGGCGTTATAGCGCCAACCATAGTCGTTCTTGTTTTGCGCGGCGATGATGTAGTTCACGGCGCCCTGCGCGGCGGTGCCCACGTTCTTGTCGCCGCTGAGGCCGAAGGCCTCGCACAAGGCGATGGTCGCGATGCCGTGCGAGTACATGGGCGAGATGCAGTCCTTGGCCAGGAAGCCGTCCTTCTGCTGGTGGCGGACCAGCCAAACCAGGCCCCTTTCGATGTTCATGCGGTAGGGGCCCTTGGTCTTGTGGGTCTGGCCTGCGCCGAGGAAGCACAGCAGGGCCATGCCGGTGGCCCCGGCATCGGCGTTGGCGCCGCCGGCGCCCGAGCAACTGGCGTCCTTGCACTGGGACTTGTACTTGTCGAAGGACCAATTGCCCTCGTAGAGTTGATGGCGCATGAGCCAATGGAGGGCCAAGGCGACGGCCTTTTCACCCTCCTTGGTGCCGCCGCTTTGGGCCAGCATGGCCTTGCGATGCCCGCTGCCGCGGCCGCCGTAGCCGCTGCCGGCGCCGCCGCTGCCGGCGGTAGTGCCCAGCCCGAGGCCCGTGCCGACGCCGCCCAGGCCGACCACTTTCGCCCCCGCCCCATAGGCCAAGACATTGAAGGCGCCCGCCCCGAAGAGGCTGGGATCCTTGGAGGCGTTGGGCGTACCCCCGCCCGCTTTCTGGTAGACCGCGCTCTTGTCGATGTAGTCCTCGGTCTGCTCCATCTGCGCCGGCTTCTCCATGGTGAGCGTTTCGGTGGTCAACGTGGTCGGATCCTCCGGCGGGTCGCCCGGGTCGAACGTGTCCTTCGGAATCGGATCTTCCTTGCTGTCGGGCTTGGCGGGATCGGCTTGCTCCTCGGACTTCAGCGAAATGGAATCGACGACGATCTTGACCGGAGGACTCCCCAACAGCAGCAGCAGCGAAATCAAGAACAAATGGAAGGTGAAGCTGCCGGCGTACCAAATCAACTCGGTCCGGAACCAGTCCATGAACCGTTCCGACAGCGTATATTCCTGATCGAATTCTTCCTCCCCGACCAGGCCCGGATTATCTGACGCGTTCGCCATGGCTCCCTACCTTCTCGTTATCTTTCCATTGTACCAAAATCCCCGGGCAATGCAGGGGGATTCCCATGCCCGGCGGCGTCATGCTTAGATTCCCCACTAGTAGATTCGCCATTGCCAGGGAAATTATTCCCCAAAAGGACTTCCCCCGAGTTCTCCTGGCGGCCGAGCCACTCGTCCAAACTGGGGGTATCTGGGTTGCGGCTGACCGTCATGGGCCTGGTGACCCATTGCTGTTTCCGCCCCATGCTGAAGTATCCCACCGCCAGGGCAGCCGCAACCACCACAGCGATGGCCACGATAAACGGTGTCCAGTCGGAGGAGTCGACCACCGGCACAACCGCCGGCTGCCAGCGGATTCGTCCGATCACCAGGGGGGCGCTCAAGGGCCGGGCGTTGGGCCGGGCGCCGCCCGGCTCGTAGCCTTGCAATTTGAAGAAGTAGCCGGCGATCTTGGCTTTTCCCCAGATCAGGCCGGTCGGCGCGTTCGGGGGCCAATCGATCACCACGGCGACAAAGATGCGATTGCCCGATTCCGGCATCACCCCGCAGACCTCGGTTAGTTGGTCGGGGAGGCCTTCGATCTTTTCCTCGCAGGGGGTGACTTTGCGGACCGTGAGGTCGAGTTCGACAACTTGGAGGCGGTATTTATTCGGGTTGGCGTTGAAGCGGTCGAAGACGAGGCCCTTTTTTGCCCGTTTCTCCAGCAGGGCCCACGGCTGATTGTGCACCCACTGCACCACCCGCTTGTAGGCGTGCATTTCCAAGGGCTGCATGTACAGCTTGTTATCCTCGATAAACTGGCGTTCCTCGTCCATTACCATTCCCTCGGCCGGGTCCAAGTCCGTGGGACCGGTGGCGGCCAGCGCGGTCGGCGGGGCGGTGGACTTGTGCGGCGAGGGCCGTTCGGGGACCAGTTTTCCCGTCGAGGCCTCTCCGACGTCCGGCCGGCCCGCGGCAGGCTTTCCCGCCACCGGAGCCTTCGCTTCAGACTTTGCGGCAGCCGGCTTCTCGGCTGCGGGCGTTGCGGCGACGGGCTTCTCCGCTTCGGGCTTGGGGGCCGCGATAGCGACGGCGGGGTGATTCTTCTCATCCGGACCGGAGGCAAACCAGCGCCACACGTCCGGGTCGGCGGCCCGGTGGATGACCATCCCCATGACGATGAGCATGCAGATCATCGTCCCCAGCCGGACCAATTCCTGGCCGTGGAACATGCCTCCCCGGGGATAATCGAGCACGCGGCGTCGCATACGATTTCACGTTCCGGAATTTCCAAGGGGACAGTCCCCGATGTATTCCTGTATCCTCACTTATCGCCGCCGTCGGGGAGTTCGACGAAGCTCAGCTTCTCCAATCTCCTCCCGTCGGCGAACGTTTGGTGCCCACACACCTCCACCACCCGCATCAACTCGCCGTAATGCAGCTTTGGGCTCGATCGCACGAGGACCTGCTGGAACGGATTGTCGACGTCCTTGAAAACGGCCGTCAGCCTGCCGTCCAGCTCGGCAAGGTCCTTCACTTGCCGCTGGCCGACGTCCATCGAATCGATCTTGCCGTCTTGCGAGAAGACGGTAACGGCGAGCGTGTCGCACGGGGAGATGATGATCCCCGTTCCGGGCCGCTGGCCGGCCGGCGCCGTGCCGCCGGCGATTCCGACGGCCCTGGCCGGGGGCAGCCGCAGGCTGATTTGACCTTCCAGCGGGGGCGGCCGGAAGGTGAGGATGAAGAAGGTCAGCAATTGGAACGCCATGTCGAGCATGGAAGCCAGGTTCAACTCGACGCCTTGCCGCGACCCTCTTCTGCCGCTCATCGCCGTCCTCTCTTCTGTCCGCTCGCGCCCGGCCGCTCCGGCGCGAGAGCCGCGACCGCTGCCAACGTGTCCGGGGAGCGGACCTTACTTGCTGTCCGCTCCGGGGAGTTCGAGGAAGCTGAGGTTTTTCAGTTTCGTTCCGTCCGCGAATTTTTGACTCGCACACACCTCCACCACCTGCATCAGCTCGCCGTACCGCAGCTTCGGGCTCGATTGGAGAATCACTTGATCGAACGGGTTGTTGGGGTCTTTGAACACCTGTTGCAGCTTGACGTCCAAGTCGTGCAGGGTCTTCGTCTGCTGTTCGCCGACGCCCATGGAGTCGATCGTGCCGTTGTCGGAAAAGACGCTGATGGTGAGCGTGTGGATGCCCTTGGGGTTGACGGGCTTCTTGTCCTCCTCGCCGATTTTGTCCTTGCCCGGGACGACCACCGTTGCCGGGGGCAGCCGCAGGCCGATCTGGCCTTCCACGGGGGGCGGCCGGAAGGTGAGGATGAAGAACGTCAGCAACTGGAACGCCATGTCGAGCATGGAGGCCATGTTCAGTTCGACGTCCGTCTGCTTCCACTTGCGGCGGCTCATTTGGTGTCCTTCTTCTCTTCCTTCATCGCGTTCAGCAAGAACTTGCGGTAGCCGTATTCCTGGCAAAGGGTAATCACGTAGTTGACGACGTGGAAGGACGTGGTCCGGTCGGCGCAGCACGATGGTGGTGGGCAACTCCTTGGTTACCCCGTCCGGCCCCTCCTCGCGAACTTCCTGGAGCGTCATGTGATTCTGCCTCAAGTCCATATCCGACTCGCCCTGGATATATTTCTCGATTTCGTCCCTGTTGTACACATGGCCGTAGACGGTCACGTAGCCGCCGGGATGCTCCTTGTCCTGGCGGACGTTGAGGACGAGCACGGGCCCTTCCATCGCGACGGGGAAGGCGGAGCCGACCACGGGCAACGTCAGGGCCTGGTCCAGTTCCGCCGACTTGAAATTGATCACGAGCATGAAGAACGTGATCAACTGGAACACCATGTCCAGAAGCGGCGTCAGGTTCGGTGCCGCGCTGATTTCACTGGAGAGGGCCACCGTCGCCTCCTTACGTCTTCGCGCGCGCCGGGGCCGGCGCCGCCTTGGTGCGCGCCGCCTGGGCAAAGTGCCGCAGGAACTCGTCCGCCCGCGTCAGGGCGGTCACCGAGATCAGCGACACCCGGTTGCGGAAGACGGCGAAAAAGTAAATCGCCGGCACCGCCAGGCCCACCCCCTCGAACGTCAGCACGAGGGCCTGGGAAATACCGCCGGCGACCTCGCTGGCCTTCATCTGCGTCTCGCTGACGGCGATCACGCTGAAGCTGGCGATCATCCCCTTGAGCGTCCCCAGCAGCCCGATCATGGGCCCCAATGTTCCCAGCACGGCCAACATGCTGATCTTCTTCTCCATCTCGGCGGTCAACAAGTCCGCCACCCGCTCCATCGACTCGCGGGCTTCGCTCAGGCCGTTGGGCAACTCGGTGATGCCGGTGACCAGCACGCGGCTGAAGTAGGAGTCGTCTTCCTTGACGACGTTGAAGATGCCCTTGAAATCGCGCTGTTCCAGCATCGCTTCGCAGCGACTGAGGACCTCCGGCGGCATGGCGGTCACCAGTCGCAGTTCCACGAACATGCGGGCGACCGTGGCCACGAAATAGACGGACAGGCAGAGAATCACCAGGCCGATCATCCCGGAACTCTTGATGAACCACCAGAAGTAGGTCTCTTTCTGGCCGCCCGGCTGGACCTGGACCCCGCCCGCTGCCGCGGCCGCTGCCGCGGCGGCCGCGTCGTCGGCCCGCGCGTGAGTCGCCGTGGCGTTGATCGCCGGCACGGAAAAGACCAGGAGGATCAACGCCAGCCAGATCCACCCTTGCCCCATACGCCGCTCTGTCCGCATATATTGCTCCCTTGTTCCCGGCCGCCGCCGCGTCCCTGCAGTGTCCCACAGAAGGGTGCCAACGAGGGTGCCGCGACCACGCCCCAAAAATGTGCCTAACCCACTTATCTTCCTACAACGCCGTGAGATTGTCAAGCAATTGTCTGGCGGAACGGGCACCGCGGCGGGCGTTGCCCCTTCGGCTGCTCCACGGTACTGTTCGCAGCCCGCGCCGCGGTTTATTCCAGGAAACCACGAGATCGACAAATTATCTCACCTTAGGTCAGCCACGGATGGCACACAGATTAAACACAGAATAACCGGCCAAAATAATCGGCCCGGACGCCGTCTTCCGCCCGCCCCTGCCCGCAGCGTCATTTCCCCACCAGAGCCCTTCTGGGGGGCATCGGATACAGATACGGTCGGATGGATTCGAGCGTCCGGGGACCCAGTCCGGGCACCCGCCGCCGCAGGTCCTCGTGATCGGCGAACGGCCCGCCGATGCGCCGGCAATCGACGATCCGGTGCGCCAGCACCGAGCCGACTCCGGGCAGGTTGGCCAATTCCGGCCAATCGGCGCGATTGACGTTCGACCTGGAAGCGGGCGGTCTGCGGCTCGGCCCGCTCCACCTCGACCAACCGCCCCGACAACCCGCCGTGCGCGACCCACCAGCCGACCGTCGCCCCCAGCGCAATCGCCACCAGAAGGGCCACCGCCGCCTGATCGGCACGGTGAAGCAGCCAGTGCGGCGGCGGCGAATTGGATGCTTTGTCGGACATGGCAGTGATGCGCCCCGGACGAGCCCGTTTCCGCGAAGGCGACTTCGCATCGTGGGCTGATCCTATTATGATAAATCCGGGTTGAAAACGCAGCCCCCACCGAAGCCGGGGATCGCTGTCTCCTCCCCTCTCCCCTTGGGAGAGGGGCAGGGGGTGAGGGCATAGGACAAACGCACAAGCAAGGCACTTGTCTACCCTAAATCTTCACCCCAACCCGGATGGAGATGGGACCAGGGAAGGACACCTGCCGAGACGGAGACCTCGCCCATGACCAAAGAATTCCATCAAGTCACCTGGGACGCCCAGCTTCAAGACGATTGGCGGCGGCTGCTGGAACTGGCGGTCGGCGAGGACCTCGGCCGCCAGGGTGATTGGACCACCAACGCCCTGGTCCCGGCGGAGGCCGTGGGCCGGGCGGCCGTCGTCGTCCGCCAGGCCGGCGTGGTCGCCGGCCTGCCGGCCGTCCCGCTGGCGCTGGAACGATTCGATCCCCGGCTCCGCTGGTCGCCGGAGGCCGAGGACGGCCGCGTGGTCGAGAGCGGCCGGCGCCTCGGCGCCGTCGAAGGCCCGGCACGGGGCATGTTGGCCGCCGAGCGGCGTGTTGCTCAACCTGCTGGGGCGATTGTCGGGCATCGCCACCCTGACGCGAAAATACGTCGATGCGGTCGCCGGCACCAAGGTCCGCATCTACGATACTCGCAAAACCACCCCCGGCTGGCGCCGCCTGGAAAAATACGCCGTCCGCTGTGGCGGCGGCTGGAACCATCGCAGCGGCTTGTTCGAGGCCGTGCTCATCAAGGACAACCACCTGGCGCTGTGCGCAGGGCGCGGCGGCGGGCCAGTCCGCCGTTGCGCCCGGCGAGGCCGTCCAGCGGGCCCGCCGCTTCCTCCAAGAGCACGCGGCCGACGCGGCCATGATCATCGAGGTCGAGGTGGATACGCTCGGGCAACTCGACGCGGCCGTGGCGGCCGCTCCGGACCTGGTGCTGTTGGACAATATGGGCCCGGCCGAACTCCGCCAGGCCGTGGCCCGCCGCAACGCCGTCAATCCGGCGGTCGAACTGGAGGCCTCCGGCGGCGTGGACCTCGGCAGCGTCCGCCGCCTTGCCGAGACCGGCGTCGAGCGGATCAGCGTCGGCGCCCTGACGCATTCGGCTGTCGCCTTGGACATCGGCCTGGATTGGCTCTCCGCCGCGCCGTGGGGGTGAAACCCGCCCGCATTTCTCGCCGACGTGTAGGGTGGGTCGAGCAAGCCGCAAACCCGGTGGGACTTCGGTCGCTTGCCGGGCGTCGATTTCCGGGGGACCTGGAATTGAAGCCAGGTGCGGCGTGCGAAGACCCACCAGAACTTGTGCGACCTTGTCCCCACCCTACCGCTCTCTGCCGGGCCGCGGGAGTGAAACGAATCATTCGGCACGGCGGAAGTCCTTGCGCCGGCGCCAGAGGATCGACAGTCCGAACAGGGCCAGGCCACAGAGGAAGAACATGCCGGCGGCGCCCAGCAGCCCGCCCTGTCGGAACAGGCCGACGTAGCGACTGAGTGACCAAACGAGGAAGTAGACCACGCCGGCAGTGAAGACCAGGCCCCGCTCGTCGCGCAGTCCCACGTGCATCAGCCAGATGGCCAAGACGAGCATGGCCAGGTTGGCGAAAATCGTCGTTGCCCAGGCCGTGTCGCTGGCGCCGGCGGCATCACAGAATCCCATCGCCACCGCGCCCAGGCAGGCGCCCAGCGGAACCCACTGGCGGCCGGCGAGGTCTTGCAGCCGGGCCAGCGGCCCGCGGCGAATCTCCTCCGCCGTCCACGGCCGCACCAGCGCCACCATCGCCAGGGCGACCGCCGCCAGCCCCGCCAGGGCCAGCACGCCGCCAAAGCCGTGCAGCGGCAACTGCGGATGCGCGCCGATCGGGAAGTGGATCGCCGTATTGTGGAAGTCGTAGAAACTCAGCGGGATCAGGCTGCCGGCGGTCAACAGCGCGCCGAAGACCTGCCAAGGCCGCGCCGCCGGATCGCCCGGGCGATGGTTCTCGCCCGCGATCAACAGCAACGGTCCGGTCACAGCGACAAAGTACACCCCGGCCAGTTCCCAACCCCAATAGTAATCGCCCCAACGGAACGCTTGCAGGACGATCCACCAGGTCAAAAGGGCGGCATAAAGGGCCACACCGTGGGCGTTGGGTTTGCGGTAGCACCAGACCAGGCCGGCGACAGCCAGCGGAAGCAAGGCGTAGGCCCCATTGGGCATCACGCCCCAGAGGCTAGCGGCCTGGGGACAGCCCAGGACTGCCGCGCCGGCCCAAATCGCCAGCAGCCCGACCACCAGGCAGTGGACCAGGACAGTGTTCCAAACACAGGGCGATCAGCAGCGTCGCCAGGGCCCAAAACCAGAGTCCGTCGGGCCAATGGGTGGGGATTTGGAAGACCTGGGCCACCAGCCAGAGTCCCGCCCCGAGCATCAGGCAGGCGAAGAAGAATGCCACTTCCGACCCTCGGCGCCAGGGCGTCCGCACGCGCAGGAAAACGGCGCCGCCGTAACTGCCGGCCAGAACCAGGAACATCGTCGAGAGCTTGGCGACCGTGGACGCGGAATCCCAACCGGCGACGACCAGTTGCCAGTTGTGCCCGACGACCAGCAACACGGCCAACGCAACCAGCAAGGCGGCCATGGCCGCCAAGACGAAACTGGCCAGCCGCCGCTTGTGCTGCTCGATGTCGGCTGCCGTGGCGTAGCAGGCGACGATTTGTTGGGCCTGCTGGGCCGAAATCAGCCCGGCGGCCTGCCAGTGCGCCAATTCCCCCGTCAGCCAACGGCGTCTGCGGTCGGAGATTTCCCGGCTCATAACTCCCCCATGGATTGCGCTAGGCGAAGATCGCCGCCGAATTGGTTCCGTTCCCGGAGCCAACGGGCGAGATCCCCGCGCGGATATAACGGGCGCGACCGGCCATGCCCAAGCGTACCATGGGCACGATGACCGTGCCACCGCAAATCGCCATGGGAGTGAATTACTACTCCTACCTGACCAACGGCGGGCGCTGGTCCGGGACATCGCCCTGATTGGAATTGGGATAGATAATCACCGGTCCGCGTCTGGGCGGCTGCGCCACCGCCTGCTGCACTTGCACCCCGCAGTGGACCAGCGTGCTGTCGAGGCTGACGCCGTCGCCCAGCAGGTTGTCGCCCTCGACGCGGATGCCGGAGCCGGAGCCGGGGGTGCTCGCCCGCTGGCTGCC
The DNA here is from genome assembly GCA_963727245.1 of uncultured Planctomycetia bacterium. Taxonomy (GTDB): domain Bacteria; phylum Planctomycetota; class Planctomycetia; order Pirellulales; family Thermoguttaceae; genus JBKQVT01. The sequence goes on along the minus strand of CAVSFO010000009.1, from coordinate 529,040 downwards.
CGCGCGGCACACCCGCTCGAACAGCGCGATCGCCACGCGATTGTCGCGGCGGTTTTCGCGGTCGCGGGCCGCATTGCCCAGGATCACGTAGTCCACGGCATAGGAATCCAGCAGCTTGGGCAGGAGTTGGCGGGCCAACTGCTCGCTGCCGAGCAGCTCCAGGCCCAGCGGGCGGCCGTGGTCCACAAAAATGAAACCGGTCGTGCCCTGTGGAATCGCCGGGACGATCTGCCGCCGCACGGCATCGAGCGTCTTCTTCACCGGCGCGGCTTGCAGGGCTTCGTCGAGGTTGCCGGTGGCGTTCTCCGCATTCAGGGCCCTGTTGTTGCGGGCGACCTCCGACCACATCTTCGCCTGGTCGGCCCCTCGGCGAAGTTCGCCGTTGATCGACTGGGGGAGCATGGCCTTGCTGCCGCCGCCGAAATTGGCGCTGCCCGACCAGCGACTGTGCTCCACGCAGAAGACGTCCAAGTCGATCTTCTGGCCGGGGGCCAGCACCACCTCGTGGCGGACGGTGCGGGTCTGCATGCCGCCGGAAATCACCTCGCCGGCCATGAGGAAGACGTATTCCTCCCGGCTGCGGTTCTCGACCTGGACCAGCGGCACGTTGCCGCCCGGCTTTTCCGTGACCACCAGCACGCCGGCGGAAATCGCCGCATCGGCCGTCAGCCAACGGCCCCGCAGCAGCGGCACGTCGTCGACCAGCACCGGGTAGACGGCCAATTGCCGATAGGCCAGCGGCTCGGCGATCTTCACGCCGTCCAGGTAGCGGCCCAGCTCCCGGACGTGCCGCTCGGTCGAGGGCCGCTGGGCCCAGAGCGTCGCGGAACTGAAAATGACCCAGGCGAAACCGGCGGCCGCGACCGCCACCACCCCGCCCCGACCCAGAAACGATTGCCACGCGCGTTCATGACTTTGGCCTCCTTCTTGACCCGGTCCTGGAAAGGGGACGCGTTTTCGCTGCGCGAAAGCTGGCACAGTCCCCCTCGCATGCGACTGTGCTTTAGACGCTCGCCGGCAAGGAAAAGTTCCCGCCGGTATTCATGGGGGCCAACCCACGGCTTCGACGGGGCCGGCGATGATTGACAAATCCCCGCCGTGCGTCAGAATAGGGGGTCTGGGCGGAAATGATCGTGGCTGAGAACTCGGCGATCTCCTCCGGCCGCCGCGGCCGGCTATGGCCTCTTTCTTGGCAGGTTCCTGGAGGAGGGATCCCATGTTATGCTGGAACTGCGGAAAGGAAAACGACGACAAGGCATTCCTCTGCTCCCATTGCCGCGCCGCACTGGAGGAGGAGATTCGACGCCTCCCGACTATCCGGAAGAAATTCCGACCTACCTTGTCCCGGCCATCTTGGTGACGATGTTCTGCTGCCTGCCCCTGGGGATTCCCGCCATCGCGTTTGCCGCGATTGCCAGCAACCACCTCGCGTCGGGCAACAAGGCGGCGGCGATCACGGCATCGAATAGTGCCAAGACGTGGTGCGGTATCTCCTTCTTCTGCGGATTGGCGCTGATCGCCCTGTTCTCTGTCGCCGTGTGCAGCGGCCTGGTGCCCAGACGTTTTTTCTGAAACCACCTCGCCCTTCGGGAGTTCTTTCCGCTGTGACTCAATCCCGCCGAGATGCCGCCATGACGCCGCCCCGAACCAGCCCGTTCCGCCGCAAGCTCCTGCTGCTGGCCACCGCCGTGGCCGTCCTGGGCTGTGCGACGCTCGTGTACTGCGTCGATCCGGCCGAAGGCGGCGTGTATCCGCCCTGTCTGTTCCACGCCATAACGGGCTGCTATTGTCCCGGCTGCGGATCGCTCCGCGCGGTGCACCGGCTCCTGCACGGCCAGCTCGCCGCCGCCTTTCGCATGAACCCCCTGCTGGTCGCGTCGCTGCCCGTCTTGGGCCTGCTGTGGCTCTTTCCCAACTGGCAGCGGAAACGCTGGGTGCCGTGGACGGTGCTGGCGATTGTGGTCGGGTTCGGGATCCTGCGGAACCTGCCCGTTTGGCCGTTCACCCTCCTGGCCCCCGGGTAGCACAGCCGGCGCGGGAAAATCGGGCCAACTCATCCTTTTCGCATAGTTCTCATAGACTGTCCAAGCGGCCGCGCGCCCGCGAGGCCGGCAGCCGTGAATTGGCTTGCCGTGCTATCTTCGAGGGGTAGAATTCACTGGCAAGGAAAGCCCACCCGCTGCAACGGGTGGGATGATGCGGCGAAAAATACACCCTCGATAGGGCACTCCTCTTACCGGCAGCGAAGGCATGGAGATCGAAGAATTCGTCAAACGACGTGCCGACGCCGCCGAGGAGTTCAACCTCCACGAAGGCCGCAGCGACGGCGTGGAAATCGCCGGCAGCCTGGCGGGCGGGTTGACCATACTCCGCGACTCGCTCTATAAGCGGCTGCACGAGGACGTGCAGCAGCAGCGGGGCATGGACTCGATCCTGGCGCCGATCTCGGAAGAAAAGAGCGAGCGGCTGGCCAAGATCGAAATCGAATTCTACCAGATCGCCGTCTCCGCCGCGGCCACCCGCAACGGCGATTACGCCGATGGCGGCCCCGATTGGTATTGGCAGTGGTTGGCGCGGCTGCGGTTGGGACCCTCGCAGCCGGACGACCGGGTCACCAAGCGGGTGGAGTCGTACCTTGCCAAGTCGGCCGACCAGCGGCGGCTCACCTTCAGCGACGTGATGGGCCGGGCGCTGCCCGAGTCGCGTCATGCCCCGCTGGTGCTGTTCCGGCTGATGCCGCTGGCCGTCGAGATTGTCACGGCGCTGGCCTTCGGCGATTCAGCGCAGGCCGCCGAGGTCCGCCAACGCCAATTGGCCATCCTGCCGGCCATCGGCGACTGCGATCACTGCCGCGGCAAGCTGCTGGACAACGGCGAGCAGTGCCCCGAGTGCGGCAATCCGCTCTGGCTGTTCGACTGGCTGACCTCGCTCGATTGACGGCCGCGATCCCGGTTCCTGGTGCAAGGGGGACAGTCCCTGGGATCGGCCGGCGGCCTCACAAGCTTGACGGCCGGGCGGCCTTTTCGATCGTGGGTGCAAGCCGCCACGCCACCACGGCGCCGATGATGCAGCCCAGCGTCCCCATCGAAATCATCAGCCCGACATACCAGGGGGCGTAGAACTGGCGCCAAAGAAACGGGGCCAGGATCAAGTACATGTAGGAGTAGGCGAGCAGCCCCCGGACCACGGCGGCCGCCAGCATGGCGGGCAAGGTGCGCACGCCGGCGCCGACCACCAACAGCGTCAACTCGACTCCCAGCGCGCACCACAAGTAGTACGGCCACCACGCCGGGTTGATCCCTCGTCCGAGCAACTGCCCGAAAAGCCCCTGGCCGAAGATCAGCAAGGTGGCGATTCCCGGCTTGGGGACCAGGCGGAGGCCCCACAAAAAAACGGCCGTATAGGGGATGGAAAACACCAGTGCGCCGACTACGGGGACCTTGGCCAGCGCACTTTGCCAGGGGACCACCGCTACATAGAGCAAGCAAATCAGCAGCGCCGCCGTCGCCAGTTCCGAAATGCTGAATGGTCGGAAGACTCGTCGCCACGCTCCTGCCAAGGCGAAGACGCCGAGCCCCAACAGGAGTGCAAGCACCGAGCCGACGTAGAACCATCGCAACATCATTTCATTCCTCCGGCTCCTGCCCCATAACCCACCACGGCCGCCGCGATGCCGGCGGCCGTCAGCAGCAGGATTCCCGCCATGACCACCCAATCGACCACCGCGAAACGGAGGTCCCTTGAAGGGACGCGGTTGGGGGAATAAGCGCGGACTTCGGCAGCCATTGCCACGTGCCGGGCGCTGCGCAGCGACACGGCCAGCAGCGGGACCAGGACCTGCCGAAAGCGGCCGGCGGCGGAGGCCAGGCCCTTCCCGCCCGCCCCGCGCAACTGTTGGGCCGTCAGGATACGTTTTGCTTGTTCGACGGTCTCGGGCAGAAAACGCAGCGCCAGCGCCAGCATGAAAGCAAACCAGTGGGGCACGCGCAGCTTCGTCAGCGCCAGGATCAGGTCCGAGGGATAGGTGCTGAGCACCACCAGCGCGCCGGCGGAAAGCACCGAGAGCAGCCGCAGCGACACGACGGCCCCATAGACGACGCCCTCCTTGCACAGAGACACTCCGGGCAGCAAGGTCAGCACCTCGGTGCGCGGCTGGAATCCGTAGAAGAAGCCTTGCGAGATCATCGTGCCCAGCACGGTCGTCGCCACCAGCACCAGCAGCAGCCGCAGCCGGGCCCACGGCGGACGCACCAGGCACCAGGGCGCCAAGGTGATCGCCAGCAGCCCTCCCAGCCAGAGTGGACGCCCCAGCACCACCGCCAGCAGCGAGACCACGACGCTCCAGGCGATCTTCACCCGCGGGTCGAGGGCGTGCACGATGGAAGGCCGGTCAAAGTACGCGGTCATCGACGCTCCTGCCCTCTGCAAGGGTCACTACTCGGCCGGCGAAGGCGTCCATCACGTCGGCATGATGGGTTGTGAAGAGCACGCAGGCCCCGGACTGGCCGGCCTCTTCCAGGACGAACTCCATCAGCGCGGCCCAGGCCCGCCGATCCAGGCCGGTGGTCGGCTCGTCGAGCAAGATCAGCCTCGGCCGCGTGGCCAGGACCGCCGCGGCCGCCAGCCGCTGCCGTTGGCCCCGCGAGAGGCTGCGGGGATGCTCATCCCGGTAGCGGCCCAAACCCAGGCGGTCCAAGTAACGCCTGGTGTCCACCGGCCGAGCGAGGTTTTTGGGCCCAAAGACAACCTCCTCGGCCACGGTGTCGGCAAACAGTTGTTCGTCGGGGTCCTGGAAGAGGAATCCCACCTCTCCGACGAGGTCCCGGATCGCAGGGCCTTCTTTTCCCGCCACCACGACACGGCCATGGCAAGCCGGCAACAAGCCGCACAGCAGTTTCAGCAGGGTGGTCTTCCCGCTGCCGTTGCGACCGAGGCAGGCTACGACCTCGCCGGGCCGGAGACAGAAAGACAGGTGTTCCAGCACGGGTTCCTTTCCAGGATAGGCGACGGCCACGTCATGGAGGTCGACCACGGGCACAGAGCCACTGAGAGCGGCGGTTGGCCGTCGCCGTGGCAGAGGCTCCACGAGGGGAAAACTCCCCATAGAAACGATCCTTCCGCCTTCCATCGTGACCACGCGGTCCACCAGTTCCTGCAATCCTTCCAGGCGGTGTTCCGCCATGACGATGGTGTGCCCTGCCCGGTGCAGATCGCCGAGGGCGGAGAGCAACTCGGCGCGGCTGCCGTCGTCGAGGTCGCTGGTTGGCTCGTCCAGCAGGAGCGTGCGGCAGCCCATGGCCAAGGCGCCGGCGATGGCCAGCCGCCGTTTCTGCCCGCCCGAGAGGCTGAAGACTTCCCGCTGCCGCAACGGGGTCAGGGAAAGCTGTGCCATCGCCCGGTCCGCGCGGCTGCGCGTCTCCGCGGGCGGAAAGCCCAAATTTTCGCAACCAAAGGCCACGTCGTCGCCGGCCCGCAGCATGAACAACTGCGCCTCGGCGTTTTGCAAGACGGTTCCCACCCGGCGGCTCAGTTCCCGCACCGGCACGTCGGCCGGCACGAGGCCGTCGACGCGAAGATGGCCGCGGACTTCACCGCCGAGGACGTGCGGGATAAGCCCATTGAGCAGACAGAGCAGCGTGGACTTGCCGCCGCCGGACGGCCCGGCCACGAGCAGCCACTCCCCCTCCGGCACAACCAAATCGATCTCCCCGAGCGCGGCTTGCGCGGCGTCGGGGTAGCTGTAGCTGACGCCTTGCAACTGGATCATGTCAGAGAACTTGCCGCACGGCGAAGCGCTGGTCGCGGTGCTGCAAGTCCTTCGCCTGGTCGGAGGTGAGATGGGAGAACGTCACGCTGTCGAGGAATCGCCGGGCGGCTGCGACGGCCTGCTCCAGTTCCTCGCTCGTGGGGCGACGCCACGGCGCAGCCCGGCACCGGGATATAGCCCAAGACGTGAAAGGGAATGCGCCGATCCAGACCGCCCACAAAGGCGGCGATCTTTTCCACTTGCTCCAAGCCGCCGAACTCGGGATTGAAGACGGTGCTCGCCCGCATCTCCAGCCCGGCTTCGTAGGAGCGGCGGAAGTTCGCATACAGCGGGGCCGCCGGGTGCCCGGTATAGCGGCGGTGCAACCGCTCATCGAACGCCTTGAAGCTCACGTTGCTGCCGTCGAGGTCTTGCAGCACCAGCCCCGAGCCATTGGTGTGCCCCAGGCGGGTCGCGACCCCGAGCTGGCGTTTGCAGAAGGCCAGCAGCTCCGGCAGTTGCGGATTCGTAGTGGGTTCGCCGCCCATGAAATGGACGGCATCCAGCTCCAGCCCTCGGAGGCAGTCGTGGATGGCGTCGATGGTCGGCCATTGCTGCGGCCGCGGGCGAGAGGCGAGCTTGTAGGTACATCCCAGGCAGCGGAAGTTGCAGCCGTCATGGTGGAGCGTGGCCCGCGCGAATTCTGCCGAATACGTGATCTTGAAAATTGCCATGACGGGACCGTTGCGGGGCAGGGTCGGAGGTTCCGCACGTTAACGGCCGGAGGGCGCGTCAGTATTACCACTCCGATATTCGTAATACCAACTGTTCTTATAGCCCAAAGCTTCGCCCGAGGCAAGAGGCGCGACGGGCAGCGGGGAAGGGCTCCGCCTCAAGCACGGGCGACCGGCCCAATGCCATTGGCGCCCGGCATGACGCCGGGGTCCTCTGGGGCGACACTCAGGATCGGGGAAACAATAACCTCCGACTTTGTTGCCTTTCGCTCCGCGAAAGCCGCAACTTTCGCGGAGCGAAAGGCGACAATTATTGATTCCCCGATCCTTAGTGATCCGCGGCGCTGGCCATCACCAACTCGCCCTTGTGAATGCCTTTCAGTCCCCTCAGTTGGGAGGCCATCTTCTGCAGACGCGCCGATGGCCCCCGCAGCGCGATCACCTCCAGGCAGAGGTTGTGCGTCAGGTGAACGTGGAGGGTGGAAACCACCAACTCGCGGTGGTCGTGCTGCAATTTCAAGAGCTGGTCGCGGAGTTGCGGGCGATGGTGGTCGAAGACGAGCGTCAGCGTGCCGGCGGCATCCTCCGACTCGCCCACCCAAGCCTGTTTGGTGAGCGTGTCGCGGAGCAACTGGCGGATGGCCTCGCTACGGGTAGCGAACTGCTGCTGCCGGCAGTAGCGATCGAACTGATCCAGCAGGTCGCCTTCCAACGAGATGGAGAAACGGACGATTTCGGACATGGCAGTGGTGGCCGCCGCGGCGCCGCCTCTTGGCGGCGTAATTCCTTGGCGGAAAAGGGGGTTGCGCTCCAGGTTACATCCTGGGGCATTCTAACGCCAGTTCGTCCGCTTGCCAAGCCTGCACCCGCCTGGCCGGCCGGGACTGGGCGCCATGACCTTGCCGTTGGGACTGCCTCTTCTGATTTTCCGAAAACGGCGCTTGCAATTCCCGCAAGACCGGCTAGAATGCGGAGTATTACGATTTTGGAAAACGTAAGACTACGCGGACTCCCCATGATCGCCGCCAGCAACTCCCACCGCACGCCCAACTCGCGGCCCCATCCCCCGGGCTTCACCCTCGTCGAACTGCTCGTCGTGGTGGCGATCATCGCCCTCCTGTTGGCCCTCCTCTTTCCTGCCGTTGGGGCCATCCGGGCATCGTCCCAGCGGATAAGCTGTGCGAACAACCTCCACGAGATCGGACTGTGCACCCAGGTCTATGTGACGTCCTACGACGCCTATCCGCCCGCGTACATGAATAATCCGCCCCCAAACGTGAGCACCGGACCGATCGGCTTTTGGACAGATTACCTGAAGCCCTATCTCAGCAAGAACATGTCGGTCTATTGGTGCCCCGCCGATTCCAACCACGCGCCGTCCCCGTGGGACTCGGCAATCATCCTCAGCTACGGAATGAATTCGTTCAATTTCGCCGGCAACACCTATTGCTTCTGGTACGGCGTGAAGAGCTACGACGTGGCCCATCCCAACCAGGTCATCTTGTTCGCCGATTCCACCAGCGGCGACTACTGGGTCGGCAGCGGGGGCGTGCTCAAGAACCCGGTGCCTTTCGTCGACTATCGGCACCCGGGCGGCACGTTCAACGCTGTCTATTGCGACGCCCACGTAGCGACCAAGACCACGACGACGCAGCTAGACTGGGACGCCTCGCAATGACGGCCGCGGGATACGGCGGCCAGGTTCTTCCACAACATGGTTTCCATCCACAACAAGGCTTTCACGAGAAAGAGAGCAATGAGAAAACAGCTCTGTCACGGTAGGTTCCTGGGCACAATGGCGCCGACGGCTTCGTCGCGGGCAATATCCCGATTTGCGTGTTTCTTCGCCGCGGCGGCGTGCATCCTGCTCGCCGCCGCCCCGGCGCCGGCCAACGTCCTCAACTTGCCGTCGGGGCAGACGAGCCTGGGCTTTGTCACCGTCGGCAACCCGGGCAACACCGCCGATCCCCTCACGGAATTGGGCGCGGTCGGCTACACCTACCAGATCGGCACGTACAACGTGACCGCGGCCCAGTACGTCGCGTTTCTCAACGCCGTGGCCGCAACGGACACCTATGGGCTCTACAACAGCACCATGTCGGACCCCGCGGCCTGCAATATCCAGCAAAACGGATCGTCGGGCAGCTACACCTACAGCGTGGCGCCGCAGGACGCCAACCTTCCTGTCAACTACATCACGTGGGGCGACGCCGCGCGATTCTGCAACTGGCTCACCAACGGCCAGCCGACGGGCAGCGAATGCCTCGCCACCACCGAGAACGGTTCCTATTATCTCAACGGCGCGAACACCGACACCCAGCTCGCGCTGGTTGCCCGAACGGCCAATGCCCGATACGTGCTCCCCAGCCAGAACCAGTGGTACAAGGCGGCCTACTACAACGGGGCGACGGGCAATTACTGGCTTTACCCCACGCAAAGCAACTCGGCCCCCGTCGCCGAGGCCCCGCCGGGATCGGGCGGGGCCTCCGGCTCGGCCAACTACGGCAGCGTCATGCCCCTAAGCGATTACCTGACCAGCGTCGGCGCCTACGCGAACTCGCCGGGTCCTTATGGCACCTTCGACCAAGGCGGCCTGCTCTTCCAATGGACGGACACGCTTCTCACCGCGTATTATGGGTCCGGGTTCGCCATGGAGTGCAGTTCCTTCGAGAGCGCGCCCTCGGAACTTGAATCCACCAACGAGATTTGGCCGTGGAGCCCGGAAAGCTCTGACTACAATTTCTGCGGCTTCCGCGTCGCCGAGGTTCCGGAACCGTCGACCCTTTGCCTGCTGGTAGCCGGCGTTGGCGCGATCTTGGCCTTGCTTTGGCGGAGACGGCAAGGATGAGAGCTCGGCTTATTGGCAGCCTTGCGGCGGCCGTGGCAGCCGCAATCTGCGCGATGACCGTTCCCGCTTGGGCCGGTTACTCCATGTCCGGCTACAACTTCCAGGTCGTCCAGTCGGGCCAGGGATTGGCCGACGCGGGGATCAGTTACCTCGAGAACTCGACGTGGAACGAGTCGGGCGGCAATCTCTATGCCCCCATCAGCACAAGTTTCACGCTGCCCTCGTGCAGCGACATCGACTATGCACGCCTCTATCTCGACATCTGGGGCGGCATGCCCATGTTTACGGCCACCGTCACCGTGTCGGTCAACGGGACGCAGCTTGCGCCGATCTCGATCGGCGGCATGAGCGACGCCAACCCGACCTACAGCGGCACGAAGACGTGCGTCTACGGGTCGGGATACGGCGTGTGGGAGGTGGCCGTCGCCGGCCTGAGCAACCTGCTTTACACCAACGGCGCCCCCAACGCGGTGACCTGGACCGTCAACGATCCGACCGGAAACTTCGACGGCCGCACCTATGACGCCAGCCTGGTCACCGTCTACACCAGCCCCAGCTTGCATCAGACGCTGGACTACGATCTGGCCGAGGGGAACGCGTATATGCAGAACAGCGGAGACACCGGCGCCCCGAGCAGCAGAACGCTCACGATCACCGGCGTGAACACCGCCAACGTGTCCGGCGCAACCTACTCGGCCGGCTACATCCTGGGGCTGACCGGCTACGGAGGCTACAACTCCCTTTCGCTGAGCAACTCTGCCGGCACCTTGGCACTGGGCAACCCGCCCAACGACGTGGCGCAGGGAACGGACGTGAATTTCGGCCCCAGCGTCGTTTCCTCCAATGTCGCTGGTTCCCTGGCCGCCACCAGCACGGTGCAGTACAGCGTGGCGATGCCCGGCGGCTCCAACAATCTTGTCCCGACCATCGGCCTGTTGGCGATCACGCACCCGCTGCCCGTCAATGGCGTCTGGAGCAGCACGGCCGGCGGAAGCTGGAACACCGCCGCCAACTGGCAAGGCAGCAATGTCCCGACCAGTTCCGGCGATACGGCCACGTTCGGCGACGTCATCGGCCGCGCCGCGGCCGTCGTCACCTTGGACGGCGCCTGCACGCTCAGGTACTCTGGCCTTCAGCACCACCGGCGGCGGCAGCTACACGATCGGCCGTGGCAGCGGCGACACCACAGGCGCGTTGACGCTGAGCAACGCCGCGGCGGCTGCCACCGTGAGCATCAGCGGCGGCAGCCAAACCCTGGCCGTGCCGATCACGCTCGGCAGCGATCTGACCGTCAGCGTCGCCGCCGGCAGCAGTCTGACTATCTCCGGGGCGATCAGCGAGGACAGCCCGGGCAAATCCGTCAGCCTCATCGGCGGTGGCGAGCTGGTGCTCTCGGGCAGTGCCAACTACACGGGCGGCACGACGGTTGCCAGCGGCACGCTCGACTTCGCCACCCCCGAGTCCATGCCCAGCACGGGTATCCTGGACATCGAAAGGGGTGGCGAGGTGGTGTTGGGGGCCTTGCTGGGGGATTCCAACGACAGCGAGCCTGCCGTGACGGCTGTTGCCGCTGCCAGCACCAACAGCGCCGGCAGCGCCGAGGGCGTGATGGACGCGTTGCTGGCGCGGATCCGGGCTGAGCGGACTGTCGAGTCTGCCGGGGGGGACGCCGCCGGATGGACTATCGCCGCGAGCCCGGCGGCGGCTCCCGAGCCGTCCACGCTGGTCTTGCTGCTGGCCGCGATGTTGGCCTTGGCCCCGGTGGTCCGCCGCCTCCCCTTCCGCCTTGCGGTGATTCCACGTTATCCGGCGGCTGACGCCGCCGGCTCGCCCGGCACTTCGTCCTTTTTGTGATTCGACCTTATCCGGCGGCTGACGCCGCCGGCTCGCTTGGAACCGCCCCCCTCTTGACAACGCCCGCCGTTGCGTTCTATCCTGAACCGGTTCCGTTGGAATTGGGAAGCCGGTGAAAATCCGGCACGGCCCCGCCACTGTAACCGATGACGAACGCCGCCAGGTTGGCCACTGTCCGCCCGTTTGGATGGGAAGGTCGCGGCAAGTAGGACGATTCGGAAGTCAGGATACCAGAAGGCGCTTCGGTGCGTTCCTTCGAGGGAAGGTGCAGGCTGCATTGTTGTGCAACGCCCGTCCTCTTCGAGGGACGGGCTTTTTTTGTTGGGGAACCCTGCGATGGCCCATCGCCTCGTCTTGGTGCGGCACGCGCGGCTCGGGGCCGCACACGTCGGACGCCTGGTCGGCGCCAGCGACCCGCCGCTGGACGCGGCCGGCCACCAGCAGGCCCGCGCCCTGGCCGAGTCCATCCGGCGGCTCGACCCGCAACGCTGCTTTTGCAGCCCCCTGGAGCGCTGCCGGCAGACGGCCGCGGCGATTGCCGCCGGCCTGAGCGTGGAGATCGACCGCGATCTGCGCGAGATCGACTTCGGCCGCTGGGAAAACCACCGCTTCGAGGACCTGCAAGCCGAGGAGCCGGCGCTGGTCGATCGCTGGGCGGCCTTCGAGTTCGATTTCGCCTTCCCCGGCGGTGAAAGCCTGCGCGGCTTCCTCGACCGCGTCCAGGGGGCCGCCGACCGCATGGCCCGCGATCCGGCCGACACGGTCCTGGCCGTGACGCACGGCGGCGCCATCCGGGCGATCATCTGCCACCTGCTGGGCTTGGAGCCGCAACACTACGTCCTCTTCGAGGTCGATTATGCCGCCCCGGTGGTCCTCCACCTGTTCGACGGCCGCGGCGTGCTCGCCTTCCCAGCCGCCGATGGCGCGGGAGACGCCGGCCATGGCTGAAATCATCTTGATCGTCGGCGGTTGCCGCAGCGGGAAGAGCGCCTACGCCCAGGGCCTGGCCGAATCGCTCTCGCCCAGCCGCGTCTTCGTCGCCACCTGCCCGCTCGTCGACGACGAGATGCGCCAGCGCGTCGAGCTGCATCGTGCCGCCCGCCGCGACCGCGGCTGGGAAACCATCGAGGAACAACTCGACCTGGCCGGCGTGCTGCGCCGCTCCGGCCAGTACGGCGTGCTGCTGGTCGATTGCCTGACCCTGTGGATCAACAATCTGATGTATGCGGCCGATCATGACGGCCGCCCCTTGGGCGAAACCGAGGTGGCCGATCACTGCCGGGAAGTGCTCGACGCCGCCATGGCCTGCCAGGGCACGGTCCTGTTGGTCACGAACGAAGTCGGCATGGGCATCGTGCCCGAGAACGCCGCCGCCCGCCGCTATCGCGACCTGGTCGGCCGGGCCAACCAGGTGATCGCCGCCCGCGCCGAGCGCGTGACGCTGCTCTGCTGTGGAATCCCGCTGCACTTGAAAGGGACAATCGCGGCGCTAGGGGGACAGTCCCATTTTCGCGGCGAAACCGCCGGTTTCGAGAGTGACGCCCATGACGCCGCGAAAATCGGGACAGTCCCCTGTGAACCCGCGAATCAAACGGAGGTGCCGAAGTGAGCTTGTTGCAGACGACCCTGCGGCAGATTGCCCCCCAGGACGAAAGCTGTCGCCGCCGGGCCAAGGAGCGCTTGGAGACGCTCATCATGCCGCATTGGGCCCTGGGCCGGCTCATGGACCTGGCCGTGGACCTGGCCGGCATCACGCGCTCGCTCCATCCGCCCGTGGCGCGGAAGACCATTATCACCATGGCGGGCGATCACGGCGTGGCGGCCGAGGGCGTCAGCAAATATCCCCAGGAGGTCACCGGGCAAATGGTCCACGGGTTCGCCGCCGGCATGGCGGGCATCAACGCCCTGGGCCGGCTGGCCGGGGCCACGGTGCTGGTGGTCGACATGGGCGTGGCCGCCGACCTGGGGCCCGCTGGTGGCGGCCGGCAAGATCGTCTCGAAGAAGGTCGCCCCCGGCACCGCCAACATCGCCCGGGGTCCGGCCATGACGCCTGCCCAGGCCATCCAGGCCGTCGAGGCCGGCATCGAAGTGGTCGAGTCGCTCGCCGATACCACCGACCTGCTGGGCACCGGCGACATGGGCATCGCCAATACGACGCCCTCGACGGCCGTGGTGGCGGCCCTGTGCGGCGAGCCGGTGGCCACCGTGACCGGCCGCGGCACCGGCATCGACGACGGCCAATTGGCGCGGAAAATCGCCGTGGTCCAACGGGCCCTCGCCGTGAACCGGCCCGATCCGCGCGACGGACTGGACGTGCTGGCCAAGGTGGGCGGCTTCGAGATCGGCGGCATCGCCGGCGTCATCCTGGCCGCTGCCGCCCGGCGAAAGCCCGTCCTGGTCGACGGCTTCATCTCCACCGCCGGGGCCCTGATCGCCCAATCCCTCTGCCCGCTGGCCTCGCAATATATCATTGCCGCCCATCGCAGCGCGGAGCAGGGACATCGGGCAATGCAACAGCACCTGGGCAAGGAGCCCCTGCTGGACTTGAATCTGCGGCTGGGCGAAGGGACCGGCGCCGCGCTGGCCATGAACCTCGTCGAGGCCGCCCAACGAATCCTTACCGAAATCGCCACCTTCGACGAAGCCCACGTTTCCCAGGCCAAGTGATGAAACGACTGCTGGCGGCCATCCGACTGTTGACCATCGTGCCTCTGCCGGGCACTTGGGGCACGGCCGAGTCGGACCTGGCCGGCAGCGTGGCCTTCTTCCCCGTCGTCGGCCTGCTGCTGGGCCTCGCGGCCGCCGCCCTGGGCTGGGGGCTGACCCACGTGGCCCCGCCGCTGGTCGTCGCCGCCGCGCTGGTGATCGCCATGTTGAGCTTCTCCGGCTGCCTCCATCTGGACGGCTTGTCCGATACCGCCGACGGCTTTCTGAGCTGCCGCAATCGCCAACGGATGCTGGAGATCATGAAGGACAGCCACGCCGGTCCCATGGGACTGGTCGCCATGGTGAGCGTCATTCTATTAAAATTCGCCGCCTTGGCGTCGCTCGAGCCGGCCAGGCTGTGGCCGGCCGCCCTGTTGATGCCGCTGGCCGGGCGGGCGGCGATCTGCGTCCACGCGGCCCTGTTGCCCGCCGCCCGCAACGACGGCCTGGGGGCCATCTTCTGCCGCCAGCGGCACGTGGCCGCCGCACTCTGGGCCATCGGCCTGCTGGCCGCCGCGGCCGTCGCTGTGTTGGGAGTCCGCCGCGGCCTCGTCGTCTGGGCCGCGTGCCTGACCGTGACGCTGCTCCTGGCGGCCTACGTTTATCGCAAACTCCACGGCGCCACCGGCGACACGTTCGGCGCCGCCTGCGAAATCGTGGAAGTCGTGCCCGCCTTGACCTTGACCCTTTCCATCTGTTGAGGCTACCCGTGACGACCGGACATGGCGGCAATTTGCGAGCGTTGGCGGCCCGGGCCGGCCGCGACCCCGCCGAGATTCTCGACTTCAGCGCCAGCGTCAATCCGCTGGGCCCGCCGCCGGGCCTCGGCGACGTTCTCAGCGGCGCGATCGGGCGGTTGGTGCATTACCCCGATCCCGAAAATGCCGAATTGGTCGAGGCCCTCGCCGCGCACTACCGCCTGAGGGCCGCACAGATCGTCGCCGGCAACGGCTCCAGCGAACTCCTCTTCGCCCTGGCCCGGGCGATGGAGTACGATCGGGCGGTCATCCCCGTGCCGTCCTATAGCGACTACGCGGCGGCCGTCGAGCGGGCCGGTCGCCCGGTCGTGCCGCTGGCGCTCGGCGAGCGCACGGGCTTCGCGCTCGACCTGGCCGCCCTGGAAGACCAGTTGCACGGCCACGAGTTGGTGCTGCTGGGCCAGCCCAACAATCCCACCGGGTTGGCCTTCGACAACCGGCAATTCCGGGCCCTGGCGGCACGCCGACCCACGACGTGGTTTGTCGTCGATGAAGCGTTCGCCGACTTCATCGAGGGCTACAGTTCGCTGGCCTGCGACCGGCCGGACAACGTCGTCCTGGTCCGCTCCTTCACAAAGTTTTATGCGATGCCCGGCCTGCGGCTGGGTTTCGCCGTGGCCGACGAGTGCGTCGCCGGGCAAATCCGCGAGCAATTGACGCCCTGGTCGGTGGGCACGCTGGCCCAGGCGGCCGGCGTGGCCGTGCTGGCCGAAGCGGAGTACGGCCGGCAAACGGTCGCTTATGTCGGCCGCCAGCGCCGGCAACTGGTCGAGCAGTTGCAGCGCTTGCCCGGCCTGTACGTCTACCCCAGCGCGGCCAACTTCCTCCTGGTGCGGTTGGATCGTGCCAGGCTGACGGCACCGGCGCTGGCCGAGCGCCTGCTCCGGGCGGGCGTGGCCGTTCGCACCTTCGGCACCGGAGAGCATCTCGACGAGCGGTTCTTCCGTGTGGCCGTGCGAACGCCGGCCGAGAACCAGCGGCTCTGCGACGCCCTGGGCGAGATATTAGCCGCGTCGGGTGCCACTGCTGGCTTGCCCAGCAGTGCGGCTGGATGCCACTGCCGGCTTGCCCAGCAGTGCGCTGGATGCCGCCGGTGACTCGTCCACCCGTGCTAGATGCACTGCTGGGCAAGCCAGCAGTGGCACCAGCACCCGTGGCGCCCGTAAAACCCCTGCCCTAATGATCCAGGGCACCAGCTCCAACGCCGGCAAGAGCATTCTGACGGCCGCCTTGTGCCGCATCCTCTTCCAGAACGGCGTGCGCGTGGCGCCCTTCAAGGCGCAGAACATGTCGCTCAATTCCTTCGTCACCCGCCAGGGCGGCGAGATGGGCCGCGCCCAGGTCGTTCAGGCCCAGGCATGCCGCCTGGAGCCCGACGTGCGGATGAACCCCGTTCTGCTCAAGCCCAATTCGGACACCGGCAGCCAGGTGCTCGTGCGCGGCAAGCCGGTGGGCAACATGGGCGTGGATGAGTACGTGCAGTTCAAGCCCCGGGCCTTTGCCGCCGCCTGCGAGTGCTACGACTCGCTGGCCGCCGAGTTCGACGCCATGTTGCTGGAAGGGGCCGGCTCGCCCGGCGAGGTCAACCTCAAGAGTCACGACATCGTCAACATGCGGATGGCCGAACATGCCGGCGCGCCCGTGCTGGTGGTGGGCGACATCGACCGCGGCGGCGTCTTCGCCTCCTTCGTCGGCACCCTGGCCGTGCTGGACGACTGGGAGCGGCGGCTGGTGGCCGGCTGGATCGTCAACCGCTTCCGCGGCGACGCCGGCCTGCTGCAACCGGCGCTGGACTACATGCTCCGCCGCACCGGCCGGCCGGTCCTGGGCGTCGTCCCCTACCTCGCCTCGCTGGGCATTCCCCAGGAGGATTCGGTCGAGTTCAAGAGCGGCCAGCTCGACGCCGATCATGCCGGCCAGCACGGCAACGGCCAGGGCATCAACGGCGACGCCGTGGAAATCGCCGTCATCGATCTGCCCCACATCTCCAACTTTACGGACCTGGACGCCTTCCGCGGCGAAAGCGACGTGCGGCTGCAGATCGTGCGCACCCCAGCCGACCTGCGCCAGCCCGACGCCGTGCTAATTCCCGGCAGCAAGAACACGCTGGCCGACCTGGGCTATCTCCGCCACAGCGGGCTGGCCGGCCGCATCGACCAACTGGCCCGCGCCGGCCAGACCGAGGTCGTGGGCATCTGCGGCGGATTCCAGATGCTGGGCGCGAAATCCGCGATCCCGAGGCCCTGGAATCGGCCGTCGGGGCCGCCCCGGGACTGGGACTGCTGGAAACCGTCACCGTGATGAACGCCGAAAAGACCCTGGCCCGCACCACCGCCCGCCATGCGCCCTCGGCCCTGGAGGTCGTCGGCTACGAGATCCATCATGGCCAAACGGACGCCGGCGACTCCCCTGCCCTGTTCCGCCGGCCCGACGGCCGCACGGTCGGCTGCGGCAGCGCCGACGGCCGCGTCTGGGGCACCTATCTGCACGGGGTCTTCGACGCCGATCCGTTCCGCCGTTGGTTCATCGATCACCTGCGGGTCCGCCGCGGCCTGGCGCCGCTGGGCCGGGTGATCGCCCCTTACGACATCGAGCCCGCGCTGGATCGCCTGGCCGACGCGGTTCGCAGCAGCTTGGACATGGAAGCGATCACGCGCCTGATGAAACTGTAATTTGTAGGGTGGGTCGAGCGCAGCGAGCCCCACCAGGAAATGGCCGAACCGTAGCTGGTGGGGCTCGCTGCGCTCGACCCACCCTACCACTGCGATGAAACTGTAATGAGACTGGAATACCAAATCCTGGCGGCGGTGGCGCTCGACCTGGCGCTGGGCGACCCGCCTTGGTTGCCGCATCCGGTCCGCGGCATCGCCTGGCTGGCCGCCCGGCTCGAGTCGCTGGCACGGCGGCGGACCAGGGCGGCCGGGCTGGCCGTGGCGATGCTCGTTTACGTTGCCGCCGGGGCCGCCGCCTGGGGCATCATCCGGCTGGCCGCTCTGGCCGGCCCGCTAGCCGCCGATCTGGCCGCCGTCGTCATCATTTACACGACCATTGCCCCCCGCGACCTGGTCCGGCACAGCATGGCCGTCTGCCGGGCGCTGGCCGAGGGCGATCTGATCGAGGCCCGGCGCCGCGTGGCCGCCATCGTGGGACGCGATACCCAGTCGCTCGACGAGGCGGGCATCGTGCGGGCGGCCGTGGAAAGCGTGGCCGAAAGCACCGTCGACGGTGTCACCGCCCCGCTGTTTTGGGCCATCGTCGCCGGGCCCGTCGGCGCGGTGGTCTATCGCGCCGTCAACACCCTGGATTCGATGTTCGGGCATCAGGATGACCGTTACTCGCAGTTCGGCTGGGCGGCGGCGCGGATCGACGACCTGGCCAACTACCTCCCCGCGCGCCTGACGGCGCCGCTGTTGTGCGCGGCCGCCGGGCTGCTTCGGCAGCGGCCGCTGCCGGCCGCCCGCATCCTGCTGCGCGACGGCCGCAAGCACGCCAGCCCCAACGCCGGGCTGGCCGAGGCCGCCGTGGCCGGCGCCCTGGGCGTGCAGCTCGGCGGACGCAATTTCTACGCCGGCCAGCCCGTAGACCAGCCGGCCGTCGGCGATCCGCTTTGGCCGCTGACGCCCCGGCACATCCGCGCGGCCAACGCCCTGATGTGGACCGCCACGGCGCTGTTCCTGGCCGCCGGACTCGCGCTGCGGCTGGGTGTGGTGCATCTCTGGCAACTTTGGGGGACTGCCGCATGAAACCGCAACAGCCCTTCCCTTGCCCCAGGCTGGTGATCGCCGGAACCGGCAGCGGCGTCGGCAAGACCTCGCTGGCCCTGGGCGTGGTCCGCGCCCTGCGGCGTCAGGGCCTGCGGGTGCAGACCTTCAAAGCCGGCCCCGATTTTCTCGATCCCACTTACCTGGCGCGGGCCTCGGGAAGGACCTGCTATAACCTCGACGCCTGGATGACTTCCGCCGGCTACGTGCGGCAACTCTTTGCCCAGGCCACCGCGGAGGCCGACCTGGCCGTGATCGAAGGCGTCATGGGCCTGTTCGACGGGGCGTCGCCCGCGTCCCTGGAAGGCAGCACCGCCGAGATCGCCCTCCTGCTGGGCGCCCCGGTTGTGCTGGCCGTCAATGCCCACGGCGCCGCCCGCAGCCTGGCCGCAACCGTCAAGGGATTTGCCCAGTTCGAGCCGGCAGTCCGCATCGCCGGCGTGATCGCCAACCACGCGGGCACGCCGCGGCACGGGGCCTGGCTGGCCGAGGCCCTGGCCGGCGCCAAGCTGCCGCCGCTCTTAGGCGCCGTGCCGCGCGGGGCCTTGCCGACACTCGCCAGCCGGCACCTCGGCCTGGTGACCGCCGATCAAAGCGGGCTGGACGACCAGACTCTCGATCTGCTGGCCGACGGCTGCGCGCAATATATCGACATGAAATCGCTCCTGGATTTGGCGAGCGTCTCGGAGGATCCGTGCGACAGCGCGGCGGCGGCCGGCACGGCTGACACAGGCACCACGCCCGGCGTGGTCCTGGCACGGCGAGTGCGGCTGGGCGTCGCCCGGGATGAAGCGTTCCATTTTTACTATCCCGACAACCTGGAATCGCTCTGTCGCGGCGGCGCGGAGTTGGCCGCCTTCTCGCCGCTGAATGATGCGGCCCTGCCCGAGGACCTCGACGGCCTGTACTTCGGCGGCGGTTATCCGGAAGTCCATGCGGCCCGGCTGGCCGCCAATGGGCCGATGCTCGACGCCGTGCGTCGCTTCGCCGCTTCGGGCCGGCCGGTCTATGCGGAATGCGGCGGCTTGATGTACTTGGGCCGTGCGCTGCGGACGCTCGACGGCGCCCGCCACGAACTGGCCGGCACGCTGCCGGTGGAAACCACCATGCTCAAGACGCTCAAGACGCTGGGCTATGCGGAAGTCACCTTCGCCGCCGACTCGCTGTGGGGCGCGGCGGGCGAGGGCTGCCGCGGCCACGAGTTCCATTATTCCGAGATCGTCGCCGACGGCGGCCGCGCCGAGGGCTGGCAGGCGGCCTATCACCTGCGGCATCGCCGCACCGAGGCCATCGCCGCCGAGGGCTTCGCCAAGGGGGGCGTGCTGGCCAGCTACGTCCACCTGCACTGGGCCTCGCGGCCCCGGGCGGTCGAGCGCTTTCTGGCCCGTTGCGAGGAATCCGCATGAACGACGCCCTGGGACCAACCGGCATCTTGATGATCAGCCACGGCAGCCCGCGGGCGGAAGCCAACCAGCGGTTTGTTGCCCTGGTCGGGCGGATCGCGGCCCGGCTGGGCACGGCGGATGTTTTGCCCACGTTCTTTTCCATCGTGCGGCCGAACATTCCCGACCGGGTGGCGGAGCTGGCCGCGCGGGGCGTTAAGCGGATCGTGTTGTTGCCCTATTTTCTCTACACGGGGCAGCACGTGACGCACGACATTCCCGAGCTGCTGGAGCAGTGCCGCCGGCAGTTCCCCGCGATCGTGCTAGAAGTGCTGCCGACCTTGGAGAGCGACCCGGCCTTGGAGGACCTGGTGGTCGAGCGGCTGACCCCGCTGGCCGCCCCGGCGGCGGCGCTGCCGGCGCAAGGCCCCCAGATCGAGCAGCGGAGCCACGAGATCATCGCCCGGCAGCTTGACGCGGCCGGCCTGGCGGATGTTGCCGGGCGGGCGATCGTGGCGCGAATCATCCATGCGACGGCCGATTTCTCCTTCGCCCGCTCGCTGCGCATCCATCCCGACGCGGTCGCCTGCGGCCGGGCCGCGCTGGCAGCCGGCCGGCCGGTCCTCTGCGATGTGAAGATGCTGCAAGCGGGGATTACCAAGGTCCGCAATGAGGTCGTCTGCGCGATCGGTGATCCGGAGGCCGCCGCGCTGGCCCAGCGGCGGCAATGCACGCGGGCGGCGGCGGCCATGGAACTGCTTGCGCCGCGGCTGGCCGGCGCCATCGTGGCCATCGGCAATGCCCCCACGGCGCTGTGGAAACTGTTGGAAATCGTCCGTGGCGGCGGGCCGCGGCCGGCGCTGGTCGTCGGCCTGCCGGTGGGGCTAGTCGGGGCCCGGGAAGCGAAATTGGCACTTTTGGAAAGCGATCTGTGTTACATCACCAACATCAGCGCCCGCGGCGGCACCCCGGTGGCGGCCGCGGCCGTCAATGCCTTGGCCGCCTTGGAAGAGGAGTGAATTTCATGAAGAAGAGAACGTTTGCCCTCGGCGCGATATTGCTGGCCGCGCTGGTCCTGTGGCCGGCGCCGGCGCAGGCGATGCACATCAGCGAAGGCATTCTGCCGCCCAGTTGGGCCGGCCTCTGGTTCCTGGTGGCGGCGCCGTTTTGGTTCTGGGGACTGCACACCATCCGGCGCCGCCAGGCCGCCGATCCCTCGTACGCGACCCTGGTGGCCCTGGTCGGTTCGGCGATCTTCGTCATCTCCTGCATGCACGTGCCCTTGCCGCACGGCACTTGCTCGCACGCGCTGGGCACGGGCCTGGGGGCGATCCTGATCGGCCCGGGGCCGACCGTGGTGGTCGCCAGCATCGCTTTGCTGCTCCAGGCGCTGTTTCTGGCGCACGGCGGCTTGACCACGCTGGGGGCGAATATCGTGTCGATGGGCGTGGTCGGGGCCTTCAGCGGCTACTGTTTGTTTCACGGCCTGCGGCGGGCGCGGGTGCCCGTTTTGGCCGCCGCGTTTCTCGCC
The DNA here is from genome assembly GCA_963727245.1 of uncultured Planctomycetia bacterium. Lineage (GTDB taxonomy): Bacteria > Planctomycetota > Planctomycetia > Pirellulales > Thermoguttaceae > JBKQVT01. The sequence goes on along the minus strand of CAVSFO010000009.1, from coordinate 507,719 downwards.
GGACTGCTCTCGGATTGGGCCACCTACGCCACGGCGGCACTGGAACTGGCGGCCGGAACGCACGGCAACGCGTCGATAACCGCCATGTTCCTCGTTTATGCCGCGGCCTTTGTGCCCCCCCAACTCCCCTTGAGCATCGCTGAAGGCGTGGTGACGGCCGCCGCCTACCGCTTTGTGCGGCTCCGCCGTCCTGAATTGCTCGGGCTGCTGCCCCAGGCCGCCCCCGTCGCCGGAGAAAAACCGTGAAACGACTCCACGCAATTCTGATCATCGCCGTGCTGGGTGCCACTGCTGGCTTGTCCAGCAGTGCAGGTGGCACGGATGGGCAAGCGACTCCTGCCGCCCACCAGTTCGAGTCGGACGGTCCGCCGGTGCGGCTCGCAGCCGCCGCTGCGGAAAGTGCTGACTGGCAAGGCGTCGACGATAAGTTCGAGGAAATAGCCAAGGCGGCCGGGCATCCCGCCCGCGAGCCTTATATCAATCTCGTCCAAGGCGACCTGGGATTGTTCGTGTTCCTCGTGGCCGGCGCGGTGGGCGGCTTCGTCGCCGGATATTCCTTCCGCATCCTATTTCCGCCAAGAATCGCCGCGATGAAAGACCATGCACCGAATTCTTGAATTACTTTCCGTCGGCCGCAACCCGGGCCGCAGCCGCTTGGCACGGCTGGACATCCGCGTCAAGCTGATCGTGGCCGCCGCGGCGATCCTGGCCGTGGCCTTCTCCACGCGCGCCGCGCTACCGCTGGCCACGCTGGCCATCTGCCTGGGCTTGTTGGCGGCCTTCCGGGCGCCGCTGCGGGCGACGATCTACCGGCTGACCGCCCCGCTGGCCATCGTGGCCGTCGTCTGCATCTTGCGGGCGTTGATGACCGGCACGACTCCGCTGGCCTCGCTGCCGCTGGGGCCCTGGCGGCTGGTGGTCAGCCGCGAGGGCTTGCTCGACGGGGCGCAGATCGCCGCCCGCGCGCTCGGCGCGGTGGGCGCCATCGTCGTCTTGGGCACGTTCACCGAGGCCCATGAGATCTTCGCCGGCCTGCGTTGGGCCCGGCTGCCCCGCACCTGGATCGAAATCGCCATGCTCATGGTGCGGTCGATCTTCACGCTTTTCGAGCAGGCCGCCGCCGTGCTGTCGGCCCAAAAGACCCGCCTGGGGCACGCCGGCTACCGCCTTCGGCTCCAGTCGCTGGGCACCCTGGCCGGCATCGTCATGCTGCGCTCCATTGACCAGGCCCAGCGGACCCACGAGGCCATGGTCGCCCGCGGCTACCAGGGCTCGCTGCCGGTCCCCAACTTGCCGCCGCTGGCGAAAAGGGACGGAGCGATTTCCGCGCTGGCCGCGGGGCTGATCGTCTTGGCCTTCGTGCTGACAGAAAGGTGGCCCTTGTGACCAACGCGACCGGCCCCCTGGCCATCGAAGCCGAAGCGGTCCATTACGCCTATCCCGACGGGATCGTGGCCCTGGACGGCTTGACGTTCCGCGCCGCTGCCGGCGAATTGGTCGCGGTGATGGGGGCCAACGGCGCGGGCAAGACGACGCTCCTGAAGGTGCTGCTGCGGCTGGTGCGTCCGCAACGGGGACAGGTCCGCCTGCGGGGCAGCGACGTGGCGGCCATGACGCCGGCCGAGTTGTATCGCACGATCGGCATGGTCTTTCAGAATCCCGCCGATCAACTCTTCGCCGCCACGGTGGAGCAGGACGTGGCCTTCGGCCCGCGAAATATGGGCCTGGCCGACGACGAGGTCGCCCGCCGCGTCGAGGAAGCGCTGGCCGCCGTCGATGCCCTGCCGCTCGGCGGGCGGCCAGTCCATCACTTGAGCTTCGGCCAGCAGAAGCGGGTGTCGCTGGCGGGCGTGCTGGCCATGCGGCCTGCGATCCTCGTGCTCGACGAGCCGACGGCCGGTCTCGATCCGGTGAGCGAAACGCACATGATCGAGCTGCTCCTGCGGCTGAACCGGCAGGAGCGAATCACCTTGATCCTCGCCACGCACTGCGTCGATCTGCTGCCGGTGCTGGCCACGCGCATCTACGTGCTCCGCGAGGGGCGCGTCCATCGAGAAGGGCCGCCCGAGACGGTCCTGGCTGACGCTTGGGCGACCGCCGAGGCCGGCCTGCGATTGCCCCTGATCGCACAACTTTTTCACGAACTGGATAGCGAAGGGATGGCGGCCGAGCGGCTGCCGCTGACGGTCCAGCAGGCACGGCGGCAGATTCGGCAATGGATCGGCCAGAACCGCCTCAGCGTCCCCGGAGAACCGGCATGACGCTCCGCAGCGGCCTCACCACCGGCACCTGTGCAGCGGCCGCGGCCAAGGCGGCGGCCATGGTCCTGGCCGGTGGCGCCCCGCCGGCGGCGGTTGAAGTCTCGTTGCCCGGCGGCCAAACGGTTCGCGTGGCCATCGCCTCGGCCCGCGCCTGCGGCGACGGCACAGCCGCCCTGGCCGCGGTCCGCAAGGACGCCGGCGATGACGCCGACGCCACGCACGGGCTGGAGATCGTCGCCACCGTCGCCTGGAGCCCGCAGGAGGGCGTGAGCTTCGCGGCCGGCGAGGGCGTGGGCACGGTGACCAAGCCGGGGTTGCAGGTCCCGCCCGGACAGCCGGCCATCAATCCCACGCCTCGGCGCATGATCGCCGCGGCCGTTCGCGAGGTGACGCCGCGGGGCGTGCGCGTGGAGATTGCCATTCCCGGCGGCCGCGAAGTCGCCCGTCATACGTTCAACCCCCGGCTGGGAATCGCAGGCGGCCTGTCCATCCTCGGCACCAGCGGGATCGTGCGGCCTTATTGCACCCGGGCGCTCTGCGACGCCCTGAAATGCGCCTTCGACGTGGCGGCCGCCTGTGGCGTCCGCGCGGCCGTGCTGGTGCCCGGCAACATCGGCCTGGCGGCGTCGCGGCGGCATTTCGCGCTCTCCGACGAGCAAGTCGTCGAGGTCGGCAACGCCTGGGGCTTTGCGCTCGATCTGCTCGTTGCGCCTTCCCGCCGCTTTGACGCCGTGATGTTGCTGGGCCACCCCGGCAAGCTCGCCAAGTTGGCCCGCGGACAGTGGGACACCCACTCGTCGCGGTCCGGTGCGGCCGCGGAGTCGGTCGGCCGCCTGCACGCCGAGGTCCTGGGCCGGCCGGCGCCGGAGAGCCCGACGGTCGAGGGCATCTTCGCCGCCCTGGAACCGGCCGCCAGAGCGATGCTGGCCGAGCGACTGGCCGACGACGTACGGCGGAGCGTAATGCGGCGGCTTGAGGGCCACGGGGCGGGCGGCGCCATGGCCGTCGCGGTCTTCCTGGTGGACATGGCCGGAGAGCGTCTGGGCACGGCAGGAGACTTCACACCATGGCCATAACCCTCGCACCCATTGCCATCGTCGGCTGCGGACCGGGCTCGCCGGAGTATCTGACCGGGGCGGCCCGGCAGGCGGTGGCCGGCGCCGACGTGATCGTCGGCAGCCGCCGGCTGCTGGAACTGTTCGACCAGAGCAGTTGCCGGCGCGTGGCTGTCGAGGGCGACCTGGCGGCGGTGCTGGCGGCCATCGAGGAGCATCGTGCCGCCGGGCGGCGGATCGCTGTGCTGGTGAGCGGCGATCCCGGCCTGTTCAGCCTCGCCCGGCAGATCACCGAACATTTCGGACGGGCCGAGTGCCGGATCGTTCCGGCCGTCAGCGCCGTGCAGGCGGCCTTCGCCCTGCTGGGCGTCGATTGGCAGGACGCCCGCATCGTCAGTGCCCACGGCCGGACGCCGCAACTCGGCGCCGCGGAGTTGCAAAACCTCGACAAGCTGGCCGTGCTCGGCGGCACGCCCGAGGCGCTGCGGTGGACCGCCTGGGCCGCCGGCGTCTTGCAGGCCACGCACGACGCCTACTTGTGCGAAAACCTTACGCTCGACGCCGAGCGCATCCGGGCGATGACGCCGCGGCAGTTGGCCGACGTGGACGATGTTTCGTCGCTGTGGCTGGCAATCCTGATGCGGAGGTCGATACGCTCATGACGGCGGCAACGTTGTATGGCATCGGCATCGGACCGGGCGATCCCGAGTGGATCACCGTCCAGGCGGCCAGGATCCTGGCGGCCTGCCGCTGCGTGTATGCTCCCCGCTCGGCGGCGGCGGCCGACAGCGTGGCGCTGGAGATCGCGCGTCGCTATCTCAAGCCCGACGCCGTCGTCCACGAGCTCACTTTTCCCATGACCGCCGACGCGGCCGTGCTGCGCGCGAGCTGGCAGGCGGCAGCCCGGCAGGTGCAGGAGACGCTGTCGGCGGGCGAGGACTGCTGCTTCCTCACGCTGGGCGATCCGCTCCTTTATTCCACGTATATTTATCTCCTCCGCGAGTTGCGGGCGCTGGACGGGGCGGTCCGGATCGTCACGGTGCCGGGCATCACGGCGCTGAGCGCGGCGGCGGCCCTGACCAACTTTCCCCTCGGCCAGGGCAAGGAGCTGGTCACCATCGTGCCGGCCGCCGACGACTTGGACCAGTTCGCCTCGGCGCTGGACCGCGGCGGCACGGTGGTGTTGTTGAAAATCGGCCGCCGCTTGCAGAAGGTGCTGGACGAGTTGGAGCGGCGCGGCTTGACGGACCGCGCCGTGCTGGTTTCTCATGCCGGCATGGCGCAACAGCGGATCGAGACCGACCTCGGCCGGCTGCGCAGCGCGCCGGACGAGACCGGATACCTTTGCGTGCTATTGGTGCAAGCATAGTGCGAGTTCGTGCGAAACCGCAAGCGGAGCGCGAGGCTTTCGGCAAGAACATCCAAGACGCAAGAGCCCGTTTATGAAAGTCTATTTTGTCGGCGCCGGCCCGGGAGACGTGGAGCTGCTGACGCTGAAAGCGCAGCGGCTGCTGCGACAGGCGCGGCGCTGCGTCTATGCGGGCTCGCTGCTGAGCGAGGAGTTGATCGGGCTGTTGCCGCCGGACGCCCGCCGCTGGGATTCGGCCGCGATGACGTTGGCCGAGATTGTCGCCGTGTTCAGCGAGGCGTGGCAGGACGGCGTCGACGTGCTGCGGCTGCACGCCGGCGAGCCGTCGCTGTACGGCGCCATCGGCGAGCAGATGGACGCGCTGGACCGGCTGGGCATCGACTATGAAGTGGTGCCCGGCATCAGCTCGTTCCAGGCGGCGGCGGCCGCGCTGAAGGTCGAGTTGACGGCGCCCGAGGTCGCGCAGACGGTCATCCTCACCCGCACGCCCGGGCGGACGCCCATGCCGGCGGCCGAAGAGCTTTCGCGCCTGGCGCAAGCGCGTGCCACGATCTGCATTTTCCTTTCCGCCGGGAAGCTGGCCCAAGTGGCGGCCACCCTGGCCGAGCACTATGGGCCGGAGTGCCCGGCGGCGGTGGTCTATCACGCCTCCTGGCCCGACCAGAAGGTGGTCCGCGGCACGCTGGCCGACATCGCCGGCCGCAGCGCGGCGGCCGAGCTGACCAAGACGGCCATCTTCCTGGCAGGGTATGCCTTGGCGCGGCCCTTGCCCCATGCTTCAAAATTGTATGATGCCTCGTTCGATCACGGTCATCGGCAGAGGGACGGCTCGTGAAGATCGCCTTGATCAGCTTGAGCGATGCGGGGCGCTGGTGGCGGCGCGGCTGGCGGCCAAGCTCGGCACCGGCAGCGAAGCGGGCTCGTCGCCGACGTGCGAAATCTTTCTCCACGCCGGCGTGACCATCGACGAAGAAACAAGTCGGGGACTGTCCCCCAAGCGGTTCGATCGCATCGCGGACCTGACGCGGGAGCTTTTTTCCCAGGTCCAGGGACTGGTCTACATCGCGCCGGCGGGCGTAGTTGTGCGGGCGGTGGCCCCCTGCCTGCGAGACAAGGCGACCGATCCGGGCGTCGTCGTCGTCGACGTCGGCGCCCGCTGGGCCGTCAGCCTGCTGGGCGGACACGAGAGGGCGCCAACGCGCTGGCCGTCGCCGTGGCCAACGCCCTGGGCGCCGAAGCGGTCATCACCACCAGCAGCGAAGCGGCCAAGAACTTGATCGTGGGCGTGGGCTGCCGGCGAGGAACCCCGGCCGAGGCCATCGTGGCGGCCGTGCGCAACGCCCTGGCCGCCGCCGGTTGCCCCTTGGAGCAAGTGCGACTGCTGGCCACGGTCGATCTGAAGGCGGAGGAAGCGGGCCTGCAGGAAGCTGCCCGCCGCCTGCAGGTGCCCTTGCGATGGATCGCCGCCGAGGAAATTCGCAGCACGACGCGCGTCTTCGCCCATTCGCCCCTGGTGCAAGAGAAAGTCGATCTGCCCGCCGTTGCCGAACCGGCAGCCTTGCTGGCGGGAAGGAGGACCCAATTAATACTCCCCAAGACCATAGCCGACGGCGTGACCGTGGCGATCGCCCGGGAAAACTCTATGCCGTCGGCATAGGCCCCGGCGGCCGCCAGCACCGCACCTACCGGGCTGTCGAGGCCATCGGCCAGAGCGCGGTGATCGTCGGTTACAGCCGCTACCTGGAGCTGATCGCCGACCTGACGGCCGGCAAGGAAATCATCTCCTCCGGCATGACGCAGGAGATCGAGCGCTGCCGGACCGCCCTGGAGCGCGCCGCCGGCGGCGAAACTGTGGCGCTGGTTTCCTCCGGCGACGCCGGCATTTACGGCATGGCCGGGCTGGCGATCGAGCTGGCCCGGGCCGAAGCGATGGCCGTGCCCATCGAGGTCATTCCCGGCGTGACGGCGGCCTGCGCGGCGGCGGCGGCCCTGGGCGCGCCGCTGATGCTGGATTTCGCCGCCGTCAGCCTCAGCGATCTGCTGGTGCCCTGGGAGGTCATTCGCACGCGCCTCCAGGCCGTCGCCGCCGCCGACCTGGTGACGGCCGTCTACAATCCCCGCAGCAGCAAGCGCATCCGCCAGTTGGAGGAAACGGCGGAGATTTTTCGCGCGGCGCGCCGGGCTCGACTCCGGTGGGCATCGTGACCGCCGCCGGACAGGTCGAGCAATCGCTGGCGGTGACCGATCTGGACCGCTTCCTCCACGAGGACATCGGCATGACCAGCATCGTCATCATCGGCAACAGCGACACCCGGCTGATCGACGGCTGGATGGTCACGGCGCGGGGATATCGGCTATGATTCTCTTGTTGGGCGGCACCGGCGACAGCGCGGAGATCGCCTTGGGGCTGGCCGGGGTCGGCTATCGCGTGCTGGTCTCGCAGGCGACCGACGTGCCCCTGGACGCAGGCCGGCACGCCCGCATCGAGAGCCGCTGCGGCCCGCTGGATGAGAGCGGCCTGGCCGATCTCGTGGCCGGGCGGAAGATTCGCGCCGTGGTCGATGCGACCCATCCCTACGCCGTCACCATCCGCGCCACGGCGCGGCGGGTGGCGGAGCGGATGAAGATTCCTTATGTCAACTTCCTGCGGCCTCCCGCCATCGACCCGCAGGCGGCCGGCGTGCAGTTTGCCCCGGACCACGAGGCGGCGGCGCGGGCGGCATTTTCCTTCGGCCAGCCCGTGCTGCTGACCACCGGCGCCGGGAACCTGGCGCCCTATGCCGAAGAGTCGCGGCGGACGGGCCTGCCCCTGGTGGTCCGCGTGCTGGAGCGGCCGGCGTCGCGGGCGGCCTGCCGCCAGGCCGGAATCCCCGACGAACACGTCGTGGCCGACCGCGGCCCCTTCTCGGTCGAGGAGAACCGCCGGCAGCTCCGCGCCTTTGGCATCGGCGTCCTGGTGACCAAAGACAGCGGCCGGCCCGGAGGCGTCCTGGAAAAGCTCCAGGCGGCCCAGGCCGAAAATTGCCGCGTCGTGGCCGTCCGCCGCCCGGGGCCGCACGATCCGACGGCCGCCGCCAGCGTGGAAGAATTGCTGCGGGCGTTGCGGGAAGTCGTGCCGGTCTATCGCGGCCCGGCGGCGTGATTTAGAATGTACGGTGAGGTGTTGTGGCTTGCGGATGCAGGTTTCCTCTCCCTCCCCGTGATGGTGAGCGAGAGCTACGGAGAACAAGGACATGGCCGACTGGTATTACGCGGACAACGACCAGCAACGCGGCCCGGTAACGCGGGAAAAACTGGTAAGCATGATTGCGGCGGGCCAAGTCCTCCCCAGCGACCTGGTGTGGACCGACGGCATGGCCAATTGGGCGTCCGCCGCGCAAGTCCGCGGGCTGGTTCCCGCCGGCATGGCAGGCCCGTCGCAGGCCGGCAGAGCCGCCGGGGAAGAAAAGCGGGCCAAATCGCACGGGCTCTGGGCGGATCTTTCACCGGGCACGAAGATCGGCATTCTCACCGGCACCGGGGGCGGACTCGTGGTGATCCTGCTTGCCATCATCATCACGGTCGTGGGCCAGACGGAGCAGATTCCCCTGGACCAGGTGATTGTGGCGCCGGCGGCCGGCACGCCTGCGTCGGCCGCAGCCGGCAGGGCCCACAAGCCGGCCAAATCGGCCGACGAGCAGTTGGTGATCTACGATTTCGATCCGAAGTCGATCACGACGTCGAAGCAGAAGGACGCCTACGAGCTTGGCTGCAAGCAAGGTCGGGAAATGGCCGAAGAGGAAGTCCAGCACATGGCCGAGGATGCCACCAAGGAGCAACTCCTCCACAGCACGGCCACTTTCCTGAGGCAGCGCGACATCGCCATTTACGAGGCCGTGAAGCTTGAAGGGGCCGACAGCATAGCAGCCATGAAGGCGTTCGGCTGGCGCGACGGCATGAGGGCCTGGCTGAAAGACCACAAGCTGCCGATGCCGGCGAAGTGAGCGGCCAGTTGCGGCAGGCGATGAATTATCGCCCTAAGCGGCACGCGTCCGCGGCAACTTGACGCCGGACGCCGGTTCGTCCCCGCTCTCGTCTTCCACGTCCGCGAGGAACGTCTCCGGACGCTGCGCCGCGGGCACGGTGTAAATGGGGGCCGGCGCAAAATGCTGTTTCAGTCCGGCGAGGATGAGCCGCCGCGTCCACGGCAGCAGCAAGACCAGGCCCAGCAGGTCGGTCACCATACCGGGCAACAACAGCAAGATGCCGGCCAGCAGGATGAGCATTCCGTTGGAGAGACGATCGTCAAGGCATTCCTCCTGGTCCAGCCTGGCCGCGATGGCGGGCACGTAGCGCCAGACCGCCAGCCCCACGATGACCAGGCCAATCACGCCGGTGACACTGGACAGGCCCAGCATGAACGGCCAACCAAGGTACTGCCCTCCCGCAACGAACAAGGCCACCTCGGCGGCAAGCAACAGGGTAACCAAAGCCAGCACGGCAGCCACCGATGGGCGTTTCCCCTCGGCCGGCTTCATGGGCAAAACGTCGCACGGACCATGGCTCATCGTCCCACTCCCCGCAAAAGCGTTTTCTGCGCGCGGTTTTCCTCCGCCCTCTTCATCCGCCCGGGCATACACTCGTCATTATGGCAGATCATCCCGAGAATAGCAATAACCCCGACGATTTTATTTCCCCATGGCTTCCCCTTGGACGCCACCAACGAGGGGTAAGTAACCGGCCTGGGCTGGAAAATGTGAGCCGGATGGCCAGTATTTGCCCTTATTGCCGTCGCCAAGGGCCCAAGACCGCTGACTGAGCGGCCCGTCCCAAACCCCACCTCCGGGTAGGATAGGGGAAACTTTGGGGATCCGTGCGGTCAGATGACCGTGGCCCGGCCGTTGCCGGTGATGACCGTGACCTTTCCGGTGCTGCAATCCAAGGTGGCGCGGCGGCCGTTGCTGCCACCGACGTCGCGGCCGACGATGGGGATGCCGGCGGCGGCCAGTACAGCCACGACCGCCTGGGTGTTCAGTTGGCCGATCTGCCATGGCCCGCCGCTGCCAAACATGCCGGCGCCGCCGGCGATCTTGGCAATCAACTCCGTGGGGGCGGCGCCGAGGCCCCGCAGCAACGCCACCATGGCGGGCACGGCGCTGTCGGCGAATTTGCCCGGTGACGAGGCATTGCCGCGGCCGTGGGAATCGGGCAGGACGACGTGGGCCATCGCGCCGAGCTTCAGGCCGGCATGATAGAGCACCACGCCGACGCAGGAACCGAGGATGGCCGCCAGCCCGGCCTGCCCGCGGGCCACGACGATCTGGCCCATGCCGACGCTTTGACGCGCGACGTTTTCGCCTGCGGCGGGAGGAGCCATCATCCGTTTCCTATCACAGCGGTCCGGGTCAGGAGTGGTCGGCAGGGGCGGCCAGGGCGTTTTCCATGGCCGTTCGCAGGGCGTGCGTGGGGATGAACAGCACGTGCCAGTTCAGTTGCGTCTGCTGGCGATGGAAGGCGGTCCGACAGATCAGGACTTCGTCGTCGGCGAGGCTTGCGCGACCAATGCCTGCTGGAGCACGCTTTGGCCGTAGTCCTGGAGGAAGTAGGGCGCCGAGGGCCTCAGCGGGCAATCGACCAGCCGGACCAGGGCGTTCAGGTAGGCGCAGCCAAGGATATTTCCCGTCTCGGCGAGCGCCGATTTTTCCAAGTCGCTCCAATGGGAGTGTTGCGACGGCGGGCATCCCAGCAGCGCGGCGGCCAGTTGGCGGGCGCTGGGCTCGTCGAAGGCGAGGATGAGGACGCCGCCGCTTTCGCCTTCCAGGCTGAGGACCACCATGGTAAGGAGTTCTTCGCCCAGGCCGCTCTCGGCGCAGGCCCGTTCCAGCGGGACCTCGCGGACTTCGTCCAGGGTCAAGCTGATGAGCCCGCCGGTCCAGCGGCACATGGCCGCCGACGCATCGTGGGTGGCCGACGCGAGCAGTTCGCGGAGCACGGCCAGTTTGTCGTTTCCGGTGGAGCAGGGTTGCGTCATGGGTTTCCTTTGTTCGTCTCCCGTGGCCCGACCTCAGGCGCCCTGGGGCACGGCGGCGCTTTTCTTCGCCGCCATGTCGATCAGCGCGGCCAGATCGAGGATCAGCGAAACGCGGCCGTCGCCGAGGATGCTGGCGCCGGCGATGCCGGGCACGTTGCGGAAGTTTTCCGCCAGCGACTTGATGACGATGTCCTCTTCCCCCAACACGCGATCGACCAGCAGGCCCAACTCGCATCCCGCCTGTCCGATGATCACCAGGGTGTTCTCTTCGCCGACGCCGGCGGCGCCGCCGCCGCCGCCCGGGGCAAAAACGTCGCCCAGCCGCACCGTGGAAATCACCCGCTCCCGCACCCGGGCGGTCCACTGCCCGTGGACGGTGGTCAGCTCGCGGCGCTGGAGGCGGACGATCTCGACCACGGCTTCCAGCGGCATGGCGAAGATGTCGTCGTCGATCTCGACCATCAGGCTGGGCAAGATGGCCAGCGTCAGCGGCAGCTTGATCGTCAGCGTGGTGCCGCGGCCCGGCGCGCTATCCAATTCGACGGTGCCGCTGAGGTCTTCGACCTTCGCCTTCACGATGTCCATGCCCATGCCGCGGCCCGACACCTCGGTCACTTTCTCGGCGGTGCTCAGGCCGGGTTTCCACACCAGTTGATGGATTTTGGCGGCCGGCAGGTGGGGGGCCTCCGCCGCCGTAATCAGGCCGCGCTCCACGGCCTTGCGGCGGATGCGCTCGGTGTCCAGCCCGCCGCCGTCGTCGCGGACCTGCACGATGATCGAGTTGCCGCGATGGAAGGCGTCCAGCACGATCGTCCCCTGCGCGGGCTTGCCGGCGGCCTGGCGGACCGGCGGCGGCTCGATGCCGTGGTCGGCCGCGTTGCGGACCATGTGGATCAGCGGATCGCTGAGCTCGTCGATCATCCGCTTGTCCAATTCCGTCTTCTCGCCGTTGATCACCAGATTGACGCTCTTGCCGTTGCCGTGGGTGATGTCGCGGACGACGCGCTTGAAGCGGGCAAACAGCGGACCGATGGGCACCATGCGCGTGTTCATCACCCCCTGCTGGATGCCGTCGCTGACCCGATCGAGCTGGTGGATCGTCTCAAACAGGTCGTTGAGCGAGCTGCGGGCCTGGCCGAGCCGGTCGATGTCCTGCCGGACCGACTCCAGGTCGTGGCGCAGGCGGCGGGCCTGGGCGCGGAGCGCGGCGGCCTCCCCGGGGCCATCCGTCTTCCCGCCGGGGCCCTCGTCCGCGGCGGTCATCCTCTCCAGCGTGCCCAGCGCCCGGCCGAGAACTTGCAGCGAATGCCGGCTGCCCAGCGCGGCTTTCAGCCGTTGGCCGATCTGGGCGAAGCGGGCCTTGTTGATCACCAGTTGGCCGGCCAGATTCATCAACTCGTCCAGCCGCTCGATGTCGACCCGCAAGGTTTCCGTCGGCTTGGCGCTGTCGGCGGGGCGGGCTTTTTCGGCCGCGTCCACGGTCGCCGACGGCGCAGTTCCCGGCGCGGCGGCCGGCGGCATCGCCAAGGGCACGCCGCGGTCGCGGGCCGGCTGGACCTGCGGCGGTGCGGCCGCCATGTCGCCCCCGGCCGCCAGCCGCTCCACGGCCACCCGCTTCACGCCCGCAATCTGCAACCGCTTGCGGAGGGTTTCCGGCGGCTCGGGTGTGACGACGGCAAAGGAGACCTGGGCCAGTTCCTCGATTTCGTCCAACTGCTCCGGGGCCGGCTGGAAATAGCACACCTCGCCGGCACAGGCCAATTTTTCATAGATGAGCCGGGCCTTCAACCCGACCAGGGCCAACGCCGGTTGGAAGAAGGCTTCGCCCACCAGCGTAGTTTCCGGCTCGCCGGCGACGGCGGCGACCGTGGCATGGAGTTGCGGCGAGACGGCCTCCGCCGTGGCCGCGTCGCCGGGCCGGCCGGCACCTTGCCCGGCCAGGAGCAGGTCTTGGGCGAAGCGTCCCAGGGCGGCCGAGGAGGCATTGCCTTGCTTGAGCCCTTCCACGTACTGTCGCAGGCCGTCGGCGCAGGCCAACAGGGCGTCGATCATCGTCGCCGAGAGCGTGCCGCCGCTGTCGACCGTCTGCTGTACGAGGTCCTCCATGAGGTGCGCCAACTTGGCCGGCCGGTTCAAGCCCAGCGAAGCGGCCGAGCCCTTGATGCGGTGGGTAGTAATCAGCAGGGTTTCCATGGCCTCCGGGCTGCCGTGTCGCTCCGTCGCCAAGAGGGTCTCGCTGAGTTGGTCCAAGGAGATTCCCGTTTCGTCGATGAAGACCGGCAGGTATTTGGCCGGGATTTCGTCGTCCTCCAGGCCGGCAAGACAATCGCCGGCGGCGGGCAGTGCGTCCGGGGCTGCGCTGGGCGGGGCGGCGCCCTGGGCCTCCAGCGCCCGTTGGGCATCCGCCTGCGTGGTCTGGCGCCTCTCCGCGCCCGCGCCTTGCAGCAGGCACGCAATGCGCTCGATGACCGGCTGGCACTCGACCGTCGCGCCGTCGGGTTCCTTGAGCGCGGCGATGAGGCATCCCAGCAGGTCGACGGCCTGGAAGACCAGCTCGACGACGTCGCCGTCCAGGGGCAATTCGTTCTTGCGGGCGGCGTCGAAGACGTTTTCGATCTTGTGCGTCAGGGTATTGATCTCGCCCAGTCCGAGCATGGCCGAGAGGCCCTTGAGACTGTGGGCGGAGCGGAACATTTCGTTGAGCAGCTCCTCGTCGCGGCACTGCACCGGGGGCTGATCGCCGGCGCTGCGGACCCACTCGTCGAGCCGCAGAAGGTTCTCGTTGAGGCGCTCGAGCAACTGTCCCGACTCGTCCAGGAAATCGCCCAGCAAGCCGTCGAAGAAATCATCGCGGATGATCGCTTGGGGGTCGCTCATGGGGAGGGCCGTTCAGGGTTCGGGTTTGCGGTGCAGCCAGGGCTGCAGGCGTTGGAAGTCGTGGACCCAATCGGCGATGCCCTCGGCGGCCCCGGTGATCAACAGGCCGCCGGGCCGGATCGACGAGCGGACGTGGCCGAGGACGGTGTTTTTCGAGGCGGCGTCGAAGTAGATCAGCACGTTCTTCAGCAGCACCAGGTCGAAGGGTTTTTCCGCCAGGGCTTCCATGAGGTTGTGGCGCCGGAAGCTGACCATGCCGGTCAGGATCGGCTTGGCATGCCACACCGGGGCGTCGGCGGCCTTGGTGAAGAAGCGGCGGCAGTAGTCGTCCGGCACCAGCCGCATGGCGCGTTGGCCGAAGACGCCGCAGCGGGCCTGCTCCAGGGCGCCGACGCCGATGTCGGTGCCCACGATCGAGACGTTCCACTGCCCGAAAATCGGCAGGCAGGCGGCCGCGCAGCAGGCGGCCGTGAACGCTTCGTCGCCGGTGCTGCAAGCCGCCGACCAGATCCGCAGCGAGCGCCGCCGGCGGCCCGCCGCCGCTTCCGACGCGCACTCGGCCAGGAACTCCTGACGAAACCACTGCCACTGGCTCTCATCGCGGAAGAGATACGTTTCGTGGGTGGTGATCTCCTGGAGGAAGGCGTCCCATTCCGGGTCGCTGGAACGGAGCCCTTTGAGGTGATCGTGGTACTGAGCGAAACTCTTGATGCCGCTGGCTCGCAGGCGGCGCCGCAGCCGGTTGGACAGCAGCGTGCGTTTCTGCGGCGAGATGCGAATTCCCGTCCGCGCGTAAATCAAGGCGGCGAATCGCGCCATCTCGACCTCGGACACCTGTTCCAGGGTGTCGGCGGGAAAGACCGGAAAATCGATGGTTTGCAGCGTCATATCAGCAGTGGGCGGCGCCAGGGGGACAGTCCCCAAGTTGCTCTTTCAGGGCTGTCAGCCGGCGGCTTCCACGGCCGCGACGGCGGCGGTCTGCTCGGCGTCGAGAATCTTGTCGATATCCAACAGGATCAGCAGGCGGTTTTCCAGCTTGACCAGGCCGGTGAGGTACTTGCGGCCCAGGCCGGCCACCGTGGGGGGCGGCGGGGCAATCTGCTCCTTCGAGATCCGCAGCACCTCGCTCACGGCATCGACGATGATGCCGATCGTCTTGCCCGCCACGTTGACCACCATGATGCGGGTGTCGTCGCCGGCGGCCTGCTCGGCCAGCCCGAAGCGGCGCCGCAGGTCCACGATGGGAATCACGGTGCTCCGCAGGTTGATGAGCCCCTTAATGTAATCGGGCGTCTGCGGGACCCGCGTGATCTCGCCCATGAGGATGATTTCCTGGACCTTGGTGATCTCGATCCCATATTCCTCGTCGGCCAGGCCGAAACTGACCAGTTGCATGGTGCCGCTGCCTTCCAGGCGGCGCGGCTCCTGGACCGGAGCTTGTCGAACTAGCGTGGACATCGATTGGTTCCTTTCTTCACAGCCGTTTGCTGCGCCGCGGCGGCATGACGCCGACCGGCGCGCTCTTCCCCTCGGCAAGCATCGCGACTTGCCTCGACGAGCCTGCCCACGGGCGCGGCTCTGGCCAACTCTAGGTCACGATTTCGCCGCCGAGACGCGGCAGCGGAAAGAGATACCCCCGGGGTCGGGCGGGCCCGCGCCGGCGCAGCACAGTCACTACAACCGTCGCGGGCGGTCCGCGCCGCGCTTGACAACCCGCGGCGGTGAACTAGGCTTCGGTATAGTCCGCGTCCAGGCGCGGACGCTTATCCACGCAGTTCATGCCTCACGGGGAAATCACCATGGGAACGCGCGTCTTGGTCGCTGACGATTCCAGCACAATGCGAAAAATCATCCTCCGCTCGCTGCAAGCGGTGGGAGTCACGGAGGCCACCGAGGCCGGCGACGGCGCCGAGGCGGTGGCCGCCTTCCAGCCCGGCCGCTTCGACCTGGTGCTGACCGACTGGAACATGCCGGGCAAAAGCGGCTTGGAAGTGACGCAAGAGATCCGCGCGGGACGCCAAGGTGCCCATCATCATGGTCACCACCGAAGCGGAGAAATCCCGCGTCATGCAGGCCATCCAGGCCGGGGTATCCGACTACCTGGTCAAGCCCTTCACGGCGGAAACGTTGCGGGAAAAACTCCAGCGGCACGGCTGCTGAAGCGCCTCAAGGGTAAAACCGTTCACAGCACCGTGTTGGCGCTGATAACACTAGGCGCGAAACGCGCGCGAGGGTGCACTACGCCACGGTCCACCGTCGCTGCCCCCTCGCTTGCGCTGCGAGCCTGGCGTCATGCTGTGAACGGTTACTGCGAGGGGCAGGTCGGACACGTCGTACACGACGGACAGCCGCCGCAATTGCCGCAGGGCGATTCGCAGGGCATGACGTACATCGGCGCCGGCTGCGCGGGTTGCGAGCAGCCCCACATCCCGCAGCCGCTCCCGCACCCGCACCCGCTCCCGCAGCCGCAGCCGCTCCCGCACGTCTTGCAGCCAATCGCACCAATCGGCATCAACAGCACAGCCAGCACGATCAATAGCTTTCTCATGGGGTCCAATCTCCGTTCCTAAGGGACTGTCTTCGATCAGCGACGCAGTACGGGCAATTCTGCGCCATGCTGGCCCGCGTGCAAACGGAATTGGCACCTGCGGAGGCGGAATCTCCCTCTGCAGGCCGTAGCGCAGTGCTGGGCGTGCGGAAGGGCCAAACTCTGCCGTGCCGGGGGGAACCGGTGGGGACGGGTCCATTTCTCGGCCAAACGGCGTCGCGTTGGCCAACCAGTCGTTGGCCGAAAACATGGACCTGTCCCCTTTCGGGCGGCACCGCGGGCCGTGCCAGCCGGCGGCGCGGCAAGGCCCGCACGGCTGACACAGCCGTGGCACGTGGTAGATCCCCATCCGCGCCAGGCGCTTCCGCTACATCAGGCGGAAGCTGCCGATCCCCGCGGATTTGACAGCGCACAGTCCCAAACTATAGTTCCTTGGAACCGGCGACTTGGGGAGAGTTGCCGGGGACGTGACGCAGCGGGGAAGCTGGGAGCTCGAGGGGACCCCGCTGCGTCCTTTTTTCTTGCCCCGGCTGGCCCCGATAGCTCCGCTATCGCACACGGCGTAGCCGCAAGAGGAGTTTCGATAGGTCACCAGCGCCTCTTGTGCCTGCGGCACCCCGATAGCAGAGCTATCGGGGCCACCCGCCTCCTTTTTCCTGTCCCGGTTGGAACACTACCACCCGCGTCCTTTTCTCTTGCCCCGGCTGGAACCCTACCAGCCGCAACTGCGGCAGCCGCCGCCCCAGCCCCAGTAGCCCACCGTGTAATAAGGGCTGTAATAGCTCGTGTAGCAGCTACTGCAACCCGAGTAGCACGGGCTGTAGTAGCTCGTGTAGCAGGGGCTGTAGCAGCTCGAATAGCAGCTATTGCAACTCGAGCACGGGCTGGACCAACAACTGCCGCCCCCGCAGCCCCCCAGGGAACAGCTACTCCCGCCACAACACGACCCGGCGTAATACGCCGTGTAGGCCCTGCCGCAGCACTGCGCTTGCACGACGGAGGCCCCGAGGCCCAACAACGCCAGCACCACCAGCAACGTTCCTGCAGTTCTCATGGCTCGACTCTCCTTAACTAGAACTAGGGAACCGCACGCGCAACGCAGATCGCCTCCGCT
The DNA here is from genome assembly GCA_963727245.1 of uncultured Planctomycetia bacterium. GTDB lineage: Bacteria > Planctomycetota > Planctomycetia > Pirellulales > Thermoguttaceae > JBKQVT01. The sequence continues at coordinate 490,485 of CAVSFO010000009.1, read as the reverse complement.
GGCCGATCCAGCCGTCGCGCCACGGACAACCCATCCAATTGAGGACCAGTGTTCCGCACTTGCAGTGCCGGAAACGTGAGCACAGTCGCCGAGACGGCTCCACCAATCCCGCGTTAACGACCGGTGTAATTTTTAGAGCGGATTTGAGGCAAGCAATAGGCGCGAGCCCGAAGAGGCCGTCGGGAAATCCCTGACGGCAACACCAGGAAATTCGGGGGCCAGGGACCAGGGACCAGGGACCGGGGGCCGGGGGCCGGGGGCCGGGGGCCGGTAGGGTGGGACGAGCGGAGCGAAGTCCCACCATCATTCTGCGGTCAAACAGCCGCCGCTTGTCGCCCGGCCGGCTGCGGCGTACATTTCATAGGGCGAGGCGCTGGCCTCGCATCGATTTGCCCGCCAGAAAGCCGTCCACGGAGCTACCATGCGACTTCAACTTGGTTTGGCCTTGGAGTTTATGCTTCTGGCCGCGGCCGGGTGCGGCGATTTCACGGCGTCGCAGGCCGCCACTCCGTCGCCGCGGTCCAAGCCCGAGGGGAGAACGTCCATGTCGAAGGTTCGCGTTCGAGTCATTGGCGCCGACGGCAAGTTGAGCCAGCCGCGCGAGCTGCCCATGCTGGTCCTCTCCGACGCCGAGTGGCACAAACGCCTGACGCCACAGCAATTTCGCATCACCCGGGGCAAAGACACGGAGCGGCCCTTCTGCGGCACGTTGCTGCACAACAAGAAAGCCGGCATGTACGTCTGCGTCTGCTGCAACCTGCCGCTGTTCGAATCGGCTGGCAAGTTCGACTCGGGCACCGGCTGGCCGAGCTTCTTCCAGCCCGTGGCGAAGGAGAACATCCGCGAGCTGGTCGACCATAGCCACGGCGCCACCCGCACCGAGATTCTCTGCCAGCGTTGCGGCGCGCACCTTGGACACGTGTTCAACGACGGGCCGCCGCCGACCGGGCTGCGCTATTGCTTGAACTCGGAAGCCCTCCGCTTCGTCGCCGCCGATGAGCTCAAGTCGATCGCCGAGCCGGCGCCGATTCGCCCGCCCCAAGTGCTGCGGCCGCCGGCGACGGGTCGCACGCCGCGCGTGCCGAGGCGGTCTTTGCCGGGGGCTGCTTCTGGTGCGTCGAAGCCGTCTTTCGCCAACTCCATGGCGTGCTCGACGTAACCAGCGGCTATGCCGGCGGCGCCGCCGACACGGCCAACTACGAAGCGGTTTCCAGCGGACGGACCGGTCATGCGGAGTCGGTCAAGATCGTCTACGATCCGCGCAAGATATCCTACGAACAACTCCTCAAGGTGTACTTCGCCACCCACGATCCGACGAGTCTCAACCGCCAGGGCAACGACGTCGGCACCCAGTACCGGTCGGCCATTTTCTACGCCAACCAGGAGCAGAAGGAACTGGCCGAGGCCATGATCGCCGACCTCGACAACGCCAAGCACTACGCCGGGCCGATCGTGACCACCGTCGAGCCGCTCAAGGGGTTCTATCCCGCCGAGGCCCATCATCAGAATTACGTCGCCTGCCATCTGCAACAGCCGTACATCAAGGCGGTGGCGCTGCCGAAGGTCAAGAAAGTGCGGGCGAAGTTCAAGGAGTTGCTGAAAACTCCGAAGGAGGCCGCGGCCGCCGCCGCCGCGCACTGACGCAACCGCGGCTCGGGAGTTCGGAAGGGGACAGTCCCCAGCCTACGTTTCCGCCGGCGCAGAAAACCACCCCCGCAGCCTCAGGCAGCAGGCCACTGTCAGACAACTGGCCGCCGCGCCGGCCAGAACGTCGCTCAAGAAGTGCGCGCCGCTCTCCATCCGCTGGCAGGCCACCAAGACGACCAGCAGCACAAACAGCCGGCGGCCGCCCGGATAGAGCAGCGTCAGCGCCAGCGCCAAGCCGGCGGCCGTGGCCGTGTGGCCGGAAGGAAAACTCTGCGACACGACGTCCCGAGGCAGCCACTGACCGAACGTCGTCCAGACGCCGCCCTGGAAATCGAAGTCGCAGGGACGCGTCCGCTCCAGCAGCATCTTGGCCCCGTTGGCCGCCATGCCGGACAGCAACACGCAGGCCGCCACCCACCACAACAGCCGCCGCCGGGACGGATCGAGTTGATAAATGGCTGCCAGCACGACCACCGCCATCAGGCCATGTCCGAAGATCGCGCAGAGGTCCAGCGGGTCGTGCAGGAAGCGGGGCAAATTGCCGTCCACGCACCAGCGGGCCAGGCCGCAATCCAGCGGCAGCACGGCCGCCGCGGCCAGCAGCAGCACCAGGAAGAGCAGGCGCAAGCGGGGCTCGGTCAGATCGTGCGGCGCGGGCGCAGGTGGCCCAAGGGGGACAGTCCCATTTTCGCCGCCGCTGCCCCGGTTACCAAGGTCACGCTCTCCGGGCGGCGAAAATCGGGACAGTCCCCTGTTGCCGCGCAATCGCCACGCCAGGCCGTGGGCCAGCGACAACAAGGTGACCACGATGCCCCCGGCGAAGAAACCGGCAGCCACCGCTGCCGCGGCAGCGTGGACCAGAGGCGCCGTGGCGCCATCGACAAACACAACGATCCCGCAGACGAGCCAGGTGGCGAGAAAGGGATAGGGAATGAATCGCTCGAACTGTTCGGGAGTAGGAAAGCGAAGTCTCGACATCGTTGCCCCGCGTCGTTGGGCCGTCGGCATGTTGCGGCCAGTCTTCAATATCGTAGACCGCCGCAGCCGGTCAAGGAAGCACGTGGGAGATTCACCGTCGGCAGCGCGGCGCGCACGGCCGGCGCGGGAGGCGATCGAGAGAAGAGAAGAAGGCCGGTGAGAGCCCTTATATGGGCCCGGCCCCGACCACTGGGGTGCGGCGCGACCGCCGTTCGGCACGGAGTCGGGCACGCCGTTTGATTTCGCTGGGCTTTTCGTAATACTCGCGGCGGCGCATTTCCTTTTTGATACCGCTTCGTTCCACCAATTTTCGGAAGCGACGCACCGCCTCCTGAATGGATTCTCGTTCCCGCAACGTCAGTTTGACCACAAGTGCTCCTTAGTTGTGCTTGATACCACCAACCCCCTTGCAATCCCCAGAATCCTGGGGAGCCTTTTAATTTATACTATCGGCAGGTTGGTTGTCCACCCGTACTTCCAAGGTTTCGATCTCTTTTCGCGATTTTCCGGCTCGCGCGGCGCCGAGGGGGTCAGGCCCACGTTTTCGGCCCTGAATCGGCTGGAGAAGAGCCTTTTGTCGCCGGAAAATGGCCCCGGGGTGCCCCCGGGGGCCGGCTGGAAATTGGCCCATTTTCCCTCCAGGAGAGGTGGCTGCGGGGACGTTGGGGAAGATGCGCAAGTGAAATGGCCACGGGTTGCGTGGATTCCGCCCGTTATGCCCATCTGGAGGCGGGAATAGCACGATCGGGGCTTCTGTGGCATGATTGCCGGGGTCGGCTGGTCGGGTATAATGGGTTTGTGGGTCATGGAGCCCTGACGGGTGGGGAGGTATCGGTCCACCCGGCGCGTGGAATTTTTTTCCGCCAATGGCCTTGGGTCTTGACGGCATTTCGCCGATTGGTATACTTCATGGTTTGCCCTGTCGCGACCAGCGACGGGGTATGCTCTTTGACAATTTGGTTGTAGTGTTGAAGTGGCATCTTAAATGTGGCCGCGTCAACGGGTCTCGGGGGCCTGCGGACTGTTAAGGTCTGTGGACTCTTGGGACGTGTGGGCGTGGCCTTCTAGGGCACTTAGAGCGAAATCGTTACCGGGTCGCGATGCCGAGGCCGTTCTTTACCGGACGGCGGCGGCGTGACCGACCCGATATCACCATGTGGATCAGGCTCCTTGCAAAGGAGCGCTGGATTCATGTGGCCAAGTTACTAAGGGCACATGGGGGATGTCTTGGCGTCAGGAGGCGTAGAAGGGCGTGGAAGACTGCGATAAGCCCGGAGGAGTTGTCAAACGAGCGTTGATCCCGGGATACCCGAACTGACAGGCACTGAATCCATAGGTGTCTGTGGCGAACGCGGTCAACTGAAACATCTCAGTAGCCGCAGGAAAAGAAAGAAAACTCGATTTCCCTAGTAGCGGCGAGCGAAGAGGAAAGAGCCCAAACCGCGGAGGTTTTCCTCGGCGGGGTTGTAGGGCCTCTCACATGGGAGTTACCAAGCTGTCGATTAGCAGAATCGTCTGGAAAGGCGGACCATAGAGGGTGACAGTCCCGTACGCGGCAATTGTGCAGCCTCCCGAGGGGTACCTGAGTAGGTCGGGCCACGTGGAATCCCGACTGAATCTGCGGGGACCATCCCGCAAGGCTAAATACTCCCTGACGACCGATAGTGGAGAAGTAGGGCGACTGAAAGATGAGAAGAACCCCCGCTAGGGGAGGATAGTGAACCTGAAACCATGTGCCTACAAGCGGTCGGAGCACCATAGTCAAGCTTGCTTGACTGGTGTGACGGCGTGCCTTTTGCATAATGATCCGGCGAGTTACCGTCTGCGGCTTAGGTTAAGGCCCTCCGGGCTGGAGCCATAGGGAAACCGAGTCTGAATAGGGCGCAATTGGTCGTTGGCGGTAGGCGCGAAACTGCGTGATCTACCCATGAGCAGGTTGAATCGCGGGTTATACCGCGTGGAGGACCGAACCCACTTGGGTTGAAAACCGAGGGGATGACTTGTGGGGAGGAGTGAAAGTCTAATCAAACGCAGAGATAGCTCGTTCTCTCCGAAATAGCTTTAGGGCTAGCCTCGAGCCACTACGCATCGGGGGTAGAGATACTGAATCGGGTTGGGGGTCTTCCCAGACTACCCTCCTGAACCAAACTCCGAATACCGATGCGACTATCTCGGGAGTCAGTCCCTGGGGGATAAGCTCCAGGGTCGAGAGGGAAACAACCCAGATCACCTGCTAAGGTCCCGAAGTTGGGCTTAGTCACTAAGGAAGTTGAGTTGCGGCGACAGCCAGGATGTTGGCTTAGAAGCAGCCACCATTTAAAAAGTGCGTAACAGCTTACTGGCCGAGCAACTCTGCGCCGATAACGAACGGGAGTAAGCCCAGCACCGAAGCAGTGGATTGCACGCAAGTGCAGTGGTAGGAGAGCGCTGTAGATCAGATACAAGCCGTACCGAAAGGAGCGGTGTCGGGGTCTACAGGTGCTTATGCCGGAATGAGTAACGATAAGGCAGGTGAGAATCCTGCCCGCCGAAAGCCTAAGGTTTCCTGGGGAAGGTAAATCCGCCCAGGGTTAGCCGGTTCCTTAGTCGAGGCCGAAAGGCGTAGACGATGGACAGCAGGTCAACATTCCTGCGCCACCGAGGTGGACCTATGGAGGGACGGCGTTTGGAAGGTGAGCGGTACGATTAGAAACGTCCGTAGACCGTCTGAAGGTGAGGGAGTGGTAAATCCGCCCTCGTCAGCCAACAGGCGGGCTCGACTGCAATTACGTTCGCGAAGTCATCTGAAGGACGTCCAAGAAAATCTTCTACGGGTTGAAGCCACGGTGACCGTACTAAAACTGACACAGGTAGGCGAGACGAGTAGTCTAAGGCGCTCGGGAGAACACTGGTTAAGGAACTCTGCAAAATGACCCCGTAAGTTCGCGATAAGGGGTACCCTCGGGGGTTCACGCTCCTGGGGGTCACAGTAAATCGGCTTCTGCGACTGTTTATCAAAAACACAGGACTCTGCCAACTCGTAAGAGGATGTATAGAGTCTGACGCCTGCCCGGTGCCGGTAGGTTAAGGGAGAGGGTTAGCCCGTAAGGGTGAAGCTCGCGACCGAAGCCCCGGTAAACGGCGGCCGTAACTATGACGGTCCTAAGGTAGTACCAAAGCTGCCTGCCCACAGGGTAACCTGTGGGGCAATTCTTGGCTGTATGCGGGAACATCCTGAGAGCCATGCCTACGTCCCCTCGCGTCTCCCACCCTCCTTCGCGGTCGGTGGGGCCGCCACGGGCGGACGTAACAACGGCATGGATTGGACAATCCGCAGGAAACCCCTTCGGCTCATCGAGTCGCCGGGGGATCCTCAGAGACCACACGCCAAGTATCCGGTTTGTTTGCGGAGGAAGATGCCGTGGAGCTAAGCGTGGATTGGGTCGTCGGATTCGTCGACGGAGAGGGCTGCTTTCATGTCAGCCTGAACCGCCACGACGAGATGACGGCCGGTTACCAAGTGCTTCCGGAGTTCGTGGTGGTCCAGCATCAGCGAGACCGCCAGGTCCTCGAAGCGCTCAAACGTTTCTTCAAAGCGGGCGTCGTTCGCGGTAATCACGACGACCGGCTCTGCTTGCGGATTCGCAAGCTGGAAGCACTTCAGCGGGTGTGCGACCTTTTCGGCCACCACCCCTTGAAGACGAAGAAGAACGTCGATTTTCACAAGTTCCGCCGCATCCTGCACCTCATGAGCCTGCGCCGCCATCTCACGCCTGACGGGTTGCTTGAAATCATCGATATCGCAAGAACGATGAACTCGGCAAACCGCCCGGCGCTGGAAGAAATACGGCGGCACCTGGCTCGGACCGGATAAAGATATGGTCCACCCCCGTTGGAAACAACGGGAATTGAAGGTGAGCGAAGTTCCTTGTCGGGTAAGTTCCGACCTGCATGAATGGCGTAACGACAGAAGCACTGTCTCAACCAGTGACCCGGTGAAATTGTAGTCGTGGTGAAGATGCCACGTTCCCGCAGCTAGACGGAAAGACCCCGTGAACCTTTACTGTAGGCTGATATTGGGCTGTGACATGTTCTGTGTAGGATAGGTGGGAGGCATTGAAGCCGGGACGCCAGTCTCGGTGGAGCCAACGTTGAAATACCACCCTGGGCATGTTTTAGTTCTAACTCTGATTCCCGTGAATCCGGGCAGAGGACAGTTTCAGTTGGGCAGTTTGACTGGGGCGGTCTCCTCCAAAAATGTAACGGAGGAGTCCAAAGGTACCCTCAGCCTGGTTGGCAATCAGGCGTCGAGCGCAAAGGTAGAAGGGTGCTTAACTGCGAGACTTATCAGTCGAGCAGATACGAAAGTAGGGCTTAGTGATCCGGTGGTCCCGTATGGAAGGGCCATCGCTCATCAGACAAAAGGTACTCCGGGGATAACAGGCTTATCGCTCCCGAGCGTCCATAGCGGCGGAGCGGTTTGGCACCTCGATGTCGGCTCATCACATCCTGGGGGTGGAGAAGCTCCCAAGGGTTTGGCTGTTCGCCAATGAAAGTGGTACGTGAGCTGGGTTCAGACCGTCGTGAGACAGGTCGGTCCCTATCTGCTGTGGGCGCACGAAACTTGCGGAGGTTCTTCTTTAGTACGAGAGGATTTAGAAGAACGTTCCTCTGGTGTTCCAGTTGTCGCGCTAGCGGCACGGCTGGGTAGCTATGAACGGAAAGGATAAACGCTGAAAGCATATAAGCGTGAAGCCCTCTCCAAGATCAGGTTTCGTAAGCGATTTTCGCGAAAGCCCCCTGGAAGACGACCAGGTCGATAGGCCGGATGTGTACACGCAGCAATGCGCTCAGCTAACCGGTACTAACGGGCGAAAACTTGGCCACATGTATCCAACGCTCCTATGCCCTCGCCAAAGGGCCACTTCAAGCACACAACCACCAGCGGGTATGCCCTCAATCCGGGCTGCCCGCTCCTTTCCGGTGACGATATCTGAAAGGCCACACCCGTTCCCATCCCGAACACGGTAGTTAAGCTTTCAGAGCCGATGGTAGTACTAAAAGTGCGAGAGTAGGTGTTGCCGGATTTCATCCAAAGCAAAGCCCCCGCGGCCGCAAGGCCCCGGGGGCTTTCGCGTTGCCGCCCCCAGCCCGCTACCCAAAATCCCGCCCATCTGGTATGTAAGTAGGGGCTGTGCAACTCGCATCGCTCGCCCATTGCCACCAAAGGGGGTCGCCCCATGATCCACAGTCTTCGCCTGCAACGGTTTAAGAACTTCAAAGACGCCGAGTTGCACCTGGGCAACTTCACTCTCCTGGTCGGCACGAACGCCTCCGGCAAGAGCAACCTCCGCGACGCCTTTCGCTTCCTCCACGGCATCTCCCGCGGATATACCCTGGCCGAAATCATCGGCGAAAAGTGGATCGAAGGCGGCTCCCAGGTTTGGAAGGGGATTCGCGGCGGAACTCGCGAGGCCGCGTACCAAAACGAGACTACGTTCGCCTTGGAAGCGACAATATCGCCTCTCCCAGATGGCGGAGCCCCTCGGCCCCCGGACACGTACGAAATCGAAGTTGAGGTGGGAAAGCGTGGCCTTCCGCCGCGCGTCATTGAAGAATCACTCTCAAGTGGTTCGACAAAGGTCTTCGAGTCCCATGTCAACACCCAGGGTGGAAAGGCGTTGCAGTCCGATGTCTGCTTGAAGCTGCCCCAGCGGGTGGACGTGGTAGTCACCCCTCCCCCGACCGCGACTCAGCCCGCGTTGCCACAAATCTTGGACCGTTTAAGTGGGCAACCCGAATACTGGCCCGCCTTCAAGCGAGCCATGGACGCATTCGCCTCGATGCGATTTCTCGACCTGGCCCCCGATGCCATGCGGATCCCCTCGCTAATCGGCCAGGACATCCTGGGCGATCGCGGCGAAAACCTCTCCTCCGTCCTCCAGGCAATTTGCGCGTCCGCCGAAACCAAGGCCGCCGTCCTCGAATGGATTCGGGAATTGACCCCCTTGGACGTCACCGACTTCGACTTTGTGCCCGATCAGACAGGCAAAATTCTCGTATCGCTGGTCGAGAACGGCGGGAAAAAGATCTCCGCCTATAGCGCCTCGGACGGAACGCTGCGTTTCCTGGGCATGATCGCTGCCATGCTGGGCCCCAAGCCGGCACGGTTCTATTTCATCGAGAAATTGGAAAACGGCATCCACCCCACGCGCCTGCACCTGCTGCTGCAACTCATCGAACAGAAGGTGGCCGACGGGCAGATTCAGGTGGTGGCCACGTCCCATTCCCCGCAGTTGCTCGGGTTTCTCAGCGAGCGGTCCCGGGCCAACGCTTCGCTGTTGTATCGCTTGGAAAACCAATCCGACGCCCGGATTCGCCGCATCATGGACATCCCGGAGGCCGCGCGCGTGCTCCAGCAACAGGACCTCGCCCGGCTGCACGCCTCGGGATGGCTGGAGGACGTGGTCGCTTTCCAGGAGGGGGCCGGGGCATGAACGTTCTCATCATCCCGGAGGACTTCCGCAAGGACCAATATATCCTGAAGCCCATCCTCGAGGCGATGCTGGCCGCGGTCGGCAAGCCCCAGGCCAAGGTGCGCGTCTGTCAGGACCCTCTGCTGGGAGGAGTAACCGAGGCGTTGAAGTGGCAGCGAATCGAGGAAATCCTGGACCTCTATCGCGGAATGGTCCACGTCTTCCTGCTCATTGTCGACCGCGACGGCCAGGAGGGCCGGCGCGTGGCTCTGGACAACCTCGAACAGAAGGCCGCCGAAACGCTGCCCGAAGGCCGGCTGTTCCTGGCCGAGAATGCGTGGCAAGAGGTCGAGGTCTGGCTCCTGGCGGGACATGACCTGCCGAGCGAGTGGAGATGGCAGGATATCCGCAAGGATGTCAATCCGAAGGAGGCCTATTTTGAGCCCCTGGCACGCCAGCGCGGCGTGACCGATGGGCCGGGCCAGGGCCGCAGGGCGCTGTCGCGCCAAGCGGCCGGCAATTACGCCAAAATCCACTCCCGTTGCCCGGAGGTCGCGGCACTGGAGGAGCGATTGTCCGGAAGAGCCGCGAATCTCAACGAATAATCGCAATCCGGCGGCGTGCCACAGGCAATCGGCCCCTTACGCCAAAAATGCCACCGGCACCCCGGCTCGCAAGCTGCCGCCTGCCATTCCCGCCTCCCGGAAATACTCGTCGCTGGCAAGCAACGACCGATCGGCCGCTGCGGTGGCGGACTGCCGGGCCCGGACCCAACCGCTGCCTGCCGCGTCGCTGCCGGCAGCGTCGGACCCGGCGGCCGGCTGCGAGGCAAACCAGCGATCGCCGGCCTGCACCGATTGACCGGCCGCCGCGGAGCCTTGACCGCCGCCAGAGCCCCCGCCGGCCGAAAATGCCGGCGACGCTTGCGACGCGCCCGGGGCCGCCATTTCGCTCGCCGCCGCCGCCTGGGCCGCCATGCCGGCCTTCGCCGTGGCCAGGATCGGGACCGTGCCGCTGGCATTGGCCACTTCAAAGACCTGGCAAGTCGCCTGCAACTCCGCCCAAGTGAGCTGCCCGGGCTGATCGAATCCCCAGGGGTTATAGAGCGTGAACGTCTGCGACTTGCTGTTGTAGCCCATCACGCCGTAGGCATGGCATCCGTAGAGGCCGTAAGACAGGGCGTCGCTGGAAAGGCTGGAGACGTCGGTGCAAATCGTCACCGCCATGCCGCTTGTGAGGGCGTTGATCATGGTTTGCTGGTTGCTCAACAGGTAGCTGCCGGCGCCACGGCCGAGCACCTGGGAAAAGACGTTGGCCGGATCTCCGCCTTGAATGCCGCTGTAGGTGTTGGTCCCGTTGCGGCCTTCATTGCCCGTCGCGTTCCACTGGGCATAGGCCTTCTCCGCCAGCGGGATCCAAAGCGTATTGGCACTGTTGTTAACCATCGAGCCGTAGTCGGCATAGACCAGGTAGCCGGCGGAGGCGGTGGGCAGCATGCGGTTGACGGTCACGTAGTCGGCAACGCCGTTGTCGTAAAAGCGGACGGTCCACGTGCCGTCGCCGTTGTCGAGAAACATGTCCTCGACGGCGGCCGGCGAGGCGTCGGCCGTCATGCCCAGGGCCGAGATGAAGTAACAGTCGCCCAACTGCCCCTGGAACTCATTGGCGTTGGATGGAGTGCCGTTGAACAGCGAACCGGAGGCCAAGCGGTACGTGTACGTCTGGCCGGGCGGAACGTTGGCGTCGATGGCGGGCAGATCGGTGCCGTAAAACCATGTGTCGATGAGGTCGGTCAACTTGGCGGCCGAGCTGCCGGCCGCAAGATTGCCCAACGCCTGCCCTTGATAATCGGCATTGGCCGCGTTGCCGTCGACCACGTCGCCGGCCAGCACGCGCACGTAGCCGGGCATATTCAGCACGGCCGCGTCGGCGACAATCCTTTGCAGATCCGCGAAATCCGTGGCGCTGACGCTCCCCTTGGCGGCCACGCTGTCGAGCATCTCGATCATGTCCATCCGGGTGATCGAGCCGCCGGCGTCCAGGCTCTGGGCCAGCGCGGCCAACGCGGGATCCTTCAGCCCCAGGAAATCGGACGTGGTGTAGGTTACGGCCGCCGATCCCTGCACGGTCCGGCTGGCGGCCCTGATCGTGGCGCTGCCGGCCGTGGCGGGGGCCGTCAGCAGGCCGCCCGAGCCGATCGTGCCTGCCGTGGCGGTCCAAGTGAAAGCGGGCTGGACGGCCATGACGCGGCCGAACTGGTCCAGTGCCGAGGCGCTGTATTGTTGCGTTCCGCCGACGATTACCGACGTGTTGCCGGGAGTCACCGTGATGCTGGTCAGCGTTTGGCTGACGGTCACCGTGACGCTGCTGGTGACCGAGAGGTTGCTGGTGTCGGTGATGGTCGCCGTAAATTTATACGTGCCGGCCGCCAGGAACGTGACCGTGGTGCGCTGGGCCGCGTTGCTGCCGTTGACGCTGAAGATCGGGGCCGCAGCGCCGTTGGCAAGCGGCGCTGTCGCCCAGGTGTACCTGAGGGTTTGGCCGGAGGCATCGCTGCCCAGGACCGAGAGCTGCACCGTGGTGCCCGTCACCGAAGTGGCTGACGCGGCCGCCGCCGAGGCCACCGTCGGCCCGTGACTGACCGGCGTCACGGCGGGGACCGGAGCGGGATTGACGCTCAGCAGCGGCATCCGCCCCAGCAAAGGACCTGCACTCAACAGGGTGCGCGGTTCCAGCATTTCCGCGGATAAGATTCGATTCCCTCTAGCTTTCTTGCCACGACGCGCATCGCGCCACCGGAAGGGATCCCGGGACATGGTGTTCTCCAAGCGGACTCAGAAAAGAGAAAGGAAAAGTAGTGAGGAGGCGTTCGAGGAGGAGATGCGTCGCCTCTACTGAAACCATAGCTTAAAAAGTCGGGGGGCATCGGAAAACCGACTACGGTGTGCTGGTCCGGCGCGTCTTGGGTTGCAAGACCTAGGCCGTAACCTGTTATACTGCTTATGGTTATGGCGACTACTCGGGGCCGCATCCCAGCGGACGGCTCGGTCGATTTTCCGTAGGAATTTCCTGGAGGCGGCCCGATTTGGCCTCCATTTACTCCTCGCGCGTGGAAGGCGTCAAGCCCAGTGAGCAAATTATTCTGCGCCCCGTTGCCGATGGCAGAAACCCGTGCCGGGACCACGCTCTGGGGATTGTCCCGATTTTCGTGTCAGCGAAAATGGGACCGGATAGCCTCTGGGTGCCCTTGCGCCACGCTGCGTGGTCTTGGCACGCGAGGAAGAATCCGGGCGATCTGCCGCGACCACGGCGGCCGCCGGCTTGTCCACCCTGCCCAGCTTGCTAAGGTTGGTACGGCCAGAGGGGCAAGGAGGCCAGGAAATCGGGATGCACGCCCGCAAGCCAGATGAAATGGTTGGTGACCTGCTTGGCCCGAACTATCACCGCCACACGCAGCCCGTAGATCGCGCCGGCAAGAGCGACGAGCAGTCCCAGCGGGATCGCCGGTGCGACCCATCGGTGTTGAGCAGCGGAGGCGATGCCCACGATCAACATCGCCAGGCCGCCGATAAACAGGGTCCAGCCGACGGTAATCGCCCGCCGCCGCTTGCGAAACCACTCGTCGCTGAGACCGACGTAGACCGTCGCCCGCTTGCGCAGGAGCAGGGCCAGACCCACGTAAATGGCGGGATTCAACGGGATGGTCACGTAGATCGCCGGGTGGTGCCAGGCGAGTTTGCGTTTCAGGCGGCCGGCGGCCGGCCGGTTGCTCTTGACGCAGCGGTCCGGCAAGACGGCCTTCTTGTGCATGACCAACAGCCGGCCCTGGCGATACAGGCACTTGGTCTGCCACTCCTCGGCCGCCGCCGGCGCGGCGCACTCGACGGTCGACGGGGAGGCGAAGGGGTTGACTTCGGACATCGGCTCAGCTTCTCTGGTCCAAAAGCCGTTCTCGGTCCAGCAACTCGAGTTGCCGCTCGATCCAGCCGATGACGCGGGACGAGGTCGGAAAATGCGCGGCGATGCCCAACCACAGTACGACGGCCAAGGCAAGCCCGATCGGACCGCCCTCGACGAGAATACGTAATCGCTGCAAAGAAGGCGCCGCCCTCAAGCATCGCGGCACCGACGATGGTCTTGCTCTGAAATACCGCCATCAGGCTGCCGGCATCGCCGGGGGGCAAGCCGGCGTTGAAGCCGGTGTTCGTGCCGGCAGTGCCACTCGGCAGCACCCCGGGCGTGCGAAACGTGCCTTCGAGTATCTTGCGGCGGGCCTTGGAGACCAGGATGCGCAGGACCAGCGGCGCAAGATCAGCAGCAGGCCGGCAAGAACCGCGGCGGCCAGCGTTATTATGCCTGGGGCGCCGATGGGGAACAGCTTCGTCGGCGGGCGGACGATCAAGGCAATTGCAAGGAAAAACAGGATGCCGGTCGCCATGACCCCCACGACGATTTGCATGAGGATCACTCGTTTCGCCACCGCATCATGCCAGGAATCGTCACGCATGAAATACTCCTTCGAGTTGTTGATGCCGGGCGGCGCAAGGGGGACAGTCCCATTTTCGCGGCGAGGGTGCCTATTGGCAACGCAACGCTGTCCGCGCCGCGAAAATCGGGACAGTCCCCGTTGCCTCGTGGCCTCCCGCGCCTGCCATTGTACCTCATTATGAGGGGCCCTCAAGGCCGCCAAGCTCTGCCGTGGGAAAATGGCGGCCCTCCTGCTATAATGCCGCCACTCTCGTGGCCACCTGAAACGGACTTCAAACCAGCGCGACCTCGATGACCCGCGACACACCTTCCCGACGATGGCCGGCCTGGGGCCTCTGGGCGTTGGCGGCCGTGGCCCTGCTGCGATTGGGCTCGTTGGGGCAATTGGCGCTGACCGACAACACCGAAAGCCGCTACGGCGGCATCGCCCGCGAAATGGCCCGCTCCGGCGACTGGATCACCCCCTGGACCGGCGCGGGCGGCGCCGCCGTCCGGGAGCTGGCCCGCTCCAGCGGCAGCGTCACCCCCTGGACCTACGCCAACGGCGACCTGATGCCGTTCTGGGGCAAGCCGCCCTTGCAGTTCTGGCTGACGGCGATTTCGTACCGGGCCTTCGGGGTGTCGGAGTTTTCCGCCCGGCTGCCGAGTTTCCTGGTCGCGCTGGCGCTGGTCGCCGCCACGATTTGCTTTGCCGCCGGGCTATGGGGAAGGAACGTGGCCGTCTTGGCCGGCATCGTGCTGGCCACGTCGCTGGCCCTGCTGGTGCTCTCCGGGGCGTGCGAACTGGACGTGCCGCTGACCGCCGGCGCCAGCGGCGCCATGATGGCCTTCGCCCTGTTCGCGCGGCGATCGGCACAGTCCCCGCCCTGGCCGCGTAAGGCCTGGGGGCTGGCGTTCTTTCTGGCCCTGGCCGTCGGCGCCTTGGCCAAGGGCCCCGTCGCCTTGGTCCTGGTGGGAGCGTCCCTCGGGCTATGGCTGCTCGTGGTCGGACGCTGGCGGCTGGTGATCGAGCTGCCCTGGATCTCGGGGACGCTGCTGTTCCTGGCCGTCGCCGCGCCTTGGTATCTGTTGGCCGAGCGGGCCACGCCCGGCTTCCTCCGCTACTTCCTCATCAACGAAAACTTCCTCCGCTACTTGACCAATGACTACGGCGATTACTACGGATACGGCCGGCTGCGGCCTTATGGAAGCATCTGGCTGATGTTCTTGTTGGTGCTGCTCCCCTGGACCCTGCTGGCGATCGCGCTTCTGGCCCGCTCGGCAAAGTCCGGCGCGTGGAAGACCCTCCGCGACTTCGGCCGCAGCGATCCTTGGCTCGCCTACGTCCTGATTTGGGGCCTGACGCCTCCGCTGTTCTTTACCCTGGCCCGGCAGGTGCTGTGGACCTACGTGCTGCCGGGCTTTCCGGGCCTGGCCATCGCGATGGCCGTCGGAATCGACCGCTGGATGCAGTCCGAGAAGGCCCCCGATCTGCTCAAGCTGCTGAAATGGCACGTGGGCGTGCTCAGTTGCCTGGGCGTGGCCCTCTCGGTCGCGGGCACGTTATTCTACGGGGGCCGGCCGGGGCTGGCCCCAGCCGGCGTGCTGGGCGTGGCGGCCTTGACGGTGCTGGCGATCGCGGTCCTCGGTTGGCTCGCGCGGGCGGCCGCCCGCCGGCAGGACGGCACCGCTTTGGTCGCCGCCGTCGGCCTGGCCGGCACGGTCATGCTGACCTCAGCCGTATGTCTTTTCCGCTCTGAGATCGACGACGGCTACTCGACGAAGGTGATTCTCGCCGAGGTCTACAAGGACCCGGCGGCCCGGCAGCGGCCCGTCGCCGTGCCTCTCGGCGAATCGACCTTTTCGGCTTCCTTCTACGTGGACCTGCTCTATCAAGGCCATTTCGACCACTTCGCGGTGCAGGTGAAGAGACCGAAAGGCCAGGAGGCGGAAGCCGACGCAGAAACCGCCAGGCAACTCCTCGACTGCCGGGAAGACGAGATTCTGCTCCTGAAGCGGTCCGACTGGAAGCGGCTCGGCGCCCTGCTCACGGACCGGCTCGAGCCCATTGCCCAGACTGCAAACTGGGTCGCGTGCCAGCGCCGGCATTGAGCCCACAACGGTCGCTCACAGCCCGATTTCCAGCCATTCCCCCCAACTCGCCCGGCTTACGCCGTCGCGCCAAATTCCTATTGGTCAATTCCTGCCAAAGCATTATCTTGGTACGACGATCGTTTCGACACGAGAGGTTTCCCTAGTTAGTAGGCGGGGGTGGCGGCTGTAGGGTGGGTCGAGCGCAGCGAGCCCCACCATTAGTTTGTCGCGGATTGTGGTGGGGCTCGCTGCGCTCGACCCACCCTACACATGCCCACGCAACAGAAACTACTTAGAGGACGGGGGTGGCGGCTGTGGAGCTTGCCGGCAAGAGGGTATTGGTGGTTGGCGGGGCGGGGTTGATCGGCAGCCACGTCGTGGACGAGTTGCTGAAAACGGATGTCCGCGAGGTGGTCGTTTATGACAACTTCTGCCGCGGCACCATGGACAACCTCCGCGCCGCCCTGGACGACCCGCGGGTGAGCATCTTCCCCCACGGCGGCGACATCCTGCACCGCGACATTCTCCAGCGGGCGATGGAGGGCATCGACGGCGTCTTCCACCTGGCCGCCCTCTGGATCCTGCAATGCCACGAATACCCGGAAACCGCCTTTGAAGTGAACGTCCGCGGCACCTTCAACGTCATCATGGCGGCCATTCGACAGAAGGTGAAGCGGGTGGTCTATTCCTCCTCGGCGTCGGTCTACGGCGACGCCCTGGAAATCCCCATGACCGAGGACCACGCCTACAACAACTTCACTTTCTACGGGGCGTCGAAGATCGCCGGCGAACATTTCTTCAAGAGCCTGGGACACCGCTACGGCCTGAACTGGGTCGGGCTGCGGTACATGAACGTCTACGGCCCCAGGCAGGACTACAAGGGGGCCTATATCGCGGTCATGCACAAGATCCTCGACCGCATCGAGGGCGGCCAACCGCCGGTCGTCTACGGCGACGGCAGCCAGCAGTACGACTTCGTCCACGTCGCCGACGTGGCGCGGGCGAACGTGCTGGCCATGGAGGCCCAGTCCACCGGCCATTGCTACAACGTCGGCCGCGGCATCGGCACCACCATCAAGGAACTGACCGAGTTGCTCCTGCAACTCAGCGGCAGCCCCTTGTCCATCCAGTACGAGCCGGCGGGGTTGACCTTTGTCACCAATCGCATCGGTTGCCCGAAGCGGGCCCAGCGGGACCTCTGCTACCGCTGGACGATCGACTTGGAGGAGGGCATGCGCAGCCTCATTCAATGGCGGCAGCGGAACGAAGAAGCGGTAACGGAAAGGCGGAAGGCGGAAGGGGAGACAAAGAACCCGAGCCGGGGGCGTGAGCCCCCGGATAACCCGGCGGCACCACGACGCCACTGAAGCAAGGCGGAAGGATGAAACGTGTTCGTACTTGTTAGTGCTTAGTTCTTAGTTCTTAGTTCTTAGTTCTAAGTTCTAAGTTCTAAGTTCTAAGTTCTAATCTCTCTCACCTTGGAACCAACTTCATGTGCGGGATTGCGGGAATCGTGAGCCTGGCCGAGCGGCCGGTCGATCCGGGCGCATCAAGCCGATGTGCGATGTCATGGCGCATCGCGGCCCCGACGACGCCGGCTACGCGATGTTCCGCGTCGGCGAAGGCCGCTCCGGCGAAGGCGGCTACTGGTGCGGCTTCGCCGACGCCAAATTCCGGCACATCAACGAGCACCTGCCCGTCTTCGACGGCGCCTATTGCCGCGACGAGTTGAGCAAGAGTTCCTTCTCCGTCGCCCTGGGACACCGCCGGCTGGCCATCATCGACCTGTCGCACTTCGGCCACCAGCCCATGTCCAGCTCCGATCGCCGCTATTGGATCACGTACAACGGCGAGATCTACAACTTCCGCGAGCTGCGCGACGAACTCGTCGCGGCGGGCCACGTCTTCCGCACCCGCAGCGACACCGAGGTCATTCTCCACTTGTGGGAAGAGCACGGCACGGAGTGCCTGCCGCTCCTGAACGGCATGTTCGCCTTCGCCGTCTACGACCGCGTCGAGAACGTCTTGACGCTGGTGCGCGATCGCTTCGGGGTCAAGCCGCTGTACTATGCCCTGGCGGGCGATTTCCTGCTGTTCGCCAGCGAAATCAAGGGCATCCTGGCCAGCGGGCTGTTGCGGCCGCGGATCAGCCCGCCGGCGCTGGTCGAGTATTTCGCCTTCCAGAACACCTTCGCGCCGCAGACGCTTTTCAAAGACGTCTCGCTCTTGCAGCCGGGGGAGTTTCTGCAATTGGCCCCGGGCGCGGCCGCCCTGCCCGCCCCGCGCCGCTATCACGCCGGCTTTCCCGAGGCCGACCTGTCGCTCCAGGACGAGCAACAGGTGAGCCAACAAGTGGCGGCGGCGTTTTCCCGGGCAGTGGGCCGGCAGTTGGTCAGCGACGTCGAGGTCGGCTCCTATCTTTCCGGCGGCATGGACAGCGGCTCGATCGTGGCCGTGGCGGGCCGTTCGATCCCCCGCCTGCTGACGTTCACCGCCGGTTTCGACTTGACCAACGTCAACGGCATCGAGCAGGGTTTCGACGAGCGGAAGCTGGCGGAGAAGCTCTCCTACATCCTGCAAACCGAGCACTACGACGTGGTGCTGCACGCCGGCGACATGCCGGCGGCCATGGAGAAGATCGCCTGGCACATGGACGATCCCCGCGTCGGCATGTGCCACCAGAACTGGTACGTGGGCAAGCTGGCCAGCCGCTTCGTCAAGGTCTGCCTGGCGGGGGCGGGCGGCGACGAGCTGTTCGGCGGCTATCCCTGGCGATACCGGCAGGGGCTGACGGCGACGACGGTTGAGGAGTTCGACCGGAAATACTGCGACTACTGGCATCGCCTGCTGCCGCCGCAGGACCTCTCGCAGTTGTTCGTCCCCGAGTTGTGGCGGCACAGCCCCGGTCCGCGCGAGAGTTTCGGCCGGGTGCTGGCCTCCGCGCCCCCCTATCGGCCGGAAATGGGCCTGGCCGACAACCTCATGCAGCGGGCCTTGTACTTCGAGATGAAGACCTTCCTGCACGGCTTCCTGGTGGCCGAAGACCGCATCAGCATGGCCCACAGCCTGGAGACCCGCGTGCCGTTCCTGGACAACGAGCTGGCCGACCTGGCCTGGCGGATCCCGCCTTCGCTGAAGGTCGACGCCGGCCGCCTGGCGGGCAACGGCGACGGCCACGTCTGCTCGGCCGACGGCAAGCGCGTGCTCCGCCGCGCCATGTGCCGCTATCTGCCGGAAGAATTCACCAACCAGCCCAAGCAAGGCTTCTCGCCGCCGGACGAGAACTGGTATCGGGGGCCGTCGATGGACTACATCAAGTCGGTCCTCTTCGACAAGCAGTCGACGGAGCGGCCCTGGTTCGATCAGGATTTCGTCCGCAAGACCCTGGGCGACCATTTCGAAGGGCGGCAAAACCACCGCCTCCTCATCTGGTCGCTCTTGAGCCTGGAGTGGCTGCAGCGGCATTTCCTCGACAAACCCCTGGGCGAAGGAGCGCAACCGTGTCGTTGCTGAGCGCACGCACCCACCTGCACGCCTTCGCCGAACTGCTGGGACTGCTCACCCGGCACCGGCAGCTCACCTGGGAGATGACCCGCCGCGAGGTCTCCGACCGCTACGCCGGACAAGTCCTGGGGACCCTTTGGGCCGTGGGCCATCCCCTGGCGCTGATGGCGATTTACGTCTTCGTCTTCGGTTACGTCTTTCGCATGAAGATCGGCGGCACGCTGGACCTGCCGCTGGATTACACGATTTACTTGCTGGCCGGACTGGTCCCCTGGATGGCCTTCCAGGAATCCATGAGCAAGGGCGCCACGGCCATCGTGGGCAACGCCAACCTGGTGAAACAGGTGGTGTTCCCCATCGAAGTCCTGCCGGTCAAGGGGGTGATCGCCTCGTTTTCCACGCAGTTGGTCGCCACCGCCCTGCTGGCCGTCTACGTGCTGGCCAGCCACGGCCGCCTGCCCTGGACCTGGCTGCTGCTGCCGGCGCTGTTCTTCTTCCAGGCGCTGGCCATGATCGGCGTGGCTTACATCCTGGCCGCCGTGGGGACGTATCTCCGCGACGTGAAGGACTTCGTCCAGGTCTTCTGCATCGCCGGCATGTACCTGATGCCGGTGGTTTACTTGCCGAAAATGGTGCCGGGCGTGTTTCGCCCGCTGCTCAATCTGAACCCGTTCAGCTACATGGTCTGGTGTTACCAGGACGCCTGTTACTTCGGGCGCTTCGAGCATCCCTGGGCGTGGCCTGTATTCCTGGTCGGATCGCTGGGGATGTTTTACCTGGGCTATCGGGTGTTTCGCAAGTTGAAGGTTTGTTTCGGGAGCGTGCTCTGAGGGGGAGCGCATCGCAGAAAGTTTGTGCCGGCGTAAAAGGCCCTCGTTTGGAAACGGGGGGGCGCGGCGCGGTGAGTCGGGTGCAAGGAGGCGTTAAGGAATGCGGCAATCCGATACGGCCATCGAGGTCCGCAATCTCTCCAAGATGTACAAGGTCTACAATCGGCCTGCGGACATCTTTTGGGAGATGCTCGCCGGCAAGCCGCGCCACCGGGAGTTCTGGGCGGTGCGCGACATCTCCTTCGACGTGCGGCGCGGGGAGGTGGTGGGCGTGATCGGCCGCAACGGGGCAGGCAAGAGCACCCTCTTGAAGATCCTGGCCGGCACGCTCGACCGCACCAGCGGCGGCGTGCGCGTCAACGGCAAGATTTCCGCGATCCTCGAACTGGGCAGCGGATTCCATCCCGAATACACGGGACGGGAGAACATCTGCATGGGCGGAATCTGCCTGGGCATGAGCCGGCGGGAGATCGACCGCAAGCTCGACTCGATCATCGACTTCAGCGAGCTGCGCGACGTGATCGACCAGCCCTTCAAGACCTATTCCAGCGGCATGCAGGCCCGGCTGACCTTCAGCACCGCCATCAGCGTCGAGCCGGACGTCCTCATCGTCGACGAAGCCCTGGCGGCCGGCAACGCCGTCTTCACCGTCAAGTGCATGGCGCGCATCGTGGAGATCTGCCGCTCCGGGGCGACCGTGTTTTTCGTCTCCCACAGCACCCATCTGGTGCAGCGGCTGTGCCATCGCGCCATCTACCTGGAAAACGGCGCCGTCAAGCACGCCGGCGGAGCCGACGAAGTGACCGCCTTCTACGACCTCGATAGCCTGGCGCTGTCGTCCGATTCGCTGCGCAAGGTCCAGGACCGCGGGGTGAAGGCGGACGCGGGGCCGGCCCATCTTCGCGAGCTGCACATCCTCGACGGCGCCGGCCTCCCCTGCCGCGCCCTCTTCCAGCACCAGGCGGTGGTCTTCCGCCTCCTGGTCGACTGCGACCGCGCACTGGACAACCCCGCCGTCTGGATACGCTTCGCGCACAGCGACGGCGTCCTGGCCACCTCGTGGCTGAGCCACGAGCCCGAGTTCCACGACATCGGCCCGCTGCCGCCCGGACGCCATGAAATCGACCTCATCGCCGACGATCTGCTGTTGGGCGACGGTCAGTACAACGTCAGCGTGGCGTTGTTTGAAAAGCGGGCCAGCAAGGAAGAGAGCGCCTTCTACGCCGACCCCATGACCATCTGGGACAAAACGCACCGCATCGAGGTGAAACGGCCGGGCCGGCCGCTCTGCACGCTCTTCGACCAGCCGATGCGGATCACCGTGCTTCACCAAGGACAAGAGCGCCAGCGCCTTTGTCCGTCGCTGGGGGTCAGTTGATGTCGCTCCTTCGCCGCAAACTTCCTTGTTCGCGTGCCACCACCGAGCGCATTTTGGCCGAGGTGCAACAGCTCGCCGGCTCGCTGGCGGATCTCCGCCAGGAAGTCGAGGTGAAATTCGAGTCGCTGCGGGAGCGCATCGACCGCATGGAGCAAGGTCCGGGGCTGCCGCCGGCCACGCTGGACGCCGTGCTGGCGGCGCGAAGCGTGCTCAGCGAGCGCCTCGACGGACTCCTCGGCGGCGCCGGCCTTCCTCCCCGCCGCCTTGCCGGGGCGCCGCCGTTGCGGGAATGCCTGGCCCGCCTGGAACTGCTGGCGCCGCGGGCGTTCGCCCTCTGGCGCGAAGCCTTGGACGCCGACGCCGAGGCCTACGAGGGGTTCCCCGTCGACAGTTGCAGCGTCGCCGCGCACCCCATGGCGGAACGCTTCCGCCAGTTCGTCCAACCGCACCTGCGCGGCCGCGTCCTGGACGTCGGTTGCGGCCCGCAGCCGGTCCCGCTCTACCTGGCCGGCTACCCGGCCGATCGCATCAGCGGGCTGGATCCGCTTTCCCGTGAGGATCAGCACCCCTTCGACTTCGCCGCCGGGGTGGCCGAGTTTCTGCCTTGGGAGGACGCGCAGTTCGATACGGTCATCGCCGCCACGTCGCTGGACCACGTGCTCCTCCTGGACCGTGCCCTGGGCGAGATGGCGCGGGTGCTGAAGCCCGGCGGCCGCTGCCTGCTCTGGGTATCCTTCGTAGCCGGCGCGCGCCCCTACGACCCCCACGCCGACGACCTGGCGATGATCGACCCGTACCATCTCTTTCATTTCGACGGGGGCTGGTTTTTCGAACTTCTCGGCAAGCACTTCAACGTCGTCGAGTCGTTGGAGACGACGTTGGGATGCCGGCAATGCTTCTGCGCACTGTCCAGGAGGGCGCCCGGCGGCGCCCCGCCCGAGAAGGCGGTTC
Source organism: uncultured Planctomycetia bacterium (assembly GCA_963727245.1). Classification (GTDB taxonomy): domain Bacteria; phylum Planctomycetota; class Planctomycetia; order Pirellulales; family Thermoguttaceae; genus JBKQVT01. The sequence goes on along the minus strand of CAVSFO010000009.1, from coordinate 468,181 downwards.
CCGGCAGCGCCACCGCGAGCGTGCCCGGGTCGCAGGCTCCGGCGCAGGCCCCGTCGCGCGATCCGCAGCGCGTGGAGGCGGCCGCCTGGTTGCAGGAGTTCCGCGCCCGTCACGGCCGCGCACCGCGCATCCTGCACGTCGGCAACATCGCCAACAACGCCTACAACAACGCCAAGCTGCTCAACGAGGCCGGCCTCGATTGCAACGTCCTCTGCTACGACTATTACCACATCATGGGCTGCCCCGAGTGGGAAGACGCCGACTTCGAGGGCGCCGTGGGAGATCACTTCCATCCCCAGTGGGGACAGGTCGACCTGGGCGGCTTTCAGCGTCCCCGCTGGTTCGTGCAAGGACCGCTTTGGGCGTGCCTGCGCTACCTCATCGCGCAACGCGAGGGGCACGCTTTCCGGGCGGACTTCTTCTGGCAATGCCTGGAACAGGCGAATACCACGCGAACCTACGGGAGCCCCTTTTCGGCGTCGCACCTGTTGGCCGTGGGCCTCACGCGGCTGCGACAGGCCCTGACGCACGCCAAATGGGTCCTGCTGCCGTGCCTGTTCATGACGCGGCGCACGGTGCGGATGGGAAGACGCATTTTCTCCCCCAAAGGCAATCCTTTCTTCTACTTCGATTGCCCGGCGATTACCCTGTTCGTACTGGGCTTTCTCTTTTGGTTTGCTGGCGGCCTGCTGACGTCGCCGCGGACGGGTTTCCACATCGCCTGCCTCTTGACGGCGCCGGCGGCGGCCTGGTTCGTGTTCCGGGCGTGCCGGAAGGTCTTTGGGAAGGCCTCTCCCCCGCCGCCCCGCCCCGAAGCGAATCCTTTCCGGGACGACTTCGACGTGCGCATGGAGGACTTGATCGCCCAGTTCGAGACGGCGTTCCCCGGCGCGCCGATCGGCTGAGCAAGGCCGACTTGTCGCCCTACCGGACCATGGCCCCGCTGTGGAAGCGGCTGTTTGCCCAATACGACCTGGTCCAGGCCTATGCCACCAATCCCATTCTGCCCTTGCTGGCCGGAAAGAGGCCGTACATCGGTTTCGAACATGGCACCCTGAGGACGTTCACCCTGGAGCCCACGCCGCTGTGCCGCACCACGGCGCTGGCCTATCACCTGGCGGACCACGTGTTCATCACCAATGGCGACTGCGTCGACTACGCCCGCAAGATCGGCGTGACGCGCATGTCGCCCATGCTGCACCCGGTCAACGACCGCGCCGCGCGGGCCGCCGCGGGAGAGTCCGACCAGGTGCGTGCCGAGCTGGGGGCCAGGTTCGTCTTCCTCTGCACCTTGCGGCACGACTGGCAGGTGAAGGGCACCGACAAGTACATTCGGGCGCTGGCGGCGATCCGGGCGCGAATCGGCGACGACTTCCGCGTGATCATGACGGAGTGGGGGCAGCAGGTCCACCAGAGCAAGGCCCTGGCGGAATCGCTGGGCGTGTCCCGCTTCCTGCACTGGACGGCCCCTTTCCCCCGCCGCCGCCTGCTCCGCCTGCTGAGATCGGTGGACGTGCTGTTCGATCAGATCGCGCTTCCCCATTTCGGCGCGACGGCGCCGGAAGGCATCGCCGCCGGCGTGCCGGTGATCATGTCCTATGATCCGGCCTCGACCCGCTGGATCATTCCCGAGCCTGCCCCCATCTTGAGCGCTTGGACCGAGCAGGACATCGCCTTGCAGGTCGCGCTGGCGGTGCAGCCGGCATGGCGGGAAGGTTATCGGCAACGTGCGCAACAGTGGATCGACGCCTATCATAACACGGGAATGATCGTGCGCTCCCACCTGGAAGTCTATCGTGATCTTCTCGAAGGCGCAACGGCCGGCGACGACGGCCGCGGGCGTCGCGATGACCGATCGGACCGGCATCCGCGTCATGCGGCGCACGGCAGCCTACTCTTTGCCGCAAGGGTGAGCCTGAGATGAGCAGTGGCGACCTTGAAGAACTGAAAAACCGCTACGAGACGATCGCCGAGAGCGGCGATTACAAGACCACCGCCTGCGACCACCAACTGCGCGAGTTGGAGATCGCCACGGCGTTGGAGTACATGGCCGACGGGCAGCGCACGCTGGACGTCGGCTGCGGGCTGGGGTATGCGGCCGTGCAGTACGCCTGCCGGAAGGCCGTCGAGTCGCACGGCATCGACTACGCCCGAAACATGGTCGAAGGCGCCCGGCGGCTCCTGCAAGAGACGGCGCCCCCCTTGCGTGGTTCGGTCGTCTTCCAGGAGGCCTCGGTGCTGGCGATGCCCTACCCGGACAACCACGTGGACGTGGTTTCCAGTTCCCGCTGCCTGATGGCCCTTCTGCAATGGGAGCCGCAGAAAAGCGCGCTCGTGGAGATCCATCGCGTGCTGAAGCCCGGCGGCATCCTCGTGCTCATGGAGGGGACGATGGAGGGTCTGCAGCGGCTCAACGACTGGCGCGTGCGGTTCGGCCTGGAGGCCATCCCGGCCGACGGCCGCGACCGGCTGTTCACGCGGAAGTTCAGCGAGCAGGAGCTGCTCGACTTCTGCCGCCCCTACTATCACCTCGAGCGCGTGCAGCGATTCGGCATGTACTATTTTCTCACCCGCATTGTCCAGCCGTTGCTGGTCGCGCCCGGGCAGCCCAGTTACGACCACAAAATCAACGAGGTCGCCCGCGCCATCGCCCGGGTCTATCCGGATTTTGAGGGCCTGGGCCACCTCGTGGCGTTCGTGTTCCAGAAGCGGCGATAACACCGGGAGCTTGTCGATGATCTGTCTCACGTTCGACACGGACTATGCCGGCAGCGACGACCTCCGCCGTCTGCTGGCGGAGCACCCCATTCCCGGCAAGGCGACGTTTTTCCTGCACGCGCCGGCGGCGGGGATCGAGTGGGGGGACCACGAGGTCGAGCCGCATCCCGTGTTTACCGACCGGGAGCCCTGGGAGGAGACGATCGCGGCCTGGGAAGCCCGCCTGTCCGGCCCCTACTTGGGACTGCGGCCGCACTCCTGCGCGACCTCGCACATCCTGGGGTGCATCATGAAGCGGCGCGGTTACCTTTACAGTTCGGTTACCGCCCCCCTGTACCAGGCCGGCCTGCGTCCCTATCGGCAACCGTGGGGCGTCTACGAGCTGCCGATCTATTTCATGGACAACATGGACTACTGCATGGCGCAGAACTGGCCCGATGCGCACCATCGCCCCCGCGACCAGCGGTTGATCCGCCGCGCCGTGGAAGACCGCGGCCTCTACGTCTTCGACTTCCACCCCATCCACATCCTCATGAACACGCGGTCCCAGGCGTCCTACGAGCAAGCCCGCTCCCGCGTGCTCCAGCAAGGGGCGACCTGGAGCGAGGTGAGGAATCCCGGCGAAGGAGTGGCCACCTTCTTCATGGCCCTCTGCGACGCCATGCGATCCGCCGGCGTCCCCAGCGTCACCTGCTTGGAGGCGCTGCGCATACCAGGAAAAGGAGCGGGCCAGTGAACTGGAAATGGGCGGGCGCGGGACCGCCGTGCCCCGGCCGAAACTGCGGCAGACCGCGAGGTCGATACGGGAATGAAAAACGGGCAAGCGGCCATTCGCGTCTTGCACGCGCCGGTCAACGTGGGCAACCAGCCCTGGGTGCTGTCGCGCCATGAGCGGGCCTGGGGGATCCAGAGCGACCTGGTGGTGAAACATCCCACCTGGCTCGAGTATCCCGCCGACCGCTGCCTGGGCCGCCGCAACGATTCCTCTTGGCCCGCCCGCTGGCGAAGGCTCCGCTTCGCCCTGACGGCGCCCTGGCGGTACGACGTTTTGCACCTCTACTTCGGCCAGTCGTTTTTCAGCCGGGGAAACGGCCGCTGCCCCAACTGGCGCTGGTTCAAGGACCTCGCGCTGGCCCAACGGCTGGGCTGCAAGGTCTTCATGACCTTGCAGGGGTGCGACGTCCGCCTCAGTGACCGCTCCGCCGCCAGGAACGAAATCACCATGTGTCATGCCGGCTGCTGCCAGTCGGCGGCCGACTGCCGCGCGAACGAGGACCATGCCCGGCGCGTGCTCATCGAGCGCATCCTGCCCCGCATGGAGCGGGTGTTCGTGTTGAATCCCGAGCTTGTCCACGACGTGCCGCGGGCCGAGTTCCTCCCCTATGCCTGCGTGGACGTGGCTGCGCTCGAGGTGGCGCCGCCGAAGACCTCCGGCCCGATCACCATCCTGCACGCCCCCAGCGATCCCTCGAAGAAGGGCACCTGCTTCGTCCGCGCCGCCGTCGAGCGGCTGCAAGCGGAGTTCCCCATCCGCTTCCTGCAGGTCTCCGGCCTGCCCCATGCCCAGGCCATGAAGCTCTATCCCCAGGCCGACCTGGTGATCGACCAGGTCCTAGGCGGCTGGTACGGCGGCTTCGCCGTCGAGCTGATGGCCATGGGCAAGCCGGTGGCCTGCTATATCCGCGATGAGGACTTGCCGGCGGTGCCCGCCAACATGGCCGCCCAGTTGCCGCTGCTCCGCGTCCGCCCCGACACGCTCGAGGAAGACCTGCGGCGGGTGATTTCGCTGTGCGCCGAGTGGCCGGCCTGGGGCCAGCGGTCGCGGCAGTTCGTGCTCCGCTGGCACAATCCCCGGCGGATCGCCCAAGCGATGATCGCCGTTTATCGCGACCCCTGCGCCGCGCTGGCCCTGGAGTAACCATGGAAGCCGGAAAGATCATTGGCCAAGGAGCGACTAGGAAAGCGGCGATCATCGGCGCCGCCGGCTTCCTCGGCCGCGCGCTCTGCGGGCAGTTGCAGGAAGCGGGCTGGGAGGTCCTGGCCTATGATGTCGCGGCCCCGGAGCGGCCGCCGACGGGCGTGCGCTTCGCGGCCCTGGACGTGCTACGCGACCCGTTGCCGCTCCCCCGGGGAATCGACGCGGTCTTCTACCTGGCCCAATCGCCGCGCTATCGCGACTTTCCGCAGGCGGCCGAGGACGTCTTCGGCGTGAACGCCTTGGGGGCGGTCAAGGCGGCCGAGGCGGCCCGGGCCGCCGGCGCCGGACTGCTGTGCTACGCCTCGACGGGGAACGTCTACCAGCCGTCGCTGGCTCCGCTGGCGGAAGGCTGCCCCTTGCGCCGCGACGATCCCTATGCCTTGAGCAAAGTGGCCGCCGAAGAGATGCTGCGGCTCTTTCGCCCGCACCTGCCGGTGATCTCGGTGCGGCTGTTCGGCCTGTTCGGCCCGGGGCAGCAGAAGATGCTGCCGGTGACGCTGCTCGGGAAGGTCCGCTCCGGCGAGCCGATCCTGCTGGAGCCCACGGAAGATGAAAGCGGCAAGCCGGAAGGACTGACGGTCTCCTTCAGCTACGTGGACGACACGGCCCGCTGGCTGCGTCAACTTGCCGAGCTGGCCCAGGCCTCGCCGGAATCGCTGCCGGCGGCGTTGAACCTTGCCGGCGCCGAGGCGATTTCGCTGCGGCGGTTTGCGGCTGCCGTCGGCGGCATCTTGGGCGTCCAACCGCGGTTCGAGCGTGCCAAGACCGTGCGGAGATTCAATCTGATCGCCGACATCGACGCCATGCCGCGCCTTGCTGCGGCCGGTTTTCCTCCCCTTTGACGAAGCCATGCAACGGACGTACGGCGCCAGCCGCGGCGCCGAGCCGCTAGGACGGAGAGCATCCCATGATTGCTAAGCGGAAAATGCGGCTCTTGACCGTCGTCGGCGTCCGGCCGCAGTTCGTCAAGGCCGCCGTGGTCAGCCGGGCCATCGCCGCCTGGAACCGGCAGCACGAGGCCGCCGCCGTCGTCGAAGAGGCGATCCTTCATACCGGTCAGCACTACGACCCGATGATGAGCCAGATCTTCTTCGACGAAATGGACATTCCGCCGCCGGTTGTGAATCTTCAGATCGGCCCTCAGAACGGCCACGGCGCGGCCACGGCCGCCATGCTGGCGCGCATCGAGCAGGAACTCGTCGCCCGCAGACCCGACTGCGTCCTCGTCTACGGCGACACCAATTCCACGCTGGCCGGCGCCCTGGCCGCGGCCAAGCTGCACGTTCCCGTCGTGCATGCGGAAGCCGGCCTGCGGTCGTGGAATCGCCACATGCCCGAGGAAATCAACCGCGTCCTGGTCGATCACCTGGCCGAAGTGCTCTTCTGTCCGTCCGAGCAGGCCCGCGACAACCTGGCCCGCGAGGGCGTCACCGCCGGGGTCCATGTGGTCGGCGACGTGATGTACGACGCCGTGCTGCACTTTCGCATCAAGGCCATCGTGCCGCCGGTCGCCGGTCCCTTTGGATTGTGCACGCTGCACCGCGCGGAAAACACCGACGATCCGCAGCGCCTGCGCGACATCTTCGCCGCCCTGGAGGAATCGCCGATCCCCATGCTCGTGCCCCTGCACCCCCGCACCCGCAAGACCATGCAGCGGGAAGGGATCGCCGCCGGCGGGCAGGTCACGCTGCTGGAGCCCCTCTCCTATTTCGCCATGCTCGGATACCTGCAGCGCTGCTGCTTCGTCGTGACCGACTCCGGCGGGGTGCAGAAGGAAGCCTATTTCCTCGGCAAGCGCTGCATCACCGTGCGCGACGAAACGGAATGGACGGAGTTGGTCTCATGCGGCGCCAACCGCCTGGTCGGCGCCGACGCCCCGGCGATTTGCAACGCCTTTTCCTGGGCCGCCGAACCCCTGCCGTCCGGCCTCCAGTTGTACGGCAGCGGCGACGCCGGCCGGCGCATCGTCGATATCCTCGTGCAGGAATTGGTCCGGGAACCGCTCCTAGAATGGGCGGCGCCGACGTGAGCAGGCCCTCTGCCATCATCGTCGCCGTGCACTATAGCCCCGAGCCTCTCCGGCGGCGTTCCGCGCATCCTGATCGCCGAGGACTTTCTGGTCCGCGCCGGCTTCCGCGTGACCGTCGTCACCCCGCAGGCCGCCGAGCGCGGCTGCCGGGGAGCGGAAATCCTCCACGTCCCCGCCCCCGCCTACCTGGGCGTCGGCGCCGATCCGGGCGGCGACGCGGCCGCCTCGCGCTGGCACGGCCTCGGCCAAGCCTGCAAGCACGCGGTGAAAGGCGCAATTTTCATTCCCGACACCTTCGTTTACTGGTCCCTGCGGGCGGCGCGACTGGCGGCCCGCGCCTGCCGCGACCGCCCGCCGGACCTGGTGCTGACCAGCTCGCCTCAAGAATCCTCGCATTGGATCGGCTGGCAATTGCAGAAGCGGTTCGGCTGCCGCTGGCTGGCCGACTTCCGCGACGGCTGGACCTTCGAACCCCATCGCCCGGAAGCGCTGCTGCCGCTGCGGCGCACGATCGAGCGCCGGCTGGAGCGGGCGGTGCTGGAGCGTGCCGACTGGATTACGGCGGCCACGCGTCCCATTGCCGAAGATTTCCAGCGGCGCTTCCCCGCGCGCCGCGATCGCATTTGCTTCCTCCCCAGCGGCTTCGAGGAAATCCCCCTGGCGCCCGCAGCGAAGGACGACAGCCTGTTCCGGCTCGTCTACACGGGCCGATTCGGCCTCTCGCACCAGGCGCGGACGCCGGGCGTCTTTTTTGCCGGCCTGGGGCAGGCCCTTTCCGCCAGCGAGCCCTTGCGCCGGCAATTCCGCCTCCTCCTGGTGGGCGATCTGTCGTCGCAGGAACAGGCGCTGTTGAAGACGCCGCTGTTGGCCGAGTGCTGCCAATTCCTGGGCCGCCAGCCCTACCAGACCGCCATGGACCTCGCCGCCGGCGCAACCATGCTGCTGCTGGTCACGCCGCCGGGCCTGCGCTCCATCGCCACCCGCAAAATCTTCGACTATCTGGCCGTGCGGCGGCCGGTGTTCGCGCTGGCCGAGGGGAACGAAGCGGCCGGCATCCTCGCCGAAACCCACGCCGGCATGTGCGTCGCCCCCGATCGGCCCCAGGCCGTGGCCGACGGCCTCTTGCGGGCCTTCTCCTTATGGCAAGCCGGCCGGTTGGACGAAGAGATCCCCTGCTCTGCCAACGGTCTCTACAAGGCCGAGGTCCATTTCACCCGCGTCCTGGGCCAGACGATTCTGCCGGACGTGCTGCGCGCCCGCTCCCCTCTCCCGCCGGGAGAGGGTTAGGGTGAGGGCCTGCGCTGCGACAGCAATCCGTTGTTGTCGGTTGACACGCGTGTCAATTTCCGCTAGAATTACCAGGCATGGCTACGGTTGTCTTGACCCCCGCGGCAGCGGGTGACCTGGAACGGTTGAGCAATCCGATTCACGGCCGGATACTGAGGCTGCTGGTGCGGCTGCAACGGTGGCCCGACGTGAGCGGAGCCAAGCCGCTGCGGGGCGAAATGTCCGGCCATTACCGGCTCCGCACCGGGGATTACCGCGTTCAGTTCCGTGTGGCCGGGGACGTGGTGACTGTGGAGAAGGTCGGTCATCGTGACGGGTTTTATGGAGAGTGATTTATGGCTGCGCAAACCATTTTGTTGGAAGGCAAACCTTACGTGGTTTTGCCGCGCGACGAATACGACCGGCTGACGACGCTGGCCAAGGCGGGGGACCTGCCGCCGTTGCCCGCGCCGGACGACCAGGGCAATTACCCGGCGCTGGACTATGCCCGTGCCAGCCTGGCACGGAAGATCATCCGCGACCGCGTCGCCGCGGGATTGAGTCAACGCGAGCTGGCGCTGCGGGCCGGCGTGCGGGTGGAGACGCTCTGCCGGATTGAAACGGGCAAGCACGTCCCCAGCGTGCCGACGATCGACAAGCTTGACCGCGCGCTGAAGCAGGCGGCAAGAAAACGGCAAGTCGGCAAGCGGCCAAACCGCACGCCCCGGAAGGGCAAGTAGGCGGCGGGAGGGGGACAATCCCCTGCGAGCGCCTACGCTTTTCCGATCTCAGAACGTGTTTTGAAAATCTCCCCTCTCCCTTTGGGAGAGGGGTCGGGGGTGAGGGCAGTTGCGGTCTTGGCCCGGCTAACGCGACGTTTCTCGGCACTGCCGCCCTCACCCTAGCCCTCTCCCGGAGGGAGAGGGGACCTGTCACTCGCCATTTCAAAACACGATCTCAGAGTCCCCAGCCGGGCCGGTATTCGGGCTTCACGAACTGGTTCATCTCGGGCATGTTCGTACACTTCATGTTGACGCCGTCCCATTGGAGTTTCTTGCCGACGCCGGCCCGCATGGCCAGGTCGCCCACCAGCAAGGCCTCGATGTAGGGGCCGGAAACGTCGGGGATGTTCGAACAGGGCGGCTGGCCGCCTTCCTTGCAGGCCCGCAGGAAGTCCGCCTGAACCAAGAACGTCCCCGCCGCGCCGGGGGCGATGCGGGGATATTTCTGCGTGGGCACCGGCGTCGCCTTGTGCTGCGCCGGGTCGACAATCAACGGGCTGGCCGCACTGAAGACCGGGCCGATGCCGCCGCCGAAGATGTTGCACCACATGACGCCCTTGTCGCCCACGAACAGCGACCCGCCGCCCGGGCACTCCAGGCCGTACTTCTTTTGCACCTCATCGGCCAGCGCCGGACGGATCAGGGACCAGGCGGCGGCGCCCTTGAGGTTCGGATTCCGCCGGAAACCGTCGTACCAGTAGAGCTTGACCGTGGGCAGCCCGGGGCGGGGGAACTCGAACACGAGCCGGTTGATCGAACCCCAGGAGTCGGCGGTTTGACCCTCCGTTTCCAGGCACTCGCAACTGGTGGGATACTTGAGTTGCAGGGCCCAGTGCGGCGGGTCGCAGACGTGCGCACCGACGCAGAGCAACAGGCCCGTCCCGTAGGGCTTCAACTGATACCAGCCCTCGCCCACGCCGGTGTCCTCGTTCTGGCCGCCCGAGGACGGGTGCAGGCCGGGGCGATAGGGGACCTTGGGCGTCGGGCCGAGCCACTCGTCCCAGTGCACGCCCGGCGGAACCGGCGCATCGGGATGGCGGACGCGGGTCCCATCGCGCTGGTCCTGCCAGGAGTGGACCTCGGTCACGGTGCCGATGGCGCCGGCTTCCAGGTACTCGCGCAACATGCGGATGCCGTTGCCGCCGTGCCCCTGGTTGCCCATCTGCGTCATCACTTTGTGCTTGCGGGCTTCTTCGCCCAGGAGCCGGGCCTGGTAGATGTCGTGCGTCAGGGGCTTCTCGCAATAGACGTGCTTGTCCGCCCGAATGGCCGCCAGCGCGGCCACGGCGTGGGTGTGGTCGGGCGTGGCCACGAAGACCGCGTCGATCTGCTTGCCCATCTCGTCGAACATCTTGCGGAAATCGTAATAATCCGCGACCTTGGGATACTTGCCGGTGGCCAGCCATTTCACCACGCCGTCCCTCCGGGCGTCATCGATGTCCACGATGGCGACCAATCGTTCCGTGACCGCCGCCGGGACGTGCGCCATTCCCCGGCCATTGGCGCCGATCACCGCGATGGCGAGCTTCGAGTTGGGCGAACGTTGGGCCAGCAGGGCCGGAACCCCGAACACCTGGGCCCCGACGGCCGCGCCCGCGACGATCGCAGAATCCTTGAGCAACTTCCGCCGACTGATTCGCTCGCTCATTGCATACCTCTCGTTCGTTGCCGACCCATTGGTTTCCGGTGCGGAAGGTCGGGCATTGGTGGGATGGATGGAGGGGCACCGTGCGCGCTTTTCGTTGCCGACCGAGCACCAACAGGCAACGCCGAACCGCGCATCGGCAAGGTGCATTGGTTAGTATAACCGGAAACACGCCGGACGCAACCGCCCCACGGACTCGTCCACCCAGAGGGACTAGCCCGGATTGCTCACCGTAGGGTGGGACAAGGTTGCGCAACTTCTGGTGGGTCTTCGCAAACCGCATCTCGCATGAATTCCAGGCTGCAGAGAAATCAACGTCCGGCCAGCGACCGAAGTCCCACCAGGTTCGCGGTTTGCTCGACCCACCCTACAGTTTGGTGAGAAATACGGACTAGCCCCAACGTGCGTATGGGTCCAAGAATCGCCGTCACCTATCGTCACATAAGATCGACAAGCACGCTGTTTTGCAGGTCCATGCCGAGCCGTGTAAGCCTCAGAGCACCCTCGTGCCACTCGAGCAGCCCGCCGCCGATCGGTTTATCCAGTTTTTTGCCGAACGCCGCGCGGATGCTCATCCCGTGCATCTGCGTAAACTCCTCATCCTTGACGCCGCGCGTCATGCGCAGGCCCAGCATCATGCTCTCAAACCGCGCTTCTTCTCTTGAAATTTGCTCCGTCTTCGGCCCTTCACCTGCCAGGTACGCATCAAGCTTCGCCGGGTTCATCGTGCGGCATTCCTCGAAGAAGCTGTGTGCCGCGCAGCCGAAGCCAAGGTACGGCACGCGTGTCCAGCAGCCGACATTATGCCGGCAGGCGTACCCCTGGCGTGCAAAATTGCTGATTTCATATTGATGAAAGCCGCGCTCCGTAAGCGTCTGCCGCGCAAGCTCGTACATCTGGCGATCGACTTCCTCATCGGGAAGAGCCAGCTTTCCCGCAGCGACATCGCGGCAGAGCGGCGTTCCCTCCTCAACCATCAAACCGTAACAGGAGAGATGCGTAGGGACCAGCGCCAGCGCGGCCTCAAGCGTTTCCCGCACATCCGCAACGGTTTGCGAAGGCAGGCCGAACATCAGGTCCAGGTTGATATTATCAAATCCCGCCTTACGCGCACTTTCTACGGACGCGATCACTTCTTCCCAATCATGGATCCTGCCGAGGAGACGCAAAAGCCGTGTCTGCCTTGCCTGCGCGCCATCGACAGCCGGTTAACGCCCGCCTTGCGCAGCGCTTGCGCAAAGGGCGTCGTGAGTGTTCCGGGGTTGCACTCGCAGGTGATCTCGGCGCCCTCTTCGATTGGGAACGCTTCACGCAGGGCATCCAGGATGCGTGTTGCCTGGAACTCGCCCAGAAGCGAGGGCGTGCCCCCGCCCAGGAAGATCGTATCGGCCTTCGGATGCCCCGTTTCTGCGCCGCGGCGGGTTATCTCGCGGATCACGGCATCCACATAGCGCGGGATATCGGCCTGGCGCCCCGCGTACGACGCAAAGTCGCAATACGCGCACTTGCTTAGGCAGAAGGGCACGTGCACGTAAAGCCCGATCGGCGGATGCAAATGTTCATGCATTTCGACCTTGACCACGTCGTGCGGTAGGCTCAGGACGAGGGAAGATGCTCCAAGTCGTCAAGGTCTTTGTGGCGGCCGGCGGCCTGCTTCAACTTGCGCAGCCAGCGCAGGGAAGCAAATCGCAGATTGTCAAGCTCGATGCTGTCAGAAAAGACGTCGGCCACCGGCATCTCCGGGAAGCCGGGGATGTAGTCGTAGAGATCGAGAAAGCCAAGATCCGTAGTCAGCATCATCAGGTGCTGGCCGCGCACGTAAGACGGCGACACCGGGACGAGCCTTTCGTGGCCAGTGGCAGGGTCGCGTTCGTCGCTGATCCAGCAGGCGTGGATGGATTCGAGGACCTCCAGCAGGGCGGCCTCCGAGGCCACAGAGCGCTCAAAAATGAGATCGGCGTCCTCAGTGGTACGCACGTAGCCGTGAAAGACGACGGCGTGCCCGCCAATGATGACAAAGGGCACGCCGGCCCGAGCCAGAAGCTGAAAGACGTTCAGGGGATCGTCAGAACTTAACATGAATGCTGCGCTGGCGGAGGTTGCGCACCCAGTACTGCCGGTAGCCTTCGGGCGACGCGGCAAGCAGTTGCCTGGCCCGTCTTTGCAACGCGACGAAACGTTCCAACCGCTCGCACGGCGTCAAACGGGCAGTGTCTTGCCACCGGCGACGATCTTCAGGCGTGAGGTCCATATTTATTAAGATACCCGGCACGGCCATGACCTGCAACCCTGGTTCCTCACTTCCTGTCGGCGGCAAGGACGGCAATGAAGGCCTTTTGCGGTATCTGGACCTGGCCGACCTGCTTCATCTTCGCCTTGCCCTTCTTCTGCTTTTCCAGGAGCTTCTTCTTGCGCGTCACGTCGCCGCCGTAGCACTTGGCCGTCACGTCCTTGCGGTAGGCCTGGATCGTCGAGCGCGCAATGACCTTGCCGCCGATGACGCCCTGGATGGGAATCTTGAACTGGTGGCGGGGAATCGCCTCGGCCAGTTGTTCGCAATAGTGCAAGGCCCGTGCCCGCGCCTTGTCGCGATGGACCAGGTAGGCCAGCGTGTCGACCGGTTCCTGGTTGATGAGGATTTCGACCTTGACCACGTCGGTCTCGCGATAGTCGATCTGTGCGTAATCGAACGACCCGTAGCCGCGGGTGACCGTCTTGAGCTTGCCGTAGAAATCGAAGAGCACCTCGCCCAGCGGCATCTCGCTGATCACCTCGACCCGGCCCACGGCCAGGTAATTCATCTGCTGGCTCGCCGAGCGATATTCGCGGCATAGCTCCATGACCGCTCCGACGGACTCTTCGGGCGTGAGAATCGACGCCTTGATGTACGGCTCCGCGATGCTGGCGATCTTGAACGGATCGGGCCAGTGTCCCGGGTTGTCGACCTCGAGCGTGTTGCCGTCCTTCAAGGTCACCTTGTACCTGACCGACGGGGCCGAGACGACCAAGCCGATGTCAAACTCCCGCTGCAGGCGCTCCTGGATCACGTCCAGGTGCAGCAGGCCGAGGAATCCGCAGCGGAACCCGAAGCCCAGGGCCGCCGAGCTGTCCTTCTCATACGTCAGGGAGGCGTCGTTGATGGCCAGCTTGTCCAGGGCCTTCGACAATTCGCGGTACTCGTCCGCATCGATCGGATAGATCGAAGAAAAGACGACCTGCTTCGCCTTCTGGTAGCCGGGGACCGGTTCGGCCGCCGGGCGGTCGAGGTGGGTGATCGTATCGCCGACTTCGATCTCCCGCACGCTCTTGATACCGGCGATGACGTAGCCCACCTCGCCGGCGCTGAGTTGCTCCTTGGGATAGAACTTCAGCCGATTGATCCCCACTTCCTCCACCGTGTAATCCCAGCCCGAGTGCATGAAATGGATGGCGTCGCCGGGTTTCACCGTGCCATCCATGATGCGGCAGACGAGGATCACCCCGCGATAACGATCGAACTGCGCGTCGAAGACGAGCGCCTTCAGCGGCCCGGCCGGGTCGCCCTTGGGGCAAGGCAGCTTCTCGACGATTCCCGCCAGCACGTCTTGGATGCCGACGCCGGTCTTGGCCGAGATGGGGATGGCCGCGAACGGATCGAGCCCCAGGTCCTTCTCGATCTCCTCGCGCACGCGCTCGACATCGGCGGCGGGCAGATCGATCTTGTTGATTATCGGCAGCAATTCCAGGTTCTGGTCCAATGCCAGGTAGAGGTTGGCGACCGTCTGCGCCTCGACGCCCTGGGATGCATCCACGACAATCAGCGCACCGTCGCAGGCCAGGAGCGAGCGCCGCACCTCGTGCGAAAAATCGACGTGCCCCGGGGTGTCGATCAGGTTCAGTTGATAGTCCTGCCCGTCGGGGGCGTGGTAGGAAAGCGTGATCGAATTGCTCTTGATCGTGATCCCCCGCTCGCGCTCGATATCCATCGAGTCGAGCAGTTGGTTGCGAAACTCGCGCTCGGAAACGCCGCCACAGGCCTGGATCAACCGATCGGCCAGGGTCGATTTCCCATGGTCGATATGGGCGATGATGCAGAAGTTGCGGATATGGTTCATGGAACGCGTTGGAAAAATTGCTGACGCTTTGCACGCGGCGATTGAGCCCGGAACGATCAGCGACCTTGCTGTACGAGTCGCTGCCCCCCACTTGCCGCAGGGGCCCCGCACGGGCAAGCCCCCTGGGCTGCCTCCGAATCCATCGATTCTACTCCATGAGGCTGACAATGGCTAGATGGCTAGCGATGGACGTGGACTGTCCCCCCGGCAAACCGGCTCGTTCCGCCGGAGGGACCATCCCCAACGTGCGTATACGTCAAAGAATCGCCATCACCGATCACAGCCCCGCGTCCGCTACCGGGGCAACATACGCGCCACTGCAAATGAGACGGGCGAGACCGGTGACGGGGCTGCGCGGTCGCCAGGACTTCCCGCGGAACGGTCCCGGAATTTGGTCGTTTGATCGAAACACCGAAAAACGTATGGGTTCTTGCGAGCGACGGAATGCCATCCCGCCTTTGCCCGAGGGGCCAACGACGTTTCCAGGTTCGGCTTCGTTCCTGGCGATACTCCGCAAACAATCGCTCGCGCCATTCAAGTCAGGATGTTTCCTCGATCTCTTTCAACATTTCGGCTTCGACTTTCGGGTTTGGCTCGCCATCCGCAGTGGCGATCAATTCTTTCGGCACCAGGAGGATCAAAGGCAGGATCAGCGCATAGACGGCTGTCGTTGCAATGACGCAGTAGAGGAATCCATGCGTCGGACTGCTGCTGTAAATCTTCGAGCCCAACAGGTCGCCGCCACGGGCAGCCAGCACATATACGCCGTCGACCAGCATCATCAAGGTTCCCTGCAAGCCCGGCGGACAGGACCGCATGGCCAGATCGTAGTATGCCGCCGTGGCGATGCCGCCCATCAAGCCGATCGGCACGGCCAATACCAGGGCGAGGTTGGCCGAGTGAATGAACGCCAGCGGAATCATCTGCGGCACCGCGATGATCGTTCCCCACCAGAGCAGTTTTTTGAGCGCCACTTTCTTGCAGAGGAACCCATACAGCAGGAATGTCGGGACGAACGCCGCCGGCGAAGATCCCGTTGTAGTAGGAATAAACGGCATCGGACGCGTGGAGCTCATTGGTCAGATAGAATTGCAGCGGAGTGTTCGAACCCGGCGCGAAACTCCATAGAAACATGATGAGAACCGCCGGATAAATGGCCCGATGTTTCACCAACCGCTTGACGTCCCCCACCAGATTCGTGCCCTTGGCCTGCGGCTTATCGTAGGCATGGCTGAATACGGAACGCGGCTTCCAGAATCCCAACAGGCCGATGCAGACGGCGAATCCGGCCACCAGCAAGAAAGTGTATTTCGGATTGCAGATGGTCGGAGATGTACCCGGAAGCCAATCCGCCGGCAACGTAGGGGACGGAACTGACGACTTCCACAACACGCTCAGGCGTCCGGACATCAATTTCTCCTGGCCTATCAGGGCCATCAGCCCTTGATAAGCCGCCGCGATGAATCGGAACAAGAGCATCGCCAGGAACATCCCCACGTAGAGTCCCCGGTAGGACACGGGCGAAAACGCCATCACCACGAATACGATCGCGGTCGCCGGGCGCGAAGATCAGGAAGTAGCCGCGGTCCCGCAAACCGAAGGGGTTCCACGCATCGCGGATCAGGCCGAAGGCGAACGCAAAGTACATGGGAATGGCGGTAACCAGCCGGAAAGTGGAGATCTGCTCCGCGCGTCGCGCCCAGTTGGTTCTTCAACATGAACGAAGTCTGGATGTCGACGAGGTACCCGATCGGCGTTGCCAGATAGAGAAAAAGGGTCAGCGAACCGAAATAGAGGAAGGTTTGGCGGGTGTGCGCCGAACTATCTTCGCCGGCGGCGCTGGGACCAATACGATTCATATCTCAGTTCTATCGTGAGGCGAGATGGCGAGGGGAGAGGTTCGGATCGCGGCAGCCTGAAACGGGTCCGTCCGCTTGTCAGGCAAGACCAATGTAGCGCACCCGGACATGTTCGTATCCGCTTGGGTGGAGGGGCTATACGCTCCTTTCTGCCATTATCCCAGCACTTTGCGAATCCAGAAGGGCGGTCGCTCCGCGAGGCGTCCCTCTCAAAGGAGTCACGTACCGTGAATCAAATCCATGGCATCCTTATCAAAGCCCGTAAAGTGACGTACTACCTTGTCCGAGTCGATGAACCCAAAGCGGGAAAGAAGACACCTTTGGCTTTTCTCGCTGTCTGGACGGTCGATGTGTAGCACCGGGCTCTTCTTTAGGTTACCAGACAACACTTCATTCCATGATGTGTCCTGGTAATTCCGAACCATCCGAAAGAGCGCCTGTTTTGCGTAATCGTCGTGCTGGGGTAGCGAGTACCCTATAATTATCACACCCGTGTTCCAGCCACCCGCCCTCCCCATTGCGTACCAGAAATCCTTGAACCGATCTGCGTAGACAGCTTTGGCCTTTGAAGGATTGAGCAGGCACGGCACTGCGCCACGGAAAGGCGACTCCTCGTACACAATCTCCAGCCCATCAACAACCCGGTAAACCGTACGGAGTGGATTATCGTCCTTCTGAAGTCCTTCCAAAAGTGGTTCAACCCGCACTGAGACGTTGGGGCCAAAAACAGGATGCGGCCTGCTACAGGGGAACGAGTACGACTGCTCACTTTGCAAGTACGCACTCTTATCGAACCAGTCCACTGAGCCATGTAGTTTCAGGACGACCACATCTTTTTCAGGCTCGTACACACGCACAGAAGCACTGTTCCTTGACTGGAACAATCTATATGCCCGTCCAACACGCTGTAAAGCCCGCTCAAGGATAACGTCGTTATTGAAAGTCAGAATCCAGTCGCCCGGTCCTAATTCCGACGCGAAGTCGTAATAGAGTTGAGGCAGTGGCTTCGCGATCGGCGTTCGCTCGGTTAATATCTGCCCGATCAGCCACTTCACAAGAACCTGTGACTCGTTGCCCTCATGGCTCCACTCGTCTCGTCCCTGCAGGCCCAAGTGGTGTTCCAGGTCCAAAAATGCGAGGAAGTCTTCAAACTCTATGTCGTCCGGCTTGAGTTCACAACCGTCACATTCTCGGCGGAACCGAAGGTAGGTTTCCAGATCGTCGTTAAAGCGGCTGGCACGACCGCCCAGCCTTGACGCTCGTGACCGGACCTCATTCCAAAGCTCTGTCCCGAGAGGTAGGCCTGCCGGATGCGAAAACCCGGCTCCAAGGATGTATAGGCGGTATCTGCTCACGACAGTTGCCTCTAGGCGATGAAACGGGAGTCAATGCGAGATCGGCTGGATCTCTCCGCAATCAGCGTATGGCCATGCCCAACGGCGCACTTCCCCTACTTTACCTAACGATCGCCGCGCGTCAAGTGTCCTTCCTTTTCCAGCGCCCAACCGGCTGTTGGCCGTCTTGCCTGATTTCCCGGCAGCGAGCCTCCGGGATCGCCACCTCGGAAATCACGTCGTTGGAAAGCCGTCGGAAATGGGGTTTCCAACACCGGCTGGCCGCATGGCGCGGGGCGAGTAACCGTTCACAGTCCGACACTAGCCCGAAGCGCAAGCGAGGGAGAAGCAACGCCGGACCGTGGCGCGGCCCACCCTCGCTTGCGCTTCGGGCTAGTGTCATGGCTGGGCCGTGAACGGTTACGGGGGCCAAGACCGACCACCCGCCCCACAGCCTAAGGGCCGCAAGCCCAGAATCGCCCGCACCGCTGACGCGGCCGCGTCAGCAGTTTTCGCCCGGCCGGGCGCGCAATGCGCACTGACCCAGGCCAGCCAGTCGTCGCTGGGCAGGCCGTAAGGCCGGAGCTTTTCGGCGCGGCCTTGGGCGTCGTCGTAATACATCGCCCGGTGCATGCCCAAACGGCTGGCGTCGGCGCTGTCCATCAAGTTGGCGGAGTCGGTGGCGTTCATTTGGAAGAGCACGCGCATCTCGAAGTCGCGCAGGCCCTGCCGATCCAACTGGCGGCCGAGCGTGTTGTAGCTGTCGCACCAGATGAGGCTGTGGACGCCCACGGCCGGACCGTCGCGGAGGACCAGCGCGAACTGGCTGGCCGGACTGGCGGGCTTGCCCTCGTCCGAGCCGCCGAAGCTGAATTCATCTTCTTTACGCAGGTCGCGGAATCGGCCCAGGTTGTAGACGAGCAAAAAGACCGGCGGCGCCTGGTCCTCGCCTTCCTGCTGGCGGCGGGTCACCTCGGCGGCGATTTCGGCGAGCAACTCGGGCGCCTGGCGGACCGATCCCACATGAATCGCGTGCGGCAGCAGCGGCGCCACGCGGTGCCAGTAGCCGGCCTCGGGGGCATCGGGCCGAGTGCCGTCGAGGACGTAGAATTGCGCGGTGCCGTGTGGCGACGGCCCGCAGGCCGCCTGCTGCGCCGCCAGGCCGATCAGGGCCGCGACCATCACGCCCAGGGCAGCCTCTTCGCGCTGCCCGGCCAGAAGCAGATTGCTGCCGCTCTGGCGTAAAAAGGCGGCGGAAGTGGGCTCGGCGATGGCCACGGCCGAGCCCAGCCAGGCCCGCAGCGGGCCGGCGGCCGCAGGCCGGCAGGGCGCCGCCAGGAGTTCGTGCAAGGGGGCGTTTTCGCTGAGATCGGAGAGCACGTTGCCCTCGAAGACGATCGCCCGGGGGCCGGCGTACTTTCGCCGGGCGGCCAGTTCGGCGATGCGGCGGAGATAGTCGTCGCGCTGGCTGTCGGGGAGCCAGACCACCTGGAAGGGATGATTGCCCTCGTAGACGCCGTTGGCGTCGTTATAGATCGCCTCGCCGGGGCGGGTCAACAGCCGCGCCGCCGTGTTCTCCTCGCTGAGGATCAGATGGGCGTCGGCTTCGCTGCACTGCAAGGCGATCCGCACCGCCATTTGGCCGATGGTGCTGCGGGCCAGGGAATAGGCCCCTCCCAAGGTCTGCGAACCCAGCAGCACGTGGATGCCGAAGGCCCGGCCTTGCCGCACCAGCCGATCCAGCAGCAAGGCGGCCTCCTGGGCGATGCGGTCGTCGTCCACGAACAACTCCTGGAATTCATCGACGATCAAGAGGATGCGCGGGAGCCGGGCCTCCGGATGCGCGGCGCGGTAGCCTTTGAGGTCCTGGATGTTCAAGTTGCGGAACAGGTCGCCGCGCTGCCGCAGCTCGCCGTCAAGGTGCTGCAGGACGCTGAGGCCGAATTCCCGCTCGCTCTCCACGGCGATCACCCGCGCGTGGGGCAGCGCGTAGCGGACGTAGGCCTTGAATTCCACTCCTTTTTTGAAGTCGACGAGGTAGAGGGCGATCTCGTCGGGGCTGTAGCGCACGGCCAGGTTGGTGATCAGCACGTGCAGCAAGGTCGACTTGCCCGAGCCCGTCTTGCCGGAAATGAGGACGTGCTGCGAAGTCCCCTTGCCGAGGTCGAGGTTTTGCAGTTTCATGGCCCCGGCGCGGCCTAGGGGCACGTCGATGCCGCCGCGGCTGTCGGCCGTCCACCACTTGGACTCCTCGGGCACGGCGCACTCGAAGGGGACCTCGACGCGGCTGATGTCCTTCACCTGGCGGCCCACGGCGCGGACGATCTCGGTGAAGCGCTCGGCCGGGGGCGGTTCCTCGGGCGTCACCGGCAGCGGGCCATAGGCGGGATGCTGCCAATCGAAGCCCTGCCCGTTCCAAGCCAGCACCAGCGCCTCGGCGCTCCAGGTCGGCGAGGTGGAACTGCCGCGGCACGGGGAGCTTGGTATCGACGCTCAAGAGCGTGAAGACGCCGCAGCGGGCGCCGCTCTGGACGATGCTCTTCAGGCGATGCGCCGCGCCCTCGGAGAAATTGGCGGGGAAATCGGCCACCACCAGCACCCGGTACGGCTCGGCCATCTCCCCGGCAAACTGGTTATACTCCTCGATCGACTGGAACTCGTTGCGCAAATAGACCTGGATGACGTTTTCCATGTGGTCGGTCAGGGCGGCCAGCCGCTGGTCGATGTGGCCGCTGTCGGTCCAGATGCGGCTGGCCACCACTTGCTCGTCGTAATCGGCCAGGTGCATGAAGGCGGAGAAGTTTTCGCCCAGCCCCACCGGATCGAGGATGATGAAGCGGACTTTGCCGGGCGGCATCGCCGTCAACATCCGCAGCATGATCGCCTGGATGGCCCGCACGGCCTTGGGGCGGCCTTCGCCGGCGGCTTTCAGCAGCAGCAGCGAGCGGCGCGGGAAAGGCAACAGCAAGGGCAGGCAGAAGTCGCTTTGCGGCGGCCGCAGCCGCGGGTCTTCGGGCAGGCCGCCCTCGAGGTGCGCCAATTGCACGGCGCCGTGTCCGAAGCGGATGGCCGGCGGGATTTCGGCCGGCGGCGTCCAATGCTCCCAGTCCTGGGCGTCCCACCCGCAGAACAAGCGGTCGCAGCCGCCGCGGATCCGCTCCACCGACGCCTGGAATCGCTCGAGGCCGCTCCGCCAGCGGTCGGCCATCTCGGCCCACTCCTGCTCGCACTGCCGCCGGCTGGCCTCGATCGTCTCGTCGCGCTGGCGGCGAAGCGACTGCGAGGCGGCGGCATCGCGGCTTTCCAAGTCGGCGATCAGGCGGGGATACTTGGCATCCGCCTCGGCCAGCACCTGGTCGCGCTGGGCCACCAGGGCGGCCAGCCGCGGCGGGTAGGTTTTCTCCGCCTCGTAGACTTCCTTCCGCTTGGCAAGCGTGATGTCGGTGATGATGGCGGCGAAGCGCTCTTCGGCCTTCTTGATCTCGGCGTCGTGCCGCGCGGCGATGGCGGCATAGAGCCGCCGGCAGTCCTTCTTGGCCGCTTCCAGGACGGCCGGCCGGTCCGCCCCCGCCTCCAGGAGCGTCCGCCGCAGCGGCAGATAGGCGCGGATGGTGAGCCGCCGGGCGATGCGGTGCAGCCAGAGCAGCAGGACGAGGAAGACGGCGAAGGCGGCGCCGCCGCTGACGGCCACCCAGGGCCACTCCCACTGGAGCAGGTAGCCGGCCGGATAGACGAACAAGCCCCACAGCGTCACGAACAAGGCCATCATCGGCCACAGCCCGTTGAAAAATCGCGGCGCTTTCTGGGCAGCCAGCACGCGGTACTGTTCGCGGGCAAGTTCCAGGGCCTTGACGAACCGCTGGGCGGGGTGACGCTCCAAGAGCGCGCCGCCGAAGGCCGGATCGGGAAACTGCCCCCACTGCCCGCGCCGCCGCAGCAACTCCGCCGCCTGCCAGCCGGTGGCCTGCAACTCCTGCCAGCGCGTGTCCAATTCCTTCTGGATGTCGTGCAACTCGAGGCCGGAACCCCCCTTGGCCGCCTCGGCAATCGTCGTCGCCTCCCAGTGGGCTTCCTGCCGCTCGTGCTCGGCCTCGCTCTCGGCGGTGTCGAAGCGGGCTGCCGCGTCCTGGCGGACCTTATCGTACTCGGCCGCGGTGGCGCCGTGCTCTGCCTCGAACTGCTCCACGGCCTGGCGACGGACCGCGGCGTACTCGCTCTCGGCCGCGGCGCGATCGGCCTCATAGCGCTCCGTGAGCTCGCGCTGGGTGGTTTCGCAATACTTCTGGGCCGCCTCATCCCGGGTCTGAACGCCGGCGGCGATGTTGCTCTCGGCCGGCATGCGCTCGGCGATCAGGTCGCACAACTCCGTGAGGAGCTGCCTCGGTTCGTCTGCTGACATGGGCTCAACCATGGTCGCGATCGCCGCACTGGTGCTCGGCGCCGGCGATGACTTCGGCCAGCCGGCGGACGGCGGCCAACAGGTTCTTGATGTGCGGTTCCACCGCCGTCACGTAGGTTTCTTGAAAGTCGCGGAAGTTGTCGTCGTTCCAGAACTCCGCGATGTCGCGGCTGGACTGGCGCAACGACTTGGCGGCCAGTTCCAGTTTCGCCGCTCCGCCGCTCAGGTCGCAGGCCTTCATGGTTGCGGCTCCGTATCGGCGGCCGCCGGCGGCGGAGTCGCCGGGGCCGGCGGCGCCGCCGGCGCCGGATCGGCCGCGACGCCGAGGGCGACGTAGGATTGCAGGGCCTCGTTCATGCGGTCCAGCACCGCCACTGCCCTGGGAAGATCGGCCTCCAGGAAGGTGGCCAGGGGCGAGCGGGCGGCGCGGTACTCGTCGACCGCCCGCTCGATCACCCGCGACCAATGGCGCACCGCTTCGACCTTTTCCTGGGCGAGTTGCAGGCGGCGTTTGGCCGCCGCCAGGGCGCGCTTCTCGTCGACGCAGGTCGGCTGATGGTCGGCCACGCGACGGTAGGTCGTGGCGTGTTGCAATGCCAGGCGGGCTTCCGTCACCTCTTGCCAGCCGCGGCGGACCTCGTCGGCCCAGTATTCCTTGCAGTCGTGATGGATCCATTCCAAGGCGCTGGATCTCTTGTTGCAGGTCGTCCAAGGCGCCGCCGGCCTCGCTGCGAAAGGCCTGCACCGCGGTGGCCATCCGCACCACGGCATCGATCGAAGTGACCTTGGCGGCGCGGGCCATGAGGCGGACCTACCGTTGTTGGAGGTACTCTTCGATGATTTCGGCTTTGCGAAGCAAGTACGGCACATGCCGGTCGATCACCTCGACGAAACGAGACACGACTTGGATGTGTTGCTGAAACTCCTCGGCGAATTTCTTGTTTTCCTGGTCGCGCCAGGTCCTGCCCAGGTTATCCAGTTGGATTCCCAGGGCCGTGACCCGCTCTTGAACGTCCTGGTTGAACTTCTTCAGGTTCTGGGCGAATCGCCTCAATTCCTCGGGATCGACAATGGCCTGCGGCATGGTACAGCCTTCCTCCGCCCGGAACGCGAAGCTGGAAAAACCTCGGCAGGAAAAAGCGCCAGACGCCGGCGGTTCCGTGCGCCGGCATCCTCACTCGATTGTACCCATTTCCGCGGGAAATTGTCAAACCCGCACCTATCTCACACCTATCTCCAGGTCCTCGCGCAGCCTCTCGTAGATGGGACGTTCGTAAGGTTCCAGCTTGGACGCTTTCAGGCCGGCCTTTCGGGCCTGGGCCAGCACGTCGGCGGCCCGGTCCCTTTCTCCCTTCAGGTAGTATGCCCGGGCCTGGTGGAGAAGGCGATCCGGTTGGCTGTCGTCGGCCAGCACGAGTTCCAAGTCGGCGAGGGCTTTCTCCGGGTCTTTCCTGGCGAGGTAGACGACGGCCCGGGTATCGAGCATGCTCGACATGGGCCCGGCGACGTCCATGGCTTTGTTGATGATCGTCAGCGCCTCGTCGAGCTTGGCGTTCTGCGCGGCCAGGACCATGGCGAGGTTGTTCAGCACGGCGGCGTTGTACGGATCGTTCTTGAGGATTTCGCGGTAGTAGCCCTCGGCCGCCGGGTAGTTGTCCTGCTCGGCGGCGGATTTGGCGCGGATCAACAACAACGGCGCCGAGCGGTGGAATTTCTTCGTCTTCGGGGGGTCCTCGATGACGAATTTCTTCAAGGCGTCCTCGATGAGGTTGTCGATATGCCCGGATTGCTCGTGAACCGAGGGCTTGCTGGCCACCAAGGCTTCCAGGGCCTGGGTCACCGCCACGTCGCTGCAGCCGGTCCACGTCTTGTCCATGAAGTCGAGGGCTTCCTGCGTCCGTCCGCGGCGGGCCAGAAAACCGACCAGCAGCATCGAGTCCTCCGGACGCTGGCCGACATAGATGCGGAACAACTGCTCGGCCTTTTGCAGGAAGCGCTCGGCGGCCGCCGTCTGATGGGCGTCGCTGAGCCGGCCGGCGAACCCCTCCAGGGCGTCCGCCACTGTGGACTGGGCTGCCAGCGTCTCTTCCGGCCGCACGTTGGGCCTCTCCACGAACGTCTCCAACACCGCCATCGCCTGGTCGGGCTGATTGCTGCGAACGAGGAAGTCGGCCTTATGATAGGCCGTGACGAACGCGTCGGGGTACAGTCGCTCCAACGTGCCCAGCCAAATCTCCGCCTCGGTGATCTCCTTGTGCTCCAGCTCGGCGGAAATATAGACGGAAATGAAGCGGATGTTCTTGCTGTCCTTGGCCAGCAACACCCGCATCTGCTCGCGGAACTTGGCAATGTCCCCCAGGTAGAGATAGAGCCGCGCCAAGGTGAAGCGGTCCTCGGGCGTGGCGAGTTCTTCGCTGCGCAGCAGCTTCTCCAGGGTGGCGGCCGCCTCCACTCGCTTGACGCGGCGGGGATCGACTCCCAGAAAGGTGGCCTTGGCCCGCATGTCCTCGGCGGACAGCTCGCCGCTGGCGAGGTTCTCCTCGATCATCTTCAAAGCGTTCTGGAGATTGACATAGCCGCCGCGGGCGGCGACGACCAAGGCGAGTTGCCGCCGCGCCCAAACGAGGTCGCCGAGCGGGGTCTTTTTGCCGTCCACGAGTTTTTGCAGCAGGGGAGTAGCCGTGTTCAATTCCTTGGCACGGAGATAGAAGAAGGCGACTTCACGGATCGTCGCGGGATCGTCCGGAAACGCATCCAGCGCCGCCTTGTACTCCAATTCGGCGTGCTCCTTGTCCCTGACGGCCTCGTACATGCGCGCGAAGGCCGCATGGGACTCCCTGGCCGGCAGATCGCTCATCGCTTCGACCAGCGCTTCCTTGGTCTTCTGGGCCTGCCGGGGGTCCGGCTGGCCATTGGGCAGGGTGCGGCCGCTCAAAAACTCCACCAGGGCGATGTGGGCCTCGGCCTGCCTGCCGTCCAGTTTGACGGCGAGGCGGTAGGCATTCTCGGCCTCGGCCAAGGACTGCTCGGCTTCCCCCGTGCGCCCGTCGCGCTGGCGCGCTTGCCCAGAATGTTCAGCACGTGGCCCCGCCACAACTGTTCCTTCCAGCTCTTCGGATCGGTGATATTCAGGTTATGAATCAGCGCGTAGGCCTCGGCGTTCTTGTCGTCTCGCAGCAGGTCCTCGATGGCGAACTGGTACACGCTGTTGGCCAGCGTGGCCTGGTGTTCGTCGAGTTCGCTGAACAGCTCGCTGGCTTCGTGGTATCGTTTTTTCAGGTTCAACAGTTGCATGGCGCGGCGGATCGCTTCCGGGTTGCGCTCCCCGAGACTGATGGCTGACAGGTAGTTTTTCAGGGCCATCTCCACGTTGCCCTCCTGATCGTAGATGCCGGCGTCCAAAGCCGGAGGCTGAGACCAGGTTGGGAATTCCGCGCTGCGCCAGGTCCAGATACTGATGCGCCAGGGTCAGGCGGGCCTTCCACTCTTTGTCCTTCTTGTCGCTGGTCAAACTCAAGGTGGCGGCCTTGGCATAATGCCATACCGCGCCCCTGCCGGAAATCTTCTCGATTTGGGTCAGGATGGCGTCCAAGGCGCCGTAGTCATGGGCGGCGATGGCCAACTGGAAACGGATGATCTGGATGTGGACGTTGCCGGGTGATGCCTGCGCAACCAGATCGGCCATCTTGCGGGCCTGCGGGACGTTGCTGACCTGCCGGCTGCAAATCAACAGACCGTACCATAGTTGGGACTTGTCCGCGGCGGAGAATTTGTCGGTCTTCTCGGCCAAGGTCCTCAACTGCGGACCGGCCTTGCCTTGATACCGTGCGACATAGTATTGCGCCTTCGCCAGTCGCAGCGACACCTGATCGCCGACGACTTTCGTCGCCTCGTTGAGGAGCCTCTCCGCCTTGTCCCATTGGGCCTGCCTCACGGCCAGCACGCAGAGCGCGGTTGTGTATTCCACCATCTTCGGATCGTCGTCGTGGTATTTTTGCAGCAAGCGCTCGGCCGCAAGGATCTGGTTCTGGCTGGTCAGGATCTGGCGCGCAGCAGCACCACTCTGGACGACTTCGGCATGTGCCGGGCCGCCTGGTCGAGGATTTTGTCCACACTGGCCCAGTCCCGCTTGTCGGGTTTCATGCGCAGGTTCTTGTCGATCAGCATTTGCACCAACTGGATCCAGACGGCGCCGCTGGCCCCGTGGGCGATTACGTGTTCCAGTTCCTCGATGGCATTGTTGATATTGCCTCTGGCCTGGTACACGTCGGCCAGTCCGACGTGGGCCTCCGCGTAGTTCGGATCGATGGCGATCGCCCGGCGGTAGGCCTCCAACTCCTTGTCCTGGTTGCTCGACTGGTGGCAGCAACAGCCGATCCAGAAATCGGTCCTCTTCTGATACTCCGGATACCTGGCCAGGTCGGGGCGGACCTTTTCCAGCGCCTTTTGGGCAGCGGCCCAATCGGCTTTACAGAACAGCAGCCGCGCGTCCATGTACTCGAGGATCACGGCGACCACCGGCGGGTGCTTGGCCTCTTTCAACTGGTCGACCATGGCGAGGCCTTCCTTAAGCCTCCCCAGATCGAGGCACTCGTTCGCCAGCTCCAAGATAACCTCCGGATGGTTCTTGGTCGCCACGAGCCCTCTCCGCAACGTCGCCAGCGCTTCCTCGCGCTTGCCGGCAAACAGATTGATCCTGGCCTCGGTCAAATAGACCATCGGATCGTTCTTGTAATATTTTTCGCTGACCTTCGTGATCTC
This sequence comes from uncultured Planctomycetia bacterium, assembly GCA_963727245.1. Taxonomy (GTDB): domain Bacteria; phylum Planctomycetota; class Planctomycetia; order Pirellulales; family Thermoguttaceae; genus JBKQVT01. The sequence goes on along the minus strand of CAVSFO010000009.1, from coordinate 441,316 downwards.
GAGGGCTTTTGCGGCATCCTGGAGGGTCAGCGCGCATTGGGCGGCCAGCCAAAGTGCCTCGCGATCGTGCGGCGCCAGCTTCAGCGCCTTTTCGGCCTCCTCGGAGGCCTTCGAGGCACCGCCGTTGACCTCTTGATACAAGTACTTTCCATACAAGGTGTGCGCCTTGGCCGAATTGGGGTTCTTCGCCATCATCTCCTTGATCAACTGGTCGGCCTCGCTGGGGCGCTCCATCCGCCGCCGCAAGAGGGCGGCCAGGTCGGCATAGGCGTCCAACTCGCCCGGCGCCAAGCGAATCGCCTCTCGAAAAGCGTCCTCGGCCGCTTTGTCGTGACGCAGGGCCATCTCGCAGCGCCCCAGTTGGTCGAACAAGGCGCCGTCCGGCCGAGAGTTGTGAAGCAGGAATTGAATGTGATCTCTGGCAATCCCAAAGTAGGCCTGATTTCGCGCGCTCATGGCAATCGCGACCACCCGCCGCCGCGCCTCCAGCCGGCTCGGATCTTCCCGGAACAGCTCCTCGTAGATTGGCAACGCTGCCAGGCTGCCTGGGGCGGGGGCCTCGTCGGCAGTCAGAGTAGCCAGTTCGTACAAGGCCTCGGCGGCTCCCGGGGTGCCGTGGGCCAAGTTCACGTACCAGCGATAGTTCTGCTTCGCGTCCTTGTACTGCCTCTTGTCTTTGGCCCGGCGGGCGGCGTCGAAAAACGCCCGCGCGTGACGCCTTACCTGGTAATCATGCAGCAGGTAGACGCCGCCGCTGAGGACGAGGCCCCCCGCGATCAGGCTGATGGCCAGCCAAGCATTGAGTGTTCTCATAAGCGTTTTTGAAGGTCTCTGAAGGGATGCAACAAGGCCGGTCCCCGAAAGAGCGCGACTGGGGCCCAGATTCTCATTATACCATCAAACCAAGGTCCTTGCCTACCAACCGTTTACGTCGATAGACCCGCCAGGCAAACCACAACAAGGCCACCGCGGCGGCCTCATAAACGATATAACTATAACGAAGGATATAGAACCACCATTTCAGGTACTCCCCGGTGATGGCGGCAAACCCGGTTTCATTCTGCCACCACGTTTCCAGCGGGTGGTTGTCCCTGGGGACGGAAACCATCGCGATCTGCCGTGCCCGCCCCCCCAACACCCGTTGGAAGATCCAGCGAGCCCGCCGAGTGTGATAGGCGTTGGTCACCACCAGCAGGCGCGAGGCACCAGACCGCCCCAGGTAGTCGGCCACAGCCACGGCTTCATCGTAGGTGCTGCGGGCATGCCCGTCGAGCAACACCACCGCGTCGGAGGGGACGTTGCAGGCCCCCAGGACGCGGAGGTTAATTTCGTGCTCCGGGGGGACGGCGGTGTCCCCGCCGTTCGGGTCGACGGCCACGGTCGTGACCAGGATCCGCGGCGCCCAGCCGTCCTTCCAAAGGGCGGCGGCGGCGAAGGCCCGGGTCTCGGCTTCCCCGGTCAGCAGCACGATGGCATCGGCCTGCTGCGGGGGCCGGCCAACGTCGAGAAAGGAACCCACCCGCGGCAGCCAGACGCCTCGGCCCAGGTACAGGCCCGTCGCCAGCCCCACGGCCAGCAGGAACAGCCACCCTCGTCGGTGCGGAGACCACTTCATTTTGATTGGGGCGAAAAAGCCCTGCCGTGCGTCTTCATTTTGAGTGCGGCGAAAAGGCCGCGCCGAGCATTTCTTCGTAGTCCGCGACACTCTGCTGCGGCGGGAGCGGCTGGTGCGGGCCCTCAGACCGGGCAAAAGCCATCTGCAGCCAGGACAACATGAAGTCCTTGACGCCGGCGCGGGATTGCCACCAGTTCGCCGCGTTGTGGCTCGCCTCGTGCGGGATGATGATGCGGGCGCGGATGGCGTCTGCGAGCGGGGCCGTTCGGTCGAGCATATAACGCAAGCGGCCGCTGCCCAAGGGGTTGGAGTACACGGCCACCGTCGCCTTGGGATGCGCCTGCAGCCAGGCCGCCAGGAGCCCGGCCTCCTCCCATTGGTCTGCCGCGGCGGCGTGGACGACTTCGATGGCGGCGTCGGGCACGCCCCGGCGGGCCAACTCGCCCTGGCCCAAAGTGGCAAACGAAGCCAGGATTCCCAGTTCCACCAGGCGGCCGGGACGCCGCCCGATCAAGAGGATGTGTCGCGCCGGGGCCTGGCGATAGAAAGCGGCCGCCATGTCAAAAGCATGGGCGCCGCACCCGCCCCGCTCGTCGCCCCGCAGCACCATGGCGGCGGCCCCGTCGCTGGCTTGCTCGCTCACCAGCGGCGCCGCCAGGGCGCGGAGAAGCGGCCCGTGACCGAGCCACAGTCCCAGGGCCACGGCCGCCGCCAGGCCCAATCGCCATCGCCAACTTGCCGGCAGGATTTTCATGGGCTTAAGGAAGCAATGCCCCCCGCTCCAGCAGACCGAGCAGATAATGACCGTAGCTGTTGTTGAACTCGCGGGCCAGCCTTTCCAGGGCGTCGGCGGTGATGAAGCCCTTGGCATAGGCGATTTCTTCCAGGCAGGCGATTTTCAGTCCTTGCCGTTCTTCGATGGTCCGCACGAATTCACCCGCCTGGAGCAAGGAGGTTTCCGTGCCGGTATCCAGCCAGGCGAAGCCGCGTCCGAGGCGTTCCACGAAGAGTTGGCCGCGCTCGAGGTAGGCCCGGTTGACGTCGGTAATCTCCAGTTCTCCGTGCGCGAGGGGCGCAAGGCGGCGGCGATCTCCAGGACCGCGTTGTCGTAGAAGTACAGCCCCGTGACCGCATGGTTCGACCTTGGGACGGCCGGCTTCTCTTCCAACGAGAGGGCCTTGCCGTCGCTGTCGAGTTCGACCACGCCGTAGCGTTGCGGGTCCTTGACCGTATAGGCGAAGACGGTGGCGCCGGCGGAACGCTCGCGGATGCGCTCCACCCGCTCCGCAAAACCCTGGCCGTAGAAGATGTTGTCGCCCAGGATCAAGGCCACCCGCTCCCGGCCCACGAACTCGCGCCCGATCAGGAAGGCCTGGGCCAGCCCCTTGGGCTCGGGCTGAACGGCATAGCGCAGGGAAATCCCCAGCCAGCGGCCGTCGCCCAGCAAGCGCTCGAAGCCGCCGATGTCCTGCGGCGTCGAGATCAGCAGGATGTCGCGGATGCCTGCCAGCATCAGCACCGACAGCGGATAGTACACCATCGGCTTGTCGTAGACGGGCAGGAGCTGCTTGCTGACGGCCCGCGTCACCGGGTACAGCCGGGTGCCGGAGCCGCCGGCCAGAATGATTCCCTTGGAGGTCGTTGTCATAGGTTCAGTTCTCGATCGTGCCCAAACGTTCGCGTTGATAGGCTCCGCTGGAGACCCGCTGGACCCAGCGGGGATTGTCCAGATACCACTGGACGGTGCGGCGCAGTCCCGAGGGGAAATCGTGCTGCGGCCGCCAGGAAAGGGCCTGCTCGATCTTGCCGGCGTCGATGGCATAGCGGCGGTCGTGCCCGGGACGGTCGCGGACGAAGGTGATCAACGAGCTGCAGGGGGCGTGCGGCAGCCCCGGGCGCAGTTCGTCGACGAGCCGGCAAATGGCCTGGACCACGGCCAGGTTGGTCTGCTCGCAATGGCCGCCGATGTTGTAGGTCTCGCCCGGCTGCCCCTTGGCCAGGACGCATTCCAGCGCCCGGCAATGGTCCTCGACGAAGAGCCAGTCGCGGACGTTCTGGCCGTCGCCGTAAACGGGCAGCGGCTTGCCCTCCAGGGCGTTGAGGATCATCAGGGGCAGCAGTTTCTCCGGGAACTGGTAGGGGCCGTAGTTGTTCGAGCAATTGGTCACCAGCACCGGCAGGCCGTAGGTGCGGAAGTAGGCCCGGGCGAAGTGGTCGGCCGCCGCCTTCGACGCCGAGTAGGGCGAGCTGGGGTCATAGGGGCTGGACTCGGTGAAGCGGCCGGCCGGCCCCAGCGACCCGTAGACCTCGTCGGTGGAGACGTGCAGGAAGCGGAAGCTGCCGCGCCGCTCTTCCGCCAGCCCCTTCCAATACTGCCGCGCCGCATCGAGCATTTGGAACGTTCCCTGCACGTTGGTGCGGACGAATTCGGCCGGGCCGTCGATGGAGCGGTCGACGTGCGACTCGGCGGCGAAGTGGACCACCGCGTCCGGCTGGTGCTGCTGGAACACCCCTTGGACCGTATCGCGATCGGCGATGTCGCCTTGCACGAAGACGTGGTCCGGATCGCCCAGCACCGGTTCGAGCGAATCAAGATTGCCGGCGTAGGTGAGCTTATCGAGGTTGACGATCCGGCGCGTATGCTGGGCGATGCATTGCCGCACGAAGCAACTGCCGATGAAGCCGGCCCCGCCGGTGACAAGAATCGTTTGCATATTACCCAATCCGCCTTACTTCTACTGCGCAAGAGCGGCAGTCGAAAATGGGGACTGGCTCCGTCGCCTCATTAACGCGCTGCGTGATGAAACGGCCTCCGGCGACGGTGCCTGTCCCCTTTTTCGACGAACCACCACTGCGGAAAGAGGGGGACAGGCACCGTGGCGGCATCGTTTCTCCTGGCGCAGCACCAGTTTGCGCCACGGAGCCAGTCCCCATTTTCCGCGAACCTTGCGCAGTAGAATTACTGTTCCGCGGCCCTACGGTTTCACTATAACCCATCGCAGCAATTGGTTCAACAAGAGCTTGCCGTCCCAGGGAGACTCGTAGTTGTTCATCAGACCCGGTCGGACGCAGCGGGCCACGCCGGCGGCCGTGGCGGCCTCGGCAAAGGCCAGCGCATCCTCGCGGTCGGCCCACGCCATGCCCACCGTCTGCACCTTGGCCGACAGCAGCGGCAGCACCTCCCGCCAGGACGCCACCTCGGTCAAAAACACCGTCCGCGACTGCACGGCCTCCTTCAAGGAGACCTCGCGGTCCATGCACACCGTCCAGTTGGCGCCGCCGGGCGAGGCCAGCACGTCGCGGGCCGGGTCCATCGCCCACTCGGCGCGGACCCCGGCGATGCGCATCGTCGTGTAGGCGTCCAGGCCGGCCTTCGGCGGCAACTTTTCCAGGCGCGCGGCGAACATCCGGCCCACGTCGGCCAACGAATGGCGGCCGTTGCGCTCGACGAAGATCGTTTGCGGGGCGGAGCAGGCCCGCTGGTCGAAAACGGCAATGTCCCGCACAAAGCCCGCCACCGCGTCCTCCAGGGCCTCGCCGCCACCTTCCAGCCGCTTGCGGCCGATCAGCCCGATGGAATACTTGGGGCCGAAGATGACGTCCACGCAATGCTCGCGGCGCGGCAGCGCCGTGATGGCCCGGACGGCTTCCCGGCCGCCCCAGACGATGCGGGCGTCGGCGGCCAGCGACATTTCCTCGTTGAGCGGCTGTTGGCGATAATCGAACCATACCACGGCCGCGGCCCGCAGCAGCTCATTGCCCCGCAGTCCTTCGCCCTGCGACTCGGCCAGCACCGCCAGCAGCCGGTCCACGCCGCCGGGATCGGCCGCCGCCAGTTTCACCAGGCAGACGTTCTTCGCTAGCAATCCCGGCACCAGCGAAAACATCGGCAGCGTCGCCACGTTGCCGGCCATCCACATGGCGACCAGGCCCTGGGGCTTCGCCGCCAGGAGGTGATTGTCCACGGGCAGGAAGCCGTCGAGGTAGCCGGGGTTCCCGGCGGTGTTCAGTTGCAGCATCTTCTGCAAATTCGCCTGCCGCAGCCAGGCCGAAAGGAACATGACGCCCTCCAGCGGCTTGGTGCGGGGGTCGCGCAGCAAGCGGGCGGAAAAATCGTCCCAGAGCGCCAGCAGCGCAGAAAGGGGCACTTTCGCCAGCCATGCCCGCTGCCGGTTCAGACCCTCGACAATCGGCGCCAGGCGGTCGCCGGCGGGCTCGATGCCTTGCGGGCTGACGCGCAGCACGTTCATCGCATGTCCCTCGCTTGGGCAAAGGTGTCGCCGCAGCCGCGCACTTCCGCCTCTTCGATGCGGCGCAAGAAGCGGAAATAGCTCCCTTTGCGGCCGCAGGGGCAATCGTCCACGCCCACCGCCAGGCCCTCGTCCTCGGCCAACAGGGCCTGGCCGGGATAGCTGGCCGGCAGCACGCTCAGCACCTCGATGATGCCCTCCTCGCCCGGCCCGGCGGGCGCCAGCGTGTAGGGACGGCGAATGAGGACGTTGGCGAAGGCGGGGGCATGTTTGTGGCCGGCCGGGCAATCGACCAGCACCGTCCCCACTTGCTCCACCATGCCGTAAAAATCCAGGACCTGCCGCGGCGCCGCGCCCAGCACGGCGCCCGCCCGGCGGCTGAACTCCTCCTTGGTCACGGCCTGGGCGCTGAGCTTCTTCCAACCGCCGGAATGCAGCAGCACCGCCTGCGGAATCCGGAAACGCCGCCCCCGCCGCTCCGCTTCCAACACGAAGTCCGTCCAGACGATGTACGTGAAGCCGAATAGCAGCACCGCCTCGTCGCCATGCCGGGCGCAAAACGTCTCGACGGCGTCCCAATCCGCCTCCAGTGCTCCGCCGGGCAAAAGCCGCATGGCGAAGGTCGTTTCCGAGGCGAAGGCGCCCAGGCCGCGAATGGCGGCGCCCCGGGCCGAAAGGCCCTCGCCCGCGCCGGCCGACTCCGCCGCGTCCAGCACCAAGAGCGGACGCCGCTTGGCGCCGACGTGCTCCTTGAGGATCGCGACCAGCGCCCGGGCCTGCCGGAACGCCGTCGTCTTGTCGACGACGATCCGGCTGGGCTGCTGGCCGCCGGTGGCCGAGGAGTGCAACTCCCGCACGATCTGCTCCGGCGGGACCGCCGAGAGCAGGAACCGCTTGAACATCGCCGCCGGCAGGGGCGGGATGTCGGCCAGCGTGCGCCAGTCCTCCGGCGGCGCCTGGGCGTGGTCGAGAAAGCGGCGGTAGGGCGGGCAGCGCGCGGCCACGTCCCGGCACAGTTCCCGCAGAATCGCCGTCAAGCGGGCGTCTTTCTCCGCCTGGGGCAGCGCGTACTGCGGCCCGCGAATCAACTCCTCGATCTGCTGCTGAAGGGCCGCGGCGTTCACGGTTTCCCCCCTCCGCCGGCCAGCGCCCGCTTGTCGACTTTTCCATGACTCGTCTTGGGCAGCCGGGGCAGGAACTCGACGTACTGGGGGACCTTGTAGTTGGGCAGACGCGCCAAACAATGGCTGCGCACCTCGTCGGCGGTCAGGCATCCCGGCCTGGTCGTGACCAGGAATGCCTTGACGGCCTCACCCCAAAGCTCGTCGGCCACGCCGATCACGGCCGACTCCACCACCTGGGGCAATCCGGCCAGGACCTCTTCCACTTCCTTGGGACTGACCCGATTGCCCATCGCCTTGATGAAATCGCGGCCGCGCTCGACGAGGAAGAGGAAGCCGTCGCCATCCACCCGGGCCATGTCGCCGGTATAGAGCTTGCCGTTGCGGAAGTAGCGGCCGGTCTCTTCCGCGTCGTTCCAGTACCCCGGCGTGATGCTGTCGCCGCAAGCGACGATCTCGCCCACCTCGCCGGAGCCCGGCCGCACCGGCGTGCCGTCGGGCCGCAGCACTTCCAGCCGCACGTGCGCCAGCCCCTTGCCGATGGAGCCCAACTTCTCGTCGAGGCATTCGGGCGGCAGGTAGCTGAGCCGCGCGGTCGCCTCGGTCTGGCCGTACATGACATAGAGCTTGACCTGCGGCAGCGCGCGACGCAACTCGCGCAGAAAGGGGTCAGGCAGTTTCCCGCCCGCTTGTTGCAGCCAGCGCAGCGCGGGAAACTGCCGCTGGGCGAAGCGGGTCTTGCGGAGCAGGATTTGGAAGGTGGCGGGCACGCCGGCCAGCCCCGTGCATTGCTTCTCCGCCAGGTCGTCGAGCACCTTTTCCGGGAACATGAAGCGGTTGTTGAGCACCAGCGAACCGCCGGCGGCAAGGTGCGTGTGCAGCAGCGACATGCCGTAACAGTAGCAGAGCGGCAGCACGACCATCGCCCGGTCGCGCGGACCGAGGCCCATGTAATCGAGAATATCGCGGGTATTGCAGAGGATGTTGGCGTGGGTGACCATGACCCCTTTGGGTTCGCCGCTGGAGCCCGAAGTCCACATGATCGCAGCCAGGTCGCGCCCGGGGTCGACCTCCGCGGGCGGAGGCGGCGGAGCGGCAGGCCGCTGGGGCGACTCGACCAGCAGGCCGACGCCCAGCTTTTCCGCCATCGGTTGCAGCTTCGGCAGCAGCCGGGCCGAGACCACGATGCGACTGGCCTGGGTGGCGGCCACAATGCGCTCCAGCGCCGTTTCGCCCTCCGCGACCGGCAGTGGCACGGCGCACAGCCCGGCACGCATGACGCCGAGGTAGGCGGCCACCAGCAGCGGGCTGTTCTCCGCCAGCAGCCCGACGCGGTTGCCCCGCGAGAGCCCTTCGTCCAGCAAGCGGGCGGCCCAGGCGTGCGCCCGGCGCGGAGCTGGCCGTAGCTGACCAGCTCGTCGCCGCTCAAGACGGCCGCCGCGCCGGCCTGGCCGCCGGAGAGCATCCACTCGGCCGCGTTGCCGGTCGATCCGCTCATGCCGCACTGCGCGGGAATCAAGTGTCCGCCACCCCTTTGGCCTTGAGAATTTCGATGATTTTCGCCGCCGAACTCATCTCCATGATATCGTCCACGTCGAACTGCCGGCCGAACTCCGCTTCAAGCTGGGCCACCAGGTTCATGTGTCCCACGGAGTCCCAATTGGGGACGTTCTCCGGCGTCGTTTTCAGGGAGAAACGGCTGGCGTCAAAGTCGAAAACCTTGTGGAAGATCTTCGCCACCCGATCGACTAACGGCATGGACTTCCTCCTCTTGTGCGCCTCTGGATCAAGTCACTCGCCCGTAGGGTGGGTCGAGCGCAGCGAGCCCCACCACAATCGGCGACAAACTGATGGTGGGGCTCGCTGCGCTCGACCCACCCTACCGCTGTTGTGCGCCTCTGGATCAACGGATTCATCATACCCCGTGGTAGCCGCGATACCATTGGACGAAGCGGGCGATGCCCTCCTCGATGGACGTGCCCGGTTGGAAGCCGACGTTGCGCACCAGGTCGTCGATGTCGGCGAAGGTTTCCGGCGCGTCGCCGGGCTGCATGGGCAAGAGGTTCTTCACCGCCTTGCGTCCCAGGCACGTCTCCAGCAACTCCACCAGTCGCAGCAACTCGACGGGCCGATTGTTGCCGATGTTGTAAATGCGGTACGGCGCCGTGCTGCTGCCCGGATCGGGCCGCTGGCCCGACCATTGCGGATCGGGCTGCGGCAGGCGCTGGAGCACGCGGACCACCCCCTCGACGACGTTGTCGACGTAGGTGAAATCGCGGCGCATGTCGCCGTAGTTGAACACGTCGATGGGCCGGCCCGCCACGATGGCCTCCGTGAACAGCGAGACGGCCATGTCGGGCCGCCCCCAGGGACCGTAGACCGTGAAGAACCGCAAGCCGGTCACGGGCAGCCCGTAAAGATGGCTATAGGCGTGCGCCATCAGCTCGTTGGCCTTCTTGGTGGCGGCGTACAGGCTCAAGGGATGGTCGACGTTCTGATGGACGGAAAAGGGCATCGCCGTATTGGCCCCGTAGACCGAACTCGACGAGGCGAACACGAGGTGTTTGACCCCGCCATGCCGGCAGCCCTCCAGCACGTTGGCCAGTCCGACCAGGTTGCTCTGGACGTAGGGCTGCGGATGGCTGAGCGAGTACGCGCACGCCGGGCTGGGCGGCCAGGTGCGCGACGGCGTCGAAGCGCCCGGCCTCGAACAGCCGCGCCGTGGCCGGGCCGTCCGCCAGGTCGAGGCGTTGGAACGAGAAGCGGGACTCGGGCAGGAGCTGCGCCAGCCGGTCCTGCTTCAATTGCACGCTGTAGTAGTCGTTGAGATTGTCCACGCCCGCCACCTCGTGGCCGGCGGCCAAGAGCCGCCCCGCCAGGTGGAAGCCGATGAAGCCCGCGGCGCCGGTGACCAGGATCTTGCTCATGTTTACAAATTGATGGGACCGTCGCCGTCGCCGCGGGTCCAGTGCATGTCGCCCAGCCCCACGCCGGCCGACTCCAACAACTGGGTCAACCGCTGCGACGAGGCGAAGTTGAAATTGGACGGCCCGGGGAGGAACCCCGAGCTGCGCAGGGCCTTGCGCCAGGCGGCGTGCGACTGGTTGGAGACGATCAGGTCGACGTTCCGCCGCTGGAGAAACTGCGTTGCGCAGCGAATGACTTCCGTCGCGTCCGCCGGCGCGGCCAGGCAATCGGCGATCGAGCCCAGCCGCATGCGGCCGAAGTGCCTGTGGTTATACCAGCGGTTGTTCAGGAGCACGGTCCAGCCGATGGTCCGGTCCCCCCGTCGGATCCGCAAGCGGACGAAGCGGGCGTCGTCGCGGGGGTAGAGGACCCGCAGCGTTTCGGCGTTCCGCACGGCGCACAAGCCGTAGTGGTCTTTGCAGGCTTCCCACAGTTCGTCGGTCCACTCGGTGAATTCGTCGACGAGTTCGGCGGTGGTGGCCGGCGAGGGGGCAGCGGCCGGGGCGAGCACGGCACAGATGAGCTTGACGGCGGCCCACCCCAGTCCCGAGCAGGCCAGCACGTTGAGCAGGGCCCGCATGACGGCGTTGCGGCGCAGGTAGACGCTGTTGCGGAGGAAGGCGAAGGGATGGATGATGCGGAAGAAGAAGGGGACGGGAGTGACGTGCCAGCCGGAGGCGGCCAACAACCGCGGCAGCGATTCGGTCAACGGCCCCATGCCCAGGCAGTAGAGCAAGGGCTGCCGCCGCTCGGCGCTGCGCAGGAGGGCGGCGCCCAGGGCGGCGTAGGCCCGGTTGACGACCCCTTCGGAGATGGGCAACTGGAAATCGCCGATGGAGATGATCTCCTGCCCGATGCGGAACTCCTGGTGCTTGAGCATGTAGCCGCCGCGGACTCGCCCCTCGGCGTCGGCGGCCACGTAGTATTCCTGGAAGATCTTTCTCCCGGGGAGCCTGGGCAGCCATTCGGGCACCGGCAGCGCCGGGAACAACAGCGACTGACCGCCGTCCACCAGACGGCGGTTGAAGGCGGCGACCGCGGCGGTCAACTCTTCCCGGTAATCGACAAAGTCAAGATGCATAGCGGATCCAGTACGATGCGAAAAACGTGACCTTCGGCCGCACTCAGATCGTGCCCACGAACAGCTTCAACATCAGCCACCTCGCTTCCAGCCGTCCCCTTTCGACGGGCGTGATGTGATGGCGTCCCGGGACGCTCAGCAGGTGGTCCAAGAGCGTGCTCACCGGGACGAACCAGCCGTTCTTGGCGGCCAGGCGCCGCACGAGCTGCTCGAACCGCGGCTCCACCTTGCCCCCCTGGGTAAAGCCGTTGGCGAAATGGGTGTACATGATGCACGCCCCCCCCTCGGCCTCCAGCCGGTCCTGGTTCCGCTCGGCAAGGCAGAGATTGAAGTCGTGCACCCTGGCGCCGTTGGACGAGGCAAACCAATAATTGACGTACGGCCGGTCGCTGTCGTGGTAGGGCATCAGCGGGCAGCGGTACAAGGTGTTGATGTCCTGAAAGACGAAATTCCGGAAATACTTGATCTTCTTCTGGCAAAGGTCGCCCCAGAAGTATTCGTCGCCTTCAATGTGGCCGCGATAGCGGCGGTTATTGCGATAGCCCGTCAGGAGGTTGTAGAGGAAGGCGTAGGAACCGGTCAGCCGGTCGGCGCCCCAGTAGATCGCCTCGTCGACGGTGGCGTGGTTCGCCCCCGCGCTGGGATAGTGCCCGAAGAGTTCCGCAAACCGCTCCAGCGCGGCGGCGGTCATTTTGCGTGGGGCGCTGTGCCAGGTGGCGCCGTGCCAGCCGAACTCGAAACCCTGCGATTGCAACTCCCGCAGCCACTTCAAATAGTCGGCGTCCTCGGCCGTTTGCCCGATGCCGTAACCCTGGTTGGGATCGCCCCGCAGCACCCAGCACGACTTGGTCGTGCGCAGGCCGCACTCGGCCAGCAGCGCGTAGGCGGCGCGGGCGTTCTCCACCGTCTCCATGTCCGTATCGTCGAAGATGGTGAAGGCGAACTTCTTGCCCTCGGGCCAGACGATTTTCGGCGCCAGCGGCCTTACCAGAACTTCAGCCATCGTGCTCCGCGCTCGTCAAGGTCAGGCCGGCGAAGTATCCCAAGGTGTGATCATTGGCAAGCGCTGGCGCCCCGGAAGGTATCCGGCACACGCCGTGTGCCGATCCCGCCGCACACGGCGTGTGCGGCGTACTGCCGGCGGCACACGCCGTCTGGCGCGCTACTGAACCGTTACGCTGGTAATCAAGCCGCATGTTCAAGGCAAAGCTCGTGCACCGTGTTGACAATATATTCCTGCTCCGGGCGGGTCATGCCGGGAAACAAGGGAAGGCTGATCAGCCGGGTCCACTGCCGGCTGGCTTCCGGCAGATGGCCGGGTTTCCAGCCGAACGATTCCTCGTAGTAGGGGTGCAAGTGCAAGGGCCGCCAGTGGACCGAACAACCGATCCCCCGCCCGCGCAGCAGTTCCAGGAAGCGGTTCCGATCGACGCGGAGCCGCTCCAGCCGCAAGCGGATGGGGAACAGGTGCCAGGCATGGATGCGGTCGGCAGGCGCGGGAGGCAGCTCGATCTGTTCCACGCCGGCCAAGGCGGCGCGAAAACAGGCGGCGATCGCCTCGCGCTGCTGCCGCATGGATTCGGCCCGCGCAAGCTGCCCGTTGCCCAGCGCGGCGGCAACGTCGCTGAGGTTGTACTTGAATCCCGGGGCCACGATGCGGTAGTCCCAGGACGAGTTCCCTTCGTAGCGCTTCCAGGCGTCGTGCGATAGTCCGTGCAGCGCCATCTGCCGCACGCGGTCGGCCAGGCGGGGATCGGAGCTGACGGCCATGCCGCCTTCGCCGGTGGTGATGGTCTTGTTGGCGTAGAAGGAGAAGCAGCTTACCGCCGCGGTATTCTCGCCGCAGCGCTGCCAGGGCGCGGCCGCATCGGGCCGCCAGGCGGCGGGGAAGGAGTGGGCCGCGTCCTCGACCACCCACAAGCCGTGACGCTGGGCCAGCGCCTGCACGGCGGCCACGTCGAGCATCAGGCCGCCGACGTGGACGGGCAGGATGCCCACGACCGGCAGGTCCCGGGCCAGCGGCGTGCGGCCGGCGGCCAGGTCCGCCAGTTTTCGCTCGGCGTCGTCCAAGTCCATGTTGAGCGTGACCGGATCGCAATCGACCAGCAGCGGAACGGCTCCCTGGTAGCGGACCACTTCGGCGGTGGCGGCGAAGGTCATGGTGGGCACCAGGACGGCCTGGCCGGCCTTCAAACCCAGGGCCTCGACGGCCAGGTGCAGGGCCGCCGTGCAGGAATTGACGGCCACCGCCAGCGGCGCCCCGACGGCGGCCGCAAAACCCGCCTCGAACTGCCGCACGCGCGGACCGGTCGTCAACCAACCGCTGCGCAGGCAAGCCGTCACCTCGGCAATTTCCGCTTCCGAAATCAAGGGGCGGAAGAAGGGGATCTCCATCCGCGCCGTCACGTCATGCGCCATGACTTTTCACCATCTCCGGCTCTTTGCAGCAACTCCCAGGACAAATCATAATTGCGCCCCCCGTTTCAGGCAAGCAGCCCGCCCTTCTCGCCCTTCCCGGTGCGGGAGCCCCTGCCGGCCCACGGCATCCGGTCCCAGATCAGCAGCCAAACGGTCATCACCACGATGAACAGATCGAAGAGGAAGGATGCGCGGCGGACGTACTGCCGGGCCAGGCGGATTTTTTCCGGCAACACGCGGCGGACGTATTCCTCGCCGGGGTCCTCCGCCCGGGCAAGGATGGCGGCTTCATCGCGGTAACGCAGCGACGCCAGGTCGGTAACCCCCGGCCGGACCTGCAGAATGATCTCGTAATCGTCGTGAAACATGGCCACGAACTGGGGCAGTTCCGGGCGGGGCCCGACCAGGCTCATGTCGCCCTTGAGCACGTTCAGCAACTGGGGGAATTCGTCGATCTTGGTCCTCCGCAGCCACCGGCCCACCGGCGTAATGCGCAGATCATCGCCCACGGTAATGGGTGGCCCGCTGCCCGGGGCATGCTCCACCATGGTGCGGAACTTGTAGATCAGGAACGGTCGAAAATGCCTGCCCATCCGCTGCTGCCGGAAAATGATCGGCCCCCGCGAGCTGACCCTCACCAGCACCGCCGCCAGCAGCAACAAGGGCGACAGCAGCAGCAGGAAGGCCAGCGCCGCCACCAGGTCAAAGCATCGTTTCAGCAAGGATGGATTCCTACTGTCTGGCATACTTATGGAGAAAGTCGAGCGTCCGCTGGGCTGCCCGCGGGCCCACTTTCGGATGTGTGGGAAGATTGATCACCGTGGCACTGGCGGCCTCGGCCCGGGGGCAGGCGCCGGGAAGGTAGCCGAAATCCTCCAGCCGGGTCTCGGCGGGGTGCAAGGGGCACTCGAACCAGGAGCCAATCTCGACGCCCGCCCTTCCCGCCCGGCCGAGCAACTCCTGCTTATTGGCCACCCGCAGCGGATAACGCAACAGCGGCATACCGGCCGGCTCGATGGCCGGACTGACGGCCAGGCCCAGCCGCGGCAGTTGGCCATGATACCAGGCTGTCAGTTGCGTGCGGTGCCGGATGTTCTCTTCGATCTCGGCCAGACCGCGCAGTCCTTGCCGGACCTGGCTGGGCGCCATGGCCGTCAAGTATTTTTTCGGCATCGCGCCGGTCAATTCCTCTTGCGAGGAGCTGCCGATCGTCAGGCCCCAGCGGTTGAGCCGGCGGTAGAGCCCGGTCAGCAAGGCCGCCGTGCCGGGTCGCACGAGCAACCGGTAAGTCATGATCTGCGCCCGCAGCCGCAGGTCCTGGAGCGTCCCGGGGGCGAGCAGCTCGTTGCGGAGGATCTCCGCGACCCGCTCGGCCAGAGTGGTTTCGCCCACCAGCAACATGCCTCCCAGGCCGGTCGAGAAGAACTTGTTCCACTGCCCGGACATGAAAGCGAAGCTGCCCAGCGTGCCGCACAGCCGGCCTCCCGTGCGCGCTCCGAACGTGTGACAACAGTCCTCGATCACCGGCAGCGACCGCGACGACGCCCAGGCGCCGATGGCCTCCATGTCGGCGGGAATGCCGTAGGTGTGCTGCACGATGACGGCGGACAGGCCGCCGCCGGCAGCGTCGTCGAGCCGCTTGGCGTCGAGGTTGTAGGTGTCGGGGTCGATATCGACGTAAACCGGCCGCAGGCCGGCATGTTGGACCGCGGCGGGAACGACGACGCAGGTATAGCCGGGCATGAGGACCTTCGAGCCGGGGGGCAGCCCCAGGGCGCGGAGCCCCACGTAGAGCCCCACCCGCCCTTTGCTCAGCAGGAAGCAGCGGCCGCCGCCGAAGAACGCTTCGATCTGGCGGCAGAGGGCTTCTGCGGAATCGCGGGAGGATGCGGTCATCGAGGTCTCTGTTGGCATTCAAACCATCGCGTCGAGGAACTGCCGGGCGAGGACGCTGTAATCGTAATGGGCCAGGACGTGCTCGCGGCCGCGCCGGCCCATGGCGGCACGCTCCTGGGGGCTGCGGCCGAGCAATTCCCGCAGTGCGCCGGCCAGGGCCGCCGGGTCGTCGGGAGTACAGGAAATGCCGCAGCCGCTCTCCGCCACGGGATCGTTGGCGGCCGCCACCGCGTGCACCACCGGCTTGCCGGCCATCATGTAATCCAACAGCTTGTTGGGGCTGATGCCGAAACGGTAAATCGGCTGCTTCCGCCAACCCAGGTAAAGCGCGTCCATGCCGTCCAGCAGCGGGGGAATCGAGGCCTTGACGACCGCCGGCAGAAACTTCACGGCGTCCAGGTCCAGCCGCTTGGCCTTTTCCTGCAAACGCACCTTCTCCGAACCTTGGCCGACCAGCACGAAGGCGATCGGCTGCTCCTTCAGGATCGCGGCCGCGTCCACCAGGGTGTCCAGGCCGTTGGCCTCCCCGTGCATGCCGGCATAGCCGACGAGGAAACGCCCCTGGGCCCGCAAGGCGGCCAACGCGCCGGCGTGCTCGGCGGGCAGCGGCAACGGATGGCTGCCCCACAACTGCACGTCGATGCCGTTGGGGATGTAGGTGAAGCGGCCGGCGGCCAGCCCGTGCCGCCGCAGGTGCTCCTCGGCGCCCGGCAGCGAGCAGACGACGCGGTCGGCGTGGCGATAGGCGTAGTTCTCGGCCCGCTGCAGCGCCACAACGAACGGGTGCCACGGCGACATGCCGCCCACCTCGATCTGCGTCAGCGGCCAAAGGTCGCGGACTTCGTAGATCAAGCGGGCCTGGCATTGCCGGGCGATGGCGCGGGCCGAGAAGACCTCGAAGCGATAGGTCGAGGCGGCAATCACGACCTGGGGCGTCCAGCGGCGGGCCAGCCGGCCGCGATAACGCCGCAACTGCGCCAGGAACGCCAGGATGTTCAGCACGCGTCCCATGCCGTTGCCGTGGTAATCGGGGGTGCGGAGCCAGACGTAGTGCACCCCTTCGAACTCTTCCTCCAGGATGCTGCCGCTCAGGCGGGGCTGCTCGATGCGGAGATGCGAGCGCGAGGCGCCGACGACCGTAACGCCATGCCCCAGCCTGGCCCACTCCCGGGCCAGGTAGTGGGAGCGGTACTCCATGCCGTACCTGGTCGTGCCGGCGTAATGGTTGATCATGAGAATGTTCACGGCGACGGGTCGCTCCGCACTTCTTCCTCGCCGCGGCCGCGGGCCGCATCGTCCAGGGTGCACAAGGCGGCGAACTTCGCGCTCAGCTTGCCCGCCAGTCGCTTGCTCCAACGCGGCATCGCCATGGCCGCCGCCAGCGCGGGCCGATAATGCAGGTGCAAATGCGTGTAGGCCCGCTCGAAGCCGAACTTCTTCACCAGGTATTCCTGGAACTCGGTGGGGTGCGAGATGGAGCGAAAGCCGTCGTTGATGTAAGGGTACGACCGCTGCCGCAGATAGTAGTGGTTCATCGTATGGATCAGGGCATACGACGTGTTGAACTTGAAGTAGTCGGGGTGAAACGGCATCGCCGAGTAACTCACCTCGACGTTCGGGTAGCAGTGATTCTGCGCGTAGCCCACCAGCACGCCGTCGTGGTACACGGCCCAGAAGTCGATGACGTTGGCGAAGTCGCCGGCGACCGACATCGTGTCGCGGAAACGGTCCTTGGTCTTCGGCGGCAGTTTGTAGCGGGCGAACGCGGCCACGTGCGTCTCGTAGCCGTGCCGGACGACCTCCTCGGCATCGACCTTCTTGACCTCGTTCTCGCGCAGCCCCCGGGACACCGTGCTCCTGATCTTGGCCGGATACTCCTCCAATTCCAGGCCCCGCCGGCCGACGATCGCGTACCACGAACTGGTCCGGCCGGCCGGCAACAATCCGTCCGTGACCGAGACGACCATCGCCTGCGGCCAATGCGCGAGCAGCGCGCGGGCTTCCTGCTTCGAGAATGGTATAGTCGCGGTCGATGGGGCCGATGGGGCGAATCCAGCGGCTCTCCTCGATCCACAGCACTCCGTCTCGCAACTGGCAGGGGATGCCGTGCGCGCGATAGTAATCGAAAAACCTCGCCGTCGCCTCGGCGACCGTCGCCGGAAAGTTCGCCCTGCTGGTGGTGGCGTCGTTCATCTCAACTGGCGGCCGGCCGGGGCGGCCGCTTCCATCCGTTTCAGCAATTGAGAACTGGTCTGGCTGAGGGAAAATTCCTCCTCGATGCGGCGCCGGCCGGCCTCTGCGAGCTGCCGCCGCAAATCGCCGTCGCGGACCAGCCGCTCCAGGGCGTCGGCCAAGGCGGCGGCGTCCTGCGGCGGCACCAGGATGCCCGCCCCGTCGTGCAAAAGCTCGGGAATCCCGCCCGTCCGGGTCGAAATCACCGGAATCCCGTGCGCCATCGCCTCCATGAGAGAAACCGGAATGCCTTCGTGAAGGTGATTGCCCAAGTCGACGCTGGGCAGGACCATGATGTCGACGGCCCCCTGCCGATACCATTGCAGGATCTCCTCGTTGAGCCGGTGTCCGAGGAACTGCACCGTGTCCGCCAGCGACAACTCCGCGGCCAGCCGGCGCAGCGGCCGCTCCATCTCCCCCTGGCCGGCAATCTGCAAGCAGCACTCGACGCCGCGGGTTTTGAGGACGGCCATGGCCTGGAGGAGATATTGATGACCTTTGACCGGCAGGAGGTTGGCCGGGCAAAGCACCAGCGGCGCGGGCGCGCGGCGGGCGGGACCAAGGGCAGCGGAGGGATTTTCACTCCCATGTGGATGACGGCAGCCTTCTGGCCCGGGTGCCGGACCCCGAGCGACTCCGCCATCGCCCGGCCGCTTTCGGAAATGTATCGCACGAAGGCGGCCCGGACGACCTTGGTCGCCAGCAGGTTGTTGCTGGCGATGTCCCCGCGATGGGCGGTGAAACTCCAAGGAATTCCCGACAACGCCCCCGCCGTCATCGCCATGGTCGCGGTCGTGGAGGCAAAGTGCGCGTGGATATGCTCCGCACCCAATTGTCTCGCCAAGCGGCCGATCCAAAGCCCCTTGGGAAACACCGCCAAGTTGCGCCCCAGCCGGCCGAGGTAGCGGGGACTGGCCAGGGGTCGCCAGCGCGGATCGCCCGCAGCGGATGGCAGAGCATTTCCGCCAGGGCAACGGCCAGGATCTTGCCGCTGAGCAAGGGGGCGGCCCGGCTGATTTTCTCCCATCCTTCGGCTTCGCGATGCATGATCGGCTCGTTGACGGAGCGTGGAATCAGCACCAGCTCGTGTCCCTGGCGGAGGCATTCCGCGATTTCGGACACGAAGAAGGCTTCGTGCGGTCCGAACGGCGCCCGGGGGGCGATGTAGATGATTTTCAATGCTGCTCCCGCTGACTTTCATCCGGCGACCGCTCCGCCTCGGCCAGGCTGCGGACCGCGCCGGTGATGTCCTCGGTGATCGTGCCGCGATAATGGGCCGTTCCCAGCGAGTAGCCGGGCGAGGACACTTCCATTCCCCCCTCGGCGAGCATCGCGGTGGTGGGCAGGTATCCGCAAATGCCGTCCATGTAGCCGACCGGCACCAGGGTTTTTCCCGGAAAAATCGCGCGCAGCATCGCTGCGTACTCGATGACCGGCTCGGCGGACAGCCCCACCAGGGCGAGCCGTTCGCCCAAGGTCACGAGATGAAAGTTCATGGTGCGATCGTCGACGGGGCTCTCCAACCACTCGCGCATCGGCCGCGAGCGGCGGCGCGAGTGAATGCGGACGTCGGCACAAGGCCGGCTGTTCTCGGCCGTCGCCGCCAGGGCAGCCCGCGTCAGCGAGGCAATCCACGGGATCCGCGCCGCGGGCGTGAACGGCCAAAAGACGGGGCCGTTGACGATGCGATGCAACAGGTAGTAGGGCGACAGCGGCAGCCCGCTGACGCGGTTGGGCCGCAGGTCGCCGGCGAAGCCGGGCAAGAACACCACGGGAATGTCGGCGCCGGCGCGCTGCCGCAAGGCTTGCCGGACGTCGCCCGGATAATCGGCCGAAACCGCGCGGCGGTCTGAAATGGTGACCGGATGGCAAGCGAAATTCCACAGCACCCCGGCCAGCGCCGGCTGGGGACTTCCCGCCATGATGGCGAACGCCCGCAGCACGTCGTCTCGCGGCCCCCGGGGGTTCGGATGCCGCGCCATGACGCGCTTCCACGGCGGCATCGCCAAGACCGGCCTCAGGCACCACGCCCGCCGGTTGACGGCGTGGGCCGTGGGCGATTCTCCGTAGCGAATCTCTACGGGCTGGCCGCGATCGGCAAGGACGCGTTCCAAGAGCGCGACGATCCTGCGCGCCACTTCCACGCTGTAGTCCTCATAAATCGTGCCCATGTCCGGCAGATGGTCGTCGATGTTGGGGGCACAATGGGTATGGCTGGCCGTCAGGAAGAGTTCCGCCTCGCCCAGTCGCCCGCGCAAGCCTTCCAGGATGCGTCGCCGGCAACTGATGCCGGCCGAGAGCATGTCGACCTGCACGAAGGCGATCTTTTCCGCGCCGCACCGCAACAGGACGGCGTTGGCCTCCAGCCGATCGTGGATGCTGTTCCACGGCTTCCAACGGACGCCGTGGCCGGCCAACTGCATGGGAGAATCCGGAGTGATGTCGACGTATCCTCCGGCGAAAATCACGGGCATGGCAGTGTTCATGGACATTATCTTGACAATTTCGGGAAGTTCGGACTATCGTCAGCGGCAGACCTCATGCCGACGAGGCGTGCGGCGACCTTGCGCGCCCGCCGCGCGACATAGCGCAGGGCCCGTTTCACGTCCCGGGTCTTGACGATTTTGATGACTTGGGAGAAAAAGACGTTGCCGGCGACGGCGGGCCGGCAGCGCAGCGGCTGGATGGCGCCGTGCAGAAGCGAGTCCTTGAGCGGGCCCCGGTTTTCCACCGTCACGACGGTCCGGGCCAGGCTGCACGCCAGGTGGGCGTCGGACGCCCAGAATCCCGGCTTGCCCACGCGGGCCGCAAGTTCCAGTGCCGACTGGTTGGCGGCGTCGCCGGCGCGGCCGTTAAACACCTCGACCAGGTTGGCCCGACCGGCCAGCATCTCGGGGTCGTCATGCCCGACCAGGGGATGCGGCAGCAGGACGAGGCCGCCCTGATCGCGCACCTCGGCGAGGAAACTCTCCAGCGTCCGCGAGACAATCTCCTCGCGGAGGAAGGCTGCGATCAGATCGCCGTGATCGGTGCGATATTCGGCGGCCAGCGGGACCTCCAGCGCCAGCCCGGCGGCGCCCACCCGGCGCGCCAATTCCCGCGCCCCGGCCGTCGTGTCGTGATCGGTCAAGAGCAGGAAGTCCAGCGATTCCCGCCGCGCCACCGCGATAATGCGGTCGATCGTCGTCAGCGAGTCCGGCGAGTAGCGGGAATGGAAGTGCATGATTCCCCGGTACGGATTCCTCTCAGGCATCGACATTTATGCGTGTACCAGGCGGCAACAGGTGCGGAGGGCCTTGAGCACGTCGGCGGTGTGCGAATAGCCCACGTTCGTGCGGGCATGGGGGGCGAAATACTCCCGCACCTTGCCCGGCTGCCAGGTGCGGACGAGGTGGACGATGTTGCCGTCCAGGGGCCAGTAGAAATGCAATTGGCGGTCGTAGCATTCGCTGTAGTCCAGCGGCTGGCCGCGGAACACGCGCACCAGGTCGGAGGCGAAATCGACCCCGGCTTCCAAGGCCAGCTCCACGGAACCCCAAAACTTGGGATTGATCTCCATCAACACCAACCGGTCGGGCGACTGCTGGTGTTTGAATTCGACCATGGCGACGCCGTGCCATTGCAAGGCGGAAAGGATGCGCAAGCCGTATTCCTTCAGCGTCTCGTCATAGTGGCGCAAGCCGCCGTGCTGGCGCCGCCCGCGATCGGCAGCTCGCGCAGCCGGCGGTGCATGAAAACGCGCTTGGGCTGGCCGTGGTCGAACAGCGCGAAGAAGCCCTCTCCGCAGCCGGCGATGCGCTCCTGCACCAGGACCCCGTGTCCCCCCGCGCGCGGGCCAGCAACTGCCCGACGCGACGGCGCCGCTGGGCATCGTCCCGGACGTAGAAGACGCCCTTCATTTCCACTTCGCAGACCGGTTTCACCACGCAGGGACAGTCGATCGTGCAACCGGCCAGCTCGTCCGCCGCGCGGATGACCGCGGTCTTGGGCGCCGGCACGTCGAGCCGCTCGGCCAGCGCCAAGGTCGCCGACTTATCGAAGCAGCATTCCAGGCTCGCCGCCGAGGGCAGTGCGGCCAGCTCGGGCCGATGCGCCGCCACCGTGGCCACCGCCTGCGCCGTCACGGGAATGATCATGTCGAAATCGTTCCGCCGCACGACCTCTTCCAGCGGCACCCGGCGGATCAAGCCGTCGAGATAGCCGTAATGCTTGCAGAGGGGATAGAAATGGCAGTTGTGACCGATCAACTCGATGTCCGGCAGTTGGCGCGGAGATGCCGCTGCAACGGCAGGCTATGCTTCGAGCTGGCGTCGGTAATCAAAATGCGGAACATCCGCGTCATGCCCGCCGCAGCAGGCCGATCTTCTCCCATTGGCCGACAATCAGCATCGCCAACAGCGACGGCAGGAACACCCCGGCCGGCAAGACCAGCCGTGAATCGCCGTAAGTTCCCGACAGGCACATCAAGCCCATGTAGGCGAGGAAGTAGGTCGCCGCCAGCGCCGCGAGCAAGCCGACGGGATAGGGGAAAACGCCGGCCGCAACGACGCTCATCCCGCCGCGCCCGCGCCCCAGCCACAGCCGGGCCGCCAGCGACATGGCTGCCAGCGGCGCCAGCAGCCAAAGAATCCAGTCGAACCAGAAGATTTTCACCACGGCCCGGGGAAAGCTCGCGGCCGCCCACAGCAAGTACCGGCCCGGCCGCAGGCCGATGACTTCCCGGGAGAAGCGGCCCAATTGCCGGTTGCACACCAGCGGGTCGGGGCCATAGGCGCCCCGGGCTGCCGGCACGGCAATGCGGTAAATGTTGCGGCTGAAGTTGTCTTCGTACTGCCGCAGGCTGACGCGCAGCCCCGGTCCGAAGGCGGGCGTCATTTCCCGCCGCCGGCGCTCGGCCAGGATGGCGCGGGCCAAGGGCCGGTAGGGTTCCGACAGTTCCCGCTCGATCATCGGCGCGTCGAGCAGCTCCACGGCGAGTCCCGACAAGTTGTAGCCGGCGAAGCTCACCAGGCCGAAATCCCCGACCATCTTCAGCCGCCACAGGCTGTAGGTCAGCAAGGGCAGCGTCGCGACGACCAACAGCCCCGCCAAGAGCCCCTTCCACACCCGCGGCTCTCCCCTGCCCTTGCTCCACAGGAAGGCGAACCCCACGCCCAGGCAAGGAGCCAAAGGGATCAGGAAGAGGTAGGCGGGCCGCACCTGGTAGGCGGCCGCCAGGCTGACCGTCAGCGCCAGCCAGGGGAGGATCTTTTTCCGCTCGGCCACGACCCACAGCAGGCAAGCCACGGTGGTCACGGCCAACGTCATGGCCGGGAAGTCGGCCAGCAGGGCATTGACCGGCGTGCGCCGAGGCAAGGCCGCGTAAATGATCGCCGAGCTGATCGCCAGCGCGATCCAGGGAGAGAATCCGAACCGCCGCAGCGAAAAATCGAAGAAAAACACGGCCGCCACTAGCATGGCCAGATGGACCCACGGCAGCAGCCGGTAATCGGGAGTGACGGCAGCCACGCCGCGCAGCAGCAGGGGATAGCCCAGGGTGCGCATGCCCACCAGCGCCTGGGCCAACGGCGCTTGGCTGGCGGTGATATAGCTCTTGCTGTCGTTATAGCGTTGGACGTGCCCCAGGCCCAGCAGGCCCGCGGCCAGGATGACCGCCAGCAGTTGCAGCGCCAGCCAACATCGCGGGCATCGCAGCAGGGCGGCGATTTTCCGGGGATGGGACGCGACGATATCTCCTTGGCTCGACAAAATTACACTGTTTCCTTCCGCCGCCCCACCATGACCAGCGTCCTGCCCGCCACCGGCACGCAGCAGTCCAGCCGGCGCGTGAGGGGGAAGAGGCGGTCTGCCCAAACGATTTGCCGCGGACCGACCTGGCGGCGGCGCAGCACGCGGCCGGAGAACCACCACAGCAGCGATCCCAGTTTGCCCACGCTGCGCGAGAACACGACCTCGAAGCCTGCGCGCTCCATCTTCTGGCGGAGTTCCGCCGCGCCATAGCGGCGCAGATGTCCCTGTTGGCGGTCCATGTCGTTGTAGAGCCACGCTTCCGCCGGCACGACGACGACGCAATGGCCGCCGGGCTGCAAGCTGTCGCGGAACGACCGCAGCACCGCTTCGTCGGGAGCGAGGTGCTCCAGGACTCCGCAGCAGAGGACGGTGTCGATCGACTCGTCTTTCCAGAGCGCGGCGTCCGCGGGCCTGGTCAGGTCGGCCTGAATCACGCGCACGTTGCCGCGCTGGCCGAACTGCGCTTGCAAGCGGGCGGTGAACATGGGCTCGCTGTCCACCAGCACCAGCCGCGAGCGGCCCAGCAGCAGCGCGCTGAGGCTGCCGATCCCCGCCCCGGCTTCCAGGATTCGCGAGCCCAGCCAGGGGCGGCACTGCGCCAGCAGCCAGCGGTTGAAATTGCGGGCCCGGGCGATCGATTTCAGCATGTAGAAGCCGCGGTGATGGGTGAACTGCGGATCGAGCCAGCGGCAGTGGAGCAGTTCGCCCAGCACCTTGAGGCCGTCGACGGCCTTGATCTTTTTTCCTTCCAGATAGGTGCGGCCGGAGTAGCTGATGGGCACTTCGTAGATCCGCGCGCCCCATTGGGCCAGGCGGCAGGTGATTTCCGGCTCCAAGGTGAAGGTGTTGCTGGCCAGGCGAAGCTGCCGGAGCACGTCGGCCCGCACCATCTTGTAACACGTCTCCATGTCGGTGAGATTGACGTCGTTGGCGATGTTGGAGAGCATGGTGAGGAGCTTGTTGCCCACGCTGTGCCAGAAGTAGAGGACGCGATGCGTCTCGCCGGCGAAGCGGGAGCCGAAGACGGCGTCCGCCCGCCCGTCGCGGATCGGGACCAGAAGGCGCAGGTAATCGGCGGGGTCGTATTCCAGATCGGCGTCCTGGACGACGGCCACGTCGCCGGTCATCTGTCCGATGGCGGTGCGGATGGCCGCGCCCTTGCCGCGGTTGCAGTCGTGGCGGAAGGTGCGGATGCGGGGGTCGCCGGCGGCCACCCGCTGCAACTCCTCCCACGACCCGTCGCTCGATCCGTCGTCGACCACGATCAGCTCCAACTCCAGGTCCAACGGCACGGCCAGCACCCGGCGGAGGATCGTCGCCAAGGTCCAGCGCTCGTTGTACAGCGGGACCAGCACCGAAAGCTTGCGGACGGCAACGGGCGGAAGATCGTTCATGGTGTTAGGCACTCTGGAACCCCCGGCTGGGAACTGGTCCATTTTTCGGGTCGCGCAGGGGGACAGTCCCCGGTGAACGCTTGCGAATCGGCGGACGGCCGTTTCGCGGCCGCAGTCATGTTCAAGGACGTGTTTCATCGCACTACTTCAACCAGGCGACCCATTCCGGCGGCAGAAGACCCTGGAACTGGTTAACGACGGCAAAGACGACCATCTGGGCGACAACTGCCAACAGCAGCACGACGCCCGGCCGGGCGAGTTTCCGCGCCGCCAGGACGCCCAGCAAAACGACTACTGCGGGATAATAGCAGATACTCAGGCGGGGGTAAAGGAACGGCCCCAAAACAAAGAACGCGGCAGCGGCCACAACGTAGAAGACGAGGTGTCTCTTCAAATCGCGCCCCAGGACGAAGGGAGCCACGTCTTTCCGCAGCGCCAACACCGCGCAGAGGACCAAGGGGACGGGCCAGCCCACCACGAACTGTCTCAGGTGCGTGCCCAGGCTGCTCAACCACCGCCAGGGAATCGCCGCGAACATGCCCTTGCGAAGGTCGTCGATCATCCAGATGAAATCCCGGTCGCGGGCGACGTTCACGTCGTGACTCCAGTTCGTCATGCCGGTCAGCCAGGCCAGCCCCAGGTAGAGCAGCGTCGGCAGCGCGAACAAGCTTGTGCAGAGCAGCGCCGTCCGCCAGCCGCGGCGCCAATCCCTGACGGCGAGATGTTCGTAGAGCCAGTTGCAGAAGGGGTACAAGACCCCTTTTCCAAGCACGCCCACCCCCAAGGCCAGCGCCGTGGCCAGTCCGCCGCGTTTCTTCGACCACAGGGCGGTCGCCGTGTACAGGAAAATGGCCGGCAAGAGCACGTTGAACACATCGGTCGCCGGGACGAGGAGGAAGTCGATGGCGTTTCGTTGCGTCGCCGGAACCATCGTCAGCAACAGGGCCAGCGACGGGGGAAAGACCCGTCGCAGCGACGAGAGGATGAGCAGCAGCGAGGTCATGTAGAGGACGACGTTGACCACGATCAGGGCTGCCCAGGCCGTCACCATGTCGCGCAGATCCACCCCTTTCCAAACGGAGGCGCCGCCGCCCTCGGCGGTCAGGACGGCGGCCTGCCGGCAAATCTTCTCGGGAATCCAACGCTCCAGCAGCCGCAGCGGCTGGTAGACGAGGAAGGCCAGCCCGGGGTAAAGCGGCCGCAGCGCACGGGCCTCGTGCTCTTTCAAACCGTGCGGAAATGTCACGACCAGGAAGGCGTACTCTCCGCTATCCGTGTTATAGGGATAGCTCAGCAGCGAGCCCAGGCGGGCCGACTTCCAGTTCTCGATGCGATCCGGGAAGAGCAAGTGCAGACACCCGCACACGAGCAGGGTGCAGCCGAGGAGTCCCACTTCCTTGAGTCCTATTCTGCCGGCAGCCGCTTCCGTGGCACTGGCAGGCACGCGTATTGCTCCGCTTTGCATTAGCGCTTCGGCACCTTAGAAAACGTGTACGGCGGCTGGAACGCGACTCTCCCCGGCAGGGGGCGGGCCAGGGCCGACGGGTTAGCGCGCAGCGCGGCACTCTGGGCGAAGACCATAGCCCAAATGAACCAAAGTGTTTTGCTATATTCGAGGCTTGCCGACATGACGCTGGGGAGGTTGCTGGCGATCATGATGATCCAGAAGGTCCTGTCGATTTTCGGCATCGATCGTATGTCGGCCAGCAGCAGCAGCCAAATCGCCGTATAGACGGCCACTCCGATGAGGCCGTTTTCCGTGACCACGGTGAGGAACGTGTTATGGCTGACGTTTTCCGCGCCCCGGAGGTGGAGGTGGCTCCCGACCCGATGCCCAGGATGGGATTCTTGACCCATGCCTGGAACGACTGTTCCCAAAGGTCGATCCGCTCTTGAAACGTCCCGGCATGCGTCCCCTCCTGCACGCGCGTGAGGAGACCTGCCGGCACGAACGCGGGGGATGATGTAGACGGCGGCGCCCAGACAGAGAACGAGAACCACGGCCGGCTTCCACCCGACCCGGAATACCGTCGTCACGGTGAGAAGCAGCCAGATGGCCAGATCGAGCACGGCGGACCGCGAACCGGTCCAGAACACGGCCACCGCCGCGGCCAGCATGAAGCCCCAGTAGGCGAACTTGAGCAGGATGCCGGCTTTGCGGCCGGGCCGCGTGACCAGGTAGTAGGCGAAATTGATGGCGATCACCAGGCACATACCCATGCCGTTGGGATTCGCGCCGGTCGACGCGTAGCGCAACATCTTCGTTCCGCCTAACGGGTCCACGCCCCGGGCGATGTTGTAATACATGTCGAGCAAGGCGATCACCATCCCGCAAACGAACGCCCGCATCAACCACTCCTGCCGAGGAACCGAGTCGGCATACTGCCAGATCAGCCAGACGAGCGTCAACAGCAACAAGAAGGTCACGCTCATCGTCTGCGTGACCTCGGGATCCAGGCTCCAGAACATCCCCACGAAGCTCCAGGCCACGAACAAACCCAGGGGAATAAAGGCCCGCGGAAGCCGCCGCATCGAGAACGTCACGAGCATGGTGAAGATCCCGAGCAAGAAGGTCACTGCGCCCATGAGGCGCATGCCCGTTTCAAAGCCGGGAAGAAAGCCCTGAACCTCGTAATTCGCTTCCCAGGGCAGGGTAAAGATCAGGGCCCAGAGGGCCAAAAAAACAACGATGTCCAAGGAACCTCTCCTACGTTGATCGGTCTGCAAGCAGGCCGCTGAAAATCTCCACGTACCGCTGCGCCACGCGGTCTTCGCCGCAGTCCTCGCGCACCCGCTCCAACCCCGCCCGGCCCAGTCGCTCCCGCAGCGCGGGATCGTCCAACAGCCGTCCCAAGGCGCCGGCCAGCGATTGCGGGCAACCCGCCGTCACCAGCAGCCCGCTGCGATCCGGCTCAATGAATTCTACCGTAGCGCCGGCCGGAGTGGCGACCACCGGGACGCCCTCGGCCATGGCCTCCAAAATGACGTTGCACAGCCCCTCGCTATAGGCGGGGTGTGCAAAAACATGGGCGCCGGCCAGCAAGTCCTGGGCATCGGCCACCTCGCCGAGAAAACGCACCCCCTCGCCCAACTGCAACTCGGCCGCCAGGGCCTCCAGGCGCGGCCGCTCCGGACCCTCGCCGACGATCCACAACTCGAACGCCTTTCCCGCGGCCTTCAAGGCCGCCGCCGCCCGCAGCAGCACGTCGTATCCCTTCCGCGGAATCAGCGACCCGATGGCGACAATCCGCGGCCTGTCCACCGCCGCGCCCGGCTGGGCCCTGCCCCCGATGGCGACGACATTGCGGACCACTTCGCTGCGGCGGAGGCGGACGCCGCGCCGGCGCAACGCTTCCAGGCTGTATTGCGAGTTGCTCACCGCGCAATCCGCGTGCTCCAGGGCATTGCGGACCAGCCAGAAATGCCGCGCCGGGCGGCAGGTATTCGAGTCGATCGTCAAGTCGCCGCGGATGCCGAAGACCTGCAACGCCGGCCGCCGCGGGCAGGCCCAGCGGGCGTAGATCGCGCTGCTGGACGACCAGGACATGACGATCTGCGGCCGCTCTTGCCGCAACAGGCGGCGCAGCCGCCACAACCGCCAGGGCTTGATCCGATGCGGCGCCACGCCGTACACCGCAATGCCCGCCTCGCGCAGCCGCGACTCCCAGGCGCCGCCGGAATCGAAGGCGATCACCGTCTGCGGCCAGCCCTGCCGCCGCAACGCCGTGGCCAGGCACCAGAGCTGCTTTTCCGCACCCCCGCGCCGCAAGGTCGCAATCAGATGGGTCACTTTGGCAGGCGGCATCTTTGGGCCCTTCGCCATCAAACGCTTCCCTCGGGACTGACGGTGCCTTCCACCGCCATCTGCACCCAGAGTTCCAGGATCAGCAAGGCCCAGAGCAACTCGCCGTGGTCGGCGCCGCGGGCATGTTCTGCCACGAGTTGCCCGAGGGCCTCGCGGCGGAACCAGCCGCGCCGCTCCACGTTCGGCCCCAGGATGAACCGCTCGGTCAGGTCGTGCCAGTCGCGGCGGAACCACAGATCGATCGGGGCACTGAACCCTTGCTTGCGGCGGTCGATGCCCGCCGCCGGCAGGTAGCGATGGGCCAACTGGCGCAGCAGCCCTTTCGGCCTGCCGCCGCTGAAGCGCAGCGCGCTCGGGCATCCGCATGGCCAGTTCGATCACGTCGAAATCGAGGAAGGGGCAGCGGCCTTCCAGGCTGGCGCCCATGGTCGCCAAGTCCACCTTGGGCAAGTAGTCGTCGGCCAGCACGGTCTGCATGTGCGCTTGCATGACGCGGTCCGACCAGGACCCGCCGGCATTTTCGCCCAGTGCCGCGTACACGTGGTCGCCGGGGCGGCGTCCCTGCAAGGCGGCGTGAAATTGCGGCGTATAGAGCGTGTCGCGCAAGATGGCTTCGGCGCGGCGGAGGCCGGCACAGGTGTCCTCCAGCGGATTGACGACCATGCCCAAGAAACGTCCCCGCCCGCCGCAAGTTACCCCGCTTGCCTCGCAGCCACTCGCCGGCGCTGCGCAACGGCGGCAAGAGCATCGCGGGCAGCCAGCGGCGGGTGCGCTCGGCCAGGTGCGCGCCCCAGAACTCGGTGTAGCCGCCGAAGGCCTCGTCGCCGCCGTCGCCGGTGAGCACCACGGTGACCGACCACCGCGCCAGTTGCGCGATGGCCAGCAGGTTGGCGGCCGAGGCGTCGGCCAGCGGCTCGCCCATGGCCGCCACCAGTTGCGGCAGATTCGCCCGCACGTTGCTCCGCACCGGCAGCACGTGGTGGTCGGTGTGGTAGCGGCGGGCGACCGCCAGGGCGTAGCCGCTCTCGTCGGCGGCCAGATCTTCGTTGGCCACGCAAAAAGTCTTCACCGCCCCCATCGTCTTGGCCGCGATCGCCGTCACCAGGCTGGAGTCGACGCCGCCGGAGAGCATCACGCCCACCGGCACGTCGGCCACGAAGCGCCGCCGCACCGCCGTGGTGAGGGCCTCCTCGACGCGATCGAGCCAGACGTTCTCGGCCACGCCCTCTTCGGCATGGAAGAAGTCGGGCTGCCAATGCCGATACCGCCGCGCCGCGCCGTCGCTGCCCAGGCTCCAGGCATGACCGGGCGAAAGCTTCTCCACGCCGGCGAAAATGGTCCCCGGACCGGGAATATAGCGGTTCCACAACAGGGCATCGACCGCAGCCGCATCGATCGCCGGCGCCGCGCCGAGCGCCTCGACCAGGGCCCGCGCCGAAGAGGCGAACGACAATTCCCCCTCGGCCCAGCGGAAGAACAGCGGCTTCTTGCCCAGCGGATCGCGGACCAGGTGAATGGCCGCCGCCTGGCGGAGGTCGACGATGGCGAAGGCGTACATGCCGCGGATCCGCCGCAACAGCCCCTCCAAGCCCCACTGCTCGTAACCGTGGATGAGCGTCTCCGTGTCCGTGCGGGAGCGGAAGCGATGACCCGCCTCGACCAGGCTGGGGCGGAGGTCGGCGAAGTTGTAGATTTCGCCGTTGAACGTGATGATGACCGAGCCGTCCTCGTTCTCCATGGGCTGATGTCCGGCCGGCGACAGGTCGATGATGGAGAGCCGGCGGTGTCCCAGCGCGAAGCCAGGCCCGCATGCCAGCCCGCTGTCGTCCGGACCGCGCCGCGTCATGGCGTCGCGCATCCGCGTCACGCGCTGGGGGTCGATCGGTCCGTTATCGGGGCGAAAGATGCCGCAAATGCCGCACATCGTATCTGCTGCGCCCGGGGGCGCCTGCCTAATTTTTCCCTGGGAGGATGTCTTGGTAGATTTGAAACACGCGGCGGGCCCAGACTTGCACATCGAACTCGCCGCGGACGAGGTCCCGATTGGCCTGGCAGCGATCCTGCCGTTGGTCAGGCGTCCAACCGAGCACGCTGCGGACGGCCTCGGCCAGCGACCGGCTGTCGCCCGGCGCCGCGAAAACCGCCCCGGGGCTGCGATGCGCAAAGGCCATCGAGGGGATGTCGCTGAGCACGACGGGGATGCCGTTGGCCATCGCCTCGCACACGGAGTAGGGCAGCCCTTCGCTGCGGCTGGGGGAGAGGAACGCGGCGGCCGCCTGGTAGAGGTCCGCCACGTTCTCTTGCGGCGCCAGCAGGCGAAGCCAGGGGAGCGATCGCCCGGCGGCGCAGTGCTTCGGCATACTGCCGAAGCTCTTCCGTCCCGACGGCCCCCAAAACGATATCGCAGCCCTCCCCGGCCAAGGTCTCCGCCATGTCGCAGGCCACGTCGATCCCCTTGCGAAGCGGCTCCCAACCGAACAGCAGCAGCATCTGCCGGCCATCGTCCAGCCCCAGCGCCGAGAGCAGCTCGGCCCGCGGCCGGCTGGCCGTTGTGGCCCGCGCAGGTCGATGCCGTTGGGCACGACGCGGACTGCCGCCTTCGGTGCACCGACGGCCAGCAGATCGGCGGCGACCGAATCCGAGACGGCGATCATGCGGGCTGCGGAGCCGAAGAGGCGGTACTTGATCCACTTCTTCAGCGGTTGCTTCGGCAGCGACGGCCCCCGCAACTCGGAATGGGCGTGCCAGACGATTTGCAGCCTTTGCCCCCGCAGCCGCAGCATCAACTTCGCCAGCCGGGCGGCAACGTCATAGGTCGTGAAATGGGTATGCAGCAGGACCGCCCCTTCCGCCCGCGCGATGGCGGCGAGCTGCCGTGCGTATTGGAATGTCGATGCCCTGTCGGGCAGGAAGCAGAGCGGCAGGCCGCCGGCCGCCAGCGCGGCGCACCAGGGCTTCGAGCGTGCCGCCTCCGGCAGCGCCATCACGGTGCGGTAGCCGTGCTCGGCGCACAGCCCGGCCAGCGTCGTCAACGCGGCCATGAAATTGCCGCCGTACGGCGCCGGATAGTCGGGCGCGTGGACGATGGCGGGCCGTTGCCGGGCCGCCGGGTCGACGTTGCTGTATTGGTGATTCGACGTGCTCATGGCTTGCGGCAGACGGCTGCCACCATGTGGTTAAGGCACCACGGCCAGCGCTTGTGGATCCAGGTGATCAACCGCTGTCTCAGCGGGCCTTTGGCACTGATGCTGAACGGCGCCATCGGCAGCAGCCGCAGCACTTCAAAACCGGCCTTCTCCAAAAGCCGGCCGTACTCGGCCGCCCCATAGACGTATTCAAAAAACTCCACGTCCTGCTTGCGCCCGTGAGCCTGCGGATGGTGGGATTGCAGACGATCCAATCCTGCAGCGCCATCAGGCCGCAGCGCCGCAGGACGTTCATGCAGGGCACGGTGCAGAACATCGTGCCCCCGCTGCGCAGCACGCGGCGCATTTCCGCCAGCGCGGCCTCCGGTCCGTCCGGATCGTGCTCGATGGCGCCGAAACTGACGATGCCGTCGAAAAATCCGTCCTCGTAGGGGAGGCGTCGCAAGTCGCCGACCGTCAACCGCAGCTTGGGCCAGGCCGCCAGCGACCTTTCCACGGCCACCGGCGAGTAATCCAGGCCATAGGCTTCGTAGCCTTGCGCGTCGAGGAAGGCCACCCAGCGGGCAAAACCGCAGCCCGCTTCCAGGACGCGGGCCGGCGGTCGGATGTACTCCCGCACCCAAGGCCAGTTCTCGCTGGATGTCAGGTCGGGGATTCCCGCTCCCGTGCAGGACTGCCATTCCGCGTCCCAGCGTTTTTGCATCGACGTGACGTCGGCGCTTGCCTTGCCGCCGCCGCGATGTTCCGTAAAGGGCATTGCCGTTTTCGCTCTCTATGCCGCCAGGGACAGTATCTTCCCGGCGGTCTTCTGCCGGGTCACTTGGTCGTGTTCTCGTGCGGGGAACCGTCGAGCGGTTTCTGGCCGATCGTAATCGTGTCTTCCGCGCACACGATGGGAAAGCCGATCGGGGCCAGCGCGCGCATGATCAGGCGTGCCGGCCAGGGAAGGTCGAAGAAGGAGTATCGCGGCCAGTAACGTCGATAGCCGGGGACCTCCAGGGTCTCGCACACGGAAAGTTCCACGCGCAGGCCCGCCTCGTCGTAGAGGGCGCGCCATGCCCTCCGGATAGACTCGCCAGCAGTCGCCGCAGACCTCGGTTCCGTGGTAAGGGTAGCCCATCGGGTTGATGGTGATGACCCGGCCGCCCTTTCGGCAGACGCCACCAGTTCCTTGATCCACACCCAAACCTTCGGCACGTGCTCCAACACCTGGCTGGCGATCACGATATCATAGGTCTCGTCGGGGATGGGATAATGGTAGGGGTCCGCGCCGCTGTAGGTCAGCTCGGGGCCTTTGGAAACGTCGAGGGTGTGCCAGACCTTGGCGTCGCTGCCGGCCAGCGTCAGAAGCTCCGAGCGGCCGCCGCCGGCACCGACCTCCAAGACGCTCTGGTCCGGACCGAACGACGCCCGGGCGTATTTCTCGAAGAGCAGTCGCACGTTTTCTTTCATGACGCGGTCTCCCTCTTATGCCAGCAAAGCCAGGATTTTCTCCGCGCTGCTGCCGCCAGGTCAGTTGGGCGGCCCGGGCGAGGCCCTTACGGCGAAGTTCCCCGCGCAGCGCGTCGTCGCCCGCCAGCGAGCCCAGCGCGCCGGCCCAGGCCCCGATGTCCCCCGGATCGAGCAGCACCGCCGCGCCGCCGCAGACTTCCGGCAGCGCGGTGGCGTTGGAGCAGACCACCGGGCAGCCGCACGCCATGGCCTCGGTAACCGGCAGTCCGAAGCCCTCGTTCCGCGACGGGAAGGCCAGGCAGAGCGCCAGGTTGTAAAGGACCACGAGGTCTTCGTCGGGGACGTAGTCGAGGTAGCGGACCGCGGCGCGATCGGCGTCGTCGTATTCGGCTTCCCGGAAGACTTGCTCCAAGTACGGGGCACGATCGCCGGCCAGGACGAGAAGCAGCTCCGGCAACTCGCGGCGCCGCAACTCGCGGAAGGCGCGGAGCAGCATGGGCAGGTTCTTGTGCTTGCGGAAACCGCCCACGTAGAAGATGAACTGCTTGCCTGCCAGGCCGAGCCGGGCCGCCGCCGCGTCGAGGCGGTCGCGGTCGGCGATGACGCCGAAAAATGGGTCGATGCCGTGGGGCACGACATGAATGCGGTCCGGCTCGATGCCGCCCATCTCGACGAGGTCTTTCTTCGTCCAGCCGGACGGCGTCACGATCGGCGAGCGGCTCGCGCACAGCCGTCGCACGGCGGCCTTGGTCATCCACAGTTCCTTCGCGTAAGAGGTGTCCGGATAGCGCAGCGAGCGGAGATCGTGGACGAGAACCGCCTGCCGGATGCCCGGCACGTCTTTGCCGAAAAAGTACATGTTGCTCCAGAAGACGGCGTCGGGCCGGCAACGGAGGTGATGGAGGGGACTGAGAAAGGAAAGGTAGATGGCGCCGTACAGGACCAGCCGCGGCGTGAGGCCGACGCGGCCGACGGCCAGGCCGGGGATTTGGCACTCCGGCAACAGGCGGCCGGAAAAATTGGCCACCGAGAACCGGTCGCCGGGACGGACGGTGGGGAACAACTCGGCCGTGGCCCGCAGGAGTTGGTACGACGCCCGCGTCATGCCGAACGTCTGCACTTCCAGGTAGAACGCGTCGTAAAGGATGTGTGCCACAGTCGTTTAGTTTTGCAAACAGGTCCCCGCCGTCGAGCGAGACGGCCCCGCGGCCGCCGGCAAGCGGTCCAGCACGTGGCCGGCGATGCGCTCGGCCGCCTCGTCGCCGAAATAGGAGCAGAACGCCGCCACGAAGTCCTCGCGCGCTTGCTCGCACCGCAAGCGCTCCTGCGGGTCGCCCAACAGCCGCAACAGGATCGCCCGCAACTCATCGGCCGAGCCGGCCCGCGGACAACCGCCTTGCTCGATCAGGTCCCGGCCGTGGCCGAGGGGAAAATCGATGGTATCCAGGACGACGGTCAATCGCCGCTTCACCAGGGCGTCGCTTCCCAGGCCGCTGGAATGCACGACCACGATGTCGGCGGCCGCCAGGGCCTCGTCCAGCGGGTACTGGCTGCTGAGGGTGAACTTGACGCCGGGGAACCTGGCCGCCAGGCCGGCATATTCGGCCAGCGTCTCGACCGGATGGAGCCGCACGACCGCCGAGAAGGCGTCCTGCCGCTCGGCCGCCCGGCAGAAGCTCTCGGTCAGCTTCAGGCGATGTTGCCGGTAGTTGACCGTGGCGTGCATCACCACCGGCTTGTTCGGGTCCAGCCCCATCCTGGCGCGTGCTGCGGCCTGCCCACAGGCCAGCTCCCGCGTCAGGCGCGGACAGCCGCCGATCTGCGTTCGCTCCGGCGCGAGGCCGGCGGCCAGAAACTTCTCCCGATCGATCTTTCCCCAACAGAAAACCGTATCGGCCAGCAACGGATAGAAGCCGTTGCAACGCTCGCCCAGCGTGCCATGGACCAGGGTATAGGTCGGGATGCCCAGCGTGCGGGCGGCCAGCACCAGGGGGGCCCACAGCCCGTTGCGATCGTACTCGGTCAACACGGCGGCCGGTTCCGCGCGGCGGAGGAACTCCAGCAGGCCGGCCACGGTCTGGGTGCAGCTCTCGATCGCGTCGTCCAACCGATAGCGGATTCTGCCCGGCAGGCCATATTGGTCGATCGTGCGGCGGACGATGGGTTTCAATTCGCTCCAAAATCGCCCATAGTCGCGTCTCCAGGCGGCCGCGTCGTGGTGCATGACCTGGCCGGCCGCCAGGCCGCGGGCTTCCGGCGGCAACACGGCGGCCGTTGCCGGATCGGCGTACAGCACGACGCAGCGATCGTAGCCCAGGCGCCGGATGACCGGATGCACCAGGTCCCAGCAGCGGAAATTCGGCATCAGGCAAGTGACCAGCAGGCGGCCTTTACAGAGGCTCACGTCGGCGGCCGGGCTATTGAGGGGATGGAAATAATGATAATAGTAGCGGGCTCGGTTCTTCAGCCCCTGGAGGAAGCTCCAGTCGCCGTTGCCGGTGTAGACTTCAATGTGCCACAGGCTCGCCAGCGCAGACCCGATCGGCACGCCGCGGAAGAGCGGCGCGTTCAAGTCGTTCTCGATCTGCCAGACGGTTTCGGGCGTCAACACGTTGCGGCCAGGGCGCGCTCGCGGCGCAGCAAGTAATAGACCAAGGTGTAAGAGCCCAGAACAAAGACGATTCTGCCCACGACCATCGCTTGCGGGAAGGCCGCCAGGCCGCCGCCGTGGTGCAGGAGCCACCACAGGGCGACGCTGTACGCCCCCATGCCCAGCAGGACCACCATGCCGAACAGGCCTTGCCGCTTGGCCACGATAAGGACCTGGTTGACGGGGGTCAAGGCGAAGATCAGCGGCGGCAGCAGGGCCCATTGCGCGGCCCGAATGCCCGCGACGTAACCCGGCGCAAAGCGTGTCACCAGCACCGGCAGCAGCCACCAGCCGGCCACGGCCGCCGGAATCATGAGCAACACGGCCGCCAGCGTGGGCTGCACGGCCAGGGGAATGAGGTCTTTGAGTTTCCCGGTGCTGCCGTATTTCTCAGCCATCCGTGGATAGATCACTTGCATCACGGCCACGGGCAGGAATTCGAAGGCCTGGGCGGCTTGCATCGCCGGGTAATAATCGCCCAAACCCCTTTTCCCAAAGAAAATCCCCACCCATTGCCGGTCGAAGGTAGTTGACCAATAGCTGTAGAGCATCGCCACCACGAAGATCGGAAAGCCGACAATCAGCAGTTGCTTGAAGCAGCCGAAGTCGAACTTGGGCCTCACGCGCACCGGCCGCCAATACGAAAGCAAGGCCAGCGCCACCATGTCGGCAATCACCAGCCGCAGGCACAGCCCGTAGAAGCTCCACAGGTATACCAGCACCAGCAGCCCCGCCGTTAAAATACTCTGGACGACGTTGACCAGCGCCAGGCGGGCAAAATCGTGGCCGGTGCGGAACGTCGCCTGCAGGTAGTTGGTGTTGAAGAAGATGCCGAAGGAAGACGTGGCGCAGGTTGCCCAGCCGGCAGCCATCCAGAAGTGTCCCCGGAGCAGACTCCAGCCGGCCAGGGCCAGGAACACCACGGTCGTGACGGCGCTGAGGATCAGGGCCCATGATTGCGCCGCCGCCGCCAACGCTTCCACGCGGCGGCGATCCCCTTTGCCCACGTAGTAGGGCAACTCGCGGTTCAGGCCGTGGAACACCCCCAGTTGCAGAAAAGGCACGTACCCCAGCACGATGCCGAAAAGGGCGAACGTCCCCAGCACCGCGGGGTCCTTGACCAGAAACACTTGCAGCCATCCGCTGACAAAGCGCAGGCCCAGGCTCACGGCGTTCGCGCCGAGTAGACTGCCCACCAGGAAGAGCACGGATCGCGGCTGCTGCCGGGGCGGCGCAGGCGCAACCAGGGGCTCCTCGATGCCGGGTGCTAAAAATTCGGCGTCGGCCATCGCTTGCTCGTCATTGCTTCCCTAAGGCGGCGCATATCGTATCCCGCACACGCCGTGTGCGGATCGCGGTTTCCCGCACACGGCGTGTGCGGGATACGTTCAGGGGCATATCGCCCGCACCACGCGTTCCAACTGGGCGTCCGTGATTCCTACCGAACAGGGCAGGCTCAGGGCGTCGCGGTACAGCCGGTCGGCCACCGGGCAGGGGCGGGCCTCCAGAAACGCATAGGCCGGACTGGCGTGAATGGGCTGCCAGAGCGGCCGGGTCTGGATCCGCGCCTCGGCCAGCTTCCGCAGCAAGGCCCGGCTCCCCATGCCATATTTCTCCGCGTCCACCAGGATCGTATAGAGCCAGAAGCTGCTCGTGGCCCAGGCGGCCTCGCGCATCGGTTCGATTCCCGACAGGCCGCCCAGCCGCGAAGCATAAAAGTCGGCGATCCGCCGCTTCTTGGCCAGGTAGGCGTCGAGTTGCTCCATCTGCGCCAGGCCGATGGCCGCCAGCACGTTGGTCAGCCGATAGTTGTAGCCGATCTCGCCGTGGACGTACTCGACCGGGTCGTCCTTGGCTTGCGTGGTCAAGTACTTCGCCTTGTCGGCCCAGGCCTCGTTGTCGGTGACGATCATGCCGCCGCCGCCGGTGGTGATGAGCTTGTTGCCGTTGTAGCTGAAGCAGGCGATGTCGCCGAGGCTGCCGACTTGGCGCCGGCCGCACTGCGCGCCCAGGCTTTCGCTGGCGTCTTCGACGACCGCCAGCTCGAATTCCCGCGCCAACTCCACCAGCGCCGCCATGTCCGCAGGATGGCCGAGGACGTGGACGGGCAGCAACGCGCGGACGCGCCGCCCGGTGGTCTTGTTGCACAATCGGCCCTGCTTGCGCTGGCATTGGCGGCGCAGGAAAGTCGGCGACCTGCTGCGGATCCATCTGCCAATAGTCGGGCTCGGCGTCGATGAGCACCGGCCAGGCCCCCGCATAGCGGACGGCGTTGACCGGGGCGATGAAGGTCAGATCGGAGACCAGCACTTCGTCGTCGGGCTCGACGCCCGCCACCCGCAGGGCCACGTGCAACGCGGCGGTGCCGTTGACCGTCGCCACCGCGCGGCGGCAACCGACGTAGTCGGCCATCGCCCGCTCGAAGCGCTCGACGAAACTGCCCACCGACGAGATCCAGCCGGTGTCGAGACATTCCTTGACGTACTGCCACTCGCGGCCGCGGATTTCCGGCACGCTCAGCGGTACCACGTCGGCGGCGGGCTGGCCGCCAACTTCAAACGGTAAAGACATCGGGTCGGTACTTGTGCAAATGTGGGGCGATCCAGTCGATGGTCCGCCGCAGCCCATCCTCAAGGGAAACGGCCGGTTCCCAGCCCAAAAGTCGGCGGGCCAGGGCGGCATCGCCCAGCAAGCGGTGCACTTCGCTCTTTTCCGGCCGCAGCCGCTCCGCCTCGCTGGCAATCGTGACCTGCACGCCGGCCAGGCGGGCGATCAACCCGGCCAGATCGCCGATGCTGATCTCGCGGCCGGAGGCGAGGTTGATCGTTTCCCCGATCGCCTGCTCCGCAACGGCCGCCGCCAGGAACCCATCCACCGTGTTGCTGACGAAGTTCATGTCGCGCGTGGGCTCCAGGCTGCCCAGGCGAATGACCTCGCGGCCGGCCAGGCACTGGGTGATTATGGTGGGAACGACCGCCCGCGCCGATTGCCGGGGGCCAAAGGTATTGAACGGCCGCACCGTGACCGCCGGGACGCCGAACGAGCGGCAGAACGCCTCCACCATCTTGTCGGCGCCGATCTTGCTGGCCGAATAGGGCGATTGGCCCTGCAAGGGGTGCCGCTCGTCGATGGGCACGTACTGCGCCGTCCCGTAGACCTCGCTGGTCGAAGTGTGCACCAAGCGGGCGACCGCACAGTCGCGGGCCGCCTGCAGGACGTGGAGCGTGCCGCTGATGTTCGTGCGGACATAGGACGCCGGGGCGCGGTAGGAATAGGGAATGGCAATCAGGGCAGCCAGGTGGAACACGACTTCCCGCCCTGCCACCGCGCGGTGAACGCTCTCGGCGTCGGTGATGTCGCCGGCCATGATGTCCAGCTCGCCGCGCCGCGGCGACTCGTCGAGCCAGCCGGCGCTGCCCAGGGCATTGTAGTGCACCAGGGCGCGGACCTCGGCGCCCTCCTCGACCAGCCGCTCGGCAAGGTGGCTGCCGATGAAGCCGGCCGCCCCGGTGACGAGCACTTTTCGTCCCTTCCAATTCATGGTTGTTGCTCCCGGCCCAGGGCCCGGCCCAACTCCTGGGGACGGCCGATATCGAGCCACTCGTCTTCGATGCGGAAGGCGCCCACGGCCTCCCCTCGCCCCAGGCAATCCTCCACCAGGGCCGGAACGGTGTAGGCCTCGTCCTTGGGGATGCGCGAGCAGGCCGGGATCGAGCAGGTAGATGCCGGCATTGGTGGCATAGGCGAACGACGGTTTCTCACGAAACCCCGTGATGCGATTGTCGGTGATATCCAGGACGCCCAGCGGCACGGTCTGCACGTACTCGTGCACTCCCACGGTGGCCGCGTAGTTGCCGTCCTGGTGGAACGCGATCATTTTGCCCAGGTCGAACTCGGTGAGCAGGTCGCCGTTGAGCACCAGCAAGGGATGCTCGGGCGTCTGGGGCAACAGCGACAGCGAGCCGCCCGTGCCCAGCGGCTTGCTCTCCCGCAGATACTCGATCCGGCAGCCGTAGGCGGAGCCGTCGCCGAAGAATTGTTCGATGATCTCCGACAAGTAATTGACGGAGATGAAAATGCGGCGGATGCCGAAGCCCACCAGGTGCAGGACGATGCGTTCCAGGATGGGGCGGCCGGCGATCTTGACCATGGGCTTGGGAATGGAATCGGTCAAGGGGCGCAGGCGCTGGCCGCGTCCGCCCGCCATGACGACGGCCCAGTTCGGCCGCGGCACGGCGCCGATAATCTCCCGCAACAGGTGCAGCCCGGCGAGCCTGCCCGCGGCGTCGACGATGGGAATCTGGCTCAAGCTGCGGGCCCGCATGAGGTCGAGCACCTCGGAGCGGCCGGCGGCGGGCGAGACCGCGGTGAACGTCTTCACGATGTAGGGCGCAACCTCGTCGGCCAGCGCGGCGCCCGCCAGCACGGCGCGGCGGACGTCGCCGTCGGTCATCACGCCCAGCAGCCGCCGTCCGTCGTCCAGCACCAAGGCGATGCCGCAGGCACCGCGCTGGATGGCCTCCAGGGCTTGCCGAATCGTCGAGTCCGTGCGGATGGCTATTGGTTCGATGCGATCAGGCATGTTGCTCCTTCGCAACGCCGTGGAGCAGCCGCGCCGGGACCCCGGCAACCACGACGCCGCCGGGGACGTTCTCCACCACCACGGCGCCGGCGCCGACGACGGCGTTCTCGCCGATGCGGAGTCCCTGGAGGACGGCCGCCCCCAATCCGACCATCGACCCGCGGCCGACGGCCACGCTGCCGGCCAGCTTCGCCCCGGTGGCGACGTGGACGTCGTCGCCCAGGAGGCAATCGTGCTCGACGACCGCGGCGGTGTTCACGATCACGTTATCGCCCAGCACGGCGCGGGTATTGACCACGCTGCCGGCGAGAATCTGACAGCCTCGGCCCAGCCGCGCCGAAGGAGAAACCACCGCGCTGGGGTGGACCACCGCCAGCGGCTCCAGCGAGCAGGACAATCCGTACTCGAACAGGCGGCGGCGGGCCTGCCCGGTCCCCGTGGCGCCCAGGCCAACGACGAAGCAGTCGGCCCCCTCGGCGTGCAGTGCCGGCAGCAGATCGTCGCCTCCCCGCACCGGGACGCCCAGGACGTCCTGGCCCCAGCGCGGGATCGGCGTCGAGGATGGCCGCCACGGTCGTCACCCCGGCGGCGCGGAGCGCCTCCAGGAGCACGGCCGCATGGCCGCCGCCGCCGAGAATCACGCAGTAGTTTTGGGGCTGATTAGCGATCTTGTTCGCCGGCATCCGCCGGGAGGTCGTAGAAGCGTTTCTCGATCAGTCGCTGGTCCAGCTCGACGCTCGGCCAGGCGCTCGACGATGCGCGGGGCCGCCCGGCCGTCGCCGTAGGGATTGACCAGGTTGCGCAGACCTTCGCGGAATGCGGGCGCAGTCGCGGCGGCGATGGCGCGGAGAATGTCTTCCTTGCGGCAGTCCGCGTGCAGCACGTTGGCGGCCGCCACGCGGCCCTGCTGCCGCCGGCCGACGTTGACCACCGGTAACTTGAAGGAGGCCGCCTCGATGATGCCGCTGGAGGAATTGCCCACCATGGCGGCCGCCTGGGCCATGACGCTGAAGTAGCCCTGCAAGCCGAGGTTGTCGACCATCTGCGCCGCCGCATGGCCGGCCACGTAGCGGCGGACCATCTCATTGATGACGCGCCCGTTGGTGTCCGCGTTGGCCATGGTGAACAGCACGGGCCGGCCCGAGGCTTCGATGGCCGCCAGCCATTGCGACGCCTGTTGGGCGGCCTCCTCGTACTCCAGCGTGACCGGATGATAGGTCGCCAGCAAAAAGCCGTCCTGCAAGCGAACCCCGTGGCGGGTGGCGAGTTCCTCACGGCCCAAGAGCGCCGTGCCGCGAAGCTGATCCAACGCCGGCGCCCCGGAGACGGTGATCCGCCACGGTTCTTCGCCCAACTGCCGGAGGCGGCGGGCGTAGACCTCGGTGGCGGGAAAATGCAAATGGCTCATCTTGCTGATCGCGTGCCGCAGGCCCTCGTCCATGGCGCCTTGGGTCGTTTCCCCGCCGTGGATATGGGCCAGGGGAATCTTCGCCGGCACCGCGGCCACGACCGCCGCGTGCATCTCGAAGCGATCGCCCAGCACCAGGAGGATGTCGGGCCGCCGCCGGGCATACGCCTGCGCGAAGCCGATCGTCCCCAGCCCCATCGACTTGCCGATCCCCTCCGGCGAATCGGAGGCCAACAGCATCTCCACGCGCTCGGCGATCTCGAAACCGTCCTTCTCGATCCATTCCACGGTGCGGCCGAACTCGGGCGCCAGGTGCATGCCGGTGACGTACAGCCACACCTGCATATCTGCCTGTTGCTCGATGGCGCGGAGCACCGGCTGGTAAATGCCGTAGTCGGCGCGACTGCTGGTGACGACGCCGATAGTCCTCATGCCAGGTCTTCCAAGCTCAAAAGGGCGTCTTGGGCAATCGGCCGCCGCGCGGCGCGACCGACCACCGCCGGCAACATGCCGGGCGAAAGCCCCGTCCCCGGACGCTTCACGACGATCATGTCGGCGGTCAATACGGTTCCCGCCGCAATCGCCCGGGCGGCAACCAGGCTCTTGCGGGCGACGGCGGCGGTGCCGGCCTCGGCGGCCGCCGGCCGCTTGCAACCGTCGCCCAAGGCCGCTTCGACCGTGCGAATGCCGAGCACCAGGGCCGCCAACTGATCGGGTTCCATCGAGGCCTGATGATCGGGGCCCGGCAGCGCCCGGTCCAGGGTAAAGTGCTTTTCGATGATGCAGGCGCCCATCGCCACGGCGGCCAGCGACACCTCGTTGCCCAAGACGTGGTCGGAATAGCCCACCGGCACGTGAAAAGTCTGCGCCATGGCGGTCATGGCGCGAAGGTTCACGTCGCCCGCTCGGGCGGGATAATTGCTC
Organism: uncultured Planctomycetia bacterium; assembly: GCA_963727245.1. Classification (GTDB taxonomy): domain Bacteria; phylum Planctomycetota; class Planctomycetia; order Pirellulales; family Thermoguttaceae; genus JBKQVT01. The sequence continues at coordinate 398,585 of CAVSFO010000009.1, read as the reverse complement.
ACGCAGTGCAAAAGAACCAAGGGCGGATCGCCCGCCGCCTGGATCGTGCCGACCGCCTCGCCGACCTCGACCAGGGTCGACATGCCGGTGGAGACGATAAGCGGCTTTCCCTTCCGGGCCAGGTGGGCGAGGAAGGGGAGATTGGTAAGTTCGCCCGATGGCACCTTGATCGCCGGCACGCCGATGCGGTCCAGGTAATCGGCGCTGTCGTAGTCGAAAGGCGTGGAGAGGAACATGATGCCGCGTCGGGCCGCATAGCGCTGCAGGTCGGCGAAGGCCTGCAGGGGCAGTTCCAGCCGCTTGATCATGTCCAACTGGGATTCTTCGGCGGCGGTGCCCTGTTTTTGGTAGGCGGCCTTCGGCGCGGCGGCAGTCACCACGGATTCGGCCTTGAAGGTCTGGAACTTCACCGCATCGGCGCCCGCCTGCGTGGCCGCGTCGATCAGCCGCCGGGCCAACTCCACGTCGCCGTTGTGGTTCACGCCCGCCTCGGCGATGATGAAGCAGGGCTGGCCCAAGCCAACGGTCCGGTCGCCGATTTGCAGGACGTTCTCCACTACGGCGTCTTCGGCCCGTCGCTGAAGGTGATAACCCGCGTGGCCCGCTGCCGGATCGCGGCGTTGATGGCCGGCAGCTCCGGACGCCGCCGGCACAAGGCGACGATGTTGCGCAGTGGGAAGACCTTTCCCGGCTCGTACAGTTCATCAAAAATTTTCGTCACCAGCTCGAAATCCTCGGGCGTGTCCACGGTCAAGCGCAACTGCGGCCAAGACACGGCCGGATCGTCGGCCTTCAACATGCCCCAGCGAAACAACCCCAAATCGGTGAAGTAGCCGGTCCACATTTCCGTGTCCCGCTCCGTCTTGACCTGGCAGGCTTTGACCATGGCCGGATAGGACAGGCACCAGCCGTAGCAGCCCAACGGCAGCCCCTCCGTCTTGCTGTAATCGTACCGTTGGGCCACGTGGAAGTCGGCCAGGCGATCGAGGTACTCCGGATCGGTGAAGGGGTTGTCGCCCGAGGCGTTGACGATGATGTCCCCGCCGTACAGCGCCGCCGCGTCGGTCAGCCGCTGGAGCACGTCGTCCGGATCGCCGCGAAAACAGGGGACGCCTTCCGCCCGGGCAAGCTCCTCCAGCGGATCGTCCTGGGCCACGGTCGAGGTGCAAACGACCATTTCCTGCGGCCGGCGGGCCAACTTGAGGCGGTCCAGCAAGTGGCAGAACATGGGCCGGCCGTGAATGGGCTTGATGGCCTTCAGCGGCAACCGCGTCGACTTCAGCCGTGCCGTAATGGTCAGCAGCGTCTTCATGCGAACTCAGCGTCCAGGATCGGATTCTCGGCGGCGCTGGCGGCGAGAAAAGCCCCCCGTTTGCAACGGGATTCGACAGGGATGAAAAGCTTGCCGCACTAGACGGATTTGGCCAAAAAGCGGGCGATCGTGGCCACTACGTGTTGTGCTTGTTGATCGGACAGTTCCGGATAGATCGGCAAGGCGAGGGTCTGCTGGGCCGCCGCTTCACTCTCGGGAAAATCACCCGCCTTATGACCGACGTAGGCGAAACACCGCTGCAAGTGCAAGGGGACGGGATAGTAGACTTCCGTGTTGACGCCGTGTTCTTTCAGGTACGCTTGCAACTCGTCGCGGCGCGGAACGCGGATGACGAACTGGTTGTAAATATGGCGGTTATGGGCGAGCTCGACGGGGAGTTGCACCCGGCCGTCGACGAGCCCGGCGTCCGCGAAGAGCCGGCGGTAACGATCGGCGTTGGCCCGCCGCCCCTCGGTCCACTGCTCCAGGTGGCGGAACTTGACGTTGAGGATGGCGGCCTGGAGGGCATCGAGGCGGAAGTTGCCGCCGATCAGGGAATGATAGTATTTCGGTTTCGAGCCGTGCATCCGCAGGACGCGGAGCTTTTCCGCCCGCTGGGCGTCCCGCGTGGTGACCAATCCGCCGTCGCCGGCGGCGCCGAGGTTCTTCGAGGGGAAGAAGCTGAAGCAGCCATACTCGCTCATCGAGCCGGCGCGGCGGCCTTTGTACTCGGCGCCGATGGCCTGGGCCGCATCCTCGATCACCACCAGCTTGTGACGGTCGGCCACCGCCTGGATCGCGTCCATGTCGGCGCATTGACCGTAAAGGTGAACGGGCAGGATCGCCTTGGTGCGGGGAGTGACGCGGGCGGCCACTTGCGCCGGGTCGATGTTGTAGGTGTCCGGGCGGATGTCCACGAAGACGGGCTTGGCGCACACGCGGGCGATGGCCCCGACGGTGGCGAAGAACGTGTAGGGCGTCGTGATGACCTCGTCGCCCGGGCCGATCCCTTCCGCCATCAAGGCGATCAGCAGGGCATCGCTGCCGGAGGAGACCCCCACGGCGTGCTCGCAGCCGCAGTACGGGGCCAACAGTTGCTCGCACTGGGTGACGTTCGGCCCGAGGATGAAATACTGGCTCTCCAGCACGGCATCGACCGCCGCGCGGACCTCGTCGCGGATGGTCGCGTACTGGGCCTTCAGGTCGAGCAAGGGGACGTCGAGCTTCTTGGTTTCCACGGCCGCATCCGCCATTTTGTTACTCCTCCCGATCGTCTCCACGGGTCCTGCTTCCAGGTCCCCATCCCCGTCTGGGAACGGGAAACCCTGAACCGGCAGTTCGCAAAAGTCCAGTTCTACTCGAATTCATCGGTTTGCAGAAGGGGGGACGGCGGGCGCGGCCACCTCCTGCGCCCGGCCGTTTTGCAGGCGATAAGCACGGCCGCAGGCGGCGCAGGAGGCCGCGTCGTCGCGGAACTCCAGCCGCGCGGCGGCACAGCGACACATCCAGCCGATCTGACGGGCCGGCACCCCGGCGACCAAGGCGAAGTCGGGGACGTCGGAGGTCACCACGGCGCCGGCCGCCACGAAAGCGTAGCGCCCCACGGTATGTCCGCAGACGATCGTGCTATTGGCCCCCAAGGTGGCGCCCTGGCGGACGAGCGTGGGGCGGTACTCGTCTTTGCGGACGATCTCGCTGCGGGGGTTGATGACGTTGGTAAAGACCATCGAAGGGCCGCAGAACACGCCGTCTTCCAGGGTGACGGCATCGTAGACGGAGACGTTGTTCTGGATCTTGACGCCGTTGCCGATGACGGCCGCCGAGCTGATGACCACGTTTTGGCCGACCGAGCAGTTGCGGCCGATGACGGCCCCTTTCATGACGTGCGAAAAATGCCAGACCTTGGTCCCTGCCCCGATCGAGCACGGCTGATCGACATAGGCGCTGGGGTGAACGAAATAGTCCGACGGCGCCGCGGGCGGCGGGCGGCGGCGGGGCCGGCACCGAGGGCATGGCCCCGGCTGCCGCCCCGCGCTCCAGCGACTGCTGGCAGGCGTCCAGCACGCGGAGCACGCGGAGCCCCTCGTGGCCGTCGGTAAGCGGCGTCTTCCGGCTGGCGACGCAGTCGAGGAAGTGCCGGCATTCTTCCTTCAGCGGCTCGGTCTTGTCCAGCGCCACGGCGACGGGCTCCGCCTTGACGGCCTTCGGCGTGCGTCCGACCCAATCAACGTGGTGCGGATAGAGGAGCAGTTTCTCTACCGCCGTGTCGTCGAAGACAGCCATCTTCTCGGTGCCGACGATCACCAACCGCTGCTCCTTCGAGGGGTGCAACCAACTGACGAAGATGTGCCCGCTGACGCCGCTCTTGAATTTCAGGCGGCTCAGGGTCACGTCGACCACGCCGGGGGTGAGGTAGCTTTGGCCGTCGGCCTCGGCGGCGATCGGTTCCTCGCCCAGGAGGTGGAGGATGACGGAGATGTCGTGGGGGGCAAAACTCCAGAGGATGTTCTCCTCGGTGCGGATCAAGCCCATGTTGAGGCGATTGGAATAAAAATAGAGAAGCTGCCCCAACTCGCCTTGCTGGACCAACTGGCGGAGTTTTACCACCGCGGGATGGTAGAGGAGGATATGTCCGACCATCAGCACGGCGGCGCGGCGCTCGGCCAGGGCCACCAATTCCTGGCCCTGCCGGGCGGTCAGCGCCAAGGGCTTCTCGACGAAGACGTCCTTGCCGGCTTCCAGCGAGCGACGCACCAGGTCGTAATGGGTGGCTGCCGGCGTGGCGACGGCCACGGCGGGCAAGCGGGGATCGTCGAGGACCTGCTGGAGGTCGGCGACGAAGGCCGGCGGGCTGCCCGTGAACTTGAGCGTCTCATACGCGCCGTGGGTCGGTATCGCAGACGCAGCGGAGGGCTCCCAGTTCCGAGAAGACTCGGACCAGGTTTTTCCCCCAATGTCCGCAACCGATGACGGCCAGTGCGGGGTTCATGGAGGGCTTCCTTTCATGGTTCGTGCGACACTCCGTTCTCGTGGGTGACCGGGGTCCCCATAAAATCGTTGCCTGCGGTCAGGTTTTGCGCGTCATTGCGCCGGTGATTCTTGGCGGGGCCGTCTGCGGCGGCCGCCACGCCATCCGTTGCTGCGGAGCTGCGCGGGGATGCGGATTATGCGGAAGATGCCGCCTGTCGTGCCCCCGCGCAGGATTCCAGTCCAAACATACATCGTAAATGCGGCGCGACAGGCCGCCGCCGAGAAAGCCGGCCTGCGGCGCGGTTCCGCGCCGCGCGGGGGCAAGGACCGGGGCGTGGCGGCACGCCCCCTGATTGTGCCGAATCATGATCGCAGCTCGATGCCCCCCCGTTCCAGCGGCGACCGCGGCGGCGAGCCGAGGGCGGCCTGGCCGTCCGGCGGGGGGACGTATTCGGGCACGATCTCTTGCAGCTTTTGGCGAAGGATCTCCTGGGGTTCGTGGAGGAGTTGCTGGAGGGAATCAATGTCCTGACGCACCTCGGCCAGGGTGTAGGGGCGATGGTAGGCGGCCCGCAGCTTGGGATGCGAGGTGGGCAGGGTTTCCTCCTCGTTGAAGTACAGTTCTTCGTAGAGTTTCTCTCCCGGGCGGACGCCGGTGAAACAGATCTCGATGGAATTCTCCGGCAGGCCGGAGAGCCGGATGAGGTCGCGGGCCAGATCGACGATTTTCACCGCCTCTCCCATCTCCAGCACGAAGATTTCGCCGCCGTTGCCCATGGCGGCCGCTTGCAGCACCAGTTGCGAGGCCTCCGAGAATGGTCATGAAGAAGCGCGTCATGCGGGGATCGGTCACCGTGATGGGACCGCCGCGGCGGATCTGCTCCTGGAAGATCGGCACCACGCTGCCCTCCGATCCCAGCACGTTTCCGAAGCGGACGACGGTGAAGCGCGTCGACGAGATCTGGGAGAGGGCGTGGATGTAGCGCTCCGCCAACTGCTTCGTGGCCCCCATGATGCTGGAGGGATGCACGGCCTTGTCGGTCGAGATGAAGACGAAATTCCGCACGCCGAACTCATCGGCCAATTCGCCCAGGCACCTGGTGCCGTTGACGTTGTTCTGCACCGCCTCGCCCACGTTGCACTCCATCAGCGGCACGTGCTTGTGGGCGGCGGCATGGAAGACCACCTCGGGGCGGAAATCCTGGAACAGGTGCCGCATCCGCGCCTGGTCGGTGACGCTGGCGATGCAGCAGTGCAGCACCGTCGAGGTGTGCATGGCCTGCAGGCGGCGGTCGATCTTGAAGATGCGGTTCTCGCCGCGGCCGACCAGCACCAGGGCGCGGGGATTGAAACGCAACACCTGGCGGCAGATTTCCGAGCCGATGCTGCCTCCCGCGCCGGTCACCATGACCACGCGGCCCTCCAGGAGGTCGCCGATCCGCGCGGTGTCCAACTGGACGGGGGCGCGGCGGAGGAGATCGCCGATCTCGATGTCGCGGATGGGAATGCGATGGTCGCCGCCGAGGCGGTCTTCCAGGCGGCGGATGATTTTCAGGCTCAGGCCGGCCTGCTGGCAGTCGTTCATGAGGTTCCGCAGCCGCACGCCGGGCAGGCTGCCGGCAATCACCAGGACGTCGGTCGCCTTGGCGGCGGCGGCAACTTCCCGCACCTCTTCCAGCTTCCCCAGCACGGGGATCTGGCCCAGCCGCGATTTCTCCGTGGCTTCGGTGCAGAGGAACCCGCGGATGCGATAAGGCAACTCGCCGGCGGACTGGATCTGGTGGGCCAGCACGCCGTGGGAATGATCGGTGCCGACCAGCAGGGCCCAGCGGACATTCCCCTGGTTGAACATCGGCCAGAACTGTTCCCGGTACACCCGCCAGCATCCCCGCAAGGCCCCCAGCACCACGATGGTGCAGCCGCAGTCGAGAATGGGGAGGGTGCGCGGCAAGACGAAGAATTGACGGGCGCGCAGGCCGGGCCCAAAGAGGTAGAGCAACTCGCTTCCGAAGAGGTAATTGACCGTGAAGATGCAGAGCATCGCCAGGACCGAAGTCCGAATCAGGGCGATCAAGTCGGCGAAGGTTACGTAAGCCCACCAGCCGTCATAATGGCCCAAGAGGAAAAAGATCAGGAATTTGATCGCCAGGATCCAGGGCAGGCAGGCCCAGAACTGCGCTTGGCGATTGGACGGCACGACGAAGTCGAATCGCAGCAGGAAGGCCAGCCAGAGGACGAAGGCGAAAACGGCCAGGTGCGCCATCGCCACCACCCAAAAGCGCGGGGCCGAGAGCCGATGGGCTTGCTGATGCAGGAAGTGTCGCAGCCGCGCCGGCAAGGCCGCGGCGGAGACGCGGGCCGCCTCGGCCGCCGGCTCCTTCCCCCGCTGGCGGTATCCCGGCGTTTGACCATCGTCGCGATCGGTCGGCTTCATCGGTGTCACGCTCGATTGGCTGGGGGAATCACTTGCCCGCGCCCTGCGGTTTCTCCCCCGCATTGGACTGGTTGAGCCACTGTTGGACGCGGACGACCATATCCTGGATGCGGGCCTGGCAGTGGTAACTGTCCCTGCCGACAAACGGCGTCTGCAGGAGGACTTTGACCATCGGCGGCCAGGTCGCCTGGCCGCGCATGGCCAGGCGGACCCAGAACATGTCCCAGCGTTGGAACAGGGTGTAATCGCCCAGCCGATACCAGTACGCCACCAAGATGCTGTCGCCCCTCTTCTCCCAGGTCGCCAGGTAGACCCGCTGCGGCGCTGCGCCGGGGATCGGCACGTCGATCTTCGAGTCCTCGACCACGCGCCAGCCGGAGGAGCGGTAGCAATTGGTGGGGCTATGATAGAGGCCGGCGTCCGGATCGCTGTAGGACGCCAGGAGCATCGACATGCTATGGTCCTCGGCATCGTGGTACGAGCGGCGGACCGCGACGTCGGCGCCCGTCCTATCGAAGGTTTCCTTATCCAAGTCCTGGTCTTCGCCCTGCCACTCCCCCAGTTTCAGGGGGAGTTCGCGGATATCCAGGGAAAGCTGGTGGATCGGCGGCAACTTCAAGAAACTCTTCATGCCGAGGACGCCCATGTAGGTGACCAGCACCAGGGCGGCCGTCAACACGAGCCGAACCGCTACCCAAATCGAGCCTTTCATCGCTTATCCTTATTCCCCTTGCCCGACCGCCCGCCGGGGGGCGGTCGCTATGGATTTCTCTTGCCCTGGACCTCCAGGGGGGCGTCAGGTGGTGACGCCGGCCTGGTACTGCCGCCCTCGGCCGTAGGAGAAGCCGCTGCCGCCGGTGACCACCGTCTCCAGGTCGCGGACGCCGAAGGCGTCGAGGATCTCGCAGGTGGCCTGGATCTTCGGCACTTCGCTGACATCACGGAACACGGAGAGCACCACCGTATCGGCGTGCTGGCTGACAAAACGGGTATCGGCCACCGGCAAAACCGGGCTGCTGTCGATAATAACGAAATCATACTTCTCGCGGAGCTGCTTGAACAGCGGGCCACCACCCCCGTTGGCCAGTGCCGCCATCGCCTCGCGGCCCCACCGCCCGGCGGGCAGCACCGACAGGCAGTCCGTGCCGGTGGGGTGGATCATGCCGGCGACGTCGCCGCGGCCGCACAGGGCGTCGCAGACGCCGGGCTCCAAGGGCACGCCGAAAACCCCGTCCAAGGCCGGCCGCCGCAAGTCGAAGTCCACCAGCACGGTGCGGCGGAGGTGGCGGGCCAGGCTCATCGCCAGTTGCGTCGCCAGGGTCGTCTTGCCCTCGCCCGGCATGGCACTGGAGACCAGCACCACGCGGGCCCGGTCCCTTTCCGCCTTGTGGAGCAGCCGGGCGGCGATGCCGTCGATCGACTCCGTCAGCCGCAACCGCCAGATCTGGCTGCGCCTGGAATCACTGCCCAACCGTCGCAGCACCTGGGCCGGAATGGCCGGCACCGAGCCGATCACCGACAGGCCCAGGCCGCGGGCGACCTCGGACACGGCATTCACGCGCCGGGAGCGCACGTCCCACAACATCAGGCCGAACACGGGCAGGCAGAAACCCAACATCCCGGCCAGTCCGATGATGGCCAACCGCATTCCCCGCCGGTATTCTTCCTTGGGCTCCTCGCACTTCCCAATAGCGTTGACGCGGGGGGCCGACATCAGTTCCACCCGCAGTCTTTCCCGCTCGGACGCCACGCTGGCCAAGACCTCCTCGATGTTCTTCAGTTTCGCCCGATCCATCTCGATCTCGATCGATTGTCCGCCGATTTTCTCGATTTCTTTCCGCTGCTGCTCCGTGTCCGCCTGGAAGTGCTGTTCCTGATCGGTCAGCACCGCCACTTCAGCCTCCGCCCTGCGGATCTCCTTCTCGGCCTCCGAACGCTTCCGCTCGCGGATCTTGTCGCGGTAACCCTTTCCAATCTCGTCGATTTGCTGCTGCACCACGTCCCGGTCGGACTCGATCTTCTGCACCGCGGGGGGAAGCTTGCGGCCGGGCACGATGATGTTCCGGAATTGCGCCACGTTCGTGTTGTAATAACTCAGCTTCAGTTGCAGGTCCCGGCTGGTGGGATCCGCCAAGGCGTACTGATCCACTTCCCAGGCGGGAATATCGGCGTCCTCGAGGCTCGCCAGGTAGGCCTGCTGGGTCTTCAAGGAACTGCGGGCCCGCATCAACTCGAACTGCACCCGCATCAGCTCCGAGCGATACTGGGCGAACTGCTCGACGGCGACCCGTTGCCGGATGGAGAGGGCCTCCTTGTCCCCGGTGCCGCCGGCCTGTTCGGCCAGTTGCCGGAGGTTGTTCAGCAGGGCCCGCACTTCCGTCTCCTTGTCGGCCCGGAGACCGTCGAGAGTATCGCAGTGGGCGACGCTTTTCTCCCGTTCCTTGTCGACGATCTTGCTCAGGTAGGCGCTGACGACCGCGTTGACCAGGGTCGTGATCTCCTGGGGATTGTCGCCGATGAGGCTGACGTTCATGATTTCAGAATTCACGGTGGCGAAGTTGACGTTGAGTTCGTTGGTGAGCCAGCCGACGGCGTTGGTCTCGTTGCGTTGCACGCTGGGCAGGGCGTTGATTTCGGGCGGCCGCAGGGCGGCCTCGATCACCAAGGGGCTCTTCAAGAGGGATTTCTGGGTGTCCTTGTAGATGTCGAAGTAGTCGTGCCCGCTGGCCATTTCCGTTTCCGCCGTCTTGTACATGATGATCGGCTTGCCCGCCGACACCTGCAACGAGGCCGTGGCCATATACTGGGGGGCGAAAGACGTAGGCCAGCCAGCCGAGCGTCGCCCCGCAGATGACGCCCAAGAACATGGCCGCCAGCCAGTGCCGCCGCAAGGCATGCACAAAAACCAGCAGGTTCGTGCCGCCGGCCACCTCGCTGGAGGCGGCCGGGCCGTTGGCCCAGCCGAGGCTGCCCGGAGGGCCGGCCACTACCGCCGCCCCGCCCGACAGGGCGGGAATCAGGGATGCATCACTGGATAACGAATTGACATCGCTCGTTGACATAGGTCTTCATCTCGCTGCTGAACTAAGAAGCTGAATCACACGTACTGGAAAAGAACGTCCGCAGAATAAGGACGAGACTCGATCCTTGCCCGGGCTTGACCGCTCGCCCTCGGCCAGGCCGCAGCCGACGCCGGCTGCACCGTCTGTAAGCTGCACACCAACTGCGCCATACAGGCTGCGCGTCGTTCACACCGGAATTCTCGGCGCGCCCCTCTCCTCCGCCCAGACTGGTCCAGAATCAAAGGCGCCTCCGACGGCGGCTCCACCACCAACTTGGCAATCAACGTCATTTCTCCCCACAGCATCGCCATCGCCAGAAACATCATGATCCAGCCGGCGGCATAATCGTGGAAAATATCCTTGGCCCGTGATCCGACCCGATCTTGAAGGACTGCCGCCATGGTGACGCGGCTCGCATTGGAAATGATGGCGATGGGAATGGCACTGATCACGATGATGGCCTTCTCCCAAAGGGGCCGCTCGATGACAAACACGGCCCCCACGCAGATCGCAAAGAATAACGTCAACATGCGGATCCCGCTGCACGCCTCGGCAACCTCCAGCGGCGGCGGCAACGTCAACTCGATGGTGGTGCCCGCCGCCACGGCCGGTATGCCCAGGGTTTGAATCGCATAAACGCCGAAGGTCGTGGCAATCCTCTGCAAGGGATGGCTGAGCAGCACCGCCACGTCTCCCGGCAAGGGAATCATGAACACCAGGAAGCCGATCGCGGGCCACGACCATTGCAACGCCCGCCAACCACCCAGACAGAGGGCCAGGCCGACTAAAAATGGAAATACCGAATAATGGTCGATGGTGTAGTGGAGGTCCACGGTCGCAAAGCGAATCACCGCGGCGGCGGCAAACATCGGCAGGCACCACCAGCTCCCCTTGGTCGGCAACGGATCGACCATCTCGCGGCGATGCCACAACAGGTACAAGGAAAACAGAGGCACGAAGAAGCAGTGATGGTAGTCGTCTTGCGACCACCACGTCCCCACCAAGAACCGGATGGTCTCCCAGTAGGCGTACCCGAAGACAACCAACAACACCCCCCACGCACACAACACGGGGGCGCTCGGCTGCCAATGTTTCAGTTCCACTCGATCTGGTGTCGCCATAGCTTTGCTTCAGTCGCCAGGGTCACGGGAAGGCCAACCTTCAGTGTGATGCTCCCCCACGCAAATGTCAATCGAACGTCACTGCCGGCCTCCGGCAGTCCCGACGCAAGCTCTTTCAGATAGTTGCCGTGCTAACGCAAAGCCTGTGCCAAGCATCGGCAAGAATGGCCGTCCAAAAGCCGCATCTCGTTGACGGGCAACTACTTAGAATTGAGACAGGAGAACATCGGCCGCCCAGACGCGGCGCTGCGGCGCTCGGGCAACGGGCAGTTTCTCAACGCCTGTGTTGCCCGCCGGCAACATGCCCGGCGGCCACCCCCGCGGAAATCAATCGTCGGCAGCTAAGGGATCTTGCCTGGGGGCCAAGAAATAAGTTGGGGACTGTCCCCCCTTGGGGCACTCCAACCCGCTTCCCCGCCGCAAGGGCCCGCCTCCCCGACCGACCGCTCAATCGATGGGCTCGAGCTGGAAGTCGTCGATCTCGACCGACGCCCCTTGCTGGAGAAAATTGATGCTCACCAGCAGCCGCGTCTCGCCGCGGCGGACCAGCACCGTCCCCTCGATGCCGGCAAACGGCCCCTGCCGCACGCGCACCCGACGCCCCGGCGCCAAGCGGCTCTCGACCGTCAGCGGGGCCTTGGCCGCGATCAGTTGCCGCAAATCGCGCAATTCCCGCACCAACTGCTCCGGGTCCGGGACCGAAAGCAGCCGCGAAATGTGGTTCGTCGTCAGGCTGCCGATCCGCTCCGCCTCCGAACCGTACAAAAACACGTAGCCGGCGAACAGCGGCAGATACCTCGCCCTCTTGCGGCCGCGGTACAGGCAAGTCCGCTTCACCACCGGCAAGTAGAACGGGATCTCGCGGTGAAGCAGGTCGCGGGCCAACGCCTTCTCTTGACGCGCCTTGGTGTACACCACCATCCATTGCCGGTCCGAAGTCCGCGGACCCGCCGGCTCCAACAGCGTCTCCGGATAGAGCGTGGTTTCCGCACCGAGAATGGACATTCACAACCTCGATTGGTAGGGCGGGACAAGCGGAGCGAAGTCCCACCATTTTCCGATCCGTCACTAATTATACACCGCGCTCAAGGGACGGCCCAAGAGCCACCACCATCAAGGGGTGGCATAACCGTCGCTGTCGCTACGGTCGCTACCTTAATACCTTGACAGCGGCGGCCACCGCCAAGAGAATGGGGCCACTTCGTCCCCAGCGGCCGCTCTGGAGGCTGTGAGCAAACCGTCATCATGCGAACTTTTCTGGTTACCGGCGGGGCGGGCTTCATCGGCTCCCATATCGCCGAGGCATTGGTGGCACGCGGCGACCGCGTCCGCGTCCTCGACAACCTCAGCACCGGCCGGCTGTCCAACATGGACGGCTTCCGCGACCGCATCGAATTCCTCCACGGCGACCTCCTCGACGCGGCCGCCCTGTCCGCTGCCGTCCGCGACGTGGACTGCATCTTTCACGAGGCCGCCTTGGCCTCGGTGCCGCTGAGCGTGGAGCGGCCCTTGGACGTCCATGCCGCCGCCGCCACCGGGACGCTGACGGTCTTGGATGCGGCCCGCCGCGCCGGGGTGCGGCGCGTGGTCTATGCCGCCTCCAGCGCCGCCTATGGCAATCAGCCCGCCATCCGCAAGTGCGAGTCCGACCCGGTCGCCCCGCTGTCGCCTTATGCGGCCGCCAAGCTGGCCGGCGAACTCTACTGCCAGGCCTTCACCGCCACCTACGGGCTGGAAACCGTGGCGCTGCGCTACTTCAACATCTATGGGCCGCGGCAGGACCCGGCCAGCCCCTACTCGGCCGTCATCCCGTTGTTCATCACGGCCATGTTGGCCGGCCGGCAGCCGGTCGTCTACGGCGACGGGCGGCAATCGCGCGATTTCTGCTTCGTGGGCAACGCGGTGGCGGCCAACCTGCTGGCCGCCGACGCCCCCGGCGTGGCCGGCCGCGTGCTCAACGTCGCCAACGGCAAGAGCATCGACCTGTTGACGCTCGTCGACGTGCTCAACCGCCTGCTGGGCACACACTTGGCGCCCGAGCACCAGCCGCCGCGCCCGGCGACGTCCGCGAAAGCCTGGCCGACATCACCCTGGCGCGGACCCTCTTAGGCTACGAGCCGGCGGTCGATTTCCAACAGGGCCTGCGGCAATCGATCGACTATTACCGCTCGATCGCGGGCGCCTCGTGATCCGCTTGCGGTTTCGCAAATCGCGCCTGACGCTTCCGCGTCGCCCCGCCGGCCAGCAGCATTTGCAGCTCCCGCCCCCCCGAGAGCCAATAAGCCGCAGCGTACACCGCCGCGCCGAGGACCATCGGCGCCGCCACGCGCAAGACCTCGTTGGTCAGCCCGGGGGCCGGCGGAATCCAGTGCAAGACGGCCGCCAGCGCGACGGCCATCAGGAGCGTGGCCAGCACCGTCCGCGCGGCGGTTGCCGCCAGCGCGCGGCCCTGGAGCGGCGCCCTGTAGCGGGAGAAGATGGCCGCCAGGACCAGCACCTCCACGGCGGCCGAGATGGCGGTCGACACGCCCAGCCCCGCCTCGCGGAGCGGCGTCCAGATCAGCACGAGATTCAAGACCAGGTTCAAGGCCACCATGCCGGCCGCCACCCGCACCGGCGTGGCGCAATCGCCCAGGGCATAGAAACCCCGCACCATCACCGTGCTGGCGCAATAGGCCCACACGCCCAGGGCATAGGCGGCGACCATGCGGGCGACCAGGACCGCGTCGGTCGCGGTGACCTGGCCGTGCTGGAAGAGGAGCTTCGTCATCGGTTGCGCCAGCACCGCCAACCCCACGCCGGCCGGCACGCTCAGACACAACACCAGCCGCAACCCCAGCGACAGGTCGGCCCCCAGGCGGCCGCGCCGCCCGTGCGCGGCGTGCCGGCTGAGCAGGGGAAAGATCGAGGCGGCCACCGCCATGCCCACGATCCCCAGGGGAAACTGGTACATGCGCTCGCCGATGTAAATCGCCGCCGCCGCCCCTTGGTGCAGCGGGTAATGAATCGCCCCGCCCAGCCAGGGAATCACTTGCGGCCCGCCGGGCGCGGCGGCCAGTCCCCAAGCGATGATGCTGTCGGTAAACGTGTTGATCTGCGTGACCGCCAGGCTGAAGAGCATGGGCGTGAGCGTGCGGCCGATCCGGATCATGCCGGCGCGGCTGGCCGCCCAGTGGTACTGGAAGCGAAACCCCAGCCGATACAAGGCCGGCACTTGCACGCCCAATTGGAGCACGCCGGCCACGAGGATGCACACCGCCACCACGTAAGCCTGGTCCGCCCGACTGTGCGCCCAATGGGGTGCGATCGCCCAAACGCCCGTCAACCAGCAGACGTTCAACACGGTAGGCGTCAGGGCCGGGACGGTGAATTGTCCCAGGGCTTGCAGCGTCGCGGTCACCTGGGCGGCCAGGCAAATCAGCAGCATGTAGGGCAACAGCGTGGCGCTGAGCCCGACCAACAGCCCCATGCCGGACCTATCGCCCCAGAGGAGCCAGATGCCGGCCAGGATCGCCTCGCCCACCAGGACCAGGCCCGCCAGCAGCACGCTGAGCCAGACCATCATCGTGCTGGCCAACTGCCAGGTGCTGCGGCGATCCGTCTCCAACAGCCCGGCGACGACCGGCAGGTAACTGGCCGTCAGGGCGCCTTCGCCGAACAACTGGCGGAAGAGATTGGGGATGCGGTTGGCAATGACAAAGGCGTCCATCACCGGCGAGCCGCCCACGCCCAGCAGGGCGAACGTGGCCGCATCGCGGACGTATCCCAGCAGTCGGCTGGCCAGGGTCCCCAGCCCGGTGACCAGGGCGCCGGCGATCAGCGAGTTTGACTGCGAAGGGCGCATAAAGAGACATGGTAGGCGATCTGGGGGGAATTGAAAACGTGGCTTTCGGGTCCACGCGGCGTCTTTCGGGAACGATGAGAACGCTATCCCCCCTCAAGTATCGGGTTTCCCAGGCTTGACCTCGCGCTATAATCAATCTAGAGTGCCGCGGACGGGGAGATATTCCAGGAAATAACTGGCCCCCGTCGCACAGCATTGGCGTTCTGACAGCTTGTGGGGGAAAAAACAGCTTCGGGAGGGATCGCCGATGAACAGTGATGTCCAAGAGCGAGAATTTCCGGCGGCCTGCGACGAGGATTCGTTGCCGCTGGAGCGCCTGGCGGCCAGCGCCGGCCAACTCGAAGATCCGGTGCTGCTGCCGGCCACCTGGAACGAGTTCAAGAAGCTGAAACGCCAGATTCGGGACGTGGCCGTCCAGCAGGTGGAGCGGCAATTTCTTGCCGACGCCCTGCAGCGCTGCGGCGGCAACGTCAGCCGCGCGGCCACGCAGATCGGCATCCAGCGCACCAATCTCCACGCCCTCATGCGCAAGCACGGACTGACCTCGGGCGCCAAGGACTTGGAGGAGGTCGCCTGAGCGGGCCGCTCAGCGGGCCGCGTCCAGCCACCACTTCAACAGGATGCCGGCCACGCCGCCGGACACCGTGCCCACCACGCCGATGCCCGACCAGAAGAGCCGCCCGCCGATCTGGCGGACCGATTTCAGCACCACGACCTCCATGCTGAGGTCGGAGATCCTCTCCGTCAGCGCCTGGCGGACGCCGTTGATCTCCTGCTGGACTTCGCTGAGACGATCGGAAAACGCCGGCTTGCCGTTGCCGCCCAGCACGAACGGCCGGCACGACTCGCAGGCCGCCAGGCTCTTGGCCACCACGCTGCTGAGCTCGCTGATCTTCTCCACCAGTTCGTCGATCCGCCGGTGCAAGCGGGCAATGTCGGAGGGCGTCATGGGCGTAGGGATGTAGGGATTTAGGGATTTAGGAGGAACAAAGGACCCGAGCCGGGGGCGTTAGCCCCCGGATAACCCGGCGGCACCGCGACGCCACGCCAGTAAGGCGGAAGGCGGAAGGATCGGTTTCATCCTTCATCCTTCATCCTTCCAGTAAAGCGTGCAGACGTAGCGGGCGAAGGCCGCGTCGGCGAAATGGCCGGGCTCGACCTCCTCGTCGGCAAGCCCCGGCCGGGGCGTGCGGCCGCCGGCCCGACAGGCGAAATTCACCAGCCCCGAACAGTCGCGGGGATAGTCGGCCGCCGGATCGTTGGGCTTCGTCCGCGCCAAGGGGCCGAACAGCTTGTGCGCCGCATCGCCCAACAATTGCCCCCAGCCGTAGGGCGTGCCGGTGGCGCGGAGCATGACCGTCCAGGCGGTCGTGGGACGAAAAGGCCGCCGCACCCGGTACACGTCGTAGAATCCCGGCCAGCGCTTCACCTGGCTGCTGAGCGTGACCAGATGGCTCTGACTCCACTGCCGGGCCTCCGCCAGCATCAATACCCCGCCGCACCAGCCGATCATCGTGGCGTGCACGTAGGGCGAGCCGGTCCCCAGGGCAATCAGCTTGTTCGACGGCCGGGCGTCCGGCCGGCTCAGGGCAATATCGCCCGTACGCAGGTACTGGCGAAACGCAGCGTAGGTGACCGGACGGGGCCGTATCGTCTTGTTCGGTTTCGTGGCGGTGGTCGCTAAGGCGTGCATCGTAAGGGTCTCCGTGGTTTTTCGCGGCATTGACGCCGTGCCGACTAGTATGGCAAAACGAGTGGCTCGATTTCAAGTCGGATAAATTTCCCCACCTTTAGCGGGGTAATGGGGGGTGCGTGCGTCCGCTGGCGAATATGGTAGACTACCTCAGTGGGCTGATGAACAGATGGACATGATGCCGGAGGATTCGTCATGGGACATTATTTGACCGCGGGTGACGTGCGGAAGCGATTCGTCGAGCCACTGGCCCAACTGTCGGGCGATTTCGCCAAACTCTGTCAACAATGGGAAGACGCGGAAGCCAAGGGGCAGATCGCCCGGCCCGATCTGTTGCTCAACGACGTGCTTCCCGAAGCGGCCCTGGCGCGGCTGCGCAAACTCCTCCGCGAAACTTCCGGCAAGCTGGAAGACGCCCTTGGCCGGCGTTTATCGCTACCGGAACGTGGAGGCCAAGCAGTCGCGCCGCCGCAAACCAGAGAAACGGCCCAGGTAGCGCCGGCCTCATCCAGAGAAAGGGCGTTGTACTGGCGAACGTAAGTGAGCGGATCGGAGACCGGCTGCCGGACAACTTCGATCACCACCGCCCGCGGCGGCACGTCGAGTTCCGAGGCCGGGCTCCAGCCGGCCGGCCGCTGGACCAACACGATCTGGCGGGCCGCCGTGGGCGGCCTGTCCGCGGCCCGCCCGGCCCGCGATGCCCGCGCGACCGCCGACGTGCTGCCACGCTGCTGTCGATGTCGCCACGTCATGGCCCGCGTTCCTCTGCCACGCGCACGCCGCCCGGCACGGCGCTGCGCAGCCCCTATCACTCATTCGGCCGTCCTCGCCACGGCATTCAATCGTTCTCGTTCGGGACGGTTCGCACCGTCCGGCGGCCCGCCAGGGTGACAGCATGTTGTCACCGGGCCGGCCTGCCGGCTCCTGGAAAGATGCCGGAACGGCCCGTCAAGACACAGGCCTTTGAAAGATACCGCCGCGATCGCCCGATTGGCGGCGCAAAGTTCTTCGTAGCGCAGCCGCTCCGAACCGATTAGTCTGACCTGCAGCCCTTCGGCGGCGGCCGGCAGGTCGCCGCGCAGAAAGCGGCGGCCGTGGACCATCGCCCGGCGGGCGCGGCAGCCAAGGCAAGGCAGTTGCACCAGGGCGCCGCATTGGGGGCAGCGCTGCCAGGCTGCCGGCGACGCCGGCGCCACGGGCGCGGTGTCCCGGCGCAGGGCGTGGTAGTCGGGCCGCCTGCCGTTGGCGATGCTCGTGACCACGCCGCGGCCGACGTGCAGGCGTTTGGCGATCGCCCGCTGGCTCAGGGCGTCTTCCGCCAGCAGGGCTTCAATGGCCTGGACTTTCCAGAACGGGATCATGGGGCCCTCCGGAGACGAGACGCGGGGGAGAGGAGACCCTGAGTATGAATAAATTGATGGCCCGATTTCAAGACGAATAATTATTATTTGGCTATTTCGTGGTGGGCGGCCGCCGCTTCAAGTTCCGGATTTGCGGCCGGCGTCGGCCTTGCCGCCCCGCGCGGCCGCGGGCTCCATCTGGAGAGGTGCAAACTCGTCCGGGGCCCGCAGTCCGAATTTCCCGTTTCCCGTGCCGGCCAAAAAGCCCTCTTCAACAAGCCGAACCGAAGTGCTACAGTATACGTTAGTCCACATGCTGGCACGGCTGTGCGGTACGCCAAGAAACGGGACACCCCCGGGGCGATGCGACTGCGTGCTTTGAGGAAGTTGACCACCGTGACGCAAGTAATCCGGATCGAGCGAAAGTCGGCAGTGCTCACGCCATCCAGCTTGGCCTGCCTGGCACACGTTCCGACGGTCAACCTGACGGCAGGCTGCGCCCACGAGTGCCGCTACTGCTATGCCCGCGGCTACCAGACGCACCCCGGCGAAGGCAAGGTTCGGTTTTACACGAATACTCTTGCCAAGCTGCGGGAGGAGTTGGGCCGCAAACGCAAGAACCCCGCCATGGTGTATTTCAGCCCATCAAGTGATCCCTTCCAGCCGGTTACCGAGGTCCTGGACATGGCTTACGATGTGTTCAGGTTTCTCTTCGAGTCGGGGATTGGGGTGGCATTCGTCACCAAGGGGTGGATTCCCGAGCGGCACCGCAACTTGCTGGCCGCGCATGCACCACTCGTCCAGGGGCGGATCGGGCTGATTACCGTTGATCCGGGAATCGCCGCCGCATTTGAACCCCACGCGGCGAGGCCGGAGGACCGGCTCGCGCAGGCGGCCGAGTTGATCGGCGCACATGTCCCGGTCGAGGCGAGGCTCGATCCGATCTTGCCTGGCGTGACCGACGGCGCGGACTGCCTCGAACCGCTCTGTGCGGCACTGGCCCGCGTCGGCGTGCGTAAGATTGCCGCCAGCGTCCTCTTTCTCCGCCCGGCAGTGGTCGGGTCGCTGCGGCGGCACGTCGAGGACAAGCTGATGCTCGGCAGGCTGTTGGACCGCTTTGCCGCCGCCGAGCCTCTGGCGATCCACGCCGGCGACAGCCGGGTGCGGGCGCTGCCGGCTTCGGCACGTCTTGAGATCGTCGCGCGTCTGAAATCCATCGCACACCGTCACGGCCTGGAGGTCCTCGCCTGTGCCTGCAAGAACCCGGACATCTCCGCTGGCTCTTGCCACATTTCCGGCCGCCGGCCGGGGGCGACCCGCCGGGGTAGCCAATTGGAGATGTTCCAACCGTAGGGTTCCGCGGTGCAACCGGCCACCCGACAGGGCTTGCTTCCTCGCGGGAACGTCCGGCTACGGTTTGGCCGGGCCGACTTCGACCGCGCTGCCGCGGCGATGGGCCCGCAGGCCGGCCGGCTTGGCCGCCGCTTGCAACAATTCGTCGACGGTCGCGTCGCTCACGCTGAAAGAAATGCGCTGCTCCAGCGAAATGCCCGCCTGCTGGATCGCCTGCCGATCGAGCGTCAGCTCCAGTTTCAACTGCCGGGCGAGCTGCCCCAGCAGCGGTCCGACCGGCTGCTCTTTCACCGTGAGCGTGTATCTGTCGGCGGCCGATGCCTGGCGCGCCGGGGGCTTCGGCGGGTGGGCCGGGCGCCGCGGCTGGGTAATCCGCTCCTGGTCTTCGAGCAGGCCGCGGACATAGACGCGGCCGGCCGAGACCTTGATTTCCGCCCCCGGGGCCGCCACGGCGAACTTCCGTGCCGTGGCCGCCGGATCGGACCCGCCCGCATAGCTCCGCACGACCGCCAGCCGGTTCGGCAGCGCCGTCAGGCGGACCGCCGTGCCGTCGGCGGAGATGGCGAAGGTCAAATCGAACTGGATGGCGAGCAGCGTCAGCCGGTCGGTCCACGACAGCGGGGGCAGATCGGCGGCCGCCCAAAGATCGTGCGGCACCAGTTCCAGGCCGGCCAGTTCCACGCCGTTTTCTGCGGCCAATTTCGTCACCAGTTCGCGCGGCGTGGCAAGGTCGTCCCACGCCATAGGCTTCAGGGCGGCGAACTTTTCCCCGACGCCCGCCGGCAATCGCCGCACGTCCTCTTCGCGCAGGGCGGCCACGGTGCGGAGCCGCGAGGCCGCCGCCGGCGGGCCGAGGAAGAGCACCGGTCCCAGCAGCGAGACGCCCAAGCCGCGGCCGCGGGCAATCTCCTCGAAGGCCGCCCGCAACGTGACGCCCTCCAATTCGATGTCCAGCTTCTGATCCGTGTCGACGCGGCGATCGATCAGCACGGCCACCTTCTGGCTGCGCGATAAGTTGCCGATGGCGTGCCGCAAGGGGTTCTCCGCCCAGGTGATGTCCACCGGGCTGTTCAAGCGTTTCTGCAACTCGGCGCCGGTCGCCCAGCGCGCTGCCTCCCGCGCGGCGGCGGCCTTGCAGACCCCGACCGCGCCGGCAACGCAAAGCGCCAGCGTCAGGCGGACGGCGGCACACAGAAAGCGATGGTCGCTCACGATTTTGGACGCTCAGGGGATCACTTGGGGAGACCTGTCAGGGCACCGCGGCGCTAGATGGCATACCGAACGCGCCGCCAACCGCGGCTGGGATGATACCACCCCGCCAGCATCCATTTTGCCTCACGCCGGCCTGCGAGAAAAGGGGAAAACCTGCGACAGGAGGCAAAAAACATTTGTGCAAATTTTGATTGTCGATTAGAATGGACGTTAGACAGGCAGGAAGCAGACTTTCGGCAAAGGAAGAAAGGCGTGAGCAACGATCCCCGGGCACCGCGGCTGCTGGCTTTCTACGAGCATTACCTGGAAAGCCGGGATACGGCGGGTTTTCTGGCCGCCGTGTCGCAGTGCTATTGCGCCGGCACCTTGCAGCGTCTGGTGAAGCACGATCGGCGGGGGGTCCGCCGTGCCGCCGTCTTCACCCTGGGCTTTCTCGGCGATTTCCAGGACAACCACACGCTCGGCTGCGCGCTGTTGGACGAGGACCGCACCGTCCGCACGCTCGCGGAAAACAGCATCCGCTGCGTGTGGATGCGGTCGGGGACGCCCGCCCAGCGGCGGGAACTCGACGTGCTGGTCCGGCTGCTGGCCGCCCGGCAATACGACGAGGTCCTCCGCCGCGCCACCCGGCTGCTGGAAGCCAACCCCTCGCTGGCCGAGGTCTGGAGTCAGCGCGGCACCGCCCATAACGCCCTGGGCCAATTCGCCGAAACGATCCGCGACTGCCACGAGGCCCTGGAGCTGAACCCCTATCACTTCATCGCGGCCACCCAAATGGGCCGGGCCTATTTGGAACTAGGCAATCCCGTCTCGGCCTTGGAGTGTTTTCGCCGGGCGTTGCGGCTGAATCCAGACCTGGAAGGCGTGCGACTCCAGGTTGTGCGGCTGGCGCGGCTGGTCGAGGGCGCATAATTCTACTGCGCAAGGTTCGCGGAAAATGGGGACTGGCTCCGTGGCGCAAACTGATGCCGCGCCAGGAGAAACGATGCCGCCACGGTGCCTGTCCCCTTTTTCCGCAGTGGCGGTCCGTCGAAAAAGGGGACAGGCACCGTCGCCGGAGGCCGTTTTACCACGCAGCGCGTTAACGAGGCGACGGAGCCAGTCCCCATTTTCGACTGGCATTCTTGCGCAGTAGAAGTAAGTCCCCTCCGGCTTACCGCACCTGCTGGGCGGCCAGGGAACCCGACTGGGCGGCCTGCCTGATCTGCTCCGCATAGAAGCGGGGATTCTTGATGAACTTTTGTAGGTTTGCCTCGTCGGCAAACAAGTAGATGCGCCCGGCGTAGCTGGCGCCGTGCTGGCGGCAGCCGGCGATGGCGTGCTTCTGCTCGACCGCCAGCACCACGTCGTCGCCGCCATGGACCGGGGCATAGCGGTTCGGATCGGCGAAGAACTGCCGCTGCTCCTCCGGCCCGGAGAACAGGTAGGTGCGGCCCTGATGGATCGCGCCCCAACGGACATCGCCGTGGATCCACGTCCGCTTCTCCACCAGGCGCACGGGGCAATAGCCTTCCAGCCCCAGCGGCGCGACGGCGGCCGGAGGCGGGCCCGGCGGCGGCGCTCCGCCCGCGATCACGGCGGGGAGCGAGGGGGGCTGCTTGCTGGCCGTGGCCAGGCCGTTCAAACGGGTCAGGTACGTGGTCGCGTCGACGCGGCCGGGCATCGCCGCCAAGACCTCCCCCTGCGGCGTCGGGGCAATGACGACCGTGGTGGGCAGGCCGTTGATGCGGTAAAGTTTGGCCGTCTCGGGGGCATAATCGACGTTGATCCGTACCGGAACGTAATTGGCTTCGATCGCCCTGGCCACGCCCGGTTGGCTGAAGACCTCGTTTTCCATGATCCGGCACTGCCCGCACCAGGGGGCCGAGAATTCGATCAAGACCAGGCGATTGCTGCGGGCGGCGACCTGCTTGGCCGCGTCGATCGACAATTCCCAGTGGAGCGGCTGTTGGGCGCTGACCGCCGAGACGATTGCCAGGAGGCCGGCCATCGCCAGCGAGACCCGATATATTCTGCGCATCTTATGCAGCCCCACTGGCGAAAGAGGTGCGTCTTGGCACTATCCATGATTTATCGGAAGGGCGAGCACAGAACCGCGGAAAAGGTAGCGACGGCGTTTTGGCCGTTGCTTTCCCGAGAAGGAGCAAGGCCGGCTTCCGCCACTCGCCAAGGGGGCTGGCCCGGCCGGTAGGGGCGTCCTTAGCGCTCGCAGCGAGGCCCGTTGCGGCACACGATCCAGAAACAGTGCCGCTTGCGGGCGTGCTGGGCCGTCTTCCATTTTGTGGACATCATGGGCCCCTGGCGAATTTTGACGATCAAATCGCAGACCGTGAATCCCGCCTCTTCGGCCATGCGCATGAAGTCGCAATGCGCCCACCGCGACTTGTGGCTGTTTACCATGTCGGTGATTTTTGCCAGCAGCAAGCCATCCGCCTTCAACACGCGCCTGGCCTGCTCGAGGAACGGCGGATAGAGGTAGCTCAGGCTCCAATCGTGATCCTTTCCACACTCCATGGTGGCCCCGAAGTCCACGTCGAATCGTTTCACGCTCTTGTCCCTGCCTTGCGGCCCGACGTGGGGCGGATCGTACACGACCGTGCCAAACTGCCCGGATCGCACGCCGGTCATGAGGCGATTGTCGGCCAGGATCATCGGCTGGTGTTGGGGGTCAATGTCCATGGAGACAACGCGCCGCGTCGATCCTCTCCAAAACCGGCCGGCATTGTAGGTGGCGTCCAAAATCGGCTCCGGCGGAATCGTCGCATAGAAGGCGAACATCGCTTCCAGCAACTCTCCGTCGCTGCGCTCCCACACGCTGCTCAGGGGACTGTAGCCGTCAGCCTTGCTCGCTGCCGGCGCATCCGCTATCGCAGGCGGTAATCTTCCTTGTCCGTCGCGCAGTCGCTTGGTGCGCATCGTGTTCTCCCGGCCGACAATTTGGGTAAAAGAGTCGGCGCTCGTGCGGGGCCTCGGGCGGCCTGCCCCGCTCGATGGTAGCAACCCAGTACGCGGTCGTAAAGATCGTCAAAACGAAGATTGTGGTGGTGGATGACCTGTCGTTGCAGCGAAAAAGGATTTTGGTGGGGCTTCGCTGCGCTCGACCCACCCTACGGGTTGTTCCGCAACAGAAACCAATTGGCCGGCCGGGGCGAAAAAAAATACGGATCCGGGGGTGTTTTTCGCTTGATGTGAATGCGAACATCGGGTATAAGGAATTGTGGCTTGACACGCGTCAAATCCGCGTTAATATAACGATAGAGTGAGTTCTGCCGAACAAGTGGGCAAATTGAGCCCGCGATCTGGCATCTGATAGTTACCCCTTGTACAAGGACTGGTTCTTTCCCGGGGGTACTAGAAGAAGCTTCTCGACCTGGGTTCCTTCTGTCGACCGCTGGCGGTCTGCGGGGAGCACGGCAATAGTCGTTACCGGACGAGACTTGACCTCTTGAACAGGGTGTTCCGACCTCCGGGCGAAGCATCCCTCTATAGCCTGGGTTCGTTCCCAGGTGTTGCCCCCTGCTATGGGGGCGTGTGACCGCACATGGCACTCTAGGTGGGCTTTATGGGGAAAAAGAAGAAAGGCCGGCTTCGCGGCCGCGGTGGATCTCAAGGCTATAACTCACGCGGCGGCAACGGCTACCGCCCCCGACCCATGCGACCGCCGCCCAATGGCGACCTGGCCCGCAACCAGGAACCGCTGGACAACGGCGAGCCGGGGCCGGTCGAGCCCGGCAGCGGCGTCTTGGAACTGCATCCCAACGGCTATGGCTTCCTCCGCGATCCGAAGAACAATTACCTCCGCGAGCTGACCGATCCGTTCGTCCCCGGCAGCATGATCGACAAGTTCGGGCTGCGCGAAGGGGTGCTCATCAGCGGCATGGTCCAGGCCGGACGCCGCCAGCAAGGCCCCCGGCTCCGCGAGGTCCTCGACGTCGACGGCATGCCCCCCGAAGCCTATAAAGAGGTCAAGGCCTTCGACGTCCTCACCCCCATCAACCCCGAATTCTGGCTCCGCCTGGAAACCGGCCCCGAGCCCATGACCACGCGGGTCATGGACCTGCTCACCCCGCTGGGCAAGGGGCAGCGGGCGTTGATCGTCTCCCCGCCCCGGGCCGGCAAGACCATCCTCTTGCAGCACATCAGCCACGGCATCTCGACCAATTACCCCGGCGTCAAGTTGATCGTCTTGCTGATTGACGAGCGGCCCGAGGAAGTCACGGATATGCGGCGGGCGGTCAACGGCGAAGTGGTGGCCAGCAGCCTGGACCGCGACATCGAGAGCCACGTGCGGCTTTCGCAACTGGTGGTCGAGCGCTGCAAGCGGCTGGCCGAGATGGGCAAGGACGTGGTCCTGCTGTTGGACTCGATCACCCGCTTGGCCCGCGCCTTCAACAAGTGGGTGGGCAACACCGGACGGACCATGAGCGGCGGCGTGGACATCAAGGCCATGGACATTCCCAAGAAGCTGTTCGCCACCGCCCGGCTCTTCGAGGAGGGCGGCTCCTTGACCATCGCCGGCACGGCGCTGGTCGACACCGGCAGCCGCATGGACGAACTGATTTTCCAGGAGTTCAAGGGCACCGGCAACATGGAGCTGGTCTTGGACCGCAAGCTGGCCGACCGCCGCGTCTGGCCGGCGATCGACATCTCGCAATCGGGCACGCGCCGCGAGGAGAAGCTGCTGCCGCCGGACATTCTCCGTGCGGTGACGATGTTGCGCCGCACGCTCTCGACAATGCACCCGGTGGACGCCATGGAGCAGTTGACGGCCAAGCTGGCCAAGTTCCCCTCCAACCGCGATTTCATCGAGTTGATTGCGGGCGCCAAGCTGGTCGATTAGGCGAGAACTCGCCGCGGTGCTCTGCCGCTTCGACGGCCGGCGGCTCCGACCGAGGTGAGGCGGCGAGCCTGGCCGCCGTGGGGGCGCGCCCCGCCTTGTACATGCCTGCGTTCACGGCTGCTGCTGGTAGATCACCAGTTCCGCCTCGGGCGTTGCCTTGAGGGTGAGCGGAACGCCCTTGGCCAACTCGGCGCCCGTGTAGACCGCTTTGAGGCCGCTGCCCTGGCAGCTTATCGCATAGCGTGCCTGGGGGTCGAGGCCACGAGGGGCAAAGGCAAAGGTGGCGCCAGCCAATCCGGGGGCCGGCGCCCCCGGTTGGCCCACCGCCTTCCGCTTGAAGATCAAGGCGAATCCCTGGCCCAGGTCGTTGCGATGGAACTGGTAGGCCAGCCAGGGCCGGTCCAGGGTGCAGTCGGTCAGCGGATAGAAATCGCCGGCCAGATACGGCCGCACCCGTTTATAGAGTTTCACCTGCCGCTTGGCCAGTTCCATGGGGAAATCCTTATCCAGCGGGTGCCAGGCCACGCACAGTTGCCCGCCGAAGCTGGACCAGACGCCGTAGTTGTCGGTCGCTTTGGTAGGCAGATTCAACACCCCGCCGGGCAGATACAAGTTGCTGCCGTACATGCCGGCCTGATCGGTGATGGTGGCGAAAAAAACGTCGGATTTCTGGTGCCAGTGGAAGCGGGAGAGCGTTTCCAGATCGACCCTGCGGCCGCCGCCGCAACAGCCTTCCATCAACATTCCCGGGTGGCGCCGGCGGATCTGGTCCTGCATTTCATAGAGGCCGGTGATGTACTGCATTTCCGGAATGCCCGCACGATCGGGGGCATCTCCGCCGGGCGTGCCGCGCAGGTCTTGGCGGTACATGTTTATGCCCTGGTTGTTCGCATAGTCGTCGACGATCTTCAGGAACGCTTCCCGACCCTTCGCATCGCCCATCGACCCGAGCCACTCGGCCGGGAACCACAAGCCGAAGTAGATGCCCGCCGCGGCCAACGGCTTGCGGATCGGCTCGAAGCCCCGGGGGAACCGCTCCTTGCTCGGCGAGCAGTTGTGCGTTCTGGAAATGTCCGTCCAAGATTTGCAGTTGTAGTATCCGGCGTCGATCACGACGGCCTCGGCCCCCAGTTCGATCAGCGGCTGGACCAGCGCCGAAAGGGTCTGCTCGTTGACCTTCTCCAGGTAGCCGCCGTTGCCGTGGTAGGTGAAACACGTGTTGACGGAGACCAGCGGCTGGTGCGGCTTGCCGTCGGGCATGCGCGGCAGATAATGCTCGTAGATCACGTGGCGGAGCATGTTGTGTCCGTGGAGGCATTGGCCGTTCCAGAAAACCAGCAGCACGCGCGGCCCGCGAACCTGTTCGCCGGGATGCAAGCGGAAGTGGGTCCCGGGCATGGCGGCCTTGACCTCCAGTTCCGATCCGGAGGCGGTGAAATCGGCCCGCCAATTGCCGGTCCAGCCGAGGCCCAGCAGCACGCCGCGGTTTTCCGGCGTCTCGATATTGAAAAACGGCAATTGCTCGTTGCTGGAAAATCCTCCCCAGCCGAACTGCTCCACCGCGGGCGGGACCCGCGTCAACTCGTCCAGGCGAGCGCTCTGGCCGCCTGGGAAGCTCACCAGGCCCTCGGCCCAATCGGCGTGATCGTAGGCGGGCCCGTCGCCGGCATCGCCCACGTCCAGGTAAAGCGTCTTCGCACCGTGGGTGTCCAGGTCGATCTTCACCGGGGCCTGGCCGCCGCGAAGCACGTCCGATTTGAACAACGGGCGGTCCTCCGTCGACACGGAGAACACGACCGAGCCGTTCCCGCCGCTCGTCTGCCCATTGCAATCGACGCCGACCCAGGCGGAAAAGTGCTCGATCGGCTTGGGCGAACGCACGCAGATCCGGCTCACGGAGTGCGTCCCCAGCCCATGCTCGAACTTCCGCTGGCCAATCTTGAGCGGCATCTTGATGACCGAGCGATTGATCTGCAACGTCTCGAAGTCCTGGCGCAGCAGCGCCAGCGAAGGCCCCGGCAAGGGCGCCGACGAAGGCGCGACGGCAACCTTCCGCGTGAAGGGCATGAAGTCGTCGGCACCGCAACGGCCGCCGTGGGCGCCGTGAATCGTGTAGCTCTTTCCCGGCTGGGAGTGATTCATTTTCACATCGAGATTTTGCACCCCTTCGACCAGCGCCGTGTCCTTGCTGCCGATGTTTTCAAACGTCAGCAGGGTATCGACCGCCGGGTAGTCGAGAAATCGCTTAATGTGCCAGGTCGCTTTCAGTCCCGTCTTGGCGTGCAGCCAACTCCAATCCTGCATCTCGACATCCCCTTGGCGGCGGACATCGCTGTGGTGGAACTGCCAGTCGCCGCCGGCGGTGGTGAAATCCTTGCCGTCGTAGCGAAAGCTGAAGGGCAGAGCAGCGCCGATCCAGTGGTCGAACCAGGTCTGTGCGGCCGGGCCGCCTTGCTGGCCTGCCGCCAGCGTCCTGAGCCATCCTTCGACCACGGCCATTTCGCCCTCGGTGGGAATGCCGCTCTCGACGAGATGCACAGGCAGTGATTTGACCGGCCCGTCGGCGGCGCGCACGGCGGCCAACAGCAAGGAAAGGAAGAACGACGCGGCCAACAGCAGTCGCCCGATGGTTCTGAAGTTCATTCGCGTTTCTCCCGAAAATTTCCCACTGCCTCGCAATTCTGGAACTGGAGCTGAAGTCGGGCCGCTGGGGAACTCAACGGCCCGCAACCGCCGCCGTCCGGGCCATGATGTCCACGCTCCCTTTCAGACCGGAGAGCACGATCCACTCGCCGTCGATGCGGCCTTGCGGCTGCGCGTTGACGGTAACGCCGCTGAGGCGCAATCCCACCGGCAACCGCAGCTTGAGGTGAATGGGCACCGCGCCGAATCGTTCGGGCACCTGAAGCCGCAGCCGCACGCTGCCGCTGCCGACATGGGAAACGCAGTGCAGCGAAAGCGGCCCGTACCAGGTGGGCAGCTCGCGGACGTTGATCTCCTGGTTGTCCTCCAGCCAGCGCCGCGGCGTCCCTTGCAGGAGATACAGCCCGCCGTCGCGCTCCTGGACCATCATCGTGCGGAACATGCGGATCAGGCTGGAAATGGAATGGGCGTGCGGCTGCGTGTTGCTCCGCCACTCGCAGGTCGTCAGCGTCTGGTGCGAGACGTTGGCGGCCAGGATCGTATAGAACATCCGCAGGAACTCCTCGACGCGGCCCTGCTCCAGCAGCGTGATCGCCAGGTCCTGGCTGTAGAACATGTTGGCCCGGGCCGACTGTTCCGGGCTGCCGCTGTGGATGTGGTCGATGTTCCAGCGAATGACGTTCGAGATGAGCGGGTCGTCGCGCGAGAGCACGCGGCCGAAAGCCAGGTTGATCGGGCCGCACACGCCGTTGAGATACTCGTTGCTATACTTCGGCGCGTGCAGCGCCCAGGGCACGTACCAGGGATTGCTCGACTTGTCGGTGAGCCGCTCCATGGCGGCGACGATGTCCTGCCGGTAACTCTCCGCTTCTTTCAGCAGGCCGGCGCCCTCGGGCTGTCCCCACTCGGAGAGCAACTGGGCCATCTCGTGCAGGCCCAGGTAGCTGATGGCGTCGGTATAGGCGAAGTAGCCGACGCCCTTGACATCGCCCGCGTCGGGCATGTCACAGACGAACTTCCCATGGAGCAGGCCGCGGCAGGGATTGTCCGGCTTCTCCTTCGAGAAATTTCTCTCGCGGATGATCCACTGGCAGCCGGCGAGGATCGCCGGCTTGTGCGCCGTCAACCAGGCCGGATCGTTGGCCAAGCGGGCGTGCTCGGCCATCGCCCAGAGGGCCCAGCCGTTGCAGGCGGTCCAGGAAGCCAGGCTGCCGTCGTGGGCGATATTGGTCACGTCCGAAAAACAGCCCTCGCGGGTGTGGGTTCCCAGCGGCTTCCGTTGCCCCTGCCGCCAGAACACCGTGTCCAGCAGCTTGGCGGCGGCTGTATGGTCGCCCATCAGGTCCAGGGCGTAGAACCACTTCGTGCTGGAGTCGTCCCATTGGCAGCGATAGCAGACGGAATCGAAGACGATCCAGCGTCCATTCCACCGCTTGGTGAGGAAATATCCGTCCAACATCGCCTTGACCGCGATGTTGTTGAGCACGGTGTCGGGCGTTGTCACCCGCGACACGCCCGCGGCGAGCGTTTTCCACGTGTTGCGGGCAAGCGCGAGGGCCTGCTCCGGCCCCCGGCCGGTCAATTCCTCGGCCGCCACCTTGGGCGCAACTCCGCTCCAATACAGCGTCCCGGGGAAATCGAAGACCCGGTTCACCGCCACCCGCGCGGTCTGGCCGGGCTCGATCCGTCCGCGCACCAGCAGCGCATTGTAGAGCCCGCCCGCCAGGAGAAAGGCCCGCGGGTCGCTGCGGTCCACCTTGTTGTTGCCCGGCACCTCGGCCTGGAACTCGACGCGGAAGCCGGGCGGGACCTGGGCGCAGGAGCGGGCACTGCCGCCGTCGGCAACCACGCCGTCGCGGAAGTTGAGGTTCCGCCTGGCATTCTTGTCGTCGCCCGATTCGGCGGCGAAGAAAGTGACCTCCCGCGGCACCTTGCCGTTGTTGGTGATCTCGAAGACCGCCCAGGCCAGCGTGCTTTCCAGTCCCGTCTCGTACGACGCGCCCCGCAACGGCTCCGCCGTGGCGCGCTCGCGGATGGCAATGTCGTGGTGGCTCCAGTCGGTGACGACGATGGGCAGGCAGCCCTCTTCCAGCGATTGCCGCGCGCTGCCGGCCGTGCCGATCGGCACCGCATGGCCGTCTTCGTACAGTCCGAAGGCCATCGTGTTGGTCGGGTAAACCGGGGCCAGTCCGCAGTGGTTGGGGGCGCGCTCGATCTGTCCGGCGGGCAGGACCGCCGTCTCGGCCGGATCGCCGGGCAGGCCGATGGGCGTGAAGATGCCGGGATCATAGTACTGCTTGCGGTACCAGTCGTAGCTGGCCTCCTCGCCGGCCGGCGGCGGCGTTTCCGGCCGTTGGTGCACCACGCGGGTCAAGACCCAGTCACGATCGGGAATCGCCAGCGGCGCATCGTCGGCCCGCACCAGCGTAAGCCAGGTCCCCGCGCCCCGCTCCACGGCCTTGACCTCGAGGGCCGCCGGCTGGCCGGGCTTGACCCACGCCTTCGGCACGGTCAAGAAGAAGTGCCCGGCCGAGTCCACGCCATTGCGGGTGTAGAGCACGTCGTACAACAGCCGGCAGCCCTTATCGCGGCAGGGAAACTCGGCCGATTCCAGCGTCACGTCGCAATCAGCCGCGGCGTGCCCGTGGACAAAAATCGTAAAAGCGCCCCCCGGCGACATCGAGCCCATGGCGCCGGACCAGACGAAGGTGACGGTCTCCGTGGGGATTTCCGCCGGCAGCGGGGCACTTTTCCACTCCATCTCCGCCATGCCCTTCTGCTGGCGGACGCCGAACATCGGCGTCATGCCCAACTGCGTGTACCAAGAAAAGCTGGATGCCGCCCTTGGGATCGCCGCGAAAGCCGCGCACAAAAGTGGTTGCCGGCGGCGACGTCTCGGCCACCACGGCCGCGCCCAGCGCCAGCAGCACTGCTGCCGCTGCCAGTGGGGTGCAAAGCTTGCTCGTCATGATGGGTTCCCCGGGGAAATGGGTCTAGGCGGGTCTGGAAAGGCGGGAGCACGCTGCTCCTTCGAGTCTAGCGCCGCCGTGGGCCGGTTGCAATACTTGTTTCCGCAATTCCTGTGTCATTTTGCGAGCCGGAAGGCATTTTCACGCCCAGCCCGGCCGAAAACAGGGACCGATCCCCCGCTCGGCCGCCGTGAACGGTTACTCGGTGACGCCTGTTGCAGCGGTTGTGCCGTTTCTAGCGATGCCGGTTCCCGGTTTCGGCAGCTTTACGACGAGCAGTTTCTTTCCCTTCCGTTGGAAATGGAACTAGGCTTTTTATAAGGAGACCTACTCTTTTCTTTTCTTCGACTTCCCGGCAGCAGATCGGTGGCTATCAACCCTCAGTTTTTCGGTCCTCGGTCTCTCGTCAGATGGCGGCGGTTCACTTGCCGTGTACAACTCTTTTCAAAGGAGCGGGCAATGATCAAGCAGGTAATGTTGGCGCTGACAATCGCAGGGCTCATCGGGCTGGCGGGATATGCTCGGGCCGAAGACAAGCAGCCCCATCCGGTCAAGCACGATCACCACAAAGTGCACCACGCTCGCCAAGCCCTGCACAATGACAAAGAGAAGTTGCAGCAAGACCGCGAGAACCTGGACGCCGAGGAGAAAACGATCAAGAACGATGTTGCCTCGGGCAATACCGCCAACTTGCAGCACGATTTCCAGCAGCTCCATCAGGATCGGCAGCAATATCAGCGGGACGAATCCGAAACCCGAGATGACTGGCGCCGGTGGGAGGCCGATCGCCACGAACTGCGGCACGACGAGCACCAGTTGGGGCAAGACCTCCGAGACCACGTTAACAGCCCGAGCCCCGGCCAGCAGGTCCATGGCCGTCCACAGACAAGCGGCGGGTCGGCAGCGTCTTCAGGATCGTCGGGTTCCCCTGTTCAGCAGGCTTACCAACAGGTCCAACAGGAGCAAGGCGATGTTGCCCAGGATCATCAGGCCCTGAGCAGCGACGACAATCAACAGTTCCAGGCCTTCCAGAAGCTGGAAGCCGATGGGAAGCAGATCCGGGCCGACATGGACTCGGGCAACGCCGCCCAGTTGCAGAAAGACCTCCAGCAGTTCGAGCAGGACCGGCAGCAGTTCGAGCAGGACCGTGCCAAAACGGCAGCCGAGCGGCAGAAGTTGTCGGCGGATCACCGCGAACTGCGGCACGACGAGCGGCAGTTGGAGCGAGACCTCCGAGACCACGTCGAACAGCCAAGGCCCCGGTCACCAGGGCCATGGTGGTCAACGGGTAAGTGGCGGGTCAGCGGCGTCTTCGGGATCGTCGGGTTCCCTGGCTCAGGGCACGAAAAGGGGACACCCCTAGAGGTCAGATCGGCTCGGGCGGCTACGTCGCCGTGTCGTCGAGCGGATTCAACGCCCGCAGCTTGACCCCGGGTTGTCAGCCGCCCCGTGGCCGGTCACGGTCCGGAAGGTATCCATCACACGCCGTGTGACGAGTCGTATCCGTCACACGCCGTGTGACGAGTCGTATCCGTCACACGCCGTGTGACGAGTCGTATCCGTCACACGCCGTGTGACGATCTCACCGCACACGGCGTGTGCGGCGTACTGCCCAGCCGAACACGGCGTGTGCCTGCTACTTTTTGTCAGCCGCCCCGTGGCCGCGACGGCGCAGGCTGAGCCGACCCGCCGGCCGCGGCCGCTGCTCGCGCCCGAGAGCAGCAGCACGCGGTACTTCAGCACCAGCGCCTTGCCGGGCTCAAGCGTCAGCGGCTTTCGGCCGGGATAGGAAACGTTCAAGAAACCGAAGCCGTGCCGCAACAGCCAGCCGTTGTGCGGGCAGCCGGGGTTGGCGGCGTCGTCTTCCAGCCGGGCGCCGGCCGGTCTGCCGTGAAAGGTCCCCGTGATCTCCGCCCAGGCGTGCTGCGCCATCACGCCGTCGGCGGCGGCGATCCCCTGCTCGGTGCGGATGATCGTCTTGGCCGCGCCGCCGTCGCGCGGCGCAAAACGCATGCAGAACCCGCCGAACCCCTTCCCGCCTTCGGACGTCCCGGCGATCTCGACCGGCCGGTCCGTCGCCGCCAAATGCAGCGTGAACTCCAGCAGCCGCCGGCCCGCCGAGGCCGCATGGGCAACGATCTCGACCTCCTCGTCGACGAACTTGCGATCGCCGTCGAACCAGCCGCTGCGGACCACCAGCCGCGCCGTATCGGTCCCGGCCTGGCGGGCCCCCCAGCGAATGAACCGCTGCTGAAACCCTTTCACCGTCCAGAGGTCGCCCTTCTTGCCGCCGACGGTCACCTCGGGCCACATCCACGAGATGCCGCGATGGTGCGGGTGGTCGGCGTTGAAGTCGTCGGTCAAGACCGTGCCGTCCGGCGCGTAGACCGGGTGCAGGTACGACGACCGCCGCATCGTCTCGGGGAACCCCGGGGCCAGGATCAGGCCGTAATTGTAGACGAAGACCGCTTTGCCGCCCTCCGACAATTCCAGTCCCGTGGCGCCGATTTGACGGAAGCCAAACGGCGACGGCGCGGCGGCCATCTGCGTGATCGCCAGGGCAAGCAAGCAGGTTATGGAAATGTTCATGGCTGATCTTCTCTCGTTGGCCCCGCGCGGAGGACCGCCTCCGGGCGCGCGATCGTCCGGCCGCGTTGCAACCGCCATTATATCGCCGCGTGCAGGGCGGAGAAAGAAGCCGGGTGATCCCCTGCCCGGCCGGCCGGCGGCTTTCCACGGGCGTTTTCCACTGCCCCTTGGGCGCGGACAGGGTTATAATGCGGGCATGATCGCCGCACCCGAAAGACCGCGCTGGTATCGTCTCACGCCGGAGCGCGTTGTCGTTGCCTTGCTGGCCGTGGAGGGGCTGCTGTGGCTATCCGAACGGTTCCGCTGGTTTTCGTTCAACCAGCACAAGGGCTGGACCGTGCTGGTCTGCCTGGCGACGGTCGTGGCGGCCTTCGTGCTGATGTTCCTCTGGTTCCTCGCCGCCCTGCTCTTTCGGCTGCGATTCCAATTCAGCATCCGCTCGTTGCTCGTGCTGATGGTGGTCGTCGCCACGGCCTGCGGCTGGCTGACGGCGGCGATGAATCGGGCGAGGAAACAGCAGGTGGCGGTGGAGGCGATTGAGAAGGCCGGCGGAGATGTAGGCTATGATTGGGAGATCGGCGCGTTCCATCTTGGCAGCGGGCCGGAACCCCCAGGACCGGCGTGGCTGCGACGGATGCTAGGGCACCACTTTCTTGCGAGTGTTGCCGCCGCCGAGGTCCATGACGTTACCGATGAGTTGCTGGAACCCCTCTCAGTTCTGACGCAACTCCAAAACCGGGACGTTCGGCGCCCCAACGTCGGCGACGCCGGGGTGCAACAACTCAAGGACTCGCTCCAACTCCAAGTGTTTTGCCTCGTCGACTACAACGCCACCGACGGCGGGCTGGAGCGCCTCAAGGGATTGAGCCAACTTCAATCACTGGCCTTCTCGGGCATCAAGGTCAGCGACGCCGGACTGCGACATTCTCGAGGGCATGACGCAGCTTCACTCGCTGGTCCTCCACGGAATGAAGATCAGCGACGCCGGCTTGCAACACCTCAAGGGATTGACCCAACTGCAACTGCTGGACCTCGAGGGCACCGAGTTGAGCGACGCCGGGTTGCAACATCTCGAGGGTATGACGCAACTCCAATGGCTGTGCCTTAACGGCACCAGGGTGAGCGACGCCGGACTGGAGCACCTCAAGGGATTGACGCACCTTAAGGTGTTGGCTCTCGGGGGCACCAACATCAGCAACGCCGGACTGGAATGCCTCAAGGGATTGCCTCGCCTCGGCGACCTAAACCTCCAGAGCACTAAGGTCAGCGATGCCGGACTGGAAAACCTCAAAGGATTGCCCCAACTCCAATCGCTGTGGCTCTGGGACACCATGGTCAGCGACGCCGGGCTGGAACACCTCAAAGGATTAACCCAACTCCGCTGGCTGGGCCTCAGCGGCACCGGGATCAGCGACAAAGGTGTGAAAAAGCTCCAGCAGGCATTGCCGAACTGCGACATTCAGCACGGATATTCCCGATCCAACCCTTAAGCCCCGCCGGTGCCGCCTCACACCGGCTCGCCTTCTGGAAGCGTGCCCCAAACCGCGGCCATTTCACGCGCTTCAGGACAGGGCTATGGGCCGGACCGGACACGCACGCGGAACCCGCGTCGCGGCCGGTGTCAGCCGATGCGGGTGGCGCGTTCGATCTCCTTGTCGGTGAAGACGTTGCACTCGTCGCGGCTCCGCGTGGAGAACTCGGAGACCACCGCCCCTTGTTCCCCGGACTGGAACCAGTGCAAGGTGTTCGGCATCACGGTATGCTGGTCGCCCGGGCCCAGCTCGACCTCGTGCCAGACGGAATAGGTGTCTTCCCGGCCGGCCGGCGGCTTGCACTGGGGCGACGCCGCGGGCGGGCCCTCGACGTAGAGGAAGACCCGGCCCCAGCGGCAGCGGAAGGTTTCTTCCTTGCCCGGCTCGCCGGCGACGCTCGGATGGCGGTGCTCGGGGCAGGTCTGCCGCGGCCACATGGCCAATTCCTTAGCGCAGCACCGCGCGGTGTTGACGTAGACCAGCACGCCCAGCCCGGTCTGCCGGAACTGGTTGAGGCCGAAGTCGGCGATTTCGATTTTCTCGGCCTCGGCCGGGGTAATGACGATCTGGGCCCAGTCGAAAAGTTCCTTCGCCTCCCGCTGATACTGTTTCAGTTGCTCCCGAGAGATCATCGCACGTCTCCTGATCCAGGAAAGGGAAAAAGGTGACAGGCACCATTTGCCGGCACGGCCCGGAGGGTGCTTCGCACAAATGGTGCCTGTCACCTTTTTCCCCGCCGTGTTCTTGGCGCTCGATGGCGGCCCCCCCGTTGTAAACGGGGGGCTTTTCACAGCCGCACAAATTTCCTCAATGTCGTCCTAGTATTGCATCAGTTGCCGCGCGGCGGCGGCGATTCGCGACGCGTCCGGTCGATAAGCGTTTTCCAGCGGCGGCGAGAAGGGCACGGGCACGTCGGCCGAGGCCACGCGGCAGATGGGACACCGCAGCGCGTCGCCGCAGCGCTCCATGATGCCCGCCGCTATCTCGGCGCTGACGGAGCCGGTCACGGGGCCCTCTTCGACGACCACCACCCGGCCGGTCTTCCGCACCGAGGCCGCGATGGTTTCGTAGTCCAGCGGCGAGAGGCTCCGCAGGTCGATCACCTCGGCGGCGATGCCTTCGGCGGCAAGCTGCCCGGCCGCCTGGAGCGAGTGGTGCAGCATCAGCAGCCAGGCCAGCACGGTCACGTCGCCGCCCTCGCGGCGAACGGCCGCCTTGTCCAGCGGCACAACGTAGTCGCCCTCGGGAATGTCGCTGGTGGCGTCGACGGCGCCGCTTTCGGCCCGCGCGCCCTTCGAGCCGTAGAGCAGCTTGTGCTCGAAGATCATCACGGGATTGTCGTCGCGGACCGCCGCCTTGAGGATGCCCTTGGCGTCGTAGGCGTTGGAGACCGCGACCACCTTCAGCCCGGGCACGCCGGTAAAATAGCGTTCCAGGCTTTGGGCGTGTTGGCTGCCGCGGCCGGTGGCGCCGATCGGCGCCCGCATGACCAGCGGCATGGTGATCTGCCCGCCCGACATGTAGCGCATCTTGGCGATGTTGTTGATGATCTGGTCGATGGCCAGGAGGAGGAAATCGCCGTACTGGACGTTGGCGATGGGCCGCAATCCCATCATCGCGGCGCCGCAGGCGACGCCGAAGAAGCCGAGTTCCGCGATCGGCGTGTTGATCATGCGATCGGGGAATCGCTTCTCCAGGCCGAGGGTGACGGTGAACGCGCCGCCCCAGCCGCCCGGCACCGCGATGTCCTCGCCGATGCAGAACACGCGCTGGTCGCGCTCCATTTCTTCGGCGATGGCCTCTCGCAGCGCTTCGGCGATCCCCAGGCGTTTTGCCATGATTGTTCCTTCCGGCTCGTCTTCCGAAAGGGGACAGTCCCATTTTCGTCGAACGAAAATCGGGACAGTCCCCGAGCTATTCTTTCCCAACTCCTAGGCCGTCAAGCGAACACGTCGGTGGTCAAGTCGGCCAAGGTGGGCAGCGGGGCCCGGCGGGCCGACTCGACCGCCTGGTTGAATTGATCGAGCACGCGCGTCTTCACCGCTTCCAGGCCGGCGTCGTCGATGATCCCGCGGTCCTTCAACACGCGGGCAAACCGCTCGATGGGGTCCTTGGCGGCCCAGGCCTCGCGCTCGTCCTGGGGTTGATAGTGGCAGGGGTCGCGTCGCGAGTGCCCGGTGCGGCGATAAGTGAGCAGTTCCAGGAGCACGGGCCCGCTGCCCGCCCGGCATTCCGCCACCGCCTGCGCGGCGGCCTGGTGGACGGCCAGCACGTCGTTGCCGTCCACCTGTTGGCCGCGGATGCCGTAGCAGGCGGAGCGGCGGGCGATGTTCGTGTCCTGCATCACCAGCGAGACGTGGGTGCTCGCCCCGTAGAGGTTGTTCTCGCAGACGAAGACGACGGGCAACTTCCAGATGGCGGCCATGTTCACGCCCTCGTGGAACGCCCCTTCGGCCACCGCGCCGTCGCCGAAGAAGCACGCGACCACCTGGCCGCTCTTCTGCATCTTGAAGGCCAGGGCCATGCCGGCAGCCACCGGTATCCCGCCGCCGACGATGGCGATCCCCGGAATCATCCCCTTGGCCATGTCGCCCACGTGCATGCTGCCTCCCTTGCCCTTGCAGCAGCCGGTGGTGGCGCCGAAAAGCTCGTGGAGCAGCTCCTCCATGCTCAGGCCCTTGGCCAGCGCGTGGCCGTGCCCGCGAAACGTCGAGGTGATGAAATCCTTCGGCCCCAGCGCCGCGCACACGCCCACGGCCGTGGCCTCCTGGCCCTGGCACTGGTGGATGGTGCCGGGCATGACGCCCTCGAGGAAGAGAAACTTGATGCCGTCTTCAAACTGCCGAATGCGCATCATGCGCTCGTAGAGTCCGAGGAGGAAATCGCCCTGCTGATTTTCGGTCATGTCGTCGCCTCCGGCGGTCGTTGGAGCTCCTCGACAATGGCGCCGAGAAAGTCGCCCGCGTACTTGCCGCTGGCGATACGGTGGTCCACGCTGAGGGTGAGAATGCAACGGGGCTCGACGGCGATGCTGCCGTCGGCCCTGGCCACGGGAGTCGGCCTCACCCGGCCGACGCCCAGGATGGCCGCTTCCGGCGGATTGATGATCGGCGTGAAGCTCTCCACGTTGCAGGCGCCGAGGTTGGTCACGGTCATCAGTGCCGGGCGGATGCGCCGCGCGTCGGGATCGCCGCTCCGCAGCCGGCCGACGCCCTGGCGTATCTCGGCCGAAATTTGCCCGATCGTCTTGCCCGCCGGCGCTGCCACCGGAATGACGAACAACTCGCCCTCGTGATCGACGGCCACGCCGATGGCGTCGGTCCCGGCCGGCCGCAGATGCTCGCCGTCGAGCCGGCAGCAGAAGCGGTCGAATCGCGCCAGGCGCGGGCGGCCGCACGCACGAAGAACGCATCCCAGGCAATCTCCCCGGGGGCCGCGGCCCGGCGCGCAGCCGCCATCGCCGTCGCATCGACGCTGGTCTGAAGATAATAGTGCGGGATGGTCTGTTTGCTCTCGTGCATCCGCCTGGCCATGACGCGCTGGGGCGTGCTCAGCGGAATGCCGGCCGGCGCTGCCGCCGGCGGCGCTGCTGCCGCCGTTGCCGAAGCGGCGGCCCGATTGCGGGCGAACATGCCGCCGGCGGCAGCGACGGCCCCGGCACGCGGGAGCGGCGCTGCCGCCGCTGGCGCCGGCGCGGGTCCGGAGGTTGCAGCGGGGCCGGACGGCGACGGCCTCGCGTCGGCGACTTCCAGCACCGCAATGACGTTGCCCACCGAGACCGCGTCATCCACCTTCGCCCGCACTTCCTGGAGCACGCCGCTGACGACCGATTCGACTTCCATCGTGGCCTTGTCGGTCTCCACCTCGACAATCGGCCGGCCGCGCTCCACGCGCTGGCCCGGCTGGATCAACCAGCGGACCACGCGGATTTCCAACTCGGTCGTGGCCAGGTCGGGCATTTTCATCTCGAATCGCATGAGGTTCTCTTTGACGGCTTGTCGTCGTTTGCAATACTAGTCCCCCTCTCCCTCCGGGAGAGGGTCAGGGTGAGGGCCTTGGACTGAAATGTGCCTTGTCCTGTCGGTGCGTTGCTCCTAAGCCCTCACCCCCGGCCCCTCTCCCAAAGGGAGAGGGGAGAAATTTCACAAAAGTCCAGTTAAACCGTTACAATTTGCAATGGCTGACTTCCAGGGGGTTCGCGTCGAGGAAAGACTGGGCCGCCTTGGCGTCGAAGACCCCGTCCGTCGTGCCGACGGCGGTGGTTGCCGATCCGCCCAGGGCGGCGGCGTAGCGGAGCACCTGGGGCATCTCCCAACGGCGGAGAATTCCGGCGACGATGCCGGCGGCGAAGGCGTCGCCCGCCCCCGAGGGATCGATGCTCTGGAAGCGGTGCGCCTTGGCTTGCCATTGTTGGCCGTCGCGGGCCGCCAGGGCCCCGTCGGCGCCGCCGGTGATGACCACGGTCCCGACGCCATGTCGCAGGAATTCCTTTGCCTGCTGTTGGGCATCGGCATGCCCGGTGAGCCGCTGCGATTCGTCGCCGTTGGGCAGGAAGTAGTCCACGTAAGGCAGCAAGGGCGCCAAGTCCTTCATCCCCGCACGGTCCTGGGCCACGACCACGTTGACGACGGTCACGATGCCTCGCTCGCGGCAATAGGCCAGCAGGGCGGCGAGTTCGTCGGTCGCCAGGGCGGGCATGGCGAACAAACCGCCCAGGTAGAACACCTTCAGTCCGTCGATCCAGTCGCGCGGGATCCGCCGCACGTCGAAGGCGGCATTGGCGCCGAAGACGTGGATGTATCGCCGGTCTTGCCCCTCGACCAGCAGGATCACCGTCTTGCTCGTCGGATGCGAGTCGACGCGCTGAATCTGCCGGCAGCCGACGCCGGCGGCCTGCAGGTTATGCAGCAGCACGTCGGCCGACGCATCGGCGCCGACGCAGCCGCAGACCTCGGCGGCAATGCCTTGCTTGGCCAGGTCGATGGCCACGTTGGCGGCGCAACCGCCGGCCTTGGAAGGCATCTGCGCAATGGCCAGCAGTTCTCCTTCCCGTGGAAGACGCTCCATCGGTCCGCAGAACGTATCCGCCACCAGGATTCCCGCACATCCTACATCCGCCATGATCGCCGCGCGTTTAGGGGCCGTGGTTGGCTGCTTCGACGGTTGCATCTTCTTCGCGCTCGACGCGGACGATCACGCCCTGCTGCCGCACCGCCGCCAGGTCTTCCGGCTTGGCGGCCGCATCGGTGATCACCTCGTGAATCTGCGCGATGTCCAGCGCCTTGCAGAGGGCGCGCTCGCCGAATTTCGAGTGGTCGACCAGCAGGACCACCCGCGCCGCCTCGCCGGCGACAATCTGCTTGATGCGGAACGTCGCCAGGGACGATTCGAACGTGCCCTCGGCGGGAAGGAAACCCTTGGTCGAGAAAAACGCCTGGTCCACGAAGAACCGCCGCGCCGCTTCCTCGGCCCCGGGGCCGCTGAAACAGGCGTTGGACGGATCGAACTGTCCGCCCAGGCAGATGATCGAATTGGCCGTGCTGCAGCCCAACTCCATGCACACCAGCGCCGAATGGGTCACAATCGTCAGCCCCTGCATCTTCCTGGCCAGGTGCCGGGCCAGCACGATGCACGTCGTGCTGCCGTCCAGGAAAATCGTCTGCTGGGGCTTGACCAGTTGGGTCGCCACGCGGGCAATCTGCTCCTTCTCCAGACGGTGGATCGGCAGTCGCTGCTGGACCGCCGATTCGTAGAGGTATTCCGGGGCGCGGGCGGTTTGCATGCCGCCGATCGTCTTGATCAAACCGCGCTGGCCGACCAGCTTATCGACGTCGCGGCGGATGGTCATTTCCGACACGCCCAGCATCTTGGCCAGGTCTTGGTAGGAGCACGCTCCGACCGAGTCGAACATAGTCCCTGATGGCGTTTTGGCGTTCTGACGGGCTCATCATAAGTCTGGTTGGGTTGTGCGACTAAGCGCTCCGTCAACCGTGGTCTAATGGATGGGTGCCACTGCTGGCTTGTCCAGCAGTGCGGAAAACACTGCTGGACAAGCCAGCAGTGGCACCCCTCACTCGACGACTGACAGAGCACCAGGCAAAGAAGCCGTTTGCGAAATCTGCCCCTCGATAATATCCTCCCAGCATATTCTCCCGGCAAACGTCTGTCAACATTCCGTGTGAATCTTTTTCGCCGTGCGCCGATTGCCGCGGTAATCTGTTTGCCTGGCAGGGGTTGGAAACGACGGGAATTCATCGCTAGCCGCTTTTGAGCCGCCGCGGCGGGGGAAATATCGGCGGGCTGGTTGACGGAAATCAACATTTCCTGTAAACTGATAACCGCTCGTGTAACTTGCTTTCCATACCGTTTGATCGTGCCGTCTCCCTGATTCCTGAGCGGGGTATCCCGTGAGCATGTCCGCCAAACAACGGCTGCTGACCGCCCTGGACGGCGGCCTGCCGGATCGCCTTCCGGCGACGACCCATTTCGTCATGCCGCAGTTTCTCGACTCCTGCATGGGGGGCATCTCGGAGGACCAGTTCTTCGACGCCTGCGGCTGGGATCCCATTACGTATACGACTCCACACCGTCCCAACGCGGACGGAAGGGAGTATTTCGATCCGGACCAGGCGGCGCCGGGCTTCCTGGAAAGCCGGCGGATCGCCACCGACCAGTGGCGCGTGCACTCCGAGCCGCTTGCCGGGCACGAGCGTCCCGCCACGCGCTACCGCTTCGTGACGCCCAAGGGCACGCTCAGCATGGTCCTGGAAACCGATCCCTTCACCGCCTGGGTGGCGGAGCCGTTGGTCAAGGAGAAACGCGACATCGACTTGATCGCCGAGTACGTGACGGCCCCGAAGTGCGACGTGGACGAAGTCAACCGGGCGGCCGAGGCCTTCGGCCAGCGGGGACTGGTCCGCGGCTATATCTGCTGCTTCGACGTCTTCGGCCAGCCCGGCACCTGGCAGGACGCCACCTGCCTGGCCGGCGTCGAGCGGATGATCATGGAGACCTACGACGACCCGGCCTGGGTCCACGAGTTTCTGGGCATCCTCTGGCGGCGGAAGAAGGTGTTCGTCGAGTCGTTGGCGGGGGCCCGCTACGACATCCTCGAACTGGGCGGGGGCAGCGCCTCGTCGACGGTGATTTCGCCGCGGATTTTCCAGGAGTTCGTGGCCCCCTACGACGGCGAGTTGATCGCCTTGGCCCACCGCGCCGGCCAGCGCATCTCCTACCACACCTGCGGCGGCATGATGGCCATCCTGGAAAAGATCGCCGCCATGAAGCCCAATGCCATGGAGACGTTCACTCCGCCCGGCATGGGCGGCGACACCGATCTGGCCGAGGCCCGGCGGCGCATCCCCCAGGACATCTGCATGATCGGCGGCTTCGACCAGTTCCATTTCTTCAAGGGTTGCACGGCGGACGAGACCCGCGCCGAGGTCCGCCGCTGCTTCCGGGCGGCAGGTTCCCACGGCGCCTACATCCTTTGCCCTTCCGACAATTTCTTCGAGGCCGAACCGGAACTGCTCAAGGCGTTCGCCGACGAAGCGCGGAAGTGCGTTTACCCCGCCAGTCTCCGGGCCGATCATGCCGCTTGAGTCGATCGATCGCATCATGCGGGCCTGCCGCGAGGGCGGGTACGCGGTTGGCTACTTTGAAAGCTGGAGCATCGAGTCGCTGCAAGGCGTGCTGGACGCCGCCGAGCAGACCCGCTCGCCGGTGATTATCGGCTTCAACGGCGAGTTCCTTTGCAGCGGCAGCCGCCGCACCAGCGAGCGGTTGGCCCTCTACGCGGCCCTCGGTAAGGCCGCCGCGCAAACCGCCACCGTGCCTTGCGGACTGATCTTCAACGAGTGTTGCGACGACGTGCGGATCCTGGAGGCGGTCGATGCAGGGTTCAATCTCGTCATGCCCGCGGCCGGCGGGCCGGCGGACGACTACCTGCACCGCACTCAGCGGATCGTCGCCTACGCGCACCATCGCCAGGTGGCCGTCGAGGCGGAACTGGGCGAATTGGACTGCGGCGCCAGCGGGCAACCGGACGGCAGCGGACGCTGCACCGATCCGCAACTGGCCGAACAGTTCGTCAACGAGACCGCCGTCGACCTCCTGGCCGTCAGCGTCGGCAATGTGCACATCCACGTCGGCGGCCAACGGGACCTCGACCTCCAGCGCCTGGCCGCCATCCACCGGCGGGTTGATATCCCCCTGGTCCTGCACGGCGGAACGGGCATCACTGCCGAAACGCTCGTCGAGGCCATCCGGTTGGGCGTAGCCAAGGTGAACTACGGCACGTATCTCAAACAGCGATACTTGCAGGCCGTGCGCGGCGCCTTGGCCGGGGAGCGGCCCAATCCGCATGAACTGTTGGGAATGGGAGGCCCCTGCGACGTCCTCGTGGCCGGACGCCTGGCGGTCCGCGACGCCGTCCTGGAGCGGATCGAGATGCTCCGCTGCTGCGGCCGGGCCTGAGCCGCACCATCGCGACTAGCGGTGATACCCGCCGCAGCCGCCACAACCGCCGTGCCAACACCCGCCGTAGCCGCCGCCGATGAAGATTCCGCCCCCATAGTATGGATAAGGGTAGGGATATCCGTAAGCGTACGGATAATAGTCCGGCTGCGGAACGACGGCGTATGGGTACGGGTAGACGGGGGCGGTGGCCTGTGCGGGCGCGGCGGGACTTACCCATTGGCCGTTCATGTAGCACAGCCAGCGATTGTCCGGCGTCCAGTACCACCAATAGCCGTTGTAGAACCGGTAGCGCGACGGCTGGCCGTTGGCGTCATAGCCGGGGGCCGGCGCGGCCGCCGTGGTCGCGGCAGGGTAAGCAACCGCCGGCT
The DNA here is from genome assembly GCA_963727245.1 of uncultured Planctomycetia bacterium. Taxonomy (GTDB): domain Bacteria; phylum Planctomycetota; class Planctomycetia; order Pirellulales; family Thermoguttaceae; genus JBKQVT01. The sequence continues at coordinate 354,825 of CAVSFO010000009.1, read as the reverse complement.
GAGGGTCTGCTGCGCTGACGGTCCCGCCCGGCAAGGCCGCCGCGATCAAGCCTGCCGCAAGGGCAATAAGAAAAGGTTTCATGGTTCGAGTATCCTCCGTGTTGGCGGACTATCCCGCCATCTGCCGTTCGAGTCAAGACCAATATTGCAGATAGATTGCATTGGGCCACTTTCCAGCAGTCAACTGCTGGGCTACTTTCATGTGCCCCACCGGGGCAGGAACGTCCCGATCCGTCGCGGCCTGTGCCGGATGGCGAGACGTTTTGCCCCGGGCATCGCGCCGGCCGTCCACGGCCAGCCGGGAACCTACTCCGCGGCCTCGTTGACCTGCTTCTCGACGACCAGCCCCAGGGAGCGGAGCTTCGAGCGCAGCGTGGTGCGGGAAATGCCCAGGAGATCGGCCGCTTCCACCTGGTTCCCCTTGACGTGTCCCAGCACTTCGCAGAGCACCACCCGATCGACCGCCGCTTGAACCTGGTCGTAGTGCTTCGGGGTTCTTTGACGGTCGAGGCTGCTCCATGGCGCCAAGAAAGGCTCGCGCGGAGGCGCTGAGGAGGAAGGACAAGAAGAACGTCACGGAAGGTTGCGCCTTGGCGGGTCCCATTTAAACACTTGGAAGGCCAGTGGCACAGCCGTGATACCAGCGCAAAGCGCGTGGTCCGGTCTGATCCCCATATCCCTAAGTTCTAAGCTCTAAGTTCTAGTCCCCAATCCCTTCCCAATATCGCCCGCCGACCGAAGGCCCCGCCCGCCGGCCCTTGCCCAGGGAGGCAAACATGCGCAAAATAACCAGGGCTCGTGAACACCCATAACGGTCATCCCATGGACGCCAGTCAAATCCTTCCCAACCTGCTGGTCGGCTCCTACCCGGCCGCCCCCGAGGACATCGACCGGCTGCAACGGGAGTTCGGCGTCACCGCCGTGCTCAGCCTCCAGAGCGACGAGGACCTGGCCGCCTGGGACGTCCCCTGGCATCGGCTGGAGGCCCACTATCAACGCACGGGCATCGAAGTCCTGCGCGTGCCGGTGTGGGATTTCGACCGCGATGACCTGCGCCGCAAGCTGCCCCAATGCGTCGGGGTCCTGGACAAACTGCTCCAGCAGGGGCACACTGTCTATCTGCACTGCAACATGGGAGTGAACCGCTCGCCCAGCGTCGCCATCGCTTACCTGCACTGGATCCAGGGCTGGAGCCTGGACGAGGCCACGGCCCACGTGGTCAGGTGCCGGCCTTGCGATCCGTATGTGGAGGCGATCCGGCAGGCCAGCGAGGACAGGGAGTGAAGATGATGTTTTCCACAGAGGATGTTTCCCGGAAAAGTAGGGTGGGTCGAGCCCAGCGAGCCCCACCGGCAGATTTTGGTGGGGCTCGCGACCATGCTGCGCACGGTGCCCCTCGACCCACCCTACGGATCCATCCGCCAAAGAAACCAATCGCGAGGAGTGACGCATGAACCTGAACGCAAAGATCGCCCTGGTGACCGGGGCCAGCCGCGGCATCGGCCGGGCCATCGCCGTCCGCCTGGCGAAGGAGGGGGCCTTGGTCGCGGTCAATTTTAAGACTAGCGCCGAGGCCGCCGCCGACGTGGTCCGGGAAATCGAAACGGCCGGCGGCCAGGCCTTCGCCTTGCAGGGCAACGTCGGCTCGCTGCCGGGCATTGGACGCTTCTTCGAGGCCCTCGATGCCGAACTGACCAGGCGGCGGGGCAACCGCCAGTTCGACATCCTGGTCAACAACGCCGGCATCGGCCGCCAGGCAACCATCGAGACCACGCCCGAGGAAGTCTTCGATGAACTGATGGCCGTGAACCTCAAAGGCCCGTTCTTCGTCAGCCAGCAGGCGATCGCCCGGCTGCGCGACGGCGGCCGGATCATCAATCTCTCCTCGGCCCTCTCCCGCTTCGCGTATCCGCGCATGGCCGCCTACTCGATGGGCAAGGCGGCCATCAACCACTTCACCTTGATCCTGGCCGCCGAGTTGGGCAAGCGTGGCATTACGGTCAACGCCATCGGCCCCGGCCTGACGGCCACGGACTTCACGGCCCAGGCGCGGCAAGACCCGCGGGTCGTGGCGGCGGTCTCCAGCCATACGGCGCTGGGCCGGATCGGCCAGCCGGCAGATATTGCCAGCGTGGCCGCATTCCTGGCGGCGGACGATTCCGGCTGGGTGACCGGGCAGTACATCGAGGCCAGCGGCGGCTCGGGCTTGGTGCAGGCAGGATGACGGGGACCTTCCCCTTGCGCATCACCACAAACAAGGCTCACGCAGAGACGCGGAGCAGGGAGGGCACGTGCTCACGCCATCTCCGCGCCTCACGCCCGAGGCTCACTTGTGGCCATGGCCATGGCCATGGCCGTGCCCATGATGGCCGCGGTGGCCGTGGGGATGGTGCCCGCGATGGCCGGGGCCTTTGTGGTGGCCGTGAGGATGGTGCCCGCGATGGGCGGGGCCGTTTCGATGGCCGTGGCCGTTGTGGTGGCCGTAGTGCCCGGCGTGCCGGTAAGGATGGCCCTGGCGCCAGTGATCGTATCCCCATCCCCACCAGGCGCCCGGGCGGTGATTCCAGCCGTTGTTCCAATACCAGCCGTATCGCCACGGCCAGCAGTAATTCCAGCCGCAGGGATAGCCGAGCTGCACAACGTAGCTGCTGCCGCAGGCGAGATAGCCGTTCTGGACGGTCGTGTAATCCCGGGTCTGGCGGGCGCAAGCGGCCAGGAACTCCTGCAGGCTCACCCTGCCGTCCTTGTTGGTGTCCATCCACACGAAGAGTTTCTCCGCCCGGGCCTTGTTCTTGACCCACGGGGCGGCGAGGAATTCGTCCAGGGTCAACAGGCCGTCATGGTTCTTGTCGAGCCACTGGAAGATCTGCGTGGGCGAGGGATGTGGCCGCTTGACCGGCCGCACGACTTGGGCGGCTGTGGCGGGCGGCTCGATGGCCATCGCTGCGGCGGAGAAAGAAACCAACATCAGCGTTGTCAGACAAAATCTCAGCTTCGACATGGTGCCTCTCCTTTATCTAGGGGCCAGGGGCCGGGGACCGGGGGCCAGGGAAAGTGGGCCACGCCGGCCCAACCGGCCACTATCTAATTATCTCAACCCCGGCAATGGCGGAAGGTTTCTTAGCATTCGGCGCGGCTGCTTTATTTTCGGGCCGCCGGTGCAATTCTGCTGGATGTGCCGAATTTGTTGACTGCCGGCGCACGGCCGAGCGTGCGGACGCGGATCAGCGGTAACGGTAGGTCAGGCACGCCGTGCCTGACAGCGATTGGGGCGCATGGTGTCAGGCACGCCCGTGTCTGACCTACTGCGGGACTTGGTGGTCGGCCGTCGCCAGCCGCTTCATCAGCCAGGCCATGTTACGGGCGAGGTTCTTCACGGTATCCATGCCTTCCGCGTCATTGCGCACCTCGCCCTTTTCGCGGCCGAAGGCCAGATTCCAGTAGGTCGAGCCGGGGACGATCATCTCGCTGATCAGAAAGAAGTAGTTGAGCTGGGCCAGGGTGAAGTTTTGCCCGGCACGGCGGGCGACCACAATCGCCGCTCCCACCTTCCGTCGCAACAGTTGCGGATGCTTGCGGGCGACGTAGCCGACGCGGTCCAGCAGGGCCATCGTCTGCGGCGTGGCCGAGCCGAAGTAGACGGGCGAACCGACGAGAATGCCGTCGGCGGCGGCGAACTTGTCCAGAATGCCTTCAAACGCCGGGTCTTCCTGGACGCAGCGGATCGTGTCGGCGGCCATGCAGCCCCGGCAAGCCACGCAAGGCTTGATCGGCCGATCGGCCAGCGAGAGAAACTCCGTCTGCAACCCCTCGCCCGCCAGCACTTCCAACGCCGTACCGATCAGGATATCGGTGTTTCCTTCACGCCGCGGACTGCCCGAAATTCCCAAGACTCTCACGTCTGTCTCCTGCGATTCACGTTTTCAGCCGGCAGGGCCTCGCTCCCGTCACGCCGGCTATTTGCGAACGAGTGATGAATCATCCCGCACAGCCGCCATTCTACCCCGGCCGGCGGCGATTGCCAGCCGGGGCGATATGAAGGATGAAGGATGAAGGATTGGGTCGGCCCAATCGCTTGCGGTTTCGCCTTCCGCCTTCCGCCCTCCGCCTTCCGCCCTCCGCCTTCCGCCCTCCGCCTTCATCCTTTATCCTTCATCCTTGTTTTTCCCCCTTCCCCCCTTATACTGTCGCCATGGCCGACGCTCTTGACTGCACGTGCAAGACCCGCCGCCGCTGGTTCCGGCTCACGCCGGATCGCTGCGTGCTCGGACTGCTGGCCGTGGAGGGGTTCCTGCTGCTGTCGGCGTGGTTTCAGTGGTTCGCCTTCAACCAGCACAAGGGCTGGTCGGTGCTGATTTGCCTGGCGACGGTCGGGGCGGCCTTCGTGCTCGTGCTGCTCTGGTTCCTCGCCGCCCTGGTCTTTCGTTGGCGGTTTCAGTTCGGCATCCTCGCGTTGCTCCTCCTGGTGGTCGTTGTCGCTGTCCCGTTCAGTTGGCTGGCGACGGAGATGAAGGCGGCGAGGGAGCAGAAGACGGCCGCGGAGGAGATTGGGAAGCTCGGTGGCCACGCGTACTACGATTACCAACGGTCCCTCACCGACACTACAAGCAAGCCGCCCGAGCCAGCGTGGCTGCGTGGGTTGCTGGGGGATGATTTGTTCGTCGCCGTGAGACAGGTCTATCTTGACAACTCAAGAATTAGCGATGCCGGGCTGGAACGCCTCAAAGGATTGACCCAACTCCAAAGGCTGGACCTCATCAACACGCGAGTCAGCGATGCTGGGCTGGAACACCTCAAAGGATTGACCAAACTCCAAACGCTGCTGCTCTACGGCACGAAAGTCACCGATGCCGGGCTGGAACACCTCAAAGGATTGACCAAACTCCAACACCTGGACCTCGACGACACGGAAGTCAGCGATGCCGGTCTGGAACACCTCGAAGGATTGAACCAACTCCAAAGGCTGGACCTCAACAACACGAAGGTTACCGATGCCGGGCTGCAACACCTCAAAGGGTTGAACGAACTCCAGGAGCTGGGGCTCGCCAAAACGAACGTCAGCGATGCCGGGCTGCAACACCTCAAAGGGTTGAACCAACTCCAAGAGCTGGGGCTCGCCAAAACGAACGTCAGCGATGCCGGGCTGCAACACCTCAAAGGATTGAACCAACTCCAATGCCTGGACCTCGGCAACACAAAGGTCACCGATGCCGGGCTGGAATACCTCAAAGGATTGAACCAACTCCAAGAACTGCTGCTCTACGGCACCGGCGTCTCCGACACGGGTGCAAAAGATCTTCAAAAGGCGTTGCCGAGGGTAACCATAGATACCGGAGGTCGATGACGCGAGGGTCGAAATGTCCCATGGCTGACGCTCCTGTGTGTAAACCCCGCCCCCAATGGTATCGCCCCACGCCGGATCGCTGCGTCGTTGCCCTCCTGGTCCTCGAAGGCTTCCTGCTCTTGTCCGAGCACTTCCGCTGGCTTCCCTTCAACCAGCACAAGGGCTACGCGGTGCTGATTTGCCTGGCGACGGTCGGGGCGGCATTTGTGCTGATGCTGCTCTGGTTCCTCGCCGCCCTGGTCTTTCGCTGGCGGTTCCAGTTCAGCATCCTCGCATTGCTGCTGCTGGTGGTCGTTGTCGCCATCCCGTGCAGTTGGCTGGCGGCGGCCAGGCAGCAGGCGAGGAAACAGCAAGCGGTCGTGAAGGAGATTCGAGAGGCGGACGGCTGGGTCTACTACGATCATCAATCGGACGATTCGTTCGGCAAGGTGATGCCAGTCGCCGCACCGCCAGGGCCGCCGTGGCTGCGGAAGCTGCTGGGAGACGACATGCTGGTCAACGTGGTAGCGATCCGTTTCTACGTCTCGGATTTCGGCGACGCCGGGCTGGAACACCTCAAGACATTGACCGAAATCCAGTCGCTGGACCTCAGGAACACCAAGGTCAGCGACGCCGGATTGCAATACCTCAAGGAATTGCCCCGGCTCCAAGAGCTGTTGCTCGGTGGCATCTTGAGCGACGCCGGGCTGCAACACCTCGCGGGCTTGACGCGACTCCAATCGCTGGACCTCAGCAACACCAGGTTGAGCGACGCCGGACTGCAACGCCTCGCCGGACTCACCCGGCTCCAAACCTTGTACCTCACCCGCACGCGGATCACGGACGCCGGGCTGCAATACCTCGCGGGACTGACCGAACTCCAAGACCTTCAGCTTGACGACAGCGGCATCGGCGACGCGGGGCTGAAACACATCAAGGCATTGACGCAACTCAAATCGCTGAACCTCTTTCGCACCAAGATCAGCAACGCCGGCCTGGAACATCTGAAAGGCTTGACCCAACTCGAAGAGGTGCACCTCGACGGCTCCAAGGCCAGCCGCGCGGGCGTGAGAGACCTGAAAAAGGCATTGCCGAAGACCACGATCTCATGGTCGCAAAGGAAAAGGCGAACTGCCCCGTGGTAGCGGGTCGCCGCACGCCCGTAGGTCAGGCACGCCGTGCCTGACAACATGCGCGACGCGGACGACTGGTTCGTGCAGGGCTTCTGCCGCTTGCCGCCGGTTGCCCGCCGTTCGGGGCTCTCTCGGCGACATTCGCGCCCGCGTGGAGGCTTGTCGGCCGGCCTTCTGGCGTTTATCCTATTTGCTATGAGGACCTTGAGGCTGTAGCTCAGTAGGTAGAGCAACGGACTTTTAATCCGTAGGTCATGGGTTCGAGTCCCATCAGCCCCACTCACCTAAGAGCCACCAGCCGTTGGAGTTACGGCTGGTGGCTCGCGGTCGTTTTGGTCGACTTCGGGTCGGTGTCACGTAAAGTGTCACCTAATCCGTTCCCCAAAGCGTATCCAGCCCGTGCCTCTACTATCTGAGCCGGCGTTGGCCCGGTCACGCGGGCTGGCGCGTTCGATAGGTCATTTCGGGGATTTTCCTGAACTTTTTTCCGGGCGGCTGCGTTCAAACTTATGGCGCAGACTACCAGGCAGGGGCGCAAAGGCAGCCAGCGTCGGCTGCCACCGCCCGGTTCGGCTCATCCGCAGCAGCAGAAAGGGGAATCGCCATGCGTTGGCAAGGACGGTTGGTCATGTGCGTGTTCGCAGTCGGGGGGGTGTTGCTGGTCTTGACGCTGCGGAGCCCGGCCGTGACGCTGATGTCGCGCGAGCCGGCCCCGCCCGCCCCATCCACCAGGCTGGAAGTGAGCCTGGCCGGAATGGCCCGGGATGGGATCACGCTGGACCTGTTTCCGCCCCGCAATCGCCGGGGCAATGCCACGGTGGAGCTGCTGGACCTCAGGGGGAAGGTGGTCGCCGCGACTTCCGTCAGCCACGGCGGCAAGCCGTTCCAGGTGAGGTTGGCCGCCCGGATCAGCGCCAACGACCCGGCCAATTACTATGTCCGCTACCACTTCGACGGGTCCGAGCCCTTCCGCCAGCGGAGCCTGCAATTCCTCGCCGAGATGCTGGAGACCCACGTGCTGGGGCAGCGGGAGTTTTTCGCCGGCACCAGCCCGGTGGTGCGGGTGATGGTGCGGGACCGGGCGGCCGGGGTTCCCGTGCCCGGGGCCCAGGTTCGCGTCCGGTTGGCCGCGCGGGGTGGCAAGGAGATCTGCTCGACGGCGGGCAGGACCGACTCCCGGGGCGAGGTGGCGGCGAAGCTCAACTTGCCGGCCGCGGAGTTCAGCGCCGCCACGCTTGCGGTGAGCGTCCAGTCCCGCACCGCCCGGGACGGAGTCGAAGAGCGTGTCACCGTCCGCAGCGGCGTGCGCACCATGTTGACGACCGACAAGCCGCTTTACCAGCCGGGCCAGACGATCCATCTCCGCGCCCTGGCCTTGCGGCGCCCCGCCATGACGCCCCTGGCCGGGGCGGACGTGCTCTTCGAGGTCGAGGACGCCAAGGGCAACAAGGTCTTCAAGCAGCCGGTCCAGGCCGACGAGTTCGGCGTCTCGCACGCCGACTTCGTCCTGGCCGACGAGTTGAACATGGGTAGCTACCGCATCCGCGCGATTGTGGCCGGCGTCAAGGAGGAAAAGACCGTCACCGTCGACCGCTACGTGCTGCCGAAATTCAAGTGCGAGCTGACGACCGACCGGCGCTTCTACCAGCCGGGCGAGACCGTGGAGGCCGATCTCCAGGTGAACTACTTCTTCGGCAAGGCGGTCGCCGGCGGCAAGGTCCAGGTGAAGTGCTCGAAGTTCGACGTCGGCTACTTCGATTTCCAGGACATCGAGGGCCAGACCGATGCCAAGGGGCATTTCTCCTTCGAGGTCAAGCTGCCGGCAAGCTTCGTCGGCCAGCCGCTGGAGGCCGGCAAGGCCGCGGCGAAGCTGGAAGCGAGCGTGACCGACACCGCCGATCACAAGGAGACGATCACCAAGAACGTCCCCGTCACCGCCGCGCCCATCCTGGTGACCGCCGTGCCGGAGAGCGGCGAGCTGGTGCCCGGGCTGGAAAACCGCATCTATGTCGTGTCCACCTATGCCGATTCGACCTCCGCCGCGCTGCCAGGTGGTTTGGACCAATGCCCCGGACCACGCGTCCCCGGCGCTGCGAACCAACGAGGCGGGGTTCGGCGTGTTCAGTTTCCGCCCCGCCCAGGCCAATAACCGCCCCATGCAGCTTTCGGCCCGCGACGACAAGGGGCAGAAAGGCCGGGCCACCGTCAGCTTCGACACCAAGCCCAAGACCGGCGACGATACCATCCTGCTGCGGACCGACAAGTCGCTCTATCACGTCGGCCAGCGGGCGAGACTGGAAGTCTTCACCACGAAAAGGGTCGGCACCGTCTACCTGGACTTCATCAAGGACCGCCAAACCTACCTCACCCGCACCGTGGACGTCGAGTGGGGCCGGGCGACCGACACCGTGACCTTCGACCCCACCCTGGCCGGCACCGTGCAGATCAACGCCTACTTGATCGGCGAAAACGGCGAGATGATGCGGGACCGGCGGCTGGTGATCGTCGATCCCGCCGACGACCTGAACGTGTCGATCCGCAACGACGCCGAGACCTATCGCCCCGGCGGCGAGGCCCAGGTGAGTTTCCGCGTGACCAACGCCTCGGGCCGGGGCGTGGCCTCCGCCCTGGGCGTGATGGTCGTCGACGAAGCGGTCTTCGCACTGCAGGAGATGCAGCCCGGGCTGGAAAAAATCTACTTCTACCTGGAGAAGGAGATCGCCACGCCGCGGTACGAGGTCCACGGCTGGTCGCTGGAGGAATCGCTGCAGCCGGCAGAGCCCTCGCCGGAGTCGGCCGCCCGGCGCGACACCGCCGCCCGCGTGCTGCTGGCCTCCGCCAAGGGGGCGGGCGATTACTCGCTCCAGGTCAACACCTATCAGCGCGACAACAAGGCCGCCGCCTTCCAACTCAAGGTCGGGCCCGTGCTGGCCGGCCGCTATCAGAAAGTGGCGAAGGCGCTGGCCCAGTTCGGCACCCGCCACCACGCCGACGCCCGCAAGATGGACGCCAAGGACCTCGACCTCCGCCGGCTGGTGAAAGAGGGATTGCTGAAGCAGGCCGACGCCCTCGACCCCTGGGGCACGCCGATGAAGATCGTCGATGCCACCTGGTGCCCAATGTGCCAGACGTTCCATAACTTCGCGCTGGCCTCGGCGGGGATCGACGGCCAGTGGGGCACGCTGGATGATCTGACCTATCCGGACCCGAGTCAGCGGGTCGCCGTGGCTTGCCCGCGGGCGCCAAGATTTCAAGGCTTCGTGGGCGGGAGGGGCGGGTTCGGCGGGATGGGGGGCGGGATGGGCGGATTCGCGGGCGGGAGGGGCGGATTCGCGGAGGCTGAGACTAAAGCAGAAGCGGCGAAGCCGACGCCGGCCGCACCCGTTCCGCCGCCGGCCGCCGCTGTAAACGCCCCAGACCGCGGCCCCCCCGCCGCCGCCGAGCCGGTCCGCATCCGCCAGTATTTCCCCGAAACGCTCTACTTCAACCCCGCCGTGATCACCGATGCCGATGGAAACGCCCTCCTGCGCGTCCCCCTGGCCGACTCGATCACTACCTGGCGGCTGACCTGCATGGCCTCGTCGGCCCGGGGGCGGCTGGGCTCGGCCACCGCCGGAATCAACGTCTTCCAGGACTTCTTCGTCGATATCGACTTCCCCGTGGCCCTGACGCAGCACGACGAGGTGTCCGTGCCCGTGGCGGTCTACAACTATCTGAAGACCGACCAGGCGGTGCGGCTGGAGGTGACGCCGGGCGACTGGTTCGAGCTCCGCGCGGAGCCGGTGCAGACGGTGAAGCTGGGTCCGGGGGAGGTGCGGGCGGTGCACTTCCCCATTGTCGCCCGGAACATCGGCTTCCAGAAGTTCACCGTCACCGCCCGGGGCACGAAGACCAGCGACGCGGTGGCCCGCACCGTCGAGATCCTCCCCGACGGCAAGGAGTGTCTCATCAGCCGCAGCGGCTGCCTGACGGGCAAGATTGACCGGACCATCGACATCCCCCCGGAGGCGATCCCCGGGGCCAGCAAGATCTTCGTGAAGGTCTATCCCGGCGTGCTCTCGCAGGTCGTCGAGGGCCTGGACCGGATGCTCCAAATGCCCGGCGGCTGCTTCGAGCAGACCTCCAGCTCGACCTATCCGGACGTGCTGGTGCTGAATTACATGAAGACCACGGGCAAGATCACGCCCGAGCTGCGGATGAAGGCCGAGGGCTTCATCAACGCGGGCTATCAGCAACTGGTCTCCTTCGAAGTCCCCGGGGGCGGTTTCGACTGGTTCGGCCACGCGCCGGCCCATTCGATCCTCACGGCCTACGGGCTGATGGAGTTCTACGACATGAGCAAGGTCCACCCGGTGGACCCGGCGATCATCGCCCGCACGCAGCGATGGCTCGCCCACTTGCAGCAGCCCGACGGCTCCTTCAAGCCGTCCGAGGGCGGGATCGGCGAAGGGGCGATCAACAAGATGCAGGACAACGTGCTCCGCAACACGGCCTACACCGTCTGGGCCCTGGCGAGCACGGAGTATCGCGGGCCCGAACTCCGCAGGGGAACCGATTACCTCCGCGGCCATCTCGGCAGGATGCAGGACAACTACACGCTGGCCCTGGCCGCCAACGCCCTGGCCGCCGTCGACGCCGACGACGGCGCCACCGCCCAGGCGATGGACCTGCTGCGGGCGGCCTGCACCGAGAAGGACGACCTGGCCTACTGGATCCTCCAGTCCGACACGCCCACCTTCGGCAGCGGCGTCGCCGGCGACATCGAAGTGACCGGCCTGGCCGTGCAGGCCCTCGTCCGCGGCGGACGCGAGGCGGACCTGGTGGGCAAGGCCGTCGCCTACCTCGCCAAGAACAAGGACGCCCTCGGCGCCTGGCAGTCCACCCAGGCCACCATCCAGGCCCTCCGCGCGATGCTCATGGCCGAGCGGGGCGCCAAGGCCAAGTCCGACGGCACCCTCCAGCTCCGCTTCAACGACCAACCGGTCAAGACGCTCCGCGTCGACCAGTCCAATTGCGACGTGCTCCAATTGTTCGACCTGAAGGAGATGACCCGCCCCGGCCCCAATGCCGTGGCGCTGGAATTCGGGGGCACGGGCAAGCTGCTCTACCAGGTCGTGGGACGCTATTACGTCCCCTATCCCCGCGGCGCCGAGGCCCCCGCCGAGCCCGAGCCGCTGGGCATCAAGGTCCAATACGACCGCACCAACCTCGACGCCGAGGACGTCGTCGGCGTGACCGTCACCGTGACCAACAACCGCGCGGGCTCGGCCGAGATGGTCATCGTGGACCTCGGCCTGCCGCCGGGCTTCACCCCGGTGGTCGATCAGCTCACCCGGGCGGTGGCCGAAAGGCAGATCGAGAAATTCTCCGTCACCGGCCGGCAGATCATCGTCTACCTGCGGGAAGTGACCGCCGGCCAGCCGGTGCAGTTGCAATATCAACTGCGGGCGAAGTACCTCGCTGAAGGCCCAGACCGGCAAGTCGGTGGCCTATGAATACTACAACCCTGCCGCCCGCGGCGAGTCGAAGCCGGTGCAACTGACCGTGGCGGAGGGGAAGAAGTGAGGGCCGGTGTCACTGGCCGGCTGCTGGCGGCAGTGGGACAGTCGTCGCCGGGGTCTCATGCGGCCTGGCTCAGGGCACGGCGAGCGTCCGGCATGAATCGGCAGCCCAGGCCCTTCAGCCACGTTTCGTAGACCGACTCGTTCTTGTGATAATCGTTGGGCATCCGCCATTTCCTGCCGACGATGATCGAGCGGGGTCGCGGCGTGGTCGTCAACTTCAGCTCGTGGTGGGGGCGAGAGGGGGCTGCGGAGGTCGCGCCGTACTGCGCCACGAAGTGGGCGATCGAAGGGCTGACCCGGGCGATGGCGGTGGAGCTGCCCGCGGCCTGGCTGCCGTGCCCGTGATCCCCGGAGTCATCGACACGGAGATGCTGCGAAGCTGCTTCGGCGCCGACGCCGGGAACTATCCCGACCCGGCGGCGTGGGCCGAGGAGGCGGTGCCGTTCCTTCTCGGGCTCGGGCCCAAGGACAACGGCAAGCCGATGGAAGTGCCGGAGTGACGCCGACCTGGACCTCCTCCGGCAAGGCCGAGGCGAGGGACGACTTCAAGGCGACTTCCCGACCAGCCAAACGCCCCTCGGTTCCCGGGCGTTCCAAAGGCCCCGGAATCCTTCCGGCATGACCTTGGCAGCGCCTCGACGGGAGGGGATAATCAGCAGTGACCGAGGTGGATCCCTGACTGGAGCATCCCCATGGGCTGGTACTATCGCAAGAGCGTAGGGCTCGGCCCCTTCCGGATCAACATCAGCAAGTCGGGGATCGGGTATTCCCTGGGCGGCGGGGGCTTTCGTACAGGGGTGAACTCCCGTGGCCGCAGCTACAGGTCGGTCAGCATCCCTGGAACGGGAATGCGGTACTATTCGTCATCGAAGCAGGGCTGCCTCTTGGTCCTGGCTTTGATTTCGGGAATCGGCTCGCTCACCACCGTTTTTCTTTGGAGGATTTGGCCATGAAACTCATTCGCACCTTTCGGACGATGACCTCCGAACGATTCCTGGTCCAGAAGAAGGAGGGCCAGGATTCGGCGGCCATCGACCTTCATTACCTTGCCGATGGGCATGTGGCGGGGACTGTGTTCCTCTTCGAGCACGCCGGTATCGAGGACGCCGAAGTTCCCGAGTTCCTGCGGCACATCGATGAAGCCCTGCTGCCCTGGGCGAGCCTTGAAGACCGCACGCTGACGTTCACCGTCGTTCGGGGTCATGTGGTGGGCGATTTTGGGCCTGACAAAGGGGAATCGGGAAAGGGCGGGTGACGCATGAAACGAGGATGTTGCCGAACATGCGTAGGGGGAATCGCAAAGCACGGAAACGGGGACGATACAACGTCTACCTTAACCCAGACATTTCCGAAAAAGGGGGCACTTGCAGGTAATCTTGATTTGTCTCTATCCGAGTTGAGGAGCCGGGCCGGGAGGCCGGGAGAGGCCGCCCGCTCCTACGTCGTCACGACCGTCAAGCTGGATAGAAAAGGCCGCTTTGAGCAGCAGGGCTCCGCACCGAATTTTCAGGGGGGATACCTGACGATCTGCACCTGCAAGCACCAGATGCGGGCGACCGTTAACGCATCGCAGTGGCGGCATAAATGGGTCGCCGGGTTTACAAGCCGAGCCCTCTGCGACAAACGGCACTGGCTCTTCTTCCTGGCACGAATTGCCCATGCTTATGAGTCGCAATTCGACCTTTGGAATTCGCTGACTACACTTGCTCGCCAGGAAAAAACGGCACATGAGCATTTTCTTGGTGATGTATTTGTGCCCCGTTACACACTGGCTGAGGAAGAGAGGTATAGTCCCGACAACTACATTGTTCCTGCCCGTCATGCTCACCACAAACACAAGTATGATGGCGGCTGGCGTAAGGATATTCGGTACGAGCGATATGGTCGCCGTCCTGCTCTGCTGCTTGGCGATCCAAGGTTCACGTTTCTCTGGACTGGTCCAAGGCTGTTCCTCGGCGATAACCATTGCCGGGATTTCATGAAATGGGACGGAGTGCCTGACCTTCTCGCCGCTTTGGGGGAGTTATGAAGCGGGTCGTTCTGCTACGGGTCGGGATCGACGCTGGGGCTGGCGGGATTCAAGGTCCGCTGTTCGACGACGGCACGTTCGAGTTCGTGTGCATTCCTGATGGGAAGGGAGTCAGCGTCCATACCTACAGTACCATGATCGGACGGAATGGCCGGTCGCACCTCGACTATTTCCCCGCATCCCGACGGACGCAGATGGCCCAGCAAACGATCCACCTCGATCCCGAGTTCGAGACGTTCACCTACGGCGACCCAACGCCTCCGAAGCGATCACTTCGGAACTTGAAGCCGGGTGACTTCCTCGTCTTCTACTGCGGGTTACAAAATTGGGGTTCGGAGTGCGGCTGGAATCGCACCTGTCGTCCCGCTCTGTACTTGGCCGGGTTCTTCGAGGTGGCCCTGGCCGGGATGGCTCATGAGTTCGACCGAAAGACGCTGAAGGACGAGTTCGGAAAGAACTTCCATGTCCGCTACCGATCCGTCTTCGAGCAGCAGAAGGACGACCTGGTTCTGGTGAAGGGCGGTCCCCGCAGCCGTTTGTTCCAGAAGGCATGTTGCATCAGCGAGGACGGAGAAGACCGGGCGGGCAAACCGCTGAAGGTGCTTTCCCGCAAAATGCAGAAAGTGTTCGGTGACTTTGGCGGTCATATTTCCATCCAGAGGAGTCCACCTCGTTGGGTAGAGCCGAGGTTCGTGGACAAGGCGATTGGGTTCTTGTCGGACTTGGAGTAGCGATGGCGTGGACGGACTTGCCGATCCTGACATAGATGCCAATCGGGTTTGGGGGAGGTTGAGGAACGCCTATAGCCTCCGTTCGTGCCAACCGGACAATGCTTGGAGAATGAGGAGTAAACGAATGGGAATAGAGCATTATTACTGGGTCATAGATAGAACGGTCATTGACCCATTCCTTGCCCTTTCCTGGCGGGAGTTCCACAAGAAGCTCGGGTGGGACTCGACTTCCCAGTGGAAGAGTGCGGCAGAGTTCTTCCTGGAATTTGAAATGCCAGTGGAAACCGACCCCAAGACGGTCGAGCGTATCTTGGCAACTCGAACGGTAGGATGGTCAATGCGGCACTCGTCGCAGCCATACTGGTTCCTGGAATATGTGATCCCTACGGCTCTTCGACGCCGTTGCCCGCAATTTGACCCCTCCTGCCTGGAGGAAACGGCGATGATAATTGCCGCAGCCGTGTACGGTTTCCTGCAAGGCCGGGTGGATAGGCAGACATTGTTCGCAGTTCTGGTACTGATTGATGGGATTGGTTGGCTGAAACTACGGAAGAGTGAAGAAAAGGCTGTACTGGCAGCCTTGCCGCCTCTGCCGCAGCCCAAGCCGTTCGTCCTTTGGCAAACCGAAAGAGGTGACAGCTCCCATTCGTGCCTAGGGCTGTTGGATACCCGCCGATTTCTGCGATTCTTGAAGCGAGCCTGGAAGGAGCGATGGCCTTGCTCGCTGTTAAGCCCCGAGTCGCAGGAAGAACTGCCTGTGCCCACAAAGCCGCCGCTGACAATGCGTGACTGTGAGTTTGCAGGGAAACTGATTGGCGGCTTGCGTTCAAAGCACGTCAAGCGTCTTTGTGTGTTGCGGTGCTTCGAGACTTGATGATAGTGCCCAGGCGAGGAAGCATTATTCATCGGGAAAACGGTGGAGAGCCGCCAATTGAGTTTGGGGAGGGTGAAAAGGCCCGGTGGGAGATCGGAAACCACAGCCACGATGAACCATGAGCCACGACGAATTTGGCACTGCCGACGACTATTTCGAGGCTTTCCGACCAGTTCAACAGGAAGGCATCCATAAAAACCACCTTGCTCTGTTGAAGGCCCACTGCGACGCTCCCAATCATACTACGACCCGGGCACGGCCGACCGTGCCAATTCCCCGGTCAATTCGATAAAGAAGCAAAGATACAACACGTCGCCCATCTGCGGAAGAAGTGGAAAAGAACAAGTTGGCGAAGTCCGGTCCGAAGAAGGTCGGGTCGAACGCCACGAGTAGTCCGAGGAAATCAGTCATGCGTATTCCCAGCTTTGACGAACTGCGGAGGGAGCGAACCGATTGCCAACTGGCCGGAGAACGTAGCTGCTGTAGTTCGTATGCTTCTGGCATTCACCCAAACCCCAGGTTCTACAAGTATTATTGGTGGGTCTTCTGGAACGAGAGCCCCGTCGATGGAAAGGAATTCTTAAGCAGCCAGTATCGCCTCAGTACCGCCGCTGCCTTTGAGTTGCTCGACAATCTCAAAGAACGCAACGAGCCCTGCTGGCTTTACAACACAAGCTCACCACGGCTCGGTTCAACGATTCCTTTTGACCCGCAATCCAAACACTGGCAGGGACTAAGATGGGCACCAGCCTATGATGATGACCCAGACCCGGTTGTCGAAATCGAGGGGATTGGCCACAAATAGCGGTATTTGGGTGACTCCCGTTTCGATGAAAGGGTGAAACAATGGATAAGTTCGACATATCCGAGGAAGAGTCGGAACGAATCAGGGCATGGCAGCAGGAAATTGACGCAAAGGTTATGAAACAGCAGAAGGGGACTGACATGGAATTCCCTGGCGGGGCATATTATGGTGCCAATGGAGGCGGCTACACCTATTCCTTCACCCCGACAAGTTTGGGAACCGTTGTAAAGGTAATAAACGACTTGACTGGTGATGTCCTCGACATAACCGACTACAACTGGTGGCGACACATTGGCCCAACAGCAGGCTGCTGATTTGATCGAACCGCACTCCTATTGGCCAGCCCCGAAAAGGTCGAGATGCTGAAGCAGACGGACATTCAGAAGGCACGCCGCCATCTCCGGTCAGCCGATCCGGTGCTGAGGGAGGTGATTGACGCCGTGGGGCCATTCACGCTGCGGCTTGAGCGTGACCGTTTCGGCATGTTGGTTCGGTCCATCATTTCCCAGCAGATATCGACAGGTGCAGCCCGTTCGATCCGTAGGCGATTACAGGAGCTTGCCGGTGTCGATGGTCTGAAACCGGCAAACCTCGCCCAGTTCACCGTGGACCAACTCCGGTCAGTGGGCCTGTCGCCGCAGAAGGCATCATATCTTGCCGACTTGGCACACAAGGTACGCGATGGAACCGTTGACCTTCGGCAGATCGGGCGGCTTTCGGACGAACGGATCGTGGATCAACTGACGCAGGTGAAGGGAATCGGTCGGTGGACGGCCCAGATGTTCCTGATCTTCTCCCTGGGGCGGCTGGACGTGTTCCCCCATGACGATCTGGGTGTGCGGACGGCCATCCGCAATCGGTATGGTCTAGCCGATCTGCCCGACAAGCAGACCGCCATCACCATCGCCGCTCCCTGGCGACCCTATGCCTCGGTGGCAAGCTGGTACTGTTGGCGAACACTGGACTTGGACCGGAAGACGAACAACGTGGCGAAGGGATATCCGACGTAGCTGGACTGCCCTGGTGCCTAGGCCCACGAGTCTGGAGGAATTATGCTTGAGTTTGTTCTCGGACCGAAGGACCCTACAAAGGTCTGGCAGCGAGCGTCCGATCTGCGGCTGACTTTCGACTTGGAGGGCGGCAAGCTCAACGATGTCGGCATCGGGGAGTCGCTCGACCGGCTCTCGTTTCTCGGTCCCATCGAAGACCGAAGTGGGCTGACATTGGGCGAGTACCGTTTTTTCTCGCTTGGCCTGTCGATTGACTGCTACAACGAGCAGGACACCATCGACTGCTTTGAGATCGTCCAGAAAGATCAGGACATGCCGGAGCACCAACCGTTCGCCGGGGTTTGCCGCTACAAGGGCGAGAATCTTGATCTGGGGCAACTCACCGAACCGTCATTCGTCGGAAGGTTCGGCCCGCCGTTCTGGAAGGACGCAGACGACGAGGAAATCCTCTTGTTCTACGAGTTTCCAGGTCGGGAATGGCAGGTGGAGTTTGCCTTGGATGGAACGCTGAATCGTATCCTCGTGACCAGCAAGCCGCTCATGGCCAACCAGCGGCAGCGAGAAGCCTACGGTGTCAACAAGTCCTGGCCACCACCGCAGTAGGAAAAGGAGTCAATCCATGCATGCCAAAATCGAACTGCCCAAGGCGTTTTCGGTGCGGGATGAGCATGAGTTCTTCCCCATCCAGCACTTGTTGGCGAGGCTGAATCCACAACTCGTCGTCAAGGAGGTGGCCACGGGGGTGCATATTGACGGCGGCGGCACCGTTCACTGGGGCCTGGTCTACCTGAAAGGCGAGCCGCCCAGCAAGATAAAGGTGGAGATCGCCCTGCGGCAGGCCGGGTTCGATTTCGCCCACAATGTCCTGACCCAAGGGGCGAACGTGCAGACGGATCATTCGGACGACCAAGAGATCTAGGGCCATGACCGACCGCGACGCCTTCGACGAAGGTTACGACGCCTACTGGGATGGCGCCGATGTCAGCGACAATCCGTATAAGGAAGAGAAGGATGCCGATGCCCGCCGCTCTTGGGAAGAGGGTTGGCGAGCGGCCCGAAAACACGATTATGATGAAAGCGAGGGGTGAAAGATGAAACGAACTGCAACGACCGTCCTGCTGGCCGCTCTTTGTCACCTGGGGCACGCCTCGGCTGCGGAACCGGCCAAGCTTTCCTTCGACACCTACTCCGGCTACTTCGTCTCCAACAAGTTCGAGCCCGATGCCGCCGAATCGTTCGTGGTCATCACCAGCCAGGAGCAATTCGACAAGGTGTTCGGCGTGGCCTTCGTCATGGGCGACAAATCGCACCGGCTGCCCAAGGACGCCTTCAAGTCGAACATCGTGCTGGCGGCGATCAAACGGGGCAAGGCAGTCTGGGAGTACAAGGTCGATGGCGTCACGCTCGGTAACGGCCTGGTCAACCTGCGTTACACCGCCACGTCAAGGAAGAGCGACTCCGCCACCTTCGCTTGTCCGCTGATCGTGTCCATTCCGAAGGGAGACTACAAGGAGATTCAGTTCTGGGACGGCGGGAAGACGGTGAAGAAGGTGAAGGTGTCGTCGGAAGCCCACTGACAGCCCAGCCGGTACCCCTGTCGGAATAGGGCGTGCATCGGCTTGACACCCCCGGCGGAATGTCGGAAACGCCGGAAACGACTCCTTGCAGAATTTCCGTTTGCAGGGAGTTGAACTCGTCACTTTGACAAGTTGACAGCCCGGCCCCCGTTCTGGAAAATATCGGCACGGAGGAGAACCTATGTCCACCCATGCCCCAATCATCGCCTTCTCGCTCTTCCTTGACCTTGCCGGGTATTATTCATGGGTATGAAACGCAAGAAGCCAGGACGACCGGCGGAGGAGGCCGGCTACGTCTGCGATGCCTGCGGCGAGGAGATCGTGATTCCGGTAGACCTGTCGGCGGGCGAAAGCCAAGAGTACGTCGAGGATTGTCCGGTCTGCTGCCGACCGAATGTCATCCATGTGGAAATCGACGAGGGCGGCGACGTGCGAGTGTGGGCCGAAGGGGAATAGGAATGCCTTGGGGGCGAAGCGGAGAGCAGACATACATTATGACTGTGCCGTTAGTGCTTTTTTTCTGGTTCATGGTTGCTGCCTACGTGGTCCACGTTCTTGACGAATCCCTCCTTGGCGGTAGCTTTGTGGAGAAAGTTCGGGAGCACTGGTGGCCGGAGTATTCGTGGCGAAAGTTCTTTTGGTTCAACACGGGATACTTCGTCATCATGATATCCAGTGTCATCCTCTACGATGTCTTTGATGGGAGTTGTGTTGTCCTTCCCTTGGCCTGGGCGATTGAACGCACTTGCAACGGCTTCTGGCATGTCTGGTGGACGGTCCGCTATCGGGAGTATTCTCCAGGGCTGGTGACGAGCATCCTGATTTGGATGGATTCGTACTTCATCTTACGCTACCGGCCAGACTCAGAGGCCGTGTCTCGGGCGGAATGGTGTGCGGCTGCCATCATCGGATTACTTGCAGCACTCTTCCTGGCTTTCTTCATTCCGCTGGTCGAAGGCAATAAATCCCGTCGATCCGCCTGAAGCACCGGAGAGCGGCAACCGGCACTTGCCGGGGATTAAAGAGGAGAAACGGGCATGAAGAAGTGCGGGTCGCAGAAAACAAAATCGCCTTCGGAACTGATCAACGAGAGAATCAAGGAGCTAGGCGACTGGCGGGGCGAGATGCTCAGCCGGGTTCGTACCTTAGTCAAGGAGGCCGATCCCGAAGTCGTCGAGGAGTGGAAGTGGAGAGGGGTTCCGGTGTGGTCGCACGACGGATTGATCTGCACAGGCGAGACTTACAAGAACGTCGTGAAGATGACCTTTGCCAAAGGGGCGGCCTTGAACGATCCTTCGGGCCTCTTCAACTCCAGTCTTGACGGGCACACCAGGCGTGCCATCGACTTCCACGAGGGCGAGAAGATAGACGAGAAGGCGTTAAAGGCTCTCGTTCGGGCCGCCGTGACCCTGAACAAGTCCAAGGCCAAGAGCTAATCCACGGGTGCAGTTGCTCCCTGCTTTGAGGTCTACGTCAGTGACCCGGCCACCACGCCGCCCGAGAAATTGATTACAGATATTTACCTTCCTCTGGAAAGCTGACGGGCGGCAGGATTCATGATAGAAGTCAAAGGTGAAAAGTTGTACGTTGCTCTGGGGGCGTCCAAGGTCCGGCGGCGGCTCAAGGGGCATGGATTCGGCGTTCGGAAGGTCTATGCCGATGGCAGGAACCGGGCTGTCATCATCCACACCGCCACGGGCGAGCACCTGCGGGAGCTTGAAGCCTTCTTTCAGGATGTGCTGACGAGGCCGACGAGCGAGGATGGCCAGGAAGACACACCTCGGAAACAGGATGGTATGAAACGCAAGAAGCCAGGACGACCGACGGAGGAGGCCAGCTACGTCTGCGATGCCTGCGGCGAGGAGATCGTGATTCCGGTGGACCTGTCGGCGGGCGAAAGCCAAGAGTACGTCGAGGATTGTCCGGTCTGCTGCCGACCGAATGTCATCCATGTGGAAATCGACGAGGGCGGCGACGTGCGAGTGTGGGCCGAAGGAGAATAGGAGCCCGTTGAGAAGCGAGAACGACCTCGCCTATTTTCCCCGCACCACCAGCACTGGCTCTTGAAAAACGACCGGCTTGGGCGTGGGGACTGACGATTTCGTGCTGGCCGCCATTTCCTGCAATCTCTGGTGAAGGGCGGCGAGATTGGCTGGACGCCGTTCCTGGGCCGTCTGGGAAGTGCTACTCATTGGTTTGGCCTCCGGGTGCGACTTGGCAAAAAACCTTATCGGCACGGCTCTCGGATGGCTTTGGATAGGTCGCCTGCCCCGGCAAAGTCTTCCTCGCTTCCCACGCTTCGATGGAAAACTCGTCAAGATCGGTCACAAAAAAGTTTGCGTCAGATTTCAGGAAAACGGGATCGTCGTCGCCCCCTCAAACATCTTCGGCCACCACAACCTACGGTGTTGGTGGCATTGCTGTCAGCACAATCCCTCGTGGCTCGGGACGTTACTTGGAATCCTCTTGCCAACGCAGGCCCGATCCTGCCATAATGTGCCGCAGCAGTCGGTCACAAGGATGCCGTTGCCCGATACGAACTGTCTCCATCTGAAGGCAAGGAATGCCATGCACGCCGAAACTGTCCGAATCAATCTGCGATACGACCGTGAGGAACTGAAACAGATCCTCCAGTATGCCAAGGCCCACGATGTTGAGCGGAATGGACGGTATGACTTCAGGATGCCGCCCCATCTCAACATCTGGACCCACACCTGGAGCAACGCCGGATGCAAGGCGGAATCGTGCGTGATGTTCCGCCTGGCGTTCGACTGGAAAACCGCATCCCTGATGTCCGTGATGTTGATGCCGGGCTTTGACTGGGAAGGGTTCGTGGATGAACTGGTAGGGCTTGAGAGGGCGGCCCTGGGCAAGTCCGTCTACGGAAGCTGCCGACGTAAACGCACGACCTGAACGAGCATCGTGGCGCCAGGCGTCGCGATTACCCTCCAAGAAAAAGCAAAAGCCCCGGCGTTGCCACCAGGGCTCGGGTGCGTTCAGGACAAAGGCAGCTCAGGGCGTCGATTCGCCCACTCCGCTCACCGCAATCGCGTCCAGCAAATCCTTGAATTTCTTCAGCCCGCCGACCTCCCTGATGACATCAAGCATCTGGTGCAGGTGACGAAAACCACCGATCGTCTTCACCATCTCGCCGACCGCCGTGATTTGCTCCAGCGTGACGGCATAGCTGGGCTTGGTCGGGACCTCGGCTGAAGCGGTTACCGCTTGGGCGGCTTTCTTCGCCTTGGCCGCCGTGAAACCATGACCGCACTTCGGGCACTTCTTGGCCCTGGTTCCTTTGACCCACGCATCGCATTTTGGGCACTGCTTTTGCCCTTTTCTGGTTCTCTTGGCCATTTCTCTTTCTCCGTTAAGGGGCGCCGCTGTTGCGACCGGTCGGACGAGCCGCCGGCGGTCGTCCTGGCGATGCGCCGGCAGGTCGTTGTCGGTTCCACGACGCGGTTGCCGCTCATTGTCTTCGGACGATCTTCATCATTTGAGCCCATCCTTCCAGGCCCGCCTTGACGTTCTTGCACTCCAGGGAGGACTCGACCCTGAAGACAATACGGTCCTGGTATTCCCCCTCCGTCTCGATTCGGAACCCCAAGATCGTTCCTCCGAAAAACGAGGGCTTCGTCCGCGTTTCATGGAAGAGGACAAGTCCCCCGATCAAGGACTGTGCGGTTTCCTCGGAGACTGGCCACCAGCCGCTTTCGTATTCCCGTTCCACGTCCTTCAGCTTCTTGATATAGCCACGCTTCTCGATAAGATGAATTCGCGGTCGTGCATCATCCATCGGCAACCTCCACTCGATCGCTCGCGCACTATTCTCGTACCGAGGAGCAAACCGGAAACCCGGCGGGACTACACCGGCTTGACGTTCTCGGCACATGGGCCTTTCTTGCCCTGGCCTTCCGTGTAGGACACCTTTTGGCCTTCACTCAGTTCGTCGAAGCTGACCCCTTGGAGGGCCGATGAGTGGAAGAACAGGTCTTTGTCGCTCCCCGTCTTGATGAACCCGAACCCCTTGTCCGTCAATTTCTTGATCGTGCCTTCTGCCATTCGTGTGTTTCCCGTGTTCGTTGCTTGGACTGACGCCGCGGGGGCCTACGATTGCCGACCGGTCGCCGTCCGATGGTTGCAAGTGTACCCGGTCTGGGTGCCGTTACGCAAGCGGGTTGCCGCCACTACAGCGGCCCCCGCCCCCTCCCCACAATCAGGGATACCCGGCTGCCTGCTCCACCCGATACTCGACTCCCAGCGTCGGCACCGGCGGCGGATCTGGACACACCATCGCTTGTCTGGTGAACGCGACTCGCTGCGACGGCAGCAGACGCCACCTCGACCGTCGCCGTCACCATCACTGCAAGAGGCATGCGAAAGGTGCGCCCGACCGGTCGGCCGTCGTCGGCCACTGAGGCGGTGCCGACTGCTTCCCTATCGTGGAGCGGAAGAGCCCACGGGCGCTGCGAGGTCGCCCCCCTGAGAAGCCACCTGGCGGGTGCGGCTGCCGGGCGTCGGCGCCGGGATGACGCGGGGCTGGTCTAGGGGATGCTTTTCGTCGGGGGGTAACGGGCTTGCCAATCGCACCCGGGTGGGAGGTGGGCCATTCGTTGGTAGTGTGGAATGGGGGGCAAAATCGTCGCGGCTGTTGCTATTTTCGCGAGGACTGTCCATAATGAGGGCTGTCTGTGTGGGCGGCGGGAAAGGGCTATGAACACCGCTCGCACAAATCGCTCTCGGAGGGAGTCGGATAATGAATCGTGGTCCCTGCGACGTCTTGCCTATAAACATGAAGTCGGCCGAGGGGAAACGCCCCTCGGTGGTGGTCGTGTTGGCGGTGGTCGTCGCGTTGATTGCCGCTGAGATTGCCTTGTTCTTCGGAGTAGGGCGATTCCTGGGTTGGCCGTTCATGCTGGGCGTGTCCGGTGTCACCGCCGTGATTGGCCTCATCATCGTGGGGCTGGCGATCTGGCGCTACGTGCCCGCGATCGCGGCCAGGCTGGACCAGGAGGAGTGTCTTGACGATCGCCTCTCCAACGGAATGCTCATCCTGCTGGCAGGCATCTTGCTGTTGTTGCCCGGTCTGATTACCGATCTGCTGGGCCTGATCTTGCTGCTGCCGTGGACGCGGCGGTTCATCCTCGCCGGACTGAAACAGCACTTTGCGCCGGCCCCCGTTTACACCGTGTCCATGGCACGGCGTTCGCAGGCGTTCGGCACGGCCGCAGAGGAAGATGGCGAGGACGAGCTTGCGGCCAGCATCGGCTTGCCGCCGCGGACGCGGGCCGCATAGGGCGTGCTGCTCACTTCGCCGGCATGAGCGGCTTCCTGATCCACTTCCACATGGACAGGGTCCGCCCGTCGTTCGGCGGCGATCAGTCTCTCACCTTCGGAAACCTTGCCCGCAACTCCCGGCAAACCATCGTCAACTGCGGAGACAGCTCGGGAAGCCGCTCCACGATGTAGGACATGTGGGCCTCCATCGCTTCCTTGAAGGGCCTCAGTCTCTTCACGAAGGCCGAGTCCGTGGCTGCGAGAGCGGCATTGAACACCTCGTTGATCTCCGAGGACTCGATCTGGACCACGAGCCGAAGGGCGTCACCGACCGAGCCGATCTCGTGGACGGCTGCCTCGGTGGCGTCCATTTGCCGCTCAAGGCGAGGCAGGCAGCCCTGCCAGGGATCGAAAAGGGCGGCCTGCCAGCCGCTACGGAGTGGGGCAGCCCGGCAAAGCTCCAGCAGGTCAACATGGTACTGTTCCTGCTCGGCCAGACCGGCAAGGAACGGCCCCACCAGTCCCTCGTCGCTGAAGGCTTTGGCGAGGGCGGCGTAGATGCGCTTCGCCCGCAGTTCCAGGCCGATACACCGTTCCAGGATCATGGATAGGTTCGAGTCCGCGGTCTCCAGGAAACCGGCAGACCGCAACAGCGAAAGAAACGGCTTGCCTTGCCACGGACCGATGGCCCGAAAGAAGACTCGCCATCCGAAGCAGCGGACGGTCGTGACCGGGTGGGCGAGAATGTCCCAATGGTTGATGACGCCGACCATACCGCTTCTCCCTTGAAGACCCATGGCGGTAGGTTCAGCCTATCATTCCTGCCAAGCCCGTCAAGCAACCCGGCCGGGTTATGTCCTGGCGCCCAGGTTGCTCGCCATTTCGTTCTGTGGCATATCATCACGAACAGGACGCGGCGGCGATAGAAAAACGAGCCACAGCAACCCCCGGGTGTGACCGCAATCCACAGACTTCTCCAGCCCGTCCCTAGAAATATGCGGAAGCTGGCGGATTCCAAGCGCGGATTCCGCATTAACAGTAGACACCGAATGAAAGTGATCCCCACGGCGGGCCCGGATCAGAAGGACAAGAGGCCATGGCGGAAGGTGAAACGTCCCGAGCACTGCACAACGGCAGTTTGGCATCCAAGGCAATCGGCAAGCCGCCTCGCCTGGACCGCGTTGAGATTTCCAAGCACCGCAGCGACAAGTACCGGGTCAACATTTGGGAACAGCCTGCGCAGGATGCCGATGTCTTGCCTGGGCTACAAGCATCCGAGGGAGGCGTTCAAGAGGCTGGGGGGCGAGCAGCCGACATGCGACGGCGGGTCGGAAGTGGATTATGACGGTGACGGGACATAGGTGACGCGATGGACGAACATTCGGAAGGCACGGACCGGCAGCCCGAGGATCCGCGGGGCCGCACGGAAAAAACGACGCCACGGACCAGGATCCGTCGTGCGGCCTTGAACTAATCGCCGGTCTGCCTCGGAGCATGGAGAGGCGATTTGGTCTGCGGTATCTCCCGGTCCAACCAATGGCGGAGCCGAGCGTAGAACTGGCCCGCGGGCTCGCCTTCGACTCGTTTGCACTCGCCGAAGAGTTCCCTTCGGCGTCGAACCTCGGCGGCTCCGGCAGGCGTTTGCTCGGTTTGGCTGATGAACGCCAGCAATTGCCTTAGCTTGTCCTCGCCAAGTTCCTCCTCAAGCAGCGTCGCTTGCCGGGTCTTGTATTGCAGGGTTATTCTCGTTGTCCTCGCGATTCGCTTTTCGGCTCTTGTCCACGCTGCTTCTCCTTCCGCCATCCGAATTGATTTCGATCAGGACGTTGTAGCGGATCATTACGCCCGTCACCACGAACCACGCCCTTGGCCCGCCCTCGCACGGTCATGTCTTCGGAATGTCCCAAAGAGGTTTGGCGTTACCGAAAACCGGCGGATCACTTGCGTGAACGTGCCTGGCTCCTGGCCTGCTCGGTCTCCGCCGCCAATTCCGCGGTCTCCTTGGCGAGGCGCTTGAGACACTTGTCGGCGGCGTTCGCGTCCATCTGCTCGACCGTCTTCTGCACGCTGCCGCCCGTCAGGAGACCGCGGTAGATGCTGCTGGCCCTCTCCCGCAACTCCGGTGTCCAATCCCCGGGGAACGTCCTCGCCGCCTGGATCAGCTTGCCGCCAAGGACGAGCTTCTGCTTGGGAGTCCCTGGCCCGGTCGCCAGGAACGTGGCGGCTTGTGCGATGGGATGTACTTGAACCGGCATGGGTAATCCTCGTGCGTTGCCCGATTTAATCAAGAAGCCCGCGCATTGGAGGCGGGCTTCTTGTCACGGAATGTTTCTCGGGAGAGGCGGTACGCCAACCTCGGTCATCTGCTGCCCATGTTTCCTATCGAGCGAGCGGTGAAACCAGGTGTGTCGGCCCTCCCTAGTTGGCTGACCAGCTACTTGTAGTATATCACGGTCTCGGGAAACGACCATGCCCCGAATGGGAGCGAAAGAGGGGATCTCGGCCAATCGGCTAATCCGCTGACGCTATCACCCGCTCGAAATGATCCGCCCCGTACTGCTCCATCAGCTTCCGGACGACCCGCTCTGCCTTGTTACGAACATCGATCTCCCGGATCGGCGACAAGGCGGATCTGCCGGCAAGAGCGGGAGTCAGGCGAAGGCGCAATTCCCACGGTGGGAAATCTGCCGACAGGAGGCCGGCCGCTTCCGTTGAGGCGCAGACCCCTGCGCCCGGTCGAAGGTCCGGGTCCGAGGCGAACTCTGTTCGATATCCGTGAACCGCTTCTTCGTCCCGCCCCGCGAAATCTTCGCCCGAGCAATCCGTCGCAACGAGGTCCGGTTCCCGGGCCGCCCCGGATCGCTTCGCGAATTGCACAAGCATTGGGCACGGGCTGCTCGGTTCCGGACATCCTACCGATTCGCTTGCCGATTTCGTCCCCGATGGACCATTCGCAAGGCCAAGCAAGATTATGAGTTACGACGATCAACGCGGACCGGGCGGAGCGAGAGCGAAATCCTGGTACGCCAAATGCGACGATGGCAAGGCAGGAACGGGAGTTGATGAACCTCTCCGGTTCCCGCCTCGATTGACCCTGATACGGAGGGCATGTGATGCTAGATCCCCCGGCCCGTTTACGGTGAGGAGGCCCGTCGCTCCTCATGCAGCGTCGTTCGGACAACAAGCGATAACCTCGTGAAGAGACCCCGCTTTCCAGGCGGGGTTTCGTGTTTCTTGCCGGCCGATTCGGGATCGCGGCGCAAAGGTTCGCCATGGCGGGGCAGCCCTGGACGGACATGATCCTCAGCGTGGGCATGGAGAGACCTCGGCATGCGGGGGCACCGGGGGAGGACGGCGAGTCTTCCCGAGGACGCCTCCTTGTCCCGTCCTTATACGGCCTAGCCGAGATGGCTGTCGCCGAGGACGCCGACCGGTTGCTTGCGGTGCGATGCGGCTCCATCTAGAATCTAGGGAGTGTGGTTCCCGCCCGCTCAGTCCCGCCCCGTTGTCCCGCCCTCTGAAGGAGCCGGTCATGATCAGGAGAATTTCCGCTCCCGTGGTTGTCGTAATCCTCCTGCTGGCGTCCCGCGCGGCCGTGGCCGCGGAAACGTCGCCTGCCACCTGTGTCCGGGGCTTTCAGGGAGAGCCGCAGGGCGGCATGCAGGTCCGCTGGTACACCCACCTGGGCATGACGACCCTCTACGGCGTTCGCCAGCGGAAGGGCATTACGGAGATGCAGTGGAAGAGCGCCCCGCTGCCGGCGGAAATCCCGACCGAGACCGTCACTTTCGTCTGGACGGGGGCGATGGGCGCCATGGCTCCCGGCGGCGGCTTTACGATCCTCGTCAACGGCCATGCGGCCGCGGAGTGCGACGTGGTGCTGGAGCCGACGCAGTTCCCCTGTCGCGACCAGCGGTGCCGGCTGCTCTACGACGTGCTCTACACGCTCAACACGGATTCGTCTGGGCACTTTTACCTGACGGTGCCGAAGGCGTGGGTGAAGGCAGGCCAGGCGGCGGTCCTTGCGGTGAAGGCGACCGACAACAATCGGGAGACATGGTTTACGCTGGTGCGGGCGGATGACGCGCTGCTGGCCGTTCCCGACGAGGAGTGGAAGCAGCCCGGGCAGGCGGCGCATCGGGCCCCGGGGACGCCGCCTCCGCCGGGTGAGGAAGCCGGCTACGACTGGTACGTGACCCAGTACGGCGACCCGGTCCGTTGGACGGCCATCGGTCCGCCCGGCGATCCGGCGGAAACAGCCGTGTCGCCCACCGGCCAGTTGGAACGGGTCCCCAACATCGAGGATATCACCGGCACGCCCTATATGGCCAACGCCATGTCGTTCGGGCTGTTCGAGGACGGCCACGCGGTGCCGATGGGCATGGACCACGTGCGGCAGTCGCTGGAGGAGGGCTGCCTGCCTATCGTCGTCACCGACTGGAGGAGTGCGGAGGTCATCGTTCGCCAGCGGGCCACGGCCGAACCGCTCCGCGGTTCCTCGTACGAGTCGGGCTTGGAGAGCACGCTGGCGTGGGCCATCCTCGATATCACCAACCGCAGCGCGATTCCCCGGCAGGTGACGCTGTTTGCCGCCGAGGCCGGCGACAACAAGAAACCCAAGCGGAATCTTAGCTACCAGAACGGCGTGGTGTTGGAGGGCGGCAGCGCCCGCTGCTCCGCCCGGGTCCCAGCCGGCTTCACGCTCGAATTCCAGGCCGTCGTGCCGGGCAATCGCCCCCCGGACAAGAAGGCGGACCATTCCGACCTCAGAACACTCCTCCGGGAGGGCGGGCTCTACAATGCCCTGCTGACGCGCGGCCGCATCGAGCCGGGCCAAACGGTGCGGGTGGCGGTGAACCGGGTGTTCGATTTCCCCGGCACGTACTATTGGAGCGGTTCGCCGCCCAAGGTGGCCCCGGAGGAACTGACGGGGCGTTCGCCCGAGCAGGCCCTGGCGACGGCCCGCTCGACCTGGAAGTCCCTTGCCGCACGGGTTTCCCGGCTGACGACGCCCGACAAAGTGCTCGACAACATCGCCGTCAAGGCGATGCTCGACGGCTACTTTCTCACCAAGCGCTGGAACGGCCGGTACATCGTCTTCGATTCCGTCTGCTATCGCTGCCAATGGGACGACTCCAGCATGAAGTGGGTCTATGCCCTGGACCTGATGGGCGACCACGCCACGGCGGAGAAGCTGCTGGACACGGTGTTCTGGCGGCAGGGGCAGCGGAAGCCCGCCGGGACGCGCACCCACCAGGGATGCTTCTCCGACGTGACGAATATCAAGACGGACGGCAGCGACGCCTCGTGGAGCATCTGCAACGGCTGGGCCCTTTGGGCGATGGCCCAGCACGCCCGGCTGGCCAACGACCGGGCGTGGCTGGCGGCGCACAAGAAGGCGATCCTGGACGGCTGCCGGTGGATCGTCCGCGAGCGAAACTTCTCGAAGGAGAAGGCCGGCAATCCCTGCCGCGGCCTGCTCTACGGCAAGTTCGTCTGCGACATGCCCGGCGGCGAGGGCTACTTCACCTATGCCGACGCCGTCAGCTACATGGGCTTGCACCAGATGGCCCAGTTGCTCTCCGAGTGGGGATATCCCGAGGGCGCCGGCCTGCTGAAGGAAGCGGAGAGCTACCGGCAGGACATCGTCGCCGCCGTCGACCGGCTCACCGACAAGTCGAGCGACCTCTGGTACGTGCCCTGGGACTTGGTGCGCCGAAATTCAAGAACGAGTATCTCAACGGCGCATGCGGCCCGATCAACCTGGCCTTCGGCGGCGTGCTCCCACGCGACAACCCGCTGATCACCCAGGTCATCCGCTGGAACATCGACCACGTCCACAAGGGCAGTCGGGAAGAGTCGGCCACGGCCAGCATGTTCTACAGCCAGGACCTGGCCATCGTGCTGCTGGAAGAGGGGCGGGTCGAAGACTTCCTGCGGATGTTCTACACTATCCTCGCTGCGGACGTCACGCACGGGACGCTGGCGACTGGCGAATGGGGCTCCAACACGCAGCCGCACGTCCATTCCATCTCCAGCCTGATCCGCATGTTCCGCACGATGATGGTCCAGGAGCGGGATGGCGGGCTGTATCTCCTGCAAGGGAGTCCGCGGCGTTGGCTGGAGGACAACAAGGAGATCGACATCCGCGAGCTGCCCACCTGGTACGGGCCGTTTTCCTTGCACTGCGTTTCCCACGTCGCCGACGGCAACGTCCGCCTGCGGCTTGCGGTCCCCGAACGGCTCGGTTCGGCGCCGATCCATCTCAAGCTGCGGCTGCCCGGCGGACTGCGGATCGGCGGCATCGCGGTCGATGGCCAGCCCGGCGGCCGCGTGGACGGCGAGTGGATCGTGCTGGCCGGCCTAAAGGGGAGCGTGGATATCACGGTCCAGACGGCGGGCGCAGTCGGGCGGTGAGGCGGGGATCTCGCTATAGTGCGGCCGGGAACGATGAAGGACTCACGCCGTCGCCCTCGCCCGGCTCCAGCCACGCCCCCGGCGGCCGGCCCTCGGGGACGGCGGCACACAAGCGACTCGCGTGGTTTTCGGGCGGGCGGGCGCCGGCATTGGAGCCAACCCCGGGGTGCGAGCGGGGCGGTAGGGGATCACGACTTCGGGCTCGATGGTGCAAAAGAAAGCCATCCGCTATCGTAGCAGCCCGAACTCCTGGCCAAGCCAGGTGATTGCTTCGTCGAGAGGCGAATAGGGGCCGCCATCAAAGGCATTGTAGTGCCTGTCGGCGATGGTCTTGTGGCTGTGCCCGAGATAGAGCTGATCGAGGAGCATAAATGTGGTGTCGCCCCTGAGTCTGGTCGAACCCGTCTTGCGCAGGAACTTCAGGGACTTGTTCGGAAGCTCGGCGTGCTCTTTCCGAAGCCTGCCGTAGGTGCGGCATACCGTGTCGTAGCGGATGTGGTGGTTGCCGTCATTCCTCGTCAACATCTTGCTCACGATCAACGGGGTCTTCCGCTTCGTCAGGAACACGAGGTCGGCATGGCCGCTGATGTGCTTCTTGAGAAGCCTGAGCGTCCTCGGCCACAGCTTGTAGTTCACGAGGGGAGGGTTCGGGTGTCGGCGAGTCTTGGCCCGCTGACGGACGATTCGACCTTCCTTCAGCCGTAGCTCGTCCTTCCCCAGTGTCGCAAGATCACCCTGCGTGAAGCCGCAGTTCAGGCAAAGCAGCACGTAAAGCCCGAACCTGTCCGGCAGCACCTTGAGCATCGCACGAAGCTCCTGCTTCGTGAAAAGTTGCTCGGTACGGGTCTGCTTCCTTCTTCCCGTAGCGTCGTCGACATGCAAGGTGAATCGCAGTTCGGGATCGTTGATGTTGCGAGGAAGATTCTCAAGCTCCACATTTTCTTCTCGCCATGCCCAGCGTATCCATTGCTTGGCGGCCTGGAACAGGTTGTGTGCCCTGACTCTGCCGATCTTGCCTTCCGACCGCAGTTGGCACAAGTGCTGGTAGTAGCCCTTTACCGTCGAGCCATTGATCGTGGAGACGTGCGTGTTCGTCCCGACCCATTCCTCAAACCGGGAGAGCTTTTCAGCCAGGTCTCCCCAAGTGGTCGGAGCGAGCTCGTCGGCAGCGGCTTGGGCGGCCTTGAAATCAAGGAAGCACCTGATCTGGTATCCGACTGTCTGAGGCAAGCGTTTCCCGCTTTGCGTTACCAGTTCAAGTTGGTGAAGGCGTGCCTTCCATTTTCCTGACGGTTCCCACCCCACGGCGCCGAATCGCCCCGGTGGGGGCGAGAACGAATCAGGGCCCCCGCCAGCGATCCTGGAGTGCGATGCTGGTTCGATGATGAGCCGTTTCTTCGCTTCGTTCGTCCCGTCCGGAACAAGGTGCCCGATGGCTCTGGGCTCGTCGGCGCTTTCGAGTTCGGCTTTCAAACGGCGGTGGAGGTTCTTCACCTCCTCCGCCAAGTCGTCCTCGTCTTCCGGGATGCCGAACCGGCTGTACCATTCAAGGAACTGGCCGAGGAGGCCAAGGTGATGTTCGTATTCGTCCTCGTGGGGTTTCCTCGGTTGGCGGCTTTGCAGGTAGCTGTAGTATTCGGCCACGGCAGCTGAGTACCCCTCTGCTGAATCGGGGTGCTGAAAGTACTTCGTGTGCCCGCCGATCTTCTTTCGCCAGCAGTTCCGCCCCGTCCACCAGTTGAGGGTGAGCTTGACTCCCTTCTCCTTCTGCTTCTCTGACCAGAGCCTCGGCATGACGTGGGGTCCTCGGCGGAACCTTCTTGCGTGCCGCCGTGCGCTTGTGCTATTCTGGTGGCGGTGATACGATCTCGTCGGTGACATCCACCGGCCAATAGGTTGGGCGACCGTCGCCAGAATGGCCGAGATGTCGGGACCTGATACATCTGTATCACCTTTGCGCCTTATTTTAGCAGAAAGGTGCTATAACTACAATACACAAGATACTGTGCTGTAGTCGTTTGCGACTTGGTATCATGGAATTTTAATCCGTAGGTCATGGGTTCGAGTCCCCTCAGCCCCATTTCGCAAGTCATGGTCTCGCAAAAACTTAGAGCAGTTGGCCCGGGCCTGTTTGCGCGTGCCCGGCCGTAACTCGAAGGGCACTGGCGTATGCTGGGCGTTCCCGGCTGACGCCGATCGAGCGCTTTCGCCTCCGGTCAGGCATGGCGGGCTTGGGTGGTTTCACAATGTCAACATGCCTATCCGTATCGCGCCATTCGCAGGTGTTCTCCAGCCGATCTCGACCAACTCCAGCCGTCCAGGTCCGCCGCCGTGAGCTGGCATACCTCCAGGTCATCGCCGAGATTTTACGGCTCGCCCCGCCCCCCGTTTGAACCGCCGCCCCGTGCATACCCGGAAGTCCAAAACCATCTTCTTTGTGCTCGAGGGGTTGAACACCCTCGCCACGTCGTACTTTGGCGGCTACATCTTCTTCCTGCTGCGCGACCGTTTCGGTTTCGGCAACCTCGGCAACCTCTCCGCCCCGGCGCTGGGCGGCCTGGTCTACACGTTCGCCGCGTGGCAGGGCGGACGTTTCGCCCAGCGTTTCGGCTACTTCACGGCGCTCAAGACCGGCTTCGGCGGCATGGCTGCCTGCCTGGCGCTGGGCACACTCTTTACCTCGGTGCCGGCGGTCCTCCTCGTGTACGTCGGTTGGGCGGCGACGATCTGCTTCACCTGGCCAACGCTCGAAGCCCTGGTCAGCGACGGCGTCAGCGATGACGTGCTGCCGAAAAACATCGGCATCTACAACGTCATCTGGTCGGCGGGGATGGCGGCCACGTATTTCTTCGGCGGCACGCTCTACGAAACGCTCGGCCCCGACAGCGTCTTCTGGCTGCCGGCACTCATCCACGGCGGCCAATATTTGATCGTGCTGCGTCTGGGCAAGAACCCCGTCCCCGGGGCGCCGCCGTGCCGCCCGCGGCGGCGCCACATTCCCTGGAAGCGGCTGCCTTCACCCAAGGCGTCAGCCCGCAGACCTTTCTGCGCATGGTGTGGCTGGCGATTCCCTTCTCCTACGTCGGGATCACCACCGTCATGGCCATGATCCCGGCCCTGGCCAGGACGCTGGCCATGTCCCCGGCGCAGGCGGGGCTGTTCTGCTCGATCTGGATGTTCGTTCGCCTGGGGACCTTCGTCGCCCTCTGGCAATGGACCGGCTGGCACTACCGCTTCCGCTGGCTGCTGGCTGCCTTCGTTGGGCTAACGCTGAGCTTCAGCCTCCTGCTCCTTTCGCACAACCTCGGACTGCTCGTCGCCGCGCAAGCGGTCTTCGGCGTCTCCGTCGGCCTCATTTACTACTCGTCGCTGTTCTACTCGATGGACGTTGGCGAAACCAAGGGCGAACACGGCGGATTGCACGAAGCGATGATCGGCATGGGCATCTGTCTGGGGCCGGCCGTGGGCGCCCTGAGCCTCTACCTCGCGCCCGGTTCTCCGAACGCCGGCGTCTATACCGTCACTGCGCTGCTGGCCTGTGGACTGGCCGGCTTGATCGGCCTCCGCGTGCGGCGGGCGGCGTGAACCTCTCCCGCTTCCCGGAATTGCAGGGCCAAGACGAAAGTCGGGCTTGTCAGCGAACCGTCTTTTGTGGTAAAAGCTGCCTGCCTGCAACAGCGTTCAATTTCTCCGGGATGCCGAGCCATGAAACTTGTCGCGATTGCCTTGCTGGCGGGATGCGTTGTGTTCGCCCCGCCGCACGCGGTCCGTGCCCAGAGTCCGAACCGGCTCTATCCGGACCTCCAGCCCCCTACGCTCGTTCCCAGCATCCCCGCGCTGGGACCGACTCCCCAACCCCGCGTCGCGCCCGGCAGCGAGACACAGCCGGCGCCAACGCCTCGGCAAGAACCGCCGGCCGCAGGTCCAGCGAGTCCCGCGGCGGATTTCGTTCCCTCGCCGCCCAAGGCGGAGTCATCGGAGCAGGCTCCGGCCACGGCTCCTTCCTCGCCGGGCACGGGCCTTCCGTGGTGGCCCGTGGTTTGCGCCGTTCTCGTCGTCCTGCTGGTATACCAGGCAAGGCGCCGGACCTGATCTTACCGCTGGGGATTCCAGTCGCGGATCCGGATTTCGCCACCGCTCTGCCTTTCGGCGAGCTTCTTGACTTCCTCCATGTTCGTCTTCCTCCTTTCGCCGCTGCCCGAGTGATAGGGGGTCAGTGCTGACGCGGCCGGGAGGGTGCGTGGCGGCGCGGGAGACGGGATCTTCACGGCAGCTCACTTCGCCGGGAGCAACTTCAAGATCTCGTCGGCGACGTTCTCGGCTTCCGTGAAGTCTTTCCTTTTCAGTGCCGCGTCCAGTCTTCGCGTCAAAGCCGCGGCTTCCGCCTGGTTGCCGGTCCGCTGGGCCCAGGCGGGCAACTCCCGTTGGATGCGGTGGATTTTCGCCGGCAGCCGTTCCAAATAGGAGGATGTCGTAGAGACGACCTCGACAAGCCGCTCGCCGCGGAGAAACTTGCGATAGGTGCGCAGGGCTTCCTCCCCCTCCGTCACCACGCGAAAGTCCATGTTTCTTGCGGGCCTCGCCGCCGACACCCCAGGAGAAGAGGTTCACCAGGGTCGCCCCGTGATTGAACATGCTGGCCAGGTAGGTTTCCATGTCCATGCCCGACTGGCCGGGACCGCTGCCGAGCTGCAGATTGGTGCCTTCACTGGACGCCCACGCCGGATGACCGTGTTGAGCCGTTTCTTCGTAGATTTGCTCGAAAAGGCCCGGTTGCGGATAGGTGCTGAACCCCGGACGATGGGACTTTCCAAAGGCGACCGAGGGGGGCGCAAAGTGGTTGTGCTGAGAATAGGAGACCGTTTGAGGGCGGTTCGCTTCGAATATCCGCTTGGCAAGAAACGCCGTGTGGGCGTAGATCTTGCTGGCCGGGACGCCTCCGTCCGCCAGCCCCTGGGTCCAGAGAGTAATGAACTCCTGTACGATCTTCTCGCGCTCGCCGTCCGCGTCGCCGGGCGGGTGGCTGGCGCTGAAGCCGCGATTGCTCAGGGCGTGATAACCCAGGTAGCGGCCCGTGTCGAAGTCCCGCCCGATCTGCGTCTCCCATCCCGCGATCACGCCCGCGAACAGCCGCTCTTTTCCCTGCCGCTTGAGCCCGTCGAGGCCCGACTTGATCGCCTTGCCGAAGACCTCGGCGGCGCGGCGTCGCACCTCGCGTTGGATCGCCTGGCTATTGAAACACATTTGGGGAGGGAGCTTCTGGGGCTGCCGCCCCCAGTCAATGCGTCGCCCCGTGGCGGGAGTCCCCTTCCAGTCCAGCCATTCGACATTATCGGGATTGCGCCACAGGTCGCTGCGCCGCGCCCAAAACATCGAGTCGTCGATATGGAACCCGATGGCGATCTTCCGCTCCAGGGCAATAGCAAAGGCCGTTTCGACGAGGCGTCGTATTTCAGCGTCGGAATGGTCGAATGCCAGCGGACCGAAGATGACTGCCAGTTGGGTTTGGCCCCCGCCCGCGGCGCCGATCCTGCGGATGACGTTCCTGCACAAAGGCGTCCAGCCGGGGTCGAGCGGGCAGAGAACCGAGCGGCTGCATTCCCGCGCCGCCAATCGCCATGGCCGGATCGGGCCCGCCCGTGAAGATTTGAAAAGCCAGATAGCGGACTTCTCCGGGCTCATCGGCCTGCGACTGCCTCCGCATCACTCCCGCAATCAGGAGGATCGCAAGGATGCCTGCAATCCATTTCCTGCCGAAGCACCGCTTCATCATGCGCTGTCCACTACACTGGGGCACTAGCAATAGGCCCGGAACTGCCGTTTCAGGCCGGACACGACCTTCGGCGTCCAGGTGGCCAGGAAGGCCGCCCGCAGATCCTCGGTCGCCCGCTCTTCTGCCAGCAGCAGCCCCTCCAAGAAGGCCTTCTGCTGGGCATCCTCGCAGTTCGACCGCCACGGGCCAAAGAGCGTTTTCGCCGTGGCGTGATCGTTGACCGTTCCCAAGAGGTCCTGGAAGAGCGTCACCTGGGGATAGAGCTTCTTGCGGAAGGCCGAGTCGAAGGCCGCGGCCACGATCTCCATCGTGTAGCGCAGCTTCTTCGTGCGGATGCGCAGCGCATGGAGGGCTTCATCGCTGGTGATGTCGGACTCGGCAGCCTTGAAGAACCTCTTGACGACCGGGACGA
Organism: uncultured Planctomycetia bacterium; assembly: GCA_963727245.1. Taxonomy (GTDB): domain Bacteria; phylum Planctomycetota; class Planctomycetia; order Pirellulales; family Thermoguttaceae; genus JBKQVT01. The sequence continues at coordinate 317,900 of CAVSFO010000009.1, read as the reverse complement.
GATACTTGGGAGCCTGCCGTCCGAACCGGCGTCTCCCTTCGTCGTGGCGGTGCGCCTGGACTTCCTCGACGAGCGCCGCGATCTTCGCCTGGCAGCCGTCGGCCGCGACTTCCTGGCAGGCCGCAACAATCGGCCCCTGGACCTCGCGACGCCGGGCCCTGATCTGCTCCAGGATCGGGGCCGGGACATCTCCGGCGTGCGAGAATCGCTCGGCCAGCACGTCCCAGTTGCGCGCTTCGTCGGAGGCGAGGCGGATTCGCCGCAGGCGATCGCGCAGCGGATCGATCTCCGCCTGGTCGATCAGCCCGGAGAAGACCCGCACCGCTTCGACGGCCCGCCGCACCGAGATGCGAAGCCGATGGACGTGCTCAACGTCTTCTTCGCTTTTCTCCGCGGCGAAGGGAAGAGCTTGGCAAACGGCTTTGAGGCGGGCATCGAGCACTCGGCCTGCCGCCTCGCACACGGGTTGGTCCGGGTCGAGCCCGGCGAACCACTTGTTGTCGGTCGGGACTGCGGTTGGTTCCGCTTCGAGAAGTTCTTGGCTGCACATGGCTTTCTCCCTCACGTCGCATCGGGGAAAGCTCCGTCTCTTAAATAGCCCGGGTCCTTCAGCTCGCACCGTTAGCGAAACGTTAGGCTGCAATTACGTCATTATTAGGGATTTCGACCGGCCGGCAAGTCCCACCCCAGAAAAAGAACGTCGAGTGTTAGGGTTGTGTTAGATGCAATAAGAAAATCCACCCGGCGGAGGTAGCTGTCCGGTGGAAATTGGCGATGCGCGGGGTTTCGGGCTGGCGGTGGACGCCTCCAAGACGTAACACCAGGCGAGTGCAAGCGAGGGTGCATTGTACCACGGTCTGCCGGCGTTCCTCCCTCGCTTGTCCTTTGGGCTAGTGTCCCTCGCTTGCGCTTCGGGCTGGTGTTAGGCTGTGAACGGGTCGACAGGCTGAGGCGATGTACGCCGGCGCTCGCGCCGGCCTATTTCACTTGCTGGACCAACGCGCAATCATCGTAGGTGACGTGCCCCTCGACGCCGCGGCAGCCGATGACCGTGTTGAGCAAGAACCGCACCTTCGCGGTGCCGGCCGTTGTGGTAAACGTCCGCGATAGCTCCGTGAAGGCGCCAACCTTCGTGACGGCCACCTTGGGATGCTCGACGAGGACCTTGCCCGCGGCATCCATCTCGATCACGCACAACCCGGCCGAATCGCCGGCGTGCGTGCCGAATCCCTTGCCGTGCAAATCGACCCCCTGCACCCAGACGGAAGCCCGATAGGGCGTCTGCGGCAAGACGGGGACGTCCTGGTAGACCTGCGTATGGGCATCTTTCTCCATCGCGTAGGTGCGCATGGCATCTTTGCCGCTGCGCGGCTTCGGCGGCCCCCATTCCGCGTGGACATTGAAGGCCGTCTCGGGCCAGATGCCGCCTTGCCCGGGGCCCAGGAAACGGAACTTCCAAGGCATGCTTGCCGTGCCGCCGTAGCCTTGTCCCCCGTTGCCAACCAGGCCGGGGATGGAGTCTTCAAAGCCCGGATTGGACAAGCGGTTGACGTCCGGCGGAAACGCGAAGGCCACCGGTTTGGCCCCGGCGGCGCTGAGGCCGGGGCCGACCTCGATCGCCTGGATCATGGCGATGGTCGAAACGGTGCCCTGGAAACGAATGGCGATCACGCCATGTTCCGGGCGGATGTCGTTGAAGACCAGGTTGACGGCCTTGCCCAGCCCGCCGGCCGTGGCGGCAATGTCCATGTCCACGGCCACCGGTTTGCCGCCAATCTCAACGTTGGTCACGTAGCCGCCGGGCTTGGACGGCTTCCTTGCCTGGCAGAATTTCAGCCGCACGTGATAGGTCTGCTCGGGCGCGACGGTAAAGTAGGCGGTGAAATCGCGGCCGTAGACCCCGTAGCGGTAAAGCTCGGGATCCGGCGTGCCGCCCACCTTGTCAAGCTGCGGCTCCGTCCAGAAGGACGCCGGCACCAGGTCGACCAAGGTGCCCAGACGCATGATGAACTCGGTTGCCGGCCGCCAAACATGGCCCGTGGAATCGACGTAGTCCTTGCGGCCGATGTAGCCGAAGATCACGCGCTGCGCCTCCGTGGGGCCGCTCCCCGCGCCGAAGCCGGTTTCGCCTGTCGCCGCAGAGAACTGGGCGGCATCCAGGTAGACCCGCGTGCCGGTCGAGACGGGACTGTTCGTCCCCAGGGCCACGATTTCCAGGCGGTGCTTCCCCTGGGTCAGGCCGTTCTTGTAGCAGAGGACCTGTTGGTCGCGGGCCTGCGGGCACCAGAAGTCGATGCCGCAAAGTTGCTTCACGCCGTCGAGGTACACGTCGGCTCGGCCGCCGCTGGGATCGGCCCGGCCGATGAGGCGGACCTGGTTGCCGGTGAAATCCACACGCGCCGCGCGCCGGCTTGCGAAGCGACCTGGAGCTTGCCCGCCGAGGCGCCGGCGAAATCCTCGGTCTCCCACGCTCCTTCATAATGGAGCCGGTCGTGGGGCAGCGTCTCTTGCGGATCGTCGCCCGCGACCACGATGTCGCGGCAGTCGTCGTGGCGGATCGTCACGATGCAGTCGCCATCGCTGAGCGGTTTGAGCGTGAAGCCGTTTTGCGACAGTTCCGGCACTCGCGGCAGGGGCTTGCCGTCGGCCGAGATGGACGTTGGCGTAAAGGCCAGTCGCAGCACGTCCTCGCAGGGCGCCGCGGCGTCGAAGGTGGAGTACGCGACGCGGCCCTTGCCGTAGCGGACGTTGCGGACCACCGAAGTGGTGCGCATGAGGTGGTTTTCCCGCGCCGGGCCGAACCATTCCGGCTGCCAGGCGAGCATTTTCATCACCATCCGCAAGGGGCAGGGATGGGCGGAATTGAACCATCCCGAGGCGACACCGGCGCCGCCGTCGATGAGGTCTTCCACCACGCCCGTTTCACGAGCGTCGTAGGTGGTAAGGATGGTCTCCCGGCGGGCGATCTCTCGGGCCCAGGCGTCATCGGCCAGCGCCGCGTAGCGGGCCAGGGCCGGAACCAGCAGCATGGTCGATGCTTGCAGCGACTGGCCGCAGCAGCCGCTGGATTCCGGAACGGCCCACGCCCCGGAGTACACGCCGCCCGCAGAGCCCGGATCGACGCTGGTGCGGCAGAAGAACATCGACATAAAATTGCGGATGTCGGTCTTCCACTGCGGGAAGGCCTGGCGGCGGTCCAGGATGTATTCGGCCGTAAAGCCGGGCACCGAACACGAGTAGACGGAATCGTCCCAGTCCCAGAAATGGCGGCCGAAGGTAGGGTTGCCGCTCCACGCCGGCAGCAGGGACTCGCGAAGGTACCTTTCCCCGGCGTCGCGGGCCTTGACCAGGCAGTCCCCTTGCCCGCGGTGCCCCAGTTGAATCATTCTCGTTGAGCAGCCGCAAGATGAGCGACACGCCGCCGGTGGCCTGCTGGCTCCAATCCTTGGGGGCGTCTGCGAGCACAGCGTGGCGGGTCCACGGCACGGCGCCCGGCCGGAGGTCGCAATGCTGGGCCAGCAGGTCGGCCCAGCGGGTGGCGGCCGCCAGGTAGCGGGGATTGCCGGTGAGCTTGTAGGCCGCCAGCATGCCCGAGCCGAGCTGCGCACTGAGGTCCAGTTGAATGAAGCCGTGCGGGTTGGCCCGGCCATACGCCTTCCCTTTGTTTGGGGTGCTCGTGATGAAGCCGGGCCAGGGGTGATCGGCCGGGGTCTGGCAGTAATCCAGGAGATAGTCGGCGGTCAAGGTGATGACGCCGATGGCCGCCGGATCGCCCGTGTAGCGATAATAGTCGGTAAAGCCCAGCAGGGTGCTTATCGACCGCTGGCCGAGATCGGCGTTCATCCAATCGTCGAGCTTGGGGTTGACGTGGATGGTTCCGTTGGGCTCGATACCCCAAGTGCTATTGAAGACGAAATGGGGCGCCGGCGTGATCGCCACGTCCTTGTCCGCCCAGGGATAGCGTTTCAGCGTTTCGGCCGCGATGCGGACGCGAAAATCAACCTGGCCGTTTTGGCCCCGATACCACGGTGCGATGACCCCGTCGCGGTCCTCGACGACCGGATGGGCGAAATACTTTTTCACGGGCTGAGAATCGGCTGCCATCGCCGAAACCGGCCAGAACAGCATCGTCGCCATAAGCAACCTGGAAGACGAACGGAACATCGCCGGCTCCTTTCGTATCGGGTGTGAGTAGTTGCCCCGCGGTGTTTCGGGGGGCAGGCGGGATATCAGCGCCACAGGGCTTTCCCACACTATAGCCCGACGAGGGCGGCAAAGCAACATTCCGGTTTAATGCCGTCCACTTCGAGCCGCCCGGCCGGCATCAATGCCTACAGCACGAGCATTGCCACGCCGGCCACCGCGATCACTGCCCCGGCGGCCGCCCGCAGGCTTACCCGCTCGTGGTAGAGGAAGATCGAGAACGGGAGGATGAGCACGGGCATGGTGGCGACGATGGTCAAGACCACGCCTGCGGGGCAATGACGCAGAGCGACCAGGAAGAGAATGACCCCGGCGAAGGGGCCGACCAGGGTGCCGAAGCAGAGAATGCCCATGACGCGGCGATGGCGGGTGGCGACGAGGATTTGCGGCCAGCGACCCAGCAGGGTCAGCAGCACCAGGTATCCGGCGATGCCGCCGAGGACGCGCAGGAACGTCGCGGCCGCGGCGTCGTAGTCGCCGATCCCGCAGCGCGCCAGCACGGTGGCGGCGGCCTGGCCGACGGCGGCCGCCAGGCCCAGGAACACTCCCAGGCGGAGATGGCCCGGCCGGCGCGACGAGTGGTCGGCCGGCTGCCGTTCGAGCACGACCCAGACGACGCCCGCCAGCGTGATGAGCATGGCCACCCACTGTCGGGCGGCCAGGTGGTCGGCCAGGAAGACCCAGGAGATCACCGACGCGGCCGGCGGCGTGACCGAATAGAGCAGCAGCGTCAGCCGCGGCCCGATCACCTGGAACGCCTTGAACAGGCAGAGGTCGGAGAGGAAAAACCCCAGCCAGCCCGACAGGCCGAAGATCCACCACTGCCGCGCGGAGGCGTCCAACGGCAGGGCCAGCCCGCGCGTCAACTCCCCATAAATGACAAGTAGGAACCCGGCCATGACCAGCCGGAGGAAAGAGACCGCGACGACGCCGATCTGTCGCCCGGCCGAGGTCCAAGCCAAGGTCGAGAGCGTCCACAACAGCGCCGTGGCAATGGCGGCCAGTTCACCGCAGTGCGAGGTCATGGGGAGTCATCTTGGAAAACCGGCCAAACCGCTCGGACAGTGGCAGGAAGCCCTTCAGGGTGAGCAATCCGAGCACGAAGCGCTGTGGCGTGATCCGGAATTGGCGGCGGCGGGGTGTTGGGGAGGGGCATCGACCATGACGATAGTATAGCGGAATCCGCCGCCAACAGACAGTGGAGAACGCACGCCGAAAGCCGCCGCCGACGATGGCCGTCGAGCTGGCCAAGCTGGCCGATTGAGCAACCGCTGAGGATCGGGGAATCAATCAATGTCGCCTTTCGCTCCGCGAAAGTTGCGGCCTTCGCGGAGCGAAAGGCAACAAAGTCGGAGGTTATTGCTTCCCTGATCCTAAACCCCTATTCATGGCGGCTTCGGAATGCTGGCCGTTCATCGGCCTGGCGCCAGAGCCCCAACATGCTCGGCGCCCTGTTGAGCATCTTGACGGCGGAGAAGCTGGGCGTGGAAGTGAAGCCCGACAAGAAGGGCTAGCATCGTCCGGTCGCGAGCTACCCTCTTCCCGCGTCAAGCCCTCCAGATCGCAAAGGGCAACGAGGCAACGCTCCGGCGTAAGCCAGATCCAGCGGGGAAAGACGGTTGGATCGGCCATGTCAGGGGAGAAACTGGCACTTCGGCAACACCTGCTTGAGTTTCTTCACGCCGGCATCGCTGACCCCGGTGCCGCCAAGGCGCAGTTCTTGGAGCCGGGTCAGTCCTTTGAGGTGTTCCAGCCCGGCATCGCTGACGTTCGTGTTGAGGAGGTCCAGCCATTGGAGCTGGGTCAATCCTCTGAGGTGTTCCAGCCCGGCATCGCTGATTGCCGTGTTGCTCAGGTACAACCATTGGAGTTGGGTCAACCCTTTGAGGTGCTCCAGCCCGGCATCGCTGACCTGGGCGGAGCCGAAGTTGAATTCAACCATCGTCACATCTGCGAACAGATCATCCCCCAGCAGCCCACGCAGCCATGCCGGCTCGGGCGGCTTGCTTGTGGTGTCGTGAAAGGACTGCTGGTAATCGTAGCACACCTGCCCGCCGGCCTCCATAATCTCTTCCACCACCTTTCGCTGTTTCCTCGCCTGTTCCATCTCCGGCACCAGCCAACCAAACGCCGTAGCGACGACGACGGGCAGCAGGAGCAGCGACAGGATGCTGAACTGGAACCGCAGCCGGAAGATCAGGGCAGCGAGGAACCAGAGGAACATCAGCAGCAAGAAGGCTCCGACGCTTGCCACTGCCATGACCACTGGCCAGCCCTTGGACATCCAGCGGCATCGCTCGGCCAGAAACAGAAAACCTTCAACGGCCAGGAGGGCAACCAGAAGATGCCCTGGCGTGGGAACGAACCAGCGGCGTTTGGGGTGCAGGTTGGTCATGTCAGTACTGAATGTAGCAGTTCGGCAATGCCTGCTGGAGTTTCTTCACGCCCGCACCCGTGACCCTGGTGCGGTCGAGCGTAAGAACCTGGAGCTGGGTCAATCCTTTAAGGTGTTGCAGCCCGGCGTCGCTGATCCGGGTGTCGTCGAGGCAAAGCCCTTGGAGTTTGGTCAATCCCTTGAGATGTTCCAGCCCGGCGTCGCTGACCTTGGTGCGGTCGAGCGAAAGCCCTTGGAGTTGGGTCAATCCCTTGAGTTGTTCCAGCCCGGCATCGCTGACCTTGGTGTTGGAGAGGGACAACAATTGGAGCTTGGTCAATCCCTTGAGGCGATCCAGCCCGGCGTCGGTGCCCCCCTGCCCGTTGAGAATGACGTACGTCACGTCCGCGAAATGGTCGTCGCCCAGGGGCTTCCGCAGCCAGGCCGGCCCGGGTGGTTTTCCGTCTGGTATCATCTGACCGGACGGATCGACTTCGTAATCATAAGAAGCCGACCCGCCGGCCCTCCAAACCTCTCCCACGACCTCCCGCTGTCTCTTCGCCGCTTTCATCTCCGTCGCCAGCCAACTGAACGGCAGGGCCACGGCGATCATCAGCACCAGCAAGGAGAGGATGCTGAACTGGAACCGCCACCGAAAACGCAGGGCGAGCAGGAACCAGAGGAGCATCAGCAGGAAAAACACGCCGAGAGCCCCAATGGCAGTGACAACCGGCCAGCCCTTGGACATCCACTGGAAGCGCTCGGAAAGCCACAGCAGCCCCTCCGCGGCCAGGAGCACAGGCAGGAGGTGGCCCGGCGTAACGCGGAACCAGCGGGCTTCTTCAGCAGCGTCGGCCATTCCCACAGTATAGCCGGCCGCGCCCGCAATCGGTATCCGCAATTTGCGTCGTTCCCTGCGGACATCCAGGGGCATGTCGCCATCCTGCGGTCCAGCCCCAATAGCCCATAGCACGCAAGGGGGATGGCCTTGGGCGACTGTCCCCGATACCATTTCCCCGGCAACTGACTGTCGCCCGGTGTCCGCTGGGGCAGAGTAAGCCGGGAGCGCGGACCGGGGGGCGCGGAAAGTCTTGGCCGGCTTGCGTTAGGATGCCGGGAGGGAAAGGCACAACGACGATGACTTCCAGTTCCAACCAGACGCGCGAAGGCGAGCACCAGCACCATCACCGCCGTCACCACGGTCCCGCTTGGAAACGGTTGCATCGCGACTGGCGGACTTGGGCGGTGGTCGGGCTGATGCTGATTTGCATCGCGATCTATGTCTTGTCGAACGACGAGTCCTTGCGGCCGGGCGGCCGATCGCGACCACCGGTGCCCGCGGCCGGCGGGCCGTGACGTCGCGTGCCCCGGCGCGACCGGACCAGTTTCGCCCCTACAATACTGAGAAAGGAACCCGTATGCGAACGATCATGGCTTGCGTCACGCTGATGGCCCTGGCGGTCTCCCCTGCCGGCGCCCAAGACAACACCACGCCGGCCCAAGGTGCCGCCGCTCCGGCCCAAAGTGCCGCGGCCCCGGCCAAAGCCGCCCTCACTGACGCGAAGATCATCAACAGTTGCGGCGACGCGTTGGCAAAGATGTTTTCCAGATTCGGCACGCCCGCGAACCTCTTGGCCATGCGCGGGGATACGCCCGACGACGACGACGTGCTCTGCGACTACGGGGCCTACGGTTTCCGAGTTCACAACAAGGTGATCACCGTCTGCTTTTTCTGGCAGCAGTGGAAGAAAACCATCCGAGGAATCAAGATCGGCGATAGCCGCGACGCGGTCGTGAAGCTCCTGGGTGCTGCGCCCATAACGAACAAGGACGCCAGTGGCGCCGTCACCGCCTACGGTTATCGGTTGAAAGACCCCGACGTCAAATTCTGGGCGAACTTCGACGCCAGCGGGAATGTGAACCGGGTCGAGATCGACCTGCCCTGAAAAAGGGTCGGGAGTCGGGAGTCTTTGTTCTTGGGAACTCCCCGGGAAACGCGCATCGACGGGTGGCCTGGAGGGCCTTGTTCTTGGAGCGCCGCGGACGCCCGCGGCCACTGACCGCTCACCGCAGCGGCGAATAGTCGGTCGCTTTCAGGTTCGTGCTGTCCACCTTCTTGACGAGCACGCCGTCCTTCTCCGAGTCGGCCTTGGCCTTCTTCCAGTCGGGATCGTCCCGAAATGCCTGCCAGGCCTTCTTCTGTGCCTCGGCATTGGGGAACGCGAGCATGTAGTAGAGCGTGCTGTTGGCCTCTTCCCCTTGCAGCGGCGTCCAGAAACCGACCAGCTCGATCCCGTGCTTCTGGAACAGCTTGCAGGTGTGGTCGCGGAACCGCGCGTGCAGCGCCTCCAGCTTGCCCGGGTTGGTGTGGTAAACCCGAAGCTCATAGACCTTGCCGGCCGGCGGCGCATCCGCAGCCGTAGCGTAGATGGCCAGCAGCGTGCCGGCCGACAACATGCCCAGGACGAGCGAAACGGACAAGAGTGTTCTCATGGAAGGCTCCTTCGTTGTGAAATCGTAATGAACCGGAAAAAATGGGCGGGCGCCGCAGCAATGGGCGGCGATCTTTGACGGCTTCGGCGGGGCGCCTGGCCGGCGCCGAACGTCGATCAGCGCCTTCGGCCAAGAATCAGCCCCACGATGAATCCGACCGCCAGCGCGGCGAGGACCTTCTTGCCGACGCCGACGGGGATGAACCTGGTCCCCTCCGGGGACACTTCCAACACGCCGAGCGGCTTGGCGCCCAGGCCGCCGCCGAAGCCCAGCCGGGGCTCGGCCGTTTCCTGCTTGGCCGAATCGGCCTGGTTGGGGTGCAGCCCGCCGCCCCATCCGTAGCCCACCTTGGCCACCGGGATCAGCGTTCTGCCATCGACGGCGATCGGATCGCCGAAAACGGTCTTGGCGCCGGCGCCACGCCGAAGGCAGCGAGCCAGCGATTTCAGCGTTTTTGCGGTCTTCATGGCCATCCCCTTGAATCTATAGAAGTTTATGCCGGCATCCTCCTCGGGGCAAGGCTCGCGCCGGGACGCAGCAAGCTGCCGGAAGACCAACTCGTTCACTTGGCAGGCGGAGCGTCGCTGTTTCCAGGAGGAATGCCCGTGCCCGGCGGCGCGGCGGGCTTGGTCGCGGGCTTGTCGGAAGAAGGGGACTCGGTTGCAACGGGGCCATACAATGTGCCCAGCATGACACCGAGCGGTCCAGGCGTCACTTGGTAAGCGATCTCTTTGCCGTCCCTGCGGACCACAAGCTCGCGGGGCTTTTCGCCCGGGGCCTTGATCGCGCTGACGAGCTTGGCTACCTCCGTATAATGTTTTCCGTCGTAGCCAGCGATGACGTCGCGGACGTGCAGTCCCAAGGCCGCGCCTTTTCCCTTGGGCATGACTTGCCGAACTTGCACTGCGACTGCAATCACCGGCCGGAGTCGCTCGTCGAAATAGGAACGGCTTGTCTGATTTCCCCGCGCGTCGTAGGTGAACTTGACTTGGGCAAATCCGTCCATCAACAAGCAGAGCTTGCCGTCGGTGCCGAAGAAGGATCGGCTGGTCTCGTTTCCCCGCTCGTCGTAGGTGGCCTTCGCTTCGGAATACCCGTCCTTGTTCAGGCAGGGTTTGCCGTCGGTGCCGAAGTCGGAGATGCTCGTCTTGTTTCCCCGCTCGTCGTAGGCGGCCTTCGCTTCGGCATATCCGTCCGCGTTCAGGCAGGGCTTGCCGTCGGTGCCGAAGTACAACGCGCTGGTCTTGTTTCTCCGCGCGTCGTAGGTGGCTTTCCAGCCGGCACACCCATCCTTGTACAAGCAGGGTTTGCCATCGGTGCCGAGGTAGAACTGACTTGTCTGGTTGCCGCGCTCGTCGAAGGTGCATGCCACTTGGGCATATCCGTCCGTGTTCATGCAGGGCTTGCCATCGGTCCCGAAGTCGGACACGCTGGTCCGGTTTCCCCGCTCATCGTAGGTCATCGTTGCGGACGCAAACTTGTTCTGGCAAAGGCAGGGCCGCTGGTCGACGCCGAAGTAGGACTCGCCCGTCCGATACCCGCGCGGGTCGTAGGCGGCTTTCAATTCGGCGTAGCCGTCCGCGCTGATGCAGGGTTTGCCGTCGGCGCCGAAGTAGAGGGCGCTGGTCCGGTTTCCGCGCTCGTCGAACGTGCCGCCTTACTTCCGCGTAGCCGTCCTTGTGCAGGCAGGGTTTGCCGTCGGCGCCGAAGAAGGACCTGCGGATCTCGTTTTCCCGCTCATCGAGTCGGGCCTTCCAGCCGGCAACCCCCTCGTTGTTCAGGCAGGGGTTGCCGTCGGTGGCGAAGTAGGACACGCTGGTCTTGTTTCCACGGTCGTCGTAGGTCCACCTCATTTCGGCATAGCCGTCATCGATCAGGCAGGGCTTGCCGTCGGTGCCGAAGTGGGACTCGCTCGTCTTGTTTCCGCGCTCGTCGAAAGTGGCCTTCCAGCCGGCAAATCCATCCGTCATCAGGCACAGCCTGCCGTCGGTGCCGAAGCAGGACACGCTTGTCAGGTTTCCCCGCTCGTCGAAGGTGCTCTTCAGTTCCGCATAGCCGTCCTTATTCAGGCAGGGTTTGCCGTCGGTGCCGAAGTAGGACATGCTTTTCTCGTTTCCCCGCTCGTCGAACGTGCGCCTCACTTCGGCGCACCCGTACTTGATCAGGCAGGGCTTGCGGTCGGCGCCGAAGTAGGATTCGCCTGCCTGGTTTCCCCGTTGGTCGAACGTGCGCCGCAGTTCCGCGTACCCGGCGTCGATCAAGCAGGGCTTGCCGTCGCTGCCGAAGTAGGAGGCGACTGTCTTGTTTCCGCGCTCGTCGTAGCTGGTGTTCCAGCCGGCATAGCCGTCCTTGTGCAGGCAGGGCTTGCCGTCGGCGCCGAAGAAGGATCGGCGTGTCTCGTTTCCCCGCTCATCGAACTGGGCCTTCCAGCCGGCGACGCCCTCATTTCTCAGGCAAGGCCTGCCGTCGACGCCGACGTAGGACGCGCTGGTCGTGTTTCCCCGCTCGTCGTAGACGATCTTCGCTCCGGCAACCCCGTTGTTGTTCAGGCAGGGCGTGCCATCGGCGCCGAAGGTCGAACCGCTCGTCTGGTTTCCCCACTCGTCGTAGGTGTATTTCCATGCAGCGACCCCGCTCTTGTTCAGGCAGGGCTTGCCGTCGGCGCCGAAGTACGACTCGGTCAGTCGGTTTCCACGCTGGTCGAACGTGCGCCTCACTTCCGCGTACCGGTCATCGATCAGGCAGGGTTTGCCGTCACTCCCCACGTAGGACCGGCTTCTTTCGTTTCCCCGCTCGTCATAGGCGGCGTTCCAGCCGGCATAGCCGGCCTTGATCACGCAGGGCTTGCCATCGGTGCCGACGTAGGATCGGCGCGTCTCGCTTCCCCGCTCGTTGTAGGCGAACTTCACTTCGGCATAGCCGTCCTTGCTGAGGCAGGGCCTCGCGTCGATCCCGAGGTAGGACACGGTTTTCTCGTTTCCCCGCTCGTCAAAAGTGGCCTGCCACTGGAAATAGCCGTCCTTGATCAGGCAGGGCTTGCCGTCGGTCCCAAAGTAGGACGTGCTGGTGTGGTTTCCCCGCTCGTCGAAAGCGGCCTTCCATTGGGCCTCTCCCTCCTGGCCCCGGCAGGGCTTGCCGTCGATGCCGAAGTAGGAATGGCTTGTCTGGTTTCCCCGCTCGTCGAACCCGGCGTTCCAGCCGGCAATGCCGTCCTTGTTCAGGCAGGGCTTGCCGTCGGTATCGAAATAGGACCAGCTTGTCTTGTTTCCGCGCTCGTCGAAAGTGTACTTCCAGCCGGCAGTTCCGTCCGTGTTCAAACAGGGCTTGCCGTCGAGGCCGAAGCAGGACTGACTGGTCACGTTTCCCCGCTGGTCGTAGGTGGCCTTCCAGCCGGCATATCCCTCCTTGTGCAGGCAGGGCTTGCCGTCGGTCCCGAGGAAGGACCAGCTTGTCTTGTTTCCACGCTCGTCGAAGGTGTACTTCCAGCCGGCATAGCCGTCCTTGTACAGGCAGGGCTTGCCGTCGGTCCCGACGTAGGACCGGCTTTCCTCGTTCCCGCGATCGTCGTAGCCGGCCTTCCATCCGGCAACCTCATCCTTGATCAGGCAGGGCTTGCCGTCGCCGCCGAAGTAGGACACGCTCGTCCGGTTTCCATGCTCGTCGTAGCTGAACTTCGCTTCGGCGTATCCATCCTTGATCAGGCAGGGCTTGCCGTCGCCGCCGAAGTAAGACACGCTCGTCCGGTTTCCCCGCCGCTGGTCGAACGTGGCCTTCCACTGGGCATAGCCGTCCTTGATCGGGCAGGCGTTGCCGTCGCTGCCGAAGTAGCCCCCGCCCGTCTGGTTTCCCCGCTCGTCGTAGACGGCCTTCCAGCCGGCATAGCCGTCCTTGTGCAGGCAGGGTTTGCCGTCCGCAGCGAAGTAGGATACGCCTGTCCGATTTCCCCGCTCATCGAACTGGGCCTTCCACTGGGCATAGCCGTCCTTGATCACGCAGGGCGCGCCGTCGGTCCCCAAGTAGGACACGCTGCTGCGGTTTCCCCGCTGGTCGTAAGTGGCCTGCCACTGGGCATAGCCGTCCTTGATCAGGCAGGGCTTGCCGTCCATGCCGAAGTAGCACCCGTGGGTCTGGTTTCCCCGCTGGTCGAACTGGGCCTTCGATCCGGCATAGCCGTCCTTGAGCGGGCAGGGTTTGCCGTCGCTGCCGAAGTAGGACGCGCTGGTCCGGTTTCCCCGCTCATCGAAAGTGTGCCGCACTTCGGCATATCCATCCCTCAACAAGCAAGGCTTGCCATCGCTTCCGAAGTACGTCTCTTCGACAAGATTTCCGTCCGCATCGTATCCCTGCTTGCAAATGGCATAGTCGTCCTCGTTCGGGACCGGTGTCCCTGTCCTAGTGATCCACGTCGTCTGGGTTCGATTCCCTTGGGCGTCATATTCATACACCTTGCCGGCGATTCCCTGCTTGGTCGGACAGGGCTGGCCGCCGATATCCAGATAACGTATGGCTTTCACCTTGCCCGCCGGGGTATAGGTGAACTCCTGGACATAGATGCCATTGGCGTCGGAAGTCGGATAGCCGCTCTGGTTCAAATACGTTTGCCGCAGCACGCGTCCCAGGTCGTCATATTTCAACTCCCAGGCGGCGATTTCCGAATGCCCGCCCGCATCAGGCATCCCGAACCCAGTTTTCAGACTACCCGTGTCGGCCGGGAGAAACTGGGCCTGCATCTGCAACCGCCCCTGGCTGCCGCCCTTGAATTCGACGATCGACAAGTCCGGGGCATAGACGGATTTCCGCACTTCCCTTCCGGTGGGCGTGACGTTGATCGTGTATTCCAACGCGCCATTGTCGCGGTAATGGAAGGATCGATCGGCTGGGCGATCGGCGTCTTCCGTGTCCGTGGACTGGCAGATGCTCCCGCTGCCGTTGACGCTCGAAACGCGGTCGACGCGGTATCGGGAAGACTCGGCTTTCCACGACAGATGGCGGCGCCGGACCTGTGCGGCGCTTAGTTGGCCGATGCCCTGGGGAACGCCCCGGCACTGGACGTAATCGGCATAGTAGGCGATCTTCGTGCGGTAGTAGTCCCAATAAGTCAATCCGCCAAGAGCGGCTGCCAGGAACATCGCGGCAGCCGTCAGCCCGCGGACAAGTCGCTGTCGCCGCTGACGGCGGCGGTGCCGGTCCCAGAGTTGATCGAATTTCAACCCCAGCAGCTTGGCGACGACCTTGACGAAGGCCTTTTCCTTGCCGAGTTCCGGCACGCTCACGCCCAGCATCGACTGCTCGGCCCCGCGCAGGATGGCAGGAAAGCACTCCTCCTCCGGGTTCGCGGCGTTGGGCGTGCCGGCGACCACAAAGGGAATGATCCGGTCCGCCCGGCCCATGTCGATGAAGTGCTGCACCTCCCGGTTCACCCATTCGGATTTCGCGGCCGCGGGCGAACAGAGCACGATCAGATAACGGGAATCCTGCAATTCCTGGCGGAGGTTCTGCAAAAGCGGCCCGGTGCTGATGTCGGTCTGGTCGCGGAAGACCGGGCGAATTTGCTTGGGAAGGTGCGGCGCCTGCTTCCGGATGATGGCGGGCAGGCGATAGGTCTCGATTTGCTGCTGCAGCCACTTGGCCCAGCGCATGTCCTCATGCTTGTAGCTGATGAACGCGAAATACTCGTACCGCTTGTCGGCAGGCGACTGGGCGTCCGCAGCATGTCCTGAATCCATGACGATTTCCTCAGGAACGACCCCGGCAGCATCCCCTGGCTCTACTGCGCAAGAATGGCAGTCGAAAATGGGGACTGGCTCCGTCGCCTCGCTAACGCGCTACGTGATAAAACGGCCTCCGGCGACGGTGCCTGTCCCCTTTTTCGACGGACCACCACTGCGGAAAAAGGGGACAGGCACCGTGGCGGCATCGGTTCTCCTGGCGCGGCATCGGCGTGCGCCACGGAGCCAGTCCCCATTTTCCGCGAACCTTGCGCAGTAGAACTAAAAAAGTCTATGCTTACCGTCGTGCGCTGGCAAGCACCCCCGTCAAAGGTGTTCCGCGATTGTGCAGTTGTCAGACGGCGGCGCGCCCGTACAATTGCTTGAAGGCCCGACAATCGCAACGGAGCATTCCATGAGGCGTGCAATCAGAGATAAGGCGTCGCTGTTTCAGCTCGTGCAATCCGGCTCGCTGCCCCCGGAAGATCACGCCCGGCCCGGAAACGAGCGGGGGCAAGACAAGCTTGCCGATGCCGATCTGCTGGATGCTTATTCCCAGGCGGTGATCCGCGTGGTCGAGGCCGTGTCCCCGGCGGCCATCGGCTTGGCGGCCGGCACGGGCGGCCGGGGCGGATCGGGGGCGGGCTTCCTCGTGACCGCCGACGGCTACGGCCTGACCAACAGCCACGTGGTCGCCGGGCGCGCTCGGCTGACGGCCACGACCACCGACGGCGACCGTTTGGACGCCGAAGTCATCGGCGACGACCCGGTCACCGACCTCGCCTTGATTCGCCTGGCGGCGCGGGACTTGCCCTTCGCCCAGTTGGGAAACTCCGACGCCTTGCGCGTCGGGCAACTGCTCATCGCCATCGGCAGCCCCTTCGGCTTCCAATCGACCGTCTCCACGGGCGTCGTCAGCGCCTTGAACCGCACGATGCGCGGCGAACAAGGCCGCTTGATCGAGAACATCATCCAGCATTCGGCGCCCCTGAACCCCGGCAACTCCGGCGGGCCGCTGGTCGATTCCCACGGCCGCGTGGTCGGCATCAACACCGCGATCATCGCCATGGCCCAAGGGCTGGGTTTCGCCGTGCCCGCCAATACGGCCCGCTGGGTGATCGGCGAGCTGTTGTCTCACGGCCGCGTGCGGCGCCTGCACTTGGGCATCACGGCCACCTCGGTCTCGCTGCCGCGGCGGCTGGTGGTCGATTTGGACTTGCTCAACGACCGTGCCATCGAGGTCGTCGCCGTCGAGCCGGGCGGACCAGCCGCCGCGGCCGGCATGAGGCCCGGCGACCTGATCGTCGGCATGGGCGGACGACTACTGAACAGCATCGACGACCTCCATCGTCTGCTCTCCAACAGCGGCGCCGATCGTCACCTTGTGCTGGCAATAGTGCGAGCAGGCCGCGAGCTGGATCTGCGCGTCGACCTCGACGGCTAAGAACGTGTTTTGAAATGGCGAGTGACAGGTCCCCTCTCCCTCCGGGAGAGGGTTAGGGTGAGGGCGGCAGTGCCGAGAAACGTCGGCTTAGCCGGGCCAAGACCGCAACTGCCCTCACCCCCGGCCCCTCTCCCAAAGGGAGAGGGGAGAATTTCAAAAGATGTTGTAGCCGAGTTCTCGGGGCCCGGCCTCGGGGCGCAGACGGCGGGCGTCCGGGCTATACCCCCTCGACGATCACCGCGCGATAGTCGGCGCCCCGGAAGCGATGCTCGCGCACCTCGCGATAGGCGGGGCTGTCGTACCACGCCTTCGCCTCGGCGAAGGAGGGAAACTCCAGGATGACCACGCCCTCGACCTCCGGGCCTTCCACCACCTCGTGACGACCGTAGGCCGCCAGCACCGTGACCGGGTGCCCGGTCAAGGTGGCGGAAACCTTCTTCGAGTAGGTCTGAAGCTCCGCTGCGTTGCGGGTGCTCTGGCGGATGAAGACCATGTACGTCGCCATGTTTCCTCCGAATTCGTTGCCACTGGGGATCGGTCCTGCCGAAGTGAACTGACGGACCGGGTAGCGTGCCATTGTACCGTCGCCATGCCGTCAGGGCGAGTCCGGGCACCCCCCTTGCGCAATTTCCTTGACAGCCCTGCAGGTCCGTGATACCTTGAGGGGTGTCTTGATTCCGCGGAGACGCGGGCCGTTTCGCCCGCAGGCAGCGCTTGGTTCGTGCTCAACCCGCGTGGGCTGCCGGCGCGATGCCGGTCGATCGGTTGAGTGCGCCCTTATCGTGACCTTGGCCCGGCTGGCGGTGGGGATTTTCTGCCGGGCCGCAAAAGCCTCGACTGTCCGATCACGACATGGCTAAAGATAATTCTGCACAGGAACGCACCACAACCATGCCGAGATTAACGCTGCTGACCGCCGGTCACGTTTCGTTCCTGAGTCGAAGGGAATGGGCAATCGTCGCCCGCCGGTTCAGCCTTTCGTCGCGCGAGTTGCAGATCGTCGAGTACGCGTTCGACGACGAGAAGGAACTCGCGATGGCCGAAATGTTGGGCATCTCTCCCCATACGGTGCACACGCACGTGGAGCGCCTTTACCGGAAGCTTGGGGTCCGCAGCCGGGTCGAATTGGTCGCCAAGATCGCCTTCGAGGCTCTCACTCTTGCCCGCCAGCGCCGGCTTTCGCCCACGCTTGCGGCCCGCCGAGCCGCGGCCTGACCGGGCGGCACCCTTGCGGCAGTCCAGAAGATCTCGCCGAGAGGCGCGGGGCCGCGGAGGAGGAACGATAAGCTGTTGAATCCTGGCGACGCCCCGATGAAAGACGGCAGCACATGTGCGCCGGGCGGCCTCGACGAGCAACACCAGCCGCACCAGCCGGTCCGGCGCGAGGCGATGCCAGCAGGATGCGGGCAGCCGGATCGCTCAGTTCAACGCATAATTTTGCACTTCGGTAATGCGTGCTTGAGCTTCTTCACGCCCGCGCGGCTCACCTTGGTGCCGTGAACGATCAACCGTCTGAGCCGGACCAATCCTTTGAGGTGTTTCAGCCCGGCGTCGCTGACCTTGGTGTTGCCGAGGCCCAGGTGTTCGAGTTGGGTCAATCGTTCGAGGTGTTTCAGACCAGCGTCGCTCAACTTGGTGCCGTCGAGGACCAGGGCTTGGAGCTGCGTCAGTCCTTCGAGGTGTCGCAGCCCGGCGTCGCTCAACTTGGTGCCGCTGAGGACGAGGGATTGGAGTTGCGCCAATCCTTTGAGGTGTTCTAGCCCGGCGTCGCTGACCTTCGTGTCGATGAACGACAGCACCTTGAGTTGGGTCAATCCCCGGAGGCATTCCAGCCCCGCGTCGCCGACTCTGGTGTCGCTGAGGTGCAGTTCTTCGAGTCGGGTCAATCCCTTGAGGTGCTCCAGCCCCGCGTCGCCAACCTTGGTGTCGGAGAGGTCCAGGTGTCGGAGCTGGGTCAATCCCCTGAGATATTGCAGCCCGGCGTCGCCGACCTTGGTTCTGTCGAGGATCAGCTCTCGGAGTTGGGTCAATCCTTTGAGGTGCTCCAGCCCGGCGTCACCGACCGTGCTTTCCGTGAGGTTCAGCGATTGGAGTTGGGACATTCCCTTGAGGTATTCCAGCCCGGGGCCCCGGATCGCGTCGCTGCTGAGGTCCAGCGATTGGAGTCGGGTCAACCCCTTGAGGTATTGCAGCCCCGCGTCGCTCAACTTGGTGCTGCTGAGGTCAAGCGTTTCCAGTTGGGTCAATCCTTCGAGGTGTTCCAACCCGGCGTCACCGACCCCGTCGACGCAGCCGAGGGACAGTTCTCGGAGCCGGGTCAATCCTTCGAGGTGTTTCAGCCCGGCATCGCTGACCTGCGTGCCCCAAAGGAACAGCCGTTGGAGATGGATCAATCCGTTGAGGTGTTCCAGCCCGGCGTCGTCGAATTCTACCGAAGGAGGGTTGCCTCCCAAGTGCCGAAAATCGACCTCCGTCACGCTCGTGAACAGGTCGTCCCCCAGCAGCTTGCGCAGCCACACTGGCCCCGGCGGCGTGGCGCCCGGAATCACATTGCCGAGGGCGTCGTGTTGTTGATAATCATAGAATACGCACCCCTCGCCGCTGGCGATCGCTTCCACCGCCGCCCGCTGCTTCCTCGCCTGCTCTCGCGCTGACCGCAGCCAACTGCACGGCAGCGCGACAACCACGACCAGCAGCAGGAGCGCGCGGATGCTGAACTGGAAGGGCCACTTGAAAATCAGGGCAAGCAGGAACCAGCAAGACATCACGAGCATTGCCACCGCGATGGCTGCCCCGGCGATCAGCACCGACCAGATCCCGTGCCGGCTGAAGGCGAACCACTCGAAGCGCTCGGAAAGAACTAGAAAACCTTCGAGGGCCAGCAGGGCGACGACGACGCGATCGGGCGTGAGGCGGAACCAGCGGGGTTTATGGGCGTCGGCCATGTCCACAGTATAAAGGCGGAAGGCGGAGGACGGAAGGCGGAAGGCGAAACCGCAAGCGATTGGGCCGACCCAATCCTTTATCCTTCATCCTTCATCCTTCATCCTTCATCCCTGGTCCCCGGCCCCTGGCCCCTAGCCCCTGGCCCCTCCTCAATATCGCCCGCGATAGAGCCGCGCTTCGCGCTCGCCGCCGCGGCGGCCGGCGTCAACCGCCGGGCCCTTGCTCTCGACCATCACCAACAGATCGACCCTGGCGGGCGAGGCGGGCAGCGGCAGCGGCAGGCCGCCCACGGTGACCTGGTTGTCGACCGGCACCGGCGGCGGCACGATGCCCAGGCCCAACAGCAGCACCTGGTCCACCGGCCAGCGGAAGCGCTCGTGGAAGCGGAACTGGGCCATCTGCGGCACTTCGATCTTGGCACGCTGCCGGTTGTAGCCGGGGGCGGGCACCTCCAGCACGACCGGCGCCAGCCGCTCGACCTGGTCGATGTTGCACTTGATGGCCGCGTCGATCAGCCGCCGATCGAGGCTCAACAGCGGGCTGAACTCCAGCGAGAAGCCTTCGTCGATCTGGCCGTTGTGCGGCTCGTAGCCGGGACAGATGTCCGGCCGCAAGGTCACGTCGTGGACGTAGGCCCGCGGCCGCAGCATGGACACGACCGTCGATTGCCCGTTGTTGACCAACAGGTGGGGCGAGCTGTGTTCGCGGTAATCGAGGTGGCGCTGGAGTTCGGCCAGCAGCACGGCGGCGTCTTCGCGCTGCAAGAGCCAGGCGCTGACGCCGGGGGTCTGGACGGGCACGGCGTGCAGCACGCTTTGCGCCCGGGCCCGCCAGTTGGGGTTTTCCAGCGTCATGACGCGGAGGCTGAAGGTCTGGCACTCGGCTTCGCTGGCGACGAAGCGATCGACGATCTCGGCCACCACCGCCTGCATCTCCGGCGTATGGTAGACGCGCAGCGTCCGCGGCGAAGCGCTGAGGATGCCCAGCGGCTCCGAATGCCACACCTCGTAGCCGGTCTCGCGGAGGATCCAATCGACGATGGCTTGTTCCGGGCGCTTGGTGGTGGTCACCCGCGCGGTGTAGGGACTGATGTCATATTCCCGCCATACCTGGCCGTGCTGGTTCGGCAGGCTGCCCGATCCGGTAGTGACCCGGGCGACGGAGCGGCGGGGGCCCTCGGGACCGGGGAGACCCGCGGGCGATGCTAGCATTGCCTGCGCGGGAGCGACCGGGCCCGGGGGAACGTCCAGGGCCGCCGAGCCGGCGGGCCGCCAGGCGGAGGCAGGCACGTCGCTGCCGCCAGGGGTCTGGGCCAAGGTCAATGCTGCCAGAACGGAAACGGCGGCGATTGCCAGAAGAATCCTTACGGTCATGTTTTACCCTCCTTGAATGGGGCCGGAAGTATAGGATTCCGGTCCCGGCGGGGCAATAGAGAAAGAAGGAAGGCGGAAGGGGGAAGGCGGAGGGCGGAAGGTGGCGGGGTCCGTGCGAAACCGCAAGCGTGCGGGCCGGCCTAAATCCCTAAATCCCTGCTTACTTCCCGTTGCGGAGCGTGCCGGCGACCAGCGAGCCGTTGTGGCCGCCAAAGCCGAAGCTGTTGGACATGACGGCGGTGAGCTTCCGCTCTTTGGCCTGGTTGGGCGTGTAATCGAGGTCGCAACCGGGATCGGGGGTGTCGTAGTTGATCGTGGGCGGGATGATGCCGTCGCGGAGGGCCAGGACGCTGAAGATCAATTCCACGCCGCCGCTGGCGCCCAGCAAATGGCCCAACTGGCTCTTGGTGCTGGAGACGCTCAGCCGGTAGGCATGGTCCTTGAAGACGGTCTTGATGGCAGTGGTCTCCGCCTGGTCGCCCAGCGGAGTGCTGGTGCCGTGGGCGTTGATGTAGCCGATCTCGCTGGGATCGATGCGGGCGTCGCGCACGGCCAGCATCATGGCGTGGGCGGCGCCGCTGCCGTTCTTGTCGGGCTGGGTAATGTGGCCGGCGTCGGCGCTCATGCCGTAGCCGAGCAGTTCGGCGTAGATTTTGGCGCCGCGGGCCCGGGCGTGCTCCAATTCCTCGAGCACCAGCACCCCCGCCCCTTCACTGAGGACGAAGCCGTCGCGGCCGGCGTCGAAGGGGCGGCTGGCCTTGGTGGGGTCGTCGTTGCGCTCCGACAGGGCCCGCATGGCCGCAAAGCCGCTCAGTCCCATGGGCGTGATGGCGGCCTCGCTGCCGCCGGTCACCATGGCGTCGGCGTCGGCGTACTGGATGGCGCGAAAGGCGTCGCCGATGGCGTTGGTGGCGCTGGCGCAGGCCGTCACCACCGCGGCGTTGGGCCCCTGCAGGCCGAACTGGATGGAGAGCTGCCCGCTGGCCGCATTGGCGATCAGCTTGGGGATGGTGAAGGCGGAGACCTTTTCCGGGCCTTTTTCCAGCAGGCGGGTGTGTTGGGCCTCGATTTCGTGCAGGCCGCCGATGCCCGAGCCCACCATGACCCCATAGCGGAAGGGATCGCCGCGGGAGAAGTCGATTCCCGAGTCCCGCACCGCGTCGATGCCGGCCACCATGGCGAACTGGGTAAAGCGGTCCAGTCGCTTGGCGTCCTTCAGGTCGAGGTAGCCTTCCAGCGACCAATCGGCGTCGAGGACTTCGCCGCCGAATCGCACGCGGTAGGCCGAGGCGTCGAAGCGCTCGAGCGGATGGACGCCGCTCTGGCCCTGGCAGACGCGGACCCAAACATCTTCCGCGCGGCTGCCGAGCGAGGTGACTGCGCCAATGCCCGTGACGACGACCCGTCGTTTCATGGAAATCCGCTAGGAAGAGGAGCTTTCGCTCTTGGCAACCGCTTTTTCGATGTGCTCGATGGCTTGGCCGACGGTCTGGATTTTTTCCGCGGCGTCATCGGGGATATTGATGTCGAACTCTTCTTCGAGTTCCATCACCAATTCCACGGTATCCAGGGAATCGGCCCCCAGATCGTTGACGAATGACGTCTCGCGAGTAATCTGGTCCTTGCTGACGCCGAGTTGCTCGGCGACGATATCAATCACGCGTTCTTCGACTGAGGCCACCTTGGGATTCCTCCTGCTAACCGCACGTTATTGGGGGGGGATGCACTCCCATGGCCGCCCCCACCCGACGCTGCTTGGGATAAAAACTCTTCCTCAGAGTTACAGACTCTGTGACTTACCTGCTTTTTCAGCAATCCAGAAAGATATAACGGTTTTTGGCCCCCGTGTCCATATCACCCCCCACTGCTTTTCTTCGGAATCTGGGGCAGAGGGGAAAAATCATCGGGAGTCAATTTATTTCACGGATTTTTTGGTAGTTCTCGGCCTTATACGGTAATACCCCCGTCCACTGTCAGGACGTGCCCGGTAATGAAACTGGCGGCGTCGCTGGCCAGAAACAGCACGGCATCGGCGACGTCCTGGGGTTGGCCCAGCCGGCCCAGCGGGATCTCCTTCTTGACCTGTGCCAGCGTCTCCTCGCCCAGGGCGGCCGTCATGTCGGTGGCGATGAACCCGGGGGCCACGGCGTTGACGGTGACGTTGCGGCCGGCCAGCTCCCGGGCGACGGTCCGGGTCAGGCCGATCACCCCCGCCTTGGAGGCCGAGTAGTTGGCCTGCCCCGGATTGCCCATCAACCCGGACACGCTGGCAATGTTGATGATCCGCCCCCGGTGCCCCTTGATCATGGGCCGGGCGGCGGCGCGGATAAAGAGGAAGGTGCCGCGGAGGTTAATGTTCAGCACCGCATCCCACTGGTCGTCTTTCATCCGCAGGATCATGTTGTCGCGGGTGATGCCGGCGTTGTTGACCAGGATATACAGTCCCCCCCACATCTTGACCACTTCATCGACCACATGGCCGACGCGGCTCGCTGTCGGTGACGTTGCAGGCCAGCGGCTCGGCCACGCCGCCGGCGGCGCGGATGCCCTCGACCGTCTCCTTCAGGCTCTCGACGTTGATGTCGATGCAGGCGACCTTGGCGCCGGCGGCGGCCAGCGTCTGGGCGATGGCCCGGCCCAGGCCCCGGGCGGCCCCGGTGACAATGGCGGGCTGAGCGGTCAAATCGGTGGAAATTCGGCTCTTGGCGGCTTCTGTCATGTTCGTGTAGCGATTCAGAATTGGGGGGTTGTATTCCGGGTAGGCTTGATAATATGGGTGCCACTGCTGGCTTGTCCAGCAGTGTTGCGCTTAGTGGCGGTTCGACACTGCTGAACAAGCCAGCAGTGGCACCCGCTTGGAAATTCGGCTCTTGGCGGACGGCGTCACGCTGGGGGGCTCCTTCAGACGTCTACGTTCTGGCATTGGACTTTGCGGTCGATGCGGCGCAACAATCCGCGCAGCACCCGGCCGGGACCGATCTCATAAAACTCGTCGAAGCCCTCTTGCAAAAGGTATCGCATCGAGTCTTCCCACAGGACCGGCTGCACGATCTGCCGGACCATCAAGCGGCGGATTTCCTCGGGATCGTCGTGGGGCCGGGCATCGACGTTGAAAACGACGCGGATTTTGGGGCGGTGCATGGGCACGTCCGCCAAGGCGGCGGCACATTGCTGGTCGGCCGGCCGCATGATCGTGGTATGGAAGGCCCCGGCCACGGCCAGTGGAACGGCCTTCATGGCGCCCAGGGAGGGGGCCAGCTCGGCGGCCCGCTCGCAGGCCCCGTTGGTCCCCGAAATGACGATCGTGCCCGGACAGAGGAGGTTGGCGATTTCCAGGATCTCGCCTTGGCGGGCCTTGGCGCAGAGGGTCTCGACCTGCACGCGCTCCAGGCCCAGCAGGGTGACCATGCCGCTGGGGGTGGCGTCGGCGGCCTGCTGCATGGCGGCGCCGCGCTTCTGGACCAGCGTCAGGCCGTCCTCAAAATCCATGATGCCGGCGAAGACCATGGCCGTATACTCGCCCAGGCTCAGGCCGGCCGCCGCTTCGCAGCCCAACACGACCTCGGGCGATGCGGCGCGCAACGACTCCAACGCCGCCAGGCTGGTCACGAACAGCGCCGGTTGGCTGTAGACGGTGGAATCGAGCAC
Organism: uncultured Planctomycetia bacterium; assembly: GCA_963727245.1. Classification (GTDB taxonomy): domain Bacteria; phylum Planctomycetota; class Planctomycetia; order Pirellulales; family Thermoguttaceae; genus JBKQVT01. The sequence continues at coordinate 293,711 of CAVSFO010000009.1, read as the reverse complement.
GTCGGCCGGGCCCTCGAAGCAGAGCTTGGCCAGGTCGTAGCCCAGCACTCCGGCGGCACGGTCGTAGAGGTCCCGGGCGGCGGGCAGCGACTCGGCCAAACGCCGGCCCATCCCCACGCTCTGCGCCCCTGACCAGGGAAGAGAAAGGCGATCTTGCTCAAGCGGACTACGCCCTCGTCATTCGGTGTCGACGATCTTTCGGCCCATGTAATGCCCGCACTTCGGGCAAATCGTGTGCGGCGGCACCGCCGTGCTGCATTGCGGGCAATACAGGATGTGCCGCGGCGGCTGGGCGTCGTGGGCCCGGCGGGTGCCGGTACGGGCGTTGGAATGTCGGCGTTTTGGAACGGCCATCGGTTTGCTCCGTGTGCGGACTGCACCCTCCCCGGGGCCAGCCGCCTTAACACTCTCTGTGGGATCGGGCGAAACGAATCATCATAAACGCGCCGTCCCGCCATGTCAACGGGGGGCCGGCAGGCCTCGCCCCTCTCCTCCCCCCTGGCCCCCTGCCCTTCCACGGCCCCACATTCCGCCCGCCTGACCGCCGTGGTAAGATGCTGGTTAGTAATCACCCGGCGCGGTGTATATTCGTTCCTATTGCGGAAGGCCGTAAATTTGTAGGGTGGGTCGAGTGCAGCGAGCCCCACCATCAGTTTTTCGCGGATTTTGGTGGGGCTCGCTGCGCCTCGACCCACCCTACAAGTGCCTTCCGAACCAGAAGCTAACTCCTTACCCCGGCAAGCCGAGAAGCGATGATCCAGTTCGTTCCCACGGAAAAACCGCCCAGCCCCTGCCCGGTCGCGCCCCGCCAGGATGATCCCCCCTACGCCCGGGGCGAGCCGGTGGCGCTGTTCATCCCCTGCTATATCGACCAGTTCTATCCGGAGATCGGCCGGGCGACCGTCGAGTTGCTCACCCGCCAGGGCGTGCCGGCGGTCTTTCCACCCGCCCAGACCTGTTGCGGCCAGCCGGCCTTCAACTCGGGCTACTGGGACGAGGCGCGGCGGGTGATCCGCCACTTTTGCGACGTCTTCCAAGAGCATCGTTGGATCGTCTGCCCCTCGGCCTCCTGCACGGCGATGTGCCGGGTGTTTTTCGGCCACGTCGACACGGACCCGCGGATCGTCGCCGTCGGCCGCCGCGTGTTCGAGCTGACCGAGTTTCTCGTCGACATCCTGGGCGTGACCGATACGGGCGCCAGCTTCCCGCACAAGGTCGCCCTGCACATCGGCTGCCACGGCCGGCGCGAGTTGGGCGTGGCCGATCCGCCCCGGCGGTTGTTGCAGAGCGTTCGCGGCCTCACCTGTTGCGACTTGCCGGAGGTGGAGGAATGCTGCGGCTTCGGCGGCACCTTCAGCGTGAAGATGCCCGGCGCCTCGCTGGCGATGGGCCGCACCAAGGCCGCCAACGTCGTCCGCAGCGGCGCCGAGGTGGTCGTCTCGCCCGACATCAGTTGCTTGATGCACTTGGGCGGCATCCTGCGGCGCGATCCGGCCACGCGACCCATCCGCACCATGCACATCGCCGAGGTCCTGGTCGCCAACGAAAACTGAGTATATCGTCCTTTATCCTTCATCCTTTATCCTTCATCCTTATCTTTATGGACGCCTCACTCGATGGTGCCCCGTTCCGAACGGAAGACACCAAAGGGCTCTACGAGCCGGGCCCGGGGTTTGAAGCGCTGGGCAAGACGGCCCAGTTTTCCAGCAAGAACAACCGCGCCGTGACCGACGCGGTGCCCTATTTCCAGCAATGGCGCGAGGCGGCCCACGAAGTCAAGAAATACGCCGTCGCCAATCTCGACAAACTGCTGGTCCAGTTCGAGCAGCGGATGACGGCCAAGGGGGCGACGGTGCTGTTTGCCGAAAACGCCGCCGAGGCCAACCGCTACGTGCTGGACATCGCCCGGCAACACGGCGTCCGCAGCGTGGTCAAGTCGAAGTCGATGGTGACCGAGGAAATGGAACTCAACCACGTGCTCCAGGCCGCCGGCATCCGGCCCGTCGAGACCGACCTGGGCGAGTACATCGTGCAACTGGCCGGCCAGCGGCCGATCCACATCGTCACGCCGGCCATTCACATGTCGGCCGCCGACGTGGGCCGGCTGTTTGAACGGGAATTGGGCGAGCCCTTCACCGAGGAGCACCAGGGACTGACGGCCATCGCCCGCCGCCGCCTTCGCGACGAGTACCTGCGGGCGGGCATGGGCATTTCCGGCGGCAATTTCGCCGTCGCCGACACCGGCACGCTGGTGCTGGTCGAGAACGAGGGCAACGCCGGGCTGTCGACCGCCACGCCGCCGATCCACGTCGCCGTGGTCGGCATCGAAAAGGTGTTGCCGCGCATCGACTACCTGCCGCTGCTGCTGAACCTGCTGGCCCGCAGCGGCACCGGCCAGAAACTCACCACCTACACGCACCTCATCCACGGCCCCACGGCCGGACAGAAGCTGTACATCATCTTCCTCGACAACGGCCGCACCAACGTGCTGAAGGACCCGGCAGCCTGGGCCGCGCTCCACTGCGTCCGCTGCGGGGCCTGCCTGAACGCCTGCCCGGTCTATCGCCGCACCGGCGGCTGGGCCTACGGCTGGGTCTATCCCGGCCCCATCGGCGCCATCCTCACGCCGCACCTGGTCGGTCTGGAGCAGGCCGGCATGTTGCCGTTCGCCTCGTCGCTGTGCGGGGCCTGCGGCGAAGTCTGTCCGGTGAAGATCGACATCGCCCACCAACTCGTCCACTTGCGCTATCGCGCCGTCAACGAGCCCTCGCCCGTGCGCTCGGCCGGCGAGCGGCTGACGTGGATGCTCTGGGCCTGGGCGATGGGCGGGCCGCTGCGCTACAGGCTGACGATGTGGGCCGTCCGGCAGGGTGTGCGGCTGGCGCCGCTCTGGCCCTGGCACCCGGGCAAGCTGGGCGCCTGGACCCGCGGCCGCGCCTTGCCCAAGGTCCCCGGCCCGGCCTTCCGCAGTTGGTGGCGGCGCCGCAAAAAGTAACGGAACCACAACGAGGGACATTCGGGTAGGGTGGGTCGAGCGCAGCGAGCCCCACCAATGAATCTGCCGAAAAAATGGTGGGGCTCGCTGCGCTCGACCCACCCTACGAACACCGAGCCAAAGCCATGAACAGCCGCGACGCCATCCTGCACCGCATCCGCACCAGCCTCGCCGGCACTCCGGCGGCAGCGCTGCCCGGGGTGCCCGAGGTCTGGCCCCGGCAAACGTCCGACAAGAGCGTCCTGGCGGATCGCTTCGCCGAGGAACTGAAGGCCGTCCACGGCGAGACGATCCGCTGCCGCTCGATGGCCGAGGCACAGCAGCAACTGGCCCAACTGAGCCAGGCCGCCCCCTGGTCCACCCTCGGCGCCGTGGACGGCCCGTTGACGCGGGAACTGACCGCCGCCTTGCCGCCGGATCGCGTAAGTTGGGTGGACTCCCAGTGGAAACCCGAGCGGATCGCGCAGTTGCCCGCCGGGCTGGTCGCGGCCGACGCCTTCCTGGCCGACACCGGCTCCTGCGTGATCGCCTGCGGCACCACCCACGAGCGGCTCATGTGCTACCTGCCGCCGGAGTGCGTGGTGATTGGACGGGTGGCCCAAGTGGCCGAGCATTTGCCGGCTGCCTGGGCCGAGCTGGGCCGCCGCTGCGGTGATGCGGGTCTGCGGGGTGAATTCGTCCTGGTCACAGGCCCCAGCCGCACCGCCGACATCGAAAAGATCCTCATCCTGGGCGTGCACGGCCCGAAACGCCTCGTGGTCCTGCTGGTCGATTGAGCGTAATGCGGTGAGTCGCGTAGGTCAGGCACTCCGTGCCTGACAGAAGGCCGCCAGAATCCGGGGGGCGTCAGGCACGGAGTGCCTGACCTACCGGTGAGCGTGGTAGTTGTCCGCCCGGGGGCATTTTGTACAATGGAGAGGAGGAAGACCCGATGGCGATTACCTGCCCGCGATGCGGGATGGGCTTTGACGTCACGTTGTTCCAGTTTGGGCACCGGGTCCGATGCCATTGTGGCGTGGAGTTGTCGTTCCCCGGCGCAGACCTGCGCAGCGGCCACACCCGTTCGGACACGGCATTTCAAAAGGAGGGTGCTCCGATGGCGGAAGTGGAATTGGGCAAAATCACGCATTATTTCGGCAAGATCGGCGTGGCCGCAATCGAGATCCAGCACGACATGCTGGCCGTCGGCGACACGATCCACATCAAGGGTCACACCAGCGACTTCACCCAGAACGTCGACTCGATCCAAGTCGACCACCAGCCGGTGACCGTGGCGAAGGCTGGTCAGTCGGTGGGCATTCACATGGCCGAGCACGCCCACGAGCACGACAAGGTCTTCAAGGTCGTGGCCTGAGGGGACTGTCCCGATTTTCGCGGCGCGGACGGTGCTGCTGTGCAAAGGGACGATTTCGCCGCGAAAATGGGACTGTCCCCCTGCGCCGCCCAAGGGGACAGGGCTACGTTTCGTCGAACAGCACGCAGAGCACGTCCAGGGCCTGCACGGCGCGGGCCGGGTCGTGGACGCCGTGGGGGTCGAGGCAGTTCTCCCAGATCGTCAGCGCATAGCGGAGATATTGCTCGCGCGACTCGGCCAGGAAGGGCTCGCCAAGATTAGCCAACGCGGCCGGCCAGAGGGCTTGCAGTCGCTCCAGCGCGGCCGCGTGGCCGTTGATGGCATCATAGACGGCGTCGTCCAGGGCCTCCAGCTTCTCCAACACTTCCGGCGCGTCGGCATGGAGATCGTGGGACGGCGCGGCGGCGGAGCGCAGCGCGGTCGCGCCCTCCGCACTCTTCTGGAAACGATGATGCGCGGCGTGCGCCCGCCGGCCGTTGGCATCTCCTCCCGGCGCGGAATCGTCGGCGGCCGCCTGGCCGCCCTCGGGCCGCGAGAGGTCGAGCTCGTCGCACAACTGCAAGCCCAGAGCGGGCAGGTCTTCCAGCCCCAGCGCCCCACGCCGCTGCGAGAGCTGGGCCGCCAGGAAGGCAAAGTCGTTGCGGCCGGCGACCCGCTCGATCAGCCGGGCCCAGTCGCCCAGCGCCGTGCTTCCCGGCGGCGTCTGCTCGAGGTCCAGGAGCGTGACGCCGGGGTGGTGCGCCAGCCAGTTCCCGGCCGCCGGATCGCACGGCAGGGCGATGATCCGCAGCGGGCGCCGCGAAGAAAACTTCAACTCGGTGGAAAAGGAGAATTCGGTGCGACACTCGACAGGCAGGCAGTTCAGCACGGCGGCCAGGAGCTGATGGACCGGCAGCCCGCCTCCCACGGCCAGGCAAACCGACTGCAAGGCTGCTTGCACCAGGGCGGCCAGCCGCTCCGCTCCCAGTTGGTCGCCGACGCGCTCCAAGAGGAGCAGGTCGACGGCCGCCGCGCCGCCGCTGAGTTGCAGCGGTTGCAGACCGCCGGGCCGCTGCCGATGCGTGTCGAAGGCCCCGGCGGCCGCGGCCTCTTCCGCCAGCGCCAGCGGGTTGTTGGCGAACTGCCGCAGTCCCGCCGCGGGGACGATCAGGCAGTGCGTCGCAACCCCTGGCCCGCCCGGGCCACCGCCGTCCCAGCCGGCCGGCGTGCTGCGCGAGACGCAGAAGTTGCCGCTGGACAACGGATGAAAGTTGATGCTCTTTCGGCCGGCGTCCGGCTTCCACAGCCCGTCGTGCGACGGTCCCCAGGCGGCCAGTTCCCGCCGGTCGTCACTGCCCAGCCCCCCGCTGGCCGCCGCCAGTTGGCAGCCGCCGCCGTCCGGGCTGGGAGCAAAAATGGCTTGCTCGATCAGGAACATGCCAACCTCTCGATTAAGACGCGTAAAAGAACAGCTTGGGGACTGTCCCAATTTTCGTCCGACGAAAATGGGACTGTCCCCTTGGAAGTCGCGTTAGGACGTTTTCTCGTCCGGGCCATCGAGTGCCACTGCTGGCTTGGCCAGCAGTGCTCCGGGCGGCGGTACTCCACCACTGCTGGGCAAGCCAGCAGTGGCACTGGGCGCCACGACGATGCTCCGCATGGTCGTGGTATCCGTTGCGGCTTCGCGGGGCGAGCTTCGTTTCCGCGCCCGCCGCCCAATCAGGTCTTCCAGCAATCGTCGCAGGCGTCTCAGTTCGCTGCTCCATTGCCGTTGTTGGGCGGTGTTGCGGCGCTGTTGTCCGGCCACGGTTTCCGCCAATTTGTTGTTATGCCTGCGGGCCGCCTCCACCTGCGATTGCAACATCTCTCGCTCCCGCTCCAGCAAGGCGCACTGCTCCCGCAGCTCTCGCCATTGATCGAACAGGTCGCCCAAGAACTCCTCGAAGTCGCGGCGGCCGGCCGAGATTTCAGCCAAAGCGCCTTGGACGGCCTCGATCGAGGCATGATGTTCCGATGATGTGGCACACGCGTTGGTTGCCATCAGTCACAGTGGTGTTGCAGGAAACGCCGGTGGCAGATGCGCCCGGAGCCGAATGGCTCGCTAAGGGAAGCTTAGGTCACGGGGCGGCCAAGAGCAAATCGCCCAGCGCCGAATCGCGCGGTCCTGCCGATTATTCCGACGATTCCGGGCGTGGGCCGGACTGTTCCTGGGCGGTGCCGCGCCAGTGCGGCGTGTCGGGACGCAGCCCTTTGCGTTGCAGGAGTTCCGTGCCCGAAAGCGGCCGCGGAACGCCGGGGTGCCCGGCGGCCCCGCCGGCTTCGGCCGCCGGCCGCGCTCCGAGGCCGAGCCTGCGCAGCGTGGGCCACAACAGCGGCGCATTGTCGCGGAGATATTGCCAGCGGAAATAGAAGCGGTGGAAGCACTTGGCCACCAGCGCCTCCATCCGTTGGCGGCTGAGGTGCTCGTACTTCAACACCGGCGTGTAGACCGTGTAATGGCTGAAATCCAGGTCCGCGATCCGCTCCCGCATCTGCTCGAAAAACGCCGTCCCCGGATAGGGCGTGACCACGTTGAAGTTGGCATAGGTCGGGTTGAGTGCCTGGGCGTACTCGCGCACCCGCTGGATCGAGTCCTCGGTGTCGTCGGGAAAGCCGATGAGGAAGCCCGCCACGGTGCGGATGCCCAGGCTGCGGCAGAGGAGGATGAACTCGCGCTGGCGGTCGTCGGCGATCAAGGGGCGGTGGTGCCGCCGCAAGGTGTCGCCGTCGGGCGTCTCCATGCCCACAGTGATGCTCGTCAGCCCCGCTCCCCGCAGCAGCCGCAGCGTCTCGGCCGGCAGCAAATCGGTGCGCGTCTCGATGGAGAACTGGATCTTCCGCGGCAGCCGGCCGATCCGCTCCGCCAGCTCGAACACCTGCTTGCGGTGCAGGCCGAAGAGCGGATCGCGAAACTTGAAGGAGCGGAAACCCCAGCGGCGCATGCCCTGCCCGATCTCCTCGACCACCGCTTCCGGGCTGCGCAACCGGGTGGAATTTTCCAGCACGATGTAGGGGCAATAGTTGCACTTCATCGCGCAGCCGCGGCTGGCTTGAACGAGCGCCGTGGGAAATCGCCAGAAATCGTAGCCGATGCGAAACTCTCGCGGCCCGAAGGGCGTCCAGTCGGGCAGCGGCAACCGGTCGAGGTCTTCCAGCGTGCCCAGTTGCACCGCCGCCCCCGGCCGGGCCAGCACCTCGTCGAGCTTCCACAGCAACTGCTCAGCCTCGCCCTTGACCACGGTCACGTTCAAATCGCCGAACGCCTCCGGCAGCATCGACGCCGCCGTGCCCACCACCAGCACCCGCGCCGCCGCGTCGCGACGGAGCAATTCGGCGATCACCCCGTGCTCCAGCGACAGCGTCAAGAGCGACGGGTTGAAAATGTACAGATCGGCGCCGGCGGGCAGGCGGTCCTCGGCGTACTCGACCTGATGTCCCAGGCGGGCGAAGATCGCCGCCAGGTAGGCATACAGAAGCGACACCGGCCGCCGATCGCGGGTGTAAAAACGCCGTATGACCCGGCTGCGGAAGCTGCCGTCGCCGACGTACTGGCCGATGCCGAAACCGCCGGCGAAGTCCTTGGAAACGTCGAGTTTTCGCGTGTCCCAGAGAATGACGTGCATGGTAGTGGAGGGGGATTTAGGGATTTAGGGATTTAGGGATTTAGGGATTTTGGGGATCAGGGGATTTGGTGTTGGGAGGAATACGGAATGCGGCGCAGGAATTGTCGCGGAGGGCGTACCTATAACCGTTGCTGCTTCCTTCCCCCTTCCGCCTTCCGCCCTCCGCCTTTCCACGGCGATTCGCTGGCGGGGGAGGAGCCGGTAGCGGATGCCCCGCCAGACCACGTAGCGGCCCAGCACCGTGCTCAGCAGCATCAGCCACTCGACCAGGCCGCTCAGCGGGGCGGCCCAGACGGCGAAGCGCCGAAACGCCCTGAGCGAGGCCACCCGATCGGGAAAGTAAACGCCCGCCAGGTCCTGCATCAGCCAGCATCGATACGCCCCCAGCCCGTAGAGAACCACTCCCAGCGCGGCGGGGATCCAGGGCGCCGGCGTGCCGTAGAGCAATCCGCAGGCGACGGCCGACAGCGTGCCCAGCCAAACGGCGTTGCGGAGCGTGGCCGCGAGGATGGCCAGCAGCCACCAGAAGTCGGCGTAATGCCTGGCGATCAGGTATTGCCGGCGGATGAAACCGAGCACTTCCCCGAGCGAGAGGCTCAGGGGCGAAATCACCACGCAGGCCGGCTGGAACGAGACGCGTCGCTTCGTCTGGCGGAGCACTCGGGCGGCCACCAGGTCGTCGCTCAGCGTGCCTTTCCAGGCGGCGCGCAGGCCGACGGCGTCGAAGGTGTCGCGGCGGATGGCCCAGGAGCCGCCCCAGACCATATATTGGCTGCTGCGGCCCAGCAGCGACATGATCGCACAGTTGATGCTGTAAACGAGCTTGTGGGCCAGCGAGGCTCGCGCCGGGGTGAACCAGCGATAGCCGGTGGCGACCTCGGCTTCCCCCTCGAAAAGCGGCCCGATGAGCGACCGCAGCCACTCCGGCCGCGGCTGGGCGTCGGCATCGACGAAGACCAGGTAGCGGATCGGCGGCGGCAGCACGGCGGTGGCGGCGCGGAGGTTGTGTACCTTTTGTCCGCTCTGGGCGGCCCGCCCCGCCACCAGCAGCCGGGCCGCCGCGGCTGGATAGTCGGCCAGGACGCGGCGGATCACCGCGACGGCCGGATCGTCGGCGTCTTCGACGACGAAGGTGATCTCATAATCGCGGTAATCTTGCCGCAGCAGGGCCCGCAGGTTCTCCTCCAGCGCGAACTCAGCCCCCTTGCACGGCGCCAGGATCAGCGCCCGCCCTTGCGGCCGATGACGGTCCATGTCGCCCATGCACGAGCGGGCGTAGCGACGGTGTTCCCAGGCCTGCAGGGCCAGCAGGATCGCCTGCACCACGGCCACCCCCGCCAAGACCAGATAGGTAATCCAGGGAATGGAGGTCATCAGTGGAGCGGGGCTCCCGGCTGTGGAGAAAATGGATCAGGCGTCCGCCGGCGCAGTGGCGCGGGCGGCCGGCGGCAGGGGGGAGAATAGCCAAGGGGCTGAAACGAGTCAAGATTAGCCGGCTCGGACACCGTCTGCTCCCGGCCTTGGCCGGGTCCGGAATCCGTGGGTAGCCCCGATAGCTATGCTATCGCACACGGCGGAGCCGCAAGAGGGGGTTCGACTGGCCGCAAAAACCTCTTGTGCCTACGGCACCCCGATAGGCAAGCTATCGGGGCCACCCGCGGCTTCGACTGGCCGCAAAAACCTCTTGTGCCTACGGCACCCCGATAGGCAAGCTATCGGGGCCACCCGCGAGGCCTCGGCCGGGTCCGGAATCCGTGGTCGCAACATCTTGTCGAAAAAGGACTTGTGGAGGGGGTTTTGTTCCCGCAGGCGTTGCCGGCAAGGGACGGAAATGTTATAATCCGGGTTTTGAATCCCGCCCCAGAGGCCTCCCCTTGGCTACCGACTCGAATTTGCCCCCCGAGCCCCCCGATGGGGACGATCTTCAACCCGAGGAAACGCCCGCCGAGGGCCGCAGCGATGCCACCGACATGACCGGCCGCATCCTCCAGCAGCCCATCGAAGACGAGCTGAAAAACAGCTATTTGACGTACGCGATGAGCGTCATCGTCAGCCGGGCGCTGCCCGACGTGCGCGACGGCCTGAAGCCCTCGCAGCGGCGGGTGCTGGTCGCCATGAACGACCTGAATCTGACGCCGGGGGCGGGCCGCGTCAAGTGCGCCAAGATCTCCGGCGACACCAGCGGCAACTACCATCCCCACGGCGAAAGCGTCATTTACCCCACCTTGGTGCGCATGGCCCAGGAATGGAACATGCGCCACGTGCTGATCGATAAGCAGGGGAACTTCGGCTCGATCGCCGGCCTGCCGCCGGCGGCCATGCGGTATACGGAAGCCCGCCTGTCGCCCATCGCCGCCCTGATGCTGGAAGACATCAAGCTCGACACGGTGGACTATATCCCTACCTACGACGAGCGGCGCCTGGAGCCGACGGTGCTGCCGTCGAAGTTTCCCAACCTGCTGGTGAACGGGGCCAACGGCATCGCGGTGGGCATGGCGACTTCGATCCCGCCGCACAACCTGGGCGAGATTTGCGACGCCCTCGTCCGCGTGATCGACGATCCCGACGTGTCGATCGACGAGTTGATGGAGATCGTGCCCGGTCCCGACTTCCCCACCGGCGGCGTGATTTGCGGCGGCAGCGGCATCCGCCGCGCCTATCACACGGGCCGCAGCACGATCGTCGTCCGCGCCCGCACCCGCATCGAGGAGCACGGCAAGAATCGCTTCCGCATCGTGGTCAGCGAGATTCCCTTCCAGCAGGCCCGCGACCGCGTCGAGGAGCGGATCGCCGCGCTGGTGAACGAGGGCAAGATCACCGGCATCTCGGCCACCCGCAACGAGAGCGACCTGAAGGAGCCGGTCCGCCTGATCCTGGAGTTGAAGCGCGACGCCGATCCGGACATCGTGCTCAACCAGCTCTACCAGTTCTCGCCCTTGCAGGACAGCTTCTCGATGATCTTCCTGGCCCTGGTGGACGGCAAGCCCCGGGTGCTGTCGCTCAAGGAACTCCTGGAAGAATTCATCCGCCACCGCGAGCTGGTCATCCGCCGCCGCACGCAGTACCTGCTGGCGCAGGCGCGGCAGCGGAAGCACCTCGTCGAGGGGCTGCTGCTGGCCTACGCCAACATCGACGAAGTGATCCGCGTCATCCGCGCCTCGACCACCCAGGAGGAAGCGAAGCGGCGGTTGATGGAGATCCAGACGCCGGCGGCCATCTTCGCCGCGCCTTGGGCGACGAGGGTTTCGCCGCCTTCGAGGCCGAGCGCGGCCGGCAGGAAACCTACAGCCTCACCCCCGTGCAGGCCGACGCCATCCTGCGCATGACCCTGGGGCAGTTGGTCAACCTGGAGCAGGAGAAACTCGCCGGCGAGCACCGCGAATTGCTGGAAAAGATCATCGAGTACACGCGCATCCTCGCCGACCGCAAGCACGTGCTGGACATCATCCGCGAGGACCTCCGCGAGTTGCGGCGGAAGCACGCCGACCCCCGCCGCACCGAAATCAGCGGCGAGGAGATCGGCGACATCAACCTGGAAGACCTCATCACCGAGGAGACCATGGTGGTCTCCATCAGCAGCAACGGCTACATCAAGCGGACGCCGGCCTCGGCCTACCGGGCGCAGCACCGCGGCGGCAAGGGACTGACCGGCGCCAAGGCCGAGGAAGAGGACCCCATCCAGCACCTCTTCGTCGCCAGCACGCACGCCTACCTGCTGTTCTTCACCACCAAGGGCAAGGTCCATTGGCGGAAGGTCTACCAACTGCCGCAATTGGCCCGCGACAGCCGCGGCCGGGCCGTGGTCAACCTGCTGAACCTCGCCGAGGGGGAACAGATCACCGACTGCCGCGCGGTCCGCGACTTCGATCAGCCCGATCACTTCCTCGTCATGGCCACCGCGCGCGGACTGGTGAAGAAGACGCCCCTAGAAGCCTACAGCCGGCCGCTCAAGGGCGGCATCATCGCCATTAAGCTCCGCGACGGGGACGACCTGGTCGACGTCGTGGTGACCAAGCCGGGCGACGAGCTGGTGCTCTCGACCGCCGCCGGCATGGCCATCCGCTTCAAGGAGTCCGACGCCCGGCCCATGGGCCGCAACTCCAGCGGAGTGAAGGGCATCCGCCTGGCCGGCGACGATCGCGTGGTCGGCATGGTGGTGGCCGATCCCGAGGCCTCACTCCTGACCGTCTGCGCCAACGGCTACGGCAAGCGGACTCCCTTCGGGCCCAACCTGGAAACCGATCCCGAGGGCGAGCTGCCGCCCGACGACCAGGAACATGAGCAGGAACACGAGCAAGAGCCGAACGATGCGGCCGACTCCGGCGACGGCGAGACGGAGGCCGAGGGCGGCGAGGAAATCTCCTCGCAGCGGAGCTACCGCACCCAGCGCCGCGGCGGCAAGGGGCTGCACGACATCAAGACCAAACCCCGCAACGGCCCGGTGATCGGCGTGGTGCGGGTGCGCGACGAGGACGAGCTGTTGATGATGACCGCCCGGGGCAAGCTGCAGCGCATCCGCTCGGCCGACATCAGCATCATCGGCCGCAACACGCAGGGCGTGAAGATCATGAGCCTGGACGAGGACGACGCCCTGGTGGCCGTCAAGCGCGTGCCGCAGGAAGAGGGCGAACAGAAGGACGAGGGATAAGGGGGTGGCGGTCCGTTGGACCTTGGGGAATCACCGTGCGGCCCGGTTCCCCAGGGCGTTGCCCTGGGCTTTCGAGTGACGGCCCTTCGGGCCGAGGCTTGTCGTATGCGTCACACGCCGTGTGAACGCGCAGCGGCGCCGAAGAATAATTTCGCGCTTTGGAACAGCCCCGAAGGGGCGATAGCTCGAAAGCCCAGGGCAACGCCCTGGGGAAACGGGGACCGATACGGATGTGAAAGGCCCAACGGGCCGTAACCCGTCGGTCGCGGAGCCATCCGATGCCGCAATCGCTCGCCAACGTGTTGGTCCACCTCGTGTTCAGCACAAAGCACCGGCAACCGTACCTGCGCACGGCCCACCTCCGCGACACGCTGACGGCATACACCGTCGGCGTCTTGCGAAACCTCGACTGCCCCTCGCTCATCGTCAGCGCGGTCGAAGATCACGTCCACATCCTCTGCAATTTGCACCGGACCGTCACGATCGCCCAGTTGGTCGAGGAGGTGAAGACGGCGTCGTCGGTGCGCGTCAAGGAGGAAGGGCCGGAACTGAAGAACTTCCATTGGCAGAACGGCTACGGGGCATTCTCCGTCAGTCAATCGATGGTCAACCAAGTCAAGGCATACATCGCCGGTCAGGAGGAACACCACCGGAAGAGAACCTTTCAGGAGGAATTCCGCATCATGCTCGATCGTCACGGCATCCAATACGATGAACGTTACGTATGGGATTGAATCGGCGGGTGGCGGTCCGTTGGACCTTGGGGAATCATCGTGCGGCCCGGCCACCCAGGGCGTTGCCCTGGGCAAACGGGGACCGATACAGATGCGGAAGGCCCAACGGGCCGTAACCCGTCGGTCGAGGAGGTGAACGCGTCGTCGGTGCGCATCAAGGAACGCGGATTCGGAGCCGCCCCGGCTCGGCAGTAATGATCGCGCCGGCGGCAAGCTCGGGGCCGTGCAACGCCAGCACTTGCAAGCACATCGGCGCCTGTCGTCCAGCAGAGATATTTACCAACCGCAGGATGCCGCAGTGCCGCTCGCCGTGGAGGACGGCAAGCTCGCCGAAGTCCTTGTCCAGCGTCACCAGAATTCGCCCCTCATCCCGGGCGCGGGCAAGGATTTCGTCATCGCCGGGATCTTGGGGCCAATCGCCCACCCAAACCACATCGTGCCCTGCCGCATCCAGTTCGACCCGCGCCCTGCCGCAAATGCAGCTATCCAGAAGGACCTTCATGGCTGCGTTTCAACCGTCAGTGGTTCAATTCGCTCGTGTCCCACAAGACGGCGGGCATAGACCAGGCAGGCGCGAACATCTTCCACTTCCAGCCAGGGGTACGCCTCCAGAATCGCCTCCGGCGTATCTCCCGCCGCAAGCATCCCCAGGACGTGTTCCACGGCGAGCCGCCGGCCACGGATGATCGGTTTGCCACCGAAAATCCGGGCGTCGAACGTGATCCGCTCCAAGGATTTCTGTTCGTCCATCGCTTCCCTCCGCACGCTGGTTTCGATCTGCCGCGACCCCTTCTATTCTATCAGGCAAAGAGCCGTCGAAACAGCGGGAAAATGGGAAACCATGCCGGTTTGCCCCGGTTCGCCGGCGCCCCCGGTCCCCTACCGCCGCCGGCTGCCCGCCGCGCGGGCGACGTGGCCGGGCTGGCCGCCTTCGTAGACGCTGAACTCAGCCCAGACCGGCAAATGATCGGAGACCTCCAGGGCGGCCTGCAAGGTCAGATCGCATTCCCGCATCAGGTCGAACACCCCCGACCGCCCGGTAAACTCGATCGTGGCGCGGCGGTCGAAGAGGATGTTGTCGGCCAACCGGGTGCCGCGGGTGGTGGTGGGCGTGGCCGTCACGGCCGCGGTCAGATTGGGAACCCGTCCCAAGTTACCGAGGTGTTCGGAGTCGGTCTCCAGGTCGCCCAAGAGGATGATGTCGTCCTCGTTGCGCCCGTCGTCGCGCACGGCGCGGTAGACGGAGGCCAGCAGGTCCAACTCGGCCGCCACGCGCTTGGGATCGGTTTGCACGTCGACCAGGGTGAAGGTGAAGGCCTCGGCCGGGGCCGGGCCGCGCACGCGAAACGCCGCCACCAGCGGCTTGTAACGGAAGCGGCCGGCCGGGTCCTCGACGAAACGCACCGTCGAGCGATCGATCTCCACGCTGGCACGGTCGAAGAGCACGGCGTTGTACTGGGCCAGGCCGTCGCGATCGGCCACCGGATCGGTGGCGAAGTCGTAGCAGCGGCCCAGGGCGTTGATCTGCTCGACCAGCCGCACCAGCAGCCCGCGACTCTTGGCCCGGATGCCCTGCAAGGCAATCACGTCGAAGTGGGGAAGCACGCGCACCAACACGTCGCTCACGGCGTGGTTGGCCAGCTTGTTCTCATCCAGCCCGTCCAGGTCGAACGTGGCGATGCGGATGGTCGAGCGTGTCGGGGCGGGCGGCGGACTGACCGAGCCGTCGGCCGACTCCGTGCTGGGTTGGGTCCGGGGCACGAGCTTGACATACTCGATGGCCCCTTGGCCGTTGCGGTGGGTGTCGACAACGTAGTTTGTATGGACATACCAGCCGCCCGCTGCCCCGCCAACCGCCAGGACGATCAGAGTCAGCCTGAACATGGCCGTATGCCTTGCTTGAGAAAAAACGGCGATCCTGCTACCTATTTCGTGTTTTCCCGGCGGCGTGCTTTCGCCATTCCACCGGCCGCGGCATAGGCACACCGGCCGGCATGTAGCGATTCACGCTTGCGGCAACTTTTCGTCGCCTGCTGCCGGCGCAGTCCGGCGGACTAATCCCCCTCTCCCTCCGGGAGAGGGAGAGGGGACCTTACCCCTGACGGGTTGTCTACTCCGAAAAACCCGCATTCAGAGGGGATTCCAGTTGCCCGGCGCCCGCGCCTCGATATACTAAAACAAGCTGTCGGAGAAGGGGCAACTCGGCAGCGGTTGCCAGCAGAGGAGACCGCCATGAAACCATCTGTCGCGGGCGGAGAGAGTATCGCTTCCACCAGGGCCGGCCTGGCCGCCATGATGTTGGTTGCGGCGGGCGTGCTGGCGGCCGGGTGTCCGCCGGCCGTCGCCGAGGTGTTCCAACTGGCCAGCGGCGGCCACATCGACGGCCAGTGGCTCAATAGCGACCAGCAGCATCCGCAGCAGTACGTCGTGCTGTTGCCCTCCGGCGGCAAGGTCACGCTGGATGCCGCCCAGGTCACGAAGGTCGTCAAGCTCTCGCCCGACGAAGTGGAATACGAGAAGATCCGTGCGCAATATCCCGACACCGCCGACGGCCAGTGGAAACTGGCCCAGTGGTGCAAGGAACATCAGCTCAAGGAGCATCGCAGCGCGCACTTGCAGCGGGTGATCGAGTTGGACCCCAATCACGTCGAGGCCCGCCACGCCCTGCACTACAGCCTGGTCGAAGGCCAATGGCAGACCCAGGAAGAGGCCCAGGAGAAGGAGGGCTATCGGCTTTACAAGGGCCGCTGGCTGTCGTCGCAAGCGATCGAGATCGCCGAGACCAAGCGGAAAATGGAGCTGGCGGAGAAGGAGTGGTTCCGGAAGCTCAAGGTCTGGCGGGGCTGGCTGGGCGGCAACCACGACCAGGAGGCGCGGGACAGCATCACCGGCATCACCGATCCGGCCGCCGTCCGCGCGCTGGCGACCGATCTGAGGGACGATTCCCGGCCGGAGACCCGCCTTTTGGACATCGAAGCGTTGTCGAAGATCGAGAGTCCCAGGGCCGCCCAGGCGTTGGCGGTGGTCGCCGTCGACGACCAGGTCGACGACGTGCGGATGACCGCCCTGGAACAGTTGCAGAAGAAGAAGAGCCCGGAGATCGTCTCCTACTTCATCGCCCGGCTGCACAGCGAGAAGGACAATCACAAGCTGAATCGCGCCGGGGTGGCCTTGGGCTACATGAAGGACCCGTCGGCGATCCGGCCGCTGATCGATGCCCTGGTCACCTTGCACGAATTCAAGGTGACCACCGGCAACGGCAACCCCAACAGCCTGTCCTCGACCTTCGGCACGGGCCCCAACGGCCGCATCGGCCCCGGCATGGGCGGCGGGGGCATGAGCGCCGGCGGCTCGACCAAGATCATCAAGGTGCCGATGTACAATCAGCCCATCCTCGACACCCTGGTGGCCATGACCAAGCAGAACTTCGGCTTCAACGTCCGCGCCTGGAAGGCTTGGTTCCATGCCCAGCGGAAGGCCGACGGCGTGCTCGACACCCGCCGCGATTGACCGCCGGCCACGAGCGCGGGCGTCTCTGGAAGCCTGTTCAATTCCCCCGCGTCGGGGTAAACTATGGCTTTCCGAGCTTGCCCCCCACGGAGACGCCCGACATGGCCAAACGACGAGCCACCGGCGGAACGACCGACCATGAGCCCGACCAAGAGGCGGGTGGGGCCGGGCGCATGCTCGAAGGGTATCTTTCCGAACTCAGCGCGATCCGCGCCTCGGGCGCCGGCGTGACCGAAACGTCCTACTATCCCGCCCTGTCCAACCTATTCAACGAGGTGGGCAAGACCCTCAGGCCGAAGGTTCGCTGCATTATCAATCTCAGCGACCTCGGGGCCGGCCTGCCCGACGGCGGGCTGTTCACCGCCGACCAGTTCCAGCGACAAGCCGACGGCTCGCCCAAGGCCGGCCAACTGCCGGCGCGGGGGGCCATCGAAGCCAAGGGAACCAAGCCCGACGCCAAGGCGATTGCCGCCATCGGAGCAAGTCAAAAAGTACCTGAACACTTATGGCATTGTTCTGGTCTCCAACCTGCGCGATTTTCTGATTGTGGAGCGCGGCCCGGCGGGCGAGCCGGTGGAGCGGGAATCCTTCGCCCTGGCCGACAGCGAAGCCGATTTCTGGCAGCGCAAGGCCGCGCACCCGCGTGCTACGGCCGAGGCCCAGGGCGAGCAATTCATCGAGTTCATCAAGCGGTGCTGCCTTCACGCCGCGCCGCTGACCAAGCCGAAAGACGTGGCGTGGTTCCTGGCGTCCTACGCCCGCGATGCCCTCGTCCGCGTCGAGCAAAAGAAAGAATTGCCGGCGCTGCAAACGCTTCGATCCGCCCTGGAAGAAGCCCTGGGAATGAAGTTTACTGACGAGAAGGGCGAGCATTTCTTCCGTTCGACGCTGGTGCAAACGCTCTTCTACGGCGTCTTCTCCGCCTGGGTCCGCTGGCACAAGGACAACCCCGGCCCCGAGGCGAAGTTCGATTGGCGGACCGCCGAATGGTCGATGCACGTTCCCTTCATCCGCACGTTGTACGAAGCGGTGGCAACGCCGAGCAAGCTGAAGGACCTCGGGCTGGTGGAAGTGCTGGATTGGGCCGCCGGCGTGTTGAATCGCGTGGATCGCGGCGAGTTCTTCGCAGAACTTCGAAGATGAACACGCGGTTCAATACTTCTATGAACCGTTCTTGGAAGCCTACGACCCGGAGTTGCGCAAAGCGCTGGGCGTGTGGTACACGCCGCCCGAAATCGTCAAGTACCAAGTGGCCCGCGTGGATCGGGTCTTGCGCGAGGAACTGGACCTGCCCGACGGGCTGGCCGATCCGAACGTCATCGTGCTGGACCCCTGTTGCGGCACGGGGGCGTATCTGGTCGAAGTGCTGAGACAGATCGCGCGTAACGCTGCGCGAGAAGCACGACGACGGACTGGTGGCGTCATGACGTGAAAGCAAGCGGCCATCAACCGCGTGTTCGGCTTTGAAATCATGCCCGCGCCCTTTGTGGTGTCGCACCTGCAATTAGGGCTGCATGCTGCAAGCCGAAGGTGCCCCGCTGTCGCAAAAGAAGGGCGAGCGCGTCGGCGTCTATCTGACCAATGCCCTGACCGGCTGGGAGCCGCCGAAAGGCCCTAAGCAACAAGTCATGGCCTGGGCCGAGCTGCAGGACGAGCGCGACGCGGCCGAGCACGTAAAACGCGACAAGAAGATTCTGGTGGTGCTCGGCAACCCGCCCTATAACGCCTTTGCCGGCGTCAGCCCCGAGGAAGAACAAGGGCTGGTCGAGCCCTACAAGAAGGACCTGAACAAGCCCGCCAATCGCCGGCGGCTGGGGCATCAAGAAGTTCAACCTCGACGATCTTTACGTCCGTTTCTTTCGCCTGGCCGAGCGGCGTATTGCCGAGATGAGCGGCAAGGGCGTGGTGTCGTTCATTTCCAATTTTTCCTACCTGAGCGATCCGTCCTTTGTCGTGATGCGCCAGCGATTCCTTGCCGAGTTCGACAAACTGTGGTTTGACTGCATGAACGGCGATAGCCGGGAAACCGGCAAGCTGACCCCCGAGGGAAAGCCCGACCCCTCCGTCTTCTCGACCGATTACAACCGTGAAGGCATCCGAGTGGGCACGGCCGTTTGCGTTATGGTCCGCAAGCCCGCGCGCCAGAAGAAACCAACGGTCCGCTTCCGGCATTTCTGGGGCGTGAACAAACGCGCCGCCCTGCTGGCAAGCCTGGAGGCCGAGAACAGCGACGCCTCGTATGCGCTGGCCGAGTCGCGCCCGGAGGGCCGCTTTTCCTTCAGACCGGAAGACGTGGCGGCGAACTACACGGATTGGCCCAAGGTCGTCGATTTGTGCGCCGTGGCGCCGTTCAATGGGCTGATGGAAAAGCGCGGCGGAGCGCTGATCGACATAGACCGCGATGCGCTCGAATCGCGAATGCGTGACTACTTCGACGCGACGCTTTCGTGGGAGGAATATCTGGTTCGGCACACTGCGCTAACCGAGGACGCTGCCCGCTGCATCGCCAAGGACACGCGGGCCAAGGCCGTTGCGGCAGAACCGTTCGACCCCAAGTGCCTGTGCCGTTACGCCCTGCGACCGCTTGAAACCCGGTGGTGTTATTACTCTTCCGTGCGTCCTGTCTGGAACGAGCCGCGCCCGTTGCTTTGGGCGCAGTGCTGGAGGGGAAATTCATTTCTGATGACGCGCCCGGCCGGCGTTGCCTCACCCGAGGGTGTCCCCTTCTGTTGTACCAGGCTCGTGGGCGACAACGACGCCATTCGCGGCCACGCCTACTACTTCCCTCTACAGCTCCTCAACGGCCAGCGGTTGGCCCCGAGGGCAAAACGGGCCCTTCTCAATTTAATCGGGGAAGAGCCGCCGGATGTCCCGGTAGCAAATCTCTCGAAATTGGCACGTGCATATTTGGCCGGTCTGGGCATCAACGACCCAGATACGGACGGCAAGACCGCGGGACTTATTTGGATGCACACCGTGGCGATCGGCTACAGCCCCGCTTACCTGACCGAAAACGCCGACGGCATCCGCCGCGACTGGCCGCGCATCCCGTTGCCCGATTCCCGCGAGGCCCTGGAAGCGTCGGCAGCGCTGGGCGAGCAAATTGCGTCCCTTTTGGACACGGAAGCCGACGTGCCCGGGGTAACGTGCGGGAAGACCTCTCCCATGCTCAGGACCATCGGCGTGCCCTCAAAACTGGGAGGTGGGACGCTGGACGAGGACACCGGCGATCTGGCCGTAACAGCCGGTTGGGGGCATCTCGGCAAAGCGAACGCGGTCATGCCAGGCAAGGGCAAAGTGGCCGAGCGCAAGTACGCTGAAAACGAAGCCCAGGCCATCGACGCGGAAGCAGCGGCGCGGGAAATGTCGCCCGCCGAAGTGCGGCGGCTGCTGGGCGACGGCACATTGGACGTGTTCCTGAACGAGACGGCCCACTGGCGTAATATTCCCCGGAACGTATGGGAGTATACCATCGGCGGCTACCAGGTCATCAAGAAGTGGTTGAGCTACCGGGAGGATAAAATTCTTGGCCGGGCCCTGAAGCCGGAAGAGGTCCGCGAAGTGATGAACACCGCCCGGCGCATCGCGGCCATCATCCTGCTGCAACCGCAACTCGACGAGAACTACAACAAGGTGAAGGCGGCGGCATTCGATTGGCCAGTCGCACGCACGGACGCGAAAGCGGCGATCCCGGGCGCAAAGCCGGCGGAATAACTGGCCGCCGAGTGCCACTGCTGGCTTGTCCAGCAGTGTTGCTGCCCGCGGCGCTTCGGCACTGCTGGACGAGCCAGCAGTGGCACCCCGCGCGGGGCTGTCCCGAAACAGGAAGCTCTTCCTGGACGACGGCTTATTCCTTGGCGGGCCGTTATTTTATCGCCATGCCGTCGAGCCAGGTGCGGAAGGGGGCGCCGCCCCAGGGGTAAAACTCGATGGTCATCCAGTTCAGCGTCTTGGGCACTTCACCCTTGAGCAACCACACGTCGCTGCCGTGCAGCGGCACCGACTTGTGGACCCAGTCGATGCCGCCCTGCCAGTTGTGCGGGTCGTCGTAGGGCCGCAACTCGCAGAACTTGGTGGGCGTTTCATAGAGCGTCACGGTGGGCATCAGCCCCTTCCAGGCGTGAATGTTCGTGTTGATCATCTTCACCCAGAAGACCAACTCGGTCTTGCCCGCCAGCGGGATGCCGGCGTTCTTCGAGCGCGGATAGAGCATGCTGATGGGATTGCCGCTGGGCGCGACGCGGAGCCCCAGCGACGACTTGCCCATCAGCACGACGTCGTGGTCATCGACGAATTCCAGCTTGGTTTGCGGATTGACAATGGGCACCGCCGGTCCCAGCTTGGTTTCACGCCCACGCTGCACGTGCAGGCCGTCGCGCCCCTGCACCTCTTGCCAGGTCCAATCGCCGGCCTGGCCCTCGGTGCCGAACTCGGGGACGTCCTCGAAGGCGAGGAAATCGCGGTAGGCGAGGTCCGAGAAGCGGCCGTTGGTGACCGTCACGCCCACGCTGTGCGGGCCGATCTTGTCGAAGACGTGCGTTACGCGGGGCCCGGTGGCGGTCGTCCCGTCGGCGAAGTCCCAGCGGAAGCTGAGCGGGTTGCCGCCGGGGTCCGTGCTGCCCGAGGCGTCCAGCACGACGGGCTGGCCCATCCGTATCGGCACCGGCTGGCCGGGGACCGCCGGCGTCGGCGCCACCAGCTTGATCTGCGGCGGCAGGGTGATCTGCGGATTGTCCGGGTGCACGATGATGTTCGTGTGCGTGCCCCCTTCGATGATGTTGCCGTCGCGGTTGTTCTCGATCACGTTGCCCGCCATGTCGATCCAGTCGGCGAACTCCATGTAGAGGCCCCAGCGATTGTCCTTGATGACGTTATTCTCGAGGACCCAGTGCCAGGCGGTGAACTTGTGCTCCTTCGAGTTGTCGCCGAAGAGGCACAGGCCGCAGCCGTTGTTGCCGATGCACTTATTGCCGCGACAGATCGTGTGGTTGCACATGCCGGCCATGATGATGCCGGCGGCGCCGCTTTGCCCCCCGCCCGGCACGTACGTGAAGCCCCAGGGGGCGTTGTGGAACCCGCTGAGCAGACCGTTGTAACAGGCCTCGTTGTCCTCCAAGATCGTCTCGTTCGACCAGCCCACCCAAATACCGTGGCTGCCGTGGTTGGCCTTGTTGTGGCGATAGGTGTTGCGCGGGCACTGGGCCTCGATGCAATTGTTGTTGGCGTACGAGGTGTCGTTCCACTCGAACACGTTGCCGGCGCTCGTCCAGCCGGCATACACGCGGATGAACACGCCGTCGCCGCCGTAGGTGATGTCGTTGTGGGCGTAGTAATTGTCGTCCGAGCCGGCCTGGACCAGCACGCAGGCCGAATCGCGGGCGTGGGTCTCGCCGGGGTCGATGCGGATGCCATGACTGAGATTGTTGTTCAGGGCCTTGTTGTGGCAGGAGGTGAACAGGCTCAGGCAGGTGTTCGAGGTGTGGGAGAAGTCGTTCTCCTCGACCAGGTTGTAGTTGGAGTTTTCCATCCGGCAGGCGTCCCAGACGTGGTTGGCCTTGTTCTTGCGGAGCGTGCAATGATCGGCCGCCAACAGCACGATGCCGCCGTGGAGGCCGAGTTCGCCCCAGCCCGCCTTGGGATAGTGGAAGTTGTCGGAAAAGTTGCAGCCCTCGACGGTCCACTTGCTGCCGTGGGCGATTTTCAGGCCGATGTCAAAACCCCTGGCGTTGACATTCTTGAGCGTCACGTTCGAGACCCCGTCGCCCGAGATGCCCACTCCCGTATAAGTCTTGGGATCGCCCTGGGTGGCGCCGATCAGCCAGGCCCCGCGGCCGTCCAGGGTGATGTTCGAGGCCTTGATGACGATCGCTCCGTAGGTCTTTCCCGGCTCGAGCACGGTGTCTTGGGTGATCTCTAGCGGCAGCAGGCCGGCGGTAACAGGCGCCTGGGCCCGCGCGATGGCGACCGCGGCCAGCACGGCGCCCAGCGCACGAGCAACCACGTCCGCGAAACCTGGAAACGAGACAGCCGACACAAACAAGACGTTGCAACCATGGTGGGTCTCCAAGGTGGCGTGGTCAGGCGGCGGGGACAATCCACGGCGGGCAGTCTCGCGTGCGGAGACTCGCAGAGATCAAACCATGCCGGCCGGCCACTACAGGGGGGGATTCTAGGCGGGACAATAACACTGCCTCATTATAATCCGCCGCCGGGCACGTGCAACAGGATGGCTGCGAAATCTGCCGTAGGGTGCCACCGGCTCCGCCAGTGCTTCCGTCCGGTGCCACCGGCTCCGCCAGTGCTTCTGTCGGGTGCCACTGGCTCCGCCAGTGCTTCCGTCGGGTGCCACTGGCTCCGCCAGTGCTTCCGTATCTGCATCCTCAGCACGCTGGGGCGCCAAGGAGCCCCAAACACTGGCAAAGCCAGTGCCACCCGACGAAGTTGCCGGCAGGCTGCCTCAAAACCACTTCACGATGACGGGCAGGTAGTACAGGGTTGCGGCCAGGACCACAAGGACCGCGCAAATCGGCGCCAGCAACACCATGCTCCTCTGCACGCTCGATCCGCGGGCCAGGTTGCCGATGGCCTTGGGCACGGTGGCCCCACCCAGCAACGCCCCGGCGAAGATGATGCCGAACGCGGTGCCGTGAAGCGACGGGTCGGTACTGGCCCTGGTGCCGACCACCGCCGCCGCGAAGAAGGGCGCGGTGAGCAGTCCCACCGCGAACACCAGCAGCCAGGCCACCGCGGGGCGCCGCGTCCAAGCCATCCAGGCGACCAACAGGGCGACCAACACCGAAGCGGCTGCCATGTACGAGTAGCCTTCCTTGTCCAACGCCGGAATCTGGCTGGCCGCCAGCCGGCCGACCATGATCGCCACCGCGTACACCGAGATCAGTCGCTGGGCCGAGGCGTCGACAGCCCCCGGATCGGCGCCGGGGCGGGCCCCGATAATAATCTCTTTCCCACATGCCGGCAGCCAGTTGCTGAACGAGGCGTCCAAGGCCGTATAGCAGAACAGGGCCAGAAAGGCCAGCACCACCGCCGGCTTGGCCAGCAAGGACAGCACCGCGGAGAACTTGAAGGCCCCGGTCTCCTGGACAGGATAGGTTGCCAACACGGCCAGCACCACCGGAATCGCGATGATCACCGCCAAGACCGTTACCGCCGCCTCATAGGACAGCTTGCGAAACAGGAAGCTCAACAACAGCGGGGCCAACAGCAGCCCCACGCCGAACGACACGTTGCCAAGGTTCAGGGCCGCCATTTCGCGCTTCCCGTCAAACAGCACATGGGGAAGCAGCGTGTTGGCCCCGACGTTCAGCGCCATGGCGCCGAACCCAAACAGCAGGCACGCGAAGAACACGGCCCCGTACGACTTGGCGCGGGCGAAGAGGAAAATGCAGACTGCCGTCATGGCGAACCCGAAAATCGCTACCGGCCGGTAGCCCAGCCGGTCGGTGACGACGCCGATCAGCAGCGAGGCCACCAGGCAGGCGCTCATGAAGGCCGTCACCAGCGAGCCGAACTTGGCCTGGTCGATCTTCAGCCGCGGCATCAGCTTGACGCTGAGTGAGCCCAGGAGCGAGAAGCATACGCCCAGTCCGAACGAACAAAACAGCGCCACCGCCTGTACCATGTCCATTTCTCCTGACCGCGATTTCCCTTTTTGGCCCCCCCGCGAGACGCTCCCGGGAGCAAGCACCCCCATCGTAGCGGCGATCTACATAGTCTGCAATACACCAGGCCAAATTTTTCCTGGCAGCCCCCCGCCAAGCCGAATCACCCGGCCGGCAACCGTTCACGGGACGCCGCCCCGTCGGGCCCAAAAAAAGCTCGCGCGGAGGCGCAGAGACGCAGGGAAAAGGTAAGAGATGCACTTGATACTACAGCGCTAAGTACACCACGGAGACACGGAGTTCACGGAGTGCAAAAGCAAAAGTATCAATGGGTTGCGGCTAATCCTGTTCCATCGGTGCTCTACGATGACGAGGGGTTGCGGATGCGTTTTCCGTCAGAATCAGGTAGCCATGCCGTGTTCTGCCCTTTTTTGCCTTCTCTCCGTGTCCCCCGTGGTCAACTTCCGTAGGCACTGCAAGTTAGCGCTGTCGTATTAAATACGTCGAAGAGGGCATTTTCCCCCTGCGTCTCCGCGCCTCTGCGCGAGAATTGCTTTTGTGCGATGGCCCCGGGAGCGGCCGGAGTCAATTCGCCACGCCCAAATTGTGCCAGCTTCCGTGCGGGGCGATCAGGGCGTCCGCCTCCTTCGGCCCCCACGTGCCAGGCTGGTAGGGATACGCCGGATGATGGTCCACGAGGATCGGCTCGACCACGGCCCAGGCCGCCTCGATGGTGGCCTCGCGGGTAAACAGTGCCCCGGAGCCGGCCAGGGCGTCGCCCAGCAGCCGCTCGTAGGGGCTGTGCTCGTCCGCTTGCACGTCCAGCAGGTAGAGTTCCCGCTGGTCGCCGATGAACTGCTCGCCGACGCGCTTCACCCGGACGCCCAAGGCGACGGCCGAGTTGGGGGAAATGTGAAAGCGGACGTAATTGGCCGGGCCACCCTCCCCGACGCAGTCGGCGAAGAGCCGCTGCGGCGGCGGCTTCAGCTCGACCAGCACCTCGGCGGCGGTCGCCGCCAGGCACTTGCCGGAGCGGAGATACCAGGGCACGCCCGCCCAGCGCCAGGAATCGATCGCCAGCCGCACGGCGCAAAACGTTTCCACGTCCGAGTCTTTCGCCACGCCCGGCTCGTTGCGGTAGCCGATGAACTGTCCGCGCACCACGTCGTCGGGCCCCAGCGGCCGCATGGCCTTGAAGACCTTGAGTTTTTCGGTCTGCAGGGCGTCGAATCCCCGGTAGGCCGGCGGCTCCATGGCCAGCAGCGCCAGCACCTGGAAGAGATGGTTCTGGATCACGTCCCGGAGGCAGCCGGCGGTCTCGTAGAAGGCGCCGCGGCCCTGCACGCCGAAATCCTCGGCCAGCGTGATCTGCACGCTCGCCACGTGGTCGCGGTTCCAGATCGGCTCCAAGAAAGAATTGGCGAAGCGGAAGTAGAGGATATTCATGATCGCCTCTTTCCCCAGGAAGTGATCGATGCGGAAGATCGAGTCCTCGGGAAAGGCGGAGGCGGCCACGCGGTTGAGATCTGCGCCGAGGCCAGGTCGCGGCCGAAGGGCTTCTCGACGATGACGCGGCCGCCCTCGGCCAGGCCCGCCGCCCCCAGCCCCTTGATGACCGTGGCGAACATCGCCGGCGGAATGGCCAGGTAAAAGGCAGGCCGCCGGGCCCCGGCCAGCGTCTCCTTCAGCCGCCGATACGTGTCCGGATCGTTGTAGTCGGCGTCCAGGTAACGCAACAGCGAAAGCAGCCGCTCCAGGGCCTGCTGGTCGTCGATGCCGCCGGTCTTGGCGATGCTGTCCCGGGCACGCTCGCGCAGGCGCGCCAGGTCCCAATGCGAAAAGGCCACGCCGATCACGGGCACCTGGAGCGTGCCGTGCTTGACCATGGCGTACAGGGCAGGCAGGATCATCTTGTGGGCCAGGTCGCCCGTGATGCCAAAGCACACCAGCGCGTCGGCTGGCACAGAGTCGCGGCCTTCGTCGCTCATGTCAGCGGCCTCCTGTCGTCTACGGCCGTGGCGTAAAATTCCCGCCATGAAGCCGACGATCATGACCGCCATGATTCTATGCGTGCGGGGCCGCTAAAGACAACCCCCGGCTCGCGCGGCCCGCCGTCAGGGCTTTTTGGCCGCATCGATCCTCTCGTACCGTAACGTCGGCTCCTTCTCGAACAAGCTATCCCCCGCCTCGGTGACGAAACGGGCGAGCTTCTCGCTGGTGTCGGTGAACAGGACCCTTTCGGAATCCTGCCCCTTCTCGATCACGCCCTTGATTTTGCCCGCCTTGATAGCCTGCCGTTTGGCGTCGTCATCCATCATCCAAATCAGCAGCTTGTCGCCGTCCACTTGATACTTCCAGATGAAGTAGGAATCGACAACCTCCGGCTTCCAGCCCTTCTCCTCCAAGAGCTTCAGCCGCTGCTCCCCGCCCCCGGTCGCGTTCAGATAGGTCTTGCCTCCCAGCGTGGTTGAGAAGACAAGGTACTCCTCGGGACGCTGGACCTTTCCTTCACTGTGCGCGACTTCCACGACCCGCAGCACGCCCCGCGGCAACTTCTCATCCTCGCCAGTTTGACCGACGTGATAGTAGACCACGTTGTTTGCGTCCCGCATGCGCCAGACGCCGGCCAACCGCTGGTCGATCTTGGCGGTCTTTGGGTCGGACAGCGGGTTCTTCGAGTCATCGCAGCCGGCTGCAAAAAGACACAGGGTCACGCCGACGAGGACGAGCGGCTTCATGAGTCACCTCCGGTTTTGTTGAGGACGGCGGAGTCGCCTTATTATAGGTCCCTCGTGCTCTGTGGAGAAGTGGGCCGCGTGCCACTGCTGGCTTGTCCAGCAGTGTCGAACCACCGCGGGCGCAACACTGCTGGACAAGCCAGCAGTGGCACCCGGCGCGTGGCTGCTTAATCTTCTCACTTGGGCCTTATCTAGGCCGACTGCAGCGCTTCGTTCAGGTGTTCCTGGAACGCGACGGCATCGCCCACGTGGGGGAATTCTTCCTTCGTGCCGCCCGTACCCGTGATGACCAGGGTGCCGGAACCCCAAAGGAACCTGTCCGACAGGGACTGGTTGACGGCGATGCTTTCGATCTTCTTGAGGATCATCTCGTAAGACGTTCTGGTGAGGAATCCATGACGGATGATGACCCGTTGGTTCGTCACCATGAACTGGGACGTGAAGTATTTGGTCAGCGGCGACACCAGGCAGACCACGGCCAGGGCAATCAACGCCCAGCAAACGTAATGGGCGTATGCTGCGGGAAGGCCGCTGAAAAGGATCGCCAACACCAGGGCCACCATGGACACCAGGAACGGCGTGACAAAGATTCGTTGGGAAAATCTCGTCGAGTAGAGCACGCGTTCGTCACTGCCAAGGCACATCGCCTGTCTCCTGGAAACTGGACCAGACCAAGGATACCGCAGCGCCGCGCCACAGGCAAGGCCCGCGCGTCTCCGCTTAAGAGAGCCGCGGATTGAACACGGATAAGAAACAATTTTCGGCTTGGTTCGACCCACCTCCGCCATCATATCCGTGTTCGATCTGTGTTTCATCGGTGGCTAAATTCGTGGGTTATCATTGGCCCCGTCCCGTCAACGGACAAGACTCCCGACCCGTGTTGTCGTTCCTTTATTTCTTTTTAGTGCCTTCCTGTTTTTCCTCCTTCGGCCAAGACAACTTGTCGAGGTCCCAAAGGTAGGCCCCACAAATACCAGCCGTTACCAGCCTGTGGGTCCCGGGCACGAAACACGCCAACCCCGCGCCGCCGGTCGCGGAGCGAAAAACTACGGGTTCCGAGTACTTATCCGTCCGCCACACCGCGACGTAATCTGGCATGTCCACAGTATCGTCCATGGTCTCAACCAACAGCTTGCTGTCAGGCGAGAAGGCCAGCTTGTTAATGACGCCGCCAGCCCCGGGCCGAAACTTCAATTCGAATTCTTTCAGTCGTTTACCGGTACGGAAATCCAACACCTGCACGCCTGGAATCGCCAGTTGCGCCCCGTCCGGGGACACCGCCGCGCAGGGGGCGGGATGCCCAGTCAACGTGCAAGAGAACCGCCTGCGCCCGGTTTTCAAGTTCCATACCAATGCGTCCGGCAACGACCGAATCACCAAGTCGTTGCCGTCGGGCCCAATGGCAACCGGCCTCGCGTCGAACGCACCGCCGCGCCGCTTCAGGGGCGGGTCGACGCGGTCAGGCGCGAACACCGTGTCCACGCCCCCTGTTTCCAGGTCGACCCGGAGGACGAGCCCCTCGAAGTCGTCGCCCTCCGCATACACATGGATCCCATCGGGCGCAAGCACCGACTGGGCCACCCAATCGGAGTCCACCTTGACTTCCTTGCGGAGGGCCCGCGTCTTCAGGTCCCATTTTTGGACGCGCCCACGGAACCTCGCTCCCTGGGGAGCGCCGATTTGCATGCCACAAACCACGAGGGACCGGCCATCCGGCGTAACCGCCACGTTGTCCACCCAAATGCCGGGCCTCCACACGCTGCCGGCGCCGGTCGCCAGGTCCCAAAGAACTACCTCCTGTCCCCTGCCTCCGACGACGGACTTCCCGTCAGGAGTGGCTGCGATGGAATACGCGCCGCCTAGCTCATTTATTTTTCTCACGAGCGGGCCTTTCGCACATTCCGTGACGAACGTCTCGCCGGCATTTCCCATCGCCGGGACGAGGACGGCTCCCACAACCAACAAGTAAAATCGGTTCATTTGCGATCCCCAGGGTCGGAATAAGGGAATAACGGATTGGCGGTCTTTGTTCGGAAGGGGGGGGCAGCACATTCGCCCACTGGTGGCTCCAGAAGTCCCAATCTGCCATCGTTCAGTGTATCCGGGCGGCCGCTGCCCGCAAACCAAGGCGGAGGAAAGTTTTCAGTTATCAGTGTTCCGTTTTCAGTATGGCCACCGGTGTACCGAAAATACCCGGCCGCGTCTCGGCGCCTCCGCGCGAGAACTGCCGGGCTGCTTCCAATTGCCCAGATTGACAAATACCCCAGGGAAACCAAGAACTACTTCTGGCAAATATACTTAACCTTCGGCGCAGCAATGAGTTAACAGAAAGTCCAACAAAAGGCGGGAAGGCGAAACCGCAAGCGGCTCTCGCGGCCCCCTCAACGCAGTCGAGGGGCTTTTATGATCCCCAATCCCTGGCCCCTGGCCCCCGGCCCCCGGCCCCTCGTTTTCCCCATATCGCTCTTGCCCCGGCCTGCTCGAATGGGTATCCTCCGCTCGCATTTCTCCACGTCGCCGCCATCTCATCGGAAGCGAGGCACGAGCGCCATGGCCCCACTGCCCCGAGCGACCCGCGATCGAGGCCGTCCAAGAGGTTCCTGGGCGGGCTGCGCGCTGCTGGCGCTGGCCGGGCTGGCAACGGCCGGCGGCTGCAATGCATTCGTCTCGACGGCCCAGAACGCCCAGGGCATTGAACTCTTCCAGCAAGCCCGCTATCAAGAGGCCCTGGTGCAGTTCCAGGCGACGGTCCAGGACGATCCCGGCAATGCCGACGGCTATTACAACCTGGCCGCCACCTACCATCAGCTAGGGCGGCTCGGGAACCGGCGGGATGAGTTGGACCAGGCCGAGACCGCCTACAATCAGTGCTTGGACCGCGATCCGAACAACCGCGATTGCTACCGCGGGCTGGCCGTGTTGCTGGCCCAGGAAGGCCGCCTGAGCAACTCCGTCCGGCTCCTGGAAGGCTGGGCCGACCGGGAGCCGGGCATGGCCGATCCCAAGATCGAGTTGGCCCGGCTGAATCAGGAACTCGGCAACCGGGCCGCCGCCAAAGAGCAACTGGTCGAGGCGCTGAAGGTCGATCCGAACAACCCCCGCGCCCTGGCGGCCCTGGGCAAGATCCGCGAAGACATGGGCGACACCTCGCAGGCCCTGGCCAATTATCAGCGTTCGCTCTGGCACGATCCCTCGCAGCCGGCCGTGGCCGCGCGGATCTCGGCCCTCCAGGCCAGCCCGACCCCGGGCGGCGGCTGGGCGGTTCCGGACGGCCCGGCCCAGATGGCCAACGGGCCGGCCAATCCGCTCCGCTAGCCCGCTGGCGCCCCGCGATCTGGTGGAAATTATGGATTTTGCGGCTTGACTTCCCCGCGCCACGCGCAAATCTTATACTGTTCCTCAGTCTATACCCGGAGCCGCCGAGCAGCCCCCCTGCCCCGCGAGTTGCTGAACCCCCGAACCCTCTGAGAAAAACCATGCCGAGAATCATCGTACTGGACGACTTGTCCCAAGACGGTCTCGACTTGTTGCAGTCGGCCGGAAACATTGAAGTGGTCGTTCGCACCGGGCTCAAAGGCGAGGAATTGCGCAAGGCCCTGCTGGAGGCGGACGGGGCCATCTGCCGCAGCGGCGTGAAAATCACCGCCGAAGTCCTGGCCGGCAACCAGCGTTTGCGGGCGATCGCCCGCGCAGGCGTGGGTGTCGATAACATCGACACCACGGCCGCCACCCGCCAAGGCATCGTGGTGATGAACACGCCAGGCGGCAATACCATTTCCACGGCCGAACACGCCTTGGCCCTGATGCTGGGGCTGTCGCGAAACCTGGCCGCCGCCAACCAAAGCCTCGTCGAGAAGCGTTGGGACCGCAAAAAGTTCATGGGCAGCCAACTGGCCGGCAAGACCCTGGGAATCATCGGGCTGGGACGCATCGGCCATGCCGTGGCGGTGCGGGCCTTGGCCCTGGAAATGCGCGTGATCGCCTACGATCCGTTCCTGACTCCGGCGCGGGCCAAGGAACTGGGCATTCAGACCGTCAACGCCGCCCGGGACATGTTGCCCCTGGTCGATTACCTCACGGTCCATACGCCGCTGAACGACGAGACGCGGAACCTGATCGGGGCCAAGGAAGTGGCGATGCTGAAGAAGGGGGCCCGGCTGATCAACTGCGCCCGCGGCGGCATCTACGACGAGCAGGCGCTGGCCGACGGGCTGCGCAGCGGGCAGATTGGGGGCGTGGCCCTGGACGTGTACGCCACGGAGCCCTGCACCGACAGTCCGCTGTTCGGCATGCCCAACGTCCTCTGCACGCCGCACTTGGGGGCCAGCACGGAGGAGGCCCAGACCAGCGTGGCCATCGAGGCGGCGGAGCTGTTGATCGACTATTTCACCACCGGCGCCATCAAGCAGTCGGTGAACATGTCGCCGCTGGACCCCAAGACGCTGGCGGGCCTGCGCGATTACCTGAACGTGGCCTACCGGCTGGGCCTGCTGCTGGCCCAGGTGGACCATTGCCCGCCCACCACCTGCCGCCTCAGTTACAAGGGCGAAGTGGCCAAGAAGGATACGCGGCTGCTGTCGGCGGCCTTTGCGGCCGGGCTGTTGCAACAGGCCATGGCGCAGGGCGTCAATATCGTCAATTCCGCCGTGCTGCTCCGCGAGCGCGGCATCGAGCTGGTCGAGCAGCGGACCGTCGAGATCGGCGATTTCAGCTCCATGATCACCGCCGAGGTGATTAGCGAAGAGCGGACCTCTACGCGCCTCCGGCACGCTCTTCGGCAACAACATGCCCCGGCTCGTGCAGAAAGGCGGCTGCCGCTTGGAAAGCTTCCTGGACGGCACGCTGATGATTTTCGTGCATCGGGATACGCCGGGCGTGATCGGCCGGGTGGGCAGCATCTTCGGCGCCCATCAGATCAACATCGCGCAGATGTCCGTCGGTCGCCCCAGCAACCGGCCCGGCGGCGAGGCCGTGGGGGTGCTGGCCTTGGACTCCGTGCCGCCGGCCGAGGCCCTGGCCGAGATCGTCGCCCTGCCCTACGTCACCCGGGCGTGCGTGGTCAAGTTGCCACCTGCGGGCGAAATGCCCCCATGGCTGGGCGGGTGAGCAGCGGCCGTTATCTTCGGCAAACCCGCTACGCCCCGGCCATCTCCCCTAAGATACGCACGAATCTCATCACTTGTTGCTCATAAACTCTTCCCAGATTGCCGATAGCGCTATCCGGGCCACTCGGGTGTCCACGCGATACACGCCGCCGCCCATAGAATATCCCTCCCGGTTCTCCTTCCAGCCCGCTCGCCGTGACCATGATCGACATGCCTCCTCTGGATGACCGCGTTCTGATTGCCTTGGAACAGAATCCTTATCTTCCCCGCCGGAACCTGCGTTTTGAGACCAACGAAGGCCGCGTCACCTTGCGCGGCACCGTGGGCACGTACTTTCAAAAGCAGATGGCCCAGGAGTCGATCCGGCACCTCGCCGGGGTGCGAAATCGCCAACGAACTGGAAGTCTGCTGGCGATAGGTCGAGGACCGTCCCCGCGTGTGCCACTGGCTCTGCCAGTGCTAGGTCGAGACAGGCCGTAGGTTATGCTTCAGCATAACGGAATCCCTTATCCGCCAGGGATGTTATGCTGAAGCATAACCTACCCGTTGCCCACCACAATCCTACTTGGGGTGACGCGGGTCGGAGCCGCGCGCGTGCCACTGGCTCTGCCAGTGCTGCGTTGAGACAAACACTGGCAAAGCCAGTGGCACCCAACGGAGAAGTAGAAGGTGGGACTTCGCTCCGTTCGTCCCACCCTACAAGTGCCCCCGCAAGGGAAACTACTTGGGGTGACGCGGGTCGGAGCCGCCCATGATCGCCTCGACCCGGCTGTCGTAGGACCGAAAGCGGTCGTCCAGGGCGCAGGTGTGCAGCACCGAGCGGTTATGCGACGACAGGCCGCAGAGCCGCATGATGCCGTCGTGCTCGCGG
This sequence comes from uncultured Planctomycetia bacterium, assembly GCA_963727245.1. GTDB lineage: Bacteria > Planctomycetota > Planctomycetia > Pirellulales > Thermoguttaceae > JBKQVT01. The sequence continues at coordinate 260,496 of CAVSFO010000009.1, read as the reverse complement.
ATCCGCTTGTGCAACTGGATCAACTGCCCGATCAGACTGCTATCCAAGAGCACGACCTGATCCAACTCCAGCATCAAGCGGTAGGTGAAGTGCTGCTCCAGCAGTTGCCACACGCACTCGGCAAACTGGAGACAACGTCGAGGGGGCCGCCTCGACTTCGCGCACCCTCACCAGCAGCCAGTCGGGACCACGCTCCACCTCAAATTGGCAGCCAGCACTGATAGCTAGCATACCTTCCTCCTTCGGCGGCGGACCGGAAAAGCAGCATAGACGGGAAACCAAGCGCCCCTCATTCTATCACGATCCCCAGGGACCACAATGCCTCTTAAGTAGGGATCACTCGAACAGGGTCCGCCCCCGCGGATCGCTGGTTTCCGGCAAGGGCCCCAGGCCGAGGTGGTCGAATGCCGCGGCGGTCATTCGCCGTCCTCGTGGGGTCCGCACCAGCAATTCGCTGCGCAGCAGGAAGGGCTCAACCTCGTCGATGAGGGTATCGGGCGAGAGGTTCATGGTGTGGGCGACCGCTTCGACGCCGACCGGCCCGCCGCCGAACACCCGGGCGATCGTCTCCAGGTACTTGCGGTCTTGGGGATCGAGGCCCAGCGTGTCGATGCCCTGCATTTCGAGGGCGTCGCGGGCCACCGGCAGGGAAATCCGCCCGTCCGCGCGGCTCAGGGCGTAGTCGCGGACCCAGCGGAGGCGGTTGTTGGCCAGCCGCGGCGTGCCGCGGCTGCGGGCGGCGATCTCGGCCGCCGCCTCCTCCGCAATCTCCACCCGCAGCTTCACCGCGTTGCGGCGGACAATCTCCGCCAATTCCTCGACGCTGTAGAAGTCCAGGTGCTCCCGCATCTGAAAGCGGTCCCGCAACGGGGCCGACAGCAGGCCGCTGCGCGTGGTGGCGCCGATGAGCGTGAAGGGCTTGAGCTGGATATTGATCGTCCGCGCGTTGACGCCCTCGCCCAGGATCAAGTCGATGCGAAAATCCTCCATCGCCGGATAGAGAAACTCTTCCACGGCCTTGGGCAGGCGATGAATCTCGTCGATGAACAGCACCGAGCGCTCTTCGGCGTTGGTCAGGTAGGGGATGATGTCCTTCGGGGCGGTCATGGCCGCGCCGCTGGCGATTTGCAGGCTGACGCCCAGGTCGTGGGGGATGCAAATGCCAAAGGTGGTCTTGCCCAGGCCCGGCGGACCGTCGAAGAGGATGTGTCCCAGCGGCTCCTGCCGTTTCTCGGCGGCATCGACGGCGATTTCCAGCCGGGCATAGACCTCCCGCTGGCCCACCATGTCGCGCATGCGTTGTGGGCGGAGGTCGCGGTCGTCGTCCGCCGGGTTGGCCGGCTGTTGCAGGATGGGTTCGCGGGTCATTTTCGTGGTGGTCGAGGCGGCGGGCCCGCCGCAGCAGTGCAGGCGCCCAGACCACACAGTATAACGGAAACGACCGTCGCGCAGTAGGGTGGGTCGAGCGCAGCGAGCCCCACCATCAGTTTCTCGCGGATTGTGGTGGGGCTACAATTCACGCCGCGTTGGGCGGGGTCAGCAGATCGTAGAGCGCAGTCGGGGGCCACCGGCTTGACCAGATGGTGATTGAAACCCGCCTCGCGAGAGCGGCGGCGGTCTTCTTCCTGGCCGTAACCGGTGACCGCGACCAGCACGGTCTTGGCGAACTCCGGTTGCCGGCGCAACTGTTTCGCCACCTGGTAGCCGCTCATTCCCGGCAGTCCGATGTCCAGCAGCACGATGTCGGGGTGATACGTCTTGGCCATTTCCAAGGCCGCGGCGCCATTGGAGGCGACGCGGACCTCGTGTTTCCACAGGCTGACGATCTCGGCGAAGGCCCGCGCCGCGTCGATATTGTCGTCCACCACCAGCACCCGCCGCTGCACCCTGGCCGGGCCCAGCGGGGCGTGGCCGTCGCCCTGCGGCCGCTCGGCGGCGGCCGGTTGGGCAGCCGCCGCGGGCAGGCGGATGACGAATTCGCTGCCTCGGCCGGGCCCTTCGCTGTGGACCTCGACGCTGCCGCCGTGCCGCTCGACAAGGCTGCGGACCAGCGTCAGGCCGATGCCCAGCCCGCCCTGCGAGCGGGCCACGCTGCGGTCGGCCTGGGTGAACAGGTCGAAAACCCGCGGCAGCAACTCCTTGTCGATGCCGATGCCGTCGTCCAGCACCCGCACCACCGCCTCCTCGCCTTGCCGCTCGGCGGTGAGCACGATGTGGCCGGGCTTGTCGTTGTACTTGGCCGCGTTGTTCAGCAGGTTGGTAATCACCTGGGCGATGCGGATCGGGTCGGCCTCCAGCCAGATGGGCTCGGCGGGCAGCGAAACCGTCAGCTCGTGCTTCTGCGCTCGATCAAGGGCCGGGCGGCATCGACGCCGCGGGCGACCACGTCGGCCAGTTGCAGCCGCTCCTTGCGAAACTGGACCTTCCCCCGCATGATCCGCGACACGTCCAGCAGGTCGTCGACCAGCCGCACCAGGTGCTGCACCTGTTGCTTCATCATGTTCTGGGCCCAGGCGGCGGTCTGGCTGTCGCAGCCTTCCATGCCCAGCAAATCCAGGCCGCTGCGAATCGGGGCCAGCGGGTTGCGGAGCTCGTGGGCCAGCATGGCCAGGAATTCATCCTTGCGACGGTCGCCGTCCTTGACCTCGGCATAGAGCCGGGCATTTTCGATGGAGACGGCCGCCCGGTGGGCAAGGTCCTCGGCCAAGGCCAGATCGGCGGCCGTGTAATGGCATCCCGACTCCGCCGCCGCGAACGTGACGGCGCCCAGCGTCTTTCCCCGCACCTCCAGCGGCACGCACATGGTCGAAGTCAGCCCCAGAGACCGCAGCCCTTGTAAATGGTCCGCGTCGCGGGCAAACCCGGCGAGCACCTCTTCGCTGACGGCGGGAATGATCTTCGACCGCCCGGACCGCAGCACTTCGGCGGCGCCCAGTTCTTGCGGCCCCCCGGCGGGGAAACGGCGCTCCCAAAGCTGCGCCGCATCCGCCTTGTCGGCATCGGCGTGTACGACCGCCACGCGGCGCAGCGCGCCGTCGCTGTCGAGCACGTCGACCGCGCACCAATCGGCGAAGAAGGGAACCGCCATGCCGGCGACCCGCTTCAAGGTGCTCTGGTAATCGACCAGCCCGGCCAGCGTGGCGCTGGCGTCGGCGAGGAACTTGAAGGTCTGCTCGGCGCGCTTCCGCTCGGTCACGTCGCGGAGGATGCCGGCAAACATCCGCCGCCCGTGGACGCGGAACTCGCTGACCGCCAAGTCCAGGGGAAAGGTGGAGCCGTCCTTCCGCCGCCCCACCACCTCGCGGCCGATGCCGATAATGCGGGCCTGACCGGTCCGCAGGTAATTCGAGAGGTACTGGTCGTGGTGCTCCGAATAGGCCGCCGGCATGAGCATCTTCACGTTGTGCCCGATGACCTCGCCGGCCTGGTAGCCGAAAGTCCGCTCCGCCCCCGGATTGAAGGTCTCGACGACACCTCGCTCGTCGATGGTGATAATGCCGTCGATGATGTGATCGATCACGGCGCGGACGCGGGCCTCGGCTTCGGCCGATCGCTCCGTCCCTTGCTGCGACGACGGTTCCATGTCTGCGGCAGCCCTTCCACGCCCGGCGACGCTTCGCCAGGCGGACGGCAACAATTCGCTCATTGCGGCCAGAATATTCTTCCCCATCGTCGGATGCCCCACGAGACAAGACCTGGGCAGTAGCACCCCTAGGATTTCAAGGGGACAGTCCCATTTTCGTCGAACGAAAATTGGGACAGTCCCCAGCTTACGCTTAGCGGGGCCGGCCCACAAACTCCTCGATGACCTGAATCAACTCGTTCGAGCCCGCCGGCTTGGCGATGACGCGCTCCACGCCCACGGCAATGGCCGGGTAAACGGTGTCGATGGTGGGAAACCCGGTGACGAACACCCCCACCACGTCCGGCCGCAACTGGCGAATCCGCCGGTACAATTCCACGCCGTCCATGCCGGGCATGCGGTAGTCGATCAGGGCCAGCCCGTAAGTCTTTTTTTGCACCAGTTCCAGGGCGGTGAGGCCGTCGTAGGCCACGTCCACCTGGTAGCCGCGCAAGGCGAGGATTTTGGCGAGGATCTCGCAACTGCTGCGATCGTCGTCCACGATCAGGATCTCAGAACTGGTGGCCACAGACTCGACAGCTTCGGTAATTCCCATAGCAATGCCCGGGTTCGAGGAGGATCATCCTTAACAATGAATATTAGGCGCCGGCGGCCGCAAGTGAAGAGGAAAAACGGGAATGTAACGAGAAAAAGGGGACCGAGTGGCCGGCGCGCCCGCGAACCAGCCGTCGCGGTGGTGTGAAAAGACCCGCCGCCAAGTGGACAGTCCGCCGCGCGATCGTCCATGAGGCCCGAAGACTCGTTGGGTGCCACTGGCTCCGCCAGTGTGTTTGGTCGCAAGGAGTTCCCGCACTGGCAGAGCCAGTGGCACACTCGCAGGTCCCAGCGTCATCCCAGCGCCTCACGCCCGGGGCTCGGCTTTTTTCCTGCTCGCCTTTTTCCGCTCGACGAGGCGGAAGTCCAGCTCGCGGCGTTCCAGATCGACCCGCGCCACGGCCACCCGCAGCAGGTCGCCCAACCGATAGCTCTTGCCCGAGCGGCGGCCGGCCAGCGTGTGCGCGGCCCGATCGAACGAGTAATAGTCGTCGCTGAGGGCATCGGCGTGGATCAATCCCTGGGCGGGCAGCTCGACGCCTTCGACGAACAGCCCGAAGCTCTCCACGCCCGTGACCACGGCGTCCATTTCTTCGCCGATCCGCCCGGCCAGGTAGGCCAGCAATTTGAGTTTCGTCAGCGCGCGTTCGGCCGCTTCGGCCCGCTGCTCGCAATCGGAACAGTGCTGGCCGAGCACGACCAGGTCGTCGAGATGGCTGCGGGGCTTGCGGCCGGCCAGCAGCTCGCCCAGCAGGCGGTGGATCGTCAGGTCGGGATAGCGGCGGATGGGCGAAGTGAAGTGGCAATAGCAGTCGCTGGCCAGCGGCATAATGGCCCTCTTCCGCAGGGCCGTAGCAGGCCCGCTGCAGCGACCGCAGCACGGCGAAATGCACCGCCCGCTGCTCCGGCCGGCCCTTCACCTCGTCCAACAGTTTCTGCAATTCGAAGCGGCTCCGCAGATTGGAAACCGGCAACCCCAATTCGCGGACGAACTGCCCCAGCGCCTTGATCTTGGCCGGACTGGGCGACTGGTGGATGCGGCGCAGGAAGGGCAACTCCTTGTCGCGCAGCGTCTCGGCCACGGCCTCGTTGGCCGCCAGCATGAACTCCTCGATCATCTGGTGGCTCTCCGTGTTGGCCATCGTCCGGGCGCCGACCACCTGGCCGGAAGCGTCCAGGTCCACCTTGACCTCGGGCATGTCGAGTTCCAGCGCGCCTTGTTTCAGCCGCCGCTTCCGCAGCACCATCGCCAGCGCGTGCATGGAGCCCAGCAGGGCGTGGACCTTCGCCCCCAGTTTGCGGCGCCACGCCGGCCGGTCGGCCAGGAACGCGTCGACCTGCTCGTAGCTGAGCCGCTTGCTGCTGCGGATGGCGGCCGCGTGGAACTCCGCGTCGACGCGCACCCCCTCGGCAGTGAACTCCATGAGCGCCGAGCGCGGTGTAGCGCACCTTGCCCGGCTGAAGGCTCGCCAGGCTGTTGGAAATGACCTCCGGCAGCATGGGCACGACGCGGTCGGGCAAGTAGACGCTGGTGCCGCGGCTGCGGGCCTCGCGGTCCAACGCGCTGCGGGGACGCACGAAATGCGACACGTCGGCAATATGCACCCCCAACCGCCAATGACCCCCGTCGAGCAATTCCAGGGAGATGGCGTCGTCGAAGTCGCGGGCGTCGGCCGGGTCGATGGTGACGACCGTCAGCCCGCTGAGATCGAGCCGCTCCGCGGCAATCGTTTCGTCGAACTTTTCCGCCTCAAGGCGGGCCTCTTCCAGGGCATCCTCGGCGAAGCGGTCGGGCAAGTTGAACTCGCGGATGATCGACAGCGTATCCACCCCCGGCTTGCCCCGCGGGCCGAGCACTTCCACGATCACGCCTTCGCCGTCATGCACCGGCGAGGGGAAGCGGACCATCTCGAAGACCACCTTGTCGTCGACCGCGGCGCCCTTGGCGCCGGGATCGCCCACGTAGATCGGCTGGGCGAAGAGCGTGCCGTCGACGGCCACGTAGGCGGCGCCGGCGGACTGGAAATAGGTGCCGACGAACTGCCGGGTCTGGCGTTGGAGGACCTCGACGATGTCGGCCGCGCGGGCCCTCCTGGCCGGCCCGCCCCGGATGCACTTCCACCAGCACCACGTCGCCGCTGGCGGCGTCGCCGGTGTACTTCCGCGGAATGTAGATGTCTGCCGCGCGGGCGTCAGTCCCCGCCGGAGCAGCGGCCGCGCCCCGCTCCGCTTGCGGCCGCACGAAGCCAAACCCCTTTTGGGTCCGCTGGAAGACGCCGACAACCTGCTTGCCCTTCGCGCCGGCAGCCACCGGAGCCTTGGCCCGAGCGCCGCCGCCGCCGGCCGCCTGCACGAGATGGTTGGCCCCGTAGACAAGTTCCCCGCGGCGGATCAAGCGCTTCACGGCGGTCTTCAACTCGTCGAGTTGCCCCTTCGGCAAGCGCAGGCGCCCGGCGATCGCGCGGGGCTTCAGCGGCCGATAGTCCGGCCCGCCGACAAATTCGAGGATCGCTTGTTCGAGGGTGGAATGTGCCACGGATCAGCTCATCCCTTGTCTTTCCTGCTCCCCTTGAACAGCTTCCGCTCCAGGTTGGGATGGAAGCCGGTCCAGGTGCTGTCGACGTTGGGATCGTCGCGGAGGAGTTGCTGGAACGAGTTGACCTTGGCGTCGAGATTGTCCAGGCAATAGAGCGCGACCGCCTCCAAGGTCATGGGCAACTTGGGGCTGCCGAAGCCGTACTCGCCGTGGTGGCTGACGATCATGTGCTTCAGCCGCAGCACCGTCTCTTCGGCAACCGGCTCGCCGGAGAGCCGTTCCGCCTCGGCGACCTTCTTCTCCAACATGCCGACCGCCATCACCAGGTGGCCGATGAGTTGTCCTTCGTCGCTGTAGGCCAGGTCGCGGTCGTAGCGGAGTTCGTCGATCTTGCCCAGGTCGTGGAGGAACGCCCCCATCAGCAGCAAGTTGCGATCGATCTGCGGATAGCAAGGGCTGATCCGCAGCACGACTTCCAGGAGGTTGACGACGTGCTCCAGCAGGCCGCCCTGGTAGGCGTGATGATTCTTGATTCCCGCCGGGGCCTTGGTGAACTTGGCCATGAACGCTTCGTCCAAGAGGAAGCACTCGGCCAAGGTGTGCAAGGCGGGGTCGGTGAGGCCGCGGAGGATCTCGCCCAGCCGCGCCACCAGCTTGTCCACCTCCACCGCCCGCAGGGGTAGGAAATCGTCGACGTTGACGGCCGCCGGATCGACCTTGGTGAGGCGGGTGGCGATCAGTTGCATGGCCCCCTGGAACAGTTGCGTGGTCCCCTCGACGCGGACATAGTCGCCGTTCTCGAAGGCCCTGTAGACCGCGTCCGAGGCGTTCCACATGCGGGCGGCGATCGAGCCCGTGCGGTCGCACAGATCGACCTGCAAGTAGAGGTTGCCGTTGCGATTGGGGCGCAGTTGCTTATCGGCGGCGACGAAGACCTCGTCGACGGTCTCTTGGTGGCCGAACTCGTTGACGTAGCGGCGGGGCATGGAAAGTCTTTCTCGCGGAGGGAGCGGGGACCCGAACGCGTCATTGTATGCGCGACCGCGGTCCTCCGCAAGGGGGTGGCCAGTATCCGTCACACGCCGTGTGACGACCTCACCGCACACGGCGTGTGCGGCGTACTGTCGCTAACCGGCGCCGCGGGCGGACCACTGCAATTCCATGGCCTGCGCCATGGCCTGCTCGGCCTCGGGAATGCGGCCGGCACGCTGGCAGATCAAACTCATGGCCATGAAACTGAACGGATCGGCCGGCTCCAACTCGCAGACCTTCCGGGCCTGCGCAACGGCTTCCTCGTGACGGCCCAGCTTGCCATAGAACACGCTCAGCCCGGCATAGGCCAAGGCGAAGTCGGGATGGGCAGCCACCAGGGCTTCGAGCTTGCCGACGGCCTCCTCCAGCTTGCCCGCTTCGTTGAGTTCGATCGCTTCGTCGTAGAGTTGGCTTCCGGTCGGCATAATTGCAACAGGGGTGGAAAAAATGGGGGATGAGTGCCCGATGCACGAATCATAGCAGGGGGCGGGGAAAGAGGAAAGGGGGACCGCGAAGGCGGAAGGCGGAGGGCGGAAGGGGGAAGGAAGACGGACCGTGCGATTTCCTTCCGGCTTCGTGTTTCCTGTTTTCCTTCCCCCTTCCGCCTTCCGCCTTTTCGTTTCACGTGCTTTGCAGCCAGCGGCCCAGGACCATTGCCGGGAGGAGCAAGCAGAGGATGACGATCGCCCAGGATACGCCCCGGGTGGCGAAGCAGGCGGCGGCGTCGAGAATCACCAGCGACATGATGCCGTGCGTGACGGCCATTTGCACGCGCCCGGGGCCGGGCTCGGCCGCGGCATAGAGGCACCGCCAACCGATCATCGCGCCCAGCAGCCCCATCAGCAGATACCAGCGTCCCGGCTGCACGCGGAGCAAGTCGACCAGTTCCGTTTTCGGAGCCGGCAGCCGACTCACCAGGTCGGGCAGCCAGGCCAGCAGGGCAATGCCTGCCATCATCACCAGCGTGGCCGCGAAGATTTGCCGGCGGTCGCCCGCGGCGGTCTCGTTCCTGGCCAGCCAGGCAATGCCGACGACGTAGACGCCGATGCCGCCGGCGACGAGGAAATGCTCGGGCCGGAAGGTCCCGGCCAGGACGCTCATGCCCAGCAGCACGTTGAGCATTCGGCAGCCACCCATGCCGACCGGTCCCAGCGGCGTGCGCTTCAAGCCCAGGTCGTAGAGCACGACGGCGGCCGCCAGCAGGAGGCCGATCAGCCCCGGGCGGAGTTGTCCGGCCAGCCCGGCGACGCTCCAGGCGGCGGCGATGCCGGCAAACAGGAGCAGCCAGCCGCAGCGGCTTGCCGCAGCGAGCGATATGCGTCCCGAGGGGATCGGCCGCTCGGGCCGCTGTTGGCGATCCACCTCGACGTCGGCGACGTTGTTGAGCACCACGCCCGCCGCGTAGAGCAGGCTGGACGCGACGGCCAGCAGCCCCAGGACCCAGGCGTCGAGGGGCGCATTTGCCAGGTCGCATCGCCCTCGGCCGCGACCTGAACGAAGAGGAAGCCCATGGCCACGTCGGCCATGGCGGTGAAGAGATTGGGCAGCCGCAGCAGTTCCAGCCAGTCCCACAGCGCGGTGCCGCGATCGGCGTCTTGGTTCATGGCACGATCCTTTCCAGAAAGTCTTTTGCCTCGCGGCCGGCCCGGTCGGGGTCGTCGATGTAGGGATACAGTTCCACGGTAATCCAGCCGCGGTAGCCGCTCTTGGCAATCTCCCGCAAGACGGCGGCGAAGTCAATCGCCCCCCGCCCGGGAACCAGGTGCTGATGCTTCCGCGTGGCGGCGATATCCTCGATGTGATAGTGCTTGGTGTGTGGGGCCATGCGGGCGATCCAGTCTTGGGGATTTTCGCCCACGCAATAGGCGTGTCCGATGTCGAAATTCAGGCCCAGCCACGGGGAATCGACCCGCCCGGCCAGCTCCAGGTACTGCTCAAAACGCTCGACCAGCAGGCCCGGCTCCGGCTCGACGAGCAACAGGACCTCCAGCCGCTCGGCCAGCGCGACGCAAGGCATCAGCTCGTCGTAAAAGACCTTGGCGGCGGCTTGCCAGGACTGGCCGGCGGCCAGCGGCCCGCCCGGCTCGGTCTGGATCGACGGCGCCCCCAATTCCTTGGCCAGGGCCAGGGCCCGCTTGGTGTGCTCGCGGCGGATCGCCCGGTAGTGCGGATCGGGCTCGATCCAGGAGGGATGCCAATAGGGCTGGCGCGGATCGGCCACCGCGTTCATCATGAAGGCGTTCACGTTGGCGATCGCAAGGCCATGCTGATCGAGGCACGTGCGGATGGCGCCGATGCGCTCGGGGAGCAATCCGGCGGGCCAGGCGTGGGGCACGTCGGCCAGCAGTTCCAGGCCGGCGTAGCCGAGTCGCCGCGATCCGTGCAATCGTCTCCTCGACGGAGTAGTTCAGGTAGGCGTTGGAGCTATAGGCGAGTTTCATCGGCGTTTCCTCAGGTCGGCGGTTTAACTGCTGGCGCTGCGGTAGCTGGCCAAGGCCCGCTGGAAAATCCAGCGCGAGACGGCCAGGGCGGCCAACGTGGCCAGGATGGCAAACGCGGGCAAGAACCATTCCGCCGCGCTCTGCGGCCCCAGGGGACGCGCCACCAGGCGGGCCGGCACGTTGACCACGATCAGCACCGGGATGATGAACGTGAAGAACTGCCGCAGCGGACTCCCCAGCGGGCCGTCGTAAATCTCCATCGGGTAGCGGGAAAACGTGGTGATGTAGAACCAGAAGTCCAGCAGCGTCAGGTTGCGGCCCATCCACACGCTCGCCGCCGCCATGGCAATCATGAAGCTGTAGTACACCGCCACGCCGCAGACGATGTACAAGGGGTAAAGGACCAACGCCGCCGCCGGCGGGAAGCAATGGGCGCGGACCAGCGCATACACCAGCAGCGCCAGCCCGAATACGAAATTGGCCAACGACGACCAGTCGATCCGCCGCAGCGAGATGAGGAATTGTGTGTCGATCGGCTTCAACAGCGCGAAGTCCAACGCGCCGGTGCGGATCAGGTCGCTCAGCTCGTCGAGGTTCGTCATAAAAAACGTCTGCACCAGGCTATTGATCAACAGCCCGGTGCCAAAGAACATGAAGAACTGGTACTTGCCCCAGCCGGTGCCCTCGCCGATCATCGAGGTGTAACGGAAGATCAGCACGTAGAAGGCCAGGTTGATCAGCATCCAGGCCACGGAAATGAAGGTCTCGATGAGAAAATTGCCGCGGAAGGTCATGTCCCGCACCAGGCTATTGCGGGCGAAGGTGAGGAACACGCGGAAGTAGGCGGGCCGCAAACTCATCGCTTCATCCTCCGTAGCCGCTGTAGCGCCGCACGCCCAAGCGAAACACCACCCGCGCAGTCACCAGCAGCGCCACCACCCAGCCCAGCTCGATCCACAGGCCGCGGATCAGCTCCGCCCCGGTTGCCTTGCCCAGCAGCACGCAGGCGGGAAAATAGGCCAGGTATTGCAGCGGCAGCGCCTTGACCACGTGTCCCCATACGCCCGGCAACATGTCCAGGGGGAACATCTGCCCGGAGAAGAAGAAAATCAGCAGCATGAAAACGTAGGCCAGCGAACTGATTTCCAGAAACCAGAAGCCGATCATGCCGATGATGCTTTCCAACAGAAATCCCAGCAGAAACGAGAGCAGCAACGAAAGCAGGAACGCCGCGGTCGTGCCGGCGTCCGGCCAGCCGGGAAAATAGCCGCGGCACAAGTAAAACACCAACGCAAACGGCGCCGCCGCCACCGCATAATAGACCAGCTTGTGGGCGATCCGCGTCAGCAGCAGGAACCCCAGCATGTCGATCGGCTGGATCAGGTACTTCTTGACCGTGCCCTCGCGGATGTCCCGGGCGATGCCCGAGGCCAGCCCCGGCATGCTGGAAAACGCCCGCGTGATCATGGTCAGAAGGTAGTAGGCGACGAAATTGTGGTACGTGTAGCCGGCAATCGTCTGCGACTTGTGAGCGGCCGATCCCATGCCCTGGAAGACGGCCGCCCAGAGGAAGATCTGCGTCACCACGGGGAGGAACCGCATCAGCGTGCCCAGGGCGAAATCGGCCCGGTAGATCAGCCGCTCTTCCACGGCCACCCGCAGCACGGTCCACCAGGTCAGGGGACGGGGAACGTCCAACGCTTCCTCTCCTCGTTATGAATTTCGTTGCTGCCGGTCCGCGGCCTGCGAAAAGACCTCGGCGATGACGTCCTCCAGCGGCGGGTCCTCGACGCTGACGTCCTCGACGACGTGGTGGGCGAGGATGCTTGCCAGGACCTCGGGGACCACGCCCCGGGCGACCCGCAACCGCGCCTTGGGCAGCTCGACGGAAAGGACTTCGCCATAACGCCCCAGGTCCGGGGGCGGCCCATCGCCGTTGAGCTGCAAGGAGATGATCTTGTGCCCGCCGAATCGATCGATAATGCCCGACAGCGAGCCGTCGTAGATGATCCGCCCCTCGGCGATGATCACCACGCGGCGGCAGAGCGCCGCCACGTCCTTCATGTAATGGCTCGTCAACAGGACGGTGACTTTGCCGGCCTGCTGGTAATCCTTCAAAAAAGTCTGGATGTTGTGTTGGGCGACGACGTCCAGTCCGATGGTCGGCTCGTCGAGAAACAGCACCTCCGGCGAGTGCAGCAGGGCGGCGATGAGTTCCATTTTCATCCGCTCCCCCAGCGATAACTCGCGGACCGGCTGGCCCAGCAGGTGGCCCACGCCCAGCAGGTCGGTCAATTCCGCGCGTGTCCGCTCGAACCGCCGGGCTTCGATGCGGTAGATGTGCTGATGGAGGCGGAAGGATTCGGCGGCCGGCAAGTCCCACCACAGTTGGTTCTTCTGGCCCATCACCAGCGCGAAGCGGCGGCGGTAGGCGTTTTCTCGCTTCCAGGGGACGTATCCCATCACTCGGGCGGTGCCGCCGCTGGGGTTGATGACGCCGGAGAGCAGTTTCAGCGTGGTGGTCTTGCCCGCCCCGTTCGGCCCCAAGAAAGCCACGAACTCGCCCTGCTCGACGCGCAGGTCAATGCCGCGGACCGCTTCCACCTGGCGGTATTGCCGCCGGAACAGCCCCCGAATCGAGGCCCAAAGCCCTTCCCTCTTCTGATACACCCGGTAGGACTTCGCCAGCCCTTCGATCTCGATAATGGCCATGATCGAACCATTATAGAAGGGGGAAGGAGGAGAAGGGAAGGCGGAAGGATGAAGGATAAAGGATCAAGGATAAAGGATGAAGGCGGTTGTGGTCGTGGCCGCACGCTTGCGGTTTCGCAGCGGTTGCCTTCCTTCCCCCTTCCGCCTTCCGCCCTCCCCCTTCCCCCCGGCCCCTGCTATAATACGGGCACAAGGAGACCCCGCCACGAACAATTTGCGCGTCGGAATCGGACACGACATCCATCGCCTCAAGCCTGGCGGCCCTTTGCGGCTCGGCGGCATCGACATCCCGCATGACCGGGAGACCGTCGGTCATAGCGACGCCGACGTGCTGTTGCACGCGGTGACCGACGCCTTGTTGGGGGCGGCCGCCCTGGGCGACATCGGACAGATGTTTCCCGACACCGATCCCGAGAACCGCGGCCGCGACTCGGCCGAAATGCTCTCGGCCGCGCTGGATGCCATTGCCGCCGTGGGCTGGCGGATCGTCAACATCGATTGCATCATCTTCGCCCAGCGGCCCAAGCTGCTCCCGCACCGGCAGGCGATCCGCCAGCGCCTGGCCGACATCCTCGGTGTCGAGCCCGAACGCATCGGACTCAAAGGCAAGACCGGCGAGCACGTGGGCCCGATCGGCCGCGAAGAGTCCATCGCTGCCCAGTGCGTGGCCCTGCTGGAAGCGCGCTAACGCATCGGCAATCGACTCGCGCTTGGCGGGCCCCCGCGTATAAGCGCGTATAAGTTTGAAATGGCGAGTGACAGGTCCCCTCTCCCGCCGGGAGAGGGTTAGGGTGAGGGCAGCAATGCCGAAAAACGTCCGCCTAGCCGGGCGATAGCGGCAATCGCCCTCACCCCAGGCACCGCTTGCGGTCCCTCTCCCAAAGGGAGAGAGGGGAAAATTTCAAAACATGTTTCAAGGCGCGGGGATACGCCCGCCCAGTCACCCAACGTCATCTACACCCTACCACGGCCCGCGGACATAATACACGCCGAACTGCGTCGTGTCGCTGGGCCAAGCGGGTGTGGGGCGGAAGGCGCTGCGATCGTAGATGCCGGGGCCCGGCCAACCTTGCCTGAACTGGGCATACACGTAGCTGCGGCGGGCGCTGCTGGTGCCCCAACTCAAGTCGGTCTGCTGGTGGCAGGTGGGCGGCACCAGCAGGGCCACCGGCATGCCCCAGGCCGGATCGTAATAATAACCGTGCCAGGCGGCGCCGGAATCGCCCCGGGGCGCGAACTCAAACGCCCGCGCCGGACCGGCCCAGAGCGCCACGGCCGCAATCGAGACACCGAGCATGATCCACAAACGTTTCATGGCAACCGTTTCCTTTTCTCGTCTGGTTGGGGAAGTTCATCGCTCTCGTTCAACCCGCAGAAAGTTTCTGCCGGCGAGAAAAGCCCCCCGTTTGCAACGGGGGGGTGAAATCCACCGGCAACAACTTGGTGGCAGGGGCTCTACGGCATGCAGAACACGGTCGGCACCTTCACCGGAGGCGTGCAGGGCGTCGCTATGCTCCACATCACCGAGGGCTGGGGCAGAATGCACAACAGCCGACGGTTGTAGCTGACCTTCGTCCGCGTCACGCTGCAATCGCTATTCACCGTGCGATAATGGTCCGTGTGCTGATAGAGAAACTCTTCCGGCGCCAGCGGTTGGTACGTCACGTAAGTATGGCCGACCAACGGCGGCGTGGGCCGCGGGCAAGGGTACATCTGTGCCGTCACGCCCGCCGCGCTGCCGGCCGGCGCGTAGTAGTTGGCGAAAAGCTGCGGCGGACCGCCTTGGGCGGCGGCCTGCTGCGGGCTGGCCCAACAAATCAGCAACGCGGCGGCGGCGAAACACAACGAGAACTGCGCGCGATGAACCATGGCATGGCTCCTGGATGGCTGGGAATGTATCGGGGGCATTGCTTGGCAGTAAAGATTCTCGGCCTGTGCCGGGCCTGCGTTTGAGTCTTTATCTGCCGGATGTAACAAGTTTTCCCAATTTGCGGAAAGCCCGGAAAGAACCGCCTGGAGGGCCACCCGCACAACCGCTACAGCCGTCAAAGCTTGCCAGCACCCGTCACACGCCGGCCAAAGTACCCGTCACACGCCGACGCCCCCGTATCCATCACACGCCGTGTGATGATCCCATGTCCGTCACTCGCCGTGTGACGATCTCACCGCACACAGCGTGTGCGGCGTACTGGAAACACACGGCGCGGGTGGCCGCGATAGCTTCGCTATCGGGGTGCCGTCAGGCACAAGAGGCGTTGCCTTCCACGCCCCGTGGTGCTGCCGGGTTATCCGGAGGCTGATGCCTCCGGCTCTTTGTTTTCCCTTCCGCCTTCCGCCTTCCGCCTTCCGCCTTCAGTACGTCACCAGCACGACCGTCCAATCGGCCGAGGGAACCCGCGCGAAGCGGAACGTCGCCGTTTCCCCGCTGCCGAAGTCGATGGCGCTGGCCATGCCGCCGGCATCGCTCCGCATCCGCCCCAGCAAGTCGCGAAAACTCTTATCCAGCGGGAGGCGGGCCACGTCCGAATCGGCACTGGGAAACTCGAAACCGTGGTCGCGGTGGCGCCAGAATCCGCCCGCCCGAACTGAGCACGAAACAGTAGGTCCGCTGGCCGAGGTCCAGGGCCTCCATGCTGCTCCGCAGCCCGCGGAAGTAGTCCATCGCCAAATCGGCCGTGACCACGCCCACAAACCGCCCCTGGCGGCGGATCGGCGCCGAGAACGTCACCATCGGCGTGCGGTCGGCACAGGGATCGACGTAGGGCTCGCACCAGCGCCCCTTCGGCGCGTCCTTCGCCGCGTAATACCAGTCCCACTGCCGATAGCCCGGCTCATACACCGGCGGCACGAGTTGGTGTGCGGCCAGCCCTTGGCCGCTCCGGTACACGTAGAGGGCGAAGTCCTTCCGGTCCGCTTGCCATTGGAAAGGCTCCATCGCCACGCAAATGCCGAAGATCATCGGATACTTGCCCAACAAGTCGCTCATCATCTTCTGGAGCCTGCCCTGGTCGCGGTCGGGCGAGTTCTCCAACACCGTCGCCATAGTCAGCGGCACGGCCGCCATCCGCCGCAGATCGTTGTCTAACCGCTGCGCCACGGCGCGGGTAAGCGTCTGGTTCCGCTGTTCGGTGGTCTTCATCACCAGCAGGTGTTCCGTGGCCGTGCGGTCCAGCTCCATGGCCAGCCGGCGATTGTAGAAACCGACAATCGCCACCACGGCCAGCAGCGAGACCGCCGCCGCCGTGAGAAAAGTCGCCATGCCGCGATGACCGCGGGCCCAGCGCCAACAGCGCTCCGCCGGTCCGGCCGGGCGGGCGGAAATCGCCCTGCCCGCCAGGAATTGCCCCAGGTCGTCGCACAGCGCCCGGGCGCTCCCGTAGCGGCGCCGCGGCTCTTTTTCCAGGCATTTCAGGCAGATGGTCTCCAGGTCGCGCGGCACCTTCGGCTGCCAGCGGCGCGGCGAAATCGGCTCCTGCGAGGCCACCAGTTGCAGCGTGTCGAGCGGATTGTCGCTCATGAAGGGCGGACGGCCCGTGAGCAACTCGTACAGGATCGCCCCCAACGCGTACACGTCGACCGCCGGTCCCAACGCGGCCCGCGGGCCGAACGCCTGCTCCGGCGCCATGTAGCTGGGCGTGCCCATGATCTGCGTGGTCTCGGCCGCGTTGGACGGCACGGCAAACCACTTGGCCAGGCCGAAATCGCCGATCTTCGGCTTGCCGTCCATCGTCAGGAGGATGTTGCCGGGCTTCAAGTCGCGATGGATCACGCCTTGCTGGTGCGCCCGCTGCACGGCGTCGGCCAGGACGGCCACCGTCTCGGCGGCCTTGCGCGGCGACATCGGTCTGCCCGCAAGTTTCGCCGCCAGGCTGCCGCCGCCCACGTATTCCATGGCCAGAAACGGGCGGCCCTCGCAAGAGCCCGCCTCGTGGATCTGGATGACGTTCGGGTGTTGCAAGAGGGCCATCACCTTCGCTTCCTGCAGGAACCGCCCCTGCTGGTCCGCCCCTGCCGCGCCGGCGGGAAGAATCATCTTCAGCGCCACGATGCGGTCCAGGGCCTTCTGCCGGGCCTTATAGACGATGCCCATCCCGCCGCGTCCCACTTCCTCCAGGATTTCGTAGCCCGGCACCATCGGCCGCTCGCCGAGCTTCTCCGCCGAGCTATCGGCCTGGCCTCCGCCCGCCGCCGTCGGCAGCGCTCTGGTCTCCGCGATGACCTGCGGCGGCGGCGACCGGTCGCCGGCCTCCGTCGCGCTTTCCACCTTGGCCAAGGCGGCCAGATGATCGCTGAGTTCGTCGAGGGCCTCCGGCCGGCTCGGGCCCAGTTCCTTGGGCGAGACGTTTCGGTCCGGTGCCTGGAGTTCTTCTGATTTCATGGCCGCCTCCGGCAGAGAGGGGTTCGTCGTCATGGTTTTTGCAGGGGACTGTCCCAATTTTCGGTTCACAGGGGACTGTCCCGATTTTCGTTGGACGAAAATGGGACTGTCCCCTTTCGCTGCGGGCGTCGGGGACTGTCCCCTTTCGCTGCCGTGCAGCGGTTTGGTCCACCCTCAACCAATATACGTTGCCGCCGCCGGGCAGCCCGCGTAGGGTTACGATTCTCCCGACGGTGCTGATTCTGCGGCCCCGTATCCGTCAGTATCCGTCACACGCCGTGTGACGCCGTCAGTATCCGTCACGCGCCGCGTAACGCTGTCCGTGGGTGGCCGCGATAGCTTCGCTATCGGGGTGCCGTCAGGCACAAGAGGCGTTGCCTTCCGCCTTCTGTGGTGCTGCCGGGTTATCCGGAGGCTGACGCCTCCGGCTCGGGTTGTTTGTTTCTGCTTCCCCCTTCCGCCCTCCGTCTTCCGCCTTTCCCCCGTATCCGTCACACGCCGTGTGACGCCCGCCATTTTGGAGCTTGGACCTTGGATGAAATTTCATCCTTGATCCTTTATCCTTCATCCTTCTGTTCGTATCCGTCACACGCCGTGTGATGACTTCCGCCCCTACCGCCCGCCCTCACCGCACAGGGCCTGTGCGGCGTACTGTTATGCTACCCCTCGGCTCCACTTCATGCCCCCGTGCCCGTCTTGCCGAACACTGAAAACTGAGAACCGACTTCGGCGTTTGCCGAAACTGATATTGTGTCCCCGGATTTCGCCGGGCGACGTTGGCATTCCGGTCCAGGTCGTTCAACTGAGCGAGTGTCGGCTGGTCAGTTACACCGATGCCTGGGCGACCGCTATGGTTCGACGGCCGCGCGCCGTAGCTGCCAGTGTCGGCTGGTCAGTTCCACCGATGCCTGGGCGACCGACCTGGTGGTGTTTGTGGCGCCGGGCGAGGAGTGTCGGCTGGTCAGTTCCACCGATGCCTGGGCGACCCTTCATCCTTACGGAGCCCTCCCATGTCCATCGTGTGTCGGCTGGTCAGTTCCACCGATGCCTGGGCGACACGGGAGGATCGCGAAACGGCAGACTATTTGCGGGTGTCGGCTGGTCAGTTCCACCGATGCCTGGGCAACGTCTCCACGCGCGGAGGCGGATTTCATGGTCGGTGTCGGCTGGTCAGTTCCACCGATGCCTGGGCGACCAGGACGAAGCCGGTGGACTGCTGGTTCCGACATCGTGTCGGCTGGTCAGTTCCACCGATGCCTGGGCGACAAGTGGAGGTTTCCGCCAGCGAACTGATTCAGCAGGTGTCGGCTGGTCAGTTCCACCGATGCCTGGGCGACTGCCTGCCGCAACACCTTACCCGCTGATTCCCAGGTGTCGGCTGGTCAGTTCCACCGATGCCTGGGCGACGGCGACGTATGGACGCCGCCGCGGCGGCCGGTGGGTGTCGGCTGGTCAGTTCCACCGATGCCTGGGCGACAAAGAGTTCTTCGAGATCGTCAAGTTCCACGTGGAGTGTCGGCTGGTCAGTTCCACCGATGCCTGGGCGACGGGGCGGAAATAACCAAGGAATCGAAGGCGGAAGGGTGTCGGCTGGTCAGTTCCACCGATGCCTGGGCGACTATGTGCCCATCCACCCGGGTCGGCCGTCTCACGGTGTCGGCTGGTCAGTTCCACCGATGCCTGGGCGACGTCCCGGGGTTGGCTTTGCAGCAGGTCCCAGAGAACGTGTCGGCTGGTCAGTTCCACCGATGCCTGGGCGACGATTTGGTATTAGTGAGTGAAGAAAGCCCATTAGATGTGTCGGCTGGTCAGTTCCACCGATGCCTGGGCGACGCCGTGTTCGGCTTCCGTGGTGAGCATGCATATTGGTGTCGGCTGGTCAGTTCCACCGATGCCTGGGCGACGCCGGCAGACCAGCACGCCGAGCTGTCCCTATCAGTGTCGGCTGGTCAGTTCCACCGATGCCTGGGCGACGCTGCGGGACGCTAGCGACGTCTTCGGTCTGAAGTGTCGGCTGGTCAGTTCCACCGATGCCTGGGCGACGATCTACCCCTATTATATCGGCAGTTTCACGCTAGTGTGTCGGCTGGTCAGTTCCACCGATGCCTGGGCGACTCCTGTCGTCAACGTCGTCAGGATCAGTAACAGGTGTCGGCTGGTCAGTTCCACCGATGCCTGGGCGACTGAACGTCGCACGCGGATCAGTTGCAGCCATCGCGTGTCGGCTGGTCAGTTCCACCGATGCCTGGGCGACGACCAGCATGGACTTTCTCCCTCTACTACCACTATAGTGTCGGCTGGTCAGTTCCACCGATGCCTGGGCGACTTTACTCCACAGCCAGCCCTCCGCGATGCGGAAGTGTCGGCTGGTCAGTTCCACCGATGCCTGGGCGACCGCGGGGGCCGGTCGGGGAGTCACTCGCTCCCCTGTGTCGGCTGGTCAGTTCCACCGATGCCTGGGCGACGACAAGAGGTCAACCGATGGACACCCGCAAGTAGTGTCGGCTGGTCAGTTCCACCGATGCCTGGGCGACACCACACTGCCCGATGGCTCGATTCGCCTAACCGTGTGTCGGCTGGTCAGTTCCACCGATGCCTGGGCGACACCGGCGTGTGGGGCAACCTGACCGGCGTGTCGGGGTGTCGGCTGGTCAGTTCCACCGATGCCTGGGCGACTGGTTGGCGTGAGCGTGAATGGCGGGCTTTTTTGGTGTCGGCTGGTCAGTTCCACCGATGCCTGGGCGACGGATTCGCATTGTCCAGGCCGATGGGCGCGACAGGTGTCGGCTGGTCAGTTCCACCGATGCCTGGGCGACCAGGATCAGTAACAGTGACAGAATCAGAACAGGAAGTGTCGGCTGGTCAGTTCCACCGATGCCTGGGCGACTGGGCGTCAAGGTGGAGTGAACACCATGTCAACAGGTGTCGGCTGGTCAGTTCCACCGATGCCTGGGCGACACGTCAGGGCGGTCCCAGTCGAGCAGCTTCTCCGGTGTCGGCTGGTCAGTTCCACCGATGCCTGGGCGACGGCCCGTGGCCCAACCCCATGCAGCCGCACAACCTGCGCCGACTGTTGCGAGCATGGCCGCACGAACCGATGTTGATCGCCCAAACCCATCGAATCGCGTCCTCCCAAGCCCTTATGCCCCACGGACTTCGTTCAACGCGAGCGTCCCCGGCGCCCGCCAGGGCACCGCCGCACTCGCGGCTCGGGTTTTCAAAGAACCACGGTGAAACAGACCAACCCTGCGGGGCCAAGCCCATTCAAGGGGGAGACACGTTCCGCAGAGAATACGCCTTCCTATAGAAGACGAGGGTTAGTATAGAGGGACGCCGGCGCCACGTCAACCACCCCCAGGGCGATCGTGGCGACCAGTCAGACCACCAGAGCCCCACCCTTCCGGGCAAAGGCAAAAGGCGCCCCCAACACACTGACGGCCGAGCGCGCTCTCTTCGTTCTCGCCGAGGTCGAGGATCAAAACTTGATCCTCCTCCAGGTTCATCTCGTCCTCGAGCGCACTCTGGAGCCGAACGCGGTCGATCGGTTTGATCGCGCAGAAAAAGATCGAGAACTGCCAGTGCTCACCGAAGCCCTTGCACACGCGAAACACGCGCCGTAGCCGCTTCTCGTCGCGGATGTCATAACAAACCAGGTAACACCGTCGCATGGACGCACCTCATGGGGACGACGCAGGAGTTGCTAATCATTTTTTTCTTCGTCGCAGTTCGTCTTGCCTGCGCAACACCTCGAGCACCCGGGCCTCGACCTTGTTGCGGTATTCGCCATACCCGCGCCACGGGCCCCCGGCCAACGGGTCGCAGGAAACGTTGCGCACAAATTGATCGGCTGGGGGTCGGCCCGGGGCCCCCCGCCCCGTTCGGCCTTCTTGGATCGCTCTTGCTCCTCGTCCGTTTTTAGTAACGGGGCGTTCGGGTCGACGGCCTTGCTCCCGGCCGTGGTCTTGGGCAGGGGAAGGAACGTCGCGGGATCGCAGGGCACATACCACCAAGCGCCTGGCCAGTCGGGGTCCAGGAGGGCCTTGAGGCCGATATTGGCGGCGGCGTTGAGGTCGGCCTGCAAACCGCCGGCAATCGGCGATCGGCCGTCGGCCGGCACAAACAGGTCGCCGCCGCGGTATGGAATGCGCACGCTGCGTCCGGCCCGTTCGCGTTCCGCCTTCGCCGCCCAGCGGGCGTAGGCCTCGATCAGGTAGCGTTGTGAAAGCGTGCCTTTGTTTTCGGCGACCAGCCTGGCAGCCAACTCCACTTGTGCGGCAAACTCTTTGCCGGCCTCGGGCGAGTCACTAACGAAATCCTTGACCGCACGAGCAAGCACCAGTGCGGCCGAAGGAAGTCCTCGACGGCGATTTCCGCGCACCGCAAGCCCGGCAATCCGGTCCTGGAGTCCTGCCGGGACGTGTACGCGGCCGGGACTTCGCGGAGCAAGAGGCCGTAGAGTTCGGAGCTTTCATCGAGATACTTCCTCACTTTCGCCGACGCCCACGCCATAAGCTGCCGATTTTCGCGGCGAGTCTGCATTTCGTCGGGGCGGTAGTTTTTCAGGTTCTCGATCACGACCGCGTGGCAAGCGGGGTGGACGCGGGCTCCTGCGCCCTCGGCCAACGAACGCCCCGCCGCGAAGGTTCGGCGCCGACGCCCAGCGCCGCCTCGATCACCCGGCTGGAAAGCTGCTTGACGCGGTTTTCCCGCAGACGCTCCAAGCGGTCGAGAATCCGCCGGCCAAAGCGCGCTAGTTCGTCCGAGCCCTGCTTCGGCACGTTCATTAGCGGGTCATCGGGAGCGGGCTGCATGCGGTAGGCCTTCAGGACCTGGTAGAGCGCGCGAATGGTGGCAATGCGCTGCACGGAAAGGCCACCCACGTTCCAAGCAGATGCTTTCTTTCCGTCGCGATGCCGCGGCAAGAGCCAGTCGCGAAGCCAGCGGAGCCGCCGGCCAGATTCCGTCTTCCCTGTCCCAAGACTTCTTCCAATCGCCGTGCAGGTTCTCGCAGGCGGAGGGCGAATCGGCCAGCTTCTCTGCGGTGGGATGGAGCCACTTTAGGGTCGCGTCCAACCGCTTCTTCCAAGCTTGCGACGATTCCGCATTTGCTCGGCTAGGGGCGGCCGCGTCGTCGAGCAGCGGCCGTATGTGCTCGTCCCAAAGCGACTTCGCACGGACGTCCTCCCAACGTGGGTCGGTGGCCATTTCGTGCCAGTCGGCCAGCGTCTTGGCGAGCAGGTCGATTTGGTCCGCCTTGGCCAGTTTGAGGCGCTGCCCACCCATACCTGGCTTACACTTCGCCGTGAACTGGAAGGCTATCTTCGCGCGCCTGCGGTGACGAGCCAGCCCCAGGCGCACGGTGCGGACGGCCCCCGCCATGAGCGAATCGACCCGCAACTCGCTGCCCGCAAGCGGGGTCGCACGTTGAAATCCGAGTCCCTTCTCAAGATCCAGGACACGGGCGATCTCATCGGCGCTGGCCTTTCTGGCCGGTTCGTTCTCGCCCTGCAACTTGATGAGGAACTGGCGTTCGAGTTTGGCCCAGGGGGCGGGATGGGCCTTTCCGCCAGGCAATTCATCGTCGCCGATTCGCCGGCAGACGACCCTTCGTTTGGTTCCCTTCTCGGTGAGACAGACGTATAGATCGTGCGCAGTCGGGCTGGGATGGCCGTATTTGAGGCATTCTTCCTGCAACTGCTCGGCCGAGACTGTAATCCAGACGGCGCAGGCGGCGGCATGGCGATGCCCGAGGTCCACGGAAAGGACCCGCAGCCCCGGGATGCGAGCGAGGCCGATCTGGGCGCGGCCCTTGCGGTTCTTGTTGTCGTCGTGGTAAAGCCGGCGATTCTTGGGATCGAACTTAAAGCCCTCGGGCAGTTGGTCGGCCAGTTCCAGCCACGGGCCCTGCGGCTGAAGTTCTGCCGAAAAGGTTACAATCCATTGAATTCGCCGGACCATTTCCGCGATCTTCTTGGCTCTTTTTCGCTCGTCCAGCTTGCAGTAGCGTCTCCCGTCACGTACGTCAGCGATATCGTCGAGCTGCCTTCGTGGCGCTTGAAGGCGCCCGTTCCACTCCTTCCGCCTGAACAGATCGCGGACCTGGACCGGACCATTGTGAGCGGCGTTCACAGCCGCCCGGCCAAGCCGGTCGTTCCGGGACACCGAGACGAGGCCGTCCTGATGGGAGTCGCCCGTCGGATCCAGGGCAAGGTCATGGCACAGGCGCTTGCTTTGCCAGCGGAGCGCCGCGATCGGCGACCTGGCCGTTGTTCAAGAGCTTCATCCGCAACCCATGCGGCGAGTTGAGAAACTCCAACTCCGCGCAATCTCAAGGAATTTCTCCCGCGCAACGTTGAGTTTGGCCTCGGCGGATTCCTTTTGCTTGGCGTCCCGGGCGCTGGCTACAGCCCCCTCGGCCTTTTCCAGGGCAGCCTTCTTCCTAGCGAATGCCGCCGAAAGCGACGCACGCCCCTTGTATGCGCGATGAACGGCGAAATCGATTCCCCAGCGCGAGACGCCGAAGTCGCAGAAGACCGGATGCCGTAGCGGATCGGGGTGGCGGTACGCGGGGACCTTGAACCGTGCCTGCCTGGCCTTGGCGTCGGTGCCCGCCACGTAATCCTTCAGGATTTTGGGATCGGCCCCCCCCGCTACGCGCCACACGCAGCAAGCGTCTTCGCCGGCAAGGGCGTCGTAGAGTTGAATATCGCCGGGCTTCTCGTTCTCTGGGTCGGCGTGCACCTCGCGTGCCGCCGCCATCCGATCCTCCGGCGTGACGCAGTCCTTGCGCGACCACGCCTTGACAACCCGTTCCCAGTCGGAGATGGCCCCGCGGCGGATTCGGTAGGCGTCCAGAGCGTTGGTGGCGGTCGAACGGTCCTCACAGAGGCGAACGAGCCGCTCATAGGCGTCCGCGTGGGCCTTATTGAGTATTTCCAGCCTTTTGGCATCCCTGCGAAAACCCTGCCGGTTTCCCTCGGCCAACTTGATCCAGGAATGGGCCACGGAGACCCGGCGCGCGGCATGGTCAAGCATGACCGAGTATCGCTGGTGAGGGCTCTGCCCGTCTTTCCATCGCGATACGGAATTCCCGACGCCGCCTCCGCATCCTCAAGAATTCGCCTGGTCCATGCCGAGCCCTTCTTGCGCCCGACCAGCGACCTCTTGGCTACCGCCTGTTTGTCGGCCTCGACCGCCAGGACAGCGTATTCCATTCCGGGGAGCGGGGACCCCGCGCGTACCGACGCGGCAATCTTCGAGTAGCTCTTCTGCACGCTATTGGGCGGTCCCGGCGTGCCTGCCAGCCGTTTCGGCAACTCGTCGGCGCCAATCGCCTTGGCAAGCTCCCTCCCGGCGTCGCTGGGGCCGGCCTCATGATTTTCGGCGTACCACCGGCACCACCTTGCAAAGGCAGCGTATTGCTCGGCGACGGCGCAAAAATCCGCCCCCTTGCCCGACCCGAACCGATCGCACAACCAGCCGAGCGCCTTCTTGACCAGATCCTTGGCCTCGTCTGTTTCGGCGGCCTCCGCCTCCTCTTCTTCTCGATCACCGTCCTGTACGACCAAGCCGGCAAAATAGCCCGCTATGCCGCCGAAGAAGCGATCGAGCAAGTCCACGATCTCCTGCCGATCGAAGCCCCTCTCGGCGGCCAAAATCCGCTCGTCAAACGAGGCGCTGCGGTTCACGCGAACAGCGTCGGCCCGAATCGCCGCCGTGAGCGACGCGGCGCAATCACGAACCCAATCGTCGATCTCCTGGGCCTCGACGCCGCGGCGCACCAGTATCGTCCGGAAGGCATCCACCTCTGCGCCGGGATCGACGCGGTATAACTCCGCGCGCCGTCGCGCGACTCGACCGAGATCCACGAGAGGGCGAGTAATATCCGGCGCACCGCACGCTCCGGCGAATTCCCCGCTTGCGCCAGCTGATGGTCGAGCCCGCCGCGGAGCGTCAGCAACCAATCGCCGAAGACCTTGGCTCCCCGGTTGGCGGCCACGTGCGTGGCCCAGAGTGCCTCGCGCAGGATTGGTCGGCCTTCTCCTCGCCCGAAATGCGGAGCGTGTAGCGCGCGACGTGTCGGTCGTGCGTCCATGGCGGTAACCCCCGATAGGTGTGTAAGGCATGAATTCTATAGCGTGCGATTGAGGGCTGCAGCGGCGCCCGAATTTCGACTATCTCGTTGTTAGAAATGCCAGGGTGGGCACCTCACCCAGCAACCACGCCGCGATCATTCGAGCGTGCAGGATGATCATGCGGCGGTACGAGAGCGTGTATCCGAAGACGGGGTGGGTCACCTCGTCGGCCATACGCCGTCCGTAGACCCCGAAAAAGGCCTTTCGACCGGCGTCGGTCATGGAGGCCCCGGCGGCGGTTCGCAGGAAGTGCCCCTCCCGGAGTTCCCCTCGGTTGAAGGCAGAAATCACGATGGAGTCGGCCAGCAGCGGGCGGAACGGCTCCATCGAATCGAGCGACAACGCCGGCCGGCCCGGCCGCGAAACGTGGAACGCGCCAATTGAAGGCTCCAATCGCGCGGTGCGGAGCGCCGCAGTGCATTCGTGGACGAGCATGGAATAGGCGAACGACAGACTGGCGTTGATCGGGTCCGGCGGCGGGCGGCGCTGTCTGCCGTTGGCGTCGAACTCAATCCCGCAATCCGACTTGATCATCCCGGCAAAGTTGGCGAAGTAGAGGGCTGCGGCCTGGCCCTCATGCCCGCGAATCGCGCCGTCGCTGGTGGCCTCCAGTGCCGCGGACGCCTGCCTTTCCATGTCGGCAAGGACCAGCTTGGGCGGGTCCTGGTGGTTCCGCATGAGAAGCGTTCTCTGGTTCCGAATTTTCGCCACGATCAAGGCTCGCGCGGCCTGCAACCTGCATTCCGGATCGTCGAAACGGCGCGACCTGGGCCCTGCGCACTTCGGCACTGACGCTGTCCAATGGATCGATCATCGCACAAAGCCGTCCGGCGGCGGTGAGCAACGATATCGGGAATCCCGCGATCGGCCAGGGTCTGGATGGCCTGGGTCGAAATCTGCACGCCGCCCAAGAGCGACAGGCTCTCCACGTTCGCCAGCGGCACGTCCGTCGCCTTGTGACCCTCCTTGTCGGTCACGTACATTGCAGATCCGCGGACTCCGACTTTGGCCCCGGCTTGCTGCGCAACGACGTGGATTCCGTCGTCGCGCGGCGGCCAAATCGTTCGTGGCCGGAGCGCGACATTGCCGCCTGCCCGTTGGAAGTTCACCTCATCCGGTAGGCAGATCGGCTGCAGCGAGCAGCGCGGGCACCGTGGGTCAGCCTCCAAGGGAAGCGGCCGCGGGCCGGCCGCACACTGCCTGGCGGCGGCCAGCGTCTGAAGCGACTCTTTACGTAGCGCATCATCCACAGCAATCTGCAAACGTCGTTTCTCGGCGGCATAGTAAAGAACCGCGTGCGGAACGGCGTAGCCCGCCTCCTCCAGCAATAGCGACTGAAGGCCGACCTGAATCCGGTCCGTTGGCCAGGGCCCTGACGCTGCGCCCTCGCCCTCCGCGGCGTCGGCGCGGCGGGATCTGCCTTTCCGATATTCGACGGGCACGGCCGCCGTACCGGATAACTCTGCCAAGTCCAACGTGGCCGTCAGGCCGAGCCGCGCACTTGTAAGCGTCAGGCTTCGGACCGACGCCGGAGACGCAGCGCCAGCGGTCGCTTTCTCCAGGACCGCTTCGCTGCTTGGGCTATCGACCCTCTTGTGGACGCGGTTTCCCTGCTCGGTGTCCTCGCTGGGAAGGTGAATTCCTTCGACTTCCATGAGGTAAAACAAGCGTGGGCAGTAAGCGTACTCAGCCACGTTCCGCGCAGGCCAGAGGCATTCGTCCATCGGTCACCGGATCAAATGAGCCGCTCGCTCTGTTCCGTCAGATGGTCGCGGGAATCAGCCGCTCCCGGCTCGCACGCGCAAGACTTAAAACACACAGTGCAGGATAATCAGGCGGAAACCCTTTCACCAAGCCTCCCTTGTATTCTCGGCGCCCCGAACCCGGACGGGGTTTCTTCTCATAGTGCATCTCCCCACCATTTCCCCCGTATCGCAGCCCCGTGCCACCTTGCTCAATAGGGGTTCCCATTTCCGCTCCTCCAGTGCCCATCGT
The DNA here is from genome assembly GCA_963727245.1 of uncultured Planctomycetia bacterium. Classification (GTDB taxonomy): domain Bacteria; phylum Planctomycetota; class Planctomycetia; order Pirellulales; family Thermoguttaceae; genus JBKQVT01. Next base: position 233,090 of record CAVSFO010000009.1, on the reverse strand, counting down.
AGTGATGTAAAAATGTGAGTGTACTGCGGCGCCGACTGCAATGCCATCCCCCCCGACGAAAGTTTTCAGTTCCCAGTTTTCAACAGGACACCGGCGCACCGAAAATGCCCCCCGCGTCTCCGCGTCTCCGCGCGAGAACTGCCGGGCTGCTCCCAAACGCCCCGCGGGGAAGGAACCTCACGAACGGAGTGCCACTGGCTTTGCCAGTGATCTGGGCTCCTGGCATTTCACCGCGGAGGGTACGCAAGCACTGGCCGAGCCAGTGGCACCCAACCGACGAGAAAACGAGCTTTTTTTCTCTCACCCAGCGCAATTTCGCCCGGAATTTTCCAGTAAATTCACCGCCCCAGCGCGCTTTTGCCCTGATTTCCGCGGCCGAATTGAGGTGGGAAATTCGCAAGAAGCCAAAAAAATCGGGCCACGAAAATACGGCTTTTTCCCCAGCAGAATGGACGGGAGGCAGGCGGTCAAGACGCCCGGCAGCAAGAAAATCGGAAAAATGGCAATTCCACGCCAGTGGCTCGGTTCTTGGTAGTCACGACGCGATAAGCGGTTGCGTCGAGCAGTTGTGAAAACGCTTGCGGCGCGGCCCGGGATCGGGTCATTGTTGACGCGCAAAGTTGGAGTCAAGAGCAACATCCCGGCCAGGCATTTTGCACGATGGAACGAAAATCGCGCTCCGCAAACCATTGCCAATAAACACTCTGAGGACATGAAATTTCCCAGATTCACTCGAATCATACCAAAACCAAAAACTACCTTAGAGGGGGTAGCTTAAACACAGCCGCAGCAACGGGTTAGGGCAAAGTCGAAAAGTTGTTGACATTATATACTTTTGGGTGGTATGCAAAACGGCTCGAAAAATTGACGTAACTCATTGGCCGGCTGACGGTTGGGCGAAACGACCGTACCTTACCCCCCGAGGCCCAAAGTTTTGTTGTTGGGTGAAAACAATCCGGAATCGGCCCCGCCCAACAAAGACGACAAAAACGAGGCTCACGCGGAGACGCGGAGACGCGGAGGAGGGACGGCGGAACACAACTCGGACGAGATAATGAATTGCCCGCTATCCGCGTTCGATCTGTGGCCGCCCCTGGTCCCCGGCCCCTGGTCCCCGGCCCCTGGTCCCTGGCCCCTGGTCCCTGGCCCCTGGTCCCTGGCCCCTGGCCCCTGGTCCCTGGCCCCTGACTTCCTATTCCCCTTCTACAACCGCCAGCGGCTGGCCCACGGAGATGGGCTCGTCCTCGTCGACGAGGACCTCGACGAGGATGCCGTCGGCGGGGGCGGGCAGATCGACGGTGGCGGCACCGGCCAGGACCTCGAGGATCGGCTGCCCCTGGGCGACCCGGCTGCCCGGGGCCACCAGCCAAAGACTCAGCCTGAGGGGCTGATCGCCCAGTCCGAGGTCCGGCAGGATGACGTGATGACGGGGCATGAGTCCCTCATCCCGGACCCCTCTGGCACCAGGGGCCAGCGGAGCGGTTGCCGGCGCCAGTCGGCTAATCGAGGAAGCCGACCAGTTCCTGGCTGCGGCTGGGCTGCTGGAGCTTGCGGACCGCCTTGGCCTCGATCTGGCGGATGCGTTCGCGGGTGACACGGAAGATGTGTCCGACCTCTTCCAGCGTGTAGCTGTAGCCGTCGCCCAGGCCGTAGCGGAGCTTGATGATCTCGCGTTCGCGGTAGCTGAGCGTCTTGAGGACCTTGGCGATGCGGTGGCGGAGCATGCCCTGGGTGGCGCCGATGGCCGGACTCTTGACCGCGCCGTCGGGAAGCAGGTCGCCGAAGTGGCTGTCTTCGCTGTTGCCCACCGGACGGTCGAGGCTGATGGGATAGCGGCTCATGGCCAGGACGCGGCGGGCCTCGTCGACGCAGGTCTCGCTGGCGCGGGCGGTCTCCTCGATGGTGGGCTCGCGGCCGAGCTTCTGCAACAGCCGCCGCGAGACGCTCCGCACCCGCGACATGGTCTCGACCATGTGGACGGGGATGCGGATGGTGCGGCTCTGGTCGGCCACGGCGCGGGTGATGGCCTGGCGGATCCACCAGGTGGCGTAGGTGCAGAACTTGAAGCCGCGGCGGTACTCGAACTTGTCGACCGCCCGCATCAGCCCGGCGTTGCCCTCCTGGATGAGGTCGAGGAAGCTGAGGCCGCGGTTGCGATACTTCTTGGCGATGGAGACGACCAGCCGCAGGTTGCCTTCGGAGAGGCCGCGTTTGGCTTCCTGGTACTGGTCGTAGATGGCCTTGAGGTAGTGGACGCGGTTGCGGAGGCTGGCGGGCGATTCCTGGGTGAGGCGGAGGATGTTGCGATACTCGGTAACCCAGGGCTCGCGCTGCTGGGGGCGGCCCTTGGCCTTGCGGTGCTCCTCGACGCGGCTCCTCAGTTCGTCGACGCGGCGGCTGAACTCGTCGAGCGTCTTGATCATGGGCTCGATGCGCTGGGTGCGGAGGCCCAATTCCTCGACCAGGCGGACCGTGCGGCGGCGGCGGCGGCCCAGCCGGCGCCAGGCGGACCGGCGCTGCGCCAGCGGCCGCGTGCGGCTGGTGGCCACGTTGTAGTCGTGCTGGTTGCGCTTCAGCAGCGTCTCCAAGGTGCGCAGGTTGGTGGGCAAGCGGCCGAGGATCTGGTACTTCTCCAACTGGTCGGTCACGGAGACCTGCACGGTGCGGTCGAAGGGCAAGTCGCCCTCGTGGACGCGCCGCAGCACCTTGAACGCCGACTGCATGACATAGTCGCATTCCAGGACGCGGCGGCGGAACCTGGCGCGGGTGATCTCGATCTGCCGCGCCAGGGTGACTTCCTCCTGGCGGGTCAACAGCGGGATCTCGCCCATCTGCGTCAAGTACATGCGGACCGGATCATCCGACCATGACTCGTCCTCTTCGACGCCCTCGAGCAAGCCGTCGACGTTGACATCCAGGTCGAGATCCAGCTCGGCGGCTGAGCTCCGGAACGTCGTGCGTCAACTCCTCCACGTCGGCATCGTCGAAATCGAGCACCGAATCTTCGGCCAGCTCCTCGATCGACTCCTCCGCGCGACGCCGAGTCATCGTCCAGTTCGTCCAGCAATGCGTCGTACAAAGCAGTCCTCCTCCAATCAATCCAAGAGTAACAAGCGGCAAACCAAGCGGCGAGCCGTCAAGCCGGCCGCCCGGGCAACCTTGGCGCAAACCGATTGACCAGTCCCCCTCAGGCACGGACCTTACGAGACACGGACTCCCTCCAATCTATCATTATGCCACCAACGGGCATGAAAAGCCACGAAATTCTACCACTCATTTTTCGGCCTGCCTGGGGGTGCCCGCCATTTGGTAAGAGATTCGGTCTGCGGCAACGCTGCCAATGCACTGCCATCTGCCATGGGTTCCAGAAGACCGGGGCAGCGAGAGAAGGTCCCCAAGCCCGGAATCTGGCCGCTGTAGCCGGCGACGCCCGCCCTGGTGCACGCGCACCAGGGTGAAACGATCCTATTTTAATTACTCATTTTCGCCAGTCCAGTCCTCGCCGGGCCTGGCGGGGCGCAGGAACGGTCCACACCCCGCTTTGGCGGCCATTTCTGCGGAGAATTGGGGTATCTGGAAAAGGAAGGAAAGCCGCCACCCCGTCGCACCCCCAAATTCAAATGGCGAAACCCCAGCAATCCACCGCACTGCGTCCCCGGAGCTGTACTGTCCACCTCGTCAACCGCCAGGGCAGCGAGTACACTGATGGTTGCTGCCTGAGGGGACTTCAAGCTTGAACGCCAACCACCTATTGCCTTGTTCTTGCGGGGAGAGGATCCGCGTCGAGCCCCGGCAGGCAGGGCAGGCCGTGCAATGCACCTGCGGCAAATCGGTAACGGTTCCCACCCTGTTGGAGATGGCCAAGCTCGAGAGGCTGGAAGCCATCGCCGAAACTGGGATTCGGAGGCCGCCCCCATCCTGGGGCATATCCCAGCGACTGTTCGTCTTGGGCGCGGTTGTCTTCCTGGTGGGGGTTCTGGTGGCGGTGGTGTTCGCCGTCCCTAACCGCCCGGCGCGTCCGATGCCCGACTTCACCCCGGAGTTGGTCCAACGATGGCCTGCGTTGTATTCTGTGATGAAGTTCCAGCAGGCTCGGAGGGAAGGGCTCGAGCGGGGTATCTCGCCGAGAGACGACGTTTATAACCAAAAGCTTTCCATCTACCATGCCTGGCTGGGGGTCTCGCTGGCCCTCGTTCTTTCCGGCACGGGGCTGATTGCGATCGGCATGGCGTATCGTCGGGCGCCTTCCCCTCGCAAGGATGAGCGGGGATGAACAGTGACAACTTATCGTCACCCCCCTTGCACATCGATCCCGCATCACATATTCTTACATATATAGCTGTTTTTTCCCGCCGTCGCCACGCCTTATTGAAGAGCCCCCATGAAAGCCGCCTACATTGAGAAGGTCGGGCCACCGGAAAATATTCGTTTCGGGGATCTGCCCAAGCCCAAGCCCTCGGGAAGTCAAGTTCTGGTACGAGTGAAGGCCGTTGCGGTCAACCCCATCGACACGTACATTCGCTCGGGGATGTATGCGGCGGAGTTGCCCAAGCCATTTATCGTCGGCTGCGACCTTGCGGGCGTGGTCGAGGCGGTTGGGCCCGACGTCGTGCGGCTGAAGGTGGGGGACCGCGTTTGGGGGAGCAACCAGGGCCTGCTGGGCCGCCAGGGGACCTTCGCCGAATTTGCGGCGGTTGACGAGTGCTGGCTCTATCCCCTTCCCGAAGACGTATCGGAGCAGCACGCTGCCGCCATCGCCCTGGTGGGCATTACGGCCCACTTGGGATTGTTCCGCGATGCGCAACTGAAGGTCGGGGAGAACGTGTTCGTTCACGGCGGTTCCGGCGGCGTGGCGTCTTGCGTGGTGCAGATGGCCCGTGCCACCGGGGCCCGGGTGATGACCACTGCGGGCAGCGACGAGAAGGTGCAGATGTGCCGCAGCCTGGGCGCGAACCTGGTCATCAATTACCGCACCGGCGACATTGGCGAGGCCCTGGCAAAGTTCGGCGCCATCGATGTCTGGTGGGAGAACCTCCGCGACCCGAACCTGGAGCGGGCAGTCGGGCACCTGGCGAAACGAGGGCGGATCATTCTCATTGCCGGCCGCGACGCCCGGCCGGTGTTGCCCGTCGGACCGTTCTACATGAAGGACGCCGCGATCCGCGGCCTGGCCATGTTCAATGCCCCTGCTGACGAGCAGCGCAAGTGCGCCGCCGAGATCAACCGCTGGCTGGCCAAGGGAAAGCTGCGACCGGTGATCGGCCGCGTGATGAAGCTTTCCGAGGCCGCCGAGGCCCATCGTTTGCAGGAGGAAAGCACGCTGAAGAAGAAGGGCGGACTGATGGGCAAGATCGTGCTGGAGCCGTGACTTAGTCGAGCCAGTCTTCTTCCGCCAGCCGCGCCGGCGTGTACTCCTCCGTCACGTAGCTGATGTCCTTGCTGATCAGCGATTCGACCTCCAGCTTGAAGCCGTTATCGAGCAGTCTCTGGATCTCCTTCTGCCAGGGCTTCTTGTGGGCGAACCAGGGGTAGCCGGCGATCTGCTTGGCGCGCTTGCGGTCGGTGTCGTTCAAACTGATCTTCACGCTCTCCGACAGTCCGCAACGCTCGAAATCGACGGAGCGGATGCCCAGGAAGCGGGCCTCTGGAATCGCCATCCGCTGCGACTCGTAGGCGAGGTTGATCGAGCCCTGTTTGATGACGCTGTAGATGTAGTATCCCCACGGGTCGTTGTCCAGCAGGCAGTAGACCGGCAGCTTCAGTTCGTTGTGCAGCCGGTGCAGGAGCCGTCGCACGCCGCGGGGCGGCTGGCCGCCGCCGTGGGTGAGAATGCAATTGTTCTTCCGCCAGAACTTGTCTTCGTTGAACCGCTGCCAGACCGTATCCTTTTCCACGTGCAGGACGAATTTCGCCTTGGTGTCCTGGAAGCGGATCACTTCCGGCTCGACGATCGACGGGATGCCGTAGCCGCCGGAACCCATCCGCGAGCAATCGATTTCATCACCGCGGTCCACCAAGACGATATCGCCCACCATGTCGCCGCGCTTCTGCGCATACAAGTGCAGCTCCTCGCGGAGGCTGCTCAACAGCACCTCGACGTCCTCGATCACCGGATCGCATTCCGCCTGATCCTCGAACGTCTCTTCCTTCGTCCCCTCGATCGTGTGCTTGAGCAGGTAGTAGAGACCGCGGATGCTGGTCGTCTTGCCCTGCTCGATCAACTGGGTGGCGCCGCTGGCCACCAGCATCGTCTGCATGTAGCTCTTGGCCTGCGAAAGGTTGAAGAGCTGGCGGCGATTGGTGTTGCCGCCCATCTCGATGAAACGTTTCGACTTGTTATAGCGAACGTTGGAAAGCGCGCGGGTGGGAATCTCCAGGTGCGGGTCGCGACCGCGGTCGGCGGCGGCCACGACCGCGTCGGCCAATTCCAGCAGCCGCCGCTGGGTCTTGCTGTCTTTCGCGTTGAGTTTGGGGGCGGTCTTTGCTGCCATGGTCGGAAATTATCGCTTCTCGGTGGTCAATCGTCGCTCAATCATGCTCGCTGGCGTCTGGCTCGTTTCCGCCCGAGGGTGCGGCCTCCGCCGGCGGCACCACCAGCACGCCCTTGCCGAAGTCGGCGTCGTCCGCCTCGACGGGCCGGCCGCGGTCGTCCAGCTTCATGTCGGCCTGGACGGTCCGCCGCCGAGCTACTTCCAAGAGCCGCTCGTGGAGGCGGTCCCGATCGGCCCGGTTGATGCGGCTAACGGCCTTGGCCACCTCGCCCAGGTAGCGGAGGAAGATCGCCCGCCGCTGACCCTCGTGCTTCACCCGGTTGCGGCGGTGGAGATACATACCCAGCTTGCGGCCGACCGCTTGCAGGGCCAGCCGCAGCTCCTTCTGGATTTCCGGATAGCCGGCGATGGCCTCCTTCGATTCGCTGGTGAAGGGGACCCAGACGCTGGCCATGTGCACCATCAGGGTCACCGGTCCGGTGGGCATCGAGCCGCGGGACTGGCTCAGGCCGTAGCTCCGCCAGTTGGTCGCCTGCACGGTCTGCGTGATCAGGCAGGCGCCGGCCTGGAATTGCAGCGGCACGCGGTTGGCATAACGCAGCAGCGTCATCGACTGGCCGTCGTGCAGGTTGACGTTGCGCATCGCCTCGTGAAGCTTGGCCATCTCGGCGGCCTTCAATCTGCCCGGCGAAACCCGGCTGCGCAGCTCCGCTTCCTGAAGGATCTTGTCGGCCGCGTCCGGCCCGATGCCGTCGAAAGTGTTGGAAAGGAACTGCCGCAACGTCCGCGCGTCGCTCGCTTCCAGCAGCTCCTGCAACACGTCCTTGGGCACCTTCTGGGCCGTCGAGGCGCCGCCGTACGCCAGCCCCACCTCGATGGCGAAGGGGTTGCCGCGATAGACCGCCGGGGGCCGCGTGGCCGCCGCGTAGAATTCGCCCGGCACGATCTGGTGCAAACCCCGCAGGATCAACGCCTCGCCGATGGGCGAGATGCAATCCGTCGATGGCGCGCTGATCTTCGTCTTCTGGATCGCCTGGTACAGTTGATCGGCCTCGTGCCGGCCGCACTTCCGCGTGCTGGCCCGCGTGCTCACGCCGGCCGCCGCGCAGACCTTCCGCGCCACCGCCGGACTGACGCGGGTAAAGGAATGCGTGAGGAACTGGGAAACCGTCGGCGCCTTGGTCTCCTTCAACATGCTCACCAACATCCCCAGCTCGACGCCGTACGGATGCGGCTTGATCTCGCGGGGCTCCGGCGGCAGCACGTCGCTCACCCGGGGATGGTCCCAGACCGCGCCGTCGGGATCGAGGTAATGGATCGTCACGTGGGGATTGGCGATGGCCGTCTGCTCGAGGTATTCATCGACGCTGCCCCGCCCCCGCTGATAACGGGCTTCCAACTCGATGGTGACGCGGGTGCCATGGTCGATCTCGATCCATTCGATGCCGTACTTCTCGATGGCCCTCCGCCCGGCGTCGTTGGGCGGAATCTCCTGGCCGTCGCCGCGGCCGTTGAGGATCTCGGGCCGGTTGCGCTTGGTGTCGATCTGGATTTCGTAGTAATGGGCCGGCGCCCGCTTCGATATCTTCGACATGATCCGCACCGGCTTGCCGGTGGTCAGCAGGCCGTACATCCCGGCCGCGCTGATGCCGATGCCCTGCTGCCCGCGGCTCATCCTCATGCGGTGGAACTTCGAGCCGTAGAGCAGCTTGCCGAAGATCAGCGGGATCTGCTTCCGCAGGATGCCGGGCCCGTTGTCCTGCACGCCCACCTTGTAGCGATCCTGCTCGAAACGCTCGATGTGCACCCAAAGCTCCGGCAGGATGCCGGCCTCTTCGCAGGCGTCCAGGGCGTTGTCGACCGCCTCTTTGACGGTCGTCAACAGGGCCTTCCGCGGGTTGTCGAAGCCCAGCAAGTGGCGGTTCTTGGCGAAGAACTCGCTGACGCTGATGTCGCGCTGGCTGGCCGCCATCGACTGGGCGGTCGCCCGGCGGCGCAGCGCCCGCCGGCCGTCGCCGTTGGCGCCGGGCACTACCTCTTCACCATTGGATGAGCTGTCGCCCGCCGTGGCTGCTTCGTCGTCTGCTCTGCTCTTGGTTGTCGCGTCTACCATGTCCGTATGGTGGGGTTGCCGAAGTTGCCCGAGCCCATCGCAGCCGGGACAAACTGGGGGGAATAGCGGCCGGGGAAGCAATTATACAGCCTGCACCGGTGGACTCACAGAGGAAAGGGGGAAGGAAGAAGGGGCCAGGGGCCGGGGACCGGGGACCGGGGGTGGCCACCGATCGAACACGGATAGCAGGCAATTCATTCTCTCGTCCGAGTTGTGTTCCGCCTCCCTCCTCCGCGTCTCCGCGTCTCCGCGTGAGGCTCGTTTTTGTCGTCTTTGTTGGGCGGGGCCGATTCCGGATTGTTTTCACCCAACAACAAATCTTTGGGCCTCGGGGGGTAAGGTACGGGCGTTTCGCCCAACTGTCAGCCGGGCAATAGGTTGCGTCAATTTTTCGAGCCGTTTTGCATACCACCCAAAAGTATATAATGTCAACAACTTTTCGACTTTGCCATAACCCCTTGCTGCGGCTGTGTTTAAGCTACCCCCTCTAAGGTAGTTTTTGGTTTTGGTATGATTCGTGTGAATCTGGGCGATTTCATGTCCTCAGAATGTTTTCCGGCAATGGTTTGCGGAGGGCGATTTTCGTTCCATCGTGCAAAATGCCTGGCCGGCTTGTTGCTATTGACTCCAACTTTGCGCGTCAACAATGACCCGATCCCGGGCCGCGCCGCAAGCGTTTCTCCAACTGCTCGCCGCAACCGCTTATCGCGTCGTGACTACCAAGAATCGAGCCAGCGCCTCGTGATCGCCGTTTTTCTGATTTTCTTGCTGCCGGGCGTCTTGACTGCTCTTCTCCCGTCCCTTCTCCTGTGCGAAAAGCCCTTTTTTCGTGGCCCGTTTTTTTCGACTTCTTGCGAATTTCCCACCTCAATTCCGCCGCGGAAATCAGGGCAAAAGCGCGCTGGGGCGGTGAATTTACTGGAAAATTCCGGGCAAAATTGCGCTGGGTGAGAGAAAAAAAGCTCGTTTTCTCGTCGGTTGGGTGCCACTGGCTTGGCCAGTGCTTGCGTACCCTCCGCGGTGAAATGCCAAGAGCCCAGATCACTGGCAAAGCCAGTGGCACCCTCCGCGTGAGTTCTTTCCGATCGGGGCGTTTGGAAGCAGCCCGGCAGTTTTCGCGCGGAGGCCGACCCCGGCGGCTCCGAGGAATATCGTATGGTCCGCCAAATGGGTGGCGTTCACGGGATTCCGGCCCTCTGCTATGTTAATGTCTTGCGGTGCGCGAGCCAATTTGCAACCCATTCTCTGCGAGCAGTACGGTGGGCAAGAAGAAGTCGAAGAAGGCCGCTGCGCAACCCGCGGCGGAGAGTTACCAGCATCCCCAGGCCGACGTTGCCATGCGGCCTGACGTCGGCACACAGGCGCAGTTCCGCAAGAAGAAGCCTCCGGCCACTTATCGCTACGACTCGTCGCTCTCGCCCAGCCTGGAATGGGACGGGGAGAACTCGGCCCGCGAGTTGGGCGGGTGGCTGCTCAGGCAGATCGAAGAGGCGGCGGCTCTGGACCCGCCGCACGCCTTTCCTGCCCGCCGCGAACTGAAGGGCGCCGACGGCAAGGTCTTGGCGGCCGTGGCCGGGCTGCAGGATGCGGTGGACCAGCTCAAGCGGCTGTCGCGGCCGTTTCTGAATTGGGCGGGCAAGGCCGAGCGGGCCAGCTTCGACGTGCCCACCCTGCCGCTTTTCGTCCACGAGCGGCTCTCGACCAAGGCGATCATCGAGACCCTGACGGGCCATCGCCGCGTCAAGGACACCCAGACAACGTTCTTCGATCTGTTCGGCGATCCGCAGCACTCGATCACCGACCAGGTCCTGGGTGCCTATGAGTTCCGCGACGGCTGGACCAACCGCATGATCCTGGGCGATTCGCTGGTGGTGATGAATTCGCTCCTGCACTACGAGAACCTCGGCGGCCAGGTGCAAATGATCTACATGGACCCGCCCTACGGGGTGAAGTTCGGCAGCAATTTTCAACCTTTCGTGCGCCGCCGCGACGTGAAGCACAATGACGACGACGATTTCACCCGCGAGCCGGAGATGGTGCAGGCCTACCGCGACACGTGGGAACTGGGACTGCACAGCTATCTGACGTATATGCGGGAGCGGCTGCTCCTCGCGCGCGAGCTGCTGTCGCCCAGCGGCAGCATCCTCGTCCAGATCAGTGACGAGAACCTCCACCATGTGCGCGAGTTGCTGGACGACGTTTTTGGGGCGTGCAACGTGCGTCAATGTCGAGTTTCAGAAGACGGGCGGACTGCATCCGGCAGGCTGCATCAAGTCGGTCGCTGACTATCTCCTTTGGTACGCGAAGGATCGCGAGAGGTGAAGTACCGCCAGCTATTCAGACGGAAGGAGGTCGGACGAGGGGAGACAACAGGGGAGCGATACGACCAGCTATACGTCGCCGGACGGCACAGACGCGGCGTGCCGAAGACCGCACGGGAGCCTGAGAATCCGGCCGTGGTGCCAGCCAGGATCGCGAGCCTACTCATACTCGACAACATTACTTCGAGCTGCGTTCCGTCGCAAGAGACACGACGTCCGCAGTTTCGAATTCGAGGGACGAGGTCTTCCACGCCGGGCAGAATGAACGTTCTGGAAGACTGATCGTCGAGCTGGACTAGATCGAATCTTGCCAAGGCACGTTGGCCGAATCCAGCAGGCTCGGCGACACGCTTCGGTATCTTCGTTATCTCGACGACTTTGCCAGCTTCCCAATTCCAAACGTTTGGGATGACACGTCTCGCGGGCTTCGCGGCCGATAAGCTTTACGTCGTTCAGACAAGTCCGTCGGCCGTCGTTCAGCGGTGCCTTCTCATGACGACGGACCCCGGCGACCTCGTATTGGATCCGACGTGTGGCAGCGGGACCACGGCGTATGTTGCCGAGCAATGGGGCCGCCGCTGGATCACGGCCGACGTATCGCGCGTGCCGCTAGCCCTGGCGCGGCAACGGCTGCTGACCGCCACATTCGACTGGTACGAATTGAAGGACGATGCTCGCGGCCCGGCTGGCGGCTTCGTCTACAAACGCAAGCAGAACAGGAAGGGGGAGGAGGTCGGCGGGATCGTGCCGCACGTCACGCTCAAGTCGATTGCCAATAACGAACCGCCCGCCGAAGAAGTGCTGGTCGACCGCCCGGAAGTCAACGCGAACATTACGCGCGTGACCGGCCCGTTTTGCGTGGAGGCGACGATCCCGACGCCGGTGGATTGGGAGGGGGATGGGGAAGCAGCCGGCCCTCACCCCAGCCCTCTCCCGCAGGGAGAGGGGACGGCGTTCACCGAGCGGATGTTGGAAGTCCTCCGCAAGAGCCCCGTGCTGCGACTGGGCAAGAACAAGACGGTTACGCTCAGGAACGTGCGGCCGCCCGCCAAGACGCTTTCGCTGTCGGCGGAGGCGGCCGTGGAGGCGTCGGCGACCACCAAGGCCACGCTTTCCGATTTGGTCGAGGAGACCGTCGAGAAGAACAAGAACCTCTTGCCCCTGTCGCAAATGGCGGTCGCGCTGGTCTTCGGGCCGGAGAACGGCGCAGTCAGCCAAAAGCTCGTGTTCGAGGCGGCCAAGGAGGCTTACGCCAAGAGCTACGCCCACTTGTACGTGATCGGCTTCGCCATCCAGCCCACCGCCCGCGAGCTGATCGAGAAGTGCGCCGAGGTGGTGGGCGTGCCGGCCACCTACGTGCAGGCCACGCCCGACCTGTTGATGGGCGATCTGTTGAAGAACATGCGCTCCAGCCAGATTTTCAGCGTTTGCGGGTTGCCGGAGGTCGAGGTTTCCCGGCTCGGCGAGGGCAAGTACGAGGTCAAGCTGCTGGGGTTGGACGTTTTCGACCCGGTGACGATGGACACCGACACCCGCGACGGCAGCGACGTGCCCTGCTGGCTGCTGGACACCGACTACAACGACCTGTGTTTTCACGTGAGCCAGGCGTTCTTTCCGCGGACTGGGGCGTGGGAGAACCTCAAGCGGGCGCTGCGCGGCGAGTACGACGAGAGCGTCTGGGCGCACCTGGCGGGGACGACCAGCGCGGCGTTCGAGGCGGGCGAGAACCGCAAGATCGCCGTCAAAGTCATCGACGACCGCGGCAACGAGTTGCTTGTGGTGAAGGAGCTTGATTAGCGCGCGTCGCGAGCGACGCGGCTGGCGCAACAGAAAAGGAACCGGCATGATCCTCGCCTATCACTCGATTTTCGGCATGTATGGTTTCTGGCTTCCCAACGATCCGCGTGGATCGGGTTCCGATTACATCGCAAGCTGGGAGCTTTTCCGCTACGGTGCGGCGAGGAAGACCGATTCGCGGCGGAGCGTCGCGCACCGGCCGTTTCCGCCGAATTGGCAGCGCGAGGCCAAGACCGCCTTGCAGTGGCCGCCGGTCTCCGTAACCGGCCGGCAGGCACTGTCGATCGGCGAGGGATTCGCCACGGCTGGCGGTGAAGGTCCTTACCGAATTTACGCCTGCGCGATCCTTTCCGAGCACGTCCACCTCGTGATCGGCGTCAGCTCGCGCCGCATCCGTGCGGTGGTGGGCCATTTGAGAAGCCGCGCGACGCATGCTTTGAGGCAGGAGCGGTTGTGGGACGACGACCGGCCGCTGTGGGGATCGCATGGTTGGAATGTCTATGGGGAAACGGTCGCGGCCGTCGAGCGAGCCATCCGATACGTGAACGAGAACCCGCTCAAGGAAGGGAAGAAACGACAGAACTGGTCCTTCGTCGTCCCGTTCGCGCCGCGTGAAGCGCTCCGAATGGCGATCAGCGCGGAGGCCATGCGCGCCGAACAACCCCCGCGCCGTATTGGCGGCGCGGCGCTCACGAGTCGGGAGGAAACGCGTCGCAAGCGACGCGGCGAACAGTGACACCGTTAGCCGTGTCGCTTGCGACGCGCTTGGTGCGGAAACCGCAAAGGCAACATGATGATGAGCGGATATGAAGTTCCCGAGCCGATCCTGAACAAGCCGTTTTACGAGCCGGCCGAACACTGGAACATCGTGGAAGGCGAGCAGCCGCGGCGTCTGCCGGGCCGGCGGCCCGCCATGTACTTCTATCGCGATCCGGCCGCCAAGCCCGACAGCTTCGGCCGCGAGGCGGGCACGGCCATCGAGTTGAAACTGGTCAACCGCATTCGCCGGCAGGTGAAGGCGTGGCGCGAGCAGGGCTACGCGGGCGCCTCGCGCACGACTCTCGACCTGCTGCAATGGTGGCGGCGCGACGGCCGCGAGCGGCCGCTGTTCTTCGCCCAGCTCGAAGCGGCGGAAACGATCATCTTCCTCGCCGAATCGCGGGCCGATTTCCGGCAAGGGCTCAACATCCCCTGCGAGGAACCGGGACCGGACAAACTGGCCCAGGGCTATCGCACCTTTCTGCGCTATGCCTGCAAGATGGCTACCGGGACGGGCAAGACGACCGTGATGGGGATGATCGCCGCGTGGAGCATCCTGAACAAGGTTAACGACCGCGGCAGCGCGAAGTTCTCGGACGTTGTGCTCGTGGTCTGCCCGAACGTGACCATTCGCAGCCGGTTGGCGGAACTCGACCCGGCGGCCGGTCCGGCGAGCATTTACACCACGCGGGACCTCGTGCCGCCGGACATGCGGACCGACCTGACGCGGGGCCGCGTGCTGGTGACCAACTGGCACGTGTTCGAGCCGCGTGGCATCCAGACCGGCGGCACCACCGCCAAGGTCAACAAGGCCGGCGTGCCGCTGCGGATCCGCGAGCGGATCACCATCGGCCCCAAAACCACCACCGCGCGCGGCAGCCGCTATCTTACCCAGAAGGACTTCGACCGGCAGGTGGCCGCCGGCCTGCTCACGGTCCTGGACGAGGAACACGACAAACATGGCATGTTGCGGAAGGTGTTCGTGGAATCGGTCCGTTACGTGGAGAGCGACACGTCGCTGATCAATCGGGTGCTGGGCCGCGAGGTGGGCGGCAAACAAAACATCCTGGTAATGAACGACGAAGCCCACCACGCCTACCGCATCCGCCGCGAAGAGCCGGACGAGGACCAGGGGGAACTCTTCGGCGAGGACGAGGACGCGGAGGAGTTCTTCAAGGAGGCGACGGTTTGGATCGACGGGCTGGACCGCGTCCATAAGCTGCGGGGCATCAATTTTTGCCTGGACCTGTCGGCGACCCCGTATTACCTGGGGCGCGTCGGCCAGGACACCAACCGACCCTTTCCGTGGGTGGTCAGCGACTTCGGCCTGATCGACGCCATCGAGTCGGGCCTGACGAAGATTCCGCAGCTTGCCGTGCGCGACACCACGGGCGCGGCGATCCCCGGATACTTCAATATCTGGCATTGGATCCTGCCGCAGCTCACCCCGGCCGAGCGCGGCGGCAAACGGGCGAACCCCAAGCCGGAAGCGATTCTCAAGTACGCCAATCATCCGATCGCCATGCTCGGCGGGCTGTGGCAGAAGGACCTGGAGGAGCGGCAGCAGTCGGGGACGGACCCGCGCCCGCCCGTGTTTATCCTCGTATGCAAGAACGTTGCCATCGCCAAGGTAATCTACGGCTGGCTGGCGGAGGACAGGCCGCCGATGGGCATTCCGCCCGCGAAGATCGAAGGTTTCCGCAACATCGACGGGCACAATTACACGATCCGTGTGGACTCGAAAGTGGTTCAGGAGACCGACGACTTGGAGGGAACCAAGGACGACGAGACCCGCTGGATGCGTCTGACCCTGGATACGGTGGGCAAGACCGAGTGGCCGAAGGATTCGATGGGCCGCGACGTATGTCCCGAAGGCTTTGAGGAGCTGGCGAAGAAGATGGACAGGCCGCTGTCGCCGCCGGGACGCGACGTGCGCTGTATCGTCAGCGTCGGCATGTTGACCGAGGGCTGGGACTGTAACACCGTGACCCACATTATCGGCCTGCGGCCGTTCATGTCGCAGTTGCTTTGCGAGCAGGTGGTCGGCCGCGGGCTTCGTCGCAGCAGGTACGAACCCGGCGAGGACGGGAAATTCAAGGAAGAAGTGGCCAAGGTCTTCGGCGTGCCATTCGAGGTGATACCGTTTAAGGCCACGCCGCAAGGGCAGCCGAGGGAGCACGTCCAACGCCACCATATCCAGGCCATTCCCGCGAAGGCCCGGCTGGAGATTCGGTTTCCCCGCGTCGAGGGCTATACCCAAGGCGTGCGGAATCGCGTGACGGTCGATTGGTCCAGCGTGCCGCCCATTGTCCTCGATCCGGGACAGATTCCGCCCCAGGTCGACATGAAAGGATTGAACCACAACAACAAGGGCCGGTTGACCCTTTCGGGGCCGGGCCGCATCGACGAGGTGACGCTTCGGGAGTTTTGGCGCAAACGACGGACGCAGGAATTAGTGTTTGAGGCGGCCGGCGCGCTGACCCGCGATTATGCCGGCCAGGGAAGCTGCGAGGCGCCGCCCCACGTGCTGTTCCCCCAGTTGGCCCTGATTGTGAGACGATACGTCGAGGAGAAGGTGCACGTCTTGCCGCCATCGGACAGGAAAGACGCCTTCCTTTCGCCCTACTACGGCTGGCTGATCGAGCGGCTCGTGGAGGCAATTCGCCCCGATACGAGTCAGGGCGAGGCACCCGAGATACCCCGCTACGAGTCGAACCGCGGACCGGGAACGACGGCCGACGTGGACTTTTGGACCGTGCCGCGACGTGCGGGAGATCGTCAATAGCCATCTGAACTACGTGGTCGCCGACACCGAGCGGTGGGAGCAATCGGCAGCCTACTACATCGACACCCACCCGGCGACTGATGCGTTTGTGAAGAACGCCGGGCTGGGTTTCTATGTCCCCTATCTTCATAACGGCCAGCGGCACGATTACACGCCGGACTTCATCGTGCGATTGAAGACCGCTCCGCCGAGCCACCTTATTCTGGAAACGAAGGGCTGGGACCCATTGGAAGAGGTCAAACGCGCGGCGGCCGAACGTTGGGTTGCGGCGGTGAATGCGGACGGCACCTACGGCCGTTGGAAATACAAAGTGGCGAAGAAACCGTCAGAGGTTCGCGATCTGATCGCCGACGCTGCCAAGTAGCTCGAAGACCAAGCACGCGGCAGCGGAGCTAGAGCGGCCAGGGGTCTGCGTTTGCAACGGGGTTGGGGAGCAAGACCTGATTCAAAACGCCCGCACCGTTCGTTGCCGCCCGCAATAACTTTTTCCCGGAGTGAGGACTATGGAAGACATCGTGAGGGAAGCGATCGAGTTCTACAACGCAGTCCGCCGCGAGAACGAGATCGACCTGACCGGGCCGCCGCTGTGGAACTACGTGCTCACGCCGCTGGAGCAGACGCACGTCGAGGAAGCGATCGAATTGCTCCGCAAGCAGGGCTTCACGCCCGTCACGGGCACCTACGACCAACAGAGCGGCACGCTGACGGGGATCCGCGCGTCGGAGGCCGTCGTCCATAACCTCGATTCCTTCGCCAGGCGCATCCAGGGCCTGGTGGATTTCGCCCGGGAACACAAATTCCAGTTGGTCGATTGGAACGTCGAGGACCAGCAGCCCGGCGGCGAGGAGCCGAGCGGCGCCGATCAGCGCCGGATCGCGGCCGCACCCAGCGGGCGCATCACGCGGCAGGAGATCGGGGCCTTCGCCTGCAAGGTGATGGCCTTATGGATGCTGGTGGCGGCCGCGTTGGGCGCCGGCCAAGCGGCCTGGGGTATTCGTACCCTGATGATCGAGCGGCCCCTTACCGGCGTTTCGTCGTCGATGGCCGGCTACATGATCGTCGTGCCCGTGCAGGCGCTGCTTGCCGGCATCGTGCTCTGGTGCCTGGCGGGCGCGTTGGGGCGGCTCATGGTGCGCGGCGATCCCTCGCCGATCATGGGCATCGAGCTGGACGCCGGTCAATTGCTGGGGGTGGCGTTGGCGGTGTTCGGCGTCTATTTGCTGGTCGCCGGCGTCCGGAGCCTGGCGTACCTTGTGTGGGACAATTGGGATTGTTTGGGTTCGTTGCCGGTCTTATTGGGCCGCCGCAGCTTCCATAGCTACTTCTGGTCCATGCTCATCGACTTGGCCGCGGGCCTTTGGCTCATGCTCGGTTCCCACGGGCTCGTCGAACTGCGGCGACGATTGGGAAGCGACCGGCTTTCGAGCGGGGCGGAGGGCGGTTTGCAGTGAAGGGCGGAAGAGGGCGGGCGGCGGGGATGGAGACAAGCGGCGGGGCAACGATATCCGGGGCCTCACGGCCCCGGCTCATTTGACCCCGGCTCGTAACGGGCGCGGATCATGACGGGCGGCGGATCGCAACGGCACGCGGTTCAGCGCAACTCGAAGAGCTTGCTCTTGGTGGCCATCTGCTCGAAGTAGGCGGCCTGTTCCTTCTCGCCGAGTTGGCGGTGCATCCAGGCAAGGTTGCCGTAGGGGACGCCCAGGGTGCTCTTGGATAACCGCCCCTGCTTGACGGCCTGTTCCATCAGCGCGAGGCCCTGGTCGGTCAGCTCCAGCGCCTTTTTTTGCTGTTTCGTCTCCCAGTAGGACACGCCCATGCTCACCAGCGATTCGCCGTGGCGGCCCACGTCGGCGATTTGGTCGGTGGGGGTCTTGTCCAGCAACGGCAGGGCCTTGTCGAACCAACCGACGGCGGCGCGATGATCGCTGTCGCCGACGGCATGGATGGCGCCGAGGTGGAAGTAGAGGCGTCCCAAGAGGTAGGCGTTGTCGGCGGCCAGGGGCTGGGGGCAGGCCTTTTCCAGGTAGTCGGCGGCCATCTCGCCGTAGCGGAGGGCCTCGGCCCGATCGTCCTGCGCCTGGGAGACCTGCATGGTATCGTAGAGGGCCATGCCCAGGTCCCATTGCAGGTGCGATTTGGAGGTTGGATCGGCGGCGGCGGCGATCAGCGTCTTGCCGCTGTCGAGGGCCTGGTTGATCCAGGGGACGGGATCGAGTTTGCCCCGCACGCCGACGCAGATGGCCAGCGCCCGGGTGGCGACGCGGAAGCGATACTCGCCGCCGCCGGCTTCCGTCTTGATGAGGTCGTCGCAGAATCCGGCGGCCTTGTCCAGCCAGACGCCGATGGCCTTTTCTTTTTCCCGCCACGTGCCCCAGGCGATGTCGTGGGCGGCCCCCAGATGGGCATCCAACAGCACTTCCTTGGCGGCGACGCGGACGGCGGGGTGCTTGCTGGTGGCCAGCGGTTCGGCCAACTTGACGGCCTGGGTGTGATATTCCATGGCCTGCCGGTAATCGGGCTTGGAGCCGGAGGCGGTGATGTCGCCGAGCAGGCAGAGGGCGCGGGCCTTGACGTGGGGGCGTTCGGCGCTGAGTTCGACGGCCTTCTCGGCCTCGTCGGCCGCTTCCTTCAAGGCCCCGCTGCGCGCGAGCACTTGCGCTTGCGTCACCCGGTAATGCGCCTCCTGCGGATCGAGGCGGATGGCCTCGGCGCCGGCGGCCGCGGCCTTCTCATATTCGCCGAAGGAGGCCAGCACGCGGCAGCGCAGCCAATGCGCCCGGCTGTTGGTGGCCTGAAGCTGCAGGGCCTGGTCGAGGTCGCGGAGGCTGAAGTCCGGCCGGCTGTCGATATTGGTCTCCGCCCGCAACACGAAGGGCTCGGCGCTGATGGCTTCCAGGATGATGTGGCTGACTTTCATGGTCGGCTTGCCGGGCGTGTCGCTGGGCTCGAAGGAGAAGAGCACGCCGCGTTCGGGATAGGCCTGGCCGAGGATTTCGCCCAACTCGTTGGAGACCAGCACCGGCTGGATCTTGGCCAGTTCGAGCTGCTGGGCGACGGCGTTGGCGGGAAAGCTTTTTTCGAAGCGGATGATGATCGAGACGACCTTGCCGCCGCTGCAACTGGCCTCGACCCGCGAAAACGGCCCCACCGCGTGCAACTGCATCACGGTCTTGTTTTGCTTGCGAATTTCCTTGGGCGGGCCCCAGGCCTTTTCCATTTGCTCGACGGTGGTGACGCCCGGCGTCACGGCGTGGAAGCTGGTGGCTTCCAGTTCCACCGGCCCGGTCTGCTCGGGGATCGGCTCGATCTTTGTTTTTCCCGGTTGGCCGGCGGCCGGTTTGGCGTCGGCGGCCGGTTTTGCATCTGGGGCCGGTTTGTCTGCCGCCGATTTATCTGCGGCGGGTTTGTCTGCCGTTTTGCCCTGGTCCGCTGGAGGCTGGGTCTTGTCGGCGGTCGCCGTGTTGGCGGCCGCCTTATCGTCGGGCGCGGACTGCAAGAGCGACTTGGACTGATCCAACGGATGCAGGCCGGCATCCGGGGCGTCTGGCGGCGGCGGAGTGGTCGGCGCCGGCGGCGGAGTCGTCGGCGGCGTGGTCGTCGGGGCACTTGTCGTCGGGGCGGTTGTCGGCGGCGAAGCCGGCGGAGTCACGTTGCCGTTGGAGGCCGTGCGTACGGCACTGGCCGCGCCGCTGTCGACGTCCGCGTCTGGGGTGGCGTCGATCAGCCGCACGCCGGTCGCCGGCTCCGACGCCTTGTCGGTCGGCGTCGCCTGTTGTGCGCCGGCAATCTGCCAGCAAAACACGGAAAAAACCGCAAACGAGAGTACGATCCCGAGCAACCGGATCGGCCGGATCTTCATGGCCCGTTCCTCCTTGAATCTAGGCAACAGGGGTCGGCGGCAATAAGGGCGGTAGTGTACCCAGACAAGTTGCGTTAAGTCCATAGTAGATTGCGGATTCCGTGCGGCTCGGGTTCCCTTGCCCGTCTGGAGAGTGCAATGGTGACGGGTGATGGTGAAAATGGGTAAGCAACGTAGGTCAGGCACTCCGTGCCTGACACCTTTCCGACCAAGAATTGTCAGGCACGGCGTGCCTGACCTACCGCTACTCCAGCCCTTCCCGCATCCGCCGCAAGGCTTCCACCTGGTCGGCGGCAAAGGGCACGGCGGCCCCCGGCGGCGGCGGATGTGGCACCAAGGCGTGGCCGATTTGCCCAAGCAGGGCGTCGAGTCCCTGGCCGCCCAGGGCACTCAGCGTCAGGCCCGCCGGGCGGCCCGCGCCGGCTGCCAGGGCCGCATCGCTCTTGTTATGGATCGGCAAGGCGCCGGGCAAGCCATCGAGCAAGGCCTGGTCGGCTTCCGACCAGGGGACGCTCAGATCGAACACCAGCAGCACCAGGTCGGCGCGGGCCAACTGCTGGTGGGCCAATTCGATGCCGGCCCGCTCCAGGGCATCGCCGCCGGCGCCCAGGCCGGCGGTATCGGCCAGCAGGACGGGCCAGCCGTCGATGGCGGTCCGCGCGGTGACGACGTTGCGGGTGGTGCCGGCGGTGTTCGTGTACGATCGACCGCCCGTAGCCCACCAGGGCGTTGATCAGGCTGCTCTTGCCGACGTTGGGGCGGCCGGCGACGACGATCTGCCAGGGCTCGACCAGGTGCCGGCCCAGCGGTGCGCGGGCCACGAGGGCGTCGATCTGCTCTCGGGCATTGGCCCATTGCCGCTCCTGGATGGCCGCCCGGATCGCCTCCATGGCGCGGCCCAGGGCGCCATGATATTGGTCCAAGAGGATCGACGCGGTCCGCGTGGTGCGGGCCTCGGCCAAGGCAAGCTGCGCGGCGGCCGCCAGCGGATCGGCCTGCTGTGCGGCGACCCACTCCTGCCACGGCAGCGGCCGGCAGCCGGACTCGACGAGGACCTGCCGGATCATGGCGACCGTGGCGTCGCCGCCATGGCAATGCAATTCGACCGCTTGGGCCGAGCGGCAGCGGACGACGACTTCCTCACCCGGTTCCACGCCGAATCGCCCGATGGCCAGTCGCCCGTCGGGCTGGGGCTTGAGCCCTCGTCCGCTGCGGGCGTGGAAGTGTGCGGCGACCGTAAGCAGGGCCCCCGGCCCTTCGACCAGCAGACTTGCCACCGCCCCGCGCCCGGGCGGCGTCAATAAAATCAGTCTGGGAAATTTCTTTTCGGGCATGTCGGCGTCCTTGCGAATATGGTATCCGCACCGGGCCGGAATAAGAAGGGTGCGGGGGCCCGGCCCCTGATCCCTGGCCCCCGGTCCCTGGTCCCGGCGCGCTCGGGTGGCCCCTGGTCCCTGGCCCCCGGCCCCTGGCCCCTGGTCCCTGGCTTTGGTACGCTGATTGGAGCAACCGGGTGCAATGATGGCATTCCTGATTGGAACGGATGAAGCCGGCTATGGCCCCAACCTGGGGCCGCTGGTGATCTCGGCCACGGTCTGGGAAGTTCCCGACGGCGCCGGCAGCGACGACCTGTATCGGCGGCTTGAAGCGGTCGTTACGCCGGCGGCCGAGCGGAACGGCAACGGACAGCACGGCAGCGGCCGCGTGGCCATGGCCGACTCGAAGGCCCTTTATCACTCCGGCGGAGGGCTGCGGCTGCTGGAGCGCGGGCTGTGGGGGGCCTTCGCACTCTTGGGCCAGCGGCCGCGCACCAGCACGGCGGTCTGGGACCTGTTGGCGCCGACAGCGGCCGCCGACTGCGGACCGGAGGCCGGCTACAGCGCCGACGACCTGCCGCTGCCGCTGGACGCTGATGCGGCCGAGCTGGAGGCCCTGGGACCGCGATTGCAAGCGGCATTTTCCGCGGCGGGCGTACGATTGCTGAAGGTACAGAGCCGGGCGATCTTTCCCGGGCCGTTCAACACGCTGGTTGGAGAGTGCGGATCGAAGGGCCTGCTGCTGTCGCGGGCGACGCTGGCGATGGTGGCGGCGCTGGTCGAGTCGTTGCCCGGCGGGCCGGTGGCCGTGCTCTGCGACAAGCACGGCGGCCGCGATCGCTACTTGCCGCTGCTGATGGAGTGTTTTCCCGAGCCGCTCATCGAGATCCACGGCGAGTCGCGGCGGCAGAGCGTCTATCGGTTCGGCCCGGCCGAGCGCCGCGTGGAAATCCGTTTCCAGGCCAAGGCCGAGGCGCACCTGCCGGCGGCGCTGGCCTCGATGGCGGCGAAGTATCTCCGCGAACTGGCGATGCGGGCGCTGAACGATTTTTGGCGGCGGCGCGTGCCCGGGCTGGCGCCCACGGCCGGCTATCCCCAGGATGCCGTCCGCTTCAAGGGCCAGATCGCGGCCGTGCAAAGCGAATTGGGCATCGACGACCACCTGCTTTGGAGGACGAAGTAATGGACCTGTTCATCATTCGGCACGCCTGGGCGGGGCACTATGGCGATCCGGCCTGGCCCGACGATACCCAGCGGCCCTTGAGCGACGAAGGCGGCGAGCGGTTCGCCCGCATGGTCGCCAGCCTGGCCGGTCGCGGGCTGGCGCCGGAGTTGATCGCCACCAGTCCGATGGTGCGCTGCGTCGAGACGGCCCGGGTGCTGGCCGAGGGCGTGGCGGGCCGTCCGGAAGTCGTTGCCCGCGACGAGTTGCTGCCCGGCGGCAGCCTGGCGGAATTGCTGGCGTGGACGGTGCGGCAGTCGGCGCGTCACGAGCAGATCGCCTGGGTCGGTCATGCCCCGGACGTGAGCCAACAGGCTGCGGCGCTGCTGGGTCAAGGCGACGGCGGCATACGTTTTGGCAAGGGGGCGATTGCGGCGATCCGTTTCGAGGGACCGCCGCAGCTCGGCGGCGGCCAATTGCGCTGGCTGGTGACGGCCAAGGTGCTGGGCTGCTAGTTCTACTGCGCAAGAACGGCAGTCGAAAAAGGGGACTGGCTCCGTCGCCTCGTTAACGCGCTGCGTGATAAAACGGCCTCCGGCGACGGTGCCTGTCCCCTTTTTCGACGAACCACCACTGCGGAAAAAGGGGACAGGCACCGTGGCGGCATCGTTTCTCCTGGCGCAGCACCAGTTTGCGCCACGGAGCCAGTCCCCATTTTCCGCGAACCTTGCGCAGTAGAACTAGGGGTTCATTTCTTCGGCGGGCCGGCGTCGATATTGAAATCGAAGTCCACGCCGAATCTTTCCCAATCGACGGGTGTGATGACGCACTTCGGCATCGCCTGCTGAAGCCTCTTGATGCCCGCCTCGGTCACACCCGGGTTTCCCACGTAGAGTCTTCGCAACCTGGTCAGCCGGCGGAGATGTTCCAGACCAGCGTCGGTGATCTTGGTGTCCGCGAGATAGAGTTCTTCGAGGTTTTCGAGGGCTTCCAGGCGCGGCAGTCCGGCGTCGGTGATTTTGACGGATACGAAACCGAGGGCTTTGAGGCTTTTCAAGCCCGCCAGGTGTTTGAGGCCTGCGTCCGTGACCGCGGGGCATCCGAGGGTCAGCGCTTTGAGTTGGCTGAAACCTTGGAGGTGTTCCAGATCGGCGTCGGTGAACTTGTCGGACAAAACCCGCAGATCTTCAAGTTGGTGCAGTGGTTTGAGGAGTTCGCATTGGGCGCCAACGTCCTGACCGCCCGGCAGGTCGACGGCGACCACGTTTCTGAAAGAAATCCTTCCCGAGCCAGCTTCGCGGCCACGCCGGCGGGTCGAATTTGGCGTCGAATTCTTCGGCACCGATGTCGTCATCGCCCCAGACTTGACCAAAGGGTCCGAAGCGGCCTTCGTAAACAAAAACATCGGACTCATGGCGTTGGTAATCGTAGACGACAGCCCCGCCGCGCCGGAGCGCCGCGACGGTCGCCCGCTGCCGCTCGGCCTGCTGCATCTGGGCCGCCAGCCAAGTGCAGGGGACGGCCACGACAACGGTCAGCACGAAGAGGAAACAGAGGCTGAACTGGAACCGCCGTCGAAGAAGCACCGCGGCGGCGAACCAGAAGGCCATGAGCGACAGTGCCGAAGCGACGACCGCCCCGGCGATCAGCACGGTCCAGCCCTTGTGATTGTTGAAGGCAAACCAGCGGAATCGCTCGGAGAGGAAAAGGAATCCCTCCGCCGCCAGCAGCACCGGCAACAGCCGGTCCGGCGTAGGGCGATACCAGCGGCAATGGGGTTGCAGTTCGGTCATGTGCCAACGTTGCGGCGGGCGACCGCCGTGTCAATGCCCAGAGCGGGAGAAGAAACCGAGGTCGAGCCCAAACACCCACACCATCAAGGCCAGGATGATCAACAGGCCGCAATAGGTCAAGGCCAGTTGCACGCGTTCGTCGGGCGGTTTGCCGCGGATCGCCTCCCAGGTCAGGAAGACCATGTGCCCGCCGTCCAGGATGGGAATGGGCAGGAAGTTGATCACGGCGAGGTTGGCGCTGAGCAGCGTGAGGAAGACCAGCAGGTTGCCCATGCCTTGCTTGGCCGCCATCAAGGCGACCTCGAAGATCGATACCGGGCCGCCCAGCAAGCGGGCCGAGACCTGGCCGGAGCGCATCTTCCGCAACATGCGGAACACCAGCAGCGTGGAATCGAGCGTCTTCTTGGCTCCCCAGCCGATGGCTTGGCCGAAACTGCCGGCCCTCTGCACGACCCACTTCGGCTGCAACTCGAAGCCGCGGTCCGGATTGAACCAACCCTTGTCCACGACCGGCGCGAGCGTGGCCGACGCGGTCTTCTTCCCCCGTTGCCATTTCAGCTCGACCGTGCTCCCCGGCAGCGCTTTCTGCAAGACATAGATGAGGCACGGCCAGTCTTTGTAGTCGTCGTCGAAGGTAAGCTCCGCTTTGTCCTGGGAGAGTTCAGGCTTATGGAACTTCTCTCGCAACTGTTCCATGGTCTTGGCGTCGGGAGGAAGGATGTTCGCCGCCGTGATAACGTCGCCAGGGCGGAGGCCCGTGGCCGCCGCCGGGCTGCCCGGCAGCACCACGCGGACGCGATTGAGCACCTGGTAAGCGACGCCCAGCGAAGGTATCGCCAGCGGGTTGCCGTCCAACTGGGGCGGATCGAAGTCGTCGCGGTGGCTAAGCGTGACGGGAACCGCCAGCGGCGGTTTCGACTCGTCGCCGGCGCGCTCGATTTCCAGCGTGACTGTTTGTCCCCGGCGGCCGCGGAGCAGTTCCGGCAGGGTCATGGGATCGGCCACGGGCAGGCCGTCGACGGCGCGGATGACATCGCCGGGCCGGATGCCCGCCGCGGCGGCCGGCGAGCCGGCCTGGATGGCGGTAATCGGCCCCATCTCCATGATCGGACCGAGCGTGCGCATGGGGTTGGGGGCGATGCGGACTACGACCTCGATGGTCTTGGCGGCGGCCGGCGGGGCGCCCTTCACGGGCGGCAGCGTCCGCTGGACGGTCGCCGACAGCGGTTGATCGCGACGGGCGGCCAGGCAGGCGCGAAGCTCCGCGTAGTTGTGGACCGGCTGATCGTCGATCTTGACGATCTGGTCGCCGGGCAGCAGCGGGGGATCGGCCTCGGCGGCCGGCGTGCCGGCGGCGGTGACGCCCTCCTTTTCCTTGTTCAGCGTCAGAGTGGAAGACGAAAACACGCCGATGCGAGGCTTCCCCTCGGCCTGCGTCGCCTTGACCTCGATGTGCAAGGGCGCCTCCCGGCCGGGACGCCGCACCACCATGGGGATGCCCTTCTCCACGTCGCCCAAAGCGACGGCCTCCAACATGTCCTGGAAGGTCGCGACCGGTTGACCGCCCACTTCGAGGATCTCATCCCCCGCTTTCAGATCGGCCTGCCACGCTCCGTCACCGGGCATGATCTGGCCGATCTCGCAAGCGTGCTCCTGCACGCTGAAACAGCCGATGGCGACGACCGCCATGATGAAGGCGAAGATCAGGTTCATCACCACGCCGGCGGAGATGATCGCCATCCGCCGCGGCACGCTCTGCGCCAGGTAGCTGCGGGGATTGTAGAGCGCCTGGCGGGCCGCTTCCACCTCGGCGGCGCTGGGGGCAGACTTGGCCGGGTCCGTCTGGGCCGGCTGCTTGGCCCGCTCGATCTCTTCGCGCAAGTGTGCCGGGTTGTCTTCCTGGCCGAGCATCTTGACGTATCCGCCCAGGGGCAGGATGCCGATGCCGTATTCCGTCTCGCCGCGGCGGAACTTCCATAGCTTCAAGCCGGCGATGTCGTAGCCGAGGTAGAACTTTTCGCACTTCACGCCGCACAGCCGGGCGACGGCGAAGTGGCCCAGCTCATGGACGAAAATGACGAACCCCAGGCCGACGAGGACCTCGAAAATCGCCAGCCAGTTTTCCCATTGCAGATACCAAACCGCCATCAAGTGCCCAGCCAATGCGATACCTCCTGGCGAGCCCAACGGTCCGCTTCGAGCACTTGCGCAAGCGTAGGGTTGGGGTCGAAGTTATGGTTTTCAAGGATGCTGCGGCAGGCCGGCACGATCTGCTGGAAGGCCAGCCGGCCGGCCAGGAAGGCGGCCACCGCGGCCTCATCGGCGCCGTTCAGGGCCGCCCCGGCGGTACCGCCGCGGGCCGCCGCTTCCAAGCCGAGTTTCAGGGCGCCGAAGCGCTCGAAATCGGGCGGCTCGAAGCGCAACTCCAGCGGCCGGCTCCAATCCAGCTTCGCCGCCACGCCCGCACGTCGCTCGGGCCAGCACAGCGCGTATTGGATCGGCAGCTTCATGTCCGGCGGACTCAACTGCGCAATCACCGAACCGTCCCTGTATTCTACCATCGAATGCACGATCGACTGGGGATGGATCACCAGGCCGATCTGATCGGCGTCCAAATCGAACAGCCAGCGGGCCTCGATGATCTCCAGCGCCTTGTTCATCAGCGTGGCCGAATCCACGCTGATTTTCGGGCCCATGTCCCAGGTGGGATGGGCGAGGGCGTCGGCGACGGACACTTGGGCCAGTCGCTCGGCGCTATAGGTTCGCAGCGGCCCGCCGCTGGCCGTGAGCACCACGCGCAGGACCTCTTCCCGCCGGCCCGCCTGCAACGCCTGAAAAATGGCGCTGTGTTCGCTATCGACCGGCAGAATCCGCGCATGGTGTTCCGCGGCCAGCCGGGTCAAAAGCGGCCCGGCCACCACGAGACTCTCCTTGTTGGCCAGCGCCAAGGTCTTGCCCGCGTGCAGCGCCGCCCAACTCCCTTGCAGTCCCACGCTGCCGACGACCGCCGACAGGACCGTATCGACCTCGGGGTCGCTCACGACGCGGGTCACGCCCTCGGCGCCAGTGAGCAACTCCGTCTCCTTGGGAAGCGCGGACCAGTCGTGGCGGGCGGCGGCGGCCGGATCGGTAGCCACGATCCAGCGGGGCTTCACCGCGCGGGCCTGCTCTTCCAACCGCGCCAGATTGTGGTGGGCGCTGAGGGCCACCGCCCGCAGCCGCCCCTCGGAAGCGGCAATGACCTCCAGCGCGCTGCGGCCGATGCTGCCGGTCGAGCCGAGGATGGCGATATTCTTGGCCTGTCCGGTCATGCGTCGCTAGGTCTCTGGCATCGGGACACCGCCATTGTATGAAGCCGTCCCCCCTGCTGCAAGCGTGAGGGGAAGGCGGAGGGCGGAAGGAAAGGAAGGATAAAGGATGAAGGATCAAGGATGAAAGAGGAACACAGGACCCGAGCCGGAGGCGTCAGCCTCTGGATAACCCGGCAGCACCACGGACGCCGCTCAAGCAAGGCGGAAGGAAAAATAAACAACCCGAGCCGGAGGCGTCAGCCTCCGGATAACCCGGCAGCACCGCGCCATCCGTGGCCCTGGCACGTGTGAATAATCCGGTTTTTCCGGCGGAATGGGCGGTTTGGGATGTACGGTCTTCGCCGCTGCAAGGGGGACAGTCCCATTTTTGCGGCGAAAACGCACGTTAAAAGCAGCACCGTCCGCGCCGCGAGAATCGGGACAGTCCCCTCGTCTGCCCCCACCGGGCGTGGTTATCGCTTTGCAGGGGGAGAGACTGAGGTTAGTATGAGATGATACAGGGATTTTTCCCGGGACAGACGCATGGAACGAAAAAGACGCCCACCGCCGGCCGATCGCCCCCCTGCGGAGCACAAGCCCCCGCCGGCCGGCAACAACCTGATCTGGTACTTCGCCGGCCTGGCGGTGGTGACGCTGGTGTTGCTGAACATGTTCGGGACCGACTCCCAGGTGAAGATCCCCTATGGCGAGTTGATCCGCCTGATCGAGAAGGGCAACCCCGAGAAGCACCCGGAGGCGTCCATCAACGTCTCCGAGGGCGCCAAGGGCAAGGAATCGCTGGTGCGCTACTCGAAGCTGAAGGGCCTCAGCGTCGGCGTCTCGGAAATCACCGGCAGCGTGACCAGGCAGGTGATCCAGCCGCAACGTGAGAACGCCAAGGACGACGTGGAGTTCCAGACCGACACGCTGGGCGGCCTGAACGACCAGAACCACTTGCTCGACGTGCTCCATGCCAACGGCTTCTACCACATCTCCTTCGAGCCGCGGCCGCCCGCCTGGCATCAGTACGCGCCCACGGTGATCCTGGTGGCGCTGATGGTGGGCTTGGCGTTTTTCGTGCTGCGGCGGATGGGCGGGGCGGGCTCGGCCATCGCCTTCGGCCGCAGCCGCGGCAAACTTTACGCCCAGGAGGAAATGGGCGTCTCGTTCGACGACGTGGCGGGCGTGGACGAAGCGGTCGACGAACTCCGCGAGGTCGTCGATTTCCTCAAGATGCCGGAAAAGTACCAGGTCCTGGGCGGGCGCATCCCGCGGGGCGTGCTGCTGGTCGGCCCGCCCGGCACCGGCAAGACGCTGCTGGCCAAGGCGGTGGCCGGCGAGGCGAACGTCCCCTTCTTCAGCCTCTCGGGGTCCGATTTCGTGGAGATGTTCGTGGGCGTGGGGGCGGCCCGGGTCCGCGACATGTTCCAGCAGGCCCAGGCCAAGTCGCCTTGCATCGTCTTCATCGACGAGTTGGACGCCCTGGGCAAGACCCGCGGCACCAACATCGTCGGCGGCGACCACGAGCGCGAGCAGACGCTCAACGCCCTGCTGGTGGAGATGGACGGTTTCGTATCCAACAGCGGCGTGATCGTGATGGCGGCCACCAACCGCCCCGAGACGCTCGATCCCGCCCTGCTGCGGCCCGGGCACTTCGACCGCCACGTGCTGGTCGATCGGCCCGACGTCCGCGGCCGCGAGGACATCCTCGAAGTCCACGGCAGCAACGTGCGGCTGGACGAGAAGGTAAACCTGAAAGAAGTGGCGCGGATCACCTCGGGCTTCGTCGGCGCCGATCTGGCCAACCTCGTCAACGAGGCGGCCCTGCTGGCGGCCCGTGCCGGCAAACCCACCGTCACCATGCAGGAGTTCAACGAAGGGGTCGACCGCATCGTGGCCGGACTGGAGAAACGCCAGCACATCATGCACGCCGACGAGAAGCGGCGGGTGGCCTACCACGAAAGCGCGCACGCCCTGGTGGCCGCCAGCCTTCCCAATACCGACCCGGTCCACAAGGTGTCGATCATTCCCCGCGGGCTGGCGGCGTTGGGCTATACCACGCAGCGCCCCGAGGGGGACCGCTACCTCGTCACCCAGAGCGAGCTGGAGAGCCGCATCCAGGTCCTCTTGGCCGGCACGGTGGCCGAGGAAGTGGTCTTCGGCGACGTCTCCACCGGCGCCCAGAACGACCTGGAACGCGCCACGGACATCGCCCGCAGCATGGTCATGGACTACGGCATGAGCCGGCTGGGGCGGGTAACCTATCGGCACAGCCGGCAGACGCTGCTGCTGGACGGCCAGGAGGGATTGCACGGCGATCGTGCGCACAGCGAGCAGACGGCGCGCGAGATCGACGAGGAGATCCGCCGCATCGTGGCGCAATCGCTGGAGGGGGTGCGGCACGTGTTGGAAATGCGGCGGCAGGCGCTGGGGGCCATTGCCGATTGCCTGATCGAGCAGGAGACGATCGACAACGCCGATCTGAAGCGGATCATGGAGGCGAACTCGCCCAGCCCGATGATCGTTCCCGGCACGGAAGGGGCCGTGCCGCGTCCGGCGGCCGAAGAGGCCGCCCCCCGCCAGGCCCGCGCCGAAGGGGCAGGATAGCGCTGTGCGGAAAAGGCCGGTAGGTCAGGCACTCCGTGCCTGACACCTTCCTGCCCAAGGGCTGTCAGGCACGGAGTGCCTGACCTACCTTAGCCCTCGTGCCAGGCGTAGGCCCGCTCCAAGGCCTGGCGGACCGCCCCGGTGATCTGACTCAGCGTCACCGGTTTGGACAACATCGAGTACGCCTGCTCGCGACGCGCCTCCTCCAGCAGCCAATCGTCCCAATGGGCCGAGAGCAGAATGCACGGCAGCGTCGCCTTGAACTGCTTGATCAGCCGCAAGGTCTCCAGGCCGGTCAGCTTCGGCATGTGGATGTCCAACAGCAGCAGATGGACCTCTTCGCGGCGGACGATCTGGATGGCTTCCTCGCCGTCGCTGGCCAGCAAGGTGCGGAAACCCTGCGGCTCGAACACCACCTGCAACGTCTCGCGGAAGTCCGAGTCGTCGTCGGTAATCAGCAACGAGGGAGATTTCACCAACATGGTCCGCACGCCTGTTTCTTGCCAGATTCCCGCATAGCAGCCAGTGCAACTTGAGTACCGCCGCCGTCGCGGTTGCTTGCCCAATTTGCGATTGTTCGTGCTAAAGGGCTTCTATATAACATCTTACGATATATTTGTCAGTCAAAGCAAGACAAAAACCGCCGCCCCGGACGCCCGCCGCATGACCTCCTCCGGCAGCCGGGACGCTGCCAATTTGGCAGGCTGTTGTGGCCCCATGTCGGCATGTTAGAATTGCTTGTTCGATTTTAAGCGTTGACAGGGGACTGTCCCGATTTTTGCGGCGCAGGATAGCGTTACCCTACCAACAGGCGCTTTCGCTGCGAAAATGGGACTGTCCCCCTTACGCTCCCCATGGATTGAGCAAGCATGAAACTCGCTGTCATTGGAACCGGCTATGTGGGTCTGGTCACCGGCACGTGCCTGGCGGAGACCGGCAACGACGTCACCTGTGTCGATAACGACCGGCAGAAAGTCGCCCTGCTCTGCGAGGGCAAGATCCCGATCTACGAGCCGGGACTGGCCGAGCTGGTCTCGCGGAACGCCGAGGCCGGGCGGCTGCGCTTCACCGCCGACCTGGCAGCGGCCACCCGCTCGGCCAAGCTGGTCTTTCTGGCCGTGGGCACTCCGCCGGCCGATGACGGATCGGTCGATCTGTCGGCCCTGTGGACGGTCGTCGCCCAGATCGCACCCCACCTGGCCCGCGACGCCGTCGTCGTCGTCAAGAGCACGGCGCCGGTGGGGACCAATGCGGCGGTCGCTGCCCGGCTGCGCGAGCTGACCGGCCGCGACTGCGACGTGGCCAGCAACCCGGAGTTTCTCAAGGAAGGGACGGCCATCGACGATTTCATGAAACCGGACCGCGTCGTCCTCGGCGCCCGCCGGGAAGCAGTCTTCCAGGTCCTGGGCGATCTCTACCAGCCCTACCTACGGACCGACAAGCCGCTGCTGACCATGTCGCCGGAGAGCGCCGAGATGACCAAGTACGCGGCCAACTGCCTGCTGGCCACGCGGATCAGCTTCATCAACGAGCTGGCCAATCTCTGCGAGGACACGGGGGCCGACATCAACGAAGTCCGCCGCGGCATCGGCCACGACAGCCGCATCGGCTTCGCCTTCCTCTTTCCCGGCGTCGGCTACGGCGGAAGCTGTTTTCCCAAGGACGTCCGTGCGCTGGCGGCCATCGCCCGCGCGCACGGATTGCTGCCCCGCGTGCTCGACGCGGTCCACGAAGTCAACGTCAATCAGAAGACGGTGCTCGTGGAAAAGATCCGCCGTCATTTCGGCGACCATCTTTCCGGCTTGACCGTCGCCGTCTGGGGGCTGGCCTTCAAGCCGGGGACCGACGACATCCGCGAGGCGCCCGCGCTGGCCCTGATCGACCGCCTGCTGGCGCTGGGCGTGACGCTCAAGGTCCACGACCCGGAGGCCCTGGAGAACGTCCGCCGCCAGTACGGCGACCGGCTGATCTACTGCCACCGTCGCGACGACGCGCTGGCCGGGGCCGACGCGCTGGCCATCATGACCGAGTGGAAGCACTTCGTCCATCCCGACCTCGACGAGATGCGGCAGCGGATGCGGCAGCCGGTCGTCTTCGACGGCCGCAATCTCTATCATCCGCAGCGGATGAAAGAGGCCGGCTTCACGTACTACAGCATCGGCCGGCCGCCGGCGCACTCCGAGCCGGGGGCGTGAGCGTGCCGCGGCGCGGCGAAAGCGAGGCTCGCGCAGAGGCGCAGAGACGCGGGGACGCGGGAGGGGGAGCCGGTGGGTCGGCGGCAATTCACAGTTCGGACGCTGCTGGTCTGGATGGTCCTGTTCGCGTTGCTGTGCGGGGGTCTTTCTGCAAGTGGCGCGCCGCTTCCGTTGTTCGTCGCGCTGTTTACGTGGGTCGCCGTCGTGTGGTACTTGACGCTTTTGTGCAGCCCCCGCCTGGCCTTGGGCGTGAGCATTGCAATACCGGTCTTTTACGGGGCAGTGCTTGTCCTAACGGCAAGATCGTCTAAAGGCCCCCCACCGCCGGACGTGCTGGTGGGGCCGTCGATCGTTCTTGGTGTGCTATGCGTCCTCTGCGGAGTTTGCCTCTATTTCGCAATCGTGTTTATCAACCGGCTCATCGAGCCGGATAAGAAAACAAAGAGTGGGGACGACGAGCGCGGACCACCGAGCCCTGATCGCCGGAATGACCGGTACGGCCATTTCCCGGTTTAGGGAGGCCGGTGCTCCCCAAGCCCACCGGCTGCGTCCGGTGGGAAAATTGCGCCGGCTGCTGCTTCCATTCCCACCGGTCGCAGCCGGTGGGCTTGGAGCGAAAGCGACCCCCGCGGCTCTGCGCCTCTGCGCGAGCCTTGTCTGTCGCGTGGCCATACGCCGTGCGTTTCCTGCCTGCTACTTCGCCGCTCTGCTCGCCAAGCCGAAATGCCGCCCCACGACGCCGAACACGTCCGTGTCGGCCACCGCCACGCCGGGCAAATAGATCGGCTCCGAGGCCACCAGCACGCTGTGCTGCCCCCGGTCCCGCGCCGGCGCACCGTGCGAGCCCTTGATCCGCCGGGCGTCCAAGGAGATGCCCTTGGTGGCCGGATCGAAACAAAGTTCCAGCGGGTCGTAGCCGGGCTTGCGATGAATATCGACCGTGCGGGCCAGGGCCGGCGCCCGATCATCGGCAAGCCACCAAGCATAGGCCTGCCAACTCCGCGGCTGGGAAATCAAGACCACCTCGCCGCTGCGCGGATGGTCCAATCCGTAGCGGACCAACTGGTCGCCTAGCAGGACCTCGGCGATGCCCGGCTCGTGGCGGAAGAGGCCGGCCACCCGGGCGGCCAGCGCCCGGTCGCCGCCGGCGACGAAGACGTGCGAAAACTGGTGATCGACCAGCGCCCAAGCCCGGCTGGCCTCCAGGTCGAGGTGTTCGCCGTCCGCCTCCTGGCGAACTTCGAGCAATCCGGCCTGGCGGAGCACGCGATTGGGATAGGCGACGTGATCGACCGGCGTGATGGCATACTCGCCGGCCACCAGCCAGAGCAGTTCTTCCGCGTAGGCCTCGCGCAGGCCGCCGGTTAGCTGGCCGATCAACTCGTCGAGATCGGCCACGGCGATGTCGGCCTCGACGCTGTCCGGCCCGCTGCGCTGGGCGGCATAATCCAGGTGCGGCAGATAGATGTAGAAGAAGTCGGGACGCCATTGCCGGGCGGCCAACACGGCCGAATCGGCAATCCACCGGCTCGACTGGATGCCGGCCAGCGGGCCCCAGAAGTTTTGCAAGGGGAAGTGTCCCAACCCGTCGCGCAGCGTGCCGTAGAGTTCCGGCGGCCGCGTATAGCACCAGAGCGATTCGGAGCCGTCGGGGTTGTGGATCGGGGCCGGCGTGCAGACGTAATCGGCCCGGCAACCCTTGCTGTGCAAGGGGAACCAGACAGCCGAGCGCAGGGGACTGTCCCGATTTTCGCGCAGCGAAAATGGGACTGTCCCCTTTGCGACTTCTTTGATACCCCCGCCCGCCGACAGCATCTCCCAAATTTGCGGCCGCTCGATGCAATCGCTGGGCGAGGTCCACATTTCCACCTGGCGGCGATCGCGCCAATAGAAGCCGTTGGCCACCACGCCGTGTTGGGCCGGCAGGCAGCCGGTGGTCATGTTGGCCTGGACGCAGCAGGTGACGCAGGGGAAGCTGGGCACGAGGTCGGCGATCTCGCCGCCGGCGGTCAGCTCCCGCAGCTTGGGCATCACCGCGACGTCTTTCTCCCTCAGTCCGGGCACCGACAGCAGGATGAGTTTCTTGGCCATGACATTATCATAAAGGCGGAGGGGGGAAGGCGGAAGGCGGAAGGAAAAACAAACGACCCGAGCCGGAGGCGTCAGCCTCCGGATAACGCGGCGGCACCACGGGGCGTGGAAGGCGGAAGGGGGAACGGAAACCCGAGCCGGAGGCGTCAGCCTCCGGATAACGCGGCGGCACCACGGGGCGTGGAGGGCGGAAGGTCCGGTTCCCTCCTTTATCCTTCCTCCTTCATCCTTCATCCTTCATCCTTCCTCCGCTTCCCCCCTGCGCAATTTGCTTGACAGCCCCGGAGATCATTGCTACATTAGGGGGGTAATCTCAATCCTTCGCGAAAAAGGTGCGGCGGCGCGAATTCCGTTGGGAGGAGATCCGATGCGAATGACCGGGTTCCATCACGGCTCTGCTTCCGCGCGACGATCCTCTGCCGTCCGGTTCCTGGGTTTTGCGTCGGCGATGCTACTGCTCTTGTCTTCGCCGCCGGCCCGGGCGGACGTGACCTGGAACGTTGCCTCGGGCGACTGGTCGGTGGCGACCGATTGGAGCGGCGGACTGCCGATCTCGGGGATCAACGCCGATATCTTCAACGGCGGGACCGTGACCGTCACCACGGCCGGGGACTCCTGCAGCAGCCTTTACCTTGGCAACGCCACGGGAAGCGGCGCGATTGACATGACCGGCGGCGCCCTCACCGTGAGCGGCTCCGCCTATGTCGGCTATTCCGGCATGGGG
The DNA here is from genome assembly GCA_963727245.1 of uncultured Planctomycetia bacterium. Lineage (GTDB taxonomy): Bacteria > Planctomycetota > Planctomycetia > Pirellulales > Thermoguttaceae > JBKQVT01. The sequence goes on along the minus strand of CAVSFO010000009.1, from coordinate 197,784 downwards.
ATGTTCACGCAATCCGGCGGCAACAGTTACATTTCCGACGGCGCCCTCTTGATCGGCTACAACGCCGGCAGCAGCGGGATCTACAGCCTCGACGGCACCTGCGCTGTTGCGCGGCGAGCGAGTACGTGGGCTACAATGGCTCAGGGAATCTTCACGCAGACCGGCGGCACCCACGCCATCTACAACAACGATCTCTACCTCGGCTAAAACGCCGGCGGCAGCGGGACCTACAACCTCAGCGGCGGCTCGTTGTCCGCATGGTCGAAGAAGACGTGGGCTACTCCGGCACGGGGAACTTCACGCAGTCCGCCGGCACCAATACGATCTACAACGCTCTTCCAACGGCGGCGGCACCTTGCTCGGCAACGCCTCGGCTTACAACCAGTGCCTGCCCCGGCGGTTCCGCCAGCAGCGGAATCTACAGCCTCAGCGGCGGCTCGTTGGCCGCATGGTGTGGCGAATACGTGGGCTGCTACGGCATGGGGACTTTCATGCAATCCGCCGGCACCAACGCCGTCGGCAAGCTCCTCTCTACCTCGGCTACGGCTCTGCGGCAGCGGGACCTACGTCCTCAGCGGCGGCTCGTTGTCCGCAGCGGCTCGAGTACGTGGCCTACGGCGGCACGGGAAACTTCACGCAATCAGGCGGGACCACACCGTCCGGCAGCCTCAGCCTGCTTACAACGCCGGCGGCAACGGCACCTACAGCCTCAGCGGTTCCGGCCTGTTGTCCGCGCCGAATGAGAACATTGGCTATTCCGGGACCGGAACTTTCACGCAGTCCGGCGGCACCAACGCCATCGCCAACGATCTCGTCCTCTGCTACAACACCGGCAGCAGCGGGGCCTACAGCCTCAGCAGTTCCGGCCTGTTGTTCGCACCGTTTGAGTTCGTGGGCGGCGTGGGCCCAGGGAGCTTCACCCAGTCCGGCGGCACCAACACCATCTACGACTTTCTCGTACTCGGCGATCCCGGCGGCAGTTACCCGCCCGGGGGCAGCGGAACCTACAGCCTCAGCGGCGGCTCGTTGTACGCGACGAGCGAGTACGTCGGCGACTTCGGCGCGGGGTCCTTCACGCAGTCCGGCGGCACCAACACGATCCCCACCAGCAGCGGTGGCACTCTCTCGATCGGCTGCGCCTCGGCCGGCAGCGGGACCTACAGCCTCAGCAGCGGCTCGTTGTCCGCGCCGAATGAGTTCGTGGGCCAATCCGGCACGGGGACGTTCACGCAATCCGGCGGCACCAATTCCGTCCCCCAAGGCCAGTTTGGTTTCAGTGTCGGCTTCAATTCAGGCGCCAGCGGGACCTACAGCCTCAGCGGCGGCTCGTTGTCCGCACCGGTCGAATACGTGGCCTACTCCGGCAGCGGGAGCTTCACACAGTCCGGCGGCACCAACGCCGTCTTCAGCGTTCTCGCGGTCGGCTTTCTCGGCGGCAGCCTCGGACCTGCCGGACCTGCCGGCAGCGGAAGCTACAGCCTCAGCGGCGGCTCGTTGTACGCGACGAGCGAGTACGTCGGCGACTTCGGCGCGGGGTCCTTCACGCAGTCCGGCGGCACCAACACGATCCCCGCCAGCAGCGGTGGCGCTCTCTTCGATCGGCTGCGCCTCGGCCGGCAGCGGGACCTACAGCCTCAGCGGCGGCTCGTTGTCCGCGCGAATGAGTTCGTGGGCCAATCCGGCACGGGGACGTTCACGCAATCCGGCGGCACCAATTTCGTCACCTCCGGCGGTAGCTCTAGCTCTCTCTACCTCGGCTACAGCCCCGGCGCCAGCGGGACCTACAGCCTCAGCGCCGGCCCTTGTCCGCGCCGGGTGAGTTCGTTGGCTACTCCGGCACGGGGAACTTCACGCAATCCGGCGGAATCAATTCCGTCTCCCCAGGCCAGCTTGGCCTCATCCTCGGCTTCAACCCCGGCGCCAGCGGAACGTACAGCCTCAGCGGCGGCTCGTTGTACGCGCACGAATGAGTACGTGGGCTACTCGGGCACGGGGAACTTCACGCAGTCGGGCGGCACCAATGACCTCACCGGCGTTGGCTCCCTCTCCATCGCGTACAGTTCCGGCAGTGGCGGGACCTACAACCTCAGCGGCGGCTCGGTGTCCGCTTTCTTTGAGTACGTGGCCTGCTCCGGCACCGGGAACTTCACCCAGTCCGGTGGAACCAATGCCGTCTCCAACGTTTTCGCGCTCGGCCAACTCGGCGGCAGCCTCGGCCCTGCCGGCAGCGGAACGCTACAGCCTCAGCGGCTCCGGCATCTTGTCGGCACCGATCGAGTACGTGGGCGACTACGGCGCGGGAACCTTCACGCAGTCCGGCGGAACGAACACAATCCTCAGTGGTGGCACTCTCTGCATCGCCAACGCCAAGAGCAGCAGCGGGGCCTACAGCCTCAGCGGCGGCTCGTTGTCGCGCGCATGAATGAGATCGTTGGTCAATCCGGCACGGGGACGTTCACGCAATCGGGCGGCACCAATTCCCTCTCCACCGGCCAGTCTGGTCTCGTCCTCGGCTTCAACCCCGGCAGCAGCGGGACCTACAACCTCAGCGGCGGCTCGTTGTACGGAGCCAGTGAGATGATGGGCGACTCCGGCACGGGGAACTTCACTCAGTCCGGCGGAACCAACACGGCCGGCGGCCTCACCCTTGCTTACAACCCCGCCAGCCGCGGGACATATAACCTCAACGGCGGAACACTCATTGTCTCGGCAATGGGCGGCGGCCCGGGGACTGCCGCCTTCAACTTCGGCGGCGGAACGCTCCAGGCCGGCGACCCATTTTCCACCAGCTTGCCCATGACATTGACCGGCAGCGGCGGCAATGCCACGGTCGATACGGCCGGCTATACCGTGACGCTCTCGGGTCCGCTTTCCGGCCCCGGCGGCCTGACCATGGCCGACGGCGGCACGCTGATCCTCGACGGCCCCATCACGTACAGCGGCGGCACCACCATTCTCGCCGGACAGCTTGAAATAAACGCCCCCGCCCTGGCCACGGGGAACTTCACGCAGACAGGCGGCCTCACCACCATCAGCGGCACCAATCTCTACCTCGGCTTCAGTTCGGGCAGCAGCGGGACCTACAGCCTCAGCGGTTCCGGCTCATTGCAGGCACCGAATGAGTACGTGGGCTACTCGGGCACGGGGACCTTCACGCAGTCCGGCGGCCTCAACGAGCTCGCCAGCAGCGTTGGCACTCTGTCCATCGGCTACGCCTCCGGCAGCAGCGGGACCTACAGCCTTACCAGCTCCGGGCAGTTGCAGGCACCGAATGAGTACGTCGGTTACTCCGGCACGGGGAAGTTCACGCAATCCGGCGGCACCAATGCCGTCAGCGGTAATGGCTCCCTTTCCATCGCGTACACCTCCGGCAGCAGCGGGACCTACAGCCTTGGCGGTCGGCTCGTTGTCCGCACCGGTTGAAATCGTGGGCATATTCGGCACGGCGAACTTCACGCAATCCGGCGGGACCAATACCATCCCATCCAGCACCGGCTGGGCCCTGTACCTCGGCTCCAACGCCGGCAGCAACGCGACCTACAGCCTCAGCGGCGGCTCGTTGTCTGTGCCGAATGAGTACGTGGGCTTCTCCGGCACGGGGACTTTCACGCAATCCGGCGGCACCAATACGGCCGGCAACTCACCCTCGCCTACAGCTCCGGCAGCAACGGGACCTACAGCCTCAGCGGCTCCGGCCTGTTGTCTCGTACCGACCGAATACATTGGCTACTCCGGTACGGGGACTTTCACCCAGTCCGGCGGAACCAATGACCTCACCGGCAATAGCTCCCTTTCCATCGCGTACAGTTCCGGCAGTGGTGGGACCTACAGCTCTCAGCGGCTCCGGCCTGTTGAGCGCAGCCACCTGAGTACGTCGGCCTACTCCGGCACGGGCAACTTCACATAATCCGGCGGGCGAACGCCGTCTTCAGCGCTCTCTGGCTTGGCTGCAACCCCAGCGGCAGCGGGACCTACAGCCTCGGCGGTTCCGGCCTGTTGAACGGCGCCGAGTCGAATACGTGGGCGGCCCCGGCTCAGGGGACTTCACGCAGTCCGGCGGTACCAACGCGGTCTCCAGCGTCCGTCGAGCTCCGCGGCGAGCCCCAGCATCGGGACCTACAGCCTCAGCGGCGGCTCATTGTCCGCACCGAACGAGTACGTGGGCTACGCCGGCACGGGGAGCTTCACGCAGTCGGGCGGCACCAACACGTCCTCAGCGGCGGCCTCTGTCCTCGGCTACAACTCCGGCAGCAGCGGAACCTACGGCCTCAGCGGCGGGCTCGTTGTACGCACCGGTTGAATATCGTGGGCAACTCCGGCACGGGGACATTCACGCAATCCGGCGGCACCAATTCCGTCTCCCAAGGTCCGTTTCGGTCTCTTCCTCGGCTACAACTCCAGCAGCAGCGGGACCTACAGCCTCAGCGGTTCCGGCCTGTTTTCCGCGTCGAGCGAGTGTGTGGGCTACTCCGGCACGGGGAACTTCACGCAGTCGGGCGGGACCAACCAAGTCTCCGGCATCCTCGGCCTCGGCGCCAACACCGGCTCGACGGGGATGTATACGCTTACCGGCACCGGCACGCTGAGCGTTGCGGGCGGGATGTACGTCGGCGATTTCGGGCCCGGACGATTGGAATGGTTTTCCAACACGTCGACCTTGAGCACCCCGACCCTGACGATAGGACCCAGCGGCACTTTGGCCATGGGGTTCAATTTCGACATGGCACCCTGACCAGCGGCACGCTGTTTGGTGGGAGCACGCTCAATGGGCTAAACTCGGGGACCCTGGAGATTACCAATGGCGCGAGGGCAACCCAGACCGGCAGCACTTGGGCGGGGGTGGGCACCTTGAGCCTGGGAACAACCGCCGGCATTGCGGGACCTACATCCTTAGCGGCACAGGGCAGTTGTCGGCGGGGAGTGAGTACATCGCATACAGTCCTTTTGCCTCGGCAATGCTGCAGCAGACAGGCGGCCTCAACTCGGCCCAACTCGTCTTTGTCGGTAGCGGCGGCACGCTCCAGGTCAGCGGCGGCACGCTCCAGGTCAGCGGCGGCCTGCAAGATTGGGGGCTGCTGGACTGTGGCGGCGGCACGGGAACCATCTCGGTGAGCAGCAGTTCGATCGTCGACTTGACGGGGAGCGTCGCCAACGCCGCATCAACGTCGCTCAGCGTCGGCCCTAACTCGCTGGTGATCGTGCCCGCCGGGTTCAACCCGTCCCAGTACTTCCTGACCTACAGCAATTCGGGCATTACGCACACGGCGGGCACGCCCTTGACGGTGGCGGCCGGCCAGACCATTCTCGGCTGGGGAACGATTGGCGATTCGGTCAATTGCCAAGGCACGATCGGCGACGGCAGGGGGACCATCTATCTCAGCGGCGGACTGGCACTCGCGGGTACCGGCAACGTGAATTTGGGCAGCGGAGCCTTGCTGACGGACAGTGCCAGTTCGACGATGAGCGGGGGACAGTTGACAACCAGCAACGAGTACGTCGGTTACTACGGCGCCGGCGGCTTCGCGCAGTCGGCGGGAATGAACCAGATTTCTAACGGTCTCTATCTTGGGTACAACGCAGGCTCCAGCGGCACCTATACCCTCACTGGCTTGGGGCAATTGTCTGCCTGGTGGGATAATGGCGAATGTGTCGGTTGCTCAGGCACGGGCACCTTCACTCAGTCCGGCGGCACCAACGCCATCTCCTATGATCTCTGGCTCGGCTACAATTCCGGAAGCAGCGGAACCTACAGCCTCAGCGGCTCCGGGCAGTTGTCGGTTTCCATTTATGAGGTCGTTGGCTATTCGGGCACTGGCACCTTCACCCAGTCCGGAGGAACCAATACGATTCGCAACACCGCCTCCAGCATTTTTGGCCTCTATCTCGCGTACAACCCGGGCTCGCGCGGCACCTACAACCTCGACGGCGGTGTCTTGTTGACACCGGGACTTGTCAGCGGAGGCGGCGCCGCGGCTTTCAACTTCGGCGGTGGGACGCTCCACGCCGATAGTTCATTCTCCACCACCGTGCCCATGACATTGACCGGCAGCGGCGGCAACGCAACGGTCGACACCGCCGGTTATACCGTGACGCTCTCGGGCCTGCTTTCCGGCCCTGGCGGCCTGACCAAGACCGATAGCGGCACGTTGATCCTCGGCAGCCCCAACACCTACGGCGGCGGAACGACGGTCACGGGTGGCACGCTTTCGATTACGAACCCCTCCGCCCTGGGCAGCGGCGGGCTCACCATCGGGCCGCATGGAGTCTTCAATATCGATGCCCAGAACTGTGTCTTCTCCTCGTTGTCCGGCTCGGCGGGCGGCGTGCTGACCGACCTGAGCACCGCAGCCACCGGCGTGACGACGCTGACGGTGTGCAGCCCGCCGTCAAGCTCCTCGAACTACGGCGGGACGATCTGCGATGGCAGCAGCCGCACGCTTGCGCTGGTTGTATCCGGATCGGGAATGCTGACATTGTCCGGCACCAGTACCTACAGCGGCGGCACGACGGTCAGCGGCGGCACGCTCGACTTCTCGACTCCCGAGTCCATGCCCAGCACCGGCATCCTGGATATCCAGAGCGGCGGCGAAGTGGTGTTGGGAGTCTTGCTGGGGGATCCCGGCGGGGACAGCGAGCCCGCCGCGGCCGATGTTGCTGGTGATGGCGCCAGCAACAGCAACACCAACACGCGAGGCCACCAGCGGCGTCAGCGTTATCGAAGCGCTGCTGACACGGATTCGGGCTGAGCGGGCTGGCGAGTCGGCCGCGGGCAGTGCCGCCGGATCGCCGGGCAGCGCGACGGCTGCCGGGATTGGCGCGGCCAGTGCGGCGGTAAGTCCGGCCGTGCCCGAGCCCTCCACTTTCGCCCTGCTGGGCGTCGCCGCCGTCGGACTGCTGGGTTACGGGTGGCGGCGAAGGCGGACGTAGCGGCGGCGCGCAGGAAAGCCGTTTCCCGTCAGGCATTCCCACCCGATGCAACGGGTGGGCTTGGGGAGTGGAAAAAAGACACGTTCCCGGTTTGCCGTGCGAAGCATTCCCACCCAGTGCAACGGGTGGGCTTGGGGAGTGGAAAAGAGACACGCTCCCGGTTTGTCGCGCGAAGCATTCCCACCCGATGCAACGGGTGGGCGTGGGGAGTGGAAGCAGCAATTTGCGTTTGGCAGGCCGATTTCCGCCTTCCTGCCCCCCCTTGAAGACCTCGCGGCCGCCGTGCTAAGATCAAGGGATTTTAGAGACGCCCTCGGGCCCAGCAAAGCGGACAGGAACCACCCGTGCCACGCCGTGACGATATCCATAAGATTCTCTTAATCGGTTCTGGTCCGATCATCATCGGCCAGGCCTGCGAGTTCGATTATTCCGGCACCCAGGCCTGCAAGGCCCTGCGGGAGGAAGGCTACGAGGTGGTGCTGGTCAATTCCAACCCGGCCACCATCATGACCGATCCGGAGATGGCCGACCGGACGTACATCGAGCCGCTCACCTGGGAGATCGTGGCCAAGGTGATCGAGGCGGAGCGGCCGGACGCCCTGCTGCCGACCTTGGGGGGCCAGACGGGGCTGAACCTGGCCATGGAGCTGTCGCAGCACGGCGTGCTGGAGAAGTACGGCGTCGAGATGATCGGCGCCAACGCCAAGGTCATCGCCAAGGCCGAGGAGCGCGACCAGTTCAAGGCGGCCATGGAGCGGATCGGGCTGGAAGTCTGCCGCGGCCAGACGGTCGGCAACCTGGACCAGGCCCGCGGCGCGATTGCCGACATCGGTCTGCCCTGCGTGGTGCGGCCCAGCTTCACGCTGGGCGGCACCGGATCGAGCGTGGCCTACAACCGGGCGGAATTCGACGCCCTGGTCGCCCACGGCCTGGAGGCCTCGCCCATCCACCAGGTGCTGCTGGAAGAATCGGTGTGCGGCTGGAAGGAATTCGAGATGGAGGTGATGCGCGACGCCGACGACAACGTCGTCATCATCTGCTCGATCGAGAATTTCGATCCCATGGGGATCCACACGGGCGATTCGGTCACCGTGGCCCCCGCCCAGACGCTCACCGACAAGGAATATCAGCGCATGCGGGACGCCTCGATCGCGGTGATGCGCGAGATCGGCGTGGAGACGGGCGGGTCGAACATCCAGTTCGCCATCGACCCGGCCAACGGCCGCATGGTGGTCATCGAGATGAATCCGCGCGTGAGCCGCTCCAGCGCCTTGGCGTCGAAGGCCACGGGATTCCCCATCGCCAAGATCGCCGCCAAGCTGGCGGTCGGCTACCGGCTGCACGAGCTGCCCAACGACATCACCCGGGAAACGATGGCCTGTTTCGAGCCCACCATCGACTACGTGGTCACCAAGGTGCCGCGGTTCGCCTTCGAGAAATTTCCCGAGGCCAACGCCGTGCTGACCACGCAGATGAAGAGCGTGGGCGAGACGATGGCGATCGGCCGGACCTTCAAAGAGTCGTTCCAGAAGGCGTTGCGCGGCCTGGAAGTCGGCAGCTTCGGCTTCGGCTGCGACGGCAAAGACCTCTGGGAAACCGCCGAGCAGCCCACGCCGGAAGAGGTGCGGGCGCGGCTGGCCACGGTGGGCGACCAGCGGCTCTGGTATCTCCGTTACGCCATGAAATACGGCATGTCGCTGGACGAGATCTTCGAGCTGACGGCCATCGACCCCTGGTTCCTGGAGAACCTGCGCGAGATCGTGGAGATGGAAGACCGGCTGCGGGCGGCCGGCAGCCTGCGGGCCATCGACGACGCCCTCCTGCGCCAGGCCAAGCAGTTCGGCTTTTCCGACCGGCAATTGGCCGTCCTCTGCGGCACCACCGAGATGGAAGTCCGCGCCGACCGCAAGCGCCGCGGCATCGTCGCCACCTTCAAGGCGGTCGATACCTGCGCCGCCGAGTTCGAGGCCTATACCCCCTACTACTATTCGACCTACGAAGACGAGGACGAGACGCCGGCGAAGCAGCCGGGGCAGCGGCGGGTGATCATCCTCGGCGGCGGACCCAACCGCATCGGCCAGGGGATCGAGTTCGACTACTGCTGCTGCCATGCCAGCTTCGCCCTGCGCGAGCTGGGCATCCAGTCCATCATGGTCAACTCGAATCCCGAGACCGTCAGCACCGACTACGACACCAGCGACTTGCTGTTCTTCGAGCCGCTGACGACCGAGGACGTGCTGAACATCTGCGACCGCATGCAGCCGGACGGCGTGATCGTGCAGTTCGGCGGCCAGACGCCGCTGAACCTGGCCCGGGCGCTGTCCAACGCGGGGGTGCCCATCATCGGCACGAGCGTGGATACGATCGAGGAGGCCGAGGACCGGGAGAAGTTCGCCAGCGTGTTGAGCCGGCTGGGGTTGAAGCAGCCGGCCAACGGCATCGCCCGCAACATGGCCCAGGCCCGCGACGTGGCCGCCAAGGTCGGTTTCCCCTCGCTGGTGCGGCCGAGTTTCGTGCTGGGGGGCCGGGCGATGGAGATCTGTTACGACGCCGCGCAGTTCGAGCGTTTCGTGGCCGCCGCCTTCGTGGTGGCCCAGGGCCAGCCGGTGCTCATCGACCGCTTCCTGGAAGACGCCACGGAAGTGGACGTGGACGCCATCGCCGACGAGGAGCAGGTGATCGTGGCCGGCATCATGGAGCACATCGAGGAGGCGGGGGTCCACTCGGGCGATTCGGCCTGCGCCATCCCGCCCTACAGCCTGCCCGGCCCGGTGGTCGCCGAGATCCGCGAGGCCACCTGCCTGATGGCCCGGCAATTGCGCGTCCGCGGCCTGATGAACGTGCAGTTCGCGGTCAAGCGCGAGCAAGGCCGCCCGGTGGTCTACGTGCTGGAGGTGAATCCGCGGGCCAGCCGCACGGTGCCGTTCGTGTCCAAGGCGACCGGCATGCCGCTGGCCAAGGCGGCGGCCAAGGTGATGGTGGGCGTGTCGCTGGCCGAACAGGGCTACGATCGCGAGCCGATCCCCAGCCACGTCTCGGTGAAGGAGGCCGTCTTCCCCTTCGTCAAGTTTGCCGGCGTGGACATCGTGCTCGGGCCGGAGATGAAATCGACCGGCGAGGTGATGGGCGTCAGCGACCGCTTCTCCATCGCCTTTGCCAAGAGCCAGTTGGCCGCCGGCACGCTGCTGCCCACCGAGGGCAAGATCTTCGTCAGCGTGGCCGATCGCGCCAAGGAGCACATGGTCGGACTGGCGCGGCGGCTGGAGAAGATGGGCTTCGCGCTGCTGGCCATGCGCGGCACGGCCGAGTCGCTGGAGGCGGCCGGCATCCGTGTGCGGCGGGTGAAAAAGCTGCAGCACGGGCACCCCAATATCCTCGATATCATGGTGGACGGCGATTTGCGGCTGGTGATCAACACGCCCAGCGGCAAGGGCGCCCGCACCGACGAAGGCCGCATCCGCGCGGCGGCCGTCTCCCATGGCATTCCCTGCATCACCACGATCCAGGCCGCCGACGCTGCCGTGCTGGCCATGGAGGCCCTGCGGCAGGAGGAGCTGACGGTGCAGGCCCTGCAAGACCGCTTCCCGCAGTACGCCCACGCCCGGATTGAGAGGCGTTAACAACATTACGTATGAGCCGGTGGCGTCAGCCACCGGATAACGTTGCCCCGCCTCGGGGCGCTGCCTGCGGACTGTGACGCGACGCCAGCGGTTGGGCCGCGTTATCCGGTGGCTTACGCCACCGGCTCATTACGCCACCGGCTCGCTATTGAGAGGAGCACGACCATGACTCTCTGTTGGTTGTTGACCTCGACGACCTACGGGACGTGGCTGGCCGGCGACGCCAGGGGCTTCGTGAGCAACGTCAACGACAAAACGGCGGAAACGATCCGCCACAACCAGTACGGCGAACCCTTTGACGCCGACCTGCCGGCACTGGAGGCAACGGTGCGCCGGGCCATGAAGGGGCCGGCAGTTCGTCTTTCGGCCGAGCAGGCGGCGGCGGTTCTGGCGCAGTTCCGCGAGACGGCCACGTACCGTCATTGGCTGCCCCTGGCCGCGGCCGTGATGAGCGACCATTTTCACGTTGTGATCCACGGTGACGCCCAGCCGGAGCGGATGTTGGGCGACCTGAAGGGCTACGCTTCGCGCGTGCTTAGCGGCCGCTGGAGCAAACCGGCCAGCGGCACCTGGTGGACGACGTCCGGATCGAAGCGGTTGTTGCAGGGCGAGGCAGCCGTGGTTGCCGCGGTGCGGTACGTGCAAGCGCAGAAGTATCCCCTGGCGGTTTGGACCTGCGACGAGCAATGAGCCGGTGGCGTTAGCCAGAATACTATGAGCCGGTGGCGTGAGCCACCGGATAACGCTGCGCCGCCTCGGGGCGCTGCCTGCCGAGTGTGACGCGACGCCAGCGGTTGGGCCAGGTTATCCGGTGGCTTACGCCACCGGCTCGCCGAACGAGTTGAATACGAGCCGGTGGCGTGAGCCACCGGATAACGCTGCGCCGCCTCGGGGCGCTGCCTGCCGAGTGTGACGCGACGCCGGCGATGGGGCCACGTTATCCGGTGGCTGACGCCAGCGGCTCATGCGCCGCCGACTGAGAGTTCCGACAGGCCGACCAGCAGGTCGTAGCCGGCATGGGTCCCCGCCGCGACGCCGAAACCGCGATACACGAAGAGCACGGCAAAGAACGTCCCCGCCAGCAAGCGGAAAAAGAACTTGAAGCAGGTGAAGGACTCGCCGTAGGGACCGACGTGATGAGCGACGGCGAACAACAAGCTACTCAACAGCACGGCGCCCACCATGGCGGCCGACGGCGACATCGCCAGCCGCCGCAACACCCACGCCAGCAGCGGCAACAGCAGCAGCCGGAACAGCAGTTCTTCATACACGCCGGCGCCGAGGTAGGCGGTCATCGAGCCCATCGCGGCGGAAACGTTCAGCGCCATGGCCCCGGCCACGGTTTGCAAGAGCAGCCCTTGCAGTTGCAAGAGCAGCCGCAGGCACACCGACAGCAGCGCGCATTCGCCGATCATGCCGTAGAAGACGCTGCCGGAGACCCGCCAGGGGCGCCGCGTCAGGTAGTGCCAGGCCAAGAGGATGCCGACGGTCAGTGCCGGCAACAGGAAGTATTGGCTGAAGCCCAACTGATCGAGCAGTTGCCGCAGCCAGGCGTCGGCGCCGTTGCGAACGGCATTTCTTCCCAGCGCCAGCACGCCCACCTCGTAAATCACCAGCAGCGGCGCGATGAAGATCAAGCTGGCCAAGGGCTGCCGCGACTCGGTCCAATAGCGTGTCGCCATCTGGCCCAGGGGAGCGGAACGCAGGGGTGCTGCCGTCGCGGTCATGGCAATATCTTCGGCCTCGGCCCGCCGGCCGCTTGAGCCGCGGCCTTGGCACGGACGGTAAAACGGGTAAGATTCAGCGGGGGAGCGGAGAACAACAGCCAGTCCCTCCCTCACCTGTCTCCCCTCTCCCTTTGGGAGAGGGGCCGGGGGTGAGGGCGGCGGCGCCAAGGTCGCGAAAAATGGATAGTCCGTGAGTCGCCGGCCCTCACCCTAACCCTCTCCCAAGGGGAGAGGGGACCAATTTGCAGACACGTTCCGATCCGTTCCGCTCCCCGCTTTCATGCCCCGAATCCTGCACGAAATCTACCGCCGCCTCTTCAAGGCCCTGGGCCCCCAGCATTGGTGGCCCGCCGAGTCGGCGTTTGAAATGCTGGTCTCCGCCATGTTGGTGCAGAACACCAGTTGGCGGAACGTCAAGCGGGCGATGGAAAACCTTCGCCAGGCCGACCTGCTTACGCCCCATGCCCTGTACGCCGTGCCCGAGGAGGAACTGCAAACGCTCATCCGCCCGGCCGGATACTTCCGCGTCAAGGCCCGCCGGTTGCGGAGCCTGCTGGCGCTGTTGGTCGAGCGCTACGACGGTTCGATCGAGGCGATGTTTCGCACCGCGCCGGACGAGTTGCGGCAAGAGCTGTTGGGCGTTCACGGCGTGGGGCCGGAAACGGCCGATTCGATCTTGCTGTACGGGGGCGGAATCCCCAGCTTCGTAGTCGACGCCTACACGCAGCGGATTTTCGCCCGCCACGGCTGGATCGCCTTCGACGCCGATTACGATCAGATCCAGGAATACTTTCAAAGCGGCCTGCCGGACGACGCGGCGATGTACAATGAGTATCATGCCCTGCTGGTCCGGGTGGGCAAGGACTATTGTCGCAAGTCGGGACCGAAGTGCGCGTTGTGTCCGCTCCGCGAGTTGCTGCCGGCCGGCGGTCCGCTCGAGCCCGAGTAACGCAGGCGGATCCAGAGGTCAACTTCATGTCGCTCTTCGATGCCAGCGAGGAAAGCAACCGGCGGCGGGCGCAGCCGCTGGCGGCGCGGATGCGGCCGGCCACGCTCGGCGAGTTCGTCGGCCAGCAGCATTTTCTGGGCGAAGGCAAACTGCTCCGCCGGCTGCTGGCGGCCGACCGCCTGGGCTCGGTGATCTTTTACGGCCCGCCCGGCTCCGGCAAAACCACCCTGGCGCGGCTGCTGGCCCAAGAGAGCCGCAGCCATTTCCAGCAACTCAGCGCCGTGGCCAGCGGCGTGAAGGAGTTGCGGGAGGTGCTCACCCAAGCGCACGACCGCCTCTCGGCCAGCGGGCAGAAAACGCTCTTGTTTATCGACGAGATCCACCGCTTCAACAAGGCCCAGCAGGACGTGCTGCTGCCGGGCGTCGAGGAGGGGGTGGTGATCCTGGCGGGGGCGACCACGGAAAACCCCTTCTTCACCATCAACAGCCCGCTGGTCAGCCGCAGCCGCGTCTTCCAGTTCGAGCCCCTGAGCAACGACGACATCAAGACGCTGTTGCGGCGGGCGGCGGCCGACCCGGAGCGCGGCCTGGGCCGGCGCCAGGTCCGCCTCCACGACGACGCCCTGGAGTTCCTGGCCCAGACCAGCGACGGCGACGCCCGGCGGGCCCTCTCGGCGCTGGAGGTCGGCGCTGAGCAGCAGCGGCGCGGTGGTGGAATTCACCCGCCAGTTGGCCGAAGAATCGGTGCAGCGCAAGGCGGTGCACTACGACCGCCAGGGCGACACGCACTACGACGTCATCAGCGCGCTGATTAAGAGCATTCGCGGCAGCGATCCCGACGCCGGCCTCTACTGGCTGGCCCACATGCTCGAAGGGGGCGAAGACATCCGCTTTCTCGCCCGGCGGCTGGTCATCCTGGCCAGCGAGGACGTGGGCAATGCGGACCCGGCGGCCTTGCCGCTGGCCGTGGCGGCGGCGCAGGCCTGCGAGCTGGTGGGATTGCCCGAGTGCCAATTGGCCCTGGCCCAGGCCGTCACCTACCTGGCCTGCGCGCCGAAGTCGAACGCCTCGACGGTGGGGATCGGCGAGGCCCGCCACGACGTCCGCGAAGGCCGGCTGCTGCCGGTGCCGGTCCACCTCCGCGATGCCAATTACGGCGGCGCCAAGCGGCTCGGCCACGGCCAGACCTACCAGTACGCGCACGATCAGCCCGACGCCATCGCCGCCCAGGATTACCTGGGCGTCGAGCGCGAATATTACCGGCCCGCCGACCGGGGCTTCGAGCGGGAGCTGGCCGAGCGGCTCGAGGCGATTCGCGCCCGGCTCCGCGAAGGCCGCAAATCGTAGGGTGGGTCGAGCGGCACCATGCGCAGCATGGTCGCGAGCCCCACCATAATCCGCCAAAAACTGCTGGTGGGGCTCGCTCCGCTCCACCCACCCTACAACGCCGCTCACTGCGGATAGACGAATTCCAGGGGCACCTCGACCTCCGGATGAAGGCTTTGCTTCACCGGGCACAACTTGGCGGCGTTCTCCAGCTTGGTTCGCTCGGCGTCCGAGAGCTTCAAGCCCTTGGGCATCTGGATGACGGTCTTGACGCGGCCGATGCGGCGGGCCGGCGGGGCGGCCATGTCCTTCTCGATCCGGGCGGTCATGCCGGTCACGTCGATGTTGCTTCGCTGGGCCACCAGTCCGATCACGGTCATCAGGCAGGTGCCCAGGGCGGCGGCCAGCAGATCGGTGGGCGAGAAGGCCTCGCCCAGGCCGCCGTTTTCCGGCGGCGCGTCGGTCAAGAGTTCGTGGCCCGTAGCGGCCAGCACCGCCTTGCAGCGAAGATTGCCGGTATAGGAAAGATCGAGAACCTGGGACATGACGATTTCTCCTGATTGGCGCTGGCAGAAAACAACGCTCCACTATACGCGCCGGGGCCCCGGGGAGAAAGCCCCCCCGGCATGGGCACCGGTGGCGCGCGCCGGTGCAACATGAGCCGGTGGCGTCAGCCACCGGATAACGTGGCGTACCCCCCCTGGCGTTGCGCCCGGCAGGCGGCGCCCCGAGGCGGGGCAGCGGTATCCGGTGGCTTACGCCACCGGCTCATAACCCACCGGCCCGTAACCCACCGGCTCGCCGGCAAGCCGGCGGCAAACATATTTGCCGGCCAATTTGCTGTTAACCCCCGACCGAACCTTCTGCTATAATCACCATCCGCGAGGATGCCGCCGCCGGGGGGCTGGCTGTGTGGGCGGCATCGCGATGACGGAACGATCTTCCACTGGTTTGCAGGGAGGGAATCCATGACCCGCATTCCGCTTCCCGACTGGGAAAAGCAAACGAAGGACGACCGCCTGGAAATGAGCACGGCGGAGATCGGGCTGCCCGTGCGAACGGTCAATTGCCTGGAAGACCACGGTGTGTTCACCGTGGAACACCTGCTCAATTGCACGCCGGAAAAACTCTTGAGCTTCCCCAACTTCGGCGAAAAAACGCTCGAGGAGGTCTATCGGGCCTTGGCCGTCATCGGCCTGTGCCGCAAGCAGGCCTGAGGAAGCCCCGTCAATTGCCGAACGGATTCTTGGCGTCCTTATCGGCGGCGGGCTTTTCGGGGGCATCGTTGTCGGCGGTGCGCTTGTCGGCCGGGGCCTTCTTCGCGCCCTTGGCAGCGCCCGGCCCCTTGTCGCCCAGGGCTGCCTTCTCGGCCGCGTGACCCAGCGCGCCCAGAACGCTCCCCTTCTTGCCCGGGACCGCCTTGGCGGGCGCGGCGGGCGTTTCGGCCGCCGGCTGTTCGGGCTCATCAGCCGCCTTGGCGGGTGCTTGGGCCGCCGGCTTTTCGACCTTCTCGGCTGCCGCCGGCTTTTCGACCTTCTCGGCTGCCGCCGGCTTTTCGGGCTTCTCGGCGAACGGATCGCTGTTGTCGGCGGCCTTAGCCGGCGCTGCGGCCCCCTTCTCGGCGGGCTGTTCCGCCGCCGGTTGCGCCGCGGCCTTCTCCGGCACCTCCGTCGACTTCTCGGGAGCCGCAAACGGATCGCCCGGCGGCACAGCCGCAGGCGGCGCCGGGCTGCCCGACTTGCCGGGCGCAGGACCAACTTGTTCTTCCAGCGAGCGACGCTCCTCGGTGTTCAACTGCTGATAGCGCTGCTTTTGGAACTGTTCCTCGCGCTCCAGGGCGGCCATGCGGGCGGCCTGCCGATGCTGCTCCAGCTCCAGCCGCGCCGGCCCTTGCACCCGCTCCAGCGACTTGGCGACGCTGTACGTCTTGTTCATGTCGGCGGTCTCTAACTTCGCTCCTTGCTTAAAATCATCGTCGGCCTCCTGCGGACGCCCCAGCTTGATATACGCCAGGCCGCGGAAGTAATAGCAACGCGGGTCGTGCGAACCGGCGTCAATGGCCGAGGTCAGCAGCCGATGGGCCTTCGTGCAATCGCCGTCAAAATAGGCGTGGACGCCGTTGCCGTACATCTGTCCCAAAATGGCGTCTTGGGCCTGGGCCGGCAGCACACACAGCGCCAGCAGTCCGCCCACCCCCAACGCGAGAATACTCCGCATCATGTAACTGACTCCTGAAAAGAACGAGGCCCCATCCACCGTGCCAAGTGCGCAGAGGCGACAACGATCTGCGCTATAGGCGATCCTAATTCCTAGCGGCGAAAATAGCAAGCGCTAACACTACCTCCGCTGGGCAAAACGCCCACTTTGCCGCCGTTGGTAACGGCAAATCGCCCCGGCCCACGGGCCACGAACGGTCAGTGGGAGCCATAACCTATTGACAAAACAGCACTTAAGTTCTGTCTCATGATTCACCGGTGCCACGTTTCCGTGGAATAAACCCCGAGCGGCTAGCTCAGCGGTAGGTCAGGCACGCTGTGCCTGACCCGAATTCCTACATCGCCTCTCGGCCCAACATCTCGGCCAGCAGTTCCAGCGGCAGGCCCACCACGTTGGACTCGCTCCCCTCCAGCACGTGCACCCAGCCGGTGCGGTCCTGGTAGCCGAAGGCCCCGGCCTTTCCCTGCCATTGATCGCCGGCCAGATACTCGTCGAGCTGTGCGGCGGAGAGGGTGTCCATGCGGAGCGTGGTGACGGCCACGCGGACCAGCTTTTGCCCCTCCGGCACCTTCCACAGACAAAGGCCCGTCCACACCCGGTGCAACCGGCCGCTGAGCGTGCCCAGCATCTGCCGGGCGTGCTGGCGGTCGGCCGGCTTGCCCAGAATTTGGCCGTCGCACTCGACCACCGTGTCGCAGCCGAGAATCCACCCCTGAGAGACCTGGCCCGCCACGTCGGCTGCCTTCTGAACGGCCAGGCGGGCCACCAGGTCGGCCGGACTTTCGCCGCTGCGGAGTCCCTCTTCGGCCGTCTCCGCCGGGACGCGGACCTCGAACCGATAACCGGCGGCGCTGAGCAGTTCCCTGCGCCGCGGCGACCGGCTGGCCAGAATCAAGTTGGGCATCGCCTTGGCGGCACGATCCGGCATGATGTTTTGCGGTGCCCCCGTCTCTGGTACGATGGGGACTGTCCCAATTTTCGTCCGACGAAAATGGGACTGTCCCCCTTACCCTTGGGTGCCACTGCTGGCTTGTCCAGCAGTGCCGGACCGCCACGAGGCACAACACTGCTGGACAAGCCAGCAGTGGCACCCGAATATCATAAGGCCCCATTTGAGTTAATCACTGCATTAGGGCCAGTATACGACAGGCGGCCGGCGGATGACCACAGCACCCTTGGAAGTCCTCTACGAAGACAATCACCTGTTGGTGGTCAACAAGCCCGCCGGCTTGCCGACCATGGGCGCCCCCGGCGGCGCCGAGACGTTGTTGACGCTGGCCAAGGACTACGTGAAGCGCCGTTTCCAGAAGCCCGGCAATGTCTACCTGGGCGTGATGAGCCGCTTGGACGCGCCGGTGACGGGGGTGGTGCTGTTGGCGCGGACGTTGAAGGCCGCGGCCCGCCTGACCGAGCAGTTCCGTGCCCACACGGTCGAGAAGCTTTATTGGGCATTGGTCGAAGACCATCTTACCCCCCCCAGCGGCGAGTATCTCGACTGGCTGGTCCACGATGAGCGTCATCGCCGCGTGCGGATCGCCGCTGAGGGGCAGCCGGGGGCGAAGCAGGCCCGCCTCGACTATCGGCAATTGTCCCCGCTGGGCGACGTGTCGTGGGTCGAGGTGGAGTTGGGGACCGGCCGGAAGCACCAGATTCGCGTGCAGTTCGCCCATCATGGCCATCCGCTCTTGGGCGACCGGAAATATGGCAGCCGGCGTCGTTTTGCCGTGGGGATTGCCCTGCACGCCCGGCGCTTGGTGGTGGCCCATCCCGTGCGGGACGAGCGGCTCGGTTTCGAGGCGCCGCTGCCGGGCCCCTGGGCCGATTTCGGGCTTCGCGGCTGACCTTGGCGGGCAGGCGGACGGAAGCGTCGCCGCTTGCGGGTCCGGCGGCGGCGAGTTAACGTAAACGTAACCGTCGGTCCCGGCATCCCTGAAGCATGTCCAAGCGTTCGTTTTTCGAACAGTGTGCGATCGCCAGCGGCCTGTTGACGCCCCAACAGATCGACGACGCACGCGCCGGCCTAAAGCGCCCCACCCCCGACGGCGCCGAGCCCGGCGATCCGCAGCTTGCCGAGCGGCTGGTGGAGACGGGCCTCTTGAACGCCTGGCAGGCCAAGCAGTTGCTCGACGGGCGGACGAAGTTCACCCTTGGATCCTATCGCATCGTCGATTCCATCGGCCAAGGCGGCATGGGGCAAGTCTTCAAGGCGGAACACGCGGTGCTGGGCCACGTCGTGGCCATCAAGGTCCTGCCCCGCGACAAGTCCACGCCCGAGGCCATTGCCAATTTCACCCGCGAAATCCAGTCCCTGCGGAAGCTCGATCATCGCCGCCTGGTCCGCTCGCTGGATGAGGGCCGCGACGGCAACGTCTACTACCTGGTGACCGAGTTCGTGCCCGGCACCGACCTGCGCAAACTGGTCCGCCGCGACGGTCCCTTGAGCATGGAGGCCGCCGCCGGCATCATCTCCCAAGTGGCCGAGGCCCTCCAGCACGCCCACGAGCAAGGCCTGATCCATCGCGACGTTAAGCCGGGCAACGTGCTGGTGACCCCGGAAGGCGAGGCGAAGTTGTCCGACCTCGGCCTGGCCGGTCCCATGGGAAAGGACATGGAAGACGATCCCCGCCACGGCAAGATCGTGGGCACGGTCGATTATATCTCCCCCGACCACATCGCCTCGCCCGGCTATCCGACCTCCGGCTGGGACATCTACTCGCTGGGCTGCACCCTGTATTACGCGGTGACGGGCAAGGTGCCGTTTCCGGGCGGCACCACGGCGGACAAGGCCCGCGCCCATTGCGAGCTGCGCCCCTTTGGATCCGCGGCGGCTGAATCCCCGCCTCAGCGCCGAGTTCGTCGACGCGCTGGCGGAAATGATGGCCAAGGACCCGGCGCAGCGGCTGCAATCGGCCGCCCAGGTCGTCAAGCGTTTGGCGCCCTGGGTGGGCCAGCCGGGGCATCTGCCGGCCGCCGCCGCGGCGGCAAGCCAAGACCCGTCGCCTGCCTTCTCCGGGGGCTTTCCGCCGCCGATCATCATCCCGCCGCCGGTCATCATTCCGCCCTTGGGCGAGGCCGCCGGTCCGGCCGTCGCCGGCAGCCTGCGGGATACGGTGGCGGATTTTCCCAAGCTGCCCGCCCGGCCGGAGGCCGACAGCGACGAGAGTTTGAGCGTGGTTGTGGAGACGCCGCCGGCGATACCGCTGATCCGCCCGTTGGTGCTCTTCATCGCCGCGCCGCTGGCGGCGATCGCCCTGGCGAGTTTCATCGCCTGGCTGGTGAAAGTGTGGTTGTCCTGAAGAGGCTTGGTTGAGCTGCGGTGGCAGAACGCGATGGCGAAGTATCGGATTTACATCGACGAAGTGGGGAATCCCGACCTGGAAAGTTCGGACAATCCGAACCACCGCTTCCTGAGCTTGACCGGCGTCATTCTTGAACTTGGCCACGTTGAGCGGGTCGTTCATCCGCAAATGGAAGCGATCAAGGCGCGGTTCTTTCGCTCGCATCCCGATGATCCGATCATCTTCCATCGCAAGGAGATGCTCAACGCCCGCCCGCCTTTCGAAGCCCTCAAAGATGATGAACTACGGCGACGGTTCGACGAAGAGCTGCTCGACCTGCTGGCGGCCTGGGAATATACGGTCATCACCGTCTGTCTGGATAAGAAAAAGCACAAGGAAGCCTACGCCACCTGGCGCTACGACCCGTATCACTACTGTCTAGCGGTGCTGCTGGAGCGATTCGCATTCTTCCTCGGGCGCGAGGGTGCGCGCGGCGACGTGATGGCCGAATCGCGGGGCGGCAAGGAGGACTTACGGCTGAAGAAGTCGTTCCTGAGGCTCTGGGAACAGGGCACGCCGTATGTGGAGCCTGGACAGTTTCAGGAGCGATTCTCCAGCAAGCAACTGAAGGTCAAGACGAAGACTAACAACATTGCCGGGCTTCAGGTGTGCGATCTGCTGGCGCACTCCAGCCGCCACGAGATTCTCTGGGAGAACCAACTCACCGACCGGCCCCCCGCCCCATTCGCCCAGAACGTCATCCGTATCCTTCAACGCAAGTACGACCGGCGCGGAGGAAAGATGTGGGGAAAGAAACTGCTATGAGCGCATAAAAAAGGCCCTTGCGGGCCCGATGGCTTACGCCATCCACCTCCGGTAAACCGGATTACCACTATTATGCGCCGACAGCGGGAATTGTCAATACTAAAGGCAAAAGGTGGGCCTTCGGGCCTTCGCCGTTCTGCCAAAAAGCAGAATGAGTTCGGGCTGTCCCCGCGGCCGCCGTCGCGGACGCCGGTCCTTGCCGCCGCCAAGGACGCTGGATACATTAACTTCCAGCAGGCGGGAGAAGGTGACAGGCACCTTTTGCCGGAACGGCCTGGAGGCGGGCACCGACGCGAAGCGTTGGTCGTCGCATAAAAGGTGCCTGTCACCTTTTCCCGCCGCAACCCACAACCCTACCCATCGGAGACCCCGTCATGGCGGCCAAGAAAATCCTTATGCTGGTGGGCGACTACGTTCGAAGACTACGAGGCCATGGTGCCGCTGCAAATGCTCCTGATGGTCGGCCACCAGGTCGATACCGTCTCGCCGGGCAAGAAACCGGGCGACACCGTGCGGACCGCCGTACACGACTTCGAGGGGGACCAGACCTATAGCGAAAAACGCGGCCACAACTTCGCCGTCACCGCCGACTTCGACGCCGTGGTCCCCGCCACCTACGATGCCCTGGTCATCCCCGGCGGCCGGGCGCCCGAGTTCCTGCGGCTGGATGATCGCGTGTTGGCGATGGTGCGGCACTTCGCCGAAATGCACAAACCCATCGCCTCCGTCTGCCACGGCCCGCAAATCCTCGCCGCCGCCGGCCTGCTGGCCGGCCGCCGCGTCATGGCCTATCCGGCGGTCAAGCCCGAGGTGGTGCGGGCCGGGGCCACTTGGGTCGACGTCAACGCAACCTTCAGCAACGCCGTGGTCGACGGCAACCTGGTCACCGCCGCCGCCTGGCCCGGCCATCCCCAGTGGATCCGCGAGTTCCTCGCCGTCCTCGGCTCGCGGATCGAACCGTGAACGAAAAGGCGGAAGGAAAACAAGAAGATCCGAGCCGGGGGCGTCAGCCCCCGGATAACGCTGCGGCGCCACAACGCCCCTTAAACAAGGCGGAGGGCGGAAGGCGGGAGAAAAAACAAACGACCCGAGCCGGGGGCGTCAGCCCCCGGATAACCCGGCGGTGCCACGGACGGGGGAAGGCGGGAGAAAAAACAAACGACCCGAGCCGGGGGCGTTAGCCTCCGAATAACGCCGAGTCTCCGCGCGAGTCCTTTTTTTGTCGCCCGGAAACACCACAACTTCGAGGCCGGTAGGATATTCCGGTTGTAACGATCCCGCGAAAGAGGTAAGCGGCGCACGAAAAGTATGGTAAAATTGCTCAGACGAGGCGTACACCTCGCCTCGACGATTGACGACGGAGCTATGGCGTGAACATCCTTTTGGCTACCAGTGAAGCAGTTCCTTTCGCCAAGACCGGCGGCTTGGCCGACGTGTCCGGTGCGCTGCCCATCGAGTTGGCGCGGCTGGGGCATCAGACGGCCGTCATCCTGCCGGCCTATCGGCAGGCGCGTTATTGCGGCTTGCCCATCGAGCCGCTGGGCATCGACTTCATCGTTCCCATCGGCAGCAAGATGGTCACCGGCCACCTGTCCCGCAGCCACCTGGCCGGCGGCAAAGTGCCCGTCTACCTGGTCGAGCAGGACCAGTATTTCGATCGCGACCAGCTCTACGGCGTGGACAGCAAGGACTACATCGACAACTGCGAGCGGTTCGTCTTCTTCAGCCGCGCCGTGCTGGAAGCCATCCGGTTGCTGGACCTGCCGGTCGACGTGCTGCACTGCAACGACTGGCAGACGGGCCTGGTGCCGGCCTATCTGAAGATCGAGTACCACCACGTGCCCCGCTACCAGCGGATCGCCTCGCTGCTGACCGTGCACAACCTGGCCTTCCAGGGCCAATTCTGGCACTGGGACATGCTGCTGACCGGCCTGGACTGGAAGTATTTCAACTGGCGGCAGATGGAGTTCCACGGCAAACTGAACCTGCTCAAGACCGGCCTGGTGTTCGCCGATTCGCTCAACACCGTCAGCCCGCGCTATGCCCAGGAGATCCAGACCAGCCCGCTGGGCTGCGGCCTGGAGGGGGTCTTGCAGTATCGCCGCGAGGTGCTCTCCGGCATCCTCAACGGCATGGACGTGGCGGAGTGGAACCCGGCCGGTGATCCGCACCTGGCGGTCAAGTACGACGCCCAGAGCGTGGCCGCCGGCAAACCGGTCTGCAAGCAGGCGCTGCAAAAGGAGCTGGGCCTGCCCCAGCGCACCGACCTGCCGCTGGTCGCCTTCGTCGGCCGGCTTACCGAGCAGAAGGGCATCGACCTGATCGCCGAAGTCATCCAGCGCCTGGGTGCAGACCGGCGACGTGCAGTGGGTCATCCTGGGCACGGGCCAGCCCAAGTATCATCGCCTCTTCGAGAGCCTGGCGCAGCGCTATCCGGACCGCATCGCCCTGCGGCTGGAATTCTCCAATCCGCTGGCCCATCGCATCGAGGCGGGCGCCGACATCTTCCTCATGCCCAGCCGCTTCGAGCCCTGCGGACTGAACCAGCTTTACAGTCTGAAGTACGGCACGGTGCCCTTGGTGCGGGCGACCGGCGGCCTGGCCGACACGATCACCGGTTACGGCGCGGCCAAGCCCAACGGTGCGCCGGCCAACGGTTTCTCCTTCGAGGAGTACAGTCCGCTGGCCCTGAGCGAGACGCTGCGGACGGCCTGCGACGTGTTCCATCAGCCGGCGGCCTGGAAGGCCCTGATCGACACGGGGATGCAGCAGGATTGGTCCTGGGCCGCCAGTGCCAAGCAGTACGTCGATCTCTACCAGAAGACGATGTTGCGGGCCGGCCCGGCGGCGACGGCGTAACGGCCGGCCGCCAGCATTCACGGGCAGGTCAGGCGCGGGCGTGCCTGACCGGCACTTTTCTTCCCCCTGGCCCCGGGCTTGGATTTCGCCATTGCTCCCAAGCCCACCGGGGCACCCGCGCAGCGGGTCACGGCCGGTGGGAAGGGCGTCGCTTGCGGCCCCAGGTCCCGTCGGCCGCGGGGCGGCTTGGACTTCAGCGCGAACAGCAAGGCAACCGCGTCCCGGTTTCAGCTTTCCAAACGGCGGAGATTACCTGCCCACGAGCCGCTCGCGATAAGCAGCGAGATCGGCCTGGGAAACCTGCTCGGGGGGCACGAGCTTGTAGTGCTTCTCGGCCGCGATTCGCACGCCGTCGTCGGTTTCCTCCAACTCGAACATCGCGATGACCTCGTCCGCCATGAATTGCACGGCGATTGGTCGGCATATCAGCGATGGGAACTTCTCGGCGCACATGCCGATATCTTGCTCGATCTGCACGGCGCTGAGACGGTCCCTGCCACCCTTGGCCTGGACCGGAAACGCGTAATGGGCGCCTCTCTTGTCGATCCCGACGTAAAGCTCGTCGGTCTCGATTTGCCCCATCTCGCGGACGGTGGTTTGCAAGTGGTTCTGCAACGAGTAGCACGTCACGCCGCTAAAGATGTCCACGAGGCGGTTGTACCGCACCTTGGCCAACAGCGATTGCTCGTCGCCCAGGGCGTACTTGGCGACCATCCCCGGGGTGCTGTCGGGCACCTTGGTGGACGCCAGGCTCTCATTTGGGCTCAGCGGCTTTTCTTGAACCGATACAAAACGATACTTGCCCTTTCCCGCGGGCCGGATGATCCAGGTTTCGCCCTCGGAAGCTGTCGAAGCGATGCTCGGTGGCATCGGGGCGCGGTAACGGAACGTGTAAATGAGGTCGCCAAGATTCTTGGGGAGCTTGATGGCCAGCTCCTTTGCGAAACGCTCGATGTCCCCGCGGTCGAACTCCACTTGATCCGCGCCGGGACGGTATTTCGACGCGAAAATGCCTTCGATGATCGCTCGATACCTATTCTTGGCGCGCCATGGCCGCTCCCTTATTTCGCCTTGCCGGGCCATCGCAGAACCAGGACTTCCTCGCGGAGCTTTTCCTTGGTTGCGGTTGCCATCCGGGTCCGAAACAGATCAATGCCAAGAACTTCGTACCCCAGCGAAGTCGCAATATCGGCCAAAATCTGCCCGGTGCGGATCATGACCTGGAGGTACGACGCCTGGTCGCCCACGACATAGGCAAGCTTTGCGCCGGGCCGCAACACCTGGGCAAGTCCGGACAAGTGCCTTGCCATTCCGCCGAAATACAACTTCGTCACCCGGGCGTACATCCGCTCGAATCCCGAGGTCTTGTTCATCCGAATGCGCCGCTTCTCGATCGCGCCGGCGATTCGCTGAATTTCCGGGTGCTCCTTAACAAGGGCATCGTCGGCGTCGCCCTTGTACACACCGCGGGTGTTCGACCGAACCAACCCCTGCTTCAATTGCCTGAGGTCGCCCCTGTCCCGAATGAATCCGAGCAGGACGGATTCCAGCCGTGTGGTTCGAGTGTAGTCCTTTTCGTTCGGGTAAGGGGGCGAGGTGATGACCGCGTTGATCATATCCCCGTTCAAGACTTCAGCCGGCGCCCGCGCATCAGCGCAGTGGGCGGTCGCCATCGTCTTGCGATTTCCACGCAATCCACGCAGGTCATCCGCCATTCGGTTTACGGCCCGAAGCCAAAGGGGCACCACGGGGGAGTCGGCCTTGACTCGCCCGACTCCCACCTCGGGCCCAAAGTGCAGGTTGCTGATTTCGTACACCAGGGCGCTCGCCAGCGCCAGCCGTTCGTGCCGATCGTAGCGGGCGTCCTTCTCCTCGTCCAAGGCCTCAAGCAGGACGAGAGTCTTGTGCAACGGCAACCGACTGATCGAGTTGGTGAGGAGAAGCTTTTGGGCCGCCTCAGGAAGACATCGCACGGCCGCCGACGAGGCCCGCCGCCGGTGAAAAAGCGGGAGGTCGTCGGCGTCGTCGATGCCTGCCGCGTCGAGCCTCTCGGACACGATTTCCGCCACATGTTGGGCGTGGCTCGCGAGGCGGTCCGGGTTAACGCCCCAGTCGATCTTCACACTGCTGGCGAACCAGGCCATTGGGTTCGCCTCAATGCCCACGCTTTTGACGCCCACCTTCTTGCACTCGACGAGCGTTGTCCCGGTCCCGCAAAATGGATCGAGGACGCATTGGCCGGGTTGCACCCCCAGGCGGTCTAGATAGTCCCGAACGAGGTGGGGCGGAAACGACAAAACGAATCGATACCAACCGTGGGCGGGCCGGTCCTCCGGCTGCAGCCGATTCTCGAAGCCCTTGGCCGAGCGGCCATTGATTGTTCGGCTCACGCGATTTCGTCCCTACCAGATTAACTTTCGGCGGCCAGCGCACCCGCATTGTCCTTGCTCGCCGGAGGTTTGGCAAGTGGGGCAACAGCCGGGCCGCTCGGCGTCCCGCCCCGCGCCACGCCGGATGCCGGAGAAAGGCGGCCGGAGGGGAAAAGGAAGAGGGAAAACGAGGAGGGGAAACTGCGGCCTGCGACTTCCCCGGCCGGGGCGGCGCCAGGGCACCCAGAGGATACCCGGTCCCATTTTCGCGGCGAAGACGCCTTCTTTGCGGCGCAACGCTCCCCGCAGGGCAATACGCCCGCCGCACCGGTGGGCTGCTGCCGTTTCCCCGGCGATCGTGCGGGGACTGACCCAAGGGCAACCTCCGCGATTGCCGTCACGATCCCGGCGGTTTTCTATTCCGCGTGCCAGTGGGCCTTGAGCGTCCAATCGGCCATACTAGAGCGATCGATCCTGCAGTTCGGCAATGCCTGCTGAAGTTTCTCCACGCCGGCAGTGCTCGCCTTGGTGCGTTGGAGGGTCAACCATTGGAGCCGGGTCAGTCCTTTGAGGTGTTGCAGCCCGGCGTCGCTCAACTGGGTGCCGCCGAGAACGAGATATTGGAGTTCGGTCAACCCTTTGAGGTGTATCAAGCCGGCGTCGCCGACCTTGGTGTCGCAGAGGTCCAGCGACTGGAGCCGGGCCAACCCCTTGAGGTGTATCAGGCCGGCATCGCCGACCTTGGTTTTACTGAGGTCCAGGTAGCCGAGCCGCGTCAATCCCTCGAGATGTTCCAGCCCGGCGTCCGTGATCTTGGTGCGGGCGAGATCGAGTTCGTGAAGACCGGTTAGCCCCCTGAGGCGTTCCAAACCGGCATCCGTGATCTCGGTGCCGCCCAGGTCCAACGTTTTGAGCTGTGGCAGCCCCTTGAGGCATTCTAATCCGGTGTCTGTGATCTTAGTGCCGGTGAGGTCGACCAAGCCCAGTTGGGTCAATCCCTTGAGGTGTTCCAGCCCGGCATCGCTGACCCCGGTGCCGTCGAGGCCCAGGTATTGGAGTTGGCCGAATCTGCCGAGGCGCTCCAGATCGGCGTCGGTGAATCCTGACTTGCCCCGGACATCGACCTCCACGACGTCCACCAGCAGGTCATCTCCCAGCAGCTTCCGCAGCCAGGCCGGCCCCGGCGGCTGGCGCTTGGTGACTGATTGCCGCACCGATCGAGTTGATAGTCATACTCGATCGAGCCGCCGGCCTTCCGAATCGCGTCCACCAGTTCCCGCTGCCTCGACGCCTGCTGCATTTCCGTTGCCAGCCAACTGCACGGGACGGCGACGACCACGACCAGCAGGAGCAACGAGAGGATGCTGAATTGGAACTGCCGGCGGAAGACCAGGGCGGCGAGGAACCAGAGGAACATCAGGAGCAGGGCCGCGCTCACGCTGGCGATGGTGATCAGCACCGCATAGCCCTTGTGCTCGTTGAACGGAAACCAGCGAAACCACGCCGACAGAAGGAGAAAACCTTCCAGGGCCAGCAGCAGAGCAACGCCGCGATCCGGCGTGAGGCGGAACCAGCGGCGGGGGGCTTTTTCAACTGCGGCGGCCATGCCCCACATTATAACCGACTCCGCCTCCATGGAGATCGGGGGGTCGAAACTGGGACGCAGCCAGCACTGGCAAGCTTGGCGGTTGCGGATCCAAAAGCTTGGCTGCGCCCCCCGTTGCGTGCGCAACTGCTGATCCCCGGAGAAACCCGGCGTCTCGTGAAGAAGGCCCGCAAACGCCGTCCGACGGGCGTTACCAAATCTCGGGCACGAAGGTCTGATTCTCGATCGGCGGGCGGACGTAGTCTTCGGGCGCCGCCGGACGCGGCGGCAACTCCGCCGGGGTCGGCGTCAGGTCCTGATAGGGGATCGACCTGAGCAAGTGGGTGATGCAGTTCAAGCGCGCGACATTTCTTGTTGTCGGCCTTGACAACGCGCCAGGGGGCCTGCTTCGTGTCGCAATGGGCAAACATGATGTCTTTGGCGCGCGAATACTCGACCCACTTGTTCGCGCGATTCCACGTCCATCGGGCTGAGTTTCCAGCTTCGCGTCGGGTCGCGCATCCGTTTCTGGAAACGGCGCTCCTGTTCCGCGTCGCTCACGGAGAACCAATATTTGAGCAAGATAATTCCGCTGCGGATCAGCATGTCCTCGAACTCGGGGCAAGTCCGCAGAAATTCCTGGTAGTCGGCGTCGCTGCAAAAACCCATGACGCGCTCCACGCCGGCGCGGTTATACCAACTGCGGTCGAAGAGCACCATCTCGCCCGCCGTCGGCAAGTGGGCGACGTAGCGCTGGAAATACCAACTCTGCTTTTCGCGTTCCGTCGGCATGCCCAAGGCAACCACGCGACAGATTCGCGGATTCATGCTCTCCGTGATCCGCTTGATCACTCCTCCTTTGCCGGCGGCATCCCGTCCTTCGAAGAGGACCACGACCTTCAGGCCTTCGTGCTTGACCCACTCTTGCAGCTTGACCAACTCGATCTGCAAGCGGGCCAACTCTTCCAAGTAGACCTTGTTGGCGATCTTGTGCCGCTTGACCTTGGTATCTCCGTGACGGTGCATGCCGCTCGGACTGCCCTTGGATGGGCCGTCCGACGGCGCCCCGGTCTGCTCGCTCCGCTGATGTTTTTTCTTCAGTTTCTTGGATTTCATGGTAAGAGCCCCTCTTGCAGTGACGCTGACAAGATCGCTCGCTCGACCCCAAGCGAATCAACTCTTCTGCGGGGATAATGACGTCAACAAGGATTGCCAAGGAAGCATAGGGGAGGTTTTCCCAAGAGTCAATTTTTGGCCCAAAAGCAGGCGTCCGAGGCGGATTCTTGCGGGTCGAAACGGGGACGCAGTCGCCTGGGCGCCCAAACGGTGCTTGCGTAGATCGCAATTCTGGTTATTATGAGGGGGTGGCCGGGCTGTTTCCGGCTCCCCGCTGCGGGCAGTTGCGGAAACAACGGCTTTTCAGGGAACCCGCTGGCGGCAGTTGCGTCTAATGGTGATGGGAGCGGCCGGGCGGGCATACCATAATCGCAGAGCCGGGTGCGGGCCGACAAGTTTCACCCGACAGACACGGAGCGGACCTATGTTCCAGGGCAGCACGAATCGCCAGGCAGGGGCGGCGGGGACCAAGCAGGGGAGATTGCGGATCGGGATCGTCCTGGCCGCGACGCTGGCCGTGGCCTGGGCGTTTACCGGCCCGGCGGCCTGGGGCAAGGCGGCCGCCTTGCGACTGCTGGTCAAAGACCAGAAGGCCGGCGTGGGTATTGAAAAGGCGCTGGCGCGCGTCGAGAAGCCGGGGGCCGAGCCCGTCCAGGCAACCAGCGATGACTCGGGGCTGGTCGACCTGGGCACGCTCGACGAGGGCAGCTACAACCTGGCCGTCACCGCGCCCGGCTACGTCGCTTATCGGGGCAAACTGAAGGTGCCGGCCGCCAGGGACCCCGTCGAGGTGCGGCTGAAGGAAGAGGCGCACGCTCAAGGTGACGGTGACCGCCACGGCCAACGGCCAAAAACAGAAATTGCCCGCCAGCGGCATCGAAATCGTGATGCGGCAGGCGGTCCGCCCGGGCGAGGCCCAGGAGCGGATCGCCAAGGTCTCGGCAAAGGGGATCGCCAGTTGCACGGGCCTGGTGGACGGCCCGGCCTGCCTGGTGGTGTCCTTCCACGGCTGCGTCGTCCACTCCGAGCGCATCACGATCGAAGGAGATGCCGAGCGTAAGGTCGAATTGACCCAGGGCAGCGCGCCCACGGCCGTCAAGGGCAAGATGACGGTCCCCAGGGGGCTAGCGGTCCAGGCCATCCTTTTTGTGTGCGCCGATTCGCAGACGCCCGGCGGCATGGTGCGATCCGGCAAGACTTCGTTCACGGTGGCGCTGTTGCCGGGAAAATACGATGTCTATGCCAAGTGCAAGGACGGTTGTTTCTCGTTGGGGAAGGCGGACATCTCCGGCGGTGCTCCCACCACGTTGCAGTTGACGCTCGACGCCTCGAAGGTGCTGACGGAGTTGGCGTTGTTTGGTCTGGAGGACAAGTCCGCGGCGGCAGTCGCCGGCGAGGACCATGGGCCGGCATCCTCCGGTCCGGCAGGCGGCGCGGCCGCCGCGGCCGCACCCAGCGTGGCCGACGAGAGCGACGCCGAGCAGATCAAAAGGTTGATCCCCGACGCCACCGCCATGACGTTGACCGACTTCAAGGTGCTGTTTGTCTTCCACTATCCGGTGGACGTGTCCAGTCTCGAAAAAGCATCGCTCACCGCCATGCTCATCGACTTGCGTCCCGCGATCGAGAACGTCAAAGAGGCCAAGGAGCAATTCGAGTTGCTCAAGAGTGACGACGTGATCTACCCGGTGGCCAATATTCGGGATGAGATCGCGCGTTCGCCGGACCCTCGCAGGCCGACCCCTCCGATCACCATGATTCACGCCGATCGCATCACCGGTTTTACCTGCCAGGCTGAAGGCGACGCTGCCAAGGGCACGGTGTCGTACGAGGTCCCGCAGCTCTATCGAGGCAAGTTCGACTACGTGGCCGCGCGGGCCGGCGGCCACTGGCGGATCACCGAGTTTTCCGTGCCCGCCTGCAAGATTCACGTGGTCGGCGACGAACTGGGCAAATGGCGGATAAAGTGACGGCTGGCGCGGTCGGCGCCCTGCGGCCGAAGGCCCGTTGCGGCCCGTCTCACCGCAGCGCCAGCATGGCGGCGCCGCCGGCCATGGGGATGGCAAACAAGAGCGCCATATCGACCAGCAGCCGCCAGCCGCCCAACAGACCCGCCAAGGCGGTCTTCGACACCATGTTGCCCATCACGGCAATCACAAGCAACCGCCAGCCGATGGCCGCCACCAGCGGATCGCTCAGCGACATCCGCGCCGTGGACAAGGTGATGGCGTCCATTTCCGTCAGTCCGGACAGCCCGGCCACGGCATAAAGTCCGTGTCCTCCGGCGAAACTCTGTGCGGCCGCCAAGGCCAGCAACACCGCGGCGTACATCAGCCCGAACACCAGGGCCGATTTCAAGTGCGTGGGGTTCTGGTGCTCCGGCATCGAGGCGGGCTGGCGGTGCTGCCGCATCCACAACACCAGCGCGGGCAGCAGCGTCAGGAGCGCCAACACGCAGACGGGCGCCAGCACGCTGAGGAGGAACTGCGGCGAAGCCGCCAGCGAAACCGCCGCCACACCGACCAGCACCCGCAGACAGGAGACGGTCGAGGCAATCATAATGACCACGGCGGCCGTGCGGGTGGCCGTCGCGTCGCCGCGCGCCCCTGGGCATAGCTTACCGTGGTGGCGGTGCTGGAAATGGCGCCGCCCAGGATGCCGGCCAACAGGGTGCCGGCGTCGCGGCCGAAAAACTTGTAGAAGATGTAACCGCCCAGACCCAGACCCACGATCAGCACCACCATCAGCCAGATCTCGAACGGATTGAGCACGTTCAGGGCCGCGTAGCGCGGACCCAAGGGAAGGACGAGCCTGTGATTGGGCAGCACCGGCAGGATGATGCAGGTGATGAGCACGAACTGCATGATCGCCTTGAGGTCGTCATCGCCCAGCCGGCGGGCGATGCCGTGCAGCTCGGGCTTGAACTGCAAGAGCACGGCCACCCCCCCGCCGACGGCGATGGCCACCTTCATTTCCGCGGGCCCCATCGTCAGCAGCGCCCCCACGGCGAACATCAGCAACATGGCCACGCCGGTAGTGGTGCCGTGGTTGGCCTCGGGCTGGGAAGGCCGATTGAAGTGGGCGATCAGCATCAAGGCGACGATGCCCAGCAGGCCGGCCGCCACGATCCAGCCGCCGTATTGCGCCGCCAACAGGGCCGAGACCGTCCCCAGGACGCTGATCAGCGGGAAGGTCCTCATGCCGGCCGTACCGGCGGCGGCATGTTCGCGCTGCAGCCCCACCAGCAGCCCCAGCAGCAGCGAGAGCCCAAGTTGTTGAAACATTGGTTCCATGGCGACCACCTGCAAGAAGTCTAGCACACCCCCGCGTCGTTCAATGAGGAATTGCCATAACCACCCGATGGCGTTACAATAGCGAACATGCCTCCCAAACCATCTTATCAGGACGCTCCCGCCCCATCCCGGTCGCACCTGGTGGCGCCGCTGCTGGCCGGCGGCGTGCTGGCGATGTACGTGGCGGGCATCTTCTTTTTGCCCCACGAATTGCCCGCCTTGACGCAGCGGGCGGTGGGGCTGGGATTTGCCCTGTTGACGGCGGTGTTTGTGCTGGCGGTGACGCGGCGGCGAGAGCCGCCGGAGATGCTCATGCAACGCGTGCGGCTTGCCCAGCACTCCGACTTCGGCAAGCAGCTCTACACCATGCCCGCCTCCCGCCGGCACACCGTCCAGCCTGCCTTTGCTGGGGCGGGTTCGCTTGCGGACGCTGGCAGGCGCGGGGGTCTTCTGCGTGGCAGCCGCCGCCTGGTGGCTGAGCCCTTGGCCGATCCGGGTGAAGAACGTGGTGCTGGAAGACATGACCATCCCGCTGGCCGAGGACCTCGTTGCTCCGCTGCTGGTGGCGACCGATCCGTATATGGCCGTGCTGCAGACGCCCGTGGTGCCGCTCCGCGCAGGCAATTGGCCGGCATGATTCCCGACGGTTCCATGCCGTATTCGTTGGCCCTGCGGGCGTTGGGGCGGCAGCAGTTCGACGACGCCAGGGCGCGTATCTGACTACGCCCGGCAGGCCCCCGGCGCGGACCCGGCGCAGATCGCCTTGGCCGAGGCCCAGCTTGCCATGTACGCCGGCCGCTTTGCCGACGCCGTGCAAGCCTATGGCAAGCTCGTCGAGCAGAGGCCGGACGATCCCATGCTGAGATGCCAACTGGCGGTCGCCTGTATGCAGGCCGGCCAGTTTGCCGCGGCCGACGAGCTGGTCGAGCAGGCGACGACGATCACCGAGCGCCTGCAGCCGGCCTCAGCTCCCGAGGCCGCGGTCTGCCTGCATCTCCAGGCGCTGGTGCGGCTCAACCGCGGCCGGGGATTCGACAAGGCGGAAGCGGCCGCCCGCGAAAGCCAAGAGATCTGGAAAAAAGCCGGCGGCGACCACCCCGCCCGCCTGGCCGCTACGCTCAACAACCGCGCCTGCCTGCTTCTCCTCCGCGGCGATTGCGTGGGCGCCGAGGAACTCCTCGACCAGGCCCGCGGGCAGTGGTCGCTCGTGCCGGACGAGCGTGATCCGCACGTCGCCGCCGCCTGCGACAATCTGGCCATCGTCCACCGCGTGCTCGGCCGTCATCAGCAGGCCCAGCAGGCTCTCGACAGCGCCACGAAAATCTACCAGCAGCAGCAGCCGGCGGCCCCGCCGCTGCTGGCCTTGAACCTGGCCGTGGCCTCCTGCGTCGGGCGGGGATGGGGCCATGACGCCAAGGCCCTGGCCGACGCCGGCAAGGCCCTCGTGTTGGCCCAGAAGGGACTCTCCAACGCCGATCATCCCTACCTGGCGGCCATCCTGGACAACTTGATGGCCGTCGACACCGGCCAGGCCCGCTACGCCGAGGCCTACGCCCACGGCTCCCGCGCCTCCACGCTCATCAAGCAACTCTGGGGCGACAAGCATCCCTACTTGGCGATGAACCTCGACGGGCTGGCCCAGGTGGAGATTGCCGAGGGCAAGCTGGCGGCGGCCCAGGACAAGACCGAGGTGGCGCAGGACCACTTCGCCAGGGCCGAAAAACTCTGCGGCGACGCCCTGGCCATCGTGCAACACGCCTTCGGCCCCAAGTTCGTTTGGGTGGCGGAAATCCAGTACACGCGGGCAAGGCTGGAAATCGCCCGCGATGCCCCCTACAACGCCAGGCCCTATCTCGAGGAGGCGCGAAAAATCTGGGAAACCGCCTTCCTGGGCATCGACTATCCGCCCCTGGTCAGCGTCCTGGGAGACCTCGCCTCGCTGGACGACGATTCGACCCTGATCACCGCCGGCATCGCCGAGGCCCAGCAGGCGGTAGAACTCGCCGAGCGCATCGACGGCTCCGAGAATCCCGAGCTGGCCCGGCTGTTGTGCATCCTGGCCGTGCTCGATCGCAAGAAGGGAGACTACGCCGCCGCCGCCAAGTGCCTGGATCGCGCCCTGAAGATTCGCCAGGCGGCGCTGCCCCCTTCCCACCCCGACCTGGCCGTGACGCTGGAGATCTATGCCTCGGTGCTGCGGAAGATGACACCTCCCGAGAACGATCGGGCCGCCGAGATGGAGGCCAGCGCCAAGGACATTCGCGCCCGGCACGCCAAGGAAGACCGCCTGCCGTAGGCCGGGCCGCACGAATTGTGTGCCACTGGCTTTGCCAGTGCTCGTGCCAGGACCACGCAGGGCGTGGTGCCCGTGTCAGCGATGCCGCAATCGGTGGGATTTGCCGGCTTTTGAGCCCCGGGCGCAAGCTCCGTCGTTGTTACGCACAAGCCATTGTTTCCGAAAATGTCGTTGCCCCGAGGGGGCTGTGATAATTTAGCCCGGGGTTGCCGCGCAGCGGCTACCCCGGGTTGGCGGGCCACCCTCGCCCTCAACCCCGAAGGGGTTGCGAAACGTCCGCGAAACGAAACCCCGTTGGGGTTTTGGATTCCTCGTCATCCGAAGCCCAGGGTAGCCGCTGCGCGGCAACCCTGGGCTATGCTATGGTGCCCCGTTTGGGCAAAAGCCTGTTGGTCGTTGCGACTTTTGTGCGACAACGAGGGCGGGCGCCGGGGCTCGCTGGGCGCGCCGCCTTCGGCACTACCACAACGCCATTTATCCGGTCTTGCCGGCGGCGGCCCGCTGGACGTGGTCGTTCCCGTAGGAATCGGCTGATGGGCCGCCTGTCGGGATTCAAGTATCGGGAGGTTGCTCGTCGGCTGCGGGCGTTTGGTTGGTCTTACGACCGGCCCAGCCCCGGCCGCCATGTGACCCTTCCTCATCATGCTCGCGACATGGCGGAAGGGACGCTCCGGGCCGTGCTCCGCGAAGCGGGGATCGACGTGGAGGCGTTCCTCAACGCTTGAGGGAGGAGACGGCCCACGGCCGCTCAGCCCTGCGGCTTCCCTTGACTCTCCAGCCGCGCCAGGCCGGCGGCGCCGAAGACCGCGGCGGCGCCGCCTAAGACGGCAAAATCGATCACCGACCGCTCGGCCAACAAGGGGAAGGCCCGCCGGCCGACCTCCTCGCGCACGCGGGCGAGAAAGCGGCGGCCTAACTCCGTGTCCGGGCCGCCAAAGGTCATCGTCCCGCCCAAGAGCACGCCGTTGGGATCCACCGTGTGCAGCACGCTGACGATGCCGGCGGCCAGATAGCGGGCGGTGTCCATGACGATTTCCAGCGCCAGCGGATCGCCCCCGGCCGCCTCCGCCGCCACCAACTCGGCCGAGAGCGGCGCTGCGGCGATCAGCCGCTGGGAAAGCGAGCTGCCCCGGCCGGCGTGAAGGGCCTCCCGGGTGCGCTCCACGACGGCCGTCGCACTGGCGTAGGCTTCCAGGTGTCCGCGCTGGCCGCAGCCGCACGTGCGGGCGTCCTCGGCACAACAGATCACCATGTGGCCGCACTCGCTGCTTTGGATCCATCGGCCCTTGGCGGCCAGATCGCCGATGATGATGCCGCTGCCCACGCCCGTCCCCAGCGTCAACAGCACCATGCTGCGGAACCGGCCGGCGGAACCGACCCAGAATTCGCCCCACGCGGCCGCGTCGGCGTCGTTGACCAACGTCACCGGCAGCCGGCAAGCATGGCTCACGCGGTCGCGGAGCGGAAATCGCTGCCAAGTGCGATGCCGGACCGCTTCCAGCAAGGCGCCGGAGGCGGCGTCGATGACGCCGGGCACTCCGAGGCCCACGCGGGCGACGGCCGAGGGCTGCACGTGGGCCGCCTCGATGACCTGGAGCACGGCGGCGCCGATCTGCTCGGCGGCAGCCTCCGGCCCGGCGGGAATCGCCGTCGGCGTAAGCCAGGAAAGGGGCCGGCCCAGGTCGTCGATCAGGCCGGCCTGGAGGTTTTCCCCGTCCACAATCGCGCCCACGAAGAAGGGCGATTTGGCCTCGGCAAGGGAGAGGAGTTTGCGTGTCTGGCTCATGGCGGCCTCTGGGCGAAGCGACAGAAACCCCCAGTATACGGGGTGTTGGCAATTCGGGCAAGACGTTCCCTGGTCATCATCAGCCCGCAGCGAGGTTTCTTTCCGGCCTGGAAAATAAAGAAAATCGCCAAGTTGCGATTGTGCGGATTGCAGGTTCTAGGGAAAATACGAAACCTTCAAGCCCTGCCTATCAGCAAACCACGAAAAGGATTTCACGGCCGATCGCTCAACCCGCAGTGACTCGCGCGAGCCGGCAGCCCGGATGTCGGGCGGCCCGGCGGCGATCGGCCGAACGAGGAGGGAACCGATGGTTTCATTGCCTATCGTCTTGGCGCTCGCGGTCTGGTCTGGCACGCCTACTCGGACGGAAATGATCGACTTCTACTCCGACCACTGCGCCCCCTGCCGGGAAATGGATTCGACGGTCCGCGACCTGGTGGCCATGGGGTATCGAATCCGCCGGGTCAATGTCGATGCGGAACCGGCATTGGCCGCGCGCTTCCAGGTAATGCGCATTCCCTGCTTCGTGACGCTGGTCGACGGCGTCGAAGTCGATCGCTGGGTGGGCAAGACTACGTTCGGCTATCTGCAAGAGATGTGCGACAAGGCGATCAGCGTCGCCGACGCCCGTCCGCCGGCAGCGCCGCCGGTCAAGCCCGCGCCGGTGATTGCCGCAGCGGCGATTGCGGCCCCGGCGCCGGCGCCGCGGTCCAAGGGGCCGGCCGTCAGCGACGCCACGCTGATCGCCGAAAGCGTCCGGCTCCGCGTGACCGACCCCAGCGGCCGCTCCTGTGGATCGGGAACCATCATCGACGCCCGGAAGGGCGAGGCCCTGATCCTCACCTGCGGGCACATCTTCCGCGACTCCAAGGGGGACGGACCGATCGAGGTCGATCTGTTCGGTCCCGGCGGCGTGCAGCGGATCGCCGGCAAGCTGATCTCCTACGATCCGAACAACGACGTGGGCCTGGTGAGCATCCGCCCGGCGGGACAAGTGGCCGTGGCGCGGGTAGCGCCGCCGGGCTATCGGGTCGTCCCGGGCGAGCCGGTCGTCACGGTGGGCTGCAACAACGGCGACGATCCGACCACCCTGCACAGCCGCGTGCTGGCCGTGAACAAGTTCCTGGGACCGGCCAATCTGCAAGTCGAGGGCGAGCCGATCGAGGGCCGCAGCGGCGGCGGCGTCTTCTCCAGCGACGGCATGGTCGTGGGCATCTGCAACGCCGCCGACCGCAACGATCACGCCGGCTACTGTGCCGCCCTGCCCGCCATCCGTGCGGAGATGGACCGCGCCGGCGTCGATTTCGTCTACAAGGAGGAGCCCAAGGGGACCTGGACGCCGGCGCTGCTGGCCGCCGCCGCTCCGCCGGCCGCCGCGCTGCCGGCGGTGGCTGCCAAGGAGTCCGCCCATGAGCCGGGCGAGGCGGCCAAGTTGGCCCCCGGCGAACAAGCGACCCTGGAGGAAATCCAGCGACGGCACAAGGAAGGCGCCGAGATCGCGCTGGTCATTCGCAACGGCCGCGACGGCCAGGAGAAGAGCGACGTGATCGGCTTGGACCACGTCTCGCCCGCCTTCCTCGCTCAGTTGGCGGCCGTCGCCAGCTCGCACGACACTTCGCTGCCGCGAAAGACGATCTTGGAGTGGAATGCGACAGCCGGTTATCTCCACCACGAGCCGATCCCCGCCGCGCCGGCCCCGTAGTACGACCTGCGGAAAGTTTCTGCCGGCGAGAAAAGCCCCCCGTTTGCAGCGGGTGGCCCCGATAGCTTTGCTATCGCACACGGCGGAGCCGCAAGAGGGGCTTCACTACGCCGCGACAACCTCTTGTGCCTTCGGCACCCCGATAGCAAAGCTATCGGGGCTACCCGTTTGTAGCCGGCCGGCCATCAGATATCGACGATCACTTCGGCCAGCCAGCCGTCGCCGTCGCGTACCACCTTCAGGCCGTGCCAGGTGACAGCCTTCACTTCCATGTCGAGTTGATGCCTGGCCGCGTCGATCGGCTCGCCTTGGGCCGTGGCCGTCAAGCCCTCGCCGCCGATCTGCACCTGGAAGCGGGCCAGCAGCAGCCGCCGCACCTCGAAGACGTACAGCAACTCGGCCAGCCAATCGCGCAGGAGCTCGTCGGGCTGC
Source organism: uncultured Planctomycetia bacterium (assembly GCA_963727245.1). GTDB lineage: Bacteria > Planctomycetota > Planctomycetia > Pirellulales > Thermoguttaceae > JBKQVT01. The sequence goes on along the minus strand of CAVSFO010000009.1, from coordinate 159,477 downwards.
GTCCCGGCGACGGCCAGGCCGATCGTTTCCCGGAGCTGCACCTCGTCCAGGTTGGCCACCACGACCGAGAACAGCGCCCGGGCGGCCTCGGCGAACAGCGCATCCAGGCTCTCCGCCCTTGCCCGCAGCCCCACGTCGGCGGTGTGCTCGAAGAGTTCGTACATGCGGCAGTTTGGGGAAGTGTTCAGCAGCGACCCACGGTGGCGAGGGAATTGCCGAGCCCACCGGTCAGCCTATGGATGGCCGAAACGAACCCGTGTCTCCGTCACAACCACGAACGAACCGGCCAATCGGTCGGCATATCCTGGCAACAACTGCGCGAGGGCTTGAATCTGGGCCTTGGGACGCTCGTCGTCAAGGCGGAGCAGGATAATGCCCCTATGCTCGTGCCCCTGGCGGTAGACCTTTGCCCCAAAGTCCTTGTCGCTGGTGACGAGTATCCAGTTCCCGGCAAGGGCCTCTTGAAGGACCGCTTCATCGTCCGAACCGCGCGCTTGCTCGTAGACGGAAAACACCTCGTGCCCCTGCTCCCGCAGCCAGCGGGCCACGAATAAGCCGATGCACTCGTCAACAAGGAACCGCATCCATCACTTCTCCACGTCCAGCGGCATGAACGCGGTGTCCCCCAAGGAACGGGCAGCAAAAAGAAAACACCCGTGAATGTCATCCTCGGTCAGTCCCGGGTACTCCTCGATGATCTCGGCCGTGCTCATCCCATGTGCCAGGAGATTGAAGACGTGGTCCACGGTCAGACGGGTCCCTTTGATGACCGCCTTGCCCGCCATGACCCTGGGGTTCAGGGTGATTCGCTCCAGCAATTGTTCGTCCGTCATGAGATTCCCCTGTTTCTTGGCACCAAGCGGCCCTACGCTTTTCCTTTCAAGCCGGTGAGGTTCCCGGCGCGGAAGGCGGCGGCCATGGCCATCGGCACCTCGGCCTCGGCCAACACGACCTGGCGCGGTTGCGGGCCACCTGGGCCTTCATCTCCTGTTCGCGGGCGGTGGCCAAGGCGCGGCGCTCTTCGGCCTTGGCGCGGGCCACGCGGGTGTCGGCCTCGGCCTGGTCGGCCTGCAAGCGGGCGCCGATGTTCTGCCCCACGTCGATGTCGGCAATGTCGATGGAGACGATTTCAAAGGCCGTCTGCGCGTCCAGGCCGCGATCCAGCACGGCCTTGGAAATGCGGTCGGGCCGCTCCATCACCTCCAAGTGACTCTCCGCCGAGCCGATCGAGGTGATGATGCCTTCGCCCACCCGGGCGATGATCGTCTCTTCGGTGGCGCCGCCGATGAGTTGCTCGACGTTGGTCCGCACCGTGACCCGCGCACGGACCTTCAACTCCACGCCGTTCTTGGCGATGGCGCTGAGCGTGGTGCGGCCGGAACGCTTGGGATCGGGGCAATCGATGACCTTGGGACTGACGCTGGTCTGGATGGCGTCGACGACGTCGCGGCCCGCCAGGTCGATGGCCGCCGCCCGGTCGAAATCCAAATCGATGTCGGCGCGATGGGCGGCGATGATCGCCTGGATGACGTTGGGGACGCTGCCGCCGGCCAAGAAGTGGGCCTCCAGCCGCCGCGTGGTGACGCCGGTTTGCGGCTCGGAGCCGATGCCCGCTTGAACGGCCATGATCTTCCCCCGCACGATGACCCGCGAGTTGACGCGGCGGAGGCTCATGCCGATGAGGCTCCACATGCTCACGTTGGCGTTGGACATGTAGGCCTGGAACCAAATGCCGAAGTACATCAAGAAGATCAGCAGCGCCACGGCGCCCAAGACGGCGATGACGATCCCCGTGATGATGACGGGGAGAGTCAGCTCGAGCGCTTCGGCGAGCAAGGCGGGCGATGGGTGGAACATGACGGACCCTCCTGACCGTGGCCGGCGATAAGGCGTAGGCGTTGCCAGTAGCATAGCCGACCGGGCAGCCGGCGGCTAGTGGGCATCCGCTGTTTCCACGGTGTGGCGGGCGCCGGGCGTACGAGCCCCGGGCATGAGCCCGGGGATAACATTGGGATCACCGCCGTCTTGCGAAAAATCGACGTTATCCCCGGGCTCACGCCCGGGGCTCGCGGCTTACCGGGCGGCACCCCCCGGAATCATGCAATGTCATCTAGACGACGACGTGGATGCGGCGGCCGCCGCGGTCGAACTTCACCACGCCGTCGACCAGGGCGAACAGCGTGTAGTCGCTCCCTTGGCCGACGCCCTTGCCGGGGTGAAACTTGGTGCCGACCTGACGGACCAGAATGTTGCCGGCACGGACGGCCTCGCCGCCGAAGCGTTTGACGCCGCGGCGTTGGGCGTTGGAATCGCGGCCGTTCCGACTGGAGCCTTGTCCCTTCTTATGAGCCATGGGTTTCGCCTGCTTCGCTGCCCGGGGGGCCGGGTCGCGCGTATGTCGTGGTGCTAATGGGGGTTAGATCGCCGGCGGCCGCCCTGGCGGAGCAGCGGCGAGCGAGAACCCATTATTTCTACCGATAAACCCATTCGTAGTCAACCCGTCCGGGGACCCCATAACGGATTTGTTTCTCGTTTTCATGCGAGTCGTCGCCCGGCCGCCAGAAATTCAGCTTGAGGATCTTCCGTTGCACCCGCCGCCCTTTGCCGATCTGGGCCGCCTTGCCGAAGTCATCGCGCGTGAACTCGCCCGGCACGTCAGTCCATCTGTAGGCGTTGGTCAGCCCTTCGACGTAGATGGAGAACCACTTGGTCCGCGGATCGAACGTCCTGCCAGGTGACGATGCCCCAGATGGTCTTGCCCACGGGGATTCTCCCGCTGGCCATCTCGGTGGTGTTGAGGAACCGCCGGTTGCGGTCTTCCCGCATCGCGATCGGCCCCAAGGCGACGGGAATCAGGCGATCGACGTAGACCTTCTTGAAGCTTAGATCCTCCGGCGCGCTGTCGTCCAGCCGGCGATGGACCTCCAAGCTGAAGACCGGGTCGAAGCGGATCGGCTCGTCGACGAACTCGACCTTGTAAGTGCCGTCGGGCTGCTGGACGGGGTGCATCGTCTTGCCGAGGTTGGTCACCGAGTAGACCATGTACCAGATCAGTTTCCGCTGCATTGTCCCGCCGGCCTGCGGCACGTCGACCCACATCATCCGCACGGGCTTGAACTTGAATTCCAACGACCAGAACGTCGTGGCGGAAGGTAACTTCCTTGGCCCAGTCGAAATCGCTGTCGGCCGCCAGCAGCTCGAACGATGTCATGCACCATAAACGTATCGCCCTCTTTGGGGTCGCGATCGACTTCCTTGAGGACGCCGGGGGCCAGCTTGCGATAGGGCGACTTCGCCGCCGGGATCCTAGGGGCGGCGGTGCCTCTGGCCCCAGCAGCCTTGGCCGGAGCGGTTGCGGCGGTTGCGCCGGCTTTCGGCGCTCCGGTGGCAGGCGACGGCACGGCCTCTTGCCCTCGGGCCGGGCCGCCGAGCATGACCGCCGTCAATGCCGCTACATACATGACCGCCAAACGATGTGGATGCTTCATCAGCACACTCTTTCTGCCTTGTGCGAACGGTAACCGTTCACGCCCCCGTGCTTACACCAGCCCGCAGCGCGAGCGAGCGGGCGCTACCCAACGGTCTGCCATCGTGCCACCCGCGCTGCGCTTCGCGCTCGTGTTGCGCCGTGTACGCTTCGCGCAAATTCCCTCTCTTGGAATACTTAGTATAATTGCGGCACTTGTCGAGCGTCAAGTTTTTGCGGCCCCCCCAGGAAGGCTGGTGCTGGCCATGCGAATCGGCCGCGTCCCCATCGCCCATCCGTTCACGCTGGCGGCCCTGGAAGAGCACAGCAACTATCCCTTCCGCTTGCTGATGAAGCAATTTGGGGCCAGCCTGGTGGTCAGCGAGCGGGTCGATGCGGCCCAAGTGGCACGGCGGGACCGCCGCGGGCTGCGACTGCTCCATACCACGCCGGCCGAGCGGCCCCGCGCCGGACAGCTCAGCGGCCGCGACGCCGGCATCCTCGCCGCCGCGGCCGCCGTGGTGGAAGAACTGGGATTCGACATGGTCGATTTGAACTTCGAGTGTCCCACGGCCCGCCTGCTGGCTCGCGGCGAGGGGGGCGCGCTGCTGGCCCAGCCCGCGGCGATCGCGCGGCTGGTCGAGGCCGTGGTCCGGGCCGTGTCGATACCGGTGACGCTGAAGATCCGCAGCGGACCGGACGCCGAGCATCCCACGGCCGTCGAGGTGGCGCGGCGGGCGGAGCAGGCCGGTGCGGCGGCCGTCAGCATCCACGCCCGCAGCGTGGCCCAGGGCTACGTCGGCGGGCCGAACTGGGAGGTGGTTGCCCGCGCCAAGGAGACAGTCGCGATCCCGGTGATCGGCAGCGGCGGCATTCGCACGGCCGCCGACGCCGTGAGCTACTGGCGGCAGAGCGGGGCCGACGCCGTGGCCATCGGCCGCGGCTGCCTGGGCAATCCCTGGATCTTTCGCCAGGCCCGCGCGTTGCTCGGCGGCCTGGCCGTGCGCGGGCCGACGGCTGCCGAGCGCGGGCGGGTGCTGCTGCGGCTGATCGAAGGGGAGTTCCATCTTTACGGCCGGCCGTTGGCGTTGCGGCGGCTGCCGCGGATGAGCGGCTACTTTGCCCATTTCCTGCCCGCCGCCGCGGCCTTCCGCGAGGCGGTGCGGCAGGTGCAGGACCTGCCGCAGTTCCGGCGGCTGCTGAAGGAGCATTTCCGCTAGCGCTGCGGCACGGCGGAAACATCCGTGGTGCGGATTCCGAAAAACGCATCGCCAGCCGCTGGTCCGCAATCCCGCTGTCGGTCAGTTGGCCGTACAGTGGCGGAGCAGGCGAGGTCACGGGCGAGCGGCCGGCGGAGCGCTGCGATGTGCTGAGGACTCGCTCAGCAGACCATCTCCTTGAGACTCTTCAGGGCGCACACCTTCACTTTGACCGAAGCCGGTTTGGCGGGTCGATCTTGCAGCTCGCCGGTAAACGGGTTGCGAACGCCCTTCTGGGCGGGCCGTGCGGGGACCTTCTTGCGCTCGATCTTCACCAGGCCGGGAATCGCGAAGATTCCGGGGCCGCGGGCGCCGAGATTCTTCTTAATCTCGCCCGACAGGGCATCCAGCACGTTGGCCACGTCCTTCTTGTTCAAGCCGGCCACGGTAGCGATGTTGCTGAGGATCTCGCTCTTGCTCGGGGCTTTTTTCGCTGCTTTCGCCATCACTCACTACCCTCCCTCAGGGTTTTCTAGGGTTAAAACTGGTCCGTCCGACGAAGTGGACCTGATGATTAAAGTCTCTTTGGCGGAAAAAGCAACCCGTACAAGGGCTGAAATGGCCAAAAAAAGGGGAAATTTTGCCGCCGCAGGCATTTTTTCCCCTGTTTTGGGCCATTGGCCGCCGTGCTGGAGCGGCCAAGGCCCACGGTTTCCCGCGTCGCGGCAGTGGACAATCCCATTTTCCTCCCCCTCGGCCGCGACCATCGGAACATGCCCCCTTAACAGGTGTTGCAAGCCCAGTCTGATTACAAAACCCGCTCCCGGTCGTCCGGATTTCCGCTGGAACCAAGAGCACCGGGAAAGCGTCTAATCTCGCGTCGGCCGTGTCGCCACGGTCCGCCGTGTCGGCGCGCCCAGCGGCAGTGGATAGAGTTGGAATCGTTTTCGCGTGCGGATGCGATTAAGGAGTGTCGGAACCTCTTTACCCATCTTTTGGTGGAATATGTGGCAGTATCTTGTCAGTGTGGCCGGCTTCATTTATCATAGAAAGTTGTACAAACTGGGCTTTGTCCGCAAAGTTTCCGGTCCTAGTAAGCGGCCTACCAGGGCTGGCTGGCCAGGAGCGATGCGAAACTGGTGTCCCAGAGGCGGCGGCAGGCCCGTGGTTATGGCAACGCGGCGGAACAAGAGGCATTCGATGGATCGACCGATCCGGCATCTCCTGCAGGGCACTGGGCCTGTGGCGATCGCGCTCTTGTTGGCGGTGGCGCTGTTGGCGGCCGGCAGCCCGGCGGCCGCGCAACAAATCATTCAAAGGATCGGTGGTCGCGGCCGCGTGATCATCAACGGCGGGCAGGTCCTCGGCGCCATCGATGCGCACGCCAACGAGGACGCGATCGATAATGTCTTCCTGCCCGCCGATCGCACGGTGTTGCAGCAAATGGGCAGGGCGCGGAAATGGCTCGACCAGGGCCACTACAGCGACGCCATCGAGTGCCTGGACAAGATCCTGGATTCGCCCGACGACTACTTCTATCAGCCGGACAAGCAGGCGCCGACCCATCGCAGCCTGAAGGCCGAGGCGCAGCGGCTGCTGGGGCAGATGCCGCGTGAAGGCCGCGAATTGTACGAGTTGCACAGCGGCGGCAATGCGCAGAAGATGTTGGACGAAGCCTTGGCGGCCGGCGATGCAACGAAGTTGGCGGCCACCTCGGGGCGATATTTTCACACCCGGGCCGGTTATGAGGCGACCTTCCTCTTGGGCCTCTACGACCTGGATCACGGCCTGCCGCTGGCCGGCGCGCTGACGTTGCGACGCCTGCGCGAGGCCCCGGCCCAGAGCGATCGCTTCGAGCCGGCGTTGACGCTGGCCATGGCCGCCGGCTGGCTGGAAGCCGGGATGCCGGAGGAGGCGCAGCGGGCCTTGGTCGCCCTAAAAGAGCGGCGGCCGGCGCTGCCGCCGACCATCGGGGGCCGCCCCGTCGCCTGGTTCGATAAGGACGCCGACGCCCTGGCCTGGCTGCGGCGGCTGGTCGGCCCGGGACACGCGGGCCTGACGGCCAATGCAGACCGCTGGCTGATGTATCGCGGCGACGCCACGCGCAACGTGGCGGCCATCGGCGGCCCGCCGCTGTTCAGCATGTGCTGGCGCGTCCCCACGCTCACCGACGTCGAGCACCCCTCCGACGTCGACGAAGCCCTGCACCAGTGGCGACATCACTTCCAGGAGGAAGGGGGGGTGGTGCTTTCGGGACTGCATCCGCTGGTCGTCGATGACGTGGTGCTGATGCGCGACCTGCACACCCTCTGGGCGATCGACTTCCGCACCGGCAAACGGCAGTGGTACGTGAAGGCCGACGATCCCGTGGAGACGCTCAACTCCAACCCCAACGTCAGGAACGGAGGCGACGCGGGCGAGGCGGCCTGGCGCCAGACGCTTCCCGCACTGGTGCCGATGCTGGCGCAGCGGCTCTGGGAGGACGCCACCTATGGCACGCTCAGCAGTGACGGCCGCTATGTCTTCAGCATCGAAGACCTGGCCCTGGAGGCCGACCCCAACAACGGGGGCATGTTTATCGGCGGTCCCTGGGGATGGCGGGGGCGGCCGGCGGGCAATCACGGGCCTTGCAATCGCCTCTCGGCCATCGACATCCACAAGGGCAGCCTGGTCTGGGAGATCGGCGGGGCCGCCGGCGGAGCGCACCCCTTGCGACAGGCCGGCAGCATCTTCCTCGGCCCGCCGCTGCCTTTGCGGGGCCAACTCTACGTGCTGGCCGAAGTCAATGACGAGATCCGGCTCCTGGCCCTGGACGGCGACACCGGCGACACCCTCTGGTCGCAGCAACTGGCCGTCGTGCAACACAACTTCTTTCCCGATTCCCTGCGGCGGACGGCGGGACTGTCCCCCTCCTATGCCGACGGCATCCTGATCTGTCCCACCGGCGCCGGCGGCGTGGTGGCCGTCGACCTGGCGACGCGCTCCCTGCGCTGGGGCTACCGCTACGGCCGCGAGAGGGCGGGCAATTCCTACAGCGTCCAGCAGCAGATCATGATGATGCGGTTCGGGAACTATTCGGCCGGCATGCCCCTGCCGCGCTGGCTGGACGGCACGGCGACCATCGTCGACGGCCGCGTGCTGGTCACCCCCACCGAGTCCGACGCCCTCTACGTCCTGGACCTCATCGACGGCACGCAGTTGTGGGGCCCGTTGCCGCGGCAGGACAGCCTCTACCTGGCGTGCGTGCACGGGGGCAAGATCGTGCTGGTGGGCCGGCACGAAGTGCCGCGCCGTCAAGCTGGCCGACGGCACTCCGGCCTGGACCATGCCCCTGCCCGCCGGCAGCAACCCCAGCGGCCGCGGCTTCTCCACCGGCAACCGCTACTATGTCCCCCTGAGCAGTGCGGAAGTGGCGGCGGTCGACCTCGATGCCGGAAAAATCGTGCAGACGTCGAAGTCGCGGGAAGGTGAAATTCCCGGCAATCTCGTCTGCTACAAGGGCAAGATGATTTCCCAAGGCTGGGACGGCTTGGACCTCTTCTTCCAGGCCAGCGCGCTGCGGGAGGAGATCGGCCGCCGCCTGGCCGCCAAACCCGAGGACGCCGAGGCCCTGAAACTCCAGGGCGAAGCGCTGCTGGACGACGGCAAGCTGGCCGACGGCATCAAGAGCTTCCGCCGCGCCTTTCAATTGGGGGGCGAGGAGCGGACGCGGGAACTGCTGCGCGACGCGCTCTTGGAGGGGTTGCGCAGCGACTTCGCCGCCTATCGCGGCAACACCGCGGAAATCGAGCGGCTGCTGGACGATGCCAGCCAGCGGGCCGCCTACTTGCGGCTGATGGCCGGTGGGTTGCAGAAGACGGGGCAGTGGCGAGCGGCCCTGGACCATTACCTGCGGCTGATCGAGTTGGACCGCGGCGATCGGGGCATGGAGAACGTGGACCAGTCGCTGATCGTGCGGCGCGACATTTGGATCCGCGCCGGCCTGGCCGCCTTGCGCCACGAGGCCCCGGGCGAGATGGCGGCCGAGATCGACCGCGTCATCCAGCAGCGCCTGAGCGCGGCCCTGGCAACGAAGTCGACCGCCGACTTGCGGACCTTCCTGGACTACTTCGACGGCCAGCCGGCGGCCGCGGCAGCCCGCCGCGAATTGCTGCGGCGGCTGATCGCCGACAAGCGCGACTTGGAGGCCGAGATGCTGCTGTGGCCGGATCGGCAGTCGCCCGACCGCGCGGTGGCCGGCCCTGCCGTGGCCCAGTTGGCGGACCTGCTCGAAGCGGCGGGGCACCACGATGGCGCCGCCGTGTGCTATCAGCAGCTCCGGCGGCAATTCGCCGCCGTGGCCTGCCGCGACGGCAAGACCGGCAAGGAGCTGGTCGAGGCCCTGCCCCGGGACGGACCGTTGGGCGAGTTGCTCAAGCCGGCTGCGGCCTGGCCCCGGGGCCAAGTGGAAACCACCACCAAGATCGGCGTTTCGCGCAACGACAATTTCGGGGGTTGGGGGCGTTTCGTCGTGCAATACCAAGGCGATCCCGGCCCCTTCTTCTCCGACCAGACGCTGCGTTTCGATCAGAACCGCACCTCGCTGCTGGTCTACGACCGCTTCGGCCGCATGCACTGGCAAGTGCCGCTGACGGAGAACGGACAACGGGCCAACGTGATGTTCAACGGCAACATGGCCGACGCCTACGTGCAAGGGCATGTGCTGGTGCTGCCGCTGGGCAACAGGATCTTCGCCTTCGATCCGGCGGGTCTGACGGGCGCCGGCAACAAGCAGCCGAGCGCCGGCAAGTGGCCGCCGGCCGACAACAGGCAGCCGGGCAGCGACCGCAGGCTGCTGTGGAGCCAGGACCTGAACGACTCCAGCGGAGATTCCGGGAAGAAGGCGGCCGTGCGCGCGGTCGGCCTCTTGGGAGCGCCCGGTTTCGTTTTCAACCAATTCCAGCTCCGCGCGAACCCCGTGGGCGCGATCAGCAGCCGTTGCCTGTGCTTCCAGCGATTCCGCAACCTCGTGGCCGTCGATACGCTCACGGGCGAGACGCTGTGGGTGCGGCACGACGTCCCGCCGGCGAGCCAAATCTTCGGCGACGACCAGTACATCTTCGTGCTGCCGGCGCAGCAGCCCAATCCATCCGGTCAGCCTGTGGCAAATCCCGTGGCGCACGAGGCCTTGGTCTTCCGCGCCAGGACGGCGAGTCGTTGGGCAAGCGCAACGTGCCGTCGGTTAGCTATCCCGACGTGGCGCAGGTCAACGCCTTTCGAGGGGTGGTGTTCGGCAATGCCACCGCGTCGGGCGACGTCTGTCTGGCCACGCTGGGCCGCCACATCCTCACCTGGCGCCCGGCAGCGAGACCGCCTCCCCGCTGGGCCGATTCCTCCCTTGGGAAGAAGGGGCCTCGCTCGACCTGTTCGATCCATGGCAACAGCGGGCCGTCTGGCCGACGCGCAAGTTCCGCGCCGGATCGCAGGTGGCGCTGGCGGGAGAGGAGGCCGTCGGCGTGATGGAATCCGACGGCCACTTCGTGCTCCTGGAACTTCCCAGCGGCCGCACCATCGCCGATCTGAAACTCGATGCCGACGAGCTCTCGGGAATCCACCTCGTCCACAGCGGCGATGAATACTTGCTGTTGACGAAAACCAACGTGCAGGAGCCCGGTTTCGGCTTCATGTCGCAGGGCCAGGCCATCGGCAACACGCCCAGCCATTTCATTCCCAAAGGGCGGGCCTATGCCTTCGACGAGCAGGGCAAGTTGCTGTGGCCCGCCCCGCTGAAGATCCGCAATCGCTGGTTCCCCCTGGCGCAGCCGGAGGGGGTGCCGGTGATCGCCTTCGCCCAGCTCCAGTACGAGCAGTTTCGGCCGAACCAGTATCAGACCAAGACGCACCTCCTTTGCGTCGAGAAGCGCAGCGGACGGATCCTCTATCGCAGCGACGACTTGCAGCAATCCTACTCCGTGGACATCGTTGGCGACCCGGAAAAGAAAACCGTGGAAGTGCGGCTGCAAAACGAGACCGTGAAGCTGGCCTTCACGGACAAGCCGATCCCGTCGAAGTCTTCCGGCCAGACCGACCCCGGCAGCGATTGGCCCACGCGCTCCAAGAGCGTCAACGCGTTGTGGAAGGTGTTGGACAAATCCCTGAGGAGTAACCTGCCATGAGAAGCGTCCCGGGTCCAGGAAGTGTTCACGGGGGACGGTGCCGCCGCGGCGTGGTCCTGCTGGCGGCCTGGCTGGGGGCCGGTTTGGCCCCGGTCGCCACGGCTTCCGCCGCCGACGTGCGCCAGACCGACGTTGATCGGGTGGTGTCGCGCGGTCTGGATTGGCTGGCCGGACAGCAGTCGCGGCTGGGCCACTGGTCGGCGCCCGAGGGCCGCTACCCCACGTCCATGACCGCCCTGGCCGGGATCGCCATGCTCTGCGAAGGCTCGACCACCACGCAAGGCAAGTACGCCCGCAACATCAGCAAGGCCGTCCAGTACCTGACCAGCCACAGCCGCCACAACGGCCTGATCGGCGACCCGGCGACCATGGACGATCGCTACACCTACGGCCACGGCTTCTCCATGCTCTTCCTTTCCCAGGTGCTGGGCGAAGAGGAGGACGTCGAGCGCCGCGAGCAACTGGTCGAGGTGCTCACCCGCGCCGTGCACTTCACCGGCGACGCCCAGACGCCGACCGGCGGCTGGGGGTACGTCAGCGCCAAGGACAGCGGCGGTTTCGACGAGGGCTCGACCACCATCACCCAGGTCCAGGGCCTGCGGGGCTGCCGCAACGCCGGCATTGCCGTCCCCAAGGAGATCATCAAGAAGGCCATTAACTACATCCACGGCGCCACGGGCCCCGACGGCGGCGTGCAGTACAACCAGACGACGCCCGGCGGGCGGCCCCCCATCACCGCCGCGGCCATCGCCTGCCTGTTCAACGCCGGCGATTACGACGACAAGTACGTGCCCAGGCTGTTGGCGTATTGCCACCGCGAGCTGGACGCCATTGACAAGAACGTTTCCGGCCATTGGCATTATTCCCATTACTACTATTCCCAGGTGCTGTACCGCGAAGGGGGCAAGACCTGGGAAACCTATCGGAACAAGGTGTACGCGCACCTGATGAAGGAAGTGAACCGGGACGGCTACTGGGACCAGGGAATCATGGGTCCGGTGTACACGACGGCCATGAATCTGACCATTCTGCAACTGGAACGCGGCGTATTGCCCATTTATCAACGTTAGGTGGAAACATCGTATGAGCGACAACGGTATGAAGCTTCGAGAGACGGCGGCGATCGAAAAACTCGGCGCTGCCAGGCAAAAGATCGTCGAGCAACTGGCCCAGGTCATCGTGGGGCAGAGCGACGTGATCGAGGAGTTGTTGATTTCGCTTTTCAGCCGCGGCCATTGTCTGCTGGAGGGCGTGCCGGGGCTGGCCAAGACCCTCATGATCAGCACGCTCAGCCGCACGCTGAATCTCACGTTCAGCCGCATCCAGTTCACGCCCGACCTGATGCCCGCCGACATCACGGGCACGGACGTGATCGAGGAGAACCGCAGCACCGGGTCGCGGGAGTTCCGCTTCCTGGAGGGCCCGCTGTTTTCCCACGTCATCCTGGCGGACGAGATCAACCGCACGCCGCCGAAGACGCAGGCGGCGCTGTTGGAGGCCATGCAGGAGCGGCAGGTGACGGTGGGCCGCGTGCGGCACGCCTTGTCCGATCCGTTCTTCGTGCTGGCCACGCAGAACCCCATCGAGCAGGAGGGGACCTATCCGCTGCCCGAGGCGCAGCAGGACCGCTTCATGTTCAAGGTGTACGTGAAGTACCCGAACTTCGGCGAGGAGTTCGAGGTGGCCCGCCGCACCACCACCACGCTCAGCGACACGGTGGAGCCGGTGATGACGGCGGCGGAGATCCTGGAATTGCAGCGCATCGTCCGCGAGGTGCCGGCGTCCGACCACATCCTCCGCTACGCCCTGTCGGTGGTGCGGCAGACGCGCGTCGGCGAGCCGGGGGTGCCCGACTTCGTGCAGGATCAGATCGGTTGGGGCGCGGGACCGCGCGCCGTGCAGTTTCTCATCCTGGGCGGGAAGGCCCGGGCCCTGCTGCAAGGACGCACGCACGTCACCTGCGAAGACATCCAGGCGCTGGCCAAGCCCGTGTTGCGGCACCGCCTGGTGCTCACCTTCACCGCCGAAAGTGAAGGCGTCACCCCCGATCAAATCGTCGATCGGATCCTTACGATCACCCCCACCCGCGAAGACGAGCTCACCGGCGATGCACGATTCCAAAAGATTTTTGCATCCTGAGGCGATCAAGCGGATCGCGAGGCTCGACCTCCGCGCCCGGCACATCGTCGAAGGTTTCCTCTCCGGCTTGCACCGCAGCCCGTACTTCGGGCAGTCGGTGGAGTTTCGTCAACACCGCGAGTATACCTGGGGCGACGACCTCCGCTACGTCGACTGGAAGGTCTGGGCCAAGCAGGACCGCTACTACGTCAAGCAGTTCGAGGAGGACACCAACCTCCGCGGCACCCTGCTGGTCGACGTTTCCGGCGGCATGCGCTACGGCCGCGGCTCCCTGTCCAAGTACGAGTACGGCTGCACCATCGGCGTCAGCCTGGCCTACCTCCTGCTGCGGCAGCAGGACGCCGTCGGCTGCGTCGCCTTCGACGACGCCATCCGCATGACCGTCCCCCTGCGCACCCGCCGCAACCACCTCGATTCCGTCATCCAGGCCCTGGAAGTCAGCGCGCCGCGCAACAAGACCGACATGTTCCAGATCCTCCGCGAAGTGGCCGAAACCTATCCGCGCCGCGGCATGATGGTGCTCATCTCCGACCTGCTCACCGACCGCGAAGGGTTGTTTCGCGGCCTGAAGCTGCTGCGGAGCCGCGGCCACGACGTGCTGGTCTTCCACGTCCTGGACGACGACGAGATCGATTTCCCCTTCACCGGCCCCACGCGCTTCGACGGCCTCGAACTGCCGCAGATGCTCCGCTGCAATCCGCGGGCGCTGCGCGAAGGCTATCTGGCCGCGCTGGGAAGCTACTTGGAGGAAGTCCGCCGCGGCTGTACCGGCTTCGCCATCGACTACGCCTTGCTGCGGACCAGCCAGCCGCTGGACGCCGCTTTGACCGCCTACTTGAACAGCCGGCTCGGCATGAACCATAGGAACAGGGGCTAGAAACAGGGACCAGGGGCCGGGGACCAGGGACCAGGGATTAAAAAAAGCCCCCCGACTGCGTCGGGGGGGTAGGGAAGAGAGTTAAGCAACAGGATTCACAACCAGGGGAGAGGGGGCTGCTTTCGCTTTCACCATGTATTCATTCGTCCATCCAATGTTGCTCTGGGGACTGCCCGTCGTGGCGGCGCCCGTGTTGATCCACCTGATCAACATGCTGCGTCATCGGCGGGTGGACTGGGCGGCCATGGAGTTCCTCCTGATCAGCCAGCGGAAGCACCGCACCTGGATCATTTTCAAGCAACTCCTGCTGCTCTTGCTGCGGATCCTCGCCGTGGCCGCCGTCGTGCTCATGGTCGCCCAGCCCATCCTGCGCAACCAGTGGGGCAACCTGCTGGGGACCACCAAGACCCACCACGTCGTGCTGCTGGACGACAGCTTCTCGATGTCGGACCGCTGGGGCGACACCAACGCCTTCGCGCAGGCCAGGTCGGTCGTCGAGCGCATCGGCGCCGCGGCCGCGCGGGAGACGCAGCCGCAAATCGTCACGCTCTTGCGGTTCTCCCGGGTAGGCCGCCCGGGGCGCGGCACCCAGCCCGACATGGTCCATCAGCCCGTGGGCCCGGAGTTCACCTCCAAGCTGGCGGACGAGCTGAAGACGTTCGAGGTCTCGCAGACGGCCGCCGAGCCGGGGCCGGCGCTGGAGGCGCTCGATTCGCTGCTGGGCGAGGCCGAGGCGGAGCGGCGGATCGTCTACCTGATTTCCGATTTCCGCAGCCGCCAATGGGACAAGCCCAGCGCCTTGAAGAAGCGGCTGGCGCGGCTGAGCGAAGCGGGGACCGAAGTGCGGCTGATCGATTGCGTCAAGGCGTCGCGGCCGAATTTGGCGATCACCTCGCTGGAGCCGGCCGAGGGGATTCGCGCGGCCAAGGTCCCCTGGTTCATGGAGGTGGCGGTGCAGAATTTCGGCCCCACGGTGGCCAAGGACGTTTCCGTGCTGCTTTCCGAGGACGAGGCGGCGGCGCGGATCGGGCTGACGATTGCCGAGATTCCGCCGGGCGACGTGGTGAAGGGGCGGTTCCCCGTCTATTTCCCCTCGGCCCGCGAGCACTTCATCACTGCCCGGCTCGACCGCGACGCCGTCGAGACCGACAATTCCCGCTATGCCGTGGTCGATCTGCCGGCCGAAGTGCCGGTGCTGTTGGTCGACGGCGATCCGGCGGCCGCCGACGCCCGCTACCAGGATTGGGCCCTGGCGCCCGGCGGGCAAGTGGTCACCGGCGTCAAGCCCGACATCGAGACGCCGTCGCTGCTGGGGAGCAAGCCGCTGGGGCGCTACCAGGCCGTTACCCTGAGCAACGTCGAGCGGCTGGACCACTCGGCCCTGAGCGCCCTGGAGCAGTACGTCCGCGACGGCGGCGGCCTGGCCTTCTTCCTCGGCCCGCGGTCCGACAGCCGGTTTATCAACGAGTCGCTCTATCGCGACGGCCAGGGGCTGTTCCCCGTGCCGCTGGCCTACCCGACCGAGTTGATGGTCGATCGCCTGGAGACGACGCCGGACGTGGAAGTGGACTCCCACCATTTCATTTTCCGCGTCTTCGCCGACAGTCGCAACAGCGTGCTGAGCACGGTGCTGGTGGAGCGGTACTTCGCCACGCCCCCAGGCTGGCGGCCGGCGGCGGGCTCGACGGCCCGGGTGATCGCCCGCCTGCGCAACGGCGCGCCCTTGGTGGTGGAGCGGAGTTTCGGCAAGGGGCGGGTGGTGGCGTTCCTGACCACCGCCGCGCCGACGTGGAACAACTGGGCCCGCAATCCCAGCTTCGTCGTCGCCATGCAGGATTTGCAGGCCTACCTGACGAGCCGGCCGGGGAGCGTCTCGCGGCGCGTCGGCGCGCCGCTGCAAGTGCCGTTTTCGGCCGCCGACTACCGGCAGCAGGTCGGCTTCGGCACCCCCATGGAAGAGGCCGCCCCGCCGATAGACGCCACCCGCACCGCCGACGGCCAATGGCTGGCGACGCTGCTGGCCACCGATCGCAGCGGTTTCTACGAGGCCCGGCTGACCAACAAGACCACCGGCAGGACCGAGTCCCGCCGCTTCGCCGTGAACGTCGATGCGGCCGAGGGAGACCTGCGGGCGCTGTTCAGCGAGCAGATGGCCGCCCGGCTGCAACCGGAGGTCAAGTACCAGTTCGACCAGGCCGAGACGTTTGAAATGACCCTCGGCCAGCAGGCCGGCTACAATCTCCACGAGGCGCTGCTGTACTTGCTCATCGCCATCCTGATCGGCGAACAGCTCCTCGCCTGGTCGACCAGCTACCATCCGCCCGGCGCCGTGAGAGAGACGCCCGTGGCCCGAGAACTGCAACTCCAAGGAGGCGCCTCATGAACTCCGCCTCCTGGCTGCTCCTGGCCGACCCGACGCTGTACAGCAAGTTCGAGTTCGGCCGCATCCAGAACAATTCCGACTGGATCCTGCCCATCGGCGGCTGCCTGATGATCCTGCTGTTCGTGCGGGCGATGTACCGCCGCGATTCCGTGGAGCTGCCGCTGTTGCTGGGCTGGTTCCTCACGTTGTTGCGGGCGGCGACTTTCCTGGGCCTGCTCTTTCTCTTCCTGCAGCCGCAATGGCGAACGGAAGCCGAGATCACCCACAACAGCCGCGTGGCGCTGCTGCTCGACACGAGCCTGAGCATGGGGCTCAACGACAGCGACGCCGGGGCCTCGGCCGGCGCGCCCAGCCGCATCCAGCAGGTGGCCGCCGGTCTGGCCGAAAGCGACCTCTTGGCGCAGCTCCGCAAGACCCACGACGTGGCCGTCTTCCGCTTCAACAACGCGCTGGATCGCGACACGGTCTCGCTGGCGAAGCTGCCCCCGCAGCCCGAACAGGGCGCCGAGGAGAGCCGTGCCACCGGCCCCGGCGCCGCCCCGGGCCGCGGTCCCGGCCGGCAAACGGACTCCGCAAACGGTCGACCAATGGCGGAAGTTCCTCATCCCCGCCGGCACCGAGACCCGGCTGGGCGAGGCCCTGCAACAGTTGCTCCACCAGGAGCGCGGCAACCCCTTGGCCGGCGTGGTGCTGGTGAGCGACGGCGGGCTGAACGCCGGCGCCGGGCCGGAAGGCGCCATCGAGCTGGCCCGCGAAATCAAGGTCCCCGTCTTCACCGTCGGCATCGGCTCCGACAAGAAACCCACGAACGTCCGCGTCAGCGACCTGGCGGCGCCGGTGCGGGCCTATCCGGGCGACCGCTACCCGGTGACCGGCTACCTCCAGGCCCAGGGGCTGGGCGGTAAAATGGTCACCGTGCAACTGCTCTCCCGCGAGATGGACCCGGCCGGCGACCGCTCGCGTCGCGGCACCGGGCAAGTCGAGGAGACCAAGCAGGTCCTCCTCGGCGGCGACGGCGAAGTCACGCCCGTCCGCTTCGAGTTGACCCCGAAAAAGGACGAAGTGGGCCGGCGGACACTCTGCTTCCGCGTCAAGCCGCCCGACGAAGTCCACGATCCGGACGACAAGTATCGCGAGGCCGACATCGAGATCGTCGATCACAAGAATCGCGTGCTGCTTCTGGCCGGCGGGCCCATGCGCGACTACCAGTTCCTGCGGACCCTGCTCTATCGCGACCGCTCCACGACGGTCGACGTGCTGCTGCAAACCGCCCAGACGGGCGTTTCCCAGGAAGCCGCCAATATCCTCAGCGAGTTCCCTGCCACCCACGAGGCCATGTCCGCCTACGATTGCGTGGTGGCCTTCGATCCCAACTGGCAGGCCCTCACGCCGGTCGAGATCGACGTGCTGCACGACTGGGTCGACAGCCAGGGGGGCGGACTGATCGTCGTGGCCGGGCTGGTCTATGCCGGCAAGGGGATCGATAGCTGGCTGCAAGACCCGGCGATGGCCAAGATCCGCACCCTGTATCCCGTCGAGTTCCTGCGGGAGTTCGCCCCGGGCGCCGATTTCGCTTATACCGGCAAAGAGCCCTGGCCCTTGAACTTCACCCGCGAGGGCAAGCAGGCCGATTTCCTCTGGCTGGGCGAGGGCCCGACCGCCAGCGCCGACGCCTGGGGGAGCTTCGCCGGCGTGTACAGCTTCTTCCCCGTCCAGGGCCCGAAACCGGGCCGCCACCGTGCTGGCCACCTACTCCGATCCCCGCGCCGCCGTCGAGGTGGGCAAGGAACCGCCTTATTTCGTCGAGCAGTTCTACGGTTCGGGGCGGGTCTTCTATATGGGCAGCGGCGAAATGTGGCGACTCCGCCGCCTCGATCCCGACGATTACGACCAGTTCTACACCAAGCTCATCCGCCACGTCTCCCAAGGCCGCCTGCTGCGCGGCTCCAGCCGCGGCGTGCTCCTGCCCGGCCAGGACCGCTATCTGCTGGGCAACACCGTCGAGGTCCGCGCAACTGACCAACGCGCAACTGAAACCGCTGGGCGACAAGAGCGTCGTCCTGGAAGTCATTCCGCCCAACGGCACCGTGCAGATGGTTACCCTGGCGGCCGATCCCAGCCGGGTGGGCAGTTTCGCCGGCCAGTTCGCCGTCTTGCAAGAGGGCGCCTACCGCCTCGAATTGCCCGTCCCCGAAAGCCAGCACGAACGCCTCACCCGCCGCATCCAGGTCAAGCTGCCGGAACTGGAACGGGAAAATCCCCAACTCAACCGCCCCCTGCTGAGCCGCATTGCCGCCCAGACGGACGGGATCTATTACAAGGGCATGCCGGCCCTGCTGGGCACGGCGGACCAGCAGCCGCTGGTGAAATTGCTCAAGGACCACACCAGCGTCCAGCGCGCCACCGTCGCCCCCGATCCGTTGTGGGAGCAGACCTGGCTGCGCTGGATGATGATCGCGTTGTGCAGCTTGTTGTGTTTGGAATGGTTGATCCGGCGCTTGTTCAAACTGGCATAGCAACGATGAAAAGGGACGCATACAACCCGCCGATCCTGGCCCCCGCCGTGCGGACAACACTGGCGGCGCTCCGCTGGCGCATCCGCGGCTACCTCTGGCTGGAGGCGGCGGCCACGGTCGTGGCCGCTCTGGCGATCGCCTTCTGGGTCAGCCTGGCCCTGGATTGGTTCTTCGAGCCGCCGCCGCTGGTGCGCGGCCTGATCGTGGCGGCGGCGGGCATCGCCGGCGCCGTCGCCCTGGTGCGCCTCGTCGCCCGCTGCGCCGGCGTGCCGCTGGCCGACCGCAACGTCGCCAACGTCCTGGAACGGCGCTTCCCACAGTTCAACGACAGCCTGCTGACGGCCGTGGTCCTGTCCGGCCGCCGGCCGGACGAGGCGGGCTTCAGCCCCGACATGCTGGCCCACAGTTGCGGCGAGGCGGCCCGCCGCATCGAGGGCGTCGACCTGGCCAGCGTTTTCAACCCCGCCCCGCTGCGGCGGAGCCTGGCCGTGGCCGTGTTGCTGGCCGCGGCGATCGTGGGCTTCGCGCGCGTCGAATCGGAGAGCCTGGGCATCTGGGCACGGCGGACGCTGGCCTTTTCTCGGGAGCTTTGGCCGCGATATACCCAGTTGACCGTGATGGGCTTCGATCGCGGCTCGGTCAAAGTGGCCAGCGGCGCCGACTTGGAGGTCGTCGCCCGGGCCGACGCCCTGAAGCACCGGGTGCCCGATCACGTCCAGGTCCGCTACCACGGCGACGATGGCACCTACGGCAGCCCCGCGATGGACGCCGTGGGCGCGAAAGCGACCGCAAGCGGCCCTACCAGGAATTTTCGCACACCTTCCACGGCGTGCTGGTGTCGACGCGATTCGACGTGGTCGGCGGCGATGATGCGGTCCGCAATCTGCGGATCGAGGTCGTCAAGAGCCCGACCTTGACCAGCATGACGCTCGACCGCCACTACCCGGCGTACATGGACCTGCACGGCACGTCGATCCCCGTCACCGGCGTGATGCAGATCCCCATGGGGACGCAGTTGACGATAAATGCCCGGGCGAACAAGGAACTCGTTCAGGTGCAGATCGATTCTCCCACGGAGAAGACCCCCCGTGGGCCGCGAATCCTCAAGACCAAGGACCTGGCGCCCGATCGTCTGGGCTTCAGCTATGCCTTGGAGCCGCTGATGCAAGACACCACGCTGGTGTTTACGCTGTTCGACGCCGACGGCATCCTTGGCCGCGAGCCGGTGCGGCTGTCGCTGGTGGCGGTCCCCGACCAGCCGCCGCAAGTCGCGGTGCGACTCAGCGGCATCGGCTCGGCGATTACGCCGCAGGCGCGGCTGCCGGTCTCGGGCCACATCACCGACGACTATGGCATCGCCCGGCTGTGGTTCGAGTATGCCATCGACCGGCTGCCGCCGGCCATGGCCGACGTGCTCGTGCTGCCCAAGCATCCCGCCGAGTGGACGCTGACGGACAAGGCCCTGGACGCCGGCCCCCTGAACGTGAAGGCCAGCCAGAAGTTGCTGCTGGCGCTGAAGGCCGCCGATCTCTGCGACCTGCCGCCGGCGCGGACGCCGAACGTCGGCGCCAGCGAGCGCTGGCTGCTGGACGTGGTTGCGCCGGAGCAGTTGCGGGCGATGCTCGAAGCCCGCGAGGTGATGTTGCGATGGCGCTTCATGGGCATCGTGGACGAAGTCACCCAGACGCGCGACCTGCTGTTGCGGACCCGCTTCGGCCAGACCGTCGGCAAGGGCAAGGCGGACAAGAAGGAATCGCCGCCGGCCGGAAAAAAGGTGGGGTACGACGAAGGGTCGCGCCGCGGACTGTCCCAATCTTCGTCCGACGAAGGAACACGCCGGGGACTGTCCCAATTTCGGGCACCATGCGTAGCATGGTCGGACGAAAATGGGACTGTCCCCTTGGGAACTTCCCAGGCTCCGCCTTCCCCACTTCTTGCCAACCGCGGGTGGTCGGAAGACGTGGATCCATCCCCCTTCGTGGCCCCGGCCACCGCGGGCCAGCGCCGCCCCGCAACGAAGCCGTCGGAACGTCCGGAAGGCGCCGAGCCCGGCGAGGAGGCCGAACCGCAGGAAGAGCTTTCCCCGCAGCAACAACTGGACATGCAGAGGTCGCTGGCCCAGCAGGCCCTCGAAACCAGTCGCAAGAACGCCCAGGAGACCTTGGGCGTGGCCGAGGGCTTCGACGACATCCGCCAGCAGTTTATGAATAATCGCATCGACAGCGAGGCCTTGAGGAAGCGGCTGGGGGCGGGCATCGCCGAACCGCTCCGCAAGATCGCGGACCAGATGTTTCCCGAGTTGGAACGCCGCCTGGACGCCCTGGACTTGGCCCTGGCCGATCCCCAGCGCGGGCTGGAATGCCGCGGGCTGGCCCAAGCGGCCCAGAAACAGGCCGACGACCTCCTCCTGGCCATGCAGACGGTTCTCAACCACATGATCGAGATGTTAGACTACAACCAACTTGTGGACTCGCTCCGTAAAATTATCGAGCAGCAGGATCAGGTGTACGAACAGACCAAGAAGCGGCAAGACCGCCGCTTCCGGGAATCGTTAGGGAGGTAGACATGGCCGTCCTGAGAGCGTGCCTTGAGACTGTGCCCAGCGGTCCCCTCTCCCTCCGGGAGAGGGCTAGGGTGAGGGCGGTTGGCGACGAGAAGCCAACCAATCCGTGGTCGAACCCGGGAAGCCCTCACCCCCGGCCCCTCTCCCAAAGGGCGAGGGGAGACATTACGGGGCACGTCCTGAGAAAATTCGTCGCCGCCGCCTGTTTTGGCGGGCTGATTGCAGTGTTCTCGACCGCCGCCGGCGGCGCCGACCCGGCGACCGCCGACAAGAGCGACAAGGCCGCCGCAAAAGTCGCGCCGGTCTCGCCCGAAAAACTGTCCTCCGACCAGGACCGCATCGGCGAGTCCTTCAAGCGGCTGGAAGCGGCGCGATTTCGCATGAGCGAACTCAACGGCGCCACCGATGCCCACCGCGCCGCCCTGCTGAAAAAGACCGTCGAGGAGAGCAAGTCGCGGGAGGTGGACCTCCAGTTCAAAGGCATCGTCGACCTGCTGCAGAAAGATCAACTCCCCCGCGCCCTGGAGAACCAGGCGGAACTCGGCCAAAACCTCCTGCGCCTTGCTGCAACTCCTGCAAAGCGAGGACCAGGCGAAGCTCGCCGAGTCGGAGAAACAGCGAACTCTCGCCTACCTTAAAGCCATCAACGGCCTCATCAAGGACCAAAAGGACCTTCAGGGACGCACCGGCAGCGGCGGCGACCTGAAAGCGCTCTCCGGCGAACAACACGGCATCGCCGGTAGGACGGGCAAACTCGCCCAGGACATCAAGGCCGGCGAGCCGGCAAAGGATGGCGACAAAACCCCAGGCAAAGAAGGGAATAAATCGCCGGGCGACGGCGCAGGCAAAGGCAAGGGCGACGGCGCGAGCAAGGGCGAGGGCGGAGGAAAGGGTAAAGCCGACGCCGGAGACAAGGGAGAGAAGAGCGAAGGCGGGGGCAAAGGGAAGAGCGATGGCGGGGGCAAGGGCAAAGGCGGGAAGGGCAAAGGCGGGGGCAAGAGCGAAGGCGGGGGCAAGAGTGAGGGCGGCGAGGGGAGTGATGCCAGTCCGTCTGACCAAGACCAGGACCAGAATCCCGCCCGCAAGAGCGTTGAGGATGCCCGTAAGGACATGGAAAGGGCGCAGCAGGAACTCGACAAGGCCAATCAAAAAGGCGGGGTGAAGGAGCAGGAGGAAGCCATCAAACATTTGGAGGAGGCCAAGGCCAAGCTCGAGGAGATTCTCCGCCAACTGCGGGAAGAAGAGATCGAGCGGCGGCTGGCGGACCTGACGGCCCGCTTCGCGAAGATCCTGCTCAAGCAGCAGAACGTCTACCAGGGGACGGTGCTGTTGGACAAGGTGCCCAAGCCCCAGCGGACGTACAACGATCAGATTGAATCGAGCCGCTTGAGCACCAAGGAGAACGACATCATCGTGGAAGTCGACAAGGCGCTCTTGCTGTTCAAAGAAGACGGCACGGCGATGGCCATGCCGCTGGCCGTCGAGCAGATACGCGAGGACATGGTCCGAGTGGTGCATCGCCTGGGGCAGGCCAGGGTGGACGAGTTTACCCAGACGATCGAGAAGGACATTATCGCGGCCTTGCAGGTGGTCATCGACGCCCTGAAGAAGCAACAAAAGGAGCGGCCCGACAAGCAGAAGCCCTCGCGGCCGGGGCCTTCCGGCGAGCAGCCGGCGCCGCCGCTGATCGACGCCTTGGCCGAGTTGAAGATGATCAAGTTTTTACAGGTCCAGGTCAACGTCAAGACGGAACGCTATCGGAAACTCATCGTCGGCGAGCAGGCCGAACAGGTCGACCTGGTGGACGCCTTGCAGCGGCTGGGCCAGCAGCAGCAACGCATTTTCGAAATTACCCGAGACATGGACATGGGGAAGAACCAATGAAATCGACCACTTTCGTCCGGGATGCTGGCGAAAAAGGGGACAGTCCCCATTTGTGCGCAGCACGCTCCGCGCCGTTCCGGCAAATGGGGGCTGTCCCCTTTTTCGCCTTCGGCGCATGGCTGGTGTTGGTTTCGCTGGCCGGGCTGGCCCGCGCAGCGGACGCGATTCCGCTGCCCGAGTTGCCCTCCGATACGCTGGGCAAGGCGCCGACCTGGAAGCCGCCGGCCGCGGCCGAGGTCAAGACCCAAGCCCTGGCGTGGCTGGAAAAGACCAAGCCCGCCGCGGCGGTCCGGGAGAAGGCCGCGACAATCTGGGCGGGTCTGCCGGACCCGGACCCCGGCGACGATTTGCTCAACCGCCTTGCCCAGACGATCGCCCTGGGCGATGCGGAGGCCGCCAAGCTGGTCGAACTCTGCTCGCCCCCGATCGCTGTTGAAGCTGCCCAGCCAGCCCTGGTTGCAAGACCCCAAGGCGCCGCTGTTGGTCACGGCCAACCTGCGTCTCTTCTACGGCCGCTGGCTGGTGCAGCAGTCGTTGTTCGACGAGGCCCAGGAGCAACTCTCCGGGCTCAGCCCCGGCGACGTGGTGGCCCCGGCCGAGTTGCTCTTCTACCAGGGCGTGGTCTACTACCACGCCTTGAATCAGACCGAAGGGCTCAAAGCGATCGACTCGCTGCTGGACGGCGCGGACCTGAGCCCGCACCGCTACGTGGCCGTCGCCCGCTTGATGGAGGTGGACCTGGGCACACTGAAGCCCGACACCCTGGACCACATCGCCCGGCGCATGGAGAACATCGGGAAATATCTGGACCTGGGCCGGGGCGGGCCCAAGGTCCGCAAGCTCCAAGACGGCGTGGTCGAGTCGCTCGACAAAATCATCAAGAAGCTCGAAGACGAGCTGGCCAAGCAGCAGCAGCAATCCGGCCAGGCCAACGGCTTGAAGCCCAGCAGGCCGGCCGACCGCAGCACGTTGGCGGGCGGTCGCGCGCCAGGGCAAGTGACGAAAAAGAACTTCGGCAACAAGGGAGAGTGGGGCAATCTCCCCGCCAAAGAGCGGGAAGAAGCCGTCCAGCAGATCGGCCGGGATTTTCCCTCCCACTATCGCGACGCCATTGAGCAATACTTTCGCAGGCTAGCCGCGGAAGAGGATAATAAAGACAAGCGATGATCACGATGCACTCCATCCTGTTGGCCCTCTTGTCGCTGGCCGCCGCGCCGCAGTTCGAGGTGCAGCCGCTGCGGGGACCGCCCGCGGCCGGACGCCTCGTCGCCCTGGACGGCAAGCGGCTGACGATCGAGTCGGCCGCCGGCCGCTCGTCGTGGGAGACGTCGCAGTTGATGGGCATTTCCGCCAAGGAGAAGCCGCCGGCGCCCGAGCAGGAACCGCAGGCCTGGGTCGATCTGGTCGACGGCTCGACACTGCTGGCCCAGACGTTCACCGTCCATAACGGCCGTGCGCAGATCGTCCCCCGGGCGGCGCGGCCGTCGAATTGCCCGTCAGCGGCGTTGCCGCCGTCCGCTACCAGCCGACCGCGGCGACCACCGCCGGCGAGTGGGCGCGGCTGCTGAAGATGAAGACCAGCGGCGATCTGCTGGTGGTGGTCAGGGAAGGCATCGTCGATTATCACGAGGGGACGGTCCACGACGTGACCGACAAGACGGTCGATTTCGATTTGGACGGCCAGGTTGTGTCCGTGGCGCGGGCCAAGGTCTTCGGCCTGATCTACCACGCCGCCGACCAGGAGCGCGCCGAGCCGGTGTGCTGGATCACCGACGCCGGCGGATCGCGCTGGGCGGCGCAGTCGCTGTCGATGGCGGGCAATTTGCAGTGGACCACCGTCGCCGGGGCCAGCGCGAGCTGCCCCTTGGACCAGGTGGTGCAGATCGACCTGTCGCGGGGAAAGATCGTCTATCTCAGCGACTTGAAGCCGGAGTCGGTGGTCTATACGCCGTTTTTCCCCCTGGACAAGGTGCTGCCGGCGGAGGAGAAGTTCTTCCGCCTCCGCGAGGACCAGAACCTGGAATCGAAGCCGTTGCGGCTGGGTGGAAAGCGCTTCAGCAGGGGGCTGGCGCTGTGCAGCCGGACCGAGGCGGTCTACTATCTGCCCGGCCGCTTCCGCCATTTCGAGGCCGCCGCCGGCATTGACGACGACGTGCGGCCCCGCGGCCGCGCCCACCTGATCGTTCGCGGCGACGGCAAACTCCTCTGGGAGGCGACGCTCAGCGGCGCCGACAAGGCCCCCTTTCAAGCGATCGACGTTGACGTGACGGGCGTTCGCCGCTTGACGATTATCGCCGATTTCGTCGCCGAGTCGGACGCGGCCGGCCACGTGGTGTTGGGTAACGCGAGGGTCAGCAAATGAAGTGCGCACGAGGGCTCGTTTTGCAAATTGCCGCCTGTTTCAGCAGCCTGGTGGCGGCCGCGGCGGCCGATCCGCCCCGGCAGCCGGCCCGGCTCGAGCCGCCCGAGGCGGTGCTGCGGGCCGAGTCGCAGCGCATCGCCGTCATGGCCAAGGCCAAGCCCGCCGTGGTGGCCGTGTTCGTCCCCGGCGGACAAGGGGGCGGCTCCGGCGTGCTCATCTCGGCCGATGGCTACGCCCTGACCAACTTCCACGTCGCCCAGCCCTGCGGCCATGCCATGAAGTGCGGCCTGCCCGACGGCCGCGTCTACGACGCCGTGCTCGTGGGACTCGATCCCACCGGCGACACCGCCCTGATCAAGCTCCTGGGGCGCGACGACTTCCCCCACGCCGAACTGGGCGACAGCGATCAACTCCACGCCGGCGACTGGGTCTTCGCCATGGGCAACCCCTTCCTGCTGGCCACCGATTTTCAGCCCACCGTCACCTACGGCATCGTTTCCGCGACCCATCGCTACCAGTATCCGTCGGGCACGCTGCTGGAATACACCGATTGCATTCAGACCGACGCCTCGATCAACCCGGGCAACTCCGGCGGACCGCTGTTCGACATGGAAGGCCGCCTGGTCGGCATCAACGGCCGCTGCTCGTTCGAGAAGCGCGGCCGCGTCAGCGTCGGCGTCGGCTACTCCATCTCCATCAACCAGATCAAGAACTTCATGGGCGCGCTGCGCAGCGGACGCATCGTCGATCACGGCAACCTCAACCTGCGGGTGGCCGACGACGAGAGCGGCCGCGTCGTCGTCGCCGACATCCGCGAAGACGCCGACGCCTTTCGCCGCGGCCTGCGGCTGGACGACGAATTGGTCAGCTTCGGCGGCCGCCCGGTCACCACGCCCAACGGCTTCAAAAACGTGCTGGGCATCTTCCCCAAGGGCTGGCGCGTGCCGCTGAGCTATCGCCGCGAAGGCAAACGGTACGACGTGACCGTGCGGCTGGCCGGGCTCCATAGCACCGCGGACCTGCTGGAGAAGACCTCGGGCCGGCCGCGCCCCATGCCCATCCCCATGCCGGTTCCCAAGCCCGGCGATAAGCCCCAGCCGGACAAACCCGGCGGTCCCAAGGACCGCTCCAAGCCGCCGAAGCTTCCGCCGGGCCCCAAGATGCGCAGAATCGTCGTCCCCGCGCCGCCGCCCGACCCCGAGATCGTCAAGAAGCACTACGTGGAGAAGCGGGGTTACGCAAACTACTATTTCAACAAGCTCAACCAGGACCGCGTCTGGAAGGCTTGGACGGCCAAGGCCGGCGTCGCCGGCCGGGGCGGGACCTGGACCATCGCCGGCAACCTGGACGGCCACGCCAAGTTCCGTTTCGAGCTCAGCCAGAGCGGCGTCGTGTTGAAACTCCCCACCGGTTCCATCCCCTGGGAAGCCGGCGCCACGCTCAGCACGTCGCCGGGCGACGGCAGCGGCATGATGGCCGCGCTGTACCTCTGGCGGCGGCTGGCCCTGGAGGGAATCGAACATTTCGGCCAGGTCGAGTACCTGGGCACGGCGCCCCTGCCCGGCTACGACGGCCTGGCGGACGTGCTGGTCGGCACGCACAAGGGGGTCGAATGCTGGTTCTACTTCGATCCCGTGCGGGGCGATCTGCTGGCCTTGGAACTGTTTCCCGCCGAGAACACCGATCCCTGCGAGGTCTATTTCTCCGACTGCCACGACGTGGACGGCCGCCTGCTGCCGGGGCAGATGGAAGTCCGCACCGCCGAGGGACCGTTCGGCGTCTTCAAGCTGGAAAAGTTCACCTTCGCCGAGAGCGAGAAGAAGAGCGACGGCAAGAATGAGAAGAAGAGCGACGGCAAGAGCGAAAAACAGGGCGAGAAGAAGAGCGACACCAAGAGCGAGAAAAAATAGATGAACGACCAAGCGGATAGTATTCTGGGCGTTCGCCGGGCACGGACTGCGGGTCCCCTCTCCCTCCGGGAGAGGGCTAGGGTGAGGGCACGTACGGCAGGCGTCGGCCACCCGGATCAGGCATCCCCACCACTTCGCCCTCACCCCCGGCCCCTCTCCCGGAGAGAGAGGGGAGGAATTTGGGAAGGCCCAGCCATTCGTTCGGCGCCGCCGAGGCTGCCGTGCGCGACGCGCGCCGGCGGCGCCCTGCGCGTGGTTTCCGCCGTCTGGCGCTGGCGGCCATCTCGCCGCGCTGGCGGCCGCTGCCGCCCGCGCCGCGGCGCCCGGCGACGCGACGGCCCGCGACACGATCGACCAGACCCAGCCGAAGATGGTCAAGATTTACGGGGCCGGCGGGCTGCGCAGCCTGGAGGGGTATCAAAGCGGCATGCTCATTTCGGCCCAGGGCCACATCCTCACCGTCCTCAGCCACGCGCTGGACACCGACTACCTTTCGGTCACGCTGTCCGACGGGCGGAAGTTCGAGGCCAAGCTTCTCGGCGCCGATCCGGCGCTGGACGTGGCGGTGTTGAAAATCGAGTCCGCCGGCCTGCCGCACTTCGAGCTCCGCGACGCGGTGGCCGTCTCCGCCGGCGCCCGCGTGCTGGCGCTGAGCAACTGCTTCGGGGTGGCGACCGGCGACGAGCCGGCCAGCGTGCAGCACGGCACCGTTTCCATCGTCACGCGGCTGGACGCCCGCCGCGGCGTGTTCGAGAGTCCCTACCACGGTCCGGTGTACGTGCTGGACCTGGTGACCAACAACCCCGGCGCCGCCGGCGGCGCCTGGTGACGCGGCGCGGCCAACTGGCGGCCATGCTGGGGCGGGAACTCCGCAACAGCCTCAACAACACCTGGCTGAACTACGCCCTGCCCATCGACCAGTTGCGCAAGTCGGTGGAGACGATTTGCCAGGGGAAGACGGTGGCCCAGGCGGAGAAGGGGCCGGACAAGAAACCCGACCACCCCATGGACCTGGCCCGGCTGGGAATCGTGCTGGTGCCCGACATGCTGGAGCGGACGCCGGCTTACGTGGACGAGGTGCGTGCGGGCTCGCCGGCCGCCCAGGTCGGCATCCGTCCCGACGACCTGATCCTGCTGGTCGGCGACCGCCTCGCCCAGTCGTGCAAGGCGTTGCGGAGCGAGTTGGAGTTTATCGACCGCGACGACCGGGTCCACCTGACCGTGCTCCGCGGGCAGGAGTTGATCGACGTGGTGTTGGAACCGCCCGAAGAAGAGTCCCCGAAACCGTAGATGGTCCACCTATGACGAAGCACAGAAGCGGTAGCGCGGCCGGGGCCCTGGTCCTGGCCGCGGCCATGATTTTCGCCGTCGCGGCGCCGGCGGCGGCCGAGGACGATCTCGACGCGCTTGCAGCAGAAGGCGATGGCCGCCGCCGTCGCCCGCATCGCCCCCTGCGTGGTCGGCATCCAGACGGTGGGCGGCCTGGAGCGGGTCCATAACGTGCTCTTCGGCACCGGGGCGACCACCGGGCTGGTGGTCGATTCGCGCGGCTACATCGTCTCCAGCGCCTTCAACTTCGTGAACAAGCCGGCGTCCATCCTGGTGCGGCTGCCCGACGGCACGCCCAAGTCGGCCAAGTTGGTGGCCACCGATCACAACCGCATGCTCGTGCTGCTGAAGATCGAGGTCGACCATCCGTTGCCGGCGCCGGAGATCGCCCCCGAGGCCGACTTCCGCGTCGGCCAATGGTGCATCGGCGTGGGGCGGACCTTCCAGCCCGATCAGCCCAACATGTCCGTGGGCATCCTCAGCGCCATCGGACGCGTCTGGGGCAAGGCCATCCAGACCGACGCCGCCTTGTCGCCCAACAACTACGGCGGCCCGTTGGTCGATATCCGCGGTCGCGTGCTGGGCGTGATCGTCCCCCTCTCGCCGCAGTCGGCCGACGAGCTGGCCGGCTACGAATGGTACGATTCGGGCATTGGCTTCGCCGTGCCGGCCGAGTACATCGCGAAGACCCTGCTTCCGCAACTGGAAAAGGGCCACGACCTCTACCCGGGAAAGGCCGGCTTCGCCTTGCAGTCCCGCGACATGTGCAGCGGCGGCACCACCATCGCCACGTGCCGTGCCAATTCGCCGGCGGCCAAGGCGGGCTTCCGCGCCGGCGACCAGGTCGTCGAGATCGGCGGCCGCAAAGTCTCCCGCCTGGCCGAGCTGACGGAAGAATTCAGCCGCCGTTATGCGGGCGACAAGGTCGTCGTCGTGGTGCTCCGCGGCAAGGATCGCATCCAGGCCGAGCTGCAACTGGTCGAGAAGCTGCCCCCCTATCAACATCCGCTGTTGGGGATCCTGCCGCTGCGCAGCGGCGAGGACTCCGGCGTGAAGGTCCGCTACGTGTATCCGCAGAGCCCGGCCGCGCGGGCCGGGATCGTCGCCGGCGACCTGCTGCGGAAATTCGCCGGCCAGCGCGTCGCCGATCGCGGCGAAGTGTTGGCGCAGATGCTCGCCTGGGAAGCGGGCCAGGAGACGGAGATTCAGTTCCGCCATGCCGGCAAGAACCACACGCTCAAGATCACGCTCGATCGGCTCCCCGAGGGGCTCCCGCCCGCCGAATTGCCCCCCGCCCATCCCCCGCTCAAGCCCGGCGAGGCCAAGCCCACCCCTGCCAAGCCCACCCCTGCCAAGGCCGGCCCCGTCAAGGCCGGCCCCGTCAAGGCCGTTGTTGCCAAGGCCGGCGAGGCCAAGGCGGTCAAGCTGGGCGTGGTGCCGCTGCAGGTGGCCGAATTCAAGAACCCCATTTGGGCCTACGTGCCGGAGGGCTACGATGCGGCCGTGCCGCACGGCCTGGTGGTCTGGCTGCACGGCCGGGCGGTCCTGGACCGCAAGGAAATGCTGGCGCAGTGGAAGCCGCTCTGCGACCGCTACGACCTGATCCTCGCCGTCCCCAGCGCCGGCGACCCGACCGGCTGGAAAGCGGACGAGCTTCCCCTGGTGGCCAACTTGATTCAACAGGTCCGCACGACCTACCAGGTTGACGCGGCGCGGGTGGTGGTTTGCGGCCGGGAAAGCGGTGGCACGCTGGCCTGCCTGCTGGCCTTTCAAACCCCGCTGGTCGCCGCCGCCGCCGTGATCGACGCCGCGCCGATGGGCCAGCCGCCCGAGAACGACCCGCTGCGGCGGCTGGCCATGTACGTGGCCGCCGCCGAGAAGTCTCCGCAGGCGGCCGCCACCACCCGGCTCATTGCCCAGTTGCGGACCAAGAAGATCCCCGTCACCCTTAAGAGCCTGGGCGCTCGGCCGCGCGATCTGAGCAGCGACGAGTTGGCCGAGCTGGTCCGCTGGATCGACATGCTGGATCGACTCTGATGATTGGCCGCTGTCCCCGGCCCCTCTCCCTCCGGGAGACGACCACTTCGTGGTGCCCGGGGGGTGAGGGCGATCTTGAACCGGCAGGTTGCAAAACCCCACTTGCGAAGACCCTCATGCGCCGCCATATTCTCGGCATCCTTGCGACGGCTTCCTTCCTGGGGGCGATAGCGTTGTGGCTTTGGCCGGCGGGGGGATATTCGCCGCTGCTGGAGGCCACGGCCTGGCGCATGGGCGCGCTGCTGGCGGTCTGGTGGCTGGCCTATCCGGACTTCCGTCGTCTGAGCGGCTGGCTGTTGGTCGCGCTGCCGGTCGCGCTGGTGATCGTGCTGGTGCGGCCGAAGCTAGTGATTTTGGCGATTCCCGTGCTGATCGTGCTGGCGCTGTTGAAGCCGCGGCTGGGGCGGCGATAGCCGTCACGTGCCCGGGGTGTCCAGATACGGGTCCTGCCCCATCTGCCGCTGCATCTTCTTCCGCTCCTTTTCGAAGTACATCAGCGCGCGGCGGTCGCGGTAATGGCGGCGTTCCACCTTCCGCTGCGCCGGAGGAAGCGGCCGGCCAGGCGGTCGAACGACCCGGGCCGCTGCCCCAATGCTTCCAGCCGATCGGCCTTTTTCGGGCCCAGTCCGGCCAGCAGCAGGTCGTCGTCCAAGCCCAGGTACTGGCGCCAGGTGCCGGGATCGCCCTGGCGGCCGCAGCGGCCGGCCAATTGGCGGTCGATGCGGGCGGCGTCGTGCATTTCGGTGCAGATGACGTGCAGGCCGCCCAACTGGGCGATGCCCTCGCCGAGCTTGATGTCCGTGCCGCGGCCGGCCATGTTGGTGGAGACGGTCACCCGGCCGCCCTGGCCCGCCCCGGCGATAATGTCCGCCTCGGCCGCGAGGTGGTGGGCGTTGAGGACCGAGTGCTCGATCCCGCGGGCGATCAGCAGCGTGGAAAGGTGCTCCGACTTGTCGATGGAGCGGGTGCCGACCAGCACCGGCCGCCCCTTGGCATGGAGCTGGCAGATCTCGTCGACGACGGCGGCCCATTTGGCGTCCGCCGTGCCGAAGACCTGGGTCCGCAGCCGCTGCCGGATGGCCGGCCGGTTGGTGGGGATGGGCAGGACGTGGCAGCGATAGATTTTGCGCAGCTCGCGGGCCGAATCCATGGCGGTGCCCGTCATGCCGGCCAAGTTCTCGTAGCGGAGGAAGAAGTCCTGGACGGTGATCCGCGCCGCCTGCCCGGTGGCCACGGTGACCTCGACCCCCTCCTTGGCCTCGACCGCCTGGTGGACGCCCTCGCGCCACTTGCGGCCTTCGGCCAGCCGGCCGGTAAACTCGTCCACGATGACCACTTCGTCGTCGCGGATGACGAACTGCCGGTCCCGCGTGTACTCGCGATCACACATGATCGCCTGCTCGATGTAACGGTAGATGTTGACCATGCCGACGGCGTCCATGGCCTCCGGTTTGGCCAGCGAGCGGACCTTCTGCCGGCCCTCGCGGGTCAGCTCGGCGGTCTTCTTCTCATGGTCGTACTCGTAGTCGTCGTCCTCGACGAAATGGTCCGTCACCGACGCGACTCCACTTGTGGCAGTCGACGGCCAGCCGCTGCTCTTCCGTGGGCAGGGCACTGATGATCAAGGGCGTGCGGGCCTCGTCGATCAAGATGCTGTCGGCCTCGTCCACCAGGGCGAAATAGGGGGGCCCCTGCACGGGCTTTTCACCTTCGCCGCCGCCGTCGCGCCCCTGGCCGACCATGCCGCCGAGAAAGTCGGCCTGGCCTTCGCTGATCCGCCGCAACAGCAGGCGGTCGCGGAGAAAATCGAAGCCGAACTCCTTCGCCGTCCCGTAGGTCACGTCGCAGGCGTAGGCCTTGCGACGCTGCGGCTGCCCCATCGGCGTCTCCACCACGCCCACGGTCAAACCCAGGGCCTCGTAAATGGGCCCCATCCATTGGGCGTCGCGGCGGGCCAGGTAGTCGTTCACCGTGGCCAGGTGGCATCCCTTGCCGTTGAGGGCGTAAAGATACATCGGCAGCGTGGCCGCCAGCGTCTTGCCTTCGCCGGTCTGCATCTCGACCAGCGAGCGGTAGAACATGGCGATGCCGCCGAGGATCTGCACGTCGAAGTGCCGCATGTTGATGTGCCGCCGGGCGGCTTCGCGCACCAGGGCATAGGCCTCGACCAGCAAGCGGCCCAGGGGTTGCCCGCTGCGGGCCCGATAGCGCAGCGACAGGCTCCGCTTGCGGAGCTGCTGGTCGCCCAGGGCGAGCAATTCCGGCTCCCGGGCCGAAATCTTCGCCGCCAGCGCCGCCCAGCGCCGCAGCCGCCAGCGGTCCGCGCCGGCGGCCACGAGGGGAAACTGGGCCTGAATCATGCCAAAGATGCTGTCCACGCCGCCTCTTCCACTCCAGACGCGAAGGATGCCCGATCAACCAATAATTGCGGTGCGCCGTACATTTGTAGGGTGGGTCGAGCGCAGCGAGCCCCACCATCAGTTTTTCGCGGATTGTGGTGGGGCTCGCCGACCAACGCTTCGCGTCGGTGCCCGTCGACCCACCCTACACGTGCTCAACCCAATTATACGGCGTAAACCCGCAGTCCGCTCGGGGCAACCGCCCGCGTCCAAGGAAGACAGGTCCGCGATCTCGCAGCGGCCGCCGCCATGCGTTTACTCTTGAGCCGACACGGCGACGGGCAGGTCCGCGATGTCGCAGGGGCGGTCGGCCGGGCCTGGCGACCGCGGGCCGGCGGCTGAAACCGTCGGTCGCCCGGCCGAGGGCGCGGCGGCCGGTTCCTCTTCGGCGGGACCAGGCGTAATACCCAACGGCTCGCGGCTCTGGGAGGCGGGAATGGTGATCACGTCGCCCGGCGCCGTGCGGGTCTGGCCGGCCCAGGAGGCCGGCGTACCCGGGCGAGGACTGTTCCCATCGGCGGCGCCGCCGGGGCCCGGCATCGGGCCGCTGGGCGTCCCAGGAATCGGTTGCAGCGGCGAGTTGCCCGGCGGCGAAGTCTGCTGATACTGGTACGACGGATTGTTGGGCGTCTGCGGAATCGGCTGCAACTGCCCGGGACCGCCCGGCGGGGTCTGGTAGTATTGGTTGCCCGGCGGCGGCCCCTGATAGTTTTGGTTCGGCGGTGGCCCCTGGTAGTTTTGATTCGGTGGCGGTGCCTGGTAGTATTGCTGCTGGCCGATTGCGCCGGTGGGCGGGGGCTGGACGGTCATGTGGCCGGCGAACGGATCGACGGCCGGTTGGCCCGGAGTCTGACAGCAGCAGCCGATCGCGAAGATGGCCAGTAGGGTTAGTGGCAGCCACTTCATGCGGCGGACTCCTTTCCACCCGAAAGGCGAGACTAGAGGGGACCCATAGGTTACTGATTTTTCCGCCGCTGTCCAGGCCAGATTATTTCAAACTTGGGGCATTGGGGGGTCGGGGAGCCCGTTGGGCAGGTCTGGCGGCTGATTGCTGATCTTGACCAGATTCCGCAATTTGTGGACCATTCCGCCTTACGAAGCTGACCAGCCCGGAAAAGGCGCCATGAGTGCACCTGAACAGCTCGTGGACTGGGTGACCGCTCACGAGCACAAAGATCCGAGGTACGGATGGGTTTATCGCTACCACCCGCGTAGCGACGCCCATTCGATCGCGTTGTGCACGTTCGTCCTGGAGGACTTGATCCAAGCCTGTCCGGCACTGCGAGAACGAGCGCTTTCCGACGCGGTTGTCTATGGAATCAACGCCCGCCACGTCTTTCCCAACGGCAAGAAGAAGACGCTGGATTTGGCTATCGGTAGCCCCAAGGCCATCAGCCCTGGGGATCGCGTCGGCGGGGCGATCTTACGTGGCGAGATCGACCGCGTCCTCGTCTCGTGCGAGGCGAAGACCGTGATGACCGAGCACGGCAAGTCGCAACCCCGCATTTTCGATGAGCTCGGGTCATCGCATGAAATCGTTCATCAAGGCGACCGGGAGGCGATTGCCGCCGGCGTTACCGTGGTGAACATCGCGGCCACGTTCGTTTCCCCGCTTCGTCAGAGGGGTAGGCACCTTCACGTCTCTCAGCACAAGCAGCCCCACGCCGCTGAACGAATGGTTGCCCATCTTCGCGGCCTGCCGATCCGCGAGAATGCCGACGGCGTGGGGTTCGACGCGTACGCGACGATTGTCATCGACTGTGACAATCAAGGTCCGGCCGCGCTCTGGACCGGCCCTCCGGCGCCGCAACCCGGCGACCGCGACCACTACGCCGCGTTCATCAGCCGGCTTGCTCATGCCTACGCTACGCGGTTTGGATAGTCGCTGCCCCAAACAGGCTGCGGGTGTGCTCGCCGAGCCGCCTTCGGGCGAATTGAAAATAGTGCTCGTCGATTTCGATCCCGATGCTGTTGCGGCCCCATTTTGACGCGGCGGTGTTTGTGGTCGCCGTGCCCATGAAGGGATCGAACACGGTGTCGCCGACGAAACTGAACATGCGAATCAGCCGCTCCGCCAGTTCCAGGGGGAACGGCGCCGGGTGGTCCTTGGTCGATGCGCCGGGCAGTCCCATCCAGAGCTGCTGAAACCACTGCCGGTGGTTCGCCTCGGCGATCACGCTGAGCACGCGGGTGGCGACCGAGGGGTTCCGATAGCCGCCCGGCTTCCGCTGCATAAGAATAAACTCGATGTCGTTCTTGATGACGGCGTTGGGCTCGTAGGGCTTGCCGAGAAAACTGGAACCGTTCTCCACCTCGTAAGCCGCATTGGCGATCTTGTGCCAGATGATCGGGGCGAGGTTGTCGAAGCCCAGCTTGCGGCAATGCTCCTGGATCGAGGCATGAAGGGGAACCACGGTGTGGCGGCCGTTGTTCCTCCGCCGCGACAAACACACGTCGCCGACGACGCAAATAAGCCGCCCGCCAGGAACGAGGCTGGCATAGCACCGCTGCCAAACTTTGTCCAACTCGGCGAGGAACTGTTCGTAATCGTCGACCTCGCCAAGCTGGCCCTCGCTGCTGCGGTACTCCTTCAAGGTCCAATAGGGAGGCGACGTCAGCACGAGATGCACGCTCTCCGGCTCCAATTCCACGCTGCGGGCGTCGCCGCAACGCAGATCGTGCCGCGTGGGAATGTCCCGGACCACCGACTCGATCAGCGCCGTCAGCTTCGGGTCCTTCGCAATCCGCGGCAGATCGGTCTGCGGGTCGCGGAGGCCCTGCAACTCCTTCGGCAACAGTTCAGCAACGGTCATAAGCATCTCCAAGTAGCAGTATTCTAATGTCCAGTAGCGGACATGACAACCCCGTGCGGCCGCGCAAACTCGAAGGCCAAATGCGTTTGCTCTTCCCCGCCCGCCCCGCTACAATTCGCTCTTTGTCCCCCCCGCTCCGGCTCGAACTGGTCACCTGTCATGCCGCGCTACAATCCCGCCGTCATCGAACCGAAATGGCAGAAATACTGGGAGGAAAACCGCACCTTCGCCGCTCCCCGGTTGCCCAAAGGACCGAAAGCCTACGTGCTCGACATGTTCCCCTACCCAAGTGGGGATGGACTCCACGTCGGGCATCCGGAAGGCTACACGGCCACCGACATCGTCTGCCGCTATCGGAGGATGCGGGGCTACAGCGTCATGCACCCCATGGGCTGGGACGCCTTCGGACTGCCCGCCGAGCAACATGCCAAGCGGACCGGGACCCATCCCCGCACGACCACCGAGAAGAACATCGCCAACTTCCGCCGGCAACTGAAGATGCTCGGCTTCTCCTACGACTGGCAGCGCGAGCTGTCGACCACCGACACCGCCTATCTCCGCTGGACGCAGTTCATTTTCCTGGTGCTGTTCGACACCTGGTTCGATCCGGTCCGGCAGCAGGGGCGGCCGATCGCCGCGCTGCCCATTCCTGAGGAGGTGGCCGCCGAAGGCCCCGAGGCCGTCGAGCATTATCGCGACCAGCGGCGGCTGGCCTATCAACAGGAAGCGGCGGTGAACTGGTGTCCGGCCCTGGGCACGGTGCTGGCCAACGAGGAGGTCCAAGGGGGCGTCAGCGAACGCGGCGGGCACCCGGTCGTCCGCATGCCCCTGCGGCAGTGGATGCTGCGGATCACCGCCTATGCCGACCGGCTGGAGCGCGATCTGGACGGCCTGGATTGGCCGGAAAGCATCAAGCTGCTGCAACGCAATTGGATCGGCCGCAGCACTGGGGCGGAGGTCGATTTCTTCATCGGCACCTTCGTCGGCGACGACGGCAAGCCCTCGCCGCGGGAATACGAGGGTTGGCGGCTGGATCGCCAGGCGGCCGGCTTTCCGGAAGAGCCCGACGAGGGCGCGCTGCGGATCTATACGACCCGGGCCGACACGCTCTTCGGCGCCACCTACATGGTGATCGCCCCCGAGCATCCGCTGCTTGAGCGGCTGACGGCGCCCGAGCAGGCCGAGGCGGTCCGCGACTATTGCCAGCGGGCCGCCCGCAAAAGCGACCTCGACCGCACCGACCTGGCCAAGGAGAAGACGGGCGTTTTCACCGGCGCCTATGCGATCAATCCGGTCAACGGCGAGGCCATCCCGATCTGGGCGGCCGACTACGTGCTCATCAGCTACGGCACCGGCGCCATCATGGCCGTGCCCGCCCACGACACCCGCGACTTCGAGTTCGCCCGCCAGTTCGATCTGCCCATCCGTTGCGTGGTCGATCCGGGCGATGCGCCGGGGCGCCGCGCGAGGACCTGCTGGCCGGCCGGGTGGCGTTCATCGCCGACGGCACGGCGATGAACTCCGGGCCCTACGACGGGCTGCCCACGGCCGAGTTCAAACAGCGCATCGCCGCCGCGTTGCAATCCCAAGGCCAAGGCCGCCCGGCGGTCAACTACAAGCTCCGCGATTGGCTCTTCAGCCGCCAGCACTTCTGGGGCGAGCCGTTTCCCATCCTGCACGAACTGGGCGAGGACGGACAACCGAACGGGCGGATCCGCGCGCTGTGGCCCGAAGACCTGCCGGTCGATCTGCCCCAGCACATGACGTTCGACGCCGCCCACGATCGCCCCGAGCCGCCGCTGGAGGAGGCCCCGGCCGGCTGGCTCTACGTCACCCTCGACGGCAAGCGCTACAAGCGCGAGACCAACACGATGCCGCAATGGGCCGGCTCCTGCTGGTACTACCTCCGCTTCCTCGATCCCCACAACCACCGCGACCTGGTCGATCCGGCGGTGGAAAAGGCCTGGATGCCGGTCGATCTCTACGTGGGCGGGGCGGAACACGCCGTCTTGCACCTGCTCTATGCCCGCTTCTGGCACAAAGTGCTCTTCGACCGCGGCCACGTCAGCACGCCCGAGCCCTTCCAGAAGCTCGTCAACCAGGGGATGATCCTGGGCGAGATGGAGTTCACCGCGTACAAAAAGCCAAACGGTGAGTTTCAAAAGGTGAGTGACTGGACGCCGGGTATCGTAACAATGCCCGACGGGACCAGTACGCCCGGCACGCCCGGTGAGACTCTAACCCCGGTAAGAATTCCGGTGGACGAGATCAGGAAAGAAGAGGGGCGTTATGTCTGGACCCGCGACACCGACGTGGAAGTCGACAGCCGGGCGTACAAGATGTCGAAGAGCCGCGGCAACGTGGTCAATCCCGACCAGGTGGTGAGCGAATACGGCGCCGACGCCCTGCGGCTGTACGAGATGTTCATGGGCCCGCTGGAGGCCGTCAAGCCTTGGAGCATGGAAGGCGTCAGCGGCGTGCGCGGCTTCCTCGACCGGGCGTGGCGGATGATCGTCGATGATCGGGCCGAGACGATGCAGCCGCTCGGCGCCGTGCGGGCGGCCGAGGCCACGGCCCAACAGCGCCGCATGGTCCACAAGACGATCCAGGCCGTCACCCGGGACCTCGACGCGATGGCCTTCAACACGGCCATTGCCCGGCTGATGGAGTTCACCAATTTCTTTCTCAAGGAGGAATGCCGGCCGCAGTGGGCGATGGAGCAGTTTGTCTTGCTGTTGGCGCCGCTGGCGCCGCACCTTGCCGAGGAGCTTTGGCAAGTGCTGGGCCACGACGTGACGCTGGCCTATGAGGCGTGGCCGCAGTTCGATCCCGCGCAACTCCGCGAGGAGACGGCCGAGATCCCCGTGCAGATCAACGGCAAGCTCCGCGGCCGCATTCGCGTCGCTACCGGCAGCAATGCCGCCGCCTTGGAAGCGGCCGCCCGGGCCGATCAGCGCATCGCCGAACTGCTGGCCGGCAAGACTGTGGTCAAGGCGATCGTGGTGCCGGGGCGGATGGTGAATTTCGTGGTGAAGTAGCCGCCGTAGCGGGACGGGGGCAAGCGATGCCCGTGCCAAGGGTGGCCCCGATAGCTTCGGGGGTGGCCCCGATAGCTTCGCTATCGGGGTGCCGCAGGCACAAGAGGCGTTCGTAGCGTCCTGAAGCCCCTCTTGCGGCTCCGCCGTGTGCGATAGCGAGCTATCGGGGCCACCCGTGAACTTCGTGGTCAAATAAGCCGCCGCAGCCGCTCAGACGCCGGCAACCAGGGCGTCGAAATCCTGCACGCTAATCGCCGGCACCGTGTGGAAGCCGATCGCCGTCGTCTTGCTCAGGGCGACGGAAGCCTTCATGGCCTCGCTGTTGCCGGGAAACGACACGATGAACACCAGGTCGAAGCGCCCCAGCGTTGCATACATGCCAACCACCTTGCCCCCGTAGCGCTCGATCAACTCGGTGGCCTGTTTCGTCCGCTGCCGGCTGATCTGCTGCACGGCCTCGGGGGAATACCGTCCGAACATAATGAACGTGGACATGGCTCTACTCCCTGTCAGGTTGAGATGGATAGTGCGTGCCGCCGCAGTAGCATTATACGGAGCAGGCCGGGGGCAGCAAGCGGCTACCACAGCCACCACTGGGGATGCCCGCAGCGTGCCGCGCCCAGGACGTAGATTCCCAACACCAGGTTGGTCAGGGCGTGAGCGGCCACGCAGTCCCAGATGTTCTTGGTCTTGGCCATCAGCCAGGTGACCAGCGAAAACCAGGCCACGACCGCCAGGCACTCGACGTGGGGATGATAGAGCACCGGCAGGCCCACGCCCACCAGCACCGCCGGCACGGTCAACGTGCCGAAGGGGACTTCCCACCACCGCACGTGGATGAAATAGCGCATGAGGAAGCCGCGGAGGAAGAATTCCTCGATCAAGGGCACCACGGCGACCAACCCCAGGAAGCG
The DNA here is from genome assembly GCA_963727245.1 of uncultured Planctomycetia bacterium. Classification (GTDB taxonomy): domain Bacteria; phylum Planctomycetota; class Planctomycetia; order Pirellulales; family Thermoguttaceae; genus JBKQVT01. The sequence continues at coordinate 119,493 of CAVSFO010000009.1, read as the reverse complement.
GACGCCCAAGAAGGCCCAGGTGCAGAACGGGCGGGCGGCCAGTTGCTCGAAGGGATTGTAGGCGGCCCGGCTGCCCACATGGTCGAGCCAGCCGAGGGGAAACATCTCAGCCAGCCGGTGCCCCAGCGTGCACAGGCCGATCCATAGGATCGCGCCCGAGAGGCCGACGAGAATTGCCCACGGACTCAGCCGCAGCGGAAACTGGCGATAGCCGCGCCGCACCAGGCCGATGGCCGCCAGGGTCAGGACGATCTTCAACGTGTAGACCAGTGGATACCAGGCGTAGGGGATCGTCAGCGCCCAGGTGGTGCCGCCGGCGCCGCCGCGCGGGCTCCAACGGGCCCAACAAGATGAAGACCGCAAAGGGGAGCAGGAAGACCAGCCAGCGGCGCTCGGCCAGGAGGTCTTGCGGCGGCGGGGACTGGTCCATGTTTCGGCCCGAAGGCGTTCTTCTTGCACGCTCTCAGCGGAGGCGAAAACTTGGCACCGCGCCGGCCGGCGCGGCGTCCCCTGGCCCCTGGCCCCTGGCCCCTGGCCTCCGGTCCCTGGCCCCTAGTCGTTCATGTCCAGGAACACCTCGTCCCCCAGGCCGCGTTGCGCCGCCATTCCCAATTCATCCAGGCGGCGGCGCTTGCCCACGGCGTGCCAAGGACTGACGTTCCGCAGTTCCGGCATCATTTCGATCAACTGGTCGATGAGCGTCTGGGCCATCAGGTGGACGGGCTCTTGCTCGGCCTGCTCCATGATGGCCAGGGCCGTTTTCATGAGGCGGACCAATTGGGCCCGCTTCATCAACGGCTCCGAGAGCGAATCCTCCGACTCGACCAGCAACTCGGCCACCGGCACTTCCAACACCTTTTGCCACTGGTAGAGAATGCTGAGCGGCAGATCGAAATGCTCGTTCTCTTGACGCCTGATCTCGGCGACATCCACATTCAAGCGGCGGGCGATCGCCCGGCGCGAGACACCTTGCAGCCGGCGAACGGCTGCCAGCCGATGCAACGGCCGCTTGGCGGGAAGGTTCAATCCCTGGGAACCATCCGCCCCACACGCGCAATCCACGATGCTCATGGCACGTTCCTTCCGCGATCACGGCCGGCCGTGTGCCTTACGGAATACTCAAGGTAAACGTGAACGAAGCGACAAAGACATTCCGTTTTCCACGGCCAGACATGATTCCAGCGTTCCCCATCGGCGGAAACAACTTCCCCATGAAGCTGCGCCGCCATGAAATCAATCTCACTGGCGAATTGCACACTGGAAAGCCGCGGAGAAAAGGGCCCGACTAGCACGCGGCCTTCGACTGTTTATCCTAACCCCGCCGCAACCAATCTGCAAGCAAGATCCGCGCAATCGGAAAAGAATAACTTCCCGCATAGCCGTGGCGGGGGGAAGGCGCCAGCGATGACAGCGGGGGGGCAGCCGCCGCTGCCTCCCGTGGCCTGTACGGCGGTTACTGGCCGGCGGCGAACTGCTTCAGCCGGGCCAGGTAGTTGGGACGCGCCGGCCGGTTGCCGTGGGCCAGCCTCTCCATGCTGCGGCGATCGCCGTCATGGACGAAGACCTGCTCGCCCTGGCTCTCGGCCAGCCCGGTCCGCAAGGCCGCTTCCCGCCCCATTGGCTGGGCGTGCCGAACCGTGCGCACTTGGGGATAGTGGCGGGTCAACTCGTGCGCCACTTCGCTGGTGGCGTCGGCCGAGCCATCGTCGATGATCAGCAACTCGAAACGGTCGGTCACGGCGGCCGCGGCGTCCAGGACCTCTTCCACGGTCCCAGCCAGGGTTGCTTGGGCGTTTTGGACGGGCAACAAAACGGTCAACAAACGCTTCACAGGACTCTTCCTTTCCCTCCTCGCAGGGAGGGTGTAAGGGGGGATCCCCCTCGTATTCTTGCTGAAAAAATGGACCAGTTCCCAACCGCCCCGCAGCGCATATCCCCGTACTTGCTTTCGGAGCGACGCCCAAGGCGGCTCCACACGGACGTAAAACAATGGCTTTGCACCGTCCGTAAGGGAGCGGACAGTCCTAGCACTTTTGTCGCCGCGACGATGATGGAGCTACAGTATCGGCCGACGGAAGGGCTGACTTCGGCTTTCTTGGTCGATAAAGCGGCATGTCATCCCCCCTCTATAGTTACCTCTGCCGCCTTCATCCTGCACGGTTTCTTAATGTACCCCCTGACAGTTGTGCAAAAGGAGTAGGTCAGGCACGCCGTGCCTGACAGCCATCGGGAGGAACCGTGTCAGGCACGGAGTGCCTGACCTACGGGGCTAACGCCCACCGGCTGGGGTTTCCGTTCCTCCTTCATCCTTGATCCTTCATCCTTTATCCTTCCCTTCCTTCCGCCCTCCGCCTTTCGCCTCCCGCCTTCCTCCTGTATGCTGGACGAATGAACCCAACACCCCCCAATGGCCCCGATTTCTCCCGGGGCAACGGCCTGTTGCCCGCCATCGCCCAGGACGCCCAGACCGGCGAAGTCCTCATGCTGGCCCACATGAACGCCGAGAGCTACGCCGAGACCCTGGCCAGCGGCCGGGCCGTCTACTACAGCCGCAGTCGCCAGAAACTCTGGCGCAAAGGGGAGGAAAGCGGAAACATCCAGTTGGTGCGGGCCATTTACCTGGACTGCGACCTGGACGCCATCCTGCTTCGCGTCGAACAAGTGGGCGGCGCCGCCTGTCATGAAGGCTATAAGAGTTGCTTCTTCCGCCAGGTCAGTCCGGAGGGACTGAAGGTGATCGGCCAGCGGGTCTTCGACCCGGCCGAAGTGTACGGCAAGGCGAAGCGGGAAACCGACGGGGGACGACCACGATGAATCCTATCCTGAAACTCGGCATTCCCGCCGGCAGCCTCCAGGAGGCCACCGCGGAACTGTTTCGCCGCGCCGGCTACAAGATCACCTTCGGCGCCCGCAGCTATTATCCGACCATCGACGACGAGGAGATCGAGTGCCTGCTGATCCGTGCCCAGGAAATGGCCCGCTACGTCGAGGACGGCGTGTTGGACGCGGGCTTGACCGGCCACGACTGGATCCTGGAGAACGGTTCGGATGTCCACGAGGTGGCCGAGCTGATCTTCTCGAAGGTCAGCCGGCGGCCGGTCCGCTGGGTGCTGTGCGTGCCGGAGGACTCGCCGGTGCGGAGCGTCCAGGACCTCGAGGGCAAGCGGATCGCCACCGAGGCGGTCGGGCTGACGACGCGCTACCTCCAGAAGCACGGCGTGGCCGCCCGGGTCGAGTTCAGTTGGGGCGCCACCGAGGTGAAGCCGCCGCGGCTGGCCGACGCCATCGTCGAGGTGACCGAAACCGGCAGCTCGCTGAAGGCGAACAACCTGCGCATCATCGACGAAGTGCTGCAAAGCACCACCCGCTTGATCGCCAATCACCGCGCCTACGCCGATCCCTGGAAGAAGCAGAAGATCGACGACATCGCGCTGATGCTGCGCGGCGCCATGGCGGCCGAAGGCAAGGTCGGGCTGATGATGAACGTGCCGCGGGAGAAGCTCCCGCAGGTGCTGGCGCTGCTGCCCGCCTTGCAGAAACCCACCGTTTCCAGCCTGGCCGACGAGCACTGGGTCGACGTCAACACGATCCTCGACGAATCGATCGTGCGCCAGATCATTCCCCGCCTGAAGGCGGCCGGCGCCCGGGGCATCGTCGAATATCCGCTGAGCAAAGTGATCGACTGAGGACCGCAAGAGTCCCCTCTCCCGACCAACCTTCGGTCGGTGCCCGGAGAGGGTTAGGGTGAGGGCGAAGTGGCATAGTTGAGTGACCCAGGCGGCCAACATCCGTCATAATTCCCTCCAATCCCCGAGGACCGCCATGAGTGCAGAGGCCCGGCTTGCGGAAAAACTCAACGAACTGGGCATCACGATGCCGCCGGCCCCCGAGCCCAAGGGCGTCTACCGGCCGCTGGCCGTGCGCGGCGACCTGATCTACACCTCCGGCCACCTCCCCGTGCAACCGTCCGGCGAATTGCTGGTCGGCCGGCTGGGCGCCGAATTGGACGTGCCGGCCGGCTATGCGGCCGCGCGGCTGGCGGGCCTGGGCATCCTCGCCTCGCTCCGCAAGGAATTGGGCACGCTCGACCACGTCCGCCGCGTGCTCAAGGTGCTGGGCGCGGTCAACTGCACGCCGCAATTCACCCAGCAGCCCGCCGTGCTCAACGGCTGCAGCGAGTTGTTTGCCCACGTCTTCGGCCCGGAGGCCGGCGTCGGCGCCCGCACGGCCGTCGGCGTGGCCGCGCTGCCGCTGGGCGTGCCCGTCGAGATCGAAGCCATTTTTGAGATCGACTGAAAACAGGGACCAGGGGCCGGGGACCAGGGGCCAGGGGAAGGAAAAAACTGCACGGGGGTAGGGTGGGTCGACGGGCACCGTGCGAAGCATGGTCGGCGAGCCCCACCATTTTTTATCAAGAAAGCGGAGTCTTGCACCATGCGGAAGAACGTTAGTTGGGGCCTTATTCTTGCGGCATGTCTGGCAGCCGGGACTGGCGCGGCGACGGACCAACGGATCGAGTATCCCCGCACCCGCCGCGTCGAGCACGTCGACGACTATTTCGGCGTCAAGGTGGCCGATCCCTATCGCTGGCTGGAGGACGACGTTCGCACCTCGCACGAGGTGGCCGATTGGGTGGCCGCCGAAAATAAAGTGACCGAGCGCTACCTCGAGTCCATCCCGCAGCGGGCGACCATTCGCCGCCGGCTGACGGAGCTGTGGAACTTCACCCAGTACGGCGGGGCTCGCAAGGCCGGCGGCCGCTATTACTACATGAAGAACGACGGCCTGCAAAACCAGCCGGTCCTCTACGTGCTGGATTCGCTCCGCGGCCGGCCCCGCGTCATCCTCGACCCCAATACCTGGTCCAAGGACGGCACCATCGCCCTGGCGGGGGCGGCCTTCAGCGACGACGGCCGCTACCTGGCCTATTGCAGCGCCGAGGCGGGCTCCGATTGGCTGCGCTGGCGGGTCCTGGAGATCGCCTCCGCCAAACTGCTCGGCGACGAACTCCGCTGGTGCAAATCGCCCTCCGCGTCCTGGAGCCACGATGGCCAGGGCTTCTTCTATAGCCGCGACGAACGGCCCAAGCCGGGGGCCGAATTCCAGGCCCTGAACTTCAACAACCGCCTCTGCTACCACCGCGTCGGCACGCCGCAAGCCGACGACGCCACGGTCTACTTTCGGCCCGAGCACCCACAGTGGCAATACGACGGGACCGCCACCGAGGACGGCCGCTACCTGGTCATCACGACCGAGCTGGGCACCGACGAGCGCTACCGGATCACCGTCAAGGACCTGGCCAAGCCCGATTCGGCCCCGATCGAGCTGATCGACAACTTCGAGCACGAATACAGCTTTGTCGGCAACGACGGCCCGACGCTCTATTTCAAGACCGATCTGAACGCGCCGCTGGGGCGGCTCATCGCCATCGACCTCGGCAAGCCGGAACCGCGCAACTGGCAGGAAATCATCCCCCAGACGCCAGACACCCTCGAAGCGGTGAGCTTCGTCGGCGACCGCTTCATCGCCTCCTACCTCAAGAACGTGCAGCCGCTGGTGAGGGTTTTCTCCCGCCTCGGCCAGTTCCTCCACGACGTGAAGTTGCCGGGGATCGGCACGGCCGCCGGCTTCGGGGGGAAGCGGACCGACAACGAGACCTTTTACACCTTTTCCAGCTTTGCCACCCCGCCGACCGTCTACCACTACGACGTGGCCAGCGGCGCCAGCAGCCTCTTCCGCAGCCCGGAGGTGAAGTTCGATCCGGCGCCTTCGAGGTGGGGCAGGCCTTCTACACGAGCAAGGACGGCACGCGCGTGCCCATGTTCATCGCCTATAAGAAGGGCATCGCGCGGGACGGCTCTGCCCCGACGCTGCTGTACGGCTATGGCGGGTTCAACATTCCGCTGCCGCCGATGTTCGCCGTCAGCCGCGTGGCGTGGATGGAGATGGGGGGCGTGTACGCGCAGGCGAACCTCCGCGGCGGCGGCGAATTCGGCGACGCCTGGCACAAGGCGGGCACCAAGCTGCGGAAACAGAACGTCTTCGACGACTTCATCGCCGCCGCCCAATGGCTCATCGCCGCCAAATTCACCCGCCGCGACCGCCTGGCCATCCAAGGGGGCAGCAACGGCGGCCTGCTGATCGGCGCCGTCATGACGCAGCGTCCCGACCTCTTCGGGGCCTGCCTGCCGCAGGTCGGCGTCATGGACATGCTCCGCTTCCAGAAGTTCACCGAAGGCCGCACCTGGGTCGACGACTACGGCTCCTCCGACGACCGGCAGCAGTTCCAGGCCCTCTTGAAATACTCGCCTTACCACAACATCAAGCCCGGGACCTGCTATCCGCCGACGCTGGTTACCACGGCGGACACGGACGACCGGGTCGTGCCGGGCCACAGTTTCAAGTTCACCGCCGCCTTGCAGCGCGCCGAGGCCTGCGACAACCCGGTCCTGATCCGCATTGACACCCGTGCCGGCCACGGCGCCGGCAAGCCGACCAGCAAACGGATCGAGCAAGTGACCGACGAGTTTTCATTCTTGGTCAAGAGCCTGAAAATGAAGGTCCCGGACGGCGGCCCCGCGGCCGTCCCGGCCCGCGCGGCGGAGTCGCAGTGACGAGAGACGTTGTTGCGGAAGTACGTGTAGGGTGGGCCGAGCGCAGCGAGCCCCACCAGGAGATGGCCGAATCGTAGCCTCACAACAAGCTGAACCAGGCGGGCGCGTTGGGGCGGTCGCACAAGAAATCATTGAACCTGTTAAAGCGTTCGCGGGTTTGCGAGGTGGGGCATGGTAAAAGGGTTCTTTACCCAGGGCGCTTGTCTGCTGACCGACGGGCGGACAAGTATCGAAGACATCAGGTCCGCACTGCGGGAGCAAAATTTCGAGATCGTTGAGCAAACACCGGCCCAGGCGGACCAGTGCTTCGGAGGGCCCGCCCTCGTCGTGCCCTTTCTCCCCGAAGTCAACGGCTACGCTGCCGTGGATGTTGTGAACCAATCGTGGCCGGATTCGATGGGCGATCCGAAATCGGACCCGACGACGTTCGCTGCCTGGTCCATGGGCTACTTTGGCCCGTTTGCGTTTCCTGGCGGCCTGGCACGTGCGCGGCAGCACGCGTGGGCCTGGGCGCCAGGCCGGACCGTCGCCGAGGGCCACCGAGGATTCGTCCGCATCCGAATGAGCTACGTTTTCGGTTGCAAGGACGACGTGCGCGTATTACCGAATGGCTACGATCCTCTCGCGGAAATGATCTTTCTCAGCCGCGCGGTGCTCGCGGTTCTAAATGCGCCCGGCGTCGTCTGTTATTTCAACCCCAATGGAGAGGTATTGCGCGATCGTGCCAGCTTCCGCGAACACTGGGATGTATGCAGAAGCCAGGGGAATATCCCGCTACCGCTCTGGATGAACATTCGCTTCTTCAATCTCGATGAGACGCTGGGAATCATGGATACGGTCGGAAACGGTCAACTGGAAATCCGAGACGTTGAAGGTATTTTTCCCAGGGAGAAATACGATCCGCGCCACATCGACTATTATTTGCGCAACGTGACTCACTACTTGCTTGACCGCGACCGCGAAATCCAGACGGGCGACGCCATCGACGGGCCTGGGGACACGGATTTGTCGTGGACGGCTGAGGTGTTTGAGGAAGGAATCCTAGCGCCACCGCGTCGGGTCCTGCGCGTGTGCCCAAAGGCCAACTACAAAGCGATCCGGGATACCCTGGCCGCGATGGGGCGGTCCCGACCTTGAGCACGGACGTAGCCTTCAAACGTTCAAACGGGGTTCGAAACGCCGACGCAGCCCAGCGTTGACGAGCTGGGGTGCGCTCGGTCTTAAAAACGGTCAGAGCCATCCCAATATGGGACGGTCTCGTTTCCTGCCCCGGATTTCGAGCGGATTCGCCGGGAGCCCATCTACGTTGACGGATCCAACTCAGAGGGATCGATTCCAATCGCCGCGGCAATTTTCTCAAGCGTCAGTGAGGATGGGCTGTGGCGGCCTGTCTCTAGCCGGCTGATGTGGCTCTGCGGCAAGCCGGCCTTGGCGGCAAGCTGTTCCTGGGTCAGCCCGGCCGCTTCCCTAAAATGGCGAATGCGCCCGCCGACGAAATTCATCCACTGGCCCAGTTCGGGGCACGGCTCGGTCGGCTCCATGGCACGTATTCCCGATGCCTGCTGCTTGAGAATCTCGCGCATCCCGCGGGCAGCAGCCTCGGTCTCCTCGTCCGTTTGCGCACCTGCAAGCGCTTCGGCCAACTCGAACAGGTCGTTTCGGTCGTCCTTAGAAAGGCCGCGAATCCGCTCCATGAGCACAGCGATCGCAAGCGCGACAGGATCGTTCAGCAGCTCTTCCGAAATTGCAGTAGCCATATCCAGCGTCCTTCTCTTCAGCTTCTTTCGCCAAAATCATCTGCCTATACAATGTCCGGTTTCCCGTAGTCCCCGTTCTTGAATTTACGCCAGCGGCGACGCATACGAATCAAGTCGCCGCGAGGCGTCGGGCCGTTGTTTTGCTTCTCTGATGCTTCCCAGCACGACGATGGCGCGGGAGTCCTTGTCAACCCCGTAGAAGACCCGCACGTTCAGGCCGCCCAGGATACCGCCCTTATCGCGCAGTTCACAGAACTCCTCGGGCGACATATTTTGGACGGACAACACGTCACTGTGTGTCGGATCGTCGTGCATCGCAAGTTCTTGCATTTGCAACGCCAGGTGCTGGTACTGCGCGGTCTTGAGAAATTCCATTGATTCGTCAAATGCAATGTCGAGAATCCAGACTGCCCACCGGTATCCGGGTGATCTTCCTTGGCCAACTTGGACCCCAACCTTGATCGGCCTGCGTGCCATTGCGATCCCCTTCGCCGCCTGCCAGGGCTTGCGTCGGACAACTCGTCGCCTCTGTTATATAATATATAACGCAATGCTGCATTATGTCAAGCATAATGGCGACAATATGCCATGCCACAACCCGCTAGAGGCATTCCCGGCTTGATTATCTCCCCGCCCGGCTCAGAACGCGTAATCCATGCCCACGACCGCGTAAAACCCGGCTCGCGGATAAACGACGGAAGCCCCGCCGGATTCAGCATGACCACCGAGCCGGGTTCGTAATAATCGCGATTGAGGAGGTTGTCCAACGAGAGGCTGAATCGCAGCCGCTTGCTCCAGCGATAATAGGCGCGAAAATCGTAGACCGTGAAGCCGGGCGTGGGCAATTCGCCAAGGCTATAGGCCACCTGGTCCTGGCGGCTCACCAGCCGGGCGATGAACTCCAGACCCCACCGCCCCTTGTCCGGATCGAACAGCCGCACGCTGATGCGGCCGTTGAAGGGATAGATGTCCGGCAGCGGCTCGGAACCGGGGATGCGAACGAACGTGCCATCCTTGACCGTGCCGTTGTAGGCCCCGTCGACAAACTGCACCCGGGAGAGGTTTTCGCCGCGGGTATAGGACATGCAGCCGAAGATCGTCAGCCCCTTGCGGACTTCAAACTCGCCGAACAGGTCGCCGCCGCTCAAGGTGGCCACGCTGATGTTGGTGAGCTGATAGCCGGCCATGCAGGTGTCGCCGTTTTCCGCCGGCGTGCCCAGGTCCTCGCGGTACTCCGCCGGGAAGAAGCTGAAGTTCCGCCCCAGAGCGTTCGTGGAGGTCGCCGGGGCGACAATATAGGCCGGCGCCGGGATGATGTAGTCCCAGATGGTCGAGTAGAAGCCGCGGGCGCCATAGCGGAAGGGGCCGCGGGCGCCGGTCATGCCCAGGTCGACCTGCCAGACCTTCTCCGGCGACAAGGTCGAGTTCCCCTCCAGGAACGAGTTGCCGAACCCGACGATGGGGACATAGGGCTCGTCGCTATAGAGTTCGGCCAGGCTGGGCGGCCGCATGGCGAAGCCGGTGCCCACGTTGAGCGTGTCGCGGTCGCTCATCTTCCAGTTCGCCATGAAGTAGGCCATGCCCAGGGTGAAGCCGGGCTGGTCGGTGCCGGGCTGATAGTACATGTCCTCGGGCGGCGTGCCCGGATTGAAATAGGTCACGATCGAATCGTTCGTGTCCAGCGACGCCTTGGCATAATCGACCCGTCCGCCGAAGGTGAGCGAAAGCCGCTGGTTCACGGGCACGACCAGGTTGGTCAACACCCCGGCGTCGTCCATGGACGATTCCGGAACGCCCCAGATATCGCCTTCGTAGACCTCCGCGCCGGTGTCGTCGACGTCGGTCTCCTGGTATCGCTGCTCGATGCGCCGATAGTCCACGCCGACGGTCCATTGCGTGCGGTCCGCCTCGCCGAAGGTCCGCAAGATGCGCACGCCCGTCGAGGTCATGTGGCCTTGGGCAAACGATTCGACGGGAGTGCCGCCGCCGTCGCCTACCACGGGCAAGGTAATGAAGGGATAGTAGAAGCTCTGAAACGTGGACGGCGAGGAGTTGCCCTCGAAGAAAGTCTCCTGGTGCCAGGCCTGGACCAGCAATTGCTGCGGCCCGGCCCGGTCCCCCTGAACAATATAACGCACGTTGAACTGCGTGTTCGTCGAGTTGTTCAGGTCGTAGATGACCCCCGGCAGGTCCACGTGGTTGTACTCGGTGTGGAGGAGATCGCACTCGATGCGGGTATAGCGGTCCACGTCGAAACTCAACGAGGTCATCATGTCCCAGCGCTGATACTGGGCGGGCACGACGAAATCGTAGTTGTCGCCGCCGGGATGGTAGTCGTTGCCGCTGCGGATCCCGTAGCTGATGAATCCGCCCCAGTCGTTGGACCCCGCCCAAACGTTTTCCCGGCCGTAGATCTCCTGGCCGTTGCTGCCGTAGTTGAATACCGTGGCGCTGTGCGCCTCCGGTTGGTCGTAGCGCCGCGGGCTGATGAGATCGGCGTTGATGAAGGCGAACCCCGGGCCATACAGCGAAGTATAGGGGCCGTCGATGGTCCTGATCTCCTGGATGTTCCCCGGATCGATCTGGCTGAAGAGCGAATCCACGTCCTGGATCGACTTGTACTGGGTCACGCCGTTGGCGGTGCCGTTGAGCTGCGCGGAATCGTAGCCGCGGATGAGCGGATCGATGCTCACTCCCGAGGTCCGCCGCCCGGACACGCTGGGCAACTGCCGCAGCAGGTCGCCGGTGGTCGAGGCTTCAGAGAAATCGGTCTGCGCGGCATTCAGGGCGTTGGAGGGCGCGCCGGTGGCATTGCTCTGATCGCTGCTCTGGGGCTGCACGCTCAATTGCGACAATTTGCCGGGGTCCTTGTCGGCCATGTCGAGGAGTTGATCCAGCGATGGCGCGGCCGCCGGCGGCGCGGCCGAAGTGGTGGACGTCGCCGGGGTGGCGGAAGGCGCCGGGGTGGCGTCTGCGGCCGCAATGGCCGGCGTGGCCGTGTCTCCCGCTCGAGACAAGCTGGCACAGCAAAGACAGAGCCCCAGGCTCAGCGCGAGCAGCGGGCGCCCGTACCGGCTCATGCGTCGTACACTGGCGTGTGTCATCCGTGCCACACTGCGGCTGCAAAGGACTGCCGAACTGGCGATGCTAGTTCCAGGTGGGGTACGTAGCGGCTGCGCTGCTCAAAGCGGCTGTAAAACCACACTAAGCCCCTAATCAAACTTCGGCTGTCCCAGGGGAGAACATTGACCCTAACGGATTTATCGTAAAGACCGCCGGCTGGTTTCCGTCGCTAAGCCGCGCGTAGCGTGTAGGGTGGGTCGAGCAAACCGCACGCCCGGTGGGACTTCGGTCGCTTGCTGGGCGTTGATTTCCCCGTAACCTGGAACTTAAGCGAGATGCGGTTTGCAAAGACCCACCGGAGGTTGCGCAACCTTGTCCCACCCTACATGTTGGTGAGCAATGCGGGCTACGCGGCGGCGGCAAGCGGCGCAAACTTTGCCTGGTTTGCCGGATATTACGTCCCGCCGCACAAGGCGGCGATGGCCTGCTCCACCAACGCCGTCACGCGCTGCCGCGTCGTAGCGTCCCAGGGGAAGCGGTATTCCAGCCCCGGACGGAGAAAGCAGAGCGTCAGTTCCTCGGCGCACGGCCCAGGATCCGCTCCACCGCCATGCCGTAGACGAGCATCTGCATCTCGTAGTCGGCGGCCGCGGCCGCCAACTGCCCGGCGGCCACGCGGTTGGTCTTGTAGTCGATCACGTGCCAGCCGCCGGCGGCGTCGCGATAGAGGCAGTCGATAAAGCCTTGCAGGCATTGTCCGGCCGGGTCCCCGCCGGTCGGCCAGGCCAAGAGGAACTCCAGTTCCCTGTGCATCTCGGCCGCCGCGGCCAGGGCCGCGCCGCGCGGGGAGGCCAAGAACCGCCCGATCATCTCGATCGGCTCGTCGAGCCCTCCGGCAGCGTCGGCAAGGTGCCGCAGGGCATGACGCTGGACCAAGGCCGGCAACTCGTCGGGCCGCGCCAGATCGATCTCCGCCAGCACGGCGTGGACCAGCGTACCCAGCCCGAGCGGATCCAACGGCGGCGGCTGGCCCGCGTCGTCGTCGCCCTCGCCGCCGCCCAGCCGCCGCAGTGGCCGCCCCGCGGGGGTGCAGCCCGCCGCTTAGGCGCAAAAAGAAAACTGCCGCCGGCCGGCCGGATCGGGCGGCACGGCCGCCAGGTACTTGGGCACGCGGCCTTGGCCGGCGGCCGCCATCTCGCGGGCCTGCTCCAGCAGCCGCTCGAGGTTGCGCCGCGGCGATTTCTCCACGGGCTTTGCAGCCACCGGCGGCGCCGCGGTCGTCACTTTCACCGCCCCCGCGTCACCGGCGGAGTCGTTGCGCGGCCGACCGCTTATGGGATCGAAATGCCGGTACAAAAGCTCGGTCCACGGACCCCGGGCCGATCCCAACTCCGGCAACCCGGACGAGAGGATCAGGTAATCGGCAGCGCGGGTTGTGGCCACGTAGAGCAGCCGCACCAACTCGGCCTGCTCCTGGTCGCTCTCGGTCAGCCGGAACAGATCGTAGCCGCTGACGACCTCGCCGCGAGGGTCCTTGAGCATGGGCCCCAGTTGCGGCGTGAAGGCCACGCGGCTCATCGGACCGCGGCGCGTGCGGTCCAGGTCGGGAACCACGACCACCGGAAACTCCAGCCCCTTGGCTTGATGGACGCTCATCAGCCGCACCACGTCGACCGTCTCCGGGTGGGTCGCGGCCAGCGGCTCGTCGGGCTGTCGGGCGATGAACTGCGAAAGCTGCGTGATGAAGTCGTCCAGCGTGAAGATGCCCGACTGGTCGAAGCTCCGCGCCTGGTCGACGAGCTTCCGCAGGTTGGCCAATTTCCGTTGGCCGAGGAATTCGGCCAGCAGCACGGCGTCATACCCGGTCCGCGCCAACGCCTCCTCGAACAACCGGGCGATGGGCACGCGGTCCTTCATCGCCCGCAGGGCGGTCAGCGTCGCGGCGGCGAACTCCACGCGTTGGGCCTGCTCCGCACCCAACTCGGCCGGCAATTCCTCGGCCAGCAGCCCTGCCGACAAACCCTCCGGATGACGCGCCAGCCAGAACAGCGTCTCGTCCGACAGCGAGAACAGCGGGCTCCGCAAGGCCCCGATCAGGCTCACCTCGTCGTCCGGATTGACCAGCGACCGCAGCAGGCTCACCACGTCGTAGATCTCCTGTTGGGCATAAAAGGCATAGCCGCCGACCAGGTAATAGTCGATTCCCCAGCGCCGCAGGGCCTCCTCATAGTACGCCACGTCGGTCAGGGCGCAAACAAGAGGGCGATGTCGCCGGGCCTCACGGCGCGGGCGGCCGCTTCCTGCCCGTCCTCGGGTTTCTCCCACACAATTTTCTCGCCCGAGTCCAACATGGCGCGGAGCCGCCGGGCGATCCAGTCGGCTTCGAGCCGCCGCTGCCGCTCGGACGCGGGAATTTCGGGCGCCGCATCCTCGCCGGCGCCGGCCGCTTCCTCTTCCGGCTCGACGGCCCAGAGGAACTCGACGGCCGGCCGGGGGCCGACCTGCGTGCGGAAGGCCCGCAGCGGCTCGTATCCCTCGCCCGCGTCGTTGTCTGTTCCACCGAACTCCTCGGCGAACAGGGCGTTGACAAATTCCAGCACGGCCGGCTGGCTGCGAAAGTTCAGCGACAGCGGCAGCCGGCCGGCGGCGGGAATCTCCTGGCGGAGCTGCCGGAAGACGTGCGGGTCGGCGCCGCGGAAACGATAGATCGACTGCTTCTTGTCGCCCACGAAGAAGAGCTTGCCGTCGGTGAAGCGGCCGTCGCACAGGGCCTTGACCAGCGCCACTTGCAGCGGATCGGTGTCCTGGAATTCATCGACCAGCAGCAGCCTGGTCTGCGCGGCCAGCCGCTTCCGCAGCTCGTCCCCCTGCGGCCCGGTCAAGAGGTCCCGCGCGGCGGTCAGCAAGTCGGTAAAGTCCATCGCCGCCAGTAGCCGCTTCTCCTCGTGATAGGCCGCCGCCACGCCGTCGGCCACCGCCAGCAGCCGCAGGCCCGTCTCGGCCACGCCGTGGGCGGCCTCGGGCTCGAAGGCCGCCCGGCTCTCGACCTCCTTCACTTCCTCGCGGAGTTGCTCGGCGGCGGTGCGGAACGCTTCGTAGACAGCATCGCTGGGCCAGGCCTTTTTGCCGCCGCCGCCTTGCACCCGGGCGTTTTCGCGGATCGCCGCCAGGCGTTGGAAAAAGGGGACAGTCCCCATTTGCCGTGACCAGCCTTCGGCCGGTGCCCGCCCGGAGGGTGCTTCGCACAAATGGGGACTGTCCCCTTTTTCCTCGCCCGATCGCGCGAGTTTATCCAGTGCTGGCAATAATTCCAGCAAGACCGCGGCCCGCTCCCGCATCAGCGGATGCGACGGCGGGCTGTCGCGGAGGATGCGTAGGATCGTTGCGGCGGCCGGCAGGCGGGCGATCCGTTGGGCGGCCCGCGGCAGCGTGTCGTTGCGCCAGTAGGTTTCCCAGCGGGCCGCCAGGCCGGCGGGGGTTTCCACCCGCCATTGCGGCCAGTCGATTTCCTGCCGCCGCGCCAGCAGTTGGCGGACCATCTCGCGCAGGCCGCCCAGCCCGAATTGCACGACCAGGTCGAGCACGAACTCCTCGCGCTCGGCCAGGCGGCGGCGCAGTTCGCGGTCGGTCAGCTCGTAGAGGAGCGTGTCGGCTTGCGGCTGGTCGAGGACGCGGAAGCAGGGATCGATGCCGGCCTCGACGGCGTGGGCCCGCAGCAACGAGCCGCAGAAGGAATGGATCGTGCTGATCCGCGCCGCGTCCAGGTCGCGGACCAGCCCGAGCCAGTGCTCGACCTCGGATTCGGGGGCGTCGATGAGCCGTTCCATGCAGGCGGCGCGGATGCGGTTGCGCATTTCCCGCGCCGCCCGCTCGGTAAACGTAATGGCCGTCAACTGCTCCAGCCGGGGGCGCTCGCCGCCTGGCCGCTCGGGCGCAGGGCGCGGAGGAATCGCTCGGTCAGCACGAAGGTCTTGCCGCAGCCGGCCCCGGCCGAGAGGGCCACGGAGACGCCCCGCGCGCCGAGGGCCCGCTGTTGCTCGTCGGTCAATGCTCGTCGATGGGCGGCTGCCATGTCTTCTCCAAGGAACGGACCTGGTCGATGCGGCAGACGGCCGCATAGGGGCAGAAGCCGGTGCAATGGGCATCGCTGCTGGAGACGGGAAACTGCCCTTCCCTCATGCCGCGGACCAGCCCGGCGACCGTCCGCGCCATCGACCCCCGCATCGCCTCCCACGTCTCTTCCGGCTCCAGGCTGCCGGCGGCCGCATGGTACATCCGCAACGCCTGCTTGGGTCGAAAGCCGTTGTCGGCCAGGTACCAGTAGCCGGCCTGCCAGGGGACGCAATCGCGATCGCTGAAAACCACTTCCACCACGGCCATGGCGTACAGCGGCAGTTGCAGGGCCAGCCCGCGCTGGACCGCCTCGACGCTGAACCGCACCGCCTCGCCCGTCTTGTAGTCGAGCACGTTGAACACCAGCTCGCCGGCCACGCGGCCGGTGTCGATGCGGTCGATGCGGCCGGCCAGGCGGATCGCCTCGCCGCGGTACTCCAGTTGCAGCGGTTCGGCGGTCGAGGGGGGCGGCGCGCCGCGCGTCGCTTGACCGAAGGAGACCTCGAAATACGCCGGCGCCAAGGGCGATTGGCAATCCTGCCAGAGGGCATCATATCGCGCGTGCTGCTGGCGATAATCGGCCAACCACTGCACCAGCAGCCGGCGGTCCACTTCACGCAAGGCGTCCCGCACCGGGTCGCCGCCGGGGGCGGGCAGGACCTCGGCGAGCGTCTCGGCCGCCAGGCGTTGATAGTCGTCCGGCTCCAGGGCGGCCGGCGAGACGGGGCCGCCGCCGCGCTCGTTTAACCGGCGATGCAAGGCCGCCATCAGGGCATGCGCCAGCCGGCCCCGCTCCAAGTAATCGACTTCCAGGGCCAGCTCCTCGACCTCCCGGGCGTGCAGCACCCTGGCGAGGAAATAGCGGAACGGACAAGTGGCATACTGCTCCAGTTCCGTGGCGCTGTAGACCCGCCGGGGTGAGAAATCGGCCGCCAACTGCCGCCGCGCCGCCGCGCCGGCCAGCATCCCGTCCGCGGGACCGAAGCGCTCGCGGTCTTGCCGCAGCCGGACGTGCGGCAAGCCGGCCACGACGTTCTCCGCCGCGGGGACTGTCCCGATTTTGGGGACTGTCCCGATTTTCGTTGGACGAAAATGGGACTGTCCCCCTTGCGCCGCCCCCGGCGTCACCCCTTGCGCCGCGGAAGCCGTCTGCAAAAGCCCGGCCAGCAGCGTCACGTCCCCTTCCAAGGCCAAGGCGGCGGCCACCGCCTTGACGCGGAACTCGGCGGCCGAACAGGGCTCCTCGCCGACCGGCACCGGGCTGAGATCGGTCCGCACCGTCCGCGCGATCCGCCCCTGGCCGCAGGCCCCCTCGACTTCCAGCAAGTAAGGGCTGGGCAGCAGCGGCTGACCCCGCGGGTCCAAGGCCGGATAGCTCAACCACAGCCGCCGCGTCGCCCGGGTGACGGCCTCGTAAAACAGCAGCATCTCCTCGCTGCTCCGCTGGGCGCGCACCGGCAGCGGCAGCCCTTCGGCGATCAGCCGCTGGTACTCGGCCTCGCTGTAGAGGCGGTCCTCGCGCTGCGGCGAGGGGAAGCTCTTCTCGCCCAGACCGGCCAGAAACAAATAGGGCACCCGCAGAGAGCGGCACGCTGGCCGCCGAGAGGACCCGCACGCGGCCGCCGTCGTCGGGTTCCGGCCGCAGCCGCACGCTGGCCAGGATATCCGCCAGGGCCGCCAGGGCTTCGGCACGGTCCAACTCGGCGGCGTCGCGGCCCAGCCAGCGGTCCAGCAGGTCGCCTTCCCGCAAGACGGCTTGCAAGCAGTCCCAGACGGCCTCGTCGCCGGCGGCGGCAGCCAACAGGCCAGTCTGCCGGGCCAGCCGCTGCCAGGCCTGGCCCCAGCCGGCCAGGGTCGCCCGTTGGGGCAATTCATCCAAGGCGGCCGCCAATCGCTCCAGCACGGCCCGGGGACTGTCGCAATCACTCTGGGGACTGTCCCGATTTTCGTTCGACGAAAATGGGACTGTCCCCTTTGGTGGCCCCAGCCCCGGGGGCGGGGCAGCGTTATCCCCGGGCTCACGCCCGGGGCTCGTTTCTTGCTCGGGATGCGCAAGAGGCGGCGCCACGTTATCCCCGGGCTCACGCCCGGGGCTCGTGTCGGCGCTCGTGGTGGCGCGCAGCCGCGCCAGCAAGGCCCGGCGGCCGCGGGGAATCTGCCAATGGCGAATCGCCCGATCCACCGCCCCACGGGCCGCGCCGCCGAGCCACTCTGGCCAGTCGGGGTGAAAATAATTGCTGCCCAACAACGCCAGCAACGCCTCCAGCGGCCAATCGTCCGCCTGCAATTGCAAAAGCCTCAGCAGCGCCACCGCCGCCGGCCCGCGGGCCAGCGGCTGGCCCAACTCCAGCGCCACCGGAATGCCGTAGGCGGCCATGACCTCGCCCAACACCGCGCCGGCGTCCTGCGGATGGCGAAAGACCAGGGCGATCTCTCCGGGCCGGACCGTCGGGAAGCCCGCCGCCGCATCCCCCTCGACCAGCAGCCGCTTGATCCGCTCTGCGATCATCTCGATCTCGCCTGCCGCGCTGGCCGCCCCCAGGATCTCCAGGCCCCCGGTGTCGGCGGCCGGCTGGGCCTGGCGGGGATTGCCGAAAAGCCCCCGCTCCAGGTGCGCCATGGCCGGCCAGGCCGGAGGCTCTGTGCCACTGGCTTCGCCAGTGCTTTGCCGTGTGCCACTGGCTCTGCCAGTGCTTTGCCGTGTGCCACTGGCTTCGCCAGTGCTTTGCCGTGTGCCACTGGCTCTGCCAGTGCTTTCAGCTTCCGGCGGTTCTGTCCGAAAAAATTCCTCCACGGTCAGGGCCGGCTGTCGGCGGCGAAGCTCGGCCAGCGTGCTGCGCGGCTTGTCGAAAAATTCCCGCCCGGAGCCGTCCAACGGCAGCGTGATGTAGATCTCCTCCGCCCGACCGGCAAGAATGTCGAGGATCTCGTGCTGGGTGCGGGTGAAATCGGTGAACCCGTCGGCCACGACCAGACGGGGCGCAACCCGGGGACTGTCCCGATTTTCGTTCGACGAAAATGGGACTGTCCCCTTTGGTGGCCCCGGCCCCAGCGGCGGGGCAACGTTATCCCCGGGCTCACGCCCGGGGCTCGTTGGAGTTGGCCCCGGCCCCAGCGGCGGGGCAACGTTATCCCCGGGCTCACGCCCGGGGCTCGTTGGAGTTGGCCCCGGCCCCAGCGGCGGGGCGACGTTATCCCCGGGCTCACGCCCGGGGCTCGTGTTCCGCTTCAGCCCATCGCGCCGACCAGAACCGCCCCTCGGCGTCGTAGAGCTGATGCTCGCCCAGCCGCTGCTGATACGCCTGATAGAGGTCCAGCAGCTCGCGGTCCTTGGGCGTCATGCCGCGGGCGGCACAGGCGCGCTGGAAATCCTCGGGCCAGACCTCCAGCCGCTTCAACTCGCCGATCAGTTCGCCCACCAACTCGACCAGTCCGCCCGTGGACGCGATGCTGGCGAAGTATGGCAACCCTCCGGCGGTGCGCGCCTCGTCGATGAGCTGCCGGATGAGGTGGTGCTTCATGAAGGGGCTGATGGGTCGGACGGGCTCCGGCGTTTGCCGCAGCACCGTCTCGGCAAACTGCTCGAACGTCATCACCCCGGGGGCGAAGCAGCCGGGGAGGGGACTGTCCCGATTTTCGTTCGACGAAAATGGGACTGTCCCCTTTCGTTGCCCCCGCGATCGAGGTGGCGCCACGTTATCCCCGGGCTCACGCCCGGGGCTCGTAAGCAGGCGGCGGCGGACCTCGGCGGCGGCACGCCAGGTGGGGGCCAGCCAGAGGGCGGCGCCGGGCCGGTTCTCCGCCAGCAGCGCGCGGTATCGCCCCAGCAGACGATCGGTCTTCCCGCTCTGCGGCGGTCCGGCAATGACAGTCAAGCGTGCAGACACAACAGTAGAATAAAGGCGGAGGGCGGAGGGCGGAAGGGGGAAGGAAGGGGGAAAAAGGCGGAAGGCGGAGGGCGGAGGGAAAAGGGGCCCCCGGGGGTTGGCCCGGGGTTGGACTTCTTCGGCCCTCCGCCGTGCTGCCGGGCTATCCGGTGGCTGACGCCACCGGCTCGGGTCCCGTGTTCTTCCTTCCCCCTTCCGCCCTCCGCCTTCCGCCTTTCTTCCCCGCCCTCCCCCTTATTTCAAAAAAAGCATTTGACAAGCCGGGGTAATATTCGATACAATCTCTAGTGGACCAGGGGGAGATTCTGGGCAAGCTCCCAAAGTGGGGTTCGGGACAGGCGTTGACTCATTCTTCTTATACCCGGGGAGTTTCTGCGCAGCGGCGATGGTCGCCGCCGGCATTTTCATAAGGGGTTCCTTTGCGGAAGTAGGGTGGGTCGAGCGCAGCGAGCCCCACCAATATCCGGAAAGGCTGATGGTGGGGCTCGCTGCGCTCGACCCACCCTACAAGCTTGGAGTTTCTGCGCAGCGGCGATGGTCGCCGCCGGCATTTATTCATTTTTTTATCTGAGGAGGTGTCTCATGGTTACTCACTTCAGGAAACGAGGGTTCACCCTCATCGAGCTGCTGGTGGTGATTACCATCATCGGCGTCTTGATCGGGCTGCTGTTGCCGGCAGTCCAATCGGTCCGGGAGGCGGCACGCCGCACCACCTGCATCAACAATCTGAAGCAGATCGGTCTGGCGCTGCACAACTTCCACAGCACCCAGAACTCGTTCCCCCCGTACGGGATGCCGACATCATCAAGCGGCACCACCGTAGGCGGCTGGAGCTTCTTGGTCAAGGTCCTGCCGTTCATGGAAATGAGCGACTCTGTTCAACACGATGACCATGTCGGCCGACCCCTGCCTGTCTACGGGTGGCTCGGCCTCGGGCGTCACGCAGGCGTCGGCCCAGTTGATCCCCACCTTCGTCTGCGAGAGCAATCCCAATGCCAAGTTCTCAACGCTGGACCAGACCAACAGCTTCGCCCTGACCAACTACAAGGGCATGGGGGCCACCTGCATCGGCAGCCTGGACGTGGCGAGCGGTGGCACCACCAGCCTGCCCTACGGAACCGTCAGCCATCCACCCGGACGGGGCCCTATTTCCCTCGCTCGCCGGCACGCGGATCAGCGACATCGCGGATGGCACGTCCCATACGATCCTCTGCGTCGAGACGATCGACAACAAGTACAGCGTCTGGACCCTGGGCACGGACGTGACCTTGGTTGGGCTCCCGACCAGCGGCAGCGGCGCCGTGACCTTCCAGGCGTCGTCGGGGACCATGAACTACGCCTCCCCGACGGGCTTCACCGGCACCTTCAACCAGAATGGGCAAGCGAACAATCCTGGCAGCGGGTATGCTGCCGAATGGACTTTTTTGCAGTACAGTTTCGAGCCTGGGCACGGTCTCGGGGGAAACGTATCCGGCGGCATTCTACGGGAGGCATGGATAGCGTTAGCGTTACGGGTGCTAACACCGGCGCCACCACCTACACCGAGGCCACTGACAACGCAGCCCACCTACGGTCCGTCGTCGGGCCATTCGGCGATCGTCAACCACTTGATGGCTGACGCGTCGGTGCATTCGCTTAGCAAGCAAATCGACGTCGCCGCCTATATGTTCCTGATCACCAAAAACGGAGGCGATCCCGTCCCGACAATACCCTAGCGGCGGGTGGCACTGGCTTTGCCAGTGCTTTGGCCCGCCTGGCCTAACGCCGCGCGTGGGATGAGTTTCGACTGCCGCCTTGCCTCGTGCCGGGCGGCAGTTTTTTTGTTGGTCCTCATACGGACAGGGCTCGCGCAAAGACGCCGAGGCGCCATTCTGAGGAACGCTAATCCTCGCGAATCCTCGCTAATACTACAGCGTTAAGTACACCACGGAGACACGGAGTTCACGGGGTGCAAAAGCAAAAGTATCCATGGGTTGCGGCTAATCCTGTTCCATCGGTGCTCTACGATGACGAAGGGTTGCGGATGCGTTTTCGGTCAGAATCGGGTAGCCATGCCGTATTCTGCCCTTTTTTGCCTTCTCTCCGTATTCTCCGTGTCTCCGTGGTCAACTTCCGTCGGCACTGCAAGTTAGCGCTGCCGTACTAATTGCCTCCACTGGTGTCGATTAGCGGGGATTCGTGTTCCTCAGCGTCCCTCCCCCCTCCGCCCTCCGCCTTTTTCTCCCACCTTATCCGTGTTTCATCCGTGGCTGCCGTAAGTCCGGGACGGGCGGGAAAGGGGCGTCGCGGCGCCGCCAGCTTATCCGAGGGCTGACGCCCCCGGCTCGATTTCCGTGTCCCCCCCTCCTTGATCCTTCATCCTTTATCCTTGTTTTCCTTATTCCGCGGCGGGGGGGCGGAGGTCACTTCTTGCAACAGAAACCGCCGCCCGATATACTATAAAGTGAGGGCCGGGTTACTGCGCACGGGGGGGCACTTGTCGCCGGAGTCAGAGCACTGGAGGAGAGCCATGAAAGATTCAAGATTAGTCCAGCCAGGGCGGCAGCGAGTCGCACCGGCCTCGTCCGGTTTCACGCTTGTCGAGATGCTGGTGGTGATCGTGATTATCGGCATCATGATGGGCATTTTGCTGCCGGCTGTGCAGAGCGCGGCGGGAGCAGGCTCGGCGGACGCAGTGCATGAACAACCTCAAGCAGATGGCCTTGGCTTGCCATCTTCACATGTCGGCCTGGGGCTATTTTCCCTTGGGCGGCTGTTGGGGCGGGAGTGCCGCTACCTTCACGAACGGCGTGCCGGACATTGGCATTAACCAGCAGTGTGGTTGGATGTACCAAATCCTGCCTTATATGGGCCAAATTCCCCTCTGGTCGAAGCCGAGTTCTTATGACACCCGACGTGTGGCAACGGCGGTGCCGCAATACAATTGCCCTAGCCTCAAAGGAGCCAGGATCATGTGGGATACCAATCCGAGCACACCTGTCTGGTGCGCCATGAGCGACTACGCGTCCAATGCGGGGACCCGCCTGGACGGGGGCGACGGGGTAGGAACTATCGGCAATGGCTACGACTGTCCGATACCCCGACAACCATGCCCGCCGTCCCCGCAGAATTTCGGATTTACCATTCCCTGCACGTCGGGCATGATCCCCAAGGGCCTCGCCACCACCTTGCTCCTGGGTGAGAAATGCCTGAACCTCGACAAACTCTTGGTCCCCCAGGCCGACGACGACAACGGCTGGTACACCGGGATGGATACCGACGACGCCCGCTGGGGCACCCTGCAGCCTATACCCGATTACCACGATGCGACGGAATATGCGCAAATGGGCTTCTACAGTATGGACACATACATGGTGTGGCGCTGCTCCTTCGGTTCCGCACACTCGGGTGGTGCCAATTACGCCTTTTGCGATGGTTCCGTGCGGCCGATCACGTACAATATTTCGCTGCAGACGTTTGAGTACCTGTCCACGCGCGATGTCAGGGTGTCGGACCCTTCAGTCCGCGCCGCGCTCATGGCCATGCCGCCCGTAGGTCCCGGGGCTTTTTGATCGCCCAGCGTTTCTCGCCCTTTCAGAGACCATGCAAAACCGCGGATTGGCAAGGAAGAAAGCAGGATGAGGCATATCACGACCAACAGCGGGGGGCGGTTTGCCATCGGTGCTTTGCCGCTCTTGGCGGGGCTGCTGATGGCGGCTGGCTGCGGCGGCGACAAGGCGCCGTCTAAATTCGACGTTTCTGGCGCCGTAACCTATCGCGGGGCGCCGGTGCCCCTGGGTTATATCATTTTCACGCCCGACCTGGCCAAGGGCAATGATGGGCCGGCGATTCAAATGCCGGTCGTCAACGGCAGGTATAAGACGCTGCCGGGGCTCGGCACCATCGGAGGACCGCACGTGGCGATCATTTCGGGTTACCAGATCACCGAGAAACTCGAACAGCCCGGTGGCCCCGGGCATCGCCGCACTCGGAAGGGCAAACCGCTGTTTCTCAATGTTCGCATGAACGTCGACTTGCCCCGGCAAACCGCCACGCATGACTTCATCGTCCCGGAACAAGAGCACACGGAGCAATCGCACACGGAGCAAGGGCAGCCGGAGCAAGAACATCCGGAGCAAGGGCAGTAGAAGAGGCCGCCGCTCGTCCCGCGCGCCATGACCGCGCGGCTGGAGAGGAGCCATGAAAAACTCAAGACTGGGCCCGTCGCGGCGGAACCGCGCCGCGTCCGGCTTTACGATCGTCGAGTTGCTGGTGGTGATCGTGATCATCGGCATCATGATAGGCCTGTTGTTGCCGGCCGTGCAGGGCGCGCGGGAGCAGGCCCGGCGGGCGGCCTGCATGAGCAACCTCAGGCAACTGGCCCTGGCTTGCCAGGCCCACGTCTCTGCCTTGGGCATTTTTCCGACCGGCGGCTCAAGCGGCGGCGGCTGGGTGCCGCCACGATTATCAACGGCGTTCCGGCCTTGGGCTCGAACCAGCAACTGGGCTGGACGTACCAGATCTTGCCCTACATGGGCCAGGTCCCTCTCTGGCGGATGGCCAACGAGGCCGCCCGGGACGCAACCGCGCTGCCATGCTACTTCTGCCCCTCCCGCGGACGCCTAAGGGTCATCTTGTTCACAACCCAGTACGGCGGTCTCGCGGCCGGTACCAGGCGTGCCACGAATGATTACGCGGGGAACGCCGGGACCGACTGGGGGGAGTTCCAGAGTGGCATGTCGAACCCGGGAGATGGCCAGGATGCGCCGATTTGCCAAAACACAAACATGGCGGGACAGGCGAAAACTGTAACCCCGGCTCAACTCGTCCACGGCTCCAGCACCACCTTGCTCCTGGGCGAAAAATGCCTGAACGCGGACGATCTCTATGACCCCCGCGCCGACCAGGACTCGGGCTGGGTCAGCACTTGGGATATGGACATCATGCGCTGGGGCTACGTGCAGCCGCAGAGGGACTACGATAATGCCACAGAAGCGCTTAACGTAACCCAGGGGCAATACGACTGGCTGATGTACTACAGCTTCGGTTCCGCACACGCGAGCTCCAGCAACTACGCGATGTGCGACGGTTCCGTGCGACCGATCAGTTACAATGTGACGCTCAGCGTCTTCATGAAGCTGTCTTCGATCAATTGGCAGTTGCCCCAATCGCTGGTACCCAGGACGGACATCACGCCCATCCCCATGGACTTCTGATGGTTCGATTTCCTTGGTTTCCCCAGCGACCGTGCGCGGCGGCAGTTCGACAAGAAAGATCAACCGGGATGAGACGCATCGCGATCAGCGGCGCCGGCTGCTTCGCCGTGGGGGCCCTGCCGATGATCGTCGTGCTGCTGCTCTTGGCCGGCTGCGGCGGTTCCAGCGGCCCGCGTCGCTACGACGTCTCGGGCAAGGTGATCTACCGTGACACACCGGTGCCCGCCGGCTATATCCTTTTCGTCCCCGACGGCGAACAGGGGAATCTGGGGCCCGGGACGCACGCTCTGATCGTGAACGGTGTTTACCGCACGCCGCCGAATCGCGGCACGATCGGTGGTCCCTATTGGGTTACCATTGCTGGTTTCGACAACAGCAAGCCCGAGGCCGACCGCAAGCCCGAGGAGCAAGAACACCGGCGGCACGGCCCGCGCTACGATCGCCCGGGCAAGAGGCTGTTTCCCACGTTCCAGGTGAAGGTCGACTTGCCCCGGCAAACCGCCACGCAGGATTTGGTCGTTCCCGAGCCGCCGCCGCCGTCCGGCGTGCCTGAGCCTAATCCCTAAGGGGGGGCGAATCAATTACTGTCACATAGTCGCCTTTCGCTCCGCGAAAGTGGCGCAACTTTCGCGGAGCGACAGGCGACACTAATGGATTCGCCGGTCATAATCCCCTCCCCGGTCCTCTGCCAAGGCGGGGGCTTTCCAAGCCTGCCTGCTTTGCTTATACTCAAACAGTTGCCTGCCTTGGAACAGTCGAGCGTCGAGCACCGGGATTTTGGTCATGGCTGAAGCTATTTCTTGCCCCCACTGCGATCGCCAGATCGCCCTCCGCGCGGAGTTGGCCGGCCGGCGCGTCGTCTGCCCCCATTGTCGTTCGGCGTTCGTGGCGCCGGCCGCCGCCGGGCGCCGGCCGCCGGTCCGCCGGCCTTGCCCGCCGCCGTTTCCGGCCCCGCGGCCCCGGATTTCCTCGCCGGCTTGCCCGGCCCGACGCCGCGCTCCGGCCCGTCGCGTCCCACCAATGGCGGCGGCCGCCAGAATGCAAAGAAACCCCCGGTCGGGCTCTACGTCATGGGCGGCGTCGGGGCCACGGTGTTGTTGTTCGGCGTCATTGCCGTGGTGGCGATGTTGCCCGGCGGCCAGGAGCAGTCCGTGGGCCAGCCCGGCGGCACGGCGCGCCAAGGGGCCATCCTGTTCGGACTGACCGATCCGCAGCGCGAACGACTGTTCCAGGAACTCGTCAGGTCCGTTTACGACCTCGGCATGACCGACGCCTGCCGGCAGCGGTGGCAAGAGATCGAGAAGCGATACGGGGTCGATAAGGACGCCACGGAAAAAATCCTGGACGAAGGGTTCGATCGGAAGGACTGGCGGAATCCCGATTTCACCACCATCGAGTCCCACGCCAACTTCAAGGCCTGGAACGCCGAACGCTGGAAGGGCCGCGATCCGCTGCTGAGCGACTGACGGGGCGGCGCGAGGGGGACAGTCCCATTTTCGTCGGACGAAAATCGGGACAGTCCCCAGGCTGCGATCTTTCCTCAATGCGCCGAGACCGCGGTGCTGGGCGTGGTTTTCAGCGCGGGGCTGATGAACTGATACTTCAGCGCGCCGCCGCCCGATTGCGGCAGGCCCGCGACCGTCTCCGCCAGGAATCGATCTTTCCGCCGCCGCCGCGTGCCGGGATCGACGAGGCTCAAGTGGTCGCCGCCCTTCTGCAGGATCATGCCCTCGGGCGCCTGGCCGGGCGCGATCGTGGCGTCCTTCGAGGCGTCGCCGGACAGCCAGTGCCCCGTGCCCTGGCCGTCCAGCAGGTAGACTTCGTAGTAGCAGTGGCCGGGGATGCGGACCAGCCGCGCCGGAAATCCCGCCGCCCGCAGCATGGCCACGTTCAAGGAATTCATCTCCGCGCAGACGCCGCGGCGGACCTGCAGCGTCGTCATGCAGGTCTGCACGTTTTCCATGTCGCCGGCAAACTCGATGTTCTTGTGGACCCAACGGTGGATGGCCTCGACCTTCTCCCAGGCGCCGGCGCGATCGCCGACCGCACGGGCCATCGCCTGCCGGACCCGGATATCGTCGCTTTCGATCTTCGAACTCGGCGCCAGGTGTACGGCCAGCGCGCGGCCCAACTCGCGGCGCTCGGGCGCACGGTACTTGGCCGTGTCCTGCGCCCACGGCGGGGGCCTCAAGGTCTCGACCGCAAAGGTCACCACCGCCCGCACCTCGCGGCCGGCGGGCAACAGCGGAATCTTCACCACCATCTGCCGGCCCACGTCGTCGATGCTCTGGTAGGCGACCGAGGCGCCCTCGGGTATCTCCTCCTTGACGATCCGCACGCGCTGCTGGTTCGGCCAGTCGGTGGGAATGGTTAGGGTGCCGGTAAGGTTTTTGAAGCCGCCCCCCTGCGCCTTGAGGACCAGGCCGAATTCGGCCTGCTCGGTGGCCGCCGGCTCGGGGCGCGGGGAGGGCGTTTCCAGCGGCGGCGCGGGGCCTTGGGCCAGGGCGGCACTGCCCAGGCCCAGCCAACAGATGGCGGCCGCCAGCAGCCAACCGCCATAGGACTTGGCAAAGGGCCACCGGGGGACCGCCCCGATTTTCGTGCAACGACAATGAGACTGTCCCCCTCCGGGCGCCTTGCTGATCACATTTTGCCTCGACTGGCGCAGCCCGCCCATTTTTCACATCCTCATCGCCTGCCCAGCACGACGCTTCGCCACCTTCGGTCCATTGTAGTCGGTGCGGCCGGGAACGGACAATTGCGTGAGGACAATCCCCTCCTGGGGACTGTCCCAAATTTTCGGGCGACGAAAATGGGACTGTCCCCCGCTGCGCACCCTGGGATCGGGCACGATTTCCCCCTCCGCGGCGGCCCAAGAGTCGCGGCGACGCGATTGATTTTTCGGGCCTGCCAGGGCATAATAACACGTATTGTCCATACTGCCTTGATAATCGGCGCGCTTGGCCGGAACTTGTGCCCCATCGCGGTGTTTACCTGAAGGGGTGCTACGCGGCGGGCGGACCCCGGTCGCGGCAGCCCGCCGGCGGACCGAGCACCGGCTTTCGGAGAGCGTGCCTGCGGAGTTGAACATGATCGCGAGCCAACTTCATCGGGCAAGGTCTGTCGAGCAGCGTGCGTTCACCCTAGTCGAACTCCTGGTGGTCATCGGGATCATCGGTGTGCTTTGTTCCCTGTTGCTGCCGGCGGTCCAGCAAGTCCGCTCCGCGGCGCAGAACACGCAGTGTTTGAATAACCTGCACCAACTCGGTCTGGCATTCGAGAACTACATGGACGTGGGCGGCGTCGGGGCGACTTTCCCCTACGCCGCCAGCCTGCCCACGATGCCCGCCGACCCGAAGGAGAAAACGAGCATTGTCCCGATCCTGGGGCCCTTCATCGAAAACGACACCCAGAACTGCTTTCATTGTCCGGGCGATTGGGTGCACTGCTTCCAACAGGAAGGGCTCAGTTACGAGTATTACGGCTGGCGTGCCGAGGGCAAGACCCGCGCCGAGTTCCAGGGGAACCGAAGCTCCAGCACGATCTTCATCATGGGCGATTTTGGCGGCTACCCGCCGGGCTCGTGCCAGTGCGACGCGACCAGTTGGGACGTGTCGGACACCCAGACCGTCAGCGGCGGTTCGTCCGGCAGCAATCCGTCGCCGCCGTCGGGGCCACCGCCGATCCTGATGGATTTTCACCCCGGGGGAAAGAATTTTCTTTACCTTGACGGGCACGCGGATAACGGCATTATCAAGTATTGACGAGGTGCGGAGATGAAGAAGCGAACCGTGATCATCTCGGTGACGGTGGTGCTGCTGCTGGCGGTCGGCGTGACGGCCTTCGCCTTCTGGAAGCGACACCGCGTCGATCTGAAAGTGCTCAAGGTTCGGGAGTTGCAGGCGAAGCTCCGCGACCCGAACCTCACGCCGGAGCAACTCGCGTTGCAATTTCAGGAGATGCGCAAAGCGATGGAGCAGCTTGCTCCGGAACAACGCATGCAGATGATGCGCTCCAGGAGAAACCCGGCCGCCACCTATTTTGCCCTGCCGCCCGACCAGCGGGCGGAGTTTCTGAACCAACAGATCGAGGAGCAGGAGAAACGCCGGCAGGCCTGGGAAGATGCCCGCGCAAGCAGGGGATCAGCAGGGCCAGGGGAACGGGGGCGGAGGGCAAAACCGCCCGCGCGGCAACAACCCGTCCGGCGTTGCCGGGCAGGGGCGGCTCAACTTTCGCAAGCAGATGCTCGATATGAGCACGCCCGCGGAGCGCGTCCAGACGCAGATTTACATCGGGGCCTTGAACAACCAGCGTGCCCAGCAGGGGCTGCCTCCGCTCCGCGGCGGCGGCTTCTTCTAAGCAGTGACGATGCGTCACCCGTCCTTCATCCTTCCTTTCCCTCCGCCTTCCGCAATCGGTACGATTGTTGTCTTCCAAAAGCCCCTCGCGGCCGGTCGGCCGTGTTCTGGCTGCGAGATTCTGCCTGGCAGGCAATTTCACCGCCGTGGCGGGCATTTCCCCGGGAATCACCGCGGAAATGCCGCAATTCGCACCGCCGGCCGGTCGAATTGACCCTTGGCTGCCCTTGGCGGCGACACACCGGCCGAAGCAAGCTACGGCCGCCGCGGATCACCCCGCGAGACGCGGGAGATCGACTCTCCCTTTTGGCCATCTGCCGTGTGCGTCGAGAGACAAGGTTATCCGGGGACTCACGCCCCCGGCTCGCTGGCCATTTGCCGTGTGCGTCGAGAGATAAGGGACCTGAAAGAAGGACTGCGACCATGCGATCGATCTGTTGCGTCGTAGCGGTGGCGAGCCTGTGGTTCTTGGCCGGCCCGGCCGCCGGCTACCAGCCGGCTCCCTGCGGCCCAACCTCGTATTACGAGTATCAGGTCATCGAGGCCTATCGTGGCCAGGGGTGCACCATGCCGCCCAGCTTTAGCCCCGAGCCGATCTGCTGCCAGTCCGCCTGCTGTTGCTGCCTCCATGTTTGGGACAACTATTGCCAGTCCAAGCAACGCTGCTGCCGCTGCCGCTGCCGTTGCGGGAGCGGGGTCCCCGTGTCCCATAACGACCAGCCGCTGCCGGCCGGCTGCGGCTGCCAGTCGCCCTGAGAAGCCAACAGACCGTTTGGAAAGCAAGATCGGCTCCAGACGGAGAACCGTTTCTGCCGATATAAGTAGCATAGACCTGCCGGGAGGGCGGGGCACTCGTTGTCCCGTTTCAGGATCAAGATCACGGTACGCCGACGGATCGGTGTACCTTGATCTTTTTTTATGGCCATGGCGGCCCTCTTTCCCTCCCCCCTGCTCCCCGGCGCGCGTGAAAGCAGCGTCATCCGGGGGCTAACGCCCCCGGCTCGGGCCTGTCACTCCCTGGCGCTCGCGGAAGGACTGGATTTAGGGATTTAGGGATTTGGGGATTAGAAGTCACCCCCTGGCGCACGCGGAAGGACCGTTGGGCGGCACCAGCGGTAACCAGGGGCATGGGGTGGGGGACTCAGCGCAAAGGGACGGAAAAAAGAAAGGACGGTCGGATTTGCCGCCAGGGGCCGCCGACCACCTCTTCTTCCTTAGCGGCTCTGCGGCTTTGCGCCTTTGCGCGAGAAATGCTGCGCGGCTGCCGTTGCCCAGACGCCGGTTATCCTGTCGCCGGTGCGGCGGCGCGGCCGGCAAAAGCGGCAAATCGGAAGCCGCTGGATTTCCGTTTACAACCGTCTCGTCTTGGCCGCTTTATGCAGGATTTTCGCTTTACGAGACGGGCTTTTTCCGGTTGTGTCGAAAAGCCGCGCCGTGGTCGAAACAGGGCATTTTTTGGTGGCGACGGTGGCAGCGATTGCTCGGAGGCCGGAACTGCAAAATGAGCCGCGCAGGCACGGATTCGCCGAATCTCCAGCCGCCGTTGGGACGATCCGTTTTTACGAGTGGTACGGAATGGACACACGAATTTGGGAAGGAGTCTCGTATGAAACGGTTCCGAGTTTCTGTCTTTGTGCTTCTGGCCGTCTGCACCGCCGCGCCGGCTTGGGCCCAGTACGGTTTGTACGGCGCCCCCGACATGCTCCGCTTGCCGCCGGCCCAACCGGCGGTCGTTGGCAACGGCGCCACCGTGGCGCCGATGGCTTATCAAGCCGACCCGGCTTCGCAAGGCGCGGTCGCCAACAACAGCTACGCGCTAGTCCCCGCCGATGCTTCGCAGCCGATGGCCCAGGGCGCCATGCCCCCTCAGGCCACGCCTCCGCTGCCTCCGCCGCCGAGTGACGGACAGCCGAAGCCGATGTCTCCGACGCCGGCCTATACTCCCGCTCCCGTTGCGGCCGGCCCGAGCGCGACCGACGGTAGCTGCCTGCCGAGCTATTCGCCCAGCTACCTGGGCTGCGGCGCCCCCGGCTGCGGCGCCGGCAATTCGAGCTGCGGACTGTTCGGCGGCGGTTGGGACGGCTGCAACGCCTGCAATGGCTGCCCCTGGTACGCCGACGTGCTGGGCCTGGCGATGACCCGCGACAGGGCCAATAAGCTGTGGACCTGCTCCGATGCCAACACGCCCGCCCTCCAGCTCTTGAACACGCAAGACGCCAGCGCGGGCTGGGCGGGCGGCGCTCAAGTCACCTTCGGCCGCTACTTCTGCTGCAACCAGTGGTCCGTCGAAGCCACCTACTGGGGACTGGCCGAAATGACCGGCTGCGCCAGCGTGATGGCCGGCGCGGGCGACGGCATCGGCACGCCGTTGAACGGCGAAAATCTGTGGTTCGGCGCCTTTAACGCCGACCACTGGTTCAATAGCGCCGTCTGCCAGACGCTGCAGCGGAACGACAACGTCCAAGACGTTGAGATCAACTTCGTCCGCCACCATCTGCTCTGCGAGTGCGGCTGCCCGTTGAGCGTCGATCTTTCCGCCGGCATCCGCTTCTTCCACTTCCGCGACAACCTGCTCTGGGGCGCCTCCTGCGAGGCCAATGAAAGTTGGGCCTACCTCCGCGATCAGACCGAGAACAACCTGATCGGCGGGCAGATCGGCTTCAACGTCGAATATCGGCTTTGCAACCGGCTGAAGTTGTTCGTCACGCCCACGTTCGGACTGTTCGACAACTACCTCACCAACGAGTTCCGCGCCAACATGGGCAGCACCTGCGGCACGCAGAGCATCTATCCCGGCCTGACCTATCCGGTCGAGTCGCATTGCGACAGTTTCTCGGTCTTGACGCAGGTCGACGCCGGGATCGACTGGCAGATTACCCAGTGCCTGAGCGCGCGGCTGGGCTATCGCGTGGTGTCCGTGACCGGGGTGGGCCTGGCCGACAACCAGATCCCGTTTTACCTGAACGACATCCCGGCGATCCAGGACATCGACCGCAACGGCAGCCTGGTCGTGCATGGTGCATTTGCCGGCCTGACGTACTGCTTCTAGACAGACTTGACTGCCGCGACATGAGCCGGGGGCGTAAGCCCTCGGACGGCTGGACGGTTGTGACAGGACGGTAAAAAGGTCGAAGCAACAGGGGGGGCAGTCGCGCTGCGGCGCGGCTGCCCCTCCGCTCTTTGCGCGGTGACGTTGCCGGTGGCCTTGGACCGCGGTTCTCTCGGCGGGCAACCGTGCACGGGGCCCCGTCGTGACACACCGAGAAGCCAGGCTCGCGCAGAGACGCAGGGACGCCGGGGGAAAGGCGGCGCGGATTCCAAGATCGGGTGCCACTGGCTATGCCAGTGCTTTGGGGCACCAGTCCCACGGCAGCACTGGCAAAGCCAGTGGCACACTTGCAGCCGCTGATCTGCCCTCCTCGGCGGCCACCGCGGCCGCTGCGCGAGTCCTTCTTTGGCGGCGTTCTGCGTCAGCCGGTCGTTTGCGAGCCCAGGCAGAGAGCCTGGAAATCGGGATCGGATCGCAAGGAATCGAAATCGGCTTCGCCGTCGATCAAGCCGCGATAACTGGCATCCATGGCCAGCACGCGCTCCAGATAGGCCAACGCCTGCCGTTTTCCCCCGGCCAGCGACCAGTAGCAGGCGAGGTTGTATTGGATCAGGGGTTCCTCGGGATCGGCGGCCCGGGCGGCCTCCAGGGCGTCGATGGCCAAGTCGATGCGTCCGCTGCGTTTGTAGCACCAGCCCACCGCCAGCCAGGCATGGACGTTCTCCGGCTCGGCCTTGGTGACGCGGCCCAACACGTCGAGGGCTTCGGCGTATCGTCCCAAACCCCGCCAGGCTTCCCCCTGAAGATACAGCGTGTGCAGATCGGCGTCGCCGCTATCCCCGAGGCGGTTGAGCGCGTCCAGGGCCTGCTGCCACATGCCCAGTTCCAGATAGCCCTCAGCCTGATGCTGGAGCTTCATGCGGCGGATGCGGTTTCTGGACGTGGCCACGCTGCTACCCTTCTGGTCCGGCGAAAGGAAATCTTGGGCAGGTTCCTGCCCAATCAATTTTAACAGCTAAAGGCGCCAAACCCAAATAGCAATGGTCAAATCGCGTCGCAACTGGCAATTTGCCAAGCGATTAAGGGAAAATCCCGCCCGGCCGGAATTTTCAGGCCACACTGCCGGCTACCTCCCGGTAGCGGTCCGACAGCGACCTGGCCGGCACGCCGATTTTCACCACGGGGGCAAATTGGGCGAATTCCCCGTCAATCTGTGCCAGCATGGCGGCCACCGGCGGACTGCCCGCCGGCTTGACCTTCTCGTAGCAGGCCTCGAAGGCCTCGCATTCGGTCCAGAGGGGGTCGCTGGCGGCGGGCAGCAGGCCCGCCAGGGCCACGGCCAGACTGGCCGGTTCCTTTTCGGGCTGGGCGGCCCAGGTATCGACGGCCAGGTGGTTCTCGATCAATTCGGCCAACTGTCCGGGCAGGTTCCATCGCCGCGCCATCAGTCCGGCCACCTCGGCGTGGGACCAGCCGAAGATCTCCCGTTCCAGCGCGGAAAGCCGCACTTGCTGCCGGTGGCGGATCTGCAACAGGCCCGCGTACAGCTCGGTCGCCTCCTTCGCCAGCACGGGGACGGCCATATCCTGAAGGAGAGCAGCCGCGAACGGCTCTTCGGCCTCGGCGATGCCCAGCAGATTGCCCATCGCCCGGGCGAACAGGGCGCGTCGCAACGAATCCTGCCAAAGGCTTTTCAAGTCGAAGGGGCCGCATTTCGGGTTGGGTATGAGGCTGAAAACCGCGCTCCAGAGGGCGAAGTTCCTGATCGTGCGGACTCCCACCAGGGTGATGGCCAGCTTCACGCTGCCGATCTCCCGCGAAAACCCAAAATAGGACGAGTTCACGAACCGCAGCACTTGGCTGGCCAGTCCCGGGTCGGATTCGATCGGCACGGCGAATTCCGTCGCGCTGAGGTCCGGGTCTTGGGCAAGCTCCAGCAGGCGGATGGCACTTTGCGGCAGGGCGGGAAGTTGAGCCGCGGAGACAACCTTCCTCAAATCGAGCGACGGATGAGGTCCCTGCTTGCTCATGGCGAACAGCCCGCTGGTTCGTGAAGGAGGCAGGCATCCCCTCCCTGGTTGGATGCAGCCGCATCCCGTTGAGTAAGCCTAGGTTAAAACCGGCCTCAAGGCAAACCCGCCGCCGCCGGCAGGTCCGCTGGAGTGCGGCTGGGCCGAGGACCGTTCCCAACAACCGTTGAAGTAGCCCACCTCCCTCCGGGGGTGGGATCGCAATCGCGTCCGTGCGGCCATTGTTGATAAACAATCGCGCCCGCGATGGCGTCTTCTTGGTAATGAGCCGGCTTTTTTGCACGGATCGGGCCGCCGATCGCCACTAATACTGGTAGAACGTAGGGTGGGTCGAGCGGAGCGAGCCCCACCACCCACGACTCGGCTATTTCATGGTGGGGCTCGCCGCGCTCGACCCACCCTACAAGTAGACGGGTAGCACTCAAACCACCTGCAAGGGGTCGAATCATGCGACTGACGCTGCGGACCATGCTGGCCTACCTCGATGGCATTTTGGAAGCGGATGACGCCCAGGACATCGGCAAGAAAATCGAAGATAGTCAGTACGCCACCGGTCTTCTCCATCGCATCCGGGACGTGATGCGGCGACTGCGGCTGGCGGCCCCCAGCATTTCCGAGCGGGGGCCGGGCCTCGATGCCAACACCGTGGCGGAGTACCTCGACAATACCCTGCCTCCCGATCGCGTGCCGGATTTCGAAAAGGTCTGCCTGGAATCGGACATCCATCTGGCCGAGGTCGCTTCCTGTCACCAGGTCTTGGCTGCCGTTTTAGGCGAGCCGGTGGAAATCGATCCCGAAAGCCGCCAGCGGATGTATCAGCTCCCCCAGGTGGCCGCCCAGGCCAGCGCGGCCAGCCGTGGTGAAGGTCCCAGGGAAGTCTCCGGGGATGGCAGCACCTCGGCCGATGCCGCCTCGCACCAGGGCCGGCCCAGGCCGATGGTGCCGGCGTATCTCCGCGAGCCTCCCAGGAGGCGGAGCCTGCTGGTGACGGCCGTCCTGCTCCTGCTGGCCGGCAGCCTCGCCGGGGCCC
This sequence comes from uncultured Planctomycetia bacterium, assembly GCA_963727245.1. Classification (GTDB taxonomy): domain Bacteria; phylum Planctomycetota; class Planctomycetia; order Pirellulales; family Thermoguttaceae; genus JBKQVT01. The sequence goes on along the minus strand of CAVSFO010000009.1, from coordinate 84,397 downwards.
TGCTGTTGGCCTTGGGCTTCTTCGAGCCGGGAACGCACCTGGGCAACCTGGTGCGAACCGGTCGCTGGAAGGCCGAGGTGGCGGTCGCTCCCGGCCCCTCCCAGACAGACCAGGGGGCGGTGAAGGGGGCGGAAGGCAAGGCCGGCCGCGCGGCCGCTGACGCTACGACCGCAAAGGAGAAGGCCGGCTCCAAGACGACCTCGCCGCCCGTTGCTGCCCTGACCCAGAAATCGCCGGCGTCGCCGCTGAAGCCGGCCAATGCGACGGCTCCGGGCAACCCGGTCGCCCCGGTCGGAGCTGTGCCGCCCGGGCCCGCCCCCAAGGCCGGCACGGCAGCCGCCCCGGGCAAGGAACTCATCCCCGGCAAGGCAGCCGTCCCCGGACCGGATGGCACTGCGATCGCCAAGCTGCCGCCCGGCGCTGCCGCGGTGCCGATCGTCGAAGACATCAAGCCGCCTGGGCCCCCCGCCGAGCTCAATAAGGCGGCGTCAGAAACCGCCTCCGGGGAACACGTCGGGCGCTATAGCTCCGAAGACCAGATTCTGTTGGAGTACGATGAGAAGGCCCACGATTGGCGGCGGGTGTCGCCCGCCGAGCCCCTGCTGACGGGCCAGCGTTTGTTGGCCATGCCGGACTATCGGGACGAGATCACGTTGGATGCGGGCATTACCCTGAAGATGGTCGGCGGCACGGCAGTCCGGCTCTTGCCCGGCAGCCCCCAGGAGCTTCCCGGCCTGGAGGTCGGCTTCGGGCGATTGGTGCTGCAGCCGGTGGTCGAGGGGGGCCGGAAATTGCGATTGACCGTCGGCGGCCGCAGCGGCGTGCTGACCTTGGTCGATCCGGAGAGCATCGTGGCTTTGGAGGTTGCCCTTTATCACGTGCCGGGAACCAATCCGGAGACCGAGGCTCCCCATCTCGTGGGTGATCTATATATCGCTCACAGAGGGGCAAGGTGGCAGGAGAAGGGCGCCGCGGAGTCGATCCGCCTCATGGCGCCGGCGCGCTTGCCGCTGGACGCGCAGGCGCCGCCGGAGGCGCAACCGATTGAGAACAAGAACCTGCCCAAGTGGCTCGCGCCGCAACCGTTGAGCGACTTGGAGCAGCGCGGGCGGTTCGCCTTGGCGCAGGCGCTCCAGGTCGGACGGTCGGCCGATATGGGGTTGAAGGAACTGGCCGAGCATCGCAAGTCGGAGGTCGCCCGCTTGGCGCGCCGCTGCCTCGGCTACCTCAACGACTTCGATCCCGCGGTGGCGGCGCTCGAAGACCCGGACCAGAAGCAGGTACCTGGTGGGAGAACAGCGGCATGACTCCGTCGAGCAGCTACATCGAGCAGCTCCGCGCGGCCATCGCCCGGGGACCGGAGACCGCCGCCGCCGTCCGCGAGGCCATGGAAAAGAAGTTCGGCCCGGAGGAGGGCGCCGTCCTGTATCGCATGCTTTGGGGCTACACGAACCAGGACCTGGAAGGCGGCGCCGACACCAAGCTCGTGCAGTTGCTGGATCACGAAAAGCTCGCTTTTCGCGTCCTCAGTTATTGGAACCTGCACGACATCACGGCGCTGAAACTCCTCTATCAGCCGGAGCAAACGGCGGTCAAACGCCGACACGCGGTCACCGCGTGGAAGCAACGCCGCGAGGCGGGTGAGATCCGCATTCACGGCGCCGACGAGAAGCCGCACGTGACCAGGGAAAATCTTCCCGCCGATTCGCCGCCCCCGCCGCTGGTGCCCTAACGACCACAGGGGATTGTCCCGATTTTCGCGGCGCACACAGCGTTGCCCCGCCAATAGGCGTCTTCGCGGCAAAAATGGGACCGGATACCCTCTGGGCGCCTTTGCGCCGCCGAAGGGGGCAGTCTCAGGCTGCTTCCGCGGTTGCGCCCGTCTCGGGCAACGAACGCTTGTATTGCAGGGCTTCGAGCAGTTCCGTGAGCGTGAGCGTCTTGCTGTCCAGCTCCAGCGGGATTTCCATGCCCGGGTCGCAAACCAGATCCACCGTGCCGTCCTCGCCGATCAGGTTGTCGAACTCGCGGAGCAGGCCGTCCTGGACCGCTTGCCGCACCAAGTGACCGCGGCTGGCCGGGACCTCGCCGGCCCGATCGCCCAGGCTGTCGGCGGCGCGCTTGGCCAGCGCGGGCAGATACTCGCTGGGGATTTCAATGAGCTTCGGGACATAGACCTTGACTTGCATGGCTTCTGGCTCCTCCTGGGACAGGACACCGAGGGCCCACCTGCCGCGGCCGTGGTGAACGGGCTGCGGGACGCGGGCTCAAGGGTGCATGTAGGACGTATCGGCAGGCCGCTTGGGAGGGTTGCACCGATTCTTCGGAATTTCCGGCCTGGCGCGCCCGATGGCACGACTCGCCTCCCGCAAACTGCCCAAGGCGGCACTCCGCTGCCCGGCCAATAGGGGGTCGCAGTGGACAGGCGCCCCCTAGGGCGGATCGACCCGCATGTAGGCGCGGTACTGCTTGTCGAGGTCGGAATAGCTGCTGCCGGTCAGCCTGGACAGCGTTTCCAGGTCGTCCTGTCCGTTGTAGACGTTGCTGAGATAGGCCACCAGGGCGTCGCGGTAACGGCCCCCCTCGTAGAACATCAGGAAATGGGTCATCCCGGCCGCCTGGCTGTAGAGGCTCATGATCTTCGGGTCCCGCTGCACCCGGTCCTCGCCGTAGCCGACCAGCTCGGCGAAGGGGACGTAGTAGTCACCGGTCTTCAAGTGGTAGCGGGCGGCGCTGACCCGCACGTCGTCCATGCCGCCGAGCACGAAATAGCCGTCCTGCTGGCGGAGCGACTCCATCAGCAGGGCGATCCCTTCGATGATCCAGAAATTGGCCTTCTTGCCGGCCTTGGGCGAGCCGCGCCGCGACTGGTAGAAGAGCTGGTGCGTGGCCTCGTGATTGACGGTCCGCAGGTCGCTCCGATCGCCGGCGAAGAAATACGCCGTCCGCTTCTCGGCCACGTACACGCCCAGCGACATCTCGGGCTTGGGCATCGCCCGCAGCGACCGGTTGTAGTCGTCGCGGTCGCGGAAGTAGACGACGCTAAAGCGGTGCGGTTCGGGGCCGTGGGCGGGTTGCCCCGCGGCGTGGCCGCCGAACAGGCCGGCCAGGTAGGCCTCGTTGGCGTAGTAGCGGATGAAAATCTGCTGCCAGACGCCGTAGAGGTTTTCCAATTGCACGCCCAAGCCGACGGCCGCTTCCATGCTGTGATCGGTGCGGACGGTGTAATGCTCGGTCTCGATCTCCCAGCCGCTGTGGATGTCGTGGTGCCGCCGGGCGTCTTCCTCCGCACTGATCCAGCGGCCGCCCAGCAGACGCTGCCCCTGGCGGTAGCGCTCCACCTGCGACTCGGGCAGCCAACCGAACTTCTCGTCCCACACCTGCCCGGCGCGCAGCTTCTTAACTTCGTACGCCTTGTACCAGCCGTCCTGGTATTTTTGGTAGCCCAGCAGCCGCCGCGCCGCCTCGTGGTCCGGATCGTCGCTGACTGCCTTCAGGATCAAGGCCCAGGCCAGGGAAGCCTGGTGGCGACCGATCGCCCGCTGGGCCAGGTCATACAGCGCGGCCGCCTGATCGTGCCGCAGCTTGCTGAGTTGCTCGTGCCAGTGGACCACCTTGGGCGGCGTCCCCTCGGGCAACCTGGCCGGTCCGACCTGCCGCGGCAAGACGGGCACGTAGAGCTTGTACGGATCGTGCGGGCCCAAGGCGGCGCGGGTCGTCTTCGCCTCGGCCGCCAACCCCTCCGTCTCGCACCACGCGGCCAGCTTCTCCAGGTCGCGGGCGTACTGGGCTTGCAGGTCCCGCGACTGCTGATACAGGTTCTCGGTCGCGGCCGCTGCCGGCTGGCCGGCAAGCAGCCATGCAGCCAGGCAAACCGAGAGCGTGCGCGTAAGAGTTCGCGGCACACTGCGGCTGGCGTCATTCATAGATCCACCGTCAACAGCCTCGATCGCCGGACGGGGACAGTCCCATTTTCGTCGGACGAAAATTGGGACAGTCCCCGGGTTCAACGGTCCTGGGCCCAAAGTTAGTGTACCACGCAGGCCGGCCGGGCGGCAATTTGGCAGTGCCACGAGATGAAAGAGGGGCGGCAGTGCGCCTGCCGCCCCCAAGTTTCCCGTCCCCATCCCTGGCCCCTGGTCCCCGGCCCCTGGCGCCTACGCCTGCTCTTCCTTGTCGAAGGCGGCGTCGAAGGCGACGCGGCTGGTCTCAAAGTCGAGCTTGCGGACGAATTCCAGGGCCTCCTTGGCGCCGTGCTCGCGATCCATGCCGCTGTCTTCCCATTCCACCGACAGGGGACCGCTGTAGCCGGCGGCGTTCAGGGCCCGGATGATCTCCTCAAAATTGATGCCGCCCCGGCCCAAGGAACGGAAGTCCCAGCCGCGGCGCGGGTCGCCGAAATTGAGGTGACTGGCCAGGATGCCGCTGCGGCCGTTGAGGGTCACAATGGCGTCCTTCATGTGCACGTGGTAGATCCGCTCCGGGAAGGCACGGAGGAATTCCACCGGATCGACTCCCTGCCAAAGCAGGTGGCTGGGATCGAAGTTGAAGCCGAACTCCGGGCGGCCGTCCACGGCATCGATCGCCCGCTGGGCCGTCACCAGGTCGAAGGCAATCTCGGTGGGATGGACCTCCAAGGCGAACTTCACCCCGCACTCGGCGAACACGTCCAGGATCGGGTTCCAACGCTCGGCGAAGAGCTTGAACCCGTCGTCGATCATCGATGGCAGCACCGGCGGAAAGGAGTAGAACAAGTGCCAGATGCTGGAACCGGTGAAGCCGTTGACCACGTTGACGCCGAACCTCTGCGCCGCCCGGGCCGTGTTCTTCATCTCCTCGACGGCCCGGGCGTTGACGCCCGCCGGATCGCCGTCGCCCCAGACCGCCGGCGGCAGGATGGCCTGGTGCCGGGCGTCAATCTTGTCCAGCACCGCCTGGCCGACGAGATGGGCGCTGACGGCAAACACGCTCATGCCGTGCCGCTCCAGCAATTCGCGCTTCAGGTTGCAGTAGCTGGGCTCGGCCAGGGCCAGGCTGACGTCGAAATGGTCGCCCCAGCAGGCCAGCTCCAGGCCGTCGTAGCCGAATTCGCTGCACTTGCGGGCCAATTCTTCCAGGGGCAGATCGGCCCATTGGCCGGTGCATAGCGTGACGGGTCGTGTCATGTCATTCTCCTCTTGCAGAGTGTTGTCCAGCGGAAAAACCGGCCGTCCGCGGCCGCTTCCCACGAGCCTACCGACACGTAATTCTGACAAAATCCCCGCCCGTCTGCAACGGGTGGCGCGTTGCCTGGCCGCCGGCTCAAAAGGCGTCCAGCGGCGGCTCGGCGACCGCAAAGGCGGCATAGCACGCGGCCGCCCGAGAGCAGTCGTCTGCGCGGGGCAGGAAGGCCCCGCGCACCCGCGCCCGGAGCAGCACCCCCTTCTCCAGCGACTGCGGAAACAAGCGATGGCGCAGCCGGCTGCCGTGGGCCGCCGCGTCCAGCGCCGCTTCGTCGTCGTGGAAGTCGCCCGGGGAGATCATCTCGACGTAGCTCAACTCCTCGCCGGGCAGACGCCAGAGGACGCATCCCGGCCCGTCGGCCGGGCTCAATCGCAAGGGCGCCGACGGCGGCAGGGGCAGGGGTTCGCCGCTGCGCGGGCCGGGCCCAAGCGCGCGAAACATCGCCGCGACCGGCAGCGCAGCTCTGGACGACGACCTCCGGCCGGCTGTCGAGCAATTCCGTACGCACGGAGACGATCAAGTCGACGGCGGCGAGAAACTCCTCCGCCGGCCCGCCGCCGAGCGCTCGCCACACCGCATCGACTCGGAACGGCCGGCCCGTCGCCTCCTGGTACGAAATCACCATGAAGGCGCCGTAGGCGTAACATTCCAGCGGCGACTCGATGTCGCCGCCGCGATGCCGGGGAAGCACCAGCCCGAGCAGCTTGGCGTAGATGCCCCGGCCGCCCGGCCCGCCGCTGAGCGTCAGTCCGTCGGCCGGCCGGGCCCCGTCGAGCGTCGCGTGGAAACAGTCAAGCTCGAGACGGGCAACGTGCTCGTGGCACTTCCAGAGGGGCGCGGACATGGCGGCGAAGACGGCAAAGAAAAAACCCCGCCGCTCGCGGCAAAGCGAAACGGCGGGGCCGGAACAGAGAAGAGGCCAAACTTCTTATATCCTGATGATACCAACTTTCAAAGTCTTGTCTAGGGGTGTGGGAAATATTTTTCAACACCCCCTCATTTCGCGGGCCACCTCCAGGTCGGCTGCCAGCCCCCTCAATCCCACCACCAGTGGCCCTTGGCTAACTGGATCTTGACCTGCTGGCGGGCTTTGGCCACCTTGCCGTTCTTGTCGGGCAGCCGGTTGTCGGACGCCAGGGCCTGGATGGGCTCGATGTGGACACCACCTCCAACGGGGGTCATTAGCGTGTGCCCTCTCCAAATCGCGTTGACCGCCGTAGCCACCTGCTTCGGCATGTCATAAGTCTCGACCTGGAAGGCCTTTTCGTCGCCAAAAACGTCCATCTTCCACTCCGCCTTGCCGTAAAAGTCCTCGTGCTGGATGTAGGCGGCGGCAACCGCCAGGTCGATCAGGTTCCGCAACTGGGCATACACCGGCGACCGGTCGGCCAGTTCGGAATAATACCTGGTGAAGGCGCCGACAAAGGTCTCGCTGGCCTTGTCGACCCGCCCGGCCGCCTGCCGCTGGCCTCCCGAGGCGACGAGTTCGTTTTCGCCGATCAGTTTCACGCCGTCGCCGACCAACTCCATGGCCATGCCCTCGTCGCCGGTCTGCACGCACTTGTAGTCGGGAGTGAAGAACCATCGCTTCAGCGCGTTGCGACTGACCGCCGCGGGATTGGCCCGGGCGACATAACTGCCGATCATGCGGACGGGCGGCGTCTTCCAGCCCGATGCCGATCAGTTTCATGCGATAGTCGGCCTCGACCAGCACCAAGGCGAAGTGGGTCTTGGGCGAGACGCCGTTGACGCTGACCGTTTGCAGGCCGAGGCTCGTCTGCAAGCCGTCGACAATGAATTGGGTGTCGTTGGGGGTGGCCGTGGAGCCGATCCTCCGCAAGAACTGCTGCATGGCGGCCAGTCCTTCCTTGGTCGGATCGATCGAGCAGCCAATCAACCGCGTGGGGCTTCCGCCGGGCGGAAACGCCCGCAAGGCCACGACCAGATCTTCCAACAGGATCGTCGGCCGGCCGCTGCTCAGTCCGACGGGGCGGCCAAAACCATCGTGGACCCAGCCTTCGGCCGGGCCGGCAATGACGATGTCCTTGCTGTCGGGATAAAGGAAAACGTAGTGGATCCGCTGCAAGCCGGCCAGGTTGCGCATCTCGTCGGTCGGCGCGCCCTGATGGTCGCGCAACGCCGCTTCCAGGTGCTTCAGCGAAATATAGCGGAGCTTGCTGAAGGCGGCCAACTTCGGATTGAGCGACGCCCGCGCGGCGGCCACCCGGCCCTTGGTCAACGTCTGGCCCGCCTCCGCAGCCGTCTTAGTGCGAAGCACCCCCTCGGCGTCGACCACCACGCCGGCAGCCGCAAGTTGTGCAAAGACTTCCGAAGGTGTGGCCAGCACCGTGCCCAAGGCGGCCAGCATCAAGGTCGCTCGGAGATTGAGACTTCCACAACGCATGAGTATAGAACTCCTGTTCCAGGGGGATTATCCGGTACGCTCCCACCACAACGGCAAGCTGCCGCCGCGGCGGGAGCGCATAATTGGACCACGTTGTGTCGCCGCGATTTGGCTCTACTAACGATCTTAATTTGGCAAACTGGGTAAAGCAAGCAGCGACCACGGCAATCGCAAATTATTTGGAAGAACTGGACCTTTGCGAATTCCTCCCCCTCTCCCTTTGGGATAGGGACCGCAAGCGGTGCCCGGAGCGAGGGGGAACCGCGGAGATCCGTGCCCTGCCCTGCCGGCCGGTTTTCTCCCTTGACTTTCTCCCCTGCCATCCCGATAATAGCGGATGGTCAGTATGTTTGTGCTTCTAGTGATGAATAAGCCGGCAGTCTTGGCGCGGCCTGCGTTGGGTCGATCTTTTGCCCGCCGCGAACCAAAGCCGGCTTCGCCACGTCTACATAGGTCGGGTATCCACGGAGGTTCACCGCAGCGGTGGCTCGCCATAAAGGAGTAAGCCAATGATGTTTAACGAGAAAATGACAATCCTGCTGGCCGAACACCGCGACGAGGTGTTTGCCCGCCTCGCGTCCGATCTGGCCGCGACCGGGCTCCTCGTCCACCGGGTATGCCGCGGCATGGAGGCGTCGCGGATTTATGCCCAACGGGCGGTTGATCTGGTGTTGATCAGTGCCGCGCTGCCCGACGTGAGTGCTTGGCTGCTGAGCAAGAAACTCCGCATGATCGACCGGGAAGTTTCCATCTGGATTTACACGTCCCAGGCGTCATCCGACGACGTTTCGATGGCCAATTTCGTCATGGCCGACGAATTGATCGAGTACCATGGCAACCTGTGGCGTTTGAGCGGCGAAATCGCCGATCGCCTGGGACTTCCGCCGGCCTCGGCGGTCTCCTGCCGGGGGGGGCACCGTGCCGAGCGTGCGGGCCTTTGCCCTGGCGTAGACTGGGGGCCGATTTGCACTCCGCCCACGCCGGACGATATACTTCCTAGAGAGTTCAAGGGGATATTCGTCATGCGGCGGTGGGTTTGCACACTGTTGGCGATTTGCCTGCTGGCGGCCAATTTTCCGCGGGCGTTCTGTTATTGCGGAGCGGAGGCGGCTTGCGGGCGAGGTTCGGTGCCGGCTTGTCCGCGCTGTTGTGCCCATCGCCAACGGCCCGCCTCCGGCCAGGGTCAGACGCCCGGGCCTTGTTGTTGCGAGAAGTGCAGGGCGATTCGTGCGGTGCCGCCCGGTCCGGCGGTCGACGCCCCGGCGCCGGCCTGCCGCGGATATTTCCATCCGCTCCACTGGCTGGCCGTCGCGGCCGGCGTGCCTGGGGCCGCCGATCACTTGCCCGAGGCCGCCAGGTGCGCAGGTCCACCCGGTTCCTCTGAAGGCGCAGGCCGCGCGCTGCCCATTTTCTTGGGCCATCTGCTGATCTAATCCTTTCTGGATCTCCTGCCAGGCAGCGCGGGCTGGTCTCGTTGCTGCGCGATGGTCGTTGCTGCGCCCCGGCGGAGGGGACACGGCGCGTGCCTGCTACTTTCCTTCGTTACTGCGATTTCTTTGAGGTGCCTTATGAGCTGGAACTGGAAAAAGTTCAAGCTGATCGTTCAGGTCATCGAGGTGCGGCTGCGTTTCATCGTGATCCTGGCGGCGACCGGCCTGCTGATCGGCTACTGGGACACGATCGCGAACTATTGGGAGAAGTACACGCGGCCGGCAGGCGTGGCGGCGGGCCAACTTCCGGCCGACAAGGAGTTTTTCTGCCCGATGCACCCCAAAGTCATCCGCGACCGCTTGGAGCCCGACGGCTCCGTGCCGAAGTGTCCCATCTGCGGCATGCCGCTGTCGCTGCGGACCAAGGGCCAGGCCGAGGAACTGCCGGCCGGCGTGACTGCCCGCGTGCAACTCTCGCCCGATCGCATCGCCATGGCCGGCATCGAGACGGCCGAGGTTGCGTACCGGCCGATGAGCAAGCAGATCAGCACCGTGGGGACGGTGGCCTACGATGAGGGCCGGCTGTCGCGGGTAGTCGAGCCGCACCAGCGGCTACGTGGAGAAGCTCTACGTCGACCGGACCTTCGTCCAAGGTGAAGCGGGGCGACCCGCTGGCCGAGATTTACAGCCCCGAGCTGTACAGCACCGCCCAGGAGCTGCTGCTGGCCGCCAAGGGGGGCGTTGCCAAGGACCTGGTGCTGAGCTCTCGGCGGCGGCTGGCGCTGCTGGGCGTAAGCGAGGGTGAGATCGACGCCATCGTCGCTTCCGGAGTCGCCACGCCGCGGCTGGTGATCCGCTGCGGCGCAGAGCGGCTGGGTCGTCCGCAAGGACGTCGTCGCCGGCGCCCGGGTGGAAGAGGGCATGACCTTGCTGGAGATCGCCGATCTGGCCGACGTGTGGATCGAGGCCGACGTCTATGAGACGGACCTCGCCTTCATTCGCCCGGGGCAGACGATCGAGGCCACCGTCGAGGCCCTGCCCAACCGCGTCTTCAGCGGCAAGGTGGCCCTGGTCTATCCGCAACTGGACAGCTCGACGCGGACGAATCGGGTGCGGTTCACGGTCTCCAACGCCGGCGGCGAGCTTCGGCCCGGCATGTTTGCCGCCGTCCGCATCAACGTCCCTCTCCATGAAATCGAGCCGCTCAAGTCGCTGCTGGCCAAGGCAGCCGCCGGCCGGCGAGTCGCCGCTGCGGATGTCGGCAGACGGTAAGGAAGAGGTACTTGGCCGTGCCGGAGCGGGCGGTGATCGACACCGGCGCGAAGCAGATCGTTTACCTTGAGCGGCAGCCGGGACGTGTTCGACGGGGTCGAGGTGCATCTCGGCCCGCGGAGACGGCGACTTCTACGCGGTCGTCCAGGGGCTCAAGGCCGGCCAGCGCGTGGCGGCGGCCGGGGCGTTCCTCATCGACGCCGAGACGCGATTGAACCCGGCGGTCGCGGCCACCTATTTCGGCGCCAGCGGCGGGCCGGCGCGTGCACCGCCGCCACCGCGCCGGCGGCAAGCCCCGCCGCCCCAACGGAGCTGACCGAAGAGCAGTTGAAAAACATCGACCAACTCCCCGCCGCCGACCGCTCCCTGGCGCGGCGCAGAAGTTCTGTCCGGTGACCGGCTTGCCGCTGGGGTCGATGGGCGTGCCGCAGAAACTGGTCCTGCGGGGCCAGGCGGTCTTCCTCTGCTGCCCGGGCTGCGTCGAACCGGCCACAGAAGGACCCGGACAAGGTGCTCGAGAAAGTCGCCGAACTGAAGAAAAAGAGCGGCGGGGTCAAGCCATGATTGAAAAGATCATCGAGTTCTCCATCCGCAACCGCTTCGTGGTCATCCTCTTGACGCTGGCCGTCGCCGTCGGCGGCGTCTACGCCGTGTGAACACGCCGATCGACGCCATCCCCGACCTGTCGGAAAACCAGGTCATCGTCTTCACCGACTGGATGGGACGCAACCCGCGCGACATCGAGGACCAGATCACCTATCCGCTCTCGGTGAACCTGCAAGGGCTGGCGGGCGTGAAGGCGGTGCGGTCTTCCAGCGAGTTCAACTTCTCGATGATCAACATCATCTTCGACGACAAGGTCGATTTCTACTTCGCCCGCCAGCGCGTGCTGGAGCGGCTCGCGCTGGCCGGCACGTTTCTGCCGCCGGGCGTGGTGCCCTACATGGCCCCCGACGCCACGGCCCTGGGGCAGATCTTCTGGTACACGGTCGAGGGCCAGGGCTACGACCTGGGCCGGCTCCGCGCCATCCAGGACTGGTACGTCCGCTACCAGCTCAATTCGGTCCCCGGGGTGGCCCAGGTGGCCTCCGTGGGCGGCTACCCGATCGAATATCAGATCGACGTCAATCCCGACAAGCTCCGCAGCTACGGCGTCACCCTGGGCGAGTTGTTTGCCGCCGTGGCCCGCTCCAATTCGTCGGTGGGCGGCCGGGTGATCCACAAGGGCAACGCCGAGTACCTCGTCCGCGGCGTCGGCTGGATCCGCTCGCTAGCCGACATCGAAGACATCGTCGTGCAATCCGACGCCGTCAAGGGGACGCCGATTTGCGTCTCCAACCTGGCCACGGTGGGCCTGGGGACGCAGTTCCGCCGCAGCGTGCTGGAAAAAAACGGCAGCGAAGCCGTCGGCGCCGTCGTCATGATGCGCTACGGCGAAAATCCCCTGGCGGTCACCAGGCTCATCAAGGAGAAGATCGTCGAGCTTCAGCCGGGCCTGCCCCCCGGCGTCCGCATCGTCCCCTTCTACGACCGCACCCGGCTGATCGAAGGCGCCATCCACGCCCTGGGCGAAATCCTCAGCCACGAGATGATCATCGCCTCGGTCGCCATCCTCCTCATCCTCATGCACTTCCGCAGCGCGCTGGTGATCTGCCTGACGCTGCCGCTGGCCGTGCTGGTGTCGTTCATCCTCATGCGGCTGCTGGGCATCGCCTCGAACATCATGTCACTCTCCGGCATCGCCATCTCGATCGGCATCCTCGTGGACCAGGCGATCGTGATGGTCGAGAACGCCACGCACCATCTCACCGCGCATTTCGGCGGCGGCCGCGTCCAGGGCGACACCCGCGAGCTGGTCATCCCCGCCTGCCGCACGGTGGGCCGGCCCATCTTCTTCTCCGTGATGATCATCCTCTTGTCGTTCCTGCCGGTGTTCGCCTTGACCGGCCAGGAGGGCAAGACCTTCCATCCGCTGGCCTTCACCAAGAGTTTCGCCATGATCGGCGTGGCGATGCTCTCCATCACGCTGGTGCCGGCGCTGATCCCGACCTTCATCCGCGGACGGCTCCGCAGCGAGGAGGAAAGCTGGCTCGTCCGCACCCTGATCCACATCTACAAGCCGGTGCTCTCCTGGGCGCTGAACTACCCCAAGGTCGTCAACTGGCTGTTCGTGGTGCTGCTGGCCGTGGGCTGGCAGTTGTGGGGCAAGCTGGGAAGCGAGTACATGCCGCCGCTGGATGAAGGCAGCATCCTCGACATGCCGGTTACGGTGCCGCGGGCGTCAGTCGCCGAGACGACCGACGACCTCATGGCCCGCGACGCCCTCCTGCGCCGCTTCCCCGAGGTCGAGTTGGTCGTCGGCAAGTCGGGCAGGGCCGAGACGCCCACCGATCCCTCGCCCCTGGAAATGCTGGAGACGATCATCACCTTGCGGCCCAAGGAGGTCTGGCCCAAGCGGCACCTCAACTACGCCGATGCCCAGCGCCAGACGGCGGTCGCGCTGGCGAGGCTGATCGACGAGAAGCTGGTCAAGGCGCCCGACGACGCGGCCGGCCGCGAGGCACTGATCAACGGCGCCACCATGACGGCCAGCAGCCGGCTGGACGCCGCCTTGCGGGCACTGGTGCTAGTGCGATACCGCGAGTTCGAGGCGAAACTGTCGCCGCGGCTGGTGCGCGAGTTCGTGACCGAACTGGTCGCTCGCTGGCACGGCGCCGGCCGCCTGTTGCGCCCGGTCGGCAGCAAGGAGACGGACACGCTTGCCGACCAACTGGCGGCCGAGTTCGGCCCGCTGCTGGCGGCCGGCGCGGCGCAGGAGGACGTCAACCGCCTCATCCAGCAGATCGCCCAGCGGCTCTCCGCCGCCAAGGCGGTCGACTTCGATCGGGAGTTGCTTGCGCTGCCGGTCGGCCCGCTGCGTGAGGCTTGGCTGCAAATCGCCGGCGTCATGGGGGCCCAGCGGCCGACGCTCTTCACCGAGATGCTCGATTTTATCCGCCAGCGCCGCCGCACGTTGTGGCAGGAGCAGGTCCGGCCGCTCGATTATGAAATCTTCGATCAGGCCGGCGGCGCCTACGACTGGCACTGCCTGGATGCGCTGCGCGAGGAAGCAAAAGAGCGCGGCTTGTGGATGGGCGTGCAGCACGGGGCGTCGGAGGAGGCCGCGCTGCGGAGGCTCCGCAAGCAATTGGACGGCCCGTTGGCCCGCCGGCTGCTGCTGTGGCAGATGACCAAGGCCGGGCTGGTCCAGGAAATCGACACGGTGGTGCGGATGCCCGGCTGGGCGAACATTTGGACCCAGCCGATTATCAACCGCATCGATATGCTGGCCACCGGCGTGCGGACGATGGTCGGCGTGAAGGTCTTCGGCGACGACCTGACAAAGATCGAGAAGGTCGCCGCGGAGGTGGCAGCCGTGGTGGCGCAGGTGCCTGGCGCGGCGGACGTTACCGCCGACCAGAGCTGGGAGAAGGGCTACGTGGAGATCGTTCCCGACCGCCGCCGCGCCGCCCGCTACGGCGTCAGCGTGGGCGACATCCAGGACGTGGTTGAAGTCGCCTTGGGCGGCAAGGCGGTCACGATGACCGTGGAGGGCCGCGAGCGTTTCCCCGTCCGCATCCGCTACGCCCGCCACTGGCGCGAAGACGAAGAGCAGGTGAAGAACCTGTTGCTGAGCGCCGGCGGCGGCATGGCGGCCGGCGGGAACGGACCGGCGCGCCCCGTGCAGATCCCCCTGTCCATGGTGGCCGACGTGCGCGTTGTCGAGGGCCCCAGCATGATCGGCAGCGAGAACGGCACGTTGCTATCCAAGGTGCAACTGAACGTCCGCGATCGCGACCTGATGGGCTTCGTCGACGAGGCCGAGCGGGTGGTGGCGCAGAAAGTGAAACTGCCCCAAGGCACGTCGCTGGAGTGGAGCGGCCAGTTCGAGCATCAACTCCACGCCCGCAGGACCTTGCAAGTGGTGGTCCCGATGGTTGTCTTGCTTATTTTCGTCATCCTCTATTTCACCTATAATGACTTGATGGACGCCTTGTTGATGATGATGGCGGTGCCGGAGGCCATGGTGGGCGGCTTTTTCGTGCTCTGGCTGCGCGGCGACAATCTCAGCGTGGCGGTCTGGGTCGGATTCATCGCCTGCTTCGGCATGGCGACCGAGACGGGCATTATCATGCTGGTCTATCTCCGCGAGGCGATCGAGCGCCGCGGCGGCCTGGAAAAGATCGCCTCGCTGGCGGAGCTGCGCGAGGCGGTGATCGAGGGCGCCGTCCACCGCCTGCGGCCCAAGCTGCTCACCGAGGGCGTGGCGATCATCGCCCTGGCGCCGATGCTCTGGGCCAGCGGCGTCGGCCACGAAGTGATCTCCGTCATGGCCGCCCCCGTGCTGGGCGGCCTGCTGGTTTCCGATGAAGTCGTCGATATTTTTCTTCCCGTGCGGTTCTTCTGGGTGCGGCGCGGCCGCTGGCTCAAACTGCACAAGACCTCTTTACCCGAGGAGTCCTGAAATGCGTTTCACACGGTTACTTTCCACGTTCGGTCTGTTGGCCCTGTCGTGCGTGCTGACATGGCTTAGCGGCTGCGGCCAAGGGGCCGCGCCCCCGGTCGGCACAACTTCCGCCAGCGATTCGACAGCCGTCGTGGTCGAGGGCGACCCGGCCGCCGGCCTGGCGCAACTCGACCCGGCCGACCGCAAGCTGGCCGAGAAGCAGAAGACCTGCCCGGTCAGCGGCGGGCTCCTGGGAGTGATGGGCAAGCCCTACAAGACCACGTTGAAGGGCCGCACCGTCTTTCTCTGTTGCGACCAGTGCCTGGACGAGTTGAACGCCCATCCCGACAAGTACCTGAAGAAGCTGGGCAAATAAGGCGGAAGGCGGAGGGCGGAAGGCGGAAGGAAGAATAAAAGACCCGAGCCGGGGGCGTGAGCCCCCGGATAACCCGGCGGCACCGCGCGGCGGAGGGCGAAACAAAGGCCCCGAGCCGGGGGCGTGAGCCCCCGGATATCCCGGCGGCACCGCGGAGCGCGGCGAGCGGAAGGCCACGGTTCGGGGTTGATCGCCGCTGCGGAACGGATGTAGAATAGTGATGAATCGCTCGACCACGATCGACGGTCCCTACAGGCCCCTTTGAGATCCACACCTATGAGATTCGCACCATGAGGCTTCAATTTCTCGGCGCCGCGCGCGAAGTGACCGGCTCGCAGTATTACGTTCGCACCGACGGCGCCAAAGTGCTGGTCGATTGCGGCATGTTCCAGGAGCGCGAATTCCTCTATCGCAACTGGGACACCTGCCCCGTGCGGCCGCGAGACATCGACGTGGTGCTGCTGACCCACGCCCACATCGACCACTGCGGCCTGTTGCCGAAGCTGGTGCAGGAGGGGTTCCGGGGCCCGGTGATGACCACGGCGGCCTCGGCCGACCTGGTGGCGTTGGTGCTGCGCGATTCGGCCCAGATTCAGGCGGAAGACGCGGCCTACAAGCAAAAGCGTCACCGCAAGGAAGGCCGGCGGGGCAAATACGAGGAAAAGCCCCTCTACACGATGCGCGACGTGGAGCGGACGCTGCCGCTGTTGCGACCCGTCCCCTACGACCGGCCGCAGGCGATCAACGGCGAGCTGGCGGCGGTGTTTCACGACGCCGGCCACATCCTCGGCTCGGCGATGATCGAGTTGCAGGCCGCCGAGGACGGCCGCTCGCGGCGGCTGCTCTTCAGCGGCGACATCGGCCAGGCGGACAAGCCGCTGATCCGTCCCCCCGCCGATTGTTCGCAGGCCGATTTCCTCGTCATGGAATCGACCTACGGCGACCGCAACCACGAGAACCATCGGGCCGTCGAGGAGCAACTGGCCGAGGTGATCGGCGAGACGCTCCACGGCGGCGGCAAGGCGATCATTCCCATCTTCGCCATCGAGCGGGCCCAGGAGCTGATCTACTTCCTCGGCCGGCTGCTCGGCGCCGGGCGCATTCCCCAGGTGCCGGTGTTTCTCGACAGTCCCATGGCAGCCGAGGTCACCGAGGTCTTCCGCCGCCACCGCGACTGCCTCGATCCGCAGACGCGGCGGGCCCTGGACGCCGGCGACGGCCTGCTGGGTTTCCCCGGCCTGGTCACCGTGCGGACCGTCGAGCAGTCCAAGGCCATCAACAACCTCAAGGGCCCGGCGGTCATCATGGCCACCTCCGGCATGTGCACGGCCGGCCGTATCAAGCATCACCTGGCCCAGTACCTCGGGCGTGCGGACTGCACGGTCCTTTTCGTGGGCTACCAGGCCCGCGGCACCTTGGGCCGCCAGATCGTCGACGGCAACAAGGAAGTGCGCGTGCACGGCCGCTGGCGGCTGGTCCGCGCGCGGATCGCCCACATCAACGGCTTCTCCGGCCATGCCGACCACAACGCCCTGCTGGCCTGGCTGGGCCATTTCACGGCGCCGCCCCAGCAAACCTTCCTCACCCACGGCGAAGAAGATTCCGCGCTGGCCCTGGCCGAAGAGCTGCGCACGACCAAGGGCTGGAACGTCGCCGTGCCGGAGTATCAAGAGGTGGTCGAGTTGTAAACTCCGGTGTTCCGCAAGGGGACACTCCCATTTTCGTCGGACGAAAATTCGGACCGTCCCCCGCTCGAGTTGTGGGCTCCGCGCGGCCGCTTCCTACAGTTCGGTGCGGCCGAGAAAGCGGCATCCCACCAGGTACTGCCGCTGGCCCTGGCGGACCTTCTCGACGTAGCGAACCACCTCGGCGGCGAAGTGCGTCGCCGCCGGCGGCTTGCCCAGGGCAATGATCAGTTTCTCGAACTTGGGGACCTGGTCCAGGTAGAAGGAGAGCCCGCTGGCGGAGATGTCGCAGCATTCGACCTCGAAGAAATCTCCCCGCGACGGCATGTCATTGCCCAGCACCGGCGCGATCATCTGGCGGTATTGGAAGAACCGCCGCGGGCTGGCCCGCATCTCCTTGCGCTCCGGCTCGCCGCGTGCCGGGGCCGCCTCGGCGGCCGGCTCGGCACAAGGCACGGCGCTGAGCAGCATGTTCTTCGGCTTGCCCTCGGGATCGCACATGATCTGCAGCGACCAGGCCATGCGCAGCCGCTGGCCGTCCTTCGTCAACATGGCGCCCTCGAACTTGCAAGGGGCCTGGTCCCGGGCCGCCTTCTGAAACGTGCCGTGATACAAGTAAAGGTCTTCCGGCGTGGCGAACACGCTGACAAAGATCCTCCCCTTCACCTCCTCGACGGCGAAACCGCTGGCCCGTTGACAGCTCGGGTTGATATCCACGATCTTGGCGTCCATGTCGAGCACGATCACCAGCGACGCGACCGTCTCCAGCAGGGCGGCCGTAAAGCTGCGCTCCTCGGCGAGGGCCTCGTCCGTTCTCGCCTGGGCGATCGAGGCCGTCAGGATATGGCCGATGGTCTCGACGAACTGCGCATCGTCGGCGCTGAACTGGCGCGGCTGGCGGCAGTAGATTCCCAGCGTGCCCAACGGCTGCTTGTCTTGGCGCAGCGGCACCGTCAGCGCCGCGCCCACGCCCAGGTTGCGCAGCCCCCGGTCGGAGAACCGCTTCTCGGCGGACAAATCGTTGCTGACGACCGGGATGGCGGCGGCCAGGGCGTAGCCCGCCATCGACTCGCCGGCCCCCAGCGTCAGCGCGCAGAGGGCCGGTTCGGCGGGCTTGACATCCAGCGGGCTGGAGACGATCCGCAGCGACAACGCATTGCCGGCGTCGACAACCTCGCTGGCGCCGCTGAGGTCGGCCTGCAGGACCTCGGCCACCAGGGCGACGGCGTCCTGCGTGAGCACGTTCAAGCTCGGCCGCGCGTTGGCGCGGCGGCCGAAGGCGAGCACGGCTGCCTGCTGCCGCGCGCGAACCTCGGCGGCTTCCTCGCCCGACGGCGGCGCAACGGGCACGATCGCCGGGCCGGTTGGCGGCGTTGAAACTGCTGTACCTGCGGTGGCCATGCAGTAATATGGCATTTTTCCCGGCGAATGCCGGAAAAAATAGGGCCGGCTGGGCCGAAGATATCGATTCTGCCGCCTTCGATAAGGGGTCAGGGACCAGGGGCCAGGGGTCGGGGGTCGGGCTGTAGGGTGGGTCGAGCGCAGCGAGCCCCACCAGGAAACACGCGAATCGTAGCAGCTCGGGCACGGTCGATCGAGCGGAGCGCGTCCCCTGGTCCCTGGTTTCCGGTCCCTGGCCCCTGGACTATCCACCCGGTATGATTAACCGGCTGGTGGCCGGTATCCCGGCACAATGCGGGTAAGGTCGTCACACGGCGTGTGACGGACGCCCGGTGATGACCCGTGAGCTTTCAAATCTCCAGGAACGAACCATGAGCGGAACCTTGCGCCGGCGGCCTTGTTTTCACCCTCATCCTTCTCTGTTCCGCTCTGACCGCCGGGGCGGCCGAGGAGTCCCGGCCGCGGCCCGAGGCGGCCACCCAGCCGGCCGCGCCGCAGTATAGCAGCGTTCGCCACCTGCCGGAGAGCGTCACCCTGGCCCAACTGGACAACGGCTTGACGGTCATCGTGCAAGAGAACCACGTGGCGCCGGTGGCCACCGTCCGCTGCTACGTCAAGAACACCGGCAGCGCCTTCGAGGGCCGCTATCTCGGCGCCGGACTGAGCCACGTGCTGGAACACGTCGTTTGCGGCGGCAGCACCCAGCGGCGCACGGAAAAAGAGATCAGCCGCATCATCAACACCTTTGGCGGCGCCACCAACGCCTACACCACCAACGAGATGACGTCGTTCTTCATCGACTGTCCGGCCACAAATGTCATGACCGCCGTCGAGTTGCTGGCCGACAACATGCAGCACGTCCGCTTCGAGCCCGCCGAATTCGCCCGCGAACTGAAGGTCGTGCGGCGCGAGCTGGCCGACGACGAGGCCGACCGCCAGCACGTGCTGGGCGACCTGCTGGACGCCACCGTCTACACGACCAACCCGGCCCGCTACCCGGTGATCGGCTACCTGGAAGTCCTCAACGGCACGACCAACCAGGCCATCATCGACTTCTATCACGAGCGCTATGTCCCCAACAACCAGGTGTTCGTCGTGGTGGGCGACGTGAAGACGCCGGAGGTGCTGGCCCGGGTGGCGCGGGAGTGGACGGGCACGCCGCGGGGCCGCGAGACCTACGTGCCCCTGGTCGACGAGCCGGCCCAGCTCGGTCCCCGCCAGGCCGTCCGCGAGATGGAAGGCAAGACCTACGACACGGTGCTGGCCTGGCCCACGGTCAAGCTCTCGGACCCGGACATGTACGCCCTCGACCTGGCCGCCTACATCCTGGGAGAAGGGGAAAGCTCGCGGCTGGCGCGGCGGTTGAAAAACGACCGGCAGTTGGTGCAGTCGATCGACGCCGAGAGCGCAACGCCGCACTACGTCCGCGGCTATTTCGCCGTTTCGGCCAGTTGCCTGCCGGAGAAATGGCAGCCGGCCACGGCGGCCATCCTGGCGGAAGTCTACCGCCTCCGCGACGAGCTGGTCGACGACGCGGAGTTGGCCAAGGCCAAGAAGCAGAAGGCCGTCGAGTGGCTCTTCGACCGCCAGACGGTCCAGCAATCGGCCGACAGCCTGGGACGCGGGTTCCTGGCCGCCGCCGATCCGTTGTTCGACCAGGCCTACGCCCAGAACATCCAGAAGGTGACGGCCGAAGACATCCGCCGGGTTGCCCGCCGCTGGTTCGTCCCCGAGCGACTCAACCGCGTGACCGTCGCGCCGCCGCACGCCGCGTCGCAGGCCGCTGCCAAGACGCCGGCCGCCGCCGCGGGCAAGGTCCGGCTGGAGCGGCTGCCCAACGGCCTGCGGGTGCTGGTGAAGCGGCACGCCAACCTGCCCCTGGTCAACATCCAGGCCTTCGTGCTGGGCGGGTCGCTGGTGGACGACGAAAAGACCGCCGGACGGGCCGACCTGCTCGCCGACATGCTCGACCAGGGGACCGCCGATCACGCGGCCGAGTTCATCGCCCACTACTTCGACTCGATCGGCGGGCGGCTCTCCTTCGCCTCCGGCCGCTTCACCGTCTTCGGCAACGCCACCACGCTGCGGGAGGACTTTCCGCAGGCGGCGGCCCTGTTCGCCGAGTGCTTCACGCATCCCGCGTTTCCGGCGCAGGAATTCGCCAAGCTGCAGTCGCTCGCCCTGGGGGCCATCGCCAACCGCTCGGCCGATCCGCAGGCCGAGGTCGCCGAGTTGTTCGCCGATCACCTGCCCGCCGCCACGCCCTACCACGTGGTCCCCGAGGGCAAGGCGGAGTCGGTCCGGGCCCTGACGCCCGCGGCCCTAGCGGAGTATCACGCCCGCTATTTTGTGCCCGAAAACATGGTCGTCACCATCTTCGGCGACATCGACCCGGACGAGGCGCTGGCCCTGGCGCGGCGGCTCTTCGGCGGTCTCCGCCCGGCGCCGCGGCGCCGGCCATCGACTTCCATCGCCTCAACGCCTTGCCGCAGTCGGCCGTCTATCACAAGCAGACCGGCAAGGACACCGGCATGATCATGCTGGGCTACCCCTCGACGAGCATCTTCGACAAGAAGGACCATGCCGCCATGACCGTGCTGACGACGATCATGTCGGGCTACGGCTATCCGAGCGGCTGGCTGCACAACGAGTTGCGCGGGGCGGGCCTGGTCTACTACGTGCAGGCCGCCGAGATGACCGGCCCCGCGCCCGGCTATTTCACCGTCCTTTCGCAGACGCAGCCCGACAAGGTCGCCGAGGTGGTTTCCTACATCCGCCGCGACGTGGAACGTGCCAAGCAGGGGAAGATCACGGCCGATGAATTTCGCGCGGCGCGTGCGCAGATCGTTGCCTTGCACGCCCAGGAGAACACGACCATCGGCTCCCAGGCCCGGCTGGCGGCCTTGGACGAACTCTACGGTCTGGGCTACGATTACGACAAGACGTTCGACCGGCGCATCGAGGCGGTGACGCGGGAGGACGTGATCGGCGTGGCCCGCAAGTATCTGGACAAGTCGTTGCTGGTGACCACCTCGCCGGAAGGGCAGCCGCCGGGGAAATAGCGGTCTTTAGAATCCGTAGGGTGGGTCGAGCGCAGCGAGCCCCACCAGAATCCGCGAAAACCCGTTGGTGGGGCTCGCTGCGCTCGACCCACCCTACAGACTACGATTACGACAAGACTTTCGACCGGCGCATCGAGGCGGTGACGCGGGAGGACGTGATCGGCGTGGCCCGCAAGTATCTGGACAAGTCGTTGCTGGTGACCACCTCGCCGGAAGGGCAGCCGCCGGGGAAATAGCGGTCTTTAGAATCCGTAGGGTGGGTCGAGCGCAGCGAGCCCCACCAGAATCCGCGAAAACCCGTTGGTGGGGCTCGCTGCGCTCGACCCACCCTACAGACTTGTCCAGCAGTGAGGAAAACACGGTTGGACGAGCCAACCGTGGCACCCGGCAACTCAATAGTCGTACCAAATGCCGGCGCCGATCTGCTGCTCGAACTGGTTGGTGAACTGGTACTGCTCGGACTTGCCGTTGAAGTATTCCAGGCCGGTGCGGAAGAGATGCCCGCTGGGGCCGCGCCATTGCCAGCCGGTTTGCACCGTCAGGGCGCCGCCGAAATTCACCTCCTGGCGGAGATGCGCGTTGATGGCGAAGAAGGGCGCGCCGGCCAGCCCGGTGGGGCGGGCCGGACTGTACTCGATGCCGAACTGAAACTCCCAGGGCTCGGTGTCGCCCCAGCAGTAGAACGCCCAACCGACTTCCCCGTAGAAACGCACGTCCGGGATCGGCCGATAGGCCAGCCCCAGCACCAGGGCGTCGCGGGAGAAATTGACCCGCTCCACGCCGGGGTTCTCCAGTAGGTACTGGTCGCCCAGGTGCGAGCAGAGGTGGTAAAACGCGAACTTGGTTTCCCAGGGCCCCGACCGCAACGTCAAGACCGCCCCGGCGCGAAAGTCGACGCCCACCAGATCGCGCACCTCGTTCAGTTGCAGCCGCGGAAAGGCCGCCGCTTCGGCGTCGAATTGAAAACCTTCGGGCAGCAGGTTGTTCTCGGTGCCATAGCGAAGCAAGCCGACGCGGCCGCCGACGGCGGCGTCCCACAGCCATCCCGTGCGCCGGTCATAGACCCACTCGCCGGCGATGCGCGGCTCGCGTTCGCCGGCCAGGTACGATGGATACATCAGCCCGTCAGGTAGGAGCTGCCAGTCGAAAGGCCCCGGCCCATAGCCCGGACCATAGCCTGGTGCGGGGGGCGCATCGGGGCCGAGTGCGCCCGGTGCAACTGGCGGCGGCAGTGGATAGGTGTTCTCGGGCGGCGCCGGAACGGTCGCGTCCGAGGGCGCCATCATGATCGGCGGCGAAGGTTGCACCTGCGCATCTGCGCGTGCGGGCAGCAGCGCTGCCAACAGGCAGCCAATCGGCAACAGGATGAGGACAGACCAGCGCATAGATGAGAACCTTCGCAGCAAGAAAAGGTGGCGTAGTCTACTGTTTCTCCCCCCCCGGATCAAGCCGACTTCAGGAAGTCGTAAGCTGTGCCAGTGAAAAGAGTTACGTCGGCGGATGGCACTATTGACGTGTGCCACTGGCTTTGCCAGTGCTCCCCTGGGACCGATGGTGTCGCAGCCCTTGCCCCGCGACACGCGCCCGACGAAAAGGTCGTCCTCTGGCCGTTTCCGCCTTTCCATGTTGAGCACCACGGAACGTCAGCGAAGCCCAAAGCACTGGCAAAGCCAGTGGCACACAATCTCAGCCACATTCGCTGCCGCGTGTTGGCGGAATCGGCTATAATCTCGCCATGGCCGACGCCCCTGGATGCACCTGGAAAGCCCGCTGCCGCTGGTTCCGGCCCACGCCGGATCGCGTCGTGCTGGGACTGCTGGCGGTGGAGGGCTTTCTACTGCTGTCCGAGTGGTTTCGCTGGTTCCCCTTCAACGAGCACAAGGGCTGGACGGTGCTGATCGCCGCGGCCACGGTCGGCGCGGCGATGCTCCTGATGTTCCTTTGGTTCCTGGTCGCCCTGGTTTTCCGCTGGCGGTTCCAGTTCAGCATCCTCGCGCTGCTTCTTCTGGTCGTTGTAGTCGCCATCCCGTGCAGTTGGCTGGCGGTCAAAAGGCAGCAGGCAAGGAGACAACAGGAGGCGGTGGGGGCAATTACGAAGGCCGGTTGGGAAGTTTCTTATGATTATCAACTCGATCCGTCTGGCACTGCGATACCGGGCGCCAAGCCGCCAGGGCCGGCCTGGCTGCGCAGAATGTTGGGGGACGATCTGCTGGCGGATGCGACGCTGGCCAATCTTGCCGACTCAGAATCCGGCGACGCCGGGCTGCGACGCATTAAAGCGTTGCCCCAACTCAAATGGCTTTGGCTCTTCAACGCCAACGTCAGCGACGCCGGGCTGGAAAACGTCAAGGGATTGGCTCACCTCCAATCGCTTTATCTTGCCGCCAACCACGTCACCGACGCCGGGCTGGAAAACCTCCAAGGATTGACCGAACTCCAGGACCTGGACCTAATGGTCACCGACGTCGGTGACGCCGGCCTGCAACACCTCAAGGGATTGCACAAACTCCAGAAGCTTTGCCTCTTCGCCACCAAGGTCGGCGACGCCGGGCTGCGACACGTCCAAGGATTGATCCAGCTCCAAGAGCTCAACCTCAACAGCACCAAGGTCAGCGGCGCCGGACTGCAACACCTAAGGGGATTGACCCAACTGCGAAACCTGTACCTCAACAACACCAAGGTCAGCGACGCCGGCTTGCAATACCTCAAAGGATTGACCCAACTCCAAGCGATCGCCCTTGAGCATACCAACATCAGTGACGCCGGGCTCAAGCACCTCAACGGATTTGCCAAACTCCAATACGTATCCCTCACGGGCACCAACGTCGGTGACGCTGGCTTACAACACCTCAAAGGATTGACCCAGCTCCAACAAATCCTCCTTGACAACACCCAGGTCAGCAACGCCGGCCTCCAACACCTCAAGGGGTTGACCCAGCTCCAAATTCTGTCGCTGGGCGGCACCAGAGTCAGCGACGCGGGCGACGCGATCTTGAAAAGGCGTTGCCGAAGCTAGCAATACTTCGAGAAAAACTAAAGGCGGACTGACCCCGGCCGCGTGCCGCGTGCCCCTAGCCACGCCTGCCCCGGCACAGCCCTACTTGCCTCCATCCGATTTCCCGCCGGAACGTCGCCCCTTCCAGCAGTCGGCGGGCCTCGACGTTGCCAGGATCGATCGTCAACACGCGATTATATTCCTCGATCGCCTCCTCGATTTTCCCCGCCGCCTGCAAGACCTTGCCCAGGTTGCGGTGCGCGTTCAGGTAGCGGTGATTGATCGCGATGGCCTGGCGATATTGGCCGATCGCCGCCTCGACCTTGCCCTGGCGATAGAGCATATTGGCCAGATTGTTGTGGGCCTGGGCGTTCTGGGGGTCGCAATCGACCGCCTGCTGGTACTCGGACAGTGCCGCGTCGAGTTCTCCCCGCCGCTGCAACGCAATCCCCAGACTGTTGTGGGCCTTGGAATTCTTCGGCTCGAGGTTCAAGACCTTGCGGCTCGCGGCAATCGCCCCGTCAATATCGCCGCGCTCGCACAGGGCGAAGCTGAGGTTGTTCAGCGCCTTGACATAGTTGGGGTCGATGTCCAAGGCCGCCTGGTAACGGGGGATGGCCAGCTCCAATTCTCCCCGCTCCATCCACCACGTGCCCAGGTTGTTTTGAGCCAGGGGAATGCGCCGGTCGCAGTCCAGGGCGAGGTTCCACAGCGCCTCGCTGTCGCGCCAATAGGTGGTCTGTTGCCAGGCGCAGCCCGCTAGCGCCGCGACCGCCAGCGCCCGGCAATGCCCAAGACCAGCCCGCCCCAGCGCCAGGCCCCGGCCAGCGACGCCAAGAGCCAGACCAGGGCGATCGTCACTCCGATCATCGGCAGGTAGGTGTAGCGGTCGGCCATCGCCTGCAATCCCACCTGCACCAGCCCGATCACCGGCACCATCATCCCCAGATACCAGAGCCAGCCGACCAGCAGATAGGGGCACTTGCGTCTGGCGAGGATGACGCCGGCGGTGACCAGCACCAGGATCGCCAAAGCCCCGGCCACTTCCCAGCCCGAAAAGCTGGGGGGATACTGATAGAAGACGGCCAGTCGC
The DNA here is from genome assembly GCA_963727245.1 of uncultured Planctomycetia bacterium. Lineage (GTDB taxonomy): Bacteria > Planctomycetota > Planctomycetia > Pirellulales > Thermoguttaceae > JBKQVT01. The sequence goes on along the minus strand of CAVSFO010000009.1, from coordinate 58,970 downwards.
GCGGGAAAAAAGAATTTTCCCAAGTAGGCCGCCAGGCTCACCACCGCGTTGGCCGCCCGAGCGTCCAGGGGCAACTTTGCAGTCTCGATGATGGCTTCGCGCTGCGCCAACACGGTGACGACGCACGAGGCCGCCGCCAGTGCCAGCAATGGCACCTTCTCCAAGAGCAACCGGCCCAGTCGCCAGAATTTCGGGGCGGGATTGTCGCCGGGCGGGCCCTTCTCCGCGGCAGTAAACCGGCCCAACGGCCAGTAGTCCAACAGCAAGAGCACCAGCGGCAGCGTCACCAACATCGGCTTGGCCATCAGTCCCAGGGCGTACACGAGCACCACCAGGGCGTAGCGGAGCCACGAGAACGGCCGGCCGGCATAGGCGACGTAAGCCCAGACGGTCAGCATGAAGAACAGTCCGCTCAGCACGTCCTTGCGTTCGGCGACCCAGGCCACGGATTCCACCCGCAGCGGATGGACGGCGAAGATCGCCGCCGCCAGCGCACTTGGCCACAGCGCCCCGGTCATGCGCCGCAGCAGCAGGAAAAGGAGGACGCGCCGTGGCGGCATGCAAAAGCACGCTGCTGAGGTGATGGCCGCCGGGCCAGAGCCCGTAGAGCTGGCCGTCGAGCATGTGCGACAGCCAGGTGAGCGGATGCCAGTTGGCAGCGTGGAACGAACTGAAGGCCCAGGCGATCCCCGCAGGGCTGAGGCCGTCGATGACGGGCTGGTTCTCCGTCACGTACTGGTCATCGTCGAGGTTGACGAAGTTGTGCCGCAGCGTCTGGCCGAAGACGGCGGCCACGGCGATCAGCAGGAACACGCAGATCGCCGGCGGCAGCAGGGATTTTCTCGGCCTTTGCACGGGCGGACCTTGTTTCTCGTCGGGCACGACACGCGCCTCCGCGGGGATCGAGGACCAGGGGGACTCTCGGCGGTCTCGGCACACCTCCATTTTGCCCCGGCGGCCTCCGCGCGGCAACCTCTGGCGGCTTCGTTTCTCCCCCTCGCTGACGGGGAAAGGCCTGTGGTAGGGTGGGTCGAGCGCAGCGAGCCCCACCAAAATCCGCTGATGGTGGGGCTCGCTGCGCTCGACCCACCCTACATAGACGGGAAGTAGCCGGCGCCCCGCCGGCCGAGTTATAATGGGACCATGTCTTTTAGCCCGCTGGTTCGAGACCTTCGCTTACGCTTGGGGACCGAAAATGTCCTTTCGGCGCCGTCGGAATTAGCCGTTTACGACTGCGACGCCCTCACGCTCGTGCGCCGATGGCCGGAGGCGGTCGTTTTCCCCCGCTCGACGCCGCAGACGGTCGCGGTCATGCAAGCCTGCCGTCAGCACGGCGCGGCGGTGATCGCCCGGGGCGCCGGCACCGGGCTGGCCGGGGGTTGCACGGCCCAGCGCGGCGGCGTGGTGCTGTCGTTGGCGCGGATGAACCGCGTGCTGGAGATCGATCGCCGCAATCGCCTGGCGGTGGTCGAGCCCGGCGTCTCCGGCGGGCAGCTTTCCCGCGCCCTGGCCGGCAGCGGCTGCCGCTTCGCGCCCGCTCCTTTCAGCCAGGGCGCCTCGACCATCGGCGGCAACGTGGCCACCAATGCCGCCGGACCGCAATCGCTCCGCTACGGCGCCACCGTCCGTCACCTGCTGGGCTTGGAAGCGGTGCTCAGCAGCGGCGCGGTCTTGCAGCTTGGGCCGGCGGCCGACCCGGCCAAGCTGGACCTGGCCGGCGTGCTCTGCGGCAGCGAAGGCACGCTCGGCGTGGCCACCAAGATCTGGCTCCGCCTCACGCCCGCCCCGCAAGACGATCGCACCGTCTGGGCGGTCTTCAACAGCGTCGACGACGCCGTGGCCGCGGCGACGCAGATACTCGCGGCGGGCATCATCCCGACGGCCCTGGAGCTATTGGACCAGGGGATCCTGGCGACGGTCGAAGAGGCCTTCCGCGTCGGCTTTCCGCCGGATGCCGCCGCCGTGCTGGTGATCGAGGTGGAGGACTTTTCCGACCAGTTGGCCGAACTCGACCGCCAGCAGCAGCAAGTCATCGAGTGCTGCCGCAACCACCAGGCCCGCCAGGTCGTCGAGGCCGCCACGCCGGCGATGCGCCAGCGGCTGCGGCAGGGTTTGGCGTCGGTCATCGGGGCCATGGGCCGCTTGAACTCGGGCTACCTGGTCGCCGACGGCGTAGTACCGCGGACGCAACTGCCGCACCTGCTGGGCCGGATCGCGGAAATCGGCAGCCAGCACCAGGTCCGCATCGTCAACGTCGCCCGCGCCGGCCAGGGCAGCGTGCAGGCCATCGTGCTTTTCGACGACGGCGATCCCGACGAGGTCGCCCGGGCCCGCGCGGCCGGCGCATCCGTGCTCCGCGAGTGCATCGCCTGCGGCGGCAGCATCAGCGCCGAGCACGGCGTCGGCCTCGACAAGCTGCCGCTCATGGACCGCTTGTTCGCGCCGGCCGACCTGGAGGCCCTGCGGCACGTGCGGCGGGCCTTCGATCCGCTCGGGCTGCTCAACCCGGGCAAAGTCCTGCCGGAAGGGACGGCCTCGTGATGGACGCCGAAGCGAACATGACACCCGACGGCCCGCTGCCCCTGACGCAGATGATCGAGCCGGCCGACGAGGCCGGCGTGGCGGCCGCGGTGCGCGAGGCCTGCGCGTCCGGGACGCCCGTCTACCCGATCGGCGGCGGCACGCGGTTGGATTGCGGCGTGCGGCCGCGGCGGCCGGGTGTCGGGCTGTCGCTGGGGCGGCTCAACGGCCTGATCGAGCACGCGGTCCAGGACCTGACCGTCACGGTCCAGGCCGGCATGACCCTCGCCGAGCTGGCACGAACGCTGGCCGCGGCGGGGCAGCGATTGCCCATCGACATGCCCGCGGGCTCGCGGGCGACCGTGGGCGGGGCCGTGGCGGTCGATGCCGCCGGGCCGCGCCGCTACGCGCTGGGCACGATGCGCGACTACGTGCGGGGGCTCCGCGCGGTGGACGGCCGCGGCACGGTCTTTTCCGCCGGCGGCCGGGTCTTGAAAAACGCCGCCGGCTACAACCTCTGCCGCCTCCTCTGCGGCTCGCTGGGCACGCTGGGCATTATCACCGAGGTGACGCTGGCCGTCGGCCCCTTGCCGGAGACTTCGGCCTTGGCGGCCTGCGACCTCCACGACCTGGCGGCCGCCGAGCGGCTGCTGGCCGCCCTGGTCCGCTCGGAGGCGCTTCCGGTGGCCGTCGAGTTGCGCCTGCGGCCGCCCCACCGTGCCGGCACGGCGCCGCCGCCGATGCCCGAGGGCAGCCCCATCCGGCTCGTGGCCGGCTTCGAGGGCAGCGGCGCCGAGGTCGAGTGGATGTTGGCACGGCTTTGCGACCAATGGCGCCGCTTGGGCGTCTCGTCGCTCACGACCGTCACCGGCGCCGATACGCAATCGTGGTGGAACTGGTTGACCGACTTTCCCGCCGAGTTGCAAGCGAGCGTCCTGCCCGGCCGCCTGGTCGAACTGATCGGCCGGCTGGCGCGCTGCTGCCGGACTGCTGCCTGCAGGCCCATGCCGGCGACGGCCTGGTCCGCGTGCAATGGCCGCCGCAAGCGGGGTCGGGCGACGGACTGGCCGCCCTGGTGCGCGACAAGCTGCGGCCGGCCGTCGCGGAACTCGGCGGCCACCTCGTCGTGCTCTCCACGGCCGGCGATCACGACCTGAAGCGCGACGATGTTCGGGGCCCGCCCGGCGACGCCGCGGCCGTCATGCGGGCGCTGAAGGAACGTTTCGATCCGGCCGGCGTGCTCAACCCCGGCCGCTTCGTCTATTAACCGGAAACGTGCAACAGAGATGACCTACCACGCCATTGACGCCGAGTTGCTGCGGGCCTGCATCCACTGCGGCCTCTGCACGTCCTCGTGCCCGACCTATGTCGAGTTGGGCGACGAGAACGACGGGCCGCGCGGCCGCATCCAGTTGATGCGAGCGGTGAGCGAAGGCGCCCTGCCGCTGGGCGACCGTGCGGGCCGCCACCTCGATCTGTGCCTCGATTGCCGGGCGTGCGAGACGGCCTGCCCCTCGGGCGTCCGCTACGGCCGACTGATCGAGCCGCTGCGTCTTGCCGTGCGGCAGGCCGACCAGCGCTGGGAAAGCCGCCTCGACTTGTTTCGCTGGCTGGTGCTGTTGCGGCTGATTCCCTATGCGGACCGCCTGCGGCTGCTGCTGAAGCCGCTGCGGCTGCTGCAACGGCTGGGGCTCTACGGCGCGGCCGAGCGGCTGGGGCTGTTGGAACGGTTGCCCGGCCGGCTGGGGCGCATCTTGCCGCTGCTGCCGCCGCCGCTCCGGCCGGGTCCGCGGCTGCCCTCGTTCCTGCCCGCCGTGGGCCGCACCCGCGCACGGGTGGCCTTCTTCGTCGGCTGCGTGGCCGATGCCATGTTCCGCCCCACGCATTGGGCCACCGTGCGGGTGTTGCAGCAGAACGGCTGCGACGTGGTCGTCCCGCCCGGACAATGTTGCTGCGGGGCGATCCACCTTCATGCCGGCGACAGCCGGGCGGCGCGCGTGCTGGCCGACGCCAACCTGATCGCCTTCGAGCTGGACCGCTACGACGCCATCGTGGTGAATCATGCCGGCTGCGGGGCGATGCTCAAGGAATACGGCCTGCACTGGCAAGACGGCTTGCAGCCGCACCGCGCCCGCTTCGCCGCCAAGGTGAAGGACGTACACGAGTTTCTCGACACGCTGGGGGCCGTGCCGCCCGCCGGCCGCATCAACGCCGTGGCCACCTACCACGACGCCTGTCACCTCGCCCACGCCCAGGGCATTGCGGCGGCGCCGCGGCGGCTGCTGGCGAAGGTGCCGGGGCTGGAGCTGCGCGAACTGCCCGAGAGCGCCGTCTGCTGCGGGGCGGCCGGGGCCTACAACCTCGACGAGCCGGCCATGTCGGACCGCCTGGCCCGGCGGAAGATGGCGAATATCCTCGCCACCGGGGCCCAGATCGTGCTGGCCGCCAACGCCGGCTGCCTGTTGCAGATCCAGCGTCAGGCCCGCCGCGACGGCCATCCCCTCCTGGTCATGCACCCCATGGACCTGCTGGACCTGAGTTACCGCGGGCTGCTTCCGCCGGTCCCCTCTCCCTCCGGGAGAGGGTAGGGTGAGGGCGGATCGCTACGGGCCTAGAACTTAGATCTTAGTGCTTAGACCTTAGACCGCACTTCCTCCTTCATCCTTTATCCTTCATCCTTTATCCTTCCTCCCTCCTCCTTCTTCCGCCACAATCGCCAGCCGCACCAGGGCGGGCAGCGACCGGGCGCACATGGTCGCCATGACCTTGGCGCGGCGGACCTCGATGGCGCGGACGCTCAGTTCCAACTCGGCGGCGATCTCGCGGTTGCTCTTGCCCTCCAGGAGCAGATCCAGCACGGCCCGCTGCGGGGGCTCAAGGGCGGCCAGGCGGCGCCGGGCGCTGTCGGATCCGCGCGAGGCGCCGGCGGTTCTCGGTGTCCCAACGCAGCGCCGCCCGCACGGCCTCTTTCAGCTCTTTGGCCGGGCAGTTCTTCTCCAGGAAATCGAAGACGCCGAGTTTCATCGCCCGGACGGCCGTGGGCACGTCTGCCTCGGCGGCGACGACGATCATGGGGAGTTGCCCGCCGCGGCGACCGAGCCGCTCCAGCCAGCGGAGGTTATCTTGGGTGCGGCGGGGCAGCTCGGCCACCACGCACCCCGGCCCCACGGGCATGGGCGCGGCCAGGGCCTCGCCGATCGAGCGGCAGATGGTCAGCGGGACCTTCAGCGATTCGACCCGCGCCGCCAGTTCGCGCAACGCGGCCGGTTGGCCGGCCACCAGAAAGATCATCGACTGACTGTGCATGGCAACGGGCCTTGGGTCGAGGTACCCCTAGCGGGACTCGAAAATTCCACGGAGACGGATCCCTAGAAAGCGAACAGCTCGGGCGAAACGTTAAAATATCTTGCCAGTTTGCCGATGTGGCTCCGGTTCAACGAACGCTTCCCCTTGAGGACCTCGGAAATCGTCGAGTCTGCTATCCCCGTGGCCGTGGAAATCTCGGTCTGAGAAACCTCCTTGGCTTCGATGAGATGACGGAGCATGTCCGCATCGGAGACGGGGGCCAGCGGGTGGGCCTCGCCCTCATACGCGCTCGATCAAGTCGCCCAGGACCTCCAGGTAATCCTCCTCGTCCGGAGCGAGATCCCGACGGTCCAAAAGCGAATCGACCATTCGGATCGCTTTCGCCAAATCCTCATCGGAACGGATGGGACGCAAGGGGAGCTTGACGACCAACGCAAAGTAACCGTCTCTGACGCTCTTCCGCCGGTTCGCAGTTGCCATCAGCAGCAATCCTCTCTCCGCGTGCGGCTCAAGTATTTTCACAAAATGCGAAAATGTCAAGCCCGAATCGGACCAAACCGGATTCTCAGAAGAAATCCGCTCTGGCCTCGCGTCTCCGCAAGTGACTGCTGGAATTGTACTTGTGTCCTCGCCGGCCAGGCTGAGGGGCGGTCCGGTCCGGTCCGGTTTGTGGTCGGAAACAGGCGCGCCGCGGCTGGCGTAGGGTACGCCGGGCAACAGGCGGCCTTGACCGACGTATAGCGGAGGATATACTAAGATGATGGCCGGCCAGACACGGTTCGCGGCAGTCAAAAAGATGCTGGAGGGGGCCGGATACCGGCTCGTCCGCATCAACGGGTCGCACCATTACTTCACCAAACCGGGCGAAGCCCCCTTCTCGATCCCCGTCCATCGGGGAAAAGTGAAACCCTACTATGTCCGTCAAGTCGAAAAAGTCTGCCAAGGCCCTTGATCGGCCGTTCGCCGCCGACACCCTGGCCAAGGCCCGGAAGATCGCGCTGCAATATCAGGTCATCCTGGCCTGCGAGGATGGCCATTGGTACGGCCGCGGGCTGGAGCTGCCCAGTATCCACGGCGACGGCAAAACCGTTGCCCGCTGCGTGGAGAATACCCGCGAGGCGTTTGCCGGCTGGGTGGCCTATTTGCTGGAAGAGGGCCAGCGTCCGCCGCCCCCGGCCCGGGAAGCCACCCGCACAACCCAGGTGAATGTCCGCCTCACGGCCGAGGAGAAGGCGCTCTTGGAGGCAACAGCCAGGCGGAAAGGTTACGGCGGACTCTCCGACTTCTTTCGGGCCGCGGCCATCGAAGTGGCGAAGTGAAACGGCGATTGCCCACGGCCGGGGCGGCGCAAAGGGGGACAGTCCCATTTTCCCGGCGACAACGCCTGTTTGAAAGGCAACGCTGTCCGCGCCGCGAAAATCGGGACAGTCCCCTGTGAACGCTTACCTTTGGTAAATCCGCGCCCCGGGGGAGGAAATTGACTGAAGAACGGGCCTCCCGGCGCCCGATGCTTATCGGCGCGCGCAGGCAGCCACACGCTGCCCCCTTCCCCCCAAAATTCTCCGACAAGCTGGGAAAGTCCATGTCTCTCGCGGATCGCCTGTTCGATTTCCTCCTCCAGTGGATCGACGCCCCCATCATCAGCCAGGCCGCCGGCGAGGTCGCCCGCGAATGCCGGGCGCCCCTTTGGCAGCACATTCACCGGCGCATCGGCGGCATGAGCCCGGCCCAAGCCCGGGGGTATATTCGGGCCGTGGCCCCGGAGTTCGTCTGCGAGGAGGTCGATACCGTGTTGAGCCGTCGCCGGGCGAGCTTCGTCATCCGCTCCCGGGTGATCGATCTGGCCGTCGAAGGCGTGCTCGACCTGTTGGCCGACGACATCCGCTTCGCCGAGCCGGTACGAGACGCGCTGGTCATTGCCGCCTGAGCGGGCATGACGGGCCGCGACACTCCGGCACTGCTGGGCAAGCCGGGCACCGGGCGCAGCCTGGTCGTCGCAGACGGCGGACATTATCCGGTTCCAGGCCCGCTGGATTCTCGGGCCCGACGCGGTAGAATGATGTACCGCCGCGTCGTTGCTGCGGCAGCGGGGAGGAACCGTCATGGCCCATACGATCGTCATTTTCGGTGCTTCCGGCGACTTGACCAGCCGCAAGCTGGTGCCGGCCTTGTACGAAGTGTTCCGCAAAGGGCGGCTGCCGGAGGCCACGCGGATCGTCGGCTTCGCCCGCACCCCGTTCAGCGATGATTCCTGGCGGGAGAATCTGCGCGGCTCGACCGCCCATTATGTCGGCGAGACGTTCGACGCCGCGGCTTGGCAGGCGCTGGCGGCGTCGATCTATTACGTGCCGGGCGACATTGGCAAGGGGGAAGACTTTGCCGCCTTGGGCCGGCGGCTGGGCGAATGGGAAGGCGGCGGGGAGGCCACGCGGATCTATTACCTGGCCACGGCGCCGCAGCACTACGAGCCGGCCATCGCCCATCTCGGCGCCGCCGGCCTGGCCGTCCAGGACCACGGCTCCCGCCGCATCGTCATCGAAAAGCCCTTCGGCACCAGCCTGGAAACGGCCCGGCGCCTGAACGCCGCCGTCCACAAGGTCTTCGCCGAAGAGCAGATCTTCCGCATCGACCACTACCTGGGCAAGGAGACCGTGCAGAACGTGCTGGTGTTCCGCTTCGCCAACAGCATCTTCGAGCCGGTGTGGAACCGCAATTTCGTCGACCACGTGCAGATCACGGCGGCCGAGGAGGTGACCGTGGGCCATCGCGGGGCCTATTACGACGGCGTGGGCGTGCTGCGCGACATGTTCCAGAACCACCTCCTCCAGCTCCTCACGCTGACGGCCATGGAATCGCCCGCCCGCTTCGAGGCCGATTTCATCCGCGACGAGAAGGTCAAGGTGCTGCGCGCGATCCGGCCGATGACGGGCGAGGACGTCTTCAGCGAGACGATTCGCGGGCAATATCGCAAGTACCGCGACGAGCCCAACGTGCCGCCCGAAAGCCGGACGGCCACCTTCGGCGTGGTGCGGCTGTGCGTGGACAACTGGCGCTGGCAGGGCGTTCCTTTCCTGCTCCGCAGCGGCAAGGCCATGGCCTGCCAGACGACGCAGATCGTCATCCAGTTCCGGCCGCCGCCGCACATGATGTTTGCGGGCGGGCCGCACGCCGCCTTCGACTCGAACCGCCTGGTCATCCAGGTGCAGCCGGCCGAGGGCATCCAGTTGCACTTCCACACCAAGGTGCCGGACGCGGGCACGCGGCTGCGGCAGACCGACCTGAGTTTCCGCTTCCAGGAGAAGTTCGACCGCCACATGCCGGAGGCCTACCAGCGGCTGCTGCTGGACGTGATGCACGGCGACTTGAGCCTGTTCGCCCGGGCGGACGAAGTCGAGCTGGCCTGGGGCATCATCGATCCGATCCAGGCCGCCTGGGAGCAAGCGGACACTCCGCCGCTGGCGCTCTACGAGGCGGGCGGATGGGGGCCGCCCAGCGCCACGGAGTGGATGTGCCGTCAATATCGCCAGTGGTTCGACAGTTGCCCGGTGCTGAGTTGATGTTTGCTCCCCTCCGGCTTGGCCAAGTTGCGATCGAGTTTCCCGCCGTGCAAGCGGCGTTGAGCGGTTACAGCGATTGGCCGATGCGGCAGATCGCCCGGCGGCTCGGCGCCGCCTACACGCTCTGCGAAGTCCTCTTGGACCAGTTGGTCGTCAACGTGACCAAGGGCCCGAAGGCGCGGCGGTTCGTCCGCGTCGAGGCCGGCGAGCACCCCTGCGGGGCGCAGTTGATGGGCGACGGTCCCGAGCAGTTCGCCCTGGCGGCCGTCAAGCTGGCCGCCGCCGGCTTCGACGTGATCGACTTGAACTTCGCCTGCCCGGTGAAGAAGGTCCTGGGTCGCTGCCGCGGCGGCTATCTGATGGGCCGGCCGGAGATCGCGCTGGAGATCGTCGCCCGCGTGCGCGACGCGCTGCCGCCGCAGATTCCCGTCACCGTCAAGCTGCGCCGCGGCCTGGACGACACGGCGGAGAGCCGGGACAAGTTTTTCGCCCTTTTCGACGGCGCCTTCGCCCGCGGCGCGGTGGCGGCGACGGTCCACGGCCGCACCGTCCGCCAGCGTTACGAAGGGGCCGCCTCGTGGGAGTTCCTCCGCGAGTTGAAGCGATACGCCGGGGCCCGCGTTGTGCTGGGCAGCGGCGACCTGTTTACTCCTCGCGCCTGCCTCGACATGATGGCCCAGACCGGCGTCGACGGCGTCAGCATCGCCCGCGGGGCGATCGGCAACCCGTGGATCTTCGGCCAGGTCCGGGCGTTGGCGGCCGGCCAGGCCGTTACATGCCGCCGAGTCTCGGCCAGCAGCGGGTGGTCATCGCCGAACATTACCGGCTGGCCGAGCAGCACTACGGGCCGAAACACGCCCCCAGCCGGATGCGGAAATTCGGCATCAAGTACGCCCGATTGCACCCCGAGACCGAGCAAGTCCGCGACGCCTTTGTGGCGGTCGGCAGTGCGGCCGAGTTTTACGCCGTGCTGGAGAAGTGGTACGGGGAAGGGGATTAGCCGCGCGTGCCACTGGCTCTGCCAGTGCCGTGTTGGGGCACGCACTGGCAAAGCCAGTGGCACCCAACCTGTCGCGCTCACCTTGAAGGGCTATCGGCATATCGCTCCAGCGCCCAGGCGCACGCCTCGCGCACTACGGGATCGGGATCGGCCAGGCCGTGCGTCAAGGCCGCACGCGCGGTGGGGTGCGGCCGATTTCCGAGCGCAATGGCGGCGTTGCGCAACAGCCCCGCTCGCCCAGTGCGCCAGAGCGACGTGCCGCGAAACCGCCGACGGAAGGCCGCCTCGTCCAGAAAGAACAGCTCCGCCAGGTCGAGCAGTGCTAAGGGGACAGTCCCATTTTCGTCGGACGAAAATCGGGACAGTCCCCCTGTCGCCGCCCGCTGGTTCCACGGGCAGGCCTCCTGGCAGGCGTCGCAACCGAAAACGCGCTGGCCGATCGCGCTACGAAATTCGGCCGGCAGCGGCCCGCGATACTCGATCGTCAGGTAGCTGATGCAGCGGCGGGCGTCGAGCCGATAGGGTTCCACCAGCGCGCCGGTCGGACAGGCGTCCAGGCATTTTCGACAGCCTTCGCAGAGGTCGACGTCGCTGGGCGGGTCGTAGGCCAGGGTCTCGCCGCTGAGCAGGGCGGCCAGCACGAACCAGCTCCCCAGCCGCTCATTGAGCAAGGCCGTGTTCTTGCCGAAGCGGCCCAGTCCGGCCAGTTGGGCGAACTGCCGCTCCATCAGCGGCGCCGTGTCGACCACGCCGCGGACCGCGGCCCCGGGCGCCAGGCGGCGGTGCAACGCGACCAACTTTTTCAGTCGCCGCCGCACTAAGTCATGGTAGTCGGCGTCCCAGGCGTAACGGGCGACGGTCCCCTGTCCGGGCCCCGCCGCAACCGGCTCGGCCGTGCGATAGCCGGCCGCCAACATCAGCAGGCTGCGGACGCCCGGCAGCACGTGCCGCGGATGTTCATAGGCCGCGGCACGTTCGACCATGGACCGCATCCCGCCGGCAAACCCGTCGCTGAGCCATCGCCGCAACTGTCCAATGCCGGGCGGGGCCACGGCCGGCGTCGCCCCGGCCAGATCGAAGCCCAGCCGGTGGGCTTCCTCTTTCAAAGCGGCGGTCAGGGCGTCGGGGGAAAGGGCCATGGGGAAGGGACCAGGGGCCGGGGGCCGGGGACCAGGGGAAGGCATTACCCCGGCTAGCCCAATTTGCCAGGACTTCCAAACGCAATGCCGGCTGTGTACAATAATCGCAGGTGCCACGGCCGACGGGGGCTTGGCACAGGACTATTCTAACACAGAGCCGGCAGGAAGCCCCATCACCGGAGGCAACACCGTGAATCGCAGGAACTTCGTGGGCGGCGTGCTGCTGATCGCCTTGATTCTGACCGTGCTTTCGACCTCGGCCCAGGCCGCCCACCCGTTCTATCGGGGATACGGGGGTGGATACGGTGGCGGCGGGTACGGGTCCGGAGGATATGGCTACGGAGGGTACGGCGGATACGGATACGGAAACTGGGGCGGCTACCTCAGCGACCAAGTGCCGTATTTTGCCTGGTATCCGCCGGTGTACTACAGCGCTCCGGTGGCGCACAGCTACGGATTCAGTCCGTTTCCCAATCCGCCCTATGGCGGCGCCGGGGACGGTTCTTACGAGTACGACGGGCCGGCGGCGATGCCATCGACCCATCTTCCGCCGTTGCGAATCACTAATCCTTACGTGACGCAAGGCGACGGGGCGAAAACCGCCGTCACGGCAACGCCCGCGGGGCTGCCCAAGGTCGTTTACGGCCCGGCGCCGGTGCGGTAACGCGTGGACCGGCGGCGGGTTCTATTCCCACCGGACGCGACCCGCGGCGCGGGTGCCCCGTGGGCTTTGGGGTGGCAAGCGACGTGCTCGCGGGTGGCCGCGATAGCTTTGCTATCGGGGCGGCGGAGCCGCAAGAGGAGGGCTAACCCGCCACCGAGGCCTCTTGTGCCTGCGGCACCCCGATAGCAAAGCTATCGGGGCCACCCGCAAAGCTATCGGGGCCACCCGCGGGACCGCGACCCAGGCTGCGCGGCGCAATTTTTGTGCATTTTGCCCTTGAACGGGCGGGCGACTTTCGCTACAAGTTCGCGGTCTACTTTTCTAGCTCCTCGTCAAGCGCGCGTTCGCCGGATTCCCCGCGGACGCCAAACCCGATCACTTCTCCCCCCATCCCGGGAGGCATCGCCATGCGTTTGCCCGTTGCCGCAATCCTGTGCTGTCTGGCCTCGTGCGTCGCCATCGCGGCAGAGGCCGCCCCGGAGGGGACATTCCCCTACAAGGCGTTCGTTACGGCCGACGACGTGTACGTCCGCAGCGGCCCGGGCGATAATTACTACCCCACCGACAAGCTCAAGGCGGGCGACGAGGTCGAGGTCTATCGCCACGATCCCGGCGGCTGGCTGGCCATTCGTCCGGTGCCGGGGAGCTTCTGCTGGGTGGCCGGGCGGTTCCTGCAACTGGGAACCAAGAACATCGCCAGCGTGACCGAAGAGCACGTGGCCGCGCGGGTGGGCAGCCGCTTCAGCGACATTCGCGACGTGATCCAGGTCCGCCTGCACCGCGGCGAGGCGGTCGAGGTCCTGGACGGCAGGCATGACGGTCCGGCCAGCGGCACGGCGGCCAACACCTGGTACAAGATTGCCCCGCCGGCGGGCGAGTTTCGCTGGATCTCCGGCCGCTTCGTCGACACCGCGTTCCCCCGCGACGGCCTGCGGAAGACCCGGGGCGGCGACAGCGTCGCGCCGGCCGATCGCGCGGGCCAGACGCGGCCCCTCTCCGGCGCCCAGTTCGAGAGCGAAGCCAACCAGATCGAGCTGGACCTGTCGACCCTGGTGGTGGAAGAGCCGACCGTATGGCAGTTCGGCGAGTTGCGCGCGGAGCCAACGGTTGTTGGACCAGGCCGATTCCGCGGTCGAGCGCGGCCGGGCCCGGCTGCTGCTGGGCAAGATCGCCCGCTTCGAGGACATGAAGCAGCGTTACGACCACGTCAACGCCTTGCACGACGAGATCGAGCGCAGCGACCGCCAGTTGGCCCGCGTGAGTCCCCGGCCCAACGGCGTCTCGCCGCAGTTCGATACCGAGGGTCGCTACGACGGGGTGGGCACGCTGACGCGGGTCAGTTCGCCGCGCACCGGCGCACCGCAATACGCCCTCTTGGACGAGTATGGCCGGGTGCGCTATTACGTGACGCCCGGACCGGGCATGAATCTGCGCTATTATCTCGGCCGGCAAGTGGGCATCAACGGCACCCGCGGCTACATGCCCGAGCAGCAGACCAACCATCTCATGGCCCAGCACATCAACGTGATCGACGGCACGGTGCTGCGGTAGGCGTGCGGCCGCGGGGCGTGCGGCCAGGGGCGTGCCGTCACGATCGCTGGGGGGCGTCAGGACGCTTTCTTGCGCGTCAGGACCAGGTACGCCAACATCAGCGTGGCGATCGGCAGGCTGACCAGCAGGCTGACGAAACAGCCGAGGGAGATTGTTGCGGAAATGCCCTGAATAGCACGCATGACAGTCTGCAAGACGCTCAAGTGACGTCCGATCATGTCCCACGTCCCGCCGGGAAAAAACAGCAGGCACACCACTATGGCCATCACGGGACCGGAGCAGTGGACAATCAACGCTTGCCGCAGGCGCAAACTCCGGAACAACAAGGCGACAACGACCCACGAACCGTAGAAGATCAGAATGTTCAGCCACAACCCCAGTTGACGAGGCTCGGACACGTCTTTCACCATGACGGCGATGTCGGAGAAGTAGAGGCTCCAGGCGAGCATGAAGGAGAGCAGCCCCAGCAGGGTGAACTGCCCGCGGGAAAGCAGCCGCGGCGCGTTGTCGTCGCTCTCGGTCATGGCCGGTGCAACTTCCTGTTTGTGTATCCCGTCTTGCCCGTCCTCTGCGTCCCTGCGCCTCTGCGCGAGAACTTCCTCCCGCCACCCGCTCAAGGCACTGGCAAAGCCAGTGGCACACTTCCGTCCGCCACCCGCTCAAGGCACTGGCACAGCCAGTGGCACACATTGCCAGTCGCCTTCGCTCATGCTGATGAACTTTCCCGCAAGCGGCGATAGGTCTCCAGGGCGTCGGGGAAGGGCTCCAAGGCGCGGTCGAAGATGCCCAGCGTGTAGGCGATCGTCATGCCGTAATTGCAGATCGGCACGCCGGCCAGCCGGCAGCGCATCATCCGCGCGAGCATCTCGCGGCGGTTCCACATGCACGCCCCGCAATGGACCACCAGCCGATACGTCGCCAAGTCCTCGGGAAAGTCGTGGCCGGCCGTGGTGCTGATCTCCAGCGTTCCGCCCACGTACTGCCGCAGCCAGCGGGGAATTTTCACCCGGCCGATGTCGTCGCCGATGGGATGGTGCGTGCAGGCTTCGGCCACCAGCACGCGGTCGCCAGCCCGCAGGCGGTCGATCGCCAGCGCCCCTGGACGAACTGGGCCAGGTCGCCCTTCTGCCGGGCGAAGAGGATGGAAAACGACGTCATCTTCACCCCGGGCGGCGTGTCGCCGGAGACCTTCAAAAAGGCCTGCGAGTCGGTGACCACCAGCGCCGGCGGCCGGGTGAGCCGCTCCAGGGCGTCGCGCAGCTCGCGCTCCTTGACGACCAGGCAGTAGGCGTCGCTGTCGAGCAGGTCGCGGATCGTCTGCACTTGGGGGACGATGAGCCGGCCCTTGGGCGCCTCCAGGTCGATGGGGACGACCAGCACGGCCAGCTCGCCCGGCGGCACCAGGTCGGCCACGATGGCCGGCGGGCTGAGGAATTCCTCGGGGGCCGAGCGGATGAGGGCCTCGCGGAGTTCGAGGATGCCCCGGCCCGCGGTCGCCACGGTCTCGACGCGGGCGACCTTGGCGCGATCGAGTTGCTCGATGACTTGCGGCGGCGGGGCGGCCAGGTCGGCCTTGTTGAAGACCACCACCACGGGGACCTGTCGGCCTTGCAGCTCCTTGAGCAGCGACTGCTCGAAGGGGCCCCACTGGCCGGCATCGACCACCAACAGCCCCAGGTCGGTGCGCTCGAAGACCTGCCGGGTCTTCTCGACGCGCTGCTGGCCCAGGGCGCCGGCGTCGTCGATGCCGGCGGTGTCGATGAAGAGGACCGGCCCCAGGGGGAGCAGCTCCATCGGTTTTTCCACCGGGTCGGTGGTGGTGCCGGGCACGGTGGAAACGATGGAGACCTGCTGCCGGGTCATGGCATTGAGCAGCGACGACTTGCCCGCATTGCGGCGGCCGAACAGGCCGATGTGCAGGCGGAAGCTTTTGGGGGCGGGTTGCATGGCTTGGCGTCGAGGCCGCTTAGGGAACCGGCACCGCAGTCGGGGAAACGATCCGCGCAGCGCCCGCGGGCCAGATTCGCTGAAAGTGGCCGGCGTTGAGCGTCACCAGCAGGTCCACCTCGGCACGCTTTGCGGCTGCCGCGATCACGGCATCGTAAACCGCCCCTCCCGTCAGCCCTTCTTCGATCATTTCTTTCAGCACTGAGAGGTACTCGTCGGCACCGATCGCAACAAGGGAAGCGGCGGAAACGATGTTTTCGTGAATGAGCTTTCCGGCGGTTTCCGGCGAAATCGGCGGAGAGACGGGAATCCTGGTAAGCACGGCGTACAGTTCCGCCAGGCTGTGGGCGGAGAAGATAAACTGGAACGCGCCCGACTTCGCCCGGGAAAGCCAGGGAACGGCCGCCTGGTGAGACTCGTGGCCCGGCAGGAGTGCGGCCACAACCACCGAGGTGTCCAGCAGGATTTTCACGATGGGCCTCCCTTGAGGAGATCGTCACGCCGTTGATTGCGAATCTCGTCAAGGATATCCGATGCGCCGGAGAGCAGGACCCCGTCATGGACCAGGACATTTCCTTCCCAGCGCAGCGGTCCGCTCACCTCTGCCGGCTTGATGACCAAACGACCGTTTTCTTCCTCAATGATCACGCAGTCACCGGACTTCAAGCCCAGCCGGGCCCGCAAATCGACGGGCAATTCGATCCGTCCGGAAGGGTCTACGATCACGTTCATTGGCTCCCCCTTTCTCCCCTCTCCCCGTTAGTGTGTCCCATTCATCCGACCGACCACTCTTTGCGAATCCTTCCTCTTCTCCACGGCTACTCGGTAAACGGGTTTGTCCCCCGCACTTCCGCCGCCTCCTTTTTCTTGCTCTTCATGCTCTTGTCCACGGCTTTCCGGATGGTCGCTTGATCCGTCGTGCTCATGACCTTCAGGGCTTTGATGAGCAGTCTTCCGGTCTCCGTGGAGAAATAGGCTTTCTCATCGTGGACCCCGAGCAGCCGGGCATTAAAGATCGTTCCGTTGGTTGCGGTCCACTTCAGCACGTCGGTCAACGGCGGCGTCGATTTGGTTGGGATGGGCGACTCCGTGGAGTGCTTGTCGGTCTTGACCAGCGTGCAGTCGTGCAGGGCGACGTCGAGCGTGGCCTGCCCCTTTTTGTGCCACTGGATCTTCATCGAGGCGATAGTGCCCTTGACGGTCGCCTTGTCGCCGGTGTCCAGGTGGCTGATCGCATCGAGGCGGTCGCCGCCGAAAGCGGCGTCGTAGGAGACGCGGAGGGTGAATCCGCGCCAGCGGCCGGGATGAGGCTGGAAGCTGACGACGAACTCAGAGGAGGGTTTTTTTCCGAAGGTCGCGTGGCGTGACAGGCGGACAACATCTCCGGCGACCTGCACGGCGGCCCCCACGCCGTTTTTCTTCAGCCATTGGTTGGCGTCGTCGGAGGCGGCCTGCAAGGCCACGTCATTGAGGGATTGGTCCGGCACCTTGGGCAGTGCGTCGCAAATCTGCTTGACGGTGCGATTCTTGGCAGCCGCCCGCGACGAGTCCTTCGGGCTGGCCGCAGCCGCCGTTGTTATCGCCATGAGCAAGATCAACAGTGTTCGGACCATGTTGGAAAGTCCTCCTCCGGCTCGGCGTGTTGCCGCCGCGTGACAAGATTTCGAGCGCTCGTTGAAAAGTCTGGTTAGGACACCAATGGCTCGGGGCTATTTTCCCTCCGGCCGTTCAATTTGTCGTTTCAACTCGTCCGGCAAGTGTTCCCAGAGCCGAGGATGCGATTCCACCAGCCGGGCGATATCGCCGAGGTCCTTGATCCGCTTGCTCTGCCTCCGCGACAGTTCGGCCCATGCCTTGATCTTCCCCCGCAGAGTGTCCTCCAGCGAGGCCACCCGCAAGAGAATGCCGTGCACGTCGGCCGGCACCGCCCGGGCGGGAAACTCTCGGTAGAAGTCCTCGGTGCTGAGTTGAATGGTCACTTTCGAGCGGCCCTGGAAGTTGACGGACCACTCGAGTCTCTGGGCCCGAAATCCTGCTTCCTCGAGCAACGGGATGGCTCGCGGAGACAGCGTCGGCGGCGACGACGAAATCGACGTCTTGGGTCACCATGGGCTCTTGTGCCCAGTGGTTCACAGCCACGCCGCCGATGGCGCACCAGGCGATATCCGCCCTCTCAAGGCAGTCTACCAGCCGCATCACGTCGTCCGTGCCGCCGGCGGTTTGCCAATCGAAGAATTGTTTCGCTGTCATGGCTAAAAGTAGCTAGGGGAAGATAAGAAAGGCAAACGTGGCTGGGAACCTAATGCCGATCATGGTCCTTCTCTTCCCGACTCCGCTTTCCCAACTGTTCTCGAAATTGCTGGCTTTGGCGCTGCCAATAGGCCACTTTCTGCTCGAAGCTGAGCGCCTTGGTGGCTTCGTGAATACGCTCCGCCCCCCGTCGTTTCATTTCCACACAGTCAAATGTCTTCGTCTTCATCGCCGATAACCTCGCGCGGGGTATGAATGGCAACCGTATTGTAGCCTGGGGGTGTCGGCGTAGACCCGGATCGCCCGTCCCATCGCGTACCCTCCCACTGCCGTAACCAATACGCCCTCTCCTATTATATTTGTCCCACCCGGATGTACAATCCCACCGCGAGCCGGAGAGCGACAACCTGATAAACGGCGCGACGGGAGAGAACAGGTCCCCGTCGCCCCGTCCCTCTCCCGGAGGGAGACGTGAACCTAGCTGCCGCCCTCCTGGCCGCGCGGCCGGCGCGGATGGTTGGAGCCCAGCCGGGTGACGCGCTCGGGCGAGGTCAGCTCGTCGAATTCCTCCGCCGCCAGCAGGCCGTGGTCGAGGACGAAACTGCGAATCGTCTGCAACGGATCGCCGCCGGCGGCGGCGACGTGCTCGGCCAGGTGCTCGGCCGCCTCGTAGCCGATCCGCTCGATCAGGGCGGTGAGCGTGGCCGTGCTGCTTTGCACGTTGCGCAGGCATTGCTGCGGATCGGCCTCGATGCCGGCGACGCAGAAGCGGGCGAAAATATCGCAGGCGCCGGCCAGCAGGTCGAGCGATCCCAACAGGCTGTCGGCCAGCAGGGGCAGAAACTGGTTCAGTTCCAGGTTGCCCGCCGCCGCCGCCTGGAGGACGATCTGGTCGTGCCCCATGACCGCCAGCGCGGCCTGGCCGACCGCCTCGGGGATGACGGGATTGACTTTGCCGGGCATGATCGAGGAGCCGGCCTGCCGCGGGGGAAGATGGATTTCGCCCAGGCCGGCGTGCGGTCCGGAAGAGAGCAGTCGCAGGTCGTTGCTGATCTTCAGCAGGTTGGCGGCCAGGGTGCGGAGGATGCCGCTGACTTCGGCGAAGACGTCGGCGTTCTGCGTGGCGTCGACGAGGTTTTCCGCGCGGGCCAGTCCCAGGGAGGTGATCTGGCGAAGCTGCTCGACGACGCGAAAGACGTACTGCCGCGGCGCCCCCAGGGCGGTGCCGATGGCCGTGCCGCCCAGGTTCACCGTGCGGAGCCGCTCTTCGCACTTGTAGATGCGCCAGCGGTCGCGGGCGATCGCCTCGGCGTAGGCCGACATCTCGCGGCCCAGCGTCATGAGCACGGCGTCCTGCAGCTCGGTGCGGCCGATCTTCACCACGCCGGCAAACTCCTTTTCCTTCTCCTGGAAGGCCTCCAAGAGGGCGACGACCTTGCCCTGCAAGACGCGCAAGCGGCGGATGGCGGCGATTTTCAGGGCCGTCGGATAGGTGTCGTTGGTCGACTGGTGGAGGTTGATGTCGTCGTGCGGATTGACGCTGTGGTAGTCGCCCAGCGGCAGGCCGAGCAACTGCAAGGCCCGATTGGCCAGCACTTCGTTGACGTTCATGTTGGTCGAGGTGCCGGCGCCGCCCTGGAGGGCGTCGACCACGACGTGCTCGTCGAGCCGCCCTTCGATCATTTCCCCGCAGGCCGTCTCGATGGCGGCGAACTTGGCCTCGTCCCAGCAGCCCAGTTCATGGTTGGTCCGCGCGGCGGCCAGCTTCACGGCGCCGAAGGCATGGACCAACTCGCGATGCACGGGCCGGCCGGCCAGGGGAAAATTCTCCAGCGCCCGCAGCGTGTGGATGCCCCACAGCGCCTCGGCCGGCACGTCGCGGCTGCCCAGCAGGTCGGTTTCGCGGCGGAATGCAGGCATCGACATGGACACAGGGGTCAGGGGCCGGGGGTCAGGGACCAGGGGGCTGGCCGCTTGCGGTTTCGCACTAAAAGTACAAGTCGCGGACGTCGTCTTCGCGGATCCTGCGGAGCCGCTCCAGCAGCTCCGCCTTGCGTTTTCCCGCCGGCATCTTCGCCAGCTCGCGCTCGATCAGCCGCTGCCCGGCCGCATAGGTCTCGGCGGAGGCATAGTCCTGCAAGTATTCCATCAAGGTGCTCAGCGCGTTGGGGGTGCAGAAGTCCTGGATGAAGCCGGGGATGGCGAATTCCATGAAGTGCTCGCCGGTGCGGCCGAGCCGGTAGCAGGCGGTGCAGAAACTGGGGATGTAGCCGTCGGTCACCAGTTGGCCCAGCACCGTGTCGAGGCTGCGGATGTCGCCGAGCTCGAATTGTTCGCGCTCCATGACCTGGGCGTCGCCAGCTTCGGTGTAGCCGCCCAGCTCGATGCGGCTGCCGGCGTCGATCTGCGAAACGCCCAAGGCCAGGACCTCGCGGCGAAGCTCCGGGGGCTCGCGGGCGGTGAGGATCAGGCCGGTATAGGGCACGGCCAGCCGCAGCACCGCCACCAGCCGCTTGAATGGCTCGTCGCCCACCAGGCTCCCCGGGTCCAAGCTGCACGCCGCTGGCCGGCCGCAGCCGGGGGAAGCTGATGGTATGCGGCCCCACGTGGTAGTGTTTTTGCAAGTGCCGGGCATGGGCCACCAGCGCCAGCACCTCGAAACGCCAGTCGTACAGGCCGAAGAGGGCGCCGATGCCCACGTCGTCGCACTGCGACTCCATGGCCCGGGCGACGCCGTCCAGCCGCCAGAGATAATTGCCCTTGAGCGTGTCGCGGGGATGGACGCGATGGTAGGTTTCGTGGTGATAGGTTTCCTGGAAGATTTGATAGGTGCCGATGCCGGCCGCCTTGACCGCGGCATAGCCGGCATGGTCCAGCGGGGCGGCGTTGAGGTTCACCCGGCGAATTTCGCCCTGGCCGGCCTTGACCGCATAGACTTGCCGCACGCAATCGGCCATGTAATGGGCGTCGTACTGAGGATGCTCGCCGAAGACGAGGATGATGCGCTTGTGGCCGCGGTTTTCCAGGGCTTCGACCTGGGCGCGCAGGTCGGCCGCCGAGAGCGTGCGGCGGATATTTTGGGGGTTGGAACGGCGGAAGCCGCAGTATTGACAATCGTTGGTGCACTCGTTGCCGACATACAGCGGCGCGAACAAGACGATGCGGTTGCCGTAGACGTTGCGTTTCAACTGCCGGGCGGCCGCGAAGATCTGCTGCACGCTGGCCGGGTCGTCGGCGGCCAGCAGCACGGCGGTCTCTTCGACGCTGAGCGATTCCTTGGCCATGCTCTTGGCGATCACGTCGCCGAGCCGGCCCGGCGGCGGCTTCTGCCCCAACAGCCCAAGCAACTGCGGCTCGTCGATGAAATCGTATCCGCTGCCGCTCAGTCTCGTCCTGTTAATGGTTGCGGACATCGCTTAGCTCACGGGGGCGAGGAACAGCCGGCGGCGCGGAAACGGGGCGAATCGCCGCGGCCGGCGCCGACGCTGCGGCCGACGCTGCGGATGCGGGCCTCCGTGCAGTCGCGGCAGATGCCGGCGGTCTCCCCCACGCACGCCTTGTTGGGGTAAATCTCGTACAGCGCGCGATATTTCGGCGGCGTCAGGTTGGGCATGATGACGTTGGCCCCCCGCACCAGTCCCAGCTCGCGGCCGCTGCGCACGTTCAAGGTCGCCAGCGCCGTGGTGCTGGGAATGTTCGCCCGCGGACACGCCAGCCGCGCCAGCGCGATCATCTTGTACGTCGCGGCCTCGTCGGCGGGGGCTTGCTCCCCGGGGGCAGGCGCGGATAGGCCGCGGCATCGGCCAGGGGCGTGCGGGGATGTTCCAGGTAGGGCCCGACGCCGATCATGTCGAGATCCAAAGCGGCGAAAATTTCCACGTCGCGGGCCAGGTCGTCGTAGGTCTGGCCGGGGATGCCGATCATCACGCCGCTGCCCACTTCGTAGCCCAGCCGCCGCAGCGCGCCCAGCATGGCGATGCGATCGCTGCCCGCGCCGGGCCGCGGCGGATGGATGCGGTCGTACAGCGCGCGGTTGGAGGTCTCGAAGCGGAGCAGGTAGCGATCGGCGCCGGCTCGGCGCCAGGCGGCCAGTTCCGCTTCCTCGCGCTCGCCCAGGCTGAGGGTGACGGCCAGGTCGGTTTCCGCCTTGATGCGGCGGATGAGTTGGCTCATTGCGTCCCCGGTGATGCCGGGATCTTCGCCGGCCTGGAGCACGACGGTGCCGTAGCCGTAGTCGACGGCCAGGCGGACGCACTGGAAAATTTCCGCCGCCGTCATGCGATACCGCATCAGGAAGTGGTTCTCCGCCCGCAGGCCGCAGTAGGCGCAAAGCCGGACGCAGCAGTTCGACATCTCGATCAGTCCGCGGCGATAAACGTCGCCGCCGACGAACCGCTGCCGGGTCTGATCGGCCCGCAGCCACAATTCCGCCAATCGTGCCGGATCGGTCTCGCGGAGCCAGGCGACGATTTCGGAGAATTCCATGGGAGCAGTCAAAGGCAAAGGTGCAGTTTCTCTGGTTATTATACGGTACCGGGCGGGCCGGGGAAAACGGCGGCGCCGGAAAGCGGACGCAACGGGGGCAGGCGCCGTCGCCTGCCCCCGCTTGAGGTCTCTGGGAAAATTCATCGCGACTCGGTTCGCTTACAGCTTGCCGATCTTCTCGATCAGGTCGGCGCTGCGGCAGCTATAACCCCATTCGTTGTCGTACCAACTGATGACTTTCAGCAGGTTGTCGCCCAGCACCATGGTCAGGTCGCCGGTGAAGATCGAGCTGTGCGGATCGCCGATGATATCGCTGGAAACGATGGCGTCCTCGGTGTACTTGAGGATCCCTTTCAGCGGGCCAGCGGCGGCCTCCTTCATGGCGGCGTTGACGGCGTCCTTGGTCACGGGGCGGGCCATTTCCACCGTCAGGTCGATCACGCTGCCGGTGGGCGTCGGCACGCGCAGCGAAATGCCGGTCAACTTCCCCTTCAGCGCCGGAATGACCAGCCCCACCGCCTTGGCGGCGCCGGTCGTGGTGGGAATGATGTTCAACGCGGCCGCCCGGGTGCGATAGAGGTCCTTGTGCGGCATGTCCAACACCCGCTGATCGTTGGTGTAGGAATGGATGGTGGTCATCAGTCCCTTGACGATGCCGAACTTCTCCTGCAGGACCTTGGCCACGGGGGCCAGGCAGTTGGTCGTGCAACTGGCATTGGAGATGCAGGTGTGCTCGGGCTTGAGCTGGTCGTCGTTGACCCCCAGCACGCAGGTCAGGTCCGGCTCGTCCTTGGCCGGGGCACTGAGGACGACCTTGCGGGCGCCGGCATCGAGGTGGCTGGCGTAGCCGGATTTTCCGCCGCCGCCGCGGGCGGTGAAAATGCCGGTGCTCTCCAGCACCACGTCGACGCCCAACTCTTTCCAGGGCAGCGTGGCCGGATCCTTAATGGCCATGGCCTTGATCTTCTTGCCGCCCACGATGATGTTCTGGTCATCGTGGCCGACCTCGCCGGGGAAACGGCGATGGATGCTGTCGTACTTCAGCAGATAGGCAAGCGTCTTGGTGTCGGTGATGTCGTTGATGCCCACCACCTCGAACACCTTCGGCTTTTCCCAGAGGCGACGAAAGACCAGCCGACCGATGCGGCCGAACCCATTGATTCCAACGCGAATTGCCACAACACATCTCCTTTATTGGGGGTAATCGGCTCCCCCGGGCTCCGTGAACGATCTCCTGCCGCGGGGGCCGACGGATCGGCCCCAAGGCACAGGGTAAGAAGCGGGAATTATACAGGACGTTCGGGCGGGCAGCAACCTTGCTTGCCTAATCGCCCGCCGCCTTCTTGTCCCCCTTCGAGTCCCCGGCATCGTCTGCCGAGCCGTTCTTCTTGGCCGGGGCATGCTTCTTCGAGGGTTTCTTCTCGCTGACTTTGTCCCTGGCCGCGTGTTGCTTGTCGACATCGGCCGTAAACTGCACGCAAACGCCCTTCTTGATGCAGTCGGGAGTGGCCGTGCCCGTCACGCGCTCCTAGGCCGTCGGCGGCACCATGATATCAAACAGGTTGCCGCCGCCCGCCATCACGATGAGGTTCCTGTCGGGTAACACGCGCTCGACCGTGCCTTTTTGCGTGTTGACGGGAAGGCCTGGCGGCCCAAGGCCCAGCCCTTGGCCACAAACCGGCGCCGACAAGGCTGCAACGAGCGACGCGACCAGAAAACCGCGACGAACCAGGGCAACGTCCTCCTTCGCGATTTTTGCAGAACCGTGCCCCAGGGATCCTGCGGCGGCCGGCCTGTTGTCCGGCTTCCGATCCCCCCGGTCCCCGGCCCCTGGCCCCTAACTTCTAGGCCCTTTTCATTCGTCGGCGGCCGGTTTCTTCTTCGGCTTGACGTCCTCGCTGGCGTCGCCCGCGTCCTCTTTCGGTTGGTGCTTCTTGTCGACCTTGGGGGCTTTCTTCTTCCCTCCTCCGCTGAGCTTTTCCGCGGCCTGGATCGTCACCGACTCCGCTTGCACGCCCTGCCGAGCGGCACGACCCCGGACCGTGACGGCGTCGCCTTTTTGGGCGTTGACCAGCGCCGCCTGGTCCGTGATGTCGACGGCGATCTGCGCGTCGTCGGCCAACTCGGCCCTGACGACCCCCTTGTCAATTTTGACCATGATCTTGCCGGCCTTGCAACTGTTCACCGTGCCGCGAACGACGTAGGTGCCGGGCAATTTGATGGGGGCCGGTTTCTCTTTTTTGGTTTTCTTGGTCCCCTTCTCGGCCGCGCGGAATCCGTGCCTTTATCCGCACCCGCCGCAAAACCAAAGTTGTCGTCGTCGCCGGCGGCGCTCTCCGATCCCTCGGGAAACAATCCGGCCAGCCGCTGCGGCGTCAGCGTGACCACGGTCAGCGAACTGATCTTCTCCGCCACGGCGTGCTTCTTGTCGACCTCGCCCGTAAACTCGATCTGAACGCCCTTCTTAATAAAGCTCGTTTCCGCCGAGCCGGTGAGGTGCACCTTGGTTGCCGGCCCCACCGCGACGTTGACCATGCCGCCTTTGGTGCTCATTACGAGGCCACCCTGCACCACCTTCTCAATGGTGCCCTCCTGGCTCGTGGGCGGAGGACCCTGCGGCCCTGGATTCCCCCGTCCAGGGCCCCATCCAGGGCCGGTTCCGTTTCCAAACCTCTGGCCGTAGACAGGTGCCGACAAGACCAGGACGAGCGACGCGACCAGTAAACTGCGAGAACCCATGGCAACCCCCTCCCCTTTTACGCTGTTACTTGACGTTCCGACGAAAAACCCAGCCCCGTGCTCCCGGCCGTGGCGCACACCACCGCTGCTAGAATCATAACCCATTTCCACCCCCGTGAATAGCTTGCCGCTGGTAACGGCTTGCCATCGCCGCTTACAATAGAAGGCCGGGCGGGAAGAATACCGCCCCCTCGAACGAGTTATATCGACGCCAAAAAACTCTCCCGAAACCGGCCACCCGAACCAACCACCCCCAACCATCCCATGACTACGGACACTCCGCGTATCACCGTCCCCCAGTTCACCGCCCTGAAAGCGGGCGGCCAGAAGATCGCCATGCTGACGGCCTATGACTATCCCACGGCCCAGTTGCTCGATGCCGCAGGGATCGAGGGCATCCTGGTGGGCGACAGCCTTTCGATGGTCGTCCAGGGCCACGCGACCACGCTGCCCGTCACGCTGGAAGAGATGATTTACCATGCCGAGATCGTCGGCCGCGCCGTCCGCCACGCCCTGGTGGTGGTCGACATGCCCTTTCCCAGCTTTCACCTCGGCGTCTACAAGGCGATCGAGGCCGCCGGCCGCATCCTCAAGGAGACCCGCTGCCAGGCGGTCAAACTGGAAGGCGGCCTGCAACAGGCGGAAGTGATCGCGGGCTTGGTCTCGGCCGGCATTCCGGTAATGGCCCATTGCGGCTTGCAGCCGCAGAGCATTCACCAGTTGGGCGGCTATCGCGTGCAGCGCAACGAGGAGCAGTTGCTGGCCGACGCCCGGGCGGCCCAGCAGGCGGGCGCCTTCGCCGTCGTCTTGGAGTGCATTCCGGCCGAGGTGGCCAACCGCATCACCGCGGCCGTGAGCATCCCCACCATCGGCATCGGCGCGGGGGCGGGCTGCGACGGCCAGATCCTCGTTCTGCACGATCTGCTGGGACTCGGCGCCGGCCCGCTGCCGCATCACGCCCAGGCCTATGCCGATCTCGGCCGCGTGATCTCGCAGGCCGTCGGCCGCTATCGCGACGAAGTCCGCGGCGGCATTTTCCCCGGCCCGGAGCAGACCTTCCGCTGACGATCATGTCCAACCGCCTCGCCGACCAATCCAGTCCCTACCTGCTGCAACACGCCGGCAACCCGGTGAACTGGCTTCCCTGGGCGGCCGAGGCACTGGACTCGGCCCTGCGGGAGGAGAAACCCATCTTCCTCTCCATCGGCTACTCGGCGTGCCATTGGTGCCACGTCATGGCGCACGAGTGCTTCGAGGACGCCGGGATCGCCCGGCTGCTGAACGAAAACTTCATCAGCATCAAGGTGGACCGCGAGGAGCGGCCCGATCTCGACCAGGTCTACATGGAGGCGGTGCAGTGGTTGACCGGCGGCGGGGGCTGGCCGCTGTCGGTCTTCCTCACGCCCGAGCGAGTGCCGTTTTTCGGCGGCACCTATTGGCCTCCGCGCCGCCGCGACAACATGCCGGGCTTCGACGAGGTGCTGCTCGGCGTGGCCGCCGCCTGGACGCGGCGCCGCGGCGAAGTCCTCCAGCAGGGACAGCGGATCATGCAGGCCATCCAGGCCGATCCCTGGCAAGGCGCGGAGGCCGAGCTCAGCCCGCGCCGCTCGAAGCGGCCGTAATCGCCTTGACCGAAACGTTCGATCCGGCGGCGGGCGGATTCGGCGCGGCCCCGAAATTCCCCCAGCCCATGGCCTTGTGCCTCCTGCTGCGACGCTGGCGGCAAAGCGGCGACGAGGCCCTCTTGAAGATGGTTGAGACCACGCTCCAGCACATGGCCCGCGGCGGCATTTACGATCAGCTCGGCGGCGGCTTCCACCGCTACAGCGTCGACGCCCAATGGCTGGCGCCCCATTTCGAGAAAATGCTCTACGACAACGCCCTGCTGGCCGCCTGCTACACGGAGGCCGCCGCCGCCACCGGCAACCCGCTCTACCGGCGCATCGCCCGCGAGACCCTCGACTACGTCCTCCGCGACATGACGCTCACCGACGGCGGCTTCGCTGCGGCCGAAGATGCCGATAGCGAAGGCGCCGAGGGCAAGTTCTATCTCTGGACCCCCGACGAGGTCGCCGCCGTGCTCGGCCCCCAGCGGGCGGAAACCTTCTGCCAGGTCTACGACGTGACCGCCGCCGGCAACTTCGAGGGCCGCAACATCCTGCACCCGGTCCATCCCCCGGCTCCAGAAAGTCTCTACCGGCCGGAAAAGCCCCCCGTTTGCAACGGGGGGCGGCGTCGAACCGCGAGAACGCGGTGGAAGAGTCGCCGGCGGCCCAATTGGCCGAGGACCGTCGCGAACTGCTGGCCGCCCGGGCCTGCCGCGTGCGGCCGGCGCACGACGACAAGGTCCTGCTCAGTTGGAACGGCCTGATGGTCGATGCCCTGGCCCGCGCGGCCGCCGCGTTGGGCGAGCCGCGCTATGGCCAGGCCGCGGCGCGGGCCGCCCGCTTCCTCACGGCCTCGCTCCGCGACGATCAAGGCCGCCTGGTCCACTCCTGGCGCAGCGGCCGGCCCGGTCATCCCGCCTTCCTCGACGATTACGCCAGCCTGGCCAACGCCTTGGCGACGCTCCACCAGCAGCAGCCCGGCGAAGGCTGGCTCGACGAGGCCACCGCGCTGGCCGAGCGGATGCTGGCGGATTTCGCCGATCCTCGGCAGGGCGGCTTCTTCTACGCGGCCGACGCCCAGGAGCCCCTGATCGTGCGCAAAAAGGACCTCGTCGACAATGCGGTGCCCAGCGGCAACGGGCTGGCCGTCACGGCCCTGTTGCGCCTTGCCGAGTTGTGCCACCGCGACGACTATCGCCAGGCGGCCGAGAACACGCTCCGCGCCTGCATGGGCATCCTGGAGCAAGCCCCCACGGCCACCGGCCAACTGCTCCTCGGGCTGGAGATGGCGTTGCGCCGCCGTCCGTAGTTTCTCATCCCTGATCCCTAAATTCCCGGGAATTCCGGAATTCCGGAATTCGGCCACGGGGGAAACCCGGTCGGGCTCCGCACGCGGGCGGCGGGCGTTCTATAATTTAGGACGCGGTGAATTTGCATCGGTTCCACGCTCAGTGCCAAGGGGAGATATCGGGCTGATGAGTTCGTTTTCGATCGGCTGCCTTGTGTTCGCGTGCATCTTCGGAGGCACGCTCCTGGGAATGATTCTACGCGCCTTTCTGCCCGCGCAGCATTTGAGCGAGGAATCCAAGGAGGTCGTCAAGCTTGGCATGGGCCTCGTCGCGACGATGACCGCGCTGGTGCTCGGCTTGCTGATCGCATCGGCGAAGAGTTCTTTCGATACCCAAAGAAACGGGCTGGCAGAGCTGTCCGCGAACGTCATCTTGCTGGACCGAGTTCCTGGCCCATTACGGGACAGAGTCGACGGGCGCGCGCGAGATGCTCCGCGCCTCGGTTGCCGACATCCTGCACGCGCACCTGGTCCCAGGAGAATCCCCAGTCCGGGCAGGCGGGAGCGAAGTCGCCGGCGCAAGGACCGAAGGAGGCACTCTTCGAGAAGATCCAGGCACTCGCGCCGAGGAGCGACTCGCAGCGCGCGATCCAAGCCCAGGCGATGAAAACCGGCATCGACATCGCCCAGACGCGACTGCTGATGTTCGCCCAGAAAGGCAGCTCGATTCCGACCCCGTTTCTGGTGCTGATGGTTTGCTGGCTCACGCTCATTCTCGCCAGCTTCAGTCTCTTCGCGCCCTCCAATGCGACGGTGTTCAGCGCCTTGCTAGCATGCGCTCTGGCGGTTTCCAGTGCGGTCTTTCTGATTCTGGAATTGGATCGACCGTTCGAGGGAATGATTCAGGTTTCCAGCGCCCCGTTACGCACTGCCCTTGAGCAGCTTGGGCGGTAGGACGAACAAACGGGTCTTTAATTTCGCGGCAGTACGCCGCACACGCCGTGTGCGGTGAGATCGTCACACGGCGTGTGACGGATACGGATGAAGTCGTCACACGGCGTGTGACGGATACGAGTGTGACGGATACCTCACGGCTTCTTCGGCTTCGGTGGCGGTTTCTCGAGCTGCACGGCCAGCTTGTCCATGGCCTTGGCGTCGAGTTGCGAGTCGAGCACCTTCTGAAACTCGCGCAGGCCCGCGTCGATCTTGGCCTGCGACGCCGCCGTGCCGGCGAGATTCTTCTTCAGCTCGGAAGCCCGCAAAGTGAGCAGGTCCTGGGCGCCGGGCAGCCCGCGCAATTCCTTCAAGAGCGGTTTGGCCTCGTCGAGCCGACCGGCGGCGATGCGGGCCTTCAATCGGCTCAGCAACACCTCGCGGCGGACCGCCAGGTCGACGGCCGCATCGCGCAGGCCGGCAAACAGGCCCTCTAACTCGATCAGGCCGTCGTCGTCGGAGACGGACAGCGTCAGTTGCGGCTCCAGCCCGGCGACCATCGGCAACCGGGCCAGCCGCTGCTCGCCGTGCTTGACCAGGAGGATTTGCAGAAGTTGATCGCCCGCCGGCGCCACGCGCAGCGATCCGCGGCGGTCCGTGCGGCCGAGGAGGACGGGCTCTTCCGCCGCCGCCGGCGAAGCGTAGATGTCGTACCCCGCCAACGGCTGCGGCGGTTGGGAGGTCGAGTTCAGCGTCAAGACGGTCGCTTGTCGGGGCGGCACCACGCCCAGGGCCAGCACCTCGATGGCGGTTTCCCAGCGCTCGGGGAGCGGGTCGCGGAGGCCCGTCTCCAGGCGGCCGCGCAACTCTTCCTCCGCCACCTCCTCGACCGTGCAGAACGTCCAAGGGATCGCCACGGCGGGCTTGGCGGCGTCCTGGCCGGCGACTTTTCGCGCAGCGAGTCGAAAGACCGCGCCGGGCCGCACCGGCGCGAGTTCCGGGTCGTGCGGTTTCAGCGCCGAGGCCCGCAATCGCAAGACCACCCGGTGGCCGTCCACTGCGCTCACGCGAGCCAGCGGCGCGAAGGCTTGGAAGATCGCCGCCAGCGCCAGGTCGGGAAGTTTCGAGAGTTGGCGGACCGGACGGACGACCACGGCGCTCCACAGCCCGGTGGCCGTGTCGAATTCGCGGGCCGCCACCTGATAGCCGCCGCCGGCGGCGACGGCCGAAACCTGCACGAGCATGACTTTATCGGCGTCCAGGGAATCCTTGGGCAGGGCGTCGGCGGTGACGCCGGCGAGCGAGGCGGCCATCGCTTGCTGCAACGCCGGCGGGGCCGGCGCGACGGTCGCGTCCCAGGCCGCGCCTTGCAGCGCGAGAATCCGCTCGGTCAAGCGGGCGGCCAACGCGGCGGGCCACCGGGCCGCCAACTCCGGCCGCGACGCAACGCCCACGAGCACCTGAATCCGGTACGGACGCAGCTCCCAGACCGGCGGCTCGGCCGCGGCGGCCGCGACCGGTCCGCGGGCCAGCGCCGCGGCAGCCAGGATGAGAATCGGGAGCGAACCGGTCCGGTGCATCGTTTTGGTCTCAGTTTCCGTCTGGATATTGAAAGCCGAGCTTCCAGGCTTCGACGTCTTGATACAGACTCAACGTGGCGGCGTTGATTCCCGCCAGGTTCTTTCGGTAGGCGAAGTAATCGGTCAATTGCCACAACGGCAGCACGGCAACCTCGTCGTGAGCGAGGCGGTCGATGCGGCGCAGGCGGGCGGCGGCCTCGCTCCAATTGGCCGCCTGGACAAGCTCCCGGAGTGCCTGGCCCATCGGCGCGCTGCAGCCGCCGGTCAGGCCGTCGGCGCCGAGCACGCGTGGGGCGTCGACCAACGGTTCCGAGATGAACAGTTCGGCATACAGTAGATCGACCTCCGCCGGGACCGGGCCGGCGGGGACCGCGGCAAGCTCCTTCAACTCGACCGGCACGTCGATCACGGCCAACTGCCGGCGAATGGCCGCGCAGGCGGTCCGCGCGATTTCCGTGGGCGGGAAGGCCAGCACCAGGGGCGCGGGGCGCGCCGAGGCCGGCAGCAGATCGCGGCCGGCCGCCGACAGTTCTCGACGGCCGCTCTCGGCCAGCACCACCGCGAGCCGCGGATCGTAGGGCCACGGCTTGGTCTCCGGATCGCAAGCGTAGCTGAAGCCGTCCTTGGCGGACTGGCCCGGCGGGAAAGGACCGTGGACGACCGTGCAGCCGGGGCGGCGGCCGCCGTGCAGCAGTTCGTCCAGGATGGCCTGGCGATCGATCCCATAGGCCAGGGCGCGGCGGAAGGTGCGGTTGGACGCCAGCGGCCTGTGGGAGTTGGGCACCAGGCAATGAAGCCGCGGCAGGGCGTAGGATTGCACCGCCAGGTCGGCCTCGGCCGCCAGCGAGTTGACCTGCCAGGGGCTCAAGCGATCCAACACCTGGATTTCGCCGCGCCGCAGGGCCGCGACAGCCGCCGTGGGGTCGGCAAACCGCTGTTCCACGATCTCCTTCGGCTGGCTCGCAGTGCCGGCGAAATAGCGGGGGTTCGACAGGTACGTGGTCTCGGCATCGCCGGCGGTGGAAACGGCCGGCAGATACGGGCCGCCCAGCGGCAATCGCCCGGCCGGCGACGTGCAGGCCGCCGTGTAGGGCAGCAGCACCGTCTGCAGCAGCGCCTGGGGACAGAGGTGACCTTGATGCAGGTCGATATCGACTTGATACACGCCCTGGACCCCCACGGCGTCAAAGAGCCTGGCCCAATCGGGGCGATAGGCCGGATCGGCCGGATCGGCCATAGCCAGCAGCCGGCGCGAGACGTCGTAGCCGGAGAGGTCCTTCTCTCCGGCCGGCCAGCGGAGATCGTGATGCAACTCCACGGTGATTCGCCGGGGGGTTTCGGACGCCAGGACTTTGCCGACGGGGCAGCGGTACGTCCCGCCGCTGGGGCCGGCGCCGGCAAACTCGGCGAGCGTGCGGCAAACGAGCCGGGCGCTGCGGCGGGCCGCCCAATCGGTCAAAAGCTCGCGGCCGTTGCCGGACCCGGCCGGCGCCCCGGCGGGCGCCGCTTCGCAGACGCCCACGACCACGCGGGGATATTGGCTGTGAATGGCATAGGCCGTGTCTCGGGCGCCCTCCAGCGCCGGCCAGATGTGGATCACGCGCCGGATCGTCGCGGCCGCCTTGCGGAGATCGCCCGACTGCACGGCGGCCCGGGCGTCGGCCAGTTGGGCAGCCGCCTCGCCCTTGAGCCGGCTCTCCCATTTCTCCACCAGCGGATGCTGGGGATAACAAGCGGCCAGCTCGCCCAGCAGGGCGCGGATGGAAGGATAGTCGCCGGCGGCGGCATATTGCTCGACCAGCTTCTCCGTCATGGCGCCCATGGCGGTGTCGAGTTTTGGGCGTTGCGGATTGCGGCGGTGCAACTCCCGCAACACCCCTAGGGCATTGCGGTATTGCTGCGCTGCGAAGAACGTCTTGGCCTGCTTGAAGAGGAAATCCTGGCCGGCCGCGGCCAGGCCGTCCAGGTTCGGATAGTTTTCTTCGAGGAAGCGGAAGTAATCGTAGGCCTCGTCGAGTTTGTCGGCGGCCGCCAGGTCCTCGGCCTTCTCGAGCAGCATCGCCTCGAACAGCTCCACCTTGGCGATCGACCCCCAGGCGACTTCGTACTTCTTGTCGGGCTGATCGACGAGCTGAATGACCAGGACGTCGGCGGGCTGGGGCTTGGCGGGCAGCCGCCGCCCGGGCAGGTCGAGCGGCTTGACCTTGAGCACGGCGCCGGCGTTGGCGGCATCGAGGGTGATCTGATCGAAGGGGTCCTGATCGAACAGCGGGGCATCGGCCCGGGCGCGTGCCGCCGCGCCGAGGCCGAAGGCCAATGCCAAGACGACGAAAAATCGCATCGCTGCGGCCTCGCTACGGTGGTGCTTCAGGGTCGAGGGATTGTTTTCCGGACAAACTTGGCAATGCGGGTGCCACTGCTGGCTTGTCCAGCAGTGCCGAACCACCACTCGCCGCAACACTGCTGGACAAGCCAGCAGTGGCACCCGCAGATCATAAAGTTCCATTTTGAGTGACGCACTGCACTAGGGTGGTGTGAGTTGGTGAAGGCTGCCGTCATGTCCGCCCAGCAGCAGCCGGTCGCCCATCAGGACGGGCCCCGTGGCCAGCGGCTGGCCGGTGCTGATGCGGGCGAGCGGCTTGCCGCTGCGACCGTCCACGCGCCAGACGACGCCGGCGGCGGCGGCCAGAATAATGTGATCGCCGGCCGCCAGCGGGGCGCCCGCCAGCGGGCCGTCGGGCAAGGCCGCTTGCCAAAGGAGTTTGCCCGCAGCGTCGAAGCAGTACAACTGGCCGCTGTCGGTGGCGAGCATCACGCGATTGCCGACCTGGCGGGGCCCCCACGCGCAGCGGCCGGCCAGGGTGGTTTGCCTCGTGCGGGCCAGGTCGGAGACCCGGAAAACATCGAATTTGCCGGCGGCATCGACGCCGCAGACCATCTCTCCCACCGTCGCCAGCGGCGAGATGACGGGCTCGGAGAGTTCCACTTCGGCGGCGGCCGCCAGGTGCGGGGCCGGCCGCTCGGCCACGCACAATCGGTAGAGCTTCCGGCGGCCGTCGGAGATCACGACCTCTTGCTCGCTGACGGCCACCGGCTGGGACCACGCGGGCAATGCCGCGGTCTGCAAACGGGGTTGGAACGGCCCAGACAAATCCTTGCCCGAGAGCGGATCCAACCAGTACACCTGGCCGGCCTGGGAGGGCGCCAGCAGTCCGCCGGCCAGGGCGATGGGCGGACAACTCAGGGGCCCCGGCAAGAGCCAGGCCCGGGGCGGCTGCTGCGGATCGGCCGGGTCCAGCGCGAGGACCTGGTCGGACCCCGGGCCGCAAGTCAGCACCAGCTTGCCGCCGCAACGGGTCAGTTCGGTTACGGGCCGGCGCAGCCGCGGCGGCGGCCAGGCCGCCGGCGGCTCGGTGGCGGCCTGCGCGGCCAGATCGGAGCGGTCCAAGCGGAATACGCCGCCGGCGGCGGTCGCCAGCGTGATCTTGCCCGCCGCCGCATCCAGCAGCGGCTCGGCGGCCAGGGCGCGGCCAGGCAGGTCTGCCAATCGAGGTCGCCCTTGTCGGCGTTGACGGCGGAAACGACGATGCCCGGCATCGCCGCCGCGCACTGGACATGGAAAATCGTGGGACCGACGGCCAAGGGCGCCTGGGCGGCGGGCCCCGGGGACGGATCGGCCCAGACGAGCCCCAGCGTCCTGTCGAAGCTCGCCAGTTTGTCTCCGGCGATGAAACATCGGTCGCCGCGGAGCAAGGGAAAGCGAACCAGTCCCGGGCCGCCCTCGAGCCGGGCGACGGACGCCTCGCGGAGCGGTTCTCTGGCGCCGAGGGAGCCAGGTCCAAGACATGGACCTCGCCGGCGTCGGTGGCCAGCAGCACGCGGTCGTCGCTGGTCGCAGGGGCCGCGTCCACGTGCCCTTTCATCGCGATCGTCTGCGCCAATCGCAGCAATGGCGTCGCCGCCTGATCTCCGGCAGATTCGATCTTGAGGACCTTGAGGGACGAGTCGCCGGCGCCCTGGTTGACCGCGACCAGCAGATAATCGCCCCAGAGCACCGGTGGCGTGGCGATGGCGCCGGGCTGGTGTCCAAGGGGAAACACCTGCCGGCAGCGGCCCTCCGGCATGGTCAGCACGAACAAGTTCTCCTCGTCGGCCAACTGGAAGACCAGTTTGCGCCGCGCGTCGACGGCCGGGGCGACGCAGAGCGGCTGCGGCAATTGCACGAAGCCGGACGACTCGCCGCTGGGCGGATCGATCATCAGCAGCCGCCCGCCGAGCGTGGCCAGCAGGAGCGAGCCGTCGGCGGCCACCGGATCGGCGGAGAAATCTTGTTTGATGGCATGTCGCCAGCGGATTCGGCCCGTGGCCGCCTCGATCCGCTGGATTTCGCGGTGCCCGTCGGCGGCCAGGACCACGTCGCCGCCCGCTGCCGCCGCCACCGCACAGGGCAAGCTGCCGCCGTGCGGCTGCCGGGGATTCCAGCCCACGAATTTCCGCCACAGCACCTTGCCGCTGGCGGCATCGAGTCCGTAGATCGCGCCGGCCGCGGCGGCAAAGACGACCTGATGCTCGGCGTCCGGGGCGTCAGAGTGGAACGTGCGCTGGGCGACGATGGCGGTGGTGAGCGGTCCGGGGGGCGGTGGCAATGTCGTCGCCGGCTCCGGCCGGTCGACCCAGGCGACGGCCGCCTGCTGGGCGGCGGTGACGCCGAGGAGGGCTTCGGCCAGGTCGGAGTTCCTGGACAACTTGGGATAAGCGCCGAGCAAGGCGGCGCGGACTCGATACGCGCCGTAGAAGTTTTTCGCCGCCGTGGCCAGCCGGATCGCGGCAATCGCCTTGTGCAGCTCGTCGTCGCCGGCGATCTTGTGCCGCGTCAATGCCAAGGAGGCCTCGATGCTGCCGAGTTGCTCCCGCGGCTTGTCCGCGACGGGCAGATACTGCTCGGCCAGCGACAACATCTCCTGGGCCTCGGCGACCGAACTGGGAGTGAGCCGCTGCCGGGCTTGCCAGGCCAGCCGCTGGGCGACTTCAGGAAGCAGGGTGGCAAGCACGGGGCCCGCTTCGGCGTCGTATGCCGTTTCCGGGCTGATCGCCGGCAGGACGGTTTTGGCCGTCTCCAGGGCTGCGGACTGGCCCGCCGGGCCGGCGGCGGCCAGCCGCAACTGGGCCAGGCCGCGGCGGACCCGCGCGCGCGCGGAGGCCGCCTCCCGGGGAAAATGGTCCAGGAAGTCACTGTACCCCTGGATCGCGTCGGCCAGCGAGCCTTTCTCGTAGAGCGCGTCGGCTGGTTTGAGCAGGGCGTCCGGGTTGGGCTGATTCAAGACCCAGACGGCGATGCCGATGAGAACCAGCAGGGCCGCCGCCGCCAGTCCGCTGCGAACCAGCAGCATTTTCAACTTCGCGTGCCGGCCGCCGGGCCGCAGTTGCCGGACGAGCGACTGGAAAAAAGTTCTCTTCGGCAGCCCCAGGGGGGCGAACGGAATTGCCGACTCGACGGCGTCAACCAGGCTCGGATCGCTTCTCAGGGCGTCCAGCGGGCCGGCGGCGACGGGTGGCGGCAGGTCCGCGCCCAGCGGCGGCAGGCCCGCGCCCAACGGCGGCAGGTCCGCACCAAGCGGCGGCAACTCCTCGTCCAGCAACGACGACATGCCGCCGACCGCGGCCCGTTGGCTGCCGGCCGGCTTAGGTTGCGGGCCCTTGGCGGCCGCGGCCGGCTGCTTGGGCGCCGGCGTGCCCTGGGGGGCGAGCAAGCGTTGGGCGATGGCGGTGGTCAGCAGCTTCTTGTCGACCAATAGTTTCGCCACCCGCTCGGCAGGGACGCGCACCTTGGACTCGGCGACCTGTTTGCGCAGTGCGGCCAGGGCGCTGGGGGCCACGAGGTCCTTCTTTTCCAGGAGGTCGAGAAAGGCCTCCGCGGTCGGCTGGCCGGGATGAGAGTTCTGCCGCTGGCTCACTTTTTCGCCTGCTCCCTCAAGGACTGCTGGACCACGTAGAACTCGTATCCATCGCCGGCGGCACGGATGCCGAAGCGGGTCTTGCGAACGTTGTCGATGTCGGCGCCGGCGGCGGTCCGTTCCAGGGCGGCCAGCTTGGCCTCGACCGCGGCGGGCAGGATTTTCAAGACCGGTCGATCTTCGGCGAAGACGCCGGCCAGCGCCAGCAGATCGGCGTCGGCGCGGCTGAGATCGCCTTCGGACCAGGTGAGGTAGCAGCGTGTTTCCTGGTCGGCCGGTCCGAGGCGGGTTTCCGGCTTGCCCTTGGCGAATTTGCCCACGTACTTCAACTTGTTCTCCGGCAAGACGACGGCCAGTTCGATGCCGAAGAAGTCGAGTTGCCGGGCGTACTGTCCCCTGACGGTGCCCTTGTCGAAGTGGAGTTCCCAGTTGCGGCGGAGGTTTGCCCCGGAGTTGGCGGCTTCGCGTTGATCGGCCCAGGAGGGCCGGCCCTTGGCAGCGGCCGGCCACTGCGGATCGTCCAGCAGGCCGGCCTTTGCGCCCACGGCGTCGGCCACCGCGGCCAGCGAATCTTTCAGCGGCGGCTGGCCGCCGTCGGCGGCCGAGGCCAGCGACGTTTGGAGGTCGGTCTTCAATTCGGCCGTCGGGAGCCGGGCGGCGGCGCGGTCCTGCCGCCGGTCTTTGGCCGAGAAGCAGCCGCCCAGCCAGGCTGCCAAGAGGAGCAGCACCAGCAGGCCGGCGCCCGCGAGCATGGCAAGCTTAGCCGGAAATTTCCCCCCGCCCACAACAGAAACTCCTTAGTCGAAGAACTCCGCCTCCGGCCGGATCGCCAAGTACCACTGCTTCCAGTACCGAATCTCTTCGTCGCGTCGCGTTTGCGTCAGTTGCGGCCCGATCGCGCCCTTGCCCGGGCTGCGGGTCAGGCGCCGGAGGGCCTGGCAGGCCTGGCCGGCCACGCCATCGTCGGGATCGCCCAGGGCATAGATCAGCGTGGGGACCAGGTTGAGATTGCTGCTGTTGCCCGCCGCTTGCACGGCGGCGGCGCGGACCCGGGGCGTGCGGTCGGCGGTCAGGCGTCGCAACAGGCCGGCATCTTTGGCGGCCACCGCGGCGGCCTCCTTGGGCGGCAATTGGGCCAGGGACGCGATCGCTTTCTCGAAGGCGGGGTCTTCCCGATTTTGCAGGATCGGCAGCACTTCGGCGGCGGCGGTCCACTGCGGCACCGGCAGCACCTGGCCCCGCGAGACCGACACCTTGGCGGTCTCCTTGGGCAATCCGCGGCCGGCCAGCAGCGTGCTGTCTCCGTAGCCGTAGGCCTTCTCGATGCTCTTCTTCGAGGAGCGCAAGAGGAAGAGGAGGGCGAACGCCGTGTCGGGGAATTTCCTGTTGGTGCCGCTCGGCCGAGCCCTGTTGCTCCCCAACTGCCGTCGATGTTCTGGCTCTTGATGAGGAATTGGGCGCCGTTGGTGTACCAAGCGGGGTCCTTGTCCGCGCGGCCTTCGGCCAATTCGCGGAAGCTGGCGTAGCGTTCGTAGGCGTAGATGTAGTAATAGGTCCACCAGTCCTTGAGGTCCTTGGCGTTCCACTTCGTATGGCCCGCCATCCAGCCGTTGCCGCGACGCTCGGCCTCCTTGAGCTGGTGGACGTCGATCGTCGTGGCAACGTCGGCGGCGGCGGCGGGCTCCTGGGGGGCGATTTCCTTGAGCGCCGGGGGGAGGCTGTCATCGTGCCGGGCCGCCCGGGGAACCAGCCCCAGCAGGTCGGCGCACACGTAGAGGCTTCCCAGGCCGGCGACGGCCATGCTGCCGCGCACGTCGTTCTGTTTGATCAACAAGGTTTTCGGCGCTGACGGTGCCCTGGTAGCCGAAACCCCCGCCGGGATCCTGGGTCTTCAAGAGCCAATCGGCGACTTTCTCCACCGACGCCCGCGAGATCTTGCAGCCGGCCTGCTTCGCCTCCCAGGCGCTGAGCACGCCGTACTGGGTCATCGAGGTGTCGCCGGTGTCGCGTTCGGGATAACCCCAGCCGCCATGCGGCTTTTGCACGGCCTGGAGATACTGCAGCAAGGAATCGATCTCCTTGTAGTAGGCATGGGCGTCGAGCGTGGCCAGGAAGATGACGGCCAAGCCGGCGCTATAGATATCGAGGCCCAGTGTCTTGGGGTCGTGCCCGTTGACCACGCCTTGAATGGCGGTCACCGCCTCTTTGATGCGAGGGTGCTTGGGGTCGGCGTGGTTCTTGATCATCACCAGTCCCACCAAGGCCCGGGCCCCCACGCGGCCATCCTTCGCCTCGTCGGCCTCGGATTCGAGGAACGCGACCCCTTTCTCGATGGCCTTCTTGACCTGCGGGCTATCGGGCGTCAGGGCCAGGGCGGCCGGCCCCCAGCAGCCGCCGGCCAGAAGCAGCAGCCCAATCCCAACCGTGGCGTGAATACGCGGCGCGCGACTGGCATTCATCGGGGTGTCCTTTCCAGTAAAACTCCCGGAACCTTCCCCAGGGGGCGGCCCGGCTCCCGCAGGAGCCGACAGGGGTAGCCGGCCGGAACCTACGGACGGGAAGCCCCCTGAGCGCCCATCGTAGTCCGGTTGGAGCCGCCTGTCAACTC
This sequence comes from uncultured Planctomycetia bacterium, assembly GCA_963727245.1. Classification (GTDB taxonomy): domain Bacteria; phylum Planctomycetota; class Planctomycetia; order Pirellulales; family Thermoguttaceae; genus JBKQVT01. Next base: position 19,842 of record CAVSFO010000009.1, on the reverse strand, counting down.
CGCAGTCGGGGGTTTGTCATGCTGACCTTTGCCATTGCCCGGCGCCTCTTCCACGAACATCTTGCCGCCTGATATCGCCCCCCCGTTGCAAACGGGGGAATTTTCTCAGCGGCAGAAACTTTCCGGAGGTCGTACTAGCTGGCGGTCTGGTTCGGCGTGCTGGCCGATGGCTTGCGGCTTGGGGCCAAACAGCGCTGACTGCTGCGGACCCTGGAATCGCTGCAATCCACAGGGGATGGGTCGCCCGCGTCAGTGACGGATCGTGCACTGCGGCAATGCCCGCTGAAGTCCCTCGACACCCGCGCTGGTGACCTTGGCGCCGCGGAGGTTCAGTTCGCGGAGTTGTGTCAGCCCTTCAAGGTGTTTCAATCCGGCGTCGCCGACGCGGGTGGCGTCGAGGTCCAGCCTTTGGAGTTGAGTCAATCCCTTGAGATATTGCAGTCCGGCGTCGCCGACCTGGCTGCCCATGAGTTGCAAGTTGCGGAGTTGGGTCATTCCTTCCAACTGCGCCAGGCCGGCGTCGGTGATCTGAGGGCCGCCGATTTCGAGGCTGCGGAGCTGGGTCATTCCCTTGAGGTGCGCCAGCGCGGCGTTGGTGACGTTCGGGCCGCCGAGTTCCATCCAAGAAAGGTGGGGCAGCGTTTTCACGGCGTCCAGCCCGGTGCCGGTGACGCGGGTGGCGTGGAGGTCCAGCGCTTCGAGCCGGGTCAATCCTTGGAAATGGATCAGCCCGGCGTCGCTCACGTCGGTGAACTGGAGGTAAATCGCTCGGAGTTGGGGCCAGGCTTCGAGATACCTCAACCCGGCGTCGCTGATCGCGATGGTGCCGAGACCCAACCAGCGGAGATGGGTCAATCCCTTGAGTTTTTCCAGCCCGGATTGGCTGATCTTGGTGTTGCTGACCTCCAAGTTGTCGAGTTGGGACAGCTTGGCGAGGCTCTCCATCCCGGCGTCGGTGACCGAGACACCGAAGAGATAGAGCTTCTGGAGTTGGGATAGTCCTTCGAGGTGTTTTAGGCCGGCGTCCGTGATCTTGGTTTCGCGGAGATCCAGCTCTTGGAGTTGGGTGAGTCCCTCGAGGTTCTCGATGGCGGCGTCGGTCACTGGGCAACGCAAGAGACCGAGCTTGCGGAGTTGGGAAAATCCTTTGATCTGCTTCGTCGCGGCGTCGTCGAATTTCCCGGCGGCGTCGACCTCCCTCACGTTGGCGAAGAAATCGGGACCCAGCCATGTCCGCAGCCACTCCGGCGTGGGCGGCTGTGCTTTGGTGTCGAAGCAGTCACGCTGATAGTCATAGGCGATCCTGCCGCCGGCTTTCAGCACGCTCGCCACCGCCTCGCGCTGTTGGCTTGCCTGGTTCATCTCCGTGGCGAGCCAAATGCACGGCAGGGCCACAACCAGCGTCAAGACCGCCAGAGAGCGGCCGGAGAACTGGAAGCGCCGGCCGAAGACCAGGCTCAGCAAGAACCAGAGGAAGATCGGCGCCAAGAACACGCCGGCGCTCGCCACGACGATCAGCACCGGGTAGCCCTTTTGCTGGCCGACGGCGAACCAGCGGAAGCGCCCCGATAGCCAAAGCGTGCACTCAACGCCCACAAGCATGAGCAAGAGGCGGTCCGGCGTGGGGTAGAACCAGCGGGGTTTGGGGGCGAGGGAGGTCATGTCAGTAGTTTCTTCAGGAGTTTCTGTTGCAAGAACCTTCGGGGGCCGCTTTCGTCCTGGCCGGAACTGCATAAAAAAACGCATCCGTATCCTTCGGGCAGCAGTCGCAATTCCAAGGAGGACAAGGATGCGTCAAATTCGAGAAGCCGTGCTGCCGCTTGCGTCCAACGACGACAACCTCCCCAAGACAGTACGCGAGTAGCGGAGAAAATACAAGGGGGCCAGCGGAATCCCCAATGACCATGCGGAAATCCTGGAGTTGGCCCACCAGACCTGAAAACAATGTAACCGTTCACGGCACAACACCAGCCCGAAGCGCAAGCGAGGATGGAGCGATGGCAGACCGGTACGGAGCGCCCCCTCGCTTGCGCGTCGGGCTGGTGTCAGCGCCCGGGGCGTGAACGGTTGCGTTGCACCCTTTTCTCCCCAACCGGCAACTATACAGTAGGGGACCTTTACCGCGACTGGACATTGCCTATGCCGCGGCTGGGCCGGCATGCGACTGGCGGGGAGTATATTACGTGGATTGTGATGATTCAGCGGCCGTCGGCGTGGCCAATGTGGCAGGGCTGTACCGATCCCTGCGATACCCGGGGCGGACGCCCGCTCTGGCCCGTGAAGAAGTGCTATCGTTATCTCGGAGGCTGTTTTGTTTTTCAAGTAAACCCAGAAGAAGGAGAATGAACATGTTCAGGCGTAGGACGATGGTGACTTTGCTTGTCGGTTTGGTCGGTTTTGCGTACACAACGTCTGCAATCGCGGCGGACAATCCGGTCCGTCTGGTGGGAAAGCTGGTCAAGATTGACGGCAAAAAGCTCGCCATCGTCAGCACTGCGGACGGCGGGAGCCAGCGTACCGTCGTCACCTGCAACGACGCGACGAAATTCCGCCGCGATGCCGGCAACGAGTCGGTGACGTTCGCGGACATCAAGGTCGGGCAGACGGTGCGGGTGTATTACACCAAGCCCGACCTCATTGCCACGTTGGTCAATATCGCCAAGCCGGGGTCCAAATAACTACATTTCTCCATGACGCCGCGAGATCGGACCGTGACGTCGGGAGTAACCGTTCACAGGGCGGGGGCAGGGGGACAGGTCCATGTTTTCGGACCACGGTGTTCCTGAAGGCCACGCTATTCGGCCGAAAAATGGACCCGGGTACCCTCTGGGTGCCGCCCGCCCCGTGAACGGTTACCGTCGGGATGTATTGCAGCCGGCGGCTGGGCGTCTGGTAATCGGCATAGAAGAGAAAGTTGAATCGCCGCACTTTGTACGGGCAATTGTTGGAGCAGAACCGCGTGCCCACGCAGCGGTTGTACACCATCTCATTGAGCCCCTCGGCGCTATGGACCGTGGCCTCGACCCGGCACACGTACTCGCAAGGGGCATGTTCTCAGTCCCGGCAGTGTCCTCTCTGCATCGAGCGGCTTACGCGTCGCCTGTTCAGGGACTCCCTGAACCGCGACCCGCTAACCTTGAAGCGCCCATGCCATACGCATACGATTCCATAGACACCTAGCCTAACTCTACTGCGCAAGAATGGCAGTCGAAAATGGGGACTGGCTCCGTCGCCTCATTAACGCGCTGCGTGACAAAACGGCCTCCGGCGACGGTGCCTGTCCCCTTTTTCGACGGACCACCACTGCGGAAAAAGGGGACAGGCACCATGGCGGCATCGTTTCTCCTGACGCAGCAGCAGTTTGCGCCACGGAGCCAGTCCCCGTTTTCCGCGAACCTTGCGCAGTAGTGCTAAGCAGAATGCTGACTGATTCTCCGAACGGTGATGTTTCTTTGAACTAGGATACGAGGCGGTAGGCGAGGTTGACTCGCGGCTGGAGACGGTGGCTGACTGGAAGGAGCCGTACCGCGAGGGCGTGGTCTACTACGTGTATGAGGGTCGAGTGCGAGGTGTGTTATTGTGGAATGTCTGGGATCACGTGGATGCGGCCCGCGAGTTGATCGCGGAGGCCGGCCCGTTCCGACCAGAGGACTTGCAAGGGCGATTGTTGCAGATGCCACAGCACGTGTAGGAGACGCCCCGATGGGGACCCTGGGCGGAATGGCCGCCATGAAGAGGCCTGCGAGAAAGCGATTCCCGGCAGGCAACCGCAGAAGGGCGGGCACGGTCAAGTTCTCCTTCGCGCCGACGCCCCCGTTCCGGTTGGGACTGGCGGCCTGGACTTTACGCCGCCGCGGCGAGAATGCCGTAGACCGCTGGGACGGAACGACCTACCGGCGCGTCCTGCCCTTGGACGGCGTGCCGGTGGAAGTGGCGGTTACTCAAGTCGCTTCAGGCGAATCGCCACGGCTTCGGGTCGCGGTGACCGGCCGAGGGGCCGGCTCTGCGGCCAAAGCGGCCATCGCGCCGATCCTGGAGCGAATGCTCGGTTTGCGGGCCGACCTGAGCGACTTCTACCGGTTTGCCAACCGTAACGCCAGGCTCGCCGCGCTGGCGGAACGTTTTCGAGGCATGAAACCGCCTCGGTTTCCCACCGTCTTCGAGGCCCTGATCAATGGGATCGCCTGTCAACAGATGTCGCTGACGCTGGGTATTCAATTGCTTAATCGGCTGGCCGACGCTTATGGATTGGCCTGGAGCGACGGCGAGACACCCGCGCACGCCTTCCCTCGCCCGGAAGACCTGGCGGGACTCCGGCCGCAGGCATTACGACCGCTGGGATTCAGCCACCAGAAATCGCGGGCGATGATCGAGGCGTCGCGGGCCGTCTGCCAGGGGCAGCTCGACCTGGAATCGCTGGTCGAGGTGCGTGACGAAGAGGCTGTTGAGCGACTGCAGCAACTGCGCGGTGTGGGCCGTTGGACCGCGGAGTACGTTCTGCTCCGCGGCCTGGGGCGATGGCACATTTTTCCCGGCGACGATGTGGGCGCACGCAACAGCCTGACGCGCTGGCTCAAGTTGAGAGCACCACTGGATTACCAGCGAGTCCGCCGTGTGCTGACGCGATGGAAAGGCTACGGCGGGCTGATCTATTTCCATCTGCTGCTCGATGGACTTTCGATATCGCGAGTCCTGCCATGAAAAAGAACACCACGAAACAATCCGCACTTATTCTGACCGTCGGCCACTCGACGCGCACCTTGGAGACGCTCATCCACCTCCTCCAGTCGCACCAGGTGACGCTCGTGGTCGATGTACGCACGATTCCGCGTTCCCGGCACAATCCACAGTTCAACAGGGAAACCCTGCCCGATTCGCTTCGCGCCGCCGGTATCGATTACGAGCACATGCCAGGCTTGGGCGGGTTACGGCACACGCGCGCGGACTCGCCCAACATGGCATGGCGCAAGGCCTCCTTTCGCGGCTATGCCGATTACATGCAGACGGATGAGTTCGAGGAACGCCTGAATGCGTTGATGGACCGGTCGCGCAAGAACCGCATGGCCCTGATGTGCGCGGAGGCAGTCCCTTGGCGCTGCCATCGTTGGCTGATCGCCGACGCGCTGGCGGTGCGGGTCGTCCCGGTGGAGCACATCCTCAGCGGAGTGCGAACGCAGACGCACGTCCTGACACCTTGGGCTCGGGTCCGGGGGACTCACCTCACGTATCCCGCCCAAGACGCGGCCTGCGCCGAGACGCCTGCATAAGACGATAGCAATGTTCCGCATCATCGGCCTGGCGGTCCGTCGCTTATTCCCCGGCTACTTTGCGCTGGTGATAGCCACGGGTATTGTCTCGATCGGTGCTTCCCTTCTGGACATGCCGGTGGTTGCGTGGGGAAGGGCTTTCCGGTCGCCGGTTTCACCGAGCGGGCTACCGGCGCGTCGCGCACTCTGCCGGATAGGCGAGTGCACGCCGAGGCGTAATACCGCGTGTGGATGGGGGGTAGACGGCGGCGGCCGTCCGAGGTAATCTGGCCATGACAATGTCCGGGCGATCCCTTCCATCGTTTTTGCGTTGATCGGATCGCCGTAGCTTTCGTGGCCGGCCTTTATCGCTCGAACTCGGAAGGCATTCCCATGCAGTCGCCATCGCCAAAGATGCTGATCTCGTCGGTGTGGTTCCAGGTGTCGTTGCTGACGTTCGCCATCGGCTTTGCGGTACTCGGTTACTTGGCCTACCGCATCAACGCCGAGCATCCGCCGATTCCCGCCCGCGTGCTGGATCCCAACGGCCAGGTGCTCTTCACCGGCGAAGACATCATGGGCGGCCAGCACGTCTTTCAGAAGTACGGCCTGATGCAGCACGGCACCATCTTCGGGCACGGGGCGTACTTGGGACAGGACTTCAACGCCGAGTATCTTCATCGCGCGGCCCTGCGTATGCTGGAACACTACAGTGGCTCGCCCACTCCGACACCGCGCCCGGGCCCGGGTGATCGAGGAATCCAAGGCCAACCATTACGACCCGGCCACCGGCAGCCTGCTCTATAGCGAAGGGCAAAGCATCGCCTTCGGCCAGATGCGCGACTATTATGGCCAATACTTCGGCAGCGTAGCGGAGCAGCGCGGGCTGAAGCGGCCGCACATCGCCGACGCCGACGACATCCACCGGCTTACGGCCTATTTTTCCTGGGCGGCGTGGGTCTCCAGCGCCACGCGGCCCGGCGCCGACTACTCGTACACCAATAACTGGCCGCCGGAACCGATGGTGGGGAACCAGCCGACGGCCGAAGCGTTCCTGTGGAGCGTACTGAGCCTGATCGGACTGTTGGGCGGGACGGGCCTGGTGCTGTTCTTCGTCGGCAAGTACGATCTGCTGGGCTGGCACCGGGCCGACGAAGAAGACCCCGGCCGCAGCCTGCGATTTCGCCCGCCGGAAGACGTGCGCCTGGCTCCGGCCCAGCGTGCAACGGCCTGGTATTTTCTGGTCGTTGCCGGATTGTTCCTCCTCCAAGGACTCCTCGGCGGCGCCAACGCCCACTATCACGTCGAACCAGCCGGGTTCTACGGAGTGGACATCGGCCAATGGCTCCCCTACAACCTGTCGCGGACCTGGCACGTGCAACTGGCCTTGTTCTTCGTGGTCGCCAGCTTCTTGGCGATGGGAATCTTCATCGCGCCGATGATCGCCGGCCATGAGCCCCGCCACCAGGATAAGCTGGCGATTGCACTGTTCGCGGCCCTGGTCTTGGTGGTCCTGGGAAGCCTGGCGGGCGAGGCGGCGAGCATCAAGGGCGCCTTCGGCAAGAATGCCGCCTGGTTCTGGCTGGGGGACCAAGGCTGGCCGTATCTCGACCTGGGGCGACTCTGGCAGATCTTGCTGGTGGCGGGGTTGTTTCTCTGGGTGGCCATCATCGTCCGCGGCCTTTGGCGACGGCTCCTGGGCGAGCATCCCGGCAACCTGCCCTATCTCTTCCTCTACAGCGCCTTCTCCATTCCCATCTTCTATGCCGTGGGCCTGGCCTTTGGCAGGAACGCGAACTACGCCGTCATGGACTTCTGGCGGTTCTGGGTCGTGCACCTCTGGGTGGAAGATTTCCTGGAACTGTTCACCACGATCATGGTGGCCTACGTCTTCGTGCTCCTGGGCGTGGTCCGCCCGGCGTCAGCCACGCGGGTGGTCTATCTCGACATCATCCTCTACTCCATCGGCGGCGTAATCGGCACCATGCACCATCTCTACTTCAGCGGCGCGCCGGCGATTCACATGGCCATGGGCGCAATGTTTTCGGCGATGGAGATCATCCCCCTGGTGTTGCTGACCTTCGAGGCGTGGCGTTTCATGCGGCTGGGGGCCTATCAGACCCAGGCTGCCCCGCCCGCCGTCGGCAATGCCAGCTTCCCGCACTACTGGGCCGTGATGTTCCTCATCGCCGTGGGTTTCTGGAACTTTCTGGGCGCCGGCGTGTTTGGGTTCCTCATCAACATGCCGATCGTCAGCTACTACGAGATCGGCACGCAGTTCACCGCCAATCACGCCCACGGGGCGATGATGGGCGTCTACGGCATGTTGGCGATGGGGTTCTTCATGTTTGTCGCCCGCTACTTCATCCCTCCCGACCGCCGCAGCCGCTGGGCCATGGGGCTCTCGTTTTGGAGCCTGAACCTCGGCCTGGCCTGGATGCTCCTCGTCAACCTGGTGCCGATGGGCATCGTGCAACTTTACGACAGCTTTCACCACGGCTACTGGCACGCCCGGCAGGCGGAGTTCTTCCAGCAGCCCACCGTGAGAATGATCGAATGGCTGCGGATGCCCGGCGACGTGCTGTTCATCGTGGGCGGCATTTTGCCGGTCGTCTATCTGGCGCTGCGCATGTTTCTGCTGCGAAACCGCTACCAGCAACTTCCCCCCGGTGCAGCCGTGGAAGAGTTTACGCAGGTGTATGAGGCCCAATGAGATCAGTCTGCGGCAGGTCGCCGCCTGCATGTTGGGGGACCCTGCCCAGCAACAAATATCCCGACTTCCGCTCGACCAGCGTGACCGCCCCGCCACGGCGGTTCGCGCCCACGATCGTGTCCCCCTCCCAGTTCCCGTAGCGGCTGCGGCGATCCCCGACCGCCGGGCGTCCCTCGCTGCTCACGCTGGTGGGCAGCCGCCCGCGTTTTTCCCACTCCGGCCGCTTCCGGCCCAAATGACACTTGGCATCCTGCCCGCGGCCCGCTTCGGAACCGAGGCCGAGTTCATCGTGCATCCGCTGTGGGCCGATCAACACCCTGCCATTCTTAGAACGTGTTTTGAAATTCTCCCCTCTCCGGGCACCGACCGAAGGTTGGTCGGGAGAGGGGTTGGGGGTGAGGGCAGTTGCGGTCTTGGCCCGGCTAGGCCGACGTTTCTCGGCGCTGCCGCCCTCACCCTCGGGCACCACGTCAGTGGTCGCTCCCGGAGGGAGAGGGGACCTGTCACTCGCCATTTCAAAACACGTTCTTAGCTCTACTGCGCAGGAATGGCAGTCGAAAATGGGGACTGGCTCCGTCGCCTCATTAACGCGCTGCGTGATAAAACGGCCTCCGGCGACGGTGCCTGTCCCCTTTTTCGACGAACCACCACTGCGGAAAAAGGGGACAGGCACCGTGGCGGCATCGTTTCTCCTGGCGCAGCACCAGTTTGCGCCACGGAGCCAGTCCCCATTTTCCGCGAACCTTGCGCAGTAGAATTAGGCCCGCAGCGAGAAGTGACTCGGCAATGGAAGTCATTGGTCGGCTTTTTACGTGGCCCACTGGCCGACCTTGGCACGAACGACGTGCTCCTGCCCGTCGTCAACCAGGTGAATCTTCAGATCCCCTTGTTCGGCGCCGTCCAGGAACAGCCGGGCGACGCCGCCCGCTCCCGTTTCCGCTCTCACAACGTGAATGTGATAGATGGTGTTTCGGTAGCGGTAGTGAATTTTGTACTCGGACCATTCTGGATGGAAGAGGGGAGTCAATGCCAGTTGATCCACCTCCAGTTTCAGGCCGAGGAGATTCTCCACCAGCAGTTGGTACATCCATGCGGCCGAGCCGGTGTACCAGGTCCAGCCGCCCCGTCCCTCGTGGCCTTGCGCCGTGTACAGGTCGGCGGCGACCGCGTAAGGCTCTACCTTGTAGACGGCCGCGCGCCCGCGCTGTCCGCGTGACGGATTGGATTGAGCAGGTCGAACAGTTGCCATGCCTCTGCGGGCCGCCCGAGCGTGGCCCAGGCCATCGCCACCCAGACGGCCGCATGGGTATACTGGCCGCCGTTTTCGCGGACTCCGGGCACGTAGCCGCGGATGTATCCCGGGTCCCAGGGCGCCGAATCGAAAGGCGGCCAGAGAAGCTTGATCAGCCGGAGGTCCCGATCCACCAGGCACTGGGAAACCGACTGCAAAGCCAGGCGGCGCGCTGGGGGGCGCGGCGCCGCTGAGGACGGCCCAACTCTGCGGCAGCGAGTCGATGCGGCATTCGGGGTTTTCCGCGGATCCCAGCGGCGTGCCGTCGTCGAAGAAGGCGCGGTTATACCAGCGCCCATCCCACCCCGCGGCCTCGACGGCCTGAGCGAGCCTGTCCGCCTGGTCGGTGCACAGTCGCGCGGAAGCGTCGTCGCCGCGCTGGGCGGCAACCGCGGCGAAACGCTTGAGGAACGTCGTGGAGGAAGAAGGCCAGCCACACGCTCTCCCCTTTGCCCCCGCGTCCGACGCGGTTCATGCCGTCGTTCCAGTCGCCTGTCCCCATCAGCGGCAGGCGGTGGACGCCGAACTGCAGCCCGTGCCGAATGGCGCACAGGCAGTGCTCGTAGAGCGAGGCCCGCCGCTCGGCGACCTGGGGCCGGTCGTAATCGGACTCTTCGCCGGCGCAGAGCGCTCTTCCCTCCAGAAACGGCGCCTCTTCATCGAGGACCCCGGTGTCGCCCGTGACCGCGATGTAGCGGCAGGCCACGTAGGGCAGCCAGAGGTAATCGTCCGAGATCCGCGTGCGGATGCCGCGACCGGAAGGCGGATGCCACCAGTGCTGCACGTCTCCTTCCACGAACTGGCGACTGGCCGCGGTCAACAGGTGCTGGCGCGTCAACCAAGGGCACTCGTAGAGGAAGGCCAGGCAGTCCTGCAACTGGTCGCGGAATCCGTAGGCGCCGCCGGACTGATAGAAGCCGCTGCGGCCCCAGAATCGCGCGGTCAGCACCTGGTACAAGAGCCAGTGGTTGGCCAGGAAGTTGACGGCGGGATCGGGGGTTTCGACGGAGAAGCCGCCGAGTTGGCGTTTCCAGAATTGCCACACGCTTTCCAACTCCTGCCGTGCCCCATCCGTCCCTGCGAACGACCGCAGTAGCGCCCGGGCCTGCTGTTCGTTCTCGGCCGCCCCCAAAACAAAGAGCACCTCCTTCTGCTGCCCGGGCGGGATTTCCACGCAGGCGGAGAACGCCGCACAGGGATCCAGTCCCGCGCCGACGCGATTGGACAGACGCTGCCGCCGCATGGCGGCGGGGGCGGAAAGTGAACCGTTGCGCCCGATAAACTCCGTGCGGCTGCCGGTCAGGCTGCGATCCGGCTGGCTGCACTGGAAGAAGGTGACATGCCGGGCAAAGTCGGCATTGAAGGCGTTCCAGGCGAAGACGGCTCCGGTCTGCGGATCGACCCGCGTGACGACGTGCATGGCCGACCGGTCCCGGCTTTCGCCGAGTACCCACTCGCAGAAGCCGGTGACGCTGAAGCGCCGCGTCCGGTCGGAAACGTTCCGCAGCCTGATGACCGTGAACTTGACCGGCACTTCGACGCCCACGTAGATGAGCGTCTCCGAGAAGAGTTGATCCTCGGTATGCTCGAACGCCGAGTAGCCGAGGCCGTGACGGCAGAGGTAGGGATTCGCTCCCTTGGCGGGGGCGGGGGTGGGAGACCAGAATCGTCCCGTCTCTTCGTCGCGGATGTAGAAAGCCTCTCCGCTGGTGTCGCCGATCGGGTCGTTGTACCAGGGCGTAAGGCGGAACTCGTGGGCGTTCTCGTGCCAGGTATAAGCGCCGCCCGATTCGCTGACCACCGAGCCGAAGAGCGGATTGGCCAGCACGTTGACCCAGGGCGCGGGGGTCGGCTTGCCCGGGTAGAGCCGCACCACGTACTCGCGGCCGTCGGCAGTGAATCCCCCCAGGCCGTTGAAACAGGCCAGCTCGCGCTGGGGAATCTCCTCCTCGCCGGGGATCGGCCCCTCCCGCTCCAACGTCGCCCGAAACTTCTCCTCGCGGCCGTCCTGGCGGACTCTGCGGTCGAGCTGCGCAGTCAGGCTGCCGAATCGGTCGCTGAGAACGATGCGGGCGACCGCCTGGATGAGGAGTTGATCTTCCTCGGGCACCTGTTCGATATTCCGCACGAAGATGCCGCCGTGCTGATCCAACAGCTTTCCCTCCGATCTTCCGTGGACCAGGCCGACGATGGCGTCCAGGAGACTCTGCCGGTAGCCGGCCAGCGCCTCGGCCCAGATGATCAGGTCCACGCGCAGGCCCTTGTGGCGCCAGTAGGCGTGTGCCTGAATGAGCGTTTGCGCCAACTGCAGCGCCGACAGGTCGCTCATTCTCAACAGCACGATGGGCAGGTCGCCGGAAATGCCGTAGCTCCACAGGCCGGGCTGCCCCTTGCGGTTCCGCGCGATCAAGCTGGGGCCGGGGCGGCGCCTCGCATCGGCATAGAGCAGCGAACTGGCCAACCTGCCGAAGACCTGGGCCTCGGCCTGGCCGAGCCGCAAGCCGTGCAGGAGCACCTGGCTGTGGGTCCAGGCCATGTCAAACACCCGGTCCGCCAGACGATGGTCCTGGTACTTGTCCAACAGCGACACGGCCCCCTCCCGATCCTTGCCGACGCCGGTGATGGCGTCCACCACGACGCTTTCCCCCGGGCTAAGCCGGATGCGGCGGCGGACGGCGACGATCGGGTCCAGCACGTCGCCGGCGCCGTCGCCCAGCGGGCCGACGGTGTCCATCGCCAAGGGATCGGCGGGCGTCCGCCCCCGGCCGAGGAAGCGGGCCCGGTCCGTTTCAAACGAAAGCCCGTGCTCGCCGCTCTGGCCGCGGACCATCATGGTGTGCAACAGGCAGGGCCAATGTTCCTCGGCCGACCGCGGCCGCCTCGTACAGAGGATCGCGGCCGTCGCCGGCAACAGCGCCGTTCTGACGAAGAGGCCCTGGTATACCGGGTGCTGGGACTCCGAGCGAGGATCGAAGAGGACCACCTCCGCATAGCTGGTGATTTCCACGGTCCGACTGCTGCCGGAAAGGTTGGTCACGGTCATGCGCCGCAGCTCGATGTCGTCTTCAGGCGAGACGGCCATCCTGGTGTAGACCTCGACCTGATCCTTGAGGGCGCGAAACTCGGCGATGCCCTGGGAATAGGTCACTTCGTAGCGATCCAGCGGCCGGCAGCAGGGCTGCCAGGTGGTGGACCAGGTGGCGCCCGAGTTCACGTCCTTCACATAGAAGAAGGTTCCCCAGTTGTCGCGCGTGGCATCTTCCCGCCAGCGCGTCAGGGCGAGGTCCTGCCAGCGGCTGTAGCCGCCGCCGGCGTTGGTCACCATCACGTGGTATCGGCCGTTGGAGAGCAAGTGGACTTCGGGGATGGGAGTATCCGCCCCCGTGAAGGAACGGGTGATCGCCTCGCCGCTTGTGCCGGCGCTGCCGCGCTGGGAACTCTCCGCCACTGCCCGCTCCACCGGCAAACGGATGCCGGCGGCGGGAATGCGTTCCTGCAAGAGCAGGGCGGCCGAGCGAAACTCCGGGTCGGCCAGGAAACGCCGTTGCATGGGCTGTTCGTGCAAGACGTAGTCGAAAGCCAGCAGGCCCATGCCGCCGTGGTGTGCCATGTAGCTGCGAACGATCGCGAAACGCCGCTGGCTTGGCACCCGGTCCGGCGTGCAATCCATCGCTTCATAGAGGCCGAACCGGCCGGCCATGCCGTGGGCGGCCAACGACTGGAGGTTCTTGCAGGCGTCGGCGGGCGCCACCATCAAACCCAACGCGCTGGCATAGGGCGCAATGACCAGGTCGTCGGCGAGCCCTCGTTTCAGCCCCAGCCCGGGCACCCCGAACGCCCGGTATTGGTAGTTCATCTGGGCATCCATCTGGTTGTAACACGATTCGGAGATCCCCCAGGGGACGCGCCTCAGGCGGCCATACCAGATCTGCCGCCGCACGGCCCCATGGCAGGATTGGTCCAGCAGGGTGGGGCGAAAACTCGGCATCACCAGCAGCGGCATGAGATACTCGAAGAGCGACCCGCTCCACGACACTAACACCGCCGGGCCGCCGCCGAGGGCAAGCTGCCGGCCCAGGCGGAACCAGTGCTCGATGGGCAACAGGCCGCGCGCCACGGCAAGGAAGCTGCAGAGCCGCGCTTCCGAGGCCAGGAGGTCGTAGTGACCCGTGTCGCGCTGGTGCGTCTGGAGGCTGTATCCCAGGGCCAGCAGACCGCGCGACGGATCGTAGAGGAAGTCCAGGTCCATCTCGCCGAGTTCCCCGCAGCGGCCGATCAGATCCTCGATCGCCTCGATGCGTTTGGCCGCACGCTCGGCGGCGGTCGATAGATGGTCTCGCAGGGGCTCGACGCGCCCCGCCTCCTTCGCCTCGCCGAGGATCAGCAGATCGTGGAGCGTGGCCGAGGCGTCCCCAACCCCGCGTATCGCGTCCGGCAGAGAGTCGGGCGCCGCCGCGCCGAGCCACGGCATCAAATGGCCCAGTTCGCCGAGGAAATCGTCGCAGCCCGCGCGCATCGCCTCCAGCCAGAACGTCGCCTCGTCGTCCGGCGCCAGCACCGGCGCCGACTCGGCCAGCGCGACGGCGAAGTTCGTCAGGAGCCGGTAGACAGCCGCGAGAGAGGGAGGCGCCGGGCGGATGGATCGCACCTGCTGGTCCAAGATCTCCCGGACGGCGGCGATCCGCGGCGCCGATTCCGCACCGCCGGCGATCCGCCGATCCATGGCGTCCAGCAGCATCGCGGCGCAATCCTCAAGTCCCTCGCGCCAGCGGCGGGGCAGGATCGGCGCGGCGATCAGCTCCCGGAGGCCCTCTTTGAAGACCGTCAGACTTGCGGCCAGGTTGCCGCTGTCCACGCTGGACACGTACCGCGGCGAGAGCGGCTCGATGGTTTGCGTGTCGTACCAGTTATAAAAATGTCCCCGGTACCGTTCCATCCGGTCGAGGGTGGCCAATGTTTGCTCGGTGCGATGAAGGAGGCGGCCCGCGGAGAGGTAACCGAAGTCATAGGCGGCCAGGGCGCTGAGGAGCCCCATGCCGATATTGGTCGGCGAGGTGCGCGGGGCTGTCTTGGGCTGGGGAACCTCCTGGAAATTGTCGGCCGGCAGCCAATGGTGTTCCGGCCCGGCAAAGCGCTCGAAGTATGCCCAGGTGCGGCGGGCCATCTGGCGGAGAAAATGCGTTTGCTCGCTCGTCAGGCCCGACAGGCGGGGCGCGACGGCCTGCCCGTGAGCCAGGCCGCCAGCGGAGAGACGAACCACAGGGCGAGGATCGGGCCGGCGATGGCCCAGCACGCTGCGCCGCGGGCCGCCAGGGCGATGGCCGCGGCCGCCGCCATGGCCGGCGCGACCCACATCGCCCCCATGGTGGCCCAAAGGTTCTTGCCGACCGTCTGGCTCGTTACCAACGCCGTCTGCCATTGCAGGAGCCGGCGGCCGCTGACGAAAAGCCGCCACAGCGCCCGCACGATGGCGTCGAGGTACAGGCAGGCTTGATACGGCAGGAAGACGAATTCCAAGCCCTCCACGGCCCAGAACCGTGGATTCATTGACCAGAGACATCGCGACGTGATCGGACCAGGCGACGCGGTTGGCTTTCGCCAGCAGCGCGTAGGTTGTCCTGAGGATGTTGGGCAGGAAGTAGATGGCCAGCAAGGTGGCCGTCCAACGGAGGGCCGCGTCCGGCAGGGCCAGCCAGCCGAGAACGAACGTCGCCAGCAGCGCCGCCGGAACCAGGCTGCGCCGCAGATTGTCGAAAATCAGCCATCGCGCCTGCGCCCCGAGCGGATTGGGCAGGCGATGCCCCTGGTGGTCCGGGACCGAAGGCAAGACCCAGCGGGCGATCTGCCAGTCTCCCCGCGTCCAGCGATGACGACGATAGGAGTCGGCCAGATACGAGCACGGATAGTCTTCGATCAACTCCACGTCGTTGACAAAGCCGCAGCGGACATGACAGCCCTCGATGAGGTCGTGGCTGAGAATCCGGTTGGGAGGAAAGCGGTCTTCCAAGGCGTTGTGAAAGGCCTCCACGTCGTAGATGCCCTTGCCGACGTACTGCCCCTGCCCGAAGAGATCGTGGTAGACGTTGGAGACCTCGCGGGTGTAGGGATCCAGGCCCGCCTCTCCGGCAAACAGGCGGGCGAACCAGGATTGCTGTGCGGCGACCAGGCTGACGGCCAGCCGCGGTTGCAGGACCCCGTAGCCGCGCACCGCACAGCCGCTGGCCGGGTCGATCTTGGGGCGATTGAGCGGATGGGCGATCGTGCCCACCAACTTCGCCGCGGATTCCGGCGGCAGCCACGTATCGGCGTCCAGCGTAATCACGTGTTTCACCGCGCGAATCGCCGCCAGGTCTCCCTCGACGACCGTGTACGAGTCGCGGCAGCCCTCGCGCACCAGGTGGTTGAAATCCTCCAACTTCCCCCGCTTGCGCTCGGGGCCCATCCAGATCCGCTCCGCCGGATTCCATTTTCGCGGGCGATAGAGGAGAAAGAATCGCCAACGGCCGGCCTCGGCGTACTTGGCGTTCAGTTGCCGGATGCCGGCGACGGCCGCGTCCAACAGCGCGTGATCCTGGGGAAGGGTCTCCTCGGCGGCGTCGGGGAAGTCCCCCAGGACCCCAAAGAGCAGTTCCGGGTCCCGGTTTGCCAGGTAGCAGATCTCCACGTGCTCCAGGAGACTCCGCACGTTGTCCGCGGAATGGAGCAACGTCGGAATGACCACGGCCGTGCGATGGTCCTGGGGAACACCCTTGGAAAAATCCAGCCGGGGCAGATTGCGCGGCGGGACCAGGAGCGTCGCCATCCAGTTGACCAGCGCCACCGCCGATCGCGACACCGCCAGCACGACAACAACGGCAGCCGCTGCAAACAAGACCAGTGTCTTGCCAGCAGAGGCGCGGCGTCCAGAAGGAGCGCTGCGGCCATCAACCCCGTGACCACGGCCAAAGCGAGGAGGTAGGCGGCCAGTGGCCGGCAGGCGAGCAAGCCGCCGGCACGGTCCCAAGGCGTCGGCCGATAGCCGACGCTGCGCCGGAGTTCGCCGAGTCCGCGATCCATCAGGAAGTAGCCGACGTGCGACTCCCGGTGTTCCGAAGCGCCCTGCTCGCGGCGCGCAGCGGCCAGCTTGACCGCTGCTTCCGCCACCGCTTCTTCCTGCGAGCCGCTTTTCTTGGCCAGTTTCTCCACGACGTGCCGGTAGCGGTCCCGGCTGCGGAAGTCCATCCGCGGATACACGCCGGCCGGATCGCGGCGCAGCATGGACTCGGTGACGCTCAGCGACTCGACGAACGTCTGCCAATCGATGGCGTTGAGGGTCCTCAGGCTGGTGATCGTGTTGCCGATCGAGGCCTGGTTGGCCGCCTCGTCCTGGCTCTCCGCCTGTTGGATCATTTCGATGGTCTGGCCCTGTTGCGAAAGCTCTTGCTCGATCCAATTGATCGCCAGGTTGAACGCCGGATGGAGTCCCTCGATGCTGGCGAACAGTTCGGCGATAAACGGCGGCGACATGGGAGGCGCGGAGCGGACAAACTCGGCCAACTCGGTGACGAACAGCCTGGGGTCCTCCTGGACGACGCTGATGAATCGCCGGGCCCACTCCACCGCCAGGTCGTGCTGACGCCGCCGCCAGGCGATTCGATAGCTTACGCGCCGCAGGTTTTCCAGCAACGTCAGGCGGAGCATGATGGGGATGGCCCACAGCTCGCCCAGCTTCAGAGGTTGCACGCGCTGGTAGGCTCGTACGAAAGAGGTCAGGTTATCGGCATCCACGCGCCCGTCGGTGTGCGAGACCAGTTCCAGGGCCAGGTCGTAGATGCGGGGGAAGCCCCGCAGCGGCCCGCTGCGCAGCCTGGGCAATGTGCGGCTGTAAAGTTTGGGAAGATGGAGGCGGGCAGGATCGATCTGCTCCGCAATGAGATAATAGTTATCCAACAGCCACTCGGCGGCCGGCGCGACGCGATGACCGCCGCGGACGGCCTCGGCCACGATGTCGTGGGAATCGCGGATGACCCGTTCGTTTTCCGCCAACCGGTGCAGCAGCCGCTCCGGACCGGGGTTGAAATCGAGTCTCGTGGATCGCGGCCAGCGCCTCGCCGTGGTTTCCCAGTTGCTCCAGGCCAAACAGCTCGGCGCCAAGGGTGGTTCGGCCTCGGCCAGCGCAACGCGGCTGCCGAACCGACGCCGGAAGCGGGTGGCGAAGCGACCGATCTGCTTGAGTCCGAACCAGACCGCCACGGCGTCACGCCTCCCACAACCCATCCGACCAAGGTTTCCGCAACAGAAACGAAAACGTCGCCTGGAATTATAGGAAAAACCGTGGAAAAAGGCAAAGCGGTGCGGAACGGACAACCACGCAATCGGCCATCGGGCTGCGCCCCCGGCCGCCATCCCCCTCTTTCTGCCCTTGTGACGACGGACAGTTTTTTTGACCCCAGCGATGGCCGGTTTGATAACGTTTAACCCATAGCGCGGGCAACGGAAAAACGCGCTTTTGGGCAGCCCATCGCCGCAACGGCCGATTTGCCTTTGTGCCGGGCGGCCAATCGGTTAGACTTGAGAGTGGTTGCTCCCCGCAGGTGGATCGTCGCGCCCCATGGCACGCGTCCCCAGCGGGCGGGAACCCCCAACACGGCGACGCTGAAAAGCACGGAAGCGATCACGGCGGTTGGCAACTGTTCGTCCTCGCTCGCGCCACTCGGCAAGCTCATCAGGCGTCGGACTTCCTGCCTCGGCTTCTGCTCGGGAAAGACCCCGGGAGCAAGCAGTCGGTGGCGGCGGCGCTCAGCGGACGGGAATAACATGGCGACCAAGAGCCACCTTACTGTCGGCGATTTTTTCTGGCGGGCGGAACCGCGCTCGGGCGCGGCTCCGCAGCCTGCGGCGGGATTTCGTCGCTGCCGTTTCGATGGTCTCCATTGCCGGCTTGGCAACGTGCGTTTATCTCCTTGGCCAGCGTGGCGTTTGGCGATTCGGCTGGCAGGAATTGCTCGTGGCCATCGCCGCCCGCGCCTGGCCGAATGGTCGAAATACGGCCTGACGGGCAAGCACCTTACGCCCCGAGAGGCCGCTCAGGACGTCTTCGTCTCGGGCCTGCTGGCGGCCTCGGGCAGTTCGCTGCTGGTGCTCCAATCGCCCGCCGCCTGGTCCGATCTCTTCGCCTTGAGCAGCACCGTGGCCGCGGTGGTCTTCACGCTGTACCACGCGATCAACACGTATCGGCTGGCCTCGGGCAGACACTTGAGCACGACGGCGGCCGCGATGATCGTCGCCCCCCCTTATCTGCTCGGCGCCCTGCTCCTGCTGGAACCGACCTCGGTGTTGCAAGCCTGGGCGGGTGGGCTGACGACGGGCCTGCCGGCGGCGGGCCGCGCGATGATCGAAGGGCTCGGCCGCCTCCTCGTCGTCTTCGCCTTCAATGAAGCGGTGGTCAATGGAATCGGGCTGGCGGTGCGGCGCACCCCGCTGCGATCATTGAAGGCACACGCGCTATTTCGGCGGTGGCGGTCACCGTGGTTGCCGGGCCGTGGATCGCCGATCTTGGGTCGGCCGGGGCGGCCGCCTCCTGGCCGCCGCCGGCCCGCCTGATCGTCGCCGTCGCCGCCACCATCTTTTCGCAGGCCGGACTGTGGGCCGAGTTTACCTGATCACCGGGGTGATCATGGCGGCGATCCACGGCAAAGTTCTCACCCCCGCCGCGCTGGGCGAAACCACCGTCCAGGCGGCGAAGAACGGGATGATCTACAGCGGCGTCTTCATGACTATCTTGTACGGGGCGGAACTGCTTTGGAGCACCCAGACTCGTCTGTGGTTGCTCCAGCACGCCCGCTGGCGCTGGCGGCGCTGTGGGCGCGGCGGCGTTCCCCCTGGCCAAGACGATCATCGAGACGTTCGACGGCAGCCCGGCCTTTGGCGCCGCCTGCGGGCGAGCTATGGGAAACCCTCGCTGTACGTCCGCGGCGTGGTGGTCGGCCTGGGCGCGGGCTACGCGGTTTTGCAGTCGTTTTCCGCGAAGGACATGCTCGTCCGCGTCGAGTTCGGCTTTGCCGTCGGTGTGGCCGCCTTTGCCGGCGTCGGCCTTCTTCGGGACGGCGTTTACGCCCTGGGACGCCGCGGCCGATTGCAATGGCGGGTCTACCTCGTGGAAGCCCTGTGGGGCGGACTGATCGGGGCGGGCGCCGGCTTCTACCTGGATGCGGCCCAAGTCTCCCTGGTGGCCGACAAGTTCCACCGCTATCTGAGCGCCGAGCAACCGCGGAGCCCTTCGGCGTCTGGGCCTTCCTCAGCAAATGGGGTTTCCTCTCGTTGGGAAACGTCGGCGGCGGCCCGCGCTGTTGTTCTGCGAGGCGCTGGCGGGCGTGATCTGCTGGTCCACGGCTGCCTGGCTCTTCGCCGTCAACCGCACCTTCTTGACGGCCTATTTTCGCCGCGAGACGGCCCCCATCAAGTCGCTTTTCACCCGCCAGGGCCTGGTCGACGTAAGCCAGAACATGCTGGAAGTGCTCCGCTGGGGCCTGTGGATGTCGCCCATCATCAGTTCCTTCCTTCGCCCCATGGGAACACCGACGTGGTACAACCAGGACGGCGCCGTTCACACG
>CAVSFO010000008.1:0-53343 GCA_963727245.1 uncultured Planctomycetia bacterium | reverse complement strand
TAAGTCGTACACGTTTCAGCCGACCTCGAGCTTTCCACAGTGGGCGGCCGTTGCGGCGAAACCTAAGATGGGGCATCAGGATGATGGGAAATTGCTCGTCGACTGAGTTGCCAAGGCCGAAACCGGACCGCTGGCGATTCCAATACAGCCTACGATCCCTATTGCTGTTCGTGCTGCTGGCCAACGTCGGCATGGCATGGTTCGGCGCCAGGTGGCGTGCCGCCACGGAACGGCGGGACGCGGTCGCAGCGATTCGCGCCCTGGGCGTGCGGGTTATCTATGACTACGAGGATACTGCGGCCGGTCCGCCGGGGCCGGCGTGGGCTCGACGTTTGCTAGGGGTGGACTTCTTCGCCGACGTAATTCGGATCATCCCGCAGAGGTTCATGCACGACACGCCCGGCGACAGCCCCATTACGGACGCCTGTCTCAAGGACGTTGCAGAATTAACTTGTGTGGAGAGACTGGACCTTCAGGACTCAAAGGTCAGTGACGCGGGATTGCGAGCGCTTGTGGGCCTGGCGCGCCTCCAGATGCTCAACCTGCGCATCGGCGGATTTCAGACGCCGGACTGGAGCACGTAGCCAAGCTTCGCGGGCTTGAAGTCTTGTCGCTGATGGATACGCCTATAAGCAACGCGGGCATGAAGAACCTCGCCGCGCTGACGCGATTGCGGGACCTTGACCTGACTTTTACCAAGGTTGGGGACGCCGGTCTCGAGAATCTGACCGCGTTGGTTAGGCTTCGGCACCTCTACCTTTCGGGAACCGCCGTGACCCCGGCGGGAGTAAGTAACCTCCGGTGCGCGCTGCCGAGATGCGAGATTACCGCTGACTACGTGCGCGGACCATGGGGGGGCCGGTAAATGGCCGGCCGCGAAATTTTCGCCGGTACGGGAACCTTGGGGGGCACGCCGGGCGGCAGTGTCGAGTTTTACGACGGCTCGACGGACCTTGGCCCGGGGTATTATACTTATGGTGGCACTACGTTGGGCTTGTACGGCCCTTTGCCGAACCAGTGGAGGAATTCGAACCAGTGGAGGAATTCCGAGGAATTCCGGGGACACAATACTAATATTTGCAAGATGGGAGGGATTCGATAAGTTCCTCGCATGGTGAGATTGGCGCGGTTGGTCATTGCTGGTTTGCCCCATCACATCACCCAGCGAGGGAACCGCCGACAACAGACGTTTTTCAACGATGGCGACTACGCGGCCTATTTGGAACTGATGGCCGATTGGTGCCGTGAAGAGGGAGTGGCGATTTGGAGCTATTGCTTGATGCCCAATCATGTTCACTTGATTGCCGTTCCCGCAGTCGAAGTGGGCTTGCGGCGGGCGATCGGCGAGGCGCACCGGCGTTACACACGGCGGATCAACTTTCGCGAAAAATGGCGGGGTTACTTGTGGCAAGGGCGGTTCGCTTCGTTCGTCATGGACGAGCCCCATCTGCTGGCGGCCGTGCGCTATGTGGAGTTGAATCCTGTGCGGGCGGGACTTGTGGCCGACGCTGAGGACTGGCCTTGGAGCAGTGCACGGGCGCACTTGTCGGGCCGCGACAATCGTTTGGTTAAAGTCACTCCGCTTTTGGCGATGGTCGGCGATTGGAAGGCTTTCTGAACAGCGCCGTGCGTGAGGAGGAAGTTCGGGACTTGCAAGAGCACAGCCGCACCGGTCGGCCGTTGGGGAGCGCGACGTTTTTGGAGCGTTTGGAAAACCATCGTCGGTCGTGTGCTTAGGCCACAGAAAGCTGGCCGGCCGTCGAAACTTCGCAAACTACCATAATGAGTATTGTGTCCCCGGAATTCCCCAGCGTTACGGTGACGGCCGCCGACAATCGGACGGCGGCCGCCAACAACGCCGCCAGCGTGACGGTCGTCGATCCGGGGCCGACGATTACCGCCAACGAGCCCGACTCGCCCGATGGGTTTTACGGCGCGGGGCCTATTCAGTTCGCCGCCACGGCCAACGAGCCGTGGGACCCAAACGCGCAATTCACGGCGGAATGGGTCGAGTCGTGGGGCACCGGTCCGGGCCCGGAGATTGGCGACCCGACCACCGGCACGGGTACGTTGGCGGCCAGTGCGTCGATTGACAGTGAAACTTTGGGCGTGATGCAGTTCGACCACGGCGGCCTGCTCGTTACCGACGGGAACGGGGCGTATTCCTTCCTGCCCGTGACCTCCTGGTTGATGTTTCAGTCCGCGCCGCAGCAGCCGACGGTGAGCATTACCGAAACCGACCCGAACGGGATGGTTTTCGAGGGGGACGCGGCGAACTTCAAGATCGCGGTCCAGTTTGCGGCCGGCACGCCTTGGCAGACGGCGGCGACGATCTATTACCAGACGGTGGACGGCACGGCCGCGGGCGGGACGGATTACGTATCGACGGACGGGCCGCATTATGTGACGGTATATTCTCCGGATGGCGGCGGCGAGGTCGACGCGACCTTCACGGTGTCGACGACGGGCGGGATCGACGGCGGCGGGGACAAGACGTTTTCGGTCAAGTTGCTCACTCCTTCTACCACGGGTTCGGGCCTGGTTGTCCAGAGCGGCACGAACGCCTCGGCAACAGCGACGATTGTGCGGCCGGAGGTGGATATCAGCTCGCCGGACGAACCCGCCGGCGCGTTGGAGGTGCCCGACGATGGCTCGCGAGCGGAGTTGGACCTGCAAGTCACGGTGAATGCGGCCCTCGCGAGCCAGGGAGGCTGCTGCGCGGTGCTGGCGAATGTTTCCGGCCTACAGTTCTGGGACTCGCAGACGGGGGGCAGCCAGATCACGCCCGACGAGAATGGCGACATTGTGGACGCCTCGCTCGCTGGTTCCGGCGAATACAGCGGCACCTTATGGGTTTGCGCGGACCTCGGCGCGTACGGCCGACGCGAGTCCGGCCGGTGGCGGTCCGGCGCTACCACGGTGAACTTCCAGGCCGAGGATTCGAAGGGGCAGCACGTCCACGCGACAGTGAATTCGGCGACGTTCCAGGCCGACGTCAAGGTTTACCTGGCCAACTCGTTCACCGATACCGACGGTGTGAAGCACGTGGCGGCGACATCTAGCCCCAACGCGGGTGCGCCAACCCAGTATGTGGTGCTTAGCGCCACGAACCTTCAGGACTCAGCGGATCAGCAAGGCGTCATGAGCCATTGCTGCTGGGTTCAGTTCTTCAATTTTAGCGCCGTGCGGACCGATTCAAGCCCGCGTAAACCCGACATCCAGAATAGCCTAGCCTTCAGCATCCCGAGCCCGGACAGAACGACAAACTACACCTCAACGGTTAACCCTGGTACCCCTGGGGCAACGACGAGTTGGTATCTCGATAACGGTGGGACGGACCCGAACGCGAACTACGAGTGGAAGGGGCTCGCCTGCAAGGGAAAGAATAGCTTGGCAATCGCGGACGCTCCCGGCGTTGCGGCGGGGAGTGAAGCTATAAGGCTGGTGGGTGCCCTATACCTTGCGCCAAACGGTCCGGCTACACGGTCTCCAGGGTTGCGATCACTGTCAATTTCCAGTCCTTCCTAATGTGCGGGGGTACTGTCCTGTACGAGGTCGTATGGCAGGAGACCATCAACTTGGATAACGGGGTGTATCAAGCGGCCCTTTCGCGGCTCGGACACGACGGCATAACCGGCTTGGACGCCCTAAAGCAGGCATTGGCAATTGCGACCCAAGGGGGGCCAAAGTACAATTTGGTTTCGTGTGGGGCCGGCACCCTCAGCAAAGCCGAGAGCGCCCTGCTCACGGGCAAGAAAAAATACCCAAGCTAATGTCGCGAGATGCCATGCTGCGGTTTCCGAGGTTTCAGTTCTCGATCGCGCAGATGCTCGTTCTGATGTTTCTCGTCGCCGTCGTTTGCGGTTGGGGCGTCATGTTCCGTCGGCTATGGATCTACCGCCTTCCGGGCGTGGTCCGCGACATCCAGATGCTTCCCGACGGCAGCGCGATCGCACTGGCCTTGTCGGAGGAGGGGCGGTGCTGCGTTGTCCTTTGCGACTGCCGGAGCGGGGAATGTCTTCACTACGCGGACCTTGCCGGCGGCGCGCCGGACAACGTCCGGATTTCCTCGGACTGCGGGACCTGGGCCGCCGTGTTTGCGGACGGCAACCTGGAATTCGGTCGCGTCGCCTCGGGCGAGCGTTGGCGCGGACGCGTCGACCTTGAACCGCGGGCCCCGCCGAC
Source organism: uncultured Planctomycetia bacterium (assembly GCA_963727245.1). Classification (GTDB taxonomy): domain Bacteria; phylum Planctomycetota; class Planctomycetia; order Pirellulales; family Thermoguttaceae; genus JBKQVT01. The sequence continues at coordinate 49,158 of CAVSFO010000008.1, read as the reverse complement.
TCACCCGTGGCAGGATCGCGAGGCCGGGGTCGCCCTGAACCGGACCGGCGCCGTCGCGGCCGTGTGGCGGGGGTCCCGGATTGCCATCCTGGATGGCCGAGATGGGCGGGAACTCCGTGTCGTTCACGCGCCGATCGGCGTTGAGCGTATGTCGCTGAGTGACGATGGAACCCGCCTTGCCGCGGGGCTCGAGGACCGCGGCGAAAGAAGGAGCGGGATAGGCGTCTGGGACACCGCCTCGGGCCGGCTCGCGGCAATTGTTCCTCCTCGAGAGGCCGCCTGGCGTCCGCAAATTGTTTGGATCGGCGACGACGTGATCGCGTGCGCGCCGCGCCTCCCTGGGGGCGACCCGGAGGTGTGTTTTACGGTCATTTCACGCCTTGAAACCAGGAGGTTCCATTACGCGATCCTCGTGTCGCCGATCGTCGCGAATTCCGGTGGGACGGTGGTCGCCGTGGCGAATGGCTTCGAATTCGTGCTTGTGCTGAACACGGGGGACATGGGCGAACTCTCTTCCGACCTGGCGACGGACTTCTGTCCGTCTGTTATTGTGGCGATGGCGATTTCCGACGATGGGGCCACGGTTGCGACTCGCAGCCGAGACGATTACTCCAATGAGCCGCGCCGGCTTTTCATTGATGACAGGAGGAGTCATGCGCTGCGGGAGATACGGCCGTGGCGCAGCAGACGTGGCTGCTGGGCTGCGCTGGCAGGCTCGGGCGTCTCGCTCGTAGCGTTTTCGATCTGGCTGCTTTGGCGGGCAAGGCCCGGAGAAGAATTGAAGAATTCCGGGGACACAATACTGATATCGATAAGATGGCAGGGATTGCGGAAGTGGTGACAGCCGGCAAATCCGGGGAATCCGGGAGGTTTAGGCGACCAGAGAGGTGACGCGTAGGAATTCCGGGGACACAATACTAATATTTACAAGATGGGAGGGATTCGATAAGTTCCTCGCATGGTGAGATTGGCGCGGTTGGTCATTGCTGGTTTGCCCCATCACATCACCCAGCGAGGGAACCGCCGACAACAGACGTTTTTCAACGATGGCGACTACGCGGCCTATTTGGAACTGAAGGCCGATTGGTGCCGTGAAGAGGGAGTGGCGATTTGGAGCTATTGCTTGATGCCCAATCATGTTCATTTGATTGCCGTTCCCGCAGTCGAAGCGGGCTTGCGGCGAGCGATCGGCGAGGCGCACCGGCGTTACACACGGCGGATCAACTTTCGCGAAAAATGGCGGGGTTACCTGTGGCAAGGGCGGTTCGCTTCGTTCGTCATGGACGAGCCCCATCTGCTGGCGGCCGCGCGCTATGTGGAGTTGAATCCTGTGCGGGCGGGACTTGTGGCCGACGCGGAGGACTGGCCTTGGAGCAGTGCACGGGCGCACTTGTCGGGCCGCGACAATCATTTGGTTAAAGTCACTCCGCTTTTGGCGATGGTCGGCGATTGGAAGGCTTTCTTGAATAGCGCCGTGCGTGAGGAGGAAGTTCGGGACTTGCAAGAGCACAGCCGCACCGGTCGGCCGTTGGGGAGCGCCACGTTTTTGGAGCGTTTGGAAAACATCGTCGGTCGTGTGCTTAGGCCACAGAAAGCTGGCCGGCCGTCGAAACTTCGCAAACTACCATAATGAGTATTGTGTCCCCGGAATTCCCCCCGGAATTCCCACAACGCGACGGTGACTGTTCACGTGACCGGGGCTTCTCCCGTCCCCGTGTTGGCGTTCGAACCCGAAATCGCGCGGTATTTCTCCGGCTTCGGCTATAACGCGATCGCGGCGACCATTAGCGTGGGGCAGATTACCCTTGTTGGTGGGGCCGGGGAAGGTCCGGAGGGCTGACGGGTATCCGCGGCCGGGCCGGAGCCGCGGGGCGACGCGAGCAGTTGTTGCGTACATCGAAAAGGATTTGGCAGGTGCGGCCTATGAAACGCGGAGCCTTCGTTCGCGGTGGGGCTTGGCTCGTAGCTGCGGCGACCGCCGTCGTGATTGCGACGATTGCGGGCCTTCTTTTGTTCGCGCTTGTCCGAGACTTACTCGAGGATGCGCCGGGTTGGTCAGTTCTCGTTCTTCGGCTGCGCGCTCAACGATTACTATTCGACACACCACTCCTTACCACCAGCCTCCGGTCGGGACGGGGGCGGCGGGCCGATGCACAGTTGGCGCGTACTCTTGCTGCCGTACTTCGAGTGCCTTGGTCTCTACAGGCGTTATCGTTTTGATGAACCGTGGGACGGCCCGAACAACCGCCTGCTCCTGAGGGAGATGCCGACCGTGTTCCGCTCGCCGGCCTCGAGGAACAGGCGGGGGGTTATAGCGAATTACGTCGCCGTGGTTGGGCCAGGGACGGCGTGGTCGGCGGGCAGCCTCGGGGGCAGTGCCGTCTCGCGTCGAGATAAGATTCTGCTGATCGAGTTTCTCGACTCCGACATCAACTGGTCGGAGCCCCGCGATCTCACCGTTGACGAGGCCCTGCGGGTCATTCACGGCGGCACGTTCTACCTTGGGAACGACCTCTTCTTCCATGAAGTTCCCGCGAGGGCGACGGCCGACGACATTCGGAAGCTGCTTACCCTGGACGACGCCGATGCCCACGTCGGCAGGCAACCGCCGCCCGCTGGACCGCACGCAGGAAACGGAGAGCGACGGTTCAACAAAATAATTCCGGGGACACAATACTAATATTTGCAAGATGGGAGGGATTCGATAAGTTCCTCGCATGGTGAGATTGGCGCGGTTGGTCATTGCTGGTTTGCCCCATCACATCACCCAGCGAGGGAACCGCCGACAACAGACGTTTTTCAACGATGGCGACTACGCGGCCTATTTGGAACTGATGGCCGATTGGTGCCGTGAAGAGGGAGTGGCGATTTGGAGCTATTGCTTGATGATGCCCAATCATGTTCATTTGATTGCCGTTCCCGCAGTCGAAGTGGGCTTGCGGCGGGCGATCGGCGAGGCGCACCGGCGTTACACACGGCGGATCAACTTTCGCGAAAAATGGCGGGGTTACTTGTGGCAAGGGCGGTTCGCTTCGTTCGTCATGGACGGGCCCCATCTGCTGGCGGCCGCGCGCTATGTGGAGTTGAATCCTGTGCGGGCGGGACTTGTGGCCGACGCTGCGGACTGGCCTTGGAGCAGTGCACGGGCGCACTTGTCGGGCCGCGACAATCGTTTGGTTAAAGTCACTCCGCTTTTGGCGATGGTCGGCGATTGGAAGGCTTTCTTGAATAGCGCCGTGCGTGAGGAGGAAGTTCGGGACTTGCAAGAGCACAGCCGCAGCGGTCGGCCGTTGGGGAGCGCCACGTTTTTGGAGCGTTTGGAAAACATCGTCGGTCGTGTGCTTAGGCCACAGAAAGCTGGCCGGCCGTCGAAACTTCGCAAACTACCATAATGAGTATTGTGTCCCCGGAATTCGAACATGATTATCAACTCCCTCTGTCTGGCCGAGGGACACCACGCGCTAAGCCACCGCGGCTGGCCTTGCTGTGCAAGCTGCTGGGAGACGACGTGTTCGCGGATGTGGCTGAGGTTTCCTTTTTCAGCCCGGAGGTCAGCGACGCCGCGATGGAACACCTCAAAGGTTTCACCCAACTCCAAGAGCTGAATCTTATGGGCACCAAGGTCGGCGACGCAGGATTGGAACACCTCAAGGGATTCACGAATCTGCAAAGGCTGAACCTCGTGTGGACCGAGGTCGGCGACGCCGGATTGGAACACCTCAAGGGATTGACCCAACTCCTAAGTTTGGACCTTAACGGCACCAGTGTCAGTGACGCCGGGCTGGAACACCTCAAAGGACTGACCCAACTCCAAGAACTGAACCTCATTTGCACCCATGTCGGCGACGCCGGATTGGAACACCTCAAGGCGTTCGCCAAACTCCAAGACCTTGACCTCACCAATACCAAGGTCAGCGACGCCGGACTGAACCACCTCAAGCGACTGACCCAGCTCCATCAGCTCGGGCTCGGTAACACCACGGTCAGCGACGCGGGGCTGGAGCAGGTCGAGGGATTGACCGAACTCAGGGGGTTGGACCTCAGCGGCACCAATGTCAGTGATGCCGGGCTGGAACACATCAAAGGATTGACCAACCTCGAACGACTGGACCTCAACGGCACCAAGGTGGGCGACGCCGGGCTGGGGCACGTCAAAGGATTGGCCAAGCTCAAGTTCCTCGAACTCGCAGCCACCGGGGTCAGCGATGCCGGGCTGGGACGCCTCAAGGGATTGAGCCGGCTCGAAAGCCTTAATCTCAACAACACCGGGGTCGCCGATGCCGGGCTGGAACGCCTCAAGGGATTGAGCCGGCTCGAAACCCTTTCTCTCGGCGGCACCAGGGTCACCGACGCGGGCGTGGAGAAGCTCCAGAAGAGCTTGCCGCGTTGCCGGGTTGAGCACTGACCAATACGGCTGGGCACCGGTGCCGGGTGCCGCTGCTCGCTCGCCCAGCAGTGTCGGGCGGAATGGCCCACGACAGCCTCGTGCTGATGTGACGGCGAGCGTCTGCAAGGCATCGCTGAAGCTAACTGGTCAAGTGCCCGGCCTCGCTGTGTCACACAGCAGGGCGGCTTGCAGGCGGACAGGGGCGCCGGATTCAGACGCTATCACTGCCGCGTCAGACATTCCCGCGCGCGCCGAGCAGAGAGTGGGGACCACCCCGAGATTTTCTTCCGTCCCCATTGGGGCAAGCCATTACTTCTGACCCTCCCCACGGTGCTCTCGGCACAATCCACGCAAACACAACGGCATAGACACCCGCCCCCTTGTCGTCATGCTGGCTTTTGCCCTTTCATCGCGCGTGCTGCAAGCGGCGCGAAGGGACAAGGGGACAAAGCAACGGAGCGCGGAGCAAGAGCGCGAAAAGAATCGAGCGCGAAGCAAGAGCACGAGACAGCACGCGCGCAAAGAAACGGGCAGGGTGAAATGCCCTGCCCATTGCAAATCGCAATTCCGGGGACACAATACTAATATCGAGCCAGGGAAGGTGACAGCCACCAAATCCAGGTAACTTGGGCAGAACAGAGTGGTTGGTGGTGGGGAAGTAAAGCATCCGGCGAAAAACCGGGCACACATTGGCAGTTATCGACGAAGTGGGGAGCCGCGACGGGAATGCACACCGCGCCCTCACCCTGACCCTCTCCCGGAGGGACGGAAACGCGGCCCAGCCCGCCCTCACCCTAACCCTCTCCCGGAGGGAGAGGGGACCTAGGTCGGGCCGCCCTCACCCTCGGGCACCACGCCAGTGGTCGCTCCCGGCGGGAGAGGGGACCTACCCCGGCCCGCTCCCGGAGGGAGAGGGGGATTCAGTGGGCAGCGGCAGGTGGATGAAAAACGTGCTGCCCTGGCCGACGGCGCTCTCGACCGTGGCGCGGCCGCCGTGCGATTGGGCAATGTGCTTCACAATCGCCAGCCCCAGACCCGTGCCGCCGAGCTTGCGACTGCGGGCGGGGTCCACCCGGTAAAAGCGCTCGAAGATTCGCGGCAAGTGCTCGCGGCCGATGCCGCAACCGTGGTCCTGGACGCGGATCACCACCTCGGTCTCGGCGCGGGCGCCGTCGACCAGGATCGTCTGCCCGGCCAGACTGTACTTGACGGCGTTGTCGATGAGGTTGATGACGGCCTGTTCCAACAGCGGCGGATTGATGGCCGCCTGAAGGTCTGCGGGGCAGTTGAGCTCGATGCGGATGTCCTTTTCCGCGGCCTTGAAGCGGCAGGCCTCGACCGCCGCCTCCAGGACCGGGCGGACCGGGCTGGGGGAAACGGCGATCTCCGCCCGTTCGGCCTCCTGCTCGATGCGGGAAAGCGTCAGCAGGTCCTCGAACAGGGCGTTGAGCCGGTCGGTCTGCTGGTCCACGATCTCGAGGAAGCGTTTCAACTCGGCCGGGTCGTTCATGGCGCCGTCGAGGAGCGTTTCGACGAAACCCTTGATCGCGGTGACGGGGGTGCGCAGCTCGTGCGAGGCATTGGCGACGAAATCGCGGCGGACTTTTTCCAGTTTCTTCAACTGGGTGACGTTGTGCAACACCAGCAGCACGCCCGGCTGGCCGCCGCGGGCGTTGGAAAGGACGGTGCCGTTGACGTGCAAGATGCGCTCGTCGCGGCCGCGGAGCACGATCTCGCCTTCGCTGGGCTGCTGCGAGGCCGCCACGGCGTCGACCAGGCGGTACAATTCGCTGCTGCGGACCAGTTCGGGAAGCGTGCGGCCCTCGGCCCGGGCCGGGTCGATGTTGATGAGCCGGGCGGCCGCCTGGTTGATGCGGATGACGCGGTCGTCGGCATCGAGGGCCAGGACGCCCTCGACCATGCTGGAGAGGATGGCCTCGCGCTCGTTGCGCTGCCGGACGACGGCGCGGAGCTTGTCGTCGAGCTCGGCGGCCATGTGGTTGAGCGTCTCGGCCAGGGCGCCGATCTCTAGCGAGTCGGCCACCGGCAGCCGGTGGGCCAGGTCGCCGCGGGCGAACCGTTCGGCGCCCTCTTGGAGTTCTTCCAGGGGCCGGGCAATGCGGCGGGAATGCAGCAGGCTCACGGCCGCCAACATGGCGGCCACCAGCAGGCTCCAAATGCCGATGTGCACGAAAATCGTGGAGAGGGCCTGGTCGATGGCGGTCAAGCGGATCGCCGCCCGCACCACGCCGAGGGTCTTGCCGTCCTGGCGGCAGGGCACGGCGACGTAGCGGAGCGTCTCCTTCATGGTGGCGCTGGGCGCAGGGACTCGCCGACGTTGCCGGAGAGGGCCTTGATAACCTCTTCGCGGTCGTTATGCTTGTCCATGTTTTGCGGCAATTCCCAGGTATCGCCCAGCACGGTGCCGTCGGGCAGGAGGACGGTCAGCCGAGTGTCGGCGCGAGATTCCTTTCCCAGGTCTCGGCACAGTTGGTTGATGCGGGCGGTGTCGATGGGTTTGGCCGCCAGCAGGGGGCGGAACTGGGCCTCGGCCAGCCAGGCCCGCGATTTCAGGTCGTCGCCGGTGCGGTCGATGTAGAATCGCCGCGAGGCGTTGGAGGCGTAGAGGGCCACGACCGCCAGCGAGACCAGCGTGATCAGCAGGTAGGAGGGATAAATCTGCCAGAGCAGGCGTCGTTTGCGCATGATGATGTCTCGTCAAAGGGGCGAACGAAAATCAGGAGAGTCCCCCGGTTATCGCCTCGTCGAAAGGGGACAGTCCCATTTTCGTCGAACGAAAATTGGGACAGTCCCGGCTTTATCCGTAGCGGCCGGTGATGTACATTTCGGTTTCTTTCTCGCGGGGAGTGTGGAATATGGCAAGCGTCTTGTCGTGCTCGATGGTCCGCCCCATGAGCATGAAGATGCATTCGTCGCTGGCGCGGCGGGCCTGGGCCATGTTGTGGGTGACGATGAGGATGGTGTATTTCGCCCGCAACTCGCCGATCAGCGTTTCGATCGTCTCGATCCCTTCGGCGTCCAGCGCCGAGCAGGGCTCGTCCATGAGGATCACCCGGGGCTTGAGCGGCAGCAGGCGGGCGATGCAGAGTTTTTGCTGCTGCGCGAGGCTCAAGTGGACGGCGTTGTGCTTGAGCCGGTCCTTGACTTCGTCCCAGAGCTGCACGTCGCGCAAGGCGGTCTCGACCATCGAGCCCTGGTCGCTGCGGCTGTACATGCCGCGGCGGATGTGGACGCGGACGCCGAAGAGGACGTTTTCGTAGATCGAGATGGGCAGGGGATTGGGACGTTGGAAGACCATGCCGACGCACTTCCGCAGCTCGCTGAGCGAGACGTCCGCGTCGTAGATATTCTTGCCCAGGACGGTGATTTCGCCCTTGGTGGTGACGTTTCCATAGCGTTCGTTGATGCGGTTAAAGCAGCGCAGCAGCGTGGTCTTGCCGCAGCCGGAAGGGCCGATCAGGGCCGTGATGATGCCGGGCTTGACGGTGATGGCCACGTCGCGCAACGCCTGGAAGCGGCCGTACCAGAGGTTCAATCCCCGGGTCTGGATGCTGGACTGCGGCGGCGATGGGGTCGGAACGGTGGCCACTAGCCGAAATCTCCGTTGACGTAGCGCTGGGTGAGCCGGTTGGCGGCGTGGGTGAAGATGGTTTCCGTTTCGTCAACCTCGATCAGCCGGGAATCGATGAAGAAGGCGGTGCGATCGGCCAGGCGGCGGGCCTGCTGTACGAGATTGGTCACCAGCACGATGGTCATGCGCTCCTTGAGGTCCAGGAGCACGTCCTCGATCTTCATGGTCGTGACCGGGTCGATGGCGATGGAGAACTCGTCCAGGCAGAGGATGTCGGGGCGGTGGGAGAGGGCGCGGGCCAAGGTAAGCCGCTGCTGCTGGCCGCCGGAGAGCTTGGTGCCGAGCAGGTCGAGGCGGTCCTTGACCTCGTCCCAGAGCATGGCCTGGCGGAGGCAGGTTTCGACCAGTTCGTCGAGTTCGAGGCGGCTGTGCATGCCCGCCCGCCGCGGGGCATAGGCTACGTTCTCATAGACCGACAGGGGCAATCCGACCGGCAGGGGAAAGACCATGCCCACCCGCCGCCGCAGGCCGTAGACGTTGCGGGTCTGGAAGACGTCCTCGCCGTCGACCCAGAGTTGTCCGCTGGTGCGGGCGGAGGCGACGAAGTTGATGGTGCGGTTGATGCACTTCAGCAGGCTGGTCTTGCCCGAGTTGGCCGGCCCGATGATGGCGAAGATCTCTTTTGCGGGGATTTCCAGGGAGACGTTGCTCAGGGCGGGCTTGCCGCCGTAGCTGACCGAGACGTGCTGGAAACGGATCTGCGTGTCCATGGGCGGCTACCACTTTTTCCGCGAGCGGAGGTAAACGCGCAAGGCGATCGACAGGCTGTTGACGACCAGCACGAGTCCGACCAACACGACGGCGGTGCCGTATTTGACCTCTTCGGGGACGTTGGGGACCTGGGTGGTGAGCGTGAACAGGTGCATCGACAGCGCCATGCAGCGGTCGCCCAGGCTGTGAGGGAGCCGGCTGCTGAAGACGACGGCCCCGGTGAAGAGGATGGGGGCGGTTTCTCCGGCGGCGCGGGAGACCTGGAGGATGACGCCGGTGAGGATGCCGCTGATGGAGTTGGGCAGCACCAGGGTGCGGATGGTCTGCCAGCGCGAGGCGCCCAGGTTCCAGCAGGCCTCGCGGAACGACATCGGCACGGAGGCCAGGGCCTCGCGGGTGCTGGTGATGATGACCGGCAAGGTCATCACGGCCAGGGTGCAGGAGGCGGCCAGGATGGAGCGGTGCATGTGGGCGAAGAGCACGAACGCCCCCACGCCGAAGAGGGCGTGGACGATGCTCGGCACCCCGGCCAGGTTGACCACCGCCAGGTTGATCAGTCGCGTGATCCAGTTATCGCGGGCGTACTCGTTGAGGTAGACGCCGGCCAGCACGCCCACGGGGGCGGCCACCAGCAGCGAGATGAAGACCAACAAGAAGGTGCCCACCAGGGGCGCCCAGATGCCGCCGGCTTTCATGTTGTCCTGCGGGTTCTGGAGGAGGAAGGACAGCGACAAGGCCGGCCAGGCCTTGACCAACAGGTAGGCGAAGATGGCCAGCATGGGGGCGACCAGGACCAAAGCCGTCGCCATGAGGACGTACTTGGCGACGGTCTCTTTGACCCGTTTCCATTTTTCCACGGCGGTGGGCGTGAAGACCTCGCGATGGGAGAGGCGCAGACGGCGTCCCTCGCCGAGGCGGATCTCGCCGGCGCGGTGCAGTCGCAGCAGTTGCTCGACGGCCGTGGCCATGCCCGACCAGGGGGCCAGCTCCGTGCCGTCGCCGCCGTCGCCGGCGTGGCCGGCGGCGCGGGCGTCGACGTAGAAGTGGTAATGCGGTCGGCGCCGCGCGGGGCGTTTGGCGTCGCGGCGGCGGCAGAGGATCTCGACGGCCGCCGGCGCCGCCGTCTTGCCGTCGGCGGCGCGGCCGATTTCCGCCCGCCCGACGGCGCCCAGGGCCTCTTCCAGCGTGGGGAACGAGGGGCCGGTCAGGTCGTCGGCGTGGCCGCTGCCGCCGTCGAGGAGCAGGTAGGCGTGCAGTTCGGCGGGAGTGTCAGGAGGACTTTTCACTGCGAATACCCTTGACCACGAGGTCCGCGACGAGGTTGACCACGAAGGTCACGATGAACAGGACCACCCCGATCAGAAACAAGACGCGGTAGTGCTCGCCGTCTCGCACGGTTTCGCCCAATTCGGCGGCGATGGTGGCCGTCAGGGTGCGCACGGGATCGAGCAGGCTGGAGGGGTACTGGATGGCGTGGCCGGTGCACATGAGCACGGCCATGGTTTCGCCGATGGCGCGACCCAGTCCCAGCAAGACCGCCGCCAGGAGGCCGTTTTTGGCGGCCGGAAACAGCACCCGATAGACGATCTCCCAGCGGCTGGCGCCCAGCGATAGGGCGGCCTCGCGGTAGGAGTCGGGCACGGCCTTCAGGGCGTCCTCGCCCATGGAGACGATGGTCGGCACGCTCATCAGCGCCAGGATGATGCCGCCGTTGAGCAGGTTGACGCCGACCGGGGCGCCGGTCAGGCGGATGATGATCGGTCCCAGGACCATGTAGCCGATGAACCCCCACACGACCGAAGGGATGGCGGCCAGGAGTTCGATGAGGACCTTGAGGGTTTCCCTGAGTTTTCCGCCGCAGAACTCGGAGACGTAGACGGCGGCGCCCAGTCCCAGCGGCACGGCCAGCAGCATGGCCAGGCCGGTGACGGCCAGGCTGCCGACCAGCAGGGCGGCGATGCCGAATTGCGGGGGCTCCGAGGTCGGCCGCCACTCGGCGCTGGTGAAGAACTCGACCAGGTTGAGCTTGCCGAAGAGGACCGGGGCCGCTTCGCGGAAGACGAAGAAGAAGATGGCGAAGACGAAGAAGATGGCGCTCCAGCCGCACAGTCGGATGAGCCACTCGACCGCCGGCTCGGTAGCGTCCAACATCTCGTGGATCAGTCGGGAGAACTCGCCCACTGCGCCGCGAAGCCGCCCGGCTCTCGGGGGAATGCTACTCATGGAGGAGGACCGACACGTAGCCCTGTTTGACCAAGACCTGTTGGCCTTCCTTGCCCAAAATCCAGTCCAGGAACGCCTTGACCTTGCCGGTGGGTTCTCCGGCGGTGTAAATGTACAGCGGCCGGGTGATCGGATAGCCGTTGGTCTTCTTCAAGGCGTTTTCCACCGTGGGGGCAACGGCCGGCTCGCCCTTGTGCCTGGCGACCTGGAGCATCTTCACCCCGGCGGCGGCGAAGCCCATGCCGCTGTAACCGATCGCGCCGGGGGTGTTGGCGACCAGCGTCACCACGTGCTCCGAACCAATCTGGTCGAGCGTGCCGAGCTTGTATTGCCCCCCCTTGCCCAACACCGTCTCGGCGAAATAGGCGTAGGTCCCGGAGTTGTTTTGCCGGCTCACCAGCACGATCTTGTCGGTGCCCAACTTCTTGGGGTCGACGCCGAGCTGCGACCACTTGGTGATCTTGCCGTCCTTGCCGTAGATTTCCTTCAACTCGTCGAAGGAGATGGAGTCCAGCGGATTGTCCTTGTGGACGTAGACCGCCAGGGCATCGTAACCGACGATGTGTTCCTTGGCCTTCAGATGGCGATTGTCCCAGAGCGACTGGATTTCCTTGTCTTCCATGGCGCGGCTGGCGTTGGCCATGTCGCAATTGCCGTCGATCAAGCCGGCGATGCCGACCCCGGACCCGGGGCTCAGCACCTGGATGAGCGCCTCCGGATGCCCGGCGTGGTATTTCTCGGCCCAGGCCTGGGCCACGCTGCTCATCGTGTCCGAGCCCTCCATTTTGATCCCCTCGTCGGAGGAGCCGCAGCCGCCGAGCGCCGCCCCCCACAGGCCGACGGCGAGAAAGACAAGACCGTAGCGTGCAACCATGGCACCGTTCCCCCCGAATGTCTGCCAGCAACCTTGACTCATTAGAGGATGTTATCAGGCCGCCGGGAAGGTGTCAAAGGGCCGTGGGGGACCATTTGAGCGGCGGCGACGCGGACGGCTGTCTCCAACTGCAATCAGCACCAGCACTTGCATTGGCAGCGGCGGTCCCCGGTGTGCGGGGGCAAGATTATCCAATACAATATATTCCTTGGTCGCTCTCGATCCCCAGCAGCGGCGCGCCGGCCAGCACCCCAAGGAGCAGCCAGTAGGTCAGGCACCCCGTGCCTGACAATCCTCTACAAAACGGGTGTCAGGCACGGGGTGCCTGACCTACGAATTTCTTTGCTGACCCCAAGGAGCAGCGTGGCCATGAGACTCGAACATATCGCCCTCCAGGTGTCGGAACCGGCGGCCATGGCCGACTGGTACGTGACCCATCTCGGCTTCGGCATCCGCCGCCGCAGCGACGAGCCGGCGGTCGTGCGGTTTGTTGCCGACGGCTCGGGCTCCGTCCTCTGGGAACTCTATCACAGCGCCAAGGCGCCGGTGCCCGACTACGGACGGATGGATCCGGCGGTGCTTCACATCGCCGTGCTCAGTGCGGACTTGCCGGCGGACGTGGTGCGGCTGGTGGCGGCCGGGGCCACGCTGGTGAGCGGTCCGGAGACGATCCGCGGCGACCAGTTCGCCATGTTGCGCGATCCCTGGGGATTGCCTTTGCAACTGGTCTGCCGCGGGCAGCCGATGCTGGAGTAGTAGGGACCAGGGACCAGGGACCAGGGGAGGTGGGGCGCGACGTGAGTCGCTTGCGGTTTCGCACGCGATGCACTAATAGCCGCAGCAGTGGAGGGCGAAGACGCCGGCCGCGGCCAGCAGGCAATAGACGCCGAAGAGATACCAACGGCCGCCCTCCAGCCAGCGGGAGAGCCACGCCAGCGCCAGCAGACCGGCCAGAAACGCGCACACCATGCCGAGCAGGCTGGGAGCGAACGTACCCCAGGTGACGCTGAAGCCTTTGGCTTGGTGGGCCTTGACCAACCGCACGACCTCCTTGCCGACCACCGCCGGGGTAAGGATGACGGCCAGCGCGAAGCTGAACTCTTCCACCCGCGGCTTGAGGGCCCCCAGCAGCAGGCCGGTGGAGATCGTGGCCCCCGAGCGGGAAAACCCGCGGAAGGGCAAGGACAAACCCTGGATGGCCCCGATCCATACGCGCCTCGCGAACCCCGACTGCCCGGTTGCGCCGCCGCGCACGTTCGGCCAGTCCGGCGATCAAGATCAATACGCCCACCGCGGCCAGCGAGACGGCCATCAAGGGGAGGTTGTCGAAAAGCTCCTCGATCTCGGTCTTTCCAGCTAGCTTGGGGAGCACCAACCACAGCGGCGCCGCAACAACGGCCGTCAACCCCGTGGCGGCCGCGAGCCGGACCGCCTGCTGCTTGAACACCTCGGCGGAGGCAAAAATGCCCTCCTTCCAGGCCCGCCAAAAATAGACGATGACCGCAAACATGGTCCCGGTGTGGAGCATCACCAACAACAGCGTCATCTCCGGCGCCTTGGGGTCCAAGCCCAGGAGCTTTTCCCCAACGATGACGTGGGCGGAACTCGAAACCGGGAGCAACTCGGCCAGGCCCTGCACCACGGCAAGAAGGACGATCTTTGCGATGTAGTAGGCGGTCATGCGGGAAAACGCCCCCACCCCCGGCCCCTCTCGCGAAGGGAGAGAGGAGGAGTTTGAAAGAGTCGCGGCATTATAAGACGAAACCGGGCCGCCACGCCCCCGTGGGGACATGACGACCCGAAATCATACCATCCGGCACGCCGAGAGGAAACCCCGCAGGGCCGTGCTGTTGGCCGGCTTGGGCACGCGCGTGGGCAGGCGCTCAGGCCAAGGCGATTGCCTTGGCCAACGGCTTTAACACATGCTCGATCACATGACGGTCGAGCATCTCCTGACAGACCTGGTTGAGCCGCTTGAGCGTGTCGACGAAGGTGGCATCGGGTCCGAGGCTGCCATACTGGCGCGCGGTCACGTACACGCTGAGCTGCTCGTCCGGATAGTCGCCGGTGCGAACCTGATAGGCGCTGGTGCGCGTCTCCACGCTGAGGCGAAACTGGGTCCGGCATTCGTCGTCCAGGGCCACGGTCAGCGACGGCTCGCAGTTGATCACCGTGGCGCCGGGAATTTCCAACACCCATTCGGCCGCCGGACTGATCCCCAGCGCCTGGGCCACCAACTGGTTCTGATTCCCGCGACAGGTGAAGTCGAAACCGTAGAGCAGGTCGAGGGCCTCGCAGTCCAAGGGACTCACCGAGAGCATGTAAGGGGCCAATTCCAGCACCAGGGCGTGCTGCTCGAGCACTTCCTCGATCGACGCCGGATTGACCTGGCCCGAGCAGACGCGCCGGGGCTCGATCGTGCACCAGCGGTAGTTGCCCTGGTCCTTGTCCTCCTCCAGGACGAAATCGCCGCGGTCGCGGCAGTAGAAGTTTCGCATCGTGGGGTAGGTTTTTCGCACCCGTTCGAAGAAGTGCAACACCGTCTCCCGGTTGGTGGGCAGCTCCATTTCCGTGCCGAGATTCATGTTGACGTAGAAGTCGTCGCTCAGCGGAGTGTAGGCATTCATCGGCTGGTCCGCACACGGTAGAATGAAACGTTCGGCACCGGCCCTTAGTATAGGTGCGGCCGAGCCGCGTTGTCAAAGCCCCTCCATTTGGGGAAAACGAGACTTCATGAAAACAGACCTCGCCATGTCGGTCTTCCCAAGTGCCTTGGGATGGATGGCCGTGCTGACCCGCGGCGGGGCGATCGTGCACCTCCGCTTCGGCCTTCGTGGAAGCAAGGCTGCCCGGGAGGCGATTGCCGCCGCAGGGCCGCGCGACGGCAAGCTGCCGCCGGCCGACGAGTCCCTGGTCCGCCGCTTGCAATCCTACGCCCGCGGCCGGCCGGAAGACTTTCGCGATCTGCGGATCGAGTTGCCCGAGTGTACGCCGTTCCAGCGTCGGGTCCTGGATTGCTGCCGGCAAGTCGGCTACGGCCAAACGGTCACCTACGGGCAGCTTGCGGCCGGGGCCGGCTCGCCCGGGGCCGCCCGGGCGGTGGGCAATTGCATGGCGGCCAATCGGCTGCCGCTAGTGGTTCCATGTCATCGGGTGGTGTTGGCCGATGGTCGCCCGGGGTCATACTCGGCTCCCGGCGGAACACGCATGAAGCAGCGGCTGCTGGCGATGGAGTGCGCCCAGCACTGAGCCGGGGGCGTAAGCCTCCGGATATGCAAGCGCTACGTCATGGCAACAACCGGCGCCATCGACGGACGAAGAACCAGGTCACGAGCCCCAACGCGGCCCGGGTGAGACAGCGGATGACCAGCCCCCACATGTTCGAGGTCAGGCCGGGCACGTCCGTGCCCCGACAGGGGCTATAATAGCTGAGCCCAGGGTTGCCGCGCAGCGGCTACCCTGGGTTGCGGACGCTGAAAATTTCCAAAACCGCAACGGGGTTTCGTTTCGCAGACCTCTGTTCAACCCCTGCGGGGTTGACGACGAGGATGGGGCATAAACCCAGGGTAGCCGCTGCGCGGCAACCCTGGGCTGGACTATTACGGCCCCTGTCGGGGCGAGGAACAAGAAGGGGTCAGAACTATTTTCGGCGGCGACCGCGACGGAAAATAGTTCTGACCCTTTTGCCGGGCCCGAGGCGAGAACGCATTGTCGGCCAGTCGACGCAAAGCGGCGGGGCGACGTTATCCGGAGGCTCACGCCTCCGGCTCGCCGCTCAGGGACGGTCGCCCGTGCCTTTCTTCTTTGCATCAGGCGCCTGCTCCGCGCAAATGACGACAACGTTCGAACGTGGTGAGCCGGTCTTCCGTCTTGACGAAAAGATTCATGAGGTGCAACTCGCCGTCCTTCCACGGTCCTTCATTCTCCGACATTCCCGCAAAACTCCCCTCCAGCGCGGTCTTCGGGCCGTGCAAGAAGATTTCGGCGCCGTCCTTCTGGAGCGTTAAGAGCAGCCGCAGCGATTCCTTGGGCGAGGCGGCCGCAAGGGCGGCCTCGCCGAGGTCGATCAACTGCACGCAAACCATCGCCGGACTGCTCCGGCCTGAGCCCAGTCGTCCAAAGGAAAGCGTGGCCTCGCTTTCTTGTTTCGAAATGGCACGAGTGCGGATCGCGGACGATTCGTGGGGGCCTAGCGGACTATGAACGGAACGTGCAACCACCGCCAGCTCGTGCCGCTTCTGGCCGTCGGGCGGCATGTCCACCGACCAGATCCACGTATGGTTGGAGGGCCACACGAGTCGATCGCTTTGCACCTTGGGAAATATCCGCCGTGCAGCCGACGACTGCTGCCCGGGGGCCGCATAGAGATGCCAAATGAGGAGAATGGCCCCGGCCCAAAGGACGACGATCAAGAGCCAGATCGCTGTACGACGCATGTCGAACTCCTTGTCTTGCGGTTGCCGTCAAAGCCACCTTCCCGACGCCCGCCATTCTATACCGGAAATGGGGGACGAGAACACCAGGTTGCCTATTTTTCTGACGGCTTCTGCCCGGCCAGAGCATCGTGGGCGGCCGCTGCCAAGGCCGAGCCATCGGCATAGGAAGCTGGCGCGGCCTGTAAAACTTTGCCGGTTGGGCAGAATTTCACGAGTTTATCGAGTTTGCGGACGATAACTCCAGCTATGAGCTTGCACCCTTTTCGGCGCCGGCCCTGGCAAGTCGTATCCCCCTCATGCATAAGCTATTTTCGGGAAAGGAGTTAAGGTGAGTCGATCCCACTTTTTCCTGGCCTTGGTCTTCTTGGCAGCCGCAAGCGTGCCGGTCCTGGCCGACGAGCCCTCAGGCGACCGTGCCCTGACCAATAACGGTTCCGACAGCAGCGCGGCCCCCTCCTATGGCGGAAAACTGATATGCAATGACGCCGACAACGACGGCACGGCGCCCTATAAGCTGCTGGACAAATGGGGCATAGTGCAGACCTATGTCCGGCCGCAGCCGGGGCTCGATCTGCAACCGTTTGTCGGCCGGCACGTGTGGATCGAGAGTGCCGGCACGACGGTGCGCTACGATGGCACCAAGTCCATCAGGGCCAACGCAGTGACGCTGGGCGATCGTCCCGGCGGCGCTCCGTTGCGCTGGTTGCCTTATGGCCAGGCCGGCGTCCAGAGCAACCAAGGCAATTCAGCCCCGCGAGCGATCCGCCAAACGGAATATCAAGAGCCGGCGGCCAAGCCGCAGGGCGAGCCGATTCCCGCCCCCCAACCTGTCCCCAGTTCCACGCGTGCTTCCGGCGCGCGGACTGCTGTCCCCGAGCCCAGCGCGATGCCTGCCGACGGCCAGTACGCCGCCGATGATGGGCCGGCCATGTTCATGGGCCCGGGGCCGGACGGTCCGGGCATCGATGGCGACGGTTGTGCGGACGGCTGCGGACCGTGCCGGGGCGGTCCCTGCTCGCGGTGCTGCCTGCCGTTGCCGCGCAATTGGGTCGATCTCGACGTGCTGCTCTGGTGGGCCAAAGGCATGGAGACGCCGCCGCTGGTGACCACCGGCCCCTCGGCGAGCCAGCCCGGCTACCTTGGTTCGCCCGGCACGGTCATCCTTTGCGGAGCCGGCACCGTTCTCGATGACATGCAAGTCGGCGGCCGCTTGCGGGTCGGCCGCTGGCTGAACGACTGCGACACGGTGGGAGTGGAAGGCGAGTTTATGGCGCTGTCGGGAGACTCCTACAATTTCAACGCCTGGTCGGGCGGCACCCCGATCCTTTCCCGGCCTTTCTTCGAACGTCGCGCCGGGCGCCAACTTTGAAAACGTGGAGGACGTTGCCGTTCCGGGCGTCATCGCCGGCAGCGTCAACGTCGATGCCCGGACCTGGTTCCTGGGGGCCGGCGTCGACCTGCGGTACTACCTGGGCGGGAGCGAGAACTGCTGGTCGTCGTGCGATGGTTGCACGAGCAGCCGCAGCGGTTGGCGCGCCGACTTGCTGTTGGGCTACCGCTACCTGGAACTGCGGGACCATCTCGGCGTGACGGAAGAATTGACCTCGATCGGCGGCGTCAATGAGACTGTCGCGAATGAGAATCCCTCCAGTTCCTTCTTGGTTCAGGACGAATTCGACACCAAGGACCAGTTCCAGGGCGGCCAGATCGGCATGTCGTTGGCCGCGAACCGCAACCGCTGGTGGCTGCAAGTGACGCCCAAAATCGCCTTCGGCACCACCTTTGAAACCGCCAACATCAACGGCAACACCATAACCACCGACGCCTTCGGCAGGAACACCTACGCCCAAGGCGGGCTGCTGGCCCAGTCGACGAACATCGGCCCCCACTCGGACCAAAAATTCGCCGTCGTGCCGGAACTCGGCCTGACGCTCGGCTATCAGTTGACGTCCCGGCTGGAAGCCACCTTCGGCTACTCGTTCCTCTACTGGAGCACCGTCGCCCGGGCCGGCGACCAGATCGACTTCAATGTCAACTCGAACGTGCTGCCCGGCGGTCCTGGCGGAGCCCCGAACCGTCCGTTGTTCGTCTTCCAGCAGACCAGCTACTGGGTTCAAGGGATCAACTTCGGGCTCGGCTACCGTTGGTGATCAGGAAATTTTGGTGCAGGGCAGGGCAGGGCAGGTCGGGCGCAGCTAGCCCCAACTACCCTGACCCCCGGCCCCTGGCCCCCGGCCCCTAACTAATCCACCAGCTTACACCCGGTTTTCCTTAGCCGTGCCAGTCCGGCTTAAGCGGCACAAGCGATACAACCGAAACAACATAAGAGTCGATAGATCGCTGCGGGTGCCGTCTAGAAAGATGGGTAAGTTATCGGCGAATCTTTCGACTGATCTCACAACACACATTGGTGGGCAACCTCACCGAGTTGGCCCAGGGAGCGTATCGATGTCTCGCAAATCATCGCCTCATTCGCCATGGTCGTGGTTGGACGCAGTCGCCGACCTCTTCGGCACACCGAGTCGCAAGGCTTCAGGCCGCAGCCGTGGCAGGCGGCGGACGCTAAGGCTGGAGCCGCTGGAAAGCCGCAGCCTGCTGTCGGCCACCATCCCCGGCACCATCAGCGGCGTCGCCTTCTACGATCCGACCGGCTCCGGACAGTTGACTGCGGGCGATACGCGTCTGTCGGGCGTGACCGTCGAGCTGTACCGCAACGGCGGCGACCAGCAGTTCGACAACGGCGGCGGCGACAACACCCTGATCGGCACCACCACAACCAATACCTCCGGCCAGTACAGCTTCACCGGCCTGTCGGCCGGCTACTACTTCGTCGAACAGTTGCCCGCCACTGGCTACGTGCTGCCCTCGGGCCAGAACGTCGCGTTGGTGCAGATCACCAACGCCTCCTTGTCGGGCACTACCGGAGTGGTCATCGACTCCTTCAGCGCCACGACGCAAACGGCCGGCGCCGCCTACCCGAGCGGCACCACGGGCACGTCCTACTCCACGGCCAGCGAGGCCATCGGCGGCGCCCGCGACATGTTCGTGCAACTAACTTCGGCCCACGGCGCGGTGACGCTGGGCGCCGATAGCACCACGCCGGACGCCCTGGACTTTACCACCGGCCCCGGCGCCGTCGGCACCGGGCAGGTCGTCTGGCAGGGCCAGGCCACCGGCGCCTACGCGACTGCGCCCGGCATGTTGCGGAACCCGCAGGGCCTGAATCACCTCGACCTCACCAGCGCGGGGGCCAGCACCGGCATCGAGCTCACCTTGGGGGCCGATCAGACCGGCACGGCCAAACTGACGGTCTACACCGACGCCGGCGATTGGTCGTCGGCCACGGTCGCGATTCCCAGCAGCGCCGACGGCACCGCACAGCAGGAGGTGTTCGTGCCGTTTTCCAGCTTCTCCGTGGGCGCGGGCACTGGGGCCAGTTTCAGCAACGTCGGCGCGATCGAGTTGACCATCAGCGGGGCCGCCGCCATGGAGGCCCAGGTCGCCAACGTCGACGCCATCGGGCCGACCGTGTTGACCCAAAATTTCGCCAACGACGCCCAGGCCGATCTGCAAATCGTCAAGAGCGCCTCGCCCAGCCCCGTGGTGGCCGGGGACCAACTCACTTACACCTTCACCTCGATGAACAACGGGCCGTCCAATGCCACGGGAGTCTACTTTACCGACACGCTGCCCACCGGGCTGACGTACGTTTCCTATACCACGAGCCAAGGCTCGGCGACTTTCGCCAACGGCGTGTTCACCGCGACTCTGGGAAACATGGCCGACGGCGCCCAGGCCATTACCACCCTGGTGGTCGACGTGGATCCGTCGCTGCGCGGCACCATTACCAACACGGTCAACATCACCGGCAACCAGCCCGATCCCAATCTCGCCAACAACACCTATACGATCGTTACGCCCGTCACCGCCGAGGCCGACCTGGAGATCACGAAGACCGGCAATCCGAATCCCGTCGATGCCGGCAGCACGCTGACCTACACGCTGACTGTCCAAGACCTGGGGCCTTCCAATAGCACCGGCGTCACCGTGGTCGACACGCTGCCGGCCGGCGTCACCTACAGCAGCGGGGCAACGACGACGCAAGGCAGCGTGAGCGCGTCGGGCGGAACGATCACCGTCGCCGTGGGTAACCTGACCGCCAACGGCGCCGCCGCGACCATCACCATCCCGGTCACCGTCAATTCGACCACCACCGGCACCATTACCAACTCGGCCACCGTCAGCGGCGTCGAGCCCGATCCCAACATGGCCAACAACACGGCCAGTTGCACGACCACGGTCATTTCGATTCCCAACAATCCGCCTGTTACGGATGCCGATTTGGGCATCGTCAAGACCTACAGCCCGTCCGTGGTGTACGTCGGCAGCACCTTCAGCTACACGTTGACCGTCACCAACTACGGCCCCTCGGCCGACACGGACGTGACCGTGACGGACACCCTGCCGGCCGGCGAGACGGTGCTTTCCTATTACTCCAGCCAAGGGTCGGTAACCATGTCCAACGGCACCATTCAGGGCAACCTGGGGAACATGGCCGATGGCGGAAAGGCCACGGTGACGATTGTCGTCCGCGACACTGCCGCAGCCGGCGCCACGCTGACCAATACGGCCAGCGTCACGGGCGACGCGACCGACCCGAACCTGACCAACAACCAGTCCACGGTCGAGACGTACATCGTTCCGTTGCCGTCGAAGCGGCTCTTCCTCGGCCGATAAGCGGAGACTTGGGCTTCCGGGCCGGGCGCGGACGCGCTGCCCAAATGGCGTTCGCGGCGTATTGCAGTTCTACTTGCGGCCGCACCGCGCAGGATGGGCGAGCAATTGGCGGCCACTTCCCACAGTCTGGCGCGGCGGGCATCTGGGGGGGCTTGTCAGCCGAGAGCCGTTCGTGATATCCTTACGGTTGTGGTTGTCTCTGCTGCTTTGGGAGTGGAGAATTTGCGCCCATAGCTCAATTGGATAGAGCATCGGTCTACGGAACCGAAGGTTACAAGTTCGAGTCTTGTTGGGCGTACTTGACGTAAGTCGCGCCGAATCTTGGAGTTAAGATACCTGCCGGTGGTCGGCAGTGCGGCCTGGAGTTCCTGTCGAAAAGGGGTAGTTCTACCCCCTTGGCATGAAAAGAGCCGCGCATGTCGATCCGCATCCCCCAACACCGCTTTCACAAGGGCAGTGGTCAAGCCCTCGTCCAGATCAACGGCGACCGCATTTATCTCGGGAAGTACGATAGCGAGGAAAGCAAGGAAAAGTATCAACGCCTTGTTTCTGAGCGGCTGAGCAACGGCCGCCAACGGGTTTCGCTCCCTACCGCAGATTCCCAAGCAAGCGCCGATCTCAGCATCAAAAGGCTGATCCTAGCTTACTGGCGTTTTGCCGAGAGCTACTGCTCCAAGGTGGGAAAACCGACCAAGGAGTTGACCTGCATGCGGGAAGCGATCCGGCCGCTCCGGCAGTTGTACGGGAACACCAGGGCCAGCGAGTTTGGCCCAAAAGCCCTCAAGGCCGTTCGACGGCATCCAGGAAATGCCGCCGGCACAGGTCAACAATGTTCTGGTCGAGATGGTCGCAAACGCGGAAACCTCGGCGTCCAACGCGATCAAGTTTTTGGAGGGCGTCTTGGAACGGATTCAGGAAGCCAAGAGCCGCATTGGGCAGGTTTTTAGCGCCCGGACCAAAAAGGCCATGCCGGTGCCGGCTGCTGCGGGAGGCCGGCAGCCCTACCGATCCAGTGGAAATCATGCTGCTGGAGCAGATGGGCGCATGCCGGCGGATGGTGCAATCCAGCGGTTGATGGCTTTCGACCCATCCACTGGACAGCAATGAACGCCGACCAGACCGTTCGCCGGCCCGCCATCCCACCAAGAACCCTGCAAGAAGTGCCAGGCGTCGTTTGAGAGGCTTTCGGGAGTCCGGCCACCAGAACTGCGTCCCTGCCAGATCGGCCGTCAGTGGGTGTCCAAGAAGCCGCAACCGGGAATTGCCTAACTTGCCAGTACGCAGGCACAGCGACCCCGTAAGGGAGCATTGTGCTGGTCGGTGGGCGCGTTGCCAGCGGTCTCAGCGGCGGATAACATACAATGCGTTGGCGGCGTTCTCGTCAAGCAAAAGGACCAAGGGTCAGGAGGGTGCTATGAAACAGCGGCATCTTGGCAACCAGGGGCCGATCGTTTCGGCCGTGGGCCTGGGCTGCATGGGCATGAGCGAGTTCTACGGCCCCGGCGATGAGGCCGAGTCCATTGCTACGATCCACCGCGCGTTGGAACTGGGGATCAATTTCCTGGACACAGCGGACGTGTACGGCCAAGGCGAGAACGAGATCCTCGTCGGCAAGGCAATTCGGGACCGACGCAGCCAGGCCGTGTTGGCCACGAAGTTCGGCAATGTGCGGACGCCGGAGGGCGGCTGGGCGGGCGTCAATGGGCGGCCGGAGTACGTGCGCCAGTGCTGCAAGGGTTCCCTTCAGCGTCTCGGCCTGGATCACATCGACCTGTACTACCAGCACCGTGTGGACCGAAGTGTTCCCATTGAAGAAACCGTGGGGGCGATGGCGGAACTCGTCCAGCAGGGGAAGGTTCGCTACTTGGGCCTGTCAGAGGCAGCGCCTGCCACGATTCGCCGCGCCCATGCCATCCACCCAATTACGGCCCTTCAGACCGAATACTCTCTTTGGAGCCGTGAGCCGGAAGAGGAACTCCTCGCCACGGTGCGCGAACTGGGCATTGGCTTCGTGGCCTACAGCCCGCTGGGCCGAGGCTTCCTTGCGGGCCGGTTCCAGCGGCCAGAGGACATTCCCGAGGGCGACTGGCGGCGGATGTCGCCGCGTTTTCAGGGCGCGAATTTTCGGAGGAACCTCATGCTGGTAGAGCGGATGAAGGAAATGGCCGCCCGGCGGAAGGTCACGCCGAGCCAGCTTGCCCTGGCGTGGCTCCTGGCCCAGGGCGAGGACATCGTGCCGATCCCCGGCACCAAGCGGCGGCACTACCTGGAAGAGAACTGGGCGGCCGTCCAGATCGAACTCGACGCGGAGGATCTGCGGCGGCTCGACGAGGCGATACCCCGAGGTGCGGCTGCCGGACAGCGTTACCCAGATATGACCGCGGTTAACCGTTGACGGGACATCCGGTCCGCCTGGCATGGAATGGTTCTGGGTGACACCGAGCCATGACCGGCGTAGACTGATGATATTTGAGCCGTGGAAACCATGACGAAGCAAACAGCAATGATGAAGCGGGCTTTATGCATTCTGGCCGCGCTGGGAGCAATGGCGGCAACGACGGCACCCGCTCGGGAATCCCACGCTGCACCCCTGGAGTACCGCTGGATCTATCTGGCCACCAACCTGCTCGTCGATAAGAACGTCGAGGATGCGAAGGCGCTCGTGGAGCGTGCTGCCAAAGCAGGCTACAACGGCGTAGTCCTAACCGACAGTAAATTCCTCCGCTGGGACCAGATGCCCGAGCGGTACGTGCAGAACGTCCGCCGCGTCCGGCAGGTCTGTCGAGACCACAAGCTTGCCTGCATCGCCTGCGTCTGCCCCATCGGCTACTCCAACGACCTGTTGAGCCGCGACCCGAACCTAGCCGAGGGCCTGCCCGTGGTGGGCGCTCCCTTCGTGGCGAAAGACGGACGGCTCATCCCGGCTGACAATTCTGCCCACCTCGTCAATGGCGGCTTCGAGCAGTCGAAAAACAACATCCCCACCGGCTGGAACTTCGTGGACCAGCCAGGCAAGATCACCTTCATCGACACGGCCGTGCGGTCGGAGGGCCGGGCTTCGCTGCGGATGCAGGACATCGGCCTGCACGACCCGCAGCATGGCCACGGCCGGGCCTGCCAGACACTCGCCGCGGAGCCGTTCCGTTATTACCACGTCTCGGTCGCCGTCAAGACGCAGGATTTCGAGGCCGCCAACGAGGTCCGCATCGCCGTGCTGGCCAAGGACGGCACGGCGCTGAACTACTACCAGCCGAAGATCGACAAGACCCAGGACTGGAAGCGGATCGACATCACGTTCAACAGTCTTGACGCCTCGAAGGTCAATCTGTACCTGGGCGTCTGGGGCGGCAAACGCGGCAAGATCTGGTGGGATGACGTGCGGTTGGAACCGGGCGGTCTGGTCAACGTCGTCCGCCGCGAAGGCGCACCCCTGCGGGCCACCAGCGCCGATGGCCGGACAGTCTACCAGGAAGGCCGCGACTTCCAAAACGCCCGAGATCCCAGGCTCGGCACGATCCCCTGGCCGGGCGCCTTCACTGCCTGGCACGCCTCGCCGATCATCACGGTGCCGCCGGGCAGCCGCATCCGCGACGGCCAGAAGGTCCTGCTGAGCTACTTTCACACCGTGCTCATCTACCAGGAGCAGGTCATGTGCTGCATGGCCGAGCCGAAGGTCTACGAGATCCTCCGTTGGCAGCTTGGGCAGGTCCACCGGCACCTTCAGCCGGACGGCTATTTCCTCCAGCACGACGAGATCCGCGTGCAGGGCTGGGACGCAAGCTGCCGCCACGCCGGCAAGACCCCCGGCGAACTGCTGGCTGAGAATGTCCGCAAGTGCGTGGAATTGGTGCGTGCGGAAGATGCGGGCAAGCCGATCTACGTCTGGTCCGACATGTTCGATCCCCAGCACAACGCCTGTAAGAGCGGCCGGTATTATCTGGTCAAGGGCGATGGCCCGTGGTACGGCTCCTGGAAGGGCCTGGACAAAGACGTGGTGATCGTCAACTGGAACTCCGACCCCGGCAAGCGGGTCGAGTCGCTCCGGCATTTCGCGGGCCTGGGCCACCGGCAGATTCTGGCCGGGTACTATGACGGTCCGGTGGCAGCCATCGGCGGCTGGCTTCGCGATGGCCGCGACGTTCCGGGGATCGTTGGAGCGATGTATACGACTTGGCAGCACCGCTACGATGATTTGGAGGCGTTTGCCCGGCAGTTGCAGTCGCAATAGTCTGGCGGGCCGTTCCAGTTGGCTTGCTCTACACGCCACCGTTTCTCTGCAACATGCGGAACGCAACGTGCGTCATATCGGCGATTCCCAATGCCTGATTGCATCCCGGACGAAAGCGGAAGGTGTGGGCGATGCAGCCGCCAGTGACCGATCCCGGGAATCTTTCAGCCACGGAATTGTCGCCCCGGTTCATATCGCGCGGTCCTACCTGATCCTCAAATCGCCGCGCGAATCGATGGCGGAATGGCGGCCTGCCGGGCGTGCCCTGAATGCCGCACCGACGACTCAGAAGCGGCCGCCCACCGTGCCTTTATGTGGTGTCACGCCCTCGACGAGCGCGTGGGCCAGCCGCGGGACTGCTCGGCCGGGCGGACGGCCCGGTTTCAGGTTCGCGTGCTGCGCGAGCCGGCCGCGTGCGAGCCGTGGCGGGGACGGGGGGGTAGCCAGAACATCCCCCCAACCGACCCCATCGCCCCCGGCCATGCCATTCTTGACGTCGTGACTTCTTCTTCGCGCTGACCAGCCGAGTCCATGCGCGGAAGTATCGCATGGAAGGTCATGGCACAACATTTGCTTTACGAGAAAAGCGCAGCGCAGTGGTGCCGCAATGCGTCGATATGCCCAGGTCGCGCGCACGTAGTGCTTATTTACCAAGCGGTGCGAGGGACCCGGCGGTCTGGACGGGACAAATCCAGACGGGACATGCGAATGGATGGGGCGGGAGAGGGCACGATCGGATATGGAAGTGGATGTGGGCGAAGAATCAGCCTCTCACCTGGAGCAACGGGAGGCGGACTTGGATGTCCTTGCGGAGATCGCCGACCTGGTCTCGCAGCAGTCGGAGCCACAGCAATTACTAACCTTGGTCTTGGCCGTTCTAGAGCGGAGACTCGGAATGCTCCGCGGAACGGTGATGCTGCTGTTGCCGGACGGCAAGGAACTCCTTGTGGAAGCGGTCCGGGGTGGTCCCGAGGCGATCGTGAGCACGGTACGCTATGGTGCCGGCGAAGGCGTGATCGGTCGGGTGGCCCAGACCGCGCAGCCGGCGGTGATTCCGCGCGTCTCGGAAGAGCCGCGATTCCAGAACCGAATTCATAATCGGCCGACAAAGGACTGCGACGAGGTTAGCTTCCTGTGCGTGCCGGTCCGCTTGGACGGCGAAGTGATCGGCACGCTGTCCGTGGATTTGCCGGCCACGCCGCCGGAGTTGCTGGCCGAGCGCGTGCGCGTGTTGGAAATCGTGGCCAGCATGATCTCCTGCGACGTGCGCTCGCGACAGGGCGAGGCGATGTGCCGGCAGTCACTGGAGGCGGAGAACCTCCGTTTGCGCGACGCACTTCAGGAGCAGTTCCGCCCCGAAAACATCCTCGGCAACTCGCGGCTCATGCGCGAGGTCTACGTGAAGATCAAGCAAGTCGCCGTCAGCGACACCACGGTCTTGATCCGCGGCGAATCGGGCACCGGCAAGGAACTCGTGGCCTCCGCCGTCCATTACACCAGTCCGCGGGCGAAGATGCCCTTCATCAAGGTGAACTGCGCGGCGCTGAACGAGAACCTCCTGGAGAGCGAGTTGTTCGGCCACGAGAAGGGGGCGTTCACCGGGGCCCTGTGCGCGCGGACCGGCCGCCTGGAGGAAGCCGAGGGCGGCACCCTGTTCCTCGACGAAATCGGCGATTTCTCGCCGGCCATTCAGATCAAGCTGCTGCGGGTATTGCAGGAGCGCGAATTCGAGCGCGTGGGCAGCAACCGGACGCTGAAGGCCAACGTGCGGATCGTGGCCGCCACGAATCAGGATTTGGAGGCCCGGCTTGCCGACGGCCTCTTCCGGCAGGATCTCTACTACCGGATCAACGTCTTCCCCATCACGCTGCCGCCGCTTCGCGAGCGGAAGGACGACATCCTGCTCTTGGCCGACCATTTCGTCGCCGAGTATGCAAAGAAAATGGGGAAAAAGCTGCGGCGAATCAGCACGCCCGCGATCAACATGATGCTGGCCTACCACTGGCCGGGCAATGTCCGGGAACTCGAAAACTGTATCGAGTATGCCGTGTTGTTGGCCTCCGACGGGGCAATCCACGGCCACAGTCTGCCGCCGACGCTCCAACTGCCCGGGCGAAGCGACTCGGCGCGGCAGGGACGGCTCCGGGCAAGGGTCGACCTGTTGGAGCGCGACATGATCACCGACGCCTTGAAGAGTTACTCCGGGAGTGTGGCCATGGTGGCCGAGCAGCTTGGCATTACGCCGCGCATGGTCCGCTACAAGATGAAGAAGCTGGGCATTGACTCGCGGCTCTTCTCCCGGCCCGGCAAGGGCTGAGCGCGCGCGCCTTTCTCCGCGACAACGCCTTCCGTGCGAGGCCCCCGCGCGACATTTCTTTCCCTCGACGCAAATGACGGGGTGACAAGCGGTTGTGCGATCGCCTTGGGGCGTCGCGGCCACCGGATCGCATGGGGCGCGACAATTCCTTCCCGGCCCCGCCCCACGTCCCTGTCGAATTCGTAGCGGCGGTTTCCCGTGAAATCCAGGCTTTCGACGCGATTCCCTTCGCGTTGCGCTCTTTGGCACATCGATTGCATTTCACCGAGATTGTTTCCAGCCAACCCTGCGAGGGCAACGCGCGTGTCAAACGCGGCCGTATCGCAGTCGCAAGACACCACCAGGAGTCCACGAACATGCGGAAGATCGCCATTTATGGCAAAGGCGGCATCGGCAAGTCGACCACGACGCAGAACACCGTGGCGGCGCTGGCGGAGATGGGCCGCAAGGTGATGGTCGTCGGGTGCGACCCGAAGGCCGATTCCACCCGGCTGCTCCTCGGCGGACTTGCCCAAAAGACCGTGCTCGACACGCTCCGTGAAGAGGGCGAGGACGTCGATCTGGACGACATCCGCCGTGAGGGCTTTGGCAATTGTCTCTGCACCGAGTCGGGGGGGCCAGAACCGGGAGTAGGCTGCGCGGGCCGCGGGATCATTACCTCCATCAACCTCCTGGAGCAACTCGGCGCATATAACAAAGAGCAAAACCTCGACTACATCTTCTACGACGTGCTGGGCGACGTGGTCTGCGGCGGCTTCGCCATGCCCATCCGCGAGGGCAAAGCCCAGGAAATCTACATCGTCTGCTCGGGCGAGATGATGGCCATGTACGCCGCCAACAACATCTGCAAGGGGATCATGAAGTTCGCCGAGGCCGGCGGCGTGCGGCTGGGCGGGCTGATCTGCAACAGCCGCTGCGTGGACAACGAGCGGGAAATGATCGAGGAATTCGCGCGGCAGTTGGGCACGCAGATGATCCACTTCCTGCCCCGCGACAACGACGTGCAGCGTGCCGAGATCCAGAAGAAGACGGTCATCGAGTGGAATCCCGAGTGTCCGCAGGCGGACCAGTACCGGACCCTCTGCCGGGCGATCGACGAGAACGAGATGTTCGTGATTCCCCACCCCTTGGCGATCAACGAACTGGAGACCCTGCTGATGGAATTCGGCTTGGCCGCCGTGTAATCCCGCGATTTCTCTCCTCCGTGATCTCCGTGCCTCCGTGGTGAGCCGTCTTTCCCGTCTCTTGATAGTCCCGAGGATATTCCCATGATCTTGATTCGCGCCATCATTCGTCCCGAGAGGGCGGAAGCCGTGCTGGCCGCGCTGTTGGAGGCCGGCTTTTCCGCGGTTACGAAAATGGATGTCTACGGCCGCGGCAGACAACGCGGGATGAAAATCGGCGAGGTGACCTACGACGAACTGCCCAAGGAGCTGATCCTGATGGTGGTCAACGACGCCGACAAGGACTTCGTGGTCGGCGTCATCATGAGCAGCGCGCGGACCTCGCCGGAAGGGGCATTCGGCGACGGCAAGATATTCGTCTCGCCCGTAGACGAAATCTACACCGTTCGCACCGGCGTCCGGGACGACGTGGCGTCGATGGTCCCCGAACCGGCCGACGCCGCGCCCTCGACCTGAAGGAGCCCCGCATGAAAGAAGTCATGGCGATCATCCGCATGAATAAGATGAACCAGACGAAACAGGCCTTGGCCGACGCCGGCGTCGCCTCGCTCACCGCGCGGCGCGTGGCGGGCCGAGGCAAGGGCAAAGTCAGCTACCTGCTCATGAAAGGGGCCGAGGCCGGCTGCGAGGAAGCCATCGCGCAGCTCGGTCCGGGCCCAAAGCTCGTGCCCAAGCGATTGCTCACCGTCGTCGTGCCCGACGACCTGGTGCCCGCGGTGGTACGGACGATCATCGACGTGAACCAGACGGGCAACCCGGGCGACGGCAAGATCATCGTCATGCCCGTCACCGATGCTTTCCGCGTGCGGACGGCTGAGTCCGGCGACGCGGCCTTGGACGAAACCCTGTGAAGGAGCCCCACGGAGTCATGTCCAGCCAGCCGACCATCGATGCCGCGGAAGTCCGGCAAGACCTGTTGAAGATCTATCCGCCCAAAGTTGGCCGCAAGCGGTCTCAGCAGATCGTGGTCAACGAGAAGGGAGACGACCAGGCGGTCCCCGAAATCCTGGCCAACGTACGGACCACGCCGGGGATCATCACCCAGCGCGGCTGCACCTATGCCGGCTGCAAGGGCGTGGTCCTGGGCCCGACGCGCGACATCGTCAACATCACCCACGGCCCCATCGGCTGCGGCTTCTACTCCTGGCTGACGCGGCGGAACCAGACCCGCCCGCCCACCGCGGAAGACGATAACTTCATGACCTATTGCTTCTCGACCGACATGCAGGAAGAGGAGATCATCTTCGGCGGCGAGAAGAAGCTCCGCGCCGCGATCCAGGAGGCGTTCGACCTCTTCCATCCCAAGTCGATCGCCGTGTTTTCCACTTGCCCGGTCGGATTGATCGGCGACGACGTACACGCCGTCACGCGGGAGATGAAAGAGAAGCTGGGGATCAACGTCTTCGGCTTCAGTTGCGAAGGGTACAAGGGCGTGAGCCAGTCAGCCGGCCACCATATCGCCAACAACCAGTTGTTCAAGCACGTGATCGGGCGGAACGACACGGTGGGGCCCGGCCGCTTCCGCCTCGGCATGCTCGGCGAATACAACATCGGCGGCGACGCCTTCGTGCTCGAAGACCTGCTGGAACGGTGCGGCATCACCCTGGTGGCCACCTTCAGCGGCAATTCGAGCATCGAGCGGTTCGAGAACGCCCACACCGCCGACCTCAACGTGGTCATGTGCCACCGGTCGATCAACTACGTCGCCGACATGATCGAAAAGAAATACGGCATCCCCTGGTTCAAGGTGAACTTCATCGGGGCGGCGGCCTCGGCCAAGTCGCTGGGCAAGATCGCCCGCTACTTTGACGACGCGGAGTTGATCCACCGCACCGAGGCGGTCGTGGCCGAGGAAATGGCCGCGGTGCGCAAGGTCCAGGACGAAATCCGGCCGCGCTGCCAGGGGAAGACGGCGATGCTCTTCGTCGGCGGCAGCCGGGCGCATCATTACCAGGAACTGCTGGCCGAGATCGGCATCCGCACCGTGGCGGCCGGCTACGAATTCGCCCATCGCGACGACTACGAGGGCCGCCGCGTGCTTCCCACGATCAAGGTCGACGCCGACAGCCGCAACATCGAGGAGTTGCACGTCGAGGCCGACGCGGAGAAGTATCGGCCCCGCCTCGGCGACGAGGACCTGCGGCGGCTGGATCGCGAGGGCATCCCGTTGAAGGACTACGATGGGATGATGCCGGAGATGGACGACCGGGCCCTGGTCGTCGACGATGTCAGCCACTACGAGACGGAGCGGCTCATCGAGATCTATCGCCCCGACGTGTTCTGCGCAGGGATCAAGGAGAAGTACGTGGTGCAGAAGATGGGCATACCCTGCAAGCAACTGCACAGCTACGACTACGGCGGCCCGTACGCCGGCTTCCGCGGGGCCATCAACTTCTACCGGGAAATCGACCGCATGGTCAACACGCGGATCTGGTCGATGATCCGGGCTCCCTGGGAGACGGCCGACGCCACCCTGGAAGCCGCCTACGTCAACGAGTGAAGGAGAGGGGCATGTTGCTGCGACACACCACGGCGGAAGTTCGCGATCGCAAGGCGCTCACCGTCAATCCCGCCAAGACCTGCCAGCCGATCGGGGCCATGTACGCGGCCTTGGGGATCAACCGCTGCCTGCCGCACAGCCACGGCTCGCAGGGCTGCTGCGCGTACCATCGCAGCGCGCTGACGCGGCACTACAAGGAGCCCGTCATGGCCGCCAGCAGCTCGTTCACCGAGGGCTCCTCGGTCTTCGGCGGCCAGGCGAATCTCCTTCAGGCTATTCAAAACATCTTCGCCGTCTACGCGCCCGACGTGATCGCCGTCCATACGACCTGCCTCTCCGAGACCATCGGCGACGACATCCCCCAGATCATCGCCAAGGCACGCGACGAGAAAAAAATCCCGCCGGGCAAGTTTGTCATCCACACCAACACGCCCAGCTATGTCGGCTCGCACGTCACGGGGTTCGCCGGCATGGTTCGGGCCATGGTCGATTACTTCGCCGAACCGGCGGAGGCCCGCACGGCGGCCATCAATCTCATCCCCGGCTGGGTCGAGCCGGCCGACATGCGCGAGATCAAGCGGCTGGCCGGCATGCTCGGGGTTTCCACGATCATGTTCCCCGACACGTCCGACGTGCTGGACGCCCCGCAGACCGGCCGGCACGTCTTCTATCCGCAAGGCGGCACGACGATCGACGCCCTGCGCCGGACCGGGGCCAGCCAGGCCACTTTCGCGCTGGGGCCGACGGCGTCCGAGCCCGCCGCGCGGCGGTTGGAGGCGAAGTGCCGAGTCCCCACGCGGGTGCTGGAATTGCCCCTGGGGCTGCGGGCGACCGACCGCTTCATCAATGCCCTCCGCAGCGTGGCCCACGTCAAGGTGCCCCCCGAAATCAACGCGGAGCGCGGCCGGCTGTTGGACATGATGACCGACATGCACCAGTACTTCTACGGCAAGCGCGTGGCGCTCTGGGGCGACCCCGATCAACTCGTCTCGCTGGTCGAGTTCCTCACGGACCTCGACATGCGGCCCGTCTACGTCGTCACCGGGACGCCGGGCAAACGATTCACGGAGCGCGCGGCGGCGGCGCTGGCCGGCCGCGTCCCCGAGGCCAAAGTCCGCCAAGGGGCCACCGCCGACATGTTTCTCATGCACCAGTGGATCAAGCAGGAGCCGGTCGATCTGCTCATCGGCAACACCTATGGGAAGTACATCGCCCGCGACGAAAACATCCCCTTCGTGCGCCACGGGTTCCCGATCCTCGACCGCGTGGGGCACAGTTACTTTCCCACGGCCGGCTACCAGGGCGGGATCCGCCTCCTGGAAATGATCCTCAACGCGGTGCTGGACCACAAGGACCGCGGCAGCCCGGAAGAAAGCTTCGAGTTGGTGATGTGATGATCGAAATCCTCGAAGCCCGCAAGCCGCAGATCCATGAGAAGGGGGCCGCGCCGTTTGCCATGGCCTGCGAGAAGCAGAGCCTGGCCGGCGCGGTGAGCCAGCGGGCCTGCGTGTTCTGCGGGTCGCGGGTGGTTCTCTACCCGATCGCCGACGCCGTCCACCTGGTTCACGGACCGGTGGGCTGCGCCGTCTACACCTGGGACATCCGCGGCGCCCTGAGTTCCGGGCCGGAACTCCACCGCATGAGCTTTTCCACCGACCTCCGGGAAAAAGACGTCATCTACGGCGGCGAGAAGAAACTCTACGCGGCGCTGGTCGAATTGATCGACCGCTACCGGCCCAACGCGGCGTTCATCTACTCGACGTGCATCGTCGGCCTGATCGGCGACGACGTGGCCGCGGTCTGCCGCCGCGTCGAGGCCGAGAAGGGCATTCCCGTGCTGCCGATCCATTGCGAAGGCTTTCGCGGCAGCAAGAAGGACGGCTACCGGGCGGCGTGCGACGGGCTGGCCCGGCTCGTCGGCACCGGCGCCACGGATGGCATCGGCAGCCGCAGCATCAACATCCTCGGCGATTTCAACATCGCCGGCGAGACGTGGATGATCCGCGACTACTACCAGCGGATGGGCGTGGAAGTGGTGGCCACCATCACCGGCGACGGCCGCGTGGACGCCATCCGTCGCGCCCACGGCGCCAAGCTCAACGTCGTGCAATGTTCCGGATCGATGATGCACCTGGCCCGCACCATGCAAGAGCGATATGGCATCCCCTTTCTTCGCGTCTCCTATTTCGGCCTGGAAGACATGTCGAAGGCCCTCTACGACGTGGCCGATCACTTCGGCGACGGGACCATCGCCGAGCGTGGCCGGGAGCTGGTCCGCAACGAGGTGGCGGCCATCCTGCCCGAGCTGCGCGAGTATCGTCGCGCGTTGGAGGGCCGCCGGGCCGCGGTCTACACGGGGGGGGCGTTCAAGGCCTTCTCGCTGGTCCGCTCGCTGCGGACCTTGGGAATGCGGACCGTGCTGGCCGGCTCGCAGACCGGTAATCGCGAGGACTACGAACTGCTCCGCGAGCTTTGCGACGAGGGCACGATCCTCGTCGACGACGCCAACCCGCTGGAGCTTTCCCGCTTCCTTCAGGAAAAAGAGGCGGACCTGCTCATCGGCGGCGTGAAGGAGCGGCCCATCGCCTACAAGCTGGGGATCGGCTTTTGCGATCACAACCACGAGCGGAAGATCGCCCTGGCCGGTTTTCAGGGGATGCTCAACTTCGCGCGTGAAGTCCACTGCTCGGTGATGTCGCCGGTGTGGAAACTCTGCCGCGCGGGAAAGCGAACGTCGAAGGAAGGAGGCACTCCATGATCAAGGTTGTTGCCCCGCCGAGACCGCCCGAATCGGCGTCCAAGGCGGCGACCCGTGACGCCTGCCGGCTCTGCGCCCCGTTGGGGGCGTGCCTGGCCTTCCGCGGCGTGGAAGGGGCCATGCCGCTGCTGCACGGCTCGCAAGGCTGCGCCACCTACATCCGCCGCTACATGATCAGCCATTTCCGCGAGCCGCTGGATATCGCCTCCTCGAACTTCAGCGAAGAGGCGGCCATCTTCGGCGGGCGGGACAACCTGCGGGTCGGCCTGGAAAACGTGGTCCGCCAATACGCACCCCGCCTGATCGGCATCGCCACGACCTGCCTGGCCGAGACCATCGGCGACGACGTCTCGATGTATCTCCGCGAGATCGTCGCCGAGGGCCATACGCTTCTTCCCGAGGTGGTCCACGTCTCGACGCCGAGCTACTCGGGCAGCCACGAGGAAGGCTATCACGCCACCGTGGTGGCGCTGGTCGAGGCCCTGGCCAAGGGGGGCCCGCGCCACGAGGCCGTCAACGTGATTGCACCGATGGTCTCGCCGGCCGATCTCCGTTGGCTGAAGACGGTCTTCCTCGACTTCGGCCTGGAGCCGATCCTTTTGCCCGATTACTCCGACACGATGGATGGTCCGGCCTGGTCCGAGTATCAGCGGATCCCGCCCGGCGGCACTCCGCTGGATTCGATTCGCCGCATGGGCATGCGCCGGGCCACGGTCGAATTCGGCTCGGCGTGGCAGGAGGGCCGTACCGCGGGCAAGGTTCTGGAAGAGCGATTCGGCATCTCTTGCCATGCGCTGCCGCTGCCGCTGGGGGTGACGCAGACCGACCGGCTCTTCGACCTCCTCGAAGAACTCAGCGGCCGGCCCGTCCCCGCACACTACCAAGAGCAGCGAGGGCGGTTGATCGACGCCTACGTCGATGCCCACAAATACGTGTTCAACAAGCGGGCCGTCGTCTACGGCGAGCAGGACCTGGTCTTGGGAATCGCCGCGCTGCTGGCGGAAATCGGCGTCACGCCCGCGCTGTGCGCCTCGGGAACCGGCAGCGGCTCCCTGAAGGAGCAGCTTGCCTCCGTCGAGGCTGACCTGGCCGGCGACGTGCTCGTGCTGGAAGACGTCGATTTCGCCCAGATCGAGGAGCAGGCCGTTGGTCTCCGTCCGGAGCTGCTGATCGGCAGCAGCAAGGGCTACGCCCTGGCGCGGCGGCTGAAGGTCCCGCTGGTCCGCGTCGGGTTTCCCATCCACGATCGCGTGGACGGCCCGCGACTGCTGCACCTCGGCTATCGCGGCGCGCAGCAGTTGTTCGACCGCATCGCCAACGCGCTGATTGAGGCATCGCAAGACGCGTCGCCGGTCGGCTACAGCTACATGTAGGAGTCGCCAGGGACGATCATGCCGCTGGACCTTTCGAGACATCCCTGCTTCAACGACGGCGTGCGGCACACGCTGGCTCGCATCCATCTTCCCGTGGCGCCGGAGTGCAACATCCAGTGCAACTTCTGCAAGCGGATTTACGACTGTGCCAACGAGAGCCGCCCCGGCGTGACCAGCGCCGTGCTCACGCCGCCGCAGGCCCTCGCTTACCTGGAGGACGTGCTCAAGCGGGACCCGCGCATCGCGGTGGTGGGAATCGCCGGGCCGGGCGACCCCCTGGCCACCCCCGAGCGGACCCTGGAAACCCTGCGGCTGGTGCGCCAGGGCCACCCCGAATTGCTCCTCTGCGTGGCCACCAATGGGCTCGACCGCGTCGCGCTACGCGGAGGAATCTGGCCGCGCTGGCCGTCAGCCACGTCACGCTGACAGTCAATGCGGTCGATCCCGAAGTCGGCGCCAAGATCTACGCCTGGGTCCGCGATGGCAAGCGGATCCATCGCGGCCGCTCCGGCGCCGAGTTGCTTTGGCAGCGCCAGGCGGAAGCCATCGGCCTGCTGAAACGACGCAGCGTCACCGTGAAGATCAACACGATCATCATCCCCGGCGTCAACGACGACCACGTGCCGCGAGGTCGCACGCCGGGTGGCGGAGTTGGGGGCGGACATCGCCAACTGCGTGCCGCTCTATCCCGTTGCGGGAACCGCGCTGGGCTCCCTGGAACCGCCGTCCCCCGGCCAAGTGGCCGCCATTCGGGCGGAAGTCGCCCGGCACCTGCCCATGATGGAGCACTGCACGCGGTGCCGGGCCGATGCCGTGGGGCTGCTGGGCGAGCCCATTCCGGCGCGCGTCGAACTGGCCCTGCTCCACGCGGCGGCGGCGCCAATGAATCCCGGCGAAGACCGGCCCTTCGTGGCCGTGGCGACGCGGGAAGGGGTGCTCGTGAATCAACATCTCGGCGAGGCCCAACGGCTGGCCATTTACGGCCGTGGCCAGCAGGGCTTCCGGCTGATCGAGACCCGGCCCACGCCCCCGCCCGGCGGCGGCCGCAACCGCTGGCTGGACCTGGCCGAAGTCCTGCACGACTGCCGGGCGTTGCTGGCGGCCAGCGCCGGCGACGCGCCGCGCGCGGTGCTGGCGGAGTGCGGGATCAAGCTGATTTTCATGGAGAATCTGATCGAGGAGGGGCTCGACGCCGTCTACGGCGGCGTGGAAATCCGCTCCCCAATGCGGAAGCAACATCGCTGCGGCAGCGGCTGCGCTGGAAGCGGCCAAGGCTGCATGTAATTGGTCCACACCACCACGAAAGGACAAAATCCCATGCAAAAACCCCAGTATCACTTCTTCCTCTGTAACAGCTTCCGCAACAACGGCGAGCCGCAGGGATCCTGCAACCGCAAGGGCGCGCCCGAGCTGCTCCAATACCTGCAAACCGAGATCGCCGACCGTGGCATCGACGCCATCGTGTCGACGACCAGTTGCCTGAACGTCTGCGACAAGGGGCCGATCCTGGTGATCTATCCTCAGGAGTGGTGGTACTTCGGGCTTACCGAGGAGAAGGCCGACCAGATTCTGGACGCGCTGCAATCCGGTCAGGCCGTGCCCGAGTTGCTCATGGCGTAAGGGCGAGGCAGCGCTGAAATGGATCGCACATTGCACAGATCCCGTGCCTGGCTGGTCGATACCACGTTGCGCGACGGGGAACAGGCGCCGGGGGTGGCCTTCTCACGGGCCGACAAACTCGCCATCGCCGCGGCCTTGGCGGAGGCGGGCATCACAGAACTCGAAGTGGGCACGCCCGCCATGGGCGACGACGAGATCGACGCGATCCGCGCCATCGCGCGGCTGGGTCTTCCCTGTCGGCTCACGGCATGGTGCCGGGCGACCGTCGGCGACCTGGACCTGGCGCGACGAAGCGAGGTAGACGCAGTCCACTTCTCGCTGCCTGTCTCGGCGATCCAACTTCGCTTCCTCCACAGGTCCAAGCGTTGGGTCCTGGACCAGTTGGGCCAGCTTGCCGACGCGGCCCGTCGACACTTTGCCTTCGTTTCCGTTGGCGCCCAAGATGCGTCGCGGGCCAGTCCGAGTTTCCTGGTCCGCTGTGCCCGGGTCGCCAAGGCGGCGGGCGTCGATCGTTTTCGACTGGCCGATACCGTCGGCGTCTGGAGCCCATGGGGAACGCACGCGGCCGTATCGAGCCTGCGCGAGCGTGCCGAACCTGCCGTTGGGATTTCATGGACACAACGACTTGGGCATGGCGACGGCCAACACGCTGGCGGCGTTCGAGGCCGGCGTGCAAAGCGCGGACGTCACCGTCAACGGGCTAGGAGAACGTGCGGGGAATGCCCCGCTGGAGGAGGTCGCCATAGCACTGCGCGTGTGCCTCCGCCGACCGCCGGGCGTCGATACCCGCGCCTTGGCGAGGCTGTCCCGGCTGGTGGCGGATGCGGCCCGACGCCCTGTTCCCGCCTCCAAACCCGTGGTCGGCCAGGGCGTCTTCTGCCATGAATCGGGCATCCATGTCCGCGGTATCCTCGACGACCGCAGGACCTACGAACCCTTCCCGCCCGAGGAGGTCGGCGCCGCCGGCAGCAGAATCGTCTTGGGCAAGCACTCCGGCACGGCAGCCGTGCGTCACGTGCTGGCTGGCTGCGGCGTTGCGTTAACGCCCGACGAAGTCCTGGACCTGCTCGCGGCCATCCGGCGTCAGGCGGTCGCCGGAAGGACGTCGAGCCCCGCCGCAACTCCTTGACGCGCCGCGAAAACGGCGTTATGACTACGGGCAGTCCTTCGCTACGTGCGGAGGGTCGGCTCAACCACGTCAATCGCCTTGAAGGAGTGGTCCAGTGAAACTTAGCGCACGAAACGTCATCGCGGGCACTGTCAAGCATATAACCGTTGGGGCCGTCAATGCCGAGGTTGTGGTGGAAATTCCCGGCGGCCACGAAATCGTCGCGGTTGTTACGAAGTCCTCGGTCGAGAGTCTCGCCTTGCGGAAAGGGGCGAAAGTCTACGCGGTCATCAAGGCCAGCAACGTCATCCTTGCCGTCGATTAGGATGTATCCGGCACACGCCGTGTGCCGCTTCTCCGCACATAGTATCCGGCACACGCCGTGTGCCGCATTTCCGCACACGGCGTGCGCGGAATACTTTGGAGGTAGCGTGAAGCGATCGGTCGTAACCAACCTGGCGGGACTCATTCTGCTGCTGGGCGGATTGGCAGGCTGCGGTGGAAAGACCGTCGCCAAACCGCGCGAGGCGGTCCTCGTCTTCGCGGCCGCCAGCGCGACCGACGCAATGGACGACATCAAGTCCCGATTCCAACAAGCGTCGGGCATCGATGTCCATACGAACTACGCCGCTTCGTCCACCTTGGCCCAGCAGATCGTCCATGGGGCGGACGCCGACATCTTTCTTTCGGCCGATTCCCAGTGGGCCGACTACGTGGCGAAGCACGCCGCGGAAAACCGGCGGCGCGACCTTCTCGGCAACCGGTTGGTGATTATCGTCCCGGCCGAATCGACACTCAAGCTTCGCACCCCCCGCGACCTTGCGGCGGAGACGGTCAAACACCTGGCGGTCGGCGATCCGGCCTCGGTCCCCGTCGGGAAGTACGCGAAACGGGCAATGGAGAAGCTCGGGCTCTGGGACCAGCTCAAGAGTAAGATCGTCGCCGGCGCCGACGTTCGCCAGGCGCTGGCCTACGTCGAAACCGGCGCGGCCGAGGCGGGAATCGTCTACGCCACCGATGCCGCGATCAGCAGGAAGGTCAAGGCGGCCTGCGACATTTCCGAGAAGCTCACCGGCCCGGTCCGCTATCCCCTCGTCCTGTTGACCCACGGAGCCGGCCGCGAGGCGGCCGAGTCGTTCTACCGCTACCTGGCCTCTCCGGAGGCCGCCAAGGTGTTCGAGAAGCATGGCTTCTTTGTCCTTCCGGCCGACCCCGACGCGAAACCCTGATGTTGACCGTTGAAGAATGGACAGCGCTGCGGCTCAGCCTCCAGGTCGCCGTCTGTGCGACCTTGGCGGGCATGCCGTTTGCGATTGCCGCCGGCTACGTGCTGGCCCGCTGGAAGATTCCCGGCAAGTGGCTCTTCGAGACGGCGCTGAATCTGCCGCTGGTATTGCCGCCGGTCGTGGTGGGCTATCTGCTGTTGACGGCCTTTGCCCCCCGCGGGCCGCTGGGCGCCGCGCTGTTCTCATGGTTCGGCCTGAAGATCGTCTTCACCTGGCTGGGGGCGGCGGTCGCCTCGGCCGTGATGAGTTTCCCCCTGGCGGTGCGGGCGATGCGCCTGGCCTTCCAGGCGGTCGATCCACGGCTGGAAATGGCCGCCCGCAGCCTCGGGGCCAGCCGCTGGCGAGCCTTTCTGACCGTGAGCCTGCCGTTGGCACGGCGCGGAGTGATCGCCGGCGCCGTTTTGGCCTTCGCCCGCAGCCTCGGCGAGTTCGGCGCCACGATCATGGTGGCCGGTAATATCGAGGGCCAGACCCGCACCATCCCCCTGGCAATCTACAGTCTTTCGTCAAGGCCGGATGGCCTGGGCCAGGCGTGGCGGTTGGTTGGGCTCTCGATCCTCTTGGCCTGCGCGGCACTTGCCGTGAGCCAGTGGATGGAGCGGAGGTCAGCCGATGACGCTCCTTGAGTTCCAGTGCCAGCATCGTTTCGCCCACGGCTTCCAACTCGATGTCGGCTTCGAGTCGAATCACCATTTCACCGCCCTCTTTGGCCCCTCGGGCAGCGGCAAGACGACCATCCTCAACGCCATCGCCGGCTTCTTTCGACCGGCCCGGGGCGTCGTGCGTTTGTCAGGCCGCGCGCTGCTGGAGACGCCGTCCGGCGTGTGGGTGCCTCCCGAGCGGCGAAAGATCGGTTTCGTGTTCCAGGACGCGCTCTTGTTTCCCCATCTCACGGTCGAGGGGAACTTGCGCTATGGGCTGCCGCGTTGCGGAAAGCGGCCGCCGGCGGCTTACTGCCGAGCGGTCGAAGTGCTGGAACTCAGTTCACTTCTCCGCCGCTACCCCCATAATCTCTCCGGCGGCGAGAAACAGCGCGTGGCCTTGGGACGGGCGCTGTTGCGCGGCCCGGAACTCCTACTGATGGATGAGCCGCTCGCCTCGCTTGACGATCCGCTGAAAGGCCGCGTGCTCGGCTACCTGGAGCGCGCCGTGGCGGAGTGGCAGGTGCCCGTGCTCTACGTGACGCACAGCCAGGCGGAGGTCCGCCGCGCCGCGGGCTGGGTGATCGTCGTCCAGGACGGCCGCTTGGTGGGCGCCGGCTCTCCCGACGACGCATTGGTGCAGCCTGTCCCGCTGGCGTGGACCAACTCGACCGGGCCCGTCAATCTGCTGCGCATCGACCGGCTTTCCGCGGCGGAGAACCACTGCCTGGCCCATATCGGGGAACGGACGGTCATCTTGCCCCCGAACCTGTCGCCGTCGGGGTCCGCGGCATTCATACAGTTTCGCCCCGCCGACGTGATGCTTTCGCGCGAAGACGTTTCCGGTCTTAGCCGCGCAACCACTTGCCCGGCCGTATCTGCCGCATTCTGTGCCTGGAAAATGCCGTCTTCGTGGCCGTCGATATCGGGCAGATTCTGTGGGCAGAAATCACGCACCAGGCGCTGGCCGAACTGCAACTGGCGGTCGGTTGCAACGTCACGTGCCTGTTAAAGGCCCATAGCGTCACCCTGGCGTGACTGAGGCAGAATCACCCGCTGCGTGTGGCGGCCGTGAACGACTCGTCGCGGCGCTGGCTGGCAGTCGCAAGGGGCTTGACCGCGCTCACCAAGCCGAACCATGACCTCTTGATCCGCTGTAGAGCTGCCAACCCCTTCATAACCCGGACCGGCCCGGCGGAAGAGAGACAGAGAGACTTTGGACGCCAAACGGCCGTTTCGGGCGGAACGCGAGCCGATGGGCAGTGTCTGTGCTTCCCGACAAGATGGACGAGGCGAGACAAGCTACAAGTCGCAAGTCGTTGCGGAGAAAGGCCCTAAAACGCGAAAAGCCGAGGCGGCACGCCTCCGCCTGGGCCGTTAACCCACGGGTGCCCGGCTCCGGATAGGGAAGGCTCATCGACTTCCAATACGCGATCATCTTGCCGCGGACAGCCGTGACCGCCTTGTAGGCCGGGTGGGATACATCGAGCAACCGCTTGCCGGCACTGAGGAAGCGGGCGTCGGCGCTGAACGGCTCGGCCGCCTCCTGCTTCTGTTCGGCCGTCAAAGTCTTCCCGGTTCCGAACCAGGAGAGGGAAACACGGACGGCCGCCATCGTGGTGCGCAAGCGTTGCGCAGCGGCGGTCGACGCTCGGGAAAGGGGTCCATCGATCACACTGCTCATCGAAGATCCTCCAGGGAAGGGGAGAAAGAGGGAATCAAGGAGACAACGGCAGCCAAAGGCTAGCGCCAGCGGTGGCTTTCGCTCTGCTGACCCAGCCTGCCGGGGGGCGGTCGGGGGCGACGAACTGCTCGCCGGGCCGATAGGAGCAGCTAGGATGCGGAACAAAGCGTCCGGTTAACCGCGTTCTTCACGGCTATCGGTACGATCTCGCCACTACCCCGGATGGGTTGTCGGGCCGGGAGGGGACCTTCAACATGTGCTCCTTCTGGCTCGTCGACGCGCTCACCCGCGCCGGCCACATCGAACCGGACCGGCTGGACGACGCCCGCCTGCTCTTCGAGCAGATGCTCGGTTATGCCAACCACCTCGGCCTCTACGCCGAGCAGACGGGCGCCAGCGGCCAGGCCCTCGGCAATTTCCCGCAGGCGTTCACCCATCTGGCCCTGATTAGCGCGGCCTTCAACCTCGACCGGGCGCTTGGGTCCCGGTGAGTTAACCCTCAATTGCCATGAGACATATAATTCCATTGCCTAAGGACAGACATTCTGTCACAGGGTTAAGTTCGTCGCGCCGACGCGAGCGCGACGATCGGACGTACCGCATACTACCAGGTTGCCCCGGACGCCCTTAAGGCGTTATCGGCCGCCCGCCGGTACATCGAGTCGTCGCCGGATAGAGGAGATCGCAATGGTTCAAATGGAAGAAGTGGCGTTTCCCCGACTTACCAGCGCAGAACTCGCGCTGGTGAAGTCCTTGGGCACCGCTCGTGACTACGCTGACGGTGAGACCATCTTTCGAGCCGGTCAAGCGGATATCGATTTGTACATTGTTGAATTCGGTCAGATCGAAATCCGCAATCCGACCGACGGCGAGTGCGTTGTCGTCGTTCATGAGCCCGGGCAATTCTCCGGAGACATCGACCTTCTCACCGGTCGTCCGGTGATTGTGACCGGCGTGGCGCGGGGCGCAACGCGCCTGCTGTGCGTTCCAGGCAGCCAGCTCAGGAGTTTGCTGAATCGTGTACCGAGTTTCGGCGAGAAGCTGATCACCGCGTTCACGCGCCGGCGCGAGCTTTTGTCGAAGTTGGGCACGGTCGGACTGCGTGTCGTCGGTCCCGGGCGCTGCCGCGATACGAACACGGTGCGAGAGTTTCTCTATAAGAATTTCGTCCCCTTTACGTGGTTCGACACGGAAACCGAGGAGGGCCAACGTGCTCTCACCTCGATGGGTTCACCGCGCAAGACGCCGGTGATTGAATGTGGCAACGGGCGAGTTCTCGTGAACCCTTCCCTGCAGGAACTGGCCTGCGAGGCCGGCATCTGGAAACATTGCCCTACGCAGGAGGTCGATCTGGCGATTGTTGGCGCCGGTCCCGCGGGGATCGCCGCCGCCGTGTATGCATCGTCCGAAGGCATTTCCACCTTGATGCTCGACCGGCTCGGACCGGGCGGCCAGGCGGGCGGATCGTCGCGGATCGAAAACTTCATCGGTTTTCCGGCCGGCTTGAGCGGTGCGGACCTGGCGACGCGCGGAGTCTTGCAAATGCTCAAGTTTGGCGCCCGGATTGTCGCCCCCGTCGCGGTCGAAAGGGTGACTCCCGCACGATCCGTCGATGAGTTGCACGTGCTCCAACTGGATTGCGGCGCGGAGATTCGCTGCCAGGTTCTTCTTCTTGCCTTGGGCGTCCGCTGGCGACGACTGGAGGCTACTGGGGCGGACCGATTTGCAGGCGCCGGCATCTATTACGCCTGCACGACGGTTGAAGCCGACCTCCACCACGACGCCGACGTTGCCGTTGTCGGGGGCGGCAACTCGGCCGGACAGGCCGTGATGTTTCTGGCAGACTGCTGTCCGTCGCGCAATGTGCATTTACTGATCCGTCGCACACTTGGTCCCGGCATGTCGGAATACTTGTCGGAGCGCATCCGAGCAACCGCCAACGTGCTCGTCCATGAACAGACCGAGATCGAAGCGATTCATGGAAATCGTCACATGGAAGCGATCGCCCTGAAGAATAACGTCACTCAAGCACAATGCCAGGTGCCTTGTTCGGCCGTATTCGTATTCATCGGCGCCGAGCCGTCGGCGGAGTGGCTGCCGGCTGAGATTGCTCGCGATGCCAATGGCTATCTGTTGACCGGCACGGACGTCGTTCGTTCCGGATTATGGCCCCGCGACGATCGCGACCCTTGCCCGCTGGAGACAACCGCACCAGGCATACTTGCCGCCGGAGATATCCGCTCGGGGTCTACCAAGCGAGTCGGCTTCGCGGTCGGCGACGGCTCCATGGCGGTGACTTGCGCACATCGACTGCTTTCGATCAGTCGCTGAATGGTTTGGAGAACTCAATGGAAAGGGAGCCGGCGATAACAGGCATTGCGCAACCGGAGGCGAGGCTCTCAGGGCGGAGCATCTCACCGGGTTTGGGCATGGGGCAGGCCTGGGTCGTCGGCGATGTGCTGAAGTGGAGTGGCCCGCCGGCACCGATTGGTCAAAACGATGTCGGCGGCGAGCTGGCTCGTCTCGCGCACTGCCGTCGAAGAAACACTGGCAGATCTCGAACAATACGCAAAGCGCATCGAAGTGGAATTCGATTCCACGCTCGCCGGGATCTTTCGGGCGCACGGCGAGATGCTGCGAGGGCTGTTTGCGTCGGGCGAATTCGAACGTGAACTTAGAGCTTCGCTGTTGACCGCCGAAGCGGCCGTTGGCCGGGTATTGCAGCGGTGGTATCAGAAGTTCGAGACGCTGGAAAGCCAGACCCTGCGCCAGCGCGCCGATGACGTGCTGGATTTGGGCCGCAATATCATCCGGCGACTTCGCGGCGAGCAGGACGCGGGCCTCAAGGCCATTCCGGAGCACAGCATTCTGGTGGTCGAGCGGCTTCTGCCGTCGGATGTTGTCTTGCTGCCCAAGTCGAATGTGGCGGCGGTGGTCGTCGAAGCGCTGGGGCAAGGGTCGCACGCGGCACTTCTGGCGCGTGAAAAAGGAATTCCCACGATCACGGAGATTCCGGGAATCCTGTCGCTGGTCAGCAGCGGCACGGAGCTGTTGGTGGACGGCTTTCGCGGCACGCTGGTGATCGCCCCGACAATTGCGACACGAACCGACTTCCAGGAGCGAATGGAAAAGTGGCGGGCGACGCTGGTGCGTTGCAAGGCGGCCTGTCGCGATCCGGCG
Source organism: uncultured Planctomycetia bacterium (assembly GCA_963727245.1). Lineage (GTDB taxonomy): Bacteria > Planctomycetota > Planctomycetia > Pirellulales > Thermoguttaceae > JBKQVT01. The sequence goes on along the minus strand of CAVSFO010000008.1, from coordinate 4,259 downwards.
CGGACGCTCGATGGCCAGTTGGTCAGCGTGGAAGCCAATATCGGCATCCACGATGATGCCGAACTCGCTCTGGACAATGGCGCCGACGGTGTCGGGCTGTTGCGGATCGAGCAACTCTACTTTGCACGGCCGATGCCGCCGACAGAGGACGAATTATTCCGGGAACTCGAAAGCCTGATCGCCCCGCTGGGCAATCGGCCGGTGACCATTCGCCTTCTCGACGTCGGCGGCGACAAGCCGTTGCCTTATTTGGCCTTGCCTCCAACTTCCAATCCCGGGTTGGGACGCCGCGGCGTGCGATTGCTCCTGAATTACTCGCAGTTGGTCAGAACTCAAATGGGAGCGATCTTGAAACTTTCCCAGGAGCACTGGCTGCGCGTGCTGATTCCGATGGTCACGCTGGAAGACGATATTCGCCGGATGCGGGAGGCGTTCGATGCGATGAGCACGGAGCGAAAGGTCACCAGTCCGCCCGAGTTTGGCGCGATGGTCGAGACGCCGGCCGCAGCGCTGGCAATTCCCTCGCTCTTGAAGCACGTCGACTTTTTCTGCGTCGGCACAAACGACCTCACCCAATACACCTTGGCCGCTGCTCGCGACGACGCCTCGGTCAACGATTACTATCTGGATGGCCACGAGTCGGTCATGCGACTGCTAAGCATCGTCGTCACCGAGGCCGCCGATCGGCCCGTCACGCTCTGCGGGGAGTTGGCCGGCCGGGAAGCATACGTGCCGCGCTTGCTGAAAATGGGATTTCGCGCGCTGAGCGTTGCTCCCACCGTCATCCCCACAACGAAGGCATTAATCCGCACGCTCAATATTAGCACCGCCACGGGCTAACACTGATCGCGACGACATCGTGGTTGTTGATCGCCTGACTGCTGCCCCATTCTTGGCAGCCCGCCTGAAGCCATCCCGCGGCCTCCCTCTTTTTTTGCTGCTAGTCGGCCGCCGCCCATGCTATGCGTTTCGCCGAACGCTTACGCTGACTTTGGTGTCGCCGAGGCCCAGCAATTGGAGTTGGGTCAATCCTTTGAGGTGTTCCAGCCCCGCGTCACCGACCTTGGTGCCGCAGAGGTTGGCCGTGCCGCAGGGTGATTTCAATCGTCTTCCAGCGGCGCCTCTTTGCACTTGGATGACGAGCTTGCTGGAGCCGTCGCACTGGGTGGTTTCGATTTCTCAATTCCCTTCGGCAGGTCGCGGTACGGTTTCTTTGCCTTGTAAAGTTCTAAACGGCCGCGCACCGCTTCCTTGTCCTTCTCCTTTACCGACCGGTCGCTCTCCACCAGGTCAACTGCCTTCTGCTGCCACTGCGAGGCCTGCTCGAAGTCGCCGCTTTCGGCGTACGCCGCCGCCAGCGTGTTGATAGGGTTCCAATGCTTTCCGCCGTCCAGTTGGCGGGCCCGGCTGGCGTTTTCCACGGCTTCCTTCCCATCACGGAACTTCTCATCCGGGCAAGTGGATTGAATCCACGCGAGAAGATGGTACGCGTCGGCATTCTGGCGATTGAGCCGCAGGGCCTGGTGAAGATCGGCAATGGCCTTGTCGTACTGGCCTTTCTCATTCCAGACCTTGCCGCGGCCGGTGTACGCCCCGGCGTGCTTGGGATCGACGGCCACGGCCCGGTTGAAATCGGCAATGGCCTTGTCGTATTCGCCTTTTCGCAGCCAGGTCACGCCGCGGTTGTTGCAGGCGTGGGCGTCTTTGGGATCGAGCCGCAGGGCTTCGTTGAAATCAGCCAGGGCCTTGTCGTACTCGCCGAGGGTGTTCCAGGCGTGTCCTCGATTACAATATGCGCCCGAGTTGCTTCCATCCCGTTCGATGGTTTTCGTATAATAGGGTATTGCCTCGCGGTACTTATGCGAGCGTGAAAGCTCGTATCCTTGGCGGAAGCATTCCGCGGCGGAGTCCTGTGCACGTGCTGGCAACGCGAAGGTGAGGTGAAGCAAAGAACCAACTACTGCGAGAGCCACAAAACGAGCTTGCATCGTCGATCTCCGTCAGCGCGTTGGGAATTGAGGCGGGGCCCCAAGTTGCGTTCTGGCCGCGAGGATACCACTGGCTTTGCCGGAGTTGTGGGCTTCCTGGACGTTCCATCGCGTTGTGCATGATACTACGGAATCGCAGGCAAAGCCAGTGCCGGCTTCCTCGGTGCCACGCCGCCGGTCGCGCCCGCCATCCGCTGTCGTCGGGCACTTCGCCTTTCGTGTCACCGCCCAATTGTCACGTTCGGCAACGCCTTTTGAAGGTCGTGCTCGCCGGCGTCGGCAACCTTGGTGCCGCTGAGGTCGAGCCTTCGGAGTTTGGTCAATCCCTTGAGGTATTGCAGCCCGGCGTCAGCGGCCGTGGCGAAACTGAGGCTGAGCGCTTGGAGTTCGGTCAACCCCTGGAGGTGTTCCAACCCGGCGTCGCTGACTTCTGTTGGCCTGGCCTGAACGCACGCAGCCGGACATCGTGTGCCTCCAGGAACTGAAGGCGAGGGAGGAAGCCTTTCCGCACGAGGCGATTTGGGAGGCGGGTTACCATGCACGAATACCAGCACGTCGCCGTCGACGGCGCGTTGGCGGACAAGTACCAGGCGGCGAGGAAGGAAGTGGGGCTGTGACCTGGTCGAGTCGCCCAGCGCTGCGTCCTGGTATACGAGCGGTCGGTTTGGCCGTAAATGGCGGGCGGCGTCGAGGTCGCCAGGCGGAAGAGCGGTTACAAGGGCGGCAAGACCGCCCAATCGCACAAGGGCCGGCCCCGCCCGGGCGGGCTTCTTCGCAGCTTGCTCCGCCCGAGCGAGAGTCTCCACGGTCGCTGGCGTCGAAAGCCTCTGCCGCGAACGACCGCGATCGGACCCTCAGACCGTGCCGACGCCTTATTCACCGCTTCCTATGGCGGCGAAGCGGTCGCTATTTTCCGGCTGGCGGCGGGGTTGGTGCCGTGGTTGGCGGCGGAGCCGGCAGCGGGGCTGGCGCCGCGGTTGGCGGCACGGCTGGCGCCGTGATCGGCATACCGGTAGCTGCCGGGGCTGTTCCCTGTTGGCAACACGAAGCCGTCGTGCCGCCCATGCAGGCGTTGCATCCGCAACTGCCGCAGTTGCTCCGGCAACCGCATGTGCCACACGATCCGCAACTCGACCCGCACGAGGTGCAGGACGACGTGCAGCAAGTGCTGGTGCAACACGAGTTGCAGCAGCGGCAGCGTCTCCCGCAGCGATGCCCGAAGGCGGAAGCCGGTTCTGCCGCGGCGAACCACAGCAAGGCCAGCACGGTAAGCACGGTTCCTAAACGTCGCATGACTCAATCCTCCTGTGAAAAAGTGAAACACAAACTACCGAACATGACCGGTTACCCGGTCATGACTCTTCGTAGCCATCGCAAGATGGCCAGGCGCGACAGCAAGACAAGACGCCGACTGCGTTCATTGCCGTCACCAGGATTCGCGTGTTCGCACTTGGGACCGTGATCGCGACGCTCCTCGTGAAAATGCCGCCCCTCCGATCCTCTGTCGCCGACCGTTGAAACAGCGCCCCTGATCGTTGTGCCTACATTCTTGAAGACTGGGCGGCAAAGACAACCACGCCAGTGGGGGGCGAGGAGGGCAAGAGAGGCAAACCGACCCCGGACGGGCTCTGCCTCGCCAGCACCGGCCAACCTCCGAACAAGGCCTATCTACGAAGAGTACGATTTCGAGTGTCTCTCCCCCGGGGACAGGGGAGACGTGGAAAATGATCGTCTCCGTGTCTCCGTGGTGAGGTCTCTCCCCCGGGGACAGGGGAGACGTGGAAATGGCACTGGACCCGAAAGGCCAGCATGAAGAAGACCAATAGCCCTGGGGTTGCGTAGAATAGAAAGGTGTAGGAGGAAGGCCAATGCGCAAGCGGATAGTTAACCAAGACCGAGCTGTACACGAACATCGCCGCCGCCACCGACGTGCCCAAGAAGCAGGTGGCCGCCGTGCTGGAGGCCCTGGCCGCCGAAATCAAGAGGAGCCTCGGCGACAAGGGCGCCGGCGTGATCGCGATCCCAGGGCTGGTGAAAATCGAGAAGAAGAAAATCCCTGCCCGACCGGCGCAGAAGGGCGTGCCGAACCCGTTCAAGCCGGGCGAGCTGATGGATCGGGCGGCCAAGCCCGCCTACAACAAGGTCAAGGTGCGGGCGCTGAAGCTGCTCAAGGACATGGCGAAGTAGCCGCCCGGGCCGATCTGACAGCGATTGCGGTTCAGGACCCGGGTAATCGTGTGCGGCTGGAGGTCGATCGAAACCGGCTTTGAC
>CAVSFO010000007.1:0-6864 GCA_963727245.1 uncultured Planctomycetia bacterium | reverse complement strand
GAATGTGCACGCTATCCGTATTACCTCCTGGCCGATTCGCGCGATGGCCAGCTCAAGGAAGCCGAAGTCACCGGCACTGCGCCGTCATCGCAGCCGGTGCACGGAAACATCCGCCACGGCTTCGTTTATGAGCGCGTACCGCACATCACGCTCAAATCGATCGCCAACAACGCGGAGATCGATGTCATCTGGGACAAGTGGCAGGCCAAACTAGAGCCGTTGCGCGAATCAGCTGAACAAGGCACTCAAGCAGAAGTGGCAGGAATGGGAGATTCCGCGCGAAGCTGATGCCAAATGGCCCGACGCAGCGAAGAAACTGCACGCCGATTGGTGGCAAGCCCGCATCGCCCGGCAGAAGGAAATCGACGCCTCCATCGCGGCCAAGGCCGAGTTCGAGTACCTCTACGACAAACCCTACGCGGACAAGAAGAAGGTCCGCGTGGCCGGGCCGTTCACCGTCGAAAGCCTGTCGCCCCACCGCATGTTGGGCGTGGACGAAAATGACGAACTGATCGATCCGCTGAAGAAACGGCCAACGACGAACAAGCAGAGTTTCGCCCAGATGATCCTGGAGAACCTCAAGACCGCCGGCGTGCAACAGGCACACAAGGAAGACCAGATCACCTTCACCGCCCTCACCCCGTGGCCGGGCGATCTTGTCTGCGCCGAAGGCCGCTACCATGGAAGGGCGAGCAACGGAGAAACGCGCCGCGATCTTCATCGGCCCCGAGTTCGGCACCGTCCAGCGGCAAGACCTGGTGCTGGCCGCCCGCGAGGCCGGCGACGCCGATTTCGACGTGCTGATCGCCTGCGCCTTCAACTACGAGGCGCACACCACGGAGTTCAACAAGCTCGGCCGCATCCCCGTGCTCAAGGCCCGCATGAACGCCGACCTGCACATGGCCGACGACCTCAAGAACACCGGCAAAGGCAACCTGTTCGTCATCTTCGGCGAGCCGGACATCGACGATCCTGCCGGAGAAGAGACGGCCAGGTGCGCGTGAAGGTGAACGGCGTCGATGTCTTCCATCCCAACACCGGCGAAGTCCGCAGCGACGGCGCCGACGGCATCGCCTGCTGGTTCATCGACACCGACTACAACGAGGAAAGCTTCTTCGTCCGCCACGCCTACTTCCTCGGCGCCAACGATCCCTACAGCGCGCTCAAGACCACGCTCAAAGCCGAAATCAACGCCGAAGCCTGGGCAACGCTGAACAGCGACACGTCGCGGCCGTTCGACAAGCCGAAGTCCGGCCGGATCGCGGTGAAGGTGATCAACCACCTGGGCGACGAGGTGATGAAGGTGTTCAAGGTATAGCGTCATGGAATTCCGCATCGCCGACACCTTCACTGACAGCCTCGCTCGACTGACGGGCGACGAGCAGAAAGCCGTCAAAACGACGGCGTTCGACTTGCAGCTCAATCCGGCCAATCCCGGCATGAGCTTCCACAAGCTCGACAAGGCGAAGGACAAGAACTTCTGGTCGGTGCGCGTCAACAAGCGACATCCGGCTGATCGTTCACAAAACGCCCGGCAGCCTGCTGCTGTGTTACGTCGATCACCACGACAAGCCTACGATTGGGCCGAACGCCGCAAGCTGGAGACGCACCCCAAAACGGGTGCCGCACAATTGGTCGAGATTCGCGAGACGGTGCAGGAAATCTTCGTGCCGGCTTATGTGCGAGGCGGAAAAGCCGAAACCAATCGGCCGCGAAGAAGCCGCTTTTCGCCCAAGTGACGGACGATGTCCTGCTCGGATACGGTGTGCCTGCCGAGTGGCTGAACGACGTTCGGGCCGCCACCGAGGACACGCTTTTTGCCCTCACCGACCATTTGCCCGGCGAAGCGGCCGAAGCCTTGCTGGAACTCGCAACCGGCGGAAAGCCCCGCGCGCCGCAGCCTGCCGTGGCGGCGACGAATCCATTCGATCATCCCGATGCCCAACGTCGATTCCGCGTCATGGGGAACGTGGAAGAGCTGCAACGTGCCCTCGATTTTCCTTGGGAAAAGTGGACCGTCTTCCTTCATCCCGAACAACGCCAATGGGTCGAGCGAGACTATACCGGCCCTGCACGTGTTTCCGGGTCGGCGGGCACAGGCGTTCCCGTTCACGACAATGATCTTTACCTATGCTACCCTGACTTCATAATCAGGAGCTTATGAGTAATTCGCAACAGATCAGGTGCGGGCGGTGCCAAGTCCTCGAAGCGAGGTTGGCCAAGCTGGAAACAGAAGTGGCACGGCTGCGCGAGCAGTTGGCGGGGGCGAAGAAGAATTCGTCGACGTCGTCGAAGCCGCCTTCTTCGGATATTGTCAAGCCGAAGCCGTCGGGCGCTGAGGATGGCGGACCGAAGCGAAAGATCGGCGGCCAACCCGGGCACCCGATGCACCAGCGCGAACTGTTCCCACCCGAGCAGATTACTGGTTTTCACACGCATGTGCTCGGCGCTTGCCCGCACTGCGGCGGCGAGGTGCAGCGGAACGGGCCGCTGGCTAAGATCGTGCAACAAGTCGATATCTTGCAGACGCCGTTGACCATCGAGCAACACACCTGCCCCGAGTATTGGTGCAGGCACTGCCAAAGGATCTGCCACGCGCCGTTGCCGCCGCCCATCGAGCGCGGTGGTTTGGTCGGTCCCGGCCTGACGACTTTAATCGCCTTCATGAAGGGCGGCTGCCATGCGTCGTTCTCGACGATCCGGACGTTTCTGCGCGACATCGTCGGTGTCACCGTGGCGCGGAGTACATTGGACAACACCATCAAGAAGGTGAGTGCGGCACTGGAAGGGCCGTACGAGGAACTCTTGATCGCGTTGCCATTTGCCGACGTGCTGAACATTGATGAGACGGGCCATAAGAACAACGGCCAACGCTGGTGGACCTGGTGCCTGCGCGCCGACTTGTACACGATCTACAAGATCGACGCCCAGCGCAGCGCCGATGTGCTGCTGGATCTGTTGGGGCAGGATTTTGACGGTGTGATCGGCTGCGACTATTTCTCGGCCTATCGGCGTTACATGCGCGAGGTGGGCGTGACCGTGCAGTTCTGCCTGGCGCACCTGATCCGCGACGTGAAGTTTCTGACGACGCTGCCGGACGCGCGCGATCGGGCCTACGGCGAGAGATTGCGACAGGCGCTGAAGGATTTGTTCGCGGTGATCCATCGGCGCGAGGAGATGTCGGCGGCGGTGTTCGCGGGGGAACTGCAAACGGCACGGTCTTGGGTGCTCCATCGCGGCCTGTACGATGTGCCGCCGACACGGCATGCACAGAACCTGGCCGAGCGTTTCCGCAAGCACGGCGAGGCATACTTCACGTTCGTGACGACGCCGGAGGTGGGCGCGACGAACAATCCGGCGGAGCAGGCGATTCGCTTCGTAGTGATTGATCGGCACATCACGCAGGGGACGCGCAGCGAAGCGGGCCGGCAATGGTGCGAACGCATCTGGACCGTGATCGCGACCTGCGCTCAACAAGGCTGCTCGGCGTATGCGTTCTTGAAAGAAGCGATCGTCCAATGGTTCCACGGCGAAGAGGCGCCGTCGCTGCTGCCTCCGGTGCCGGCGGGAGCGGCTTAGAATGGTCGCGAGGGCAAAGTCGGGATTGAGTCGAATCACACGCGTGTAAGTCGGCAAGGAAGCGCCGGAACGATGCAAGGTCGCAGGACCGGGAAGTCACGGCAGCCAACTGGCCGACGCCAAGAACGAGAGGCGGACCATGCGCTGAAATCAAACAAGTCACGAGAAAGGACCCTCGTCGTTCGATCGCAAGAAGCACATTGCGCGAGATGGGCGGCCGTGCGCGCCGACCCGATGAGACTGCGACAAAACTGCTATCCTATGCCGTGAACGGTAACGCCGTCCGATCGAGCGTTTCGATCCGCCAGCCGTGGTTCCTAAGCTTTTTGTTCAACCGGTCTCGGGCAGAGTTCCATTGCGAGTACGTTTTGTCCCAGCCGAACCGCACCCCGAGGTCCGCGAGGGACACTCGGCCGTTGTTCTCACAAAGAGCGTTGATAATGACGGCTGCGTTTCCTTTCAGGAAGAGTCGATCCGTTAGGGCTCGCAAGCCTTCGAAGGATACGGCTGATTTATTACTCGCGCCGCTGGACTGGCTGGGCGACGGGTTGGGCGTCGCGCTCGTGGTCTCCGGGCGTGGAGAGGCCGCGGCTGGCACGACCGCTTGCAGCACTTCATCGAGCGCCGCTTTCTTCTCCCGGTCCGTAGTACCGGGGCGGCACGAATCTGCCAGAGGTCCCATACGGCATCTTCGAGCTTCGGCAGGCCCAAGGGGAGGTTACCGCATCCGTTGTAAATTCGTCCCCTTTGGAGGCAAGCCGTCAGCGCCATGAACCGGTCCCGGGCAGAGTTCTCGTCGATTTGGCGGAATTGCAGCAGCGCCGCCCGCCAACCCTCGACCGTGGCGATAATCTCAAGCAGCCGGCTCGGAGATACCGGGAGAATGCTGCGATTGTAGATGTCGCCAATGAGTTCCGGCTCCTCGTCCGACGGGATCGAGGCGCGGCCAGAGCCGGTGGACATGATGCAACTCCTGGCGGGCAACGCCTGCCCCCGTCCGCGGGGAGTTGCGGCCGCAGTACGAGGGCAGGCCAGCCGGTAGCTACTCCGGCCGTCCCGATAAATGCATCATATCGCGTGGCAAGCGACCTTGCGGATCCTGCCAGGCGTCCCCTCTGACGAGCGTCGACGCTCGAGTGTTCGGCCTTACACGAGTTGCGGCTCCCTCAACAACGTGAGCTTCTGAGGACGACGCCTAGAAATCGCACGAGGTACTAGCACCAAACGGTTTTTGAGGCTGCTCCGGTTAAATTCCGATCCTTACGGCTACAATCTTCCCTGGCACGATGTCACGGAGGGTTTCTCATGGTTGCCACGGACGGCGCTTTGGCCCAATGGCTTTGCCAAGCTCAGATTGCCGAAGATCGCTTGACGGCCGAGCAACGCGGCTTGTTGCAGTTCGCGTTTGCCTTTCGGCGACGCTGCGGCGACGATTATTATTCCAGCCGTTTGCTCAGCCATTTCCTGCTCCACTGCAATTCCGGACTCAAGGTGGCGCAGGTCGCCCGACTGGTCGGCATCAGCCGGCCGACGGCCTCGCATCAGCAAGGCGTCTCTTCCAAGGAAGCGATTCAGGGGGCACACCACCGCATGGCCGGCCGGCCTCACGGCAAGTTGCTGCCGCGCTATGCCGGCCCCGTCGCCGAGTTCATCGTGAGCCATGCCGAGGCCAGTCGCTACGACATCCTCGACTTTATCGAGCGCACTTGGGGCGTACGCGTCTCCACCGTGGCCTTGCATCACTTTTGCAAGAAGTTCGGCCTTGATCGGGCCGCGCGGGCCGAGGCCAAGGCTCCCCGGACCAGCGCCGGCCGCACGCCGGTCGAACCGCGCCCCGTCGACACGGCGCCGCCCGGACAGCCCGTGCCGCTGCCGCCTCCCCCTTTTTCTCGACGCGGACGCAGTACGCGGGGGCGTTCCTGCTGATGCCGCAAGCCTTGGACTGGTTGGCCACGGCCGAGCACTGTTTCGCAGACGACTACGGCTCCTTGCGGCAGGGGCTGTTGACCAGCATCTTCTCCTTGGTGGTGGGCCTGGAACGCGTCTTCCATCTGCGGGACATGGACGACCTTGGCTTCGCCCGACTGTGCGGCGGCCGCCGCTGTCCCTCGCGGCACACGGTCGGCGCCTGGCGGCGGCATCTGCCCTGGTATGCGGTGGATGCCTTTTGCCGCCGCACCTGTCCGTGGCACTTGCTGCGCCGCGCGAGCGCCATGGTCAGCTTTGACGAGCACACCATCCCGCGCTGGACGCGGAAATTCCACATCGGCAAGGGCTATGTGACTACCCGCAATAAGTACATGCGCTGCGAGAAATTGTTCACGGGCTATGACCTGGTCAGCGGACGTTTTTTGAGCGTGCGCGCTACGCCGGGAAACCGGAACTTGCAAGATTTGGCGGTGCCGCTGACGCAGCAGGTGTTGCGTCAGGGCCAGCCGAGCTACTTGCACGCCCTGTTCGATGCCGGCGCAGGCAAGTCGGATGCGGGGGTGCGGGCGTTGTGGGACTTGGCCGAGCAACACCCCGACTTGGATGTCACCCTCCGCGCCTGCCGCTATCCCCACCGCATGCGCGCCTGGCAGCAATTGCCCGGCGGCCTGTTCGTAGCGGTCCAAGACCCGGGCGTGTGCGTCGGCGCCCCGGCCAAGGAAGTCCGCCTGGCCGAGACGCGGACCGTGCTCAAGGATGAGGAAGCGGAGCAGGCGGTCCGCACGATCGTCTGTCGGGAGGTCCGACCCGGTCCCAAGAAAGACCGCTGGCATCCGTTGTACACCACCTGTGCGGGATTCCCGCAGGACGTGTTGACGATCTTCCGCGGCCGACAAAACCATGAGCAAGCCCATCGCGTGGAGGTGCACGACCTGTCGGTGGATGCGGTGCCGTGTGCTTACGACAAGGAGAGTCCGGACCGGATGCGGCCGCGTTTCCATCGCGGCCCCTTGCAGATGATGGGCTGGTTGGTGGCCTTGGTGTACAACGCGGTCGCCGACCTGGCGGAAGAGCTGGGGCCGGACCATAGCGGGGATCACGTGCGGACGTTGCGTCGCCAGTTCTTCAACCGACCGGGACAGTTGTATGAAACTCCCGAGGCATTGATTGTGTACCTGGACCCATTCAGGGATCAGGAGGAGTTGCAGCCGCAGATCGATGCCTTGAACGCGGGCAGTCATCGTTTGCCTTGGCTAAACAACCGCCGCCTGGTGATGTCGCTAACGCCCCGCGGTAAAGCCCGCTCCGGACCGTAGCGCATCATTGTTAAGGATTTGAAGGCGAAAAACCGTTTGG
>CAVSFO010000006.1:0-372167 GCA_963727245.1 uncultured Planctomycetia bacterium | reverse complement strand
CATTCAGACGCGCTAGCCAGACTGCGCCACGCCCCGCTCATCGTTGCACGCCCGGTTGCCCCGACGCACAACTGCGCGTAAGTATTGCAGATCGGACCCAATTTGGCAACCGCTTTCCCCGGAAAAACGGGGCCCTCGCTTTTTCGCCCCAGTATGCTAAAAAGGGGTAATCACGCCCGGCAGCGACAACCGGCAGAGCACTCCGTGCCAGGAGCACGGCGTGGATAAACCCGGCGCCTCGCTTCGGATAGGAATAAGCCCCAAGGAACCTGACTTTGCTCCCCTTTTCCGACCAACTCGACGCGGCCGTGCGACGCTGCGGAAACCCGGTCCTGGTGGGCCTCGATCCCCGCGCGGATATGCTGCCCCCGGCACTCGCCCCGGACAGCCCGCAGCCCCGGCCGGCCGAAACGGCGGCGGCCTACGGCCAGTTCTGCCGCCAAGTCGTCGATGTAATTGCCCCGTTGGTGGGGGTAGTCAAGCCGCAAGCGGCCTTCTTCGAACAACTCGGGCCGCCGGGAATGGCGGCGCTGGCCGAGGTCATCCAATACGCCCGCCAAAAGGGGCTGTTGGTCATCCTCGACGGCAAACGCAACGACATCGGCTCCACGGCTACGGCCTACGCCCAGGGCTACTTGGGACGCCAAAGCCCTTGGGGGGCCGACGCCCTGACCGTCAGCCCCTATCTGGGCGACGACAGCCTGCAACCGTTTATCGACGTGGCTGTGGCCCGGGCGGCGGGCGTGTTCGTCCTGGTCAAGACCTCCAACCCCGGCGGACGGATGCTCCAGGACCTGCCGTGCGATGGCCGGCCGCTCTACCGCCACGTGGCCGCCTATGTCGAGCGGATGGCCGGCCAGACGGCCGGGGCGTGCGGCTATGGGGCCGTCGGCGCGGTGATCGGGGCAACTTATCCGGCCCAACTGTCCGAGCTGCGGGCCGAGATGCCCCACACCTGGTTCCTCGTGCCCGGTTTCGGCGCCCAAGGGGGCACGGCGGCCGACGTGGCCGGGGCCTTCGACAGTCATGGGCGCGGGGCCATCGTCAACAACTCCCGCGGCATCATCTTCGCTTACAAGCAGGCCCCCTATGCCGAGCGATTTGGACCGGCGCGCTGGCAAGAGGCCGTGGAGGCCGCCACCCGCGACATGATCGGGCAGCTCCGCGCGGAGACGCCCGCCGGCAAGGTTGCCGGGGTGTGATCAGTTCTCGTCCGCCGCGCAGAGCCAGGGACGAATCGTCGGCTCGTAGCTGTGGATCTCCTCCGGCCGGAAGAAGATTTCCTGCTCCCGCCGCGCCGCCTCCGCTCCGTCGGAAGCGTGCACGAGGTTCATCTGCTGACTGGAGCTGTAATCGCCGCGAATCGAGCCCGGGACCGCCTTCAGGCCGTGCGTGGCGCCGACCATGTCGCGGACCACGCGAATGGCCTCGGGCCCCTCGACGATCGCCGCCACGGTCGGCCCGCCGGTAATGAACTGCTCCAGGGTCGGATACCAAGCCTTCGCCACGTGCTCGGCATAATGGCGGCGGGCCAGTTCCGGCGTGATGTGGATCAGTTTCATGGCGATAATGTTGAAGCCCTTCTCTTCCAGTCGGGTCAAGACGCGGCCCATCAGCCGCCGCTGGACGCAATCGGGCTTCAGCAAAACGAGTGTTCTCTCCATCGGGGTTTCCTAAGCTAAAAACTTGCCTGGGGACTGTCCCAATTTCCGTCCAACGAAAATGGGACTGTCTCTTGTGTGTGCCAATTGTGGACAATAGGTAGACAAGGCCGATTGTAACGGGCGGCGGCTTGCGGTTCAAGAGGACTGACCATCACGAAGGGAAGATGACCTTGCCGATAATGCCCTTGGTAAGAATTGTAGCAGGAAGGGCATCCATGCGCGCTGGAAGACTGGCAAAGATTTGCGGATTGTTCCGGTTAGGTCGCACTGTCGGCGGCCTGATGCTCGTCCTGACGCTGGGCCATGCGGCTTTGGTCCCGGCCGATCCTGCCCCCGCGGTTCTCGAACCGCCCCTGATGCTCACTCCGCCGGCCGGGCCGCAACCGGGCGAATTCCAACCGGGCGCTCTGCAACCGGGCTCCGCAACCGGTGGATATGCAGCCGGCCGCCGGACCGTGGAACGATTCCACGGCTTGGGACTTGCAGGTCTTGCCCAGCGGCCTGATCTATCACTCCTACCTGGCGGGCACGAAAGAGCCGCGCTTCGCTACCCAATGGTTCCATGACTCGCACTGGGGCTGGACCTGGGACTCGACGTTGGGAGCCCGCATCGGCCTGCTGCGCTACGGCACCACCGACTGCCAAAATCCGCAGGGCTGGCAACTCGACCTGGAAGGGGCTGCCTTTCCGCGCCTCGATCTGGAGCACCAGGAGAACGTCACCTCGACGGATTTTCGCTTCGGCGTCCCCTTCACCTACGGCTGCGGCCCCTACCAGATGAAATTCGGCTACTTCCACATTTGCTCGCACCTGGGCGATGAGTTCATGCTGGCGAACCCGGGCGTCGAGCGCATCAACTACGTCCGCAACGGCATCAACTGGGGCCATTCGTATTATTGCACCAAGGACCTCCGCATTTACGGCGAGGCGGCCTGGGCCTTCGAGTGCGACGGCGGCGCCAAGCCCTGGGAATTCCAGTTCGGCGTCGAGTACAGTCCGGCAGGGCCGACCGGCTTGCGTCCGGTGCCGTTCCTGGCGATCAACGGCGATATCCGTCAAGAGGTGGATTACGGCGGCAACATCTGCGTCGAGACCGGCTATCAGTGGCGCAGCCCCGCCAACCGCCTGCTCCGCGCCGGCGTGCAATACTTCTCGGGCAAGAGCGATCAGTACGAGTTCTTCAAGCAATACGAAGAGAAGCTCGGACTGGCGTTCTGGTACGATTTTTAGAAAGTAGGGTGGGTCGAGCGCAGCGAGCCCCACCTGCCCTGGTCCCAAACCGGTTCCTGGTGGGGCTCGCTGCGCTCGACCCACCCTACGATCCGGGGACCGGGGGCGTGAGCGCCGCCGGCTTGTTGCTCACGCCTTCGGCAAATCGAGAAACAGCCGCAGGCCGTCCAGGAACATCTGCACGGCAATCACCGTCAACGTCATTCCCATCAGCCGCTCGCAGGCGATCAGCCCGCGGTGGCCCAGCAGCCGGCTCAATCGCGGCGAGAGCATGAGGATGGCCGTCGTCGCCACCCAGGCCGCGACCAGGGCCGCAAACCACGTCGCCAGCCGCTGGGGCTGTCCCGAAGCGAAGATCATGATGGTGGCGATGGCCGAGGGGCCCGCCAGCAAGGGAGTGGCCAGCGGCACCAGAAACGGCTCTTCCGCCGGCGCCGTGTCGCCGCCGCCACCGCCGCCGATATGAAGCGAGCCGGGAAAAATCATGCCCACGGAGATCAGAAACAGCAGCACTCCGCCGGCGATGTGCAGGGCGGCCGGCTGCAGCCGCAAGAGGTGCATCAGGGCGGGCCCGAACAGCAGGAAGAAGAGCAGGATTCCCAGGGCGATGCAGCTTTCGCGCACGACCACGGCCGTCCGCCGCCGCTCTTCCACGTTTTTCAGATAAACCAGGAACAGCGGCACGTTGCCGATCGGGTCCATGACCAGGAACAGCGTGAGCATGGCCGAAAGCAGGTCCATAGGGCCCCAGTGTACCCCGCTTTCGGCCCGCTGTCGACACCTCCGCTCATCCTTGTCCGCCGCCGGGAAAACGGCGATAATAGCACAGACTGCGGCAAGGTTGCCGGCCAGGAGATTTCAATGAGTTTCTGTTTCGCAAGGTCGGAGACTTGTAGGGTGGGTCGAGCGCAGCGAGCCCCACCATCAGTTTTTCGCGGGTTTTGGTGGGGCTCGCCGACCAACGCTTCGCGTCGGTGCCCGTCGACCCACCCTACCGAGGTTTTCCGCAACAGAAACCAATGAAGTCCTCCCCCTCGATCGATGCCGTCTTGGCACGGCTGAATCCCCAACAGCGCCAGGCCGCCACCCATGACCAGCGGCCGCTGCTGATCATCGCGGGCGCCGGCACGGGCAAGACGGCCACGCTGGTGCAGCGGGTGGCCTGGCTGATCGCCCAGGGCATCGATCCGAGCCGGATTCTGCTCTTGACCTTCACCCGCCGGGCGGCCGCCGAGATGCTCCGCCGCGTCGACAGCTTGCTGCGCCATCTCGACGTTGCTGAATCGGCGGTTGCCGAATCGGCGGCTGCGGCGCCGCTGCGCGGCTCGCGGGTCTGGGGCGGCACCTATCATGCGGTCGCCACCCGGCTGCTGCGCCGCCACGGCAAGGCGATCGGCCTGCCGGCGAGTTTCACCATCCACGACCGGGGCGATTCCGAGGATCTGCTCAACGTCGTCCGCACCGAGCTGGGCCTGGCCAAGACCGACCGCCGCTTCCCCAAGAAGGGCACCTGCATGGCCATCTACAGCCGCTGCGTCAACGCCCGCGAAAAGCTGGAGCAGGTGTTGGCCGGCCCGTTCTCCTGGTGTCGCGATTGGGCCGAGGACCTGAAGCGGCTGCTGGACGGCTACGTCGATCGCAAGGAGGCCGCCGCGGTGCTGGACTACGACGACTTGCTGCTCTACTGGCACGCCTTGCTGAGCGATCCGCAGGCCGGCCCGGCCGTCCGCAAACAATTCGATTGCGTGCTGGTCGACGAGTATCAAGACACCAACGCCCTGCAAGCCGACATCCTTTACCTCCTTTCGCCCCAAGGCCAAGGGCTGACCGTGGTGGGCGACGACGCGCAATCGATCTATTCGTTCCGGGCGGCGACGGTCCGCAACATCCTCGACTTCCCCAAGCATTGCCCCGACGCCACGCTAGTGACCCTGGAGCAGAACTATCGCAGCACGCTGCCGATCCTGGAGGCCGCCAACCGCGTCATCGCCCTGTCGCGGGAGCGGTTTTCCAAAAACCTCTGGTCGGAGCGGACCGAGGGGCAGCGGCCGGTACTGACAACCTGCGAGGACGAGAACGACCAGACGGAGTACGTGATCCGCCGCATCCTGGCGCATCGGGAAGAGGGCATCGACCTGCGCCGCCAGGCCGTGCTGTTCCGCGCCTCGCATCACAGCATCCTGCTGGAGGCCGAGCTGGCCGTCCGCAAGATCCCCTTTCACAAGTACGGCGGGCTGAAGTTCGTCGAGGCCGCCCACGTCAAAGACCTGATGGCCTTCCTGCGGCTGGCCGAGAACCCCCGCGACGTCGTTTCCTGCGCCCGGGTGCTGTTGCTGCTGCCAGGCATCGGGCCCGGCAAGGCCCGGCACTTGTCCGAGCTGCTGGCCAACGCGGCGGACGGTTTCGCCGCTTGGGAGGCGTGGAAACCGCCCGCCGCGGCGGCCGGCTTGTGGCCGAAACTGGTCCAATTGATGGCACACCTCGCCACGACCGGCGAAGACCTGCCCGCCCAACTGCACCGCGTGCGGACCTTCTATGCGCCGCTGTTGGAGTCGCAGTACGATCACGTGCAACCGCGGCTGCGCGACCTGGAACAACTGGAACAGCTTGCCGGCCGCTATCGGAGCCGGCCCCGGATGTTGCGGGAAATGGCCCTCGATCCGCCCAACTCGACCCAGGACCTGGCCGGCCCGCCGCACCTCGACGACGATTACCTCGTCTTGAGCACCATCCACTCGGCCAAGGGGCTGGAATGGGACGCCGTCTACGTCATCCACGCCGCCGACGGCAACATCCCCTCCGACATGGCCACCAGGAACTCGGCCGAGATCGAGGAGGAGCGGCGGCTGTTTTACGTGGCCCTGACGCGGGCGAAAAACTTCCTCTACGTCTGCTGCCCGTTGAGATACTATTACACGCCGCCGCCCGGCATGGGCGACCGGCACGGCTACGCGCAGCGGACCCGCTTCCTGCCCGATTCGGTGGCCGCCTGCTTCGAGCAGCGCCTGGCCCGCGGCCCCGACGACGTAGAAGAGCCCGACGTTGCGCTGGGCTCCGAGTTGACCAGCCGGGCGGTCCGCCGCCGCACCAAGGACCTGTGGCGGTGAGCCAGGGGCCAGGGTCGGTACGTTGTAGGGTGGGACGAGCGGAGCGAAGTCCCACCATTTTCTACGGCGAATCGTGGTGGGACTTCGTCCCACCCTACCATTACTCGCCGTAACCGTCCGGATGGTTCTTGAACCAGTTCCAGGCCGTCGCCACGATGGGCTCGATCTCGGTGTACTTCGCCGACCAGCCCAACTCCTTGCGGATCTTCCCGGCGTCGGCATACAACACCGCCGGATCGCCCGGCCGCCGGGCGCCGTACTCCAGCGGAATCTCCAGGCCGGTGACGCGGCGGGCCGCGTCGATCACCGCCTTGACCGAATAACCCTTGCCGATGCCCAGGTTGTAGAACCGCGCGTCGCCCGGCCGCAGGGCCTCCATGACCTCGATGTGGGCGGCGCACAGGTCCTCGACGTGGACGTAGTCGCGGATGCAGGTGCCGTCGGGCGTGGGATAATCGGTGCCGAAGACCGTGACCTTCTCCCGCCGCCCCAAGGCCGCCAGCAACAGCACCGGAATGAGGTGCGTTTCCGGGTTGTGGTCTTCGCCCAGCGAGCCGTCGGCGGCGGAGCCGGCCACGTTGAAATAGCGCAGCGCCGCGTAACCGAACGTCCGCTCCGCGGCGCCGTAGTCGCGCAGCACCCGCTCCACGCACCACTTCGACCAGCCGTAGGGGCTGATCGGCGACTGCCGCATGGTCTCGACGATCGGCGTCGCCTCCGGCTCGCCGTAGGTCGCGCAGGTCGAGCTGAAGACCAGCCGCCCCACGCCGGCGGCCTGCATCGCTTTGAACAGGCTGATGGCGCCGGCCGTGTTGTTGTCGTAATAGGCCAGCGGATCGGCGACCGATTCGCCCACGTAGGCCAGCGCGGCGAAGTGCATCACGCAATCGATCTTGTGCCGGCGCAGCACGTCGACGAGGCCGTCGGTATCGGCCAGGTCCAGACGCTGAAACTCGGCCCGCCGATCGACCGCCGCGGCGTGTCCCCGGAAGAGATTATCGACCGCCACCACGCGGTGCCCGGCGTCGATCAACTGTTTGACGGCGTGCGAGCCGATATAGCCGGCCCCGCCCGCGACCATGACATTCATGCGGCCATCCCCTTGTGGAAGTGCTCTGGGAAAGGATACATTTTACAGGACTTCCGCGAAATGCCTACTCATGTCCCCTCTCCCTCCGGGAGAGGGTTAGGGTGAGGGCTGCTCCTGATCCGCGTCCCCTCTCCCTCCGGGAGAGGGAGAACTTGGAAAACCATGAAAAGAATCCTCGTCACCGGGGCCGCCGGCCAGTTGGGCGCCGAACTCTGCCGCCTGCTGGGCCAGGCCGCCGTGCCCATCGACATCGACAAGCTCGACCTCACCCGCGGCTCGGCGGTCCGCAAGGCCCTGGCCGAAATCCAGCCCGAGCTGGTCATCAATTGTGCCGCCTATACCCAGGTGGACCAGGCCGAAAGCGAGCCGGGGGTGTGCCGGGCCGTCAATGCCGTCGCCGTCCAATACCTGGTCGAGGCCTGCCGCGGGCTGGACTGCCCCCTGGTGCAGATCAGCACCGATTACGTCTTCGGCGCGGCCGCCGATCCGCCCCACCCGCACCGCGAGGACGATCCAACTTTGCCGCAGGGCGTTTACGCCCAGACCAAGCTCGAAGGGGAATGGGCGGCGGCCAAGCACCCCAAGCACCTCATCGTGCGGACCTGCGGCCTGTACGCCCGGGCGTCGCACCAGGAGGCGCGGAACTTCGTCAAGACGATCCTGCGCTTCGCCCGCTCCAGCGACAAGCTTCGCGTCGTGGCCGATCAGCACTGCACGCCCAGCTACGTGCCCCACGTCGCCCGCGCGCTGCTGTATCTGGCCGGCGTCGATCGCGCGGCCCCGGCGCCCTGGGGCATCTATCACGTCACCAACCGCGGCGCGACCACTTGGCACGAGTTGGCCGGCGAGATCGTCCGCCTGGCCGGACTCAAGGTGACGGTCGAGGCCATCACCACGGCCGAATATCCGCGGGCCGCCCCCCGGCCCGCCTACAGCGTCCTGGACACGACGGCCTATCATCGTCTGGGCGGGCCCGCCATGCCCGATTGGAAAGCGGCCATCGCCGAATACTTCGCGGAGTCAAGATAGTGCCAAAAATCATGGGCAAAAATTGTAGGGTGGGTCGAGCGCAGCGAGCCCCACCATCAGGTTTTCGCGGATTGTGGTGGGGCTCGCTGCGCTCGACCCACCCTACAGGTTTTTCACGATCATGACAACAACGGCCCCTGAAAAAGTCGCCCTGGTGACCGGCAGCGGCAAGCGGCGGGTAGGCAATGCCATCGCCACCGCCTTGGCCGCCCGCGGCTACGCCGTCGCCTTGCACTACCGCCGCTCGGCCGACGAGGCCCAACAGTCGCTGGCCGCCCTGCGGGCCCTCGGCGTGCGTGCCGCGGCCTTCGCGGCCGACGTTGCCGACGAAGCGGCCGTCGCCCGGATGTTCCAAGAGATTATGAAAACTTTCGGCCGGCTCGACGTCCTGGTCACGGCGGCCGCCGTCTGGGAGCGCCGGCCGCTGGCGGAGACCAGCGCCGACGACGTGTCGCCGTGCGTTCGACATCAACGCCCTGGGCACGCTGCTCTGTTGCCAGCAGGCGGGCCGGATCATGGTCGGCCAGCCGGAAGGCGGCGCGATTGTGACCATCGGCGATTGGGCCTGTGCGCGGCCCTACGCCGGCTACGCGGCCTATTTCCTCAGCAAGGGCGCGATTCCCACGTTGACTCGCGCGCTGGCGGTCGAGTTGGCCGCGCGGAACCGCGCCATCCGCGTCAACTGCATCCTGCCCGGGCCGGTAATGCTGCCCGACGATCTTTCCGACGCCGAGGTGAAGGGCGCGGTGGCCGGCACGCTCTTGAAGCGGCCGGGGCGTCCGGAGAACGTGGCCCAGGCGGTAATTTTTCTGGTCGAGAACGATTACGTCACCGGCGTTTGTCTGCCGGTGGACGGCGGCCGGACGATCGCCGAGGGCGGGTGATGTTATTCGCACGGGCCGAAGGCCCAGCCGTTCGTCCAGCCCTGGGCATCGCCCAGGGTTCTCGGCAACCGGTGGCAGTCCAGCGTCGGCCCAACGGGCCAACCGTTCGTCGCGGGTCCCGGGGAGCGATCGGCGGGCAATCGGGGCGAAACTGCGCGAGGCGGCGGGGCAGCGTTATCCGGAGGCTGACGCCTCCGGCTCGTTATGATTCCGCCTTATCCTCGCAGCCATTCGTCCACCGCGGCGGCCATCAGACGGCCGTGATTGATGGCGTGCACCACCAGCGAGGCGCCCTTGACCGTGTTGCCGGCGGCGAAAATGCCCGGCTGACTCGTCATCCACCCCTTCACCGCCACGTTGCCGCGATTGTCCAAATCGAGGCCCAACTCCTCGATCAGACCGCCGTGCACCACGTGCACAAAGCCCATGGCGATCAGGACCAACTCGGCCGGCAACGTGAACTCGCTGGCGGGAATCTCCCGCATCTCCCAACCCTTCGCCCCGCGGACCCACTCGATGTCGCAACAGCGGATCTGCTCGACGCGGCCGCGACTGCCCGATAGCTCCTTGGTGAGCGTGCTCCAGCGCCGCTGGCAGCCCTCCTCCTGCGAAGAGGAGGTCCGCATGATCCGGGGCCAATCGGGCCACGGGGTCTCGGGATTGCTCACGTCCGGCGGCTTGGGCAGGATCTCCAGTTGCGTGACCGAACGGGCCCCTTGGCGGATCGAGGTGCCGACGCAGTTGCTGCCGGTGTCGCCGCCGCCGATGACGATGACGTGCTTGCCCTTGGCCGACAGGGTAAACTCGCTGCCGTTGGCCGCGGCGTCGCCGGCGACGTGGCGGTTCTGCGCGCTGAAGAAGTCCATGGCCAGCGAGACCCCGGAGAGGTCGACGCCCGGCACCGCCAGCGGCCGCGCCTTGCCGGCGCCCATCGTCAGGCAGACGGCGTTGAACGACTTGCGAAGCTGCTCGACGCTCAGCTCCTTGCCCACGCCGACGCCGGGCTCGAA
Organism: uncultured Planctomycetia bacterium; assembly: GCA_963727245.1. Taxonomy (GTDB): domain Bacteria; phylum Planctomycetota; class Planctomycetia; order Pirellulales; family Thermoguttaceae; genus JBKQVT01. The sequence continues at coordinate 362,153 of CAVSFO010000006.1, read as the reverse complement.
CTTCACCCCCTCGGCGGCCATCTGTTCCAAGCGGCGGTCGATGACGTATTTTTCCAGCTTGAAATCGGGGATGCCGTAGCGCAAGAGCCCGCCCATGCGGTCGTCCTTCTCGAAGAGCACGACCTGGTGGCCGGCGCGGATCAACTGCTGGGCGGCGGCCAGTCCGGCCGGTCCCGAGCCGATCACGGCGGTCCGCCGGCCGCTCTTGTTGCGCGAGGGGAGCGGCCGGACCCAGCCCTCCTGGAACGCCCGCTCCGCAATCTGGTATTCGATGTGCCGGATGGTCACCGGCTCGTGGGCGATGGCCAGCGTGCAGGCGGCCTCGCAGGGCGCCGGGCAGATGCGCCCGGTGATCTCGGGAAAGTTGTTGGTCGAGTGGAGGTTCTCGGCCGCCTCGCGCCAGCGGCCGCGATAGACCAGGTTGTTGAACTCGGGAATGCGGTTCTTCACCGGGCAGCCCACGGCGTGGCAGTAGGGAATGCCGCAGTCCATGCAGCGGGCGGCCTGCTCGTTGAGCACCCGGGCGATCAGCGGCCGGTCGATCTCGTGCCAGTCCTTGATCCGCTCCTGGACGGCGCGATGCCCCACCTCGACGCGGCCGAATTGTTGAAACCCTGTGGGGTTAGCCATGGCCGAAGACCTCCTCGGTGGCCAGCGCGGCGTCGCCCTTGACCTGTTCGCGCTGGCGGAGGCGTTCCAGGGCCTTGCGATAGTCGATGGGCATGACCTTGACGAACCGGCCCGACATTTCCCGCCAGTGCTCCAGCACGCTCTGGGCCTGGCGGCTTTGCGTCCAGCGGAAGTGTCGCTCGATCAGATCGTGCAGTAGCGCCTGGTCCTCTTTTTGCCGCAGGGGCTCCAGGTCGACCATGTTGAGATTGCAGAGGGTGTCGAACAGTTGGTGCTCGTCGAGGACGTAGGCGATGCCGCCGCTCATGCCGGCGGCGAAATTGCGTCCCGTGCGGCCCAGGACCACGACCGTCCCGCCGGTCATATACTCGCAGCCGTGGTCGCCGACGCCTTCGATGACCGCGACGGCGCCGCTGTTGCGGACCGCGAAGCGCTCGCCGCTGAGTCCGTTGATGAACACTTCGCCGCCGGTGGCCCCGTAGAGCAGCGTGTTGCCGACGATGACGTTTTCCTTGGGATCGAAGGGCGAGCCGGGCGGCGTCTGCACGATGATCCGCCCGCCCGAGAGCCCTTTGCCCAGGTAGTCGTTGGCATCGCCGATGAGCCGCATGGTGACGCCGCCGACTAGGAAGGCGCCGAAGCTCTGGCCGGCCGAGCCGCGGAAGGTCAGATCGAGCGTGCCGTCGGGCAGTCCCGCGCCGCCGTGCCGCCGCACGATGCGGTTGCTCAGGATCGTCCCCACCGTGCGATGGACGTTGCGGATGGGGCATTCCAGCTTGGCGGGCGTGCCGGCCTCGATGGCCGGTCCAAGCTGCTCCAGGAGTTGCCAGTCGAGGTGGTCCTGGTGCATGTCGCTCTGCGGCCGCACGCGGCGCAGGGCGCAGCCGTTGGTGCGCTCGGGGGCCGCGAAGACCGCCGAGAAATCGAGCCCCTTGGCCTTCCAATGCTCGACGGCCTGGCGGCAACCCAGCCGCTCGACGTGCCCGACCATGTTGTCGAACTTGCGGAAGCCCAGTTCCGCCATGATCCGCCGGGCCTCCTCGGCCACGAAGGTGAGGAACCGCACGACGTATTCCACCTTGCCGGCAAAGCGTTTGCGGAGTTCCGGATCCTGGGTGGCGATTCCGGCCGGACAGGTGCCGAGGTGGCACTTGCGCATCAGCAGGCAGCCCAACGAGACCAGCGCCGCGGTGCCGAAGCCGAAGCGTTCGGCCCCCAGCAGGGCGGCGATGACCACGTTGCGGCCGGTCTTCAATTGGCCGTCGACCTGGACGAGGATGCGGTCGCGGAGTCCGTTGAGGACCAGCGTCTGCTGGGTCTCGGCCAGGCCGAGTTCCCAGGGGCCGCCGGCATACTTGATCGACGACAGCGGGCTGGCGCCGGTGCCGCCGTTGTGGCCGCTGATGAGGACTTCGTCGGCATGGCCCTTGGCCACGCCGGCGGCCACGGTGCCCACGCCCACTTCGGAAACCAGCTTCACCGACACCTTGACGCCGGGATTTGCGCACTTCAAGTCGTAAATCAATTGGGCGAGGTCTTCGATCGAGTAGATGTCGTGGTGCGGCGGCGGCGAGATCAGCGACACCCCCGGCGTCGAGTGCCGCAGCCGCGCCATCTCCTCGGTCACCTTGTGGCCGGGCAACTGGCCGCCTTCGCCCGGCTTGGCGCCCTGGGCCATCTTGATCTGCAGCATCTTCGCCTGGGAGAGATATTCCATGGTCACGCCGAACCGCGCGCTGGCCACCTGCTTGATGCCGCAATTGGACGAGTCGCCGTTGGCCATCGGCTTGTAACGCGCCGGGTCTTCGCCCCCTTCGCCCGTGTTCGACATGCCGCCCAGCCGGTTCATCGCCACCGCCAGCACCTCGTGGGCCTCGCGGCTGATCGAGCCGTGCGACATGGCCCCGGTGTAGAACCGCTTGACGATCTCGGCAGCCGGCTCGACCTCGTTGAGCGGGACGGGAGTGCCGTGCGTGAACTCGAACAGCCCCCGCAGCGTGCACAGATCGCGGCCCTGCTGGTTGACGGCCTGGGCGTACTGCTGGTAGCTCTGCGGGTCGTTCTGGATGACGGCGTGCTGGAGTTGCGTGACGGTGGTGGGGTTCCAGAGGTGGTTTTCGCCGTCGAGGCGGAAGTGGTACTCGCCGCCGAAATCGAGGTCCAAGGCGGCGGCGGCGCGGCGGCGGAAGGCGGCACGGTGGCGGGCCAGGGCTTCGCCGGCCAGCACGTCGAGTCCCACGCCCTCGATGCGCGAGGCGGTGCCGGTGAAGTATTGCCGCACGACTTCATGGTTCAAGCCGACGGCCTCGAACTGCTGGGCCGCATGATAGCTCCGCAGCGTCGAGATGCCCATCTTCGAGATGGTCTTGAGAATGCCCTTCTTGGCGGCGGTGATGTATTGATCGACCAGTTGATCGGCCCCCAGGTCGGCCGGCAGGTCGCCGTCGGAGCGCATCTTGTCGATGGCCTCGAACGCCAGGTAGGGATTGATGGCGCTGGCGCCGTAGCCGCAGAGGAGGCAGAAGTGCATGACCTCGCGGGGCTCGCCGCTTTCCAGCGCGATGCCCACGTCGCCGCGCAGCCCGCGGGCCAGCAGGCCGTGGTGCAAGGCCGCGGTGGCCAACAGGCTGGGGATGGCCGCCATCTTGGGCGAGATGCCGCGATCGCTGAGGATCAGCAGGGCCGCGCCGTCGCGGACCGCGCGCTCTGCGCCCTCGACCAGCCCGGCCAGCGCCTCGCGGAGGTGCTCGCCCGCTTCGTGCTCGCAGGCCGGAAACAGGATCGGCAGCGTCGCCACTTTGAAATCGCTGCGCGTCACCGTCCGCAGCCGCTCGACGTTGCCGTTGGTGAGGATCGGATGCGGCAGCTTCAACTGGCGGCAATGATCGGGCGTCTCCGCCAGCAAGTTCCGCTGCTTGCCGGTGAACGACATCAGCGACATCACCAGCCCTTCCCGCAGCGGGTCGATGGGCGGATTGGTGACCTGGGCGAAGAGTTGCTTGAAATAGTCGAACAGCAGCTTGGGCCGGTTGGAAAGCACCGCCAGCGGCGTGTCAGTGCCCATCGAGCCGACCGGCTCCTGGCTATTCAGCGCCATGGGGCCCAGCACCATCAGCAGCTCTTCGCGGTGATAGCCGAAGGCCCGCAGCCGCTGCGGCACGCTGCCGCGGTCGATCTCGGTCGGCTTGGCGGGCTGGAACAGGCCCCGCAGCTCGATGCGGTTCTCCTCCAGCCAGCGGCGATAGGGTTTTTGCCGGGCGATCTTCCCCTTGATCTCGTTGTCTTCGACGATGCGGCCTTCCTCGGTGTCGACCAGGAACATCCGCCCCGGCTGCAAGCGGCCCTTGCGCTGGACCTGCTCGGGCGGGAACTCGATCACGCCCACTTCGCTGGAGAGCACCACCAGGCCGTCGGTCGTCACCACGTAGCGGCTGGGCCGCAGGCCGTTGCGGTCCAGGGTGCCGCCGACCAGCCGGCCGTCGGTGAAGACCATGGCCGCCGGCCCGTCCCAGGGCTCCATGATCGCCGCGTGATATTCGTAGAAGGCCCGCTTGTCCGTCGAGATATGGTAGCTGGGGCCGAAGGCCTCGGGGATCATCATCATCAGGGCGTGCGGCGACGAGCGCCGGCGCGCACCAGCAACTCCATGCAGTTGTCGAAACAGGCCGAGTCGCTGCCGCCGGGCTGAAGGATCGGATAGAGGTCGGAAAGGTCCTTGCCCAGCGCCGGACAGGCCATCACGTTCTCGTAGGCCCGCAGCCGATTGGCATTGCCCCGCAGGGTGTTGATCTCGCCGTTGTGGGCGATCATGCGGAAGGGCTGCGCCAGCCGCCAACTGGGAAACGTGTTCGTGCTGTAGCGCTGATGCACGATGGCCAGCGCCGTCTTGATCCGCGGGTCGGCCAGGTCGGGATAGTAGGCGAACAGTTGCGGCGCCAGGAACATGCCCTTGTAGCAGATCGTGCGGCACGACATCGACGCCACGTAAAACCCGTCGCCCGAGCGGCCTAGCAACTCCGCGACGCGGCGCTCGGCGCGCTTGCGGGCCAGGAACAGCCGCCGCTCCAGTTCCTCGTCTTCCAGGCCGTTGCCGGCAATGAAGACCTGGCGGACCACCGGCTCCGAGCTGCGGGCGATCTCGCCCAACGAGCGGTCGTCGGCCGGCACGTCGCGCCACCCCAACACCCGCAGTTCTTCTTTCTCGACGGCCGCGGTCAACACCTCCTCGCACTGCCGGCGCGGCGCGGGGTCCCGGGGAAGGAACAGCATCGCCACCCCGTATCCCCCGGCAGCAGGAATTCCGAAGCCCAGCCGGTCGGCCTCCTGGACGAAGAACTCGTGCGGCACTTGCAGGAGAATGCCCGCCCCGTCGCCGGTCGATTCGTCGGCCCCCGCGGCGCCCCGGTGCATCAAGTTCAACAGCACCTGCTTGCCATGCTCGACCACCGCATGGTCGCGACCGCCCGAGATATTGACAATCGCGCCGATACCGCAGGCATCGTGCTCCCACTGGGGATCGTAGAGACCTTGGGCTTTGGGCGCGACAGACATCATCGGGCGTTTTCTTCCGTGGACCTCCGGGGAAGGCAGCAGCACCGCACGCGCAACCGCCCCCGGGGCGTGCTCTCGATGAATTCTAGCCTTCCGCGGAACAGGCGGGACGTACACTTCTATCGTATCATTAGTTTCCCTAATGTCAATGGAACCTTAGAATTAGGTTCTGTGGCAGGCATCTGTAGGGTGGGTCGAGCGCAGTGAGCCCCACCAACTACGATTCGGCCATTTCTGGTGGGGTTCGCCGACCAGCGCTTCGCGTCGGTGCCCGTCGACCCACCCTACATTTTTCACCTTCCGCGGCGGATGCTATGCAACCCCCACCCGTCCGACGGCCCGTATTTTTCGCAGGTGGCCCCGATAGCTACGCGGGTGGCCCCGATAGCTACGCTATCGGGGTGCCGTCAGGCACAAGAGGCTTTCGTGGCGTATTGAAGCTCCTCTTGCGGCTCCGCCGCCCCGATAGCAAAGCTATCGGGGCCACCCGCGGCCCGTATTTTTCGCAGACCCTACCTGCCTTCGAGCGTGTCGAGGGTTTTCTGGGCTGCGGCGCGGACCTCGGGGTCCTCCTCGTGGGCCGCCGCTTGCAAGGCGGGCAGGACCTGGCGGGCTTGGCTGCCCACCATGCTGAGGGCGTTGGCGGCCGCTTCGCGGACGGCCTTGATCTTGTCCCGCAGCGCCAGGGCCAAGGCGGGAACCGCATCGGCGGCATCCGGGCCCATCTCACCCAGGGACTTGGCCGCCGCAATCTCGCCAAACTGATCGCCGGAGCGCAGCTTCTCCATCAGCTCCCGCACCTTCGAGAGGGTCTGCCTCTCCGCCTGTTGCGCTTGGTCGACAAGATCGACCTGGTACAAGGCGAGGGCCGCCGCCTTGCGGACCGTCTCATCCGCGTCCTTATCGCGCGCCTTGCTGAGCGCGGCGGTGGCCTGCTTGGCCGGCGGCCCGATCTCTCCCAAGGCTTCGACAGCGCGGCGGCGAGTGAGCGGATCCTGGTGCTCCAGGAGGGCCGTCAGGGCATCGACGGCCGGAGCCGCCTCGTCGCCCATGTTGCCCAAGGCCTCGAGGGAATTCCATCGCACCCACTGGTCCTTGTCGCCCAGCGTCTTGATCAGCGCCTTCTGCGCCCCCTGCCCCGCGCGCCCATCTCGGCCAACACCGTGGCGGCCCCGGCGCGGACGTTGGCCTTCGGCGAGCCGAGGGCCTGGCTCAAGGCGGCGACCGCCTCCGGCCCGACCTCCGCCAGGGCATGGGCAATCGCCGTCGAGATCGACGGCCCGGCGCCGTCGGCGGAACCGGGACGGTCCAACGCGGCGATGACTGCCTCCGGGCCCATGCCCACCAGCTTCCGGGCCGCCTGCAGGCGGTCGTCATTGGCCTCGGCGACTTCCAGTTGATGGATCGCTTCCTGAAGGCCCGGCGGGGCGGGCCGGGGCCGGGCAACCAGGGGCCGAAGCTGGCGCGCCACCAGCACCGCGCCGATCAGCGCGATCAGAAAGGCTACCAAGCCGAACAGACAGTAAATGGCCGTGCGCAGTCCGTCCGGTTGGCGGGCCTGCCGCCCGTTGCCCAGCGCCACGGCAAGTTCCCGCGGAGCATCGGCGATGGACGATTCCCAATCGCTCAGGGAGTTCGACCAAAGCTCGTCGTTGTCTGCCGCGGCCGGCATCTCGACCGTGACCATGCAACGGGGGCAGAATACGGCTTTCCCCGGGGTGGTTGGTTCCACCAGGCCGCCGCATTGCGGACATACTGTTCCGTTCATGGGAAATTCTCGACGCTGCCAGGACATCCAACCGCCCTTAGTGTACCGCCGGGGGCCGTTGTCGGCCAGCACCGCGGCGGCGGTCCCGTCATACCGCTATCGGCGATAAGTTGGGCAACCCTTCTGGGGAGGATAGTCTGCCGGCCGCGCTTCCGCTAGGATAGCGGAAACGCGAGAACCGGCCGACAAACACATCCCAGCGGGGAGATCCGCGATGGATACACTGGAAGCGATCCGCAGCCGGCGCAGCATCCGGACTTATCAAGACCAGGGCGTGCCCGGGGAGCTGGTCGAGCGGCTTCTGGCGGCCGCCATGAGCGCGCCGCAGCGCGGAACCAGCAGCCTTGGCAATTTATCGTGGTCGACGACCGCGGCGTGCTGGCCGAGATCGCTCGCCTCAATCCCAACGCCCGCATGGCTGCGCAGGCGCCGCTGGGCATTTTGATTTGCGGCGACCTCAGAGAGGAGAAGTCGCCGGGGTTTTGGGTCGTCGATTGTGCGGCGGCAATGCAAAACCTGCTGCTGGCGGCCCACGCCCTGGGGCTGGGCGGCGTGTGGATCGGCATTTATCCCCGGCCGGAGCGCATGGAGAACTGCCGCCGCTTGTTCGCGCTGCCGGAGCAGGTGACCCCGCACAGCCTGGCGGTGCTGGGCTATCCGGCCGAGCAGCCGCCGCCGGCCGACCGCTTCCGCCCGGACCGCGTGCACCGCAATCGCTGGTGAGGAGTTGGCAGGGAACGATCTGGGGACTGTCCCAATTTTCGTTCGACGAAAATGGGACTGTCCCCTTTTGAATCAGCGAAGTTACTTTTTTCAAGCTCCAAGGATCCGCAGGTGAAGACGAAGAACATTTTTGCCGCGCCGCCGCGCCCGTCGGACCAGGAGGTGTTCGAGGAATTGCTCCGGGGGGGCGATTTCCGCCTGGAGCGGATCATCTCGACCGGCCAGGCGACGCCCGCAGGGCAATGGTGCGACCAGGAGGCCGACGAGTGGGTCTTGCTACTGTCGGGCGGGGCGGCCCTGCGCATGGAAGGCCAGCCGCAGCCGTGCGAGTTGCGGCCCGGTGACGCCCTGCACATTCCCGCCCATCGCCGGCACCGCGTCGAGTGGACGGCGCCCGGACAGGCTACCGTCTGGCTGGCGCTTCATTATCGGCCGAACTGAGCGACGCATCACCGGAGGGTGGTTCCACGTCGGCGGCCGAGGCGGCGGTTTCCAAGGCGAAGTCGGCCGCCGCGGTCTCCACGGCATGAAAATCGGGGCATTCCCCCGGCGAGGGCAAGCGGCCGCTCAGCCTTTCCCGCAAGACGCGCGCGAGGAACGCGGGGTTGCCGACGAGGTAGCGGCGGGCCTTGTCTTTCGGCTGCTGGAAGAGCCGCCACAGCCATTCGTGCCCCAGGCGCCGCAGCCAGTGTGGCGCCCGGCTGACGCTGCCCGCCCAAAGGTCGAACAGGCCGCCGATCGCCATGCAGACCGTCGCCCCCAGCCGGTCCTGGTGTTGGCGGATCCAGCGCTCCTGCAACGGATTGCCCATGCCCACCAGCAGCAGGTCCGGCCGCAGCGAGCGGATCTGTTCGATGACGGCCGCCTCGGCGCGGGGATTGGCCAGGTAGCCGTGGTGATAGCCGCGCAGCGTCCAGCCGGGGAAACACTGCCGCGCATATTCGGCGGTCCGCTCGATCGTCCACAAGTCGCCGCCGAGCAGGAAATACGAATAGCCGCGGCCGGCGGTTTCCCGCAGCAAGGCCGGCGTGAAATCCGTGCCCACCAGGTTCTCGCGGACGCGGACTTTCTGCAAGCGGGCCGCCCAACGCACTCCCGTACCGTCGGCAAAGACATAGTCGGCCGCGCTGAGCACGTCGCGATACTCGGGATCGACGGCGGCCAGGTTCAGCGTATGGGCGTTGGCGAAGAAGACGGCGTGCGCGCGGCCGTCCGGCCGCCGGATAAGCTCCTCGACCAGTCCCAGGGCGCGTTGCCTGGTCACGTTGGTGAAGCGAACGCCCAGGACGGAGAAATGGCGGTCGTGCGCGGGATCGTGCCGCAGCGAGCGGACCCCGGCATCCGGCCCCGGCTCCCGCTCCGTCCGCACCCACGCCTGTTGCCGTCGCCAGAGCAGGCCGGCATAGATGGGCAATTTTCGCCACAGGTAGGCGGGTATGGCCGCCAGGACCGTCCAGGGGACCTGCTCTCGGCAGAATGCCGTCCAAGCGGCCGCCACCGCCACGGCCAGCGCCAGGCCGCCGCCGGCCGCCAACAGCAGCGGCAGCGCCCCGGCCCCCAGGAGCCAGGCCGCGGCCGCGCAGGCGAAGCTGGCCGCCCACGCGGCCGCCAACGGCGCCAGCGGCGGAATCGCCAGGTCGCAGGCCATCCAAAACAGCCCCGGCCGTCGCTGCCGCAGCGACTCGCCCAACAGGCGCGGGACCTGCGTCGCGGCCGTGTGCAGATGTCCCTGCTCCCAGCGCGTCCGCTGGCTGAGCATGGCACGCCCGCGCGGCGGCAGCGCGCTGGCAACCTTGGCCTCGGGGCAGAACAGCGGCGCGTGCCCGGCAATGGCCAGATCGATCCCCAACTGCATGTCTTCCACGAGGTTGCCGGTGCCGAGCCGGGCACTGCCGAGGATCGGCCACGGCAAGGCCATGCCGGTGCCCAGCAGGCGGCAGGGCACGCCGAGCCGGGCCATTCCCAGCGGGCGAACCAGGTTGCTGAAGCGGTTCCCCAGCGTGGCCGCCGCTTCCATCGCCCCCGCGGCCGGCCGCCGGTCGGTCAGGTCCACCGCCTGCACCGGCCGCCGCGTTTGCCGGGCCAGCCGGGCCGTGGCCTCGATGGCGCCGGCGGCCGCCAGGCAGTCGGCGTCGATCACGACCACCACCTCCGGCGGATCGTCGCGCAACTGCGCCAACCCGTGCTCCAGCGCATAGCCCTTGCCGCGGTGCTCCGCGTCGTAGCGCTCGACCACCATCGCGCCGGCGCGGCGGGCAACCGCGGCCGTGCCGTCGCCGCAATTGTCGGCGACGACCAGCAGCCGGTCCCCATTGGCCATGCCCGCCTGGACGCTCTGCAAGGTCGCTTCGATGACGGCCTCCTCGTCGTGGGCGGGGATCAAGACGGCCACTCGCGGCCGCCGGCCGCCGTAGTCCGCCGGGCGCCGCCGCGGCAGCAGCGCCGCCAGGCATTCCAGCGACAGGGCCAGCATGGGCAGGAGCACGATCGCGCTCAGCACCAGCAGCACGCCTTGGCAAATCGTCCCGATCATCGAAACGTCCTCGATTCGATCAGCCGCCGCACCAGTCTGCCGGGGGCCCGCAGCGGCCGGCGCAAAGGAGAAGACCGCACCCAATCGTAGGCCCGCCGCCACTGTCGCCGCAGCAGGCCGGCCACCGGGCGCAAGTCGACGGAGCCCTCGGCCAACTCGACCGCGCCGGAGCGGATCTGCTCTTTATAGGTTTCCGGGCCTTTCCCCAAGTTGATCTGCCGGATGCCCTGCGTTTCCGCGATCCGGCCGAGCTCGAGGAAGAGCATCAAGCCGGAGGAGTAGTGGGCCAGTTCCGTGTCATACGCGGAAAACCAGGTGTGCAACACCGGGCCGCTGCGGAGGCTGAGCAGGGCGGCCGCCAGGCGGCCGCCGAGGCGCAGCGACGTCAGCACGCCGGAAAACTCGGCTCCCGAAGCCTGCCAGACCCGCTCCAAAAGCGCCACGGTCCAGGGCACCGCCAATACGTCCAGCACGCCCGTCCGCCGGTATTGCTGGCGTTTCCACTCCAGCAGCGCGTCGAAAACTCCGCGATCCTCGCTGTGATACTCGATCGAGAGCGGGCCGGCCTCACGCTCGGCGTGACGCAGTTTCCGCAGCAGCGTCTTGAAGCTTTCCTTGTGGCGGGCGCGCTGCCCCGTGACATAGCCCTGCCAACCCTGCGAGAGGTCGAGAAAGGGCGAGTCGGCGGTCTTCCAGTGGTAAGGACGCAGCGGCTGCTGCGCGGCGATGAGGTGATCGAAGTGCCAGGCCGCCAGCCCGCATTCCCGCAGCAGTTGCCGGGGATCCCAGGCGGTTTCGCCGCGCACGACGACGCCTTGGAAGTCGCAGAGCCGCCCGCCCACGGGCGCAGCGACGTTTCCCGTGCCGCGCTGGAAGGGGAAGAAGCCGACGGCCGCGCCGGCCTCTTCGAGAATCGCCACCTCGACGTCGTCGCGGACGGCGGCCACCGCCTGGGTGAACTCGGGGCGAAAATAGGGGCTCTCCAGCGAGGCCTCCGCCCGCTGAATCTGCGACCAGGCAGCCGCCTGCTCCGCCGTCAACTGCTTGCCGGGCACGACCGAGATTTTCATGATCGGGCAAGCTCCTCGCCTTGTGGGGATGCGGCCGGTCCGGCGGCGAAAGCCAATTGCGCCAAGCCGCAGCCGACCAGGAGCGATTCGAAGCCCGCTCCCAGTTTGCCCGATTCCAACACTCCGCTCAGCAGGCCGAAGACCAGCAGTCCGAGGATCATGGCGTAGCCGTAATCGCCGGTCTGGCGCAGCAAGGAGGCCGCCCGCCAGATGCCCAGCAGGGTGCACGCCAGGATGGCGGCGGCGCCGATCAGGCCGACCTCCAGCACCGCGTCGAGGTATTGATTGTGGGCTTCGCGGAGGGTCCACTCGACGTCCTCGGAGACCTCCTCGATGCGGTCGGGCGTCCAGAAGGACTCGTAGCCGTAGCCGGTCCAAGGACGCTCCCGGACATGGACGGCCAATTCTTCCCAGATGGGTATGCGGCCGGTGAGCTCGGCCGATTGTTCCTGCCGGCCGAGCATGACGACTCCGGCGAGGCGGTCTTCAGCGGCTTGCCCCCACAGCGAGCCGGCCAGCAGGACGACGATCGTGGCGGCCGCGGCGGCCAGGCCGGCAAGCAGGCGCTGCCGGGCCGGGGCCCTGACCAACCAGATGACGGCCAAGGCGGCCAACAGCGCGTAGGCAGGCCGTGCGCGACTTCGTCAGCAACAGCCCGGCTGTGGCAACCGCAAGAAGAACCAACAGCCATTGCTTCTGGCGGCGCTGCCGGGCACCCAGCATCGCGCAACAGGCTGCCAGGCAAAGCATCGCCGACTGCACCCCTTGCGAATTGGGATGGAGGGTGCCGGCGAAGCGATAATCGCCGGCCAACGGCCGGAACGTCCCCAGCCACAACTCCGCCCCACCCCGATGGCCACGTACCCGGCGCTGGCGACGGCGCCATCGTCACCAAGTCGCCAGGTGAGAACCGGCGGGCGATGCCCAATGCCGCGATCATGCAGAAGACCAGGGCGGCGCCTTGCCGGGCCGTCCTGCCCATGTCGCTGGACCAGAAAATGCTGGCCAGGCACCAGGCGCAGCAGCCGATCCAAAGCACGGCCAGCAGATTGTCCGCGCGCAAGGGCCGGCCGCCCGGTCGCTTCAGCAGGTACAGGCCGAGCACGGCAAGGAGCGACAAGGCGAGGCCCTTGAGCACGTTGCCGCCGGCGGCGGCCTCGCCTTCGGCCACCCAGGGCGTCCACAAGAAATACTGCGAGGTGGTCAGCGTGTGGTCCTTGAAGAAGAGGACCGCGCCGATGACGCCGATCGTCAACCAAAGCAGCCGCGGATCGCCGGCCGACGTTGCGATTGTCTCGGGCGAGCGAGGTTCCATGGCCGGGTGTCCCTACGAGGCTGTCTGAAAAGCCGCAGGGCTACGGTCGTCCGCCAGGCTCATCCGCAAGACGAACCAGCGCAGCGCAGCGCCTGCCGCCCGGCCCGCGACCAGGCTGATGGCGATTCCCATGGCGCCCAGCGGCGTCACCAAGGCCAGCGCGAAGGCAATCATTACGGCCAGTTGGACGAGGTCGCCGGCGAAATTTGCCGCCGGGCGATCCAGCGCCCACAGGCCGCTGCACGCGGTCAGGCCCACGGCATCGGTGAAGGTCGCCATCGCCAGCACGGCGATCAGCGGGCCGCAGCCGGCATACTGGCTGCCGAGGCACCATGCCATCAGGTCGCCGGCAAGCCACGTCACCGCGCAGAACGCCCCCAGGACCACGACGAACAACAGCAGCGTGGTCCGCATGACGCCGGCCAGGGCGCGGGCGCCGCCTTCGGCCAGGGCGTGGGCCGCCTTGGGGCCGACAAAATTGCTCATGCCGATGACGAACAAGTTGGCCAGGCCGACCAGCGTGTTGCAGGCGGCCAACACCCCCGTGGCGGCTTTGCCGTGGACCGCGGCCAGCATCCACGGCAGAAGGTAGAATCCCAGGTTGGCCAATTGGCCGGCCAGCGCCCATTTGCCGAAGCCCCAGTGGGCGCGCCAGTCGGCCGCAATCCGGCTCGCTCCCATTCGCAACGGCGGACGTGCCCAGGCGAACCACGCCGCGCAGACCGCCGCCGAGGCCCCGCCCATGACCAGGTACACGGCCGGGATGGAAATGCCATGGAAGCAAAAGACCAGCAGAAACAGCCCCGACAGTTGCAGCCCGCTGGTGGCCAGGTCGACGACCACGGCGGTCCGCAGGGCGAAATGGGCAAAGGCCCAGCGGCGGATGAATTCCCGCATGAGCAGCGGCGGCAGCACGGCGGCCAGCGTCCAGGCCAGCGGTCGAAGCGACGGCGGCCCCGCGCCCCACTCCAGCGCGGCGGCCACCGCCAGCAGTCCCGCGGCCGCCAGGCCCGAGAGCAACAGTTGGTGGACCAGCGTGCTGCCCGCGTACCATGCCCCCGCGCTGCCGCGATGCCGGTTGCAGTACATCGTGTAGGGGACCGAAACCAGGTTGCAGGTGACGGCCGTCAGGAAGAGCACGATCGTCCAGGCCAGGTAATACACGCCCATGTCTTGGCGCGAGCACTGGTGCGCGATGACCAGCGCGGTGATGAAGTTCGTGCCGCTGACGACGCCTTGGTCGACGATGGCAGCCAGGCCCGGATGCATGAGTGCGCCGGCGATCCGGCGCGGGAGCCGTGCGGCCTCTTCGACCGCGGCCCCGGCCGCCGACGGCGGCGGCCCGAGGGAATCCAGAATCGCTTGCGGCGAAGTCGTCATGGGACGGTTGCCTCGCAGGCCGGTTGCCCCGGTGCATCTTCCGGCGAAGTTTTGCCGTTCGATGTTGCCCCCCCGTTGCAAACGGGGGGCTTTTCTCGCCGGCAGAAATTTTCTGAAGGCGGGCCGGCGTGGGTCCATCGCCAGGCGCCCAACCAGGCGCGGCGCAACAGGCTGTACCAGCCGTCGAGCTTGGCGGCCAGCACCGCCGCCGTGTCTCCCTCTTCGACGATCAATCGGCCCCAGCACGACGGATCGCTGCCCGGGGAGATCAATTCGTTTTCGTCGGACAGCCCGCAGAGCACGCCGGAGTGCCTGGCGGCCGCGACCAGGTCGTCATCGGCAAATCCGTAAGGGAACGCGAAGGGGGCTGCCGTCATCCCGAAGCGCTCCTGGAGCACGCTGAGCGAGCGGAGCAGGTCGCGGCAGAGCAACTCGGGCCGGCCGCGGAAATCGGCATGGACGTGGCTGTGCGTTCCCAACTGGACCAGCCCGCCGGCGAGCATTTCCGCGCACTGGGCCGTAGAGAGCGGCCGCCAGGCCGCCGCTTCCACGCGACTCGACCCGGCCGCCGACCAGTCGTCAAACGGCAGCGGGGCGTCGCTGTCCAGGTACGAAGTGGGCAGGAAAATGGTGGCCGGGACGCCGAGTTCCTTCAAGATCGGCCAGGCCTCGTGGTAAAGGCACTCGAAGCCGTCGTCAAACGTGACCACGAACGTCCGCGGCGGAATCGGTTCCCCCGCCTTGTGCCGGGCCAGGACCTCGCGGAGCGGCCACGGCTGATAGCCCCGCGCCAACAGCTCGGCGAGTTGCCGGCGGAAATCGCCGGGAGGCACGTTCCAGGTGGGCGCCGCCAGGCCGCCGGTCTTTTCGGCAATGCGGTGATACATGAGGACGCCGAAGCCTTCGGCGCGGCGCGGCGGGAGGAATCCGTCGGCGGCCAGGGCCATGCGGGCGGCCACGCGCCGCTTCACCAGATGGGTCGTGCGAACCAGCCGCGAATGATGCGGAAACAGCGGGCCGGCCACCGCGTGGCCCGCCGGCCGTCCCCACGTTCGAACGGCCTGGGCACTGTCCCGATTTCGGGCACCAGGCGAAGCATGGTCGGACGAAAATGGGACTGTCCCCTTCTGAGATAGCCCATCCGAAGCCGCCTCCTCGTCCGCCGTCGCCAAGTTGCCGGCCGCCGCCATGGCCCTCCGATAAAGATCTGTCATCCGTTGCCCCTGCCGGGACCAGAGGTATTGCCGGGCCAGCTCGAGCGCCCCTTGGCCGAGCTGGCGGCGCTCGGCCGGCGCACGGGCCAGCCGAAGAATGGCCGCGGCCAGATCGTCGACCACCTCGCCGGGACGCGTGACCGCAATTTTCACCCCGCACTCGGCGGTAATCACGTCGCCGGCCCCCTGGTGATCCAGGCAGACCACGGGAAGCCCGGCGGCAAGCGCTTCCAGAAACACGTTGCCCGAGGTGTCGCGGAGGCTGGTGAAGACGAACAGGTCGGCCCAGGCGTACTGTTGCAGGGCTTCCTGGTGCGGCAGCCAACCGAGCCAGGTCGCATGGCGATCGACGCCCAGGCGGCGGGCCAGCCGCCGCCAGCGGCGCTCTTGCGGCCCGCGACCCAGCACCCGGAGCTCGTAGCGGACCTCGGCGGGCAGGCGCGCCAACGCTTCGATCAGGAGGTGGAGCGCCTTGCGGGGGACGAGTTGCCCGGACCAGAGAATGCGGAGCACATCGTCGGCGCCGGCATGGCCATGCGGGGCGGCGGCCACCCGGCTGACGCCGGTTTCCAGCAGCAGTTCGGGCGTCTTGCCGTGGAAGCGGCCGATATCCCGCCGGCAGGTCGAGTTGGCGGCCAGCAGGACGGTCGATTTGCGGACGGCGCGGTGGACGCGGGGGCTGAAACGCACTTGCAGCCAGTTGCAGACGTTGCGAAGGGCCTCCGACGCCGCGCCGCCGAGGCCGGCGTGCGGCAGGAAACGCCACGGATAATTCTGCGTGCCGCCGACGGGTCCCCAAACGAACGGCGCGTCGAGTTTCCAAAGGTAGCCCGGCTCGCGGAAGCCGCAGAACGTCAACTGGTGGACCAGGTCGAAGCGAAGCTCTTGGTGCAGGCGGCAAGCGGCCCGATACGCCCGCCGGTGCCACAATTTCAGCACCAGATACCAGCTAACTTGCGTGCCGCCGGCGAGGCGCTCCCAGCGCCGCAGGGGGACGAAGTGGAAATGCAACCCCGGCACGGGGCCGTGGACTTGCTCATGGCAACGAATCTCGGCGGCGAACTCGTGCTCCTCGCAGATCACCCAGGTGTCGAAGTGCCGGGCCGACTCGACGGCGCGGTTCCAGCCCACCCCCGCTTCCGAGCCGCGCTCGGGGCTGCACGTGTAGGCCAGCAGGAGCACGCGCGGGCGAGCGTTGCCGTGCCACCGATCCATCGTCAACCGTCCTACGGGGAAAAGTTTGGGAAAAGTTCACCAGCCCTTGCGAAGCAGCAGCGCCGGTACGGTATCGATCAAAAGTTTCAGGTCGCTCCACAGCGAGCGCGAGCCGATATAGCGGAGGTCCATCCGCACCCACTCCGCAAACGTGACCCGGGAGCGCCCCCGCACCTGCCAGGTGCAGGTCAGGCCCGGGGTGGCGTCGAGGCGGCGGCGCTGCCAGCCGCGGCAGCCGTCGGATTCGTCGCAGGGCAGCGGCCGGGGGCCGACCAGCGACATGTCGCCGCGCAGCACGTTCCAGAGCTGCGGCAGCTCGTCGATGCTGCTGGCGCGGAGAAACCGCCCCAGCCGCGTCACCCGGGGATCGGACCGCAGCTTGAAGGCCGGGCCGTCTTGTTGATTCAAGGCCAGCAGTTCGCGCTTGCGGGCCTCGGCATCGACGACCATGGAACGGAATTTGTAGAGCACGAAGGGCTTGTTTCCCAGGCCGCTCCGCCGCTGCGCGAAAAAGACCGGACCCGGCGAGGTGATTTTGATCGCCGCCGCCACGGCCGCCAGCACCGGCGCCAGCAACATCAGCGCGACACTGGCAACCGCCACGTCCAGCACCCGCTTCCAGAGCGGCAGCGCCTGGTAGAAGAGCACGTCCATGGACGCCACCGGCCGCTGCCGCACGGCCGTCCGCCGCCGCACGGCCAGCCGGCCGGCACGACTCTCCTCCGCGCCGACCCAATCGGCCGGATAGCTGTAGACCTCGCAGTCCGGCAGCGGAGTGCCGGCCGGCAGGCTGCCGCATAGGTCGTCGGCCACGGTCCACGCGCCCCAGGCGGGAGTCCCCGGCAGAATGACGCCGATATGGCGGCGGTCGAGCCAGCCCGCTTCATCGGTCGCTCGCAGCCGCCGGCGCATGACCTTCGCCAGGCGGACCAGGGTCGCTCGGCCCGTCCACCAGTCGTTGACTCCCAGCGAGAGCAGGGAGAAGTGATCGCCCAGGCGGTCGGCCCGGTCCCGCTCGCGGGCCAGCAGCTTGCGAAACCGCCCGGCGGAAGGGAGGCGGCGCAGGGTGGCCTCGCCCGACAGCGCGGGCAACCAGGCCGTGGAAGGCAGCAATGCTTGAAGTTCCATAATCCTCTTTCCGTACCGAAGTCCTGCCTAGCGCCGGGTGACTGATGGGACGCTCTGCAACAGGAACCGACTCAAACGTCATCCTTGCGGCGCGGCGCATCGGCGGTATCGCGATAGACCCAATCGGGCGCGCCGTCGCTTTGCTTGTTCAACACGGCGCCCAGCAGCCGGGCGCCCGCGGCGAGAAACAACTCTTTCACGCGCTGGGCGGAATCCCAGCGGACCCGCCCGGCTTCGAGCACCAACAGCACGCCGTCCAGCAGCCTGGCCAGATGGGCGACGCAACTGGCCTGGGTTGCGGCGGGCATGTCGAAGACGACCAGCCCGTAGGCGGCGGCGAGTTCCTTCACCACGGCGGCCAGGGCGGCCGAATCGTAGAGGGCCGCCGGGCTGCTGCGGAGCTGCCCGCCGGAGAGCACCCAGAGGTTGGCGGCCGCCGAGGCTTGCACGGCGGCGGACGCCTGCTTTTCGGCGCGGAGGCATTCCGCCAGGCCCGGGGCCGGCTCGACGCCCAGCAACTTGGCGGCCGAGGGCGCAGCCAATTGCAATCGACCAGCAAGACCCGGCCGCGCTCATGGGCGGCGGCCGCGACCGCCAGGTGGGTCGCCAGCGTGGTCACTCCCGCCCCCAGCGAGCAACTGCTGACGCCCAGCGTTCGCAAGGCCGCGTCGGGGCCCGGCCCCGGCCAGCCCAAGCGTTGCAGAATGCCTTCACAGGCGGCGTGCATCGGCCGGCTGTTTCGCCACACCGGCGCGCGCTGGTTTGCGGCGCCGTTGGATACGTGGGTGATCATGGAGCTATTTCCTCCTCCCCGCTTGGAGCGCCAGGTGCCGGGTGTGCAGTTGGGGGATCGTCCCCAACGCGGTCAGGCCGAGTTTCCTTTCGACGTCCTCGCCCGTGCGGAGCCGGCGGTCGCGGCCGTCGGCGACCACCGCCACGCCCACGCCGCCCGTCAGGCCCAGCAGCAGCCCCAACGCCAGGTTCATGGCCGTTTGCGGCCGCACGAAGCGCGGCTCGTAACTGGCCGGCTGCACGATGCTGAGGTTCGACATGCGCTCGGTTTCCAGGGCCTGGTCGATGCGGGCCTGCTCGACATTGGCCGCGTACTTGCGGTAATCGGCCTGCCGCAGCTCCACGTCGCGCAGCAGCGCGGCGATCCGCATTTGGTCGCCGTTGAAGGTCTTCAACTGGCCGCGGACTTCGGCCACTTGCCCGCGCAGCACGCCCGTCTTGGCCTGCAACGACGCCAGCAGCGGCTCCTCGACCAGCAGTGCCGCCCGCACATCGTCGTAAAAGCGGCTGGCCCCGGTGGTGAGCTGCGTCCGCGTCGGCGGCTGGCGGTCGACGATCCGCTCCGCCTCGGCGATCTGCTCTTGCAATTGCTGCATCTTCGGATGGGCGGCGGTGTAGTTGCTGCGGGCTTCCTCGCGCTTCAATTGCAGCGCGTACAATTGCTCGCGCATGCGGTCGGTGCCGTCGTTGCCGAATCCGTCGGTCTGGGCCAGCACGCGCGTCTGGGGCAGATCCGCCACTTGCCGGCGGAGGCTTTGCACCCGCGTCTCGGAGACCGCCTGGGCCGCCTCGTCCTGCATCAACTCGTCTTGCAGCCGGGCGGCGCGGGTCACCAGCGCCTGCAACTGCTGTTCCGGCGAGGCCAGCCCGGTGGCCGTCTTCAGGTCGCGCAATGCCGCTTCTTTCCCGGCCAACTCGCGGGCCAGCCGCCCCGCCTGCTCGGTAAAGAACCGCAGCGACCCCTGGGGGCGGTTGAGCCGCGCATGCTCATCGATGTAGGAGCTCAGCAATTGCGCCACCACGGCGTGCGCCAGTTCCGGCGTGCGGCCCTCGTAGACCACTTGGACCACGTCCGATTTCTTCGGCACGGCGACGTGCAGCCCGTCGGCCAGCACGGCCACGGCCCGGTCGCGATCACTTACGCGCTGCGCCGCCGATCCATCGCTGCGGCCAGCTTATCACCGCGGCCAAAGCGTCGCCGATCATGCCCATCGCACCGGCGCGAGACGCCGACTTGCCGCCGGAGGCGGCGCCGGCCGGCGCGGCGCCTGGCCCGGATGGAGCACGGCCGCCGGGCCGATTTTGTCGACCACCTGCTCCAGCAGCGTCCGGCTTTGCAGGATTTCCACGTGGGAATTGATTTCGGCCTCGCGCGACAGCGGCACGGCGACCACAGAGTCCGGCCCCATCGTCACCGTCGCATCGAGCGTGGCGTTTTCCCGGCCCAGCCGCACCAGCAGTTTGCCCTCCGACCGGTAACTCTTCGGCCACAAGAGCGTCACGATGGCCACCGTGGCCGTAACGGCCAGGAAGCAAATCGCGGCTTTCCTCCTTTGAGTCACCAGCGCCGGTAGACATCCGAAAACGTGAGACTTGGCCACATCGTAGGCTCTGGCATGGGCACTCCTAAAACGGCTCTCTAACGCGGTGTAGAGCTTTTAGCGCGGTGTAGAAGTGTATTCAGGCGTCAGCGCGGAGTCAAATCACCACTTTTGCGGCGGCCGGACGGCGATCCTGGCCTGGGTTTCGGCCTTGATTTTACGGCACGTCGGTCAATACCCGCGATGACGTGGGGAACTGCTGTCCTACATAGAGGTGTATATCGGAACAATTCACTGCGCGCTTTCTTACCGGCGCCGCTGCCAAGTGCCAGGCTAGCAACCGGAGTACATACTATTGTTCTTTCTATCGCTCTTTGCAGGGGCCGCGGCGACGGGCTCGCTCAAGCTGGAAAACCGGACCCCCGGTCCATCGTGCCGGCTCCGAAATCCACCGCCGCTCTGGCGGGCAACCAATGGCAACTAGGGGTTTGGCGCGGAACGTCCCGCGCAAAGGCGCCGAGCCGCCAAGGCGCAAAGGGACGGGAAAGAAGGGGGGAAGGTCCGATTGCCTCGACGCGCGGTCGATTCACCGATCACCTCTTTCTCCCTTTGCGGCTTTGCGACTTAGTGACTTTGCGTGAGAGATTTCTCGCCTTGACGCTGCCAAGTGCCAGCCGCAGTCGCGTGCCTAACCCATTGCTTCCATTGTCCTTACGTTGCCCGCGGGGAAATCGCCCGGCCGGCCGCGCGGGGATGAAATCCGCCGGCGGGTGGACAGCCCGGCCGACACCCCGGTGGTACAATTCCCTGGGTGGCGGGGCCGGGGTCCGTTTTTGCGGCGACCCGGGCGGTCCGCCGCCTTGCCAAAGCCGGAGCCAATCCCATGAATCCCGTCATGCTGCACGCCCAGAATGGCACCGCCGTGGCGTGCGAAGAGGTCGAGGTCCAGGGACACATCATCGACAGCCTCATGCTGCCGAAGATCCTTGACTGCATCCTCAACAACGGCGGCACCTTTCGCATCCAGCGCATCACGATCGGCCAGTCACGTCACGATCCCAGCCATGCCTTGCTGGAGGTCCGCGCCGACGACCGGGCCACGCTGGAGCGGATCCTGGCGCAGATCGCCGATCACGGGGCGGTGCCGGTCACCAACCAGGACTGCCGGCTGGCGGTGGCCGACATCGAAGGGGCCTTTCCCGAGGGCTTCTACAGCACCACGAACCAGCGGACCGAGGTGCGGTTGGAGGGGAAATGGGTCCCCGTGCAGGACCAGGAGATGGACTGCGGCATCCTCGTCGACCTGGCCGCTCGCAGCGCCCGCTGCCTGCCGATGAACGAGTGCCGGTGCGGCGATCCGATCGTGCTGGGGCACGCGGGGGTGCGGGTGTTTCCGGAACAGCGCTCACGCGACGCGCAGCCGTTCGCCTTCATGGACAGCGGCGTGTCGTCGGAGAAGCCCAAGGGGCTTGCCATCCGCGAGATCGCCCGCGACCTGGCCCAGCACCGCGCCGCCGGGGGAAAGACGCTGCTGGTGGGCGGGCCGGCGATCATCCACACCGGCAGCGGCGAGTTTCTCGAGCGCTTGATCCGCATGGGCTACATCGACGTCCTCTTCGCCGGCAACGCCCTGGCGACCCACGACATCGAGCAGTCCATGTTCGGCACCAGCCTGGGCGTCTATCTCGACCGCGAGGGCCTGGCCGAGGCCGGCCACGAGCACCACCTCCGCGCCATCAACCGCATCCGCCGCGCCGGCGGCATCCGCCCGGCCGTCCAGAGCGGCATCCTCACCTCCGGCGTCATGTTCGAGTGCGTCCGCTGCGGCGTCGATTACCTGCTGGCCGGCAGCATCCGCGACGACGGGCCGCTGCCGGACGTCATTACCGACGTGCTGGTCGCGCAGAAACAAATGCGCGAGAAGATCCGCGGCGTCACCTTCTGTCTCATGATCGCCACCACGCTCCATTCCATCGCCGTGGGAAACCTCTTGCCCTCCTGGGTCAAGGTCGTCTGCGCCGACATCAACCCCTCGACCGTCATCAAGCTTACCGATCGCGGCTCCTTCCAGACCGTCGGCCTGGTGACCGACGTGGAGCCGTTCATGCGGGTGCTGGTCGACGACCTGGTGGCGCTGGAAGCGGCGGCCAAGGCGTCCCCGGGAGTTTGAGCCGTGAGCGACGCCCCGCAGGTGCTCATGTGTCCGCCGGACTACTACGGCATCGAATATGAGATCAATCCCTGGATGGACCGCCGGCAGCCCTGCGACCACGGGCTGGCCGTGAAGCAGTGGCAGGACCTGCGGCGGCTGCTCGAACAGTCCGGCGCCGCGGTCTGCTGCCTGCCGCCGGTGGCCGGGCTGCCGGACCTCGTCTTCACCGCCAATGCGGCGCTGATCCACGGCCGGGCGGCCATCCTCTCCCGCTTCCGCTTTCCACAGCGGCAGGGCGAAGAGGAGCACTATGGGCGATGGCTCGCGGAGCACGGCTTCCAGGTGCGGCGACTTGACGGGCCGGCGTTTTTCGAGGGGGCGGGCGACGCCCTCTTCTGCGGCGACACGCTCTTTGCCGGCTACCGCATCCGCAGCGACGCGGCCGCCCTGCGGGAGATCGGCCAACTGCTGGGCTGCCGCGTCATTTCCCTGGAGCTGGTCGATCCCCGCTACTATCACCTCGACACGTGTTTCTGCCCGCTGGCCGCCGGCATGGCGATCTATTATCCCCCGGCCTTGGACGATTACGGCCGCAAGGCGCTGGCGGAATCGATCCCGCGGCTGATCGCCGTCAGCGACGCGGAGGCCTGGCACTTCGCCTGCAACGCCGTGGTGCTGGATCGGACGGTGATTACCAACACCGGTTGCCCGGAGTTGCAGCGGCGGCTGGCGGCCGAGGGCTTTGCGGTCCGGGAGACGCCGCTAGACGAGTTCGTCCGCGCCGGCGGCAGCGCGAAGTGTCTCACCCTGCGGCTGGACGGCGAGGACGCCGCGGCCTGGAGGCAGGCTGGGGAAGCTGCCCCGTTTGACAGGCCGCCCTGCGGAGAGTAGCATTCACCATACCCCGCCGCCAGCGCGGCTGAACCCCCAAACCCCGGACTCTACTATGCGAGTCGCCTTCCTCTCGCTTTGCTTGGCGGTCCTGGCCGCCCCGGTTGCGGCCGCCACGGCCCCGGCCAAGACGATCTTCCCCTATCACCATCAACGGGAAACCTTGCCCAACGGGCTGCGGGTGATTCTCGTGCCCATGCCCGGCAGCGGACTGATCAGCTATTGGTCGATCGTGCGAACCGGCAGCCGCGATGAGATCGAGCCCGGCAAGTCGGGCTACGCCCACTTTTTCGAGCACATGATGTTCCGCGGCACGAAGAAGCATCCTGAAGGCGAGTACGACCGCCTGGTCACCGCCATGGGGGCCGACGCCAACGCCTTCACCGAAAACGACATGACCTGCTTCCACTTGACCTTCGCCAAGGAGGACCTGCGGCAGGTGATGGAACTCGAAAGCGACCGCTTCCAATTCCTTCACTACAGCCTCGAAGGCTTCCAGACCGAGGCGGGGGCGGTCTACGGCGAATTTCGCAAGGACGAGACGGCGCCGCAGTTTCTCCTGGACGAGCGGCTCCACGACACGGCCTTCGACGTGCACACCTACAAGCACACGACCATGGGCTTCGAGGCCGACGTCCGGGCCATGCCCAAGGCCTACGAGTACAGCGTCAATTTCCACCGTCGCTTCTATCGCCCGGAGAACGTCGTGCTGCTGGTGGTCGGTGACATCGAGCCGGCGGCGGTGATGGCGCTGGTCAATGAGTATTACGGCGGCTGGCAGCAAGGCTACAAGCCGGCGAAGATTCCGCCCGAGCCGCCGCAGACGGCCGAGCGCCACGTGGAAGTCACCTATCCGGGCAAGACGCTGCCCATCCTCGACCTGGCCTACCACTGCGGGGCCTTCGATCCCGACGACCGCGAGTACGTCGCCTCGGGGCTCTTGATGGAACTGGCCTTCGGCGAGACCAGCCAATTGTATAAGAAATTGGTCCTCGACCAGCAGAAGGTGGAAATGCTCGCGGGCGACGTGCCGCTGAGCCGCGACCCCTCGCTGTTGGAAGTGACGGCCATCATCAAGCGGCCCGAAGACATCGAGCCGGTCCGCGCCGAATTGGAGCGGACGATCCACGAGTTCCAGACAACGCCGGTCGACGCCCAGCGGCTCGCCCGGGTGATACGGCACCAAAAATACAGCCTGCTGATGTCGATGGACTCGCCGCTGGCGGTGGCCGTCGCGGTGGCGCCCTACGTGGGCCTGACCGGCGGCATCGAGGGGTTGGACCGTTTCTACGCGGCGGCCGACAAGGTGACGCCCCAGGACGTGCAGCGGGCGGCGGAGGTGTTTCTCGATCCGAAGCGGCGGACCGTCGCCGTCTTGAAAGGAGCCCAACAATGAAATGCGCAGCCCTGATCTTGGCCTGTCTGGCGCTTGGGCCCGCAAACGCGGCAATCGCGGTCGTGCCGAAGCCGATACCGCAGTCGCAATGCGTGCTGCTGCCGGTGCCGAGCGATCCGACGATTTCCTTCCGCCTCTGGTTCAAAATCGGCTCGCAGGAGGATCCGCCCGGCAAAGAGGGGCTGGCCGCCATCACGGCCGCTATGCTCACCGAGGCCTCGACGAAGCAGAACCGCTACGAGGCGATCCTCGACCGCCTGTTTCCCCTGGCCGGCGGCTATTCGGCCTCGACCTCGGTCGAGATGACCGTCATTTCCGGGCGCATTCACAAGGACAACCTGGCCGAATACTATCCGCTCTTTATCCAGGCGGTCCTCTCGCCCGCCTTCAAGCAGGAAGACCTCGATCGCATCAAGAGCCAGACGATCGACTACCTGGAAAACGGACTGCGCTATTCCAGCGACGAGGAGTTGGGCAAGTCGGTCTTGTATGAAGCGATCTTCGCCGGCACACCCTACGGGCACATTCCCGCCGGACACGTCAAGAGCGTTAAGAGCATCACGCTGGACGACGTCCGCAAGTTCTACCAGGGCCTCTTTACCCGGGATAGGCTGGTCGTGGGCCTTGGCGGCGGCTATGATCACGCCACGTTAAACAGGCTGTGCGAAGATCTGGCCGCGCTGCCGTGGGGGGTGGTTATTTTGTTCGGCAATGGCGGCTACCGCGCTGAGCCAGGGCCGCGGCCGCCGCCACCACCGCCGATTGGGCTGCCGCCACCGAAGCCGCAGCCGAAGCCGATTCACGGCCTGCAAGTGACGATTGTCGAGAAGGACGCCCCGGCCACGGCCATCAGCATCGGCGCCCCCATCGACGTGCTCCGCGGCCAGGCGGACTTCTATCCGCTGGCGGTGGCCAATTCCTGGCTCGGCGAGCACCGCCATCCCGGCAGCCACCTGTACCAGGTGATCCGCGAGTTGCGGGGCCTGAACTACGGCGATTATTCCTATATCGAACACTTCGCCAACGGCGACAGCCTGCAATTTCCCCAGCCCAACGACGGCCGGCGGCAGCAGATCTTCGAGATCTGGCTCCGCGCCGTGCCGCACGAGGTCCGCCATTTCGTCCTCCGCGAGGCGATGCGCGAGCTGAAAATGCTGGTAGACGGCGGCCTGGACGCAAAAAAGGTTGCCACGACCAGCAACGCGCTGAGCAAATACGTGCTGCACTACGCGCCCACGACGCTGGACCGGCTGGGCTACGCCCTGGACGACAAGTTCTACGGCATCAAGGGCAGCCACCTCGACATCTATCGGCAGCGGATGCGCGACATGACGCCGGAGGAGGTCAACGCGGCCATTCACAAGCACCTGCAATATGAGAATCTCCAGATTGTGATCGTCACCAAGGACGCCCGCGCTGGCCGACGCCCTGGTCACCAACACGCCCAGTCCGATCACCTATCCCGCGCCCCGGCCGCCGGAAGTCTTGAAGGAGGACGAGGAGATCAGCCGCTTCCCCTTGAAGATCAAGCGGGAGAACATCCGTATCATCCCGGTCGAGAAGGTGTTCGAGTAGGGGACTGCCCCCGCCTCCCAAGCCCACCGGCTGCGACCGGTGGGAACTGAAGTGGCGGCCGACGCCGTTCCCACCGGTCGCAGCCGGTGGGCTTGGGGGGCGTGAAAATCGCCGGTTTTCTGCTCATCCCAGCCGCATCCACACCGCCTTGAGATACTCGCTCTCCGGGACGCTGGAGGCGATGGGGTGATCGGCGGCGGCGCCGCTGCGGGCCAGTATCTGCATCGGCCGGGCACCGTGCCGCTCGGAGGCCCCGGCGGCGGCCGGCGAGAGCAGCGGCCCGGCCTGATAGGCGGCCGAACAAAGCAGGCCGAGGAAATCGGGCTCCTTCACCAGGCCCGAACAACAACAACTGAGCATCAGCCCGCCGGACTTCACCAGCCGCATCGCCAGCCGATTCAGGTCGAGGTGCTTCCGCGTGCCTTCCTCCAGTTCCGCGCGGGAGCGGACCAGCTTGGGCGGATCGAGCACGACCACGTCGTATTGCCGCCCCTGGGCGAGCATCTCCCGCATGTACGTGAAGACGTCGGCCTGGACGAAACGGACGCGGACCTGGTTGAGGTGGGCGTTTTCGCGGGCCAGGCGCAGCGGCTCCTCGTCGAGATCGACGCCGGTGGCCTCGGCCGCCTGGCCCAGCCGCATCGCCTGCACGGCGAAGCCGCCCGTGTAGCAGCAGAGGTCCAGCACGGTCCGCCCGCCGCAGAACTCGGCCAGCCGGCGGCGGTTCTCGCGCTGGTCGCAGAAGAATCCCGTCTTGTGCCCCCCGGCAAATCGCACGCGGAACCGCGTGCCATACTCGCGCACGGTGACCTGCTCGGGCAGCTCGTCCGAGGCCATCTCCGGCGGCTCCTGCCCCTCCTGGCTGAGGAACTGCGGACTGGGGCGCACCAACGTGTGCCGGGTGCCGCACAGCGCGGCCAGCCGGTCCAGAATCGCCCGGGCCCGCTGATACATGCCCAGCGTGTAGACCTCCGCCGAGAGCGTATCGGCGAAGCGATCGACCACCAGCCCCGGCAGGCCGTCCGCCTCGGCGTGGATCAGCCGATAGGCGTCGCAGACCTCGTCCAGCCGCAGCAGGTCGCGGCGGAGCCGGACCGCCTGCTCCAGCCTTTCCTGCCAGCGGGCATTATCCGGCAGCTCGGCCCCCTGGAACAACATGCGGACGGCCAGCTCGCTGCGGGGATTATACAGGCCGTAGCCGAGCAGCTCCTCGCCGGGGCCGTAGACCGCCACCAGGTCGCCGGCCCGGGCGCCTTCCACCTTGTCGATCCGCTTGCGATAGATGGCCGGGTGTCGCGGCCGGAAGCCGACGCGGACGGCCGGGATCGGCGCCGCCGGATCGGGCGCCAGCGGCCGCTGCCGCAGCGCCCCGTGTGCCACGGGCATCTTGCCCGTGCTGCGGTCCGGCACGGGCGCGGCGCCCTCATTCGGCGGAACTGGCGGGCTGGTGCGGCGCCGGGGCTTCATTGCGGCAGGTTCGGCAGGAACAGCGAGCCCGCCGAGTTCGGTACGTAGACGCGGACGGGGGGCGGGACGGAGTGTGGTCGGCTTCTCGCGAGCCATAGTAACATGGACGCCGCAAAGAGAAACACAAACAGCGCCGCGAAGACGTAGCCGATAATCAGGCCGGCCAAGGCCAGACCGTCGCCCTCCAGACCAGGATCGCGGCGGATTTCTCGCCTGGCGAGATGGCCGCAAATAATTCCGGGCAGGAAACCCAGCGGCCAAAGCAAGAAGGACATGCAACTCAGCACCAACGAAGCGATCGCCAGGCCGCAAGTCCGCGGCCTTTCAGCGGGAGACGGCTGTGGGCCGTTTGCTATACTCATAAGATCCTCCTCAATCGGGAAAAAGGGTGTCCGTGTAGGACGATTCATTCAAGCATCTGTAGGGTGGGTCGAGCGCAGCGAGCCCCACCAAAATCGGCGGAACGCTGGTGGGGCTCGCTGCGCTCGACCCACCCTACAAACTTTCGACCTTCCGCGAGAGAAACAACATAGGGCGATTCATTTATGCCAGCCTAGCAAGAACGGGGAGGTTGTCAACGGCCCCGCGGCGAGAAAACCCGGTTGACGCTGCCGCCGGGAGCCGGGATAATGGCCCTTTCCCCGCACCGATTCACCCCTTTGGAATAACCTGGGGACTGTCCCGATTTTCGTGCGGCGAAAATGGGACTGTCCCCTTCCGTTTGCGGAACCCATTATGCCCATCATCGTGCAGAAGTTCGGCGGTTCGAGCGTGGCCGACAGCCAGAAGATCCTGGCCGCCGCCCGCAAGGCCATTCGTGCCCAGAAGGAAGGAAACCAAGTCGTCGTGGTCGTCAGCGCCATGGGCAACAACACGGACCTGCTGATCGACCTGGCCCGGCAGATCACCGATCAGCCGCCGGCCCGCGAGATGGACATGCTGCTCTCCACCGGCGAGCAGGTGAGCGTGGCCCTGATGGCAATGGCGATCCATTCGCTGGGGCAGCAGGCCATCAGCATGACGGGCGCGCAGATCGGCATCGTGACGGACAGCATCCACACGAAGGCCCGCATCCGCTCGATTTCCACGGACCGCATCCGCCGCGCCTTGGACCAGGGGAAGATCGTCATCGCGGCCGGTTTCCAGGGGATCGACGAGGCGTTCAACATCACCACGCTGGGGCGCGGCGGCAGCGACACGACGGCCGTGGCCCTGGCGGCGGTCCTGGGGGCGAAGTCGTGCGAGATCTACACCGACGTGGACGGCGTTTATACGACCGACCCGCGGCTGGTCCCCGAGGCCCGCAAGATGAGCCAGATCAGCTACGACGAGATGTTGGAGCTGTCCACGGCGGGCGCGGGAGTGATGCACAACCGTTCCATCGAGTTCGCCAAGAAGTTTTCCGTGCCGGTGCACGTCCGCAGCAGTTTCAGCGACAACCCCGGCACGCTGATCGTGGCCGAGCCGGAGATTGCGGGCCGGGCGGTGTGCGGGGCGGCCATGATCCGCAACGACGCCCGCGTCACCATCCGCAACGTGCCCGACCGCCCCGGCGCCGCCATGACCGTCTTCTCCAAGATCGCCGCCAAGAATATCGCCATCGACATGATCGTGCAGAACGTCGCCGACGACGGCCATGCCGACATCTCCTTCACGGTCGTGCGCGACGACCTGCCCGCCACGCTCAAGGCGCTGGAGGCCGCCGCCGCCGAACTGGGCGCCGAGGGCTACACCTGCGACGACGAGGTGTCGAAGATCTCCATTGTGGGCCTGGGCATGACCACCCAGACCGGCGTGGCCGAGCGGATGTTCCGCACGCTGGCCGAAAACGGCATCAACATCATCATGATCACCACCAGCGAAATCAAAATCTCCGTGCTGGTGGCGCGGGAGTACGCCCTGGAGGCCCTCCGCACCGTCCACGGCGAGTTCGAGCTGGACAAGGACCCGGACGGCGTCGCTCACGGCGACGATCGCGGCGCGGAGGGCGGGCGGGGCAACACCACCGATATCGTCGCCCGCATGGAACGGATGGAGGAGCTGATCATCGAGGACATCAGCCTCGACGAGTCGCAGGCCCGCGTCACCGTGCTGGGGCTGCCGGACATTCCCGGGCTGGCCGCCCAGGTGTTCGACGAGATCGCCGAGGCGGGGGTGGTCGTCGACATGATCGTGCAGAGCGTGGGGCGGCAGGGGCACGCCAACATCTCTTTCACCGTGCCCCAGGCCGAGCTGGCCAAGACGCTGCGCGTCACCGCCGAGCAGGCCGACTTGCTCGGTTGCCCGCCGCCGATGCACTGCCCCCGCGTGGCCAAGCTGTCGGTGTTCGGCGTGGGCATGAAGAGCCACACCAACGTCGCCGCGCGCATGTTCCAAGCGCTGGCCGCCGAGGGCATCAACGTCGCGCTGATCAGCACCACGGAGGTCCGCATCAACGTGATGGTCGACGGCCCTCACGGCGAGAAGGCGCGGGCCGCGTTGCAGCACGAATTCGCCGACGCGATGGTCTAGCTATTCTCCGAGCACGTCGTTGAGCACGTCCTCGTTCACGTAGATCGGCAGCGGCGGATTGCAGGTGACCGCCACGGCGATGGCGTCGGACGGCCGGGCGTCAATCTCGATCAGCTCGCCCTGGTGCTTCACGCGCAGCCGGGCGAAGTACGTGTGCTCCTTCAGCTCGTTGATGACCACGTCCTGCAGCTCCGCCCCCAGGTTCTCGACCACGTTGACGATCAGGTCGTGCGTCAAGGGGCGCGGCGAGGGGTAGCCCTTCACGCGGCGGTCGATGCTGGTGGCCTCGAAGATGCCGATGAGGATGGGAAAGGTCCGCTGGCCCCCGACCTCCTTCAGGTAAATGACCTGCTGGTCGTCCCGCTCACTGATAATGATCCGCGACAATTCCATCGCGACAGGCATGGCCGTATCCTCGCCCACGAGCCTCGATTTGACAGGACGGCCGAGCGGCCGACCGAATACCCCTATTATAAGCCCGGTCGTTGGGAGATGGCTAGTAGGGCGGGCCGTGCGCCGGGTGCCACGGGCTTTGCCAGTGCTTTGGGCTCAGTTGTAGGGTGGGTCGAGCGCAGCGAGCCCCACCAACTATCGTTCGGCCATTTCCTGGTGGGGCTCGCTGCGCTCGACCCACCCTACAGGTGCCGAGCACGGCCTAGCCCCCGGCTACGGCCAATCGCTCCAGGAATGCGGCCACGGCCGCCCGCCGGTCTTCGAGGTCCTTCAGACTGTCGCGCTCGCCCTGGACCACGGCCGCCGGGGCGCGGTCGACAAAGCTCTTGTTCTCCAGCTTCTTCCGCTTGGCGGCAATCAGGCCGTCGAGCTTCGCCAGGTCCTCTTCCTTCCGCTTGCGCTCGGCCGCCACGTCGATCAGATCCGAGAGATCGACGAAAATCTCCATCCCCGGCAGCGCCACGTCGGCGCTGCCGGCCGGCGCTTCACGTCCGGCCCCCAGCCCATCGGCCGCGCGGCGGCCATCGAGGCGAAGTACGGCTCCATCGGCTGCAACAGGGCGGCCGTCGCCAAATCGCAGCGGACGCAGAAGGCGATCTGCGTCCGGGGCGGCACGTTCTGGCGGCCGCGAATGTCGCGCACCGCCCGCAACACGTCTTGAAAGCGCGCAAATTGGGCCTCGATCCGCTCGTCGCGGCGGCGGGCGTCGCATTGCGGCCAAGCGGCGATCATGATGCTCTCGGCCGCCGGCTCGAACGGCGTCGAGGCCCCGCCGGGGCGCCACGGCCGCCAGCAGTTGCCAAATCTCCTCGGTCACGAACGGCGTCATCGGCTGCAACAACCGCAGCAAATTGTCGAGCACGTGCGCCAAGATCCGCTGCGCCACCGGCCGGGCCGACTCGTCGCCCAGCCGGGCCTTGACCATCTCCAGGTAGAAACTGCAGAATTCGTCCCAGGCGAATCCGTACAGCACCCGGGCGGCGTCGGCATAGCGATATTCGTCCAGGGCCGCGCCGGCGTCGGCCGTGACCGTGGCCAGCCGGCTGAGGATCCAGCGGTCCTCGACCGTCAGCTCCGCGTCGGCGACGGCGCCGGGCACATAGCCCTCCAGGTTCATCAGCGAGAACCGCGCGGCGTTCCAGAGCTTGTTGCAGAAATTCCGCGCCAACTCGAAGCGG
Source organism: uncultured Planctomycetia bacterium (assembly GCA_963727245.1). Classification (GTDB taxonomy): domain Bacteria; phylum Planctomycetota; class Planctomycetia; order Pirellulales; family Thermoguttaceae; genus JBKQVT01. Next base: position 330,670 of record CAVSFO010000006.1, on the reverse strand, counting down.
TCGCTCACCACGGCGCCGCGCGGCAGGGCCACGTCGGCGGGCTTCTCGGCCCATTGCGTGGAGAACTCCTGGCCGCATTTCTGGCACTTGATCCGCGGCCGCACGCGGTTCTCCTTGGTCTGCTCGATAAGCGCGTGGCAGTGCGGGCATTCGAACTCGACCGGCATGCGGATGTCCTGCGTCTCGGTCGTCAGGTAGGCCAGGCCGAAGCGCAGCGAATCGGCCCCGAACTTCTCGATCACGTCCAGCGGATCGACGCCGTTGCCCTTCGATTTCGACATGCCCTCGCCGTAGCCGTCGAGAATTTTCGGGTGGATGAAGACGTCGTGGAACGGCACCTCGCCCACGTTGTACAGGCCGGTGATCACCATCCGCGCCACCCAGAGCGTGATGATGTCGCGGCTGGTGATCAGCACGCTGGTGGGATAATAGTATTTCAGCTCCGCGGTCTGTTCCGGCCAGCCCAGGGTCGAATGCGGCCACAGGGCCGAGCTGAACCACGTGTCGAGCACGTCCTGCTCGCGCAAGCAGGCGATGGCCGGGGACGGCGTCGTCGGAAAGGTCTTCCTCCTGGGCGCAGATGAGCCACTGCCCGTACTGCTCGTCGCGCTGCCAGAACGACGTCGTCGCGGCCGGCAAAGGCGCGTGCGCAGCTCGGCCTCGGTCGCCTTCTTGCAGTACCAGATCGGAATCTGGTGGCCCCACCAGAGCTGCCGGCTGATCGGCCAGTCGCGCTTCTCGCTCAGCCAATCGACATAGCCCTTGGTGTAGCGCTCGGGAATAATCTTCACGCGGCCGCCGGCCACGGCGTCGATGGCCGTCTGCGCCAGCCGCTCCATGCTGACGAACCATTGATCGGTCAAGAGCGGCTCGATCGGCGCCTTCGAGCGGTCGCTATGGGCCAGGTCGATCTGGCGGTCCTCGACCTTGACCAGCAGGCCGAGCTTGTCGAGGTCGGCGGCCACGTTCTGGCGGGCCACGAGCACCGTTTGGCCGCGATACGCCTCGGGAACCTGGTCGCTCAACGTGCCGTCGAGATTGAGGATGTTGACCATGGGCAGCTTCTGCCGCAGGCCGACTTCGTAGTCGTTCGGATCGTGGGCCGGGGTGATCTTCACGCAGCCGGTGCCCAACTCGGGCTTCGCCCAAACGTCGGCCACCAGGGGAATCTCGCGCTCGGCAAGCGGTAGCCACACCTTGCGGCCGGCCAGGGCCATGTCGCGGAGCTTGAGCAACTCGAGGAGCTTGGTCTGGCGCCGCTGGCGGACGTCGTCCAACTCAGCTTCCAGTTCGGGCTTCTGCTTGGCCGGCGCCGCGGCCAGGCGGGCCTCCAGGTCGGCCTCGGCCTTCGCCAGCGCAGCAGCCGGGTCGGGATGGACCGCCACGGCCGTGTCGCCCAGCATCGTCTCCGGCCGCGTGGTGGCGATGGTCACGTGCGCGGGCTCGCCCGGGCGGGGATCGATCACCGGATAGTTGAAGTACCAGAAATGCCCCGCCACCTCCTCGTGAAAGACCTCGTCGTCGCTGACGGCCGTCTGCAACATCGTGTCCCAGTTCACCAGCCGCTTGCCCCGGTAGATCAAGCGGTCGCGGAAGAGGCTGAAGAAGGTGTGCCGGACCGCCCGGCGCAGAACGGCGTCGAGCGTGAAGCGGGTGCGCTGCCAATCGCAACTGCAGCCCATCTGTTTCAGTTGGCCGAGGATGCGGGTTTCGTAGGCCTTCTTCCACTGCCAGATGCGGTCGACCAGGCCGTCGCGGCCCAGTTGGTGCCGGCTCAGTTTTTCTTCGGCCAGCAGGCGGCGCTCGACCACGGCCTGGGTGGCGATGCCGGCATGGTCGGTGCCCGGCAGCCAAAGCGTCTCGAATCCCTGCATCCGCTTCCGGCGGATGAGGATGTCTTGGAGCGTGTTGTTCAGGGCGTGGCCCAGGTGCAGGGCCCCGGTCACGTTCGGCGGCGGAATGACGATGGTATAGGGCTTCTTGGCCGAGTTGGGCTGGCTGTGAAAGTAGCCCTTCTCTTCCCAGAAGCGATACCAGCGCTGTTGGGCGGCGGCGTGATCGTATTGTTTGGGGAGGTCGGAAAGCGGAGTGGACATGTCGTTGTGTTTCGGAAGAAGACGCCCGGTGGGTTGACCGGCGTTAGGTTCGGGCACGTGCCTTGCGGTCAACCTTGCGCTGCCGAGGCTGGCCTTGCTCGCTATGGGCCAGCGCGATCTGCCGGGCCAAATAGACCTTAGCGAGACTCTGGTAGGGCACGTCGATTTTCCTGGCCAGGGCCTTGAGTTCCGCCAGCATGTCGGACGGGATCCGAATGGAGATGGACTTCAAGGAGGGTTTCAGGTTTGGGAAAGGACTGCGGCCGAGGACGGCGCTGGAGTCGGCGTAGCCGTAATCCAACGGCGAATGCGTTGCCCAGAACTGTCGCTCTTGGTCCTCGTTCTTGAAGGCCGGTATTCGATTAACCCGTTTTTTCATAAAAGCGTCTTTCTTTCCGGTTCATGTCCCTGGCGGAGATGACTCGGATCAGGTTTCCCCTTATCGTAAAGATCACCAGAAGGTGGCGCCCCCCGTTTGTCCTGCCGAGCGCGACCCAGCGCTTTTCCGCGACGGAATGCCTTGGGTCGTCCAGGACCAGCAGGGGCACGTTGAAGAAAACCTGCTCACACTCCCAATTCTCCACGTCGTGGGCGATCCAATTCTTGTCGGCGTTGCCCTCATCCCACTGAAAGCCGACAACGTGGTCAAAACCGTTCCCCATGCCAGACAAGTGTATATGGAACACATATACGAGTCAAGACCTGTTCCGCTACGGCCCGCCTTGACATCCGAAGGCTGACGCCCCCCGCTCTTTGTCATATCCGGGGGCTGACGCTTCCGGCTCGCCATAACATCCGGGGGCTGACGCCCCCGGCTCATGCTCGGCCTTCATCCTTGTAGAGTTTGTACTCGAAGCTATCGACCAGCGCGATCCAGCTTGCCTCGATGACGTTCTCGCTGACGCCGACCGTGCCCCACACGTCGTCCTCGTCCTGGCTCTCGATGACCACGCGGACGCCGGCGGCCGTGGCGGCCTCGAAATTGATCACCCGCACCTTGTAATCGACCAGGTGCAATTTCGCCAGGTTGGGAAAACTGCCGTTGAGCGCTTTGCGCATGGCGGCGTCCAGGGCATTCACCGGACCGTCGCCCTCGGCCACCTCGTGGCGGACCTGGCCGCCGACGCGGATCTTCACCGTGGCCTCGGTGCGGATCGCCCCGTCGGCGTTGGTCTCCACGTTGACGTGGTAACTGAGCCGCTCGAAGTGCGGCCGGAACGTCCCGGCGCAGCGCCGCACCAGCAGGGCGAACGACCCGTCGGCCGCCTCGAACTGGTAACCGGCGTTCTCCATCGAGACCACGCGGGCGAGGATCTCGTCCATCAGCTTCGCATCGTCCTGGATGTGGTGCCGGGCGGCCATCGCCTTGATGTTGGAGCGGCCCGACAGCTCGCTCACCAGTACGCGGCGCTCGTTGCCCACCTGCTCCGGGTCGATGTGCTCGTAGCTGGCCGTGACGCGATTGACGCCGCTGGCGTGCATGCCGCCCTTGTGGGCGAAGGCGCTGCGGCCCACGAAGGGCTGGTTCGCGCGGAAGTTCTGGTTCGCCAACTCGTAGACGTAGCGCGACAACTCGGTGAGGTGCTTGATTCCCTCGGGCTGCAAGACCTCGAAGCCCTGCTTCTTGACGGCCAGGTTGGCGGCCAGCGAAATCAGGTCGGCATTGCCGCAGCGCTCGCCCAGCCCGTTGATCGTCCCCTGCACGTGCGTGGCGCCGGCGTCGACGGCGGCCAGCGAATTGGCCACGGCCAGGTCGCAATCGTTGTGGCAATGGACCCCCACCGGCACGGCCACCGCCGCGACCGCCGCCCGGGTGACGGCGGCGATTTCCTCGGGCAAACCACCGCCGTTGGTGTCGCAGAGCACCACCAGCCGCGCCCCGGCCTCGGCGGCCGCCTGGATCGCCTGCCGGGCGTAGTCGGCGTCGAGCTTCCAGCCGTCGAAGAAATGCTCGGCATCGAAAATCACCTCGCGTCCGGCCTCGACCAGGCAGGCGACGCTCTGGCCGATCATGGCCAGGTTCTCCGCGCCGCTGGTGCGCAACACCTCCGTGGCATGGAAGATCGACGCCTTGCCCACCAGGGTGATCACTCTTCGCCCCGAGTCCAACAGGGCCTTGAGCCCCTGGTCCTCGGCGGCCTTAGTCCCCTTGCGCCGCGTCATGCCGAAGGCGCAGACCCGGATGTGCTTGAGATCCAGCTTGCCGACCCGCTGAAAGTATTGAAAGTCCTTTTCATTGGAGGCGGGGTATCCGCCTTCGATGTAGTCGAAGCCCACGGCGTCGAGCTGCTCGGTCAGGGCGAGCTTGTCCTGGAGCGAGAAGCTGATGCCCTCGCCCTGAGCGCCGTCTCGCAACGTGGTGTCGTAAAGTTCAATGCGACGCATGTTGTCACCAAAACTGAAAAAGCCCTCAGGTCGCTTTCGACCTCAGGGCTTGACTTGTCGGTTTCCCGCCGGAAGCCCCTACGGCCGCCTGCCGCCAATAATTGTGATCCCCACCACGACCTCGACGCCAGGGGCGGCGACGGCGGGGAAACGCAATACGTGGGCAACCTGGGTGAACATCGACGGGCTCGTGTACCTGATTCTGATTCGGCGGATGCTACTCGGATACTCAAATCTACCTACGCAACCGCCGGGCGTCAAGTGCGACCGGCTAGCCTAACTAGGGGGGGCCGCGGTTTCGTAGGCTGGCAACGTTCATCATTTTTCCCCGCTGGGAGCACCGCTCAGGCACAGCCCCGTTCCTTATGCCGGCCTGAGTGACCCGCCACATCGTCCGTCACCTTTTCTTCCGACCGATCATCTTCGTCGCCGTCTTCCTCGTCGAAGTCGTCGTCACCGTCCTCGTCATCTTCGTCTTCTTCCTCTTCGTCGTCCTCGTCTTCGTCGTCCTCGTTTTCGTCCTCTTCTTCGTCTTCGTCCTCGTCCTCTTCGATGTCCTCCTCGTCGTCGAGCCTCTTCTTCGTCGTCGATGTCCTCTTCCTCGTCGCGCATATCCTCTTCCTCCTCGATGTTGTCGCCGTGGGGCGAATCTTCGTCCAGCGGCGGTTGCTGATCGGTCTCCGCGTGGCGCGACGCCACCGGGGCCCGGCCCGGGGCGGACGGTTCCTGCCGCGGTTGGTCCGGCGGCGCCTCCAACAGGATGCGGTTGCTGTGCCGCGGCGCAGGGCCGGCCGGTTGGGCCGACGGCGCCTGGCCGTTCATGTCCTGCCACTGCTCCAGCGTCAGCAGGATCTCGCGGGCCTGCGAGCCGTTGTAGGGGCCGACGATGCCGTCCTCGGCCATGTAGTCGATCAAGCGGGCGGCGCGCCCGTAGCCGATGCCCAACGCCCGCTGTAAGAGCGACACGCTGCCGCGACCCTCGCGCACCACCACGTCGATGGCGGCCTCGTACAGCTCGTCGCGGCTGTTGAGCGACTGTTGGCCGTCGCCGGCGTTCTGGGTCAGCTTCAACTGCACCAGCTCCTTGACGAACTGCGGCTCGCTGGTGGCCACGGCCTCGATGACGCGGTTGATCTCATCGTCGCAGAGGTACGTCCCCTGGCCGCGGATGAGCGTGCTGGTGCCGGGCCAGAGGAACAGCAGGTCGCCGTTGCCCAGCAGCTTGTCGGCCCCCATCTCGTCCAACACCACGCGGCTGTCGGTGCGGCTGGCCACCTGGAAGGAAATCCGCGCCGGCAGGTTCGACTTGATCAGGCCGGTGATGACGTCGACGGTCGGCTTCTGCGTCGCCAGCACGAGATGGATGCCGACTGCCCGGCTCTTCTGCGCCAGCCGGATGATGTGCTGCTCGACCTCCTTGGCGGCGGTCATCATCAAGTCGGCCAGCTCGTCGGCGACGATGACCACGTAGGGCATGTGCGTGGGGATCTGCCGCCGCTGATCTTCGTCTTCCGGCTTGATCCGCTCCATCAATTCCTCTTCGCCGAGCTGGTTGTAGACGCTGATGTGGCGGACGCCGGCCCGGGCCAGCAGGTGGTAGCGCTCCTCCATCTTCTCCACCGCCCAGGCCAGGATGGCCTCGGCCTTCCGCATGTCGGTGACCACCGGGTGCATGAGGTGCGGCAAGCACTTGTAGGGGCTGAGCTCGACCATCTTCGGATCGATCAGCAGCAGCCGCACTTCGTCGGGCCGCCGCGTCATCAGCATCGAGACGATGATCGAGTTCAGGCAGACGCTCTTGCCGGTGCCCGTCCGCCCGGCGATGAGCAGGTGCGGCAGCGTGGACAAATCGACGACCATGGGATTGCCGGAGACGTCTTTCCCCAGGAAAATGGGGATGCGCAGTTTCTTGGTCTTGCCGTCGGTCTCTTCCATCACCTCGCGGAGGCGGACGATCTGCCGCTCGTTGTTGGGCACCTCCACGCCCACGGTGTTCTTGCCGGGAATGGGGGCCACGATGCGCACGCTCGGCACCCGCAGGGCCACGGCCAGGTCGTCGGACAGGCCGGTGATCTTGCTCAGCCGCAGGCCGGCCTCCAACTCGACCTCGTACTGCGCAATCACCGGACCGGTCTGGATCTCCACCACGCGGACATGGAAGCCGAAGTCGAGGAACGTCTTCTCCAGATCTTCGCCTTGCGGCGGACCTCCTTCTCCTGCTCCTCGAAACAGAAGCTTTCGCCGGGCAACAAGAGGTCGATCTTGGGCAATTCATAATCGGCCGCGTCGCCCGCATCGGCGGCGTCGAGGTCCTTGAAGACCTCCTCCGGCGGCGGCTGCCGCGGCCCGGCGATCCGCAGCAGCGGGGCCGGCGGATTGCGGCCCCCGCCGGACTGGGCGGCGGAGGGCTCGCCGTCCTCCTGGGCTTCGACTGTCTCCTCCTCGACGTCTTCTTCGTCTTCCTCGTCCTCCTCCTCATCCTCATCTTCGCCGGCCCCGCGGCCGGCGATGCGGACCGCCACGCCCTCTCGCTCGCCGTCTTCGTCGTAAACGTCCAGGTCGGAGCGATGCCGCTTGATCTTCTGCGCATAGGCGACGCCGACCTGCAGTACGCCGCGGCCGAGGTTCTTCGTGGGCATGCCGACGAGCCAGGTGAAGATGCGCACCAGCAGGTAGTCGGTCGACAGCAGCAGGCCGCCGAGAATCAAGCTCACGGTCAGGATGTAGGCGCCGATGTTGGCGAAGTTCATTTCGAGCAATCCGCGGCCGGCCGCCCCCAGGTAGCCGCCCGAGCCGATCACCGGTCCCGGCGAAAGTTGCGGCGCCGCCAGCGCGGCCAGCGCGGTGAAGCCCACCAGCGACAAGAGCCAGCCGACGAGGCGGAGGAGGGGTTGCCCCACGGTGCGCCTTGTCAGGAGGACGGCATCCAGCGCGGCCAGCGAGACCAGCAGGTAATAGGCCCCCAGGCCCAGGGCGGTGAACAGCAGCCTGCTGACCAAGGCCCCGGAACGTCCGCAGGCGTTGAGCACTTCGGCCCGCTCGGGAAAGACCAGCCTGCTGGGCGGATCGGCCGGATCGTAGCTCAGCAGCGCGGCGGCCAGGAAGACCACCAGGGCCAAGAGGCCGAGGGCCAGCAGATCCATTTTGAGATTGCGCTGTTCGAGCATGAGACCGCGCGATGCAACTTGTGGCGTGCTTCCCGTCGCGTTGTTGGCGCACGTGGGGTTGTCATGGGCGCGTCCTTGCCCGATCCTGATCCTGCTTCTTCGTCACAACTATCGGCCGCATCGGCAGTTGCCGAGCAGTCGCAATCCCGGTGGCCGACTTGTTTACCCCCGGTGCGCGACGCGAAATCCCGGCCTGCCGCCTACAACCGACAGCACGTGACCGTGGCGCCGGGGCCTGGAACGGCTGGAAGGGTTTTTCCTGGGGGCTTTCCCAGCGGGGCCGCCGATGGTGAGGAGAGCGCCGATCTTGCGGAAAATGCCGGCCGCCGCGATTGCAGGCGGTAATCGTTTCCGGGGGCATTTGAAAATAGTCGGGCAGTTCTCGCGCAGAGGCGCAGGGACGCGGGGGGGAATGTTGCGGGTGAGGGGCCGCGTCAAAATGGCTCGACCAGGTTTCCAAAAGTCCGGAGACAACAGAGGAACACTGATTTCCGCTAATCTTCGCTGATTACTTCTATTAGTGTCGATCAGCGAAGATTAGCGTTCCCGTATCCCTCTATCCCTCCTCCTCCGCGCCTCCGCGCCTCCGCGCGAGCCTTTTCTGCATTGCCACTGAACGCTTTAGAAGGGCAAATTGCGCAACGGTCGCCACAGGCCGCCGCCGGCCGGACCGAGAATCGCCACCAAGCGGCCGGCCTCATCCAGCGCCGCAATCTCCTCCGCGGCCGGCGCGGGTGGCCCCGATAGCTCTGCTATCGGGGTGCCGGAGGCACAAGAGGCTCTGGCGGCGAATGGATGCCCCTCTTGCGGCTCCGCCGTGTGCGATAGCCAAGCTATCGCGGCCACCCGCGCGGCATCCTCGCAAATCTTCAACCCGTGGCCGATGCGCACGACCTCTTCCGCCGATAGCACGACCGCCGGCAGCATGTCCACCGCCCGGGCCAGCGGCTGCAACAGCGCCAGACAACTCTCTGCGGTCAGTTCGCGGGGATCGGCCGCTTGCTGGATTGCGAACCGGCCCACCGCCGTCCGCTCCAGGGCCGACATGACCGCCGCGGTGCCCAGCGACTCGGCCAGGTCGCGGCCCAGGGAACGGATGTACGTCCCGCCGCCGCACTCGACCTCCAGCACCAATTCCGGATACTCATAGCGGACGACCGTCAGGCGGTGGATCGTCACCTCGCGGGGGCTGAGTTCGACGGGCCGCCCGCGCCGGGCCAAGTCGTACGCGCGGCGTCCCTGGATTTTTAAGGCGGAATAGGCCGGCGGCCGCTGCCGGGTGCAGCCGACGAATTTTGCGGCCGCGGCGGCCACCTCATCCCGCGCCGGCGTGGGCGGATTTTCCAAAAAAGTGACGTCGCCTTCGAGGTCTTCGGTCTCGCTTTGCCGGCCCAGCAAGAACGTCGCCCGATAGCTCTTGGGCATGCGCTGGACGTATTCGATCAGCCGCGTGGCCGCCCCCACGCCGACGACCAGCACGCCGGTGGCCAGCGGGTCGAGCGTGCCGGCATGACCCACGCGCCGGGTCCCCGCCAGCCGCTGGACGCGGTTGACGACTTGCCGCGAGGTCGTGCCGGCGGGCTTATTGAGATTGAGAAAGCCGTGCATGGACGGCACTTGAATTTTGGAACTGCCTGGTGCCGCTACAAATGCTCGGTCGCTGCCCAGCCTGTCCGGAGATGGCGCCATCCCGCCAGTGTACTGACGTCGCCCTGTCCTGGTCAAGGCTACCCCGCGTGGTGCATTATCCATGTCGAGGCCGCTTCAGCGGCCTTTCCGCGAAGCGGTATTCGGCCCGTCCTTCAGGACGGGTCCGGGCGACGCGCTGCCGCGGCGTGAACGCCACGTTGTTACCCCCAGGCCGTTGTTCGCCTGCGCAGCCCAGCCCCGACAGGGGCTGTGATAATTTAGCCCGGGGTTGCCGCGCAGCGGCTACCCCGGGTTTGCTGGGCGCTCCGGTCGTCAACCCCGCAGGGGTTGCGGAGGCGCCCGCGAAACGAAGCCCCTTTGGGGTTTTGAAAATCCCCGGCGTCCGAAACCCCGGGGTAGCCGCTGCGCGGCAACCCCGGGCTATGTTGTGGTGCCCCTTCGGGGCGACGACCTGCCGGCCCGTTGCAACCGGAAACATCCCGGCGTAAAACGCCGGGCCGAATACCGCTCGGCGGCAAAGGGGGGTGAATGCCGCTGCAGACATCGGAGGCACCAATCAAGTCAGTCAAAGACGGCAGCGGCCCTACCTTTCCCACCGGCCGCAGCCGGTGGGCTTGGGGAGTACACCCTGCACCCACGATGAGTGCGGGACTGGCGTCCATTGTAGCGGAGGATTAGGATAGGTTAAGCGAAGGGCAACGAGGCGATTGTCAGATGCAGATCGAGCGGCTGGGACCCTATATCATCGGCAAGAAACTCGGCCGTGGCGGCATGGGAACCGTCTATGAGGGGGTCCATGCCGAAACCGGCGAGGCGGCGGCCGTCAAGCTGCTGGCCGAGTCGCTCGTGCACGAGCCCGACTTCCGCCACCGCTTCGAGGCGGAAATCGAGACGCTCCGCAAGCTCAACCATCCCCACATCGTGCGTCTGTTCGGCTTCGGCGAAGAGGGCGAACACCTCTTCTACACCATGGAACTGGTCTCCGGCAGCAGCCTGGAAAAGGAACTGGGCCGCGGCCGCGTCTTCGCCTGGCGCGAAGTGCTCACGATCGGCATCGAACTGGCCCAGGCCCTCCGCCACGCCCACGACCGCGGAGTGATCCATCGCGACATCAAGCCGGGCAACCTGCTGTTGACGGCCGACGGGCAAATCAAGCTTTCCGATTTCGGCATCGCCCGGCTCTTCGGCAGCCACGGGCAGACGACCGCCGGCAGCGTGCTGGGCACGGCCGAGTTCATGGCCCCCGAGCAGGCCGACGGCCGGGCGGTCAGTCCCCGCAGCGACCTCTACAGCCTCGGCGCGGTGCTCTACGTGCTGCTGACCGGCCGGCCGCTCTACCGCGGCAAGTCGCTCCCCGAGATCCTCTTGAAACAGCGGCTCGAACAGCCGCCGCCGCTCGGCCAGTTGGTGCCCGACGTGCCGGCCGAGATGCAACAGGTCGTCATGCAACTGCTGGCGAAAGACCCCGACGAGCGCATCCCCACGGCCGGGGCCCTGCTGCGGCGATTGGAAGCGATCGAACGCTCATTGCCGGCGGCCGGGGCCGATGCGGCGGTTTCCTCCCCGCCCGCTCCGGCCGTGCCGCCGGAGGACCTCGCGCCCACGCTAATAACAAAAAGCATTCCCTCGCTCCCCGGCGCGGGGCCGGCGGCTGCGGCCGAAGATCTCCCCGGGACCGAGGTAACGGCAGCCTTGCCGCCACCGACTGGGCCGCCGCCAGGGCCGCCGCCGGAAGCTGTCAAGCCGGCCGGCCGCTTCACGCTCGTCGGCAAGGAAGAACTCGACCGCACGGAGCCGGCCCATCCGGCGGCGCCTTACCTCTCGTTTCAGACCGTGGCCCTGGCCGCCGGCCTGCTGGCCGTGGCGGGGGCGATCTTCTGGCTTTTGCAGCCGCCCAGCGCCCAGGGCCTCTTCGAGCGGATCGTAGCGCGGGCCCGCCGCAACGATGCCGAGTCGCAGCGGCAGGCCGGCGAAGACATCGAGGAATTTCTGCGGCGCTTTGCCGGCGACCCGCGCTGTGCGGAACTCCGCCGCAAGCAGGAGGAAATCGAGCTGGATCGCTTGCAGCGGAAGTTCGACCTGCGGGCCAAGGGGCTGGGGGCCGCCGACTCGCTGCTGCCGGTGGAGCAAGCGTACCTCGACGCCCTGAACTACGCGCGGCTCGATCCGCAGCGCGGCATGACAAAGCTGCAGGCCCTGCTGGACCTCTACGGCGATCAGCTCGCCGCTGCCGCGCACGCCGGTCAATGCGCGGAACTGGCCCGCCGGCGGCTCGCCCAACTCAAGGAGCAGTTCAACGCCCCGGCGGGCGATTGCAACAAGTTCCTGGCGGAGCGACTGGACGAGGCCGATCGGCTGGGCCGGACCGACCCGGAGCGGGCCAAGACGATCTATCGCGCCGTGATCGAGCCTCTACGCCCGCAAGCCCTGGGCCGCCGCCGCCGTGCGCCGCGCCCGCGACGCCCTGGGAAGCGAGCAGAAATCGCCGCCATCGTCGGATTAGAACAACGCGGGGACTGTCCCGATTTTCGTCCGACGAAAATGGGACTGTCCCCTTGGGAATCGCCAATATTACAGGAGAACCTCGCATGACATCCATCGGACCCGGCTTCAGCCAGCCAGCCTTTCCCGCCACGCGATTGCGGCGGCTGCGATATCAACCGGCCGTTCGCCGGCTCGTCCAGGAGACCCGGCTGGCGGCGGCCAACCTGGTGTTGCCGCTGTTTGTGCGCCGGGAGAGAAAGTCCGCAAAGAGGTGTCGGCCATGCCGGGCAATTATCAACTCTCGCCCGACCAGCTCGTCGACGAAGTCCGGGCCGCGGCCGACCTGGGACTGGGCGGCGTCCTCCTTTTCGGCATTCCGGCGGAAAAAGACGCCACCGGCACCGACGCCACCAGCGAGTCGGGCATCATCGCCCAGGCCGTCCGCGCCGCCAAACGGGCCGTGCCCGAGTTGCTGCTCATCACCGACGTGTGTTTTTGCGAGTACACGGACCACGGGCATTGCGGGCCGATCGGCGAGGCGACCGGTCGGACCGACGTCGACAACGACGCCACCTTGGAACTCTTGGCTCGGCAGGCGGTCGTTCATGCCCGGGCCGGCGCCGACATGGTCGCCCCCAGCGGCATGATGGACGGCATGGTGGGAGCGATCCGGCGGGGATTGGACTCGGCCGGTTTTGCCCACGTGCCGATCATGAGCTACGCGGCGAAATACGCCAGCGCGTTCTACGGCCCGTTCCGCGAGGCCGCCGAGAGCGCCCGCAGTTCGGCGACCGCCGCGGCTACCAGATGGACCCGGCGGCGGCCGCCGGCCAGGCGATGCGCGAGATCGCCCTGGATCTGGGCGAGGGGGCCGACATCATCATGGTCAAGCCCGCCCTGCCCTACCTCGACATCCTCCGCCAGGCGGCCGACCGTTTTCCGGGCGTGCCGCTGGCGGCCTACAACGTCTCCGGCGAGTTCAGCATGATCGCGGCCGCCGCCCAGCGCGGCTGGCTCGACGAGAAGGCCGCCGCCCTGGAGTGTCTCACCTCGATCCGCCGCGCCGGGGCGAGCATCATCCTGACCTATTGGGCCAAGCGGGCCGCCGGCTGGCTGGGGTAACGCAGGGGCCGGGGACCAGGGACCGGGGGCCAGGGGCCAGGGTTGGCGGGTGCCACTGGCTTTGCCAGTGTTTCGTGCTGCTTGGCGTTCCATCCTGCTGCGACGAAAGCACTGGCAAAGCCAGTGCCACCCAGCCGGCAACGCCCGTGCCGCTCGGCCGGAATATACGCTATACTAGAATTCCATGAGCAAGATCACCGTCCAGGACGTTGCCGAGGCGGGGGTGGTCGGGGCCGGCGGCGCCGGCTTTCCCACCCACGTGAAACTCGCCGCCCGGGCCGACACCGTGCTGCTGAACGCCGCCGAATGCGAGCCCCTGCTGCACAAGGATAAAGAGGTCCTGCGCGAGTACGTCGATGGGGTGATCGAGGGCATGGCCGTCGCTATGGAGTTGGTCGGCGCGGGGCGGGCGGTCGTGGGCATCAAAGTCAAATACGACGACGTGATCGCCCTGCTGCGGGCCAAGCTGCCCTCCGGCATGGACGTGGCCCCGCTGGAGGACGCCTATCCGGCCGGCGACGAGTTCATCCTCGTCTACGACGTGCTGGGGCGCGTGGTCCCGCCGGGCGGCATTCCCTTGGCCGTGGGCGCGGTGGTGATCAACGTCGAGACGGCGTTGAACGTCGCGGCGGCCGGATCGCGGCCGGTAACGGAAAAATATCTCTCCATCGCCGGCGCCGTGGCCGAGCCGGTGACGCTGCGCGTGCCGCTGGGCGTCACCCTGGCCCAGTGCGTGGCGGCCGCCGGCGGAGCGACGACGCCCGACGCCGATTACATGGTGGGCGGCGTGATGATGGGCAGCCTCGAAGACAACCACGACGCGCTGGTCGATAAGACGACCGGCGGGGTGGTCGTGCTGCCGCCGGAGCACGTGGTGATTCGGCGGCGGCGGCAGGATTGGCAGCAGATCGTCCGCATCGGCCGCAGCGCCTGCGACCAGTGCAGTTTCTGCACCGAGTTGTGTCCCCGCTGGCTGTTGGGCCATCCCATCGAGCCGCACCGGGCCATGCGGAGCCTGGAGTTCAACCTCATCGGCGAGGCAAACGTCATCGGCACGGCGTTCTGCTGCGAGTGCAACCTGTGCAGCCTCTATTCCTGCCCGGAAGACCTCGACCCCAAGAACGTCTGCACGCAAAACAAGCGGCGCTTGGCGGCCGAGAAGCAGCGCTGGCAGAATCCCCCCTTCAACCCGCAGCGGCCCGAGATGCACCTGGCGAATCGCAAGGCGCCGATGGGTCGATTGTTCAACAAGCTGGGTCTGCGTCAGTTCCGCAACGTCGGCCCCTTGCGCGACCAGTTGCTGCCGGCCGCCAAGGTGGGAATCAAGCTCAAGCAACACGTCGGCGCGGCCTGCGAGCCGGTCGTCCAGCCGGGCCAGCGCGTGACCAAGGGGCAAGTGGTGGGGCGGCCCGCGGACATAGGTGGAAAACCCGCCCTGGGCGCGCCGGTCCACGCCTCGATCGGCGGCACGGTGACGGCCACCAGCGGCGGAGTCGTCTGGATCGAGCGGTAGGTAGCATCTTTTTCGGAAGGCGAACGAAATGTAGGGTGGGTCGAGCGCAGCGAGCCCCACCAGCACGATTTTGGTGGGGCTCGCTGCGCTCGACCCACCCTACAGAACAAGACCGAGAGAGGATCGCTCATGCCTTTCCCCAAATCCATCGGCGCCATCGAGCTATCGAGCATCGGGCTGGCCTACCGCATCGAAGACGACATGCTCAAGGCCGCCTCGGTCGAGCTGCTGATCGCGCGGACCATCTGCTCGGGCAAGTATTTCATCGTGGTCGGCGGCTCGGTCAGCGACGTGCAGGCCTCCATCCAGGCCGGACTGGACGGCGCCGGCGAGGCCATCATCGATCACCTCGTGCTGCCCAACGTCCATCCCACGGTCTTCCCGGCCCTGGGCCAGTCGATCGCGCTGGGCCCGGAGGAGATCGGCGCCTTGGGCGTGATCGAGACCTTTAGCGGCGTGAGCGTGCTGGCGGCGGCCGACGCCGCGGCCAAGGCGGCCCGCATCACCCTCTTCCGCATCCACGTGGCCATGGCCTTGGGCGGCAAGGGGCTGTGCCTGATGACCGGCCTGGTGGCCGACGTTCGCGCCGGCGTGGCGGCGGCGGCCGAGGAGGTCCGCACGCGCGGCCTGCTGGTCTCGGAGATCGTCATCCCGCGCCCGAGCCGGGAACTGTTCGGTGATTATCTTTAAGCTAGGGGCCGGGGACCGGGGGCCAGGGGCCAGGGCGGGCGTGGGAACGGTGCTTGTCAGCAAAGGGGCGGGGGACCAGAGGCCGTAGGGTGGGTCGAGCGCAGCGAGCCCCACCATAGAGCCCGCCAAGAAGTGGTGGGGCTCGCTGCGCTCGACCCACCCTACCCGCCGGAGGCACCGCGGGAAATCAGCGAATCCGCTCGCCTGCCTGCGCCGTCAGGGCGGCGGCACGCGACGGGTCCCGGGGCACAAACTCGTAGACCTCCACCTGGTCCACGGCGATCAGCTTTTCCTTCTCCCAGAACGAGAGCGGATACGCGTCCTGACGGACGAGCTGAAGCTGATAGTCCGCTTGCATCGCGCCGAGCCACCGGTCGAATTCCGCCTCGTCGCGCGGCGTCGTCACCACGGGATTGAAGCGGACGCAACGGAGCGGATGGGTGCTGGAGACCCGCTCGCGCCAGCGCCGGACTTCTCTGCGGCCCAGCGGCGCCGCCAGTAAATCCGCTGGTTGCAGAAGAAGATCGAGGCCAGGTCGTCGCCTTCCGCGGGTGAGTAGAAACGCTGGTGCAGGTCGTTTTGCAGGCAGACCAGCTCGGCATGGAACGATTTCTCGGGCCAGAACCAGCGGGCGAAATCGCGGTCGCGCAGGAAGCACTTGTCCTTGTAGGGCTTGAAGAAGTCGCGCACCGAGGTTGCCGCCGCGATGACGACCAGCAGGGCCAGCGTGACCATGACCGGCGCGGGCGTGGACCAGCGGCGGCTGCGGACCCGGGAGAGGATGGCGGCCGCGCCCAGGCCGACCAGCATGCAGATAACCGGGCCGAGATAGAGGAAAAATCGTTCGTGGCCGCCGTAAGGATAGTCGTGCAGCGCGGCGGCGACGAATTGCAGCGCCAGCGGGACGGCGAAGAGCGCGGCCAAGGCCAGCCGCCGGCGGCGGATCAGCAGGACCAGGGCCGTGGCGCAACAGATCGTCGTCAACAAGCTGGCGCCGTGTTTCTCGCCGATCGGATAGGGGACCGTCTCGCCGGTGTGGTTGTCCCAGAGGAAGACGGCCAAATCCCGGGGCGAGCCGAGCGGCGGAAAGGCCGCGGCAAAGTATTTTCGTTCCGCCCCGCCCGAATCGCGCATCTGCCCGACGGCACAGCAGCCGAAGCCGACGGCCAGCCCGGCGCCCAGGGCCGCGTTGCACAGGCCCCAGCGCAGCCAGTCCCACCGCGAGCCTTGCTTCAGAAGCACCACCGCCATGGTGAGGCTGATGGCGCCGGCGACAAACACCGCCGGGTAGGACAAGAGCACGGCCAGCGGCATGGCCGCGATCAGGGCCCAGCCCCAGCGCGACTGCCGCGGACGCCGCAGCCACTCCACCGCCAGCGCCAGCAGGGCCAGCGACACGAGCACGTCCGGACCGTAAGGCTTGGCCTCGGCCGAGTAACGCACCAGGGGATACGAGACCGCGAAGACGCCGACGGCCAGCAGGAAGGCGATCCCCTGCAAGAGCCGGCCGGCAACGTGGCGGAACAGCAGCAGGCTGCCGATCCCGCACGCCAGTGAGTAGAATCGCAAGGAATACTCCGAGAACCCGAAGACGATGACCACCGTCTTCTGCACCCACAAGTACAACAGCGGCGCAATCTGGACGAACTTCAGCGGCTTGAGCAGATCGAGATAGCCGCCGTCCAGGTAGTTCCAGGCCAGGTAGGATTCGTCGGGCCAGAGCGGGAAGCAGAGCAGGTAGCGGATCAGCCGCACGACGATCCCCAGCACGATGAAGGCCCAGGCGAGCTGTGCGATCCGCCGCGACGTCAGGCAGGCCGCAGCGGCGGGAAAGGGATCCAGCGGTGCGAGGCCCTCGGTGCCCCCGCCGGGCGAAGCGGCGGCAGCCAGCTTAGCTGTCAACTCCTCCCGCATCACGACGTGTCTCCGTGCACCATGGGCAGTTTACCGGCCGGGAGATTACCCGTTTCCGCAAAATCGGTCAAGACTGGGTGAAGGCTGCCCTTCCGCAGCGGGGCACGCGGTGCGGACAGCAATCCCCGGGCGGGAATTTCATTTTGCTATCGGCCCCGGGATTTCCACGCGTTTCTTGTCTGCCCGCAGCACGTTCCAGGCCAGGCCGAGCCGCTCCAGGACACAGATCGTGGCGAAGGTGGCGTCCAGTTCCCACCAGCGATGGCCGTGCCGCGCCCGGCCGGGAAAGGCATGATGGTTGTTGTGCCAGCCCTCGCCGTTGGCCAGCAGCCCGACCCACCAGAGATTGCGGCTGTCGTCGGGCGTCGGGTAGTTGCGGTAGCCCCAGATGTGCGACGCCGAATTGACCGCCCAGGTGACGTGCAGCACCCACACCATGCGCAGGAACATGCCGTAGACCAAAAGCGACAGCCCGACGCGCAGATCCCAACCCAGCCAGCCGATGCCCAACAACAGCGCGCCCAGGGCCAGGTGCCAGGCCAGAAAGGTCTTATCCAACAGCCGCATGAACGGGTCTTTCAGCAGGTCCTTGCCGTAGCGCCCCATCATCTCGGTCCATTGCGGCTCGCGCGGCCGCGGGAAGAGCCACAGGATATGGCTCCACCAGCCGCCGTCGTGCGGCGAGTGCGGATCGCCCGCCTTGTCGGCGAACTGGTGATGCTTGCGATGCACGGCGACCCAGTTGATCGGCGGTCCTTCGCCCGCCAAGGCGCCCAGCAGGGCCAGCAGCCGCCGCATGGCCGGATAGGTTTGAAAGCTGCCGTGCGTCAGCAGCCGATGGTATCCCAAGCAAACTCCCAGGGCGCCGGTGAGCCAGGAAAGCATCACGAAGGCGACGACGCCCTGCCAAGTGAAGCAAAACGGCGCCGCCAGGGCGCCGACGTGGACCAGGCCCAGCCAAAACACCGCCGGCCAATCCAGTCCGTTCGACCACCGCGGGGCGGCCTTGTCCGCCGCGATTATTTCTGTATCCGCAGGGCGTTGCGCCCGCGGTTCTTGCAAAACTGTTGCCATAAACTGCCTATGGAAAGGGGCCGATTTGTGTACAGCCGGCAGTGTCCAGCCCCTGTTATGCCGACCGGCGAGAAGTGACTTCTGACATAGGAATTCTCATAACGCGCGGTCCGGCGTCAACGTCCAAAGGAAGCCGACGGGCGGCGCCCGCGGTGGATTTGGCGCTGAAAAGCGGTCCGAGAAAGCGTGCATCCCGGTTTTCCCGCGGAAAACACGGCAAAACCGGCGGTGCCGTCACCATGTAAAACTTGGGTAATACTCGCCGGGCCGCCGAAAGAGCCGCCGCGAATGTCCCGTCGCAAGGTAGGTCAGGCACTCCGTGCCTGACGACCGTCAGGCCCGCCACTCGCTCATGCACCTGCTCCGCAAAACGGCGAGGGCGCCCTGGACGACCGGGCGAATCGTCAGGCACGGAGTGCCTGACCTACGGCTCGCCGGGCCGCTCGCAAGGCCACGGCGATTGTCCAAGAGAACCGCCGGAGGTCACCGCGACTGAAAATGGTAGGTGCCCGAACCAATAATGGTCAGAGGAGTAATAATGGCCCCGGGAGCACCGACCTCCCTTGCCGTTTGCTTAACGCCCTCGGCCCACTTGATTGGCATGCCGGATTCGGTCAGTTTTTTTCCGATGCCGGCGGGCAGACGGAGCTGGGCCGTCGCGTTGACGGGAATAGTCACGTCGAGGGTGAACTTGCCGCCTTCGAGCTTCCACGCGCTGCGGATCGGGCCGCGCGGCGTGTCCACGCTGGCCCGCGCCCAGGTCAGGCCGCCGCCCGGGCACGGAGCGATGAAGATGTGCCGGAAGCCGGGCTGCGCGGGGTCCACCCCGGAGCCGGGCTTCATGGTGTCCGTGCCGATGCCGGCCACCGTGCCGAAGAGCCACTGGCCGCAGGAGCCCAGCGCATAGTGATTGAACGAATTCATGTCCGGGTCCTGAAATCCATGCTCCGGCGTCCAACCGTCCCAGCGCTCCCAGATCGTGGTGGCGCCGTGCTTGACCGAGAACAGCCACGAGGGAAAGGTGTCCTGCATGAGCAAACGGTACGCCGTGTCGATCTTGCCCGCGTCGGTCAGCACCGGCAGCAAGTAGCTCACGCCCAGAAAGCCGGTGGAAAGGTGCCCGCCCTTGGCCTTGATGTCGTCTTCGAGGTATTGGGCGGCCTTGGACCGCAGTTCCTCGGGCAGGAGCTCGAACCGCAGGGCGAGGGCATAGCAACACTGCGTGTTGCCCTTGATGCGGCCGTCGGCGGTCACGTAACGTTCGTTGAAGGCCGCCTTGATGTCCTCAAAAAGCCCCTCATACTTGGCCACTTCCGCATTCTTTCCCAGGGCCTTGTACGACTTGGCCACCAGGCTCGTGGAATAAGCAAAGTACGCCGTGCCGATCAGGTCCTTGGGCGTGTCGGCGCCGATGGAAAGCCAGTCGCCGTAGTCGCCGCCGCGGTCCTTGTCGCGGATCAGCCCCGTGCTGTGCTCGCGGCACCAGTCGACGTAGCGGCTCATCGCCGGCAGGTGACGCTCCAGGACGCGGCGGTCGCCGTAGACTTCATAGATGGTCCAGGGACAGATCACGCCGGCGTCGGCCCAGCCGGGCGTGCCGCGGCCGTAGTCGCGCGTCGGCACCACCGGCGAGATGTCGGCAAAAGCGCCCTCCGGCGACCGCGCGTCGTCGACGTCGACCAGCCACTTGGTGAAGAAGGCCGCCACGTCGGCATTGTACGTGGCCGTGCGGATGAACACCTGGGCGTCGCCCATCCAGCCCATCCGCTCGCCGCGCTGCGGGCAGTCGGTGGGCACGCTGAGGTAATTGCCCCGCTGTCCCCACTGGATGTTCGATTGCAACTGGTTGAGCCGCGGATCGGAACACTCGAACTGGCCCGTCCGCGGCGTGTCCGAGCCGATCACGATGCCGGTCACCGTGTCAGCGGCCGGCCCGCCGGGCAGCCCGGTCAGCTCCACGTAGCGGAAGCCGTGGAAGGTGAACCGCGGCTGCCATATTTCGATGCCGCCGCCCTTGCAGACGTAGGTGTCGGTGGCCGGGGCGCCGCGGAGGTTGGCCGTGTAGATCGTGCCGTCGGGATTGAGCATCTCGGCATGCCGGAGCGTGAGCTTCGTGCCCGCCGGGGCCTCGACCCGCAACTGCACAACGCCCACCATGTTCTGGCCGAGATCGAAGACCCAGGGCCTCGGCTCTAGCCGGACGACTCCTTGCACAGGGGGCGCGCCCATGACGCAGGTCCAACCCTCCGGTCCCGGCTCGTGGATCGTTTTGGGTTGTAGCGTGCCGGTGACGCGGACGGGCTCCATGACCTGGCCGTCCAGCGCCCGGGGCGGCTCCTTGCGCAGCGTGGCGGCCGGCCAGGCGGTGTCGTCCAGCCCGGGCTCGTCCCAGCCGGCGATCTCCTGCCGGGCGTCGTACGATTCGCCCCACATGAAGTCCGACGCCAGGATCGGGCTGCCTGCGCACCCGCCAGGTCGGGTCGGTCGCAATGCGCTCGAAACTGCCGTCGCTGTAGGTCACTTCCAATTGGGCAAGCAAGGCCGGCTGCGTGCCCCACACTTGGAACCCGCCGTTGCCCACGTGGCCGCAATACCAGCCGTTGCCCAGCAGGGCGGCCAGGGCATTGTCGCCGGGCTTGACCAGGTTGGTGACGTTGTAGACCTGGTAGCGCACTCGCTTGCCGTAGTCGGTCCAATCGGGGGCGAACACGTGGTCGCCGACGCGGCGGCCGTTGATGCGCAACTCGTAAAGCCCCAGCGCGGTGGCATAAAGCCGCGCCTGGGCGATCGGCTTTCCGGCCAGCCGCACCGCTTTGCGCAGGATCGGCGATTGCGACGGCGCGTGGTTGCCGTCATTAGCCCACGGCCGCTGGCCGAACGGCGCCACCTCGGCGGCGGCCTTCCAATGAGAGTCGTCGAAGGCCAGTTCGGTCCAACCCGCCAGCGGCCGGTCGGCGGCCCGCCACTGCCGGTCGCTGAAGAGGACTTCCGGCGCCTTGCCCGGATAGCGGACCACCAACTTGACGCACAGCCCGCCGATGTCAAACTTCAGCGCAGCCATGACCGCCAGCACGTTGTCGCCGGGGGTAAGCAACTCCTTCACGTCGTATCGCCGCGGCAATCGCCAGCTCAGCTCGTCGTCGACGCGAGCCAGTTTTTTGCCGTTGAGGAACAGGGTGAAATCGTGATCGGCGACGACGACCAGCCACGCATACTCCGGTCTCGCCCCGGCCGGGACGCTCAGGTGCCGGCGGAAGAAGCGGTCGCCGGGCACCGCCTTGACCTTGAGATTGGCCCCGGGCTCGGGAAACCAGATCCACTGGCCGCCCACAAGCGACTCGGCGGCGACGCCCGGATCGACCTTCAGGTCGGCCGCGATCCAGCGGGCCGTCCAGTCGTCGGGCCGCAGCAGGCCCAATTCCCAGCGGGCCGGTTGGCTCCAGCCGCTCGGTTTGTCGTCGCGGTCCCACGCCCGCACTTTCCAAAAACACTCCTGCGCGCGACCCCAGCGTCTTGCCGGCGTAGACCACCTGGGCCGTCTCGTCGGAGGCCACGCGGCCGCTGTCCCAGAGGTCGCCGCGATCCTGGCCGAGCAACTCCGGCGAGGACGCGACCAAGACCTGGTAGGCCGTCTGCCGCTGGCCGCGGCGGTCGGACTGGAGCGTCCAGCTCAGCCGCGGCGCCGTCTCGTCGATGCCCAGCGGGTTCTCGAGATATTCGCAGCGCAGATTCTCCACGCGCATGGCCTCTGCGCCGAGCGCCGCCGAACTGCCCAGGAGCAACAGAAACATCGCGGGCCACGCTTGTCGCATCGCTCGTCCTCCCCGTGATTTTCGTCAATGTGACTTGTAGTTTGACGTTGGCGAATCGCGGTTTCAAGGTCCCCTCCCCCTCCGGGGGAGGGCCAGGGTGAGGGCGCGCCTTGCTTGTGCGTTTTGCCAATGCCCTCACCCCCTGCCCCTCTCCCGAAGGGCGAGGGGAGGAACTGCTACAAGAACCGCCGGCATCCGCGGGGCGGGGCCCGCTCTCTTCCGCCTTCCGCCTTCCCCCTTCAGAAGGCCCCGGCCGTGGCGGCGCCCTTCCGCTGGGCGATGACCTCGCGCTCGATGCTCGACGGCACGCGGCGATAGCGGCCGAACTCCATGGTGAACGTCCCCTGCCCTTGCGTCATGCTCCGCAGGTCGGTCGAATAGCCGAACGTCTCGGCCAAGGGGACCTCGCCCTCGATCCGCGCGGTCACGCCGTCCAACTCCGTGGCCACGACCATGCCGCGCCGTCCGGTCAGATTGCCCACCACGGTGCCTTGAAACTGGCTGGGGCACTCGATCTCGATCTTCATGATCGGCTCCAGCAGCACCGGTTTGGTCTTGGAAAACGTCTCCCGCATCGCCGTCCGGGCGCAGGTCTGAAACGCCATGTCGGAACTGTCGACGTCATGGTAGGAGCCGTCTTCCAGCGTGACCATCAGGCCGACGACCGGATAGCCGGCGACCGGCCCCTTGTGGATGCACTGGCGGAAGCCCTTTTCCACGGCAGGAATGTACTGCTTGGGGATGCGGCCGCCGCTGACTTCGTCCTCGAAGACGAACGACTCGGCGGAGTCTTCGGGCAGCACGTCGAGGCGGCCGACGATGTGGGCGAACTGGCCGGCCCCGCCCGTCTGCTTCTTGTGCCGGATGTTGAAGGTGGCCGACTGGGTGGGCGCTTCGCGATAGTTGACCTTGGGGGCGCCGGCCTCGACCTCGACCTTGAACTCGCGGCGGATGCGCTCCAGGTAGATCTCCAGGTGCAGCTCGCCCATGCCGGCGATGATCGTCTCGCCGGTCTCTTCGTCGACGGAGACGTGCAGCGTGGGGTCTTCGCGGCGGAAGCGTTGCAGGGCCTTGCCCAGGCGGTCGGCGCCGTCGCGGTTGGCCGGGGCGATGGCCATCTTGATGACCGGCTCGGGCACGAACATGCTGTGGAGCGTGCAGTAGGGATACTGCGAGGCATAGGTGTCGCCGCTGGCGGCGTCGACGCCCAGGACGGCCACGATGTCGCCCGCCGAGGCCGAATCGATCTCTTCCCGCTCGGCGGCGTGCATCCGCACGATGCGGCTGAAGCGTTCCTTGTGGCTGTTGCGCTGGTTGAAGTAGCTACCCCCCTTGACGAAGCTGCCCTGGTAGATCCGCATGAAGGTCAGCGTGCCGTAGGGGTCCTCGACGATCTTGAAGGCCATGGCCACGGTCGGTTTGTCCGGGTCGGGCGCCAGCAGCATTTCCTTGACGGCGTCGCCGTGCACCAGGGCCTTGACCTGGCAATCCAACGGCGAGGGCAGGTAGCGGACCACGGCGTCCAAAAGCGGCTGCACCCCCTTGTTGCGATAGGCGCTGCCCAAGAACACCGGCGTCAACTGCTGATTGAAGACCGCCAGCCGGACCGTCTCGTAGACCAGCTTGAGCGGCACCGGCTCCTCGGCCAGCAGCAACTCCATGATGGCGTCGCTATACATCGACAGCGATTCCAGCAGGTGCTGCCGGGCCCGCCGGGCCTCGTCCGCCAGCTCGGCCGGGATCGGCTCGCGGCGCACGTTCTCGCCGTTGGCGCCGTCGAAATAGACGGCCTCCTCGGTAAGCAGGTCGACCACCCCTTGGAAATCGGCCTCGCGGCCGATGGCGATCTGCATGGCCACCGCGTTGCAGCCAAGCTTGGCCCGCAGTTGCTCGACCACTTTGCCGGGGTCGGCCCCCACCCGGTCCATCTTGTTGACGAAGGCCAGCCGCGGCACGTGATAGCGGCGCATCTGCCGGTCGATGGTGAGCGATTGGGCCTGGACCCCGCCCACGGCGCAGAGCACCAGGATGGCCCCGTCCAGGACGCGGAGGCTGCGCTCGACCTCGACGGTGAAATCGACGTGGCCGGGCGTATCGATGAGGTTGATGCGGGCGTCGTTCCAGTCGACCGAGGTGGCGGCGCTGGTGATGGTGATGCCGCGTTCCTTTTCCAGTTCCATGTGGTCCATGGTGGCGCCGCCGCCGTCGCCGTGGACCTCCTGCATGCGATGGATTCTCCCCGCGTAATACAAGACGCGCTCGCTCAGGGTGGTCTTGCCCGAGTCGATGTGCGCCGAGATGCCGATATTACGGAGGTGTGCCAGATCCATGTTTGCCGCCGGCCCCGGGGACTGTCCCCATGCCCTCAAATGCCCTGTGGAATAAAAGAACCTCTCATTATACACTGCTGGCCCCAGCCCTGCAACCGCATCCTTGGGCCTGGGCCAGGGGACTGTCCCCTTTTGAAGCACTCGGCAAGGTCACGGCCGGAAATATATCACGCCAAGGCGCAAAGACGCCAAGCCGCAAAGGAGGACTTAGGGGAAGAAGGAGGGGAGGTGATTGGCGAATCGACGGCGCGCGGGCGCAATCCGGGCTTTCCCCCCTTATTGTCCGTGTCTTTGCGTCTTGGCGGCTTGGCGCCTTTGCGCGAGAGGGTCTACGCTATGCCCTTGGCAGTCGCCAGGACCGTTTCAACGCGGCCCCTCCGCCTTCAAGAGCCCCTCGACCATAACCGGTGGCTGACGCCACCGGCTCCTTCTGTCTTCCTTCCGGACCGTCACTTCGCGCCTTGCAAAAGCGCCAGCGATTTCTCGTAAAACTTCTGCTCGGCCGTGAGCCCTTCGCGCTTGCTGAAGGCCGCCAGTTCCTTGAATCGCCGCACGGGATCGGCCCCGGTCGCGTAGCAGAGCTTCGCCAGGCAGCAAGGGCAGAGCCACAAGGGGTGGCGGTCCGCCTCCGCCTGATGGTTGCTGCCGCACATGTTGCACTGGTACAACGTGCAGTGCTCCATCGAGAACATGTGCCCCGTCTCGTGCGAGGCGACCTTGAGCGTCCGCAGCAGGCACAGCCGCGCGGCCGCCTCGCCCCCGTGGGGATCGCCGTTGCGATAGATCGACCACACCCCCACGCGCTCGCTCAACGACGCCTGGCCGAAGACGAAATTCCATCCTTCCCCGGGCCACAAGTCGGAGGTCGTTAGGGCGATGTAGGCGCAGGCGTCGGCGGGCAGCCGCGGCCGCAGGACTTTGTCCAGCACGTAGGTCGACAGGACCTGCTTGACGTGCCACGTCGGATGCTCGCGCCGGGCCGACGCCGGGACCACGTCCAAGGACAAATCCTTGCTGACCTTCACCGGCAACTGGAAATAGATGCCGAGGAACTCGGCGGTCCGGTCGAGCACCTTGCGCTGGGCGGCGTCAAAGCGGCCGAGCGGCTGCACGTAGAGGAGGCGGCGTTTTTGATCGACTCGTCTCGGCCGGCTGCGGAGGTACTGCGCGTAGGACTGGCCCGGCTCCTCGTGTCCGGCCAGCCAATCGCCCGGCTGGGGCGGTTCGAGTTTGGCGTGCAGGGGCAAGAGTTTTTGGAACTGGGCCGGCAAGTGGTCTTGCGGCTGGGCATCGCCGGCGCCGAGGGCGGTCATAACGACAATCCAGGGGATGGTTGAGCAAAACATGGCTTGGGCTCCCCGTATCCCGCACACGCCGTGTGCGGTCCTTGCCTCGCGGCGCACGCCGTGTGCCTATCCTATTGTATGCTCAGGCGGCCGCGCGCGGCGGCCGCCGCCATCGGTCACGTCGCCAGCGTATCACGGCCCCTCCACGGTTGCATTTGGCAGCGCCTTTCGAAGATCGCTCACGCCCGCGTCGCTGACCTTGGTGCCGATGAGGTACAGAAGCTGGAGTTGGGTCAATCCTCTGAGGTATTGAAGTCCGGCGTCGCCGACCTCGGTGAAGCTGAGGTCGAGCGTTTGCAGTTGCGTCAATCCCTTGAGGTGTTCCATCCCGGCGTCGTTGACGTGAGTGCGCTCAAGGTCTAGCACTTGGAGTTGGATCAATCCTCTGAGGTGGTACAGCCCCGGGTTGACGACTTCGGTGTCGTTGAGGTGCAACTCGTGGAGTTGCGTCAATCCCTTGAGGCACTCCAGGCCGTCGTTGCCGACCTTGGTGCCGGTCAGGTCCAGTTCTTGGAGTTGGGTCAGTCCTTTGAGGTGGTGCAGCCCAGCGCCGCTGACCTCGGTGCCGGAAAGGTTGAGCCTATGGAGCTGAACGAATCCTTCGAGGGATTCCAGCCCGGAGTTGCCGACCTTGGTGCCGGAAAGGTCCAATTCTTGAAGTCGGGTCAATCCTTTGAGGTTTCTCAGGCCGGCGTTGCCGACCTCGGTGAGTCTCGAGAGTGAGCACTGTGAGTTGGGTCAATCGTTTGAGGTGTTCCATCCCGGCGTCGCCGACCCTGGTGCACCGGAGGTCCAGCGATTGGAGGCGGGTCAATCCCTTGAGGGGTCCCATCGCGGCGTCACCGATCGCGGTGGTGTCGAGATTCAGATCTTGGAGTTGGGTCAATCCATTGAGGGCCTGCAGCCCAGCGTCGCTGACCTTGGTGCCCTGGAGGTTCAACTCTTGGAGTTTGGTCAAACCTTTGAGGTGGTACAGCCCGGCGTCACCGACCTTGGTGAGGCCGAGGTTGAGCTTCCGAAGTCGGGTCAAACCTTTGAGGTGTTCCAGACCGGCGTCGCTGATCTTGGTCTGGCTGAGGTACAACTCTTGGACCTGCGACAATCCCTTGAGGTATTCCAACTCGGCATCGTCAATTTGGGCGTGGCTAAGCTCGCAGCGGTTGAGATTGACCTGTGTCACGGTAACAAGCAGGTCATCTCCCAGCAACTTTCGCAACCAAGCTGGCCCCGGTGGCGTGCAATCCGGTATCTGATTGCCGGACTGATCGACGTGATAACCGTAAGAAACTTGATAATCGTAAGAAACCAGCCCCTCGACCCTCTTGATTCCTTTCCACCGCCTCCCGCTGTTTCCTCGCCTCCTTCATTTCCGTCGCCAGCCAACTGAACGGAACGGCGACGACCACGGTCAGCAGGAGCAACGCGAGGATGCTGAACTGGAACCGCCAGCGAAAGACCCAGGCGGCGAGAAACCAGAGGAACATCAGTACGAAGGCCGCCCCAACGGCCGCCAGACAGATCAGCAACGTATAGCCTTTGTGCTCGTTGAAGGGAAACCAGCGGAAGTGCTCGGAGAGCAGCAGAAAACCTTCCAGGGCCAGCATGGCGACGACGACGCGATCCGGCGTCAGGCGATACCAACGGGATTCAGGAACGTCGGCCATGGTGAAAGTATAGCCGGGCCGGAGCACAAAAGGCAACCGGACCGCCTACGCACGAGGCAAACAATTCTCGCGCAGAGGCGCAGGGACGCGGAGGGGGAGGGAAAAGGGAACACTAATCTTCGCTAATCGACACTGATGGGACAAATCAGCGAAGATTAGCGAAAATCAGTGTTCTTCGGTTCTCTCAGGACTCTCCCAAGCTTGATCGAATGATTTTGACGCAGGACCCAACCAACATTTTCCTCCGCGGCTCCGCGGCTGCCGCGCGAGGCGCGTTTGGAGTCGGGGCTCCCTCCGCCTTCCGCCCTCCGCCTTATTTCACGGTGGCGGGGGCGCCGCAGATGCTCCGCCACCGGTTTGATTGCCGCCCGGCTGAGCATTATTGGGCTGAGCCACACCGGGCTGACCGCCGCCGAACTGGCCGCCAAATTGGTTGCCGCCAAACTGACCGCCGCCGGGCGGGCCGAATTGCTGATTCGACCAGCCGGGCCAAAACGATTGCGGCAGTTGCCCCGGGCCGTAGGAGTACGGCAACGGCTGGTACTGCATGGGCCAGGCGCCTTGCCCGGTGCCCCAAGAGCCATAGGGCGTGACGCCGGGGCGATAGGGATATTGGCACTGGCCGAAGGGGAACATCTGGCTGCCCTGGCCCCAGGTTTGCACGATGTGGAGGTAGTCCGTGCTGTCGCCTACGCAAAGGCTGATGGTGTTGTGGCGAAAGCCGCTCTCCTGGTAGGTGTCGTCGTAGACGACGTAGGCCGGCTCGCCGGGGGAGAATTGTGCGACCCGTTGGCCGGTTTCGGGTGAATGGGTATAGCGCGTCGGCAAGAAGATCCAGCTAGTCTCTTCCGCCCCTGCGGCGGCCGGCGCTAAGGCGGCCAACGCCAGGGTCCAAGCAAGTTGCAGTTTCATGGGAGTTCATCATTTGCTGTCAGTGCGAGGGGAATAAAAGCCTTGTCTATGCCATGCGGCGCCGCACGCGGGCCGCTTCTCTTGGGTGCGTCGTCAGTTGATGTCTTTCTCGATCGTCAGTCGTTCTTTGGCCGGATCGTAAACGTAGCGGTGGCCGGGGGGCAAACCGGGCAGCCCGATGTGCTGGTCGCGGAGGAAATTCCGCATGAATTCGTCGTAGGTTGCCGGTGCTTTGCCGTCATGGTGGAACTTATAAAGGCGCATACCGTCGGGGATCGTGATCTCGAACAGGATGCGATCCTTGATGGAGAACAAGCTGGCCAGCGGAACGGGGACCGTCCTGCCGCCGCCCTTGGCGGCCGCGTCGGCCTTCGCCTCGGTCTGCTGCGCAGGCGGCGCCGCGGCCGCCGGCGCCCCCGTCGCCGTCGCGGTCTGGGGCGTCGGCGCCGGCGCGGGGCTAGGCGTTATCGGGGGTTTTTGCCAGTCGCCCTCGCCGCAGCCAGTCGTCAGGACGATCGCCATAATCGCCACCGCCGCTGCGGGGAAGATGAGGAGGTTCTGTCGCATGGGGGCGTTCTCCTGCTGCTTGGGGCGGATCGGCCCACTGGAGGTTACCAAAATCGAACTGCCAGCTTTCCATTTCCGTCAAGACCGAGGTCCGGCTCAGATCATAATCCAGCGGAGTCAGGGTAATCAATCCCTGGGCCAGGGCGGAGAGGTCGGTCTGGCGGGCGGAGGTCCCTGGCGGCGGCCCGCCGCGCAGCCAGAAGTAATCGCGGCCCCAGGGATCCTGCCGCTTCTCGAAGCTATCGTCGTAGCGGGTCACGTTCATGGGCACGCTGCACACCTGCGGCGAGCCGGTCAAGGCCGCCACCGGGATGTTCATGTTGTAAAGTTGCGGCCCGGCGTCCTTTTTGGCCAGAATCTGTTCGATCACGATGCGGGCCAGGCGGGCGGCCTTGTCGAAGCGCGGATGCGGGGAGAATTGCAGCGAGACGGCGATGCTGGTGATGCCGAAAAACGCCCCTTCAATGGCGGCGGCCACCGTGCCCGAATAAAGCACGTTGATGCCGGCGTTCAGGCCGCTGTTGATGCCGCTGACGACCAGGTCCGGCGGCTGGGGGCAGAACTGGGCGATGCCGATCTTCACGCAATCGGCCGGGCTGCCTTGGACGGCCCACCCCCAGCGTTGGCCCTCTTGGCCCGGATAGCGCTCGTCGTAGAAGACCTCCTTGACGATAAGCGGAGTAAGATAAGTAATTGAGTGACCTACGCCGCTCTGCTCAGTAGCCGGGGCGACCACGTAGACTTCGCCGAGCTGGCACAGCTCTTGCTGCATCGCCGCCAGGCCCGGGGCATAGATGCCATCATCGTTGGTTAGCAGAATTCGCACGCCAGACGCCCATCTCTTTCCGAAACGCTGCCGAGGAGGAACTAACTCCATCATAATCAGAGCGGCCGCGTGTTACAATGGGCGACGCTATAACTCCTTGATTTGACATGAGTTATGGCAATTGTCCCGGGCCGGCGTCAGGCCCTGTTGCGGCGGCCGGGCGATTCGCGGTTGCAGTTTATCGGGAGTTTGATAAGATGGAATCGGTGGCGTTCTCATTGTAGACACACAAACCAAACATGATCGGTTAACAAATGCCTTCGGGATCCCTGTGAGGGATGGGCCAACGGCAACGCACAGCGAGCAATTCGACTGGTTAATTGGCAGCAAGAACCAACCAGTTTTTGGGGAACCGGCGCCATGATGCAGTGGGTGTTGATCCTGATCCAGTTTCTTCACGGGGTTTGGGCGGGTGCCGCCGCAGCCCCGTGTCGAGGCGGGGAGCAGCGGGAAGCACTCTGCGGGCCGATTCCGCTGGATCTTCTCTTGTCGGGATGGTGTTCGGTCCCGTCTGTCTGTAGCAACCTCTCGAAGCCCGCACGCCCGGCCGGCGCTTAGTCGGCCGGGGGGGCAGCGGCGCTGCCTCCTGCGTCCAGCTTTTCGGGGATTCGTGCGCGACGCCGTCGAGGTCTTGTGCCCCGGCGGCGGATGCGGCCGCAGGCCTGTCGTGACCGGATTTCGAGAGAGAAACCATGCCGTACGCACTTACCGTAACCCTGATCGTGGTGGCCGTCATCCTGACCTTCACGCTGACGCGGATGTTGGACCACTTGCGCCGCAGGGATGCCGAATCGGAAGCCAAGGAGATCGTCAAGCGGGCCCAGCAGGACGTGGAAAACCGTCGCCGCGAGGCCGAGTTGGAAATCAAGGAACAGACGCTCCAGGCGCAGTCCGAGAGCGAAAAGGAGTTGCGCCGCCTGCGGGGCGAACTCCACGAACGCGAGCGACTCCTCGACAAACGCCAGGATGCCCTGGAGGAACAGGCCGAGCAGCTTCGCAAGCAGGAAAAGATCGTCGAAGGCACGCAGCGCAAACTGACCGAGAGAATCCAGGACGCCAACCGCCGCAAGGACGAACTCTCCAAGCTCCTCGACTTGCAGCGGCAGACCCTGCACGAGCTCAGCGGGCTGAGCCGCGAGGAGGCCACCAAGCGGTTGCTGGAAATCCTGGACACGCAACTGCAGCAGGAGACCGGGGCGGTGATCCTCCGCCACGAGAAACGGACCGCCGAGACCTGCGAGCAGCAGTCGCGGGAGATCCTGCTCACCTGCCTGCAGCGCTACGCCGCCGCCCACACCGGCGAGACCACGACCAGCACGGTGGGCATTGCCAACGACGAGATGAAAGGCCGCATTATCGGCCGCGAAGGGCGCAACATTCGCGCCTTCGAGAAGGCCACGGGCGTGGACGTCATTATCGACGATACCCCCGGGGTGGTGATCGTCAGCGCCTTCGACACGATCCGTCGCGAGGTGGCGCGGCTCGCGCTGAACAAGCTGATCGCCGACGGCCGCATCCATCCCTCGCGCATCGAGGAGATCGTGGCCGCCACGCAGCAGGAGTTGGAGCGGCACATTCAGAAGCAGGGCGAGGAGGCCTGCCGGGAGGTGGACATCCACGGCGTGCACGAGCGGATCGTGAACCTGCTGGGGCGGCTGCACTTCCGCACCAGCTACAGCCAGAACGTCCTGCGTCACAGCATCGAGGTGGCGTTCATCGCCGGCATGTTGGCCGAGGAGATCGGCCTGGACGGCCCCTTGGCGCGGCGCTGCGGGCTGCTGCACGACATCGGCAAGGCGGCCGACCATGAGGCCGAGGGCGGGCACCCCAAGATCGGCGCCGATCTGCTGAAGCGCTACGGCGAACGGCCCGAGGTGGTGCACGCGGCCTCGGGGCACCACGACGACCTCCGCATCGACAACCCCTACACGGTGCTGGTGTCGGCGGCCGACGCCTGCAGCGCCTCGCGGCCCGGGGCCCGGCGGGAAACCCTGGAACGCTACGTCAAACGCATGGAGGAATTGGAGTCGATCGCCGGCCGCTTCCCCGGCGTGGAGCAGGCCTTCGCCATTCAGGCGGGCCGCGAGCTGCGCGTCCTGGTCAGCTCCAAGGAGACCACCGACGAGACCGCCGCCAAGATCTGCCACGACATCGTGCAGGCCTTCGAGCAACAACTCACGTATCCGGGCGAGATCAAAGTCACGGTCCTGCGGGAGACCCGGCACGTGGAAATGGCCCGCTAGCCTCAGCACCTTGCATTAGAAAGCCTCCCCCGTGCGACTGTTGATGATCGGTGATATCGTCGGCAAGCCAGGCCGCGACATTTGCAGCCGGGCCATTCGCGGCCTGCGGCTTGATGAGCAACTCGACCTGGTGGTGGCCAATGCGGAAAACGCGGCCGGCGGATCGGGATTGACGCCGGAAATCTACCGCGACTTGATCGCCGCCGGCATCGACGGCATCACGATGGGCGACCACGTTTACAAGCGGCGCGAGATCTTCCCCATCCTGCAGACCGAGCGGCGGATCGTCCGCCCGGCCAATTATCCGGCCGACGCCCCGGGCCACGACGTGGCCATCCTGCGGGCCCCCGGCCAGGTCCGCGTGGCCATCTTCACCCTGCTGGGGCGCGTCTTCATGCCGCCGGTCGACTGCCCGTTCCAGGCGGCCAACCGCGTGCTGGACGCCCTGCCCTCCGGTGTCCGCGTCGTGCTCTTGGACTTTCATGCCGAGGCCACCAGCGACAAGCAATTGATGGGGCGCCACCTCGACGGCCGGGTGACGGCGGTGTTGGGGACCCACACTCACGTCCCCACCGCCGACGAGCAGATCCTGCCCGGCGGCACCGCCTTTCAGTGCGATGTCGGCATGACCGGCGCCCATGAGAGCATCCTCGGCCGGCGGATTGACCGCGTTATGGAAACCACGCGGACCTTCCGTCCTACGCATTTTGAAGTGGCCACCGGCGACGTGCGGATCTGCGGGACGATCGTGGAATTCGACCCTGAAACGGGCCGCGCCACGGGGATCCGGCGAATTTGCGTCGACCAGGCGGCTGCCGAGGGGCTTGCCGCCCTGGCAAGCAAGAGTCCGGCACACGGTCCATGAGGCGGTTGAGCGGCGGCCCGAAGTAGTCTTCCCATTTTGAAACGGTTTCCGACAAATCGCTCTTGCAAGGCGGCGGCCTTCTGAGTATCTTCCCCCTGCTTTTCACTGGATTAGCGTGGCAGAGACAAACACGTCCCGAACAGTCCTGCTTTCCGGACGCTATCGGTTGGGTTTGACCGTGCTGGCGCTCGGGCTCGCCGTGCTGTTGGGTGTGGCAAGGGTTTTGACGCCGAATTCACAAGGCCGAGGCACTCACCAGCAACTGGGGCTGCCGCCCTGCACGTTTCTGGCGTTGTTCGGCCGGCCGTGTCCCACCTGCGGGATGACGACCGCCTGGGCCTGGCTGATGCGGGGTTGCGTGGACAGCGCCTTGCGGAGCAACGCCAGCGGCACGCTGCTGGGGCTGCTCGCCCTGGCCGGCGTGCCCTGGTTGCTGGTTTCGGCCGCCCGGGGACGGTGGCTCCCCTGCACGCCCACTCCGGTGGCGGCGGCCGGGATCGCCGTGGCGCTGGTCTTGATCGCACTGGTTCAGTGGAGTTGGCGGTTGTGGAGCGGATGAGGACTTGGAAAACATGAGGTTGGGCGATCCGGGCACGGCGCTGCCGTGCCGGGTCCCGCGCGGAATCATGCAAGGAGGAATTGCCATGTCACGTCGCCGTTGCTGCTACGGATGCCTGGCCGCGGCCCTGACCGCCGTGGTGCTGGCGGAGGCGGGTGGTTGCGCCCAGTTGGCGGCGACGATCGCGTATCTTGTGGTGGGCACGGATGCGCCGGCCGAGTATGACGGCCTCAAAGGCAAGAAAGTCGTGGTGGTCTGCCGTCCCTTGGCGGGGCTGGAATATCGTGATTCGGTGGCGGCCAAAGAGGTCGCCACCCAGGTTTCCCTGCTCCTGAAACAGCAGGTCTCCAAGATCAAGGTGGTCGACCAGCAGAAGGTGGCCGCCTGGATGGACGTCAACGCCAACTGGGATGGGTATCCCGACGTTGGCAAGGCCCTGGACGCCGACATGGTCGTAGGCATCGATCTCACCTCTTTCAGCACCTATCAGGGGCCGACGCTCTACCAGGGCAAGGCGAGGGTGTCGATCGAGGTCTTCGATCTGAAGGACGACAACAAATCCGTCTTCCAGAAGACCATGGATGAGATCGTTTATCCGCCCAATGTCGGCTGCCCGATTTACGAGCGGTCGGAGACCGATTTCCGCCGCGAGTTTACCGGGGTCGTCGCCAACCTGATTGCCAGGCATTTCTTCAGCTACGATCCCAACGACGACATGGCCGTGGACGCCCACGCCTGCTTGCATTGATCGCCGCTTTCCGGCGCCGGCCCCACCGCCGGGTTGACGCCCCCCTGGGCAACCGCTGACGGCACAACGTTCGCCCGAAGCGCAAGCGAGGGTGGAATAACGGCAGGTTGTAGGGTGGGTTGAGCAAACCGCAAACCTGGCGGGACTTCGGTCGCTTGCCGGATGTCGATTTCCACGCAGCCTGGAATTCAGGCGAGATGCGGTTTGCAAAGACCCAGCAGAAGTTGCGCAACCTTGTCCCAGCCTACGGTGAGAAATCCGCGCCTGGTGTCATCACGGGTGGCCTGCACCGTTACCCCCCTGGCGGCCCCCCTTCTCCTCTGGCGTTACGCTGGCGCCTGGCGTAGAATGGGGGCGTCATGTCCTATCGCTCCATCAAGACGGTCTTGGGTGAAACGAGCCTGGAGCGGAAGTGCCGCTTCCTGTTCGGGGCCAGTCTGCTGGTGCTGATTACGGCCAGCTTCTGGTGGTACGGAACGCAAACTGGAAAGCTGGTCTACGAGCAGAACCGCAACACCGGCCGGTTGCTCGTCGAGGAGGAGATCTTTGCCGCGCACTGGCTGCCGTCAGAGAAGAAGGAGAGCTCGCAGGAATTCGTTAAGATCCTGAACCATCTGATCGAGCGCCTGGGAAAGCAGAAGCACACGATCACCTACATCGACCCGCGTGCCCGCGGTCCCAAGGGGCCCCAGGACAAGTTCGAGCGGGAGCTCTGCGTCCACTTTCTCCGGGAAAAGCCCGACAAGGCAGCCGACTCTGAAAACCCGCAGTTCGGCGAGCGGCCGCTGCCCGATTTGGGTGAGTACCAATACTACGAGCCGATCCGCGTCGAGAGCAGCTCGTGCAACGTGGTCTGCCACCAGCCTGATCCGGGCGGCAGCGGCACCTATGGCGCCGACACTCAAGTCGATGCCTCCGGCCATGTCTCCTCCGCCAGCACCGAGCCGCTCTCGCCAGGCGACGTGATGTACGTCGCCAAGCTCACCATTCCCACGGGTCCCATCCAGAATAAGCTGAACAGGAACACGGCCATCCTGATTTCGACGGCCATCATTACCGCATTCCTGGCGATGGTCACCTCGTACATGATCGTCCGCTACGTGATCGTCAAGCCGCTGCGGCACCTCCGCGACGTCAGCGACTCGATCAGCCGCGGCAACATCGCCCTGCGGGCGGACATCCACACCGGCGACGAATTCGAGGAGTTGGCCGTCGCCTTCAACCGCATGTTGCGCCACCTGGTGACCGCCCAGGAAGAACTCCGCCAGGTGAACGCGACGCTGGACGGCAAGGTCGACGAGCTGGCCCAGCTCAACATGCGGCTCTACGAGATGAACACCGTCAAGAGCGACTTCCTGGCCACCATGAGCCACGAGCTGCGCACGCCGCTGAACAGCATTCTCGGCTTCAGCGAGGTGCTGGCCTCGATCGCCGCGCTGGACGAGAAGCAGCGGCGTTACGTGCAGAACATTCAGAAGTCGGGCCGCACGCTCTTGGAAATGATCAACGACATCCTCGACCTGGCCAAGATGGAAAGCGGCAAGATGAACATCCGCCTCAGCGATTTCCGCGTCGGCCAGGTGGTGGTGCGCCCAGTGCGACATGGCCCGGCCGCTGACCGAGAAGAAGAACATCGACATGGAGACTTGCATCCCGGCCGATCTGCCGCCCATGCGCCAGGACCAGGCCCGCGTGCAGCAGATCCTCAATAACCTCCTTTCCAACGCCATCAAGTTCACTCCCGAGGGAGGCCGCATCACCGTCAACGTCGCCCGCGACGATGAGGATTTCCTCTTGCTGCAGGTCAGCGACACGGGCGTGGGCATTGCCGAAGAGGACCAGCAGACGATCTTCGAGAAGTTCCGTCAAGGCCGCACCGGCGCCCCCAGCGGCGACGCCATGACGCGGGAATACTCGGGCACGGGCCTGGGCCTGTCGATCGTCAAGGAGTTGTGCAAGCTGCTGGGCGGCACGGTTTCCGTGCACAGCGTGTTGGGCAAAGGCAGCACCTTCACCGTCCGCCTGCCTTGGACGCTCCAGGAGCAGCCGCGGCTGGATTCCTCCCTGATCGAGGGGCTGGACGATTTCGCCAAGCCCCGCTTCGAGTTCGTCCACGACCACGCCCTGCCGACTGCCGAGCCCTCCACGACCGACGGCGGGACAGGGAGCTAGCGCGGCTTCTCCTGATTCTGAAGCCGGACGCCCCCGGCGTCACAACCGCTGCCGTCGATTCCTTCGCCGCCGCCGGCCACGCCCGCCGGCGCCTTGCCCCGCTTGCCCGGTAAGGTACGATTAGTAACAGAAAGGAGGATCGCCATGGTGAAACATCCCACAGAGAACCCGTCCGGCAACGGCCCGGAACCGACGCCGTCCGAGGCAGCGGGCCAGGAGTGCGGCAGCCCCTGGGCTGACGTCCATTCCGCCGCCGACGCCGTGCGGCTGGCCAAGGTCGAGTTGCAAAAGGCCCAGGAGTTTTACCAGCGGGTCCGCCGGGAAACGGCCGACCGGGTCGAGGCGGTCCGCAACAAGACCGTGGGCGACCTGCTGGACGACACGGTGGGTGTGGTTCGCAAACACCCCGTTACCGGCATGGCCGTCGCGCTGGCGGCCGGCATCTTTCTCGGCCGCCTGTTGAGAAAACGTTGACGGAACTCGCTCAACCGGCGCGGCCGTAAACGGCTGCCCGTCCCGCGATTTCCGTCCGTCGAAGCCCCCGTTCCCCCCCTTGCACCGTCCGCCTCATGACCACAGAGCAACAGCGCCGGCGTGAACTTCGCGTGCGAATCGCCCGCTTGCGGCGGCGCATCGACCACCACGCCCGCGCAGCCGGCCAGAGCGGCCGGGAGTTGCTGCGGCTGCGGACCTACGTTCGCCGCTATCCCGGGCTGGCGGTGCTGGCCGCCTTGGGAACGGGACTGGCAATATCCGGCGTTTGGAATCGGGCCCGCCTGGGACGGTGGCTGGGCGCGCGACTGGTGCGTCAGGCCGGCGGACGCATCGGAGAGCACCTGTGGCAGGAACTGCGGCGCTTTTGGGCCGCGCCGCCTCAGGCCGTCCCCACAATGACAACCACCGAGACCGATCATGCCCGAGCCTGAACGGCCACTGTTGGCGGACCTTCGGGAGCACCTCGGCGCAGCCGCCGCCGATCTCGGCCAGTTGCTGGCGCTGCGCTGGGAGTTGCGCGGCTAGAACTCCGCACCGCCGCGGACTGCCTGCGGCGTTTGGCCGTGGCGCTGGCCGTGGCGGGCATCATGGCCCTGACGGCCTTGCCGCTGCTGGCCGGTTGGCTGGCCGAGACGCTCGACGGCCGGTTGGGGATCGCCCGCGGCGGATGGCTGGGGATCTTCGGCCTCACCCTGGCGGCCGGCGGCCTGCTGGTCGGATTGGCGGCCTGGCGGCATTTCCGCCGCCACTTCGCGGGCATGGCGGAGACGCTGGAGGAATGCCGCGAAGACCTGGTTCTGGCTGCGGGAGTGGCTGGGCGAGAGCGAGTAAGGCGAGCCCCGGGCGTAAGCCCGGGGATAATGTCGATCCTTCGCCCGGCGATGGGAACCCCGCACAAATCCCCGGGCTTACGCCCGGGGCTCGCGTCGTTTCCTCTCTCACGCGTATCCGCCGTCCATGCCCAGCCGCGTCTTCAACTCATCGAACTGTTGGCCGTAGCGGTCGCTGGACGAATGGACGTGCTCGGCTTCGGTGATGAATTTCAACTGGTTGTCGCAGGCCACGCGCCGCTGGCCGAGGACTTCCTCGTACTCGGTCAACTGGTCGCCGTAGATGATCAGCAGCTTGTGCTCGTCGAACTGGATTTCCTGGGGGACGTACGGATTGAGCACGGCCAGGCCGGTGCAGCCGTCGTTGACCAGCAGATCCTCGAATTCCCAAAGCACGCTCTTGAGCACGGGCACGTCGATGTGCTCGCGATACAGGTCGGTGTGACCGTGGCTGTCGCGGTTATGGCTGGTTTCCAGGACCACGTTGACCACCGAGCCCAGCGGATCGATCAGGTCCAGGAAGGTCTCGAAGAGCTGCTCTTTGGACACGGCAGCCATCAAGACCGGCACCGTGGTATGGCTCTGGTCGTCGCGATACGAGTTGTGGCGGTAGCCCTGGGTCGGCACGACCTGAAGGTCGTACGACGGGCGCACGGCGTCGGTAAGGAGGAAGTTGCCGTAGCGGGCGACTCCCAGGTGGGCTTCCAGCTCCTCTTCGCTGAGGCGTTGGAAGCTGCTGGTGCCGACCGGCGCCGCTCCTTCACGGAAGACGTTGCGAAAAAATCGTTTCAGGAAGCCCATCTGCGCTCTCTATTTCGCTTGGCAAACAACGTTGGGAGACCATGGGACGGCCAAGCCGGAACTGGGAACTGTTTCTACATAACCGTAGGTTACGCTTTGTCGCCGGTACGAGTCTCTGCTTCCACTTCTCCGCCCGCAGCCGCACCGTGCCCGCTAAAAACGGAACAAGCGGTTTTCCTGCTACAATCCGCGATTTCGTCGCACGCCGACGCCGACGAGGGACAATAATATCTTCGGCGGCTCGAGGCAGACCGCCGGCGCCGACGGCCTAGGGAAGTCTACCACCGGTCCGGAGGCGCGGCGGCCGACGACGACCGCGGCGGGGAAGAAACTTGCCCGCCAAAGGCGCGCCCTGCGGGCTGCGGCAAGTTTAGGAAGGGGCAGGGAAGGCCGGCGCCGGCTGTTCGCCGGCGGGGAACCGTCCGCGGCACAACGCTAGCCCGAAGCGCGAGCGAGGGTGGGGCAATGGCAGACCCTTGTATAGCACCCCTCGCTTGCGCTTCGGGCTGGTGTCAGCACGGGGGCGTGAACGGTTACGCCGGGCGCGGCGCTCAAGTTTTCGGCAATTCGTTGATCCGCCGTGCCGCGTGATAAAGCGCCCAGCCGAGCACCACGACCAGCACGACGATGGCCCCGCCGAGGAAGAGGGCGTTGTTGACCAGTCCGCGCCAGGTGGGCGCGGAAGCGGCGGCCACGGCAAGGTTGGCAATTTCCGCACCCAGCCGGGCTTCGCTGGCCGCGCCGCTTTGCCGCAGCGGCGCCAACACCGCGGCCACGTCGTACCGGGGCGGGTCGGCTTCCTCCGAGCCGTAGCACAAGCGGTAGCTTTCCTTGGCGGCCGCCAGGAAGACGACGCGATAGACGTTGCCGCGGGCCGCCACGCCCGTAATCGCCAGCGGCGGATTGTCCTCGTTTTGGATCACGATGCGATACTGGGCCTCGCGCCGCTGCGGAAAGGCGATGCCGAGCCGCTGGCGGTAATAACCGCCGAAATCGAGCAGGGACACTTCGCCGCGGCCCACCTCGACCCATTCGGTCCGGATGCCGCGCTTGACCGGCGCCTGCACCACCGCCTGGCGGCTGAAGTTGCGACTGGAAGTCGCCAGAATCAGCTCAACCAGCGGCTCGCGCCGCGTGGCGACCTCGATGGTGGTGGTCTTTTCGGCGGCATCCTCCGGCACCTCGAATTTCACGACCGGGTACGCCGTCTGCCGGTCGCCCTCCGAGAGCGTTTCGCTGCCCTCGCCCCAGAACTCGAGGCGATCCATGCGGAAGGGACGCCGCTGCCGCACTGTCTTTTCGATCTCCTCCACTTCCCGGCCGTGGCGCCACTTGCGAGTCAGCTCGTACAGCGGCGACTGCTCGACGTTGGTGATGTCGGCGATGCTGACCTTGAACTGCCGGAAGTCGTTCTTCGGCAGGCGGATTTCATGATTGCTGATGTCCATGTAGCGCGAATAATCGAACAGCAGCCCCTTGCCGACCAACGGCGTCCACTGCTGGCCGTCGTTGCTGCCGGAAACGCGCACGCGCCGCTCGAAGTCCGTCAAAGGCGTGACGATCGACAAGCCCCCGGCGGCCGGGGCACGGTCGTCCAAGCGGACCGTCACCTCCAGGCCGCCGTCCTGCTCGTGCAGGGAAACCACGGTGCTCGCGCACGGCCGCCGCACGCTGCGCGTGCGCGACTCGGTGTCCCTCTCCACCAGGCACGGCACCTCTTTGCCCGCAGCGTCGAAAATCCGCAAATCGGGAAACCCGTCGCGGGTGGCCGCGTAGACGTTGGGGTCCAGGGCGACGCCCAGGATGCACTCGCCGCCGGCCGCCCCACGATCGATCGCCTTCGAGAAGCGGAAACTAGCCGGCTCGGCGGCCGTCCCCGGCAGCGCCAGGCCAGCAACGTCAGGCAGACCAGCGTGCGCGTCATGTTTTGTCCTCCTCTTTCTTCACCGCCGGCGGCACGGGGCGGTACTTCAGATAGACGAACGACCCGCTGAGGACCAACAGCCCCAGAAGAATAAAGGCGACGATGCGGTAGACTTGTAGGAGATCGGTCAGGTCGGAAAACAGCACCTTCCACGCCACCACCGCGAACAGCGCCAGACCCGCGTAGCGCAGCGCCCGGTAGTCATTCCAGATTCCGGGCAAGATCAGCGCCAGGGCAAACACCGACCAAAGGATGGAGACGCCGCCGGGACGCAGTCCCGGCACGTAAATACCCAGGAACGTGTTGACCTCCAGGCTGGAAAACACGAACAGCAGCACCAGCGCCGCCACGGCGAACCCCGCGGGGGTGAAGCGGGCGCCGGCCTTGCCGGCCAACAGGAAGTAGCCGCAGGCGAGAAAGGCGATGACGGCGCCGAAATCGAGCAGCCGCATGGCGCCGTCGAGGAAACTGTAGTCGCGACCCCCGTAACACATCGCCCACGTCACGTTCCAGGCCATCAGATCGAAATAAAACAGCTTCACCACCATCCCGGCGACAAACAACCCCAGAACCACCAGCAGCACGTCGTTCGGCTCGGCGCGATAGGTGCGGAGCAGCACCACGCACATGGCGATCCACAGCAGCGAGAGGGCCGGCAGGCGGAGCGGTGGAAAGAAGAACAGCAGCGAGCGGTCCAGTTCCAGGTTGAGCGCGACGAACAGCAGGCCGGCCACCCCGACCAAGGC
Organism: uncultured Planctomycetia bacterium; assembly: GCA_963727245.1. Classification (GTDB taxonomy): domain Bacteria; phylum Planctomycetota; class Planctomycetia; order Pirellulales; family Thermoguttaceae; genus JBKQVT01. The sequence goes on along the minus strand of CAVSFO010000006.1, from coordinate 289,735 downwards.
AGCCCCGACGATCCAGTTCCGGCCGAGCCAGGGGGACACGTCGTTGGCCCGTCCCACCGGCATGGCGGGCTTCGGCGGCGCCGCCGCAACAGCCAGGCGGCCCCGGCCAGCGAACCGATCGGGATGCCGAGCGTCAGCACGCGTTGGACCATATTCAGCAGATAGTCCGCCACGGGCAAATTGCCGGCCGCCGCGCCGGCGTACTGGGTCCGCAGATCGACGAACCCGAAACGGAACAGCACGACCACGTAGAGCAGGTAGGCCACCTGGCGGAGGAATTCGCTCTCCAGTTGGCCGGCGATCCAGAGCATCACCAGCGCCTGGATGGCCCAACTGGCCGTGATCCACTCGTTGGAAAGCACCAGCGGGATGGTCACCGCCACGAAGAATGCCGACAGGGCGGTAAACGAGAGCATCAACTCGCGGTCCAGGAGGCGGCGGATGAGAAAGTAGTAGACGTGGGCGGCATAGAAGGCGGCCAGCGCAGACTGACCACCGCCACCCATTTCTGCGAATAGGCGCCCTCGACCATCCCATAACTGGTGACAAAAAACACCCCCGCGTTGACCAACAGCGCCAGGACTTCCAGCAGCGTCGATTTCCGCCGGTTCACCATGTTGAAGAGGAAGGTCATCGTGGAGTAGAGGATGAAGAACGCCACCAGGAAGGGCATCACCTGCCAGAAGCTTTCCCGCCCGTAGTGCCAGGATTCCATGCTGCCCAACATCAACCCGTAAGTGCCCAGGAAGCTCAAGTAGTTCAGCAGTCGCCAGTTCTTCCAGTAGCTGATGCCGAAGACGCCGATACCCAGGACGAGCAGGTAGCTGTACAGGCCGACGTAGTTCACCACGCCGGTGGATAGCATGATCGGCGTGCCGTAGCCGCCGATAATTCCCAGGATGGCCACCAGCAGCGAATCGAAGCGGACGGCGACCCAGCCGGCAAGGCAGGTCACCGCCACCATCAAGGCAAAGCCCGTGGGGATGTTGATTTGATGATAGTAGTTCGCCGAGGCAAAGACGCTGAAGTAGAGGATGGCGATGCCTGCCCCGACCAACCCCTGGCCGAAGAGATGGTACTTGCGGCCGAGCATCTGCGTGCCGGCCACCAAGCTGGCCAGGCCGGCGATGGCGCCCAGGAGGATGCGGCCCGTGTTGCCGATCAACCCCTTTTCGAACGAATACTTCAGGAAGAATCCCACGCCCATCACGAGGATCAGCACGCCGATGCGCAGCAGCCAGTTGCTGGCGATGGCGTACTCTAGGGAAACGCCTTCGGGCAGTTGGTCTTCGCCGACGATGATCCAGTTCCACGTTTTCCGCAAGATCTCTTTGGCGGCGGTCTCGAAACGGCTCGGCTCGCGTGGCGCCGCCTCTGGCCGCGTCCAGACGGGCTGGATCGGCTTCTCCTCAAAGCGCGGCGTGGGCGCGCCGGCTCGGGCGCCGGCGGCGCCCGCGCGGCAACTCAGCAACGATTTCTGCCGTCAGGACCGGTTCCTCCGCCTTGCCGGCGGCAGCGGGCGCAGGCGCCGGGGGCAGCCCGGTCTCTTCGCGCCCCGGCGATTTGTTGCAGAAGCTCTTGCGATCGGCCCGCCTGCCGCTCGAGGCGATCCAGACGGCGCGACAGGTCTTGGTGACCGCCCTGCTGGTGGCGCAAGAGGGCAATCAGCATCCCCAAGATCAGAAGCGGCAACGCGGCGACGGCCACGGCGATGACCACGACCAGGGTAAAGTCCGGCCCCATGATACCCCCCTATTGCAGATGCTCCCCCGCGAAGACTGCCAGGGCGGCGGCGATGCGGATGGCCCCCGCGGCAACGATCGCGACTCCGGCGGCACGTGGCCACCATCTCGACAACTCAGGCGTAAGGCCGCGGGAAATATAACCCCGCCTTTCCGCTGTGCCGCGTAACCGTTCACACCCCCCGTCGCCGATTTTGGCGGCCCAACGCTATGGTTTTACCAAGGCGCCACCCTACGTGTCCAGCATCCCGGCGGATTTTCCCCATCCTGGGCGGGAGGTTTAGGAAGGGGCAACCAGGGGCTTTGCTTCCCGGGGCGGGGCCGATATGCTGGGATGGCGTGGACTACCGCACCTGGACTCTCGTGCTGAATACCCTCTTGCTGACCGCGGCCACCTGCGCCGTCAGCCTGCCGCTGGGGACCCTGCTGGCCTGGCTCCTGGTGCGGACGGACCTTCCCGGCCGCCGCGGGGCACTGCTGGTCGTGGGGCTGCTGCCCCTGGTGCCGTTGTATCTGCAAGCGGCGGCCTGGCAGGCCGGCTTCGGCCCGCAAGGCTGGTGTACGCTCTCCTATTCCTCCTTCGCCTGGCTCGACGGCTGGCGCGGGGCCATCTGGATCCACGCCATGGCGGCCGTGCCCTGGGTGGTGCTCATCGTCGGCATCGGACTGGCCCTGGTGGAAGCCGAACTGGAAGAACAAGCCCTCTTGGACGGCTCGCCGCGGCAGGTCTTCTTTCGCGTCACCCTGCGCGGCGCACTTCCCGCCGTCGGAGTGGCCGCCCTCTGGACCGCCATCGTCACCGCCGGCGAAATGACCGTCACCGACCTGTTCGCCGTACGCACCTACGCGGAAGAAATCTACACCCGGCAAGCCACGGGCCTGGAACCGGGCGACGCTCCCTTGGCGGCCCTGCCCGGCATGGTCGTGATCGCCCTGGCGGTGGCGGCCGCGCTGCTCCTCTGTGTCAAGCTGGCGCCGCACGATCGGCCGCCGAGCGTGCAGCGGCCCTGGATCTTCTCGCTGGGCCGCCTCCGCACGCCGGCGCTGCTCTTTGCCGCCGTCATGGCCCTGCTGCTGGTGGCGGTGCCCCTGGGCAACCTGCTCTACAAGGCGGGCGTGCTGGTGACGCAAACCGATTTCGGCCGCTTGCGCAGTTGGTCCCCCGCGAAGTGCCTGACCGTCATCTGGGAGTCGCCCTGGCGAAACCGCCGGGAATTCGGCTGGTCGCTGTTGATCGCGCCAGCGCGGCCGCCGCGGCCGTGCTGGCCGCCGTTCCGCTGGCCTGGCTTGCCCGCCGCGGCGGCCTCCGCGCGCTTCCCGTGCTGGCCGTGACGGCGGCCTGCCTGGCGGTCCCCGGGCCGGTGCTCGCCCTGCTGGTCATCGGCCTGCTGAACCGGCCCAGCCTCCCCTGGCTCGTGGACCTCTACGACCATTCGATCCTGGCGCCGTGGCTGGTCCTGACGATTCGCGCGCTGCCGGCGGCGACGCTCATCCTCTGGCACGCCTTTCGCACCATCCCCTCGGAGTTGCTCGAAAGCGCCGCGCTGGACGGCGCCGGGCCGGCGGGCCGGATGTGGCACATCGTCTTGCCCTTGCGGTTCCACGCGATGGTCGTGGCCTGGCTGGTGGCGCTGGCCCTGGCCCTGGGCGACCTGTCGGCCAGTATCCTCGTGCTGCCCCCCGGCGTGACGACCATCGCCACGCACTTGTTCGGCCTGCTGCACTACGGCGTCGAGGACCAGGCGGCGGGGATGAGCCTGGCCCTGCTGGGGCTGTTTCTCCTGGTGGCCGGCGCCGCCAGGTGGTTGTGGTCTCATTCGGGCGCAGGCCCGAAGATCGGCCTATGGTATAATTGAGTCCATGAGCGAACCACGTCACCCGCCGAGATTCTTGCCAGCCGCTGCGATCGCGCTGGTTTTGTGCCTGGCGGCTGCCGCGGCCGCCATGGATCAAGTCACGTTCCGCCCCCGCGAAGGCTTTGAGCGGCTCGTCGAAGGGCGCGTGGAACTTACGGCCCAGGATCACGGCATCATGTTGCTGGCCCGCGACGGCGAAATCTGGCTCATTCCGCCCGAGGAGCAAGTCAAACACACCCACAACGACGCCCCGTTCCGGCCCTTCTCGCCCGCCGAGATGTCGAAGGAGTTGCGGGACCAGTTGCCCAAGGGCTTCGATGTCCACGCGACGACGCATTACCTGATTTGCCACAACACCTCGCGGGCCTACGCGCAGTGGTGCGGCGCGCTGTTCGAGCGGCTGTATAAGGCGTTTCACAGTTTCTGGGCGCACAAGGGCTTCGAGCTGCGCGATCCGCAGTTTCCCTTGGTGGCCGTCGTTTTTGCCGACAAACCATCGTACGTGAAATACTCGCGCGCGGAATTGGGCAAATCGGCCGACGCGATCATCGGCTACTTCAGCCTGGCCAGCAACCGCATGACCATGTACGACCTGACCGGCACTCAAGGCGCCGGCCGGGGCAACCGCCTGAGCACCAGCGCAGATCAACCAGGTGTTGACCGCGCCGGACGCGGTGCGGAACGTGGCCACGGTCGTCCACGAGGCCACGCACCAGATCGCCTTCAACTGCGGCCTGCACGTGCGTTTCAGCGACTGCCCGCTCTGGTTCAGCGAGGGGGTCGCCGTCTTCTGCGAGACGCCCGACCTGCGCAGCGCCAAGGGCTGGAGCGGCATCGGCGCGGTGAACCCGATGCGGGTTCCCCAGTTTCAGCGCGTATCTCCGCAACCGTCCCCGCGACTCGCTGCGGACGCTCATCAGCGAGGACAAGCGTTTTCACGATCTCCCCCAGGTGTTGGACGCCTACAGCGAGGCCTGGGCGCTGACGTACTTCCTCATTGGGCATCATCCCAAGGAGTACGTGAACTACCTGCGGATGCTCTCGGGGAAGAGGCCGTTGATGATGGATTCCCCGCAGGTGCGGATCAAGGAGTTCGAGCAGCATTTCGGCGACTTGCAGCAACTCGACGGCGAGTTCATCCGCACCATGTCGAAGCTGCGCTAGCCGCCGAGCCGGTGGCAGCGAGCCGGTGGCGTAAGCCACCGGATAACGCCGCCCGCGCCGGATAACATCGCCCGCGCCGCAAATCGTCTTCGCGCCCTCGCCGCCGCACTTCACCCGGCCAGCAGTTGCCGCTCGACCTCGCGAATGGCGTCGTCGATCTGCCAGGTCCGCTCGGAAAGATGCAGCGGCGATCCGGCGGCCATCCAACTGTCGACGCGCTTCTGCGCGGAAATCACGGTGCTGTGGCTGCGGCGGCCGAAGAAATCGCCGATCTCGCTGAGCGCCGCCCGGGTGTGCTTCCGCGCCAGCCACATCGCCAGCATCCGCGGCTGGCTGAGCCGCTTGGTCTTGCCGCTGGCTTGCAGGCTGGCCGGTTCCAGGCCGAAGACGTCGCAGACGGCCTTCTGGATGTCGCCCAGGCGCACCACGCGGCTGTGCTGGCGAATCATCTCGCCCAGGGCCTCCTCGGCCAAGGGCAGCGTGATGGGACGCCCCAGCGCCTCGCTGGTCGCCCGCAAGCGGCAAATCGCGCCGGAGATTTCCCGGGCATGGCAGGTGAGCCGGGAGGCGATCAGCCGCTGCACGTCGGGCGGCACGTCCACGCCCGCCCGCTTGGCCATCAGCGCCACGACGCCCAGCCGCGTGGCGTAGTCGGGGGCTTCGATCCGGCAGACCATGCCGCTGGCCAGCCGGGTGGTCAGCTCGGGGCCCAGCTCGGCCAGTTCGGCGGGGGGCCGGTCGGCGGAGAAGACCAGTTGCCGCCCTTCCCGCAGCATGGTATCGACGGTGTGCAGCAACTCGACTTGGGTCGCCCGCTTGCCCACGAGAAACTGCAGGTCGTCGATGATCAGCAGGGCCACGCCGCGGTACTTGCGGCGGAAGTTGGGCAGGCCGCTGCCGCGGAGGGCCTCGAGGAAGAGGCTGGTGAATTGCTCGGCCGACAAGTAGACGGCAGTCTGGCCGCAGTGCGCCGCGTTGCGCGGCCGTCCAGATCCCTTCCAAGAGGTGCGTCTTGCCCACGCCCGTGGGCCCGTGAATCAACAGCGGCGTAATCTGCCCGGGCCGCTGGGCCACCATTTCGGCGGACACGAAGGCCAGCCGATTGCTCTGTCCGGTGACATACGACGAGAGGGCGGAAAACTTCCGCCGGGCCACGCAGTACGAGTTTCCATTGGGGGCGGGCTGGCCGTCGGCCGGCGCGGCAGGGTCGCGCCCGAGCGGCGCGGGCCGCGGCCGGGCCGGCCTCGTCGTGGGCTGCCCGGCAGCGGGCGGATCGGCCTTGGCCGCCGCCGACGGCTGCGATCCCTGCTCGGCCGCGGGGTCGTCCACGCTGAACTTCAAGGTGGGGCAACTGCCCAGCGCCTCCAAACAGGCGCTTTCGATGTGGCGGCGGAAATTCGAGCGGATCCAGTCGCGGAAGAAGCGGTTCGGCACGCCGATGGTCAAGGCGCGCGGGTCCAGGCGGAACCACGTGCCGGTCCCGAACCACAGCTCGTACCGTTCCTTTCCGACCTTGTCGGCCAGCGTGGCGCGCAGGGCCGACACGATCTCCATATCGTCCTTGGTCACTTCCATCCACCCCGGCGCGCACCCTCTCCGCTTCAACCCAACCTTCGTGGTCTGAACTGTCGTCCCGTCTCCGGGAAGAATGCGGAAAAAGAGGCGCTAGCTTCGACGGCGAAGAATCCGAAAAGAAATCCCTCAGGCGATTCAGATCCCCGCGCCATCTTGGTTCGTTTGTTTTTGTCACCCGATCCGCCTGATTGTAGCGTTGCCAGCGTTGCTGTCAAAGGTGGTTGCCCCAGGCCCGGCGAGATTTTTTTCCCGGCCCCAAACAGCCGCCGGAATCAGCGGAAAATGTTGCAGAGTTGCCCCGCGGACGGCGGCGAAAAAGTTCCTGCCGCGGCCCTGTCGGGCGTGCAAAACCTGTTCAACCGCGCCTCGCCCCGCGGCCGGGTCGCGGGGGCGAAAAGGGCCTGAAATACGGGCAAAGACGGGGACTGTCCTAATTTTCGTGTCAGCGAAAATGGGACTGTCCCCCTGGCAGCACGCAAGGACTGTTCTGACACAGAAACGTTTACAGGGCCCAAAAATGCCCTTGCCCGAAAACCTTCACGTAGACCGTCCGCCCGGCCCACGCCTGAAAGCCCGCCGCCGCGTACAGCTTCAGCGCCGGGCCATTGGTGGCATCCACCGCCAAGACCAGCCGCAAACGGCCCGCCAGGCGGGCACGCCATTGCGCATACCGCACGATGTGGGCCCCCCAACCGTTCCCGCGCGCCGGGGCGCCACACCCATGTAGCACAGCTCCCAGTTGTCGTGCTCCGGAAAATCGCTCAACAGCAGACAGCCCACGTCGGCCCCCCCGTGCCGCACCAGCAACCATCGCCCCGCGTCAAACACACCGGACGCCCGGTAGCCGGCCAGCACGTCCTCGACATCGCGGACGCCGTTCAGCCCCGGGCAGTCGCGCGTCTGCCCATACGTGGCCTCCACAATGCGTGCCAAACGGCCATGATTGCTCGGGCTGTAGGGCTCGAATTCCAGCGGACTGAGCGGCGGGGAGGTGGGAAATTCGCTCTCCTGGCTGACTAGATAAAATAGTTCAGCCAGGCGGCGGAATCCCCCCTGCGCACAAAGTTCGCTCATCGGCCGCCGCGTCGCTCTCCAGCAGGGTTTGCGCTACGCGGACGTCGCCGGCGGCCAGAAAGCGGCACAGCTCATCCAAGAGGCGCGTAGCCGTAGCGGCCGGCTCGCCCACAACGAGTCTCGGGGGCCAAACGGTGGCCGCCCGGCCCGCTTGGATTTGCGCAACCCCACGCCTGCCATTTCCTGGCCGCGATAGGCCCCCAACAGACCTGGCATCGCCCCCCGGTCGATCTGCCCGGCCGCCACCGCCATGGCGACCTGGCGCTGCCGATCGACCTCCGCCAGGCGATCCAGCAGCAACGCCAGGGCCTGCCGGTACTGCTCGGGTGGGATGGGACGGATTTCCGGCGGCTGCGTGGCATCGGCGTTCATGCCGTTCAAGATACCCCAATTTGCCCGGCGGCGTTAGATCGGTTTAGACGCCCAACACTTCCTCGATGAGCTTCCGCGGTGCGCCGATGTCCAGGACGTGGACGCGGCCGGTGAACTGCCCGGCGGCGGGGGCGAGAAAACCCCGTTTCGTCGCCACAAACGTACACGTCTCGGCGGCACGGATCGTATGCCGGGCCGCCTCGCCCGTGTCGCAGTCCAGCCCGCTGGGCAAGTCGATCGCAAGCTTCGCAGCGGCGGCCGCGTTGAGCTGATCGATCACCGCATCCAGCGGCGGCCGCGGCTCGCCCCGGGCACCCGTGCCCAGCAGGGCATCGACGATCCACCCAGCCCCCGCCAGATGCTCCGCCAGGCGCTGCGGATCGTGCCGGTTGCCAAAAACCTCGATCGGCAGGCCGGCCTTGGCAATGATCTGAAAATTGACCCCGGCGTCGCCGCGCAGTTCCGCAGGCTCCGCCCACACCAACACCCGGACCGCATGGCCCCGCAGGTCGAGATGCCGGGCCAGCACGAAGCCGTCGCCGGCATTGTTCCCCTTGCCGCAGCAGATGACGATTTCCCGGCGGCCGCTGCCCGCCTGCGGGCCGGAAGCCATCAATTGGCACAACACGTCGGCCACTCCCCGGCCGGCATTCTCCATCAGCACCAGCCCGGAGATGCCGTATTCCTCGGCCGCTCGTCGATCGATCTGTCGGGCTTGGTCGCGGCTCAGCGGCATGGGGGGGAGGAGGGATTAGGGGCCAGGGTTGCAGAGGGAAGGGGTTTGCGGGGGTACGATGTCTTTCTCCGGGGAAGAGGCGATCACAGGGGACTGTCCCGATTTTCGCGGCGCGGAAGGCGTTGCCTTAGAAACAGGCGTCTTCGCCGCGAAAATGGGACTGTCCCCCTTTGCGCCGCTCCCGGCGTCTTTCTCCGGGAACGAGTGGATTGTATACTTGTTTAGTGCGGCCAGCCAGCCTGCCGGGCCATGTTCCAATTTCCCACCTCCGAAGTGACCCATGCCCATCTACGAATACGTCTGCGACAACTGCGGCCAGGAGTTCGAGGTGCTCGTTCGCGGCCAGGAGAAGCCGGCGTGTCCGTCTTGCGGGCAGTCGCGGCTGACGAAGAACCTGAGCGTGCCGGCGGCCCACAGCACGTCGCCCGCCGAGCCGGCCTGCCCGGCCCGGGACTCCTGCGGGGCGAAGCATTGCTGCGGCCAGAATTGCGGCGCCGGCGACTTCATGTGAAGGGGGAAGGCGGAGGGCGGAAGGGGAACAATAACGCCCGCTCCCAAAGGTGCCTCGCGCGGAGGCGCAGAGGCGCAGGGGATGATGTTGTGGGGCTGGGTCCCACGGCAAAATCATTCGATCAAGTGTCAGACAATCCGGAGAGAACAGAGGAACGCTAATCTTCGCTAATCTTCGCTGATTATTTTCACCAGTGTCGATTAGCGAAGATTAGCGTTCCCCCGCCCTTCCTCCTCCGCGGCTGCCGCGGCTGCCGCGTGAGAATTGTTCGTGGCGCGACGCCGCGGCGATTTCTTCTTCATCAGTCCCGCGGAAGCACTGGCAGAGCCGGCGGCACGCCGCCACTGGCAAAGCCAGTGGCACACCGCACCCGAGATACCCCGCCGTCTTGCTCTCCGCGACTGGCCAGTTTATACTCCCTGTTATGTCCCGGCTGATCGTTCAGCCCATGCCGGACCGTCAAGGGCGGCGGGGAAGAGGATGCGGCAATGACAGGCACCATCGACTGCCCAGCCCAACGTCGCCGGCCCTTGCGCAGGCTATCGTCGGCCGCTTTGCTCGTGGGACTGAGCGGCATTTGCCTCGGGCACTGGCCGGCCGTTGCCCGCGGGGCGGAGGATCCGCCCGGGGCCTACAAGGCCGACTCGCCCGAGCCCACCGCGCTGGAGACGCTGACGTTGGAATATCTCAACCGCTGCCGGTCTGACCCGGCCGAGGACGGCCTGCTGCGCCCAGACCCCGGGGATAGCGGCCGGCGTGGATCTCAAGATGTTCAAGCAGGAGATGGCGGAGGCCAAGTCCGCGCCGCCGCTGGTCTTCGACCTCGCCCTGGTGAAGGCCGCCCGCTGGCACAGCTACTATATCATCGCCAACACCCAGGTGCACAAGGAGGAGGAAGGGAAAGAGGGGTTTACCGCCAAGAATCCTATGGAAAGGTGCATTCTGGCGGGCTTCAAGGGCAATATGTTCGGCGAGAACGTCGGCCGCGACGGCCGCGAGGCCTGGTACTGTCATTGCGCCTACGTGATCGACTGGGGGCCGGGCGGTTCCGGCGGCATGCAGCCCGGGCGCGGCCACCGTCACAACATCCTCAATCCCGAGTTCCGCAGGGCGGGCGTCGGCTGCGTCCCGTGGCCGGGGGCAAAGAATTTCGCCTGCACCCATGAACTCGGCGCCTGCGAGGGCCGCATGCTCGGCGGCGTGGTGTTCAACGATTGGAAGAAAACCCGCTTCTACGAGCCGGGCGAAGGAGTCGGCGGCGTGCGCATCTCCACCGGCAAGGCGAAGACCAAGAGTTGGAAGAGCGGGGCCTATGCCATCGAACTGCCCGAGAAGGACGCCAAGCTCACCGTGCAACTGGAGGGGGAGAAGTACGCCATTTTTCTTCCCGACGGCAAGGACAACGTCAAGTTCGACGTGATCGTGTCCGACCTGCCCGTCTTCAAGAAGGCCGGCAAGCTCCTGACGGCCGCCAAGCGGGCCCCCGAGACGAACAAGAACGTCCGCTTCGTGGCCCTGGTGGACCTGTACATGGCGACCCAGGGCGTGTTGGTCGAGGCGGCCGCCCTGGACGAGATCACGGCGCTGGTGGAGCAGGTCCATAAGGATTTGGACAAGGACATGGCCGCGGTCCGCGAAGCGGTCGGCAGCGACACCCCGGAAAAGTCGCTCAAGGACGTGCAAGCGATCGCCCGCAAATACGCGCACACCAAGGCGCAGTCGTGGTTCAGCGACGCCACGGCCTGCGCCAAGATCAACGCCACGTACCTGCGCATGAAGGCGATGCGCGAGGGCGACCGGCCGATGCCTTCGACCGCGCTGGATCGGGCGGCCAAGGACCAGCAGAAGAAGTTCACCAAGGTCAGCGTGCCCGAGTGGCGCAAGCTCGGCACCGACCTGATGGAGAAGACGGCAGCCCTGGCCGACAAGGGCCGATAGTATGCCGCACACGCCGTGTGCGGTGGGATCGTCACACGGCGTGTGACGGATACGGGGCGGCGGAGCCGCAAGGGGGTCCTCAACACGCCACCAGCGCCTCTTGTGCCTGCGGCACCCCGATAGCCAAGCTATCGGGGCCACCCGGGTGAAATGCTCCGGGCCATAACCCCGAATTGTCGTTCGTGCTCTTTCCACGGAATTCCCGGACACGCTCAGCTCAGCGCGGGTCGGCGATCAACTGGTGCCCGGTGATGATCCAGCCGCCCGGGTCGCGGCGCAAATCGACGACGAGCTTTCCGGGCCGCGTCCCCTGCCCCATCTCACCGCGCCGGTCCCTGCCGGAGGCGATGATGTTGAAGGTGGCCTTGGCGCTGGGCGGACTGGTCAGGCGATTGATCTTGATGTCGAGCGCGCGGACCTTCAGCGCGGTGATCTCGACCTCGCTGAGGACCAGGCGGGCCTGCTCCCGGGTGTAGACGTCGTCGGTCGCCACGTGGGCCAGCACGCGCGGGAGGTCGTTGGCCTCCAAGGCCGCCGCCGCGTCGTAGATCACCGCCGCGATCAGCTTGTTGTCGGTCACGACGAGCCGCTCGACGCCCACGCCCGCCAGCGACAGGGCCAGCACGCCGGCCATCGCCCCCAGCAGCACGCCGCGGCCGCTCCGCAGGAGCATGACGGCCAAGACGGCCTCGCCGATGATGCCGAAGAGGATCGCCGGCCAGGGACTATCGAGGAAGATACTCATGCAGGGGGAGGCAGCGTTTTCAGGGCGCCGGGGGACAGTCCCATTTTCGCGGCGACGGCACCGGTCTCAAGGGCGAAATCCTTCGCGCCGCGAAAATCGGGACAGTCCCCGGTGCTTCAGCGTTTCATGCGGAACAGCGGCCCGCCGTAAATGGCGGCGTCGCCCAGCAACTCCTCGATCCGCAGCAACTGGTTGTACTTGGCCATGCGATCGGTCCGCGAGGCCGAGCCGGTCTTGATCTGGCCGGTGCCCAGCGCCACGGCCAGGTCGGCGATGCTGGCGTCCTCGGTCTCGCCGCTGCGATGGCTGATGACGGTGGTATAGCCGTAGCGGCGGGCCAGGTCGACGGTATCGATCGTTTCGGTGACGGTGCCGATCTGGTTCAGCTTGATGAGGATGCTGTTGCAAATGCCCTCGTCGATGCCGCGCTGCAGCCGCTTGGTGTTGGTGACGAAAATGTCGTCGCCGACCAACTGGATCTTGTGGCCGAGCTTGTCGGTCATCAGCTTCCAGCCGGCCCAGTCGTCTTCGGCGAAGCCGTCTTCGATCGAGCAGATGGGATACTTCTCGACCCAAGCGGCATATTTCTCGACCAGCGCGGCGGCGTCGATCTGCTTGCCGTCGATCGCATAGGTCTTCTTCTCGGTGTCGTAGAACGCCGAGGCGGCCGGGTCCAGGGCGATGTAGACCTGCTTGCCGGCCTCGTAGCCCGCCTTGCCGATGGCCTCCATGATGAGGTCCAGGGCCTCGGCGTTGCTCTTCAGGTTGGGGGCGAAGCCGCCTTCGTCGCCGACGTTGGTGGAGAGCTTCTTCGATTGCAGGACCTTCTTGAGATTATGAAAAACTTCGCAGCCGCAGCGGATGGCGTCGCTGAAGCATTCGAAGCCCAAGGGCATGGCCATGAACTCCTGCACGTCAACGTCGTTGTCGGCATGGGTGCCGCCGTTGAGGATGTTCATCATCGGCGCCGGCACGATGCGTGCGCCACCCCGCCCAGGTAACGGTACAGCGGCAGCCCGCAGTGATCGGCCGCCGCATGGGCGGTGGCCAGCGAGACGCCCAGGATGGCGTTGGCGCCCAGTTCCTTCTTGTTTTCGGTGCCGTCCAGGGCGATCATGCGGGCGTCCACGGCGGCCTGATCGACGGCGTTCATACCGCACAGCTCGTCGGCCAGCTTGCCGTTGACGTTGTCGACGGCCTTGATGACCCCTCGGCCGAGGAATTTCGACTTATCGCCGTCGCGGAGTTCGAGGGCCTCGTGGATCCCGGTGCTGGCCCCGCTGGGGACGGCGGCCCGGCCGACGGAGCCATCGGCCAGCTCGACGTCGACTTCGATAGTGGGGTTTCCCCGGCTGTCGAGGATTTGCCGGGCGTGGATGTCTACGATGGTGGAGCTCATATCTCGAATGTTCCTTGCTAAAAGAGGCATATTGGGTCTTCCGTCCGTTGGCGGCCGAGGTCGCCGCAGGTCACCTTTTGTTTGTGCTGGCGAAGCGACTATTGTGCGCGATCGGGGCACGGTTGACCAGCGGGGGTGGCAACAAAAGCGGGAGGAGGGCCGGGGGGCTGCGCCGTCTGCAAAAAATGGCTCGCCCGGCGCATCTTTAGCAGTAGAAGGCCGGGCTGCCCTGGGGCGGCGAACCAGTTTTGAATTCCCTTTTGTGCGTAATCCCCCAAGGGCGGAGAACGAGTGCCAGCAACCCGCCGGAGGGGGATTTGCTTCGGCGTGCGGCAATGGAGAATGGTGGGGGGAGGGGACGGGTCCGATCAAGGCGAGCCAGGCAACGATGCAGAATTCCCAACCCGTCAAAATTGAACCGGTCCCGTCTTCTGCCTCACGGCCGAGAACGACGGCTGCCGACCGCCTTGTCCAACTCGGCCCATGTGCAACAACACCCGTTCGAGGAGAGAATGCCATGATGCTTCGATGGTCAAAAACGACAGGCCGGTTCGCCTTGCTGCTGATCGCCGGCATCGGTTTACAAAACCTGCTGGCCCGACCAGTTGCCGCACAGGACCCCTTCACCTACGACGTGGCGGGCAGGCGTGTCAATCTCCCCGGCCCGCTCTCCTACAGCTACGACCTGGCGGGCAGGTGTCTCACGACAAAGATTACGGACACTGCGTTTGAGAAATCGCCGGCGTGGCCTGCGGAGGAACCGAACCCGCCACTGGCGGCCCGCAAGGCGATTTCGTTGGCCGATCAAGTGAAGTCCACCCTGGTGAAGGATGGGAAGGGCCCGGCATCGCGCTGGAGTGCGCCTGGCTAATGCCGGGAACGACGCGCGGTCACGGAACGGACGACCGCTGGTACTGGCTCGTGGTCTACGTTGCCGGCTCAACCCGGTATCCGCAACCGGAACTTCGCCTGCCCGTGCTGATGGACGGGACGGCGGTCCGTCCGAGCGTTGACCCAAGCGTGCCGTTGCGGACCTTCGCCCCGGATGATGGCGGAAAGGAAGACGACAAAGGCGGCATGAAAGACGACGTGGTCACCAGCGTAGCTATCCGCAAGCGTTTCGACGTAACGATCACGGCCGACGCGCTGCGGCGCTCGCCGGCTTGGCGTGCTGGGGACGCGAACCCGCCCCTGGCGGCGAGAAAGGCGACTGCGCTGGCCGAGCAGCAGAAGTCCAAACTGGTGAAGGATGGCGACGGCTGGACTTGGCACCTGCATTCGGCCGCGCTCGTGCCCAGGGACGTGGGGCGTCAGACGACATCTCCCGGCGTCCCGAGTTGGTCGACGGCGCCGCGCCCAGGGAGGAGGACCGCTGGTATTGGCTCATTTCTTACAGCGCCCTCTACCATGGAGCAATCTTCGGAGTGCCGCCGTTCCTCCCTGTGGTGGTGCTGATGGACGGGACGGTCCCTGAGCCGAAAGTGTACCACTGGAACGATGGCGGGAAGGGAAGGCACAAAGGCGACAAGAACCGAAGAGATCCCGGCCACTGGGAGTCCTAACCCGGCCAGCCGCAGGTCGCCCCGGCTTCCGCCTTTCGCCTGCCCCGGTCCTTCTCAGCCAGCCCGGATGGGGGTATGATGGGCGATTGTGTCGCACGCGCGCCCGTGCCGCGGCTCTGTCAGCCGTGCTAGCGACCGACGCAACCGACCCACACGGCTGAGACAGCCGTGGCACACGATAACCGCCCATGACCGCCGCCGAAACCATCGCGAACCGGGCCACGCCGCAGCCGCTGCCGGAGAATATCCCCAGCGTCCAGCCGGGCGGGGGGGTGTGCTACCGGATCGAGCTGGCCTGGGGCCGCTGGCGACGCTGGTGGCTGGCGCACTGCCGGCCCGGCTATGTCCGCCGCATGGCCCAACTGCGCCGGGGCGACCCGCAAGGGGCGCCGCACGAGGTCCTCGATCCCCGCGATTTGAAGTATTGCCGCAATCGCTGCGACTGCTCGTGGGCCGAAAGCGACGATCCGTTTCGCTGGCGAGACCGGCTGCCGCTGGCCCGTTGGGGCCTGGCCGAGTTGCAGTTGATGGGCTGGCCGCTGCTGGCATTGACGCTGCTGGCGGGCTGGTTCTGTTGGTATCTGGCGCCGCTGCCGGCGGCCGCCCTGGCGCTGGTGGTCTATTTCTTTCGCGATCCGACGCGCCGCGTGCCCGAGGGGCCGGGGTTGGTCGTTTCGCCCGCCGACGGCAAGATCGCCGAGGTCACTCACCTGGAGCACGACGAGTTCATCGGCGGGCCGGCCGTGCGGATCGGCATCTTCCTGTCGATCTTCAACGTCCACCTGAACCGGGCGCCGCTGGAGTGCCGGGTGATTGCCCTGCGCTACTCAGCCGGGCGAATTCCTCAACGCCTTGCGGCCGGAAAGCGCCCTGCGGAACGAAAATATGTGGATCGGCCTGGAAGAAGAGTCGCCGCCCCATCGCCGGCTGGCGGTGCGGCAGATTTCCGGGACGATCGCGCGGCGGATCGTTTGCGACCTGCGGCCGGGCGAGTCGCTTGAGCGGGGGCAGAAGTTCGGCATGATCAAGCTGGGCTCGCGGACCGAGTTGATCCTGCCGGAGGTGGCGGGGCTTTCCATCGACACGAGCGTGGGCTGCCGCGTGCGGGCCGGCACGACGGTGCTGGCGAGATTTGCAAGTTGAGAACTGGAGAATCCTTGGGTGCCACTGCTGGCTTGTCCAGCAGTGTTGTTGCGGCACGGGTCCGGCACTGCTGGACAAGCCAGCAGTGGCACCCGCGTTGGCGAAGTAGCCCTCACCCCAACCCTCTCCCGAAGGGAGAGGGGAGAGGGGAGATTGAATCATGCGACCGATACGAACCATCGCCATGTTTCCGACCATGCTGACGCTGGGGAACCTCGTCTGCGGGTTCTTCGCCATCGTAGTGGCCTCGCGGATCGAGGCCCCCAAGGGCGACGCCCTGCCGGCGGTCGCGGCGCTGATCGACCCGACCAACGCGATGGAGAGCGGCTGGCTGATTTTTCTGGCCATGGTGTTCGACGCCTTGGACGGCTACGTGGCGCGGCTGTCGCGGACGGCCAGCGATTTCGGCGCCCAGTTGGACAGCCTCTGCGACCTGGTCACCTTTGGGGTGGCGCCGGCGTTTCTGCTGGTGAAGATGTGCCCGCGCTTCGCGTTTTTGCATCGCGAGGCGGTGTGGGTGATTGCCGCTTCCTATGCGGCCTGTGCGGCGATCAGGCTGGCGCGGTTCAACGTCGAGACGGGGGACGAGGACGAGCACTTGCACTTCAGCGGGCTGCCCAGCCCGGCGGCGGCGGCGGCCATCGCCGGCTTCGCCATCATGTTCTACACCCTGCTGAAGGAAGAGAACCGCCTGCCGTTTGCCACGGAGATCTACCTGGTCTTGCAGACGGTGCTGCCGTTTTTCGCCCTGGCGGTGGCGTTGTTGATGGTCTCGCGGATACCCTATCCGCACGTGTTCAACCAGATATTCCGCGGCCAGCGGACGTTCGCGCACCTGGTGGCGGTGATTTTCGCCCTGGTGGCGGTGGCGGTGATTCGCGGCTATGCGATCCCCATTATTTGTTGCGCCTTCGTGTTCTACGGCCCGGTGCGGCTGGGCTGGCAGAAAGTCGTGCAACGGCGCCAACAGGAAGATTCGCTGTTTTAGCTCGTGAGGTGATGCACTGATGTTTTCCGGAATCGTCGAAGCCTTGGGAAGCGTGGCGGAAGTCCGTGCCGAGCCGCCCGGCTGCCGCTTGATCGTCCGTCACGACAAAATCGCCGCCGAGACCGCCGTCGCCGACAGCATCTCGATCAACGGCTGCTGCCTGACCGTCGTGGCGGTCGAGGGGGACGCGATGGCCTTTCAGGCCGGTCCGGAGACGCTGGCGCGGACCAACCTGGGCGAGCTGCGGCCGGGCAGCCCGGTCAACCTGGAGCGGGCGCTGCGGCTGGGCGGCCGGCTGGGCGGTCATTTCGTCAGCGGCCATATCGACGGCACCGGCAACCTCGTCGAGCGCCGCGATCATGGCGATTGGTCCACCTTCTGGTTTTCGCTCCCCCGGGCATGAGTCGGCAGATGGCCTCCAAGGGCTCGATTGCCGTCGACGGCGTCAGCCTGACCATCGTCGACAGCCTGCCCGACCGCTTCAGCGTGGCCCTGATTCCCTACACCCTGGCGGTCACCACGCTGGGCCCGTTGCCCGTGGGCGGCAAGGTGAACCTGGAGACGGACATCCTGGCCAAGTACGTCGAGCGGCTGGTCGAGGCGAAAGAATGGAAGTAGGGGCCGGGGAAGCGGCCCGCTTGCGGTTTCGCACGCAGGGCGATCTTAACCGCGAAAACAGGGAACAAGATTTACACGACTATGCCGGACCAACCGCCTGACTCTGCCGCCGATCCTTCGCCCAAGCAGACGCTCTCGTTTCTGCTGCGGCGCTTCCGCGAGGCCGGCATCCGGCCGCAGATCAGGCTCGGCCAGAACTTCCTCATCGACATGAACCTGCAAGGGGTGCTGCTGGAGGCGGCCGCGCTGGGGCCCGACGACGTTGTGCTCGAAATCGGCACCGGCACCGGCTCGCTGACCGCCCTGCTGGCCCAACGGGCGGCCGCCGTAGTCACCGTCGAGGTCGATCGGCACTTGTTCCAACTGGCCGGCGAGGAGCTTTTCACGTTGGACAACGTGACCATGCTGCAGGCCGACGCCCTGAAGAACAAGAACCACCTGAATCCGCAGGTCCTCGAGGCGGTGGCGGCCCAGTTGGATGCGGTGCCGGGACGCCGCTTCAAGCTGGTGGCCAATCTGCCCTTCAACGTGGCCACTCCCCTGCTGAGCAACTTGCTGGCCCTGGATCGCCCGCCGGAGACCATGACCTGCACGATCCAGAAGGAAGTGGCCGACCGGCTCGTCGCCCGCCCCGGCACGAAGGATTACGGCGCCTTGGCCATCTTGATGCAGAGCCAGTGCCGCTGCCAGGTGTTGCGGGTCTTGCCACCGTCGGTGTTCTGGCCGCGGCCCAAGGTCTCCTCCGCCTTCATCCAACTCACGCTGGAGCCGCAGCGGCGGCAGCGGATCCCCGATCGGGCCTTCTTCCACGACTTCGTGCGGTCGATATTCTGTCACCGCCGCAAGTTCCTGCGCTCCGAGCTGCTGGCCACCTGCAAAGGCCAATTGGACAAGGCGGGCGTGGATCGGCTCCTGCTCCGGCAAGGCCTCGACGGCACCGACCGGGCCGAACGCCTGGATCCCGACACGATGCTGGCCCTGTGCGAGGCGGTGCGCAGCGAAACGGGAGCTACGCAACCGGCATCTCGGCGAAGTTCTTAAGCATCCGCAGGCCGTCCGACTGGCTCTTCTCCGGGTGGAATTGCGTGGCCACCAGGTTGTCCCGCCAGATCATCGAGCAGAACGACCCGCCGTAGTCGGTCTCGGTAGCGATCACGCCGGCGTCACCGGGCACCACGTAGTACGAGTGGACGAAGTAAACATAGGTCCCCTCGGCAAGCCCTTCCAGCAGGGGCGGACGGTGGCGAATGGCCAATTGATTCCAGCCCATGTGGGGAACCGCGTACTCGTCGGGCAGTTCGAACCGCACCACGTCGCCGGGCAGCACTCCCAGCCCTTCGTGCCGGCCGTTCTCGTAACCCACCTCGAACAGCAGTTGCAGCCCCAGGCAGATGCCCAGCAGGGGCTTGCCGGCGTCGATGGCCGTCAGGATCGGCTTGACCAGGCCGCGGCGGCGCAGCTCGCCGATGGCGTCTTCAAAGGCCCCCACGCCGGGCAAGACGACCTTGGTCGCGGCCGCCAACTGGGCCGGATCGCTGGTGATGACGGCCTGGTGGCCGACCTTCTCGAAGCCCTTCTGCACGCTGCGAAGGTTCCCCATGCCGTAGTCGATGATGGCGATCATGGAAATTAGGGGCCAGGGGCCAGGGGCCAGGGACCAGGGGGGCGGCCGCTTGCGGTTTCGCAATCCGCCCTCCCCCTTTTCTATAGTATCTCCGCGCAAAGCGATAACGACAAGAGGCCCAGCGGTGCGGGAGTCAAGCGAAATCATCTCACTTTTTGACTAATCTCCTCACGATAGTCAAAGGGCGACTCACAGGCCCCGGGAGCTTACGCGGTACTCATCTTGTCCCATTTTTCCCCGCCAAGTAGACTGCCTCCGCACAGAGGGTTGGAATCGCCGAGCAACGGCACGCTGCTGCGTAGCGGTCGCGAAGCGAAAGTTCGACCAAGTCGTGGGAACATTTCACCAAGGTGTCACCATGGGCTTCGCAGCACAGGGCCTTCCCGCTGGCGACAACATTGCTTTCTCGGAGCGCCCGACCCGGCGGACGGCCTGGTTCGTCGCCGCCGTATGGGCCGTCCTGACAGCCTCGACCCTGGCGTACGTGTACCGGCACGCCTTGACCTCGCCCTGGTCCGATGAACTGCGCTGGGTGCCCATCATCACTGGCGCAGAGCCCCTGACGGCCAAGTGGGTCTTCAAGGCCGAGAACCTCCACTTCCTGCCGTTGATCAAGCTGGCGTACATGGGCCTGGGCCGGGCCACCGGGTTCGATTTCCGCGCCCTGCGTTCCTGAACCCCATGCTGTTGGCGGCCGCCGCCTTGGCGATGATTCTGGTCGTCGCGCAGACACGCCAGCGGGCAAGCGTGCTGGATATCCTCATTCCGGTGGTTCTGCTGCACTGGGGACACTACGTGAACCTCATCTGGGGATTTCAGTTGTGCTTTGCGCTGGCGACCGCGCTGGCCTGCCTCCTTCTGCTGTTGGTTTCGCTCGACCGCCCCCAATTGTCCGTCGGCCGGGCCGGCCTGGCGTGTGCCTGCACGATCGCCGCCGCGCTGTGCGGGGGGCCGGGCATTTTCTATCTCTTGGGCATGGCCGTCTGGCTCGCCTACGCCGGCATCCGCCGATGGCACGACCATCGGCCGGCCGCTATCACGATCCTGATCCTGGCCGCGCTCACCCTGCTGCCCCTGGGACTGTGGGTGGCCACGCTGCCGGAGGTCAAAGGCGCTGCGGCGACCAGCGGCCACGGGTTGCGACTGGCACTGCTGGGCACGCTGCAATGCCTGAGCATGAGCCTCGGGAAGTTCGGCGGAGAAACCTATCCGTTCTCCGGGCTGGCCGTGGTCGTTCTTGTCGCAATGGCGGGGGCCGTGCTGTGCCGAGTGTGGCGACGGGAACCGCCACAGCGGTTGCGCGCGGCAGGCCTGGGGCTCTTCCTTTGCGGCGCCCTGTCGATGGCCCTGGGAATCGGCTTGACGCGCGGCTCCATCGGCTGCCTGCAAAACCGCTACATCCTCCTGGGCAGTCCGCTCATCCTCTGCTTGTACCTGATCGGCGCCTACTACGGGCCGGCGATCCGCCGCCGCGGCATGCGCTGGGCCTGCGCCGCCGCGCTCGTCGGCCTGGCGATCGCCTATGACGTCAAGGGGCTCAGGCTGACCCCCGAGATGGAAGGAAACGTGCGCAAGACTGGAGGCCTCGGTTCGGGAGGGCCTGCCCGTCGAGGCACTCGCTGCCCGCTACTATGACGACATGCAGGAGTTCTCCGAGGCAGCCCTGGCAAGGGACCTCGATTTGCTGCGCATGGCGGGGGTGGGGCCGTATCGGCGCACGCAGCCCATCGCCTGCGCGCGCAACGTCGTCGTGGCCCCGCTGCTCCCGCTGGCCGCGTCTCGGATCCCGTCGGACATCAAGATGCTGCGCGGCCGGGACGAACTGGTCCAACCCTTCGTCCCCACGCGTGCGCTGCCTCTGTACCGCATCGACGTCGAGGCATCCCCCTCGCGCTGCACTGCCCTGCGTTTCCACTGGGCAATCGATGAACTCGACGCGACGGGGCAGGGGCGGACACGGGCACAGGGAGTGTATGCCTTCGACGATCGGGCCAATCAAGGCTACGCCCAGTTGGTCTTCGAGCCTTTCACGACGACACCGCAGAGCCGGCTCGAATTACGGATCGGCCTGGACGGGGATGGCCAGGCCCGCCTCCGCGTGCCGCAGTATCCGCTGCAATCCGGTCACCGCCAGCTCTCGGGCGTGCAGGAGGTGGGCGTTCGTGGATTCTCGTTCTATGATCGAGATGCCGGATTGCCCCCGCGGCCGCACTAGAGCGTCTTTCCCGCGGTTCTTGCCGGAAGCCTCGTGATCCGCCTGCGGTTTCGCAAGCGACGCTGACCGGCAGAAACTACTTGTAAGTCGCCACAGGGCGCGCCTAGAGAACGGAGCATCCCCGGCGCGACCTATCCGCGCCGTTCGGGATAGATGACCAGCTCCACGCGGCGATTCCGCTGCTTCCCCTCCGCCGTGGCGTTGGAAACGACCGGATGGTTCGACCCGTGACCGACCACGAAAAGCTGGTCCGGACGCATCCGCATCCGGCTGGTCAACTCCTCGTACACGGCCATCGCCCGGGCAACCGACAACTCGTGGTTGCTGCGCCATTGGCCGCCGAAGACCGGATCGCTGTCGGTGTGCCCCTCGACGCCGATGATCTGCTCGGGATAGTTGCGCCTCAGCTCGCCGGCCACCTGGGCAATCAGGTTGGGCGCCCCGCTGCGGAACCGCGCCGTGCCGGGCTCGAACAACTGGCCGTCGGGCAGCTCGATGCGGATCACGTCCCCGTCGCGACGAACGTACACGCCCGGCTGCTGAATGACCGGCAGCGTCTGTAAGAAACTGTTGTTCGGGCTGAACGATACGCCGTTCTGACGGTGCAACGAGGCGTTCAGCGCCTGCGCCTTCTGATCGCTGTTCTGCCGTTGGGCCTGCGACTCGGCCAACTGGGCGGTCACCCCGCGCAGTTGCTCCCGCAAGGCGGTCAATTGCTCCTCGGCCAATTGGGTCTGCTGGCCGGCCAGCGCCAGCCGCGCCGTCAAGTCCTGGTTCGCCTGGTCCAGGCTGCGGGCGCGATCCTGAAGCTGCTGGTTCTGCCGCGACATGGCCACTTGCTGCTTCTCATATTCGCTGATGCGCCCTTGGAGCACCATGGGGCTGTCGGCGCAGCCGCCCACGGCCACCAGCGCCAGCGCCCACAGCGATGCGTTCCACGCCCAGCGTGCCATGGCCTTTGAACTCCCGACCAGCCGGCTTTCGAAGGGTCGATTCGGCAAGGATGGCAGCACCCACTCGCCTCGAAGGGGGGGTAATGGCGGGCGCTGCCACGACAAGTGGGCCGGATGGTATCAAGGTTTCCGGGGGGTCGCAAGGCCAATTCGCCGTCGATGTGCTAGATTTGCGGTGAGCAGATGAGCCGGAGGCGTGAGCCTCCGAATACGCAGGCCGGCCGATAAGGCATGCCCATCCGGAGGCTCACGCCTCCGGCTCACCTTCCGCCCTCCGCCTTCCGCCTTCCCCCTTACTTCGAGGGTCCGCCGTGCCGCTGTTCGAGACCGTGACCGACCTGGCCGCCGGGGCCGAAACGCTCCGCTGGCGCCCTTATGGGGTCATCGAAGCCGCTGAAGGCCGGCTGCGTGGCGTGCGCTTGCGCCCCTTCCCCAAGATCGTCACCGTCCCCGGGATCATGCTATTTGGGGGTTGGCACCACCACTCCCGTCGCGGCGATCGCATCCGCATCTACTACAACCAGCCCCGGCATTTTCGCAATTTTCTCGTGTTGCGATACGCGGTCTCGGCGCGGCAGACGAGCATGGCGACGCTCTGCCGGGCGTGGCGGTGTTGGACGAGATCGCCCGCTTGAAGCACAGCGACGCGATCCTCTGCGAGGTGAGCAACTGGCGGATCTCGCGGGAGTTTTTGGCCCGCTTTGGTTGGGTGCCGCATTGCCCATCGCGCTGGCACCGCCACTACATCAAGCGGTTCTACGGCGCGTATCCGGGGCAGGAGCCGGGGGCATGAGGAGCCGGTGGCGTCAGCCACCGGATAACGCTGTCTCACCCCGCGTCCAGCGTGTCTTACGCCTTCGGCTCGGGGTTGGCGGCTGGTCCAGTTATCCGGAGGCTAACGCCCCCGGCTCGCGCCCTTCCGCCTGCCCTCGTGTAATGAAAAACTCCCCTTCCCCCTTTTCATCTCAGGCGGCCACCCGAGCCGAACGCCGCATGGCAGGGTTGCGACCTGCCCAGAAGTTCTCCGTCTGGGCCTCAGTCTTCTCGTCCCAAGCCTCAGGCCCGGGCTCCGGCTCCGGTGGATCGGGGTGGTTGTCCAAGGGCAACGGCAAGATGACCGGTTCGTTTGTGGGATCGGAAGAGTTGTTCATGACGGCTGCTCCAAAACGGGTGAAATTTCAAGTATTCGAGCCCATTCGGGAAAGCACCACGGCGGCGCGAAGAGGCCAGAGACCCAATATGACCCTAACACAACCTCAACGAGCAACGAAAGTCCCCTGTTAGTGCTTCGCCTGCGGGGGGGGAGAGTGCTGCAACCATGCGGGGGAAAACGGGCGCGCACGCCGAGAAACTGCGGTGATCTGTAGAATGCTCTGCGCCGGCCGGCCTCGGATCAAGCCACCTTGCGAAACGCCGGCTCCACAGCGTGCCTGATCCGCAGGCTTCCCTGCCTGGACAGCGAGGCGAACTCAGCAAAGACGCGCATCACCAATTCCACGCGACTGGTTACACCCAACTTCAGATAGAGGCGTTTGAGAAAGGTATGCACCGTGTGGCTCGAAATGGCCAGTCCAAGGGCGATCGTCGACTCCTTCTCGTCGGCCAGGACGTGCGCGACGATCTCCAACTCGCGCGGCGAGAGATTCAAGCGGCGAGCAATGCACGCCCATTCTGCCGGCGTCAAGAACGAACTGCGCCCGGCGGCTGGAAGCGTTAATTTCGCCATCGTCGTTGGGTGTTTCGGCACGGAATGATCCAACCTCGGTCATCGACACCGGTATGATGGCTGATTGTACATCTCCCCCCGGAAGAAGTCAACACATCCGCGCAGATTCTAGCACAATTTGGAGGGGTTTCTCGGGGGGGTTGACTAGGGGGGATATGGTGGTGACTCTAGCCCGGGCCACTGGCCCCTCGTGTCGACTCCCGCAGCAGCCGCCAGAGAGCCAACATCAGGCCCATCAAGAGCAGGCAGCCGAGCATCGCCAGGGGCACCAGCCATCCCAGCCAGAAGACGCCCAGTACCCAGTTCCAGATCGGCGCCCAAGCGACGATGGCGGCCAAGGCGCCCAGGCAGAGAAACGGCCCGTAGGGAATTTCCGAGCCGCGCCGCAGGATCAGTTGCACCAGTCCCAGCAGCCGCCGGCCAGGGGGGCGAGGAAGAAGATCACCAGCGCGGTCTGCCAGCCGAGAAAGGCGCCGATCATGGCCATGAGCGTGACGTCGCCGAAACCCATCGCTTCGCGCCGCAAGGCGACGGTGCCGAAGATGCGCGCCAGCCAGATCAACCCGCCGCCGCCCGCCATGCCCACCAGGGCGGTGAGCAGGCCGTCCCAATGGGCCCCGCCCGGCAGCCACGCCGCGGTGATGGCGGCCGAGCCCACCAGCGCCAGCACCAACAGCGTGTAGGTCGCCCGGCTGCGGGCCAGCCGCGCCAGCGCCAGCCGCAGCGCCCGCCGCCAGCCGTGCCGGGCGTACCAGGTGCGGGGCAACAAGGCCGCGCACCAGCCCACGAAGCAGCCCAAGGCGATCAGCAGCGAAACCGCGCTGGGAAAGCCCCCCAGCCAGGCCGGCCACTCGTTCGGCGCAGTCAGACGCAAAAAGTCGACGAAGACAAACCCGTTGGGCAGCAGCCGCGCGTCGGGCAACAGCGACCAGGGGCAGAGCGCCGCCAGCAGCAGGCCCAGCAGGGCCCCCGGCACAGTAATCGCGTCGGGAATGGTCTTCTCGTCCGCGTCGATCAGCGAGCAGACCAACATCAGGGCGATGAGCGTCACGTGGGCGAAGTATTGGCAGTGCAGCACGACGGGCATGGACGAGGTTGCTGGCCAAGAAAGGCCCGCCGGCAAAAGTCCCCGGCAGCCGATCTCCCATTGATACAGCGCGGCAAAGCCTGCGCCGGCGGCCAGTTCCACCAGCATGGGCCGGACCCAGAAACCGGCGCCGTGCACCGCGGCCTCGCGGCGCAGCGTGAGCCAGCCGAAGATCGGCAGGCGGTCGAAGAGCCGCCGCGGCGGACAGGCCGGCTCGGCGTGCGACCACGGGCTGATCGTCCGCGGCCGCCAACTCAACCGAGAGGCGCCAAGATTGACCAGGCTGCCGACGCACGCGCCCAGGACGAACAGCGCCGCCAGGCGGACTTCCATCGGGGTGGCGAGCATCGCGTTCACGTGCTTTTTTCCACGTCGGGGGCTAGGCCGAGCCGGGCGAGGATTTCCGCGGCCAGTTGCTCGGGCGTTTTGCCGTCGGTGTCGATGACCAGGTGGGCCGCCTCTCGATAGATCGGTTCCCGCCGGCTCAGGAGTTGCACGATTTCCTCCAGGGGGCCGTGCTCGGTCAGATTGGGCCGCCGGGGGGCAGTGGCGGGGTCGGCCTGCATCCGCGCCAGGATCGTCCCGGGGCTGGCCGTCAGCCAGACGACCTGGCCGGCGGCGCGCATGGCCTGGCGGCTTTCCAGCCGCAGCGGCGCCCCGCCGCCGGCGGCCAGGACCAGCCTCGGGCGGCGGCAAAGCTCGGCGACGACCTGGGCCTCGAGGTCGCGGAAGGCCGGCTCGCCGTCTGCGGCGAAGATCTGGGCGATCGACTTGCCTGCCCGCCGCTCGAGTTCCACATCGGCGTCGATCCACGGCCAGCCCAGCCGCCCGGCCAGGAGTTGGGCCAAGGTCGTTTTGCCGGTCGCGCGGTAGCCGATGAGAGTAAGCAAGGGATTAGGGATTAGGGATTAGGGATTAGGGATTAGGGATTAGGGATTAGGGATTAGGGATTAGGGAGGGACCAGGGACCAGGAATTGGAGATAGAGGAGACCGTGGCGTTTCCTCCTTCATCCTTCATCCTTTATCCTTCATCCTTCCCTCTAATCCCTAATCCCTTCTCAGTATTTCGCCGCCCCGATCACCCGCCGCACCACGTCCCGCATCAACTCGGCCGGCCCGTCCTGGCCGGTGAAGAGCTTGAACTGAAGGCAAGCCTGGCGGACAAACATGTCCACGCCGGTGACCACGGTGCAGTTGCGGCTGCGGGCTTCCTTGACGAGCAGGGTGTTTTCGGGGTTGTACACCACGTCGAACACCAGCATGGAAGGACGCAGGTAATGCTTGTCGTAGGGCGACTCGTCGACGTTGGGATGCATGCCCACCGGCGTGCAGTTGACCAGCACGTCGGCCGTCACCGCGTGCCGCAGCGACCAATCGACGGAGCGGCAATTGAGCCGCTTGGCCAGCAGGTTGGCCTGCCGGGCGACACCGTCGGCAATGATCACCTGCGCGCCGCGGCGGCAGAGTCCGTAGCTGAGCGCCATGCCGACGCCGCCGGCGCCCAGGACCAGGGCGGTCTTGCCTGCAAAGAGGTCCTCTTCCCGCTTTTTCTCCCCGACGGTCTCGGCGGCTTCTTCCAGGCTGCTCATGGCGGCGCGGTAATCGGTGTTGTAGCCGCTACGGATGTCGCCGCGGAACACCACCGTGTTGGCCGCGCCGATGCTGCGGACCGCGCCGTCCGCCTCCGTGAGCAGCTTGACGATTTCCTCCTTGTGCGGGATGGTGACGCTCAGGCCCCGGATGCCCCAGGCCGCGGCATCCTCGATAAACTGCACAAGGTCCTCGCGCGGCACCCGGAAGGGAACGTAGACCTTGTTGAGTTTCAGGTGCGCGAAGGCGGCGTTGTGGACCTGCGGGCTGAGGCTGTGGCCCATCGGATCGGCGATGACGCCGTAGACCTCGGTGTCGGCGTCGATCTGGTCGTAGTGGTAGATTTCGGTCATCTGCTGGAAGCTGAGCTGTCCCGGCGCCAGCGCCCGCTCGTGATGGAAGGTCGCGAAGCTGAAGGGCGCGCCGAAGCGGCCGCCGAGGATCCGCGTCGGCGCGCCGACGTCGCCCATGCAGATGCCGACGGTCGGTATCTTGCTCTGCTGCGCCAGTTGCAGGATCCGCAGGTTGTCGCGGGGATGGTTGGCCATGGTGCAGATCTTGACGACGTCCGGATCCAGCCCGCACATCTGCCGGTGGACCTCCGCCAGGTTGTCGGGCGTCTTGCGGAAATCGTGGTGGCTGATCAGCCGCTTGGTGCGGCCGAATCGCTGGATCTTGCCGGCGATGTCGTCCTCGAGGTCGACGTACTCGACGCCCTCGGCAATGGCCGTCCGCAACAGCATCAGCCGCTGCTCTTCGCTGCCGCTGAACTTGCCCCCGTCCGCCTGGCGGCGGCAGGTGATGACGACCGGGCAGGGCCGCTCGCTGATCAGCCGCTTGAGGTTCACGGCGCCGTTGATGTAGTCCAGGCGGAGTTCGACGAGTTTGGCGCCCTGTTCGACCAGGTGCCGGTGCTCGGCGATCACGTGACGGTGCCGGCCGCGGCCGATGCTGACGCAGATCATGGGGGGGATTAGGGATTGGGAATTAGGGATTCGACAAAAGCCCCCCGGCTGTGCCGGGGGGGCAGGTGGCCGCGCCGACCCGCCGCTATTCTCGCAGATGAGGGCAAAAAAATCAAACCCGGCCCAGCCCAAATGATGGTCGCCGTGGGCAGGAACCTCGCCTTCCGGCTGCCCCCCGGACGCAGTCCGGGGGCTTTTCCGATCCCTGGCCCCTACATCCTCTTGAACTGCCGGTCCAACTCCTCCCGCGTGAAGACCAGCGCCGCCGGCCGGCCGTGCGGACAATGGTGCGGATCGTCGACCAGGTGCCGCTGCTCCAACAGCGCGGCGATCTCGCCGGCCGTCAGGCGGTCGCCCGCCTTGATCGCCGCCTTGCAGGCGATCGTGTGCAAGAGTTCGTCGAGCAGGTCGCGCCGGTCGGGCTGCTTGCCGCCGCCCAACAGCCGCTCGACCAGTCCGCGCAGCACCTCGACCGGGTTCATGTTGGCCAGCATCGCCGGAAAGCCGGTCACCAGCACCGTGTCGCCGCCGAAGGACTCGATCTTCATGCCCAGCCGTCCCAGCAGGTCTTGATTTTCCAGGGCGGCCGCGGCCTCGGCGGGGCTGAGATCGACCGGCTCGGGCACCAGCAGGCTTTGCGTCTCCATCAAGCCGGCCTCGATCCGCCCCCGCAGTTGCTCGTAGAGGATCCGCTCGTGCAGGGCGTGTTGGTCGATGATGGTCACGCCCTCGCGGGTCTCGGCGACCAGGTAGCGGTCATGGACTTGCAAGGCGGGCGTGGCGCGGCCGGAGGCGGCCGCGGCGGCCGGCGGGGCATCGCCGGAGGGCGGCTCGCCGGGCGGTCCCGCGGGACGCGTCTGCGGCGGCGGCCAACTGGGATCGAGAGACCGCAATTCCAGCGGCTGGCCGCCCTGCGGCGGCGCCTGGCCCGGCTGGCCCGGCCCGGCGGCGGGCGACTGCCAGGAGGCGATCTTGCCCTTGGCCCAATCGACCACTTGTTGCCGCAGCGCGGCCCCTTGGGCCTCGTCGTGGCCGCCGCTGGGATCGGCCTGGCCGGCCGTCTGCACGTGCGTGCTCAGATCGCTGGTGAGGAACTTGCGGCGGAGCGTGGCCAACAACTGGCTGTAGAGCCGGCCGGAATCCTGGAAGCGGACTTCCAGCTTGGTCGGATGCACGTTCACGTCGACCATCTCCGGCGGCATCTCCAGCGACAGGAAGGCGATCGCATAGCGGCCCGTCATCAGCAGCCCGCGGTACGCCTCGCCCAGGGCGTGCTGCAAGGCATGATCGCGGATGTGGCGGCCGTTGAGGAAGAAATACTGCATGCGGTTGTGGCTGCGGCTCTGCCCGGGATGGGCCACGTAGCCGGAGATCCGCACCGGCCCGTCGCTGCTCTCGACCCAGATCAGGCTGGCGGCCAGCTCGCGGCCGAAGAACCGCGCGATCCGCTCCGGCGGCCCGTCGGCGGCGGCCAGCTCGAACGCCACACGGTCGTTGTGCCGCAAGGTGAAGTGGACCTTGGGCGTCGCCAGGGCGATGCGGGTGAAGGCCTCGCTGGCGTGGCCGAACTCGGTCTGCATGGTGCGGAGAAACTTCCGCCGCACCGGCGTGTTGAAGAACAGGTTATGGACCTCGACCGCCGTGCCCACCGGGCAGCCGCAGGGCGCCGGCTCGGCGGCCCGGCCGCCGCTGAGCTCGATCTCGGCGCCGCCGGGACTCTCGGCCGTGCGGCTCCGCAACACCAGCCGGCTCACCTCCGCGATGGAGGCCAGCGCCTCGCCGCGAAACCCCAGCGTGCCGACGCGAAACAGGTCGTCGGCCGCGGTCAATTTGCTCGTGGCATGGGCGGCCACGGCCAGCGGCAGCTCGTCGGCCGGGATGCCGCAGCCGTTATCGACCACGCGGATCAGTTCCAGCCCGCCCTGCGTGACCGAAACGTCGATGCGGGTGGCGCCGGCATCGACGGCGTTCTCCATCAGCTCCTTGACCACGCTGGCCGGCCGCTCGACGACCTCGCCGGCGGCGATCTTGTTGACCAGGGACTGGGGAAGACGGTGGATGGGCAAGGGAGGGAATAAGGGGATTGGGGATTAGGGATTGGAAGAAGCCCCCGGGCCGAGGCAGCATTCCCCTAGGACGGAAAATCCAACAAACGCTCTAACTGCGCGACGATCTCTAATGCAGCTTGTGACTTTGGCTCCGGCAGAGTAGCGGTCTTTGCGACTCGCTCCCTAAGCCGAACCAGTGCTGCACGAGCGTCGGCCTCCGTCGCGCTCTCACGAAAGGCTTTCAGAAAGTCCCGCCAGAACGTGGTTTTGATGCCGCATAGCGGGACGTCATTGAGCGTCAACATGTAGTCGTCCATCATCCCAGCGCGTGCGAGGCGGCCGAAGTTGCCACCTCCGTCGGCGATAGGACGGTCGCTGATCGCATCGGATTTGGAAGGATAGGGATGGGCATGGGGGGCAATTTCAATGGCGCTGTTATGTGCCGTTTGCCGCACATGCTGCCAATGGTAGTTGCGGTATTCCGCCGCGTAGCGGGCCGACTCAATAAAGGGTTCGAAAAGAAGAGGGGAGCCGCTGATCACATTGCTCAGCACCCAGGGCACAACGACGATTAAATCCTGGGCGCGCATGCCGCGGGGGTAACCTGAAAACGCAGGCTCGGCTCGGCTTCCTTCGCCAGCAAATACCAACCCTTCAACTCGATGCCCAGAAGGATGTCTTCGTCAGACGCCTTCTGCATTCGCACGTCGGGGAACGTTTGAGGCTTTCTGACGAAGCTGTACAAGGCGTAGCGACCGTGCGGATCCCACGAATTCCGAATCAGGTTGAGCGTTCGTACAACTTGTTCTTCGATGGTCGCGCCCAAAACCGTGTTCAGGGTGTGCAGATCCGTTGCCATCACGCCAGCAATGTGAGTCTCCGTGCGAAAATACACGGGAAGGGTCGCGATTGCCTCGCGGACGCTCTCATAGAGGGCATAGTGTTCCCAGTCCTGGCGCGGTAGTTGCCGCGTGGGCTGTTGGGACTCGTTCTTAGCGGTCATGCGTTGGCTAACCTTTCTAACGCCGCCGAGTAGAACTCGGGCACGATCTCCGCGGCGCAATACGTTCGGTGCAGGTGATAGCACACGACGGCTCCGGGACACAACCCGCCGAAGGGCTCCCACACGACGTCATTTTCGTCCGTTGATGCACATATCACGAGCTCGATAAGCCGTAGCGGCTTCTGGCTGCCGTGGAGGCTGCGGAACTTGTACCTCATGCCGTTTCGTTCGCCCTGGATGCGTTCCTGCCCGCCGACCTGTGGTTCACGCCAGACGTTCGTTATCCCCACGTCGCAGTGGAACTTGGCGCGCATTCTTGCCCACTCCTCCGCCGGGATGGCGTTCTTTCCATCCAAGCTGAAGTAGGGACGCCCTCCATGCCTGCCGTATCGGTTCGCGTAGCTCGCCAGCTTCACAAACGCTTCTGCCGGCGGGTAATACCAAAGATGGTCGGCGGTCAAATACTTTCGAGTTGCGGCGTTTAGAACCCCGCACGCCTCGTTGGCGAGCCGAAACGGGAGGCCCGTTCGGCGCCATTCGGCGCGCAACCACCCCTGCATACACAAGGTCTGGCCGCCGGAAAGGAATCGTGGGCTCCTCACATAATGCACGCAGACCTCCGTGACTACGGGGAACTTTCGGAGCGTCTGGGTATTGGCGTTGCCTGCTATGTGGCCTAGCCCCTTGTCCCAGGTGTTGCAACACCGGTACTCCCATCCTTCGTTTTCCAACAATGGGTGAACCGTCGCCCACCCCAACTCCGTGCCCCAGAACCAAAGTGTGGTCTCCGCCGTTGCCCGGGCCGACCACGCGCGAACATGTGGTTCGTACCAGCGGAGGAGACCGTCGGCCTTGTGCTCATCGCCAGGAAACCCGTCCACGCCGTAAGGACCATCGGAGATAATGCACGTTGGCGTGGGCCACGCCGCGTAAAGGTTTTCCGCGGGCGCAAAGTGAATTGCCCCGTCTCCGCGATGATAAACGTCCCCCGGCTGCGGCGCCACCGCCCGGCCGGCGCGTGAAGCCGAAAAAAGGCGCCGCTGCCCACGACCTTCCCTGCTGGCTACTGGCCCCATGCCTGAGTTTCCACAATTAGTTCAGAGGTTCCGCGGAATCACGGTTTGCATCCTGCGCCCCCTTCAAACCAGCTAGTGTATCCCATCTTGACGCTGTTGGCCAGGGGGTCGTAAGGCCGGTGTGTCGTAAGGCCGGTGGCGGGGGAGAACCGCGGCGTCAGGAAGATCACCGGTTTGTCGTCCGGTGCGCTCCCGGGAAACCGGACGCCCAACCATCGCGGCCGCTGCTCGACCCAGGCCCCGGCTGCCGGACCGACGGGACATCTTGCACGACACCATCCGAACATGCGCGATCATTTGTTGGCGAGGAACCTATTACCCCGGTGATGAAACTTTCCGGCCAGCGACGCCTATCGTTCCGCTTGTCCCCCGGACGCAGTCCGGGGGCTTTTTCCCCTGGTCCCCAGCCTCTGGCCCCCGGCCCCTTTTATAACCCGTACTCCTTGATCTTGCGATACAGCGTCCGCTCGCCCATGCCCAACTTGCTGGCGGCCACTTCGCGATTGCCGCCGGTCACGCGCAAGGTCTCGGCGATGAAGAGCCGCTCGATCTCCTGCAAGGGGCGGCCGACCAGGGCCACCAACGACGCGCCGGCCGGCTCGCCCGGCGTCTCCGCCGGCTCGGCCAGCTCCTCGGGCAGATCGTCCACGTCCAGCAGGCCGTCGTAATCGACCACCACCATGCTCTCCACCACGTTGCGAAGCTGGCGGACGTTGCCCGGCCAGGAATAGCCCAGCAGCCGGTGGCGGGCGGCCGGCGACACGCCCTTGATGTGCTTGCCGTGCTGGGCGGAGAACTGCTTGAGAAAGTAGTCGATGAGGATGGGAATGTCCTGGCTCCGCTCGATCAGCGTCGGCAGCCGCAGCGTCACCACCTTGAGCCGGTGGTAAAGGTCGCTGCGGAACGTGCCCGCCGCAATGCCGTCCTCCAGGTTGCGGTTGGTCGCCGAGAGGATGCGGACGTTCACCCGGATGGGAGTGTTGGAGCCGACGCGGGTGATCTCGCCGTTCTCCAGCACCCGCAACAGCTTGATCTGCGTGGCCAGGGGCATGTCGCCGACCTCGTCGAGGAACATGGTGCCGCCGTGGGCGTATTCGAACTTGCCGATGCGGTCGGTGGAGGCGTCGGTGAAGGCCCCTTTCACGTGCCCGAAAAGCTCGCTCTCCAAGATGTTCTCGCTCAGGGCGGCGCAGTTGAGGGCCACGAAGGGCTTGTTCTTCCGCGGGCTGTTATGGTGGATCGCCTGGGCGACCAGCTCCTTGCCGGTGCCGGTCTCGCCTTGAATGAGCACGCTGGCGGCGGTCGGCGCGATGCGGCGGAGCCGCTCGATGAGGTCGCGCATCTGCGGACTGTCGCCGATGACGCCCTCGAAGCCGAAACGCTCGTCCAAGCGCCGCTTCAACTCGACGTTGGTCCGCCGCAGCCGGGCGCTCTCGGCCGCCTTCTCCGTGCTCACGCGCAACTGGTGAATGTCCAGCGGCTTCAGCAGGTAGTTGAAGGCCCCCTTGCGCATCGCCTCCACGGCCGACTGCACCGTGCCGTGCCCGGTCAGCACGATGACCTCGGCGTCGGGCTGGGCGTTCTTCGCCCGGGCGAGGATCTCCAGGCCGTCGACGTCGTGCATCACCAGGTCGGTGATGATGACGTTGAAGTCCTGCTCTTCGATGATGCGGGCGCCGTCGCTGCCGGAGGTGGCCACGCGGCAGTGGAAGCCGATCCGCCCGAGGCTCTCGGCGACCGTCTCGGCGTGGGCCCGATCGTTGTCGACGATCAGCACCTCGGCCGGGGGCGCAGGCGCGCCGTCGGCGCCGCCGTCAGCAGTGGAATGGGCGACAGGGGATGCGGGCGTCATTCTGCTGATGATAACGCACGCGGGGACATTTCACCAGTCCCTCGGCCCGCCGTAACCGCAAGTATCCGGCACACGCCGTGTGCCGGGTGCGGCCGACGGCACACGGCGTGTGCCGGATACTTTCCGGCCCCGGCTACTCGGCAAAGGTGGTGGCGGGAAGGCCGCAACTCCGCTGCCCGCAGTCGGCCCAATCCAGGCCGCTCTCCCGGCGGACGCGGTGCTCGAATTCCCCCAGCAGGCCGCCGATGATGTCCCAGCGGTTGTGGCGGCGAAGCTCGATATCGCCCTGCCGATTGATGCGGACCACGCTCTCATCCGTCACGCCGACGCGGTTGAGCTCCTCGGGGTGCAACTCCTCGCAACTGACAATGCGTTTCAGGACCTGGCCCGACATCTCGATGAATTGCATGGTCTTGCCGTCTCCTTCCGGACCCTGGCCGCAGGAATTTCTGCACTTATGATAGTACCGATCCGGTTGCGGTGTCAAATCCCCGCCGCCGGCTACCAGGAAATGGACTACCGACGCAGGGTGGCCCGGCCCGGGGCACCTTGCAAGTTGCCTGGGCCTGTGTCATATTACGTGTTTCGGCTTCTTGCCCGGCATTCGAACAGGAGCGAGAATCGGGTGGAAATCTGGCCGGCGATTGACCTGCGCGGGGGCAAATGCGTCCGCCTGCAGCAGGGCGACTACCAGCGCGAGACCGTTTTCGGCGAGGACCCGGCCGCCATGGCGCGGCATTGGGTCGCCCAGGGGGCCAAGCACCTGCACTTGGTCGATCTGGACGGCGCCCGGGACGGCCGGCTGGAAAACCTCGCCGGCGTCCGCGCCATTGTCGAGTCGGTCGGCGTCGATTGCGAACTGGGCGGCGGCATCCGCAACGAGGCGGCGATCCGCGAGTTGCTCGACCTTGGGCTGGACCGGCTGGTGATCGGGACGCTGGCGATCGACCGGCCCGATTGGTTCCGGCTGATGTGTCGGAAGTTTCCCGGCCGGCTGGTTTTGGGGATCGACGCCCGGGACGGCCGCGTGGCCGTCCGGGGCTGGCAGGAGACCAGCACGGTGGCGGCGGCCGAGTTGGCGCGGCAGTTTTCGGACGAGCCGATGGCGGCGATCATTTACACGGACATTGCCGCCGACGGCATGTTGACCGGGCCGAACTACGCGGCCCTGGCCGAGATGCTGGCGGCGGCCGAGGCGCCGCTGGTCGCCTCCGGCGGCGTGGCGACCAGAGAGGATGTCGCCCGGCTGGCGGCCGCGGGCGTGGCGGAGTGCATCATCGGCCGGGCGTTGTACGAAGGAACCTTGAGCTTGCCCGACGCGCTGGCGGCAGCCCGCCGGACAGTAACACAAACTCGTTAGAACCTGGGAAAGAACAAGATCACTGTTTCAGAAGGGGACAGTCCCATTTTCGTCGGACGAAAATCGGGACAGTCCCCCTTAGAGGAAAAATCATGTCGAAGTATCCTGTGGCGGACATCCGCAACATTGTTTTTTGCGGTCACGGGTCGGCCGGCAAGACGACCCTGGTCGATCGCCTGCTGGTGGCCGCCGGCATGTTCAACCGGCCGGCGAGCGTCGACGAAGGCACCAGCATCTGCGACTTCGACGACGAGGAGAAGCAGCACAAGTACACCATCGAGGCCAGCGTGGTCCACTTCGACCACGCCGGCAAGCACTTCCAGGCGATCGACACGCCCGGCTATCCCGACTTCATCGGGCAGACGATCGGCGCCCTGCGGGCGGTCGATACGGCGGCCGTGGTCATCAACGCCCAGTCGGGCATCGAAGTCAACACGCGGCGGGTGTTCGCCGAGGCGAAGAAGGCCGGCCTGGGCCGGCTGATCGTGCTGAACAAGATGGACGCCGAGAACATCGACTTCCCCGTCCTGCTGGCAAACATCCAGGAGTTGTTCGGCAAGGCGTGCATGTTGCTCAACGTGCCGCTGGGCCAGGGGGGCGATTTCCGCGGCGTGGCCAGCACCCTGAGCGTGCCCGCCGACACGGCCGGCGCCCTGGTCGATCCGGCCGAGGTCAGCCAGTCGCTCCTGGAATCGATCATTGAGGTCGACGAGGCGGTCATGGAGCGTTACTTCGAGGGCACGCCGCCCACGGCCGAGGAGCTGCCCCGCTTGATCAAGCGGGCGGTGGCCGCGGGGACGCTGATACCCATCGTCTGCGTGTCGGCCAAGACCGGCACGGGACTGGCCGAGTTGATGGACGCGCTGGCGGTGGCCGCGCCCTCGCCCGACATGATGGCCCGGACCGCGCAGAACGCCGAGGGGGGCACGGTGGAGCTTCAGGCCGACGCGGCCGGGCCGCTGGTCGCCCAGGTGTTCAAGACCCGCATCGACCCGTTCGTGCAGAAAATCAATTTCATCCGCGTTTACTCGGGCTCGATGAAGAAGGACGACGCACTGCCGGTCTCGGGGCTGCGCAAGGGGATCAAGCTCGGCCAGCTCTTCGAGGTGCAGGCCAACGAGACGCAGCCGGTCGACGACGCCAGGCCGGGCGACATCGTGGCGGTGATCAAGATGGAGGACCTGCGGACCGGCATGACGCTGGGCGAGCTGGTGATGCCGCCCATCCCCTTCCCTTCGCCGATGGTCGGCCTGGCCGTCACGCCCAAGAGCCGCGGCGACGAAACCAAGCTCTCCGGGGCGCTGAACAAGATCTGCCAGGAGGACGCCACCTTCCGCATCGATCGCGACGCCCAGACCAAGGAGATGGTGGCCACGGGCATGAGCGAGCTGCACTTGCAAATCCTCCGCGAGCGCCTCAAGCGCCGCGACAAGGTCGAGGTCGACACCCGCGAGCCCAAGATCCCTTACCGGGAGACGATCCAGATCAACGCCGAGGGGAGCTATCGGCACAAGAAGCAGACGGGCGGGCGGGGGCAGTTCGGCGAGGTCCACATCCGCATGTTCCCCTTGCCCAAGGACGTGAACATCGAGGAGTGGGCCACGAAGGCCCGCTTCCCCTCGATGAAGGATTACCATTACGACGCGGACAACAACTTCGTCTGGATCGACTCGGTGGTGGGCGGCACGATTCCCAGCAACTTCCTGCCGGCGGTGGAGAAGGGTTTCAAGGACCGTCTCGAGCGCGGCGTCATCGCCGGCTACAAGGTGCAGAACGTGTGCGTCGAGGTCCACTTCGGCAAGCACCACCCGGTGGACAGCTCGGAACAGGCATTCAAGACGGCCGGCTCGATGGCCTTCCGCAACGTCTTCCAGCAGGCCAAGCCGGGACTGTTGGAGCCGATCGTGAAGATCGAGATCACGGTCCCCAACACCAAGGTGGGCGACATCAACAGCGACATGTCCGGCCGCCGCGGCCGCGTGCTGGGCATCGATTCCGCCGGCGGCGACTTGCAGACGGTGACCGCCGAGGTGCCGCTGGCCGAGGTGACGACCTACGCCCGCAGCCTTTCCAGCATCACCGGCGGCCAGGGGAGCTACACGTTGGAGTTCAGCCACTACGACGTGGTGCCGGGCAACGTGCAGCAGGAGATCATCGCCAAGGCGCAGGTGAAGGAAGAGGAGGAGGATTGAGGGGGCCAGGGGCCAGGGATTGGAAAAAGCCCCGGACTGCGTCCGGGGGGTGGCGGCTTCCGGCCGCCGACACGCGATACGCCGAGTACGTCCGCCGCTCCAGGACTACGGCCGACCGAGCATCCTGATTACGTGCTTGGCCAGGCTCTCCTTGATCTCGCGATGCCGCGGGACCGGCTGGGAAACGCCTGTGTCCGGATTGCGATACCAGTCGTGTTTCCCGCCGCGACGGATCAAGACGCAGCCCAAGCCCTCGATCGTCTTGACAAGGTCGATCCGTTTCACGAAATGGTCAACTCCTCGACCTTGCGGATGCCCGGGATCTGACCGCTGGCGATGTCGTGGTGGAGGTCCTTGAGGTGCTCCCTCAGGTCTTCGAGCGACTCCCCCTGGGTCCGGTAGTCCGGGTAGTCCTCGAGATATCCGAGCCAGGCGTCCCCCTCCTGCCAGAATACAATCTTGACGGTCTGCATGGATGCAACCCTCCAAAAACAACACGCCGGCTGCGGTCGAGGCCACTACTATAGTTTAGGTTGCCGGCCCCCCGTTGGTCAACGGCATCGGGAGACGGCGGCCTCCGGCCGGCGACGAGCCTGTCATACTTCCGTTTCTTCGGCTACCGCCCCGCACGGCGGGAGGCCCGCAACTGCGCCCGGCTCTGTGCCGAGACGCGGGTCGCGCAGCGCCATCGACTCGGGCGAATGGGCCGGCTTGGCCTGCACGGCGCGAAGCTGCTCCTCGGCCACCGCGTCGTCCAACTCCTCGGACGGGACCGCCCGCGATGCCAGCACCGTCACCACGTCCTCGGCCACCTCGACGAAGCCCCCCTCGACGTAGTAACGGACGGTCTTGCCCTGGCGGGTGATCCGCATCTCGCCGTAGCCGAGCCGGCCGATCAGCGGCGCACGGTCACGGCCGATGCCGATCTCGCCGTCAAACAACGGCAGCGCCACGAAGTCGGCCTTTTCGTCGCGAACGGTCCGCTCCGGCGTTACGAGAATGAGTTGCATAGGAATCAGGGGCCAGGGGCCAGGGACCAGGGACCGGGGGATGGTATACGCTTGCGGTTTCGCACTGCAAATTCCGAATTCATTTCGCCTCCAGCTTCTTCGCCTGGGCCTCGGCCTGCTCGATGGCCCCGACGTACATGAAGGCCTGCTCGGGAAGGTGGTCCCACTTGCCGTCGGCCAACTCCTCGAAGCTGCGGATGGTGTCGGCCAGCGGGGTAATCTCGCCGGGCTTGCCGGTGAACACCTCGGCCACCAGGAACGGCTGCGAAAGGAACCGCTCCATGCGGCGGGCGCGGTGCACCACCAGCTTGTCCTGTTCGCTCAACTCGTCGACGCCCAGGATGGCGATGATGTCTTGCAGCTCGCGGTAACGCTGTAGGGTCATTTGCACGCGGCGGGCGATGTCGTAGTGCCGCTGGCCGACGTACTGCGGATCCAACACGCGGCTGGAGGACGCCAGCGGATCGACGGCCGGATAGATGCCTTTTTCCGAAATCGACCGCTCCAGGTAGAGGAAGGCGTCGAGTTGTCCGAAGGCCGCCGCCGGGGCGGGATCGGTGGGGTCGTCGGCCGGCACGTAGACCGCCTGCACCGAGGTGATGGCCCCCTTGCTCGTCGAGGCGATGCGCTCCTGGAGTTGTCCCATTTCGGTGGCCAGCGTGGGCTGGTAGCCCACGGCCGAGGGCATGCGGCCCAGCAAGGCCGAGACTTCGCTGCCGGCCTGCGAAAAACGGAAGATGTTGTCGATGAACAAGAGGACGTTGGCCCCGGTCGTGTCGCGGAAGTATTCGGCCATGGTCAAGGCCGACAGGGCCACGCGCAACCGCGCCCCGGGTGGCTCGTTCATCTGGCCGAAGACCATGCAGGTCTGCGAGAGGACGTTGCGGCCGGTATTGCCGATCTTGGCCTTCTGCATTTCCAGCCAGAGGTCGTTGCCCTCGCGGGTCCGCTCGCCGACGCCGGCAAAGACGGAATAGCCGCCGTGCGAGCTGGCGATGCGGGCGATCAACTCGGTGAGCACGACGGTCTTGCCCAGGCCGGCCCCGCCGAACAGCCCGGCCTTGCCGCCGCGCACGAAGGGCGTCAAGAGGTCGATCACCTTGATGCCGGTCTCGAAGATTTCCGTCTTCGTCGACAGATCGGTCACCAGGGGCGCCTCGCGATGGATGGGCCAATAGTCCTCGGCCTCGATGGGACCGCCGCCGTCGATGGTCTGGCCCACCAGGTTGAAGACGCGGCCGAGCGTGGCCTTGCCCACCGGCACCTTGACCGGCGCGCCGGTGTCGACGCAGTCCATGCCGCGGACCATGCCGTCGGTGCTTCCCAGGGCGACGCAGCGGACGCGTCCGCCGCCGAGGTGCTGTTGCACCTCGCCGGTGAGGTCGAGCTCCAGGCCTTTCTCCTGGGCCGTTACCTTCACGGCGTTGTAGATCGACGGCATGTGGCTTTCCGGGAACTTGGCGTCGAAGGTGGAGCCGATGATCTGGGTGACCTGGCCGACGTTGACTTTCTTCTCCGCCGCGGGGGCAGTGGTGGGGGACATGGGTTTTTTCTCGTCGCCTTTAAGGAAGTAGGGTGGGTCGAGCGCAGCGAGCCCCACCATCATTGTTTCGCGGATTTTGGTGGGGCTCG
The DNA here is from genome assembly GCA_963727245.1 of uncultured Planctomycetia bacterium. Lineage (GTDB taxonomy): Bacteria > Planctomycetota > Planctomycetia > Pirellulales > Thermoguttaceae > JBKQVT01. The sequence goes on along the minus strand of CAVSFO010000006.1, from coordinate 249,978 downwards.
CCGACCATGCTTCGCATGGTGCCCGTCGCCCCACCCTACCGATACTACACCTCCACAACAGGACTCTATTCGTTGAGGGCCTCGGCCCCGCCGATGATCTCCAGCAATTCCGAAGTGATCTGCCCCTGCCGTGCCCGGTTGTAGGACATCGACAGGTGGCCGATCATCTCGTCGGCGTTCTCGGTGGCGGCCTTCATGGCCACCATGCGGGCGATCTGCTCGCTCACGCCCGCGTCGAGAAAGCACTTGAACAATCGCACCTTGAAACTGGCGGGCACAACTTCGTCGAGGATGCTCGCGGCCGAGGGGAGGAACTCGTACTGCCGCTCGGACGCCGCGCCGTTTTCCTCTTCCGCGCCCTCCAGCCCCGCCAGCGGCAGCAGCGTCTCGACGGTGGCATACTGCCGGCTGAGGGTCTCGAATTTCGTATAGGCCACGTCGAGGCGGTCGATCTGCCCCGACAGGAACGCCTCCAGGTAGCGGTTGGCCAGCAGTTCGACTTCGTCGAAGCTCGGCCTGTCCTCGAAATGGGTGAAACGCTCGTCGAGCGGGATCTTGCGGAAGCGGAAGGCAGAGATGCCGCGCTTGCCCGACACTTCCAGCCGCAACTCCTGCATGGTATTTTTCAGTTCGGCATGGCGGGGGTAGGCCAGCCGCAGGACGGCGGAATTGTAGCCGCCGCAGAGTCCCCGATTGCCGGAGAGCACCAGGAGGATCGCCCGGCTGGGCTGCGGGCGGGGGACCAGCAGGGGATGGGTCACTTCCAGGCCGCTATGGGCCAGGTGTCCGACCAGGGCGGTGATTCGCCGGGTGTAGGCGGTGGCGGCCAGGGCGCGGTCCATCGCCCGCTTGAACCGCGCCGTGGAGATCAACTCCATGGTCCGCGTGATTTTGCGGATGTTGCGGATCGACTTGCGGCGTTTGTCCAGGGCGCAGCTTTGGCCATAATCTTCTAGGGTTGGGGATTCGTGGTTGCCATAGGACTCTGGAACCCGGCGACGGCCCGGCCTATGGAGAAACTCTCGCGGCCTTTCCGGACGGCTCCTTCTCCAGATTGACGACTTTTCGTCCCGACGCCCTCTGCCGCTTGCGAAGCTCCGCGGCCAGCGCGTCGATATTGCAATCAAACTGTTTGGCAACCTGGTCCTTGGCCCGCCAAACCTCTTCAATGATTTCGTCAGTCATGGTCGCGTTCTCCCATAAGCTCCTGCGGCGTGCATATTTCTGGGCAGCGGTATCCGGCGACGGCACACACGCTCCGCACCAGAGGTTTCCGCTCGGCGTTATCGAGATGACGACAATTCCAGGTCAGCAAATAGTCCACCCCATGTACGGCCGCCACGGCAACATGCATGGCATCATCCATCGCTTCCCTGGGCAAGGCGCCCTCGTCTACCAATTTCTTTGCCAAGGCAACAACTCCATCCGTCACTTCGAGATCGGGGATGCCTTGGAGTTTTTCGCCCCGGCGCCGTGCCGCGTCGGGATCGCCCTGGCCGGCCTCCACCATAACCAGTTCGGAAGTGAACAATTCAAACCGCTCTCTTTGGTTATCCCACCATTCCTGGGTGACCTGCTGCCAAGCGACGGCGAGGATATTTCGACTCGGCCGCGCCACTAGGTAGCTAATCACGGATGTTTCAATGTAGACCCGCTTGCCCATACAAGTATCCTATCGCGTGGGAAGCAATGTTCAAGGAAACGCGGCGGACAAGCCCGCCCACTGCGCGGCCGGGGTGACGTTCCGATAGTTCATCATACAACGACCGTTTTCCCGTGTTGATCGGCGTAACGCCCCTGGAACTCGGCCACCGCCCGCTCCACTTCGGCGGCTGCGTCGGCGTCGAGTTCCCGGCTGTCGGTGATCTTCTGCCAGAGGGCGTGCTTCTCTTCACGGACGAACTTCTGGAAGCCCTCTTCCCAGGCATGGACGTCCTTGAGCGGGACCTTGTCGAGGTGGCCGCGGGTGCCGGCGTAAATGCTCAGCACCTGGTCGGTGACGTGCATGGGGTGGCAGAGGCCCTGCTTGAGCAGCTCGGTCATGCGATAGCCGCGATCCAGGCGGGACTGTGTGGCGGGGTCCAAGTCGGTGCCCAATTGGGCGAAGGCCTCCAGCTCGCGGAAGGCGGCCAGGTCCAGCCGCAGACCGCCGGCCACTTTCTTCATGGCCGGGACCTGGGCGGCCCCGCCCACGCGGGACACGGAAATGCCCACGTTCATGGCCGGACGCTGGCCGGCGAAGAACAGGTCGGGCTGCAAGTAGATCTGGCCGTCGGTAATGGAGATCACGTTGGTGGGGATGTAGGCGGAGACCTCGCCCTCGAGGGTCTCGACGATGGGCAGCGCGGTGAGCGATCCGCCGCCCAGTTCATCGCTCAGCTTGGCCGCCCGCTCCAGCAAGCGGCTGTGGGCGTAGAAGATGTCGCCCGGGTAGGCCTCGCGTCCCGGCGGCCGCCGCATCAGGAGCGACAGTTGCCGGTAGGCCTGGGCCTGCTTGGAGAGGTCGTCGTAGACGATCAAGGCGTCCTGGCCGTTGTAGGTGAAGTATTCGGCCATGGCGCAGCCGGCATAGGGGGCCACGTATTGCAGCGGGGCGGGATCGCTGGCCCCGGCCACGATCACGGTGGTGTAGTCCATCGCCCCCTCGTGCCGCAAGGTCTCGATCAGGCCGGCCACGGTCGATTCCTTCTGCCCTATGGCCACGTAGAAGCACTTCACGTTGGAGTCCTTCTGATTGATGATCGTGTCGATGCAGATGGCCGTTTTGCCGGTCTTGCGGTCGCCGATGATCAGCTCGCCGCTGTCCGCGGCCGATGGGCGTCATCGAGTCGATGGCCTTGATGCCGGTTTGCAGCGGCTGCTTGACGGGCTGGCGGCCGGCGATGCCGGGAGCGGTGGATTCCAGCAGGCGGCGCTGATTGGTCAGCAGCGGTCCGCGGCCGTCCAGCGGATTGCCCAGCGGGTCGAGCACGCGGCCCAGCACCGCTTCGCCCACCGGCACGCTCAGCAGCCGGCCGGTGCTGCGGACCTCGTCCCCCTCGCTGATGCTCAGGTAGTCGCCCAGCACGATGACCCCGACCGAGTTCTCTTCGAGGTTGAAGGCCAGGCCGAAGACGTCGCCGGGAAACTCGACCATCTCGCCGGCCATCACGCCGGACAGGCCGTAAATCTGGGCGATGCCGTCGCCGACCTCGATGACGCGGCCGATCTGCCGGACATCGATGCGGGACTGGTATTGCTCAATTTCCTGCTGGATTAAGGAAGCGATCTCGTCGGCTTTGAATCTCATCGACGCTCCTATCAATCATCTCTTGACGAATAATTTGCAACTGGTTGGCGATCGAGCCGTCGTAGACGACGTTGCCGACGCGGAGGACCGCGCCGCCGATCAGTGCCGCATCGACGTCCCGCTGGACCACCGGCTCGCCGCCCAACAAGGTGCGGAGGTTCTTGGTAAGTTGGTCCGCCTGGGCGTCGCTCAGTGGCGCCGCGGTGGAAAGCCGCACGCGGACGCGGCCGCGCAAGCGGTCGTACTGGATCTGCGCCTGGCGGCGAATCATTCGCAGGCAGTCCAAGCGGCCGTGCCGCGACACGACCTTGAGAAAATCGAGGAAGCGATCCGACATCCGCCCCTTGAAAAGGCGGTCCAGGATCGCCACTTTCTCCTCGTGCGACACCAAGGTCGAGCCCAGGATGGCTTCCATCTTGGGGAATCGCAGGAAGAAGGACTCGCCCAGCAGGGCGTCGAACTCCTCGAAAACCGCCTCCGTCTGGCCGGCCTTCTCCGTCACGCCCAAGAGCGCCGCCGCGTAGGTGTCGGCGATCTGCTCGACGCCGACGTTGGCGGTGATTTCGGCCGCGGCGCGGGCGTGTTGGGCGGTGATGTCGGCGCTTTCAGCCATGGGAGTAAGGGCTAAGGTCTAAGCTCTAAGTTCTAAGAACTCTTTTCCGCAGTAAACTCGGCTACCGCGTTCTGGATCAATTGGGCGTGGTTCTTGGCAGTGAGCTGGCTGCCGACGATCTTGCCGGCCAGTTCGACGGCCAGGGTCGCCGACCGCTGGGCCAATTCCTGCAAGGCGCCGGCGGTGGCGGCCTCGATCTGCTGCAACGCCCGCGCCTGCTCGGCGCGGCCCTCGTCCTTGGCCTTGGCGAGCATCTCGCGGCTCAGTTTCTCGGCTTCGCGGTGCGCCTGGTCGAGGATGCCGCGGACCTCGCCCTGGGAGGCCGCCAGCTTCTGCTGGTAATCGGCCAGGATTTGCCGGGCATCCTGGTTGCTGCGCTCGGCCTCGGCGATCTGTTGGGCGATCTGTTGTTCGCGCTTGTCGAGCCCTTCGGCGATGGGCTTCCAGGCGAACTTCCACAGCACCAGCAGGAGCACCGCGAACACCACGCCGGTCCAAATGGCCAGATCGCTCTTAAACACCAGCGGGTTGGCCTCGCCGGAGGCGGCAGCCATCACCAGGAAAGAAAAAAACTGGGGCACAATCATAGCGACACCTTGCGCACAAGACCAACTTAGCCGAGAAGGTAACAAACGAGCAAGGCGAAGAAGGTCACGCCTTCAACCAGGCCGCCGCAATGATCATGGCGCCCTGGATATTGCCGGCCACTTCCGGCTGCCGGGCCATGCTCTCGACCGCAGACGCGCCGATGCGTCCGATGCCCAGGCCGGCGCCGATGATGACCAGGCCGCTGGCAAAGGCCCCGCCCAGCAGGATCGCGGAAGGCAGCTTCGCCGCCGCCGCTTCGGTGACCGGTTTCTGGCCCTTGGCCCCCTCGCCCTTCTCTTGCGCCAGGCCGCGGAGGCTGACGCCGACAAGACCCCACACAACGCCAAGACGATCAACAACCTCTTCACGGGCAACTTCTCCTTCAAAAAACGCATTCATCTTCCGGCAGGGCTGTCCGCCAGGTCAATGCTGGTGAACCGCCATGCCGATAAACAAGGCCGCCAAAAAAGTGAAAACATAGGCTTGAATCAAAGCCACCATAAGCTCTAAGAGACTCAGCGCCACCGCGCCCAGCACGCTGGCGGGCGCCACGCCGTACCAGACTAACATCGGCGCGGTCATGGCGATAAAGCCGACAACGACCGCCAACACCAGGTGCCCGGCGAACATGTTGGCAAAGAGCCGCACCGCCAGGATCGCGTGCCTGACCACAAGCCCCAAAAGTTCCAGGAAGAACATCATCACCCACAGAGGCACTTTCATCACCAGGGGGACATCCATGCGCGGGACCAGGCCGGTCCAGAAACGGAGTACGCCGTACTTGGCAATGCCCGCCCCGAGAACCACGGCAAACGTGACGGCGGCCAGCGCCGCGGTCACTCCCAAGGCGCCGGTCGGTGAGCCGCCCCAGGGCACCAGGCCCACCAGGTTGAGGAACAAAATGAAAAAGAACATCGTCCACAGAAACGGCAAAAAGCGGTCGCTGTCGTGCCGGCCGATGGCTGGACGCGCCACCTGGTCGCGGATGAACACCACCATCACCTCGAACATGTTCCACCACCGCCCCCGCGGGCGGGCGCCCGAGGCCATCCAGCGGGCCAACGGCACGAAGACCGCGACCATCACCAGCGCCACGGTCAATTCCAACGCCATGAACTTGGTGAGGTGGAAATGCAGACCGAGCGCCTCGAAAGGCTGAGGGATATGGAACTTCAACCCCAGCGGAAAGACAACGATATCGCTGTCCTGCACGTGCTCGATCAGTTCTGCCGAGTCTGCCATAAGTCAACACTAAGTCATGAAACGGTGCCGCGCGGATTCCCCTCGGGAGGACCGCCGCCGTTGGCGGTCGTTGCCTGGGTCGATGCCAGCGTGTGCCCTGGCCTGGGCAAATTGGTTTCTTTCCCGGCCGGCAACGACAACGGCGTCTCGACCGCCAAAGCGGCCAAGTAGAACACTAGAAGGTAATACACTCCCCCGGCTTTGAGAAGGGCGCCGCCGTGAAATCGCATGGCCAGCGCCAGCAAGAGCGGCAGCCCCGTCCGCAGCGCAATCGAACCGGCCAGGCCGTGCAAGGCGCGTGACGGCCCCCGGCAGTGGTCGTTAACCACCAGGGCGCCCAGGGCGCCGATCCAGCACACCATCGCCGACGATCCGGCGGCCAGCAACCCGACCGCGCCGCTGTGCCACCAAGCCAATGGGGCCACGGCGGCGCCGAGCAACAGCATCACCGCCGTCAGCACCATCGCCCGGCCGCTCAATCCCAGGTTACGCACCTTCGCCAATCGACTTCCCATGTCCATTCTGCGACTTCTTGCCGATTATCACGGCGGTGCATCATCTTCACGCGAGTTCACCGGCGGCTCGCCAGTCCGCTGGTCAGCCGAGGTGGGCTGCCCGGGCCGCGCGGCGTCTTCGGATTGCCGATTTTTTTCTGACTTGCCCGTTAGCTCTCCGGACAGGCGGACCAGTTGCCACAAGCCCCCCGCCATCCCCGCCACGCCGCCAAGGATGGTAAAGACGGCCTTGGTGCCCAGCCAGCGATCCAACAGGAGTCCGAGCGCGATGGGCACGACCATTTCCAAGGCGATCGTCGTGGCCAGCGAGCCCAACTCGAGTGCCCGGGCCAAAGCCGAGCGGTCGTCCGGTGGGGTATTCAAAGGGGTGGGCCGTGCGGGGCGAGAACCATTCCGGGGAATTATACGTCATACATAGAGCGAATAGTATGAGGAGAATTCGGTCGGCCGCGTGCAGTGACGGTTTTTTCACGAGCGGGTATTCGTCCGTAAGTATTTACGGTGATAAGGTTTGTGACGTTTTTCGTGGTAATGATGACTAACCAGCGCCGAGCAAAATGATTGCGTCGGAGGCCGCTGCCGGTTATAATCGGTGAAAGCGGAGTCTCCGTCCGAGCCCAAATAAAACGACTCGCCGGGTGCCTACCAACGGATGGGAAGACTGACCGGGAAACATGGATCCCCCGCAAATCAAGGTGCTTGCGGCCCCGCCGTGCAATCATGGCAGAGGCGTAAGCCGGAGGTTCGATCTGTGACGACTGCAGCAAAGCTCAAAACCCGCACGGTCAAGGACCTGGCCGCCATGGCCCGAAAGAAGAAGGTCGCCGGTTGGCACATGATGCGCAAGGACCAGTTGGTCGACGCCCTGGTGAAGTGGGCGGCGCTGGCGGCAGAAAAGCACAACGGCAATGGCAACGGCAACGGCGCCGCGAAGAACGGCCGCAACCCCCGCCTGGTGCACCGCTTGGAGCAGATCAAGGTCAAGCTGGCCGAGGCCAAGGACTTGGCCATCCGCCCCCTGAGCCAACAGAGCGGGCACGTCAAGGATCGCCTCATCGTCATGGTCCGCGACCCCTACTGGCTGCACGCCTATTGGGAACTCAGCCGGCGGAGCATCGAGCGCGCCCGGGCGGCCATGGGCCAGTATTGGCACCAGTCGCATCCCGTGCTGCGTCTGCACGAGCTCAGCGGCAACGGCACGACCTCTTCGGCCCGGCAGCCGGTCCGCGACATCGAGATCCACGGCGGCGTGAACAACTGGTACATCGACGTCCACAATCCTCCCAAGAGTTATCAGGTTGAAATCGGCTATCTCTCCCCGGGAAACCGCTTCTACAGCCTGGCGCGGAGCAACGTGGTGCGGACCCCCAGCGGCATGGCCGGCGACACCTTCGACAAGAACTGGTCCGAAGTCGCCAAGGACTTCGATCGCATTTACGCCATGAGCGGCGGATACGTCGAGCAGGAGAGCAATGGCGAGCTGAAGGAAATCTTCGAGGAGCATTTGCGCCGTCCCATGGGCGATCCGATGACCACCCAGTTCGGCTGCGGGGCCGGTGCCTTCGCACCGCACCGCCGCGAGTTCAACTTGCAGGTCGAAACCGAATTGATCGTCCACGGAACGGCCGATCCCAACGCCCGAGTGACCCTGCGCGGCGAGCCGGTGCACGTGCATCCGGACGGGACCTTCGCCGTGCGTTTCAACCTCCCCGACCGGCGGCACGTGCTTCCCCTGGTGGCCAGCAGTTGCGATGGCGTCGAGCAGCGGACCATCGTCCTGGCCGTCGATCGCAACACCAAGGTGATGGAGCCGGTGACCCGCAATCCCGGCGAGTAGGCCCGGCCGCCGGCGCCGCGACAGCCTTCTCACGCAAAGGCGCCAAGGCGCAAGGCCGCAAAGGAAGCAGGGAAAGAAGGGGTAATTAGCGAACCCACGCCCCTGGGCGTAATCCGTCCCTCCCCTCTTCCTCTCTGCGTCTTGGCGCCTCTGCGCGAGATGCTCCACGCCACGCCCCTGGTTGCCGTCCGTGCTTTTTCGCCGATTCCCCGGGCGCCACGAGGGCAAATTGGCATTGTTCGCCGCCGCGCCGTTGCGGTACTATGCACCTTTTGGGTGGAGATCACGCTGCGGCAAACCTTCGCGCTCAGCAGAATGTTTCCGTACGGAGATGGAACATGCCGTGGAAGGATGTCCTCCCAATATCCCTCATGCCGGGGACTAAAGAACCGCCCTCCTTGCTGCCGGCGCCGTTCGCTGCCGGGACGGAGTCGCTCTCCCCCGAGCGGCAGGCGCAATGGCTCTGGATCTTTCTGATCGTCGGGCTCTCGGCGCGGTTGATCCGCTACATCGTGCGATTCCCGCTCTGGGAAGACGAGGCCATGCTCTCGGCCAACTTCCTGGAACGGGGCTATCTCGGCCTGCTGCAGCCGCTGCACTACACGCAGGTGGCGCCGACCCTCTTCCTCTGGGGCCAGCTCACGGTCGTGCGGCTGCTGGGGTTCTCGGAGTACACGCTGCGGTTGGTCCCGTTGGCGTGCACCATCGCCAGCCTGTTTCTCTTCCGTCATTTGGCCGGGCTGTTGCTGCGGGGGACCGCGCTGGTGGCCGCCTTCGGCATCTTCGCCGTCGCCTATCCGCCCATCCGCTATGCGGCCGAAGCCAAACCGTACGCATGCGACCTCCTGCTGGCCTTGCTGATGCTGGTGATGCTGGTCCACTGGCTGCGTCGCCCGGGCGAGAACCGCTGGCTGTGGGGGCTGGCCGCCCTGATCGCGCCGGCGGTGGGTTTCTCCTATCCGGCCATCCTCGTCGGCGGCGCGGTCAGCCTGATCGTCGCCTATTTCCTCTGGACGGCCCCTTGCCGGGGATGGCGGCCCTGGATCGTTTTCAATCTGCTCCTGGCGGCCAGTTTCCTGGCCGTGCTGGTCGTTAGCCGCACGGCCGTGGGCACAAATCAGGAACTGATGGAGGGCTGTTGGAAAGCCACCTTCCCGCCGCTGGCGCACCCGATCCAACTGATCGGCTGGCTCATCGCCACGCACACCGGCAGCATGATGGGCTATCCCCTCGGCGGACCCGGCGGCGGCAGCACGCTGACGTTCCTCTGCTGCCTGGTCGGGCTGGCGTGGCTGCTGCGGCGGCGGCAGTGGCTGCTGCTGGCGTTGTTGCTGACGCCGCTGGGGCTGAATTTCGTGGCCGCCGCCCTGCACCGCTTCCCCTACGGCGAGTTCATGCGCTTCGCACTCTATTCGGCCCTCACGTTCTGCGTGCTCAGCGGGCTGGGCGTCGTCGCGGTGCTCCAGTGGTTCGCCCGGCGCCGGCCGCAACCGCAGCCGCTGCGAGCCACCTGGGCCGTGCTCGTGCTCCTGGTGCTCGTGGCCGCCGGTTCGATCGTTCGCGACCTGACGCATCCGTACAAGTCCGGACTGACGCTGCGGTCGCGGGACTTCGCCCAGTGGTTCTGGTTCGACCTGGCGCACGACAGCGAGTTGGTTTGCCTGTATACCGATTGCAATTATGCCGATTGCAAGAAGGACCTGGCGCCGCGGACGTTCTTGTTTGGGTGGTCGGCCTTGTACTTGTGCAATCAGCGGATCTATTCGCCGCGGCACGCCCGGGGCGAGCCCCCGCACCTGGAGCGCGTTTCGGCGGAGCGTCCGCTGCGCTGCGTGCTCTTTCGCGACAAGGCGCAAGACCCGGACGACCAGCCGCTGGACCGCTGGCTGGAGAAAATGCAGCGCTCCTACAAGCTGATCGCGCGGGAGAGCTATCCGGTGCCCATCTACGGAAAGTGGGACGCCCCGCCGGAGTCGATTCAGAACTGGATCGAGGTCTTCAAGTTCGTGCCGGCGCCAGTGGTGGAGAAAAACGCCCCCCGGGCGGCCGCGACGGCTACGCTATCGCACGCGGCGGGTAGCCCCAGGCGAAGCGCGGGTGGCCCCGGGCGAAGCGCGGGTGGCCCCAGGCGAAGCGCGGGTGGCCCCAGGCGAAGCGCGGGTGGCCCCGATAGCCTTGCTATCGGGGCGGCCAATCCGCAAGAGGAGCCTCGTGACGCCCGAAAACCTCTCGTGCCTGCGGCACCCCGATAGCAAAGCTATCGGGGCCACCCGCAAGGCTATCGGGGCCACCCGCGGCGGCCACCCGCGGCGGTGGCTTCCGTTTTGCCGCGATTTGCCCTAAACTAGGTGTTGTCCCTTCCCGTTCCGGCAGGTTTCCACGATGCGATTCACCAAGATGCAAGGGGCGGGCAACGACTATATTTACGTCGATTGCTTCGCCGAACCGATGCCCGAGCGCCCCGACCAGTTGGCCCGCCGCGCCAGCGACCGCCATTTCGGCATCGGTGGCGACGGCCTGATCCTAATCTGCCCCAGCCAGCAGGCCGACGCGCGGATGCGGATGTTCAATGCCGACGGCTCCGAGGCGGAAATGTGCGGCAACGGCATCCGCTGCCTGGCCAAGTACCTCTACGACCACGGACGCTGCCGCCGGAAGACCCTCGCGATCGAGACCGGCCGCGGCGTCTTGTCGCTGGAGTTGGAAGTCGGCGGCGACGGGCGGGTCGAGCGCGTGCGCGTCGACATGGGTGAGCCGATCCTCCAGCCCGATCGCATACCCACGACCCTGCCCGGCGACCCGGCGCGGCCCGGCGGCGCGGCCGTCGATGTCCCCCTGACGGTCGGCGGCCGCACGATCCGCGTCACCTGCGTGTCGATGGGCAACCCGCACTGCGTCACCTTCGTCGAGTGGTTGACCGAGCGCGACGTGCTGGGGCTCGGCCCGCTGGTCGAGACCGATCCGCATTTTCCCCAGCGGGTCAATGCCGAATTCGTGGAAGTGGTCGGGCCGGGCGAGGTGCGGATGCGCGTCTGGGAGCGCGGCTCCGGCGAGACGCTGGCCTGCGGCACCGGCGCCTGCGCCGTGTGCGTGGCGGGCGCGCTCAGCGGGCGGACGGCGCGAAAGGTCCTCGTCCATCTGCCCGGCGGCGATCTCGATCTCCACTGGGCCGACGACAATCACGTCTACCTGACCGGCCCGGCCGTCGAAGTCTTCCAGGGGCAATGGCACGAGCATGAAGCTGGATAATCCCCTCGTCAACAAGCTCGGCGGCCTGCTGGCCTCGGCGGCCGTCCGCGCCTGGATGGGGACGCTCGACTACAAGGCGGTCTACCACGATCGGTCGATCGACCCGATCTTTCCCGAATGCCGGGGCAACAAGATCTATCTCTTCTGGCACGAGTACATCCTGTTTCCCCTCTACCTCCGCGGCCATTGCAACCTGTCGATGCTGCTGAGCCGGCACCGCGACGCGGAGATCCTCTCCCACGTGGCCCATCACTTGGGCTTCGATTTCGTGCGCGGCTCGACCAATCGCGGCGGCGTCTCGGCGCTGCGCGAGCTGCTGGCCAAGAGCCGGCAGATGCACCTGACGATCACGCCTGACGGCCCCCGCGGCCCCCGCCGCCGCATGGCCCCGGGACCGATCTACCTGGCCTCGAAGCTGGGGCTGCCGCTGGTGCTGATGGGCTATGCCTACGACCGGCCCTGGCGCTTGCCCAGTTGGGACCGCTTTGCCGTTCCCCGGCCCGCCTCCCGCGCCTGCGCCATCGCCACCGGCGAAATTTTCATTCCCCCGGACCTGGACCGGGCGGGCCTGGAACACCACCGCCTGCAAACCGAGCAGTTGCTCAACCGTCTGACCGAGGAGGCCGAGGCCTGGGCCGAGTCGCGGCGCCGCAAGCCCGGCCAATCGCGCCTCGGTCGGGCGACCGCGCCGCTGTCGCGCCGTGGCGGGGCGGTTGGCACGCGACGATAGCGCGAAAGTTCTCGCGCTGAGCGCAGAGACGCGGGGGAAGATGTTGTGCGCTGCGGTTCTTCCGGGCGTCTGCAACGACCAGCACGTTGTCCGGGGCTGGGAGGACGCCGCCCCTTGGGGCTCGACTGGCAGGTCGTCAGTCACTCTGTTAACATGGGAGCGATGTCTGAACCACCGATCGAGGAGCGGCCGATCGAGCCTGACGCCGGCGGCGCCGGGGAGACGCCGCTCGCGCGCCGGCCAGTCGGCTGGTCACCTGGGGCGTCAGCGGCGCGGTGATCCTCGTCTTTCTCGCCGTCGACTTCGTGATGTCGCAGTTTGGCGGCCCCAGGGCGAGTGAATGGTGGCTGCCAGTGCTTGCGGGAATCCTCGTCGCTCAGGTGAACCTCATCGCCGTCTGGGCGGTGCTGGCCCCGGGAAATATCGTCGTGCGGCTCCCGTGGGCGATCCTGCTCAGCACAGCCATGTGGTACGCCCTGGTTCTGGGGGCTCGGGAACATCTTTTCCTTTCGGCCGCGCTCGGCATGGGCGCCATGGTGTTTTTCGCCGTGGCTGTCGCGCAAGTCAACTTGTGGATCGCCAAGAAGGCGTTCGGGTGGCGGTTGATCGGCGGGACCGACGACGCGGCCCAATCGTCGCAGGGCCCCTGGCAATTCAATCTCCGGCACCTCATGGTGGCAACGTTCCTGCTGGCGGTCGCATTGTCGCCGCTGCACAAGGTGCTCCCGCCCGGCCCGATCGACCGTTTCGCCCCAGCGGCGAATTCCTCGTCTTCCTTGGCGTCGTCGCACTGTGCATCCTCCTGTATAACCTGTTCGTCACCATCCCCTGCGTTTGGAATATGATGTCGAGGCAGCCGGGCGTTCTGCTTGCACTGGGATGGCTGTTGTACTGCGTCGGTCTGACGGGCCTTGAAATCGGAGCTCTTCAATCGCAATCGCCGGCCCGGGGGGCACTGGAGGCCGCGAATGCCTGCTTCTGTTGCTGATGAACGTCTGCCAGTGTTCGACGGTCTTCGGCACGCTGCGAATTTACCGGGCCCTCGGTTTCCGGTTCGTTCGAGGGCGCCCGCCGGGAAGAAATCTCAGAGCCCGCGTCTTATGGCGGTAGCGTCCGTCATGTTGTAGAATTGCGTCCGTTTTGGAAAATGAAAATCCTTGGCGGATTTTGGTGGGGCTCGCTGCGCTCGACCCACCCTACAGAACTGGTCCCTGGCCCCTAATTCTCCCGTGTCCCAAAAAGACCTGTTTCCCGAAGAGCCTTCGCCGCCGCCGATCCTATCGGTCTACGAGCTGACCGCGCAGATCAAGGACCTGCTGGAAAATTCCTTCCCGGCAGTCTGGGTCAGCGGCGAGATCTCGAACCTTTCGCGGCCGCAGTCGGGCCACTGTTATCTGACGCTCAAGGACGAGCGGGCCCAGATTCGCGCGGCCATCTGGCGGAACGTCGCCGCCCGGGTCGAGTTCGACCTGGCCGACGGCCTGGAAGTGATCTGCTGCGGACACCTCGACGTGTACGCCCCCCGGGGCAGCTACCAGTTGATCGTCGAGCGGATCGAGCCCAAGGGGATGGGGGCCCTCGAGTTGGCCCTGCGGCAACTGCGGGAGAAGCTGGCCCGCGAGGGGCTTTTCGACCCGGCGCGGAAGCGGCCGCTGCCGCGGCTGGTGCGGCGGGTCGGACTGGTCACCAGCCCCACGGGGGCGGCCATCCACGATTTTCTCCAGGTCCTGGGCCGCCGCTGGCGCGGGGCCGACGTGCTGGTCCTGCCCACCCGAGTGCAGGGCACCGGCGCGGCCGAGGAGATCGCCGCCGCCATCGGCACGGCCAACCGCCTGCCGCTGGCGATCGACTGCCTGGTGGTCGCCCGCGGCGGCGGCAGCCTCGAAGACCTCTGGGCGTTCAACGAAGAGGTGGTGGTCCGCGCCATCTTCGCTTCGCGGATCCCGGTCATCTCCGCCATCGGTCACGAGATCGACGTGACGCTTTCCGACCTGGTGGCCGACGTCCGCGCGCTGACGCCCAGCGAGGCGGCCGAGTTGGTGGCGCCGGCGGCCGAGGAGTTGCTCGCCCGGCTGCGGCAGCTCGAAAATCGCACCGCCGCGGCGATGCGGTTTCGGCTGGCGTCAGGGCAGGCGCGGCTCGATACAATTGCCCGGCATCGCGTCTTTCGCCGCCCTTTGCACCAGATCGAGGACTTGGCGCGGCGTCTGGACGAGTTGGAAACCGCGGCCGCCCGCGCCATGCGCAGCCGGCTGGAGCGTGCCGGGCGGCAGCTCGATGCGGCCGGGGCGCAGTTGGAATCGCTCAGCCCGCTGGCGGTCCTGGGCCGGGGCTACAGCCTGACGCAGCGGACGGCCGACGGCCGTTGGATCCGCGACGCGGCCGAACTGGCCGTGGGCCAACAGATCACCACGCGGTTCTCCCACGGCGAAACGATCAGCCGGGTGGAGGAGATCAGGCCGTAATTGGCTTGTATGGCCGTCTTTTGGGCGGTAGAATGCTGGAACGAGCAAAGATGGACAAGTACGAAGTGATTATTTACTGGAGTGCCGAAGACGACGCCTTCGTGGCGGAGGTTCCTGAACTGGCCGGATGCATGGCGCACGGACCGAGCCACGAGTCCGCCTTGGCCAATATCAAGGACGCCATGGCGCGTATGGATCGAGACCGCGAAGGAGTATGGCGATCCGATTCCGGAGCCCAAAGGCCGCCGACTGATGTTCGCGTAGCGTCGGTTGGACACGCAAGTGTGCCACTGGCTTTGCCAGTGCTTCCGTAGAACTGGCCGCCAAAAGCACTGGCGTAGCCAGTGGCACCCGAGCGGCTTACGCCGCCGGCTCGCGGCCTTCCGCCTTCCGCCCTCCGCCCTCCCCCTTTCCCGTCACGCCCGGGAGAGATACTGCCCGTTGCGGGTGTCGACCTTGATCATTTCGCCCTGGGAGAGGTACTCGGGGACCTGGACGATGAGGCCGGTTTCGAGCGTGGCGGGTTTGGTCCGCGCGGTCGCCGACGAGCCCTTGATGCCCGGGTCGCACTGCACCACCTTCAAGGGCACGGCCACCGGCAACTGGACGCCCACGCACTCGTCGTTGTAGATCAGCGCCTGGACGCCCTCGAGTTCCTCGGTGAGATATTTGCTCTCCTCGGCCAGATCGTTCTTGGAGAGGGAATACTGGTTGTAGTCTTCCTGGTCGAGGAAGTGCATCCGGTCGGCGTCGGCGTACATGAACTTGACGGGCCGCTTGCGGAAGTCGGCCTCGGGCAACGATTCGCCGCCGCGCAGAGTGATGTCGACCTTCTGCTTGGTAATCAGGTTCCGCGCCCGGTACTTGTAGAAGGTGGCGGCGCCGCGGGCCGACGGGCTCTGCACGGTGATCGATTCGACGATGCAGGGGGCCTCGTTGAAGTTGACGATGTGGCCGGTCTTGATGTCTTTGGCGATCATGGGCTTTCTCGAAAATTCACGGGTTCACCGGGGACTGTCCCGATTTTCGCGGCGCGCACCAGCGTTGCCTTGCAAACAGGCGTCTTCGCCGCGAAAATGGGACTGTCCCCCTTGCGCCGCTCGAAAATCACTCCTCGCTGTTGAGTATGGTCCCCGATTGCGGGTCGACGGCGATGCCGCCGCTGATGTCGGCCAGCACGCCCAGCACGGCCAGCAAGGCGCCCGGATCGAGCAGCTCCTCGGGCTCTTCGTCCTCGCCGGGCAGCTCGCCGATCTGCTCGAAGTGCAGGACGTCGAAGCGGCCGTCGTACTGCCGGAGCCGCTTCAAAACGGCCTGCTGCCCGGGGGCCACGGTCTCCTTGAGGTCCTCGACCAGCCCATCGACCTGCTCGATCACCTCGTCGCCGCTGGTGAAGCAGATGTCCAGGGCGGCGAAATCCTCGGGCGAGACTAGGGTGAGCGACTCGAAGAGCCCCTCGTCGTCGGCGGTGAGATTGCTGAGCTGGTAGTGCTTATCGATGGCCGAGAGGGCCTTTTGCACCAGCTTCAACGGCGGGCGCTTGCGGGCGGGGAAGAGCACGAAATAGGTCTCGCGCCAGCGATAACGACCGTCTTCAAAGGTCGACATGGCGATTACTCCGATTCATCATTTTCCGGGGCACATGATCCGTTCAACCAACTTTCCAGGGCCGCCAGGGCCGCGTCGCGGTCGGCCTGGCTGGCCCAGACGCTCTCGCCGTGTTCCAGGCGGATTTCGTACTGGCCTTCCCGCTGGCATTCCCCCGCGCCGCAGAAATGCGGCAGGTCGGCAATCCATTGGATGCGGTACAGGGGCACGTGTTTGTCGTCGACAACGCAAAAGATCGGCATCAAGAGGCTCCTAATTCTATCGAGCGGCCCGTGGCGGCCTGGACCGCAGCCACCAACGCGGCGCGCAGTCCGCCTTGGTCGAGGGCTTTCAGCCCGGCGACGGTGGCGCCGCCGGGAGTGGCCACGCGGTCCTTCAGCGTGCCGGGCGGCTCGCCGCTGGAAACGACCATTTGACCGGCGCCCAGCACGGTCTGGGCGGCCAGGGCGGCGGCCAGTCCGGGGGGCAGCCCCATGCGGACCCCGCCTTCGCAGAGCGCCTCGACCACCATGTAGACGAACGCCGGCCCGCAACCCGACAGGCCGGTCACGGCGTCCAGCAGCTTTTCTTCGACCGGGAAGGCAATGCCGGCGGCGCGGAGCAAACGCTCGGCCAACTGGCCGTCGGCGGCGGTGGCCCCCTGGCCCAGGCTGTAGGCCGAGGCCCCGCAGCCCACCAGGCAAGGCGTGTTGGGCATCGCCCGGATCAGGCGCGGCTGCGGGCCGAGCCCTTCGGCCAGGGCGGCCAGGCGAATGCCGGCGGCGATGGAAATCACCAGGTGACGCTGGGAAACCGTCCCCCGCAACTCCGCCATGACCCCGCGCACCTGGTGCGGCTTGACGGCCAGGATGACGATATCCGACCGGGCGGCCACCTCGGCGTTGTCGGCCGTGGCCCGACCGCCGGTGGCCCTGGCGAATCGCTCGCGGGCTTCGCCCGACGGGTCGGCGGCCAGCAATCCATCGGCGGCCAGCAGCCCGGCGCGGACAAAACCCTGCCCCAGGGCGGTGGCCATTTGCCCCGCGCCGATCAGTCCAATGGATTCGGTCAACATAGCCGTCATGCTAGCCAGAAGCAGGCGCGGCGTTCAAGAGGGGGCTGGTGTGCCGGCCTTGCCTTGCCGTGTGCCACGGCTGTGTCAGTGGTAGGTCAGGCACCCCGTGCCTGACGGCCTCGTGGAAAACAAATGTCAGGCACGGGGTGCCTGACCTACGTTGCCGCCGTGCCGGGTGGCGACAAGATACCGCCCGGCGGCCGCCATCAACCACACCCAACTCGAAGCCAGGCCGGCCAGCACAGGATCGTCAGCGTCCCCCACAGCCCGCCGGCGCCCTCGCCGTAGGAGTGCTTGCCCCCGGAGACGAAGAAGTTGACGCCGTACCAGGTCATCACGATGAAGGTAAAGCCCAGGACGGAAGCGAACACCGTGCCGAAGTTGCCGGACCAGCCGATGGAGCGGCCGTGGAGGAAGGCCAGGTAGACCAGCACCGAGATCAAGGCCCAGACCTCCTTGGGGTCCCAGCCCCAAAATCTTCCCCAGGAGACGTCGGCCCAGAGGGCACCAAGGACCGTGCCGCAAAGGAGCAGCAGCACGGCGATCTGCAACATGCGGTAAGTCAATGCGGCCAGGAAGATGCAGGCCGCCGGCTCGCGGCCGTCGCGATAGCGGCCGAAGAGATAGCCCAGCGAGGCGACGTATCCCAGGCCGAAGGCGAGCATGGCGGCCCCATAGCCGGCAACGATCGACAACACGTGGACGGCCAGCCAGAGGTTGCTCCGCAACACCGGCGCCAAGGGGCGGATGTCCTTGGGAAACGCCGGCACATAGTACGCGACCACCAGCGCCAGCGTCGCCAGCGCCGCCGCCGCCAGGGCCACGGTCGTCGGCGCACTGGATTGCGCCGGCGCGGCGGCGGGCCCGCGCCACCTCAGCAGCAGTGCAAAACACATCCCCAACAGGCCCACGCAGAGGGCCACGAACACGATGGTCTCGAACATGTTGGTCACCGGCGTCCAGCCGGTGATGTCAGGCCCGCAGCGCCAGGCCGGTCAGTATCAGGGCCTGGGTGGCCGCCAGGAGGACAATTCCCAGCCAGAACAGCGGCCGCCGCCAAGCGAGCAGGGAAATCGTCAGCGTGACGGCCGCGCCGCAGGCCGGCAACCCACGACCAGAAGAATGGATCCAGGCGGTTGTAGAAGACTTCGGCGTCGGTCGAGCCCGGGGCCGGATAGGCGGTGGCCGCCATCAGGACCTCGTCCTTGTCGTGGAGCGGCAACCGCTGGCGGAGCGGTTCGACGGCCTGGCCGAACTGCGCGTAAGGCCGCGGCCAGGGCCTGCATGGCGTCGTGGAAGCGGCCGGCCCGCCCCGGATCGCCGCGATCGCGGTAGGCGGCCACCACCTGCCGGTAGCTTTTGCGCAACTCCTGCAACTGCGGCTGGGGATAGCGGCGCATCAGGTCGTCGGAGCCGTGAATCAACGTCTGCAAGGCGGCCCACGGCTGGGCATCGTCGTCGGGGTCGCGGTCGGCTTCCAAGGCGGCCGCGTCCAGCGCCGGCGCCGGACGCAACGCCAGACCGTCGTCGTAGAGGGCCAGGTGGGCCGCGGCCGCGTGCCGGGCCAGGTCCTCCGTCCGCGCCGCCAGCGAGCGGACCATCATGCGAATGTGGCGAAGCTGTTTCTCCTCCAGCCGCGGCGGCGACCGCACCATCCGCTCGACCAGGGCCGACGTCTGCTCGGCAAGGGCCGCCGCCGAGTGCTCCAGCGATGCGGCAAGCGGCTCGGCCGCATCCAGCGACAGGTCCGCCGAGCGTTCCGCCAAGGCAGCCAGCTTGCGGATGGCCTCTCCGGTCTCCGCCGTCGGATTGGCGGCGCCGGCGCGCTGGTCCGGCGGAAACAGTCCCGCCAGCTCGTCCTCCAAATCGTTCCAATCGCGGATGACGTCGGAGAATTTCTCGATAAAGCGGCCATAACCGTCGCGCGGAGACAGGGGATGGAACGTCAACATCCGGAATGAGCTGTAGGCTTCAAAGAGGTCCTCTGCTTCCTTGTCGCAGGCCGAAAGGACCGCGGGCCGGCCGGCGGCCTGCGCCCGGCGGCGATCCACATTGATCTGCTCCAATCGCTCTTGGAACTTCACCGCGCGGGCGACTTGCCGTGGCGAAACGCCGCCGAGCGGCCGGCCGGCCTCGTCCCGCAACGGCACTTCGAGCAATTCGCTTCGCAGCACCGGGTCGGCCGCCGGCAGCAGCGCGACATCTTCCCATCGCTCCGGCTCGACGAGCCAACTCAAGAGCACTTCGGCGGCCTGGCCGCTGGGCGCCAGCCGCGGGCCCTGGCGGCCGGCGATCTTCTCGACGGTCGCGCGGGCGAAGCTGTCCAGCGGCATGATTCGGCCGCCGTCGAGCACCGGCAGCCGCCGCCAGGCGCTCCAATCCAGCCCGCCGGTGTCTTCCGCCCGGGCCGTGCCGCCGGCGGCCAGCACCGCAGCGATCAGGAGGACCGGCGCCGTCGCTTTCCCCCGCGCCGGGAACCGCAGAAAATAGCGGTAAAAGACGCCGCAGACGATCAGCAGGCAGCCGAGGTATTTCCAGCCGCGGCCCGGATCGTAGTTGAACGTCAACCAGGACAAGAAGAGCCGCGGCGGCGGATCGGCGCCGCCGATCCCGGCAGAATCGAGCTTCTCCGGCTGCAACGGTCCGACAAAGCTGGTTTGAAAGAGACGATAGCGGCGGCCCGTGACCGGGTCGGTGAAATCGACCGGCTGGTTGAGTGTCACCAGCACGTTGCTCCGCAAGCTGTACCCGGCCTCGTCGCGGAAGTCGATCAGGCTGGAGTAAAAAGAGGCTTGGCTGGCGCCGGGTTCCAGCCGGCGACGGAACTTGCGCAGAAAGACCTGCACGCCCAGGCCGACTTCATCCGCACGCAACTCCAGGGCCACGCGCCGATTCCTCCCGGCGACGACCCGGCGGGCGTTCTCCGGCGGCGATTCCAAGGGGTCGGCCGGCGTGGCGCCCAGCCAGAACTCCTCCGCAACGCCGTCCACGGTCAGGCGGACCCGCACCTGTCGCCGCGGCGTGACGCTCGTCTTTGAAAACGGCAGGGGCAGGGGCATGATGTCGGGCCTGGCCGAGGGCAGGAAGCGATCGACGATCAACGAGGTGGCCGCCGGCGTGCCGGCAAAAAGGTCGATCTGCTGGCCTTCGGGCGGCATTTGCCCGGCGCCGCTCCATTTGCCTTTCTGCCAGGCACGATAATAGAGCTTGCCGTCGGCCCCTTGGAGCAGGTCGATGCGCGGGGCGGCGGCCTCGCGGAGCAACTCGGCCGGCGGCTGGGTGCCACGACCAGGCCTCGCCCGGTGCCCGGCTTGCCCAGCGCGGGTGCCACTGCTGGCTTGTCCAGCAGTGTATTCCGCACTGCTGGACGAGCCAGCAGTGGCACCCGCGTCATACCAATAGACGCCGAACACGCCGTCGCGGTAGTCCTGCTCGCACAGCTCGGGCAGGTCGGCCAACAGCAGCATCTTCTGCGGCGGCAGCTTGCCGTGGTGGATGCGCAGTTGCACGGCGAGGAACGCGGGATCGAACTGGACCAACTCGACCTCCAGGCCGGTCTTGCCCAGCAGATGACGCGACTTGGGCTGGAGCTGATCGACGGCGAACTGATAGTTGCGGCCGCCGGCGTAGAGGACGATGCGTCCGTTGCGTCCCAACGGCCCGTCGGGCTGCGATTGGCGGAAGGCGGCCGTCTCGGCCGCGTCGCCGGTCATCCAGAAGACCAACCGCTGCCCGCCGGCCAGTTCGCGGCGCCCGCCCAGGCCGAAGGGGCGGCCCGCCGCATGGGGATCGCGGCTGGCCTGCACGGTGAGGACCAGCGGCGCCGCGCCCGCGTCGGCGTCCGGCCTGTTGTGCGGCGAGGCCGCCCCCGGCGTGGTGAGCAATTGCAGCCACGGCAGGGTAATCGGCCGCGAATCGCTGCAGTAATCGAGCGCTTCCAGGCGGATGCCGTCACGGTCGTAGAGCAGGCCGCGATCGCGGGCGGCCAGCCCCCAGGGAAACCAGGGGAGCTGCGCGTACTGGGCCCAATTGAAGGGCCCGGGGTCGAAGGGCACGCAAATGTCGCCGCCTGCCGCCGGGGCCGGCGTCAATTGGAAGTGATAGGAGTCTTCGGTCGCCGTGGAGGCGGCCTGCCCCTCGAAGATCGGCAACTGGGCGTCGATGCCGTAGCGCCGCGTCAGCAGGCATCCCAGCAGCAGCGCCAGCAGCCCCAGGTGGGTCAGCAGGAACCCGGTCCGCCGCTGCCTCCAGGGAAAGCGGACGACCAGGGCGGCAACGACGTTCACCGCCAGCAGGACCGCCAAGGCGGCGAACCACCAGGTGCCGTAGACGCCGAAGCGGGCCGCCGCCGGGCCATACCAGTTCTCCACGCACGTGGCCGGTATCAGCACCGCGATCAGGGCGACCATCAGCGTGATGGCCACCGGCAGCGAGCCGCAGAACTTTAGCATGGGCGGGGGCTTGAGGGTTGGGGACAGACTCGAAGTATGGCCATTGCATGGTCGTTGGGTGGGAGAGTTCCACGCAAAGGCGCAAGGCGCCGAGGCGCCAAGGTGCAAAGAAGAAGAGAGGGGAGGTCGGATTGCCCCAGGGGCGTCGATTCACCAGGCACCTCC
This sequence comes from uncultured Planctomycetia bacterium, assembly GCA_963727245.1. GTDB lineage: Bacteria > Planctomycetota > Planctomycetia > Pirellulales > Thermoguttaceae > JBKQVT01. The sequence goes on along the minus strand of CAVSFO010000006.1, from coordinate 228,172 downwards.
CCTTACTCATTACTTTCTTTGCGACTTGCGCCTTGGCGCCTTCGCGTGATAGATTTCCCGCGGTGACGTTGCCAAGACGCCGGTTTTCTTGTCCCAAATTCCAGGACGCCCTCCGACAAGCCGCGCCACCAGGCGGAGGGGTTGGTCGTGGCACCTCCAAATCATAAAGTCCTCTTCGCGTGGAACACGGCGCCGGGACAGGAACCTACCGCCATTGTACGAGCAAACCGGGGGCGACGGTAGCCGCGCACGGCCGCCGCGCTCAATACACGCCGGGGATAGAATCCGTCCAGCCGACCACCGGCACGTCGGGGGCCATGATGAAGATCTCGACCCGGCGATTCTTCTGCCGATCGCCGGGCTCGTCGTTGGAGGCGACCGGTCGATAGGGTCCGAAGCCGGCCACGCCGATGCGCCGCTCGCCGAGCCCCCGGCGGCGCAACTGGTCGGCCACCGCCAGGGCCCGGGCGGTGCTGAGGTGGAAGTTGTCGGCGTAGCGGTCCCGCACCGCCCTGCCGGCCAGCCGCTGATTGTCGGTGTGGCCGACGACCATGACCCGCAGGTCGGCGGCGGCCGGCGTTTGCAGGATGCGGCTGAGCTGGCCGAGCATCTCCTGGGCGGCCGGTTTCAACTCCGCCTGGCCGCTGTCGAAGAGCACGTCGGTGTCGAGCTTGCCGATGCCGGCGACCGGATCGAAGCTCAGGCTGGCATAGCGACGCGAGAGGTCGGCCAATTGCTCGCTGACGGCCGGGGGCAGCCGCCCGGCGCCCACCGCCGTCTTGAACTGGTCGTGCAGCTCGCTGGTCTCCTGCTTGTAGTTGGCCAGCCGCTTGCGATCCACGTCGACCTGTTCCTCCAGGGCGGCCAGTTCCTGCTCGGTGCGGATCAACTGGTTCTCAACGTCGCGGCCGTGCGTCTTGAGGTTGTCGAGCTCGGCCAGTTGGGCGCGGTTCTGCTGGGCCAGTACGCGGTTTTGCGTCTGCGAGGCGGCCAACTCGCTCTGCGGCACCAGGCAGCCGCCCAGCGCCGCGCAGGCGGTCAAAAGCAGCCCGGTCGCCAGCCATCCGTTGGCCTTCATCGCTCGACTCCTTGAATATCCCGACGCTGATGTATCAGGAATCGGCGTTGACGGCAAGAGCGAAAACCGACCTTCCGGGGGGGCTCCAGAACCAGCGCCGCGGCGTGCTGGTGCAAGTGTGCCACTGGCTACGCCAGTGCTTTGGGCGACCAATGCCGCGGAAGCACTGGCAAAGCCAGTGGCACCCGGCCGTCTGCTGGTGCAAGTGTGCCACTGGCTACGCCAGTGCTTTGGGCGACCAATGCCGCGGAAGCACTGGCAAAGCCGGTGGCACCCGAGCGTGGGACGCTCCATGCCATATCCTGGGCTACGGCCTCTCGAACAGGCCGAGGATCGAATCCAACAGCGAACCGCTGACGAAGTGCGACGTGGCGAAGGTCCGCTGGTGCTCCACCAGGTCGACCACCAGGATGCCGGCCAACGTCAGCATCACCGCGCAGACGACGAGGAAGGCCACGTTCACGAAGGTGTAAGGGGATTCGGGCAAGGAGTAGGCGGGCTGCATGACGACGCCGGCCGGCAGACCGCCGGGTTGGCCCAAGGCCATGTCGCCGACGGGCACGGCCATGAAGCCTGGGGTGGCCCCGGCGCTGAGGTCTTCGTCGAGCATGGCGGCCATGCCCCCGCCGCCGCCGCCGGCGATCATCGTCACCCCTTCGTCGCCTTCGCCCTCGGTATCGAGGGCGATGACCTGGGAGCCGCTTTCCGATTCGTCGGCCTCGCTTTCCGGCATGGGGGTCAATTGGAAATCGTCGTCGGTCTTCACCGAGGGGGACGAGGTGCTGGCGGAGAAGGAGAGCATGTCGTCCTCGCCCAACTCCAGCGATTCCTCGCCGCCGGCGCCCAGGTTCAGGGGCTCTTCCAGCGACAGGCCGCTGTCCGCCGGATCGACCAGCGAGATGCCGCTGTCGCCGCCGATGCTGATGTCGCTGCCGGTGCCGCTGCCGCCCAGAACCTGTTCGTCCTCGGTGGGTCTCTTGCCGCCCAGATCGACCGCCGATCCGCCCGAGGGGGCGCCGACCGCGGCCGAGGCCACGTTGCTGTCCTCCAGGGTCAGGTCTTGATCGAGCGTCAGGTCGAGTTCTTCGAACTGGCCGGTCTTGGTGTCGCCGGCCGCCTTCTCTTTACTGGCGGGCTTCGCCGTGGCCTTGGGTTTGGGCCGGGCGGCGACGTTGACGTCGCTGCCGGCCAATTGGATGTCGCTGTCGGGCGACGGTTTCTTGCCGGGTTCCATGCCGATGACGGTCCCCGACGCGCCCGCGTCCGACCGGCCCAACGCGTGCTCGCTCAGCAGCACGTCGCCCTCATCCCCGCCGGCGACTCCGGTGTCGGCGGCATGTTGCTTGGCGACGCGATCGACGTCTTCGATCTTGAATTTCCAGTCCGCGCCGTCGCGGTAGCCGTGCAACTCGCGGCGTTCCAGCATCTGTTTGACTTCGTCTTCGCTGACGCCGATGGCCTGGGCGGCCTCTTTCACGTTCAAGTATTTTGGGGGCATTCGGGACCTCCCGGTCCATAGTTCGGTTTATCGTGTTTTCAATTGCGAGCGGATCTCCCCCGGGAGGGGATTAACGCCGTTGAACTCCGTCATTTGCAGGTCCCACTGGATGTTGCGGACGCTCAGCAGGGTGATTTTCCCGGTGCTGACGTTGACCTGGTATACGCCGATGGCCTGCTGCCGCGGATCGATCACCGTCAACAGTTGCCCCTTATCACCGGCCGGGGTGGGGATGGCAATCCATTCGCCGCCGGCCACCGCCGGTTGATTGGGCGTCGCGTGTTGTCCGAAGACCTCACTGCGTCGGCCGCAGAGGCCAACCGCCACCGCCATGAGCCCTGCGCCTAAAAGGACCCCCAGGATCGCCCGTTTCATCACTTTACCTTTCAACAAAAGGGGTTGGGGAAACTGGGGCCCTAAGTTTTATTGTAAAAGCCCTAGTCTCCAATGCAAGTTAAATGGCCCAGCAGAGGGGGACCGCCATGGTCCCTCGTGCGGCAGCCGACGTTTCCGATCGCGACTCGGATCGCGACAGCCAAGTGGTTGCTGGATAAGAAGTTAGTGTAGGGGATTGCCCGTGAAACCGCAAGCGGCCCCCAGGACGATGACGCCGGCGAGGCGTCTCAGGGCTCGATCCAATAGGCCTGCCCCTCCAGGTTCAGCAGCACGGGTTCGTCGAAGACCATGTACTGCGACATGGTGCGGCCATAGCGCTGGGCCAGGTCGAAATACTCCTTGCTGAACTGCTTGATGCGCTTGGCCTGGGCCTGCTGGTCCTTGGTAAGCCGCGAGTCGACCCATTGGCCTTCGCGGCGGAAGAAGGTGCGGTTGCCGACGTTGCGGACGCTTTGCTCGACGGCGCTGTTCTCCTTTTTCGACACCTCGGCGGATTTCGCAGCGCTTCGCGCGTAGAAGCCGCCCTGGCCGCCGCCGCCGAACTTGGAGTCGCTGCCGGACCCGCGGCCGCCGCCGCTGCCGCTGCCGGAGCCGTCCCCGGAGCCCACGGCGTCCTTGTCGCTGGCCACCTCCTCGGAGAAGTTCCTGAACATCGCCGCCGGGGCCGCGGCCGCCTGGGACTGCTGCGCGTTTTGCATCTGGCCCTTGTAGGCCCGTTGCGCCACGCCGGCCGCCCCCGAGGTATTTCTCATGTAGGCCAGCCGGTCGCGAGCGATGGTCATGTTGCCGGCCAAATCGGAGAGGTTGGTGTTTTCGTCGGCCATGAACGACGTGTAGGGCGTGAGGATGCCGTGCCGCTTGGAGAGTTCGACGAGTTCCCGGACCAGCTCCTCATTCCTGCCCCGCAGGTCCAGCTCGTCGAGGATTTCGCCCACGCGGCGGACGGCCCAGAGCTTTTCGATGAAGGCGTTGGAGTCGTCCGGGCTCTTCTCCGTGAAGTTGGCGGGGAAGTCGAACTTCTGCGGCTGGCCGCCGACCGAGCCGCTGACGACCACCTTGGCCGCCCCCGCCTTCTTGTAGCGGCCGACCACGACCAGTTGCTCGCCGGCAAACAGGTCGAACGATTCCTTGGGATAGACGCGATTGACCGGTTTTCCCTGCTCGCTGCGGATTTCGTCGAAGCCGAATTCCAACTGCAAATTGGTCATCACCGGCGACTGGATCTGCTTGTAGAGCTTGGCGACGCGCTCCTCGATGTCCTCGTTGGGACGCACGTACTCGGTCTGGCCGAACTGCTCGCGGGCCAGCTTGTCCAGGAAGCGGGCGTTCACGTCGTAGCCGACGCCGAAGACGAAGATCCGCGCGTGGACCTTGTTCTCCGCCCTGGCCGCGGCGATGATCTTCTGCTCGTTCGTCTCGCCCACGGTGGGAATGCCGTCGGTGAGGAAGATGATGAAGGTGGGCCGGCTGGCGTCTTGCAACTGGCCCAGCGCCGTCCGCAGCGCGCCGTCGATGTTGGTGCTGCCGCCGGCATAAATCCCTTCCACGAATCCCAGCGCCTCCCGCCGGGTCTTGTCGTTGAAGCGCTGCAATTCCGGCCGGAACGACTCCACTTCGCTGTCGTAGGCGATGATGTTGAACAGGTCGCCCTCGCGGAGGTCGTTGAGCACGCACTTCAACGCCGCCTGGACCTGCTCGATCTTCTTGCCGCTCATGCTGCCGGAGCGGTCGATGACGAACATCACCGTCTTCTTCTGCCGCTCCCCCTCGGCGCTCTTGATCTCGGGGCTGGCCAGAAGGAGGAAATAGCCGTCCTCGTCCCGGTCCGGCCGGTAGCTCAGCACCCGCGCGCTGAGCGTGCCGCGCCCCACGTCGTAGAGCAGGCGGAAGTCGGCCGTGGGCACTTCGTCCTTGCAGGTATACGTCACCACGGCATGGCAGTCGTCGGGGCGATGGATGTCGACCGCATGGCTGGGGCTGTAGACGTTCTTGATCGCCGAGTGGCTGTCGATGGTGACGCGCACGCTCACCCGTTGCACCGGCTGCGAGGTGTACTTCGCCGTGCTCAAGGGGAAGAGGAAGTCGGTCAGCCCGTCCTGCAGGCGGCAAAGCTGCGTGTAGCGCAACGTCACCGTCCGCTTGCCCCCGGGCGGGACGGGAAAGACGCTCGTCTGAAACATGCCCGTGCCCAGCCATTCCAACAGCGCCGGGTCGCGGTTCTTCCGCACGATCTCCTCATACTTTTGCCGCGCCTCCTTGGCGTCCAACAGGCGGGCCGGATACTCCTTGCCGTCGATCAGGAGCGTCAACTGGTGGACGGCCCCCTCGTAGGGCAAGGGGAAGATGAAGGAGACTTCCAGCGGCATGCTGCCCGTGTTCTGAAACGACTGCGACACCTGGACCTGGGCCACCTGATCGACCAGCCGGGCGTTGACTTCCAACTCGTCGATCTTGTAGGTCGGCACCGGCTGCGGCCACGGCATCGGCGGCCGCGGATAGATGATGATCGGCCGCGGCAGCCGCACGTGCTGCTGCGGATCGGTCACAACCAACAGGCCCTGCCCTCGGGCAATCGCCGGCAACGCCAGCGCGAAAAACGCCATCCACCATGTCAGTCGCCGCGTCATGACAAGTCTCCTGTGAAAAACCGAGGGGAACCCCGCGAGAGCACCAGTCCTCGACCATTCTCCTCGATGTACAGGACGCGGAGAAGGGGGCGGAAGTTCTCGCGGCCCGGCGGTCCGCCAAAATTGCGGTCACGTCACCCGGAACCCCCTCTCCCTCCGGGAGAGGGAAGGGGTGAGGGCGAAGTGGCGGAGATGGGTAATTCCCCTCACCCTACCCTCTCCCGGAGGGAGAGGGGGACTCGGTAGATTTGACGCCCCGCCGCGTTACGCTAAGATTACCGTGGGGCTGGTGTCGAGCGCGATATGGCCCCGCACGTCACGAAAATACGGACATGACTTTCTTGGTCAGAAAAGAACTCTATCGTCCGTGCGCAGGCAGCTTTGCCAGGATTTTCTCTAACCGCAGGAAAGGAACAACGAGATGCAGATGGCCAAGCAGCTTTCAGTTACGTTGGCAAACAAACCCGGTCGGCTGGCCTCCATGCTGGCGGCTTTGAACAAGGAGAAAGTGACTTGCCGGGCGTTGTCGGTCATGGACTGCGGCGAACGGGGGACCGTCCGCTTCGTGCCCGACGATTTCGCCGCCGCCGCCAAGGTCTTGGAGAAGATCAACGTCCGTGGCGAGCGGGCCGACGTCCTGCTGGTCGAGGTCCCCAACCAAGTGGGGGCATTTAGCAAGATCTGCGAGCGGTTGGCCGGCGATCATCTGAACATCGACTATGCCTACTGCTCGTTCAATCCGGCCGGCGCGGCCCGCGGCGTCAAGACCGGCGTCTTGGCCGTGGTCAAGGTCAACGACCTGGCCAAGGCCCAGCGTGTCTTGGGCGAAAACGGTGCCGCCCCCGCCCGCACGGCGCGGCGGAAGGTCCCCGTTCGCCGGCCTGTGTTCGCCCGTTAAGGAGCAGGTCCCCTCTCCCTCCGGGAGAGGGTTAGGGTGAGGGGAATTGCGACAGATGTTGGCCACCTGAAACACGTGTTGTCTCGCCCTCACCCTGGCCCTCTCCCGGAGGGAGAGGGGACCTACGTTCGTCGATTCGGCCTTGCCTCTCGGGGCGGTTCCTGCGAAACTACCGCCCCACTGAGCCCTAGCGGAGGGCCTGTGGGCGGGCTCCCCTTGTCACGTCCCAAATCAAAGTCTCCTCGGTGGCCGTTGCCATGCGCAAGCTGCTGCTGGCCCTGCTGGCGCCATTTGCCCTGCTGGGGTGCGTGGGCGAACCGGTCTGGACGCCGCCCGCCGGGATGCCCCAAGGCATGGCCTACGCCAATCCCCTCCTCGTGCCCAGCCCCGATGCCCAGTATGTGTTCGCCATCGTCGCCGACGTCATTGGCGACTACTTCAGGCTCGACCATGAAGAGCCCGTCCGGTCGCTCGGCGCCATGCTCACCGAAGGCCGGATCGACACGTTTCCCAAGGTCGGGGCGACGGTCTTCGAGCCTTGGGACCACGATTCGGCCGATCGTGATGAGCGGGTGGAGAGCACGCTTCAGTCGATCCGCCGCCACGCGGTGGTCAAAGTGGTGCCCAGCCGAGAAGGCTTCTGGATCGACGTGGTGGTGCTGAAGGAGTTGGAAAACATGGCCCAGCCGGAGTACGCCACGGCCGGGAAGGGGACGTTCCCTCACGACGTCACGCAAAGCCGAGTCATTGATCCCATGCTGGTCAGGGACCCGCATCTCAATTGGATTCCCCTCGGCCGCGACCCCGTGTTGGAGCAGCGAATTATCGGCCAGTTGCGCGATTGCTTCAACATGAGGTAGGGACCAGGGGCCAGCGGAAGGAAAGGGATTGGGGATTAGGGATTGGAAAAGCCCCTCGACTGCGTCGAGGGGGCCGGCGTGAGCCGCTTGTTCCTTCCCCCTTCCCCCTTCCGCCTTCCGCCTTCCGCCCTACCGTTTCCACTCGCCGGCCGGGCCCAGCGACGGCAACGGAATGGTGATCGGGGCGGCCCCCGGCGACCGCTTTCCCGTGGCCTTGGTCACGGTGGGCAGTTTCAAGGTGAAGGCCGTCCCCTTGCCCACCGTGCTGTCGACGCGGATGCGGCCGTGATGGGCCTCGATGATGTCGCGGCAAGTCGACAGGCCCAGGCCCGTGCCACCCTTGCCGCTGGCGTCGGGGCCGGCCTTGGTGGTGAAAAAGGCGTCGAAAATCCGCGGCAGCTTGTCCGGCGGGATACCGCAACCGTTGTCGCGGACGACCAGGTTGATCATGTCCTCCTCGGCGTCGTAGACGAGCTTGATCAGCACCCGCCCGCCGCTGGTCATCGCCTGCCGGGCGTTGATCAGCAGATTGAGCAGCACCTGCTGGACCTGGTTGCCGTTGACAAAGGCCTCGGGAATGGGCTGGAAGCTCTTGTCCACGGTGACGCGATACTTGTTCATCTCCCGTTCCAGCAGCAGGAGGGCGTTTTCCACCAACTCCCGCAGATCGGTCGGTTCCTGGCCGGCCGAGCGGTTGCGGGCCAGTCCCAGCACGGTGGCGGTGATTTTGGCCGCCCGGGTGCTGGCCGCCAGGATCTTTTCAAACGACTTCTCCCGCGTCGCCGTGTCCTTGTGGCGCATGCCCAACTTGGCGTAGTTGATGATGGTCATCAGCACGTTGTTGAACTCGTGCGTGGTCGTGCTGACCAACTCACCCAAGGCCGTTAAGCGTTGCGCCTGGGCAAGTTGCTGCTTGAGCATGTCGATTTGCTGCTGCAAACTTAGAACGTTGTGCTGATCGTTTGTGGACACGAATTACTCCCAACTGCGTGGACAGCCCCGGCTAGCCGGTTTACCCGGTCGCTGGTGTCCTAGCTGTTTTCCCGAGATCGCGTGTCTTAACTCGATATGTGCGAAGAAGTTAGTCTCGTTTCCGGTATCGTCAACTCGGCTGGGCAACTGAAACCGAAGCCGATATAATCCCTCCGCGACGAGCCGGAGGCGTCAGCCTCCGGATAACGTGGCGGCGAGGAGACGCACGGATGCACACGGTCGCGCTATTGGCCGAGGCCCTCGATCTCTTGGCCCGCCTGGGCTGGCAGGTGCGCCAGGAATGGCTCGATGGCGACGGGGGCGGGGTGTGCGAATTGCGGGGCCGCAAAACGCTCTTTCTCGACTTGGGCTTGGCCCCGCCCGATCGGCTCGATCAGGTCCTCGACGCCTTGCGGCGTGAGCCCGACGCGTTGCGGCTGCCGATGGCGCAAGCCCTGCGGGAGTTGTTGGCGGTGCGGAAGAGCGCGTGACGGCCGGTGTGGCAGTGTCAGCCGGCGAACGGCTCACCCGCGGCGTGCAGATTCTCCCGGACTTCGATACGCTGCCAGTCGTTCATCGCCAATAACCGCACGGTGGCGCGGCCAATCGCCGTCCGACCGACTAGCACCGTACCTTCCCACGCGAAATGATCCGTCCAGCGGTCGCGACGTGGGTGGAACAACGTTACAAGCTGTCCGGTCTCGGGATCAAGGCTGGCAAGGTTCGGTCCCTTGTGAAAATTGCAGAAGCTACAAGACAGCGCCAGGTTGTCCGGTTCGGTCAGGCCGCCATGCTGGCGAGCGACAACGTGTTCAATGTGAAACCTGACAAACCGCGAGGCCGCTTGCGGCAATCGGCAGTATTCACACACCTCGCCGGCCCGGCGGCGGACCAGAGACCGCAGCGCGTTGTCCATCACTACGGCCTGCGCAACAAGGAGCGGGCCTTGGCCTGCAATACGGCGACCACGTTGATGGCGTGCAGATAACCGGCATACTCGACCTGTTCGTCGACGGTCAGCAAGCCCTCGTTGGAACGCTCGGCCAGATAGTCGATGCGGTCCTGCATGGCGTCGTCCGCCCGCAGGTCGGCCACCTTGGCGGCAACATCCGGCGAGAAACAACCGGCAAGCGGTTCCAACAGACGGTCAAGGTGGACGGCTGCGGTACTCATAAAAAGCTCTCCGGGTGAGGAACGCCGACAATCCTATTGTACCCCGCCCGGCAAGGTCTTGCCTGGAGGTTGGCCATTAGGGGGGATCGTTAGTCTCCTGTCAGGGGTCCACCTCGACGAAACGATCCCCGACCGGTCTCGCACTCTCGTGGTGATTAGCCCCTCGGTTCAACCAGATCGCTCGGCGCCAGCTTCGGCACAATCCACTCGTGGACGACTTCTGTGTCCTTCAACTGCTGGAGGTTGACGTTGAACGTCAGATACTTGTTGCCACTTGTCCTAAAGGCAATCCCGGCGTTGTTTAGGTGGTCGGTCGCTTCGGCGAGGTCCTGTTCAACATACTTGACGTTGATCCGGCTCCGGCCGTTCTTCCGTCTGGTTACCCAAACGTGCGCGATTCCGCCGACAGCGAGGGATATGTAGGACTCGAAATACTTCGTTGGAATTTCGCCGTAGAAGTGCGCGAGGAGATCGCGATACCACCGGGCGCACTCCAGTGTTTCCGGGTAGTTGTCAATCCAATGCTGTTCGTTGTAGATCTGCGGGCGCGGATCCACGTCTTCCGGCTCCTCGTAGGAGTCGATCGCCTTCGTAAAGTGGAGCGCCTCGGCCTCGCCGATCTTGACGATGTTGGCCTGAATGCCGATCACCGGGACAGCCGTGCTGAGCAAGTGGACCACGTTGAAAAAGCGACTGGTGATCTTCTCTGCGACCAAGACAGCCGTGTGGCTGCGCCTGGGCCACATTTTCTTGGCGTTGTCCCAGTACTCGATCGTCCGGATAATGTGGGATTCATCCGTTGCTCCCAGTTGGAGGCTCGACTTCGTACATGGAATCGTTGTCGGGATCCTTAAGGAGGAGGTCAAGTCGTCCGCCCTGCGGTTGGGTAATTTCTTTCGTGACCGCCTGCAGATCACCAAGTCCCAGAATGCTCGGATCGTCATAAATCGCGTCCCGAAGCCAGAACTCGTTGTGGCCACACTCAGCGATCGTAAGCACGGTCGTGGTTTTGATCTCGGTCATCACGCATTCCCCGTTGGTCGACTTACGGCGCGATTTTGCCTCCGGTCCCGTTAGCATAGCCGGCCGCGCAGCACGCCGCAAGCGGGGGCCGAGTCCGTGTGCCACCGAGCCCGTTTCAGCCGCCCTCCCGGACACAGTCCGGGGGCTTTTCATCCTTGATCTTTCGTCCTTCCGCCTTATCCGGAGGCTAACGCCTCCGGCTCAATGTACAGCCCATGACTTTCGATATAGGCCTCGACGGCGCGGGGCGTGCGATAGCGAATGCTCTCGCCGGTGGACAGGCGACGGCGTATCTCGGCGCTACTGACGCCCATGGCGGGCATCTCGACCGCAGACGACCGCATCTGCTCGATCCGCTCGGCGGCGGCGAACCGGGCCAGCGGCGCGAAATCCAGCGGCGGCGCGCCCGCCCGGCGGACCGCCACCAACATCGCCAGTTGGCAGATTCGGCCCGGCTCCCGCCAGTGGGGCAGATCGTGCAGCATGTCGGCCCCCAACAGGAAAAACAGCTCGCGCTCGGGGTCCTCTTCGTGAAAATGCGCCAGCGTCTCGGCCGTATAATTGACCCCGCCGCGATCGGTCTCGTAGCGGCTGACGGCGAAGGCCGCGTTGCCGGCGATGGCCAACTCCAGCATCTCGATGCGGGCCTGGGCGGCGCAAGCGGCCGGGCCTGCTTGTGCGGAGGCACGGCCGCCGGCAAGAACCAGACCGCGTCCAATCGGCATTGTTCCCGGCAGCATTCTGCCAGCAAGAGGTGCCCAAAATGCACCGGATCGAAGGTCCCGCCGAAGAGTCCCAGTCGCATCAATCGGCTCCTGCCTTGTAACGGCGTCCTGCGGGTGGGATATTCTTGGTGTAGTCCGCTGTCCCCTCTCCCTCCGGGAGAGGGTCAGGGTTATGGCCGTAGGGTGGGTCGAGCGCAGCGAGCCCCACCATCAGCTCTCCGCGAATTGTGGTGGGGCTCGCGACCATGCTGCGCACGGTGCCCCTCGACCCACCCTACAACTTCCCGACCGTCCACAACAGAAACAGTTTACCGGCTGCCGGCCAACTCCGCCATGTCCGACCCGCAACGCCATCTGTTCGATCCCGAGCCCGCTCCCTGGCAGGAAGATGACCAGGCCGAGCATCTGGTGGCGACCGTGGTCCTGGCGACGGGCCCGGCGCAGGAGTTCGACTACACGGTGCCCGACCGGCTGCGGCTGGAGATCGAGCCGGGCCGCCGCGTGCGTGTGCCGCTGGGAAGGGGGAACCGGCTGGTGACCGGCTATTGCGTGCGGCTGGAGACCCGGGCCGCCGGACCGCGGCGGCTGAAGCCCGTCGAGGAGGTGGTCGATCGTCGCAGCCTGCTGTCGCCGGCGATGCTGCGGCTGACGCAGTGGATTGCCGAGCGCTACTTGTGCGATTGGGGCCAGGTCTTGGAGACGGTCCTGCCCGCCGGGGTCCGGGGCCAGGCGGGCACGCGGATGACCACGCTTCTGCACGTTGACGCCGAGGCCGCCGACAAGATCGCTTCCACGAAACTGCCGGAAAAACAACGGGCGGCGCTGGCGGCGCTGGCGGCCGCCGCCGAGCCGCTCACGCCGCAAGAGCTTGCCCGGGCGGCCCATTGCACGTTGGCGCCCATTACGGCATTGCGTCGCAAGGGACTCGTCCGCAGCCAGACCGGCCGGCTGCAACAGCGGCGGCAGGCCGTGCCGGCGACGGGGCCTGAGCCCAACCTGGTGCTCAACGCCGACCAGGCCAAGGCCCTGGCGGTCATCGTGGCGGCCCTACGGTCGCAGCGGCACGAAGTCATTCTCGTCCACGGCGTGACCGACAGCGGCAAGACCGAGGTCTATATCCAGGCGATCCAAGAGGTGGTGCGTTATGGGCGTCAGGCCATCGTGCTGGTGCCGGAGATCAGCCTGACGCCGCAAACAGTAGAGCGGTTCCGCTCGCGCTTCGGCGAGGTGGCGGTGCTCCACAGCCACCTCAGCGACGCCGAGCGGCATTGGCATTGGCAGCGGATTGCCGAGGGCGGGGTGGCGGTGGTGGTCGGCGCCCGCAGCGCGATCTTCGCGCCCACGCCGCATTTGGGGCTGATCGTGCTGGACGAGGAGCACGAGGGCTCGTTCAAGCAGGCCACGGCCCCGCGCTATCATGCCCGGGACGTGGCCATGGCCCGCTCCGCGGCCGAAGGGGTGCCGCTGGTGCTGGGCTCGGCCACGCCGTCGCTGGAGAGCTGGATGCAGGCGCAGCGGGGGCAGTATCGGCTGGTCGAACTGCCGCGGCGGGTCATGGATCGCCCCATGCCGGTGGTCGGCACCATCGATCTCCGCAGCGACTTGCGCGGCGGGCCGTCGCGGGGGGCCATCAGCCGTCCCTTGCTCCACGCCATGACGGCCGCGCTGGCCGAGGGGGGACAAGTCATCCTGTTGTTGAATCGTCGCGGGTTTTCCACGCACATCCAGTGCCCGGCCTGCGGACTGGTGATGCGGTGTCCCGATTGCGACATCGCCCTGACGCACCATCGCACCGAGGAGATCGCGTTGTGCCATTACTGCGACTATCGGATACCGGCCCCGGCGGCCTGCCCGGGCTGCGACTTCGCCGGCATTCGCTACAGCGGCCAGGGGACGCAGCGGCTGGAAGCGGAGGTGCGGGCCCGCTTCCCCAAGGTCCCCTGCCTGCGGATGGACACCGACACGATGCGGGGGCACGGCAGCCACGAGCGGGCCCTTTCCGACTTCCGCTCCGGCAAAGTGAAGGTCCTCCTGGGGACGCAGATGATCGCCAAGGGGCTGGATTTTCCCAACGTGACCCTGGTGGGCGTCATCAACGCCGACACGGCCCTGCACCTGCCCGACTTCCGCGCCGCCGAGCGGACCTTTCACCTCGTGACGCAGGTGGCGGGCCGGACGGGCCGCGGGCCCAAGGGGGGCCGCGTGCTGGTGCAGACGTTCAGCCCGGAGCACCCGGCGATTCGGGCGGCGGTGCGGCACGATTTCGCCGCCTTTGCCGCCGGCGAGTTGCCGGTCCGCGAGTTGCTCCGCTACCCCCCCTTTGCCACGATGATCCGCCTGGTGATCCGCGGCCCGCTGGAGGCGGTGGCCGGGCAATTCGCGCTCTGTCTGGCGGAGCGGCTGCGGGAGACGATGGCGAGCCGGCGGCTGGACGCCCGGCTGCTGGGTCCCGCCCCGGCCCCGCTGGCGCGGTTGCGGGGCAAATTCCGCTTCCAGATCCAGGTCCACGGCCTGGACGGCGAAGGGCTCCGTGCCGCGGTCCGGCAAGCCACGGCGGCGGTCACACCACCGGAAGGCGTGCAGTGGATCGTCGACGTTGATCCGCTCGATATGTTGTAGACTTTTGCGGTCAAGGTTGACATGCCGCGGCGGACGATTTAGCATGATTACAGAAAGGAGTCGGGCGGCCGCGACCCTCCCGGCACCGGAACATCGCTGTCTTTTCTTTAGCGAGGTCAATGACTTATGTCGGCACGACAACTCGGTATTTCGGCGGCGGGGTCTGCGGGCCATAGATGGTTTCGGGTGGTCAGCCTGGCGGTGGCGGGCTTGCTGCTGGGGCTGCCCCTGCTTCGCGCCCAGGACGATCAGAAGCCGGACGAGACTCCCGCCAAGGCGGACGAGACGGCCGGAGCCACTCCCGCCAAGGCGGACGAGCCCGAGGAAATTACGCTCACCACCGAGGACGGCTTAATCCTGAAGGCGTCCTACTATGCCGGCGCGAACGGCCAGGATTCGATCCCGGTCGTTTTGTTACACGGCTTCAAGGGCAGCCGCAAGGACTTTGCCGAGATGGCCCCCAAGCTGCAAAAGGACCTGGGTTGTGCGGTGCTGGTGCCCGACCTGCGGGGCCACGGCGACAGCACGAAAATGAAGAACGGCGGCATCCTCAACCCGGCCAGGTTGAAGCAGCGCGACTTTGCGGCCATGGCCAGCCAGGACATGGCGGCAATCCGCCTCTTCCTCTTGGAGGAAAACAACGGCCAAGGCAAGACGCCCAGGCTGAACATGAACAAGCTCTGCGTCGTGGGGGTCGGCATGGGGGCGGGCGTGGCCCTGGAATTCGCCCGCAACGATTGGAACTCCAGCCCGGTCGGCCGCTTTCAGACGGGCGGGTTCTGCAAGGCGCTGGTGCTGATCTCGCCCGAGTTGCGGTCGGCGCACGGTGTGAGTCTCCTCGAAATCCTCAAGGATGAGAACGTCCGCAGTCAGCCCTCGGTCATGCTGCTGTTCGGCAAGGACGGGTCGAAAGCGAAGGACGCCGAGCGCGTGAACAAGCTGCTGGAACCGGCCCATCGCCTCAGCGGCTCCACTGACAAGACGGACAAGCCTGACAAGGATAAGAAGGATGAGCAAAGCTTGTTCTACGTCCCCTTGGAGACCGCACTTCAAGGGTCCAACCTGCTGACGGAGAACTCGCTCGGAGTGCCGGACCTGATCAAACAGTTCGTTTCTCGCCGCCTCATCGAGTGCAAAGCGGCCAAGAAGTACAAGTGGAAGCTGTTGCGGAAGGATCCCTACGTGAAGGAGCCGGGCGAATAGCCCGCCGCCGCGCCGCGCCGCACTCCTTACGGGGCCTTCGCCGGCGACTGTTCCGCCGCGGCCGGGATCGTCAGCTCGGCGCCGATGGGCAGGATTTGCGGGTCGGAAAGCAAGTCGCGGTTGGCGGCGAAGATCGCCGCCGCCGCGTCCTTCGAGCCCAAGTAACGCTCCGCCAGCGCCGGGAGCGTATCGCCGTCGACGATCTTGTGGATCCGCGGCGCCTGCTGCGGCGGCAACGCCTCCGGCAGCATCTGCACCATCGAGACGCCCCACCGCGAATTGCCCGGCAAGCTGTTGTCGGGATACGACCGGGCCAACTCGGGCGGCGCTTGCCCGGCGTCGGCGGGGGTGACGATCGTGATGGCCGGGGCTGCCTCTTGCGAGCCCGTCGGCGCCGACTGCGACGCCTCGCCGCCGCCCCGTTGCAGCCATGCCGGGTCGTCCGGCGCCGCCTGCGGCGCCGCCTGCGGGCGGAGCACCAGTTGATCGCTGGTCCCGGGCACCGCCGGGCAGGGCGGCGGCGGGTCGCGACGGAACAACAACGCCGCCACGGTTCCAACCAGCAAGACGCTGGCCGCCGCGGCAATCTTCACGCGTCGCTCCATGGTCGCCACCTTAATCGTTCCGCAGAAGGGGACAGTCCCATTTTCGTCTGACCACGCTTCGCGTGGTGCCGAAAATTGGGACAGTCCCCCCGCTGTCCAAAGGAGAAGGGAGCCTGCCCCTTTGGGAACTATCGGGGCCGGCGCGGCACGATTTCCAGCCAACCACCGCCAACTCGGGCCTCCGCGGGCGGCGCCGGTCCAATCCTAGCGAGTCTGGCGGTAGTGCCGCGGCCGCCTGCAACGGCTTTTCCGTCTCTGCCGGCAGCACCGATCACCCGAGGCGTATGCAACCGTCCCGCCCGTCCAGCCGCGGCACGCCCTGGAAACGATCGATTTGGGCGGCCGTCAGCAGATCGTCCTGGCGGCCGATCTGGATGAGGTTCCTGCCGCCGGGACTGTGGCCCAATTGCGCGGCCAACACCTGCGGCGGCAGCGGCTCCGCCCCCAACGCTTGCGGCAGGGCGAAGCTGTTGAGCCAGAACTCGCGGGCGGTAATGGCCTGGGCGTTTGGCACGTAAGTCATTCCCCCCAGGCGCTGCAGGCGCTCCACCAACATGCCGGCTAGCAGGATGTCGTCTTCGCTGAAAACGCCGTCCGTGCCCGCACACAACACGTGAATCTGCTCCTGCCCGAGCAAGCGACCCAACACCGCCGTGGCGTTGACAAAGGCGGCGATGAAGACGTTTTCGGCCTGCCGGGCATGAAGCATCGCCCGCACGCCGTTGGTCGTGCTCAGCACGACCGTCTTGCCGGCCACCCTCTGGGCCGTATATTCCTCGGGCGAGTTGCCCAGGGCGAAGCCCGCGATGGGCAGCCCTCGCCGCTCGCCCCCCAGCACGGCCTGGCCGGCGGGAAACTGCCCGGCCAGCGACCGGGCATCGTCCACTTCCAAGCAGGGGACGACCTCGCGGGCCCCGGCCTCCAGGGCGAAGATGACCACGGTCGACGCCCGCAACACGTCGATGGCGACCACGGTGCCGCCGGCTAGTTCCTTGGGATCGACCAGTTTCGGCAGCGCGTAGACGTTCAACAGTGGCGACATGGGAGAACCAGGGACCAGGGACCAGGGATCGGGGGTCCGTAAGAACGGCCGCTTGCGGTTTCGCAATCCGCCCTTAGAATACTGCAATCGACCCTCGAACCCAAGAGGCCCCCATGCAGCGCCGGTGCCTGAGCGATTTTCTGGAGGAGTTAGGCCAGGCCGGGGAACTGGTGCGGGTGGAAGCGGAGGTCGATCCGCTCCTGGAAATCGCGGAACTCACCGCCCGGGTTGCCCGCGCCGAAGGCCCGGCGCTGCTGTTTGCCGCCGTTCGGGGCCATGACATCCCGGTCCTGATCAATGTCTTCGGTAGCGAAGCTCGCCTGTGCCGGGCCTTGGGCGTGGCCGATCTGGCCGAGATGGCCGGGCGGATCGCCCGGCTGGTTGAGCCGGCCGAGGCGGCCGGCTGGCTCGATCGGCTGCGGACGCCGGCGGCAGGGGCGGCAGGAATCGGTTGGGGAGGCGTGCTGCCCCGGGAGGTGAAGGCGGCGGCCTGCCAGCAGATCGTCCGCCTGGGCAGCGACGTGGACCTCGCCGCGCTGCCGCTTTTGCAAGCGGCCCCGCACGATGCCGGCCGTGCGATTTCCGCGGCGGCGGTTTACACCGCCGAGCCCGATTCGCATCGGCAGGTGTGCGGTTGCTACGACCTGGTACCGCTGGGAAGCGACCGCTTGGCCGTCTGCTGGGCCGCCCAGGATGAGCCGGCCCGCCTGCTGGCGGAATACCGGCGGCGAGGGCAGCGGATGCCGCTGGCCGTCGCCCTGGGCGGCGATCCGGCCAGCGTGCTGGCGGCGGCCGCCGGCTGGTCGCCGGAACTGGACACCTTCGCCCTGGCCGGACTGTTTCGCTCTCGGCCGCTGGACGTGGTCGCCTGCCGCAGCGTCGATCTGGCCGTGCCCGCCGAGACGGAAATCGTGCTGGAGGGCTATGTCGATCCCGGCGAGCTCGCCGTGGACGCCGGGCCGCTGTGTACGCCCCTGGGCTACTACGGC
The DNA here is from genome assembly GCA_963727245.1 of uncultured Planctomycetia bacterium. Classification (GTDB taxonomy): domain Bacteria; phylum Planctomycetota; class Planctomycetia; order Pirellulales; family Thermoguttaceae; genus JBKQVT01. The sequence goes on along the minus strand of CAVSFO010000006.1, from coordinate 210,464 downwards.
CGCATGCAGCCGGCGCCGGTCATGCACGTCACCGCCATCACGCAGCGGGCCAATCCCGTCTATTGGGCGATGGTCCCCGGCGCGCCGCCCAACGAGTTGAGCGTCATCGAGCGGGCGATGGCAGCCGTCTTCCTGCCGCTGGTGAAACGGACCATCCCCGAGTTGATCGACTACGATTTGCCGCTCTGCGGCGCCGGGCGGCATTGGGCCGCGCTGTCGATCCGCAAGAGTTACGCCGGCCAGGCCCGCCGCGCGGCGGCCATGGCCTGCTGTCCGCGGCCGTTGCGATTCGCCAAGTTCCTCGTGGTGGTCGGCGACGAGATTGACGTGCACGACGAGGGCCAGGTGTTGGCGGCCATGGCCGCCCACGTCAACCCGGGCCGCGATGTCTTCATCGACGAGGGCCCGCCCGACCCGCGGGACGCCGCCACGCCGCCCGGCCGGCTGTCGGCCAGGCTGGTCATCGACGCGACGGCCAAGCTGCCGGACGAGTGCGGCGGCCCCCCACCCGCCGCGGCCCGGATGAATGAAACCATACGCAAGTTGGTCAGCGACCGCTGGCCGGAGTACGGCCTGGGCCCCGAGCCTCCTTCAGGCGCCGACCCGTGACGCTCGACAAATCCTCCGCCCGCATTCGCCAGATGTTCGCCCAAATCGCCGGGCGGTACGACCTGCTGAACCATCTGCTTTCACTGGGGATCGACCGGCGCTGGCGGCGCCGCACGGTCCGGCTGGCGCCGCCGGATGGCGAGGCGAAATGGATCCTCGACCTTTGCACGGGCACGGCCGACCTGGCGCTGGCCTACGGCCGCGCAAGCGGCCCCGGGGTGCGGATCATCGGCGCCGATTTTTGCCGGCCGATGCTGGCCATCGCCCGGGACAAATGCCGCCGCGCCGGGACCACCGGGCAGATCGCGCTGGTCGAGGCCGATGCCTTGCAATTGCCCTTCAGCGACGACCGCTTCGATATCGTCTGCGTGGCCTTCGGGCTGCGAAACCTGAGCGACCTCGACGGCGGCCTGCGGGAGATGGTCCGCGTCTGCCGGCCCGGCGGCCGGGTGGCGGTGCTGGAGTTTTCCACCCCCCGGCGCCGGCTATTAGCGGCTGTCTATAACTGGTATTTTCACCGTGTCTTGCCCCGGGTGGGCCAGACCCTGGCTGAAAATCGCCAGGGAGCTTACAATTATCTTCCAGCCAGTGTGGGCCAGTTCCCCCAGGGCGAGGCCATGGCGGAGCGGATGCAGGCGGCCGGCCTGGAGGGAGTCTGCCGCCGCGAGTTCACGCTGGGAGTATGTACCCTCTATACGGGTAGAAAAACCGGTCTTGCTAGCCCGCGAGGAGATGCCTCATGAAGCGGAATTTTGTGGTTGCGATCACCGGCGCCAGCGGCGTGACCTACGCGCTGCGGCTGCTGGAAGTGCTCGCCGCCGCCGGCTGCGACGTGCACCTGGTCATCAGCCCCGCCGCCCAGGCCGTGCTGAAACAGGAACTCGATCTGACCGTGGACCTGGACAATTTCAACCTGGGCATGCTGATGCTCGACAGCGGCTCCAACCTCAAGGACCGCAAGTTGCAAACGATCCGCTCCCTGGCCGGCATCTCCAGCGATTCCAGCAACGTGCTGGCCGTCGGCTCCGGCGAGGACGGCCAGCTTCACTATTATCACTACCGCGACTACCTGGCCCGCATCGCCAGCGGCTCGTTCCTGACCGACGGCATGGTGATCTGCCCCTGTTCCAGCGGCACCCTCAGCTCGATCGTCCACGGCACCAGCGCCAACCTGATCCACCGCGCGGCCGAAGTCCACTTGAAGGAGCGGCGCAAATTGATCCTCGTGCCGCGCGAAACGCCGCTGTCGCTGACGTTGTTGGACAACATGAAGCGGGCGGCCGAAATCGGCGCCATCCTCCTGCCCGCCATGCCGGGGTTCTATCACGGCGTGAAGTCCATTCGCGATCTGGTCGATTTCGTCGTCGCGCGGATTTGCGATCAACTGGGCATCCAGAACTCGCTGATCCAGCGCTGGGGAGGGTGAGAGGAAGGAGAAAGGATGAAGGATAAAGGATAAAGGATGAAAAAGCCCCCGGACTGTGTCCGGGGGGCCTGCGAAACCGCAAGCGGCCAATGCCACCAATCCCTGATTCCCCAATCCCCGGCCCCTGGCCCCTGGCCCCTGCGGCCCCTGGCCCCTGGCCCCTATTCCATGTTTTTCCGCATCCGCCAACTCCTGGAGTTGATCCGCTTCAGCCATACGCTGTTTGCGCTGCCGTTTGCGCTGCTGGCGGCGGCGATGGCGTGGGCGGCCAACCGGCACGCCGTGCCCCCCCTGCCCTTCCGCTGGCTCGACCTGTGGGGAATCCTGTTCTGCATGGTGGCCGCCCGCAGCGCCGCCATGGCCTTCAACCGCCTGGCCGACCGGCGGCTGGACGCCCTGAACCCGCGCACCGAGCAGCGGCACCTGCCCGCGGGCGTGCTGAGCACGGCCGCCGTGGCGGCCTTTACGGTGGTCTGCTCGCTGGGCTTCGTGGCGGGCACGCTGTTGTTTCTGCCCAACCGCATCCCGCTTTATGCCTCGCTGCCGGTGCTGCTTTTTCTGCTCGGCTATAGTTATGCCAAGCGTTTTACGGCCTGGTCGCATTTTTGGCTGGGAGCGGCCTTGATGTTGGCGCCGCTGGCCGCGTGGGTGGCCATTCGCGGCGAAATCGCCTGGCCGCCGGTCTTCTTGGGGGGGGCCGTCATGCTGTGGGTTGCCGGCTTCGATATGATTTATGCGTGTCAGGACCTGCAGTTCGACCGGCGGATGCGGCTGTACAGCGTGCCGAGCCGTTTCGGCGTCGTCGCGGCCTTGCGGCTGGCCGCCTTGTGCCACCTCGGCATGATCGCGCTACTGGCCGCGTTGCCGTTGGTCTACCACGGTTTCGGCCGGGTTTACCTTGCCGGCGTGGCCGCCATGGCCGCGCTGTTGGTCTACGAACATTGGTTGGTGCGCCCGGACGATTTATCCCGGGTCAATCGGGCATTTTTTCAAGTCAATGCCGTCGTCAGCATCGGACTGCTGGCGATCGGCGCTATCGATTTACTGCTATGAGCAGCCTGCCGGCAACGCTGGACCAGATCCGCGCCAAGGTCGAAGCCGGGGGGCGGCTGTCGGCGGCCGACGGGCAGTTGCTCTTCTCGCCGGCGGTCGATCTTCATGCGGTCGGCCAGTTGGCCGACCTGGCCCGCCGCCGCCACAGCGGAGAGACGGTCTATTACAACCTCAACGCGCACGTGAACCCCACGAACGTCTGCACCTTTCGCTGCGCGCTGTGCGCCTACAGCCGCGACCTCGGCGACGCGGACGCCTACGTGCTCGACGAGGAGCAGGTGCTGGCCTGCGGCCAGGAGGCGGCCGACGCCGGCTGCACCGAACTGCACGTGGTCGGCGGCGTGCATCCGCTGTTGCCGTTCGGCTGGTACGTGGACCTGGTCCATCGCTTGCACCAGGCCTATCCGCGGCTGCACTTGAAGGCCTTCACGGCCGTCGAGATCGCCTGGTTCGTGCGGATTGCGCGGCGGCCGCTGCTGGCGGTCCTGGACGAGTTGATGGCCAACGGCGTGGGCAGCCTGCCCGGCGGCGGCGCCGAAATCTTCGCTCCGGCCGTGCGCCGACACATCTGCCCCGGCAAGGCGGACGCCAAGATCTGGCTGGACATCCACCGCGCCGCCCACCGGCTGGGCCTGCGCAGCAACGCCACGATGCTCTACGGCCATGTCGAGCGGACGGCTGATCGCGTCGACCACCTCCTGCAATTGCGGCAACTCCAGGACGAGACCGGCGGCTTCCAGGCCTTCGTCCCCCTGGCCTTTCACCCCCGCAACACCCGGCTGGCGCACCTGCCCAAGGTCTCCGCAGCGGAGCAACTCCGCACCATCGCCGTGAGCCGGCTGATGCTCGATAATTTCGCCCACCTCAAGGCCTACTGGGTGTCGCTGGGCGTGGGCACGGCCCAGGCGTCGCTGGGCTACGGCGCCGACGACCTCGACGGCACCGTCCGCCACGAACGCATCCATCACCAGGCCGGCGCCGAGTCGCCCCAGGTGCTCAGCGTCGAGGACTTGCGGGCCTTGGTGACCGAGGCCGGCCGAGAGCCGGTGGAACGCGATTCGCTCTATCGCCGCGTGGATCGCAGCGGATCGCATTGGGAGGTTGTGCCGGGGACGGCGTGAGCGAGGCTGGGGAGGCGCGGGTGGCCCCGATAGCTTCGAGGGTGGCCCCGATAGCTTCGAGGGTGGCCCCGATAGCTCCGCTATCGGGGCGGCGAAGCCGCAAGAGGGGCTTCGGTTCGCCACCAATGCCTCTTGCGCCTGACGGCACCCCGATAGCATAGCTATCGGGGCCACCCGCGATGAACGGTTGACCTTTTCCCGCCGGCGGTCCCACCCGTTGCAACCGACGGGCGCGGGGTGGTAAACTGGCGGCCCATGAGCACGCCTGCAAGCGAACTGACGCCGCGATTGGAATTGGCCCTGGCGGCCGCCCGCGAGGCCGGGCAGGTCACCCTCGAATACTTCCGCCGCGACGACTTGGAAATCCAGCGGAAGGCGGACGATTCGCCGGTGACCGCGGCCGACCGCCGGGCGGAAGAGCACCTCCGCAGCCGCATCGCCGAGGCGTTTCCCGACGACGCCATTCTGGGCGAGGAATTGCCCGACGCGGCCGGGAAGGAGCGGCTTCCGCTGGATCCTCGACCCCATCGACGGCACCAAGTCGTTCATTCACGGCGTGCCCCTCTATGGCACGCTGGTCGGCCTGGAACATGCCGGGGTGCCCGTGCTGGGCGTCATCCGCATCCCGGCGCTGGACGAAGGCGTCTATGCCGCCGTCGGCCAAGGGGCATGGTACGTCCAGGGCGAGCGGCCGCCGCGGCCGGCCAGGGTCTCCGGGCGGGCCTTGGCCAAGGGCTTGTTCGTCACCAGCGAGGTGGCCACCTACGAGACCATCGGACGCCGCGCCGTCTACGATCGGCTCCAGGCCGCCGCCGGAATGAGCCGCTCCTGGGGCGACTGCTACGGCTATCTGATGGTGGCCACGGGGCGGGCCGAGTTGATGGTCGATCCGGTGGTGGCCGTCTGGGACCTGGCCCCGCTGTTGCCGATCCTGGAGGAGGCCGGCGGCACGTTCACCGATTGGCAAGGCCAGCGGACGATCCATTCCGGCCAGGCCATTGCCACCAACGGCCTGATCTTCGACGAAGTGATGGACCTCCTCCGCCAGCCGTAGCATCGGCACGGGCATAACTGGGGCAAGAAAGAACAACAGTCCGGACGGTCCGTAGCGGGCCGGTGCCGGACTGTTTTCCCCCCCTGGGAAATCTTCGTCTCGTTCCGAATCGTCTCCAACGCGTGGGGTTGCACTGTTATCGGCCATCGGGCAGGTCTGCTGAAGTGAATCTGCACAGGCTTTTCCGATGGTGAGGACCGGGTATCCCCCAAGCGGAGCGGACGACGGATTCACCTTGACGTTTCTCCTCAAAAAAGGTAGCGATTACGCCGATTTTCAGGAGGAGGCAAACTCTGCCGCGCCCGGGGCCACACTCTGCCCATTTTGCGCATCTTGACATGGTGGACCGGCAGTTGTGCTGCTGGTTCGGAAGCGACAACGCCCATGTCGCCGCCTCCGGAGCGAGCTTTTCGATCCCTGCAAAGGAACTTGTCCGTGACCAAGATCGCCAATGTTACCCAAGCTATCACGAAGTCGCCCATCGTGTGGGGCGCCGCTGCGGCTGCCGCATTTTACGCCCTGGTCCACGGCGGACCGCTGGGTACGGACTTCGTGATCCGCTATTTCACCAAACATCCGGTCGAATACATCGAGACCGTCATGTTCGCCATCGGCGTGGCGGCCTTGCTGCTGAGACTGCCGGACATTTTGGGCCAATCGGCGGGGCTGGGAAAATCGGCCCTGGCGAAGGAGCGGCCGGCGGCGACGGGGCAATCCATCGAGGCCCAATGCCAGGCCCTGCTGGCGCAGCTCGAGCACGCCCCGCAGTCCGAGCACGGTTATTACCTCCGCCGCTTGCGGGCGGCGATCCAATATGTCTGGCGACGCGGCACCGCCGACGGCCTGGACGATCAACTGAAGTACCTCGCCGACGTCGATCTCTCGCGGGCACACGCCGCGATGGGGCTGTTTCGCCTGATCGTCTGGGCGGTGCCCATCATGGGCTTCCTGGGCACGGTCATCGGCATCACCATGGCGCTGAACGGCTTCGACAAGAACGCGCTGGATGCGTCGTTGTGGCGGGTGCTGGCCGCTTTGGGCTTGAAGTTCGACACGACCACCCTGGCCTTGGCGATGTCGCTGGTGTTGATGTTCGTGCATTACTTCGTCGATCGCGCGGAAGGCAGCTTGCTGGACAAGGTAGACCAGCAGGTCGAGGAAGACCTCACCGGCCGGTTCGCGCAGCTTTCGGCCGGGGCCGATGGCCAGTTGACGGCGATCCGCCGCATGGCCGAGACGATGTTGCAGGCCAGCGAGCGGCTGGTCCAGCGGCAGGCCGAGTTGTGGCAGGGATCGTTGGAAGCGGCCGCCGGGCGCTGGGCGCACCTCAGCGACGGCGCCGCCGAGGTGCTGAAGAAGGGCCTGGTGGCGGCCTTGGCCGAGGGCCTTCAGGCCCACGCCCAGCAGTTGGCGGCCGCGGAGCAGGCGGCCGGCCAGGAGCATCGCCGGCACTGGACCCAGGTCCAGCAGGCTCAGGCGCAGCAGGTGCAGGCCATCGGCGCCTTGCAGGCCGCCATGGTCCGCCAGGCCGAAGTCTTGCAGCGGGCCGTCGAGGCCAGCGGCCAGGTCAGCAGCCTGGAAGACGCCGCTGAATCGCAACCTGGCCACGCTGGCCGGCGCCAGGCACTTCGAGCAGACCGTGCAGGGGCTGGCCGCGACCATTCACCTGCTCAACGCCCGGTTGTCGGAAAATCCTGTCGACAAGTCCTCGATTCAACTCGAGCCTAGCCGCCGAGCTGTGCACGCGGCATGAAAACCATCGCCCTCCTTCAGCGCCGGCATCGGCAGCGCGCGGGTCCCCGCGTGTCGCTGTTTCCGTTCTTGGCCGTGCTCATCTGCACCATGGGCGCCCTGATGCCCTTGCTGCTGGGCGTCACGCGGGCAGCACGGGAGCAGGCGGTGCGGGAGCTGGCGGCCAAGGCGCGGGCGCGGCAGGCGGAGGCGAAGACCGCCCACGACGTGGTGCAGTGGCGGGTCGAGCAGTTGAAGCAATCGCGGCAGACCACCCGCTCGCAACTCGCCGAGGCCCGGCTCGCCTTGGGCGACGTCGAGGACCATGCCCGGCAACTGCAAGACCGCATCGGCCAATTGCGGGCGGCCGGCGTCACGGTGGACCTCGACCAGACGGACGCCGACCGCGGGCGCCGCGTTTTAGAAGGCGAGGTCCAGCGGGTGCAGGGGGACGTGGCCGATGCCGCGCGGCGGCTGGACCATGCCCGTGGGCAAGCCCGGCGGCGGCCCCACGCCTACGCCGTCGTTCCTTATGAGGGGCCCAACCAAACCCATCGCCGGCCCATCTACCTCGAATGCCGCGCCGACGCCGTCATCCTCCAGCCCGAAGGAATCGAGTTTCGCCGCAGCGATTTCTCCGACACGATGGGACCGGGCAATCCGCTGGCGGCGGCGTTGCGGGCGATCCGCGAGTTCCTCGTGGACCGCGGCGCCGTCGACCCGCGTTACGACGGCGAGCCCTATCCGTTGCTGTTGGTGCGTCCCCAAGGGATCGAACTCTACTACGCCGCCCGCGGGGCCATGCGGTGGTGGGCGTCCGATTTCGGTTACGAGTTGATCGAGGACGATTGGAAGCTGCACTTTCCCGCCTTCGATCCGCAACTGGCCAAAGTCGTCATCCAGGCGATTGGCCCGGCCCGGGAGGAACTGGCCGCCAACGCCATGCTCCATGCAAGACACCCTGCGGCCTTCGCATCTTACGACGGCAGCGGCGGCGGATCCTCCGATGATGACGATGCCGGCTCCTCGCCGGGTGGCGCAGGGGGCACGCCCGGCACTCGACCGGGCGGCAGGGGAAGCGGGTTCGGAACGGGAACGGGCGGTCCGGGCGGCGGGGGAAACGGTTTCGGAACGGGGTCCGGCGGCCCAGGCGGCGGGGGAAACGGGTTCGGAACCGGGTCCGGCGGCCCAGGCAGCGGGGGAAGCGGATTCGGAACGGGCATAGGCGGCCCAGGCGGAGGAGGAAACGGGTTCGGAACGGGCGCAGGCGGTCCGGGCGGAGGGGGAAGCGGATTCGGAACGGGCATAGGCGGCCCAGGCGGAGGAGGAAACGGGTTCGGAACCGGAACAGGCGGTTCCGGCGGCAATGGAAGCGGATTCGGAACCGGAACGGACGGTCCGGGCGGCGGGGGAAGCGGTTTCGGAACGGGAACCGGCGGTTCCGGCGGTAGCGGAAGCGGTTTTGGAATGGGCGGGGGCGGTTCCGGCAGCGGCGGGAGCGGGTTTGGACTGGGCGGAAGCGATTCCGGCGGCGGCGGAAACGGATTCGGAACCGGAACGGGCGATCCGGGCGGCAGCGGAATCGGTCTTGGAGTGGGCGGAGGTGGTTCCGGCGGCAATGGCGGAAGCGGATTCGGACTTGGCACAGGCGATTCGGGCGGCGGCGGAAACGGATTCGGAACGGGGACAGGCGGTTCCGGCGGCGGTGGGGGGAGCCTGTTCGGAACGGGCGCAGGCGGTTCTGGCGGCAGTGGGCCTGGTGGTCTTGCAACGGGCGGCACGCCTGGCAGCGGCTCCTCTAGCGCGGGCAATCCGGCCTACGGCGCCGGCGGCGATCCCAATGCCCGGGGCCAGACCGGCACTCGCGTGGCGACGCCGGAAGGCTACGTCGTCGGCCAGCCCTTCACCCCGCCCGACGGGCCGCCGCCGCGGCCGTCGCCGCCCGGCGGACAACTGATGCCGCCGTTGCGTCCCGGCGAGTGGCGTCCCTCGCAGGACCCGCCGCCGGAGGACAAGGACGACGACAAAGACAGTGACCAGAAGAAAGACCTCAAGAGCCTCGCCAAGACCCGCGGCCAGAATTGGGGCCTGCGTGACGCGGGGCGGAAATCGACCCCCCTCACCCGGACGATTCGCGTCGACTGTTATGCCGACCGGTTAGTGTTGGCTCCGGGGCCGGGCATGGGCGCGCCCAAGCAAATCCCGCTGGGGCCGCGAACCGCGGGCTCGATCGACAAGTTCATTGCCGCCTTGTGGGAGCAGATGGACTCTTGGGGGATTGCCGGCGAGGGCATGTACTGGCGTCCGGTGCTAAAGGTCTACGTCGCACCGGGCGCCCAGCGGCGGCTGGAGGACATGAACCTTCTGCTGAAGGACAGCGGGTTTACCATAGAGAGGAAACCCTAGCCATGCCCCGGCCGGTACACGCGGAAAGCGAAGCCATCAACGCCGATTCGTTTCTGGACATCGTGGCCAGCGTGGTGAGCATCATGATCGTCATGGTGTTGGTCGTGGGGCTGCGGATCAAGAACACGCCCGTCGAATTGTCGCTGCCGGCGTCCCCCGCGAACGTCGCCAATGACCTGGCCGCCGACCTGGCTGCGGAGCAATCGATGCGGAAGGACGTGTGGGAGACGGCGGCCGAGGTCCGACGGCTGCACGCAGAGACGGCGATGCGCGGCCGGCAGCGCGACACCCTGGCGCTGGCCGTCGCCCTCATGGAGCACAAGGCCGAGGCGCCGGGCCAGTCGCCCCCAAGCGAGACGCCCCAGGATCGCGCCCTGCGCGACAACCTGTCGGCGGCCAGGCTGCAATTGGAGGAGTTGAACCGGCAGCGGATCGCCACGGAAACGGCCCCCGCCGAAGTGGTCCAGGTGGCGAATTACCCCACCCCGCTGAGCCAGACGGTCGATGGTCCGGAGTTGCAGTTTCAACTTATCGGCGGCCGGCTGGCGATGATCCCGATGGAGCAACTGACCGAGGAAGTGCGCAGCAGAGTCCAACATCAGATATACAAGCTCGAAAAACGCGCGGAGTTCACCGACACGGTCGGACCGGAAAACGGCTTCTGCCTCCGCTACACCTTCGCGCGCCGCAGTTACACCCCGGAGGAAGTGCAGGAACATCGCGCCATGGGCTACTATGCCGTTTTGAAGCGCTACACGGTGATCCCCATGTCCGAAACCCTGGGCGAGCCGGTCGAGGAAGCGCTGCGGGAGAACTCGCAGTTGCGCCGCGTCCTGGCCGAACATGCCGGAGAACATCCCACGATCACCATCTGGACCTATCCGGACGGGTTTGCCGCCTTTCGCCGTCTCAAAGAGGAGCTGCACCGCCTGGGTTTTGTCACGGCGGGCCGGCCGCTGATGCAAGACACGCCGATCCAAGGCTCGCCGCAAGGCAGCAAGTCGGCCGCAGAGTGAAAAGAGAAGGGATTTAGGGATTTAGGGATTTAGGGATTTAGGGATTTAGGGATTTAGGGATTAGGGGCCGCGGCCGCTTGCGGTTTCGCATTCCCCCGCCGCCGGCTTCCCCCCTTGCGTCACCGGCCGTGGCGCGTATACTTTAGTGCTTTACCTGTTGCCGACAACCTGGGCGTTGGGGAGAGTTCCGGATGGGCCAAGCATGTGACGTGTGTGGAAAAAAGCCCGCAAAAGGGAATAAAGTAACCCATCGTGGGAAGGCGAAGTACCTCGGAGGTGTTGGCACCAAGATCACCGGGATTTCGCCGCGGCGGTTTCGTCCCAACCTCCAGAAGGTGCACGTGAGCACGGCCCGCGGCAGCAGCAAGACGCTGCGGGTCTGCACGCAGTGCATTCGCAGCGGGGCGGTCATCAAGAAGATTCACGCCGTGCCCTTCCGTCTTGCCAAGGCGCCGGCGGAAAAGTAAATCGCGCCGTCACGAATGGCTATTTCCCGCAAAGAGGTCGAAAAGGTCGCCCTGCTGGGCCGCCTGCTGTTGTCCGAGCGAGAGCTCGACACCATGACCAGCCAGATGGGCGATATTCTCGGCTACATGGACCTGCTGGGCGAGTTGGACACCGCGGCCGTGGAGCCGATGGCCCATGCCCTGGACGTTTCCAACGTCTTCCGCGACGACGTGGCGGGGCCGAGTCTGGATTGCCGCGAGGCGCTGGCCAACGCGCCCAAGTGCGACCGCGAGTGTTATCTGGTTCCCGCCGTCCTGGGCGAAACGTGATGGCACTGATCGATCTCACAGCCACGGAGCTGCTCGGCGAGCTTGCCTCCGGCCGCGTCAAGGCGGTCGAAGTCACGCAGGCCTTTCTCGACCAGATCCGCAAGCATGACGCCGCCGTGGGGGCCTTCTTCCGCGTCGATCCTCCGGCGGCCCTGGCCCGGGCCGAAGCGATCGACCGGCGGCGTGCGGCCGGCCAACCGCTGGGACGACTGGCCGGAGTGCCCGTGGCCGTCAAGGACCTGCTCTGCACCAAGGGCGAGCTGACCACCTGCGCCTCGCGGATCCTGGAGAACTTCCGCCCCCCCTATGACGCCACCGTGGTGGCGCGGCTGAAGGCCGCCGACGCCGTGCTGATCGGGCACACGAACATGGACGAGTTCGCCATGGGCGGCTCGACCGAGAACTCGGCCTTTCAGTTGACCCGCAATCCCTGGGACCTGGCGCGGATTCCCGGCGGCTCCAGCGGCGGCTCGGCGGCCTGCATCGCCGCCCGCATGGCCCCCTTGTCCATCGGCACCGACACCGGCGGCTCGATCCGTTGCCCGGCCGGCCTCTGCGGCGTCAGCGGCCTGAAGCCCACCTACGGCCGCGTCAGCCGCTACGGACTGGTGGCCTTCGCCAGCAGCCTCGATCAGATCGGTCCCATGGGCGGCACCGTGGAGGACCTCGCCCTCTTGCTGGAGGTCCTGGCCGGGCACGATCCGCACGATTCCACCGCCATCAACCTGCCGGTGCCGCCTTATAGCCAGACCGTCCGGCAGCCGCTTAGCGGCCTGCGGATCGGCCTGGTCCGCGAGCATTTCGGCGCGGGGCTCGACGCCGAGGTCGAGGCCGCCGTCCGTGAAGCGGTCCGCGTGTACGAATCGCTGGGGGCCAAGGTGAAGCAGCTCTCGATGCCGCACAGCAAGTACGCGGTGGCGATCTATTACGTCATCGCCCCTTGCGAGGCCTCCAGCAACCTCGCCCGCTACGACGGCGTCCATTACGGCTATCGCACCGACGAAAAGGAAATGACCGCCGAGCTGGAGGCCCAACGCCAGACGCTGGAGAAGGCCGGCGACGGCGCGGCCCTGGCCGACCTCGACAATCCGCTCATCCGCATGTATCGCCGCAGCCGGGCCGAGGGGTTCGGCGCCGAGGTCAAGCGCCGCATCATGCTGGGCACCTACGCCCTCAGCGCCGGCTATTATGACGCCTATTACAAGAAGGCCCTCCAGGTGCGGCGGCTGATCCGCCAGGACTTCGACCGGGCCTTCGAGGAGGTCGACCTGATCGTCGGCCCGGTCACGCCCACGCCCGCCTTCAAGCTGGGCGAGAAGATCGACGATCCCTTGTCGATGTACCTTTTCGACCTGTACACGGTGAGCACGAACCTGGCCGGCATCGGCGCCATGTCGATTCCCTGCGGTTTCAGTTCCGGCGGGCTGCCCATCGGTTTGCACCTGCAAGCCCCGCCCTTCGAGGAGGAGCGGCTGCTCCGCGGCGGCTGGATGTTTCAGCAGGCAACCGATTGGCACACGCGGCGACCCGAACTGAGGGATTAGGGATTGGGGATTAGGAGAGGCCCGCCGACTGCGCCGCGCTACGGTTGCGGAATTTCCAGGTCCCGGCAGATCTTTCGTGCCAGGAACTCGTTGATTTCGCGGTGACGGGGCACGGCCGACACCTTCCGCACCGCTGGATTCACGTACACCGTATGATTGCCGCCCTCGCACAGGACTACGCAGGCGTGCCTTTCGAGATGTCGGACCAGGTCCAGCCGTTTCATGGGGCGACGATAATCGGCTCGCGAATGACGTCTTGGCCGGCCAAATCCTCTTCGGCCAGGGCGCGGTTTGCTTCGAGAACCAAGCAGACCGCTTCTTCAAGGTTCTGTCGAGTTTCGTCGAGGGTCGCGCCCTGCGTGTTCGCGCCGGGCAACTCCTCGACAAAACCGATATAGCCTTCGGGGACCTTTCGGAAAACCGCGGTAAGCCGGATTTGTTGCTGCACGTGTCACCTCTTGGAAAAGCTCGCCGTTTTTCATTATACCGAGGACCCCGGTTTGCGTCCATCGCGGCGGACGCTCCCTCGTCGTCGGATGTGCAGCGGGCCCGCGGCCAATCGAAGGCCGAAAAACGGCCCCCTGGACGGGCGCGGTGGTTTTCCGCTACAATTCCCATCAATATCGTGGCCCTGAGGACGCCCGTCCCCTGGTCCCCGACCCCCGGTCCCTGACCCCTGGTTCCTCCCATGTCCGCCCCCTACACCATCGTCATCGGCCTGGAAGTCCACGTGCAACTGCTCACCGAGAGCAAGATGTTCTGCGCGTGCAGCACGAAGTTCGGCGCCGCGCCGAACACGCAGACCTGTCCGGTGTGCATCGGTATGCCCGGCTCGCTACCGGTGATGAACCGCCGGGCCGTGGACCTGGCGCTGCGGACGGCCGTGGCGCTGAACTGCCAGATCGCCCGCTTCACCAAGTGGGACCGCAAGAATTACTACTATCCCGACCTGCCCAAGGGCTACCAGATCAGCCAGTTCGACCTGCCCTTGAGCCACGACGGCTGGCTGCCGATCAGCGATCCCAAGGGGCGCGTCGAGCCGAAGCGGGTGGGCATCATCCGCGCCCACCTGGAAGAGGACGCCGGCAAGAGCATGCACGACGAGCTGGAGGGCAAGGCCGACAGCCGCATCGACCTGAACCGCTGCGGCGTGCCGCTGCTGGAGATCGTCAGCCAGCCCGACATGCGCTCGCCCGCCGAGGCCAGGGCCTATCTCACCGAATTGAAGCTTTTGCTGAACTATCTGGAAGTGTCCGATTGCAACATGCAGGAGGGCAGCCTGCGGGTGGACGCCAACGTCAACTTGCACATCGACACCCCGGCGGGAAAAGTCGCCACCCCCATCGTCGAAGTGAAGAACATGAACAGCTTCCGGGCGGTGGAGCGGGCGCTGGCCTACGAGGCCCCCCGACAATACCAGGCATGGCAGGAGACCGGCCAGGTGCTCGGCCAGGTGCCCAAGACCACCCGGGGCTGGGACGAAGCCTCGCAGACCACCCGCCCCCAGCGATCCAAAGAGGAATCCAGCGACTACCGCTATTTTCCCGACCCCGACCTGGTGCCGGTCACCACGACCGAGGCCCAGGTCGAGCGGATCCGCGCCGCGCTGGGCGAGTTGCCGGCCGCCGTGCGCGCGCGCTTGGAGCAGACCTGGCAGATCACTCCCTACGACGCCGACGTGCTGGTCAACCAGGGGCGCGAACTGGTCGACTACTACGTCGAGTTGGCCCGGCTCTGCGGCGATGGCAAGACGGCCAGCAACTGGGTGCAGCAGGACGTGCTGCGGACGCTCAAGGAACAGCACGTCGGCATCGCCCAATTTCCCCTGCGGCCGCAGGCCGTGGCCGAAGTGATCGAGACGGTCCGCTGCGGGCGGCTGGAGACCGGCCGCGGCCGCGAAGTGCTCGCCGACATGATCGCCTCCGGCCGCAGCCTCGCGCAGTCCATGCAGGCGATGGGCATCCAGGCCGTCGAGGGCGCGACGTTGCTGGACCTCTGCCGCCAACTGCTGGCCGACAACCCGAAGATCGTCGCCGAAGTCAAGGAAGGCAAGCTCAAGGGCGTCGGCCAACTGATCGGCCAGGCCAAGAAGAAGAATCCCAACGTGAATCCCAACCAGATTCGCCAGGTGTGCCTGGAACTGATCGAGAAGCAGTGAGCATCATCACGCTGACCACCGATTTCGGCACCGGCAGCCCCTACGTGGCGGCCATGAAAGGCGTGATCCTTACGATCAACTCCGCCGCCACCGTCGTCGACATCACGCACGCCGTGCCGGCCCAGGACATCCGCCACGCCGCCGTGGTCCTGGAGGAAGTGGCCGGCCGCTTTCCCCCCGGCACCATCCACGTCGTGGTGGTCGATCCGGGCGTGGGGAGCGATCGCGAGATCGTCTACGTCCGCGCCGGCCGGCAGCAGTACGTCGCCCCGGACAACGGCCTGCTCAGCCGGGTGATCGCCAACACGCCGCCGTCGAAGATCATCCGTCTGGCCGAGCCGCGCTTCTGGCTGGCCGACGTTTCCACGACCTTTCACGGCCGCGACATCCTGGCGCCGGTCGCCGCCCGGCTCAGCCTGGGCCTGGACCCCGACGAGCTCGGCCCGTCGCTGGAGCGGCTGATCGTCGTGGAATGGCCGCAGGCGCGGCTGCTGGAGCGGCGCATCGCCGGCCACGTCATCGAGGTCGATTCCTTCGGCAACCTGGTCACGAACATCGCGGCCGACATGTTCGCCGGCCGGCCCACCGACAGCCGCGTGTGCACGGTGTGCAGCATCTATGAAACCTGGGGCGTCTACGGCAGCTACGCCTCGCAGCCGCAGGGGACGCTGGTGGCCCTGGTCGGCTCCAGCGGCCGGCTGGAGTTGGCCATCGTCGGCGACAACGCCGCCGCCCGGCTGGGCGTCACCGTCGGCACGCCGGTGGTCATGGCCTGGGAATGAAGTGATGGCCGAGCCTACGCCCGAGCAACTCAAGGCATGGGACCGCACGCTGGTCTGGCACGCCTTCACGCAGATGGCCGAGTACGAGCCGCTGGTGTTCGAGCGCGCCGAGGGCTGCCTGCTCTTCGACATCGACGGCAACTCCTATATCGACGGCGTCAGCAGCCTGTGGTGCAATATCCACGGCCATCGGCACCCGCGGCTGGATGCGGCCCTCCGCGGGCAGCTCGACCGCGTCGCCCACGTCACCAACCTGGGCGCGTCGAACCCCCAGACCATCAAGCTCGCCCGGCGGTTGGTCGATCTGGCGCCGCCGGGGCTGGCCCACGTGTTCTTCTCCGACGACGGCGCCACGGCCGTGGAAGTGGCCCTCAAGATGGCCTTCCAGTATTGGCGGCAGCGGCCCGAGCCGCGGCCGGAAAAGACCTGCTACCTGGCCCTCGGCGACGCCTACCACGGCGATACGCTGGGGAGCGTGAGCGTCGGCGGGGTGGAGCGGTTTCACGCCATGTTCCGGCCGCTGCTGTTCGAGACGCTCCGTCTGCCCATGCCCGACACCTATCGCACGCCCCCCGGCGTGCCACCCGAAGAACTGGCCGCCTATCACCTGGAAAAACTGGAGTGTGTGCTCCGCGTGGAACACGGGCGGATCGCCGCCATGGTCATCGAGCCCTTGGTGCAGGCCGCCGCCGGCATGGTGATGCACCCGGCCGGCTATCTTCGCGGCGTGCGGGAATTGACGCGGAAGTACGACGTGCTGCTGATCGCCGACGAAGTGGCCGTCGGCTGCGGCCGCACCGGGCGGATGTTCGCCTGCGAGCACGAGCAGGTCACTCCTGATCTTCTCTGCCTGGCCAAGGGGCTGACCGGCGGCTACTTGCCCCTGGCCGTCACCCTGGCGAGCGAGGAAATCTGGCGGGCCTTCCTGGGAGAATATGCCCAGAGCCGGACCTTCTTCCACGGTCACACCTACGGCGGCAATCCGCTGGGGGCGGCCGTCGCGCTGGCCACGCTCGAGGTCTTCGAGGAGGAACAGACCTTGGCCCGCCTGCCGGCGAAGATCGAGCGCCTGGCCGGACACCTGCGGCGAATCGCCGGGCTGGGACAGGTCGGCCACGTCCGCCAATGCGGGCTGATTGCCGGCATCGAGTTGGTCCGCGACCGGCAGACGAAGGAGCCCTATCCTTGGGAGCAGCGTCGCGGCATGCGCGTGTGCGACTCCGCCCGCCGCGAGGGCGTGTGGCTCCGTCCCCTGGGCAACGTGCTGGTGATCATGCCGCCGCTGGCGATTCTCGGGCGACGAGATCGACCGCATCGCCGCCGCCGTCGAGCGTGGCATCGTGGCGGCCACCGCCTGAGCGGGCCGGCCGAGCGGGACGGCAAATCCCTATATCTGCTCACTAAGCCCACCGGCTGCGACCGGTGGGAAAGGACCCCGCCAACGGCGCCACCTGCCGCTTCCGGTCCCACCGGTCGCGACCCGCTGCGCGGGTGCCCGGTGGGCTTGGAGGGACGACAGGCCCCAGCAGCGGCCCGGCGTTCATGCTATAATCGCAGGAGTTGCGGACATGACGAGAAACCTGGGAGGACCGCTGCTTATGACACGCCATCTGCCGTCGCTGCTGATAGCGCCATGCCTGGGCTGCCTGATTTCGCTGGCCTGCGCCGCTCCGCCCGACGAGACGGCTTCCCCGGGGGCCGCCCCGGCGGCGAAGAAGGGCAATTCCACGTCCTACGCTTCGCTGGTGAAGGACCGATCCGGCCGGCCGGTGTTGATGATCAACTACCGTTGGAAGCTCTACCCGGCCACGTCCGTCGAAGTCCGGCTGGCGGCCCCCGACGAGGCCCCGGCGAAGGTCGTGCCGCTCTACTTTGTGCGCGAGTATTTTCAGGGCGATGTCAGTCGCAAGGTTTTTCATTGCCTCGACGAGGCCGAGCAGCGCGAGACGGTCGAGTCGTTCCTGAAGGACAACATGGATCTTCAAATCGTGGGCCGGCGGAATTCGCTGGGCCGGCCCGCGGTCCTGGTTGCTCCCCGCGACAAGGTATCGAAGCGCCCGGCGCGCGCCCGACTTCGTCCCCAGTCCCAAGGCCGTGTTTCTGTTGCTCGACTGTTGGTCGCTGGGCGATCGCACGCTCAGCCTGGACTTGCCGCCGGAGAATTTTGCCGCCGCCGGCCTTCTGCACGTCTGGTTCATGCGATCCGATCACGTCCTGTGGGAAGAAACGCTCCCTTGGCCGGGAGATGGAAAGAAGGCGGAAGGCGGAGGGGGGAAGGCGGAAGGCGCCGGCAAGAGGGCCAACGGCAAGTCGCCTTGACGGCCATTATTACGACCCCGGCGGGTGAAAGGCCGGCCTTTGCGGCGACAAATCGGCGCCTTGGCAACGTCACCCAGAGAAATCTTGCACGCCAAGGCGCCAAGGCGCGAAGCCGCAAAGGAAGAAGGGATGATTGGCGAATCGACGGTGCCTTGGGGCAATCCGACCCTCCGCTTCTTCGCCTCCGTGCCTCTGCGACCTTGCCCCTCTGCGCGTCGCCATCCGGAGGCTAACGCCTTCGGCCCCTTCCCCCTTCCGCCTTCCGCCCTCCGCCTTTTCTCACCCCTCCGGCGCGTCGATCACCTCGACCAGGCGGCGGCGGATCTCCTCCAGCCGCCACTCGTCCTCGATCTTGCGGTCCTGCCGATCGGTGATGTAGAAGACGTCGACGACCTGGTCCAGATAGGTGCCGATCTTCGCCCGCCAAACCGACAACTCCATCTCGAACAGCGTCCGCGTGATGGCGTAAAGGAGGCCGGTGCGGTCCAGCGTGATGACGTTGATGACGGTGAATCGGCTGGAGGTGCTGACGTCAGTGTTGACCTGGGTGCGAGGGCCGGGGGCGGAGAGCGAGCCGTGGCGGCCCACCTGCCAGGTGCGGCGAAACGCCGGCCGCTTGGCCGCCGGATCGCACAACGACTGGACCAACGATCGCTTGACCGCGTCGAGACGGTCTTGGGGCGGCCGGCCGGCGAAATCCGGATCGCGCACCCAGAAGCGGTCCAGCACCAGGCCGTCGGCCAGCGTGTGGATCTGCGCGGTGCGGATTTCCAGGCCGTGGCTGGTCAGGGCCCCCGTCAGCTTGTGGAAGATGCCGGAGGTGATCTGCTCGGAGGCGCCGATGGTGAACAGCACGCTGGCCGTCTCGGCGAGATATTGGGCCTCGGCGATCACCGTGCCGGGCTCCATGCCGTGCAGCATTCGCAAGTCGGCGGCCACCTGCTGTGCCGGCGTGGCACTGAGATAGCCGGAGGGCAAGGCCTCGACGTGGCGGAGGAACCAGGGATCGTCGGCCGCCGCGGCTAGTTCCTTGCGGATCTCGACCCGCCGCTGCGCGTAGAGTTCGTCGAGGGTGGTGGCGGGGCTTTCGCCGGCCAGTTGCTGCATGGTGCGGTGGTACAGATCGGTGAGGATTTCAGCCTTCCAGCCGTCCCAGACGTCGGGGCCGACGGCGCCGAGGTCGGCGGCGGTGAGGACGTAGAGCATTTGCAGGACCTCGGGCGAGCCGACCTGGACGGCGAAGTTCACCACGGTCTCCTCGTCGCTGGTGTCGCGGCGGAAGGCCAGGTGGTTCATGCGGAGGTGCTTGTGGACGAGGAACCTCAGCCGCTGCGTCTCCGGGGCGGAAAGGCCCAGCCGCCGCGCCGCCTGCTCGGCAATCTTCAGCCCGATCTCCCGGTGGTCTTCCAGATAGCCCTTGCCCAGGTCGTGGACGAACAGCGCCAGGTGCAGCACGCGCTTGTCGGCGATGCCGCGGTAGACGCGTCCCAAGGGTCCCTGGTCGCCGGCGAGTGCGGCGGCGAACTCGACCGCCCGCAGGCAATGCTCGTCGACCGTGTACTTGTGATACTGGTTGAATTGCAGCAGGCCGCGGGCGCGGGCGAACTCGGGAATGAAGCGTTCCAGGATGGCGGCTTCGTGCAGGTCGCGCAGCAGCGCGCCGAGGCGGCCCGGATGCGACAACATGGCCAGGAACCAGCCGCACGCCTCGGGCGACGGCTCGCCGCCCAGCAGCGGCGCCTGGCGGCGGATGAATTCCCAGGCGCTCGTCGCGATGGGCGCGTCGTAGAGGTTCGCCAGCTCGGCCAGCCGCACGATCTCGGCCAGGTTGCCGCGGAGTTTTTGCAGGCCGCGGCGGGTGGCGGTGATGCCGGCGGGGCCGACGCGGAAGCCCTCCTCCACGCGATGGCCGAAAACCGCGTTGGACAGCCAGGCGCGCCGCTCGGAACTGGTGGCCTTGGCCACGAAGCGCTCGACCAGGTGGCTCACCTGGCTGGTATGGCGGAAATATTCGCGCATGAACTGCTCGACCGGCAGCAGCCCGGCGATCGGCTGGTAGCCCAGGGCCTCGGCGATCCGCCATTGCTCGGCGCGGGTGAGCACGTCGGCGGCCTGGCCGGCCTGGAAGTGCAGCTCGTTGCGGAGCCAGAGGAGGAACTCGCCCGCACGCCCGATCGTCCGCACGTCTTCCTCGCCGAGCACGCCGCGCTCGTGCAGCTCGTGGGGATCGGCGGTGCCGTAGCGGACAAAGCCGATCCAGCGGAGCAATTGCAAATCGCGCAGCGTGCCCGCCGACCGCTTGATGTTCGGCTCCAGCAGGAAGACGGTCTCGCCGTAGCGGGCCCGCTCCTCCAGCCGCGAGCGGGCGATCGTCGCCATCAGGTGCCGGGCACGCCAGTTCACCTGGCGGCGAAAAGTGCGGGTAAACAGCTCGAAGAGCCGCTGGCTCCCGGCCAAGAGCCGCGATTCCATCAGCGAGGTGCAGATGGAAGAATCCCGGCGGGCCAGCCGGCAGGCTTGCCGGGGCGTGCGGACGCTATGGCCCAGGATCAGCCCCACGTCGAAGACGTTGCGCAGCAACCGCTCGGCCAGGGGCGCCAGCCGGGCGGCCGTCCAGCGGCGGTGCAGGATCATCAAATCGACGTCGCTATAGGGGGCCACGTCGCGGCGGCCATGGCCGCCGTGGGCCACCAGGGCAATCTCGGAGAGCAGCCCCTTGGGGCCGGCTTCGCCCAGGTCGTCCAGCGCGGCCTCCATCAATTCCAGGAGCACGGCGTCGCGGAGATTGGTCGAAAGGGCGCAGACCTCGACGCCGGAGCAGCCGGCCCGATGGCGACGCTTGAAGTCCTCGTTCCCCTTGGCCAACCGCGCCTTGGCGGCCAGCACGTTGGAGCGGAGCAGCGACACGTATTGGTGGCCTTTAGATGGCGCCTTCGCCCGATTCACCGGTGCGGATCCGCACCACGTCGATCAGGCTGGTGACGAACATTTTGCCGTCGCCCACCTGGCCCGTCTGCGCCGACCGCATGATCGTGTCCAGCACGGTCTGCGCCTTGGCGTCGGACACCACGACCTCGATCTTGATCTTGGGGACGAAATCGACCGCGTATTCGGTGCCGCGATACATCTCCGTATGCCCCTTCTGACGGCCAAAACCGCGGACCTCGGTGATGGTCATCCCGGCAATCCCCTGCTCGGTCAAGGCGTTCTTGACATCCTCCAGCTTGAAATGCCGGATGATCGCTTCC
Organism: uncultured Planctomycetia bacterium; assembly: GCA_963727245.1. GTDB lineage: Bacteria > Planctomycetota > Planctomycetia > Pirellulales > Thermoguttaceae > JBKQVT01. The sequence continues at coordinate 189,221 of CAVSFO010000006.1, read as the reverse complement.
ACCTTCTTCATCGCAAGCTCCTTGATCTGTGTCGGGAGGCAACCGGCCGGGCCCCTTCCAGGGGCGGCGCCGAAAACCTCCATCAGTCTAACCCGTGCCGCCGCACCTGTCCACTGCCACGCCCCCCGTTGCAAACGGGGGGCTTTTGCTGGCCTGCCCGACCCCTGGTCCCCGGCCCCTGGCCCCTTATATGAATATGTAGCCTTCTTCGCCATGCTGGCTGACATCGAGGCCCTCGATCTCGGCCTCGCGGGAGACCCGCAGGCCCATCACGGCGTCGAGCACCTTCAAGAGGATGAACGTGCCCCCGACCGCCAGGACCCAGGTGAGCAGGACGGCGATGATCTGGGCCTTCCAGACCTGGCCGCCTTCGATCAGTCCCAAGAGGTTGTCGCTGCCAGTGGCCCCGGTCGCGCGGGTGGCGAAGACGCCGGTCAGCAGCGCGCCGAGCGTGCCGCCCATGCCGTGGACGCCGAAGACGTCGAGGGAATCGTCATATTTGAATCTCCCCTTCAGGGCGGTGCAGGCCAGGTAGCAGACGATGCCCACCGCCACGCCCATGACCAACGCCCAGCAAGGCGTGACATAGCCGGAGGCAGGAGTAATGCACACCAGGCCGGCGACGACGCCGGAGCAGGTCCCCAGGATGGTCGGCTTGCCGCGGACGATCCATTCCATGGCGGCCCAGGTCAGCCCCCCGGCCGCGGCGGCGAAGTGCGTGGCGGCGAAGGCGCTGGAGGCCAGGCCGCCGGCATTCAGGGCGCTGCCGGCGTTGAAGCCGAACCAGCCGACCCAGAGCATCGTGGCGCCGACGGCCGTGTAGGTCAAGTTGTGCGGCGGCATCGGCTCGCTGCCGTAGCCCAGCCGCTTGCCCAGCAGCAACGCGCAGACCAGCGCCGAGACGCCGGAGCTGATGTGGACCACCGTGCCGCCGGCGAAGTCCAAGGCCCCGCCGGCAAAAGCGTTTGGGCTGCCGTAATTGAGCACGCCGCCGCCCCAGACCCAATGGGCCAAGGGGCAATAGATCAGCGTGCCCCAGAGGATCATAAACACCACCATGGTGCTGAATTTCATACGCTCGGCGAACGCCCCGCAAATCAAGGCCGGCGTGATGACGAAGAACATGCCCTGAAAGAGCATGTGGGTGAGCACCGGAATGTCGCCGATACTGGCGGCACATAAGGGGATGACGGAGTGGCCGGGCTGTCCCGTCGTGCCGCTGGCCCAGGTCGCCGCGGCGTTGTTCAGGAACAAGTAGTGAAAGTCGCCGAACCAGGGTCGGTCGCCGCCGAAGGAGAACGAGTAGCCGTAGACGGCCCAAATGACGCTCAGCAGACACATCAGGAAGACGCACTGCATCATGACGCTGAGCACGTTCTTCTTCCGCACCAGGCCGCAATAGAACAGGGCCAGTCCGGGGCCGGTCATCATCAGCACCAGGGCGGAGGAGGTCAGCATCCAGGCGTTGTCGCCCTTGTCGACGGTTCGGGCCGCGGCCGCGGCCGGCGACGTTGGACCGGCCTGCTGGGCCGCGCAGTGGGAGCCCGCCGTCAGCCAGACCATCGTGGCCAGCAGACCGACCGCCCCGTACAGTTGCACGCTTCTCCCTATCCTCATGGGACCGACCGCCTTTCCATTACGGAGTTTCGATGAGAGTTGACGGCTAGGTGCCACGACCAGGCTCCGCCCGGTGCCTGGCTCGTCCAGCAGTGCGGCGTGGTGGCGGTTCGACACTGCTGGACAAGCCAGCAGTGGCACCCGACATCCGGCTGACACGGCCGTGGCACAGTTTCGTCGCCATTTAGCAACCCCCATGCCAATCCCGGGTCCACTGGGGATAGATTCGTGCAATTCGTTGCCACGAAATCTGTTATGGCGAATTCTCCGGCGCAGACCGCCCGCCGGGAAGCAGTAGCGGAAGCGGGAATGCACAATTCCTGGGCACGATGTGAGCGTCAATCGCGCAATTTTGTCACACGCGCCTCGCCCAACATCGCCCTCATTCCGCGCTGAGCACCTTGATCTTCAACTGGCCGGCGGCCTGTACGGCGGGAAGGAAGTTGACATAGGCGGAGAAGTCTGCCAGGGTGCTCTGTCCCTGCTTGAGGTGGGCGGCGCCGATGCCGCCCTGGCCCAGGGTCGCGTCCAGGGGGATCCAGCGGCCGTCGATGTAGACCTCGGTCCACATGTGGCCGCCGAAGGCCCCGCGGAGATAGACCATGCCGATGGCCACCCGGGCCGGGATGCCCTGGGCGCGGGCCAAGGCCGCCAGATAGATCGCGTGCTCCTTGCAGTCGCCCGTGCGGGCGCGGGCCACGTCGGCCGCCGTGGAAAAGGCGTCGTTGAAGTCCGGTTTCATCACGCGATGCACGAATTGCTCCAGGGCGACGGCCACCTTCCAGGGGTCGGTTTCCGTGCCGGCCGCTTCCTTGGCATCGGCGACAATCTTTGGGTCATCGCTCTGGATGAAGCTGTTCGGCTGCTGCGAGGCGGCGCTGGGCGGATCGGCCGCCGCCCGGGGATTGCCGTCGCTGCGGCCGGGGCGTATGGCATACACCGTGATCTCGGCCGTGTGCGGCCCGGTGGACTTCACCTCCTGCGACGGCCCGGAGACGAAGGCCGACGCCGGATCGCCGCCGGGCAATTCGACACGATAGCGGACCCGCTTCGTCTGGTGGGCCCCCGGCAGCGGCCGGTCGAGCTTCACCAGGACATCCCGGCTGAGGTCGAACGTCGGCGGGGCGTTCTCGGCCTCGGCGATCGCCTTGGTGGCCCGCATCGACTCCATCTCCAAGGCGTCCGTGCGGTTCTTCAGCACCTCGCCCCCCCGGTCCGTCCACATGGCGCCCGGCAGGGTCTGGCCGCCGGGCAGGTGCATCACCGTATCGATCCGCAGCAGATCGAAGCTGCCCACGGGCAGTTGCACTCGTTCCTGGCTGCGGGCGGTCATGTCGATCTGGACCACCTGGTTGATCATGTCCATGAGGCAGTGGACGGTGCGTTTTTCGCCGGGTTTCATGGGCTGCCGCAGCAACGACTCTTCGGCGCCGAAGAACCCGGCGTAGTCGGCCGACCAGGCGATCGAGGAGGGAACGACCTTGCCCGAGGTGGTCGTTTTCATCTCCAGGCGGTCGCCCCGCACCTGGCCGCTGGTCCGCAGGGGGGCCGCGCCCTGGCGGAGTTCGCTCTCGAAGTCCAACAGCCGGCCGGCCGGGGTCTCCGTGAAGGAAAGCTTCAGGTCCATCGCGGTGGTCTGGCCGAATCGCTTGACGGCCATGTGGCTGATCCCTTGCCCCAGGAGCACTTCGCGGCCTTCCTTGCTGGCCTGTCGGAGCGTCATTCGCTGGTAGCCGACCCGTGCGCCCTTGATGGTGCACACGTCCCAGGTATCGCGGTCGGCAAGCGTCGTGGCGGCGGCGGGCGCGGGCCTTGCCGCCGAGGTGTCGGACCGTGCTTGGCGGCAGCCGGCGGCCGCCAGCACAGCCCCCAGCAACCCACAGACGGCGAACCATCGTGATTTGTTTCTGTTGCGAACGTATCTGTAGGGTGGGTCGAGCGCAGCGAGCCCCACCAAGGAACTGCCGGAAAAATGGTGGGGCTCGCTGCGCTCGACCCACCCTACCGCTGTTCGACCTTCCGCAGCAGAAACCAACTTGGCAGTCATGGACCCCTCTCCAGATGTCCTCAATTGTCCCCCACGCGGCAGCGGACGTCAAGGCGGCGATTCAGGCGGGGACTGTCCCAATTTTCGTCCGACGAAAATGGGACTGTCCCCTTGGGACGTGCGAGGGTTACTCCCCTGCCGATCCTTACCCGAATCTCCCAAACCTCCCCAACCATACATTAGTTCCGCGCCGACTCATCTTGGCAGAACTTGCCGCCGATGCTATAGTCCCGCCCTCGTACTCTTCTCAATATCCGAAATTCCTGCTTCCCACGGGCGAACCGCACGGATGGACGTTGTTTTGGGCCCACGGCTGCTGCCGCTGCTCGTCTGCGCGATGGTGGTGGCGGCCGGCTGCGCGTCGGTCAAGACAGACGGCCCGGACACGCTCTCGGGCGTGATTTCCCCGACGGAGCGGATCAAGGACTTGCGCGATCTGGCCCAAAACGCGGCGACGAAGAATCCGACCGAGAAGCAGATGATCGCCCAGCAGTTGGCCGGCGATTTTCAGCACGAGCACGACCCGCTGATCCGTGCCCAGATCGTCCGCACCTTGGCTGTGTATCCCGGTCCGCTGTCCGACGCGGTCCTCCACCAGGCAGTGAAAGACCCGGACAATGACGTGCGGACGGCCGATTGCGAGTCGTGGGGCCAGCGGGGCAATGCCGACGCGGCCGGCACCCTGGCCGGAATCCTCAACAGCGACACCGACCACGACGTCCGCATCGCGGCCGTCCGGGCGCTGGCCCATGCGCACCAACAGGTCGCCATCGTGGCGTTGGCCGGCGCCTTGGAGGACAAGGACCCGGCAATGCAGTACCGTGCCGTGGTCTCGCTCCGCGAGATCACCGGCCAAGACATGGGCAACGACGTTAACAAGTGGCGGGATTACTGCAAGACCAACCGCCTCAAGCCTCAACAGCCGAGCCCTTCGCTTGCCGAGCGGATTTGGCATCCCTTCTAGCTTCTGCGAAACCGCAAGCGGATCACGAGGTCCTCCGGCAAGAACATCTTGGAAGGCGCCCTGGTCCCCGGTCCCTGATTCCTCCATTGCCGTTGCCATATTCGGCGAGAAACCGTAGGATAGCGGTGGTGCCTCGTTTTCAGCGGTCCAAACATCCCTAAGCGCGCAGCCGGCGGCGCCGGCCGAGGCCATGCAATCGCTCCGACTGACAGACCAGTTCAAGGCCCTCTTCACGCTCGCCCTCAAAATGAGCGAGACGGCCGACGTCGATGCCGTGCTGTTGCTGGTCGAAGGCACGGCGGACTGGCAACGGGTGCGGAACATGGCGGGCACGTCGCGGACCACGATCCTCGCCGCCGCCGATAGCGACGAGCAACTGGTGGGGGCCAAAGAGGCCGGCCTGAAGCCCATCCGCCTCGACATGCCCGAGAGCCCGGTCTACGAACGCCTGACGCAGGCGGTGCTGGAGGCCGTGGCCGACGACATCCTGGCCCCCGGTTCGCGCGTGGCGGCCCTCTATGGCGGCTTCGATTCCGAGACGGTCGACTCGCTCAGCGTGATCAACCTCGACGAGCATCTGAATCGCTTGACGGGGCGGGACCTGCGGCAACTGGAGACCCGCGTCCCCCTGGATACCCTCAAGACCGTCGTGGAGCTGGCGGTGGAGATCGGCCGCGAAGGCCGCGAGGGCAAACCGGTCGGCACGCTGCTGGTGGTGGGCGATTCCCGCAAGGTCCTGGCCTGCAGCCGGCCGGCCGGCTTCGATCCGGTCAAGGGCTACAGCCGCAAGGAGCGGAACCTCGACGATCCGCGGGTCCGCGAGGGCATCAAGGAGATCGCCCAAATGGACGGGGCCATCATCGTCTCGGTCGACGGCATCGTCGAGGCCACCTGCCGCTACCTCGACTGTTCGGCCGCCGACGTGACTCTGTCCAAGGGGCTCGGCGCCCGGCACTGGGCCGCGGCCGCCATCAGCCGGGCCACCAACGCCGTAGCCGTCACGGTCAGCCAGAGCAACGGCACGGTGCGCATCTTCCAGAACGGCGAAACCGTGCTGCGGATCGAGCCCTCGCTGCGACGCCCCATGGTCTGGAGGGCCTTCGACTACGACGCCCCCAATCCCGCTGAGGCCAAGGCGGTCAAGCCCAAGGCCGACGGCTGAGCCGCACGCTCACGCGGGTGGCCCCGATAGCTTCGCTATCGGGGCGGCACAGCCGCGAGAGGCGATTGAAGACGCCACGAAAACCTCTCGTGCCTGCGGCACCCCGATAGCAGAGCTATCGCGGCCACCCCGGCCAGACGCTCACTCCTCGGGCCGCTCCAACACCAGTTGCACGGCGAAGCGCTGCTGCGGCTCGTTGGCCTTCAAGACCGGGGCCATCTGAATCCGCAGCCCGCTGATGGGACGGTTGTCGGACCGGACCGCTTCATAGACCGCCAGGCCCGGATCGTTCGTCGGCCCGCCAGGTGAGATTAAATCGGCTGCTGAGCAGTCCGACCAGTTGGCGGGGATCGCCCGTGTTGCCCTGAAAGGCGATCCGCTGCAGTTGCCGCTGGGCATTGAAGTAGTAGGTGAGCGAGCCGGCCACGTCGCTCTCCCTCGTGCCGGTGACCAGGGGCACCCGGTAGCCTTGCAACTGCAACTGGCCCAGCCCGGTGGCGACCTGCGGCCAGCGCCGCATGATCCAGTCGGGCGTGACGTTGAACTGGAAGACCTCGGCCAGGCCGCGGACCGGCGTGCCGGGGGAGGCGGCGGCCGACGTCGCGGCCCCCAGGCCCGACGTGGAACCGGCGGCCGGTCCCACGCTGCCGGGCGTTGCCGTGGCCGGCGTGCCCGCCAGTCCGCCTCTCCAGTGGTCGGAGACGGAGAAGAAGACGATGGGGGCGGCCACGGCCGCCATCAGCCCCAGGCCGCTGAACATGAGCTTGTTGAACATATATTCAAGATCGGCAAGGGCGGCGGCGGGCCTTGTCGCCCGTGCGCGGCGGCTGCCGCAGATTGCCTAACGTGCACGACAGGCCCAAAACTGAAGTCCCCTCTCCCTCCGGGAGAGGGTTGGGGTGAGGCGAATGAGGACAAGCGGCGGCCACGCGGACACATGCATCGCTTCCGCTTCGCCCTCACCCTACCCTCTCCCGGAGGGAGAGGGGATATCGCCCGGGCGCGCTACTTGCTCGCGGTCGGGCGGGCGGCCAGCGTCGGCTCGGAGGAAAGGAACTCCTCGGTGAAGCGCGTGTGGTAGTGGATGCTGCTGGCCTCACCGCGGAAACCGACGACCCCCTTGTCGACTTCCGTCTCCTGGCTGAGGACCCGACCGGCGTCGATGTCGAACCGCACGGTGCCGGCCGACTCGAATTGAATCAACTCCGCCTCGATGGCCGGATCGTGCACGGGGCTGAGGATCTGCGTGGCCAGGCTGATGGTGGCCACGCCGGTCTTGACCTCCAGCAGGGCGAAGGTCTGGCGGGCCTTGATCTTGCGGATGCCGCCGCGGGGCAATGGCAACTCGATGTCGTGCGGAGTCGTCCACTCTTGTCCCACCGCCACCGGCTGCTCCGGCATGCAGACGGTCATTTCGCCGTCGCCGCCCGCCGCCGCCTTGACCGGCAGCCGTTTGCGGTGCACGACCTTGCCCCGGGCGTCCAGCGTGACGATCGACAGCGGCACGCCGACCGATTGGGCCAGGTATTCGAAGCCGTGCGGCGGCACCAGGTCGGTGCGGCTATCGTAATGGACCTCATTGACGCCGGTGAGCTTGTGCCGCATATCGACCCATTGCACCAGGTGCGCGAACGTGGCCGAGCCGTCGGGCTCGACCTTCTCGATCCGCCAGACCTTCTCCGAGGTGCTGACGGTTTCGGCGGTCTGCGTCGTGCCGGAGACGGTCGTCCGCACCTGGCAGCGGTGCACGACCTTCGAACGCAGCGACTGGCCCGGCTCGAACTTGTAGCGGAGCGTATACTTCTCCGCGGCCGGCGGGCCGGCGCGATCTTCGCCGGCACCGCGGGCCGGCAGGCAGAGCACCGCTAAGACCAAGAGGGCCGTGGACCCCAGCCAAGGCCGCAGAGCGCCGGCATCCATTCCCGCTGGCATGGTCAATTCCCCTTCCGTGGTTGGAATTCTCAATCGACGGGCCTACCCCGGAGGTCCGCCCTTCCGTGCGCCCAGTTGTCCGCTCCAGCCGAGTTTCTCCCGCAGCGTCCGATAGTAGCTGTGCCCCGGGGCCGTGACCAGCCGGAAGCGACAGTCGGCCGCTCCACCGCCACCCGGTCCCCGGCCTGCAACCGGCAGAGGACTTGCCCATCCACCACCACGGACGTTTCCGGCCGGGGCCGTGCCACGACCATTTCATAGACGCAGTCGGCGGCATCCACCACCGGTCGGTTCGTGAGCGTGTGGGGGCTGATAGGCATGATCACGAAGGCCTGGAGGTCCTTCCGCAAGATCGGTCCGCCCGCCGACAGACTGTGGGCCGTGGAGCCCACCGGCGTGCTGACGATCAAACCGTCGCAACTATAGGTAGTTACCAGTTCCGAGTCAACGTAAAGATCGACGTCCATCAAGGAAAACGGCGGCCCGCTGTGGATGGCGGTCTCGTTCAGGCCGACCTTTCGGCGCACACCTCGCCGTCGCGCGTCACCCGGCACTCGAACATCAGGTGCTCGATGATAGTGAGCTTGCCGGCGGAGAAATCGCGCAGCACCTCGGGCAATTCGGCGGGGGTCACATCCGCCAGAAACCCCAGTTTTCCCAAATTCACGGCAATGACGGGCAACTGCCGATCGCCCATCTGGTGGACCGCCCTGAGGATCGAGCCATCGCCGCCCAGGACGACGGCCGCGTCGGCGTCGATCCGCGAGAGGTCTTCGGCGGTGCCGAAGTCAGTCAAAACGACCTGGGCATAGTTGCTCGATCTGGCCTTGCAGGCGGCGGGCCTCGGCCAGGATGTGGGGCCGTTGGACCGCGCTGAGGAGGACGACCCGCAGGGGACGTTCCGCGGCCTTGCTGGTCGATGGCGTGGGGGCCGGGTTCATGGTGGGCTATCCGGGCGTGCACTTGGCGGCGGGTTGGACGGCCAGGCGGCGCGGCTCCGCGGCCAGGACCAGTTCCCGGCAGGCCCGCGCAATGCCCCGGGCATCGAGTCCCAGGCCGGCCAGCAGTTCCGAGCGGTCGCCATGTTCGATGAATTGATCGGGGATGCCCAGGCGATGGATGCGGCCGGCCTCCAGGCCGGCGTCGGCGGCCGCTTCCAGCACGGCGCTGCCGAACCCGCCCATCAGGGCCCCCTCCTCGACCGTGACGACCAGCGGGCATTCCCGCACGGCGCGGAGCATGGTCTGGTGGTCCAGCGGTTTGACGAAGCGGGCGTTGATGACGCCGGCTTGCAGGCCGTCTTTGGCCAGGCGGTCGGCCGCCTCGACGCAGGACCGCAGCACGGTGCCGCAGGCGACGAGCATGCACGTCGGCGCCCCAGCGGAGGACTTCGGCCGTGCCGGGTTCGAGGGCCGCCAAGGATCGCGGCACCGTCTCGGCGGCGGTCTTCGGATAGCGGATGGCCGCCGGGGCGCCGGACTGGATCGACCACTCGATCATGCGGGCCAGGTCCTGTTGATCGCCCGGCGCCATGACGACCAGGTTGGGCAGCGGCCGCAAGTAGGTCAGGTCGAAGACGCCGTGATGGGTGGGGCCGTCGGGGCCGACCAGGCCGGCGCGATCCAGCAGCAGCGTGACGGGCAGGTTTTGCAGGGCGACTTCCTGGAAGATCTGGTCGTAGGCCCGCTGCATGAAGGTGCTGTAGATGTCGACCAGCGGCCGCAGCCCTGCCTTGGCCAGGCCGGCGGCGAAGGCCACGGCGTGCGACTCGCAGATGCCGACGTCGAAGAAGCGGCCGGGAAATTCCTCGCGGATCGGCTCCAACATGGTGCCCTGGCACATGGCCGCGGTGATGACGACCACGCGGGCGTCGGCGCGCATCTGCTGCAAGACCGTCTCCCGCGCCACCAGCGTGTAGGAAGGCGCGTGTTTCTTCTTCAGCGACACCGCCGAGCCGTTTCGCCGCGCGAACGGCTCCGGGGTGTGGAAGCTGGTGGGGTCCTCGGCGGCGGGCTGAAAACCGTGCCCCTTTTCCGTGACCACGTGCAGCAGCACCGGTCCCTGGACCTGGCGGACCATGGCCAGATACTTTTGCAGTTGGCGGATGTTATGGCCGTCGACCGGGCCGACGTAGCGGAAACCCAATTCTTCGAAGAACATGCCGCCGACCAGGCCGGCCTTGATGGCGCCCTTGACCTGGTTGAGGAATCGCTCCACCGGATCGCCCAACACCGGCAAGTGGCCCAGCAGCTTCTGCACCTCGCTCTTCAGGCCCGTGTAAAGGGTGTTCATGCGCAGGCGGTCGAGCGATTCGGCCAGGCCGCCCACGCGGGGGCAGATCGACATCTTGTTGTCGTTGAGCACCACGACGAGGTTCTTCTTGAGCCCGCCGGCATGGTTCATGGCCTCCAGGACGATGCCGGAGGAGAAGGCGCCGTCGCCGATGACGGCCACGACGCTGCGGGGCTGGCCGGGCTGGGCCAGCTCGTCGCCGCACTTCATGCCCAGCGCCGTGGCGACGCTGCAGCCGGCATGTCCGGTCATGAACAGGTCGTAGCCGCTTTCCGCCGGGTTGGGATAGCCCATCAAGCCGCCCTTGGCCCGGATCGTGTCGAACTGCTCGAAGCGGCCGGTGATCAGCTTGTGGGCGTAGACCTGGTGGCCGGTGTCCCAGATGAGGCGGTCGCGGCTGAAGTCGAACGAGGTGTGCAGGGCCAGCGTCAGCTCGACGACGCCCAGGTTCGAGGCGAAATGGGCGGTGCGCTTGGTGGCCAGGCGGCAGATGGCCTCGCGCATTTCCGCGGCCAATTGCTGCAGTTGCCGCGGCGACAGCCCGCGAAGGTCTTGCGGCGAGCGGACGGTGGCAAGCAGCTTGTCCATCAGCGACTCCTCTCGAGGACGTGACGAGCCAACAGTTCCAGTCCGGCGGCGGCCGGGCCCAGGGAGGCCAGCCAGCCGACGGCCTCGGCGACCAGCCGCTCGGCACGCGCCGCGCTGGGCTCGACGCCCAACAGGCCGGGAAAGGTGAGTTTGCCCTTGGCCGCGTCCTTGCCCACCCGTTTCCCGGCGGTCGCCTCGTCGCTGCGGACATCCAGCAGGTCGTCGGTGATCTGGAAGGCCAGGCCGAGCCGGCGTCCGTACTCGTCCAGGGCCGCCACTTGTTCTGGAAGGGCCCCCACGGCCAAGGCCCCCAGCCGCAGCGAAACGCGGATCAACGCCCCCGTCTTGCGGCCGTGGATCGACTCGAGGGCGGGCAGGCCATCGTCGCCCTGGCCCGTGGCCGCCCTGCCGCGGAAAAAGGGGACAGTCCCCATTTGTGCCAAGCACCCTTCGGGCCGTTCCGGCAAATGGGGACTGTCCCCTTTCCCCTTCGATATCGTCGGCTTGGCCGCCGACCAATTGGCAGGGCCCGGCGGCCACCGCCAGCGAAGCGCAACAGGCAGCCGCCACCGCCGCCGGCCGGATTCCGCTGGCGAGCACTTCAAAGGCCAACGCCAGCAAGGCGTCGCCGGCCAGGATGGCCAGCGCCTCGCCGAAGACCTTGTGGCAGGTGGGCCGGCCGCGACGCAGATCGTCGTCGTCCATGGCCGGCAGATCGTCGTGGATCAGCGAATAGGCGTGCACCATTTCCACGGCGCAGGCAGCCGGCAGCGCCGCTTGGATATCCCCCCCGCAGGCGTCTGCCGCCAGCAAGGCGAGCATCGGCCGCAGCCGCTTCCCCGGCGCCAGCAGGCTGTAACGCATGGCCTCCCGGAGCCGGGAGGGGCAACCTTGGGACAAGTCGGTATAGTCGCTCAGGGCCGCATCGATCGGGGGAGCCAGCCGCTCGGCGTATTCGGCCCACGGCGAAACCAGGATGTTTGCCATCGGGTCTATTGTAAGGCAGCGCGGCCGGCGCGTCTACGCGGTTCCTTCCTTACCCGCCAAAGGTGGGCACGTCTTCCAGGGGTCGCGTGATCGGATTGCCCTTGGCATCGACGCCGCTGAGAAGTTCGATCTTGCGTTGGGCCCCTTCCAGCAGCTCATACGCCTGCCGCAGGAGCTTGACCCCTTCTTCGTAGCGGCCCAGCGCCTCGCTCAGGCCCAGTTGGCCGTCTTCCAACTGGTGGACGATTTCTTCGAGCCGCTCGAGCGACTGTTCGAAGTTGGGCGTTTCGGCCGGTTTTTCTGGCGGGTCCTGATTCTTGGCCATCGGGGATCGACCTTGGCTGCTAGGGGGTCTCATGGCGGCGGCGGCTGGCCATCGCGGCGAGTTGCTGGCGCTCTTCCAGGACTTGCTGTCGTTGCCGGATGGTCCGTCGCACCCGTTTCAGGACATAGGGCACCCGCAGCACGGCATAGGCCGCCAGGGCGGTGAAGTAGCCGGCCACGCCCAGCCGCCAACTCCAGTGGGCTGCCGGCGTCAGCAGCTTGACCAGCGACAGGATCGCGGCGGTGACGAACATGAACAACAGCAGGCTCCGCAGCCCGATGGGGTCGCGGGCCGTCGGTCTGTCGCTTTCCTGGGCGTTCATGTCGCGTCTCAGGCACTCTCTCTCGCCCCATCCGAGGGCGCACGCCCCCGGCTCTCGATTTTCATTCTACCGCAGGTCGCTTCGGCCCCACAAGGGGCGGTCAAGCGGCCGGGCTTGCCCGGCGCCGGCCCCCGGTCTACACTGGTTGGCTTCTGTTGCGGATGCACGTGTAGGGTGGGTCGAGCGCAGCGAGCCCCACCAGGAAACGGCCGGACCGTAGGTGGTGGGGCTCGCTGCGCTCGACCCACCCTACCGCTCACCGCTGACGATCGACCGTTTTCCTCGGGGAGCGTGCTTTCACCATGGAAATGGAACAACTGGTCGCCTTGTGCCGGCGGCGGGGATTTCTCTTTCAATCGAGCGAGATTTACGGCGGGCTGCAAGGCTTTTGGGACTATGGCCCGCTGGGGGTCGAGCTGAAGCGAAACGTCCGCGAGGCCTGGTGGCGCGACATGGTCACCGCCCATGACGAGTCGCAGGCCCCGGCCGGGGCCCCCTCGGCCTTTGAAATGACCGGCATCGACTGCGCCATCATCATGCACCCGCAGGTGTGGAAGTGCTCGGGCCATTACGACCTCTTCCACGACTACATGGTCGATTGCCGCGAGTCGAAACGCCGCTACCGCTTCGACCAGGTGCAAGGCCGCTGGGTCGAGGCCAAGGGGCGGCGGGCGTTCGTGGCCACCGAGGCGGGCGGGCCGGCGGGGACGGAAGACGCCCAGCAAAAGGCCCTCAAGTTTTTCAACCTCCGCGCCAAGAACGCCGACGAACTCCACTGGCAAGGCGACCTGGTCCCGCTGACTGCCGTCCCCACGGCCGAGTTCGCCGCGGTGCTGGGCCCCGACGCCAAAACGCTGGGCACCCTGACCGAGCCGCGGGAATTCAACCTCATGTTCAAGACCATCGTCGGCGCCCTGGGGGGCGAAGACGATGCCGCCTTCCTGCGGCCGGAAACCGCCCAGGGCATCTTCGTCAACTTCAAAAATGTCCTGGACAGCACCCGGGTGCGCATCCCCTTCGGCATCGCCCAGGTGGGCAAGAGCTTCCGCAACGAGATCACGCCGCGGAACTTCACCTTCCGCTCCCGCGAGTTCGAGCAGATGGAGATCGAATTCTTCTGCCACCCCGGCACCTCGCCGGCCTGGTATCAGTATTGGCGCGACCGCCGTTACCAGTGGTATCTGAGCCTGGGGCTGTCGGGCCAGCGGCTGCGGTTGCGCGACCACACGGCGCGAAGAACTGAGCCACTACTCCTGCGGCACGGCCGACATCGAATATGCCTTCCCCTTCCTGCCGCCGGGCGAGTTCGGCGAACTGGAAGGCGTGGCCCACCGCGGCGATTTCGACCTGCGCAGCCACATGGAGGGCAAGCTCGTCCGCCAGGGGGCGGAACTGGTCGTCGAGCTGGACGCCGAGGGCAAGCCCCGCCATCGCGGCAGCGGCAAGGACCTGACGTACTTCGACGACCTGACGAAGGAGCGCTACACGCCGCACGTGATCGAGCCTTCAGCCGGGGCCGATCGCGCCACCTTGGCCTTCCTCTGCGAGGCCTACAACGAGGACGAAGCGCCCGACGAGAACGGCAAGCCCGCGAAGCGCGTGTTCTTGAAGTTCCATCCCCGCCTGGCGCCGGTGAAGGCCGCCGTCTTCCCGCTGGTCCGCAAGGACGGCATGCCCGAAGTGGCCAAGGAAATCTACCGCGCCCTGAAGCCGCACCTGAACGTCTTCTACGACGAGAAGGGGGCGGTCGGCCGCCGCTATCGCCGCCAGGACGAGATCGGCACCCCCTTCTGCATCACCGTCGACGGCCAGACCTTGGCCGATGGCACGGTGACGGTCCGCGACCGCGACACGCTGCGGCAATGGCGGGTCAAGAAGGAGGACTGCCTCTCGGAGGTGCGGACGCGGCTCCTGGGGTAGGGACCGGGGGCCAGAGGGGGCAGCCGCTTGCGGTTTCGCAATGTGCTTTCGCATTGCATTTTCGCACCCGCGGCCAAGCCTTCGCCTTCCCTGCGGGGTTTAATATTTCAGGGCACCCCGCGGCGTGCAAGAAAACGTGCTTGCAAATGTCGCGGGGAGGGCGGATAATGCTGAAGGCAAGGCTTCGGCCAGAGGTTGAAGGAGGCGGTTTATGCGACGTTTCTTGTTCACTTTGGCGGTGGTGACGCTCGCGGTCGCCTGGGCGGGCAGCGAGATTTCAGCCCAGACGAGCAAACAAAACCAAAACAACCAACCCGGCCCGTCCGGACCCTATTATTCGCCCCCGCCCGTGTACCGGGCGCCGCCGGTGAGCGGCCCGACGCGGCCGATACCCCCCCCGCCCAGGGCTATGCCACCCTGGCGGTCCGGCGAGCCCGGGTCCGGCGGGTGGTCTCGGACAGGCACGAGTCGCGTGCCCCTGCATTCTTCCGGGTCATCGTCCACGAGCGACTTGAAGTTACTGCGATTCCCGCATCCCCACCCGCCGATTTCCGGGGGTTCGGGTTCGGGCACCGGCAGCGGCACGGGCCAAAATCCCTGGGGCGGCTACCCATACTACTACAATCCGTGGGCGTACTGGTACGGGTATGGATATGGGTACGGCTACTCGCCCTACGCGACCTATGGGGCGTATGCGCCGATCTTCCTCTCGGCCGGGGACCTGTATGGTCCGGGCCCGATTTTGCAGTTGATGGGCGTCGCCGGCTGGTTCAGCGGCCAGCCGGCCGGCCTCGGCGCCGCGCCTGCTAACGTTGGCAACCTGATTCAGCGGCCTGCCCAAGGGGCGGTCGTCGCCAACCCGGTGGGCAACCCGGCGCGTGCCGGCCCCGCCCCCGGCTTCGTCGCCGGCCCCGCCGCCCCCGCGGGCCCTGCGGCCAACCCGGCCCCCAACCCGCCCGACCCCGGCAACCCGCCCGACAAGATTGCCCCGATCGACAAGCCGGCGCCCGGCCACCAGGCCAATCAGCAGGCCAACGACTTGGCGATGCGTTACCTCGGCTTTGGCGACACGTACTTCGGCCATCAGAAGTACGCCGACGCCCTTGATCGCTACAAGAAGGCGGCCCAGTTTGGGCCGGCGATCGCCGACGCCCGCTTCCGCCAGGGGTTCACGCTGGCCGCGATGGGACGCTATGACGAGGCCATCAAGGTCATCAAAGCCGGCATGGAAATCAACCCCGACTGGCCGACGTTCCGATTTCCGACTGGCCGAACTCTATGGCGGCGACGCGGCGGCTAAGAAGGCCAACTTGGATGTCATGGCCAAGGCCGCCGAAAATGCGCCGACCAACGGCGACCTCGCGCTGCTGTTGGCCATCCACTACAATTTCGACGATCGGCAGGCCGAGGCGAAGCCCCTGCTGGAGCGGGCCGCCAAGCTGGGCGGCAGCGCCGAACTGGCCAAGGCCTTCCTCGGCAAGTAACGGCACTGGCTACTCCCCTCTCCCTCCGGGAGAGGGGCCGGGGGTGAGGGCGAAGCCGACGAGATTCCGACCTCGTGCCACGGCCTGCTACAGCGCCCCGCCCTACCCTTGCTGCCCGAGCTTGATCGCCAGGATGTCCAACTGGCCCTTCAGGTCGCTCAAGAGGATTTGCGGGCTGGCCGCGTCGGCGAGATGGGCGTAGAAGGCCGCGGCGGACGGGCCGTGCGTGGTGCCCAGCAGGGTGGTGGTTGTCCGCAACTGGCGGATCTCGCCGTCGAGCTTGTCGAGTTTGCCGGCCGCCCGGCGGCTGTCGCGCGCCAGGCGGTGGAGTTGCAGCACCAGGCCCAGCAGCATGGCCATCTGACCGCCCAGGGCCGCCGGCCCGCCGATGAACCAGAGGTCCCGCCGGCCCACGACCGTCGCCCAGCCGAGCAAGGCCCCGCCGCCAACGAAGGCCGTCACGCCCAGCGTCAGGGCGGTCCAGATCAGGAGTCCCAGCGCCCGGCCCCGCTTGACGGGCATCGGCTCCGCCGGCTGCCGCGCCGGTTTTGCTGTCGGGTGGACGTGCCAGCCCGGTGGACCGGCGTGCGGCGAGTCCGTGCGGGCCGTCTCCTGGGGGATGTCCGCAGCCGCCAGCCCGCCACGGAGCCGGTTGGACGCCAACACCCGCTCGATGTGCCGCAGTTCCTCGTCCAATTCCCAATCGTCGTAGCCCGGCGGTCCCGACGCGGCTGCCTGTGGCGGCGAGGCCGGCTCGTCATGCCGCCAATTCCGCTCGGTTGCCGTCGCCGTGCGGTTGTCGGCGGAGTGCGAACCCAGCGTCCCGCTACAGCGTGGGCAGCAGAACTCGCCGCTGTTGGCCGCGAGGCTTCCAGGCACGTCTTGTCCGCATTGTCTGCACCACATCGTGTTGAAAAGAATCGGCCGCCGGGCTGGTAAACTGTACCGATTCCGTAGATTTCTGCCTGCGCCGGGCGAGTTTGTGGCATGTTGTCACCCGGCGATGGAGACCTTGGATAAATGGCGAAACTAGGAAACGTTTATGCTGTTGGGTGGCCCCGATAGCTCTGCTATCGGGGTGCCGCAGGCACAGGAGGTTTTCGTGGCGCAGGGATCTCTTCCGCGTCTCCGCGTGAAAATTGCTTCGGGACTGCTCACCGCGTGCGGCCTACCTCTTTTGGACGGCTTCTGCTATGCTGCGACCATGTCCGACGCCCCTACGTGTAACCCCCGCTGGTATCGCCTCACGCCGGATCGAGCGGTCGTTCTGTTGGTGGCCCTGGAGGGCTCTCTGCTCCTGTCCGGGCGTTACGAGTGGTTCGCCTTCAACCGGCACAAGGGCTGGACCGTGCTCGTTTGCCTAGCGGCGGTTGGGGCGGCCTTCCTGCTGATGTGCCTCTGGTTCCTCGCCGCAGTCGTTTTTCGCCGGCGGTTCCAATTCGGCATCCTCTCGTTGCTCCTGCTGACGGTGGTCGTCGCCGTCCCTTGCAGTTGGCTGACGGTGGCGAGAGAGCATGCGGAGAGGCAGCGGGAGGCCGTGGCTGAGATCAAGAAGGTCGGCGGAACAGTCTCGTATGATTATCAACATGGTCCGTGCGGCTACCCGATAGGATGCGCCCAGCCGCCGGCGCCACTGTGGCTGCGCAATTTGCTGGGAGACGACCTGTTCACAGACGTGACAGGAGTCAGTTTCATCACCTCGACGGTCGACGACGCGGGGCTCGAATGCCTCAAGGGATTGCCCCGAATCCGATCCCTTTGGCTCACAGGCGCCAAGGTCAGCAACGGCGGGGTGCAACACCTTAACGGTCTGACTGATCTCCTAGAACTCTACTTCGACGATACCGCAATCGACGACGTTGGGTTCACACGACTCAGAGGATTGTCGCAACTCCAATACCTGGGCGCCAGCAACAAGGTCAGCGACGCCGGTTTGCAGCACCTCGTGGCGTTCCCCCAACTCCGAGGGCTGCGGCTCGATTACGGCCGCGTAAGCGACGCCGGGTTGAAACACCTTCAACGACTCCCCCAACTCCGCCTTCTCGGCCTCATGGACACTAAAGTCAGCGACGCCGGATTGGAACACCTCGGAGGATTCACCCAACTCGAGTCCCTGTTCCTCGATCGCACAAAGATCACTGATGCCGGTCTCCTTCACCTCGGGGGATTGTTCCGCCTGCAGTGGCTAACGCTCGGCGATACCAAGATCGGCGACGCCGGCCTCGAACACCTTAAGGGATTGACCCAACTCCAACGGCTGTGCCTCCGCGGCACCAAGGTTACCGACGCGGGCGTGAGAGATCTTCAAAACGCGTTGCCGATGGTAAAAATAGAGCGATGACGTCCACAGCGATGTCGCCAACGCCCCGGTGGTTGCTGAAGAACTGGAGCTATTGCCCGCGCAGCCAGTCCGCTAACAACCCGATATCCTCGTCGCTCAAAATGTTCTTGGCCGGATCGTCCGTGGCGGCGTAGGCCGGCATGCGGTCGTTCTTCGTGCCATAGAATCGCTTGTGGGCCGGGTTGCTGATGATGCCCACCAGCCACGACCGCGAACCGTAGCCGGTCAAAAGCGGCGCGTCGCCGATTTGCCCCTGCGTGCGGAACTTGTGGCAATCGGTGCAGCCGAACGAGGTTAGCGCGGCCCGCCCGGCCTTGATCTTCGCGGCGTCCCGGGCGTCCAGCGCCCGCTGAGAGCGCAGGCCGGCCTCGGCCGAAAGGGCCGCAATCAGGTCCTGCAACTCGGCCTTGCCCTTGTCGTCGAGCTTGCTGAGCGTATTCTTGACGAACGACGGCATCAGCGCCCGGCGGAATTTCGTGTTGCCGAAGAACCGCGGGCCGGAGATCTGCTTGGGATCGAGGAAGGCGGCCAACCACGGCCGGCTGGCGAAGCGATACAGATCGGGGGCCGTCGGCTGCCATCCGGCAGGCCGGGAAAAGGTGTCGCGGCCGTCGCGATAGTCGTGGCACGTGGCGCAGGAAGCAAACAGCTCCACCGCCCGGGCGTCCCGACGCGCTAGCCAAAGCGCGCCGGCGGGGGGAATTTCCGGCGGGCGGTCGGGCTCCGGGGCGATCTGTTCCTTCAGCCGCTCGGCCCGGGTGCGGGCCGCGGCGAGCGCTTGTTGGTAATCTTTGTTCCGCGCGTCACCAGAAAGCGAGATCCAGGTGAGGACGCCCAGACCGCCGAGCAGCACGACGATCAGTGCCACGTTGAACCAGCGCCCGACGGCGATCCGCCCGATCCACGGCATCGCCAGGATCATCAAGAGCACCAGCGTGGGCAGGACGAAGATGGGCACGGTTTCCAGCCTGGCGGGAAACAGTTCGCGCAACTCGAAGAGTCCGCGGAACGACCACTCCGGCCGGGCGGCCTCGTAGACCTTCGCCGGGTCGGCCGGCGGGCCCAGCGTCACTCCGCGATGCTGCGGCGACAGGCCATTTTGCAGCGACAGGGCCAACACCACGGCCATGACCGCCAGGCACGCCACGGCGTCACGGAATGCTTGGCGGGGCCAGTAGGCAACCACTGGCTGCTGGTCCGTTCCGCCCTCCAGGCCATGACGCCGCGCCAGCCGGGCATGACACCAGAGCAGCAGCGCGAAGGCCGCCGAAAAGACCCCGGCGTGCAAGGCCACGAAGCGGGCCAGCGTCAGGTGGCCGAAGTCCGGCCCTCCGGCCGCCAGCTCGAAGAGCCGCACGCCCACGCCCGGCAGCTTCAGCAGGAAGCCCGTGCGGATGTGCGTGCTCCAATAGGCGTTCTGGTCCCAGGGGAGCAGGTCGCCGGTAAGGCAGAGTGCCAGCGTGACCAGCCCCATGAGCACGACGGTCCAGAAGAGCACTTCGCGGGGCGCGCGGTAGACCCCGCAGACGATCATGTGCACGAGGTAGATGCCGACCAGGACCAACATCGTTTGCGCGGCGTAGTGGTGCACGGCCCGCAGCAGCCAGCCGCCCTGGACGTGGTATTGCAGGTAATAGACGCTTTCCCAGGCGCTTTGCGCGGCGGGGGTGTAGTACATCCACAGCACCAGGCCGGTGATCACTTGGGTGAAGAAGATGAAGGCGATTGTGCTGGGCCAGACCAGCCGCCAGGCCGGCCCGCCGCCGACCGGACGGTCGAGCCACTGGCGGCAGGCGGCGGCCGCACCGGTGCGCTGGTCGATCCAATCGCGGAGTTTGCTCATGTGGATGCAATCTTCTCGGCGATGCCGGGGCGGAATTTCTCGTACCTGACCAGCACTTCGCCCCCGGGGCCGACGCTCGCCTCCAACTCGTCGAGGTTGCGGGGACTGGTCGAGTGCTCGTCGAGGCGTTTGCCGTCGAGGTCGAACTGGGGATGGGTGTGACAGGTGCAGGCGAAACAGTCCGCTGTCCCGGTGGAACTTGATCGGGCAGCCCTCGTGGGGACAGAGGACCTGGAACGCTCTGACCCGGTCCTTGCCGGTGCGGACCAGGAATACCCGGCCGACGGGCTCGGTCGAGAAGGTCCAGGCATCTTGCCGCGCGGCAACGACGGGGAACTCCTGCGGCGGGCCGCCGATGGCCAAGGCCGACAGCATCGCCACGGGAACCAGCGGCGGCCGGTCCGCGTCGATACGGTCCGTGCCGGTCGGCAGGCCGCCCTTGCGCCAGGGGTTCAAGAAGCCGAGCAGCCCCAGGCCCGTGGGCACGGCATACGCCGCCGCCGCCGATAGCACGGCGGCCGCCTTGATGAGGAAGCCGCGGCGGTCGTCGCCGGGGGTGGGGTCAACGTGAGGGCTCATGGCTGGCACCGTTAATGATATTAAGCTGCGAAACTGCAAACTCAAGGTCCCCTCTCCCGACCAACCTTCGGTCGGTGCCCGGGGAGGGTCAGGGTGAGGGAAATAAGGGCGAATGGCGGCCACCTGAGTTCCCGGTCCCCTGTCTTCCAGTTCATGATTCGAATGAGTCCTATCCCATCGGGTCTTCTTCATTCAGCAAACTCGGCGGCGCGCGGTTCGTTTGTGGCCTCTTCTTCGCATCTCCGGCTCGGCGTATCTTCAACAGCGCCTCGGCGGCCGCTTTGCGCACCGATGGCTCGGGATCGACCAATAGTTGCGCGAGCGGCCCCGCGGCGGCATGGGCCGTCGGCCCCAGTTGGCCCAGGGCCGTAGCGGCAGCGGCGCGGACGCCCGCCTCTTCGTCACCCAGCAGTCGTGCGAGTGCGGGGACGGCATCGTTCGCGGCCGGTCCCATTTGTGCTAGCCCCTGGGCCGCGGCCACCCGGACCTTGCTCTTCCTGTCGCCCAGGTGCTGCGCCAGCGCCGCCGTGCCGGCAGGTCCGACCTCGCCCAGGGCCAACGCGACGCTGAAAAGGAACGACTCATCGTTCTTTTCCCGCAGCGCTTGGGTGAGGGCTGGAATCGCGGCCGGCCCGATCTTGCTCAGCGACTTGCGAACTGAAGGGCAGACCATGCTGTTGTTGAGGAGTTCGACCAGTGTCGGCACGGCGTCCTTGGCGGGCGGTCCGATTTCTCCCAGAGCCGCGGCGGCCGTGTCCCTCATATTCCAGTCTTCATCCCGCAGCAGTTCGATAAGGAGGGGTATGGCGTCTTTGACCGCCGGTCCCATCGCGCCCAGGGCGGCGGCAGCGGCCATGCGAACTCTTGGCTTGCCTTTCCGCAACCGTTCCTTAATCGCCGCAGCGGCATCCTTGGCGGCCGGTCCAATCATGGCGAGGGCACCGAGGACCCGCTCTTGGCACGAGGGCAATGGATCCTGCCAGCGCTTCGATGAGTGCCGGCACTGCCGCCGGTCCGATCTTTGCCAAAACGCCCTCAGCCGTAAATGGCAGCGACTGTACTTGATCGCGGAGCATCTTCACAAGCGCCGGGATGGCCGTCTTGGCCGCCGGTCCCATCGACTCTAAAGCCTGCGCAGCCGCAAAGCGAACCCTCCACTGCGGGTCGCCCAGCAAATCGGTCAGGGCGGGAATGGTATCCTTGGCGGCCGGTCCCATCCTTCCTAGCGCCGCGGCCGCGGCCGCACGAACGTCGCTCTCCTGGTCGCGCAGCAGTTCGGCAAGCGCGGGAGTGGCCTCGTTGGCCGCCGGCCCGATCGCCAGCAGAAGATAGGCGGCATGTTGACGCACGTCGCGGTTCTTGTCCCGCAGTTGTTGCAGGAGCGGCGCGATCGCCCCTTTGGCCGCCGGTCCCATTTGCTGCAAAGCCGCGAAGGCCGCCTCGCGGACCTGTGCCTGGTCGTCGCGCAGCAGTGGAGTAAGTTCCGGCACGGCAGATTCCGCGGCCGGCCGCACGCATCCTACAGCCCTGGCGGCGGCCGCGCGGACATCGCCGTCCTGGTGCCGCAACAGCCGGGTGAGTTCCCGGGTCCCCGGGGGACCGAGCTGCGCAAGAGCCAAACCGGCGCTGGTTCGGACAAACGGTCTTTTGTCGGCCATGAGTTGCGAAAGCACCTGCACGGCCTCGTGGTCGGCGGATCCCATCTGGCCCAACGCCCAAAGTGCCGCCTGGCGAAGCTCCGGCTGCTTGTCGGCCAGCAACCTCGCCAGGGCTGGCATGGCGGTCTTGGCCTCGGGCCCGATATAGCCCAAGGCGGCGGCCGCCGCACCGCGGACCTCCGGCACTTCGTCGCCGAGTAGTCTTATCAGCAGCGGGACAACCTGCCTGGCATCGGCACCCGAGTGCCCCAGGGCCTCGGTGGCGACCGCGCGGACCATGCGGTCTTTGTCGTGGAGCGACCGCTCCGTTAGCAACCCGACCGTGCCGGATGGCATCCGCGCCAATGCCAACACCGCAAGCATGCGCAGAGCCGGGTCGTCCTCTCGAATCGCCTTGGCCACGGTCGGCAGCGCATCCGGTCCGACACGCCCGAGAGCAGCGGCGGCCGCCACGCGGACACCCCAGTTCTTGTCATGCAACAGGTCGGCCAGCCGCACAATGGCGACCTTCCCCGCCGGCCCCATGTCGCCCAGGACCTCTGCGGCCGCCACGCGGACGGACCACTCCTCGTCCTGAATCGCCGCCAGGGCGACCTTGTTGGGCTGGCTCTCTCGCTGGAAGGCCTCGCAAGGAGACGCTGCAAGCAGAACGGTCACGGTCAACAAGACGGCCGCCTTGATGAGGAAGCCGCGGCGGTCGTCTCCGGGTGTGGGGTCAACGTGAGGGCTCATGGCTGGCACCGTTGGTTAGGTGGAATTGCGAAACCGCAAGCGGACGTTCCCCGCCATCTCCAATCCCCAAATCCCCAAATCCCCAAATCCCCAAATCCCCAAATCCCTAAATCCCTCTCTCCATCGCCGCGCGGACGGTCTCCAGGACCTTTTCCCGGCCGAGGGCCAAAGGCTCCTTGATCTGGCGCCGGCGGCGCGGCGGTGTCCACCGCCGCCGAATTGCTCGGCGATGCGGCTGCAATCCAGCTCGCAGCGGCTGCGGAAGCTGACCTTGAAGCCGCTGGGCGTCTCGACAAAGATCACGGCCACTTCGCTGCCGCGGACGGTGAGCATCATGTTGATCAGGTCTTCGGTGTCCGAAGGCAGCGCCCCGGTGGCCTCGAAGTCGGCACGCTCGACCCAGGTGTAAATCAGCCGCCCATCCCGCTCGGTCCGGGCGCGGGCCAGCGTGTGGCCGATCAACTGCAAGCGGGCCAGGCTCTCCTGTTCGTAAAGCTGCTTGTAGAGCAGGTCCGGGCGGGCTCCCGCCTCCAACAGCCGCGCCCGGCGCGGAACGTCGAGGCCCCGGTCGAGGCGAAGCGGAACCAGCCGGTGTCGGTGGCGATGGCGGCAAACAGCGGCTGGGCGATCTCCGCCGTCAAGGGCACGCCCAGGGCGTCGGCCGCCTCCAGCACCAGCATACCGGTCGCCTCGGCTTCCGGGTCTTTGAACAACTGGGCCCCCAGGTCGTCCTGGCTGACATGGTGATCGATGACCACCTTGACCGCGCGGCTCTGGCGAAGCACGTCCGCCATGGCGCCCATCTGCACCCACGCCGAGGTGTCCAGCACCATGAGCACTTCGCGGTCGTCCAGTTGCCCGGCCGAGATGTCGGCGCCCAACTGCTTGATCGTTTTCTGCGGATCGAGGAATAGCAAGTTCGGCGGCACGGCAAAGGCGTTGACGATCCACACGTCCTTGCCCAAGTGGTCCAGAATGCCCGCCATGGCCAGCTCGCTGCCCAGCGCGTCGCTGTCGGGGCGAACGTGCGAGATGAGCAGGAAACGCCGATGTTTTCCAACCAGGTCAACGAAGCGGGGCCAATCGATCATGGGCATTCCTGGGCGTGAATTCGCCGCACGGCCTGGACGTTGTCGGTCATCTGGCGGACCAGCTCGGCGGCGGATGCGAATCGTTTAATGTCCCGCAAGCGGGCAAGAAAGTCAACCTCAATGGGCCGGTCGTAGAGATCGCCCTCGAAGTCGAGCAAGCAGGCCTCGACCTTGAGGGCCTGCTCGTGGAAGGTCGGATTGGGGCCGATGCTCAGGGCGGCCGCATAGCGGCAATCACCGACGTGCGCCTCGCCCGCGTAAATGCCCTCCCCCGGCAGCAGCGTGTCGATATGTGCGAGGTTGGCGGTGGGGAAGCCGAGGCCGCCGCCGCGTGCGGCGCCGTGGACGACCGTGCCGCGCAGGCGATAGGGGCGGGTCAAGAGCCGGCGGACTTCGCCGATTTCGCCGGCCGCCAACAGCTTGCGGACCAGCGAGCTGGAGACGATCCGGCCGCCGATTTCCACGGCTTCCACCGTTTCCAGCTTCAGGCCGGCCTGGTCGCAAAACTGGCGAAGCACCTCGACCGTGCCCTGGCGATGGTGGCCGAAAAAGAAGTTCCGCCCTTCGACCAAGCCGCGGGCCTCCAGTCGGCCAAGCACGATGCGGTCGAAGAACTCGCGGGCCTCCAGCCGCAGGAAGGCCGCGTCGGTCGGATAGGCCAGCACGGCCTGGACGCCCAACTCGGCCAGCAACTGGGCCTTGCGCTCGGTCCAGCAGAGCGGCGCCGGCGCCTGTTCGGGATGCAGCAGCCGCGCCGGATGCGGATCGAACGTGAAGACCAGGGCCGCGGTGCCCAGTTGCCCGGCCATGGCCAGCAGCCGCTCGACGATCCGCGCTGTCCCAGGTGGACGCCGTCGAAATTGCCGATCGCCACGGCGCCGTGGCGGAGGTTTTCGGGCAGGCTGTCGAGGTCGCGATAGAGGGTCACAGGTAAGGACTTAGAGTTTAGCGGATTTGGTGGGGCTCGCTGCGACTCGACCCACCCTACAGATGTAAAGGGTTTTGCCTTTCGCCCCCCCATTTTACCCGGCGGCGGCGTTTTGGAAACCCTGGGGCGGCTTGCGAAAAGGCGGCGGTGCGGCCATAATGCCCCCCATGCCGGCAGTTCGCCCGATCCCTGGCGTGACGCCGCCGCGGCAGGCCCGCTACCAGCCGCTGGTCGTCGTGCTGGCGGCCGTCGCGGCGGGGATCGTCGCCGACCGCTACGGACCGCTGCCCCTGGCCGCCTGGTGGCTCGGCGCCCTGGGGGCATGGGCCGCCTGGTGGATTTTGTGGCGGTGTGGCCGGTTGCGGATCGCGGCGGTGGCGGTGCTGCTGGCGGCGGCGGCCACAGCCGCCTCTTGGCACCACGCCCGCTGGTATCTGTTTCCCGCCGACGACCTGGGACAGTTCGCCCGCGACGCCTCGCAGCCGATCTGCGTCGAGGTCACGGCCCTGAGCACGCCGCGGGTTGTGCCCCCGGCCGACGCAGGCCCGATGACCTTCGCCAAGTCCAACGACCAGGTCCGCATGGAGGTGGAACTGTCGGCCGTGCGCGACGGCGCCGATTGGCGGCCTGCTTCCGGCCGCGCCCGGCTGTCGGTCGACGGCCTGCTGCCCGGAATCGAGGCAGGCGACCGGTTGCGGGTGTTCGGCCATTTGACCGCGCCCTCGCCGCCGCGCAACCCGGGCGAATTCGACGCAGCCGGGCACCTGCGCGGCGACCGCGTCCGCGGCCAGCTCCGGGCCGCGTACAGCGAGTCGGTGACGCAGTTGGTCGCCGGCGGCTGGTGGGACGCCCGGCGATGGCTGGAACGGATTCGCGGCGGCGGCAACCGGCTCTTGGCCAAGTACGTGGGCCCCGCCCACTCGGCGATCGCGGCGGCCGTGCTGCTGGGCGCCCGCGAGCAACTCGATCCCGGATCGCATCGAGACCTTCGTCGAGACCGGCACCGTCCACCTGCCGGTCATTTTGCCGGCGTCTGCCCCACCTGGGTCACCCTGGCCGGAGCCGTGCCCTTTTCGCCGGGCGTACTGCCCTATGCCGCCCGCAACCGCTTGCGGCGGGTGCGGATAGCCGTTATGATACGGGTTATCCGGACCGAGGCTCACTTCCTTTTCTACATGCTGCTGGTCGATGCCCATGGCGGCAGGTGTTCGGCCCCTGTGTGGTGGTGGCCCGTCATGTGCAGCGTTTACAAGGTTACCGGCCGCCGGCCGCTGCGGGCCAACTACAGCGTCGACGAGCAGCAGCTTCACATGGTGGTGCTGGCCGCAATACCGGCGAGATCGCAACGGTACTGCAATCCCGACGAGTCCGGCGAGGGCAGGTCGTCCAGGTTCTGTGCGTGGTTCCGCCGATGTTGGTCACTTCTCCACGAGTGCGAGGTCCCGCCCGATTACGCCGCAGACTCAGGGGCCCGTGAGCAGATACGCCTGCTCTACCGGGCGACAACCGTCGATCCTTTCGGCCGAGTACCTCGGTCGATCAGATCGGCCACTGGGTGCGCCATTGTGCCGGCGATCAGGCTGCGACCATCGAATCGTGACGATGCCGCTGGTGATGGCCCGCTTCCGTATTTTCGGACCGGTCGCCGCGCTGGTCAGATCCGCTGCTGTGGCATGCCGATGGCGGGGGCGTTGCTGAGCGGCTTCGTGACGTCGCCCTTGGGCGGAGCGCCCCGCCGCTGGCCCGATCTGCCAGCGCCCGCCTGTGCAACGGCTGCCGGGGCTCGTCGAGGCGATGGTGGCGCCGGCACCGGCCCGGCGCGGCCCCGGCGGCCGCTTCCTGCGGCCGCTGCGGGCCGCCGTCCACCGGTCGGCTGGACGACATCCCCGGCCGCCTCGGCCTCTGGCGGCCTTTCCGCGTCAGCGGCCCCGCCGCCGTCAGGAACCTCGAACCTCCAGGGAAATGGATCATCGCGATCCCGAACCTGCCGACACACGTGATTTCGTGCGCATCGCCGGTCATGCCCGCCGATGGGTCCAATCGAACGTCCCGCTGCACGTTCTCGCGGTGGATCGAATACTGCCCCGACGGCACCGTTCATGCGGTTCTGTCAATAGACATGGGCAGCCTGCACGCTGCCACCGCTTCCTTCGATCCGGCGAAATCGGGTCCCCGGCCCGCTACGCCCGGTCCATCGCCGGCACGCTCCGTCTCGGGGCATCGACTACATGGAGCCGTGGTGCTAGTCAGACACGCACGACGGAAGAACCAATTATACGTGTTCTGCCCGGCGTGCTGCAACCGTCCCTGTTCCGTCGGCGGGCGGACGCCTTATACGGAGTACACGGCCGCAGATTACCGTGGGCGAGAAGCACGATCCGGGCCGTGCTCTTCCCCGCACAACGACGATCGTCCGCCGCCGGGCATTCGTGCCGCTCGCAAGGAGTCTGGCCGGCACCATCGCAGTTTCAAGGCCAGTCGAGGGTTGCACCCTCGAAGTGCATCTCACCACGCCGCGGCAGCAGGTCGTCTCCCGGCAGCGACAACGCCAACAGCCTCGTCCTGCTGGTCACTTGCCGGCAGCCAACCGTCGTCCTGTTGACCGGCGCGGACCTGGCGCCGCCGGGGCTGGACGAGGTGCTGGCCGAGCAGCCGCTGCACTGCGACGTGCTCTTGGTCCCGCATCACGGCAGCCGGCAAAGCGAGCCGGCCGCCCTGGCCGCCTGGAGCACGCCCCGCTGGGCGGTCATCAGCGGCGACCGCCGCTACGACCTGCGGCCGGTCGAGAAGATTTATAGCGACGCCGGCAGCCGCGTGCTCCATACGGCCGAGACCGGCGCGGTGGGCGTGACGATCGATGCGGCGGGCATCCGCGCCGACGGCTTCCTCGGTCACAAGAACTTCTGATAGGCGGCCACGGCCAGGGCGTCGCAACGCTCGTTTTCCACGTGGCCGCTGTGGCCGCGGACGTGGACGAATCGCACCTGGTGCTGCTGGACCAGCTCGTCGAGCCGCCGCCAGAGGTCTTCGTTCTTGACCTCGCCGGAGCCGCGCGGGCCGCGCCGCCAGCCGCAGGCCTTCCACTTCGGCAGCCACTCGGTCAGACCCTTGCCGACGTAGATGCTGTCGGTGAGCAACTCCACCCGCGTGGGACGCTTCAGCGCTTCGAGGCCGCGGATGACGGCGGTCATCTCCATGCGGTTGTTGGTGGTTTGGCGATCCGAGCCGGCGCTGGAGTTCCTTGCCGGAGGCCGGGTGGCGGAGGATAAAGGCCCAGCCGCCGGGCCCCGGGTTGCCGCTGCACGCGCCGTCGGCGAAGAGTTGCACTTCCGCCGTCTCGGCCAAAGATTTCTTGGTCATCGTGATTGCTCTTTCCCGTCCCCCAAGCCCACCGGCTGCGTCCGGTGGGACCTGAAGCGGCACGCGGCGCCCTCCAGAATATCTTCCCACCGGGCGCAGCCGGTGGGCTTGGGGTCCATGATACCGCGATTCGGGCCTTGTGCAAGGCGGCCGCCGGTGCTGGCCTCCGGCGAAAAATGCTCTACAATGGGAAGAGCTTCATTTTCCCGACGGCGGGCAGCGGATGGACGGCAATCCTTCTCCAGCAACGATCGGCTTGCTCCTGAGCGGCGGCCTGGATAGTTCCATCTTGTTGGGACACCTGCTGGCCAGCGGCCGCCGGGTGCAGCCGTTCTACGTCCGCGGCGGCCTGCGCTGGGAAGCCGAAGAGCAACGGCAGTTGGCCCGACTGCTGCGGGCAATGGCCTCGCCGCGGCTGGCGGAACTGGTCACGCTGGATTTGCCGCTGGCCGATCTCTACGGCGACCACTGGAGCCTTACCGGCCGCGGCGTGCCCGAGTTCGACAGCCCCGATACGGCCGTCTATCTGCCCGGCCGCAACGCCCTGCTGCTGCTGAAGCCGGCGCTGTGGTGCCGGCTGCACGGCATCGACGAGCTGGCCCTGGCGGTGCTGGGGGCCAATCCGTTCGCCGACGCCACGCCGGAATTCTTCGCCGAGCTGGAGACCCTGCTGGAGCGCGCCGCCGGCGGCCGCGTCCGCATCGTCCGCCCCTTCGGCCGGCTGGAGAAGCGGCAAGTCATGGAACTCGGCCGCTCTGGGCCCTTGGAACTGACGTTTTCCTGCATCGCGCCGGAGAGCGGCCTGCATTGCGGACAGTGCAACAAGTGCGCCGAACGCATGGCCGCCTTCGCGTCCATCGGCCTGCGCGATCCCACCCCTTATGCCGGCCGCACGGCGGAGGCAAAGTGAGCAACCATGTTCCACGTCACGCGGGAAATCGATTTCTGTTACGGCCATCGCCTGCTGCACTATCAAGGCAAGTGCCGCCACCTGCACGGCCATAACGGCCGGGCGACCGTCACCTTCGAGGCCGAGGGACTGGACGACCGCGGCATGGTCCGCGACTTCAGCGACATCAAGGCGGTCGTCAACCGCTGGGTCGACGAGCATCTCGACCATCGCATGATCCTCAGCCGCGACGACCCGGCCGTGCCGCTGCTACAGGGCCTGGGCGAGCCGCTCTACCTGATCGACGCCAACCCGACGGCGGAAAACATCGCCAAACTGATCTACGACTGTTGCGTCGCCGAAGGGTTTCCGGTGGTCGAAGTGTCGCTTTGGGAGACCCCGCACTGCCAGGCCACGTATCGGCCGTTGCGTGGAAAATCGCTCCCAAGCCCACCGGCTGCGTCCGGTGGGAACTGAGGCGGCAAGCGACGCCCTTCAACACCCCCTTCCCACCGGGCGCAGCCGGTGGGCTTGGGGCGAAACGCTTGGGAGAGGGGACACTTCGGTCCCCGTCATATTCTGGCAAACAGGGCCAGATTGCGGAGCCAGCCGCTGCGATAAAAACCGTACCGCGCCAGCCGCCAGCGCCGGGCGAAAAATCCGCAGCGGCCCAAGCCGGCGTAAGCCTCGACCGCCCGCCGCTTCGCGGGAGGCAGCTCCGGGCCGAACCGCTCGAGGAAGGCCGCGGCCTGCCGCTGGCTGGCTTCCAGGCCGGCGGCCAAGTAATTGCGGTCGAAGAGACAGCCGAGCTTCCGAGCGACGTGCCTCGGGCCCCAACGCACGGCGCCGATCTGGTTGCAGCCGTGCTGGCGGTAGAGGACGGTCGGCTCGTCGAGTCGCTCGATGCGGCCGAAGGCTGCGGCCGCCAGGGCGATCCACCAATCGTGCAGCACGGCTTCCGCCGGGATCGGCGCGGCCTTGCGCACCAGGGCCCGGTTCAGCATCGAGGCGCAGCCGGTGGCCACGTTCTCGATGAGCAGCCGGTTCAGCGTGGCCCCGCGGCGGACATCGAGGTGCTGATAGCTCCAATAGGAATCGCCCAGCCCGCAGAGCGACTCATCGACGACCGCCAGGTCGGTGTGGACCAGCAGCGGTTGATCCGGGCCCGCCTGCCGCTCGGTTTGTCGCATCTTATCCAGCGTGCGGGCGATCTTGCCGGGGAGCCAGAACGTCGTCCTGATCGCAGAACATCACGTAATCGGCCTCCGCCCGCTGGAGGAGTGCGGCGAAATTTCCGCACGCCCCCAATCGCGGCCCGCCATCGAGAATTTCGATCTTGCCGGGCCGCCGCGCGGCCCAATCGGCCAGTAGCGCGGGCGTAGCGTCCGTCGAGGCATCGTCGCGCACCAGGACGCGCACGACCGGATAGGTCTGCTCCAGCAGCGAGCGGAGTTGCGCTTCCAGGAAGTCCGCGCCGTTGTGGGTAGCCAGGAGGACGTCGACGCGTGGCAGATCGGCGGCCATGCCGGCCCTCGTGTGCGGCGAGTTTGCGTCAGGATGGGGTCATCGAAGATGGCGATTGTAACGGCGGAATCGGGCAGCGCCAAGGGGACAGGATGTCTGTAACTGCTAGGACTTGCGATCCTCGACCGGATAGGGTTCTCGCTGCGGAGAAATCAGCGGTTTTGGCCGTGGCCACGATTTTTGTCGGCGCTCGTAAAGCGGTTGTTCGGCAGGCTTGCCCGCCTCGGCCGCGCCGCGGCGAACCAGTTTCACCGGCGCGATGTCGGGCAGACACTTGTCGTCCATTTGCCGGCCGATCGACTGCCAGGTGTACGTATTGCTGTCAACTATGGTGTAGATGTGCGTGGCCGACGCCTTGTGGCCGTCGGCCAAGACCTGCTTGACCGTCACAATCCAGGCATTGTCCTTCTTCGACCAGGCGCCTTCGCCCAAATCGCCGTCGCAGCCGAACATCCAGGAGCGGATCGTGCCCGTCGCCGGGTCCCAGCCGATCGTCTGGGTACCCTGCAGGTCATCCGTGCCGGGCACGGGCAACCGGAACGAACAGGAGAGAAAGCGCTTGTTCTTGGTCCACTTCACCGAGGCTGCGACCGTAGAACCGGCACGGGGATCGACCCAGTCGCCCACCAGCCACGCCAGCGGCTCCAGCGGCGAACTGGCGGCCCTCGGCAGGCTGGTCTTCCGCACGCTGTCCAGCTTCCATTGGCCGTCTTTCTTCACGTAAATCGCCAGGCAGGTTAAATCCTCGGGGGCCTGTGCGGAGCGCACGAGGGGGACGGCGCGCGGCCGGTCGGAGTCGAGTCTGGAGTAATCGTCCTCGGGCGCCTCCGGGGGGTGCACGATGCGGACCGTCCCTTCTTCCACGGCCACCTCCGGCGATATCAGGCGGATGGCCGGATCGATCAACTCGATGCGCACGCCCCTGTACTCTTTCAGCAGCCCGTCCAACTCGCGCTCGATGGCCTGCTTGCCTTGCAATCGCCGGCCCGAAAAGCCGGTCCATCCGCCCGTATCGCTCCAAAGTTCGGCGGCCGCCTTGGCGTCGCCCCGGTTGCAGGCGTCGACGAATGAGGCGCCAGTCTTCCGGATGGCCGCCAAATCGCCTGCCTCCCCCGCTGTCGAGCCAAGCATGGTGATCCTGGCACTGAGTCCCGTGGAGTCGCAGATGTAACCATTGCCGCCCGGCCCCACGGCAAAGTCGATCGTGTCGCCCTTCGCCACGCTGACGGTCTTCTTATAGGAGGCGACGTTGGTGGGCGTATTCAATCCACCGCGAATATCGCCGGCGAAAAGTTCCTGGCCGCTGATGACGACGTGTACGTCCGTCGTTGTGCCCCGCGAGTCTAAGCCGGCGAAGACCGTGTCGATCAGACAGCTTCCGGTCGCCGGCGCGGTCCAACGCGCGACCACGTATGCCTTAGCGCCGTCCGCCGGGTGGACACACATTGCGCCCGGCGGAAGAGAAATGGTGGAAAAGGGATGGAAGGTCGAGGAAACGGTTGCCGTTCCCATGTTCTTCAGCAACCAGGGCGGCGAGTGGTCGAAGCCCCTGGCCGGTTCCAGCCACCAGCCTTGGACGTTTCCAGCCACGGCGCGCCAAACCTCCTCGACCCCCGACGAGGGCAGCAGCGTGAACTCGCTCGACACCGCCGAGCCCCGGTAGCCATAGGACCAAGGGCCGTTGGGGTTCGCCTGGGCGGCAACCGACTCTTTGGTGAGGTCGGCCGCGGCATCAAAAACAGTTTGTCCCGATGCCGGGGCAAGCAAGTTGATCTTGGCGGTGAATCCCGTGGAGTCGCATACCGGACCATTGCCGCCCGGCCCCACGGCAAAGTCGATCTTGTCGCCCGCGTTCACGCTGACGGTGGTCGAGTACGCCTGAACGTTGGTGGCCGCCTGCAACCCGCCGCGAATATCGGCAGCGAACACCGCGCGGCCGTTGATGCCCACGTGCACGTCCGTCGTTGTGCCCCTCGAGTCCAGTCCGGTGAAGACCGTTTCGAGCAAATAGGTTCCCGGCGCCGGCGCGGTCCAACACACGACCACATAAGCATTATCGCCGCCAGCCGGGTGCACATACATGGCCCCGGGCTGAAGAGTTTGGTGGGAATAGGGATGGTAGGTGGACGCAACGGGTGCAGTTCCCATGTTCTTCAGCACAAAGGGAGCGGCCGGCGACGGATTGCCGCCGTCATCTGACCCCAGCCACCAGCCTTGGACATTTTCCGTTACCGCACGCCAAGGCGCGGAGACCCCCGCGGAAGTGAACGGCGTGAAGTCGCTCGACACGGCGGAAGCCCGGTAGCCATAGGACCAAGGGCCGTTGGGGTTCACATGGGCGGCCACAGACTCTTTGGTGAGGTCGGCGGCGGCATCGTAAACGGTCCCTCCCCGACAAATGCCACAGGGTCGCAAGAATCCCGCTGCCAGCAGACCGCCGACGAGATACCTGACGCAGCGCCGATTCCACGAGGTTCTGCACGTCTTCATGTCTTGCTCCTCAGGGTTAACCGTATGGTTGTTTAGACGCCGCTGGGATCGTAAACGTTCACCCTAATTTTATCTGCGGTTCCACCCCTGGATCTTCCGGCCTTGGAACGGTCGCCTGGGATACGCTCCGGGTGGCAAGCCGCCCCCATAGTAACCATAAAGGGACGTGGAATCAAGCAGACCCGCCAACCCCCGGCCTCGCCACCGGCCCCGAGAGAACACTGGCAAAGCCAGTGCGACGCTTCCGGGCGAGCCGTTTTGCCCCCTGTGCCGAAAGGCCCCTTGACACAGCCCGTGGGGATGGTATGCTAGGGCTGTTGTGACGTGCGAGAGCGATGCGCGGCCTTCGGCCGGCGTCGTGCGTTCATTTGCTTCTTCTGTAGCGGCCACTTTGCCCGGCCCCTTGGCCCGGCAAGGTTTCATGCCTACGGCTGCCTTTGATCTCTCTTGCACCCTCGGACGTTGGCCGTAGCCGCGTGCCGAAGTCTCGATACTGAGGGCCCCATTGAGTTTTGGGGTCGGGTGCTACACCCTGTTTGCCCGGTAGGCTGCCGCGGCCCACACTTCTCGTTGATAAGCCGTTACTGAAGGAAGTGTTATGAAGTTTGAAGAACTCGGCTTGGCCGAGCCGCTGCTGCGCGCCGTTCGCGCGCAGGGCTATCCCTCCACCACCAAGATCCAGGCCGCCGCCATCCCGCCCATCCTCGAAGGACGCGACGTGCTGGGCTGCGCCCAGACCGGCACCGGCAAGACGGCGGCCTTCGCCCTGCCCACCTTGCAGCGGCTCAGCCGCGTCGAATGCCGCATCAACGGCCGCGGTCGGAAGATCCGCACCCTGGTACTCGCCCCTACCCGCGAGCTGGCACTCCAGATCTGCCAGAGTTTCCAGGACTACGGCCGCTATACGGCCGTGCGGCAAGCGGCCGTGTACGGCGGCGTCGGCCAGTCGCCGCAAGTGCGGGCGTTGAACCTGGGCGTCGAGGTGCTGATCGCCACGCCGGGACGGCTGCTGGACTTGATGCAGCAAGGCTACGTCGATCTCTCCCACGTCGAGGTGCTGATCATCGACGAGGCCGATCGGATGCTCGACATGGGCTTTATCCGCGATCTGCGGCGGATCGTCGACAAGGTGCCGAAGCGGCGGCAAACGCTGCTGTTTTCCGCCACCCTGCCCCCGGCCGTCCGCACGCTGGCCGGCCAATGGCTGACCGATCCGCTGGACGTGCGCGTCGCGCCGGCCACGGTCACGATACCGGCGATCCGGCAATCGGTGTTCTTTGTCGACCAGAAACAGAAACTGCAACTGCTCACGCATTGGCTGCGCGAGACGCCCTGGACGCGGACGCTGGTCTTCGCCCGCACCAAGCACGGCGCCGACAAGATCGCCAAGTCGCTGGTGAAGGCGGGCATCGAAGCCGATGCCTTTCACAGCAACAAGAGCCAATCGGCCCGGCAGCGCGTGTTGCTCCGCTTCAAGGCGCCGCGGCCGCTGGTCCTGGTCGCCACGGACATCGCCGCCCGCGGGCTGGACATCGACGACGTTTCGCACGTGGTGAACTTCGATCTGCCGGACGACGCCGACAATTATATCCATCGCATCGGCCGCACGGGCCGCGCCGGGGCAGCCGGGGTGGCCGTCTCGTTCTGCGATCACGGCGAGCGCTCGAGTTTGCAGGCCATTCAGCGGCTCACGCGGCAAACGCTGGCGGTCGAGGAACGTCCGGCGGGCATGCCGGCGGAGTCCGGCAGCGGGTCGTATTCCGCCCGGGCCATGGCGCCCGCCCCTGCGGCGGCCTCGGCATCATCGCGGCCGGGTTATGCGAAGCGATTTTCCGGCCAGCGTCGCGGGGCGAGTGTCCGGCGGCGCAGGTCGCTCTGAGAGCGCAGGCGTCTTACGTGGCGCCGAAGACAAAGCTCGCGCGGAGGCGCGGAGACGCAGGGGGATTTCGACAGCTTATCCCCTCCTCCTCCGCGCCTCCGCGCCTCCGCGTGAGTATTCTTTCTGTTTCTTCCGCCGCTCATTCGTTGCCGATCAAGGGGCGCACGCCGTCGATGTGGAAATGGACGAGATACTTGCAGTCCTCTTCGCTGATGGGCAGCTCGTGGCGGCGGCGGATCGCCTTGATCCGCTCGGCGTCAAGCTCCTCGTTGACGAGCACCAACGACAGTCGCTTGCCCGTGAAGCCGTCGCCCGCTTCGAGGAAGAGAAAGGCCGCACTGGGGTT
The DNA here is from genome assembly GCA_963727245.1 of uncultured Planctomycetia bacterium. Classification (GTDB taxonomy): domain Bacteria; phylum Planctomycetota; class Planctomycetia; order Pirellulales; family Thermoguttaceae; genus JBKQVT01. Next base: position 153,921 of record CAVSFO010000006.1, on the reverse strand, counting down.
GTGCTCAACGTTGTCGTGGCTGAGGCGGTTGCTCATGACGAAGGAGCAGGTGCCGTCGTCGTCCTTGTCGAGGAAGAGGGGTTTGGCGTAGATCGCCTGGTCCACCTGGCCGGCGGCGTCGGTGGTTGCCAGGACGCCGACGCCCTTGGCCTTGGCAAAGTATTCGCTCAGTTTCATGTCAGTTCCTTTGTCCGGGGTGGTTGCCGCATCCGAGGCGAATCGGCCTGTCGGAGTTAAGTATGAAAATTATATACTCGACGCCGCGTGGGAGAATGGGGGCGGACTGTTTTGCGCGGTAGAAGCAGGCCGCGCCCGCCGTTCCAAGGCATCTCAAAGTGCAGTAGAATGGGGATGGGCAGGGGAAAAAGCCGAGGTGTGCGCCGGCCGGCGCGGAGCCTGCCTTAGGGCTTCTTTCGGCGGACACAGCGGCGTACAGAGGACCACTGGGATAGGTGTCCTACGATGTGCCGACGCGACGACCCAAGCCGGGATGCTGTGCCGAAAGGCTCACCTGAGCGGTTCCAGTTCTCTCTCATGTCGCTCATGCTTGTGGTGTCGGTCTGGGCTGTCTTCTTGTCGTCTTGCCGCGTTGTGGGCTTTGCGAATACCGTCGTCGCTTTGGGGCCATCACTTGTCTGGTTTGCGATGATCTGGGTGGTCTGCCGGATTGCCACGGACACGAGACGGCGGGTGCGTGCGCTGCCCGTGCTAGGCGGAACCATCGTGGGCGCGGTCGTCGCGGGTTGGCTCTGCATCTGGGTCTTGAAGATAAGCCCACAGAAGATAGACCTTAGGGCATTTGCCCCGTTTTTGTCAGAGGGGAGTTTTTCGTTCCAGGACTGGGCGGCATGGGGCGCGCTGATCGGCGGTGTTCTTGGCGCAGTCGGCAGTTATCTCAGGCATCGCCGCTCCAGTCCGCGTGTCGAACGGTTCTCCAGCACCGGCCCGCCGCAGGGTCCGCCGTCGCCGGATCGGCCTGGCCGCTGACAACCGCCGCGACAGTTGGCCCCCATCGATGGGAAGACGCCATGGACTTCAGCATTCGTTGCGCGTGTGGAAAACGGATCGCGGTTACCGCTGCTCAGGCGGGGGCTGAGGTCCGCTGTCCCTGTGGCAAGCTCAACGCCGTGCCATCCTTGAGCGACCTTCGCCAAGACGCCGGACAGGCCAGGTACGATTTGGGGATCGCTGACCGGATCAGACATAAGCTGGCCGAGGGAGCCCTGCCTTCAGAAAGCGTGTGCGCGCGGTGCGATTTCCAGACGACCGGCACCTTGTACTGCGTTGTCGAATGCGAGCGACCTTGGAGCGCCGGCGGGGAGTTTTGGAAGCACTTCTTTCTGTTCCTCTTGGCGCACTCTATGGATATGGGGCCAATTGCGCCGGGATTACAATAACCCTAAAACGCTTGGCCGAGAGACTGTTGTGGAAACACCCCTGCGAATGTGTCCACAATGCCAATCGATGGTGCGAAAGTCCCGCACTCCTGGGGAGTTGGCGTCGCTGATTCAGAAGGTTCCCCTGTATCGCGAGTTGCTGCGGGAGTATCCGCAGGCGACGATCACTGTCTCCGGCAAACACGGGTAGCCTGCGCGGCCAGTCACCGCCCGGCGGACGGCACAATCCGTAGCATCGGTACGGTGCGTCGAACGCAACGAGCCCCGCCAGGAAGCCATCCGACCAAGTTCCTGCCGCTGGATGTCGCCGGCAGAAACTTTCTGAAGGACGTACCAGGCAGGGGATTGTGTTGCCCCTGCATTCAGAGTGACCGGCCCTTGTCCAGGGGCGGCGGCAGGCTGCGGTTGGAAGTTCGTAGCAGGATCGCACGACGGCCGCACCGCGAAAAAAGATACGAGTCAAAGTGAAACCATGTCCCACGGACGGACGCTGGCGCGATCCCAGTGCCCAGGGCTCAGTGCATCACCCGTCACGGTCGCTGCCTTCGCCCGCGAGGACAGTTAGAACGTGGCCGGCCGTGCGATCGAGAAGGGTCGGCTATGACAGTTTCAAGGGTAGGACGCCGAGATTGGCCGCCCAGACGAAGAGGACCAGGTAGAGGCCGCTGGCCGCGCCCATGGCGACCGGCCCGTCGTGCCACGTGGTCCACTGGCAGTCTGCCAGGGAATGCGCCTGGAACCAGCTTATCCCCAGCAGATTGAGCACGACCATGGAGACAAGACCGAAGACACAACCAGCGAGCAGGCCCTTGCCGAAGCGAGCCAGAATCCCATCGTACCAAGAGTTGTCCCCACTGCCGAAGGCCGCGCATGCCATGCCGCCCAGCAGGCACGGACACGCCACCATGACGGCGAGGAGCGTGTCGCCGCAAAGCAGGTAGTAGCAGGCTGCGATGGCGAACCCGACGGCCACGCCTCCCGCCGCCCATCGCCAGGAATGTCGTGTCCAGCCGGACCAGAGCCCGACAAGAATAGGGAACCAGAACCCCACGTAATTGGCCAACAGGAGATTCTGTATCGAAGAGCTCGGCACGTCGCCGGGTATGAGGGAGACGGCGGCGACGAAGGACACGCATCCGAGGACGGCCCCGACGACGAAAAACTGCAACGGGCTGGGGCTTGCCGCAGTAGCGTCCGCAGCGGGCGACTGGTATGGATTGGTGTCGGTCATGAAGAAAGCTGCTTCCTCGAAATTGTACCGAGGCCATCGGGAGTTGCAAGAGAGCGGGGCCTCGCTCGGGCGGTGGAGGATGGAGCGGCGCTCGGCGGCGCAAGGGGGACAGTCCCCTTGATCGGCGACGGATGCCGTTCCCAGCGAGATCGCCAAGCGTGGACGTGAAAGAACTGTGGCGATAAAAAAAGCCCGGATGGGAGGCAACCAATCCGGGCACCAACCCGGCTTTCGCCAGGTTGGGTAATCTCTATCCGCATCCATTGTAGCGAAAGCCGCGGCAAAGGGAAGGGCTTCGCTCGATGCAATCTACTAAAAAATTATCGCGTCCGAAACAAATGTTCTGCTCGTGGAGGGGGACAATCCGCTCGACAGAACGTCTTGCCGGGTCCACCGCGACACGCTCTGGCGCCTGCCATGATCCAGTCCCCCACAGCGTAGTGGTCTGCCTTCACTGGGTTCGGGGGGATGCGATTCGAGGGGGGCAAGATTCGATGAGGCGGTTGACCGCATCCCGACCGGGGAGCGATAATCGGATACCCAGCGGGGTTTCCAAACGTGTCTGGGGAGCACTTTATCGGGGACCGTGGATTCAGTCAGGCAACAATGGGGCCGCCATCATGAAAAGACTATCGATCATCCTGCCGTGTGTGGCCATCACGTGGTTTGCCGCCGGTTTCTCGCACGCCATCCAGGCTGCGGAAAAACCGGCCGAAACAGTGACCGTCGAACTCAATGGCCTGAAAATCGTCTTGGACCAGCGATCGGGAAGCCTCTTGAGCCTGACGTATCCGGGGCCGGGCGAGATGCTTCGCACCACGCCCGAGTATGCCAGCATTCTCGACCTCGCCTATCCCGTGCCGCAGTTCGAGCCGCTGCGATTGGCTTCCCGGTTCTCCGCTGGGACCCAGATCACAAAAGCGGCCGACCAGGTGACGATTCACTGGGACCGCCTGGGGGCGAGCCGCACGGCCTTTGCCGTGCCCGGCGGCGTCTCGGCCACGGTTACGCTGAAGGCGGCTGCTGACAAGAAGTCGGTGATCATGGCATGTCGGATCGAGAACCACTCCGGCAACGCCGTCCGGCAAGTCCTCTTTCCCGATTTTCTAGGGCTGCTCCCGCTGGCCGGCCCGGCGCAGACCGAGTTCCGCAGCGGCGGGGGCGGAGGCACGGTCGTCAAATCGTTTCAGTCCCTCATGAAACCCGATCGCGACCAGTTCTATGCCTGGAACTCGATGTTTGCCCAATTCACCTCCGACGGCAAGGACAGCCAGGACGTTGGCCGCTGGATGCTCTTCGGCGCGGAGAAAGGGGGCTTCGCCTTCTTTCCCCGCCGCTCGGTCTGGGAGAAAGGGCCGATCGTCATGCTCCAATATTGGGAGAGGAACGACCGGCTGCGGATGATGTGTTGCCATTACGTAAATCTGGCCAAGGGAGATACCTGGCAGAGCTGCGATTACTGTCTGACGCCGTATAGCCAAGGCCGGGCGGAAGCGGACGCCCCCTACCGCGCCTGGCTCAAAGAGCAACCCAAGCGGCCGTAGCCCAAGCGAGCAGAACGATGAACCGACGCACACTTTCCGTTTGGACTTTGCTGCCGCTGGCAGCCGGAACCATGCTGCTGCTCGGCGGCGGCTGCGACCGTGCCCTGGCGGCGCCCGTCTCAGCGACCCTCAACGGACTGCAAATCGTGTTGGACGAGGAGAGCGGCGTCCTCCTGCGGCTTTCCTATCCCGGCGCCGGGACGATCCTCGACACCACGCCCGAGGCGGCCGGCCTGGTCGATCTGTCGCAGCCCGGAGAAAAGCCGGGCTCGATGGCAACTGTATCCGCGCGGCGCTCGAAGAACGTCAGGATCACGAAGACCGCCGACACGATTACGATTCACTGGGACCGGTTCGGCGGCCGCTCGGAAAGCGGCGCCGTGGCGGCAACGGTCACGTTCAAGGCGGCGCCGGATGGCCGCTCACTCAGCATGAGCTGTTGGATTGATAATCGCTCGAATAGACCGGTCACCCAAGTCCTCTTCCCGGACCTGGTGGGACTGGTGCCGATAAATGGCGATGCGCCGACCGAGGTCCGCTGCGGCGGATGCGTCACCAGGCCGTTCGCCGAGCTACGCCCCTCGCCGCCCGCGCCGCTGGAGGGCAATCCAGGCGTGGCACGCTTGATAGCCGCCGGCGGCGTGCGCAACGGGATGATGGTGCGCTGGATCGACTACGGCAGCCTCCGCGGTGGGCTGAGCCTGTTTTCCCGCCAATGGGGCTTTCAGCCGCCGATGGTCATGATGCTGCACCTTTGGGAGACCAACAAGAAACTCCGCATGGTATTCCCGCAAGCCGTGACGATCGTCGCCGGGGCGCCGTGGCAGAGCGGCGAGTACTGGCTGACGCCGCATGCCGCCGGCTGGGCCAAGGGAATCGAGCCGTACCGGGCCTGGGTCGGCCAGAACATCAAGCGGGTTGTGCCGCTGCCGGAGCATGTCCGCCGCGGGCTGGGCTTCCGCACCGTCTGGCTTTCGCGCTACTATCCCGACGACCCGCAAGATGCCAACTGGACCTTCGCCGACCTGCCCAAGCTGGCCAAGGAAGCCAAACAGCACGGGCTGGACGAAATGGTCGTGTGGGGACCGCAGGAGGCATTCCTCTTGCCGCTGCCGCCGTTTTATCAGCACCTCGGCGGAGACGAGGGGTTTGTCCGGGCCGTGGCCGAGTGCAAGAAACTCGGCGTCAACGTGGCCCCTTTCATCAGCGTCTTCAATGCCAAAGAGAAGACGGCCGCCAGGTACGGCCTGAAGGCCGTGGGCAGCCAGAACTGGACCTTCCACCCCGAGTTCATTCCGCGCTTCCAGCCTCCTTATGCCAACGCGTACAGTTGCGTGCAGATCAACTCGCACAATGTCATCTGGCAGCAGGAAGTGCTCGCCTCGTGCCGGCGCCTCGTGGACATGGGCATCCCCTCGCTCTCCTGGGACCAGTATATCATCGAACCGCCGGAACCGAACGTGCTCACGCTCACCCGGCAGATCCGGGCTTACTCGCGGCAACGGGATCCCCAATCGACCTTTTCCGCGGAAGACTTTTTCGCCTTGGAGGTCTCCTGCGACTATTTCGATTACACCTGGAACTGGGACATGTTGAAGGACTGCCGAGCCGTCACCAGCGCGTTTCCCACGCCGCGGATCAACCTCAACGTCGACGCCTCGCCGGCGGACGTGAAATGGGGCTTTGCGCTGAACCGTTACCTGAACGTGCAGCCGCGGAAACCCGACGGGGCCAACGGCACCGATTGGATCGCCAACCACCCGGAACTGAGCCAGGCCCTCAAGCAATGCGCCCGCCTGCGTGCCACGTTTCTCCCTTATTTCACCGAGGGCACGCTGATCGGCGAGTGCATCCTCAGCCAGCCATGCCCCGAGGCGCTGGTGGCGGCCTATGTCCTGCCGGGCAAAGTGCTCGTCATCGTGGTCAACACCAGTGACAAAGCCCGCGCCTTCGACCTGGCCTGCGATCCGCAGCCCTGGATCCCCTCGGCTTCCGGCAATTACGAGCTGAAGCACTATGACGGCAATGGCGCGATTGTACAAAGAGCGCAGCTCGACCGCGCGAGCCGGCATCTGACCACGGAAGTGCTGGAGAAAGGCGGCATCTCGCTGTTCGAGGTGCTGGCCAGATGACTTGGGGCGTGAACGGGGGCATCACTGGTTTCCTCGGCCGTCGGCGTTGGCGTCGGCCACGATCCCCTAGCCCCAGTTACCGGTGGTGTCCCCTGTTCATGCGCAAGGGAGCAGAACGATGAACCGACGCACACTTTCCGTTTGGACGTTGCTGCCGCTGGCAGCCGCGACCGTGCTAGTGCTGCCCGGCGGCGGATCGAACCGTGCCCTGGCGGCGCCCGTCTCGGCGACCCTCAACGGACTGCAGATCGTGCTGGACGAGGACTCCGGCGTCCTCCTGCGGCTTTCCTATCCCGGCGCCGGAACGATCCTCGACACCACGCCCGAGGCGGCCGGCCTGGTCGATCTGTCGCAGCCCGGAGAAAAGCCGGGCTCGATGGCGACTGTATCCGCGCGGTGCTCGAAGGCCGTCAAGATCACGAAGACCGCCGACACGATTACGGTCCACTGGGACCAGTTCGGCGGCCGCTCGGAAAGCGGCGCCGTGGCGGCGACGGTCACGTTCAAGGCGGCGCCGGATGGCCGCTCGGTCAGCATGAGTTGCTCGATTGAGAATCGCTCGAATAGACCGGTCACGCAGGTCCTCTTCCCGGACCTGGTCGGGCTGGTGCCGATCCAGGGCGCCGCGCCGAGCGAAGTCCGCTGCGGAGGATGCGTCACCAGGCCGTTCGCCGAGCTACGCCCCTCCCCGCCTGCGCCGCTGGAGGGCAATCCGGGCGTGGCGCACCTGACGGCCCACGGCCTCTACAGCGAGATGATCGTGCGCTGGATCGACTACGGCAGCCTCCGCGGTGGGCTGAGCCTGTTTTCCCGCCAGTGGGGCTTTCAGCCGCCGATGGTCATGATGCTGCACCTTTGGGAGACCAACAAGAAACTCCGCATGGTGTTCCCGCAAGCCGTGACCATCGCCGCCGGGTGCCGTGGCAGAGCGGCGACTACTGGCTCACGCCGCACGCTGCCGGCTGGGCCAAAGGGATTGAGCCGTACCGGGCCTGGGTCGGCCAGAACATCAAGCGGGTTGTGCCGCTGCCGGAGCACGTCCGCCGCGGGCTGGGCTTTCGCACCGTCTGGCTTTCGCGCAACTATCCCGACGACCCGCAAGATGCCAACCTTACCTTCGCCGACCTGCCCAAGCTGGCCAAGGAGGCCAAGCAGCACGGGCTGGACGAAATGGTTGTGTGGGGGCCGCAGGAGGGCTTCCTCTTGCCGCTGCCGCCGTTTTACAAGCACCTCGGCGGCGACGAGGGATTTGTCCGGGCCGTGGCCGAGTGCAAAAAACTCGGCGTGAACCTGGTCCCGTTCATCAGCGTCTTCAATGCCAAGAAGAAGTCTGCCGCCAAATACGGCCTGAAGATGGTGGGCAGCGAAAACTGGACCTTCCACCCCGAGTTCATTCCGCGCTTCCAGCCGCCTTATGCCGGCGCCTACCGCTCGGTGCAGGTCGACTCGCACAACGCCGTCTGGCAGCAGGAGGTGCTCGCCTCCTGCCGGCGCCTCGTGGACATGGGCATCCCCTCGCTCTCCTGGGACCAGTATTTCATCGAGCCGCCGGAACCGAACGTGCTCACGCTCACCCGGCAGATTCGGGCGTACTCGCGGCAGCGGGACCCCCAATCGACCTTTTCCGCCGAGGAAGTGGGCGCCATGGAGGTCTCCTGCGATTACCTCGATTACACCTGGAACTGGGACATGTTGAAGGACTGCCGAGCGACGACGATCGCGTTTCCCACGCCGCGGATCAACCTCAACGTCGACGCCTCGCCGGCGGACGTGAAATGGGGCTTTGCCCTGAACCGCTACCTGAACGCCGAGCCGCGGAAACCCGACGGGGCCAACGGCACCGATTGGATCGCCAACCACCCGGAACTGAGCCAGGCCCTCAAGCAATGCGCCCGCCTGCGTGCGGCGTTTCTCCCCTATTTCACCGAGGGCACGCTGATCGGCGAGTGCATCCTCAGCCAGCCATGCCCCGAGGCGCTGGTGGCCGCCTATGTGTTGCCGGGCAAAGTGCTCGTCATCGTGGTCAACACCAGCGGCAGAGCCCGCGCCTTCGACCTGGCCTGCGACCCGCAGCCCTGGCTTCCCTCGGCTTCCGGCAATTACCAGGTGAAGCACTATGACGGCGCCGGCGCCATGGTGCAAACGACGGTGCTGAGCGCCGCCCAGGGGCATCTGACCACGGGCGTGCTCGACAACGGCGGCATCCGGCTCTTCGAGGTGCTCGTCAGATGAAGTTATCGGCCCTCGATATCGGCATTTTCGGCGTCTATTTCGCGGTGATCTTGGTCCTCGGCGCAATCGCCTCGCGCAAGGCCGGAAGCTCGAAGCGCGACTACTTCCTGGCCGGCGACAAACTTCCCTGGTGGATGGTGGGCGGCAGCATCATCGCCGCGAACATCTCGAGCCACCATTTCGTCAGTATCATGGGCACGGCCTACTTCGTGGGCTTCGCCGCCATGAACGTCGCCTGGCCCGCCGTCTTCACCGGCTTCTTCGCCCTGTTGTGGATCTTCCTGCCGTTCTATCTTCGCAACGGCTTCTATACCATGCCGGAGTTCCTCGATCGCCGCTACGGCGGCGCGGCCCGGACGGTCTATGCCGTGCTCATCCTGCTGACCTACGTTTTTGTGGAAATCGCCGCCGTGCTCTACCTGGGCGCCCTGGCCATCCATACGCTCCTGCCCGGCGTGGAGATCTGGCAGGCGACGGTCGCGCTGGCCGTGCTGACGGGCATCTACACGGTCACCGGCGGCCTGCGCCGTGGTATGGACCGAGATGCTGCAGTTGGTCGTCCTGATGAGCGGTGGCACAATCTTGGCCGTCAAGGCCCTCTGGCATCCGCACGTGGGCGGGCTGAGCGGCCTCTTCCAACGGTGCGACGACTGGCATCTGCTGCTGTCTTCCACCAACGACTCGTTCCCGTGGACCATGTTTCTCGGCGCTTTGCCGTGCATCAGCGTATTCTACTGTGCGGCCAACCAGTTCATCGTCCAGCGCCGTCTGGCCGCCAAAGACGAATGGCACGCCCGCATGGGCGTGGTCGCCGTCAATTACCTGCAGGTGCTGCTGCCGGTGATCTACATCTTGCCGGGATTGGTGGCGCCGCTGATCATCGGCCGGCATCTTGCCAAGGCGGACATGGTGTTTCCGACGCTGGTCTACCAACTCCTTCCTTCAGGGTTGGTGGGACTGGTCATGGCCGGACTGATCGCCGCGATCATGTCTCACCTCTCCGGCGCCGTCAACTCGTGCTCGACCATCGCCACGGTCGATTTCTACCTGCCCTACGTCAACAAGAACGCCACCGATCGCCAGGCGGTGCGTTTCGGCCGCATGACGGGCATCGTCATCTTCACGATCTCGATGACGTGCGCCATCATGACGCTGGGCAAGCAAGACACGCCCGTGTTCCTCTACCTCTTGGATGTCTATGGCATGTTCACGCCCGGCATCGCCACCATGTTCCTGCTGGGAATCCTCTGGAAGCGCACCACCCAATGGGCGCGCTGGCGGCCGGGCTGTTGACCATCCCCCTGACGCTGTCGCTGAAATGGCTGACGGGCGGGTTCAAGATCCCCGGCCTCGTCCCGCCCCACCTGCCGAAGGTCATCGTCACGCATCTGAGCCCCTTCATTAACCGGACGGGTGTCGCCTTCTGGATTTGCATCCTCGTCTGCGTCCTGGTGAGCTTGCTGACCAAGCCGCGACCGGAAGCAGAGTTGAAGGGGCTTATCTGGAACAAAGAGAGCCTCCGACTTCCCGTCGAGATGCGGGCCCGCGCCCGCGGCCTGCGCAACCCGCTCTTCTGGTGGCTGATCATTTTCGGCTTCACCGTGTTCCTCTACGTTCGATTCGGCTTCATGACGGGCATCGTCGACTGAAAGGCCGCAAGATGAACAGCCGCCAGCGAATCCTCCACACCATTTCCGGACTGCCGGTGGACCGGCCGGCGCTGGCTCCCTTTCTGCACGTCAACTTCATCAAGGAGCACCGCCGCGACAACGCGATCGACCCGGTCGTGGAAACCATCGCCGTCTGCGAGGAATTCGGTTTCGACCTCATCCACCGCAACTGCACGCCGGCTTATGACGACTTCACGGTCGAGGGTCCCGACTGGAAACCCCGGGTGACGGAAACGGGAGACACGCTGAAGATGCTCACCACCGTGACCGTGAGCACCCCCGGTGGACAACTGCGCCGAGTCATGCAGTCCAACCGGCTCTACGAGTACGAGTCGAGTTGCTTTATCGTCGAGCCGCCCATCAAATCGGCCGCCGATCTCGACCTCTGCATGCGCTACCAGCCCCCGGTGCCGGCGATCGATGCGGCGGAGATCACGCTGCGCCCGGCAATTGGTCGGCGACAAGGGAATTGTTGCACCCTGGATCCAGGGCGCGTTCAACGAAGTCGCCTACCTGATGCGGGGCCATGCCGTCCTGGTCGATCCGCTGGACGACGAGGGATTCTACCGCGCTCTGATCTGCTACTTCCTCGACAGGAACCTGGAGAAAGTGCGGCAGTTCGTGGCGGCAGGCGCCGAGTTCCTGAGCGTGGGCGGCAACGAGGCGAACGGCGCTGACGGTCGGGCCGGAATACTTCCGCCGCTACGTCTTGGAGTATGAACGGCGCTTGATGAACGCCTTGCACGCCTGCGGAGGGCGCGCCATCTATCACAACTGCGGCCGCGCGGCACTGCTGCTGCCGATGCTGTGCGAGATCGGCATGGACATCTACGAATCGCTCACGCCGCCGCCGTTCGGGGACACCGATCTGATCGAAGCCATGCGGATCATGCCGGCGATCGGGCTGATGGGAGGGATCGACCAGATCGAGTTCCTGCGAAAGGCGACGCCGGCCATGGTGCGCCAGCGCGTTGTGGAAATGGCGCGGATCGCCGCCCGGCACGGCCGCTTCATCCTCGGCACCAGCGACTATATCAATGAAAACACCCCCGCGGAAAACCTGCGGGCCATGCGCGCGGCCTTGGACGCCGCGCCGGAGACCGGGGCAGCGCAGGACATGCCTTGGGAGGCCCGGCCATAGTCCCCCGCCGAACCGCCGGCCGCGGCCGGCCGCCGATGGGCCCCGAGGCGGGTGTCGGACGGCGTCCGCGTCGGACCCGGCTGCGGACTTCCGGCCAAGGCACAGGGGGCTTGACGCCGGGCTGAACGAAGAAGAGAATACTCTAGAACGTGCCTGCTCCGCCGAACCTGGCCGCTGGTGGGCACCAGCGGCGGTTAGCCTTGAGTGACGCCCGCCTGTTGCTTTTCCCCGGCACACCTGTTATCACTAGGGGAGTTGTCCTGAGCCCGGCCCTCTTTTCAAGGAGTTTTCTGATGAGACCTCCGCACTGGCTAGATGGCGTAGTCGGCGACCTTCGGGATGTGGATGACATCGCCCTGGCAATCGCAGAAAGCCCAAGGCTGCGGCAGGCGATCGAGCACGGGATCGATGCGGCATTTAAGTGGGAGGGGCTCCACGAGCAAGACCCCAAGCGGCTTGGCAGCAACTTCACCCAGGAAATACGGGTTGCCATCGTGGAATCCGTGAAGAGCGAACATTAAGCGGAAAGGATCACCCATGCCGGTTCAAGTACATCCCATCGCACAGGCCGCCGCGTTCCTGGCCACTGGGCCGGGAACCGCCAAGCAGAAGCTCGTCCTGGGCGGCAAGCTGATCTGGGCAGCGAGGACATACCCCGGAGATTGGACGCCCGAGTTGCTGGAGCGGGCCAACAGCATTTACCGAAGTCTCTTGACAGGCGGCAGCGTGCAGAAGACGGTCGAGCAGATGGACGAAAACGCCGCCAGCAAATGTCTCAAGCAACTCACCAAGGATACGGCGGAACTTGCGGCGGAAACCGAGCGGGCCAGGAGCCAGGCAGGTCCGCGCAGGTGAGGCCGCCGGCAAAGGCCGCCGGTCCTGACCGCATTGACGCCAGCCCGGAAGGCGTCGGAGCCTTGCTCAAGGGCGTCGTGGTTGGGCATTGGATTCACTTTCGCTTCTTGCCGAGCTTCGACACGATCCGGTTCTTCTCCATCTTCTTCCGCAGGTGAGCGAACTTCGTCGCTGGTTTGCGGGCCGTCTGTCGTTCTTTTCCAGTCATTGTACTTCCTCGTGCTCGCCCAAACCAAGGCCGTGTGCGGGTAGTGACACTACGGGATGACCTCGATGGCCCGCCCCGCATTCGTGTTCTATTCGCCGGTGCCCGTTTCGCGGCCACCGAGTCCCTTTGTCGTCCTCGGTCCACCTTGAGGTGTGATCCTGGTAATCGCTTCGTGCAGCCATGCCTTATTCGTTCCCGGCGACCAATTCCCCGAGTCCTTGATGCGACGCACCAACTCGTCGACCACGCCAAGTTTGTCCCCGGGCAGAGGCTCCCCCAGTTTCGATCGTAACCGCCGAATCTCTTTCTCCAGGGCGTCCAATTTCACCACGCGGGCATCGGGAGCGGAGGCGACCGCGCGGTACCAGTCTTGCCGAAGCCTGGTTCCGAGGTAATGACCGAGGCAACCACTCAGCACTGCTTCAAGTTCTGTACGCAGCAACAACGAGTATTCCGCCTCAGCTTGATCCAAGCGGTCGTACAGTTTTTGTATCCTTGCCATTCTGGCGCTAATCTCAGGGCTGACGGACAAAACCAACGATTTTTCAACCGACCCGGCCCCTGTCCCGCGACGAAGCCGCCGCTATTTGTATCGGATGTCGTCCAAGTAGAACGTCACCGGCTTGCCTTGGCCGGCCAGCGACCAGAGAAACCCGCTCTTGATGCGGCTGAGGTCTTTTTCGCCCAGGTCGAACGTGTATTGCTGCCACTTGGAGGTCAGGGTCAACTCGCGCTGGGCCTTGGAGCTGTCGTGGTACTTCTTGTCCGTGCCAAGTATGCCGTACCCGAACTTGACTTTCTCGCCGCCCTCCCGGCCGCGGGCCCAAAAACTCAGTTGCCGGGCTGCGCTCAGGTCGTAGCCGCCGGGCTTGTCTCCCCAATCGTTGGCCGGGTCCTGCCAGACCACGCCGCCCCAGCCAGCCGGGTCTTCGTAGGTGAACTTCATGCAGGTCTTGCCCGCGCGGGGATTCTCCGTACAGTCGGCATCCATGCGGATCGCCTTCACGTTGCCCATCCAGCCGGAGGGGATATAAGGTCTCTTCGTTGCGTCGCCGCCCAAGAGCACCAACGGCAGCCGGGCCACGGCCGGCTTGAGGGGCGACGCCGGGCCGGCGACCTTGATCGGCAGACTTCCCACGGCCGCCCCGCCGCGCCCGTTGCGAACCACGCAGTACAGGCGATACACGCCCCCGGACTTGGGCATCGTCACGGTCACAGTTGGCCGGCCGTTCTGGGCAATCGCGTCGGCAAACGAGCCGGTCGCGTCCGCGCCGAGGCCCTGGGCACTGTAACTGGCCTGTTCGCCCAGCAGGGTCCATTGGATCTTCAGGGCCGCACCCTGGGGATCGCGGGCCTCGACCACGGCCCGGACCTTCTCGCCGCGGGCAACCTGATCCTTGCTCGTCAGGGCGAGCCGCTCCATGACGGGACAGGGGTCGGCCGGCTTGACGCCGGTCCAAAGCTCCTGCATGGTGTCGACGGCGGCCAGCCGGCTGTGATCGGGCAGCAACATGCCGAACCAGGTGGCCGTGGCCTCGACCTTCCACCCCCAGGTGAAGGCGTAGGAACCCAGGCAGAGGGCCGGCTCGCCGAGGACCGACTTCTCGTAGGTTTCCCGGTAGCAGCGGGCCTTCTGCGTGCTGGTCAGCTCCGGCGCGGCGCCGAAGGCGTTCTTGCGGCTTTCCCACGTCCCCGGCGGCCCGAACTCGGTGACGACAAACGGCTTGGTCCCGCCCGCCTTGCGGTAGCGCTCGGCCAGCGACGCGCCGCCGCCGTAGGAGTTGATGCCGATCACGTCGATGTCGGGGCAATACTTGTGGATGTTCTGCACCTTGTGGCCGCCGATCTCCGCCACCACCGTCATCGTCGGATGGTGGGGGTCGAGCTGGTGGACCATCTTGGCCAGTTCCTGGACGGCTCGCCAAAGCTCGGGCGTGTCGTTTTTCATTTCCATCTCGTTGCCCAAGCTCCAGAGCAGAAGGGCCGGATGGTCCTTGTACTTCAGCACCGCGCGGCGGACGTTTTGGGCCTGGCGGGCAACCGCCCGGGGATCGTCGTAGTGGAACCCCTGGTCCTTGTGGCCCAACCAGCATCCCAGCGCGACCGTCAGCCCGTCGCGTTGGGCTTCGTCCAGGTCGCGCTGGGTATCGGCGCCGACGCCCCAGGTGCGAAACGAGTTTCCGCCGCAGCGGGCCAGCATTTCCTTGGGTCCGCCGCCGCCCGCGCCACGGATGAAGTAGGGCTTGCCGGCACGCAGCAACTGCCACTTCGCCCCGCGATGGACGAGCTTGACCGGCACCGGTCCCGCGGGGTCCGCTGCCCACGCGGCCACCGCCCACGCCACCGCCACCGCCAACAGTGCGCTTCGCATCTTCATGGAACCGACGCCTCCCAGTCCGCGCGAGCCTCGTGCCAATCCGGGTTCACGCATCCCCCTATTTTACAACGGCGTCCCGACCGTGCCTATGGAGCACTCCGCCGGATAGCGGCAGTAGAAACATCGCCATCCTATGGGGCCCGAAGATGTCGGCGGATAGCCGTGAAGGTTGACGCCGGCTCGTGGCCGCCGTCAAGGACCCAGATGCAGGCGCCTTGCAGGCCCTCCTGACGCGCCAGGTCGAATTTTGCGGCCAGGGACTTTTCGTCTTCATACCAGCCTTGGATCCAGCGGCCGTCCTGCCGGTGGCAATACCAGGGCACCTGCTGCCGGGGATCGAAGCGGCGTCCGTACTTCTGGGCGTTCGCCCGGGCCTCCTCCGGGCTGAGCCGGCGCGGCCGGCCAAGGATCGGCGAAAGCGGCTGGTCGGATCGGCAGTCCCACTCCGTGCCGCCCAGGTTGTTGCTCACGCCCAAGAGCAGCTTGTCCTTGCGCCCGCCCGTGGCTGCAACGTAGTCGTGGATGCAAGTGGCGTAGTCGCGGGCATGGCCGGCTACCTTGCCTCCGCCGCGCACGGGCTGGGCGCCGGTGGTCCAACCGATGGTCGGCGGATTCATGCAGTAGGACATGATGCAGAAGCCGTCGATCCCAGCGGCGATGGCCTGATAGTCCGGCCACGATTGCGCGAACTTGTCCTGCCGATCGATCACCGGAGGCGAATCCCAGAAGACCTGGTAATCTGCGCGGGCCGTTTTCAGCACCCGGCTCAACTTGCGGAAAAACCCGCTCACCAGCGGACGGTTGGACGCGCCGGTGACAGTGTTTCTCTCCTGCCAGGTCTCGTCGTCCATGTCCAGCCCGTCCAGCCTGTTGGCCTTCACGTACTCCAACAGCGACTTGACGGCCTGGTCCTGGTGCCGCGCCAGGTACTGTGACGAATTGGCGGGCGTGGTGCCCCAGACGAGCACGTCGATCCGCACGCCGTGCGCATGGGCCTCATCCACCAGCCGCTTGACCTTCGACCGCGGCTGGGGCTCCTGAAGCGTGCCGTCAGGCTGGATCACCACCGAGCGGAAACTCAGATGGGTGATGGCCGGCCACTGGATCGCCCGCGTCTCAAAATCATTGAACTGGTGAGGAAACCAGGCATAGACCGTAGGGCCGCCCGCCGGGCGCGAGCCTTTTTCCTCCGCCGGCACCGCGACGGCCAGCGCGAAGACAAGCCCGATCATCGCCAGAGACGAGATCCTGGACATGGAGGGTTCTCCCCTTCCCGTCGGGGCGCTGATTTTCCCGCTACCGCGACCGGCCTATTATACGGGACATTCGCGACGCACGCCACTACGCCCGCCGAATCCTCCGGCGTCGTTCGTCACCGCCAGTTCCAGAACCAGTACCAGTAGTCCTCGATGAGCTGGAAGTTGGGGCTCTCCTCGGGCACTACCAACTCGACCAGCGGCAAGTTGATCTCGTACTTCCCCTTGCGGACCTTGCAGAAGATGCCGTCGAACTCGTCGCAGATGTCATTGACCGGGTCCAGCAACTCGACCACGGTGCAACGGTGCTGACGCTCCTCCAGCGCGGTCCTCGCCTCCGGGTAGGTGGCGGCGAACGGCAGCGACAACCTCGCCGTCAGATACCTATAGTACCTGGAAAGCGTCTCCTCGTCGACGCGGGGCAATTGGTCTCCCAACGGCCAGAGGGCTTCCAGGATTCGCTCCCTTTGACCGGGTTCCGAGCGGGACTGGGCAGCGACTTTCAGGCCATGCCCCTGGTCGTCCGTGATCGTGGCTAACAGATTCATCGTGTCACCTCCTTGCGTAAATCGCTACTGGGAATTGAGCGACATCGCCATCGGTTTGGCGCGGGTAGCTCGACGGTGATTTTAGAACACGGCCGGGAATCGCTCTAGCGGGAAAACCCTTAATCCGGGCTAGGGTTTTCCCTTATGTGAACGGATCCAATGCCGGCCGCGGCCAACGAGTCGATCCCCGGCGCCATTCATGGCAATTCGCACTGCCCCCCGGTGGAAGCGTCGGACGAAGTTGCGGCCGGGGGCACGGATTCCGGCAGACGAAGAAGCTTGTGGAAGCGGTCCCGGTACAGCGGATAACGGAACGCCAGGTACATGAAGGGGAGGTTCAGCAGGTACAACGCACCTGCCGTGCACAGGGAGACAAGGGCAAGCATGGACAGCAAGAGCAGTGCCGGCGGCTTCACCGCGTGCTGGTCGAAGAAGCGTGGGGCCAGCACGAGGAGCATCTTGCATGTCACGCCGACGGCGGCGCCGACGATGAGCCAGGGCACAAGCCATGCCAGAAAACGACGCGGGCGGTAGGTTCTCCGGCACGAGAGCCCGCTGAGCACAAATGCGATCCCTAGAGCAAAAACCCAGACAGCGTAGTCCGTCAGCGAGATGGTGAAAGCGAGTCGGCCAGAAGCGCCGACCTCGCCCGCCGCACCAACCAGTGCGGCGAGTCCAAGGGCCAGAGTCAAGGCCACTACGGCGCTGCGTCGCGCCAGCCAGGGGCTCACGAGCCAAACGGCGGTCCAGGCCACGAGCAGCCACTGAAACGGAAGTCCATAGAGATCTGCCCCGTTCGGCGAGAGCAAAGAGAATAGGCCTGCGATCCAGGGCCAGAGGATCTCGCTCAGCAGCAAGAACGGAATCAGGATGAGCCACGCCTGACGGTTTCGATTCTCCTTCACCAGCAGCAGCAGCGCGACAATCAAGGCCCAGCCGGCGAAGCTCGGTAAGTGATCATACCACTGCCACTCCACTACGGCGGGCGCAGTCTCGCTCGGGCCCAACAGGCCGATGTCGGCAGAAGCCACAATGCTGAGAGGGCCACGGAGGACGGTAAGCGGTACTCGCCACGAGTACGTGCAGTTTGTGCCTCAGCCATATTCAAACGAGCCGGAGGCGATTTCCCGGCCGTCGTACAATACTTTGAACCGCGGCGGCTCGCCTCGCTTCTCCTTGGTGTACATGCGTCCTTCGGCGTCGAGCAACCTGTAGGCGAGATGGATCACGCGCCCGTGGCGGGACACCAGCAAGGTCGGCGTCAGCGGAGCGCCGACCTTGAGCAAACACGGCTTGTCGGGGCTGATCGTCAACAATTCCGGTCCTCGCAGCACTACGTTGCTGGGGCCGATGACCTGGAAGGGAACATAGCACAAGTATCCACCATGAAGCGTAATCCGCTGGAGCAGGTACTTGCCTGCCGGGATCGACACGCGCGAACCAGGGCGATGGAGAATCAGCGGGTCCGTGGCGTCGAACTGCTCATCGGTCCTCATTTTCCGCAGGGTCAGTTGTTCGACCGCGCCGCCTTCGACGTTCAACTGGCCCATCGCCGGGGCCGGCGGCCGGCCCGGCTCCGCCGCCGCCGCGCGGCCCGTCGCGCCCCCCTGCAACACGAGAATCGCCAAACACGGCCACAACGGCAAACGGTGATTTCCGGTTGTCATCTGCTTAATCTCGCTTGGTGCTTTGAGGGACATTCTTAGCGGGCGGCGCGAGGGGCTTGGCCGCGGGCTTATCGGAGGCAGGGGAGTCGGATGCAGCGGGGGCGTACAACGTGCCGAGCATGACGCCGAGCAGGCCCGGCGTCACTTGGTAAGCGATCTCTTTGCCGTCCCTGCGGACCACAAGCTCCCGGGGCTTTTCGCCGGGGGCCTTGATCGCGCCGATGAGCTTGGCCGCCTCCGTATACTGTTGTCCGCCGTAGCCGGCGATAACGTCGCCGGCGTGCAATCCCAACGCCGCGCCTTTTCCCTTGGGCGTGACTTGCTGAACCTGAACGGCGACTGGAATCACCGACCGGCCGCGGTCGTCGAAACAGGACCGGCTTGTCTGGTTTCCGCGCACATCGAAAGTGCGCCTCACTTCGGCGTATCCGTAAGTCAATCGGCACAGCTTGCCGTCGGCGTCGAAGAAGGATCTGCTGATCTCGTTTCCCCGCTCGTCGTAGCTGGCCTTCCAGCCGGTATTCCCGTCGCTGTGCCGGCAGGGCTTGCCGTCGATGCCGAAGTAGGACGCGCTGGTCTGGTTTCCCCGCGCGTCGTAGCTGGCCTTCCAGCCGGCATTCCCGTCCTTGTGCAGGCAGGGCTTGCCGTCGGTGCCGAAGTACGACTCGCTGGTCCAGTTTCCCCGCTGGTCGTAGGTGGCCGTCCAGCCGGCATAGCCGTCAATTTGCAAACAGGGCCGGCCGTCGGTGCCGAAGTACGACTCGCCGGTTTGCTTTCCCCGTTGGTCGTAGGTCCGCCGCCGTTCGGCATACCCGCTGCCGATCAGGCGGGGCTTGCCGTCGATGCCGAAAGTAGACTCGCACGTCACGTTTCCCCGCTGGTCGAAAGTGGACTTCCAGCCGGCATAGCCGTCCTTGCACAGGCAGGGCCGGCCGTCCGTGCCAAAGTAAGACGCGCTGGTCTGGTTTCCCCGCTCGTTGAACTGGGCGTTCCATCCGGCATACCCGTCCTTATACCAGCAGAGCTTGCCGTCGATGCCGAAATACGACTCGCGCGTCCGGTTTGCCCGCTCGTCGAAAGTGCGCCTCGCCTCGGCAAATCCGTTCTTGTGCATGCAGGGCTTGCCGTCGATGCCGAAGTAGGACGTCGTTGTCTCGTTTCCCCGCTCATCGTAGGTCAACCTCACTTCGGCATAGCCGTCCTTGTGCAAACATGGTTTGCCGTCGGCGCCGAAGTAAGACACGCTCGTCTTGTTCCGCCATTGGTCGAAAGTGCAGCGCGCTTCGGCATACCCGTCCTTGTTCGGGCAGGGCTTGCCGTCGGCGTCGAAGTAGGAGAAGCGTGTCTGGTTTCCCCATGGGTCGAACTGGGCCTGCCAGCCGGCAATCCCGCCCTTGTTCAGGCAGGGCTTGCCGTCGGGGCCGAAATAGGACACGCCGATCTCGTTTCCCCGCTCGTCGAACGTGGACTTCGATGCGGCATAGCCGTCCTCGTTCAGGCAGGGCTTGCCGCCGATGTCGAAGTAGGACACGCTCGTCTCGCTTCCCCGCTCGTTGAAGGTACAGCGCAATTCCGCATAGCGGTCCTTGCTAAGGCAGGGCTTGCCGTCGCTGCCGAAGTAGCAGAAGCTGGTCTCGTTGCCCCGTTGGTCGAATTGGGCCTTCCAGCCGGCAATCCCGTCTTTGTTCAGGCAAGGCTTGCCGTCGGGGCCGAAGTAGGACACGCCGATCTCGTTTCCCCGTTGGTCGAACGTAGAGTTCCAGCCGGCATAGCCGTCCCTGTGCAGGCAGGGCCCGCCGTCGGTGTCGAAGTAGGACACGCTGGTCTCGCTTCCCCGTTGGTCGAAGGTGCGGCGCACTTCCGCATAGCGGTCCTTGCTAAGGCAGGGCTTGCCGTCGGGGCCGAAATAGGAAAATCGCGTCTCGTTTCCCCGTTGGTCGAACTGGGCCTTCCAGCCGGCATAGCCGTCCTTGCTCAGGCAGGGCTTGCCGTCGGCGCCGAAGTAGGACACGCTGGTCCGGTTGCCCCGTTGGTCGTAGGCTACCTTCCTTCCGGCATTGCCGTCCTTCAACAGGCTCAGTTTGCCGTCGACGCCGAGGTAGGACACGCTGGTCTCATTTCCGCGCTCGTCGAACGTGGACTTCCAGCCGGCATAGCCGTCCTTGTTCAGACAGGGCTTGCCGCCGGCGCCGAATAAGGACTGGCTGGTCTTGTTGCCCCGCTCGTCGAACTCGGCCTGCCATGACGCGACCCGGTCCTTGTTCAGGCAGGGCTTGCCGTCGCTGCCGAAGCACCGCGAGCTGGTCCAGTTTCCCCGCTCGTCGAACGTGGACTTCCAGCGGGCAATCCCGTCCGATTGCAGGCAGGGCTTGCCGTCGATGCCAAAGTAGGAAAGGCTGGTCACGTTTCCCCGTTGGTCGAACTGGTACTTCGATTCGGCATACCCCTCCTTGACCAGGCAGGGCTTGCCGTCGGCCCCGACGAAGGACCAGCTTGTCCGATTTCCCCGCTCGTCGAACGCGGCCTGCCAGCCGGCGAAACCGTCGCTGTGCAGGCAGGGCTTGCCGTCCGTGCCGAAGCACCACGCGCCGGTCCGATTTCCCCGCGCGTCGACCTGGGCCCTCCAGCCGGCATACCCCTCCTTTTGCAAACAGGGCTGGCCATCGGTCCCAAAGTACGTCACCTCGACAAGATTTCCATCCGCATCGTACTTTACCTTATCCCAGGCAAGGCCGTTCTCGTTGAGGACCGGCGTTCCCGCAGTACCGATCCACGTCGTTTGAATGCGATTTCCTTGGGCGTCATATTCGTACTGATTGCCGGCGATTCCCCGCTTGGTCGGACATGGCCGGCCGCCGATATCCAGGTAATGTATGGCCTTCACTTTGCCCGCCGGGGTGTAGGCAAACTCCAGGACATAGATCCCATTGGCGTCGCAGGTCGGGTAGCCGCTCTGGTTCAGATACGTTCGCCGCACCACGCGTCCCAGGTCGTCATACTTCAGCTCCCAGGCCGCGATTTCGGAGCGCAGGCCCCGATCGAATATCCCCTGCCCGCTTTGAAGCCCGCCGCTGTCGGCAAGTAAGAACTGGGCCTGCATCTGCAACCGCCCTTTGCTGCCACCCTTGAATTCGACGATCGACAAGTCCGGGGCATACACCGATTTCCGCAGCTCCTTTCCCGTCGGTGCCAGTTCGATCGTGTATTCCAAGTCGCCATTGTCGCGGTAATGGAATGATCGATCGGCGGGGCGGTCGGCGTCTTCCGTGTCCGTGGGCCGGCCGCTGCCGTTGATGCTCGAAACGCGGTCGGGGCGGCGGCGGGACGACTCGAATTTCCACGAGCGATGGCGGCGCTGGACCTGTGCGGCGCTCAGCGGGCCGATGCCCTGGGGAACGCCCCGGCACTGGACGTAATCGGCATAGTAGGCGATCTTCGTGCGGTAGTAGTCCCAAGAGGCGAAACCGCCGCTAGCCACTGCCAGGAATAAGACGGCAGCCGTCAGCCCGCGGACAAGCCGCTGTCGCCGCTGCCGGCGGCGGTGCCGGTCCCAGAGTTGATCGAATTTCAGCCCCAGCAGCTTGGCGACGACCTTGATGAAGGCCTTTTCCTTGCCGAGTTCCGGCACGCTCACGCCCAGCATCGACTGCTCGGCCCCGCGCAGGATGGCAGGAAAGCACTCCTCCTCCGGGTTCGCGGCGTTGGGCGTGCCGGCGACCACGAAGGGAATGATCCGCTCCGCCCGGCCCATGTCGATGAAGTGCTGCACCTCCCGGTTCACCCACTCCGATTTCGCGGCCGCCGGCGAACAGAGCACGATCAGGTAACGGGAATCCTGCAACTCCTGGCGGAGGTTCTGCAAAAGCGGACCGGTGCTGATGTCGGTCTGGTCGCGGAAGACGGGGCGAATCTGCTTGGGAAGGTGCGGCGCCTGCTTCCGGATGATGGCGGGAAGGCGATAGGTCTCGATTTGCTGCTGCAGCCACTTGGCCCAGCGCATGTCCTCGTGCTTGTAGCTGATGAACGCGAAATACTCGTACCGCTTGTCCTCGGCTGAGTCCCGCGATGCGCCGGCTGCGGAGTCCATCTCGCACCTACTGCTCGCTTGTCCTGCAATCCGGACAAATGGAACCGTTCACGGCCCCGTCTTGGCACTCACAACGCTAGTGCCCTTTCCCACCAGTTTCTTGCCGCTGGATGTCGCCCCCTGTTGCAAACGGGGGCTTTCCTCCCCGGCAAAACCTTCTGGAGGTCATACTAGTCCATCGTAGCGTGCTTTTGTCCATCGGGCAACCGCCTTCCCGTGGAGCCCGGCGTGCCGGGAAAATACTTGGCCGCGCACCTCGGGCGCAGAGGCAAGACGCCCGGCGCCAGCGGCCGGCGTCGTCTTTACGTCCCAGCGCCCTCCTCTTCAACGGCTGAGGCGCGCCGGCATGTCGCTACCGATGTCTTGTGACCGATTCCGCATCAGGTATACTGGAGTCTGCCGGATCTCAGACAGCGGGAGCGTACCGCGCCGTCTCTTATGTGCTTTGGCCCTTGCTGGCAGTGCTCTTCATGGTGTTCATCGCGGTGTACAGTATTCCGACCTTCAACGCCGTCACCAATATCGTGGGGATCGGCGGCATCGTGATCGGCATCGTGCCCTTGCTCTTGGGCGGTGCGCTGCGCGCCCGTCGTGCCAGCGTGCGTTGATCGCCTGATTGCGTCGCGCACTGGCCTCTACGGTGGTCATCGCGAACCGGATCGCTCCGCTCAGCCGGCTGCTTGCTGCAATACAACCACAGAACACATTTTCCGCCGCTCAGCGACCGGTCATTCGCTCCAGCTTTTCGGGATACCGGGCCCCTTGCACCGTAATCTTTGCTGCGGCGCTCTGGATGTCACGCAGATCGTCCGGCGCCAGTTCGACGGAGAGTGCCCCGATATTCTCATCCAAGCGATGCAGCTTCGTGGTGCCTGGGATCGGCACAATCCACGGCTTCTGGGCAAGCAGCCAGGCGAGCGCAATCTGGGCCGGCGTCGCATTCTTCCGCTGGGCGATGCTGCCGAGCAGATCGACGAGGGCCTGGTTCGCCTTGAGAGCTGCCGGCGTGAAGCGAGGCAGCGTGCTGCGGAAGTCGGAGCTGTCGAAGGTCGCGTTTTCGTCCATCTTGCCCGTGAGAAAGCCCTTGCCCAGGGGACTGTACGGCACCAGTCCGATGCCAAGTTCTTCGAGGGTCGGTATCACTTCCTTCTCGGGAGTCCTCGTCCACAGCGAGTATTCGCTCTGCAGGGCGGTGACCGGCTGGACGGCGTGCGCGCGGCGGATCGTTTGCACTCCTGCTTCGGAAAGGCCGAAGTGCTTGACCTTGCCCTGCTCGATCAGCTCCTTGACCGCCCCTGCCACGTCTTCGATCGGCACGTCCGGGTCGACCCGGTGTTGATAGAGCAGGTCGATGGTCTCGACCTTGAGCCGCTTGAGCGAACCCTCGACGGCCTGCTTCATGTGCTCCGGCCGGCTATTCAGTCCCGGGGCGCCTTTCATCCCGCGGGGATCGAAACTGGGATCGAGGTCGAAGCCAAACTTGGTGGCGATCACCACTTGCTTGCGGACGGGAGCCAGGGCTTCGCCCACAAGCTCTTCGTTCAAGAACGGGCCGTAGACCTCGGCGGTGTCGAAGAACGTGATGCCGCGCTCGACGGCCGCCCGCAGCAGAGCGGTCATCTCCTGTTTGTCTTTGGGCGGGCCGTAGGAAAAGCTCATCCCCATGCAGCCCAGCCCGAGGGCCGAGACTTCCAACTTGCTTTTTCCGAGTTCTGCGCTTTTGCATTGTTTCGCCTTTGCGTGTCACCTTCGTTATTCAGATTTGAAATAACCGTTCACAGGGCGGGCGGGGACTGGTCCATTTTTCGGCCAACCGACGTGATTTTCATGAGCGGCGCGGGCCGAAAACATGGACCTGTCCCCTTCTTCCCCACCCTGTGAACGGTTACGATTTGAGAGAAGCCATGTCGATGGAGAAGCGGTACTTCACATCGGATTTGAGCAGTCGCTCATAGGCCTCGTTGACTTTCTGGATGGGAATCACCTCGACGTTGGCGGTGATGTTGTGCGCCCCGCAAAAGTCGAGCATCTCCTGCGTCTCGGCGATGCCGCCGATGTTCGAGCCGGAAAGACTGCGGCGGCCCAGGATGAGGCTGAAGGCGGAGACGCCCAGGGGCTTCGCCGGAGCGCCGACCAGGGTAAGGTTGCCGTCGCGGCCGAGCAGGCCGAGATAGGTGTTGACGTCGTGCTCGGCCGAGATGGTGTCGAGGAGGAAGTCGAAGCTGCCGGCGTGCTTCTTCATCTCGCCGGCATCGCGGGAAACGACGACTTCGTCGGCGCCGAGGCGGAGCGCGGCCTCCTTCTTGCCGGGCGAGGTCGTGAAGACGACGACGTGGGCCCCGAACGCATGGGCGAACTTCACGCCCATGTGGCCCAGCCCGCCGAGACCGACGACGCCCACCTTCTTCCCCTGGGTGACGCCCCAATGGCGCAAGGGCGAGTAGGTCGTGATCCCGGCGCACAACAGCGGCGCAGCTCCGGCGAGGTTGAGGTTGGCGGGCACCCGCAGAACGAAGCGTTCATCGACCACGATGCTGTCGGAATAGCCCCCGTAGGTCATGCCCCCGAGGTGCTTGTCCGGGGAGTTGAAGGTGAGCGTCAGGTTCGGGCAGAACTGCTCGAAGCCGGCTTTGCACTGGGGACAGGTCGCGTCCGAGTCGACCAGGCAGCCGACCGCGGCCAGATCGCCCGGCTTGTACTTGGCAACGGCCGAGCCGACCTTGGTGACACGCCCGACGATCTCATGGCCGGGGACAATCGGGTAGACGGTGGGCATGACGCTGCTCCACTCGTTGCGGACCGCATGGAGATCGGAGTGGCAGATGCCGCAGAAAAGGATTTCGATCTGCACGTTGTGTTCCGTGGCGTCGCGACGCTTGATCTGAGTATGGGCCAGCGGCGACGTTGCACTGGCAGCGGAATAAGCCTTCGTGTTGTACATGGATCGATGCTCCTACTGGTTTCCCTTCTGGTATTGCTCATCGCTGACCTGTTCCATCCAGTCGACGGCCTTGCCGTCGAACTTCTCCTGAACGGCGATATGTGTCATTGCCGTCGCGGCCGTGGCCCCATGCCAATGCTTTTCGCCCGGCGGGAACCAGATCACGTCGCCCGGCCGAATTTCCTCCACTGGCCCACCCCATCGCTGCACCCAACCGCAACCGGCCGTCACGATCAAGGTCTGACCGAGCGGATGCGTGTGCCAGGCGGTGCGGGCAGCCGGCTCGAAGGTGACGCTGACGCCCAGGGCACGCCCCGGATCGGGCGTGTCAAACAGCGGATCAACCCGCACCGCCCCCGTGAAATACTCCGCCGGTCCCTTGCCGGAAGGCCGGGAACCGCTTCGTTGAATCTCCATTGGTTGTCTCCTTCGCGCCGATTGCCGCTCTCCCGCTCGGGTGAACTGTGGCGGGCATCGCTACCACCGCTCGGCGGAAGCGGGCATCGCCGCCAACCATGAATTAGACGCATGGCAGCACGGAGATTCAAGGTGGTTCCTGCGGATTGTTAGCCTGTTCCTACTGGCTTGCATAAGAAGACCCGATATTATGGGGAAGATGCGTGCCTATCCAGACGGCCAAATTCGGCCCGTTTCCCCTGACTTTCCCACCCTGGCTTTCCCAATTCTTTAACGCTTACCTTGATCTCACACACCGCCGCGCGGACAATGGTGGCATGGGGAAACCGACCATGACGATGAACGTCTCGTTTCGCGCCGTCGCAGCCCTGGTCATCTCGGCGCTCGTGCTGGGTTGTGGCTTCCACATCAACAGCGCAGCCCCGCCCCCACCGGTCGTCCATTACAAGCTCGCGCGGGCAGTCGAATCGGACGGCCGCGAACACCTGAACATGAACTTCACCCAAACGATATCGTCAAACGATCCCGATGCACCGGGGCTTCACCAGGGTATCATGGGCGATTCCGACACGAGCGACGGTGAAGAGCGCACGCTTTCTTGGCTCTGCCGTGACGTGCAGAAAGAGGCCGAGACACAGGGGAACACCGTAACTGTCTGGATGCCGCTGATGGATCGAAAGGAAGCTCATCGCGCGTACCTGGTTGCCAGCCTCAAGGGCCTGACCCTCGAACTCGACGGTTTCGAGGGTGTGGAGCACGTCGAGTTCAACGACAAGAAAGTCAAGGCATGGCCGCTCGTTCTGACGACTGACGGGTATGCCCTGGACATCAGCTTCACCGACGGCGGAAAAACCGCGCATATCAACAGGGTTCTTCACCACCACTGGGATTCCACGGGCGGCACTGCCGGGAATTGAGTGAGGCATTGTGTCTTGGGGGACAGGCATTCCTGCCTGTCATTTGCGGTGAGGTCCCCTGTTTCTCCTTCCGCCCTCCACATTCCGCGGCGCTGCCGGGGTTATCCGAGGGCTAACGCCCCGTTGTTACACACAAGTCGTTGATCCCCGCCACGTCCCGCAGGGACGTTCGACAGTAGCCCAGCGATTCATCGCTGGGTAAATGGGAAAACTCAGTCCGTCAGTCCCGTAGGGACGACTGAACTCCCGGAATTCGGCCGTCCCTACGGGACTTGTTTGTTGGAAGTCTTACGACCCCTTCCCAGCAGTGAACTGTTGGGCTACACTCAAATGCCCCTGCGGGGCAGGGACGTGCCAATCTGGTGCGACTTGTGTAACAGCGCATAGGATAAGGGGTCAGAACGATTTACCAATAATTCTGCCCCCTTTTTCCCTCGTTGTTCATGCCCTCGATATCAGCGAGGTCCCCCTTTCATGCTCCATGCCTCGTTTTCATGCCTCTGCTCGTCGATGCTCGCGACCAATCGACTACGGATTTCACTACAGGGCTGGCTCAGGGCCCGACTAGCTGATCTTCAACGTCGTCTGGCCGCTGCTGCCGATGAAATCGACGGTGGCGACGTAGACGACCGTAAATATGTGAGAACCGAGACCCAAGGTCGAGGTGCTCCAGACGGCCTTTCCGGTAACGTCCAGCAGGGCGCTGCCACGCACGACGCCGTTCTCCTCGAACAGCACGGTGCCAGAGGGCGTGACGTTGCCCGACGGGACCGTCGCCACCGTGGCGGTGAAAGTCACGGTTTGGCCCAGTGCCGGCGGATTGGGTGAAGCAACCAACCGGACCGTGGTCGCAGCCCGGTTGACCGTTTCGGCGAAATTTCCGCTGGTGCTGCAATTGAAATTCCCATCGCCACCATACACAGCCACGATCGAGTGGTTCCCGGCGTGAGACCAGAAGACGGAACAGACGGCCTTTCCGGTGGCGTCCAGGATACCGGTGCCCAGGATGGTGCGTGCCCTCCTTGAAAGTCACGGTGCCGCTGGGCGTGCCGGAGCCCGGCGAAACGGCAGCGACCGTGGCAGTGAGCTTGACGGTCTGGCCGACAACCGCCGGATTGGTCGCCGAGGCGATAGCCACGCTGGTGTTGGCCTTGCTCACGGTCAGCGTGTAGGCGGCCGTGCACCCAATGTAGCACGCGTCACCCGACCAACAGGCGGTAATCGTGTGGCTGCCCGGAGTCAAAGCCGTCGTCGAGTAAGCTGCGATGCCGTTGACCAGGTTGACCGTCGCGACGGGGACGCCGTTGTCCTGGAAAATCACGGAACCAGTAGGCACGGCTGGGCCGCTGCCGCCGGACGCGCCGGGGGTGATATATGCGGTGAAGGTCACCTTTTTGCCGAAGACCGCCGTGTTTGCCGAGGAGAGCACCGCCGCTGTAGGAACCCGTTTGACCGTCTGCGTCAGGGCGCCGGCGCTCGGCTTGTAGTCGCCGTTGCCGCCGTAGCAGGCCGTAATCGAGTGGTTGCCCAAGGCCAGGTTCGACGTGCGGAAAGTCGCCTGCCCGGCGGTCAGGGCGAAGGAACCCAAAACGGTGTTGCCGTCCTTGAACGTCATTGTCCCGGTCGGAGTCCTGCCCGACCCCACCACCGTCACCGTTGCCGTAAAGGTCACTGACTGGCCGAGTCCCGACGGACTGACTGAGGAGACGAGGGATGTGCCGGGTGTAGCCTGAGTCACGTTGACGTAGACCGTGGCCGAAGCCGGATTGTAGTCGGCAGTCCCCGCCACGTTGACCGTCAGGGCCTGGTGCGCGCCGGCGTCCAGGATGACGCCTGCCGCCGGGCCGTAGGTCACGCCGCCCGTGGCCGCCGGGCCGGTCCCCGTTACCTTGGCGTTGAACTGCGTACTGCTCAGGGCCGTGCCATAAACGATATCCGCCGGGTTGCTCCAGGCGATGGTCTGGTTGGCCTTGCCGACGTTGAAGCAGCAGTCGACCGCCGAAGCGGCGAAGTATTGCCAGTTGCCGCCTTGGGTGGCCTCGACGGTCACCGTGCCTGCCCCGGTCAGAGTCAGCGTGTTGCCGGCGAGGGTGACAGGCCCCGAAAGAACGATCAGCGTGACTGGCAGGCCCGAGGTGGCCGTAGCCGCGAGCGTCAGCGGCCCGTTGCCGTATGTCTGGTCGGCGACGTTGCCGAAATTGATCGTCTGGTTCCGCTCGAGGTTGGTGAGCGAGAAGGACGTATTGGCGGCCCCAGTGGCGGCAGCCCTGACGGAGTAGCTGCCCGGGGTGGTGTCGGCTTGAGCAGTGACGCTTGCCTGGCCGCCCGTGATGGTCGCCACCCCCTGGTTCGACAGGGTTGC
Organism: uncultured Planctomycetia bacterium; assembly: GCA_963727245.1. Taxonomy (GTDB): domain Bacteria; phylum Planctomycetota; class Planctomycetia; order Pirellulales; family Thermoguttaceae; genus JBKQVT01. The sequence continues at coordinate 124,939 of CAVSFO010000006.1, read as the reverse complement.
CGTGGGGGCAGCAGCGGGCGCGGAGAAAGTCACCTGGCCGCCGTCGACAGGCTCGGCGGCGTTATTGGCCGTGACGGTCACTGCCAGCGGACTGTTGAACGGCAGGCCGACGGGCGTGCTTTGGCCGTTGCCGCCGGTCGCGGTCAGCGTAAAGCCGCTCGACTCGAAGGCGCCGATGTCCACCGTGCCGTTGACGGTGCGAGGCAAGCCGCGCTGGTCCGTTGTCAGTGGCTCGCCGTTGGCGTCGACGGCCAGGGCGTTGCTGCCGGCGTCGATGGCCGGGCTGCCGGGCAACAAGGCCATGCTCTGGGTCGGGCCGCCGTAGTCGCCCAGTGGGTCGAGCAGGGGATCGACGCCGAAGAGGTTGCTCCCCGAATCGGTATCCGTGAAACCGTTCACATCCTGGATCAGACTATGGTCGAGATTGAAGTTGCCCGACAGGTCGAAGGCGGAATTCGCGAAATTGTTGCCGGCGACGATGGTGTTTTCCAGGTTGGCGGTTGCACCACTACTGTTGAAGATGCCGCCGTCGGAGTTCCCGGAGATAGTGCTGTTGGCAACCGTCAGCACGCTCAGGTAATCGTTGTAGATGCCGCCGCCGCCGCCGCGTTGCTCCGAGCCTTGGGCTGAGTTCCCGGAAAGGGTGCTGTTACTGATCGTCAGCGTGGCCGAAAAGCCGTTGAAGATGCCGCCGCCGGAATCGAAGGCTCCGTAGAGGACCGCGTTGTCAGAGACGGTGCTGTTGTTGACCGTCGCGGTGCCGTGGGAGTTGCCGATGCCGCCGCCGACCCAATCGCCCCCGTTCCTGACTGTGTTGCCAGAGACGGTGCTGTTGTCGACCGTCACGGTACCGAAGTAGTTGTAGACGCCGCCGGCAGCGGAGTTGCCGCCGGGGCTGGCGGTGTTGCCAGAGAGGGTGCTGTTGCTGACCGTCACGACACCCAGGTAGTTGGAGATGCCGCCGCCGCACTGTTCGTTGGCGGTGTTGCCAGAGACGGTGCTGTTGTTGACCGTTAGCCTGCCCCGCGTGCCTACGTTGAGGATGCCGCCGCCCTGGAAGGGGCCCCCAGTGGCTGAGTTCCCGGAAAGGGTGCTGTTGCTGACCGTCAGCACGTCCAGGTTGACGATGCCGCCGCCGTTGTAACTGCCGCCGGAGCCCGTCGTTGAGTTCCCGGAAAGGGTGCTGTTGCTGACCGTCAGCACGCCCGAATAGTCGTTGCAGATGCCGCCGCCGTTGTAACTGCCGCCGGGGCCCGTCGTTGAGTTCCCGGAAAGGGTGCTGTTGCTGACCGTCAGCACGCCCTGGTTGTAGATGCCGCCGCCCTGGCGGGAAGCCCAGCCGGCGGTTGAGTTCCCGGAAAGGGTGCTGTTGCTGACCGTCAGCGTGGCCGAATAGTCGTTGTAGATGCCGCCGCCGCTGTCACCGCCGCCGAAGCCCCCAGTGGCTGAGTTCCCGGAAAGGGTGCTGTCGCTGACCGCCAGCGTGCCCCGGTTGTAAATGCCGCCGCCGTTGGCTTGCGTGTACCCGTTGCTGATCACCAGGTTGTTCAGGACGGCCGTGACACCGGGATTCACGGCAAAGACTTGCGCGTTGGTGCTGACGTTCGGACTGGCACCCCCTCGATCGTGATGGAATTGTCGCTGGGCCCCTGGATGGTCACGTTGGATGCGAGCGTCAACGTTCCCAGCCCGCCTTCGCTGGTGCTCAGGTCGATCGCGCCGTGCAGGCCCGGCGCGAACGTGACGGTCTGGCCGCCGCCCAGGCTGGCGTTGTAGGCGAGGGCTTCAGGCAGGCTAGTCTGGCCGTCGTAGGGGTCGTTCTCGTCGGCTAGGGTCGTGACCACCAGGCTGGGCGCCTCGGTGTTGCCTAGCTGGAAGACCGCCGGGGCGACGGCGCCCGTAGCCGCGGCGGTGACGGTGTAGGCGCCGCGCAGGCCGTTGGTGGCGGCGGTCACCGAGGCGGAGCCGCCGGCGATCGTGGCCGACGCCGCCGACAGCGCGGCCGAAGCGCCGGAGACCGGCGCGGTGAACACGACCACCCCGCCGTTGACCGGGTCGTTCGCGTTGTTGGGCGTCACGGTAACCGCCAGCGGGTTGGCCAGCGCCGCGCCGGCCACCGCGGTCTGCGGGGTGCAGCCGGCAACCGGGGTAAGGGTGTAGCCCTGGCTCTCGACGGCGCCGATGTCCACCGTGCCGTTGACGGTGCGAGGCAAGCCGCGCTGGTCCGTTGTCAGTGGCTTGCCGTTGGCGTCGACGGCCAGGGCGTTGCTGCCGGCGTCGATGGCCGGGCTGCCGGGCAGGAGGGGCATGGTCTCGGTCGGGCCGCCATGATTGCCGAGCGGAGCCAGGAGGGGATTGATAGGGTTGCTGCCGGAGCCGACCTGATTATGGTTGGGATCGCCGTTGCTGATGCCGGACATGCCGGCGCCGTCGCCGATAAGGTCATAGGCGCTGTCGCTAGTAACGCTGCCGTAGATGTCCGGATCACTGCCGGTGTTGCCGGCCACGATGCTGCCGAGCACCGTCAACGCGCCGGAGTAGTTGTAGATGCCGCCGCCATCCGCGGCGGAGTTGCCGGAGAGCGTGGAGTTGCTCACCATCGCCGTGCCGCGGTCGTTGAAGATACCGCCGCCGCCATGCGTGGCGGAGTTGCCGGAGAGCGTGGAGTTGCTCACCGTCAACGTGCCGGAGCAGTTGTAGATGCCGCCGCCGCACATCGCGGCGGAGTTGCCGGAGAGCGTGGAGTTGCTCACCGTCGCCGTGCCGTAGTTGTTGAAGATGCCGCCGCCGTCATACGCGGCGGAGTTGCCGGAGAGCGTGGAGTTGCTCACCGTCAACGTGCCGCCGTTGCTCATGATGCCGCCGCCGTAAGCCGTGGCGGCGGAGTTGCCGAGGAGCGTGGAGTTGCTCACCGTCGCCGTGCCGTAGTCGTTGAAGATGCCGCCGCCTGCCCAGCCGGCGGAGTTGCCGAGGAGCGTGGAGTTGCTCACCGTCAGCGTGCCGGCGCTGTAGATGCCGCCGCCGTTGACGCCGTACCCGTTGCTGATTGCCAGGTTGTTCAGGACGGCCGCGACACCGGGATTCACGGCAAAGACTTGCGCGTTGGTGCTGACGTTCGGACTGGCACCCCCTCGATCGTGATGGAATTGTCGCTGGGCCCCTGGATGGTCACGTTGGATGCGAGCGTCAACGTTCCCAGCCCGCCTTCGCTGGTGCTCAGGTCGATCACGCCGTGCAGGCCCGGCGCGAACGTGACGGTCTGGCCGCCGCCCAGGCTGGCGTTGTAGGCGAGGGCTTCAGGCAGGCTAGTCTGGCCGTCGTAGGGGTCGTTCTCGTCGGCTAGGGTCGTGACCACCAGGCTGGGCGCCTCGGTGTTGCCTAGCTGGAAGACCGCCGGGGCGACGGCGCCCGTAGCCGCGGCGGTGACGGTGTAGGCGCCGCGCAGGCCGTTGGTGGCGGCGGTCACCGAGGCGGAGCCGCCGGCGATCGTGGCCGACGCCGCCGACAGCGCGGCCGAAGCGCCGGAGGCCGGCGCGGTGAACACGACCACCCCGCCGTTGACCGGGTCGTTCGCGTTGTTGGGCGTCACGGTAACCGCCAGCGGGTTGGCCAGCGCCGCGCCGGCCACCGCGGTCTGCGGGGTGCAGCCGGCAACCGGGGTAAGGGTGTAGCCCTGGCTCTCGACGGCGCCGATGTCCACCGTGCCGTTGACGGTGCGAGGCAAGCCGCGCTGGTCCGTTGTCAGTGGCTTGCCGTTGGCGTCGACGGCCAGGGCGTTGCTGCCGGCGTCGATGGCCGGGCTGCCGGGCAGGAGGGGCATGGTCTCGGTCGGGCCGCCATGATTGCCGAGCGGAGCCAGGAGGGGATTGATAGGGTTGCTGCCGGAGCCGACCTGATTATGGTTGGGATCGCCGTTGCTGATGCCGGACATGCCGGCGCCGTCGCCGATAAGGTCATAGGCGCTGTCGCTAGTAACGCTGCCGTAGATGTCCGGATCACTGCCGGTGTTGCCGGCCACGATGCTGCCGAGCACCGTCAACGCGCCGGAGTAGTTGTAGATGCCGCCGCCATCCGCGGCGGAGTTGCCGGAGAGCGTGGAGTTGCTCACCATCGCCGTGCCGCGGTCGTTGAAGATACCGCCGCCGCCATGCGTGGCGGAGTTGCCGGAGAGCGTGGAGTTGCTCACCGTCAACGTGCCGGAGCAGTTGTAGATGCCGCCGCCGCACATCGCGGCGGAGTTGCCGGAGAGCGTGGAGTTGCTCACCGTCGCCGTGCCGTAGTTGTTGAAGATGCCGCCGCCGTCATACGCGGCGGAGTTGCCGGAGAGCGTGGAGTTGCTCACCGTCAACGTGCCGCCGTTGCTCATGATGCCGCCGCCGTAAGCCGTGGCGGCGGAGTTGCCGAGGAGCGTGGAGTTGCTCACCGTCGCCGTGCCGTAGTCGTTGAAGATGCCGCCGCCTGCCCAGCCGGCGGAGTTGCCGAGGAGCGTGGAGTTGCTCACCGTCAGCGTGCCGGCGCTGTAGATGCCGCCGCCGTTGACGCCGTACCCGTTGCTGATTGCCAGGTTGTTCAGGACGGCCGCGACACCGGGATTCACGGCAAAGACTTGCGCGTTGGTGCTGACGTTCGGACTGGCGCCCCCCTCGATCGTGATGGAATTGTCGCTGGGCCCCTGGATGGTCACGTTGGATGCGAGCGTCAACGTTCCCAGCCCGCCTTCGCTGGTGCTCAGGTCGATCACGCCGTGCAGGCCCGGCGCGAACGTGACGGTCTGGCCGCCGCCCAGGCTGGCGTTGTAGGCGAGGGCTTCAGGCAGGCTAGTCTGGCCGTCGTAGGGGTCGTTCTCGTCGGCTAGGGTCGTGACCACCAGGCTGGGCGCCTCGGTGTTGCCTAGCTGGAAGACCGCCGGGGCGACGGCGCCCGTGGCCGCGGCGGTGACGGTGTAGGCGCCGCGCAGGCCGTTGGTGGCGGCGGTCACCGAGGCGGAGCCGCCGGCGATCGTGGCCGACGCCGCCGACAGCGCGGCCGAAGCGCCGGAGGCCGGCGCGGTGAACTCGACCACCCCGCCGTTGACCGGGTCGTTCGCGTTGTTGGGCGTCACGGTAACCGCCAGCGGATTGGCCAGCGCCGCGCCGGCCACCGCGGTCTGCGGGGTGCAGCCGGCAACCGGGGTAAGGGTGTAGCCCTGGCTCTCGACGGCGCCGATGTCCACCGTGCCGTTGACGGTGCGAGGCAAGCCGCGCTGGTCTGTCGTTACGCCGGAGGGGATGAGTGCATTGCTGCCGGCGTCGATGGCCGGGCTGCCCGGCAGCAAGGCCATGGTCTGGGTCGGGCCGCCGTAGTCGCCCAGCGAGGCGAGCCGCGGATCGACGGCGATGTTGCCTGTGCCAGCCCAACCGCCCTGAATGTCGCTATAAGACGCGGTGGAGACCGACCCGCGGGAATTGGAGATCTCGCCCGAGTCGCCCCACAGGATCGCGTTGGTCAGCGTGACCGATCCGCTGTAGTCATTGAAGATGCCGCCGCCGGCGAAGCGAGCGGAGTTGCCGGAGAGTGTGACGTTGGTGAGCGTGGCCGGGCTATTGAAGTTGGAGATGCCGCCACCGACTTGGGCGGCGGAGTTGCCGGAAATCGTCACGTTGGTCAGCGTGGCCGAGCTGTAGTCGTTGGTCCCGTAGTAGTTGGAGTAGTTGGCGACGCCGCCGCCGCCGTAGCCGGCGGAGTTGCCGGAGAGCGTGACGTTGGTGAGCGTGAGCGAGCCTTCCGCCCACCCGTATACGCCGTTTGCGATGCCGCCGCCGTCATACCCGGCGGAGTTGCCGGAGAGCGTGACGTTGGTGAGCGTGAGCGAACCGACGTTGCAGATGCCGGCGCCCCAGCCCGTCGTGTACCCGTTGCTGATGGTCAAGTTATTCAGGACGGCCGTGACACCGGGATTCACGACGAACACTTGCGCGTTGGTGCTGACGTTCGGACTGGCGCCCCCCTCGATCGTGACGGAATTGTCGCTGGGCCCCTGGATGGTCACGTTGGATGCGAGCGTCAACGTTCCCAGCCCGCCTTCGCTGGTGCTCAGGTCGATCGCGCCGTGCAGGCCCGGCGCGAACGTGATGGTGGTGTCGGTGAACGTATTGGCCAGGCCGATCGCCTCGCGCAGGCTGCCGCTGCCGCTGTTGTCGGTGTTGACCACCGTCAGGACCGTCAGCAACGTCCGCGATTCAAGCGGCTCCAGTCGCAGCCGGCGAAAGTAGCCATCGTTGCGGCGCCTCGACGCCCTCGACCGCCGGCCAGCACGGCCGCCACGGAAACCATTGTTGCCGCTACGAATCCATCGACCGAACAAGCCGAACATGGTGATCCTCCGCCGTCTGTCCGCCAAACAACGTGATGGGGCCAAAAGGGACAAGCTGATGCGGCGCGCCCGCAGAATTTCTGCAAGATAGGCAAAATCCCCGGGTGCCGCATAAGGGAAATCTTTGGATTTTCATGCTATAGCTACCTATTTTACCTAACCTGCCCCAGATATGTCAATAATCCGGACGGTTTTGCCCCCCCACCACCCCCCCTTAAAGTTGTATCCGGCAGTCCGGCTTGTACCCCGTCCCCGGGGAAGGACGGAAGGTCTTGGTTGACAGGGACGTGTGGAGCCGTCATTCCGACCCCGACACCCGGGGCGCCTATCTGTCTATACCGGTTGCATAGGCTGGCCAGGGGCCGGTTGTGCGTGTTGCACCGCCTGCGGCGCTTATTCGAAACCTGACACCTATGGCGAATGCACCAGCCGAAACGGAAGCTCTGTGCGGTGCAAGAATGACGAACCGATGAAAAAAATGCGTTAGTGCCGTTCCAAACCAAAAAGCGGAGAGTGCCGTGAAAATCTTCTTTGCCGCGGTTGCCGCTTTCGCCGCCGCCATCTACGCCCTGCCGGCTTGGGCCGAGGCAGGTGACGAAAGGGAGGTCGAGTTTGCAGGCCAACAGGTCGCCATCACCGGCCCGGCCAATGAAGCCGCTTTGTCCGCCACAGCGTCTCCCTGCGGCTGCGAACAGTGTGGCCGCGAGTTCTGTGAGGCCTGTTGCGAACTGCCAGCCTTCATAGCACATGTCGATGCCGTTTATTTGCAGCGCGAGCGGCCGAGCAGCGTCCCAATCTTCAACGATCCCCAGGGTGCAACGCTCTTGGACGCGTCGAATTTCAGCTTCGACTACAGGCCGGGGATTGACGCCGGCCTGATCCGCAACGTCGGCTGCGACTGGAGTGTCGAGCTTCGCTACTTCTGGCTGGACGATTCCCGCGCCGACGCCAGCTTCGCGTTTCCGACAGGCGTGAACTTCGTGCAAACTAATCCGGTGAGCTTCTTCGACGGAGGCTCTGCGGGCGGCACAGGAACCTGCCGCGAGCAATCCGAGTTACAGTTTGGCGAGTTAAATCTCCGCAGGCATTTTGGCTGCGTGGATCTCCTGGGCGGTTTCCGCTGTGTTGCTTTTGACGACCGATTGAGCGGTCTTTACACCTTCACCGGTCTGCCAGGGGTAGAAACGCAGAGTTGGACTGCCAAAAATACCCTCTATGGCGGCCAAATCGGAGCCGACGCGGCACTCTGGGAAGGCAGCCGGGGGCTGCAAATCCACGCTTCGGGCAGCGCCGGAGTTTACGACAACCAGGTGCAAACGCGCTTTCTCACCGACTTCATCGCGGGCAACTCCGCGTGGGCCAACGCGGCCGACAACCATGTCGCGCTGGTGGGCGAGATCGGCATCACGGCCACCTATCCCATTACCTGCCACGTGGCCCTGCGAGGCGGCTACCGGATGCTCTGGCTGGACGGCGTGGCCGTGGCCGGCAAACAAGTCCCCGCCACCGGCAACATCAATTATCCGGGAGTAAAAACCTCCTATGTCGATGCGGCGAGCACCGTCTTCTATCAGGGGTTTAGCGGCGGCCTGGAGATTACTTGGTAGCAAGCCGACACGCGAAGGCCCGCAGAGCGGCGAGGAGGCAACGGTTCACGCCCTGGGGCATGAACGGTTACACCCGCCACCAGCAGCAACGCAACGTACTTGCCTTCGTGGCCGCCGCCGTCGAAGCCCAACTCGCCCATCAGCCGACCCCCTCCTTGCTCCCCAGGGTGTGAACGGTTGCCATCACCGCTTGCCCTATCCCCCGATGGAAGCTTTAGTCCTCCAGCTTATTTCGTCCGGCGAGTGGCATCTCAAAGAGGATCATCCCTGGGAACGGCGGCGTTCCGTAGTCTGCGAAGACAGTCACTCCGGTCGCACGGTGGTTTCCGTCATATTGCCAGGCGATGGAGTAGCTCGACCGGCAAGCGCTGTCGCCGGGAGGGGTTGCTTGCCTGATCTCCTGCCAGGGCTTGTGGCTATCCATCTTACCATAGCGCCCCTCCCCCGCGTCTATCCGAGGTCGTTGATTTCTGACTCCATCTCGCTAAGATCGGCCAGGATCTCGTCGACGGCGCCCTTCTGTCTTGAAATTCGGAGTGTCGTACTGGCTATTCTTGGCGAGCCACCGTTGTTCCTCAGCGTCACGCCGCTGTCCCGCAGGGCTGCCTTTCACTGTGCTACGCCCCGCCCATTCTCTTCCGCAACTGACTGGCCCATAGCGTCAGCCAGATGACGACCAACGCCAGCAGCCACACGCTGAATTTGAGGACCGCAATGCCCCAGAACCACACGGTCTGGACGAAGGCCCAATCAAACCCCGGCCCCCACATGGACAAAACCCACGCCGGCCGAGCGGACATGACGGCAAGGTAGATGACCCATTGCAGGGTGATAAATCCTACGGCGATCAGCAACGTCCACCATCCGGCAACCGCGGCGGCCCGAACTCTCTTCTCGAAAACGTCATTCACGGCAACCTCCTTCCCCCGCTTTAATTCTCCGGGCGTCGTCGCTTTCGGGCAATCCCTCCCACGGCTTCCACCGGGGAATCCAGCGGGGCACGTTCTTCTTGTAGAGCAGGTAATCCTCGCCAAATCGCTGCACCAATCCCGGCTCCTCCGAAAACGGAATGTAGATCAGGTTGACGAGAACGGCGACGGCGAACCAACCCAGAAGCCAGACGGAACCGAAGAAAACCGCCTCGCCCAAGAGGATGCAGAAGACGCCGACGATCATCGGATTTCGGACGTGACGGTAGACGCCACGGACAACGAACCTCCGGGGCGGATTCCAGGGGGCCAGAGTGCCCTGCCCCACCTTGGTGAAGAGGCGACTGGTCAAGGCCATCAGCGTCAGCCCGACGAGAACGAAGATGGAGCCGACGGCCAGCAGGGCGACGTTCCACGGTCGTATTCCGGTGACGCAGAGGATCGTCGCTGGAATGACGACGATCACCGTGCCAGGGAGCAAGAGGATCGCTCGCAATTGTTTCCAGGTGTCCATTGTCTGCCTCCCATGCTTGTCCCTGCCCGGCCCAGCCAGCGTCCAGTGGCAGGCTGAAGACAGGCCGATGCCGATACGCCGCAGGGGTTATCCGCAGATGCCCACTCCCCTATTATTATACTGGAAGGGGTTTTTCTGAGGAGGCAAAGCCATGATCGAGACAATCGAGACAGGTTCTGCGAAGGTGGTCGGCTTCAAGCTCAGCGGCAAGCTGCACGACGAGGACTACCAATCCTTCGTGCCCAAGATGGAAGCCATTGTGGCCGCCGAGGGGAAGGTGCGGCTGCTGGCCCAGTTCGAGGATTTTCACGGCTGGGACTTGCACGCCGCCTGGGACGACTTCAAGTTCGGCCTGCAGCATTTCTCCGACTTCGAGCGGATTGCGATGGTGGGCGACCGCAAGTGGGAGCAGTGGATGGCCAGCTTTTGCAAGCCCTTCACCAAGGCGGCCGTGAAGTATTTTGATGCGTCCGAAGTTGACGCCGCCTGGAAGTGGCTGCGGGAAAGCTGAAACGCCGCCCAATGCCCGACCCCAGAGAACCGTTGGGGGAGCAGAAAGCGAGACGATGAGCATTCATATTCGCAAGGCCGCCGACCGAGGTCATGCCCGCTACGACTGGCTCGATACCTGGCACACCTTTTCCTTCGACACCTACTACGACCCGGCTCACATGGGTTTCCGTTCTCTTCGCGTCATCAATGAAGACCGTGTGCAGCCGGGCGAAGGATTCGGGATGCACGACCACCAGGACATGGAAATTATCACCTACGTCCTGGAAGGGGCCTTGGAACATCGGGACAGCATGGGCACGGGCTCGATCATTCGTGCTGGCGAGTTTCAACGAATGTCGGCCGGTACAGGCGTGCAGCACAGCGAGTTCAATCCGTCCCCAACCGAACTCGTCCATTTCTACCAGATTTGGTTGCTGCCCTCGAAAAAGGGCCTGAAGCCCAGCTATGAGCAGCGGGAGTATTCCCAGGATGAGAAGCGGGGCAGATTCCGTCTGGTCGCTTCACCCGACGGCAACGACTCGCTCACGATCCACCAGGACGCCCGCATCTTCCTCTGCTCCCTCGAAAGCGGCCAACAGGCATCGCACGAATTGCAGGCAGATCGTCATGCCTGGGTACAAGTGCTTCGAGGGGCCGTCGAAGTCAACGGCCAGAAGCTCTTGGTCAGTGACGGTGCTGCCTTGAGCGACGAGTCTGGCGTCAGGATTCGTGCCATTGACCCATCGGAAGTCATGCTGTTCGATCTTGCCTAAAACGAGCAGTTCCGACCCCAGTTGACTCCGCCGCCAGGGAGCGTAGACTGATGGGCATTACCGGCCTCGGAGTCCAGACCATGAAACCGATTCTTATCGCCGTCCTTCTTCTCCCCCTTCCTGCCCTCGCCACCGAAAAACACGACGAAGCCGAGAAGCAGGCCGTTGCCGCCGCCGAGCCCTGGCTCGCCCTTGTCGATGACGGCAAGTACGCCGAAAGCTGGGATGCAGCAGCCGAGTACCTGAAGAAGGCCATCACCAAGGACGATTTCGTGAAGTCCTTGAACGCCGCTCGCAAGCCGCTGGGCAAGCTCAAGTCGAGGGAAATCAAGTCCAAAGAATACCGAACGAGCCTGCCAGGGGCTCCCGATGGCCAGTATGTCGTGATCCAGTTCAAGACCTCGCTGGAGAACAAGAAGTCGGCCGTCGAAACGGTGACTCCGATGCTCGACAAGGATGGGAAGTGGCGGGTGAGCGGGTATTACATCAGGTAATCTTGGAACGCGGACGGCTGTTGCAGGCCTCGCACCAGGCCTCAATGGCTCGACGTAACAAAAGGGAAAGAAGATGAAGCCGAAGGGTATGTTATTTTGGGCTGGGCTACTCTCCGTGTCCTGCCTTCCGGTTCCTCAGCTAGCCGTTGGAGCGGACAAACAACAGGAGGACCAGAGATTCCAGACGGCGGAACTCGACCGCCTCATCAACGCGATCCATCTTGATCTCAAACAACTGAAAAAAGACCATGCTTGGTTATCCGGGTATAACGATAAGTACCTAAACACCAACATGGCTCCTCGCGGAAACTGGATTTACTACTACTCAAAAGACCCGGGGCTGACACAACAGCCCGATCATATTTCCATTACCTACTGCCCCATCCGCGAAAACAACGAGAAAGGAGGGAAGTATTGGAATGTGCTGGAAGGCGTCCCGGCCTGTCAGTTCCCATTTCTGGCTTTGAAGATTTACGCGGAGATCAAGGTGCCAGACGCGAAGACCGCTGACGCGATTCGCAATTGCATCATCCAGCGATGCGAGGCTTTGCACAAGGAAATGATTAGCCCACTACCCCGGCCCCATTATCGGCGTCAGGCGTCCGATCCGGCTTGGCTTGAGAGCGTCGTGCAGGTTCACGGCCACCTCGGTCCTTCCGTAGTCGCTGGGGCGCGGATGGGGATGATTGGGCTCCGTGCCGTCGAAGCCAAGGGGTACTTCGATGTCGAAGTGACTTGCGAAGGCCCGTTGGCCAAGCCGCCGCAATCCTGTTTTCTCGACGGCATCCAGGTGGCGACCGGGGCCACGTTGGGGAAGCGGAACCTGCAATGGGTTCAGGCGGATCGGCTCGCCGTGCGGATCACGAACACTCACACCAGCAAGGCGGCAGTGCTTCGTCCGACACCTGCGTTGATGGAACTTCTCGCCTCATTCAAGCCGCCAGCCAAGGCGGAGGCTGGGCACGGGATCGACGACGAGCAGGTGGAGGCGATCGCTCGGAAAATTGCCGCCATGCCGGATCGGGAGACTGCCAGCGTAACCATGGTGGAAGCGGCGGCAAAGAAAAGACCGTCGCCCTGAGCGGAGGGCAGAGGTGTCCCGTTTTTCTCAAATTGTCAGGCTGGTTGTCTTCCTGGCCATCTGCTTCGCCGTGGCCGGGATCGGTGGCTTGGTGACGACGCCAAGCATCCCCAACTGGTACGCCGGTCTGGTCAAGCCATCGTGGACGCCGCCGAGTTGGATCTTCGGTCCGGTGTGGTCGGTTCTCTACCTGTGCATGGCGGTGGCGGCTTGGTTGGTGTGGCGGACAGGCAGCGCCCTCATTCCCCTGACTTTCTTCGCGGTCCAGTTGGCGTTCAACGCAGCATGGTCATGGCTTTTCTTCGGCCTGCACAGCCCTGGTGCCGCCCTCATCGACATCCTGCTGCTCTGGATCGCCATTGCCGCCACAACGATTGTCTTCTGGCGTCGGTCGGTGGTGGCGGGCCTGCTGTTCTTGCCCTATTTGGCTTGGGTCAGTTTCGCCGCCGTGCTGAACTGTGCCATCTGGTGGTTGAACGGCTAACCGTAAACGCAGTGGAAGCTGAACTCAGAGGACATCCCCATGAACGCATCCATCGACAACTACCTCGACGGCCCCGGATTGCTGCGAAAGGCCGTGGCCGGGATGACGCAGGAGCAACTCACCGCCCGCCCCATCCCCGGCAAATGGTCCACGCTGGAGGTCGTCTGCCACCTGGCCGACTTCGAGATCGTCTTTGCCGACCGGATCAAACGGGTGATCGCCGAAAACGAGCCGACCCTTTTCGGCGGCGACCCCAACACCTTCGCGGCACGCTTGGCCTATCACGACCGGCAAGCCGACGAAGAGATCCAACTCATCGAACTGGTCCGCACGCAGGTGGCTCGGATTCTTCGCACCCTGAAGCCCGAGGATTATCAACGCCGGGGCATCCACTCGGAATCGGGACCGCTGACGTTGGAAACGCTGCTGCAACGGATCACCGGCCACATCCCACACCACGTCCGGTTCATCGACGAGAAGCGGAAGGCGTTGGCCCAAGCGTGACGCCGTCAGTGGGTGATGAAGCACTTCGGTAATGCCCGCTGGAGCTTTTTCACGCCCGCGTCGGAGACCTTTGTGTATTGCCAGGGTGCTCCTCATCCCGGGCAATCCCCCAGTATGCGACTGCCCTTCGCTCGGTGCATTGACCGATTCGGTCGCCCTAAGCCGTTACGCGACATACATTTCCGGACGGCGTCGCGCCCGGTTCAGGCTCTCGACCGTTCCAGGCCCGTGACGGCGAAGGCGGCGAAACGGCTGCGGTCGGAAGTCGCTCACTCGATGGGCGTTGACGGCCCCGTTGCAAAAACTGTTGCTCTGGCGCATCTTGACTGGTAGGAAGCCAGTGTCAATGACGCGTGGCGGCTTCCCAGGAAGCGTCCACGGGTTCTGCACGGGGGGGCGAAGACCACGGACATGCTGCTGTTGAGTCCCACAACCGGCAAGACGGCACTGGCCGATCGCAATACGAAATGGGCCGTCGCTCTGTCCGAGCAAATCGCCGTAAGGGGGGGCGAATCAATAACTGTCACATAGTCGCCTTTCGCTCCGCGAAAGTGGCGCTACTTTCGCGGAGCGAAAGGCGACACGAATTGATTCGCCGGTCCTAAGAAAGCGCACGCCAACGAGCCTGGAATGGCTTCTGGGTCACTGCAAATGGGAAAGGTTGGCCAATATCGCCAAGTCGGGAACTGCCATGAAGCGTCTGCTTGCCTCAGCTTTGGTTGTAGCGTTTGGTGTCTTTGCCGGCCGTAGCGGTCGCGCCGACGACAAACCGCCGTCCGCCGTCCAGGATTCTCCCCAGAACCGGCGGGAGAACCAGCCGGCAACGGCCGGACATACCGTGGCGCTCATCCTGGGCGACGGCCGCAATGCGCCTGGCAAGGCATGGGAGCCTTGGCTGATGGAGGCGCTGGTGAATTTGCCGGGGGTCCAACTCGTCGAGCGGACGGAAATCCGTCACGTGCTGGAGGAGTTGAGGCTGAACGCCGGCGGCCTGGTCGATTCGGCCAAGGCCATCAAGGTCGGCGCGTTGGCGGCAGCCGAAGCGCTGGTCATCTTGGAGCAAGAGCCCGACGCGAAGCCGCCGCTGGCCCATTGCCGCCTGATCGACAGCCGGAGCGGGGCGAGCCTGCTCAACTGGATCCGCCCGGCCGCGGAGTTCGAAAATCGCCGCGCCGAATTGGCCGCCGCACTCGGGGCGGCCCTGGCCAAATCGCGCTTGCCGGCGCAGGACCGCCGCTACGTGGGCGTCGTCGGCATTCACAGCGAAGAGCCGGGCCGGGCCTTGGACAACGTCGCCGCCCTGTTGGGCACCATGCTGGAGGACGGCCTGCAGCAGCTCCCCCGCGTCATCGTGCTGGAGCGAAAGCAATTGCAGCGACTGACCAGCGAACACAATCTCAGCGGCATGGAGTTGGCCCTGCAAACCTCGGCCATGCTCGTGGAAGGCGGCGTGCGCCGCGGCCGCGAAGGCAATAAGCTGGCGGCGACGATCCGCGTCTCGCCCCTGGTCGGAGGCAAGGCAACCGAGCTGCAATTGACGCTGCCGGCCGACGACTTGCTTGCCAGTCGGCGCCTCTTTTCCGAGGCCATGTCGCGGGCGTTTCGCACCCCCGCCGGCCACGCGCCATCCCCGGACCCTCGGGCGGAGGCCGCCGCGCTTCAGCAGCGGGCACTGTTTTTTCACTTCGTCCGGCAATATGGGGACGCCGCGCGGCTGCTGGAGGCGGCGTGGGCGCTGGCCCCCGATCGCCAACTCTGTATTGCCGTTCTCGGTAACTACGAGATGTACGAGGGCTTTGTCCAGTCGCTGCGGCATGACCGCGTCGAGCAACTGAAATTGCACCTCCGCCTCAGTGAAATCGCGTTGGAGTATGCCGACCGCTGGCCCTCGTCGGCGCGAGAAACAGATGACTTTCCCGCATGGTTCGCCCTTCAAATGCCCCCGAGGCTCGGACAGCCCGTCAAGTCGCTGGAACAGGGAGCGGAAGAGCTGGACCTGGTGGCGTCGATCCATGACCTGCAGAAACAACTCCTCCAAAGGCTGTTGGACGCGCGGCGGCGCCTCGGCCTGCCCCTGTGGCCGCTGCACGCGCTGAGGCTCGAACACGCCAGCCAGTGCGCGGAAACGCCGGAGGAGTTCACCGCCATCGTCCGCTCCTGTGTCGAAGAGATCGACCGCGAGGCAGCCGCCCACCGCTGGCCGAGGCTCACCAGCCAGTCCTATTATTGGCGGCTTTCGGACGAGTTGATGAGACGGATTGATTCGGTCACCGCGAAGCCGGGCACAACGGAGCGAGAGAACCGCGCGCACGGACTGCTCACGGTGAGCTGGGAAAAGCAGCGCATCCGCCCCTTGCTGCAGTGGCTCGCGGCGCACAAGGACCCCGCGGTGCGGGTGGTCGGCTACTACGGGCTGATCCGCTTGCAAGACGAGCCGGAAGCCGATCTGGCCGAATGGTCGCGAAAACTCTTGGACACGCTCTTGCACGACTTCCCCGCCGATAACTCGGACGCGATCTTGGAAACATGCCGGGGCAAGTACGGCTTCGATTTCCGCCGTCTGTACGCCCCGTTCGATCTTCCTGCTTTGGGAGCAGCCGTAACGATGAGCGCCGTCGGCGACTACCCCGCCTATGTGGAGTCGATTATCAAGAGCGCCGAGAAGTCCCGCGACCTCTCCGTGCTCCTCCGTTGGCCGCCGTTGATTGCCGACCTGGTGTACGAGGGCCGCCAGCCCTATACCGTGCCTTGGGCCAATCGGGTATTGGCGCTGATCGCCGCCGCCGACGTCAAGAAGCTCAGCCGCGTCGACTGCCAGGCGCTGGCCGCCCTGCGGAAGAACGTCACCTACTACCGGGACCAGTGCCTGCCGCAAAAGTATACGCCTTCACCCCTCGGCCCGTGGGCGGAATACGTCTTCAAACCAATTCCCCTCACGGGGCTCCCCCAGGACAAGGGCAAGAGTCTTGGCGTCGAGATGATTGCCATGGACCGGCAGGCCGAAGCGGCCAATGCGCCCGAACCGTTGGTCATGGTCTGGTATCGCAGCGCGCCGCAGAAGCCCGGCGACGGCCGCTGCCGTTGCGTGGTCACGCGGGTGGGCATCGCGGGCGGGGCCTTGCACGAGATTGCCCGGTTCATGTCGCAATCCAGCGTCATCAAGGCCATCACGATGGGCAACAACACCATCTTTCTCGCCTTCGAGCACCAGGGGTTGACGGTGGTTCGCAGCCAGGGCGTGGAGCGGTACGACGAGGCCCGCGGCGCGCCCGGCGCCGACATCGACGCCATGGCCTGGCTGGACGGCGCCGTCTATCTAGCGCTCTCGGGGGCCATTGCCCGCTTCGACCCGGCCGACGGAAAGTTCACGATGATCGCCTCCTCCAAGGCCGTCAAGGAAAGCTCCCCGTTGGACGGCGGCGTGCCTTATCGCGTCCAAAGCATCCTCGCCGACCCCGAGCGACACTGTCTCTGGTTGTCGATCGGGGGCGACAAACGTGACGGGCTGTGGAAATACGCGCCGCAAGCGGGAAAGTTCGAGAAGGTATCGCCCAAGACCGGCAACGAGCTTTTCTGGAGCGACGGCCGGATTTTCTTCCTCGCCCAGGAAAGGGATCGCAACTGGCACCTTTACTGTCTGGACCCCGCAACGCTGAAGCTCACCAATCGGCGAGGGTCCGACGGCTGGTTTACCGGCTGCAGAATCCCTCCCACCTGGAGCGTCATGGACGGTCGCCTTGTCTCCTTTGCCGGCTGCATGATCGACGGCGGCAAACAGTACCCCTGGCCGAGGTCAGCGTCGAGGATCAGGTGGCTCGATCGATTTGGCCACGGTTGCCTGGGTGTCCCGGACGCTTGGGGGCGATCCCCGCGACTGTGGTACGTTGAGCGGCGCACGTCCGCGGCGGCACGGTGAACAGCAGAATGCGGCATCGATTCATCACGGCTCGGCGGTCAGCCGCCGGGCTGGTGCGGCGCCGTCGCACGGTGCGGCTGGTCGTTGTCGGCCGGGGTGTTTACGATCTCCCATCCCCCGGCCGACCGCTTCAGGCGGACGACGTTGCTCCGCAGTACGATCGCGGTCTGCGGGACCTCGGATTCAACGATGCCCTGTCCGTCGCGGAGTTTCGACTTATCAAAATACCCTTCATGCTGCCGCTCCGAAAAGACCGCGACGATCTCGATTTCTCGCGGCTGGCGACTCTCCAAAATCGCCTCCAGACTCTTTAAGTCCACCAACAGCGACCACGATCGCTCGCGCCCCTTATCGGCCACCTTGGCTGACTGTCTTGCGCCGCCCCCCTTCTCAAATCGCGTCAGACGGCGCTGGATCGCCTTCCCGTCGGCATAGAACGCGAACAGCAGCGGCAGCGTGTTCGTCCAGCGGTGCTCAACCTCACGCCAGACGGTCCGCTCCGCCGCCTTGAGCGTGAGCGAGAATCGCACGCGGTCGGGCGATTCCGCGGGCGAGACGCGGAGGGACAACGACGCGCCCTGGTCCACAAGCGGCAGGTCGTCCAGCCGCTTGGGAGGCGACAAGGGCGGACCACTGCCGGCCTTCTCCGCCTTCACCGGCGGTTGATGGTCGCGGCCTGGTGTTGCCGATCCGTCTTGTTTCTCGGCGGCCTTCCCTTCAAGTGGACCTCGCGACCGGACCAGGCCGACAAACCAACGCGATTCCGGCTTGAAGGCAAGCAGCTTGCCCTCGGCCTTGAACCGATCCTGGGAGTGATAAACCTCGCCACCGAGAGGGAACCAGGACGGCTCTCCCGACAACTCCGCCGAATCGCTCGACGCACGCGGCGGTCCCTCGGCGCCCTTCGATCCGGGCAGCGAGGAGACGAAGCACGTCGTGAAGGCAATCGAAAGCGTGGCGGTGCGGAACAACATGGCTCACTCCCATGGTGCGGGCCTGGAAAGGGTCGAACGAGACGCCAAGGCCGGTACGGCAGTGGAGACGATTTCACCAAGGACGCCCGGGCTGGCCATCGGCCACTGCCGTTAAGATACCTGGCGGAAGCGGAGCTATCAACGGGAGAGGCCCTGTTCCGCCCGATCCGCGCCACGGGCACAACCTCCCAGCGTCTTTGGTGCTTCCCGTGGTGCTCTCTCTTCTGGCCGGGGTGAACTCCCTGGTGTCATCCTGCTTTCCGCTCATTGCCGCTCGCGTGCATCTAGCTGCAACGGAGGGGCGAAAAACGGCGGTTTCGGGGTTCTGGGAAAGAAGCCGGAAGGAGCCCGAAGTTTCAGCGGCCCAAAGAGATACGGTATCTGCCTGCACCCGCTTGGAGGGGCCAAGAGGACAGTCCCATTTTCCCCGAAAGGAAAATGCCAGCCACCCCCAGAAATTCCGTCCGGGTGCTCGACATTCGGGGGGCGTAATGTAAAATCGACCGCAGATCGAGACTGGATCGGCTCCAGGCTCACTGCAACTGGGAAATGTCGGCTTGTTGTCCTTCCGCTGACCGTTGAACACAGGAGGAGAGACCATGGGCGTTTTGTCTGGTTGCCAGGAAAGCTGCGATGGTGCTGGGCGTCGTGCAGGTCGCATGGGCCCGGGATGCGGTGGAGTCTGCTTGGCGTGCTTGTTGGCACTGGTCGGTTTGGGTCGGATCGGGTTGGCGGCGGCGGCCCCGGCCGGTGTGCCCGCGGGCTCGCTGATCGAGCACATGATGGCGGCGTCCGAGGACCCCGACGAGACCGACGATTCAGCGGCTCCGGCGCGTGACGATTCGAAGCCCGGCGCTGAGACGGCCGGCGACCGGCAATTGCTCGTCACGGAACCGCCGAACCCCAAGGAGTACGAAAGAATCGTCGCCGAATCACCCTATCCGCCGACGGCTCTTCCACAGCGACTCACGCCGGAGCAGCTTGAGGCGATTTCCAAGCTCGCGATCCAGGTGAACAAGGCCGGCCTACGGGTCCATCCGGCAATGCTCCCGTTGTTTCGGAGCATGGTTTTGCATTACACGGGGGGAAGCTACCAGAACGCCCCGATCCGCTTTCGACTTCACACTCCGGAGCCTTACCAGGAAGGCAAGAAGTATCCGCTGGTCGTCTGGTTGCACGGCGCAGGGGAAAGCGGTTCGGACAATCTCAACCAGATGTCCCTTCTGCATGCGATCATTCCGTACCTGGTCGGCCCGAAGAAGCGGGATTTCTTCCTGCTCTTGCCGCAATGCCCCCTGACGCACGTCCCCTGGGAGGCGCCCGAGATTTGTTTCACGACCATCCGCGGCGGCAAGATCGAGTGTCAACTCACCGATGATCCGGTCGCGCGCGGCAATGCTCCGCTGGCCTACACGCTTGCCATGATCGAGGCGGTGATGAAGGAGTTTCCGATCGATCCGAACCGGGTTACCGTCGCGGGCGCCAGCACCGGCGGCGAAGGCGTGTGGCGGATTCTGGAGCGGCGTCCGGACCTTTTCGCCGCCGCGGTGCCGATGGTCAGTTGGCAGGGGATGGAGGATAAATCGCTGCGCGAGAAACCGCTGCTGAAAAAGATTCCCATTTGGGCAATCTACAGTTCGGACGACCGCGGGATCGATTTTGCGAGGAAACAGTTTGAACGCATGAGAGAGGCGGGTTGCCGTGTCTATAGGACCGAGTTCGGCGTTTGCGGACATAACGCCTTTACCCCGGCAATGCTGCAAGGGGACGTCTTCGGATGGCTCATCTCTCGAGCGAAGACGGGAGATCGGTTCTATGCCGTCGAACGTCCGCCGACGGACCCCGAAAAGATCGGCATTTTCGCCGACGTGGCCGAGGGAGACCCCACGCGCAGGCCGACCAGGGCCGTGAGACCCGAGCCGGCCGGCGAGGCGAACCAACAGCCCTCGCCCGCCGCTCCGAGGCCGACCGCGGTCGGACCGGAGCGCGGAAGGCAGGCAGTGATGACCCAAGAGCGAGTGCCGCTAGCACCGCGCGTCCCATACCCTTACCCGGCAACTCCGCCGTCAGGCCCGACTATCACCTACCCTTACCCGGCAACTCCGCCGTCAGGCCCGACTATCATCTACCCTTACCCGGCAACTCCGCAGCCGCCGCGCCCGTCTCTCGTCGTGCGCGCCGATTCGACCATCGACGAACTCCGCTTGGAACTGATTGCCCGCTATCTCGCCGCCGGCGAGCGCAGGAAAGCATTGGCGGTGGCCAACAAGGTCAAGAATCGTCGCATGCTTGTCAGGTCCTTGCTTGCCGTCGCGCCGCAGCACCCGGAAGTGCTCGACTATGTCGATCGAGCGCTTGATGAGCAAGAGCAAATCGATAGAATTTCAGGAACGACGTGGCCGTCGCGTGCCGGCGCTTTGGACCTCGTTCGTCCCCGGGGAAGCCAATCTCCGCAATCGCTCGAGCCGATTCCCGCCGGCCATAAGAACCCGATGGAGGAGTGCGGCAAACAGTGGGCCATGTCGCCGACAACCATCTACGGGCTGTTTCCCAACGGTTGGGAGCAGGAGGGCGCCATGTGCCCGGCTACATCATCAATGAGACGGGCAAGCAGCTCCGCGAGCGTTTATTCAAGGCCTTTGCCGAGGACGATCTTCCCGCTATGAAAGAGTTCTGCGATTCCTTCATCCGCCTCGACGATATTCCCCTTGCCAGTCCGTGGTTCGACACCTCGGGCGGCCGGCTTCAAAGCGACATCAAGTATTCGCTGAGTGAAAAAGCCAAACCGGTCGTCGAGCTTCTTCGCGAGATTGCCCAGGTCAAGGCGGAATCGAAGAAGGACTTTGTTGAGCTTGCCCGCAAGTCCTTGCAGCGCATCGACGCGATTACCCATCAAGCAACGAAGGCGGGAGCGGCGGCGGGCAGAAATCCTGAAGCGACGGCGACGCCGGCCGGCGAGCCGAACGCGACGGCGACAGCCGGGCTCCCGTACGTTGTCAAATTCGAGCAGGGTGCAGCCCGTTTTTTGAAGGGCGACGAAATCACGATCGTCGAGGTTCGCGGCACCGCGGACACGATTATGCCGGGCAATATCTACTGGATCAAGGGCACGTACACGCTGGCCTCGCACGACCGGGCCATGTTGGCTGCCTTCACCACCGCCAGGGATGCTGCCGACGGGACAGGTCCCTCTCTCAAAGTCCAGACGACCGTTGTCACGCGGGGCACCGGCACGTTCACGCTCTTCCGTCCTGTGTCATGCCGCGGATCGCCGCATGTCAGCTTCTACGCGGCCGATGGCGGAGAGGACTTTGGCGGCAGCTATTTTGGCACCGGCGATTCTGTCCTGAAGCAGTGGTGGGGGGCTAAAGGCGGTTCTGCCCAGGAGAATGGCCTGCCCGCCGCGAAAGAGAAGCCAACGGCAAACCGACCGGCATCCACGCCCGCGGCGGGCAACGACGTTTCCAAGCAGTTGCTGGCAGAGTTCCGACGCGCCTATGCCCTGCCCGACGACAAGGTCGTCAAGCGCGTGGCGCCGCCCGTTTCACCGGCGCGGATGGAATACTATCGCGTCCACGACGCCGAGCAGGCAAAAGCCATCCTGTGTTGAACCAGAAGAAGAACTTTCGCCACGAATACTCCGTTCCCGTCAAAGAATCACCATCCGACGATCCGGCAGTTTACCGACAGCCGACCACATCCTTGTATGAGGAGGATTCTGCCGTCTGGATCATTTGCTCAGCCATCGGATAGGCAAAACACGATTGCTCAATCCGCCCTCATTCGCTCATTGACCTCAAGAACGGTCACGGCGAACGGAGGCAGGTCGATCCGCAAGGTATCGGAGGCCGGCCGCCGCCCGGCCAGAGGCCCGGTCGCTCCGAAGACGCCGCGCAGTTGATAGGCGCGCCGGCGTTCCGCCTCGGACAAGTCCAACAAGTCGGCCAATCGGCCTTCGAAGCGGCGAACCTGGCCGCTGGGGTTTCGCAGCGCCAGCGTGCCCGCGCCGGCGTCGAACGCCGCGAAACCGTAGACCTCGCCTTTTCTCGGATCGCCGCCGATCATGCGGCTGAAGCGGAAGACCTTCTCATGCGCTTTGGCCCATTTCGCGGCCTGCGCTAGCAGTTTCCACTGCTCGGTTGTCAGATCGCCGGCTTCGATATACCAATCATGGTGCAGTGAGGTTCGGGCGGCCAGCCACCACACACCCCGTTGGAAAGCCTCGCGGCTGCTGCTCCGCGTGCGTCCCTGCACGATGTCGAAGGTCACGAACCCGGAGATCGGCATTTCCGTGGCGCGGTGCAATTGCAGGCAGTCGTCCACGAACGTATGGTAGCGATCGAACGGATCGCCCGTACCCGCATGGTCATCGTCCGTTCCGCCGCGCCAGACGTAATCGCAATGTTGCAGCCAGAACGGCGAGGGATTGGAGCCGGACGTGTAGCCGATGACGAGCTTGGGATTCGCCTTGTGCCACTCCGCAAAGACCCGGATCAGCGCATCCATCTGTTGGATTGCATGGTCCATCTTGCCCCAGTCAGGCCAGAAGCCATCCACCTTGATATAGTCCATGCCTTTGGCGGCCCATCGCGAGAAGCACTCGATCACGTACTTCTGATAACGAGGGCCGGTCAGGCACAGCGCATCGCCGTGGACCTCGAAGCCGTGCGTCCGCGCAAACGCCACCCGCTGGTTCCGCGAATCGTAGCCGCCGATCGGGCTGAACCAGAGCGAGACGCCGATATTGGCCGCGTGGCCGGCGGCCTGGATCGCCTCCCAGCCGCCGGGGAACCGCTGCCGGTTGAGGCGTCCCCACAGTCTCGTCGCCTCGTCCCGATCGAGATCCCAGCCGTCGTCGAGCGTGAAGGAGTCCAACGGTACGCCGGTTTCCTGCTTGATTCGCACCAGCGCCTGCATCGCCTCCAACGGACGGCTCTTGTTGCTCCAGTACCAGTCGTTGACCAGAAAGATCATGTGCGCGGCGACCGGCCGGGTCGCGTCGAGATACCCCCAGAATCCGCGGCGGGCGGCGCCGGCCTCGCCGGCGCCGAGCACGAATTCCCGCGATTGGACGGGAGTATCCGCGACGATCTCGTCGTGCGCCGCCAGCCGGCACGAGACGCCGCTTGCCGTCGCGAAATTGCCGGCGCCCGGATGGGCGATGGCCAGGAAAAGGTCGTCTACATAGAGCGGTTGGCCGCAGCCGTTGGGGAAGCCCGCTGCGGAAGGACCGCGCGCCGCTTGGCAATCCCAGCGTGCAAAGGTCACGCCTTCCAGTCGTCCGGGGCCCGTGCGAACCGTGAGCCAACGCCGCGCCCACCACTGGCCGGGTTTCATTGCGGTGGTTAGCTGCGCCGTGCAGTCCTTGTGCGTGAAGTGCAGGACCAACTGCTTGCCGCCCTCGAAGGGCTGTTCCCGGACGCTCTCGACGCGAAACTCGCTAGCGGCGATCTTCCGGCCGCCGGCAAACTCCAATACGAAGTCCTCGCCCCGGAATGTCGTGACTTTTCCCGTGCGGCGATTGGTGACGGACGCGGTGCCCATGCACCGTTCTGCAGCTTCATTTCCCAAGCGAGGAATTCATTGCCGATGGCGAGCTTGTCGGGCTCGATGCGGACGGCTACGCCCCGGGCGTCCTCGGCAGCCGATCGAGCTGTTCCCGGAGCAATCAAAGCACAGAGCCCAATGGCGATTCCCAATAGGCGGCGTTGCGTGGCTGACATGTTGACCTCCTCTACCGGATGCGCAGACGGATCAGACCGACCAGGCCGCAGGCCAACAGCGTGGTGACCGTGCAGAGGCCGGGGTGCAGGTCGTCATTATACAGACCGGCAAAACCCGGGGGAAGCCGCCACGAGACAAATGCCAAGGAGTGGTCGTCGGCTACGACACAACCATCGCGCGGCGAGCGGCCCGTTTCCGGCGACGACGGGCCTGGGCCTCGCGGGATTCTTCCTCCCGCTGCTCCAGCCGATGCCGGGGATGGGCGGCGATCCAGCGATCCGGCAACAGCGATTCCAGGGCAACCGTGTCGCCGGGTGGAATGGCGGCGATTCGACGCAGCACGTCGGTCAGACAGGGCCCCGCCCGTTTTGTCCGCATATTCAGAACCTCCGTTATCTGAAGGAGGCGTTAATATCACCTTGCGGTTTGTTCCATCGATTCCACGGACCAATACTTGTTCATTCCGTCAGTAACCGAGTATCGGGAACCTGGCGAACAAAACAGAAAGTCAATAAGACCCGGGCAGTGCGTGACTGCCTGAAGACCCTTCCGAAGGCATTGACCGGGGAAATCGCTACGGCCTTGACCAAGCAAGGCATCAAGATTACGCCTACTCGATTCAACCTTCCAACAGGAGAACTCGTCATGAACGCTCGAAGATGGATGCTGGTGGTGCTGGTCGTTGGGACGCTGATGCCTGGCTTATCGATAGCTGACGAGCCTAAATCGGCGGCAGAGGCACTGAAGAAAGGCGAGCAACTTCTCAGTGAAGGCGACTTTGATGGAGCCATCGCTGTCTACGCCGAGGCGATTCGGCTGGACCCGAAGGACCATGAGGCGTATTTCGGCCGGGCTGTTGTCTATGCTCATGCGGGCGACCTCGACAAGGCCATCGCCGATTTCACCAAAGTCATTGAAATCAACCCGAAGCTGGCGCTGGCATACTGTAACCGGGCCAATGTTTTTACAGGGAAGGGCGACTACGACAGGGCTATCGCCGACTGCACCGAAGCAATCCGACTCGTCCCGAACTCGGCCCTTGCATACTACAACCGGGGCAAGGCCTACGGCAAGAAGGGCAACTTCGACAAGGAGATTGAGGACTACAGCGAAGCGATTCGCCTCAATCCCAACGATGCCACTACTTATTTCGACCGGGCTGTTACCTATGCTCATACGGACAGACTCGACGAGGCCATTGCCGACTTTACCGAGGCGATCCGGCTTGATCCAACCAGCGCAACGATGTACTCCAGCCGGGGCGTTGCCTACGGATTGAGGGGCAATTTCGACAAGGCTATCGCCGATTGCACGGAGGCGATTCGGCTCGACCCGAAAGACGCCCAGGCGTACCAGAACCGGGGCGTGGCATACGAGAAGAAAGGCGAAAAGGCCAAGGCTGAAGAGGACTTTGCACAAGCCCAGAAGCTTGGGTACAAGCCGAAGTAAGGTCGCCAGTTCGATTCTTTCTCCTTGCCTGGCGAAGCGTCCTGGATGAAAAGCTCTAGCGAGCCGTCCTCGTTGTACTTCAGAGCGTTGCGGGGGCTGAGGGTGTAGCGGTTGAGTGGGTTCGCCACGAAGAAGTAGTCGCCGTCGTACATTGTCAGCGACCAGAAACCCTTGGCCGGCGGAGTCAGCCCCTTGGGGAAGTGCGGCACATACTTGTTGGCCCCGTCATACGCCTTGCCGTCTCCGTCAACCAGAGACGTTGGATACACAGCATCTTGGGGCCGGTTGGCTCCAAGGCCAATAGCGGTGGCGAAAGCCCTTTGGAGGTAATCAGCGCCATAGATTCCCGGTCGCTCCTCCGGTTTTACGAGCCGAAGATGCCGACGGATCGCAGGCTGGCGGTATAGGGTCCGTATTCCCTCCGTTGGACGGCATCGACTATAATGCGGGCATGGCCGACGCCTCCTCTCGCCGCTGGTTCGTTCCCACGCCCGATCGCCTGCTGCCGGTCCTCCTGGCCGTGGAGGGATTGCTGTTTCTGTCAGCGTGGTTCCGCTGGTTCCCGTTCAACCAACATAAGGGCTGGACGATGCTGATCGCTGTGACCGCTGTCGGCGTTTTCTTGCTGCTGATGTTCCTCTGGTTCCTTGCCGCCGTGATTTTCAAGTGGCGGTTTCAGTTCAGCATCCTGTCGCTGTTCGTGCTGACTGCCGGCGTGGCTCTCCCGTTCGCTTGGCTGGAGACGGAGATGAAAGCGGCGAGGGAGCAAAAGGCGGCGGCGGACGAGATTAACAAGCTCGGGTGTAGGGTAACTTACGACTACGAGCGGGACCCGAGGAACACCACAGGAGAGCCGCCCGAGCCAGCATGGCTGCGGGGGTTGTCGGGAGATGATCTATTCGTGAGCGTGACGCAGGACAATCTTGTCAACTCAACAATTGCCGATGCCGGACTGGAACACCTCAAAGGATTGCCCCAACTCCAAGGGCTGTTTCTCAGCAATACGCAAGTCGGCGATGCTGGGCTGGAGCACCTCAAGGGATTGACCCGGCTCCAAGTGCTGTACCTTGACGACACGAAGGTCAGCGATGCCGGACTGGAACACCTCAAGGAATTGACCCAACTCCAAGTGCTGTTTCTCAGCAATACGCAAGTCGGCGACGCCGGGCTGGAACACCTCAAAGGATTGACCCAACTCCAAGTGCTGGACCTTCGCAACACGAAGGTCAGCGATGCCGGGCTGGAACACCTCAAAGGATTGGCCCGACTCCAATGGCTTGTGCTCAACGGCACCAAGGTCAGCGATGCCGGTGTGAAGAAGCGTCGGCAGGCGATGCCGAACTGCCAGATTATCCACTGATGCGGCTTACTCCAGCCAAACCCCGATGAAGCAAGACCGGGCTCCGTGGCTGTGGATTCCGGCCGGGGCACTGCACTCGGCATGGCGTCCCGAGAAGGCAATCATCCTTTCCTGCCCAATCGCTTTGCCAGTTCTGCCATGTATCGGGATACGTCCATCCCATGTGCTCTTGCCAGAGATCGCAGAACATTACTTGTCACCGGGAGTTGACCATGCTCAATTCGTCTCAGGTGGCGATCCGTGACTCCCTCGATCGCAGTCTGTTTTACGCCACGTTCCTCTCGCAGCGAACGAATAGCCTCGCCATATTCCTTATTGAACTGGGACGACCTCTGTTGAAGAGTGACGGCTGCGGTTGGGTCAACCATGGCGTGAAACTGATCTGGCCCTAAATGCACATCGGCATGAGGCCAGTAAAGAAAACTTCCATCCTCGTCGATCTCAAATGTCCTGATCTCATCCTTGTTGGTTCCAAGGTACTTCGCCAGCTTCGAAAGTGGCACTCTGAGTCTGTCGAATGCAGGGAAGAGTACAACAAGTGAATTCTCTTCGATCCATGCGTCCACAATTCCTACATGCTGCTTACCGAAGGCGATCCCAGCGATTGCCCGAGATATGATTGCTGATATTGCTTTCATATCCCGCTCTCTCGCAATATGTAGTCGCTGAGAGTCCCGAACGTGCAAACGTGGAATTCGGGATGAAATGGCTTCGACAGGCATGTCCTCAACGAACAGAAGGTACTTTCTATCTCGGTGACCAACACTCTGAATGACAGCCGCTTCCTCGGGGATATCAGCCAGACGGGAGATCACGAGCAGTGGTGATACCTGTTCCCCCTTCATTCGTTCCCAAAGTATGTCTGTCCACCGGTTGAAAGACCACACCTTAGTTCGTCGCTGGATGGCAGTGGGCAGTGCGTGGCGACACGCAATGCAAATCACGCTAAATGGTGAATTTGCCGCTACAATATCGAACTTGCCGGGAATCGTTACCGACGCTTCATTCCGTGCCATGAGCGATTCAGCCATGTTGACCTCGCTGGATTTCTTCCCACTGCTGCAAAAGGGCAAACCTGTGCTCTTCGGCAAGACGACAGAGGTCCCGGCGAAGATTTCCTCGCATCTTTCGTTTCATTCATTTCACCTTAATCATCTCGTTCGGTGCCCGCATGAAATGAACCTTGACCTCCCATTCGCCGTTTCGCTTCGCATGAAATTGCGGCGGCTCATGGTCATCAGACCAGAACCACAGCGTGATTCCGTCGATTTCAAACGCTGCAACCCCAGCCATTCCAATTATAGCTCCTTATCGGACATATTGAAGATGTTACTATATCATAATGTCCTTCCACGGGAAATGCCCCAGTGTACGTATATCCGAACGCCACGAATGGTGTACGACGAGCATGAGTTACCTCCGCATCACCTTGCCCGACCTTCGTGGGTCGGTCCGGCAGTGCAAGCGGCTCGGAAGAGAGGCCGGATCAGGAGCTAGTTCGGGCAAGAAATGGGGTCGTTTTGGTACCGTTTCCGTGAAATCATGGGAAAGCGTGTCGAGGGCCTACCCGGTCCCGATCGGGCGATGCTGTACATCCTGGCCGCTTGGACCGGCTTTCGCAAATCGGAAATCAGCAGCCTGACGCCGGAGTCATCTGCGGTTGGACGACGATCCGCCCACGGCAACGATCGAGGCCCGCCACAGCAAGCACCGCCGCAAGGACACGCTGGTACTGCACCCGGAATTGGCCCGGCAACTTCGGGAGTGGCTGGCAGCCAAGCCATGCTTCGATCCCTGCCAGTTGCTATTCCCGATCTCGAAGCTGGTTCCCGGCTGCCCGGAGCGGAGGGCGTTCAAAATGATGGATCGCGATCTGGCGGCCGCCCGGGCCAACTGGCTGGCCGAAGCCGAGACGGCCGAGGAGCGTGCCGAGCGGCTGAGAACCGACTACCTTTGCTATCGCGACCACCGAGGGCTGTTTGCCGATTTCCATAGCATGCGGCATCTATTCATCACGAATCTCGAGCGGGCCGGCATTTCGCCCAAGATGGCCCAGACCTTGGCCCGCCACAGCGACATTCGGTTGACCCTGGGCGTCTACACCCACATCGAGATCCACGACTGCACCCTGGCGATCCAGTCGCTGCCGGCGCCGCCGGATGGGGCGAACGGCAAGGTCGGTCACGACCATCTCCTCCAGGCTACCGGCACCACCGGATAGCATCTTCTGGCTCCGGCATAGTCGTAGCCCGCGTCGTTGCCGCAGGCTACGTTCAGGCATGAGGGGATTTCGTTGAGGATCTCCTTCTTTAACTCGCGGTAAGTCGTTGAGGACTGGTCCACCCAGGCGATCCCTGTGGTGGTTTCAAGTCGGGAGACGATGGGTGAGGGGACGACCCCCACTTGTGGCCCATTGCGGACACGAATATGCTAATGAAATGGAGAATGAGTCAATGAATCGGTTCGGCGACTCGGCCCAGCGCCATTGACGGCGCAACGGGAGACGCTACGCATGTCCCTTAACATTCCCGCCATCGCAGCCAAGCTTAACGAATTAGTTTCTGTTGTGGAAGGTGGTTTCGCGGCCGGCGGCGTCGGGATGGTCTCCTCAACTTTAGGACCGCCTGGAGTTTAGCATGTCGGGTTGGATGAACTAGGCGGCCTGGGTTGGCCGAGTTCGCCGAGCCGGCGCAGAGCGTCTCCTGCTTCATCATGATTCCACCTCGTTTTCTCCCATGGCGACCGTCAGTCGGGCTCGTGTTCGGCCAATACGATCAGGTTGTGACAGAACACGCCCAGGCCCACCGCCGCAGAAAAACCCCTAAATCCTCGAAAGAAACAACGAATCAGCCGAAAGGCGCGCTTCAAGCCGGAAATAGTCCCCTCGATCCCGGCGCAAACGCCTGCCAGTGCCTCAGCACCTTGTCCACGAAGTCCTGCATGCGCCGAGGAATGGCCAGCGTGTCTACTTGCTCGGCCAACTCCGCGAACTTCGCCTCGGCCGGACAGAAGCCCTTGTCCGCAGCCAAGACCTCGGGCCTGCTGCCAAAGAGCTTCTCGTGACGCGCGATCACCGCCTCGGTCAGTTCGCAGTCGGGAATCTGCTTCTCGTAGACCTCGTAATCGGTGATGAACTTCTCGGCCGTCTGGCACAACAGCACCTTGTGGCCGAACTCGACCGGCTTCTCCCGCCGCCCGCGCTTGATCAATTCCGTGTGCCGCTCGAAGAGGCTGAACACGCGATCCGCGGCCGGGACCGTCTCGCCGTCGAGCTGCGCCCGCCGCGCGGTGGCCACAACCTTTTGCATGGCCGGCAGATACGCCCTCAGCTCCAGGGCCAACGCTGCCAGGTTGTCGTTGCCCTGCGCGGCTGGCTGGAGCACGAATTCCCCGGCGATGGCCACGATCCAGGCGATCCGCTCGATGAGGGTGCGGAAGGCCGCTTTCACCTGCCGCTGTCGCGACTCCGATTTGCTGGGCGCGTAACGGGTTACGTAGAGGAAGAGTCGCTTGATCTTGCGGTCATGGAAGCGGTGCGGCACGCTCCGCGGCGCGATCTCCCTGGCCCGCACCAGCAGCCGCGAAGCCACCCGCCAGGCGTCCCACAGCAGCGACGCATCGGTGGGATAGTGGATGTTGGCTTCCACCACGGTGGTGTCGGTGCGGATGACGTTGGGAGTGACCATTTCCTCCGCAACTCCATATTTGCCAAGCAGTTCGTTGACCTGCCGCCAAGTCGCGGGCCGGACGGCGAGGAAGCACTTATCCAGGAAGCTGAAGTCCATCACGGCCCGCTTCCGCAGCCGGAGGAAGTCCTGGAGAAACGGCTCGCCGCCGATGCGGATGACGACCTCACGGAAGGGCAGCCCTTCGAGGTGCTGCACCACCAGGGCCCGCAGAATGTTTTCCGAGGTGTAGTCGCCCTTGCGGCCCTTGGCATGGCCGTGGGAGAGCTTGGCGAGGTCCTTATGGACGGCCGAGAGGATTTCGGGATTGTCGTCGAGGACTTGACTGATGGCCCGGTATCGGTCACGATACTGGCGTACGACCTTTGGCAATCCTTCGTCGCTGGACTCGAAACTCAACACGACTTCCATCTTCTGACGCATCCTTGTTCTCCTATCTGGTCTTTGAACAACCATGAGGATAAGGATGCGTCCTTTTTATGCAAGCCCGTTCTCGCTGAAAATTGAGCCGAAAGCTTTCCGCAACAGAAACGAATTAGCACCGCCCCATCCGATCGGCAAGCTTCAAGACCTGCGCACGCAACTGAAGAAGTTGAGCCGTCGGCCAGGCGATAAAATCTTCAGCGTCCAGACAACATTCGAGACTTGGGCCTTCCATCACGGGGGACGAACGGAGCTGCAGTTCAACATCGGATATGAAGACCACGATAAGAATGACGATCTCAGGCACGGTGTCGCGTTTTCGTTTGAGCTTAGTCAGACGCTGAAATCGATTGATGTTCTCGTGCCCAAGGTCAAGTTCTTCAACGATTTCATGGAATTGAATGCCGACGAATTCAGCGATATGCGCATGTGGTACTACAAGGGCCAACGTAGCGTGGACCAACCGCCGGGTCCGATTTCGTCGGCACTCGTTACGGAAGGCGTGTTTGTATTCCTGGGGAGCCGGCAGCCCGCAAAGAAGATCGACTACCAGAGGATTCTGGATGACTTCGATCGGCTGTTGCCCTTGTATCAGTACGTCGAAAGTAACGGGGCTACCGCGCCTGTGCCACGTCCTAAGGCCGGCTTCGATTTCAAGCCTGGCTTGTCAAAGAAAGCGAAGGCCGCAAAAGCCACCCGCGCCGAGAAAGAGCTCGACCTTAATCTTCGCCACAATCTGCTTCAGGAGGCACTCTATCGACGTCTGGTATCGCGATACGGCAAGGACAACGTTGGCACGGAATTGCCGAGTGGGGTAGGCACACAGATCGACATCGTGGTCAAGAGTACAAACAAGTATTGGTTCTACGAGATTAAAACCGCGCTGACACCGAGATCGTGTTTGCGCGAGGCGATTGGCCAACTCTTGGAGTATGCGTTCTGGCCAGGAGCGCATGAACCAACCCGATTCATAGTCGTGGGCGAGAGCCCAATCGACAAGGAAGGGCAACAGTATCTCCGTCGCCTGAGAAAGCGGTTCTCCCTGCCGATTGAGTATGAGACAATTGTCATCTGAGGCGGTAGTGTTCCAGCTTTGCCATGTCGGCAAAACGACGCATCTTGACATGAGAGATCGACAGTGTAAATTGAGGGGCGTGGTGAGTTCCGAATTCCCGGAAAACGAAGCTTTGGGACATCGATGACCATTCCGCCGGTTTTCTCCCTCGACGCTGTGACACCCGTCGTCATTGAGGATCTCCGGGATGCGTCGGCGACCTACTGCGGTGGCGACTACTACGACGAGACCAGTGCGTTCGACGATCTGATAATGGTGCCGGAGCGTGCGGAAACAATCGCCGGCTTCATCGCTGGCAAGATCACCGCCAGCCATCTCGCCGATAGCCTGCGGGAATGGCTGCTAAAACCGTGGCGGTCGACCCGGAGTTTAGGCAAGGGACGGATGAAGGCGGTAGGCGACGCCCTCGGAAAAATCCGCGAAATTGTAGCAGCAATTCCAGCGGACCTATCCCTTGAACATGCAGACCGCGTGATGCTCGCAAGTATGGTCGAGGTGTTCAAACACCTTGTCGCCTGCGATGGCGTAGGGCCAACAATCGCCAGCAAGTTTCTTGCGCCGTTGCGCCGGCGCTTTTTCCCATTTGGGACAACCCAATCGCCAAGGCTTACGGCTTCGCGCTCAACGCGGCGGGATACCATCAGTATCTAAATGTTACCCAGGCCATCGCCCGCAAGGCACGAGGATTCTGGCGATCGGATGTTCCACTTGAACAGCATCTAAAACCAAAAGGTCGCCGCTGGACGGCACCACTCGCCAAGGTCATTGATGAGTGGAACTGGATACGCATCACACGCGGGCACGCCTACCGACACGCGGCAGTTCTCGACGTCGCAGTTGCTTCAAACCGGTTGACACCCTCCGCCTAGTCGCCGCGGCCGGATTGCGCCTTAGAACAGCTTCCGGCGGATCATCGCAATCAGTCGGTGAAGGTCTCGATTGGAATCTACTCCTCCCACCTGGAGCAATGTCCCGTCGCTCACCACCACCGGCGGAACTGAGAATTGTCGCATCAGTTGCTGCATCGATTGCCAGTTGATGTTAGGGCGAAAGAGCGCACCAGGACCGCTCAAGACGCGGGATGCAGCAGCATGGATGAGCCTCAATTGCTCGTAGATCGGCATAAACTCTGAGCTAACAATCATCCTCGTGTTGCCAAGCAGTAGCGTGTTCATTGTCTGATTGAAATACTCCGCGTGAAGCTCGTCCTGTTCGATAAGGAACCTGCGCAGAAGGGCGCTCCAGTTCATCCACCGGCACCCAAGAGCTCGTGCGTTCGATCAACTGCAGCATGTGGGAGACCGACCAGTCAGTGTGAGGCGTAAGTAGTGCAAGGCTTCCGACGAGAACCGTAATCTCGTCGACGTTTGCTTCCGTCACGAGGTGGGAGTATCGCGGCCGCAATAGCAGATTCCGCAGGCCGTTATAAACCTCGTCCTCACCTGTGCAGGCGGTCCATTGATGTCCGACGTACCCTTCGTTGGCTGCAAACCAGCGATCAACCCGGCGCGCAGCACCTTCGATGGGGATCAATGGTGTAAACGGACAGAATGTTCGTCGCTCTGTCACAAAGCCCCAATGGTCTTGGCGATATGTTCCGTATACGACATTGTGCTGAAGCAAGTCCCAGGCGTTTGCATTGCCCTCATACGGAACGTCAAGTGCCGTGGTAAGCACGACCATTTCGTCGGCCAGGCTCTGCATCTTCTCGCGTATCTCGCCGTGCGACTGTCCGGCATGGTCAGGAAGTGCTTCCAGTAGTGTGAATATGCTGAGGTTCTGCTGGGGGCCGTCTAGGCCGCTTAACCTCACTGCTGCGCCGATGCCGACGTTCGATCAATTGCTCCAGTGTGTTGAAGCCCATCAGGCTACTGCAACTCTGGAGAAAATGAACGTATTCATGGACGAAAGAAAGCGTTGCCATCGGATGTCCTGGAAGCCCCTCAATCCGCGCGGTCCGCGAGGTCCGACATGTCGATGCTGAAACCCCAAAAATCGAACGCCGCCATGCAATCACTTCCTTTCTAGCGACTCCATACTCTCCGAAAAATGCCCACCAATTGTGGTAAGTCGGGGCCTCTCACCGCATTGTACCACCGTCGTCCCGAGAGGCACAGGTTTCTTCGCTATGCCGTTTTCACGTGTGAAAGGTCAGTTCGGGCCTTTTTTGCGAAGGCAAGGCAATTCCTCCACCGTTTACACGAAGAAACGGAAAGGCCCGATTGTTCCGCCACCTAATGCTCCTCGATCACATCGTCTGGATGCACCGGTGCGGAGTGTCGGACGGACAAGCCAGGTCAACGTCGGCGAACTCGCGAGATCATTACGGGGCCCGCCCACCCGCTCCTGGATCCGGCCACGCTCTGGGGCGGTACGTTATGGCCCTGCACAGAGCCTTGAATGCCCTCCCCCTCTCCGATAGAATACTTCTTTGCCTTGACCCGGTGGCTTCGGCTACTGCAACCGGTCGAAAGGAGTTCTTCGATCTTCGGGCCGCGCCGCCTGGGCGTGCGCGCCCATTCGGACCTGCCACAAGGAGGCTCGGCCGGAGTGTAGAAATGCAGACGCTCATCGCCTACCCCGCGGCGATCAACCTTGAGGAGCCACCCCGCGCCTATCTTCAGATGGACGATGGCGAAGCTTTGGGGCCGCTCTGGTCGTATTACCCTGCCCGGGCCCGGGCTGGTTACCGCCCGACTGGCCAATTGAGGCTGAACGGCACTCTCTTAGAGACGGTGGAGAAGATCTGCCGGGGCTTCAGCATCGAGACGCCTCGGCTCCAGGCTGGTGAATACCACCCCAGGATGTCCAGAGATGTAGATGTCCTGCTCGAACTCGGTCCTTGTCTCCCGAGGGTGGCAGATACGCCTTACTTCAAAAGCTTCATCGGGTCTCTGCAGCAGGTGGAGACGCTGTTCGATGGCCTGTCGTCGGTGTTTCGCGTCGCGCACCCAGAGGAAAACAACCTTTCGGCCTACGGCGGCGCTATCCGCGACCTAATCATTCTGGCCTGCACCGAGGTTGAGGCCCAATGGACAGGCATCCTCAAGGCCAACAACGTCATGGTAAGGGGTGACCGCTACACGACCAACCATTACGTGCGTTTGCTGCCGGCAATGAAGCTGGACATCTACCGCGTCGAACTGATGCGATACCCCAGTCTGCCAGTGTTCGTCCCCTTCGCTGGGTGGAACAGCAGGCAGGCGACGAAGTTGTTGGCCTGGTACGATGTCTACAACAAGGTCAAGCACGACCGGGAAGCGAACTTCAAGGAGGCGACGCTGGGAAACGCAATCAGTGCGGTCGCGGCATGCGTCGTCATGCTGGCCGCCCAGTATGGCTACGAAACGCTGAGCGATTACCGGTCTAACAACCTTTTCCGGTTCGTGGACATCCCGAAGTGGGAACCGAAGGACTTGTACTACGGACGGATTCCCGGCATGGAGTGGAAAGCCGTCAACTATCCGGTGTAGCTGCGCCGCCCGGGCGCGATGGAAACCAAGCGATCGCGGCGGCGTCAATGCTTTGAGGATCACGGCCTACAAGACACCGACTCACGAGACCATGCGATGGACGACGCCATACTTCAAAGGATCAGCCGCATTTACGCCGCAATCGGTGCTATCGAAGAATGCGACCCGACGAAGCTCAAGGCTACTGTCATTCAGAACGACAAGATCACGGCTGTCTTTCAAGATTTCCGGAGTGGCCTTAGCGACGATGAGTTGTCTAACCAGGCGTATTCCGTCATTCACAACATCGCAAACCTGCGGGATCACCTGCGCCGCTGGGCGGCGAACAATGGTCACGACAAGAATAAGGTAGATAATGCAGTCGATAACTGCTTCGAACTGCAGGTCATCCAAGATTTGTCAAACAATGACAAGCATGGATATCCGCCGCGAGATGGGGGCCACTCAAAAAGGTCGCCGCAGTTGATTGAAATCAATCGCGTGATGCGCCTTCAAACCCAGCCAAAGAAAGATTCGATGATCGCGATGACTGTTGGCCCAGATGGCGTTCCCCGTTTTCTCGGCGACGGGACAGCCAAGGCAGTAGTGACTGGCGACGTGGTCGATAACGCCCGAAGCCGCATTGGTGACTTGTACGAGATGGCAACCAAAGCGGTCGAAGCGTGGGAAAGACTCTTGGTAGATTTCGGATTGATCGGGGTCCGAAGCGGAACATAACCAACAGGTCCAGCCGATCGCCTGCCCCCAGGTCGTCACCCACGTCGCATCCCTCAACCCGCGTTGCAGTGATCACGTGCTTGCCCCTCCAGATGGGCAGATGGCTAGTCGGCCAGGACTGCCCGGTCCAGGCTTCGGGCACCACCGCCAAGCATTTTTGGTGCTTCCCGTGGTGCTCTCGTTTCCGGCCGGGGTGATCTCCATGGTGTCATCCTGCTTTCCGCTCATTGCCGCTCATTGCATCTAGCTGCAACGGAGGGACGCAAATGGGAGGTTTCGGGGCTCTGGGAAAGAAGCCAGAAGGAGCCCGAAGTTTCGACGACGAAAAGAGATACGGTATCTGCCTGCACCTCATTGCCGCGCAGTGCATCGCGTTGCACCGGGAGGTGCCCAGAAATGAAAATATCCCCGACAAGATTTGAACTTGTAACCTTCGGCTCCGGAGGTCTAACCGAAACTTTTTTCGCAACTCGGCGGAGAGCCATGATTTGCGACATAACTTCCTGCGGCCAAAGGTCTTCAGTTGCATTTTCATTTCAGCCGCTTCTGCGGTCGAAATACGCTTCGGAGAAGCGAAAGAGGTACATTTCCGTGAATTCACGGAATCGCTTGGCCGTCCTCACCGGCGTGTTGGTCTCCCCGCTTCAGTTCTCCGGCGAGACGCTCGACGGTCGCCCAATCCCCAGCTTTCGCAGCCAAACTCAACTGATTGACCAAGCGTTCCCTCGGCGAATCCTGATACCCGTAGCGGCGTGCGACCTCACTCGACACCCGTTGAACCAGTCGGCGGTACATGCGGTTCGAGCGTTGGCGAAATTCCTCCTCGGCCTCCCACACGTAGCTGCTCATCATGACCGATTCCGAGACGGCGGCATCGGCGGCAACTTCACGGTTCAGGTCTTCACCTTGACGGGCCAACTGAAGCCCCGTCTTCCTGAAGATGTGGAGATAGGCGTTCTCCCGCCCGGCCACGGACTGCCAGTGCTTCAACTTTTGGTACATCCATTCGCCGAAATTTTCGGGATCGAAATCGAGTCGTACTCTGGCTGCTGCTGATCCCTTGTTCTTCTTGAGATAATGCTGCCGAAGCTGCTGGCTATAGGCGTCAAATACAAACGGGCTATCCGTGCGATATGACTTCATTTCCTGAACCAACGCCGGTGGAATCCGAACCCAACGTTCGACCTGCCACTTTCCCAGAACATAGAAGTGCGTCTCCGTTCCACTGATCTCCCGAAAATCGTCCCAGCCTAGCTTACTGATCTCCTCTCGCCGGCAAGACGACCAAAGACAGAACTTGATAAAGGTGGCGGCAACAGCGACATCCATCCACGTCTGCTCGAAGTAGTCCATCAGCGAGATCAGTTCCTCGTCACTGAAATGCCGTAGTTCACGGCCAACCGTCTCGATCCAAGTGAACTGAGTCCAAGGGTTGGACTTGAGCAGCTTCTCAGGAGGAACCACCCCACGAACACACTTCTTACCAGCGTTGATATTCGCCCGCTCAAATGCCGCTTGAAGTGCCCGAGACCATTTGTCCACGGTGTCGGGAGAGATCGTCCCCAGTTCGTTTGGGGCCTTCCGTGTCTTGTGCGACCGCTTCGTGTCGGTATACTTCACTCGCCAGTTCCTCGGTTTGGCGAGGGCTTCACGTTGGAATCGTTCACAGTCGTCGGGCGTGGCGATGGTGATAGGAGACAACTTGGAAATCTCTTGGAAGACCGAGATTGCATCCAGGGTCGCCACAAGTGACTTCTGCGACCGACGCCGGGATTCGGGGGCTTGTTTCTTGGCATAGTGCGTTCGTTGGATTTCAATAAACTCCTCGTCAGAGAGCGATGCCTCGGCAACAGAGACCCGTTTCCCGCCGTTCCGAAGCATGGCCTGCACGGCAGTTACGGCTTCATCGAAATCGACCTGGCCTGTGGACCGGGCGGCCGGCACCCCATTCCAGAGGGCGTACCACGTCCGCTTCCTGCCCCGGGGCGAATACAATGTGACCTCGATGGGTGCGTCGTTGACCATTACCGAAATGCGGCGATTGGTCGGCTTGGGCTTCCTCGGCATGGCAAGTCTCCTCTTTGAACCCCTTGGGTCCATCCCTCATCGAGACTTGAGCCAAGCGTCAACGTGACGCCGGTGGTACTTCCAGGGCTTCCCATTGCCGCTGCCTTCTACCAGGCAGTGCGGAGGGACATCCCCCTCACGGGTCATTTGGGTGATCCGTTCCGGCGTGAGTCCCAGCCGAGAGGCGATATAATCGGTTCCGACGATAGGTGTCAGCGGGGGATTGAAGTGGTCGGCGATGCGACGAAGCTCTTCCTCACAGCGTTCGATGGAGTCGGTGAGGCGTTGCAGTAACGTCAGGCCGGAAAAAGGGCTATCGTCCGGCTTCCCAGGTGTAGGAACCAACGATCCGGCCGCCATCGGTGACGCATCTATGGTTGTTTGCATGAGGAACCTCCTTCGTCGCAACGGGGAAGCTCCTCCGTTGTGGGTCCTTTATGACGCAGGTTTTGTTTGCGGCCCTACAACCGCACTTTATCTTTATACGTACTTTTTTGATTTTGTCAGTTTGATTCGTGCGATGTGGCCGACTGCCGTCTCAGAAACATGGGCGGGCAACGCCGTTTTCCCATGTCACATGGTTTGAAAGGTGCCGTCGCCCGCCGCCAAACGATGGCTCCCGGGCGACGGCACCAAGAAATGAAAAAGGCCACACGAAGCGGCCTCATTTCGAGCAACTGCGTCTGCGATCAGGATTCCCCCCAGCCCCATAGCCGGTTCCCAAGCTCACGCTTCGCCTTCTTGAACCGGGGGTCTTCGTGAACGTCGAAATAGTTCAACCAGATGTCGAGGAGGTACTTGGCATTGCCATGTCTTCCGATCTGGTCGTACACGTCGCCGCAGATCACGTCGGCCACCTTGTCTTGCTTTGAGCAAAGGTCGTGGCCGTACCAATCCAGTAAGTCCTGGCTGTGCTCCACGACGATGACCTTCTCGACTTCAGGCTTCTCGCATACCTTCCGTAGGAACCAGCCCATACCGAGACCACCGATGACGACTGTGCCGCTGGCAGCTTGAATGCCCCTTCGTTGCGAGATCATCTCCATCGGCGTAAGCGACATCCATACCGCCCCTCGTTCAGCACGAGTCTTCTGGGCAAGGGACTCGGGCATCTTATCACCTGTGGTGTGCTCTACGTGCATGTCTTTGAGCATGGGGATCACGACTTCGCCCGTCCACCACACAAGGCCGGGACGGTTGCCCTCACGAGATTTCAGTGGCGTATTCGCAGCAAGAATGCGATTGCAATAGGCGAAATTCCCGGCGGGGCTTATGCGGTGAGGCCCCTTCCCATCGGGATTGCAGGGAGGAATATCGAACAACGGCTGGGGACGATAGGTGGCGGCGTCAAGACACAGGAGCGGACGGAACGGAGTCCGATCCTCGTCCCACATTTCGACCGTGACAATTGCCACGCCGTTATTGAGGCGAGAGCGAAGCTTGCGGAGAACTTCGTACTGTCTTTTCTCCTTGTTCTTCAGTTCACGATTCTTCTGTTTGCGTTGCTTGCGGGATTTTCTCGACATTGGGGCCTCCATTTCACACGGTTTGAAACGAGCCGTCGCCCGCCGCCACATGACAGCTACAAGGCGATGGCATCAGAAAACGAAAAAGGCCGCACAAGGCGGCCTTTCGTCTCGAAGCGTCATCAGCAAATTAGGCGGCGAGGTACTTCTCAGTGGCCCTCTGGAGCCGCTTCTCGGCCAGGTTGTGATACTCTCGGTAAATTTCGAACCCGAGATATCTCCGATTGTTGAGCAGTGCCATCTTTGCGGTCGTGCCAGAGCCACTCATCGGATCAAGGACAACATCACCATCTGTAGACCACGAGACGATAAGGTCTTCGGCCAACTTCTCGTGCATTGCCGCCGAATGCTGCCGGGCCTCCAAATCTCGGGTAGCGTGCGAACCAGGATTGTATCGCCAGACTGGGCCTCGCATACGGAACGGTTCGGTCGCCACATGCTGCCGTCGGTGTCTGCGGGTACCGTCGGGCTCTCGCCGCACAAACGTCCGCATGTGTCCGATGTGCTTGTTCGGTATGTCCCGAATCGGTTCGAAGACCCTTGGACGCCCCTTTGATAGGACGTAAACATACTGGACGCTCGGCCCGTATCTGTAACGGGTCTGGGGATGGGCGATTTCCGTTTCGACAATCAACGTATTCACGCAGAACCCAAGCTCGTGGAAGTGGAGCTTTTGCCGAGCCGACGTGCCGGACTCCGTGCGGTTCTTGATCTGATCGGCGACATGCCAGCAGACAACGCCCCCCGGCATCAGCACCCTCCACAACTGGTCGGCCATTGGCTCAAAGTCGAAGGGATGACCACCATAATGACGAATCTTGTCCCACGGAGGGCTAGTGACGACCATCGGGATGGACTCGGTGGGGAGCATCTTCATGCCTTCCACGCCGTCCATGCAGATCAACTTGTTACAAGATTTGTAGTGCAGCATAGTTCTTCTCCTACCCGTTCTTGCGAATCAGATATTCGCCCGCAACGAATGCAACGTTGCGGACTTCCGGCAGGTTCAACCAGAGGATCACCGACGACGAGTACACGCCGACGAAGGTGTCCTGGGGCAAGGGGGTGATGCTGTTCAGGATCGGGGCTTCCGTCGATTCAAGGTAGATACGGCATGGAGCCATCTTGTAGCCGTCGAAGAAAAGCATCGGACATACGAAGACAATCGGCGTCCGATGGCCGACGACCCAGACAAGGTGCCGAAGCCACCGTTCCGCTTCCTTCCACGGCGGGTTGCAAATCGCCAAGTCGCAGGCAATCCCTCTTCTTGCCTCGAAGAAATCCATGCCCCGTGTGATCTCGTACTCGATGACTCTTGCACGAGGACGAAAAGGGGCTGTCAGGTTGCCATCGCCCGCACAAGGGTCGAGGATCGTTTGGGGATGGACGCCGGCTTCGTCGAGCCGCTCATAAATCCAACGGCAGAGGGAAGGCGGTGTCGGAGTATCTTGGCGGTCAGCCGTCTTGCCTCCCGTGGTGGTCTCGATGAGCATCGGTGTGTCTCCCTCGCTTGCGAAAAGCCAGTGAAAACAATAAGGCCGGGGGAAGGAAATGAGCCTTCCCCCGGCCTTGTGGAATTGGACGACCGTGTTCGTCTAGCCGACCAACTTCAACGGCTCCCCCGTCTTCACCGGGAGCCGCTCCCGAATGCCACTAACGAGGGCCATGACCTCGTTAAGTTGTGCGTCGAGATGCTCGGCCTCACCCATCCCGGCGATTTCGGCGTTCTCCACCGCTCGGAAAGCAATTTGCAGGTGAGCAAGAGCCTTGCCCACGGCCTGCAAAGCGACGACAACCGAACCGTCATGCGTGGGGGCTTCCTCGGCCATCTCCGGGACGGTAGCCACCGACTCGTCGGTGGCGGTCGGCGACGACTTCGGCTGAGGCTTCTTACCGAGCGTGTCACGAATCAGGTTGGTCGTGATCCGCACGCCGGTCTGCTTGGACCGGTTGCAGACCTCTTGCCAGGTCTTGACCTGGTTCTCGGGCGTCAGTTCGTGAAGCTGGTACGCTTGGTCTTCTACGAATGGGACCAGCAAACCGGCAGCCTTGATGTTCAGGGCTACACGGGCGGCGACAATCCGGCGATTGGCGGTGTGGTAGGGGAGGTCGAAACGCTCCTCCACATACGCCCTGAACGGACCAACAAAGAGCCGCTCATCGTGGAGCGTCCCGAGAGCCGTGCCGATAGCCACATAGCCAGAAAGGCCCTTGTCCACGATCTTCTCGTGTTTCTGTGCCTCGGCTTGCTCGGTTTCGGTCAGGCTGGTCTTCACCACTTCGTTTTCCTTTGACATTTCGTTCATACACATCCTTCTGTAAAGAGGGAAACAACATGAGCGGTCTGCACCAGCAGCCGCCAAAAAAAGAGGCCGTGGAAAACGATTCCACGGCCCCAGCACACTCACTGTTTTCTACACGCCGCTCTTATGAGCGGCTGGCGATCAATCGATTTTTCCTGGGTTTGTTGTTGGCCGAAGTTGGTCCAACTGGCGGTCCGCACCGTCTTCTAGCCTTAAAGAGGGGGTGGGAACGAAAAGAGCCGTCCCGATTGGAACGGCTCGTTGCGATTGACGTTGTAGTCCGCTCGCTTACCGAGCGGCCAGTCTCGTCAAACGAACAAGGCCGTCACTTGGACGGCCTTTACCTCGTTGAATTGGGTTCAGCGTTCTCGCTATGCCGTGGCAGTCCGGTTCTCCCGAAGCCGTCGCTGGCCAATCAGAACGTTCCTCTTTTCTTGGTCGCAGCCGACGAACCTCCGTGCGAGCCTCTCGCAGGCTATCGCTGACGTGAAGCTGCCAGCCAAGGGATCGCACACGAGGTCGCCGGGGTCCGTGAAGGACTCAACCCAATGGGCCATGTCGTCCAAGACCTTTTGCCAACGGTGGAGGTCGTGTTCCGGGCGGTCGCATCGGTAATGGTTGTACCACCGTGATCTGGCCCGCCACGGTCCCTTCGAGAAGATCACGACCGGCGTGGCCTGGGTGACACACCGAAGGTGCTGGAGGACTGGTCCATTGCCCGACCATGAGGAGAAACCAACGGCACGGTACACAAGCTTCTCGCTGAGAAGCCCGATGACCTGATCCAAGAAGGCTACGCCGCAGTATGAGCATAGAATTCCGTCGTCTTTGAGAACGGTTTCGGCCAGTGTCGTCAGATCGGGAAGTTGCGGCAAGAAGTCTCGCCCGTAGGGAATGTCAGTGAGGACGAGATCGACCGTGCCTGGTTGGATGTCGGCCAGGCGTTCCAATTTCTGCATCGAACAGTGGTAGAGCCGAATGTCGTCGCCGAGCCGAGGTCGTCTCAATCGCTCGCCGATCTCTTCGAGCTTCTCCTTCTTTCTTGCTCGCCGTTCGACCAATCGCAATTCTGTCGGCCTGCCAGGGGTGTCGTTGCCGAGTGCGGCCAGGGCGTCTCTAGCTCGTTGGGCATCCTTTTCTCGAAAAGTCACAACCCGAGTCACCCGCTGACGCCTGCCATCCTTCCCTCGATAGCTGTCGCACTTCGGAATTTCCGAGGTGCGGATCAATACCGCTCGGACGGACTCGACCGTCTTATCGGTCGTCCCGAGGATTTCGGCCAACCAGTTGTTGGAAATGTCGGGGGTTCGGCGAAGCTCGGCGGCGATGATCTCCCTCAACTGTTTCCTCGTGACCTTGCGACGAACGAGGTTCAACAGCAAAGCGTGATCCCGTTTCTGGTCTTCGGTGAGGCCGTGCAGTGTGATGATCGGGTAGTCCGTGATCCCGAGTTCTTTGCACGCCTTTTCTCGATGATGGCCATCGATAGTCTTGCCCTTCTCGTCCTTGACGACGGGCAACAAAACGCCGTACTGGCGAATGGACTCCTTGAGGGCTGCGTATTCCCAGGTCGGAAGGGCCGGCAAGAGTTGGTAGGGCTGGTCGGTGCGTTTCCGCAACCGATTGCCTTCCCGGCTTGGTTTCGGAACGGCTCTTGTTCGGACGTTTGGCGGCTGCACACCTTGCCACAACGGTCGGCCGTTCTTGCCCCTTTCCACTCGCAGACTTTCAGCCATCTGACACGCCCTCGGCATCTCGGTTTGCTCGGACTTCAAGCCCCGATTTTAGATGTTCCTCCGGCAGCGGTGAAGCGTTACAAGATTTATAATGCGAGGGCGATTGGCCAGCACCCCTCGTCGAT
Source organism: uncultured Planctomycetia bacterium (assembly GCA_963727245.1). Classification (GTDB taxonomy): domain Bacteria; phylum Planctomycetota; class Planctomycetia; order Pirellulales; family Thermoguttaceae; genus JBKQVT01. The sequence continues at coordinate 81,155 of CAVSFO010000006.1, read as the reverse complement.
CCTCTCGCTAACAGGCCAACAGGTGCTCCGCAAGTCGTTGTCCTGCCATGTGTTATGTTCGCAGCCTGGGAGAATTCCTAATAAGCGGGGCTGACCGACCTTCTCCGTGAATTCGTTGCCCCGTCCCTGCCATGACGAGACCATCGCTCACTCCTTCTTGGGAAGGGCATCTCCGCTGAGTTCGGTTGGCCTCCATCTCTTTTCACAGTTCTGGTTGTCCGGTTGGCTGCCGGTGGGTTATGGATGGGCCGTGCGTCACACCCGGACCCGTGCCGCCCACCTTCGGTAACACACGGCCGATGATCCAGTGCGTCACGGTGTGGCGACTCTCGGGGCAACGAAGCCGGACGAGCGGCTACGGTCGGCGACCTACCAACTCGCAAGAACGTGGCGAGACGAAGTTTACAAAGTCTAACAGGTTCGTAGAATGTAAGGAAGGAAGTCACTCGATGTATTTGCACGGACCTTTTTTAGGGCCGAAAGTGACAAACGAAAAACAGTTCGTAGAATGTGAGACTGGCTTCGAGCACGCTTCGCCTCACGTCGGTGAATCAACGACGCCGAGCCGGTGGCAAAGAGCGGCTCACACAAATGTGGCCAGTGGGACAGGTCGATGTGGTCAAGCGATGAGTTTCGGACCAAAACCGCCATCCTCAAGTTGACACACGCCGCCAAAGTCCGTATAATTTTTTACGAGGTTAATGATTGCAGCACCCCGACCTGAAAGGAGGACAACCGCCGAGCAGACCCCATATAACGTATAACATTAAAGCTAGCTGATAAACCGAAATGGCTAGCTGACGCCGGCCGGCGTCATTCACTCCGGGTCGTACATTCTGTACGATCCACCTCCCGCACGGCGGGAGTGCGATGCCAGAGGGCATATAGACTTTGATATATCCCTCTACCTTCCTCTCGGCACCGCAGAAACCCGTGTTGAAGTGACTGTCTGACAGTCTGTCCACACTCGTCGTGTGACCACAACTGTCTGACACCCTGCCCAGACACCACAGTATGCACATTGCACTTTTTAGAAAGAGGTACACCAATGATCGTAAAGAAACCACACAGAGTAATTATCGTCAACGCCACCCCTGATACTGATCCGGAACATACAATCACCTCCCGGAACGGCCGGCCGCTGCAAGTGTGGCGAACCGAGTCAGTAGAAACAATCAAAGCCAAAATTGCCGATGCTGTGGGCTTGGAGGTCGTCGGCCCCTACCATAAGGCCAAGGCAGCCAAGGCTGCCCTTCAAAGGCAGTTAGAGTCGATCCTGTCCTACCGAGAGAAGCAGGACAAATACAAGTTCATGGCTGACCGACCACCTGTGGCAGTTATAGCCACGAAAATTGAAGAAGGACAAGAACGTATTGCCCAATACGACTTCTATTGGGGGCATGATTTCCTGAAAGCCGTGTGCGGCTACAGGGTGGTGGGTTGCCACTATGACGTTCCGGACTTTACTGACTCAACTGACTATGGTCTGCGTGTGCCAGGGGCCGGGATGGTTGAGTGGTATGCTGGCTGTTTTCAATATACGCTCATAGCAAGGTAAGAGAGGACAACCAGCAATGAAGGGTTTGGGAAAGAAGGTGAGTCGAAGGATTGCGGACGAAATGCTGTCTGCCCCGTCCATACCGGTGTCCCATTGGAGTTTTAGCACGGGCGGCTTCCCAGAAGGCACAAGAACGTAACAGACGGTCAGCACGCCGCAACGCCGTCCACCAACACTACCGAACGGTTTCTTTCATTTCACTAACTAAGCAAGGAGACTTGTCGATGCAGAATTTGGATTTGATCGCCAAGATGGGACTAGCAGACATGGTTGTGCCGGGGATGACGTATCACTCGCCATTACCGAAAGAGCTTGAACGGTTCTATTGCTATATGAAGGATGGTGGCCATTCGGTCATCATTGTTCTGCCAAGTAACCCAAGTCCGGTAGAAGATTATGGAATACCGGCTCCCGTCAAAGCTGTGTTGCGGAGCGGGTACACGATCACTGATCGGGGGTACGTGTGCTGTGACCTGCCGTACTCAAGGCTGGTCGGCCTCATTTGCGATGATGACGACACGGAGTTTGGCCCTGGCGGCGTCGTGCCGCCAGGCGACCACAACGACATCATCCATATCCGCAATAACGGGCAAATGATCGATGCAACCAACTATTGGACGAGCAGCCTCGCACGCAGTGACAAAGTTTTCTTCTCCGTGAATGAAAGGTGCGTTCGCTTATTGCTTCCCGCCTCGGAATTCCTCGACGACGGCGTGTTTGCTAAGACTCAGTACGTCATCATCAGTCGGGGCATCATCCGGGGCATGGACGCCTACGAGGTTCTTTTTGAGGACGGATCGAATACGCCGTTTGCCATTCACACGCTTGCGACTCAGTGGGATCGGCTTATTGCCAAGACTGATGATGGGAGGACTGATATATGTTTCCACGTCTATCATCAGGCGTCCGATGGACAGCCAAAGCTACTGAAGCAATGGGCTGCTCGTTTTCGTGTGGTGGGGCATCTTCCTCACTTGCGTCCGTGGGCACGGGTCCAATGAGGAGTTGCGGTTGCACAAGGTGTGTCGGCCAGCCTTTGTTGTTCTGTTGTGGGTGAGGGCGATTGTTCTAAGGAGGGTGTCTAATGAGTATCAGTGACATCATATTGAAGGCTAGAAGAGCCGCCTCCGAAGCAGGACGAAAAAAGTGGTATCAGGGACGAGTTGTTGGAACGGGCCTATGGTCTCGGCAAGCCATTCGCTCTGCTCCTGCCGATAGAAGCCCTTGGCGGCGGCGTCCGAAACTCCTTGTTTCGGCAATACGGCATCCAACTGCTGGTTCCCAGCAAACGGATCAACTTCAGCGGCCGTGGCTGTAGCTTCGCATCTGCGTGGTTTTGTTGGAAGCTCGATCTGCCCGACCAACTGACGTTCGTGGAGGCATGGTGGTAATGCAATTCAAGCACGACGAGCAAGGTGGCCTGCACAGTTTAAGTCTTGTGGTTACCACCACAATCATAAGGCTGTTGTCGGCGTGCCACGCTAATAACGACGCCGTGCGTGCCTTGCTCCGCCGTTATCAACGGTGGCGATGGAGGTTCCTCGTAACCCCTCTCGCTGATTGGAGCAAGACGTTGTTGTAGGAGAGTCGTATCGGAATTAGTAAGAGGTCGGTCTGGGCCAATCACTTTGCAGAGGAAGGTGAGACGAGGCTGTCGGCGAAAAGATTCTTGTTGTGGAAAGAAGAAGAAAGGAAGGCTGGTGCATACATATCCGAAAGGAGGTTTCAATGACAACTAATTTTTTGAGTCTCAGCCAAGTTGCGGCCCTTCTCGGAATCCGAAAACATAGGATCGAGTACGCAATCACGTCTGGCCACATCCCTGAACCACCGATACGCTTTCTCGGCAAGCGAGTGTTCGGGCCTGCCGAGGTGCGTGTTGCAGCCTCGTACTTCGGGAGACCAAACCAGCAATGTGGGAAAGGAGGGCAACCATGTTCCGATTCAAGCACATGACCCTCACCCAAATCGGCGAGCTTTTCGGGGCCACGTCCCACCAGGTCGGCAAATGGCTGGTCGAGATCGGCTTGCGGACACCCAACAAGCGGCCAAGCCAGGAGGCGTTTGCCGGCGGCTACGTCGAACAAGGGCCGTCCCGAAATCAAGGCTACAACTGGTGCTGGCACTCCGAGAAGACGGTGAAGGCCCTTGAAGTGGCTGGCCACCGCCGAATTCCGAACCCGCCACCAGGACTCGTCGATCCGGCGATCCTCAACGGGCCTTTTCGGACACGCCCCAACAGCACTAATAGCATCGATATCGTCAACGGCGATGGTTCCGTGGCCGTCGTTGCAACGGGCGAACGCAATGCAATCTTTGTGACCAAGCTGCTGAACCTCGCAGACCAGCATCAGGTTGTTGCTCGCCACTTGCACAAGCCGGCGGCCGGAACCGCTGAATAGAAAAAGGCACTGGCCCCAGGATAGCACCTGACAGCATCCTGGGGCCATGAGATGGTGATTCCATGAACGACCCTGATTTATTTAGTGTCGGCGGCGACGATTTGGCCGCCGCTCCTGGGGATGACGATTCGGATTTGGGCCTCCTCAGTCCGGCTGAACGGCTGTCGGAGGGGTTCCCGAACGAGTTTGCGACCTACTGCGAACACTTCGTGGACTATTTCCCGAGGGTGCCCTACTACGTGAAGACGACCTATGATCCGTCCAGCCAGTATGCCGGATGGCCCCAGCGAAAAAGCAGAAGGACGAAACGTCCCCTCGCCCTAATCGACTCCAAGGCTTGGCTGAACCGAATTGATACCGTGGAGCGGCACCTGGACTATAGTCGAACGGCCGGACCTCGATCAAAAGGTCATCCTTGGCGACCTGATTCTGATCTCAGCCGGTGGTGTCAGCCAGCATGGCCTGGACGGAATGTATATGGCGGCTGGGAAGAAGTACCAGGCCGGACAGGGGTGAGGCCGCACGTTACAAATCTTGTAATGTGGCCGGACCAGGTGAGGGGCAGGGAAGACCTCGACACCGCAACTCCGCTCTTCTTGAAGCCACACAACCGGCGTCCTTGGTAGAAAACGCTGAGGACTTGGGGCTGGCTACGGCCACGGCAGTCCCTTGGAATCCTCGCCGCCGTTGTTCCTGAGTCCGGCTGGCCGGCGGTGGTTCTCTTCAGATTCGGGCTTTACGGCTCGCTTGCGGCAAAGACTAGCGAACTGCCGGAGGAAGTGGGACGCCGTTATTCCACATGCCAGGCGACTGCCATTTTGACACCCCGCAACCGGCGTCATGTTCAAGCCAATAAGTGGTCGTGTACTGTAACCCCTTACCGGAAAGGGAGTTGTGGTAAGGGGGGTGGTGACTGGGCAAAAGTGGCATAGGGTTTGCATACAACCCCCGTAAACCAAGAACGTCCTATTTCCCCCGGCCTGCCGTGCGGGAAGCAGCCGACCGGCAAACAGGAACGTTCGCATTCCAGGAGCCACGCTATGCACGAAGCGATCCATTACACGGTGGACGGGAAAACCCAATCAACGATGGAACACGAAATGACGCCTGTCCAGATCATTGAGCGGGCTGGTGGCAACCCTGACGTGAGTTTCCTCGTCGAGGTTGAAGGGGATAGGCGGGAATCGTTCCACGACCGGCCCCATCACCACATTCACATGCACAACGGACAAGCATTCGAGACCAGCAACCGAACGGTTCACTTCAAAGTGGACGATGAGGTCGTCTCCTCGACGGATCACATGCTTACGCCCGTGCAAATCATGCGACTAGCCGGCGTCGATCCTGCAATCCATTATCTCGTGCGTATTTCTGAGCATCACCAGGAATCATATAAGGACAAACCCGACACACCTATTCCCGTGACGCAGAATGAGAAGTTCATCACACTGGCAATGGGGCCGACGCCTGTCTCAGAGAGGTGATCGGCTGTGTCAGGTCAGGATTTCATAAATCAACTGAAGGCTCTGCACTTCGAAGTACAGGACCTTGAACGGGACCTGGTAATGTTCCCATACGAGGTCCCGGTGGGCCGATTCAAGGGCCAGCAAATTATGCTCGGGCTTGAAGTGCATGATGATTTTCCTGCAAATTGTCCGAGTGGGCCGCACATAAAACCCCGCTTGTTGCCGATCAACACAGGGGGGTCGCATCCTGATGGTGCGATTCACGAAAGTGAAAAGTTTGGCTCTGACTGGGAGTATTGGAGTCGGCCTTACCCCGGCTGGAATGCTTCTGATCGCACCGTCAAATCTTATATGGCACACATTCGTCGGCTCTTTGACCAATGACGTATTCGGTCGCAATGACGACTGCCGTGGATGATGTTGCCCGCCAACATCTGCTCCGAGCGGATCGGCAAGAGGACCTTTGCTTTGGCTTATGGTATCCAAGCAGCGGCGAACACCGATATACCGCTCTGATTGAGCGATTGATCCTCCCGAGACAGGGCGAGCGAGCGGTACATGGAAACGCCGAATTCGTGTCAGAGTACACCGAACGGGCGGTCGGTGAAGCGGTTGAGAACGGGGCCGGGCTTGCGTTGCTGCATAGCCATTTGGGGCCAGGATGGCAGGATATGAGCGATGACGATATTGTTGCTGAGCAAAGACATGCTCCAGCAGCGAAAGGAGGCACGGGTCTACCACTTGTCGGAATGACACTGGGGACCGACGGGGCATGGAGTGCCCGATTCTGGGAGAAGACAGGACGGCGAGAGTACGCTCGGCATTGGTGTGAGTCAGTACGGGTGGTCGGTGAGCGGCTGGGGATCACGTTTAACGACCACTTGCTGCCGCCGCCACTGTGTGGTCGGGAACTAACCCGTACAATTTCGGCGTGGGGTACCCGAAAGCAGGCAGATATCAGTCGTCTGAAGATCGGGATTGTCGGCACTGGCAGTGTTGGCTGTGTGGTCGGCGAGGCATTGACCCGGATGGGAGTCTCAACCATCTTGCTTCTCGACTTTGATTCAGTGGAAGAAGTCAATTTGGATCGGCTCATCTATGCGACACGGCACGATGTGGGACGAGCGAAGGTGAAGGTGCTTGCAAAAGCCCTGCGAAAGAACGCAACCGCCTCTCAGTTCTCAGTCACTCCCTTGGAGCACAGTGTGGTGGAGCCAGCAGGGTTCCGTTCAGCACTCGATTGCGATGTGCTTTTTAGCTGCGTAGATCGACCGTGGCCTCGGAGTGTGCTCAACTTCATTGCGTACACACATCTTATCCCGGTTGTCGATGGCGGAGTGGCAATCGAGGCACGGCCCGACAAGGGCCTACGGCGTGGTGAGATGCGGGCTCATGTGGCATCACCCATGAGGCGATGTCTGGAATGCCTGGGACAGTACAAGGCAGAATTTGTCTCCGTGGAGCGTGACGGTTATCTGGATGACCCCTCGTATATCAAAGGACTGCCGACGGGTCATCCGTTGAAGAGGAGTGAGAACGTATTTCCCTTCGCCACGATGGCGGCTTCGATGGAAGTGCTGCAAGCTCTGTCCATGATCGTCGCACCATCGGGCATGTCAAATAATGGGGCACAAGTCTATCACTTCGTTACCGGCACGATGGATCGAGTAGAGGAATGGACTTGCGGGAAGAACTGTATTTTCCCAACCCTGGTTGCAAAGGGAGATCGCACAGGGATGTCGTTCACGGGGGTGCATCGAGTTGCGGAAGAGGCTCGTGCCGCCCGACGAAAATGGGGGGCCTGGTTCACCCGATTCTTATGCTGGCTCGGCTTCTGTATATAATACGGTGAAAAGGAGCCAAGCCATGCCCAACATCGCCACAGTTCTGAGAGATGAAATCCGTCGCCTGGCCAAGAGGGAAATCAAGGCCGCCACAAGCCCCACCAAGAAGGCGGTGGCCCAGTACCGCCGGGACATCGCCAGGCTGAAACGCCTTGTTTATTCCCAGCAGAAGGAACTCGCCTTCCTCAAAGGCCAGGAGCGAAAACGCCTGGGGCGGCCACAGACTGCCGAGGAACCGCTAGAAGATGTGCGTTTCTCGCCCCGCTCGGTCAAGGCCCAGCGACGGCGGCTGAAGTTGTCCGCTGCGGCCTTCGGCAAGTTGGTTGGTGTCTCGGGGTTGACCATCTACCACTGGGAATCCGACAAGGCCCGCCCAGGAAAGGCCAATCTCGCTGCCCTGGTCGGCGTGCGGAAGCTCGGTCGGCGGGAGGCACTGGCTAAGCTGGAGGCGATGAGCGGCAAACCGAAGAAACCGAGGTAGAACATGGCGAATCAGATCATGGTCATCGCCCCCTATTGGGTTGACGACCTGGGTGCCTGGGTCTTCGACGATCCCAAAGTCGGCTTGGAGCAGGAGCCTTTCGTCAGCGGCGTGCCAGAAATGATCGACTGGCTTGTGCGGGACATCCCCAATGCCAGGAAGGGCTTTCGGATGATCTTTTCAGCCGCCCCGTTTCCTGGCTATCAGAAGATGCTGACTTGGCAACGGAAGGAGAAGGACGGTAACTGGTACGCCTGCGACGATCCGCCGATGGAGGGTTGGCTTTGCCCGGCCTTGTTCCGGTATTTCGATAAGGCTCCCCTGAAACTGTATGTGAAGGCGGAAGAAAGAAGGTAAACGACTTTCAACCGAGGCCCAATAATGGATCATACCTACGAGGAAATCCGCAACGTTGTGATCGACATCTTGGCCGGGCGGGAGAAGGTCAATTATTCACCGAATCAGTATGCTCATCTTGCTTCCGGCGTTGCCGAGGTTATCCAGCGGCGTCAAGGTTCGGCGGCTCCATCTTCCTTGTTTCATCACGAACCTCAACTCTCAGGCAACGATAGCGAGCTTCTTCGGGAGGTCTTCTGGGACCTGTTCCGCCAGAACATCATAACGCTTGGGACCGACAACTCAGACCCAAGCTTCCCGTGGTTCGCCGTTTCGCACTTCGGCAAAAAGATTCTCGCTAATCAGAACGTCTACTTCTTCCACGACCTCGAATCCTACACCAAGCTGATACAGTCAAACGTCCCCAATATTAGCGACATCACGCTGCTCTACCTCCAGGAGGCGATGCAGGCGTTCAAGACCGGCTGCATGTTGGCTGCGACTGTGATGCTGGGCGTGGCCTCGGAACACTCATTCTTGCTACTGGTGGAGGCTGCCGAGCAAAGCCCGAAGTACGGCAGCCACTTTGGGACCCTGGCCAAGGAACGAACCATTCTCCAGAAGTTCAGGAAGTTCCGGGCAGCATTCGAGAAGAATGTGTTGGCCGACCTCCCCGGCGACATCAAGGAGAACCTGGACATTGAGTTCGACGGCATCCTGTCGGTGATTCGAACCTTTCGGAATGATGCCGGCCATCCCTCGGGCAAGATTCTGGAGCGGGAGCAGACCTACGTTCTCTTGCAGATGTTCGTGCCGTATTGCAGGAAGTTGTACCTGTTGCTGGATGTCTTCCAGCAAACATAGGAGGCGACCCGCCATGTTGCCGAGCCACATGAATGACGCAGGCTGGCGACATTTGGAACAACCCAGAAACCCAATTCAAAATTTCTGGAGCTAGGATGGTCGGATGGGTCCCCTATGGCCATGCCGGGCCGCCGTTTCTTCTTGAACCCCGGTGACGATCCCTCCCTTGACCGGCCAAGATCGGGCAGTCCATAATGATCGCTGGACCAGGGCGGTTGTTTCCAATGCCATGGATGAGAGTCCCTTATACCTGCCAAAGGTTCTGGTCTATCATACCTCGCTGATAGCCCAGAATCGACTTGGCTTGTTGGAGTTGCCGCTCCATCACGAAAGGACACCCACCGATGTCATCGCTCGGTTTTGATTACGGGCCATTCCACGCTTTTGTTTCCAGTCACGGACACTATGGCATCGCCGTCCATGATTTGCCGTGGTGGGTCGATAGCCCTTTACCTGGGCTGCTGGAACATGGTAGGGCCGAGGCTCTGAACGAGACATGGGAGAGCGAGGGCCGACAACCTGAGCGGCTCGTTGGGACTGACGACGATATGCCTGATCTGGAAGACCCTCGCCTAGAGAAATGCTTGAGGGCCTACGTCGAGAGACACTGGGAGTCCCTTCAACGTCGCCATGCGGAGGCGAAGCAGCGTTGGATAGAAATGCAGCAGCATCCGCTCGTCGTCAATGGCGTGTCACTTCGACCGGGACAACGGGTTCGTCTTTACTTCGCTGGCCCGCCCCACATAAACGGTGACGAGTTCACCTTCCATTTCATTGATTCTGGAGGACGCATCTTTCTCCGAGGTGAAAACGGTGTTCGGTCCCATAAACTAGGGTCAGCGGATCGGCTTGAACCAGTCGATCCCGAATGACGTGGGCGGCGTAATCTGCGGATTGTTGCCCTCGTAGTGGCAACTGCATCACGAAGAAAGACGCCCCGCCTGCCCGCAAGACTTGGTGGATCATTATTGGGGTGCTGCTGGTCCTCTTGGCGATCTACCGGTGGATCGTGGGGTGACCCTCGTGGTCTCTGTCCACGCCGGCCGATCTATTTCCGCCTTTTCCGAGTTTCCGCCGGCAGTTCCGTGGCCTCCTGCTCGTCACAAGCGATATTCTGCACCGGCGTATTCCGCATATTCCGACTTGGCCACTGATCCGAATCTTGACTGCCTTTTCGGAGAGCTATGCTTGTCCATACCCCTTACCGGAGAACGAGAAATGGCCAAGAGAACCAGAAAAGGGCAAAAACAGTGCCCGAAGTGCGATGCGTGGGTCAAAGGAACCAGGGCCAAGACCTGCCCGAAGTGCGGTTATGGTTTCACGGCGGCCAAGGCGAAGAAAGCCGCCCGCCAAACCGTGACCGTTCCAGCCGAGGTCCCGACCAAGCCCAGCTATGTCGTCACGCTGGGGCAAATCACGGCGGTCGGCGAGATGGTGAAGACGATTGGCGGTTTTCGTCACCTGCACGAGATGCTTGCTGTAATCAAGGAGGTTGGCGGGCTGAAGAAATTCAAGGATTTGCTGGATGCGATTGCGGTGAGCGGAGTGGGCGAGGCCCAGTCGTGATTCGATCTTCCAACAGGAGAACTCGTCATGAACGCTCGAAGATGGTTGTTGGTGGTGCTGGTCGTTGGGACGCTGATGCCTGGCTTGTCGATAGCTGACGAGCCTAAATCGGCGGCAGAGGCACTGAAGAAAGGCGAGCAACTCCTGAGTCAAGGCGACTTTGATGGAGCCATTGCTGTCTACACCGAGGCGATTCGGCTGGCCCCTAAGGACCATGAAACGTATTTCGGCCGGGCTGTTGTCTATGCTCATACGGGCAACCTCGACAAGGCCATCGCCGATTTCACCAAAGCCATTGAAATCAACCCGAAGCTAGCGATGGCATACTGTAACCGGGCCAATGTTTTTGCAGGGAAGGGCAACTACGACAGGGCTATCGCCGACTGCACCGAAGCAATCCGATTGGTCCCGAACTCGGCCATTGCATACTACAACCGGGGCGTGGCCTACGGGAAGAAGGGCAACTTCGACAAGGAGATTGAGGACTACAGCGAAGCGATTCACCTCAATCCCAACGATGCCACTATTTATTTCGACCGGGCTGTTACCTATGCTCATACGGACAGACTCGACGAGGCCATTGCCGACTTTACCGAGGCGATCCGGCTTGATCCAAAGAACGCAACGATGTACTCCAGCCGGGGCGTTGCCTACGGATTGAAGGGCGATTTCGACAAGGCTATCGCCGATTTCACCGAGGCGATCCGGCTCGACCCGAAAGACGCCGAGGCGTACCGGAACCGGGGCGTGGCATACGAGAAGAAAGGCGAAAAGGCCAAAGCTGAAGGGGACTTTGCACAAGCCAAGAAGCTTGGGGACAAGCCGAAGTAGGGTCGTTTCCGCCGTTTCCGACTTTCCGCCGGGGGTATGTTCGGCAACCGAACACAACTGCCTCGCCACGCTGGCCAGCCCAATCGCTTCCTGCCGTAGGAAATCGCAACGGCTGACACCACAACGCTCATTCAGGTCGTGCGTTTACGTCGGCAGCTTCCGTAGACAGACTTGCCAAGTGCCGCCCTCTCAAGCCCTACCAGTTCATCCACGAACGCTTCCCAGTCAAAGCCTGGCATCAACGTCACGGACATCAGGGATGCGGTTTTCCAGTCGAACTCCAAACTGGACATCACGCACGATTCCTCCCTGCATCCGGGGTTGCTCCAGGTGTGCGTCCAGATGTTCAGACGGGGCGGTCTCCTGAAGTCGTACCGTCCATTGTGGTCAACATCGTGGGCCTTGGCATACCGGAGAATCTGTTTCAGTTCGGCACGGTCGTATCGCAGATTGACTCGCACAGTTTCGGCGTTCATGACATTCATTGCCTTCAGATGGAGACAGTACGGCGGTCCCTGACCAACTAGCTGCCGCACATTATTGCAGGAGCGGGCCTGGGTTGGCAATGGTCATCCGAAGTAAAGTCCCGAACCACGAGGCATTGTGCTGACAGCAATGCCACCAATACCGTCGGTTGTGGTAGCAAGGCACTCCTATTCTCCTTCGGCCCACACTCGCACGTCGCCGCCCTCGTCGATTTCGACATGGATGACGTTCGGTCGGCAGCAGACCGGACAATCCTCGACGTACTCTTGGCTTTCGCCCGCCGACAGGTCCACCGGAATCACGATCTCCTCGCCACAGGCATCGCAGACGTAGCTGGCTTCCTTTGTCGGTCGTCCTGGCTTCTTGCGTTTCATACCATCCTGTTCCCGAGGTGTGTCTTCCTGATCGTCCTCGCTCGTCGGCCTCGTCAGCACATCCTGAAAGAAGGCTTCAAGCTCCCGCAGGTGCTCGCCCGTGGCGGTGTGGATGATGACAGCCCGGTTCCTGCCATCGGCATAGACCTTCCGAATGCCGAATCCATGCCCCTTGAGCCGCCGCCGGACCTTGGAAGCCCCCAGAGCAACGTACAACTTTTCACCTTTGACTTCTATCATGAATTCTCGAATCGAACTTCCATAGTGTCACCTGCAAACCTACTTGTGTTCAAGAGCAACTGCACCCGTGGATTAGCTCCTGGCCTTGGACTTGTTCAGGATCACGGCGGCCCGAACGAGAGCCTTCAACGCCTCCTTGTCTATCTTCTCGCCCTCGTGAAAGTCGATGGCACGCCTTGTGTTCCCGTCAAGACTGGAGTTGAAGAGGCCCGAAGGATCGTTCAAGGCCGCCCCTTTGGCAAAGGTCATCTTCACGACGTTCTTGTAAGTCTCGCCTGTGCAGATCAATCCGTCGTGCGACCACACCGGAACCCCTCTCCACTTCCACTCCTCGACGACTTCGGGATCGGCTTCCTTGACTAAGGTACGAACCCGGCTGAGCATCTTGCCCCGCCAATCGCCTAGCTCCTCGATTCTTTGGTCTATCAGTTCAGATGGAGACTTTGTTTCCTGCGACCCGCTTTTCTTCATGCCCGTTTCTCCTCTTTCGTCCGGGGGCTTTGATGAGGCTCGTAAAAGAACAACGTGGCGAATTGTGTCCTGTTCCCGCTCAGCCGGATCACGATGTCGTACTGCAACCGGTGGTCGTCCACGGTGATGCTGCAAACTCGGTTTTTGGGATGGTCGGTTCCATCTTTCTCTCCCCCGCCGAGCCGCACCGGCTTCCTCACATTGGAATTATAAGGCAGCGGCCCAGCCCTGGCCGTTCAGGTGGGTGGGAACGGCTGACCAGACCGCCTGCAAGGCAGGAATCCGCCAGGCCGTGGCCTCGACGGAACCGACATGACCAATAGTGTTGATTTCTGGATCACAAGTGCCATCACGTTCTCCCTTCCATGCGGTCTTTCAGAACCGCAAGAAGGCCATCGGGATCATCCGTACCGACCCGGATGATACTTCGATTCAGATGGATGACGACGCAATCACGCCCCCAGATGTTCCAAACCCAACCGCCCCGCAGGCTCAAATGGACTCCCCAGCCGTCGAGGATTGTGGTGCGTCCTTTCTCAACGGCACTGATATCACCGTAATCGATCCGCTTCCGAAATAGAGGAAAGGGGCCAAACCAAATGGCGAGTTGACTGCCCTCGTCTGCAACCGTCAAATGATGAAGGGATATTCCGAGCAGGAACATCAAGATTCCCGTAATCAGGAAGGTGATCTGCAAAGGCAACAGCGGTACGGACCAGCCTACGGCAAGGAACACGACGCCCAGGACGTAGAGAAGCAGGCTCCACGGCCCTTTCTGCGTGTGCCGATAGCTGCCAACTTCGGCGTTCATATCTCACCCTCCGGCCCGTTTCACTCGGTAGCCCATGCCCTCAAGCTCCTGAACGATCCGATCCCGATGATCGCCCTGGATTTCGATACGTCCGTCCTTGACCGTTCCCCCGGTGCCAAGCCGGGTCTTCAGCTTGGTGGCAAGCTCGGTGAGGCCGGTCTCGTCCAGCGGCAGATCGGAGACGGTCGTCACGCCTTTACCTCGTCTGCCCTTGGTCTCTCGACCCACCCGAACCACGGTGGACTTGCTCGGGGCCGATGGCCCGTTCTTGCAAGTGCAGGTGGTCTTCAGTTGGTGGCACCTGGGGCAGAGCAGTTTCCGCCAGTCGTCCTGTCCCATCGTCGAATCACTTCTTCTTGCTGATCTTCGACACGATCCGGTTCTTTTCCATCTTCTTCCGCAGGTGGGCGAACTTCGTCGCCGGTTTGCGGGCCGTCTGACGTTCTTTTCCAGACATTTCAGTCGTTCCTTCTTCGTGACTTCCGTTTCAGGCCCCGTGGCCCCAGGAGATACTTCTGCATTAGCTTCCGGTTCTCGGCGGTCGTCCACGTCGGATCGGCCTGCTTGCAGGCTCGGTCATAAACGGCGAAGGCGTACTCCCACACCTCCTCGGCCACGTCTTTCTCAATCCCCGGGGTCTCAAAGGCCATCACCACGACCTCGACCAGAGGCAGAAACTCCGAGTCGTCCACCGCATGAGCCTCTTGTCGCCGAAACATGGCGTCCACCTGGGCCTTGCCGAGGGCGAGAAGTACCGTGTTCAGTTCACTGTTGGCCATGTTGTTTCCCATTTTGGGCATCGCACTGGTCAGCGACTATTACAAGACTTGTAACGCCATCCCGGCTCACTCCATCTCCCGCCAATTCGGCAATCCCTTTCGCATTTCTTCGGTAGCGGCCTGGGCGTCGAACTTTTCGGGATCGAACGGGCCGCTCCATTCCAGGAATTCTTTGTGTCGCTTGTGCTTGGGATTGGTGATCGCTCGCACATACTCTTGGTAGCCGTAGAGGCCGCCGACATCTTCTGGCGGGCAGGCTCGTTCGCCCTCGACGCAGAGCGGGTAGCGGACGCCCTTCTCGGCAGGCACAAATCCCTCGAAAACGACCTCGTGTTCCCAGCCATCGCCAAAATCGTATTTGTACTGGAACCGGAAACGCTTGCCGTCCGTGGGGATGACCTTGCTCAGCTTAGTGCGAAGCGAGTTGATGATCTTTGGGTCATCTTCGAAGCCTTCCAGGAGTAGTTCGGGATCGCCGTGAATGACCCCCTTGATGACAAACTGGTGAAGGTGGGAATTCGTCCAGCCCATCGCCGTTTGGATATGCTCATGCAGCTTGTCCAGAGTGCAATCTTTGGTCTGGATTCTTCGCCAAATCAAAGGGTCGATTCCCTGGAGGGTGATCTTGAACTGGTAGACCCGCTGGTTGGTGGGAATCTGGGCGGGGCTGGGCTTGGATTTCGCCATCGTCCCTATCCTTTCTTTGCGTGCGGCAGACTGCCCTTCACGTCGGGAATGCCGGCCAGGAAGATCGCTTCGTGCTGATGATGGTGATAGGCCAGGAAGACGAACTCGTTCCAATGGCGAGTCCACAATCCATATTTCAGCAAGTCATGCAACCGTTGCCCTCCATCCCCAGTTTCCAGGCCGAGCATCGCCCGGTTGAGATAGGCCGCCCAGTCGGTCTTGGTCGCTGCCGTCAGGATGTAAGGCGTGGTCATGGCTACATGATACTCCGCCAAGTCGGCCAGCGGCGGGCAAAGCCGGACATACCACAGTTCTCCGGGCTTGCCTCCGTACCCCGAGGAACAGATGCAGGTCATTTTCTTGCCCGTGACCAATTCCTCAAGGTGGATTTGGCCGCCTGCCGTGCCGCAGTGCTCGTAGACGCCCATGCGTGAATTCTGAAACTGCCGGACGGCCTCGACCATGCCGGCCTCGATGCCCAGTTGGTCGCCCAGGTCGAGCAGGCAAGTGCCGATGGTTTCGTGGTCGCTGCCGTAACGAAGGTCAAAGAACGCCCAGGTGGTGAAGTAGCTGCCGGTCAAGGGGCTCATCGGCGGTCCCTGGGGCAGGTAGTCGTCCTCGGCAGCCTTCACGGTCTTGTAATACGACTTCAGTTCCGGCAGCACGGAGACGCACTCGCTGAACACCGAAGTGATGTTCTGCACGGCGATGTAAACGGCATGGAGCGGATCGTAACCCTGGGACACAAGCGACTGCACGTCATGGACATCCTTGGGGATGGGAAAGGATTTCTTCAGCTTCCCCATCTGCTGTCGGTATCGGCTTTCCCAACTCGACAATCTGGCCTTGAGCTTCTTGCTGATGCGTCCCATGCTGCCTTCCTCATCCGTTATCCCAGAACCAGGAGCAATAGTCCTTGATCAACTGCCGATTCGTCTTGCCCTTGGTGATCTCCACCTCGGCCAGGGCTACGGCAACCACCTGCCCTTCCACACGGGCTTCACAGAGAATGCCATGCTCCTCGTCAATCATCGGCTCCTCGTCGGGATCGCCCATGCCGATGATCTTGATCCTCTCGGGGTGGCCGTATTCAGCCCCGTGTTCTGCCTTGATGGGAAACGTCAAAGTCGTGGCGAGGTGTTTGTGATAAGCCAGGAGACTCTTGTCATCGACCTCGGGCAACGGATCATTGCTGGTCAGGCCGAAGATCATCCTGATTCGGTCGTCCTGGTCCTTGGGCGAAAGCGGCTTGGTTTCGATATGCGTCGGCGGCTCGATGTCCAGTAGGCCGCCCAAATCAGACTCCAAGTCGTCCCCTGTCAAGGAATACTCCTCCGCTTCAACGCCGTCCTTCTCACAACGCTTCTTGAAGACAGGATGAATGGCCGCCAGCGTCTCGTCGCTCCACCGAATGGCGAACGTGTCGCCACCAATGACCTCGATCACGGTTCCGGCCCAGCCGCCCATAGGCATGTCGGGATAGTCCACGTCGTTGACGCCGTGCTTGACTCGGACCTTATCGCCGACCTTGAACTTCGGCGGGGCGGCGGGTGGCTTTCGTTTGGACATGGGTTCTCCTCCGTGCCCACATTTTCCAGAACGAGGGCTTGGCTGTCAACTTCCAACTCCCTGCAAACGGAAATCTTGCAAGGAGTCGTTCCCGCCGTTTCCGACTTTCCGCCATCAAGCCCACGCTGGCCGTGCCGTCATTACTGCTCACGCCTCTCCTCGAACATCTTGAGTGCCAGTGCGTACTCGTTCGTGAGATCGAAGCTGGCCGCATGTTCCGGGGCGATCCGCTTAAAGCCCACGTACATGATGCAGACCATTTGCATTCCGCTGAACTTGCCTGGCATCGACCGAAGCTCGTACTGTTGCTCAGGGTCGTTGATCTCGAACCCCTTCGTGCCGAGCATACCGACCTCAAAAACAATCCTCTGCACCTCTTCGTCGGGCAGGTCCGCAAAATGCTCCAATGCCGAAAGACAGTACATCACGGCGTCGGGGCGACCACGAGTACCGCCCCGTCTCAGGAAGCCTACACGGGCAAGATAGGACAACTGCTCTTTCGCCTGCCGGGCCACGTCGTTGAACTCGTCTATGGCCACCACCTGGCGGTAGGCGTCGTCGGCGTCTCCGAGCTTCCCGGCGGCCCGATACGCCTCACCCAATCCGAAGAACGCCTGCTGGTCTTTGGGATTCAACTCGGTCGCCCGCACAAGGCAGGAGATGGCACGGTCAACGTCCCTCAAGGCAAGCAGACAACCACCGAGGTTGCGTTGTGCCCAAGGATTACTTGGCTCGGCGGCAACTGCCTCTTCCAGTATCTTCACAGCTTCCTCATTGCGACCTTCCTTGGCGTAGGCGACTCCCAAGGCAACACGGGCATTGACATGGCCTGGCCTGAGCCGAACAGCCTCGTTCAAGATTGCCCTGGCCTCTTCCGGCCGACCAAGGTTGCTGTAGGCCAACCCCAGATTGTAGAGAAGCCGAAAGTCATCGGGATGCCTTTGCCGAAGTAGTTCCAGCATCACGATGGCGGCGACCGTTTCCCCACTTTCCAGTCTCGTCACCGCCGCTTCAATTGGGTCTTGCACGGTAGGCGGCGGCGTCCATTCCACAAGAATGGAATCTTCGGACACCACGATGCGTGCGTTTCCCTTGAAGCCCGCAAACTGCTCTTGGAGAAAACTATGAACGACGGCGGCGTAGTCCTTCGATCCCTTGGCCGGAGAGTCGGACGGCAGCAGCGAAGCGTCGAAAGTGTGCAGGGAGATATTGAAGCGGTAGTCGGCCATGAAGGAATCCTATGCGTGCTGCGGGCCGTGGTAAGGAACCCACACATAATCGTTCGCCAAGTTCAGTTCTGCCCCCCACGCATCGATCAACGCCCGATCCGTCCGGCCTGAATCCGGCACGTCCTCAAAAATCTTCATCAGCTTCTCGCCAGCCGCCGCATAGCCGCTGGCCTTGTAGGGCAAGGACAGTTCGGGCTCGTTCCATTTCTCGGCCCAGAATTGGGCGAAGGCGGCATTGATCGCCATTGTGGCGTCGAAGACTTGGGGAGGACACACGCTGCGGAACTTGTCGTTGATGGAGTGGGCGTTCTCTTGGAGTTGGGGCTGGATGGTAGTCCGCTGCATTTCCACGAACTCGGGATGTTCGTTGAGAATCCAGCCGTCGAGTCGTAGCCCGAGTGGAATGGAACGCAAGTGGGTCATAAGCCCATTGAGCAACTGCTCGCACATGGCCATGATCGCCGCCTCGCCCAGCCGCTTGTAGGTGGGCATACGTTCGAGCAATTTGCGGAACTGGTAACGTCCCTTGTCTCCCACGCCGATAAAAAACCGCTCGTCGGGCGGGTTCTCGAAGAACCGCTGGATCATGCCGCAATAGTAGACGACGTAATAATCGACCGCAGCCAGGGACTTGGGGTGGATGCGAACAATATGGCCGGGCCGATCCGAGGTCGCTATCAGAACGCCTGACATCGTGGTGAGGGTGGCGTCCTTCGTCACGACCACCTGGCAGCCGGTCGCCTGCTCCGTCTCGGCCATCAGCTTTCGAGTTGCGTCACGCAGTTCCACCACGTCCTCCGGTGCTGGGGATCGGCCAGCGACATCGAGCGTTGAAATCCTAATTCTACCGCTTCGGAGGGTTCTTACAAGTGACTCATCCCTGGGGAACTGGGACGGAGAGTTGCCACGGTGTCGCCGCCCATGTCAGGTCCACTGAATCGTCGCCAGCCATGCTTTCGGGCCACCAGGGCTGACCGCCATCCCGCCCGGTCGCTCGACCGACTCGAAGCGGGTCGGCTCGATCTTCTGGACCTCCCATCCGTTGCGGAAAGCATCTCGGATTTCCTGCTGGGTAACTCGCCTCGGTCCCTCGGTTCCCGGTTCCTCGTCTGAGAAGCAGAGAAGGTACAGAAGTCCTCTCGGCCCAAGAACCTTCGTCAACCCTTCGATGAACACGGGACGTTCTTCATCGGCAAAGGTGTGGAACAGACCGCAGTCGATCACGGTGTCAAACTGCCTGCCGAGCCTGGCCAAGTCCAAGGCGTTACCCACGATGAAATGGGCGTCGATTTCTCGCTGGGCGGCCTTGGCCTTGGCTCGCTCGATAACCAATGGAAGGAAGTCAAGGCCCCAACTGTTGTGGCCTTTGGCTGCCAAGTACAGAATGTTTTCACCAGTGCCGCACCCCACGTCGAGAACACTGCCACGAATCTGGCCCGCCTCGGCCAAATTGATGATCGCTGGTTGTGGCCGTCCGGTGTCCCACGGGGCTTGGCCTTGGTACATCTTCTCAAACAGTTGCCGGTCCATTGCGTCTTTCCTCGCCGGTTCGATGAACAGCAGTCATTTCTTCTGAACACCACCAACCTCACCTCAATCGAGTAGTCCACCTTTCCCAACTCATCCTCCATGATAGCCTTCGCCCGATCCTGGTTGAAGCCACCCGACCCGGCACCGATCAGTGGGAAGGCGATGGAGTGAAATCCCTTCTCGTGGGCCAGGGCCATCGCATTTCGCACGCACTGCCGAATCGACCACTCCGACGCCCGCCAGAGCATGTTGATTCCGGCGACGTGAATGATGCCCTTGAACGGCAACCGTCCCGCCGAAGTCAGCACCGCATCACCCAGCGGGATCGACCCGTGCTTCGAGTTCCTTGAAGGGACCGGTGCCGCCCCGCCGCTTGATCGCCCCCGACACACCTTGCGGGAGCAACAGCCACCACGGGATGATGTTGCGGTTCCAGGCGTTGACGATCACATCAACGTCTTGGTCGAGGAGATCGCCGTGAAGCAGTTGAATGTTCATACTCGTCCGCTCAACAGTACATGTGCGGGGGATGATGGATTGACAAGCAATCACCTCCGTTGTCCGCAATAATCCTCACTGCTCGTTCATAAGCTTTGGGGTGAAGCGTCTGTGCTCGTGCGGCATCCTCAACAAAAGCGTCTCGGGTCAAAATCGCATCGTCTACGCCAAACACAAAGTAGCGTGGAAAGATTTTTCGGGTATCGTCATCAGCAACCACGAAGAAGAAGGCGTCGAACTGGCCCTTCAAGTAGGCCACATCCTCGTATCGCCCCAGAGATTCCATCTCATTGATGGACTCGTCCACCCGCTGGGCAATGCGTCGAACACGCTCTGGTTCATAGAATGTTCCAGTCGGTGCCGAAACCAGAACATGGCGAAGGGCATTGTGAAATCCGTCCTGAAACATAGCGGTGTACAGGACAGCCGGTGCGAGGTGACTGTCAATCTCGGATAGTGTCAGGTGCTCCGCAAGAAGTTCAACGCATTTCGTGTGAACGTCCTCGAACCGGCTTTCGTCCAAAAGAACACCACGAGTCACCATCTGTGCCTTCAGGCCCTCTATGAAGTGCGTTGCGTCCGTGATAATGGGCGTCATTCCCATCTCTCGGAAACGTGCGGCCGACTCATCTGTTATGCAGAGGATATGAGGATGGGGATTCATATTCCCCATTTCCTTGACAAGAATCTCGTACAGGCGAACGAACTCAGCGTCCCTGAAGGAGTATCCGACGAAGAGGATGGGGCGAGTGGCCAGCATCATCCGTAAAGAACTGCCGATCAAGCCGCCACGAAGCTGTGAATAACAGCGTTCGTAGTCGGCGGTGGTGGCAACCAATGATCCAAGGTTGTTTATGGAGCCGTGAATCTTGAACACCTTCCGCCCAGCGGTCGTCCAGAACACAAAGTCTTCCCCGGTCACAAAGGGAACAGCGTTGCACTGCAACTCGAAGAAGTCGTCCCAATTCGTCGTAATGATGTCCTCAAGTTGCGGAATCGTCGCCATCGCCTGATGAAACCTGGTTGAGGCATAGCCAATTTCTGGCCACAGTTTGGCCCTTTCAAATCGCATCCTGATGGCGTTCAGCAAAGAGGCTCGTCCGTTTGGTCGAGCACAGTACCGATCCATCACCTCCTTAAATGGTAACTCTTCTTTCAACCGTAACTTCGAGCGAATCTCGTCATGGAAAGAGACTGGATACGCCAGTCGGTTCTCAGTGCTGATTCCCGCCCCCGCAAAGAGGACAAGGCTGCCATTGCAGGCTGCATCCAGGAGCGGCACAGGAAGCTCAAACGCAAGTCCATGCTCGCAGGCTGCACAACGAGGGTCTCCCTCGCTACCTTCAATGTGTATTGAATCGGTCATTGCCGTGTCACCTCCCATGAACAATACAGAAACTATTCTGGACGACCTTGGTGGCAAGGGGGCAGGTCATGGAGTAAGCCCCATCGGCAGTTTTTCGACACCGCCCCGATCTGCCCAGTCCACGGCCAGGCCAACATTCCAGCAATAGTCGTGTGCGGTCTGCCTACTCCCCCAAGTGGTCAAGCCATTCCCGGTATAACGGGTCAGCATCCCTCGCCAATTCAGCCTTACGCTCGTTGAACTCCTTCTCCATACCAAGAACCTGAAACAACAATGGCGACAGCCGGAAGAACTGACTCGCCTTGGACGTTTCTTCGTCCAGCATCCGCAGGGCTTGAGCCTTGTACTCCTCGTAGGCAGAAGACCCATAGGCACGGCTTTTCGTCAGTCCAGCGAGAAAGAGTATTCGTGGCACTTGGGCATCTTTCATTTCCGCCGCCGTCCACAGAAAACACTCGAACATTTGCCGCTCACCCCACACTTGCTCCCGAGGCACGTATTCGTTATGTACAAACGTCATCATCAGCGTTTGCCCGAGGCAGACCAAATACGATGCCATTATTGCCGGGGCAGGTCGGATGCAAAAGGCTTCACATGGAACGTCCCGTCTGCCCGAAGACGGAGAAAGGAATTCGAGCACTTCCCTCTCCATCGTGAGCACAGTCGAGCCGAGGTGGTCACGATCACAGGTGTACGAGAAGGTCTTCACGGTCTTCTTGCTGACCCAATCCCAGACCATCAGTGTAATCCTGAGCGTGCCATTCTGCTCATTGAGCGACCCAGTAACGGCGACATCGACATCCCCTGCGAACCCGCCGATCTGCTCAAAGGGCCATTCCATCCCGGAAACGATTGGCCCCGTCCCCATGATAACGGGAATCACGGCAGTCGGCTTCAGGTCGGTCCAACAGAAGAGAGACTCCGCAAGGAACAACGGGATGCTCCGGGTAAGTCGGCCCAGGTCGTCCTCTCGTTGGGTGAACGGGACCTTTGCCTCCGAAGGTGACGTGTTGGCCAGGGAGATGAACGCAACACTCTTACCTCGACGCTCGTGCTGTTGGAATAGCCACTTGGGATCGTTCAGGCCATAGGCCCAGATTGGTCGGTCAATTCGTATTGCTGACGCCTCCAAAGGTTTGTCAGAATTCGTAGGGGGGAGGGGAGGGATTCGCAGTTTCTCGAACTCGGCGGAATAATGCATCAAATGCTGTTTCCAAGGAATCCACTCCGGTCGATCCAAGCTGGCCATTCTGTGGAGCAATTTGTCGCCATCAACATGGTTCTTGGTCTCCACGTAGCCCTGGAGGATGTTGAACCCGGTAGCTGGATCATGCCTCGCCGGATCGTAGCGTGGAGCGACAAGTTCCAAGGCCGCCTCGACGTAGCCGTTTTTTCCGAGGTCGCCAGACACCATCATCAGCACGCCCGGTTGATCCGCCGCAGTTGCAAGGATTCTGTCGTAGTATTGCTTCGCCCCCGCCAAGTCCTTCTGTTCCAAGCAATGCCGGGCTAGCCACAGTTGGGGTCGCCAACTTCCGTCAAGGTCTGCTGCCTGCCTCATGGCCTCCAGGTAGCCCGCTTCTCCCCCTCGCTCTCGATGAGTCACCGCCCACCACAATAGTCCGTTGTCCTGATTCGGATCCAGTTTCAATCCCTCCCATAAGGTCGCCTCCGATCTCTCGCTGTCCCCCCGTTCCGCATAAATCTTGGCAAGGTTAGTCAAGACCGATCCAGTGGCACCATGTTGTTCAATGAATGCGGACAGCGTTGCCTCCGCACCATCGAGATTGCCGGTCTTCATCAACGCAATTGCCCGCACTGTATGGCTTCGCTCTGGGATTGGGTCAATGACCATCAGCCGTTTCGTTGCTTCCAGAATGTCCTGGGCAAAACCGTCGTTGAGGGCCATGAAGACCGTGCTGTAGAGTGCCTCGGGATTGTTTTCGTGCTGCGTGAGCGAGCCGGGCAGAACCTTCTCCCTCCACTGCTGGCGTGGAATCAGCATCTCCCGGCCATACTTATCGTAAACCGTAATCATCTCTGGCTTGCCGGGTGGTGCATTGTCAGGAACGGGCTTCTTGGACAACGCTGACCGAACCCTATCGAATATCCCCATCGGTGGCTCCTTCACTGTGTCGATCCAACCGCTACGACTGAAACACACGTCACGGCAACTGCGGCAACGTCAGTAGCATTGCAGCGACAGCCACACGTTGCTGAAGTCCTTCCTTGCCAAATCCTGCCTCCGAACCCAAAAGTAGACCCGCCCGGTATCGCCCCACATCATTCCCAGGGGGTCGTCCGAGTCGATCTGAAGCAGGAGTTGCCAGTCGTCGGCTCCCTTTTCCAGGGCCGCTCGCCTCGGATCGGCGTAGCCCGTCGAGTCCCCAACATAGATTCCGTTGAACGCCAGTTGGCATTCGAGTTGCATGTCGCCTTGAATCTGCTCGGGGTAGCCCAGCAGGCGATGAATCGTCTGGCCTTCCCCACAACCCGCACCAGGAAGCTCAACGTACCTGTCCCGCTCCTCTTTGGAAAGATGCAATTGCGTGACAGCCTTGCACTCCCAGGGCGGCAAGGTGATCTCGTTTGAGAATGTCGCCTTGCATTCCTGGAAGCAGCTTTCCTCGGGCAGGTTGTCGGGAGGAGAAGTGATGTGGAGCGAATCGCCATCGTGGTAGATGACCTTCCAATGCCCCCGATCCTTCGGGTCGAATCCCCATTTCTGGTCCTTGGCTTCATAGAAGAAGTAGAGCATCCCGGATTGCGGCAACCGTGCGTCAGAGTCGTAGGGGGCAACGTCCTGCATCCGCAGTTGGGCGAGCAGGGCCATCGGTACACCGTTGCATTCGGGCCAGGCCGTGCCGTTGGGCAAGTCAGGCGTTCCCCCCAACTTCGAACTGCCCGGCCCCAATTCTCCTTCCGCTGCGGGTGTCGCCGTGATGCGGATCGACGCCATCATCAGCTTTTCCAGATCGTCCGCAACTCGGGCCAACCCAGCCGCTTTGATCTTCTCCCGTAATCGTTCCGCAATGACTTTCATGGTCATCTCCAATTGGATGCTTGACTCCTACTTCTTCACCAGCCCCTTATCGACCAAGTATTCCAACAACGACTTCAGATCCTCCCCCTTGGCGTCCGGCTTCGTGGGAAACGGGGTGATGCCCGAGTGCCACGAGCCATCCTGAAACACGGTCACGTCGTACTTGGGCAACGGCATCCCTCCCTCGAAGACCCATCGGCAGTTTTCGTAGTCCAGCGGCTTGACGGCGATGGTATTGAGCGTCTTGTCGGCATGGACGGCAGCAGAAACGGCGTCAAGGATGCTTTGCTCCCAGGCTCTCTCAGACGCCCTGGTTTCCACGGGCGGCATGGCGATCACCACGAGCACTTCCATCGTTTCTTGGTCGGGTTGAGTCATAGGGGGCTCCTGTCGTCCAGTCACGCATCGTGGTGTAGGTGCAGAAGGGCATGAGGCATCAGGTGAGCCCAAAGGATCAATTGGACGGTTGCGAATCGGGTGGCACGTTTTGGTCGGGCCTAATCGTGAATGCACTATGTGTGACAATTGCCGTTTGCGGCCACTTATCCCGTACCAGTTCAAAGAACCCGTCAATCGGCCAGGAGCCACAGTGCGGAGCCAACTCCTCGCCCGCTCTCGTCAGAAGTACATGTCCAGTCGGGAGGACACCTTCGAGAACAGGGTGGAAGTCTATTGAGAGCTTCTTGCCAAAATAAAATACGTCCAGGGATTTGCCAGCGAAAGAAATGCTATAGTTTCCCGCACCAACCTGGACTAGACCGAGAGCCTCAAGATGCCGGACAGTATCAAAGTGTATTCCGTGCCGATGGTAAATGGCACCGTCTTCTTTACTAAAGCCGGGTTGGTGGTGGTCGCCAAATCCAAAAATCAAGGGAACAGGACCACGCCCGATAACCCAACAGAAGCAGCACAACTGGGTAAACAGCTTGCCGTCCGATGCGTTCAAGTCTGCAATTAGGTTGACCGTCTTCCGTGAAAAACTGCCAGGTGCATTCGCCTCACCGGCCAGCACTTTTGCCCAGAGCCGTTGCATGTCCTCGTTGGAAACAATCCGGCACTTATCAAAGAAATGGGTAATCCAGTCGTCGTCCATCCTCTCTGGTGCTGCTTGTTCGTCCAGCCACGGTAAAGCCTTTCGTGTGATATTCTCGATGTTCGCTTGTTTCCTGGCCTCCTCTCCCAGGAGCCGGTACATCGCTCGTCGGTGCATCTCCGTGATTTCAATTTCCGATCCCGCTTGAATTCTAGCGGCTTCCGCTTCCGCTTTTGCTAGTCGGATGATCTGTCCCGGTTTGCAGAGTCCGCCGATAGCATCCGAGAGTTTCTCGATGAGAACTGTGGCAGGTTTCGCAAGATCGCCAAGGTTCACCCAGGGAACAGGGGCATTGCTCACAGACGGTATCCTTTCACAAGGAATGTGTGTCTTGGTTCGGCCTGGGCTCGATTGCCATGACTTCCAAATCGCATCGCCATACACCACACGGTCATCGCAGTCATCCTCCTTATCTCATCATCGCATCGACACCGATGCTCAGTGCAACACCGACAAGTGCCGCCACCACCAAACACCCTGCAAGCTCCCTTCACCCGCTCTTTCCCGCCTCCCCCTTGTCGGGCCCAAAATCGCCGACCACATGACCCCGGACGACGGTGAACGTCAACGTGCGGTTCTCAAGGCTCGCCCAGGGCAGCAGGGCCTCGTCGATGTGACGCAGGAACTCGGGAACCTCGGCGTCCTCGATGCCTGCGTGCTCAAAGAGAAACACGGTCCCCGCCACATGCCCGTCGGCCAGGTAGTGGAGATCGATGGCCGCCGAATCCTGACCCTCCTTCTTCTGGACCAGAAAGCGTTCGGAGGTCATCGTCCGAAAGGTGCGAATGAGTTTCATGGCCAAATCCTCCAAAGAAAAATGGTAGCGAGCGAACCGATTCCCGAAAGCAGAGCCAGGATCAAGAGGCATCCCTGCTTTGATGACGAATAGTACCGCATTCCCGTTCCAGGGATGCTGACCGAGCGATAGCGGCGACCACGGGCATTCACCCCCGTGCGGAAGCCACCGCCGCCCAGGGAATATCCGATCCCCGACTTGCTGATGTTGATCCGAAAGGGGCCGAGCCCTACGCTTTTGCGATAATACCAGCCCATGCGAGTGTTCCCGTTACGGTAGCCCCTGCTTGTTGGTGGAATCACCTTCCATCAACCACGCCTCGATCTCTCGCAGGTACTCAACATACTTCTTGGTGTCGTGGTATATCTCTGCAATTTCCTCTTGTTCCGATGGCAAAAGGCCATAATGCATATAGTCGTTGCGAAGTTTCCTGGCACGATTCATCTTGCCCAGCAGCACTGTATCTGGCCTCTTGTCCTTCGGTGTGACTGCATACACAAGCACGTTGAGCATGACGCTGTACGGCAAGTCCTTGCCCATTTCCTTGAGCCGCTTCTCAGACACACCAGCCGCCAGCAGCTTCTTGTGGACGAACCGCTGAGTCGCTACCTCAGCCGCAATGACGCTCAGAAGTAGGACATATTCGGCTACGCCCCCGTCGAGGAACACTCTGGCGGTGTGCAACAATGCCTTGATGTCATCAAGTGGCGTCGTCCCATCCAGATACCGACGCAGACTATTCTCACATTCTGCTGGAAGATTTGGTGGCCTGAGAATTGTGCGACCCCCGTGGAAGGCAACTCTGCCATGTCCCCTCGTGTCGGCGGCCCCTCGTAGCATGAAATAGAAGCTGTCGAAAGTCGCCGGGCTGTACGCACCCGAGTAGATCAGACCACCCGACGGGTCAGCGAATGGAATGGCCTTCAGCACACGATTCAGACGATCTAGCAGGTCGTGTAGGCTCTCGTGAAGATGTGATTCGAGGGCCTCTTCCGCAGTGGTTCCTTCAATGACATAACGGCTGGTTGTGAACGTGCGGAGTAGCTCCACTGATGCATTCTGCGGAATGAACTGGATTTGTCCTGCTCGAACCTGTGGTACAGCACGCCTTGGTATGAGGGCATGAAACGGGGAACCGTCCTTTTCAAACCGTAAACAGGCCATTACATTTGAGAAGCACAGGTTCTTAATGC
This sequence comes from uncultured Planctomycetia bacterium, assembly GCA_963727245.1. Classification (GTDB taxonomy): domain Bacteria; phylum Planctomycetota; class Planctomycetia; order Pirellulales; family Thermoguttaceae; genus JBKQVT01. The sequence continues at coordinate 53,642 of CAVSFO010000006.1, read as the reverse complement.
CCCGATCAGCCAAAGACACTTGCAAGACATATTCGGAGACACCATTCAAGTTTGGAAACAAGTCTGGTAGACTCACTCCGAGTTCCAAGTCAAACTTGTTTCCTTCCTGCGGCAAGACATTCTCGCATATCATGCCCAGACTCGGGGCTTTCGTCGCATCTGGTGGTATGACAAAATATGCCCTCAAGTCGTGGTAGGTTGAACCGGACGAGCATATCCACGACTCATCCCCGAGAAGCGGCTGGCTTGGCACCTCAGCAGTTGCCAATTCTACCAGGAGCAGCGGCGTTTTCATACGAGTGTTCTCCGTTCCAGAATTCGGGTGTGAGGTCGGAGTTGCGTTTCCGTGCGGCATCGCTCAGGGCAGATTCCCAAGCTTGGCTTTCCACGTACTCCCTCGCAGCCTATCGCTCCCGTAATCAAATCCCGTCGTCTCAATCCCTGAGCAGTGTTCCGAAGGTGCAGCCGAACTGCCTGCGGGTGGTTTTCATTGTCTGCTCCGAGTGGTCGCCATTTCAAGTAGTCGCCGCTTGACGGCGATATCATGCCGAGCAAGGAAACGGGCACAGTCGAGTGTTATCTCCGTTCCCACTCGCCACGCTGAAATTGGCTTTATGGTCCCTCCTTCTTCGGAAAGCTTGCTGTGCGACCATACGTCAAGATCAGCGACCGACAGATGGCTTCTGTCCAGCAAGCCGATGATGAACAAGGGGCCGATCTGAGAAAGCACAAGCCGTTCATCGGTAAACACCCCTCCACCAATCCCCTTATGCAGGGAGGCATCACGATCAAACACTATGAACAGATGTTGGGTGTGCGGCCCAACGTTCCGCTCTTTGCCACGGAGGTAGTCCTTCCAGCGTTGGCTTGGCTTTTCCACTACTTCGTCGCCGCTACGTCTCCTTCCTTCACGCCAGGACTTGACAGTTCTCCAGGAAATGGAAACAGCAAACGGCAATAGGCATCCGTCATAAACATGAGCGTCGGTGGGGGCTTCTTCCAACCTGTCGCAAAACTCGGCTGCGTACTTCTCGTTCTTCCCCAGCACGTCTCTGTCACAATGCTCACAGAACCAAGGCCGTGTATACTGCTTCTGGGCGTTCGGCTTTCCCGTTTGCAGATCGAGGAACTGCCCTCCCTTGCTGAGGTCAGAGACGTATCGCTTGTAGGCGAAGCTGGGCCACACATGGCTATCCACGATGGCCTTACGTTGCCCACAAAGCTGACATATTCCTGTCGGCATCGCTCACTCTCCCCCAACCCCCATCAGCATCCTCTTCATGACGGCATCCAGCAACTCGGCTACTCGTCCTGGCTGGCATTCCCCTGCACCTCTTCGGCATACGCCTTCAGACATGCCTTCGCCTGCTCATATCCGCCGCAATCGACCACGAAGATCATCGCCATCTCCTCGTTCGTCGGCGAGATGAACTCGGTATTTCTGTCCTTGTCCGTACTTTCCGACCCCGATGGCTCCACCCTACTGCGAAGCTCATCAAGCGAGCGTCCAACCTGCTCCAATTGTGCAAGTACAGATCGTGCTTTTGAGAGGGTCCCGCAAACGTGGACGTAGTTCTCCGCTACTTCAGCCCAAACAATGTATTCCTCCTGCTCGCTGCTTTCAGGCCGCTCTTCATTTGGGGAAGTGCTTCGATCAGCTTGCTCGTCGGTGGCCCTCGATTCAGGAGCCGGTAACGGATCAGATAACGCCTCCACAAGCTCTCGTGGTATGGGGATCGAGGCATTGGGATTGGGGATAATCTTGCTCTTGGCGTAGCTGCCGAGACGAATGTGCCAGACAGCAGACATGTTCTTGAAAGGCTCGACACACTCAGTACGGTCGTCATCGGTCGCAAGATACTGTGTGGGAACAAACGGGGCCTTTGGGTCACGCCGGACAACACCCTTCCCGCTGTGGCGAACTCCGTTCCTGTCGGTCCAGAACGGGACCATGCAGACCTCGGAGCCACAGACGGCGTTTATTACGTCACGGTCGTGCATTGGCACGGGGGTGCCGAAGGCCACAATGTTGATGACGCCCTCCTCGCACTGCTGCCGTTTTCCATCAACCATCTGGTGGACCTTCGTGCTGACGGGAACCTGGGTCGGTGCGTCGGGCACATCGGCAGAAGTGACGACCCCTGGTGGATTCGGATGATCCTCAAGAACGTGCTTCGATGTAACAGGTCGGACAGAGCAAGGGTGAATAATGTCTCGCAGCTTCTCAGCAACGACACACTCGTCCGCTTCAAAAAAGCAGACACTCTCAAACGGAGAGGTCTCCTGGGGGCAGCGATAGGCTCCCCCTTTCCATTCAAAACGCACACCGTCAATCTCGACATCCTTGCCGCCAGATGCCACATGATTCTCGTGGAGAAGCTCCACAAGAGCACGCACTCGCTCGGCATAGTCCATGTCCACAAGCACGGAACGCAAGGTAATCTGAAAACCGGATGCGACCTTCGCCTGCCTCACGAGGTCATCGAGTTCGGCGTGTATTGCAGGCGGCAGGCTCTCGTGGAGAACCGTTACCTCGATTCGCACAGGCTGGTCTTGGAATGTGCCGAAGACATCCGAGTTCTTCCAGTCTTTCCTGTCCTTCTTCGGATCGGGGATCAGCTTTTCAAGTTGGATCGAACCGGAATCAAGAACCGCACAAGCCTTCGCAGTCACCGCAATTTCGTATCGAACGTCTTCGAGCTTGTTCTTGGCGTCTTGAATCTTGCTCTTGGCTTCAACGAGGAACTTTTCCTTGTAGGCGGTGCGAGCGGCGGCCATACCAACAGTTTCGACAATGGTCGAAAGGTCGTCTTCGAGCTGGACCGCTTCGGGGTTCGCCCACTCTGGGACCACTGCACCACACAGCAGCCACATAAGTTCGTTGAGGGCGAACATACGTCCTTGGAGAGCCGCCTTCATGGCGTCTGTCGATTTTGCAAACGTGGCAGCAGCCGTTGCATCACCCTCAAAAAGCGTGCCCTCAAGAACGTCGCAGAGCGTTGGATATGCAGTACGGAAAGCGTTCATGTTTTCACCCCACCTTCTTTCCGTTCCTGTACCGGTCGGGTAGCCGCCTTTCTGCTCGCCAGTAAAACTTGTAATGTCTCACCTCGGCTTCAGTTTTCTCAGCACCCTCATCTGAAATGCCTGAAGGTCAGTGCGGAATCCCCCGTCCTCAAGCTCGTCCACCCTCTCCATGAGGGCATCCGAAAGCTCGGCAATTGACCGGCACTCCTGGCAAGCCGTCTTCGGCATCTTGATCGGCTTGTCGATCCGCCATGCCTTGCGACAGGGGCCTTCCACCATCTCCTTTAAGTCGAAGCCCAGGTGTTCTTGAGATCGTTGATGTTCATGCTGTTGCTCACCACTCAACATCATGCCGGGCTGCTCACTCGGCTATCCGGTTGGTCTCCTGTTCCGGTCCCCGCTTCACCTCGTTGAGAGTCCTGCCCTCAGCATCCTTCCATTCGATCCAACCGTTGGCGGTGCGACCCAGAACGATGGCAGCGGCTCCGCTGGGAGAGGAGAACAAGTAGTCCTGGGTGAAACGCAAACGACCGTTGTCCTCGACAAGGACGCCGCTCTCCTGAAGCTTCGTTCGGAACGAACTCACTGTCTCCATCGCTGACGGGACTATTTCCATGCGGGCGAAGGAGCCTTTTCGGACCACGAAGCCATCTTCGACAAACTCCCCGACCGCATCGGCATCCTTTCCACGGCAGTAGAACTTCTCTGCGGTCTCTGTTTTGATGATCGGCTCGAAAACGGGGTAGCCGAGGGCCGACACGAGGATGGCGAGGGTATCGAAGGTGTCGAGAAGATCAGCTTCCATCGGTTCCGTCACGAACGGTTTGCAGACAGATTGGTCATTGTCGAGGGAAAACCGGCTGACTTCTTTGGCTTTCTGGATGCACAACCACTCAAGGTATTGAATGTGGCTCGAAGTGAAGCTCTGGGTCCTGGAAATCCCAAGAACCGCCGTTCGCCAGAACTCCTTGTTGCTGTTGTGGTAGTCGAGTCGCTTCCGTGGGTCTTCCGTCTGGCCGATGTAGACAAGAGGTTTGGCGGCTTCTTCCAATTCACCGAAAAGCATGTAGACAGCGACGTGATCCAGTTCCTTCCTCTTCTTGGCCTCCGTGAGTTCACTGCGGGGGATGAGGACCGCCTGGACTATCCGGGTTGGAATCTCGGCGATGCGAATTCCACGAGGTTCACCCGTTGGAAGGAAGATTTGCAGTGTCTTGGCTTGAGAAGTGGTCATGTGCATTCATTCAGTCATTGGTCAGTATCACGGCAAGACTCCGAAGGATCGCAGAAGGATTTTCATCGCTCCACATTACGCCGCCCCTTTCTCACGTTTCCTGTACCGGTCGAATAACCAGCCCAAGAAGAACTGTTCAAACTGCCGGTCGTCGGTTATCTGCTTGTAGAACTTGAAGTTCGAGTCGATCATCTCTTGAATCCTGTCGTTGGCGACGTGATCGAAGGTGAGCCGGGCATTCTCCTCCACGTTGACCTTCACGCTGGCTTCGAGTGCGGCGTCACCGGCGAGCTTCTCCTCAAGCTGCTGGATGAACACCTTGTCCTCGTCTGTGAATTCAGTGCCGAATCGGTCGTTGAGAGCTTTGAGGATTTGCGACAAAGCCTCGATCTCTTCCGGGGGCGGTTGGAAAATGTTGCCGCCCGTGATCGGCTCCAGTTCCTTGGTGCCTCGGTCGAGCTTGATTTGGCCCGACGATGTTTGCTGGACCCGATAGGAATCCATGTCGATGTTCTGCTGGATTTCCACGGGTAGTTGGTCTCGCTTCACCGGCAACTTCCGCAGAAGCATTCTGCCGTAGAGATAGAGCTTCTCCAGGTCAGGATCGGTGAACGTGACCACCTGGGAGAGAAACGCATACAACCGCACGAAGTCGCCCAGCAGACTTCGGAACTGCTTCTTGTCATCCTCACTGACCGCCTCGAAGCGGTCTACGGCGGGCTGAAGACAGGAGTACAACCTGTCCTGCGTGGCCTTGGGGTCAAACCAGACAGCGGCGAACGCATCGATCTCTGACGCCGTGTAGATGTGATAATCCCCCAGGTGGGTCTGGAGATCGTAAAGCAGGTTCGGGTCGGTGCCTTCGCTCAGTAGGGTGCGGTCAAAGTACGGTGCGAACGCCTTTTGGATTTCGTCGGAATCGTTGGCAAAGTCAAGGACCACCGTTTCTTCTTTATTCGGGCCGGTACGATTCAGCCGTGACAAAGTTTGTACTGCGTTCACCCCGCCAAGCTTCTTATCCACGTACATCGTGTGCAGGAGCGGTTGATCGAAGCCGGTCTGGAACTTGTTGGCGACGATCAGGAAGCGGTACTCGTCCCGCTTGAAGGCATCGGCGGTCTGGGTATCGCCGATCTTCTCTTCCGGGGTGCTGTTCATGCCGGATTCGGTGTACTCGACACCCTTGTACTTCACCGTGCCGGAAAAGGCGACCAGGGCCTTGAATGGCCAGCCCTTCGTTTTCAAGTAGGCATCGACCAGTCGTTTGTACAGAACGGCTTGGGGACGAGACCGGCAGACGATCATCGCCTTGGCCTTGCCGCCGATCCGCTGCATCGACTGGTTCATGAAGTGATCGACCATGATCTTCACCTTCTTCCTGATCGTCGCTTCATGGTGTTCGACGAACGACCTCAGCATGGCATACGCCTTCTTGCGTTCGTAGCGGGGATCGTCCTTGATCTTCTTCAGCAGCGACCAGTACGCCTTGTACGTGGTGTAGTTCTGCAACACGTCGAGGATGAACTTCTCTTCGATGGCCTGTCGCATGGTGTAGAGGCTGAACGGCTCGAATTTCCCGTCGTCCCGCTTCACGCCGAACAACTCCATCGTCTTGGGCTTCGGCGTGGCGGTGAAGGCGAAGATGCTGACGTTGGGAAGCCGCCCACGCTTCTTGGCCTCCTCATTGATCTTGTCTTCGAGGTCTTCGGCCTCTTCCTCCTCGCCGTCTTCCTTTTCCAGCGACTTCACCGACAGGACGGATTTCCAGCCCTTGCTGGTCTCGCCCGACTGTGAGCTATGGGCCTCGTCGATGATGACGGCAAATCGTTTGCCCGGCATCTCGCCCATGTCCTTCGAGATCACCGGGAACTTTTGCAACGTCGTGACAATGATCGTCTTGCCGTCTTCAAGGGCCTGCTTCAACTGACGGCTCGTGGTGTCGATGTTCTCCACCAGGCCGAGCGTTTGCTCGAAGGCCCGTACCGTGCGTTGCAGTTGCCGGTCGAGAATGCGGCGGTCTGTGATGACGATTATGCTGTCGAAGACCCGCTTTTCTTGGGCATCGTGGAGAGAGGAAAGTTGGTGAGCCAGCCAGGCAATCGAATTGCTCTTGCCGGACCCCGCCGAGTGCTGGATCAGGTAACGTTGACCGGTGCCGTTTTTCCGGCAGTCGTCCACCAGCCGACGAACACAATCGAGTTGGTGGTAGCGTGGGAAGATCAGCGACAACTTGCCGGTCTTCTTCCCCTTGTCGTCCTCTTCTTCCACCACCTGGATGAAGTTCTGGATCATGTCCAGCACGCCATCCTTGCTCCAGGTCTGTTCCCAGAGATAGGCGGTGGCGAAGCCCAAGGCCGAGGGCGGATTCCCGGCCCCGCCATTACGACCCTTGTTGTACGGCAAGAAGCGGGTCTTGGCCCCTCGCAGGTGCGTCGTCATGTACACCAGGTCGGGATCGACGGCGAAGTGAGCGAGGCACCGGCCAAACGCAAACAGGGGTTCACGAGGATCACGGTCGTTGCGGTACTGGCTGATGGCGTTCTCGACGGTCTGGCCCATGAGCGGATTCTTGAGTTCCGCCGTGAAGATGGGGATGCCGTTAAGAAACAGCACCACGTCAATGCTCTGCTCGGTCTTCTCGCTGAACCTGAGTTGGCGAATGGTGGAGAACTGATTGGCGGCGTAGAGCTTCTGCGTGTCCTGGTTCAGGCCGGTGGACGGCTTGAAATAGGCCAACTGGAACTTGCAACCGGAGTCCTTGATCCCCTTCCGAAGCACGTCCAAGGTGCCACGCTTGGTGATCTCGGAGGCCAGCCGTCCCAGGAACTTCGCCTTTACGTCGGCCCCGTGCTGGGCCTTGAGCTTCTCCCACTCCTGGGGCTGCGTGGCGTAGATGAACTCCAGAACAACATCCGTGTCGAGGCACAGCGTCCGGTTGTAGTCGCCGGGAGACCGCTTCCGGTAGCCGCCCGACACGTAGACACCCTCCACGGGCGGCGGTGCCTTCTTGCCCTTGGGCAAGCCGTTGAGCAAGACCTGCTCGATGGTCGCCTCGAAGTTCTTCTCGGAGATGTCCATGTTGTTCTCCTTCGCCGTCGTGTTACTCGGCCTCCCGGCGACCGGTTCCGTCAAAATGGCGTCAAATATGTGGACCAGCGGCAGGCGTGACGCAAACCCTTACTGCTGCGTCATTTCCGTCTACTGAATCGTCGTTCGATGCCCCCAAAACCTCGCTCCAGTCAAAATGGCGTCAAATATCGTCCGGTCATGCCCAAATCGGCACGTAGCTGGCGTTCTTGCGTCGGGCTTCCGGGTCGAACAGCTTGATGGCTCCCGCCGTGACGGCATCTCGAATCAGTCGAGATGCTTGGGCGGCACTTGCATCGTCCATCCCAAGACGCTCTCGTAAAGAAGCGTTCGTCATCCGTTGGCCAGTTACAAAGCACAGGCAAGCGTGCTGGTAGCAGGCTTCGATTCGTTGTTTGGAGTCCAACTCGGCGAACCGACGTTTCCCGTACATGAACACTCGTGTGAATCCCAGCGGGGCCGTGAAATGAAGGGCGGGAAGGTGGGCGGTCTCCACTGCCTTTACGGCTTTGTCGATGCCCGTTCCGGCCTCTTCGCAAATCTTCACTCGCCGCATCATCGCCGCCAATCCCTCATTGCGGGACTTCGGCGGCATGTCAATAAATCGCAGCGTGTCTACCAGCGGCTCGCCAGGGTTCGTGATCTCCATTCGCCCAGTGAAAATCTCCACCAGCGGCCCCGCTCCGGTCACGGAGAAATCCTGGTGGATCAGGCAGTTCGCCACCAACTCCCGAATCGCCGTTTCTGGGTAGACCCGCACCTCCGTGCTGAACGCCTTCCCGATGGGTTCGTTCTGCGGCAACTGGGAACTGATGAACGCCACCGCCGCCTCAAACGACACGGCATAGCCCATCTGCGATGGAGCGTCCCGCCACTCCCGTTCCGTTTCCGTTCGGCCATCGCCCTTGTACTTGATGATTCGCAGGGCCTTCCGCCCCAGCCGGTCGAACTCGGCAAGGTTGGTGGCAAAAAGAATCGCACCCAGGTTCGTGACGTTGTACCGCCCGCCAGGCTGCGGCACGATCAACGCCTCGTCGGTCAGCTTGTTGAGAACGCCCTGCTGGTCGGTCGGCAGAGGAATTTGCAGCAGTTTCAAGCAGCGGTCGAAGTCCAATAGCGTCAGAACGTCCGCACCCGCAATGTCGGCCTTGGCGACCCCCGTCTCGAAAGGCTTGCGGGCGAACGTCGCCCAAAGCTCACGCTCCTTCTCCGGGTACTCCTTCAGCTTCTTCGTCAGGCTCCCGATACGGATGAACTCTTCGCTGCCGAACCGCACCGGGGCATGAGTCGCCCGTGGAACCTCGAACAGCACCACCGGCACTCCCTGGTGCGTCCACTCGTGCATCCGAAAATTGACCTGTGGATGCGACGAACGCATCAGCCAGTTTTCCAGTTCCTCATTCCCCTTCTTGGCCTGCCGAGGTCGGAAGGTGGTGCCGACGACGTTCTTGGTGCCATCTTCAATGCCCCAGATCATGTAGCCAAACTCCCGCCCGTGGAGTGCGGCCGAGTTCGCCAAAGCCGAGAGCCGGTGTCCAATCATGTCCGGCTCGGTGTAGTTGTGCTTCCACTCGACCCATTCCGTCTCTTGCGGCAAGGCGAGCAGATCGACCAGCAGGGCCGAGAGTTTGGCGGGTGTCATGGCTAGACCTCCTCTCGCACGTCGATCTTGCCGGTCACGGCGGCGGAAATCAAGGCGGTGCGGTACTCACGGAGATTTGTGATGGCTTTGCTGATCTCAACGACAAGCCGGTCGATCTTACAGGTCTCATCATCAAGGTACTGGACAATCGCAGCCTGCTCGTCAAGGGTGGGCAAGAAGATCGGTGCGGAAAGCACGTCGGCAAGCCCGAGTCCTTGTTTCGTCCCACCGTATTGGCTGACCCTAAAGTGCCACGCACCATAGGACGACAGCGAATAGGCGAGGAACCTCGGCCTAACAACAGACAATTTCGGGCGAAGGAGGGCGACGTGCTGATTGACGTATGCCTTCGGCAAGTCCACCTCGACCACAGCGACGTTGCCCGTATAGGCACCCGTGACACAGACCAGCACGTCATTCTTCAGAACTCGGGTTCGAGCAACTTCAGCCCCTTCAGGCGGAACCACCCGCCGCACCACGGATAGATCGAGTCCAAGCTTCCGGTCAAGGTTTCCGCTTTGGATGAACAAGTCCCCGTCATCGGCGTAGTATTCTGCCCACCCTCGTGACCCGGAGGTGATGAACAGTATGACACGCTTTGCACACACTCGTCCCCATCGGGCGGGAATCGCCTTCAATCCCGGAAGGCCCGAATCCTTCATCGGCACCGTGGGATCAAGTCCCTTGGTGACGGCGTGGCTGATGAGGGCGGTGCGTTTCTCCTGAAGCAACTCGATCAGCCGTTCCTTCTTGGTGATCATGGCGTCGATCTTCGCCGTTTCACGATTGAGGAAGGCAACGATTCGGCGTTGCTCATCAAGGGGTGGCAGTGGAAACAGTGAACTGCCAATCGAGGTGGTATCGAGTCCAAAACGGATGATCCCGTTGGCGGCAACACGAAACTGATCGCAAATGCCCTCGGCACTGAAAGAACGGAAGAGATACTCGCCGTTCACTTTCCCTGGCTCGGGTCGTACCAAGGCAAGATGGTAGCCGCAAAGAACCCCAGGAAGATCGGTCTTGACATAGGCGGGAACAGCGATGTCATCCCAGGTCTCGGAATCCTTGGTGATGATGACATCACTCGCCTTCAACGTAAACGCTGCGATCTGTGCAGGGGTGGCCGACGCCTGCATGAAGTCGAAGGCTTCCGTGATGTAGTCATTCTTGTACACATCCACGTAATTGCAGAGGCGAACCGGTTCTTGGCCTTCGACGGTCTTCTTGTCCACGTTGCTGGGACGCACAGCGGCAACATGCTTGAGCCTCATCATCGACCAGTGGCCGGGGATTTGCACACTGGTGGATAGGCCAGAATCCTTGTAGGCCGAATACGGCTCCCATTTCCGCATGCTGCCATTGAGGCTGCTGGATGTCTTCATCCCGTGACCTCCTTCAGCATCGCCAGGATGTCCTTCTCAATCCCCTTGATGTCGGCCTCAATGAGTTCCAGGTCACGAGGCGGCTGGTACTGATAGAAGTACCGGTTGAAGCTGATTTCGTAGCCGACCTTGCCGACCTCGCCATCCTTGTGATCCTTTACGCTGGTGTTGATCCAGGCGTCGGGAACATGCGGCTTCACTTCACGCTCGAAGTAGGCGTCCACGTCTTCTTCGAGCGGGACATTCTCCGTGTCTCGCAGTTCGGGGTCTGCCTCCGGCTGGCCGTCGTCGTCCGTGCAGATGTCGGCGGTCTCATCCCGCTGCGATAGGGCCGACACAATCGCCTTCTTCATCGCCGCAGGCATCTTGCCATTGACCTTGGCAAGAGCCTCATCCAACACGGCAACAAAGTCGTTGCGATTCTTCCAGACCTCGCCCGAGTCGATGGTCTTCACGGCCTTCAGGATTGCTGCTCGCAGCTTCGTGCCCGCTTCGATCTCTTCCTCACCAGCCTTACCCTTTTTCTTAGTCGTGGACAGGTTCACGACAGCCTTCTCGTGCCGGATGCGTTCGATTCGCTCCGGGCTGGCCTGGAAGTTGAGCCGCAACGGACGTTCCACCGTGATCTTGCGGTAGCCGAAGTCGCTGGTCTTGAAGATGCGGCACCGGGGGGCTTCCTTGAACGACTCGAACAGCCGAGTGATTTCAACGATCTGATCGGTGCTGATCTCCCGTCGCTTGTCGCCCAGGCTCTTCCGCATCGGCGTCCAAATCGTCGTGGCGTCGATCAACTGCACCTTGTTCTTGCGATTTTTTGGCTTCCGGTTGGTCAGCACCCAGACGTAGGTCGGAATGCCGGTGTTGTAAAACAGTTGTTCCGGCATGGCGACGATGGCTTCTAGCCAGTCGTTTTCCAGAACCCACCGACGAATCTCGCTCTCGCCGCTGCCCGCATCGCCCGTGAACAGGGGCGACCCGTTCATGACGATGGCAACCCGGCTTCCGCCTTCGTTCGGCTCCTTCATGCGAGACAGCAGGTGTTGCAGGAAGAGAAGCTGGCCATCGCTGATACGTGGCAGTCCGGCACCAAACCGACCGGCGTAGCCCCGGTCGGATTCGGCCTCGACCGCCGTTTGATCCATCTTCCACTCTTTGCCGAAAGGTGGATTTGTCAGCAGATAGTCGAACCGCTTATCGACGTGTTGATCCTTGCCGAGCGTGGAGCCGAACATGATGTTCTCGGCATCCCGCCCGTCTGCCGACTTCATGAAGAGGTCGGACTTGCAAACGGCAAACGTCTCGGGGTTGACCTCCTGGCCGAACAAATGAACGTCGGCCCTCAGATTCGTCTCGACGATCCGCTCCTTGGCGATGGTCAACATGCCACCCGATCCACAACAGCAGTCGTAGACGGTACGGACGATGTGGTTCTTCGCCAAAACGTCTTTATCTCGGTAGAGGAGCAGGTTCACCATCAAGCGAATGACTTCACGTGGCGTGAAGTGTTCGCCGGGGTTCTCGTCCATCGCCTCGTTGAACTTGCGGATCAGTTCCTCGAAGACATAGCCCATCTCCAGGTTCGACACCTTGTCTGGGTGCAGATCGATGTTCTTGAACCGCTCCGTGACCAGGAACAGCAAGCCCGAATCTTCGAGCTTGGCGATGGTGTTGTGGAAGTCGAACCGCTCGATGACCTCCCGCATGTTGTCCGAGAACGAGTTGATGTAGTTCTTCAGGTTGGCGGCGAGGTGTTTGGCATCGCCGCAGAGCGACTCGAAGGTATACGGCGAAGTGTTATAAAACGAGAACCCAGATGCCTTGCGTAGTTGCGGGCCAAGGTTTGCGAGCTTCCCCTTGAGTTTGCCATGCGTGGTGAGGACGGCCTGCTTGGTCGGCTCCAGCACGCAATCGATCCGTCGCAGCACCGTGAACGGCAGGATCACGTCGGGGTACTTGCTGCGTTTGAACGCATCCCGCAGCAGGTCGGCTACCGACCAGATGAACGTCACCTTTTCGCCGAAGTTGATCATCCTGATTACTCGCTCCCCATCTTGCCCCGGAACTTCTGCCGACCGAAACCGGCCCAACTCACAGTCCATAATCACCGCCACGCCGCCCGTGGATTCCCCCGTGGACAAGGGAAACCGCCATTTTACCACTCTGGGGGGTAGATTCAAGTAACTCGCCGTTTATAAGTTCCATCCCCCCATGGAGTTAGTTTCGGATGGGCACTCACCCCGATCAGCCGTCTCAAAGCGGTGCCAGCGGTGCTAGCTGGTGTTGACTGTTTACAGCAACTATGGTATCGTGACGGCAGAACCAACACAAGCGGGTACGGCACCATGACGCAGAATTTTGGGAAACGAATCCGGGAACTCAGAAAAGCTCAGAATCTCGGCCAGCGTGCATTGGCCGAGTTGATTGGAGTTTCGCATACTTACGTCAGCAAAATTGAAAATGAGAAGTTGGACTTCGGCGACTACCCCAGCGAGGAGTTGATCGGCAAGATCGCCAAAGCATTGGATGCCGATGTGGATGAGTTGCTTATGCTCGCCAAAAAAATCCCCGAGCAGATCAAAAACCGTGTTCTGGAACGTCCAGACGCCTTCCGCAAGATCGCCCAACTCGACGACAAGACCCTCAACAAACTGCTAGAGGGACTCGACGACGAATGACCAAACACCACCTCAAGTACCTGCGAAACGAAGTCATCGAGGACATCACGGCCCAACGGATTCGGGAATACGAAGCCAAGGTCGGCGTGACGGTGACGCTCCCAGTGCCGGTTGAGGAAATCGTCGAACAGGTCTTGGGGCTCGATTTTGATCGGGACTTGATTCAAGAACAGCCAGGGGAGCAAATCCTCGGCGGCCTGGACGTGGCGAACCGAAAAATCCTGCTGAACGAAGCCCACTCGCAGTTATTCGATGAGAAGCCGGGGTTGCTCCGTAGTACGATTGGCCACGAGGCGGGACATTGGGAGTTGGACGTTGACCGCTCCAAGGCCAGCCAGCCGATACTACCGGGATGTGAAATCCCTCCCTGCATGGTCAAGCGGCACGCATCGAAGTCCGACGGGCTGATTGAGGTGCTGTTCACAAAGGCCATCGGTGACGACCGGGCCTATCGCCTGTACCGACAACTCACGGATGGGCAGGACGCACCCGAGGTCCGAAGTGCAGTTGACCGCTACCAGTCGGCGTTGCTGATGCCGAGAATGGCTGATCCAGGAGGCCAGGCAACGGTACGAGTTTACAGAATGGCGTGATCTGTACCGATTGGCTGGGGAGGCCCAGGTGAATATCACGAATTTGACCGTTCGGCTTCAGCGACTCGGATTGATTTATCTGCGGGAAGGCGATAAGACAATCTACCGGAGCGAGGACGAGTACACCGGACAAAAAACCCTCTTCTGAAGCAGGAGTACCGGATGCCACGGACGAAACCGCCTGACAAGGAATGGAAGATTGTGCTTGCCCGATCCGGGGGTGTATGTGCGTTTCCGGGGTGCGGCGAAAGCCTGACCAAATCGGGTAATGACCAGGACGAAGCTGCCTTCATTGGCGAAGTCGCCCACATCGTATCTGACAGCCGCCAAGGGCCACGAGGCGATGTCGAGTTGTCGGACGAGGAGCGGGACAAGCACCCAAATCTGGTGCTGTTCTGCCAGAACTGCCATGACCGTGTGGACAAGCAACCCCGGACCTTCAGCGTCCCCGTGCTGAAGAGGATCAAGGAACAACACGAAGGTCGAATGGCCACGTTGGCATCACCTGCTGCCTCCGTGCACGACGTGGACCTCAAGCAGGAGCGGATTCTCAGTTCGTTGCTGCCGGTAACACACCTGCCACTTGCTGTGTTCGCTGCTCCGTGCGGCTATGGCGATCATCAGGATCAGGTCATCAAGCAGCACCTCAACTACCCGATCAATTCCGACCAGATTATCCGATTTTTGGTTCGGGAGAAGACCCTCTACTCGTTCCACGACCTCCGACATCCTGACGGGCCGTTCGTTCCGGTCATTGATCTCACGAAAGTCGAGAAGTACCGCTCGACGAAGTTCTGGACGACGGCGGAAGGCCACCGTCGCTTCGTCACGCTGCTCAACCGAGCCTTGTATAAGTACACCGACCGACTGGGCCTCAGATTTGACCCGGCCCACGGGCGTTTCTATTTCCCTGTTCGGAAACCGGGCGAGGAGCGTCCGATAAAGTACCGGTCTCTGAATCGTCAGACTCAAACCCGACTGGTGGCCTGGGAAGAAAAGAAGAAGAAAACGGGCGAAGGAAAGGGGTTCTGGTGGCATCTGGCTGCGGGGATTCGCTTTCATCGCTTGGCGAACGATCAGTGGTGCCTGAGCATCCGTCCTGAGCGTCATCTAACGACCAACGGCGAAATACCGTTGCCCCCGGAGAAGATTGGCCGGAAGGTCACTCGCCTAAAGGCGAACATGTTCAACGACAAGTATCTCAGCGAAGTCAACTTTTGGCGTGACTTCTTGTCGAAGGGGTCGCCTCGCTTTTCCCTCGACTTTGGCAGTCAGTCCCTTGTGATCTCCACCGATTTCCTCGCCTTCGATGTGTCCTCGCCGGGCATTCCGGGTGACGAAATCGAATTCAGGAACCAATACTATGAAGAAGACCTCTTCTCGCTCGCAGCCCGCAACTCGTTCAAGGAAGGTGAGGAAGACCTCGACTGGGACGACGAAGACGACGCCGATGAAGAATCCGCCGACCTCGACGACACCGACTCTGGTGATCCCGACGAAGCTCTTGCCACTTGAACTGGCTTCGCCGAAGACTGCTGCCGAATGGCTGGACGAACCGGAACTCATGTTCGCCAGCGGCAACCTGTCTGCCGATCCGAAGGTGGGAATCCCTCTCTATGGCCCACGTTCGCTCGGAACGTCCCGCCATAAGAGCGAAATTCACATCGGCTTCATTGGAACCAGCGATACGGTCGCCAAGGCCAAGGCTCTGTACGATCAGTGTAGCCGGGGCATCGATGGCAACGACAACTACGAACCGTTCCCAGCGTGCAACCAAGACGAAGGATTTCGCTGCGGTCTGACGACCGAATTGACCGAGATCATCCGGGAGCACGAGTACGACCTGATTCTTGGTGAGCGGAAGAAGCGTCAGAAGTTCGAGACGCTCCTGGGCCTTTTGCAGCAGAAGATGAATCTGATTACCGGGCGAGACCATCCACTCGATTACATCGTCGTGGCTCTTCCCGACGAACTCTTCAAGAAGTGCCGAAGTGTCGAGTACACGGAGACAGGGGTTGGCCGGGTCTACCGCAACCTTCGCCGCTCCTTCAAGGCGATGGCGATGCAATTCGACAAACCCACGCAGATTCTCCTTGAGAAGACCATCGACAACTTCGGGACAGACAAGACGACGGTTCACCCATCCCAGGTCGCCTGGAATCTCTTCACTGGCATGTACTTCAAGGTGGAGGGCTTGCCGTGGGGGCCAACCGGACTACGACCTGGCACCTGCTACATTGGGATCAGCTTCTTCCGGCCCCTGGGAGATTCGTCCTCGCTCCGCACCAGTGTCGTCCAGGCGTTCGACGAGAACGGACAAGGGCTGGTTCTGCGAGGTCACAAGTTCCATTGGGACGAGAAAAAGTATGGCAAGTCTCCGCATCTGCCTGGCGACCAAGCCAAAGAACTGATCGATATGGTGCTGGCACAATACAGGTACGAGAACGGAGACCGGTTGCCGTATCGAGTAGTCATCCATAAGTCCTCCAGGTTCGAGTCGGAGGAGCACCAGGGCTTCCGGCAAGCCCTGCGTGAGATCAGCGAGATTGATTTGGTCTCCTTGACCCCCACGAGCGATGCCCGTCTTTTGCGAACCGGCAAGTACCCACCCCTTCGAGGAACCGTTTTTCACGCTGGGGACATCTCCTACTGCTACACGAGCGGGTATATTCGTGGGCAGGGTTATCCGCACGGTCACGTTCCTTCGCCCCTGCAAATCGCCGATCATAAGGGCGACACGTCCCGCACGGAGTTGCTGCGTGAGGTGCTTGTCCTTACGAAGATGAACTGGAATTCGGCGAACATGTCTGGGCTGATGCCGATCACCTTGCAGTTTTCTCGCCTCGTCGGCGACATCCTGCGTGAAGTGCCGGAGAACGAAAAACCGAGATCGAAGTACAAATTTTACATGTAGAGGGCATTTGGGTCGCAATGCACAGGCCGCTCTGACAATACCACGTATGACACTTGCCTAACACACTGGAGGCTGACATGCAGATTCAAGGAGCCGTCATCCGAGAACAAAGTGTTACCTTCGCCATTGTGATCGTAAAGAAGCATGTGGTTGACAACACCACTGAGGCGAGAAAAGCTATTGGAGCTTTTCAACCACTATTCCCTGGATTGCCCATCGTGCTTATGGCTCAAGATTCAATGGGAGTGCCGACCTATTTCGGTCGCTCGGACATCGCCCAATTCATGGCTAATGTCCCGATCTCAACCGTGCCGTGGAAGGAGTACACCGTTGACTAGACTGTCGGACGAGAGGCAGGAGCCTCGATGCAGATTCAACGGCCTACGTTCCGCCGCCATTTCTGTGCGTTTCGACAAATCTCCTTTTGACAACCGGAGAGTTTCCATTGAGTACGTTTAATCATCGAATCGACCTGGGCCATGTGGATGTTTCTCGGCTGACGAGTGAGGAAGATTTTCACCGTGAGGCTCGCCAACTCGTTCCAAAGGTCTTGGTTCAGCTTGGCGAAGCGGCAGGAGAGACAGCATGGCAAGAACTCCAGCGTGGATTCAAGGGCATTCCCGGCTTCAAGCCCAACTCCTCGTCGAGCGACAAACGCTCTTTCATTCGAGAAGCGGGTGAAAACTATCGGAGGAAAGCAAGCGAGGGGGACAAGCGAAAGCTGGAGGAGCATATCGTCCAACAGTTAAAGGAGCACAAGAGCAGGCAATGACCACCGGAATGGTAACCGACTTTTCAAGCGTTGGTGTGCTGATGAAGACTCGTTCGGGAAGGTGCAGCAGGTTACTGGCTCGCCAGTTCGTCTTGCCGAAGGAGTGAAAGCAGTATGAACAGGAAAGGATCACGAGCCAAGAGCAATAGTCAGCAGAAGCGAGCCAGGAAACAGCGGCAATGGGAAGAAGAAGATAGGACGATAAGAGACTTTCGGGTGAAAGCTCCGTACATCAAGATGATTCTACGAGGAAGGGGATGCGTGTTGCCATTCTACGATTATCTCGACTCGTATGCCGACGAGTTCCAGCAAATCGCCACAGCCGCCACGAAGGAGCATCCGTCACTAATCGGCATTCACGAGGTTGACGACCGCACTTTTGCCACAGCCGAAAATGACTGGTCGCAACTGGGGTGTGGCGACTTACAACAAGTCTTTTTCAACATCGAAGGGGACTTGTCGGACTACGGTGCCGCATCGCCAGATGCCAATCTATGCGGATCGATGAGTGCCTTCCTTGATTCTGACCAGAATTTGCGGAGCATTATCTTGATTTGTCAGACCGTAAAGGGAACGTTTCAACATCGGGAGTTGAAGTACGCATTGAAACTTGCGTCCCTCCTCCACGAGATTGGTCACGTTCAGGACTTGGAAAAGGGCCTGCACTTCGATGTGCCGACAAGACGCTTCGATGTAATCGAAGCGGAAGTGTTCGCACATCTGTTTGCCTTGGAGCAGATGGCACAACGCAATCTCCGTCAGAGCTTCAACACGTTGGTCGATGGTCTTCGGGATACAATCCCAAAGGGAGGATACGGTGGCGAGGTGGCCCAGAAGGTCTTGGAGCGATTGCCTGCCTATCAATTGATTGACTGGCAACCTGTGCTGTCACAGCAGCCGACACCGGAGGAGTTGAAGAAGCTCGGCCCCAAAGGAATTGAAGCGATCAGGAGCTAGACCGACGAGGCTCCGTGACGCACCATCCGGCATTCTTCATTGGTGCCGATCATATAGGCTGACAGCAATGACCAATAACGTCTTCACTCCCGGCCCCACCCCGAACACCGTCCGAGCGGCCGATGGAAAGGTGCTGACGGCACTAGACGGCTGGGTGCTGCTTCCACCCGGCGATGCCGCCCTGACCCGCAGGGTAAAGGCGGCTGGAGACCATTGGGTCGTCCAGGAGAAGAAGGGGCGGAAGGTCTTCTCTCGGGGCGTGTGGGCGGCGGCAGCGACCATCGACAAGATTCAGGCCGAACTCGAAGCCGAGCGATCCACCGAGGGCTACTCCAAACGCAAGGTGGCCGACGCCCGACGCCGGGATAAGGCCCAGGCCGAATACGTCGAGGACTTCTACGGGGCCGTGGTGGCGTTCCTGGCCTTCCACCCAGCCCATGCCGACATCGCTGACCAACTCGCCCGTTCCGTGGCCGATCATGCCACGCCGGTCGGCAGCGGCACCGTCGCCAGGACGAAACGAATCCCCGTTGAACAACGTGCCGAGGCTGCGGTCATCGCATGGATGCGACACCAGACCACGGCCTACGAGTCGATGCCGATTCCGAGGGTCAAAGGCAAGCGGCGGGAGGTTCGGCGAATCCTGGCCCAGCGATCCCAGGAGTTGTTGAGCCGCTATCGAAGGGGAGAGCCGGTCGGGGAGTGCCCGCTCAAGAAGGCGTTGACGGGCCGGTGAACGGCAACGCTACCGTCTTCATCCCTAACCATTCGCCTTCAAGCCATCTGCCAATGCCTTGAACGCCTCGTTCGGTTTTCCGTAACCGTCTTTCTTGCTGGGTGCGAGTGCCGACAGCAGGACATCGTTCAGCTTAAAACCGAGATCGTGTGGAGAGACTTCGCCTTCTTCCAGCCAGACCGTCGCAAACTTGACCAATTCGTTTATCGAACCGGTCACGGAGCGATCCAACGCCTTGGCAAGACGGATGCTTCCGCTGGTTGGAGCGATGAGCCGCTGGTAGACGAAGCTCTGGCCGTCGTGTTCCATGAACTCCCGCAGGCTGCTCAAGGCCCGGCTGATGAACTCGCTGTAGTCGGTGATGCCTTTGCCGTAGAAGACGACCGAATACAAAGCCCTCGTGTTCGCCACGATGATGTACTGGGTGCGGGCGACCGTGAACAGATGAGCCGACCAGTCGGCATACGGATTCTCGTCGAGCGGCACCGCAGGGAGGTTGCCCTCCTTGAGTTTCGTAGCGAGTTTCTGGGAAAGTCGAAAGATCATCCCGTCTCCCCCAGGAGCCACTCTCTCGCCCGTTCGACCAGGAGCAAGTCACGGGTACATTGGCGAATATCATCTTTCCGAATGTCCTCGATCTCGTCGGCGTCGAACTCAATTTCTTCCTCGCCGAGCAAAGAGTGTGATCTTGGCTCAAACAGGCTTGGGTCGAACGGCTCCGTCTCTCGTGCCGTTTCCAGGTATTGGGCCAACTGCCACGGCTCGAAGATCGTCTTGATCTCGGCTACGAATGCCGGAATCTCGTCTCGAAAGCTGGCGTCGGTTTCGGCGGCTTCGAGGAAGTTCAGGAACTTCTCTCCGACCAGGTAGTCGAGGGCCTTCTGGGTGCCGAACTCGTCTTCGATCCCCTTCGCCGCCTCACACTGGTCGATCCAGATTTTGTGGAGGTCCATGTCGATCCTCGCTCACTCGGTGTTGCCAGTCATTCAGGATACGGCCGCCTCGCCTTCTGGTGCTTTGCTTTCTCCTTTTCATGCGATTCAAGATGTTCTATTGGGGAGCAAGAAATGCAACAATGGCTCTCGGTCCACGCTATGCGAACATTCCCCCGAGCCCAGGTTACTTGCCTGCCTTCGTGTCTGAATTCCTGATCCTCATCGGGCTTTCCATACATCTCCGTTAGCATCGCCAACACATCGTTACCCCGTGAGTCATCGTACTGAAAAGCAACAGTGCAAAAGCGGTTCTTGTCGAAGCCGTAATCGAGTCCGGCGATCTTAATGTTGCCAAAATAAAGTTTGTCCGTTGGACGACGATAAAGGCGAAAGAATTTCATTGGATCAGGCTCGGGAAGAGCAGGACGAGGGGCGTCACTCCCAACCATCATCACCATATCGGCAGTCGGTGGCTGGCCCCATTTCAAGTCCCTGAAACCCTCCGGTTGCGTTTTTGCGGGGTTAGCGGCATCGACCCTTTCCAGCCGCCTGGGCTCCTTCGTATTCCACAAGCCATCACCTGCCTGGGCAACGAAGCGGCCGAGGTGCTTGGTGGTGTCAGTGAAGACGACTCTGGTGCCGTCCTTCTTCTCGATAAGCCCCTTGATCTTGCCAGCCTTGATTGCCCGCTTCTTGGCTGCCTCGTCCATCCGCCATATCACGAGCTTGTCTCCCTCGACTTTGTACTTGAGGAGAATGTAGCTATCGACGCTCTTCCATCCCTTTTTCTCGATTTGCTGCTGGTTGTCACCCGTCATGTTCAGGTAGGTCTGGTCTCCGAGTGTCGTGGGGAAGACCAACAAGCAGCCATCGGGCGGGTCAATCTCGCCGTTCCGGTGGTGCTTGACCTGCACCACACCCAGCACGCCTCGGGGAAGCTTCTTTCCCATCGTGCCGACATGATAGTAGATCACGTCCCCATTGTCCCGCTCTCGCCATACGCCGGCCAATCGTGTGTCCGGTGTGGCCTTCTGCGGATCAGAAAGCGGATTGGTCGAATCGTCGCAGCCGGACGCAAGAAGGCAGACGGCCAGCAGCAAAAACACTCTGGACTTCATGACTCACCTCCGGTCTTTGGAAGCGGGTGGGTTGCTGGAGGCCATTATAGCAATAGGCTGGTCGGGGGAGAATTGCCTCTGGTTCGGTTTCGCCTGGAATGCTCGCCCCCCTTGCTCCGTTCGGTCTCGCCGGCCGAGGCTCCGCCGCTAAAACCGATTTCGACAAGGTGAAGCTAGGTGATGGGCTAATTCCCGGTGGGGCTTGTTGAATGCCTCTTTGCGGGTGGCTACAATTGTGCTGTGCCCCACGGTGCGAAGAGATCATGCAGTCTTTTAAGCAATACTACCGCAACTTCTTTGAGACACTTGGATACCCGCTCACGGAACGGTCTGGAACGAGACCCACGGCAATCGCTACCGCTGAAAAACGACTCGGCATTCATCTCCCCGCCGCACTTCGGGACTACTATCTCGTCGCCGGACAAGAACGGAGGTTCAATCGCTGCCATAATCGGCTGCTGGACCCAGAGGCATGGTCGCTCAACAAGCAACGCCTGGTCTTCATGGAAGAGAATCAAAGCGTAGCGTGGTGGGGCGTATCCGTTCGGAATCCGAATTCGGACGATCCAGCCGTCCACCAAGGCATGAATTACGATGACTCAATCGCATGGTGTCCCGAGCATCGGAAGTGTTCGGTCTTCCTGGCCGTCATGCTTCACTATCATGCGGTCGATGGCGGTTTTCGTTTCTGCGGAATGGCCGACGCACCTGAAGAGACCGATTATCGCTTTGAAAAACATGGCTGGACATTCTACGGTGAAGTCAAGTCTCTACAGGCATACAGTCGTCCGCACCAAGTCGTATGCCTACTGCCGCCGGGCAACTTGCCTTTTGCCGAGAGATGGTCGGTTATGGCGGCGGCAAAGTCGAAGCGGGAACTAGCCGCTATTGCCGAGGAGATCGGCCTGACGTTCTCTTGACGAACTGGCCTGCGTTTCCTGCGATTGCCCACGAGTCTACGCTCCCTGGCGGTCAAGTCAACTGGGGCACATCTGCCGCTTTACGCAAGATCGAAGAGCATGACTTCCGACGGGGCCTTGGCCTGGACGGTGACTCCAGATTCCTCGCTCAAGGCAGCACCATCGCTGACCGAGAGCTTCTGGCCGTTGACTTCCACGGTTCCCCGGAGCACTTGCACCCAGGCATGACGACCTCCCTCCAATTCGTGCGATGCCTGCTCGCCGGCTTGGAGAGAGCAGAGGAAGATTCGGGCGTCCTGGTGGATCGTGAGCGAGTCGTTGCCATCGGGCGAAGCGACGAGACGAAATCTGCCTTGCTTCTCGTCCTGGGAAAACTCCCGTTGCTCATAACTGGGCGTCAGGCCCGTTTCGGAGGGCAGGAGCCAAATCTGGTAGAAATGGACCGGTTCGGTTGGGGACGGATTGAACTCGCTGTGCTGCACGCCTGTACCCGCCGACATTCGTTGAAACTCCCCAGCATGAATGATCGAGCCGGTGCCCATGCTGTCCCGATGCTCCAGGGCACCTTCCAGAACGTAGGTGATGATTTCCATGTCCTGGTGGCCGTGCATCCCGAATCCCTCCCCTGGCTGCACCCGGTCCTCGTTGATGACCCGCAGCGAACGAAATCCCATGTGAGCCGGGTCGTAGTAGGTGTCGAAGGAGAACGTGTGCCAGGTATCGAGCCAGCCGTAGCGGGCATGACCTCGGTCGGCGGCCTTGCGGATTCGGATGCTCATCGTTTTCCCTTCCTCTCCCCCAGCCACCCAATCAGTTTCTCCAGATCAACTCGATTGAAACCGACCTTGCACTCGTCCCGCCACGCCTTGTACAGGTCGAAAAGGTGGTCGCTCTTGTTCAGTTCGTCGGGATCGTAGGCCGCCAAGTAGCCGTCAAACGCCTTCGCCAGTCGCTCGTGCCAGCCTGCGGGAAACTTGGCCTCGACTTCGGAGTCGTAATCTTCGGGGACGTGAACCTCATGGCCGACCACCGTTTGTTTCAGCCGCTTCCCCTTTCCCCGGATAACCGTGTACTCCTGACCGCCGAACTGGATGGCTTCCGTCTTGGCCCTGATCTCCTCGGGCAGTTCCTTCTTCTTCTCTCGTTCCGGTTTCTCCTTCTTCCTGGCTCGGGCCTTGGCCTTGAAGATGGCGTAGAGCAGAGCCGTCGAGTAACCCAGGAGCCGAGCATCTTCCTCGGCGTAGCCCATGTGTCGGGCGGCTCGGTAGGCGAAGAGGCCGAAGAGAGGAAAGCGGTTCAAGGTTGGCGTCTTGGTGGGAGTCATTTGGATTCACTCCGGTTCGTCCCGAAACTGGTCCCACAATCGCTGAAACCGGCTTTCGGAGACGACAATATATTATATGTGCCTCGGCCACAGTGACTTGACCACACCTGGCGTCCTGCTCGCAAGCTGGCCGGCAACCCGGAGTTGGGGAGGGCCACGCCTTCCGGCAGGCATTACAAATCTTGTAACGCCGCCCCGCCCCCCGTCTTGGACCAGTCGGTGCCTCAGCACCGCAGTCCAACCGGGGAGACGACCGTGGCCGAAGAACGCTCTTTGCGGCGACAGAAGAAGTTGGCTGCTGAGCCGGACCCGACCTGAACCTCTGCGGAAGTGGTCCTCGCTCGTGTCCTCTCGCCTTTGTTATTTTGATTATAAGAAGCTGTCCGGCCTCTTGGTCTCTTTGTACCTATTTCTGTTTTAGACCTCACAGAATTGATTCTGGCTAATCTGAGAGGCTCCTGGCCATCCTAATCATGGCTGCGTCCTCCAACATCTCATCTGAGGCGAAAGGAGTCGTTATCTCCTGATCTTCGCCGGTCGCCTCCACCTTCTCGTTGTGTTCGTCCACGCACTTGTCGCAAATCAACAGTAGACCATAGTGGCCCAAGAGATGTCGTAGCACCTCTTGGCTTCTGCCATCCATATCCCCACCGCAATGAAAACATCGCAGAATCTCTCTGGTACGGCCTTTCTTCCTCTTCGTCTTCAACATTGTGTCTTCCTCCTCCAACTCTTTAATAGTCTTGGGAACTGCAAGCGTATTGTCCCCCTGTTTCTCTTCTTCTATGCCGCCAATTCCAATCTTTTCATTGTCTCTTCGACTATCCTGTTGACCTCTTCGATCTTGTCTTCCCACCTCCAAGGCATCTTGAACACCCTTGTTGGCCTCATCACAGCCAATTCCGCCTCCTCATCTCGGCAAAAGAGGGTTCCTAGCTCTTCTTTCAGGAGACTGCTCCAACCAAGGATGCCTCTATCTTCTCCTATAAGAGTGGAAGTAGAAGCGTCCACACTATTAGTGGTCTCCGTGTACTCACTAATGCTGGTCAACAACCTCTCTGAACCACTCCATTTACAGGCTTGACCAACAATCCCATTCTGCTGATCCCCGACAACATAGGTGGCATCCTCCCAGTCAATCAACCCAAGGGCAGTGAATTTGTCCCTGAGCCACATGAAGCGATGATGATCCCAAGCTCTGGTAATGTCGCCGCACTCGTACAAGGACTTCCAGAGCGACCGAATACGAGCCACCGGCAACGACCCATCGGCGTTGCGGTTCTCATGGAAGAACTTCAGCAGGGTGGCAAAGACCGCCACATCTTCTGCCGTGACCACAGCCCGGTTCTTGGACCCGATGGACACCTGCTCCTGGCCAAGCACATCCATCCCAAAGGACAGGAGGGCGGTGATCGTCTCCTTCTCGATGTGCTTCCCCGCAATGCTGCCCGAACGTCGGGCTTCCTTCTTGGTCATGGGCCGAATCGGGGAGGTCTCGATCAGGGACCAAATATCTTGAACACTGAACGAAGTGGTCTGTTT
Organism: uncultured Planctomycetia bacterium; assembly: GCA_963727245.1. Lineage (GTDB taxonomy): Bacteria > Planctomycetota > Planctomycetia > Pirellulales > Thermoguttaceae > JBKQVT01. The sequence goes on along the minus strand of CAVSFO010000006.1, from coordinate 28,784 downwards.
CCAGTCCTCGAATCGGGACACGTCTCGGGGATACTTTGCCAAAGTGCCCTCGGTTACGTTGCCCCTTTCCCAAATCGAACACGTTCCCTTGATCTCAACATCTTCCACGTCGAAGGTCGTCCTGGAAAGCACCGCCTTCAACCAGCGGTCGAGGGCCTTGGCTGCCCTGTTGCATTCCTTGTCGTCCGACTTGGCGACAACCAGGTAGCCGTGGACGCCGTTCCCGTTGGTACTCGGCTCGAAATACAGGCCGGGGAAGAAGTTTTCCCGAAGGTACTCGGCAAATTGCAATGCACCTTTCAGGCTTCCCCTGCTATGACAGTCGATGTCGATCATCAAAAGCGTGTGATCGCCGGGAGAACCAGTGAAGTACAGCGTTTCTTCATCGCTGAAATGGGCCAGGAGACGCTTCTGCGTCAGAAGTTGCAGTTTGACGAAGCGGCGGGCTGCGAGCCTCTCTAACTTCCTGTTCGTGTTGGCATAGGCGGGATGAGGCTTCCCCGTCGTGCGGTCAATTACCTTGATACCCCAACATAATTCATGAGTTAAATCGTGTAGCCACTGTGCCGCTTCTCGTTCGTTCATGCCCATCAAATGAGAGAAGCCGTCACGTTTCCAATCAGCCACGAAGGAAGGGGACGGCTCTCTACTTGTGTTTCTTTACAGCCTTCCTTCGTGGTCTCTACATAATATAGTGATCTCACAAACAAATATGAAGACTATTTTCTGTAAAACCGCACTTTTGTATTTGTGTCCGAAAGTGGGAAGTGAGATGCGTGCCATTTATACAAAGCGTAAGTATTGGATGGTTATTAGAACTCCTATGATAAAGATGGAGCGAAAAACATATCTTGTCATTTTCGGACGCAAATGCAAAAATGGAGGTCATGTGTTGTAATCAACGCAGCAAGAGACGGCCATGGTCGCTTGCTGGAGATAGTTCAATAGGAGACATATACAAATGGAAAAGACAAATTACGATATTGATGAGTTGGAGAAGAGGGCGTTTCGGGCGTATTTCCGCCGGTTCGGTACAGATGCCCCGATTCCCAGTAGCTCGGTCGATTGGCATGGCTCGGTGTTGTGCCTGAATAACGTGAATGGTTGTCTGGCCCACTACCGGGTTGGAGCCAACGGCAAACTACGTTTCGATGAGAACGGTACGCAGGGCGAGATGGAGGGTGGGCAGATATGAACGTTATCAAAGGAATTACAACGGTGAGCAGGCGAATCACTGGTGGCGTTCCAATACTTGTACCGAATAGGCCCGAGCGGTGGGCGAAGGAAGACCAGTGCTTTGTGAACGTGAAGCGGCAAATCGATGAGCACGGCGGAAGCGGTCAGTGTGGCTGGTTGTTTCAGGAGTTGATGGGGATTCTGGTCGCTGTTCACCATCAGGTATGGCGGTCACCCGAGGGTGAGGCGATCTGCATTACTCCGCAGAATGAAATGCTGACGGTGATGGGGCCGGATGGGATTGCGTTCTTAGAGGACGATGCGGCAACGTTGTACAAACCACCGGGCTATGAGATCGGCTTTCGTAGGCCACACATTCACTTGGCCCTGAAGAATAGTCGGCGGGTACGGGAGGTCGTGAAGACCGCCAGGCAGTGGGAGTATGAATATGGGCAGGAGGTTCAGGCGATGATGAAGGCGTAGGTCCACACAACGTTTTGGGGATCAATTCTTCTTCGAGCCAAATGGTCGGACAGACCAGTTGATCGGAACGACGATGATGAACCTCGGCAAATGGGAGGTGTCTCTACCTCTACACGGCGGTCTGCCCCGATAGATTCCCAAACGTTCGACATTGGAACCGCCGCCACGTTTACTCTCCCCGCTTGCGGGTAATACGAGAACTTGCGATAATCGACAGCCTAACCCGTCCCAATGGACATTACTTCCGATGCTGCTGACACTTACGACTACTCACCGACCCGCTACCGACCTCGGCTACCTGCTGCACAAGAACCCGGCCCGATGCCAGAGTTTCCCGCTCAGTTTCGGCCAGGCCCATGTGTTCTACCCCGAAGCCGCCGAGGATCGCTGCACTGCCGCCTTGCTCTTGGACGTGGACCCGGTGGCGATGGTGAGGGGGCGGGGCGGCGTCTCCCACACTGTCCTGGCCCAATACGTCAACGACCGGCCTTACGTGGCCTCGTCATTCATGAGCGTGGCGATTGCCCAGGTGTTGGGGCCTGCCCTCGATGGCCGTTCCAAGGAGCGTCCCGAACTGACCAGCACGCCGATCCCGCTGGTCGCCACGCTTGAAGTGCTGCCCTGTCGAGGTGGCGAAAACTTTCTGTATGAAATCTTCCAACCGCTCGGCTACGAGATCGAGGCCGTCCGCTATCCACTCGATGAGCAGTTTGACGAGTGGGGCCAGAGTCCCTATTACTCGGTGACGCTCTCGAAGACCACGCCCCTGAGCGAACTGCTAACGCACTTGTATGTGCTGATTCCGGTCTTCGACAACTTCAAGCACTACTACGTGGGCCAGGAGGAGTTGGAGAAGCTTCTCAAACACGGAGAAGGTTGGCTTGCGGCCCATCCCAAGCGAGAGGCGATCACGCACCGTTACCTCAAGCATCGACACAGCCTTGCCCGTGAGGCCCTTGCACAACTTGCCGAACAGGACGATCAACCCGTCGAGGAACTCGTCGAGGCCCGTTCCGAGGGTCGAGAGGAATCGCTGGAAAAGCCGATCAGCCTGAACGAGCAGCGTCTCGACGTGGTTGCCGCCGCCCTGAAGGCATCGGGTGCGAAACGGGTGCTGGACCTGGGCTGCGGTGAGGGAAAGTTGTTGCGGGAGCTTCTCAAGGAGAAGCAGTTTGAGGAGATCGTCGGCATGGACGTGGCCTTCCGGTCGCTGGAGATCGCCAAGGAGCGGCTGCGGCTGGACGACATGCCTTCTCGGCAGAAGGACCGCATCCGGCTGCTGCATGGTTCGCTGACGTATCGGGACAAGCGACTCGCCGGGTTCGATGCGGCGGCCGTTGTGGAGGTCGTCGAGCATCTCGATCTGCCCCGGCTTGCCGCCTTCGAGCGGGTTGTGTTCGAGTTCGCCCGGCCTGGGACGGTTGTGTTGACCACGCCGAATCGGGAATACAACGTGGTCTGGCCGACGCTGGCTGCCGGTGCCTTTCGCCACGAGGACCACCGCTTCGAGTGGACTCGGGAGGAGTTTCGGACCTGGGCGACGAAGCTGGCCGAGAGATTCGGCTACACCGTCGAGTTTCATCCGGTCGGGCCGCTGAACGAAGAATTGGGACCGCCGACGCAAATGGGTGTCTTTATGAGAAACACGCCATGAGTGACACCGACCGTACACAGGACACGCCCTTCACGATCAAAGGCCACTGGTGGTTGCCGGGAAGCAGTCATCGGGTCGCAGGAGATTTGATCTACAGCGTAACGGAAATGACGTTGGTGCTGTATGGCGGGTTGAACGACGCTGTCATCGAGTCTCCGTTCACTGCCACACCGGAGCAGAACGAGTTTCCAATCATTCACGGCGAGTCGTTGAAGAAAGTCCCCGTAACCATCCTGAACTCCTTCTACACCAAATGGATACCAGATATCACCACTCTGGCCGTCCAGCCCGGCACACGAAAAGCCCTCCTGTCATCGGCTCTATCGTGCCATAAGATGCTCGAAGGAGTTCATCTCGACTCGCCCGACGACACATTTGCCAAATGCCGCATTCAGATTCCGAACTTCGAGGAGTGGCTTGGCGATTCACCATTTGCGTTCAATGTCGCTCCGTCAGGAGAAAATGTTCACATAGATTATACGAGGCCAAGAAACGAAGAGTTCCGATTGGACACATGCAAGTGTCGTGTACGTTTCGTTCGTGCGGTGACGCCGCCTGGCATTCCTCTACGTGATCCCAGCATCAAGCACCGGGCGTATGTTGACGTGGAAGCGTCTGAGTCAATGCCGGTGAACTGGTTCTGCAAGCAAGCTACTGAAGTCGTTGATCTGTTCTCGTTCATGTACGGGGGCAGTGTCCTCTCCAGACGACTGACAGTCTTCAGGAAGACTGAGGCCGCCGCCGAAGTCTCGCTGTTCTATGCACGTCCTGACTTTACGTCGGTTGAGCGGAATGCAGCCGAGATCATGGTTCGTTATAGGAATGTGAAGGATGTGTTTCCACAACTGCTATCAAACTGGCTCACAGCGTCCGAAGCCGCCAAGACCGCCAGACGCATCGTTCTCTCGTGTGAGCAACGCCCCTCCACCTTCATTGAGCTTCGATTTCTGCCGTTGATTCACGCTTTGGAGTGTCTCACCAAGGAAATCGACCACAGTACGATTGCATCCCCAGAGGTCTTCAAGAATGCCGTAGGTTCAATGCTTGCCTCGCTTCCAAATGATCTGCCAGTCGAACTCGTTGATTCTATCAAGAGCAGTCTTGGGTGGGCGAATGGACGGAATCTGAAAGGCAAGTTGAAGAAAATGCTGGACGAGTACCAAGATGCAACGTGCCAATTGTTTTGCAGCAGCAAGGAAATGTTCATAAAGGGGCTCGTGAACACTCGCAATTATTTCACACATTACTCGCCACAGAAGAAGCTCCTTCGAGATGCAGAGCTACATTGGGCGATCAGAAAAACGTCGTTGATGCTTCGGATTCTCTTGTTGCTTAAAGCGGGGATGTCCGAGAACGATCTACAGCCATTGGTTCATTCCCACCATCGATTGTCTCAGGAAAGGGCGGTCTGGAGCACATTCACGGAAGAAGGATCACCAATCAATGAGACTGACGACGACTAGCGTCGAAGGATGATGCTACCGCTTGGTGCGATCATTATGTCCATAACCATCCCCAATCTCTCTTTCGTCATCCTCATTGGCCCCAGCGGCTCGGGCAAGAGCACCTTCGCCCGCAAGCACTTCCTGCCCACCGAGGTGCTGTCCTCCGATGCGTGCCGGGGGATGGTCTGCGACGACCAAAACGCCCAAACGGCCACGAATGACGCATTCGAGGTTCTGCACTTCATCGCTCGGAAGAGGTTGGCCCTCGGCCGTCTGACGGTCGTCGATGCCACGAACGTTCAGCCCGAAGCCCGCAAATCGTTGATCCAGCTTGGCCGAGAGTACCACTGCCTTCCGGTCGCACTGGTCTTCAACCTGCCCGAAAAGGTCTGCGAGGAGCGGAATCGGGGCCGGGAAGACAGGAACTTCGGCCCCCACGTCATTCGGCAGCAGCGGTCGCAGTTGCGTCGATCCATTCGAGGACTGAAGCGGGAAGGGTTCTCGCACGTCTTCATCTTCGAGACCCCCGAGGAGGTCGAGGCGGCGGTCATCGAGCGGACCCCGCTTTGGAACGACAAGCGGGATGAACACGGGCCGTTTGACATCATCGGTGATCTGCACGGCTGCTGCGATGAACTGGAGGCCCTGCTTCAGCAGTTGGGCTACGTGCCGGTCCAACAGGACGACAATCCGCTGTGGGGCAACCGCTCCTTCCAGCATCCCGAGGACCGGAAGGTGGTGTTTCTCGGTGACCTTGTGGATCGTGGCCCACGGATTCTCGACACGTTGCGGCTGGTCCGCAACATGGTCGTCGCCGGTTCGGCCCTCTGCGTCCCCGGCAACCACGATATGAAACTCATGCGGAAACTGCGGGCCAAGGACGTGCAAGTCAAACACGGCCTGGCACAATCGATTGCGGAAATTGAGGCACTGCCCGAGGATATTCGAGAATCCTTCAGCCGTGACGCAGCGGACTATCTCGATGGGTTGATAAGCCATTATGTCCTCGACGGCGGCAAACTGGTCGTCGCCCATGCCGGGATGAGAGCAGAAATGCAGGGTCGGGGATCGGGTAAGGTACGGGAGTTTGCCCTCTACGGGGAAACAACCGGCGAGACCGACGAGTTCGGCCTGCCCGTGCGGTACAACTGGGCGGCCGAATACCGGGGCCGGGCGACGGTCGTCTACGGCCATACGCCGGTGCCGGAACCCGAGTGGCTCAATCGGACGACCAACATCGATACCGGCTGCGTCTTCGGCGGCAAATTGACCGCCCTTCGCTGGCCCGAACGGGAGTTCGTCTCGGTGCCTGCCGCTCGTACCTATTGCGAGCCGGCACGTCCCTTCTTGCCCGATCCTGAAAAAGAACCCTCGTTGACAAGCCAGCACGTCCACGATGATCTGCTGGATGCCGAGGACGTGATTGGCAAGCGAATTATTTCAACAGGGCTTCGTGCCAATGTAACGATCCGTGAAGAGAATGCGGTCGCCGCCTTGGAAATCATGAGCCGTTTTGCGGCCAACCCGAAGTGGCTGATCTACTTGCCACCCACCATGTCGCCGTGTGAGACGAGCGACCAGGACGGGTTCCTCGAATACCCGACCGAAGCGTTTTCGTACTACCGCTCGAACCGTGTAGCCCAGGTCGTGTGTGAAGAGAAGCACATGGGTTCCCGTGCCGTGGTCATCGTCTGCCGAGACGAACAGGTGGCCATCGAACGCTTTGGAATCGTCGGCGAGGCCGGTATCGTCTACACCCGCACGGGCCGTCGTTTCTTCACCGAGTCTGCCCTTGAGACGCAGTTCCTCGCCCGTATTCGTGCAGCGATGGACGCCAGTGGATTTTGGTCGCAGTTCAACACGGGCTGGGCCTGCCTGGACTGCGAATTGATGCCCTGGTCGGCCAAAGCCCAGGAATTGTTGCGATCTCAGTACGCCGCCGTGGGAGCCGCAGGCCGGGCATCGTTGCCCAAAACGGTGGAGGTACTCCAGCGGGCTGCTGACCGATTGGGTAGTGAGGTATCGTCTGGGCAATCGAGTTATTCGTCCGATGTGGATGAAATCCTTCGTCGCTTTCAAAATCGGGGCAAGGCCATTGAGCGATTCGTCGCCGCTTATCGGCAATACTGTTGGCCGGTTCACTCGCTGGACGACCTCAAGCTTGCTCCATTTCACCTGTTGGCAACCGAAGGGAAGGTCCACACCGACCAGGATCACCCGTGGCACATGGAGACACTGGCTTCTATTTGTCGCCACGCCCCGGCCCTGTTGGTCACAACGCCGTTCAAAATCGTCGATCTTGCCGACCCGGAAAGTGAGGCGACGGGCGTTCGTTGGTGGCTGGAACTGACGGGACGAGGCGGCGAGGGCATGGTGGTCAAGCCATACCAGTTCATAACCAGCGGTTCCAAGGGCCTCGCCCAGCCCGCCGTGAAGTGCCGAGGACGAGAATACCTGCGAATCATCTACGGTCCCGAGTACACGTTCCCAGAGAACCTGTCACGATTGCGGCAGCGTGGCCTGGCCACCAAGCGGTCCCTGGCCCTGCGGGAATTCGCCCTCGGGGTCGAGGGCCTTGAACGATTCGTCAGTCGTGAACCGCTACGTTGTGTTCACGAATGCGTTTTCGGCGTCCTGGCCCTGGAGAGTGAGCCAGTTGACCCGAGGCTATAGCAGAAAGGCGAGACCATGCTTCCGCTCGATGATCCAACGTGGAAGACGCTCAAGGGCGGTTACGGAATACTCTACGACGCCTCATCCGACCTACGGCGACTTGAGGCCGGTGAAGATGTTTGGGATCAACTTTGGGAAGACTTGCACCACCAGGGGGATGTTGGTGAGGCTTCCTATGCCGCCGTACCACACCTTGTCCGAATCATGAAGTCGTCACCGCATCGTGACTGGAACCTGTACAGTTTGGTTTCGACCATCGAGATCGAACGACACCGCAAGACCAACCCTCCCTTGCCGGCGTGGCTCAAAGAAGATTATCGAGCGGCCTGGGCGGAACTCTTCGATGTGGCACGGGACGATCTCAAAGTTACCGACGACTTCCTGATGGTCCAAAGCATCCTGGGTGCCATCGCCATATCCAAGGGCAATCTCAAGTTGGGAGTGATGCTTTCGTACACTGACCAATCGGAGATCGACGAGATTCTGGAGCAATATGATGGTTGGTCCGAAGCGTTCGAATATCCAATGCTGCCCAAGGAACTCGATTAGCTGCAAACGTCACACTGCCATAAATCCAATGAAGCAATACAGCGTCTTTATTAACGGCAGAAACTTCCTCGTTAGGGTCAGTGGCGAGGCCAAGAAGCTGGGGTTTTACACCACCCGCTTCGTCCAAGCAGCGGACGTAAAGGCTGCCGAGGATGCGGCGGTTCAGATGCTTCGGGGTCAGAAGGCTTTACGGGGAGTGGTCTTGAACGACCGCTCCGATCCACCGACGATGCATGTTGACAAAATCACTGAACTCACCGAAGAACCGCAGCGGTGCCAGCCTGGACTTGTTTGGTACGCAGAGGACGGAACAGACCTTACAGCACAAGGGGCTAGCTGACTGCCGCTTGCCTTGCAATCCGACCAACCTCCTAATCCTGACATAGCACCATGAAGCGTTTTTCGCTGACGGAAGAACTCGACGCTGATTGCGTCCTTTCCGATACCGCACGGGCTGGCGAAGTCTATCGTGTGCAACGCAATCCGGCTGGCGGTGTCCTTCTAACACCGATTGCCAGATACTTCGTATGGCGGCCCGAGTTCATTGAAGGCTTTCATAAATATTGGCGAGTGGATTGCTTTGTGCGAGAGCATCCACTCGCACCGGCCCCAGGGAAACTGGGTGAGGCACTTGTCGATGCTCTTTTGCGTGAAGGACTCTGCGACCAGCCCCTCTGGCTGTCCGTTCACAAGAGCAACGAATTGACCGGTAGAGAATATGGCGAGGTCTTTGACTACGACTGATACATCTTCGTGACTCGGAGGTTAAAGCCGGTGGACAGTGCCAAGCACACTGGTTTCGACTTTGCCTTTCGATCTTGTGCTACGAAACCCGTCCATGCCATCTTGCCGATCCAGGTCCACCCTGCACAAATCCTCGTGGACGACGATGACCCTGGCCGGAAACGAGTCGAGGGTGATGACGGTGGTGGTCGGTCCAACATGCTGAGCCACTAGGCCGCCATCTCGCTCGGCAAATCCAACGAACCGGGCTTTTCTTCCCTCGCCCCAGCCGGTCGTGACGGTCAGTTCTCTGGCTGCTGGCATCGGTCGTCTCTCCTGATCGGTTCTCTCGCCGACGTTCGGTCCATGCCGTGGTTGCAGGCATGATTTCGGCGTTTCGGACCGTCATTGTTTTCGGCGAAACGATTCTTCCCGAAAACACGAGAGCGACCATGACCGTGAAGCGACTCGATGTGCCGGTGCAATTCACCGGCGTTGTGACCGTGAAGGTGCCGGATCATCTTTCCGATGCCGATGCCAAACTCCTGGCCGGGAAGCTCGCACTAGCCCGCATCCTCGCCACTTGCGACAACCCCGACGCTCCCGAGGACGATGCGTGTGAGGACTATGCCGAGGAATGCTCGGCCCTCGCCCAAGCGACCGCCGAGCAAGATTGGGACCGGTGCGAAGTCACAGGCGTCGGCGGCCAGTGGATCATCGTGCCGACGGCCTAAACCGGTGAAAAGGCAACGGCAGCGGATTTTTCGCCCTCAATCGAAATGGGGCGGTTGTGTTCTTCAAAACGAAGTCATTTGGAAGGACCGAAAATGCTGACAACGCAGAGACGCCTGTTCATCCCCAATGCCGTTTTCATCCCGACAAAGGATGGGAAGGAGGGGCGGGGTTTCGACCGGGAAGATTGCACCCTGCTCATGGTCGATGGGGAGTTCTCGTATGGCGAAGTCTACACCGAGGAGGCTTGGCGGAACGGCGGCGAACCAAGCTATATCCAGCGGCGTGGCGATTTCTTCCTGACGGACGATACCGAGATTCCGACCGGCAGAGTCCAACTGCTGCCCGATACGTGCATCGTCAAGATGGCGGACCGGGACTATTGGTGCGATGGCGTCCAGGCCATGACGAAGAGAATCTTCGCAGTCTATGCCCTCGACCGCCGCCAGCATTTCCATTTGTGCGAGATGTGTGCCTCCTTCGAGTTGTGGTTCATCGAGCATCAATACGAGGCGACGGACGACGTGGACCACGACGAGGAGAAGCGGGACGAGTTGTACGAATCCATTCTCGACGGCGGGCGGTATGAGGAGCCGGTGACTTACCAGCATCGGAAGGACATCGACCCGCTGTTCCTGCGTGGTCGCCGTTGCCGTCCCGGCTTCCTTCCCCGGACCGATGCCGGCGGCTACCGGGTGCGGGGCCTGCGTTCCGTGACATGGGATGGCGTGATGGAAGAGTTGTTGGAATCCCGTTGCAATTCGGACCTTTGAGAAGAGGAGTCTTGCGAATGTCTGCCGACGTGCTGGTCGAAAGCCACGGTTCCGTGGCCTTGTTCACTCCAATGACGGCCGAAGCCCACGATTGGGTTGAAGAGAACGTCCACCTCGAACCGTGGCAGCGGATCGGATGCTCCATCGCATGTGAACCTCGCTGCCTGGACCAGATCGTCGAGGGGATGAGACAGAACGGTCTGGTGGTCGAGTAGCCCGACAGGCGGACCGACGAGGAAGTCGAACCCCAACCCACTACCCATTACAACAATTGGAACGACCCACATGGCCACCTACTTGAAAATCGAGAACCCAGGCGTCTGCCCCGTGGAAGGATTCGTGTTACTTGGCTGCACCAGTAAGCGGCTCGCCGATAACGACAGCCCCTACTGCATCGGACAATTCGGGTCGGGCAACAAGCACGCCGTCAACCTCCTATTGAGGGCAAAGCTCTTCCCCGTCGTCTTCTGCGGCAACCACAAGTTGGAGTTCGGGACCAAGCCGGGCAAGATGAGGGCGTTGGAAGGCGAGACCGGCTACAACCGGGTCGTGGTGAAGCATGGCGGCACCGATGAAGACGGGACCAGCGTCAGCTACACCGAGGAGCTTTCCCAAACGGACGAGTACGGCATCCTCGATTGGAACCATCTCGGCATGGCCTTCAGGGAGTTCGTCAGTAATGCCATCGACGCCGCCATCGCCGTGAATCGGCAAGCCAACGGGACCAGCAGATGGCCGTGGGATGGGGTCAAGGTCGAGTTGGTGCCGGAGGAGAAGGTGCGAGCGAAGCGTGGCTGGACCAGGGTCTTCATCCCGGCCGACAACGAGGAAGTTATTCGTTTCTACGCCAACCTCGGCAAATGGTGTCTCCATTTCAGCGAGCCGGAGGCGATCACCAGCAACATCCTCACGAAGAAGTCGAGGAACTTGAACCCCGAATGCCACACGGCCGTCATTTATCGTCGGGGCGTTCGGGTGCGGGAGATCGACCAGTACGCCTCCGAATCGCTGTTCGATTACAACTTGGACCTACGGATCGACGAGTCTCGAAACGCCGACGACTACCAGTGCCGCAATGCCGCTGCCAAAGCGATGGCGAAGGCGTCTCCCGAAGTCTTGGCGACCTGGCTCCGCTCGTTCCGTGACGGGAAACCCTACTGGGAGCATCAGTTCGGCGGTTACGAATTGCGGCCCGGTTGGGGCGACAATCCCGAAGATGTCGCCGCTCGCAAGGCGAATTGGAACAAGGCCCTGGAACTGGTCGGCGATTCGGTCGTGCTGGCGACCAAGGACGGACCCGTCGAGACCCTGAGCCGCAAGGGCTACGACGCCTTGGAAGTTCCCGAGACAGTCGTGAAGGCAGCGGAAGAATACGGTTGTGCCACACCGTCGAAAGTCCTCTCGGCCGACGAATTGAGCGGCCGGGAATCGTTCGACCCCACACCCGATGCCGTCGCCGCTCTCAATTGGGTGTGGGAACAGGTGGACCGGGCCGGAATGACCGATGGCAAGGCCAAGCCCCCTGTCCGATGCTTCCGCACGGTGATGAATGGCGGGACCGTTGTGAGGGGCTTCTTGAGGGACGGCATCGTCTACATCAACGAAGACCTAGCCACGGGGACCAGTGTGGAACTGCGGCAGACGGTTCTCGAAGAGACGGCCCACTATTTGACTGGCTCGAAGGACGAGACTCGGGATTTACAGGATTGGGCCTTCAAGCTCGCTGTGCGGGTGGCGATGGCCCGAGGCGAGCAGTGCGTTTGAGGAGGGACCATGAATTCACCAAGCATCTACTGCCAAGCGGTCGCTCGTGCAATTGGTCAACTTGACCAGTTCAGCCTCCGGGGACCGCAAGGCGGGCAGGACAAGCACGATTGGAACGAGGCCCGCAAACTGCTCGGTGGCATCTTGGACCGCAACGGTTTCGAGTTGACGGGCAAGCGAATCCGAAGGAAGGGAAATCAATGAACACCATCGACAGCGGCAGCGGGACCGTGGACTACCAGACGGTTCGACAAGCGATGGCAGGTGAACCCTTCACCATGAGCCTGACTGAACCGGACGAAATCAAAGCCATCATCGCCGCCGTGAACCAGGGCATCGACGCCCATCTTGAAGCGTGCTATTGCCCGGACCGTGGCGACCAATACGACGGCGGCAAACGCAAGGCAGGCAAGCTCGTGTTGTGCCGGACGCTGGAATGCACCATCAGCCCCGAATCTCTTCCCACCCTGCTCCGTCGTCTGTGCGATTCGGACCTCGGTGATGCCGAGACCGAGAGTTCGGGAATGCGGCTGGCGGGCGACATCCTCATGGTGCTTGGCATCAACGAGTACGGCACCTTCGTGGGCCGAGAGGCGTTGGGCCTGGCGTGATTGCATCGTTACAAAACTTGTAACGCCGTTTGGACCGCAGCACTCATCGTCGAACGAGTCACCAACCAACGAAGAAAATAGGAGTGCGACCGTGACAACTCAGGACCAAATTCGAGACCGCATCACGAAGCAGATCGTCGAGGCGTTGGAGAAGGGAGAAACTCCGCCCTGGCGTCAGCCCTGGCTCGGGACCGCCAATACGGGCCGTCCCGCCAACGTCGTCAGCAGCAATCCGTATCGGGGAATCAATCCGATGCTGCTGGCCTTGCACCAGCATCGGCACGGTTTCCGCTCCCGCTGGTACGGAACGTTCAAACAGTGGCAGGACATGGGCGGGCGAATCCTGCGGCGTCCCGACAACGTGCCGCCTGGGACGTGGGGGGCAGGAATCATCTACTACTGCCCGATCACCAAGATGGTGACGGACCCAATCACCGGTGAGGAAACGGAGGAGAAGTATCCTCTCCTGAAATGCTACTCTGTGTTCAGCATCGACCAAGTGGAAGGCAGCCATCTGGACCACCTGCGGGCAACGGATGATGGCCCCGTCAACACCGGATTCGTCGATTTCGAGCCGGCCGAACGAGCCATCAGGGCGACAGAAGCCGATATTCGGTACACCGGGGACCGGGCGTTCTACCATCGGGGAGCCGATTACATCCAGGTTCCGCCGAAGGGAAAGTTCCCAAAGGAAAACGAGTTCTATTCCACCTGTCTGCACGAACTCGCTCACTGGAGCGAGAGGCGGACCGAGTGGAAGGGCGACTACGCCGAGGGCGAGTTGCGAGCGGAGATCGCTGCGGCGTACATGCTGGCCGAGTTGGGCGTGCCGCAGTCGGCGGACCTAAGCAACCACCAGGCTTACCTTGCCAACTGGCTGCAAGCCCTTCGGAACGACAACCGGTTTATCTTCAGGGCCAGCACGGCAGCGAACAAGGCGGCCGACTTCCTCTTGAGCTTCAGCCGTCAGCCCAAACCCGAACTCGTGGACGTGCCGTTCTGAGGCTGTGTGGTCGGGTGACAGCGGGGGGCGGTGGCTGGGAACCGCCGCCCCCTGCGGATTTATCGGACCGCCTGTGTTCGGTGCGACAGCCACCACCAACCAAACAGCAAGACAACACCATGACCACGACACTTGCACCCGACCTGGAAACGGCAGCGAGAGAAGCAGCGGGCAACTGGCGAGACTTCGACTGCTTCTGCTGGCACCGCAAAACGGACCTCGAACGACCGGAAGAGTGGGCAATCTTCTACACGCACCATCGTGACTCCGGTCTGTTGGACCAGAGCAACGCAGAGGTCATTGCCGAGGCGATGGAGAAGTTTGCCACGGGCGACGATCCCGACGTGGTGTTCGAGAGCCATTTCCACTGGGCGGTCGGCCACGTCGATGGGTTCTCCATCCGAGTTTATCGTCGTGGTCGAATCACTCGGGCCTTTCGGACCTACTACGAGCTTCGACAACGGCTCGCCGAATACCCGCTGCTGGATGAAGGCGACTATTCGGCGAGGGAGTACGAGACGACCCTCAAGAACATCGCCGATGCAGCCTGGCGGGTGAAACGGGAGCACGAGTTGCCGAGAGGTTGGGAGGCTCAGGTCTACCGCTGGCTCTCGGACCATGAAGAGGACGAAATCGAGAACCGAGATGACCGGGGTGGCTACCCTTCGGAAGAAGCACTGCGTCGTGCCTTCGCCGCCCTTGGATTCAAGAAGACCAACTAGGAAAGGACCAACAGTTATGCGAGAAGTCCGAGTGCTCGTCCGGGTGCAGGTCGATGAGTGTGACCCGGCCGCCAAGATCGACCCGGAGATCATGCAGGAGGCCGCCGTCGAAGCCATCGAGAATGCCGTCCGGCTCGGCTATCAGACCGGTTTCTCGCACACCTGGGCTGACGAGTTGTCCATCGGTTTCGTCGATGCCGTGCTTTACGAGGAGCACGAGGACGATATGGACGATCTGCCGACCACACCGAAACTGAGCGAGAGCGGCTACGAGTTGGGGGACGGCGGCGTCATCGAGTATCCCGACGACGCCGGCACCATTCGGCGACGGGACCAGTTCGGCAACGTGGAGGAAGTCCGAGAGCCCACCGACGACAACTACGGGGAATGGAAGCAGTTGTTCCCCTGAACCACTTGACATTTCACCGGAGAACGGGACCAATGGACCCATGCGAGCGAACGACCGTGACTGTCACCGTGGAGGGCGGTGTGGTGCAGCACGTCGAAGTGCCGCCCGGTGTACGGGTTGTGGTCAAGGACTACGACATCGACGGGAGCGAATCGGACCTCGCCGAGGACACGAACGGTGACAACTACGTCGAGAGCATCTGGGAGTGAACATGATGCGGGCCTACTCGGGAACGTGCTTCTGGTGTGGGAAGTCCTTCCGGCAGGGCTTCTCTGCTCACCTAGCCAAGAGCCGAGCGTGCATGATCCTCGCACGGGCAATCGTCGCCGAGACCGAGCCGGAGCTTCAGCAGGCGGCGGACCTACTCCATGTCCATGCCGAGAGAATCTGCTCCGACGACTTCGCCAAACAGCATCGCTGCGGTGACCCTGAACCGGACCAACGAGGGAAGAATCATGCCGACCTACGAACTTGAGCAATACGAGCTTCACGTCACGAAGTACCGACTTGAAGCGACGGACAAGGGCGAGGCAGTGGCCAAGCTGTTTGCCGGCGAGGCGGACCCAATGGACAACTCGACGGAGTACATCGAGGTCGCCGAGGACTATGGGATGCCGGCGGACCAGAACCGAGAACTGGCCGATCAGCTTCGAGAACGGGGAATCGCCGTGGGCGAAGACATCATCCCCTCGATCCGCAGCGTCGAGGAAGTCAAATAGCGGACCGATCAAGGCAGCAAACTATGAACGAAGAAGAAACCGAACCTCTCATTTCCAGCTTAAACGGCGTCGTGGGACAGAAGCGATCTGTCATGGTTCTACGGACCGCCCTTGATGCGTACTTCAATGACCGCTTCAAGACCGGTGTTGAGGGAGCGTTTCCTCATGTCCTCATGTGTGGGCCAGGTGGTACGGGCAAGACGCTGCTCGCCGAAATCGTTGGCCGTGAGTGTTGTGCGAATTGCCATGCGGAACTCGCTCAGAATATCGGCAATTCCGGCCAGATGCAGGGATTGCTGATGATGCTCGAAGCCGGGGACATCCTCTTCCTCGATGAAATCCATGAGTTGACTTCCACGGTGCAGGTCTGCCTTTACCGTGCATTGGAGGAGGGCAGGCTGTTTCTGGCCGGAAATCGGAAGGCAATCAGCTTGCCGCCGTTCTGTCTGATCGGGGCCACGACGGACGAATACCTGCTCACGACGAGTATGCGGGACCGGTTCAAGATTCTGATCCGGTTGACCCACTACACTCACGAAGAGATGACGTTGTTGATCCGGCAGCGGGCGAAACGTCTTGGCTGGACGATTGACGACAACTCTGTGGGCGAACTCTCCAAGAGAAGTCGGGGCGTTCCTCGCCTCGCCATCAGGTTGCTCGATGCGGCCAAGCGTTGCTCTTCGGCTGATTCCTCCGACGTAATCGAAGCCGACCATGTTCGTCGGATGCTGGAGATCGAGGGCGTAGATGCCCTCGGCTTCGACCTCACCGAGCAGAAATACCTGCACATCCTGCGGGAATATCGAGGACCGGTGCGGCTCAACGTGATCGCCACGCACCTGGGCCTCCCCCGCCAAACCATCGAGATGTTGGAGCGAGATTTCATCCGGCTCGGCTTGATCGACAAGACCGAGAAAGGCCGGATTCTTACCTCTCAAGGGATCGCACACCTGCGGACCACGGCGATCTAATGTCGTGTTGGTAGTGTCCGATTCCAGCAAGGATTCCGAGTGATGAGCGTCAGGACCATGAGCGAAGACCGTATCAAAGCTGCCATCAGTGTGAGCAAGATGTGCGAGCTTCTTCGCATGAGCCGGAGCCAATTCTATTGGCATGTTCGGAAGGGAACGTTCCATGCTCCGCTGAAACTCCCCAACGGGCGACCGTACTATAACGCTTCCCAGGTGGAAGATAACGTCAAGGCGAGGGAGATGGGGATCGGGGTGAACGGAGCGTATGTCATTTTCTACGAACGTGCCGAACCCGGTAGTGTCGGTCCCACCAAGCCCACAGCGAAGCCGAAGGCCGATTACGCCGACCTGATCGAGAGTCTCCAGGCCCTCGGCCTGACCGGCGTGACGACCGCCGCCGTCGAAAAGGCCGTGGCCGAGTGCTTCCCCAAAGGGACGGCAAGCCAAGACGAACATGACATTCTCCGCACGGTTTTCCGACACCTGAAGCGTTCGGGAACCGTGTGATTCGTGGGCGAAGTCTGTCGGGGCTGGGTACGGACCATGTGCGAAAGGCGTCGAGAAGTGGCCGGGAACTGCTCGGTCAACGTTCGGAAACTGTTCGGATTCCTGCTGAAACGAGTGCGAAAGATGACCGAGAACCAAGACGAAAGCTGTGCGGATTTAAGCAAGAGAAGTCATGTTATCTTGCATTCGCCCGAATCTGGGATCGTGGGGCCGACCGAGACCAACCGACAGGCCGATTCGGACGAGCAACTCATGGCCCTCTGGCTCCACGGTCGGCCCGACCACACCCAACGGGCGTACCGGGCCGAGGCGGACCGTTTCATTGGATATGTTGAGAAGCCGCTCCGGTCGGTGAAGCTGATCGACCTCCAGGCATTCGCCGACCACCTGGATGAGGCCGGGCTGAAGCCGTCCTCCATTCATCGGGCGATGTCGGCGGTCAAAAGCTTGTTCGCCTTCGGCTTTCGGCTGGGCTATCTCCAGTTCGACGTAGGCCGTGCCTTGAAAATTCCCGGCTTTCGGGACCAGTTGGCCGAACGGATTTTGAGCGAGGCCGAGGTGCTACGGATTATTTCGCTGGAACCGAATCCCCGGAACCGAGCGATCCTCCTCACCCTCTATGCCGGCGGCTTCCGGGTCTCGGAAATCTGCTCGCTGAAATGGCGGCACCTTCAGGAGCGGGATTCGACGGGCCAGATCACCGTCTTCGGGAAAGGCGACAAGACCCGGACCGTCCTCATGCCCAGAAGCGTCTGGGGAGCGTTACAACTTTTGCAACAGGACGCTCCCGCCGACGCTCCGGTCTTCAAGAGTCGCAAGAAGGGCCATCTGGACGAATCCCAGGTCTGGCGAATCGTCACGAAAGCCGCCGAACGGGCTGGCATCGACAAGGACGTGTCGTGCCACTGGTTTCGCCATGCCCATGCTTCCCACGCTCTGGACCGAGGTTGCCCGATCCATCTGGTTCAAGCCACGTTGGGACACAGTAGTGTGGCAACAACGGGGAAGTATTTGCACGCTCGGCCCACCGATTCCAGCGGGAACTACCTGCCGTTTTGACCGGACCGCCTTGACGATGTGTGGTCAACACAACACCTCATGCTGGACCGCTGCACCGAAGACGAAGCTGCCTTCGAGGCCGAACTCGCCGAGGTCCGATTGAGTGGACCATAACCCTCGGGTGTTTGGACACAGAACCAAGCATCCGATGGTATCCATGAACAGAGAAGAAATCGCCACAAAAGTCGCCCATTGGCTGTCGAGCCGACGACGTATCAGGACGGCATATCCGGTCATCGTTCAGATTGGCCGTCGATTCTATCCAGCGGCTCGGTACTCGCAGGTCCGCAAACGAACATGGCAGGACCGGCTTTATGTGATCGGCGAAATGCCACCGCTGCAAAACCGATTGAAGCGAGTTTGCTATCGGACCGACTATTCTGACGACGGCTGGCACCTTCTGGCATGGTTTCGAGTCAAGCAGTCTTGTGTCGAATGGGAAGAAGCCTCTCCGTTCGGCACGCACTTTGTCCTGGCCTTCTGGTCGGCCCTGGAAAACTGGGCTGGCGAGCAAGCCGAGGGAAAGCCGTACCACCGCATCCCGATGACGATCAACGAAGTTGGACCGCCCGCTCCCAACGTCACCCAACCCAAAGAGGAGAACAAAAATGGCGGCGATCATGGCAACGGAGGAGTAGGATGAAGAAGAAACCCTTGACCCGTGAGCAACTCGAACATTTCGGTTCGCTTATCACCATCAAAGGGACCGACACTTGCCTCGGCGACCTGTGGCACGCCGAGGGTCATGGGACATTCGACCCCAATTATGGGAAAGTCCCCGTCACCAACGAAGAGAGCGAGGCCCATAACCAAGCCTTGAGCAAGGCCCGCTTGGATGGCATGGACCAGAACTGCGAAATCGGGCAAGGCAGTTTCGCCTACCGTCACGGCGGCGTTCCGCCTACTGGCGGCAGTCAAGTCAACGATTTCATCGGGGCGGTAATCTCCGATAATGTGACCGTACACGGTAACACCCTCACCTTTCGCCGGAAAGGTAAGACGTATCGTGGCCGCTTGTCCACGAAATGCGATGCGTTCAACTTCAAGCGGGTGGCATGATGCGGACCTCACCACGATGATGTAAGTGAACCCACCACGGAGACGAGACCATGCAAGCCGTCAACAACAAACCCAGGTTCGCCCCTGGCGTTCTCTTGGCCACGCCGGGAGCCAGCGAAGCGTTCCAGAGGAACCGGCAGACACCATTCGAGTTCCTGAAGCGGCATTTGGCCGGCGACTGGGGCGAGGAACTCTGCCAAGAGGACCGGCTGCTCAACGACCAGGCTTTGGTTGATGGCAGCCGGCTGTTGTCCGCCTACAAGTTGACTGACGGGACCAAGGTGTGGTGTATCACCGAGGCTGTCGGTGAGAACGGCCGGCGTGAAGCGACGACGTTCCTGCTCCCCGAAGAATACTAATCGACCGGAACCGTGTTATGCAGGACGAATCGACGACGCTGCTCTATCGGAATTGCTACGAGTGTTCGGAGTGCGGAACGAAGTGGACCAACGACTGGGACTGCATGTGCAACGACCGCTGCCCAAAGTGTTCCACGGAAACCGAGCCATACGATTCGGTCGCACTCTGATTCAAGAGCGGGACCGGCAAAGCAGTCGTCGCAAAAATGGAAATCGAGAAATTCCAGCGGAATCCAATACGTTTGGGTCCACTCCCCCGGCCCCCTGGCGACTAACGGGTGCCCTTCTTATTGTTCCGCCAAGCCCGAAACGTAGACACCGCCAAAGTAATTCCTCGTCCGGCCTTGCCCTCCGCAGGGCTGAAAACGTCTGCAAAAGCGGCCTCGAAAAAAATCGCCGGTGGCAAAATTGGTGGCCCAGTAGGGTCGCCGACTTCGCTGAAATCCGCAGCCCGTCGCCATACATATCGGTATGGTGACATTCAGCGAGTGGTTGATTCAAGAAGACCGGAGCCTTCTCGACCCGTACATCCTCGACCAATACGAGCGTGCGTTTCGGCAGCAGTTGGAAGCTCTGATCCAACGAACAAGAGACCCAGCATTGCGGCAAGAATTCGAGAAGATGCGGTCATGCCCCGTGCAAGACCGCAATGGCCGATGCTGCCGGTTCGTTGATTACATCGTCGGTGCCTTGATTCGGCACGGGATTACCCAGCAATACGATGTTGAGGATAGTTTACAAAGAATCGCTTTCTGGATGCTCAGCCCCGTTGGCGAACGGGGCCTGCCGAAGAAAAGCCTGTTTGATTTCGATGAGGCCCGCCCGTACAACCTGAGTGTGGGCAACCCTCTCCAGGCGATCTTCCGCCAATCCTTGACCAACGCCGTCAGGACTGTGGCCGCCGGCCGGATTCCAGCCCTACGCCGAGTCCAGTATCCCAATCGGCTTTCGATCAACTACGGACGTTCGGGCAACGACCCGGCCTATGGCACCGTTGCAGCCGAAGAGATTCCTGGTCGGGTCCCTGGCTACGATTTCGAGATGCTCAATGACCTCATGGATTTGTTGCGGCGGCAGTCCACGCCGGAGATGCCACTGGCCGACCTCTTCATGTCGATCCTGCGAGGTGAAGGAACCCGTGTGCAACGGAGCCGGTTCGGCTACACTGCCGCCGATGCTGGTCGGAGAATCATCGTCCAGACGATTTCCCTTTACGCCAGACAGACCCACAACTGGTCGCTCCTGCATTTGATCGACCGGATTCAGAATCCCGATGCCGCTCCAGTTCGCCAGCAGCCACCCCAACCTCGACCACCACAACCGCAATGGTCAAACGAGGAACGGGATTATCGGAGCGTCGTCGATGTTCTGGAGAAGAACAACCGATCCGTCTCGATGGCCGTGTTGGGCAAAGTTCGCCGTCGCTGGCTGGAACGGCAACCACGAGACCCAAGTAGCCCGCACCCGAACAGGCTGGCCGATGTGTTGGCCCGGATGGTGATCGACGGCGTGCTGGTGAAGCAGGGGACTAGGTATGTGCCGGGGCGGAACTATGCAAGGTACTTGGGGACGCCGGAGCCCGCCGCAGTGGCGTGAGACTCCTAGTCGGCCAGGAACGTACTTGTTCCTATTCACCTCTGCGGATCGGACATGCCGTTCGATGGAGCTACGACGAATTCAAGGCATGGATAGCGAAGGGCTGCCCGCCGCAGGAGTGCTGAAAGTCAGGCGGCTTGCTGATCTTGAGCGGATTGGCCTTCTTTTCCCTTCTGAACCACGAAACTCGCTTCAATTTGGTCTTCGGTCCGATGCCGGTCGTGGGACTCTTGCTGCGTTGCGGCTGGCTGCGAAGGCAGGTTGGCCTAGTTGACTACGCCGACATGGGGCGTAGACTGATGGGCATACCGGCTCTCGCAAGCCAAGCGATTTCGCCCACACCCGCTCCATGCCCGCCGACCGGTTGGCGAACGCCTTGCCCGCCGAAAAAACCCCATTCAACCAGGAGCATTAAAGTGGGAATGAGAATGTCAGGTTCGCCACGTATGGCGATGCGATGCCCCACCTGCAAACAGGAAATCGGAGGTCCGGTTCGAGACGCCACGGCGAACGTCAATGCCAATCTGTTCGGGGCTGAAAAGTACGCCGTTTGCCCAAACTGCAATCAAGTTGTTCCCGAACACATGCAGACGCCTGCCTACAAAGACCGAGTGAAGACCAGAAATCGGATGCAACGCAGGCCGTAAAGACAAACCAAGAAGGCGGGGGCCAGGCGTAAAGACGATATTACTTGAGGGCTTGCGTCCACGGAACACCAAGCCCGGGCCAGCAAGATACGTGGATACGGTGGCAAGTATGGCCTGTGCGGAAAGAAGCCTGGATGAGCGATAAGCCCAAGCATCCCTGGCTCGCCCTCGTTGCATTGATCGCCATCTGCTTCGCTGTGGCCGGGATCGGTGGTTTGGTGACGACGCCGAGCATCCCCAACTGGTACGCTGGGCTGGCCAAGCCATCCTGGACGCCGCCGAACTGGCTCTTCGGGCCGGTGTGGTCGGTGCTGTACCTGAGCATGGCCGTGGCAGCGTGGTTGGTTTGGCGGAAGGGTGGGCGATGGCCGCTGGTGCTGTTCGCTGCCCAGTTGGCGTTTAACGCCGCATGGTTGTGGTTGTTCTTCGGCATCCACAGTCCTGGTGCCGCCTTCATCGACATCGTGCTGCTTTGGATCGCCATTGCCGTCACGACGATTGCGTTCTGGCGGCGGTCGGTGGTGGCGGGCCTGCTGTTCCTGCCGTATCTCGCCTGGGTGAGCTTCGCCGCCGTGTTGAACTTCGCTATCTGGCGGCTCTGAATGCCCCAGCATAGGCATCTGAACAAGCCGAAAACCGACCCGGAGTCGCCCAAATACGCCGGGTATGGAGCCGAATCCAGGGGAAATTCAGTGGGGGTTTTGGGATGTTCGTTTCCCGGCAAGGCCCTGTCCTGAAACCGGCCTCTTGCATTCCACAATTGGCAGATGCATACTAGCCCGCTGGTGGCCCCTTGCCCGCATTCCGTCTCGAAACCGGATTGATCGACCGAGGAGCCTTGGGGTTCGTGAGAATGCCTCCTTGTCGGGCTGATCGGTTCGGTGTGGCGGGACGGGCGGGACGCAATAGACACCAGACACTTTTTGTGCCCATACAGTTTCCGAACAAGGAGTTTTCCCGTGAAATTGTTCGCCCTCACCGCATTCGTTCTCCTGGTTATGGCTTTGTCCGCCTCCGATGGTAATGGTCAGACGGTCTATTACATCGCCTCCAATGGGCAGTGCGTTTCTGACGGCTCCTTCAGCCAGCCGGTGTCTGCGTTCGCCTCGTCGAACGGCTACCCTTTTGGCTTGGGTACGGATGATCGCACGGTCTATTACATCGCCTCCAATGGGCAGTGCGTTTCTGACGGCTCCTTCAGCCAGCCGGTGTCTGCGTTCGCCTCGTCGAACGGCTACCCTTTTGGCTTGGGTACGGATGATCGCACGGTCTATTACATCGCCTCCAATGGGCAGTGCGTTTCTGACGGCTCCTTCAGCCAGCCGGTGTCTGCGTTCGCCTCGTCGAACGGCTACCCTTTTGGCTTGGGTACGGATGATCGCACGGTCTATTACATCGCCTCCAATGGGCAGTGCGTTTCTGACGGCTCCTTCAGCCAGCCGGTGTCTGCGTTCGCCTCGTCGAACGGCTACCCTTTTGGCTTGGGTACTAATCCGTCCAGCATCAGTCTCAGCAACGTATCCAATGCAACAATCATTACTGGCGGAACCGGAACCTTGGGTACAACGGTTAGTAATTCAGGCGGCTTCGCTGCTAACAACTTGAACTACACACTGACCGCTGCCGTTTTAAGCGGAACTGCCACACTCGGATTGCTCGTTCCCGCTTCCGGCACCCTCACTCCCGGTTCAAGCCAATCCTGCACCGTCCCGGCCACTTCAACCAACCTTGGCATCAACACGATTTCCTTAACGGCCAACGATCCGAATGCGTCTAATAGTCCGCAAACGACGACCGCCACCCTCACCGTCCTCGACCACTCCAATGCTTCCCTCTCCTCCACCGCCAACCAAACGACGCAAACCGTCACCTTCGGCAACGTCCTGCGGGGAGCCATGGTGCCGAGCCAGAACTTCACGATCTACAACCTGGCGGTCAACACGACGCCAGCTTACACGGCGAATCTGATGCTGACCGGCTTCACGGCGACCGGCGATGCGGCGTTGACCACGAGCCTTTCGCCCTTCAACGGGCTGACGGCGGGCAACGGCAACACTTACACTGCCTCGCTGAACACGGCCAATTACACCACGACGGGGAGCAACACGGCGACTATGGCCGCTTCCCAACTTGTTGACGACAGCCCCTTGCCCGGAGCAGGGAGCAACAATAACGGGGCGGTCACGGTCGTGCTGCAAGGCAACGTGGGAAACGCCACGGCCGACAGGAGCAACTCGCAAACTTTGTTCGGCAGCCCCTTGATCGCTCAGGTGGCAGCCAACGGCAGTTATACTGGCCTCGAATCTAAGGTAACGGCGACAACGGGCAGCGGCGGCTACGGGATGGTGGGCAGCACAGCGACGATCCTGGATGGCACGGACGACAGCGGCTCCCCGGAAACGGTGAGCATGGCATGGCGAACCCAGACGCAGGCGGAACGAGCGAGTCCAGGCTTGATTAGCGACATCGTGTGTCTCAGCGGCATGGCGTCCAACGGCAACGAGACCAGTCCGTTCGTGTTGCAAATGACCTACAATCCGGCCCTACTTCCGCTTGGGGCAGGAAGCGAAGGGCTCTGGGCGTCCGACGAGCGAATCTACCTGGCGTACCTGGACCCCAGCGATGACAAGTGGGAAAACGCCATCGACGACAACATCGGCACCAACCAGGGCACTTTCCAGCTTGGAGCCTGGCCCACCGGCGACATGACCCTGGGCGACTGGGGCGTCAACACGGCCAACCACACCGTCTGGGCAGTCGTGGACTTCAACGGTGACTTCGCAGTGGTGCCGGAGCCGTCAACCTTCGCCCTTCTCGGTGTCGGTGCCATCGGGTTGATTGGGTGGGCGTGGCGAAGGCAGTTGCTTTTCAAGTCTTTGGTGTGTCTTGCTGTGCTGTGCATTGGCGGATACGGGCACGCAGACACCATTCCAGGGCTGTTCAACACGGGTTTTGCCGCCGACGGCTCGTTGTTGCCCGATGGGGCTGTAGACCCACACTACACGTTGATTTCCGTTCCCAGCGGCTCAGGGCTGGGACCAAGCACATTCGTTGTCGATGAAAACGAGTTCCCGCTCGCTACCGGGCCGTGGCTTCCTGACACGCCTACCTCCAAATGGATCGCACCGCAAGCTGACCAAAACAATTTCTGGGAAGTCAACAACGTGGACGGGCTATACACCTACCAAACGACCTTCGACCTCACCGGATTACTGGCGAGTTCAGCCTGCATCGAAGGCCAATTGCTGTCGGACAACACGGTTCCAGATATACTGATTAACGGCATCGACCTTGGTCCCGTTTCAGGCGGGTCGCAATTCTGGGGCTGGCTACCGTTCGAGATTATGAGCGGCTTCGTTCCGGGAGTTAATACCTTGGATTTTGTCGTAGACAATTTACCAAATTCCGCCCCTGGCATCAATCCGTCGGGGCTTCGTGTAGAGATGGCGGGGACGGCAGAGCCGGTGCCGGAACCCTCGACGTTCGCCCTGCTGGCTGTCGGTGCCATCGGGCTGATCGGCTGGGCGTGGCGACGGAAGCGGGCGGCGTGAGATTTGTCGGCTTCTTTCTCGCAATTTCTTTTTCAAGGGAGGTGTGGAATGAGAATGGCGTTTGTTCGAGGTTTGATGGCGGCGGCTTCGGTGGCGACGATGCTTGCTGGGTCGGCAATGGCTCAGGTCATTCTGCCAGCTCTGCCTCCCGGTTCGCACTACGAAATCGCAATTGTGACTTCGGGAGGCACGACGGCGACCAGCACCAACATCCGGGATTACAATTCATTTGTGACCACTCAGGCGGGGCTCAGCACGTCATTACCGACCGGATTGACGTGGAGTGCTATCGGTTCAACTCCGTACACGAATGCCATCGACAATATCCCTTCGTACACATACCCGATTTACAACACCGCAGGACAACTGGTCGCCAGCAACGTATTAGCCCTCTGGACCGGATCACTCCAGGCCCCGATAGAGTACGACGAGAACGGCACCAACTACCAAGGCTTCGTCTGGACAGGCACCAGCGATAGCGGGACGGTGTTGTCGCCTTTCTACCCGCTAGGTGACTGGCCTACGTGGGGTTCCATATATTGGGGTCCGGCCGTCGGTTATTCCAATTGCACCGACCCGTGGTGGACGCAGTACGCCGACTTCGCCTCCCCGACACCGGCATCGACCACCGAAGAACTTCCGCTATATGCCATATCGTCTCCCACCACGGTCCCGGTCCCCGAACCCTCCACCTTCGTCCTCCTTGGTGTCGGCTCAATCGGGCTGATGGGTTGGGTGTGGCGGCGGCGGAAGCGGTAAGTGCCAGGCGTCGAGAAAGAAATCCGGCCACGGCGATTTATAGATCGCCAGGTGGCTGGAATGGGGTAGGTATCGATACTTGCATGAACGCTGTCACTCGTCACTTGGTCACCGATTTCGCATTGCTCCATCCCAAGGGAGGCATCATCACCTTGCCCTCCGCACTGCCTCCAGGTACACCTCGTCGGCTGGCGTGGCCTGCCAAAAGCCCTGGAGACTGCCCCCATCCTGATATACATAACGTGTACCATGATACTCGTACCAACAGGTGACATACGACTCGGCGTCACAACGTTCTTCACGAATGGAATGGTCCAAGCAATGAGTTCTTCCGTACCAATGCCACGGTTTCTCAGGCAAGTCTCCTATTGGTCTTGCCTTCGCCCAAGCATCAGGTCCCTCGAAGAGACAACAAACCCTTGTGCAACCACCAAAGTTGGGCACGGGGAATTCGTATGGCGGTTCCACCTCCTCCTTCAATGAATCACTGCCAGCTTTAATCTCACAAGTAAGCCATTGCACATCTTTCTCGCCCTTGGAGGGTTCGAGCACCATCAAGTCGCACTTCTTGTCTCCGTCCTCTTGACTAGGTTGCCGTGAGACAACACGAAGCTTCGCCATCTCCTCGGTGGAGTAGTAGCTACCATCGGGGTGACGGCAGCCGAGTTTACAGACCATGACGGCTACAGGCGGTTGCTTTAACATTTCCACATGGAGGTCGTAAATTCGGTCGTCCTGCCACTCGTGGTATTTCTCGCAGCCTTTGTAGGCCAGCCAAAACGGTGCCAAAAGGACGACGAGAAGGGTAGTGCCGAGGGCTTCCCACTCCCTTTGCAGCGGGCTTTCAGGCGGATGCTCATGACCATAGTAAATGCTCGTCGTATCGGTAGCTGGATCGTACATCACTCTTCACTCCTCGATGATTTGTAAGAAGACCGGCGGCACTTCGATCCCAACCAAGTCGGCGATTGCGTCGATCACGTCGTCGGTCAGGCCCATGAACTGGTTCTTGATTGGTCCGGTCGCTTGCCAGGTCTCTATTTCGGTAAACTGCTCGACGGTGAGGTTCGCTTCCGCCGCCCTGCGGGTCCATTCCTCCGCTCCTACGGCGGCGATCTTCTTCTCGATCAGGTGCTTGGCGATGGTTTCGGCGAGCGAGTCCTTCCGTTCGAGTGTCACGACTGCCTCTCCAACCCAACCCCGGCCCTGGCAGCGGGGGCAACTGTCGCCTTTGCACGGAACGCAGATATAACGGTCGCTCATCGTCGTTTCTTCCAGTCCTCGTACTGTCGGCGAATCCAGTCTTCCTCGACCCGAGACACCAGCGAGAGGAGCAGAATCACGCCGACGATAATGAAAACCACTGCGAGCCCCATGACGGTATTACCTCAACAGGTCGCCAAACTCCTTCAGATTCTTTGGAAATTCCGCAGACGGCGGCGGGGGCTCATGGTCCAGCACGAGTTTGTCCTCCTGGCGAGCCTGTTCCTGGAATAACTCCTGGTATCGCACACTGTCCGGGTCGGGGTTGATCGGAGAGGGCAAGGTGTCGATAAACGGATCACCGCCGCCAGCTTTCCACATTCGGTAATAGTGCGGACTACCAATGAACGTGAAGAAGTTGACAAAGGCCCACAGGAGGAAGACGATGACAATCAAGAAAATCGTGGCGTAGAGAAAGCCCTCCCACCAATCGGGCAAGAACACGCAATATGAAGCCATGACAATAATCGGAATGAACAGGAAGCGAAACAGCACGCCCAACTTCGAGGTACGCCGAGGGGCCATGACGGGAGATTGGCAGGCAGGATTACCAAGCCAGGTGAGCGTTTGGCAATAAGGGCACCGGCCCTGTTTGCCCGCCCATTCGTTGCCGATATGCAAATTCGCACCGCAGCCGACACAGGTAAAGTCCACGTCAGTTCCCTTTCTGCCTAAGTGACTTCATGGCCGGCAATAACGGTCCGGTCCGTTCGGGCCACACTTCTCTGATCCTCCACCATCGGCGATGCTTGGGTCACCACGAGCCCGCAACGTTTGCACTCAAGCACGCATCCGGCTTGGGCGAGGTTGTAGTCTCGCACGGTCATCCGACACTGATGCTCGTTGGGACAGTCGAGCAGCACGAAGAGCCGTTGGCGTCGAGTTAGGCCCGTCCGGTCAACGTTGTGGGTACGGATCGGTTCCACCCCGCAGTTTCGCATCGCTTCTTGCCACTCCGGGCCGTGTGGCCGACGGACCTTGCCATGCTTATAGCCGACGATGCAGTGGCACGTTTCGTGGATGACGGTCTGTCGCTGGTCCTGGGCGGATGCCCTCGACCAGAGCGGGATGCTGAGCCGAATTCGGGCACGGAACGCATTGAAATTAAAGCCCGCATCACCCATCTTTCGAGTGAATCTCGGGTTCCACTCGACGATGATCGTCTGGGCGAATTCCAAGACCTGATTCCGCTCACAAGCGAACCAGACCCATTGTTTGACGTGCCGGTCGCCCATCGTCACTCCTCGTTGAAGTTCCGAGAGGCCGGCTGGGTCCCATTGGGAGAAGGCGTTCGAGGGAGCCAGTAAGAAGAGGGCGAGAAGTCGAGAGAGCGGCCCGGCTACACAGCGGACCCCATTGTATGGGGCATCAACTCCGCATCATCTTGCCCGACCTTCATGGGTCGGTCCGGCGGTGCGAGCGGCTTGGAAGGGAGGCCGGATCAGGAGCCCGCTCAGGCAAGAAATGGGGTCGTTTTGGTACCGTTTCCGTGAAATCCCGTGAAATCCATTTCAACGCCCGAAAGATCACTGGTCCCGTAAACAACATAAGCCCTTGTTTTTCAAGGGCTTATGAGT
>CAVSFO010000005.1:415000-769193 GCA_963727245.1 uncultured Planctomycetia bacterium | reverse complement strand
CCTACGCGTCACCTCTCTGGTCGCCTAAACCTCCCGGATTCCCCGGATTTGCCGGCTGTCACCACTTCCGCAATCCCTGCCATCTTATCGATATCAGTATTGTGTCCCCGGAATTCTTCAATTCTTGCCAAAGCAGCCAGATCGAAAACGCTACGAGCGAGACGCCCGAGCCTGCCAGCGCAGCCCAGCAGCCACGTCTGCTGCGCCACGGCCGTATCTCCCGCAGCGCATGACTCCTCCTGTCATCAATGAAAAGCCGGCGCGGCTCATTGGAGTAATCGTCTCGGCGCAAGTCGCAACCGTGGCCCCATCGTCGGAAATCGCCATCGCCACAATAACAGACGGACAGAAGTCCGTCGCCAGGTCGGAAGAGAGTTCGCCCATGTCCCCCGTGTTCAGCACAAGCACGAATTCGAAGCCATTCGCCACGGCGACCACCGTCCCACCGGAATTCGCGACGATCGGCGACACGAGGATCGCGTAATGGAACCTCCTGGTTTCAAGGCGTGAAATGACCGTAAAACACACCTCCGGGTCGCCCCCAGGGAGGCGCGGCGCGCACGCGATCACGTCGTCGCCGATCCAAACAATTTGCGGACGCCAGGCGGCCTCTCGAGGAGGAACAATTGCCGCGAGCCGGCCCGAGGCGGTGTCCCAGACGCCTATCCCGCTCCTTCTTTCGCCGCGGTCCTCGAGCCCCGCGGCAAGGCGGGTTCCATCGTCACTCAGCGACATACGCTCAACGCCGATCGGCGCGTGAACGACACGGAGTTCCCGCCCATCTCGGCCATCCAGGATGGCAATCCGGGACCCCCGCCACACGGCCGCGACGGCACCGGTCCGGTTCAGGGCGACCCCGGCCTCGCGATCCTCGAATTCCGGGGACACAATACTCATTATGGTAGTTTGCGAAGTTTCGACGGCCGGCCAGCTTTCTGTGGCCTAAGCACACGACCGACGATGTTTTCCAAACGCTCCAAAAACGTGGCGCTCCCCAACGGCCGACCGCTGCGGCTGTGCTCTTGCAAGTCCCGAACTTCCTCCTCACGCACGGCGTGTTCAGAAAGCCTTCCAATCGCCGACCATCGCCAAAAGCGGAGTGACTTTAACCAAACGATTGTCGCGGCCCGACAAGTGCGCCCGTGCACTGCTCCAAGGCCAGTCCGCAGCGTCGGCCACAAGTCCCGCCCGCACAGGATTCAACTCCACATGCACGGGCCGCCAGCAGATGGGGCTCGTCCATGACGAACGAAGCGAACCGCCCTTGCCACAAGTAACCCCGCCATTTTTCGCGAAAGTTGATCCGCCGTGGTAACGCCGGTGCGCCTCGCCGATCGCCCGCCGCAAGCCCACTTCGACTGCGGGAACGGCAATCAAATGAACATGATTGGGCATCATCAAGCAATAGCTCCAAATCGCCGCTCCCTCTTCACGGCACCAATCGGCCATCAGTTCCAAATAGGCCGCGTAGTCGCCATCGTTGAAAAACGTCTGTTGTCGGCGGTTCCCTCGCTGGGTGATGTGATGGGGCAAACCAGGAATGACCAACCGTGCCAATCTCACCATCCCAGGAACTTATCGAATCCCTCCCATCTTGTAAATAATAGTATTGTGTCCCCGGAATTCCGGGAATTCCGGAGCCGGCGACGACGATGGCAACCGTGCCGGTGGAGATCGTAAGGGGAGGAGATACATCGGGGACGGCAACGGGGGCAAAGGGGACAGTCCCAGTTTCGTCGGACGAAACTTGGGACAGTCCCCCGGCGGCGGACGAAGCTTGGGACAGTCCCCCGGCCGGCGCGTACGTGATCGTCACCGGCGTGCCGATCGCCAGGTCGGATGCCTTCGAGCCGTGGAACGTGTCGGCCTTCGCAACGCCGTCCAGCTCATACATGAAGACCGGGGCGAACGTGCCGGTCCGGCTATCGAGCGTGACCTGTGCCGTCTGGCCGTCGTCGGCATCGCTGTAGTTGTAGGCCAGCACGCCCAGCAAGACGTTCGTGCAGTCGCCGCTGCCGCTGCCGCTGGCGGTGCCGATGACGCCGGGATTTTGGCAGAAGTCCGCCCAGCCCGCCGGGTTGGCGTTGCCGGTCGAGCCGAGGTCCAGGTTGCCGTCGTCGTTGAGGTCCGTCGAGTCGCCGGTGCTGGCCGCCGGGCCGTCGCCAAAGCCGTTCGCAAAGGCCAGGCCCAGCGACGAGGGCGTCGAGCCGTCGCCGATGGCGCCGGTCGAGGTGAAGTTCAGCTCCGCCGTCTCGACGCCGCCGCTGCTGGCGCCGCCGGAGAGGTTCAGGCCCGCATAAACGTCGAAATAGATGGTGCCGGAGGCGTCGCTGGTGGTGACGTTGTTGACGCTGATGTTGTCGCTGGAGTCCATCTCGAAGTCGCTGCTGTAGTTGGTCGTGCCGAGGCTCACCGGTTGCAGATAGAACTCGACGACGTCCTGCGGGGCCAGCGTGCCGCCGCCGCCGTAATCGTCGCCGTGGCCGCCGCTGGTGCTGGCGCCGTCGGCGATCGTGCCGGCGAAGGTCGACGTGCCGGAGGCCAGGGCAACGGTCAACTGGCCGGCGCCCCCCGTGCTGGTAATCAGGCTGGCGGCATCGCCCGTCAGGGAGGCGACGGTCAAATCCATGCCGTTAAGGTCGAGCGTGCTCTTGCTCATCGTGAGGGGATTGGCCGCGCCCAGGGCCGCGTCGTCTCCAGCCGTGACGTAGCTGCCGTTGATGGTGGTCGGGCCCGTGTAGTTATTGGCACAGCCCAGGACGAGAATGCCGGGCCCGCTCACGGCCAGGCCGCCGCTGCCGCTGAGGACCGCATCGATCGTGCTGGTGGTCCCCGCGCCCGCGTCGAGGCCGATCGTCGGCCCGGTGAGCGTGTCGCCGGAGGCATCGCCGTGGATGGTGTAGCCGTCGGCGGCGAAGGTGACCGCGCTGGCAATCACCGGGGTCGAGAGGTCGAGCGTGCCGCCGCCACCGCCGCCGAGCGTGGCGTAGCTGCCGTCGATCCAGGTGGTCAACAGGCCGTAGGCGTTGCCCAGGTGCCAGATGTCGGCCGTGGCCCAGTCTTCGGTCCCGCCGCCGGCGTCCGCGTACAGGGTGGGCATTCCGAGGGTGACTTGCCCGCCGGGGTTGATGTCTAGCCCGGGCGAGGTTTGCGGGTTGCGGGCGTACGGCATGGCGCCGGGCTGGCCGAAGATCACCGGGCTGTCGGTCGTCATGCCGCCGCTTATGCTGTTGTTCCCGTCCAGCAGAACCGCCCCGTTGCCATGCACGGTGAGGCCGGGCCCGTTGTCCTGCGGGCTGGCGCCGGCCGCGGTGTCGGCCAGGCTGGAACTGATCGTCGCGGAGGCCGCGCTGCCGGTGCTGCCGACCGTGATGGTTGCCTGCGAGCCGTCCGCCGGGATGAGATCGAGCGTACCGCCGGCAATCTTGTAGTTCGGGCTTGCGAAGATGATGTTGGCCGCGGTGACCGTGCCCGAGATGGTCACGGTGCCCGTCTGGCCCTCGAAGACCGCCGTATCGCCGTTGCTCCACGCCACGTCCGCGTTCACGGCCGTTGCGGAGTCGTACCAAACGTTGCTGCCGCTCGTATCGTCCCAGGCGACGCTGCTGCTGCCGCCCGAGGCGACTCCGGTCGTCGGCCCGGTTTGTCCCGGGTCCCAATACAGCGTGGGGGCCGCGCTCAGGAGTTGCCGCGGTTCGAGGCTTTCGATCATCATGGGCCGGCCGGTCCGCGCACGGGGCCGCGGCTTGTTGTTCCGGCGGCGGACGAACGGGAGACTGGCGAACGTGCTTTCCCAGAACCGCGGCGGCTTCCGCATCGGACGATCCTCCCCAAGAGAAATGCGACTTCGGAAAAAGCCTGCGACGAGAGGCCGTTGCCGGCCGGTGGTGAGTTTATTCCCGTCCAACGCCGCGTGTCAATAACCCGCGCTGATTTTTTTGCGAGGATTTGACGAGGGCGAGCGGAAGGGGGAAGGCGGAGGGGACCGGGGACCGGGGCCGGGGACCGGCGACGACGCCCTCACCCCATGCCCCTCTCCCGAAGGGAGAGGGGAGATGTTTTCCTTCCGCCTTCCGCCCTCCGCCTTCCCCCTTCCGTCTGCCCTGCTCGGGGGACGACAAATCGAGCTTTTTTTTCTTGCATCCAGGCGCAATTTTGCCCGGAATTTCCAAGTAAATACCATACCCCACCGCGCTTTTGCCCTGATTTCCGCGGCGGAACGTAGTTCGGAAACTCGCAAGAAGTCGAAAAAAATGGGCCACGAAAATAGCGCTTTCCGCCCAGGGCAATCGAGGGGAGCACAGCAGTCAAGTGCGCAGGGGCGAGAAAAATCGGAAAAATGTCGATTCCGCGGCGGCCGGAAAAATTCTGCAAAGCGGAACGCGATAAGCAGTTGCAGCGAGCACGCGGAGGGACCGGCAAAACAGAGCGTCGGCGGGCGAATTGTTGACAACGAGTTGTTGGAGTCAATACGCAACAAACCGGCCAGGCATTTTGCCCGATGTGACAAAAACGTCGCTCCGCAAACCATTGCGAACAAACAACATGAGGAGATGAAATTTCCCAGATTAACTCGAATCATACCAAAACCAAAAACTACCTTAGAGGGGGTAGCTTAAACACAGCCGCAGCAATGGGTTACGACAAAGTTGAAAAGTTGTTGACATTATATACTTTCGGGTGGTATGTAAAACGGCCGAAGATTTCGCCGCAACTCGTTGGCCGGCAGCGGTTTGGGCGAAAAGCCCGGACCCTACCCCCCGAGGCCCAAAGATTTGTTGTTGGCTAAAAACAATCCAAAACGGGAAAATTCCAGAAACGAAGGGGGAAGGGAAGGCGGAGGGCGGAAGGCAGAAGGCGGAGGGCGGAAGCGGGCCCCCTCGACGCAGTCGAGGGGCTTTTCAAACCCCCGGCCCCGCTTCCTAATCCCTAATCCCTAATCCCTTGGCTTGCGGGCTAGCGGGCGGCTGCCGGGCGCGGCGCGGTGACCGCTTTGCCCAGGTTCAGCAACTTGGCGTCGAGGTGGAGTTGTGCCAGCCGGGCCGCTTCGGCGTTGATCTCGAAGCGGACGCGATCATCTTCCATGAAGAAATTGATCGCCCCGCCCTTCTCGGCGAAACCCGGGGTCTCGCCGATGACGAGCACCGGTTTCCCCTCCGTCTTCTTCAGGAGCAGGGCCTGCTGGTCGGCGGTCAGGGAGCGGCTGACGAACAGCATGTGGCAGCCCGGGCGGTAGTCTTCTGGGGAGGCGAAGCGGCGAATGACGATCCGCCGTCCCTGAATGGTGCGCTTGGCCGCCATTTCATCCAGCGATTGACCGAAGGGATTTTCTCCGGCGATGCCGATGACCAGTGGATCCGAGGCGTTGCTGAAGGCGCTATCCGGCCAGGTGACGAAGCGGCCGAAACTATAGAGGAACACCGCCTTGACGGTGTATTCGCCGGGCTGGCTGGCCGGGGCCGGTTGCTGGTCTTCGGCGGCCGGCAGGGGGAACCAGGCCGTCGCCACGGCGGCCATGACGATCGCGGCCACGAGCAGGGGCAAGCGCGTGGGCACGCGCCGCTGCGGGCGGGCCGCTCGATCGTTGCTTAGTTCCGCTGTGCTCGTCATCTTCGGACCAATCTTGCTCGTGGAACACCTAGTAACGCCACGCGACCTGGGCGTAGACCTCCGGAACGACCTCGGTCGCCACGGCGCCCAGGATGTTGTCGTTGCCAAACTCGTAAAACTTGCCGTTGCCCAAATTGCGACCCACGACCGACAGTTCCAGGTGCTGGTTGGGGCGCCAGGCCAAGCGGACGTTGCCGACGATGTACTTGGAGACCCCGAAGGTCGGCAGGTTATCGACATAGCGGCCGATCAGGTCGAGTTCCCAGTGCCGCCCGAGGTCAAAGGTGGAATGCAGGTAAAGCTCGTTGCGGGGAGTTTGGCCCATAAACTCGGTGGGGGGAGGCGTGCCGGGGAACGGCTGCATGTCCATGACGAGGAATGAATAGGCGGCCCGGACCTGCCAAGCCTCCGTGATTTTGTAGCTGCTGGCCAGCTCGAAGCCGTAGGTGTCGCCCCTCACGGCGTTCAGGACGACGGTCGGAATAATGATCTCGCCGCCGGGGAGGACATTGTACCCGACGGGCACGGGATCGGTCAGGCGGGCATAATCGTTGAAGAACACAGCCAGGTCCCAAGTGAATCGGTCCGTCGGCTGGCCGCGCACGCCCGCCTCGTAGGCGACCAGCTCTTCGGAGAGCAAATTGCGGTTGCCGAGGACCAAGGGGAAAATGGGCACGCCCTGGGCAACGGGCAGGGCGAGTATCTGCGCGTCTTCCTCGCCGACGGACGGCGTGCGGACGGCGCGCGATACGGAGGCCCACATCGAATACTCCTTGGTGGGCGTCAGCAAGAGCCGAATCGTCGGCTCCCACTCGAAGCCGGTGTAATCGTCGCGCTCGAACTTCGACCCCACCGTGAGAAAACACAAATCTTCCTTGATGGTGAACTGGTCCTGGACGAAGCAACTGTAATAGTTAATGGTGGTCTCTGGGGGGACCAAGTTGATCGTGCCGTTGCCGTAGGTGCTGTCCATCACGTTGCGATACTCCGTCCCGCAGATCACCTCGTTCCGCGCTCCCAGCGGGAAGCGATACTGATAAGTGAAATCGAAGGTGTTCTGGTCTTCCCCGAAGCCGTAATCGATCCAATGGCGTTGGGTCTGGTCGTAGTAGACCTTGGCGGTCCAGTCCGACTGCTCGCTTAGCGTCCGCCGCCAATTCAAGAGGACGTTGTCGCCCGAGACGTGGGTGATTCCGTGATCGAGGGTTTCGAAGTCAGGCGGCATGAAGGACGGGAACATCGATTCATCGCCGTCGTAGCCGTTGTAATAGTCGCCCTGGAAGGTGATGCTGTCTTGCGCTGGCCCGCCAGTCCATGCGCAAGCCGGTGTGGACCTGCTGCCAGGCGTCGGTGGCGGGGAAGTCGGGGGAATAGTAGTCGTTCACGTCGAGCCATTTGCCGTAGATGCGGTAGGAGAGGTCGTCGCCGATCTGGCCGCCGTAGCGGGCGGAGGTGAAGCCCTGCTCGTGCGTGCCGGAGCCGCCCTCGAAATAGACGCCCTGGGTGTCCTTGGCGTTCTTGGTGATGATGTTGATGACGCCGTTGACCGCATTGGCGCCCCAGATGGTGCCCCCGGGGCCGCGGACCACCTCGATCCGATCGACGTCTTCGAGGAGCACGTCCTGGACTTCCCAAAAAACGCCGCTAAAGAGCGGGTCATAGACGATCCGTCCGTCGATCATCACCAGCAGATCGTTGGTGAACCGTCCGGAGAATCCCCGAATGGACACGGACCACTTGTTGGAATCGATCTGCGCCACTTCCACGCCGGGCACCATGCGCAACACTTCCGGAATGGTGCGGGCAGCGGAGCGGCGGATCATTTCGTTGGTGATAACGAAGACTGCCGCCGGGGAATGGCCCACGGTGCTGGCCTGCCCCGATACGGTCGAGACGGTGGCGTCCAGAGACTGCGCCGGTGGCGTCCGCCACGTGGACCTGGGAAAGCTGGCCCACGTCTTTGTCGGCCATGTCCAAGAGCTGGTCGAGACTGCCGGACTGGGCGGGCGCGCCGGCCGGGGCCCCTGCCGCGGCCGGCGGCGCAGTGCCCGATACGTTTTGCGCGCGGGCCGCGGCCGCGCTGGCGACCACCAGGAGGGTCGCAACCAGTTGCCGCAAGATGAACCAATGATGCACTGACCGCATGATGACTTCCCTGTCTAATCGCCAGGCGCCACATCCTATGGCAGAGCGCGGCGATCTGCCGCCCGCGCGCCTTCCGATCGGTTTTCCCGAGTCCTTGGGACTGTCAGGCTGGCAAAGTTCTTTAACTCCTCATGAGATTCGCCAGCTCAACCTCGTTTTGCACGTTGAACTTGTGAAGAATATGCTGTTGGTGTTTCCAAACCGATTGTACGGTGACGCCATAGCGGGCGGCGATTTCCTTGAGCGTCCGGCCCGTCACCAGAAGCTCCAGAACGCTCTTTTCCCGCGGCGTAAGTTGCCCGACCACCTCGGAGAGCGTCCGGGAAAGAGGGCAAGCCGGCGCGCCGGCGCCGTGGGCGACGGCCTTGGTGACGCAAGCGAGCAGTTCGTTTCTGTCGATGGGCTTTTGCAAGAAGTCGAGCACGCCCATCTTGAAGGCGCGGGCGCAACTGCGAACGTCGCCGTCGCCGGTGATGACGATCGTGGGCAGATTCGCGCCCTTGGCGGCAATTCGTTCCAGGACGTCCAGGCCGTCGGCGCCGGGCCTGCGCAGGTCGAGAATCAGGCAACCCGGCGTGTCCTCGCAGTAATCCTCGAGGAACTCGCTGGGAAACGCAAACCAGCGCAGCGGCAGCCCGGTCGGTTCCAGCATCGACTGGATCGATTGGACCGACCCGGCGTCTTCATCGACCAGGAACACGGTAGGCGTGCGTGTCACGAGCTTCATGGCCCCCGCTGACAGTGGAGGGGGTCGCGACCGTGCCGGCCCCCGAACCCCCTGTTCTTCGTCAGTACCATCGTTTGCCTGGTGCGCGACAATTGTGCAATCCCACTGTCTTAACTCGTTTAAAAAAGCAACTCAGAATAACAAATTGTTATCGAATTGCTGGAGACGTGTCTGCACAACCGTTACATAGCCGCCAGATTCACTGGCGAAGTGGTTTACACGGCAGTTTCTTTGTGGAAAACATGCATAACAAAGCCGGTTTCGCGCGGAGTCCATGTGCCATTTTGCGGTCGCATGAACACCGATTCTGGTCACATTGTAACGCTGATATAACGCCATGGATTGCTGTCCGAATGGCCCATTATGTGTATAAGACGATGGCGGAGGCAAAAAATTAAACCGCTGGCCACAGTCGGTTCAACCTAGGGTTTCTTGTTGAATAAGGAATTGCCGGAGAGTCGCTGATTGCTGCCCGGCCGCCAACTCCTCGGATGACCTTCGGGAGGGACCGAATCATGGAAATCACCGCTGTTGCACCCGCCACCGAGCCGGCTTCCTCGGAGGGCGCATGCGCTGCAAGCACGACCGAGGCCGTTGGCGCCTTGGCAGGGCCGGAGGGACTGTTTGGCGCGTTGAATGAGACGGCCAAGATCATGATCGTGGACGACGAGGCGCTGAACATCCGCGTGGTTCAGCGGCATCTGGAGCTTGCCGGATATCGACATTTCGTCACCAGCGACGATCCCAGGCCGGTCGTGGAGATGGTTGGCAAGGAAATGCCCGATGTCATTCTGCTGGACGTCATGATGCCGGAGGTCAGCGGGCTGGAAATCCTCCGCCGCATCCGCGAGGACCAGCGGCTGGCGCATATTCCCACGCTGGTGTGCACGGCGTTCGACAACGTTCAGGTCAAAATCGAAGCCCTGGAGTTGGGGGCCACGGATTTCCTCAGCAAGCCGGTGAATGCCGCCGAGTTGGTCGTGCGGGTGCGCAACGCCTTGGTTGTCAAGGCACACCACGACCATCTGAAAAACTACGCCCGCGAACTCGCCGAGCAAGTTCAGCGGCGGACCGCCGAGCTGGCCGCTTCGCGGCTGGAGCTGATTCACTGTTTGGCACGGGCGGCGGAATATCGGGACAACGAGACGGGACGACACGTGATCCGTGTGGGACGCTATGCGGAGATCATCGCCCGCCAAATGGGCCTGGACGAGCAGTTTGTGGAATTGATCGAACATGCGGCGCCGCTTCATGACATGGGCAAGGTGGGCATTCCCGACCTGATCCTGCTGAAGCCGGGGTCGCTCTCGCCGGAAGAGTTCGAGACGATGCAGCGACACTGCGTCTACGGCAAGCGGACGTTCGAGCCCATGTCCCGAGATGAATGGCGCATGTTCAAGTCGCACACCTTCCTCGGCGAGATGATCATGGACGTGCACAGCTCCCCGATCATCACCATGGCGGCCAAGATTGCCTTGACTCACCATGAGAAATGGGATGGCAGCGGCTACCCCATGGGCCTTTCCGGGGAGGACATTCCCCTGGCCGGACGCATCACGGCGGTGGCCGACGTCTTCGATGCGCTCAGCAGCAAGCGTCCTTATAAGCCGGCGTTTCCGCTGGAGCGGTGCCTCACGATCATGGAAGAGGGCCGCGGAACGCACTTCGATCCCAGAGTGCTCGACGCGTTTATGGCAGCCCGCGACGCCATTGTCGAAGTCCGCATGGAATACATCGATGTCGAATAGTGCGCCGTCGACATGCCCGGTTTGCCCCCCTGGCATGTCCTCGGACGCCGAGGTTGCGTTTTCATGTCGGTCATAATCCTCCTGCTGTTGGCGGCCGTTCTGCTGGGGACCCTAGGGTCGCTGGGCGCCGGTTGGGTCTGCCGCCGAAGCCTGCGCCCGGCCGCGCCAGCCCGCTGCCCGCTGGCGTGTGCCCGGGAACCGGCCCCGCCTGAGCGGGAAACGCCGATGCCGGACACTGCGGATCTCGCTGCGGCTGCTGTCGCGGAAGACGCGATCCATGACGAGTCGACTGCGATGCCGGCGGCCGGCGTGCCGACGACGACGACCGCCCTATCCGGCGTCGGGCCGGCGGAGCAACCGCTGCCGCCGCGGCCGTCACTACCGGCCGGGCCGGCGACCGCCCCGCCGAGCATCTGGAATCGCTCCGGCGACCTTCTCGTCGAACAGTGCGATCAGACGGCGTTCCGCCGCCAAGTCCAGCAGCGCATCGGGCAGTGGAACCCCCGCGGTCCCGGATTCTCCGTAATGCTGGTGCAAGTGGATCATTACCGTCATTTGATGACGACCCACGGCTCGAACGCCGTCGAATGTGCCCTGCGGGCGACGCGACTGTACCTGGCCTCGCGACTGCGGGCAGGGGACGTTTTCCACCGCTATCGTCACGATTGCTTCGCCGTTCTTCTGCCGGACACCTGCCTTGCCGATGCCGTGCTGCTGGCGGAACGGGTGCGAAACAACGCCACCGGATGCCTCTGGCCGACCAAGCACGGCGCGCTGGAGGTTACCCGGAGTCTGGGCATCGCCGAAGTCTCCCGAGACGACGACGAGGCGGCTCTGCTGCGGCGGGCGGAAGCGGCCCTGAAGTCGGCCGTGTGCAACCGCACCTGCTGCCACGACGGACGCCGGCCCCAGTTGGTCGATGCGGCGGCTGCGCCAAAACGCTTGGAAACGCCCGCTCCCGCGCTGGCGGCCGCAACCGACGGCATCCCTTCCTGGTCGTGTCAGACCCGCACGTGATGGACCCAGGCGGGTGGCACGTTCAGCCAGACGCCGTCGCGGCGGATTTCACCGTCGGCCAGCAAGGCCGCCATGACCTGGCCGATGCCGCGGAGCCGGGCGCGCTCGTGCCGGCGGCTGAGGAGTTGCTTGAGGCGGCGCAGGGCGACGTACTCGAAGAAGGACAGGGTCCCGCCCGGCTCCAGCAGGCCCGTCATGACTTCCAGGAGCCGCCGCACGTCGTCGACGGCGAAATTGTTCAACGGCAGCCCGGAGACGATGAGGTGGTACTTCTGCCCCGCCGGCAAATCTTCCACGGGACAGTGCAGCACGCGGG
This sequence comes from uncultured Planctomycetia bacterium, assembly GCA_963727245.1. GTDB lineage: Bacteria > Planctomycetota > Planctomycetia > Pirellulales > Thermoguttaceae > JBKQVT01. The sequence goes on along the minus strand of CAVSFO010000005.1, from coordinate 757,630 downwards.
CACGGTCGGCCACTGCCTGAAAGGCGGGCTCGGTTTGCAGCCGCCGGCGGAGGCACTCAACAAAACTGGCGTTGAGTTCCACCAGATCCAGCCGGTCTTGCGGGCCAAGGACGTTGACCAGGCGTCGGGTGACGGCCCCCGTGCCCGGCCCGACTTCCAGGATCCGCCGCGGGTGGTGGGCCGGCTGCGCGGCGAATCGGGCCAGGGCCACGCCCAGGCGCCGCCCACTGGGCAGAATCGCCCCGGTCGTGTGGAAGTTGCGGCGAAACTCGCGGAAAAAAAGGCGGACGTCCGACAATCGCGTGGCCATGAAGCCAAGTCTAGCAGACCTCTGGCCGCAACTCCAGGCTCTCGCGGCGGCCGCAGGCAAGATCGGCCGCCCCGCGACATGGTCAGTTGATGGGCAACTGCTGGACTGCGAAACTGCCGTTGTCGGCCACCGGCAGCACCGGGGCGAATCGGTATCCCATGCACTGATGGGCGCCGCCGGGGACGAATTCGAGGCCCAACGTGACGCTCCATATCTCATCGAACTGCCCGTCGCTGCCGCCGGCCCTGGGCATGACGTAGGCGAAGTCGCCGATCAGCGATAAGCGGCTGGCGATGGGGACACGGACATCGCCGCCAAAAACGAAGTTGGACGGCTTTTGGGCGACACCCACCCGCGCCGTCGTGCTCGCCCCGCTGCACCAGGTATGCTGCCAATAGAGGTTCCCCTGGGCCATCGGCCGGAAGTCAAAGGTCGTGAAGGCCCCCTGTGGGCTAAGCTGGAACACCACCGACTCGCCGTGGTCAGGCATGGCGGCCCAGATGCCGATTTCGTTGCAAGGATCCCACTCCAATCCCAATTTCACCCGCCACTGGGCGAAGCGGAAGTCCTCATAGTAGTCGTCCTGGAGCCAGTCGTGGGTGAATCCCCACGAGAGGGTTTTGCCGTGAAAGGGTAATCGCTGGAAGAGTCCAATTGTGGTGAAGAGCTGGCTGCGTACATCGCTACTGGGCACGCCGAAGACGGACGAGGAAAGGTCGTTGCCCTGGAAATCGGTCACCGTGGTGCTTACGCCCGCCTGCACGCCGATGCCCCATTGGTAGCTCAGCGGGATGCCGGCGTTCAGTCCGAAGCCGACGCCGTAATTGCCGTTGGGATAAAACTCATCGAGCGGGCCCTTAAAGGACTCGATCGCAGTGAAAAGGCTGAGGTTGTTCCAGATTTGGTGCAAGACGGAGCGAAGATTGTCTTCCACCGAGCCCTCGCCGCCAAGCAGACCCGCTTCGCAATCGGTAAACATGGCGTCGCCGTGGAGGGTTTGCATGGGGTTCTGGCCCGGGGTTTCCTCTTGGAAGGGGTTGCTCGGCACGGCGGGGATCGGCTCGCCGGGTTGGGGAGCAATGGCGGCTTGCTCGGGGCTGGGCGGCGCCGAGTAGCTGACCAACGCCGCCCGATCCCCACCCGCTGCGGCCGTCGCCGGGGCACTCGGGGTGAGCGGGGCGGGAGGGTTCATCGCCGCCAGCCGATCCATCGTCCGCTCCAGCCCCTGAACGTCTTCCGCCGGCAGTATCTCTTTGGCGTGCAAGAGGATCCGGTACTGGTCTATCCGGCTCAATTGGCCTTCAGACACGGCTTTGGCCAACTCCAACCGAATCGTCTCACGGGCCGCGACGAGCTGGCGGCTGTCGATCTCCTGAGCCCGCGCAACATCGATACCGGCCTGGTTCAGCAATCCTAGCAGAAGGGCCGCAATCCCGAGGTATAGGCGCCGTTGCATGAATGAACCCCCCCCAACGAATCGTAAATGTGGGCCAGCGTCGCACAAGGCGGTCCGCGCAGGCCCTTGCAACCGTTATGATCGGTACAGGTAGGATACTCATCGGAACTGATACAACCGGAACTTAAGGTACATCCCGCCTAATCGGAATAATCTGACCGCCCAAGGTGACGCATTTTTCCCATCCTGCGCAATTATTCCCGGCCTTGTCGGCCTCCTCGGATGCCTTCTGTCCGGCCTCCCCCCCGTTCTCCCTGTCCGCCCTCCGACTTCGACGATATCCGGTGGCTGACGCCACCGGCTCGCTGGCTCGTTCGGCTTCCCCCCCTTCCCTCTTCCGCCTTTTCGTGCCATGCCACCCTCCACAACGTGGCAACTGCCGCTACAATGAATGGTTCGGCGGCGCGGGCTCGCTTCCGGCAGCAGAGCAGGCGTCTGCGAAGGAGAATGCATGCAGAACATTGTCACCTTGGTGTTGGGGGGCGGTCAGGGGACGCGGCTGTATCCTTTGACCAAGTATCGCTCCAAGCCGGCAGTCCCGGTGGCCGGCAAGTACCGGCTCATCGACATCCCGCTGTCGAACTGCATCAATAGCGGTCTGAATCGCATCTACGTGTTGACGCAGTTCAATTCCACGAGTTTGCACCGCCATATCCGCAGCACCTACATCTTCGATTCCTTCAATCGCGGCTTCGTGGAGATCTTGGCTGCCCAGCAGACCTTGGACAACGCCAACTGGTATCAAGGCACCGCGGACGCCGTGCGGCAGAACCTTCGCCACATTGAGCAGCCCGAGGTCGAGCACATCTTGATCCTTTCCGGCGATCAACTGTACCGCATGAACTATCAGCACCTCATCGAGTCGCACCAGCGCAGCGGCGCGGACGTGACCATCGCGGCAGTGCCCGTCTCCAGCGCGGCGGCATCGTCCATGGGCATCATGCGGCTGGACGATTCGGGCCGCGTGGTCGGCTTCCTGGAGAAGCCGCAAACCGACGAGGATCTCGACCTGGTGCGGACCGATCCGGCCTGGCTCGATGCCCACGGCATCGCCAGCCGCGGCCGCGACTGTCTGGCCAACATGGGCATCTACCTGTTCAACCGCGCAACGCTCTTCGAGGCATTGGAGAAGACGCCCTACCGCGACTTCGGCAAGGAGGTCTTTCCGGCCTCGATGCGCACCCATCACGTTCAGGTCTACCTGTTTGACGATTATTGGGAAGACATCGGCACGATTCGGGCGTTTTACGAGGCCAGCCTGGAGTTGACGGCGCGGGAACCGAAGTTCGATCTGGCCGTTGCCGACGCGCCGATCTACAGTCGCGCCCGCTCTTTGCCGCCGTCGTGGATCGACCATGCCACCGTCCGCGGCAGTCTGGTCGCCGATGGCTGCCGGATCGAAGCTGGGGCGGTGATCGAAAACAGCATCGTCGGCCTCCGCTGCCTGATCGGCCGCAATGTGACCATCCGCAACTCGATCCTGATGGGCAACGACTTCTACGAAGCTCCGGATGAAATTGCCGCCGGCAAGAGCAACGGCCGGCCCCCGCTGGGCTTCGGCTGCGGCACGCACATCGAAGGGGCGATCATCGACAAAAACTGCCGGATCGGCTGCCATGTGCGCATCGTCAACGCCCAGGGGCTGGACTTCACCGAGGAGACCCCCTTCGGCATGATCCGCGACGGCATCGTGGTCATTCCCAAGGGGACCACGCTGCCGGAAAAATGGTCGCTGTAGCGCGCCGTGGGAGCGGCTCCCGGCAACGTTTCGCCTCAGCGAGGAAGTGCTTTGCGGCAGCCGTGCGCGATGCGACGCGTCGGACGGGGGAAACTTTTCCGGTTTTTCCGATTGTAGGGTTTGGCTGGAGTTTGCCCCCTGGCCTGGCCGATAGAGGAGCGACGGCGCAGTCCTGCGGGGGCAATCTGCGCCGCTGGCGGCCAGCAGAGGGCTGTGCCGAGCGAGCTCGGGAGATGTTTTCGTTAGTCCTTATACGATAATGACTTACGGAACGCAGCCCAGCACGTAATGCCGACCCATCGGGCTAAGCTCTTTGATAATATGAACTTAGGTTCAATCGGCTCCCTTTACGAAAGGCTGGCCGACTGGTAGGATACCGGATGGGAGCAGGTCGATCTTGGCCGATAAGCGGATGATTGACCTTGACTCTAGTCTTTACTGGGCCTACACTTGGAGCGTGAATTGGCCGCGAGGCGGGAATCGTTCGTGCACCGTATCTGCCTCGCGCGACCGCTTCTCACAGGAGATTTGAGCCGTGACCAAGAAAGAGATCGTCCGCACGATTTCCGAAGAAATCGGGTTGACTCAGTTGCAGACCAAGGCGATCGTGCAAAAGACGTTCAACGCGATTGTGGAAGCCCTGGTAGAAGCAGGTCGCATCGAACTGCGTAATTTCGGCGTTTTTGAGGTCAAGCGGCGGGCGCCTCGCAAGGCGCGAAACCCGCGGACCGGCGACAAAGTCTTCGTGCCGGAGAAGTTTGTCGTCACGTTCAAGCCCGGCAAGGAAATGGAGCAGCGCGTTCGCGAGTTGGAACTGCGGGCCGCCGCGGCCGCCAAGGCGGCGCGGGCGAAGACCGGCCCGGGCGCCTCCCCGTCGCGTTCGCTTCCAGAGACCCTCGGCGCATCGTCGGCTTACGGCTCTCCCCCCGCAGGACCCTAATCCCCCCCAGCGCCACGATATCGACTTGTCCCGCTCGTGCCTCTTCGGTTTCGCTTATCTTCTCTTTCCAGCATTCACAGTACACTTTTCGCCCCTTTCCGTCTCACGGAGGAGTTTCGTATGCGCCTAGCACTTTTCGTTGCCGCGCTCGGTTTGCTGATCAGCACAACCATCGGCTGCGTCATCCCTGCTTACTCGGCCGACCCTGTGCGGCGAACGACCGAGCTGACCTACACCTCGGAGAATCTGCGCCTGGCCTTGGACGAGTGGGAACGGTTCTGGATGCTTGACCAACCCGACCACCAGACGCCCTTCCGCACCCACGGCGGTATCCTGTAAACAGCGGCCTCGAACCAGCCCCTGCGCCACGACCACGCCAAGCGTGGTTCCCGTGTCAGCCGGCAACCGTTCAGAACAGGATCTCAGCCGCGGTATGTCTGAGTTGCCTTGCTGCGCACCGCGCTTGGCGCGGTGGTGGCCTTCGCGGTTGCGCCGGCGGCCTTGTCGGGAACCTGCCAACCAAATTGACAGCCCGCAAGCCCAACCGCTACACTGGTGGTTTCACCAACCACCAGGGCAATCGAGCGATCATGGACCCCGCCGCCGTCCGCCTCGACGTGCATTTGGGCCGCCTGCACCTGGCCAACCCGATTCTGGTTGCCTCGGGCACGTTCGGGTATGCGCGGGAAATGGCCGGCCTGGTCGATCTCGGCCGCCTCGGCGGCATCCTGCCCAAAACGATCACCAAGGGCCCCCGCGCCGGCAATCCGCCCCCCGAACGGTCGAAACCGCCGCCGGCATGCTCAATTCCATCGGCCTGGACAACGACGGCATCGAGCGATTCATCGAGCGGCACTTGCCCTACCTGGCCGGCTTGGGGACGAAGATCATCGTCAGCATCGCCGGCAAGACCCTGGAGGAGTTTGTCGACATGGCCGCGCGGCTTGACGGGCTGCCCGGCGCCGACGCCCTGGAGTTGAACATCTCCTGCCCCAACGTCAGCGGCGGCGTCGATTTCGGCGCCGATCCGGCGATGTGCCAGGCGGTGGTCGCCGGCGTTCGCCGTGCCTGCCGGCTGCCGGTGATCGCCAAGCTGACCCCCAACGTCACCAGCATTGCCGCGATTGCCCGGGCGGCCGAGGCCGGCGGGGCCGACGCCCTCTCGCTGATCAATACCTGCTTGGGGCTGGCGGTCGACTGGCGGCGCCGCCGGCCGATCCTGGGCCGCGGCCTGGGCGGGCTCAGCGGCCCGGCCATCAAGCCCATCGCGCTGCGCGCCGTATACCAGGTTGCCGCAGCGGTGCGGATTCCGTTGGTGGGCATCGGCGGCATTGCCACCATCGACGACGTCATGGAATTCCTGGTGGCCGGCGCCAGCGCGGTGCAAATCGGCACCGCCAACTTCTACCGCCCCGCCGTCTCCATCGAGTTGCTCGACGCCCTGCCCGCCGCCCTGGCCGAACTGGGCGCCGCCTCGGTGGCCGACGTGGTCGGCACCCTTGCTTTCCCGGAACCTGCCCATCCTTGCGGATAAAGTCATCATGCGCGTACTGTCCGGCATTCAACCCACGGGACGCTTCCATTGGGGTAATTACTTCGGCGCCATCCGGCAATATATCGAGTTGCAAGACCAGCCGGCCAATGCCTTCTACTTCATCGCCAACCTGCACGCCCTGACCACCGTCCGCGACCCCCGCCAGCTCTGGCAGAATACGCTCGACGCGGCCGTCGATCTGCTGGCCTTGGGGCTCGATCCGCAGCGGGCGACGCTCTTCGTGCAATCCGACGTGCCCGAAGTGGCCCAGTTGTGCTGGCTGCTACTGAGCGGCGCGCCGATGGGGTTGCTGGAGCGCTGCCACGCCTACAAGGACAAGAAGGCCCGCGGACTCAGCGCCGACGCCGGCCTGTTCGCCTATCCCGTCCTGATGGCCGCCGACATCCTCATCTACGATTCCGACGTGGTGCCCGTGGGCGATGACCAGACGCAGCACATCGAGGTCGCCCGCGACCTGGCGGCCAGCTTCAACCACGAGTTCGGCGAGACCTTCGTGCTGCCCAAGGCCAAGGTACTGGACAGCTCGGCGTGTGTGCCGGGCACCGACGGCGAGAAGATGTCGAAGAGCTACGGCAACACCCTGGAGGTGTTCGAGGAGCCCAAGGCACTGCGGAAGCAGATCATGCGGATCGTCACCGACTCGCGCCCCATGGAGCAGCCCAAGGACCCAGCGGGCGATCACCTCTTTCTGCTTTACTCGTTGTTTGCCGACCCGTCGCAGCGGGAGGCCATGGCGGCCACCTATCGCCGCGGCGGCTTCGGCTACGGCGAGGTGAAGAAGGCGCTGGCCGAGCTGGCCGAGAACTATTTTGCCGAGGCCCGCCAGCGCAGGGCCGAGCTGGTGGCCCAGCCGCAGCGGGTCCGCGAGGTCCTCGGCGACGGCGCCGGCACCGCCCGCCGCAAGGCTGCCGAAGTCCTGCTGCGGGCCGAGCGGGCCTGCGGCGTTAAGGCGCCCGCCAGTGAGCCAGCGGCATGAACACCCAACCCGAAGCAGTTCCCCCGAAATCGGCTGTGCTCGCGGGAGGACGATTTCGCTGGCCGGCCTTCCTGCTCTGGATGCCTGCCGCCGCCGGACTAGGCGCGGTCACCGCCTGGCTGGCCGTCGGGGCCCAGTTCTACTTCTCCCCCCTGCTGCTCTTCCCGATCCTGGTCGGCACCGGGCTGGGAGCGGTGAACGTCGGGCTGATGCGGCTGGCACAGATGGGCAATCGCCCCACGGTCATCCTCGGCACGCTGCTGTCGGCGGCCGTGGCGGTCGTCGGCCCGCACTACCTCGACTACCGGCACGCCCTGGCTCGTAGCCAGCACCAGATGGAGGCGGCCATCGGCAAGGGGGCACCGCCGGCCGTGGCCCGCGTGCTGGTGGCGCCGCCGGAGAGTTTTGCCGACTACCTGCGGCGGCAGGCCGACCTCGGCCGGCCGCTGACCGCCTCGTGGTCGCTTTTCGGCTGGAAGGCCTGGCTGAGTTGGGCCGTCGACGGCCTGCTGGTGGCGGCCGCGGCCTTCGCCATAGTCATTCCCGCCACGCGGCTGCCGTATTGCAATAGCTGCGGAACTTGGTATCGTACGATACGTGCCGGGCGGACGCCCCAGGCCGCGGCGCAGCGCTTGGCGGAAGTGGCCGCCGCCACGCTCGATGCCCCGGCCAAGGGCGTGCGATACCGGCTCTCCTGCTGTCAGGGCGGTTGTGGCCCGACGCGGCTGGAGTTGTTCTGGGAAACCACCGACCGCGGCGATCCGGCCTCCCTGGAGGCCTGGCTCGACGTCCCGCAGCGCAACCTCGCCACGCAAGCACTAGACCAAGGATCAAGGATGAAGGATGAAGGATGACCGGACAGGGCACCGCCACGCATCCTTCATCCTTTATCCTTCATCCTTCATCCTTCATCCTTATGGTTCACATCATTGGCATCGGCACCGACGTTACGGAGTGTCTGCGGATTGCGCGGATGATCGAGCGGCACGGCGAGTTGTTCATCTCGCGCGTTTACACGCCGGAGGAGATCCGCTACTGCCAAGGCCGCCGCCAAGCGACGCAGCACTTCGCCGGCCGCTGGGCGGGCAAGGAGGCGATCCTGAAGGCCCTGGGCAGCGGCTGGCGTCGGGGCATTTCCTGGCTCGACGTGGAGATTCGCAACGAGCCCGGCGGCAAGCCGGTGGTGGCCTTGCGGGGCGGCGTCCGTGACGTGGTGCAGAAGCTGGGCGTGGTCGATATCCTGGTGAGCATCTCGCACTGCCGCACGCACGCCATTGCGCAGGCGATCGCCCTGGGGAAGGACGAGGAGGAATAGGAAAAGGGATTGGGGATTAGGGATTAGGAAGGGCGGAGCGAGGTATGAACAAGCTTTGGCATTCAAAGAACAGGATGCCGTCGAAGGCGACTTTGGAACAACGGATCGATTGGCATACAAGGCATCAGAAGCATTGTGCATGTCGAGGAGTGCCGAAGAGTTTATTAGCCTACATTAAATCGGCGTCGAACCAGGCCGCAGCGAGTATTGGCAAGCCTGGTGGCTGCGAAGACAGAGATTAACACCTCGCTGGCCTCTTGACCGCCATCTAATAATTGTGGCAACGACGCGGACAGGAACTCCTCGGCAAGGATAAGCCAAAGACCCCTGAAATGGAGACGCTGTGCAAATCCAGCCCTACCTGTTTTTCGAAGGCCGTTGCGAGGAGGCGATCGAGTTCTACCGCAGCACGCTGGGCGCCGAGGTGACGATGCTCATGCGACTGAAGGACAGCCCGGAACCCGCGTCCTATGGCAGCGCGGACAAGGTGATGCACGCGAACTTGCGCATCGGCGAAACGACGCTGCTGGTTTCCGACGGCCGCTGCCACGGGCGAGCGAGTTTCCAGGGCTTCGCGCTGTCGCTCACGGTTTCCAACGAGTCCGAGGCGGAGCGGCTCTTTGCCGCCCTGGGCGACGGCGGCCAGGTGCAGAGACGGATGAGCAAGACCTTCTTTTCCCCGCGATTCGGCATGGTCGCCGACCGCTTCGGCGTGTTATGGATGATCTACGTGGCAACGTCGGTCTGACCAAGGGGTGGAACCTGAGGCGGCAGAACGACGTTGTTGGCAAGGTCCGTTCCCACCGGCCGCAGCCGGTGGGCTTGGCGAATTCGCGGAGAGGGGATACGACGAGCATGACACTGCGGAGAGCACTACTGGCGGTGGGCATGGTACTTGCCGTGCTGGGCGTCGCGAGGGCCGAGAGCCCCACGCCGTTCACCACCATCCTCCGCGCGCACTGGAAAGAGTGGAGCGGGACCTCTGGCGCCATCACGCCTGACCAGCTCGACCGCCTGGTGAAGCGGCGGAACATCCGTGGCGAGGCGGCCGCCGTGCTGGCCGCCATGAAGAGAGAAAAGGACCCAAAGACCAAGCAACCCATGACCTGGACGATGAAGTGCATCGAGGAGTATGAATCGCTGGTCGCCCAACACCACAAGCAAAACAGCTTCGACAAGACGTATCAGAGAGCCCTCGCCCTCATCAAGGCCGACCCGCATACGCTGTATGTCGAGGCGCTCCCCACTTGAGCAGCATCCATCAGGCGCGCAGCGGCGATTGCTGGCTGCTGGCGACGATCGGCGCCCTGCTCCATCGAAATCGGCACGAGTTGCGCAGCCTCATCGCCGACGAGGGCGACCATCTCTACGCAGTTCACTTCGCCTACCACATGCTCACGGTCAAGGCGCCGACCGACGCGGAGATCGGCGCCTATACGTCGGATAAGAGCGACGGAGATTGGCTCTACGTGCTGGAGAACGCGACCGGTCAGTACCGCGAACACTACAACCACCTGCACAAAGTCTCAGAGGCCAACGACGATGCCCTCATCGGAGGCAACGGTGCCCTGGCCTTGCGAGACATCCTCGGCCGCAATTCCGACCACGTTGGCATGACGCCGAAGAAGCCCCAACGCGATCTGGTCCGCAAGACGCTGACCCGTGCGTTCAAGGAGCGGCGCCTCGTCATCCTGGGAACCACCGGCGACAAGACGATCACTCTTCCCAATGGCATTTCCCACGGGCACTGCATGGCCCTCATCGGCTGGGACGCCGCCGCCGACAAGGTGACCATCTGGAATCCGTGGGGGAACACCTTTGAGCCGAAGGGAACCGGCCCGAATGCCGGCTATAAGACGCTGAGCGGGGTCTTCACCATGCCGCTTGCCGATTTCACCCGATCTTTCGCCGGTATCGACGTGGAGAACAGCAAGCCCTACAAGCCGAAAAAATAAACCGGAATTCCGGGGATGCCCTACGCAATTCCGGGGAAACGCGGGCTCGCGGGCGGCCCGGCGGCTTTGTTATCGGTGCGCCACGGCCATGTTCGCGCGCCCCTTCGGCCTGCTGGCGATCACTCCGACCTTTCCCCGACAACGATACCTGTTATTATTCGGATAGGCTTTGTTTCCGGCCCTGTATTCCTTCACGCTGATCGAGGAGCAACACGATGTCGAGGATCATCCGCCGCTTCCTGTCCGGACTGGCGCCGGTCTTGCTACTTCCTGCCGTTCTCGCCACTGCTGCGGCGGCGAAGGAACCCGCCTGGCAGACCGACTTCCAAGTCGCTCAGGCCAAAGCCAAGGCGCAAAAGAAAATCCTCCTGGTCGCTTTCACCGGCTCGGACTGGTGCCCCTGGTGCAAGAAGCTCAAGGCCGAGGTCTTTGACAAACCGGCTTTCGCGTCCGCGGCCCAAAAGCGATTCATCCTGGTCGCGGTCGATTTCCCGCACGAAAAAAAACTGCCCGAGGATCTCAAGGAACAGAACGGCAAACTGGCGAAAAAGTACAAGATCGGCAGCTACCCCAGCATCCTGCTCCTCAAACCCGACGGTGAACTGATCGCCCACACCGGCTATAGCCGCCGGCGGAGCGAAAAACTACACCAAGGACCTCGCCGACCTGATGAAAACCTACGAAAGCCTGGCCGGATTGCGGGCGCAACTACCCACGGCCACGGGGCTCGATCGGGCGAAACTGCTCGACCAACTGATTGACGCCTATAACAAGCTCGGCAACAAGCTCGGCGAGATCGCCGGCTGGCGGAAGGAGATTGTCGCCCTGGACTCGCGACAACAAGGCCGGGCTGAAGCGAAAGTACGAGTTCCCGATGTACGTCGAGGATGCCCAGAAGGCACTCGGCGCCGGCAAGCCCGCCGTGGCCGAAGCGGCCATCGACAAGGCCCTCGCGCTGCCGGATCTCAACCCGCAGCAGATCCAGCGGGCCGCGATCGTGAAGAGCAACTGTTGCCTTGCCAGGAAGAATTATCAAGCCAGTCTGAATTGCCTGCGGAAGGCGCTGGCCGCCGCGCCCAAAGGGCAAGAAGCAGACAACCTGAAAGGCCTCATCAAGAAATCCCAGAAGCTGCTCGAATCGCAAGAGGCAAAGAAGGCAGACGACGACGCCCGCACGCCCTAGCGCAATTACCTGGTCCCGGTCCCCGGCCCCATGGCCGCCGCGCTGTCCACCACCACGGCATTGCTGATTACCAGGGCGTTGGGGACGTAAATCAGCTTATCGCCCGCCTCCAGCGTGGTGAATCGCAAGTTGATCTCGACGACGCGGCCCTCGAAGGTGGTCACGGCGATGCGGTCGCCGTGCTTGAACGGCTTGTAGATGATGACCATGATGCCGGCCAGCATGTTGGAGATGATCTCCTTCAGCGCCAGGCCGACGGCCAGACCGGTCAGGCCCAGGCCGGCCACCAGGGCGCTGACGTTGACGCCTAGCGTGCCCAGGGCGACGATGCCTCCAATCGTGAGGATGGCGCCGCGGGCGACCTCGCCGAAGAGGTGCAACAAGCTGGGCTCGATCTTCCGCAGTTTTCCCAGCCGCGCGATGACCCGGCGGGCCGCATCGCCAGCCAGCCAAGCGACAGCCACGACAATCGCCGTGACGATCAGCCGCGGCAGGTACAATATGAAGGCGCTGACGACGACGTGCCAAACCGACGGGATGTCCACCATGCGAGGGCTCCTTGGGTTATTCTCTGGCGCGGGTGGCCCGGATAGCTTTGCTATCCGGGTGCCGAAGGCACAAGAGGTTTTCGTGGCGTTTTGGTGCGCCTTCTGCGGCTCCGCCGTGTGTGATAGCAAAGCCATCGGGCCACCCCTCACTGCACACGGCGTGTGCGGCGTACATTGTCCCACCGCACACGGCGTGTGCGGGATACATGCTACGGAGACGCCGGGCGCGCGGGAGCGGCCATGCCGCGCTGGCCGGCGTCGTTGCGCTGCTGCTCGATGCGCGTGACCTGATCGCGAATGCGCTGGTCGGGGTCCTCGCCGGCAATCCGCGCCACCTGCTCCAACAGCAACGGATCGCCGCTGGTGGCCATGAGCGTGATCGCCGTCAGACGCACCCCGGGGTCGCTGTCGCGGCTAAGCTGGATCAGCCAAGGCGCCGCGTCGATGCTGCGCAGCTCGGGCAACTGGCGGGCCAACTCCTTGCGGACCGCGGGATCGGCATTGAACATCCGCCGCGCCAAATCAAAGTGGACCTCGGTGAATCCGCGCCGCGAAAGCTCCGTCCGCGCCGCCGCGGCCGTCTCCTCGACCGGCGAACACACGCGCTGTAACAGCTCCAGCGACTCGACGCCCTTCAGTTCGTCGGCCGGCTCGCCGGGCGGCTTCTCGACGGCCGACGCCTGGTGGACCGCCGCGTCGGCCGCGTGCTTTCCGGAGTCCGGGAACGGGATGCGCTTGATCGCCGGATCCGCAGCCGAAAGGTCTGTCTTTTTCGGCAGGGCGGCGATCGTCGGCCGAGGGCGGCTTGGGTGAATCGACCCCCGGCAGCAGGCCGGGAATGAGCGACGGCTCCTGGACGGCCGCAGCCGGCCAGCGGCCGGCGTCCGGCAGGGCGGCAGCGGCCGCCGAGGCCACGTCCCGCTCGGCACGCCGAGCCAAGGCGTCGGCCACCGCAGAAGGGGGGTCGGCCTGGGCCGCCTGCAACACCTTCTCGCAGCAGGCGATCACCTCCACGGCCTCTTCCGTGCCGGGATCGAGCGGACCCTGGAGGATCGGGATGGCCAGCTCGGCCGCGTTGTGCCGGCCGGCCGGTCCCAGCTCGGCCTGGCGATCGGCCAATTCGTGGGCCAGGAGGGCGAATTTCGGCGAACTGCCCGCCGCCGACAGCGTCTTCCACTGGTCGATCTGCTGGAGCAGCGATTGCCGGGCGGCCCGCGCGATCCGCTCGCGCGGCGAGGCCAACGCCTCGACGAGGATGGCGATGCCCATGTCGCCGCTGCTGCCGACGCGTCCCAGCAGGGAGCCGGCACTCTGGTCCGGCACGGCCTCCAACTGGCCTTTCCAGTGGGCAACCGTAAGCGGCGACCAGTAACGGCCGAGCCCGAGCATCAAGGCCATCACTCCGGCCACGAGGATCGCCAGGATGAGCAACCGCAGCAATGCCTTCATGGCAGCCGTCTCCGGGCGGTGCAAGGGGGACAGTCCCATTTTCGCGGCGAAGACGCCTGTTTTTGAGGCGACGCTTTCCGCGCCGCAAAAATCGGGACAGTCCCCTGTGAATGCTTAACAAGGGTGCGGCATTGTCGGCATTTGGGCGAAGTCTCACAAGATCATTGTGGCAGTGGCGTAACCGACAGGGTTTTCCCAGCTTGCGCAATCTCCTCACAATCAATATCCGTAGCGTCGGGAAAAGTTTGGCTGAGCGTTACCACCTGCGCAAGCCGAATAATCGGGAGTGCAACAGGATCGGGCGTCCCGCGCAATGAGGGACGCCGCTTTTCCAAAGGGGGGGGGAATGGCATCACTGCAACTTCGTCCAACGGCGCAAGGGGGCACGGCTGCCCATCGAAAGCGGGCATTCACTCCCTTGGCGGCGGTCTGCCTGGTCCTGGGCTTCGGATTGCTGACCGGCCGGCGCTGCCAGGCGCTTGGTGGGTGGATTCCGCACAGGGCACCAGCAGCGGCACGGCACAGCGGGAGGCCATCCGGTCGATCCCGATCGGCAAGCTGGACGCGGCGGACCGGGCCAAAGTGGCCGCGGTCCTGGACAACGTCACGCTGTATCGCCGCATGCCCATCCGCGTCGTGCCTTGCGACCCGGACCTGCATTTGTTCCTCGTTCGCCACCCGGACGTGATCGTCAACATTTGGGAAGTGCTGGGTGTGGCCCAGTTGCAGCTTCGGCAAACGGCTGCGGAGGAGTTTCGAGTGGACGAGAAGGAAGGCACCTCGGCGACGATGCAATTCCTTTACCACTCGCGCGACACGCACCTGGTCTATGGCGAGTGGAGATACACGGGCAAGGTGCTGCCTCGGACGGTCTCGGGGCGCTGCCTGGCGATCCTCAGCAGCAGTTGCGCCCGCGAGGGCGAGGGCAATTACTACATCTCCAATCGCCTGGACGCGTTTGTGAGCGTGGAGCCGGGCGGGGTGGAGTTGCTCTCGAAGATTTTCTACCCCTTGATCGCCAAGACGGCCGACGGCAATTTCCTCCAGACGGTGTTGTTTGTCGGCAGCCTGTCGCGGACGGCCGAGGTGAATAACCGCGGCGTGCAGCGGCTGGCCGGCAAGCTCACGCACGTCCAGCCCGAGGTGCGGCGGCAATTTGCCCAGGTCGCCGCGGCCGTGGCGCGGAAAGCTGCCCAGGAGGAGACCACGGCGGCCGTGCTTACCGCCTCGGCCCCGAGGGAGCGGGAGAGCCGCTGAGCGCCGGCAGTACGCCGCACACGCCGTTGTGCGGTGGGATCGGCACATGGCGTGTGGCGGATACCGAGGGCGTCACACGGCGTGTGACGGATACCGAGGGCGTCACACGGCGTGTGACGGATACCGAAGGCAGCCTGCGTCGATTGCCCTCACCCCGACCCTCTCCCGGAGGGAGAGGGAGACTAGGCGTGCGGGACGCTGAACTCCTCAAGCGCCAAGTCCTTCAGCCGCTTCAGATCGAGCTTGCCGGTCCCCAGCAGGGGAATGGCTTCGACCTGGCGGAAACTGTCGGGCGAGGGGATCCAGATGGGCGGCAGCCCGCTCTGCGCCAGACGGCGACAGAGTTCCTCGCCGCTCAGCGGCAAGGCGGTGTGCAAGACCACCAGCCGTTCGCCTTTTTTCACGTCGGGCACGGCGGCGACCGCCAGCCGCAGCTCGTCCTCGTCGAGTTGCAGCAGGTCGCGGATGGCCTCTTCGATGCGGATGTGCGGGACCATCTCGCCGCCGATCTTGGAAAAGCGGCTCAGGCGATCGGTGATGTGGATAAAGCCGTCGGCGTCGATGCGGGCCACGTCGCCGGTCAGATACCAGCCCTCGCGGATGGCTTGAGCGGTCAGGTCGGGGCGGCCAAGGTAGCCCTTCATGACGTTCGGACCGGTCACCAGCAACAGCCCCGGCTGGTCGGCGCCCAGGTCGGCGCCCGAGTCCGGATCGACGACTTTGGCGGCGATGCCGGGCAGCGGCCGGCCCACCGTCCCTTCGCGGATGCCCTGCTGGCCGGTCAGATCGCGGCTGGGGGGGATATTGCCCGAAACCACCGGCGACAGCTCGGTGGCGCCGTAGCCCTCGACGGGCCGGACGCCGAAGCGTTTCTCGAATGCCTCGGCCAGCTCCGGCGACAGCTTTTCCGCCCCGGTGAAGACCACGTCCAGCGTGGCGAAATCCTCCGGCTCGCAACGCCGCAGGTACGACCGCAAGAACGTGGGCGTGGTGACCAGGATGGTCGCGCCGATGCTGCCGGCAGAGCTTGCCGATCTGCCGCGGTTCCAGCGGCGTGTAGTGATAGACCGCCTTCGGCGCCAGCGTCAACGCCGTCCAGAGAGTGGTGGTATAGCCGAAGGAATGAAACATCGGCAGCACGCCGACGAGCACGTCTTGGGGGACGAGGTGGACGATTTCGTCGACCGCCTCGACGTTGGAGCCGACGTTGCGATGGGTAAGCATGACGCCCTTGGGCTGGCCGGTGGAGCCGGAGGTGAACATTACCGTGAGCAGGTCGTCCATTTTGATCCGCGTCAGGCCTAGCCAGCGCTCCAGCACGGCCGCCGGCAGCAGCCAGGCCTGGGCGGCGGCGATCAACTTGTCGGCCCGGGTGATCTTCTTCCGGAGGTCCTCGAGGAAGACCACCTCGGCGTCGATCTTCAGGGGAAATCGCTCCAGCAGCCGCGGGCTGGTGAGCACGTGACGAATGCCGCACTGGGCGATGCACTGGTTCATCACGTCGGCGGAGACGGTGTAATTCAGATTGACGGCGATGCGGCGGTCGATGCCCAGCGCGGTGTTGGCCAGCACGGAGCCGACCGAAGGGGGCAGGAGGAGGCCGACCTGTTCTTCCCGGCGGTCCAGGACTTCGCGGCGGAGCACGCGGCGGAGCACCAGGGTGCCGATGAGCAGCTTGGCGCCCGTCAGGTCCGCGCCCGACGAATCGGCCACTTTGGAACGGAGCATGGCGCCGCGGCAGGTGCGGAGGAACTTTCGCGGCAGGTTCATCTCGTAGCTCGGTCGCTGCTGCATGGCTTGGGTTCCCAACTGCCCGACGGCCTGGCGGACCGGGGCCACGTCGGCGGGCCGGGGCAGCGGCCGGCCGAAAAGGATCGTCACCGGATAGGGCAGCCGCCGCGGCCACTTCCAGAAAAATCGCCCCCCCTCAAAACTGAAGATACTTCCCCACAGGCCGCCCAGATAGACCGGCACCACCGGCGCGTCCGTCCCTTTCATCATCGACAGGAACCCGGGGCGAAACTCCTGCATCTGGCCGGTCCGCGTGAGCCCTCCTTCAGGAAAGATACACACCAAGTCCCCCCGAAGTAAAGCCTCCTTCGTGGTCCGAACCGAGTGCAGCACGGAACTCGCCCCAGGTTGGATGGGGATGATGCCCGCCGCTCGGGCGAACCAACGGATCCACCAGCCCTGGAAGTACGGCCCGTAGGCGATCATGCGGACGCGCCGCGGGCAGGCCAAGCCGAGGAGGATGCCGTCGGCCCAACTGACGTGGTTGGAGACGAGCATGGCGCCGCCGCTTTCCGGGACGTTCTCCAGCCCTTCGACGCGGACGCGATAGACCAGCCGCGTCAGCAGCCAGACGGCGAAGCGGAGGGCCTCCAGGGCCAGCAAGCGGGCGCTGAGGAGGAACACCGGCAGCGTGGCCAGGCCGCCCAGGAGGAAGATTTGCCGGGCGGAGAGCCGCAGGTGCTCGCTGAGGAACCAGAAGAGGGCCGCGGCCAGCAACATGCCGGAGAAGGTGATGAAATTGTAGGCGGCCAGGATGGCCCCGCGGGACTGCGGCGGCGAACGGTGCTGCAAGAACGCTTGCAAGGGGACATCGAAGAAGCCGGCGCTGAAGCCCAGGGCCAGCAGCCCCAGGCAGCTCCAGATGAATCCGGCCGAGCGGGGGTTTCCCGCTGCCGCCGGCACGAAATAGAGCAGCGTGCAACTGACGGCCATGCCGGCGGCGGCCCAGGGGACCATGCCCAACTCGATCTTGCCGGCCGACCAGATGCCGGCCAGCACGCTGCCCAGGCCCACGCCCACGGCCAGGGCGGCCAGCAAGGGGCCGACGTATTCCTGTTTCATGCCCAGGGTGACGGTGGCCAGACGCTCGACGTTGACCTGGGAGACGGCGGCCAGGAACCAATAGAAGGCGCTGGCCGAAGCGGCCAGCAGGAGGGGGCGATGGGCCGCCAGCGCGGCCAAGTCGCGGACCGTTTGCCGGGCGGCATGAAAGGGGAAACGCCGGCTGGGATTGGCCGGTTGCAGCGGGGCGATACACAGGCTGGCCGCCAGGCCCAGCAAGGCCACGCTGATCAGCGCGGCGGCCGAAATCCACCAGTGCTCCACGCCGCGCGTTCCAGTCAGGGCGTACAGCACTCCGCCCGCCACCGTGCCGCCGATGACGGCCAGGATGGTCGTCAGCCCGATTAGCCCGTTGGCCGCCGAGAGCCGATCGGCGCGGACGATTTCCGGAACGCTGCTCATCTTGGCCGGGCTGAACAAGGCGGCCTGCGCGCCCATGAGCGTGAGCACGCCGAACATCAGGTAGATGTTCCCCTGCAAGATCGAGGCGACGCCCAGGATCATCAGCACCACTTCGGCCACTTTGCAACCGATGATCACCGTGCGTTTGCTGAAGCGGTCGGCCAGATAACCGGCCGGGGCGGCCAGAAAGATATAGGGCAGCACCAAGCAGGCCAGCCCCAGCGACAAGGCCCGATTGGCGTGCTCGGCCCCCAACAGGTCCATGCCGATGGGCACGATCAACCAGCGGAACATGTTGTCGTTCAGGGAGACGAGGAACTGCGTGACCAGCAGGCCGAGGAAGCTCCGGGTCCACAGTCCGCCGCGGGTGTCGGCCACGGGCGCCGCAGCGGCGGCCCGCGGCGGCACGGCGGTGGCCTGCGATGGGCCGGCGGCAGCGAATTTCGCCATGGCGATAGAACTGGTCATTTCCGGCAAAACTCCGTCTTTCGTTTGTTTTTCCTTCCCAGAATCAAGGCGGACGATGGCGGAAGATATAACCCTATCCGGTCCGCGCCGCGGGAGCAACCATGGTCCCCCTCTCCCCCGGGAGAGGGTCGGGGTGAGGGGGAGTGAACGAGACGCGTGATTCAGGTGCCCGACAGTTGGCCTAATCGCCTCACCCCGGGCACCACGTCAGTGATCGCTCCCGGAGGGAGAGGGGGCAAGCCCGCGGCAGCCCATTGCCTGCCGCGTCTCAGCCGACCTCGACCGGCTCGTCCACGTAGAGCCGCATGGCCGCTTGCAGTTGCTCGGGCAGGAACGGCTTGACGATGAAATCCAGGGCGCCCTTGCGGATAGCCTCGGAGACGAGCTTGGTCTGGTTCAGGGCGCTGATCACAACGACCTTGGCCTGGGAGTCCAGTCGCAAGATGTTTTGCAGTGCGTAGATGCCATCGGTGTCCGGCATGACGATGTCGAGGGTGACGAGGTCGGGCCGGAATTCGGCGTACTTGGCCACCGCCTCCTGGCCGCTGGACGCCTCGCCCACAACCTGCCAGCCATCGACTTTGAGGATGTCGCCGAGCATTTTTCGCATAAGCATGGAATCATCGACGATGAGCACTCGCTTCGCCATGGCCTTCGTTCTCCGCGCCGGGGGGTCTGGCCGCCGGGGTTCCCGGCGGTAAGCCTACAGAACCATAGGTCATCCGGGTATAGGACGCGGGGGGAGGTTCGGCGCGGCGAGGATGGCTTCCTGCGGACATCGGCCGGCAAGCGTTCCCGACGCCGGTTGAAACCGATCGAATCGCTGCAAGCCCGACAACCGGGAAAAGCGGCGTAGGCGCTGCCTTGCAACTCAGCGAGGGAAACTTCATCGCCACCCGGCCCTGGCGCCGAAGCGATAGAAGGGGTGAAGCCATGGAAATCAGCCGGAATCAATACTTCCTGATCGGACTGTTGGTGCTCTTCGCGGGCATTCAGTTCTACATGGTCGACACGATCAAACTGACGCCGCAATGCGCACAGTTTCTGGCCGAGCGGACCGGCCAGCCGACGGAGGCGGCGCTTGTCAAGACGAGCCTCCGCCCACCGGAGTGGCTTAGCGGGCTGTTCCTGTGCGTCGGTTCGGTGCTGATATTGCACAGTTTGGCGATGAAGAAGCCCGGCGGCTAGCGGCAGGACAAGTGACCGGGGGGTGGACTGCCCGCCCCTTGCGCGGCCACCGTTCTCACGATTGTGCCCCTCTTGATGCTAAGAGCTTAGTGCCTCCCAAGTCCCAAGTTCTAAGCTCTAAGTTCCCAGCCCTTAGCTCCCTTGCCCCTTGACACCCGTCCGAAACTGCAACTAGGATGGGCGTAGACAAGATTCATGCTTCCTCGCGGGGGGGCATTTTCCCATGGCAAAGGAGCCCGGCCGATGGCCAATTTTCGGCGCCTGGACGTGAAGCAGGTCGGCGACGTGACGGTGGTCCGCTTTCGCGACCATAAGATCGTCGAGGACATCAATATCCAGGAGTTGGGAAGCGAGATGTTCCAACTGATCGAAGTGGAAAACCGCGACAAGCTGTTGTTGAACTTTTCCACCGTGGATTTTCTTTCCAGCGCCGCGTTGGGGAAATTGATCACGCTGGACAAGAAGATGAAGGCCCACGGCGGCACGCTGAAACTGTCGAATATTCGCCCCGAGATCTACGAGGTCTTCACGATCACCCGATTGAACCGGCTCTTCGACATCAAAGACGACGAGGCGGACGCTTTGGCCGCTTTTTAGCAGCCACGCGGAAATAGTACGCGACGGCTTGACCCATGTCCGAGCAATGGATCTGGCGATGCGATCACGTCATCCCCAGCGACACCGTCGCCGGACGGCAGATCCTGGAGGAGTTGCTCCGCCAGCTCGAAGCCCAACACTGGCGACAGCACGACGTCTTCAGCGTCCACCTGGCCGTCGAGGAGGCCCTCGTCAACGCCATCTGCCACGGCAACCGCTCGGACTCGGGCAAGCACGTGCGGGTGGTTTGCCTGGTGTCCGGCGACCGGGTGCGGGTAGAAATCACCGACGAAGGCAGCGGCTTCAATCCCCAGGCGGTTCCCGATCCCACCTGCGCGGAGCGGATGCACTGGGACTGCGGCCGCGGCGTGATGCTCATGAAGGCCTTCATGTCGCGGGTCGAGTACAGTGCCGAGGGCAACCACGTCATCCTGGAAAAGGACCGCGGCCACGCCCGCTGACGCCGCTCGGACATCCCCTGGTCCGAAGCAAGTGTGCCACTGGCTTTGCCAGTGTTTCCGCGGGGTTGGTCGTCCAAAGCACTGGCGTAACCAGTGGCACCCGGCGGGCCCCCCTTGGCCGATGCCAGCGAAGATGCCATAATACGCGATTCTCGCGTGTGTGCCACTGGCTTTGCCAGTGCTTCCGCGGGGTTGGTCGCCCAAGGCACTGGCATAGCCAGTGCCACCCGGCACTGGCGTAGCCAGTGGCACCCGGACCGGCGGTCAGGTGCAAGTCAATTCCTTCCACTCTACGGAATTTTCAGGGAGTCGATCGATGTTCAAGAACCTCAGCCCGGCCGCCCTCGGCATATCCGGTCACCAGAGCGAAATCATTGAGTTGGCGCTTACCTTCGGCTTCGGGGGCATCGACCTGAATGTGGCCGATTTTGCCGCCCGGGCGAGGCTCCATGGCATGCCCTACGCCCGGCGGTTGATCGACAGTGCGAAGATCCGCCTGGGCCAGTTCGCCCTGCCGGTGGATTGGGAAGCGGATGACGAGACGTTTCAGCAGGAGTTGAAGAAGCTGCCGGAATGGGCGCAGGCGGCCGCGGAGGTGGAGTGTACCCGTTGCGTCGCCACGCTGGCCCCCGCCGGCGACCGCTTGCCGTATCACGAGAATTTCGAGTTCCACCGTCGGCGATTCCACGAGATTTGCAAGGCCTTGCAGCCGGCGGGGGTGCGGCTGGGGCTGGGCTTCCGGGCGGCCGAATACCTCCGCAAAGACAAGGCCTTCCAGTTCATCCATGATCTGGACGCCCTGACGCTATTGCTGAACATGGTCGATGCCCCCAATGTCGGTGTCCTTGTGGACATCTGGGAGGTAGTGGCCGGCGGCAGCTCGCTGGACGGACTGCGCAAGCTCCCGGTCAGCCAGATCGTGGCCGTGCAGGTGGCGGAAATGCCTGCGGCGGTTGCGGTTGCGGAGTTGGACGACAAGTCGCGGCTCTTGCCCGGGGCGGAAAACGGCCGCATCGACGTGACCGCGGTGCTAGCTTACCTGGCCGAAGCGGGGTACGACGGCCCGGTCACGCCCAAGCCGTCCCGGGGCATCTTCCAAACCCGGCGTCGCGATTTGATCGTCAAGCAGACCGGCGAGGCGTTGGACCGTGTTTGGCGGGCCGCCGGCCTGGTTTCCGAACGAAAATTCGTCGCCAGTGCCGCGGACGATTGAGTTTGCTCTTTTTTCCTTGCCTGGAATTTGCTACGATCCGCCGCCCAAAGAGCCGGATCGAGGTGAATTGCCATGCAAGTCTTGGCCCTGGTCGAGGGAGTTGATCAGCCGTGTTATCGCTATCGACTGGAGGCGTTTGCCTGGTCGATGGCCCAGCAAGGGCTCTATCTCCAGGTGAGCCCGTTGCGGAGGAGGCTGCTGCCACGGATCGCCCAGTTGTTGGCCGCGGGGCGGGCCGAGGTGGTGATCCTGCAACGCAAGCTCCTGCCGCTCTGGCAGTTGGCGCTGTTGCGCGGGGCGGCCAAACACCTCATCTATGACGTCGACGACGCCCTCTTCCAACGCGACAGCTATCACGTCCGGGGACCCGACAGCCGCGTTCGCCGGGGCCGCTTCGCCGCCACGGTGCGGGTGGCCGACCTGGTGATCGCCGGCAACGAGTATCTGCGCCAGCAGGTAGCTGCCTATGTGGAGCCGGGGCGGGTCCGCGTGGTTCCAACCTGCATCGAGCCGACCTGGTACGCCGCCGCCGCGCACCGGCGCACCGGCGCGGCTGTCCGCCTGGCGTGGATCGGCCAGCAAAGCAACCTGGCTTCCCTCGAATGTGCTCGGGGCCATCTGGCCGCTGCCGCCGGTTACCTGCCCGGGCTGGAACTGCGAGTGATTTCCAGCTCCTCGTTGCAGCTTGCGGGCAGTCGCGTGGTGCCGATAGCCTGGTCGTCGGCCACCGAGGCAGCCGATCTGGCCGACAGCGATATCGGCGTCAACTGGCTGCCCGACGACGCCTGGAGCCGCGGCAAGTGCGGTCTGCGAGTGCTGCAATACATGGCTGCCGGTCTGCCGGTGGTCGCCAATCCCGTCGGCATGAACCGCAGCATGGTGGTCGACGGCGAGACCGGCTACCTGGCCTCGACGCCGCAGGAGTGGGCGGCGGCTATCAGCCGCCTGGCGGCCGATCCCGAGTTGCGGCGGAAAATGGGGGCGGCCGGCCGGCGGCTGGTTTCCCATCGCTATAGCGTAGCGGGCTGGGGTCCGCGCCTGGCCGCTGCCGTGGCTGCCGTGGCCCGCGACCGCCAGCCGCGACCGAGCGGCATCCGCCTCGTTGGTTCCGTGATGCGCTGGCGACCGACGAGCGTGTCCGCCCTCGGGGAATCATGAAGACTCGCCCACTCCTGGCCCTGTTTTTTTCCGCGGCCGTTGCGCTGGGCGGATGCACGGCGCCGTGGGTGCAGCAGGGCGACAGCGCAGACCGTGCCGCCTTGCCTGACCGCTACCAGGCGGCCTTTTCGCCGCTATTGATCTACAGCGACTTCCCGCTGCCGGCGGCAGACGTGCTGCTCCACGAGTTGACCGCCCAACGGCGCGAGCTGGCCGATCGCTTGGGCCTGCCGACCAGCGGGCAGCCGGTCCAGGTTTACCTCTTCGCCAGTGCCGAACGACTCCGCGCCTATGTTCGCGCCCGCCATCCGGATTTTCCCGACCGCCGGGCCTTCTTCGTGGAGAGCGATCGCGGCCTGGCCGTCTATGCCCAATGGGGCGATTGCATGGCCGAGGATTTGCGGCACGAGCTCACCCACGCCTATCTGCACAGCGTGGTGCCGAACCTGCCGCTGTGGCTGGATGAGGGCCTGGCCAAATACTTCGAGTTGCCCAGCGGGCGGCACGGCCTGAATCCGCAGTATGTCCGGCAGATCGTGGCCGCCATCGCCAGGGGCGAATGGCATCCCGACCTCCGCCGCTTGGAACTACTCGACCCGGCGGCCGACATGACTCAGAAGGACTACGTCGAGGCCTGGGCGTGGGTGCACTTCCTGCTGGAATCGCAGCCGCCCTGCAAGGACCTGCTGTGCCAGTACCTGGCCGAGTTGCGCGGCCACGGCCGGATTACGCCGTTGTCGGCCCGCTTGACGGCGTTGGCCGGCCACCCGGAATGGGAAGTCTCGGAGCACGTGCGGCAGTTGGCGGCCGTCGTGCCGCAGGAGACGGCCGGCGGGGTGCGAAAATAAGGGATTGGAATTCGGGACCTGGGGACTGTCCCAATTTTCGTCCGACGAAAATGGGACTGTCCCCTTCTGGGCGGCGTAAGCGGGACAGTCCGCGACCAGCCTTCGGCCGGTGCCCGGCGGCGAAAGCGTTTGTTCGTAACGCAACGCCGTCCGCGCCGCGAAAATCGGGACAGTCCCCTGTGAACGCTTGCCCCGGGCACCTATAATTTGGCCATGTTGACGTATCGCACCTTCCGGAACACCGATCCGCCGACGTTAGCCTCGATTTGGCGAAGCTGCGCCGGGCAACCGGCCCTGGTCCAGCCGGTTTCTGTGGACCTGCTGGAACAGTATGTCTTCGCCAAGCTCTATTTCGACTACCACGGGTTGATCCTGGCCTGCGACGACGGCGAGGCGGTGGGCTTCGCCCATGCCGGCTTCGGACCCAACGATGAAGAGACCGCGGTGGCCACCGAGATGGGCACTACCTGCCTGGTGATGACGCGGCCCGATTACCGAAAGGTGGACATCGCCGCCGGGCTGCTGGAGCGGAGCGAGGCCTATCTGTGCCGGCAGGGGGCAAAAGTCCTCTACGGAGGGGGAATCCGCCCCTTGAACGCCTTTTACTTCGGCCTCTACGGTGGCGGCGAAATGCCGGGCGTGTTGGAATCGGACCCGGTCGCGCAGCAGGCCTATCTCGCCCGCGGTTACGAGGAGATCGACCGCACGCTCGTCCTGCAACGGGACTTGACCACCTTCGAGGCGGTCGTGGATCGCCGCCAGATGCAAGTGCGGCGACAGATGGTGGTCGAGGTGACCGCCGACCCGCCGTCGCGGACTTGGTGGGAGGCCTGTATCCTGGGCGAATTCGAGTTGACGCGTTTTGCGCTGGTGCCGCGCGGCGGCGGGCCGACCGTGGCCAGCGCCGTCTTCCGCAGCATGGACTTGACGCACACCTCCGGCCAGGGCTCGCCGATCGCCCTGATCGACCTGCAGGTGGGCGAGGCCTTTCGGCGGCGTGGGCTGGCCGTCTTCCTGCTCAGCGAGGCGTTCCGGCAGTTCGCCCGGCAGGGCATCGCCACGGTCGAGGCCCAGGCGATGCAGCACAACGTCGCCGCCTTGGGAATGTACCGCAAGCTGAACTTCCAACAGATCGGCCAAGGGAGCGTGTTCCGCAAGCCGGGCTGAGGCACTGCGCGAGACCGCAGTGCGAAACCGCAAGCGATTCCCCTGCCCGCCTTCCCCCTTCCGCCTTCCCCCTTTCTAGGCCGCCTTGCGCCGCTGGGGCCGCTGCCTCCGCGTGTCCTTCCAACGCCGATGCAACCACCAATACTGGTCCGGATGGCGGCGGATGCCCGCTTCCAACTGCTGGGTGTACCATTGCGTAAGCTGCCCCAAGGTGCTCACCTCGTCGCCGGCGTCGCGGGGATCGGTGATGGCTTCCAAGATCATCTCGAACCGCATGGGCCCATCTCGCCGGGGCGACAAGCAGACGGCCAGCGGGGCATCGTACTCCAGCGCCAACAGGGCGATCGCCTTGTAGGCCGAGGCGGGGCGGCCGAAAAAGTCCACCCAGCAGCCCTTCTCGCCGGCGTACTGGTCGGCCAGAAAGGCCAGGGTCCCCCCTTGGGAGAGCACCCGCTGGATCTCGACGGAACCGCCGTTCTTGGAAATCAGGTGCTGGCCGGTACCGCCGCGGAAGCGATTGAGAAAGCGGTCGAGATAATGATTATCCAACGGCCGGGCCACCGAGTAGGTGGGGAAACCGAGAATCCCCAGCCCGTAACCCCCCAATTCGAAATTGCCGAAATGGGCCGTCACGATGATCACCGGCCGCCCACTGATCATCGCCCGCAGCAAGGGCGCCACGTCGCGGAGGCGGAGGTACTGCCGCCAGTTGGTTTCATGGATCTTCCGCGGCGCGTGGGCGACCTCCAAGACCAACAGGAACAAATGTTCCCACATCCGCCGCGCCAACCGCGCCCGGGCCGCGGCCGAGAGGTCCGGCATCGCATGGGCGAGGTTCTCGTCGATCACCTGGCCGCGGAGGCGAATCACGTCGTGGAACAGCCATGCCAGCCAGCCCGCGACCGCTTGGCCCGTCTCGATCCGCGTGGCTTGAACGACGCAGATCAAGATGCGTACGACCACGTAGGCCAGATAGTCGAGCACGCGATTTCCCTGCATTTCAGACGCCCTCCGTGGCATGGGCGTATTTTCGCAGGAACGGCCCAGCGGGCCAAGAGGGATTTGAAGGCGGAAGGCGGAGGGCGGAAGGGGGAAGGAACGGACGCGCTCTCCCCCTTCCGCCCTCCCCCTTCCGCCTTCAAGGTGGGTCATACCCGCCGGGATTCCAGGGGTGGCAACGGCCTATTCGACAGACGCCACGCCAGGTGCCGCCGATCGGCCCGTACTTGCGGACCGCTTGGATGAAATACGTGCTGCACGTGGGCTGAAAGCGACAATGCTGGCCCAAAAAGGGGCTCAGCAACAGCTTGTAGAGAATCACCGGCACGATCAGGCCCCAGACCGCGATCCTGCTGAGCACTCGGAGCGTCGCCAGGAGCCAACGGGCAGTCATCGGGGTTCAGGCAGCCGGCCGCGGGGCGGATCGCCGCGCTGGTCGGGTTGGGGGCCAGAGTTCAGTTTCCGGCCGACGCGGTCGGCCAACCGTGGGAGCGAGGCCAGCAGGGAGGCCAATTCGGGCTTTACCCCCGGGCGGGGAATCACGATCAGGTCGACGCCCGGGGGCAACTGCCGCCGACAGAGCCGGAAGGCCTCGCGAAGCAGCCGGCGCCAGCGGTTCCGCAGCACGGCATTGCCCAGTTTCCGCGAGGCGGAGATCCCCAGCCGCGGATGCGGCAGGCCGTTGGTCTGGCCGTAGAGCACGAGGTTTTCGTCGCCCGCGGTGCAGCGGCGGCGATAAATGCGGAGGAAATCGGCGGCGGCGTGGATCCGCAGTGCGCGAGGCAGGCGCTGGTCGGACATGAGTTACCACCGCAAGTCTTGCCGAGGGTTCAGCGAATAGCGTTGGTCGAGTTGTTGGAGCGCTTGGCGATCGGCCTGGTCCATGCCTTTGGGCAGGACGATTTGTGCCTCGGCCAACAGGTCGCCGGCCGCGCCGCGGGGGGAGGCCACGCCGTGCCCTTTGATGCGGAATTTCGTGCCGCTGGAGGTGCCGGGGGGAATGGTCAGGGCCACGGTGCCGGTGGGCGTGGGCAGATCGACCTTGGCCCCCGAGGCCGCCTCGCCCAGGGTCAAGGGAACGCGGACGTAGAGGTGGTTCCCCCGCCGGGAAAAGAAGGGATGCGGCGCGACGTGAATGGTGATGAGGATGTCGCCGGGGGTGCCCTGGCCGGCGGCCGGCTCGCCCTGGCCGCGGACGCGGATCTTCTTGCCGTCCTCGATGCCGGCGGGGATTTTCACCATCAGCGTCTCGGTCTTGCCGGTCCCCCGCTGCACGCTCAACTGCACCTGGCCCCCGGTGACCGCAGTGACGAAGGGGATTTCCAATTCGGCGGCCATGTCGGCGCCGCGACGGCGCGCGGCGGCGCGGCCGCCGCGGCGAAAATGGGTGAACAGATCGCCCAGGCCGCCCACCGGCTCGCCGCCAAACCGTTCGCCGAAGAACTGGCTGAAGTCGACGTCTTCGGGATTGAAGCCGCCAGGAGCGGCCTGCGGTTCCGCGCCGCCGGGGGCCCAACCGCCGCCGCGGGCCGGCCCAGCCCCCATCGTTTCGAAAGAGCTGCCGTAGCGGTCGTACATTTCCCGCTTTTCCGGATTGTTCAGCACCTCGAAGGCCCGCTGGATCTGCTGAAACTTCTTGGTGGCCGACTTATCGTCCGGATTCATGTCGGGATGGTACTTCCGCG
Source organism: uncultured Planctomycetia bacterium (assembly GCA_963727245.1). Classification (GTDB taxonomy): domain Bacteria; phylum Planctomycetota; class Planctomycetia; order Pirellulales; family Thermoguttaceae; genus JBKQVT01. The sequence goes on along the minus strand of CAVSFO010000005.1, from coordinate 729,909 downwards.
CCAGCTCGCGATAGGCCTTCTGAATGTCGGCCTGCGAGGCGTTCCGGGAAACACTGAGAATCTTGTAGTAGTCTTCTGCCATGGGCAACCATATCCTCATCGGCATTGTAGGGTTTGGAGACGGTTTTCATCAAGCCGGTCTTATACCACCAGCGTGGGGGATTCAACGTGCTAGAGTTGTTTATGGTCCGAAGAACGATCGCTCGCTGCCGGCCATCGCCGTGGGGCCGCCTGGGCCGCCCTGCTGGGCTGGGTCGCCCTCGGGGTCGCCTTGGCGGCCGGTCCGTCGGCCGGCGTGGCCTACGCTGCCGGAGAGGGCTTGCTGACCCTGACGGTCACGGACGACCAGACGCACCAGCCGGTCGCCTGCCGCATGCACCTGGTCGGGCCCGGCAAGGGGCCGCGCAAGGCCGATCCGATGCCGTTCTGGAACGACCATTTCGTCTTTCCCGGCACGGTTGCCCTCAAGTTGCCGGTCGGCAAGTATTCCTTTCAGTTGCAGCGCGGGCCGGAATACCGCACGGTGGACGGCTATTTCGCCATCGACCACTTCGCCGACGACTCGAAGGACGTGACGCTGAAGCGTTGCGCCGACCTGGCCGCCGAGGGCTGGTACTCCGGCGACTTGCAGGTGCGGCGGCCGGTCCGCGATGCGGAACTGCTCATGCTGGCCGACGATCTGCACGTCGCCGAGTTCGTCACCTGGTGGAACGGCAAGATCGAGAAGCCCGCCAAGGGGGCGGCGAAAAAACCGCTGGTCTGCTTCGACAAGAACCGCTGCTATCAGACCGTGGCCGGCGGCTTCTCCCGCGCAGGGACCGAGTTGCTCTACTTCAATCTGCCCGCCCCGCTGCACCAATCGCAGACCGGCGGGGAATACCCGTCGGAAATGAAGTACCTGCTCAAGGCCAGGGAAAATCCCGACCTCTGGGTCGATCTCACCACGCCCTACTGCTGGGACTTGCCGATGCTGGTCGCCATGGGCCAGGTGGACTCGATCGAGGTAATCAACAGCCGCTTCTGCCGGCGCTCGCTCAGCACTGACGAGGGCGAGGGCAAGCCGCGGGACCGGAAACTCTATCAGGGGCCCATGGGCAACGCCCGCTGGTCCCAGGACATCTACTTCAAGCTGCTGGAATGCGGGCTGCGGATTCCGCCCAGCGCGGGGAGCGGCTCGGGCGTGGCGCCCAACCCGGTGGGCTACAACCGCGTCTACGTCCACCTCGACGGCGACTTCAGCTACGAGGCCTGGTGGAAGAACTTCCGCGCCGGGCACGTCTTCGTGACCAACGGACCCCTGCTGCGGCCGAGCGTCGAGGGCCAGCCACCCGGGGCCGTGCTGCGCGGCGAGCCGGGACGAGAACGCGAAGTGGAAATCGCCATGACCCTCTCCACCGCCGACCCCATCAGCTACCTCGACATCATCCAGAATGGAAAGGTCAAGCATTCCCTTCGCCTGGACCAGTTCATCAACAATAAGGGGCACCTGCCCAAGCTGTACTTCAAGGAAAGCGGTTGGTTCCTCGTCCGGGCCGTGACCGACCTGTCGGATTCCTATCGCCTGGCCATGACCGCCCCCTACTTCGTGGAAATCGGCGACGGCCGGCGGGTGAGCAAGCAGGCGGCCCAGTTCTTCCTCGATTGGGTCTACCAACGGGCCAGGCAGATCGACCTGGCCGACCCGCAGCAGCAGAGCGAGGTGATGCAGTATCATCGCAAGGCCCGCGATTTCTGGCAGGACCTGGTCTCCAAGGCCAATGCCGAGTGACCGCCGGTGTGGTCTTCCGGCGGGTGCCACTGGCTTTGCCAGTGCCCCGGCCACCTTCGGTTTCCACCATGCTGACGATGAAAATACGGAAGCACTGGCGGAGCCAGTGCCACCCAACGCCTGCAGTGGTTTTTCCTGCCGCGGCGGCTTACAATGGCATCTATGTCTCCCCCCGCAGACTGGCGATCACTCTATCCGTTTGCGTCGCACGAGATCGTGCTCGGCGGCCACCGCTACCATTTCCTTGACGAGGGCGCCGGCCCGCCGCTGGTGCTGGTCCACGGCAATCCCACCTGGTCGTTCTACTGGCGCGAGTTGATCCGCGGCTGGCGAGGGCATTATCGGGTGCTGGTGCCTGACCATATCGGCTGCGGGCTGTCGGACAAGCCGGACGCTCGTCACTACTCGTATCGGCTGGCCCAGCGTGTGGCCGACCTGGTTGATTGGATCGAGCGGCTGGACTTGCGCGGGATCACGCTGGTGGGACATGATTGGGGCGGGGCCATCGGCATGGGGGCGGCGGTTGCAGTGCCCGAGCGGTTCGCCCGCTTCGTGCTCCTCAACACGGCCGCCTTCCGGGCCTGGCGCTGCCCGGCCTCGATCCGCCTCTGCCACCTGCCGCTGCTGGGCCGGCTGATGATCCAGGGGCTGAACCTGTTCGCCCGCGCCGCCTTGCACTCGGCGGTCGAACATCACGAGCGCATGACGCCGGCGGTCCGCGCCGGACTGTCGGCGCCCTACGACTCCTGGCGGCATCGCGTGGCCATCGACCGTTTCGTCAAAGATATCCCGCTCCGCCCCAGCCATCCCAGTTATGCCACGCTTGCGCAGATCGAGGCCGGGCTGGCGCAGTTCCAGCACCACCCGGTATGCTTGATCTGGGGGATGCGCGACTGGTGCTTCGGGCCGGACTTTCTCCAGCGGTTCCGCGACTTTTTCCCCGCCGCCGAGGTCCATCCCCTGGCCGACGCCGGGCATTACGTGGTCGAGGACGCCCACGAACGGATCGTGCCGCTGGTGGAAGATTTTCTTAGCCGTAATCCGATCAGATAAAGGGGGAAGGCGGAAGGCGGAAGGAACACCGAAGTGAGCCTCCGGATAAGCAGGCACCACTGGTCGCCCGGATAACAGCCCCTCGCACACAACGCGGCGTTCAAAACACCTCACACGGAACCATCGAACCATGCAGTCCTACCGCGTCCGCATCGCCGACGAGAGCCTGACGCTGAGTGCCGCGCATTTCATCACCATGGAGGGGAACCTTTGCGAAGCCCTCCACGGCCACAATTACCGGCTGTCGGCCGAGATCGGCGGCCCGCTGGGCGATAGTTCCTATGTCGTCGATTTTCTGGCCGCCGGCGCCGCGCTGCGGGCCATCGTCGCGGAGTTGGACCACGGCGTCCTTCTGCCCACCGCCAATCCGCTGCTGGTCGTCACGGCCGGGCCGCAGGAGGTCAAGGTCCGCTGCGGCGACCGCCGCTGGGTCTTTCCGCGGTCCGATTGCCGCTTGCTGCCGCTGGCCAACACCACGGCCGAACTGCTGGCCGAGTACCTTGGGCAGCGTCTGCTGGATTGGCTGCGGTCGCGGCTGGCACTGCGACCTGAGGCCGTGCGTATCGAGGTGGAAGAATCGCCCGGCCATTCGGCCATCTGGGAGTGGCGGAACCCGTAAGATATTGATATTACCCCCTCTTCAGGATGGTTCCGGAGGCGACCGGAACTTCTACGGCATCGCCATTTGACCGCAGCCAAACAGAACCTATCCTTCTGAAGAATCATTGCGAGGACACGCATGGGCAATGGAGAGCACACGATGCGCGTGGAATACATCAACCCGTTCATTCGCTCGCTGGACAACGCCTTCAAGACGATGCTCAACTGCGAAGTCCGGCGGGGGAAACTCTGCCTCAAACAGGATCCCTGCCCCAATTACGAGATCAGCGGCGTCATCGGCCTGTCGGGCCGGGCCATCGGCACAGTGGTGCTCAGTCTCTCGGCGTCGGTGGCCCTGAAGGCGGCCTCGACGATGCTCATGTCCGAGGTCTCGGAAATCAACGCCGAAGTGGTTGACGCCGTGGGCGAGTTGGCCAACGTCGTCGCCGGGGCGGCCAAGGCGGAACTGGCCGAGTACGAAATGTCGACCAGCCTCCCCAGCGTGATTACCGGCCGCAGTCACAGTGTGCGATTTCCTTCCAACGTGACGCCCATTTGCGTGCCCTTCGAGACCGATTGGGGGGCCTTGACGCTGGAAGTCGGTTTTGCCCCCGTGCCGGCGGCAGTCGGCGCCGGGTGACATCGACGTCCCTTCCCCCATCGGGAGAGGGGGGATTCTTGGGCCATCCAGCCGGCGGCCCACCCCCTGGCAACGGCGGATTCAAGCGTCATGCCTTGTCGTGTCGATACGCGCCGAAGGGAGTGAGAAGCGTCCGTCGGCGAGAACTGGAGTTTGCGGCATGGCCAACGTCGAGATTCGCAAGGCCGCCATCCTGTTGATGAGCCTGCCCGACGATCAGGCTGCGCTCGTGTTGAGCAAGCTTTCGCCGAAGGAGGTCGAGGCGGTCTCCATCGAGATCGCCCGCACCAGCGGCATCAGCGGCGAAGAGCAAGAGGCGGTCATGCAAGACTTCGCCTTGGCCAATCCGGCGGGTCTGAGCAGTCGCTCGGGCGGGCTGGAGGTGGCCAAGAACCTGGTGGAGCGGGCCCTCGGCAAAGGCGCCACCGCCACGCTGGACAACGTCCGCCAGTCGATCGAGGCCCTGCCCTTCGGCTTCTTGCAGAAGGTCGACAACCAGAACCTCCTGACCTTCATCGTCGACGAGCACCCGCAGACCATCGCCCTGATCCTTTCCCATTTGCCGCCGCCGCAGGCCGCCGAGATCATCAGCGGGCTGCCCGCCGACCGTCAGATGTCGGTGATTCGCCGCGTGGCCACCATGGGGCAAACCAGCCCCGAGATCATCAAGGCAGTGGAGAAGGGCTTGGAGCACCGCATGTCGAGCGTGATGAGCCAGCAGTTCGAGAATGCCGGCGGCGTGGCCAGCGTGGCCGAGATCCTCAACGTGATCGATCGCGCCACGGAACGGAACCTGCTGGCCAATCTCTCCGAGGAAGATCCCGACCTGGTCGAGGAGATCCGCCGCCTGATGTTCGTCTTCGAGGACATCTCGAAGCTCTCCAACCGCGACATCCAGACACTGCTGAAGAACGTGGAAAGCTCGCAATGGGCGATGGCGCTGAAGGGCGCCAGCGCCGAGTTGAAGGACAAGATTCTCGGCAACATGTCCAAGCGAGGCGCCGACCTGCTGCGCGAGGAAATGGAGTACCTCGGCCCCGTGCGACTCTCCAACGTCGAGCAGACCCAGCAGCAGATCGTCGACATCATCCGCCGTCTGGAAGACGCCGGCGAGATCACCACCCACAGCGAAGATCAGGAAGAGCAGTTTATCCAATAAGAGCCCGGGAAAAACGACGCCGCCGCTTCAGAAGAGAACTGTCCCCTACGACGAATGGGAACAGGCACACCTTTCAGCCTCACTGCGTCCGCGGGGTGAGACAATCGGCCGGGCTATGGCTGCAAGGTTCTCTGTTCCGTGATAATGTAGAGCGCGAGTAATACTCGTCGGTCAGCCTCTGGAGTCGTTCCGTCGGTTGCCGTCTTTTCGATCCAGTCGCACGTGGCCTTGCGTTGCTCATCGGTCAGAAGCGCATCACTGCGCGCCATTATCAGTCCTCGCTGGCGCAAGACGCCGATGTCGGATTGGGCTAGTGCCTCGCTTTGTTCCATCCGCCACGCCCGGATAATACGATTGATGCGTTTATGAACGAGGCTCTTGACCCCTTCGTAGAACGTTGCAATTCCGAGCGGCGTATTCTTGCCGTTAATCGGCAGCGTTGTGAACTGGAGCCGAACGAGAGCCGTATACCCCGCGCCCGCCACGCACGCTCCAAGCCAAGGATTCAAGTCCTTGAGGTAAGTGCCGCGAAAGGCAAAAAACAGAACTCCCGCGAGCAGGGCATTGACCAGGACGAAGCCCCACCACCACGCACGTAGTCTCAACCAGGGCCCCCATTGCAGGGTCTGGGGCGGCGAATCAAATACCGTATCGAGATCGAAGTAGGTCAGAGCGCCCGCAAGCACCCCTGCTATCATAAAATGACAGACTGACTCCAAGATCCCACTCCCTGGCGCACGCCGGTTAGTCGTCGGAAACTATTTCGATCTGCGTCTGTGGGTGCGAAAGCCACTCTGCGAAAGCCGGGAGCGGACGAACTCGCACAATCGTTCCAACCGGAGGAGTGCCCCTGGACTGGGCAAGCGCTCGACAAGCTATTTGCCCCTCGCTCGTCAAAACGGACAAGCGTTCTCCAGTACGACCCGTGACCGGCACCCACGAGTTGACAAGGCCGAGCTGTTCTAGAGCCGCCAGGGCGGTGCGGACTTGATTCGGAAGCAGCCGGGCATTGACGGCGACCTCGGTTTCAGACAGTTCAACGACTCCCTCGTTGAGCGCACGCAAGACAGCCACCTGGTTGGGGGTGATCGGATATCGCTCTGGCATCTTAAGAACTCCCTGCCAACAAACCCGTCTTCAAACGGATGGGCCGCGACCAGTAACGGGCCCCCCGAAGGACAACCCATTCGTCCCATATCTGCGGATTATAGAAGCACGCCCCGGGCGTTGCAAGGGGGGCACCCCCATTTTCGTCGAACGAAGATTGGACCAGTCCCCGTTATCCGCCGGCGCGGACCACCCCCGGATAGACCTCCAGGTCCAGCTTCTCGACCAGCCCGGCCTTCAGCCGCTCCAGGGCGATGGCGCCCATCACGGCGTTGTCGGTGCACAGCGGCAAGGGGGCCACGTGAAGCTGCACCCCGCGCCGCTGGGCCTCTTCGTCGAGGCGGCCGCGCAGCCGGGCATTGGCCGCCACGCCGCCGCCCACGCAGAGGATCTGCAAACCCGTCTTGCGTAAGGCGGCAAACGCCTTGTCCACCAGGATGTCGACCACGGCCTCTTGAAAGCTGGCGGCCAGGTCGGCCACCTGCCGCGGGGAGAGTTCCAGGCGGGAGAAATCGGGCCGTCCGGGGCCCGCTATCGTATACCGCACGGCGGTCTTCAAGCCGCTGAAGCTGAAATCGAGCCGCCCGTCGTCCTGAAAGAACGACCGCGGCAGGCTGTACGCCCGGGGATTGCCGTCAGCGGCGGCCCGGGCGACGGCAGGCCCGCCCGGGTAGGGCAGACCCAGCATCGCCGCCACCTTGTCGAAGGCCTCGCCGGCCGCGTCGTCGATCGTGGCGCCGAGCAACTGGAAATCCAGCGGCCCGAGGCAGCGGTAAAGGCTGGTGTGCCCGCCGCTGACGATCAGGCCGACGCAGGGGAAGACCTCGTGCGGTGCGGCGGCCAGGCGGCAGGCATAGACGTGGGCTTGCAGATGGTTGACGGCCAGCAAGGGGATGTCCTGCGCCAGGCAGAGGGCCTTGGCCGCCACCAGCCCGACCAACAGCGAGCCGGCCAGCCCCGGCGTGTTGGCCACGGCCACGGCGCCGACTTCGTCCAGCGAGATCTGGGCCTGCTGGAGGGCCTGATGAATCACCGGCAGGATGCGCTCGAGATGGGCCCGGGAGGCGATCTCCGGCACCACACCACCGAAGCGCCGGTGCAGTTCGTCCTGGGAGGCCACCACGGAGGCCCTGACTTCCAGCCGGTCCGTGATCACGGCGGCGGCCGTCTCGTCGCAGGTGGTTTCCAAGGCGAGGATATACACGGGCCGGCCGTTGTTTGAGTTCGCTGCGCGAGCCGCCTTACTTTTTCGCCCGCGCCAACTGGTCCGTCAGATACTCGACGGCCATCTGCAACTGGCGATCGACGAACGGCGCGTGGGACTTCGCCGCGGCGCCGCTGCGTCGCGGCCGGGCGGCCGGTCCCGCCTCTTGCGAAGCCGTTGCGCTCTTGACCGGGGCCGGCCCCCGCGGCGCGGCCGCCGACTGCGGGCCCACCGGGACGGGCTGCAACGGCAACACGGTGGTGTCATTCTTCGGCGGCTGGCTGCCGGGCGCCGTGGCACGTTCGCCCCCGGACGCCGGGTGAGGACGCAAGATGTCCCGCTGCTGGCGATCGGCCAGCAGCAATCCCTCCTCATGGTCGCTCAGCCGCATGTCGTAGCCCGCGTCGGGCATCACGCCCCAGACGTCGGTGTCTTTGGAGTCGGGGAAACGATGGATGTTCTTGCCGCTGGGGCGGAAATAAGCGGCCGTGGTCAGCTTCAAGGCGCTGCGACCGTTTTCCATTTCAATGACGTTCTGGACGCTCCCTTTACCCCAGGTCCGCTCGCCCATGAGGACCGCCCGCTGATGGTCCTGCAGAGCAGGCGGCGACAATCTCGCTGGCGCTGGCGCTATAGTGATTCACCAGCACGACCATGGGAAAGCCCTCGAAGGCGCCGCTGTGACGGGCATCCCAGACCCGTTCGGGCGTGTTGCGGCCCTTGGTGCTGACGATGCGGCCGCTGGAGATGAAGAGGTTGCTGACTTCGATGGCCGCGCTGAGCAAGCCCCCGGGGTTGAAACGCAAATCGACGATCAGCCCCCGCACGTTTTCCCCCCGCAACTGCTGCAACGCCCTGCGCAGATCGCGCGCCGTCTCGCGGCCGAACGCCGCCACCCGCACATAGCCGATCCCCAACTTCGGATCGAGCATGAAGTCCCAAGTGTCGTCGGCCCTGCGGCGATCGCCCAGCACGGTATCGACGTGGATGCGCTCGCGGGTGAGGGTCAGTTTCACGCGGTCCTTGGCGGGCCGGCCGGCATGAACGATGGTGAGCGTCACCTGGCTCCCCTCGCTTCCTTTCAGCCGGTCGATGGCCTCGTCCTGGCTCAGCCCGTCGGTGCTGCGGCCGTCAATCTCGACGATCCAGTCGCCGGCCAGGAGCCCCGCCCGGTAGGCCGGCGTGCCATAGAGCGGACTGAGAATCTTCAGCACGCCGTCGTCCACGGAAATCTGAATGCCGATGCCGCCGAACTCGCTCTCCACGGCGGCGCGGAAACTGCTCAACTCTTTCGGGCTGATGTAGTTGGAATAGGGATCGAGCTTGCTGATCACGCCCCTGATGGCTGCCTCGACCAGCTCCCGGCGATCGATCGGTTTCACGTAGTCCCGATCAACCTCGTCGATGGTGTCGATCAGCACCTTGTAGTTTTCATAATACTCATCTTTCGATGGAGAGGCCGGCGGACCATCCGCGGCCGTATCCTCCGCCACCGCTGCCACCGCCGCAAAGAGCCATGTCGCGGTCAAAAAAAAGACCACGATCTCCCACATCCGGACGGGTTTACGTCTCAACATGAACTCGACTCCTGGGGAAAACGATCGGACGCGAGCCGCCGGCTGTTCCAAGGCCGGCCAGGCGAGTAACAGCCCCGGCGAGCGCTGCTGCATCTTCCAGTATAATCAGCGGCGCCACCCCAGGCAAGTCGCAACAAGCCCCCCCGGCCGTGGCAATGGCGTGGACTCTTTGCCCAACCATGGTGAGCGCAACGTTATCCCCGCCTCTCACGCCCCGGGCTCCTAGCCCCCCCTGGCCCCCGCCTGGTGCCTGGCCCCTAGCTCATGGCGAACGTCTCTTGCAGGCCCTGGTCCCAATCGTCCCAAAGAAAGGCGTCCAGACGGCCGTCGGCGATGACGCGGAAGGCGTAGCGGACCTGCTCTTCGTAGAACTCGCAGAACGCCCCCGTGCGGTCCATGCCGCCGTTGAGCTGGTGGGCTTCGGCGGGGCAGGGCGAGCCGCAGAAATGCCGGATCGCGCAGCGCCGGCAGGGCTCGATGTCCTCGACCTTCCGCTCGGTTACCAGCCGGAACGGCTCGCTGCGGAGCACCTTGGAAATTTCGTCGCGGAAGAGATTGCCGCCGCAGAACTCCGGCAGGCCGATAAACTCGCTGCACGGGAAGAGATCGCCGCCGGGGGCCAGCGCGAAGAAGCAGCGGCCGCCGCCGCAGGGCGAGATGTCGCACATCAGCCGCCGCGCCGTGGGGGCCACAATCGCCAAAAGGATGTTGGCGAAATTGCCCACCACCAGGCGGCGTCCCGTCGCGCGGTACAGCGCCTCGACGCGATCCAAGGCGGCCAAGAAATGCCGCGCCGCCGCGGCGTCGTCCGGCCGCACGGCCCGCGACTGCGGCAGCGTGCAGCGCAAGATGTTCATCAGGCAGGTGGGCACTTCGTGGACGTGCAGGAACTCGACGAGCTTGCCCAGGTGCCGGAGGTTCTCGCTGGAGATCGTGCAGATGACGCTCCAGGCCGGGTAGCCGGCGAGCCGCTCCATCGCCTCCAAGACCTGCCGCTGGACGCCCTGGCCCTGCCAGTTCTTGCGCGTGCGGTCGGATACCGCGGCGGTGGGGGCGTCGAGCGAAATGCCGATGCTGACGCCGCGGCGGCGGAGGAACTCGACGGCCTGGTCGTCCAACAACGTGGCGTTGGTTTGGATGCCGAAGCGGAAATCGTCGGCGAACTTTTCGATGCCGGCGAAGACGGCCTCACGATTCAACAGCGGCTCGGCGCCGTGGAAAATGATTTGCGGCGACTTGACGCCGCCGGCGCGGAAGTAGCGCCGCAGCGTCTCCAAGGCCCGCAACAGCTCCTCCCGGGACATGTGCCGCCCGTGGCGGCGCATGCGCCGGGGAATGTAGCAATAGGTGCAGTCGAGGTTGCAGCGCTCGGTGGGATTGAAATAGACCGCCGAACGGCGTCAGGCCGAAGCGGAGGGTGTGCATTTCCTCGGCGAAGCGGGCCGCCTTCTTGCGGAAGGCCTGCAGAAGCGGGCCGCCCAGCGCCAACTCGGCCAGCTTCTGGCGCCGCACCAGCGCCAGAAGGCCGTATCGGGCTCGACGACGGCCACGTAGTCGGGGTGACCGATCTCCAGCGGCTGGAACGTGGGGCCATTGCCCGTGCCGACGAAGCGGCCCCGGGAAGGGGCCGCCCCAGCGGCCGCAACCGGCTGGCTGAACGTCATCACTTCGCTTTCTTGTCCATGAGGATGTAGTGGGACAGGCCCGTCCCCTTGGCCTGGCAGCTCTTGCGATGGGCAATCACGTCCTTCTTCGTCGTCTTTTTCACTTGCGGTTTCATGTTTCTTCCTTTCGCTGGAAATGTGGGTGCCGGCTGTGCTGGGGTCGACAAAAAAAGGATGCCGACGAACACAGGCGGTTCGTCGGAATCCTTTGCCATCAGATTCCGGACTCGTTGGTTTTCAGCAGGTCTTCTGGCTTGCGGGTCGCCGGCGTCTGCGAGACCTTCCCGCCGCGATTCTCTCGCGGCAGTGGTTGGCTTGGGGCCGATCGCAAACGCCTCGCCGTTTACAGCTGCGGGACAGCCACGGAGTTGCGCCGTGTTCCGGGATGCTGAAACTTACCCATCAATTTACCAGCAGCGGCGGGGAAGTCAAGAGGATCGGTTGGCGGCGGCAAGCGCGGCGGCAATCGCTCTTGCATCAGCTTGGGACGAATCTTATACTGCCACACCCGCAATTGGGTGTCGCTCGTCGGCGCCTTTTTACAACTTGAAATGCCATAACGGTTTATGGAGAAACCGCGATGACCCAGCATGGACGCGATCAGCAAAGTTCCCAGCCCCGCTCGGGTAGATTCCGCCTCAATCTGATCGTGGGCGGGTTATGCGTAATCACCGCGTGTGTCCTCATCAAATGCTGTTGGGGGGACAAAGCGGTGAAGGCCGATTCGCTCTCGCAGCCAGACGCCTCAAGCGAGCCGGCCAGCACTCCTTCGTCCGTCCAGCGGGCTTGGTTCGGCGGCTCCAGCGCCGCTCCCGCCCCCGCCAGGACCGTCGTCATCCCGACCTCCGCCGTCGCCCCGGCGAACAAGGGTGTCGTGCCGCCCATCTCCAGCAGCAGGCCGATCCCGCCCATCGTCGCCAGCGTCAACGGCCGGACAATCAGTTGCGAGCAGCTCGGACGCGAGTGCATCCTGCACCACGGCAAGGAAGTACTCGACAGCATGATCAACAAGCTTTTGATCGTGCAGGAGTGCCGGCGGCAGCACGTCACCATCACCCGGGCGGACGTCGATCACGAGATCGAGCGGCTGGCCACGCGGTTCGGCCTGCCGGTCGACCAATGGCTGACCCTGCTGAAGCAGCAGCGCGGCATCGACGTGGAGCAATATGCCAGCGAGATCGTCTGGCCGCGGCTGGCGCTGTGCCGCCTGGCCGCCCCCCGGCTGAAAGTCAGCCCCGAGGAGCTGCGGCAATGCTTCGAGCGGCGTTATGGCGCCAAGGTCGCCGCGCGGTTGATCGCCTGCAGCGATCCGCGGCTGGCGGCGAAGCTCCGGACCCAGGCGGCCGCTCATCCGGAAGATTTCGCCAACCTCGCCAAGCAATACTCGGAGGACGTCAACAGCGCCAGCATCGGCGGCCGCATCCAGCCCATCCCCCAGCACGGCGTCTGCCAGGAAATCGAACAGGCCGCCTTTTCCATGGCCGACGGCGAGGTCTCGAAGGTCATCTTCGCGGCCGGGCAATACGCGATCATCAAGCGCGAGAAGCTGGTGCCGCCCGAGCGGGTGCGGCTGCAAAACGTCGCCCCCAGCCTGGAAGAAATTCTCCGCGAGCAGAAGATGCGCGTCGTGGCCAGCGAAGTTTTCGACGACTTGAAGAAACAGGCGGTCATCGCCGTCCTCATGGAAAACCTGGAGAAACAGCGGCAAATGCCCGGCGTCGCCGCCGTCATCAACGGCGTGCAAATCACGGTCCGCCAACTGGCCGAGGAATGCATCGCGCGGCACGGCACGGACGTGCTCGAAGGCCTGATCGGCCGGGAACTCATCGAACAGGCCTGCCGGGAGCACAACGTCACGGTCAGCGAGCAGGAGCTTGACGCGGAGGTGGCGCGGGTGGCGTCGGTCATGCTCCCCCTCTTGCGCAACGGCGCCGCCAACGTCCAGGGCTTCCTCAAGTCGGTCGTCGAGAAGAAGGGCATTTCCGTGGCCGTCTATCGCCACGACGCCGTCTGGCCCTCGGTCGCCTTGCGGAAGCTGGTCCAAGACAAGATTCAAATCACCGACGAGGACCGGAAAAACGGCTACGAGGCGAACTACGGTCCGCGGGTGAAGTGCCGAGCCATCGTGGTGGACCAACTCCGCCGTGCCCAGCAGGTCTGGCAACTGGCCCGCAAACAGCCCACGGTCGAGCACTTCGGCGACCTGGCCGCCGAGTATTCCATCGAGGGCAGCAGCCGCTCGCTGCGAGGCGAGGTGCCGCCGATCGCCAGACACGGCGGACAACCGACGCTGGAACAAGAGGCCTTCGCCTTGAAACCGGGCGAGATCTCCGGCGTCATTCAACTGGGCGACAAGTACCTGATCCTCTTCTGCGAGTGCTACACCAAGCCGGTGACGGTGGAATACGCCAAGGTCCGCGATCTGATCGAAGAAGACATCCACGAGAAGAAACAGCATCAGGCCATGACCGACTTCTTCGACCACTTGCAGGAATCGGCCACGATCGACAACTTCCTCGCCGGCAAGACGCAATCGCCCGCCAAACCCGGCGGCAAGGACCCCGCCGCCAGCCGCTTCCCCAGCCTCCGCGAGGTGCCCGCCCGCGACGCCGGCTGAGTCTTTCTGTCGCGGAAAGCGGTAAATTTGTGCGGCGGGTCGAGGGGCGTGACGCATGGGGGATAGTCCCCTCTGATCGGGTCAGGAAGCCCACCTCGACCGCCCCGGGCTCAACTTCCGCGGCAGGAATAACCGATGCTATCGATATAGCTTTTCACATCAACGTTTCCTGTTGACCGTTCTCGGATGACCCAGACCGAGTGGAAAACCAGGAGCGGCGGCTTTGCCGCGCGCCGCTCCGCTGCTGTGGGCGAGTTGCCTCGTTCCCTGGGGCGATGGGAACTGGTGACGTTGGCCGCCGAAGGAAACTGGTCGCAAATCTACCGCGCCCGGCCCTTGGGGTCGTCGCCGCAGCGCCAGGCGGCCTATGCGCTGAAGACGCTGCGGCCGCAGGCCCAGCAGGACCCCCGGGCGGCCGCCCTGCTGGCCCGGGAGGCAAGGGCCGGCCGCAGCATCTCCCATCCGCACTTGATCCCGGTGTTGGAGGCGGGCCTGGGCCATGCGCCCCCCTACCTGGTCATGCCGTGGCTGGAGGGGACGACGCTCGAGACGGGCTTGGCGGCCGGCGCCGCCATCGACTTGCCCGCCGCACTCTGGATCGTCCGCCAGGTGGCCGAAGCCCTCGGCGCGCTGGATGCCGGCGGCTGGATGCACGGCGACGTGAAGCCGAGCAACATTTTTCTCTCGCCCCAAGGGCACGTGACGCTCCTGGACCTGGGGTTCGCGCGCCACCGGAGCGAAAGCGGCAGCGCGGCCGATCGCTGCGTGATGGGCACCTGGAGTTACCTCGCCCCGGAGTGCCTCATCTCCGCCGCGGTCGCCGACATTCGCAGCGACATTTACAGCCTGGGCGTGGTGCTCTTTCAGCTCTTGGCCGGCTGCTTGCCGTTGGAGGGCGACACGATGGCGGAACTGGCGGCCCAACACCGCCGGGAGGCCCCGCCCAGTCTGTCGAAGCTCGCCCCCCAGGTCCCCCCCGACGTGGCCTGGCTGGTCCGCCGCATGATGGCCAAGGACCCGCTGCGCCGCCCGCAAACGCCCGGGGAGCTGATCGGGCAGCTCATCAAGCTGGAAATCGCCACCTTTTCCGAGCGGTGCCTGGCGTAACGTACCCGTCACACGCCGTGTGACGCCCCCGTATCCGTCACACGCCGTGTGACGCCCCTGTATCCGTCACACGCCGTGTGACGCCCCTGTATCCGTCACACGCCGTGTGACGCCCCTGTATCCGTCACACGCCGTGTGACGATCTCACCGCACAGGGCGTGTGCGGCGTGCTGCCGGCGTCAAGAAAAGCAAGCGGCCCGCCGGAACGTCGAGCGGGCCGCTTGATTCATTGTAAAGGAGAAGACCGGGACTCGGATCGGATCGAGCCGGGGTCTCCCGCCTCACTGACCTATTTGCAGCAGGCCGGTGCACAGCAAGGAGGAGCGCAGGGCGCGGGGGCCGCACAGCAGGCCGGGGCGCAGCAGCTCTTCTCGCAGCGGCAGCGATGGCAGCACTTCTCACGGCAGCAGCGGACCTTGCAGCACTTCTCGCAGCAGCAGGGCTTCGCGCAGCAGGCCGGAGCGGCGCAGCAAACCGGAGCGCAGCGCGCGGGGGCCGCACAGCAGGCCGGAGCGCAGCAGCTCTTCTCGCAGCAGCAGCGATGGCAGCACTTCTCACGGCAGCAGCGAACCTTGCAGCACTTCTCGCAGCAGCAGGGCTTCGCGCAGCAGGCCGGAGCAGCACAGCAAGCCGGGGCGGCACAGCAGGCCGGAGCAGCACAGCAGGCCGGAGCGCAGGCGCCGGGGCCGCACAGCAGGCCGGAGCGCAGCAGCTCTTCTCGCAGCAGCGATGGCAGCACTTCTCACGGCAGCAGCACTTCTCACGGCAGCAGCACTTCTCACGGCAGCAGCACTTCTCACGGCAGCAGCACCGCTCGCGGCAGCAACAACGCTTGCAGCAGCAAGCCTTCTCGCAGCAGGCCGGGGCGGCGCAGCAGGCCGGAGCGGCACAGCAAGCCGGGCGCAGGGGGCCGCGCAACAGGCGGTGTCACAACATCCGCCACAACATCCGCGGTGGAGGAACTCGAACGCACTGGCACTCGAGGCGATGGCCAATGTGGCAACCGTAACCACAGCCAGCGCCGTCAACAGGATACGACGGTTCATGGGAGGTACTCCTTCGTTAGGAAAGACCTAGTGGGAAATGCACGCAAAATGGCGTGTATAGGGGTTTATGGTCCAGTCTACGGCTTGCTATCGACGAGGTATGGCCGTGTTACTTAACCAGACAACCCAATTCCGCCATATCTTGCAGAATGCGGGGCCGATGGTAACGGCGTTTCCGGAGGTAATGAACTTATCAAGTTCATCGCGCCCACCCATCCGGAATAACCCGCACCGCTACGCCGGCTCGCCCTCTTTTCCGGCATAACCAGGCTGGCCTCGGTAGCTCTGCGATCGGGGTGCCGCAGGCACAAGGGGGCTTCGTGGCGGAGTAAATCGCCTCTGGCGGCTCCGCCGCCCCGATAGCAGAGCTATCGGGGCCACCCCCGGGGCGTCTCCCCAGCCTCGGCACGGCTGACACAGCCGTGGCACGCGATGAGTAATCCCCGCAGAGCGCTGCCAGGCCTAGGCGACGACCGGGCTGCGACAGGCTTGACTGCTCAGCAGCGACCAAACCAAGGCGGCGACGTCGGCGGCGGCGCGGGGCCGGGCCAGGGCGTGCATGGCTGCCGCCATCGCGGCTCGACGGTCGGCCGCCGCAGCCAGCCCTGCCAGCGCCTCGGCCAAATGATCGTCGAGCCGGCCCGGCAGCTCGCGCTGGTCCAGCAGCACGGCGCCGCCACAGCCAGCGAACAGGTCGGCATTCTTCCGCTGGTGATCGTCGGCAGCCTGGGGATAGGGGAGCAGAACGGCGGGCAAGCCGGCGGCGGCAAGCTCGGCCAAGGTGGTGCCGCCCGAGCGGCAAACGGCCAGGTCGCTTTGCACCAGCACGGCGGGCAAATCGGCCACGAAGGCCGTGACGACTGCCTCGACGCCGAGCTTGTGATACAACTGGCGGGTGGCCGACAGATCGGCTTCGCCCGATTGATGGAGGATCTGCCAGCCGGCCAGTTGGGCGGCCGCCTTGTAGATTGCGCGGGGGACGTTTTCGTTGAGCGAGCGGGCGCCGCGGCTGCCGCCGAGGACGAGGAGTTGGCGCGGCCGCTCGTTGGCCGACGAGGGAATCTCGGCGGCCCGGGGGCGGATGCGGCGGATCGGATTGCCGGTCACGCGCAAGGGGCAGCGGTGGCGGAGTTCGGACTGCGACTGCGGGAAGCTGGCGCAGCACCAGCGCGGCCTTGGAGGCCAGCCAGCGGGTGGCCCTGCCCGGAAGCACGTTTTGCTCCAGCAGGACCAGCGGGATGCGGCGTCGCACGGCCGCCCGGCCCATGGGCACGCTGGCGTAGCCGCCCAGTCCGACCACGGCGCCGACCTGTTCCTCCTTGAGGAAGCGTTTGGCGGCTAGGTAACCGACGAAGTTTTCCAGCACGAAGGAGACGGCTTCGCGGGCGCCGCGAGGAAGGGGCCGGCACGGCAGCGGGCAATAGTCGAACCCGGCGGCCGCCACGTGCCGCCGCTCGAATTCCTTGCCGCTGCCGGCGAAGGTGATCCGCAGGCGCGGGATCGCGGCCGCGAGTTGCTCGGCCACGGCCAGTCCGGGAAAGAGGTGCCCGGCCGTGCCGCCGCCGGCGAAGACCAGGTGAAACGATCGTTTCATGGGAGGCGTGCCTCGCTGGCTGCCAGGCTGGCGGCGTCGGGCGGGGGCTGGTCCTTGACATGGAGTTTCAGCCCGGCCGCGCCCAGCAGGGCGCAGAGGGCCGCCGCGATCCAGAATCGCACGACGATCTTGTTTTCCGGCCAGCCGCGAAATTGGAAATGATGATGCAAGGGAGCACAGAGAAACAGCCGTCGCCGCCGCCACTTGTAGAAGGCCACTTGCAGGATGACGCTGCCGGCCTCGGCCACGAACACCCCGCCCACCACCACCAGCAGCAATTCCTGCCGGGCGATCACCGCCAGCAGTCCCAGCAGGCCGCCCAAGGGCAGGGCGCCGGTATTGCCCATGAAGACTTGCGCCGGATGACAATTGAACCAGAGGAAGCCGGCCAGGGAACCGATCATGCCGGCCGCCAATACCGTCATTTCACCGCAGCCGGGAATCCGCGGCAGGCCGAGATAGGCAGCCCACTGGGCATGTCCGGCGGCATAGACCGCCAGCATCATCGCCGCCGTGGCCAAGATCAGGCAGCCGCCCGCCAGGCCATCCAGTCCGTCGGTCAAGTTAACCGCGTTCGAGGAGCCGACGATGACCAGCACGGCCAGCGGAATGAACCACCATCCCAGCGAGATGCCGCAGCCGCCCAACGGGGGCGGCAATCCGAGTCCAGCGGGCAACGCGGCGTGGTCCTGGTAGAGAACGACCGCGGCCACGGCGGCCACGACGACTTGTCCGGCCAGTTTCTTGCCGGCCGACAGGCCGTTGCCGGTCGTGCGGAGCTTGACCAGGTCGTCGATGGCGCCCAGCAGGGTCAGGCCGCCGGCCACCCAGAGGGCCAGCAGCAGGTAGCGGTTGGCCAGGTCGCCCAGCAGGAGCGTGCCGCCGACGAGTCCGGCGACGATGAACAGGCCGCCCATGGTGGGCGTGGCCTGCTTGCCTTGGTGCAGGCGGCAGACCTCGGGCGAATCGCATTTGACCGGCTCGCGGAAATGGCGGCTCAGCCAGTCGATCAGCCGCGGTCCCAGCAGCACGGCCAGCAGGAAGCTGACCAGCGCCGCCAGCGCCGCGCGGAGCGTGATCTTTCCCAAGGCCGCCACTTCCGCGTGGCGAATCGCCTCGGGCCAGAGCAAGGCCAGACGGTGGAGCAAGCCCAGGAGCATGTGAAATCCCTGAGCTGCCGGGACGGCGCCGTTGCGCCGCCCCGGCGCTCAGTCAAAGTCTCACCGTGAAGCACCCGCCGGGCGATTGACCCAGTAACCGCTGATCCGGCAAGGTAAATGCTCCAACCCAAGGAGGGAAGGGTAGCGTCGAATTCCCGCAAATCCAACGCAAACGGTGAGACTCTCGCATGGTTTGTGGTGAGGGAGTTGTTCTTTTCCGGGTCGTTATGCGCTGCGGCGTTGAGGATAATGTTGCAGGGCCTCGATGATGCGTTCCATGGCCATCATCCGCGAGCCTTTGACGAGCACGATGTCGCCGGGCAACATCGCCTGGCCGAGGCTGGCAAGCGCTTCATCGACAGACGTGCAGGCGATGGCGCGACTGCGGTTCATGCCGCCGGCCCGCGCCCCGGCGACCACGTGGCGGGCGAACTGGCCGCAGGCGATGAGCACTTCCGCGCCGCCGGTGGCGATGATTTCTTTCCCGAGTTGCCAGTGCAGCAGCAGCGACTGCTCACCCAGCTCGCCCATGTCGCCGCAGACGACGATGCGGCGTCCCGGGGCGTCCAGCTCGCGAAGCAGCTCCAACGCCGCCCCCATCGCCGTGGGATTGGAGTTGTAGCAGTCGTTGATGATGGTCGCGCCCCGGGCCTCGATCACTTCGCACCGCATCGGCATGGGTTGATAATCGGCCAGGGCGGCGGCCATTTCCGCCAGGTCCAATCCCAGCAGCCGGCCTACCGCCACCGCCGCCAGGGCGCCGGTCACGTGGTGGCGTCCCCACACGGGCAGGCAGAAGCGAGGCTGTGCAGGATCGGCGGCGTCGCCGGCCGCGGAGCCGGTGAGGACGGAAAAACTCAGCCGGCCGCGGACGCTGCTGATGTCGACGGCCCGCACGTCGCATTGGCTGCCGGCGCCGATCCAGGTGACGTTCACCGGGCAGCCCGCGGCGGCGCTGCGCAGCCAGGGGTCGTCGCCCAAGACGGCATGGCCGTCCGGCGGCAGCGCGGCGAGCAGTTCGGCCTTGGCCCGGGCGATGTTGCGGCGATTGCCGAAGCCGGCCAGGTGCGCATCGCCGATCTGCGTGATCACGGCCACCTTGGGCCGGCACAGCCCGGCCAGGCAGGCAATCTCTCCCGGATGATTGGCCCCCAACTCCAGCACGGCATAGTCATCGTCGGCCGCCATCGCTGCCATGCTCAAGGGGACGCCGAGGTGGTTGTTGAAGTTGCGCGGGCTGGCCGTTCCCGAAAACCGCGATTGCAACACGGTATGGATCATCTGCCGGGTGGTGGTCTTGCCCACGCTGCCGGTCACGGCCACGACCGTGCCGGTGAATTGCCGGCGGTTCCAGACGGCCCATTGCGTGAGCGCCGCCGTGGTGTCGTCGACCTGAACGGCCCAGCGCCCGGCGGCACCGCCATCGGCCTCCGCGTCACCGCGCCGGCGGCCCCGCGCTGGAAGGCCTCGCCCACGAAGTCGCCGCCGTCGTGATTCGGTCCCCGCAGCCCCCAGAAGACGTCGCCCGGGGCAACCTGCCGGCTATCGGTCACGATCCGACCGACGGGCGCCGCTGCGACCTCGGCCGCCGCGGAGTCCGAGAGGATCCGGCCGCCGATCGTCTGGTGGAGTTGGCTCAGGGTAGACATGAATTCGGCTATGAGCCCCAGGCGTGAGCCCGGGGATAACGATGTTTAACGGTTAGGTATTTGGGTATTCCCGCGGGGCTTCTTCATAGAGCCAGCGGCGCGCCACGTCGGCGTCGTCCAGGGGGATCCGCTGCTGGCCGATGATCTGACTGGTTTCGTGTCCTTTGCCGGCCAGGAGCACGCAATCGCCCGGCCTGGCGCTTTGCAGCACCCAACGGATGGCCTCGACGCGATCGAGGATCACCCGAGCCGCCGCCGGGTTGTCGAAGCCTTGCAAAATTTCCGTCGGCGATCGCCCGCGGGTCTTCGCTGCGAGGATTGTCGCTGGTGACCACCGCCAGGTCGGTGCCCAGCTCGACTGCCCGACCCATCAGCGGCCGCTTCTCGCGGTCGCGATCGCCGCCGGCGCCGAACAGGCAGAGCACCCGGCCGGCCGTGGCTTGGCGCAACGATTTCAGGCAGGCGGACAAGGCGTCGGGCGTATGGGCGAAATCGACGAAGACCCCAAACGGCTGGCCGCACTCGATCCGTTGCAGGCGTCCGCGCACGGACTCGACGGCCTCCAGTCCGCGGACCACCGTGGGCAGGTCGATG
This sequence comes from uncultured Planctomycetia bacterium, assembly GCA_963727245.1. Taxonomy (GTDB): domain Bacteria; phylum Planctomycetota; class Planctomycetia; order Pirellulales; family Thermoguttaceae; genus JBKQVT01. The sequence goes on along the minus strand of CAVSFO010000005.1, from coordinate 709,370 downwards.
CCGTAGGCCAGGCCCACGGCCGCCGCCGTCAAGCAGTTGTACACGTGGTGCCGGCCGATCATGCGCGTCCGCACCGGGATCGTCTCGGCGCCGGCGGTGAGCAGGAACGTCTGTTCGCTGAGGAATTCTTCGACCGGATCGGCGGTGATTTCCGCGGCCGTGCGGATGCCGACGGTCAAGGCCGGACCGTCGAAGCGGCGGAGGTAGCCGGCGGCAATCGGGTCGTCGGCGTTGAGGACCGCGAAACCGTCGGGCGCGAGGTGCTCGAAGAGCTTCGACTTCGTGAGCCGGTAGTCCTGAATGCTGGCATGGAAATCGAGGTGATCGCGGCTGACGTTGGTCACGCAGGCGGCATCGAAGCTGACGCCGGCCACGCGCGACTGGCTCAGCGCATGACTGGAGACTTCCATCACCGCATGGGTGCAGCCGTTGGCGACCATGCGGGCCAGCCAGGCTGCCAACGGGGCGGGCGCCGGCGTGGTCAACGGCGCCGGTTCGCAGGTCTCGCCGTCGAAATACCCCAGCGTCCCCAGCAACCCCACCGGATGCCCCGCCGTGGCCAGGATGCTGGCCAGCAGGCAACTGGTGGTGGTCTTGCCGTTGGTGCCGGTGATGCCAATAAGCTTCAAGCGATGGCTGGGATTGCCGGCCAGGGCCTGGCAGATGCGGCCATAGGCGTCCCGGGCATTGGCCACCACGCAGTTGGGCAGGCCGAACTCCGGGACCGGCCGCTGCGAGAGGATGGCGCCGGCGCCGCGGGCGACCGCCTCGGCGATGAAGTCGTGCCCGTCGCAATGGGTCCCCGGCAGGGCGACGAAAAGAACGCCGGGCCCGGCCTGCCGCGAGTCGCACACGCAGGCCTCCACGCCCACGTCGTCGGAGCCAAGCCACTGGGCCTGCGGCAGCAATCTGCGCAGACTCACCCGCGACGAGGGACGAGAACAGACTTGCACGCCGACGGCCTCCATGCCGGAAGAGATGTTGCTGAAGTGAAAAGGTCGGCCAGCCCGGGGTGACAACGGAATCGGCGGGCCTGGGCCGGTTCAGCCAGGGCGGATTGTCCGAATTTCGGCCGCCCTGTCAAGGTGGAATTTATCGCCTTCGGTCTTGAAAAACTCCGGCCGATCCGCGAACATAATGCCATGTCCGCCAACGACTTCGACCTCCACACCCTGGCCCGATACCTCCACCTGGCCCCACAGCAGGTGGCCAGGCTGGCCGATCGCGGCAAGCTGCCGGGCCGCAAGGTCGCCGGCCAGTGGCGGTTTTCCCGGGCCGATATCCATCATTGGCTGGAAACGCGGATCGGACTGTCCGACGAGGGGGAACTGGTCGAAGTGGAGGACGTTTTGCAGCGATCGGCCCCCGCCGGACCGCCCGAGGAAGAGGTCTCCATCGCCGACCTGCTCCCCCTGGAAGCGATTGCCATTCCCCTGCACGCGCGGACGCGGAACTCCGTGATCGACTCGATGGTCGAGCTGGCCGCCGCCACCGGCTGGCTGTGGGATTCGCGGGCGATGGCCGACGCCGTCCGCGCCCGTGAAGAAATGCACTCCACGGCGTTGGAGAACGGCGTGGCCCTGCTGCACCCCCGGCGGCCGATGGCCAAGATCCTCAGCCAGCCCTTCCTGTCGCTGGGGGTGACCACGACCGGCATCCCCTTCGGCGCCGACGCGCCCCTGACCGACATCTTCTTCCTCATCTGCTCGATGGAGGACCGCGGCCACCTCCAGGTGCTGGCACGGCTGAGTCGCATCCTCACCTGCTCCGGCTTCCTCAATGCCCTGCACCAAGCGGCCGACGCCCCGGCCGCCCGGCAACTGATTGTCGAAACCGAAGAGAAATTGCCGTGACCGAGGCGCGCCTGTCCATTTTGCTCATCGGCGATGCGGACCGCCGCGAGTTTCGCCAGGCCCGCGACGAGTTGGCGGCGCTGGGCGCGTCCGGCGGGCTGCCGGCATCGAGGCCGCGGCGGCCGTGCTGGCGGGCGAGGAGGCCGCCGTCGACGTGATCGTGGTGGCCCAGGCGCGGCCGGGCGAGTTTTCCCACGCCGGCATCGAGCGGCTGCGGCAATTGGCCCCGCTGGCCCGAGTCGTGGCCCTGCTGGGAAGTTGGTGCGAGGGGGAGGTGCGAAGCGGCAAGCCCTGGCCCGCGGCCGTGCGGACCTATTGGCATCAGTGGCCGGCCCGCGCCGATCGGGAGTTGCGGCGGCTGGCCCTGGGGCGGCGCTCCGGCTGGGCGCTCCCGGTCACTGCAACCGAGGAGGAGCGCCTGTTGGCCGATTCCGTGCGTCCGCTGCCGGCCCGCGCGGGCCTGATCGCCATTTCCAGCCCCAGCGGGGCCATGGCCGATTGGCTGGCTATCGCCTGCCGGCAATGCGGTTATGCGACGGCCTGGCTGCGGCCGCCGCATCCGCTGCGGGTCGGCGGTGCGGCGGCGGTGCTCTTCGACGGGGCCGAGTGCCGGGGCGAAGAATTCGAGCAGATGCGGCGGTTGGCGGCCGCGATGGCCCCGGCGCCGTTGGTGGCGCTATTGGATTTTCCCCGCATCGAGGATGTTGACCGTGCCCGGTCGGCAGGCGCCGTCGCGGTGCTCTCGAAGCCGCTGCAGTTGGAAGACCTCTATTGGCACCTGGAGCGGGTCGTTTAGCCGCTCAAGGGGTGGCCCCGATAGCTTCGCTATCGGGGTGCCGCAGGCACAAGAGGTTCCCGTCGTGCGTGGAAGCCCCTCTTGCGGCTGCGCCGCCCCGATAGCAGAGCTATCGGGGCCACCCGTAGACCTTGCAAAAGTCCGCTTACGACTTGGCTGGGGGCTTCGTCTCGGTCTTGGCCGGCCCGAGCTTCGCCCGCAACTTCTCCCGCTGGTCCTTTTGCGTGGCCGGATCGGCGCCGGGATCGACGCCGATCGGCTCGCCCATGAGGGCGGCAAGCTGCTTGGCGGCGGCGCGGCGGGTCGCTTCTTGGGGCCGGCCCAACAAGGCGAGCCAGACCAGCGGGTCGCCGACCACCTGGGCCGCCGCCTGCTCGGGCGTGTCCGCGACCGTCTGGCCGTGGAACGACTCGACGATGCGTCGCACGCGGAACTGTTGTTCGGCATCGAGCCCGGCGTAATCGAGTTGTTGGAGGAAGTTGACGATCCCGGGGCCAGCCGCCCGCAGCAGGCGATCGGCCGCCTCGCGCTTGCAAAAATCGTCATCGCCCAACTGCCGGACCAGCTTGTCCCAACTCTGCCGGTCGGGGATCTTGCCGGCGGCCGCCAGCTTCAACACCTCCCCTTCCAGGGCGGTGGCGGTCTGGTTCATTTGGGCATAAAAGGGGAAGGGTTCCAGCAGCGGCAGGAGTTCTTTTTGGCACGCCTCGGGCTGAATCAACAGCAGTCCCCACAGGGTGGACCCTCGATAGACGGTCGGCCGCTTGCCCTCCACGCCCACGCTCAGGGTGATGGACTGGCCGGGGTTTTGGGCCAGTTCGACCGAAGGCTTGTCAGCCTTGCCCGGGGTGCTGCGACGGACGACGAAGCGGCCATCGGAAGAGAAATCGACCGAAAATTGCTCCTGCGATATGGTCCGCTCGTAATGGATCGATCCGCTGCTGCCACTGTTTTGGAAGCGGAGTTGTTCGTTCGACCCGCCGATGGGCCAGTTTTGGGTTCCGTACTGGAACGGCCAGGCGTTGGTGGGGACGACGCGACCGGCGGCGATGTTCGTCGGCACAATGTTGTAAAAGGCCTGTCGGAAGTACGCCGAGACATTTCGATTGGGATTACGAAATATCCTCACCTGCGCCGCGGCGGGGACCGTCCAGAGCAGGCCCAAGCCTGCGACGAGCCCGAGAAGGGAGCGTGGGATCATGGTTTTCCTCCTGTGGCGGTGGGCCGGCTGGGTCGGACCGATGACACTTCATTGTAATTGAAGCGTGGCGGCTTGGCCACTCACCCCCCTGCGCCCTTACTCGTTTCTGTTGCGGAGGCGTCTGTAGGGTGGGTCGAGCGCAGCGAGCCCCACCAAAATCCGCCGAAAACTGATGGTGGGGCTCGCTGCGCTCGACCCACCCTACACATTTCCGACTGCCCGCAACAGAGGCCTATTCGTCCAGGCCGGCGGCGTGGATTTTCAGCCCATCGCCGCCGGCGGCTGGACAGATGATGGCGGCCGCAATGCCCGGATGCTGCCGGCAATAGCCCAAGGCGGCCTCCGGGCCGAGGACGTAGAAGGCGGTCGAGAGGGCGTCGGACAGGGCTGCACTGGGGGCCAGCGCCGTGGCCGACAACACGCCCTGCGCCGGCCAACCGCTGCGGGGATCGAGGATATGGCCATAGCGGCGGCCTTGATGGCGGAAGGATTGAAACTGGGTCCCCGAGGTGCCCAAGGCCCGGTTGCTCAGCCGCAACTCGCGCAGCCGCCGGTCGAGATGGAGGGGGTTGCGAAGGCCCACCGTCCAATGCCCGGTCTGGCCCCCGGCGGCGCCGGCCGGCGGCGGCGTGGCCGCGCCGTGGGCCAAGACGCTGCTGTTGCCCGCCTGGACGAGAAAATCGGCGATGCCGGCCTGGAGGAGTTTTTCGCCGCAGCGATCCACGGCGAAACCCTTGCCGATGCTGCCCAGGTTCAATTGCACGCCCGCTTGGCGAAAGCGGATCGTCCGCTGCCGGGCGTCGAGCTCGAGGAGATGGCCGCCCACGTGCTTGCGGGCTTCAGCCAGTCGATCGGGTTCGGGGATGGCGCCGGCGCGGCGGGCGAAGCCCCAGACCTCCCAGAGCGATCCGGCCGTAATGTCATAGGCCCCGCCGGTCTCGTCGCACAGCCGCAGCGCGAGTTCCAGCAGGGCGAACAGCCGCGGCTCGACTTCCACCGGCCGCTGGGCCGCCGTGGCGTTGATCCGCGCCAACTCGCTGTCGCCGCGAAAGACCGACAACTGGCCTTCCAACTGTTCGACCAGGTTGAGGGCATCCAGGGCGGTTTCGGTGCCGTGGGGATATTGGCCCGCGCGGAGGCAGATCTCGAACTCGCAGGCCATGGCGGGCCGCGATACCCGCACCAGGTACGACTCGGTGTTGCCTGTCATCGCCGCTTCAGCAGCAGGTCCAGCGGTTTCAGTTCGATCAGTTCGGCCAGGCCGGCCTCGGCCAGCTCGCGGCCGGTGACGTAGCGGCCCGTCTGGATCCAGCCGTCGATTTTCTCCGGCGCGACGCCCAGCAGATCGGCCAGCAGGCGATCCATGTCGCTTTCCAGTTGGCCGAAGTGCCGGGCCCATTCCGCCGCCTCCGGCAGCCCGACATTCTCCTCGCTCTGCCACTTCATGCGATGAAACAAGAGGATGCTCAGCGGCGTGACCAGCCGGCGATGGCAGGCCGCGAACGGCCACAGCGCCGCCGAGGAGCATTCGCCGGTGACGATGCCGGTGGCCTTCAGGCCCCGCAGCAGAATCAGCGACATCAGGGCCACGGCCCCGTAGGGACAGCCCCCCAGCGAATCGAAATAGAGCACGCACTCGCCGCCGGGCTCGACGGAGAGCAGTTTTTCGGACCAATCGCTTTCGTTGTCGGTCAGATCGCCGGCCAAGGCGACTTCCAAGGGTCCCTCGCGCTCATCCTCACGTTTAGTCATCGGGAATCTTCCATAAGTGCAAACAGCAACGGTTGCCCCCTGGCTTTGCCGTTGCCCTTTTCTCGACGCTGGAAACGCAACTCCGAATCCTTAGCGTAGGTTCGGCTCTTCTCGACTGCAATCCACTTGCGCCCGAGCTGCTCGGCAACCGCGCCGGTGGTGTTCGATCCGGCAAACGGGTCCAGCACCACGTCGCCTGGTTCGGTCAGGAACTCGATAAAGAAGCGGGGCAGCTCGGCCGGAAAGCGCGCCGGGTGGATCTTCTTGCCTAGCGCCTTCGATTGCCTGATGTAGTGACTGTTGCTTTCGTTGTTTCCGCACTGAATGACATTGGCGGGGATCGACCCGCCGCGGTCTTGGGAAAACTTCGTTGTGATGTTGTGGCCGGATGGGCGTTTCGCCTGCTTGATGCCCCGCTGTATCAATCGCTCCATGTCCTTGCTGTAGGCCTGAAGGACGCGGGTATTGTCCGCCCTGGGAAACTTGGAAGGGGACAGCCAGAAAATGTACTCGACAGAATCCTTGACCCGGATTCGACGGACGTTGACCCATTCGGCTGGGGCCGGCATCTTGGCGGGATTGAACCAAAAGAATTCTTGGCACAACTCAAAACCCAATTCATCGCACAGCGCCAGCAACAGGCGGAAGTGGTAGAGCGATCGAATAGGCGCGCCGGGCGTCCAACTGCCGCCGACGTTCAAGACGAAACTGCCCTGCGGGGTCAAGACCCGCTTGATTTGCTCCGCAAACGGCAGGAACCACTTGACGTATTCTTTCTGGTCCGCGTTACCGTACTCTTTCTTGAAATGGAGCGCGTAGGGTGGGGACGTGAGAACCAGGTCAGCCCGCTCGCCGGGCATGGCCCGCATGAAGTCCAGGCTATCCGCGCAGTAAGCCTTCCCTAGCTTCGTCTGGTAGAGCGGGTCGAAGTGCATTGCCTTAGCAATTCTCCAAGGTCATTATACCAGGGCAAAAGGCTATCCGACTCGGGCAACGGCACGCGCTGGAAGACCGCCAGCTTGCCCTTATGCGTTTTGTGTCTGGCAAGGTCGGCCACGCGGGCAAACAAGAAGTCCGACCAGTCGCCGGTCTTCTTACCTAGACAAACGCCCAGTATATCAAATTGGTCGACGTTGTAGAAGCGGCTGGTTGGGTCTCCCTTGGAGGCGCGGGTTTTCTGCGTTTCTGCTTTGTAGGCAACAATCTTGCCGCCCTCCCGGTACGCTTCCTCCTGGTCCCGAACATTTTTGCACTCGGCAAGCAAGGGCCTCTTGGCCTTGGGCAGCCAAATGCTGAAGTCCGGGTGGCCATCCAAGTCGTGGGTTTGGTAGCGCTCAATAACTTTGCCCACGAGTGCCCGGATTTTCTTCTCCATCTGCACTTCGGCGACCGCCCCCTCCAACGTCACTCTTGCCCGAAAACGCTTGCTCAGGGCGTCCAGCAATTCGTAAGCCGATAGTCCGTACTGCGATTCTAATGGGTGTTCCATCGCTTCGCCTTTTGGGTGGTCCGTCACGCCAAACTGGCGACAGTGTACCGGCGTGGAAGATGGGAAGCAAGTCGAATACGTTGACCCGGCTCTCGCCCAAGACAGCGGCAAGAATCGGCCGTGAAATCGCGATAAACTGTGAAGGCTTACTAAGTTCTAAGCCCTAAGTTCTAAGCTCTCAGAAACACGTCCATGTCCGGTCCGGGGAAAACGGGTGGACGCTTCGTGCGCCCGAGGAAAAACCCATCCCTGATGACTTGCATCCCCTATCGGGTGACACGCCGGGGTTACTCGGGGAAATCCACCGGACCGGACATGAGAACGTGGTTCAACTTCGATAACTGATGAAAGAGACGACGGAACTTGGGCATCCGCCCTTGCAGGTACTTCAGCCAGGCGGCCGGCTTCCAAATCTCCACGCAAACGGCCGCACCGATCACCATGACTTCGTTGTCCGGCGGATCGCGATCCACGCCCAGGAACCTGCGGAAGCCCTCGGGCAGCAGCAGCCGCCCCCGCCCCTTGAGCTCCACCGCCTTGTGACGCGTCGACAGCAGCCGGCCCAGCAACTGCACCCGGGCGATGCGGTCCTCGCCGATAGCGTCGGCCAGAATCTTCTGTTCGATCAGCTTGATGCGGCTGTCGAGTTTCGTCTGCCAAGCCTCGGCACTCCACAGGCTCAAACAGCCGGCCCGCTCCTTGGCGAGAATGCACCGCAGACCGATCAACTCGGCCAGCCCGCCGGGAATCGACAGCCGATAACGCTCGTCCAGCGTCGCGGGAAATTCGCCGAGGATGATCTGCGATGGACCGGGCATTGCTGGGGTTGTGCGACCGCGGGACCAATCGTGAGGGCAAAACCGCCGGGGAACATGGTCGATGACTTGCTCTATTCTAGGTTGTGGGTGGATTTCCCACAAGTACATGACATTTAGGCGAGATATGGGCTCGATTCCCACGAAGATGAGTGTAGTGTAGCGATTTCTACCGTTCTTGCAAGCATCCGGCAAAAATTTTTCTCGCGTATAGCCAGAGGGTTGTAATGATCCACCCAGAGTTACGGCGTGAGGCGGGGCGAAGCCCGCCTGCCGCCTTCCGCTCGCTGCTGCGACCTTAACCCCGGGCTCACGGCGCGGGGCTCTTTTCGCCAGCGGCTCCCCGGGCTGACGGCCCGAGGCTCTCCGCCTTCCCCCTTCCGCCTTCCCCCTTACTCCCCCAGCGTCGAGCGGCGGCGGAGGATGTGGTGATAGTGCTGGGCGAACCGATGGGCCTCGTCGCGGACGTACTGCAACAGCCGCAGGGCATAGGAGTGGCGGCTCAGCCGCAACGGCTCCTCCATCCTCGGCGCGAAAGACCAACTCCTCACGCTTGGCCAGGGAGATCACCACCGGCGGGGCCTCGATCGCCAGGCTCGCCAGGGCCGCGATGGCGGCGTGCAACTGCCCTTTGCCGCCGTCGATCAAGAGGATGTCGGGCATGATCTCGCTCTCGGCCAGGCGGTGGAAGCGCCGCACCACGGCCTCGTGGATGCTGGCCACGTCGTCGACCCCCTGGACGCCGCGGATCCGCAGCCGCTTGTAGCCCGGCTTGAAGGGCAGACCGTCGATGAACTGCACGACGCTGGCCACCGTGTCGGCGCCGCCGGTATGGGCGACGTCGACGCCCTCGATCGATCGCGGCCGCTTGGCAGCCGCAGTACCTTTTGCAGGCCGGCCAGTCCCTTCTTCGGATCGACGGGAAAGACCTCCGGCTGCACGTGCGTGTCGAGCCGGCCGCGCTCGTTGAGCGTCTCCAGCAGGTGGATCTCGTCGCGGAGCCGGGCCGCCTCCTCGAAATGCATCGCCGTCGAGGCCGCGGCCATGTCGGCGCGCAGCTCGCCCAAGAGCGATTGCTTCTTCCCTTCGAGAAACTGCTGGAGGCGGTGGATGTTCTTGCGGTACTCTTCCCGCGAAATGCGGAAATTGCAGGGCGCCGCGCATTGGCCGATGGCGGCCAGCAGGCAGGGGCGGAACCACCGCCAGCGGGGCTCGTCCTGGCGGATGTCCAGCGAGCAGGTGCGAAACTGGAAGATCTTCTGCAAGACCTGCAACGCGGCCCGCAACGACCGCGAGTTGGCGAACGGCCCGTAAAGCTTCACGCCCCGCTCCTTGGGCGTGCGCGTGACTTCGACGCGGGGATAATCCTCGTAGGTGTGGATTTCCAGGTAGGGAAAGGTCTTGTCGTCGCGGAGGTCGCGGTTGAACTTGGGAAGCAGGTCTTTGATCAGCCGGGCCTCCATGAGAAGGGCGTCGACCTCGCTCTCGGCGTCGAGGTAGTCGATGTCGCGGATCTCCTCGACCAGCCGCATGGTGCGGGGGTCTTCCGTGGCCGCCTTGAGGAAGTAACTGCCGGCGCGGGAGCGGAGGTCTTTCGCCTTGCCGATATAGATCACCCGGCCGGCGGCATCCTTCATCAGATAGACGCCGGGGGTGTGCGGGAAGGACCGCACCTTCTCGGCCGCCGCCGAGTTGTCGTCGGGAATCTGCGGTATTGCGGGGATTTCGGACATGAATCGCTGGGAGGGGACTGTCGCCGGTTTTCGTGCGGCCGCGTAGCGACCGATATAGGACCGTCCGCCGCCGCATCTATTATAGTGCGTCGCTCGGATGGGACATCATTCCGAGCGTGCCACTGGCTCTGCCAGTGCAGGAGTTCCTTGCGACCAAAGGCACTGGCAGAGCCAGTGGCACCCAAAAACGGGCCCCTGCCGCTATTTTTCCGCCGCCAGGTTCCCCAGCCGCGTCGACAGGGCGTCGAGGCGTCGCAGTTCGGCCTGGCGCTGCGCCTCGGTGCCGGCGAAATCGCCCCCCTGGACCCGGCTGCGGACTTCCACAATCCGATTGGCCAACTGGGAGATCAGCGGCCGGGGCGAGGCGATCTGCCCGACCAGCGCCTGTTGGGCAGGCGTAATCAAGTCGCGGAACAAGGTCAAGTCGCGGTTCTTGACCACGACCACGTCGAGCCGATGGACGATCGACTCCAGGCGCTCCGCGCTCCAGGCGTGTTTCTCGTCCAATTCGGCTTCCAGCGTCCGCAGGGTCAAGTTGCTGCCGGCGATCTGGGCGGTCAATTCTTCCGTGTTCACCCGCACTTGCTCAGCGGCCGCCGGCTCCGGCGGCGCGGCAGCGGGCGGCGCACTGCGGGCCGCCGCGGCGACTGACGGCACAACTGCCGCTGCGGACACCGGCCGCGCCGCTGCGGTCGCGGTCTGCCGCGTGGTCGAGGGCAGCGCGACCGGCGGCGGCGCGACCGGCGCGGGTGGAATGGGCACGGGTTTGGGCAACATGGCCAACGGATCGCGATCCAGAGGCGACGGCCTCGACGGCACCGCGTAGCGGTCCACCGCCGGCGTCTCTCCCAGCATGGATGGCGGACGCACGTTGGCCGCCCCCGGCCGCGGCAGCAGCAGACCTCGATCCCCGGCCGCCACGATCGACGGCGACACGGCGAGCGATGGGGAGGGTCGATCTGGTTCGGGCACGGCCAACGCCGGTCCCGACAGCCGCGGCGGCAACTCGACGGGATGCCACACCACCGTCGCCGCCTGGGCGTGGCGATCCTCCGCCGGCGGTCTCCAAGATCTTCGAGGTCTCCTCCGGCTTCTTGACAGGCGCCGGCGGGCTTCTCTGCGGTGTCCGCAGGCTTCTTGACCGACTCCGCCGGCTTCTTGATACGTCTGCTCGGGCTTCTTGACGGCGTCCGCTGGCTCTTCGACAGTCTCCGCGGGCTGCTTGGCAGGCTCCGCTGGCTCTTTGATAGTCTCCTCGGGCTGCTTCACGGATTCCGCTGGCTTCTTGACGGATTCCTCCGGCTGCTTGGCAGGCTCGGTCGTCTTGAAGACTTCGTCGGGCTTCCTCTTGGCGGGCTTCTCGGGCTTCTTGGCGGTGTCGCCGGCCTTCTTCGAGGGTTCCTCGGACTTCTTCGCCGGTCTTGCCCGATTTCTTGGAGAGTTCCTCGCTCGTCTTGACCGTCTCAACCAGTTTCGCGCTCAGCGGCTTCTTGCCGGCCTGGCCCGCTGCCGGCTCCCGGGGGGTGAACGTGGGATCGGCCGGCAAGGGGCTGACTTTGCCCGGCATGGAATTGCGGATGGCGGTTTCCAGCCAGGTCATGAGGCGGTCTTGCTGGTCGGCGGGGCTGCCGGCCGACTGCCACAGCCCCCACACTCGATACCACGCCTCTTGGCGTTCGGTGAAGGCGGGGCCTTCACCCTGAAAGGTCTGATAGACCTGGCCGCGGTACTTCTGCACCAGGTGTTCGACGGCATCCTTCTCCCGCAGGTTCCGTTGGCGGACCAATTCGAGCGCGGTTTGGAAGGACACCTGCTTTTGCTGCAACAGGTCGGTGACGCGGGCGTTCTGGCGGGCGGCCTCTTCCGGCGACAAGGTCAAGCGGTTGGCCCAGTCGAGGCGGGCCTTGAGCTGGCGCAGCCACGCCTGCTGTTGTGGCGGCGTCATCGTCGCGACCTGTCGGAGGGTGGCCCTGGCGTCGTCGTCGGTCTTGTCGTGGCCCGCCGGCGGCACGGCCAGGAGCGTCAGGGTGGCAAGCAGCAAGCAGGCGGACGACATGACAGCGGCTCTCGCGTAAACAGGCCTGGCGGGCAGTCCACGGCCGAACGTGGTGGTGGACATCCACCCGAAGTATAGTATAATCTTGATCTTAGCAGCGTGCGACAGCCAGCCGATGCGGGAAGGATCAGCGATGCGGATTACGTGCCGTTGTTCATCCTGTGACGCGACCTACCAGGTCGATGGGCAGTATGCCGGCCGGAAGATCAAATGTCCCCGCTGTTCGGCCGCGATTGTGGTGGCGGTTGTGACGGAGCCGGCGGCGGTTGCCCCCCCACCCCGGATCATCGTGCCGCCGCCGAAAATCTTGGGAAAAACTGGACCTCCGGCTGTCCCTCCCCTGCCCCCCTCCGAGCCCGGGCAGCCGGCCGATTCCCCCGGCGGGGACGCCGTGACGATCCCCGGGCTGGACGAGGTGGCCTCAAGGCCTTTCACGGCGGGCCGTGCCGTGCGGAAGCACCACGGAAAAATCAAGCCGGCCAAGAACGCCTACTTGTGGATCACCGCCGGCCTGGCGGTGGCCGCTCTGTTGATGACCGCGATCGTCGTGACGGTGGCGATGCACCTCGCCAGGCAGCGGGCCGTGGCGGTCAATGCCGCCGCGCCAGGCCCGCGCCCCGGGCGACGTCGTCGCGGCCGTCGAAGCCGGCCACCCTGTTGGTCTTGAATTGGCCCGAGTCGGAGCGTGCGGACTCGGCCGTCTTCATCGACGGCAGCCGCAACGAGGTGCCGAAAACGGGGCCGGTCCAGTATCCGCTGGAAGTGCAGCCGGGGTCGTACAAGATCTGCATCACGCGCAAGGGCTATCAGTCGCTGGAATTTCCCCAGGTGTCGCGTGAGGGGGAGCGGTTGCCGCCGTATCCGGTCCGCTGGATCCTGACTTTCGATTCGTGGGGGCAGGACTTCGACGAGGCCAAGCAGTTGTCGGCCGGGGGTAAGAAGCAACTCCTGATCGTCTTCGACGACTCGGACCAAAACCCCAAAAGCGCACGGCTCATGCAGGACATCTTCTCGAAGCCGGAGTTTCTCAAGCTGGCCGGAGACGAGTTCGTGCTGCTGTACGTCGATTTCCCTGAAACGCCGGAAGCCAGGGCCAAGGTGAAGGATCCGGTCCGCAACGAGGCCCTCGGCCATTGCTTCCAAGTGACGGACTATCCCACGGTGATGCTGGTCGGCAAGCAGCAGAAGCCGGTCGGCATCCTCCCGGCCAACCAGGAGTGCGATCTGAAAGAGTTTCTGGATCTGCTGAAGAAGTGGCGTCACACGGATGCCGAACTCCAGAGCTTGACGAAGGACATCGAGACCGCGACCGACAAAGCGAAGAAGAACGACGCCATCTGCAAGGCGTGGGACCTGGTGGTGGTCAACGACCTGGAACGCTACTACGCAGGGGAAATCGAGCAGTGGAAAGGCATGTTGCCCCCCGACATGCGCAGCCACAAGCCCGCGGCCACGGCCGCCGAGATCGAGCGCTGGAAGGCCCGGCTGGAGCCGTTTACCGGCTTGAACATGGGGGGAGGCGGCGATGGAGGCGGTGGCCGAGTTCGACAAGTGGAGGGCGGGGCGGAGTTTCGCCGATCACGACGCGGCGGCGCGCCTGCATTGGGCCGCGGCGGTGGCGCTGTTTGAGAGCGGGCAGACCGCCAAGGCGGCCCAGATGTGCGAGGAGGGGTTGAAGTTCGACCCCAGCGACGAGCAGGTGCGCACGAAATTGGAACTGATAAGACAGATTATCGCTGACGCCCGACGGGCCCAGCGCGGCTGCCCGACCACCAGCCACCAGGTTGTCCACTACCAGAAGAAGCTCAAGGTCCCCATGCTGGGGCAGGACACGCCCATGGCGGCGGAGCTTCGGGCCGAGGATGTCAACGCCGGCATCGCCATGGACAAATTGCAGCCGTCGGTGGCTCGCGTACAATGTTACCAGTAGCCGGCGTGGTGCCGACGGCAGTTTCCCGCCGCGCGTCGCGGCCGAGCCGGTGGCGGCAGCAGACAATCCCTTCCCCATGGAGCATCTTGTGAACAGTTCGCAATCGCCCCGGCAACCGCGCCGCCCGGCACTGGGCACCCGCGCCATCCACGCCGGCCAAACGCCCGACCCGGCCACCGGCGCCCTCATGACGCCGATTTACACCAGCAGCACGTACGTCCATCAGTCGCCGGGCGTCCACAAGGGGTTCGATTACGGCCGCACGCAGAACCCCACCCGCTTCGCCTTGGAACGCTGCGTGGCCGACCTGGAAGACGGCAAGGCGGGCTTTGCCTTTGCCTCCGGGCTGGCGGCCTGCTCGACAACCCTGGAGTTGTTGGACCACGGCGCGCACGTCCTGGTGTGCGATGACCTGTACGGCGGAACGTATCGCCTGTTCGAGCAGATTCGCCGCCGCACCGCCAAGCTGGATTTCAGCTACCTCGATGCGGCGGACCTGGCCGCCATGGAAGCGGCCATCCGCCCCCAGACCCGCATGGTGTGGATGGAAAGCCCTTCCAATCCGCTCATGAAGCTGGCCGATCTGGAGGGGATCGCGGCACTGGCGAAGCGGCACGGGCTGCTGTCGGTCATCGACAATACCTTCGCCTCGCCCTACTGCCAGCGCCCCTTGACGCTGGGCTTCGACCTGGTCCTGCACTCGACCACCAAGTACATCAACGGCCATTCGGACATCATCGGCGGCCTGGTGGTGGTGGGCGACAACGCGGAACTCGAGGAGAAGATGCGCTTCCTGGCAGAACGCCGTGGGGGCCATCGCCGGGCCCTTCGACTGCTATCTCGCCCTGCGGGGACTGAAAACCTTCCACTTGCGCATGGAGCGGCATTGCCAGAACGCCCTGGCGATTGCCCACTGGCTCCAGGGCCGGCCCGACGTTCGAGCGCGTCATCTATCCGGGGCTGGAAAGCCATCCGCAGCACGCCCTGGCCAGGCGGCAGATGAACGGCTACGGCGGCATGATCGCGGCCGTGATCGCCGGCGGCCGGGAGCGGACGGTGCGGTTTCTCGAGCGCTGTCGCCTCTTCGCGCTGGCCGAAAGCCTGGGCGGCGTGGAAAGCCTTATCGAACACCCCGCCATCATGACCCACTCCGGGCTGCCCGCCGAGAAACGCGCCGCCTTGGGCATCGTGGACGGCCTGGTGCGGATCTCCGTGGGCGTTGAGGACGTTGACGACCTGATCGACGACCTGCAGCAGGCGCTGGAATAATGCGCAGGGGACTGTCCCCCTCGCGCCGCCCAAGGGGACAGTCCCATTTTCGTCGGACGAAAATCGGGACAGTCCCCCCTGTCCGCCCGTCAACGTTTACTCGCCGATGATTTTCACCAGCACGCGTTTGGGGCGGCGGCCGTCGAATTCGCCGTAGAAAATCTGCTCCCAAGGACCGAAGTCGAGCTTGCCCTCGGTGACGGCCACGACCACCTCGCGGCCCATGACCTGCCGCTTCAAGTGCGCGTCGGCGTTGTCTTCGCCCGTGCGGTTGTGGTGGTAGCGCTCGGTCGAGGGATCGAAGGGGGCCAGTTCCTCCAGCCAGACGGCGAAGTCGTGGTGCAGGCCCGGCTCGTCATCGTTGATGAACACGCTGGCGGTGATGTGCATGGCGTTGACCAGGCAGAGGCCGTCGCGGACGCCGCTGCGGCCAAGGGCCTCCTCCACTCGGTGGGTAATGTTGACGAACTCCCTCCGTTTGGGAGTGTTGAGGGTCAAATACTCCGTATAGGATTTCATGCTCTCTTGCCTCCTTTACCCAATTACCCGCGCGACGGCAATTTTTCAATCGGGGGGATTGTATGCTAGCACGGAAACTGGTAGACCGATATTGGTGACGCTGGATCAGGACTTGGGGGGGAATGTGCCATGGAATATCATGAGGGTGACCATGTGCGCGTCAACCTGGCTCCGTTCATCGGGTCGGTGATGCGCAGCAAGCAGTCGGTGCCTTGCAAGATCCTTGCTGTCGACGGCATTCACGTGGAAGTCTCTTCGGAGTACCCGTGCCGTGAAGTCGCGCTGTGGGTGCTTTCCAGTTGGATCGAAGAGGTCGTGGTGTCTGCGACCACCGCGGCCGCGTCGTAGCGCGGCGGTCCAAAAATCGGTGACTCGGTTCCGGGCAAACTTGGGACATGCGTGCCACTGCTGGCTTGTCCAGCAGTGTGGAATCATCGCAAGGCGCAACACTGCTGGACGAGCCAGCAGTGGCACCGGCGTCGTAGCGCGGCCGCGTTGTGTTGAGTTCCAAAGGGCCAGAAACGTCTACTTGGAAACGTCGCGGATTTCGATCTCCGCGTGATGCACCATCACGTCGCCTTCCAGGTAGGTCTGGGTGGTGACGGTGCGGACGACCTTCAACACGTCCAGGACCGTGTGCACCTGGCCGAGGATGGCGGCCGCCGGGTCCTCGCCGGCTTCGCCTTCCGGCGGCTTCTCCATCGAGTTGTGAACGCAAAGATCGACCCAGGGAGCGACGGCGTCGATCAGGGCGGCGAAGTCGACGACGGCCGGCGGCGGCCAGCGGCCGGTCGGTCGGGATCGGCCGGCCCGCCACCGTCGGCGGCGTGGCGGCCAGCAGCCGCCGGCTGTGCTCCCGCGACATCGACAGGACCGCCACGTGTTCGGACAGGCCCGCGTTGGGAACGATCTGCCTGTCCAGGCCCCACTGCTCCGGCAGCGGATAGGTGTAGAGGGTGTAGCCTTTTTTCGTGTTGTCGTGACGACTTTCGCGTCGGGAAGGCGGAAATCGGCGGGGATCGGGCATACCCTCGATCTTCCGCGCCGCGTCGATCATGTCGTTGAGGATCGCCTTGTACTCGACGAACGCCTTGCGGAGCAACTCGGCGTCGCTGACGCCGAAGACCAGCGCCGGCTCCAGCATCGGCAGGGGCTCGTCCGTGGCCGGCATCGCCTGGGCGAACTGCTTGCTGGTGAGCTTCGTGTCGATCACCAGCCCGACCTGGCCGTCGGCCAGCGCGGGCAGGAGCATGTCGCGGGTGGTCCGACCCAGCCGCTCGACCAGGGGGCGGAAAGGCGGCCGTGTCCTTCTGGAACTGCTCCCGCTCGTCCTCGTCCATCTTCGGCACGGCGTATTTCTCGAAGTAGCGATAGCCCACGCCCAGCCACTTCACCAGCAGGTCGTAGTTGGCCACCGAGACCTTGCCGCGATTGACGGCGGCGATGGTGGGGTTGCCGCCGATGTGCTGCAAGAGACTCAGCGGCTGCGAGCCGTCCAGCAACGGCTGCGCGACCCCAGGAATACTGGTAGCTCTCGACAGTCCGCGATCGGTGAGGAAGCCCAGGCCCATCGCGGCGCCGGCGTCGGGGATCAGCGTTTTGAGGTCGGCGGCCAGGGCGGCGACGTCCTTGCGGACTTGCTCCCGCTCCTCGGCGGGCAGCTTGGCCAGCGGCAACAGGGAGTCGACCGTCTTCAGCAGCTCGTCGATGTCCTTCTTATTGCCTGGCGATCCGCGTACCGAGGGCCTCGCTCACATAGCCCACGGAGATCAACCGCTTGCCGGCGAACTTCCGCAGCGGGGCCAATTCCGGCCGCTCGGCCAGCGTGCTTGCCGTGGCCCAGCCGCGTCAAAACGTCGGTCGACGAGCCGATCGACACCAGCAGGTAATTGCTCCCGCAGGCCGACGGCGACCACCAGCGTCATTTCCTTCAGCCGCGCCACGATCTTGTCGACGTCCCCCTTGTTGGCCTCGATCTTCCTGAAGTCGTCCAGCGGCACCTCGTCCCAGGGAATCAGGCTGCCGTCCAGCGTGAGCGTCAGGTAGCTGAGACGCCGCCCACCTCGGTCTTCGTTCAGGCGTCCCTTCAACTGCGGGTTCCCCTCCAGGGCGGCGGCCGCCTGCTTCTCCAGCCGCTCCAACTGCTGCTTGACTGCCGCCGACGTCGCGCACCTTGAAGCCCACGACCGCGTCGGGCACCTGCAACAGTTGCACGTTGTCGGCAAGCGCCGAGAGAAACGCCGTCGCCTGGAGTTTTTCGGCCGAGATGCCCTGCGGCTTTGCCGCTGAGCTGCAAGGCGGCCGGGCCGAATTTCACGGCGCCGGTCAGCCGCTGCGTCATATCCAGGAAATCGACCACGTTCTGGTCGCCGTAGCAGAACACCTCCTCCGACATCAAGTCGCCCACCAGCGACAGGCTCTTTTGGACTTCGGGGTCCTGCAGGGCCGTCTGCACGCTGGTTGGGGACGCTGCCGGGAACGGCGGTCTGAAGCTTGTAGAGCATGAGCCCCGTTTGCACGATGGGCAGGGCTTTGAGTTTCGCCCATGCCCGGCTGTTGACGATCGCCTCGAAGTATTCGCGGTTGCGGAGCATGGCGCTGTAGAAGGCGACATTCTCCGGAACGAGTTCCAAGGAGCCGGGGAGCCGCCCGCCGCCGACACGTCGGCGGCACTGAAATCCAACGTGCCGCTGGTGACCGTTGTGCCGCCGGTGTAGGTGTCCGCGGCCGCCGGCCCGGCGACCAACGCCACCGCCGCCAGGACCGCCAAGGCTGCCGCCGCCCAGTGCCACCGCCAAAGACGCTTCACGGAACAAGTCAACATGGAATGCCTCCTGACTCGCAGAGTGGGGGAACACGCCTGCGCCGGCGTCGACGGTTCCAGGGGACCTCTGCCGCTGTGGGATGAAATATCGGCGCGACGGCTCATGATAACAGCCCCCCATCGGCCCGACAAGCAACCCGGGGCGTTGGCCAGGCCAGATTCCCGGCGACGATGGTTTTCCGGCCCGTTTTCCGGCGTCGGCAGGCCATTTTTCGGCAATTTGGTTGACAATGGCTATGGCCGTCGTTAGCTTAGGGTATTGGGGAAAACCATACCCGGGCGCGCAACGTGGAGCCATGCATGGCCGCCAGACAAAAGGGCGATTACACCGAAATCCTCATCCGCCAAAAGGTCATCAGCCCCGACCAGTTGGCCGAAGCCAGGCAGATGGCCAAGGACCAGGCGATGAAGCTGCCCGACGCCTTGGTCCGCCTCGGCTATGCCACGGGGGAAGAGGTCATGCGGGCGATGGCGGAGCAACATCGGCCTGGACTACGTCAACCTCAACGAAGTGTCGATTCCGGCCGGCGGTGATCGAGTTGGTTCCCGAGTCGGTCGTCGCGGGAGAACGCGGTGCATCCCCCTGGCGGAGGAGGACGGCCGGCTGACGGTCATCGTCAGCGATCCCACGGAAATCGATACCCTCGACAAGCTGCGGTTCATTCTCAACCGCCAGATCGACATCGCCCTGGCCCCCCGCGAACACATCCTTGAGGCGATCAACCGCTACTACGGCCAGACGGTCGGCGAGAGCGCCGACTCGATGTTGCAGGAATTCACCGACACGGCGATCGACTTCACCGAGACGGTCGACGAGGGGACGGGGCGGCGAGGAAGAGGTCGACGAGAGCAGCGCCCCCATCGTGCGGCTGGTGCAGCTTGCTCATCACCGAGGCCGTTCAACTCCGCGCCTCCGACATCCATATCGAGCCCTTCGAGGATCGCATCCGCGTGCGCTATCGGATCGACGGCCTGTTGATGGAGCGGGACAGCCCCCCGCGGCGGTTGCTCGGGGCCATCCTCTCGCGCATCAAGATTCTGGCAAGACTGGACATTGCCGAGCGCCGCCGCACCCAGGACGGCCGCATCAAGATCACCGTGGGCGAGAAGGAACTGGACCTTCGCGTGAGCGTGATTCCCACCTCGCACGGCCAGTCGGTGGTGATGCGGATCCTCGACAAGGACAGCATCAAGGTGGGGCTGCGGCAGTTGGGTTTCGCCGACGAGGACTACCACCGCTTGCGGGGATTGATCCTGCGGCCCAACGGGATCATCCTGGTGACGGGGCCGACGGGCTCGGGAAAAACCACGTCGCTGTACGCCGCGCTGAATGAGCTGAATACTCCGGATCGGAAGATTATTACGGCCGAAGACCCGGTGGAGTATTACCTGGCGGGGGTGAACCAGGTGGAGGTTCGGCACGAGATTGGGCTGGATTTTGCGCGGGTGATCCGGGCGATGTTGCGACAGGCCCCGAATGTGATCCTTGTGGGTGAGATGCGCGATCTGGAGACGGCGCAGATGGGAATTCAGGCATCTCTGACTGGACACTTGGTATTCAGTACACTACATACGAACGATGCGCCCAGTGCTATTACACGTTTGATCGACATGGGCGTGCCCTCCTACCTGGTGGCAAGCACCGTCGTCGCCATCATGGCCCAGCGGCTGGTCCGCATCGTCTGCCAGAAATGCAAGCAGCCGTACACGCCCAGCGATGCCGCCCTGGATGCCGCCGGCGATTACCCCGGAAATGGTGGCCAAGGCAACTTTTTCAAGGGCCGCGGCTGCGGCAACTGCCAGGGGAGCGGCTTCCGCGGCCGCTTGGGCATCTTCGAGCTGATGCTCATGTCGTCGAAGGTCCGCGAGTTGACCTTCAACGAGGCCCCGACCGAGGTCATCCGCAGGGCCGCCATTGGCGAGGGGATGCGGACGCTTTACTGGGACGGCATCGACAAGGTGCTCCGCGGCGTGACCACCCTGGAGGAGGTCTTCCGGACCGCGAAGCGAAGCGAGGCGGAATGAGACACCCCCGAGAGTGGCGGTCCAGCGCGGCGGAGCGGGCCGTTGCACGAATTTCTTTACGAATCGTACAAATTCATGGATAATAGTGTGGGCGAGGCTCTCTTCAGGGGCGAGTAAACACGGAACCAGCAGCCGAAGGGGTTTCTTCGGCCGGATTCCCGGCCGCAGCCTTTGCTGCGCAAAGGGCTCATCATGGGAACGTTCCTCATCGACAAACTGTTGCAAACGGTCGTCAAGCGCAAGGCGAGCGACCTTGCACATCGCCGTCGGCCAGCCCCCGGTGCTGCGGATCGACGGCCGGATGAGGAAGTTGGAAACGAAGATCTTGGAGCCGGAGGACACGGTGGCCCTGATGAAGAGCATCGCCCCGGAGCGCTGCCAGCAGGAGTTGCAGGAGGTCGGGGGGGCGGACTTCGGTTTCGCCTTCGGCGACCTGGCCCGCTTCCGCGTGTCGATCTTCAAGCAGCGCGGGCAACGTGGGCATGGTGTTGCGGCAGATCCCGGTGAAGTTGCTGAACTTCACCGACCTGGGGACGCCGGCGGTGTTGAAGGACCTGATCTGCGGCCCCGCGGGCTGATCCTGGTCACCGGGCCGACGGGCTCGGGCAAGACGACCACGCTGGCCGCCATGGTCGATTACCTCAACGAGAACGTCGATCACCACATCATCACCATCGAGGACCCGATCGAGTTCTATCACCACGCACAAGAAATCGACGATCAACCAGCGGGAGATCGGCGTGGACGTGCCCAGCTTCGCCGAGGCGATCCGGCGGGCGTTGCGGCAGGACCCCGACGTGATCATGGTGGGCGAAATGCGCGACCTGGAGACCATCGAGGCGGCCATCACGGCGGCCGAGACCGGGCACATCGTCTTCGGCACCCTGCACACCACGGGGGCCCAGGGAACCGTCAACCGCATCATCGACGTCTTTCCCACCAACCAGCAGGAGCAGATCCGCACCCAGTTGGCCACGGCGATCATCGGCATCCTTTCGCAGGCGCTGCTGCCGAAGATCGGCGGCGGCCGCATCGCGGCCTACGAGATGCTCGTGGTCACCCCCGGCATCGCCAACCTGATCCGCGAGAACAAGACCTTCCGCATCACCTCGTCGATCCAGACCGGGCAGAAGCTGGGCATGCAGTTGTTGGACGACCACTTGTTCCAGCTTTGGCGGCAGGGCCTGGTGGAGAAGAAGGAGATCCTGTTCAAGTGCCAACGACCCCGAGGACATGACGGCACGGATCGCCAAGGCCGAGCGCGGCATTTTCGACGACGAGAGAACAAGCGGCCTGACGGCTCCGCAGACTGCGGGGCGGCCGGGCAGGAGAAACAAGACATGGCGATTCGGCGTATCGGTCAGATCCTGGTCGACCTGGGCTTCCTCAGCGACGAGCAGTTGGAGATGTTGCTGGAGGAGCAGCAGCAGCGGCCCGGCGAGATGCTCGGGCAGATCGCCATGAGCATGGGGCTGATCACCGACGAGCAGTTGGCCCAGGCCCTGGGCGAGCAGATGGGCATGCCGGTGGTCAGCCTCGGCGACGTGGTGATCCCGCCCGACGTGCTCTCGCACATCACCGAGCCGATGGCGCAACTGTACCGCATCGTGCCCGTCGAGTTTCAAGGACGACACGCTGACCATCGCCATGTGCGATCCGCAGAAGTTGTCGATCCTCGACGAGTTGCGGAGTTTCCTGGGCTACGAGATTCGCGCCGGCGGTGGCCACGGAGAAGGAGATGCTGCGGGCGTTGGAGCGGTACTATGCCGTCGGGCGGCGAGAGCGTGGAGACGCTGATCGCCGACATGGAGCAGGACGCCGCCTTGGCGGCGGCGGTCGCAGGCGCTGGAGAAGCAGACGGCACCATGGACCTGACCAGCATCGAGGCCCTGGCCGACAGCGCCCCGGTCCGCAAGCTGCTTGAACATGGTGTTGTTGCTGGGGATCAAGGACCACGCCAGCGACTTGCACTTCGAGCCCTTCGAGAACGAGTTCAAGATCCGCATCCGCGCCGACGGCGTGCTGTACGAAATGGTGCCGCCGCCGCGGCACCTGGCCTTCGCCATCACCACCCGCATCAAGGTCATGGCCAACCTGGACATCGCCGAGCGGCGGCTGCCGCAGGACGGCCGCATCCGGCTCACCGTGGGCGGCCATCCCGTCGACCTCCGCGTCAGCGTGCTGCCCACCATGTTCGGCGAGAGCGTGGTGATGCGGGTGCTTGGACCGCTCCGTGGTCATGCTCGATCTGAACGCGGTGGGCATGGACGCCGCCGATCCTGGCCACCTTCCGCGAGATCATCCGCAAGCCCAACGGCATCGTGCTGGTGACCGGGCCCGACCGGCTCCGGCAAGACCACCACGCTCTACGGCGCGCTGAACGAACTGAACGAAATCACCGACAAGCTGATCACCACCGAGGACCCGGTGGAGTACGAGATCGACGGCATCGTGCAGATCCCCATCGACCCGGGCATCGGCAACACCTTCGCCCACTGCCTGCGGTCGATCCTCCGCCAGGACCCGGACAAGATCCTGGTGGGCGAGATCCGCGACCTGGAGACGGCCGAGATCGCCGTGCAGGCCTCGCTTGACCGGGCACATGGTCTTCAGCACGCTGCACACCAACGACGCCCCCAGCACGGTGACGCGGCTGCGGGACATGGGGGTGCCGCCGTTCCTCATCACCGCCACGCTGGAGGCGGTGCTGGCGCAGCGGCTGGTCCGCAAGATCTGCAAGGAGTGCCGCGAGCAGACCATCCCCAGCACGGACACGCTGGCGCAACTGGACCTCACGCCGGACGACGTGCTGGACCGGAAGTTCTTTCGCGGGCGCGGTTGCGCGGCCTGCAACAACACCGGCTTCAAAGGCCGCATCGGCCTCTACGAACTGATGATCATCAACGACCGGCTCCGCGAGCTGATCAACCGCGGCGCCTCGACCGAGAAGCTCCGCGACCTGGCGCTGCAGACGGGCATGAGGCCGCTGCGGACCGCCGGCATGGAAAAAGTCTACGCCGGGATCACTTCGATTGAAGAGGTCATTCGGGAAACGGTGCATGAAGGGTAGGAGCCAGGGGTCAGGGACCAGGGGCCGGGGAATGAGCCCGGCGTGAGGCCCGGGGATTAGGGATTGGAGACGCGGGAATAGCGTCGCCGCGGCGGACACGCCGCTTGCGGTTTCGCCTGTCTTGAAGGAGTTCAGTCATGCCGACATTTCAGTTCGAGGCGATGGACCAGACCGGTCAGGAGTTCAAGGACGTCATCGAGGCCCCGACGCAGGAGGAAGCGCAGGCGACGATCCGGCAGCGGGGATACTTCGTCACGAAGATCGCCGTCAAGAAAGGCCGGCAGACGGCGGCGAGAAAGAAGAGCCACCAAGAAGAAGGGCAAGACCTTTGCCATCGGCGGCGTGAAGATGAAGACCCTGACCACCTTCACCCGCCAGCTTTCCATCCTTCAGGACGCCGGCTTGCCGATCCTGCGCAGCCTGAAGATCCTGGAGCAGCAGTGCAAGCCGGGGGCGCTGAAGAACTGCCTCATCGACGTGTGCGACGAGATCGAAGGCGGCTCCACGCTTTCCGAGGCGATGGCCAAATCGCCCAAGGCCTTCAACCGCCTGTACGTCAACATGATCAAGGCGGGCGAGGCCGGCGGCGCCTTGGAAGTCATTCTCAAGCGGCTGGCCGAGTTCCAGGAGCGCGACAGTCCTTGCGCCGCAAGGTCAAGGGCGCCTTGGTCTACCCGATCGCGGTGGTGATCTTCGCCGGCGGCATCCTCACCTTCATCATGTTGAAGATCGTGCCGCAGTTCCAGAAGATCTTCGCCGACTTCGGCACCGACTTGCCGGACATGACCAAGGCGCTGATCGCCATCTCGCCGACTGGGTGAAGAACTGGTGGTTCCTCATCCCCGGCATTCCCATCGGCATTTGGCTGTTCATCAAGCTGTTGCGGAAGTTCGGTGCCGGGCGGATGGGCTGGGACATGTTCGCCTTGAAGCTTCCGATCTTCGGCCAGTTGGTGGAAAAGAACGCCGTCGCCCGCAGCGTCCGCACCCTGGGCACCCTGGTGGCCAGCGGCGTGCCCATCCTCGAGGCCCTGCACATCACCCGCGACACCGCCGGCAACGCCGTCTTCGAGCACATCTACCAGAAGGTCTACGAAGCCATTCGCGAGGGCGAATCGATCGCCAAGCCGATGAAGGACCACTCGCGGCTCTGGTTCCATCCCATGGCGGCCTTCTTCTGGTTCATGTTCGTGGCCGGGCCGATCGGACTGCTGCTCTACATGACCCGCATGAACAGTCGCGTCTTGGACGACATGGTCGTCAACATGGTGGACGTGGGCGAGGAGACGGGCGAATTGGACACCATGCTCTACAAGGTGGCCGACAACTACGACGACGAAGTGGCCGTCTTGACCGAAAGCCTCATGAGCCTGATGGAACCGTTGTTGATCATCTGCCTGGGCGGCATGGTGGGGTTCATCGTCATCGCGCTGTTCCTGCCGCTTGATCGCCCTGATTCAAAAACTCAGCACGTAACATTTTTTGCCGTTGCGGCGCGCGAGTGCGCCGCAGCGAAGGAGCCTGCCATGAACGGAGAACTGAAACACCCCGCCGTCAGTCCCCAGTCCCCCCTCCCCAATCGCCCATCTCGCGGCGGCTTCACGCTGGTCGAGCTGCTGGTGGTGATTGCGATCATCAGCATTTTGACCGGCCTGATCACCGTGGCGGCCGTGCGGGCCCGCAACGCGGCCAGGAACATGGCCATGAAGGCCGAGGTGATGCAGATGGACACGGCGCTGAACTCCTACAAGGAGAAGTTCGGCAGCTATCCGCCCGATGGCGGGGGCACGGCCGCCGCGGCGCAGGCCGCCATCTTAGCGCACCTGGCGATGGCCTTCCCACGCTATAACCCCGGCAACTTCGGCGGCAGCGTCAACACGAGTACTGGCCTGCCGAAAAGCGTGACGAACACCGCGGGGACCGCAGGGATGATTGACCCCTCGATGGCCTTGCTTTTCTGGCTGTGCGGGCCGACAAAATCGGCCGGCGTCTTTGCGGGCTTTAACTCCGATCCGACGGACCCCTTCGGCCTGTCAACTTCAAACACGGCCACTACTGGGTCGATATTCACTCCCGATATCGGCCGCATTCCGCAAACTGGAAGCAGCGCGTACAAGTACTACCCGAACAACGGCCTGTTTTCGCTGGCGACGTCCGCCAGCGCCCCCGCTCCCTACCTCTATTTCGCGGCGTCAAACGGCACCTATCCGGCGAGTACCGCCGGGTTCGCGTGCACGTTTACGGCCGCCGGCACGAATGGCGCTACGGCCACCGTGTATCCTTACTACGACTCCCGGCTGGGCACTTCGGTGCCCGTGAACCCGACGTCGTTCCAGATCCTTTGCCCGGGACTGGACGGCGCGTACAACACACCAACACCCAGCACGCCGGGCTTTTATCCTGCGGGCACAAATTACGGCACGAATACGCGTGACGACATCACGAATTTCGCGAGCGGCGCCACGCTGGGAGACGACATACCGCAGTAAACCAGGGGCCAGGGACCAGGGGAAGTACGCCGCACACGCCGTGTGCGGTGCCACTGCTGGCTTGTCCAGCAGTGTCGGAGTATCGCGGCCCGTAGCACTGCTGGGCAAGCCAGCAGTGGCACCCGGCACCCGGGGCTAGGGACCAGGGGAGAAGAGAACCATGAACCACTCGGAATTCCGCAACAGAAACGGGCTGCGTGCTCGTCCGGGCACGACCTTGGTCGAACTGCTGGTGGTGATCACGGTCCTGGCCATCCTGATGGCGATGGTATGGGCTGGGCTGCAGCGAGCGTCGCAGACCGCCCGCGAGGCCCGCACCAAGGCCACGATCGCCAAGATCGACCACTTCCTCATGCTCAAGCTCGAGTCCTTCAAGACGCGGCGCGTGCCGCTCAATTTGGCGGGGCTGGCGCCGAGCGCGGCGGCGCAGATCCGCTTGCAAGCCATCCGCGACCTGATGCGGATGGAGATGCCCGACCAACTCACGGACATCATCTCCGCGGGCAGCGACAGCGGTCCGCTTGCGTTGACCTCCGGCACCACGACCATGTACGTGCCGGAGCCGGGCATCCATCAGTTGTATTATAGTATGTGCCTGACCCCCTCGGCCTACGGCGCCCACCGGGTGGCGATAGGTAATTCCAATGGCTCATTCGGCGAGTTCCTTTATCTGACGGTGATGACCGGCAACGCCGAGGCCCGCAAGAGTTTTACGGCGAACGAGATCGGCGTCGGCGTCAACGGCTGGCCAGTTTTTCTCGACGGCTGGGGCCGGCCGATTGCCTGGTTGCGGTGGCCGGTGGCGTGCAGTTACGGTCCGAGCGCGATAACGGGCGTTCCGGTTCCGGGGATATCGATGATTCAGTCCGGGGGCTCGGCCACGGACCACGACCCCTTTGACCCCGAGCACGCTGACGCGACCGCGTTTCAGTTGATTCCGCTCATTGTGTCCGCCGCCGGCCACCGCGGCACCCCGCTCGCCACGTCTTCCATCTCATCGCAAGGAGACGACTTCGGCGTAAACATGGCCCCCCAGGGGCCGACGGTGGCTCCGTTTAGCGGCAGTTACGGCACTCCCGGTAAGCTGATGGGGCAGATGCCGATCCACAACCACTATATCCAGTCACGATAAGGATGAAGGCGGAGGGCGGAAGGCGGAAGGCGGAAGGATGAAGGACAAAGGATGAGAACGAAGAACATTAGCGACTGCGGTTTGCTCCTTGTTGCCGCCCGGCGGTACGCCGCGCCTCGGTGCCCGCCCCGCCGGTTCCTCCATGCTTCCGCTTTCCGCCTTCCGCCCTCCGCCTTCCGCCTTCCGCCTTCGCGCAGCGGCGTCACGCTGATCGAGCTGCTGGTGGTCATCAGCATCATCCTGCTGCTGATGGGCCTGGCCGCCCACAACATGCATTTCGCCAAGGATTCGCGGCGGAGCCGCGAGGCGGCCCGGGCGGTCAGCGTCTACCTCGGCTCGGCGCGGAGCACCGCGCTGGCGACCCGGCGGCCTTGCGGCGTCATGCTGGTGTCGGCGAGTGCGGCGGGCGCCATGGCGAATTGCGTCGTCGCGTTGGAGCAGGCCGAGGTGCCGGTCCCCTATGCCGGCGGCGACACGGCGTCCGCGGCCGCATTGCAGTTCACGGGCAGCTTCACCTATGCAGCCACATTGAGCGGAACTTTCAACTCGGCCATGGTCCACACCAACGACGTGATCCAGTTCAATTACGAAGGCCCCTGGTACACCATCACCTCCGTCAGCGGCAGCAATTTGTCGCTCACGATCAGCGATACGACCTGCACCACGCCCTGGGCGACATCATGGCCCACGGGGATGCCGGGGGTGCCGTACCGCATCTACCGCCAGCCGAACACCAGCGGGGCCAAGGCGGTCGCCGAGCCGCTGCAATTGCCCGCCGGGTCGGTCATCGACCTGACGGCCTCGGGCTGCCCGGGGCTCAACGACCCGTTCGGCACCCCCGCGGCGCCGATCACGCCGCCGCTGTACATCATGTTTGCTCCTTCGGGGGCGGTCTATAGCGTCATCTACAACGGCGTCGCCTATTCCCCCACCCAACTGATCTTTCTGCTGGTCGGCAGGGCGGACGAGGCCCGGGGCCTCGGGGCGACGACAAACTATAAAGATCTGAACAACCTGTGGGTGGTGATCGATCCGCAGACCGGTCTGGTGACGACCGCGCCGGTGGCGGCGGGCGGCACCCTGCCACTGAGCCGCAGCATGGCCCTGGACGCCCAGCTCATGGGAGGAAGGTGACATGAACAGGGACCAGGGACCAGGGACCAGGGGCCAGGGAAGGGAGGAAGGGGCGGCTCTCCCGGCCGGTCCGGTCATCCTTCATCCTTTATCCTTTATCCTTCGCGGCGCCTGCGCCGCGTAGCGGCATCAGCCTCCTGGAGGTTCTCGTCTCGATCTTCGTGCTCTCGGTCGGGCTGCTCGGCCTGGCGGCGCTGCTGCCGGTGGGAAGTCTGGCGATCTTGGAGACGAACAAGGCGGACCGCGCCGGCAACTGCGGCCGGGCCGCGCTCCGCGCGATCAAGGCCTGCAAACTGCTCAGCTCGGCAAACTGGTCGAACCCGACCGCGGACACCCTGGGAAGCTCGTTCGCCGTGGACCCGATGGGGCTGGCGGTGTCGTCCTCCGTGGCTAACACAATCCCACGGATCGGGCTAAGCGGCCCGCTGGCGTCTGTATCTTTCTTCTGGCCGGACGATCTGACGTTCGTCGCGCCGACCGGACCGGGGCGGCCCAGCGGGATCGTCCCGACTTCCGGCCCGGGCCAGGGCCTGTTCCAGTTCGGCGGCGACTATTCCTGGTTCTTCACGGTGACGCCGTTGCCCACGGAGTACTGGTTGCGAACGGCAAAGGAGGCCAATGCTCCCTCCTGCTTGACGAGCCCCTACCACTACCTGGTCTCCGTGGTGGTCTGCTATAAGCGGAATCTGTCCACCGGCGGCGAAAAGACGGCCACCGTGACTTTCCTCAGCGGCGGCGTCGGCGGCGGCGACCTGAAGCTTACCTACCCGGGCACGCCGCCCATTACGTTTAACATCAAAGAGAACGACTGGATCGCCCTGTGCGGCCAGGTGACGGTGCCCAACGGAAACGGCGGCACCCACAATGTCAACCTCTGCCAATGGTATCGGGTGGTGGCCGTGGGCGACAACTCCAACACTCCAAACCAACAATACGTGACTGTCAACGGTCCCGACTGGCTCGGCGGCACCGCCACGGCCGTGGCCATCGATCAGAGCATCGTGGGCGTGTACACCGAGGCGATCGAGCTGGACCGGGACACGATATGGTAAGGATAAAGGATAAAGGATGAAGGATGAAGGAAAAAGGGAGCCGCAATGCCGACGTGTCCGGTCATCCTTCAGCCTTGATCCTTCATCCTTAGCGGACATCCTTCCATCCTTTATCCTTATTCTGCGGGTCTTGGGCAAGACAACGCTATTGAAACGAGGTCAGTTACCATGAAGGTGAGAAAATCGATGCCCCGTCGCGGCGCCTTGCTGCTGGTGATTCTCGGCCTGCTGGCGATGTTCGCCCTGGTGGCCGTCGCCTTGGTCGTGCTGACGACGCAGGCCATGAACAGTGCCAACCAGGTCCGCCTCATCGACCAGAGTGCCGATCCGCCGCAGCGGTCATTGGACCAGGCCATCCGCGAGGTCATCCGCGGCTCGAACAATCCCGCCTCGGTCATGGGCCCGCACAGCCTGCTGGAAACGATGTACGGCAACACGGCGATCAGCGGGACGATCAACGGCGTCAGCCCCGTTGCCGGCGGCCAGTTGCTCGAACTGACCCTTAGCACGGCTCCGGCGGCACCTCGTTAAGCCTCACCAACACCGCCGTCCGCTGCGTGGGCGGCTGCGTGCTGACCGTGATCGGCAACCCGGGCAACCCCACTGACCCGGCCATCGGACAAAGCAGCATCATCGTGGGTTTCAACCCGAGCAATTGCGAACCCTCAGATTACGGCCTTCGAGAACGGCACGATACCGCAGATTGGCGGCTCGCTCGCGACCGACCCGGTCGTCCTGATCAACGGCACGCCCTTCAGCGGCGCGGGACTGGGCTATAGCACAACCGCCGGCAATCTTACTGCCACCGACAGCGCCACCAGCAGACCGATCGCCTTGGAGCCCGGCTACGCGTTGTCAGGCTATTCCGCGGCGATTAGCCACGACATCAATGGAAATCCCAATCCGCCCGGCGGCGCCAACAGCGATTACACGGCGGCCGATAACCAGCACATGCTGGTGGCGGCCCAGGTTTCGGGGGGCACCGGACTGAGCGGCATGTACACGCCCGAACCCTCCTTGCACCGGCCGGAGCTAATCAATTACTGGCAAGCCCAGGGGAAGTCCGTTGACACCACGATGCAGTTGACGCCGCTGCGGACCAGCCAGACCGGCGCCTCCCAGTTTACCGGCAGCAATCCCAACTTCAACGCGACCTGGGACGGGATTACCGCGGGCAGCAGTCAGTGGGACGTGGACAACGACGGCGACGGCATCGCGGACAGCGTGTGGGTCGATCTGGGCTTTCCGGTCCGCGCGGCGGCCGACGGCCGGCTCTACAAGCCGCTGTTCGCCATCCTCTGCGTCGACCTCGACGGCCGGTTGAATCTCAACGCCCACAGCATGCTGGCCCATGCGTCCACCGCCGATTACTCATCATCGACCTCGGCCGGCGTCAGTTTTGTGGCAGCCAACCCGAGCACGGAGTTCACCAGCGTGGCCGGAATGCAGTTGGCGGGCGCCGGCGCGAGCTCCGTCGTGCTGCCGCGCGGGCTGGGCTACGGCCCCGGGGAAATCAACCTGCTGCCGCTCTTCGTCAATTCGTCGGGGAATCCCTCGCAATTCGCGCCCTACCTGAACGCTGTGTTGGCCGGGACTGGCGCCTACAGCGGACGTTACGGCGGGACGCCCGGCTCCGGCGTACCCGGTATTTCCGGCTATGTCGCGCCGCTGACGTTCAACAAGTGGTACAACTACGCGGGCTCACCAGAACGGCTACTGGTCAACGACCTACACGGGGGCGCAAACCGATGCCTTCGGCGCGCCGCCCGACCCGCGGGGCTATGGGGCGGTCGGGCTGGACGCCGCCGGCCGCCTGCTGCCGCTGTCGATGGGATCCACTGTCTACAACACGCCTTACGACCTGAACCTTTCCCGCAACGCGGCCCGCGGCTTGTCCTATTTCGTTTCGCCGTCTTCGACCACCAGCTCGAACGACCCTTTTGGGTTGACGGAGCTGGAAGCGGTGCTGCGGCCGTTCGATCGCGATTCCAGCGGCTTGCCCAACCGGTTGACGGCGTTGAGCGCCAGTGGCGGTTACTCGCTGCTGCAGGAGAAGCGGTACGAGGTGACGACGGAACAGTGGGACGTGCCTTGCCCGGCGCCGGCGGTGCCCTTGGCGCTCCGCGGCAACCTGCCGAACAAGTATCCGCAACACCTTGTCGATCTGTTCAAGGCGGCCGGCATCACCAACCCCGCCCAATGGCCCAAGGTGATCGCCCCGGAGATGCTCGCCGGGCTGAGGTTGAACCTTAACCGGCCGCTGGGAGTGATGTTGGCGCCGTCGGGGACTACCACTGCCGGGACGTGGCAGACGACAGGGTTTCCGCAGTATAGCACGGCGTCGGGCACGGTCGATCTCGCCAGCTACGGTTTCACCTACGATCCCACCGGGCAGACGCCGCCCTTCAAGAACATCAACCCCAACTCGCCCTGGCCGGTGCAGATCCAAGCGCGGCAGTTGTTGGCCCGGTATTTGTACGTGCTGGCCATGGTGTTGCACGACTCGGGCACATCGGTCCTGCCCGCCACCCTTGAGACCGGCAGCCAGATCCCCTTGGACACGCGGCGGCTGGCCCAATGGGCAATCAACGCCGTGTGCTTCGAGACCAACGACTCGATCATGGTGCCGTTCAAGTACGACCCCTATATTCTCGTCACCGCGGCCGGAGGCCCTCAGCCGAACCCGGGATGGCAACTAACGGACGACATTATCAACACCAACCTCACCTACGGCGCCGTCACCGCGGACTCGGTGGCGAGCTTCGGCGTGGTTTGGGGGTGCAAGCCGCCGGAACTGCTGTTGATGGAAACCGCAGCCTTCCACGACCGCGGCGTGGCCGATACGGCCGTGGGGCCTATCGTATCTACCACTGCGCAGACGCGCGAAAGTTTTTCGGGGTCCGGCACGGTCCCCAGCCCCTACATCTCGCTCGATCAGGACGTCGACCAGGTGCGGGTGCCGAAAGGCTCGCTGCTGCTCAAGCTCCTCTGCCCGCGCTCGCCGTTGAACCAGGCCGCCCCCAGCGATTTGTACACGTACAACGCTGCTGCGGACCCGCAAACCGGCAAGCCCTATGGCTGGTCGCTGAACCTCGGCCAGTTGGCCCCCAGCAGCACCGCCGGCGGCGCGCTAACGGGCGCCGGTGTGGCGAATCGTCGTCAGCCAGAGCCGCTTCAAGGACGTGCCCAGCGGTGTCGACAGCAAAAACGACGTGAGTTGGCGACTGTCGACTTATCCCGACAGCTCCGCGATCGAGCCGGAGCAGTACGTCAGCGATCCGTATGCGGAGTTCAGCATGTTGGCCTACCAGACGCCCGTGCAATCCAGCGGGACCGCCGCGAATGTGGGGATGGAGCGGGTTATTTGGTTTACGCCGACCAAGCCGACCGGCGCCGACTCAATAACCAACACCCCGAGTGGCAGTTGCAGCTTTTGGAACAACAACGGCGTGAACAACTTGCCCGCACTCATCACGAACAACCCGCTGTTGCCCGGCGGCCATTACCTGGTGCTGGGGCCAAGGGCCAATAACTACATCGGCACCAGCGGGACCATCAGCGTGGGCACCGGCCTCAACAACGCAAACCAGTGTCTCTCGCTCAGCACCACGGCGTCGCCGATGAACTACGTTCAGACCAGCGGGAGCCCGTTTTTCCCCACGCTCGTCCCCGGCGCGAACCAGATCAAGACGCCTTACAGCATGGTCATCGCCGCCACGACTTCCTTCGCCTGGCCCCCCGGCCCGGTGGGCATCAGCATCTCCGAGCCGCTGTATTCCGGCACAAACTACTATAACGTTGCGTCGGCGCAGCCCACGGTCGCAGGCACCGACGGAGTGACGGAATGGTACGGCACTTCGTCGGGGTCGACCGGGTTCCTCAACACGCCGCTGGAGTCAACCACGAGCTGGGCGCTTGCCGGTACCGCCGGCGCGGTGATTGGGAGTCGGCCCCTTGTCGCCGAAAGCAGCACGGGGGTGAATCTGTTGCAGACGGGCACGAAGCTGAACTACAAGAACGTTTTCTTGCAGCGGCTGGCCAATCCGTCCCAACCCTGGAACCCGATAACCAACCCCTATCGGACCATCGACTGGATGCCGGTCGACCTGACGACGTTCAACGGCACCGATTTCAACGAGAACAACGGGACGCACGGCTGGAAACCCACTTCAGCCACGGCGGCCAACCAGCCGAAGCAGATGGTTTCACCGGGCGTCACCACCTTGGCGGGCTCCGCGGCCTACTCGCCTTGGGACCCGGACGATCCGGCACCGTCACCGACTAATCCGGCCGTCTCGTATGACAAGCTGGCTGGAAGTCTGGGAACATCAGCCGGTTTCGACGCCAACAAAGTGATCCGCTTTGCCAGCCGGCAGCGCGGCGGCAGTTTCGCGTACGCGGCCTCGAATTCCATCGTCAACAACCCCTGGACGGTAACAGTCGCCAACGCGACGCTGGCGTTCTACGGCACGACGGGAAATGCCGCCCCCACCGATCCGACGCCGAGCACGGCGGCGACCAGCGTTACGAACTTCCCCTACCCACTGGCGAACACGTTCGGTTATCTCAATGCCGCGTACTGGACCACGCCACCGGGTGGCTTCGGGAGCGCGTTCAGTTGCACCAACAGCGGCATCTACGCCGGCGACGCGGTGGCCTCCACCGGAGACCCGTTCCCCTGGATCGCCTGGAACAACCGGCCCTACGCCAGCCCGTGGGAAATCATGCTGGTGCCGTCGAGCGCCCCGGCCCGGCTGTTGTGGGAGTACCAGTTGAACCCGGGCACGGCGGGCACCGCGCCGAACCCATATACCCTGGCCCCCGGCACGGTCAACGCATACACTCCGTACAACACCTACTCTCCCACGGCCGGCGGCGTGCCCTATCCGTACCTGCTCAACTTCTTCCAGTCGACCTGTGCCGACCGGCTGTTGGAATACGTGGGCGTGCCCTCGCAGTTCGTGCAGACCGAGACGTTCATCAATCCGACCAATTGCAGCGGCAGCCACTCGTTCCATTCCCCCTTCAACCGCATCTCCCGCTACCGCGAGCCGGGACGGATCAACCTCAACACGATGTACACCGCAGGACGTGTTCAACGGCCTGATGAACTACTTCCCCGGCATGACCGACGCCAACGGCTACGGCACCATGTGGAGCAAATTCCTCTGCAGCCGCCGCGGCTACGGCGCCGTGAACGATCCTGTAGCCGGGCAAACCTCTTTGTCTCCACACTGAACTCAAGCTTTCCGACGCGCTTTGCCAAGCCCTTCCGCTCGTTTGCCGGAGCGGGCTTTGACTTCATCTCGGCCTCGTCGAGCATCTCGACCAGCTTGGAAGTCGAGGCCACGTTGCTGCGCGGCGATCCGACCTCGTTCGCGAGCAATACTCCGACCAGGCCGCTGTTCCAAATCGACAGCACCGGCAACGATGCCACCACGGCGATCGCCGGCACATGGAACCCTCATAATCCGGACCGCAACCCGCTGTTCCGCTACCAGGGGATCGAGCGGCTGGCCAACCTCGTCACCACCCGCTCCAACGTCTACGCCGTCTGGATCACCATGGGCTATTTCCAGGTGACGCCGACAGCGTCGACGCCAAGCACCCCGACGGCTATCAGTTGGAAGCCGAGTTGGGCAGCGACACCGGCGAGATCGAGCGGCATCGGGCCTTCTATATCTTCGACCGCACCATTCCCGTCGGCTTCCTGCGCGGCCAGGACACCAACGTCGAGAAGGGGATGCTGCTGCGAAGATACATCGAATAAGGATGAAGGAGGAGGGAGGAGGGAGGAAGGAAGGTAGGGTGGGTCGAGCGAAGCGAGCCCCACCAACGACGATTCGGTCAATTCCGTGGCAGTATACGCAAAGCTCGCGCAGAGGCGCAGAGACGCGGGGGAAGCGTGCTTGGAGAGGGACTCCGCACCAACCTCTCCCTCGAAGGGAAGGCCACGGTCGAACTGAAGTCTTCCAATATTTCCCCTGCGTCTCTGCGCCTCCGCGCGAGTCCTGTTTTTGGCGCGCCGATATCGTAACTTCGCGGGATACCCCTCTTGCCGCCAAGAAGAAGCGATGATATCGTAGTTTGTCGTCCGTCCTCTTTCCTTCATCCTTGATCCTTTATCCTTCATCCTTAGCCTGCCATGGTCCTCGCCGTCGTCGTGCTGCTGATGGCCGCCTCGGTCCTGGTGGGGCTGGCCGCCACCTGGCGCCGCCTGTATATCGCCGACGATTACTTCCTCGCCGGCCGGCAACTCCCCTGGTACGCCGTGGCCACCTCCCTGGCCGGCGCCGGACTGGGTCTGGAGTCGCTGCTGGGCATGGCCGGGCTGGCCTACCTGGTGGGAATGGCCCCCGCCGCCCTCTGCTGGGGTAATTTCCTCGCCTATTCGATCCTGCTCTGGGCGGTGCTGCCTTACCTGGTCCGCAAGAAACTCTCCAGCCTGGGCGAGTTCCTCGACCGCCGCTACCTGCCCTCGACGCGGGCGGTCTATGTCGCCGTGATGCTGGCCTTCATGATCTTCGGCGTGCTGGCGCCGGCGCTCTATGCCGGCGGAGCGGCCGTCTGCGAAGGCGGCCTGGGCCGCCCGGCGGAACACTCCGCCTGGATATTCCTCGGCTGCATGGCGGCCGTCGCCCTGGCGGCGGGCGTCTACAGCGTTTACGGGGGCCTGGCGGCCACGACCTGGGCCGGCACGCTGCAATTGCTGGTCGTCCTCAGCGGCGGATTGCTGCTGGTCGCGGTCGGCAGCCACAACGCCGGCGGCCTGGCCGCCGTCGTCAAGAGCAACCTGGCCGCCGACCCGGCGCGCATGAGCCTGCTGCTGGGGGCCGGCCGGCGCCGATCTGCCCTGGATCGGCGTGCTCATGTACTGCTTCACGGTCTCGGTGGGCTACGCCTGCGGCACCCAATTGAGCGTCGAGCGCTGCCTGGGGGCGCGGAGCGAGTGGGACGCCAAGATGGGCGTCGTCGGCGCCGGCCTGCTGCAAGTGCTGCTGCCGGCGGTGCTGGTGTTGCCCGGACTGGTGGCCTTCGCCCGGCTCGGCCCGCACGACATCTGCGCGGTAACGCCGGAGCGGACCTGCCTGCGGCTGATCGACGTGGTGTTTTCGGCCGAGGGGTTTTTGGGGCCGCTGGGCCGGGGACTGGCGGTCTCGGCCGTGGTGGCCGCGGCGATGTGCGTGGTAGGCAGCGTGCTCAACGCCGCCGCGACGCTCTGGTCGATCGACATCGCCCAGGACCTGCTGCTGCGGCCGGTGAGCGAAGCCGACATGATCCGCCGCGGCCGCTGGTCGAGCCTGGCGGCGTTGCTGATCGGCGTGGCGGCCGCGCCGCTGTTGTTGTGGTGGAAGCAGGGCGTGCTGGTTTATATCGAGGAAGTGGCCGCGGTGGCCATGCCGCCGCTGGCCGTGGTGCTGGCGGCAGCCTTCTTCTGGCCGCGCGTGCACGGCCGGGCGGCCACGGTGGCGCTGCTGCTGGGAATCGCGGTGGGCGGCTTGCTCTGGGCGGCCACCTTTGCGCTGCTGGAGCCGCCGGCGTGGTTCCTGGCCCCGTTGACCCGCGCCGCCATCAACGCCCTGTTCTGCCTGGCGGTCTTGGCAGCGGGGACCTTCCTGATTCCGCAAAGCGCCTACGAACGCTACGACGCCGACACGGCCTGGAGTCTCGGCTGGGGCCGCTTGTCTACCCGCGAGCAACAGGAGGCCGGCGCCCTGGGCAACGTGGCGTTTTGGTGGGCGGTGATGGTGGTGGCGATGATTGCCGCCGGGCTGGTTTTCCTGTTACGATGACCGCAGCCAGCCGCGTTCGATCTCTTCCAGCGACTTGCCCTTGGTCTCGGGGACCCAGTACCAGACGAACACGACCAGCACGACACAGAAGCCGGCATAAATCCAGTAGGGCAGGCCGTGGTGGAACTTCGCCACCAGGGGCTGGCTTTCGTCCATCAGGACGAACGTCTGCGTGACCACGTAGTTGGCGGTCCAGAGGCAGACGGTGGCGATGGCCATGGCCCGGCCGCGGATGCGGGTGGGGAAAATCTCGGACAGGATGACCCAAACCACCGGCCCGACCGACAGCGCGAAACAGGCAATGTAGCCGAGGATGCACAGCAAGAGCCACATGGCGGTTTGCCCCTGGTAGGCTGCCAGCCCCATGACGGTCAGGGTCAAGCCCATGCCGACGGCGCCGATCAGCATCAAGGGCTTGCGGCCGAGGAGGTCGACGGTCCAAATGGCGATCACCGTGAAGCTCAAATTGACGGCGCCGACACACACCACCTGCAACAAGGCGGCGTCGATCGAGGAGCCCATCTTTTTGAAGATCTCGGGAGCGAAATAGAGGAAGACGTTGATGCCGGTCACCTGCTGGAGGATGGCGAGCGTCACGCCGATGCAGAAAACAGTCCGCATCCCCGGTTGGAACAGTTGCGCCAGCGAGCCGCTTTCATGCTGGATGGCGTCTTCGATGTCGGCCAGTTCGGCGGTGGCCTGGGCCCGGCCGCCGACGCGCGTGAGGATGTCCAGGGCCTCGCCGCGGCGTCCCTGCTTCGTAAGCCAGCGCGGGCTCTCCGGCACCAGCAGGAGCAGCACCAGGAACAGCCCGGCGGGCAATGCCCCCGAGCCGAACATCCACCGCCAACCGTACTCGACGTTCCAGCTCGCCGTCGCCGCCACGGCGACCTCCGCCGCCTTGTCGACCTGCGCGCCGTAGGTGGCGATCAGGTAGTTGATGAAGTAGACCAGCAAAATGCCGGAGACAATGGCGAACTGGTTGACCGAGACCAGGCGTCCGCGGCTGCGCGCGGCGAGATTTCCGCGATGTACATCGGGGAGCTCATCGAGGCGGCCCCGATTCCCAGCCCGCCGATGATCCGAAAGATGACGAAGACCAGCCGGTCGCGGGGTAGCGCCGTGCCTACCGCCGAAATCAGGAACAGCAGCGCGGAAATAACCAACATCTTCTTCCGGCCGAGCCGGTCGCTCAGCAACCCCGCCATCGCGGCGCCCAGGGCGCAGCCCACCAGGGCAGACGATGCCATCCAGGCCTTCCAGCCGGCCCCTAGGTGGAAATGGGTCTCCAGGAAGCCGATGGCCCCGGAAATGACCGCCGTGTCGTAGCCGAACAACAGCCCGCCCAAGGCCGCCACCAGGGTCAGCAGGAGGACATAAGCCGTGCTCCCGCCCCGTTCCTCGCCGGATTCCATAGCCGCGCCGCCTCGTAGGGATTGAAGACCGGCCCAGGGGACTGTCCCGATTTTCGCGTCAGCGAAAATGGGACTGTCCCCCTTGCACCACCGCGGGCCCAAGTCCCCATGGTATGGGCCGGCCGCCGGCCTTGACAAGTGGGGCCAGTGCGAATTCAATAGGAATCATTACCCGAACCCCGCGAGCCCCCACATGAATTCCCGCCAAC
Source organism: uncultured Planctomycetia bacterium (assembly GCA_963727245.1). Taxonomy (GTDB): domain Bacteria; phylum Planctomycetota; class Planctomycetia; order Pirellulales; family Thermoguttaceae; genus JBKQVT01. The sequence continues at coordinate 670,815 of CAVSFO010000005.1, read as the reverse complement.
GCGTCCAAGCCGCCCTCAATCACCGACAACCCGACTTCGTGCCTCTGGACCTCGGCGGCAGTCCGGTCAGCGGCATGCACGTCAGCAGCGTCGCCCGGCTCCGCCAGGCCCTGGGCTTGGACAAGCCCGGCACGCCGGTCAAGGTCGTCGAGCCCTACCAGATGCTCGGCGAGATCGCCCCCGATCTGCAGGATGCCCTGGGCATCGACGTGACGTTGCTGGGCGGGCCGCGGAACATGTTCGGCTTCGAAAACTCGGGCTGGAAGCCCTGGACGCTCTTCGACGGCACGCCCGTCCTGGTGCCCGCCGGGTTCAATACCACTCCGTCGCCCGAGGGCGACATTTACATGTATCCGGAAGGGGACCAGTCCGTGCCGCCCAGCGGCCGGATGCCCAAGGGCGGGTTCTATTTCGATTCCGTCCCCCGCCAGCAGCCGATCGACGAGAACCGGCTGGATCCGCAAGACAACATGGAGGAGTTCGGCCCGGTATCCGACGCCGACCTGGAGTATTATGCGGTCGAGTCGCAGCGGCTCCGCAGCCGGGGCGACCGGGCGATCCTGGCCAATTTCGGCGGCACCGCCTTCGGCGACATCGCCCTAGTGCCCGCCCCCTGGCTGAAGCATCCCCAGGGCATCCGCGACGTCGAGGAGTGGTATGTCAGCACCGCCTGCCGCTTCGACTACGTCTACGCGGTTTTCCAACGGCAGTGCGAACTGGGCGTGCAGAACCTGGCGAAAATCTACGACGTGGTGGGCGACAGCGTGAGCGTGATCATGGTCACGGGGACCGATTTCGGCACCCAGGCCGGCCTGTTCATCAGTCCCAACAGCTACCGCAAACTCTATAAGCCCTTCCACCGCCGCGTCAATGACTGGATCCACGAGCACACCCCCTGGAAGACCTTTATCCACTCCTGCGGCTCGGTAATTGCCTTGCTGCCCGACATTATCGAGGCGGGCTTCGACGTGCTCAATCCGGTGCAGTGTTCGGCGGTGGGGATGGATCCCCGCGTGCTCAAAGATCGGTTCGGCCCGCAGGTGACGTTCTGGGGCGGCGGGGTCGATACCCAGAAGACCCTCCCGTTCGGCACCCCCGCGGAGGTCCGTGCCCAGGTAAAGGAGCGGGTGGAGATTTTCAATCGCGGCGGCGGTTTTGTGTTCAACACGATCCACAACGTGCAGGCGGCCGTCCCGACCGAGAACCTGCTGGCCCTGTACGAGGCAGTCCGCGAGGCCCGAAGGTCCAACGGGAATTGACGACGGATATCCGTCCCGGCGCGTTGACGCCGTTGTCCGGCCCCGTCGAGGCCCCTGGCGTCGATTTACGTGAAAACCACGCAAACACACCCCGCCGACCGTGCGCGGCCGCCTACGGGCCTCTGGCGCAACGTGGAGGCGCAGTACGGGCGCCGAGGAGGTTGTGGTCCTAGTCACGGTCCATCCCGGGTGGTATGTTAAATCGGCCGGCGGTTAGCCCCATTCCGAGACCCCCATGAAGACCTCCCTTCCCGAACGATCCGAGCATGTGGCCGAAAAACTGGCCGCCATTGCCGACGTGATCCGCGAACTGGTCGGCGACGATCTGGCCATGCTGATCCTCTTTGGCTCCTACGCGCGGGGCGATTGGGTAAATGACCGCTACGTCGAGGGCAAAATTGTTTACAGCTACGAGAGCGACTTCGACCTGCTGGTGGCGACGGAGAACCGCACCCATGCCACGGTAGAAGGCGAGGCCCGGCTTGTCGACGCGATTGGGCAACGTCTGCGCCGGCTCGGACTCGACCGGCCCAGTTCGGCGGTGATCGTCGAGGACATCGAGCACCTGAACCAAGACCTCCAGCGCGGCAACTACTTCTTCACGGATATCAAGAAGGAGGGTGTGCTGCTGTTCGACAGCGAGCGTCACACGCTGGCCGAGGCGTGCCCACTTGCCCCGGCCGAATACCAGAAATGCGCCCGAGAGGATTTTGAGCATTGGTTCCCCAGTGCGTGTGAGTTCTTGGACACGACATTCGACGATATTGCCAAGGAACGGTACAACAAGGCAGCCTTTGATCTCCATCAGGCCACCGAGCGATTCTTCAACGCGATTGTCTTGACGTTCACCCGATACAAGCCAAAGACGCACGACATCGAGAAGCTGGACCGCCAAGCGAGCAACCTGCACGCCGATTTCTTTACGGTCTTCCCTCGGGCGACCGAGGAGCAGAAGCGTTGCTTTGTACTCCTGAAGAAGGCTTACATCGACGCCCGCTATAAGCGCGGGTACGCCATCACCAAAGAGGAACTCGAATACCTGGCCGCCCGCGTGCGGAAGCTGCAAGAGCTAACCAAGAGGATTTGTGATGAGAAGATAGCGAGCATGGCGTAGCCCGAGTCCCCGCGGTCGGAAATGTCGGGCTGCCACGCGAGAGCGACCATTGGGTCAATGCCCACCTAGCCCGAGCCCGCGTTTTCAGCTTTCGATGCCCGCCGGCGTACACGTGGACGCCAGGCCCACCACGCGGCGAGCGCCCCGAACACGCCCAAGATAATCGCTGCGGAAACCAAGGTAGCGTCATCCGACGCAACCGGATAAAGCTTCCCTTCCAGCAAGGCCCGCAGGCGATCTCTCGAAATGTTCTTCGGAATGTCGATCACCGTCCCGTCCACGCGAATGGCCCTCACAAAATCCGGGTGTAGCGAGTTGAGTTTCCCTTTGCCGAAAGGGGATTCGCCCTTCCATAGATCATCCCAATTGAGGTCGCGCGGCTCCCCGAACTCGATTCCACAATTCGTTGACTCGACAATGAGCACCGCATCGCTTGACAGCGGCGCGCTTCCCGACGAACCAGCTTTCGCGTCTTTTGTCTTTCCGCGCACGAGCATGACATCCGTAATGTAGGGATAGAATACGTCCCTCGACTCTAACGGACATGTCAAATTGCACGCCACGGCGCTGAGGCAAACGACCCGCCGATTTTCACGGCTATCCCACGGCTTGTCGAAGCGGTAGCCAGAACAAAGCGGCGGCGGCGTGTCCCGATGGGCGCACAGCGTCGGTGCAAGCACCAGCCGCCAACTATGCTTGTACCCCTCGCGGCTCACGAACGTTTGCGGCAACTCGCCGTGCTCCCGGCGATACCTTACGATCGCGCCGCCCAATTCTTCGAAGTGGAGGTGGCACGTCCGATCTGGCGGCGCCCTCCGACCGATGTTGTCCCGGCTGCATCCCGAAGTGCCCAGGGCTAACGAAACGCCTACCAGCGGTGTTGCCAGCAACCAGGAAACACGTCTTATATGTCGCATCATACTCGCTGCCGATGACAGCTTCCATAGGACGGTCCCGCCACTTGCGCGGAGCGTCTTCGCGAGACGATCGCCCTCCTTGTCGTAGGCGTAGGTGTATGTCCCATCGGCCAGCAGCGGTTGGCCGCGCCGGTAACGTAGCCGCCGTCGGTGCGATTGGGAATTTCGGATTGCCCTGCGAGGGCCACCATCGCGTCGATGCCGCGTCTAGGCGGAGCCCGCGTTTTCACCTTTCGATGCCCGCCAGCGTACACGCTGACGCCAGGCCCACCACGCGATGAGCACCGCGAACACGCCCACGATAATCAGTGCGGAAACCGAGGTAGCGTCATCCGACGCGACCGGATACGGCTTCCCGTCCAGCAACGCCCGCAGGCGATCTCTCGAAATGTTCTTCGGAATGTCGATCACCTTACCGTCAACGCGCAACGCCTTGACAACCCCGGGATGGAGCGAGTTCAGCTTGCCAACCCCGAAGGGGGAGGGACCTTTGAACAAGCTCTCCATGTCAAGGTCCCTCGGCTCACCGTACTCGATGTGGCAGCCCTCCGACTCGACCACAAGCACGGCTTCGTCGGGCAGCGACCCTTGTCCGTGACCGCTTTGATCCACGCGCCCCGAATTGCCTCGTAGCAACATGAGGTAGGACACAAACGGGTAATCAGCGACCTGCGACTCGAGAGGGCATGTGTACAAGCCCGCAACACTCCTGAGAAACTGCCGCCGGTTGTGCGGGCTGTCCCAGGGCTCCTCCGGTCGGTAGTCAAAGTAATTTCGACCCTGGAGCCGATAGGGAACGATCAACGCCCGCCAACTGCGCTTGATTCCCCCCGGCCCAACGACAGTCTGCGGCAGGCAGCCCTTCTCCGCGCGGTATCGCGTTATCGCTTCGCCAAGCCCAGCGAGATGCCGTTGGCATGTTTTTTCGGGAGGCGCCTCATAAATCGTCGATCCCGTCGAGCACCCAAAATAGGTACCTGCAATGATCGCGAAGAAGATGGACCCCGCGCCGATTTGCGAATTCATAAACGCGATGGTGATCATTGTGGTTTACCAGGTCCAGCCGGGGAAGTTGTGCAATACCGGCACTCCGCCGGGCGGCGTGCCGGGCGGCGTGTAGTAGCCTTCCGTGCCTTCGGGCTTCAACGGGTCGGCACCGTAGGGCGTTCCGACGTAGTTTGGAATTGGATGGTCTCCCTCGTACCCAGTGTTACCAGTTCCGGTATACCGGAAAACCACAGGTCCGTTGCCAATCCACGGGTCGAAATAAAGGGTGCTTGGACCCGGCGGTGTCACTTGCCAGACGCTCCGCCCCGGCGGGGTTGTCGAAATCGCGACCCAGTTATGCTGCAGGACTAGAGGCCCTGGCGGCTCGGCAAAGCTTGACGGCTCAGGCTCTCCAAGGCTGCCCAGACCGGGAGCAGTTAACGGCGACTGTGTTACAAGCCCGACGCGTGCTATGTAGAAGTAGTTGCTGTTCTGGACTATTGGCTCCAACGCATTGGCCGTGAGGGTCTGCCATTGGTAACACATCTGCCCGCTGTTGTAATTGCCGGGCCGAAGCCGCCACGTTTCGTTCTGTGAAAACATGTTCACGTATGCAACCGCGATCTGGCTGCACTCCGCTTCAAAATCGGACTGCGAACCCTTCATCGTTTGCGCGTTCCAAAGCGTTTTCAGGGAGTTTTCGACCTCCTTTACCATCGCTTGGGTCTCGCTATCGAACGGCCCCGACTGGGCACCGAGTTGACCAATGTCGTACGAAGGCGTACCGGGAATGTTTCCGCTGTCGTCCGGCGTAATCGCGGGCACGGGTCCATCCAACGGCGCCGCCTCATCGGCCGACGACCCAGCCCCGAGAGCCGAGCCGCCCATAATTGACGACCATACCGCCGCGTCTATAGCGTCGGCGCTTGAGCGGTAGCCCCCCGGCGCGCTACCCGTAGACCCACCCACAAGCGACGCGATGCTCGGCGGCCCGCTTGCGAGGCTGCCGCCGGTGTTGACAATCCCGCTCAAGAGCGCGTAATTCTCTGCCTGGTTTGTCCCGCTGTTGCCGAGAAGGCTGCTTTGCAGGGTGTCCGGCGCGGTTGTCGGCTCATCGTCTTCGAGAAACTTTCCTTGAATTGGACTTTGCATGACTTCGCTCCTTGTGGTGGGCAGTGGGTATCGCGGACATTCCGAGTGCTCCAAACAATTCTTCGGAAGGCCGTCTATTGATGACCTCGATAATTCTTTCAGTGTCCCTGTTTACGATCACCTGCTTGCCACGGTTCCTCAAAATGCGGTCCAGATTGCTCTTGGTATCCCAGACGAGAAACCGATGCCAATCTCCCTGTGGCTCGGGAAGGCTAACTTTCCGCAAATCGACCTTGGCATAGTCGTGGTCTTTGATTCCCTGGTCCAACCTCGCGCGTTCAAGCACAACTTTGAGAAATGGCGAGACCAGGAGACGCTCGGTGATGGGGCCGTAATTCGGAAACACCTGATGGGCAAGGTAGAGGGCTTGGTACGCTTCAGCCACTCGCATGTTGTCGTTCAAGCAGTTGTGCCGTTCAAGAAGAAACAGCGCGAACTCTTCGCGGGGTGTCAGATTGCGGAGATAGCAGCACGCTTCAACTTCCCAGTCTGAACACTCCATTCTGCCCTGACGGTAGAACTCGTCCGGCGGCGCTGCGAAGCCGTTGGTGCATTCGATGTTGAAACTTTCGCCGCCCGGCTCGTCCCAGCGGGCATAGTAATGTCTGTGGGCCTTACGCAGGTAAAGCGGATAACCCAATCGTCGCCCGATGGCAATTTGCAGCACCGGCATGTTGCAGCACGTTCCGCCGTGGCCCGTGAGGATGCCGTGAATGAAGAGATTCCGCGAATCGGTGCCGTCGTAGTTGTTCTCGCCCTGGTCGGCCGGCCAGTAATAGCGGATGCCCCGGTTTTGGTGGATTTCCGTGGCTATCGCCATCATTTGGTACTTGGCGAAAGAATGCTCGTAGTAGGCCGGATTCCGGTAGAACTTGTACGCATTCCTTTCAGTGAACTTGTGAACCTGAAGCGTCCACTCATTCAATCTGGCAAACGACCCGTCCAGAGTGCCCGTGTTGGGCAGGCCGTAAGCACAGAGAATGTTCAACGCGCCCGTGTCCTGACCGGCCAGCCGTTCGTCGGAATACCTAGCGAACCGGTGGAGCAGGGCGTACCAAGGGGCCTGCGCAGACGCGACCTCTATGTTTTGCAGCATGTCTGCCATCTCAACACTCTCCCCATCAGGCATAGGTAACGATTATCCCGTCGTCGGGAAGAAGGCCGGGGGGCGGCTCGTCTGCTGGTCGGCGGCAACCGTTCTCACGGAGTCTGGCGAGCCGTTCCAATTCCTTGCGAACCAGCGGCGCCGCCGCTCTTTCCCAAGACCTAGAACCTTCCGGCACCGGCACCTGTCGCAAGTCCAGGTCCGTGTAGTCGTCCAAGCTGGCCTCTTGCCGGGCATTTTCCAGGGCGCGTGCCATGATCGTGACAACGGGCCAGAATGTTCGGACAATAGGGGCGAGGCCGCTGCGTGCCAGCATCGCAGTCAACCAGCAGCATTGTAGGGCCTCAGTCATGCGAAGATTGTCGATGAGGCATCTCGCCCGGAGACAAAGAAACGCCGCCAATTCCTCGCGTGGGGAGAGATTCTCAAAATAAAGGCCGGAACGCAACTCCACGTCGGAAATCGGCTGCGGCCAGTTGCGGAAATGCTTGTCGTCAAGCGGCTGGAAGTGCGGTGAGGTGGCGTCGATATTGAAGCAACCCCCGTTCGATTCCTCCCACCGCACGAAGAAGCATCCTTTCGCGCGAACCAAGTGGAGCGGATAATGGAGTCTTCGTGCGAGGGCGACGTAAAGTGTCGGCATGGAGAAACGTGTGCCGCCGTACCCGGTCACAATGCCGAGGAGGGAGAAGTAGTTGGCGTTGGGAATGTCAGAATCGCCGCCAACAGGAACGCGGCATTGCACCCGCAACACGTCATGGACAAACTCTGCGAACACAGACATTTGGAACTGAGCGAGCGAATGGCTGTAGGTTTGTGGCGACCGCTCAAAGAGGCCCATCCGAGCGCGGGTGAACGAATGAAGCTGTTGTGCCCAAGCATTGAGCTTGTGGCAGATACTAGTCAAAAGGCCAATATCATCCGCCCCTGGCGCGAAAAGCGCGGCTCCGGCATTCATGCAGTCTATGCCGAGTTTGCTCAATTCTTGATCGGTCCGCGCGGCGTCCTGAGCCATCATGCGGAACCAATCGCCGAAGTGCGTGATGTTCACGGGCACAGTCCCGCCGTCAACGCCCTCGAACGCCATCGAAGCGAGAATCGCGGCGGTGTCCACGTTATTCATCGTTTCCCTCGTCGGACCGTTATCGACCGACCCTCCCCACACCGGCGGGGGCCAATTTGCGGGGCATTATCCCGCGCCCAGAAAAGGGCGTCAACCAGCCCGGCGAAAAATCTGGCCCAACGTGGCCGATCGCCACGCTTTGCAGAGAGGAGGGGGGGAAATTGCCCGCTTCCGATGGGTTGCGGCGGGCTGGACTGGCCGTTTAAGACCGGCTCTAATTCTCTGGTAGGGTGCCTTGAACAAAGGCAAGAATTAGGCGTCGGATGCGCGATTCGATTGACGCGGCACCCCGCAGAAAAAGTTCTGCTAGCGTCCAGTCGGCCCGGCCCGGATAATTTTTCGCCCGCTCGCAAACGCCTGGCTTTTCTTCCCCCTTCCGCCCTCCGCCTTCCCCCTTATCCGCCCCTTACCCCCGCCGTTGACAGGCCGCCGTAACCTGTTTAGACTGAATGGGTTGGCGTCTTTCCACCTTTTTCTTCCCCTGGCTGAAGGAATGCCGTGGCTGAGAAGGCATGGGGCGGGGTTTTCGACCAGCCTACCGACCGCCGCGTCGAGGAGTTCACCGAAAGCGTGAGCTTCGACCGCCGACTCTATGCGCAAGATATCGCCGGATCGATCGCCCACGCCCAAATGCTGGCCAAGGTCGGCCTCATCGGCGACGACGAATGCCGCCAGATTGAGCAGACCTTGGGCGATATCCGCGGCGAAATTGAGCAGGGCCGCTTCCCGTTCTCCGTCGGAACTGGAAGATATCCACATGCACATCGAGCGGGCCCTGATCGACCGGCTCGGCGACACGGGACGCAAGCTCCATACCGGACGGAGCCGCAACGATCAGGTCTCCACCGATCTGCGGCTCTGGGTCCGCCAGGCCATCGACCAGATCGACCAGCGGCTGGTCGGCGTTGCAGCGTGCCTTGGTGGGCCGTTGCGACGGCGACCTGGACGTGATCCTGCCCGGCTATACCCATACGCGGCGGGCGCAGCCGGTGCTGGCCCCGCACTATTGGCTGGCCTATTGCGAGAAGTTGCAGCGCGACCGCGGAGCGGCTGGCCGATTGCCGCCGCCGCGCCAACGTGCTGAGCCTGGGCACCGCCGCCCTGGCCGGAACCAGCCTGCCCATCGATCGCGCCGACGTCGCCCGGCGGCTGGGTTTCGACGGCCTGGCGGCCAACAGCCTCGACGCCTCCAGCGACCGCGACTTCGTGCTGGAATTGGCCTTCGTGCTGGCGATGATCGCCGAACACCTCAGCACGTGGGCGGAGGAATGGATCCTCTGGTCCACGGTGGAATTCGGCTTCCTCGAAGCTCCCGCAGGCCTTTTGCACCGGCTCCTCGCTGATGCCGCAGAAGGTCAATCCGGACGTGCTCGAGCTGATTCGCGGCAAGACCGCCCGGGTGATCGGCGACCTGCAGGCCCTGCTGGTGCTGGTCAAGGGGCTGCCGCTGGCCTATAACCGCGATTTGCAGGAAGACAAGCCGCCGCTTTTCGATTCCTTCGACACGGTGCGGGCGTCGTTGGAGTTGGCTGCCCCGTTGGTGGCCGGGGCGAAGTTGAATCGGCAGGCCATCGCCGAGCGGTTGGACCGCGGCCACCTGGACGCAACCGCGCTGATGGAGCACTTGATCGGCCGGGGGATTCCGCAACGGACGGCCCACGGGCTGGTCGGCCGCCTGGTCCGCAAGGCCCTCGACGGCGGCGTGCGGCTGGCGGATTTGCCGCTGGAGGATTTCCGCCAGGCCGATGCCGAGTTGGACGAGGGCGTTTACCAAGTGCTGGGGGTCGAGCACGCGGTGGCCGCCATGACGAGCTATGGTTCCACGGGGCCGGAGCAGGTCCAGCAGCAGATCGCCCGTTGGAAGGCCCTGCTGGCGTAGCCGGGAGCGACAACATGAGAAACACCATGAAGCAACATCGAAGCGTCGCCTGGTTATGCTGGATGGCTTGCTTGTGGCCAGCGGGCTGATGCTGGCGGTGGCCGCGTCGGCCATCGCCCAGGAGGAGGAGCCGCAAGGCCCCGGCGGCCAAGGCCAAGCCCGCCCACGCGGCGGCGCAGACCGAAAGGCGGCGGGCAAGTCCGCGGCGGCGACCGGAAGTGCCGCTGGCAGAGGAGGACCCGGCGGTGCAGGCGATCCTGGAGAGCAAGCCGGCCACGCCGGCCGAGTGTTCCCGGGCGGCCAAAATCCTGGCCGATTTGCAGCGTCCCGACCTGGCCAAGGTCCTCTTGAAGAAGGTCCTGGATGCCAATCCGACCGAGCAGCAACTGGCCGCGCTGGCCAACCAGTTCGGCGCGACCATGTTCCTCGACCTGGCCTCACAGCCGGACCTCTGTCCCGAGGCCAAGCAACTGGCCGATGCGGTCGTAGCGGCCAATAACCGGCAACTTCAAGACCCCAAGCGGCTGGCCAGGCTGATCAAGCAACTGCAAGACCCGGCGGAGGACGTCCGCGCGCAGGCGGTTGCCGGCCTGCAGGACGCCCGCGGCGCCGGCGTCGAGGCGTTGGTGGCGCGCGTTGGCCGGCGGCGACGAAGGGCCTCGCCGGACGGCCCTGGTCGAGATGGGCTCCGCGGCCGCCGGCCCGATGCTGGCGGTCCTGGCCGGCGCCGGACCGGAAATGAAGGTCCAGGCCATCCAGGTCCTCAACCGCCTGCGGGTCGCCGGAAGCGACGCCGTTCCTGCTGGCGCCGGCGTGCCGCGGCCGGCAGCGATCCGCGCGTGCGGGCGGCGGCCGACGCCGTCCTGACGCGGCTCTTGGGACGCACCCCCAGCAAAGAACAGGCGGTGCAAATCCTGCTGCAAGCAGGCCACCGACTACCTCCAGCAGCGGCAGCCGATCCGCGGCGAAAGTGGACGGCCGCGTGGCCCTCTGGCATTGGGACGAGGAGAAGAGCCAGTGCACGGCCGCCAGCTATGCGGTCGCCGACGCCTCGCGGGTGCTGGCGGCGCGCGTTGGCGCGCGACGCCTTCGCCATCGCGCCGGAGAGTCGCCAGGTCCGGCAGCTTTACCTGGCGACGATGCTGGAAGAGGCGGTGGACCGTCGCGGGCTGGCCAAGGGCATCGACGCCGAGAAGGACCCGGTCGCCCGCGAAGCCGCTCCGGCTCGGCGTCGCCGCCTTGAACGACGCCTTGGAATATGCCTTGGCGAACCGGCTTTCGGGGGCGGGGCCATTGGGGCGGCGCAAGTGCTCGGCCAGTTTGCCAAGGCGCAGGACGCCCTCCGCACCGGCGCCGGCGCCGGCGCCGCTGGTGCAAGCGGTCTGCGACCCGGACCGCCGCGTCCGCATGGCGGCCCTGGAGGCGATCGTGGCGCTGCAACCGGCCGCCCCGCTGGCCGGCTCCAGCCACGTGCTGGAATCGCTCTGTTTCTTTGCCGCCAGCAGCGGCGCCCGCCGCGCCCTGGTCGCCGGCCCCAACGTCGCCGCCCTGCGGGAACTGGGCGAGACGCTCAGCGCGCTGGGCTACCAGACCGACATGGCCGTCGGCGGCCGCGAGGCCCTCCGCATGGCGCTGGCTTCGCCCGATTATGAAGTCGCCTTCATCGACTCGACCATCGACGATCCTCCGGCGGCGCTGCTTGTTGCAGCAGCTTCGCCACGACTGCCGCACGGCGGGGCTGCGGATCGGGCTTGTTGGCCCGCTGGGGCCGCCTCTCGCAGGCGCAGCGCATCGCCGCGCGAAGACCCGCTCTGCATGGCGTTTTCCCGCCCCCACGACCAGGAGGCCGTTGCGCTGGCAGTTGGCCCAACTGGCCACGCTCGGGGCCGCGGCAATTCGTCGGCTTCCAGGAGCGGCAGGCGCAGGCCGTCCGGGCGATGCGGCTGCCTGGCCGTGCTTGGCCGCCTCCTCGGGCAAGCTCTACGACCTGCACCGGGCCCAGGACACGGTCCTGGCGGCCTTGTACGTGCCGACGCTGAGCGTGCCGGCCTGCGAAGTGCTCACGCACTTGGGCACCCCCGAGGCCCAGCGGGCGCTGGTCGAGCTGGCCAGCCGCTCGACGCAGCCCATCGCCGCCCGCAACGCGGCGGCGGCGGCCTTTCGCCTCAACGCGGAGAAGTTCGGCGTCCTGCTCAGCGCGGCGGAGGTCCGCCGCCAGTACGACCGCTACAAGCAAAGCGGCGAGCAGGACGCCGCCACGCAGCGCGTCTTGAGTTCGATCCTCGACAGCATCGAGGCCCCCACGCAACCCTTGAAGGCCAAGCAGCCCGCACGCCGCCCCGCGAAAGCGTCGCAGTAGGATGATTATGACGCGCACACCGCCCACCGCCGGACTGCCCGAGACCGGGCCGCCGATCCCCGGCTTGATCGGCTCCGGACCGGCCATGGAGCACATCTACCGGCTCACCCGCCAGGTGGCCAAGTCGAACGCCTCGGTGCTGTTGCTGGGCGAGACGGGCACCGGCAAGGAGCTGATTGCCAAGGCCATCCACCGCCTCAGCCCGCGCGGCAGCGGCCCCTTCATCCGCGTCAACTGCGGGGCGCTGGCGGAGAACCTCCTGGAAAGCGAGCTGTTCGGCCACGTCCGCGGCGCCTTCACCGGGGCCATCGACAACCGCACGGGGCGCTTCGAGGCCGCCCATACCGGCACCGTCTTCCTCGACGAGATCAACTCCACCACGCCCAAGCTGCAAGTGAAGCTGCTCCGCGTGCTCCAGGAGCACGAGTTCGAGCGCGTGGGCGACACGCAGACCATCCGCGTCGACACCCGGGTGATCGCCGCCAGCAACCGCGACCTGATGGAAGAGACGGAAGCCGGCCGCTTCCGCGAGGACCTCTACTACCGCCTCAACGTGGTGACCATCTACCTGCCCCCGCTGCGCGAGCGCCGCGAGGACATTCCGCAACTGGTGGGCTTCTTCCTCCGCATCTACAACGAGCAGAACCTCCGCCACGTGCCGCACGTCCAGCCCGAGGCCATGGAGCTTTTGTGCAACTACGACTGGCCGGGCAACGTCCGCGAGTTGCAGAACTACGTGGAGCGGGCGGTGGTGCTGGCGCCGGCCGACGAGTTGACCTGCGACTTGCTGCCGGACGCCGTCTTCGGGCGCAAGGCGCGGCGGATGGGCCGCCCCCGCAGCGCCGACCTGGCCACGCTGGCCGCCGAGTTGGTGGAAGAGGGCCTCGGCGGCCGCCGGCCCGCAAGGCGCCAACCTGCACGCCAGCATCGTCAACCGCGTCGAGCGCGAGCTGATCGCCCAGGTCATGGCCGCCTGCGACGGCGTGCAGACCAAGGCCGCCGACCGCCTGGGCATCAACCGCAATACACTCCATAAGAAGCTGGAAGAGTACGGGTTGGAGAAATGAGGGCGGAAGCAAAAGAAAGCATCGCGAAGGCGGAGACGCCGGGGAAAAAGAGTTACGAGCCGGAGGCGTCAGCCTCCGGATAAGTGGCGCCTCGTTTCGCCCTGGCGCCGCCACGACGAGAAACCAGTTTCGATAACCGTGCTCCGGTGATCCAATCACGGGGAGTGTTTTATGTTCCTCAGTCGCTTTGGCGTGAAGAATTACAAGTGCTCGGGGATATCGACATCCCGTTGACGCCGATCCATGTCCTCATCGGCCAGAACGACGCGGGCAAGACCTCGCTGCTCGAAGCGCTGGCGGCGTTTCACGGGAGCGGAGAGAGGCCGCTGGCGGAGGTGTTTCCTGAGCCGTGGGAGGGCGCCGACCTCGTGAGGCACGGCAGCCCGACGTTTGACGTTGATTTTGCCGGCACGTGGACCCCGCTGCCGCACGAAAGCGCAGTCTTGGGAGACGAAGTATGGGCTTGCGGTGACCTTTACCCTCCTCGGCAGAGACCCCGTAACTGCGGCAGAGTGGGTCGAAGCCCGGGGAGACCGCGAGGACCTCGAAGGCGGTGGGAAATCAACGGTGCTCAATCGCTTTAGACATGGAGAGTTTTCAGGCGGTCGGAAACCCCGTCTCATGGGCCACGCCTTTGTTGACCGTGTTCGGCCGGTGCAGCTATGCCGGCTCAACGCGAAAATCATGGCCATGCCCGCGGCTCTTGACCCTAATCGCAAGTTCCGCCTGCACCGCGACGGATTCGGCCTCGCCACAATGCTAGCCGACATATTCAACTACGACAGGCAGGGGCGTGAGCGTATCGAGAACGATTTCTGCAAGTATTTTCCCCAGTTCTCGGGATTGAGCCTTGAGCAAGAAGGGCTTTGCACAAGGAGGAGTTGCCGGACGGCACTTTCAACACCAGCCACGCCAACGGAATCGGCATTCATTTCAAGACGCGCCGCGGCCACCACGTGCGCACACAACAGGCGTCGGACGGCGCGATCCTTTTTCTGGCCTTTCTGGCGCTCGCCCGTGTGCCGGATCCACCCCCGTTGCTGCTGATCGAGGAACCCGAAAACGGAGTCTATCCAGAGCGCCTCAAGGAACTCGCCGCGCTGCTCAAAGGGGTCGCAGCCTCGAATGACGGCCCGAAGATTCCGCAGATCATCATGACAACCCATTCCCCATACTTACTCAGTTCCTTCAAGCCGGAGGAGGTGACGTTTCTTAGCCGGCCGCCAGGAGACCCGGATGCTCCCGTGCGGGCGCGACCCCTGCGAGACGCACCGCGCATCGCGGAACGACTGGCCGGCGGCGAGTTCTACCTGGGGGAGTTGTGGTACAACCTGAGCGAAGAGGAACTGTTCGGTGAGCCCTGAAAAGCCGGTTGTCATCGTCATATATGGCGAGGGGAAGACCGAGGTGCGGCTGGGCGCTGTGCCGACGCCGCCGACGAAAGGGGTTTTGCCCATCCTCACACACAAACTCTGTGGCAAACCGGCTCGGATGAGAGTTTTGGCCAGAAGACCTGACCACTTGCAACTTAGAAGCCTGTGGCGCAAGGTCTGGTTCGCAAAACTGCAAGCCAACGTGTCGGGATCGCACGGCGTCGTGTTCGTCGTTGACTCGGAGGGCGACATGAAGGAGAAGAAAGCCGAGTTGGAGCAAGGGCGTCAGCACGGGCCGGCGGCATTCCCCACGGCCATCGGCGTTGCCCATCCGTGCATCGAAGCCTGGCTGCTGGCCGACGGGACCGCGATCCGACGCGCTTTAGACCTGGCCACGACGCCGATGGTCCCTGAGGAGCCCGAAAACCTTCCTGCCCCGTGCGCCGATCGGAAAAACAATCCCAAGACCGCCCTTAGAGCCGCAGCCTGCTGCGCGAACGCGGAACTCTCCGCCGACGAGAAGGACAAGATAGCCGCCGCGATCAACGATTTTGACCGTCTTCGCACGCGCTGCCCGTTGGGGTTTGCTCCGTTTGAAAAGGAAGTCGTCGAAAATATCCGTCCTCTTTTTGACGGTGGATGATCGAGCCATGTTCGCCGGCGTGCAAATCATCTGTTTCGCCTCCAGCTACGCCATCGCCCTGGCGCTGGAGATCTCGCGGCTGATGTTCCGCAGCGCCGTCCGCGGCGTGCTCCTGGTGGTCGTCGCCGCGGCGGGATTGACGGCCCACTACCGCCTTCCTCTATTACCGCGCGCGTTCACACCAGCGGCGTGCCCGCTGTCGAGCAGCCAAGACTGGTACCTGCTGGCCGCCTGGGTGCTGGCGGTCGTGTACCTGTACTTGCTGTGCTTCCGCCCCCGCACGCCCTGCGGCCTGGTGCTGCTGCCGCTGGTGCTGGGCCTGATCGGCGCCGCCGCTCTGTTGGCCGATCCGCAGCCGTTCGCCCGCGAGCCGGCCTCGAAAGTCTGGGGCGTCATCCACGGCACGTCGATCATGCTGGCCACCGTGGCGGTGCTCTTGGGGTTCGCCGCCGGCGTGAGCTACCTGGGCCAACGATGGCGGCTGCGGCGCAAGCACGCCCCCTGGGGTACGCTGCGGCTGCCCAGCCTGGAATGGCTCGAACGGGCCAACAGCCATGCCATCCTGCTGGCCGTCTTCATGCTGGGCATCGGCATCGTCTCCGGCATGATCCTCAACTCGATCCGCTACGCCGAGCCGGCCCAGCGACTTCCCTGGAGCGATCCGGTCGTGCTGGGCACGATGGGCATGTTCGCCTGGCTGCTGGTCGCCGCCGTGGTGGGCCACCTGCACCGCCGCCGGGTCGCCTACCTGACCGTCGCCAGCTTCGTCGCTCCTGGTGATCGTTCTGGCGTTGATGCTGCTGCCCGACACGCAGCACAAAGCGGAGGCGGAAAAGACGGAAGGCGGAAGGCGGAAGGCGGAAGGCAGCAGGTGGCGACCTCTCCCTTGGCGGGTGGCCCCGATAGCTATGCTATCGGGGCGGCGAGCCGCAAGAGGGGCTGCCCTACGCCACGAAACCCTCCTGTGCCTGCGGCACCCCGATAGCCAAGCTATCGGGGCCACCCGTTTTCTCCCTGCAGCCTTCCGCCTTCCGCCTTCCGCCATTTCCGCCTTCCGCCTTCCGCCTTCCGCCTTATTATGAACGTCCAGGTCGTCGGTTGCAGCCATCACGGCACGTCGATCGCCATCCGCGAGCGGCTGGCGTTTCGACCGGATCAGACCGGCGAAGCGTTGGATCATTGGCGGCGGGTGTTTCGCAAGACGGAAGCGGTGCTGCTGTCGACGTGCAATCGCGTCGAGGTCTATGCGGCGGGCGAGGCGGCCTCGGCGCCCAGCGGGGAGCAGGTGGCGGGTTTCCTGGCCCGCTTCCACAAGCTCGATCCGGCCGAGGTGGCGCCGCACTTGTACCATTACGTCGGCCCGCAGGCCGTGCGGCACCTGTTCACCGTGGCCGCCAGTCTGGACAGCATGGTGGTGGGCGAGCCGCAGATTCTCGCCCAGGTGAAGGAGGCGTACCAGGCGGCGGTCCAGCACGACAACGCCGGGCCGCTGTTGCACGCGGCCTTTCAGGCGGCCATCCGCGTCGCCCGCCGCGTGGCCACCGAGACGGCCATCCACCAGCGCCGCGTGAGCATCCCCAGCGTGGCGGTGGCCGAGTTCGCCCAGCAGATCTTCGAGCGCTTCGACGACAAGCAGACGCTGGTGATCGGCGCCGGGGAGATGGCCGAAGAGACGCTGCGTTACCTTGCGACGCCGGCGCCCGGCAGATCACGGTCGTCAACCGGCATTTCGACCGTGCCGAGCAGTTGGCCCGGCAGTGGAACGGCCGTGCGCGCGGCCGTGGGAGGAACTGCTCCAGGCCGTCGCCGAGGCCGACGTGGTCATCAGCACCACGGGGGCCGGCGGCCCGATCCTCAGCGGCGAGGCGTATCGGCAGATCGAAGCGACGCGGGCAGAGCGGCCGCTGTTCGTGCTCGACCTGGCCGTGCCGCGCGATTTCGATCCGGCCGTCGGCCGGCGGCCCGACGTCTACCTCTACTCGATCGACGACCTGCAGGCCGCCTGCCAGCGGAACCGTGCCCAGCGCGACAAGGAGCTGCCGGCCGCCATGCGGATCATCGACCAGGAGACCGAGCGATTCATGGGCGACCTCTATCACCGTGCCATCGGCCCGGTGATCCAGCAGCTCAAAGAGGGCTGGCAGAAGCCCAAGGAAGAGGAGCTCGAGCGGCTGCTGGGCAAGCTGCCGGAGCTGGACCCGCGGCAGCGCGAGGAGGTCCGCCGCTCGTTCGATCGGCTGTTGGGCAAGTTGCTGCACCCGCCGCTGGAATCGCTCCGCGACGAATCGCGGCACGGCATCCCGCATGCGCTGTTGGAGGCCCTGGCGCGGCTGTTTCAGTTAAAAGACTGAGGCGGGGGAAGACATAACCTTGGCGCTTTTGGCACGGCTGAAACAGCCGTGGCACGCGGGCAGCGGCGGCAGGCCCCCAATTCGCGGTTTTTCGTCGGTTTTCGCTCGAAACTGCCATTGGGGTAATCCGCCATCTCTTGCTACAATCGCTCCCCACTGAAGGATTGAGGCTGGCGCTGCCAGCAGTGCCAGCAAGCTTTAGGACGGGAGGGAACCCATGCGACGGCAACTCGCGTCAGGGACACGATATGCAGCGTTGGCGGCGGCCGGCCTGCTCTTGGTCTACAGTCTGGCCATGGCCCAAAGCGGGCCCTGGAACGGACCACCGCCGCGGAATGTTGGGCCCGGGCAGCCAGCCGGGCCGCAACCCCCCACCCTCACGCGCCGCCCGCCGCCGCCCCCCCCGCCCTTCGTGCTGACGCCGCAGGAACAGGCGGAGTTGGACCGCGTCTTGGCAGCCTGGGAGCACCGTGGCAAGGAAGTGCGGACCTTCGACTGCGCGTTCACCCGCTGGGAGTACGACGACACCTTTCCGGGCAAGCCCGACAAGAATAATCCCGGCGGGGCGAAATATATCCACAAGGGCACGATCAGCTACGCCGCGCCGGACAAAGGGTACTTTGACGCCGCGGACACCCAGAAGGATCCGGAGGGGCGGCGGCACGAGCGCTGGATCTGCGACGGCAAGTCGGTTTTCGAATACGACTGGCTGAAGCGGACACTCACCGAGTATCCCCTGCCGCCGGAGTTGCAGGGCAAGGCCATCGTCGATGGGCCGTTGCCGTTTCTGTTCGGTGCCCAGGCGGAGCAGCTCAAGCAGCGGTACTATCTCAAAATCATCACCCCCCCGGCGCGCAAGGCGAAATCTGGTTGGACGCCCGTCCGCGTTACCAGCGGGATGCGCGGGAGTTCGATCGCGCCATCTTGATCCTCGAAGCCAAGGGGATGGTCCCCTCCGCCCTGAAAATCTATTATCCCGGCCGCACGATCAGCAAAGTCTATAAGTTCGACAACGTGGTCGTCAACGATCTCCTCCCGCAGTTCTTCAAAGGGACCTTCCAGCCCAACAAACCGTTCGGATGGAAGAAGGTGGTCGAAACGCCGCCGACGCCGCCGGCCCAGGCCACCCGGGCGCCGCTCAGCGCCAGGCAATAGGAGGGCGGAAGGCGGAAGGAACACGGGGACGAACCATGTCCGCCAGACGATGGTTCCACGCTTGTCCGTGATCCGTGATCGTTGATCCATGCGACTCCCGCCCGGCGCTGCGACCTTATCCCCGGGCTAACGCCCGGGGCTCCTTTTCCCTTCCGCCTTCCGCCCTCCCCCTTCCCCCCTTCCCCCTCGCCTTCCTTTCTCCGGCGGCTGCCCTATAATCTCGTATAGGCACGCTTATGAAAAAACCCATCCGGATTTGCGTCCGACTGCGGCAGATTGAGGATATTCGCGGTATCCCCATCGCGCTGGGGCTGCTGGCGTGCTTTGTCGCAACGGCGCCGGCGGGACAATCCCCGACCAGCCTGCGGCCGGCGCCCGGCGGCGAGAACGCCGCGATTGCCGCGGATCAACTCGGCCAGACGATCCGCATCACCCTGCCCTTGGACCACGAAGTGGTTTCGCGCGTGACGCGTTCCGTCCGTCAAGCGCTCGATCGGGCCCGTGCGCGGGGCGTCCGGGCGGTGTTGATCTTCGAGTTCGACCTGGCCCGCGGCGCCGCCGCGGGAGGCGCCGGCAGCCGTTTCACCGACGCCTACGAGTTGGCCCACTTCCTCTCCGGCGAGGAGCTCAACGCGGCCACCACGGTGGCTTTTCTGCCCAAATCGATCCAAGGCCATGCCGTGCTGGTGGCCCTGGCGTGCGACCAGATCATCATGGCGGAGGAGGCCACCATCGGCAACGCCGGCGCCGACGAGACAACCGTTGACGAGACCATGCGGGCCGCCTACGACGAGATTGCCCGCCGGCGGCGGACCCTGCCCGTGGAATTGGCCCTGGGAATGCTCCGCCCGGACGCCGACGTCCTCAAGGTGCAGACCGAGGCCAGCACGGAATACGTCACCCCGGCCGGCCTGGAGAAATTGCGGAAGCACCACACGATCCAATCGCAGGAGCCGTTGATCCACCAGGGCGAGCCGGGCCAATTCTCCGGCGCGTGGCTGCGCCGCTATGGCCTGGTCAAGCGGCTGGCCTCCAGCCGGCTCGAGGTGATCCGCGCCTTGGGTCTGCGGGAGGGGGCCGCCGGGGAAGACCCGTCGCAAGGGGGCAAGTGGCAGGCGATCCGCGTCGATCTGAAGGGGCTCATCGACGCCGAGAAGGTGTCCCAGGTCGAGCGGCTCATCCAGGACAAGATGCGCCTGGGCAACGTCAACTTCGTTTGCGTGTGGATCGACAGCGCCGGCGGGCCGCCGGACGAGTGCTTGGGGCTGGCCGAATTCCTCGCCGACCTCGATCCGGCGGCGGTGCGCACCGTGGCCTATATCCCCGACAAAGCGCTGGCGCAGGCCGCCCTGGTGGCCATGGCGTGCGATCAGATCGTCATGCACCCGGAGGCCGTCTTGGGAGGGCCGGGTTCGCCGCAAATGTCGCACGACGAGATCGAAGTGGCCGAGCAGACGATCCGCAAACAACTGGCCCCGCGAAGATTGCGCTCCTGGTCGCTGTGGGCGGCCATGATCGATCCGATGATCGAGGTCTATCGCTGCACCCGGCTGGGCGACGAGGAGTTCTTCTCTGCGGAGGAACTCGCGCAGGCCGAGGCCAAGCTCGATGTCGGCGGCAACGGGCCGCACTGGCAACAGGGCCCCTGCGTGACCACGCCGTCCCGAGCCTTCCGCGGCACGCAGGCGGTCGATCTCCAGCTCGCCAACCACACGGTCGGGAGCTTTGCCGAGTTCAAGCAACGTTATCACCTGGAAGACGATCCGACCTTGGCGGAGCCGGGTTGGGCCGACCTGCTGGTCGACTACCTCAGCAGTCCGGGCGTGTCGGCCGTGCTGCTGATCATCGGCGGGGCGGCCCTCTACCTGGAGCTGCACGCCCCGGGACTCGGGCTGGGCGGTTTCGTCAGCGCCGTCTGCTTCCTCTTGTTCTTCTGGAGCCATTACCTCCCCAGCACGGCCTTCTGGCTGGAAATCACCCTCTTCTTGGCCGGTCTCGGCTGCGTGCTGACGGAGGTGTTCGTCGTGCCGGGGGCGGGCATCTTCGGGCTAGGCGGCAGCGCCATGGTGCTGGTCTCCCTGGTCCTGGCCAGCCAGACCTTCGTCGTGCCTCACAACAATTACGAGTTCGCCCTCTTGCAGCGATCCCTGCTGACCGTGGCCGGCGCGGCCGGAGGTGTGCTCGTCACCGTGCTCCTGATCCGCCGCTGGCTGCCGCGGGCCCCGGTGCTCCGGCACATGATGCTGGAACCGCCCGCCGGCGAAGAGGCCCGCACCATCAGCCGTCGCGAGATGCTGGTGGACCTGGACAAGCTGCTGGGGGCCCGTGGCATCGCCACCACCCAGCTTACTCCCGGCGGCAAGGCCCGTTTCGGCAACTCCCTGGTCGACGTGCTGGCCGTGGGCGAACTGGTTCCTCGCGACACCCCGGTGATCGTCACGGAAGTCCACGGCAACCGCATCCTCGTCAAGCCAGTGGACAGCGACTGACAATCCGCGCATAGTAGATACATAGACACTCGCGGCACGGGGGCGTATCGACTATGGCGGAGCACTGGTACTGGGTCTGGGGGGTCCTCCTGCTGGCGGCGGGCATGGGGCTGGCCGTGTTGGAGGTCTTCTTCCCCTCGGCCGGCGTGCTCGGCATCCTCTCCGTCACCGCGATTGTCGCGGCCGTCATCATGGGGTTCATGCAATCCTCGGCCGCAGGACTGGGAATCCTCGCCGCCGCCGTGGTGGGCTTCCCGGCCATCATCGTGCTGGCCTTTCGCTGGTGGCCGGCAACGAAGATGGGCAAGCGGGTGCTGTTGGCTGCCCCCAAGTCGGAGGACGTTCTGCCCGACGACGCCGATCGGCGGCATCTGAAGGGCCTAGTGGGCCATATCGGCCGTGCCAAGTGCCCCATGTTCCCCGGGGGAATCATCGCCATCGATGGCCGCACCGTCGATGCCGTCAGCGAAGGCATGGTCATCGAGGCCGGTCAGCCGGTCCGCGTGATCAAGGTCCAGGCCAATCGGGTGGTGGTGCGGCCGGTCAAAGAGGAAACACCCTCGGAAACGGCGGAAGACCCCCTCCAACGGCCCATCGACTCCGTCCTCCCCGATGCATTCGACGAGCCCCCGCTTGACAGCGGATCGAATCAGGGGTAAACGTGGGGGCGGCCGTGGCACGGGCTGCCCCGACGGGGCGGCGCGGTTGCCGGCCAAGGCGCCGCCGCTATCCAGGCCGGCGCCGCCGCGCACCCAGGGAGAATCCGCATGCTCTTCGCCCAGCCACCCGCCGACAATCCTTGGCCGATCATCTTGATCGTGGTGACCTGCATCTGCCTATTCGTGGGCATCATCCTGCTGGCGATTTTCCTCCGCTTCTTCCGCCTTTGGATCCAGTCGATCACCACCGGGGCGGAGATCGGCATCTGGGACCTCGTGGGCATGACCATCCGCAAGGTCAATCTGGACGTGATCGTCCGCAGCAAGATCACCGCCGTGCAGGCGGGCATCAGCGACGCCGAGGGCGTCACCTCCAAGGGCCTGGAGGCCCATTTCCTGGCCGGCGGCAACGTCCCGCTGGTGATCCGCGCGCTGGTCGCCGCCCGCAAGGCCAAGCTCGAGCTGGATTTCAAGCTGGCCACGGCCATCGACCTGGCCGGCCGCAACGTGCTGGAAGCGGTGCAGACGAGCGTCTATCCCAAGGTGATCGACTGCCCCTCGCGCAGCACCGGCCGCGAGACGCTGGACGGCATCGCGCAGAACGGCATCCAGATGAAAGTGAAGGCCCGCGTGACGGTGCGGGCGAACCTGAAGCAGTTGATCGGCGGGGCGACCGAAGAGACGATCGTCGCCCGCGTCGGCGAGGGCATTGTCAGCGCCCTGGGCTCGGCCCGCTCGCACAGCGAAGTCCTGGCCAGCCCGGACCGCATCTCCAAGACCGTGCTGGGCCGCCGGCTGGATGCCCAGACCGCTTTTGAAATCGTCTCCATCGACATCGGCGAGGTGTCGGTGGGCGAGAACATCGGCGCCCGCTTGCAGGCCGACCAGGCGGAGGCCGACATGCGCGTGGCCCGGGCGAACGCCGAAGGCCGCCGCGCCATGGCCGTGGCCGAAGAGCAGGAGTACTTTGCCGGCATCGAGGAGAACCGCGCCAAGGTGGTGCAGGCCGAGGCCGAGGTGCCCCGCGCCATCGCCCAGGCCTTCCGCGAAGGCATGTTGGGCATCCTCGACTACTACAAGCTGCGGAACGTGCAGGCCGACACCGACATGCGCAACGCGATTTCCAAAGTCGGCGTCGCCCCCACGGCAAAACAAAGGGCCTCGGCATGAACTGCGCCGATCTGGCCATTGTGGGCCGCCGTGGGGATCCCCAGCCTGTTGACGCTCGTGATCTTCGTGGTGCTGGGCCTGCTGCGCCTCATCAGCCTGATGCAGCGGGCGCAGCAACCGCCGGCGCGACGGCCGCCGCCTGCTG
This sequence comes from uncultured Planctomycetia bacterium, assembly GCA_963727245.1. GTDB lineage: Bacteria > Planctomycetota > Planctomycetia > Pirellulales > Thermoguttaceae > JBKQVT01. The sequence goes on along the minus strand of CAVSFO010000005.1, from coordinate 647,868 downwards.
CCAATCCGCCCGGCGACCCGTCCGTGCAGGAGGAGATCGACGAATTCCTCCGTCGCGTCTCCGGCGGCCGCGGCCAGGCACGCCCCGCCGCCGGGCAGTCCGCCCGGCCGGAAACGCCCGTCACCGCCGAAGTCGTCGACGAAACCGCGGCGGAGCCGGTTGGCGCCCAGGTCGGCAAGCAGGTGGAAACGTACCTCGACACGGGAGAATTCAGCCGCCGCACTTCGCAACTGGGCGGAGAGGTCGCGCAGGCCGATGAGGAAATCGGCCATCGCCTGAAGCAGGTGTTCGGCCACGACGTTAGCCAGTTGGCCAAGAAGCCGGGCGAAGCCGCCGCGCCGCCGGCCGCCGACGAGACCGCCCTGGCGCCCGCGGCCCTGCCGCTGGCCGGCCTGATCGAGATGCTGGCCAATGCCGACGGCGTCCGCCAGGCCATCGTGATCAGCGAGGTCCTGCGGCGGCCCGAAGATCGCTGGGATTAAAGAACGGGAAGGGAGCAGTCCGGGGACTGTCCCGATTTTCGTTCGACGAAAATGGGACTGTCCCCTTCTGATACGTTGATGCAGATCGCACCCGCAAAGACCCGCATCGGCTGGATCGGCACCGGCGTGATGGGCGTCAGCATGTGCGGCCATCTGCTGGAGGCCGGCTTCCACGCCACCGTCCATAACCGCACGCGGGCGAAGGCCGAGCCGCTGCTGGCCCGCGGCGCCTGCTGGGCCGACGACCCCCAGGCCGTTGCCGCAGCCGCCGACGTGATCTTCATCATGGTCGGCTATCCGGCCGAGGTCGGCGCGGTGGTGCTGGGCCAGCGCGGTGCGCTGGCCGGCTGCCGCCCGGCGCGATCCTCGTCGACATGAGCACCAGCGAGCCGTCGCTGGCCGCGGCTATTGCCCGGGCCGCGGCCGAGCGGGGCGTCCAGAGCGTCGATGCCCCGGTGTCCGGCGGCGACGTCGGCGCCCGGGAAGCCCGCTTGTCGATCATGGCCGGCGGCGACCCCGACGTGGTCCGCACGCTGGCGCCCTGTTGGCAAGCGATGGGCAAGACGGTCGTTCACCAGGGCGGTCCCGGGGCGGGCCAACACGCCAAGTTGACCAATCAAATCCTCATCGCCACCAACATGATCGGCGTCTGCGAGGCGCTGCTCTATGCCTATCGGGCCGGCTTGGACCTGGAAAAGGTGATGCAATCGGTCGCCTCCGGGGCGGCGGGAAGCTGGTCGCTTTTGAACCTCGGCCCGCGGATCATGGCCAACAACTTCGCCCCCGGCTTCTTCGTCGAGCACTTTCTCAAGGACATGGGCATTGCCCTGGCCGAAGCGAAGCGGATGGGTCTGGCCCTGCCGGGCTTGGCGCTGGCCGAGCAACTGTACGTATCGCTTCAAGCGACCGGCCACGGCCGCGACGGCACACAGGCGTTGATCCTTGCGCTGGCGAGGATGTCGGGGGTAGATTGGGAGGGAAGGGGCCAGGGGCCAGGGGCCGGGGGCCAGGGAGTGTAGGGCCATCGGCTGGAAAGAACACAACGCATTGTTCATTCGCGGGAAGGCGTTCAAACTATGAGAACGATCGACCTCGCTGGCGGGTCGCCCAGCCTACCGGAACTGCTGCGGTTGGCTAGCGAAAACAATGTGATCTTGCGCGCCCGGACGGCAAGGAGTTTCTGTTGGCTGAACTCGACGAACTGGCACTGGAGACCATGCTGATCCGCCAACAGCCGGAATTGATGGCCCTCCTGGACCAACGCTCGCATGGAGAGCGGACGCACAGCATTGAAGAGGTCCGCAGGTCGCTGGGGCTGGATTGAGCTTGTATCGCAGGTCTGCTGGCAGACTCACGGCAGGCGATCCGTCGCTTTGAGTTTGTCGGTGAGGGGCCCATCGCCCATTTCAACACGGATGGCTTCGACCTTGAGTTGCCGCTGCCGGATGTCTGCGTCCACGCCCTGCTTGTGGTCGTAGTAGTAGGCTAGCGCGCTGTGGATTTGCCCGAGCGTCAGATGGGGAAACTCGCGTTGAATCTCGACGGCGTTGGAGCCGTGGGCGAGGTGATCCAGCACGATTTCAACGACTTTGGTTTGCGTGCCGGCCAGCATCGCGACGCCATCCGGCCCCGTGGTGATATGCCCATATTCAACGGTCGCCATACGATTGCTCCTGCTGGCAGGCTCCGAGTCACTCTCGCTACCAATTATACCATCCAGAGAAGAGATTCCAAACCGACCAGGCTGCTTCGCCCTTCATCCTTTATCCTTGATCCTTTATCCTTCATCCTTGTCCAGCACCGCCCGCAGGTAATGCCCCGTGCAATTGTCCTCCAGGGCGGCGATCTGCTCGGGGGTGCCGGTGGCCACGACGCGGCCGCCGGACTGGCCGCCGCCGGGACCGAGGTCGATGATCCAGTCGGCTGTCTTGATCACGTCGAGATGATGCTCGATGACGAAGACCGTGTTGCCCAAATCGACCAGCCGGCCCAGCACCAGGAGCAATTTCTTGATGTCGTCGAAGTGCAGACCCGTGGTCGGCTCGTCGAGAATATAAAGCGTCTTGCCGGTATCGACGCGGCCCAACTCGGTGGCCAGCTTGATGCGTTGGGCCTCGCCGCCGGAGAGCGTCGTCGAGGACTGGCCGAGGGTCACGTAGCCCAGGCCGACCTCCTGCAAGCTGCTCAACAGCCGGGCGATGACGGGAAAATTCGCGAAGAACTCGGCGGCGTCATCGACGCGCATCTCCAGCACGTCGGCGATGGAGCGGCCGCGATAGCGGATCTCCAGCGTCTGCCGGCTGAAGCGCTTGCCCTCGCACACCGGGCAGGTGACGTAGAGATCGGGGAGGAAATTCATCTCGATCTTCCGCTGCCCCTGGCCTTGGCATTGCTCGCAGCGGCCGCCCTTGATGTTGAAGCTGAAGCGGCCGGCCTTGTAGCCGCGCTGGCGGGCTTCCCGCGTCTGGGTGAAGACCTTGCGGATTTCGTCGAATGCGCCGGTGAAGGTGGCGGGGTTGCTCCGCGGCGTCCGCCCGATCGGCGATTGGTCGATCTGCACCACCTTGTCGATCTGAGCCGCCCCGCGCAGGCTGGCGAAAGGGCCGGGCTTGGGGGCGATGCCGCCCAGACGCCGCACCATGGCGCGGGCCAGCGTCTCGTCGACCAGGGAACTCTTGCCCGACCCGCTCACCCCCGTGATGCACACCAGCGCGGACAACGGGAAGCGGACCGTCACTTCCTTAAGGTTGTTGGTCGTGGCGCCCTCGATCACGATCGAGCGGCTGGCGGCGATGCGGCGGCGGCCTGGCGGCAGGGGAATCCGCTGCCGGCCGGCCAGGTAGCGCCCGGTCAAGCAGTCGGTCGTTGCCACCTGCGCCGGCGTCCCCTGGGCGACGACGCGGCCGCCGTTGCGTCCCGCCGCCGGCCCCAGATCGACCAGCCAATCGGCCTGCCGCATGATGGTTTCATCGTGTTCGACCACGACCACGGTGTTGCCGCGGGCTTGCAGGCGGCGGAGGGCCTCGACGAGGCGGCCGTTGTCGCGGGGGTGCAAGCCGATCGAGGGTTCGTCCAAAACGTAGCAGACGCCGACCAGGCCGGAGCCCAGCCCGCTGGCCAGCCGCACCCGCTGCAACTCGCCGCCGCTGAGGGTCGCGGCGGGCCGATCCAACGTCAGGTACTCCAGCCCGACGCGCTCGAGAAACTCCAGCCGCGAGGAGATCTCGCGAAGGATCGGCTCCGCCACCGGCTGCTGCGAAGGCGGCGGCGCCAGGCCGGCGAAGAACTCGCGGGCGGCCGCGACCGTCAAGGCCGTCGCTTCGTGGATCGCCTTGCCGCCGATGCGGACCGCGCGGGCCTCGGGGCGCAGGCGGGCACCCTTGCACTCCGGGCAAATCACCTCGCCGCGCAGGGCCTCGAGCCGCTGCCGCTTCGACTCGCTGCTAGTCGCGGCGTATTCCTTTTCCAGCAGCAGCAACACGCCGGGGAACTCGCCGCCGTCGCCGTGCAGCAATTGCGCGAGCGTCTTCGGCTTCAGTTTTGCCAGCGGCGTATTCCAGCGGAAGCCGGCCGCCGCCATCCAGTTTCGCAGCGCGTGCTTCAGCTTCCGCGCCGCCGCCGGCGCGTCCTTCCAGGGCGCCAGCGCCCCGTCGGCCAAGGAGAGTTCCAGGTTGGGCAAGATCAGTTCCGGATCGAAAGTCACCCGCGAGCCCAGCCCTTCGCACGCCGGGCAGGCGCCGTAGGGGCTGTTGAAACTGAAGCTCCGCGGCTCCAGTTCTTCGTAGCCGATCTTGCAATCCGGACAGGCATACTGGGTGCTGAAGAGCTCGTCGTGCCAAACGGCCTGGCCCCCCGACCGCTTCTCCTCGTGGCTGGCCAGCACCAGGCCGTCGCCGTGCCGCACGGCCAGGTTGATCGATTCGGCCAGGCGGTTGGCGACCCCCTCGCGGACCACCACGCGGTCGATCACGGCCTCGATGTGATGCGACTTTTGCCGCACCAGCTCGGGCGGATCGTTGACGTTGACGACCACGCCGTCGACGCGCGCCCGCAACAGGCCGGCCTTGCGCACGCCCTCGAAGACTTCCTTGTGCTGTCCCTTGCGGCCCCGGACCAGCGGGGCCAGCACCATGATCCGCGTCCCCTCGGTCCGCGCCAGCAGGGCCTCGAGGATCTGCTCGGGCGACTGTTGCCGGATCGTTGCGCCGCAGCGGTGGCAACTCGCCTCGCCCAGCCGCGCGTACAGCAGCCGCAGGTAATCGTACACTTCGGTGACGGTCGCCACCGTGCTGCGGGGATTATGGCCGCCGGCGCGCTGGTCGATGGCGATCGTCGGCTGCAAACCCTCGATGAGGTCCACGTCGGGCCGCTCCAATTGATGGAGGAACTGCCGGGCGTAGATCGACAGGCTCTCGATGTATTGCCGCTGTCCCTCGGCATAGAGCGTGTCGAAGGCCAGCGAACTCTTGCCCGAGCCGCTGGGACCGGTAATCACCACGAGCCGGTCGCGGGGCAGGTCGATATCGACGTTTTGCAGGTTGTGAACGCGGGCGCCGCGAACGCAGATGCACTCGCCCGAGGCCGCTTCGATTTCCGAGGCTTCTCGATTCATGCGCTCTACGGAGGACGCCGGAGACGCGATGGGAAACTTTTTATTATAGTGCAAGGCGGGGGTTTTCGCAATCAAGCATCGCTAGGGGCCGGGGGCCAGGGAAAGATTTGTAGGGTGGGTCGAGCGCAGCGAGCCCCACCAGGAGCGAGTTAGGGGCGGTCTAGGGGCCAGGGGCCGGGGATCAGGGAAAGCAGAGCCTACAGTTCCCTGGGGACTTGCATTCCAAGGTCCGGCGTTGTGTAATTCATGGTATCATAGACGGTTGGATCTTCGACCGGCGAGATTTCTTTATGAGGGCAGCGGAACTGGGGCGAGGCTGGGGCCGGCTGGGGCTGGCGGCGCTGGTGGCGGCAGCGGTGCAGATCGGCGCGGGGCAGCCCGCGCGGGCGGCGCCGCCGGCGCAGCCGCGACCGGCCCCTGCGCCGGCGGCCGAGGCGGCCCCGCCCGAAGTCGGCTTCGGCGTGGAGTCGCTGGACGCGGTCATGCGGGAAACGATGAAGAAATTCGGCGTGCCGGGCGCGGCCTTGGCCGTCGCCAAGGACGGCAAGCTCGTGGCCGCCAAAGGCTATGGCTGGGCCAACGTCGCCGCCCATCAGCCGGTGACGATGGAATCGCCGTTCTGCCTGGCCAGCGTGAGCAAGGCGATCACCAGCGTCGCCATGCTCTGCCTGGTCCAAGAGCGGCAAATTGTCATTGGACGATCGCGTCTACCCGCTGCTGGGCCGGCCGCAGCCGCTGGACGGCTTCCAGCTCGATCCCCGCGTCAAGGACATCACCGTGCGGCAGTTGCTGCTCCATGCCGCCGGTTTCGATCCGCACAAAGGGGGCGAATATGTGCGGATGGCCAGGAAGATCGCCAAGCAGACGGGGACCAAGTTGCCCGTTTCCGACGACCTGGTCATTCGCTATGCCCTCAGCCGGCCCTTGGCATACCGGCCCGGCACGGAAGAGCATTATTCCAATTTCGGCTTCTTCTTGCGCGGGAAGTAATTCAGCGCGTGGGCGGCCAGCCCTACGAACAGTACGTGCGGCAGCACGTCTTGCGGCCGGCCGGCATCAGCGGCATGGAACTGGAGCGGCCGGCCCCCGCCTACGCGCCCAACGAGGTGCGGCGTTACGGCCGCGACGGGCTGAAGGAGTTTCCGGGCGGCGCGGTCCGATCGGTCCGCCGGCCGGCAGTTGGATCGGCTCGGCGGTGGACATGGCGCGTTTGCTCACCGCGGTGGACGGCAGCCGCGGCAAGTCGTTGCTGTCGCCGGCGAGCTACCGGGAGATGCTGGTCGTGCCCCCCGCGCCGCTGAAACCACGCAAGGACGGCTCGCATTTCGGCCTGGGATGGGACGTGGTGGTGCGCGGCCGCGGCGGCATGCGCTTCAGCAAGAACGGCGGCGTCCCCGGCATCCACACCTATATCGAGCACTTGCCCAACGGTGTCGATTGGGTCGTGTTGCTCAACGGCGGCGAACACCAGGAGGGCACGCCGTCGCCGCTGGGCTTCTGCACCAAGCGGCTGCGCAAGGCTATCGAGGGCACGGTCCATTGGCCGGCGCGCGACCTGTTCGAGCGGCATTCCACCTCCGGCCGCCCTTCCGGCACGCATTCGGCATGGATGCTGCCGCCGGACAAGGAGCCCCGGGCGCCAGACACAGGGTTCGGCTTAGGAGCGGCGACGCTTTGCGAAGAATTCACGTTATCCCCGGGCTAACGCCCGGGGCTCATGATGCTGCGCGGACTCCCAGCGCGAAAAACATGGACCCGTCCCCTTCCACGGCCAGGAAACGGCCGCAGCCGCTCGCCGGGCAGCCGCTGCCGATGACCGCCGAAGAAACGCGGGCCCGCGGCTGGGACGCCGTCGACGTGGTCCTGGTGAGCGGCGACGCCTATGTCGATCATCCCAGTTTCGCCATGGCCCTGCTGGGACGGTTGCTGGAAGCCGAGGGCTATCGCGTGGCCATTCTCAGCCAGCCCGACTGGCACTCCTGCGGGCCGTGGCGGACCTTCGGCCGGCCGCGGCTGTGCTTCGCCGTCAGCGCCGGCAACATGGACTCGATGCTCAATCATTACACGGCCAACCGCAAGGTCCGCAACGAGGACGCCTATAGCCCCGACGGCCAGATCGGGCGGCGTCCGGACCGGGCGACGCTGGCCTATTGTCAGCGGGCCCGCGAGGCCTATAAGGGCGTGCCGGTGATCGCCGGCGGCGTCGAGGCCAGTCTGCGCCGGCTGGCCCATTACGATTACTGGAGCGACAAGGTGCGCCGCGCCATCATCCTCGACGCCAAGGCCGACCTGCTCGTCTACGGCATGGGCGAGCGGCCGCTGCTGGAGATCGTCGCCCGCCTGGCTGCCGGCCAGCCGGTCGCCCGGCTCCGCGACATTCGCGGCACGGTCTACCGGCTGGGCGCCAGCGAAACCGTTCCGCTGCTGGACGAATCGCGCCCGGAGGCGTCAGCCTCCGCTTAAGTCCGCCCGGGCCCGAATCCGTGGCTCCCGCCGACATCGTGACGCTACCCAGTTACGACGAGGTCGCATCCGACCCGCAGGCGTTTGTCGCCATGACCCGCATGATCCAGCGCCAGAGCGACGCCGAGAGTGCCCTGCGGCTGGTGCAGTATCACGGCCGCGAGGCGGTGGTGGTCAATCCGCCGGCCTGGCCGCTGACGGAGGCGGAGATGGATCGCGTGTACGGGCTGCCGTTCACGCGCCGTCCCCACCCCAGCTACGGCCGCCAGCCCATTCCGGCCTTCGAGGTGGTGAAGGACTCGATCCAGATTGTCCGCGGCTGTTTCGGCGGCTGCACGTTCTGTTCGCTGACGGCCCATCAAGGTCGGGTCATTCAGAGTCGCAGCCGGCAGTCGGTGCTCGAAGAGATCGGCCACATGGCCGGCGCGGCGGATTTTTCCGGGGTCATCAGCGACCTGGGCGGTCCGACGGCGAACATGTACCAGATGAACTGCAGCCGGCCCGAGGTCCGCCGCCGTTGCCGCCGCCCGAGTTGCCTCTATCCGACGGTCTGCGCGCTGTTGAGCACGGATCACGGGCCGCTGATCGAGTTGATGAGGGAGGCCCGGCAGCAGCCCGGCGTGAAGCGGGTCTTCGTGGCTTCCGGGGTCCGCATGGACCTGGCCTTGCGGAGCGTGGCCTACATCGAGGAATTGGCCCGGCACCATACGGGCGGGCTGCTGAAGGTCGCCCCGGAACACGCCGATCCGGAAACGCTGCGGCGGATGCACAAGCCGCCCATCGAGAGTTTCGCCGCTTTTCAGCAGCGATTCTGCCAGGCGGCGGCCGCCGCCGGAAAGGAGCAGTACCTCGTCCCCTATTTCATGGCCGGCCATCCCGGCTGCGATCTGCCGGCCATGATCGATCTGGCCCTTTATCTGAAGCGCTCGGGCTATCGGCCCGAGCAAGTGCAGGATTTTATTCCGCTGCCCATGGACATCGCCACCTGCATGTATTACACAGGCATCGATCCCATCAGCGGCGGCGAGGTCTACGTTCCCAAGGGCGCCCGCATGAGGCGGTGGCAGCGGGCGCTGTTGCAGTATTTCCAGCCGGAGAACCACGCCTTGGTCCGCGAGGCCCTGCGAGAGGCCGGCCGCGAGGACCTCATCGGTCCGCGGCCGGAGTGTTTGGTCCCGTCGGGGCCGCCGCGGCGCAAGTGAGCGCGAAATAGTACGCCGCACACGCCGTGTGCGGTGGGATCGGCATACGGCGTGTGCCGACTTCACCGCACACGGCGTGTGCGGGATACGGCGCCGCACACGGCGTGTGCCGGATACTTCGACTTATCAGAGCCCATGTTCACTCCCGATCAATACGAACTGCTCGACTTCGGCGACGGCCGGCGGCTGGAACGTTTTGGGGACGTGACGCTGGATCGGCCCTGCCCGGCGGCCGAGGGGATCGGGCGGGCGGACCCGGCTGCCTGGCAACGGGCCGACGCCCGCTTCGATCGCGTCAACGGCCAAGAGGGCCGCTGGACCTGCCGCCGCCCGCTGCCGGAGCAATGGACCATCGGCCATGGATCACTGGTGTTCGAGTTGAAGCGGACCATTTTCGGCCACCTGGGCGTGTTTCCCGAACAGGCTGCCAATTGGCAGTGGATCGCCGAGCAAGTGGGCCGATCGCCGGCCGTCCGCGTGCTCAATTTGTTTGCCTATACGGGCGGCAGCACGCTGGCCGCGGCCGCCAGCGGGGCCGAAGTCGTCCACGTCGATGCGGCCAGGAACATCGTCGCCTGGGCCCGCCGCAATGCCGAGCGGTCGGGACTGGCCGACGCGCCGATCCGCTGGATCGCCGAAGACGCCCTGAAGTTCGTCAAACGCGAGCTGCGGCGGGAAAATCGCTACCACGCCGTCATCCTCGATCCGCCCAGCTACGGCCACGGCGCCCGGGGCGAGGTCTGGCGGCTGGCCACGCACCTGCCCCGGCTGCTCCAGTGCTGCGGCCAGTTGACGGGCGGGCAGCGGCGGTTCATGCTATTGACGTGCCACACGCCGGAGTTTGAGCCGGCCCGGCTGGCCCAGATGATGGCCGACGCCCTGGACGCCGCCGCCGATCCGGCCGACCGCGGCTCGATCGACGCCCGGCCGTTGACGATCCGTGCCGCCAGCGGCCGGGAGTTGCCCAGCGGCGTGGCCGTAACGATTTCCTCTCCCTCCGGGAGAGGGCCGGGGTGAGGGCGAAGCATGACCATCATCAACAGCCGGCAGAATCCGCGGGTGAAGGACGCCGTCCGCCTCCGCGATGCGCAATATCGCCGGCAGCAGCGGCGCATCCTCATCGACGGCGTGCGGGAACTGGCCCGCGCGATTGCCGCCGGAGTGCGCATCGTAGAAGTGTTCGTTTGCGAAGAACTCTGCCAGGGTCCCGACGCCCAAGGGCTACTGGCCGCCCTGCCCGGCTGCGGCGGCGAAATCCTGGCGGTCAGCCCGCCGGTGTTCGAGCGGCTGGCGTTCGGGCACCGGGCCGAAGGGGTGCTGGGGGTGGCCGAAATGCCGCAACGGACGCTCGGCGAACTATCGCTGCCGGACAATCCGCTGGTCGCCGTGCTGGAAGGCGTGGAAAAGCCGGGCAACGTCGGCGCCGTCCTGCGCAGCGCCGACGGCGCCGGCGTGTCGGCCCTCATCGTGGCCGACGCCGCCACCGATCTTTATAACCCCAACGCCATCCGCGCCAGCCTGGGCACCATCTTCACCGTCCCGGCGTGCGAGGCGACCGCGACGGACACGCTGGCCTGGCTGCGCGGGCGGGGCATGAAAATCTACGCCGCCCGGCTGGACGGCGCGCTCTGCTACGCCGCCGCCGACTATCGCGGCGCGGCGGCGCTGGTGCTGGGCAGCGAGGCCGCCGGGCTTTCCCCGCTCTGGTCGGCCGCCGACGTGACCGCCGTGCGGCTGCCGATGCTGGGCGCGGCCGACAGTCTCAACGTCTCGGCGGCCGCGGCGGTGTTGTTCTACGAGGCCCGCCGGCAACGCGGCGATTGAACGGGGCACGTTTCGCAGATCGTAGGGTGGGACAAGCGGAGCGCAGTCCCACCATTTGCGGCGGGGACTGTGGTGGGACTTCGCTTCGCTCGTCCCACCCTACATGTGCTTCCGCGCAGAAGCTACGCCATGCGGTACTGCGGAATCTTCAGGGTCTCGCCGCCCTTCATTGCCGACTGGTGGCTGACGACGCCGGCAACCGACAGGTTCAACGCCATGACGACGTCGATCATCGGCTTGCGATCTTCGAGGATCGCCGTGACGAACTCGTTCATCAGGTTGCCGTGCGAGCCGCCGTGCCCGCCGGGCGAGACGGTCGGCGGCAGGGGCGGGCGCCCGAGATCGGGCAACTTCTTCTTGCCGCTGTAACTCATGCCCTCCATCGACCCGTGCTGCCCGCGCACGCGGCCGATCTCGATCTCGCCGCCGGGCGTGTCCCAACTGACCGCCATGCGCGCCATCCCGCCCTCGCTGGTGCGCAGCAGGGCGACTTCGGTGCCGAAGGGATTCTTGTAGCGGTTGTTCTCGGGCTGCATCTCCTTGACGATGCTGGGCATCGCCATGCAGGCGACTTCGGTAAAGCTGCCGCCGGTCACGCACACGTAATAGGCGTTCGAGTGCGTGGGGTAGAATTGCGGCGGCACGCCGATCCGCCAACCCTTATACGAGGGGATCGGCGCCGGCATGTAGTGGAAATACTCGCCTTCCGTGTAAATGAGCTTGCCGAACCCGCCGGCGCGATAGATCTGCCGCATGGCGTAGCAATCTTCGTGGAACGCGGACGTCTCGAACATCATGTACTTCCGGCCGCTCGACTTGACCGCCTCCAGCAGCTTGTCGGCGTCCTCGAGCGAGCCGAAGACAGCCGGCACGGCGGTGGCCGCGTGCTTGCCGTGCTTGAGGATGTCGACGCAGTGCCGGGCGTGGCTGGGGGCGTCGGTCGCGATGAACACGGCCTCGATCGAGCCGTCCTTGAGCATTTCTTCCAGCGACGGATAGGTCTTCTGGCAGCGGCAAGCCTCCGCCAGCGCCCGGCAGCGGTCGGGAAACAGGTCGCTGACGGCCGCCACCGTGACGTTGGGATGATCCTGGAAGCCGAACTGGGCGCCGAACTGGCAGGCGCCGTAGCCGACAATGCCGACGCGAATCTTCCGCTCCGAGACCGGCTGCCAGGCTCCCTTGGGGCGCGGCGACGTCGCCGCGCCAGAAGCTCCCAGGACTTTCTGGCCGGGACCCTGGGCCGCGGCCGTGCCCAGCAGGCTGCCGGCCGCCATCGCGCCGAGCGAACCGAGGCTGACATCGCGCAAGAACGAACGTCGAGAGCTGGATGGCTCCATGGTGTCCTCCGTTGTGAAAATCAGGCGGGGCCGCCGGTAAGGACGGCTCGATGGGGTGTGATCGTTACGGGCACGGGCCGCCGAGGCGACGCCATTTATTACACACCAGATCGCGCAGCGTGTCAAGCCCCGGGGGCCGCCTTGAATTGCCGGTCGTTACGTCGGCTTGCCGCCGCCGAGCAGCTCTTCCAGCGGCTGGGCGAGGCGGCGGAAATCGGCGGCCGACATCGCCAGCGTGTCCCAACTGGTCGAAATCGGGTGGGCGTGGCCGGCATAGTCGGAAAGCCGCACGGCCACGAATCCGTAGAGCTGGCCGCGAAACTCGAAGAGCTGCTCGGCCGGCAGCGGCGCCCGCCGGCCCAGGATGTCATAGGCAAAAACGAACAGGCCGCAAAACGTCTCGCCGAACAGGCGTTCCCATTGGGCCAGGCTCTGCAAATCGTCGCGCGTGGACCAGTTCTTCCAGTACTGCTTTTGAATGTCTCCGCTGGGAAAGCGGCGGCCCTTGACATCGACCAGCCAGGTGGTCGGGCCCGGCGTCGAGACGATGAAATCGAGGCTCTTGATCGAGCCGCCGTCGGAGAGCACGCTGCGCTTGGCCTCGTCGACCGCGACATAGGGCACCCCGCGGCTGCGGAGGTACTCTTCAAAGGCCGCTTCGTAATGGTTGTCGCGGTTGGCCATGAGACGAAAGGGCTGAAGGAAAGAGGCGGAAACACGAAACAGTATACACAATACCCCACTGGGTTGTCGCCGTCTTTCGTGGTATAATTGAGGCGGCGACGCTCGGGGAAGAAAAAAGAAGACCCGTGTTTGAGGATCGACGATGAAAGTCCTTGAATTTCAAGCCCAGATACCGTCTGATGGGATATTGCAGGTTCCGCCGGACATCGCCGCTCAAATTCCGGATGCCGATCGTGTGCGCGTGGTGCTCCTGGTCGGCGACTCATTCGAGGAGGAGGATTGGAAGCGATTGACGGCGGATCGGTTCCTCGCCGGTTATTCGCAGAGCGATGACATCTATGGCAGTTTATAAGCCGGGTGATGTCGTCCTGGTTGAATTCCCGTTCACGTCCGGCGCCGGGCGCAAACTGCGGCCCGCGCTCGTTATTCTTGACGCGGGCGACGCCGACCTGCTGGTTGCAAGGATCACAACACAGGCGAGCCCGTCACCTTTTGATGTGACTGTTGTCGACTGGCGCGGGCGCTGGCTTGCTCGCTCCATCCATCGGCCGGCTCCATAAACTGGCAACCCTCGACAAGTCTGATATTCATCGGATTCTTGGTCGCCTGCAACCAACGGATCGTCAACGCGTGGCCGTGGGGCTCCGGCGCATGCTCGATCAGTGGTAGGCCGTTCCCTATACCCGCGCCATCCACACCGGCTAGGCGGCGGTCTTTCTATCGTGGTCGGGATCGGCTGCCGATGGCGCCGGCCGTCATTGTGCCGCCACGGGAACCACGGGTTCCGCTACGCCGCCCGCCGCTTCCGCCGCCACGCGCAGGCGGCGAGGCCGAGAGCGCCCACGCCGAGCAAGGCGATGGTGGAGGGCTCGGGAGCGGTTTGGCCGCTGAATGAGAAATCCGTGAAGTAGGTGGTGAAGCCTGGCCTGTACTGAAAGTTGCCGAGAATGGATTTGAATACTGTCGAAGGGAATTCCCCCCGCGCCGGTGTAAACGGCAATGCCATCGACGGAAATTGTCAACGAGCTGGGCGTATCGTCGATCTCGTACTGATGCCAATCCTGTGTCCTTGACACGGCAGAAGTGGCAGTAGAGCCGTCGAAAAGGCCAAAGTTGTACTGGTTACTGCCGGGCCAACCGGACCAATCCATGTCCGTTGTAGCCAAATCCGCGCTTTCGTTGAGGGCGGAGTTCTGGAGGATCAACTCGATATAGCCGCCGTAGGTTTGACCCGCCCCGGTGTCATAAAACTGGACAGAGACATCGCCGTAGGTCGGTCCGGAGAAGTCGTGAACCAGGGCGACCGCACCGCTGGCCGCCTCGTCATAATGGGTGAACTGCACGCACGGCACCCCAAGATAGGTGGAGGGATACGTGATGTAGCCCGAGGTCTGCTGGTTGGCGTTCCACCACGGGTCAAGCGTCGATCCGTTTAGCGGATCAGTGAATTGAATCGAACCGGCGAACACCCCGGAAACGTTCGTCAGGGCCAGCCCAACACCCACAGCCACGGCACAAATCAAACTTCTCATAGCAAAACTCCTTCAACGTCTGGTGCCACGCGCCGCCCCAATGGCGAGGCAGGACCACCCTGCCCGCGTCCTCGGGTACGCTGGGGACGACAATTCCCCCTCATATTACCCCCCCCCGTAAATTGCAAGGATTTTGCGCAGGAAGCGGCGGATTTCTGAACGCTGCTGCCGACAGGACGTCCGCGAGGAAGACGGCCAGCAAGGTGCCAAGGCAGCCCGCTGGCCTCCCTCGCTCGGGATCAATCGCGGCGCGCAGGAGGCAGAAGGTGGCGAGATCAGCCCCGGGGGCCGTGCTCTTGCAGATCCATTTTAGCCCTGAAAATCTCCCTCAAATCTCCCCAGATCGACCCGAAAACATGGGGAGAAACCGGGAACGACCGGGAGCGACGGGGATCGTCGGAGAGCACGCTCCGCTTGGCCTCATCGACCGCGACATAGGGCACCCCGCGGCTGCGGAGGTACTCTTCAAAAGCCGCTTCGTAATGGTTGTCGCGATTGGCCACAAGTTAAGGATGAAGGATAAAGGATAAAGGATGAAGGGACACCAGGACGAACCGTGCCAGCGAGGCGGCAGCCCCGCTTTCATCCTTCATCCTTTATCCTTCATCCTTCCGTCAGGATTCTCCTCACTGCCTCGATTATGCTTTGCGCATCCGGCTCCAGGGGCACGTCCTGCTGCCGGGCGTGCTGGAGGTCTTTGACTTGGCAGATGCCGCGATCAAACTCGTCTTGCCCGGCAATCAACGCCACGCGGAAGCCGCGGCGATCGGCATACTTCAACTGCTGGCCAAGTTTCTTCGGCTCGGGAAAGACCTCGACGCCCAGGCCCGCGGCCCGCAGGGCCGAGGCCAGCCGCAAGTAATCGTGCAGCCGTCCGGCGTCGAAGAAGGCGACCAGCACCGGGGCCGGCGTCGAGACCTTCTCGATCATCTGCAATTCTTCCATGGCCGCCAGCAGCCGATCCAGCCCGAGCGAGGCGCCAATGCCGGGCAGCTCCTGGTTGGTATACAACTCGGCCAGGTTGTCGTAACGGCCGCCGGAGCAGACGCTGCCGATGCCCGGCAGGGCGTCGAGAAAGGTCTCCAGCACGGTGCCGGTATAGTAATCCAGGCCGCGGGCGATGGAGACGTCCAGCCTCAGGCGCTCGGGCGCCATGCCGGCCGCGGCGGCGCCGTCGAGGACCGCCTTCAGCCTGGCGGCGCCCTCAGTCCCGTCTCGCTGCCGGCCACCAGCGGTTCGAGCTGGCGGAGCACGTCGTCGCTGGGGCCGGAGATTTCGGCCAGGCGGAGGATTTCCCGCGCCTGCGCCGCGCGTGGCGCCGGCGGTGGCGGTCATTTCTTCGGCGACCCGGTCGGGGCCGATCTTGGCCAGCTTATCCAGGGCCCGCAGCACCAGCGTGGCTTGCCCTGCCAGTCCCAGCCGCTCCAGCAGGCCGCTCAGGACCAGGCGGTTGTTGAGGTGGATGGTGAACTCGCGGAAGCCGATCTGGCGGAAGAGGTCGTGGACGACCAGGACCGTCTCGATGTCAGCGGCGATCGAGCGGGTGCCGATGGTGTCGAAGTCGCACTGCATGAACTCGCGGTAACGGCCGCGCTGCGTATTCTCACCCCGCCAGACCGTGGCGATGTGATATCGCTTCAGCGGCACGCCCAACTCGGCGACGTGCTGGGCCGCGAAGCGGGCCAGCGGCACCGTCAGGTCGAAGCGCAGGCCCACCCAACGGCCGCCGTGGTCCTGGAACTTGTAAATCTGCTTGTCGGTCTCCTCGCCTCCCTTGCCAGTGAGAATCTCCAGGTATTCCAGCGCCGGCGTGTCGATGGGCATAAAGCCGTAGGAGCGATACACCCGCCGGGCCGTGTCGATGAGCCGCTCGCGCGGAATCATCATCTCCGGCGTGTAGTCGCGGAAACCCTTGAGCGTGCGCGGCGCGATGCGTGGCGTCGTCATCGTGGTCTCCGATTGCTCCGGCCCCTGCGCGGCCCCAGCACCGCCTCGGCATATTCCTCGACCTGCTCGGGCGTCTCCCAATACTGGTCGTAGACCCAATCGTCACGGTACTCGCAGTCGGTCGTGGAGTAGGACCGGCAAATCTGCGGCCGGCTTTCGTAAATCGTACAGCGATGGTCCGGCCCCAGATGCCGGCAGGGCGTCTGGACGAGGAGATACCAGGTGCCGTCTTCGCGGAACACGGCGGCCCGATCGTGCAACAGGAACCAGCGGATCGAGTCAAAATCCTTCCACGTCGTCGGCGCGTCGATCGACAGGGCGAAGTAACGACAACACTTGGCCGCACAGGACGTGCAACGGACCTCGCCTCTCGGGCCGCCCTGGCGCCGCCGCGCCGGCCCGGACATTTTTGTCGCGATTTTGCAGGAAACCACGTCGCTCATGCCAGCCTCAAGACCTGGGAGAAACAATCTCCTCAGAATAGCAAACCAGGGCAAGTCTGTAGGGTGGGTCGAGCGCAGCGAGCCCCACCAAAATCCGCGAGAGACCGGCGGTGGGGCTCGCTGCGCTCGACCCACCCTACAGAGCAACAGCTTCTTAGAATAGCAAACCAGGGCAAGCGGGGAAAGGGGCCGCCGGGCATCTCCTCCCGCCGCTTGGAGCCAAGGGGATTGTCAGGGCGGGCCGCAGCGGGTAAGCTCTTTTACAGCCGCACGCCTGCGCCGCCAGGCCCGGATCGGTTGCAGAATCGAGGGAACGCGATGGATAGCCCAGGGGACAATAAGAAGCCGCCCGCGCCGCTGCCGCCGGTCGGCCCGATCGTGCGAAAGGTCCGCTTCGACGCCGCCCATGCGGGCGTCCGCGGGCCGCACCATCTCGCCACGGGCCGAGATCGTCCCGACAACCGGTCCTAAGAAGCTGGGGACTGTCCCCTTGGAAATTGCGGAATTCAGGCCCTATGACGCCGATCCCCATTCTTCGCCACGTCCGCCACGAGCCCGCCGGCACGCTGGAAGATGCCCTTAGCGGCGCGGGACTGGAATTCCGCTATGTCGATCTGTTCGAGGGCGGCGCGGCGACTGCCCGGCTCGATCTGCAGAGCGTGCCGGGGCTGGTGGTCATGGGCGGGCCGATGAACGTCGACGAAACCGAGCGGTATCCGTTCCTGGCGGCCGAGGTCGATTGGATCCGCCGGGCCCTCGATCTGCGGCTGCCGATGCTGGGCATTTGCCTGGGCGCCCAACTGCTGGCCAAGGCGCTGGGGGCCAAGGTCTTTCCCAATCGGGTTAAGGAAATCGGCTGGTACTCGATCGAGATGACGCCGGCGGCGGCGGCCGATCCGCTGTTTGCCGGCTGCGGCAAAGCGATCACCGTCTTTCAATGGCATGGCGACACCTTCGACTTGCCTCCCGGGGCGGTCCACCTGGCGCAAAGCCCCTTGTGCGTTCAGCAGGCGTTTCGGGCCGGCCCCTGCGCCTACGGCCTGCAGTTCCACGTCGAGATGACCGCCGCGATGATCGAAGACTGGCTGGGAGAGCCGGGCAACTGCGGCGAGTTGGCCAAATTGGATTACATCGATCCCGAGGCCATCCGGGCGGCAACGCGCCAGCGGCTGCCGGCGTTGCAAGTGCTGGCGCGGCAGGTGCTTGGCCGCTTTGCCGGCCTGTGCCGCTTGAGGGCGTAACTCAATGGCCCGGCGAGCCGTTCGGTGCCACTGCTGGCTTGTCCAGCAGTGCCGAACCAACGCTAGCCGCAACACTGCTGGACAAGCCGGGCACCGGGCGGAGCCTGGTCGTGGCACCCTCCGACTTGACCTCGACGCTGACATAAACGGTGCTGCTGTGCTGCTGGCGCAGCGACTGGGCCTCGGCAGGCGTCCCGGTGGAGGGTCGCGCCGGGGCCAACGTCGGCACGCCGGCGGCCGGCGCGGATCCGGGGGTGGATTGCTGCACGCAAGTGCACGGCGGCCACGGTTGACAGCGGCATCGCCGACCTGCCGTGGCGACGGCGGCTGTGGCGAACACAGTGGCCGCAGCGATGACGACAATTCCGCTGGCGCGAAAACTTCTCACCCGATTTCTCCTCTTCCGAGAACTTGTTGCTGACACATGCAATGCAAGCATCGCTCTGACTTCCAGTATAATTGGCAGCGAAAAAGGATCAAGTTCTTGCCAACTCGCTTCCAACGCCTTGACAGAATTCGCAGCATCGGGACAATGACAGTCTGACACGGCGCTTCGACCGTAGTGTAAGACGCACGAACGAGGGCATGGGGGGCGCAAACCGTAGGGAACGACAGTCGGCGGCGGAGGTTCGCGGCCCGGACGGCCCCCCCCATGCTTTCCTCTCTGGCAAATCGCAAAAAAACGCAAGCGTTCACACCCGGCGTCAGCGGCTACAAGAAAACAAGTCGGCGGCTTGTTCCACCATGGCTGTCTGCCTGATCGGCCTGGGCTCCAATCTCGGCGACCGCAGGCGGATGCTCCAGCAGGCCCTGGCGCAGTTGGCCGGCCATGCGGCGGTCCGCCTGTGCGGGCAAAGTCCCTGGCTGGAAACGCCGTCGGCGGGCGGGCCGCCCCGTCAGCCGCCCTACCTCAACGGCGCCGTGGTCGTGGAGACCTCGCTGCCGCCCGAGGCAATGCTGGAGTTCTTGCACGAGATCGAGGCCGGCCTGGGCCGCCGGCGGCAGGAGCGCTGGGGACCGCGGCCGATCGATCTCGATCTGTTGTTGTGCGATCGGGAAGTGCGGCAGACGCCGGCGCTGGTCCTGCCGCATCCACGCATGACCTGGCGGCGATTCGTCTTGGAGCCGGCGGCCTCGGTCGCTGCCGCGATGGTCCATCCCCTGACCGGCTGGACGGTGCAACAGCACCTCGACCACTTGAATTCATCGGCGTTCTACGTGGCGATCACAGGCCCCGCAATGCCCCGCAGGACCGAACTGGCCCGCCAGGTTGCCCTGCGGAGCGGGGCCCATGCCATCCTCGCGGCGCCGGCTGGTAATGACCGGCCGCTGGAATTAGAATTTCTCCGCCAGTGGCCGGCGTTGCTGTCGCCCGGCTGGCCGGGGTGGTCTGCGGCAGCCGGGGTGGTGAGCGATTTCTGGTGCGACGAGGCCCTCGTCTGGTTGCCAGCGGAGCGGCGGCAGGAGCACCTTGCCCTTTGGGAACCATTGCGGGCGGGGGTGGTGCGGCCGCGGCTGATCGTGCTCTTAGAGGCACCCGCTGATGGGCCGGAAGGCCAATTTGGGCAAGATCTCCTGGCGCTGGCCACGCGGCCCGGCCAAGGACCGCTGTTGCGACTGTCCGGCGACGATCCGGAGGCGGCCTTGCTGGAAGTGCTGGCGGCCGTGGAGGCGATGAAGTAAGATATTTCCTCATGCAGCCCGGACCCCAACTCGTCACGACCGTCGCCCAATTGCGCTCGGCGCTTGCCCCGGCGCGGCGGGCAGGCCGCCGGATCGGCCTGGTCCCCACCATGGGGGCGCTGCACGAAGGGCACATGAGCCTGGTCCGCGCCTGCAAGGCCGAGTGCGACCTGACCGTGGCGACCATCTACGTCAACCCAAGCCAATTCGCCGCCGGCGAAGACCTGGCCAAGTATCCCCGCACCCTGGCGGCCGACCGGGAAAAGTTGGCGCAATGCGGGGCCGATCTGCTGCTGGCGCCGGCGGACGAGGAAGTCTACCGGCCGGGCCATGCCACCTGGGTCGAGGTCGGCGCGGTCAGCCAGCCGCTGGAAGGCCAATTCCGGCCCGGGCATTTTCGCGGCGTCGCCACGGTGGTGCTGAAGTTGTTCCAGATGGTGCAGCCGGACGCGGCCTACTTCGGCCAAAAGGACTATCAGCAGGCCCTGGTGATCCGCCGCATGGTCGCGGACCTCAACGTGCCGCTGGAAATCCGCGTCTGCCCGACGGCGCGCGAGCCCGACGGCCTGGCCATGAGTTCCCGCAACGCCTACTTGAGCCCCACCGGGCGGCAGCGGGCTACCGTGTTATGGAAAAGTCTCCAATTGGCGGGGGAACTTATCCGCCACGGAGAGCGTAGTACGGATGCGATCCTCCGCCAGATGCGGGCGGTGGTCGAGACGGCCGGCGACGCCGCGATCGATTACATCGCCCTGGTCGATCCCGAGACGCTCGGGCCGCTCGACCAGGTGCCAGCGCGGGCGCTGGCGGCACTGGCCGTCCGGATCGAAAACACCCGCCTGATCGACAACTGCCTCTTGGAAGTAGATTCTCCCCTCTCCCTTCGGGAGAGGGGTCGGGGGTGAGGGCATGGCAAAACGCACAAGCAACGCACGCCCTCACCCTAACCCTCTCCCGGCGGGAGAGGGGACATTGGTGCCGCAATTTGCGAGAGTCGAGTCACCCGCTTAGAACCCCCCGACCCCTGATTTTTCCCCGTGCGGCAAACGCTCTTCCACATTCCGTTGCAGATGGCCGGCATGCCCGTCTTCGGCTCCGGATTGGCCTTGGCCGTCTGGGCGGTCTTCAGCATCCTGCTGGTGGCGTGGCTGATCCGCCGGCAAGGGTTCAACGCCGATACGCTCGGCTATCTGCCGCTGTTGGTGGTCGTGGCCGGCGTGATTGTCTGGGTGCTGCCGGCACTGAGCGACGAGCATGGCCTGCCCATCCGCGGCTACGGCGTGATGATCTTGCTGGCGGTGACGGCCGGCACGGGCCTGGCCGTCTGGCGGGCGGGCCGCGTGGGCGTCTCGGCCGACGTCATCCTCTCCCTGGCCTTCTGGATGATCCTGCCCGCCATTGTCGGCGCCCGGGCCTTCTACGTCGCCGAATACTGGTTCGAGCATTACTGGCCCGTCTACGGCGAGCACGGGCTGACGGCCTTGCTCCTGGCGGTCGTCAACGTGGCCAACGGCGGGCTGGTGATCTATGGCGGATTTTTCGGCGGCGTGGCCGGCCTGCTGGCGTTCTTCTGGAAGTATCGCGTGCCGCTGCTGGCCACTGCCGACCTGGTTGCCCCCAGCTTGATGCTGGGATTGGCCATCGGCCGGATCGGCTGCCTGTTGAACGGCTGCTGCTACGGCGGCCCGTGCGATTTGCCCTGGGGCGTCACCTTTCCCGCCGGCAGTCCCGTCTACGTCAACCAGGTCGCCCGCGGAGTCATGTACGGCTTCACGTTGGGCGCCGATCCGAAGGCGGCGCCGATCGTGCCGCACGGTCGTGCCCCATTCGGCGGCTGACAACGCGGGTCTGCGGCCCGGCGATCGCCTGCGGCGCATCGGCGACCGGGACGTGTCGACCAATGCCGGCGCCTACAGGGAACTCAGCAGTCTCTTCGCGGACAGTGGGAAGGAGACCGTCGCCCTCGGCCTGGACGACGGGCGGGGTATCCTGCGGCTTTCGCTAAGCGCGCCCCCGGCACGCAGCCGCGCCGTCCATCCCACGCAGATCTACAGCACCATCGGCGCCCTGCTGATCTGCCTGCTGCTCTTGGCCTACGATCCCTTTCGCCGCCGCGACGGCGAACTGTCGGCCTTGATGCTGACCGTCTACTCGATCACGCGATTCCTGGAGGAAATGGTCCGCACCGACGAGGCGCCGATCCTGGGCACCGGCATGACCATTTCGCAGAACGTCAGCCTGTTGCTGTTGGTGGGGGCGATGGGGTTGTGGTACTACGTGCGCCGGCGGCGGCCGGGGCTGGCCTACGGCAGCGGCGGGCGCGTGCAGCTCCCCTCTCCCTCCGGAAGAGGGTCAGGGTGAGGGCGACACGGAACCCGCCGGGGTGCCACTGCTGGCTTTGTCCAGCAGTGCTGGAGTATCGCGGCACGGAGTACTGCTGGACAAGCGGGGCACCGACCGAAGGTTGGTCCTGGCGCCCATCGCAGTAAAACCGCGATAAAGACGGCCGGCGGCTGTACACCGCCCTCACCCCAACCCTCTCCCGGAGGGAGAGGGGGACTGTGCGTAAAACGAGGGGGTTTGACAATCGCCCCCAGGAGCAGGATGATGGGAATAGATTTCTTCCGGGGCCGGGAACTCTTGGTTGCGCTGACGCGCATCCTATTTCTGTGAGCCTGCTGTGAATGACGACGCCCAACTGATCCACCAGACCTTGGCAGGGCACTCGGCAGCGTTCGGCCAGTTGGTCCTGAAATATCAGGACCGGCTGTACAACACGGTGTTTCACGTGGTCGGCAACGCCGAGGACGCCAAGGACGTGGTCCAGGATGCCTTTGTACAGGCATTCTTGAAGGTGGATACGTTGCAGTGCGCCAGTGCGTTTTACACCTGGCTCTACCGGATTGCCTTCAACGTGGCGGCCAGCCACCATCGCCGGCGCCGCCCGACCGTGTCGGTGGACCAAGTCCGCCTGGCCGGCGGCGGCGAGCCGGTCGACGGCGGCGACGGCCCGACCGACCGCCTGGAACAGGCCGAGCGTTGCCGGCAGGTCCGGCAGGCCATCCGGGAGTTGAACGCGGAGTGTCAGGCGGTGCTGGTGTTGCGGGAGATCGACGGCTGTTGTTATGAGACGATCGCCGAGATTCTCGACCTGCCGCTGGGGACGGTGCGGAGCCGCTTGCATCGGGCGCGGCGGCAATTGCGGGAGCAACTCAAAGAAGTGTTGACGATTGGAAAGTGACTCGGCGCGTGCCATGGATAAAGTGCCTGAATCAGAACTGCTCAGCGCGTATCTCGACGGCGAATTGACCGCCGCCGAGCAGGCGCGCGTGGAACAGTTGCTGGCTGCCGACCCGGCGGCCCGGCGCTGGCTGGAGGAGATGCGCGCGCTGAGCCACACGCTGCAATCGCTGCCGCAGGAGAAGGTCGGCGAAGACCTCGGCCCGCACGTGCTGCGGATGGCCGAACGGCGGCTGCTCAGCGATGCGCCCCCGGCGGAACCGGCCGCTCAGCCGGCCGTGCCGTCGCAGCCCTTCTGGCGCGAGACCCTGCGTGGCATGCTGAGCCGCCGGGCGCTCGTCTGGTCGGGCCTGGCGGTCGCCATCGCCGTAATGATGATGATTTACAGACCGGAGGCGGGCAAAGAAGTCGCCCGGGGCGGCAAGACTGTCCCGGCGCCCGCGGCTGCCGAGGCCAAGTCCGATGCGGCCAAGACCGCCGCCGAGCCGACGCCGCCCGAACTCCGGGCTGTTCCTTCGGCAGCCCCGGCTGCGAAGGCTGCCCCGGCAGCGAAGGCCGCCGCCGCCAAGGCGCCGGCCTTCCGGGAGGCAGGCGGAGACGAGGGCCGGGAAGAGTCGAAATCCGCAGAGGCTGCTCCGCCCCCGCCAGCCGAGCAAGAGAAGGCGGCGGACAAGGCTGCCGAAGTCATTCACGGTGCGGACCGCAGTGGACTCGATGCCGCAAGGAATAACTATGCGGGAGAACAAGCCAAGAAAAAAATCTCGGCGCCGCAGGATCGCTCGGCGAAAGATGGCGCGAGGGATCAGGTTTTGGCGGATAAAGAAAAAGACGCCATCAATAAGTCCACGATCGCTGCCGCGGAGAAGCCGAAGGATTTCGACAAGCGGGGAGAAGATCGTTGGGGGCGTGGATCAGGCTCAGGATCAGGTTCGGGACCGCAACCCGCCGCCGGGAGGGCGCTGGCCGGCGCGACTATGCGCCGCAAGCGCAAGCCCCGCCCGAAGAGCCGTTAATGCCCGCTAAAAAGCCGCTGGCCCGGTCGTATGCGAAATCCGCCGGCCGCGCCAGTCGCCCCAGCGTTCCGGCCACGCTCAGCGTTCTGGTCGTCCACTGCGACGTGAGCCCGGAGGCGGACGGGCAGAAGGTCTTCAACAACCTGCTGGCCGGCGATGGCATCGTCGGCAGGCCCCGGAGCGAGCGGGGGGGCGATCGCAAGGACGGGGGCGCGGTGGTGCTGGTAGACGCGGAGGCAACGTCCGCACAGATTCGCGCCGTCTTGTCGCAACTGATGGCCAGGCAAGCGGCCTTCCCGCAGGTCGTGGTCCTGCCCGCCACCGGAGCGATGTGGCAACAACCCTTCGGCCAATTTAATTTCAGTCGCGGCGGCGGACAGAACCAGCAATTGTCGTCGAACTTCGCGCGTGCAGAACGGCGGCGGGCAGGGAGGCATGGGAGCCGGGAAGGCCGGCCTTGCCGTTGTACCGGGCGGCCGCGGAGGCGGGCAGGCAACCCAACAGAAAACCGTCGCACAGGCCGGTGGCGGAACGGCAACCGCTCGTTCTCGGGCCGCTGGAAGCCAACCCAGCCCTTCTGCGGATGTCGGCAGCTTTTCGCGTGCCATGACGGAGGACCAGAGAAACGCCGAGCAGAAGGAGTCCGGGGACGGCTCGGGGCAAGCCGAGACGTATGGCGGCCCCCAGGCTGCCACGCCCCAAACTGCTCCCGCCCCGGCGGCGCCTGCCCAGGCGATCGTGCAGGCGCGGCGTTGGGAACAGGCGGCCCAGCAGAACCAGGCGGCGCCGCTGTATCGGGTGTTGTTCGTGCTCCGCCGCGTCGAAGGGCCCCTGCCGGCGGCCGTTGAGCCCGCGCCGGCGGCGAACATGGCCCCGAACAACA
Source organism: uncultured Planctomycetia bacterium (assembly GCA_963727245.1). GTDB lineage: Bacteria > Planctomycetota > Planctomycetia > Pirellulales > Thermoguttaceae > JBKQVT01. The sequence continues at coordinate 623,282 of CAVSFO010000005.1, read as the reverse complement.
TGGCCCCGAACAACATGGCCCCGAACAACATGGCCCCGAACAACATGGCGCCGAACAGCGCGGCCCCGAACAGCGCGCCGGCCAAGTAGCGGTTCCTGCGGCGGCCGGCGCAAGGGGGACAGTCCCATTTTCGCGGCGGAGACGCCTGTCGGTAGGGCAAGGCTGCCTGGGCCGCGAAAATCGGGACAGTCCCCGGCGAACGTGGGCGTTTTTCATCGACAAGTTTTCCCCACGCGGCCCGCGCCGCCAAGGCCGCCGGCGCTCCGCTGGCAAGTCCGTCCACCTCGGCAAAATCCGGGCGGCACGGGCTGCCGGCCTGCTGCCTTCTCCGCGCCGCCCTCTTCCGCACGGCCGCTTCCTGCTAAAATCGCAGCAGTGGGGACTGTCCCAATTTTCGTTCGACGAAAATAGGACTGTCCCCTTCTACAGAGAGAGCAAAGGCGAACTCGTTTTGAAGGAAGCCCCCGGCAGAGGTTTTTCGGATGGATCAACACGACCTTGCTGACGCCGCCCTGGCAACGGATGCAATCGACCAGCCGACGATCGAGAACACGTCGGCCCCCTACCTCGGACGGTGGAATCACCTGGTCAGCACGACCAACTGGGAGAAAGGACGCATCATCTGTGACTGGCGCGAGGCCCTGCTCTCGGCCGGCGCATCGGCCCAAAGCGCTACCGACGAGGCGTGGAGCCGCCGCGTCGGCAATCTTACGCCGCAACACTGCGGACGGCTGCGACGCGTCTGGCAAAAATTCGGCAAGGTCCGCCAGCAGTATGCCGGGCTGTACTGGAGTCACTTCCACGCGGCCTTGGAGTGGCCCGATGCCGAAATGTGGCTGGAAGGCGCCGTGCAGAACGCCTGGTCGGTCGCCCAAATGGCCGAGCAACGGAGCGCGACGCTCGGCACGCTGGAGGGACCGCCCGGCGACGAGCGGGCGGCCGGGGAAATCGATGAGGACGCCTCCGTCGGTCTAGACCAGCCGCCGGCAGCGATCTCCTCGTCGCCCGCCGAGGTCCACGACGCGGCCGAGACGGAGCCGGACCGTGCGGACGCCGGGCGGCAGGATGCCGACGACGATGCCCTCTCGGACGAGGGCGACTCGCTTGCCGGCCAGTCCGTGGCGGAGCCGATCCGGCCGCTGGCGGCCTTGCCCCCGCTGCCGGCCGACCTGAGTGACGCCGTCGAGGCATTCAAACTGGCGATCGTGCGTCACCGGCACGCCGGCTGGAAGGAGATTTCCTGCCAGCAGGTGCTGACGGTGCTGGACGCGCTCCGCCAGTTTGCCGTGCAGCCCGGCGTGCTATAATCCCCATAGGCGGGGACGTAACCGCTTACGCCCCAGCCGGCACCCGAGCAGCGCAAGGGGGACAGTCCCATTTTCGCGGCGAGGATGCCTGTTTGTACGGTAACGCGGGTGGCCCCGATAGCTCTGCTATCGGGGCGGCGAAGCCGCAAGAGGAGCTTCAGCAGGCTACGAACGCCTCTTGTGCCTGCGGCACCCCGATAGCAAAGCTATCGGGGCCACCCGCGCCGCGAAAATCGGGACAGTCCCCTCTTGTCCGTGGAGGTCGCCATGACGCCGGCAATGCACCGCTACGTTCTCTTTACTGCGATGGCCGCGTGCCTGTCGCTTACCGCCTCGCCCTTATGGGCGGCCGGGCGGGTCGAATTGGAAGTGCTGGGCGAGGCCCGCAGCGGCGCGCCGTTGGACTTCCAGCAGTGGATGCAGGTGCTCAGCCACGCCGGCGTGAAGAACCTGCGTTTCCACTCGCTGCAGCCGGGCGACGAGGTGAAGATCGACGTCGGCGGCACGGCGGACAGCCCCGTCTACGTGGTCACCGGCATGATCACCGGCAACGAGCTGGTCGTGCCGGGGCGCGCTTCAAGCGGAGCGAGGCGGCCCAGTTGGCCCATTGGCTGGACGATATTGCCGAGAACGGCCCGCCCAACCGTCGCGAGGCCCCCTCGGCGTTCGGGCTGACCGGCAAGCAGATGGCGCAGGTCCGCGCCGACCTGGCCAAGCCGGTGGGATTTTCCACCCGGGGCATGTTGCCCGGCGATGCCGTGGAGCGCATCGGCCGCAATCTGAAGTTGCCGATTCGCGTGACGGGCAGCCTGCCCGCAGCCGAGGACGACAAGATCGCCGAGGATCTGTCCGGGCTGTCCTGCGGCACCGCGCTGGCCTCCATCTTGCGCCCGCTGGGCTATTGCATGGTGCCGCGGCAGACCCCGCAGGGGCTCGCCTGCGCGGTCGCCAAGGCCAAGTTGGACCAGGAGGTCTGGCCCATCGGCTGGCCGGTGGAGAGGCCGGCCGACGCCTTGCCGGCGCTGTACGACTTCCTTCCCGTCAACGTGCAGAACGTGCCGGCGGCCAAGGCACTGGCCGCCATCGTGCGCGGCTGAAGGTGCCGGTGCTCATGGACTACAACGCCATGGCCCGGCACGGCATCGACCCGGCCAAGGCGCTGGTCTCGATGCCCCCGGGCCGATCGAACTGCAGCCTGGCGTTGCGCAAGTTGCTCTTCAAAGCGGGGCTGAAGTTCGAGCTCCGCGTCGACGAGGCCAATAAGCCCTTCCTCTGGGTCACCACCGTGAAACCGGTGTAGGTCGGCACCGGGCGCGGCTGCGAGCCGGCCAATCGGCTATGCGGTCGATGCTTCGTTGCCGCTGCCGCCGCCGAGATCCAATGGCGGGATCTTCTCCAGTTCCACGATCAGTGCCGGCAGGTCGTAGCGAACCACATCCCAAAGAATGTCAAAATCGACCTCATCGTAACCGTGGATGAGGCGGTTACGCAGCCCGGCAATCGACGACCATGGAACCTGCGGATAGCGATCACGAGTCGTCGAAGTAACCCTCGCCGCCGCTTCACCGACAATTTCCAGGAGGCGCGTCACCGCCAGATTGAGTGAGCGGTCGGCATCCAGGTCGGCCCGGGTCCGCGGCTGGACCAACTGCACCGCCTCGCGGGCGTGATCGAGCATGTGGCGCAGGCGTGCGGCGTCGTCATGTCGCGTCATATTGCACCTCCGCCTCGCTCAGGACCTGGTCGCGGAAATGCTTGCCCAAGAATCCCGGCGTGTTCAAATCGACCTTCCGCCCGAAGATTGCCGAAAGCTCGTCCTGCATGGCAAAGAACTTCAGACCGATGCGCGTGCCGGGCTCGAACTCGACGAGCACGTCGATGTCGCTGTCGTCGCGGAAGTCGTCGCGCAACACCGAGCCGAACAACGACAACTTGCGCACCCGGCTCCGCCGGCAAAACTCGGCGATCTCCTCTTTCGGCAGGTGAATTTTATTCTCGCGCATGGCCCCGCTCCAACTCCGGTCTAGCCGTATTATTATGTGCCGCCGGAGTTTCCTCAAGCGGGTGGGTGCGAAAGCGGAAATCGGGTTGAGTGCTCTTACAGCCGCTCGGGCGACCACACCGGAGGCGGCGGACCCGGGTCGGAGAGTCCGCTGGCCGTCCGCAGCGACGGCCCCTCGGGCAGCCGCCCGGTCGGAATCTCGGCCGCATCAGAGCGCTCGGCGACGCTGCGGCGTGCAGGCATCCAGCCGGCCGTGCGATCGGCCGGCGAGGCCACTTCCACCAGGCCGTCGGCTTCCAGCTTGCGGCCGTCGCTGGTCAAGTAGCGGACGAAGAGATGGAGCTTGTTATGCGCCGGGGGCCGATCCGGCCAAGGGAGGTTCAAGTGGATGCCGCCGTCGGGGCCGTCGCTCAGCCGCGTGGAGGTCTCGGCCGCGGTGACATCCCAACGCGCCACGCGGGCCTCTTGGCCCGCCTGGGCCGGATCGAGGGCAACCACCTGGACGTCGCCGGGGGCAGCCAGGAGCCGGCCCCAGGCGTCGCGGGGCTCGATGACGACCGTCACCCCTTCCTGGCCCGGGGAACCGGCCGCCGCGTAACCGGCGGTCAAGGCCCGGTTGAGCGTGATCTGCGCGACGCGGGCGCTGTCGACGGCCGAGACCTGCGTCGATTGGTTCCAGGCTGGGGCGTTGGACTTGGGTACGGCCGGCTCCTTGGGTGGCGGGGGCGGCGAGTTTTGCGGCCCCTCGTGCTTTTGGTAGGGCTCGGGAAGCTGCTCCGGAGACACTTCGTGGCCAACATCGACGGACGGCCCGCTTTCACCGGTCGGGGCGGGCGGTGTTTCCGGCACGGTCGCCTGCGCGGGCCCGGCCGAGGGCCCCGACGGCGGCGCGGTGCGCGGCGGGCCCTGGCAGCGAGTGGCCTGCAAGGCGTCTTGGCAGTCCTCCAGTTGACCGCGGAGCTGGTAGATCTCGTCTTGCTGCTTGCGGTTCTCCTGTTCCAAGAGGGCGATGTTCGGATCGGTCTGGCAGCCGGCCACGGCCAGCCCGACCAGTCCCACGACGGCAATCTGCCAGGTTTTCATGTTTGACCTCGCGCGCATGGGGTTCCATCCTTGGAAAACGCGCTTTGGGCGTTTCCACCCCCCTGGCAAGCAGTGCTCGAAAAACCAGCGAAAAGACGGTGAACGGAAAGGGACGGGAAAAGGGGTAGACCTACTTTGGCGGCTGCTCGATGTGCTCGATGACCTGGTCGATCAACCCGTATTCGAGGGCCTCCTCGGCCGACATGAAGCGGTCGCGATCGGTGTCTTTTTCGATTTTCTCCAGCGGATGGCCGGTGTGTTTAATGAGGATGCGGTTGAGGCGTTCCTTGACCTTCACGAATTCCTTGGCGTGGATCATGATGTCTTCGGCGGTGCCTTCCATGCCGGCCATGGGCTGGTGGATCATGATGCGGGAATTGGGCAGCGCGCGGCGTTTGCCCGCCGCGCCGGCGGCCAGCAGCACGGCGCCCATGGACGCGCACTGTCCCACGCAATAGGTGGCCACCTCGCAGTTGATGAACTGCATGGTGTCGTAGACCGCCAGGCCCGCGCTGATGCTGCCCCCCGGCGAATTGATGTAGAGGTGCACGTCGCGCTGGGCATCTTCCGATTGCAGGAAGAGCAACTGGGCGACCACCGCGTTGGCCACGTCATCGTTGACGGCGGTGCCGAGGAAAATGATGCGGTCCCGCAGCAGGCGGCTGTAGATGTCCATCGCCCGCTCTTCGCGGCCGCTCTTCTCGATAACGTAAGGAATCAACGACATGGGGTAGCCTAAATGATGTTCTGGAAAGTTCTCATTCTTCATCGTCGCCGGCGACGGGCTGCTTGGTGAGGATGTCGTCGACCACGCCGTACTGCTTGGCCTCTTCGGCGCTCATGTAGAAGTCGCGGTCGGTGTCCTTGGCGATCCGCTCGATCGACTGGCCGGTGTGGCCGGCCAGGATATGGTTGAGCACGTCGCGGGTCTTAAGGATTTCGTCGGCCTGGATTTCGATGTCGGAGACCTGGCCGCCGACCTGCCCGTAGGGCTGGTGCAGCATGATCTTGGCGTGCGGCAGGGCGAAGCGTTTGCCCTTGCTGCCGCCGGCCAGCAGGACGGCCCCGCCGCTGGCCGCCAGCCCCACGCAGTAGGTCGCCACCGGGCAAGTGAGGATCTGCATGGTGTCGTAGACGGCCAGGGTGGCGCTGACGCTGCCGCCGGGCGAATTGACGTAGAAATGGATGTCCTTGCGGCGGTTCTCGCTCTGCAAGTACAAGAGCTTCATCACCAGCTCGTTGGCGTTGCCGTCGTGGATCTCGCCTTGCAGGAGGATGATGCGATTCTCCAGCAACAGATCGCCCAAGGTCAACTGCCGCTGCCGTTGATAATCGCGATAGGACATGCTGTTCTCGGCGGGGAAAAATCTTGTCATGAATCGGATCCATCTCGGCGAAGCGCAAGGGCTCCGGCGTTTACTCCCTGCCGTGGACCGGGCCCGGCCTGCCGCCGGCCGCCGCCTCGGCGCCGCCGGGCTTGGCGGCCGGAATGTCGGACGCGGCGCCGCCGGCCGCCAGGTCGAGGGCCTCCACGTCGGTCGTTTCCGGCTGGTAAGGAACTTCTTCGAACTGGGCGTTCTCCAGGATCAGGTCGATCACCTTCCGCTCGATGACCTGGTTGCGGAGCACGTCCATGGAGCCGCCCTTCTCCAGCTTCGCCCGCACCCGCCGCGGCGACTCGCCGCTCTGCGCCGCAATCAACTTGATCTCGGCCGCGTAATCGTCCTCGCCGGCGTCGATCTCCTGGTCTTCGGCGATCCGCTCCAGGATGAAATGCTCTTTCAGGGCATGGGCGGTGGAGGCGCGGCTGTTCTGCCGCAGCACGTTCTCATGGGTGCGGATCTCGTCCTCGCTGAAACCGCTGCGTTGCAACTCCAGGACCGCGCGCTGCAATTCCCGCTGGCTCTGCCGCTGCAACAACCCCGGCGGCAGGTCCCAGCCGGCGGCCACGGTGAGGGCGGCGGTGATCTGCTGGCGGGCCCGCTGCCGCTGCTGATACTCCAGTTGCCGCTGCAAGGCGTCCTTGATGGCGTCGCGGAGGTCGGCCTCCAGCTCGAAACCGCCCAACTCGTCGAGCAGTTCGGGCGTCAGCTCCGGCTTCTCCAGCCGCTTGACTTCGAGGACCTCGAAGATGGCCGCCACGCGCTGCCCTTGCAAGGCGGCGTTGGGGGCGTCCGGGCTGAGCTGGGCCTCGGTCTGCCGGGTCTCGCCGGCGCGGACGCCCGCCATCAGCGTGTCGAAGCCCTCGATCTGGCCGTCGCGGAAGCTGAGGGTGGGGCGGATGCGAATGACCTCTTCCGGCGCGCTGGCCAACACCTGCCCCTGGTGCTCGAAACGCAGGTTGGCCGAGACATAATCGCCCGCCTCGGCCGGCCCCGCATAGGGCACCAAGCGCCCGCGATTGGCCAGCAGCCTCTGCAAGGCTTCCTCCACGTCCTGGGGCGTGAAGTCGTGGACCGGCTTCTCGATCTTCAACCCCTTCCACTTGGGCAAGGCGAACTCGGGCCGCACTTCCAGGTCGAACTCGAAGCACAGAGGCCCTTGCTCGGGCACTTCCACGCTGTCCAAGTCGATGTCCGGCTCGCTGATCGCCGAAAGGTCCTGCTCCTCGTGGATCTGCGTGAGACTGTCCATCAACAGCGCGCTCTTCACCCGCTGGGCCACGTCCTTGTGAAAACGATGCTCGATGAGCTTCCGCGGGGCATGGCCGGGACGAAATCCCGGCACCTGCGCCGTGGGCATCAACTCGCTGTACTCCTTGTCGAAGTAACGATCGATGTCTTCGCGGGCAACGGCCACCGTGATGTGCCGTTCGCAGGCGCTGCGCGGATCGATCTTCACCTCCAAGTGCAGCTTCGGCTTCTCCTCGACGGCTTCGTCGACGGCCTCCCCGGCAGCCTCCTCGGCGCCCTCCTGGGCAGAGTCGTCGCCCGGCGCCGGCCCGCTCTTCCGGGTTTTCAAGATCGTCTTCAGAATCCCGCTTCTGGATGTCGGACATGATGGCCTGCCGTGAACTAAACGCACCGGGAAAAGGTAAAAGCGGGTGATGGGATTCGAACCCACGACAACGACGTTGGCAACGTCGTGCTCTACCAACTGAGCTACACCCGCACTCCGTACTCCACCAACCCCATGGCCCTCCTCTGCCCCCTGCGGTCGCCCGCTTGCGCAGAGGTCACGGGTCAGGCGGAATCCCGCAATTATAGAGTCCCCAGAATCGCTTTCAAGGGCAATTGAAGCCGCCGGACGAACAAATTGGCCGGCGGAGGTGCTCCATAACCCCCTCTTTGGGCCACGAAAACGCGAATTTGGCTGCTATCCCAGGTGGCGAAGAGGTTGGCGGACTACTACAGCCTCGCTGCGGCCCACATTCCCGCCAGATTAACATGCCGCCGATCAAGTCCCGGTTGTTGCGGTCCCTGGGGCCGGCGATTAGGATGAAGGCATGTATCTGGGGTGGTTGTCTGCCGCGTCTCTGCCTTACCTGGCCCGCAAGTAGTCCATGGACGCCAAACTCATCGTCATCGTCGGCAAGGCCAGCAAGCCGATCGTCGACCTGAAACTGCCGACGATCATCGGCCGCGGCCGGGAGGCCGGTCTGACCATCGCCCATCCCATGGTCAGCCGCCAGCATTGCGTCCTGTTCGAGGAGCAGGGGCTGTTGATGGTCCGCGATCTGGGCTCGACGAATGGGACTTTTTTGCAGGGGCAGCGGATCGCCGTGGCCCCCTTGCTTCCGGGGACGGAGTTCACCGTCGGTCCGCTCACTTTCCGCACCGACTACCAGTACGACGGCGATCCGGAAGAGGCGCCGCCGGTGCAATTCAAAGAGGAGCCGGGCCGGGGTGGGGAGCAGGAAGAACTCGAGTTCATGGCGGCCGACGAGGGGGAAGAGGCGGCGCCGGCCGAAGCGGCGGGCGACGCCGACGATCTGGCGTTTGAAACGTACTTCGAGGAAGAACTCGCTCAGGCCGAGCCGGCCCCGGCGGCAGTAGCCGAGGACAACGTCGACGAGGAAGAGGCGGAGGCGGCGATGCCGCCAAGCGTGCCGCCGCCCGTCAAAAAAAAGCCGCCTCCCGCCGTGCCCAAGAAGCAGCCGGCCAAGCCGGCAGCCACCGATGCCCCTAAACCTGTCGAGGAGGCGGCGGACGATGAACCCCGGATCCTCGACCACCCCGAGGCCATCGATCAACCCGAGGCCGTCGACCGCGTGCAGGTCCCCGCTAAGGTCGAAGGCGGTACCGTGCCGGACGTACCGGCCGAGCCGGAGCTGCTGGCCGAGCCCGAGTTGGCCGAAGCCGAGCCGGAACCGGAGGTGCTGGCCGAGCCGGAGTTGGCGGAGCCGAAGCCCGCCGGGCCCAAGGCAAAACATGCCAGTCCACCCGAGCCCGAGCTGGCGGACATCGAGAACTTCCTCGGCGGCCTGGATTAAATCGAAGTCGTTCCGGCCAGCCGGTCCCACCCGTTGCAAACGGGGGGCTTTTCTCGCCGGCTTCCTTCCCCCTTCCGCCTTCCGCCTTGCACTCAGAGTTGCGGGAAGAGCCCCTCGGCGACCTTTTCCAGCCGGTCGCGGTCGAGCACTTGCAGGCCGTTGTCGTCCGACTCGGCGATCATGCCGGCGTCCAACAAGCGGCGGAAAGTGCGGGAAAACGTCTCGCTGGTCAAGTTCAGATGGCTGGCCACGTGCCGCTTCAGCCCCGGCAATTCGATGCGTCCCTGGGCGTCGGGCTGCGACTGGAGCAGGTAGCGGGCGATGCGGCCGGCGGCGTCACGCAACACCACATCTTCCATCAGATTGACCAGGTGCCGGACCCACAGCGTCAGGCCGGTCATCATGCCGGTGGCAAGCTCGTGGTCCTCGGCCAATGCCTTGCGGAAGGCGTCGCGGGGCAACAGCGCGCAGCTTGTCGGCACAATCGCCTCGGCGCTGGCGGGCACCTCGAAGCCGCCGATGGCCGCCACCTCGGCGAAGGTGCCGCCCGGGCCGACAATGTGCAGGACGTGTTCCTTACCCCCCGGGCCGGTCTTGAAGACGCGGACCATCCCCTTGCCCACCACGTACACCCCCGGACACTCCTCTCCCTCACGAAAGATCAGTTGCCCCTTGCGGAATTTGCAGAGCCGCGCGATGACGGCCAGCCGCTGGAACCCGGCCGGTTGGACGGCCGAGAAGAGCTTGCACTCGTGAAGAACGTCGGCGATGTTCTGCGGCACGGCGGGAGGGTTCCTTTCTTTTTTCTGCCGCCGACTTGATCTAAATCAAGGAGCGGTCTTGCACAGCCTCCTATTATAGAAGAGTTGTGGGTTTGTACACGGCGAGTTCGACCCGTCTCCCGGAGGGGGCAAGGGGCCGCTGGTGGCCAATCGGAAACCTTTCTGCAAAGGAGTTACTCATGTTTTGCTATCAATGTGAACAGACTTTCAGGGGCGCCGGCTGCACGACGCTGGGCGTGTGCGGCAAAGACGAGGCCACCGCCACCCTGCAAGACCTCTTGGTTTATGCGACGAAGGGGATTTCGATGTACGCCCACCGGGCCGGCCAACTGGGCGCCCGCGACGCGGCGGTGGACCGCTGCGTGATCGAGAGCCTGTTTGCCACCGTCACCAACGTCGATTTCGACCCCCAGCGGCTGCAAAAGCATCTGACCCAGGCGGCCGCCGTCCGCGACCAGGCTCGGTCGTTGTACGAGGCGGCCTGCCGCAAGGCCGGCAAGACGCCCGAGCAACTGGCCGGACCGGCGGCCTGGCAGCCGGCGGCCGATTTCGACGGCCTGATCCGCCAAGGGGTCGAGGTCTCGGTAACGCGGCAGCAGGTCGCGTTGGGCACCGATGTCGCCGGTCTGCTGGAATTGATCGTCTACGGTCTGAAGGGGGCTGCCGCTTATGCGGACCACGCCTATCTGCTGGGCCGCGAAGACGCGGCGATTTACGCCACGTTCCACGAAGCCCTGGACTTCGTGGCCCGCAGCGGCGCCGCGGCCGACGACATCCTCGGCTGGGTGTTGAAGACGGGCGAGTTGAATCTGAAGGTCATGGCCCTGTTGGACGAGGCCAACACCGGCGCCTACGGCCATCCCGAGCCGACGCAAGTCCGCGTAATGCCGATTGCGGGCAAGGCGATCGCGGTCTCCGGCCACGACCTGAAGGACCTCGAAGAATTGCTGAAACAGACCGCAGGCCGCGGCATCAACGTCTATACCCACGGCGAGATGCTCCCCGCCCACGGCTATCCGGGCCTGAAAAAGTACAAGCACCTGGTGGGCAACTACGGCGGCGCCTGGCAGGACCAGGCCCGGGAATTCGACGAATTCCCCGGCGCGGTGCTGATGACGACCAACTGCATTCAGAAGCCGCGGGAGAGCTACCGCGGCCGCATTTTCACCAGCGGGCTGGTCGCCTGGCCGGGCGTCACCCACGTCGGCCCGGATCGCGACTTCACGCCGGTGATCCGTGCTGCCCTGGCGGCGCCCGGCTTCGCGGCCGATGCGCCGGAGCAAAAGACGATTACCGTCGGTTTCGGCCGCAATGCCGTGCTGGGCGTGGCCGACAAGGTGATCGCGGCGGTCAAGCAGGGGGCGATCCGCCATTTCTTCCTCGTCGGCGGCTGCGACGGCGCCAAGCCGGGCCGCAACTACTACACCGACTTCGCCCGGCAGGTGCCCCAGGACTGCGTCATCCTCACCTTGGCCTGCGGCAAGTATCGCTTCAACAAGCTCGACTTCGGACAGATCGACGGCATTCCGCGGCTTTTGGACGTGGGGCAGTGCAACGACGCCTATTCGGCCGTGCAGATCGCGTTGGCCCTGGCCGGGGCCTTCAAGTGCGGCGTCAACGAGCTGCCGCTGTCGCTGGTGCTGAGCTGGTACGAGCAGAAGGCGGTGGCCATCCTGCTCACGCTGCTTCACCTGGGCATCAAGAATATCCGCTTGGGTCCGACGCTGCCGGCGTTCGTGACGCCGTCGGTATTGCAGGTCCTGGTGGAGAAGTTCAACATCGCCCCCATCACCACGCCGGAGCAGGACCTGGCGGCGATCCTGGGTTGATGCCCAGTCGGAGAACACCGCGAGCGGGCATCTGCGGCGGGCGGTCCCCCAGGGCAGGCGTCCGCCGTACGCCTCTACGGCCGGCGGTGACCGGGGCTACGCCTCATCGCTGCCCTCCTCGGTGTCATCCTCTGGGGCTTTTTTCCAGAGCCGGGAGATCGCCCGCCAGGACAAATCGACGGCCAAGGCGATGACCGCGGCGACGGCGAAGAGGCCGAAAATTCCGGCAAACATGGCCGCCACGTCGGCCAGCGCGCCCGGCGGAGCCATCTTGACGTAGGAACAGATGACGGCAAACATCGTGGTGACAATGAAGAGCGTGCGGAGCGTATATTGGAAGGGTTTTCGCGGCACGCTGACGCCCCTCGAATTTCTCCGCGGCCGGCAACCGCCAGGGCACCAAGACACAACGAGCACCCGGTAACTCAGCCAAGCATCTTTTGGAACTCGGCAAACAGGTAGTTGCTGTCGTGCGGGCCGGCCGAGGCCTCGGGATGATACTGCACGCTGAAGGCCGGGAAGCGGCGGTGCCGCATGCCCTCGATCGTGCGGTCGTTGAGGTTCACGTGCGTCACCTCCAAGTCGGCCGGCAGCGAGTCGGCCTCCACGGCAAAACCGTGATTCTGCGTCGTGATCTCGACCCGTCCGGTGGCATGGTTCAACACCGGCTGGTTCGCCCCGCGATGGCCGAACTTCAGCTTGTAGGTCTTGGCGCCGCAGGCCAGGCCCAAGAGTTGATGCCCCAGGCAAATGCCAAAAATCGGCTTCTTGCCCAGCAAGTCGCGGATCGTCTGCTGCGCATAGCCCAAGGGCTCGGGATCGCCGGGACCGTTGGAGAGGAACACGCCGTCGGGCTGCTGCTGCAAGACCTCCTCGGCGGTGGCCGTGCCCGGCAGGATGGTCACCCGGCCAGCCCATCTCGAAGAGGTGGCGGGCGATGTTCCATTTCATGCCGTAGTCCAGGGCCACCACGTGCGGCGAGGAACTGCGACCGGCCGCGCGGCCGGTTCCAGCAGCCGCGCCCAGCGGCTCAGCGGCTCGTGCCACTGGATCGGCTGGTCCGGGATCACCTCGCGGACCAGGTCGCGGCCGACCAGTCCCGGGCTGGCCTTGGCCTTTTCGACCAGGCGGGCGTCGTCCAGGTCGGTGCTGGAGAGCACGCCCTTCATGGCCCCGCAGGTCCGCAGCCGCCGCACCAGCGCCCGGGTGTCGATGCCCTCCAGGGCCACGATGCCGTAGCGGACCAGGTAGCCGTTCAGGTCGCCTTCGGCGCGGAAGTTGCTCACCAGCCGGCTCTGCTCGCGGACGATGAACCCGGCCAACTGCGGCTTGGCGCTCTCCACGTCCGCAGCGTTGACCCCGTAGTTGCCAATCTCGGGATACGTCATGGTGACGATCTGTCCGCGATAGCTGGGATCGGTGAGGATCTCCTGGTATCCGGTCATGGAGGTGTTGAAGCAGACCTCGCCGTCCACCTCGCCGGCGGCGCCGAAGGCCCTGCCGGTGAAGACGGAGCCGTCTTCGAGCGCGAGTTTTGCGATTTGCGTCATCGGAACCTATCTCCATCCCCGGGAGAGCTGTGTTAAAGTCAGTCCATCCATCGGCCCGATAGCTGATGTAAAGGCTGTGGGTCTCTGAACAAGGCGGGCGTCAGCTTGCCGAGTTTGGGCAGCCTCAAGTGAGGGTTCTTGTACCGGCGAGCAAGATCCCTCATTTTTTTTGCGCAACCTCATTCCGCCCATCTTGCCAGGATCGCCCAGTTTTTTGTGGTGCGTGGGAAAGCCGCAACAATTCCCGTTATACGCCCGCGGCCGCGACCACGTTGACCATGTTGACCAACCGGCATGGGCCGTCGAGTATTATAACTTGGGCTGTCGATGTTGCCCAGTTCCCCTTCGGCGGGTGTTGATATGCAACCCGTGCGTCGAGTATCCTTGATCGAAGTCTAGCACAACGCTAACACACACCTAACATGGGCTAGTTAACGTAAGGGCTTACAAAACCCAGGGAACCTCCGTTGTGTTGCAGAACCTTGCCTTGGCCGAGCCATCGGCGCGTGGTGTTGACATGCTGAAAAAAACCGTGCTGGTGGTCGAGGATGAGGAGGACATCCGCGAACTGGTCAGCTATCACCTCTTGAAGGAAGGCTACCAGGTGGCGGGCGTGGGCTCGGGCGAAGAGGCACTGGCCACCGCCACCGCGCAACCGCCCGACCTGATCCTTTTGGACCTCATGCTTCCCGACCTCGACGGCCTGACCGTCTGTCAACGTCTGCGGAGCCAGCCGCGGACCCAGTCGGTGCCCATCGTCATGCTGACCGCCAAGGGGCAGGAATCCGACATCGTCGGCGGGTTGAATCTCGGCGCCAACGATTATGTGACCAAGCCCTTCAGTCCCAAGGTCCTCATGGCGCGGGTGCGGGCCGTGTTGCGCCGCAGCCCCGAGGCGCCGCCCGAGGAGCCCGACGAGGACGAGGGCAACGAGGTCATCCATATCCACGAACTGACGATCCACGTGGGACGCCACGAAGTCCTGGTCGATCAAGAACCGGTGTCGCTGAGCTCGACGGAATTTCGCGTGTTGCGCTTCCTGGCGAGCAAGCCGGGCTGGGTCTTCAGCCGGCAGCAGATCCTCGACGGCGTCCACGGCGACAACTATGCCATCACGGACCGCGCCGTCGACGTGCAGATCGTCGGACTGCGGAAGAAGCTCGGCTCGGCCGGCCGCTACATTGAAACCGTCCGCGGCGTCGGCTATCGCTGCAAAGAGTAGCGGCCGGGGACCGCGGCCAGGGCTCGGGGTGGACCCGCCGCTTGCGGTTTCGCAACTCTCCCCCCGCCACCCTTCTCATCGAGAACTAACCCTCTGCTCACATATCCTTAACAATTCACAACTAGCATTCTTCTGGGGATGAGGAAAGGTTCCGCAGCAACAGCCTCGGAACGAGCCCCTTTTCGACACACACCTTAGCTTCAGGAGAACCCGCGATGAGACGAATTTTCTGCGCCCGGCGCACCTTGGGAACGGTTGCGGCGTCGATCTGTTTGGTGGTTATGGCGGTGGCGACGGCGACTGCCGCCGAGCCCGCCGCGTCGGCCGGCACGGTCGATCCGGCCATCAAGTCCTATGCGTCGGTTTCCGGCATCTCGGGCAATCTCAATAGCATCGGCTCCGACACGCTCAACAACCTGATGACCTATTGGGCGGAGGCGTTTTCCAAGGCCTATCCCAACGTCAAGATTCCAAGTCGAGGGGAAGGGCTCGGCCACCGCTCCGCCGGCCCTGACGCAGGGCACCGCGCAGCTCGGCCCCATGTCGCGGAAGATGAAGAACGAGGAAGAAGAGGCTTTCGAGGCGAAACACGGCTTCAAGCCGACGCGGATCGAAGTGGCCTTGGATTGCCTGGCCGTGTACGTCCACAAGGACAATCCCGTCCCCGGTTTTACGCTGGCCCAACTGGACTGCATCTTCTCGAAGACCCGCAAGAGCGGCTACGCCGACGATCACCACCTGGGGCGAGGCCGGCTTGACGGGCCAATGGGCGGCGCTGCCGATCAGCATCTACGGCCGCAATTCGGCCAGCGGCACCTATCTCTATTTTAAGGAGCACGTGCTGGAGAAGGGCGACTACAAGGACACGGTGAAGGAGCAGCCCGGCTCGGCGGCCGTCGTCAACGGCGTGGCCAACGACCGGGGCGGCATCGGCTACTCGGGCATCGGCTACAAGACCTCGGAAGTCCGTGCCGTGGCGCTGGCCAAGAGCGGCAAGGACCAGCTCGTGGCCCCGACCTTCGAGAACGCCCTGAATGGCAGTTACCCGCTGGGGCGGATGCTTTACATTTACGTGGCGAAGAAACCCGGCGAGCCGCTGCCGCCGCTGGTGAAGGAGTTTCTCAAGTTCGTGCTGTCCAAGGAGGGACAGGAGATCGTGGTCAAGGACGGCTACGGCCCGCTGCCCCTTGCAGTCCAAGTGAAACAACTCAAAATCGTGGAATAAGTCGCCCGCGGTCGAAGTCGTGGTGATGCCGAGGAATCGTGATGTTTGCACTCAGCAAAGCCACGTTGCGACGAGCCCGGCGGCGCGACAAGGCCGCCCGCTGGGTGGTGACGCTGGGCGGCATGGCGGTCATTGCCAGCGTGATCGCCATCGTGGCGCTGATTGTCGGCACGGTGCTGCCGCTCTTTCAGCCCGCCCGTATCCGTCTCATCGCCGCGCAGCCCTTGCCGGCGTCGTTGGCGGCCGAGGACGTGGCTGCCGTCGGCGTCGAGATGGGCGTGGATGACCAGAAGCTGCTGGTCGCCCATCTCCTGGGCCGCAACGGGACCGTTACGTTTCTCGATTTGCACAGCGGAGCAATCTTGCAGCAGACCGCCGACGCCCGGGACGGTCCCGGCCGCGGACGATTCGGGCCGTCGAGCAGGCGGGAGCGGGCCAATATTCGCTCGTCTGGTCCGACGGCACGATGTCGCTGGTCGAAGTCGGCGTGCAAGCGGCCCCCCCGGGCAGCCCGCACGCCCCTCCCATCTGCACGGTCGGCGTCCGTGCCACCATCCCGCCGGAAAACGGCCTCAGGCCCGTCCGCGCCATCGTGCGGGCGCCCAAGGACAAGGAGGGCGTCATCACCTGCGCCGCCCTGCTGGCGGACGGCCGCATCCTGGTGGTCCGCCAGGTCCGCGAGGAAAACCTGCTCGGCGAGACGACGACGAAGAGCGGGCGGACGATCCTCCGGCACGACACGCCGGCCAGCATCGGCCCCATCGCCCTGGACGGCCCCGGCACGAACCTCTACGCCGGAACCTCCGACGGCGTGCTGCTCTGGTGGCGGCTGGACGACGACGGCCGGGTCGCCGAGCACGAAGTAACGCCGGCCTTCGCCGACAAGCGGGCCATCACCTCGCTGGGCGTCCTGCTGGGCGACGTTTCGCTGGCCGTGGGCGACGCCCGGGGCCAACTGACCACCTGGTTCTTCGTCCACACGGGCGCGCGGCTTGTCGCGGAAACTCCGCCTGATCCACACGCTGGCGCCCCATGCGGACGCGGTGCGCCAGATCATTCCCGCCCTCGCGCAACAAGGCCCTGCTGAGCCGCGACGATGGCGGCGCCGCCGCGCTGGACCACATGACCAGCGAGCGCCGGCTGGCGCTGGTCGGCGGTGCGCCGCCGCTCCGGCAAGTGGGCCTCTCGCCCCGCGGCGACGCCCTGCTGGGGCTCGACGCCCAGCGGCGCCTGGCGGTCTGGCGCATCTTCTGCGGCCATCCGGAAATCAGTTGGCGGACGCTCTTCGGCAAGGTGCAGTACGAGGGCTACGACGAGCCGGACTACGTGTGGCAGACCACCGGCGGCGACGAGTACGAGCCGAAGATGAGCCTGGTGCCGCTGCTGTTCGGCACGCTCAAGGCGACCGCCTACGCCATGTTGTTGGCCGTGCCGCTGTCGTTGGCGGCGGCCGCCTACGTCAGCCATTTCACCGTCCCCGGCTTCAAGCAGTGGATCAAGCCGACGGTCGAGATCATGGCCGCCCTGCCCTCGGTCGTGATCGGCTTCATCGCCGCGCTCTGGCTGGCGCCGATCATCGAGCGCCGGCTGGGGACGGTGCTCCTCTGCCTGCTCACCATCCCGGCGGTGCTGGCGGTCTTTCTGCTGCTTTGGCAACGGATCGGACGCCGCGATTGGGTGCGGCGGCTCGCCCACGGCCGCGAGTTCCTCTTGGTGGCGCCGGTCATCCTCTTGGGCGTGGCGGCGGCCGTTTGGCTGCTGCCCTGGTTGTGGCAACTGCTGCCCGGCAGTATCCAAGGGTGGTTTCAGACGGAGTTGGATTGCAAGCAGTACGCCAACCTCGTGCAGTGGCTCACCCAGCACCTGCACCTGGTTTACGATCAGCGCAACAGCATCATCATCGCCATCGGCCTGGGCTTCGCCGTCATTCCCATCATTTTCTCGCTGGCGGAAGACTCGCTCTCCAACGTCCCCCACAGCATGACGGCGGCCTCGATGGCCCTGGGGGCCAGCCGCTGGCAGACGTTGTGGCGGGTCGTGCTGCCCTCGGCCAGCCCGGGCATCTTCGCCGCCGTGATGATCGGCTTCGGCCGGGCGGTGGGGGAGACGATGATCGTGCTGATGGCCACCGGCAATACGCCGCTGATCGACTGGAGCCCGCTGGACGGCATGCGGACGCTGTCGGCCAATATCGCCGTCGAGATTCCCGAGGCCCCGGTCCCGGGCGTGGCGGTGCCCGGCACGCTCTATCGAGTGCTGTTCCTCTGCGCCGTGTTGTTGTTCGTTCTTACCTTCGTGCTGAACACGGCGGCCGAAGTTGGTCCGCCAGCGGCTGCGGAAGCGCTATGGGCAATACTAGTGCAATACACTGGCAGAGCCAGTGGCACGCAAGCGGAAGCCGCTATGGGCAATACGAAGAAGTTCTGGAGACAAGGCGAGCCGATGGTCTGGGCCACGTCCGCGGCCCTGGCGCTGATGCTTCTGATGACGGCCACGCTGCTGCTGGTCATCATGGTCAACGGCCTGGGCGTTTTCTGGCCGGCGCCGCTGGAGGAAGTGACGCTGGCCGACGGCGGCAAGTTCCTCGGCCGGCGGATCACCAGCCAGACCAATCCGGACAACAACGTCCTCAGCGTGCAGTTCAAGACGGCCAACCGCGAGTTCGACGCCCAGCGGCAGGATTTCCGCTGGATTCCCGAAGGGACCATCCGCGGCGTCGAGCATCCGGCCGCCGCCATGGTGTTGGAACGGGCCGAAAACGGCGATTTCTACGGATTCCTCGAGGACCTCAAGACGCCCGACGCTGGAGGTGCCGGCCCGGGCGACGCTGGGCGAGCGATTCGACGCCGCGCTGGCCGCCGTCAGCCGGCAGCGCCGCCGACGTCCTGGAGCCGATCGCCGCCGAACTCTCGGCCCTGAACGACCAGCCTTCAGCAACTCCACTACGCGACGATGAAGCTCGACTACCAGAAGAGTCGCGCGCTGGCCGGCGGCGACCCCAGCGGACGCGGCCGCCGCGCTGGATGCCCGGCTGCATGAACTGCAAGCCGAAGGCGACCGGGTCGGCCGGCAATCGCAGCAGATCGTGGCCCGGCAGCAGCAAGCAGGAGTCGACGCTGCGCCGCAACGTGGCCGTGCTGGCCGACGGGCAGGGCCAGCCGCGGCTCGGTCGTGCTGGCCGACATCGTTCGCGCCTATCAGCCCAACGCCATGGGCGCTGGCGGCGAAAACCGGGCACTACCTGGCGAAAATCTGGGAGTTGCTCACCGACAAGCCGCGGGAATCGAACACCGAAGGCGGCCTGCTGCCCGCCATCTTCGGCACCGTCATGCTGATCTTCCTCATGGCGGCAAGCTGCTTTCCCCTGGGGGTGCTGGCCGGCGTCTACCTGGGCGAATACGCCCGCGACGGCGTGCTGGTCCGCCTGGTGCGGATCGGCGTGAACAACCTGGCCGGCATCCCCTCGATCGTCTACGGCATCTTCGGCCTGGGATTCTTCGTCTACGGCGTCGGCTCGCTGCTGGACCAGTGGTTCTATCCGGAGCGGGTGGCGGCCGGCAGCCCCACCTTCGGCACCGGCGGCATCCTCTGGGCCAGCCTGACGCTGGGCCTGCTGACCGTGCCGGTGGTGATCGTGGCCACGGAAGAGGCGATCCGCGTCGATCCCGCGCAGCGTCCGCGAAAGTTCCTACGCCCTGGGGGCGACCAAGTTCCAGACGCTGCTGCGCGTGCTGCTGCCGCTGGCCTCGCCGGGCATCATGACCGGCTTCATCCTGGCCATGGCCCGCGCCGCCGGCGAAGTGGCCCCGCTGATGATCACCGGCGTGGTCAAGCTGGCGCCGACGCTCGCCGCTGGACGGCGAAGTTCCCCTTCTTCCACTTGGACCGGCAAGTTCATGCACCTGGGCTTCCACATCTACGACATCGGTTTCCAGTCGCCCAACGTCGAGGCCACCAAGCCCATGGTCTACGTGACGACGCTGCTGCTGGTACTGATCGTGCTGCTGCTGAGCAGCCTGGCCATTTACTTGCGGAACCGCATGAGGAAGCGCTTTCAGATGCGAACGATTTAACGTCCCCCGGCCCCCAACCCCCGGCCCCTGTTATTCTTATGACGACACCGCAGATTCCCCAGTCGGCCGACGTATGGCACAAGCCGGCGGCGAAGATCAGCCATCTACCGAAGCAGGTTCCCATGCCGACCAGTGCCGCCCGACCCACCATCGTCGACGTCCCGATCGTGCGGGTGGACAAGCTCTCCTTGCACTACGGCCGCAGCGAGGCGCTGCGGGACATCACCCTGGACTTCCCTCGCAACCAGGTCACCGCGCTGATCGGCCCCTCGGGCTGCGGCAAGTCCACGCTGCTGCGCTGCCTCAACCGCATGAACGACCTGATCGACGACGTGCGGACCACGGGCAGCATCCTCGTCGACGACGCAGGAAATCCTCGACCGCGCCACCGACGTCATCGAGCTGCGCCGCAAGGTGGGCATGGTCTTCCAGAAGCCGACGCCGTTTGCCAAGTCGATCTACGAGAACGTGGCCTACGGGCTGCGGATCGGCGGCGTCCGCCAGCGCCGCACGTCCTCGACGAGGCCGTGGAAAAGAGCTTGCAGCGGGCCGCCCTCTGGGACGAGGTCAAGGACCGGCTGCACCAATCGGCCCTGGGACTGTCCGGCGGCCAGCACCAGCGGCTGTGCATCGCCCGGGCGATCGCCGTCCACCCCGAGATCATCCTCATGGACGAGCCTTGTTCGGCGTTGGATCCCGCGTTCGACGACCCGCATCGAAGACCTCATCGGCGAGCTGCGCGGCGAGTACACGATCATCATCGTGACGCACAACTTGCAGCAGGCGGCCCGGGTCTCCGACCACACGGCCTTCCTCTACGAAGGCGAGCTGATCGAATTCGGCCCCACCAAGCAGCTCTTCACCAAGCCGGCCAAGAAGGCCACGGAAGATTACCTCACGGGCCGGTTCGGATGACCCGGCAGCTATGCTCCCTTCTCCCTCCGGGAGAAGGGCAGGGGATGAGGGCGCAGCGGGACGGACTCATAGAGCCAGATGAGGATGGTCAGCCAGTCGCCCTCACCCTGCCCTCTCCCGGTGGGAGAGGGGAACTCGTAGCGGCAACACGCGGCAGCCGATGGCGCCCAGCTCGCTCTGCAACCGGGCAAAGGTCGCCTCATCCGGATACGTGCCGACGATGGCGCCGCCGGAACCGGCGAAGTGGGCCGTCGCCCCGGCGCCCCGGGCCCGCCCGACCATCGCCACCTGCGCGGCCGGCAAGCGGCAGATCGAGCGGCGCAAATCGAAGTTGGCGTCGATGCACTTGCCAAAACCCTCGGCATCGCCCTGCAGAAGTGCCTCGCGGGCTTGCATCGCCAGATCGGCAAAACGGTGCATCGCCTCCAGGATCGCCGGCTCGCCCTGCTGGAAGCGGGCGCGGAGGTCGTCGTGAAAGACCTCGGTCGGCTCGCCGGCGTCGACGCTGTAGGCCAAGTACAGCGGCGGCAGCAGCCCCGGGTCCATGGCCTCGTAGACCCCGTAGCACAGGCCGCCGTGCTCGACAATCCGCCGCCGGTCGAAATCCATGTACACGAGCCCTTCGTACACCTGGATGACGCGGTCTTGCAGGCCGGCGGAAATGCCCAGTTCCTCCTGTTCCACCGCCAGCGCCAGCGACGGCTGGACATGGCGGGGGATGTCCAGCCCGTAGAACTCGATCAACGCGCGGAGCGTGGCCACGATGATCGCGCTGGAACCGGCCAGGCCCACCTGGCGGGGAATGTTGCTCTCGTAGCGGATGGCGAAGTTGCGGTCCGCCAGCGTGTGGCCCTGCTGCCGGCAATACTCCGCCAGTCGCTTCACCGTCGCCTTCAGCAGCCGCAGGCCGCCGTAATAGCCGTGCAGGCGGACGTCCCGGACCAGGTCGTCGACCGACGCGAAGCGGCCTTCGTCCTCGCGGCTGGGGATCAGTTCCAAGTGGTCCGATTCCGAGAGCGTCGTCTCGGCCCAGAAATTGGGGACAATGCACGAAATCGTCTTGCCGAAATAGCCATCCGACGGATTGCCGACCAGTCCGGCCCGGGCGTATGCCTTGTTGCGGATCGAAATCATGCTGAGGATTATCCCAACTTGGCGGGGTTCCGGGAAGAAGGGCTCCAGCAACGGGCGACGGCGCATCTTCCGCGCCCGTCGCCCCGATGCTACGATAGTCCTGGCCCGGGGAGGACCGCCTACCGCCATGCTCCGCTTGCTCACGCCCGATTATCGCGTCTCGAAGGTGGAGATGCTGTCGCCGGCTTTGCTCCGCGAGTGGGGAATCGACTCGCTCCTTCTGGACGCTGACGGCACCCTGAAACGATATCGCTCGCCGCAGGTCGCGCCCGAGGTGGCGGCCTGGCTGGCCGAAATGCGCGCCGGAGGGATCGGTCTCTGCCTCCTCTCGAACGGCTATGGCCGGCGGATCGGGCAACTGGCCGAGGGCCTTGGGCTGCCTTTCGTCGCCAAGGCCATGAAGCCCCTGCCGCGGGGCTGCCGAGCCGCTCTGCGGAAGATGGCGTTCCAGCCGCCGCGGACGGCCATCGTCGGGGACCAGATCTTCGCCGACATCCTGGCCGGCCGTCTGGCAGGGCTCAAAACCATCCTCGTCGATCCGATCCATGCGGAGGAAGAGCCCTGGTTTACGCGGCTCAAGCGACCCCCAGAACGATGGGTGCTGCGCCGGCTGAAGCTTTGACGCTATATGCTTTCTGTTGGGGGTGGTCGGCTATTCGTAGGGTGGGTCGACGGGCACCGACGCGAAGCGTTGGTCGGCGAGCCCCACCAAAATCCTGCTGGTGGGGCTCGCTACGCTCGACCCACCCTACAGACGCGATCCCCTCCAAACATTAAAGCACCTTGACATTTAGCCCGGTTGGGGGTCGAATAGAGGTAGAGAGA
Source organism: uncultured Planctomycetia bacterium (assembly GCA_963727245.1). Lineage (GTDB taxonomy): Bacteria > Planctomycetota > Planctomycetia > Pirellulales > Thermoguttaceae > JBKQVT01. Next base: position 600,903 of record CAVSFO010000005.1, on the reverse strand, counting down.
TTGCGGCGGGCCAGTGCTCAGGGCGAGGATGCGCGGGTCTTACCGTGCGCAGGAGGAGGCTTGTCATGCGAGTGCGGCCCGTCAAGTCCGGCGGCTTTTCCCCATTCCTTGTCCTGCGGCCGTCTCGGCTGCGCCACCGTGCAGGCGGGACGCCTGCGCCACGATCCGGCTACACGCTGGTCGAGATCCTGATCGCCACGACGCTGGCGTTGATGCTCATGGCTGCCGTGGCGCGGATGTTCGGCCAACTGGGCACCAGCGTCAGCAATTCGCGGGCGACCTTGGAGACCCTCGAACGGCTGCGGGAGACCGCTGTGCGGATGCAAATGGACCTCGACGGGGTAACCGTCACCATGCTTCCGCCCCGGCCCGTCGCCAACGGCGAGGGCTACCTCGAATATATCGAAGGCAGCTACAACGCCGCGCAGCCTGTCAACAACCTCACCGGCGGCAGCGACAGCAGCATGACGCTCTCGACCAGTTGGGTGCAGAACCAGACCGGCACGGTCGGCCAGCAGGGCGACATTCTCATGTTCACCACGCGGAACAGCAACCGGCCGTTCAGCGGCCAGCTCAACGGCGCCACGATCCAGTCGGAGACGGCCGAGGTGGCCTGGTTCCTCCGCGGGCACATGCTTCACCGCCGCGTGCTGCTGGTCGCGCCGGGGGCGACGCTTTCCCTCACGAGCCTCGACCTCGACTTTCTATGCAAGCAACGATATCTCCGTTCATGTTAGTCCGCAGCCCCCCGGTCTGCTCGTCCCGAACACGCTCGCCGACCTGACGAGGCGCGAGTGCCGCTTCGCCCATGGGACCACGTGGCCCTATGACGCGCGGGTTTGGGGCCAGTTGGGTTTGCCCACAACCTGCGAGTGCGCGGTGCTGCCGTGGTCATCCTGCAACGCCCCCGCGGTAACGGTGCCATCGCTAACGCAGGTGGACCTCTGGAGCGTGTTTTCGAAGGGCAACACCCTCTGGCTTGAAGGCAACTACTTGGCGCCCAGCAACACGTCCAATCGCGTCTCCGACGACGTGATCTTGACCAACGTCATCGGTTTCGACGTGAAGGCGTGGGACCCGACGGTGCAGGCCTACGTCGATCTGGGCTACAACAACACGGGTTTCCCTGCGCCGAACGCGACGGGGTTTGGGCACCTCGGCGCCGGCACGCCAAAATCACAGCTTTACGCCAACGCGCATTCGACTTGGGCGGGCGGACCGCAGACCGAATGCGTTTACGACACGTTTTCGACGAGTTACGAACAGACGCGGCCCCCAGGCGGCGGGAGTCCCGGCCAGGTCGCCAACGGCTTTGACAATGACGGCGACGGGGTTGTGGGCGACATCAATTACACCGATCCCACCAAGGGCGACAACCAGACGGCCCCCCCCTACCCGGCGCCGCTACGGGGGATTCAGGTGAAGATTCGCGTCTTCGAGCCCGACAGCCGCAGTATCCGCGAAGTGACCGTCGTCCAGGACTTCTTGCCGAAGTAGCTTCTGTCGCGGAAGCCGGACGAGTTGTAGGGTGGGTCGAGCGCAGCGAGCCCCACCAAATCCGCGGATGGTGGGGCTACAATCTCGCGTGGCTTCCACGCCCTCACCCCCTACCCCTCTCCCGACCAACCTTCGGTCGGTGCCCGGAGAGGGGAGAGACGGCACTCAGCGCGTGGGGGCCAGCCTCCCCAAATCCCTCCACGGCCGCGTTCAGTGCCCCGCGGCCGGCCCTTGGGGGTCGGCGGCGGCGATCTCCGCATCGGGCACACCCAGGGCCCGCAGCACGCCGATCGCCATGATGGCGTTGCCCGGCGGCTGCATGTGAACGTCGTCGCGGGTCAACCAGTACTTCTTGTCGGCCGGTTTCTGCTTCAAGGCCGTCAGGAACATGGCGTGCAAATCGACAAGCTGACACTTCTTCTCGGCCGCAATCTGCTTCTCGGCGTCGATGTACATGGTCAAGCGCTTGTTGCCTTTCGTGTTGGCGTCTTCGCCGATGACGGTGGGAGTCAGCAGGATCACCTTGATGCCGGCCTGCTGCGCGGCATCGACCATCTTGGCGACGTTCCGCTTGTAGGCCGCCAGCACCTTCGGGTCGTGGGGATTGCCCAGCCGGTGCCACACGTCGTTGATGCCGATGCTGAGGGTCACGTAGGCCGGCTTGAGTTGGACCACGTCCTTGTCGAACCGTGGCACGAGGTCCTCGGCCTTCTGGCCGCCGATGCCCTTGTTGATCACCGTGGGAATTTTCAGATCGGGGTAGCGTTTGGCCAGCACGGCATCGATGTCGTTGAGGTATCCGCCTTCCGCCGTGATCGAATCGCCGATGGCGACGATCTGCTCGCCTTGCTTGAGTTGCATCTGCTTGGGGGAATCGGCCGGAGCGGGACCTACCAGGGCCAGAACCATCGTAAAGAGCTTTCCAATCGCGGCCACCGTAAGCGTCATCGAGATCTCCTTCGTCGGGCGGGTTTTGTGGGGTGAGTTCCCATGGGGCGGCCGCGGCCCCGATTCCCGCACGCCCCACGCACCCTTGAGTTTACCCAGATTCGCAGCGGTTTCAACCGGGGGGCCCTTTTGGGAGATCGGTGGGCTCACTCCACCTTGAAGACGGGGGTTTGACGTGTCCCCCGACGAAAAATCCGGGCTATTTCCGCTGATCCACCAACGGGTCGAGCTGGAACGCCTTCTCCAGGTCGGCCTTGGCCTCCGCCAGGTTGCCTAGCTCGCGGTTGGCCAGACCGCTGTGGTAATAGACCTCGGCCTGCAACGGTCGCACGTGCAAGGAGGTGGTGAAGTCGGCCACGGCGCGGCGATAGTCGCCCAGCCCCGCCCAGGCCCGGCCGCGCCAGTAAAGGGCCGCGGCGTCGTTGGGATCCTCGTCGAGCGCCCAGTCGAGGTCCTCGACCGCCTGCTCATATTGACCGAGGCCCACCTCCGCCGCCCCGCGGACGCCATAGGTCGCGCGATCCTCGGGATCGTCGCAGAGCACGCGCTGGCAATCCTTGAGGGCCTCGCGGCAGCGACCGAGCTTCACTCGCGCCAGGGCGCGCTGCTGACGGGCCTCGGCGTCGTCCGGGTGCAACTCGATCACGCGGCTGAGCGTGCGCGCCGCCAGGGCATAGCGGGCGTCGGCCAGATACTGGACGGCCAGCGTGAACAGGCTGTCGCAGTCCTGCGAGCGAAGAATCGCAAGCCGCGATTGTCTTACTTTCGCCACCCGTGCGGGTTCGTCCACTGCGCCGCGCGGCCGGCTGCGGAGGGCAGCGACCCTGGCGTCGGGCAACCAGCGGGCCGGGTCCTGGCGGTAGAAATCCTGCAAGACCGCGTAAAGCTCGCCGTGCTCCTGCTGCATGGCGTGCGGCCGCTCGAAGAAGCACTCCGTCGCCACGGCGAAGAACTCGGCCGGGCTCTTGGCGCCGTAGTGGTCCAACAGCGAGACCTCGTCGCGCCGGGCCTGGCCCAGCAGCCGTCGATATTCCGCCTCGGTCACGCGCAGCCAGGTCTGGAGCTGCCCGCGCCCCTCCAGCGGCGGCGTTCCGTCCACGTCGCCGTCCAGTTCGTCCAGGTGGTGGGCGAATTCGTGGAGGACGACGTTGCGCCCTTGACTGGCATCGCGGCCGGCCTCCAGCACGTCCTTCCAGGAAAGCACGATCGGCCCCCGCGACCAGGCCTCGCCCGCCAGCGCACCCGGCCTGTTCCACTGCGGCGGATGAACGAATCCGCGGGGGTAGAGAATGATCGACTGCACGGCGTCGAAGTAGTAGGGCCCGTCGAGCCCCAGGACGAGCAGGGCGGCCTGGGCGGCGACGGTCACCTTCATTTCCTCGCTGACGACGAAGTCGGCGCCGCCGGTCCAGCATTTTTCGGCCACCAGTACCCGGACCATCTCCTGCACCCTGGCCCGATGCTCCCCGTCGAGGAAGCGGTACTGCCGCACGTTGGCGGTCAGCCACTCGCGCCAGGCCCTGGGCATCGGCTCGGCGAGCAGCCGTTGGCGGCGTCGATCTCTCAGCCAGGAGAAGAGCATGGTGCCATGCGGAGGAAAACGCCCTGGATAAGGAGTTGGTCTTTACTACACACCAGGCACTTAGAGCTTAGGACTTAGAGCTTAGATCTTAGAACTTGGAAGTTCAGTTCGCAAGTAGCCGCTGACGGGGACTGTCGTTTCCGTAGCGCTTCAAACAAGGCTCGCGCAGGGCGCGGGGGAGGAAGGACAGAAGATGCACGAGACGGCTGCTGGCGCGAATGTCGTGAAAAATTAGAAACGACATCAGGCGAGGCCGGCGGTTTCGAGGAACCGCATCCGCAACAACATCTTCTCCTGCGGCTCTGCGTCACTGCGCGAGTCTTGCTTGTGGCACACGGCGCCAGCGCAAGGCGGGCTCAATCCTGCATCGCCTGGAGCGCCGCGGCGGCCATGTCGCGGACGAGGTCGCTGGTGTCATCACGCATGGTTTTTTTCAGCGCTGCGGCGGCCGGTTTGGCCTGCGGCCCCAGGCAGCGCAATGAAGTGGCAGCCTCCAGCCGAATCATCGGCTCCGGATCCTCCAGCGCCCGCATCAAAAGCGGCACCGACTTGGGCGCCGTGTCGCTGCAATCCGGATCGATCCGCGCCAGGGCCCAGGCCGCCACCAGGGAGAGGAAGGGATCGGAGTCGGCCAGGACTTGCTGCAAAGGCGGCTTGGCGGCCATGGCGGGCGGGCCCATCTTGCCCAGGGCGTAGCAGGCGCTGTAACGGACGTTCGGATCGAGGTCTTGCAGGGCCTTGACGGCCGCCGGGACGGCCGACTTGGCGGCCGGGCCGATCGCGCCCAGGGCCAACAGCGCCTCGTGCCGGGTCAGGGGATCGCCCGACTGGACGACCTGGATCAGGGCGGGCACGGCCGCTTTCGCGTTGGGGCCGAAGCGGGCAAGGATCGCCGCCGCCCGCGGATGCGATTCCTTCAGCTCCTTCACCTCCAGCACCTCGATCAGCCCGGGGATGGCCGCCTCGCCCCTGCTCGCCAGCACGTTGAGAACGTCGGGGGCCACGTCGGGCTTGCTGCTGCGCAGCAGTTTCATCAATTGAGGCATGAGCACGTCGGGGTCGGCCCGCAGGTCCACCAGTGCCCGGCTGGCCATGGCGCGGAGCCGCGGTTCCCGGCTGCCGAGGGCACCGAGCAACATGGGAATGGCGCTGCGGACGGCCGCCTTGTTCTCCGGATTGATGCGTGCCACGGCCCAGACGCTCAACGTCCGCAGGAAGAGCGGCTGCTTGCTGTCGACGATTTGCGCAAGGGATCGACGGCCGCCTTGGCCGCCGGTCCGATCTGCCCCAGGGCATAGGCCGCCATGATGCGCATGCCCGGATCGCCTTCGGCCAGGGCTTGCAGAATGGCGGGCACGGCGGGGGCTGCGGGCGGACCGATGGCGCCCAGGCTGAGCACGGCTTCCCGGCGCACGGCCGCATTCTTGGCCGTGGCCAGCAAGTGCCGCAGCGCCGGCACGGCCGGCTCGGCGTCGCCGCCGATCTCCGACAACGCCAGGCAAGCCCAGTACGCGGTGCCGCTGTTGTCCAGCGCCTTGACCAAGGCGGGCACGGCCGGCTTGCCGATCTCCGCCAGCGCGTCCATCGCGCCCAGCTTCACGGACGGATCCGGGTCTTCCAAGACCCTGGCCAGCAGAGGCACGGCGGTTTGCAGATCGGGATGAATGTCGCGAAACGCCCGCACCGCCGTGCGACGCACGTGCACGTTCGGGTCCGCCAACAGCGGCGTGACGGCTTTGACCGCTTGCTTGGCGGCGGGACCGATCTGCCCTAGCGCAGCCAGCGTGTGGACGCGGAGGCGGGGCGAGGGACTGGACAGCTGCTGGATCAGGGCGTCGACGGCGCCGGGAATTTTCGCACCCTGAACGCCCAAAGTGTCCACGGCGCGGAGGCGAACCTGCTCGTCGGCAGAACGCAGCCCGCGCAGGACCTCATCGCCGCTGCGCTCAGCCGCCAGGACGCCGAGCGAAACCGACAACACGCTCCCCAAAAGACCGCCGCAAAGGGCGTTTCTCATCGCTGCCTCCGTGAAAAAAAGTGCAGTGCGGAAAAGTTCACCTGGAACTGTTTCATTTTTCTGCCGCCGCGCGTTTTTATTGGCTGGCGAAATTGCCCACGCACGTTCCCGTCCCCCCGCCCCTGCCGGCGCCTCGACGCGGCGTTGACCGGGCGCTGCCCGCGCATATTATATCCATGAGCAGGGCGAAGGGAATTCAATCGGTTTCGCGGAAAACGGCGGGCAGAACTGAAAGGAGAGCAAACCATGAGTTTACTCACGAGCATCTTGGCGGGGGCGGTGATTCTCGGCGCGACCACGACCACGCCGACGGTTGCCGTTGGCGGCGGGTGGGGAGGCGGCTACTGGCCGGGGAGCTACATGGACCCGGCCACCACGCCGGGGCAGGGCCTCTCGTATGGGCTGGCGCGGATCGTCGAGGCGGAAGCGGAGTACAACTCCAAGACCGCCGAGGCCGCCATCAACTACACCGAGGTGGAGCGGCGGGAAATCGACAACTTCCAGAAATGGACGGAGACCTACTTCGAGATGCGGCGGTTGAACCGCGAGATGCGGGCGGCCGAGCGGGGTAAGCGGCCCACAGAGGCCGACTTCTTCCGCTATGCCCAGATCGGCAAACCCCATCGCCTCAGCCCCAGCGACCTCGACGCCATCACCGGCGAGCTCTCCTGGCCGCTGTTGCTGCGAGCGCCCGAGTGGGCCAACTATCGGGCCGCCCTCAACCGGGTCTTCTCGCAGCGGGCATCCAACGGAGTCATCGACGCTCCGGCCTATCTCGAGGTCTATCAGTTGGCCTCGGCGATGCGGGACGAACTGAGGCAGCGGATCCGCGACGTGCCGGCCTACGACTATGTCGTCGCCCGGCGGTTCCTGGAAAGCGTCGCCTACGAGGCCCGCTTGCCGGCGATTTAGAGCCCGTAATGGATTCGCCAAGGCGGACAGTCCCATTTTCGTCGGACGAAAATCGGGACAGTCCCCGGATTTATCGTTTTGCTTGGCCCTTAGAGCAGGCTTTCCAGCAAGAGCCGCATCTTCCGCAACTCGGCGGCCTGATCCATGTCCGGCATCGGCACGATGTCGACGCACAGCGCCCGATCGTAGCCGACCTTGTTCAGTTGATTGATGAGGCGGCCGTATTCGACCTCTCCCTGACCGACGCGGACCTGCAACTGGTCCTTGCTGGTGTCGCGGAGGCGGACGTGGTAGACGTACTTCATCACCTGCTCGAAGTTGCCGCCGCGGTGCGGGCCGCAAATGTAATGGCTGGGATCCAGCGAGATCCCCAGGCCCGGCACGCTGTCGCAGAGCACCACCGCCGTGTCGGGGTCTTGCGACATGCGGCCCACCTCGGTCAGCAGGCCGACGCGAACGCCTTCCATCGAGGCGATCGCCGTCAGGCGCGCAACCGCTCGACCTCGGCGTTGAAGGGCGTGCCCAGCTCGGCCGCCCGCACCGTCAACGTCACCACCTTGACCGCCTTGGCCACCTTGCAGCAAGCAGTGAATTGGGCATAGTAGTCCCGCTCGTCCGCCGCTTCCATGTCCACGCTGAAGGCACAGGGGGTCAGCCGCTGGGTCTGGCGGCAGGTGCGGATGGCGCCCTCCACGTCGGCCAGCACCTGGGAAGGCTTCAGGTGGCCGCCCGTTTCATGGATCGGAAGTTCCACGCTCGTGTATTCCAGATCGACCAGCCGCTGCAAGGCGGCCTCCAGCGGAAGGTCGGCGAAACATCGAGTGGAAGCGGCAACAAACACGGGCAGATTCCTTCAGGGCAGGGGCCGGGGGCCAGGGGTCAGGGGGAACAGTGCGGGGCTTCTCCCCACGGAGCGCGGGCACAACTGCCGGCGCTGGGAGCCCATAGCTTACCGCCAGACGGCCCTGGAAGGCAACACCAGCGGTGCCGGAGGCCATTGCTTGGAGGGGGAAGCCGGGTAGAATGGGGCTTTCCACTGCCCGACTGCCCTCTTGCAAAGGAACTGCCATGGACGCTACCCCCCCCGCGGGAGCCCAACCGCCCCAACCCTTCGTCGCCGCCCAAGTCGTCCACGAACCTCCGCCCCGGCCCCGGCGCAGCCTTTGGAAGCGCCTGCTGCTGGGCATCTTCGTGCTGGCCTTTCTCGGCTCCATGCTGGTGAACCTGGTGCTGTTGGCCCTGGTCGGCAGCATGTCGGCGCTGGAAGGCGACCACCGCGTCCAGGAGAAATTCCTCTCCCACAATCGACTGGCGACCGACAAGGTGGCCGTCATCGACGTGTCAGGCGTCATCCTCGAGAGCGACGAGGGCTTCGTGAAGCAGCAGATCGACCGCGTCAAGGCGGACAAGAATGTCAAGGCCGTCGTGCTCCGCGTCGATTCGCCCGGCGGCAGCGTCAGTGGCAGCGATTACCTCTACCACCACCTCCGCAAGATGGTGGAAGACCGGAAAATCCCGCTCCCCTTGGTTGTCAGCATGGGCGGGCTGGCCGCCAGCGGCGGTTACTATGTCTCCATGGCCGTCGGCCATGAGCCGGATACCATCTTCGCCGAGCCGACCACCTTCACCGGCTCGATCGGGGTGATTATTCCCCACTACAACCTCGCCGCCTTGTTCGACAAAATCGGCGCCCAGGAGGATTCGGTCGTCAGCGGACCGCTCAAGGGCATGGGCAGCCTCTCCCGGCCCATGACCGAAAAGGAACGCAAAATCTTCCAGGCGCTGGTCGATGACGGCTTCACGCGATTCAAGGACATCGTCGGCAAGGGCCGCGCCCAGTTCCACAAGGATCCGGCCGCCCTGGACAAACTGGCCACCGGGCAAATTTTCGCCGCCGATCAGGCCCTGAAGGACGGCCTGATCGACAAGATCGGCTTCCTCGAAGACGCCGTCGATCGGGCGATCGAGTTGGCCAAACTGGACAAGGAGCAGGTCAAAGTCGTGGCGCTACAAGCCCGAGGTGAGCCTCGCCAGCGTCCTCTTCGGCGGACAAAGCGACGGCCGCGCGGCGCTCGATCTCCGCGCGCTGTTGGACTTGTCCTCGCCGCGGGCGTACTACCTCTGCACCTGGTTGCCGGCGCTGGTCGGCAGCGCGAAGCCCTGACGGCGGCGGCTACCCTCTTCCCCAATCAACGGCGCATTAGAACGCGACGGGAGGGCTCATCGCCTTCCACCACCCCGCCGGCCGATAGGTAACTGTTCACAGGGCGGGCGGGGACTGGTCCATTTTTCGGCCAGTCGACGTGATTTTCATGCGCGGCGCGGCCCGAAAACATGGACCTGTCCCCTTCTTCCCCGCCCTGTGAACGGTTACGCCGATAGTGACAACCAGGGCAAGCAGAGCAAAGTAACTGCGGAGACTCCCCTAATCATGTCCTCCACAGAAATCGCCGGTGCCCATGTCACCTTCTCCACCCAGGGAATGCCCGCCGTCACCCCGGCCGCAATTCACTTCTCCAGATACCGGGCGTGCAACGCCAACAGTGGCTCAAAGTCGCCGCTGTCCGCGTCCTTGAGGGCCTTGAGGTACTCATTGCGAATCGGGCTTTCTTCCCCAATGCTCTCGTCGGGCCAGAGAACGAACGGTGCCTTGTGTAGCCGAAGCCAGATGTTTGCCAGTAAACGCGACCAGCGACCGTTCCCGTTTCTGAACGGGTGAATCCAGACCGCACGATAATGGAGCCGCGTAGCCTGCTCAAGGGAAGACATGCCGGACTGGCCCCAACACGAAAGGTCTTCGGTCAGAGTAAGCACCTGTTGGGAAACTTGGTGCCAAGGAACTCCCATGTTCAAGTCCACCTGACGCGGCTCGCCCGCCCACCGCCACACGTCGCGGTACATTTCCTTGTGAAGCCGAAGCAGCCAGGCGTAATCGAAGGGGGCAAGTCGTTTCGTGGGGGCGGCCGCCAAATACTTGACGTGGGCCTTCCGGATGTTCAAGGCTTCCGCCCGATGCAACTCAGCCCGCGTTGTGATGCTGCGGTCTTTGAGGTGCGATGGGTCGATGGGCGTTTCACCGGGAATGGGACGCCACTCGCCTACCTTGAACCCCATAGCCTTCGCCTCGGTCCCGCCATCAGTTCATGCACGGTCTGCCGAACCATTTGCTGGACAGCATCGGAGGCCACGGCTTGCGATTCGAGTGCCGATGTCCCTTGGACCATGCGTGCGATCGCCTCGGCCTTGGTCTGCGCCTGCTGCTCCGCAAAGCCCTGCTCATCGATGCCGGCTTTCAGCATGAAGTTTATCCCGAGTGCATTTGCAACGGCCTCCAGGCTTGCGAACGTCGCATGTTCCGCACTGCCGCCCAGTATCCTGTTGACGGTGGGCAGCGAAACGCCGCTTCGTTGTGCGAGGATCGACCGGCTCATTCCGAGGCCCCGCCGTCGCCGCTCCAGTTCCACGGCAATTGGGGATCGGAAAAACTTGGATTCGGACTGTGTTACGGTTGCCATCTGTGTTTTCCCCCACGAGACTCGGCCCGCTCGTGGTGTGTGCGAGTCTCAATCAAAAAAGACATGCTCCTCACTAATAAGTATATCGAGCATATTGGGCTTTTTCAAGTGGAATTGTATCAAAGATGATACAATATGTCGTAAGCCATTGGCATGTAACGGTTAGAATCGCTTGGAATGGATGGCGAATTGGGTGGATTGGGGAGCTCGGAAGGCTGTGCCACGGCCGCGGGCAGCCGATTCCCCGCTCGCGCCGTCGCCGCCGGGGAGGATTGGACGCGGGAGGGAGAGAAGGCTTTCAGCCCCCGGCCACAATTTCCCGCCCATGGCCCCCGGCTGTCGTCCGATCCTTGCTCACCTGCCCGGCGGCGTGGTCCCGGGCCCTGTTTTTCCTCACCGGGTTGCACCGGGGTTGCACCAAGACCGAGTCACCGCAATGGGGCATAACAAACAAGCCTTGCGTAACTTACTGTCACGCAAGGCTTTATCTAAGTGGAGGATACGAGACTTGAACTCGTGACCTTCTGGCTGCCAGCCAGACGCTCTCCCAACTGAGCTAATCCCCCAAATTCAGTAATCCACCACGGCCCCGAACCGCCACAGCACCTTCCCGATTCGGCTGGCGGAATCCGCCACGATATCACGCCGGGCCAACGGTGTCAACAAACCGTATCGGCCAAACACCGCCCCCTCTGCCCAACCAATTGTCCGTCATCGGAAATTCCCTGGCCTCCGGCCCCTGCTGCCCGGCCCCTGTTCCTCTTTACACGGGCGCGGGCCTTGCGGTAAGCTCCCCAATTCATTGTCGTATCTTCGGCCCGTTAGCCCTTGGCATTTTACCCATGTTACCAAGCAAGTCACAGAATCTGACCGTTCTGCTGGGCGTCCTCGTGGCCGCGGCGGCCGTTTTGGGCGGCAGGATGCCGGCCCTGGGAGCCGATTTCCGCCTGGACAACAAGGTGTTCGTCGGCAAGGCCACGGAGCCGGAATGCCAAGGAACCACCATCTTCCAGAGCGGCAGGGTCTACGATTTTCTCGACAATCCGCCCGAGACGGTCGTGTACGATCCGGCGGCCGAGCGATTCATCCTCTTGGATGCCGGCCGGCGGCTGAGAGCGGAAGTCCCCATCAAGGAAGTCATGGCGTTCAACGCCCGGCAGAAGGAGTGGGCGACGGGACACCCCAACCGCGTGCTCCAGTTCTTCGGCCAGCCGCAGTTTGACGAGAGCTACAGCAAGGCTGCCGGCGAGTTGACGCTGAGCAGCCCGTGGGTGATCTACAAGATCAAGCTGGCGGCGGCCGGGAAGGGCATCGTCGAGCAAAATCGGGAGTTCTGCGATTGGTACGCCCGGCTCAACGCGGTGATGACCCCGCGGGCGCGGCCGCCGTTCGCCCGGCTGTTGGTCAACCAGGCCATTGCCCAGCGCGGGGCCACGGCCCGGCAGATCGAGTTGACGCTGGTGTCGAAGAAGGGGGACAGCGCCCACCAGACGGTCATCCGCAGCGAGCACCAACTGGTGCAGCCGCTCAGCAGGGCCGACCTGGAGCGGCTGGCCACGGCGCAGCAGAACATGCAGGCGTTCAAACTGGTCAGTTTCGAGGAATACAGAAAAAGGGATTAGGGATCAGAGAAGGATGAAGGATAAAGGATAAAGGATGAAGGACGGGCCGGTTCCGCCCGCTTCCTAATTTCCAACCCCTAAATCCCTAAATCCCCAACCCCTAAATCCCTTATTAAGAATGGCCGAGCCAAGCAACGAGGAACTGAGCGGCGGGGCGGCGCTGGAGGCGGCCCGGCGCGACAAGCTGCAGGCGATCCGCGCCCTGGGGATCGACCCCTGGGGGCAGCGCTTCGACGGCCACCTGCCCATCGGCCAGATTCGCGCCCGGGAGAACGAGATCGTCGTCGCAGCCGGCGGCCGAAGGCGAGCCGACGAGGTCGCCCCAGCAGCACGGTCCGCAGGGTCCGCGCCGCCGGCCGCATCGTGCTGCAGCGTCGGGCGGGCAAGCTCATCTTTCTCGACCTCCGCGACTGGACCGGCAAGATCCAGTTGATGGTCGGCCAGCGGCAGGTCGGCCCGCAGAATTGGGACCTGGCCCAGTGCTTCGACCTGGGCGACCTGATCGGCTGCGACGGCGAGTTGGGCCGCACGAGGACCGGCGAGTTGACGATTTTCGTCAGCCGCCTTGCACTTCCTCAGCAAGTCGCTGGAGACGCCGCCGGAGAAGCACAAGGGGCTGACCGATCCGGAGCTGCGGCAGCGGCTGCGCTATCTCGACCTGATCCACGGCGAAGGGGTGTGGGAGCGGTTTCTGCGCCGCACCAAGATCGTGCAATCGATCCGCAACACGCTCGGCGGCGAGGGGTTTGTCGAGGTCGAGGGGCCCACGCTGCACGCCATCGCCGGCGGGGCGGCCGCCCGGCCGTTCGTCACGCACCACAACGCCCTGGACATCGACCTCTATCTGCGGATTGCGCTGGAACTGCACCTCAAGCGGCTGCTGGTCGGCGGCGTGGAGCGGGTCTACGAATTGGGCCGCGTCTATCGCAACGAGGGGATCGACGCCCGGCATAACCCCGAGTTCACCATGCTGGAGGTCTACCAGGCCTACGGCGATTATCGCTCGATGATGGACCTGACGGAGAAGTTGATCGTCGAGGCCATCCGGGCCACCGGGCAGGGGATGAAGCTCCCTTGGGGCGATGCCGAGATCGACTTCACGCCCCCCTTTGCGCGGAAGACCTACGACGAGTTGTTGACCGAGCACGCCGGCGTGGCGGCCGGCGACGCGGACGGCCTGCGGGCGGCGGCCGAGCGCACCGGGCTGGAAACCGCCGGCAAGCATCCCGACGTGGTCAAGAGCGAGCTGTTCGAGGCGACGGTCGAGGACCGGCTCGGCGGGCCGGTCTTTGTCACCGATTACCCGGCCGCCATCTGCCCCTTGACCAAGCGGAAGGCCGGCCAACGAGGCGATCGCCGAGCGCTTCGAGTTGTACGTCCAGGGCATGGAAGTGGCCAACGCCTATACCGAGCTGAACGATCCCGACTTGCAGGAGCAACTCTTCACGCGGCAACTGGCGGGGCTGGCGGAAGACGGAATCGATGGCGCGGATGGACCGCGATTTCCTGCGCGCCTTGCGGCACGGCATGCCGCCGGCCGGCGGCCTGGGGATCGGCATCGACCGGCTGGTGATGCTGTTGACCAACTCGCAAACGATCCGCGAAGTGATCCTGTTTCCGCTGCTGCGGCCGGAGGCATGAATGGAGCAAAGCACGAGCGGAAGCTGTCCCGCCCCCGGCACGCAGTGCGCGGGGCTTTTACACTCCTAATCCCCAATCCCTAATCCCTAATCCCTTTTCCTATGTACAAACTGCTCCTCTGCTGGCGGTATCTGTGCACGCGGTACATCGCGCTGGCGTCGATCATCAGCGTCACCTTGGGCGTGGCGGTGATGATCGTGGTCAACAGCGTGATGTCCGGATTCGCCAGCGAGATGCAGAACCGCATTCACGGCATCCTTTCCGACGTCATCTTCGAATCCCGCAGCCTGGAAGGGGTCCGCGACGCCGAGTGGCACAAGGAGCAGATCCGCAAGATCGCCGGCGATCAGATCGAGGGGATGACGCCCACGGTCGTGGTGCCGGCCATGCTCAGCTTTCAGTACGGCGGCAATTGGATCACGCGGCAGGTGCAGTTGATCGGCATCGACGAGGCCACGCAAGCGAGCGTCAGCGACTTCAGCAAGTACCTGCAGCACCCGGAGAACCGCCGGGCGACGCAGCAACGATCTTTTCAAGCTCCGCGACGGCGGCTTCGACCTCCGCGACCACCACGGCGGCGCCGAGATGCCGGAGCGGACGCAGATGCGCGACGCCGGCTGGAAGCACCGCCGCGCGATGGCCGCAATGCCAGGCGTACCAGCGGGCAGTGGTCGAGCAAGCGACAATCGCTCCGCGCCAAGGCGCGGTGCCGGCCGATCCGTTCGCCGCAGCATGCAGAAGAAGGCAGAGGACGCCTTCGACCCGGCCAAGGAGCAACACACCGGCGTGATCCTGGGCATCGCCATGGCCAGCTTCCGCACCAGAAGGGCGAGGACCATTTCCTGGTCCTGCCGGGCGACGACGTGAAGCTGACCTTTCCCACCGCCGGCGCCCCGCCCAAGGCCGTCAGCGACAACTTCACCGTCGTCGATTTCTACGAAAGCAAGATGAGCGAGTACGACGCCAGCTTCGTCTTCGTGCCGATCCGCAAGCTGCAAGAGCTGCGGGGCATGATCGACCCCACCACCGGCGTCGCCATGATCAACTCCATCGCCATCAAGCTCAAGCCGGGCGCCGACGGCAACGCCGTCCGCGACAAGCTCCGCGCCGCCGGCGTTTCGCCCCGCAGCATTACAACATCTACACCTGGCGCGACAAGCAAGGCGCCCTGCTGGCCGCCGTGCAGATGGAAACCGCCATCCTCAACGTGCTGCTGTTCATGATCATCGCCGTGGCCGGCTTCGGCATCCTCGCCATCTTCTTCATGATCGTGGTGGAAAAAACCCGCGACATCGGCATCCTCAAATCGCTGGGGGCCTCGGGCCGCGGCGTGATGGGCATCTTCCTCGCCTACGGCCTGTCGCTGGGGCTGGTCGGCTCGGGGGTGGGCATGGTCGCTGGGCCTGCTGTTCGTCCGCTACATCAACCCGATCGCCGACGGCCTGGGCTGGATCACCGGCCGGCCGGTGTTCAATCCGGAAATCTATTACTTCTACAAGATTCCCACCCTGGTTTCCCCGCAGACGATCGCCTGGATCGTGGCGGGGGCCCTGGCGCATCGCCGTGCTGGCCAGCATCCTGCCGGCGCTGCGCGCCGCCAGGCTGCATCCCGTGGAGGCCTTGCGTTATGAGTAGCACGGACACCCGGCAGGGCGCCGCGCGCCCCTCGTGCGGCCTTTCGCGCCGGTCGTCGTCGCGCCGGCGGCGGCCGCCGGCCGCCACGGCCCGCACATCGCGGCCGCCGACCTGCACAAGAGCTATCGCAAGGGGCCGCTCGCCGTGCCCGTGCTCCGCGGCCTGAGCATGAGCGTCCGCCAAGGCGAATTCCTGGCGATCGTGGGCCAGAGCGGCTCGGGCAAGAGCACCCTGCTGCACCTGTTGGGCACGCTGGACGCCCCGGACCAGGGCGAAATCCACTTCGAGGGCGAGCGGATCGACAACCTGCCCTCCGCCGGCCGCGATGCCCTGCGGAACCGCCAGTTCGGCATGATCTTCCAGTTCTATCACCTCCTGCCGGAGCTGACCACGCTGGAAAACGTCTTGGTCCCGCTGATGATCAGCTACGGCGACGTGGTCGTTCCTGCGCCGCCGCCGCGAGCACCGGGCCACGGCCGCCGAATTGCTGGAGACGGTCGGGCTGGGCCATCGCCTGAAGCACCGGCCCCGCGAGCTTTCCGGGGGCGAAATGCAGCGGGCGGCCATCGCCCGGGCCCTGGTCGCCCGGCCCCGCCTCCTGCTGGCCGACGAGCCCACCGGCAACCTGGACCAGGAGACGGGCAAGGAGATCATCAAGATCCTCCGCGACCTTGAACCGGCAGCAGAATCTCACTATAGTGATGGTGACGCACGACCAGGCCATTGCCGCCCAGGCCGACCGCATCGTTCGCCTGGCCGCCGGACGGTTAGACCCGGGTAAAGGATAGCGGCCGGCAAGGGGACTGTCCCAATTGTCGTGCGACGAGAATGGGACTGTCCCGCCTGGAAATTCGACAGGTTATTTCTTCACGGGCCCTCATTGACTCATCATGTCCCTGAAAGTTTACATCGACGGCAAACTGTACGACAAGGAAGACGCCAAGATCAGCGTCTACGACCACGGCCTGCTCTACGGCGACGGCGTCTTCGAGGGCATCCGCAGCTACGGCGGCAAGGTCTTCCGGCTGGACGCCCACCTCGACCGGCTGTGGAATTCGGCCAAGGCCATCTTGCTCGACATCCCCATCAGCAAGGAGCGACATGGCCGCGGCCATCGACGAGACCATGGCCGCCAACGCCATCGAGGACGGCTACATCCGCGTGGTCGTCACCCGCGGCTCGGGCACGCTTGGGACTCGACCCCAACCGCTGCGCCAATCCCCAGGTCATCATCATCGCCGATCAGATCACGCTTTATGCCGAGGAGTTGTACCGCAACGGGCTGGAAATCGTCACCGTCAGCACGATGCGCAACCACCCGGCGGCCTTGAGCCCGCGGATCAAGTCGCTCAACTACCTCAACAACATCCTCGCCAAGATCGAGGGCCTGCAGGCCGGCTGCATCGAGGCCCTGATGCTCAACCACAAGGGCGAAGTGGCCGAGTGCACCGGCGACAATATCTTCCTGGTCCGCCAGGGCCGCGTGCTGACGCCGCCCACCGAGGCGGGCATCCTCGAAGGCATCACGCGGCAGGCCGTGATCGACCTGGCGCGGGAAGCGGGCATCGCCGTCGCCGAAGTGCCGCTTGACCAAGCACGACGTCTACATTGCCGATGAGTGCTTCCTCACCGGCACGGCGGCCGAAGTCGTGCCGGTGGTCAAGGTCGACAGCCGCACCATCGGCGACGGCAAGCCGGGACCGGTTACCCGCGACCTGAGCAGGCGCTTTCACAAGTTGACCCGCGGCTGAGCCGGCCTTCATGAAGCCCTCCACTCGATCTACAGTGGTTTCATCGAGCCCTACGTCCTCCACCTCGACAAGAGCTTGGGCGCGATCATCGCCGCCTACGGCACGTGGACGTACCTGATCCTCTTCACCGTGATCTTCTGCGAGACCGGCCTGGTGGTCACGCCCTTTCTGCCGGGCGATTCGCTGCTGTTCGCCGCCGGGACGATGGCTGGCGGTGGACATCTGAGCCTCGGCATGTTGCTGGCGGTGCTCACGGCGGCGGCGATCGTCGGCGACAACGTCAACTATTGGATCGGCCGCTACATCGGGCCCCGGGCCTTCAGCGGCCAGGTCCGCTTCTTGAAAAAGCAGCACCTCGACCGCACGCACCGGTTCTTTGAGAAGTACGGCGGCAAGACGATCATCCTCGCCCGCTTCGTACCCATCGTCCGCACCTTCGCCCCCTTTGTGGCCGGCGTGGGAACGATGAACTACGGCCGCTTCCTTCTTTACGACGTGCCGGGGGGCATCGCCTGGGTCAGCATCTTCGTTCTGGGGGGGTATTGGTTCGGCAGCCGGCCTTGGGTGAAGGACCACTTCAGCGTGGTCGTCCTGGCCATCATCATCATTTCGGTGCTGCCCATGGCCGTGGAGCTGGTCCGGTCACGGCTCCGGCCGGAAAAGGGCTGAACCGGCGATCATTCATCCCGTGCCACGGCTGTGTCAGCCGTGTTGAAGTTGGGTAAGCCCCACAAATTGCGGAACGGCTTTCCCGGGTGGCCCCGATAGCTTTGCTATCGGGGTGCCGCAGGCACAAGAGGCTTTCCCGGGTGGCCCCGATAGCTTTGCTATCGGGGTGCCGCAGGCACAAGAGGCTTTGGTGGCGTCTTGAAGCCCCGGCTCCGCCGTGTGCGATAGCGAAGCTATCGCGGCCACCCCCAGACGGCACACCGCGTGTGCCTGATACTCCCCCCGGCCGTGAAATTTCCCCATATTTCTTGGCAAAACACTCACTCCCAGATTGACTAGATGTTTGAAAATGATTAGAATGGGCGCGGCGTTGAATGTGGGCTATTGCCTCGTTAGATAAGCCAGTCAGCTTGTTTCCGTTCTTCTGGAAAGCGACGCCACCGAAAGAGTAAGGAAGTCCCCACGATGGAACTCCACCGGTCTGCGGTGGAAATCGTCGTCCAGACGCCGGCGAAGTTGAATCTTTTCTTCGAGGTGCTGGCCAAAGGCGCCGACGGGTATCATGAGATCGAAACCCTCATGTGCCCGATCGATTTGTGCGATACCCTGTACTTCAAGGAGAACTCAAGCGGGACCTTGGCCCTGGAGTGCCAGTGGGCCGCGATGCTGGGCGGGCCCCAGGCCGCCGGATTCGACGCCGTTCCTTGCGGACCCGATAACCTCGTGATGCGGGCCGTCGAGTTGCTGTGCCACCGCACGGGCGTCCGCCGGGGAGCCGGCTTGCGGCTGGTCAAACGCATTCCGGCCGCCGCTGGTCTGGGCGGCGGGTCGAGCGATGCCGCGGCCGCCCTGGTCGCCGCCAACTTGGCTTGGAACTTGGGCCTGTCCCCGAGCGACCTGGCCGAGACAGCGGCCCAATTGGGAAGCGACGTGCCGTTCTTCCTCGGCGACGGGGCGGCGATTTGCCGGGGACGCGGCCAGCACGTGGAACGAGTGGGGGGATTGGGGACGTTGGATTTTGTCGTGGTGCGACCGCCGGTCGGCCTGGCTACTGCCGCCGTTTATGGCGCGTGCCGGCCGGCCGAGCAACCGCGGAGCGTGACGCCCTTGCTGCAAGCGCTCCGCAGCGGAGATGCCCGCAACGCGGGGCGGCTGCTCTGGAATCGCTTGCAGCCGGCCGCCCAGCGGCTGTCGCCGTGGATCGAGAGGCTTGCGCGGATATTTGCGGACCAGGGGCTGTTGGGGCATGGAATGAGTGGCAGTGGGACATCGTACTTTGGGCTTTGTCGTCACGCTCGCCAGGCACGACGGCTGGCGCGACGCTTACAGGCAACCGGGATCGGAAACGTCTTCGCGGTGCAAACTTGCCCTTAAGTTGCCGGCGTGAGGTGTTTTCGAGGTTGCAAGGAGGCCGGCTGTGGAAATCACCGAGGTTCGCGTGAAGCTCATGGAGGAAGCGGGGGAACGGCTCCAGGCTTTCTGCTCGATCACCTTTGACGACGCCTTCGTGGTGCGGGACCTGAAAATCATCGAAGGCGCCACCGGGCCGTTCGTGGCCATGCCCAGCCGCAAGCTCACCGGGCATTGCCCCCATTGCCGCTGCAAGAACCACCTGCGGGCCGCCTATTGCAACCAGTGCGGCACGCGACTCCGCGAGCAGCGGACGGTGAAAGACGACGACGGCCGCGCCAAGCTCTATGCCGACATCGCCCACCCCATCAACTCCGCCTGTCGCGAGTTGATCCAGCAGCGGGTGATCGAGGCCTTCCAGGAGGAAAAGTCGCGGGCGAAGTTGCCCGGCTACGTCCCCAGCTACGACGATTTCGACCAGGAAGAGACGCCCGCCTGGGCGCCGCCCCTGCCGCCCCCGCCGTCGCGTCCGGCCGTCGAGACGACGCAGATCCAGGGGGCGGAAAAGCCGCGCGGCCCGCACAAAGTCCCCGTCGCCCAACCCCAAGAAGGCCACAAGCACGGCTTCGGCGCGGGCATCTTCGAGTAAGGACTTGGGGAAGAATTGCCTGGGGACTGTCCCAATTTTCGTTCGACGAAAATGGGACTGTCCCCCTTCGCCGCGACTCTCGCTTGGGGGACTACCCGTCTGACACACCAAAGCCCCATCGCACCGTCCCCCAGTCGGTACATCGTAGGCTTCGACCTGGGCACGACCAACTCGGCCGTCTGCTTCGTCGACACGGCCGCCGAGCCCTGGCAGGTGCGGACGTTCCCCGTGCCGCAGCTCGTGGCTGCCGCGCAAGTTGAGGCCCGCGAAACGTTCCCCTCGTTCCATTATCAGCCCGCGCCCGGCGAGTTGGCCGTCGAGGCCCTGCGGCTCCCCTGGGAGGCGCCAGCGGGCCGAGGCGCAGCGGGAAAATCGGCCCGCCGGCAAGATCAGCCGCCGCACGCCGTCGGCTTCTTCGCCCGCGATCAAGGCGCCTTGGCGCCGGGGCGGCTGATCAACTCGGCCAAGTCGTGGCTTTGCCACTCGGGCGTGGATCGGACGGCCGCCCTGCTGCCGTGGCACGGCGCCAGCGACGCACAGCGGCTCTCGCCCGTGGAAGTCAGCGCCCGCTACCTGGCCCACGTCCGCAGCGCGTGGGACGCCGGCCACCGCGCAGCATCCGCTGGCCGAGCAGGACTTCGTGCTCACTCTGCCGGCGTCGTTCGACGAGGTCGCCCGCGAGCTGACCGTCAAGGCGGCGGCGCTGGCCGGATTGCCCCGGGTGGTATTGATCGAAGAGCCGCAAGCGGCCTTCTACGCCTGGATCTACGCGCACAGCGAGAATTGGGACCAATTGGTCCGGCCCGGCCAGAAGATCCTCGTCTGCGACATCGGCGGCGGCACCTCCGACTTCACCCTCATCCACGTCCGCCGCGGCGAGGCGGGCAAAGTGCAGTTCCACCGCGTCGCCGTCGGCGACCACTTGATCCTCGGCGGCGACAACCTCGACCTGGCCCTGGCCCATCACCTGGAACAGCGCCTGACGGGCGCCGGTGCCACGACCACGCCAAGCGTGGTGCCCGGCTCGCCCGGCAGTGCCGGCAAACTCGAGCCGCGACGCTGGGCCATGCTCGTGCAAACCTGCCGGCGACTGAAAGAAACGCTCCTCGGCGCCGACGCCCCCGAGCAGTTGACCGTCCATCTGCCTTGGTCGGGCTCGCGGCTGATCGGCGGCGGACAGCAGATCGAAGTGACGCGCCGGGAGGTGCACGATCTGCTGGTGGAGGGCTTCTTTCCGCGGGTGGCCTTGGACGCCAAACCGGCCAGGCGGAGTTCCGGCTTTCAGGAGTTCGGCCTGCCGTTTGCTTCGGATCCGGCGGTGACGCGATATTTGGCCGCCTTTCTTTCGGCCCATCGACACGCGGCCACCGACGACCGCCCGGATGCGGCCGGCGGGGCCGATCCGGCCCGGCCCGACGTGGTGCTGCTCAACGGCGGACTGTTTCTGGCCCCCGCCTTGCGGCAGCGGTTGCTGGACGTGTTGCAGGGCTGGTTTGCCGGCCCAGCGGGGGACTGGCGGCCAGTGGTGCTGGACAATGAGCGCCTGGACCTGGCCGTCGCCCGCGGCGCCGCGTACTATGGCATGGTCCGCCGCGGCCGGGGCGTGCGGATCGCCGCCGGCCTGGCCCGCAGCTATTATGTCGGTGTGGAAACGAGCCCCGGGCGTGAGCCCGGGGATAAGCCGGAATCACAATCCTGGGCCGTCTGCCTGGCGCCGGCGGGGATCGAGCCCGGGCACGACATCGATTTGACCCAGCGGCGTTTCGATTTGCTGGTGTCCGAGCCGGTCGAGTTCCCGCTCTATTTTTCCAGCACGCGGCTGACCGATGCGGCGGGCGACCTGGTGCCGTTGGATCGCGAGCAGCTCACGCCGCTGCCGCCGATCCGGACGGTGCTCCGGGCGCGAAAGAAGGGCGAGGCGGAGACGGTTTCCGTCCATCTGCACGCCCGGCTCACCGAGATCGGCACGTTGGACCTCTGGTGCAGCGAGATTGTCGGGCGGCGCAGTTGGCGGCTGCAATTCGACGTCCGCTCGGCCACGCAGACCGACGTGGCGGCCCACCAGACGGCGGCCGAGCGGGAAGGGTTCGTCGACGAGGCCGTCTGGCGCGAGTGCCAGGCGTTGATCCAGGCAACCTTCGGCCCCGACGGCAGCGACAAGCCGGAGGGGCTGGCCAAGCGGCTGGCCGCCGCCACCGCGAGCAATCGCGACGCCTGGCCCACGTCGCTCTGCCGGCGGATTTGGGAGGCGCTCGTCGAGTGCGAGCCGGGGCGGCGCCGCAGCCAGGTGCACGAGGCCCGCTGGCTGAACTTGCTGGGATTCGCTCTGCGGCCCGGCTACGGGCTGGCGGTCGACGATTGGCGGGTGGCCGAAACGTGGCGGATCGTGCAGGGCAAGCTCGCCCATCCCACCGCCGCCTGCCGCGTGGAAGGCTGGATCCTCTGGCGTCGCGTCGCCGGCGGCCTGTCGGCCGGCCAGCATCAGGCCCTGGCCGAGCCGCTGCTGGGACCGGTCCGCGGCCTGCACCGCTCGCTGATGACCGGCAAGGGCCGGGGGGGCGATTTCGCGTTTCCTTCCCATGAAACGGCGGAGATTTGGCGGCTGCTGGGCTCGCTGGAGTTGTTGCCGCCGGAACTGAAGATCGAAATGGGCGGAATCCTCTTGGACTTGCTGCCGAAGCGGAAAATGGAGCCCGTGCAGGCGGCCATGGTCTGGGCCCTCGGCCGTCTCGGCGCCCGGGCGCCGCTTTACGGCCCGCTCAATGCCGTCGTGGCGGCCGAGGCGGCCGCCGAGTGGCTCGACGCCTTGATGGCCTGGTCGCCGGGTGGCCCCGATAGCTTGTCTATCGGGGCGGCGAAGCCGCAAGAGGTTTCTCGCGCGGGTCATGACCTCCTCTCGTGCCTCCGGCACCCCGATAGCCGAGCTATCGGGGCCACCCGCACGCTGGCGGTGATGCAGCTTGCGCGGCGGACGGAGGATCGTTATCGCGACCTGCCCGAGAAGCTCCGCGCCGCGGCCGCCCGCTGGCTGGAGCGTCAGCAAGCGCCCGCCCATTTCGTCGAGTTGGTCAGCCAGGGCGGCCTCCTGGACAGCGAAGAGCAGGGGCTGGTCTTCGGCGAGTCGCTGCCGAAGGGATTGCGGTTGGGGTAGCACCCATCGTTGCCTGATTATTCAACGCCGCTACAATAGGGCGAAACGAAGCGGGCGTGGACAATTGTCAACAGACAACGGCGCAAAACAACGGTTCCTCATAGCTTTGTTTCGCCAGTTTTTCCTTTTCCCCTTTTGGCGGCTCTTGCTGTCCCTTTTCCGGCGAAGAAACCGAATACGGCATTCGACTAACCTTTGCATTATGGCTGATCGGCTGCGTTATATTCCGGTCGCGAAGCGAGCCGTTAATGTAGGTTTCAATGGTGCCGCCGACGACATTTGCCGTGGTCTTTCGGGTGGTCTGTCTGCAATCTATGGTGGCACACTTTGTAATTGAGAGGATCCCGAAAATGGTTATATGCGATGGGAATCGTCGGCACATGCTGTTGCGGCCTTTCTTGGTGGCGCTGGTGTCGACCTGCCTTGCAGGGTGTGCCGAGCCCGGTGACAAGTCGGGAGGCGAACGAGTGGATCCTGGAAAGGCGAGTAACCTTCACACCGAACCGAGTTCGGCCCATTACTGCCTCGATGCTGGCGATATTGAGAAATTTCGACCCGAAAGATCGAAAAATGACATTCTCAAAGATGTTCAGTGGCGGGGTGATTTTGAAGAGGCCTCCGAGTATAAAGGAAAGAGCGCCTTGGCTATCAGCTACGGTCTTTTTGGGGGCCCCTACAGGGACGGAGGGAGAGCCGTGTGGGCCATATTCGTTGGCGACAGGTTCAAGAAATTTGTTCGATGGCCAGAATGGGATCGGGAGGAAGTAGTTGATAACAATGGGAAACGGCGGAGTCGTGCCAAGCCGATCAAGGTGGGCGATTTTTGCCGCCTAATCCGGGCAGTCGAAAGTAAGCCTGTAAACGTTGCAGGCTTGAAAAAGGAGGTTAGGGCCGGAGCCGCGCCGCCCAAGCAAACAGACATGGGCTTGACAGCCGCATACCTCGCCCTCGAACCCGCCCTGTCTGCAAAACGGAATAAGGAGTTCAAGAAGAACGCCGTATTGCGCGATCAATACAACGCCTCGCGGCTAAGAATCGGAATGACGGAATCGGAGGTGGAATCCGTGCTCAGAGCGAAGGCGATTGAATCGGGAAGAGTGGACGCAGGCTCCTACAAAATCTATGGCAGCAGCGAATCGTTCGACGTGGACTACATGCTTCACTTTTCAAACATACTGGTCATATTCAAGGAGGGAAAGGTGATCGGAATATATAGGGCCCCTGCTGGTTATGAATGGCGTCGGAGGCTTGGGGAGTTGTTTTCCGACCTGCCCGCACCTGGTCGCCCATGATACTTGATCTGGCTACAGGCGTGTCGCCGAAGGTGATCATGCGAGGATACCACCTGAATCGCGAAGACATCGAGGCGGCCGTCGCGTATGCCGCCGATTTGGCCCGAG
The DNA here is from genome assembly GCA_963727245.1 of uncultured Planctomycetia bacterium. Taxonomy (GTDB): domain Bacteria; phylum Planctomycetota; class Planctomycetia; order Pirellulales; family Thermoguttaceae; genus JBKQVT01. The sequence goes on along the minus strand of CAVSFO010000005.1, from coordinate 576,564 downwards.
AGACCGTCATTCCGTTTATGCCAGGCGTGGGATGATGCGGTTCAAGCCGTAGGGTGGGTCGAGCGCAGCGAGCCCCACCAGGGACAGGCTGCGGGCTAGAGACCGGGGCTGGTGGGGCTCGCTGCGCTCGACCCACCCTACGTAACTGCCACCCTCCGTTGCCCGATTTCCGAACGCCGCTACAATTAAGAGAAATTCACCCTCCCCCGGGCCCTAACATAGATCCCCATGTCGCAAGCGGACGACGGCTGTAAGCTCACCAACGGCGTGCTCCCCACACTGGCCCGGGACGACGATCCCCGGGAAACCGCCGAGTGGCTCGAAGCCCTCGACTACGTCTGCCAGGCCGAGGGACGCCCACGGGCACAGTTCCTCCTGGAAAGGCTCAAGGAGCGGGCGTTTCGACGCGGCGTGCCCTTCGTCTCCAGCGCCACCACGCCCTACGTCAACACCATCCCGGCCGATCAGCAGCCCGAGTACCCCGGCGACCGCGAGTTGGAACGGAAGATCAAGAGCATCATCCGCTGGAATGCGATGGCGATGGTAGTGCGGGCAAACAAGGAAAGCCCGGGCATCGGCGGCCATATCTCGACCTACGCCTCGGCCGCCACGCTCTACGAAGTCGCCTTCAATCACTTCCTGCACGGCAAGCAGGGGCGGCACGCACCCGACCAGGTCTACTTTCAGGGCCACGCCTCGCCGGGCATCTATGCGCGGGCGTACTCTGCTGGGCCGGATCAGCGAGCAACAACTGAAGAATTTCCGCCGCGAGCTGGCCCCCGGCGGCGGCCTGTCGTCGTATCCGCACCCCTGGCTCATGCCCGACTTCTGGGAATTCCCCACCGTCTCGATGGGCTTGGCGCCGATCATGGCCATTTACCAGGCGCGGTTCAACCATTACCTGGTCGATCGCGGCATTCGGCCCGACGCCGAGGCGTCGCGGGTGTGGGCCTTCCTCGGCGACGGCGAATGCGACGAGCCCGAGGCCCTGGGCGCCATCACGCTGGCCGGCCGCGAGTTGCTGGACAACCTGATCTTCGTGGTCAATTGCAACCTGCAGCGGCTGGACGGGCCGGTCCGCGGCAACGGCAAGATCGTCCAGGAATTGGAAGGGGCGTTCCGCGGCGCCGGCTGGAACGTCATCAAGGTCCTCTGGGGCTCGAACTGGGACCCGCTGCTGGAGCGCGACACCGAGGGCCTGCTGGTCCGCCGCATGGGCCAAGTCGTCGACGGCGAATATCAGAAGTACACCGTCATGCCCGGCTCGTATATCCGCGAGCATTTCTTCGGCGTCGATCCGCGCCTGAAGGCGATGGTCGCCGATCTGAGCGACGACCAGCTCAGCAAATTCCAGCGCGGCGGCCACGATCCGTTGAAGGTCTACGCGGCCTACAAGGCGGCGGTCGAGCATCGCGGCTCGCCCACGGTCATTCTGGCCAAGACCATCAAGGGCTACGGGCTGGGCGAGGCCGGCGAAGGCCGCAACATCACCCATTCACAGAAGAAACTCAACGAAGCCGAGCTGGTCCAGTTCCGCAGCCGCTTCCAGATTCCCCTTTCCGACAAGCAGGCGGCGCAGGCGATCTTCTACAAGCCGGCGGCCGAGACGCCGGAAATGCGCTATTTGGAGGAGCATCGGCGGGCGCTGGGCGGTTTCGTGCCCGGCCGCCGCGCTCCGACCATGAAACTCAAGCCGCCGAAGTGGGAGGATTTCGCCGAGTTCTTCGCCGGCAGCGAAGGCCGCGAAGTCTCCAGCACCATGGCCTTCGTGCGGCTGCTGGTCCGCTTGATGCGCGACAAGAACATCGGCCGCTACGTGGTCCCCATCGTCCCGGACGAGGCGCGGACCTTCGGCATGGAAGCCCTCTTCCGCCAGTTCGGCATCTATTCGCACGCCGGCCAACTTTACGAGCCGGTCGACTCGGACACCATCCTCTACTATCGCGAGGCGACCGACGGGCAGATCCTGGAAGAAGGCATTACCGAGGCCGGCTCGATGGCGTCTTACATCGCCGCCGGCACCTCGCATTCCAGCCACGGCATCAGCATGATCCCCTTCTTCATCTACTACTCGATGTTCGGCTTCCAGCGGGTCGGCGACCTGATCTGGGCGGCCGGCGACATGCGCTGCCGCGGCTTCCTGCTGGGCGGCACGGCCGGCCGCACCACCCTGGCCGGCGAGGGCCTCCAGCACCAGGACGGCAACAGCCACCTCTACGCCATGGCCTATCCCAGCCTCCAGGCCTACGATCCGGCCTATGCCTACGAAATGGCGGTCATCGTCCTGGACGGCATTCGCCGCATGTTCTATGAAGAAGAGGACATCTTCTACTATCTCACCCTCATGAACGAAAACTACCCGATGCCGATCCTGCCCCTGGGCTCGACGGAGGGCATCTGCCGGGGCATCTATCGGCTTTCGCAGCGGGACTTGGGGCCGCAGAAGCCCTGCGTGCGGCTGCTGGGTAGCGGCGCCATCCTCCGCGAGGCCCTCCGCGCCCAGGAAATCCTCGAGGCCCAGTTCGGCGTCTCCAGCAGCGTCTTCAGCGTGACCAGCTACAAGGCCCTCTACGAGGACGCCCGCGAGTGTGAGCGTTGGAACCGGCTGCATCCCCGGCGAAGAGCCGCGGCAGCCCTATGTGCGGCAGACGCTGGAGGCCGGCTCGGGCCCGATCGTGGCGGCCCTGGATTACGTCAGCGCGGTGGCGTTGTCGATCGCGCCCTGGACGGGGCCGGACTACGTGGTGCTGGGCGCCGATGGTTTCGGCCGTAGCGAGGCCCGCAAGGAGTTGCGGCGTTTCTTCGAGATCGACGCCGAGAACATCGTCTTGGCCGCCCTGGATCAACTGGCCCGCAAGGATCAGTTCCCGAAGAACAAACTGCCCGCGGCGATCAAGACGCTGGGGCTTGACGCGGACAAACCCAACCCTGTAGCCAGTTGAGGCATTCTCCAAACGCGGGTATACTGCGGGTAATCTGGACCTGGATGATTTGGGAGAAACGTCATGAGCAGCAGCCTCTCTCCGGAAAACGAGCGGTTCCTCGACCACGCTGTTTCCACCGGCATGTACCACGATCGCGGCGAGGCCCTCGACAGAGCGGTCGAGCTCCTGAGGCGCCGCGAGCAACTGATCCGCGATGTCAACAGCGGCATCGAGCAACTCCAGCGCGGCGAAGGCGTACCGCTGGATATCGAACAGATCAAGACAGCCGTGCGCGGGGGACGGGAAACGCCCTAGAAATTGAACATGATTACAGAATTCAAACTTCCCGAGCTTGGCGAGAACGTCGCCAGCGGCGATGTCGTCAATATCCTGGTCCATGAAGGCGACCAAGTCACGCCCAACCAGGGCGTCCTGGAGCTGGAAACGGAAAAAGCCGTCGTCGAAATCCCCTGCCCCCACGCCGGCAAGATCGTCAAGCTCCTCGTCAAGAAGGGCGATACGATCAAGGTGGGGCAGGTCCTGCTCACGCTCGAAGCGGGAGTGGAAGCGGCCGCGACTGCCAAGATTCCGCCAGCCACAACGCCCCCTCACCCTAGCCCTCTCCCGGAGGGAGAGGGGATCGTGCCGGCCGGCCCGGCCGTGCGGCGGCTGGCCCGCGAACTGGGCGTCGATTTGGCGTCGCTGCACGGCAGCGGGCCGCGCGGACGCATCACCGTCGAGGATGTGCAAGCGGCGGCCTCCGCCAGTGCGCCTCCCGCCGTTGCGCCGTCGTCGGCCGCCGCGCCATCGCTTGCGGTTTCGCCTCTGCCAGGCGAACCGGGGCAAGACGCCTGGGGGCCGGTCCGCCGCGAGCGCATGCCGCGCATCCGCCGCACCATCGCCGAGCAGATGGCCCGCTCGGCCAGCACCATCCCGCACGTGACCAACTTCGACGACGCCGACATCACCGACTTGGAAAAGCTCCGCGCCGGCGTGCCGGACGGCTCCCTGGGTCAGGGCATCCGGCTGACGCTCATGCCCTTGGTGATGAAGGCCGTCGCCTTGTCGCTCCGCCGGCACCCGACGCTCAACGCCAGCCTCGACCACGAGAAAGAGGAAATCGTTTACAAGCAGTACGTGAACCTGGGGGTGGCCGTCGATACGCCGCGCGGCCTGGTCGTGCCGGTGGTGCGCGACGCCGATCGGCTGACCATTGCCCAATTGGCCCAGGCGTTGGCGACGGCGGTCGGGCGGGCCCGGGCGGCGCAGTTCGCCCCCGACGAGTTGCGCGGCGGCACGTTCACCATCAGCAATCTCGGCGCCGTCGGCGGCACGTACTCCACGCCCATCATCAATCATCCGGAAGCGGCGATCTTGCTGTTGGGCCGGGCGCGGCGGATGCCCGTGGCCGCCGGCCAGGACTCCGACCGCGTCGACATCCGGCTGATGCTGCCCTTGAGTCTTTCCTACGACCATCGCCTGGTCGACGGCGCGACGGCCGGCCGCTTCCTCAACGAACTGATCGGCTACCTCCAATCACCGGCAAAATTACTGTTGTGAGAAGAAGGGATTAGGGATTAGAAAACGGCTGGCACCCGGCGGCAATCCTTCATCCTTCTCCTTCATCCTTTGTTTTCCTCCTAATCCCCAATCCCTAATCCCTAATCCCTGTCATGGACACTCAACTTGTCGTCGTCGGTGGCGGACCGGGCGGTTATGCCGCCGCATTCCGGGCAGCCGATCTGGGAATGCAAGTCACGCTGGTCGATCAGGAGCCCCGCCTGGGCGGCGTCTGCCTGCTGCGCGGCTGCATCCCGTCGAAGGCCCTGCTGCACGTGGCCAAGGTCATGGGCGAGGCCGAACACCTCCGACGCCTGGGGCATCGCCTACGCGCAGCCCGCCGTCAGCATCGACGCCTTGCGGAAGCAGAAGGAAAAGGTCATCGCCACGCTCTCCGCCGGGCTCAAGCAAATCGCCGGCAAACGCAAGGTGCAAGTGGTCCGCGCCAAGGCGTCCTTTGAAGACTCGCAAACGCTCCGCCTGGCGGCCGTCGACGATCGGCCGCCGGCCGACGAGCGGCTCCGCTTCGAGCACTGCATCCTGGCCAGCGGCTCGCGGCCGGTGCGGATTGCGGCCTTCGACCTGCCGTCGCCGCGCGTGATGGATTCTACCGGTGCCCTGGAACTGCCCGACGTGCCCGAGTCCCTGCTGGTCGTCGGCGGCGGCTATATCGGCCTGGAATTGGGGGCCGTCTACGCCGCTTTGGGCAGCCGCGTGTCCGTGGTGGAGTTGACCGACGGGCTGTTGCCCGGCGTCGATCGCGACCTGGTCCGGCCGCTGCAGAAACGACTGGAGCAGCAGTTCGCCGCCATCCATCTCAGCGCCCGGCTGTTGGCCCTGGTCGAGAAGAAGGACGGCATCGAGGCCACCTTCGAGGCGGGCGGCAAGAAGCAGGTCCAGCAGTTCAGCCGCGTGCTGTTGTCGGTCGGCCGCCGCCCCAACAGCGACGGCCTCGGCTTGGAAAACACCAAGGTGGAAGTGGACCCCCAGGGGTTCGTCGTCGTCGATCCGCAGCGGCGCACGGCCGATCCGCACATCTCGGCCATCGGCGACGTGACCGGCCAGCCGATGTTGGCCCACAAGGCCGGCCACGAGGGCAAAGTGGCCGCCGAGACGCTGGCCGGCCACGCCGCCGCCTTCCAGCCAAGGGCCATCCCGGCGGTCGTCTTCACCGATCCGGAGATCGCCTGGGCGGGACTGACCGAGAGCGAGGCCCGGCAGCAGGACCGCCGCGTCGAGGTCGCTCAGTTCCCCTGGGCCGCCAGCGGCCGCGCCGAATCGATCGGACGCACCGAAGGTCTGACCAAGTGGCTGGTCGAGCCGGAAAGCGGCCGGCTGCTGGGCTGCGGCATCGTCGGCGCCGGGGCGGGCGATCTGATCTCCGAGGCCGTGCTGGCCATCGAAATGGGCGCCTCCGCCCGCGATCTGGTCGAGACGATCCATCCCCATCCCACGCTGAGTGAAACCCTCGGCGGCGCAGCAGAGGTCTTTTTCGGCACCGCCACCGACCTCTATCGCCCAAAACGGCGGTAGGGGAGAAAGGGGGGAATGGAAGAACGGTGGCGAGCCGGTGGCGTTAGCCAGCGGACAAGGCGGAAGCCCCGCCCAGGCCTCCAACCTCCCAAGCAGCCCCCCAACTCGAAGATTTCCCGGGAATGGGCAAAGTGCTTGGCAAACTTTGCCGATTATTTCGACAGCGTCATTGGGGATGACTTTGACGGCCATGCGCAACAGGTACTTGCCTTATCTAAGTTACTAGAACCAGTTTCCATTACGCAACTTGACTAAGCTAACTCCGGGATCAACCCCGTCATGACCATCGGGCGTCAATTGCTGCCGGCGCTGCGGCTGTGGGCTGGCCTGGCCTGCTTGCTGGCCATCCTGGCCGGCTGCAAGGCAGTCAACGTCAGCAACGACCTGCTCGATCAGGCCTTGCCGCCGGCCATGACGCCCCCCAGGGAACTCTCCAAGGTCTCCCTGCCCACCTATCGCATCGAACCGCCCGACATCCTCAGCATCGACATGCCCCGACTCGTGCCCTTGCCCCCCTACCGGGCCGAGGTCTACGACGTCCTGCAAATCCACGTCACCAATGCCATGCCCGACCAGCCCATCGACAACTATTACATGGTCGAGGCCGAGGGGGTGGTGAACCTGGGGCCGGCCTACGGCAGCATCCGCGTGGTGGGCATGACCCTGGACGATGCGAAGAAGGCCATCGAGGCCAAGCTCGGCCAGATCATCCGCGAGCCGGAGGTCTCCGTGCAACTGGCCCGGGTGTACGGGGCGCAGCAGTTGACCGGCCAATACCTGGTCGGTCCCGACGGCACGATCAACCTGCGGCAGTACGGGGTGGTGCACGTCGCCGGGCTGACGGTGACCGAGGCCCGGCTGGCCATCGAGAAGCACCTCAGGCAATTTGTCGATTCGCCGAAGTTGTCGGTGGACGTGGTGGCCTACAACTCGAAGGTCTACTACGTGATTACCCAGGGGGCGGAGATGGGGGACAACGTGCGACGCTTCCAAATCACCGGCAACGAGACGGTGCTGGATGCCATCAGCCAGGTGAACGGGCTGTCGCAGCTTTCCAGCACGCACATTTGGATTGCCCGGCCGGCGCCGGGAAATTTCCCCTGCGAGCAGATTCTGCCGGTGGACTGGGTGGCGGTCACCCAAGGGGGTTCAGCAGCCACGAACTTTCAGGTGTTGCCGGGCGATCGGGTCTTCATTGCCCAGGACGACATGGTGACTTTGAACAACGTGATCTCGAAGATCGTCAGTCCGTTCGAGCGCGTGTTGGGCGTGGTGAGTTTAGGCAGTTCGACGATCCGCAGCGTGCAGACGATGGGCCGCGACTACAACCATCCCCAAACCAATCCCACGTTTTAGCGTAGCCTGACTTCCCCTCGAAAAGGTTATGCCGTCGGTGCCATATAGGTGTTGCTTTTGCCGAAAAAGGGCCATACAATCGTAGTGAGAGGGGTCTGCGGTTGTTTCTCTGCGGTTTCACGCCGGAGAGGGCTCCGCCATTTCACCGAGAGGTGAAGGAGAATACGAATGAATCTCGCCCTTGGAATGTGGCTTTTGCTGGCAGGCGACTGGGTGCTTCCTGCGACCAACGATCCGTCGAATCTCGCGCCGCTGGGGAATTCGGGCGCGTATAACGCGAGCGACCGGACGGACATTGGAAGCAAAGCGAAAATGAGCGCGCTGGCCAGTGGGCTTCCGACGTCAACTCAATCGCCGGCTTCGGGCCCTGGCCCTGCCCAGAGGCCGTCCAGGCCGCAAGGCCCGTCGCAGTCGCAATACGGGCGACCGGCCAGCTATGGGCTGTCGTCCATACCGCGGAGAATGCCCGTGGCGCCAACCGACGCGAGCATCGGCGGCATGCCGATGATGCCCATGGCGCCGACGGACCCAAGGACGGCCGGAATGCAGATGCCCATGCCGCCGACTTCGTACGGTACCAACTTCGGGCGGACGCGGCCGGGTTCGAGGGTGCCCGGGTATTCCCCCGGCGGGTATTCCAACGTCTCGCGGCTGCAATCCCAGATGAGTCCATCGTTTACGCGGAACGAGTCACAGCCGCGCGGGCCGGCGCAGATCGGCACCATCGGTTCCAACACCGGTCCCAATACCGGAGGTTTCAACACCTCCAAGGCATTCGCCGGCTATACGCCCCCCTCGCCGGTCAGCCCCTACTTGTCGATCTTCCAAAACAACACGGCGGGAGGCACGATCGACCCCTACACGACGAACGTCAAGCCGATATTGGACCAGCAGCAGCGGAACATGCAACTCAGCAATAACATCAGCCAGTTGCAGTCGCAGGTCAGTCCGCTGTTGGCTCCTCCGGCTGCCCAGGATCAGGCGCCCCCGCCGATCCCGCAATATGACCTGAACGGGCCCCCTGCGGACAACTCTCAGCCGGCAGCCACGCCGTAGCCGTTGCTTCTGGTGCTCTGTCAGTCGTCGAGTGAGCGGTGCCACTGCTGGCTTGTCCAGCAGTGTTTTCCGCACTGCTGGACAAGCCAGCAATGGCACCCATGCATCAAACCACGGTTGACGGAGCACTAGCTAAGGCTGAGCGTAGCGGCGGGCCGGGGGGCCGGCTTGGGGGTCGCCACAGGTGAGCGGGGCCGCGGGGTCACGGCGCGGCAGGCCGTGGCGGCGCCGAGTTCATCGCAGGCGGCGTTTTTCTCGTAGAACGTGGGCGGCTCGTAGGTCCAGCCGGCGGCCAGCCGTTTCTCTTCGCGGAGAATCTTCCGCAGCACATACCAGCCGCCGAGCGCGGAGAAGAGCCGCGAGCGCCAGCCGAACTGGCGATGCAGATCGGCAAGAATGGCCGACAGTTTCTTCCGCATTTCCGCATTCTTGCGATAGTAGAGCACGGCGCCGGCCACGGCGGCCGAGAAGGTGGTGGCCAGTTCGCGGGCTTCGAAGGCATAGCGCCGCCGGATGCGCGGGTCGGGGTGGTCCTTGTAGCGTTTCCAACCGGCCAGCGTGGTGCGCACGATCCGCACCGTGCTGGGGCCGTTGCGCTGGAAGTCGCGCGTGAACGCGCGGAGCATGAACTCGCCTTCCATTCCCGCGGGGATGTGCGGATGCCGGTAGTTGAGGATGAGCTGCCCGTGAATGTCGCCGGGGTGGTACTCGGCCGGGTCCTTCATCTGCCCGTTGGCCGAAAGCTCGGCGTGCAGCGGGGTGCCGGGGATGGGGGTGTAGAGCATGAACTGGTGGAAGTCGGTGTCGTGGCGGGCGGCGTAGTCGATGGCCTCGTCGATGTTTTCCGGGGTGTGGTTTTCCAGGCCGATGATCGTCGAGCCCAGCACGCGAATGCCGTGGGACTGGAGCTGGCGGACCAGGGCGAAGGTGTCGATGCCCTGGAGTTTGCTGTACTGGCTGTTGCAGCCCTCGATGCCCATCCACACCCAGGAGATGCCCAGGCCGACGAGTTGCTCGATCGTATAGGAGCGGACGACGTTGGCGGAGCTGAAGACGTAGAGCGACCAGGCCTTGTCGTGCTGGCGCATGAGTTCCAGCAGCCGCAGGGCCCGCTTCCGCTGCAGGAGGAAATTCTCGTCCATGACGAAGAAGGAGGAGACGTGCATGTCGCGCCTCCAGTTGGCACATGACGTTCGAACAGCTCGTCGCCGGTCTGATAGAAGTTGACCGACTTGCCTTTGCCGCCGAACATGGCGGAGGTGGAGCAGAAGTTGCAGCCCAAGGGGCAACCCACCGAGGGAATGAGCGTGGCCGCCACGTCGCCGGGGCGATCGCGGGGCGTCACTCCCATGTTGCGCGTGCCGAGGCCCGAAACCACCTCCGGGTGGCGAATGGGGCGGTCCGACTCTTCCCCCAGGTAGCGACGGAACCACGCCACGCCGTCCCCCTTGACGATGAAATCGGCGTCGACGCGCTCGCCCAACTCCGGCATGTTGGCGACGTGACCGCCGACGACGATCGTGGCGTTGGGCTGGTGCTGGCGGATCAAGGCGCACATCTTCTCGACCTTGACCAGATTGGGCAGGATGGCCGTGATGCCGATGACGTTGTACTGGTTGGTGCGAAGCTCCTCGATGAAGCGCTCGAGCCGGGGAAAGTCCAACACCGTGCAAGCCGCCTCGATGTTGGCCTGGATGAGCATGATCCCCCAACTGCGATGGAACATCCGCAGCGAAAATGCCCCCTGCGTCCGAGTGACCTGGTTGTGGTACAACTCCATCGGGTTCATTTGCCGGCTGCCGTACTCGTCGTCCTGGCCGTAGGGACCGAAGACGCTGGTCAAAAGCACTTTGGCCCGCGAGCCCAGCGGGTGGACGGCCGTGGGCTGGGCGGCTGGCGTGACGGCATGGATCTTGGTGTACAGTTCTAGGTTCTTCACAATCAGCGATCTCCCGGCCGGTAAGGATTGGTGTTTGGGGCTATCAGTTTACCATGGCATCTGAGGCGGGATGGCGGAAATTGTGCCAGTCGCCATGGCCCAGACTTATGGCATTATAGATTGTGTCGCCCAAGCAAGAACCCGAACTCCGTATCCATTGTGTAATAGATATGTAAGAGTTGTGTGTCGCTGGCCGGCCAGGACTATGCGGAGGCAAAAACCCGCTCTAGCAAGGGAAAACGATGCCACCGAGGGCGGCCGCCTGGGGGGTTGAACGGGTCGGCAAAAGCCTTGCCTGATGGGGGCATGGATACCCTGATGGGCAGTGGGCCGTTGCCGCGGGGCTTTCCGGGTGGCAACTTGACCGCCTCCTTGCGGGTCTGCTATGCTCCAAGGGCGCCCGCCACGCAGTGTCTGGCGGCGATAGTGTTCAGTCCTCGGCCGCGGCTGGCCTGAGCCGTGGCACCCCGACGCCCCACGAACAACCCCCGACGACCATGTTGACGCGCCGCTCCTTGCGTTTGCCCATCACGTTGGCCATCGTGATGATCGTGCTGCTGGTGGTGGTGGCCGTCGGCTGGGTGCTGCTGAACGTGTATTGGGCGTTGACGAGCGGCCGGTTCGCGACGTTGTACTGGGTGCTGCTGTCGCTGGGCAGCACGTTCATCGGCTTGCTGCTGGCCGGCGTGATCATTTACTTGATCCTTTCCGTGAAGGCGATCAATCTCACCCGGCGGCAATCGAACTTCATCGACAGCGTCACCCACGAATTGAAATCCCCCATCGCCTCGATGAAGCTCTATCTGCAAACACTGCACCGCCGCCAGGTGAGCCAGGAGGAACAGGCCAATTTCTACCGCTTCATGCTGGAAGACCTGGACCGGCTCGACCGGCTGATCAACCAGTTGCTCGACGCCGGCCTGCTGGACTCGGGCCGCACCACGGACGGCGACGTGGAGGACGTGTCGCTCTGTCCGCTGCTGCAAGACTGCGCTCGGACCGTGTGCCTTCGCTATCGCGTGCCGCTGGAAACGGTCCACTTCGATCTGCAGCCTTGCGCCGTGCCGGCGCGGCGCGTCGATCTGGACATCATCTTTCGCAACCTGATCGACAATGCGGTAAAATATGCGGGCGAGCAGCCGCACGTCGAGGTCAGGCTGCGGCTCAGCGCCGAAGGCCGTGCGCTGGTGCGCATCGCCGACAACGGCCGGGGCATCCCGCATAATCTTCGCCGCCGGATCTTCGGCCGCTTCGAGCGCTTGGGCCTGGAGTTGGAACGCGAGAAGCCCGGCACCGGCCTGGGATTGTACCTGGCCCGCAACCTCGTGCGGCGGCTGCGCGGCCGCATCCGCGTGCGCGATCCGCTGCAAGGGCCGGGGACGGTGTTCGAGGTGCAACTGCCCGGCGTGGTCATCGTCCAGTCCGCCGGGAGCGAAGGCGAACTCGCCGCCGAAGGCGAAAACGCGGAAGCGTGAAGATCGGAGAAACAACCTGCTGGTCGGGAATGACGTATGGCAGCCGCCGAACACATCCTGGTCGTCGAAGACGAAGAACACCTCGCCACCGGCATCAAGTACAACCTGGTCGCCGAGGGCTACCGCGTGACCACCGTGGGCGACGGGCCCGCGGCCCTGAAAATCCTGGAGGAGTCGCCCGGGGGCGTCGACCTGATCGTGCTCGACCTCATGCTGCCGGGGATGAGCGGCTATGCCGTCTGCGAGGCGGTGCGGGCGGCCGATCGGGACCTCCCCGTGCTCATCCTCAGCGCCCGCACCCTGGCCGAGGACCGCGCCCGCGGCTTCGACCTGGGCGCCAACCAGTACATGACCAAGCCCTTCGATCTGGACGAGTTCCTCAGCCGCGTGCGAAACCTCTTGAGCTTCCAGCGCCACCGCAGCGAGCGACGGGCGGAGAGTCCCGCGGGCGTCGTCTCCTACGAGTTCGCCGAGGCGAAGATCAATTTCCAGACCTTCAAGGTGACCGTCAAGGACGAGCCGGTGCGGATGACGCAGTTGGAGCTGAGCCTGCTGCGCTACTTCGTCGAGAACGAGGGCCGCGTGATTCCGCGGCGGGAATTGCTGGAGAACGTCTGGGGGATGCCGGGCAACTTGAACACCCGGGCCCCCGACCAGTTCATCCGCCGGCTGCGGAAGATTTTCGAGCCCGATCCGGCCCAGCCCCGTCATTTTCTCACCATCCGCGACGCCGGCTATCGCTTCGTGGCCGCCGGCGAAGAGGAGATTTAGGTCCCCTCGCCCTCCGGGAGAGGGTCGGGGTGAGGGCGCGGCGGAGAAGGCCCGCATAGTTAACCTGCCGTGGCGGACGATCCCCATCTTACGATAAGCTTAACAATATGCGATTGAAACTCCTTGCCTGCGAAATCCTCTTCCGCGAGTTGTGCGCGGCCGTGGCCCGCTCGCCCAACCGCATCGACCTCGAATTCCTTCCCAAGGGATTGCACGACCTTGGGCAGACCGGCATGGGGTCGCGGCTGGCCGCAGCGCTGGCCGCCGTGGACGAGTCGAAATACGACGCGGTCGTGCTCGGCTGACGCGCTGTGCAGCAACGGCGTCGTGGGCCTGGCCGCCCGCACCATCCCCCTGGTCGTCCCCCGCGGCCACGATTGCATCACCTTCTTTCTCGGCAGCAAGGAGCGATACCTCGACTACTTCCGCAGCAATCCGGGCGTGTACTTCAAGACCACCGGCTGGATCGAGCGCGGCGAGGGGCTGGAACAGTACCACGACGAGTTGATCGGGCCGAAAAGCAGCATACGGCAGTCCTACGAGGAGCTAGCGGCCAAGTACGGGGAGGACAACGCCCGCTTTCTTTGCGAGGAATTGGCCAACATGACCCGCCACTATAGCAAGCTGACGTTCATCGAAATGGGCATCGAGCCCGACGACTCGTTCGAGGGCCGCAGCCGCCGGCAAGCGGCCGAGCAGGGCTGGCAGTTCGAGAAGGTCGCCGGCGATATGAGTCTGCTCCAAGCCCTGGTCGACGGGCCCTGGGACGAGGAGCGGTTCCTCGTGGTGCCGCCGGGCCGGCGGATCGCCGCCAGCTTCGACGGGCGGATCATCAAGGCCGTGGGGCAGTAGGGCTGGCCGAAGAAACCAACGGGAACTCTTGCGGATTCTCCAGCGAGGCGATATCGAGATCGACGTCCAGCTTCGGCCAATGCAGGTGGAAGCCGTGGAGCAACTGCACGTCCAGGATTTCGCTCAAGCGGGCGTCTCGAAACCAGGGAAACTCCTGGTAGGCGAGGAAATACTCCCGGTCTGCGACCAGGACCCAAAGCCCCCAGCGCGACACGTTGGTCACTTCAACTTCGGAAGTGTTCTGCCCAAGCTCTTGTGATTTCATCCCGCCGCTCCTCGATGATCTTCCGCGAATCCGACAATTATTTGTCTGTCAGTCCGCAAGGCCCCTCCATCGTTCTGCCATTATTCTATGCTCCGTTGGGCATTTTTCCAATGCAAACCGACGGGTATTGCCACCGTCTTGGTGCCCGCCACCGCAACCAGTATAATGACAGTCCTACCGCGGGCAGCCAATGTGATCGTGGCCAGGACAGCGAATCACCGCTAGCTTCGACGAGGGAGGCATCAAGACCCCGGGCGAGCGACGAAGCCGGCGGCCTTGAGACTTGTGGGCCGACAAGAGAAATACCTCAAAATCAACAGGCGATAACGGGGGCAACCGACACTATGGCGAAGGAAAGGTCGTTCGTCGACTATAAAGAGGAGGGCCATCTTTGGATAACCCTGGCAACCGGTGAATATTACCCGGACGTTCTGCCGTTGGCGTGTGACCTCTACAAGCCGGTTCTCGTCCTTTTCGGGCAATTGGTTCGTTCGTCGCACTCGTCAATCGATCTGTTCATGGCGATATCGGGTACCAAAGAGCAGTGGATGCGGGTGCAGTTGTCGCGAGTGTTTAAGAAGTACGTTAGCCCCGACACGCCCGTCGAGATGTTGAAGCGAAAGTGCGCCAGTGCCGAGATTTGCGAGCACTTTGGAAGCCGCTTCCGACCGATCGCCGAGGTTCAGCGGGCCTTTGAGGGACGCCCAATTCCAGACGAAGCCCTTTGCGCCGTCCTTTGGGAATACAAAGACCGCGGGAAGAGGGGATACGACTTGACGGAGCGTTTGTTCTCGCTCTTACGCGACCAGTTGCCCGGACTGAAGATCGTCGGGCCCGAACGTGCTGGAAGGGATGTCCTGATGAGGGAGGTCTTCCGGGACTACCCAAAGCCCGATCGGCCCGTTGACTTTGTGATTTACGAAGGCGAAAACATTCTTGCAGTCGGGCTCGCCCGGTATGATTCGGACCGGGGTGGCGCTGAAGAAGACGATCGGCCCGGGCAATACCGTGAGTGTGCCCAGGAGGTCATACAATACGCCGATTCCAAGGGACTTTCGACCAAGGTGATCTTTTTGAACGACGGTCCTGGGCTTCTTCTGGGCTCGATGTGGAACGACTACGCTCATATCGAGGAGTCTTGGCCGGGGCGCGTCAAAGTGGTAACATTACGAATGGTCCGCGAGAGAATCCACCCCGACTGGCTCAGGTCGAAGAGAAGGAAGCGGTAAGGGATATGGCAACCGGAGTGCCTAAAAAGCGTCGTAGGGGAGAGCCGGGACGGCGCTCCCGCGGCATAACCGCTAAGCACGCCGCACCGATGCGCCTGGAATACGTGGGGAAAGCATCCGACGGGGCGATTCTGGCTCAAACCCCCTCGGAGGTTGTGCGCGTATGGCCCCATGCCGAACAGCGTCGCGGAAATCGGCTCTACTTTGGCGAGAATGCGGGAATTCTGGCCTCGCTGCTTCGCGACAAGGAAGTTTTGGGTAAGGTGCGGCTCGTCTACATTGACCCGCCCTTCGCGACCCAGACAATGTTTCACTCGCGCAAGCTGGATCACGCCTACGAAGACACCCTTTCCGGCGCCGAGTTCGTCGAGTCGCTTCGTGAACGGCTGATCATCCTGCACGAGTTAATGGCGAGGGATGGTTCCATTTACCTTCACCTTGACGAAAAAATGATCTTCCACATGAAGATCGTCTTGGACGAAATCTTTGGACCAGAGAACTACCGGAATTGCATCACCAGAAAAAAGTGCAATCCGAAGAACTATACGCGGAAAACCTATGGAAACGTCTCGGATTATGTTCTCTTCTACACGAAATCCGAGAGCTACGTGTGGAACCGTCCCGTAGAGGCTTGGACGGCGGGGCGCGACAAGGAATACCAGTACGTGGAACCGGAAACCGGCCGGCGCTTTATGAAAGTGCCTGTGCACGCCCCGGGCGTGCGGAATGGAGCAACAGGGACCCCGTGGCGCGGAGTTCTTCCTCCTCCCGGAAAACATTGGCAGTTTCCGCCGAAAACGCTCGACGAAATGGACGCGCGCGGCGAAATCTTCTGGTCGGCTAACGGCAATCCGAGACGCAAGGTCTATCTGGACGAGAGCCCGGGTGTCGGTGTACAAGATATCTGGTTGGATTTCCGCGATGCCCACAACCAGAATATCCAAATTACTGGATATCCCACGGAGAAGAATCCGGAACTCTTGAGCCGAATCGTCAACGCATCCTCGAACCCCGGAGACCTCGTTCTTGATTGCTATTGCGGGTCGGGCACGACGTTGGCGGTGGCATCGCACCTTGGGCGACGCTGGGTCGGCGTCGACAATAGCCCTGAGGCGATCCGGACGACCTTGCGCCGATTCGCGGTCGGCACTAAGCCCATGGGGGACTTTGTGAGCCAAGGCCGCGAGCCGCCGCGCCAGCTTAAAGGCAGCAAGGTCAAGCAGCAGTCTCTGTTTCATAGTGTTGAAGATGACTCGACGTCGTCTCCGGCAGAGCAAGAGCATAGTCCCATCCTCGACTTCGCTCTGTTCGCCGAAAGCACCGTTGTGGATGCACTCGCGGAGATCGTGCGCGATTGGGAAGCCGGTCCCAACACCGTCGGACGGGAGGCGGCAGCAATCCCCGATGCCGCGGCTGTGCCGGCCGCGCGAGCTTCAACGGTTATTCCAGAGCGCGGCTGAGATGCATGTGGAATGCGTTCACAGTTCTTCCCAACCATGAATCCTTGCACCAGTCACATCGTCATCCCCGCCCGGCTGGCCTCCACCAGGCTGCCGCGAAAACTGCTGCTGCGCGAGACGGGCAAGACGCTGTTGGAGCACACCTACGAAGCGGCCTCGCGGGCCACGCGGCCCACAGGCATCTGCGTCGCCGCCGACACGGCGGAAATCTTCGACGCCGTCCGCGCCTTCGGCGGCAACGTGGAAATGACCGATCCCCAAGCGGCCAGCGGCACCGATCGCGTCGCCGAAGTCGCCCGGCGATTGCCGGGCGTCGATATCATCGTCAACGTCCAAGGCGATGAGCCGGAACTCTCCGGCCAGTCGATCGACCTGGTCATTCGCCTGCTAGAAGAGCGGCCGGCGGCGGTGATGGCCACGCTGGCCACGCCCATCCGCAGCCGCCGGCAACTGGAAGACCCGGCCTGCGTGAAGGTCGTTTTCGACGCCTCCGGCCGGGCCCTCTATTTCAGCCGCAGCCCCATTCCCCACGCCCGCGAGTGGAACGACGATCTGCTGGCGGCCGAGCCGCCGCATTTCTGCCAGCACGTCGGTCTGTACGCCTATCGCCGCGATTTCCTCCTGCAACTGGCCCTCATGCCGCAATCGTCGCTGGAGCGGGTCGAGAAGCTGGAGCAGTTACGGGTGTTGCAGGCCGGCTATGGGATCCTGGTCGGCGTGGTCGACGAAGCGACTTTCGGCATCGACACGCCGGAGGATTATCGGCAGTTCGTCGAGCGGTGGCGACAGAAGGGCCGCTGATCGCTGAGGACTTGGAAAAGAACCAGGGACTGTCCCGATTTTCGTCCGACGAAAATGGGACTGTCCCCTTACGCCGCCCCGGGCGTGAACGATTACCACGGGGTGGACCATCGCATTGCGGATGGTATAATAGCAGTGGGTTTGTTCCCAAACTGGGGGGCGAACTGGATTCGACCGGGCAGTGTGAAGTGCCGGTGGCGTGCCGTGGTTGGTCAGCGGGCCACGTTAAAAGCCGACCAATAACTTTAATTGCCGAGTCTCAACTCGCAATGGCTGCCTAATAACAGGCAACCCCGGCTGAGGGCCTTCGCCGGAGAGGTCCGACTGCTGGTCACAAATTCCGGATCGTTCCGGGTCGATGCTGGCCACGCTCGGGACTAAAAAAGCTGCCGGCTAGCCGGCCATTCACCCCGTCGGTTGGGGGTTTGGTTGGTGAAGGCGGAAATGATCCGACTACGCACGTAGAAGCCGACATGGAAATGTCGCGGGACGCGGGTTCGATCCCCGCCGCCTCCACACGCGAGGATGGGACGCCGTTGACGAGCAGCGGCGTCCCATTCTCTTCTCTTACTTTATTTCGACCGCCTCCGCGGCGCGGAGCAGGACCGGGCCGAGGAGGCCGGATTCCACCAGCGGGTCACCCCGCTTGTACAGCCGCCAAGTTGTGAAGGTGAAGCGGCCCGTCGGGCTGGGCCTGCCTTGCTCCAGCCACGCGGGCCATTGTTTCAAGGTGCCGTCCGGATTGCGATCGCTGTCCTCCGGCAATTGCTCGTCGCCGATCATGCGATTGATCCAGAGATTGACCACTTTCACCTCCAGGGCATTGGCGCCCGGCATCAGGGCGGCGGTCACGTCGAGGCGATACGGCGGCTTCCAGAGCATGCCCAGCGCCCGGCCGTTGAGCGTCGGCTGGGCCATCACCTCGACCCGGCCCAGGTCCAGATACCAGCGGCGGCCGCGGCCGAGCATCTCCGCCGGCACGCTCAGCGACGTGCGGTAGGTCGCCGTGCCGGAGAAATAGCGCACGCCCGGCGCCGGGTGCTCGCTCCAGGAGATCAGCCGCTTCAGCGTAATCCGCTCGGGAGCACCCCAGCCAGCCGGGAATTGCACTTCCCAAGGGCCGGCGACCAGCAACGGGGCGGGCAGCGCCGGCACGGAGATTTCGCGGCGGCGCCCGGCGGCGGTTCGGACGACATAGGCGCCCGGTTGCGAGACTTCCTGGCGCAGCAGGTCGAAGGCGGGCAGGTCGCCGCCGGAGTGCGGCCCGCGCGGGCCCTCGCCCAGCAATTCCTGGCCGTCGCGCGTGACGGAGACCACGCGCTCGGCCGGTCGGGCCGCGGCGTGCCGGAAGACGACAAACACGGACTCGACCGGCCCGAAGCGGAGCGGCACGAGCGTGCAGCCCTGTTTCTCGTCGTAGGCGGCCAGCGGCGTGATGCGACCGGTCTCCGGATGCCAGAGTTCCGGCTGTTTGCCGGTGACGCGGAAGCTGCATTCGGTCTGGAAGCTCTCCGGGCCGCCGTTGGCGACGAAGTACACGTCGGCGTCCGGCAGGCGGCGGTGGATATGGCGCAGCGGCCGGCCGGCCTGGAAGTCCGGCGGCACGCCCTGCTCGGCCAGCCACTGCCGGGCCGACGTGCCGGTGACCACGCGCGGGCTGGCCCACAACGCTTCGCTCAGCGTCCGCACCTCGGCATCGCAGTGGGGGTAATCGGCCAGGCTCGGCGACTTCTGCGGCCGCGACGGGGCGACGACCGTGGCCCCGGCCTCGACCAACTCCTTGACTTTGCCCAAGAGCGCGGGGGTCATGCTTTCCACGGCCGGCAGCACCAGCACGCGGTAGCTCATGCCGTCGGGAAGCATGATGCGGCCGTCGCGGACGGTCATGCGGGTCAACACCACTTCCGGCGTGCAGCCGTCGAAGTTGTAGCCGGGCCGGTGATCCATGGCGATAGCAACATCCGCCTTGGGCGATACCACCTGCCGCACGCCAGAGACGCTGTCGGGCGGCGAAAAGCGTCGCGGTGCGCCCTCGGGCTGGAGATAACAAATGTCGGCCACGAACAGGCCCTGCCGCAACAGGTACTGGCAGCGGGCAAGATACTCGTGCCAAGGCTTCAAGCAGTCCCACCACGTCTGCGTGCGTTCGTAGTGCAGCCCCCAGGGGCCCATGGACATGCCGGGCCGGCGGTCGGGCCACGGTTGCAGGGCATAGCGGTGGAACACGAAGCGGTTGATCCCCTCGCAGAACGCCCAATCACCGAGGTCCTTGACGGCGGCCGGGTGGAGCTGCCACATTTCGTGGTTGTTGGCCGTAAACGCCTCGGCGCCAAGGATGCGTTTGCCGTAGGTGTGGGCCGAAGACGACATTTCCGTGCAACTGTAGCCTGCGCTGAACTTCTCCCACGACCAGAACTCGGCCATCGGTTCGTCCGCCTGGCCGGCATAGGCCATTCTCGTCGCAAGGGACGTCGCCGTAGGCTTCGATCGACAGACGGAGCCCGTGCCGGTTGGCCAGGCGGCGCACTTGGCCGGCATAGTTCTCCACGAGCAGGTCCGAGACCGTCTGCCGCACGTCCCAGAGGAATCGCTCGGAGACCTCGCGGCTATCGACCAGGCGGCCGGTCAGCACGGGCAGCAGCGGCAGCAGATCGTAGCCGCGCCGCTTGCGGAACTCCTCGCGCATCCGCGGCGTCCAGTTCTGCGAGCCGGTCTCCCAACTGTCGATGTGCGTGGAGACGAGGGTCCGCCCTTGGCCCGCCAAGGGCCCGGCGTCGGCGATGAGCTTGCCCATCAGGGCGTTGAAGTGCACCTCGGCGGCTTCCTTGCTGAGTTTGTCGCATTCCAGGCCGAGGCCGGCCGCTGGGGCCGGATGGTTCTCCACGCCCGTGGTCGTGTGGCCGAACCGCAGCAGGAGCCACTTGCCCGCCGGCACGTCCCACGTGATCCGGCCGCCGCGGTCCATGGCCGGGGTCAGATCGACGATCTGCCGCCGCGGGATGGCCACTCCCGGCGGGGCCGTCGGCCATTGGGCTGGCGCGACCAGGTGCCGCGTAACCAGCGCCGTCTTGCCTTGGAAATCTTCCAGCCGGTAGCCCGAGAAAATTTCCACCTGGCCAACCCCCAGCCGGTCGAGCCAGGAGGTCGCCTCCGTGAAAAGGATCCGGAAAATCCGCGCCGAGACTTCAGGAAAGTCGAACGTCATGACCCCCGGCGGGCCGGCGAACTCGCGGACCGTCCGGAACGTGCGCCCGTCCTGGGAAACCTGCAAGGCGCCGCGGGTGACGATATCGCCCGCGCCGCCCTGTACCGTCAGCGAAAACGAGCTGGCCCGCAGCGGCTGTTTTAGATCGAACTGCACGTATTGCGGCTTGCCGGGGTCGGGGCGCGGCAGCGTTATGGCCGTCGGCGTATTGCGGTCGAAGATCCTCTTGGCCTCCACGGTCCGGCCCTCGCTGGTTGTCACCTTGGGCGAAAGGTCGGAGAGGTTCCCGTCGTCGCCGGCGGGCTGGGGCACGGCCAGCACGGCGATGTCGCGGTAGAAGTCCGCCATCGCCTGCGGCTGGGGCAAGACGGCCTGGAATCGCCGCGGGCCCGCCACGCGCGTCTCGCTCCAAACCACCTTCTGCATCGACAATTCGGGCGTGATCCACGGGCCGCCGCTGCCGCACCAGCCGGCGTCGTTGTTCATGTTCACTTGCAGCCCCAGCCGCTGCGCCTCGGAGCAGACGAACTTGAACAACTCACGCCACGCCGGGCTGCCGAAGCGGGCCGGCCCGGCCGGCGCGCCCTGGTCGACTTCCATGATCAGCACGCCGCCGATGCCCGCGAGCTTCATCGCCTCCAGGTCGGCCGTGATGCCTTCGCGGTTGACGTTGCCGTTGAGCCAAAACCAGTAGACCCAGGGCCGGGCCGCCTCGGGCGGAGAGGCGAACTCCCTGGCCAGATCGCCGGCCCTCGCCCAGGCCGCCGCCAACAGCACACAGCAGGTGACAAGAATCGCTCTCCAGACGCCCATGGGCTTTCTCCTTTTGCCGGGTTCGTCCAACTCGACGCGGTCATTCTTTCGCCGTGGTCATTGTATTCCGGCATCGGGGGGCTCGACAAGGATTGAGGACTGGCGTGCTATAATAATCTGCCGACCGGCGGCCCGTCCGATTTCCCTCCATCCTCGACCGGCGGAGGTTCCATGGGCGATTCGAGTTCCAGGTCCAATTCCTCACCGGCCGCCGGGCCTGAAGCGGCCCAGGGCGGCCCGCGGGCGAGCCTGCGCGAACTGGCACTCATCTTCCTCCGCCTGGGGACCACGGCCTTCGGCGGGCCGGCCGCCCATATCGCCATGATGGAAGACGAACTGGTCCGCCGCCGCCGCTGGGTCACGCCCGAGCGGTTCCTCGATCTGCTGGCCGCGGTGAACTTGATCCCCGGCCCAAACTCGACCGAAATGGCCATCTATCTCGGCTACCTCCGCGCCGGCTGGCGGGGGCTCATCGTCGCCGGCGTGTGCTTCATCCTCCCCGCCATGGCGATCGTCATGGCCATCGCCTGGGCCTATCTGCACTACGGCAGCCTGCCGCAGTTCGCCGGCGTGCTTTACGGGGTGAAACCGGTGGTCATTGCCGTGGTGTTGCAGGCCCTCTGGGGATTGGGCCGCAAGGCCGTCAAGAGCAGGTTGCTAGCCGTGCTGGCCGCGGCGGCGGTGGCGGCCTGCTGCTTCCACGTCGATGCGATCACGGTCCTCCTTCTGGCCGGAGTCGCGGCCGGCCTCGGGCGAGCGCCAGCGCCGGGCGGGGACATCGACTTAAGCCGGTCGTGGTCATGCTCCTGGTGGCCGGCAGCATTTTGGCCGCCAGTCACTTCGCCGGCCGACTGGGCGGCCCGGCCCAGACGGCGGTCGGACCGCGGCCGCTCTTCTTCTACTTCCTCAGGGTCGGCTCGGTGCTGTATGGGAGCGGCTACGTGCTGTTGGCCTTTCTGCAAGACGATCTGGTCAGCCGTTTTCACTGGTTGACGCAAGCGGAACTCTTGGACGCCACGGCCGTGGGCCAGGTCACGCCCGGCCCGGTGTTCACGACGGCCACGTTCATCGGCTATCTGCGCGGCGGTCCGGCGGGGGCACTGCTGGCGACGGCGGGAATCTTCTTGCCTTCGTTTGTCTTCATCGCCGCCAGCGGCTGGCTCGTTCCGCGGCTGCGGCGCTCGCCGCTGGCCGGGGCCTTTCTGGACGGCGTCATCGTGGCGTCGCTGGCGTTGATGGCCGTCGTGACCTGGCAACTGGGCATGGCGGCGATCTTCGATGTGACGACGGCGGTGTTGGCGGTGACCAGTGCAATCTTGCTGGTGCGTTTCCGCGTCAATTCGGCGTGGCTGGTGCTGGGCGGGGCCGCGATCGGCTGGCTCGCCCACGCGGGCGGATCTCTCCCCGTGCTTCGGTGACTTGTTACCATAGCGCATCTATTGACAAAATGGCGAATAGGTGTATACATAAAGTGGCAATGATCCTGCCCCCAATGCTGGGGACAAGACGCCGTGCGTCGAATGATCTGACTTGTCTTCAAAAATTGTTCGATTTCAGGGCGACAGGCGACCCGCAACATGAAAGGACGGGTGAGATGAGACGGCTGATGGTGCTCTTGGTGGCGTTGGTGGTCGTCGCTCTTCCAAACATGGCGGCGGCGAAGACGATAGCGCATTGGCGGTTCGAGGACGGACCGGCTGGGGCGGCGGCAACCGGTCAGATTCTCGACTGCTCCGGCAACAATTTGAACGGGACCGCCCAGAATGGTCCCGTCTACAGCACCAACGTACCGGGGCGCACGGTTCCCAGTGCGGGCGGCGCCGATTCTTACTCGCTGTCACTCGACGGTTCGGGTCAGTCAGTCGATATTCCCGACGACCCCTTGTTTCAACTTACCCACAGCCTCACCTTGGAGGCGTACGTGAATGTACAGGGACTGCCAAAGCAGGGGATGAACGATTTCATTGTCTTCCGTGGTGACAATCGTCCTTGGCTGGATCCCTATTGGCTGGCTGTGTTGCCCAACGGGCATTTGTGCTTCCAAATCGACGATGGAACGACTCCGAATGGGGCGACCGCCGTGCAGGTCGAGGCCCCGAGCGTCACCCCCTTGAACACGTGGCTCCATGTGGCAGGCACGCTCGATGACCTGACAGGGGAAATGGACCTCTATATCAACGGTTCCCGTGTAGCTTCTACCGTCACTTCCAGCCGTCCTTTTGCCGTCCTCCAATCAAACCAGGACCCGGCCGTGGTCATCGGCGGCATCCAGCAGCCCAACAATCCTTTTCAATACTTTCACGGGCTGGTCGACGAGGTGCGGATTTCCGATGAGGCCCTCACGCCCCGCCAGTTTCTCGATGCCGCGGCCAAATGCTCCACCACCAAACCGTCCCATACCGTGGTCAAGGAGTTGTCATCGACGAAACCTCACGTTTTAAGGCCCGTCAAGGAGGCGGCTAAGGTGAAGGGCTGCGAGAATCTCGAAAACGGGCTGTCACGAGGCAACTTCAGGTGACTTGATCGAGTTGGAGTACACCTGTCCCATCGTGCCGGGCGCGGTCGCTGAAGTGGTTGACGTCCAGCAGACTTCCAACGGCGCCATCGCAGCCTCGCCGCTGGGGATCAGGACCATCGACACGGGACTGGCCGGAAGCCGAACCATCGCCTTCTACTTCGAGGCCAAGAAAGCCGGCAGCGATACGGTGACTCTCGTCATTGATGACAGGCAGTACGCGTATCATTTCCAGGTCGAGGAACCGGAGGCGGTAGAGAAGACCGCGGCGCTGCACAGCTATCCTTATGAACTCAATAAGGGCGACAAACTGTCCGACGGCCCCGGAAAGTCGTTTGACATCAACGAGCCCACGCTGTTGATCTGGGTGGACTTGCAGCCGGGACGCCGGTTCGCCCACAACACGCGCTATGTCCTGGTCACCGCGACTGGGATGCGAAGCGAGCAAGGGCAGTGGTGGCCGGTGCTCAACAGCAAGCCCCTGAGGTTCCTCGCCGACCGAAATACGGCTGCATTTACGCCTCCTGACGTGTTGCAGGGAATGGTCGAGGGCAAGGAATGGCCGGCCGGCCAGAGGCAGAAGGCAGAGAATGTCCGGGGCGTCGGCCCCGGAACACCGCCAGCGGAATTCAAGTTCGTCCGTGCCGGCAACAGCCTCAGTCCTGTGCGCACCAGCCCCGATGGAAAGATCTCGCTGGAACTCTATCGTGAACCCCGCACCCACGAGAGCGCGGCGCAGTTGGTCGAAGTCGCCACGGGAAAGCGTATCGGCAGGCCGATTCTGCCCGCGGGGCAAGCCGGGGCGGAACGGACGTTCACTTGTTGGTCGTTTAGCCCGGACGGCAAGTACGTGGCAACGGGCTCGCGATTCTATCGCCGCGGCCCCGGCGGCGAGGTGACCAATTTGGGCCGAGTCGAAGTGTGGGATGCGGCCACGGGAAGCCGCGTCGCGGAGTGTGGAGGAGGCTCGGATGCGGCCCCGAGAAACCAGGCAGATGGTCGCAAACGCGCATTGGGCAGCATTCTGTCGGTCGCCTTCACCCGCGACGGACGCGAGGTCTTGTTCATATCCGAGGATTACCGTGACGACGATGGGGGCAAATGAACCTTGTTCGGCCTCCTCGAATTTGTTTCTGTTGCGGAGGCACGTGTGCCGCTCTAAATGGGCCAGAAGTCGTCGTCACACCTCCAGCACGTCGCTGGCCTCGTGCCGAGTGGCCACCACCAGCGGCAGCCGCCGGCCGACGATCCGATGATGCGTCCGCAGCGCGACGGCCGGCGTGTTGTTGTCCTGGGAGAGATGGGCCAGGCAGGCCCATTGCAACCGCCCGGAGGCCGTCGCTTGGAGAAGCTCGGCCGCCTCGACGTTCGAGATGTGCCCGCCCGGGCCGCGAATGCGGTCCTTGAGCCACTCGGGATAAGGGCCGTCGGAGAGCATCTCGGGATCGTAGTTGCTTTCCAGCAGCACGGCGTCGAGCGACTGGAGCACCGCGTCGAGGCCGGCGAACACGTGCCCCAGATCGGTAAGAATGCCCAAGCGGCGGCGGCCGTCGTCGATTACGAAGGCTACGCCGTCGACGCCGTCGTGCGGGGTGGGAATGGTTTCCACCGCGACCTTGTCGAACCGCAGGGTTTCGCCGCTGCGAAAGTGACGCAGGCCGGCGATCTCGCCCACACGGTAGCGGCCGGCCGCCTCGTAGGTCCGGGCCGTTACATAGACGGGCAGCCCGAACTTGCGGTGCAGGACGCCCATGTTGCGGGCGTGGTCGGCGTGGTCGTGCGAGATCACGACCGCATCGACGCCCATGACGTCCCGGCCGTGCAGGGCCAGCCGCCGCTTGACCTGAAGGCCGCTCAGGCCGGCATCGAACAGCAGCCGCACGCCGGCCGTTTCGACGTAGATGCAATTGCCGTTGCTGCCGGACTGGAGGGAGATCACCCGCATGGCGGCATTGTACCGCGCACCGCCGGGCGAGAGGAAGCGGGCCCTGGCCGGCCTGGCTGCCGCGGGTATAATAGCGGCAGTAAGGGGGGAACCCAAGGCAAGGGGACAGTCCCATTTTCGTCGGACGAAAATTGGGACAGTCCCCGACTTCCTTCTTCGTCGATCCCAAGCTGTGACTGCCAGATGTCAATTCCTGCGGAAACGTCCTTCCCCCTTCCGCCTTCCCCCTTCAAGCCATGATTGCCAAACGTCAGCTTCTGCGGCGATACGTGATCGACCGGCTCGTGCCGTTGGCGGTCCTCGTCTTGGTGCTCTGGCTGATGGTCGCCTACCTGCTGCTGCCGGCCGGCTGGCGGTGGTTCGCCAGGCGGCATCCCGCTTTGGACGGCGCACCGACGGTCACGCGTGCCGCCACGGGCATCCCGGGCGATCCGCTCAACGTGGCGTTTATCGGCAGCAAGGACGACCTGCTGGCGGCCATGGCGGCGGCCCAATGGAGGGCGGCCGATCCGGTCACGGCGCGAACCTCGGTGGAGATCGCCGCCAGCACCGTGCTGCATCGCTCCTACAACACGGCCCCGGTCAGCAACCTCTTCCTCTGGGGCCGCAAGGAGGACCTGGCCTTCGAGCAACCCCTGGGCCATGATGCCCGGCGCCGGCATCACGTCCGCTTCTGGCGAGCGCCGCAGGTAGACAGCGCCGGCCGGCCGCTCTGGTTCGGCGCGGCCACCTTCGACCGCAAGGTCGGCTTCAGCCACACCACGGCCCAAATCACCCATCACATCGACGCCGACATCGACGCCGAGCGGGACAAGCTGCTGGACGACTTGCGGGCGGCGGGCCACATCCTGACCGTGCAGTGGCTGGACGATTTTCAGAAGAAGCGTGCGGGCCGCAACGGCGGCGGCGACCCGTACCATACCGACGGCCGCCTGGTCTTGGGCGTCCTGGCGGACGAGCACAACTGATCGCCCCGGGCGGACAAAGCGGCGAGTGCCCAAGACAATGTCAGTGCGTTCGCTGGCGGATGTACTCTTGGTCCGCGTCGCTGAGGTCTTCCAGCGGCTTGCTGATCACGGAGCCGTCTTCCAGTTCGAGCTTAACCATCTTCCGGCCGGCCTTGTCGCTCAGTGCGCCGCGGAACTTGGCCTTGGCGTGGAAGCTGCCGCCCGTGTCGCTCCAGTCGCGGAACTTCGGCGCCCTGGCCAGGGCCGCCGCCTTCCTCTTGGCGGCCGCCGCCTCGGCCTTCTTCTTGTTCTTGGACTCCGCCGATTCTTCGACCACCGCGCTGAGCGCCTTCTCGACCAGCGGGGCCAGCTCGTCCCCGGCGGCGTGCAGCGACACGACTTTCCCGTTGCGACCCACCAGGATCAGCACCGGGGTGATCGTGACGCCGTACTCGCTGACCATCGAGTGCATCGCATCAACGTCGCGGCAGATTGTGCCGGGGATCTCCTCTTTCTTGATGAACTGGGCAAGCGCCAGACTCCCCGTCGAATCGACGTTGATGCCCACGACCTCGAACCCCTTGTCGTGGTACTTCTGGTATTGCCCCTTGACGTTCTTCATTTCTTCTATGCAGGCCGGGCTGGTGCTCGACCAGAAGACCACCAGCACGACCTTGCCGTGAAGGCTGGACAATTTGAAAGCTTCGCCGTCGAGCGTCTTGCCCTCCAGGGGCATGGCGTTGCCGACCAGCTTCAGGCGGTGGAGCGCGCCGGCTGCCTTCTGGTACTCCGGCGTAGCTTTCAACTGCGGCACGGTGTCCACGCTGTGCAGCATGCTTTCGTACGTCCGGCAGGCGAACTTGTCGTCGCCGATGCGATCGAGGGCTTCGCCGACGGCCTTCACCAGGCTCAGGCAGCCCTGCGGCAACGGCGGCGTCCCGAGAAACTCGTTGACCTCTTTGATCTTCCGACGAAGCGCCTCGTCGTCGCCGGCGGCCTGATCGAGCTGCCTCATCAGGATCGTCATGTGCGCCGTCTGGGCGGCGCCGTCCTTGCCCGCGCACTTCAACTGGCTCTCGAAGGCGTCGGCGGCTTCGGGGCTCAGCACCTGGGTCTTATAGAACACGGCGATGAAGGTCTCATGGTCGGAAGGCTTGCCGGCCAGGATCTTGTCGGCCGCCTTGACGACCGCCCGGCGCACCTTCACGGCCCCCTCCGCATTGTACGGCTTGCTCACCGTATTCTGGATAAACGCCGCCAGTTGAGCCGAGTTGCCGTTGGGCACTTGAAACGGATCGGCCGCGGCGGCGGCCGGCCCGTCCGCCCGGACGGTCCCCACGACTGCCGCGGCCAAAAGACCGGCAATCACCGCGGCCGACGCCAGATGCCCGCGACGCGTCATGTTAGCGATCTCCTCCTCGGCCCAGAGTTTCACGATCGGCCAGCCCACTGATAGATTCTAGGCCAGCGGGGGTTGCTGTCGAGCGCACGGGGTTGCCAGGCCACCAGGACGCGGCATGGCGCGTGATGTCGTCTGTCGTCCCTTCTGCTTCCCGCTGTACATCTCTCCTCCGCGGCTTGGCGTTGCTCTCGGCGAGCGTTGTGTTTGTGGCGCAGGCAGAGAGAGAAGACGCGAGGATCAGCCTGTCGCCTTGCGGCAGGTGCCGCCGATTTGAGATAAGGACGAGACGGCTTGTCGATGTTCGCGCCTGCGGGGCAACTCGCTCTCTGCGGGTCCAGCCGGCATGGAACTCAGTACGCCCGGAGGGACTTGAACCCCCAACCCTCGGTTCCGAAGGGGGTTCGGACGCTCGCCGCGTCGTTCTAAGGCGTGTTGTCGTAAGGGTTTACGGTTGTGACCTAAACTACAGGTAGACACCCGACACCCGAGGCGACACCCGATGTCCGAAAAACCCGCCAAACCGTACTCCGAATTCCCTTTGTTCCCGCATGGCAACGGCCAATGGGCGAAGAAAATCAAAGGTCGCATGACCTACTTCGGCCCGTGGGCCGACTGGCAAGCCGCGCTTAAGGAATACCACCTTTCCATAGACGCGCCGGCAAACAGTCTGAAGACATGCGCAGACAGGTATACCGAATCTCGCCGCCTGTTGCAAGAGGCGGGGGAAATGTCCTACCAACACTTCGCCAACATCAAACAGACCTTGGCTAGCCTGTCGGTCAACGTCGGTCCCCATCGGCTGATTACTGGCCTCACGTCCGAAGACTATGGGCAATGGCGCGCTCATCTTGCCGCCACCAATGGGCCGGTATCACTTAGCAGCCACATTATGCGCAGTCCGGGCGTTTCTCAATTGGTGTAAGCGAGAGAAGGTCATCAGCGAATTGCCGCCGGGTGATTCGCTGAAGAAACCAAGCCGCGCACAAATACGAAAGGCACGCGCCGCAAGAGGCTCCCGCATGTTCACGCCCAAAGAAATCCATCGGCTTCTTTTGTGTGCGGGACCGACGCTCCGCGCCATGATGTTGCTTGCCCTCAATTGCGGTCTGGGGCCGGAAGACCTAGCCCAGCTTAAAACCAAACACATTCAAGGAAAATGGCTGGACTACCCGCGCTGAAGACCGGGATTGAACGACGGGTTCCGTTGTGGCCCGAGACTGTCAAGGCACTCGCGGCCGTGATTCGCCCCGATGATGAAGTAGTCTTTCGGACCCAGCAAGGCAACCTCTGGACGGTCAAGAGCAAGTCGGGGACGGGTTCGCCAATTTCCGCCAAGTTCACAAAACTCTGTCAGAGAATGGCGCTTTACAAACCCGGCCGCGGGTTCTACTCCTTGCGGCACGTTGCCCAGACAATTGGGGAAGAGGCTGGGGACCGCGCTAGTATCGAGTACATCCTTGGACATTCCCCGCCGGCTGACGATATGGCCAGCGTCTACCGTGAACGCATGGCCGACAATCGCCTGTTTAAGACGGTCAAGTATGTCCGCCGCTGGTTGGGGTTGCACAAGCATCCGACGATTGCGATGTGATGGACCGGCAACGGAAAATCCTGTTGAACGTGGCCCTTGGCTTGGACCCCATCACGGCCGTAGTCGCCGCCGCGGACGATAGGAAGCCAATAAAGAAGCCAGCCAAGACGGGGTGTCTTGGCTGGCTTCTCTTCTTGCTCTTGGCGTTTATCGTCTGGCGACTGTGCCGCTAACCCGCAAGCCTCTCACAGTCCCGTACCCTATATGGAATCGTCTTGGACTGTAGGACTATGAGAGGCTGGCGGGTCAGACGCCCCACATCCGCGAGGATGCGATTGCCAAGAAGGTTTCGCCCCGCCGCGCCAGCAAGCATCGGACGAAAACGCCGACGCCAATGCATTGCTCCAGAATTGAGTTGAGAAGAGGTTGGACATTAAAACCTAGAATTTCCTTTTGCAGAAATCCATCACGGTCAGATTGTTGTTTGTTTGAAAGCGGACTTTGCCCCTTGTTTCCAAGGCTTTCGGAGTGGGAAAAAGTTTCAAGATTTCTCGATTTTCGCCAAGTGCGCTATGGCATCCTGACGCCGACGAAAGACTTGGCGAGGCCAAAGCGCTACGGGACCTGGGAAGGTTACGCTTCCGTTGAAAATGCGTGCTTTCCGCTCGCGTACCGCCGGCTTTCCATCTCGATATTGAATCACATAGACCCTCAATCGGCCGCCTCCAACAGAGTGGTAATATCGCCGGAAGTTCCGTAGGCGTCGAAACTGTCAAGCCAAAGACGCCTAATGAGGCGGGCGGACGGCGGTAGCCACAAGCTCCGCCGTCCGCTGCGCCTTGCGTGTGTCTCACGAGCGGTGTTGTCCCTTTTTAAGCGGACGCAATCCGAGAAGTTCGGGACGCTCTTCGCGGATTTTCATGTACTGCTCTTGCGTGAGGTTCTTTACATCAATCCTACCGTTGCTTCCCGGTGTAAGGCCGCCGGTTGCCGAACTCGCCCCGACGCCGCTAATGACGCCCGACTTGAAAAGGTTGACATATTTCGGCAACTCTTTCATTCGCTTGACGGCGCTTTGGGGCGTGTGTTCGACCGTGACCGGTTGTCCGTCTTCGCCAACGTCTTTGAACTCGACAACGGAGCGGAATTTGCCCGTGGGCTTGCCCTTATCGTCTGCGACCTCCCGCAACTGCGTCATGGGGCGCAACACGGCCATCATCGTGTCCGTGTCGTAGGCGTCTCCGCTGACCGCCGCATCCAGAAGCGCGCGTTCCGTGGTTTCGCTTTTGTATTGCGATTCCCACTTCTCGCGCGCTTTCGTTTCGGCCTTCAGGCGCTTCTCGAAATCCGCCTCCAAACTCTTCCGCTCCGCCGCAAGACGCTCCTCCTTGGTTTGCGTTTGTGCGCGCATCTCGTCCAACTGCTGCGCCAGACTCTCACGCTCCGCGGCCGTCAGATTGGCGCACGTTTGCACATCCTCAACCATTTTTTCGAGTTTTGCTTGATGCTTGCGACGGTCGCGCGCCAACACCTCATTCAATTGCTCTTGCGTGAATCGGCCGCTCGCATCGGGAACAATGACGCCGCCCGCGCCGGCATCGGCCGCCCCCTCGCCCTCGAAACAATTCAACACCGCACGCGACAAATAGAGATTCTGCATAACTCTGTTCCTTTCGTGGAACACCCGCGATTTGGAACTTCGCATTGCCGCGCGGTCAGCAATGCGTGCCGTGAGATTGTGAAGAGGCCCCCACGTCGGCCTAAGTGATTTCTGCGCACGGCCTACCGTTTGACCCAACCGGCCGGCGCACTCTGCTCTAGGGGCAGTCGCCCCGAGCGATTGTTACCGATGCCCGCCGTCCAAGATGTTCATACGGGGACACAGGGCGATTTGCTTGCGCTCATCACGCGCGTTTGCTTCCAATCGTTCCTTGACAGCAGCCCTCCGCGCTGTCTGGTCGCGTAGCCTCTCGCAAGCCTTGACGATTTGTTCCGTCTTCTTGGCGTTCATTATTTCCGCTCCGCGTTGTCTTTCACATTCTGACGCAAGGCTTGGCGAACGGCCGCTTGCTGTTGTTGCTTTGCTAACAGGCCGCCGAAATCCGGCCCCTGATGTACCTTGACGGTCTTTTGCGTTGTTTTGCTTTGCAGTTCTTTCATCGTTTCCCTTTCGTGTGTTTGGCGCAACCGGGACAATCCCGATTGCATCCGTAACCGTAGTGTCGAACATCTCATGTGCGGCGCGCCCGTTTGAAAAGTTCGGGACAATTGCGCCGCAATTGTCGAATTGTGTTGTCAGCGTCTTTCACGCTGTCACAGTGAAGTAAGTAACTTTGCAAAGTCTCCGTTGACTTCGCGCCGTAACCGCGTGCCAGCGTCAACGCCGCCGAGAAATTAAGATGTCGTTGTTCATGGAATGTTTCTTTCTCAATCATGGCTTCCTTCTTTCGTTTAGCGACCGTACACGGCCTTCTCAATCGCGGTGTAGCCGGCATCGTCGCTGTCTCGTTTCCGGCGTCGGGGAATCTTTGTGTATGCGATACTGTGACCGACGCTGGACGGCAACAAAGAATGTGAATCACACCAGCACGATTCACACACGTACACGCCGCCAACCTGATACAGCGGATGGGCTTCCTCCGCCTTACACATTGGACACAGCATCATTGTCCCCCGCGGGTTTTGGTGTCACACGCCAACAGCCGTTGCGCTTTTGTTCGCGCAAACAGCGCTCTGCATGTCTGAATAAATGTCCGTCATAATCGCTTCCCGATTCGGTATGTCTGCCGCCTCTAATCGAGCGCAGACTATCGCGCTAATCCCGCGGGCGATTTCTAGGACGGTGGTAGTCGGGAGTAGACGGGCCAAGCGGATGTCGTTTGCAATTCCAGCCGTGACGATCTTCGGAATTTGGCTCAGAATAGCGCAAGCAAGGCTGAAGTTTCCATGCTCCACACTTTCCTGGAGTAGCAATTTGGCGATGTTTGTCTCTTCCGAAAGGTCGGGACCATCATCGGCAAACGCACTGAGCTTGTCAGCGATTTCGTCGCGGAAATGAAAAGGCATAGAACATCTCCGTAGCAAGAAAGTAAACAGGCCGCGCAGGAGGCCAAGTCGCAGCGCGGCCCGGAATCAAACCGACACGGGATCGGTGTGCCGGCGATTCTTAAATCTGTTCGATTTCCTCAAAGAGATGCCGCGGGATGTGCAGCCCGTCGGGATGCGCCTTGGCGTATTCGTGCTGTAGCCCCTGCCACGATAGATTCGCGGGGAGCAAAGTTGACGCAAGCCATTTCGCCAACCGATACCGCGCCCAATCTTCCAAGAAGGCATCGTGCAAGGCCCGGTCAAACGAATCGTATTCACTCCGGTCAACGGGCGGTAAGGCCCGTCGCCTGCGCTCGCCGGGATGGTATGCGACAGGTCCAAACAACCACGCTAAGGCCGCCGGAACTTCATGCGAGTGCAACCCGCAACGTTGTAAGTAAGCCCGGACAACGGACAACGGGACGCGCCGCCAACCGTTTTCAGTGCGCGATTGCCAGCCGGCGAAAGAGTCTTTGATGATGACGGCGCGGACGCGCCGACGAATGGCCTCATAGATGTGCATGTCTGTGTCCTACCCCGGAACATTCGGCCGGGTCGATGCCGGCATTGCCGCCGGCTGTAAGATGCCGAGCGCGCTGGTTGACACAGCGCGCCCGGCTACAAGAGCATCGGCGGGGTGGCTTCCGCTGACGCCTACTTGAGTTTGTATCCATCGTAAGGGTGTTTCCCCCGGAATACTTCGCAAGGAACTAACACCCCTTCCTCAACCAGCGAGTTGAAAATCAATTTGTTTCGGCAGTCGGCGCGGACGCCCGCCGTCAACATAATGTTGGTCATAACTTCGCCGCCGGGATACTCTGCATTCCGCCAAGTATCTTATCCCGAATTGTGCCGCCCTTCTTTTCGGCGCGCGTCGCTGGGCGAAGACAACGTGACATCCCAATAGCGATTGGGAGGCATTCCCTCATCAATAGTCACAGCCTGTAATCCAGAATGTCCCGCGGAACCGCCGTAGGACATCCACAGCTCATGGTGCCCACTTTCGGGAACATAGTCCACACGCCGATTGACGAGAATCCACTGACGCGCGAATTCGGAAAAACCACTCCAGCTCAAATCACTCAGCTCAGGTGGTTCGCAGTCGCGCTGGTTGTGCTGTTTTCCCTTCTTGCGAAAGTGATGGACTAACGCCAGAGTGGTGCCATGCTGTTGGCAAATCTGACTGATGGGGCTAAGTTGTTCCCCTTGCTTGAATAGATTTCCGGCGTCGCTGCCATCCATCATCAAATACAGTGGGTCCAACACCAAAAACTTGCAACCATACTTGTCGATTGCGCGTTCCAAGGCGTCAAGATGCGAGCGATTCTTAAACCGCGGGGTGAAATCTGAGAAGTGAAGATTGGCGACTTCCTCAAAACACAGACCCTTGGCCTTGCAAATACGCGCAATCGTTTCTTGGATCGTCCCGCGTCCGCTTTCGGCGCTGACAATCAAAACACTTTCGGGCTTCTCAACAGGGAACCGTCCAAGAAAATCGCAACCCGTCGCAACCGAAATAGCGGCATCCAGAGACATCCCCGTTTTCATCCCCTTCTCAGGGCCGCCAAACATAAGCGGTTGCTTGGCAACCACTACACCCTTAATCTGATACTCCAGTTTGTAGTTGCCGCGGGCGAGTTCCTTACAACTGATGAAAGGGATTTCCCACTTGCCGTAATCCAACTTGACCAGCGCGGCCCGTGCGGCTTCCTTGTCGCCGTCATGGCACAACAGGGTGTAGGCGTCGAATTGGTTGTAGTTCTTGTCCGCCTCAAAAGGCGCGGCGGAGGTTGAGAAGATATGCAGCAATTCGTCGCCGTTGTCGGCTGGCACAAGGGATGCCGAGATGGGCTTTTCTGTCCGGGGGTGTTTGAAATACTCGCCGTTGCGCGTCCACCCGGCGTCTTCCAACCACTTCCATTTCGCCCGTGTGTTGAAATCGGCGATAACGGCATCCTGTTGGGGTCTTGGCGTCGATGCCGTTTTCGTTTCCTTCTTTGCGAACGTGACGCGCCAGTCGGGCGGCAAGTCTGCTTCAGAAAGTGTTGCCGTCGCTTCTTTGACCACGCTTAGACCACCATTTTCGGCGGTCATTTTCCGATGCCAAATCCACATATTGCCGCCGGCGCAGTCCAACTTGTCCGCGAAGTCGAAATTGCATTCACGGCTCATCTTTGCCAACACACATCGCGCCAACGCCGTGTGTACGGTGTGGTTCTCACACGGGATGCCCGCGGCGTCGAAATAGACGTACAGGTGTAGGCCGCCGCCGCCGGTAGACTTGCGGACTTCCACATAGGGGAGGGTTTGGGCTGCTTCCTTCACCCGCGCCAAGTCTTCGGCGCTGATGCCCTTGGTGTGACCAATGAGGGCGTCAAAGTCATTCCCGACCCATCGGGACTTGCGTGCCTTCCA
The DNA here is from genome assembly GCA_963727245.1 of uncultured Planctomycetia bacterium. Lineage (GTDB taxonomy): Bacteria > Planctomycetota > Planctomycetia > Pirellulales > Thermoguttaceae > JBKQVT01. The sequence continues at coordinate 541,483 of CAVSFO010000005.1, read as the reverse complement.
ATCCCAACCCGTGGCCCCAATCGCTTCGCAATGCTCGGCAAGCGAGAATGTAAGGGGGTAATCCTTCCATGTCGGCTCAGAAAAGGCGTCTTTCGGAATGCGAATGTCCCACCAGACATCGACGCCATCGGAGTAGGTCGATTGCTTACCGAAAACCGGCTCGCCGCCGTCAACCGACATATTGCACTGGATTTCCATGCCGTCAGTGCAAAGGGCGACTAAATCGGCGTTCGCCTCAGTCGCTCGGGAGTCCAGAAACCGGCGCACAGCCTCAGACACAGATACAGACATGGGTGCCACCTTTTGACGCCACCCCGAGAAAAGTCAACGCGGCGACGGGCAGGGTGGCAAAGCCCGTCGCCGATAGGCGTGTAAACGCCCGGATTCGATATACCACTAAAAGGGCATTCTGATACCCGCTACTACGGTCCCTGCGGGTTTCTAAGTTGAACGGTTTCCCCATTGGGAGGGGATCACTGCTGCGCTGTTACTGCAATGCAGCAGTGATGACCAGCCGGTCAATTCATTACTGCTGCTGCCTTATAGGCAGCAGCAGCAGTGATGACCCACAACACTCAGGAACTCGAAACCGCCGCGTCCGTGCTGCCGTTCCCGATACCCGCAAAGACGCTTTTTCCATAAGAGGGGTATCGTCGCTACCGTCTGGCAAGTATGCTCGGTGGCAAGGCTTGTTGGATCGGCATCTAAGTCGCCTGCGGGTATGGCTGCTACGCCGCCGGCTGGACTGCCGCCGCGTGTGCCAAGGCCCGATTGAGCAAGAAGGTTTGCTTGCCCTCTGGGGCCATGATGCTGTAGCCCGCCCGCGCCAATTCGGCAATGAACCCGCCGCGGGAGATGGGGCCGAACTTCGCCACATACTGCCGTCGCAAAGCGGCAACCGTGATTACCGCCCCCGGCCGCTCAACCGTAAGAGATGCAATGAATTCCGATGCTGACATGATGTACCTCAATCTGTGTTTGCGTGCGTTTGCCCTACCCTTTACCCGACCCCCATTTTCAATTTTTTTCCGTGTTGCGGAAAAAATTGTTGGGATTTGTCGCCGCACACCCCTTTTTTCCGGGACAATCCAAGAATTTTTCCAATCGGTGCGTTTACACGCCAGAATCGACTCAATATCCGCGTGTAAACGCTCCAAATCCTCACGCGCGGTTAGGCACTTGGTTCGCGGTTGCAAACGCCGTCGATCCACGCCCCGCCCCGCCGTAGCCGCCGGATGATTGTCATGCGGGCCACTCCCGCCGCGCGGGCCGCCGCGGTCCGGCTGGGCCAAGCCCCTTGGACGCGGCCGTTTTCGACGTGTAACACGGGCCGCCCTTGCGGCCGGCCGCCGCGGGCCAATTTCTCAACCATCGCGCCCGGAAACCAGCCGGCCAGCAACGCGAGAATTTGGCGGGCGACGGGCAGGGGCAAGCCGCAACTGCCCAGCAACGTGATTTCGCGGGGCCGTTCCCCGAGTGACCGGAACAGACGGGCAAGCCCGTTGTCGATGCGTTCCCTGTTTTCCCATGTCGCTGTCCAGGGCGTCCGCCCGGCTGACGCAACGCCCAAATAGATGATTTCGCCCGCCGAATCGAGCAACGCAAAGACGCGTTGCAATGGTGGTCTGCCGCCCAAATCCATAAGTCGCCTCCTCAACCCGCAAAGACGCGGGATTCTGTTTTGCTGTGATTCGATGTGGCTGGCCGTCGCCTGTTCGATGTGGCCGACGCCCTATCGGCCGTTGACCGACGCTATGCCGATGCCCGGCAATGGTGCGAAGCACCAAGACTCAGAGACTCCCGCGGGTGTGCCGCCCTGGACACCCGGACGCCCCACCCCGGCCGCCGACGCCGCCGCATTCATGTTGGCTGGACGCCATGCCGCGGGGCCGCTGTTTGGGCCGATGCCCTGGACGCCCGCCGACAATCCGCCCTGCCCAGCCCCTTCCCTGGACGGCCCGACGCCGCGGACGGCTCGCCCGGCCGACGATCCCCCGCCCGGCCGCCGTTGTTCGATGTGGCCGGCTGTCACTGATTCGTCTTGGCTGGCCGTCCAGGTCGATCCGCCCGACGCCCAGCCCACGCCCTGTTGACGATCCGCCCAGCCGCCGCCCACCCTTCCGGCCGATCCGCTGTCCGGCTCGCCCGGCCGACGATCCGCCGCCCGACGCCTTGGGCCGCGGCCGTCCGGCTGGGCCACGTCTGCGCCACGGCCGCCCCGCGCGTGTCCCGCCGATCCGCGGCGACTCAACCAGCACGCCTGTCCACTCGCCCAGCACCGCGGCGATTTGCCGGCTAAGGTCTTGACCCAACCCCACCGCGCTGCCCAATAAGCAAACCTCCGTTGGCGGTTCGTCGCCTAGTGACCGAAGCAGACGAGACAAAGGGGTGTCGATCCGCGCGGTTCGCCCATACCGCTTTCCACGAATGCTGCCCGACCACCGCAGTGCAGTCCGAAAACCTGGTGCATACTGGGCCTACCACCTAAATTCATGTCTTCACCCTCCTATCGCACCCGCAAAGACGCGGGATTCATGTACGCCATTGTTCGATGGGTCAAACATTCGATGTAGCTTGCGGGTTCCCGACGCCCCGGCCCTCCTCCTCCTCCTCCTCCGCCGCCGCCGCCGCCGCCGCCGCCGCCGCCGCCGCCGCCGCCGCCCAGCCCGGATCGTCGCTCACCAGGGCGACGCCCCGCCCGGATCGACGCTCACCAGGGCGACGCCCCCGCCGGCCGACGCCCCGCTGACGTTCAAAGCATGATGTAGGACTTATCCTTTCTGTGCCGACTTTGGCGCCAAAAGGGCTTTGTCCTGTCCGAAATCCGCCCCGACGCCCAACCTTCCGCAACCTTCCGCCGATGCTCGCCAAACGCACGATGTCTTTCTGTAGCGATTGCAGCGCAAGAATCGACCCCTCTTGGTGACAACCGAACGTCTATCACCAAATACCGATTGACATCTATAGCAAACGGTATATGCTTTAGGTAGAGAGACACAACAAAAGAGGTTCACCATGAAAGTAATCGCCTATTGCCGAGTTTCGACCGTTGACCAGCAAGAGAACGGAATTAGCCTTGACGCCCAGCGAAGCAAGATGGAAGCTTACGCCAGCCTCTATGGGCTGGAAATCGTTGAAACCATCATCGACGGGGAATCCGGCAAAAGCCTCAACCGGGCTGGCCTTCAACAAGCGTTGTCGATGCTGAAGGCTGGCAAGGCGGACGGGCTTTTGATTCCGAAGCTTGACCGCTTGACCCGTTCCATTTCCAACTGGCAAACCCTGATAGACAACTATTTCGGCGAGAAGGCTGGTAAGCAATTGTTCTCCGTTTCGGACAGCATCGACACCCGGACGGCCGCCGGCCGCCTTGTGTTGAACGTCCTAATTACGGTCGCCCAATGGGAGCGCGAAACCATCGGGGAACGGACAAAGGAAGCCTTGCAACACAAGATTCGGAATGGGCAGCGCGTGGGCAAAGTCCGATTCGGCTTTGACCTTGCCGCCGACGGGGCAACCCTGATTCCGAATCCAACCGAACAACAGGCCATCGAAACCATGCGAAATCTGCGGAAATCTGGCCACACGTTGCGGCAAATTGCCCAACACTTGACCAGCCGTTTCCCGAGCAAAGAGGGCAAACCGTGGGACCACACAACCGTAAGACAGATTCTCAACCGCGCGGCATAGTTGACGATCTTCTCCGCGCCATCGTCAAGAGCAAGTTGAGTCAATACCAACTCGCAAAAGATACGGCCGTCCCCCAGCCCATCCTTTCCCGCTTCCTGTCTGGGCAACGGGGCATAAGCCTTGACACGGCCGCCAAGATTGCCGCCCACCTTGGCTTGCGACTGCGATAGATACCCAATGGTATAGGGGCATACTGCCGCAAAATCTTTGCTTGCCGCTTTTTCGTCTTTGCTCGCGTTTGCCGCTTTGCTCGCCCCGCTTTGCTCGCCCCGCGTCTTCTCGCCCAATCGTCAAGACTGGGCGAGACAAAGACTTTCCGCCGCTGACAATCCAATAGCACACATTGCAGCAACAGGGACGCATTGCACGGGACACCCGGCCTTTCACAATCACGCCGCCATCATGCCGCCGCCAACGTCCCCGCGTTGCCGTGTGGCCGGCCGCCCGGCTTCCCCTGATTCCGCCCAGCCCTGCATAAGGGCGACGATGCCGCCCGACGCCTTGCCAATCGTCGCCGGCCGTTGCGACGTGTGGCCGATGTTGACGCCGCTGGCCTTCCGCCCGCCGTTGTCGCCCGGCCGCCGATCCGCTCCGCCCGACTGTGCCGCCCGTTGCCCCGCGGCGTTGCCGCCAAGCCGCCAAGCCGCCAAGCCGATGCAATCAAAGATGCGATGGGGCGGGGGTACATGCCTTGCCACGCCGCTAGAACCCCACTAAAAAGGGTGGTGGAGGGTGGGTCATAGTAGGGTGTCTGCCCCAGCCCGGTCACGCGCCGAAATCGGTTGCTGTCTCAACTGGCGGCGCAGCGTGGTTTCGGCCGTCTGCCGCGTCCGATGTAAACACGCCAGTAATCGAACCCGCGGGCGACGTGGTGACGTAGCCGCTGTGTCGCAAGCATCGTGGTATCGTCGCCGCCGGCTTTCTCCCGCCGTCCGCCTTGCGTTTGGGGAAACACCCCATGATGAAACAGGCATCGTTGCGGAACTCGCGTAGCGTTGCGTGGCGCAACGTGGGAGGGGTCAAAGGGCTTGCGTCCGCAGACGCCGCCGACAAGGCAAAACGTGATTGAGATTTTGCGGCCGGCGGGGTTGAATCCAGCCGACGCGGCAACGGGACGCCCGCGGGTCCAATCGTCCTACGCCGCCAACCTCTTCCGGGCCGTCCGCGCCGTCGCGGGGTCCACTTCGCAAGCCAACCAACGCCGGCCCAGCTTCTTTGCCGCCGCCGCCGTCGTTCCACTCCCGGCATAAGGGTCCACAATCAGCCCGCCCGGAGGCGACAACTTGTCAATCAGATATTCCACGTCCGTTTGCGTCACCTGCCAATCGTGTAAATCCTTCTCGCGTCCGCCGCCGTGTAGATGGTCTGTGAACCACCCGCCGTTGTACCTTCCTTTCGAGAACGCGACAACCGGCTGATACGAGTTCTGGACCTTCTTTTGCCAGACGGCGCGGTGTTGTCCGCCGAACTTGATTGAGATGGTCCAATGGTATTCCAGGTGTTCGCCCATCGCTTGCAACACATCCGGGAGGTAGCCGATTCCGCTGTACGCGAGGCACAACCCGCCCGGCTTCAGCTTCAGCCTTGCCAGTTCCGCCAATTCGGAATAACGCTCCACGTCGGCATACGGTGGATCGGTCAGAAACAAGTCAACGCTATCGTCTTCCAACCGCTCGAAAAGCGCCGACGCTGGGGCGGATAGGATGTTGCCGCCGGAACGCGGGCCGTTCTTTGACGCCTCTTGCCGGGATTGAGCAACTACAAGCCGCAACACGCCGGCCGTTGTCGGCTCGGGACTTGTGTTGACGTACTTTTCAAACGCGCTTTCCTCCAGCTTCGCCACCGCTTGAAACCGGCTTGACTGACAGGCGGTAATGCCCAGCTTGCCAAGTCGAATTGTTGCACGTTGCGATAATTGGGGGTTCCCTGCCCTTACCGACTTGGAAAGCAACGCCCCTATTCGCCGTTCCGCTCGCAAGCGAATCACGCAACATTGCCGCGCTGCCCCTTTTGCCAGCCCCGCGTATCTTCGCAAGGCTTCCGCCTTGTCCCTGATTGACTTCAGTTCATCTATTTTCACTGACTGCGCTATCGCAGTCGCCGCCCGGTCTAGGTAGGTAAGGTGCATCACGCCCGCCGCCGGCCGCCCTGGTGTCGGGCGCTGGTGTCGATCCGCTCGGGACCGCCCGGCCGATCCACACCGCTCGGGACCGCCGGCCGACGCCGCTGAAGGCTCGGGACCGTCCAGCCGATCCACAGCCCGCGGGCCGCCGATCCACCTCCCCGCCCCGCCCGCTGGTTGACTTTGCGGGATGGGCAAGATAGGATGAAAAGCCGACACCCGCCGACACCTTCTTGGCTGACGCGGCGTGTTGACGTAAACCCTTACGTAGTAAGTACGCCCGGAGGGATTTGAACCCCCAACCCTCGGTTCCGAAGACCGATGCTCTATCCAATTGAGCTACGGGCGCAATCTACCGATGACCTTGCAATGTCAACGCTCGCGCCACAAGTGTGCGTGAATCGCCCTAATTGCGATCCGCATCGCAGGTTGCGCAGCTTGTAATTGTCCGGCTTCCGCAGATGCCGTCAAGCGGGGCGCGGGCTCGTGTCAACCTCGGCTTAAAAGTGCCAAACCGCCGGCCCGGCAGAAAGTAGGGTGGGTCGAGCGAAGCGAGCCCCACCATTTTTCTATTCGCCCCATTCCGGTTCATCGTACCCCGGCGTCGGATCTTCCGCGCCCAGTCTGGCGTGTATTCCCCCAGCCCGACGAAGCGATGAAACGAGGACCAAGGCCAATCGCGGACACTGGCCGCGTGTCCGTGTTTTCTGGGGTTCCAATGGACATAATCGACGCAACGTTTCAGATCCTCTTCGTCGCGCACCGTGTGCTCCCAGTACCGCCGCTGCCAAACGCCCCGTTCGCTGTGCCGCAACCGGGAAAGGCTGGGCGGAATCTCGTCACCGCCCGCCTCCAGGTATCGCCGCGTGAACTCTTCCTTGATCCGCTTCCACCGGATCGGGTAGCGACCGTCCCCGGGCGGGAGCGTCCAGACCGTATGGAGATGATCCGGCAGCAGCACGACGGCAAGCAATGTAAAGGGCCAATCCGTTCGAACCGCGTCGAACGCTTCATGGAGGCAGCGGCGCGCCAGGTCGGTGCTCAGAACAGGCCGACGACGGTGCGTCACGACCGTGAAGAAGAAGGTCCCGCCAGGCACGAACCAACGTCGATATTCAGGCATCCGCGTGTGCCCTCGTCGAATTGGTGGGGCTCGCTGCGCTCGACCCACCCTACTTTTTCAAGCACCCCACGGCGCGGCAAATTGGTCCCCGACGACGGTGGAAACGATCCGGTCAAATTCCTTTCGACCACCGACCGCAGGCACGAGATCCTCGAAAAGTAATATCCAGGAGTCTCGCTTAAATTCGGGAGGGTTCTCGGCCCAAGCCTTCGCAACCTCTCGTCGCACCAGCAAGACCCATGGCCGTGCGAGCGTTACCGACGCCCTCTCGTTCGGTGCTGCAATCACCTGTGGGTCGGTAAGTCCCGGGGGAAAATGGCCGTCGAGAATGGCAACCATGTTGCCGTTGATGCGTGGCCGCGCGTGCGCCGACCAGGCGCACGGCTTGAGGAAGCGACGTGTGAATTCACCGCGGGTCATCCGGGAATGGCCCAGCTTCACTTCGATCGCTAGTCCGCCAGAACCCCGAGCCGCCAAGCAGTCAACCTGACTCAAGCCGTCGAACTGGTACTCACCGTCAGGAAGCACAATTCCGCGTAGGGGAACGTTCTTAAAGAACAAGATCGGAGCCTCGCTGCCGATCGCGACAATCAGTTCTTCAAGCGTCTTGGTCGTTTCGGTCCCCGATTTACGGCACCGCAGTCCTGCCAGTTTCCCACTCCCGTGGATCTCCTTTAGGAGAGCTTCGACCAGAGGTTCACCAATATGTTCTGGACGTAGACAGGTATCTGACACTTCATTACCTTCCTCGGATCGTAATCCTGACGATAATATCGTACCCGATTCGTCAAAGCACCTGTAGGGTGGGTCGAGCGCAGCGAGCCCCACCAGAACCCGCAAACAACCGATGGTGGGGCTCGCTGCGCTCGACCCACCCTACAAGTTTCCGGCCCTCCACAACACGAAAATATTAGCATAAGCAGCCACACACCGCCCTGCAAGTGGGGGCTGGCTGCTGCTGCTGGCGCGGAGCCCGACGCCAGTTCCTACCAGCACGCAGTTGCAGCGTCCAACGCTCTCTTTCCGCCCTTTTCCCCCCGTTTTCCGGCCCCTGGCCCCTGCCCTCCACTGCTGATACAATGCGGAGTTTGTGCGGCGCAGCCCCGGCCGGAACGAGCGATGAAACACCTGAAAAACGTGGCAATCGTGGGGGTCGGCCTGATCGGCGGATCGATCGGACTGGCCCTGCGCGGACGGGGATTGGCCGATGAAGTCGTCGGCATCGGCCGCAGCCAGGGAAGCTTGCGGATGGCCCGGCGGGCCGGGGCCGTCACCCATACCACCATCGATCTGGCCAAAGGGGTCGCTGAGGCCGAGTTGGTCGTGGTCTGCACCCCGGTGGCCAAGATCGCCGGCTTCGTCCGCGAAGCCATGAACTCCTGTCCCGAAGGGACGCTGGTGACCGATGCCGGCAGCACGAAGGCGTCGATCGTGGCGGCCCTGGACGAGGGTCTGCCGCGCGGCTGCCGCTTCCTGGGCAGCCATCCCCTGGCCGGCAGCGAAAAGACAGGGGTCAACCACGCCCGCGCCGACCTGTTCGACGGCCGCGTCGTGGTCATCACGCCCACGCGCAACACCCGCGCCGAGGACTTCGACCTGCTGGAAGAATTCTGGGAGTCGCTGGGCTCGGTGGTCATTCGCATGTCGGCCGAAGAGCACGATCGGGCGTTGGCCATCACCAGCCACCTGCCGCACCTGGCCGCCGCGGCACTGGCCGCAACCGTCCCGGAGCAATACTACCGGCTGTCCGGCACCGGCATCCTCGACACGACCCGGCTGGCCGGCGGTGAACCGGAACTGTGGAAGCAGATCTTCCTGCAAAACCGCGACAACGTGCTGGCCGCCCTGGAGATGTACGGCGCCAAGCTGTCGGCCGTCCATGCCGCGCTGCGGGACGGCAACGAGGCGGAACTGGAACGATTCCTCATTACCGCGAAGAAGAACCGAGATGCTTTGGGAAGTTGACATTCATCCGGCCGATGGCCAGCCCGACGTGCTGGGGCGTCAAGTGGCCGCCACCGCCGCCGAACTGGGCCTGGCCCGCGACTTGACGGTCGCCGGGGCCGCGGGCTATTTGATCGAGGGCACGTTGGATCGCGGGCAGGTGGAGCGGATCGCCCGCGAACTGCTGGCCGACCGCGTGGTCGAGCGGACCGTGGTCGAGCCGGTGGGCTTGAGTGCCACGACCAACCTTCGGTCGGTGCCCGGCTTGCCCAGCAGTGCCGCAAACACTGCTGGACAAGCCGACACCGGCGGACGCACTGCTGGGCAAGCCAGCAGTGGCACACAACCCGGCAGCCGGCTGGTCCACGTGCTGCCGAAGCCGGGGGTGATGGACCCGGTGGCGCAGAGCGTGCTGTCGGCGATCGCCGATTTCGGCATCCACGCCGAGGCGGTCCGCACGCTGAAGAAATACTGGATCGGCGGCTTGTCCGACGAGCGGCTGGCGGCGTTCGCCTCGAAGGTTCTGGCCAACGACGCCATCGAGCAGGTGGTCGTTGGGCCGCTGGCGTTCGATCGCCTCGAAGTGGGCTCGCCCTACGAGTTCCGCCTCGCCACCGTGCCATTGGGTCAGATGGACGACGCCGGCATGGAGCGATTGAGCCTCCAGGGGCAACTGTATCTGTCGCTGGTGGAAATGCGGACGATCCAGGCCCATTTTCAAGGGCTCGGCCGTGACCCGACCGACGTCGAACTGGAGACCGTCGCCCAGACCTGGAGCGAGCATTGCAGTCACAAGACGCTGGCCGGCCGGGTCCGCTATCGTGAGGCGGGCCGGGAGCGAAACTTTGAAAACATGCTCCGCGAGACGATCTTCGCCGCCACGGAGAAGATCCGCAACGAGGCCGGCCCGGCCGACTGGTGCGTGAGCGTCTTCCGCGACAACGCCGGCGTGGTCCGCTTCGACGACCAATTCAACCTCGTCTTCAAGGTCGAAACCCACAATCATCCCTCCGCCCTGGAGCCCTATGGCGGGGCCAACACGGGCCTGGGCGGCGTGATCCGCGACCCGATGGGCACGGGCATGGGGGCCCGGCCGATCTGCAACACCGACGTCTTCTGTTTCGCCCCGCCCGACACCCCCGCCGAGCAGATTCCCCCCGGCGTGCTGCACCCGCGGCGCGTGATCAAGGGCGTGGTCTCGGGAGTGCGCGATTACGGCAATCGCATGGGCATTCCCACGGTGAACGGGGCGATCTATTTCGACGCCCGCTACCTGGGCAACCCGCTGGTCTTCTGCGGCAACATCGGTCTGATTCCCGCCGACAAGTCGTTCAAGCGGCCGCGGCCCGGCGACCTGATCGTGGCGGTCGGCGGCCGCACGGGGCGCGACGGCATCCACGGGGCAACTTTCAGCTCGGCCGAGTTGACCAGCCAGAGCGAGACCGTCTCGGGCGGCGCCGTGCAGATCGGCAACGCCATCACCGAGAAGATGCTGCTGGACGTGCTGCTGGCCGCCCGCGACCGCGGACTGTACAACGCCGTGACCGACTGCGGCGCCGGCGGGTTTTCCAGCGCGGTGGGCGAGATGGGCGAGAAGATCGGCGCCGAGGTCTGGTTGGATCGCGTGCCGCTGAAGTACGAGGGGCTTTCCTACACGGAGATCTGGATTTCCGAGGCCCAGGAGCGGATGGTGCTGGCCGTGCCGCCGGAAAAGTGGGACGACCTGTCGGCGCTGTGCGGCTCGGAATGCGTCGAGGCCACGGTGATCGGCCGCTTCGCCCCCAGCGGCCGGCTGCTGTTGAAATACCACGACCGGCAGGTGGCCGACCTGGCGATGGACTTCCTCCACGACGGCCGCCCGCCGGTGGTCCGCGAGGCCGTCTACGACCAGCCGGCGCCGGCCGCACAGGTGCGTCGGGAACAGCCGGGCGGAGATTATAGCGGCGTGCTGCTGCGGATCCTCGGCTCGCTCAACGTTTGCAGCAAGGAATGGGTGATCCGCCAGTACGACCACGAGGTGCAGGGGGGCAGCGTGCTGAAGCCGCTGGTCGGGGCGGCCAACGATGGCCCCGGCGACGCCGCCGTGCTGCGGCCCGTTTTGCAGAGCCGCCGCGGCATCGTCGTCGGCTGCGGCATGAATCCCCGCTACGGCGAGTTGGATCCGTACCGCATGGCGGCCAGCGCCATCGACGAGGCGGTCCGCAACTGCATCGCGGTCGGCGCCGATCCGCGGCGCATCGCCATCCTCGACAACTTCTGCTGGGGCAACACCGAGCGGCCCGAGGTGCTGGGCTCGCTGGTGCGCGCCGCCCTGGCCTGCTACGACGTGGCCACGGCCTTGGGCACGCCCTTCATCAGCGGCAAGGACAGCCTCAACAACGAATTCCGCCCCAAAAACGCCGCGCCGATCTCGATCCCCCCTTCGCTCTTAATCAGCGCCTGGGGCAGATCGACGACGTGAGTCACTGCGTCAGCATGGACCTCAAGGAAGCCGGCAATTACCTCTACCAGGTCGGCCTGACGCGGGACGAGATGGGCGGTTCGCACTTCGCCCTGATCGAGTCGCTCTCGGGCGGCCAGCCGCCGGCGGTCGATCCGCAGCGGGCGCTGGCGTGCTTCACGGCCTTGCACCGGGCGATTTACGCCGGCCTGGTCCGAGCCTGCCACGACTTGAGCGAAGGCGGGTTGGCGGCGGCGACGGCCGAAATGGCCTTTGCCGGCGGCCTGGGCGCCCGGCTGGCCCTGAAAGACGTGCCCCGGGAAGGCGATTTGCCCGAGGTCGTGTTGCTCTTTGCCGAATCCAATTCGCGTTTCCTTTGCGAGGTTCGGCCCGAGCGGGCCCAGGAGTTCGAGGCCGCCCTGGCCGGGGTGCCGCACGCGCGGATCGGCGAGGTGGGCGGCGGCAAATTGGAAATCGTCGGCGCGGCGGCGGCGGTCGCCGCCGAGTTGGACGTGTTGAAAGAAGCGTGGCAGAAACCGCTGCGCTGGTGACTGCGAAACCGCAAGCGTGATTCTTCATCCTTTATCCTTTATCCTTCATCCTTCATCCTTCATATATGCCCCAGCCCAACGTCCTCATCCTGCGAGCCCCCGGCACCAATTGCGATAAGGAAAGCGCGTTCGCGTTCGAGAAGGCGGGGGCCAAGTGCGAAACGCTGCACGTCAACCGCCTGCTGGAAAACCCCCGCCTGGTCGAGCGGTTTCAGATTCTCTGCCTGCCGGGCGGATTCAGCTACGGCGACGACGTGGCCGCCGGCCGCATCCTGGCCAACCAGATCGAGCATCACCTGGCCGACGCGCTGGCCCAATTCAAGGCGGACGGCAAGCTGGTGCTGGGTATCTGCAACGGCTTCCAAGTGATGATCAAGTCGGGCATCCTGCTGCCGCCGGACGCGCAGCAGGGGCCGCCGGCCACGCTGACGCTCAACGACTCGGGCAAGTACGAAGACCGCTGGGTGCGGCTCCGCGTCGACGGCCAGAAGTGCGTCTTCTTCGCCGGCATCGAGACGCTCTACTTGCCGGTCGCCCACGGCGAGGGCAAGTTCATCACCCGCGACACCGCGGTGCTGGAACAACTCCAATCGGCCGGACAACTGGTGCTGCGCTACGTTTCCCAGCGCCCCGGGCACAGCGGTCCGCTGGGGTTTCCCGACAATCCCAACGGCTCGACGGCGGACGTGGCGGGGGTCTGCGACACCAGCGGCCGGGTCTTGGGCCTGATGCCGCATCCCGAGCGGCACATCGACCCCACGCAGCATCCCCGCTGGACCCGCGGCCAGGCCGGCCCGGTCGGCGACGGCTTTGCGGTCTTCCTCAACGCGGTGGGCTACTTCCGCTGACGTTGCGGCGGAGGCTCTTGGCCGCTTCGACCATGTTTCGCAGCGACGCCTGCACCTCGGGCCAGGCCCGCGTCTTCAGGCCGCAATCGGGGTTCACCCAAAGCTGGTCCGGCGAAAATCGCGCCAGCGCCTTCCGCAGGCGGCCGATGATCTCCTCGACTTCCGGCACCCGCGGACTGTGAATGTCGTACACGCCGGGCCCGATCTCGTTGGGATAACGGAAGTCGGCCAGCGCGCCCAGCAGCTCCATGTCGGAGCGCGAGGCCTCGATCGAGATGACGTTGGCGTCCAAGGCGGCGATGGCTTCGATGATGTGATTGAATTCGGCGTAGCACATGTGGGTGTGGATTTGCGTCCGGTCGGCCACGCCGCAGGCCGCCAGGCGAAAGGCGTCGCCCGCCCAGGCCAGGTACTCGGCCCACTGGCTGCGGGCCAGCGGCAGGCCTTCGCGCAAGGCCGGCTCGTCGATCTGGATGACGCCGATGCCGGCCGCTTCGAGGTCGGCCGCCTCGTCGCGGATGGCCAGGGCGATCTGCAAGGCGGTGTCGCGCCGCGGCTGGTCGTCGCGGACGAAGGACCATTGCAGGATCGTGATCGGCCCGGTGAGCATGCCCTTCATCGGCCGCTTCGTCAGCGATTGGGCATAGCGGCTCCAGGAGACCGTCATCGGCCGCGGCCGGCCCACGTCGCCGAAGATGATCGGCGGCTTCACGCAGCGGGTGCCGTAGCTCTGCACCCAGCCGTTGCGCGTGAAGGCGAACCCATCGAGTTGCTCGCCGAAGTATTCCACCATGTCGTTGCGCTCGCACTCGCCGTGCACCAGCACGTCCAGGTCGATCTCCTCCTGGAACCGCACCGTCCGCTCGATCTCCTGCCGGCAGAACTCCTCGTATTGGGCCGCGGTCCAGTCGCCCTTTTTTAAGGCGGCGCGGGCCTTGCGGACCTCGTTGGTCTGGGGGAACGAGCCGATCGTCGTGGTGGGCAAGGGGGGCAGCGGCCGCGCGGCCCGCTGCAGCAGGCGCCGCTGGGGAAACGCCGACTTGCGCCGCAGCATGGCGCCGTCCACGGCGGCCAGGCGATTTTTCACCTCTGGGCGATGGATGCGCGGCGAGCCGGCGCGCTGCTGCTGCGCGGCCTGGCTTTCCGCCAAGACATCGGCGATGGCGGCCCGGCCGGAGTTGAGCCCGCGGCACAGCGCGGCGATTTCGCCGAGTTTCTGCTTGGCGAAGGCCAGCCAGCCCTTGAGTTCGCCGTCGCCGCCGTCCTCCTCGTCGAGGTCGATGGGACAGTGGAGGAGCGAGCAGGAAGGCCCGACCAGGAGCCGCTCGGGGCCGAGCCGGCCGGCGGCCTTTTCCAGCAGGGCCAGCGCCCGCGGCAGATCGGCCCGCCAGATGTTGCGGCCGTCGATCACGCCCAGCGACAACATGCCCTGCGGCGGGACCAGTTCCAAGGCCGGCTCCAATTGCTCGGCGGCGCGGACCAGGTCGAGGTGGACGGCGGCCACCGGCAGCCGCATCGCGGCGGCGAGGTTGTCGCGCAGACCGCCGAAGTAGGTGGCCAGGCAGATTTTGATTTTCGCCGACACGTCGGCCAGTTGCGCGTAGGCCACTTCGACGGCGGCGCGGGCCTCGGCGTCGAGATCCAACGACAACACCGGCTCGTCGATCTGGATCCACTGGGCCCCGGCCCTCGCCAGGCGGCGGATCACTTCTTCATAGACCGGCAGGATCCGCTCCAGCAGTGCCAGCGGCCCCGCCTCGGCCGCCTTGCTCTTGCCCAAGAGCAGGAAGGAGACCGGTCCCAGCAGTACGGGCCGGGTGCGGATTCCCAGGGCCAGCGCTTCGCTGAAGGCGTCGATGGCCGCAGTCGAGGCCAGCCGGAACGACAGCCGCGGCTCGAACTCCGGCACCAGGTAGTGATAATTGGTGTCGAACCACTTGGTCATCTCCAGGGGGGCGACTTCGTGGCCGCCGTGGGCCATGGCGAAATAGGTGGCCAGGTCGATCGCTTTGCCGCCGGCGTGGAACCGCCCGGGAATCGCCCCCACCATGACCGCCGTATCCAACACGTGGTCGTAGAGCGAAAAGTCGTTCGAGGGGATATGCTCGATCCCCGCCTCGCGCTGCAACTGCCAATGGCGGCGGCGGAGGGAGCGGGCGGTGGCCTGCAATTCGTCCGGCTCGACGTTGCCCCGCCAGAAGCCCTCGATCGCCCGCTTCAACTCGCGGCGGACGCCGATCCGCGGAAAGCCAAGATTGGATGCGATAGCCATGGATACCTGCTCGGCCGGAATCGCAAATGGTATGCGAAAATGGATGTGCCGAATAGTATGCTGCCGAGGGCCAAGTGTCAAGCAGCACGGCCGCTTCCGCCGCGCCGCAGGCGGATATACAATGGTTTCTTTGTGGGAAAATGTAACCGCTCATGACGCTACACTAGCCCGAATCGCAAGCGAGGGAAGGATTACGGCGGACCGCGGCGTAACGCACCCTCGCTTGCGCTTTGGGCTAGTGTTTTGCCGTTAACGTCAAGGGAGAAGCCATGCACAGCACGCTGGAAAGGTTATTGGCCGCCGGGCCGGTCACGACCGACGGGGCCTGGGCGACGCAACTGCAAGAGCGCGGCCTGCCGGTCGGCGCTTGCCCGGACGCCTGGAACCTCGCCCAACCGGAGCTGGTCGAGCAGATCGCCCGGGCGTATGTCGAGGCCGGCAGCCAGGTGATCCTCACCAACACGTTTGGGTCCAATCGTTTCATTCTCAGCCGGCACCATTTGGCCGGCCAGGTTGCGGCGATCAATGAGGCGGGCGTGGCCATTTCCCGCCGCGGGGCGGCCGGCCGGGCATTGGTATGGGCTTCCATGGGCCCCAGCGGCGTCATGCTCATGATGGGCGAAGCCACGCCGGGCGAACTTCAGGCCGCCTTCGCCGAGCAGGCCGAGGCGCTGGCCCGCGCCGGCGCCGACGGCATCGTCATCGAAACCATGTCCGATCCGGCCGAGGCCGCCCTGGCGGTTGCCGCCGCCGGTGCCACCGGCCTGCCGGTGGTCGCCAGCATGACGTTCGGCTCGGGCGCCAAGCAGGACCGCACCCTGATGGGGACCACGCCGGAGCAAGCGGCCGAGCAACTGTTGGCGGCGGGGGCCGACCTGGCGGGCGCGAATTGCGGCCAGGGGATCGCCGGTTTCGTGGACATCTGCCGCCGCCTGCACGCCGCCAGCGGGCGGCCCGTCTGGATCAAGGCCAACGCCGGTCTGCCCGAGGTCCGCGACGGAAAGCCGGCCTACCGCCAGACGGCCGCGGAGTTTGCCGCCTATGTGCCGGCCTTGGTGGAGGCGGGGGCCGGGCTGATCGGCGGCTGTTGCGGCACCACGCCCGAGTTCGTCGCCGCCGTCCGCCGACAATTAAAGGGAAGTGGTTAGCGCTGGGGATCGCCCCCGTCCTCCAAGCCCACCGGTAGCGTCCGGTGGGAACGGCACTGGCCGCGTCAGGTCCCACCGGCCGCCGCCGGTGATGGGCTTGGGACTGAAGGCTGGGGCACGTTACCGCAGCGCGAGGACCAGGCGCAGCCCGGCTTCAACTGCTGCGAGCTCGCGGCCGGCAAGTTTCCCCACTCGCCTGGTCAGAAACGATTTGTCCAGCGTGATCAGTTGCGACACGTTGGCCAGCGATTCCTTGGGCAAGCCGGAAGCCTTGCTGGACAACAGCACATTGCCGGGCGCTGCGGCCAGCCGGGTGTTGGACGTGATGGCCGCCACAATGACCGTGCCGATTCGGCTGCGATTGAAGTCATCGGATTGAACGATCAAAACGGGTCTGGAGTATCCCGGCTCCGAGCCGCGTGGCGCCGGGAGCGACGCCCACCAGATTTCGCCGCGCTCGATCACCATGAGTCGTCGGCCAGGGACAGGTTCTGCAACGCCGCCAGGACGGGATCCAGGGCCGAGGGGTTCTCGGAATAGACCTGGTCAAGTTGTTCCGTCACCTGGGCAGGTGCGTGAAGCTCGACGAAGGCCGCCACGGCCTGGGTGTAAAGCTGGCTCCGCGACATGGAGAGTCGTGCGGCCGCCTCTTCGGCGGCCTGGAAGATCGGATCGGGAATCGGAGATGGCTGTCTTCATGCTAGAAGTATAACTAAAGTTATACCGGCGGTCAAGGTCTCTTGTTCCCTGGCCCCTGGTCCCTGCCAAGTTGGCAGCCTCGGTCCAGCGGCAGGACCCGATTTTGCCACACTTGGCGGTCGGGGCGACGGAGTGAAACCGGGGGCAATTCCATAACTCTTTCTATGAAAAAGAGTTAACACATAATCCATCTTTTGGCGCAGCAATTGCTAAAAGGCGTTGATCGACCGCGCCGCTGCGCACTATTGGCAGACTGTTCCCAGGAGTTCCGGAGGCAACGCATGGCAAAGAAACAAAAAGAAATCAGTTCCAAGGGGGGTAACATCAAGATTCAGCCGCTGCACGACCGGGTGGTGGTCGAGCGGGAAGAGTCGGAAACCGTCACTGCCGGCGGCATCGTGTTGCCCGATACCGCCAAGGACAAGCCCACCCGCGGCAAGGTCATCAGCGTGGGCGAAGGCCGCCTGTTGGACAGCGGCGCCATCCACCCCTTGCAAATCAAGGTCGGCGACCGCGTGCTGTTCACCTCCTACGCCGGCGAGCAGTTCAAGCTGGGCGACCGCGAGCTGTTGCTGATGCGCGAGGAAGACGTGCTCGCGGTCATCGAGTAGGCAAACCAACACGTGCATTGAAGGAGAAAATACTCTCATGGTGAAGATCATCGCTTTTGACCAGGAAGCCCGCGACGCGTTGCGACGGGGCGTTTCCAAGTTGGCCCAGGCCGTGCGGGTCACGCTGGGTCCGCGCGGGCGGAACGTCATCCTGCAGAAGAGCTTCGGCTCGCCGACGGTGACCAAGGACGGCGTCACCGTGGCCAAGGAGATCGACCTGGAAGACCCTTACGAGAACATGGGCGCACGGATGGTCCGCGAGGTCGCCGCCAAGACCAGCGACGTGGCCGGCGACGGCACCACCACCGCCACCATCCTGGCCGAGGCGATTTTCGTCGAGGGCCTCCGCGCGGTCGTGGCCGGCGTCAATCCGGTCCTGCTCAAGCAGGGCATGGAGAAGGCGGTCGCCGACGTCACCGACAAGCTCAAGAGCATGTCGATCTCCGTCCGCAATAAGAAGGAGGAGATCGCCCAGGTCGGCGCTATCGCCGCCAACAACGACCCCGAGATCGGCAAGCTGCTGGCCGACGCCGTGGAAAGAGTCGGCAAGGACGGCGTCATCACCGTCGACGAGGGCAAGAGCCTGGCCACGGAGGTCGAATGGGTCGAGGGCATGCAGTTCGACCGCGGCTACCTCTCCCCCTATTTCGTCACCGATCCGCAGAAAATGGAATGCGTGCTCGAAGACGCCTACCTGCTGATCTATGAGAAGAAACTCTCCAACGTCAAGGACATGGTGCCGGTCCTGGAGAAGGTGGTCAACGCGGGCAAGCCGCTGCTGATCCTGGCCGAAGACGTCGACGGCGAGGCCCTGGCCACGCTGGTGATCAACCGCCTGCGCGGCACGATCAAGGTCGCCGCCGTGAAGGCCCCCGGCTACGGCGACCGCCGCAAGGCGCTGCTGGAAGACATCGCCATCCTCACGGGCGGCACGGCGCTGTTCGAGAGCCTGGGCCGGAAGCTGGAAAACACCACCCTGGCCGAGTTGGGACGGGCCAAGAAGATCGTCATCGACAAGGACAACACGACGATCATCGAAGGCGCCGGCAAGAGCGCCGAGATCAAGGGCCGCATCGAGCAGTTGCGGCGCGAGATCGACAACACCAAGAGCGACTACGACCGCGAGAAGCTCGAAGAGCGGCTGGCCAAGCTGGCCGGCGGCGTGGCGAAGATCAACGTCGGCGCCACCACCGAGAGCGAGATGAAGGAGAAGAAGGCCCGCGTCGAGGACGCCCTGCACGCCACGCGGGCGGCCGTCGAAGAGGGCATCCTCCCCGGCGGCGGCGTCGCCTTGTTGCGGGCCTCGGCTTCGGTGAAGCCCAACGGCCTGCTCCAGGACGAGGAGGTCGGCTACAAGATCATCCTCCGCGCCTGCCGCGCCCGCTGACGCAAATCGCCGACAACGCCGGCCAGGACGGCGGCATCGTCTGCGAAAAAGTCTCCGAGGCCAAGGGCTCGCTGGGCTACAACGCCGCCACCGGCGTGTACGAGGACCTGGTCAAGGCGGGCGTGATCGACCCCACCAAGGTGACGCGGACCGCGTTGCAGAACGCGGCCAGCGTGGCCACGCTGCTGTTGACCAGCGACGCCCTGGTGGCCGAGAAGCCCAAGGAAGAGAAGAACGCCCCCCCCATGCCCGGCGGCGGCGAAGATATGTATTGAGAAGGGGCCAGGGACCGGGGGCCAGGGAACGCGGTGGCGGCAGTTGTGCCGCGGGTTGGTGCTAAAGCCCGATTTGATGAGGAACTAACGAGGGGTCAGGGCGATTTCTCGCAGATCGTTCTGATCCCTCTTTTCATTTACCTCAGTTTTACCACAATGGGCAGGCAGGAAGAAGAATCCTTGCCACCCCCCGGACGCAGTCCGAGGGCTTTTCAACGCCGGTCCGCGCCTCCCCTGGCCCCTGGTCCCTGGTCCCTGGTCCCTGGCTCCTAGTTCACCATCTCGCGGACCCATTTCACGGTCGGCCTGCCGCCGCCGGGGGCCGGCTTCCCCCTGAGAAACTCGGCCAGGTAACGCTGCCTTTCGCGAGTATTCTTGACGTCCAGGCCGCGAAAGTTGTCGCCCTTCTGCAAGATCGGCTTCAGCTCCTCGGGAATGCAGCCGAACGCCCGGGTGCCGGCGGCCTGGCAGGGAAACCAGTGCCCCTGGCCCTTGGCGTCCACCAGGTAGAACTCGGGGTAGCAGTGGCCGGGCAACCAGACGGTGCGGGCTGGAATGCCCGCGGCCCGACAGATGGCGATGAACAAGGAACTCATGTCCTCACACTCGCCGGTCTTCTCTCGCAGCGCCGCCAGCGCGCCCTTGAGCGTGCCGTTCTTGTCGTACTTGACGTGCTTGCGGACCCAATCGTAGATCGCTTCCACGTGTTCCCAGGCATGGGGCTGATCGACGCCGATCTCTTTGGCCAGGGCGCGGATTTTCGGATCGCGGCTTTCGATTTTCGGGCTGGGGACCAGGTAGCCCCGCAACTCGCCGGTGAGCTGTTTCTTTTCGGGGATCGTGTAGCCGTCGGTATTCTCGGGGGCCAACAACTGGCTGCGGCGGATCTCGAACGTCACCACGGCCGTCACCTCCTTGCCGGCGTCGATGTGGGCAATCTTGATCGTCATGATCCTGGCCGCCCCCTCGACGGTCTCGTAGCTGATGACGGCCTCGGGCGAGACGTGCTCTTCGGCAACTCTCACTTGCTGCTCCGGCCACTCCTTCGGAACCGGCACGTAGCCGGTCAGCCCCCTGCAGGGGCCGCCGCTGGCCGTGATGATGACTCCGCAGCGCCAGCGGGAAACTTCCGACGCGCCCAACTTCGTCCCCCCCGGTTCGGCCTCCTTGAATTGGGCCAATGCCCAACTCGCCACCCCGAAAACCACCACCAGGCAACCGATCAACCAGCGTGCGGGCATGAAAATCGCCTTGCGACGGACCGTGGGTCAACACCAGTGTCTACTGGTATTCTAGGTCCGGCTTGTCCGGCAAGCACCGGAAAAACCGCGGCGGCGGCGCGTAATATCCCTCTTTCGGCGGACAGGCCTGGTTTTGGTGGGGTGGGAGGATCCTGAACAAGGCGCTGCGCCCACCCTTGCCAATTTCCACCGGGGAGGATGAAATTAAGTGCGCTTCCTCAATCCCAAACCAACGCCCCCCGTAGCCAGCGTGCGTCCATGGAAAAAACCCCTCCCGACCGATTGGCCATTCTGCAGCTCATGCGCGACTATCAGCCGGCCTGCGTGCTGGCGCAGCCGCCGAGTTGAACCTCTTTACCCTCCTGGGCGACCAGAGCCGCTCGGCCGCCGAACTGGCCAAAATGGCGGCCGCCGATCCGCGGGCGATGACCATGCTGCTGGACGCCCTGGCGGCCTTGGGACTGCTGGAGAAGACCGGCCAGCGTTACGCCTTGCCCGCGTCGCTGCGGCCGCTGTTGACCGAGCAGGCGCCGGCGACGGTGCTGCCGATGGTCTGGCACAGCATGACTTGTCTGCGGCAGTGGAGCCAACTGGCGTCGGTCGTCAAGACGGGACGCCCCGGTCCGCGGCAAGAGAGCATCCGCGGCGGCCCGGCGGATCGGGCGGCATTCATCGCCGCCATGCACAGCGTTTCCGGCCCCCTGGCCGACGGCCTGGTGGCCAAGCTGGGCGACTTGCCCTGCCGGCACTTGCTGGACGTCGGCGGGGCCTCGGGCACTTGGACGCTGGCCTTTCTCCGCACCCGGCCCGCCGCCACGGCCACGATCTTCGATCTTCCCGACGCGATCGTCCAGGCCCGCAGCCGGCTGGCCGGCAGCCCCTGGGAAAGCCGCGTGACGCTCGTGGGCGGCGACTTTTATACCGACGAGTTGCCCGGCGGGGCCGATCTCGCCTGGGTGAGCGCCATCGTCCATCAGCACTCGCGCCAGCACAATCGGGCGCTCTACGGCAAGGTCTATCGTGCCTTGCAGCCGGGCGGGCAGATCGCGATTCGCGACATCATTATGGAACCCGGCCGCAGCCGGCCGTTGGACGGCGCGCTGTTTGCCATCAACATGCTGGTCAACACGGACAGCGGCGGCACCTTCACGCTGGACGAGTTTGCCGAAGACCTCCAGGCGGCCGGCTTTGTCGAGCCGCGGTTGCTGGTCAAAGCCGACGAGGCGGCGGCGATGAGTTCCGTCGTGGCGGCCAGGAAAGCGTAGGCCGGCCAAGGGGCTCTACTCGGCGGCCTCAAGAAACACCACGGCGGCCCGACTTTGCAGCCGGGCCGCCGTGTGTTGCTAGACCAGACCTCCTGCTATCGCAGAAGGCAGGCATGGTGCTCGCTTAGGAGCCGCAGCCGCAGGCAGGCTCGCAGGCCTTGGGAGCCTCGCAGCAGCAAGGCGCGGGGCAGTACACCTTGACCGGCACTTGCTTGCAAACGACCACCGGGACGCACCGGGTGACCGTGTAGCAAACGTCCTTCGGCACCAACTTCGTGCAGTTGATCGTCTTGGTGTAGCACACCGGCTTGCAGACCGTATAAGGAACCTGCTCGACGCGCTGCTCCGCCACCATGTGGCAGACCTTATACGGAATCTCGACCCTGTGGCACTCCTTGACGCAGTGGCAAACCTGGTAGGTGCAGGTCTTCACACGCTGCTCGGCAACCATGTGGCAGACCTGGTAGGTGCAGGTCCGGACACGCTGCTCGGCAACCATGTGGCAGACCTGGTAGGTGCAGGTCCGGACACGCTGCTCGGGCACCATGTGGCAGACCTGGTAGGTGCAGGTCCGGACACGCTGCTCGGGCACCATGTGGCAAACCTGGTAGGTGCAGGTCCGGACACGCTGCTCGGGCACCATGTGGCAAACCTGGTAGGTGCAGGTCTTCATACGCTGCTCGGACACCATGTGGCAAACCTGGTAGGTGCAGGTCTGGACACGCTGCTCAGGCACCATGTGGCAAACCTGGTAGGTGCAGGTCTTCACACGCTGCTCGGGAACCATGCGGCACACGGTGTAGGGGATGTGCTTCTCGCACACCTCTTTTTCCATGTGGCAAACCTGGTAGGTGCAGCTCTTCATCCGCTGCTCGGGAACCATGCGGCAGACGGTGTAGGGGACCTTTCTGACGCAGGTCTCACGCTCGTAGTGCGTGCACTGGATCTGCTTCTCGCAGACCTCCGGCACCCAAACGCGGCACTGCTCGACCGGCGCACAGCAACCGCAGTTCGGCTCGCAGCAACCGCAGGCCGGCCCGCAAGCTTGGGGCGCCGCACAGCACGCCACGGGACGAGTCTCCCAATGGCCGCCGCAAACCTGGATCGTCTTCGTGCAGGTCACCGGCTTGCAAATCGTATAGTACTCATCACGCTCGCAGGTCTCATAGACCGGCTTGCAGACCGTGTAGCAGTAATTCTGCACCCTGGTCTCCCACACCGGCTTGCAGACCGTGTACTGGCAGACCTTTTCACGGGTCTCGTAGACGGGCTTGCAGACGGTGTAGCAGTAATTCTGGGTCCTGGTTTCCCAGCACGGCTTGCAGACCGTGTAGCAGTAGTTCTGGGTCCTGGTTTCCCAGCACGGCTTGCAGACCGTGTAGCAGTAGTTCTGGACCCTGGTTTCCCAGACCGGCTTGCAGACCGTGTAGCAGTAGTTCTGGACCCTGGTTTCCCAGACCGGCTTGCAGACCGTGTAGCAGTAGTTCTGGACCCTGGTCTCGTAAACCGGCTTGCAGACCGTGTAGTAATAATCCTTGGTCCTCGTTTCCCAGCACGGCTTGCAGACGGTGTAGCAGTAGTTCTGGGTCCTGGTTTCCCAGCACGGCTTGCAGACGGTGTAGCAGTAATCCTTGGCCCTGGTTTCCCACACCGGTTTGCAGGTCGTGTACTCGCAAACCCTCGTGCGATCTTCCCAGCACGGCTTGCAGACCGTGTAGGCGCACTCACGGTAGCAGGTCTCGGGGACGTAGCGGACGCAGTTGATCTCCTTCTGCTCGCACACCCGCTCCCAGCACGTCTTGTGGCAGACGTACTCCTGCTGCTGATAGACGACTTCTTTGCAGGTCTTCATGACCGTGCAGCACTGCTGCTCGCAGCACGCATAGTCGGCTGAGGTGCAGCAAGCATTGCCGCCACAGCAGCACCGAGCGGCGCCGCAGTAGCAGGCATTGGCCGCGCTGACAGCAACGGCCAGCACGACGACCGCGATGAGCGGTACACCCAATGACTTTCTCATAACATGCCTCCTTCAAGCACCACGGGGAGTGAATAGGCCAAAAGGCCTGGTCTACTGACGTAAAAGGCGACGTTCGCCTATATTTTCTTCGTCTTGCCCATGTAACTCACATTAGCCATCCGACCGACAATGTATTTTCGTGCTCAACCAATACATTTTCCGTAGACGACTGCACTTGCCGAGATTGTCCTCGATTACAGGTTTGTATCGTCACAATGGATGCTCTGCTTGATGTGGATAGTGCAAGTTATTTGGGATATATAGAGAGAATGCTGAAAATCACTGAGAAAACAGCATCGGAAGGGTGATGCCCGGGAGGGGTTCTGGGTGGGTGCGGGAAGGCGGAGGGAGAGACAAAGGCCCCGAGCCGGGGGCGTCAGCCCTTGGATAACCCGGCGGCACCGCGACGCCCATCAGGGAGGGCGGAAGGAGGAAGAAAGAGCGAGACCCGGGCGTGGGGTGCGGAGGTGTTGTTGCCTTCGGGCACGCGGGTGGCCGCGATAGCTACGCTATCGGGGTGCCGTCCGGCACAAGAGGGGCGGGAAGGCGTCTTGCGGACTGTAGCGGGGTGACCCCGAGAGTCTCAACGGTCGAGAGAAATCGGCCCTGCGGGCCAACGGTTCGTCGCGGATGCCGGGGAGACGCTGCCCCGTCGGTCCGGAAACGACCGAGCACGGGGCGGACAGTTCCTGGAACCGTTTCCAGCCAACCCGACGCACCGCCGGACGCTTAGGACCGGCGAATCAATTAGTGTCGCCTTTCGCTCCGCGAAAGTAGCGCCACTTTCGCGGAGCGAAAGGCGACTATGTGACAGTTATTGATTCGCCCCCCCCTTAGTGTCCCGAGTCGCCGCTCTCCTGGGCGTATTGCTTCATGTCGGGAGAGAAATCAATGCCCACGAAGGGCTCGTCTCCAATGACCCAGCCATCGTGACCGGGTGGAATGCTGGCGAAGTCGCCCGGCCCCAAGTCTATTTGGCCGCCGTGCTCCTGGACAATTCGCAGCCGGCCACTGATAACGTACTGGAGATGTTGCACCTGGCAGCTTTCCGTATTCACCCGCGGGCGGATATGCTCCGACCACTTCCAGCCGGGCTGAAGCGTGAACCGTGCGAGGGTCACGTCGTCGAGAGTGGCAAGCTCCAGCTTCCCATGACCACACTCCCTGGTTACGTCGGGAGAATCGAGATTCTTCTTCGCCAGTCTGACCGTTTCAGTAATCATGCTTGGCTCCTTTCGAGTTACTGAGGGATCGTGGGGAATTATACGGCGGGGAGACCTCCAGGGGAAAAGCCGCTGGGCCCGCGCTGTTGCCGCGACCCTTGCCCGACGGGCGAAGCAGTCCCTCTCTGGACCTGTGTCAAATACCAGACCCGGTGGCAAGAGAGACACCCCGCCGGCTCCGGCCTCGGCTGCTTCTTGCCCCGTGATGGAAGGGGTAGAATGTCAAATACAGCGTATCCCCGTCCCCAAACTGCTCGCACGGGCGTCATGGTCGAGGAATTCATTGGCGAGGCGATTCAGCCTGTCGCCGACACGTTCGACGCGACCCGGATGGCGACCGGGGCGCCCGGGCTGCCCCGGCAGTTCCGCTGGCGATCGGAGATCGTGCGCGTTACGGGGGTGCTGAAGACCTGGCGGGAGACGGGTCCATGCCATCATGGCAGCGGCGAGCAGTACGTCCGCAAGCACTGGTTCGCCGTGTCCACCGATTCCGGCCTGACGATGAATATCTACTTCGAGCGTCAATCCCGCTCGGCAAAGAAGAACAGTCGCTGGTGGTTGTTCAGCACGGAAACACCATAGGGAGAGGACCAGACAGCCGCGAAGCGGCGACAGTCAGTAGCCAGGGGCGTGAGCCCCTGGGACTGTATCCAGGTCGATCGCCTGAGCCCTGAAGGGGCGACAGTACCGCCGATTTCCACGTTACTGCCGCCCCTTCAGGGCTTCCGGCGATCGCTTCGCTTTCGCACCAGGGGCTTGCGCCCCTGGCTATTGACTGTCGCCCCTGCCGGGGCTGGTGGAGGTCCCAGCAGCCCTGGAATCAGCCTTCGGGGCGTGCCGGCGCGGCCTTGCAGCCCCCCGCCTCCTCGGTGTAAGATCGTGGCGTCACTACCCGGTGGTGTAACGGTAACACAAGGGATTTTGGTTCCCTCGTTCAAGGTTCGAATCCTTGCCGGGTAGCTTCTGAACAGTCGATGCCGGCCCCAGGTCGCTCTTCCCCCCGACGCCACCCTCAGCTACAATACATGTACATACATGTACATGGAGCCCCCCCTCTATGGCTACAAAAACCATCACCATCGACCTGGAGGCCTACGAGCGACTCCGCAGCGTCCGCCGCGAAAACGAGTCCTTCAGTCAGGCTATCAAGCGGGTGGTCAAACCGCCGCCGGATTATGCGGCCCTGCGCAAACGATTGGACGGTCTCTCACTCAGCGAAAAGGCCGCCGACGCCATCGAGGAGCAGATCCGCAACCGGCAACGCCCGTCGAACAGGGAATTCTGATGGCGTCGCTAGACACCACCATTCTCGTCGACCTTCTTCGCCGACGGTCCGTCTTCCATGCCAGGGCGCTGGCGAAAATGGACCAGTTAGCGGCCCGGGCCGAACCCCTGGCCACCACACGATTTACCGTCGCGGAACTACAGGTCGGCATCGAACTTTCCGACAATCCCGAGCGCGACCAGGCGGACGTGGACTCCTTGTTGGCTGATTTCGAGATCCTCGATTTTCAAGGCGCTGCGGCGCGGTTTTACGCCCAAATCCGGGCTGAGCAGAGGCGGCAAGGGCGAGCGGTCGGCGATCTGGATACGCTCATCGCGGCCACCGCCTTGGCATCCGGCGAGCACACGCTGGTTACACGCAACGCCGCGCACTTCGCTGACATCGCCGGCTTGACGGTCGAAGATTATTGAGACCGAGAGGCCCCCCTTGCATCTATGCCAATACTGCCCCCACCGACTGGCCCGGTTGACTCTGGGCCCAATAATCACTAAACTCTAAGGCTTGCCACCTTGAACGGTCCAAGTTGGCAGAGAGAATTTACCCTGACCGAACACGCAGGAACTAACGCCGGACGCCACCCCCTCCGGGGGCGGACATAGCCGGTGTGCCTTGTGAGGAGTTTTCCCTTTGCCTACTGTCCTGGTTAAAGACCTGATTGAAGCCGGGGTCCATTTCGGCCATCGCGCCAGTCGCTGGAACCCCAAAATGCGCCCGTATATCTACGGCCGCCGAAACCTAATCCACATCATCGACGTGCGCGAGACCATCCGCGGCCTGCTGCGGGCGCGAAAGTACCTGCAAGGCGTGGCCGCCAGCGGCGGCCTGGTGCTCTTCGTCGGCACCAAGCGCCAAGCGTCCGACACCATCGAACGCCAAGCCCTGGCCTGCGGCATGCCCTTTGTCAGCGACCGCTGGCTGGGCGGCACGCTCACCAATTACCGCACCATTCGCAGCCGGCTCACCCGCTTGGAGGAGCTGGAAACCCTGCGGGCCAGCGACCAGTTGGCCACCTATTCGAAGAAGATGCAGTCGTCGCTGACGCGCGAATATCGCAAGATGTATCGCAACCTCAACGGCATGAGGATGATGAGCCGCCTGCCCGAGTGCCTGGTGGTCATCGACCCCAGAAAGGAAAAGAACGCGGTTCGCGAGGCCCGCAAGCTGGGCATTACCACCGTGGCCCTGATCGACACGGATTGCGACCCGGACGAGATCGATCTGCCCATTCCCGGCAACGACGACAGCATTCGTTCCATCGAGCTGCTGGTGCAGTTGCTGGCCCAGGCCGTGACGGCGGGCAAGGGCGCCTCGGCCGAGGGAAAGCAGGAGCAGGCGGAAGGCGCCCTGCCGGCCGCCACTGCCGCCGGGTAGAAAAAGTAGGGTGGGTCGAGCGCAGCGAGCCCCACCACTTCGATTCTTGGTGGGGCTCGCTGCGCTCGACCCACCCTACAGTTTTTTCCCCTCGCCCTGGCCGTATTCCAAAGCCGGGCGCAGGACGGGGACAGTCCCCGGGTAATCCAAAACCGAACCAATCCCTTAATTGCATAAGACGGGAGTTCCTTTCATGCCAGAAATCACCGCACAGGCCGTCAAAGACCTCCGCCAACGGACCGGCCTGCCCATGATGGACTGCAAACGGGCCTTGCAACAGTGCGGCGGCGACGCCGACGGGGCCATCGAATTGTTGCGCAAGGAGGGCAAGAAGACGATGGAGAAGCGCGCCGGACGCAGCACGTCCTCGGGCCGGATCGCCGTCTATGCCGATCTCGCCGGCGGCGTGGGCACGATGGTCGACTTGCGCTGCGAAAGCGCCCCGGTCGCCAATAACGATCAGTTCGTGCAGTTGGCCAACGACATGGCGCGGCAATTGGCCACCGGTCCGGGCGCGGCCAGCGCCGACGAACTCCTCGCCCAGCCGTCGCCCAGCCAGCCCACGCACACCCTCAAGCAGCAGTTCGACGACCTGAACAACCGCATCCGTGAGGTCTTCCGGCTGGAGCGGCTGGTGCGGATCAACGGCGCCTGCGGCGGCTACGCCCATCACAACGGCGCCGTCGGCGTGCTCTTGCAGGTCGAGGGGGGCACTGCCGAGCTGACCAAGGACATCTGCATGCACGTGGCGGCCATGCGGCCCACGGCGCTGAGCAAGGACGACCTCGATCCGGCGACCGTCGCCAAGGAGCGGGAAATCCTCGCCGAGGCGGCCCGCGCCGAGGGCAAGCCGGAAAAAATCATCGCCAAGATGGTCGAGGGCCGGCTGCAAAACTTCTATGCCGAACGCTGCTTGTTGGAGCAGCCCTTCGTCAAGGACGACAAGCGCACGGTCGGGCAGGTGGCCAAGGAAGCGGGCATGAAAATCATTCGTTACGTTCACTGGGAACTCCCCAAGGAATAGCGGCCATGGCAAGCGAGCAACCCGCCGCAGCGAAGCGCCGGCGCGTGGTGTTAAAGATTTCCGGCGAGGGTTTCGTCCATCCCGGCGAGCGCGGCATCGCCATGGACGCCGTCGTGCACATCGCCCGGCAGACCTACCAGGCGGCCCAGCACGGCGTCGAGATCGCCATCGTCATCGGCGGCGGCAACATCCTCCGCGGGGCCCATTTCACCACGGGAAATTCCAGCATTCACGAGGCGACGGCCCATTACATGGGCATGTTGGCCACGGTGATGAACGGCCTGGCGCTGCAGGACGCCCTGGAATCGCTGGGCTGCCAGACGCGGCTGATGACCGCCATCCGCATGGACGGCGTCGCCGAGCCCTACATCCACCGCCGCGCCCGCCGGCACCTGGAAAAAGGCCGCATCGTCATCCTCGCCGCCGGCACCGGCAGCCCGTTTGTGACCACCGACACGGCCGCCGCCCAGCGGGCCCTGGAACTCGACGCCGACGTCCTCTTGAAGGCCACCCGCGTCGACGGCGTCTTCAGCGACGACCCCGAGAAGAATCCCCATGCCGTCCTCTACGGCCAGTTGAGCTACGAGGACGTGCGGCGGCAAAACCTGCGGGTGTTGGACCCGGAGGCGATCACCAAGGCCATGGAATACGATCTGCCGATCCTGGTCTTCAACTTCCGCAAGGAGGGCAACATCGAGCAAGCCGTGCTGGGCACGCGCGTCGGCACGTTGATTCGCAACGAACAGAGGAAGGACTGAGGGGCGGGGTCGGCGCGGCGTGCAAAACCGCAAGCGAGCCCCCCGCCTTCCTAATCCCTAATCCCCAATCCCTAATCCCTGCTCAGCCATGAGCGGCGACGAAATTCTCTTGGATGTCGAAGAACGCATGGAAAAGGCCGTGGGCGTGCTGCGCGGCCAGTTGGCCGGCATTCGCACCGGCCGGGCCAACCCGGGACTGGTCGATTCGCTCCGGGTCGAGGTCTACGGCTCGTCCACGCCCATCAAGCAAGTGGCTTCCGTCGGCGCCCCGGAGCCGAACCAGATCGTGATCCGGCCCTACGATCCGGGCACGCTCAAGGACATCGAGAAGGCGATCCAGGCCAGCGACTTGGGCTTCAACCCGCAGAACGACGGCCGCATCATCCGCCTCAGCGTGCCGCCGCTATCGACCGAAGTCCGCCGCAAGATGGTGGGCCGCGTCCGCGAGTTGGTCGAAGAGACCAAGGTGGCCATCCGCAACGTCCGCCGCGACGGCAACAAGATGGCCGACCAGTCGGAAAAGGACAAAGACCTCTCCGAGGACGACCGCGACCAGGTCAAGGAGCAGATCCAGGACCTCACCAAGCAGTACGAGAACCAGGCCGCCGAGATGGCCAAGGCCCGCGAAAAAGAGGTCATGGAGAACTGAGCGCTGTGCGCGAACGGTCCTGCCGCTGCGGGAAATTGGCGTAACCATGTCCGAAACCATTCACGCCGTGACCGGGGCCTACGGCTACTCGGGCAAATACATCGCCCGGCGGCTGCTCGATCAAGGGCAGACCGTCGTCACGCTCACCAACTCGTTGTCGCGAGCCAATCCCTTCGGCGAGGCCGTCAAGGCCTTTCCGTTTCATTTCGACGAGCCGGAACTGCTGGCCAAACAGTTGCAGGGCGTGTCGGTCCTCTACAACACCTACTGGGTGCGATTCAACCATCGCCTCTTCCAGCACGCCGACGCGGTGCGCAATACGCTGGTGCTCTTCGAGGCCGCCCGCAAGGCCGGCGTCCAGCGGATCGTCCACTTGAGCATCACCAACCCGGCGGCGGACTCGCCGCTGGAGTATTTTCGCGGCAAGGCCGCGCTGGAGAACGCCCTGGTCGAATCCGGCATCTCCCACGCCATCCTGCGCCCCGCCGTCCTCTTCGGCCGGGAGGACATCCTGATCAACAACATCGCCTGGACGCTGCGGCGGCTGCCGGTGTTCGGAGTGTTTGGCGACGGCCAGTACCGCTTGCAGCCCATCTACGTCGACGACCTGGCGGCCCTGGCCGTCCAGCAGGGCGGCAGCCGCGACAACGTGGTCCTCAACGCCATCGGACCGGAGACGTTCACCTACCGCGAACTCGTGGCCGCCGTCGGCCGGGCGATCGGCCACCCACGGCCCGTCGTCTCCGTGCCGCCCTGGTTCGGCTATGCCATGAGCCGGGCGGTGGGCTGGTTCGTCGGCGACGTGATTGTGACCAGGGACGAAATCCGCGGGCTGATGGCCGGCTTGCTCTGCGTCGACGCCCCTGCGGCCGGAGCGACCGCCCTGACCGAGTGGGTCAAGGTACATGCGGACACCCTGGGCCGAAGCTACAGCAGCGAGTTGGCGCGGCGGAAAGACCGCGTGTCGGCGTACCGGCCGAATTGATCGCACGACGGCGCCGCGGGCCCGGGGCCCTTGCATTCCTTGCCTGCCCAGCCGATAATCACTCTGCTTGAACTGTCTTTGACCTCGAACCCGTAGACAGCAGGGGCACGCCCATGGGATTGTTGCACAGTCGCTGGTTTCAAAACCTCGGCGGCGGGCGGCTGGAACAAGTAGGGGCGAACTGTGTCGCCTGGACGCATCTGTTCTACCTCAGCTTCCATAAAGACAAGGACGTTCTGCGGCTGTTGAAGCGGGTCCGCAAGGAACGCTCCTGCCTGTTGACCGGCAACGAGACCTTTGCGATCTATGCGACGGCGCGGGCCTACGCCCATCTGCCGGGCGAGATGGCCGAGGTGGGGGCCTATCAGGGCGTCTCGGCGAAGCTGATCTGCGAGGCCAAGGGGGACAAGGAATTTCACGTTTTCGACACCTTCGAGGGTCTGCCTCCGCCCAGCGGCAGCGACGTGCCGCGCTACAAGCCGAGCCAATACTATTGCAGCCTGGAATCGGTCCAGCAGTATTTGAAGGACTACCCCAACGTCCACTTCTACAAGGGGCTGTTTCCCGAGACGGCCAAGGGGCTCGAGGACAAGAAGTTCTGCTTCGTCCACATCGACGTGGATCTCTACGAGAGCACGAAGGCGTGCTTGGACTGGTTCTATCCGCGGCTGCTGCCCGGCGCAATCCTCATCTCGCACGATTACTCGTTGCTGGCCGGCGTGCGGGCGGCGTTTACCGAGTTCTTTGCCGACAAGCCGGAGAGGCCGATCGAGCTGCCGACCACGCAGTGCATGATCGTCAAACTCTGAGCGGGTAACGGGGACTGTCCCAATTTTCGTTCGACGAAAATGGGACTGTCCCCTTCGGGCGCCTGACGGGGCGCCTGACGCGCCTACTCCGCGACCTTGGTCACCTCGTACTTGTGCGGCCGCTTCCGCAGCACCTCGGCCTTGATGATCTTGTCGGGCGTCGGCAGTGGGGGCTGGTCCGGGTCGCGACGCTGAATCTTCGCCAGGACCTCGAACCCCTTGATCACCCGGCCGAAGACCGTGTACTTGCCGTCCAATCCGCTGTTCGGCGCGAACATCAGGTAAAACTGCGAGCCGGCGCTATCGGGCGATTGCGAGCGGGCCATCGCCAGGCTGCCGCGAAAGTGCAGGCGGTGATTGGGCTTGCTGAACTCCTCCGGAATGCTGTAGCCCGGGCCGCCGCCGCCGTCCCCCTTGGGATCGCCCCCCTGGGCCATGAAACCGGGCAACACGCGGTGAAAGGTCAGGTTGTTGTAGAAGCCCTTTTCGACCAGCGTAAGAAAGTTCGCCACGCTGTTGGGGGCCTCGTTCTCGAACAACTCCAACTCGATGTCGCCTTTGTTGGTCTTCAACAGCACGCGCGGCAGATCATCGGCCTTCGCCTCGGCCTGGCGAATCGCCTGTTCCTTCGCCCAAGCCCGCTTGCTGGCGGCCATGGTGTCGAGGATCATTTGTTCCTGGTCCGTCAGGCGTTTGCCCTTGGCGGCCATCTGGAGGTATTTCTCCGCCGCATCCAACTCGCCGATGGCGAAGGCGGCAACGCCCGTCACGGCGGCAACCTGCGGAACGGGACACTGATGGTCCAACAACAGCTTCCCCAAGGCGAAGGCGGCCTCGTCATCGTCCCCCTGCGCCCGGCCAATCAGCACGCCGATGAGCAGATCGGCCACTTCCCTGTCCGCATTGGGCGCTTCGACATAGGCTTTCTCGGCGGCGTCAATGAGCTTGTCTTGCAGGACGGTTCCCCGGTCGATGAGCTGCTCCCACTGTTTCTGCATCCTGCGCGCTGCGCGGAGTCGGCCGAGCGGTATTGCTCTTTCATGGCCCCCAGGTCGGCCAGAAGCTTCTTCCACTGGGCCAGCACGCGGGCAAACTCGGCGGCCTGCGGCCCCGGCCTGGCCGCGACCGCGCCGCCCGGCGCCGCCGGCGCCGACGGACGCTCCTGGGCCCATCCCGCCACCGGCGCCAACAGCAACAGGGAAACCAACGTCCAGCACGCACAGGTCTGCATCGTTCGAAGTCCTCAAAATCAAGGGTTTTTCTTGGCAAACATGGGCGTTATTCCTGGCAGCCTCGCGCCGCCGCCATTTTCGCCGCACGGGATCACCAGGACGGGCTTTTCGTCCCGCTGGCCATAAACTACCATATCGACTGGGGTTTGGCAAACGCCCGCAGCCGGAGACCGCCGGGGACTGGTCCATTTTTCGGCCAAACGGCGTCGCGCCGGCCAACCAGTCGTTGGCCGAAAACATGGACCTGTCCCCTTTCGCAGCCCCACACAGCCGGAGACCGCTTCATGACACCCAGACCACGCGGCGGCCAGAAGCCGCGGCCCGAGTCCGCACAGCCGGTCGGCGTCCGCATCATCGGCGGTCGCTTTCGCGGCCGCAAAATCCTCTACTCCGGCGATCCGCGGACCCGCCCCATGAAAGACCGCGTTCGCGAAGCAGTTTTCAACCTCCTCAGCACGGCCGTGCGGGGGAAACATGCCATCGACCTGTTCGCCGGAACCGGCGCTGGGCCTGGAAGCGCTCAGTCGCGGCGCCGCCCGGGCGACATTCATCGAACAACATCTCCCCACCGCCAAGACCCTGGGCCGCACCGCCGCCGTTCTCGGCGTCGAAGCCGAGGTGGAAGTCGTCGTCGCCAACAGCTTCCTTTGGTTCCGCCGCCGGCCGAAGTTGGGGCTGGAGCCGTGGCTGGTTTTCAGCTCGCCGCCCTACGACTTCTACGTGGATCGCGGCGCGGAAATGCTCGGCCTCCTCGGCGGCCTGATGGCAGCGGCCCCCCCGACGAGCCTCTTCGTGGTGGAATGCGACCATCGCTTCGATCTCACCCAACTGCCCCATGCCGAGGCGTGGCGCGTGCGGTCCTATCCACCGGCGGTGGTGGCAATCTACGAGAAACCAGGGTAGCCATGGACATTCAGAACCTGCAACGCACGCCGGCCTTCATCACCAAGGACGGCTCGGAGATCCGCGAGTTGCTCTCACACCGCAACTCGTGCATCCGCAACCAGACCCTGGCGGAGGCCCGGCTGCCGTGCGGCGGCAGCACCACGCCCCACCACCACCTCCGCACCGAGGAGATCTACTACATCCTCGACGGCCAAGGCTCGATGCGGATCGGCCGGGAGGTCCAGCCGGTCGGGCCCGGCGACGCCATTGCCATCCCCCCCGGCGCCAGCCATCAGATTACCAACGCCGGCCCGGGCGTGTTGCGGTTCCTCTGTTGTTGCGCCCCCGGCTACGAGCACGACGACACCGTGCTGGAGGACTAAGCCCGCTACGGGTGGCCCCGATAGCTTCGCTATCAGGGTGCCGCAGGCACGAGAGGTGCCGGTGGCGTATCGAAGCACCTCGTGCGGCTTCGCCGTGTGCGATAGCAGAGCTATCGGGGCCACCCACGGTCATCCTTCCCCCTTCCGCCTTCCCCCTTCCGCCTTCCCCCCTCCGCCTTCCGCCTTCCGCCTTCTCTCTTCCCATCCCTCCTATCTTCGTTATTCTCATCCTATTCGTTGCCAGCGGAAAAGATTGTCCATTCTCTCAATCCGCGCGGCCGATCTAGTCCGATGCGTGACGTTGTTGCCTTGCCAGGCTGTGACCGAGGGGAGCAAGATGGTGCGCAAGCAACTGGATTTAAGTTGGCCTATCTTCGGCGTTCTGGTGTGCCTTTTCATCTTGGCCGTAGAGTCGCCGCGCAGTTGGGAGCGGGTGGCTCAACCGCAGGCGCTGGTGAGTCAACCCAATCCTCCCACAGATGTCATACGCCCCACACGACGCACATTAACACCTTCGCGGCAGACGCATCTGCCGCACCCTGATTCGCCCA
Source organism: uncultured Planctomycetia bacterium (assembly GCA_963727245.1). Lineage (GTDB taxonomy): Bacteria > Planctomycetota > Planctomycetia > Pirellulales > Thermoguttaceae > JBKQVT01. The sequence goes on along the minus strand of CAVSFO010000005.1, from coordinate 506,695 downwards.
GAACATCGCCGCCCGCTAAGCCGGCCAAGCCAGCCGATCAGCCTCCGAAGCGGCCAGCCGAGGCGGTCGCTGCTCCCCAGCCGCCCCGGGTGCCGATGCGGTTGCTGTTGGTGTCTTCCCCCAAGCCGGCCGCCCCGAGTGCTGTCGCCGAGGCCCGCCCGGCGGTAATCGTCCACGAAGCGCCCGCGCCGGCCGACGACTCCGCGACCGTATTGCGTCTGCCGCCGGTCACGGATGAGGGGCCTGCGGCCGATTCCCTGGGCGGCCCGGTGGCTCCCCAGCCTCAGTCCCGTTCGGAGTCGGTATCCCAGCCGAGCCCCGAGCCGGCAGCCGGCCCGGCGTTTGCCAAAGCCGGAACGGCAGTCGCTGCCGACGAGGGCGAGAAGAAGGGCAATCCGCCCGGCGAGGCGATCTTGGAAGACTTCCCCAAGGCTGTCGCTCCGCAGGCGTCCGGGCCAAAGCCCGCGGCTGTCGAGGTGAGGCCGCCGTTTGCCTGGCCGGAACCCGAGACCCTCTTGTCGCAACTTGACGAGTTGGCTTCCCACCCGGCGACCGGCCGCTGGGCGGTGCGGTCCGCCCGGCTGGTTCGGAAGCTGGGGCCCGAGATGTCCCGGCGGTCCGCGGAGGCGGCCAGGACGCTGCAGCAGTTGGAAGCGGCGGTGGCGGAAGCGACTCCACTGGAAGCCTTGGTCATGGACAAGACGACGCTGCAGAACTTGTCTCGCGCCGAACATGGCCTCGGGCGGCGGGTCGACGTGTGGCAGCACGTTTGCCAGGTCGAAGTGCCGGGCCGGGCGGCAGCGGCGCTGCCGGACGTTGATCCGCAGGCCGTGGCCGCGTGCCTGGCGGCCGTCGACGACCTGCTCCACAATCGACCCGAGCACGAAGCATGGGAGAGGTTCCTCGATTTGGACAAGCTGCGGGACTGGCTCGCGCGGCGCGGTCCGCGGCAGGATCGCGTCCCTGGCCCGCTGGCCGAGGCGATCCTCAATCGGCTGGAGGCCCCCGGCATGACGCTCCCGCAGCGGGAGTTAATTTCCAGCGGGCCGATCGAGGCCTTGCGGCAACAACTGCTGCGCCACACTGCCAGGGCGGTCGACAGCGCCGTGCTCTTGCAGCGCCTGGAGCGTTACGAGCAGACCGGCCTGGGCGCCGACGCGCGGCTGCTGGCCCGCGATTGCCGCTGGTTGGACCTCTCGCCGGCGGAGCCGAGCCGCCAGCTCGGCGCAGCCGATCGCGGCCCACTATCGCAACGCCAATGTCCGCATGGCGGTCAGCGCCGAACTGTTGAATCGGCTGATTCCCAAGCGCGGTCCCGAGCATGGCGACGTGGACGATACCCTGCTGGGAGTGCCGGTCCACGGCCAGAGCACGACCTCGACCACGGTGCGGGTGCTGCTGTCGCCCAATCCGAGCCGCGTCCTGTTGGCGTTGCAGGTCAGCGGCCGCGTCTCCTCGCTGACCTCGGCCACCAGCGGCCCGGCGACGTTCATCAACGACACCGATTCGATGTACACCGCCCTGAAGCCGCTGGAAGTCGATCTGGCGGGCATCCGCCTGGGGCAGACCCAAGTCGAGGTCTACAACAAGACCACGCTGCGGGACGTGCAGACCGATTTCGACGGCATTCCGCTGGTGAACCAGCTTGCCCAGGGCGTCGCCCGCTCGCAGCACGAGCAGAAGGAGCCGGAACTCAGCCGCGAGGTGAAAGAGAAGCTGGCGGCCAAGGCGCGGACGCGGATCGACGCCGAGAGCGCGGCCCGTTTCGGGCTGCTCGCCCGCCGGCTGCAGGAGAAGGTGTTCGACCCGCTGGACGTGCTGGCGCTGGAGCCGGCGATGATCGCCGCCCAGACCACCGATCAGCGCGTGATCATGCGGATTCGGCTGGCGGCCCAGGAGCAGTTGGGCAGCCACACGCCGCGGCCGCAGGCGCCGGCCGACAGCCTGGCCAGCTTTCAGATCGACCAGTCGGTGCTCAACAACGTGATCGAGCGGCTGGCGTTGGACGGTCGCACCTTTACGCTGCCCGAGCTTTCCCGCCACGTCGCCCGCTGCCTCAGCCGCCCGGAACCCGCCGACGACAACCCCGATCACGACGACGTGTCGATCACGTTCGCCCCCAAGGACGCCGTGCGGGTGCGCTGCGCCGAAGGCCGGCTGGAATTGTCCGTGTCGGTCGTCAAGCTCGCCAAGGGCGAGCGGAGGTGGAAGAATTTCCAGGTCCGCGCCTTCTACGCCCCGGAGATCAGCGGCCGTGCGGCCGAGTTGGTCCGCGACGGCGTCATTCAACTGAGCGGCCAGCGCCTCAGCACCGGCGCGCAGATCGCCCTGCGCGGCATCTTCTCCCACGCTTTTTCCAAGCGAACGCCCTGGAGCCTCATGCCCGAGCGGCTGACCACCGATCCCGCGCTCCGCGACCTGGGGATCACGCAGTTTGTGATCGACGACGGTTGGATCGGCGTGGCCTTGGGCGTGCGGCGCGTCGCCGCCCGGCCGCCCCTGCTGCGAAGGTAAGCCGGCCTGGTGCCGGCAGGCGTCTGACCTTACCGCCGTCACACCCCCGCGATCGACCGCAGGTCGGCCTCCATCGCGCGCAATCGATCGGCCTGGGCGGCCTTGGTGGCGGCCAGGTCCGCGCCGGCCGCGGGCGGGTCGAAGGCGAACATGTAGAACTTCACCTTGGGCTCCGTCCCCGACGGCCGCACGGCCACATAGTTGCCCGCGGGCTGCAAATCGAAAAAGATCAGGTCGCCGACCGGTCCATCGAGCGGCCGGGGCGGGCCGCCCGGCGCGGCCACGGTGCCGTGGAGATAATCCCGCACTTGGATCACGTCCATGCCGGCGATGGCGGCGGGGGGATGGCTGCGGAAGCCGGCCATGAGGGCCTTCATGTCGTCCATGCCCTGCTCGCCCGGCATCTGCACGGAGAGCTGGCTCTCGGCATGGCAGCCGTGCCGGCGGAACAACACGTCGAGCTGCTCGAAGAGCGTCCGCCCGTCGGCCTTTAAGCGGGCCGCCAGCTCGGCCAGCAACATGGCTGCCACTGCGCCGTCCTTGTCGCGGACGTGGTTGCCGGCCAGGAAGCCGTAGGACTCCTCGGCCCCGAAGACGAAATCCGCCGGGCCGCGGCGGTCCATCTCGCCGCCGATGTACTTGAAGCCGACCAGCAAGTTGCCGGCCGTCTGCACCTGGTAACTGTCGGCGATGCGGCGCATCAACTCGGTGGTGACCAGGGTCTTGACGATGTAGTTCCGCGGTCCCAGCCGGCCGGCGGCCCGCCGCGCCGAGAGCAGATAGTCGGTCAACAGCGAGCCGATCTGGTTTCCGGTGAGCGTGGCCCAAGCGGCGCCGGGACGGGCCGACACCGGGGCGGCACAGCCCAGGCGGTCGCAGTCGGGATCGGTCGCCAGGATCAGATCGACCCCCGCCGGCTTGCCGTACTCGATCATGGCGTCGAACACCGCGGCGTTCTCGGGATTGGCGACGTGCTTGGGGACGTTGGGAAAATCGCCGTCGGGCGCGGCCTGCGGACCGAACACCTCGACGTTGCGGAAGCCGGCCGCCGCCAGCGCCGGAACCACCGCCGACTGGCCCACCCCATGGAGCGGCGAATAGAGGATTTTCAGTTGCCGCGGGCCCGGCATGCTTTGCCGGACCACCGCGCGGATGAAGGCTGCGTCAACTTCTTCCTGGCAATAGACGATCTTGCCCGTCCGCAGCCCCTCCTGGAACGCGATCCGCTCGATCCAAGTGACCTTCCCGACGTAGTCGATGCACTCCTCGTCGTGCGGCGGCAGCAGTTGGCCGCCCGTGGACCAGTAGACCTTGACGGCGTTGTCGGCCGGCGGGTTATGGCTGGCGGTGATGATGATGCCGCAATCGCACTTCTTATAGCGGACGGCGAACGACAGTTCCGGCGTGCTCCGATAGCCGTCGAGGAAGAAGACCTGGTAGCCGGCGGCCGCCATGATCTCGGCCGATAGCTCGGCAAACTGCCGCGAGCGGTGCCGGGTATCGTAGGCGATGGCGCAGGACAGCGGCTTGCCGCGGACCTGGTCCTTGACGTAATCGGCCAGCCCGCGGGCGCTCTCGCCGATGGTGCGATCGTTGATGGCGTTGCAGCCGATGGGGTACATCTTGCCGCGCCGCCCGCCGGTGCCGAAGGGAATGGTCGTCCAAAAGGCCTCTTCGAGCTGCTGCCACTGGCCGGCGGCGAGGTGCCCGGCCACCTGCGGGGCGTACTCGGCCAGATAGGGCTCGCTGAGCCAGGTGCGGATGTTGGCGGCGGCGGCCGGCGAGAGCTTGCCCCCGGCCGCGGCGGCGTCCAATTGTGCAAGAGCGATTTTCATGTCCATGATGGCTGCCATTGTAAAGGATAGCACGCCCAAGGGAAGGCCCTTTCCTCGGCCCGCCCCGCCGCTTATACTGCGATAGGAATTTTTGCCTGCTCGCCGGGTTTTTCAAGAGCAAAGGGGCGACGCCGTGGCCGAGCCGATCATCAGCGTTTCCGGACTGCGGGGCGTCGTCGGCGAGACCTTGACGCCCGAGGTGGCCGTTCGCTATGCCGCGGCCTTTGCGGCCCTGGCCCCGGCGGGGGCGATCCTCATCGGCCGCGACAGCCGCCCCTCCGGCGAAATGCTTTCCGCCGCGATTCAGGCCGGCCTCCAGGCGGCGGGACGGACCACCCTCGATGCCGGCATCCTGGCCACGCCCACCACCGGCGTGTTGGTGCGCCATCTTCAGGCGGCGGGCGGCATCGCCATCACCGCCAGCCATAATCCGTCCCCTTATAACGGCATCAAGCTCTTCTCAGCCCAAGGACGCGTGCTGCCGGCTGAGTTGGGCCAACAGGTCTTGGAGCGATACCGCGGGTCCGCAGTCGAGCGGGCCGCCGGGGGGCAGTCCGGCGTGGGGCAGATCGTCGCCGATACGCTCTCCTGCCACCTCGAAGCGGTCCTGGCCACGGTCGACGTGGAGCGGATTCGCGGTTGCCGCTTCCCGGTGTTGCTGGATTCCAACCGCGGCGCGGGCAGCCCGCTGGGCCGCCGGCTGCTGGAATCGCTCCACTGCCGCGTGACCATGCTCGGCGAAATCACCGACGGCCAGTTCCAGCACCCGCCGGAGCCCACCGCGGAGAACCTCTCCGGCGTGCTGGCGGCCGTGCCCGCGGCCGCCGCCGCCCTGGGCTTCTGCCAGGACCCCGACGCCGACCGGCTGGCGGTGATCGACGAGTGTGGCCGCTACCTGGGCGAGGAGTATACGGTGGCGCTGTGCGTCGAGCACGTGCTGCGGCGGCGGCGGGGGCCGATTGTGATCAATTGCGCCAGCAGCCGCATGTCGGAGGACGTCGCCCTGCGGCACGGGGTGCCCTTGGTCCGCTCGGCGGTGGGTGAGGCGAACGTCGTCGACGCCATGATCGAGCACAAGGCCCTCTTCGGCGGCGAGGGGAACGGCGGGCCGATCGACCCGCGCGTCGGCATGGTCCGCGACAGCTTCGCCGGCATGGCCCTGCTCTTGGACGCGATGGCCCAACGGCAGTTGACGATCAGTCAACTGGCGGCCGAGCTGCCGCGCTATCACATTGTGAAGACCAAGGTTTCGCTGGCGAAAGAGAGGCTCCCGGCGGCCCTCGACGCGTTGGAGGAGCATTTTCCCGCCGCCGAGGCGGACCGGCTCGACGGCCTGCGGCTGGACTGGCCCGACCGTTGGCTGTTGGTCCGCGGCAGCAACACGGAGCCGACGGTGCGCGCCATTGCCGAGGCGCCGACAGAGGCGGAGGCCCGGCGGCTCTGCGACTCCGCCGCGGCGGTACTGGCGACCGTGTGACCAGTGCTTCTCGTCGTCGACCCTTTCGCCGCTACGGCATGCTGGTCAGCAAGGCCACGGGAAAATCAGCCAGTACCGCCGCCAACGGCAGGTCGCCGTCCACGGGTACGCAAACCCGGCCCGTAAATACGTTCCGCAGCGGCGCTGCGGCCACGTCGCCGAGCACCAGGCGTGTGTCCTCCCAAATCGCCTCGCCCAGCGGCGGCGGCGGCAGCGCGGCGCCTTCCGCCAGCGGCGTCAAATGGGCCAGCAGCCGAGGCGCCACCACGATCGCGACCTGCCACGGCTCGCCCAGCCGCCGCGCGAAGGCACAAACGTGCTTCGCCCGCGCGCCCCAGGCGTCCAGCGGAAGGTACTCTCCGTGGCGGAAGAGATCGGCCGCTTGGCGCCGGAAGCCTAGCGCCATCCAGGTGACGAACAGCTTCAGCCGCGGGTCGCGGGGCTCACGGCCAAGTTGCCGGGCCAGCGTCAAGAGCGACTCGTCACTGCGGCCGGCGTCGCGCTGGAGCTCCGCCAACAGCTCACGGCGAACGGCGAAATCGACCGGCCGCCGATTGTCGGGGTCTACCAGGCTGAAGTCCCAGAATTCCTGGCCCTGGTAGATGTCGGGCACGCCCGGCGAGGCGAGTTTCAGCAGCACCTGGGAGAGCGAGCTGTAGAGTCCCCAGTTGACGACCTGTTCGTGGAAGCGGCGGAATTCGCCGAGGAAGCGGTTCTTCGCCTGGACGGCCAGGACGGCGGCGATGAACTCGCGGACCGCGGTGTCGTAGCTGGAGTTGGGATTGATCCAGTTGGTGTTGACCTTGGCCTCGCGGGTGGCCTTCTCCATGTACGCCTGCATGCGCTGGGTAAGCTGCAAACTGGCGTCCCGGTCCGGCTCCGAGAGCGGCCAGACCCCCAGCAGGCTCTGGTAGAACAGGTATTCGTCGTTGCGGCTGGGGGCCGGCAGGCCGTCCACCTCGCGGCGGTGCCGCCGGTTCAGCCGCGCCCAGCGATTCAAGGCTGTCCGCCAGCGGTGCGGGACCTCGGAAAGGACGTTGATCCGCGCTCGCGTGTCTTCACTCCGCTTGACGTCGTGGGTGCTGCTGGCCAGCAGCGACCGCGGCCAGCGGGCCTGGCGGTCGAGGTTCTGGCGATGGAAGTCTTCCAGGGCCGTGGGGCCGCGGGCCGGGCCGCCGCCCACCTCGTTGAGCGACGCCAGCGGGAAGTAGCGATAAAAGGCGGTGTCCTCGATCCCCTTGGCCATCACCGGGCTGGTGGCCTGCTGGAAGCGGCCCACGAACAATTCCCGCTCCTGCCGGTCGGCCTCGTCCAGCGGCGGCGGGAGCTGCAGCAGCAGCACGTCGCGGATGAAGTCGAACACGGCGGCGTTCACGTTGGGGTTGCGGCGCTTGGCCTGGGCCACGGCGCGGCCGACGAACTGCCGGTCGCGCTCGGAGACGTGGCCCTCGTGGATATAGGTGCGATAGACGGGAAAGCAGGCGAGGATCTCGCGCAGCGCCCCCCGGAGGGCGTTGAGCGTGAAGTCGCGCGACCGCCGGTGCCGCCGCGAGATGCGATTGAGCCGGTGCGCCAGCAAGTGGACCTCGCTGGCCATAGTCGCCCGCAAAATCAGCAGCTTGGACTGGTAGGCGACCTCGCGGAAGTCGAGCCGCTGGTCGGTGAAGCGATGGTACACTTTGACCAACTCGCTCAATCCGGCCCAGTCGACGAACAGCCCGTTGACGTGATTGAGGAAGTCATAGCCGGTGGTGCCCGCCACGGGCCAGTGCTCTGGCAGGGGTTCCTCGGGACCGAGGATTTTTTCCACGACCACGCAAAGCGGAATTCGTGCGCCGGCGAGACCTTCCGCCGGGACTTCCTCCGGCTGGTCGGCTTGCCCCGGGGCCTGGTCGGCTGCCGTTGCGGCCGCAACAGAGAGCCGCGGGCGACGGTGAGAAATCGCCGCCGTGCGCGGCGGCCGCTTGCAGGAAGGCCGGCTCGACCTGGCTCCAGTCCGGGGCCGCGTCCCACAAGGCTTTCTCGTCCGTCTTCGCCTTCTCCGCCGCATCGTCCCCAGCGGCACGGCCCGGGGACGTTTCGTGCCGGTTCTCCAAGGGGACGGCGGCCGGCCGGCTGTGCGAGACTTGCGACCGCCCGTCGTGGGGTTCAGGAAAGAGGACGAGGTGCTGGAATTCCGCCCGCCCGAGGGCCCGAACGTAGCCCCATTGCAGCCGCCGCAGATATTCCATGGGGTCGTAGAGGCCGTCGATGTGATCGATGCGCAGTGCGTCGGCATCGCCGCGGACCAGCAGATCGAAGACCAGGCGGTGGCTCTCCTGGAAGACCTGGGGGTCCTCCATGCAAACGGCCGCCAGATCGTTCACGTCGAAGAAGCGGCGGTAGTTGATCTCGTCGGCGGCAGCCTTCCAGTGCGCCAGCCGGTAGACCTGGGCGTCCAGCAGCTTGTCGAGGCGGTCGTAACTGTGCGGATCCTCGCGGCGACCGTTGAACTCCTGCACGTTGCGGGCAATGAATCCGGCGACGGCGGCCGAGCGGCCGGCCAGCCGGCGGAGCCGGTCCTTGACGACCTCCTTCTCCCGCTGCCGCTCGGCGACGCGGCCGGGGTCGGCGTCGGTGTATGCGGGCAGATGGTCCAGCGCCGTGAGAATGCTCTCCAATTCCCGCAACGTCTCCGACTCGGAGGGCAGCGTCGCCTTCAGTTCGTCCAGGCGATGGGCCAAGACGATGGGGTAGGTCCGCGGCTCCAGCGGCAGCAGCGCCGGGCCGTAGCGGATGAAGAAGGCCCCGTCGCGAAATTCCAATTGGAGTTCTCCCGCTTCCAGGACTTGCCCATACTGCTCTCCCAGCATGGGCAGCAGGACCTTGTTCTGCAGCTCCTCCTTGACGGGGCGCCAATCGACGTCGAAATAGGCCGCATAAGGCGAGCCCGGACCGTTCTCCAGGACGTTGGTCCACCAGAGGTTCTCGACCGGAGTCGCGCTCATGTGGTTCGACACGATGTCGATGATCTGGCCCAGGCCGCGGCCGTGCAGGGCCTCGACCAGGGCATGATAGTCCTCCCCGCTGCCCAGTCCCGGGTCGAGCTGCCCGAAATCCACCACGGCATAGCCGTGCGTGCTCCCGGAGCGGGTCTTCAAGCAAGGAGAAGCATAGACGTGGCTGACGCCCAACTCGTCGAGGTACGGCGCCACGGCCGCCGCGTCGCGAAAGGTCAACACGCCGGCGGCGAACTGGAGACGGTAGGTTGCCAGCGGATGGCAATGCCGCTCGGCCACGAGCCGCCCGACGGCACCGGCCACGGATTCTCCCAAGCTGGAAAGGTTGCCCATCGGCTCGGTCATCTCAGCGTCCCTCAGCGTGCCCTTCTCGCGGCGGCAGACGTTCACCAAGGGAACCCGCCGAGGCGAAAACAACCAGTTCGTAGGGACGCAGGGAATCGACGCGATCGCTGGGGACTGTCCCGATTTTCGCGGCGCCATGGGCGCCGTCTTCGAGACCGACGCTTTCGCCGCGAAAATGGGACTGTCCCCCTTGAACCCAGACGGCACCCGCCGGCCAGACGCGGCCGCCGCCATAACGAACGTCCTCGGTGCTGAAGACCGGCGTGCGACCGGCCAGGTCCAACGGCGGCAGCGGCACTTCCCGCGGCGTCAGGTTCGCCACGGCGAGCACTTCCTCGGCCTGGCCGCGGCGGATGGTCAACAAGGCCGCCGTTGCCGGACTGTCGAGCAGTTCGGCAGTCGTGTGCCGGCGGTCGCGCAATGCCGGCCAATGGCGGCGGGCCGCCAAAATGTCCTGGAACAATTGCCGGTGCTCGGCGTGCGGCGTGCCCGGCGGCCACGTCCAGGCGAGCTTGGCGGCGGCAAAGGTCTCCGGGGCTTGCGGGTCAGGGATCTCGATGCCCAAGGCGAAACGCAGCGAGGCGAATTCCTGGCGACGGCCTTGCCACACCGCGCGGGCCAGCGCGGCATCGCCAAACGAACAGAAAAAGGGGAACGGCCGGGTCTCCCCGTACTCCTCTCCCATGAACAACAACGGCACGCAGGGCGAGAGCATGAGCAGGCCGTAGGCCAGCCGCTGCGCCGGCGGCGGAAGCACCGCCCCCAAGCGGTCCCCGCTGGCCGAATTGCCCAACTGGTCGTGGTTCTGCACGCAAACGACGAAATGCGTCCGCTCCATCGCCCCGACGCGGCTGCCGTGCCGGCGGCGGTGAAACGAGCTGTAGCAGCCGTCGTAGACGAAAACGTCGCTCAGGGCCTTGGCCAAGTGCTGCGGCAGGCCGAAGTCCTGATAGTAGCCGTCGCGTTGCCCGGTCAGCAGAGCGTGCAGGCTGTGGTGAAAATCGTCGCTCCAGACGCCCGAGAGCCCGTGGCCGCCCAATCCGGCCGGCTGCACCAGGCGGACGTTGTTCTGATTGCTTTCGGCGATGACGTGGACGGTGCGGCCGGCGGCAGCCGCTTCCTGCTCAACCGCGGCCTGGATGTCGGCCAGGATGTGACGCGGGCTGCGGTCGTAGATGGTTTGCACCGCGTCGAGACGGAGGCCGTCCAGATGGAAGTCCCGCACCCATGCACAGGCATTGTCGATGATGAACTGCCGCACGGCGTCGCTGTCCGGACCGTCGAAATTGATCGAGCCGCCCCAGGGCGTGTGATAGCCGTCGGAAAAGTAGGGCCCGAACTTCGCCAGGTAATTCCCCTCCGGGCCCAGGTGGTTATAGACCACGTCCAGCAGCACCGCCAGCCCGAGCCGATGGGCGGCATCGACCAAACGCTGCAAGGCCCGCGGACCTCCATAGCTGTTCTGCACGGCATAGGGATGAACGCCGTCATAACCCCAGTTGCGGTCGCCGGGAAACTGGGCCACGGGCATGAGCTCGATCGCCGTCACGCCCAGCGCAGCCAGTTGCGCCAGCCGCGGCACGATCGCATCGAAGACCCCCTCAGGCGTGAACGCACCCACGTGCAGTTCATAGATCACCAGGTCTTCCGCGGCGACGCCACGCCACTGCTGGTCGGACCAGCGGTACGACTGCGGCAAAAATACCGCCGAGGGACGATGGACCCCGCGTGGCTGCCAGCGGGAAGCCGGATCGGGATATTCGTGGCCGTCGGCCAATTGGAACGCATATTCCAGCCCTTCGCGGGCCTCGCCGTGCCGGAAGACGAAGTAGCCCAGGCCGTGTGGGGTCATGGCGGTCTCGACGCGGCCGGCGGACGGATAAGTCACCAGCGCGACCGTCTCGGAAAACGGCGCCCAGACGCGCCAGACGACGCTGCCGTCGGCTTGCTGCAAAACTCCCTGGGGAGCATGTTCGGGATCCCGTGGCATCGGCCCCTCCGGGCTTGCAAAAGCACATGTGGGGTGGGTCGAGCGCAGCGAGCCCCACCACAAAGCAGCGAGCCCCACCAGGAAACGGCCGAATGGTAGCTGGTGGGGCTCGCGGCGCTCGACCCACCCTACGGCCACCACTTCAAAGACTTGCCCCGCACCGGTACAATTATCTGGTCGGCGCAGATTGCGTCAAGTACCAGGAAACCGCCTCGGCGGGAGCTATGGAAGCCAGCGAAGCGTTCTGTCTGTACGATTGCAGCCTGGTGCGGTGCAGCACGGGGCGGGTTTGCTCAAATCTCCGCGAGTTGCTGGACGCCATCCGCACCGTCCCGGAGGCGGTCCTGGAACATCACATGATGCGTTGCGCCCTGGAGGACCATTTCGAGCTGCACGAGTTTCCCAACGACCTGGCCCGCTGGTGCTGGACCGAGTTGGGAGACCACGTCCTGGGCGAGCAGCTCAGCCTGGTCGATCCCTACCGGCAGCCGTCGTCGGCGGCGTTGCGGGCCGTGCTGGTGAACACGATCGAGGACCGCTTGTGGATGCTGGACCGCGTGCCCTGGTGCCGGCCGGGATTGGAGATGCAACTGATCGAGTCGCGGTTGATCGCCTACGACACGGGCGAGCGGATCGGCACGCCGGCGTCGCTGCTGGAGGCCATCGAACGCATGCCGGTGCGGTCGCTGTTTTTTCACTTCCATGAGGCGCGGCGGCGGACGCTGGGGCACAGCGACGACTTCTCGCTGTGGTTGGAGCAGACCGGCGCCGACGCGTCGCTGGCAGCGAGGGTGCGGAACATCGACTTCTACTTTCTCAACCTCAGCCAACTGCGGCAGGCGCTGGTGGAGGCGTTCCGGCACTACGTCGAGGAGGCCCCGGCCATTCCGAGGACCGCCCCATGAAGCTCTTGGATCGCTACGAAGAGATCGTCGGCCACCAGGAGGTCGAGCGGCTGCGGCGGTTGGCGGGTCGGCTGGCGGGGAAGCGCATCGTACACGTCAACTCGACGCGGGCCGGCGGCGGCGTGGCCGAAATCCTCGGCTGGATGGTGCCGCTGATGCAGGAATTGGGGATCGACGCCCGCTGGGAGGTGATCACCGCGCCGCCGGAGTTCTTCCGCGTCACCAAGGCCTTTCACAACGCCTTGCAGGGCCTGCCGGTGGTGCTCAAGCAGGCCGATTTCGACCTGCACTACGAAGTCAATCGGGAAAACGCCGCGCGGCTGAACCTGGAGGCCGACGTTGTCTTCGTCCACGATCCGCAACCGATCTACCTGCCGCACTTCACGCCGGCCGGGCAGGTCGGCCGCTGGATTTGGCGCTGCCACATCGACGCTTCGCGGCCGCATCGCGGCGTTTGGAAGTACCTGGAGAGCGCCCTTTCGCATTACGCCGCGGCGATCTTCTCCATGCCCGCCTTCACCCGACCGCTGCACTGCCCGATGTTCCTCATCCCCCCTTCCATCGACCCGCTGTCCGACAAGAATTGCCCGATTCACGAGGCCGAGCGGCTGGAGGTGCTGGGCCGCTCGGGCATCGACGCCGAGCGGCCGCTGTTGCTGCAGGTCTCGCGTTTCGATCGCTTCAAAGACCCGCTGGGCGTCATTGAGGCCTATCGGCTGCTGAAACCCTATTACCCGGAAATGCAGTTGGCCCTGGCCGGCGGTTCCGCCGACGACGATCCGGAAGGGGACGAGGTGCTCGCCGAGGTGATGGAGCGCACGGGCGACGACGCCAACCTGAAGGTCCTCCTGCTGCCGCCCGACGCCCATCGCACGATCAACGCCCTGCAGCGGTCGGCCACCGTCGTGCTGCAGAAGTCGCTCAAGGAGGGCTTTGGGCTGACCGTGACCGAGGCCCTCTGGAAGGGCAAGCCGGTGATCGGCGGCGCCTGCGGCGGCATCACGCTGCAGGTGCACGATTACCAGACGGGTTTCCTCGTCTATTCGCCGGCCGGGGCCGCCTATCGCATCCATTACCTGATGCGTTACGCCGACAAGCGGCAGCGGATGGGACGGATCGGACACGACTTCGTGCGCGAGCACTTCCTATTGAACCGCAACCTCCGCGACTACCTCACCATGCTCCTCTGCCTGGATCACCCCGAGCCCGGCGCGATCGTCGTTTAGCGGTGACACGGGCAACAGGTGGCGGGGCAGGAAGACGGCGTTGGCGATCATCGTCGGGATCACGGCGCTGGCAATGACCGTCGCCACGAGGAAGGAGTATTGCTGCTGGGTCACGATCTGGTGGCTCAGGCCGTAGAGGGCCGAGATAGTGCCGAACGTCAGCCCGGTGGACATCATCAGCGTGTAGTACCAGCGTTCCTTGGGATGCTGGCGGAAGATGCGGATGACGGGGAAGAGGCCGAAGATCTTCGAGGCCGCCTTTCCCGCCAACAGCGCCAGGAGCACCAGCGGCGCAGACACCAGCGCGGGCAGGGAGACCAGCGACCCGGCGCGGAGGAAATAGAAGGGCGTGAGGAAGCCGACGGCCAGAGTGCGCAGCCGCCGCACGTAGAGGTCGTCCAGCCCGATCGTCCTGGCCAGGACCATGCCGGCGAGATACGCGGGGAGCACGGCTTCGCTGCCTGCCCAGACCGACAGCGCGCCCAGCCCGCAGAGAACCAGCAGGATCCATTTCGTGCGGATGGCCGCCGTGCGGTTTCCGTAGCGGGCGATCAGGTGCGAGGTGACCGCCGGCAGGAGCAGCAGGACGACCACCGAGACGCCGAGGAAGACCGCCGTCCGATAGGTGAACGGTGCGAACAGCAACCCCAGGGCAATGACGGTGCCCAGGTCGTTCACGAAGCAGGCGCCGAGGATTCCTTTGCCGAAGTCGGTTTTGTTGAAGCCGGTTTCGAGCATGACGGCATAGACGACGGCCATGGAAGTGGTGGAAAGGGCGATGCCGGCCAGCCAACTGGCCTGGCTGTCCCAGCCGAGCACGAATCGTGCCAGCGCGGTGCAGCCCAGGAACGGCGCGAGAAAGCCGAACAGCCCCACGACCAGGACTTCCCGCAGCTTGGTCTTCATGGCGTGCGGATCGAGTTCGGCCCCGGCCAGGAACGTCAGCAGGACCGCTCCGACGGAGGCGATGACCCGGAGCCATTGCTGGTCGGCGCCCAGCCGGTCGGCCCCGAAGGCAAAGGCGGCGATGACGCCGACGCAGATTTCCACCAGTGCCAGCGAGACGCGCAGGTGGCTGGCCAGCACGGCGGCCAGCACGGCCATCGCCAGCCAGGCCGCCGCCAAGGTGTAGACGTGTTCCATGGGAGTCCCCTCCAAGGTAAACGAAAAAACCCCGCCTTACGGCAGGGTTTGCCACCACGAAGGCTCGACCCCTGCCGGAAAGGCACTTGGCAGGAGTCATTAGCCCACCGTGGGCGGTTCTCGGGGGGACTCCATCCCCGAACAACCTCTATCATCGCACAGACGGGCCCGGAGGTCAAGGGCGAACGAAAGGCGGAAGGGGGAAGGCGGAAGGCGGAAGGGGGGACGAAAGGAAGGATAAAGGATGAAGGACAAAGGATGAAGGGATTGGGGATTGAGAGTTGAGGCAGGGATGCACCTGGGTTTGTGGATTGGCAGCCGGCGGCTTGCCTTTATTCTTCCGTCTTCCGCCCTCCGCCTTCCGCCTTCCGCCTTGCCGCAATGCGGTCCTTGCCGACAAAACCGCGGAGCACGTCGGGAACGATGATCGAGCCGTCGGCCTGCTGGTAGTTCTCCATGACCGCGATCAAGGCCCGGCTGACGGCAATGGCGGTGCCGTTGAGCGTGTGGACCAGGTGGGTGCCCTTCTCGCCCTTGACCTTGTAGCGGATATTCAATCGCCGGGCCTGGTAGTCGGTGCAGTTCGAGGTGCTGGTCACCTCGCCGAACTCGCCCGACTCGCCCCGGCCGGGCATCCAGGCCTCCAGATCGAACTTGCGATAGGCCGGCCCGCCCAAGTCGCCCGTGGCCGTGTCCACTACGCGATAGGGCACGCCCAGGCCGTCGAACAGCCGGCACTCCAGGCCGCGGAGATACTCCAGCATGGCGTCGCTTTGCTCCGGCAGCGTGAAGGCGAACATCTCGATCTTGGTGAACTGGTGAACGCGGAACAGGCCGCGGGCGGCGCGGCCGTGGGCCCCCGCTTCGGTGCGGAAACAATGACTGATGCCGCACAGCTTCAGCGGCAAAAGCTCGGCGTCGATCGTCTGTCCGGCCAGCAGCCCGCCCAAGGTGATCTCGGCCGTGGCCACCAGGCTGAGGTCGCTCTGCTCGATGCTGTAAATCTGCGTTTCCGGCCCGCGGGGAATGAAGCCGATGCCTTCCAGGACGTTGTTGCGGGCCAGGTCGGGGGTGGTCATGGGCGTGAAGCCCTCGGCCAGCAACACCTCCAGGGCGTAACGCTCCAGGGCCAACTCCAGCAGGACGGCCTCGTTCTTGAGGAAGTAGAAGCCGTGTCCGGCCACGCGGGCGCCCCCCTCGAAATCGACCAGGTTGAGCCGTTCGCCCAGCTCGACGTGGTCCAGCGGCCGGAAGTCGAAGGCCGGCAGCGGCGTCTTGCCGCGGTACAGTTCCAGGTTGGCCTGATCGTCGGCGCCGACGGGGGCATCGGGATGCGAGATGTTGGGAATCGAGCGGTGGATGGCTTCCTGCTCGGCCGCGATGGCCGTCAGTTCCGCCTGGAGTTCGGCGGTCCGCCCGCGGAAGTCTCGTCCCTGGGCCTTCAGCGAATCGCGATCGGCGGCGTCCTTGGCCTTGCCGATCGACTTGGAAAGTTCGTTCGCCTTGCGATTGAGTTCTTCGACCTCGCTTTGCAGGGTCTTCCGCCGGCCGTCCAGGGCGACGAAGCGGTCGACGTCGGCCTTGGCGCCGCGGCGGCAGCAGTTCTGCTTGACGAGTTCGGCATTGTCGATGATGAATTTGCGATCGAGCATGGTAGAGAGTGGTCGGTGGTCAAGAGGGTTGGCCCATTGGGCCGGGGAGGGTCAACTCGCGCCCTCACCGTTCCCCAGGGCGTTGCCCTGGGCTGGAAGAACGCGGCCCCTTTGGGGCGGACGATTCCACTTGGGCAAGGATCGCATCGAGGCGCCCTGCCTCCAGGTCGTCCTCGATCTGCCTGTCCCACACTTGCGCGTGGTATTCCTGAAGCCACGTCATCAACTCAGCTAATTCCCCGGGCGGGAGTTGGACGATGGCTGATTCAATTTCCGTGACGGTCATTTTCAGAATCTCCGGGGTCTGCTCAATAGGGCCGAGTCCCTGCCACACACGCCTAGTTTATCATAGGGCCCGCCCTTGGACAATGTGTTGAGCCTGGCTTTGCCCAGCACGCGGGGCCGCCCAGACACGCCGCGGACCCCTTGACAGCAGCAGCGCCGGCCGGACATACTAGCTTCTAAGCCCGCTCTTCTCCACCTGGCAATGGTAAAGTGAGGTGTGTTGTGCTCTCGGCCAGCGTGCTGCAGCAGATCAGGTCCCGATTAGGCGACGCCTTCCAGGAGCGATTGGCGGGGGTCGTCCTTTACGGGTCCGAGGCCAGGGGCGACGCGCAGCCGGATAGCGACATTGACCTGTTGGTGCTGCTGCGCGGGCCGATTCGCCGGCCCGAGGATCTCGAAACGTGCATCCACGCCCTCTATCCGCTCGTCCTGGAACTGGAACGACCCATTGACGTGCGGCCCGTGGACGGCGAGGACTATCGGACGCAGCGGCTGCCGCTCTATTTTGAGGCGAGCAAGGAAGGGGTGGCGGTGTGAACGAGATGGCCCTCGGTTACTGGGATCGCGCAAAAGGCGCTGGCGGTTGCTCGCGCCGTTCTGGCCCTCGATCCCGACACGGCGGCCTCGCGGGCCTATTATTCTGCCTTCTATGCTTGCAGCGCACACTTTGTTCTTGGCGGGCGCACCTTTAAGAAGCACACCGCCTTGGAAGCCGCGATTCATCGCGATCTTGTGAAGGCCGGCGCATGGCCGGCGAAGCTCGGCGAGGAATACTCGAAACTCAGTCGCCTGCGCGGCGCCAGCGACTATGCCGCATTGGACCACGCGACCGAGGAGGAGGCCCGCGACGCCATCCACTCCGCGGAACACATTCTGCAGGCCGTTTTTCAGGCGAACGCCGGACTGCTGTCCCCGCTCGAGGAGGAGGGTTGACGGTCAGGACGAGACGCTGCTCAGAACGCGGTCCCTGACTCATGCCACCCAGCGCTCAGCGCTCTGGCTGTGCGTGACTTCGATCTGCGGCCGCGGCTGGCCGGGAAGCAGCCGGAATCGCAAGGGCAGGACCGCACTGCTCAAGACCTCGCCGCCTCGCGCCCGGACTGGCCGACTTTCTCCAAGCCGCCGGCCTGCTGCCGGTACAGTTCGAGCGTCCATGACTGGCGGTCCACGATAAGCAGTTCGCGCACGCCCAAACGAGAATAGAAGGGGACCTTCTCATGCGTGCGGTCGCCGGGACTGGTGATCTCGACGACGAAGTCGGCAGCCCCGGTCCAATGCGTGTCGTGGTTCACGGCGGTGCCCGAGTTGAGGAAAACGACGACGTCGGGCGCCCGGTAGTCATGTTCCCAGCCTTCGTCGCAGCCGGCGAGGTTCACACCGGGGCGGACCTTGCCCAAACCCGCGTTCGCAATGGCCGTTCCGAAAATGAACGTGAGGCGGGAGATCAATTCCTGATGCTCGTTATTCGGCAGCGGCGCCAGGAAGTACACTCCTTGCCAGACTTCGTCGTGATGGTCTGAGCCCCAGGCCCTTCGCTGCTCCTTCAACTGTTCTTCCAGCCAGGGATCGTCGATCAGCATGGTCATGGCACGGCCTCCCGAAAAAGTCCTTTCACGACCACAATTCTATGACGCAAGCTGCCCGCCGTCAATTCGGCAGACCCACGGGCTTTACTTCTTGATCTTCGCCACTTCTTCCCACAGCCGCGCGCTGGCCTTGATGGCGCGATGGAAATCGGCCAGGCAGAATTTCTCGTTGGGACTGTGCGTGTTGTCGTCGTCCTGCCCCCAACCCAACAAGAGCGTGTCCGCGCCGCAGCGCGTCATGGAAGGTGCCCACGATCGGGATCGAGCCGCCCTCGCGTGTATAGACGGGCGGCCGGCCGAAGGCGTGCTGGATGGCGCGGGCCGCCGCCGCCACGTAGGGGCTGTCCAGCGAAACCAAGACGCCCGGGGCGCCGTGGAAATCGCTCATTTCCCAAGTGATTCCCGGCGGGCAGAGCCCGGCAACCCACTGCCGCAGCGACGCGCTGATCTTCGCCGGGTCCTGATGCGGGACCAGCCGGAAGCTGATCTTGGCCGTCGCCGTGGCGGGCAAAATGGTCTTCGCGCCCACGCCCTGGTAGCCGCTCGTCAGGCCGCAGATGTCGAAGGTCGGCCGCGCCCAGCGCCGCTCGAGCGAGGTGTAGCCTTCTTCGCCCGTCGCCGCCGAGACGCCGACCTCGGCGAAATAGGCCGCCTCGTCGAAGGGCAGCGCCGCCATCTCGCGGCGCTCGCGATCGGTAAGCGGCACCACGTCGTCGTAGAAACCCGGAATCTGCACCTTGCCGCGGTGGTCGATCATGGCGGCCAAAATCTGCGCCAAGGCGTTGGCCGGATTGGTCACCGAGCCGCCGAAGCTGCCCGAGTGCAGGTCGCGGTCGGGACCCCGGAGACGCAGCTCGTAGTAGGCGACGCCGCGCAGCGCGTAGGTAATGGCGGGGATCTCCGCGCTGAACTTGCCGCCGTCGCTGATGACGATGCAATCGCACGCCAGCCGATCGGCGTGCGCGGCGATGAACTGCTCCAGCCCCTGGCTGCCCACTTCTTCCTCGCCCTCGATGATATACTTCAGGTTGATCGGCAGGCTGCCCCGGGTCTTGATCCAGGCCTCGGCGCTCTTGATGTGGGTGAGCACCTGGCCCTTGTCGTCGGTGGCGCCGCGGGCGACGATGTTGCCCTCCCGCCGCACGGGCTCGAAGGGGGGCGATATCCACTTGTCCAAGGGGTCCGGCGGCTGCACGTCATAATGGCCGTACACCAGCGCCGTCGGCGCACCGGCCAGCGGCGGCGACGCCGCCAACACCAGCGGATGGCCCACCGTGGGCACGACCTCGGTCGTAAATCCCAGGCGGCGGAACTGATCGGCCACCCAGGTCGCCGCCCGTTGCATCTCCGGCTTCCGCTCGGGATCGGCGCTGACGCTGGCAATCCGCAAGAACTCGCACAATTCTTCCTCGAACCGCGGCGCCTGGGCCGCCAAATATTCGTCAATCGTAGGCATAGCAATTTACCTCAACGGGATGATGGCCGCACCTGTCCGCTTCAGCGACCGGACAGTATAATGGCTGTGGACCAGTTTGACTATGGGGTCGGCTGAGCGGGGACTGTCCCAATTTTCCGTGGGACGAAAATGGGACGGTCCTCTCGGTGCGACACGACGAGGAGGAGCAAAGATGGCCGAACCTGCTGCCGCCGTGGCCGAGCCCTTGGAAGAAACGCATCGCCGCCGGCAAACCGACGAGGAACAACAGCCCCGCCGCCAGCCACGCTACCACGTGGTCCTCTGGAACGACAACGACCACAGCTACGCCTACGTCATCGCCATGCTGGCGGAGGTTTTCGGCCATCCGCCCGAGCGGGGCTTTCAAATGGCCAAGGAAGTCGATACTCAGGGGCGCGTCATCGTCTTGACCACCACCCGCGAACACGCCGAGCTGAAACGCGACCAGATCCATGCCTATGGCAAAGACGTCTTGATCGACAACTGCAAAGGCTCCATGTCGGCAACCGTCGAGCCCGCGCCGGGATAAGGATGAAGGGAAAGGCGGAGGGCGGAAGGCGGAAGGGGGAAGGAAAAGGGATGAAGGAGAAAGGATGAGGGATGAAAAGACGCATGGGAGGAAAGGCTGCCTAACCGACGGGTCCGCGCCGCCGCCACTTGGTCCTCCCGGCTTCCGCCTTCCGCCTTCCGCCCTCCCGCTTTCGCCTTCCCCCTTCCGCCTTCCGCCTTCCGCCTTGACCCTCCACACCATCACGCTCGGCTGCAAGGTCAACCAGTACGAGACCGAGTACCTGCGCCAGGGACTGGCGCGGCTGGGCTATCGGCGGGCGGAGCCGGGCGAGCCGGTCGATCTGTGCGTCATCAACACCTGCACCGTCACGGCGGAAGGCGAAGCCAAGAGCCGCAAGCTGATTCGCCAGTTCGCCCGGCAGCATCCGCAGACGGAAATCATCGTCATGGGCTGCTACGCCAGCCGCGCCGCGGAGGAGGTGGCCGCCTTGCCCGGCGTGGCCGAAGTGATTGCCGACAAGGAGCGGATCGGCGAGGTCCTGGCCCGCCGCGGATTGGTCGACATCCCCAGCGGCATTTCCACCTTCGACCGGCGGCAGCGGGCGTACGTCAAGGTGCAGGACGGCTGCGCGATGCGCTGCAGCTACTGCATTATCCCCAGCGTCCGCCCGGTGTTGCGCAGCCGTGGGCTGGACGACGTGCTGGGCGAAGTCCGCGCGCTGGCCGGCCACGGTCACCGCGAGATCGTGCTGGTCGGCATTCACCTCGGCCATTACGGCCTGGACGGCGGCCAGCCCGCGCTCGATCTCGCCCGGCTGGTGCGCCGGATCGCCGAACTGGACGGCGAGTTCCGCATTCGCATCTCCAGCCTCGATGACGCCGAGGTGACGCCGGCGTTGATCGAGGCGATGGCCGACTATCCGTGGCGAATCTGCCCGCACCTGCACCTCTCGATGCAGAGCGGATCGGACCGCGTCCTGGAGCGGATGGGGCGTCGCGGCTCGGTGGGGCAGCTCATCGAGTGTTGCCGGGAGCTGTCGGCGGCCTTGGACCGGCCCGCACTGGGCGCCGACGTGATCGTCGGTTTCCCCGGCGAGAGCGACGAGGATTTTGCGGCCACGTGCCGGGCGGTGGCCGAGGTGGGCTTCTCCAAACTGCACGTCTTCCGCTTCAGTCCGCGGCCGGGAACGCCCGCCGCGGGGTTGCCCGACCGCGTGCCGGGCCCCGTCCAGCAGCGTCGCGCGGCCGCACTGGCCGAGTTGGGCCAACGGCTGCGGCTGCGGTATTTTCAGACCCTGCTCGGCCATCCCTTGCAGGTGCTCGTGGAAGGGGCCCTGCCCGACCGGCCGGGAAGGCTCCTGGGCACCGCCGACCGCTACGCGCCGGTCGAGTTGAGCGGCCCGCAAGATCGGGTCGGGCGGCTGGTCCGCGTCACGGCCCGGACGGTCGGGCGGGGTCGAATCCAGGGCGAAATCGCCGGCGACGAACGGGAGTCGATCTAGTTACCACCTGTCAGATGGGCTTTTTACCCCCTGGCTCATTGTGGCGGGAATCCGCTCTGGCACGAGCGGGGGCGATTTGTTACACTCCCGCCCGCTTTTTTTCGCCGGCCGAGGTAATTTTCGGGAGGGAGTGGCGATGTGCCGAGCAGCGGTGTCCAGGCTTGCGGTGCTGGGATCTTTGCTGGTTCTGGCCGGATCGGCGGCGGCCGCCCATGCCATGCCCCCCTGGGCCGACCTGCTGGGAGGCTCACGGGTTGAGGCCGATCCCAACAAGTCGTACACGTTGAAAGAGAGCCATGGGCCGTGGCTCATCATGGCGTGCAGTTTTTCCGGTCCCAACGCCCAGCAGCAGGCCCACGACCTGGTCCTCGAATTGCGAACACGCTACAAGCTGGAGGCTTTCGTTCATCAGGAGGCGTTCAAGCTCGACGATCCCAACGGAGGCCGCGAGCAGGATCCGCTGGCCCCCTCCGCCCGCTGGAGATACAAAAAATTCAAGGGCGGCCCGGAAATCGACGAGGTCGCGGTGCTGGTGGGCAATTATCCGGCCGTCGACGATGCGGAGGCCCAAAAGACGCTGCAGAAGCTGCGCTATGCCGAACCCGAATGCTTGAAAACGGACAACGGCAAGGGGACGTCGCGAACGCTGGGAGCGCTGCGGACGATCCAGCAGAACATTCAGAAGAAGATCCTGCCCGACAGCAATGAAAAGAAGAAACGCGGACCGATGGGCCACGCCTTCATCACCACCAATCCGCTGCTGCCGGCCGACTATTATGCCCAACGCAAAGGCATCGACGAACTGGTGCTGAGAATGAACAAGGGGGTCACGCACAGCTTGCTGGACTGCCCGGGCAAGTACACCGTGCAGATCGCCCATTTCACGGGCAAGGTGGTCATCGACCAGCGGGAGATCCAAGCGATCGAGAACGGCAAGCAGATGCAGAGCAGTTTGACCCAGGCCGCCGAGATGGCCCACGAGCTGACCGAGGCCCTGCGGATGAAGGGTTACGAGGCCTACGAATTCCACGATCGCTTTTCCAGCATCGTCACGGTCGGCAGCTTCAATGCGGTGGGCACTCCGCGCAGCGACGGCAGGACCGAGATCGATCCGCAAATCCACCGCATCATGCAGATTTTTTCCGCCAAGCCGCAGAAGCTCCCCAACGGCACGGAGGGCCCCCCTGTGCCGGCGCGGGTCGTCGGCATCATGTGCGATGTCCAGGCGATTCCGGTGGGGGTCCCCAAGCGCTCTCTCAGCCGCGAATTGGCACGGGAACTTTGATGTCGTCGAAACCCCTGCTGGTGGTGGGAACCGCCAATCGCAAGAAAGGCATCGAGCTTGCCAGGCTGCTGGCGCCGGCCGCCGTCGAGACGCGCACGCTGGCCGATTTTCCCAACGCCGTCCACATTGTCGAAGACGGCGACACCTTCGCCGCCAACGCCGCCCTCAAGGCCGTCGGGCAGGCCCGCCATCTCGGCCGCTGGGTCGTCGCCGACGATAGCGGCTTGGCGGTCGATTGGCTGCACGGCGCCCCGGCGTCTTCTCGGCACGCTACGCCGGACCCGGCGCCACCGATGAGGACAACAACCGGCGGCTCTTGGACGAGCTCGCTCCGGCGCCCCCGAGCAACGCAGCGCACGCTTCGTCTGCCATGTGGCCCTGGCCGACCCCACGGGCACGGTCCGTGCCGAGAGCGAGGCATCGTGCCGCGGCCGCATCATCTTGGCGCCCCGCGGCGCCCACGGCTTCGGCTACGATCCGCTCTTCGAGATCGTCGAGTATCATCGCACCTTCGGCGAGCTCAGCGACCTGGTCAAGTCCTTTCTCAGCCACCGTGCCCGGGCGGTCCGGCGGCTGCTGCCCCCCTTGGTCGCGCTGGTCGATAGCGGCGAATTTAAGGATGAAGGATGAAGGATGAAGGATGAAGGACGGCCGGCCAGGTCTTTGCCTTCCGCGTTCCCCCTTCCGCCTTCCCCCTTGATCCTTCATCCTTCATCCTTTATCCTTACCTTCCATGCTTCGCTTCGCCATCCTGCGTCACGAAGATCCTCGCGGGCTCCATTGGGACCTGTTGCTGGAAACGGGGGCCGTGCTGCGGACCTGGGCCTTGCCGCAAGCCCCCGCCCCCGGCGTCGAGATGGCTGCCCGGGCCCTGGGCGACCATCGTCTGCTCTATCTCGATTACGAGGGGCCGATCTCCGGCGAGCGGGGCGTGGTCAGCGCCTGGGACCGGGGCGTCTACCGTTGCCAGCAGCAAAACGATGCGGAGCTGGTTCTCGAGCTTTCCGGCGGCAGAGTCCGCGGCCGGGCAACCCTTCGCCGGGTGCCGGGCACGGCGGACCAATGGCAGTTCTGCATGGCCTAGGACGCCGTGCACGCGACACCCTTCACGGCGTCCGTTGGGTGGTCCCTTCGATGCAGATTTCGCCCTCGCGCAGTTGCACGGTCTCGATCACGGCGCGCCGGTGATGCTTGCCCACCATGGCCGGCAGCGTAATTTGCACCACCGGATCGCCGCCGGCCTGCTTCCACGTTAATTGCAGGTCAAGGTCGGCATCCTTGACGGCCTTGCTGATGCCCTTGAGCACGCTGTCCAGCGGCAACGGCAGCAGCCCGGCACGCGGCGTGCCAATCCGCAGCGCCAGCACGCCGGGCTCGGGCACGTAGGGCGCGATCGAAAGGCTCAGGACGCTTCGCAGACGGTCCTGCTGATACTGGCAGGCCAGGACGATCCCCTCGGGCCCGATCGACACGCGGGGACTGGCCAGGGCCGGCGGCAGGGCCTCGGGGAATTTCTTCGGCAGCTCGACGGCCAGCCAGCCGTTGAGTTCCTCCGCCGTAAACACCGCTTGCCAGTGCCCCGACTTCTGCACGTCGCCGGTCAGGTCCAGGGCCTGTCGCTCCATCCGGTCGGCGGCCTTCGCTTGCGCGGCCGCGTCGACTTCCAGTGCCTGGCGATAGAACTCGGGGACGTGCTGTGCGGCCTGATAGAGGGCAAACAATCCTGCCGCGACCAGCACCAGCAGGCCGCCGAGCAGCCACAGGGCGAGGCGAAGTTTCTTGCTCACCATCTGTCCTCCTCGGCGTTGACGAAGAGATACCTGAGGGGCTGTCCCCTTTAGTGTAACCCCCGGCCCCTCAATCGACAAACTGCAACAGGGCGTAGTTCTTCTTGCCCGCGCGGAGCACCAGGATCGATTCACCGGCCAGGTCGCCCGCTCCCAGCCGGGTGTCGAGGGCGGCGACGCGGCGGTTGTTGACATAGGCGCCGCCTTGGGTAACGATTCGCCGCGCCTCGGAATTGCTCTTGGCCAGTCCGGCCTCGAAGAGGGCGTCGGCCAGCGGCAGCCCGTCGCCGGCCAGCCGCCCGCGCGGCAGCGTCTTGCTGGGGACGTCGGCGAAAATGCCCGCCAGTTG
The DNA here is from genome assembly GCA_963727245.1 of uncultured Planctomycetia bacterium. Classification (GTDB taxonomy): domain Bacteria; phylum Planctomycetota; class Planctomycetia; order Pirellulales; family Thermoguttaceae; genus JBKQVT01. Next base: position 481,849 of record CAVSFO010000005.1, on the reverse strand, counting down.
CGCATCGGTCAGTTTCCCAATCTCGGCCCCGAAGAAGATTTCCGTGGCCCGCTGCGCGCTGGCCAGGCCCTCGTCGCCGTGGACCAGGCGGGTCAGTTCGGCGGCCAGCCGCCGCTGCGCCGTTCGCCGCCCCGGATCCAACAGATGCTCGGCCTCCACCTGGCGGATTTCCCCTTGGTCCAGGTCGGTAAAGTACCGCAGACACTTGCCTACGTCGGCGTCGTCGAGGTTGATCCAGTATTGGTAAAAGCGATAGGGGCTGGTCCTCTCGGGCGACAGCCACAAGGCGCCCGCCTCGGTCTTGCCCATCTTTGCGCCGTCGCTGCGGGTCAGCAGCGGGGCCGTAATGCCGTAGAGTTGCACGCCCCGCAGACGCCGCGCCAGATCGATGCCGGCGGTGATGTTGCCCCACTGGTCGCTGCCGCCGGCCTGAAGTTCGCAGCCGTAGCGCTCGTTGAGATGGACGAAATCGTAGGCTTGCAGCAGCATGTAGCTGAACTCGGTGTAGCTCAAGCCGGCGTCGCTCCGCTCCAGCCGGTTGCGGACCGAATCTTTCGCGAGCATCACGTTGACGGGAAAGTGCTTGCCGACGTCGCGGAGGAATTCCAGGTAGCCGAAGCGTCCCATCCAGTCGTAATTGTTCACCAGCAGGGCCGAATTATCGCCGCAGTCGAAATCGAGAAACCGCCGCAATTGCGCCTCCATGCCGGCCACGTTCGCGCGGAGCGTCTCGACCGAGAGCAAGTTGCGTTCCTCGCTCTTGCCGCTGGGGTCGCCGATCATCCCGGTGGCCCCGCCGACCAGGGCGATGGGCCGGTGGCCGGCCTTTTGAAACCGCCGCAGGACCATCAGCGCCACCAGGTGCCCGACGTGCAGGCTGTCGGCCGTCGGATCGAAACCGACATAGAGCGTCCGCGGCTTGGCGGCCAGCCACTGCGGCAGGTTCGCCTCGTCGGTCGTCTGGTTGATCAACTCGCGCCAGGTCAGTTCGGCAAAAATGTCGGGCATGGAAGAGGGGCCAGGGGTCAGGGGCCAGGGGTCAGGGGCCAGGGGTCAGGGATTGGGGAGCAGGGAGTAGGAAGCCGGGTTGGGGGTGGGACTGCTGGTCCCCGGTCCCTGGCCTCTGGCCCCTTGCTTTAACGCCATTTGTCGTCGTCGGCGAAGGGATGAAAGGGGCCGGGGAGCTTGGGCTTCGGCAACGCCCGCAACGCCTGCTCCGCCAGTCGCATGTCCTCCTTGGTGGTGATTTTCAAATTGATCGGCGAGCCGGGGACCACGGCCACCGCATGGCCCAGCCGCTCCACCAGTTGGGCATCATCGGTGGCGGCAAAGCCCTCCCGCCGGGCATAGGCGTCCAAGAGCAATTGCCGGCGAAAGACCTGGGGCGTTTGGGCCTCCCAAAGTCCGTCGCGGGCAACGGTCTTTTCAATCTTCCCCCCGGCCACCCGCTTCAACGTGCCGACCACCGGGATGGCGAAGATCGCCGCCCCGGTCCGCTCGGCCGCTTGGAAGATCTCGTCGATCCAGGCGTCGGTGAGGCAGGGCCGGGCGGCATCGTGAACGCAGACGAAATCGGCCTCGGGCTTCACCCGGGCCAAGGCGGCGGCCACCGAATCGGCCCGCTCCTGCCCGCCCTGAATCACCTGGATGCCGAGAATCGCCACGTTCGAGGCGAAACGGAAGTTGAAGTCCTCGCGGTCCTCGGCCGCGATGACCACGATCACCTGCAATACGTCGCTGCGGTTGAGGAACCGCTCGGCCGAGTAGAGCCAGACCGCGCGGCCGGCCAGCGGCGCAAAGGGCTTCTTGTAGCTCTTGTCCTTGAACCGGCTGCCGCGCCCGGCAGCCGGCAGAATCACGGCAAACTTCGCCACGACGACACCCCCGGTTTCTGGTCAACTGGTGTTGCAGAGGCACTCGTAGGGTGGGTCGAGCGCAGCGAGCCCCACCAGAAAATGGCCGAATCGCAGCCGGTGGGGCTACCACTCCCACCCACCGCCACGGAAGCATTGTAGCAGCGGGGCCGGGTTCGTGGAAGAAAGATCACCCGCGCCGGTTGTCGGCAAGGAAAGCGGAAGGCAGACGCGCACCGCCTACCCCCTCAGCCGTAGCACGCCGGTAAGCCGCGCCCGCCCCGCCCAAGGCCGCTCAAGGGGCAGATAGTTGCACCGCCCTCGGCGCGGTGCCGTCCAGCGGGGCCGTATAGGACTCGCCGCCGTTAATCGTGGCCAGGCATTGGTACACGTAGATATCGATTTGGTCGTTGATGAAATGCACGCTGGTATCACAGAAGCCGAAATTGGCGCCGCCGCCGTGCCGGCTCATGAAGCCATAGTTGTACTGCCAGGTGTTGTTGGGAACCACCCTGGCAGCCTTGTAGTCCAAGGGGATGCCGCAGGTGCCGATGCTGCCGTCGAACCAGTACCAGAGCGAATAGGGGGAGTACTGCGGTATCGTCTCGCCGATGGCAATGGTATTGCTCAGTCCGTCGCGGATATCCATGTTCGCCGTGCCTGGGGTTACCCAAGGAACGCTCCCGCCCCCGAGGAATTGCAAGTATGGGGACTGTGCGCAGGCGTTGCGGCAAATGAACCCGTTTCCGTGGTCCATGCCATCCGGGGTAAGGGTATTATTGCCGGTGAAGCTCATCGTCATCGTACTTGATGGATAGGCGACGCCCGTGTCTTTCCACCCGACCGGCCAATTCGAGCCGGAACTGGCCTTGTAGTTGGTCGCCCCATAGAAGTTGTTTGGGCCGCCGCCAGGAGAAGGACAGTAAGTGTTGTTGAATTTTGCCTGGCCGTGGCTGTTATCGGAGGGGCAGACGAACCCAGGCACGATCGTTTCCGCCGCGTATGCGTTACCGGCGACGGTCGCGGTAGGATTGATGTTGTTGTAGAGGGTGACCAGTTCAAGGTTGGGCAGGATCAAGCTCATCCAGCTTTGGCCCCATGTGTTGGGTCCCAGGCCTCCCGGGTTTCCGGACGTCCCGTTGACCACACCGTTTGCGCTAACAGTGGCCCCCGTGCCCGTTCCTCCCGTCTGGGTCGCCGTGCTGTCGCTGTTTGTTGGCCCTGCCGTGCCGCAGACACCCCAGCCTTGGGGGTAGAAGTGCTGCGAGGCTTCATAGGCTTGGCAGGCGAGGCCGAGTTGCTTGATGTTGTTCACGCACTGGATCCGGTTGGCCGACTCCCTGGCGTTCATGACCGCCGGCAGCAACATGCCCACCAAAACGCCGATGATGGTGATGACCACCAGCAACTCGATGAGCGTGAAACCGCGTGTGCCACTGGCTCTGCCAGTGCTGGGCGTGCCACTGGCTCTGCCAGTGCCGGGCGTGCCACTGGCTCTGCCAGTGCCGGACGTGCCACTGGCTCTGCCAGTGCTTTCGGCTAATTGACGTTCGGCCCCACTTGGCACGAAAACTCGGGGGCACTGGCGGAGCCAGTGCCACACTTGCACATTGCCGGCCTTCGTCACCGAGAGGACGCGCCTGCGCTGTTGAGAATTCGTCACCGCTGGTTCTCCTTCCCTATGTCCCCGCCCGCATCCGCAACGACTGGTTCCCCGTCGGCTGCGGTTGCCCTCTACTGTCAGCATAATGCAATTGAGTGCTTTTGGGAAGTGCGGCGCGGTAAAAGGATGGTCCAAAGCGGCGATCAGCCCGCGGCCTCACCCCCCTCCAGAAGCGGCCGAAGGAAACATGAGCCGAGGGCGTTAGCCCTCGGATTACGTCCTATCCCCCAAGTGCCGGCGAAGGGCACCCAGCCTGTACCCCTTGGCTGCCGGCTGGGGCAGGGACAACAAACGCCGGCTTCCCCATTTCGCTGCCCTGCCGTGATACAATGGAGTCCTTGCTGTCGCGGGGGATGGGCCGATGAACGTGTTGAGGATTGCAGGACAACTCTTCATGCGGGCTTTCCTTGGCGGGACGCGACTGCTCCGGATAATGTTCCGGGGGCTCACGCCCCTGGCCGTTGCCATCTTGGCCGTCTCTCTCTGCGGCCCGGGCCTGCGCGTCGCGGCGGCGGTCGAGGTTGAGCCCGATTATCGCGGCCAGGTCCGCCGCTACCTGCCTGCGCCTCTGGCAGGAAATCGCCCCAACTTCGTCGACCGCATCGCCCAGACGCCGTTGCGACACTTCTGTGAGGAAATGGCCGTGTCGGCCCGGCTTTGGCAAATGACCGGCAAGGCGGAGTATGCCGAGGAGGCCTGCCAGCGGCTGACGGCCCTGTTGGACGTGTGGGAACTCCAGCACCAGCCGGGCAAGCCGTGGAAGCGGGTGTGCTTCTTCTCCGCGCATCCGATCATCGATGCCTATCGGCTGCTCCGCGCGGGCGGGCAGCTCGACGAGGAGTGCCAACGGCGTTTCCGCAGCTTCGCCCGCGAAGCCTATTTCGCCCAGGAAGAGGGGACGTTCAACCAGGCCTTTGCCCGGGCGGCCGGCCTGGCCTGGGCCGCCAAGACCCTGCCCGATCTGCCCGAGGCTGCCGCTTGGCGCAAGTCGGCCGAGGCGGTCTGGAACCAATGGCGCCAGTTGGGCGACATGACGGAGAACGCTGCCGCCTACAACGGCATCGCCTTGACGTACCTGTTCCTGCTGGCCGATGGCCTGGACCATAACGACCAGTTTCAGCAGCCGGCCATGCGGCGCGTGTTGGACCGCTTCCGCGATCAGGTCAGCCCCTGGGGCGCCATGCCCGAATACGGCGACTCCGGCGACGCCGAGTGGGGGATGTTTCATGCCTGGGGCACCTGGGTCTGTGCCCTGGAGCGGGCGGGGGCCTTGTACCAGGATCCCGGTTATCGTTGGGCCGCCGTGCGGATGTTCCGGGCGGCCTGCCAGAACTGCCGGGCCGGCGTCAAGGGGGACCGTCCCAGTTTCGCGGACGCGAAAATTGGGACCGTTCCCGGCCCGGCGTTGGACGCCATGAACTCGGCCTACGCCCTGTGCCTGGCCGATCAATGGTGCGACCGCCGCTTGCAACCCCGCCCCACGATCGCGGCCAGCATCGTCAGCTATCGCCGCGAGCCGGGCAACCGGACGGCGGCCGACAAGCTCATCCTGGCTCCCTCGCGGCAGCCCGGGGCGCCGTTCTTGATGGCCGAACTCTTCGCCCGCTGGTTCCATGCCCACGACGATCAGTTGGGGGCCGTCCTCTACTACGAATACGGCGACGTGCCGCTGCTGCACGGACTGGGCTATCACAACCGGGCGGCCGAGCAGGCCAACATGGTCTTGCTCTCTCCGGCCGCCGAGCCTTTCCCGCATAAGGCCCGCGCCGTCACCCCCGGCGTGTGGCAGGAGGCTTCGCTGCCGGCCAAGCGGCTGCCGCCGGCCCCCGGCGGTGGGGACCGCAGCCAGCGTCACTTCGACAAGCTGATGTTTCGCGTGGCCGAGGACGAGCCGGTGGACCTGTTTGTGGAAAACCTCCGCCTCAGCGGCCCCAAGGGGGAGCGGCTGCTGGACGATTTTCGCAGCCGGCGCGGGTGGCACGGCGGGCGGCAGGAGTTGGTCGCCGGCTCGGCCGCCGGCAGCCAGGCCCTGAAGGCCGAGCTGCGCCACGGCACCAATTTCCTCTGGCGCGGGGCTGGACACGACCTTCTCGTTGCGAGACTACGACCAGTTCAAGTTCTCCTGGAAGATCGAGGGCGTGGCGGACGGCGGGAGCAATTCGCTGATTTTCCGCGTCGATCAGGCGCCCAGCGATTTCCACGTGCTCTTGCGTCCCCTGGGGGCGGAAATCACCGCCGCCCGCGCCGAGGCCCGCCAAGGCGACCAGTACGGCGAGTTTCGGGCTGCCGATTGGTTTACCGCGGGCACCCGGCTCTGGCGGCGGCTGGTGCTCCTGCGGGAGGGGCCGCTGGTGGTGTGCGACCAGTTGCAGCCGGCCGCCGCCGCCGCCTTCTGGCAGGCCGGTCCCCTGTGGCACCTTTTTGCCATGCCGCAGGCGGGCACGAATTGGTATAATGCCCCCGGCCCAGAGGACCTGCTGGTGTGGTTCGACCCTGCGCCGGGCCGCACCTGCGGCATGCAGACCGCGCGGCTCTGGTCCGGCGTCCAGCCCTTCACGGTCTTCGCCAAGGAGACGTTGAGGCCCGGGCGAACGGTGCAGTTCGTCAGCGTGTTGCTGCCGCATCGACCGCAGGTGGCGGCCGGGCCGTTGGCCGCCGCCATCCGCGCCGCCAGCAGCGCCGACGGCGCCCTGGCCGTCGAACTGCCCGCAGGCGGCCAGACCCTCCGCGTGCAACTGGGCTCGAGCGGGACCTGGAGCGTGTCACGGGAATAGCGACGGGACTTCTGAACGTTTCTCCCCTCTCCCTCCGGGAGAGGGGCAGGGGGTGAGGGCGTGGAAGTAACGCACAAGCGAAACAAGGCACTTCTTGATCGAAGGCCCTCACCCCAACCCTCTCCGGGCACCGACCGAAGGTTGGTCGGGAGAGGGGACGTTTAATCGGCGATTCGCAAAGGTCCAGTACCAGCCTTTCCTCCACCCCCAACATCATGCCTGAACCCATCCTGCTAAGCACCTGGACCTTCGGCCAACGCGCCAACGCGGCGGGCTGGCCCCACCTCACCGCCGCCACGCCGTCGAGCCTCGACGCCGTCGAGCACGCCTGCCGCGCCAGCGAGGCCGACCCGCACGTCATGAGCGTCGGCCTGGGCGGTTATCCCGACCGATCGGGCGAGGTCACCCTGGACGCCGCCATCATGCGCTCGCCGTCGCAATGCGGCGCGGTCTGTTACGTGCGACGATACCTGCACCCGGTTTCCATCGCCCGGCTGGTGATGGAAAAGACGCCGCACGTGCTGCTGGCGGGCGAGGGGGCCGACCGTTTTGCCCAGCTCCACGGCCTGGCGCCGGCCGACTTGCTCACCGGGGAGTCGCGGGCGGCCTGGCAGAAATGGCTTAGCGAGCACGCCGGGGCCCGCCGCGCCGATCACCTGGCCTGCGTCCCGCCGGCCAATATCGAGGAGAAGAGGCCGCTGGACGAGCTGGCCGCCTCCACCGACAGCGCCCCGCACGACACCGTGGGCGTGCTGGCCATCGATGCCGCCGGAGAGTTGGCCGGCGCCTGCTCCACCAGCGGCTCGGCCTTCAAGGTGCCCGGGCGCGTGGGCGATTCCCCCATCATCGGTCACGGCCTGTACGTCGATCCTCGCGTGGGGGCGGCGGTGACGACCGGCCTGGGCGAGTTGGTCATGGGCGTGTGCGGGACTTTTTTGGCCGTCGAGGCGATGCGCCGCGGCGCCACCCCCCTGGACGCCGCCGTCGAGGTCCTGGAGCGGATCGGCCAAAGTTACACGCTCCGCGAGGAGCACCAGGTGGCGATCATCACGCTGGACCGCCAGGGCCGCTGGAGTTCGGCCGCCCTGCGCGGCGGCTATCACACCGCCGTCCGCACGCCGACCCGCGACGAGCTGGTCGAGCCCGAGCGGGTGATGCTGTCATTAGCCGGTGACGTCATGAGCCGGTGGCGTCAGCCACCGGATACCCCTGCCCATCTCCCCGGGCCGGTCGCGCGTGATTCCGGCGCCCTCACCCCCTGCCCCTCTCCCGAAGGGAGAGGGGAGACTCTCTCAGCGGTGGCCTTGCTTTTCCCGTTGTCGCTTGAGCATCCGCTCCAGGTGCAAGGCCACGCACTCGGCCAGCGCTTCCAGGTGGTAGCCGCCTTCCAAGACGCTGACCACCCGCCCGCCGCAGTGGACGTCCGCCACGTCGAGCACCACATCGGTCAAGGCGATGAAGTCTTCGCTTTCCAGGCCGAGGTTTCCCACCGGGTCGTTGCGATGGGCGTCGAAGCCGGCGCTCGAGCAGCAGCAGTTGCGGCTTGATTCTGGCGGCGAACGATTGCAGGCGAGCGGTGAACAGCGCCAAGTAGTCCTTGCGCGAGGTGCCGAAGCGGACCGGCAGGTTGAGCGTCGTGCCCAGGCCCGGCCCGGCGCCGGTCTCCGCGGAATCGCCGCTGCCGGGATAGAAGGGCCAGCGGTGAATGGAGAGAAAACCGACCTGGGGATCCTCCCAGAAGGCGGCCTGCGTGCCATTGCCGTGGTGGACGTCCCAGTCGACCACCAGCACGCGGTCCAGGCCCAGTTCGGCGATCGCCGTGCGGGCCGCCACCGCCACGTTGTTGAGCAGACAAAACCCCATGGCGCGGTTGGCCAGGGCATGGTGGCCCGGCGGGCGGACCAGGCAAAGGGCCTGGCTGTCCTCGCCGTGGATGACGCGCTGGACGGCATCGCAAACGCTGGCCACCGCTTGCTGGGCCACGTAATAGGACGCCGGGCTGACGATTGTGTCGCCTTCGATGTAGCCGCCGCCAGTCTTGGCAAATGCCCACAGCTCGTCGAGGTAGGCCGGCGAGTGCACCCGCGCCAGCCGCCGCCGATCGCAGGGGGCAAACTGCGGCCGGCGGCACTGCCCGGCCAGTCCCGTCTCGTCCAGCCGCCCGGCGATCCGGCGCAGCCGCTGGGCCCGTTCCGGATGATGGCCCGTCTCGTGCTCGAGGAAGCACGGATGGTCGTACAGGAGTGTCATCGGCTCTGCCTGGTCGGCGCGGGCGAACGTGCGTACAGCCCTTACTCTATGTCCCCGAGGGGAAAGATGTCAAACCATCGGGCCGTGCGGAGGCCGCGGGAATTCGTGCCCTGGCCGTGCGGCCAGAAAAGCCGGCGAAGTCAGCCAAAAACGGCCGGCAAGCCCGCGGAGAACCCAAAGATGCTCCACCCCGCCAGAAGGGTGATGCGTCGATCCAACTTGACAAGCCCCGTTCGTCATTGGTAGCCTATACATTGTATCTGTGTCCCCTAAATTGGCTGGCGTCGTCTTTTTGAGGTCAACTGCCATCGTGAAATTCTGCCGCTCTTCTGTTGGTCTGGTCCAGGCAGTGATTCTTGCCTCGGTTTTGTTTGGAATCGTAGGGCTTGTTTGCCGGCCCGCGCTGCGCAAAACGCCGCTAAGAAGTTCGATGAGATCCGCTCCGATGATGCGTACCGGACGTTCAAGTTGAAGCTGAACCCCGTGCTTGAGCGGGGTGACTTCGAGTCGAAGGAAGAAGAGGACGCCTTTGTCGATTACTACACCCGCTTCAGCCTGCCGCACTGGACCCAGCAGAAGTTCTATTCGGAGCAGAAGTCATTGCCGGCGTTGCGGAAGGAGATGCACGACAACCTGGTGATGTCCGACCGTCACACCCCCAAGCGAGTCCACGATCGGCTCAACGAGCTGGTGCTCGAGTTCCTGGGCGACGTGGCCAACAATCGCAATCCGCTGGACAACAGCGCGGCCGACTTCGCGCCCGCGTCCCGGATCAACGCCATGCTGATGATTGGCGAGCTCAACGCCGTGGAGCGGTCGGGTTCGACGGCCATCCCGTATCCGGACTCGCTGCCCTTCCTCCTGAAAACCATCAATAATGACCTCAAGCAGGAGGCCGCCGCCAGGCAAGTCGAGGTGGCGATCAAAGTCGCGGCGGCGGTGGGAGTGAACTATCAAGTCACCCTGGGAATCGAGGATGCGCAGCGTCCGCAAGTGCTGGCAACCATGCTGAAAGTGCTCAGGGCGCCCGACCCGACGGGGGGACAAGGGGACGGCTGGAGCTGGCTCCAGGCCCAGGCCGCCGACATCCTCGGCCGGCTGGGAGCGGCGGGGGACGATGGCGCGATCGCCTCGGCGTTGGCCACCTTGGCCGCCGACCCGAAGGCGTCGTTGCGCGCCCGGGGCGGCGCTGCCCGGGCGATGAAAAGCCTGAAATACAACGGCCCGAAAAATCCCGCGCCTGGGCAGCCGCCCTGGGCCAGTTGGCCCTGGACGTCGTCAGCACGGAAAACGGCAAGGTGGGCGTGGCGGAAATGAAGGCGCGGATGGAGATCATCCTGGCCAGTCTGACGGAGGTGTTGGACGTTACCGACGCGGCCCACCGACCGGCCGCCGAGGCGTTGAAGGACGCCGTCAGGACCCTTGCCCACCTCTCTGCAACGTGGTCGGAAGAGCGGATTGGCAAGGCACTGAAGGAAGGTCGCGACGAAATCAGCAAGGCCCTGAAAGCCTTGCGGAAATGATCGCGCCGGGGTGCGGAGACCTTAGTTCTTAGAACTTAGAACTTAGACGCGTAGGGTGGGTCGAGCGTAGCGAGCCCCACCATCGGTTTCTCGCGGATTGTGGTGGGGCTCGCTGCGCTCGACCCACCCTACAGGTTGCCCGCAAAAGAAACTACTTGGGCGTACTTGAACACACTGCGGCAAAAGGATTTGCCTGACGTGTCCCAACCTTTTCCTCGACCCTGGGCAGCGTTGGCGCCGGCGGCGCAGCGGCCGGCGTGCCTGGCGATCCTGCTGGCGATCCTGCTGGCGGCGGCCGGCTGCCGCAGCCCGATCGTCGATCCCCAGCAGGATTCGGCGCTGGCGAAGGATCCGCCGGCCGGCGGCCTGCAAGGGCGTGCCCCGGCGGTCTGGGCCGGCCCGTCGCCGGCGGCCACCGTGCCCGCCACCGCCGCCGATCGTGCCGTGTTCGCGCGCAGCGAATGGATTCAGGCCGTGCCGCCCATCGACGCCGAAACGCCCGCCTCGCCTTACCATTGGCGCCACCCGGGGCTGGAAGACCTCTTGGGGCGGCCGGCCTCACGACGCGTCGACCTGCGGCCGCTGCTTGCCGACAAGGACCCGGTGGTGGCCGGAAACGCCGCCATCGGCCTGGCCCGCTTCGGCGACTCCTGCGGCGCCGAGCGGCTGGCGGCCACGGTGCGGGCGCCCGAGCTGCGGTTGGCGATGCGTGCGGCGGCCGTCGAGGCCCTGGCCTGTCTTTCCGGGCCTGAAGTGCTGCCGCTGCTGCGCGAATTGACCGATCAGTACGGCGTCCGCAAGAGGCCGGCGGCGCGGCGCGGCCCCGCCGGCGATCCCTTGCACCCACCCCTGCCGCCGGCCCCCGTTTCCACCTACGTCGCCGAGTTGCACGCCGAACTGGTCCGCGGCCTGGCCCGCCACCTCGATGCCGCAGACGAACCTCGCTTGACCGCCGCCCTGCGCCACACGCCGCCGACGGTGCTGGTGGAAGCCTTGCACGCCTGGGCGGCCAGCCGCCGCGGCCGGCTGCCCGCCGAAGCGGCCGACCTGCGCAGCCACGGCGACTGGCGCAGTGCGGACCGCGGCCTTGCAGGCGCTGGTCGCCCAAGGCCATCCCCAGGCCCGCCAGTTTCTCAGCGAGGCGTTGCGCGACACCGACCTGAACGTGCGGTTTGCCGCCATCGCCGGACTGGGCGCCTTGGGCGACCTGCAATCGCAGGCCACGCTCAAGAACCTGGCGAAAGATCGCGTCGACGGCATCCGTGCCGAGGCGGTCCAGGCGCTGGCCCATGCCGGCGCAAAACAAGCGGTGCTGGAGGCGGCCCACGACACGTCGTGGCGGGTGCGATTGCGCGTCGCCCGTGCCCTGGCCGGTTACACCGGCCGCGACGGGGCCGCCGTGGCCGCGAAATTTCTCGACGACGCCAGCGCGGAAGTGCAGCGGCAGACCGTGGCCGGGCTGGCCCAGTGGCCGCTGGAGCAGGCGGGGCCGCTGCTGCTGGCGGCGATGGGCAAAGCCACCTTCGTCACCCGCAAGACCGCCGCTGAGCAGTTGGCCTCGCGCTGGCCGCCGGCGGCCGAATTTTCCGCAGACGGTCCGCTCCCCCGCCGCCAGGAACTGCTCGCGAAGCTGCAAATCCGCTTCCAGCAGCAGTTCAGCCCCATCGATCGCGACGCCCTCCGCCAGGCACTCGCCGCACCCCGGCCGGCCGCCAAGGTCACGCCCGAGCAAGTCGACCGCGTAGGGCAATTGCTCCAGCAGCAAGACCTGCGGGGACTGCGGGAATTTGGCCCCGGGCTGGTCGGGGCGTTGGAACAACTCGTCGTCGATCGCCAGCAAAATCTGCCCGAGGCCGTGTATCGCGACGTGCTGCCGCAATGCCAGCCGGTCTTTGCCACGCTGGTCCGCTTGGCCTCGCCGGAGGTCGCCATGCGGCGTCAGGCGGCCGGAGAATTGATCGTTTTGACGCAGAATCAGCCGCTGGGACGCCTGGCCGCCTGCCGTCTCAGCCAACAGGTCGCGGCGGAGACGGATCCGCTGGTCTGGCAAAGCGTGCTGACGGCCGTGGCCTCCGATCCCAGCGAGCCGGCGGCCCGGCTGGCCTGTGCGGCCATGAGCCATCCGTCCGACGAGGTTCGCCGCCGGGCCTGCCAGCACCTGGCCGCCCATCCCGATCCCGCCTACGTGCGCGTGCTCTTGCCCGCCTTGCAAGACCAGAGCCACGCGGTGGTCGTTGGGGCGGTCCGCGCCCTGGCGGCGATCGGCCGCCTCGACGACCGGCAGCCGCTGCGGCAACTGCTCCGCAGCGACAACGAGGAGGTGCAGCTCGAAGCGGCCGTCGCCCTGGCCCGGCTGGGCGACGCCAAAGGCGTGGCGGCCTTGGACTGCATGGCTTGCAGCGACGCCCCCGAGATCCGCGCCGCGGCCGCCCGGGCGATGGGCGAACTGGCCAACGCCTCCTTCACCGGCACGCTGGTCCATCTCCTGGACGATCATCGCGTGACCGTCAGCCGTGCCGCGCTGTTGAGTCTTCCCAAGGCGGCCGGCCGCGACGTTGCCCAATCGGCCGACGGCTCTCCGGTCGGCACCGCCGAGCAGATCCGCCGCTGGAAACAGTGGTACGCGGAAGGGCGGTGAGGGCGGCGGAACGGTGCGATGGGGCGACGTTACACCCCTTGATTTTCGCCCCTTCCGCCGGTAAAGTTTGGGTGATGGATCTTGAGATTCACGGAGAAACGTCGATGGACCGTGTCACCGCAACGGTTGAGCTGGCCAACCCAAAGAACCCGTCCCTGCGGGCCTTGGTTGTTTCGGCTTTGGTTGACACGGGCGCCCTGACGCTCTGTCTTCCCGAGCACGTGGCGGTGCAACTCGAACTCCAGGAGATCGAAAAGCGGGAAGTCACCACCGCAGACGAGCGGTCGCACGTCGTTCCTTACGTGGGCCCCGTGCAGATCCGTTTTCAAAATCGAACTTGTTTCACGGGCGCTTTGGTCATCGGCGACTCGGTCCTTCTGGGCGCCGTGCCGATGGAGGACATGGACCTGGTGGTCTCACCCTCTCGTCAGACGATCACCGTGAACCCGCAAAGCCCCAACATGCCGTCGGCGGTCGTGAAGTAGGTCAGCCGCGCCCTGCCCCCCTGAGCCGCAGGCGGCTGCCCAGGATGACGGCCAAGTAGGCTGCGGCGGCCAAGACGATGATCACCGGCCCGGTGGGGAGTTCAAAGCGGTAGCTGACGCCCATTCCAACGGCGATCAACGCGGCACAAACCACGGTGGCCCAGAGCATCATCTGCCAAAGCTGACGGGAGAAGAAGCTCGCCACGGCCGCCGGCAGCGTCAACAGGGCCACGACCATCACGATGCCCACCAGGCGCACCAGGAGCACCACGGTCAAGGCCGTCAGGCAGAGCAGGAGCAGGTAATACGCCTTCACCTGAACGCCGCGGAGTTCGGCAAACTCCTGGTCGAAGCAGATGGCCTGGAACTTGTGGTAGAACACCAACCCCACGCCCGCCACCAGGACGTCCAGGGCCGCCACCAACTGCAAGTCGCCCGACGAAACCAGCAGGATGTTGCCGAACAGGTAGGTCATCGGATCGGTGTAGCCGGGCGTGGCGGCAAAGAACAAGATGCCGACGGCCATGCCGACGGCCCAAATGGCGCCGATGACGGTGTCTTCGCGTTGGTGGGCGTAGAGGCTGACCAGGCCGATCAGCAGTGCCGCCAGCAAGGCCGAGAGGACCGCCCCGTACATGGGATGGCACCAGGCGTAGCCGCCGACTTTTTGCAGGAAGAGCCCCAGCCCGATGCCGCTGAGGACGCAATGGGAAATCGCCCCGCCGAGGTAACTGATCCGCCGCGTGACCACGTAGGCGCCGATGATGCCCAGCGACACGCTCGCCAGCACGCCGGCCAGCAAGGCGTCGCGGAGGAACCAGACGTCAGGGTCCCGCAGGGCCTGGAGAAAGTCGATCACGGTTGTGCTCCTGAGCGCCGAATGAGCCGGGGGCGTGCTGGGCCTGCGAAACCGCAAGCGTGCAGCCGGGCCGACCGGGCGGCCACATCGCCCCCGCCCCCAAATCCCTAAATCCCTAAATCCCTTTTTTCCACGTGCTCGCGCTGGCAGACGACGTCGCTGTGGCGGACCATGCGGACCTCGCCGCCGTAGATTTCGCTGACCAACTCGCCGGTCAACTCGCTGGTGGGATGGACCACGACCCGCCGGTTGACGCAGATCACCTTCTCGACCAGGTTGGAAACGAACCCCAAGTTGTGCGAAACCACCACGACGGTCATGCGGCGGTTGATCTCCCGGAGGATTTCGAAGAGCTGCGCTTCCACCAGGGTGTCGATGTTCGAGGTCGGCTCGTCCAAGAGCAGCAATTCGGGCTGGGAGCACATCGCCCGGGCGATCAGCACCCGCTGCCGCTGGCCGCCGGAGAGGGTGGCCAGCGGCCGCCGTGCGAAGTCTTCCATGCCGACCTGGCGGAGGGCATCCAAGGCCGCGCGGCGGTCCTCGCGGCTGTACCATCCCAGCAGGCCGCGCAGGCCCGGGCCGCCCAGCCTGCCCATGAGCACGATGTCCATCACGGTGGCGGGAAACTGGAGATCGTGCTGCACGTGCTGGGCCATGTAGCCCATGCGGAGGCGGACGGTCCGCGGCGGGCGGCCGAAGACGCGGACTTCGCCGCTGCCGGGCTCCAGTAGTCCCAGGATCAGTTTCAGCAGCGTCGTCTTGCCGCCGCCGTTCGGCCCCACCATGCAGACCGATTCATGCTTCCCGACCGTCAGATTCACGTGCTGCAACACCGGCCTGCCGTTGTAGGCGAAGGAAACGTCGCGCAGCTCGATGACCGGTTGCTCTGTCATGGCGTCACTTCACAAGGGGAACGACTGTTGGATACTGGTGGCCACGTCGGCGAGGTTTTTCACCGGATCGGGGGCCAGCGAATCCAGCGGCATTACGTGGCCGCCGATCGCGGCGGCGACCGCCTCCGCACAGTGGACGTTGAACTGGGGTTGGAGAAAAATGATCTTCACGTGCTCGGCCCGGGCCTGCTTGATCAGCGCCAAAAGCTGGCGGGGCGTGGGCGATTTGCCCTCGGTTTCCACGGACTTCTGCTGGAGGTGATATTCGTGGGCAAAGTAGCCGAACGCGGGGTGGAATACGTAGAACGTCTGCCCGCGAAACGGTTTCAGGGCCTGCCGCAGCTTGGCGTCCAGCTCTTCGAGTTCTTGAGCGAGCGCGGCCAGGTTGCGGCGGAACTCGGCGGCGTGGCTGGGGTCCGCCTTTTCCAGGGCGGCCGCGACGTGGGTCGCCATGATCTTGAGGTTCGGCGGCGACATCCAGACGTGCGGATCGCAATCGCCGGCATGATGATCCTCGTCGCAGCACTCGTCGACCAACGGCTGCGGAACGATGCCGGCCGCGGTATCGACGACCGTGGTACCCTGGTGGCGGGACTCGATCAGCTCGATAAGCGTGTTTTCGAAGGGCATGCCGACCTTAAAGAACAAGACCGCCCGTTTCAGGGCCACCACCTGCCGTGGCGAGGGCTCGAAGATGTGTGGATTCTGGCCCGGCTGCACCAGCGTGCCGACTTCCACGTGCCGCCCGCCGATGCGCTGGACCAGATAGGCCACGGGCGGGATGCCGGCGAAGACGGGCAGTTTTGCCCGGTCCGCGGCGGGCTGGCCGGCCGCGCGGCCGTTATGACAGCCGGCCGCGGCCAGCGCGACGGCCAGTAGGAGGATTATCGCTGGCAGCATGGTCGATTTCACGGTTCGTCCTTTTCTCCGCCGCGGCCGTCGCCGGCCGCGCAGACCAGGTGAACGGCGTGGCAGCCATCGCACTCGGTCAGGGCATGATTCTGGGCGAATTGGTCCCAGTGACGCCGCTGATCGGGCGTGAGGATGCCGGAGCCTTTGCAGAGGGGACAGACGCTATCCAGGGCGGTGAGGATGGCGGCGCGGATGAATTCGGAGCGGTTTTCCACCCCCCTCATGGCCCGCCACAGGGCCTGATCGACCTTGAAGGTAACGATTTCCTGTTTCTTTCGGCCGGCCATGGGATTGCCCCGCGATCTGAAGTGCGTCCCAGTTTAATACATTGTATTACCCAAGGACCGGAAGGCAAGCGGGGGGGCCGTGAGGGGCACGGCTGAAACAGCCGTGGCACGAAGAAGCTACCGCCACGCCGCCGTCATACCTTGTGGAGCGCGGCAAGCACCGAGACCACGAGGGCAATGGCCAAGGGCAGAGAGAAGAGGATCCCCATGACGAGGCCGAAGACGGCCCGGCCCATGCCATGCTTCTCGGGATGCTTCTTCAGATCGCGGATGGCCAGGATGCCCAGCACCAGGGCCACGGGCGCAAAGACAAACAGCACGGCGAACAAGCCCGCGTAGCCGGCGGCGATGGCCCAGCCCGAGCGGCCGACCGGCAGGAGCATGCGAATGACGGCGTCCTCGCCGAGGTTGGGCACGGGGGCGGCCGCAGGCCGCGGAATGGCGATCGTGCGGCCGCAACCGGCGCAGGGCCCGCTCTGGCCGGCATACTGCTCGGCGATGAGGGTTTCGCGGCCGCAATGGGGGCAGGTAAAGTGCAGCGGCATGGGGTCTATTGTCCCAGCGCCTCGGCCGGATTGTCAATGACGCCGTCGATGCGCACGGCCTTGTGGCCCTTGAAGGCGCCGGGCAGGGCGCGGAACTTGGGAATCCCCTCCACGGAGACCACCAGCGGACTGTGAACGTCCTTCTGCGTGGTGATGACGTTGCCGATGCGAAGCCCGATCAACTCGCCGGTGCCGATGCGGGTCTGCGCCAGGCGGACGCTCAGTTGCACCCGCGACGCGCAGGCGGTGCGAGTGATCTGCTGGATGGTTTCCGGCGTGGCCTGGCGGCGGCCGTAGGCCACCCAACTGTTGGCCGACAACTGGCCGCCGATCCGCTCGATCGAGTTGTAGGGGATGCAGAGGTTCATCATGCCCCGCAACTCGCCGATGGTCAGCTCGAAACTGATGACGACCACGACTTCGTTGGGGGGGACGATCTGCACCAGTTGCGGATTGCTCTCCACCTGAACGACCTGGAACTTCAACTCGATGACGTTTTCCCAGGCGTGGCGGAGTTCGTCCAGGAACAGCCCGGTGATCCGCGACACCAGGCGCAACTCGATTTCCGTCAGCGGCCGGCGGGCCAAGGGACCGCCCTCGCGGCCTCCGCCCAGGAGGCGGTCGATGATCGGATAGAGGATCGACGGGTTGACATCGAGGATCAGGTTGCCTTCCAGCGGCTCGGCCTTCAAGAGGTTGAAGCAGGTGGGGTTTTCCAGGCTGAAGACGAATTCGCTGTAGGTGAGTTGATCGACGCTGGTGAGCTTGACCTCGACGATGCTCCGCAGCAAGGCCGACAGGGCGGCCCCGAAGTTGCGGCCGAATCCTTCGTGCAACGTCTGCAAGGCCCGCATCTGCTCCTTGCCCACGCGCTCCGGACGCTTGAAATCGTAAGGGGTCACTTTTTCGCGGTGTTTTGCCGCGGCCGGATCGTGCTCGGCCGGCGCCGCGGCGCCGGCCATGGCCGCGTCGCCGCTGGCGGCCATCGCGCTTAACAGGTTTTCCACTTCCGCCTGGCTGAGTACATCTGCGGCCATGGATCCGTCCTTCGAGTTAGTAGGGTGGGTCGAGCGCAGCGAGCCCCACCATGAAACGGCCAAATCGTAGTTGGTGGGGCTCGCTGCTCGACCCACCCTACTGCTTCCATACCCCCCGGGCAGCAGCCCGGGGGCTTTTTCAGGCACCTTCCCCCTTCCGCCTTCACTCCCGCACCTGCCCTGCCCCGTAAACCACGTACTTGTAGCTGGTCAGTTCGTAGATGCCGCAGGGGCCGCGGGCATGATATTTGTCCGTGCTGATGCCGATCTCGGCCCCCAATCCGAACTCGCCGCCGTCGTTCAGTCGCGTGCTGGCGTTGATCATCACCGCGGAACTGTCGATGCGGGCGGCGAACTGCCGGGCCGCCGCCAGATCGGAAGTGACAATCGCGTCGGTGTGCCGCGAGCCATAGTGGTTGATGTGCCGGATGGCCTCCTCCAGCGAATCGACCACGCGGACGGAAATCACCGGCCCCAGGTACTCGGTGCGATAATCCTCCTCGGTCGCCGGCTTCGCCTCGGCGAGCCATTGCCGCGTCCGCTCATCGCCGCGAATTTCCACGCCCCGGGCCGCCAGGGCCTTGCCGACGCGAGGCAGCAGGGCCGGGGCCGCCTCGCAGTGGACCACCAGCGACTCGGCCGCGTTGCACACGCCCATCCGCTGACACTTCGCATTGACCACGATTTTCTCGGCCATGTCCGCATCGGCCGTGCGGTCCAGGTAGACGTGGCAATTGCCGGCGAAGTGCTTCATCACCGGCATGAGGGCCTCCTGGCTGACGCGGCGGATCAGATCCTCGCCACCGCGGGGAATGACCAGGTTGATGAACTCGGGCAGGTGCAGCAGGTGGCCGACGGCGGCGCGATCGGCCGTGGCCACCAACTGGACGGCGTCGGGCGGCAGGCCGGTCTCGGCAGCCGCCGCGGCCAGGAGTTCCACGATGGCGGCGTTGGAACGGCCGGCTTCTTTCCCGCCGCGGAGAATGACGGCGTTGCCGCTCTTGACGCAGATGCCGGCGGCGTCGCTGGTCACGTTCGGCCGCGACTCGTAGATGAAGAAGATCACTCCCAGCGGCACGCGGACCTTCTGCACTTCCAGGCCGCTGGGCCGGACCGACGAGGAAATCACCTCGCCGATGGGCTCCGGCAGGGCGGCCACGTCCTCCAGTGCTCGTCCCATGGCGACGATCCGCGCGGGGGTCAATCGCAGGCGGTCGATTTGGGCCTCGCTCAAGCCGTGACCGGGGGCGTCCGCCAGGTCGAGGCGATTGGCCTCGATCAGGGCCGCCGAACGCTCGGCCAGCAAACGGGCGCACAAGCGGAGCCATTGTTGCTTCCGGGCGCCGGACGCCAGGGCCAAATCGGCCGCCGCCGTTTTGGCCCGCCGCGCCAGATCGAGGCAATATTCGTGGAGATCGTTCATTACGTGGGCGGGCCGTCAGCAGCCCGCTCGGCCGGGGCCGGGGAATTGCGGAAGTCGCGGGGGAAGTATCCCCGAGAGCGGGTTGGAAGTCAACGGCGATTTACGGCCGAAGGCCGCCGGGTCACTCGCTGTAAGGAATTATACGGCAAGCGGTTAGGTCGGGCAGGTGAAATGCGGGTGCTAGCCGCCCGCGCGGACGCTATAATCACCTGCGGTGCTCTCGTTTGGGGGTCGCCGTCGGCGGTGCGGGAAAGGCGGGCAAATTATTGCCTTGCCGCCAGCCACGCCTTCAATGAAGCGGCGCTCTCGCCGGAGCGACGACCGGCCAAAATGCCGACGACGCTCAGGTCCTCGTCCAGGTCCGGCCAGTGGATGTAATGCCCGTCCCCGATAATCTCGAAGCGCGCCCGCTCCCGTTCCTGCCCATGCCAGAGTCGCGGATACCAGGCCAGGGGCACGATGACCGTTCGGCCGTCAACCAACTCGACGACGAGGCTATCCTCCTTGACCTCGACACGCTGGGCTCGCGCCTCTTGGATTTCAATCGCCGAAGTATTCATGCCAGCACTCCAGGAGCAGGTCGCGATCCTCAGGCAGTCCACTCCAACCTGCTCGTTATCTAGCTTACGTGGAAGAAAGTGACGAAGTCAACGGGCACATTCCCGTTTTCACCGGAATTCGGGTTCATAACTGCCCGGACGCCCGGAACAGCAGCAACGCCTGCCGCAGCGGCGCCACGTCGTGGACGCGGAGAATCTGCACGCCCTGCCGGGCCAGGGCCAAGGCCACGCCGATCGTGCCGGCCGTGCGGTCGGCCTGCAAATCGCCCAGCACCTCGCCGATGAATCGCTTTCGCGACGGACCGACCAACAGGCAACAGCCCAAGGCGTGGAACCGCCCCACGTGCGCCAGCAGGGCCAGGTTGTGCTCGATCGTCTTGCCGAAGCCGATGCCCGGGTCCAGGGCGATGCGGGCCTGCTCGACGCCGGCGGCCAGCAGCGCATCGCGGCGTTGGCGGAGGTAATCGAAGACCTCGCCGACGACGTCCTGGTAGACCGGGTTCTGTTGCATGGATCGCGGAGCGCCCCGCATGTGCATGGCGCAAACGCCGCAGCCGCTACGGGCCGCCAGGGCTGGCATGTCCGGGTCGGCGCTGAGCGCCGTCACGTCGTTGACCACCTCGGCGCCGGCGGCCAGGGACCGCTCGGCCACGACCGCCCGGTAGGTATCGACCGAAATCGGCACGTCCGTTTGGCGGCGGAGGGCGTCGATCACCGGCAGCACGCGGCGGAGTTCCTCGTCGGCATCGACCGGCTCGGAGCCGGGGCGGGTGCTCAGCCCGCCGATGTCCAGCAGGTCGGCCCCGTCGGCGGCCAGCCGCAGTCCGTGCTCGACCGCCCGGCCGGGATCGAAAAACCGCCCGCCATCGGAGAAGCTGTCGGGGGTGACGTTGAGGATGCCCATCAGGAGCGGCAGCGGCGCGGCCGGGAGCGTCCGCGTACGGAGTTTCCAGCTTGAGACAGGCCGATGCTCGCCGACGGAAGCCATAAAAAGGAAGGATAAAGGATGAAGGCGGAAGGCGGAAGGGGGAGGGCGGAAGGCAAGGGCCTGTCCGGTCATCCTTTACCCTTTATCCTTCATCCTTCATCCTTCATCCTTATCATCACCAGGGCGCTTCCATGAGGTTGACGATCCGCTCGGCCAGCGTCTGGATCGCCTGCATCTGGGCCGTGGCCGTGGACTGGCCGAATTCGGGGACGAAGTGGCTGGCGGCGTTGACGTCGACGGCGTCCGTGGGGACCTTTATCGACGGCATGTCGCGGACAACCTCGCCGCGGCGATTGGTCCAGCGGACGCTGACCACCAGGTCGAGCTCTAATTCGCGGCTATCGCCGTTGAGGGTCTCGTTCAGCAGGTGCTTGCCTTCATTGGTGATGCGGCCGATGAGGACGGTGTCGGCACTGCCGTCGCGGACGACTTTGTAGGGCGTGCGTTTCTCGATCTCCTTGACGACCGCTTCGGTGAGCTGCTCGCCCAAATCGCGGCGAAAGCTGCTCGATTGGAACACGGGCACGCGGACGGTCTCGATGTCGGGCGGAAAGAGCGACTGGTTGCCGAAGCGGTAGCCGGCGCAGCCCCCCAGCGCGACCAGCAAGGCCAGCCAGAGACCGTTTTTTCGCGGCGGCCATCGCCGCCGGCAGCAGGCCGTCATGGCACTATCTCTCGTGGTCGAACACCCGCGTCAGCCAGGAAAAATAATTGGGCGGCGCGTCGGGGAAGTTGCGAATCTGCTCCAGGCGGGCGCGGGCCTGATCGGCAAAGGGGGTATGCGGATAATTGTCGACGAGGAACTTGTAGTACTGCCGCGCCGCCCCGTAATACTGCTTGCCGTCGTAGTATTGCCCCAGGGTCCATTCCCGCTCCGCCTTCATCACGACGATGCGGGCGCGGGTGGCGGCGACGCGGGCTTCCTCGTCGCCCAGGCGCCCACGAAATTGCCGCAGCGTCTGGTCGGCGATTTCTCCGGCGTCCTTCAGGGGCTGGCCGTTATAGTTGGGCCCCTGATAGCTGCGCATCTTGCTCTGCAAGCCCAGGATGTGCGCCTGGATCTGATACCGGCTCTTGGGATAATCCTTGCGGATAATGTCGTAATGGAAGGTGGCGTCCTCGTAGAAGCCTTCGCGGAAGTACATGTTGGCGACGGCCATTTCCGCCACGTCGGCCAAGGGGCCGCGCGGATCGTGCATGTGGATCGAGTCGTAGGCCGCGATGGCGTTGCCCCAGGAATCGAACCACGGCCGCGTCTTGTCCTTGAAATTGGGCGTCAGCGGCCAGTGGGGCTGCTGCGCTTCGAATAGCTCCCAATAGCGGGCGATGGCGAACAACCGCCACGTCACCGTGTCGAGATAGCGGGTGTTGCCGTGCTTCTTGAGCAAATTGTCATAGGCGTCCTGCGCCTTGCCGTACTGATCGTCGAAGTAGTAACACTCCCCCAACAGGAACATCGCGTCTTCTTCCAGCGTGGTATCGGGCCAGCGCCACGAGGCGATGTAAAACATCGGCGCCGCCTCGGCATACTTCTTCTCCCGGAAAAGGGCCTCGGCCTGACGGAATTGCTCCTTCGCGATCTTCTCGTCGGGGCCATACCCGAACGTCTTCTCGATCTTCTTCCAGGTCTCGTCGAAGCCCAGGTCGGACCAGTCCCAACCGTCATCGTCGTCCGACTTGGGTTTGGCCGTCGCGGTCGCCGACGATGCCGTCGCTGCCGTCGCTGTCGGCGCCGGAGCAGGGCCGGACGGTGTTGCGGCCGAGGGCGGCAGGCCATAGGCGCCGGCTGGCGGCGCCACGCCCGGCGGATACGCACTCGCGGGGGAAGTGCCCGGCATCACCCCCGGCGCCATGGCGGCGGTGGCGTTGGCCGGGGGAACCAGCAAGGGCCCACTGTCCGGGGAACCGTGCCCGGGGCGACGCTGGTATAGGACGCCGGCGTGGCGCCGGGATAGGCCGGTGCGCCGACAATATACGATGGCGGCGTGTTGGCCGTGGCCGGTGCTACGCCCGAGGGGGGCGGCGACTGTGCCGTTTGTTGGCCGGTCCCTTGTGGGAACAACCAGCCGGCGTCCTGATTCTGCGCGGGGAGATCGGAGGCGGCGGTTGTAGTCGGGGCGGCAGGGGGATGCGGCGTTGAGGCGCAACCTGCCAGGAAACCCACCAGGAGGAGCGTCTCAAGCCGGCCGATCCGTAGTGACATGCGCGACATCCTTGTCGTGGTGTATTCCGCCCGGCTCACGTCCGGTGGCGGCTGCCCCCGCCGTGGTCTTGCTTGCTCCACAGGGCGCCGAGGTATTGGTGCATGCGAGGTTTTCGGCCCAACAGGTTGACGAGGTAATGGTTCAGCACGCCGCGGAGTTCTCCCAAAGTTGGCGGATCGATGGCGATGCGTTGCCAGCTTTGGCTGCCGGGGTCGGCCAGTTGAGCCATGGTCCGCAGCACGCCCGCGCTGACGGCAATCACCGCTCGCTTTCCCGCCCGGCACTTGGGACAGAGCACGCCGCCTTGGAGTTGACCGAAGGCGACTCGTCCGGTGGTGGCCACCGGGGTGCCGCATTCGGCGCATTGTTCCAGGGCGGGCATGTGCCCCAGGAGCCGCAGCGCACTGAGTTCGAACCGCACGATCTGCCGAGGCACCGCGTCTCCGGCGGCCAAGGCTTGCAAGGTTTCCTCCGCCAAATCGAATAGTTCAGGATGAGGGTCGTCCTCGTCGGTCAACTCGCCGAGCAGCTCGGCGACGTAATAGCCGGCATACAGCCCAAACAAATCCCGGCCGGCGGGGCGAAACCGCCGCAGGAGTTTGGCCTCCGTCACCAAGTCGAGCGCTTCGGACGATTTGTGGAGGAAGACTATTCGACAAAGGGCCAGCAGGTCAAGAGCAGACTCGAAAGGGTTTTTTGGCCGCCTGGCCCCCTTGGCCAAAGCGCCCAGCTTGCCAAACTCCCGCGTGAACAGCGTCACCACCAGGCTGGTTTCGCTGAACTCGACGGTCCGCAGCACGATGGCGGTGGCTTTTTCGGTCGGCATGAGAACGAGGATACCGGAACTCTGGACAAACGTGGAGGGGAGGTGCTAGGATAGGCACAACTTCGGGCTTCCGTCGGGGGCCACGGTGGTACTATGCCCATTCTTCCGCCCTCGCCATTCTTTCCGCCTGCCGAAGAGGCCGATCCCGAGGGACTTATCGGCTTCGGCGGCCAACTCACCCCGGATTGGCTCCTGGACGCCTACCGGCACGGCATCTTCCCCTGGCCCACCGGCGATGCCGGCGCAGCCGTCCCCTGGTGTTCGCCCGATCCCCGGGCGATTATCGAGTTGGACCGCTTTCACGTGCCGCGGCGTTTGCAGCGGACCTGCCGCAGCGGGCGACTGACCCTGAGCATGGACCAGGACTTCGCCGGCGTCATCCGGGGCTGCGCCACCTGCGGCGGTCGCCGCGGACGCACCTGGCTGATCCGGCCGATGATCCGGGCCTACAGCCAGCTTTTCGCGCTCGGACACGCCCACAGCGTCGAGGTCTGGCGCGAGGACCAACTTGTCGGCGGCGTCTACGGCGTGGCGATCGCCGGACTGTTCGCCGCCGAATCGATGTTCCACCGCGTCCGCGACGCCTCGAAGGTGGCCTTGGTTCGCTTGGTGGGCCACCTGCGGGAGCGCGGCTATACGCTGTTGGACATTCAGCAACTCACGCCGCACACGGCGCAGTTCGGCGCCGTCGAGATTCCCCGTCGCCAGTACCTCCGCCGTCTGGCCCAGGCCCTGGACTGCCCGGCAACGTTTCGCTGATCGAGGCCGGCAGGAACAGGCATCTGTCTGCGCCTTCCTCCTTCCGCCTTCCTCCTTCCGCCCTCCGCCTTCGTCCTTCCCCCCTGCCGGGCACCTTGCAAATTGAGACCGCCTGAGGTACTTATAAGGTACGTTTCACACTGTTTCGGATGCTGATCGGGCCCCCCCCGGCGAGGAAGGAAGATACGCCATGGCTGAAAATAATCCGCAAGAGAAACAAGAGGCCGACGCCCGCAAACGCGTCCTGCTGGTCGATGACGACCGCGAGATCGTCGAATCGATGAAATTTGCCCTGGAAGCTGCCGGTTTTGCGGTCCTCGTCGCACGGGACGGCAATCAGGGGCTGGCGATGGCCGAGCGGGAGGATCCCGACCTGGTGATCCTGGACATGATGATGCCCAAGCGCAGCGGCTTCCTGGTCTTGGAGAAGCTCCGCCGCACCCGCTCGGTGCCGGTGCGGATCATCATGGTGACTGCCAACGAGGGGAGCCGCCACAAGGCGTACGCCGAGATGCTCGGCGTGGACGACTACATTCGCAAGCCGTTCCCCATGGAGCGGCTGTTGGAGAGCGCACGCCGGTTGCTGCGGTAGACAGGGATTTAGGGATTTAGGGATTTAGAAAATCGGGAAGTCGGGAAATCGGCCGCTTGCGGTTTCGCCCGTCGCCCTTATTTCCCCTCCTCGTTCTTCTCTGTTTTCTCCGTGTCGTCGGCAGGCAGCTTGCCTGGCTCCGCCTCCGGGGCCCCCTTGTCCGCATTTGGGACCTTGTTCAACCAGTTCCCCAGCTCCGCTTCCCGCCCTTCGTCGGCCTTCTCCAGCTTCGGCGTCAAGATGATCGTCACGGGGGTCTTTTCCGGGGGCATGTGCTCGACGAAGCCTTCATAACCGCGGGCGTCCATCGCGTTGGCGCTATGGATCGGCAGGTCAAGCGTCGCCCAGGGCACGTTCGAGACCGAGATGAGGCTGCCGTCGTCGCCGACGTAGTATTCCTTTTTGGTCTCGGGATTGCCGCGGAACTGGCTGCCGGCAAACACCCAGTTGGTGTCCAAGGCCTTCTTGGTCTTGATGTCGCGGACCCACTGCTGGGCCGGGGCCTTCTGCACCTTGCCGTCTTTGTCCTTCCAGCGGAGTTCGATGGCGATTTCCGTGCCGGTGGCCGGCTCAAATTTCGGATCGAAGCGGACGGGATGGCCGGCCTTGGCCCCCAGGGCCAATAGGGCGCGATGCACGAGACTCGGCTTGGTGTCGGAATCGACCACCAGGACCGACTCGTAGCCACGGCTCTTGAAGGTGGCGAAGAATTCCAGCGGGTAGCCCGCCTTGCACGTCTCGCCCTCGAGGACCAATTGCTTGTTCTTCTTGTCGATCCAGACCGGCGCACAGAAATCGGCCCGCACCAGGTCGGCCATGTTGTCCACCAAGGGCAATACCTTGGGGGGCATGGGCCCCTGGGGCTTCTCGGCCGTTTTCGCAGTGCCCGTTGCCGGTTGCGCAGGCCGGCGCTTCCTCGGTCTGGGCAGGCTCCGTGGCAGGGGCCGGGGGCGTTGCCGCTTTCTCCGGCGTCTTGGCCGCTTTAGGCTCGGACTTCGCCGTCGTCTTCTCGCTTTCGGCTGTAGAACATCCGCCCAACACGACCACAAACGCCGCCAGCGCGGCCGCCGCAACGAGTTTTTTCAGCAGATTAGGCGATTCCATGATTGACGCTCCTCCATTATTGTGTCACGGGAACGAGAATATCGGGGGAAGACACCCGCCTTCCAATCCGTTAACATACCTAGTTTCCGGTCCTCTGTCCAACCAAGGCGACCCCACGCGATGAACGACGCAGCCGCCGTCCTCCGAGCCCACTGGCCCCGCTCCGGCGTGCAACTGATGGTCCGCTATCCGGGCCAATCGATGGAAATGGAGATGTCGGTCGGCGGCCGCCGCCTGTGGTCGGGCCCCTGGCTAGGGGAGGTCTGCCGCAACGGCGTGCCTGTCCCACCCGAGTCCCGCTGGGAAGCCGTCTGCCGCTTCTCCGATAAGGACGTGGACTACCTGGAGTTGGCGATCGATCTGGCCGCCGGGCTGCGCCTGGAGCGTCATGTCGTGCTGGGCAGGGCAGATCGCTTTCTGCTGCTGGCCGATGCCGTCCTGGGCGATGAGCCGGCGGGGCTGCAATACTGCGGCCGCGTGCCCCTGGACCCGGCGGTCACGCTCCGCAGGACCAAGAGGGCTCGCGAGGGCTGGCTTTTCGAGGGAAAGAAGCGGCTGGCGATGGTGGTGCCGTTGGCGCTGCCCCAGGGGGCCAACGCGAGCGCCCCAAGCCGGAGACTTGACGCTCGACTGCCACGGCGGCCCTTGGCTGCAATGGCAGCAGGCGGCCCACGCCCGGCGGCTGTTCGCGCCGCTGTGGTTCGATCTGGACCCGCGCCGCTGGTCGCGGCCGCTTTCCTGGCGGCCGCTCAGCGTGGGCCAGGCGATGCAGGTCCAGCCGGCCGACGTGGCCGTCGGCTATCGCCTCGCCGTCGGCCGCAAGCAATGGCTGGTGTACCGATCGCTTGCCAAGCCGGGCAACCGCACGCTGCTGGGCCATAATCTGACCAGTGAAACGCTGGTCGCCCGCTTCCATCACGACGGCCGGGTCGAGCAACTCATCGAAGTAGAGTGAGGAAGGGATTAGGGATTAGGGATTGGGAGTGTTGAAAAGCCCCCGGACTGCGTCCGGGGGGCGATTCGGCAAGGGCGATTCCACGCGGCGCGAGGACGATCATGGCAAAACCGCTTGTGCTCTTTGAAGGAGCGCGTTTCCGCGTCGAACAGGTGATGCAAACCGCCCCCGACGGCGCCCGGCACGCCAAGCAGATCGTGCGGCATCCGGGGGCAGTGGTCTTGCTGCCGCTGCTGGATGACGGCCGCATCTGTCTCATCGAGAACTACCGCGCCAGCGTGCAGCAGACGCTCATCGAGCTTCCGGCCGGCACGTTGGAACCGGGCGAGGATCCGGCCCAGACGGCCCGCCGCGAGCTGGCCGAAGAAACCGGCTATCGCGCTGGGCATATCGAGCCGTTGGCCACCTTCTACATGTCGCCCGGCATCCTCGACGAACGCATGGTCCTGTACCTGGCCGCGCAATTGGAGCCGGGATCGACCTCGCTGGACGCGGGCGAAGACATCCGGCCGCTTTTGAGCACGTGGTCCGAAGCGCTCGCCATGGTCGGCGACGGCCGCATTCACGATGGCAAGACCATGTTGGCGCTGCTCTACTATCAGGCGTTCGTCCGCCGATAGTCAATGGCCGAAGACGAAGCTGCCCAGGCTGTTGAGAATCTTGCCGTAGAGACTGTTGGTGTTCGTGCCGACGGCGGCGACGGCCCCGATGACCACCATCAAAATCATACTGAGCATCACGGCGTACTCGACTGCCGTGGCTCCTCGCTGCTCGGAAAATAGCCGTCGTAGCCGTCGCAAGGGGGCCTCCTCGATGCAATATCTTCTAAGCAATCCTACCCCGGAAAGAAGGTGGCCGCGTGGCGGGCCGCTCACCGAAGTCTAAGTCGCCCAAACACTTTGTCAAATATTGACGGCAATGCCGATACGACCGCCATGCCCGCGGCACAATGCACTCGTCGGCGGGGGTGTGTCAATTGCGTGGCGTGCGCGGTTGACGGAGCCAGGCTACTCCAGGGGTGGCCGTTCTCCTGGGTGGGAAAGCAACTTTCATCCTTCATCCTTGATCCTTCCTCCTTCCTCCTTAACCTCACCGGTGGGGAAGCAACTCGACCGCCACGCCCGGGGCATCTGCCGATTGCAGCGGGGCCTGCCAACGGACGATCCGGCTGGCGGCCGGGCCGTCTTCCGCGCTGCCGGCGAAAGCGACGGTGCTCCGCACCAGGCCGGCCATGGACACCGCCGCCTCGTCCAACAGTTGTTGGCGCCCGTCCGGCCGCCGCCAGGCGGCAATCGGCGCGTCCGGCAAGACCAGCGAGCCCTGGCCCGTCCACTTCACGCCCGCCAGCGCCCGCACGGGCGAGTTGCGGCCGGCAAACAGCAGCAGCGGCTGTCCGGCGGCTGGGGCCAGCACGCATCCGGCCGCTTCCACGGCGATCTCGCCCGCGGGCGGCTGCTCGGTCCCGGCTTGGCCCGGCCGGTCGTCCTGCCGGGGGCAATCGCACTGCAACAGCGGGCCGGTGCCGCGCAGCGTCACCCGCGTGATGCTAAGGCTCAGCGGCTCTTCGATCCGCGGGCAATGATCCAACCGCAAGACCGGGCCGCCGCCCAGATGCAGCGTATTGGTCAGTTCCACGTCCAAGGCGCCGCGCGTGCGGCAGTCGATCGCCGCCGCCACGCCACGGAACACGCAATCGCTCAGGCGCAACTGCCCGCTGGGAAGCGCCTGCCTGGCGGCCGCCGCGGCGGCCGGATGGACCCAGGCGATGGCGGCCGGCGGCGCCGACGCGGCCGGCACCGCCTGGAACGTGCAGCCGCGAAACTCGCCGTGGCCGGCGCGGAGTTCGATCATGGCGGCCGCGGCCGTCGCAGGCGTCCAGACGAAATCGATGTTCTCGAAGCGGACGCGGTCCACGGCCACGATCAAGCCGCCCCGCGGGACCACGACCGACGGCCGTTTTCCCAGTGCCCCGCGCACGCATTGTCCGGGCCGGAGCGACAAGGCGGCCCCTTCCCAGGCCCTCTTGGCGTCAAGCAGCAGGTCCGGCGCGGCCCTCGGCCGTCCTGGCAGGACGGACGCCGGGCGTTGCATAAGCCGGGGACTGCCCCAATTTGCGTTCGGGGGACTGTCCCGATTCGGGCACCACGCTTCGCGTGGTCGCGACGAAAATGGGACCGGGTACCCCCTGGGTGCCTTGTGAGGCACGTCCCGCTCCGCCTCCCGCTGCGGTCGATACCGCTGCGGCGGGCGCGTCGGAGCGATGCCACTGCTGCCAAAGGGGCCAGAGGCCGGCCACCACGGCCATCAGGGCCAGTGCCGACAGGGCCATCCGCCGCGAGGTCCTGTTGGCAGCCTGCTCGGCCGCTGTCGGCGTCGCCCAAGGCGGCCGCCGGACGTTCGTAGCGCCCCATATCTCGGGCCAGCACCTGCCGCGTGTTGCGTGCCGGCCGGCCGAGCATCTCGGCCAACTGGGCGATCGAGCCCGGTCGCTCCGCCGGCTCGCGCCGCACACAGGCGGCGATCGTTTCCACCAGCAGCCCCGGCGCCGCCGGCGCGAAACGCCGCACGTCGACGATCGTCGCGGCATGGCCGGCGCGGAGCTTCGCCAGGCTGTCGCCGCCGGCCAACGGCGGCCGGCCGCAGAGCAAATGCCACCACAGGCAACCGCACGCATACACGTCGCCGGCCGTGTCCGGACTCGCACCGGCCGCGATCCGCTCCGGCGCCAAATAGTCGTAGGCCTCGGGCTGCAAATCGGCGTGCGCGTATCCTTCCTCGGGCCGGAGGATCGGTCGCAGCCCCGGCTGAAGCAGTGCCACTCCGCCCCGGCCGGTCAGCAACAGGCTTTGCGCCGCGACGTCGCCGTGGCAGAGCCCGGCTTCTTCCAGCACGAGCAGCCCGGCCGTCATCGCCCGGGCGATTTCCAGCACGGCGTCCGGGGGGAAACGGCCGTGGTGGACCATCCACGCGGCAGCCGTGCGGCCCTCGAGCCAGCGTGCGGCAGCCCAGATGCGGCCGCCGTCGCGATCGGCGCGGAGGATCGGCAGCAGGTGCTCCGTGGTCAAGCGGTCGGCCGCGGCGGCCAGGGCCTGCAGCCGGGGCAGCAGCTCCTCGGCCGTCTGGTCGCCGGCGTCGGCAACGGCCAATCGCGCCATGTCGCCCGACTCGACGTGCCGGGCCCGATAGCAGGCAATCCAGGGACAATCGCTCAGCGGCTGGCAGAGCAGATAGGGCCCCACGCGCAGCGACTGCCCGCGGCCGGCATTGAGTTGGGCCGCCTGAAAGGGTGTCAGAAGCCGGGCCTGGGCCAGGGCGTCAATCCAGACCGACTCGAACTGGGGCAAATCCCGGGCCAGCCGCCGCACGTGCTTCTCGGCCTTGCGGATCTCCGCCGGCGCGGCCAGTCCCAGTCGCCCAACCAGCGCGATCAGTTGCGGGGGCGGTTCGGGCATGACGTCCTCGGAGAGAAATCCTACGGCTCCTCGGCCTTTTCTCGCTGGACCTGGAGCTGCTTCAGGAGTTCACGGGCTCGAGCATTCGACCCATCGAGGTGGAGGGCTTGCTGCAAACACTTCTCGGCTTCTGCCCAATCGCCGATCATGGCGTGCAATCTGCCGAGATCGCAATATGCCTGCGCGCTGGGATGCGCGTTGATGTCTTGCTGCCTGCGGTTCAATTCGCGAACGACGGCCAGACATTGCCGCGCCAGGTCATACTGCGGAGCGAGACGGACGGCTTCCTGAAGGCATTTATCCGCTTCCTCCATGTTACCCAGCCTCGCGTAGAGCAGGCCAAGGAAGCGATAGGCGTCCGACTCTTGACTCGGACCAGCAGCGCGGCTGATCCTCACCAGGTTTTGGCAGCAGGCAATTGCTTCGGCCATCTTCCCCTCGCGTTCCATGAGCCTCATCAGGAGACGGTAGCCCGAGACGCAGTCGGGATCGAGTTGCACGGCCGCACTATACTGCTGGGCCGCGTCGTCGGGCCTGTGGACTCCTTCGTAGGCCCGGCCGAGATTGAGGCGATACTCCAGCTTTTCGGGCAGCAGCGCCACCGCCCTCTCACCGAGCGCTACCGCCTGGGCATACTTTTTTTGTTCCGGGCGCAGGAAGATGGTGCACAGGTTGCTCAGGGCGTCGGGGTATGCCGGCTTGGCCTGCAAGGCCCTGGTAAAATACTTGATGGCATTTTCCTGATCGTTGCGCTCGGCATACCAGACGGCGAGGTTGTTGTTTCCAAAGTCGTAAGTGGGATTGATCTTGAGCGCCTTTTTGAACGCGTCGGCGGCCATGTCCTGCAACCTGAGCATCTTCGCGTGATGCACGTCCGCCTCCTCCTTCAAGCCCGCCACCGACGCCTGGCCGGCGAGTTCGCCTTCCCGCACGGCCTGTTCGCTGTAAAACTCCTTGCCCAGATGGAGGTATCCGAAATAGTTGTCCGGGACCGCCTTGATTGCCTCCGAAAACAGCGCCTCACTGTTCTTCCAATACGACACTTGAATCGTGGTGAGCACGAGGCAGGCCACCAACACGGCCGCCGCCACGGTCCGCAACGCCCAGAGGGCAAAGTTCCGCCGCAAGGCCAGCTCGCAAATGCCCCACACGACCAGCCAGTAAATGCCAATCGAGGGAATGTAGGTGTAGCGGTCGGCCATGGACTGAATGCCCACTTGGATCAAGCCGATCACCGGCACCAGCGTGCCCAGATACCAGAACCAACCGACGATCAAGTACGGCGCCTGCCGCCTGAGCCCGATCGCCGCGGCCGTAATCGCCAACAGCAGAACGCCCGCCATCGTCGCGTAGCAAAAGAAGCCCAGCTCAAGCACGGGCGAGGTGTGGATGAAGAACAGCCGCTCGCTGTGGATCATGGCGACGTGGGGATAGAAGATCGCCAGATTCATCGGCCAGAAGATCTTCCCAAGATAGGCAACATAGGAAACCAGGGCATTGGCGATGCGGCAGTCCAGGGGCACACCGTCCAAGCCATTGAGCGCGCCGGCGGCCGCTTGGCTCTGCGTCGCCACCCAGCCCACCCCAGCGGCAATGGCCAGCATGGGGATCTTCTCCACCCAAAGCAGGTCGAAACCCGCCCGCGGAAAGAGCGGCGCCGGCTGGCCGGCGCCTCGCGGCGGATCGACGGGCCGCCAGCGCCGCAACGGCCAATAGTCCAACAGCGCCAACGCACAGGGCAGGGTGACCAACATCGACTTCGACATCAACCCCAACACCAGGGCCACGATCACCGCGAGGTATCGCAGGATATGGGGCCGCCGGGCATACCAGACGTAGGCGAGCATGGTCAGCATCCAGAACAGGGCGCTGAGCACGTCCTTGCGTTCGGCCGCCCAGGCCACCGACTCCGCCCGCAGGGGGTGAATGGCGAACAGCGCCGCCACCATCGCACTGGGCCAGAAGGCGCCGGTCATCATGCGCAGCGCGAGAAACAGCAACACCACGCTGGCGGCGTGGATGGCCACGCTCATCAGGTGATGGCCGCCGGCCCAGCCGCTGACACCTACGGTCCTGGGACCAAACATCTCGCAGTCGGCCATGTGCGACAGCCAGGTGAGCGGGTGCCAATTGCCGTAGTGGTAATCCCAGGCATAGGCCAACTCCCTGTGCACGACCGCCGGGTTCCTGTAGATGTAGTCGTTGTCGTCGCAGATCGTGAATTCGTGCCAACCCACTTGCGCGAAAGGGATCAGCACCAACAGCACCAGGCCGGCACACATGGCGGGCGTCTGCCAGCGGGGAACCTCGGGAAACGAGGGACTGGGAGCCGGGCTGGGGGATGGATTGGGAGCCGAAGTCGTCCCGGCTCGCCATCGATTCCTCTCTCTACGCGTCATGGAAGATCAACCCGTGGTCCGCAAGAAAACAGCCGAATGTTTAGTCGGGGCGACTGGACGCCAGTAGAACTTTTCCGACGCGGTGCCGCGTCCATCGAAGCTCATATTCGGCGGCTTATCGTCGCCTTCGTCCGAGGCACCCCACCACAGAATTAGAGCCGATGCCCGCCGGGCGGTCAAGCCGGCCGGCTGACGCGGCCCAATGGGGCGAGAATCGGAAAGCCGGCCAGCCGGGGCGCGGGCACCTGACCTTCTCGATTCTCCGGCCCTTCTCGGCAACGGCGATTCCTGTCTTGGCAAATGGTATGAAGAAGGTTGCCGGCCAGATACGCCGGCCCTGGAGCCTCACGCCAGCCCGCTGGGGAATTCTGACTTGGGGGGGATTGCGGCCCTCTGGCCTCGCAATTATGCTAAAAGACGCTGGGAAACCTTCGACCAGCCGGAATTGAAGTAATCGGAGAACCGAACGAGGAACGACCAAAGGGCCGTGACCGGCCATGAAGACAACTTGAACGACGCGAGAGCGTCAGGTCTGCTTTCAGAGAAACGACCAACCTGAGCCGAACTGTGGCTCTTGAACCAATGAAGCAGCGATTGGCACAACCGCCCCGAGATGGGGCGTCGGCCGGGCGCTGTTCATTGGTGCCCCTTGGTCGGGGCCTCTGGGTCGGCGCTGCGGGTCGGTGCTCCTTTTTCGTTAGTTCGATACGCAACCGACTGGTATTGGTGCATCGGCGACATGGAGCCCCGCCCAGCGGAAACGCTTTCCAGCTTTAGAGGGTAGACGATAATGGCGACAGACGAACGTGTTGTTTGGACCGGGCGACCTGCGATGTTCCGCAACGCCCCCGTCGGGTTCCTGTTGGCGGTGCTGTTGGTTCCGCTGGGAATCGGCCTTGTCATTCTGCTGATTTGGTGGCTTCGGTGCTTGGCAACCAGTTGGACTGTGACAACGCGCCGAACCATCTCCCGTCAGGGCCTCTTGTCCAAGTCCACAACCGAGTTGCGCCATACTGACATTCGCGCGATCCATGTCGAGCAAGGCTTTTTCCAACGTCTCATGGGCACAGGAACGGTTCGTCTTTCTAGTGCCTCCTCGGACGATTACGAAATCCAAATGGCTGGCGTTGCCAACCCAGAGCAAGTTGCTTCTACTCTGCGCGGGCTTCAGGAACGTCGCGACCTGCCGGAACGGCCGATGAGTCCTGCCCCTGTGGGCGCAACATTCGCCTCTTCACCATTTGCCGCTTCGCAGATACAACCTAACGTGCCAGTCACCGCGCAGCCCATAGGGGCGGCCATTGCCGGTCAACCTTCTGGCGAGGGCCTCCGCAAAGTTGGAAAGGTGGTCGCGCAGGTCGGTACTCAAGCTGGACCTTGGACCGTCGCCACTGCGAACCGGGCTTGGACCCTCATTCGTGCGACCCCGAAGAAGATTGATGGCCTGCTGAAATCTACGGCCGGTGAGGGCAACGATTTGGTCTACCGCTTCTTCCAGGCTGCCGCCATCGGCGTGTCGGCTCTGGCCGCTTTCGTTGTACTCGCGCTTTTGTGGCTGACATCGTGGCTGTGGCTCTCTGTACCGTGTCTCATCGTGCTTCTCGGTTTGGTGCTGCTTTTCGTGGGCGGTAAGAGTGTCGTGCGGAGTCGGGCAGCGGGTGGGGGAATTGCGGGGATCGGCTTGGTGATGGTGGTATTGGGCGTACCGTTTACGGGGTTGTACTTCTCGAATTACATAGCGAAGCAGCGTCAAGAGAGGGAAGCCCGACAAGCAAACGAGGAAGTCGCGTCGCTCGTAAGAGCGGCTCAAGAGAGCTTTGACAAAGGAGAACTGGACAAGGCTGAGAACGAGTTGCAGCGAGTTCCGCTTGTTGTGAAGGCCACGGATACGAAGGCGGCTGGCTTGCTGCAAGAGAAGATTCGGGCTGCGCGTCAGGAAGCCGCAATCAGAAAAGCCAACCGGGATGTTTTGGAACTCGTCACGCAGGCTGAAATGGATTTCTCTTCCGGTAGATTGGAAGCCGCAGAAGAGAAATTGTCCAAGGCACTGTCACTGCCACTTGCAACTAACACGGCGAAGGCAAGGGATCTTCTTGCCAAAGTTCCCGCTAGACGCCAGGAACTCGCGAACGAGAAGGTTACGAAACTGATTGCCGACGCCAAGGATACATTCCGGGCCTCTCAGTACGACAAAGCGATGCAAATAATCAACGAGGCGATTTCGGTCAAAGACGCCACGAACACCGAAGAAGCGGAACAGATACTTGGAAAGATGGGGAACTGCGCAGCCCGAATTGCTGCTTCGCGATGCACAGCAAGCGATTGAGCAAGGGAAGTATTCCGTTGCAGCTAAGCGCCTCAAAGCCTATGAGGCCCATCCCCGTAGCGAAAAGAAGTCTGAGGCAACGCAGATGCTCAGACTGGTGGAACTCGTCCTTGATGCCGGCAAAGCACAGGCGTCCCTAAAGTCCATGAGTGACGGGCAACTCAAGTCGTTGTCGGAGAGTGACAAGTTGCCCGATGACTTTGCTACAACGAACGCTGCGCTCCGTGATGCAGTGAAGGTTGCATTCATAAAGTACCTTCCCGAGGAACGGAACCGCCGCCAAGCTGAACTGGCTGAACGTAATCGCCAGGAAGAAGCGAGACTTGCGCAGGAGGCCGCGATTGCGAAGGCCGAGACAGAGCGCAAGCGGACGGCACAAGCGGAAGCTGAGGCCGCGCACAAGGCCGAGGAGGAATACGATGCTAACGGTCTCGTTTTGTTGCGGAAGACCGTCGATGGCAAGGTAGGCGAATTCGGGGGCGAGATTACCGGCATGGTCGTCAATCGCCGCTCTCGGAAGCTGAGTTACGCACAAATCACTTTCAACCTGTACGACGAGAGCGGCTCTCAGGTCGGTTCGGCCATCGGAAACATCAACGGGTTGGAACCGGGCGGCACATGGAAATTCAAGGCGACATCGCTTGGCGTCAAGTTTGTCAAGTATAAGTTCTCCGAACTGTCCGGCTTTTAGGCTACCCAGTGCCGGCCGTCGGTGCCGCACGGCCCGTTCGGAAGTGATGCACGGAAAGGCCGAACCTTCTTGACGCCGGTTATCGGAACGTCCAATGGCACGGTGGCTTGCGGTCTTGGCGGCCCCAGAACGGGCGTCAAGAAGGTGTGCCGCGTCGGCCCGTTGCCGATCCAGCCGGCGCACAATCTTACCTTCTCGATTCATTAAACGCGAATCGCCAGCAGCAACACGGCAACGACCCTCCCCCGTTGCCCCAGCAGCCCATAGACGGCCGCGCACTGTGGGCATGGTGTCTTTCGACGTGCCTGTTGCCAGAATCGACGCCAAGGGCCTTGGCAATGGTGTGACCGGGAACGGCAGCCACGATTCGGGCGTAAAGAAGGTCTGGGCGGCCAACTTCCCGAAGAGCGTATAAACGCGCGTGCTCCAAGAAGGCCGCGTCATTACCCGCCTGGCTCCGGCGCGTACTGACGAAGGAGCAGTCCGTCGCCGCTGGTTTCGCCGGTCGAACTGGTCCTGTCGATTTTGACCCACTCCGGGGTTGTGCCGAGCAAAACCTCCTCAATTTTGTCTGCAAGATTCTGTTTACATGGCTTGATTGTTGGTTGAAGCCATGTTAAGATAGAATAGACAGGCAGCATGAGGAGGCAAGCAATGGTGAAACTGGTAGCGTACTATCGCGTGTCAACCAAGAGGCAGGGGCGGAGTGGGCTTGGATTAGCCGCGCAGCAATCGGCCGTTCAAGACTATGCCACCGGGCGGGGCAACGTGATTGCCGAGTACACAGAGATTGAAACGGGCAAGAAGGCCGATAGGCCGAAACTGGCGGAAGCCTTGGCACATGCCCGCAAGGCAAGGGCTACGCTGGTAATCGCCAAGCTGGATAGGCTTGCACGCAACGTGGCATTTCGTTTCCGGGCTTATGGAATCCGGGGTGCCGTTTGATTGTGCCGACAGACCGGGTGCCGATCCCTTCCGGTTGCATATCGAAGCGGCTATTGCCGAAGAAGAAGCCCGTAAGATAAGCCAACGGACACGGGAAGCCTTGCGGGCAGCAAAGCGGCGGGGCGTGTTACTGGGGGCATCACGGCCGGAATGCCGCAATCTGACAGACAAAGCCCGTCGGCGCGGCACCAAAGCCACGAAAGCCAAGGCTGCCGCGTTCTATGCCGACGTGTTGCCCACCATTCGACAACGGCGCGAAGCAGGGGACACGTTGGAAGCCATTGCAAACGAGTTGAACGCGGCGGGCAAGGTGACAACGCGGGACTTGCCCTACACAGCCGTTGCGGTGCAACGACTATTAGCGCGATAAAGACGGCGGGAAACGCGATAGGCCGGCAAATGCCGGCCGTTTCTTTGCGCCTTGCCCTTCGGCAACCAATCGGCGCCGCCTAACCGTGCGAAGCGAGGGGCGCGACAGCGCAAAAGAAAAGCCCGATGGAAAGATCGGGCTTGAAACGCGGGCGGCAGACAATCACACTAGAAGTGACTCATACGACACCGGACAGCGGTAGCTTGCGGGCGGAAAGCGAAAGGCAAGCCCCTTGCTCAACTCCGCGCAGATAGCCTTAATCACGCGATTACCGCGCAGGGTACGAATGAAGCGCGGAAAGAATCGCCCCGAATCTCCCCATGATTCGCCAAGAGCAGAAACCTATGGGCATGACAGGCGGGGGCATCGGAAGCGTTTGCAGATAGCTGCGGATAGTGTCCAGAGACAGATTAGCGTAGGTTGTGGTTGCGGTACTCATGGTTGCATCTCCCCTGAAGAAGTGAAGGTGGAAAAGCGTGATACTCAAGCCTTCCCTTCTTCGGAAAGAAGTCAAAAGAAAATGTACAGCGCGAGCCGAGCGAATTCGGTTGCGGTTGTATCGCCATGTCAAAACGTTTGGCGCATGGAGGCGGTCCGAGAGAAGTCAACGAACCGTAAACCGCCAAGGAAAACTTCCCCTGAGATTTGCTCTTGAGATTTCTTGGGGCACCTCATCGGCGCAATTGTCGGCGATGCACTCCGGCAGAATGATCGACTGCCGATCTTCCTTTGATCTTGTCTGTCAACAACAAGATCATCTTCGCGGCGCATTGACGGGACAGCAGCACTACAGGGCCGGCGGCATATCGGCAACCGATCTTGACCGGCGGCATGTCGGCCAGCGGCCGGACGCCTGAAGCCGATCTTGACCGCCAGTAGTATCGGGCCGGGGCAGCAACGCCTTCCGGGCGACGGGGCCGGCGATACCACGGGCAGCGCGCCGGCAACTGGCAGGCGCATCACGGCCACTTGTGATCGGCGCACCACGCGGCCAACAACGCTTGCCGAGTGGCAGGGCAGTGGAACCACGCGGTAGCGCATCGGCGTTGCTGCCGATCCCCGAGGTCAACAGCACCACGGGGCGGCATGTTGACGGTGTTTGCCGATTTCCCAGCACCGGCAGAGCCACGGGCAGCACAGAAGCGGCCTTGGCGGATGCCGTAAAGCGGCATGACGGAGGGCATGTTGACGGTTCCGGCCGATCTCCAGGGCCAATCGTGCCACGGAACGACGCGGCGGCGGCCGGAGGTTGTCAAAGCGCGCTGGCCTCAAAGCGCGCAAGCGCGACTGGTGTCAAATTGCTCGCCAAGCTGACCCCTTGGGGCTTGACCCCTCCCAGCCGTCCCGCCCCGTTCCGCCCGTCTGCAATCTCCGAGCCTTCGGGCAACGGGAAGGGGTCGCCACTGGTGACGCACCCACTGCACCCGCCCGCCCTTATAGGGCGGACGGCGGGTGCCAGTGGGCAGTGGTGGCCACGCGGAAGCCATTTTCCGCGACCACCACTTGTCCCCGCTTGAGAGGCATCGGCACCTTCTCGATTCTTCATTCCGAAGTCCACGCCGTTGCGATTCACTGAATCGAGCAGGTTCTCGGCAGAATGCTGAAAAGAAACGGCGTCTTGGGAGTTATGTGTAGGTGACAGATTCACCGACGCGAGACTAGCGGCACCGCGTACCGCCGGGAATCTTGGAAAATTGCTCGATTTTGGGGGTTATGTGTAGGTAAGGATTCATCGCCGATCATCGAACACCCCGCATCCGGGATTTCGCCAGAATTCTGGGAAGAAATCGAATTTTGGGGGTCTAGTGTAGGTGACAGTTTGATCGACGGACAAGGGGGGCAACGAAATTCCCGATTTTCTGAAAAAAGACGGCGTTTGGGAGTCTTGTGTAGGTGACAGATTCATCGACCGACCATGCGGACACCCCACGGCTGGAATTTCCGCGGAATCTTGGAAAAAAATCGAGTTTTGGCAGTCTTTTATAGGTGTAGAGTCAATCGCAGCCTTGAGGACCAGCAACCATGAGTGACCAGCTATCGGCCTTCCTTGAATCCTGTCACCTTGACCAGGCAGCCCGTTGCCGGCTATCTGAATTCGCCCGCGTGTTCCGGGCGAGTCTACCGCGTGACGACGCGGCCAAGTGGACGCGGACGCGCCTTCTCTCGGAACTGGCCAAGAGCTTCTCCATCGGGGCGGATCGGCGCGGCGTCGCCTGGATTGCCGGCATTGCTCTTGCTCCGCCCGCCGGTTGGCGGGTTGAAGACGGCCAGCTTCTTCGCGCATACCGCGCTTCCCGGCGGGCGAGCGATTGCCCATCAGCCCCGCCCGCCGGGACTTCTCTCGGATGATGGGCAATCTCTGATGGGCACCCACGATGGAAACAACATGGATGGGATATGCGCTGACGAAGCTGCGGGAGGCAAACAGCCCGTACCTTCCTTTCGCTCACGATGGTCTGGAGTGGCAATTCAAGCCTGTTGAAGACGATGACGACGCCTTGGACCGTTCGGCCAACGAGTGGCCCTTGCGGGGCAATCCGCACGATATGCGCGTTCCCAAAGACGGCGACGGCAAAAACGGTGAACTCACCGACAACAATGGCCCGCTTGACTTTCATCCCGCTTTGATAGCCTGCTTCGGCACCTCATGGTGGAATTGGCGCGATCGGCTGACGGAAGGCTGCGCCATCGACTTCGATTACGGGCACGGCGGGCACCCTTGACGACGCCGGAATCTCGCAAGTGGACGAGTGGGCCGAGCGGCTGCTTTACGTCCAGAACGCAACCAGCAAAGGCGGACGTGGCCGTCATTGGCTCATTCGGCTGAAGAACCCCTTGCCTGCCAAGGTGCGGGCGGAACATTCCCAAAACTGCAAAGCCATCATCAAACGGGTATCGGCTGATCTTGGCGTCAACCTGCCCGACTACTATTGCTCGGCCGGCGGTATCCAGTACGTCTGGGCACGCAACGTAGCGGGAGGTGACGCATGAAGGGACTTCAGCTTGTCAACGCGGCAACAGCCGAACTATTGATTGACCCGCCCCCGCCGGAACCGGAGCCGGAAGGCCAGCCGACCCCACGGTGCGAGGAATGGGACGCCGTACATAAGTCGATCTTCGCGGCGATGGCGGAAGACGGCCACCCGCCAATCTTGGAGACGGTCAACGGCAAGCCCAGGGGGCAGTTGCACACCTGCTGGCTGCTAGGAGACTACAAAAGGAATCGGCGGGCCGGGCGGTATTCGACGGCAAGCCAAGGGACACACCTGGATAAGCCCAACGCCTATTTCTATCCGCTCCCCAACGGCGGGCTGGCCATCTACCGTTTTAACGATGCCGCCGAAACCGGCGACTGGCGCAAGACGGCAAAGGGCAGGACTTGCATCCACTACAACGTGCCAGTCGCCCAAAACGAACCCGCCAAGCCCCGGTTGCTGACCTGCAAGCAACTCGCCACTGAGCGTTACAACATTCGCTACCGCATCAAAGACACCTTGGCAGCCCTGCAAAACCACCTCATTGCCGGCCGGCAGAAGACCTTGAAAACCACGATTGCAATTGATGCCGCAATCTCAATGGCGAGCGGCCTACCGTTTCTCGGCTGTCTGCCCGTCGAACAGACGTGCAAGGTGCTCATGCTCAGCGGCGAAAGCGGCTTGCCTGTGACGCAGGAAACAGCAAATCGAGTCTGCGAGTCGAAAGGCATTTGCCTCTCCGACCTCGACGGCGTGTTTTGGTCTGAGTGGTTGCCCCGGCTCGATAGCGCGGCGCATTTGAAGATGCTGGAGCGGATCGTTCAGGAGACGGGCTGCGAAGTCTTGTTCCTTGATCCGGTCTACCTGGCGATGCCCGGAGCCGATGCCGGAAACCTGTTTGTCCAAGGCGAGAGGCTTCGGGGCATCGCCGAGATTTGCCAAGAGCACAACGTATGCCCTGTCTTGCTTCACCACCTGAGAAAACGAGGGAAGGGCGACCGCAGTTTTGATCCGCCCGAATTGGACGAACTGAGTTGGGCCGGCTTCGGTGAATTTGCGCGGCAGTGGTGGCTTCTCGGTCGGCGCGAAGCATACGAACCGGGAACCGGCTCGCACAAACTGTGGTTGAGCATCGGCGGATCGGCCGGACACTCCGCCCTTTGGGCCGTTGATGTTGAAGAGGGCGTTGCCGGCGAACCTCGACGTTGGGATGTATCGCTTTCCCGGCCCGACGAAGCCCGCGCCGCGAAGAAGGAAAACACCGTCCGGCAGCAGCATCTTGGACGCCGCACGCGAATTCGCGCAGGGCGAAACGAAAACGGGGATTCTGACGGTAGCCAAGGTTAAGTCCGATGTGGCTGTCCGAACGATTTTCGATTCGCTGGTGAATGAGCGACTTCTGATTCCGTGCAAGGTTAAGAAGGGCGCGGCGGGATATGACGGATTCCGACTTGCAACCCATGAGGCGGCACCATGTACGACATAGGCGAACACGGACAAGCTCGATACCAAGACTTCTTGCGGTATGCACCCGAGAAGGTGGACGGCGAAGCGGCCATTCTCCGCGTGTGCATAGAACGGGCGATGCGCGAGAATCGGCCAGCCCTTGTCAAGTCACTTTGCGACACCTTGGCGAAAGTGGCTTCGGTGTCGCAAGCCGTGAAACTGAAGGAGGGCACGTTGCTTGAGAGAAGCGTTGCCCTGCTACTGATGAAACGGCTGGCCGACGCCGTTTGCGGACTTCTCATAGAGTTTGCGATTCCGCACTACGAACAAATCGTTGACCGCCTTATCGGCGACTTGGACACCGTTTTCGAGGAGACTCTACATGCAAAAGAACAACCTTTGTGCCTCCCTGCGCCAAACCGTGTCGAACGGCCTACGCGAAGTGAGGAAGATTCAACCGACAGTGTTTCGTGATGTCGTCGAAAGGGCAACGACTCGGCTTATGCCCGTCGAAGCCAAGAGGCTTGCCATCGCGGCCGGCTCGCGCGATGTGCCTTGGACAGTGAGCTTCTTGGTTCATTGCCATGATTCAGCGGATGGAGAGCGAAGCCTTGAGGCCCTTCGCTCTAACTGTCCAGACCAATTCAAGCAGCCCCCGCGTTTTCAGGGATTCAAGGAGCGCGGCAAGGCTCTCCCGGTCCCGCGTGTTCTCCAAGCGCGGGGCCGGGTGGAAAACACCAAGGGTCCGGCTACGGCCGATAGACCCACAACCAACAGAGGAGTTTGACACCATGTACAGCATCGTTCGTGACGACTACAGGGGCGGCGCACTGAAAAGCCTTCTTGACGAACAGGATTTTCGGGTTTGTCCGAACCCCGGACAACAGCGACCGGCGGCGGGCAACCCGCGAGGTGGAACAGCACGATGCCGGAATCATCGCCCAACGCGAGCAGGCAGCGGGACGGCATTTGACCGAGCGGGAACTGAGGGATGGAATCACACACCCCGACGACCGAACTGCCTTGGAGAAAATCCAGGATTCGGGGGCCTCGCCACCAACGAAAATCCGCCCGACAACAGCGATTGGGCGGCGCGACGCCTTGCGGACTTGCGAGCAAATCCCGG
Source organism: uncultured Planctomycetia bacterium (assembly GCA_963727245.1). Taxonomy (GTDB): domain Bacteria; phylum Planctomycetota; class Planctomycetia; order Pirellulales; family Thermoguttaceae; genus JBKQVT01. Next base: position 438,989 of record CAVSFO010000005.1, on the reverse strand, counting down.
CTTCACTCCTGAACAGCGCACCCAAAACGTCCGGCGCATCGAAATGTATGAGGCCATCGTGGAGAAGGAGCAAGAGAAGGTGGCCCTGAAGGCGGCCGAAGCCGAACGGGTGGACAACCCGAAGGCACAGCGGGCCATCGACCACGCGAAAACCATCATCGAGCGGAACAAATTCGACGGCACAGTTTCGCAAGCCGAGGTGGAGGACGCACAGCGGCGATTGGCAACGGCCGAAGCCGGCGAATACGCTCGCTACTGGCAGGCATATTTGCCCATTATGCGCGCAAGGGACCAGAAGATTCTTGCGGCAGTCAAAATGGTCCAAACTCAAGCGGCGGCAATGGAAGCGGGTGCCGAAGAAATCAAGTTGACTGGCCAGATTCCGCCGGAGGTTTTGGCGGAAATGGACCGGCAAGGGAAGTAGCGAGCGTCGGGGATTGTTTTGGCGATCCCCAACCGGCCCGCGCCGTCTGTACCATCCGGCGGTGCGGGCGAATACACTTCGGCCCCTTGGCGGTCTTCTTCCGCTTCTCCCGCCCTGGGGCCTTCTACAGGGGCCGCCCATGTTGACTCCGTTGGAACAAACCATCGTTGACCTTCAGCGGCAGGGGGTCGGGTTCCGGGAAATCGCCCGGCGCACGAGCCATTCCTACAACGCCTGTAAATACGTTGCATGGTACAGCCGGCAGAAGATAGCGGCCGGCGACCCGCTGATATTGCCGGGCGTCTATTGCGTGTTCAAGTGCGCTGGTTACATCGGCGTCTTGCCGTTGCACTGCTTGCCCGATTGGCTCAAACGAGCATGGCGAGCGCGAAAGCGGCTGCCTTGGCTTGCCGGAGTGGATTGGCGGCCGGAGGTGGAAATCCTCCTTGGCGGCGCTGTGCCGCTGACGGCGAAAGAGGCGTCGATTGCAAGGCGATTGCTGGCCGGGAAACGACACCCTGGCGTGTACAAGATCGACCAAAGCGGCAAAGTGACCGTCTATTCCGGCGAAACGACGGCTGGCCGGGCTGAGGGAGTCAGCAGCATGGCGATTCACTACCGCCGCGAGCGTGGTCATGGTCGGGGCTGCTACTGGCTCTGACCGCGCCGTGTTAGCGCCGCACGGTGCGCCGCATTAGCGCCGTGACCTTCTCGAATCTTGTACACCGAGAAGCCCCTCCGTTAGGCCGTCTTATTCTTCTGCGCATCGAGCAGGTTTGTTTCTGCCACCGTGAGATTGCACCACATGACAGCCATCCCCGACGTTACCCCCGCCTCCCCGACCGGCCCCGATGCCCCACCCTCCCGGCCCTTGCCGTTCCGGCCGGGGCACCGCGTTGGGTGACGCCCGAGCTTTTGGCCGACACCCTCCGCGTTTGGCAGCCCTATTACGGGAACTTGACTTCTCACGATGCCCTGAGCATCATAATGAATGTCGGCAATCTGTTCGATGTGCTTCGGAGGAGCAAGCCGTGACGAAGAAATACGTTGCACTGGCCCGCGTGAGTTCCCGCGAACAACAGCGGGAGGGTTTCTCCCTCGACATTCAAGAAGACGCCCTGCGCCGCTATGCCGAACGCATGGGCGGAACCATCGTCAAGCTGTTCCGCATTGCGGAGACTGCCACCAAGCACGATGAGCGAAAAGCCTTCAAGGAATTGCTCGCCTACGCCAAGAAGCACGCCGAGGAATTGACCGGCTTGCTTTTCTACAAGGTGGACCGCGCCGCCCGCAACCTTTTCGACTATGTTGAACTGGAGCGGCTGGAGTCCGAATACAGCTTGGAGTTCATTTCGGTTTCGCAGCCGACCGAAAACACCCCGGCCGGTCGGATGCAACGGCGGATGCTGGCCAGCATGGCGTCGTTCTACACGGAACAGCAGTCTCTCGACGTGAGAGAAGGGCTGGCGCGGCGGGTCAAGGAAGGCTGGTTCGTCGGCCATGCCCCCTACGGCTATCGAAACGTCCGCATTGACGGCCGGGGCCTCGTGGAAATCGACCCGGTGAACGCCCCGAAGGTCCAGCGGATATTCGAGCTATTCGCCTACCACGGCCTTCACGCTCGACATGCTCATTGAGCGACTGGCGGCCGAAGGGCATCGTCTATCGGGACGCCATGCCCCGATTCCCGCGAAGCACCCTGCACGCCATCTTGCATGACCGGGCCTACATCGGCGAAGTGGAGCACAAGGGGCAATGGTTCCCCGGCAAGCATTCCCCGCTTGTGGACCGCGAGACTTGGGAGCGGGTCCAAGTGCTTGTTGGGCGGGCAGGTTTACCGGACCCATGAACTGACCTACGGCAGCGACCTGATTACGTGCCAGTGTGGGCACAAGATCGTGGGGGAGCGGAAGACCAAGCAGACCAAGGCGGGGGAACGCGATTACAACTACTACCGATGCTCCAAGTACAGCAGTAAGGGGCATCCCCGCATCCGCCTTACCGAGGCGGACCTGGACGCCCAAGTTCTCGCCCTGTTCGCCAAGCTGCGGATTGAGGATGAAGAGGTTCGGGATTGGGTTCTGCGCGTGCTGCGGGCCCGGACCCGCGAGGAGCAAGACTACACCCGCGAACAACGGGCGGAATTGCACCGTCAGCTTACGCTGATCCAGGGGCAGACCGACCAGCTTCTCAACCTCCGGCTTTCTGGAGGAAATCGACGCCGACACGTTCGCCGCGAAGAGCACGGAGCTACGGGACCGGGCCGCGAAGCTCAAACTGCAAGCCGACGTCCTGGACCGTGGGCACGACGAAAACGCCGACATTGCCATCAAGGCGTTTGAACTTTCGCAAAGCCTTATGAGCAAATGGCTTACGGCAGATTATGCCGCCAAGCGGCGAATCTTGGAAATCGTCTGTTTGAACTGGCGTCTCGACGACGTAACTCTAATCCCCACAATGAGAAAGCCCTTCGACGTTCTCGCCGAAGGGCTTATTTCTCATCAAAGTCGGGGCGAGAGGATTTGAACCTCCGACTTCCTGCTCCCAAAGCAGGCGCGCTAGCCAGGCTGCGCCACGCCCCGCACCTCGTGTATGTTAACCCGAAAGAGGTGCAGTGGCAACCAACGGCCACTCCCTGCGCCCCGTGTGCGAAACCGCAAGCGAGCCGCCGCCCGCTGTTTGCCTTCCGCCTTCCCCCTTCCGCCTTCCGCCTTTGATTCACCCCGCCTGGACCTGCACGCTGGGCGGGCTGGAGTTGCAGATGTGTTGCCGAATCCGCTCGAACTCCTCGTGACTCTGGAACTGGATTTCCAGCTTGCCGCGACCCCGGGCGTTGTGGGTCAGCTTCACCCGCGTGCCCAACGCCGCGCGCAGCTCCTGCTCCAACGCCGCCACATGCTCGCTCCGCGACTTCCGCGGCTTGCGACGGCTTGCCGTCGCGGCCGATCACGCCCAGCGGCCCGCCATCGGCCCGCTCGATCAGCTCCTGCACCATACCCTCTGTCTGGCGTACATTAAGCCCCTCATTCTGGATACGCTCACAAAACGCTAACTGCTCGCGCTCGTCCCCCAACGGCAACATCGCCCGGGCGTGACCCTGGCTGATCTTGCCCTGCCGGATGGCATCCTGGACCGGGTTGGGCAGCTCCAGCAGGCGGATCAAATTGGCGATCGTCGAGCGGTCCAGATTCAACCGGCCGGCCAGCTCCTCCTGGGTGCAGCCGTACTGCTGAAGGTAACGCTGGAACGAGGCCGCCTTCTCCAGGGCGTTGAGGTCCTTGCGATGCAGGTTTTCGATGATGGCCAGTTCGGCCGTCTGCCGGTCGTCGGCCTCGATGATGCTGACCGGCACGTCGTTCCAGCCGGCGCGCTTGGCCGCCTGCAAACGCCGCTCGCCGGCGACCAGCTCGTAGCGATCGCCGACCTTCCGCACGACCACCGGCTGGAGCAGGCCGTGGGCGGCGATGCTCTCGGCGAGGGTCTGCAACTCCTCGGTGTTGAAGTCCTGCCGGGGCTGCAGGGGATTGCTGGCGATCTGATCGATCTCCAGCCGCGGCAGTCCGCCGGCCGAGGCCGCCGCGTGCGGCAGGGGCGGCGGCCGCCACCAGCGGCTGACCCGGCTGCCCCGCCTCCGCCCAGCGGCGCGTACGGATCGTCGGCGGGCGCAGCCGGCTGCGTGCCCGGCGCCCCGACCTCCGGCATCGCCGCCAAGGGAGCGCCCTCGCCCGGCTTCGCCCCCATGCCCGACCAACCGGGCAGTCCACCCAACAAGGCCTCCAGGCCACGTCCCAAACGTCGTTCTTTATTCACGGTCTAATACCTCCATGCAAAGCTCCACGTAGGCCCGGGCGCCGCGGCGCGCGGGCAGTATTCGATCACCGTCTGGCCGTGGCTGGGCGCTTCCGACACCGCCACGTCGCGGGGGATCACCGTCTGGTAAACAATCTCTCCGAAAAACTCCCGCACCTCCTGGTCGACCTCGTGGGTCAGCTCCAGGCTGTCGTCGTACATGGTCAATACGATGCCGCCGAACTGCAACTCGTGGGCCTGCTGCTGGATCACCTCGCGGATGACCTCGATCATCTGCGTGAGGCCCTCCATGGCGAAGAACTCGCACTGGATCGGCATCAGCACCTCGGTCGAGCTGGCCAGGGCGGTCTTGGTCAACGGGCCCAGCGACGGCGGGCAATCGATCAGCACGAAGTCATAGGCGCTGAAGCCCAGGGCCAGGTGCTCGCGCAGCCGGGCCGCCTGCTGCGGATCGTCGCGCGTCAAGAGTTCGACGTCGCGGAAGCTGCGGCTGCCCGGCAGCAGGTCCAACCCCGGCACGTCGGTGGCCACGACGCCCTGACGGATCGCCGTGCCGGCCACCAGCGGATGGCCCACGACCGGCTTGCGGCCCAGCCCGGTGGTGGCGTTGCACTGCGGGTCGAGATCGACCAGCAGGGTATGGCAACCGGCCCGCGCCAGCGCGCCGGCCAGGTTCAGGGCGGTGGTCGTTTTGCCGACGCCGCCTTTCTGGTTAGCCACACAAAGGGTCCGGCCCATGACTGGCCTCCGTGCCACTTGTTCACCGCCCGCGATTCTACCCGCGGAGCCCACCGGCGGGAAATGCCAGTTTGCAGGGGCCAGGGACCGGGGGCCGGGGGCCAGGGGAAAAAGAAAAGCCCCCGGACTGCGTCCGGGGGGCTGCGGGGGCACAGGGGCTGCCCGGCCCGCGGCGGCCGGCGGCTCGCTTGCGGTTTCGCCCGCAGGGCTCAGGGTTCCGGTTCCGCTGCCGGCTCCGCCGCTTCCGGCTCCGGCCGCTGCACCCGCTCGACCAGCCAACGCACGAGCATGGCAAACAGCCCGCACAACAAGATAACAAACGTCGCCGCCCCGACAAGAATGACCACGCCGAGGCGGGGGACCGAATCGTCGGCTGTGCCGCCAGGACTGAACTGCGCGGGCGACACCGGCGGGGTCGCCCCAAAGCTCGATGAGGATTGTCGCCGCGAAGTAGAGCCAACACAGCAGAAGCGGAGCGGATGGAAACAGGGCGCCAATAGCGAACGTTCGCAGATATCCGCGACCGTAGACGACCGCCACCGCGAAGACAATCGTGGTCAGGAGGCCGAGCACCACGAGTGTCACAAAGCTCACCCACGCCGGTCCGGCGAACAAGCCGGAGCAGACGACCGCTAGCGCAGTGGTAACAATGAACATCGACCGCAGGCTGAACTGGAATGGTCTAGTCTGGCTTGCCACGATTACTGCTGCTTTCGTTAGGTTCCACGTGAAACGGCCGATTGCCCCTGAATTGCCTGTTTCATGTGAAACATCCAGTTTGAAACGGAGAGCCGATGGCTCAAAGTATCGATGGAAGCCCGAGGAGTGCTATCCAAACGTAGAACGTGATGTCGATGGCCGCGATGCCGCCAAGGTATCTGAGGCCGAGCCAGTGGAGCCAGTCGCGGCGCCCCCGCAGACCAGTGGCGATACTGACGAGAAGCACCAGAAGGACGACGGCATCGGCCACGCGCTGAGGGGCCTCGACCAGCCGGAAGGAGTCCCAATCGGAGAGATTGCACATCAACACGAATTTGAGAAACCACGGTCCGCAAACCAAGCCCGTGAGCAGGGCCGTGATGGCAAGGAACAGGAAAAAAACCTTCCACCGCCGGCCGTCCTTAGTCCGGCCGGCTGCAATAGAATACAACGTCGCACAGCACAGACACGCCGCGGCCGAGAGCCCCATGTAGAACTTCATCAGTGGAAAGAACTCCGGGTTCATCGGAGACACGTCCGATATCGCAATAATCCTGTGGTTCATTTCATACGCCGTCGTACAGAGCCAGCACACACCAATTCGCGGAAACCTCGACGAGCAGCACCCAGTGGCCGGGCTGGAGCCTTCCCGAGCCGCCGCGTAGCCGCGAAACCAGTAACACGCCGAAGCCGACCAGGCCGGCCGCCTCCAGGATGCAGTAAGCCGATCTGATCGCCTGGAGGAGTAGGCTTAGGCCACTTGCCCCGGCGCCCTGCCGCCAGGCACCCACGACAATGAACTTCAAGAGCACGGCGGCCACTGCGGTCCAAATCAGCAAGTGGAGAATGCTCAGCCGCGGCGGCTGGAAGTGCTCGTCTGCCAAGAGCGGCCCGCCGTCGGATGCGTCGCGGAGGTCGGCGTCGGTCATGATGACTTGCCCCCTTGCGCCCCTGGTTCCGCACGGGCCGCCGGTTCCACGTGGAACCAGAGCCGGTACGCGCCGCTTGCCCGCCCCGCCGCCCCCGCGACGCAGTCGCGGGGCTTTTCCAATCCCTGGCCCCTGGCCCCCGGCCCCTGGTCCCTCCCCTCTCATTCCAGCGGATTGATGACCAGGCCGCTCAGCAGCTTCGGATAAAAATACGTGCTCTTCGCCGGCATCCGCTCGCCGCTGGAACTGATCGTGCGGATGTCGCCGACCGTGGCGGGCATGACCAGCGCGGCCAGCGGGAACTCGCCCGTGCGAAGCCCGGCGACCACTTCCTCGACCAGGTGAACGTACTTGGGCTTGGGCAGCTTGGCGCCGCCCAGCAGGTTCTCGATCAGCAGCCGGTGCAGGAGGCTCACGCCCAACGCCCGCCAGGGCTCGGTGTGGTCCTTGGCCACGTCGGCCATGCGGGCGCGTCCGGCGTCGGTCAGCCGGGCGAGCGTCCACTGGCCGTCCTTGGCGGTGAACAGCCCCAGCGTCCCCTGGTCGTCGCCGGTGACGATGTCCTCCCAGACGTCGCGGGCCGCCTCGGGGCCCTGGCCGGCCGGCCGCGTCGCGAAAGCAGTCGCCCAGCTTGGCGGCCAGGTCCTCGGCGGTCATCGCCGGCAGGCCGCGGAAGAGCCGGTGCGTCGGCAGCACGATCAGCCCCGGGTCTTCCATGGCCGACGCACATCATCAGCACGAAGTTGGCCGGATGGTCGGGCGTCAGGGCGCCGGTCTCGAAGACGTGCTCGCGATAGTTGCAGGCGGTCTCGTAGCGGTGATGGCCGTCGGCGATGAAGATCGGCTTCGGCCCGATCAGGCTGGCCAGGGCCGCGATCGCCGACACGTCGGTCACCGGCCAGAGCCGATTGACCACGCCCAGGTGATCGGTGGCCTCCAGCGGCGTGATCGCGCGCGATGGCCTCGTCGAGGATCCGCTGGGCCTGGTTCGTCGGGATCGGGGTAGAGGCCGAAGACCTGGCTGAGGTTCGCCTTGCAGACGGTGGTCAGCATGAGCCGGTCGACCTTCGGCCCGGTGAGGGTCTCCTCGTGCGGGAAGACCTGGCCTTCGCCGAACCGCGACAGCCGCAGCCGGGCCATGAAGCCGCGGCGGGTGTAGGTCGTGCCCTCGTAGGCGAACTCCTGGTGATAGACGTAGATGGCCGGGTCCGACTCGGCTGAACAGCACGCCCGCTGACTGCCAGTCCTTGAGCAATCGCTTCGCCCGGGTGTAGCGGTTGTTCACTTCGTCGTCGTCGCCCGGCTCGATGCGGTTGAGGATCAGGCGGACGACGTTGCAGGGGTGCTTGCGATAAAGCTGCTCCTGCAAGTCGGGGTCGATCACGTCGTAGGGCGGGCGCGACCACGTCGCTCAACGAGCCGACGTGGCCCAGGTCGTAGCGGAAGGCGCGGAAGGCTTGAATTTCAGGCATAAGAACGGGGGTCAGGGACCAGGGGCCAGGGACCAGGGAAAGGATGAAGGATAAAGGATGAAGGATGACCAGACAGGTTCTGCGCCGGACATCCTTCATCCGTTTATCGCCTTCCGATCCTTGAACTTTAATAACGGTAATACTCCGGCTTGAACGGGCCGGCCACGCGGCACGCCCAGGTACTGCGGCCTGCTGCGGCGTCAGCTTGCGTGAGCTTGACGCCGAGCTGTCCGAGGTGCAGCCGGGCCACCTCCTCGTCGAGCTGCTTGGGCAGCGTGTGCACGCCCAGCGGATACTTCTCCGGCTCGGTCCACAGGGCGATCTGGGCCAGCACCTGGTTGGTGAACGAGTTCGACATGACGAACGACGGATGGCCGGTGGCACAGCCGAGGTTGACCAGCCGCCCCTCGGCCAGCAGGATGATCGAGTGGCCGTCGGGGAAGGTGTAGCGGTCGACCAGCGGCTTGATGTTCACCTTCTTGAGGTCCTTGTGGCTGTTCGAGCCAGGCGACGTCGATCTCCAGGTCGAAGTGGCCGATGTTGCAGACGATGGCGTCGTTGGGCATCCGCTCCATGTGGCGGCCGAGGATCACGTCGCGGCAGCCGGTGGCGGTGACGAAGATGTTGCCCCGCGCGGCGGCCTCGTCCATCGTCGTCACCTCGAAGCCTTCCATGGCCGCCTGCAAGGCGCAGATCGGATCGATCTCGGTGATCAGCACCCGGGCGCCGTAGGACCGCATCGAATGGGCACAGCCCTTGCCCACGTCGCCGTAGCCGCAGATGACCACGACCTTGCCGGCCACCATGATGTCGGTCGCCCGCTTGATGCCGTCGGCCAGCGACTCGCGGCAGCCGTAGAGGTTGTCGAACTTGCTCTTGGTCACCGAGTCGTTGACGTTGATGGCGGGGACGGCCAGCTCGCCCCGCTCGTGCATCTGGTAGAGGCGATGGACGCCGGTGGTGGTCTCTTCCGACAGGCCGCGGATGCCGGCCAGCAGGTGGCGATACTTGGGGCCGTGGACCATGGCCGTCAGGTCGCCGCCGTCGTCGACGATCAGGTCCAACTGGCTGCCGTCGGGGAAGTACAGGGTCTGCTCGATGCACCAGTCGTAGTCGGCGTCGCTCTCGCCCTTCCAGGCGTAGACCGGGATGCCCCGGCGCGGCGATGGCGGCCGCGGCGTGGTCCTGGGTGGAGAACTTGTTGCAACTGCTCCAGGTGACCTTGGCCCCCAACTCGATGAGCGTCTCGATCAGCACCGCGGTCTGGATCGTCATGTGCAGGCAGCCGGCGATGTGGGCGCCGGCCGAGCGGCTTGCTGCGGCCGTACTTCTTCCGCAAGGCCATCAGGCCCGGCATCTCGTTCTCGGCCAAAGCGATTTCCTTCCGGCCCCAGTCGGCCAACGACATGTCGGCGACCTTCCTGGGCAGCTTCGTCTCGACCTGCGACATGGCACGCACTCCTCGCGGTGAACCTGGCTTCTGGCGTTTAGAACAGTCCGTCGCTCATCATACGTTGCCGAGGGCGGAGTTGGCAAGACGGTGGAGAAGGCGGTAGGGTGGGTCGAGCGCAGCGAGCCCCACCAAGCCTGGTCACCGGCCCCGAACTGATCCCTGGTGGGGCTCGCTGCTCGACCCACCCTACGAAGCCAGCTCGGCGAAGGCTGCGCGGGCTGCTTGCACGAAGGCGGCCACCAAGGCCGCATCCTTCTTTCCAGGGGACTTTTCCACCCCGCTGGCAGCATCAACCGCCGCCGGTTGCACGGTGCGGATGGCATACGCAATATTTGCTGGGATTAAGCCCACCAGCGAGAACTACTTGCGATCGCTTCAGCTTCTTCATGTGGTCGTAGACCAGCGTGCTGTCGATAACCGATCCAGTACCACCAAATCTGTTTTCTGCATACGCATCAAGAAGTACAAGTTGTGGTGCATGCGTGGTTGACTCACAAGTACGGAGGTAGCGGAAGACCGGTTCCAGTCCCGTCGGCCCGACACGGAACGCCTTCATCACCGGCCGATCCCCCAAATGCGGCAGAAACTCGGGCGGCTGGTCGCCATGCAATTGGATGAAGTCCAATCCAAGTTCATCAAATGTCTGACATATCGCCTCGGCTGGCGTATCGACGAACACGCCCACCTTGACCATCCCCGCCGGCAGCGCGGCCACAATCGCCCGGGCCTGGTCCAGCGTGACGTGTCGCGGGCTTTGGGCGTAGAAGTTCAAGCCCACGGCATCGGCGCCCGCCGCGGCCGCCGCCTGGGCGTCCTCAATTCCAGTGATGCCGCAGATTTTGATTTGGAACATGGTGGAAGAGCTTAGAACTTAGGGCTTAGAACTTAGGAAGTGCTGGGGGAAAGCCGTTCGGGCTCCCTCAGCCCCTAAGCTCCAAGCACTAAGTTCTAAGCCCTAAGTTCTAAGTCCTCTCTATCTTCCTCCATCCCCGTCCCGCTGGCAACTCCATGTTCTCAAGCTTCAGGCGGTGATCCGTCGATGACGAAAGTATGGGATTTTATGCGCAGCGGGGGACCACCGTGCAAGGCCCAACGATGTCCAGCAACAGCCCGACTCCGATATACACAGTCCAGCCGGCCTCTCCTTCCAGGATGCCCAAATCTGTGTACATCGTCGTATTTGCCATCAGCACCCTCGCCGCCTATTGGTGGGGAGTCAATGGCAAGCCGATGCTGTCCAGGCATCAAGAGCGGACGTCGACCGCGGTGGTCCACCTCCGCGATGCCGCGCCGGCCGTCAGCCTGGATCCCGATAGCATCCGCCGACAAGTCCTCTCGCCAGAGAACTTCAGCGAAAGGATGTGGCAGGCGGCAACGGCGGCGCGGCTGCGGGAGAAGCTCGCTGTCGAGGTGGCCGCCGACGACGCCCCCGACGCCACGCGCATTGCCATGAGCTATGCGGACGAGGATCCCCGCACCGCCGCCGGCTGGGTCAACGACCTGGCCAACGCCTTTGCCCAGCGGTATCGCCAGCAGTGGCACGCGCGGGCGGAGAAGGTCTATCAGGAGGCCCATGCGGCCGCCGCCGCCGCGGACGACCAACTGCGTCAGGCCAGTGCGCGGCTGGATGCCGCTCTGGACGAGCAATGGAAGCGATCGCGGCAGAACCCCTCGCCAGTCCCGGCGGCCACTCCATCCTTGGTCGACAACCCCGATTGGGTCGCGCTGAGCCGGCAGGTTGGTGATTTGCAGCAGCGGCGGGCGAAGTTGCTGGTGGATCGCACGCCCCTTCATCCTGAAGTGCGGCAGACGGAGCTTCGCCTTGCGGAGCTGCAGGGGCGGCTGGCGGAGACCCCGCGGTGGATTCCCGGCCGGCAGCCTGGCGTTGTATCGGCCCCGCCCCTGACCCCGGCCGGCGATCGGCAGATGGCGGCGCCCGTGGCGGCGCAGCCGGATTCGGTCGCGTCGTTGAACAAACTGCGGGAGTCGGCAGCGGCGGCCCGCCGAGCCAGCCAGCAGGCTGCCGTTGCGGAGCGCGATGCTTGGAAGAGCCGGCAGCGGGAGCCGCGCATCGAGCTGCAATTGGCCGTTGTGCAAGCGGCGCCCGCGTCGCTGCCGTTGCCGTTGCCGCTCCGGCAGCGGCTACGGCTGGCCCTGGCGGCCCTGGCCGCCGGTCTGACCACCACGGTCGGCATCGGCATGATCGCCACCGGTGCGGCCATCGAGCCGACGGTCAACTCGTTGGCCCAGGTCAGTGCCATCCTCACCGTCCCGGTGGTCGGCGTCGTCCCGGCAACCAGTCCCGCCAAGCCGGGCCGGTCGCTGCGTTCCAACGCGCTGCGGAGACTCTGGATCGCCGCCGGCCTGCTGGCAATCGCCTGTTGCGCGGCGATCCTGCTGTGGGGTGGAAGGTGACGGCCATGTACGAAACCTGCTTCAATTTGAACCGGCGGCCCTTCGGCTGCGTGCCCAGAGCGGATCAATACTTTCCGGCCGCCGGCATCGAAGCCGCCCGGGCGACTTTGACGCGGTGCATCGAGCGGGCTGAAGGGGCGGGGTTGCTGGTCGGGCCCGCGGGCACCGGCAAGACCCTCCTCTGCCAGCTCTTGGCCGAGCAGTTCAAAGGCACGTTTCAGGTGGCCTTGCTCAGCAGCGGGCGGATGACCACCCGCCGCGGTTTGCTCCAGACCATCCTCTACGAACTGGGACAGCCCTATCGCGGCATGGACGAGGGCGAGTTACGGCTGTCGCTGGCCGAGCACCTGACGCTCGGCGACAAATGCCCGCAGGGCATGGTGCTGCTGGTCGACGAGGCCCACGCCCTGCCGCTGCGCCTGTTGGACGAGATTCGCGCCCTGACCAACCTGGCCCGGGCGGGCCAACCGCGAGTGCGGTTGGTCGTGGCCGGCAGCCGGACGCTGGAGGAGCATCTGGCCAGTCCGAAGCTGGAATCGTTCACTCAGCGGGTAGTCGCCCGCGGCTATCTCGAAGCCTTCAACCGCGCGGAGACGCAGGACTACATCTATGCGCAGATTTCGGCCGCCGGCGGAGAGGGCCCGCAAATCTTCCCCGCCGAAGCCTGCCAGGGCGTTTACAAGGCCACCGACGGCGTGCCGCGATTGATCAACCAGGTGTGCGATCATGCCCTGCTGCTGGCCTATGCCGCCGGACAGCGGCAGTTGGACGCCGCGCGGATTGAAGAGGCTTGGGCCGATTTGCAGCAATTGCCCACGCGCTGGAACGAACCGGCGCAGCCCAGCCACAATGTCATCGAATTCGGCGGCCTGGACGACGAGCCGCGCCGAAGCGGCCCAGGCCGCCGACCCCGACCAGCCGGCCGCCGAGCCGGAAGCATCGCCCGAGGCCGCTGCGCTCCACATCATGCCGGAAAGCGAAGACGGCGACGACGCGGAGGTGGGCGACCTGGAACCGGCCGACCGGCTCCGCCAGATCCAGGACATGCTGGCCGGCGTGGAGCAGGAGTTCTGCCCGGCCGGTTCGATTGGGCCCGAGGTCGAGCTGGTCTTCGACGAGGCGACGCATCCGTTCCAAGAGCCGTTTGAGCAAGAGGAAGTAATCAAGGACCGTTATGCGTCGCCCCCGGCAGCGACCGCGGCGGAACCGGACGCCGACGTTGCGGCGTGCCGGCAGCTTGCACAGGCCGCCCCCTCGCCGGCCGACTCCTGGCCACAAGAGGCTGCGGAGCCCGCTGCGGAGTCGCTGGCCGCCTCCTTCGCCGTGCCCGATCAGCCGGCCGGCGCCGACACGGCCGAGGACCAGGAAGCCGGCATCGAATCCGAGGAAATCGACCAACCCGTCGACGAAGGCGCCGCCAGCGAACCGGTGCCCGCGATCGCGGCGGTCCACCGGCATGAATTCGGCCGATTGTTTGTCAAGCTCCGCCAAGGATAGTCAAGCTATGAGCCGCATGCTCGAAGCGTTACGACAGATCGAATCGCGAACGCAGCCCTTACCGTGCCCATCGCCGGCCCAGTGGCCGGGCCAGGCCGATTTCACGCCCGGGGGAGACCACTCCGAGTCTACGCCGGCGATGGGCGACGCGATGGATTTGTCGCAGCAGATGTGGCAGCAGGTGGAAACCGCGCTGGCTGCGGAGACGCCCGTTTTGCCTCTGCCGTTGCCGGCCGACGCTGCCGACTGGCCCGTGCCGGATGCCGCCAGCAGGCCGGCCCCTCCACCTTCGGACGCGGCGCCGCCGGCCGAGACCGCGGCGACGACCGATCCCTATGGCGCAATGGCCGGCGCAGTCATGGCGCAGTTATCGCCGGCCGATGCGACGTTGCTGTTCACCAGTGCCGGCCCCGGCGAGGAAAAGACCGCCACCGTGGCCCGGCTGGCCGCGGCCCTGGCCGACGCGCGTTTCCGGCCGGGTCCTGGCCATCGACGGCAACCTTCGCGCGCCGGAGCTGGCGGCCCGCCTGGGGGTGCAATCGACCACCGGCCTGGCGGACGTCCTCGCCGGCACAGCCTCGTGGAACGACGCCGTCCAGCCGACGGTCATGCGCGGGCTGAGCGTCTTGCCCGGCGGAACCTTTGCCGCCAGCAGTCGCGACGCCCGACGGGTCCGCGCTGGGACGGCTGCTGGCCGAACTCCGCAACCATTACCGCCTGGTGCTGGTCGATGCGGCCTCGCTGCTGTATGCCGAGACGGCGCCCCTGGCGGCCTCGTGCGACGCCACCTACCTGGTGGTGCGGCTGGGCTCGACCACGCGGCGGGCAGTCGCTGCGGCGGCCACCGCCATCCGGCAGTGTCAGGGCCGTTTGCGCGGCTCGATCGTGGTCAGTTGAGGACCGGCCGGCGGCGCGTTCGAGAAACGTGTACCAGCCCAAACGCTCGACCAACTCCGGCGCCTCCGCGTAGCGATACCAGTCGTGCAGGGCGGCCCACCGAACAGGCCACGTCGATCTCCTCGATCTTGTCGCAGGAACCCGGCTGCGGATCGCAATAGGCGCCCGCCGCGCCCATGGCTTCCGGGCCGCCGCGACCGTAAAGCCGCGGATACCGCCGCAGCACGCGGTCGCAGGCGTTGGTCGTCACCAACATGCGCTCGACCAGCGCGAGCGCCTGGCCGTCGCGATGGCCGGGCAACAGCCAATCGGCGTCGTTGGCCGCAGCCACCAGCACGACGCGGTACGGCCGGCCGTGTCGTGGGGCCGTCCGGGCCAGGACCTCCGCCGGCAGGCAGCGATCCGCGATCGAGCCGCCGCAGAGCAGATCCAACGCGCCGGTCGCCGCGCGGGCGCCGAGGCTGTAGCCGATCAGGCTGACCGGCACGTCGGGCCGGACGTTCGGCGAGAAAGCGGGCCAGATAGTAGCTCTGCGCGTCGCTGAAATCGGCCTTCTCCAGCACGTCGGCGCGGATGCCCCGCACCGTGCGCTCGCTGGGCCACGACCAGATCAGCAGGCGGAACGGCCGGCCGGCGGCCTGCTCTTGCATGTGCTGGTACAGGCACCAGGCCCTCCTCGACGGCCGCGTCGGGGTCGATGCGATTGCCGTGGAGGAAAATCGTGGTCGGCAGCGCCGCACTATCGCCCTGGTGAAAGGCAGCGGCGTCGGCGGCCTGCCAGGCGGCGTCCGCGCCCAGCCGCCAATACTGAATCAGGGCTCGGCCCGCCTCCAGATCGCCGCAGACCGGCGCCTCGCGGGTGCTCAGCAGCCAGACCTGGCCGCACGGATCGGCCGCCGCCAGAGGCGCGGCGGAGAAAAGGAGCATCGCCAGCAGTGCCCCCACGGCCCGCCGGACGCGGTTTCCGCGAAGCAACGGCACACGGTGGAATCCCGAGCATTGACTTGGCATATTCATTCTCCGCGGTATCGCGCTGGCGCAACTGGCAATGTCCCCGCAAATGTAGCATCCGCTTCGAGAGCGTGCCAAATTTTCTTGCTGGTGTGTCAGATTCGTAGCATTTGTAGGGTGGGTCGAGTGCAGCGAGCCCCACCAGGAAATAAACCGTGCTTGGTGGGGCCCGCCGACCAACGCTTCGCGTCGGTGCCCGTCGACCCAACCTACGCTTCTCTCACATCGAGATCGGCCCTGACAAGAGTCTCGCCTGTGGCGGGCAAAAAAGCAACCGTGGCGTTTGCACATCATCAACCGTGGTGTAGAGTTCCCTTGGCAATACCTTTCGCTGGATCATTATGCTTCGATGGGAGATACGAGTTATGAGGAAACTGTTTATCTTGACGGCTGCACTGATGTTGACAGCCAGTGCGGGCTGCGGTTGCTGTGACTGGTGCAAGCGGGGCGCGGCGGCCCCCTGCGGACAGCCGCCCTGCGCCTGCGGGTCGTCCTGCCCATGCCAGACCGGCCCCACCCTGACGCCCGGCACGCAGATGGTCCCGGGGCCGGGGCCTGAGGCCTACGCGGCGCCGGCCGGCGGCTGATCCGGCCGTTCATGGGGACTGTCCCGATTTTCGCGGCGCGATGGGCGCCGCTCTGGAAGCCGACTCTTTCGCCGCGAAAATGGGACTGTCCCCCTTGCGCTGCCCAGTGGGTACGCGGTCCATGTTTTCGGCCCACGACTGGTTAGCCAACGCGACGCCGCTTGGCCGAAAAATGGACCAGTCCCCCCTCGCCATGGACAGCGGCACTCGGACGGCATAAGCTGAATGGGAGTCCCCTCCGCGGCCGGTGTCGCGCCGGTCCCGGTCCAAAACCCTCCCAGGCCGCCGTCATGTCCACGATTCCCGCCCCCCCAGGCGATCGGCGGAGCGGTCCGCTGGACCTGATTGCCACCTCGACCTTCGGCCTCGAGGCGGTCGTCGCCCACGAGCTGCAAGACCTCGGCTACGAGCCCAAGATTCTGCAATCGGGGCGGATCCTCTTTCGCGGCCAGCCGGCCGACATCTGCCGGGCGAACTTGTGGCTGCGGACCGCCGACCGCGTGCTGCTCCGGCTGGATAGCTTCGAGGCCGTCGATTTCGGCCAACTCTTCGACCGCACCCGGGCACTGCCTTGGGCCCAATGGCTGCCGGCCGACGCCACCTTCCCGGTCAGCGGCCGCTCGATCAAGTCGCAACTCTCCAGCGTGCCGGCGTGTCAGAAGATCGTCAAGAAGGCCATCGTCGAGAGCCTCAAGGCGGCCTACGGCGTGGAGTGGTTTGCCGAGACGGGGCCCAAGTTTTCCGTGGAAGTCGCGCTGCTGGAAAACCAGGCCACCCTGACCATCGACACCAGCGGCCCGGGACTGCACAAACGCGGCTACCGCCGCCTGGTCGGCAAGGCGCCGCTCAAGGAAACCCTGGCCGCCGCCTTGGTGCTGTTGAGCTTCTGGAAGCCGGACCGGCCGCTGGTCGATCCGTTCTGCGGCACGGGCACGATCCCGATCGAGGCGGCGCTGATCGGCCGCAACATGGCGCCGGGCCTGTCGCGGAGCTTCGCGGCCGAGGCCTGGCTGGCCGTGCCGGCGGCCTTGTGGGAGGCGGCCCGGCAGGAAGCGCGGCAAGCGATGCTGCCCGATCTGCCCCTGCGCATCGTGGGCGCCGATCTGGACGACGCGGCCTTGCAGTTGGCCCGCCATCATGCCCAGCAGGCCGGCGTGGCCGAGCAGATTCACTTTCAGCGCCGCGCCTTCGCCGACTTGCACAGCCCGCGTCCCCACGGCTGCGTCATCTGCAATCCGCCCTACGGCGAGCGGCTGGGCCGGCCGGGCGACGTCCAGGGCCTCTATCGCGACATGCCGGAGATATTCCGCCGCCTGAAGACCTGGTCGTTTTACGTGCTCACCGCGCACCCCGATTTCGAGGCCCTGCTGGGCCAGGAGGCCGACCGGCGGAGAAAGCTTTACAACGGCCGGATCGAGTGCACGTATTACCAGTTTTTCGGGCCCAAGCCGCACGCGGCGGCCGCCGAGGCCAAGCCGGCTTTCGGCGGCCTGTCGGCCAAGGCCCGGGAGCAAGCGGAAATCTTCCGCAGCCGCCTGGCCAAGCGTGCCCGCCACCTCCGCCGCTGGCCTTCCCACTTCGGCATCACCTGCTACCGGCTCTACGAGCGCGACATCCCGGAGGTGCCGCTGGTGGTCGATCGCTACGAAGATTGCCTGCACATCGCCGAGTTCGACCGGCCCCACGAGCACACGCCCGCCGAGCACGGCGATTGGCTCGACTTGATGAAACGGACCGCCGGCGAGGTGCTGGAGATTCCGCCGGCCAATGTTTTTCTCAAGCGGCGCCAGCGCCAACACGGCCCGGCCCAGTATCAGCGCGTCGCCGAGGAGGGCCGCACCAAGATCGTCGCCGAGGGCGGGCTCCACTTCGAGATCAACCTGTCCGATTACATCGATACGGGCCTGTTCCTCGACCACCGCATCACGCGGGGAATGGTCCGCGAGGCGGCCGCCGGCAAGCGATTCCTCAACCTCTTCGCTTACACGGGCTCGTTCACGGTCTATGCGGCCGCCGGCGGTGCGGCCTCGACGGTGACGGTCGATCTGTCGGCGACCCATCTGGATTGGGCCGGGCGGAACATGGCGCTGAACGATCTGGCCGGCCTGCAGCACCAGTTCGTCCGCGACGACGCCCTGAGTTTTCTGCGGAGTTGCCCGCCCAGGCCGCAATTCGACCTGGCGGTGGTCGATCCGCCGACCTTTTCCAACAGCAAGCGGCTGGACGAGTTTTGGGACATCCAGCGCGATCATGCCGAGTTGCTGAGTTTGCTTTTGGCGCGGATGTCGCCGGGCGGAGTGATTTACTTCTCCACGAATTTCCGCCGTTTCAAGCTGGCGGAAGAAGTGCTTGCGGGCGTGACGATCCGCGAGATCAGCCGGCAGACGGTGCCGCCCGACTTTCGCAACCGCCGCATCCATCGCTGCTGGCGGATCGTCAGTGCGGAGCCGCCTCCACGTCCGCCGGTTCCGCCGGCAGCGGCTGGCGGGACCTGAAGCGGGCGCCGCGACGCCTTTCCCGCCGGACGCGACCCGCTGCGCGGGTGCCCCGTGGGCATGGGGTGGGGGGAACATCGGTTGCCCGAACATGAGGTCACGGTTTGTGACCTCAAGCGTCCGGTCACAATTTGCGACCGCATCAAGGGCCGCGGACCGGAGGTGGTCACAATTTGTGACCGCATCGCTTCCCTGCCTGACATTTTGCATCCTAACGGGCGTCAGGCACGGGGTGCCTGACCTACCGTCACTGGGGCGGAGCCCCTGGCCCCGCGGCGCCGGACGAGAGACGGTTGATCAGCGCCTCGAGGGGAAGAGGGGCGAACAGGGCAAACAGGATAACCGCGAGAATGACGAGCCACGTTGCCACGTGCCAAAGCCGCCTCGGGAGCACGACACCGGGCAGCGGCGACAAGAGAGACACGATGCCGTAGTTCAGGAAAGGCCACACCAGGACCAGCAGAACGGCCAAATACCAGTAGCAACGGAGCCAATGGCAGAAATTGATCAACGCGATCGTCGTGGCCGGCAGATCCGTCTTGAAGTCCTGGAAAATTTTCTCGAACTTGGCGACAACGTTCAACAGCGCCACGCCCAGTAAAACCCAGACCACCGACTGCGCTATCCCATAGGCGTAGGCCGTGGAGCGAATGATGCCTCGATCGCCAGTCAGCGTGGCGGCTGCTCCGAAGGGGACAGTCCCATTTTCGTCGAACGAAAATTGGGACAGTCCCCCTGTTTCGTCGGTCGCTTATCCCTTGTCTTTTGCCGTCAGCAGCCAGGCGAGGATGCCCTTCTGCACGTGCAGGCGGTTGGCGGCCTGGGGGACAACCACGCTCTGCGGGCCGTCGATCACCTCGTCGGTCACCTCCTCGCCGCGGCGGGCCGGCATGCAGTGCATGAAGATCGCCCCCTGCTGGGCGTGCGACATCACCTCGGCGTTGACCTGGTAGGCGGCAAAGTCGCGGCGGCGGGCGTCACGCTCCGGCTCCTGGCCCATACTGGCCCAAACGTCGGTGTAAATGGCCACCGCGTCGCAGACCGCCCGGGCCGGATCGGTCGTCACCGTCAGTTCCAGCGCGGGCACTTTCGCCTTGATCCACTCCAGCGCCTGGCGGCTGAACTGGTATTTTTCCGGCGTGGCCATGACCATGCGCATGCCCAGCTTGCCGCAGCCCAGGGCAAGGCTGCGGGCGACGTTGTTGGCATCGCCCACCCAGGCGAGGGTATGGCCATCCAGGCGGCCGATCAGCTCGCGGATCGTATAGAGGTCGCCCAGCGCCTGGCAGGGATGGCCGAAGTCGGTCAGGCCGTTGATCACCGAGCAGGTGCAATGCTCGGCCAGCTCGACGGCCGCTTGGTGGCGGTGGCAGCGGATCACGACCACGTCGACGTACTCGCTGAGCACGCGGGCGAAATCGGCGATGGTCTCGCGGCGCCCGAAAGCCGACCTCGGAGCCCAGGAACAGCGAGCTGCCGCCCAAGTGGGCCATGGCCGACTCGAAGCTGACGCGGGTCCGCAGCGACTGCTTCTCGAAGAGCAGGGCCATTACCCGGCCGGGCAGCAGCGGCTCGCGCAGGCCGCGGCTGAACTTGGCCTTGAGGTCCTCGCTGATGGAGAAGATCCGCTCGATCTCGCCCGCCGTCAGATCGGCCAACGTCATGAGGTGTCGCATCATGCCGCTCCCTGACGCACCAGCACGTCGGCCAGGATGTCGCATCCTTCGTGGGCCTGCTCTTCGGTGAGGGTCATCGCCGGCAAGAGGCGGATGACCGTGCCGTGGGTGCAATTGATCAAGAGGTTCCGCTCCAGGCAGGCCTTGACGACCGGCGCGCCCTCGACGGCCAGTTCGATGCCGATCATGACGCCGCGGACGCGGACTTCGCGGATCAGGTCGCACTGCTGGCGGAGTTGCTCGAAGCGGCTGCGGAACAATTCGCCCAGCCGCTTGGCGGCGGCCAGGAGGTCCTGTTTTTCGATCATTTCGATGGCGGCCAGGCCGGCGCGGGCGGCGATGGGGTTGCCGCCGAAGGTGGCCGCGTGCATCCCCGGCCGCAGGCTGGGGGCAATCTCCGGCTTGGCCAGCATGGCGGCGCCGGCCAGGCCGCCGCAGATCGATTTGGCCAGGGTCATGATGTCGGGCGTGACGCCGACGCCCTGGTAGGCGAACCAATCGCCCGTGCGCCCGCAGCCCGTCTGCACCTCGTCGAACACCAGCAGCAACTCGTGCTCGTCGGCGAGTTTCCGCAGGCCGGCCAGGAATCCCTCGGGCGGAATGCGGACGCCGCCTTCCCCCTGGATGGGCTCGATCATGATGGCGGCGGTCTCGTCGTCGATCAACGCGGCGGTGGCGTCCAGATCGCCCAGCGGCGCGTAGGTGAACCCGGCCATCAGCGGTCCCAGGCCCTCGTGATACTTGGGCTGGGCGGTGGCGGTGGTCGAGCCCAGGGTGCGGCCGTGGAAGCCGCCCTCGAAGGTGATGATCTTGTAGCGGCGTTTGGGCGTGCTGTGCAGCCGGACCAGCTTGATGGCCGCCTCGTTGGCCTCGGTGCCCGAGTTGCAGAAGAACGCCTGCCCGCCGAAACTCCGCTCCGAAAGCGCCTGGGCCCAGAGCCCCTGCAACTCGGTGTGCCAGGTGTTGGGAACGTGGATCAACTTGCCCAACTGGTCGCGGACGGCCTCGACGACCGGCGCCGGGCAATGGCCCAGCAGGTTGCAGCCCCAGCCGGGAAACAGGTCGAGATAGCGATTACCCTCGTTGTCCCACACCCAGGAGCCCTCGCCGCGGACCAGGGCGATGGGGAAACGTCCGTAGTTGGGGATCACGTAGCGTTGGAAGAGCTTGAGGACTTCGTCAGAATTCATCGTGCCGCGCCGCGCCACCGGGGGACTCCTGTCGGGGATAAGGAATTAGGGATTGGGGATTAGGGATTGGGGAGAACGGCGGCGCCGGCGCGCCCGAACTCGGCGGGCATGCCGTGTCTTGAGGTTGCGGAATTCTTGCGTGTCCATCGTCACCCTTTCCAATCCCCAAATCCCTAAATCCCTAAATCCCTAAATCCCTATGCTTTTCCGTTCTTGAGGATTTCCGTGCCGACGCCCTTGCTGGTATAGACTTCCAGCAGCAAGGAATGGCGGAGGCGGCCGTCGATGATGTGGACCTTGCGGACCCCCCGTTCCAGCGTCTCCAGGCAGGCCTGCACCTTGGGGATCATGCCGGCTTCGATGGCGCCGGAGGCGATCATCTCGCGGGCCTGATCGGCCGTGAGCGAGTCGATGAGCGACTCGGGGTCGTTGCGATCGCGGCGCACGCCGTTGACGTCGCTGAGGCAGACGAGCTTCTCGGCGTGCAGGGCCTCGGCGACGGCCGTGGCGGCGGTGTCGGCGTTGACGTTGAGCTTTTGGCCGTCCTTGGTGATGCACATCGAGGGGATGACGGGCACGATGCCCTGGGCGAA
Source organism: uncultured Planctomycetia bacterium (assembly GCA_963727245.1). GTDB lineage: Bacteria > Planctomycetota > Planctomycetia > Pirellulales > Thermoguttaceae > JBKQVT01. The sequence goes on along the minus strand of CAVSFO010000005.1, from coordinate 417,103 downwards.
GAGCTTATCGATGGTGGCGCGGTCGACTTCGGTGACCCGGCCGACGTGGCCCAGGTCGATCATTTCGCCGTTTTCTCCCTCCAGATCGATGCGCTCGCCGCGGAGGACGTTGGTGGTGTGGAAGTTCAGCGGCTGGGCTCGGCCGCCATTCTGCACGATCTCGGCGGCGAGCCGCTCGTTGATCTCGCCGGCCAGGACGCGCTCGACGATTTGCAGCGTGGCGTCATCGGTGTAGCGGCGTCCTTGCACGAAACGCGGCTCCAGGCCGGCCTCGGCCATGGCGCGGCTGATGGCGGCGCCGCCCCCGTGGACAAGCACGGGCTTCATGCCGACCGTCTCCATGAAGATGATGTCCAGCAGGAGGTGGAGCAGCGACCGGTCGTTCTCCATGACGCTCCCGCCCAGCTTGATGACGGTCACTTTGCCTTGGAACTGGCGGATCCAGGAGAGCGCCTCGATCAGGACGTCGGCTTTCTGCATGGCGTCTTGCAACGCGAGATCCTCCCGGCCAGCGGCCCTTGAGGGTGGATGCCAAGGGAATGCAAAAAAGGCTCCCCCCGGCCTGGAACCCCCACGCCGGGGAAACCCTGCATTTTAGCCTTCCTGCCGCGATTGTCAACGGGGGGAAAGGCCCTCGCGGGCACTCCGTCGGCCACGTGCCACGGCTGTGTCAGCCGTGCTGAAGCGGGGGCAAGCCCTTGCAAACGCGGCACGGCTGACACGGCCGTGGCACGGTCTGATTCATCCCGGCCAACCGCGGCAAGAGGGGCCCGAGCCGTAGGCGTGAGCCTACGGATAACGAATAATCCCAGCCCCCGCGCCGCTCACTTGTCCGGGGCTGGCTGCCGCTCCAACTCCTTGCGCAACACGCGGACGTCCGCGGGGGCTTCGATGCCCAAACGGACCCGGTCGCCGCTCACCCGAACCACGGTGAGCACGATGGAATCGCCGAGCTTGATCCGTTGCCTCTCCCGCCGTGATAGGACCAACATCGCACAACCTCCCTGTCGCTCGTATAGTATAAGTATGTATACCAGGATCACCAGTCGGGCCGCTTAGGCCGCATATTCCAGGGCCGGCGCCTCCACGAGTTGGGTCTTTTGAAAACGCTCGCCTGCGGAACCGTAAAACAGGATTTGATTGCGATCGGTTTCCCAGATTGCCGAAAACTGGGTCGCCCGGGGGCCGTGCAGGCGAAAATAGATGCCGCAGGGCTTGCCGCCCCGCAAGATGATCCGCTCGGTCATTGGAAAGGCCCCGTCCAGGAGTTGATATTGCCCGCAAATGGTCGTGCGGACGTATTCTCGTAAGTCATTCATGCTGTCGATCTGTTGAACATGGGTCAACATTTCCGGCCGTTGTCTCCTACGGTTGTGCGCGGCTGCCCAAAGTAACTGGGGACTATGCGCATGTGAGAGAAAATGGGTTAAATGCCGACAAGAGAAGCTATCGGCAAAATGGGACGAGGAATTCGCACCAGAATCGTGCTCAATTCCAGCGCAGTTCCCGCCCTACGCAGTTCTCGCGTCGGCGTTAGTCCCACGCCTGCAAGCAGATAACAATGCACGTTTTGCGGCGCAGGCTGGTTGGGTGATTTTTTGGTTCAAGTAAGTCGGCCGCCGCAGAAACGTGAAACCCAACACGGTTTGCCTATCTTCGGAAGGCGGAGGGCGGAGGGCGGAAGGAAAAACAACGACCCCGAGCCGGTGGCGTCAGCCACCGGATATCGTTGCGGCACCTCAAAGCGCCGAGTGCAAAGGGAAGGCGAGCCGGTGGCGTCAGCCACCGGATATCGTTGCGGCACCTCAAAGTGCCGAGTGCAAAGGGAAGGCGAGCCGGTGGCGTCAGCCACCGGATAACGTCGCGACGCCTCAAGGTGCCGAGTGCAAAGGGAAGGCGAGCCGGTGGCGTCAGCCACCGGATATCGTTGCGGCACCTCAAAGCGCCGAGTGCAAAGGGAAGGCGAGCCGGTGGCGTCAGCCACCGGATATCGTTGCGGCACCTCAAAGCGCCGAGTGCAAAGGGAAGGCGAGCCGGTGGCGTCAGCCACCGGATAACCCGGCCGCACCACGACGCCACACAAGGAGGGCGGAAGGAAGACTA
>CAVSFO010000005.1:0-410000 GCA_963727245.1 uncultured Planctomycetia bacterium | reverse complement strand
CCTGCGACAGTCGCACCAGTCCCGGCGTCCTTCGCCGCTGCCCTCTGGGAACCGGCGGTCGGCGTTGCCTCCGCTTGGCCCCTGGCAACACCCCAGGAAACAGCCCAAACGGTCAACGGCACCAGCAGTGCAAGAAGCCTCGGCCGCCAGCAGCCGCACCGCCCTTCCGCGGCGGCGATTGCCGCTACGTCGTCACTGCCACTGAACGCTGACATTCTTGTTCCTCCCACTGGGACACTTTCCGAGAAATTGGACGCCGCTACGGCTGGGCCGGTTCACAAGGCAGGCGGAGGAATCGGCCATCTGTCCCGCCGCCGCTCAGCTTAGACGCTCCCTAGACGCTCCGGGACGCGAAAAGGTTCTCAACCGACATTTCCCACGTGCAGACCGACATTTCTCATTAGTCGGGGTTGTCGTCGCGGCGTTCCTGGTCGCCGCGGCGGCTCTCATTCGCCGCACCATGTCGGCGCCCCTCGCCGTCATTCCTGCATTGGTCACCGTCCTGGTCGGATTATCCTTCTACCTCCTATTCGTAGCAATAGGTATGCATCTGAAGTGAGCCTGGAGCCGACCCAGACTCGTTCAGTCATCCATCTTACCATAGTGCCCACCTTGGCTTGGCTATCTTGCACCCTCCAGTCGCCTTCCTCCGGGATTGACACCCTGATGCCTCCGGCCGATGATATCTTGTGGGGAAGCGTGCGGGAAGGCGTTTTCACTGCACGCGGCAGTCCCCAGCGAGGACCTGTGCCGCCTCATCCTCGAAAGCAGAAACGGAGCGACGTGATGCTGTTTCTCCGCAAGTCGCTCAAATTGACGTTGCTCGGCGTGCTGGCCCTGCTGACTCTCATGGGCTCCGGGCCGCCCCGGCCCGGGAACGTCGAAATCCCGGAACTCAGCGACCGCATCAACACGTTCACCCTGGATCTGCTGAAACGCTGCGCCCAGGGGGGCGAAGCCGGCAAGAATGCGATCCTGTCTCCGCAGAGCATTTTCCACGGACTGGCCATGAGTTACGTGGCCAGCGGCGGCGAGACCCGAAGCGAGTTGGCCCGCGTGCTGCACTTTCCCAACGACGATCAGAAGCTCATGAAGGACCTGGCTAGCCTCCGCCGGGACTTGGAGGCGGCGGCAAAACACAAGCGAACCACAGTCACCGTGGCCAACGCCCTTTGGCTGGATTCGACCTACGCGGAGTTTCGCCAGGACTACGTGGAGACGGTGCAAAAGGCCTTTTCCGCGTCGCTTCGTGCCACCAAGTTCGCTGACGGGGCGGCGGCCAGCCGCGAAGTCAACCAATGGGTTGCCCAACAGACGCATGACAGAATCAAGAACGTGGTCGGCCCGAACGATTTCAAGTCGCGGAGCCGGTTTGGCGTGATCGACGTGATCGACGAACCGGCGTTGGTGAGCGTCAATGCCGTCTACTTCAAGGCGGACTGGGGCAGCCGGTTCGAGCAGGGCGCGACCCAGGCCCGGCCGTTCCACGTCGATTCCACGACGACCGAAAATACCCCGATGATGCACCAGCATTCGCTGCTGCCCTATGCGGCCAGCGAGGAGTTCCAGTTCCTGGAGATCCCCTATATCGACGGCCAGTACTCGATGTACGTGTTGCTTCCGTGGAAGACGCTGGGCATCAAGGACTTGATGAGCCGGGTCACGGCCCGGACGGTGATCGATCTGAAGCGGAATTCGGCCGCCCGCACCGTGGACGTGCTGCTGCCGAAGTTCGAGATCGCCAGTCATCTCGGCGTCAAGGACCAGCTTGCGAAGATGGGCGTGTCGAGCGCCTTTGACAAGGGAGAAGCGGACTTCGACAAGATGATCGTCAAGAAACCGGAAGCCTTCCGAATCTACCTGAGCGAAGTCTACCACGACGCCTGGATCGAGGTCCACGAGGAAGGCACGGAGGCAGCCGCGGCGACGACCGGCATTCATTTTTCGATAGGCTGCTCCGCCGAGCCGCCGAACGCCCCGCCGGTCGAGTTCCACGCCGATCATCCGTTCCTGTTTGCCATCGTCCACAACAAGAGCTACAGCATCCTGTTCGCCGGCTGGATTGCGAGCCCGAAGGGGCTGGCAGGGCAAGCGCAATGAAGAAATGGTATAATAGGTAGAATAGAACACCATGGTTAGAGGTGTCGATGCCGGAACTCAGTCGATTCTTCGGGATTGTGGTCGCCATGTACTACGACGATCATGCGCCGCCACATTTCCACGCGATTTACGGCTCGGAAAAGGCGGAGTTTCGCATCGATCCGCCCGGCATTCTCAAGGGGCGATTACCGCCTCGGGCCTTGGCGCTGGTCATGGAGTGGGCCGCCCATCCACCAGGCGGAATTGCTGGCGGCTTGGGACCTACGTGCAGCCGGGCAAATGCCGCCAAGAATAGAGCCGCTTCATTAGAAGGTGCGATATGACGCAACCATGTGCAACGATTACCGAGGCGCGGGCTCTCGACGGCTACCACGTCGAGTCTCACATTTTCCGACGGCGTTCAGGGCGTCGTAGACCTTGCCAGCCGCATCGTCGGCCGTGGCGGCGTGTTTGAGGCGCTCGAAGCCCCTGAATTCTTTCGGCGGATCCTGGTCGATCACGAGCTAGGTACGATCGTCTGGCCCAACGGCGCCGATTTTTGCCCGGACCTTCTCCACGATTGGGTTACGAGCAACGCCGTCCCGCCGCCCGAGACGGAAACCATTGCGCGGTAGTGTTTGGGCCCCGCGATGATCGATTTTGTGATCTGCATTGACGACCATGCCCGGGGCGAAACGGGCTGAAGCGCATCCCGCCACGATATTTCACGCAGTGGCCCACCGTCTTGCCATTTCCGCCAGTTTACCATTCCCCGGTCGCCACCGCGGTATTGATCTAGAAAACATTACTATTGACTTTCAGATCAAGTACCGATAAGATGATCAGCGACACCGTTGCAAACCCAGGGAGGCCGAACCAATGACCGACGCGAAGCACCGACCGCTGCCCTTTCGGACCGTCGAACTCGATGGCACGGGCTACGTGATCTTGCGGGAGTCGGTTTTCAACCGCCTGTGCCGCAAAGCAGGGATCGACCCGAAGTCTCCGCCAGACCATGAAGAGCGCGGCGGGGCGGCCCTTGATCTGGACCGCGCCTCGCTGGCCGAAAAGCTCGTCCGTCGCCGGCTGGCGCGGGCCTGTCCCAGGCTGAATTGGCTCGTCGCGCGGGAATTCGTGCCGAGACGCTCAACCGCATCGAGCGTGGCCGGACCACGCCCGACTTTGCCACGGTCCGTAAGCTCGTCGTTGCCATGGGGGCCGTCGAGCAGGACGCTGCCAGCCTTTCACTTCAGTAACCATCCGCGAAGGAGGTCGAAAATGAACAAGAGAAACGAGCCCGAAACAGGTCTTCGATCGCGCGACGACGTGCTCCGCGAGGTGAAGCAGATCGTGTCCGAGTTCGCGGGCATGGCCCGGGAAGACATCCGGGAGACCGGCAACCTGTTAACCGACCTCGGCTGCGACAGCCTGGACATCATCGAGATTACGATGGAGATCGAAGAGCACTTCGATATCTCCGTCCCCGATGACCTGGGAGACGGGATTCGCACGGTTGGCGACATGGCCGACGGCGTGATGGAGCTGTTGGGCGCCGTGCCGGCGAAGTTGCTGGCCGGTCGCCCACGGTTTGACGCCCTTTTTTTCGCTCGCTACAATGAGGTCCGAGAAGCACGCAAGGATTAACGAAGAAAGCGTGACCGTTCCATGGAAACCCCCGAAACCACGATCATGACCGTCTGGCCGACCATCGGCGCCACGGCGCCGGGCCGCTGGGTCGGCCGCCTTTGCGAGGTCAAACTGGGGCTGGGCTTCTTCACCCTGGGCAAACTGCTAGCCCTGGCCACCATCCCGCTGAGCCTGACGGTCTTCATCTGGCAGTTGCTGCCGGTGGTGTGCCGCCGCTACCGCTTGAGCAACCGGCGGATCATTATCCAGAAGGGCCTCAAGGCCATCGAGGGCCCGGCGATCGCGCTGGATGAGTTCGACGCGATCGACGTGCTGCTGCGGCCCGGCCAGGATTGGCTGCACGCCGGCGATTTGGTCTTCCGGCGCCAGGGCGCGAGGTCTTCCGCCTGTCGGGAGTTTCCCGCCCCGAGGTCTTCCGGCAGGTCTGTTTGAAGGCGCAGAACGCGCTGCTGAGCTTCCGCGCGGTGGCGGGTTAGCGCCTCTTCCACGGAGTTCTTGCCGCTGGAGGTCGCCCCCCCGTTGCAAACGGGGGGCTTTTCTTTGTTGCCTTTCGCTCCGCGAAAGTCGCAACTTTCGCGGAGCGAAAGGCGACACTTACCGATTCCCTGATCCTTAGTCGACCGGCGGCAGCCGTCGCACCCCGTTGCCCAGATCGAGCGGATCGGCCGCCGCGGGCGGTTCCGCCGGCGAGACGGCCTGGGCAACCGGCACAACAGGAACGGTCGAGGCCGGCGAGCGGGTGGGCGGATCTTTGGCCTCGACGGGCTGGGCGGCCAATGCCGGTCGCTCCGCCGTTGCCGCCGGTTGGTTTTCGGCCTTGGCTGAAATTGGCGCCGGCGGCGCGGGCGATGCCGATGAGGCCGGCGTCACAGCCTGCGCCAGCGGCTGCGGCTGGCATGAGTCGCGCACCATCTGCGACACGCCCGGATAGCGGGCCATGTTCAGCCCGACCGCGGCGACAATCACACCCAGCCACAGCAAAGTCACGGCGATTCGTGGCACGTCTTGAATCCCTCGTCTGCGCGCTGCATGGTTCCAGCGTGAAACCATACACCACGGCCGGCCAAGGGCAAGTTTTCCACGGCCGGCTGCTCGGCCGTGGGCCAGAGCGGCGGACAAGGAGAATAGTTGGGCAAAGTTTGGCGACTGCTCCGCGCCGCCGCCTTTTCGATTCCTTCTCGGCAGTGACGTTCGCCCGGCCCCGCTGCATCGCGCCGCAAGCAAAGCTCGCGCAGGGACGCAGAGACGCTGAGGAAGATGTTGCAGAGTTGGGCTCCGTCGAGGTTGCTGACCGCGCAATGCCAACTCTGTCACTGGGGCCTCGCGGACATTCAACCAATGGCCGTGTTATCAGCCGTTCAAACGGACTGATTCCGCGACCATCGTCCGCACGGCATTCTCGTGCCTTCCTGTTCCTTCCTCCCAGCGTCTCTGCGTCTCCGCGCGAGCTTTGTGTTTGGCGCCATAGAAGGGATAATCCCCGTGAACGGCTACCTCGGCAGATTTGGCGCAACCGGACCCGCGGCCGCGAGATTCCGGGGCGGTGGGCGTCTGTGCCGTTGCAAGCCGCTGGGCGTCCCGGCTCACCGGCCATGGTTGCGACCACCGTCCGGCTGGCGTATACTGGCCGGGAGTTAGTCTGCTTCGCTTCCGTTGCAGAAAACCACGGTAGGGTGCTTCGGCCATGGGCGGCAACGTTTTGGTTACTGGCGACCGGGGATACGTCGGTTCGGTGCTGGTCCCTTATCTTCAGCAACGCGGTTATTCGGTTGTCGGACTGGACGCCGGTTATTTTTCCGAGTGCCTGCTGCTCCCGGAAGAGGCTTCCTACCGGCGAATCACCGGCGACGTCCGCGAAGTCGGCGCCGAGGTTCTCGAGGGCGTGGAGGCAGTCATCCACCTGGCTGCCCTTTCCAACGACCCCTTGGGCGAACTGGACCCTTCGCTGACGGAGGCCATCAATCGCGATGCGACCGTGCGGCTGGCCCAACTGGCCAGGCAAGCGGGCGTGCGCCGCTTCATTTATTCGTCCAGCCAGAGCATGTACGGGGTATCCGCCACCGATGCCGAACTGGACGAGGAGCGGAGCGAGAAGAACCCCTTGACGGCCTACGCCCGCACGAAGTGGGAAGCCGAGTGTGCGCTGAAAGAGCTGGCGGGCGACGATTTCCTGGTGGTCTGTTTCCGCCCCTCGACGGTGTTCGGGGCCAGTCCCCGGCTGCGCTGCGACATCGTGTTCAACAACCTGGTGGCCTGCGCCTACACCACGGGACGGATCGAGATCAAGAGCGACGGCACGCCCTGGCGGCCGGTCATCCACGTCCGCGACGTGTGCGCGGCCTTCCTGGCCGGCCTGGAGGCGCCCGCCGAGCTGATCAACGGGCATTCGTACAACGTGGGCATTCCCAACGGCAATTACACGGTCCGCCAACTGGCCGAGGCGGCCCAGCGGGCAGTGCCCGGCAGCAGGCTGACCTTCACCGGCGAGCACGGCAAGGACTCGCGGACCTACCGCGTCAGTTTTCGCCGCATCCTCGGCGAGTTGAAGGACTACTTCCGTCCCGAGTGGGACCTCGACCGCGGCGGCCGCGAGCTGGTGGAGTTTTTCCGGCAGGTAGGTTTCACGGAAGAGCAGTTTCGCGGCCGGACTTGCAACCGGCTCGGCCAGCTTCGTCACTTGATCGACGCGGGGGTCGTAGATTCTCACCTCAAACGGGTTGCCAGATGATTTTCCACGAGCAAGCCATCGCCGGGGCCTTCCTGATCGAACCGACGCCGTTTGCCGACGATCGCGGCGTGTTCCGCCGGCACTTCTGCGCCGCCGAGTTCCAGCAGCACGGGCTGGCTTCCCAGGTCGCGCAAGCCAACGTATCAGAAAACCTCCACGCCCTCACCTTGCGAGGTTTTCACTATCAGCTTCCGCCGCACGGCGAAGGCAAGACCCTCTCCTGCCTGCGCGGCAAGATCCACGACATCCTCGTGGACCTTCGCCCCGAATCGCCTACGTTCCTCCAGTGGCGGGCGTTCACCCTGGACGACTCCAGTCGCCTGAGCCTGCACGTTCCGCCCGGCTGCGCCAACGCCTTCCTGACCTTGGAGGACAACGTCCTGGTGCAATATTATTGTTCGCACCCTTACACGCCGGCCGCCGAGAGGGGCATCCGTTACAACGATCCGGCCTTCGGGTTCGTTTGGCCGCAGCCGCCGCGGCACATCTCCCAGAAAGATGCGTCCCATCCCGATTTCTGCGTCCCAAGGAAGTAGCCGATGCGTCTGTTCGTGACCGGGGGAACGGGATTCATCGGCACGCCTCTGCGCCGGGCCTTGGCAGGTCACGAACTGCTGGTGGTGGACCCGCGCCGCCGGCCGCGGAGCCTTCGTGCCACTATATCAGCGGCGATCTCTTCGAAATCGAGCGCCTGGAAGAGCGCCGTCCGCGACTTCGAGCCCGCCGCCTGCCTGCACCTGGCCTGGGCGGGATTGCCCGACTATTCCCTGCCCACCAGCCTGAAGAATTTCCAGGCGGGGCTGGGATTGTTCCAGTTCTTGCGGGAGATCGGTTGTCCGCGGCTGGTCGTCACCGGCACTTGCTTCGAGTACGGCGACCTCAGCGGCTGCCTGGCGGAAGATCGGCATCCGCAGACGCAGGGCCTGTTCGCGGCCTTCAAGGCGGCGCAGCGGCTGGTGGCCACGAGCCTTTTTGCCGGCTCGGCAACGACCCTGATCTGGGCCCGGCCCTTCTATGTTTACGGCCCCGGGCAGCGCCCGGCGTCGCTCATCCCGTCCTGTTATCGCTCCTTGCAGGAGGGGCGGAAGCCGGAAGTCAAGACGCCCGATTTGCTCAACGATTTCATCCACGTCGAGGACGTGGCCGCCGGCCTGGCGGTTTTGGCCACGTCCCCGGCGGCCGCGGGGATCTATAATCTGGGCTCCGGCCAGCCGACCCGCATCCGCGACGTCGTGAACCTGCTGGCCCGCTGCTTGGGTCGTCCCCCGGTCTTCGAGCCCTCGGTGGCGGCCGGTGCGGGCTTTTGGGCCGACATGACGCGGATGGTCCAACAGACCGGCTGGCGGCCGCAGCTTTCCCTCGAAGAGGGCATTCGCCGGACTGTGGACGTTTGGAGGGCGGCACCATGACGGCGCCCACACAGGCCGTGGTTTTCTGCGGCGGCCGGGGGACGCGCCTGATGCCGCTCAGCGCGGGAATTCCCAAGCCGCTGGCCCCGGTCCTGGGGCGGCCCTTTCTCGATTACCTGCTGGAACCGTTGCATGACGAAGGCATCGAGCGCGTGCTGCTGCTGACCGGCTATCGTGGCGACCAGGTTGCCCAATACTACAGCGACGGCGAGAAGTTCGGCCTCTCCATCCGCTGCCTGCCGACGCCGCCGCAGTGGGAAACCGGCTGCCGGCTGGCGGAGGCCGGCGGGCTGTTGGACGAGCGGTTCCTGCTGCTGTACTGCGACAATTTGGCCCCCTTTCGCTTGCAGCCGCTGTGGCAGCGTCATGCCGGCGGCGACTGGCCCGTCAGCGTGACCCTGGCCGCCAAGGAACAGGGAAACATCCGCCTGCGGCCGGACGGTTCCATCGACGTTTACGACCCGACCCGCAGCGAGCCGGGGTTGACGCACGTCGAGATCGGCTACATGATCGTGGAGCGGGACGCTGTGCTGGGCATGAATCCGGGCCGCGGCAGCTTCAACCTGGTCTTGCAGGAGTTGGCCCGCGCCGGCCGCTTGGGCGGGTTCGACCCCGGCTGCGCCTATTACAGCATCTCGGACTTGGATCGGCTGCGGGAAGCCGAGCGATACCTGCGGCCGCGGCGGCTCCTGCTGCTGGATCGCGACGGGGTGATCAATCGCAAAGCCCCCCGCGGCGAGTACGTGTGGAAAAAAGAGGACCTGGCGTGGATCCCCGAAACTCTCGCGGCCATGGAGCAACTGGCGGGCCAAGGCTTCGATTTCATCATCCTCAGCAACCAGGCGGGCATCGGCCGGGGCATCGTCCCGGCAGAGGCCGTGGCCGACCTGCACGCCTGGATGACCGAGCAGTTCCGCAGCCGTGGCGTCAGGATTCGCGACATCCTGGTCTGCCCGCATCATTGGGAAGACCAGTGTTCCTGCCGCAAGCCCCGGCCCGGGCTGTTCTTCGAGGCCAGTCGGAAGCACGGCTTCTGCCTGGCGCGTTCGGCGTACGTGGGCGACGATCCCCGCGACGTGGAGGCCGCCTGGCAGGCCACCTGCCCCTGCATCCTGGTCGGCCAGCGCTGGCCGGGCGGCAAGGAGCCGATGCGCCCGCACCTGGAGGTGTCCGACTTGGGACAGGCGGTGCCCTGGATCCTCGAGCGGTTTTGTCACTGGGAAACCATAATTCGTTCCTGTTGAGGAAGGCCGTCAATTTGTAGGGTGGGTCGAGGGGCACCGTGCGCAGCATGGTCGCGAGCCCCACCAGCAGTTTTTTGCGGATTTTGGTGGGGCTCGCTGCTCGACCCACCCTACAGGTGCTTCCGCAACAGAAACCAGTTCGCCTGGAGGCTGACAGATGATCATTTCGCGCACACCGTTCCGCATCAGTTTCGCCGGCGGGGGCACCGACCTGCGCTCGTTCTACGCCGGCGAGCCCGGCCAGGTGCTGAGCACCTCGATCGACAAGTATCTCTACGTGATCGTCCGCCGCCAGATCGGCCTGGTCGAAAACAAGTATCGGCTCAACTACAGCACCGTGGAATTTTGCAAGACGATCGACGAGATCAAGCATCCCATCGTGCGCGAAGCCCTGCGGCTGTACGAGGTGGACTACCCGGTCGAGATCACCACCTTCTCCGACATTCCGGCCTACACGGGGTTGGGCTCTTCCAGCGCCTTCGCCGTCGGATTGGTCCATGCCCTCTGTGCGTTGCGGGGGCAACACGTCACCAAGTACGTGCTGGCCAAGACGGCGGCCCACATCGAGGTCGATCTGCTGGGCCGAATGATGGGCAAACAGGACCATTTCGCCTCGGCCTATGGAAACCTCAACGTCTTCACCTTCCACGCCAACGAGGACGTGAACGTCGAGCCGGTGTTCTATCGGCCCGAGGTCCGCAACGCCCTGGAAGAGCACCTCATGCTTTTTTATACCGGGCTGAAGCGCGACGCCTCCGACGTGCTCGAGTCCCAGGTGAAGAACACCGCTTCGAAACTGGAAGTGCTGCGCCGCATGAAAGAGCAGGTGGCGCCCTGCGGGAGATCCTCTCCAGCGGCCGCAACCTGCACGAGTTCGGCAAGATCCTCCACGACGGCTGGCTGCTGAAGAAGAGCCTTACCGCGGAGATCAGTTGTGCGCAGATCGACGGCTGGTACGAGAAGGCCCGCGCAGCCGGCGCCCTGGGCGGCAAGCTGCTGGGGGCCGGCGGCGGCGGCTTCCTCTTGCTCTTCGTGGAACCGCAGAACCAGCAGTCCGTGCGCCGTGCGCTCCACGAGTTGTATCGGGTCCCCTTCCGGTTCGACTCCGGAGGCAGCCGCATCACCTACTACGATCAATCCACGATCGCCTGAGGACGAAAAACCCGGCGCGATACAGGGGCACAGGGGCCGGTTTGCCGCCGGCCAAAGGAGCGACCATGCGGACCGATAGCGAACAGTACCAGCAGCACCTGCTCAAAAAGTACCACCGCGGTCGAGGGCTCTACCTGCGGTTTTGCCTCTATCCGAAGTACCTGCGGGCCTTGGGGGATTTGCGCGGCCGCGAAATCGTCGACCTGGGGTGCGGCAGCGGCGAGTTCCTGAATTACTGCCAGAGCCGTGGCATCCCCGCCCTCGGCGTCGATTCCAACGAACATCTCGTCGCGTAATGCCGCAGCCTCGGCCTGGAGGTGATCCTGGCGGACATCCTGACCTACGCCCCGGGCGAGGGAAAGCAACTGGCCAACTTGGTTTGCGACAACGTTGTCGAGCATCTCAGCCTGGAAGAAATCGACCGGTTTTTTCAGAACCTGAAACGCATTGTCGCCCCCGGGGGCAAGATGCTGGTCGTCGTGCCGGGGAAGAAGGGTTTCCCGAGGGATCCGACCCATAAGACGTTCATTACCGCCGCGGTGATGGGCGACGTGTGTCGGCGACATTCCCTGGCGCTGGAAAAGGTGTTCTACCTGCCCATCAATCTGCGCGTCGCGGGGGATTATTTTTACCTGAACATGGCCGTCTTCACCGTGGTCTTTTGAGAACGGGTCGGGGGCGTGGCCTGCCCGTGCGCCCGGGAAAAAGCGGCTGTTCACAGGGGACTGTCCCGATTTTCGCGGCGCGAGCCGCGTTGCCTTGCAAACGGGTGCATTCGCCGCGAAAATGGGACTGTCCCCCTTGCGTCGCCTGGCCGAAAATGGACCAGTCCCCGGCTGGGGCGTGAACGGTTAACTGGTTGCGACCGCCGTCCGGCTGGCGTATACTTGCGAAGAGTTAATACTTTCGCCTAATTCGGGTATGGGGATGAGCGCGGATCACGCCAGCCAGGAGAGTGCCGTTTCGCCGCCGCCGAGCGCCGGCGCGGAGCCGCTGGTTTCGGTGTGCATTCCCGTGTACAACTGCGAGCAATATCTCGCCCAGGCCATCGACTCGGTCCTCACCCAGACCTACGGCAACTTCGAGCTCATCATCGGCGACAACTGTTCCACGGACGGCACGGCCGCGATCATTGCCCAGTGCCAGGATCCCCGCGTCCGAGCCGTCCGCCATGAATCGAACCTGGGCCTGGTCGGCAATTGGAACCGGCTGATGTCCCTGGTGCGGGGCAAGTACGTGAAGTTCCTCTGCGCCGACGACTTCCTCTACCCCGACTGCCTCGCGGTCCAAACGGCGATCCTCGAAGACCCGCGGAACCAGGCCGTCGCCATGGCCTTCTGCCGCCGCGACATCGTCGACGGCCGCGGCAAGCGACGCTTCACCTGGGGATTCTCGGGGCGGCAGGGCCGTTGGCCGGGCGTGGACATCATCCGCAAATCGATCCGCCATGGCACGAACATCGTCGGCGAGCCGGGCAGCGTCCTGTTCCGCGCGGAGCTTCTGCCGCAAGTGGGCGAGTTCTCGGCGACGGCCTCCTGGCTGGTCGATTTGGACTTCTGGAGCCGGCTGCTGGTGCTCGGCGAGGGATATGCGATTTCCCGGCCGCTCTGCGCGTTCCGCGTCTCGCCGGTCTCCTGGAGCACCCAGTTCTGGCGGCGCCAAGTGGGGGATTTTGGCAACTTCATGGCGGTGCTCCGCAAAGAACCCAAGTTCCACGTCAGTCGCCTGGATTGCCTCCTGGGCGGGACCATGGCCCGGCTGGCCAACCTGATGCGGCTGTTCCTCTATAAATTTGTGTTGCGTTAACGGACGAAGGTGACAGGCCGGTCCCGTTTGCTGGGCCGGGGACGACCATGAGCAGCTCCGAACCTATCGCACCGCATGCCCGGGCCGGTTCGCCGACCCGCACGCCGCTGGTTTCGCTGGTGGCGCCGGTCTATTGCGAAGAAGAATTGATCGAGGAGTTTTACGCTCGCGTCAAGGCCATGCTGGCCGGCCTGGCCCCCAAGTACGACCACGAAATCGTGCTGGTCAACGACGGCAGCACCGACCGCACGCTGGAGATTCTCAAGGGCCTGGCCGAGCGCGACCCGCACCTCCGCGTCGCCAGCTTCTCGCGGAACTTTGGCCACCAAATGGCCATCACCGCGGGCATCGACCTGGCGGCCGGCGACGCCGTGGTCATCATCGACTCCGATCTCCAGGACCCGCCCGAGGTCGTCCCCCGCATGATCGCCAAGTGGGAGGAAGGGTTCAAGGTCGTCTACGGGGTGCGGAGCGAGCGCCAGGCGAGAGCCGTTTCAAATTGGCCACCGCCAGCCTGTTCTATCGCCTCTTGCAGCGGCTCTCCGACACCAGGCTGCCGCGGGACGCCGGCGATTTCCGCCTCCTCGACCGCGCGGTGGTCGCGGTCATCAAGCAGATGCGGGAAGAGCATCGCTACATGCGGGGCATGATGGCCTGGGTGGGCTTCCCCCAGTTCGGCCTCCAGTACCAGCGCGACCCCCGGCACGCCGGCCAGACCAAGTACACCGTCCCCAAGATGGTCCGGCTGGCCGTCAACGCCATCCTCAGCTTCTCGGCCAAACCGCTCTACGTGGCCAGCTACCTCGGCATCGTCGTGACGCTGCTGGCCCTCATCCTGGCCGCCAGGACGTTCATCGGCAAACTTTTCGACCCCTCGGCCAGCGTCCCGGGCTGGACGACCTTGATGGTCATCGTCTTGTTCCTCGGCGGCGTGCAACTGATGACCATCGGCATCCTGGGACAGTACGTGGGCCGCCTCTTCGAACAATCCAAGCAGCGGCCGCTGTACATCGTGTCCGAGAGCTACGGCTTCGGCCCGCGGCCCGCCGCCGCCGGCCAGGCCGCAGCCAGCCAGCTTCCCCCCGGAGTCGGTCAGGGATGAGCAGACTCGGCCGCTGGGCAGCGCTGGCTGCGGGAATCATCCTGGGACAGGCGATTCTCTTCGGTCCTTCCCTGGCGGGACGGAAGATTCTGCTCCCGCTGGACCTGTTGGCCCAACCCGGCCACCTCTTGCCGCGCACCGCGGAAACGGCGGCGATCACGCCGCACGACACGATCCTCTCCGATCTCGTCCTTTCCGGCGAGGTCTACCGCCAGTTCTTCGCGCGCGAACTGCGCGCCGGCCGGCTGCCCTTGTGGACGCCGTTTCAATACGCCGGCTCGCCGGCGACCGGGAGCAAGTTTTCGCCCTATCGCCTGTTCGACGTGCTCTTCCCCTCGCCGGTCACGCTCGCCTGGGAGCAAATGATCCTGGCCCTGATCGCCGGCGGCGGCATGTACGCCTGGTGTCGCCGCGGGCTGGGACTTGCGCCTGGCCCGCCCTGTTCGCCGGCTGGTGCTATCCGCTCACTGGGTTTTTCATCGTTTGGCAAGGCTATGCCCCCACGCCCGTGGTCGCCTGGCTCCCTTGGCTGTTGTTGGCCGTCGAGGGCGCGGCGCGGCGGCCGCTGAGCTGGGCCGCACCCGGCGTGGCGCTGCTGACCGCACTGGCCATCCTCAGCGGGCAGCCCGACATCGCCGCCCAAGGGTTGCTGATTTCCGGAATCTACGGGGCGGTCCGCCTGCTGACGATTTATTGGAAACGCTGGTTCACCCGGCCGGCCGTTTGCTCGGCCGTCGCCCTGGGCGTCGCCTGGCTGCTGGGGCTGTGCCTGGCAATGCCGCAGTTGCTCCCCGCCGTGGAATACTCGCACACCGGATCGCGGATGATGCGGCGTCTGGCCGGCGAGGAGGAGCGGCCGCCGGTGGGACTCTCGGCCCTGCCGCTGGCCGTGCTCCCCGATTTTTACGGTCGCACGCAGGCAGGTTCGCTCTTCCTCGCCCGCGGCAACCGCCCGGAGAGCGCGTCGGCGCCTTTGCCGGCCTGCTGGCTGCGTTGCTGCTGGCGCCGCTGGCCTGGCAGAGCGGTCCGCAGCGGCCGATGGTCTGGCTGCTGGCCGCCCTGGGCGTGCTGGGGATGGCCTGGGCCGTGGACATCCCCGGCCTCGTCGACCTCCTGCGGCTGCCGGGGCTGAACATGATGTCGCACAATCGCCTGGTCTTCGTTACGGCCCTGGCCGTGGTGGCCTTGGCTGCCATCGGCCTGGAGACGCTGCGAGCCGGCCGGTTCCCGTGGCGATGGTGGTTTTGGCTTCCCTTCGGAATCTCGATCGCCCTGGGCTGCTGGTGCTTATTTCGCGCCGCTCAACTGCCGGAACCGTTGGCCTCGCAGTTGCCGGCCGCCATCTCCGCCGGGCGGCAGGTGACGTGGATCACCAATTTGTCCCAGGTCGATCAACTCCAGTGGTGGTTCATCCGCATGTACCTGGTTGGCACGCTGTTGTGCGGGCTGGTGGCCGGCGGGTGGCTGGCGCTCTGGTCCGGGCGTCCGTTGCGGGCATGGCTGGCGCCGCTGGCCGGCACGCTTTGGCTCGTGGAACTGCTTTGGTATGCCTACGGAGTCAATGCCCAGTGCGACCCGAAACTCTACTATCCGCCCATCCCGGCGCTGCAGCGCGTGGCCCATTCGACCCCCGGCCGCGTGATCGGCTTCCAGTGCCTGCCGGCCATCCTCGCCGCGTCCCAGGGGCTGAACGACATCCGCGGCTACGACGCCGTCGATCCGGCCCGCCTGGTCGACCTCGTGATGATTGCGGCCGATCCGCGGTGGTTGCGGGAGCCGCGAATCCCGTACGCCTTGACGCAATGGCTGACGCCCAACATCACCGGCGAGCCGCCCAACTTCCGTTTGCACCCCATCCTCGATATGCTGGCGGTGCGCTACGTCATCTTTCGCGGGACGCCGCCGCAGAGCGTCCAGCCCGACTTTTCCGGGCCGGATTATTTTGTCCTGACCAATCGTAACGCCCTGCCCCGCGTCTACGTGCCCTGGGAGGTCGAAACAATCGCCGACGATAAGGATCGGTTGGACCGGATGGCCAACCCGGGCTTCAATCCGGCCCACGTCGCCTATGTCGAGCAGCCGGTCGACTTGCCGGCGCTCTGCGAGGGGACGGCGAAAATCGTAGAGGAAATCCCCACCCGCATCACCGTTTCCCTGGACATGAAAACGCGCGGCCTGGTCGTGCTGGCCGATCTTTGGGACAAGGGCTGGAATGCCTATCTGAACGGCAAGCCGGCGCCGATCCTGCGGACCAATCATGCCGTCCGCGGCGTGCTGGTGCCGGTCGGCAAGGCGACGCTGGAATTCCGCTACGAGTCGGCCAGCTTCGCTTGGGGATTGCGGTTGGCGGCGGCGGGCTGGCTGGCGACGTTGGGCTGGCTCGGCGCCAGCCTCTGGCTCGGCGGCGTGGAGACCGCCGTGCCCCTGCCGCCCGCGCCGACCCCGCCGGCCAGCGATGCGCCGCCCCAGAAATCCAAGAATCGCCGTCGCGGCCGCAGGAATTAGCCGTCATGCCGACCGTCCAAACGATTGCCGCTTTCCTGGAACAATTCGCCCCCAGCGGCTTGGCCGCCGAGTGGGACAACGTCGGCCTGTTGGTGGGCGACAGCCGCGCGGCGGTCGCCCGCGCCATGACCTGCCTGAGCATCACCCCGGCCAGCGCCGCCGAGGCCGTCCGGGGCCGGGCCGACCTCATCGTCACCCATCACCCGCTGCCGTTCGCCGCCTTGAGGCGCTTGACGACCGAGACCACCGCCGGCCGGCTGTTGTTGGAATTGATCGCGGCCGGGATAGCCGTCTACAGCCCGCATACTGCCTTCGACTCCGCCCCGGCGGGCATCAATGGGCGGTTGGCCGCCGGCCTGGGCCTGCGGGGCGCCGTGCCCTTGACGTTGGACGCCAAGGGCCAAGGCGCCGGCCGCTGCGGCTGGCTGGAAGACCCGCTCGCGCTGCTGGAACTGGCCGGCCGCCTGAAGGAGTTCTTGGCGATCGGGCGGCTGCAAATGGTGGGCGACCCCCGGCAGCCGGTCCGCACCGTGGCCGTCGCCTGCGGCGCGGCCGGCGAACTGCTTTCCGCCGCGGTGGCCGCCGCTTGCGACTGCATGGTGTTGGGCGAGACCCGGTTTCACACCTGCTTGGAGGCCGAGGCGGCGGGCATCGGCCTGCTCTTACCCGGCCATTTTGCCAGCGAGCGATTTGCCATCGCGCAGCTTGCCGAGGTGCTCGCCAGGCAATTTCCCGAGGTGGAAATCTGGTCGAGCCGCCAGGAGCGCGACCCGCTGCAATGGATTTGACGGGCGGGCAACCTCATCATTGGGGCCACGAACCGCTTGTTGGCCCCAGCTATGTGGTGGCTTATTGCCATAATATAGTGGTATTGGAATAAATTTTGGTCCCGAGCACGAACACTCTTACTCACATGGACGTATTATTTCCTCATATTTCCCCAAGAGGTGGGGGGGAGGTATTGGTCGCGGTTTCCAACTATCATAGAGGATCAAGGGGAATCGTCCCCAGTTTCCTCCGCCAGTCGTGAGCAGTTTCTCATGGGTGTTGCCCAAGTCGTCATTGTCGGCCGCCCGAACGTGGGCAAGTCGAGCCTCTTCAACTGGCTCGTCGGAAAGCGGATCGCCATTGTCGATCCGACGGCGGGCGTGACGCGCGACCGCGTGAGCTATCTGCTGCCGCTGACCCCCGACCTCCCCCTGGAGAGCCGCTTTGTCGAGTTGGTCGACACCGGCGGGATGGGCATCGTGGACGCCGACAACCTCAGCGAGGAGATCGAGAGCCAGATCCAGACGGCCATTGATTCCGCCGACCTGGTTCTGCTGGTGGTCGACACGCGGGCCGGGCTGACGCCGCTGGACCAGGAGGTGGCCAAGCGGCTTCGCTACCTCGAGGTGCCGGTGATCTGCGTGGCCAACAAGGCCGACGCGCCGTCGCTGGACTCGCAGGCCGACGAGTTCTACAAGCTGGGGCGGAAGCTGGTCCGCGTCAGCACGCAGCAGAACCGCGGCAAGGCGGAATTGGAGTGCCTCATCGCCGAGAGGCTGCCGCCGGCCCCCTCCGGCGAAGAGCCGCCCGAGGACGCGGTGATGAAGGTGGCCATCGTGGGCCGCCGCAACGTGGGCAAGAGCACGCTGGTCAACACCCTGGCGCACGCCGATCGCATGATCACCAGCGAGGTGCCGGGCACGACGCGGGACAGCGTTAACGTCCGCTTCGAGATGGACGGCAAGGTCTTCATGGCCATCGACACGCCCGGCTTCCGCCGCAGCAAGAGCGTGTCGACCAACGTGGATTTTTACAGCACGCACCGCGCGCAGCGGAGCATCCGCCGCGCCGACGTGGTGTTGCTGTTCTTCGACGCCACGCAGCGGATCAGCAAGGTCGACCGGCAACTGTGCGACTACATCGCCCAGCAGTACAAGCCCTGCATCTTCGTCGTCAACAAGTGGGACCTGGTGGCCGACAGCATGCCCACCGACAAGTGGGTCACCTACCTCCGCGACGTTTTCCGCACCATGATCTACGCGCCGATCGCGTTCATCACGGGCCAGTCGGGCAAGAACGTGAAGGCGATGCTCAACCATGCCCAGATGCTCTTCAAGCAGGCGCGCACCCGCATCGCCACGGCGCAGTTGAACAAGCTGGTGCGGGCGGCCATCGAAAAGAACTCGCCGCCGACCTATCAGAACCGCCGCAGCCGCATCTACTATGCCACCCAAGTGGCCGAGCAGCCGCCCACGATCGTGCTCTTTTGCAGCGACCCCCGGGCGATCTCGCAGCAGTACCAGCGTTACTTGCTCAGTACCATGCGCGAGCAGTTGGGCTATGCCGAAGTGCCCATCAAGCTCTATCTCCGCCGCCGCGAGCAGAGCGACCGCCGCGATGAGATCGACGCCAAGATCGAAGGGGCGCAGAAGAAAGAGGAAGACGCCGCCAGCCCCGAGCCGGAGGCGTCAGCCTCCGGATAGGGCCGCCGGCCGGTTGCGGAATCGCTGGCCACCGGCGCGTTCTTCCACGATCAGCCGGGTGAGCGTCTCGGCCGCCGTGGCCAGGTCGATCAACTCGGCTTGCTTGTCCCAGCGCCACTTGATTTCCAGCTTGCCGTCCTTCAGGCCGCGCTCGCCGATGACCACGCGGAGCGGAATGCCCACCAGGTCGGCGTCCTTGAACTTCACCCCGGCACGCACGTCGCGGTCGTCCAGCAGCACCTCGACGCCGGCGGCCCCCAGCGCGGCATAGAGCGCGTCGGCGGCCTGCTTGGTGGCCGGGTCGGTGACTTTGACCGGGACTAGGAGCACTTCGTAGGGCGCCAGCGCCAGCGGCCAGATGATGCCGTTGGCGTTGTGCGAGGTCTCGACGAGGCCGGCGATGATACGGTTGATGCCGATGCCGTAGCAGCCCATGATGATCGGGCCCAGTTGCTCGTTGTGGTCCAGGAAGCGGGCGGAGAGGGCTTCGGAATACTTCGTGCCCAGCTTGAAGACGTGGCCGACTTCGATGGCATGGCGCAGCGCCAGCGTGCTGCTGCAGCGCGGGCAGGGATCGCCGCCGACGGCGTTGCGGAGGTCGGCGAAACGGTCGGGCTGGAAATCGCGCCCGAGATTCACGCCCGTCAGGTGCGTCTCGGCGACGTTGGCCCCGGTGACGGCGTTGACCAGCGGCTGCACGTTGCGGTCGGCCAGCAGGGGGATTTTTTCCTTCATGCCCACCGGGCCGGCAAAGCCCACCGGGGCGCCGGTCACGCGCTGGATGGTGGCCGGATCGGCCAACTCGACCTTGGCGGCGCCGCAGGCGCGGCGGATCTTCCCCTCGTTGGCGTCGTGGTCGCCGCGCAGCAGCACGGCGACCGGCTTGCCGTCGGCGAGGTAGATGAGCGTCTTGATCATGTCCTGCGGCCGGCAGCCCAACAGCTTGCTCACCTGCTCGATGGTGGCGGCGCCCGGCGTGGGCACCTGGGCCAGCGGCTGCCGCAGGGCGTCGGGCGGGACCAGGTTGCGGCTGCCGATCTCCGCCCGTTCCTGGTTGGCCGCATAGCCGCAGCTCCGGCAATGGAGCACGACGTCCTCGCCGTTCTCGGCGGGGACCATGAATTCATGGCTGGCGTCGCCGCCGATGGGACCGCTTTCGGCCTCCACCGGCAGGTAGCTCAGCCCGCAGCGGTCGAAAATGCGGCAGTAGGCCGCGTACATCTTCTCGTAGCTGTGGTTGAGGGCCTCGATCGACACGTCGAAGCTGTAGGCGTCCTTCATGAGGAATTCGCTGGTGCGCAGCACGCCAAAGCGCGGCCGCTCCTCGTTGCGAAACTTGGTCTGCACCTGGTAGAGCGTCAAGGGCATCTGCCGATAGCTCGACAGGTGGCGGGAAACCAGCTCGGTGACGACCTCCTCGTGCGTCGGCCCCAGCGCCATTTGCACCTTGCGGTTCTGACGCCGCACGGCAAACTGGATGAGCACGTCGCCGAACGCCTGCACCCGCCCGGTCTGCTCCCACAGAGAAATGGGCGTCAAGGCCGGCATGAGCAACTCGACGGCCCCGGCGCGATCCATCTCCTGGCGGACGATCTGCTCTGCCTTGCGCAACGACCGCAAGCCCAGGGGCAGATAGGTGTAGGCCCCGGCCATCACTTGCGACACCAGGGCGGCGCGGAGCATGAGAACGTGGCTGGGGATCTCCGCCCCTTCGGGCGTTTCCTTCATGGTGGGAATGAATGAATGGGTCCAGAGCATGGGGGATGAGGGAGGGATTAGGGGTTAGGGATTAGGGATTAGGGATTAGGGGTTAGGGATTGGAGAGCGACGGACGGTTGTTGTACGCTTGCGGTTTCGCACGCCAGCGGGCGAGCCGGGTTTATCCGGGCGGAAGCAGCGGCTGGTAAAAGGCCGCTTTCACGTTCTCCTCGTTGAGCACCACCAGGGCCCAGATCCCAAAGGGCAGCCCGAGTAAGCAACAGGGCGATACGCAGGGAATTACCGCCACGATTGCCGCGGTCATCGCAAGACCGTAGCTGCTGAGGTTTTTCATTTTGATGGCCCCCGCGATCACCAGCAGTGCCATGATGAGCCCCACGATTCCGCCGACAATTCCGCCAACCCCCGAGAACATCGCCAGCGCGGGGTCGCCGTGAACATTGCCGCCCCTGAAACCTTGGCCCACGACCACATTGAAAACGTTGAGGATGATCCCCACGAAATTCATCAGGCCCCCCAGGGCGCCGGTGACGATCAGGGCGATGGCGGGGCCGGCGACGCGATTGAGGGCGTATTGGTACCAGTCCCCCCCCATTTGCATGTCCAAGGGCAGCGGGCCACCGGCTTGCGTTGGCGATTGGAAGGGATTGAGGGCATCCGCCCCGGTGGGTGGCACTGGCTTTGCCAGTGCTTCGGGCCCCGTGGCACTGCCTCCCGCTACGGGTGAAAATACGGAAGCACTGGCGGAGCCAGTGCCACCCGCGGCCGGGACGATGGTGCGGTTGCCGCATTGCGGACATTGGGCCTCTCGGCCGGCCGCGTCGTCGCCCACTCGCAACAGCTTGCCGCAACTCGTGCAACGAAAGTCGATGGCCATGATCCGTTGCTCCTTGGTTCGGATGGCGTCAACCCGTAGAGAATAGCATACCCAGGCGGCCAAGCCAAGCCGGCAACGCCAGGTGACGCCGCTGGCCGTGTGGCACTGGCTCTGCCAGTGTTTCGCGCTTCTTGGCGTGCCGTCGTGCCGGACCGACCGGCCGCCGGCGCAACGGCAGCAGGCGAACAGCGCCGGCGCAGAAAAAAAGCCCCCGGAAAGGTTGTGTCCCAGGGGGGCAGAGGACACGATACTTTTCCGGGAGCGATTGGACGCTCCACGCCTGCGCCGGGTGTTACGCGCACTGGCCGGCCGGCGGCCAGCAGCACCCTCGCGGCGAGCGTGCTAGTGTATCCGAAGCGCGCCGCTTACTTCCTTGCAAGCGGCCCAGCGCTTCGCGGCCCGCAGGAGAGTCGCCGTCGCGACCTTCCCAGGTGCAGGCCCATCCACGTGGATCGTTGGTTCTGTTCGGCATGGACGCTTCCGGCCGCCGCTGGCGTGCCGCGGCTGAAGCATTCATGAGGGGGCGAGAATATGGCTTTTTCGTTCCGGCGTCAAGGCCGATTTTTCCGGCTTGGAAAAAACCCGAGAAAACGGCCGAAAACCAGCGTTTAGGCGAGTACAGAATCGCGGGCGGGGAAAGGTCGGCTTGCCCCAGGCGGCGTTGATCCACCAATCACCGGGCGCCGCTGGCTACGCCAGTGCCTTGGGTGACCAGACCAGCCAGAGCACTGGCGAAGCCAGTGGCACACCGCGTTGACGTTTCCCGGGCGGCGGTTTTCTTGCCCCCAATCCCCGGACGCCCTTCAGCCTGTCCAGAAGCAGCGAACCACCGCGAAACGCGGCGCTGCTTGACAAGCTTGGCACCCATATTGCCAAGTTTACCAGGAATATAATCCGCCAATTCCGGAACCGTACACGACAAGGAAGTTGTGAAGCCTTGGCAAGATGCGTTGGGCAGGACGTGTTCGGGACGGAGAAGTTGGCCTGTTCGCGGCGGGTGGTTTTTGTTGTAATCTCGCCCCTATGAACAGACACATCTTATCACTGGCGTTGATCGTTACCCTGTTGGTTTCTTCCGCGGCCTGGGCCCAAGAGGCATTCAATCCGCAGACCCCGCCGCCACCGCCCACCGACGCGACCGTGTCGCCAGGGCCGGGGCCGGGCGTGCCGCCGCCACCGCCACCGCCGGGAGCGACGCCGGCGTATCCACAGCCGTCCTATAGTCAGCCGTATCCGGCTCCCAATACACAGTCCTATCCGGCCCCCAATACGGAGCCGTATCAGGCTCCCGGTACGCAGCCGTATCAGGTTCCCAATACGCCGCCGCCACCGCCGCCCCCACCGCCGTATCCGTACCCCGTGCAGCCCTATCCGCCGCAGCCGCCCTATGCGCCGCCGCCCGGCCCAACGCGCGTGCCGCGCCCGTGGTTGGCGATTCCGGCGGAGCCGCCGCCGCGATGGACCATCAGCGCCGACGTGCTGGCGCTGGAACGAACGGTCGGCAACAGCGTCCTGCTGGGAGTTGAAAGGGGGGCGTACCAGGATAATCTGTACAGCGACGATGCCCAGTTTCCGCTGGAAGCCGGCCTGCGGCTGCAAGCCAGCACGTGGATCAACGACCGGATCGGCATCGACGCGACCTATTGGGGCCTGCAGCAATGGTCCGTGGGCCGCACCATGTACGCCGATCCCGTTTACAACACGGTCCTCGCGTATACCGACCTCCTGCAAATCTCGGCGCTCGACCACGGCTTGAATAACACGCTGGGCTACACGTACACCAGCACGGTCGATAGCGGCGAGATCAACGAGCGAATCCGCTTGAACATGTACAACCCCTTCTGGAACGTCAACTGGCTGTGGGGCGTTCGATACTTCCACTTCTCCGACGATTTCACTCTGAACGGTTCGGAACGTTGATCCCGACAATTCCGAGACCCGCACCTACAAGACGCGGAACAATCTCGTCGGGCTGCAAACCGGCTTGCAGTGGCTATGGGCGCGGGCCGCTCCCAAGCGGGCATCGAGGGCAAGCTGGGCCTGATGGACAACTTCTACACGCAGGAGGGCCAGGACACCGCCACCGGGGCCACGATCCTTCCCTTCAACGGATCGCACAGCAGCAGCGATTTGTCCGGGCTGTTCGAGGTCTCCGTGTTGCTCCGCCTCCGCCTGGCCCAGGCCGTTTGGCTGCAAGGCGGCTACCAGTATTATTGCCTGACCGGACTGGCGCTCAGCTCGCGGCAACTCGGCGGCTGGGACCGCAACGGCGTGGTCGGTCTGGACGGCCTGTCGCTGGGCCTGCAAGCGACCTGGTAACAGTATCCGTCACACGCCGTGTGACGATCCCTGTATCCGTCACACGCCGTGTGACGACCTCAGTACCCGTCACACGCCGTGTGACGATCCCACCGCACACGGCGTGTGCGGCGTACAGTTCCCCACCTTCACCAGGACGGCGCCGTGCGACGGCACTGAGGTCTCGAAACCGTCGCCGAAGCTGCCGAGGTCCTTCTGTTGCCACAAGTCGCGGACCGGCTGCGGCCCGTCGAGCTTCAGGTCGGCCCAAGCGACCTTCACCTTGGCCGGCAAGGGGCCACGGTTGAAGAGGCCGACCGCCCAGGCGCCGTCGGCCAGCGGCCGCGCCCAGATCTCCAGCGGATCCTCCTTCTTGACCGGCCAGGCCTGCTTGCCCAACGGGTCCTGGTTGACGGCCAGGACCTCGCTGTTGGTCAGGAGGGCGCGGGTGAAGTCGTCCATCCGCGTCATGTCGCAGCCGATCAGCAGCGGGGCGGCCAGCAGCGACCAGAGCGTGATGTGCGTAAGTTGCTCGTTGGGTTTCAGCCGCGTGTTGTGCAGCGACGGACCCCAGCCGACCTTGCCCACGACGAGCATGTCGGGGTCGTTCCAATGGCCCGGGCCGGAATAGCGCTCGTGTCCGGCCTGGCCGAAACCGATGGTGGACATGCTGTGCCAGTTGTCGACGATGTCGCCGGTGGTGCGCCAGCAATTGCCGCCGGTCGCCGCGCCCCACTCCCAGACGTTGCCCAGGCCGTACTGGCAGAAGCTGAAGAGGATGTCACGGTGGCAGCGATCCAAGGCCGTGCGCATCACGCGATAGGGTTTGATGCGGTCGCTTACCGTGGGCTTGGGGACGATCCAGGCATAGGAGCACCAATCGTACTTGAGATAATCGACGCCCCACTTGGCATAGGTGTCGGCGTCCTGCTGCTCGTGCTGCCAGCTTGCGGTATAGCGGTGCAGGTCACGGTTCCGGGCGAGGAGTAGATGCCCAGCTTCAGCCCCTTGCCGTGGACGTAGTCGGCCAGTGCTTTCATGTCGGGGAACTTCTCGTTGCTGTGGATTTCGCCCTTGGCGTCGCGCTTGGCTTCCCAGCAATCATCGATATTGACGTACTGGAAGCCGTGGGCGGCCAATCCGCTTTGGACCATGGCGTCGGCGGCGGCACGGACCTTGGCGTCGCTGACGGCGTCGGCCCAGCAGTTCCAGGAGTTCCAGCCCATCGGCGGCGTCAGGGCCAGCTTGTGCGGGCCGCCGACGATGGTCAGTTTCCCGGCGGCCTGGCCCAAGGCGTTTTTCACCGTCAGCTCCACCACGGTCGTTCCCGGCTGCTTGAGCGAACCGCTGATGATGCCGGTGGCCGAATCGAGCGAAAGCCCGTCGGGCAGATTGCGGGCCGAGAACCGGAGCGGTCCCTGGCCGGTGGCCGGTACGAGGAAGAGCAGCGGGCGGCCCGGCGTGGAACCGGTGATGCGCGGGCTGTGGATCGCCGGCTGGGGCGAATCTTCCCGGGCGATCGGCGGCGCACGAGGATTCGGGCTGGCGGCCGACACCGGAGTGTCTGTCGTCTCGGCGGCAAGCTCCAGGTACGCCCCCGCCCAGTCGGCGTGACAGTTGTCGATATCACTGTCCGGAACGATCAGCGAAAGCGTCAACCACTTGGCGCCGCGGAGATCGGCCGAGAGCATCCTGGCGGGCTGATTGCCGCGCAGGTCGCCGCTTTCGGCCACCTTCTTGCCGTCGACCAGGACCTCGAAGCGAACCAGCCCCTTGCCGCCGGTCTCATCGTCGATGCCGACCAAGGAAACGAACCGCGTCGCCGCCCCTTTCAGGTCGACGTTCATTTCGCTCTCGGCATGGGTGCCGACGCCGTGGGCAAAGGTCTTGCCGTGGATCTTGATGGCGTTTTTCTCGACCGAGCGGCACGCCTGGGGCCGCCGCCAGTCCTGCTCCATCTTGCTCAGGTCCAGGCTGTCGAGCCAGATGGCATGGGCAGGCAGCGCATCGCCTTGCAAGGCCGCGGCTTCATCGGCGTGGGCAGGCAAGGCGACGGCTGCGACGCCGAGGACGACCAGACCGGCCAGAACCACCCTAAAAAAGGAGCGTTGCACCATGACACGTTCTCCGCTTACGGCGTGTCTTGAAATGTCTCCCCTCTCCCTTCGGGAGAGGGGTTGGGGGTGAGGGCTTCGTGGTCGAAACGCAAAGCACCCGGTCCTCTGTGGCGAGCAGCCCTCACCCTGACCCTCTCCCGGCGGGAGAGGGGACCGTTGTGCACAATCGAAAGGCACGCTCTGAAACGCCTGCGGCCCCGAGGGCGACCGTCCCAGCTTCGCGCGCCGCGAAAACTGGGACGGTCTCCTGGGACCGATGCGACTTAGAGTCCCCAGCCGGCCCGGTAGGTCGGCGTCACGAACTGGTTCATCTCGGGCATGTTCGTACACTTCATGTTGACGCCGTCCCATTTGAGTTTCTTGCCGACGCCGGCCCGCATGGCCAGATCGCCCACCAGCAAGGCCTCGATGTAGGGGCCGGAGACGTTGGGGATGTTCGAGCACGGCGGTTCACCGCCGTCGATGCACGCCCGCATGTAGTCTGCCTGGCTCTGGAACCCGCCCGGATACTTGCTGGGCCAGGGGATGCGGGGGTATTTCACGGCGGGCACGGGCGTTTCCTTCTGCTGTGCCGGGTCGACGATCTTGGGACCGCCGCCGAAGATGTTGCAGTACATGATGCCCTTGTCGCCCACGAAGAGCGTTCCGCCGCCCGGGCAGGTCTCGCCGTACTTCCTTTGCACCTCATCGGCCAAGGCCGGCCGGAACAGGGTCCAGCGGCCCTCGCCCTCGCGGTTCTGGTTCCACCGCCAACCGTCGTACCAGTAGAACTTGACCGTGGGCAGCCCGGGCCGGGGGAACTCGTAGAGCAGCTTGTGAATCGTTCCCCAGGAGTCGTCGGTGTCGCCCAACTGTTCCAGGCACACACAAGTGCTGGGATACTTCAGTTGCAGGGCCCAGTGCGGCGGGTCGCAAACGTGCGCGCCGACGCAGAGCAACAGGCCCGTCCCGTAGGGCTTCAACTGGTACCAGCCCTCGCCCACGCCGCTGTAGTCGTTCTGGCCGCCCACGGACGGGTGCAGACCGGGG
The DNA here is from genome assembly GCA_963727245.1 of uncultured Planctomycetia bacterium. GTDB lineage: Bacteria > Planctomycetota > Planctomycetia > Pirellulales > Thermoguttaceae > JBKQVT01. The sequence continues at coordinate 383,817 of CAVSFO010000005.1, read as the reverse complement.
CGATAGGGGATTTTGGGCGTCGGGCCCAGCCATTCGTCCCAGTGGACGCCCGGCGGAACCGGTGCATCGGGATGCCGCATGCGGGTCCCATAGCGCTGGTCCTGCCAGGAGTGGACTTCGGTCACGGTGCCGATGGCGCCGGCTTCGAGGTACTCGCGCAACAGGCGGATGCCGTTGCCGCCATGACCCTGGTTGCCCATCTGCGTCATGACTTTGTGATTGCGGGCTTCGTCCTCCAGGACGCGGCATTCGTAGATGTCGTGGGTCAGCGGCTTTTCGCAATAGACGTGCGCGCCGGCCCGAATGGCCGCCACCGAGGCGGCGGCGTGGGTGTGGTCAGGCGTGGCCACGAAGACCGCGTCGATCTTGCCGCCCAACTCGTCGAACATCTTGCGGAAGTCGTAGTACTCCTTGGGTTTGGGAAGCTTCTTGCTTTCCATGAATTTCACGGCGCCGAGTCTGCGGTCGTCGTCGATATCCACCACGGCGATCAGGTTCTGGGTGGCCGCGACCGGGACGTGTTCCATGCCCCGGCCGTTGGAACCGATCGTTGCCATGTTGAGCTTCGAGTTGGGCGATCGTTGGGCCAGGAGGGCGGGGACCCCAAAGACCTGGGACCCTACCGCCACGCCGGCGACGAGCGCAGAATCCTTGAGCAATTTCCGACGGCTAAGACGCGCACACATAGGCATACCTCTCTTCTTGGCGGGTAAAGTTTGGGGTGGGAAAAATTACGCTGGTCAAGACGCCGCTGGACCGGAGGTGTCGGAGTGGCGACAACGCCATTATCACGAGGCCACGGACGTTTAGCAAGGCTTTTCCCGATCTTCGTCGATCCGCCGCCCCCCAAGATGGTGCAATTGGGCCACCACACCTCCATCCCCGTCTGAAGCACGTGTTGCCCCGGAAGATACGCGTGCGATAATGACGGCAACGGCACCCGCGCCGGCTTACGGGCGTGGCGTGCCCCGCCCAAGTGGACCGTAACCGAGAGGATACCGACATGAAGACTTCCTGCCACACGATCGCCGCGGTGCTTGTGCTCGCCTCCTGGATGGCGTGCCTGGCCGCCGATCCGTCTGCCCCGAAGCGCGACGATGCGGCGGCGGAAAAGCTGGGATTCCGCCTTTCGCTCCAGTGCTGGACGTTCCGGGAACTCACGTTCTTCGAGACGGTCGATAAGGCCGCCGGGCTGGGCGTGAAGTACCTCGAGGCCTATCCCGGCCAGCGGCTCAAGCCCGGCTCGAGCCTCGTCTTCGACAGCAACATGAGCGACGACGTCTACAAGGAGATCCAGCGCAAGCTGGCCGCGGCCGGCGGGCTGAAGCTGGTCGCCTATGGCGTCGGCGACGTGCCGACTGATGAGAAGGCGGCCCGCAAGCTCTTCGACTGGGCCAAGCGGCTGGGCATCGAAGTGCTGGTCACCGAGACCACGCCCAACGACGTGCACGACCGGCTCTGCACCGAATATCACATCAAGATGGCGCTGCACAACCACCCGGCGACCTGGCCGCCGGAGCGGGTGTTGGCCGCCTGCAAGGGTCACTGCAAGCTGATCGGCGCCTGCGGCGACACCGGCCATTGGATGCGGGCCAATCTTGTGCCCGTCGATACGCTGAAGAAGCTGGCCGGCCGGATCATGCACCTGCACTTCAAGGACCTCGACCGCTTCGGCGCCGGCCACGACGTGCCTTGGGGCACCGGCAAGGCGGACGTGCGGGGCATGATGGCGGAGTTGAAGCGGCAGGGCTACCGGGGCTACTTCTCCATCGAATACGAGTACGGCAGCTTGTCAGAGTTGGCCGAGGACCTGCCCAAGTGCGTGGCCTTCTTCGACCGCACGGCCGCCGAGTTGGCCAAGTGAAAGGGACCGGCACGGAAATCATGGCGCGGGTGGCCCCGATAGCTTGCCTATCGGGGTGCCGTAGGCACAAGAGGCTTTCGCGGCCCAAGTGTGCCACTGGCTTTGCCAGCGCTTCCCTTGGGGCCAGTCGCCCAAAGCACTGGCGTAGCCAGTGGCACCCGCCCCGATAGCAAAGCCATCGGGGCCACCCGCGCCGGCAGGAAAATCTTGTCGCAAACCTCGCCCCCGCGGCCGTTGACCACGGCGGCCGGGGCGACTATCATTAAATCCTTTATTCGCAACCAGTTTCCGCCGCCATGCCGCACGATATCCGCCAACTCCGCAACATCGGCATCATCGCCCACATCGACGCCGGCAAGACCACCGTCACCGAGCGTATGCTCTACTACAGCGGTTTCACCCACCGCGTCGGCCAGGTCGATAAGGGCACCACCATCACCGATTACGATCCCGAGGAGCAGGAACGCGGCATCACCATCCAGTCGGCCTGCGTCAGCCTCCCCTGGAAGGACGTCACCGTCAACCTCATCGACACGCCCGGCCACGTCGATTTCACCGCCGAGGTCGAGCGCAGCCTCCGCGTGCTGGACGGCGGCGTCGTGGTCTTCAGCGCCCGGGAAGGCGTCGAGGCGCAGAGCGAAACCGTCTGGCGCCAGGCCGACAAGTACCACGTGCCCCGCATCGCCTTCATCAACAAGATGGACCGCGAAGGGGCCGACTTCTTCGCCGTCTTCGAGGAGATCGGCGTCCGCCTGAATTGCAAGCCGCTGGCGGTCAATTTGCCGCTGGGCAGCGGCCCGCCGCACTTGCGCGATCCCTTCCGCGGCCTGATCGACCTGGTGGCCATGAAGATGCTCACCTTCCTGCCGGCGAGCGACGGCACGGAAGTCGCGCTGTCCGACATTCCCGCCGAGTTCCACGACGAGGCCCTGCTCTGGCGGAGCCAGATGCTCGATCAGCTTGCGCTCTACAGCGACGAGCTGACCGAACTGTTGCTGAGCGACTTGCCCGTGCCCGAGGCCCTCATCCACAAGACGATTCGCCAGTGTACCTTGCAGAGCATGATTGTGCCGGTGCTGTGCGGCTCGGCCTTGGACGGCATCGGCGTGCAGCCGGTGCTGGACGCCGTGGCGGCGTATCTTCCCAGCCCCGCCGACATGCCGCCGGTCGAAGGGCACGACCCCAAGCGGAAGGACGTCAAGATTGCCCGCAAGCCTGATGCGGCCGAGCCCTTTTGCGGGCTGGTCTTCAAGATCCAGGCCGACCGCCACGGCGATCTGCATTACCTGCGGGTCTACTCCGGCCAGCTCAAGGCCAACAGCCGCGTCTATAACCCCGGCAAGGACAAGAAGGAAAATATCCCGCAACTCTGGCGCATCCAGGCCGACGACCGCAAGCAGGTCGACATGGTCGAGGCGGGCGACATCATCGGCGTCATCGGCCTGCACCACAGCGTGACCGGCGACACCCTCTGCGACCCCCGCGAACCGATCCTCCTGGAGTCGATCACCTTCCCCGATACGGTCATCTCCATGGCCATCGAGCCGGAATCGACCACCGAGCGGAAGAAGCTGGCCGACGTGCTGGAGATGATGAAGCGTCAGGACCCCACCTTCCATGCCCGCGAAAACGAAGAAACCGGCCAGACGCTCATCAGCGGCATGGGCGAGCTGCACCTGGAAGTGATCAAGCACCGGCTGTTGCGCGACTATCGGCTGAGCGTGCGGGTGCACAAGCCGCGGGTGAGCTATCGCGAGACGATCGCCCGGCCGGTCGACGTGACCGGCCAGTGCCATCGCAACATCGGCGGGCAGATGCTGCAAGCGAAGCTCGGCATCCGCATGGAGCCGAATCCGAAGCTTCCCAAGCCGATCGTCACGTTGGCGCCCAGCGAGAATCCCCTGCCCGAGACGTACCTGGCGGCCGCCATGGAAGTGCTGGGCGAACATGCCGAGGGGGGCGGGGCCCTGGGCTACCCGCTCATGCACCTGAAAGTGACCGTGCTGGGCGGCCAGGTCCACGAGACCGAGTCCAGCGAACTGGCCTTCCGTTTCGCCGCCGCCGACGCCTTCAACGAGGGCCTCCGCCAGGCCGGCATCGTGCTCTTGGAACCGATCATGAAGCTGGAAGTAACCACGCCCGAGGAGAACCTCGGCGACATCGTCGCCGACTTGCAGCAGCGGCGGGCGATCATTACCCGCACCCAGGCCCGGGGCCGCATCACCGTGATCGACGCCCAGGCCCCGCTGGCCAACCTGTTTGGATATTCCAACTCCATGCGGGGCTTGAGTCAGGGCCGCGCCACCTGCACGATGGAGCCGTCCAGCTATGGCCCCGCCCCGCCGGAGGTGTTGGAAAGCTTCATGGGGTAGAGCGGCCGCCACAAGCCGATCTCCTCTGCCCGATCTCTCTCGACACCCCGGCTGGATGCGGTAAAATAGGCCGATCCTGCCGGCGCCGCCGGCAGCCTGCTTCGGAGGATACATGAGTTCTACGCAGCGTCGAGTCGTCATCACCGGTGTCGGGGCGATCTGTCCCCTAGGGAGCACCAAGGAAGCCCTCTGGGAATCGTTGGCGGCCGGCCGCAGCGGCGTCCGTCCGCTGGCGGTGATTCCCGCCGACGCCACCGCCGTGCACGTGGCCGCCGAGGCCAAGCAGTTCGCCGGCGACATCGACGACTTCGGCCCCTTGGAGAAAGAACAGAAGAAGGCCATCCGCAAGGGCCTCAAGGTGATGAGCCGCGAATGCCTGATGGGCACGGCCGCCGCCCAGTTGACCCTCAACGACGCCGGCCAGGGGCTGGGCAAGTCCGATCCGGACCGCACCGGCATCAGCTTCGGCGTCGACTACATGCTCAGCGCCCCCGACGAGTTCACCGAGGGCATCCAGCAGTGCCTCGACGCGCGGGCGCGTTCGAGTTTTCCCGCTGGGGCTCGCAAGGGCTGGCCAAGATGTCCCCCTTGTGGCTGCTGAAGTATCTCCCCAACATGCCGGCCAGCCACCTGGCCATTTACAACGATCTGCGGGGCCCCAACAATTCGCTGACCCTCCGCGAGGCGGCCGCTAACGTCGCCTTGGGCGAGGCCTTCCAAATCATCCTCCGCGGCGCCGCCGACGCCATGTTGGCCGGGGCCACCGGCACGCGGCTGCACTGCATGAAAATCGTCCACTCCCTCCAGCAAGAGGAACTCGCCTGCGGCGACGGCGATCCGGCCCGCGTCAGCCGCCCCTTCGATCGCGACCGCACCGGCATGGTGCTGGGCGAAGGGGCCGGGGCCGTCATGCTCGAAGAACTCGGCCAGGCCCAAGCCCGCGGGGCCACGATTTACGGCGAGGTGCTGGCCGCCGCCTCCAGTTCCGTCCTCTCTCGCAAGCTCATCGCCCGCCGCCAGCAGGCCCTCACCAACGTGCTGCAAGCGGTGCTGGCCGCCGCCCAGGCCGCTCCGGAGCAGATCGGCCACCTGCACGCCCACGGACTGAGCACGCGGAGTTGCGACGCCGAAGAGGCCCGGGCGATCCACGGCGTCTTCGGCGGCCGGAGCAGGCCCGTCCCGGTGGTTGCCGCCAAGAGTTATTTCGGCAACTTGGGGGCCGGCGGCGGCATGGTCGAGTTGATCGCCAGCCTGCTTGCCTTGCAGCACGGTCACCTTTTTCCCACGCTGAATTACGAGACTCCCGACGCGGATTGTCCCGTGGCGGTGGTGCGTGACGGGGCGGTCGAGGCGGGCGAGAGTTTCATCAACCTCAGCGTCACGCCGCAGGCCCAAGCCAGCGCCGTGCTGATCCGCCGCTGGGTCCCCTAGAGCGGGACGAAAGCGGACGCGTGTGCCACTGCTGGCTTGTCCAGCAGACGTAGGTCAGGCACCCCGTGCCTGACATCCCCGGGGATTCTGGCAACCTTCTGTCAGGCACGGGGTGCCTGACCTACGCCTACACTCTACACCCTGGTGCGAGATTCCTCGCGTTGACATTGCCGAATGGCCGCCCGTGGGCCCGCAGCACCCCTCTGTCTGGTTGCAAGGGAACTTGCGAGTGGCGGCGTGGCGGCGGAAAAGTGGCCCCCGGCGTCCTGCGACCCCCTTGACACTGGGAAATTTGACCAGTATGCTTACTGGATTACTAAGCTCGCTAAGTTATGCCCTCATAAGATTTTGGAGCGTTTCGGCACATCGTTTGGGCCGAGCGGAGCGAGGCAATATTGTCCCGACGCGGGGAAGTGAGAATCGATGGATCCCAGCGAACTACTTCGGATCGTGGACACGATCCACCGCGACAAGAACATTGCCAAGGAGATCGTCTTCCTGGGCATTGAAGCCGCGCTGGTCTCCGCCGCCAAAAAGCATTACGGCGAAGAGGAAGACATCCAGATCACCATCGATCGCAACACCGGCGCCATCACCGGAACGCATAACGGCGTCCCCCTCTCGCCCGAAGAAATGGGCGAACGCATCGGCGCCCAAACCGCCAAGCAGGTGATGATCCAGAAGATCCGCGAGGCCGAACGGGACGCCCTCTATGCGGAATACGAGAAGCTCAAGGGAGAACTGGTCACCGGCGTCATCCAGCGCTACGAAGGCGGCGCCGCCACCGTGGCCCTCTCCAACGTCGAAGCCATCCTGCCCCGCGGCGAGCAGATTCCCGGCGAAACCCACCACGCCAACGAGCGCGTGCGGGCGACCGTTTACGAGGTCCGCAAGGCGGGCAGCCGGGTCAAGGTCATCCTCAGCCGCACCAAGCCGCAGTTGGTGCAACGCCTCTTCGAGCAGGAGATTCCGGAAATCGCCGAGAGCGTGATCGAGATCCGCTCCATCGCCCGCGAGCCCGGCTACCGCACCAAGGTCGCCGTCAGCAGCACGGACCAGCGCGTCGACTGCGTCGGCGCCTGCGTGGGCGTGCGCGGCAACCGCATCAAAAATATCGTCGACGAAATCAGCGGCGAACGCATCGACATCGTCCGCTGGAGCGACGACATGCAGGTGCTCATCCCCAACGCCTTGCAGCCCGCCGAAGTCGAAGAGGTGATCCTCTGCCAGATGTTGGGCCGGGCCATCGTGCTGGTGCGCGAGGACCAGCTCTCCCTGGCCATCGGCCGCCGCGGGCAGAACGTCCGCCTGGCCAGCAAGCTCTGCGGCTGGGACATCGAGATTATGACGCGCGAGGAACTCGACGAGCAGATCGAGCAGGCGGTCGTCGGCTTCTCCTCGCTGGAAGGCGTGGAAAGCGAGCTGGCCGAAAAACTGGTGGGCGAAGGCTTCCTTTCCTACGACGACCTCTCCATCATCGAGCCCGACGCCTTGGTCGAGATGGGAGGCTTCAGCGCCGAACAGGCCGACCGGATCGTCGCTCAGGCCGAGGTCAAGGCCGCCGAGGCGGAGAAGGCCGCCGCCGTGCAACGGCGCTTGCAGCGCGAGAAAGATCGCCAGGAACCGGGCGAGGAGGCCGCAGCGGGCGAGGAGGCCAAGGCAGGGGCGGAGGCCGAGGCAGGGGCGGAGGCCAAGGCAGGGCATGACGGCCAACCGGCCGCCGATGCCGTCGAAGGGGAAGAGACGAGCGAGCAGGACATCGAGCAAGAGAGCGAGCAGGATATCGAGCAAGGGAGCGAGCAACCTGAGAATTCGGCCGCGGAGGAGTTGGCGTCCGAGGAGCCGGCCGGCAGCGCGGCCGACGATCCGCCGGCGACCGCCGGCAACGGCGAGGAAGGGCCGTCGCATCAAGAGGAAGTGGACCTCGGTGACGACGCCGGCCGCGAAGAGGGCCGTTAGCAACCGATCCGTGGGCAATACTGCCCGGCGCGGCATGCCGCCGCCGGGCGCGCATGAGGGAGAAGCCCGTTGGCTATCCGCATCTACGCTCTGGCCAAAGAGCTGAAGATCGACAACAAGAAGCTGGTCGATATCTGCACCAAGGCAGGTATCAAGGGGAAGGGCTCTGCGCTGGCCAGCCTGACGGACGAGGAACTCGTCACGCTCAAGGCCTACATGAGCGGGTCGCGCAGCGGGCCGGCCGCAGCGCCGGCGCGGGGCCGAGTCGCCGCCGGGCAGGCCGCCGGTGCGCGCCCAGACCTTCCGCCGCGAGGACTACCTGGGCCCGGGCGGGACCGTGTCCGGCAAGGTGCCGGTGTTGCCCTCCAAGCCGGAAAAATCCGCCCTCAAGAAAAAAACCCCCGAAGAGACCGAGGCCGTCAAACCGCCGGAGAAGGAACGCCCGGCGCCCACCATGAAGCTGGCCCCGGTCCCCTCGTCCGTGCAGCCGCCGGCCAAGCCGAAGTCCAAGGAGCCGGTCCCGCAGAAGCCCGACATCAAGCTCCCGCCCGATGCCATCCGCGCCACCCGGGCCGGCAGCAAGCCGCTCTCCGAGCACCTCCGCAAACACGAGGAAAAGAAGGCCAAGGATGAGGCGGCGGCCAAGCGGGCATCGCCGCGCCGAGCGGCCGGGGGCGAGGAGAAAGTCATCTTCCCGCTGCCCGAGGCGCCCCTGCCGGGCCGGGGGGAACGACCGCGCCGCGCCGCCCCCGCCGCCGTGAAGGACGACGACAAGGAAGAAGCCCCCAAGACCCTGGGCGGCCGCGAGCAGCGGCAGCTCAAGCGGAAGCGGGTGGCCGGCACGCGGCGACCCGCCGGCGAAGAGGAAGAGCCGGCCACGGCGACGCCCGCCCGCCGGCGACCCACGCACATCCGCCGCACCGGCGCCAACACGGCCGCGCCGCGCAAGGGCAAAGTCGTGGTGACGCTCCCCTGCACGGTGCGAACGTTCTCCGAGGCCCTCGGCGTGCCCGCCAGCGCCATCCTGGCGAAGCTGCTGGGCATGGGGGTGGTGAGCAACATCGCCGCCAACGTCGACGCCGAGACGGCGGAGCTGCTGGCCGTCGAGTTGGGAGTCGAGGTGGACCTCCGCCGCGAGGTCTCGCTGGAAGACAAGCTGATGGCGTCCCTGGAGCAGGAGGCCGGCGATCCGGCCCGGCTGCAGCCTCGGCCGCCCATCGTCACCTTCCTGGGCCACGTCGACCACGGCAAGACCTCGCTCTTGGACCGCATCATCGGCATCGACGTGGCGGCGCATGAGAAGGGGGGCATCACCCAGCACATCCGCGCCTACCGCGTCGAGAAGGACGGGCGGGCCGTCACCTTCGTCGATACGCCCGGACATGAAGCCTTCACCGAGATGCGCGCCGGGGCGCCAACGTCACCGACATCGCCGTGCTGGTGGTGGCCGCCGACGACGGCGTCATGCCGCAGACCGAAGAGGCCATCAGCCACGCCCGCGCCGCCGGAGTCCCCATCGTGGTGGCGCTGAACAAGATCGATCTGCCGGGCGTGAACGTGGACCGCATCTACCAGCAACTGGCGACCAACGAGTTATTGCCCAGCGACTGGGGCGGCGAAACGGAGCTGGTCAAGACCAGCGCCACCAAGGGCGAAGGCATCGATCAACTGCTGGAAACCCTGTTGACGGTGGCCGAGTTGCAGGATTACCGGGCGGACCCCGATCGTCCGGCCCGCGGCACCTGCCTGGAGTCGGAGATGCACGAAGACCGGGGCGTGATCGCCAAGTTCCTCGTGCAATCGGGGACGCTGCGCGGCGGCGACATCGTCGTCTGCGGCAGCGGCTACGGCCGCATCAAGGCGATGTACGACACGCTCGACCCCCACCTCCGCCACGAGACGGCCGGCCCCTCGACCCCGGTCAACGTGACCGGGCTGAGCGTGGCCCCCGGCGCTGGCGACCGCTTCTATGTCCTGGAAGAAATCACGCAGGCCCGCGAGCTGGCCGAGGGTCGGGCGGCGGCCAACCGCCAAAAAGAACTCAGCGGCGGCCGCGAGCACGTCACCCTGGAGACCCTCTTCGAGCGGCTGGGCCAGCAGGACCAGGTGCAGACGCTGAACATGATCCTGCGGGCCGACGTGCGGGGCTCCATCGAGGCCATCCGCAAGGAACTCGGCAAGCTCCAACACCCCGAAGTGCAGATCAAGATCCTGCAGGCCACCGTGGGCGGCATCACCGAGGCCGACGTCCACCTGGCCGACGCCTCCGACGCCGTGATCATCGGCTTCAACGTGGTGGCCGACGAGGCCGCCCGCATCCTGGCCGACCAGCGCGGCGTGCAGATCCGCCGCTACGACATCATTTACCAGGTGACCGAAGACCTCCGCGCCGCCCTGGAAGGCATGCTCAAGCCGGAGAAACACGAAAAAGAGATGGGCCGCGCCTTGATCCAGAGGACCTTCCACATCAGCCGGGTGGGAACCGTGGCCGGCTGCCGCGTGCTGGCCGGCACCATTCCGCGCGACTCGCGCCTGCGCCTGGTGCGGGAAAACCGCGTCATCGGCGACTACTCCATGGAATCGCTGAAGCGCGAAAAGGACGACGCCCGCGAAGTCCGCGAGGGCATGGAATGCGGCATCAAACTGGGCGGCTTCAACGATCTCAAGGAAGGCGACCTGCTGGAAGCCTACAAGATCGAAGAGATCCGGCGGACCTTTGACGAGGGTTCCTGATGTCGTTACGACGCGTGCAGAAAGCCGCCGAAGCGATCCGCGAGGTCGTCAGCATGGCCATCCTCGCGGAGCTGAAGGACCCCCGCGTCCGCGACGTGACCGTCACCTGCGTCGAGGTCTCCGCCGACCTCCGCCACGCCAAGGTCCACGTCTCCGTGATGGGCGACGACAAGCGGCAGCAGTTGTGCCTGCGGGGCTTGCAGAACGCCGCCGGCTTCCTGCAGGCCAAGATCGCCCAGGGCATCGACATCCGCTACACGCCGCGGCTGAGCTTCCTCCTGGACCAGGGGGTGAAGCGCTCGATCGCGGTGGCCCAGATCCTGCAGCAGGTCCTGCCGCCGGAGAAGCCCGCCGATCCCGCTGCCGCGCCGCCGCTGGAGCAAGCCCCCGACGGTTCCGCAGCCGACGCCGATTTCGATGACGATCCCCCACAGTAGTAACTGGACTTCGGCACCCAACGTCCCGGAGTGATTCTGATGACCACGGTGAGTCGCACAGCGCAGTTTGCGAAAGTCCACAAGATCCTGAAGAAACACTACAAGCCGGTGGCCCCGCGCCGACCGCAGCGTGCTGGAGCACCTGATGTTCGCCTGTTGCCTGGAAGACGCCGGCTTCGAGGCGGCCGAAGAAGCCTTCGCCGCCCTGGTGCACACCTTCTTCGATTGGAACGAAGTCCGCGTCACCTCGCTCTCCGAGCTGTCGGAAGTCATGGCCGGGCTGCCCGATCCGCGCGTGACCAGCAACCGCATCAAGCGGATCCTGCACGGCATCTTTGAAGCCAACTATTCCTTCGACCTGGAAGACAAACGGAAAAAGAACCTCGGCCCCACGGTGAAATGGCTGGAGAAACTCGACGGCTCCACAAAATTCACCATCGCCTACGTCGTCCAATCGGCCTTGGGCGGCCACCAAATCCCCATCGACTCCGGCACCATGGCCGTCCTCCGCATCCTCGACCTGGTGACCGAGAAGGACGCGGCCGCCGGGGTGGTGCCGGGGCTGGAGCGGGCGGTCGGCAAGTCCAAGGGGATCGAGTTCGGCTCGCTGCTGCACCAACTCGGCGCCGACTATACGGCCAATCCGTTCTCGCCGGCCGTGCGCGAACTGCTGCTGCAAATCGATCCGGCCGCGAAGGAACGTTTCCCGCAGCGCCGAGCGCCCAGGGAAGTGCGGACCGAGCAGGCCGCGGAACCGGCCAAGACCCCGTCGGCGGCAAAACCGGCGGCCGCAAAACCCGCTCCCGACCAAGCCGCGCCGAGTGCCGGCGGCCGCAAGAAGGCCGGCGGCAAAGGCGAGCCGCGCAGCGCGGCGCCGGCCGAGGCCGTCGCTCCCGGGCCCGCCGCCGAGACCGCCAAGCCGTCGCCGGCTCCACGGCGCGGCGGCTCGGCCGCCGAGCCGCCCCCCGGCCAGCAGCGGCCCCCGGCCGAAACGGCCAAGAAAGCGTCCTCGTCGGAGGGACTCGCCAAACGCAAACCACGCTAGACTGCTGCTTCAGAACCGCGGGATTGAATTCCGGGTAAACTTGGTAATAGGGGTGCCACTGCTGGCTTGTCCAGCAGTGTTGCGTCCGGCGGTGGTTCGGCACTGCTGGACAAGCCAGCAGTGGCACCCTGGATCAAAGGGTCCCATTTCAGCGAAGTTCCACGCTAACGTCTCAAGCGGGAAGAGGTGCGCCGTGCATATTCATGCTCTCAGTCTTGCACCCATCGGGACGCCCCCCCGTTGCAAACGGCGGGCTTTTCTCGCCGGCAGGAAACTTCTGAAGGTCGTACTCACGGCGGCGGCCGTCCTGGCCGGCGGATGGTTGGCCCGCTCGGCAGGCGCGGAACCCTCGCCGCCGCCCGCGCTGCCCGCCTCCACGGCGCCCGCGGTGCCCCAGGGGCCGCTGGAAGACGCTGCCGAGCCCTTCGTGCCGAAACAGCCGCCCGGCCAGGCCGATCTTGACCGCCGCGAGGCCATGGCGCTTTTTGCCGCCGGGCGCGCGCACGAGCAACGCCAGGAATATGCCCAGGCCCTGCGGATGTACCAGCGGGCGCTGCGACTGGATCCGAAGGCCGCCGACATCGCCCAGTCGGTCATCTACCTGGCCTGCTACCTGAGGCAAGACGACGTGGCGGTCCGCTACCTCAAGATGACCGACGTGGCCGGCGACGATCCTGAGCTGTTGCACCAACTCGGCGTTTATGCGTTGCAGCGCGAAGACTTCCCCGAGGCCGCCGCCCTGTTGGAACGGGCGCTGGCCGCGCAAAAGGGTGCGCAGGAAAGCAGCGGGACCGTCGCCTTGCACATGGAACTCGGCCGGCTCGACCACCTGCTGGAGAAATATCCCCAGGCCGCCGGCCACTTCGCCCACGTGATGCAGGCGATGGATCATCCCGAGCGCTTCGGTCTCCAGGAGCAGGACCAAAAGACGCTGTTGCGCGATCCCGGCGAGGCCTATAACGCCATGGGCGAGTGTTTTCTGCGCGCCGATCGGCTGCCGGAGGCGCTGGCCGCCTTCGAGAAGGCGCAGGCGGCGGCCCCGGACCCCGCCCTGCAGGAGTTCAACCTGGCCCGCGTGGCCGCCCGGTCGGGCAAGCCCGCAGAGGCCCTCCAGCGGCTGGACAAGGCCCTGGCGCTCCACCCGTCGAGCCCGTGGGCCAACCCCTACGAGCTGCTGGCCGAGGTGCTGAAGAAACTCGGCCGCCAGCAGGAGTTGACCCAGCGGCTGGAAAAACTCCACGCCGCCGACCCGGCCGACAGAAAGTTGGGCTACTTCCTGGCCGGACAATACGCCCGCACCGGACAACTCGACAAGGCCGAAGCGCTCTACCTGGCGGTGCTGAAAAAGGCCCCCACGGTCGCCGGCTACGCGGCCGCGATCGAACTGTGCCGCAAGGCCAAGCGCCCCGGCACGCTGCTGACGGTCCTCGGCGACGCGGTGGAAAAAGAGGGCGTCCTGGAAGCGCTGGCGGCTGAAGAAAAGGCGATCGTCGCCGACGCCGCCCTGCTGGACGGCATCGTCGCGGCCGCCAGGGCGCGGCTGAAAAGCGGTCCCGAAAAGCTCGACTTCGGCACGCGCAAGGTGGTGGCGCTGTCTGGCGCTGGACGCCAAGCAGTACGCCGTCGCCGCCGAGTTCTTCAACCTGGCGATCGCCCAGCGGCCCAAGCAGGCGGCCGACCTGCTGCAGCTCTGGGGCCTGGGGCTCATGATCGACCAGCGCGCGGCGGAAGCGGCCAAGGTGTTTCAACGCGGCCTCGACCTGAAGCCGTCGCCGGAGGACGAGGCGGCCCTCTTGTACTACCTGGCCGGCGCCTTGGCGCTGAGCGACCGCACGGACGAGGCCCTGGCCGTCGCCCGCAAGGTCGCCGAGCTGCGCAGCTACTCGCCGCGGTTTTGCAGCCGCGTGCCCTGGATCCTGGAACGTGCCAAGCGATATGACGAGGCGATTGCGGCCTACACGGCGCTGCTGGCCCGCTTCGACGGCGACCGCCCGGCCAAGCTGCGGGAAATCCTCGGCCAGGCGCGGACGGCGCTGGACAGGCTCGATTGGGACGCCTTCGCGGCCGCGGCCGTGGCCGCCAACCGGGTCGACGACCGCCCGCCCGAGGGCCGCGAGGTCCTTCGCGACGTGCGCTCGGCCCTGTCCGGCCTGTGCGTCCTCAAGCACCGCTTGCCCCAAGCGGAAGAGTGGCTGCAAGAGGTGCTGGATGAATTTCCCGACGACGTCGGCGCCGACAACGACTTGGGCTACCTCTGGGCCGATCAAGGCGTGCACCTCGATCGGGCCTGGCAGATGATCGGCCGGGCCGTGGCGGCCGAGCCCGACAACGCCGCCTATCGCGACAGCCTGGGCTGGATCTTGTATCGCCTGGGACGCTACCCGGAAGCGGTCGTCGAGCTGGAGAAGGCGGCGGCCAAAGAGCCGGTGGGCGACGTGCTGGAGCACCTGGGCGATGCCCAGCTCAAGGCCGGCCAGGTCGAGAAGGCCGACGCCGCCTGGCGGCGCGGCGGCCGCCTTCCGCAAAGACAAGGAAGAAGAAAAGGCCGTCGCCGTGGAGAAGAAGATCCGGGGAAAACACTAACGCAACGAATTCCTATCCGACTGATTCAGGAACCGAACTCATGTCAGGCCATTCTCACTGGTCCACGATCAAACACAAGAAGGCGGCCGTCGACGCCAAGCGCGGCAAGGTCTGGAGCAAGCTCGCCAAGGCCATCATCGTGGCCGCCAAACACGGCGGCGGCGACGCCGACATGAACCTCCGCCTCCGCTACGCCATCGACGACGCCAAGGCGATGGGCATGCCCAAGGACAATATCCAGCGGGCGATCAAGCGCGGCACCGGCGAGGCTCGACGGCGGCAACCTCGACGAGGTCCTCTACGAGGGCTACGGCGCCGGCGGCGTGGCCGTGCTCTGCGAAGTCCTCACCGACAATCGCAACCGCACCGCCCCGGAAATCCGCAAGATTTTCGAACTCTCGCACGGCAAACTGGGCAACACCGGCTGCGTCGCCTGGATGTTCGAGACCAAGGGCTTGTTCATGCTCCCGGCCGCTAAGATCGACGAGGAAAAACTGCTGGAAATCGCCCTGGAGGCCGGCGCCGACGACGTCAAACGCGACGGCGACAACTTCGCCGTCACCTGCGATCCCGCCATCCACCGCGAGGTGGGCAAGACGCTGGCCGCCGCCGGCATCGAGCCCGAAGCCGCCGAAATCACCCGCCTGCCCAAGAGCGCGATCGACCTGGACGCCGACAGCGCGCGGAAGGTGCTGAAGCTCATGGAGCGGCTGGACGACCACGACGACGTGCAGAGCGTGGCCTCGAATTTCAACATCCCCGACGAGGTGATGGCGGAAATCGGCGAGGAGTGAGCATGGCCGGCGCTCAACTTGAAAAGCCCTGGCGCTGGTTCCGAATCACGCCGGACCGCGTCGTCGTTGCGCTCTTGGCGCTGGAGGGTTTCCTGCTGCTCTCCGAGCGGTTCGAATGGTTCGCCTTCAACCGGCACAAGGGCTGGACCGTGCTGATCGCCGTGGCGGGCGTGGGGCTGGCGATAGCCCTGATGTTCCTCTGGTTCCTCGCCGCCCTGGTCTTCCGCTGGCGGTTCCAGTTCAGCATCCTCTCGTTGCTGTTGCTGGTCGTCGTTGTCGCCGTCCCGTGCAGTTGGCTGACCTGGGAAAAGGAGCAGGGGAGAAAGCAGCGTGAGGTCGGCGAGGAGTTCCAAAAGGCCGGCGGGCTCTTTGCCTATGATTACCAGTTCGGTCCGGACGGTTCCCTAGACCTGCACGCTGCACCGCCGGAGCCAGTGTGGCTGCGGAAGCTGGTGGGAGACGACTTGTTCGCCAGCGTGACGTGGGCGTCTAGCGATCGGCCGTGGAAGTATGGCCCTCCCCCTCCAGGGTCGGACCCTTCAGGAATCAACGATGCGCTGCTGGAACGCCTCAAGGGATTGACCCAACTCCAATCGCTGGCCCTCAGCGGCACCGGGGTCAGCGACGCCGGGCTGGAACACCTGAAGGGACTGACCCAACTCCAATGGCTTTGGCTCGACGGCACCGAGATCGGCGACGCCGGGCTGGTACACCTCAAGGGATTGACCCGACTCCGAAGGCTGGGCCTCATCGAGACCAAGGTCAGCGACGCCGGGCTGGTACACCTCATGGGATTGACCCAACTCCGAGAACTGGATCTCTTCGGCACTAAGGTTGGCGACGCCGGGCTGGAACACCTCGAGGGATTGACCCAACTCCAGGTGCTGGACCTCGGTGATTGCACCAGGGTCGGCGACGCCGGGCTGGAGCACCTCAAGGGATTGGCCCAGCTCCAGTGGCTCGGCCTGCAGTCCGCCAGCATCACCGACGCCGGGCTGGAACACCTCAAGGGATTGGCCCAACTCCGAGTGCTGGACCCCAACAACTGCGCAAGGTCACCGACGTCGGCGTGAAGAAACTTCGACACGCACTGCCGAAGTGTCATATCAATCACTGACCTGAGCGACCGCAGGGGATCGGCGGAAAAAAGGACGCTCACGGCTTCTTCGGCACGGTGAGCGTGAAGGTGGTCCCTTGCGGGGCCACACTGATGAACTCGACCTTGCCGCCGAGATACTGCTCGCCAAAAAGCTTCATGCTGTAAGTGCCGATGCCCCGGCCCGGCTGTCCCTTCGTGCTGAACGACCGCTGGAACACTTGCTGTTGCACTTCCGCCGGCATCGCGTCCGGATTGTGGACGGCTATCGCCACCGAGGGGCCGCGATCGTGACACTCCAGCGTCACCGCCTGACCGGCAGCCGTGGCCTCCAGGCCGTTCTTCAGCATGTTGCCGACCACCCGGGCCATGAGCCGCCGGTCGGTCATGATCGTCCCGTCCCAAACCGCCCCCATGTCGATGGCCCGCTGATCGGTGAGGGGACTCTGCCCGTATTGCTGCCGCAACTCTTCCAACAGGCGGCGCGTTTGCACGGGCTCGATGCGGACCGCCAGCTCGCCGGTCTCGGCCGCCAGCAAGTCGCGCTGGCCGGCGATCTCTTCGGTCAACTGCTTGCTGAGCCGCCCGAGCAGGTCGCAAAGGTCGTCGGCCAACTGCCGGCTTCCCGCCAGGCAGTAGACGCAGGAGGAAATGCAGCCGACCGTGTTGAGGACGTTGTGGAAGAACACCCGCTGCAGGACCGCCAGCCGCTTGCTTTCGCTGATGTCTTCCATCACGACGACCGTCAGCGGCTCGCCATCGACGGTGATGGGCGTGGCGGTGGCCTTCAAATCCAAGGGGGCGACGCCGTCGGGCGTATCGACCTGGATACGGCATTCCCGCACCACCTGGCCGTTCTGCCGGCTGCTTTCCAGGATGGCGTGGACGGCGCCGCAGGTGGCGCAGTGCTCGGCCGTTCCGCAGCCTTCGGGTCCTTCCTTGGCCCGGATGCAGGCGACCGCCTCGCCCGGCCGCTTGGCCAGCACGTCGGCCGCGGCGGCATGGACCGTGCGCAGCGCGGCGTCGTTGGCGATCACGATCTGCCGTTGGGCATTCAGGATCATGACCATGTGGGGCATGGCGTTGAGGGCTTCGCGCAGCAGGGGCATGCCCTCGACGGCGGCCTGTTGCCGGACGAACTCCTCGCGGGTGGCCCGGGCGGCAGGGGCGTAATAGGTGTCCAATTGCGGCAACGATTTATTTGGGCGTTCCATGCTGTGCCGACCTTCCACGGCGTGGCGTCGTTCGAGTTGGACTGGATCGTTCCGGACCGCCGACGCCAACGAAATATAGCACTTCGGCCGCCTTGGGGGCAAGTGGACCACTGGAGGGGACCGAGGGGACCAGCCCGTCGCGCATTGCGCCCTCGGCCGGACCACTGATCGCGTGTCACGGCTGTGTCAGCCATGTAGGTCAGGCACTCTGTGCCTGACGGAAGGCTGCCAGGGCCCGCGGCGCCGTCAGAAGGCTGCCCGAGCCGGCGGGGCCGTCAGGCACGGAGTGCCTGACCTACATGCTGGGCAATGTGCAGGGTATACATTATAAAGATAATGACCTATTAAACCTGGCGACGGAATAGAAAAACGTTCTCTTGCTTGTGATATTTCGGGTCAAGACCCGTTGCAAGGAATCAGGAACTTGATATCATTTTAGTTGTGATTTTGGGGTGGCCATTGGGGGCCATCCTTCGGGGAGCGAGGACGACAAACCCACGGGACCCGGTGTGAAATGAGGGTGCGCCGCTGCTTCGGCGGCGCCGCAGAAGGAGTGAGCAGTAGCGATGAAGAAGTTGTTTGTGGGCGGTTTGAGTTGGGGCACGACAGACGAGGGCTTGCAAGGTGCATTCTCGCGATTTGGCGAGATCGTTGAAGCCAAGGTGATTACCGATCGTGAGACCGGGCGTTCCCGTGGTTTCGGGTTTGTGACCTTCGCCAATGATGAAGGTGCTGCCAGTGCCATCACCGAGATGGACGGCAGCGAGTTGGACGGCCGCACCATCAAGGTGAACGAGGCCGAAGACAAAGGTCCGCGCGGCGGCGGTGGCGGCGGCGGCGGTGGCGGTGGCTACGGCGGCGGCCGCGGTGGACGCGGCGGCAAGGGCGGCGGCGGCGGTCGCGGTCCTCGCGGCGGCGGCGGCGGTGGAGGTGGCGGCGGAGACCGCTGGTAGAGCCGCTCGGCCGGGCCAGTTGCAGACACCCAGGAATCGCCCAGGCGTCGGGCCGCCGGGCGATTCCCTCTCTGTCCCTGCGCTCCAAGTGCCGGTGGCTTCCCGTAACGGTAGGTCAGGCACGGGCGTGCCTGACGGCCCTCGTGCGGAAAAGTGTCAGGCACGGGGTGCCTGACCTACGCTGATCACGGCGGGGATTGCGTCGCCGCACGGGCCACCGACTCGATGGCAATGGCCGCCACCGCGGCGCCGTAATCCAGGTCGATGTTGGCCATCGTATCGTGGCTGTCGTGATAGCCTTGCCGGTTGATGTCGTAATTCTCCATGAAGAGGACCACCGGCACGCCGGCGTCGGAGAAGATCTGGCCGTCGGTGTTGTAGAGCGTGCTGCGGGGATTGTAGGGGGGGCGGACCTCGCCGTACAAGTGCGGATGCGAGGCCGGCGCCGGGAGCGTCCGTCCGTCGGCGCTCCGCTGTCCGCGGCCGTGGCGGCCGCCGCGGCGGTTCCACTCGGGCGCCGCGGCGTTCCAGAGCTGGTTGGCGGCGTGCGCCTGCTCGGCCAGCCACATCGACTGCCGTCCGCGGCCGGGGCAGATTTGAAACACGTCGCGGTCGTGGTCGTTGTTGTGCGCGACCATGTTCGAGCACGTAGACCCCGGCAACGCGCGTGCCCGACAGATCGCGCCATCGCCCGTTGGCCAACCGGATCTTCAGGTCGCCTTCCACCAGGCATTGGCAGAGATGGCGTGCGCCCATGCAATCGCTGGGGAACTCTTCGCCGGTGAGGTGCACCAGCCATATGTCGCACTGCAGCTTGCCTTGCCGCGCCAGGTCCAGGAACAGCGGGGCCGCCAGCATCAGCGCGGCCGTGGCCGAATGGTTATCGTCGGCGCCGGCGGCCGCCAGCCGCGGTCCGCCGCCTCCGCTCGTGTAGCCGAAGCGGTCTTCCATGTAGGCGGTGTCGTAATGATCGGCCATGACGATGGCGCGGCGGCGGTCGCGGCCGGGGATGACCACGACGAGGTTGCGTTCATAGGTCTGGTCGCTTTGGTTCTTCAGCCAGCCGCCCGACCAGGGAAAGTGGAAGTCGGTTTGCCAGCGGAAAGGCAGCTCGCCGGCCAGCGCGCGGCCGGTCATTCCCGCGGCCTCGACGATCCGCCGGTAGTGCTCCAGCAGATAATCGCCCAGCGATTCCAGATCGCGGTCGTGGTGCGACAACTGGGATTGCGTGGCCGGATCGTGGATGCAGTCGGCGTTGTCCTTGTTGACGAAGCGGCCTGTGGCCAGCAGGGCGATGGTCTGCCAATAGTCCTCCTCGAAGCGCCGTTGGGCCGTGGCGGCGAAGGTAAGCGAAGCGGGCTCCGCCGCCGGCGACGGCTCCGCCTGCTGGACGCATTGGCGGAGCCGCTCGACCAGCCGCTCGGCCGCCGCGCGATCGGCCGCGATCTCGGGCAGCCTGCGGAACCAGTCTTCCAGCGACACTTCCTTGGGCAGGGTGAGCAACTGCCGGGCGAAACCGGCTTCCAGCGGCCGGCGGCCCCGCATTTCCCAGGTGTCAAGCAGCTTGCGGACGTTCAGCATGGCGCGGTGGTAGTGCGGTTCGGAGCGACCCAGCAGCAGGCGGACGGCCTCTTGATGGTCGGCCCGCGCCGCCAACCGCGGCCACAACTCCGGTTGCCGCTCCGCCGGCCGCCGACCGGCAAGCTCGCGGTGAGCCAGCCCGCCGGGGCGTCGGGCAGGAGCGTCGGCTGGCCGGTCCCGGGCGCGGGGAAGGCGACCAGCGGGCGGTGCCAAAACACTTCATGCCGTCCGACTCGCATGGGCGGATAGAAGAGCCGATAGCCGAACAGGCCCCCGCCGGCCAGGCGATTGGCCGCTCGCTTCAACGCGGCGGCCGTGGCCCGGGGACCATCGAGGAGGAGACGGAAATCGTCGGTCCAGATTTGGGCATTGCGGGCCATCGGCTTGCCGTAGAGGCCCACGTCGCCGGGGGCGGCGCTGAAGAGGACGTGCGCCAGCTTGTCCTCGGTGGCCTCGGTCGTGGCCAGTTCGTCCTGGTGGCGCGTCACGCGGGCCCAGCGGTGCGTGCGGCGGAATGTGCCGCGAATCGGGCCAAAATCCGCGTGCGGCGCGGGTGCGCCCGGCGGCGCTTCGTGCATCCAACCCGACTGCGGAATGCGAATTCCCCACGGCGCCTCGTGGCGATGGAGCGAGTGCAAGAGCGGAATCTGCACGGCCCCGGGAAGCTCCTTCTCCAACCTCAGATAGCCCGGCGCCCCGAAGAACAGCAGGCTGCCGGGGAAGGGGAGCAAGTGCAGGTCGCCGGCCAGGTAGGCACGGCTGACGGTGGCGGGCAGGCGGTCGAAGGGACAAAACGTCAACAGGTAGCGGACGCCGCGCAGCGATTGCCCCGGCCTCCAGCGAAAGGGGGCACTCCACGAGGGCAGCGGCTCCTCGTCCCACGACGGCAGCAGGGCATAGTCCGGGCTGGAATAGATCCGCAGTCCGGCCCGGCGCAAGTCGGCCAGATCGGCCGCCGGCTCATCATAGGCGGCCGCCAGCAGCCGGCGCAGGAACCCCAGCGCGGTTTCGGCGGGCAGCTCGGCCCGCGGCGCGGCATAGAAGCTGCGCCAAAATGCCCGGCCCGGTCCCTGCTGGCTGGCGCCGAAGAGCGTCCAGCGCAGGCGGCCCTTGTCGTCCTGGGTGCGGGAAATGGCCAAGGGCAGCAACAGCACGTAGCGTTCCTGGGCGGGCGCCCTGCGCTGGTGAAGGCGCTCGGGCCAGTAGGGATTTCCCAGCAGCTTGCCGCGGGCGATGCCGTGGGCCGACTCGCCGCGGCCCAGGTGCCGCAACACGCCCAACAGTTGCTCGGCCACCTGCAGCAGGCCCGCCTGCAATTCCACCGCTTCTTCATACTCGCTGATCTTCCAGCCCCAGGGATCGACCGGGTCGAAGACCTCGGCGTCGATTTCGTCCTCGCCGCGGTCATAAGGCTTCCGTCCCAGCCGCGGCGGCGGCATGAACTCGGAATAGGCGGCGATGGGGTACTTGCCGGGTCCGCGAAACCACGGCGCGCCGGCGGTCAATCGTTTCCAGCCTTGTTCCGGCATGAGCGGTTCTCCACGATCGCTTGGCGTTCTTGTCCGGGGGCTTGCGTCCCCGTTGTTGCACACAAGTCGTTGTTTCCGGAAATGTCCTCGCCCCGAAGGGGCTGTGATAATTTAGCCCAGGGTTGCCGCGCAGCGGCTACCCTGGGTTGGCGGGCCACCCTCGGCCTCAACCCCACCGGGGTTGCACGGGCGGTGCGCGAAACGAAACCCCGTTGGGGTTTTGGATTTCTCGCCGTCCGAAGCCCAGGGTAGCCGCTGCGCGGCAACCCTGGGCTATGCTATTGCGCCCCTTTGGGGCAAGAGCCTGTTAGTCGTTACGACCCGTGCGTAACAGCAACGGCTCACGTCCCCGGATCTTGGCTTCATGAAATGCCACCTTAGCACCGGGGCGAGCCGCCGGCAAGCGGGCTGCGGGCGTGCTGGCAGGGTTGACGAACCGGCCGGGGAAGCTCACAATAGGGGTTTTGGTAACAGAATCCAAGGCCCAGGACCGTGTGCACCGGTCTGCGGCGCCGTCGCCTGCATGGATTTCGCCAGGAGCAAGCAACCTCCATGAACCGCCTCGAACAACAAGACCCGCAAGTTTGGGCCGCCATCGCCGGCGAGATCGCCCGCCAGCGCGACGGCCTGGAAATGATCGCCAGCGAGAACTACACCAGCCCGGCGGTCATGCAGGCCGTGGGCAGCGTGCTGACGAACAAGTATGCGGAGGGCTACCCGGGCAAGCGGTATTACGGCGGCTGCGAGTTTGTCGATCAGGCCGAAGAACTCGCCCGCAACCGCGCCAAGGAGTTGTTTCACGCCGAGCACGTCAACGTGCAGCCGCATTCCGGCGCCCAGGCCAACACGGCGGTCTATTTTTCCACGCTGGAGCCGGGCGATCCGGTGCTGGGGCTTGATCTGGCCCACGGCGGCCACCTCAGCCACGGCATGAAGCTGAACATCTCGGGCAAGCTGTACCATTTTTTCAGCTACGGGGTCCGGCCCGACACCCACCGCATCGACCTCGACCAAGTGGCCAAGCTGGCGCGGGAGCACAAGCCGAAGCTGATTGTGGCGGGGGCCAGCGCCTATCCGCGCGAGATGCCGCACGCCCGCTTCGCCGAGATCGCCCGGGAATGCGGCGCCAAGCTGTTTGTGGACATGGCGCACTATGCGGGGCTGGTGGCGGCGGGGCTGCATGACGACCCGGTGCCGGTGTCGGACTACGTCAGCACGACGACGCACAAGACGCTGCGCGGTCCGCGCGGCGGCATGATTCTCTGCAAGGAGGTCTATGCCAAGGACATTGATCGCTCCGTGTTTCCCGGCACGCAAGGCGGCCCGCTGATGCATGTGATCGCCGGCAAGGCGGTCTGCTTGGGCGAGGCCCTGACGCCGGCCTTCAAGCAGTACGCCCGGCAGATCATCGACAATGCCAAGGCCCTGGCCGAGGTGCTCTTGAGCGGCGGGCTGCGATTGGTCAGTGGCGGCACCGACAACCACCTCATGCTGGCTGACGTGACCGCCTTGGGACTGACCGGCAGGCAGGCGGAAACGGCCCTGGGCCGCTGCCGCATCACCGTCAACAAGAACATGATCCCCTTCGACCAGCGCAAGCCGATGGACCCTTCCGGCATTCGCATCGGCACGCCGGCCCTGACCAGCCGGGGCATGACGTGCGACACCATGCGGACCATCGGCGGCTGGATCCTGGAGGTGCTCCGCGCGCCGGACGACGGCCGGGTGACCGCGCGAGTCGCCGGCGCCGTGTCGGAGCTGTGCCGGCAGTTTCCGGTGCCGGGGATAGAGGCAAGGGATTAGGGACATGTCCAAGAGCAGAATTCTCATCGCCGACGACAACCTCACCAACGTGGAGTTGCTGGAGGCGTATCTCAACGACATGCAGTGCCAGACCGCGGTGGCCACCGACGGCCGGCAGACGCTGGAGAAGGTGGCCGAGTTCCGCCCCGACCTGGTCCTGCTGGACATCATGATGCCGAAACTCAGCGGCTTCGAGGTCTGCAAGACGCTCAAGAAGGACCCGGAAACCAGCCACATCATGATTCTGATGGTGACGGCCCTGACCGAGTTGGGCGACATCGAGCGGGCGGTGGCCTGCGGGTGCGACGATTTTCTCAGCAAGCCGATCAACAAGATCGAGTTGGTCAAGCGGGTAGAGAACCTGCTGAAGCTGCGGCACGTGACCGACGAGTTGGAGCGGCTGCGGCGTTATATTGACGGCATGGAGGAGGACAGCCGCCGGTCGCGGTAGCCGGGGCGGCAGGAAAACAAGGCTCGCGCAGAGGCGCAGAGGCGCTGGGGGAAAAGATTGTGCGATCTGGGGGCACGGGAGATCACACCGGTCCCCCCCCCAAGCCCCGGACGGCGGATGGCAGATACGATTAAGTCGGGAGGAATTGCAAAAACTGTTGGACGAATTGCATCAAGCCATAAACGGGCCTTTGCCATGAATGAATTGAATGAAAAGCGGCTTGCTGGTTGCGTGGTTGGCATTGTCGGCGGTTTGATGGTTGGCTTCATCATTGCCGCTGTCATAATAAGCAACCCGCCGACACACCACCCGGCACCCGATTTTGAGGGTGAGCGAATGAAGCATCTCTTAGGAACCCCCGACACCCTGCTGGATGCTGATGAGCGTGCCGCAAAGGATGACTTGATTCGGAAGGTTCGTGACAAGGCTAACGATGATGCGTGGAAGTAATTCCCACAAAGGAGTATTGGAACCCCCGTTGTCGATCCGGTGGCCCCGCGATGCTGCCTGGGCAACTTGTCGGCCCCGTGACGGGCCGCCGCTCCGGTGGGCCGCCGTGACCGCCCTGGGCGATTGCCGGGCCTTTAGTAACGACGGCGGCAGAGACTCGGCAGCCGCCCGGCAAGTCCGCCGGCTCGAAAAGGGTAAGTCCGCCGACGTAACTACCGGCCAGACAAGCAGTTACGCACGGGAGCGGACTTAGCGGACTTACTTCTCTTTTCAACTGTAAATTTAATCAATTTGTGGGAGGGAATCTCTCTTTCCTTAGACGATGAAGGGCAGCCCATGTCCGTAAGTCCGCCCCTCCGCCGTAACCTCTGTCCTGCCTTGTTGTCACGGCCGGCGGACTTACCCGCCGCCCACCTCCGGTAAGTCCGCCGGCCGACACCCGGGGCCGCTGGCCGATGATACCCCGGCCCCGCGGCCCCGCCCTTACTGGCAGGACGGGGGCCCCCACCCATGCAAAATCGGCCAAATTCGCCCCGCGGGCTTTCCTCCCGTGCGAAGATGAGTATCCCTTGCTCCCGCTGGTTGTCGGCATCCAAGGCATCCGCAGGTGACAGCCAGGTGACAACCAGGTGACAACCAATCCTTGTTGTCACGCCCCGTGACGGGCCTCCGGTGGCCCGCGATGTTGCCTTCAGGGCGACTGCCGGCCCGCCGGCCGACACCCCGGGGCGCCGGCCGCCGTGTCGATCCGGTGCCCCGCCGCCGATCCGGGACCGCCGGCCGACCACGGGGAGCCCCGTGGATTTTCCTGTCGATTCCGCCCGCCGGCCGGCCGCTTTTCCAGGGCCAATGGTTGACTTCAGAAGCCGGGCAAGATAGGCTAGGAAACTACACCCAACTACACCTTCTCGGTTGCCGCGTCAAATCGACGTAAGTCGTTATGTAGCAAGTAGGCCCGCCAGGGATCGAACCTGGGACCAAGGGATTATGAGTCCCCTGCTCTGACCGCTGAGCTACGGGCCCGAAATCGCGCTTTCGTCAAGCCAATTCTACACCCCCGGGGACAAGGTCGCCGCGCCCCGCTCACCCCCGCCCTTCTCCGCTGAGCGGAGATGGGAAGGTTGGCCGGCGGGCCGCCTCAGCGGCCGCTCTCGCAGCGGCCGAAGACCATGCGGCCGGCACTGGTCTGCAAGACGCTGGTGACGCTGATGTGCATCTGCTTGCCGATGTACTCGCGGCCGCCCTCGATGACGACCATGGTGCCGTCCTCGAGGTAGCCCACGCCCTGACCGGCCTCTTCGCCCGCCTTCACCACGCGGACCTCGACCTGCTCGCCGGGCAGGAAGATCGGCTTCAGGGCGTTGGCCAGGTCGTTGAGGTTGATGACGTTGACGCCCTCGATGCGGGCGACCTTGTTGAGGTTGTAGTCGTTGGTCACCAGCCGGCCCTTGAGGTGCTTGGCCAGCGCCACCAGCCGCAGATCGACCGGCTGGCCGGCGAACTCGGGCAAGTCGCGATCGAAAATCTGCAAGTCGAGCTTGGGATTGGACCGCAAGCGGTCGAGGATGTCCAGACCGCGGCGGCCGCGGCTGCGGCGGAGCCGGTCGGAGCTGTCGGCAATCCCCTGCAATTCGCTGATGACGAACTTGGGCATGATCAACTGGCTGTCCAGCACCTGCGTCTCCAGCACGTCGGCAATGCGGCCGTCGATCACCACGCTGGTATCGAGGATGCAGGGCTTGCTCCCCTTCACCTCGCGGGCGAACTCGACATAGGGGATGATGAAGCGAAAATCGTTCTTCGTCTGGATCAACAGGCTGATGCACGTGTAGCAACAGACCAGGGCCAGCACCCATTGCAGGGCGTGGTAGACGTTCTCGCTCAGCCAGACGGCGCTCAGCGGCGCCAGGGCCAGGCCGACGGCGTAGGCGAGGAACATGCCGACGACCAGGCCGAAGTAGACCGACGAGATGACGTCGAGCTGCTTGCGGCGGACGGCGATGTCCAGGGCGATCACGGCCGCGGCCAGCAGCATCAAGCCGCCGAAGATAGCCCACGACACCCACTCCGAATCGCGCGGTTGGGAGTTGACGATCGTCACCCCCAATCCGGCGACGGCGAGCACGAACACGCAGCGTAAGATGGTCAGGGCCATGCCTCCATTTTAGACACCCTGGAGGGAAACGGGAAGCATCCCCCCGCTTGTCAGGGGTGATTTCTTGAAGAATAATGAGGGGTATGGCTTCCCGCGCCGCACCACTCGATACGACCGTCGAAATCGTCACGCCGGAGAACATCGCTTTCCGGTATCGGCTGGCGGGGCCGTTTCGCCGCCTGCCCGCCCTGGCCATCGACCTGGTCATCCAAACCGTCGCCGGCATGGCGGTGCTGTTTGCCGCCGTGCTGATCTTCGGCCTGTTGGGACTGCCGGGGTTCGGCTTCGGGGTGGCGATGGCCGTCGGATTTGTCCTATCCTGGTTTTACGGGGGCTTGTTCGAGACCTTCTGGAACGGCCAAACGCCCGGCAAACGCATGATGGCAGTCCGCGTGTTGACGCTGGACGGGCAGCCGATCAACGCCCCGCAAGCGATCCTCCGCAACATTCTGCGGGCGGTCGATATGATGCCGCTGGGCCTTTGCCAAGTCGGGCTTTGGGCGACGGCGATGAACGACCGCTTTCAGCGGCTGGGCGACCTGGCCTGCGGGACGATGGTGGTGCTCGAGCAGCGAGACCGGCTGCCGGGGGTGACGCGCATGGACGCCCCCGAGGCGGTGCGGCTGGCCGGGCTGATCCCGGCCAACTTTCAGACCGGCCGGGCGCTGGGGCTGGCCCTGGCCGCCTATGTGCAACGGCGGCTGGCCTTCTCGCCGGCCCGGCGGCTGGAGATCGCCCGCCACGTGGGCGAGCCGCTGCGGCAGAAGTTCCACTTGCCGGCCGATACGGACCTGGACATGCTCCTGTGCGGCCTCTATCAGCGCGCCTTCATCACCGACCACGAGGACGCCGCCGTGCCGGGCACCTCGCCGTTTGCGCCTTCCTCGCCGTCTTCGCCGTTTGCGACGCCCACGCCGTTTGCGACGCCCACGCCGACGCCGGCGGCGGCACAACGTCCGTTTTCCGGATTCTCCGCAGCGCCGATCATGCAATCGCTTGACACCCTATGAAAGTCTCCGATCTCCTCGAACGCCGGCAGCCGCAGTGGCGGGAACTGGAAGCCCTCTGCCTGCTGATGCAGGGGCGCTCGCGCCGCAAGGTCCCGCCCACGGACGCCGCCCGCCTGGCCGCCCTGTATCGCGCGGTCTGCGCCGATCTGGCGCTGGCCGACGCCTACGAGTTGCCCCCGGCCACGATCCAATACCTCCATCAACTCGTGGGCCGGGCCCACAACCAACTCTATCGGGCCCGCGTCTTGCGTTGGCGACAGTGGTGGGAGGAGTTTTTCGTGCGCATGCCGCGCCGGCTCTACTGCGACAACTGCCTGCGGCTGGCATTTTTGATTTTCTGGGGCGTGCTCCTGCTCACCGGCCTGCTTTCCTATGCCAAGCCGGAGTTCGGCCAGACCGTCCTCGGCAAGGAAGGGATCGAGGAGATGGAACGTTTCCCGACCACGCTGGACGAGCGGGACGCGAATATCGACGGCGGCATGGCCGGCTACTATGTCTCGCACAACGCCAGCATCGGCCTGCGGTGCTTCGCGATGGGGCTGATCTTCGGCATCGGCGGGCTGTTCGAGACGGTGTACAACGCGGCCGGCATCGGCGCCGCCCTCAGCTACATGGCGACCTCGCCGAAGCACGCGGGCTTCTTCAATTTCGTGACCGCCCACGGGCCGTTCGAGCTGACTGGGATCGTGCTGTCGGCGGCGGCGGGCATGAGGCTGGGTTTCGCGCTGGTCAGCACGCATGGCATGAGCCGGATCGACTCGCTGCGCAGCGCGGGGGGCGAGTGCCTGCTGATGGCCTGCGCCGCCACGGTCCTGTTCCTGCTGGCGGCCACCATCGAAGCCTTCTTGTCGCCTTCGGCGGCGCCCTATTGGGTCAAGGCCGCCGTGGCCGTCGCCTCGACGCTGATGCTGCTGTTTTACGTGATCGGCTTGGGTTATCGAGGGAGCAACCGTGGAACTGGACCAGAACCGCATCGCCATTCGTGAGCGCAGCTTCCTGGAACTCCTCGATCTGGGACTGCGCGTGATCCGCGCCTACGCCGGGCCGCTCTGCGCGTCGTTCGCCCTGGGAGTGGTCCCGGCCATGTTGCTGAACGCCTGGCTCACGGCCGGCGCTGAGCGCGGAACCCGAGAGCGAGTTTCCCGGCTGGTATCTCTACCTCATGCTCATCCTCGTGCTCTGGGAGGCGCCGCTGGTCACCGCGCCGCTGACGTTGTACCTGGGGCAAGCGCTCTTCTCCGAGAAGATCGAGACGCGGAAGATCGCCCGCAACCTGGCCGCCTCGCTGCCCCAGTTGACGATCTACCAGGTGCTGGTGCGGGGGATGTTGCTGGCGCCGCCGGTGCTCCTGTGGTTCCTGCCCTTCGTGACCTGGCCCTATCTCAACGAGGTGATCCTGCTGGAGCGCAATCGCCTGTCCCCCGGCCGTTCCCGGCGGATGACGACCAATCGCCGCATGACGGCGTTGCACGCCGGTTCGGGCGGCGACTTGTTCGTGCAGTGGGTGCTGGCCATGGTGGTGGGCATACCGCTGGCGATTTCCCTGTGGGGGTCCCTCTGCTTGTTGGCGGACCTGATGCTCGACCGATGGCAAATCGACACGCTGGTCTACACGTTGTACTATCCGCTGGCCTTGTGGATCACGCTGGGGTTCTTTGCCGTGGTGCGGTTCTTAGGGTATCTTGACTTGCGGATCCGCCGCGAAGGCTGGGAAGTGGAACTGATGATGCGTGCCGAAGGGGCCCGCCTGGAGAGGCAGTTGGTATGATCGCCCTCGTCCGCTGGGGAATCCTGTTGACGTGCCTTTGCGCAGCGACGAGCGTGCCGGCCAGCGACGCGCCCGACGCGGTGACGGCCGGCCACAAGGCCCTGAGTCGTTGGACCAAATATCCATGGTACGATGCCGGGCACGACGCACTCCAGCCGGTGAAGGTGGAGGTCCCGCCGCCGCCGGAGCGGCTGGAGAACTCGGGGAGTCTGGGCGACCTGCTGCGGGTCCTGGTCTGGACCCTGCTGGCGCTGGCCCTGGCGGCCCTGGCATATCTGCTGCTGCGGGCTTTCGCGGCACGGCGGCACGAAGCAAGCCCGGTCGCCGAAGTCGCCGACGGCGACGCCGACCGCATCGAGTCGCTGCCCTTTCCCGTGGCCGCCGGCCGCCTGGACTTGCTGGCCGAGGCGCGGCGGCACTATGAGGCGGGCAACTACGGTGCGGCCATCGTCTACTTGTTCAGTTTCCAGCTCGTGCAGCTCGACAGGCGGCAGATCATTCGGCTGGCCCGGGGCAAGACGAACCGGCAATACTTGCGCGAGGTCGGTCCGCGCATTTCGCTGCGGAAGCTCGTCGAGCAGACCATGGTTGCCTTTGAGGACGTCTTTTTCGGCAACCGGCAGCTCCACCGCGACCGCTTCGAGTCGTGCTGGACGCGGCTGGAAGAATTTGAAACGTTGGCGGCCGCCGAAGGGCTTGGGGGGTAGGGACCGATGGACGGGACAGGACCAGGATTGGGCGATGGTAGGGTGGGTCGAGCGCAGCGAGCCCCACCAGGAAATCGCCGTATTACTGCCTACCCTGATCGCCCTCACCCTAACCCTCTCCCGAAGGGAGAGGGGACGTGCGCGCCCCGCTGGCCTGTTGCCTTGCCGCGCCCGTCGGCCGCCCTCGTCTTCGTTCTGCTACTGGCGGCGGCGGGCTGCACGCAAGACCTCGAAACGGAGTACGGCCAGCGTAGCGGGCCGCGCGCCACGACGAGCGTCAATGGCACGGCCGTGTTGGGCGAGATGTTCGAGTCGGCCGGTCACAGGGTGGCCTCGTGGAGCGTGTTGTCACCGCGGCTGTTCTCCTGGGCCGACTGCATCGTGTGGTTTCCCGACGATTTCGAGCCCCCTACCAAGAAAGTCCGCCAGCGGCTGGAGAAGTGGCTCGACGCCGCGCCCGGTCGCACGCTCATTTACGTGGGCCGCGACTTCGACGCCGCGCCTTGGTACTGGGAGAAGGTCCTTCCCTTGGCGTCGGGGGAGCAGGCCAAGTTGATCCGCCAACACCTGGATCGGGCCCGGCAATGGCTGAAACTTCAGCGCGAGGGCCTGCCCAAATCGGCGGATTGCCGCTGGTTCGTGGTCGAGCGCGGCGGCCGCGACCGCAAGGTCCGCACCCTCTCCGGCGCGGCGGCGTGGCTGGACGGCGTCGAGCCGGCCAAGGTGGAGATCGAGCTGGCCGCGCGCATCGACCCCGACCCTGACGCCGACACGCTGCTGAAATCCGAAAACGACGTCTTGGTGAGCAGCACTTCCTTTAACGAGAACGAGAGCCAGTTGATCGTGGTGGTCAACGGCTCGTTCCTGCTGAACGCCATGCTCGTGAACCACGAGCATCGCAAGCTGGCGGGAAAGTTGATCGATTGCATCGGGGCCCCGAAGAAGCACGTGGTGTTTCTGGAGAGCGGACCCGGTGGGCCGCCCATCTTTGACCGGGACCCCGCGGGCTCGTCCATGGGGCTGGCGATCTTCCATGTTTGGCCGACCAACTGGATCCTCATGCACCTGGCGGCGGTCGGCATTCTCTTCTGCTTTGCCCGCTGGCCCATTTTCGGCCGCCCGCGGGAGCCCGAGCGCGAGGCGGTCGCCGATTTCGGCAAGCACATCGACGCCCTGGCCGAGTTGTTGGCGCGCTCCCGCGACCGCTCGCACGCCCTGGCCCGGTTGTTGCACTACCAGCAGGCGACCAGGAGCGATTAGCGTCGTGAAGAAACACCTGCTCTTGATCTGCTGCTTGCTGTTGCCGGCCGCCGGCTGCGACGACCCGGTTTGGGCACGGCTCGGAACGGAGGACGGGCAGTTTCTGACGCCCCGGGCGGTGGCGATCGACCGCGACGATCACCTCTATATCGTCGACATGACGGCGCGCATCCAGGTCTTCACCCGCGGCGGCCAGTTCCTCCGCAAATGGGAGACTCCCGCCCACGTGGCGGGCAAGCCGACGGGACTGTCGATCGGCCGCGACGGCAACGTCCTGGTGGCCGACACGCACTATTACCGCGTGCTGGTCTATTCGCCCGAGGGCAAGCTGCTGCGGACTCTGGGCGGGAAGAAGGGAGATAAGCCGGGAGACCTGGGCCTTGTGACCAGCGCGATCCAGGATCGCGAGGGCAACTTCTACGTTTCCGAATACGGCGATTACGACCGCATTCAAGTCTTTACGCCCCAAGGGCGATTTATCCGCCAGTGGGGCGGCCACGGCTCCGAGCCCGGACAGTTCATTCGTCCCCAGAAGCTGGTTTTCGACGAAGACGAGAACCTTTGGGTGACCGACTCCTGCAATCACCGCATCCAGGTCTTCAACCGCCAGGGAAAACTGCTGCGATACTGGGGCAAGTCGGGCAGCGCCCAGGGTCAGTTGTATTATCCTTACGACCTCGCGCTGGGACCGAAGAACACAGTTTACATCTGCGAATACGGCAACAGCCGCGTGCAAAAATTCACCCGCGACGGCCGCTCGTTGGGCTGCTGGGGATCGCAGGGACGCGATCCGGGACAACTCTTCAATCCTTGGGGGTTGGTCCGCGACAGCCGCGGCACGATTCACGTGTTGGATACGAACAATCACCGGGTACAATCGTTCCGGATGGAGTGAGGGACCCGTGGGCTACTCCCCTCTCCCTTTGGGAGAGGGGCCGGGGGTGAGGGCATGGGAGCGACGCACACACGAACCAAGGCACTTTCCGACCCGAAGCCCTCACCCTAACCCTCTCCCGGATGGAGAGGGGACTCGTTGAATCCCGAACTCCTACATTATCATGCTCAACTACCACCTTAGCTTCCAATCGCCGGGCTACTTGCTGCTGCTGGCGGTGATTCCCGTGCTCTGGTGGCTGAGCTTCCGCGCGCTGGCCGGGCTGGGGCCCGTGCGGCGCTGGCTGGCGCTGCTGGCGCGGACCGCCCTGTTGGGCGCTGCTGACGCTCGCCCTGGCGGAAGCCCAGATCGTCCGCGTCACCGACCGGTTGACGGTGATCTACCTGCTGGACCAATCGCTGAGCATTCCCGCCGCCCATCGCGAGGCGATGCTCCACTACGTCACCGCCGAGGTGCAGAAGCATCGGAAGAAGGACGACCGGGTGGGCGTGATCGTCTTCGGGCGCGACGCCGCCATCGAAATTCCCCCCTTCGATTACCCCATGCAGTTGACGAAGATCGAGACTTCCATCGATCCCGAGTTCACCAACATCGCCGCCGCGATGAAGCTGGCCCAGGCCACGTTTGCCGAGGACGCCGCCAAGCGGATCGTCCTGGTCACCGACGGCAACGAGAACCTCGGCAACGCCGCCGAGCAGGCCGAGGGCATGGCGGCCACCGGCATCGGCATCGACGTGCTGCCCATCCGCTACCGCAACCTGGCCGAGGTGGCGGTCGAGCGCGTGGTGCTGCCCCCCGACGTCCGCCGCAACCAGCCCTTCGACCTCCGCGTGGTCGTCAACAACCTCACCGTGCCGCGGCCGCCGGAACACTCCGGCGTGGTCCACGGCAAGCTCGTGCTCTATCAATCGACTCCGCGAGCGGACCGTGCTGCTGACGGAGAAGCCGATCCCGGTCACGCTGCCCCCGGGGAAGAAGGTTTTCAGCCTCCGCCAGCAGATCGACGCCCCCAACTTCTACACCTACGAGGCCCGTTTTATCCCCGACGGCCCCGCAGACGACACCATGCCGCAGAACAACCAGGCGACCGCCTTCACCCAGGTGCAGGGCAAGGGCCAGGTGCTGCTGATCGAGGACTGCGAGCACAAGGGCGAGCACGAGCTGCTGGTCGAGCGGCTGCGGCAACAGGGCTTGCAGGTGACCGTCCGCTCCAGCGACGTGGCGTTTCAAAGCCTGGCCGAGTTGCAGCCCTATGACGCCGTGGTGCTGGCCAACGTCCCCCGCGCCACCAACGAGAACATCCATTTCACCGACGATCAGATCGACATGCTGGTGCGCAACACGCAGCAGATGGGGGCGGGCCTGGTGATGCTGGGCGGGCCCGACAGCTTCGGCGCCGGCGGCTGGACCGGCACCGAGCTGGAGAAGGCGATGCCGGTCGATTTCCAAATCCAGAACGCCAAGGTGGTGCCCCGCGGCGCCCTGGTCATGCTCATGCACGCCAGCGAGATCGCCGAAGGCAACCACTGGCAGAAGGTGATCGCCAGGGAGGCCATCAAGACCCTGGGCGGACAAGACTACTGCGGGGTCATTCACTGGTGGGGCACCGAGCAATGGCTGTGGCATGGCGGCCTGCTCACGGTGGGCGACAACCGCGACGCGATGCTGGCCCTGATCGATCGCATGACGCCCGGCGACATGCCGGAGTTCGAGACGTCGTTCATCAAGGCGCAGCAGGCATTCGCCGCCTTGCAGAACGTGGCGGTCAAGCACATGATCGTCATCAGCGACGGCGATCCTTCGCCGCCCACCGCCGCCACCATCGCCGCCATGAAGGCACTGAAAGTGACCATCTCGACGGTGGCGGTGGCCGCCCACGGGCCCGCCGAGAGCCAAAACCTCTCCAACATCGCCACGCAGACGGGCGGCAAGTTCTACGCGGTCAACAACGCCAACTCCTTGCCGCGGATTTATCAACGCGAGGCCCGCCGCGTCTCCCGCTCGCTGGTCTACGAGCCCGGCTCCGACCTGCACCTGGAGGTCCAATCGGCGCACGAAATCCTCAGCGGCATCGACGCCCTGCCGCCCATCAGCGGCTTCGTGCTCACCAGCCGCAAGGACAACCCGCTGGTCGAAACCCTGCTGGTCTCCCCCAAGCCGGCCGGGAAGCAGAACGACACGATTTTGGCCGCCTGGCCCTACGGGCTGGGCAAGGCGGTGGCCTTCACCACCGACGACGGCACGCGCTGGACGAAGAGCTGGCCCGGCGAGCCGGCCTACGACAAGCTCTTCGGCCAGATGGTTCGCTGGGCGATGCGGCCCGCCGGCGGCACGGAAAAGTTCACCACCGCCGCCGAAGTGGTCGACCGGCAGATCCGCGTGGTCGTCAACGCCCTGGACAAAAACGACGAGTTTCTCAATTTCCTGGGCATGACGGCCATGGTGGTCGGCCCCGATCTCAAAGCGCTGCCGATGAAGATGACGCAAACCGCGCCGGGCCGCTACGTCGGCACCCTGCCGGCGCAAAGTTCCGGCAGCTATTTCATCGTCGTCGGTCCCGGCGCCGGCATGGCGCCGATCCGCACCGGCGTGACCGTGCCGTATTCCGACGAATTCCGCGACCTGGCCACCAACGACGCCCTGCTGGGCCAACTGGCCGCGCTGCGGCCCAAGGGAGGCGCGCCGGGCCAGGTGATCGAGGCCGCCGGCGCAGGACCGCCCCTGGAACAACTGCTGGCCGTCAACACCTTCCGCCACGATCTGCTCAAGGCCAGCAGCCGGCAGGATATCTGGCACTACCTGGTGCTGGCGGCCTGTTGCCTGCTCTTCGGCGACGTCTTCATTCGCCGCGTGCAGCTCAACCTGGCGTGGGTGGGGCCGCTGGCCAACCGTACCGCCGACTGGCTCCTGGGCCGCCGGCCGGCGGCGGCGGCGCCGCCCACCATGGAGCGCCTCCGCAGCCGCAAGGCCGAGGTGTCCGGGCAGTTCGATCAGCTTCGCGCGGCCGCGCGCTTCGAGGCCCCGCCGGAGCGGACCGTGGGACTGGACGCCTTGGAAGAATCGGCCGCCCCGCCGTCCGCCGCCGCGCCCTCGCAACCGCCGCCGGCCGCGCAGAAGCCGGAAGAAGAGAGTTATACGGAGCGCCTGCTCCGAGCCAAGAAGAAGGTGTGGAAAGAAAAGAAGGATGAAGGATAAAGGATAAAGGATGAAGGGAGGGTTCGCCGCCGCGCGGCCGCACAATTGCGGTTTCGCACCGGCCGCCCTGCCAACCGCGTACACGATGCCAACTATTCCAAGAACCAGAGGATCCGCACATGAGTATTGCTGAAACCATGGAGCGCCGCGCGCGGGAGTTCGTCGACCGCTATGCCGCGGTCCGGGAACAGATCCGCCGCGTCATTGTCGGCCATGATGAGATCGTCCACGGCGTGCTGACGTGCCTGTTTGCCGGCGGCCATTGCCTGCTGGAAGGGGTGCCGGGACTGGGCAAAACGCTCCTGGTCCGCACCCTGGCCAAGACGCTCGACCTGGATTTCTCCCGCATCCAGTTCACCCCCGACCTGATGCCGGCCGACATCCTCGGCACCAACATGGTGATGGAGACGCCCGACGGCAAGCGCTTCTTCGAGTTCCAGCGCGGCCCCATCTTCACCCAGATCTGCCTGGCCGACGAGATCAACCGGGCGACGCCCAAGACGCAGTCGGCCATGCTCGAGACGATGCAAGAGGGTTCCGTCACGGCGGCCGGCAAGCGGCATCAACTCAAGCTGCCGTTCCTGGTAATGGCCACCCAAAATCCCATCGAGCAGGAAGGCACCTATCCCTTGCCCGAGGCGCAGCTCGACCGTTTCTTCTTCAAGCTCGTGGTGGGCTACAGCGATCGCAAGGAGCTGTCGGCGATCGTCGATCGCACTACGCGCGGCGAAATCATCGAGCCGGCCAAGGTCATGGACGGCGAGGAGATCATCCGCTGGCAGGGGCTGGTCCGCGAAGTGATCCTGGCCGAGCACGTGCAGGACTACCTGGTGCGGCTGGTGCTGGCCTCCCATCCCGGCAACTCCTTGGCGCCGCCGGTCACCCAGCAGTACATCCGCTGGGGCGTCAGCCCGCGCGCCGCCCAGACGATCGCCTTGGCGGCCAAGGTGAGGGCGCTGCTGGACGGCCGCTACAACGTCAGTTTCGAGGACGTCCGCCGCGTCTATCTGCCGGCGATGCGGCACCGCATCATCCTCAACTTCGAGGCCCAGGCCGAGAGCATCGAGCCCGACAAGGTGCTGCTGGAATTGCTGGAAAAGACGCCGGAGAAAGAGGGGAAATAAGGGGGAGGGCGGAAGGCGGAAGGCGGAAGGAAAACCAAACGACCCGAGCCGGGGGCGTTAGCCCTCGGATAATCCGGCAGCGCCGCAACGCCACGCAAGCAGGGCGGAAATGACCTCAACCAAGAAACCGAATTGCACAACATGGCCGATACCTCGACACTCTTGAGCCCGCAACTGCTGGCGAAGCTGGAAAAGATGGAGCTGGTCAGCCGCAAAATTTTCCGCGGCCGCATGAAAGGCGAGCGCCGCAGCCCGCGCAAGGGGCAAAGCGTCGAGTTCTCCGACTACCGCAACTACGTCGCCGGCGACGACCTGCGGTTTGTCGACTGGAACACCTACGCCCGCCTGGAGCGGCTGTTCCTCAAAATGTTCCTGGAAGAGGAGGACTTGCATTTCTACACCTTGATCGACGCCAGCAGCTCGATGGACTTCGGCACGCCGACCAAGCTGGCCTACGCGATGCAGTTGGCGGCGGCCCTGGGGTTCGTCGGCCTCTGCCGCGGCGACCGGGTGAAGATCGAGACCCTGGGGCAGCCGGCCTCCCGGGCGGCCCCCGTCTTCCGCGGCCGGCGGAGCCTGCTGCGCATGCTCGGCTACCTGGAAGGCATCGAGCCCGGTCAGGGGGCCTCGCTGGCCGAAGGCGTAAAGAGCTTCTGCATCCGCAATTCCGGCCGCGGCATCGTCGTGCTCTTGAGCGACCTGATGGACAAGAACGGATACGAAACCGCCTTGCGCCACCTCGTCGCCCGCGACATGGACGTTTACGTGGTGCAAATCCTTTCCGCCGAGGAGATCGATCCGGACATCCAGGGCGACTTGCGGCTGGTCGATTGCGAGGACGGCGACGCGGCCGAGGTGACGGTCACGGGCCCGCTGCTGAAGCGTTACAAGCAGACGCTGGCCGCCTTTGTCGACGCGGCCCGGCAATACTGCACCCGCCGGGGCATGGTCTACCTGCTGGCGCACAACGAAGTGCCGGTCGAGGACCTGATCAGCGGATACTTGCGGACCCGGGGGCTGGTGCGATGATGGCGAGATGGCGGACAGCAATGTCGTTACCCCGAAAGGGCTGTGATAATTCAGCCCAGGGTTGCCGCGGCGCGGCAACCCCGGGCTATGCTCTGGCGCCCCTTCGGGGCACGGGGAGTTGACGACCGATGCCCGAACTGACCAACCTGCTGGCCTGGTGGCAATGGGTGATCCTGGCGGCGGTGCCGCCGGCGATCGTGGCCTTGTACTTCCTCAAGCTGCGGCGGCGGCCGCTGGAGGTCCCCAGCACCTACTTGTGGCACAAGTCGATGGAAGACTTGCACGTCAACACGATCTGGCAGCGGCTGCGGCGGAACCTGCTCCTGCTGCTGCAACTGCTGCTGCTGCTGCTGGCGATTGCCGCCCTGCTGCGGCCGCACTGGCGGGCGCTGCACCTGACGGGCAATCGCTTCGTCCTGCTGGTGGACAATTCGGCCTCCATGCAGGCGACCGACGTGCAGCCCTCGCGGCTGGAGGAGGCCAAGCGCCGCGCCGGCGAGATGATCGACCAGATGAATTCCGGCGACGTGGCCATGCTCATCAGCTTCGCCGACTCGGCGCGGGTGGAACAGTCGTTCACCGACGACCGCCGGCGGCTGCGGGAAAGCCTGGAGGCGATCCGGCCGACGTTTCGGTCCACCTCGTTGGCGGAGGCCCTCAAGGTGGCCTCCGGGCTGGCCAATCCCGGCCGCAGCGCCGAGGACATCAGCGACGTCCGCGTGGCCGTGGCCATGCCGGCGAAGCTGCTGATTTTCAGCGACGGCAAGTTCGGCCCGGTCTCCGGTTTCGAACTGGGCAACCTGGAGCCGGTCTTCGTCCCCATCGGCCGCTCCACGGCCGCCAACGTCGGCATCATGGCCTTCAGCCTGGGCCGCAACGAGAGCAAACCGGAGCGGCTGCAAGCCTTCGCCCGGCTGGAAAATTTCGGCCCGGATACCGTGCAAGTCGCGGCCAAGCTCTTCCTCGACGAACAGTTGATCGACAAGGACCAGGTGGAGATTGCCGCCGGGGCGTCCCGCGGCCTGCCCTTCGACCTGAGCGGGGCCGACGAGGGGGTGTTGCGGCTGAAATTGGAGGTCCCCGGCGATCAACTCGCCTGCGACAACGAGGCCTTCGCGGTGATCAATCCGCCGCGGCGGTCCCGGGTGCTGCTGGTCACCAGCGGCGACGAGCCCCTGGAAATGGCCCTGGGAACCAAGTCGGCCGCCGAGTTGGCCGAGGTCCGCGTCGAGCCGCCCAGCTTCCTGAAGTCGAAGACCTACGCCGATCTGGCCGCCGCCGGCGGCTTCGACCTGGTGATCTACGACCGCTGCCGGCCCATGCAGATGCCCCGGGCCAACACGCTCTTCATCGGCAGCCTCCCTGTCGAAGGGGGCTGGACGGCCAAGCCCAAGGCCCGCGCCCCCAGATTATCGACACCGAACTGTCCCATCCCCTGCTGCAATGGATCGACCTGGGCGACGTGGTGCTGGCCGACGGCACGCCGCTGGGCGTGCCCCCCGGAGGCAGCGTGCTGGTCGATACGGACCTCGGTCCCATGCTGGCCGTGGCGCCCCGCGAGGGCTTCGAGGACGTGGTCGCCGGCTTCGTGCTGGTCGACGAGCAAGCCGATGCCGGCGGCACACCCCAGCGCTACATCGGCACCAATTGGGTCATTCGCGCCAGTTTCTCCTCCTTCGTCTTCAACGTGCTGAGCTACCTGGGCAGCCACGGGCAGGGGCAGGACGCGGCCGGCCTGCGGCCGGGTAGCACGGTGACGCTGGAACCGCCCGATCCCCAGGCGGTCGTCCAGGTGCGGCCGCCGGCGGGAAAGCCCGTGGTGCTGGGGCGCGCCACCTCGGGCCGCTGTAATTTCACCGCCACCAACGAGTTGGGAATTTACGAAGCCCAGGCAAACGGCAAGACCTTCCAACGCTTCGCCGTCAACCTGTTCGATCCCCTGGAAAGCGACATTCGCCCCGCGAAGGAGCCGGCCATCAAGATCGGCCACGTCACGGTCGCCGGCCAGACGGGATGGGAGGCAGCCAATCGGGAAATCTGGAAGGAATTGCTTTTGTTAGCTCTGGCAGTATCGCTCTTGGAGTGGTATATCTACACTCGACGCGTCCATTATTAAGTTACTGTTGCGGAGGATGGAACAGCAAGTGGTAGGGTGGGTCGGCGCAGCGAGCCCCACCATCGGTTTTTTGCGGGCTTTGGTGGGGCTCGCTGCGCTCGACCCACCCTACTTTGCCCCTTGGGGCGTTCCAGCAGAGCAGTGCCCCCCTACAGCGTGGTGTATTGAAACGGATGTCGCGATGCCGTTGAAAAAGATCAGCCCGAGGGAGCGTCTCGGCCGGCCAAGGCGATTGGGGAGCCCCACTCGGACGAAGAAAGTCCTCAACCGCCTCCTCGAACACCGCTTGATCAAGCGGGTGAGCTTCGAGGAGTACCGGGAAAAGGTCCGGGACGTGTACGACGGTCCCCAGGGGGCCATGCTGGCGACGTGCAGCATGCTCTCCTTGCACACGGCCTTCGGGGAGCGGCTCTTTCGGGAGCACAAATTCGATCTTCGCGGGGCCCGCCGCATCCTGGACGTGGGCAGCGGGGCCGGCCAACTCGCCAAGCATGTGCTCAAGTACGCCGATCCCAGCAGCCGGCTGGTCTGCTCCGATCTGTCGCAGGAAATGCTCCGCCGGGCCCGCAACCGCCTGCGGAGCGACCGGCCGCAATTCGTCGTGGCCGACCTGACGCGGTTGCCCTTCCCCGACGGCTCGTTCGACTGCGTCACCTGCGGCTACGTCCTGGAGCACCTGCCCGACGCCAAGCTCGGCCTGGGCGAGTTGTGCCGGGTGATGGTGCGGGGCGCGCGGATGCTTTTGTTGACCACCGAGGACAATTTTTCCGGGGCCTGGACCAGCCGCTTCTGGTGCTGCCGGACCTATAATCGCCGGGAATTAGCGCGGATTTGCGAGGGCATCGGACTGGCCTGGCGCCAGGAGTTGTGGTTCACCCGCATGCACCGGGTGCTGCGGGCCGGCGGCATTTGCGTAGAACTGGTCAAGGATTGAGCCGCCTTCTGCCGATGCTTATTCTTCAACTATCGTGCCGGGGCGCGGCGGGCCCGCGACGGGCCGGGGACTGGTCCATTTTTCGGCCACCTGGCGCCTTTGGCCGACAGACGGATGGCCGAAAACATGGACCTGTCCCCTTACCTGGCGCCTGGCCACGGTCGCTGGCGTGCCACCTTGAAAAATTTTCCCTTGTTTCTATGATTGGGTTGGTTTTCCCTCTTGACAATTCGCGCGTCAGAGACGATTGTGTTTGAGAAGGCGCGCAGGCCGCCATTGGGACAGCCTGCAAGCCGATGAGAAGAGGCGGTGTATTCCCAAGACCCAGTGGAGATTTTGATTGTGTCCAACATGGATGCTGGTGGCCCATCAACCTGTTGTCGCTTGGAAGTCGACGAAGAACCTCCTGGTAGTCAAGTCAATCTGTTCGCCTGCCCTCCTGCGTCGCAGGCGCCCCGGCCCCACTTCCGACAAGTGTTCTCCGGCCGGGAATTTTTCGTCCATTCTGCGCATGTCTCTCGCGCCCCCCGCAGTTCTCCCCAAACCCGGGCCTTTCGCAAGGCTTTCTATCGCGATATCAGCGATAAACACTGGAACGACTGGCGCTGGCAGGCCCGCCATCGCATCTGCACCCTGGGTCAGTTGGAGCAAATGCTGGTCCTTTCCGGGCCGGAACGCGAGGCCCTCATGCAGGCCGGGGAGATGCTTCCCTTCAGCATCACCCCCTACTACATGAGCCTGATTTCCCGCGACGATCCGCAGCAACCGCTCCGCCGCACCGTCGTTCCCACCGTCCATGAGCTGGTCCGCGCCGGCGGCGAGGCCGACGATCCCTTGGGCGAAGAACACGACAGCCCGGTGCCCGGCTTGGTCCATCGCTATCCGGACCGCGCCCTGTTGCTGGTCCTGGACACGTGCTCGAGTTACTGCCGCTATTGCACCCGCTCGCGGGTGGTGGGGCAGGGCGAGATCGTGCCCAACCAGGAACGCCTCGAAGTCGCCCTGGACTACATCCGCCGCACGCCCGCCATCCGCGACGTGCTCCTCTCCGGCGGCGACCCCCTGTTCTTGAGCGAGCAGCGGCTCGACTGGCTGCTGACGGAGTTGCGGGCGATTCCGCACGTGGAGTTCATCCGCCTGGGCACCAAGATGCCCGCCGTGCTGCCCCAACGCATCACCCGCGACTTGTGCCGCATGTTGCGGAAACACCACCCCTTGTGGATGAGCCTGCACTTCGTCCATCCCGACGAATGTACGCCGGAGACCTTCCAGGCGTGCACGCGGTTGGCCGACGCCGGCATTCCCCTGGGCTCGCAGACGGTGCTGCTCTCGGGAGTGAACGACAACGTGGAAACCATGAAAGACCTGGTCCACCGCTTGTTGAAGATGCGGGTCCGGCCTTATTACCTCTACCAGTGCGATCCCATCACCGGCTCCTCCCACTTCCGCACCCCGGTGGCCAAGGGGCTGGAAATTATCGAGGGGCTTCGCGGGCATACCACCGGCTATGCCGTGCCCACGTACGTGATCGACGCCCCGGGCGGCGGCGGCAAGATCCCCCTCCAGCCCAACTACGTAGTTGGCCGCGAGGGCGACGACCTGCTCTTGCGCAACTACCAGGGGAGCGTCTACCGCTACCCGGACCCCTGAAACTAAGGATGAAGGATAAAGGATGAAGGATGAAGGGGAAGCCCCTTCAGTGCTTCCCTTGCCGCCCTTCGCCCCCTTGATCCTTCCGCCTTACCTTTATCCTTCATCCTTTATCCTTCATCCTTGATGCGTATTGGCTTGACCTACGACCTGCGGGCCGATTACCTGGCCGCCGGCTATAGCGAAGAGGACACGGCGGAATTCGACCAGCCCGCCACCATCGAGGCCATCCAGGCCGCCTTGGAAACGCTCGGCCACCAGACCGATCGCATCGGCAGCGGGCGGCGCTTGGTCGAGCGGCTGGCCGCCGGCCAGCGCTGGGACCTGGTCTTCAATATCGCCGAGGGGCTGCACGGCGTGGCCCGCGAGGCCCAAGTGCCCGCCCTGCTGGACCTCTACCAGATTCCCTACACGTTTTCCGACCCGCTGGTGGCCGCGTTGACGCTGCACAAGGGCATGACGAAGGCCGTGGTCCGGGCCGCCGGCCTGGCCACCGCCGATTTCGCCGTGGTCGAGCGGATCGAGGACCTCGACCGCGTCGACTTGCCGCTGCCCCTGTTCGCCAAGCCGCTGGCCGAAGGGACCGGCAAGGGCATTTCGGCGGCCTCGAAGGTCCGCGACCGGCAATCGCTCGCCCCGGTCTGCGCCGAACTGCTGGCCAAGTATCGCCAGCCGGTGCTGGTGGAGACGTTTCTTCCCGGGCGGGAGTTTACCGTGGGCATTGCCGGCACCGGCCCGGAGGCCGAAGTGCTCGGCAGCATGGAGGTCCTGCTCTTGCCCGGGGCCGAGGCCGAGGTCTATTCCTACGTCAACAAGGAGAAGTGCGAGGAGTTCTGCCGCTACCTGCCCGGCCGGCCGGAACAAGACGAGGAGGTCCGCCAGGCGGAGGCCCTGGCGCTGGCCTCCTACCGCGTGCTGGGCTGCCGCGACGCCGGCCGGGTCGATATCCGCAGCGACGCCCGGCGGCAGCCGCATTTCATCGAGGTCAATCCCCTGGCCGGGCTGCACCCGGTGCATTCCGATCTGCCCATCCTCTGTGGGATGAAAGGCATTTCCTACCCCGAGTTGATCGAGCGAATCCTCGTGTCGGCCTGCCGGCGGATCGGGGCCAAAACCCCTTCGTAACCATGCGTATCGTCATCCTGCACCCCGCCGTATCGCCCCAGGCCACGCTCGAAGACCAGGACTCGATGGTCCAAGTCGAGGCGATTGCCGAGAGCCTGCGACGGTTGGGCCACCAGGCCGTGCCGATGCCCTGCACGCTGGACCTGGCCGCCGCCCGCCGCGATCTGCTCGCCGGGCAGCCGGCCGCCGTCTTCAACCTCATGGAGTCGCTCGACGGCGCCGACTCGCTGCAATACGTGCCGGCCGCCCTGCTGGACGCCCTGGGCATCCGCTACACCGGCGCTCCGACCGAGGCCATCTTCCAAACCACCCACAAGCTGCTGGCCAAGCAACTGCTGCACCTGGCCGGCCTGCCCACGCCCGCCTGGATCGTCGGCGAAGGAACAGAAGAGGCGACCAGCCCCACCCAAGCCCACCGGCTGCGGCCGGTGGGAAACGAGGGCGAAGCCGCTTGGCACGGGCCGCCCATGCCGCCGGACGCCCCGTGTATTATCAAGGCCGTTTGGGAACATGCCTCCCGG
Organism: uncultured Planctomycetia bacterium; assembly: GCA_963727245.1. Classification (GTDB taxonomy): domain Bacteria; phylum Planctomycetota; class Planctomycetia; order Pirellulales; family Thermoguttaceae; genus JBKQVT01. Next base: position 340,033 of record CAVSFO010000005.1, on the reverse strand, counting down.
GGGCTGGACGAAGGGAACCTCGTCGCCGCCGATGAGCGGGAGGGCCTCGGCGAACGATTGCACGAGCACCAGGCGCGGAGCGGACGGCCTTGTTTCGCCGAGCAGTTCATCGAGGGCCGCGAGTTCAACCTGTCGCTGTTGGGCGGGGGCGCAGGGCCGGAAGTGCTCCCCTCGGCCGAGATCGACTTCTCCGCCTTCCCGCCCGGAAAACCCCGCATCGTGGGCCACCGGGCGAAATGGGAGCAGGACTCGTTCGAGTTCCACCATACGCCGCGGCGGTTCGATTTCTCGCCCGCCGATGAGACGCTGCTGGCCCGCTTGCAGGACCTGGCCCGGGCCTGCTGGGGGCTGTTCGGCCTGCGGGGTTACGCCCGGGTCGATTTCCGGGTCGATCTGGCCGGCCAGCCGTGGATCTTGGAAATCAACGCCAATCCGTGCCTGTCGCCCGACGCCGGTTTTGTCGCCGCCGCCGGCCGCCGCGGCCTGGACTTCGACCAGATGATCCAGCGAATCCTCGATCAGGCGTTCCTGCCGGAGGCTTCGTGATCCGCTTGTGGTTTCGCAAGCGTAGTAGGGTGGGTCGAGCGCAGCGAGCCCCACCAGAAAATGGCTGAATCGTAGCCTCGGCACGGCTGACACAGCCGTGGCACGCGGCTGGTGGGGCTCGCTGCGCTCGACCCACCCTACAACGCAAGGCGACGCATAATTCCCACCCGATGCAACGGGTGGGCTTTTCCGGGACCCTTTGTGTATAATTCGGGCCGCAGCACCGCCTGCCCGCCACTGGGGACGTTTCATGGGCGTGGATGACCATCGCGACGAGGCCGACTACCGGTGGCAAGACATCGCGCCGGACATGCCCCCGGCGATCCTGGCGGCCCTGGAGCCGGCGGACGCGGCGGCGGCCGAGGAAACGGTCCGCGTGGTCCGCGCCGGAACCTGCACCCCCTGGCCCGAGCACGGCGAACTGCTCCTGGAAGAGGGCCGGGCAGTCCGCCTTGCCGGCCACCTGCCGGCCGACTTGCCCCTGGGCTACCACGATTTCTTCCCGGAGCGCGGGCAGCGGCCCACGCGGGTGATTGTGAGCCCGGGCCAGTGCTTGGCGCCGCAGCGGCGGCAATGGGGCTGGGTCGCGCAACTCTATTCCGCCCGGTCGGCGGAAAGCTGGGGCATCGGCGACCTGGCCGACCTGCGGCGGCTGGCCGCCTGGGCGGCCGGCCTGAAGGCCGATCTGCTCATGCTCAATCCCCTCGGCGCAGCGGCGCCAGTGATTCCCCAGGCCGCCAGCCCCTACTATCCCAGCAGCCGACGGTTCCGCAATCCCATCTACCTCCGCGTGGAAGAGGTGCCGGGGGCCCAGCGGCTGGGCGACCGGCTGGCCGACTTGGCGGCCGCGGGCCGGGCCTTGCAGGCCGATCGACACATCGACCGCGACGCAGTCTTCCGCTTGAAGCAAGAGGCCCTCAAGGCGATCTGGGCCGGCGGCGTCGCCGACCCGGCCCTGGAGGACTATTGCCGGCAGCAGGGGCCGGCGCTAGTGCAATTCGCCGTCTACTGCGCCCTGGCCGAGCAGTTCGGCGATAACTGGTGGGCCTGGCCGGCCGAATATCGCCGCCCCGGCGACCCGGCCGTAGGCGTCTTTGCCGCCGCACACGCGGCCGAGGTTCGCTATCATCAATGGCTGCAATGGCTGGTGGACGTGCAGTTGGCCCGGGCGGCGGCGGTGCTGCCCATTATGCAGGACTTGCCCATCGGCTTCCATCCCGGCGGCGCGGACGCCTGGATCTGGCAAGACCTGCTGGCCAAGGATTGCACCGTGGGGGCCCCGCCCGACGCCTTCAACACCCGGGGACAAAACTGGCACCTGCCGGCCTTTGTGCCCTGGAAGCTCCGTGCGGCCGCCTATGGGCCGTTTATCGAGACCGTTCGCGCGGCGCTGCGCCACTCGGCCGGGCTGCGAATCGATCACGTCATGGGCCTGTTCCGCCTCTACTGGATTCCCCAGGGCTGCCCGCCGGACCAAGGCGCCTACGTGCGTTACCCGGCCGACGACCTGCTGGGCATCGTGGCCTTGGAAAGCCACCGCGCCGGCGCTGGTGGTGGGCGAGGACTTGGGCACCGTGGAGCCGGGCGTGCGGCCGCGGCTGGCCCGGCGCAATATCCTTTCCGTCCGCCTGCTCTGGTTCGAGCCGGAGAAGCCGGCCGAGTATCCGCACCTGGCCATGGCTATGGCCACCACCCACGACCTGCCCACGCTGGCCGGCCTGTGGACGGGGCGCGACCTGGCCGTCCAGGAGCCGGCCAACGAGGAGGTGCGGAAACTGCGGCGGCACTACGGCCAACTGCTCGGCCTGCCGGCCGACACGCCCGTCCAGGACGTGATCGAAGCGACCTACCGCCTGTTGGCCCAAGCACCGTCGGCGATCCTGCTGGCCACGCTGGAGGATGCCCTGGCCGTGGCCGAGCGGCCCAACATGCCGGGCACGACGACCCAGTGGCCCAATTGGCGCCTGGCCTTGCCGGGCGGGCTGGAGGCCCTGGAGGCCGCCGAGCTGCCGCGCCGCATCGCCAAGGTCCTGAGCCGGCCGGGCGGAAAAAGGGGGACTGGCTCCGTGGCATAAGTTGGTTTGGTAGTGCGAGAAACGTCGCTGCCACGGTGCCTGTCCCCCTTTTTCCGCCTGGCGTCGCACCGACCGTCGCGGGAAAGGGGACAGGCACCGTCGCCGCACGCCGTTTCGACAGGGGTGGCCGATCGATGCCACGGAGCCAGTCCCCTTTCCCGCTACTCCCGACCCCGCGCAATGGGCTCATGCCCCCGGCTCGTGACGGTCGCATCGTACGGGGCTGGCCCTTGCCCATTTTGTCAATTCCGGGTACGTTGAAGGCGCAGGCCAAGGGAAAATCTACGATGGAGAGCACACCTGGGCGGCGCGTGATCGAGGTGCAGCAAGCAATTCTGGCCCCGCCCGAGCCGCGGCCCAAGAAGCTCCGCCGCACCAGGCGGAGCGATTATCCCCGCACGGCGGCGGTCTACTTGGACGTGGCGGAAAAACTCGCCAGTCCCTTGCTGATGGGCCCGCCGCTGTGCGACGAACTGGTCGCGCTGGTCGAACACCTGCTCAGCGAGGAGGAGGCCGGCCTGGTCCGCCACCTCGGCCTGATCGTCGGCCGCGGCGCCGAGGGCCTCGCCCGCGCCGAACACCGCACCCCGACCCAGGTGGAGCCGATCCTGCGGCGGCTGGCCGATGAGAAACGGGTCATCGTCGCCAGCGGCCCGCCGGAAAAGCGGCGCTACCGGCTGCTGCCGCTGATGCCGGGCATGTTCGAGATGATCTTGGTGTGTCCCTCGCTGGATTCGCTCACCGATTGGCACCGCCGCTTCGCTGAACTGTTCGAGGCCCTCTACGAAACCGGCTACATCACGGACTACGGGGGCCTCACAACGCCCTGGGTGCGATTCCTGCCCGTGGGCAAGGCCATCGAAGCCCATCCCCTCGCCCTGCCCTCAGACCATCTGGAAGTGGTCCTCGACCAGTTCGACGTCTTCGGCGTCGGGCAGTGCCAGTGCCGCATCGCCGCCGAAACCATCGGCCACGGCTGCGACAAGCCCAAGGGCAACTGCACCGTGATGGGCAAGTGGGCCAAGGGCGCCCTGAAGATGGGCGGGTTCCGCCAGGTCGGCAAGCAGGAACTGCTGGACATCAAGCGCGAGGCCGAGGCCCACGGCATGGTCAACTGGATCATGAACGTCGCCTCGACCAAGGGGCAGTGCTCCTGCTCCTGCTGCGGGTGCTGCTGCCACGCCATGCGTTCGATCAGCGAGTTCAACGTGCCGGGGATGATTGCCCCGCCGCATTTCCTGCCCCGTTTCGACGCGACCCGGTGCGTCCATTGCGGCCGCTGCGCAACGGCGTGTCCCATGGCCGCGCTGGCCGTCGACGCCAAGCAGAAGTCCTGGCAGCACCGGCAGGAGCGCTGCATCGGCTGCGGACTGTGCGCCTTGGCCTGCACGGCCAAGCGGGCCATCGTCATGGAGCCAGTGCCCGACTACAAGCTGCCCTACAAGAGTTGGTTTGCCTTGCTCAGCCGCTCGGTGCCCCAGATGCTGACGACGGCCTGGAAGGTGCACCGGCAGCGGGGCTGAGCGTCGCTACAACTCCGCTTTCGCCGGCTCAGCCGCTTGAACCGCCGCCGCATCGCGCGAGGCACCTTCTCGACAGCCGCCAGTGCTTCAGCGCAATAACCAGCAAAGTGAATGCGCCCCCGGCGAAAAACCAATTGAAGTTCAGCGCGAAGAGGAAGAGGTAGACTGCGGCAAACGCCAATAACTGGAGTGCGGAGAGCCGATAGCTCACCCAGGTTGCGACGCTGATCCGGCCTTGATAGCCGCGCGAATCTCGGGCGTGCCAAAACATGGCCAGGTTATGGAAATGCCGCAGGTGGACCGCCACTTGCCCGAGCATAAAGGCGCCGAGGAACCACCGGTAAAGATCCCACATGGGCGGCGATAATTGCGAAACCATAGCCCACACGCCCGCGCAACACAGACAAGTCAACACAAGTACGACCACAAATCGCGGACTGAACCTTCGCAACTGCGCAACGTCTTTCTGGAAGAGCGGGTTGAGTTCATAGATTTCATATCCAAAATGCCTGTCAGCCCCGGACCGGAGGAGCCGCGCAGCACATGGTCAGCACGTAGTCCGAGCAGTACAAGATGGCCAACAGCGCCGGCCCAGCCCAGATATGACCTATGAGAAACTCGTCGAGCATGATGGGACCATTATAAGAAAACCCCCGGGAAGGGCAACAACCCGGCGCCGGATCGTCTCCGCGGTCGTTTACGGGGGCTGGAAACGGCGGTACAATTGGGGTGCAATTCCGCTGCGGAATCTCCGGAGCCACTGCCGTGCCCCCGATCGTCCCCACAGAACAGCGCCGTTTCGCCTTGGAGGTGGTGCGGCGGCTGCGGGAGGCGGGCTTCGAGGCCTATTGGGCCGGCGGCTGCGTCCGCGATGAACTGCTCCATCGCCTGCCCAAGGACTACGACGTGGCCACGGGCGCCCGCCCCGAGCAGATCCGCCAGCTCTTCGGCGAAAAAAAGACGCTGGCCATCGGGGCCGCCTTCGGCGTCATCACCGTCCGGGGGCCGCGGAAGGCCGGCATGGTCGAGGTGGCCACCTTTCGCCAGGACGCCGCCTATAGCGACGGCCGGCATCCCGACCACGTCACCTTCAGTTCCGCCCAGGAAGACGCCCGCCGCCGCGACTTCACCATCAACGGCCTGTTCTTCGATCCGCTGGAATGCCGGGTGATCGATTTCGTGGGCGGGCAGGAAGACCTCGCCCAGCGGGTGATCCGCGCCGTCGGGCCGCCCGCCGAGCGCTTCGCCGAGGACAAGCTGCGGATGCTGCGGGCGGTGCGGTTCTCGGCCGCCTTCGGCTTCGCCTTGGAAGACGATACCCGGGCGGCGATCCGCCAGATGGCCGGCCAGATCGGCGCCGTCAGCCCAGAGCGGATCGCCATGGAGATGGGTCGCATGTTGAGCGAGCCCGGCCGCGGCGAGGCCGTCCGCCTGCTGCTGGAGACGGGCCTGGCCGGCGCCGTGCTGCCGGAGATCGCGCCGGCCGACGACGCCGGCCGTGGTCGGCTGGATCGTGCCCTGGCCGTGCTGGAGCGGCTCGATCACCCCGGCTTCGCCCTGGCCTTGGCGGCCTTGCTCGGTGGACTGGCCGACGCCCGGGCCGCCCGGCAGGTTTGCCTCCGCTGGCGGCTGTCGAACAAAGACACCGATCGGGTTGTTTGGCTGTTGGCTCATCGCGCGGACCTGGGCGGCGCGCGGACGATGCGCTGGTCGGCGCGTGCAGCCGCTGTTGGTTGCCGAGGGGATCGAAGACCTCTTGGCCCTGGATGAGGCGGCCCTGCCAGCCGGCTCGGAGGCGGCCGCCCATTGCCGGTCGCTGTTGGCCCAGCCGCGCGAGGTGCTCGATCCGCCGCCGCTGCTGACGGGCGACGACCTGCTGGCCCACGGCGTGCCGGCCGGCCCCAAGTTCCGCGTCCTTTTGCAACAAGTCCGCGATGCCCAGCTCGATGCCGCCATCCGCACCCCGGCCGAGGCCCTGGCGATGGTGGATCGGCTGCTGGGCGACGAACCGTAAGGAGTTTCCGTTGCGGGAGGTGAACGAATTGTAGGGTGGGTCGAGGGGCACCGTGCGCAGCATGGTCGCGAGCCCCACCAGAAGTTTTTCGCGGATTCTGGTGGGGCTCGCTGCGCTCGACCCACCCTACAGTTGTTTCTGCAAGAGAAATTAAGGCGATCATGATGGACAAGAAAGTGAAGAAGAGGATCGACACGTTAAACCTACGGCTGCAGACGCTTCAGCGGCAGTTGGCCGGGGCGAAGAAGCAGATGGACGATCCGCAGGAACTGAAGGCCCTTCAAGAGCAGGTTGCCGCGACCGAGGCCGAGTTGGCGAAGCTCAAAGGGGCGTGAATTCTCGGCCGAACGGCTGTATGCCGGGGGCGAGAAAACGTTATAATAATACCAGTGGAGTGGTTCCCCGGCGATTTCACGCGAAGGAGACCGGCCATGGACGAATTGCGGCGTCAGGTGCGGCGTGCCCAGCGGCGGCTGGCGACCCAGCGGTTGGTGGGGGCACTCGGTTGGTGCTGGTTTGTCGGCCTGCTGGCGGCCCTGATCCTCATCGCGGTCGATAAGTTTCATCCCTTCGGTCTCGCCGCCGGGGTGCTGGCCGCCGGGGCCGTGGGCGGGGCCCTGGCCGGCGGTTTCCTTGCCGCCTTGGGCTGGGCGTTCTGGACCCGCCGGGCGCCGCTGGAAGCGGCCATCGAGATCGACCGCCGCTATCAACTGAAGGAGCGGGTCTCCAGCACGCTGGCGATGGCGCCGGCGGCCCGCGAGACCGAGGCGGGCCGCGCCCTGGTCGAGGATGCCGCCCGGCGGTTGGGACGGATCGACGTGGCGGAGAAGTTCGCCGTCGCGCCGTCGCGGCGTCTGCTCTTGCCGGTGCTGCCCGGGCTGGCGGCGTTGCTGGTGGCGCTGCTGGTCAGTCCGGCGGTCCGCAGCCAGGCGTCGGCCAATCCGGCCGCGGCGGCCCAGCAGCAGGATCAGGTCAAAAAGACGGTGGAGGTGCTGCGCCGCAAGCTGGCCGATCGACAGCATAAGGCGGAGCAGGAGAAACTGAAAGACGCCAGCAATCTGCTCAAGAAACTGGAGGAGGCGACGAAGGAATTGGCCGCCCAGCCGGATCGCGAAAAGGCGATGGTCAAGCTCAACGACCTTTCCCGGCAGATCCAGCAGCGGCGGCAGGCCCTGGGCGGGGCGGAGAAGATCAAGAAGCAACTCGAACAAATCCAGAAGATCGATCAGGGGCCGGCCGACAAGCTGGCCCAGGCGCTCGAGCGCGGCAACTTCAAGCAGGCGGCCGCGGAGATCAACAAGCTCAAGGAGCAACTGGCCGGCAACAAGCTCGACGACAACCGCAAGCAGGAGATGGCCAAGCAACTGCAGCAGATGGAGCAGAAGCTCAACCAGATGGCCGACGCCGCCAAGACCGCCCAGGGCGACCTGCAAAAACAGATGGACCAATTGCGGCGCGACGGTCAGGGGGAGGCGGCCGACAAGATGGCGGCCCAGCTCGAAAAGCTGATGCAGGAGGCCCCGCAAATGCAGCAGATGCAAGAGCTGGCCAGGAAGCTGTCGAAATGCTCGAAGTGCCTGTGCAAAGGCGGCAAGGGGGGCAAAGGCGGCCAAGCCGGCAAGGACGGCCAAGGCGCCGACGCCGCCAAGGCCATGGACGAACTCCAGGCCGGACTCGATCAGGTCCAGAAGCAGTTGGACGAGTTGGAGTCGCTCGACGCGGCCATGGAGCAACTGGCCGACGCCCGCCAGGGGATGTGCGAGTCGAAATGCGGCGGCGAAGGCGGCAAGTGCCAAGGCGACAAGGCCGGCCAGGGTTTTCGCCTGGGGGAAGGAAAAGGCGACGGCAAGGGCGACTTCGCCAGGGGCAAAGGCCGGGCAGAAGGCTGCCCGGGCCGAGGCGAAAAGCAATACCTCGCTGTACGACTCAAAGGTCTCGCAGCAAGTGGGACAGGGCCCGGGCACCGTGATCGGCCTGGCCCCCGGACCCAACGTCAAGGGGCAAGTGGAGGCCGAACTCCAGCAGCAGTTCGACACCGCCCGCCATGGCTCCACCGATCCCTTGAGCGGACGGCATCTGCCGCGCAAACACAGGGAGCAGGCAGAAGAGTACCTCAATCGCTTCCGCGAGGGAAAATAGGACCGACTACTTTCCTTGCACGCGCCTGGGAATCGTGAACGAGTACAGACAGACCACCGCTCCCCCGGAGAGAAAGCTCCAGGGCCACCAGGGGGCGGGAGCGATCCCCTTGCGGGCGCCTTCTGGGGCGCCATGCCGGGGATCGACAAGGCCGACGGCGACGGTTGTTCGCGCATCCGCAATTCCACGCGCTCCACGCCCAAGAACGCGATGCCCAAGAACATCATGAACATCCCGATTGCCAGAAACAAGGATCGCCACATAGAATGGGGCCTCCGACAAAAGTGGCCGTGGTAAGACCACTACCCGGTCTCATCAAGTTCATCGATCCGTGGGCCCCGCCGACTGGAGGAGTAAAGTCCGTTGCCGGCGGACAAAGCCGGCTAGGCGTTCCGCCTTTATCAAGCGTAGCAGCGGTGTGGGGCTCCGCGGCGCAAATGCTGGTGGAAATGGGGTTTTTGGCGAAGCGGCAATCAATCTGCGGATTGCGCAAGGCCGATGGAACAGGAGATGGCCGGTGTTGTTTGATCCAAACAAATCCCGTATAATACTCGTATAATAAGCGTTAGGAATTGATCCCCCGGCCCCTGGTTGGGCCACCGTTAGGAGATGGGGAGCGTGCTTGACCTGGCAGGAGTTCGACAACCTTGATGGATAAGCCTAAGATCCTGCTGATATCCGATCCCTGCGAAGACGCCGCCGCCGCCCTGGGCGGGGTAGCCGACTCGCACGAGTTGGTCATGGTCCAGAACCCCATGCGGGCGCTGGCCCTGCTCACGCGGGAGAAGTTCGCGGCCGTCTACGTGACGGCCGATTTTTTCCGCGAAGTCTTCGACATCGGCAAGCTGCTGCAGAACGAGCAGATTCTCGAAGGCATGCCCGACGGCATCGTGCTGCTGGAGAGCGACAACACGATCCTCTGGGGCAACGGGCGGATCTGCCAGTGGAGCGGCCGGGAGTCGGTGCGGGGCGTGAATTTTTTCACGGCCTTGGGCGCCCCCGAAATCCTCGGCCCCGATTTCTGCCCCTTCCATACCGCCCTGGCCACCGGCCAGAGCACCAGTTCCATGCTGCGGGGCCAGGACAACCGCTACTTCCAGGTCCATGCGGCCCCGATGCGGGAGGTTGCCGGCCCGGCGCGGCATCTGGTCGTCACCGTGCACGACGTCACCTTCGAGGTGCATCAGCAACAGAAGATCGCGGCCATCCACCAGGCCGGCATGGAGCTGGCCGACCTGTCGCCCGAGGAACTCTCGCACATGCCGGTCAAGGACCGCATCGAGTTGCTCAAGGCCAACATCGCCCACTTCACCAAGGACCTGTTGAACTTCGAAGTGGTGGAGGTCCGCCTCCTGGACCAGAAGACCAACCGCTTGGAGTTGCTCTTGGCCCTGGGCATGACGACCGAGGCCGTCAACCGCGTCCTCTACGCCCTGCCGCAGAACAACGGCGTGACCGGCTTCGTGGCGGCCACCGGCAAGAGCTACCTCTGCGAAGACACCGCCGAGGACCCGCTCTACCTCGAAGGCGTGGTGGGGGCCAAGAGTTCCCTGACCGTGCCGCTGTTGTGGCATGACGACGTGATCGGCACCTTCAACGTCGAGAGCATCGAGCCCCGGGCGTTCAGCGAGAGCGACCTCCAGTTCCTGGAGATCTTCGGCCGCGACGTGGCCGCCGCGCTGAATACGCTGGAACTCCTGGTGGCCGAAAAGGGCATCACGGCGGCCGAAAGCGTCGAGGCCATCCACAGCGCCGTGGCCCTGCCGGTGGACGAGATCCTCAACGAGGCGGTCAACGTCATGGAGCGCTACATCGGCCACGAGCCGGAAGTCGTGGAGCGGCTGCAGCGCATCCTCCGCAACGCCCGCGACATCAAACAGGTGATCCAGAAGGTCGGGCAGACGATGGCCCCGGCGCAGGCCCTGCCGCAGGCGGCGAGTTGGAGCAGCGGCCGGCCCTGCGCGGGCGCCGCGTCCTGGTGGTCGACGCGGATGAGAACGTCCGCAGCGCCGCCCACGCCCTCTTGGACCGCTGCGGTTGCACGGTGGAGACCGCCCACGACGGCGCCGAGGCCGTCTGCATGGTCCGCTCCCTGCTGGAGACCGCCTATGACGTGGTCATCGCCGACATCCGCCTGCCCGACATGAACGGCTACGAGTTGATGTTGAAACTCCAGGAGATCATGGACCCGGTGCCGCTGGTGTTGATGACGGGCTTCGGCTACGATCCGGGCCATTCGATCGTCAACGCCCGCAAGGCGGGGCTGCCGGCCTACGCCATCCTTTACAAGCCCTTCCGTCTCGATCAACTCCTCAGCGCCGTCGAGCGCATTATCGAAGCTCCGGGCCCGGTGCCTCAGGCCTCCGGGAATTGAGGACTTCCGCCTCATGGACGCCGCGCTGCTATTGCTGGCCCTGCTGGGGCACGCTGCCCTGTGGGTCAACCTCATCAACCGTCTCCACGCCCGCAACCTCCCCCGCTGGCTCATCCGCCTCGGCACGGTCGGCTGCTTCGTCATGATGGCGCTGCTGCCGGCGGCGCTGGGCTGGTGGTGTTTTCGCGCCGATCCGGGGGTCTTCCTGCGGCTGCGCCGGGGAGAGTTCGTCCGCTCGGCGCCGCTGGGCGTGTGGGCGTACCTGTTGTTTTGCTGCTGCTGCGGCGCGGTCGCCGTGGTGCACTGGCTCTGGCGCCACGCCCTGCACCGGCCGCCGGCGGTGAGCCGCTCCTCCCACAGCCACAGCCTCCTGGACCGCGACGCGCCGGCGCCGGAGACCGCCGAACATCCGCATCACTTCCTCGTCCGTTTGCCGGGCAACCAGAGCTTGCACTTGGACCTGACGCGGCGGGCGATCGAGGTGCCGCGGTTGCCGCCGGCCTGGGAGGGCCTGTCGCTGGTCCACCTCTCCGATTTCCACTTCAACGGCCGCGTCGGCCAGCCCTATTTCCAGGAACTCGTCCGCCTCAGCAACGAGTTGCAGCCGGACCTCGTGCTGCTGACCGGCGACCTGGTCGACCGGCTGCGCTACATCGACTGGATCCCGGACACGCTCAGCCGCCTCAGCGCCCGTTACGGCGTCTATTGCGTGCTGGGAAATCACGACATCCGTACCGATGCGGCGCGGGTGAGCCGGGCGATCGAAGAGTCCGGGCTGTGCTACCTGGGCGGACGCCACGTGCAGATCGAGATCCGCGGCCTGCCGGCGGTGCTGGCGGGCAACGAGCTGCCTTGGCTGCCGGCGGCCGACCTGGAGCACAGCCGGCCGCCGCGTCTGGGCGGGCCGTTTCGCATCGCGCTGGCGCATAGCCCCGATCAACTGCAGTGGGCTCGCGACCACAACGTCGACCTGTTGGTGGCCGGCCACACCCACGGCGGCCAGATCCGCCTGCCGCTGATCGGCCCCATCTTTACGCCCAGTCGCCGCGGATTAAGATACAGCGCCGGCGTATTTCATGCCCCGCCCACCATCATGCACGTCACCCGGGGCGTCTCCGGCAGCGTCCCCCTGCGGTGGAACTGCACGCCGGAGATGGCGCAACTGGTGCTGCACAAAACAGGGACCGGGGGCCGGAAGCAGGGATTAGGGATTGGGGATTAGGGATTAGAAAAGCCCCCCGGCTGCGTCGGGGGGGCGGTTGCCGGCGGGACATTTTCAGAGGGAACCCTCGCCGCGGCAGTGACCGGTGGCGATCGCTCGTGTATAATTACCTTCCGTTGCGGAAGGTCCTTTGTCGCCTTTCGCTCCGCGAAAGTGGCGCGAATCCCTCGCTACTTTCGCGGAGCGAAAGGCGACAATCCAGCCAACATCGTTTCCGCAACAGAAACTAATTACGTTCCGTTGCGGGAGGTGACCGCACCTCCCCTGGCCCCTAATCCCCGGCCCCTAACTCCCATGCCCACATTTCGCGAAGCCCTCGCCGGCAACGTGCTCGTCTTCGACGGCGCCATGGGGACCGAAATCTACCGCCACCACGTCTTCACGAACCGTTCGTTCGACGAGTTGTGCCTGTCCGATCCCAAGCTGATCCAGGAGATCCACGAGCAATACTGCGACGCCGGGGCCGACGTGCTCACGACCAACACCTTCGGCGCCAATCGCCTGGCGCTGGCCAAGTACGGCCTGGCCGAGAAGACCGCCCAGATCAATGTCGCCGGGGCCCGGCTGGCGCGCGAGGTGGCCGACCGGGCCGGCCGGGCGGTGTTCGTGGCCGGCTCGATCGGGCCGCTGCCGCCGCAGCCGCAGCACGAGGACGCCCTAGCCGGCATGATCGTGCGGCAGGCCACCGCCCTGCTGGAGGGCGGCGCCGATTTCATCATCTTCGAGACGCTGCCGACCCGGGCGGCCTTGGAGCGCGCGGCGGCCGCCCTGCGGCAGTTGCCCGAGACGCCCTTCGTGCTGTCGGCGGCCATCGTGGGCCAGTGCGAATCGGCCTCGGGGGAGCCGATCGGACGGATGCTGGCGCCGCTGCCGCAAGAGTTGCCCGCGCCGGTCGCCTGGGGAATGAACTGCGGCAGCGGCCCGGACGGACTCCTCAGCGCCGTCGAGGCGGCGGTGGGGGTGTGCTCCGGTCCGTTGATCGTGCAGCCCAACGCCGGCATGCCCAAGGAAGTGGAAAACCGCCGCATCTATTTCTGTTCGCCCGAGTACCTGACCACCTACGCCAGGCGTTACGTGGAGTTGGGGGCCTCGGCGGTGGGCGGCTGTTGCGGCACCACGCCCGATCATATCCGCGAGATCGCCCGGGCCGTCAAGCCGCTGAGCCGGGCGCAGGATCAGGCCGGCGGCGGCGCCGGCGCAAGCGGCGGCGCCGCAAGAGCCCGCCCCGTTTGCGGGGAAATCGCGGCTGGCGGGCCGGCTGGCGCGGCGGCAATGGGTGGCCACCGTGGAATTGGTGCCGCCGCGCGGCTATGACCTGAGCAGCACGGTGGCCAAGAGCAAGGCGCTGCAGGAGCGCGGCGTCAACGCCATCAACATTCCGGACGGCCCGCGGGCCAGCTCGCGGATCTCGCCGCTGGTGACGGCGCAGCGTCTCCAGCAGGAGGCGGGCATCGAGGCCATCCTGCACTTCTGCTGCCGCGATCGCAACCTCATCGGCATGCAGGCCGACCTGCTGGCCTGCGCCGCCTGCCAGATCCACAACCTCTTGTTCATCACCGGCGATCCGCCCAAGCTGGGCGACTACCCGCAGGCCACCGGCGTCTTCGATACCGATTCCATCGGCATGGTGGCCGTGCAGCAGCGGCTGAATTGCGGCATCGACCTGGGCGGCCAGACGATCCAGCCGCCGACGTTCGCCGTCATCGGCGTGGGACTGGATCCCACGGCCTTGGACCGGCAGCGCGAACTGGACCGCTTCCGGCAGAAGGTGGAAGCGGGCGCGGAGTTCGCCATCACGCAGCCGGTCTTCGATCCCGAGGCCTTGCTGCGGTTCCTCGACGAAGTCGACCGCTACGGCATTCCCATCCTGGCCGGCATCTGGCCGCTGATCAGTTATCGCAATGCCTCGTTCATGCGGAACGAGGTGCCCGGCGTCGTCGTGCCCGATGCCCTGATGGAGCGGATGGCCTCGGTCGAGAGCCGCGAGGACCAGCTTGCCCTGGGGATCGAGATCGCCCGCGAGTCGGTGGCGCGGGTCCGTGGGCGGGTCGCCGGCATTCAGGTCAGTGCCCCGCTGGGCAAGATCGAGATCGCCTCGGCGGTGATCGAGGGCTGGTGAGGCGGTTTTTCCCCGGTTTTTTCCAGTTTGGGGCCGAAAACCGGAGAACGGTTTCGCCGCTGCTGCGTCTAACTCCCAGGGGATTGCAGTTCCGGCGGCAGAGGATTAGAATGTAGGGTGCCGCCCCAATAGGAGTATGAGCCGGTGAGCGAATCGTTTGATCCTTACCTCAAGTGGTTCGGCATTCCGCTCAGGGATCACCCCATCCACCATTACCGCCTGTTGGCCATCGAGGTCTTCGAGGCCGATGCCGAGGTGATCGAGAACGCCGCCGATCAGCGGATGGCGCACCTGAAGCGCTTCAATACGGGCAAGCACTCCGCCCTGGCCGAGAAACTGCTCAACGAGGTGGCCGCCGCCCGCGTCTGCCTGCTCAGCCCGGCAAAGAAACAGAAATACGACGAAGAGTTGCGGCAGCGGCTCAGCGGGCAAGGTTCCGCCGCCGAGGCGGCCGCGGGCGTGGCGACGCCTCCCCCGCCGCCCGTGGCGGCGGCCGAACCCGCCGGCGACTCCTTTCTCACCCAGTTCGAGAGCACGCCCGGCACGACCTTGCGGCCGGTCCACGCGGCCCCGAAGAAGACCAAGACCAAGACCAAGACGCCCTGGGTCGTCATCCTCGCGGTCGTTGCCGGTCTGGCCGCGGTGGTGCTCATCATCGTGTGGACGACGCCCAAAGGCCAGGATGCTTCCCCCCGCCAGGTCGTTGTTGGCCCTGCTCCCAGCGTCCCGGACCATCACCCGCCGCCCAACAAAGCGCCGGAGCAGCCGGATCACGGTCCTGAAAAGACCGTCGCGCCGCCGGTTAAGGCCGGGCCCGCCGAGGGACATGTCAGCGGAACCCCCGAAGGTGCCCGCCACGAACCCCGAAAATCGACCGGCCGGTGCCGGCGCCGGATACTCAAGGCAACGATCATCCGGTAGAACCCGTCGCGCCGCCGGACCAGCCGGAGACTCCAGCGCCGGAGCCGGCCAAGCCGCCGAAAGAGAACGATACGGCGCCGGAAAAGCCGTCGGGTTTGGGTGCGGAGAAGACACAAGAGGAGCCGGTGCAGCCGGGCGGAGAAGACAATGAGCCCAAGAAGCCCGGCCCGAAGCCAGCGGCGGCGCCGAAGAAGATCCCGCCCCCCGATGAGGCCGCCAGGAAGAAGGCGGAGCGGACCGTGCGGGACAGATACCTGAACCATGTGCTCGATCTCGAGTCGAACCAGGAGAAAATTGCTCTGGCTGAGCGGATGGTGAGCGAGACCGAGCACAACACCTTCTTCAGCCCGGCGACCCAGTTGGTTGCCATGGAAGAGGCCGCCAAACTGGATCGCGAGGCCGGCCAGGTCGGCAAGGCGATCGACATTCTCGACAAGATCAGCGATTCCTACGACATCGACGTGGCGGCCATGAAGGCCGACATGGTGCAGAGTTGGGCGGACGAGTTGACCAAGGCTTTGGGCCCCGGGGGGGGCAAAAAAATCACACCCCAGGTGCAAGCGGCCGGCCGGAACTTGCTGGAAGTCTGCCGGAAATTGACCGCCGACGCCCTCACCAAGGGGGACGTGGAGACGGCGCTGCGATTCTTGAACCTTGCCCAGCCCGCGGCCAACCGCCTGCACGACCCCAAGATGAAGTCGGTGATTCAGTCCTCGATCAAGGACGTGGAAAAGCTCAAGGAGCGGATGCCCGAGGTGCAAAGCGCGATTGCCGCCCTCCGCGACAAACCCGACGATCCGGAGACGAACCTGACCGTGGGCAGTTGGTACTGCCTGGTGACGGGCGATTGGGAGAAGGGGCTGCCTTATCTGGCCAAGGGCTCGGATGCCGATATGGCGGAAGCGGCCAAGCAGGACCTGGCCAAGCAGGATAAGTCTGCGGACCAACTGACGGCGGGAAATCTGTGGTGGAGCCTGGCCAAGAAGTATTCCGGCCTGGAGGCCTCACGCCTCAAGAACCGGGCGGCGCACTGGTATACCTTGGCGCTGCCGCAGTTGTCCGGTGCGCAGGCATCCGAAGTCCACAAGCGGCTGGACAGCCTGGGCGTCAGCGCGGGCCAATACGCCCTGGAGTTCGACGGCCAGAGCAGCTACGTGGTGATCCACAACCTTCTCTACCCCGGCACGCTCCCCATCACCATCGAAGCCCTGGTCAAGATCGATCCCGACGGCAACGGCGGCAGGTCCATCTTGTTCGGCAACGGCGATCGCACCGGCCTCAGTCTCGGCCGCAACGGCAACACCTGGTTCTTCCGCATCGATATGCTGGTCGGCGTCCGCCTAAACAACATCAATTCGGTGATTTCCGGCGGCGGGGGCGGCCGCCAGTGGACCCACGTGGCCGCGGTCTACGACGGTCATCAGATGCGGTTGTATGTCGACGGGCGGCGCATTGACAGCAAGTGGCTGAACGGGCAACACAAGCCAGGCGATATGCCGTTTGTGCTGGGCGCTCTGCTCGCTGGCGGAAACAAAGGCAATATCAGTAATGGTTTCAAGGGGATGGTCCGCGCCCTGCGCGTCTCCAAGGCCGCCCGCTACGACGCAGATTTCACCCCACCCACCCAGCTCGGCAGCGACCCCGCCACGGTAGCCGTGTTCAACTTCAGCGAGGGCCGCGGCGATCGGCTGGCCGGCGGCAAGAAAATCTTCGGCGATATCCACGGCGCCGAGTGGGTCAGGCTGGGCGACGCCGATGCGCGTAGTGGCTGAGTCTCTGTTGCGGAAGGTAGAACAGTCGTAGGGTGGGTCGAGCGCAGCGAGCCCCACCAATGAGTCCGCCGGGGAAATGGTGGGGCTCGCCGACCATGCTTTGCATGGTGCCCGTCGACCCACCCTACTCGCTTCTAACGTTCTTCCGGGCTCTTCAGGCCGAGGCGGGCCAACCAGCGGCCGCGGACCGGTTGCTCGTCGGCCTTGGCGGCGACCGCCGGGTCGCCCGGCGCCGGGATCGGCACGGCCAAGGCACGACAGCGGGCCTCGACTTCCGCCTTTTGGCGGGCGATCTGGGCCCGCTCCATCGAGAATCTCGATTTCCGCCTGCCGCAGCTTCTCCCGGCACTGCTCTTGCATCTGCTTCAGCACTTCCCGCTCGTGGCGAATGATGGCGTCCTGGTCGAGCGACTTGCCCAGGGCAGCCGCTCCCACGGCCACCCCGGCCAGGTTGCTGCTCTGACTGGCCAGCAGGCCCTGCAATTCCACCACCTCGCGCTGCTTGTCGGCCACGATCTCATCGGTAGTGCGAATGACCTGCTCGATCGTCGTGCGCTGGGCGTCGCCGGCCGCGCCGTCGCCGCCGCTTTCCGATTCCAAGGCCGCGAGGATGCGGCGCTTCTCCACCTCCCAATCCAACACGCTGCCCGCCGCGCCGTGGCCGCACGATTGCGCCTGGGCAAGCTGCCGCTCCAACTCCGCAACGCGGGCCCTCAACAATTCCACTTCGGCTGACCGCGGCTGCCGGCCATCTCCCGGCGCGACGGCCGTTTCCGCCGCGACGCCGGGCGCTTCACGGCCCTCCGACAACGCGCCGAGCAAACGCTCGACCTCGTCGAGCAACTGCGACTCGGCTTGACTCCAACGCCGCTGCTGCGAAGCCAGAAACTCCCGCAAGCGACTCCGCTGCGCTTCGGCCGTCGGCAGGGCCGCCGGGGCGAGAACTTCGGTGCCGAGGCTTGGTTCGGGCACAGTAGTCATGCGGATGTTTCGCAAGGTCGATGGAGCGGCGGCCTGGCCGGACGCCCAAGTCCGGCGGCACTGGCACCTTCCCATTAATGTATATAGGCCATGCCGCAAAAAGGTCAAAACCGTCGTTCCGGGAGCCGCACCAAATAACCCGGCCAGGGGGCTTGCGTGGGCACGACCTTTCCGCCAATTCCTTCCCCAACGTGTCTACGTTCTTCAGAAATGTTCTGCCAGCGAGAAAAGCCCCCTGTTTGCAAGCGGGGCGGCGGCATCGAATGGCGAGAACTCGCTGGAAGAGGCGACCGGCCTCGGTCAGGCACTCCGTGCCTGACAGGAGGTTGCCGGAATCCGCAGGCTCTCAGGCACGGAGTGCCTGACCTACGTTGTACCGCTCGACCGCCGACCCGACGGCTTTACGGGCCGGGCAGATAGGGCGACCCCGATGCGATGTTGGTGTTACTCCTCATCGACATGCCGTGGCCGTCGAAGAAGACCACATTGATGATGTTGAGGTGGTTGGTTGGGGTATAGTACGTGGTGGTAAAGGTGTTCTGAAGGGGAGATGTCCACTGCGAGAAGGTCAGGTAGTTCTGCGCAGCGCCCGCGGTGACTGCCTGGCTCCAAAACGCGCTCGCGGAGGGTGGATTGGTGGTGGTGCCGGAATACTTTTCTCCGAGCATGATAATCTGCGTGGGTGCCGAGATTTGCGACAACGTCAGCTCGGAGTACGTGGCAGTGGTCCGATTTTGGAAGACGCCCGGGTTGGCGTTGACAACGAAACTGATCGGGGCGTTTGCGCTGCCGGCAGTGACGCTTGCCCAGGCGGTGTCGTCCGGACACACGAGCGTGCTAACCAGGCCCGACGCCCCAGTCCCCCCGTTCTGCCAGCTTGAGCCGCTGCTGGTGTTAGTCCAGAGGTCGTTTCGCCCGAGGTTCGGCAACAAGGGGATGGCCCAGTTCGTCAAGCAGTAGCCCCCCCCGTTCACCGTGCCGCCACCCATCGACGGATTGAGGTAGCCGGGAAAATGCCCGTGAGTGGCCTCGTAGGTAAGGAGCGACGTGGCCACCTCATGCTGGTTGTTGAGACAGGTGGCCTGCCGGGCCCGCTCCCGGACGCTGTTGACGGCGGGCAACAACAGGCCCACCAGCGTGCCAATGATGGCAATCACGACCAGCAATTCCACCAGCGTAAAGCCGCGTCCCGCGCGTTTCCAAAGATCGGTGTGCGTAGACATAAAACCCACCTGTTCCGGCAAGAATGCAACGCTTTGCCCTCTACCTGCTATTCTCGCAGAAATTGCCGGGAAATGCCAGCCTCTCGCGGGGGAATTTTGCCAACCGGGGGCGAGATCGTCCGAATTCTTGGTGAAATCACTGGATTTCCTTCCCGAAATTTGAGAGAATGAACATGTGGGCCAGCCAGGGGCGAGATCGCAAGCGGTCCTCAGAGAGGCGGAGGTGTCCCATGAACCGGCGGAGAAGCAAGAGTCGCGGTTTTACCTTGGTCGAACTGCTGGTGGTCATTACCATCATCGGCATGCTAATGGGGCTGTTGTTACCAGCCGTTCAGTCCGCTCGCGAGAGCGGCCGTCGCGCAAGGTGCACGAACAACCTGCACCAGCTTGCGATGGCGACGATAAACTTCGAATCCAGTCAGCGATTGTTTCCGGGCTTTCAAATGCCAATGACGGCGGGCGCCGGCACCGCTTCTGCCAGTTGGGGCACCTCGCTCTTGCCCTACCTCGACCGGGGAGACATTTGGAAGGCCATTACGGCGGCAACGGGGGGAACCTTGGCGAACCCTCCTGTCGTCCAGGTCTTTATTTGCCCGGATGATACCTCCTTTTCCCTCGCAGGCAGCGCCCCGAAGAATCAGTCCTCCTATACCGCCAATGGTTGGGTACTCCAGGATGGAAATAATCCGGGCTTTCAGGGGTTGTCGCTGGACGGCATCCTCGATGGCGCATCGATGACCCTCATGCTCTCCGAGAACCTCGAGATTTACACGAGCACCGCGGGTACTCAAGGATCAAAGACCCATTCCTGGCAGGATTGTCCCAGTTTGACCTCTACGTCTTCGTCTTGTGTCAGCTTTGCATACGGCGCCACCAGCAGCACCACCACCCCCGGCATCATCAACAGCTACACCTACCCGCCAACGTTTAACGACAATCTTGAGTCGGCGCACGGCGGCGGTGCGATCGCTGCCTTCTGCGATGGTCATGTCATTTTCTTGCGCGGCGACATCAACGCTAGCACCACCTTCGAACAATTGGTAAACCCCATCAACAGTGTCAGCGGCACAGCGGCCCTATTAGACGAATCGACTTATGCGATGCCTTGACTAACTTCTCCAGCCTGACGTCGCGCCGGTAATCGAGCCCCGTCGGGGCGAGTCAAGAGGATCTTGCTTCGGTCGCAACCGGGTCGCCGGCAAGCTATCACGCGCTGCCATCTCCCCTAAATTCCCCCCGGATGCCTTCCTGCATTCGGGGGATTTTCTCATAGTGCCGGGATCTCCGGCTATCTCCGCGATGACGCCCGTGGCCCTCGGGGGGCGATTTTCCTACGCCCCGGGCATTTTTGTACGCTGAACGACCCGCCGAAGCCATTTCCTGGCAACAGGATCGGGGTCAAATCGCTGAGAATGGGCAAAGTGCTTGGCAAACTTTGCCGATTATTTCGACAGCGTCATTGGGGATGACTTTGACGGCCATGCGCAACAGGTACTTGCCTTATCTAAGTTACTAGAACCAATTCCCCTTACGCAACTTGACTAAACTAACTCCGGGATCAACCCCGTCATGACCATCGGGCGTCAATTGCTGCCGGCGCTGCGGCTGTGGGCTGGCTTGGCTTGCGTGCTGGCCATCCTGGCCGGCTGCAAGGCAGTCAACGTCAGCAACGACCTGCTCGATCAGGCCTTGCCGCCGGCCATGACGCCCCCCAGGGAACTCTCCAAGGTCTCCCTGCCCACCTATCGCATCGAACCGCCCGACATCCTCAGCATCGACATGCCCCGACTCGTGCCCTTGCCCCCCTACCGGGCCGAGGTCTACGACGTCCTGCAAATCCACGTCACCAATGCCATGCCCGACCAGCCCATCGACAACTATTACATGGTCGAGGCCGAGGGGGTGGTGAACCTGGGGCCGGCCTACGGCAGCATCCGCGTGGTGGGCATGACCCTGGACGATGCGAAGAAGGCCATCGAGGCCAAGCTCGGCCAGATCATCCGCGAGCCGGAGGTCTCCGTGCAACTGGCCCGCGTGTACGGGGCGCAGCAGTTGACCGGCCAATACCTGGTCGGTCCCGACGGCACGATCAACCTGCGGCAGTACGGGGTGGTGCACGTCGCCGGGCTGACGGTGACCGAGGCCCGGCTGGCCATCGAGAAGCACCTCAGGCAATTTGTCGATTCGCCGAAACTGTCGGTGGACGTGGTGGCCTACAACTCGAAGGTCTACTACGTGATTACCCAGGGGGCGGAGATGGGGGACAACGTGCGACGCTTCCAAATCACCGGCAACGAGACGGTGCTGGATGCCATCAGCCAGGTGAACGGGCTGTCGCAGCTTTCCAGCACGCACATTTGGATTGCCCGGCCGGCGCCGGGAAATTTCCCCTGCGAGCAGATTCTGCCGGTGGACTGGGTGGCGGTCACCCAAGGGGGTTCAGCAGCCACGAACTTTCAGGTGTTGCCGGGCGATCGGGTCTTCATTGCCCAGGACGACATGGTGACTTTGAACAACGTGATCTCGAAGATCGTCAGTCCGTTCGAGCGCGTGTTGGGCGTGGTGAGTTTAGGCAGTTCGACGATCCGCAGCACGCAGACGATGGGCCGCGACTACAACCATCCCCAAACCAATCCCACGTTTTAGCGTAGGTTAAAAAGCAAGAAGGGAAGATGTCATGGGCACGCACATGCCACAAGGCTTGAAGATCGCGTTATTTGCCTGCCTGGGTGCGATTTTGCCGTGGGGCATTGTCGCCGTCGCCGACGTACCCTCGACGACCTTCCGTCACGTCGGCTGCTGTCCGCCCAACGCGAAAAACTTCGGCTACTTTGATACGAAGTGGCGGGACTGGCCGTGCGATCAAAGACCGGAAAAAGTTTTTCCGGCGGCCCTGGGAAGCGAAGTGCTACCGCCCCCGGCCGGCCAGGTGCCGCTGCCGTTGCCGAAGGCCACGGTGCTGCCGACGAAGCCGGAAACGCCCGGAACCAAGCCGGAACAACCGCCCGCCGAAACACAACCAGCGCCCGGGACGCCGGCAGAGGAAGGAATGACACTGCCGGGCGAGAAAATGACTCTGCCGGGCGAGGGCGTGCCGCCGCCGAGCAAAGAAGTTCCCGCCGAAGGTCCGGCTCCGAAGAGGACCGAAAAGTCGACGGAGCCGGCAACCCCTGCGCCGAAGAAGCCGACCCTGGACGGCAGTTTGCCCGGACTGCAACCCGACACTTCGCCTCCGCCTGCCGCCGTGGAGGGCCCCGTGGCTCCGCTTCCGCCCGGGAGCAAGGCGCCTTCTCCGCAACCGCAACTGCAAGCGCCGGCGGCGAAAGCGGCAGAAGACGCCCCGGCGCCAAAGCCGGCCAAGCAGCCCGATGCCAAGGCCGAGCTTCCCGCCGATCCCACGACGATGCTGCCGTATCAACCATCGCACGTGGTGCAAGCCGCTGCCTTCGAGCCGCTGGCGGCAGTCCAGCCGGCCAGAGTCGCCCGGGCCGACTGGACCGCGCCCCCAGCGACGCGGCCCGCACTGCAAAACGCCCCGCAAACCGTCGCCTCGCCGGTCGCCGGTTTGGCCGCCGAGCCCCCGGTCGCGCTGGCCGGCTACTGTCCGGTGGCACTGGGCGAGAAGGAACAGTGGGTCCGGGGCAATCCCCAATGGTCGGTCGTGTACGCCGGGCACACGTTTCTGCTTTCCGGCCCGGAGCAACAGCAACGCTTCATGGCGGCTACCGCCCGCTACGTCCCCGCCTTCGCCGGCGACGACGCCGTCCTGGCGGTGGACGGCAATTCGCACGTGGCGGGAAAACCGCAGTATTCCGTGTTCTGCGACGGCAAGGTGTACTTGTTCTCCACTGCCGAGACCTTGGCGCGATTTCACCAGAACCCCCGCCCCTATATGGCCGCCGGGCAATAGCCGCCCGCCTGGCATCTTGATGGGCCCTACGATTACGCAACCCGAGGGCCCCCAAGACCTGGGGCAAGAAAACCGGCCTCTTGGCAATGTCGCGGCGAGAGCCTTCTCACGCAAAGTGTGCCACTGGCTCTGCCAGTGCTTCCGCGGTGCCGGTGGCCCCAAAGCACTGGCGTAGCCAGTGGCACCCGGCCGTGCCCTTGGCTGTTGTCAGTGCTTCTTCAACCGAATGTTCGGACACCTTCGGCCCAGCCGCGAATCCAAAGTTGACGGAGCACCCCGGCGGGCGGCGGCGAAACGTGGTAAACTGGATGGAGCATCGCCTCCCCCAGCATCCGGTTGCCCCCACCATGAGATTCAAAGCGGTCCTCAGCTTCGCGCTGTTGGCGCTGGTCGCCGTGAGCGTCGCCGGACTGATTGCCAAGAATCTGCGTCGCGGCGGCCCGGCCGCCCCGCCGGCGCCGCCGGCCGCAGCGCAGGACAAGCTGATTGTCTACTGCTTCCATGCCACGGTCCGCTGCCCGCTCTGCCTGAACATGGAAGCCTATACGCGCGAAGCCTTGCAGACGGCGTTCCCCAACGAGCTTCGTAGCGGCCGGATCGAACTCCGCGTGCGTAACGTCCAACAACCGGAAAACGAACATTTCCGCAACGACTATCAACTCGTCGGGCCGGCGGTCGTGTTGGTGCGGCTCCGCCGCGACGGCACGTCGCAGTGGGACAACCTCATCGACGCCGCCGCCCTGCAGCGCGACAAGGCCCGCTTCGTCGAGTACCTCCGGCGAAGGATAAAGGATAAAGGATGAAGGCGGAGGGCGGGAAACCGTTGGGTTCGTGACGTATTCTTTTTCCTTCATCCTTGATCCTTCATCCTTCATCCTTCTCCTTGAGGCCCTGACGCTGGGAATCGCCACGGCGATCAATCCCTGCCCACTGGCCGCCAGCATCGCCGGCGTGGCCTTCATCGGCCGCCGCCTGAGCAGCCCCCGCCAGGTGTTTCTGGCCGGGCTCCTCTATGCCCTGGGCGGGGCCCTCAGCTATGCGGCGCTGGCGATGTTGGTTGTGCGCGGCATTCGCGCCACCGCGCTGGCATGGCCGTTGCAAAACTACACGACCGGGGCCCTGGGGCCGATCCTCATCCTCTTGGGAATGCTGCTGCTGGAACTGCTGCCGCTGCCGGGCCTGGGCATGAAGCTGGCCGCGCGCTGGCAGGCCCGCGCCCAGCGCTGGGGCGCGCTGGGCGGCATTGCCGCTGGGGGCGCTGGTGGCGTTGGCCTTTTGTCCGGCGTCGGCGGCCATTTTCTTCGGCAGCGTGCTTCGCATGGCCGCCCAACACAACTCCTGGCTGCTGCTACCGCTGGTCTATGGCCTCGGCGCCGCGCTGCCGGCGGTCCTCTGTGCGGGCGTGTTGGCTTTCAGCGCGCGGCTGATCGGCGGCGTCTTCGACGTGCTCGCGCAGGTCGCCTGGTGGGGGCAGCGGATTGCCGGCGCCGTGTTGATCCTGGTGGGCATCTACTTTTCGCTCCGCTTCATCTTCCACGCGTTTTGATCGACTTTCACGATTCGGCGAGGCGGCAATATTGAAGTGTGCCACTGGCTCTGCCAGTGCCTCGCGGAAATCGCGCATCGTCCGCCGGTGTGCCACCGCCCGTTTCTATCCACAACGCGGTGGCACATCCAGGAAGCCCAGCGCACTGGCATAGCCAGTGGCACACGGCGGAGACGAACGGCGTGGCACGGAGCCGAGCCCGTCCGAGCCCCGACAGGGGCGGCAGCCAATAGCGCGGGGACAGGAGCCCGGCGAAAACTCTTCGCCTTGCGTAATCTCCCCGATCGCCAACCAGATCACGATTTGGCCAACGCAACCGGCCCGTGATCGTCACAGTGGCCGTCATGCGGATGATGGAGGTGGCCGGCGACCAGGTAGTCGATGTGATCGCCATGCGGGACAGCCTCGTGGCCGCAACCCGGACCGTGAACGTGTCTCGCCTCGTGTTGGCCGCAATCATGCTCGGGGGTGCAAACGACCGGGTTCTGCTTGCTGGCGGCGATGACGTGCTCGCTTACCCGGCCGCCCTTTTCCTGATGGCACAGCGTTCCCTCGTCGAGGTAATCGACGTGGCCTTCGTGCTCGATCTGAACGTGCCCGCAACTTGGACCATGAACGTGCGTTTGTTGCCCCATGACGGCACTCCTTTTGGTTCGAGTAGAGACGGTTTTCCTGCCCCCGATAGACAGCGAATTTTAGGCTCGCCGCGGCCACGGTCAACGACCTGGAGCGGCCGAGAACATGGGGTAGGGTGAAGCCGGCGTCCGCCGCACCACCCAAGAGGGGTTTGGGACACTTTGGCGATGAGAGAACGGCAAGAGGCAGAGTTCTCGCGCGGAGACGCTCCAGACGTAGGTCAGGCACGCCGTGCCTGACACCTTGTTTTCCGATGGCCGTCAGGCACGGAGTGCCTGACCTGCTATGGCTGCCCTACGGCCGAGTGTGCGGGGTGTGGCCGATTGTCTCGGGGGCTCAAAGGCGATCTAACGATTGCTCCCGGCCGCCGGAATCAGGTGTCCGAATGGAACGAATAACCGTTGCGGCCCCTTTGGCGCATTCCGTTCCGGGCGTTTAGCGCCGAAAAACTCCTTGCTACCCACCTAGACCGCCCTATAATTACAAGCGGGATGGCGGCGGCGAAAAGCCTTCGCTGCCGGCAATTGGGCCACGGACTCACTGAGACAGCCTCGGTGGAAGGATAGTTTGCTAGGTAGTGCAAGAGTATAGACCGAAGTATCGCGGCGGGCTGCAAAGGCAAGAGTTCGTCTTACAACCTTCTACATAAGGGGTGAATGTCATGGTTAGCGAAAAGGGCAATGTGGTCGAGGCGGCATGTGAGCGGCACGTGGGGCACGAACTCCACCACCTGCGTTCAAGCTGGTGTTGGTTCATGGCGCTGGGGATTCTGCTGGTCGTCTGCGGCACGGCGGCCGTGGTTTACCCCGTGCTCAGCTCGGTCGCGGCAATCAGCGTGCTGGCGGCGGTGCTGATGATCGCCGGCATCGCCACGATCATCGGCGCGTTCTGGGCGGGCAAGTTTAGCGGCGTGCTGGTGCACTTGCTCGTCGGACTCGTCTATCTGGCCGCCGGCTTCGTCGTCACCGAACAACCGGCGCTGATCACCCTTCTGATGATCACGATTTTTGTTGCCGTGGCGTTCATGGTGATCGGAGTGTTTCGGAGCCTGGCCGCTCTGCTGATCCGGTTCCCGCAGTGGGGCTGGGTGCTGCTGAACGGCGCCGTGACCTTCCTTGTCGGGCTGATCATCTATCGGCACCTGCCCTTCAGCGCCGTCTGGGTCATCGGTTTGCTGGTGGGAATCGAACTGCTGCTGAACGGCTGGACCTGGATCATGCTGGCGATGGAACTCCGCAGCATTCCCAAGGAAGTTGGGGCGTAAGGCTGCAAACTTGTCGGGTGGGTCGAGCGCAGCGAGCCCCACCATCAGCGGATTGTGGTGGGGCTCGCTGCGCTCGACCCACCCTACGCCGCTGTCCTTGCGCCTTACGCGAGATCCCTGATCCGCGAACCCTGCCGACACCCCAACGCTATTCCGCCGGCGGCCGGATCTCGACGATCTCGAACTTCAACGTCCCCTGCGGCACGGGAATCTCCACCCGCTGGCCCACCTTCTTGCCCAACAACCCTTGCGCCAGCGGACTGGTGACGAGGATCTTGCCGCTGTCGTAGTCCTCTTCGCCGGCCCCCACCAGGGTGAACTCCTCGCGGTCGCCGAACTCCAGATCGTTGACCACCACGGTAGTGCCGAAGGTGATCTCGTCCTTGGGCAGCAAGGTGGTGTCGACCAGCACCGCGTGCGCGAGCTTCTCGCGGAGCACGTTGATGCGGGCCTCCATCATCCCCCGACTCTCCTGGGCGCCATGGTACTCGGCGTTCTCGCTCAAGTCGCCCTCGCCGCGGGCGGTGGCCAGCCGCTCCAGAATCTTCGGCAACTCAACGTCGTGCAACTGGGCCAGGTCGGCTTTGAGCTTGTCATAGCCAGCCCGGGTCATGGGGATACGGTCCGACATGGCAATCGTCTCCTGCGGATGCGAAAAAAAACCGCGGCCTCCGCCCGCTGCGGGGAAGGCCGCTGGCCACGCTGGTTGTCAGGTCCTCATCACATTGTTATCAGCCGGGGCGATCCTGTAAAGGCGCGGGCGGGGCCGGCAAGGCGGCTTTTTTCCGCCGCCGGGTGGGAGGATGGTTTTATTCCCCCGGGCAGGGTGGCACTGGCAAAGCCAGTGGCACTCGGTGAAGCATCAGCGAGCCGGGGGCGAAAGCCTCCCGATAACCTGGAAGCACCTGGAGCCGGGGGCGTCAGCCCCCGGATAACCCGGAAGCACCACCAAGCGGGCGCCACCAGGAGCGATTGCCTTCCCCCTGCCGAGCGGTTCTGATAAAGTGGTTGCTGCCGCGAAAGAATTCTAGCGGTGCGTCGGACGCAGAAAAGCCGCCGCCTGTGATGCCCCCGGCGTTATCCGGGGGCTGACGCCCCCGGCTCGCTGCCCCGGCCCTGGCCCCCGGCCCCTAGAGAAAGGTCGATCCATGTCGCTCTCCTCCCTGGTATTTGCCTTGTCCGTCTGCGGGGCGGTGGCGATTGTTGCCGCCGGCCGCGCGGCTGGCGCCGCCGAAGCAGACGAGCAGGACGCCCGGGCGCGCCGCTTCATCGACAGCTACCAGCGCGTCGTGCGTCCGTTGGAGATCGGGGCCGCCCGCAGCAATTGGACCGCCAACATCACCGGCACGGACGAAGACTTCCGCAAGAAGGAGGAGATCGAGACGCAATTGGACGTCACGCTTTCCGATCCGGCGGCCTTCGCCGAGTTGAAGGCCATCCACGAGCATCTGCCGGCCGATCCGCTGTTGCGGCGGCAGATCGAGGTCCTCTACCTGGACTATTTGCCCAAACAGGTCGAGCCCAAGTTGCTGAAGCAAATGCTGGCGGAATCGAACTTGGTGGAGCAGACCTTCAACGTCTTCCGGCCGGCGGTGGGGGGCCGGGAAATGACCGACAACGAGGTCCGCCGCATCCTCATCACCTCGAAGGACTCGGCCCAGCGCCGCGCCGCCTGGGAGGCGAGCAAGCGGGTGGGGCGCGAGGTCGAGCCGCACCTGAAGCGGCTGGTCAAGCTCCGCAACGAGAACGCCCACAAGCTGGGCTTCAAGAACTACCACATCATGCAGCTCTATTTGAACGAGCAGAGCACGGAGCAGGTGCTGGCGCTGTTCGACGAGTTGGACGCCCTGACGCGCGGGCCGTATCGGGCGGCCAAGGCGGAGTTGGACGCGGCCTTGGCGCGGAACTGCGGCATCACGCCGGCCGAGCTGCGCCCCTGGCACTATTACGATCCCTTCTTCCAGGAAGCGCCCGGCGTGTTCGGCGCCCGACTCGACGCGGTCTACGCGCCGCTGGACATCCCCCGGCTGTGCCGCGATTTCTATGCGGGCATCGGCCTGCCGGTCGACGACGTGCTCAAGCGCAGCGACCTGTACGAGAAAAAGGGCAAGTGCCCGCACGCCTTCTGCTTCGACATCGACCGCCAGGGCGACGTCCGCGTGCTGGCGAACATCGTCCCCAACGAGTAATGGCTGGAGACGTTGCTGCACGAGCTGGGCCACTCGGTCTATTCGAGCAAGAACATCCCGGCCAGCGTGCCCTACGCGCTGCGTTGCGAATCGCACATTCTCACCACCGAGGGGGTGGCCATGATGTTCGAGCGTTTTGCCGACGACACGGGCTGGCTGAAGGCGATGGGGGTCAAGATCGCCGATCCGGCCGCGTTCCGCCGGGCAGCGACCAAGCGGCGGCAGAACCAACTGCTGATCTTTTCTCGCTGGTGCCAGGTGATGCTCCGCTTCGAGATGGCCCTGTACGACAACCCCGATCAGGACCTGAACCGGCTGTGGTGGGACCTGGTGGAGAAGTACCAGGAGGTCCGCCGGCCCGAGGGCGCAACGAGCCCGACTATGCGGCCAAGATCCACATTGTCACCAGCCCGGCCTATTATCACAATTACATGATGGGCCGGCTGTTCGCCTCGCAGGTGCATCACGCCATCGCCCGCGAGGTCCTGCACGGCGCCGATCCGGCGACGATGGTGTACGTGGGCAACAAGGCGGTGGGGCGATTCATGACGGAGCGGGTGTTCGCCCCCGGCTGCACGATGGACTGGCGGCAGTTGACCCGCTTCGCCACCGGCGCGGACCTGAACCCCAAGGCTTTCGCCGAGGACATCAAGCACCCCTAGCGCGGTTGAGGAGACTGCGATGAGTTCTGTCGCCAAAGTGCCGAAGGACTCGCTCTTCGGCCATCCCGCCGGCTTGTACACGCTGTTCTTTGCCGAGATGTGGGAGCGGTTCTCCTACTACGGCATGAGGGCGTTGCTGATCCTCTACATGATCAAGGGGTTCCTGGGGTACAACGACGACAACGCCTACGTGGTCTACGGCGCGTATACGGCGCTGGTTTACATGACGCCGTTCTTCGGCGGCATGTTGGCCGACCGCCTGCTGGGCGCACGGCGGTCGGTGATTTTCGGAGCGATCCTCATGGCGGCCGGCGAGGCCATGTTGATGCTCCCCCAGTTGCCGGCGCATCTGGCCGCCAAGTACGTCCAGTCCCTCCATCTTCAACCTTTCATGCAGGCCGCCTTCTTCACCGGCCTGGCCCTGTTGATCATCGGCAACGGCTTCTTCAAGCCGAACATCTCCACGATCGTCGGCACGTTGTACGCCAAGTATCCGGGAAAGCGCGACGGCGGCTTCACCATCTTCTACATGGGCATCAACCTCGGCGCCGCCATGTCGCCGCTGCTGTGCGGCTATGTGGGCGAGACCTACGGCTGGTCGTGGGGATTCGGCCTGGCAACGGTCGGCATGCTCATCGGCCTGGCGGTGTTCGTCCTGCCGCGGCTGCTGACGGCGGTGGCGATTCTCTGCGGCGCGATTGCCGCCGCCGGGGGTTTGGTCTGGTTCCATCCCGTCGAGATTCTCTCCACGGCGGTCAATATATTTGTGGCCGCGTCGGTTCTCGGCGCGGCCGTCGTTGCCGCCGTGGCGATTTCCCGCGGCGGACTGCCGCACGACGCCGGGCGGCCGGCCCATCCGGGGCGCTTGCAGCGGCGCATCCTGGGTCTTCCGGCGGCGTGGCTGGTGTACCTCGGCGCCATCGTGCTGGTGCCGGCCTTCATGCTCCTGGTCTCCGGCGGCGTGCTGTTGACCGCCAACGGGCATCCCGTGGTTTTCATCCCGGATAAGACCATCAGCCAACTGGAAAAAAGCGCCAGCCCGCTGGCCCACGTCGGCGCCGTTTGCCTCAAGGAGGTGAGCACGCCGGTGGGACTCATTCTCGCGCTGTCCGGCCTGCTGGCCTTCGGATACCTGGGGGTGGAGACGTTTCGCCTCGACCGGATCGGACGCCATCGCATGTACGTGATCCTGATTCTCGTCTTTTTTTCCATGCTTTTCTGGGCGTTCGCCGAGCAGGCCGGCAGTTCGATCAACAACTTCACCGATCGCAACGTGCGCCGCGTCATCACCACGGCCGCCACGCCGGTCATCGACCGGGCGGACCTGGGAAAGACGATCGAGTTGCAGCCCACCCAAGAGCAGCTCGGCTTCCACAACGGCGACCGGCTCTTTACCATCGACGTTTTGAACAAGTTGCGCGAGAGGTCCGAACGTCAAGAAGGATTTCCAGATCGAATGGAAGGTGGCGGAGGACAACGTGGGCATGAAGATCGTGCCCCGCGACGACGAAATCCCCGCCAGCCTCTTCCAGGCCGTCAACCCTGTCTACATCATGCTGCTGGGGTTGGTGTTCTCGGCCCTCTGGAGTTATCTGGGCGGGCGGGGGTTGGAGCCGAGCACGCCGCTGAAGTTCGCCTTGGGGCTCTTGCAGCTTGGGCTGGGTTTCGCGGTTTTCTGGGTCGGCGCAACTGGCCGACCAGCGCGGGATGGTCGCGGTCGGCTGGCTCTTGTTGGGCTACTTGTTGCAGACCACCGGCGAACTCTGCCTTTCCCCCGTGGGCCTGGCCATGATCACCCGGCTCTCGCCGGCCGTCCTGGTGAGCACGGTGATGGGGGCCTGGTTCCTCTCCAACGCCTTTGCCCAGTTGCTGGCCGCCATCATCGCCCTGTTCACGCGCGTCGGTGACAGCGGTGCCGCGGGAGCCATTCCGCCCCCCTGCCAGACGCTGCACATCTACGCCAGCGTGTACGGCATGATCGCCATTGCCGCCGCTATTTCGGCCCTGATCTGCTTCACCCTCGTTCCGCTGCTGAAGAAATGGATGCACGAGGGCGAGCAAGCCGTCGCTTGAACCAAGGAATGAACCACCCCATGCCCGACATGCAAGCCATCCGCGACGCTTTCCAAGACGACCGCTTCGCCGCCGCCCTCGGCATGGAACTGGTCGAGGTCCGCCCCGGTTACGCCCTGGCGCGGATGCCGCTGGAGGAGCGGCACCTGAACCTGCTGGGCATCGGGCACGGGGGGGCCACCTTCGCCCTGGCCGACATGGCCTTCGCCGCCGCCTGCATGTCCGGCGGGCAACAGTGCATCGCCGTCCACATGAGCATGTCGTGCCTCAAGGCGGCCCGCGTCGGACCGCTCCAGGCCGAGGCACAAGAAATCTCACGCGGCCGGAAAATGTCCACCTGCACGGTCCGCATCAGCGACGGCGCGGGAGACCTGGTCGCCTTCTTTCAGGGCACCGCCTACATCGGCAGCGGACCGTTTCCACCCAAGGCGTGAGCGGGACAAAGATGACGGGGCCGCTTCCCGTCCAAGCCCACCGGGCACCCGCGCAGCGGGTCGCGACCGGTGGGAATAGCGCCGCTCACCGCTTCAGGTCCCACCGGTCGCAGCCGGTGGGCTTGGGGGAGCATCGATCGACAATCGAAGGTGGGCCCGGGGCCGCTTATTGCCGGTCGCGGACGCGATGGCCCGTCCGCCGGTGCATGCCCGCAATCCCGCCGCGGCGTGGCCCGCCGGAAACACCTCCCCCGCCAAATCCAGCACGGCGGCCAGGACTTCTTCCGGCGCGATCTGCCGCAGGCAGTTGCCGTGGCCTTGCGGGCAGACGCTCTGGTAGCAGTATTTGCAATCGACATGGCGGGAGACGACGCGATGCGCGACCGCCCAGGGCGTGTGGTCCGGCGCAGTCATGGCGTAGACATCGACCACGGGCGTCCCCACGGCGGCCGCCAGGTGGACCGGCGCCGTGTCGTTGCAGATCAGCAGCGGCGCCAGCGAAAGCAGGCCCGCCAGGTGGGCGACGTCGAGGTAGCCGACCAGCGATTCCGACGGCGCGTCCATGGCCGCCCGAATCCCCTCGACCAGCGTGCGGTCGGCCTCGGCGCCGGTGAGCACGACCTGGCAGCCGTGATGGCGAGCCAACATGCGGGCCAGGGCGGCAAACGATGCCGAGGGCCAGCGCCGGGCGGGGGCGGTCGCCCCGGGATGAATGACCACCCAGGGCTCGTCGTCCCGGATGCCGCGCTTCCGCAGCAGCCCCTCGACCTCCGCCAGCACCTGCTCGGGCACGCGCACTGCGAGCCGCTCGTCGGTCGTTCGGCAACCGACCGCGGCCACCAGGTCCAGTTGCCGCCGTACCTCGTGGCGCACGTCCGGGGCCGCCGCGCTCTCCGCCACCGGGTGCGTGAACAACTGGCAGGGGTTCTGACGGGTGTAAGCCAGCCGCCGCGGAATCCCCCCCAGGTAACAGAGCATGGCCGCCGGCAAGGGGTCCCGGGCCCAGCGCGTGAAAATCACGGCGGCATCGAACCCCCCGTGGCGGAACTGCTCGATCAGTTGCACTTCGGCCTGCGGCGGGCGGTCGCCCCGGCTCCCCTTCATCCACACCGCCTCATAGCGGAAAACGGCGTCGATTTCCGGAATCAGCCGGGCCGCCAGGGCCCCGGACGCGGAAGTGAGCATCGCCAGGCGGCAGCCGGGCAGCGACTGCCGCAGGGCCCGCAACGCCGGGGTCGTCAGCAGCACCCCGCTCAGGGTGTCCAGGCGGACACAGAGCACGTGCTTGACGCCGCTCCACGGATCCATGACCACGTTCCTCCTCATGAGTCGTGCGGACAGGGAACCAGCCAATCGAGGTAGCGCGTCGGTGCCAGCCAGCGTGGTATTTTAGCATGTTCCAAAAAAAATGGAATACCAGATGGTGTAACGATTTACACTGTCGAAAGGAAAAGGTGACAGGCACCTTTTGTGCGAAGCACCCGGAGGGCCGTTCCGGCAAAAGGTGCCTGTCACCTTTTCCTTTCCACGCCGGGGCCAAAACAATTGACATTCCCGCCCG
Source organism: uncultured Planctomycetia bacterium (assembly GCA_963727245.1). Taxonomy (GTDB): domain Bacteria; phylum Planctomycetota; class Planctomycetia; order Pirellulales; family Thermoguttaceae; genus JBKQVT01. The sequence goes on along the minus strand of CAVSFO010000005.1, from coordinate 306,849 downwards.
CCCGGCGATAGAATGCGTAGCGGATGGAGCGGGGAGCGGCGCGCTTGCGGGACAACTTGGTCGATTCCAACGCGGCCGCCACAGGCGACACGCCGCCTGCGGGCGCAAAAGGGGAGGGGCCTTGCCATGCGGTACCTTTATTTGCCGGTTTTAACCCTGCTTTGCCTTACGGCCAGCCAACTGCCGGCCCAGCAGACAACCGTCCGCACCCCGCTGGGCACTTCCAGCAGCAGCTTCTTCGAGCAGAACAGCGTCAATTGGTCGGGCAATTGGGGCGGGCTCTTGTTCCAGTTTGGCGGAGGCCCGGCAACCCCGACCTTCGGCAACTTCGCCCCCGGCGCGGGGCTGAGCACGAGTTTCGACGTTTCACGCGGCAACTTCAACGCCAAGTTCAATCTCGGCATGAGCCAAGGGTCTCGCCAAAGCCTCACCAGCCAATGCCCCGTTGTGACGCTCACCGACGGTCAGCCCGGCTTCGTCTCGGACACTTCCCAGACGCCTTTCGTGATCGGCGAGATCCCCGTGGTCGGAGGGATTCCGCTGGCCGGCTTCAATCCCATGGCGGCCTTGGGCGATATGGCGCCGCCGCCGACGCAGGGCAACCCGGCCGTGCAGAAGATGGCCCAGGCGGTGGCCCGGGGGGCGCAGCCGCCGGCTAAGGCCGGCAATCCCGGCGCCCGCAACGCCGATGTCCCGCGGTCCGGCGCTGCTGCCGACAGTGCTGCGGGGCCGCGATTTGCCCGGCAGTTGGCTGCCGCCCAGGAGAGTTCGGCCGGCCGGCCGGCGCCCAGTGTCGCCGAGGCCCGCCGCCTCCATGCCTTGGACAAGGCGGCCGAGGGGAGCGGCGTCGGCGTCCTGATGGAGCGGGGCCGGACCGCCGAAGAAGAGGGCAAGCCGGGGGTGGCGAAGATCTACTATCAGATGGTCGTCAAGCGTGCCTCCGGCGATCTGAAAGCGCAGGCGCAGCAGCGGCTGGACGCCCTGCGCGGCCCCGCCGCGCCCTGACCGCGTGCCACCCGTCGGGTGATTCTGGCCTAGCCGCGGGTGGGGAATGCCCCTCATTGTTACAGACGAGTCGGAACGGGCCGCCGGGTTTCTGCCCCGACGGGGGCTGTGACAATTTAGCCCAGGGTTGCCGCGCAGCGGCTACCCTGGGTCTCGGAGGCGGGAATACCTAAAACCCCAACGGGGTTTCGTTTCGCAGACGCCTCTACAACCCCTGTGGGGTTGATGGCGAGGGGGGGCTGCAAACCCAGGGTAGCCGCTGCGCGGCAACCCTGGGCTAAGGTATTACAGCCTCTTCGAGGCAAGGACATTTCGGGAAACAACGACTTGTGTGCAACGACGAGGGCCAGTCCCCGCGAACGGTTGCCGGTTGTAACGGCTTTCCCACCTCGGCAAAGTTGTCCGCTCGGCCGCAGAGTGCCGGAGGTCAAGCCGGTCTCACACGGCGCTCGATAATGTGACTAGGCCGCATTATTCACCGGCGCCGGCCGGGTTGCCCACACAATGCCGGCGCCGCCAAGGGGAGTGCCCCCTTTTTCCTCCCCGGGGAGCCGAACCATGGAAATCAGCACGATCCTCGGCCTGCTCATCGGCTTGGCCATGATGGTGGGAGTGCTGATGGTCGGCGAGTCGCACGTCTCGCTCACCAAGTTCATCGATCCGCCCGCCATGATGATGGTCTTCGGCGGGGCGGTCGCGGTGACGCTGGTGGGCTTTCCCTTGAAGCAGGTGCTCAATATTTTCGGCATCCTCAAAAAGCCGTTCTTCGCCCGGCCCGAGCATCCCGGCGAGCTGATCGAGCAGATCGTCGGCCTGGCGGAGGTCGCGCGCAAAGAGGGCCTGCTGGCCCTGGAGGGCAAGACGAAGGAGATCAAGGACCCCTTCATCACGCTGGGGATTCAGCTTTCGGTCGACGGCACCCGCAGCGAGGTGGTCGAAGAGATCATGCGCAATGAGATGGAGGCCCTCGAAGGGCGGCACCGCGAAGCGAAGAAGATCCTGGAATTGATGGGCCGCTGCGGCCCGGCCTTCGGCATGATCGCCACCCTGCTGGGGCTGATCCTCATGCTCGGCAACCTCGACAGCCCCGACACCATCGGCCCCTCGATGGCCGTGGCCCTGATCGGCACGCTCTACGGCGCCGTCATGGCCAACCTGTTCTGCATCCCCATGGGGGAGAAACTCAGCTACTTGAGCCACGAAGAAATGCTGCTGAAGCAAATCATCATCAAGGGCATCCTCTCCATCCAGGCAGGCGACAACCCCCGCATCGTCCGCCAGAAGCTCGACACTTTCCTGCCGCCGAAGCTCCGCGAGCGGACGCTCGAGGAGGCGGCCTAAGAGAATTACAAGAGGTTGTGCAGGCCCATGGCCCTGAAACCGGAAGAGAAACCTGACGGCGCCCCGGAGTGGATGGTCTCCTTCGCCGACATGATCACCATCATGATGTCGTTCTTCGTCATCATGTTCGCCCTGGCCTCCGGCGAGGCCGCCAAGGGCAAGCACAACAAGCAACAGCAGGCGGCCCTCGACTCGCTGCAAAATCGCTTCGGGCCCAATTATCAGCCCTTCGCCAGTTGGGGATTGATGCTGGGCAATTCGCCCGCCCGCAAGGCCGGCGACAACCATAAAGGGCCCTCGCGTCCGGTAAGCGATCCGGCCGGCGAGGTCAAAGTCCTCCGCAAGGAACAGGCGCGGATTCGCGTGCCCGGCGAGGGCGACCGCGTGGTCATCGGCGGCATCGTCTTCTTCGACGACGGCGCCAGCCAATTGACCGAGGAGCAGAAGGCCCGGCTCAAGATCATCGCCGGCGAGGTGGCCGGCAAGCCGCAGGCCATCGAGGTGCTGGGGCACGCCTCGGGGCGGCCGCTGCCGGCCGGCTCGACGTACCGCGACCGCTTCGACCTGGCCTTCGCCCGCTGCCGCCGCACGGCCGAGGTGCTGGGCGGGCTGAAAATCGACCCGGCGCGGCTGCGGCTCGAGGTGGTGCAGTCGCGCGGGCCGGCCGCCCTGGGCGAGCTTGCCGACCCCCGCGAGGACTGCCAGGTCGATGTCTACTTGACCGATCTGCTGCCGGCGAAGTACACTTCGGCCAGCGCGGCGCCCGAAGTCCGGTAGCTCCGTGCCACGGCTCTCTCCCCTCTCCCGTCGGGAGAGGGGCAGGGGGTGAGGGCCGTCGACCGGTTCACTTCCTTCTCCCTTCGGGAGATGGGTCGGGGGCAAGGGCGTTGCCCGGATCTCTCCCCTCTCCCTTTGGGAGAGGGGCCGGGGGTGAGGGCGTTGCCACGTGCCGCGCCGTCGTGTACAATCGTTTTACCTCCTGCCGGAGGGGCAGCCGAACCGTCGCCATTTCAGGGAGACATGCTGATGAAGATTGAGCGGATCTTCGAAGTCGAGAAGGAGACGAAAAACACCATTCGATACACCGAGGTTGCCGAAGGGCAGCCGCCGGTGATCGGCACGATCTACGTGCAAAAATGGGTCCTGAAGGAAACGCCGAAGAAACTCAAACTGACTCTGGAGAGCGAAGAGGAGTAGTCCCGTGGGCAAAGCAGCGTCGTGTGCGAAGTTGGTGGCAGTGAAGTTGGCCTTGGCCGAGAAGTACGAGCATCTGGCCAAGGTGGTCCGCAGCAAGCCGCGGCGGGCGGTCTGGTTGCGGATGGCCGACAAGCATCGTCGCCAGGCCGCCGACCTCCAGCGGGCCGGAAAGTAACGCCGCGCGCCACTGGGCCAGTGTGCCACTGGCTTTGCCAGTGCCTTGGGAGCGATGGCGCTCCGTGGTGTTGCGGGCAACGCCGGACTTGTCAAATTACGACCGTTGTGATGCGGTGCAAAGGTGCGTCTCGACCGACAGAGCAAACGGATCGCCTGCGCGTTGCTGGGCGTCGCTGTCCTTGGCGCCGCAATGATTGTCGTCGTGGCTCGGTTTCGCGGGAACCCACTTCGCAAGTCCCGCCGCGCCGTTGAAGAAAATGCATGGATCGGTCAGAGCGAGATCGCCCTTCGCAAGCTGCTCGGCGAGCCGACACGTGTGGTTCCGCGTTACGACGCAGTGGGCCTCAAAGGGCCGTCGGCCTCGGGGCCCTACCGGACCCTCGTCTACGAGCACCCGGACGGATTCTTGTACGTCTGGCTGAACGATCCGGGCGGTGGTTTCGTTTGCTTCGAATCGCTGTGGTTTAACCGAGACGTGCAATTTTAGGGGGAGCCGAGAGCGGGACGCCGCGCGTATCGGCGGGCCCGAGCGTTGCCAATCCGACGACTAGGTGCGTCCCCTCTCCGCCCTCGGTGTTTTCCGCCCCAGCCCCGCAGGGGCGACAGTCAATAGCCAGGGGCGTGAGCCCCTGGGATATTTCCCAGAGCGCACGTGCGAGCCCCGACGGGGCGACAGTATCGCCGATTTCCCAACTACTGCCGCCCCTTTGGGGCTTTCGGCAATCGCTTGACCTTCACACCAGGGGCTTACGCCTCGTTGCTACACACAATTCGCAGCGAGTAACAGGCCTTTGCCCCGGAGGGGCACCATACCATAGCCCACGGTTGCCGCGCAGCGGCTACCCTGGGCTCCGGATGGCGAGAAATCTAAAACCCCAACGGGGTTTCGTTTCGCGGACGTCCGCACAACCCCTGCGGGGTTGAGGGCGAGGGCAGGCCGCCAACCCAGGGTAGCCGCTGCGCGGCAACCCTGGGCTAAGTTATTGCAGCCCCTTCGGGCTAAGGGCATTTCCGGAAACAACGAGTTGTGTGTAACAACGAGGGGCTCACGCCCCTGGCTATTGACTGTCGCCCCCTTGGGGCTCGCACAGCCACACAAGCCCTCAGGCGTTCTCCCCGGCCAGCCAGCCCGTGCTGAAGGCCGCCTGAAAATTGTAGCCGCCGATGGGACCGTCCAGATCGAGCAACTCGCCGGCAATGAAGAGCCCAGGCACCAGCTTGCTCTGCATCGTGCGCGGGTCCACCTCGCCGAGCATAACTCCGCCCGCGGTGACCTCGGCCTTGCGAAACCCCATCGTGCCGGCCACCGGGATGTCGAACTGCTTGGCCGCGCGGGCCAACTCCCGGCACTGCGCCCGGCTCAACTCCGCGGCCCGGCGGTCCGGCGTCAGACCGGCGCGCTGGGCGATCAACTCGGCCAACCGCTGCGGCAAGCGCCCGGCCAGGATGCCGGCCGCCAGCCGCTTTCCCGCCGCAAGACACTGCTCCCCCAAGCCGGCCTCCAACGTCGCCTGGTTCACGTCCGGCAGGAAATCGCAGCGCAGCAGCAAGGAACTCGGCCGCACGTGGCCGCTGACGGCCCGGCTGACATCCAACACCGCCGGGCCGGAGACGCCGAAATGGGCCAGCACGATCGCGCCGCGCTGCTGGGCGAGGCACGCCGGCCGGCCTGGATCGGCCGACGGCTCCAGCACGCTCACGCGAACGTCGGCAAGGGTGATGCCCTGCAGGGCGAGCACTTCGGCGTCGTGGGTGGTGATGGGCACCAGGGCGGGACGCGGCGTGACGATGGTGTGGCCCAAGGCGGCAGCCCAGCGGTATCCGTCGCCGGTGGAGCCGCTGGCCGGATAGGACTGGCCGCCGGTGGCCAGCACGACCGCCCGGCCCAGCAGGGTCCGCCGCGAAGTGACGATTTGGAATCCCTCGGCCTGGCGGCGGATTTCCGCCACCGGTTCGGCCAGCGCCAGCGTGCAGGCGGTCCGTCCCAGGCGGGCCAGCAGGGCGGCCAGCACGTCGCCGGCCCGATCGGTGCGAGGGAAGACTTTGCCGCCGGCCTCGGCCTTCGTGGCCACGCCCTCGGCCTCGAACCAATCGACGACGGCTTCCGGCCCCAGGGCGGCCAAGGCCGAATGGAGAAATCGGCCTTGGGCGCCGAAGGCCGCGACGATGCCGCGGCGATCGGTGGCATGGGTAAGATTGCAGCGGGCGCCGCCGGAAAGGAGGATTTTTGCCCCGGGCGTGGGCCCTTTTTCCAGCAGCAGCGCGGTGCGGCCGCGCTCGGCCGCATGGCAGGCCGCCATCAGCCCCGCCGGTCCCCCGCCCACGACGACAACATCCCAAGACGACATAGGGGTATCATACACGAAGGAGCGTTGTGTGGCACTGGCTTTGCCAGTGCTTTGCGGCTGGTTGACGTTCCGCGCTGTTGTGGCAACAGTCGACGGTGGCGCACCGGACGACCGCGGTTCACCAGAAAGAGCCTCCTCCCGACCACTTCCGGCGGAAGCACTGGCGGAGCCAGTGGCACACTTCGATCCACCCGCGGGTTTACCCGGTTCACTCGTCGCCGCGATCGATGGGAAAGAGCACGGTGGCCAGGGCATCGTCGTCGGCCGCCGCGGCGGAGTCTCTCGGCTCGAGCGGGCCGCCCTGCCGCAACAGCGCCTCGGCCTGCTCGACCAATTCGCAATAAGGGCGGTCGCCCGCCAACTCGTCGGCCGCCACGGCGCCGGTACCCGATTCCATATTCACCGTGTGGTCGACGAGGTAGAGCGGGCGGCCGCGAACCTGATCGTAAATGCGGATCACGTATTCGCCCAGAATGGAAATCCCCAGGGCATTCAGCGCGCCGAAGAAGCTGCCGATGAGCACATAGGAAGTCCAGCCGGGAATCGCCAGGTTGGTAAAGAGCTTGCAGGCGAGCGAAAAGCCGCTCAGCGCGACGAACAGCACCATCGCCGTCGCCCCGATCACGTGGAAGATCGAAAGCGGCAGCGTCGAGAAGGAAAACATGGCCGTCTTGGCCAGCCGGAACAGGCCGCCCAACGAGACCCGCGGCCGCTGGTCATAGCGGGCGTTGCGCGGCACCACGACCCCGGTTTGCCGGAAGCCGACCCAGCCCCGCAGGCCGGGAAAATAGCGATCGTTCTCGGCCAGGGCGATGATCTGCCGGGCGACGCGGCGGTCGATGAGGCCGAAAATCCCCGCATCGGCCGGAATCGGCACCGTGGCCACCCGCGACATCAGCCAATGGAACGTGCCGAACAGCAACCGCTTCAGCCGGTGTTCTTTGCGCTCGGTGCGAATGGCGTAGACGACGTCGTAGCCCGAGAGCCAGCGGGCGATAAACTCTCCGATGGCCTCCGGGGCGTCCTGCAAATCGGAGTCCATGAGCACGACGGCGTCGCCGCGGCTGTGGACCAATCCGGCCTGCACGGCCGCCTGGTGGCCGAAGTTGCGGGAGAGGTGGACGACGCGGACGCGGCGATCGGCCGCGGCCAACTGGTTCAGCACCCGGGGGCTCTGGTCGCTGGAGCCGTCGTCGACGAAGATGATCTCGTAGTTGGCTGCGCAGGCTGTCAGGGCGGCGGCCACCCGCTGCAACAATTCCCGCAGCACGCCGGCTTCATTGTAGACGGGCAGGACCACGCTGATGAGCATTCCTTCGGGCACGAACCGCTCTGCGAAATCGTCGTAGCTCATAAGGCGTCTTCCTCCGGCCAGCGCCGCCGGAAATGCACCAGCCCGCCGACCAGGAAAATCGCGGTCAGTCCCAGTCCGGCGACGGACAGGGTCCAGCCGTGGCGCAGACTTCCGGGATGGAACTCGAGCGTCACGGTGGCTTTGCCGGGCCCGACCAGGCAGCCGAGGAAGTCGCCGTTGACGCGCAGCACCGGCTGCGGCGAGCCATTGATGGTCGCCCGCCAGCCGGCATGGTAACTCTCGGAGACCACCAGCAATTGCCGGGTCGGCGCGGCGACGGCCAACTCGATGTGGCCCGGCCGCTCGGCCAGCAGGCGGGTTTCGCCGGGCGAACCGGCCGGCAGCGCCAGGGGCTTTTCCGTCAGGGCCGTCGAGCGCACGTCGATCCGCCCGATGTCGTGCGCCGGATCGCTGCTGGCCACCGCGTGGGTCACCAGGCGGACCCGCGGCAGCGTGCCGGGCACTTCCAGCCAATCGTCGCCGTGCGGCGCCAGGCCCGCGATCCGGGACGTGGCCGGGGTGCGCCGCACCCAGGCGGTCGCCGCCACTTGCAGGGCGGGCAGCGACGCATAATCGAGTTTCCGCTGCGGCTCCAGGCCGGCGTAGCCGTCGGCGCGCTGCCAGCCGGCCAGGACCATCTGGTTGCCGGTCCAGACCTTGCAGTACTTGTCCAGCGCTTGCGGCGGGGCGAAGACGCGGCCGCCCACGCCGGCCGGCGGCATAACCGCCTCCTTGGCGACGTTCTCCAGCCGGTTGGTCTGCCCGTAGACGGCATACGACATGCCGTAGCAGCCCAGGTCGACCGCCGCAAACAGCACCAAGGCGGCCAGCGTGCCGGGCACTCCGCGGGCGGCCCCCATCACCAACAGCGCCGCAGCGGCAAAGAGGACCGGACCCGCCAGCACGCTGAGCGTGGGGGCGATGAAGCAGTGGTTCTGCCGCAGCAGACCGACCAACGCCGCCGCTCCGCTGACGAGGACCACCGCCCAGAGCCCCTGGAACATCGACACGGGGACGTAAGTATGCTGGCGGATGCCGGGGTAGAGCGGGTTGGGCTTGCTGGCCTTGCCTTCGCGGCTTTGCCGATAGGTGCGCTGGAGAAGCATGAAGCCCATCGCCGCCAGCACCGCCGCGCACAACTGAAAGAGGACGAGATAACGGCACGGGCAGCGGAAGCGATTGACCAGGGGCAGGTAAGCTTGCAAGCGGTACAAGTAGCCGTATTGTCCCATCGCCAGCAACAGGGCGAAGGCGGCGAACCAGGCCGTCGCCCGCGCCAGCGGCCGCAGCGAGCCCAGGTTTCGCCGCTGGATGACCAGCCAGGCGATCAGCATCACCGGCACCGCGCCCAGGTAGAGACTCATCTCGTGGGTGGCGCCTCCCAGGACGCGATTGCTGAGCAGGTAGGGGGCGATCAGTTGCACCAGGTTCAGCGGATGGACGGAACCGACCTGGGCAAAGGCCGGATCGGCGACCTGCCGGGTGCTCTCGCGCAAGGCGTCCACCGTGGGCCACAGTTGCACGGCGCCCAGCAGCACGCCGATCCCTTTGGCCAGGACCAGCCGCGGCCAGGTGCGCGTCTCGCAGCCCACGCAATCCACGCACGACGTCCTCTGCCCGCAGCCGACGCGGACGTTGTAGCGGCGGCTCGAGAGCACGAAGAGCGCGTAGCCCGTTTCGGCCAGCAACGAGAACCACAGGTATTGCGGGTAGCCCAGCAACAACTGGGAACCGGTCAACAGCGCGATGGCGGCCTGGGCCCAGATCACCTTGCTCCAGCGGGAATCGGTCAGAGACGATGTCGATGCACCAGAGGAGCCAGGGGATGTGGGCGATGATCGCCACGGCGTTGGGATGGACGAAGTGCAGCAGGTTGAAACCGCAGAAGGTGAACAGGAGGCTCCCCAACATGGCGGCGCCGCCGCGGCCCAGCAGGCGGCGGAGGAAGAGCCAGGTCCCCGCCAGCAGAAAGGGATAGCTGCCGAGCCATTCCCACGCCAAGGCGGTCCGCAGCGGCAAGCAGCGATACAGCAGGAGGTGCCAGGGGTGGTACGTGCCGCCTTGCCCCTCGCCTGTCAGGTAGAAACCGGCATAGAGTTGCGGCATCCAATCGTAGGGTTCGCCGCGGGCCAACTGTTGGGCGAAGAAGGCGCGGACGGGCAAGTGGTAGGCGCCGAGGTCGTCGCGGGTGTAGATGCGGCCGGCGAGAAACGGCCCGGCCAGGGCGATGATCAGCAACATTCCCGCCAACAGCGCCCAGGCGGTCAGGTCCTTGTGCAGGCGCACCACGGAGGCGCCGGGCGGAGCTTCAAACTCGCGACGCATGGGGACACGATCTCCGGCGGGGATTTCGACTTTCTGCTATGAAACCATAGGTCATGTTCCCGGCGCCGGGGCGGCGGGCTGCCGCGCCCCAGGGACAGCTTGCCACGCCGCGGCTGAAAAACCCGGGGCCAAACCCGGCCGCCCAGCCGTCACATCCGGCCCCCCCGGCCGACAAAATGGCGGCGGCGAGAAGATTTTCGTAAACTTCCGGGTTTGACATTCGAGAAAACTGACCTAGGTTTCATTGCAGAGGCAGGATGCTGTGTGCGTGGCCTGTAGCCTTTCATCCTCGACAAGGGCAAACCGATCGCAAGGTCGGCAACGCAAAGCCAAGGGCCGACGGGGTAACAGCCGGCGGCAGCCTGGCTACCGAAAGGGTGAATTCGCTGGCATCGACCAGCAGAGAGGTGAAGGCTTGGTGTAACTAGATGGGGTCTCCGAAGGCAATCCGCAGGCCGCTCCGTGGCCGTCAACCGGGGCACTGCCTGAAAAGACCCGACCATTGCGTTTATTCCGGGCGGCCCGCGCCAAGGCAAGGTCCGCGCTGGAATGGAGGAATACCCATGAAATCGCTTGCTGTGAAGTTGCATCGTTTCCTCAAGTCCGAAGACGGCCCCACCGCCGTCGAGTACGCCGTGATGCTGTCGCTCATCGTGATCGTGTGCCTGTCGGCCATTGGCGCCATCGGCACCAACGCCAATAGCGTGTTCTGGAAGATCGCCAGCTCGGTCTAACGTCGCAAGCAACGCGGCCTGCCCCCGGTGACACCGCCTGGCGCAGGCGCACCTTGTGCAACGAAATCGGAAACCCCCTCGACGCCGCGATTGGAGTCGAGGGGGTTTTCCTTATTTGACAGGCGACAAAAGTGACCTAGAGTTTCATTGCGGGCCGGGAATGCCGTGGGCATGACCCGTAGCCTTTCGCAGCCTGAAAAGACTCGACCGTTGCTTTCACTCCGGCCGGGCTGCGCCAAGGCCAAGTCCGCGTTGAAATGGTGGAATACCCGTGAAGTCGCTTGCCGTGAAATTGCAGCGGTTCTTCAAGTGCGAAGACGGCCCGACCGCCGTCGAGTACGCCGTGATGCTGTCGCTCATCGTGATCGTGTGCCTGTCGGCCATCGGCGCCATCGGCACCAACGCCAATAGCGTGTTCCGGAAGATCGCCAGCTCGGTCTAAATGACCTTGCGGGATTCTGGGAAAAAGGTGACAGGCACCATTTGTGCGAAGCACCCTACGGGCCGTTCCGGCAAATGGTGCCTGTCACCTTTTTCCCGCGGCGACGCGGCCTGGCGCAGGCGCACGCCATGCTTTTTTGACCTAAGCTTTCGATAGAGATCACGGCCACGCCCGGCCGTGGCGCGTCAGGTGGAGGTGTCCGATCATGTATCCATCGCTTCCCATGGAGGTGAGCGGCAGCGTCGCCGAGATGATGATCTGTTTCATCGCGGCCTGCGCCGCCCTGCTCAGTTATCTGCTGAGCGTTCGGGCGTAACCGTGACGCGGCCCTCGGCCGCGTGAGAAAACAAACTGTTGCCGGCTTGCAGTAGGGAGAGACCCCATGTTGGATGCGCAGGCCATCGTCGGCGGGCTGACGGAACACTGGCACGTATGGCTGCTCAGTGGTGTGTTGGTCGTTGCGGCGGTGATCGACGGCTGGAAACTCAAGGTGCCGAACTGGATCACCTTCCCGTTGGTCGTCAGCGGCTGGGTCTATGGGACGGCCTGTTTCGGCTGGCAGGGCCTGGCAGCGAGCCTGCTCGGCACGGCCCTCGGCCTGGGACTGCTCTTGCCGGCCTACGCCATCGGCGGCATGGGGGCCGGCGACGTCAAGTTGTTGGCCGGCGTCGGGGCTTGGGTCGGGGCCGCAGTCACCCTGTACGCCTTCTGCGTCTCCGCCATCTTCGGCGGCATCATCGCCGTGGCGATGGTCCTGCTGCGGCGACAGTGGCACCATCACGCGCGTCAATTCTGCACGATCGTCAACGAGATCGCGGTCGTACGCAGTCCCAGCACGTTGGCGGCAACCGCCGCCGAGCGGAAGAGTTCCATGTTGTTGTTGCCCTACGGAATTCCCATCGCCCTGGGCACGATCACGTATTTTGTTTGGAGCGGAATGCTTATCTAAGGCGATGACAGATTCCGCATCCCCCGACGGAAACGACCCTATCCGGTGGCTGACGCCACCGCCTCGCTATCGATTCACCCACTCCCGCCGCGAGCAACCGCCAGCGCGGTGCTGCGGGGTTGAGCGTGAAATGGAGAAGATAGGAAAGCCGGGTCGATAGGCACCTAGAGACTTTCCCAACGGCAGAGCGGAGGCGTTTTCAAACGTCCAGTTAAACTGGAGAGACTTTGCCGGTTATGCCGAAGAAATCGATGAGACGCGAAGGTTATTCAATTTAGACAAGTTGTTTGGCGACAAATCGTGTCTCGCCTGTCCCACAATGGGGACGGGAAGTGGCAACAGGGTACGATCGTAACGATCGCTCCGGCCAAGGCCGGTTGAGCCGGTTACACCGCCGTTGTGACCGTTAGGGGGCAGATGGCTTTGAGTTAAGTTCCGAGGCTTCCGTCGCCAATGTTTGTAAGCAGAGTCCGGCCAATGCCGGCTGCGACGGTTATGCCTCGAAAAAGGTTTTCAACCAGTCGCCGGCGGCTTTTTGGGCGATGGCTGGTGGGGGCGAGCGATGCGAGCGAAATCGGTACTTTTGCTTATCTTGGCGCTGAGTTGCGGCGGGGTGGCGTCCCTGGGCATTATGAAGGTGATTGCTCAGCGCGGGACGGAGTCGGCCCCGGCGGCAGAGACCCAGTCGATCTTCGTGGTGTCGAAGGACGTGCCGCAGGGCGATCCCCTGACCGCCCAGGAGTTGAAGCTGGAGCAGTGGCCCAAGGACAAGTTGATCCCCGGCGCCTTGAGCCGCTTGGAAGACATTGAAGGCCGCCGCACGCGGACCAAGCTCTACGCCGGCGAGCCGCTGTTGGACAGCAAGCTGGCGGCCAAGGGCGTCAACGCCCCGGGCGCCGACATCATGATTCCCAAGGGCTACCGCGTGGTGTCGATTCGGGTGGATGCCGTCAGCGGCGGCGGCAACCTGCTGCTGCCCGGCTGCCGCGTCGACCTGCTGGTCCACATGGCCAAGAACGTGAACCTGGGAATTCGCGAAACCACCACCCGCACGATTCTCCAGGATATCAAGGTCTTTGCCGTCAACGACGTGGTCGCGATGGACGCCAACGGCCCGGAGACCAAGTCGATTCAAGCCCGCACGGTGTCGTTGCTGGTGACGCCGGCGCAGGCGGAGAAGGTGACGCTGGCGACGGAGTTGGGCTCGATCAAGCTGGTGATGCGCGGCCCCGAAGAAGAAACCGAAGTGCAGACGGAAGGCGCCTTGCCTCGCGAGCTCTTCGGCGATTCCGACAAGGCAAACCGCGGCAAGGAGGAGGCGACCCAGCCGACCGGATTGAACAACCTGAAGGAGCAAGGGAAGGGATTCCTCGAATACCTCAATGCGTTGCGGGAGAAGGCCAACGTCGAGAAACCCGCTCCGCCCGAGCCGGCCCAGGAGACGTGGTCGGTGCGCATTTTGGCCGGAGCGGACGTCAACGAGGTCACCCTGCGGGGCCCTGCCAGTACCGGGCCGGATGCCGGCTATTGGACGCTCAGCAGCGGGAGAGCTGCCGGGAACAACGGCGGCAAGAACACGCTGGAGATCAAGGTTCCGCCGCCCCCAGCGGAGGAGAAGCAGCCCGCCAAGACAGGAATTCTCCCCGGTGACGATGGACTGGGGGGGCGTGGCAACCAGGCCGGCCAGCCCGGCGGCGGACCATCCTCGGGCCCGGCGCCGTCGTGATGAGTGCGTAGACCGAGACAGCGGATGTTGCAAGGAAGGACAGGGATGTTCATGCACAGGTTCAGGCGGCAACTCCGGCCGCTGCTGACGCTCACCATGGTCGCCGCGGCGGTGGCGGCTGTCTTGCCCGCCGGCGGCCAGACGCCGTCGGCCATCTCGCCGCCACCGTTGCGGCAGCCCGAGGTCATCGCGTCGCCTTCGATCGTACACCGCATCGTCGGGGCCAACGATCATCTGGAGATGACGACCAATAGCAGCCGCATTCTCACCCTGGACCAGAGGATTCCCCAGGTCCAGGTCAACAACCCGGCAATCCTGGAACTCACGCCCCTCTCGCCCACCCAGGTGCAGGTGGCCGCCATGAAGCCGGGCGTCACCCAGATCAACCTCTGGGGCGAGAACAAGCAGATTTACACGGTCGACGTCACGGTCGTGGGCGACGCCCGGGAATTGGCCACGATCCTCCGCACCCAGTTCCCCAGGACCGTGCTGGGCGTCATGCCCATCGGCAGCGGCCTGATGATTTCCGGCTACGTCGATCATCCCGAGCAGATCCCGATGATCGTCGAGATCGCCAAGGAATACTACCCCAAGATCATCAACAACATGACCGTCAGCGGCGTGCAGCAGGCCCTCTTGCACGTCAAGGTGATGGAGGTGTCGCGGACCAAGTTGCGGCAGTTGGGATTCGACTTCGCCAAGATGAACGGCAGCAACCTGTTCCTTTCGCAGGCCAGCGGCCTGATCAGCACGATCTCGGGCGGATCGATCACGACGGCCAACAATCCCACGGTCCAGTTCCAAATCGGCAACGGCAACGCCGCGTTTTTCGGCGTCCTCAACGCCCTGCGCCAGGACGGCCTGGCGAAGGTCCTGGCCGAGCCGAACCTGGTGGCCATCAGCGGCCGGCCGGGCTACTTCCAGGTGGGCGGCGAGTTCGGCTACCAACTCAACGGCGGCATCACGGGCCCGACCGTCCAGTTCAAAGACTACGGCACGCGGATCGACTATGTCCCCATCGTCATGGGCAACGGACGCATCCGCTTGGAAGTCCGCGCCAGCATCAGTGCCATCGACAACTCCTTGAGCGTCGGCGGCATTCCCGCCTTGAAGAACCGCATCGTCGAAACCGGCGTGGAGATGAGGGCCGGCCAGACCTTGGCGATTGCCGGATTGGTGCAAACCGTCGTGAACTCGCAGAACAGCGGCCTGCCCTGGGTCAGCGAGGCCCCCTACATCGGCACCATGTTCCGCAACGTCAATCAACAGGTCAACGAAGTGGAAACGCTCATCACGGTGACGCCGGAACTCGTGGAGGCCCTGGACGCCAACCAGGTCCCCCCCTGCGGTCCCGGCATGGAGACGGCCGAACCCAACGACTGGGAATTGTTCTTCAAGGGACACCTGGAAGTGCCCGTCTGCGGTTGCGGCGGGGGTGCTCCGGGGGGTGCCTGCGTGCAGGGCGCGTGCAGCAACCCGGGCGAAATCCCCGGCGGCCCCGTGCCCCAGCCGCAGCAACAGAACGGCCCCGTGCTGCAGCAGCAGAACGCCCCCGTCCCGCAGCAGCAGAACGCCCCCGTGCCGCCGGCGCCTCTACCGCCGGGCGGCGCCAGCAACGGCAACCCTGACAACCGCTACGATCTACCCAATCCGAACCATTCCAACCGCATTGATGCATCGGGAGGGCGCAATCCGGAACCGCCCTTTATTGGTCCTATCGGCTATGACGTAATTCCTTAGAACGGGACCGGGAGTATGCTATCTATTCAGGGGCGGCTTTGCGCGCCCACTGCGGTTGTATTTCGGCAACCTTGCTAAGCGTCCGCCTTTGATCCATGAGCAACGTCCTTCGAGTAGCCATCGCCGATCCCGACGATTCGAAGCGCGAATCGCTCAAGACCATGCTCTTGGGCATGGACATGGTTCTGGCTGGAGGCGGAATGCTCGCGCTACGAATTCTTCGCCGACGTGGTGGCCCAGACCAACCCCGACATCGGCATGGTCGGCCTGGACGCCGATCCCAGCAAGGCCCTGGCCCTGGTCAGCCGCTTGAACGAGACCTCGCCCAACTGCGCCGTGCTGGTGGTCAGCTCGTCGAACGACGGCCAGTTGATTTTGCAGGCGATGCGGGCCGGGGCGAAGGAGTTCCTCACCCAGCCCATCCACATCGAGGACCTGCTGGGGGCCTTGGGGCGAATCAGCGAGCGGCACTTCGCGCCCGGTGAAACCCGGCCCCGCGGCAGCCAGGTCATTGCCGTGGCCGGCGCCATCGGCGGCGTCGGCACCACCAGCGTGGCGGTCAATCTCGGCTGCATCCTCGCCAAGGACGAACGCAACTCGGTCGCCCTGGTCGACCTCGATCTCTGCCTCGGCGACGCCGACGTCTTCCTCGACACCATCCCCGACTACACCCTCGTCGACGTCGCCCAAAATGTCACCCGCCTCGACTTCACCCTCCTGAAACGCTCGCTCACCAAGCACTCTTCGGGGCTCTACCTGCTGCCGCGACCCGTCCAATTGGAAGACATCGGACTGGTCGGCGCCGAGGACTTGCAGCGGGTCATCGGCCTCTTGAAGGCCACCTTCACCCACGTGGTCCTCGACCTTTCCAAGGGCTATACCGCCATCGACCTGATGGCGATGGAGATGGCCAACACCGTCCTCTTGGTCACCCAGCTCGACCTCCCCTGCCTGCGGAACGTGGTCCGCTTGATGATGTCGTTTGGCGAGATGAACGACCTGGCCGACAAGGTCAAGATCATCATCAACCGCGCCGGCTTGGAGAGCGGTCAGATCACGTTGAAGAAGGCGGAAGAGACGATCGGGCGGGAAATCTTCTGGCAACTCCCCAACGACTACCGCACCATGATCGACGCCCGCAACAACGGCGTGCCGCTGATCGAGCAGGCCCCCAAGGCGGCGGTGACCCATTCGATGATCGCCCTGGCCGCCGCGCTGTCGGGCGATCCCAAGGCCGCCGGCCCCGAGACGCCGGCCAAGAAATCCGCCGTCGGACGCCTCCTGGGCCTCTGGCCGGGCAAACGGCCCTAGGGCACGAGTTCCATGCTGCTTTCAGCCCCCCCTGCTTGCAACCCCGCCGGTCCCCAATCATAATAGGGGCCGTCGAGCCCCGAGCCCATCCGGCCCGCCCTGGGCGGAATCCCCCATAAAACCCCGTCGCAACGAGGAGTTGTTACCATGACCTGGCTCTTGTCCCCGGACTTCTGGTTCTATGCTTTCTGGATCCTGGCGGCTGTTGTGGTGGTGCTGGTCCTGCCGTCCATTCGCATCATCGGTCCCACGGAAGTCGGCCTGGTCACGAAACGGTTTTCCTTCAAGAAACTGCCCGACGACAACCCCATCGCCTTCCACGGCGAGGCCGGCTACCAGGCCGATCTCCTCATGCCGGGCTGGCGATTCAAGCTGTGGGTGGTCTACACCGTGGACAAGTTCCCCTGGGTGCAAGTCCGCGCCGGCGAGATCGGCGTGGTCGTGGCCCAAGCGGGCAAGGCCTTGCCGGTCGGCGCCAAGTCGGCCGAATCGATGAGCCCGCTGAACAAGATCACCGACCTCCGCGCCTGGCTGCACGCCGGCGGCCAGAAGGGCGTGCAACGCCCCGTGCTGCCACCCGGCAGCCTCATGCCCGTCCATCCCGTCGGCTTCCTGGTCATCACGCGGGAGCGGATCTACGGCTTGCCGGTGGCCAAGCAGTTCCAGCGCTTGCAGTCCTATGGCAAGTTGTCGTTCACGGCCTTCGGATTGGAAGAAGAGCAGCTCCGGGTGACGGTGATTACCCCCCGTTCCTCCCGCGGCGGCGCCGTGGAAGACACCTGCGGCATCGTCACGGCCTTGGAAGGCCAGCCGCTTCCCGGCGGCGCCATCGCCAGCCGGCTGGGCGAGTTCGAAGACGTCAAGGCGCTGGAGACCGGCGGCGCCACCGACCAGGCCCTCATCGAGGCCCTCATCGGCCTGAAATCGGTGCAACACAACAATTACCAGGACTTCGACGCCTTCCTCAAGGCCGGCGGCAAGATGGGACTGCAACACGACCCGCTGCTGTACGGGGCCTATTTGCTCAATCCCTTCCTGGTGCGAGTGGAAGAAGTTCCCATGCTGGTCGTCAACCAGGGCGAAGTGGCGGTCATCAAGGCCTACGTCGGCCTGCCCACCGAAGACATGTCCGGGGCCGGCTTCAAGTTCGGCTCGATCGTGCGTCCGGGACATCGCGGCATCTGGGGCGAGCCGCTGCGGACCGGCAAGTACGCCATCAACCCGCGCTGCTACGCAGCCGAGCACGTGCCCACGGCCATCTTGAGCCTCAACTGGTCGCAGGAGGTCAGCCAGGCCCACAAGCTCGACGAGCACCTCTCGCAGATCGTGGCCAAGAGCCGCGAAGGCTTCGTCTTCGCCATCGACCTGGTCGTGCAGATCCACATACCCGACACCACGGCGCCGCGGGTGATCAGCATGGTGGGCACGATTGCCGCCCTGGTCAACGACGTGCTGCAAGCGGCCGTGGGCAACCACTTCCGCGACAAGCTGCAGAGCATGCCGGCCGTACAGTTCATCGAGACCCGCCAGCAGGTGCAGGAGAGTGCCCTGGAGCACATCCGCGAGCAACTGACGCAATACGAGGTGGAAACCCGCGGCGTCTACATCCAGGACGTCATCCTGCCGGAGCAGTTGGTCACGGTGCTGACGCAGCGGGAAATCGCCAACCAGGAAAAGGCCACCTTCCAGATGCAGCAGGAGGCGCAGAAGCTGCGCATCGACCTGGAAAAGACCAAGGGCACCGCTGACATGCAGGCCCAGTTGGCCCAGGCCCAGGTGGGCGTGGAAATCGCCTCCCAGACGGCCCAGGCCCGCAAAAATCAGGCCGACGGCGAGGCCACCTACATTGCCGAGACCGGTCGGGCCAAGGGGGCGGAAGTGGAAGCGGTCGGACTGGCCCGCGCCAAGGGCTTCGAGGCCCAGGTCCGCGCGCTGGGCCAGGGGCCGACGGCCGTCATCAACGTCGCCACGGCGCTGGCCGAGCGGGGCGTGAAGATCATGCCCGAAATCCTCGCCATGGGCGGCGGGGCCTCGGTGGACGGGCTAGGCGTCACGTTGATGAAGTTCCTCACTGATCGGCAGCCCCCGGCGGCCGCCCCGGCCGACGCCCTGCCGCCGCCTCCGCCGGAGCGGAAAAAATAGGAGCGGTCATACGGGATCGGGGATTGCCCCGGCCTCCCAAGCCCACCGGCTGCGTCCGGTGGGAACTGCGTCGCCTGCCGCGTCAGTTCCCACCGGACGCCGCCGATGGGCTTGGGGCGAGAGCTTTACGGTTGGGCGGGAGAGGGGACCAAGCACGCCGCGCGGCCGAACTCGATTCCCCGCCGCTTCGCCGCACGCGGCGGAAACACCAGCCGGAACCGTCCGGGGCCGACGCCGACGAAATACCCCAGATCGGTGAAGCCCAGCCGGCGACAGCTTCTCAGGGCGGCCCAGTTCGTCCAGCGCACGCTGCTCACCAAGTTGCGCACTCCACGGCCGGCCAAGGCCCGCAACCCTTCGCCCATCAGCCGGGCATAAAGCCCGCGGCCGCGAAACTCGGGCCGGGTGAAGCCATTATAGAAATAGGCCGTATCCGCCGGCAGCCGCACCGCCACCTGGCCGCAATGCTTTTCATCGACGGTCCCTAGGGCGTACCAGCCGTAGGCGGCCAGCCGTCCGTCGGCCAGGGCGGCGAAACAATAGTTCGCGCCCCCGCCAGCCCGTCGGCCAGGCCCGCGTCCAGGCAGTTCTCGGCATCCGCGGCTAGCGTCCGTACCTCCTCGGCACTGAGAAAGTGAAAGTCAAGTCCGTCATCATCCGGCGGCGCCGGCTCCAGTGCCGCGACCTCCAACCAGAGCAGCGGATAGACATCCAAGGCCGCCACCCGCCGCGCCAGGCGGTCCAGCGCGTGTTGCAGCACGGCGCCGGCGCCATAGCGACGCCGCATCTGCCGCAGTCGTTCCAGCCGGTCGGACATCGCCAGCGGCCCCCGGGGCGGTTGTGGAGTTGGTGATGGGCAAAGGCCCCAGGAAAGGATAGCTTGCCGTCGTGGGACGTGCAAAGGCGACCGGTGACGGGGCCACCGCGTGGCACCACAAACAAACCTCGCGCAGAGCCGCAGAGGCGCGGGGGAAGGGATTGGGGATTGCCCCCGCGCCCAAGCCCACCGGCTGCGACCGGTGGGAAACGGCGTCGGTTGCCGCCTCATTTCCCACCGGTCGCAGCCGGTGGGCTTGGAGTGGGGACTCCGGACCGAAGCCTGCGTCGGGTGGCAGAAAAACCCCGCTCAAACCCCGCACCCGGTGTGCAGCCAAGCAGAAATCGGATGGGGGTCGAGCGGGGACGAGGTAGTCGCCGGCGCTGCGGGCGGCCTTATTTTGGAAATTGGCCCGGCAGCGCCAAATTGATTTCCAGCACGTTGACCAAGGGCTCGCCGAACAGCCCGCCCGCCGGCGCATGGCTCTTCTGGCCGAGCAACTTCGCGATGGTCTCGTGTACCGAGTCCACGCTGGCGCCGGTCTTCTTCGCCCAAGCGCCGGCCACGCGATGATCCAATTGCCAAAGGGCGTTTTTAAGCGTAATGTCCGGGTCCAGTCCCGAGCCCGAGGTCGTTACCGCGTCGCCGGGGACCGGTTCCAAATCGACCGTGCTCTTGCCGTCCGCGTCCTTATGATCTTCCAGCCACATGTCGAAGAAGTGGGACTGGATGTCCGCCCCTTCCTTGACCGGCTCGATCTGTTTCTCCGTCTTGCCGTCCTTGGTCTTGTGCTCGACGGCGCCGGGGAACGTGCCGGGGTGGTCCTTGGCGAAGCTGGTGAAGAACGGTCCGGCCAATCCGGCGGCCAGATCTTCGGGCTTGGGGTCCGGGTTATCGGAGTTGGCGTCCTTCCACGTCTTGACGTTGGCCGGATGGGCCTTCTCCCAGCCGGCCATAAAGTCGGCGTTCAGTTTATCGGCCTTGACCCAGTCGTGAAGCCAGTTCCCGGCGACGGTCGAATGCAAGGCCGCCCACTGGGCCACGATCCCCGGCTTGCCCTGGAACTGGTCCTTCTGGAACCAGCTTTCGATGTCGGGGGCAACGAGCTGGCCCTTTTTCGCGCCCGTGCGATAGGTGACGATAGGGCCGAGCTGGCAGGCCACGCGGTCGCGGAGCAGATAATTGCTGGCAGCCCAGTTGGAAGCGCCGGAGGCGGCGGCGTTGTAAGATGCCGCCGAAGGCCGGGGTTGGAAATATTCGTCGGCCGTGAACGGCTGAGCGATGAGCCGTGAGCCAACGGGACGGCCTTTCGCGTCGGTCAGCAGGCTTCCCTGGGCCTTGTCATGGAACACCGTTTGGCCAATGCCCAACAGTACCAGCGGGTACAGCACCGAGCCTAGGAGCACGGTGAGGACCAGCAACCAAAGGTTTGCTCGAAGGTGAGCTGTCATGGTTTGACTCCGTATTCCGTAAAGGGCTAGGCCATGTGCAGGGCAACGAGGACTAAGTCGATCAATTTGATTCCAATGAACGGCGTGATCACACCGCCCAGCCCCCAGATCAGCAGGTTGCGGCGGAGCAGGGCATCTGCCCCCACGGGGCGATACCTGACCCCTTTCAGCGCGACCGGGATCAGCAGCGGAATAATGATCGCGTTGAAGATCACTGCCGACAGGATCGCCGAGGTGGCGGAATGAAGATCCATAATGTCCAGCGGTTTCAACCAGGGCAGCGTCGCAGCAAACATCGCCGGGACGATGGCAAAATACTTGGCCACGTCGTTGGCGATGGAAAACGTCGTCAGGGCCCCGCGCGTTATCAGCAGTTGCTTGCCGATCTCGACGACCTCGATCAGCTTGGTGGGATCGCTGTCGAGGTCCACCATGTTGCCGGCCTCCTTGGCGGCCTGGGTGCCGGAGTTCATGGCCACGCCCACGTCGGCCTGGGCCAGGGCGGGGGCGTCGTTGGTGCCGTCGCCCATCATCGCCACCAGCTTGCCGGCGGCCTGTTCCTTGCGGATGTAGGCGAGCTTGGCCTCGGGGGTCGCCTCGGCGATGTAGTCGTCCACGCCCGCCTGTTGGGCAATCGCCTTGGCGGTCAAGGGATTGTCGCCGGTGACCATCACGGTCCGCAGGCCCATGCGCCGCAGCCGCTCGAAGCGCTCGGCGATCCCCGGCTTGAGGATGTCTTCCAGCACCACCATGCCGGCCAGCCGGGAACCCTCGCTTACCAACAGCGGCGTGGCCCCCTTGCCGGCCACGTCGGCCACCGTGCTCTCCACCGCCCGCGGCGCCGAGCCCTTCTGCTGCTGGATGTGAAGGAGGATGGCGTCCGGGGCCCCTTTGCGGATGGCGCGGCCGTCGGCCAGGTCGATGCCGCTCATCCGCGTCTGGGCGGTGAAGGGGATGAAGCGGGCGCCGTCCGGGACGGCGCCGTCGCCGAGGGCGGCCTTGCGGCCGTGCCGATCCTGGCCGTCGCCGCCGAAGCCGTGGAAGAGGTCCACAATGCTCTTCCCTTCCGGCGTTTCGTCGGCGGCCGAGGCCAGGGCCGCCAGGCGGGCAACCTCGCCGGCCGTGAAATCGTCGAAGGGAATGAACTGCGTCGCCCGGCGATTACCCACCGTAATCGTGCCCGTCTTGTCCAAGAGCAAGGTATCGACGTTGCCGGCCACTTCCACCGCCTTGCCGCTCTTGGCGATGATGTTCGCCCGCAGGGCCCGGTCCATGCCGGCGATGCCGATGGCCGCCAGCAGGGCGCCGATCGTCGTGGGGATCAGGCACACCAGCAGCGCCACCAGCGTGGGTACGTCGGTGCCGAGGCTCAAAACACGACCGCTGACGCCGAGAAAATCCTTCATGTACAACTCGACGTTGTAGGCAACGGGCCAGAGCGTGGCGGTTACAATGAGGAAGATCAGCGTGAACACGGCCAACACGACCGACAAGGCGATTTCATTGGGCGTTCGCTGGCGGATGGCGCCCTCGACCAGGGCAATCATGCGGTCGAGAAAGGAATTGCCGGGATTGGCGGTGATTTGCACCACGATCCGGTCGGAGAGCACGCGGGTGCCGCCGGTCACGCCGGAGCGGTCGCCGCCGGCCTCGCGGATGACCGGGGCCGACTCGCCGGTAATCGCCGATTCGTCGATCGAAGCCACGCCCTCGACGATCTCGCCGTCGCTGGGAACCACCTCGCCGGCGACAATCTCGACCCGGTCGCCGCTACGCAGCGCCGTCGAGACGGTCTCTTCCATGCTGCCGTCGGGCCGCAGGCGGCGGGCCGGGGTCGAGCGCCGCGTCTTCCGCAGGGCGTCGGCCTGGGCCTTGCCCCGGGCCTCCGCAATGGCGGAGGCGAAGTTCGCAAACAGCAGGGTGGCCACGAGCCAGAAATCCAGGGCCAACAGATAACCAACACCCGCCGCGCTCTGGTAACCGAAGAATTTGGCAACCGTGTAAATGACGGTCAGCAGCGATCCCACCTCGACCACGAACATCACCGGGTTTTTCCACTGGATGTCGGGGCGAAGCATGATGAGCGACTGCCGGAAGGCGGTCTTCAAAAGGTCAGGCTCAAATAAACCGGCTTTTCGACTGTGCCGACGCCCAAGTTTAAGTTCTTCGGGAGTGGGACCAGTGACCGGCGGCTCCTTAGTGAGGGTGCTGGACATGTTCTCTTTCCTTATTCTCGCAACCATGTTTCGTACTGGTTTCCCGATGCCGTCTAGCCTCCAAAGGGGATCGGTCCGAAGTGTTCCGCAATGGGACCGAGGGCGGCCACGGGGAGGAAGAGCAGGGCGCCGATCAGGAGGATCGTACCCAGCAGGACGAAACCAAACGTGATCGTATCCGTTCGCAACGTCCCCACCGTGACGGGCGTGGGCTTCTTGGCCGCCAGGCTTGCCGCCAGGGCAATGGGAGCGACGATCGGCACAAAGCGGCTAATCAACATGACCAAGCCCGCCACAATGTCCAGCGGCCGGCTTTCAGGGCCCGGCGGAGACGGGTTATCCTCGGGCTTGTTGAATCCCCAGGTGTCTCCCAAGCCCTCGAAGCCGGAGCCGTTGTTGGCCGAGGCCGAACTGAACTGATAAAGGACTTGGGAAAACCCGTGCGCCCCCGGATTGCTTTCCGCCTTGATGCCCCAGTCCGTGGCCGCGAAGAGGCCGGTGGGGGCTAAGATCATCAGCGGATGGATCAACAAGGCCAGGGCCGCGAGTTTCATCTCTCGCGCCTCGACCTTCTTGCCCAGGTATTCCGGCGTGCGGCCCACCATCAGGCCCGCAAGGAACACGCCGACGATAAGGTAAATCCACAAGTTGATGAACCCCACGCCGACGCCGCCCCAGATGCAGTTGAGCCACATCCCGGTGAGTGGGACCAGACCGGCGACCGGGTTGAGGCTGTCGTGCATGCAGTTCACGGAACCGTTGGAGGTGTTCGTGGTCAGGGCCGCCCACGTGGCGCCCGCCGAGGTCCCAAAGCGGAGTTCCTTTCCCTCCAGGTTCCCCAAGGACTGATCGACGGGAAGACCCGCGACCGCGGGAATCGCCATGGCGCGCTGGCCGTTGGCGGTCGTGGCGTCCGGGATGGAGTAGGTCCGCGCCGCATGGGCAGTCAGGGCTGGGTTCGGTTTGAGCGTGTCGTGCCAAATCGCCCATGCCACGGTCCCTAAGGAGAGCACGAGCATCACGCCGAAAATCACGGCCGCGTCCCGGTAACGGTTGAGCATCTTGCCGAACATCACCAGCGTGGCCACGGGCAGCAGGAAGATTCCCACGCAGGAGAGGAAGCTGCTGAAGGCATTGGGATTTTCAAACGGATGCGTGCTATTGGCGCCGAAGAAACCGCCTCCATTCGTCCCGAATTGCTTGGCCGCAACGATCGCCGCCACCGGGCCGCGGGCAATCTGCTGGACCAAGGTGGGTTGACCATTGCTGTCGGCCCCCATCGCCCCCGGCTCCAGCGTCGTCGCGTCCGCGTGTCCGTCCAGCGTCATGGGAACGCCACTGGCCATGAGAAGCACGCCGACCACCAGGCACAGCGGCACGAAGACGTAGGCCGTCCCGCGCCACAGATCGACGTAGAAATTACCCATCTGCTTGTCGCCGCGCAGCCCGCGAATAATCGCCACCAGGGCGGCCATCCCGATCATCGGCGAAAGAACCTGCTTCCAGCAGATGAAGAACAACTGGCTAAAGTAAGACAGGTGGACCTCGCCGGAGTAGTCCTGCAGATTGGTATTCGTCAGAAACGAGCAGACCGTGTTGAAGATCGTGGTCGGTGCGAGCATTTTCTTGCCGTCCGGGTTCAGCGGCAGGTAGGGTTGCAGAGTCAGGACCGCGAACCCGACCAGGAACGCCACGACGTTGAAGGCCATGAACGCCAGCGCATACTGTTTCCAGTTCTGCGCGCCGGTGTCCAGCCGCGCTTCGATCCATCGAAGCCACTTCGGCGTGTGAAGACGGCCGTCGAACACCCGGGCCATGTACAGGCCGATCGGGACCGCCAGCGCAAACGTCGCGCTGTACACAAGCAGTGGAAGCACCCAGACCTGCCACATGGGCGGGACCCTTTCCTTTTAGAACCACTCGGGCCGCAGCAGAGCGGCGGTCAGGTAAACCAACAGCAGCACGGTCGCTACGGCAGTGAGAATCTGTAAAGCATCCATGAGAACGTCCCTTAAACCTTGTCACATGCGAAAACGAAAGCCGTCAGCACGCCCAACGTCGCCAAGCCCAGGAAGAACATGGCCGGAAGCCAGGTGTAAAGGTCCATAATGGCTGCTCCTTATGAATGATTGTATTGCGGGGGGCAAGAGTAGGGTGGGTCGAGCGCAGCGAGCCCCACCAAATGCGATTCGGCAATTTCCTGGTGGGGCTCGCTGCGCTCGACCCACCCTACCCTCTCGTTGTCCGATCTTCATTGACCGTGCCGCCAGGGCGTGGCGGCCGCGGTTCCCCCGGCGGGCGATTTCGGTTGCCCCAAGCCGCGAAGGGTCGTCCGGTAGGCGTTGCCCAGGTAGGTCTGCGGTGGAAACTCCTGAAGCTTCTGGCGTCGTTCCTGTTCCAGCGACTTGCGCAAGGCGGCCTTTCTCGCCAGGTCCTCCGAGCGGCGCTCGGCGGCCTCGACCAGCCGCTCCATGCGGTCCGGCCCGGCCTCGTCCCAGCAGCCGCACAGCCAGGCGAAGGTGGCCACCACGCCCGCAATCACCAGTCCGAGCACGACCGTCATGGCGACAAAAGCCGGCATCGACGCGCCTGGCATCAGCAGGTCCAGCAGTGCCGCCGCGCAGGCCAGGATTCCGCCGCCGGCGACGGCCCCGCTCAGCGCCATCAGTTTTGTCCAGGGATGCCAATACATGCTTAATCTCCCGTTGCGTTGCCGCGGGCGGACGCGCATCTGCACCTTCCCCTTCGCATTCCCCATGCCAAAATTAAGAAATAAGACGCAACTTGCTTATGTGCAATGAGTTACGACGAATCTGCATCGTGCGGATCGATGGCCGGGTATTGCAAGTTGCATGGCCCATCGTGCAGAATGCAACGTTATGAATATCCTCGTGATTGACGATGACGCCAGTCTCAGACGCACCTTGCGGACCTCGCTGGAGCTGATGGGGCACCAGGCCGCCGAGGCCCGCGACGGCAACCAGGCCCTGGAACTGCTGGGCCGCCGGCCGTTCGAGATGGCCCTGCTGGACTTGCGGCTCGGTCAAGAACTGGGGTTGGACCTGTTGCCGCGGCTTTTGGGCCTGGCCCCGGGGCTGCACGTGGTGGTCGTGACGGCCTACGCCACCATCGAAACGGCCGTCGAGGCGATGCGCCGCGGGGCGCTGGACTACTTGCCCAAGCCGTTCACCCCCGAACAGCTTCGGCTGGTGCTGGACCGGGTCGTGCAACTGCGGCGGCTGCAATGCCAGGTCGAAGAGCTCGAGGAGCAAGTCCGCGCGGTCGTGCCGGAAGCCGATCTGCAAACCAACGAGCCGCCGATGCGCGAGGCCCTCGACGTGGCCTTCAAGACCGCCGCCAGCGAAGCGACGATCTTGTTGCGGGGCGAGAGCGGCACGGGCAAGGGAGTCCTCGCCCGCGCCATCCACGCCCACAGCCCTCGCGCCGCCGGACCGTTCATCACCGTCCCCTGTCCCAGCCTCTCGGCCGAGCTGTTGGAGAGCGAGTTGTTCGGCCATCTCCAGGGCGCCTTCACCGGCGCGGTGCGGGATACGACCGGCAAGGTCGCGGCGGCCGAGGGGGGCACGCTCTTCCTCGACGAAATCGGCGACTTGCCGCTGCCGTTGCAGCCCAAGCTGTTGCGGCTGCTCCAGGAGCGCTGCTACGAACGGATCGGCGAAACGCGCGACCCGGGCCAGCAACGTCCGCATCCTGGCGGCCACCAATCGCGATCTGGAAGCCGAGCTTGCCGCCGGCCTGTTCCGCGAAGACCTCTTCTACCGGCTCAACGTGATCGAGGTGACCCTGCCGCCACTGCGGCAGCGCCGCGCCGACATCCTCCCCTTGGCCGAGCACCTGTTGCGTTTCTTCGCCCGGCAAAACAGCAAGCCGATCTCCGCGTTTGCCCCGCCGGTGCGCGAGGCCCTGCTCCGCTACCGCTGGCCGGGCAACATCCGCGAGTTGCGCAACGTGATCGAGCGCGGCGTCATCCTCGCCTCGGGACCGCTGGTCGAACTCAGTCACCTCCCCTCGCCGTTCGGCAGCACGCAGGGCCCCGCCGCCGCCGAGCCGCTGTCGTTGGACGAAGTCGAGTCTCAGCACATCCGCCGCGTGCTGGCCGCCGCGGCCACCATGGAAGAGGCCGCCGAGCGGCTGGGCATCGATCCCAGCACGCTCTACCGGAAGCGAAAGAAGTACGGGATATGAACAGGTAATATAGCCGTTCACAATTGACGGATTGTATTCCGAGTAAACTTGGTAACATAGGTGCCACTGCTGGCTTGTCCAGCAGTGCCGAACCACCGCGAGGCGCAACACTGCTGGACAAGCCAGCAGTGGCACCCGGCAATCATAGAGCCCCATTTGATTGAACCACTACAGTAGTCGCCGACCATGACCTTTCGCCGCAGAATCCTCATCGCCATGCTGCCGCTGTTCGCCCTGCTGGTCGCGCTGGGCGGCACCGGGGCCGCCCTGATCTACCACCTCGGCGGTCAGATCGATCTGATCCTCCGCGAGAATTACGACAGCGTCATCTACATGCGGGACCTCAACGAGGCCCTGGAACGCATCAATTCCTCCTTTCTCCTCGCCCTCGCCGGCCAGGAAGAGCAGTCCCACCGCCTCTACCAGGACAAGTGGAAAATCTTCGACGACAGTCTCGACAAGGAGAATCACAATATCACCATCTTGCCGGAAGAGGGCCAGTTGGTCGATAAGCTGACGACCCTGAGCAAGGACTATCGCCAGGCGGGCAACGACTTCTTTGCCGATCCGGGCGCACAGCGCGAGGGGCTCTACTTCGCCCCCGCCGGGGCGCCGTGCCTGTATAGCACGTTCGTCCAGATCAAGAATGTCTCCGACCGCATTCGGCAAATCAACCAGGACCAAATGGAGCACGTCAACGCGGCCGCCCGCGTCTTGGCACTCCACTCGCTCGTCTGGTATGGCGGCGGGCTGGCCTTCGGCATCGCCCTGGCCGTCCTCCTGGTCGCCAGTACGATCCGCACCATCCTCTACCCGATCCGGGCGGTGACCGAATCGGCCGCGGCGATCGGGGCGGGCAACCTCGACCAACTCGTGCCCATCACCTCCAACGATGAATTGGGGCAACTGGCCAGCTCCTTCAACACCATGGCCCGCCAACTCCGCGAACTCCGCCAGTCGCATCATGCCCAGTTGGTCCGGCGCAGCAGACCAGCCAGGCGACGATCGATTCCTTTCCCGATCCCGTGCTCGTGGTTGATCCCGAGCAGCACGTGGAGATGGCCAACCCCGTGGCCCGCCGCTTGCTGGGCGTTCGTCCCCGCGAGGACCGCAAACAGCCGCCGGTGATCTGGGAACCGCCCGAGGCCCTCCGCCAGCCGCTGCTGGCCGCAGTCCGCGAGCAGCACGAGTACCTGCCCGAGGGCTTCGACAAGGCCGTCGTGCTGCAAGTGGGCGAGCAGTCGCATTCCTTCCTCCCCCGCATCCTGCCCATCCGGGATTCCTCGGGCGCGACGCTGGGGGCGGCGGTGCTGCTGGAGGACATCACGCGGTTCCGGCTGCTGGACGAAGTGAAGAGCAACCTGGTGGCCACTGTCAGCCACGAGCTGAAAACGCCCCTGACCAGCCTCCGCATCGTGCTGCACCTGCTCTTGGAAGAAGGGGTGGGACCGCTGCTGCCCAAGCAACTCGAACTGCTGATCGATGCCCGCGACAATGCCGAACGCCTGCTGGTGATGATCAACAACCTCTTGGACCTGGCCCGGCTGGAACAAGGACAGAATCGACTCCGCTTGCGCCCCGAGCAGCCGGCGTTGCTGTTGCACTCGGCGGCCGAGCCCTTCCAGGCTCGCGCCCAGGACCAAGGCGTGGAGCTTATCGTGGAGGCCGCCGACGACCTGCCCCTGGTGGCGGTCGATGCCGAGCAGTTCCAGCACGCCTTGCACAATCTGCTGGACAACTCCCTACGGCACACGCCGCAGGGTGGACAGATCACCCTGGCCGCGCAAGCCTGCGACGGCAAGATCGTCTTCTCCGTCGCCGACACCGGCTCGGGAATCCCCGCCGTGCACTTGCCGCTGGTCTTCGAGCGCTACTTTCGCGTGCCCGGCGACACGGTCCCCGGCGGCAGCGGGCTGGGCCTGGCCATCGTGCGCGAGATCGTCCTGGCCCACGGCGGCGCCGTCGCCTGCCAGAGCGCGCCCGGCGTGAAGACCGTCTTCCGCCTCACGCTGCCGGCCTCGGAGGCCAGCGCAGCATCCCCCTCTCCCTCCGGGAGAGGGCCAGGGTGAGACGTGGGCGTGGCCCGGAAAAACTGCTATAATATCCATGTCCCAGACAACTCAGGCAGGACTCCCATGAGCACGATTGCCCATCTGACGCTGGCCCAATACGACCGCATGATTGCGGCCGGCGTGTTCGACCAGCGCGAGCGTTGCCGGCTGGAATTCATCCACGGAGAGATTCGGGAAATGAACCCCATCGGATCGCGGCATGAAGAGGTTGTCGATCGGCTGGCGGCATGGAGTATCGCCAGCCTGCCCACGGGCAAAGTTCGAGTCCGGATTCAGAACTCCATCGGTTTGCCCGCGCTCCAGAGCGCGCCGGAGCCCGACCTGGCCTGGGTCGTGCAGCGCGATTACTCGCGGGGCCGGCCGCTGGCCGAGGACGTCTTGCTCGTGATCGAGGTGGCCGACAGCAGCCTCGGTTTCGATACCCGCGAGAAGGCCGATCTCTATGCGGCGGCCGGCATTGCCGACTACTGGGTCGTGGACGTGGCCGCCGAGCGGATCGAAGTCCGTCGTGGGCCGGTCGATGGCCGTTACCAGTCCGTGAGCAGTCATGCCGGCCAGGACGAGCTGCGGCCGCTGTTGGTGCCGCAGGTCAGTCTGCGTCCCGCGCTGCTCTGGCCGGCGTCGTAAGATCGAGGCACAACAGCCGTGTCCAGCGACGAACTACAGCCCAAGCCCGAGATGTTCCTCGACCTCATCCGCCGCCAACAGCGCGGCAGGCTGAAGATCTACCTGGGCTTCGCCGCCGGCGTGGGCAAGACCTACGACATGCTCCAGGAAGGCAATCGGCTGCGGCAGCACGGCGTCGACGTGGTCATCGGCTTCGTCGAGGCGCACGGCCGCGTGGAAACCATCGCCCAGATCGGCCAACTCGAGCAAGTGCCGCGGCGGCGGATCGAATATCGCGGCATCGTGCTGGAAGAGATGGACATCGACGCCGTGCTGGCCCGCCGGCCCACCATCGCCCTGGTCGACGAGCTGGCCCACACCAACGCCCCCGGCAGCCGCAATCCCAAGCGCTACCAGGACGTGGAAGAACTGCTGCGCGCGGGCATCAGCGTGATTACGACCTTGAACGTCCAGCACCTGGAGAGCCTGCACGACATCGTCGAGCGCGCCACCGGGGTCCGCGTCAAGGAGCGCATCCCCGACTACGTCGTCGCCATGGCCGACCAGATCGTCAACGTGGACCTTTCCGCCGAAGACTTGCGCGAGCGGCTGCAGGCCGGCAAGATCTACCCGCCCGAGCGCGTCGCCACCGCCATGGACAACTTCTTCGCGGCGGAGAAGTTGACGCAACTGCGGGAATTGGCCATGGAAGAGATCGCCTTCCGCCTCGACCAGCATCGCCGCGAGCAAAGCCAGCGGAGCGGCGAGACGGCTTCGGGCTCGGAGCGCGTCATGGTCTGCCTGAGCTCGCGGAGCCCGTATGCGCCAGCCCTGCTGCGCAAAGCGGCCCGGATCGCCGACCGGCTGGGCGCGCCGTGGTACGCGATCTACGTGCGCACGCCCCGGGAATCACTGGTGCACATCGACGCCGCCACGCAGCGGCAGATCGAAAACTCGCTGGAGCTGGCCCGGCAATTGGGCGGCACCACCTTCCCGGTGAACGGCCCCGATCTGATCAGCGCCATCGCCACCATCGTCAAGGAATACGGGATCACGCACATCGTCATGGGGCGGAGCCGCTGGCCCTGGTATCGGCGTTGGTTCGGGCCGTCGGTCTTGGACTGCCTGTTGCGGCGGATTCCCGGCGTCGACGTGGTCGTGGTCGACAACGCCCCGCCCGAAGCGTCCTGACGCCGCTGCTGCCGCGTCGCAAAAGAAGAAGTCTCGCGCAGAGGCGCGGAGGCGCAGGGAAAACGGCATGATCGTGCGTTTCTTATCCTGTCTCCTCGGCGTCCGAAGCGTCTCTGCGCGAGACTCTCGTGGGCGTCACAAAACGGAGTGATTTCAGCGGCGGGCGATCAGCAGATCGAGCTGCTCCAGCAGCCGCGGCAGGATCTCGCCGTAGGTATAGGCCCCCACGAGCGTGCCGCCGCGCTTGAGGTTGACAAGATTCGGTCCGCACCACAGCCCCAGGTCGGCCGAGTCGGTCTCACCCGGCCCGTTGACGCGGCAGCCCATCACGGCGATCGTAATGTCGTGCTCCACGGCGTAGCGGGTGGCCTCGCGAGCCTGCTCGGCCAGCGCGATAAAGGCCTGGTTCTCGACCCGCGAGCAACCCGGACAGGAAATGATTTCCAGCCCCCGCCGCCGCGGGCCGGCCGCCGAGAAGCGGCCGGCGGCAATGTCGTCGAGGATGCGGCGGCCCGCCTCGATCTCCTCGTGCTTGCGCGCGGCCGGCACCGTCAGCGAAACGCGGATCGTGTCGCCGATGCCCAGCGGAATAAGCTGCTCCAGGGCCTGTCGCGTCTTGTCGATCCCCTCGGGAGGCATTCCCGCCTCCGTGACGCCCAAGTGTAGCGGCACGTCGGGCCGTTGGACGGCAAAGAGCCGATTCACTTCCACCACGGCCGCCGGATCTGAATCCTTCAAGGAAACGCAATAGCGCGTAAACCCCAGCCGGTCCAGCAACTCGCAGTGGTCCAGGGCGCTGTGCAGCATCGGCTGCAGGACGTCTTCGTCGGCGAACTTGTCCCGCTGGGCCGGATCGACCGAGCCGCAATTCACGCCCACGCGGAGTGCACAATCGTGCGCGCCGGCGATGTCGGCGAGAAACCGCACCTTGTCCTGCCAGGGTCGCTGGCGCTCGTGATGGTACAGATGTCCGGGATTGTAGCGGATCTTGTCGACCCAGGGGGCGACCTCGGCGGCCAGGCGGTAGTTTTCCTGTAGGTCGACGGAGAGGTTCGCCCGGCTGCGGCCGCGGATTTCCGCCAGCGATGCGGCGTCGCCTGGGGTGTCGGCCGCAATCCGCACCACCCCTGCACCGGCCTCCGCTAAAGCATTGACCTGGGCAACGGTCGCCTCCACGTTGGCGGTCTTCGTGGCACACATGCTTTGCACCACGATCGGTGCGCCGCCCCCGATCGTGACCGCGCCGACGCGGACCGCACGAGCGGGCGTGCGAGGGACGGGAGCTGGCGGCAGCGAGTTGTGGGGCATCGGGGCGCGCGGTCGGTTGTAAGCCAAAAGAGGGGGGATGAAGTCCCCACGATGTCCGAGGGCTTACGCCCCCGGCTCACCTCTATTGTCACCGCTGCGGACGAGCAATTCAAGCCGCGTGGGTCAGAGTGGCCCGCATCAGCCACGCTCTAGCGACATAAACTGGAGGTTCTGTAACGACTTTGCCGATAAAGCAGACCATGACGATTTCCGCCACAAGGCCATCGCCATTGATCGGCGGCCCGAAGGGCGTAGAGATCGCCGAGCACTTCTTGTAAGTGGCTTATGCAAAAGGTCTTGCGACATTTCGCCTTGCTCGGCTGCCTGCTTTCGCCCGGCTGCGCCCTGCTGCCGGAGATCGCGCACCAGCCGACGGTGCATAATCCATTTCCGCAGCTTTCCAAGGTTGCCATAACGCCGTTTTTCAACCTCAGCACCGAGAAGACCGTCGATGGCAGGCAAGTGGCGCTGGCCTATTTCAACGAGCTACAACTGGTGCCTGGCTTCGAAGTGGTGCCGCTGGAAGTCGTCGAGCAGAAGATCCGCGACCATCATCTGGCCATGGCGGGGCCGGGCGACGCCCGGCTGCTGGCCCAACTGCTGGGCGTGGACGCGGTGGTCGTGGGGGCCGTGACCGACTTTTGCCCTTACCCCCCGCAACGGCTGACCATGCAGGTCGAGTGGTACGCGGCCAATCCCCATTTCCACCCCATCCCGCCCGGTTACGGTCTGCCCTGGGGAACGCCTGAAGAACGCGACATCCCGGCCCCGCTGGTTTTGGAGGCGGAAATGGCCCTGGCCAAGGAGCAATTGAAGACCCAGACGCCGCCTTACGAAAAGATGGTCGATTCCGGAACGGTTCAGCGACTGAGCTATCAGACCCCGGTGGGCAAGACGCCGGCGGGCAAGGCGAAGGCGGATAAGGCTGCGGCAGGCAAAGTGCAGCCCGCCAGCGCCCAGGCCATCAAGAACGTCCTTGGAAGAAGGGCCGGAAGGGCAAGTCGTCGTGGCGCCGACAGGCGGCCTGCCGGCCAACGGTCTGCCGGCGGATTGGCCTGATGCGCGCGGTTTCATCCCGCCGCCGCCGAGCTGTCAGCCGCGGGTATCGTGTCCCAGCGATTTGCCGGTGCTGCGCCACGTGCGCGCCTACAACGGCAACGACATGGAGTTTACCGAGGCGTTATCCGGCTACTATTACTTCCGCGACGAATCCCGCGGGGGGGGGTGGCAAGGTTACCTAGAACGCAGCGACGACTTTATCCGATTCTGTTGCCACATGCACATCTCGGAAATGCTCAGCGCCCGCGGCGGCGCCGGCGAAACGCGAGTAGTGTGGCGGTGGCCCACCATCCGATAAATAACCAGGGGACATTGTCGCACGGCGAAGGCCCTGCGAGGAGGCGAGCGGACATGAGTCAGGATATCAACGTGCTGGCCCTGGTCAAGGGCGCAGAGCGTTATGTTTTCCTCTACGACGACGCCAGTCGGGCGGAGACGCTGCGGACGTTGGGCCGCTACGCCTCGAATCCGGAACTGAGCTTCACCTGGTACGACGCCGCCATCTTGAGCCAGAAGATCCGGCAGGAGAGCCGGGAGTATGCACCGTCCCAGCGTTTCGATCTGCCCCTGCCCACCGATCACGATGAATTCGCTTAAAGGACCTTGCGGGATTCCGGGAAAAAGGTGACAGGCACCATTTGTGCGAAGCACCCTCCGGGCCGTTCCGGCAAATGGTGCCTGTCACCTTTTTCCCTCCGTCGGACGAAAATTGGGACAGTCCCCAACTTATTCCTTAGCGGTCGTCCATGCACACGGCCATCGCACGTTTCCTCCAGTATCTGCGCGTGGAGCGGAACGCTTCAGAGTTGACCGTCAAGAGCTATCGCGAGGACCTCACGGCGCTGGCGAACTATCTGGCCGAGGCCCGCGGCGGCCAGCCCCCCGAGCCGGGATCGCTGGACGTGCTGGAATTGCGCGGCTACGTCGCCGCGTTGCACGAGGCGGGCTACGCCAAGACCACGATCGCCCGCCGGCTGGCTTCCCTGCGGAGCTTCTTCCGCTTCGGTCAGCGGGAGGGCTGGGCCGCGAGCAATCCGGCCAAACCGCTGCGCAATCCCCGCAAGGGCCGAACGCTGCCCCATTTCCTGGCCGCCGATGACATCGGCCGGCTGCTCCTGGCGCCGCCGCCGGCCCAGCCCATGGGACTCCGCGACCGCGCCATCCTGGAGACGATCTACTCGGCCGGCCTGCGGGTGAGCGAGGTGGTGGGCCTCGACCAGGGCGACCTCGACCTGGAGGCCGGCATCCTCCGCATCCGCGGCAAAGGACGCCGCGAGCGGCTCTCGCCGGTCGGGTCCTATGCCTGCCGGGCATTGCAACGTTGGCTGGCGGTCCGCCGGCTGCATCCGCGGCAACTGCCGGGGCCGCAGTCGCCGATCTTCGTCAACAAGTTCGGCCGCCGCTTGACCACGCGGAGCGTGGGGCGGATGCTGGAAAAGTACCTGCGGCTGACCGGTCTGGACGCCCGCACCACGCCGCATTCCCTGCGGCACAGTTTCGCCACGCACCTGCTGGACCGCGGCGCCGATATCCGCAGCGTGCAGGAACTGCTGGGGCATAAGAGCCTGGTGACGACCCAGATTTATACCCACGTGAGCACGGCCACGCTACGGCGGGTCTACGAGAAGGCCCATCCGCGGGCGAAGTAGAAGTAGGGTGGGTCGAGCGCAGCGAGCCCCACCAGAAAACGGCCGAATCGCAGTTGGTGGGGCTCGCTGCGCTCGACCCACCCTACAAGTCTTCCATCTCCGCAACGGGTCGCCCCGCGCTCAGACCAGGCCCTTGCGGACGGCCCACACGGCAGCCTGCGTCCGGTCGCTGACGGCGATCTTCCGCAAGATGTTCTGCACGTGCTCTTTCACCGTCTCGACGCTGATCTCCAGCGAGCGGCCGATCTCGCGGTTGCTCAACCCCAGGGCCACGTGCCGCAACACCTGGGTCTCGCGCTGCGTCAGGGGCACGTCGTCGTCGTTGACCGTCTGGCGGACCTTCATCGCGGCGGCAATGCGCTTCAACTCGCCGGTGCGGCTGGGCGCGTCGCCCTGCGCCACGGAAACGATCGTGGCCACGATGTCGTCCCGCTTCGATCCCTTCAGCACGTAGTCGCTGGCGCCCAGCGCGACGGCGCGGGCGATGTAGGTGGGGTTGTCGTAGGTCGACAGCATCACCACCTTGCACTCCGGCACCTTGGCGTGGAGTTTTTCCAGCGTCGAGAGGCCGTCGCCGTCGGGCATGCGGATGTCCAGCAGGATCACCTCCGGCTTCAGCTTCTGCGCCAGCCGCAGCGCCTCTTTGCCGGTGTCCGCTTCGCCGATAATCTCGATTTCCGTGCCGGCCAACAGGCTGGCTAATCCGGTGCGAATGACCTGGTGGTCGTCGCACACCAACAATTTGATAGTCATGGGGGCCTCCAAAGTCGTGGCTGTTGCACCAAGGGAACGGGCGTCACAGCAACTAATCCTAGTCCACTTCTGGGAAGGATGAAATAACCCGGAGGAACCAATTAACCCCCCCGACTCAGCGGGATAAACGGCAAAAATCGACACAATTCGAGGGGGAAATCCCCCCTTCCGCCCGAAAGTTGACCCGGCTCACCCTGTGACGTAGTTTTTTTTGTCGGCCTAGTTCATCTTCGGCAACCGGTGGCGTTCTGGCAACGCCCAGGCGACTCTCAGGGTGTTTCAATGAAGCAACGTGGCACACTTCTCCTGGTGGACGATGATCGGCACGTCTTGGCTTCCATGGCCGACTGGCTCCGCGACCAGGGCTACCAGACCGATACCGCCTCGAACCTGGCCGAGGCCGACGCGGCTATCGACCGGAAAACCTACGACCTCGTGCTAGCCGACATCCGCCTGGGCAACGACGACGGCTTCGAGGTGCTGGCCCATTGCCGCGCCAAGCAGCCGGCGGCGGCCGTCATCGTCATCACCGGCTATGGCACGGTCGATACGGCCGTCGAGGCCATCCGCCTCGGCGCCTTCGACTTCCTCACCAAGCCGCTCCTGGACGAGGAACTGCAGATCGCCATTCAGCGGGCGCTGGACCAGCGCAAAGTGATCGAAGAGAATCGCCTGCTCAAGGCGCAGCTCGACCTCCGCTTCGGCATGGAAAACATCGTCGGCCACGACCACCGCATGTTGAAGATCTACGACATGATCGACAGCGTCGCCGACACCCGCGCCACCGTGCTGGTCACCGGCGAGAGCGGCACGGGCAAGTCGATGATCGCGCGGGCTATCCACCGCCGCAGCTCGCGCCGCGACCAGGCCTTCGTCGAAGTGGCCTGCGGGGCGTTGCCGGAAACATTGCTGGAGAGCGAGCTGTTCGGCCACGTCGCCGGGGCCTTCACCGGCGCCACCGGCGACAAGATGGGCAAGTTCATGCAGGCCGACCGCGGCACCATCTTCCTCGACGAAGTCTCCACCGCCAGTCCCGCCATGCAGGTCAAGCTGCTGCGGGTGTTGCAGGACCTCGAATTCGAGCAGGTCGGCGGCACCAAGACCTTCAAGATCGACACCCGCGTCATCCTGGCCACCAACGACGACCTCGGCAAGGCGGTCGCCGAGGGCCGCTTCCGCCAGGACTTGTTCTATCGCATCAACGTCATCAACGTCGAGCTGCCGCCGCTGCGGGAGCGCATCTCCGACATCCCCCTGCTGGCCGAGCATTTCCTCAAACAGGTCTGCGAAGACGCCGGCAAGCCCCTCCGTGGCTTCAGCGCCGACGCCCTCAGTGCCCTGCAACGCTACCGCTGGACGGGAAACGTCCGCGAATTGCAAAACGTGATCGAGCGGGCGGTCCTCCTGGGCAAGGGCGACCAGGTCCGCCTGGAGGATTTGCCGAACAACCTGATCGCCGCCGGCCCGGTCCGCGTCGAGCCGGTGGGCAACCGCTCGCTCAAGCAGGCGATGGAAGCCCCCGAGCGGCAGATCATCCTCGAGGTGCTCGATTCGACCAACTGGAACCGTCACGCCACGGCGGAGTTGTTGGGCATCAACCGCACCACGCTCTACAAGAAGATGAAGCGTCTCGGGCTGGAAGAGCCGCAAGTCGCCCTGGGCCGCTGAGCGGGAAGGCCCGGTGAACGTGTTGGGGCTTCGCCTGTCACTGATTCGAAATCGTTGCATTCGGCAGCGATTTTTGAAGCTCTTTCAGTCCGGCGTCGGTGACCTTGGTTTCACGGAGGAATAACGACTGGAGTTGGGTCAATCCCCTGAGGTATTTCAGCCCGGCGTCGCTGACCCTGGTGCCATCGAGATCCAGCAGGCTGAGGTTTGTCAGTCCTTTGAGGTGTTTCAGCCCGGCGTCGCTGACCTTGGTGCCGCGGATCGCGAGCGTTGTGAGTTGGGTCAATCCCTCGAGGTGTTCCAGCCCGGCGTCGCTGACCGTAGTTTGCGAGAGATTCAGCTCCCAGAGTTGGGGCAATCCCTTGAGGTATTTCAGCCCGGCATCGCTGACCTTGGTTTGCCAGAGGTTCAGTTCTTGGAGTTGGGTCAATCCCTTGAGGCGTTCCAGTCCGGCGTCTCCAACGTTTGTGCGATCGAGTTCCAGGAAGAGCAGATGGGGCAATCCTTCGAGGTGCTCCAGTCCGGCGTCGCTGACTTTGGTGTCGCCGAGGTCAAGCTGGTCGAGTTGGGCCAGCCCCTTGAGGTTCGCGATCCCGGCGTCGCCGACCTTGGTGCCGTGGAGGTCGAGCACCTGGAGCTGGGGTAGCGCCTTGAGGCATCCAAGCCCGGGGCCGCTGACGTGGCTGTCCCTAAGGTTCAGGATCTCGAGCTTGGTCAATGCTGTGAGGTGCTTCAACCCGGCATCGGTGACGCCGGTGCCGTCGAGGAGCAGCCACTTGAGCGTGGTCAATCCTTCGAGATGTTCCAGTCCGGCGTCGCTGACCTTGGTCGTGTAAAGAAGCAGGTTTTCGAGATGTGCCAATCCGACGAGTTGTTCGAGTGCGGCGTCGTTGACCTGCGGACCACGGAGAGTTACCGATGTCACGGTCACGAACAGGTCGTCTCCGAGTATCTTTCGCAGCCACGCCGGCCCGGGCGGTTCCGCGGAAACTAAGTGTTTCTGATAATCGTAGGCAACGCTTCCCCCGAGCTTCAGGATCGCCCGAACCGCCGAGCGTTGTTCCAACGCCGGTTTCAACTTTGCCGCGTACCAGCTCATGCCGATGCAGGCCAGGGTCATGACCAGCAGCAGCGTCCGCAGGCGGTATTGATACCAGCGCAACTTGAACTTGGCCGGGGCGGCCATCGGGGCGGGATCGGTTGTCATAACTCACCTCGACTTCGTTCTTCCGTCCTCTGCGACGTAGCGTCTCTGCGCCAGATCTTCCGGTCCAACACACTGGCAAAGCCAGTGGCACCCTGCGCGAGATCTTCCGGCCCAACGCACTTGCAAAGCCAGTGGCACCCGGCGAGTTCACTCCTTCACGCCCAGCGATAGCAGGAAGCGCTTCGTCTGATCGACCGCTTCCACGTTGCCCGGATTATAGTAGAACCGCGCGGGGTCGATAGGGGCGTTGAACGTCAGCCCGTCCAGGTCCATCGTCACCAGGGCCCGATCCTCCCCAGCGTCGGAGGGATCGCCCGGCTTTGCCGTGCCGCGGCGATACTCGATGCGGCGGGGGAAGAGGTCGGCCGTTCCCAGCCACAGAACGACGCGATCGGGGAGATACGGAGGAAGCCGGCTCAAATCGGCAGGCTTGCCGTGCTGGATGGCATCTTTCTGCTTGGGCAACAAGTTGATGAGTTGAGCGGTCTGCCAGCCCCCCTTGAGTTTCCAGACCCGCAGGGCCCCCAGCCCATCCTCCTGCACCGTGACGAAGCGGAAATTGGCGTCCAGGCCGCGAAGCAGTTTTGACATCCCCCCCAGGCCGGGGAGCAGCGACGTGAAGTTGCGATTGGGCCCGGCGGCAGCCTGCGCCAGCGCCCGGGTGGCGCGAACCGCGTCGAGCCGGGTGAGCGTCCCTTGGTCCCGCAGCTTGCAATAGTTCCAGAAGGTCTTGCCGTCGCAGACCTGCAAGAGGCTGGAGACCTGGTCGTCCAACTGGATCTGCAACTCCAGGCGCATCCGCGGGATGCCGCCCTGGCGGAGTTCCCAATAGCTGCCCGATCCGACCAACTGCTTGTCGAACAGATCGACTTTCTGCCGGAGTCGGGCCGAAATCGAGCCCCGGCTCTCCAGGGCCCGCACGGCGGCCTCCAGGACCTCTTGGGGCTGAAGCGTCCGCGTGGCCATCTCGGCGGTCCTGGCCGCAAGCCGAGGGCCTGGGGCGGGATCGGCCGGCACCGGGTCGGCGGCGGGCCGGACGGCCGGCTGCCCACCCTGCTGGTAAACTGGGGGGCCAGGGGCCCAGGCGGGGCGGTCATCGCGACTTTGGAAGAAAGGAACCGCAGCAAAAAGACAGAGAATCGGCAAACTGGGAAGCATATCGGCGTTGGTATCTTTTTGCAGGTTGTAGCGGATTTGCCAAAGATTCGTGTTGTAACAGGCCGACCAATACACCTCAGAAGACTACGCAGTTCACTCGCAGCTTGCGCCGGCCGCCTCAGGTGCTTGTCGGGGCGTCGAATTCGACGCCGGGGGGATCCGGGCAAGATGCGGCAGCGGCATTGTAGGACAGCTCTGCAAGAGCGTCCATGTCAGTTAAGGGGGGAAACCAATGAGGACTATCGGCGTGTCTTGGTTGTGCGTTGTGGCCATAACAATCGCGGGTTGCAGCGGGCCCATGAAGAGCACGCTGCCGCCGTCGCAAATGATGATGCACCCCGGACCGGGCGTCGATGGCCCCGGCCCCGGCGTGCTCAACTATCCGCCCGCCATGCAGATGCCGGCGGAGGCGTCGCAACTGGCCTTCCAAAGCCCGGAAGGCATGGAAGTCC
Source organism: uncultured Planctomycetia bacterium (assembly GCA_963727245.1). GTDB lineage: Bacteria > Planctomycetota > Planctomycetia > Pirellulales > Thermoguttaceae > JBKQVT01. The sequence goes on along the minus strand of CAVSFO010000005.1, from coordinate 266,245 downwards.
GCTGGGACGTGACGGCGCCGGGCCGGTTCGATTCCGAGCCGCTGGTGGTGCCCGCCCGCTACAGCTTCCCGCAGGGCGCCATCTACCGCCTGAAGCTCTCCAATATCGCCGGGCGTCCGGGGATTGAATTGTATCCCACGGTGGAGGTCGCGGCAGCCCGGCCGCGAACCGAGGCCTTCCTGGCCCACAGCGCCATTCCGGTGCCGTTCACCGAAGAGGATTTCGATCAAGTCCTCAGCGGCAATTTCGTCACCAAGGTGCTGTACTTGCCCAATCCCGAATTCCAGGAATTGGCCCTGGCCGGCGTCGAGACCCTGGTCAGCACGCGGCTGGAGCCGGGTGTGGATCCGATCATCGAGGCCACCCGTCGCGGCTCGATCCTGGCCGTCATTCGCATGGGCAACAAAGACTTGCAGCTTCCCTCTGCGCCCGCCGAAGGCGCTGGCGAGGGCGTGGCGCCGGCCGGCTACCAGGCCCCGCTGGGCGGCGGGCCCTTCGCCTATGGCGCTTCCGGTTACATCGCCGGCGTGACGGCGCCCCCGTATGGGATGACGATGTGCGGCACGCCCATCGGCCTGGCTGGTCCGCCCCACATACCGTTGGGAGTCCCGGCCGCATTGCAGAAGCATTCGATCGTCAACCATACCAGGGTGCAGATGCCTGAGCCGGTCCACGAAATGCGGATCGACGTGAAGCAGAAGCCCGGATACTCCTATCCGACGCCGCCCAATCACGTCAGGATCGAGGAGGATACTCGCGTGGGTCGGCCCCCCTGCGTACGTCAGGCCCCGTGCCCCCAAGAGGCCGCGCCTTGCACGGAGCAGGCGCCCAGTTGTGCCGAGCCGACGTGCCCGAACAGATAGAACTTCGCAAAAGGATAGACAGGGGGACTGTCCCGATTTTCGTGCGACGAAAATGGGACGGTCCCTTTTTTTGAGACAGCCACCACAAGAACGATCGCGGTTCTCCAACCCCGACAACCCGTGACAATGGTCCGCATGATCCGCTGGCCGGCAACGATGCGGTCGCTTTTTCGCAAGCGACTGGCCGGCACGATGATCGTCGTGCTCCTCGGCTGGCTGGCCCCAGGCACGCTCTGGGCCCAGCAGCCGGGCGTCCACTATTGGCATCAAGGCGTCATGCCGCCGGGAGCGATTGGCAGCCGGCAACTTCAGCGGGGCGGACCATTGCCGGGGTTTTTCCAGCCGGTTGAGATCAAGGCCCCCTCGGGGGCCTTGATCTCGCTGGCCAGCGCCGACCAGTTCGGGTCGGGTCACGCGACCCCCTACCGCGTCGGCTTTCTTATCGGATCCGTCTATCGCCTCCGCGTCACCAACATTCCCTTGGAAGCGGGCGGCGAAGGTCTGGAAGTCTTTCCCACCATCGAGGTCATCGATCGGCTGTACGCCCCGCTGGGGCAGGAATGCCGCTTTGCGATTCCCATCGAGTTGACCCAGGAAGACCTCAAGCTGGCCCTGGGCGGCAAGTTCGTCACCCGCGTCATCTACCTGGAAGACCCGCGCAACACCTTGCCCACGCGGGAAGTCAACAAGTCGCAGAACTGGTTTGAGGTGTCGCCGGGCCAGGACCCCTTGGCGGCCGCCGATGCCCTGGGGCGTCCGGTGGCCATCCTTCGTCTGGGCGGCCGGCTCCCCGATGCGAGTGCCCAGAGCGGCTTCTTCTTCGGTTCGCCGCCCTACGCGCCCTGCCCGGTGCCGATGGCGGTCCCCATCAAGGCGAAGGCCGCGGCGGCGGACAAGCACGCCGCGGCGGACAAGGCCGTCCAGCCCAAGGCGAAGGCCGCGGCAGCCGATGAAAAGGCCGCGACGGCGCCCCCGCCGCCACCTGCCGCTCCGCCGGGGAAAGCGCAGCCATGAACGACACTTCCCCTTCCTGGTCCCGTTGCTGGCGACTGGCCGTCATTGCCGTCGGGGTGCTGATCCTCTGCTCCTGCCGCGCCGCCGCGCCGCCGCCGGTGGATCTGACCGGCGTCCACTCCGGCGGTTATGCCACGCTGCCCGAAGAGGCGTTTACCGGCGCACCGGAAGCGGCGGGCGCGGCCATCGGCCCGCCGGGCATGGAAAAAGGCGTCCCCATGCCGTACACGCCCACCGGTCCCTGGTCGCCGCCGGGCATCAGCACGCCTTGGCCGAGCGAAGAATACCTCCGCGACGGCGGCCACCTCGGCCCGCCCGTCACCCCCGGCAACCGCGGCGAAATCCGCGGCCTGCAAATGGAAAACACCGTCGCCCAGTTCCAGACCAGCGACGGCCAGTCCCGCCTCCAGCCCAGCAATCCCGTTTACCTTTACAGCCCGCGATTCGGCGCCGTCCGGCAAGTCGTCAACCTGCAAGAACGAAGTCCAGATCCAGCAGGCCGCCGGCGTCAACGAGCCGGTCAAATTGGCCATGCCGGCCGCCAAGGACATGGTCGGCCTGCGCCAGGCGGATCTCCAGGTGGGCGACGACCTCGGCGCAGCCGGCCGGCAGTTTCCGCACCAAGCTGGGCTTCGGCGCGGTCTCGACCGCGCTGGTTCCCCGCGGCTTCCAAGACGCCTTCAAGCCGTTCGAGAATCTCGCCGTCATCCGCCAGGGCGTGCTGAAGGAGTCGGAGACCGCCTGGCTGATGCGCGGCAGCGACGCCGCCCTGGCCTGGTCGCACAAGCAATCCATCCAGGTCGTTCTGGAGCGCCGGGGGGCCATGGTGGAAAACGCCGCCGAAAAGGCATTCGCCGTCTATGTGACCGGCACGCCGCCGGACTGCCCGCGGCTCCGCGTCGTCAAGGTCGCTTCCACCTCCTTTGCCGAACCGGGCGACGAGGTCGACTTCACCATCCGCTTCGACAACCTCGGCAACCAGACGATCCACAACGTCGCCATCCTCGACAGCCTGAGCACGCGGCTGGAATACATTCCCAACAGTGCCCAGTGCAGCCTCAAGGCCCAATTTTCCACCCAGCCCAACGAAGGCGAGTCGTTGGTGGTCCGCTGCCAGTTGAGCGCTCCGTTGAAGGCCGGCGACGGCGGCGTAATTCGCTTCCATTGCCGCGTCCGCTAATTCTACTGCGCAAGGTTCGCGGAAAATGGGGACTGGCTCCGTGGCGCGAACTGATGCCGCGCCAGGAGAAACGATGCCGCCACGGTGCCTGTCCCCTTTTTCCGCAGTGGTGGTCGAAAAAGGGGACAGGCACCGTCGCCGGAGACCGTTTTATCACGCAGCGCGTTAACGAGGCGACGGAGCCAGTCCCCGCCCCGATCCTGGACAGCGGCGGCGGCGCCTTGGTATAAACAAGTAGTCAGGCCGATCTGGACTGGAGAAACCATGCCCTCCCTGCTCTTCCTGCTGGCCAATCTGCTGGCGGTCGGCGCCAGCCTTGGTGCCGCCGAGCTGCTCTTTCCAAAACGGGAACCGCAGCGCCGCTTCCTGGCCGCGGTGGTCGGATTCCCCATCGTCGTCTACGCCGTGCAAATCGTGCTGGGGAACTTGGGCCTCTTGAGAATCGGGCCGGCGATCCTCGTGCTCCTGCCCCTTGCCGGAACGCTCTGGCTGCTCTGCCTGGCACGCTGGCGCAGGTCGGCCAAGGACCAGGCCGGCGGAGCGGACTCGCCCGCGGAGCCATCGGAAGCGGACGCCGCCTATTGGTGGCTGGCGGCCGGGCTGCTTTGCGGCCTGGGCGCCCTGGCCTTCGCATCGACCTGCTTGCAGGGAACGAGCTTCTGCGGCGACGACCTGGTGTACCACGCCACGGCCCCCGCCAAATGGTATCAGGAGCAGAAGCTGTCCCTGGCCCCCCATTTCTTCAACGCTTATTATGCGATGAACGCCGAGTTGTTCTCCCTGTGGTTCATCTTGCCGCTCGGCCGGGATGGAATGGTGTGGATGGCCGGGGCCTACTGGACGTTCCTGTTTGCCGCGGCGACGTTCCTGCTGGTACGGGCGCAAGGACAACGGCCCCACGTGGCGGCGATGTGCACCGCTTTGGTCCTGGCGTGCCCCACGGTGATGGGTATGGCCTGCACGTTCACGGCCTGCGACCTGGCGGCCGCAGCCTTGGTCCTGGCGGCAACGGCGATGGCGATGCCGTCCAGGGACCCCGCCTTGGGCGGCGACCGCTTGGTGGACGCCGCCTATGCGGGACTGCTGAGCGGACTTGCCCTCGGCATTAAGATCACCATGGCCCCGCCCGCGCTGATCCTGTTGGCCGTCGTCGCGGTCCTGCCGCCCCGCGCGATCCCGGTCCGACGGCGAATCGTTGCCGTGGCCATCTTCGCCGCCGCGCGCTGGCTTTCACCGGCGGCTACTGGTATCTGCGCAACTTGGAACTGTCGGGCAATCCGCTCTTTCCGGCCACCGTGGCCGGGTTCTCCGGCCCCTTCGACGCGGCCACACAACACCCCACAAAATTGATCTATTGGCTGCTCGGTGAGGGAAGCAGCCTGGAACAGAGGCTGAGTCTGGCCGTGCAACTGGCGGGCTGGCCGCCGGGATTATTCCTGGTCTCGGCAGGCGGCGGGCTGCTTGCCCTGCTGCGCCTGCTGCGGCGGAAGACGCCCGACGCCCAGCAGCGGCAGCACGTCGCCGTGCTCTGCTTGATCGCCGTGATCGTCCTGGCATTGCACCCGCTGATACCCTACTCGGGCATGACCAACGCGCCCGTGGGCGCCGAGTCCCCAAGAATCGAGCTGCGGTATCTCCTCGTTCCTTTCGCCATCGGCATCATACTCGCGGGACCGCTGCTGGACGCAAAGAACAAGCGCCGTCCCTTGTGTTGGGCGTTGGGCACGCTGGCCATCGTCACCGCGTTCGGCTATTCAGATTCGCTTCGCCCCAGTTTGATCCGCCATTACGGGGCGGTCTCGTTTGCCTTGGCAGCCGCAGCCCTGGTCAGTCTGAACCCCGTCGCACGAATCTGGAGCCGGATCCGCCGCCGCCAGACGGCGGCCTTCATCGCCGTCGCCGTGCTGTTGGTTGCCGAGGTCCTGATGCTGCCTTACCATCAGAAGTTGACCGACGCGCGGATCCTCGGCTACCTTTCCAGCGACGGGGCCAATCCGACCTGGACGGCCTTGGAGAAATTGCCGCCCGGCTCACATATCGTTCCCATGCTGCACCGCTCCTATCTGCTTTACGGGCGGCATTTTCAGTTTCAGGTGCAGCCCGTGCTGGCGGACGGCTCACCTTTCCAGCCTATCCACCAGCGCTGGAAAACGGGGCTCGGTTGGTGGCCGTTGGTGGGGTTCGGCGATCCGCTCGAGCCCGCCCCTTTCGTCGCCAATCTGCTCAAGACGGACGCCCAGTACGTCGTCGTGGCCCGACAAGAGGTGATACGATATCCGCTGGAGGCGTGGCCGCCCCAGTACAAGCTGCTGCGAGAGTCTCCCCACGCGAAACTGGTTGCGGAAAACGAGTTCGCGGCGTTGTTTCAATTGAAGCCACCCGCCCGCTAGCGGCCCCGCACCTGCTCTTGACCGCGCCCGGCCCTTTGGCCTATGGTGTCCTTCGGCCCCTGCTCCCCGGTCCCTGGCCCCTGGTCCCTGTTTCTATGGACTTTCGCTGCCCGGACGCCGAATACCCCATCAGCCCCGCCGTGCACCTGGGGCGGCTGGCCCGCTTCTATCCCGGCTGCCGACGCTGCCCACACGCCGCCGACACGGGCACGCTTCCGGCGCGGCAAGTCAAGCGGCTCGGCGAAGTCGGCCAGCGGGCCCCGCTGCTGCCGCGGTTCCATGACGAGGGCGCCGGCGGCGTCTACGGCAACGAATTGGCCCCCGCCGACGCCCGCCGCATGGCCGCCGCCTTCGGCCTCTGCCTGCGGGGGACTGTCCCCTTCGACCCCGCGCTGCGGCGAGCGCCGCTGGCTGCGGTCCGGCCGGCGGTCGTGCTGGCCGGCGACGGCCGCCCCTTGGGCGCCGAGTTGGTCGCGGCCGTCAGCGAAGGGCTCCGTTGGGCCGCCTGCGACCTGATCGACATCGGTCCCGCCACCACCGCCTGCCTGCTGCTGGCGATCGCCCGGCTCGACGCCGCCGGCGGAATCCTGGTGGGCAATCCCGGCGGCCTGCCCCAGCAGGCCGGGCTGAAATTCTTCGCCCCCGGGCCGTCGCCCATTTCGCGCGGCCCCTGGCTCGACGCCATCGAGCAGCTCACTGGCTCGGGCGTTGATCGGCCCGCGCGGCGCTACGGCTCTTTGCGGCGGGTGCAGGCCGAGGCCGATTACTTGGCGAGTCTATCGCCCTATTATCATGCCCTGCGGCCGCTGCGGATGGTGCTCGACGCCCGTTGCCCGCCGGTCGTCCAGTACCTCGGCAAACTCACCGCCCAAGTCGCGGTCGCCATTCACACGCTGGGGACTGGTCCATTTTTCGGCCAACCGGCGCAGTTCGCAGGGGGCTGTCCCGATTTTCGCGCAGCGAAAATGGGACCGGGTGCCCCCTGGGTGCCATCGGCCGCCCCCGGCCAGGATCGCATAGGCCGGCAAGTTCGAGCGGAGCAGGCCCATTTCGGCTTCAGCATTGCCGACGACGGCGAAACCTGCCGCCTCTGGGATGAGCAAGGCCTGCGCGGTGCCGCCGGAGACGCTGTTGGTGCTCTTGGCCCGGCATCTGCTCGGCCAGCGGTCAGCGGCTGAGGCCCGCGCCGTGGTCCTTGAAGACGGAACGACCGCGGCGCTGGCCGAACGGATCCAGTCTTGCGGCGGGCGGCCGGTCTCCAGCCCCGCCGCCCGGTCCGCCATGGCGGCGGCCATGTGCGACCATGACGCCGTCCTGGGCGGGGCGCGAGCGGACGCTATTGGTATCCTGCCGGCCGCATCGCTGTGCCCGACGCACTGAAGACGCTCTCTCTGCTGTTGGTCTTGCTCAGCCGCGATGACCGCCCGCTGTCGCAGGTGCTCGACGCTGCGACAACGCCCGGCTAGAATGACCGGTAGGGTGGGTCGAGCAACGCGAGCCCCACCATTTTACGGCAGATTCCTGGTGGGGCTCGCTGCGCTCGACCCACCCTACGGCTTGCTCTGCAACCGGGGAGAAAACCATGTCCGAACACTGGCTCGCCGACCGCACGCGCTCGTTCGACGCCTCGGGAATTCGCAAGGTCTTCGACCTGGCGCGAAACTGCCCGATCCCATCAACTTCTCCATCGGCCAGCCCGACTTCGACGTGCCGGAGCCCGTCCGCCAGGCCGCCATCGACGCCATCCAGAGCCGCAAAAACGGCTACGCCCTCTCCCAGGGCATGCCCGTGCTGCGCGAAAAACTCCTGGCCCGCGTGCAACAAGAATACGGCCACCCGGACCGCGACCTGTTTGTCACCTCGGGCACCAGCGGCGGCCTGATGCTGGCGCTGATGGTGCTCTTGAACCCCGGCGACGAAGTCGTCATCTTCGATCCCTTCTTCGTCATGTACGACGCCCTGGCCAAGGTCCTCGGCGCCCGGGTGGTCTACGTCGACACCTACCCCGATTTCCGCATCGACCCGGAGCGCGTGGCGGCCGTGCTGACGCCGCGCACGAAGCTGATCCTGCTGAACAGTCCGGCCAATCCCACCGGCACGGTGGCCGGCGAGGACGAGGTCCGCGGCCTGGCCGAGCTGGCCGCCCGGCGGAACGTCGTGCTCTTGAGCGACGAAATTTATCGCGAGTTCTGCTACGATGGCCCCTTCGTATCGCCGGCCCGCTTCAACCCGCAGGTGTTGGTGATCGACGGTTTCAGCAAGACCTACGGGATGCCGGGCTGGCGGCTGGGGTTCGCCCACGGCCCGTCGGCGATCATCCGCGAGATGATCAAGCTGCAGCAGTACAGTTTCGTTTGCGCCCGCAGCCGGCCCAATGGGCGGGGGCGGCGGCGTTGGACGTGGACATGAGTCCGCAGGTCGCGGCCTATCGCCGCAAGCGCGACCTCGTGCTGGCCGGCCTGCGCGACGATTACGAGTTGGTGCAGCCGGGCGGGGCCTTTTATGCTTTTCCCCGCCTGCCCTGGGGCACGGGCATGGAATTTGTCGGCCGGGCGATCGAGCGATATCAGCTCCTCATGATTCCGGGCAACGTCTTCAGCCGTCGCGACACGCATTTTCGCATTTCCTACGCCGCTCCCGACGCGGTGATCGCCCGCGGCGTCGAGGCGTTGCGGACGCTGGCGAGAGAAGGGCTTAGAGCTTAGGACTTAGAGCTTGGAACTAAGCACTAAGAACCAAGCGCTTGATCCTGCGGCGACTGGCGGGAAGCCCCTGACGGGGGGCCGAGTGCGCGAAGACGAGGCCCACGGGAAAATAGTCTTGACTACCTCTCTTCCGCGACGGCATCACTTCCGATGGCGCCAATAGCCGGGCCGGCGGCTCGTGTGGGCAACGGCAAGGATCATGATCGCATCGGCGGCAGTCAAACGAAAGATCAGCAGATAGGGAAAACGGCCGGCACGAACGTAGCGGTATGAGCCCGTAAGACAGGGGAGCGATTCCGCCTCGGTGGCGATTCGTTCCACCGCACGATCGACACTCGTGCGGAACCGCACGGCAACTTCCGCCGATCGTTGCACGTACCAATCTCGCGCCGAACGATACTCGCGAGCCGCAAGCCGGTGGAAGACAACGTTGCTGGTGGGCATTATCCTTCGGCCCGCAAGTCCGACCACGGAACGCCCCCATCGCGGTCAGCGAAACGGCGGTCGAGTTCCTCGATCAAAGCGGGGTCATCCACCGAGGCGGTGACACCTTCCGGCGGCACGCTTTCCAGCAGCCGGGACACCAGCGTGATGCGATCGTTCTCGGACAACATCATCGCTGCTTGAAGGATGGCATTGGCACTTGGTTCCATGGCGATTTTCTCCCTCCGGCCGCAGATTTCCACTACAACTAATATTATCCCCGCCGCCGGGGTCGTTGTCCAGTGTACTCGGCCGTCGGCCGCCGCCCCCGGCAGAGCAAAAGACGTCCTGTAAGGCTGTTGCCGCCGCGACGTATCAGGGAAGGAAACCTGTTCTTTCGCGGAGAGACGGCATGAAACTGCGCTTGCTTGCCCGCAATGCTCTTGGTTTCCGTCGTGTCCGTCGCCCAGCCCCCCGTCGCCAAATCTCCAAAATCGAAACCGCTGGTGCACGCCCCCGTACGGGCCTCGGGCGGCGGATTCCGGTTTGCGGCCGTCGATAGCGGTGCGAAGGCATTGCAAGCAACGCCCGACGGCAAGATCACGCTGAAGATGGAGAAGGCGGACCGTGCGGGCACGGTCGCTCGGCTGTGCGACAAGGCCACCGGCAAGCCGTTCGGGCCGGTCCTCCATCACGACGCTCGCTGGGGAATGGAGCCCGCTCCCATTCGGAGTTGGGCATTCAGTCCGGACGGCAAGTACGTTGCCACCGCGACTGGACTGGGGTTGAAGGAAGACTCCGATTACACCTGCATTGGCGACATTCGTGTTTGGGACGCCAAGACCGGCCGACTGGTGGCGACGGTGCCGGCACGCCTCGGCTATGTGAAGCGCGTGGCGTTCCGCGAGGATGGTAAGACGGTGGAATACTCCGCGTTCCACTTCAACATCGACGGACCGTAGCCAGAAGCGGGAAATGGGGAGAACTGGTGGGCGCGACGGGCTCGACCATCTCTCCGCAATGCGAATCATTCGCGTCAGCGACCGCACCCGTATCCGTCACACGCCGTGTGACGATCCTTTCCGTACCCGTCACACGCAGTTTGACGCTCTCACCGCACACAGCGCGTGCGGCGTACTGCTACGCTATTCACGGGGAACGAATGATCTGTTAAAATACTCGCATGAACCTGGCGTCAATCCAAACGCGTCGGATGAAGCTCGCGCACGACATCGCCAGAGCTGTGTCATTTGAGACGTGCGTTCCTCATTGCCGGGGCTACCATCCCCTTGAGCTTGTGCGCTCATCTTCGGAATGGGCTAGGAAGACATACTCGTTCGATCCGGTGCCCGACGCCCGCCGTCCTTCACTGCTGATGAGCGACTTGTCTGAGTTAGGCAGACGTGAATGGATCTACTTCGACCCGTACAGCACGCGGCCGGATAGTTTCGGTGGGAGCACATACTGCCCCGACCCAAACAAATGGACTATCGGGCTTGAGCGCGAGGGGCTCGCGGCCGTCGAAGAATACCTGAAGCCCTGGTGGAAGGTGGCTTACGAGAAGCAGCCCGTAACCGCCTGGCAGGTGCTTGTCACCATTATCATCTCGGTCGGCACGTTCATTGGGGGGTACGTCCTCGGGAGGCACGACAAGCCCGCCTCGCCGTCTATAATCCAGTCGAAGGCGGCCGCACCGGCCACACCGCCCGCACCAAAAGCTGTCAATTGAGCATAAGGACGCAAAATCACCCGGACTGTTCCGCCTAAGGGAGGCGTGTTTTCTGGGCTGGGACATGGTTTCGACGCTTCTTACGGCGCACATCCGTTGGAAATAGGCCGGCCCTACAGTGCCGCTCCGGCTTCTCAATGGGGGGCGTTATTTGGTATAATCCGACTTATGAGAGGCGCCGCCCCGGACCGAGCCTCCTGAGGCGGTTCGACCATCCCCAGAACCAACCGGCTCCCGGAATGAGGTCCTATGAACCGGACACTCCTCGTCCCCTTGTTCCTTTGCCTACTCACTGCGATTCCTGCCGCGGGGTCCGAAAAAATCCCGGTCGTCAATAGGAGCGGGGTGGATATCTACTTGTGGTTCTGGAGGGCCGACGCGAACCGGTGGAGTCGCCCCCCACTTGCCATTGGTCCGCACGAGACGTTGGTGGTTGACTTCTCGGGAGAGTCCTACTACTTGGTCGCGCAGACTCGAACCCAAACCCCGAACGCAATAGTGCTCGGTTGGATTGCTCCTGGTGCCATGAAACGCCGTTCCCCGTCGGTTTCGCTCGTGCTAAGCGGAACAACAGTGGCAAAGACGAGGAAGGTCAGGTACACCGTCATGACGCAACAGTGCGAGACGCGCGTAGAAAGCGTGCCGACGACCCGATGGTATTGGGCGAATGGACAGTGGCATTCCGAAACGGAGATGCGCGAAGAGCGTTACCAGGTAAGCCACTGTGTGCCGGAGCAGCGCGAGATGACTGAGACATACGAAGCCCTCGGTATCCACGCCAGCGCTCAGGACGCCAGCGGGCAACTGATGAGCGAGGTCACATTTAAGACCGAGAAGCCGGGTGCGTTCGTTCGGTATCAGCTTGCCACGGAGGATGAGGTGAAGATCGCCAGTAACCCAACGAATACGGCGGAAATCGTGCCCGTGGGCACCTACTTCGTTTGGACTGAACGCAACCAAAAGTCCAGTTCTCTCAAATATCACTACGATATCTACGAGAAGACCCGAGAGATCACGATTCCCGAAACGGCCCCGGTGCGATGACGAAACAACGGAAGCACCCTGCCCCGCCGAAGCATCCGCGGGTGATAAAGGTCGGAATTGAAACAATTCGCTGGCTCGGCTCGGCGATTCCCGGGGCTGCTTATTTTTACGATTATGCCCCACCGTATTTCCCATCCGCGCGAGTTTTCGGGCCGGGTTTGGGTGTCGCCGTTCTCCTTTGCGGCTACTTTACTCGAAATCGCCCCCGAGGCCGACCGACCCGGGCCCTCAAGTTGTTGCTGCTCTCGGTTGTGTTGTTGACACTATATTCCGTTGCGTTGAATTATTGCACGGTGCTGCCGCCTGGCGGGCGCGAGGGTTCTCGTCGCCAGATCGGTTTTTATATGTTCGATTGGTCTCTCACCGAAAAGGCCAGGGACGCGATCGAGAAACTGCCGCGCGGTCGTGAGCCTATCGAGGTCAATACACCGAACCAATTGATGCTTATTTTCGGAGTCTGGGGAGGGCGGGGAAGGGTGGACCAAATATGGCACCTTTGGTCAGTTTACCTTGCGGGCGCTACTCTGGTGGCTCTGTTTCTCCTGGCATTTGGCCTATGGGTATACGGCATTGCGGCGCTCACGCGATTCGTTGAACATAGAGTTCTGGGTTGAGATCCCTACACGGTTGGCGCGAATGTTGTTCTGTTGCTCAGAGGCCCAATCGCAGAACAGGCTTATTCGCCGAACCCGGCTCGCCAATGCCCAATCCCTTGGGTTGCGGGCGGGGTTCGGGCTAACGGTTTAGGACGGAAAAAAACGGTGAGAGGTCCGTTTTCCCCTTGGCCTCTGGCCCGCGTGCCCCTCAAAATCCGCCGGCCGACGCAGGTGTTCGGTACTCGGTTTCCAGTCTCCGTGGCTCTTCCGGTTTTGGGTGCAGCCGCTGCGAAGCCAAGCCTGATTTATCAGGCTTTCTGCCGCAGGCGGTATTCGGCCCGGCGTTGACGCCGGGCAGGGCGAGCGGCGCGCTGGCCAGTTTGTCAGCCCGGTTTCCGGGCTCCTGCCGCTGGCGGACATCAGGAGCCGCGTGAGCGCGGCTGACATAGCAAGACCAACGTAATAACAAACGAAACCGCGATCCTCCCCCAACCCGGCGTCAACGCCGGCCGAGCACCGGCTTTGCCGGCAACAGGCGTAAACGCCCGTCAGCCATCTTGCCGTCGCTTTTCCCCGCCACCCCGACCCCTCTGAATAGGGATTAGCGATTAGGGATTAGGGATTAGGAAAGACACGGCGACACGCCGCCGACACGCCGCCGGATGGAGACGGTAAGCGAATCTCACGCGGAGACGCGGAGACGCGGAGTTTCCTAATCCCCGGCCCCTGGCCCCTGGTCCCCGGCCCCTAGCTCTTGCGTCCGGCCACGCCTGTTGGGATACTGGTAGGCTTTAGAGCCCAGAGAATTGGCAAGTCCAGCGTGAGGAGATCCGCGTTATGCCGCAGAAGAGTCCTGCATCGAACCTCGATTTCATCCTGGCCCCCAAGTCGATCGCCGTGGTTGGGGCCTCGACCCGGCCGGGGACCGTCGGCAACGACATCTTCCGGAATCTGCTGCAAGCGGAATTCAACGGCTGCGTCTACCCGGTCAATCCGAAGGCCAGCAACATCGTGGGCGTGGCCTGCTATGCGAAGCTGGCCGACATTCCGGGCCCGGTGGATATGGCCGTACTGATCGTGCCCGCCGCCGGCATGTTGGCGGTGATCGACGAGGCGGCGGCCAAGGGGGTCAAGGGGCTGGTGGTCATCTCGGCGGGCTTCAAGGAGACGGGTCCCCAAGGGGCGGAACTGGAGGGCCGGCTCCGCGACAAGGTGCGGGCGGCCGGCATCCCCTTGATCGGCCCGAACTGCCTGGGAGTAATCAACACCCATCCGGACGTCCGCATGAACGCCACCTTCGGCCGCAAGATGCCGGCCGCCGGCAACCTGGCGTTCATCTCGCAGAGCGGGGCGTTGTGCACCTCGGTGCTCGACTATGCCGAGGACCGGCAGATGGGCTTCAGCAAGTTCATCAGTTTCGGCAACAAGGCCAACGTCAACGAGATCGATCTGCTGGACTACCTGGGCAAGGACGACAAGACGGCGGTGATCGCCATGTACCTGGAGGACGTGACCAACGGGCGGCGGTTCCTGGAGACGGCCACCAAGGTCTTCTGGGAGACGCACAAGCCGATGCTGTGCCTGAAGTCGGGCCGCTCGCCGGAAGGCGCCAAGGCCGTCAGCAGCCACACCGGCTCGCTGGCCGGTTCCGACTCGGTCTACGACGCCCTGTTGGCGCAGAGCGGGCGCAGCGGGTGGAAACGATCGCCGAGCTATTCGACTATGCGGCCTTGTACACCACGCAACCGCTGCCGCACGGCGATCACGTGGCGATTGTGACGAACGCCGGCGGGCCGGGAATCATGGCCACCGACGCAGCCATCCGCCACGGCCTGAAGCTGGCAAACCTCAGCGACGCCACCAAGGACAAGCTACGGCCCGCCCTGCCGGCCGCCGCCTCGCTGCGCAATCCCGTCAACGTCATCGGCGATGCCCGCTCCGACCGCTACAAGGCGGCCATCCGCACGGTGCTGGAAGACGAGGACGTGGACATGGGCATTATCATCCTGACGCCGCAATCGATGACCGACATCGAGGAGATCGCCGGCGTCGTGCCCGAGGCCATCAAGGGCATCGCCAAGCCGGTGGTCTGCTCGTTCATGGGCGTGCGCGACGTGGCGGCCGGGGTGGCGATTCTGCGCAAGGCGGGCGTGCCGAACTATCCATTCCCCGAGGACGGCGTAAAGAGCCTGGCGGCGGCCAGCCGGCTGATCGCCTTGCGGGAGATTCCCCGCCGGGCGGTGCGTAAGATCCTGGACGTGGACACGGAGGGCGCCCGCCGCATCATCGCCGACGCCCTGGAGGGCAAGAAGGAGCGTTACCTGTCGCAGGCTGAATGCCGGCCGCTGTTGCAGTGCTACGGCCTGCCGCTGATGAAAAGCGGCATCGCCAGGTGCGTCGAGGAAGCGGCCAGGCTGGCCGAATCGTACGCCACCCCGGTGGCGATGAAGGTCATGTCGGCCGACGTGGTCCACAAGTTCGACGCCGGCGGGGTGATCCTCAACGTGCGCGGTGCGGAGGAAGCGCAGGCCGCCTATGCCAAGATTTATGCGAACGTCGCCGCCGCCATCCCCGGGGCGAAGATCCAGGGGATCCTGGTCGAACAAATGGCCCCCAAGGGCGTCGAGGTGATCCTGGGCGCCAGCCGCGATCCCCGCTTCGGACCGCTGATGATGTTCGGCCTGGGCGGCACGCTGGTCGAGGTGCTCAAGGACGTTTCCTTCCGCCTGGCGCCGATGTGGCAGATTTCGGCGGAGCGCATGGTGCGGCAGATCCGCTCCTTCCAGGTGCTCGACGGCTTCCGCGGCAACCCGCCCTGCGACGTTGACGGCATCGTGGATTGCTTGCTGCGGCTCTCGCAGATGGTCTGCGAGCAGCCGGAGATTTCCGAGTTGGACATCAACCCCCTGATTGTCCACCCCAAGGGAAAGGGGTGCTCTGTGGCCGACAGCAGGGTGATGTTGCGGGCGACGAAGTAGTCCGGGTCATATTCTCGCATTTCTCACCGAGGCCGTGTCCGCGGAAGAGCCGCGCGCACGGCCGCGCTTTTTTTCGGGTGGGGTCACGGAAGGGCCCGATCCCGTGCGGGATTTGCTTGCCACGGTGACAAATTTGACCTAAATAATCCCGTGGTCCCGCGCAGGGAATCCGTCGGGCTGACAGTAGCGCGGCGGACGTTTTCCGCCGGTTTGGCAGCCAAGCCCCCCAACCTTCCACCCCGTTCTGATAGAGGAGTAGAGTGATGCTGAGCAATCTGAAGACCAGTACGAAGGTTGTTGCCGGTTTCGGCGTGCTATTGACGATTCTCGCGGTCCTGGGCGTCGTCAATTACGTGATGTTCGTCCGGGTGGACGCGAACGTCACCGGGCTGACCGATCTCGGTCTTGCCGTCGTGAAAAACGGCAATGGCGTCGAGCGTGCGGCGTTCGAGAGCGTTTCGGCCATGAAGAGCTACTTCCTCTACAAGAAGGACGAATTCGCCGCGAAGGCGAGGACGAACCTGGCCGAAATGGCCGGCAGCCTGGACCAGATCGACAAGATCGCCGGGCGGTTCAACAACGCCGATCTGGCCAAGAAAGTGCAGGAAGCGCGCGGCGTGGCCGACCGGTACGGCAAGCTTTTCGACGAAGGTATTGCCGCCGTGAAAGCCGGCGACGCTGGCATCAAGCTGATGGTCGAAAAGGGAACCGCAGTGCAAGCCGAGGGCGATGCCTATTTGCGCGGAAGAAAGCAGAGCACGGGAGGGAAGCCCAGGTCGGCAAGACCTCGCAATCGGTCTTTCTCATGTTCGACCTGACCCAGACGACGCTCGCCATGCGTCTGGCCGCTTGCACCTACATTGGGACCAAGGACGAGCAGAATTGGAAGTGCATGACCGACAACGCCGCCAGGCTTTCCACGCTGTACGGGGAACTGCGCAAGCTGTCGGCGACCTCCGTGGACCGAGAGACACTCGACCGGGCCGACAAGGCCACGCAGGAATACCTGGCCGCCGCCAAGTTGTGGGCCAAGGGCGACACGAAGCTTCGTACCGTGATCTTGCCGGAACTGAGCAAGGCCGGCGAGACGGTGGTTGACACGATCCAAGCCGACGAGAACGGCGCCTGGAAGGCGTCGGACGACGCCGCCAGCACCGTGTTGGGGATCGTCGGCACCTCCAAGACGATCATCATCGTCGCGCAAATCCTGGGCGTGCTCGTGGTCGTCGTGCTCGGCTACTTTATATCGAAGAGCATTTCCAAGGTCCTGGGCGCACTGATCGGCGAGACCAAGCGGCTCTCCACGGCGGCGGTGGAAGGGAAGCTTCAGACCCGCGGCAACCCGGAATCGGTAAGCCTCGAATTCCGCCCCATTGTGGAGAACGTCAATGCCGCGATGGATGTTTTCACCGGTTTCATCGACCATATCCCGTCGCCTTTCATGACCATGAACAAGGACAGGGAAATCCTCTACATGAACGACTGCGTGGCCACGGTTATCGGTCTCGACAAGCGTCAGATCGAGGGCACGAAGTGCTATGAGCACTTCAAGACCACGCATTGCAACACTCCCGAGTGCGCGTGTGTGCGGGCCATGGAACAGCGGTGCGCCGTCACGGCGGAGACGACTGCCCGCCCCGCCGGCCGCGAGTTGGAAATCTCCTATGTTGGACTGCCGATCAAGGACGGGGGAGGCAAGGTAGTCGGCGTCATGGAGTTTGTCACCGATTTGACCGCGGTGAAAAGGGCAGCCAAGGTCACTGCCAAAGTCTCCGACTTCCAGTCGCAACAAAGCAGGACCCTCACCCAGAACCTGGAAAAACTCTCGGCGGGGGATTTCAACCTCGCCTTGGAGGTGGCCGAGGGCGACGCGGACACGGCCGCCGCGAGGGAGTCGTTCCTGCAAATCGCCGGGGCCGTCAAGCAAGTAGTGGAGACGCTGCGTGGAATGACCGCCGATGCCAAAAAACTCCGCCAAGCGGCCACGGAGGGGAAACTGGACGTGCGGGCCGACGAAGCCCGCTACGACGGTGAGTACCGCCAGATCATCCACGGCATCAACGAGACGTTGGCGGGCTTCGAGAAGCCGATCCACGAAATCGCCGAGGTCTTGACCCGCCTGGCCGCCAAGGACTTCACCCGTACCGTGGGGAGCCAGTACCCGGGCCTCTATGGCCGATTGCGCGACAACGTGAACCAGGTCGTCACGAACATGCGGACCGCCATCGAACAAATCACGGAGACGGCGGCCCAGTTCGGCGAGGGCTCGCGGGTGGTCGCCGAAGGCTCGCAGACCATGGCCCATGGGGCGCAGACACAGAGCGCCAGCGTCGAGGAGATGACCGCCTCGGTGGAAGAACTCACCCGCTCGATTGACGTCGTCAAGGCCAACGCCGTCGAGGCCGACAAGATCGCCAAGCAGACCAACCAACTGGCCGAAGACGGCGGTCAGGCCGTGCAAAAGTCCGTGGAAGCCATGGACCTGATTCGCACCAGCTCGCAACAAATCAGCGAAATCATCCGAGTCATTTCCGAAATCGCCAGCCAGACGAACCTGCTGGCGCTGAACGCCGCCATCGAGGCCGCCCGGGCCGGCGAACACGGCATGGGATTCGCCGTCGTGGCCGACGAGGTCCGCAAACTCGCCGAACGCTCCAACCAGGCCGCCCGCGAAATCTCCACCCTCATCAAGGAGTCGACGCGCCGCGTTCAGGACGGCGCCGACTTGAGCGAGCAGACGGGGACCTCCTTGAAGAAGATCATCGAGGGCGTGGAAATCACCGCCGCGAAGATCTCCGAAATCGCCGCCGCCGCCGTCCAGCAGGCCGCCAATGCCCAAGAGGTCTCCAAGGCGATTGCGGGCATCGCCGAGGTCACGGAAACCGCGGCCGCCGGCAGCCAGCAGATGGCCTCCAGCAGCCAGGAACTGGGCGCCCAAGCCAGTGCACTGCGGGACCTAGTCAGCCACTTCAAGACCGGGAGCGGTCACGCGACGATCGCCAACTGACCCCCTCGGCCGGGAAGAAGAACGGTCGGGGCTGAAGTCCCCGGCCTCCATGCCTTTCGGCGGCGACCGGTGGGGCGTGAAGCGGCGAGCGACGTCCGGCGCAAGCTCATCTCCCACCGGCCGCCGCCGGTGGGCTTCGGGGAGAGTGGCACGTTCGGGCGAAGGTCCGCGGCTGCTAAACGCGACGCTCATCTCGATAACTGCTCGTGGGAGCCAACCCCCCAGTCTGGGCGATAGTTGCACAACTGTCCCCAATTTGGCAGCATAAGGGATGGCGGCGCAAGTACCGTTCCAACCGGTCGATGCCTTCCACCCATAAGCACCCGGCCGGCGGATTTCCTCCTGATACATCACTATTCAAATCATTCTCCTTACGTTATAATTTCGATCAAGCTATGGGAGACGCTGGGTTAGGGGAAACATTTCACGAAAGGACGTCAGATATGTCTCACGGTCAAACCTATGGGAACATCGTTCAAACGACGTACAACACCCCGCTGGTCAAGCTCAACCGCATCGTTCCGGCCGGTTACGCCACGGTCCTGCTGAAGCTCGAATTTTTCAATCCGCTTTCCAGCGTGAAGGACCGCATTGGGCGCGCGATGATCGAGGCGGCCGAGAAGTCGGGCGTACTGAAGAAAGAGACGCAGATTATCGAGCCCACCAGCGGCAACACCGGCATTGCCTTGGCCTTCGTGGCGGCTGCCCGGGGGTATTCGCTGACGCTGACCATGCCCGAGTCGATGAGCCTGGAGCGTCGGGCACTGTTGCGGATGCTGGGGGCCAAGCTGGTGCTGACGCCGGCCAAGGACGGCATGAAGGGGGCCATTGCCAAGGCCGAAGAGCTGGCCGCGGCGACGCCCAGCAGTTGGATTCCGCAGCAGTTCGAGAACCCGGCCAATCCCGAGGTCCATGAGCGCACTACCGGCAAGGAAATTTGGGACGACACCAATGGGCGCGTGGACGTGATCGTGGCCGGCGTGGGCACGGGCGGCACCATTACCGGCGTAACGCGATATATCCGCGGCCACAATCCGCAGTTCCGCGCCATTGCGGTCGAGCCGGTCGATTCGCCGGTGATCTCCGGCGGCAAGCCCGGCCCGCACAAAATCCAGGGCATCGGCGCCGGCTTTATACCCGGCAACCTCGATACGAGCCTGCTCAGCGGGGTGGAGACGGTCACGAACGACGAGGCCTTTACCTGGGCGCGGCGGCTGGCCAAGGAGGAAGGGATTCTGGGCGGCATCAGCACGGGCGGCAACGTGGCTGCGGCCGTCCGCGTGGCGGGAAAGCCCGAGAACCGCGGCAAGGTCATCGTCACCGTGGCCGCCAGTTGCGGCGAGCGCGATCTGTCGACGGCACTGTTCGAGGGCCTTGGCCAGTGAGCCGGGCGTGCGCGCACGCCGGCAAGCCCGGGGACGTAGCGATCGAATCATGCCCCGCGCCAAGGGTTGCTTGACGCGGCGGCGGCAGTTTGGGAACTCTTTTCAGGAGCACCATCGATGTCCACCGAACCGACCACGCCGCGAGGGCTGGGAACGCTTGCCCTCCATGCCGGCCAGCAGCCCGATCCCACGACCGGCTCGCGGGCGATGCCCATTCACCAGACGACCAGCTACGTATTCAAGAGCACCGAGCACGCCGCCAACCTGTTTGCACTGAAGGAAATGGGCTGGATCTACACGCGGTTGATGAACCCGACGACCGACGTCTTCGAGCAGCGGATGGCCGCGCTGGACGGCGGCATCGGCGCCTTGGCCCTCTCCAGCGGGCAGCAGGCCATCGCCGTGGCGCTGTTCAACCTGGTCCATGCCGGCGGACACGTCGTTTCGGCGGCCGCCCTCTACGGCGGCACCATCACGCTCCTGGGCCAGACCTTCAAGCGGCTGGGC
Organism: uncultured Planctomycetia bacterium; assembly: GCA_963727245.1. Lineage (GTDB taxonomy): Bacteria > Planctomycetota > Planctomycetia > Pirellulales > Thermoguttaceae > JBKQVT01. The sequence goes on along the minus strand of CAVSFO010000005.1, from coordinate 246,424 downwards.
ATCGACGTGAGCTTCGTCGACGCCACCAATCCGCAGAACATCGCCGCCGCCGTCCGCCCCAACACCCGCGCCGTCTACATCGAGTCGGTCGCCAACCCGAAGAACGACGTCCTGGATTTCCAGGCCATTGCGGACGTCGCCCACCAGCGCGGCTTGCCGGTGGTATGCGACAACACTGTGCTGACGCCGATCCTGTTGCGGCCTTTCGATTACGGCATCGACATCAGCGTCTACAGCGCCACGAAGTTCATCGGCGGCCACGGCACCAGCATCGGCGGGGTCATCGTCGACAGCGGCCGCTTCGACTGGACCCGAGAGGCGAAGAAATGGCCGCAGTTCACCGCCCCCGATCCCTCCTACCACGGCACCGTCTTCCACGAGGCGGTCGGCCCGTTGTGCTACATCATCACCTGCCGGACGCACTGGCTGCGCGATCTCGGCGGCGCGCTGAGCCCCATGAATAGCTTCCTGTTCCTGCAAGGGCTGGAGACGCTCCACCTGCGGATGATCCGCCACAGCGAAAACGCCCTGGCCGTGGCGCGGTTCCTCGAAGGCCACCGGCTGGTCAACTGGGTGAATTATCCCGGGCTGCCATCGCATCCCGATTTCGAGTTGACGAAGAAGTATCTGCCCAAGGGCGCCGGCGCGATCTTGGGGTTCGGCGTGAAGGGGGGATTGACGGCGGCGAAGAAGTTCATCGAGGCGGTCAAACTCGCCTCGCACCTGGCCAATATCGGCGACGCCAAGACGTTGGTCATTCACCCCGCCACGACCACCCACAGCCAGCAGACGCCCGCAGAACTCCAGGCTGCCGGCATCGGCGACGACTACGTCCGCGTGAGCGTCGGCCTGGAGGACCTTGACGACATCAAGGGGGACCTTGACCAAGCCCTGCAAGCGTCGCAAAAATAGAAGCACTGGAAAGGCGGAAGGGGGAGGGCGGAAGGCGGAAGGAAACAAGGATGAAGGATGAAGGATGAAGGATGAAGGATGAAGGATGAAGGATGCGCGGCACCACGCAGCCGGATTCGCAGTCTTCCTTCCGCCTTCCGCCTTCCGCCTTCCGCCCTCCGCCTTCCGCCTTCCGCCCTCCGCCTTCCCCCTTCATCCTTTCCCTGGTCCCCGGCCCCTGACCCCTGGCCCCTAAGATGTCCGACTCCTTCGAAAGCAGCGATAGCGTCCGCAGCGGCCAACCGCTGCGTCATGCGCAGTATGCGACCTTCGCGGAAGGCTTGCTGTTGGAAGGCGGGGGCCGCCTGCCGGGCGTCACCGTGGCCTATGAGACCTACGGAACGCTCAACGACCGCCGCGACAACGCCGTGCTCATCTGCCATGCCCTGTCGGGCGATTCCCACGTCGCGCGCCACGACGAGGACGATGATCCCGGCTGGTGGGACCTGGTCGTCGGGCCGGGCAAGGTGATCGACACCGATCGCTATTTCGTCCTCTGTCCCAACATCCTCGGCGGTTGCCGCGGCACCACGGGCCCCAACAGCCTGCAGCCCGGCACCGCGCGCCCTGACGGCCGCGACTTTCCCGCCATCACCGTGGGCGACATGGTCCTGGTGCAGAAGAAGCTGATCGATCAGTTGGGGATCGAGCGGTTGCGGGCGGTGATCGGCGGCTCGCTGGGCGGCCACATGGCGATCACCTGGGCCACGAACTTTCCCGACCGGCTGGCCGGCGCCGTGGCCATCGCCGCTTCGCCGCGGCTGACCAGCCAGGCCCTGGCCTTCGACGTTGTCGGCCGCAACGCCATCCTCCGCGATCCGGCTTACCAGGACGGCCAGTACTACGGCAGCCGCAACGGTCCCGCCGTGGGGCTGTCGCTGGCGCGGATGCTCGGCCATATCACCTACCTGTCGCGGGAGGCGATGAAGCAGAAGTTCGGGGCCCAGCGGCTCGTGCCCCGCCAAATTCAGACCCAGTTCGAGAACAAGTTTTCCGTCGGCTCGTACCTGGCCTACCAGGGCGACAAGTTCGTCGAGCGTTTCGACGCCAACAGCTACCTGACGCTGACGATGGCGCTGGACATTTTCGAGCTCGGCGAAACGCCGCAGAAACTGGCCGCCGCGCTGGCGCGCTCGCAATGCCGCTGGCTGCTGCTGAGCTTCACCTCCGACTGGCTCTTCCCGGCGTTCCAGTCGCAGGAAATGGTCGATGCCCTGATCGCCGCCGGCAAGCCGGTCAGCTATTGCAACGTCGAGAGCGATTGCGGCCACGACGCCTTCCTGCTGCCGGACAACCTCGCTTCCTACGGCGAGATGATCCGCGCCTTTCTGGCCCAACTCGACGGCCAATCCGCCGCCGCCGTGGAAGACCAGGTCCCGTTGGACGACGAGCCGTGCAGCCGCAATCCCACCAGCATCTTTCATCGCCGCCGCTTGGATTACGATTCCATCCTGGAGCTGATCCCCGCCGCTTCCAGCGTCCTCGATCTCGGCTGCGGCAGCGGCGCCCTACTGGCACGCTTGCGGCAGCGCGGCCATCGCCGCATCATGGGCATCGAGCTCGACCAGCAGGCCATCCTGGCTTGCATCCGCCGCGGCCTGGACGTTGTCCAGGCCGACTTGAACCACGGGCTGGCCGCCTTCGCCGACAAGCAGTTCGATTTCGTCGTCCTCTCGCAGACCCTGCAAGCGGTGCTGGACGTGGAGCGGGTGCTGGCCGACCTGGTGCGGGTGGGCCGCCAGGGCATCGTCAGCTTCCCCAACCTCGGCTACCGCAAGCTCCGCCAACAGCTCTACGAGGAAGGCCGCGCCCCCCGGGCCGGCGCCCTGCTGGGCTTCAACTGGTACGACTCGCCCAACGTCCGCTTCCTGACCATCGACGACTTCGGCGACTTCTGTCGCCAGCAGGGAATCACCATCCATCAGCGGATCGCGCTGGACACCGCCGCCGGCGTCGAGGTCCGCGACGACCCGAACCTGAACGCCGACATGGCCATCGTCGTGATCAGCAAGTGAGTCCCCGGGGGCCGGTGCGACCTTCAGAAAGTTTCTGCCGGCGAGCCCCCCGTTGCAAACGGGGGGCTTTTCTCACCGGCATGAATCTCCCGAATGGCGCGCTAGTCGTGGTGCTTGATCAGCGGCCAATAGGTGTCGAAATTGAATGCCGGGCTGTTGTCGCCGTTGTGACAGGAGAAGCAGTTCTGCTTGCTGGTGCGGGGATCGGCGGCCTCGGCCTTGGTGATGACCATCGCCTGCCGCAACTTCTTCTGGAGCGTCTTGTCGGCGCCAGGTTGTTCGGCCGCCACGTGGCGCTGGCCCGGCCCGTGACAGTCCTCGCAGCCGACGTTCTCCAAGTGCCGCGTCTTCTGGTCGCTTTCGTAGCCGCTTTGATAGGGGAAACATTTGCTGGGATGCCAGCCGACGACGTGGCAACTGATGCACTCGGGATCGAAGTTTCGCGGCGGGTCCAACTTGGCCAAGGTGGCGTAGGCCTCGGCATGGGCGCTCTTCTTCCAGGTCTTGTAGGAGTTTTCATGGCAATGCTCGCAGGCCTTCGAGCCTACGAAGCGGCCGTTGGTCTCCCGTTGCGGATGCGTGGCGGGGCGGATGCCCAGGCCGGCGAAGCCGAAGTTCTTAAGCTGGTCCTGATAGCCGGCCATCAACTGCTTCATGGCCCGCGAGGCGGCAAAACGTGAATCCAGCGGCACCCGCTGGCAACGCATGGGATGCTTCGCGTCGGCAAAGAAGCCCACTACAACGGCGTTCTCGCCCTTTTCGCCCACTTCCACCAACAGCGTCCTGCCGCCGTTGAGCTTCGCAGGCTGGGCCGGTGGCTCCGCGGGGCCGCCGGAGGTGACCACCAGGTCGAACTCGGGCAGCGCCTTGGCCAATTCCTCCGGCGTAGCGTTGGCCAAAAGGATGAGGTAGTCGGCCTTCTGCTTCATCTCTGGCAAGATCTTCTTCAAGGCGGTCTCGGGATCGGACATTTCGATCTCGGTGTTGTGGATCTGCTTTTGGCATGATTTACCCAGCACGCCGGTAATGCCGAACTTCTTGCCGCCCGCCTCCACAATCCGATAGGGAGCGACAATCTTGGCGGCGAAGCCGAAGAGGCCGACGTTGGCCGAAACGAACGGGCTGGGCTCGGCGGCCACCACCGAAGTGAGCAGTCCGGCCGGCAGCCGCAGATCGGTGCAGCCCAGGGTAATGGCGTCATAGCCCATCATCCGCATCCCCTCGACCGCCGTCTGGAATTTCAGTTCCGCCTGGGGACCAAACCCCTTGGCAATATCCCCCACGTCCAGGCCGACCACCGGCCAACCCTTCTCCTTGCGGAGCGTCTGGAACAGCGTGTAGCGACGGCTCATGCCGCCCTTCATGGTCTCCAGGCCGGCACAACCGCACGGCTCCAGGTAGCCTTCCTGCCGGCCGGTAATCACCAGCGCCACTTGTGGCTTGGGCCAGCCTTCAAAAATCGGCCCGTTCTCCTTGATGGGATCAAACGGCGCGGTGCTGCGATTGCTGGGACGCAGCCGGCCGACGGCAGCCGGCGGCCTGTTTTCCGCACTGGCCGGCCTGCCTTCTCCAGCGGACTTGGCCTGTTGGCCGGGCACGCGGAGGATCAGCTCGGAGCCCTGCTGCGGTGACGCCACGGTGCCGGAGGTGAGGCTCGGCGACGCCACGGTGCCCGAGGTCAAGGTCGACGCTGTCCCCGCGGCTGGCCCCGAAACGGTGTCCGTGGACGAAGCACTCGCGGTGTCGACTGCAGGCCCGGCTTGCCGGTGGACCGCCGGCTGGGGCGCCGGCGGCGACTCGGCTTGCACCTCCGCCCCACCCTCGTCCCGCCCGCTGCTTCCCGAACGCAACGGGTTGGCCAGCGATGGCGGATTGGCCCCCGTGGGCCCAACCCCGAGTTGCACAACCCCCGCAGGCCCAGCCCCAGAAGACCCAGCCCCCAAAGACCCTGCCGACAGCAGCGCGGGCGGCGGCAACGGGGAGGCCTCCACTTGGTGACCTGCCGGTCGGATCGGCGAGGCTGGCGGCCGGGTGTCTGTCGCAGACGGAGGCAGCGGCGCGGGGATCGCCGGGGCGGGTTTGCCGGCTCCGGTGTCGGCCGACGGCTGTTCCGGCTCGGGGGCCGGCAATTCCACCGGCTTGCCGGCCAGCAGTGGTTTTTCCTGTCCGCCCCCCTGCGGCGTCGACTGCCCACAGCCGGCAGCCAAGACCATCAGCCCAATCGCGGCGGCGACCGTAACAAGGGCAAACCCGTTTCGCACGATGGTGGCCAAGTTCATTCCTCCACGAGGAAGCGGACTGGGATGCGCAACTGGGGCATACGCGGATCATTCGTCTCCAGGACGACCTGGCCCAACTTGCCTTGGTCCGATCCGAAGCAGTTTATGGGCGGGCTCCCCTTGGGAATCTGGATAAGCAGCGGGGTTTGAGTGGCAGTCCCATCGCCAATCGGCATCGTCTTACCCAGTTCCACGCGAATGAGGCTGGGCTCGATCTGAATAGGCTTGAATTTGACCTTCTTGCCGTACGGGCCGCGCGCGACCAGAACCAGCCGCCGCTGCGCCCCGGTTCGGCTGCTGACAAAACCGAAACTCAGGATGCCGCGACTCGCCTCCCATCCCTCGCCGGCGACCGTCACGTCGCCTCCGACGGTCCCTTCCAGGTCCACGGAAATCGACGGCGTGGAGGGCAGATTCGTGCTCAAGACGATTGTCTGACGAAATGCCCCTTGAGGCAACCCCGGTTTGACGGTGATTTTCATCAACACGCCGCTGCGGACGCCCTTTTGGCCCCGCAATTCCGCCGCCGACAGGGGCCGCAGCGAGACCTCGAAAAACTCGGCCCAATCCCGCTCGGAAAACTTGGTGTCGAGGATTTCCAGTCGCCGGCGCTCTTTGCATAGCAAACGCACCTCGCCGCTGGCGGGCTCATCCTGGGAAAGCTGGCTGAATACCAGTTCCGAAGGCTCTGCCGCCAGCAAGACCGCCACTTCGCCGACCACCGAGAGCTTGACCACCGGCCGGGCCGCGTCGTTGGTGATGATCTGCACCATCTGACGGTAGTCGCTCGTCACCTCGCGCCCCCTCCAGTGCACCGTGACCTTGAAGGACTCGCCGGGCATGAGTTTATTGTCCTTGACTTCGCTCACCGTGCAGCGGCAGGTGGTCGGCCCCGCCGTCAGCACCAAGGGCGCAGTGCCGGAATTGCTGAACGTGAAATCGTGGCTCCTTTCGCTGCCGAAAGCCATCGTGCCAAAGTTGAATTCCTCTTGATCCACCACGACCTTCGGAGCCGGAGTGCCGGCAGCGGCGGCCTTCGGGACCGCCGAATCGGGGCTCGATCCCGTGGGAGAACCGTTCCACGGCTCCTGCCGCATCCGCCACACGGCCATCCCGACGCCCACGGCGATGCCGACAAGGACAGCCAGAACAATTGCCAGCGAGAGTCTCATTGCCCCAGTTTACCGCAATTTCTATGGAGATGCCACCGCGACGGCCGGGTGGCACTGGCTCTGCCAGTGTTTTGGGCTCCGTCGCGTTCCCTCGTGCTACGGATGAAATAGCAGAAGCACTGGCAGAGCCAGTGCCACCCAACGTACGCCTGGCGATAACATCGCGCTACGAGCCATCGGTGAGCTGTTCGGACAGGCCGGGGGCAATTTTTCCCAGCTTGTTCTCTTCATGAGGATTCAGGTTGTCCAAGCGGATCGCCGTGGCGGCTTCGCGGTGAAATTCGGCCTGTGGGCCGGTTTTTCGCAAGGCCACCGCCAGCTTGGCGTGGCACAAGGCGCTGTTGGGATACAGTTCGACCGCCCGACGATAGGCATCCAGCGCCTGGCTGCGGTCGTCGGCGAGGCCGCTGCGGGCGAAGGCGGCAAAATATCGATCGCCGGCGACCAGCCAAAGGGGGGCGGCCCGTGGGGCCCGCGCCAGGGCCCGCGCCATGCAGGTGGCAAAGCGGCGAAAGTTCTCCGTGCTGGGCTGGTCCTGCAATTGCTGAAAGCTCAGGCCCGCCAACTGCCGCCACGGCTCCGCCGCCAGCGGGTCGGCCTGGGCGGCGGCATCGAAATCCTGTTGGGCGTCGGTTTGCCGGCCTTCAAAAAGCGCCAGGTCGGCCGCCCGCAAGCGGGCCTGGCTTTGCAGCACCGGGCGATAGCCGCTGAGGAAACACGCGGCCGTCAAGGCGATGGCACAGAGCAACATGACCGCCGCGGCCGGCCGCGGCAGCACGCGCAGCCCTTGGCCCGCCAACGCCAATGCCAGCAGCAGCCAGAAGGAGCCGGCGACGCCTGGCTGTCCAATCCCGCCGGCCGCCAGCAAATTGACGAGCATCACCGCCACGCCGATGGCCGGCAACAGCGGGGGCAGCCGGCCGTCTTGGACCCAGGGGACCAACACCATCAGGCAGCCGGCGGCCAGCGGCAGCCCCAGCAGCGTGGCGGCGAGGCTCGGCGGCGCGGCGCCGATCTGGCCCAACGGCACGGCCAACACGATCCCTGCCAGCAGGCCGGCAAACACCGGCACCGCGGCGTCCGCCGCGCCGCCGTCGTTCCAATAGCCTGGGGACTGTCCCAATTTCGGATACCATGCAAAGCATGGTCGGACGAAAATGGGACTGTCCCCTTCTTGAAGAAGAGCCAACCGCCGCACGGCCCAGGCGAAGCTGGCCAGCATGGCCACCAGCGCCAGCATCGCCGGCGTGCCGGCCGTGGCCCACACTTCCAGGAAGAAGTTGTGCGGATCGGTCACTTCTTCGCTGGCCTCGGGCAACTTGTAGGCCGTATAAGTGTCTTGAAAATTGCCGGGCCCGCAACCGAGCCCCGGACGGTCGGCAATCATTCGCAGCGTGGACTGCCAATACTGGAGTCGATAGCCGAACGACTTGGCGGCCCTCGCGGCCAGCACGCCCGGCGGCAGGCCGACTGCCCAGGCGCCGGCCACCAGGATGACCGCGGCCAGGGCGATTGCGGCGGGCAGTTTCCAGCCCAGGCCCATTCGTTTTCCGCTCCGGACCAGCCACGCCAACGCCAGGCCGGCCAGCACGGCAACGAAACTGCTGCGACTCTCCGTCAGCACCAGGCAAGCGGCAATCACGAGGGCGCACGCCACGGACGGCGCCGCCTTGCGAAGCGACGGGCAGCTCATCGCGATCCCGGCCGCCAGCACCAACCAGGGGGTCAACATCGCGGCCAGCGAGTTGGTCAGCGCGAAGGTGGCGATCGGCTCCCTGTTTTTCACGCGGTCCTCGAAGTGCTGCCAGCGGGGCGAACCGGGCGGCGCCCACACGCCGGCCGCCCGCATGGCGCGCTCGGGATCGGCCCGGTACTCGGCCTCGGAACGGGGCATCTCGACGGCGCGCTGATAGAGGCCATAGCCCGACAGCGCGGCGGCCAGGCCGATCATCGCGGCGATCATCGCCCGCGTCTGCCGGGGACCACCCAGCAGTTGGCGGGTGAGGAAGAAGCCCAGTCCCAGGCCGGTCCATTCCCAGAGCATGTTGACGGCCGGGCGGGGGCTGGCGTGTCGGGCCGCCCACAAGGACGCCAGCGCGACCAGGCCGACCAGCAGCCCCGCGACGGCATCCACGGGGCCGAAACGGAGGGAAAACCGCCGGCTGGCGACCGCGCCGGCCGCCCAGCACGCGGCCAGCACGAGCCAGAGCATGACCACCGGCAGGCCGTCGCCGTAGGTAGCCGCCGCTTCACTGGGGAACAGCGGCCGGGCGACCCAGAGGGCCGTGGCCGCTGCCAGCAGCCAAGGCCGCAGCCGTTCGGCCAGTTCGCCGCTGGTCGCGATGGTGCCCAGCGGGTTGCCATGGCCGGCCTCGTTGCCCTCTTTGCTGTTGGTTTGGCGTGTCCTGGTCAAAGCGGCAGTCTCCAACCCTTCGACTGTGCCACCCCGCCGCCCATCCGTCAAGGGCGCGTCGGCCAAGAAATGGCCTGGCCCGGAGGAATGCCCCGCTTCGGGCGCCCCTCCGGGCTCAGGACCGTGCCAAGTACGTTTTCCCCCGGGCGGCGGGCGTCCGGGGCAGATGGACCAGCCGAGGGGGACAGTCCCATTTTCGTCGAACGAAAATTGGGACAGTCCCCAGGGTTATCTAATCGCTTCCGTTCCCCTGGCCCCCGGTCCCCGGCCCCTTAAATGTCATAATAGAGGCAGAACTCGTAGGGATGCGGACGCAACTGCATCGCCTGCACCTCGTTGGTCGTCTTGTACTTGACCCAGGTCTCGATCACGTCCGGGGTGAAGACGTCGCCGCGGAGGAGGAAGTCGTGGTCCGCCTCCAGCGAGGCCAGCGCGGCCTCCAGCGAGCCCGGCGCCTGCGGAACGAGTTTGAGTTCCTCCGGCGACAGGTCGTAAATGTCCTTGTCCAGCGGCTCGCCCGGATCGATCTTGTTCTGGATGCCGTCGATGGCGGCCATGAGGATGGCCGAGAAGGATAAGTAGGGGTTGCAACTCGGATCGGGACAGCGGAACTCCAACCGCTTGGCCTTGGGGCTGGGGCTGTACATGGGGATGCGGATGGCCGCCGAGCGGTTCCGCTGCGAGTAGGCCAGGTTCACCGGGGCCTCGAAGCCGGGCACCAAGCGCTTGTAGCTGTTGGTCGTCGGGCAACTGAAGGCCAGGATCGCCGGGGCATGCTTCGAGCAGGCCGCCGATGGCGTACAGCGCCATGTCGCTCAGGCCCGCATAGCCGTTGCCGGCGAACAGCGGCGTCTCGCCCTTCCAAATGGAGATGTGGGTGTGCATGCCCGATCCGTTGTCGCCGAAGAGCGGCTTCGGCATGCAGGTGACCGTCTTGCCGTACTTCGTGGCCACGTTCTTGATGACGTACTTGTACAACATGACCTTGTCGGCCATGGTGACCAGGTTGTCGAACTTCATGTCGATTTCCGACTGTCCGGCGGTGCCCACCTCGTGGTGCTGGGCCTCCAACTCGATGCCGCAGTCGATCAGCGTCTGCATCATCTCGTTGCGGATGTTCATCATCTGGTCGGCCGGCGGCACCGGGAAGTAGCCTTCCTTGTAGCGGAGCTTATAGCCCAGGTTCGGCTTCTCATCGCGGCCGCGGTTCCACTGCCCCTCGACGCTGTCGATGTGGTAGTAGCCGCTGTTGGCCGTCTGGTCGAAGCGAATGTCGTCGAAAATGAAGAACTCCAACTCCGGACCTATGAAGCAGGTGTCGCCGATGCCGGTGCTCTTCAGGTAGTTGACGGCCTTGCGGGCGACGTTGCGGGGATCGCGGCTGTAATCCTCGCGGGTGATGGGGTCCTGAATGTTGCAAATCATCGAGAGCGTGGGGATCGTGCAGAAGGGATCGATTGAGGCCGTCTCCGGCTGCGGGACCACCAGCATGTCGCTCTCGTTGATCGCCTGCCAGCCGCGGATGCTGGAGCCGTCAAATCCCAGCCCGTCCTCGAACACGTCCTCTTCCAGCTTGTCGACCGGAATGGTGAAGTGCTGCCAGAGTCCGGGGAAGTCCATAAACCGCAAATCGACGGCCTTGACATTCTTTTCCCGGCATAACGCCAATACCTCTTTGGGGGTCACAGGTCTGTCCTTTCCAATTAGAACCATGTCGGTTGGGGGGTAAGCCGCCGCGCACGACCCATCGCCGGTACTTCTTGGCACGGTCGGGGGTGCGGACGGAACAGTTGCGGGCCGCTGTTTGCAAACCCAGTGCCATCACCGCTGGCAGCGTATGCGAAATTCAGTCACAAAGTCTTTTCTCATCACGTCTTGAAATGCCTTTCTTGTTCCTTGACGATTCGGCATGACGTTTTTGTCGTGCTCAATTCCTAGGCTACCAGTGAGTAAAATACGGGCATCAGGGTCTCGTCGGGGCGGGAAATAGGGGTAAGTAGGAGGGGTATCAGTTTATGAAAATTCCCTATGAGATCGGCTTATGAGACCAGGGGCACGGCGCGCGAAACCGCCAGCGGCCCGCCCCTGGTCCCTGTCCCCCGGCCCCCGGTCCCTACTCCCGCATTCTTCGTTGCGAAGCGAGCCCCCCTGGTGCGGACGTGCAGGATATATCGACGGCTCGGGCGAAATCCGCGGCGGCGTTTTTGACAACGCCAAAACGTGGCCTATACTCCCATTGGCCCCAGTGTCGGAACCGCGCTGGCGGCCTCATTGATGGAACTTCCCCGCTACGCCCCCCGCCACCACGGATGATATCATGCGACGAAGGGTTCTTCACGCCGTCGGCGCGACGTGTCTTGCAGCGCTGGCTCTTCTGGTCTCCTCGGCCGCACTGGCTCAACAGGCAACGACGCTCGGCTTCAGCAGCCGCAGCTTGCAGATCGAGGACCTGTTGCAGCAAGGCCAGCAATTGGAGTTGCAGCGGCGTTGGGGCGAAGCCCTGACGCACTACGAGGATGGATTGCGGCTTTACCCGGCGGAGGGGAGCCTGGAGCGGCGTTTCGAGTCTGCCCGGCTGCATTATGATCTCGGCCGCCGCTACGCCGACCGCAGTTTCTGCCAGTCGCTCGGCCAGTTGTCGGCGGAGAAGGCGTTGGATTTATACGCCGCCGTGCTGTTGAAGATCCAAACCCACTACGTGGAGGAGCCGAACTGGCGGGATCTGCTCACTCGCAGCAGCAACGATTTCGACGTCGCGCTGGGCGAGTCGGTCTTCCGCCAACAGAACATTCCGGCGCGCGACTGGCCGGCCATCGAGCAATTCCGCCTGGACGCGCGGAAGACGCTCTCCGCCCGGACCGTCTCGACCCGCCAAGACGTCTGCGATGCCGTGGCGGCCCTGGCCACCCTGGCCCAGCAACGCCTGGAGATGCGGTCGACCGCCACGATCCTCGAATGCCTCTGTGGGACGGCCGACGGCCTGGATCCGTACTCGACCTACCTCACCCCGGACCAACTCGGCGAGGTTTATTCGCAAATCGAGGGCAATTTCGTCGGCCTGGGGGTCGAGTTGAAGACCCAGGGGGGCGAATTGGTGGTGCTGCGCGTCATCAGCGGCAGCCCCGCCGAACAGGCCGGCATCCACGCCGCCGATCGCATCGTCGCCGTCGACGGCCGCTCCGTCGCGGCGATGCCCACCGACCGGGCGGCCAACATGCTGCAAGGCCGCGAGGGCACCACCGTGACCCTCACCCTGGCGGCCCCCGGCCAGCCGCCGCGGTCGCTCACCCTGCTGCGGCGGCGCGTCGAGGTCCCCAGCGTCGATAAGGTGCAGATGCTCGACCGCGACGAGGGCGTCGGCTACCTGCGGCTGACCTGCTTTCAAAAGACCACCCGCCGCGACCTGGAAGCGGCCCTCTGGCAACTCCACCGCGACGGCATGAAGCGCCTGATCATGGACCTGCGCGGCAACCCCGGCGGACTGCTGACGACGGCGGTCGAGGTGGTCGAACTCTTCGTCGAGCACGGCGTGGTCGTCTCCACGCGCGGCCGCAGCGCCCAGGAGAATTTTACCTACGAGGCGCACGGGCAGGGGGCCTGGCAAACGCCGCTGGTCGTGCTGATCGACCAAGACAGCGCCAGCGCGGCGGAGATTTTCGCCGGCGCCATTCGCGATCACCACCGCGGGACGCTTGTGGGCGTCCGCAGCTTCGGCAAGGGTTCCGTGCAGGGCATCTTCCCGTTGGAGTCGTCGGAAGCCGGCTTGCGGCTGACCACGGCCAAGTTTTACTCGCCTGACGGACACCCTTACGCCCGCGTCGGCGTGGAGCCGCAGGTCGTGGTCCACCAAGCCGCGCGGCCCATCGACGGCGCGGTGGCCACCACCACCGACGGCCGCAACGACGCCATGATCAACGCGGCGTTGGTGGCCGCTCGCCAGCAGCGGTAAGGCCGCGCTGGGTGGCGCCCTGTCGCGGCCTCAGGAGCGCCACGTTATCCGAGGGCTGACGCCCTCGGCTCGTTGCGAACGTCATCCGAGGGCCAACGCCGCCGGCTCGCTGATAAACTCGGTATCTTGCGGAGAATTTACTGGCGCACGTGCCGGGGCGATCCCTTGGCAGCGGGCCTCAATCTGTTAGGATCGACAGAGTGGACCTGTGGTGAGCACGACGCCCCGTAGGATGCAAGCTCCGAATGTTCGCGCGGTTGGCCGATTTTGTCGCCCGGCACTGGTTGTTGGTCTTGCTGGCATGGGTGGCCATCCCCCTGGTCGTGTCCCTGAAGGCCCCGAGCTGGGATGAGGTGGCGCAGGACGGCGACTTGGCTTTCCTGCCGCCGCGGATGACCAGCGTGCGGGGGGAAGCGCTTCTCCGCCGGGCGTTTCCGGACCAGGAAGACAAGAGCGACGTGGTGCTGATCGTGGCCCGGTCCGACGGCCCGCTGGGCGAGGCCGATTATGCGGTGGCCGACCGGCTGGCCGGGGAGTTCGCCCCGCGCCCGGGTCGAAAGGGCTGATTGCGGCCGTTCACAGCGCCGACGATCCGGTGGTGGGCGAGAAACTCACCAGCCGCCCCGGCCGCCATGGCCAAGCCACGCTCGTGCTGCTGGAATTGCGGACCGAGTTCATGGCGGTGGAGAACATGGGCCTCTTGGATCACGTCGAGCGGCGGCTCGAGGAAATCCGCCGCGGTGCGGATTTTCCCAAGGGGCTGAAACTGGGCATCACGGGCTCGGCGGCCGTCGGCGCCGACATGCTCTCCTCGGCCGAAGAGAGCATCCGCAACACGGAATGGACCACGGTGGCGCTGGTCGTGCTGATCCTGTTGGTGGTCTACCGCGCGCCGGGATTGGTGATCGTGCCGCTCGTGGCGATCTTCGCCTCCCTGGAGCTGTCGACCGGCCTGATCGCCCTGCTGGCGCGGCTGGGCCAGAACGTCGATTGGTTCGACTTCAAGGTCTTTCACACCACGAAGATCTTCATCGTCGTGGTGCTCTACGGCGCCGCGACCGACTATTGCCTGTTCCTCATCTCGCGGTATCGCGAGGAGATGCAGCGCGGGCTGCCGCCGCCGCGGGCGCTGCGAGCGGCGCTGGCCGGCGTCGGCGGCGCCGTGACGGCCAGCGCCATGACGACCATTCTCGGCCTGGGGACGATGATCTTCGCCGACTTCGGCAAGTTCCGCTACGGCGGCCCGACCATCGCCCTGTCGCTGGCCGTGGCCCTGCTGGCCTGCCTGACGCTGGCCCCCGCCCTGCTGCGACTGGGCGGACGGATCGTCTTCTGGCCCTTCGGCATCGGCGCCGTTCACGACCCCGACGAGCGCCATGCCGTCACCATCCAGGGGCGATTGTGGCAGGCGATCGGCCGCGCCGTGGTGACCCGGCCGGGACTGATCTTCGTTGGCTGCCTGTTGGTGCTGGCGTGGCCGGCCTGCGAGGCGTTTTCGACGCCGATCACCTACGACCTGGTGGCGGAGTTGAGTCCGCAGCGTCCCAGCGTGCAGGGGACCAACCTCTTCCGCCTCTACTATCCGCCCGGCGAGACCGGACCGATCACGGTGCTGGTCCAGCGCAGCGAGCCGTGGTTCGAGACCAACCCGGGCCGCAACGAAATTTCCCGCCTGACCGCTGCGCTCAGCGACCTGACCTATGTCGATTCGCAGGGTGCCCAGCAGCAGCGGCCGATCCTCGCCGTGCGGAGCCTGACCAATCCGTTGGGCGAGTCGCCCCGCAACTCCTCCCCCTTTTCCGGGTCCGGCTGGCGGAAGATGGTCACCGTGCGGAATCCCCGCGCGGTGGCGGAGTTTCTTTCCCATGCCCCCGGTTATGCCGGCAAGGTCACGCGCTTGGACTTGCTCACCCGCTACGATCCGTTTTCCCGCGAAAACGTGCGGTTGTTGGGCGTCATTAACCAACGGCTCCAGGCCCTGGCCGCCGACGCGGCCTCGCCGTGGCACGGCACCGTCTTCGACCTGGTGGGCACGACGGCCGGAATCCGCGACTTGGAGGCGGTCAACCAGAGCGACTGCCGCCGCATCGGCCTGCTGACGTTGATTGCGGTCCTGGCCGTGCTGGTCGTGGTCCTGCGCCGCCCGCTGGTCTCGCTCTACCTCGTCCTCACCGTGCTGCTGGGCTTCGCCGTCAGCATGGGCGTGACGAAGCTGGTCTTCTCCTGGCTCGACGGGCCGGCGTTTGTCGGCCTGGACTGGAAGCTGCCGCTGTTCCTCTTCGTGATCCTCGTGGCGGTGGGCGAGGACTACAACATCTATCTGGCCACCCGGGTGGTCGAGGAACAGCGCCGCCGCGGCGCCGTGGAGGGTCTGCGGGTGGCAGTGGTTCGCACGGGCGGGATCATCACCAGTTGCGGCGTCATCATGGCCGGCACCTTCGCCTCGATGATGACCGGCACGCTCCGCGGCATGCACGAACTGGGTTTTTCCCTGGCCTTCGGCGTCCTCTTGGACACCTTCGTCATCCGCACCATCCTCGTGCCGGCGTTTCTGGCCCTTTGGGCGCGATGGTTTGACAGGTAAAGCCGCGTCAAGGAACGAGTTGGGGACTGTCCCAATTTTCGTTCGACGAAAATGGGACTGTCCCCCTGGATCTGCCTGTTCCGGCGCGGCACTACGTCCGCTTCCGCCGCCACGCGTAGCCGAGCAGCCCGCTGGCGGCGACACCCAGCAGGACCAGGGTGGATGGTTCGGGCGTAATCGCCGGACTGGTGGCGGCAGCCACACTGCCCGCCGATCCGGCGGCACTGCCAGCGGCCGACTCGGCAGCCCGCTGGGCCCGGATCCGCGCCAGCAATGTTTCGAGTACCCTGTTGCCGCCGTTGCTGCTGGTGGCGCCCGTGATGGGGGCGGCGTCGGTGCAGTCAGTGTCAGCGGCAAGAGCCGCCACGGCGGGTCCACTCTCCGCAACGGACGGCGCCCCAGCCCCCAGCAAGACCCCCAGCACCACCTCGCCGCCGCGCTCGATGTCCAGGAGACCCGTGCTGGGCATGGACTCGGGGGTCGTGAAATCGAGCGTGCCGCCCGTGATCGTCGTGCCGCCGGTATAGGTGTCGGTGCCGGACAAGGTGAGATCCCCCAAGCCGGATACAATCAACGAAAGCGTGCGGCTGCTGCCGTCGCAGATCGTCCCGCCGTAGTTCGAGGAGGCCGAGAGCAGAGTGTTCACCGTCAGCGTGCTCGTGCCGGTGGTTGCCGTGCTCAGGTCGGTGAGCACGCCGCCTGCCGAGCCGGACAACGAGGGGAGGACATAGTTTTGGGCATTGAGATTGAAGAGGCCCTGGGGCCCGATACAAAGCCCGCCGCTGCCCACGGCGGAGGAGTTCGTAATCGAAAGCGTCCCGTCGCTCAGCATGGTGCCGCCGGTGTAGGTGTTGGTGCCGGAGAGCACCAGCGTGCCGCTGCCGATCTTGTCGAGGCTGCCGGGGCCGGAAAGCACACCGCCGAGGGTGACCAAATAGCCGGCCGTGTCTATGGTGGCGATGCCGCCGCTGGTATTCAGCGTGATGGGCAGACCCGTGGAAAACGATGCGCCGGCCTGCAAGGTCCCGCCGCTGAAGTTGAAGGCGGCGGCCCCGGAACCCGCATTCATCCACGAGACGATCATCCTTCCGCCGTTGAGGTTGTAGGTTCCGCTGCTGCCGTAGCCCAGGTAGAACCGGCCGGAGACCGTGTTGGTGCCGCCGGACTGGGTGAAGTTTCCCGGGCTGGACCAGCCCACGTATTCATACGGCGTGGTCAACTGCCCGGAGCCGCTGAGGTTGTAGGCCCCGCTGCCGATGTTGCCGCCGAGGTAGAGATCGCCGCTGGCGGCGTTGGTGCCGCCCGACTGCGTGAAGCTCCCCGCGCCCGAGTAAGCCACGTACTCGTCGCCGGCGGACAACTGCCCGGTGCCGCTGAGGGTGTAGCTCCCGTTGCCACTGGGGTAGTAACCGAGGTAGAGATCGCCGGCGATGGCGTTGGTGCCGCCCGACTGCCCGAAGTTCCCCGTGCCGGTGTAGCCGACAAATTCATCATCCTGTGCAGACAACTGCCCTATACCGCTCAGGCTGTAAGCGCCGCTGCCGGCGGTTGTCCCGACGGTCAAGGTGCCAATCGTCGCCGTGGCGCCGGTCTGGGTTGCCGTGGCCCCGTTGGAGATTTCCAGGATTGCCGAGCCGCCGTTGAAGGTACTCCCATTAAACAGCGTGCCGGCGACCAGGGCGCCCACGTCGAAATCGAACCCCATGGCCAACGTGCTCCATTGTCCCAACGCCAGGGTCGGGGTGCTCAATGTCGACGTGCTGCTGGACCATTGAAATCGTCCGGTATTGTAAAAGCCCACGCAAATTTCGCTGGCGTTTAGCGTGCCGGTGCCGGTAAGGGTATACGTTCCCGCCGAGTTGTAGCCGACGTAGAGCGGGCTGCTGGCGCTATTGGTCCCACCCGACTGAATGAAGGTCCCCGCGCCGGAGTAGCCGACATAGGCGAAGGCGTTCACGGTGAGGGCGCCGTCGGTCATTTGAATAGTTCCGCCGCCGCCCAGCGAAAGGTTGTTGCATGCGTCTTCGGTTGTGGTGATAGTCGCCGTTCCGCCGTTAAAGAAGTCGGCATTGTCGTTGGAAGTCGGCAGGACCCCGCCGCTCCAGTCGTCCGCGCTGGACCAGTCGCCGGAGGCGACGTTCCAGGTGATGTCGGCCCGGGCCGGCGGCGAAGACAGCAGCAGCACCACCGCGGCCAAGCCTAAGAGCCCCGCGACCGAGAACCGCCGAGCGGAAGAAGAAGCGTGATTCGACCTGGTCACTGCCATCGGGTTTTCTCCAAACTGACTGTCAGCGGCCTCATCTTTCACAGGCCGATTTCACGCGCTTCGGAAAATCGTAACCGTTCACGGTTCAACACTAGCCCGACGCGCAAGCGAGGGGGAAACGACGGTAAACCGTGGCATGGCACACCCTCGCTTGCGCTTCGGGCTAGTGTCGCCACTGGGCCCGTGAACGGTTACGGGAAATCTTCCTTGAAGGTGGCGCCAGCCCTCCTCCCGCGACAGACTCCCCTCAATCGTCGTCGGGACCGTTGCGGCTCGCACACAGCGTCTCGATATGCTTCCGCTGGGCCGTGCCGACCGGGGTGCCTTCCAGGTCGATCATAAACAGGTTGGGTATCTTCTCGAGGTGTTTAATTCCGGCACTGGTGACCTTCGTGTCGCCGAGCTTCAATTCGTGCAGACTGACCAGTCCCTCAAGTTCCTTGAGCCCGGCATCCGTGACCTTCGTGCCGCCGAGGTTCAATTTTTGTAGACTGACCAGTCCTCGAAGTTCTTTGAGCCCGGCATCACTGGTGTCCGTGCTCCGGAGCGACAAAGATCGCAATTCCGGCCGTGTTTTCAGGACTTCCAGCCCGGCATCCGTGATCGCGGTGTTGTCTAGATACAAGCCGTAGACCTTATTGAACCGGTCGAGGAGGCTTAGATCGGCATCGGTGATCTTGGCGCCGGATAAATTGACTGACGCCGAACTGTCCGCAATCAAGGACTTCAGCGGACCGAGCCCTCCGGTCGCCTCACATTCAAAAGTGGGCGCAAAGGTCACTTGCCCGCCCAGGTTCTCGATTCTCGACGCGGCGTAGCGGGCCTGCACGAATTTGCCCAACGCGCACACGTTCACCACCGCGTACGGCGACAATAACAACAACAGCGACAGAAAGATCCACAAGCGGACCCGAGACCGGGCGCATTTAGGTTTCGCAGTGGTGGGCTGATTTCTGTTCATGGCGAATCCTCTCCCACTAAACCGCATAAGCATATCCGGTCGAGGTTAGGCAACAGTGATTAAAGTATTAGAAATCCCTGAATTCCCAAATTCGATGGGGAGTCGTTGGGTTGGCGTGGCAGTGCGGCGAGTTTCGACGCCGTTCCGGCTTGGCCCTAAGGCGTGAAATCGCAGTGGGTTAAGCTGTCGGCCGGGAACGACTTCGCGTGTTGGCCGTGCAGCCCTCCTGCCCCTGCGGTGGAGCGGGCGAAACCGCCAGCGTGCAGTTCCGCGTAGCGGCGGCGCAAGCGGCCGCCGCGATTATCGCGCATACCAGGCGATCAACCGGGGTAAATCGCCCAGGCGCTTCAAGGAGCCGACGCGGGCCCGATGACGGCGGCCGGCCAGCGGGGCATAGGTCTCACCGCGGTCCAGGGCCCCCACCACTTTGCACACGTCCTCCGCCTGCGGCGTCCGCGGGCCGCAACTCAGCCGCAACAGCCACAGCGCGACGGCATGGGAGAGGGCCATCGCCCGGAAGCTCTCCAGCAGCGGCCAACCGCGGCGGCTCAGCACCGCATAGCGTTTCGAGGCGGCGGCGGCTTCAAAATAGGCATCCAGCCCGCGCAGCACCGCGCCGGGCAGATGGCCCAACGGCTCCTCCAGCCCTTCGAAGGTGTTGGGGGGGAAACAGGCGTGGATGTGGGGCAACCGTCCGCGGCCGCGGGCGAAGGCCGCCGCCAGCACCATCAGCCGCCAACGCTCCCGCCACGACTGCTGAATGATGAAGTCCGGATGGAGGCGGAGATATTCCAGGGCGGTTTGGCGGAACAACAGCGCGGCGGCCCGGCCCGGGGCCTGACGCTCGCGGAAGAGTGCTTCGACATCTTCGAGGGCCGAGGTTTCCAGCATTGCCAACAGTTGATCCAGCCGGGCAGCGGAGAAGTTCTGCAGCCGGCAGCTGCTCCAACAGGTCGCAGAGTTTCAGGCCGTGGGCCAGCCGGCGGACCAGGGGAAATCGCTGATCCAAGACGAGCCGCTCCAGGGCCTCGGCCACGCGGAGGAAATCCGGCCAGGCCGCGCGGTAGCCGGCCGCCAGCGGCGGCGGGCCGGCCGGCTGCGGCCCGGGCTGCCCTTGGGCGGCCAGGTCGCGGATCGCCGGCAGTTGTTCGGCCAGCGTGCGGCCCTGCTCGGCGGCCGCCGCCAAGCAATTCCGTCGCAGGGTCACGAAGGCGAAGCCGTCCAGCGGCGCCAACTGGTAGGGAAACGTCCGGCAGAGCAGCGGCTTGGCCGGCTCGCCGTACAGTTCGTGGATGCGGCACCGCCCCTGGGCGGTCAAGAACACGCACTGGTTCTGAGCCGTCAGGGCCAGCCGGCGCCGCCGCTTCTTCCCCAGGCCCTGGCGGACCATGATCCGCACGCCCCGGTAATCGGGGTGCTGGTCCCAGCGCTGGCTCAGCAGCCGGGCCACGTCGGACTGGCTGAGCTCGACGATCACCGCCCGGCAGCAGCGGCCGCAGCCCTGGCAATCCCAGCGTTCGACGATAGGCGGAATTCGCACAGGCAACGTCATGATTCCTCTATTGTATCGTCTCCCAGGCGGCAGGCGAGCCGGAGCCACGAGCCGGCCTTGACAAATACGCAATCTGCGTATATATATACGCTATATGCGTAACGCACCCCTGATTGCCGTACTGTTGCCCAAGACGCGCCGGGCGATCCTGGCGGCGGCATTGATGCACCCGGACAAGTGGTGGTTCCTGGCGGACCTTGCGCGGCACATCGGTGCACCACCATCCAGCCTCCAGAGGGAGATGGAATCGCTGGTTCGGGTCGGCATCCTGCTGCGGCGGCAAGAGGGAAAGCAAGTCTACTTCAAGCCCGATCCGGACTGCCCCATTTTTCGTGAACTCCAAGGCATCATGACGAAAACGGCGGGGCTCGTCGATGTCTTGCGAGGCCTGCTGGCGCCGTTCCGCGATTCCATCAGCGTCGCCTTCGTGTACGGCTCGCTTGCACGGTCCGAAGAGCTATCGACCAGCGACGTGGATTTGATGGTCGTGGGCCGCGCCAGGCTTGCCGATCTTTCGCCTGCACTCCAAGAGGCGGAAAGAAGGCTTGGCCGCGAGGTGAATCCCACGCTTTTTTCTCCCGAGGAGTTTGCGAAGAAACGCAAGCAAGGACACCATTTCCTCAAGACCGTTCTGCGCGGTGAAAAACTCTTCGTCCTGGGAAGCGAAAATGAGCTGGCAGGAACTGCTCGCAACTAAGCGTGCGCAAACGCACCAGACCAGTAAGCAGGAGCTTGACGGTCTGCGGGCTGTCGTGGATCGCGACCTCAAGGACGCCGCCGTCCTGATTCTCTCCGAGGACCGGCGGTTTGCCACGGCCTATAACGCCGTGCTTCAGCTTGCGACCATGGCCGTTGCTTGTGCCGGATACCGCGTAAGTGCCAAGCAGGGCCACCACCAAAATACGTTCTTGGCTCTCAGGCTGGCCTTGGGTAAGCCGGTTGCCAAACTTGCCGACTACTTTGACACCTGCCGCCGGAAACGCAATACCGTGGATTACAACTGCGCAACTGTTGTCACGGCGACGGAACTCCAGGAACTCTTGGAGCAGGCGGACAAGTTCAGGGAGCTTGTCGAGAACTGGATATCAAAGCACCATCCGCAGTTTGCCCGTTGAAGTCGCCGCCCGGAGGCTCGATGTCGTACCACGAAGAACGCTTCACCACCCCTGACGGCCTCAGCGTCTACGGGCAACGCTGGCTGCCGGAACCGCCCGCCGGCGCGGTGGTGGTCCTGGTCCACGGCTTCGTCGAACACAGCGGCCGCTACGCCCCACTGGCGGAAGACCTGAACCGGCAGGGCTACGCCGTCTATGCCATGGACCTCCGCGGGCATGGCCGCTCGGAGGGGCCGCGGTGCTTCGTCCGCCGCTTCGACCAGTACCTCGAAGACCTCGATCTGTTCCTCGATCGGGTCGCCGCCGCCGAGCCGGACAAGCCGCTGTTCCTGCTGGGCCACAGCATGGGCGGCCTGATTGTCGCCCGGTGGGCCATCTCGCGCCCGGCGCGGCAGGCGGACCTCCGCGGCCTGATCCTCAGCGGTCCGGCCTTGCGGGTCGGCCGCGGCCTGTTCCCGCTCCTGCGCCATCTGGCCTGGATTGCAAGCCTGCTGGCGCCGCGGCTGCCGGTGGTGCGGCTGGGTGGGCGGCGCATCTCGCGCGACCCGGCCGTGGTGGAAGATTTTCGCCGCGATCCGCTGGTTTTCCACGATCGCTTTCCCGTGCGGATGGGGGCGGAAATCCTGGCCGCCATGCGTTCGGTCGGCCGCAGCATGGAGGCGTTACACTGGCCGCTCTTGATCTTGCACGGCACGGGCGATTGCGTCTGCGACGTCGAGGGCAGCCGGCAACTCCACCGCCGCGCCGGCTCGACCGATAAGACTCTGCGGCTCTACGCCGGGCTATATCACGATCTGGTCCACGAGCCGGAACGCGCCGAGGTGCTGGCCGACGTGCTAACCTGGCTCGACGCACGCCGGTAGCGCCCCTGCTACGGCCACGGGTGGCCCCGATAACTTTGCTATCGGGGCGGCGGAGCCGCAAGAGGAGTTCCCAGACGCCACGATAGCCTCTTGTGCCTGCGGCACCCCGATAGCGAAGCTATCGGGGCCACCCGCGTGGCTCGACGCACGGCGATAGGAATTCGTGCCATGACCACGCAAAGCGTGGTGCCCGTCTCAGCCGTGCCGCAATTGGCGAGGTTTGCCCAACATCAGCACGGCTGACACAGCCGTGGCACCCGTGAATAATCCCGGTAGCGCCGCGGCTACGGCCGCACAACCGGCTTGTCGGGGCCGGGGAAGTCGGCGGGCACCGCCTGCGTCACCTTGCCGGTGGCTGCCCACTCCGCCCCGCGCTGCAACGTGACGATGAAGGCCACGCTCTTGCACTGCGCGGCCGCGTGGCCCATGGTCGAATGGAACACGCGGCCTTTGCCATAGTCGATGACCATGAGGATCGGCTCATTGCGGCCGGTGCCGCGGAAGTCGATTTGTCGGAAAACGCCGTGGCCAACACGGTGAGGTGCTTGGCCGGACCGCGGAGCTGGGCATACAGTTCGTCGGGGGCGTGGCGGAATTTCTCCGGCAGGCCCTTGGTAACCGGATGATCGGGCGCGCGAACGACCAGTTGGTAGGCGTGTTGGGCGCCGTGCTGGCCGCCCGCTCCGGGCGACATGTCACGGACGATCTTGCCGTCCTGCCAATAGAGGAACGGCCCGTCCTTTTCATTGCGGTGTTCCCAGCCGCCGACGCCGATCATCTCCGTTGTACGCCTTCCAATGGGCAAAGGCGTTGTCGGCGGCATGGAAGACGACCAGTCCGCCGCCGCCGGCGACGTAATCCTCGAAGGCCTTTTTCGTCTCGGCCGGCCACTCCTCCCCCTCGTAGTTGAGCACCACGACCTGATAATCGCTGAATTTCGGTTTGAACGCCTTCGCCTGTCCGGGCAGGACGGTGGCCACGTCCACGGTGAACAGGCCGGTTTCTTCCAGCGCCTTCTTCACGATCGGCGAGGTCTCTTTCCAGTTGTGGGCCGGGTTGGCTTGCCCATCGACCAGCAACGCCTTCAGCGACGGCGCCGCCAGCGCGGCCACGGTCATGGCGGGCCAAAGCGTCAATGCGGCGAGCCAGTGCTTCAATGACATCGGAGTGCTCCTTGACAGGGGGGAAAGGATTCTGGCGGGACTACCATGCTAAGCACTAAGTTCTAAGCTGTAGGGTGGGTCGGCGCAGCGAGCCCCACCACAAGTCGCAGAAGTAATGGTGGGCCTCGCTGCTCCGACCCACCCTACGATTCCCAATCCCAACCCTTTCAGTGTATCACGCCGCAGCGGGAAAAGGAATCATGGCTACTGGCCGATGACCGTGACCACCACAGTCCGCTGCCGAGGGCGGACGTCGCACTCCAAGTGAAAGACTTGCTGCCAGGTGCCCAGGACCAACTGGCCGTCGGCCACGGGAACGCTCAGCGAGGGGCCCAGCAGCGTGGCTTGCAGATGGCTGTGGCCGTTGCCGTCGTGCCAAGTCTGCTCGTGGCCGTATTGGCGGCTGGGCGGAATCAGCCGGTCGAGCAGTTCCGGCAGGTCGCGCTGGAGTCCCGGCTCGAACTCGATGGCCCCCACGGCGGCGGTGCTGCCGACGGAAAACACCTGCGCTACGCCCGTCTTGATCCCCGATTGGCCGACCGCTTGGGCCACCTCGGCAGTGATGTCGCGCATGGCGCCGTGGCCGCGGGTGGAAAAGGTGAACTGCTGCTGATGGACCATAAAATCCTCGTGCCCAATCCTTACGCCCCCATCCCCAACTCCATGATTTCCTGAACCTCCTTGCTGCCGAGGTCGTGGTGCTCGCCAAAGAGCAGGTTCCGCTTGCCCAGCCGGGCGGCAACCAGCGCGGCGGCCTCGGGCGGAACGCCGCAGTCGGCCAGCCGCGTGCCGGCCCCCAGCAGGCGGAAGAAGGTCTCCGTGTTGGCGATGGCCTGGTCGATGCGGGCCGCCTCGTCGCCGCCGTCAAGCCCCCACACGCGCCGGGCATATTGTAGCAGCTTCGCCCGCTTGCGCCGTCGCTGGTGCCGCATCACCAGCGGCATCACCAGGGCCAGCGACTGGCCGTGATCGACGCCATACAGCGCGGTCAACTCGTGCCCGATGGCGTGCGAGGCCCAATCCTGCGGCACGCCGCAACCGATCGCCCCGTTCAGGCCGTTGGTCGCGCACCACATGAGGTTCGCCCGGGCCGCATAGTTCCGCGGGTCGGCTTGCACCTTGGGGGCCTCCGCCAGGATCGTCAGCAGGATGCCCTCGGCGAAGCAGTCTTGCAGCGGTGCGTCCACGTCGTAGGTCAGATACTGTTCCAGCACCTGCACGAAGGCGTCGATGGCGCCGTTGGCAAACTGCCGCTGCGGCAGCGAGTAGGTCGTCTCGGGATCGAGGATGGAGAACCGCGGGTAGGTGTGTTCGGAGACGAAGTAGAGTTTCTCGCCCGTCGCCGGGCGGGAGATCACGGCCCCGCCGTTCATTTCCGAGCCCGTGCCGGGCAGGGTCAGCACCGTGCCCAACGGCAAGGCGCTGCGAATAAGCGGCCAATTGTGGATCAAATCCCAGGGCTCCGGGCTGGGATACTCGACGGCGGCGGCGACGAACTTGGCGGCGTCGATCACCGATCCGCCGCCGACCGCCAGCAGAAAATCGACTTTTTCGGCCCGCACGGTCGCCACCGCCTTCAGGCAGGTTTCGTAGTGCGGATTGGGCTCGATGCCGCCCAACTCGACGACGGCATGGCGGCGGAGCGCGCCGCGGACCTGGTCGTAGACGCCGTTCCGCTTGATGGAGCCGCCGCCGAAGAGCATGAGGACCTTGATCTCTTGGGGGACCAGCTTTCCCAGTTCCGCGATGCTCCCCTTGCCGAAGACGATCCGCGTGGGGTTGTAATAGGTGAAGTTCAACATGGAAGTTTCCTTGGTGGGACACCCTGGATTACGCCTGGACGGTCTATTGTTCGCTTTCCACGGGCGGCGGTCAACGGGCGTGTGCCCCCTTGCTGGGTGGCACGCTTGACTGCCGCGTGCCGGCCGGCAATAATCGGGCGGTCCAGCACGTTTCCCGCCTGAAGCCCGTAGCTGCGCGGGTGCAACCGTTGACGGCCCGCGTTTACACTAGCCCGACGTGCAAGCGAGGGACCGGCATTGCTACGATCTGCCGTTGTTCGTCCCTCGCTTGCGCTTCGGGCTGCTGTTGTGCGGTGAGCGGTTGCCGCGCGAGTTTCGCCATTCCCGTTGTTCTTGCTATCGGAGGTGTGCGATGAGTCGATCGTTCGTTCTCTGGAGTCTGGGCGTGTGGTTGGCGTTGCAACCGATGGCGTTCGCGCAGAGCGGTCTTGAGAGCTTGCCGACGCTCTGGTCCGGACAGGCGGGCACGAAGAACGCCTTGTGGATCGAGAATGAGGCGAGCCTGCGCTTCAGTACGACCAGGCGCGTCGTGGTGGCCGACCTTGCCGGGCCGGCCAAGATCACGATGATCCATTTCGCCATGCCGGAGGCCATGAAGCTCAACCGCGACCTGCTGTTGCGGATCTACTGGGACGGCGAGGCTTCGCCGAGCGTGGACTGCCCTTTCGTCGACTTTTTCTGCGATGCGGCGGGCGTGCGGGACGAAATCAACTCGGTGCTGGTCAATAAGCGGCGGGGCTGGAACGCCTACTTCCCCATGCCGTTTCGCAAGTCGGCTCGCGTCGAGCTGGTCTACGATGGACGGCTGGCGCCGGGCCCCCAGCTTTGGCACGAAATGCCCGCCTACAGCTACGTTATGTATCGCACCTTGGATCGCGTGCCGGAGACGGCCGGCTATTTCCACGCCTACTGGCGTCAGGAGGTCGTGCTGCTGGGGAAGAAGGAATACGTCGCCTTGGAGGCCAAGGGCAAGGGGAAATTTATCGGCTGGAACGTCACGGTGCGAAGTCCCGGCAACGACAGTTATCCGGTCGATGAAAACGAGAAGTTCTTCGTCGACGGCCAACAGGAGCCGTCCGTCGAGTTCCAGGGGTTGGAAGACTCGTTCGGCTTCAGTTGGGGGTTTCCCGAAAGCCGGAGTTCTTTGCCCTGGACCGGCTTCTATCCGTTCTTCAAAGGGGCCTGCGGCTATCGCTTCTTCACGGGCGATGCGATTCCCTTCCAGAAGTCGCTGCGCGTGACCATCGGCTTCGGCAAGCACGAGCAGCCCTTCTATTTCAAGGACTTCAGCAAGCCGGAGAGCCGGTTGCAGTTCTCCAGCACGGTGTATTGGTATCAGACGGAGCCGCACGCGACGCAGCCGCCGCTGCCTCCGGCCGCCGAGCGCGGGCCGGCGCCGGAAGACCGCCGCTGGATGGGGAAAATGTAGCCGGCCGCCGGCCCGGGGCCGTTTTGCGCGGATGCCGCCGATCGCGGGTGGCCCCGATAGCTTCGCTATCGGGGTGCCGAAGGCAACGGAGGCTTTCGTGGCGTACTGAAGGTCCTCCGGTCGCTCCGCGCGGCTAGCCGCCGGAGCGTCGTTCGCTTTCCGCTTTCGGCGGCCGATGCGCCCTTGCCCCCTCGCTGGGTGGGTCGCTTGATCGCTGCGTGCCGGCGGGCAATAATAGACGCCGAGCGCGGCGGCTTCCGCTGCTCGTGGCCTGCCATAGTTCTCCCCGCCTAGTTTTCCTGCCCGAGAGTCGCTGCGTGCGTTTTCACCGTTCCCATTGTTCTTGCTCCTGGAGGTGCATGATGAGTCGATCCATGGTTCTCTGTGGCCTCGGTATCTGTGTGCTGATGCAGCAGACGGTCTTTGCGCAAGGCGATCTTGCCGATTTGCCGACGCTCCATTCCGGCCGTGCGGTCGCGCAACACGCGTTGTGGACCGAGAGCGGATTGGGTCTGCGTTTCGAGACGTTGAAGCGGATCGTGATCGCCGATATCAAGGGACCGGCGACCATCACGATGATTCATTTCGCCTTGCCGATGGCCATGAAGCTCAACCGGGACCTCGTGCTGAAGATTTTTTGGGACGGCGAGACCTCGCCGAGCGTGGACTGTCCGCTGGTCGATTTCTTCTGCGATGCGGCGGGCACGCGGGACGAAGTCAACACGGCGCTGGTCAACAAGCGCCAGGGATGGAACGCCTACTTCCCGATGCCGTTCCGCAAGTCGGCCCGCGTCGAGGTGGTCTACGACGGCCCGTTGTCGCCGGGCAAGCAACTCTGGTACGAGATGCCCGCGTACAGCTACGTCATGTATCGCATGATGGACAAGATGCCCGAATCGTCGGGCTATTTCCACGCCTCGTGGCGCATGAAGACCGTGCTTCTCGGCAAGGAGGAGTACGTGGCCTTGGAGGCGAATGGCAAGGGGAAATTCATCGGCTGGAACGTCACGGTGCGCAGCCCCGGCAACAAGGACTTTCCGGTCGACGAGAACGAGAAGTTCTACGTCGACGGCGAACCGGAGGCGTCGGTCGAATACCAGGGGTTGGAAGACTCGTTCGGTTTCAGTTGGGGTTTTCCCCAGACGCAGAGTTCATTTCCCTTGACCGGCTGCTATCCGTTCTTCAAGGGCGCGTGCGCGTATCGCTTTTTCACGCGGGACCCGATTCCTTTTGAGAAGTCGCTGCGCGTGACGATCGGTTTCGGCAAGCATGAGGATCCGTGGTATTACAAGGAGTACGTCAAGCCGCAGACCCGCGTGCAGTTTTCCAGCACCGCGTATTGGTATCAGACCGAGCCGCACGCGCCCTTGCCGCCGATGCCTCCGGCCGCCGAGCGCGTGCCGGCGCCGGAAGACCGCTTCTGGCCGGGCAAGGAGGATCTCCCCACCGCCGAATCGGCCCGGCAGCGCGGCCTGAAACTGGCCATGTTTTGCGGACGGTCGCAGGGAGAATTGGTCTTCCACGAGCCGGGCTACTCGATCGCCTCCGCAGCGGGCGAAGCTTTTGACCGCTGGGCGCTGCCGAACTATCATTGCCGTTCCTCAGGCCGCGAGCTGAATGCCATCACCGAGATCGAACTGGCCGTCCCCGCCGGCGCCGAAGGCACGCTGCGGCTGTTCCTCGCCGATACCGACAATTGCCTGGGCGGCCGCAAGCAGGAGGTCTTCGTCGCCGGCAAGTCGCTGGGCGTCATCGAAAAGTTCCAAGAGGGTCGATGGATCGAGCGGCCGCTGACGAAGCAAGAGACCGCCGGAGGAAGGATCGTCGTTCGCGCCAAGAACCTGAAAGACGGCGCCAACGCGGTGATTTCCAAGATCGAGTGGCTGGAAAAGAAATAGCCGGCCGCTTGCCCAGGGCCGCTGTGCGCGGGGCCCGTTTCCCGCTATCCTGAAGGGTCCGCGGTTGGGTGTCACTGGCTCCGCCAGTGTTTTCCGGATTTCATCCACGGCATGATCGAGCGCCAGGCAGCCCACGGCACTGGCAAAGCCAGTGCCACCCGGCCGTGCAAACTTCAGGAGAACAGCCATGATCTATAGGGAATTGGGCCATTCGGGGATCGAGGTTTCCGCCGTCGCCTTCGGGGCCTGGGCCATCGGCGGCTGGATGTGGGGCGGCAAGGACGACAAGAAAGCGGTGGCCGCCATCCACGCCGCCATCGACCAGGGCATCACCCTGATCGACACCGCCCCCGCCTACGGCTACGGCCATTCCGAAGAGCTTGTCGGCCGGGCCATCGCCGGGCGGCGAAACAAGGTCGTGCTGGCCACCAAGTGCGGCCTGATCTGGGACCGCGAAGAAGGGACCTTCTTCACCCATGCCGATGAGAACGGCGTCACCATGCGGCCCGCCACGAAAAAAATCTTCCGCAACCTCCGCCCCCACTCCCTCCGCGAGGAAGTCGAGCGCAGCCTCGCGCGGCTGGGGACCGACCACGTCGACCTCCTGCAAACCCATTGGCAGGACAAGGCCACGCCCATCGAAGACACCATGGCCGCCCTGCTGAAGCTCAAGGACGATGGCAAGATCCGCGCCATCGGCGTCTCCAATGCCACGGTCGAGGAAATGACGGTCTACGGCCCGATCGATTCCGACCAGGAGAAGTACAGCCTGTTGGACCGGCAGATCGAGACCAACGGCACGGTCGCGCATTGCCGCGAGCACGGCATTGCCATCCTCGCCTACTCGCCGCTGGCCAACGGGCTGTTGACCGGCAAGATCCGTCCCGACCGCCAATATGGCCCCGGCGACTTGCGCAAGGCCAGTCCCCGTTTCATGAAGGGGAGCGTCGAGCGGGTCAACGCCATGCTCGATAAGCTCCAGCCCTTGGCCGCCGAGCATCAGGTGAGCATCGCCCAACTGGTGATCGCCTGGACGCTTATGCAGCCGGGCATTACCTGCGTGCTCTGCGGCGCCCGCGATCCGGCCCAGGCGGCGGAGAACGCCGCCGCCGGCGCCGTTGCGTTGCAGCCCGAGGAAATCAATTTTATCCAAGAGGCGGTCCACGGCTGACATCAACCCCGAGACTGTCCCCTTCTGGAAACCGCGGAACCTCGCGTCTCGTGTGGGAACCTTCCAAAGTTCACGACCTATTGAGCGGCCGACGCCGCGGACTCGGGGCGGCGATGCTGCGCGGCGGACTCCGGCTGGCCGAGACGCCCTACGCCTGGGCCGTGCGATGGCGCAATCACCGCTATGATAGCGGCGCCGCAACGGTCCGTCGCCTCGACGTGCCGGTAATCAGCGTGGGCAACCTCACCACCGGCGGCACCGGCAAGACGCCCCTGGTCTTCTGGCTCGCCCAGTGGTTCCGCGACCGGGCCGTCCCCGTGGCCGTCGTCAGCCGGGGATACCGGGCCCCACGTAGCGGCCCGGGCGGCAATCACGGCGATCAGGCTGAGAACGACGAGGCCCGGGAACTGGCCGCCAGGCTGCCCGATGTCCCCCACTTGCAGAATCCCGATCGCGTGGCGGCGGCCCGGCAAGCGATTTGCCAGTTCCAATGCCGGGCGATCATCCTCGACGATGCCTTCCAGCACCGCCGCATCGACCGCGACCTGGACATCGTCCTGTTGGACGCCCTGGAGCCCCTGGGCTTCGGCCACCTCCTTCCCCGGGGCCTGCTCCGCGAGCCGGTGGAAGGGCTGCGGCGGGCCGATCTGATCGCCCTGGCGCGAGCAGACTGCCTGGAACCCCGCCGTCGCGAGGAGCTGCGCCGGCAAATTGCCCAAATTGCCTCGCAGGCGGCCTGGCTGGAAATGATGCCGCAGCCCCGGGCGTTGCTCTCCTCGACCGGGGCGACGGAGCCGATCGAGTCGTTCCGTGCCCGGCCGGTGGCCGCGTTTTGCGGCATTGGCAACCCGGCCGGCTTTCGCCATACCTTGGCGAGTTGCGGCTATCGGGTGGCTGGGTTTCGCGAGTTTCCCGACCATCATGCCTATACGCCCCGCGACCTGGCGGCGTTGGCCCGCTGGGCCGGCGAAATTGGGGCAATGGCCGTGCTCTGCACCCAAAAGGACCTGGTCAAGCTGCATGTCGATCGGCTTGGCGACTTGCCGCTGCGGGCCGTTGCCATCGATTTGGAAATTCTCGCCGGGCGGGAGATTCTGGAAGCACGCTTGGACGCCCTGGTAACGAAATCCGTGTCCCCTCTCCCTCCGGGAGAGGGTTAGGGTGAGGGCTTGTTCTTCCGTTTCTCCCGCGCCCTCACCCCTGGCCCCTCTCCCAAAGGGAGAGGGGGAGAAATCCGCAAAATCCCACCTGGAATCGCGTATTTCGCTCCCCCAGCGGCGGATAGCGGACATCGCCGAAAACATGAACTGCTATTGGCCCCGCCGGCTGCCAAGGGTATTCTCTGGCGACTGGACGTTCTCTCAGGGCGGGGGAGCGTTTTTGCGTCGGGGGCATCGCTTTCGCTACTCCCCCTATTTGCCCTATAATGGAACCGACCGGCTCGCACGCCGGACAGGCGTAGCCACGACATCCTTGGATTCTCACGGGGTTAACAGCACGTGTTAGGCAACTCGATTGACATCGAAAAGTATTTGGATCGGCTTCATCTCGAACTCCAGCGCGTCGATGCGGCGGAAGTCCGCCAGCTTTCCGACCTGATTTACCAGGCTTGGGAGACGGGCCACTTCGTCTTCATCTTCGGCAACGGCGGCTCCGCCTGCTCCGCAACGCACCTCTGCGAAGACCTGGGCAAGGGCTGTTTCGCCGACCTCAAGGACGAGAACAAACGTCGCCTGAAGGTCATGAGCCTGGCCGACAACGTTGGCTGGCTGACGGCCTTGGGCAACGATTGCGGCTACGACCAGACCTTCCTCCAACAATTGATGAATTTCGGTCAGTCCGGCGACCTGGCCATCGCCATCAGCGGTTCGGGCAATAGCCCCAACGTGCTGACAGCGGTCGAGTGGGCGAACCGGCACGGGCTGACGACCTTCGGCATGACCGGCTTCGGCGGCGGCAAGCTCAAGCGCCTGCAGAAGGCCGGCATCCACGTCCCCCTGGACGACATGGGCATGGTGGAGGCCATTCACGGCTGCCTGATGCACTGGGTCATCGACGACCTTTACGGCCGCATCAACCGTGTCGGCCGTTATGTGGCCCAAGGAGCCGCTTCGCAGTAAAGGAACTACGCTTCAGCGGGGCGGACCTTGCCGTCTGCCCGAGCGGACAGGCAGGACCGCCTCTCCGCCTGAATACGACCAAGGAGTCAGACACGGATGTCACTTCCTTTCGCTTCCTTGTTGGAACGGGATTGGCGCCCACGCATTCTGCTGGTGGGCGACATCATGCTGGATCGCTATCTTTGGGGCGACGTTGAGCGGATCAGTCCCGAAGCGCCCATTCCCGTGCTGCGGGTGGGCAAGCAGGAACACCGCCTGGGCGGGGCCGGCAGCGTCGCCGCCATGGTCTCCTCGCTGGGCGCCCAGACCATCCTGGCCGCGGTGGTCGGCGACGATGCGGAAGGCCGCATCATCCGCGAACTCTTGGACAAGCTGGAAGTCAACGACCGCCAGGTGGTCGCCCTTTCCGATCGCTGCACCACGGTCAAGGAGCGGCTGCTGGGGCGGGCGCAGCAGCGCTATCCGCACCAGATGATGCGCGTTGATCGCGAGGCCGACGGTCCCATCCCCGCCGCCACGCTCGACCAATTGCTCTCCGCCATGGCCCGCTGCATGGACGAGATCGACCTGGTGCTCATCAGCGACTACAACAAGGGCGTGTGCAAGGGCGACATGATCCCACGGCTGGTCAAGCTGGCCCGCGCGGCCGGCGTGCCCGTGATCGCCGATCCGGTCCGGGATGCCGACTATCGCCGCTATGCCGGCTGCGCCTGCATCACGCCGAATCGGACGGAGGCGGGCCTGGCCGTCGGCATGAGGATCGGCACGCCGCAGGAAGGCGTGGAGGCGGCCCGTCGCTTGCTCGACTTCGGCATCGAGTCGGCGCTGGTGACGCTGGACCGCGACGGCATGGCCTGGGCCGAGGGCTCGGGCGGGGCCCGCCTGTTTCCCGCCCGGCCGCGGCAAGTTTGCGACATCACCGGCGCCGGCGACATGGTCCTGGCCGCGCTGGGGTACATGATCGCTGCCGGGGCCGACTATCCCACGGCCATCGAGATCGCCAACACCGCCGGCGGCCTGGAGGTCGAGCGGCTGGGCGTGGTGCCGCTGTCGCGCCAGGAGATCCTTACCGAGTTGGCCCACAGCATGCCGGCCGCCGCCGCCGAGCACAAAATCGTCTCGGTCGAGCAAATGGAGGGCAACCTGCGGCGGCTTCGCCAGGCGGGGCAGCGCATCGTCATGACCAACGGCTGCTTCGATCTGCTGCATCCCGGCCACGTCGCTTCGCTGCAAGAGGCCCGCAAACAGGGCGACTGCCTGGTGGTCGGCCTGAACAGCGACCGCAGCGTCCGCGAACTCAAAGGCGCCGGCCACCCGCTGGTCGACCAGCGAGGCCGCGCCGAGATGCTGGCCGCCCTGGCCTGCGTCGATTACGTGGTCACTTTCGACGACGCCAGCGTGGCGGGACTGGTCGAGCGGCTGGCGCCCGACGTGCTGGTCAAGGCCGCCCAGTACAGTCTCGAAGAGGTGGTCGGCTACCAGATCGTGGCCCGCTACGGCGGGCGGGTCGTCGCCGTGCCGATGAAGCCGGACTACTCGACCAGCGCCCTGATCGAAAAGATCCGCAACCTTCCCGATCGCAAACGGACCGCCGCTTGAAAGGCGCCTGCACCACAGTGAACATCGGCATCTTCCTCCCCAACTGGCTCGGCGACCTGGTGATGGCCACCCCGGCGCTGCGGCGCTGCGGCGGCACTTTGGTCCGGCCGCCCGGCTGGTGGGCATCATGCGGCCGAATTTGGGCCAGTTGCTGGCCGGCACCACCTGGCTGGACGAACAATGGTATTTCGACCCCCGCTCGAAGCAACCCGAGTGGCGGCGCTGGGCCTTGCTGCGGCGCATGCGCCAAGAGCGGTTCGACAAGGTCCTGCTGCTGACCAACTCGCTGAGCACGGCCTTGCTGGCATGGCTGGGCGGGGCCAAGGAGCGGATCGGCTACGTCCGCAACGGCCGCGGTCTGCTGTTGAGCGAAAAAGTCTGGCCGCCCCGCCAAGGCCGGCGGATCGCCGCCGTTCCCATGGTGCAATCCTATCTCGACTTGGCCCGCGCCGCCGGATGCCCCGCCGAATCGCCCCACTTGGAGTTGGCGGTCACCGGTTACGAGCGGCGCCTGGGCGAGCGCATCTGGCGCAACCTCGGCCTGCGCCGCGACGGCCGCGTCATCGCCGTCAACGCGACCGGCACCTACGGCGCGGCCAAGCAATGGCCGGTCGAGCACGCCGCCGCCCTGGCCCGGCTCATCGCCCAACGACTGGACCACGACGTGTTGGTCCTCTGCGGGCCGCAGGAATGCCAGCAGGCGCGCGACATCGTGCGGCTGGCCGAATTTCCCCGCGTCTTCTCGCTGGCCAGCCAGCCGGCCGGCCTGGCGGCGACCAAGAGCTGCCTGGAACGCTGCCGGCTGCTGGTGTCCACCGACAGCGGTCCGCGGCACGTCGCCGCCGCCCTGGGCAAGCCGGTGGTCACCTTGTTGGGGCCCACGCTGCCGGTGTGGATCGAGAACCCGACGGTCTCCGGCGTCATGGTGCGGTTGCAAATGGATTGCATCGGCTGCGGAAAGCGGACCTGTCCCCTGCGGCATCACCGCTGCATGGAGGACCTTTCGCCCGAGCGGGTAATGACCGAAGTGACCGCCCTACTGGAAAGGCAAGTGGTGAAAGCGGCCTAGGACCTGAATAATGTACCCAGAAGTCGAAGCACGAAGTTCCTGTTGTTGAAGGTAGAACAATAGTAGGGTGGGTCGAGCGCAGCGAGCCCCACCAGCTACGATTCGGCCAGTTCCTGGTGGGGCTCGCTGCGCTCGACCCACCCTACTAAGTCCACCTTGGAACTCAACCCCCGAATCCCTCATACGTGACCTCCTTTCCACCAGCAACGACGCCCCTTGATCCGGCCGGCGCCGGGTTGCAGCCGGCCGGCGACGGCCTGATGTGGCTCAGCGGCCGCTTCCACTCGCGGTTGCAGCAGGCCGGACTCGTGGCCTTCGACGCCGTCATGGGCAGTTCCGACGGCCGCTGCCTGCGGGTGCTGGCGGACCGGGAAAACTGGTATTTCCAACCGCTCCCGACCGGCGCGGACGCCCCGGGGCTGTACCTCAAGAAACACCACGTCCGCACCTGGTCGACGCGGGTCCGCGCCAAGCTCAGCGGCTCTCCGGGCGTCACGGCCGCACGGATCGAAGCCGGCCATGCCGGCTCGCTCTCGGCGCTGGGCATCGACGTGATGCCCCTGGTGGCCTACGGCGAGCGGCTCCGCAACGACGGCGTGCTGGAGTCGTTCCTGCTGACCGAGGAGCTGGCCGGCTACCGGGAATTGCAGGACTTCCTGCGGCGGCGGTTCCCGCCGCGGCCGCCGGGCGCCTCCGGCCGCGACCCCGAGCTGCGGCGGATCCTCGGCGAGGTGGCCGAGATCGTGCGGCGCCTGCACGCCGCCGGCTACAATCACCGCGACCTATACTGCTGCCACTTCCTGATCAAGGAGCCGGCGCCGGGTGAGTTCGACATCCGCCTGATCGACTTGCAGCGCGTGCAGCGGCGGCGCTGGTTCCGGCGTCGGTGGATCATCAAGGACCTGGCGCAACTGGCCTACTCGGCGCCGCGCGACCGCGTCGGCTGCAAGGACCAGATCGCCCTGCTGCGTCAGTACCTCGGCGTGCGGAAGCTCCGCCAGCGCGACAAGCGCCTCATCGCCGCCGTGACCCGCAAAGTGCGCGTCATGCAGCGGCGCCTGGGGGTGCCGCCATGAAAGTCGGCCTCGTCGTCGAACGCTTCGATCCGCTCCGCGGCGGCCTGGAGCAATGGACCTACCATCTGGCCGAGAAGCTGGCCCAGCGCGGGCACGAGATCCACGTCGTCTCCCGGGAGTTCTCCGCCCGGGCCCTGACCCTCCCCATGATCGCCCACCAGGTCCGGCACGTCCGTTCGCCGGTCGCTTTCGCCGCCGCCGCGGAGGAGACGCTGGCTTCGCTGCCGCTGGACGTGATCCACGACATGGGCGTGGGCTGGCACTGCGACATCTTCCATCCGCACGGCGGCTCGTGGGCTTCGGTAAACGCGCGCAAGGTGCTGCTGCTGCCGCGCTGGCTGCGGCCGCTGAAGCGCGCACTCCATCGCGTGATGCCGCGATATCACGTCTTCCGCAAACTGATGGCGCGACAGTACTCCGACCACGGCCAGATCATGGTGGCGCTGTCGCAGTCCGTGGCCGACGATTTCCAGCGTTTTCACCAGGTCGCCCCGCAGAGGATCCGCATCGTTTACAACGGCGTGGACGCACAACGGTTTTCGCCGCTGCGCTGCGCGCCGCACCGCGAGGCGATGCGCCGCCGCCTGGGCATCGACCCCGGCACGGTCCTGTTGTTGATGGTGGCCACGAATCTCCATCTCAAGGGCATGGCCACGCTGTTGCGGACCCTGGGCCGGCTCCGGGGGCGGCACGTGCCGGTCAGCCTGCTGGTGGTGGGCGGAAAACGCCTCGCTCCCTGGCGGCGGAAGGCGGCGCGGCTGGGCCTGGCTGCGGCGGTCCAGTTCCACGGGCCAACGGAAGACATCCTCCCCTACTATGCCGCCGCCGACGTTTATGTCCATCCCACGATTTACGACACCTGCAGCCTCGTGGTGCTGGAAGCGGCCGCCTGCGGACTGCCGGTGGTCACCACCCGCTGCAACGGCGCCGCCGAGCTGTTTCACGACGGCGACGACATCGTCCTGGTCTCCGATCCGGCCGATGACGCGGCCTTCGCCGCCGCGGTGGAGGGCCTGCTGGACCCGGCGGCGCGCCGCGCGGTGGGCGATGCCGCGCGGCGGGTGACGATGACCAATACCTTCGACCGCAACGTCGACAACATCCTGGCGCTGTACGAGGAGGTCGTCCGCAGGCGGGAACGCCTGCTGGCCGGCCAGGTGTGGACCGATCGCGTCGTTGCGCCGGACGGGGAAGCGGTCCCCGTGCTGCGCCGCGGACTCCCCAGGCAAATTCGCCCCAGCACAGGAGTCGCGCGGTGAAAATCGGCCTGGTCATCGACTGCTTTGATCCGCGGCGGGGCGGGGCCCAAGAATGGACCCGCCAGTACGCCGGATACCTGCTGGCCCGCGGACATGAAGTCCACGTGGTGACGCAGTTGGTGGCCGGCGGCGCCGAGCGGCTGCCGATCGTCGCCCATTGCCTGGGGCCGATTGCCTCGCACCTCGGCCGGGCCGAGGCCGCCGAGGCGAAGCTCCGCACGCTCGACCTCGACCTGATTCACGACATCGGCGTCGGCTGGCATTGCGATATCCTGCAATCGGAAGACGGTTCCCGCATCGCCATGTGGGAGCATCGGCTCAAGCTGCTGCCGCCCTGGCTGCGCGGGTCAAACGCCAGAT
Organism: uncultured Planctomycetia bacterium; assembly: GCA_963727245.1. Taxonomy (GTDB): domain Bacteria; phylum Planctomycetota; class Planctomycetia; order Pirellulales; family Thermoguttaceae; genus JBKQVT01. The sequence goes on along the minus strand of CAVSFO010000005.1, from coordinate 209,358 downwards.
GATCAACGTCCTGCCGCGCTACCGCGCCTTCCGCAAACTCATGGACCGGCAGTTCGGCGATCCCGAGCGGATCGTGGTGGCCATCTCGCAAATGTGCGCCCGCGATTTCCAACAGTATCACGGCGTCTCCCCGCAGCGGATCCGACAGGTCTACCACGGCATCGACATCGAGCGGTTCACCCCCTGGCGGCGAGAGTGCCACCGCGAGCCGCTCCGCGATCGCTTGGGAATCGGCCAGGAAGAACTGGTCTTCCTGTTCGTGGGCCACGATCACCGCCGCAAGGGGCTGGCCACCGCCGTCCGCGCGGTCGAGCGGCTGGCGCGGCCGGCGCGCCCGTCCGCTTGCTGGTTGTGGGCGGGCGGCGGCGCGAAACGGCGCTGCGATTCCTGCCGCATCGCCCGACCGGCGCCGCCATCTTCGTGGGCCCGGTCGACGATCCGGTCCCCTATTATGCGGCCGCCGACGCCCTGGTGCTCCCCTCGTTCTACGATGCGTTCGGACTGGTCGTGCTGGAGGCCGCCGCCTGCGGGCTGCCGGTCGTCACCAGCCGGTCCACCGGCGCCAGCGAGCTGCTGACCGAGGGGTTGGACGGGTACGTGCTCGACGATCCCGCCGACGATCGGCAATGGGCCGGCCGCTTGGAAAGACTGCTGGATGCGGCGCTGCGGCGACGGATGGGCGAGGCGGCCCGGCGACTGGCCCTCCAATATACCCTCCAGCGCAATTGCGATGCGCTGCTGGCCATCTACCGCGAGAATGACGCCGACTCAGCGGCGGGCCGCGTGAGTCGCCGCCGGTTGCCGTGGGCCGAGCAGTGCTGGACGCACGGCGACCACCAGTTCCTTGATCTCCCGGCAGCCCGGCGGCAACTCCCCGGCCGGGACGCGGCAAAGCCCCAGCTCGGCGTGCTGATCCAGCAGGTTGCGCCAGAGGGGCGGGTCCTCGGCGTCGTTCTCCTTGCCCCACAGCAGCAGCACGTCGGGTTTGCACTGCCCGATCGTCCACAGCAAGCCCTCGCCCTGATAGGGATAGCGATCGAGATCGGGGACCTCTTCGGCCTGGGCATAGTAGCTGACCAGGCGGATGTCCCGCACGCTGCCGGCCAGACGAAGCTGCGGACCGAGCCGACGGCAGATCCATTGGCCCAGCTCGGCGCGCTGCCGCATCCATTGCCGTTTTTGCAGCGAGGTACCTCGTGAGTGCCGATCAGGACGAAGGCGGCCAACAGCCCGCCCACCAGCGCCGCCCGCCGCGGCGGGTTCCACGCCAGGCGGGCCGCGCTCAGCCGCACCAGCCACTGCGCCACGGCCAGGAGTCCCAAGGCGGCGTATCCCGACAGCAGGATCACGCTGGGCAGATAGTAGCGATCGTCGCTCTCGATCCCCATCGCGAGATACACCCCGACCAGCGTCCACAACAGCGCGTGGAAGGGAACCATCGCCAGTTGATCGCGGCGGAAGAAGACGCCCCGCCACAGCCACACCCCCAGCAGCGTCAGGCCGAGATAAGCGTAGGTGAATGCCTTCACGATGCGCACGGCCACTTTCGGGATCAGGGCCACGGTGGTCCGCCAGCTCGTGCCGGACGCCAGCGCCGGCGCCGCCGGCGAGCGCCAGCGGCGCGCTTCGCGGCCTGGACCGTCTCGGGCGCCGCTAGCGGAGCCTCGATCATTTCCAGGTGGACGTGGCGGATCCACACCCAGTGCGGACAGCTCCGCAGCAAGGTGACGTTCATCAAGAGGACCCAGGCCGGCAGCATGGCTGCGCAGAGCAGGCCCCCCAGCACCAGCCGCCGCCGCCGCTGCCCCGCCACGGCCGGCCAGCGAAAAACGCACCACAACCCCAGCGGCGCCGCCAACAGCAAGCCTTCCGTCCGGGTGAAGGCGGCCAAGGCCCAGGCCACCCCGGTCGCACAAAACAACCAGGGCTTCAATTCCAACACCGCCCGCCAACCCAAGTACAGCGTCAGCACCAGCAAGAACCAGAAGGTCGGGTCGCGGATGACCAGCGGGCCGTGGATCATCAACTTGGGATGCAGGGCGTAGAGCAGGCAACCGATCAGGGCCACCCGGTCGTCGAACTGCCGCCGCAACCAGCCCCAGAGGGGCAGCACGACCAGGCCCGTCATGGCCATGCTCCAACATTGGCCTGCCCAGAGCCAGTCCAGCCCCGCGCGGTGCAGCAGCACCAGGACGAGCGGATAGGGGTTCAAGCCGAACTGGTCCGCCAGCGGCCGGGGATCGCCGCGATCCAGCGCCTGGCTGACGCGGAGGTAATCGACCGTATCCGGCCAGATGACGTGCCATCGCGAGGCGGTCCACACCTGGATCGCCAGGCAAAACAGCAGCAGGCCGGCCAAGATCACGCCCCGCCGGGGCAGCGGCGCCGCGCCGGGAGGACACCGAAGCTGATTGGGGAAGGACTCCGGCACCCCGTTGCCGAAATTCGCCGCTTCCATGGCGTGGGCTCCTCTGACAGGCTTTCGTGCCACGGCTGTGTCAGCCGAAAGTTAGGTCGGGCAGCGGGCAGTGACCGGCTCTACTTCTTCCCACCCGGCAGCGCCCGCCGCAGCCAGCGCTCCAAGACGCGGACAATGTAGTCGGTTTGTTCCTGGGTCAGCCGCTCTCCGCGATCGATGTAATGCCAGCTCTCCAAGCACTTGCGGCAGCAGGTCGCGGTGCCGTGCTGGGCGACGAACACCGGGTGGCCGTTGCGCGGCGTTTGCTCGCCGTCGTTGGGCGGGTCCGCCGGCGCCAGCCGCTCGCGAATGAACCCCCGCGCATGATCGAGAATCACCGGCAGCGTTTTCTCCACCAGGTAGGCGTGGTCTCGCGGACCGAGGCGAATCCGCCGACGATAACCGCTCTCGTCCAAGGCGGCAAACAAATCGTCTAAATCGCGCATGGCGGTAACTCACCGTTGCTTTGCGGCCACCATGACCAGATCGACGCTGCTGGACCGATCATAGGGCTGCCCCTGGTAGCCGCCGAAAAAACTCACCTCGGCGGCGCCGCCGCGGCGGGCCGCTTCCTCCAACTCCGCGGCCTTCAGACCCAGCAGCCGCAGCGACTCGGCCTGCAAAGCGTCCTCCGCGCCCAAACCCGTCACAATCAAGTCGAGCCAGCCGCTGCCGGCGGCGCGGTGAACTCCCTTGACGATCAACGCTTCGCCCCCCGGCAACGTGGCACGCCGCCGCTTCTGCCAGACGGAACGGCCGTTGGGTAGGCTCCAGAGATTGAGCACCTGGACCAGGACCGCGCCGCCGGGACGGACCGCGGCCAGCATGTGTCCGACGGCGCGGCGGGCCACCGCCGCGCTGGCCGCCAACGCCAGCGAATTGCCCGCGCACACCACGGCGTCTAACGGCTCGGCCGCCTCGATGGGCTCGGCGAAGCTGCCCACCCGCCAGCTCAGCCCCGGCGGCTCGCCGAATCGGCTCCGCGCCGCGCGATCATCCCCGGGCTCAGATCGGAGCCTTGCACGCGGATCTGCCAGGAGTGGAACATGGCTGCATGATGCCCCGTGCCGCAGGCCACGTCGGCGACGCTGCCGGCTCCTACGCGCTCGAAGCACCGCCGATAGAAAGGCCCCTCGTTGGCCAGTCGCTTCGGCCAATCGATGATCGCTTCGTAAGCGTCGGCCAGATCGTCGAAGACTTCGCCTGCCATCTATTTCTTCGGTCGTCCTTGCGGCTCGTGACAGCGCTTGCAGCGCTTCTGCTGAGAATTCAGCTTGCCGCCGCATTTCGGACAACGGCGTGATTTCAACTCCAAGACGAACTTCGTCCGTGGGCGGGTCCCCATAGAAACATTCCTTATTGTCCGAACTATTTTTTTCCGGTCCCATTGCGACCTTCCAGAATAACAACAGTGTAATCGATTCCCCCTGCCTCGACAAGGCGTCTGCCGGCCCCCTCATTCCACCACCCGCCGGCAGTTGGGAAGCGACGCCAGAAACAGCCTGCCATAGGGCTTCGTCCGCAGCCGGGGATCGAGAATGACCACGATGCCGGTGTCCGCCTTGCTGCGGATCAATCGCCCGAAACCCTGCTTGAGCTTCAAAACGGCCTCCGGCAACTGGTAATCGCCAAAGGGGTTGCCGCCGGCGGCGCGGATGGCGTCCAGGCGTGCCTCGAGCAACGGCCGGTCGGGCACGCTGAAGGGCAGCCGGGTGATGATGACGTTCTGCAAGGCGTTGCCGGGCACGTCCACCCCCTGCCAGAAACTATCCACCCCGAAGAGCACGCCGCGCGGATTGGCCTTGAATTGCGCCAACATGCGGCTCCGCGGCACGCCGTCGGCCTGGCTGTACAGCGCCAGGTTCTGCTCCGCCAGCCAGGGCGCCAGGGCCGACGCCACACGTTTCATCATCTCGTAGTTGGTCAGCAGCACGAAGGCATGGCCGCCGCTACGGCCCACGTAGCGGCGGACCATCGCCACCACCGCCTGCTCGTAGCGCGCGGGCTCGCGGGCCGGATCGGGCATGTCCTTGGGCAGGATCAGTTGGGCCTGCCGCTGATAGTCGAAGGGGCTGCCCAGGCACAGCGACTCGGTCTGCAGCAGGCCGACGCGGGACTGGAAAAAATCGAATCGCCCCCCGACGGCCAGCGTGGCGCTGGTCATGATCACGCTGGGGACCGCGTTGAACAGTTCTTCGCGGAGGATCGGCCCCAAGTCCACCGGCACAGCCGACAACTCCACCCGCTGCCGCCGCCGGCCCGTTGCCGCCTCGATCCAGTAGACGGCGCCGTCGAGTTGCTGGCAACGCCATTGCTCGATCCCCTCGGCCAGGCCGTCGAGCCGGTCGCCGGCGGCCAGCAGGTCCTGGCGTTCTTCCTGCTTCTCGATATTCTTGGCGTCGCGGCGGAGCATGGCGGCCAGTGCGGCCAGTCCCTCGCTCAGCGAATTGTCGACGATTTCCGGCTGCCGCACGCGGCCGTTGCCGCCCGGCTGGTCCCGCAGCCAGGCGGTAATGTCGGCGAAGAAGCGGTCCGCCCGGTCGCGGCACTCCCACGCTTGTTTCTGCGCCTCGCCGAGGTGGTGATACACCAACAGGCCGCGGTTGCTCCGCTCGTTATAGAGCCTCCGCAACGTGAATTCGACCTGCGAGTTGCTGATCGACAGTCCGAGGTGGTCGCCGGCGACGGCCTCCAGCGTGTGGGCTTCGTCAAAGATCACCACCTGGTAGTCGGGCAGGATGCTCACGCCTTCCCGCCGCAAGGCCAGATCGGTGAAGAACAGGGCGTGGTTCACCACCAGGATTTGGGCATGGCTGGCACGCCGCCGGGCCCGGTAGTAGAAGCAGTCCTTATAGTGCGGACAAGACCGGCCCAGGCAGTTGCCGTGGTCGCTGGCCACCTCGTCCCAGACTGCCGGCTGGGGGCGGAAATCGAGGTCCGCCAACGACCCGTCGCCGCTCTGCTTGGACCAGGCGGCGAGCTGCCGAAGCTGGGCGAACTCCTCGTCGCCGCTGAAGAGGCTCCCTGCCCGGGCCAGGGCGTTTTCCAGCCGCCGCAAGCTGACGTAGTTTCCCCGCCCCTTCACCAGCACCGCCGAAAACTCCACCGGCATCACGCTCCGCAGCAGGGGCAGGTCCTTTTGGATCAATTGTTCCTGCAAGCTGATGGTCTGGGTGGAGACGACGATGCGCCGCCCGACCTTCTTGCCCGGCGGCGGCACGGAGGCCAGGATGGCCGGCACCAAGTAGGCGAAGCTCTTGCCCACGCCGGTGCCGGCCTCGACGACGAGGTGGCCGGGCCGCGCGATGGCCGCCGCCACCGCCGCGGCCATGGCAACCTGCTCGTCGCGGTGTTCGTAGTGCTTCAGCCGGGCGGCGATTCGGCCCCCCGGCCCAAGGATGTCGGCGGCCGAGTCCATGCAATCCAGCCTAACAGGCGAAGGCGGGACGCGGAAGCAAGGGGGAAGGCGGATGGCGGAAGGGGGAAGGCGGCCGGGTGGCACTGGCTCCGCCAGTGTTTCGGGCTCCTTGACGATCCGGCATCCCGCGGGACAATACGGAAGCACTGGCGAAGCCAGTGGCACGGCGCAAGGCGTCGGGGGTGGCACTGGCTCCGCCGATGTGTCCGTATTTCCGAATGCCGGGGTCCGCGGATGATCGACTCGCACGCCCATCTCGACGATCCGCAATTTGACGCCGATCGTCAGGCCGTGATCGCGCGGAGCGCCGCCGCCGGCGTCGAGGCGGTCGTCTGTGTCGGCACCACGCTGGAGTCCAGCCGGGCCGCCGTGCGGCTGGCCGAAACGCACCCCGAAATCTACGCGGCCGTCGGCATCCACCCCAACTCCTGCGCCGAGGCCGCCCGTGACGACTGGGACCAGATCGCCGCGCTGGTCGAGCATCCGCGCGTGGTGGCCTTGGGCGAGACAGGCCTGGACCGCTACTGGGACTTCGCCCCCCTGGACCTGCAAATCGACTACTTCCGCCGCCATCTGCAGCTCGGCCGCCAATGCGGGCTGCCGGTAATCATCCATTGCCGCGAGGCGGCGGCCGACCTGATCCCGCTGCTGCAATTGGCGGCCGCCGCCGGACCGTTGCGTGCGCTGCTGCACGCCTTCAGCGGCGACGTGGCCATGGCCGCCAAATGCCTGGAATTGGGGTTGTCGATCAGTTTCGCGGGAAACGTGACCTACAAGAACAAGAAGTTCCAACCGCTCCGCGCCGCCGCGGCGGCCGTTCCGGCGGACCGCATCCTCATCGAGACCGACTCCCCCTACTTGACCCCTGAGCCGTGGCGCGGCAAACAACCGCGCTGCGAGCCGGCGCTGGTGGTCCATACGGCGGCGAACCTGGCGGAGTTGCGCCACGTACCCCTGGAGCAACTGGCCGCCCAGACCGCCGCCAATGCGCGGCGGCTCTTCAACTTGAAGTGAGCCGACTCGCGCCGCCGAGGGGGGTAATCCCCGTGGGCGACGACCTCTCGCACGCCCCGTCTCCCCGGGGGGTTTGCCTGCTGCGTACAATTGGTCGAGAGTTGGATCGGTTTTTTCACACTTTCCTGAAGAGGAGATCGCTACGATGGTGGCAACTGCCAGCACGAAAGTGCGCCTGGGCACCAAGGCCCCCCATTTTGCGCTGCCGGACACCGGCGGCGCCATCGTCTCGCTGTCCGATTTCGACGACTCGCCCGCGCTGTTGGTGATTTTCATGTGCAACCATTGCCCGTACGTGAAGCACGTCGCAGACGGACTGGCCGCGCTGGCGCGCGAGTATCAAGGGCGCGGCGTGGCCGTGGTGGGTATCAACTCCAACGACGCGGCGAGCTATCCGGACGATGCTCCGGAGCGGATGGCCGAAGAGCGCCCACGGCGCGGCTATACGTTTCCCTACTTGATCGACGAGACGCAGGAGGTGGCCAAGGCCTATCAGGCGGCCTGCACGCCCGACTTCTACGTCTTCGACAAGGACCGCCGCCTGGCCTACCACGGCCAGATGGATTCCAGCCGGCCGAGCAGCAACATACCGGTCAGCGGAGAAGATCTGCGCAAGGCGCTGGACGCGGTGCTGTCGGGGCGTCCGGCAGCGAAGGAGCAAAAGGCCAGCCTGGGCTGCAACATCAAGTGGAAGCCGGGCAACGAACCGGATTGATTTTCGCCGTCGGTAACCGCGCAGCGCGAAGGGGGACGGACCCGACAAGCGGGCCCGTCCCCTTAAAACCGTCCCCCGAAAGCGATTTTCGGCGTTAGAAGCCGCTGTAGCCCGTGCCTCCCGGTCCCTGCGACGACGAACCGCTGCCGCTGACGAAGTTGAAGGTAGTGACCTTGGTAATGGAGGAGAACAAGGGCACGCAACTGATGCGGACGTAACGGCGATCGGCCGAGACGACCCCGCTGGCGGCCAAGTTGGCTCCTTCCGGCAAGGTGATGATGACCGGTTGATAGCCCACGGCCTGGGTGGGGGAGAAGTCCGCCAGAGTCGTGGTGGTGGTGCCGGTGTTGGAAGTTGTCAGCGTGTCGGTCGCCCGCCTGGCCACGGCCAAGCTGTTCAGGGCGCTGGGATCGGCGAGGGTGGCGATCTGCTGGGCGAGGATTTGCTGGCCGACGGCCAATTGGCTGGTGGCGGCGTTGGCCACCTGCTGCTCGCTGAGTTTGTCTTTACGGCGGCCGTCCGCCAAATTGAACTTGACCATGGCTTCGTTCTTGTCCAGCGCGATCTGTTTGCGGATGGTGGCCTCCTTGGGGGTGAAGAAGTGGGTGCGGACTTCCACGGACACTTTGCCGCCCACCACGTGGCCCCAGACCCTCCGCACCAGCAGCTTGTAGTTGCCGCTGAAGCCTTTGGGGCAGAGGTACATTTGGCAATGTCCCCCGCTGCCGAGGCTGCCGTCGCCGGAGACGTCGCCGCAGAGCACGCCGCCGGCGGTGCTGCGGAAATTGCGCAGCGAGCAGACGGAGCCCGTGGGTTCTTCGACCAACAGGTCGAGGTCGGCGTCACCCGTCCAGAAGACCCGCACCACGCAGTCGCGCTGCTTGGCGACTTTCAAGGCGGCGCTCGAACTTGTCCGCCTCCTGGTTGCGTTTCTGGGCGCGGAGGTCCTTCAAGGTGGCTTCGGAGACGCGCAGGGCCGTCAGCCAGATCTCGCTTTGGTTGGCCAGCCAGCCCTGGCTGAGGATGCCCGCCGTGGCCCACTCGATGCCGTCCAGATCGTGGATCTGCTGGGCGGCCCTGAGGCCGTGCAGGTAGGGGACGGGCCAGAGCGGCTCCAGTTCCGCCACCTGGCGGAAGATCTTGATCGCCCGCTCGTACAGCCCACGCTGATTCAGGTAGACACCCAAACGCAACAGGTCGGGGGGGCTGTCGGCGAACTCGGCGGCCGACATTACCGCCCGCTCGATTTGATCCTTGGGACGGTTGGCGGCCTCCAAGGTCAGGGCCAACGCCTCATACATCCAGGACTGTGCCTGATGATGCCGCAAGGCGGCCTCGATGAGGGCGATTACGTGGTTGAACTTCTGCTGGGACGTCAAGGTAGCGACCGCGCTGCGGATGGCAGCGGGCGGCGGCTCGTTGCCGGCAAAGTACTTGTCCCAAACCGTATTCGGATCGCCCGCCAGCATCTCCTCCACGGGAATCGTGGCGGCCTTGACGGTGGCCGGTGCGGCCGCGTCGGCCTTGACCGGCGCGGGGGCCTTGACGGTGGCGGGGGCCTCGGCCGCGGGCGCCTCGGCCGGCACGGAGAAGGCAACCAAGCCTTGGACGGGGACCTGGGGGAGGATTTCGGCGGGGACGCTGAAGAAACCGCCGCCGCCACCGCCCATGCCGCCGCCCATGCCGCCGCCCATGCCGCCGCCCATCCCGCCCATGCCGCCGCCGCCCATGCCGCCCATGCCGCCGCCGCCCATGCCGCCGCCCATCATCCCGCCCATGCCGCCGCCCATGCCGCCCATGCCGCCAAAACCACCGGTGAAACTCGGCGGCTTGATCGGAATCACCAGGTCGGCCACCGAGTACACCCGCGTCGACAATTTCGTCTCGGCCGCTTCCGTGGTGGTAATCAGCAACACTTCATCCTGGATCAGATACGTCAAGCCCAGCTCGTGGAGCATCAGCCGCAACGCCGACCTCAAGGAAACGCCCTTGAGGTTCTTCGTCACCGTGACGTCGGCGCCGATGCCTGCCTCGTCCATGGCCTTCTTATCCAACTGGATCTCGATCTGGTGATAGTCCTTCAAGTAGTCGATGACGTCGGTCAAGGGCGTATCGACGAACTCCAATTGCGTCGGCGACTTCAGCGCCGCATCGATCCTCTTTTCGGCGGGACCGCGCAGCCTCATGTCCTTGGAGCCGAAGCGCTCTTTCCGGCTGGCGGTCAACTCCCGCCACACCGTCGCATCGGGATAGACGATCGGCTTCAGGTCGTTGAACGGCACGGACGACGCGTCGACCGCATACATGCCGTCCATGAAGCCCCTCTCTTTGACCGCCCGCAACTTCATTTCGCTGGCGAAAGCGCCCCCGATCTCCGCCAAGAGCTCGGCCGCCGGCGGCGTCACGTTGCGGGGCATGTCCACGCGGGCCCTCATGGCAGCCGCCCGAGCGTCGTCATACGTCTTCTGCGCCTCGTCCCCTTCCATGTTCCGGGCCTCTTCCAGGAGGAAGTCCACCCGCTCGATCAACTGTTGCACTTTCTGCTGCTGCCGGAGCAGCCCGATGGCCACTGCCTGCTCCTCCATGCCCTGGGCCCTCCGCTCCGCCTCCTCCTGGCGAATATGGTCGAACTCGGTCTTCTTTCGCATCCCTTCCCGCAAGGCCGCCTTCAACGTGTCCATCAACTGCTCGCGGGCATCCGCCGTCAGTTCCGGGACTTGCCCGATCTTCCCCATTTCCATCCGCAGCTTCTCGATGGCGCTGTCGGGGGCGGTCCCCATCAGGCTGCGGGCCTGGCTCACGACATTTTGCACCTCGGTCTGCTCCTGGATCGTCAGGGCCTTCTCGGCCACCCCGAACGCTTCCGCATGGGCCCCTTCCGCCACCCCTTCCGCCGCAGGACCCGCCGGCCCGGCACCCACCAGGTTCAGACCGTCCGCGGCGGCCGCCGGCTCGCTGGGAAGCGGCGGAGCGGCAATCGCCCCCCTCTTCACTCCACCACCCTGCCGCGCCTTCGCCACCGCGCCCTTGACCGCCAACGCCTCCGGATCGCCCGGGTCACGCCGCAACGCCTCCTCCGCCAGCCGCTCCGCCCCCTCCAGGTTCCCCGACGCAATCGCCTGCTGCGCCAGTTGACGCATGGTCCGACCCCCCGCCTGGATCTGGTCCCGCGCCTCCGCCAGGCTCGCCGAGCCCACCAGGGGCAGGCCCAAGCCCCCGTCCGTCCGCCCCTGCTCCACCAACGCAGGCAGGTAACCATTGTCTTCCACGCTCTTGCCGACAGCCGCCGTCCAGGACAACCTCTTGACGCCACCCGGGCCGTCCACGCTGGCCTCGATCCGCAGCGGCTCCTTCCCCTTCAACGTGCCGATCAACACCGTGTCCCGGTCGCTCCGCAACGGCGGCAGCGTCTTGGGAATCACCTCACTCACCTCCGCCGGCCACTTCACCGCAGCCGTCGGCCACTCCACCGTCGCCGCCACAGCCGCCGCCAGTTGACGCCCAACCTCCGCCGCCGTTCCGCCCTGCCGCTCGTCAAGGACCACGCCCCCGGTCTGCTCGGCCAGAATGCCGAGAATCTGCCGATCCACACGCGGACCCACGCCGTAGCTGACCACCGGAATGTGCTGCTCGGCCAGGCCCGCCGTCAATTGCCCGATCTTCTCCGCGCTGAGCATGCCCGCCCGGCTGCTGCCGTCGCCAATGTACACCACCGCCCGGGGATTCTTCGACCCGGCGCCAAAGCTGGCCATCGCGGCCACGACACGCCTTCTCCATGTCGTTGGAGCCCAACGGCGTCCGCGCATTCAACGCCGCCAGCGCCTGCAGTCCACTCGCCGCTCTGGGGCGACACAAAGCCCTTGCTGAGCGGAATCGCATTGAGATCGGTGGCGATCAACCGCACGCGGTCCCCCCGGCCCAGCCCGGCAACAGCCGCCTGCAACGCCTCGAACGCCTTGCTGCGATAATCGCCCTCCTGGCTGGCCGACGTGCTTACCAGGATCACCACGTCGCGCGGTCCGGACGTCGCCGCCGCAGCCACCGGCGGCAAGCTCAGGGCAAAATAGGTGTTCCCGTCGGGATGCACAAAACAATCGAGCCGGGCTGCCTCAGAAGCCGGCTGCGCCTGGACGGCCGTCACGGCCAACATCAAGGCGACCATGGTTGCACAAGAAAACACCACGCACCCCAGGACAAACTTTGACATGACCGCGTCTCCGGCTAACGATAGTGAAATGCCGCTGCTGCCCACCGTGTTCCGCAGCGGCGGGGCAGGGCACGTGCAGAATTTCTCCTCAGGCCATAAACGGACCCTAATCGGGCTATCGTCATTCTACTAGATCGGTGGGCGTGTTGGCAATGAAAAAAACCCGAATTGCCGTGAGAATCCCCCTGGCCGACGGCTTCCATCGCGGCCGAAAAAGGCCGCATCCCCCCCGAAAGAAAAGCGGCTCAGGCCGTCGGCGACGGCCTGAGCCGTAACTCTCATTCCGCAATCCATTTACAACCTGTCATCCGGAAGCAGCGCCGGTGCGGACCCACGGGGGGCGGAGACGCAATCAAAATTCCTCGACCCGAACCCCGGGGGAGGACTTCGGCGGGGACGCTGAAGAAACCGCCGCCGCCGCCCATGCCGCCCGAGCTGTTCATGCCGCCGCCGAAGCCGCCAAAACCGCCCATGCCGCCGAAACCACCGGAGAAATTCGGCGTGCGAATCGGAATCACCAGGTCGGCCACCGAGTACACCCGCGTCGACAACTTCTGCTCGGCCGCTTCCGTGGTGGTAATCAGCAACACTTCATCCTGGATCAGATACGTTAAGCCCAGCTCGTGGAGCATCAGCCGCAACGCTGACCTCAAGGAAACGCCCTGGAGGTTCTTCGTCACCGTGACGTTGGTGGGGACTGTCCCGATTTTCGTGTCAGCGAAAATGGCACCGGGTACCCTCTGGGTGCCCTTGCGCCACGCGAGGGCTGTTCTGACATAGAAACGTTTACAGGGCCTCGACGGGGACCTGGGGGAGGATTTCGGCGGGAACACTGAAGAAACCGGGGCCACCACCGGGGCCACCACCGGGGCCACCACCGGGGCCACCACCGGGGCCGCCAACGCCGCTGCTGCTGCCCTGGCCAGTGCCGAAGCCGCTCATGCCGTTAACGCCGCCCATGCCGCCAAAACCACCGGTGAAACTCGGCGGCTTGATCGGAATCACCAGGTCGGCCACCGAGTACACCCGCGTCGACAATTTCGTCTCGGCCGCTTCCGTGGTGGTAATCAGCAACACTTCATCCTGGATCAGATACGTCAAGCCCAGCTCGTGGAGCATCAGCCGCAACGCCGACCTCAAGGAAACGCCCTTGAGGTTCTTCGTCACCGTGACGTCGGCGCCGATGCCTGCCTCGTCCATGGCCTTCTTATCCAACTGGATCTCGATCTGGTGATAGTCCTTCAAGTAGTCGATGACGTCGGTCAAGGGCGTATCGACGAACTCCAATTGCGTCGGCGACTTCAGCGCCGCATCGATCCTCTTTTCGGCGGGACCGCGCAGCCTCATGTCCTTGGAGCCGAAGCGCTCTTTCCGGCTGGCGGTCAACTCCCGCCACACCGTCGCATCGGGATAGACGATCGGCTTCAGGTCGTTAAACGGCACGGACGACGCGTCGACCGCATACATGCCGTCCATGAAGCCCCTCTCTTTGACCGCCCGCAACTTCATTTCGCTGGCGAAGCGCCCCCGATCTCCGCCAGAGCTCGGCCGCCGGCGGCGTCACGTTGCGGGGCATGTCCACGCGGGCCCTCATGGCAGCCGCCCGAGCGTCGTCATACGTCTTCTGCGCCTCGTCCCCTTCCATGTTCCGGGCCTCTTCCAGGAGGAAGTCCACCCGCTCGATCAACTGTTGCACTTTCTGCTGCTGCCGGAGCAGCCCGATGGCCACTGCCTGCTCCTCCATGCCCTGGGCCCTCCGCTCCGCCTCCTCCTGGCGAATATGGTCGAACTCGGTCTTCTTTCGCATCCCTTCCCGCAAGGCCGCCTTCAACGTGTCCATCAACTGCTCGCGGGCATCCGCCGTCAGTTCCGGGACTTGCCCGATCTTCCCCATTTCCATCCGCAGCTTCTCGATGGCGCTGTCGGGGGCGGTCCCCATCAGGCTGCGGGCCTGGCTCACGACATTTTGCACCTCGGTCTGCTCCTGGATCGTCAGGGCCTTCTCGGCCACCCCGAACGCTTCCGCATGGGCCCCTTCCGCCACCCCTTCCGCCGCAGGACCCGCCGGCCCGGCACCCACCAGGTTCAGACCGTCCGCGGCGGCCGCCGGCTCGCTGGGAAGCGGCGGAGCGGCAATCGCCCCCCTCTTCACTCCACCACCCTGCCGCGCCTTCGCCACCGCGCCCTTGACCGCCAACGCCTCCGGATCGCCCGGGTCACGCCGCAACGCCTCCTCCGCCAGCCGCTCCGCCCCCTCCAGGTTCCCCGACGCAATCGCCTGCTGCGCCAGTTGACGCATGGTCCGACCCCCCGCCTGGATCTGGTCCCGCGCTTCCGCCAGGCTCGCCGAGCCCACCAGGGGCAGGCCCAAGCCCCCGTCCGTCCGCCCCTGCTCCACCAACGCAGGCAGGTAACCATCGTCTTCCACGCTCTTGCCGACAGCCGCCGTCCAGGACAACCTCTTGACGCCACCCGGGCCGTCCACGCTGGCCTCGATCCGCAGCGGCTCCTTCCCCTTCAACGTGCCGATCAACACCGTGTCCCGGTCGCTCCGCAACGGCGGCAGCGTCTTGGGAATCACCTCACTCACCTCCGCCGGCCACTTCACCGCAGCCGTCGGCCACTCCACCGTCGCCGCCACAGCCGCCGCCAGTTGACGCCCAACCTCCGCCGCCGTTCCGCCCTGCCGCTCGTCAAGGACCACGCCCCCGGTCTGCTCCGCCAGAATGCCAAGAATCTGCCGATCCACACGCGGACCCACGCCGTAGCTGACCACCGGAATGTGCTGCTCGGCCAGGCCCGCCGTCAATTGCCCGATCTTCTCCGCGCTGAGCATGCCCGCCCGGCTGCTGCCGTCGCCAATGTACACCACCGCCCGGGGATTCTTCGACCCGGCGCCAAAGCTGGCCATCGCGGCCACGAGCGCCTTCTCCATGTCATTGGAGCCCAACGGCGTCCGCGCATTCAACGCCGCCAGCGCCTGCAGTCCACTCGCCGCTCTGGGGCGACACAAAGCCCTTGCTGAGCGGAATCGCATTGAGATCGGTGGCGATCAACCGCACGCGGTCCCCCCGGCCCAGCCCGGCAACAGCCGCCTGCAACGCCTCGAACGCCTTGCTGCGATAATCGCCCTCCTGGCTGGCCGACGTGCTTACCAGGATCACCACGTCGCGCGGTCCGGACGTCGCCGCCGCAGCCACCGGCGGCAAGCTCAGGGCAAAATAGGTGTTCCCGTCGGGATGCACAAAACAATCGAGCCGGGCTGCCTCAGAAGCCGGCTGCGCCTGGACGGCCGTCACGGCCAACATCAAGGCGACCATGGTTGCACAAGAAAACACCACGCACCCCAGGACAAACTTTGACATGACCGCGTCTCCGGCTAACGATAGTGAAATGCCGCTGCTGCCCACCGTGTTCCGTAGCGGCGGGGCAGGGCACGTGCAGAATTCTTGCTCAGGACATAAACGGGCCCCAGTCCGGCGATGATGAAGGTGAATGGGCACGGAGAAACAAGCCGGAACGGAGGCTCGGCCGATCCCCCAGATTTTCCACCTAGGAGATACGACGTTCAAATCCGGCCCGTTGTTCTCGTTGCGTCGGAAAAAGATCGCACCCCGCGCAGCGGTGATCATGGGTGGGGGGTGGTGGGGCAGCAATAGGCCGGCGGCGGCAAACTGGAACCGTAACTCTCGGCCCGCCGTCATTTTACAATCCGTAGTGCTGGCGCGGCCGAACGGGGAGAATCGCTCAATCCGCCGACGGGGATTTGGGGAGAAGATTTTTGGGGGGGACGCTGAAGAAACGCCGCCGCCCGCCCCCTCCGGGAGCAACCACTGACGTGGTGCCCGGGGGAGCGGGGGGACGTTGAATCCGCAATTTGCGAGAATCCAGACCTGGGCTAAAACGACCGCTGGTTTCCGCGCCCGACGATGGACGGCTTGCCGCCGCTCGTGTTGCCGGGCCTTTCCCAGGCCGCCCCGATCGCCAGGGCTTGACGGGAGAACTCGCGCAGGCTGCCGCCCCACTCCGCGAGTGCCTCGACCGCCCACGAGGTCATTACGGTCGCGATGGTCTTTCCTGGGGCACAATCGGCCTTGGCCGTGCCCGCAGAGGTTTTTTCCGTGGTCCCTGTCGTCGGCCGGCCGAGCCCAGCCGACCAGGATTCGTCGGCGCAAGCTTGCAAGTCGTCCCACTTGCTTTGCCCGCCGAGCCCAGCCGACCAGGATTCGTCGGGGCAAGTTTGCCAGTCGTCCCCATTGGTTTGCCGGTTGCAAGCCTCTGGCTGGGCGGCGTCCGCGGCCGGTTGGTCTTCGTCCACAGCCAACTGGGTGTCGTCTGCGGCCGACTGGCCGTCGTCGGCATCGGCGTATTCATCGGCGGCATCGTCGGTCGCGTCATCGGCTTCCTCCTGGTTGCCGCTGAGGCCGGCCTCCTCATCAAACAGTTGCTCGAAGTCGACGTAGAGGTCGCCCCAGAAATTGTCGTCGGCGCCAGAGGCAGCAGGTTCGTTCGGCTTGTGGAGAGGATCGCTGCCGCACTGATTGGTGACGCTGTGGTGGCTGGCGTCGGCCGCGCTGCTGGGCATCGGCGAGGACGGCCCCCCCGGCGCGCCGGAGGCGCCGCCGCCGCGGCCTGTTTCGAGGCGCGATTGCTCCGCATTCTCGGTGGAAACGGCCGGCGAATCGTTCGCGATCGGCTTGAGGCCGTCAAAGGACCAATCCATCAGGCAATCGAACTGCCTCATTGGGTCGAGGGTCTTCATAAATGGAAGCGGCTCCGGGCGGACTACGGCGGCCAGGCCTTGGTGGCTGCCGGCGGTCGCCAACATGATGCCCATTGCCCCTGCAACCCCCAGCAGCAGCGAAAACGCGTCGCGAGAACATTTCATCTTTTTTCTCTCCCGATGAGTCTGCAACAAGATGGTCAGCGGTCCGGTGCCCAACGAATTTCGATAAACGGTATCGGAGAGACTCGCGTGCGATCATTAGGCAATGGACGCCAAGTGCGCAAGATGGATGGGTTTTCAATTTTGGCGGCTTGGCGTGGTTAAAATGGTCCAGGCAATCATAGCGAAATGAAGGCTTCTCTAACGCGCGGGATGCGCCGGCTATCGCAATTTTGCGACTGGTTCTTGGTAAGATAGTCTGCCTGCCGAGGGTTTTCCGACCATGCGGTCACTGGCAGAAAATTCCGCCTCGGCCTATCGGTTTCCGGCAGCCCACCCTCGCCAAGGCCCGGCCAATTGCGTATGCTAAATCGGGGAGGGGATTTTCAAATGCGATTAACCAGCGGGGTATTGACCATGAAGCCAGTTGTATGGTTGTGCGTGCTTTCCGGCCTTGCCGGGGCCGGATTGGCCCTCGGACTGTCCAGTGGGGCTTGGGAGTCGAGGAGCGTTGCCCAGGAGGCCCCGCCGGCGCCGCCGTTGTCAGTGGCCCCCGCGCCAGCCGCGCCGACGCCGGCGAATCGCTTCACGGCCGAGGAACTGGTGAACATCGCCGTCTACGACAACGTCAATCGCAGCGTCGTCAACATCACCACTAAGGGCGTGCGGGCCGATCGCTTCCTACTGCTGGAAGTCCCCTCCGAAGGGGAGGGAAGCGGCGTGGTCCTCGACCGCCAGGGCCACATCCTCACGAATTATCACGTCATCGACGGCGCCCGGCAGATCGAGGTCACGCTCTTCGACGGCAAGAACTATCCCGCCCAACTGGTCGGCGGCGATCGCGGCACCGACGTGGCCGTGCTGAAGATCGTCGCCGCGGTCGAGGTGCTCCACCCGGTGCGCTTTCGGCAGCTCGACCGACTTGCGCGTCGGGCAGCGGGTCTTTGCCATTGGAAACCCCTTCGGCCTGGAGCGGACGTTGACCACCGGCATCATCTCCAGCTTGAATCGTTCTCTGCCCAGCCGCCAGAGCGGTCGTTCGATCAAGTCGATCATTCAGATCGACGCGGCGATCAACCCGGGCAACTCCGGCGGGCCGCTGTTGGACAGCCATAGCCGCATGATCGGCATGAACACGGCCATCGCCAGCCGCACGGGCGAGAGCGTGGGCGTGGGGTTCGCCATTCCCGTCAATACCGATCGCGCGGATCGTTCCGCAACTGGTCGCCAGCGGCCGGGTCCGCCGGCCCGAGGTCGGGATCGCGCAGGTATATACGACCGACAAGGGGCTGTTGATCGCCGCGCTGACGCCGGGAGGGCCGGCCGAGCGCGCCGGGCTGCAAGGGCCCAAGGTCGTGCGGCAGGAGAGGCGGCAAGGCCCCATGGTCTTCGAGTTTGAAACGGTCGACCGTTCCGCCGCCGACTTGATCGTGGCGGTAGACGGCAAGCGCATCCACAGCAGCGATGATTTTCTCGACGCCGTCGAGAGCAAGCAGCCCGGCGACCAGGTGGTTCTGACGGTGGTCCGCGGGGGCCAGCAGCGCCAGGTCGCCGTGCGGCTGGAGGTCGAGGAATGAGCAACGAACCGCAAGCGACGGAAAAACTTACGGTGGCCCAGGCGCGGCAGGCCGAGATGGTCGGACGCGAGGCCCTCTTGCAAGGCTGGGTCCGCACCCGCCGCGACTCGAAGGCCGGCTTCAGCTTCCTCGAACTCAACGACGGCTCCTGTTTCGGCAACGTCCAGGTGCTGGCCGAGCAGTCGCTGCCCAACTACGAAACGGAAATCAAGCGGCTCACGGCCGGCTGCAGCGTCAGCGTCCGCGGGCTGGTGAAGGCGTCGCCCGGCAAGGGCCAGGCCACCGAAGTCCAGGCGCGGAGCATCACCGTCCACGGCTGGGCCGATCCCGAGACCTATCCGCTGCAAAAGAAGCAGCATTCCTTCGAGTTCCTCCGCACCATCGCCCACCTGCGGCCGCGCACCAACACCTTCGGCGCCGTCGCCCGGGTGCGGAACTGCGTCTGCCATTCGATCCACAATTTCTTCCAGGAAGAGGGCTTCCTCTACGTCCATACGCCCATCATCACGGCCAGCGACTGCGAAGGGGCCGGCGAGATGTTCCAGGTCACCACGCTCGACCTGAACAACGTCCCCATGCCCGTCGAAGGCACCTACAAGTCGGACTGGGAAGTCGATTTCAGCCAGGACTTCTTCGAGCGGCCGGCCTATCTGACCGTCAGCGGCCAGTTGGAGGCCGAGGTCTTCGCCTGTTCGCTGGGCAAGGCCTACACGTTCGGTCCCACCTTCCGCGCCGAGAACTCGAACACCACGCGGCACCTGGCCGAGTTCTGGATGGTCGAGCCGGAGATGGCCTTCTTCGAGCTGCCCGACAACATGGACCTGGCCGAGCGGTTCCTGAAGCGGATCTTCCGCGACGTGCTGGCCAAGTGCCCGGAGGACATGGAGTTCTTCCGGCAGCGGATCGACGACACGGTCGTCGACACGCTCCAGCACGTCGTCGCCAGCGACTTCGTGCGCCTGCCCTATACCGAGGCGATCGCGGTGCTGACGGCCTCGGGCCGGCAATTCGAGTTTCCCGTCCAGTGGGGCAGCGACCTGCAAGCCGAGCACGAGCGCTTCCTGACCGAGACCCATTTCAAGGCGCCCGTCATCCTGTACGACTATCCCCGCACGATCAAGCCGTTCTACATGCGCCTGAACGACGACGACCGCACGGTGCGGGCGATGGACGTGCTGGTGCCCAAGGTGGGCGAGATCATCGGCGGCAGCCAGCGCGAGCATCGCCTCGACGTGCTTGAGATGCGCATGAAGGAGCAGAAGCTCAATCCGGAAAACTACTGGTGGTATCGTGACCTGCGGCGTTACGGCACGGTGCCGCACAGCGGTTTCGGCCTGGGGGTCGAGCGGGTGCTGCTGTTCGTCACCGGCATGGGCAACATCCGCGACGTGATTCCCTTCCCGCGCACGCCGGGCAGCGCGGATTTTTGAGTGGAGACGTATGGCAGACTTGGTCTGCGAAGACGTGACTGCCGCAGAACTGGCTATTTTACCCAAATTTGGTGGCTGTCACCTTTTCAGCTTCATCTACACATCGCCTCGTGGCTGACTTCGTCCGGGGTCATTTGCGTTTCAGGGTCGTTTACGACCCTTTCCGCCGCAGGCGGTATTCGGCCCGACGTTCACGTCGGGTCCCCGATGCCGCCAGCGCCTCCCTCTCGCCGCCCGCCGGCTCTGCCGGCGGGCGGCGAGAGGGAGGATCGCGTCACCTACCTCGGTCACCCGTCCTGAAGGACGGGCCGAATACCGCCTGCGGCGGAAATGCCCGTGAAACGGGCATGAACGGACAGCGTTGAGTTGTGTAGATACCAATGCCCTTCGGGAGAGGGGCATGGGGTGAGGGCGCGAGGGGAGGGCGGAAGGCGGAAGGAAACGTCCCCCCTCTCCCTTCGGGAGAGGGGCAGGGGGTGAGGGCGTGGGAGGAAGGCGGAAGGCGGAGGGCGGAAGGCGGAAGGAAACGTCCCCCCTCTCCCTTCGGGAGAGGGGCAGGGGGTGAGGGCTTCCTCCCCGGTCCCTGGTCCCCGGCCCCTGGTCCCTGTTTCCTAATCCCTAATCCCTAATCCCTGGTCCCCGGCCCCTGGCCCCCGTTCCCTTTTTCGCCTTCCGCCTTCCCCCTTCCGCCCTCCGCCTTCCCCCTCCGCCTTTCCCTGGCCCCTGGCCCCTTGTTCCTAATCCCCTTGTGCGGCCTACTCCCATTCCTTCCCCGCTGCGATGTACAATGACGGACCGCGACTGAGAACCGCTATTTGACTGCGGTTGCGACGGTCGCACAACGGGGGCGGAGGGCGGGACGGAGGTAGGCTTGGGAGCTGTAACGGACACCCCGGATCGGAGAAATCAGTGATGGCCCGTTTTCATGTACAAGCGGACGGGAAGGAATCGCAATGACTTACTGGCTTGACCTGTTTACCGGAGTCACTTGGGAAGAGTTCCAAAAAGCCGGGGCCAAAATTTCGGGGTTCCGAGAGCATCGCCGGAAGCGAGCAAGCAAGATTCGGCCGGGGGACATTTTCCTCTGCTACCTCGCGGGCGTAAAACGTTGGGTTGGTCTGTTAGAGGTGACTGGCGAAATGTTTGAGGACAGTTCGCCTATCTGGGCCGAGGAGGTGTTTCCTGTGCGCTTTCCTACTAAGCCCCTCGCTATGCTCGAAGCGGAGCACGGCGTGCCGATGGACGAGCTCAGGGGAAAGCTGTCATTCTTTCCAGCGGACGCCGCGCCGGGCAGTTGGTCAGGCTTGGTGCGCGGTTCGCCACTGAAGTACAGCAACGCCGACGGTGAGGTCATAATGGCCGCAATTCACGCGGCATCAAGCAATCCGATTTGTCGCCCGGTTGACCCAAAGAAGCTCACACGCTCTGCTAACCTGTATAAGCTCCGCAAGCGGGTGGGCGACGAAGACGTTGAAACGATAGTAACGGTTCCCACGGAAGACGAGGAAGACGAGCGGCCTGGCGTTATTGAGTCAGGAGCGCCAACGCATACCGAAATACAGTGGCGACTCCTGGACCTTGGTTCCCAGATGGGCTTGAATATTTGGGCACCGAGGAATGACCGCGGCAGGGCTTGGAACGGAAAACCGATTTCGTCAATCCCGAAACTGCTCAATTCTCTGCCCACCCAGTTCGACGACATTACGACGGGCACCATTGAAAACATTGATGTTCTCTGGCTTTCTGGCAACGCAATTGTTGCGGCCTTCGAGGTGGAACACACAACCCTGATTTACTCGGGGCTTCTCCGCGTGTCCGACCTTGTAACGATGCAGCCAAACATTGATATCAAGCTCTACTTAGTTGCACCTGACGAGAAGTTCGCGAAGTTCAAGAAGGAAGTGCCGCGGCCAACCTTCGCCTCACGTAGCAAGCCGCTGCATACCGTCTGCCGCTTCCTGCCGTATTCGGAGCTTTGCGAGCAATTGGAGAAAGCCAAGGACTTTCTGGGCCACCTCAAGCCAGATTTCATTGACGATATTGCGGAGTCCTACGACCCGGCGGAGGAATTTGACGCCTGACGCCAACGCCGCCGGCGATAGGCGAGCGGTTCATTACAATTCGGCGGGCATGGAAACGGGACACCACCGATATTGGCCAACTGGGCAAGGGGTGATAATTGAACCCCATGCCGGGAACGGCTCTGGGCATGGGTAGAGCCAACGGGCGGCGCGGTGGGGCTGGCTTCGGAATGGCCCGTCTCCGGGTTTCCCCGGCCGGGAGTGGGAAGAACATCGAATGATTCAGTGATATCCCCGTTTCCGCGCCCGAGAGACAATGAGCACACAGGCGTTACGGATAATCGAAGAAATTGAGGGGGCGCACGGTGTTCCGGCTCGATTGGCGGATCGCGTGATAGACGTAACCGTCCACGAATCGCCATCCTTGCGGGCCGTGGTAGGCTGGATGTCTGGGTAAGTTCACTAGGCATTTGGAGTACCAAGTGATGGCAAAGACCAGCAGCGCGGATCGGCAGCGGCATTGGCGGAAGTTGATTGAACGGCAAAAGGGCAGCGGACGGAGCATCGTCGCGTTCTGTGCCCAGGAGAAGTTGAACCCGGCCTCATTTTATGCGTGGAAGCGCCGGCTCTTCAGAGGCCAGGCTGAAACTGGAAGGACGGCAGCAAGGCAGGCCCTCATCCCCGTGCAGATCGTCGGCGACCCGGCGGGCGGCGAGGGAACCCTGGAAGTCCAGTGGCCAACTGGCGTCGTGCTGCGGGTTACTGGCTGCGAAGCAGAAGCCATTGGTGCGGTGGTCTCCGCACTCACGTAACCGTCAAAGAATCGCCATCGGTGATCACGGCCCCATTTCCGCCGCCGGGCCAGCTTGCGACTCGATATGAAAGAAAGGCGAGGCCGGTGACGAGTTCGCGTGGCCGCCAGGACTTCCCGCTGACCCTTCCCAAAAAACGGTCGTATTCTGACACTTCTCGGAAAACGTACCACTACCCAGACGCTAGGCAGGAAGATGCACCTTGGTAAAATGGTTGGTTGCGTGAGGCTGGATTGGTTTCAGGCTCATTGTAGTCCGGACGGGCCGGATGCTGGTCTTGTAAACACATAGACAAAGGAAACGAGCATGGTAAGCATTCCAAAAGAGGTGCAGGAGTTCTTTGCGGGCAAGATGGGCTGGGTGGCGACTTCCACTATTGATGGGGAACCGAACGTCACACCCAAAGGGACAGTGCAGGTTCTCGACGACCAGCACGTCGTATTCGGCGACCTGTTCTCGCTGAAGACGCGGCAGAACCTGGAGCGGAATCCTAAAGTGGCCATCACGGTGATCGATCCTGGCGCGGCGAAGGGCTACCAAGTCAAGGGAACGGCGGAGTTGCTCACCTCGGGGCCGCTGTTTGACAAACTAATGGCTCAGATCAAGGAGAAAGGCATCGGGATGCCGCTGCGCTACGCGGTGAAAATCCGCGTGGAGGCGGTTTACGATCAGTCCGCAGGCCCGGAAGCGGGCAAGCGGATCGCGTGATGGTGGGTGCGGCCGGTTCTAATGCTTCATTGAGGTGTGCCAGAGTGGGGCCGCGGAGGCGATTTCCGCCCATCGGCTCTTATCAGCAATTAGGAAGCCCCGCGGTACACACACCGTCGTTGCAGGCAATGCCGTTGGGCATGAAACGGGGACGTTACCGATATTGGCCAACCGGGCAAGGGGTGATAATTGAAGACCATGCCAGGGACGGCTCTGGGCGTGAGTGTAGCCAAGGGGCGGCGCCGTAGGACCGGCTTCGGCGTGGTCCGTCTCCGGGTTTCCCCGGCTGGGAGTGCGAGGAGCATCGAATAACCAGTGGTGTCCCCTGTTTACCTTTAGGACGATGGCCATTGCCGATAGATCAGGGGCGTGACCAGCTCAAAATCGCTTGCATGGATTGCGATTTGCAATATAATTGGCGTAAAGGAGAAACAACCCATGGGTGCGTCCCATTCAACTGCCAAGGCTGATTCGGTCGTGCCAGCCAGTCCGCTGATGGTTCGTCTGGACGAGGAGAGCAAGCAGTGTCTCGCTGAGGCGGCTGACCTGCGGCATATCAGCGTCAGCGACTACGTGCGGACAGTGACCATTCCCCAGGCAAGGCGTGAGGTTCGTGCGGCCCAGGAGCATGTCATCACATTGACTTCTGAAGAACAATTGTCATTCTGGACCGCCTTGAGGAAGCCCCCGAAGCTGACCGCCGCACAGCGGCGTCTGGGCTCCGTGATGCGAGGCCAAGGGTGAACGAGGTCCGCCTTCCTGCAGGCTTTCATCTGGAATGCCTTCGCCGCGAGCATCCGCGAAATCGTTTCCACAGTGGCCAACAGGCCGTCGATCGTTGGTTGGTAACTCTTGATTGCTTGAACGACTCTGCCAAGAGATTCTATCGACACTGGGATTTTGCGGAACTGCCCGGCTATCCCTATCGGTTATTCTTAAGCGCCAAGTGCTTGGGCGCCATGATGCAGAAGCGCTAGCAAATCAGAAAACGGGCCAGAACCATCGATCGACTCAGCGAGCCGGCGCGATGATGACAATATTTTGCCCCCATTGTTCGTCCAGGCATGAAACGGGGACAGCACCGATACTGGCCAACCGGGCAAGGGGTGATAATTGAACACCATGCCAGGAACGGCCCTGGGCGTGGGTAGAGCCAAGGGGCGGCGCCGTGGGGCTGGCCTCCGCATGGTCCGTCTCCGGGTTTCCCCGGCTAGGAGTGCGAAGAACATCGAATGATTCAGTGATATCCCCTTTTCCGCGCCCGAGAGATAATGAGCACACAGGCGTTACGGATAATCGAAGAAATTGAAGGGGCACACGGTGTTCCGGCTCGATTGGCGGATCGCGTGATAAACTGGCTTGATGATCGAGTCCCTGTTCTTCTGCGTCGGCATGTCCCGCGGGGACGGCTTTCCGTAGAGAAGCAGCTCTCAGAGCGCGGAAGCGACGTAATCGCGGCCTGGTGGAACACGGGCCTGCCGAAGGCATTCGTGGGGGAGTTCCTCGCGACGATACAGCGCGAGTACCGCTGGCCCAACTGTCATTTTACGCCGGATGATCCGGTACGGCTCGTTCTGCTTCCAGAATCTGCTGAGGAGATGCCACTGCAAATGATATCGCTAGCGTTTCGGGAGCAATTTGGCTGTCTGTTGAGGGCGGGAGAGATCGAACCATTGTGGGTCAGCGGCGAAAATACCCTCTATGAGCTGGCGTCGCTTGTAGTGCAGAAAATCGGGGGGAAACGGGGGAGGGGGAGAGATAAAGGGGACGGGCACATCTATTGACAAGGATAGGGTACATGGTCAAACTCCCTCCATGCCACGGATCGCAAGGGTCGCGCCTGGAGGGATGGTTTTTCACGTCCTCAATCGGGGCGCGGGACGGATGCAGATATTCCACGTATATTCTCCAATATATGCGCGTCCCGTTCCTCCTTTGCCCCCCCTCATCGAGCGGCGCCGTCCAGGACGGGAACGGATCCTCCCGAAGACTTGAACCGGGGACGTTGAATGTTCGCCCGCTTTCGCCAGGCGTCGAGTTCCTGGTACATCTGGTCCTCGGCGTAGGTTTTCGCCTGTTCCTTGACTACCGACAGGATGTCTTCGTCCGTCAGTTTCTTCCGCTTCACGATGCAGCAGCCCCAGGCGGTCTCGATCACCGGGCTGAACTTGTCGGGCTCCAGCGTGCCCAAGACCGTCCGCACTTCCGGGTCCAAGAGGTCTGGGCGAATGCACTCCAGCGTGCCGCCCTTGGGATCGGACGTTCGATCCTCGGACATGTCCTTGGCCACCTTCTCAAAGGAATCGCCCTTCTTGAGCCGCGCCAAGGCGTCGTTGGCGATTTTCTCTTTCTCGGCCCGGACGGTCTTTTCGTCGCGGGAGTAGACGCCATCGCGCGTGTAATCGAACGAGATCATGTACGCCCTCACGTAATCCTTCTCAATTTCCGCCCGGCGCTTCTTCACCGTTTCGGCCAGGGCTTGCGGCGCGGTCTGCTCCTTCTCCAGCCGCGCCGCATAAAGCTTCAGCCCGCTGTCGCAGGTGATCCGGCGGCGCAACTCCTGCGGGCTGAAGGCGTTGACCTGCATGAATTGCTCGATGCTCGCGTACCCGCCTCCGCAGCAGGGGCACCCGGGCGTCTTGACCATCGTCTCGAAGTCCGCGGCCGCTTTCTTGAACTCCTCGTTGGAGAGCGTAACCTTGCGGACCTTGAGAAATTGCCACTGGATGGCTTCCTCGACGAGGCGTTTGAGCTTGGATTCTTTCAGGTCATCCAATTCCGTCTGGAAGGCGTCATCGGGCAAGGCAGCCATCAGTTCCGATGCGGAGATCGGTTCGCCGTTGACCGTGGCGACGACCTTGCCCGCCGCAGCGGGTTCCGTCGCCGGTTTGGAACGGGGTGGCGGTGCGGGCTGTCCGGCCAGCTTGCCCGCCGCGGCGGGTTCCGTCGCCGGTTTGGAACGTAGCTGTCCATTCTGTGGCGGGGGACCGGAAAAAGACGACGATTTCGCGGCTGTTCGATTGCCAACAGGGGGCAACGCCTCACTGGATTTGCCTTGTTTTTGGGGGTCTCCCGTGGATGCTTGGTTACAGTATGGACAGCTACATCCGGAACTGGGTGGCGGCGCGGGCTGTCCGGCCAGGCGCCAGATCAGGAAGCCCGTCAGCACGATGAGACTGACCGCATTCAGGGCTACGATATTGTTTCATTTGTTTCACTCCTGTCTTTTGGCAGGCAACGAATGGCAGGTTGGTTTCTATTCTCCCGCCCGTCCTTAGGGCACGACACTTCCGGCTGCCTCGGCCCACTCCTGGACGACGTTCACTTGCCGCCTCCTGATGTTGGCCGGGTTTTCTTGTTCAACAGCCCTTCCAAAAACAATCCTCCGCAGACGAACGCCACCACCCATTCATAGGGCAGCGGCAGCAGCGGTCCGGCATCGACCAGGAGGTCCTGATCGGGCGCGGGTGCGACGGCCAGCACGGCGTCTGCCAGGCTGACGACCCCGTTCTTGGCCCGCTCGGCAGGGTCTTTCGTCACGTGAATCGTGCCCTTGAACACGGCCTCCTGCCACCAGACGGGCGGCATGTCTGCCGCGGTTTCGGGGGTGACAAGCACCGCGTTATACAAGCCCGCAGGCGTGCCCTTGGCCTTGCCGTCCCAGGCATACTTGCCGATCATGATTTTTGGCGGCGCGTCCTTGATTCTTCCGACGATGAATCCGCTGACGACCATCGTGCTTGCCGTCGAGGTCGGCGGCCAGTTTCGCTATCGCCGCGGATTTGTCGGCGGCGATCTTCACGGCCTCCAGCGGGGCAAAGTCGAAAATGGGCAGGTTGTTCTGGCGGGCGAACTCCGCGGCGCTGGCCGGCTGATCGTTGGGCACGGCGGGGCGGATCGACTGGCCTTCCATCCGATAGATGTACCCCTCGTCGGGCCTGGGATCGATGACGAATTTCCCCTCCACCACCACGGGCGCGAGCCGCTCGAATTTCACCGCCTCCGGCATCTCCACAAAAACGTACTGGTTGTATTGGGGGCGCGGACCGTAACAGCACGTCTGCGTGCTCCGCAGCAGGCAGAAGACCTTGAGATTCGCCGCCTCCTGAAGCGGGTACATGAATCCGGTGATTTTGACCTTCTTGCCGTCGGCCTGCCTGACGCTCTGTGGACAACCGCCGGGGTTGCTGTTGCTGAATGCCCATGATTCCAGCGTGTTGAAGTAGAGGCATCCGCTGCGGTGGGTTTGCTCGTCAATCTGGATCGAGCCGTGGCCCAGCGCAGTATCGACAGCCTGCACCACCGGAACGTCCCGTTCCTGAGCCTGTCGCCGAATCCGCTCGGCGCGGAGGTAGTGCTCCAGGTGGTTGGCGGCGACAATCGCCGCCACCACCACGGCAAGGACAATTCGCCATTTCCATTTCATTCCCACGGATGCTCCACTACGAACGGTCAGTCCGGGTCATATCCTTCAGGATACTCGATTTTGATCGGCCGCTCCTTGCCTGTGTGATTGACCTTGCCGGTGGCCGTGAATTTCTTGACACCGGCGAGCCAGTCGGCCTTGCCCTCGAAATAGGAGCAGTCGCCGACCTTCTCATTGGCCAGTTCGTTGGGCTTGGGATCGAGCGTCAGGGTCTTTTCCTGGCCGCCGGCGGGCGTGACGGCCAGGACAATCTGCTTGTCGCTTACGCGGACGGCCTTGTCCGTTTGGTTTTCCCCGCCGACAAACCACACCTTCATCACGTCGCCGTCGAGCTTGACCTCGGCGTGTCCGACCGCGCAGGTTTCAATGGCGTTGAGGCACCCGCCGTGATGCGCCTCATGCTTGGCCTCGGCGGGTTTGTCCGCGGGCTGGGTTGTCGCGTCCTGCTTCGCGTCCTGCTTCGTGGCCGGCTTGCAGCCGGGCATGAAGGACACAGCGACGGCAGCAACGAAAAACACGACGGTCACGACTGTCAAACCAGTGCTCTTCTTGTTCATTGTGCTTCTCCTTGCAAGAAAGTTGCTTCTTTCCGTTCTTTCGGTCTCCGGTCTCCTACGACACCGGCCTAAGGTTTTTGAGAACTCCAATTCGATACGCCTGCACGGCGGGGAAAAGCCCCGCCAGGACTCCGACGACCACGAGGGCCGGCAGCAGCGCCGCGTCCGCCAGCGACACGTGCAGCCATGAGAATAACAGGCCCGTCTCGGCCTTGATGTACTGGCTGGCGACCCAGACGATCGCATGCCCCATCGCCAGGCCCAGCAAACCGCCGAACAGCGAGATGACCAGGGATTCGCAAAGCACCAACCCGAAAACGGTTTGCTTCGTGGCCCCGATGGACCGCATCAGGGCGATATCCCGCCTGCGCTCGCGCAAAGCCGACACCAGCGCCACCAGCAGGCACATCGTGCCCAGCACCGTCACCAAAACCGCGATGGCCAGGAACGCCCCATCCACCCAGCCGATGATCTCGAACAGTCTGGGCAGCACCTCGTCGGGCACGACGAGCTGGGCATCGGTGGACTGGTTGATGTTGTATTGCAAATCCTGGATGCCCGGATGAAGGGCGTTGCCGCGGATTCGCTTGATCTTCAGGAAGGCGCCGCTGATTTCGCGGTACTGCTCGTCCACGGCCATGCGGGCGGTCGCGCCGGGGTGGCCGTCGAGCGTGTAGAAGGTGGTCAGCGGGATATAGATCGCCCGGTCGTGCGGCGTGCCCGTCGGCGCCATGATGCCCACGAACTGGATGTTGTTCTTGTGAATCGGCCCGGCCGACACGCCGCAGACGGGATTGAAGGTCTGGCCGAGCTGGATGCCCAGTTCCTTGGCGACGGCCCACCCCGCGACGGCCTCCTCGCCCGCGCCAAAGGGCCGTCCCTGCCCGCCGTCTTCGGGGCGGAAGGAAAACTTCTTACCGGGGTTGCCGGGCTCACCGGGCAGGTATTCAAAGTCGGTCAGGAACCGCCGGTCGATGGCGTCGACGCGGAAGCCCGCGTAGGAATGGCCGGTGCAGAAGGGAATGCCCTCTTGGACGATCGGATCGGCCAGCACCTTCTTGTAGTAGGTCCACTTGATCTTTCCGGGCATCTCGTCCATGTGATACAGGCCGTTGAGCACGACCGTCAGAGGCGAGCCCTTGGGGCCCAGGATGGCATCGACCCCCACGTTCACCTGCGTGAGATTTTCATGCGCCTGCTCCCGCAGGGAGATGACGGCGATCAGCAGCGAGACGCCCAGGGCGATGTTCAGCACCGCAAAGCCTGTCGAAAGGCTGTGCTGGCGCAGGCTCTTCAATACGATCCGCCAGAGTTTCATGCGGCGCCTCCGGCGGCCGGCGCCGTGGAAAACGCTCGGTTGAGTTCCATGAACGCCACGCTGGAATCGAAGGCGCCCACCACGCCCTGATCGTGGCTGACGACGACCAGCGAGCAGCCGTGCTCGCGGCAGGCCTCCCCGAGCAACTTCACGACCTCGCCGGCGTGAAACGGGTCCAGCGAGCCGGTGGGCTCGTCGGCCAGGATCAATTCCGGCTTGCCCGCAAGGGCCCGCGCGATGGCCACGCGTTGCCGCTCGCCGATGGACATCTCCGACGGCCGGTGCTTCTCGCGGTGCGACAGGCCGACCCTCGTCAGCAATTCCCGGGCGTGGCGCCGGTCCGGCCTTTGGCGCGAAAACGTCATTCCCAGCAGCACGTTTTCCACGGCGGTATAGCCCTGAAGCAGGTTGAAGTCCTGGAAGATGTACCCGATGTGCCTGGCCCGGAAATGATCCCGGTCGGACTCGCTCAGTTGCCCCAGGGCCTGCCCGCAGACGGTGACCTTGCCGCTCTTGGGCGCCAGGAGGCCGGCCAGGACGTGCAGAAGGGTGCTCTTGCCGCAGCCGGAGGGGCCGAAAATGGCCACCTGAGCGCCCTCGTCCACGGACCATGCGGGGATATCGACGGCGGTGAACAGCGAATTTCCTATGTCGTACTCGACGACCAGATCTTTCACTTCAATGATCACGGGTACGCCGATATTTCCCATTTGCAGTGAGCGCAGTAAGCCTGGATCCGATCCAGACTCTTGTCGTCATTCATTATACCGCCGCGTGCCCCCCCGCGTCTATCGCCCACGCGGACTGAGGATTGCCCTATTGTCAGCCCACTTGCACCAAGCTATCATCTGTGCATTGCATGCGCAACATATTTGCGTGTACAGCAGAGCGCATTCCGAAGCGGCGTATGGACGAAATTGAAATGTGGGATTCAGGCCCCGGCTCGGATTGGGCATCACCCGGGTCAAAATGAACGGCTTGCCGTTTGAGGAATCATCCATGAACCACAGGTTGCGAGGTTCGCTGGTTTTGCTTGCATTGCTGACGCTGGTCGGATGCGGCCGGTCTACCGTGCAAAGCGGTCTGCCGACGGCGACGATGAAGATCGGTTCCAAAACATACACGCTGGAGATCGCCAGCGATGTCGCCAGCCGGGAGCGCGGCTTGATGGAGCGGGACACGCTGGAGCCGGATCACGGGATGCTTTTTGTGTTTGATGCGCCGGCGGAGCAGGCTTTCTGGATGCATCACACGCGGTTCCCGCTGGACATTATTTTTGCCGGTTCCAATGGCCGGATCGTCTCGATCAGCACGATGAAGGCGTACGATGAGAGCTCAACCTGGAGCAATGGCCCGGCGAAATACGCCATTGAAATCGGCGCCGGCGAGGCGAACGCCGCGGGTGTGAAACCGGGCGATCCGCTGCAATTTCCCCAGGGCATTAAAAGCGGACGTTACTGATATTGGCTAACTGGGCAAAGGGTGATAATTGAACACCATGCCGGCAACGGCTCTGGGCATGAGTAGAGCCAAAGGGTGGCGCCGTGGGACCGGCCTCGGCATGGTGTGGTCGTCAAAGGGCGAGAATGCCGCTTGATGGGCTGATTTCTCAATCCGGGCACTCCGCCATCCTTGGGAATGGGAGAGGCGATTTCATAGCAGCCAGGCATGCCCGGAGGCAAGTGCCACAGCTTCCATTGCCGCTGCCGCCAGCAATATCCAACGACAACGCCACGTTGGCGCCAACGGCACAGAGACCAGGAAGCTTGGGGCCAGTATGGGCGATAGGAACGTTCGTATGTCCCCGAAGGGCGCGAAGGCCCGCGACAACCCTGTTTCGCCTTGCAGACTGCGCGTCCCGACCACGATCACGGCGGCAAGCAGCCCGGTCACCGCCAGGGCCAGGCATCCCGTGGCAAACACCGTGTAAACTCTTCGGAAAGGGCGGAGGAAGTAGCTCGCCAGCGCGGTAGGAGCGGCCGCCGCGACACCGAACACCTCGACAAACAAGATGAAATCAGCAAAAGCAGCCATTCCCGGCGAGGCCTGCGACGTCGCCTGCCATTGCGGCCGAAGCTCGCGCAAGTGAACGACCTCGGCGGCGACAACGAACGCGGCGAGGTAAGCGGCAAGAACTATGCCGAGTTTGATGAAATCTTTCACGGCTTTGCTCCCCTGTCGCGGCCGCGGCGCGACACGAGCATGGATACCCCCCATGGCGAGTATGGCTGTTGCCCAACGCCTCTGCTAATATTGAAGTATAGGACATCGTCGAACGAGCGGAGATCCGACGGGCAAAAAGGGGTCGGGCAAAAAGGGGATCAGAACGTTTTACCGACTCAGCGAGCCGGCGCGGTGATGACAATAATTTTGACGTCATTGTTCGTCCAGCAACCGTTAGAACGTGTTTTGAAATTCTCCCCTCTCCATTTAGGAGAGGGGTCGGGGGTGAGGGCGATTGCCGCTATGGCCCGGCTAGGCCGACGTTTCTCGGTACTGCTGCCCTCACCCTAACCCTCTCCCGGAGGGAGAGGGGACCTGTCACTCGCCATTTCAGAACACGGTCTTACTGGAATTTGTCTCCCCATGACGAACGTCAGCAAACCGATGGGCCGAATCGTGATCGCCGGAGGCACGGGCTTTCTCGGCTTGAATCTGGCCCGCTATCTTGGCGGGTTCGACTGTGAAGTTGTCTTGCTTTCGCGCCGGCCGCCCGCGGAAGATTCGCGTTGGCGACACGTTGTCTGGGACGCGCGCACCCCGGGGGACTGGGTGAGTCTGCTTGACGGCGCGGCGGCGTTGGTCAACCTGGCCGGCCGAACGGTGGACTGCGTGAAGACTCCCGATCATTGCGACGAGATCCTGCGATCGCGGGTCGAGGCGACCGAGGCGCTCGGTCAAGCCGTGCGGAGAATCAAATCGCCGCCGCCGGTCTGGGTTCAAATGGCTACCGCGCATCGCTACGGCGATCCGCCCGAGAGGATCTGCGACGAGGACGCCGCCTTCGGCTACGGCCTGGCGCCGCTGGTAGGCCGCGCTTGGGAAGAGGCGTATGCGCGGGCAGTGCTGCCCGAAATGCGCCAAGTGGTCTTGCGGACCACGTTTGTGCTGGGACGGGGCGGCGGCGCGCTGCCTCGACTCGCCAGCCTGGTTCGCTGGGGCCTGGGCGGAAAAGTGGGCCACGGGCGACAGGGAATCAGTTGGATCCATGAGCAGGACATGAGCCGGCTGCTGGCCCGGGCGATAGCGGAGGACACTATGAAGGGCGCCTACCTCGCCACCGCGCCCAACCCGGTTTCCAATGCGGAGTTCATGCGCGAGTTGAGGCGGGTTTTGCGGGCGCCCGTCGGGTTGCCGGCGGCGCGCTGGATGGTGCGGTTGGGCGCGCCGTTGATCATGCGGACGGACCCGGAGCTGGCGATCTACGGCCGCTACTGTGTCTCGCGCCGTCTGCGGGAAGAGGGGTTCGATTTTGCGTTCCCCGACGTGGCGTCCGCTCTGCGCGACTTGTACGCTCAAGAGCCACACGCCGGAGCACAATAGGAGCTGTGTTAGCGCCGGCGATTCAATAACTGTCATGTTGTCCCAAGTATCCCGCACACGCCGTGTGCGGAAAGGCGGCACACGGCGTGCGCCGCCTGCTATATCGTTTTCACGGGGTGCAAAAATGGCTGTCCGCCTGGCGCCGTCGGGCTATCGGTAGGTCGTTACGCTGCAAACATGGCGATGTACACAACACCAGTTGCCGTTTTTGATGGGATGTGCAATCTGTGCGCTCACGGAGTCGGTTTTATTCTTGCCCACGAGTGCGACCACGTGACTCGGTTCGCCGCCGCGCAGTCGGCTTCCGGGCGAGAGCTGCTGCCTCGAGTGCGGATTTGACCCCGAAGACCTCAAGACCTTCGTTTTCATAGAGGCTGGCATCGTTTACGTTCGGTCCGAAGCGGCCCTGCAACTGGCGGCTCATCTCCGCCTGCCTTGGAGAATCGTCCGCGTCCTTCGCTTCCTACCGCGGCGGCTTCGCAACTCGGTCTACGATCTCGTGGCACGAAATCGGTATCGCTGGTTCGGCAAGCGCACGACTTGTGTTGTGCCAACTCCGGAGCTGCGGTCTCGATTCATTGATGGGTGACGGAACGCAATGCAAGACCCGGGAGGAAAAGGTGGGGGATGAAAAGCTCTTCATCCTCTCATACCGCGGCAGCGGCCCGTCGCCGCCGGCCGCTCAGCAGGTAGAGGTCCGACCGCACCTCGGTCAGCGGGTCGCCGGCCGAGTCAATCCCGTCCACTCGCGGCAGCGGGTCGAAAATGATCTTTCGCCGCTGCGGGGCCAACTCATCCACGCGATCCGTGATGGCGATGGCGCCGAACTCCACCTCCCGCCGGGTCTCCGGCCAGGGCACGGTGGAGTCGGTGACATCATCGCCGGCCTCGGCCAACTGCACCAGCACGCGGAACCCCACCGGTCCCCTGGCCAGCCGCTCGGACAGTTCGGCCCCGAGGAAGTCGGCCGTCTTGCTGGCGGCCTGCTCGGGAGTGAGCAGTTCGGTCCCGGCTTCGGGACGGAGGCGGAAGCGTCCGAACCGGCTCTGGCCGGCCGAGTCTGTGAACCGAAACGCGGTGATGGCAAAGTACGCCTGCCGGGCAAAGCTGGTGGGGATTGGCTTGGGGGCCTCGACGAACGCCTTCGCCGCCGGGTGGGCCGCCAGGAACGCAACGATGGGCGGCGGGGTCGGGCCGCCCGGCCCGCTCGCCGCCACCGCTCGGATGAATTCCAGGAACTCCTCCCCAGTTCGCGCCGGAAACCCGTTGTGCGAGTGGGCGATGATGTCCGTGTGGACGTGTTCGGCCAGGTGAAACCTGACGGCCACGCCCTGCGGGCTGGCCCCCATGGGGTCGTTGTCGGCGGCGCTCGGAATGCCCGCCGACAGTGAGAAGCGGACGGTCACCGGCGTGGACGGCCGGGCGGCGTGCGGAGCGCGGGTCAATTTCGCCGCGTCGGGTGAGGGGGTGAACGTGCCGGAATACATCACGCCCTTGGCGTGAACAGGCCGGTAACCCGGGTGTAATCCCCCGGCCAGTTTATCGAGGCCATCGAGCAGGTCGGCAGCGAGTGCGGACGACATAACGCAAGTCTCCTTTCGAGGCAACCTGGCAGTATGCGATACGTCCCGTCACCGCGCCCACTTCGGCGTACCGAACTCGACCCCGTGACGGGATTCTCTTCCTCCCCAGCCCGTCGGATTATACGCCTCAGGTCAAGTGAGGATTACTGCGGATGGCAGAGAGACCGTCACACGGCGTGTGACGGATACATAACGGGGCACAAAGGGTGACAGCCACCAAATCTGGATAATCTGGGCGTGCCGTAAGGCACTACATTACCCAATATCCCCAAATTTGGTGGCTGTCACCTTTTCATCCTCACCGGAAGAGTTCCTCCAGGCTACGTGATGCTTCTTCTGCATCGTTCTGATTCTCAAAGCGAAAGGCGAACCAGAAATCCGGTGGAACACATGGCCGCAGTTCCATGATCGGCTGCATCCGATCCGAGTCACGCCACTGCACGTCTCGGCGAGAAAACAACATCCCGATGGGGGCGAACAGCGGTGTCAGCAACCACTGAAGGAGTCGGGGACCACGGTATCGGAGGAAGCGTCGTTCCAGAGGGTACTTGCCCTTGTTGGTTTCCAGTTGGACGATTATTGTCATCCGGGTGGACGAAAAGTGTAAGACGACCGGATTCCACATGCCCTTGTTCCGGTCGTCATCCGGGTCGATCTGACTGACACTTACGTTCAGTTTCATCGTTTATCCCAGATGGCACCCACTGGTTCGCTCTCCAGAATGAATCTACCCGAAGCTGTTGCGTGGCAGAACACCGAGATCACTATAGGGGGGATTCCGGGGACCCATGACTGAATTCGCGGGGTGTTTCGGCTTGGGATGAAAGGTGGGGGATGAAAAGCTTTTCGTCCTCTTCCCGCCCCCCCAAGCCCAGCGGGCACCTGCGCAGCGGGTCGCGGCCGGTGGGAACTGATGGGGCAAGCGTAATCGTCAGAGAATCGCCATCCCATAAATACTGCTATGGCTCCGCCAGGTCGCAGATGATCGTCTCGGTGCCGCGGAGTTCAACCGCCTTTTCGACGATCACCCGGTCGCCCTTGGTCAGCTTGACGGTCCATTTGCCGGGCCACAGGTTGGAAATCGCGAAGGTCTTGCCGACGGGTTCGTAGCGGTTTGGGTTCGCAATGGGAATTCCCCGCGCGTCCACGGCCGTCACGGCCACCAACTTGTCCGTGGCCCAACGCGCCGGCAGCTTTCCGGTGATGGCGCCGCCGGGCGCCAGAGGTGCGCGCCGATATCGGTGGTGATGTCCTTGACGGCGGTTTCGGCCAGCTTACACCAGCCGGCGTCGTGGTCGTGGGCAACGAGCGTGTACTCGTCGGCGGGCAAGTAGCGCGGCAGAAATTGCCTTGTTCGTCGCAGTAGGCATGGCGGATCGCACCGGTCTTCTTGCCCAGCGCAATGACATGGATCGTCAGGCGGCACGGTTTCGTCCCTCGCACGACGCCGGAGATCGAGCCGGCCCCGAGCGGGACGGTCAGTTTCGTTCCGCCCTTGAGCGTCTCGATGTCCTGGTCATAAACGACCCCGTGCAGACCGATGCTCCCTTGCCAATCGCTGACGGTCAGGCGGTATTTGCCCGGCTGTACGTCCGGCAGATGAATCTGGTCGGTGGCCTTCATTTCCTCGAAACGCTCCGCCGTGCTGAAGGATCCCGGCACATTCTCTTTCATCGTCAAATCGGCACGGAACATCGGCAGCCGGGTGGTGACGTTCGCAACCTTGCGTTCCGCCGCCATTCCCGTTCCCGTCGCGCGTTGCGCGGGCGAGCCGTCGCCGACGGCCAGTTTGCAGGCGACATCCCAAGCGCCGGACGGATCGAAAAACCGCACTTCCGTCAGCTTGCCTTCCACCACATTCGCCCGCCGCGCATAGGTGCCAATCATGTCGGCAGTCTGGTGGTAATGAATGCCGAGAGTCACGATGCCGACGGGCACGCCGTCGACCCGAAAACGCCCGTGCTCGTCGGCCTGGAAGCGGAGATCCGGATTCCCATGGCCGGTATGGTCTGGGCAGGAAATGACGCCTTCGACGAACTTCCACGGTGCGCGTTTTTCGTCCAGTCGGCAGACTCCTCCTGCGCAAATCATCGCGGGTTCGTAGATCATTCCGCACAGGCTTCCCCGTCCGACGGGTCGGAACTCGCCGGCGTCGACGTCCTCGCTGGAAACGCTCACAGCCGAACCGATGGGTGAGATCGCCGGCCCGGCGATCGACAGTTGATAGTTGCCCGGCGCGGCATGATCGAAGCGGAACGTCCCGTCGGCGTCGACCGCCGCTTTCAGCCGGCCCATTTCCTGCCGCTGCGAGAGATCATCCGAACTGGCAGTCTCCTGCTTCTGGGTGCGGCAGGGAAGGAGCGTCACGGAGATGGTCCCGTTGAGACTTTTGCGACCGGCGACCGAGCCGTGCGCGGAAACGCCCGGCGCCAACCGTGCCGCGAGCGAGGTCTTGCCTTTCCAAATATCGATGGTGGTATCCCAGAGCGCGAAGGCGGGCGATTTGACGCCGACCCACACCTTGCCCAGGTTGTCCCAGTCGTGGCTCGTATCGACCTGCAGCCAGAAGCGTCCCTGGGGGTCGTGGACGTTCGCCTTCGACTTCCAGCAGCAATACGCTGGCGGCTCTCGGCCGATGGCCGCAGCAACCAGGTAACTCTCGACGGCCCGGCCGTCGGCGCCCAGCACCTGTCCGACCAGCACGGGCTGCGGCTCGAGGGTGACGGAAAAGCCCTTGGGATCGGCCGCTTTGGGGTGGATTTCCTTGTCGAGATAGCCCTCTTTCTCGAACGAGAGTTGGTAGGCATCGTTGCCGCCCCACTTGAGTGGACTGGCGATCACGAACGCGCCTGCGCGGTTGGTTCGGGCGGTTTTTCCCGCTCCGTCAGAAACTTGCACGCCAGCCAACGGTTCTCCGGCCGCATCTCGGACGGCGCCAACGAGTCTTTCGCCGGCCTTCAATTCGATTCTCGCGGAAGAGAGCTTTTCGCCAATCTTCTTGCCGATCTGCTCGAACCCGCCACGGTTAAACTCGAAATAGTCGGGGTGCCACACGCTGATTCCAAGACCGTGCTGGACTCCACGGAGCACGAACTTGCCATCCGCAGCGGTCCCAACCCCGCGCTCCTGGTTCGCCCTGAACAAGGGCGGGCAAAAGATCACCGGTGACACCACCGCCCCTTGAATCGGTTTGCCGGTTTGAGCATCCACCACGACACCCTCGACGGTTTCGCCGGTGGCGACCGGCACGTCGATCCGACGGAGTTGGTTCGCCGAGGTCAACCAGTAGCCGCCGCCGCCCTGGTGAAATCCACCGACGATCCCCTCGCCCTCGACCCGCACGTCAATCTCGCACGAGGCCGGCGCCAGCACCACGAACTCTCCTCGCGGAGAATTGACCTCCTCCGGCCGAACCCAAAGCGGGTCATACTTGGCCTCCGGCGTGCTGATCGCATAAGTGTAAGCATAGCGGGAGATCGGCTTTCGCGTGTCGCGGTCCTGCACGACGATCGTGACCGGCGAGACGTTTTTCCACGGCATCTTGGCAAGGCTTTCGCGCGGGACCCACACGTTGTCTTCTGCATCGACGAGCGTACTGCCCTTGCGCCGGAAGTGGAACTTTTCCTCTGCGCCGCATCGGCAGACGCAGGTGTCTTTGTCGATCGTGTACGTGCCTTCCTGTTTGGGATCGCTGGCAAAGTACCGGCCGCCGCCCAGGAACTCGATGCGGCAGTAATCGTAGTTCTTGTTGACGTAGACGCCGGAAAGCTCGCCGCCCTGGGCGAAGCCGGCAGCCAAAACCGGCCAGAAGCACAGCAGTGCGGAACGGACGTTCATGGCAGTCTCCCAGGGGTCGAAAGGAGCTGACGGACCGCGAACCGTATCCCACCGG
The DNA here is from genome assembly GCA_963727245.1 of uncultured Planctomycetia bacterium. Classification (GTDB taxonomy): domain Bacteria; phylum Planctomycetota; class Planctomycetia; order Pirellulales; family Thermoguttaceae; genus JBKQVT01. The sequence continues at coordinate 170,794 of CAVSFO010000005.1, read as the reverse complement.
TTCAATATACCCGGCGTCTCCCGCTTGTCGAGCACCCCGGCAATGCACCTTCCGTCCCAGATTCCTCGCCGGCACCGTTTCATCGGATCATGGAGGCATTCTGAGAATGGGGTGATACTCCAGGACTCCGAAGAAACGGTGGTATTTCGGCACGTCCGAGGAATGGGATGACCTGATGAGACTGTCAGACAGCATGACGCCGATCAGGCATTGACCCATTGGGTTTATGGTGTTCCGCCGTGCGGTCGCAGAGATTCAGCCAGGCTGAGCAGATTCTGCGGCCTCACGCGAATAATGCCGTGGCGCGGGGAGTCGATGTCCGCGATCAGCATGAACGCGATAGCGACAATAAGCGGCAGAATCGGCAGCAATTTGGATCCCGCTTTAGCGCTTCGCGAGCCATAGCCGACCAGCAAGTTACAGCCGATGGCGATGGCTGCCATCAAACCCCATGCTGCCGTTGGGATTTGGTTCCAGTACCCAGCCTGGGTGTATCCCTGTGAATTCAATACGTCGTTCATACCCGAAACGGCCAGGGCGACAATCTGTGTCGGCTGCGCCGCGGCCGGAGCACGGACCGCGGACCACAACTCGGTCTGCAACTGTGTGGTGCGGGCATTGATCTGCTGAAGCTCTTGTTGATTGTGAGCCATGTAGAAGAGAACACGCTCATCGAGGTAGTTCCGCAGCAAGGTCCGTACCGTCGCGGCATCGGCGGGCGGCAGCAAGTCGGCCCGGACGTATTCCGTCCCGATGGCGTTGGCCTCCGCCTCCTCGTAGTTCTTGCGTTGATCGTAGCGGCTTGTGGCCATGGAAAAGCTGAACCCGATAATGAGCCCGAGCAGGGTCAGCGTTGCAGCCAGGATAAAGCCGAAGTCTTCACGCAGCTCCGCGTCCAGGGTGCCCTGCCTTCTGCGAAACCACCATCCGATCCACGCCGAGCCCCACAGCGCGACGAAGGAAAGCACGAAAACAAGCAGCGGATATTGAGTTGGGATGTCCATGGGCTATTCCTCGTTCGTCTTTTTCACGCCCGCGCGACTCACTTCGGCTCTTCGATGACCGCCTCGATCTTTCCGTCCTGGATCGCACGTTTGAGCATGGCGTGGTCCTTTTCATTCTGGTCGGCGTAGGCGACAGAAAAGGCGGCGATCGCCTGGTCGAAGGCGTCGCTCTTGCCCAGATATCCGCTGATCACCGCGGCATCGCCGGACCGCGCGTGGGAGAGCGCCATCGACCAGCCGCACCACTCGGTGAAGAGGGTCATTTCGGCCGTGCCGAACGTCTCGACGGCAGGCTTGATCTTGACGTCCCGGAGCTGGCGGACATAGAAGTGGCGGCCTAGCCTACCCTCGGTCCAGCCGAGAAAGATGTCGCTGGCCGGCTGCATGAGCCGGATACCATTCACGACACGTTGTCCGTGGTTCGGGTAGACGCTCTTGCCCGCATAGGCCTCCAGGACCGAGGCCCGCGCCTCCTTGACCTGGAGAATGAGAGGTTCTCCTCCGCCGGACATCAACAGGACTACGGCGCACCCTGTGCCCACGCTGCCGACACCGACGACCTTGAACGCGGCGTCCTTGACGTCGTAGCGATCGAGCAACATGCGATGGGCAGGCGTCAGCGTTTCACGGTACTGGTCGACGGTCTGCCTGACATCCGGATGGACCTCCCCCGGGGCATGATCTTTCCAGTGGAAGATTGCCGGGAGCTGGTCTTTGAAAAACGGCGACCTGCCCGATTCGTCGACGAGCTTCGGGAAGATGCCTTCGGAGGTGCTGCTCTCGCGGGCCTTCGCCAGGCGCTTGATCACACGGCGGCGGATCCCGGGATCCTCGATGGTCGCGATCAGCATCTCGGCGTCGAGAGCGAAGTACCAGAGGTCCAGCACCGCCATTTTGTAGAACTCGGCCATGTGCTCGCGGTAGGACCTGACACAGCCGAGGACCGCATCCTTGGCGTCCGCTTCGCTCAGTCCGTTGTCGCGACAGGCGATCACGATGCTCGCCGCCAGCCGCTTGAGGTCCCATTCCCAAGGCGCCGGGAGGGTTTCATCGAGGTCGTTCAGCGCGAAGATGACTCGTCTCTCCGGGGTGCCCAGACCTCGGAAATTGACCAGGTGGGAGTCTCCGCCGCATTGCACGCGGACATCGGTGGTCGGAGTAGTCGCCAGATCCACCGCCATGGCCAGCGCCGAGCCCCGGTAGAAGGTGAAGGGAGACAGCACCATGTCGCCCGTGGCGAAGGGCAAGGAGATCGGGGAGGCGTCCCTCGTCGGCCTTCAGCACCAGGCTGACCGGGTCGGGCCGATCGGCGGGCGGTTGCCAGGCCGCATGCGAGGCGCGTGGGCACCTCTCGCGCAGGCTTTTCCCCATTGCAAAGCGCTGGGCCCGCGAAAGGTGAAACCCGAACGAAGGGCTTGTCTCGGTGGCGGACTGTGGTTCGGATTCCTGGGATGACGTTTCTGGTTCGCTCATAGTAAAACCTTTCGTTTTTGTTGGTCATCCCTTACGAAAGAAGGGATGGGGGCATGACTATCTTAATGAATGTTGTCGCAGCCCACTTTGATCGCCCGGACCTCTGCGGCCCGCTCATCGACCGGGATCGTGGGTAATTCGCCTCTGCTCCTGACCGGCAGGCTGCGGAGATAATCCATAATCGCCTGCCATTCCTTGATCTCTCGGGCAGCGCCTTTTTCCGTCACGGTGGCGACACTGGCCTGATCCGTCGTGCCTGGCGGCGACAGCAGGTCGGGCGTGTCGTTGCGCGGGTCGTCGAGGGCGTCGACCTTCGACTTGAGGGGCTGCCCCTCCTTGTTCTTCGCTGCCAGGGTTAGTTTGCCCTTGGTGTACTTGGGGATGGCCACGATAATCTGGCCGAGCATCAGGGGGCACGTGAGGCTATACAATCGCTCGTCCTTCCCGCTGATGTCGATGGCGCGGTAGCCGCGGTCGAGGTCTCCCAATTCGATGGCCGTCACAACGTCGAACTTCGGGCGGGACTGGTCGTAGCGGAACCTCATGCCGGAGGTGCGGGGGAAAAACTCGCCGGGGTGGGTCGGGTTGTCCACGAGCAGAAATTCGAGCAGATTCTTCAGCTCCAGGCCCGTGAAGTAGCCGGTCACGAGTGCATTGCCGGCCGTAGCATCCACGACACCGGCGCCGAGCGGCGCCACGGCGAACACGTCGTAGACTGTTTGCACGCCTGACTTCCCCCGTGTCAAGCCGGCGCGCATCAGCCCGTTGACGCTGAAGCCGATGTCCGCCCCTGTGGCCCTTCTGAAGGCATCAGTGCAGAGGTTGGCCAGCAGGGTGCTGGCTGCGATGTCGGAGAACGTATTGGGTAGGTCCCGCGGCGCCACGGCCAGCGGCTGATCGATGCTGTAACCGCGCGACGCGAACACGACCCCGGTGACAGACTTCTTGAGCTTGTCGATCTCGTCGGCAATGGCCCGGTCGCCGGCAATAGAGTCGTCGATCGGGTAGAGCCGGTAGGACTCGACCGTCAGTTTGCCGCCGTCCAATGTAATCACCAGTTCGCCGAGGTTCTGGCTTTGCTTCCCAGTCTGGACCACGGGTGTGCGGTCGTTGACAATGATCGCCTCGCGTAGTTCGGTGTGGCTGTGGCCGCCGATCACCAAGTCGATGCCCGGAACGGCCTTGGGCAGGCGCACGTCCTCGCCGTCGATGTAGCGACCGTCCTTCCCTTTCTCCACGCCGCCGTGGCTGAGCGCGATGATCACGTTCACCTTCTCCGTCTCGCGGAGGATCTTCACCATCTCCCGGGCGGTCTCGATGGGATCGGAGAACGAGACGGCACCGCCATTGGTATAGACCTGGGCTTCTTTGCCGAGCAATCCGAAGATGCCGAAGCGAATGCCGCCGCGTTCGATCACGGCGTAACGGCGGATCACGCCATCCTTGGCCAGGCGCTGGAGATCGGCCAGCGTGGCGTCGTCCTTGGTGAGCTTGGTGTTCGAGGCGACCACCGCCGGAATCCGGCCCGTTTTGGCGGCCACAGTCACGGACTTACCCAGGCCGTCAGGTCCAAGGTCGAATTCATGGTTACCGAAGGTGATGGCGTCGAAGCCCATCAGGGACATGAGTTGCAGTTCGCCGCCGGTCTCACGAGTCGCGGCGCTGAACGCGGTCCCCATGCTGTAGTCGCCCGCGTCAAGCACCAATACGGGGCCTTGAGCTTTGCGCGCCTCCTTCCGCTTCGCGATCAAGCCGGCCAGACGCGCGTACCCGCCCCGGGTGGCATCATCGTTGAGCGTGAACGGGGTGTAGTCCGCGGCCGGGCCCATGCCGATGAAGCTCGCGTGGAGGTCGTTGGTGTGCAGGATGGTGAAGGTCTTCTTCCCGTCCGATTCCGCCGATACTGCCCCCGTTAGGCAGATCGTCACGCCGACAGCCGCTGAGCCTGCCAGGAACTTGCGACGGGAGAGTCGTTCGCATGACACGGGAGATTGTTCGTGTGTGGTCTTCATCGTCGTGTCCATTCGTGGGTCCACTGGGCCGCACCCGCCTCGCGACGGGTGCAGCCCGGCGTTCGATTCAGTGCCTCATGCAGCGCGGGCTTTTTAGTCGCCCTTTTCCTCCTTCATTTTTTCGAGCACGCTGTCGAGGTTGAAGCTGGCGGCCTTCTGCCGCTGCGGGTATTCCTTGAACGTCCGCAGGAACTGGCCCACGTAGGCTTGCATGGGCGTGATCACGAAGAGATGATCAAGAACCCAGTCGTAATACGTGTTCGAGGTGATGTCCGCCCGCTCGTAGGGGTCGGTCCGCAGGTTGAAGAGCTTCGGGAACCGCAACGTGACGAACGGCTCGCCCCAGATGGCCATGGTGCCGGCCGTCCGCTGCTCCATGAAGACGGCCTTAAAGTTGCCGTAGCGCACGCCGGTGACCTGTTGGTCGTCGTTGATGTAAATGAATGCTTTCCGCGGGCCTTTCTCCGTTTGCCCGGTGAACAAGGGGATCATATTGTAGCCGTCGAGGTGAACCTTGTAGGTCATGTCCCCGACCGTGTAACCCTTGGCCAACTTTTCCGTCACTGTAGTGTCGCCAGCGACGGCCAAGAGGGTCGGCATAAAGTCGAGGTGGGAAACGATCTCATTGCAGACCTGGCCCGCCTTGATGTGGCCCGGCCAACGCACCATCGCAGGCACGCGATAAGCCCCTTCCCAGTTCGAATTCTTCTCGCTGCGGAAGGGCGTCATCGCGGCATCCGGCCACGAGTTCATGTGCGGACCGTTGTCTGTCGAATACATGACGAAGGTGTTGTCCGCGATTCCCAGATCGTCCAGCGCCTTGAGGACCGTGCCGACATTCTTGTCGTGGTCAATCATGGCGTCATGGTAGGGACTCTGCATTTCCCCCGCCTGACCGACGCTCTCCGGCTTGACGTGCGTGCGGAAGTGCATGTGGGTGAAGTTCACCCAGACGAACACGGGCTTGCCGGCAGCGTTCTGTCGTTTAATGAAGTCCACCGCCCGGTTTGCGATGTCGTCATCAATCGTCTCCATCCGCTTCTTGGTCAGCGGGCCCGTGTCCGTGACGATTTGCTTGCCGACCTTGCCGAAGCGCGGATCCACCGTCGCGTCGTCGGTGGCCGAGGCTTTGCAGTCCAGCACGCCGCGCGGGCCGAACTTGGCGAGGAACCGCGGGTCTTTCGGGTAATCCGGCAGTTCCGGCTCTTCGGAGGCGTTCAGGTGATACAGGGGGCCGTAGAACTCATCGAACCCGTGGACGGTGGGCAGGAACTTGTTCAGGTCGCCGAGATGGTTCTTGCCGAACTGGCCGGTCGCATAGCCGAGCGGCTTGAGCAGTTCGGCGATTGTCGGATCTTTCTCGGACAGCCCGAGCGGGGAGCCCGGCAGGCCGACCTTGGTCATGCCGGTGCGCAAGCCCGACTGGCCGGTGATGAAGGATGCCCGACCGGCCGTGCAGCTCTGCTCGGCATAGAAGTCGGTGAACATCATGCCTTCCTTGGCGACGCGGTCGATGTTGGGCGTCTTGAAGCCCATCAGGCCACGCGAGTAGGCGCTGACATCGGACTGGCCGATGTCATCGCCCCAGATGATGACGATGTTGGCTCTGCTCTGGTCGGCGGCATGAACCGTCGCCGGCTGCGCCCCGCCGAGAAGTCCGAGACCGATCGCCAAGCCGCCCGACGCTGTCGCCGCGGCCTTGAAGATCTTCTCAATGGCCTTTTGGATACTTGGTCGTAACATGGTGGTTCCCTTTTCTTGGGACATTAGGAATGGAAACGGATACGATACGCCTCTTTATGTTCACCCCGAACGCAATGGCCACACATCGCCGCAAGGACCACCGCCGGAAAAATCGTCCTTCGTAGACCCGCAGGACCTTCCTTCCACCGACAAGAATCTGAACTATTTTCCTTACCTATCATCAGTGTAAGTATAGTCCCCGGGGAGGGTGGAACAACTGGGGCAACCGCACACACCCCCCTAATGGCAAAAGTCGTTTCGCGGTGTACGTATTGGCTTATCCGTGTCGCTTGCCGACCAACGTGGACGCCGGACACGCTTGTCCTTAGCCTCCTTGGTGGCCCCGCCATCATGGCGGGTAGTGCAAGATGCAGAGGTCTGTAATCAGGATATACGTGCTCACCAGCAGCACCCAAAACGGGAAGACCAGCGCGATCCACGCGAAGTTGGTGATGACCAAGAGCAGTATCAAGCCGAGCGCGAAGCCCACCAGCGATACCCAGCGTGCGAGGACTGCCGTGCGCAGCCCAATCGTGGAGGTTACGATCATAAAGATCGCTGCCATTTTCATGCCGAAGGTGTTCACCAGGGCGTAGGCCGTCGCCCGACCGACTGCATAGGTTTCGTTGTCGGCGGAGAAGCGACTCGCGTCCGCAAAGGTTTCCAGCAGTCCTCGGCAAACGGCAACAGCGGCGAACAGCATGGCGATAAACAGAAGCCCGCTGCCCAAGAATACTGTGGCGAAGAACCGATCTTCGAGCAGCCCGATGCGGTTGCGCAGCACCGCCATGAACCAGAGGAACGCGATCCCGGTGAATGGAACCAGGCCAAGCGCGATGCGAACCCAGTTCCGGTAGGCCGGATCGGTAAGCCAGACACCGGGGTCCTTTGGGTCGGCGGGGACCGCGAGCCGGACGAGCACCAGGCTGGTGATATAGAGCACCGAAAAGATCACGCCGCTGATAGCAACGACCCGCGGGGGCGATGGAGGCTGACGAGTCTCAGTCGCCGAGTTGCCCATTACATCCTCCAAAATCATGCAGCCCCTCCGCGCGGCTTCCTCACGCTTCGGCGCAAAGCATGTAAGCGGAATAACTTGGAATTATATCCTTGGAACTGGCCCTGGGAAAGCTGCCAGTAGCGCCAATAGCGGGGATTGTCAGGGCGAAATCACGCTGGCAGACAATGCGGCCGGCCGCCTAAGAACAAAGCGCATTGCCGGGGGTTATCGGGGGAAGGGCAACACAGCCGTGGCACACGCCGCCGGGCTGCCCGCTTACTGGCCCGGCGCGGCCGGATGGGAGGGAACTCGGCTTCTGCCCCGGTTGTTGGCGGTGTCGCCGGGAGTCTGGTCGTAGTCCAGCGAGTGGGCGCCGTCGATGTAGGAGCTGTTGGTGGCCTGCCAATACCAGATCTTCTGGGCCGCCGCCTTCGAGACGGCGCCGCCGGGCGTCTGCTGCCGGTAGAGCTCGGCGTCCGTGCGGCCGTCGCCCTCCAGGATCATCAGTTGTTTTTTCTGGTCGTAGGTGATGCGGGCGGCCCGGGCGGTGAACACGTCGTCGCTGCCTTCGGCCACGGCGTTGCCGGCGGCCACGAACTCCATGTCCCGCGCCGCGGCGTCCTTGCTGTGCGGGGGCGTCATGTCGACGGCCGAAAGTTGGTCGCAGTGCAGCACCCCGCCGTCTGGCCCCAGCGTCTCCGGGCTGTCGGTGTCGATGCTGGCCGTCCAGGAATCGACCGGCGCGTAGGCGCCGCGGACCTGCTCGTGAAACGTGACCTCGTGGTGGTGCAGGTCGCCGGCGACGTAGCCGGTAATGTAGCCTTGATAGCGGACGTGCAGACAGACAAGCTGGTCGTTGCGGGGTTTTGCGCCAGGGCCGGCGGCCGCCCTGGTGCGCACGGCCGCGCGGCGGGCACCAGGCCCAGCGGGCCGGCCGCGCCGCCGCCCAGCAGGTCCTCGGTGCCGCGGCGGACGCTGGTCAGATTGCCCGGGCCGCCCGCGCACAGCGCGCCGGTGCGCATGTTGACCGTCAGGTCGGGCGTCTCCATGCGACTATACGACTGCAGTTGCCGTTGCGAATCGAAGGCATAGTCCTCCAGGAAAGCGCCGCCGCGGGCGCGGATCTCTTCGATCTGCGACTGATCCATCTTGTCCATCTTGGCGTCGGCAAAGCGGATCGGCCGCTGAAGTTGCACTTCCAGCACTTCGGTGCGCAGTTTCTGCGTGGGGCCGGAAGCCACCACCGAGTGCTCGAACACCGCATTGCGGCCGTCGAAATGCATTTTCCGCTGCCAGTCGACCCGCACGTTGACGGGCGTTTTCAACTGCTGGCCCTCCAGGTCGCGGTTCATGGGCAGGTCCATGCGGCCGGGGCCGTCGATCCAGAGGCGGTTGGCGCCGCTGTCGAGGTTGACGTTCGAGCCCGTGAGCGACAGGCCGCGGCCTTCGACGTGGGCCGGCTGGCCGAGCACGCAGGCGGTGGCCGCGTCGGGGCGGTTGGCGTGCGTTACCTTCAGCCAGTTCCCGGTGATCAACGCGGGCCGCTGGTCCGCCAGGGCCGTCCGCGTCTCCACGAAGCGGACGTTGTCGACCACGGTCAGGTCCGACAACTCGCCTGCCTTCTGGTCCGGAGAAAGCAGGACCTCCGCGCGCAGCAGGCGGCCGCTGATTTCCATGTGGCTTTTTGCGGCGGGCGCGGCGGCGGCAGCCTTCGGGGACGGCGCAGCGGCGGCATCCTGCCGGGCGGCGGCGCCGGGGCCGGGCGGCGTCTGGGACCCGGCCCCGCCGGGCGGCCCCGCTCCGGCCGCCGCCGGCGGCAGACGTTTCGCCGCTGGGCCGGCCAGCGGCGCAGCCTGTTGGAACCACGCCTCCAATTGGTCCACGACGGCGGAAAACTGCGGCGAGTCGGCCTTGACGTGGCCGATGGCGAGCATCCGGTCGGGTTGCAGCTTGACCGGCTGCGACGGCCCTTGCGGCTTCTCCAACAGCCAGAAATGGATCGCGTCGGCGTTGAGCCGGTTGATCGCTTGTGATTTCAGCTCGGCCCCGCCGGTGAGCGAGAGCAACTGGTTCTGCCCTTGGGGACGCAACAGCAATTGATCGTTCCAGCGGACCTCGAGTTGCTGGTCGGGGCGCTCCGGCACTTCATGGCGAAGCCAGCCGGGGCCTTGGGCCTCCGCGCTTCCCAGCCGCCCCGCTTCGGCCTCCTTATAGTGGACGTTGCGGGCGTGCAGTTCGTCGCCGCCCCGGCGGAGGAAGATTTCCTGGCCGCCGCCCAGCGCGATCGACTTGGCTTGCAGGTCGTACAACAACCGCTCGCCGCGGGCTTCAATCTGCACCCGCCCGCCGGGGGCGTCGGCCTTCTCGGTCCAGGCGGTGAGCTGTGCCGGCGTGCCGCTGGCCTCGATCCGCTGCGGCTCCAGATCGAACGCCCCGCTGCTGCCCGCCTTCTTGGTGAAAAACAGGGCAAGCAGGTTGCAGGTGAGCCGATCGTTGGGACCGGGCGGGTGAATCTGCATCACCTCGACCTGGTCTTGGAAGGTGGCCTTCTGCTGGACCGCGTCGAAGCGGAACGGGCCGCGGCAGGTGATTTCCAGCGGCAGTCCCGCCAGGCCGGCGGGATCGAGTCCCGCGGGCGCGGCGGCCGGGCCGCGGGAGGGTCTGCCGGTCCCGCCCGGCGGAGTCGGCGCCTTCGGCTTGCTCATGTCCAGATGCAGCCGTTCCATGGAGAGAATTTCCAGGTATTCCAGGCCGCCGATGTTCGCGCCGGGATGGTTGCCGCCGCTGCCGCCCTCCTTCGGCATGAGGTGCATGTGCAGGTTCCGGCCGCGGCCGTAGTGCGGGCCCATGCGGAAGTCGACCGCCTCCGGCGTGGTGATGTCGTAGTCGGTCATCTTCACGTTGCGGGTAGTCACCCGCAGGTTGTCTTGGCCGTTGGCCAGTTTGCCGCGGCGGCGAATGGTGACGGGACCGCGCAGCTCGCCGCCTTGGAACTGCCCGATCTTCATCTTCGACAGGTCGAACGCCTGGTGGAACTTGAAGACGGCCCCGTCGGGCACTTCCAGCACGGCCGAGCGGGCCAGTTGGTCCTCGGGCTCTTCGGCGTTTTCGGGGGTGACGATGATCGTGCAGGGGCGGATAAACACCACGCCGTTGCCCTGGTTCTGGTAGCCCTCGCGGCCCTTCATCAACAACTGCACCTGGCCGATGGTCAGCACCTCGGGGTCCTTGGCTTCCCAGGCGTCGGGCGGAAAGAGCGGCGCCCACCACTTCACCCGCGCCGTCCTGCCGCCGGCGCCGCCGGCGTGGCGGCCGTGGAACTCGAGGCGTCGGGACCCGGTTCGGCCGCCGGCTCGATCAGCGGCACGGCCACCAGGGCATAGGCCCAATAGACCATCAGCACGATGGCGAAGCTGGCGGCAATGTGGGCCACTCGGGGCATGAGCAATCCTCACGCGGCTCTGGGTCACCGGTACGTTTGGATTACGTCGTCCCAGCGATGTTGGGCCTTCAGAATCAACTCCACGGTTTCGCCGCACGGCGCCGGCGCCGCCGCCGGCCGCGGTGACGTAGTGGGCCGCCTCCCGCAACTCGGCGCAGCCGTCGGCCACGGCAATGCCCAGTCCCAGGGCGCGGACCAGCGGCAGATCCGGCAGATCATCGCCCAGGTAGCAGGCCTGCTGCCGCTTCAGACCCAGCTCGGCGAGGATTTGCCGGGCGGCGTCGAGCTTGTCGGCGACGCCCTGGCGAACCAGCTCGATGCCCAACTCGGCCGCCCGCATCTTCACGCTGTGCGAACTCCGCTGCGAAATCAAGCCGAAACGGTAGCCCGCCCGCTGCCACAAGCGAATCCCCAACCCGTCGCGAATGAAGAACACCTTGGCCTCGATCCCCTGGTTGTCCAGCACGATGCGGCCGTCGGTCAACACGCCGTCCACGTCGGTCAGGATCAACTCGATCGCCTGGCAACGCTCTTCGAGATTCATGGCGCGGCATCCTCCTCGGGTGCGGGAAAGACTCGGCAGGCAGACGCGGCCGAGGCAGGGCGCTGGCCGGGCCCGGCCGGCCCCGTGCCGGCCGCCCCACCCTCCGGCGGCAACAGCCCGACCACGTCGGTAACGTCGATCAGGCCGACGGGCCGGCCCGCCGCGTCGACGACCGGCAACTCGCTGATCTTGCGCCCCGCCATGACCGCCACCGCGTCGACCATCATGGCGCCGAGGCCGACGGTGAGCGGATGGGGGGTCATCACGTCGCGGATCGGGCCGTCGAGACTTTGGTCGCGGCGCTGCTCGAACAGCCGCGCCAGGTCGCTGTCGGTGAAGATGCCGGAGAGCTTGCCTTCCGCGTCCACCAGCATCGTGGCGCCGGTCCGCCGCCCCGGCACGCGCACCCCCACCAGCACCTCGCGGACCGTCTGGCCGTCGGGGGCGATGCGGCACTGCTCCAGCGGCCGCATGTGATTCTCGACCTTGCTGAGCTTTTGCCCCAGGCTGCCCGCCGGATGGAAGCGGGCGAAATCCTCGCGGCCGAAATTCCGCAGCCGGCTCGTCACCAGCGCCAGGGCATCGCCCACCGCCAGCATCGCCGTCGTGCTGCTGCTGGGGGCCAGCCCCAACGGGCAGGCCTCCTCGACGGGGCCCAACTCCAACGCCACCCGGGCGGCGCGGCCCAGCGTGCTGTCGGCCCGCGAGGTGATGGCGATGATGGGCACGCCCAAGGCGGCCAGCGGCGGCAGCAGCCGCACAATCTTCCGCCGTCTCGCCGCTCTGCGAGAGGACCAACGCGACGTCGTCGGCATGGATGCGGCCGAGGTCGCCGTGCACGGCCTCGGCGGGGTGCAGACAATGGCTGGGCGTCCCGGTGGAGGCCAGCGTGGCCATGATCTTCTGGCCGATCAGGCCGGCCTTGCCCATGCCGGAAACAATCACGTTGCCCCGGCACCGAAAGAGGTAGTCGACGGCCTGGCAGAACCGGCCGTCCAGCCGCTTGGCCACCAAGGCCAGGGCCCGGCTTTCCATTTGGATCACTTGCCGGGCGTAGCGGAGCTGCTCCAGCGGAGTCAGCCGGGCCGGCACGAGGGCGGCTTCCGTGCTCATCGACTCGTCATCCTTGACCGAGGTCGTGTGGGTCGCTTGCCAGAGGGAAACAGGTGGGCGTGATTGTACCACCGCAGCCGATTTGCGGCAATGTAAACATCTACGGATCGCTTGGAGTGGCGGTTCGGCGGGAAGTGGGGGGGGGATGGCAATCGTGCTCCACGAGTGGTGCGTTCGATAGTCAGCGGGTGGCCCCGATAGCTCTGCTATCGGGGTGCCGAAGGCACAAGAGGCCTTCGTCGAGCGTTAAATCGCCTCTTGCGGCTCCGCCACCCCGATAGCAGAGCTATCGGGGCCACCCGGCCCAACTCAATCATCCCATTTCATGCACAACACGCGTTTTGCCCATCTTCACTATTCATTCACTGACCGGACGTTATGCTGAAGCATAACCTACGAAAATGGCCGCGACGGCAACCCCTGGCGAGCGAGGGCAGACTTCGATAAAATTACTTGCTTGTGCTGATTTTGCCGGGGATTGACCCAAGGAGAAGACTGCGATGATTGTCACGACGAAGGACTTGTTCAGGCACGCTTACGGCAAGTACGCCGTGGGGGCCTATAACATCAACAACCTGGAACAGACGGTGGGCCTGTTCCGCGGCAACTTGGGCAAGTCGAAGACCAACGAGGAGCCCTGCCGGCCGGAGTACAGTGCCCCGTTCATCCTGCAAATCTCCCGCGGCGCCCGCGGCTATAGCGACAAGCGATTCCTGGAGGCCATGATCCGCACGGCCGACGAGGTCTTCCCGGAGGTGATTTTCGCCGTCCACCTCGACCACGGCACCGAAGAGGCCTGCTACGACTGCATCGAAAACGGTTTCTACAGTTCGGTGATGATCGACGCCTCGCACGAGCCGCTGGCGAACAACATCGAGACCACCCGGCGGGTGGTGGATCACGCCCATGCCAAGGGGATCGTGGTCGAGGCCGAATTGGGGCAGCTTGGCGGCGTCGAAGAGGACGTCACCGGCAGCGTGTGTCTGACCGATCCCGGCCAGGCGGCCGAATTTGTCGCCAAGAGCGGCTGCGACTCGCTGGCCGTGGCCATTGGCACTTCGCACGGGGCCTACAAGTTTGCCGGCAAGCAGGGCTTGCACTTCGACGTGCTGGAGAAGCTCAACGAGGCCCTGCCCAAGAACTTCCCCATGGTCATGCACGGCTCCAGCAGCGTGCCCAAGGAGTGGGTCGACCGCATCAACGCCGCCGGCGGCAAAATGAAGAGCACCAGCGGCGTGAACGAAGACCAGTACCTGCCGGCCGCCAAGATGGGCGTCTGCAAGGTCAACATCGACACCGACGGCCGGCTGGTGTGGTGCGCCATTCACCGCGAGCAGTTCCGCGACGATCCGGCCAATTTCGACCTGCGTCCGCCCGGAAAGGTCTTCATGGCGGCCTACGCCGACTACATCATCCACAAGAACACGAAGCTCGGCTCGGCCGGCCAGTTGGAATCGGTCCGCAAGATGCTGAAGAAGGGCTGCTGAAAGGGGACTATCCCGATTTTCGCGTCAGCGAAAATGGGACTGTCCCCCTTGCGATACGCGGGAATCGCCCCCTGGCCCCCTGCCCTACTCCCCCAGCGACAGCGGCGGCGGCGCCACCAGATCGTTATGCTGGGTCTGACAGAGCCGCAGCACCAACACCTTCTGCTTCAGACGGTTGTCCTCGCCCTCGGTAAAGAAGTAGTGGCCCAGGCTCCCGGGGCGATCGGGCAGGCAGCTCAGGACCAGCATGTGGCCGGGTGAGAGCACGGCGGAAATAGCCAGGTTGTCGAACACCCGCCGGGGCCGGGCCGTCTCCAGCCGCATCATCCCCTGATCGCCGGCGAAGCGGCGCCGCGGCTGATCGTGGTGCAGCTCGGGAACCAGTTCCACGCGGACGCGGCCGTCGCTCTGCGGGAAGGCCTTCACGGCGAGCATGCCCTGGGCCTGGCAGTAGGTCTTGCCGTGAAGCTCGCCCCCCTCGGAGATCAGCACGGGCAGTTGCTCGTACACGCTGGAGGCGATGATCTCGTTGCGATGGCCGGCCTGCATTTGCAAGTGCCGCCCGATGGGATGGTTCGTCTCTTCCGCGTCCGTGGCCATGTCGGCGGCGCGGACCTGCTGCACGTCGTCGCGGCACGGCGGCTTGTCGGTCAACTCCAGCAGCTTGGCCAGCGGGCGGGGGACCTGGTTGCCGATCAGGCCGACGCGGATGCCGCTGTTGAGCAGGCGCTCGCGCAGTTCGGCCGGGAAATGCTGCTCGTCGATCTCGTCCCACATCTTGCCGTTCATCTCGGCGTCGCCCAGCGGCACTCGGACAAAGATGATGTCCATCGCCACGCTGTCGGGCGGCATCTGCGGCGTCTGCAGCGGCGATTTGCTGGCCGTCACGGCCGGGTTTATGCAGCCGGACAAAGCCAGCCCAACGGCCAACAACAGCGGTATTCGGCCCGGCAACGCGAACATATCAGCCTGGAAAGCTGGGAAAGATGGCGAAAACGCCGTCTGAAAAGGGCGGGCAGAGGGTAGCCGGAAAGGTGCCGGCGTGTCAAGGCGAAACCGGGTGGGCAAGCGGGAAAGTCCTCGGGCTATTCCACCCGGATCAGCTTCGGGGCGGGGATTTTCCGGCCGTGGACGCGGCCCTGCCGGGCCGCCAACTGGCGAAAGCCCAAATGCAGAAAATCGTACAGCGGCGCCGGCGGACCCAACGCCAGCCAGCGCTCCACCAACCGCTTCGCCTGCGCGTCGAACTTCGCCTGCGACCCGCTGTGGGCATAGCAACGGCCGCCGAACCGCCGCAGATCGCCGTCGCAGTGCGGGCCGATGTGCCAGAGCTCGTGCATCACCGTGGTGAGCTTCTCCTCCAGCGGCAGATCGAGGAACCGCGGCAAGTAGAAGTTCAGAATATAGAGCATCTCGCGGCCGCCCTCGTACACCCGTTGCAGCGTCCAGCGCTGGCCGCGACGGATGGTGCAGGACGTGCCGCCGGCGAAACGCAGCGGCATGAGCGAGGCGTACCGGCCGCAATCGGCGGCGTTGCGGGCCTGGGCGAAGCTGACGGCGACCACGCCCATGTCGATGTGGCGGAGTTCCTCCAGGCGGAGGATCATGTCGTGGCAGAGCTGCCGAATGTGGAGGGTGAAGTCGAAACCGGCGGGCTTGTCGGCGGCAACGCGAGCGGGGGGCGCCGGCCGGTTCATTTGCTTTCCGCGGCGGGTTCGGCGGCGGCGGGGGCGGCCGCTTCCTCGGGCGGCTTGGGGGCGGCGGCCGGTTCGGCCTCGAACGAGGGTTTGGCGGCGCGGCGGCGCTTGCGATCGCGGACGCCGACCAGTTCCAGGATCGCCCGGATGCCGGCGTCGCCCAGCCGCGGCTTGGCCAGGCGGAGGACGCGGGTATAGCCGCCGGGTCGATCGGCGAAGCGGGGGGCGATGTCGCTGAAGAGAATGCGCACGGCCTGCTTGTCGCCCAGCAATCGCAGCACGCGGCGGCGGGCGGCCACCACGGGGGCAATCGCCTGGTTCCACTCCGACCAGCGCTCGCTCTGCCGCCAGGTCTTCCACTTTTCGCTGTGGCGGTCCGTGTCGGGCCCCAGGGCGTCGGCGGCCTCCTGGTGCGGCAGGGCGCGGCGGGCGATGGTGATGCAGCGCTCGACCAGGGGGCGGACTTCCTTGGCCTTTTGCAGGGTCGTGATGATGCGGCCTTTCACCTTGGGGGCGTTGTCGTCGTCGGTGGCGTCGCGCTCGGTAAGGATCAGCGCGCTGGCCAGGTTGCGCAACAGCGCCCGCTGGTGGTTGGGATTGCGGCCGAGCTTGCGGCCTTTCCGTCGATGTCGCATGGTCGTAACCCCGCTGGAAAAATTGCTCGTTGCTTTCGTGTGCCGCCGGGGGGGAACCTCACACCAACCCGGCGGGGACCGGCGGCAGCCGCATTCCCAGCCGCAGGCCGATATCGGAGAGTTTCTCGCGGACTTCGTTGAGCGTGGTCTCGCCGAAGTTTCGCACTTCGAGGAGCTGGCTTTCCGTGCGGGTGACGAGGTCGCGGACGGTGGTGATGTTTTCCGATTCCAGGCAGTTGGTGGCGCGGACCGAAAGGTCCAGCTCCGCCAGGCTCATGTTCAGCTTCGCCTCGGTGGCCGCATCGAGTCCGAGGTTGCCCAGGGCGCGGCTCTCGGCGTGGACCATCGGCCCCAATTCCTGGTACTGGACGAAGGGGTTGAGGTGCTTGCGGAGGATCTTCGCCGACTCGACCAGCGCCATTTCCGGGTTCACCGAGCCGTTGGTCCAGATCTCCAGCGTGAGCTTGTCGTAGTTCGTCTTGTGTCCGACGCGGGTTTCTTCGACCTCGTAGCGGACGCGGACCACGGGGCTGAAGGCGGCGTCGACGGGGATGATGCCGATTTCCTGGGCCTGGGGCGTGTGCTCGCCCGCCGGCACGTAGCCGCGGCCGGTTTCGACCACCATTTCCAGCAGGAAGGGCACGTCGTCGGTGAGGGTGGCGATGCGGTGGTCCTTGTTGATCACGTCCACCTGGTCGTCGGTCCGCACGTCGGCGCCGGTGACCGGTCCGCGGCTGTTCTTTTCGATGCGGATGACGCGCGTCTGCTCGCTGTGGTTCTTGACCACCAGCGACTTGACGTTGAGCACGATGTCGGTGACGTCTTCCATCACGCCGGGCAGGGTGGTGAATTCGTGCTGGGCGCCGTGCAGCTTGATCTGCGTGACGGCGCTGCCTTCCAGGCTGGACAAGAGGATGCGCCGCAGGCTATTGCCGACGGTGACGCCGAAGCCCCGCTCGAAGGGCTCGGCCACGAACTTGCCATAGATGGCGGACAACGTCGATCTTTCCGGCATGACTTGACTGGGCAACTCAAGTCCGCGCCAACGAATACGCATCGGTGAAGCCTCCGGTCCAATTAGGTTTCGGCTGAGGTGGCCGGGTCCGACGACCCGGCTACTTGGAGCAAAGCTCCACGATCAGTTGAGTCTGCACGGGGATGGAAACGTCGGCGGCTTCCGGGTAGCGGAGGACGTGGCCTTCGAGTTCCGGCCCCTCCACCAGGGAGAGGAAGTCGGGCACGTCGCGCTTGTTCTCGGCCCGGACGGCCTCGACCAATTGGCTGCTCTTGGGACGCTTTTTCACCCGCACCACGTCGCCGGGACGGACCAGGAAGCTGGGGACGTTCACCAGCCGGCCGTTGAGGGTGATGTGGCCGTGGGTAATCATCATCCGCGCCTGCGCCCGCGACTGGGCCAGCCCGAGCCGGCTGATGATGTTGTCCAGGCGGCGTTCCAGCAAGGTCATGAGGGCCTCGCCGGTGTGCCCCTTGGTCCGCTCCGCCTGCTGAAAATACTTGCGGAACTGGCGTTCCATGACGCCGTAGTATCGTTTCACCTTCTGCTTTTCGCGGAGGTGCGTGCCGTAATCGGTCAGCTTGCCCCGCCGCGCGGCGTTCATGCCGGGGGCCGACTCGCGGCGCTCCACGCCGCACTTGGGCGTGTCGCAGCGGGTCCCCTTGAGAAACAGTTTCATTCCCTCGCGCCGGCACAAGCGGCAGACGGGTTCAATATGGCGGCCCATACTCACTTCACTCCCGTTTGATTCTCGCGGCGGCCGGCCACCACGTGCCGGCCGCATCCCCCGGCCGCTTCCGCGGCGCAGGCATCACACGCGGCGGCGCTTCTTGGGCCGGCAACCGTTGTGCGGCAGCGGCGTCACGTCTTCGATGGACTTGATCTTCAACCCGGCGGCCTGCAAGGCGGTGATGGCGCTTTCCCGGCCGCTGCCGGGCCCCTTCACCTTCACGTCCACTTCCTTCATGCCGAACTTGATCGCCTTCTCGGCCGCCTGTTGCGCCGACAACTGGCCGGCGAAGGGCGTGCTCTTGCGGCTCCCCTTGAAGCCGCTCGTGCCCGCGCTGGCCCAGCAGAGCGTGTCGCCCTTGCTGTCGGTGATGTTGATGCTCGTATTGTTGAACGTCGCCTTGATGTGGGCCACGCCCACCGTCACGTTGCGACGCGTCTTGCGACGTTTTGCCTTTGCCACCGTTCGTTACACTCCCACAAACTCAGGAAAAATGATGCCCCTCCGGCCACGCTTAACGCAGGTCCTTGACGCCCTTCTTGCCGGCCACGGTCTTCTTCGGACCCTTGCGCGTGCGGGCGTTGGTGCGCGGTGCGCTGGCCGCGGACCGGCAGCCCGCGGCGATGCCGCAACCCCCGGTAGCAACCAATGTCGCGCAGACGCATGATGTTCTGGTTCCGCTGCCGCCGCAGTTGCCCCTCGACGACATAGTCCTTGTCGAGCAAGGCGGCCATGCGGGCCAACTCGTCCTCGCGGAGCTCGCGGGCCCGGCCCTGCGGGTCAACGCCCGCCTTGTGACACAGATCGCGGGCGATCTTCGGGCCGACGCCGTACAGGTACGTCAGCGCGATGACCGTAGGGCGATCGTTCGGGATGTCGACACCCAACAAACGTGGCATATCGGAAAGCTCCTAACTCGTTTTCTCGTCACTCACTGTCAGCCGCACCGGCGGCACCCCGCCGCAACACGTAGCGATCCGCCACGGCGGCGGTCGCACACCCGCGCCGGCCAGGAAAAAAGCCTCCTTGGCGGCGGCGGCCAGCGGCCGGCTAGCCCTGGCGCTGCTTGTGGCGCGGATTGGTGCAGACGACGTAAACGACGCCCCGGCGGCGCACGATTTTACAATTCTCGCAAATGCGTTTGATGCTGGCTCGAACCTTCATGGCCGTTGGCACACTATCCTTCCCACGGACAAAGTATTTCAATATACGCAACCGAGGGCCAGTCGTGCAAGGCCCCCCGGCGAAGAATTCTTGCTATTGGCCCGATTTGTGCGGGCAGCCACCACAACCTGTTACCACAAAACGCCTTCAGCGCACAGCCCGTGCCACGGCCTTGCCGGCCGCGCGCGGGCATTTCTATGCCTCCACCGGACACGGACGAGACGCGAGCATGCTCGGCTGGCCGTGGCAGAAGCCTCGATCGACACCTAAATAAATCATCTATATTGCGCATTTTACCAGCTTTCGCCATTCGGGCCCGCGGTGAGGACCTCCGGGCCCGATTCGGTCAGGGCGATGGTGTGCTCGAAATGGGCACTGGGGGCCCCATCGGCGGTCACTTGGGTCCAGTGGTCCGGCTTGGCAGCGGACGTCTTTGGTGCCCATGTTCACCATAGGTTCGACGGCGATGAC
Source organism: uncultured Planctomycetia bacterium (assembly GCA_963727245.1). Classification (GTDB taxonomy): domain Bacteria; phylum Planctomycetota; class Planctomycetia; order Pirellulales; family Thermoguttaceae; genus JBKQVT01. The sequence continues at coordinate 151,264 of CAVSFO010000005.1, read as the reverse complement.
CAGGCCCGGCACGAGGCGGAAATCGCTGCTGCGGCGGACGCGGCGGCCGGCGAAGTTCGGCACCTGGGGGTCTTCGTGCATTTTCCGCCCGATGCCGTGGCCGACAAAGGCCTCGACCACGGAGAAGCCGTGTTTCTTGACGAAGGTTTCCATTTCCCGGGCGACCTCGCTCCACCACTTGCGTTGGCCCATCAGCTTGATGGCCAATTCCAGGGTTTGCCGGGTCACGTCCAGGAGTTGCCGCACCTTGGGGTGGACCTCGGCGACGGCGTAGGTGGCGGCAGCGTCGCCGCACCAGCCGCCCAGCCGGCAACCGGTGTCGATGCTGACGATGTCGCCCTCTTTGAGTTTTCTGGGGCCGGGGATGCCGTGGACGACCTCCTCGTTGATCGAGATGCAGGTTACGGCGGGGAAGGGCACGGGGCCGGGGACGCCCTTGAACAACGGCTCCGCCTGGTGCGCGGCGAAGTAGCTTTCCACGACGGCGTCGATTTCCGCGGTCGCCACGCCGGGTTGAAGCAGCGCCTGGGCCGCCCGGTGCGACTTCCAGACCAACAGCCCCGCCTTCCGCATCTGGGCGATTTCTCGCGGCGATCGTAGGATTTCCACCCTCGGGACTCCTCGGCTGCCGTCTGGGGCGGCGGGCAGTGAAAACTTAGCAACCCTGATCCAGGACCGCGCAGGCGCGGGCGAAGACCTCATCCATGGTTCCCAATCCGTCGATACTTCTTCAGCAGCCCCTTGGCCCCATAATACTCCAAGAGCGGCTCCGTCTGCCGGCGATAGGCGACCAATCGCTGGCGAATCACCTCGGGCGTATCGTCGGCGCGGCCGCGGCCGGCCAGGCGCTCGAACAAGGCCTCTTCCGGCACGCGCAATTCCAGCACCAGGTCCAGCGGCGTTTTCTCGGCCGCCAGCATGGCGTCCAGGGCCTCGGCCTGGGCGATGGTCCGCGGAAAACCGTCCAGCAGATAGCCCCCGCGGCAATCGCGCTTCCCGCAGCCGATCGCGGATGAGGGCCACCATCAGGTCGTCGGGCACCAGTTGCCCGGCCGACATGTACTGCTCGGCCTGGATGCCCAGGGGGGTCTTGGCGTCGCGCGCGGCGCGGAGCATGTCGCCGGTGGAGAGGTGGGCCATCTGGTACGTGCGGACCAGCCGCTCGGCCTGGGTCCCCTTGCCGGCGCCCGGCGGACCAATGAAGACGATTCTCATAGCAGGCTCAGGATTCGGAGGGTCAGGGGGTCGGCAAGCGGGCGTCAGGGGCCAGGGATCGCGGGGCGGGATTTCAGAACTTCCTGATAGCAAGTCCTGGAGCGGGGACCCTCCCGGTCATCCTTCACTCCAACAGGCCGCGGTAATTCCGCATCACCAGGTGGCTGTCGATCTTCTGCACCAGGTCGAAGGCCACGCTGACGGCGATCAGCAGGCTGGTGCCGCCGTAGAAGCTGGCCACGGCATAGTCGACTCCCATCCAGGTCGACACCAGCGTGGGGATGATGGCGACCACGGCGAGAAAGCCCGCGCCCACGTAGGTGATGCGGACCATCACTTTTTCCAGGTAATCGGCGGTCCGCCGTCCGGGACGATAGCCGGGGATAAAGGTGCCGTAGTCTCTTCAGGTTGTCGGACATGTCCTTGGGGTTGAAGGTAATGGCCGTCCAGAAGTAGCAGAAGAAGTAGATCAGGGCCACGTAGAGGATGTTGTAGGTGAAGGACTGGCCGCGGTGGAACGAGTCTTTCAGCGAGCCCATGAGGCCGCCCAGCCACGGATAGTCGGCGACCGAGTAGCGTTGAGCCATCCAACTGAAGAGGAACATGGGGAAGAGCAAGAGGCTGCTGGCGAAGATGATGGGCATGACGCCGGCCTGGTTCACCCGCAGGGGCAGGTACTGCCGGCTGCCGCCGCCGAAGACGCGGCGGCCGCGGACGTGCTTGGCGCTTTGCGTGGGGATGCGGCGCTGGCCCTGGCTGATGAGCACGACGCCCACCACCACGCCCACGAAGAGCAGCATCAGGACGAGGATTTTTTCCGGGCCCATCTGGCTGCCCAACTCGGCGCCGCTCTTGACCATGGGCGCGATCAGGTCGTAGCCGGCGCGGGGCATGCGGGCGAGAATGCCGGCCATGATCAGCAAGCTGATGCCGTTGCCGATGCCGTACTCGTCGATCTGCTCGCCGAGCCACATGAGGAAGATGGTGCCGGCGGTCATGGTGAGCACCACCGTGAGTTGCCAACTGAAGGGCAAGTGGCCGTTGACGTTCAAGAACCCCTGATTGACGAAGTTGTAGCGACTCAAGCGCGGCGATGTAACCCCAGCTTTGGCCCAGGCAGAGCAGCACGGTGGCGTAGCGGGTGTATTCGTTGATTTTTTTCCGGCCGCTCTCCCCTTCTTTTTGCAGTTTCTCCAGGGGCGGATAGACGCTGGCGAGGAGTTGGAAAATAATGGAGGCGGAGATGTAGGGCATGATGCCCAGGCCGAAGATCGTCACCTGGCTGATCTGGCTGGCGCTGAAGATGGTCGCCTGCTTGAGCAGGCTGCCCAAGCCCCCGGCGTCCGCTCCGCTAAGCTGATCCTCCATCTTCTTCTGATCGAAGATCGGCAGCGTGATCTGCCAGCCGACGCGATAGATGGTGAGAAACAAGAGCGTCAAGAGGATCTTCTGCCGCAACTCCGGGATGGTGAAGATGACGCGGATCTTTTCCCACATGGCGCGATCCTTCTTGGCGAGGGCGGACGGTTCCAGGCTGCGGCGGCGGCCGCTAACGAGCGGCAACCAGAGGCCGCCGGCTACAGTTGCTTTTCTTTCTTGATCTTCTGCTTGTTCTTCACGACGGGGGCCTTGCCCGGCAACACCACGATCTGGCCGCCGGCCTGCTGGATCTTCTCCGCCGCCGTGCGGCTGAAGCGGTGGGCGGTAACCGTCAAGCTCTTGGTGAGTTCGCCGTCGCCCAGCACCTTGAGCACGTCGAAGGCGCCCTTGGCGAGGTTCTTGGCCTTGAGGGTCTGGGCGTTGACTTCCTCGCCGGCCTGGAAGCGGGTTTCCAGGTCGCTGAGGTTGACCACGGCCACGGCCAGGCCGAAGCGGTTGTGGAAGCCGCGTTTGGGGACGCGGCGGACCAGGGGCATCTGCCCGCCCTCGAAGGTAACGGGGGAAAAGTAGCCGGCGCGGGCCCTCTGGCCCTTGTGGCCGCGGCCGGCCGTCTTGCCCTGGCCCGAGCCGTGCCCGCGACCGAGCCGCTTCCGCGACTTGTTCTTCTGCACCCCGCGATGGACGTCGTTGAGATTCATGTCAGCGAGACTCCCCGCAGCCGCTCGACTTCGCTCGCCGTACGGAGGTCCCGCAGGGCGCCGATGGCGGCCTTGGCCAGGTTGATCGGGTTGTTCGAGCCGAAGCTCTTGGTGAGGATGTCGCGGATGCCGGCGGCCTCGCAGACGGCGCGGACGGCGGCGCCGGCGATGACGCCGGTGCCGGGGCTGGCGGGCACGAGGATGACCCGGGCGGCGCCGAAATGCGCCGTGGATGGTGTGCGGGATGCTCGTGCCTTCCAGGGAGATGGCGATCATGTTGCGGGAGCCGTCTTTGATGGCCTTTTCCACGGCCGGCGGCACTTCGTTGGCCTTGCCATAGCCCCAGCCGACCCGGCCGTGGCCGTCGCCGACGACGACCAGGGCGGTGAAGCTGAAGCGGCGGCCTCCCTTGACCACGGCGGCACAGCGCCGGATCTTGATGACACGGTCGAGCAGTTCGCCGCGAGTTGATGATTCGGTGGACATAAGTAACGGCTCACAAAATGGTTAGGCGATCAAAACTGCAGGCCGGCCTTGCGGGCGGCCTCGGCCAGGGCGGCGATGCGGCCATGGTAGCGGTACTCGCGGCGATCGAAGACCACCTCGCGGAGGCCGGCCGCCAGCGCCTTCTCGGCAATCGCTTTGCCGACGGCGGCGGCGGCATCCTTGTTGCCGCCGTAGCGGAACTGCCCGCGCAGCGACTCGTCCTTGGTGCCGGCCGTCGCCAGGGTGCGGCCCGCCGCGTCGTCGATGACCTGCGCGTAAATGTGCTTGTGGCTGCGGAAGACGCACAGCCGCGGCCGCGTCAACCCCCGCTTGATGCGGCCGCGGACGCGGAATCCCCGCCGCTGCCGTTGCAATCCAACCTGTTTTTCGTGCTTCACGGTTTCGTCTCACTCGTTGCCTGGGGCGGCGGCCCGGAGGCCGCCGCTCCTGCTGGGGCCGCCGCTTACTTGACCATCGCCTTGCCCTGCTTGCGGCGGACCGGCTCGCCCAGGTAGCGGATGCCCTTGCCCTTGTAGGGCTCCGGCTTCCGCTGGGCGCGGACCTCGGCCGCAAACTGGCCGACCAGTTGCTTGTCGATCCCCTGGATGACGATGTGCTGCTGATCGGGGCAGGCCACCGTCAATCCGGCCGGAATGGGAATCTGCAGCTCGTTCGCCAGGCCGACGCGGAGTTGCAGCGTCTGCCCTAAAACGGCGGCCAGGTATCCCACGCCGATGATTTCCAAACGCTTCTCGTAGCCCTGCGTGACGCCGACGAGCATGTTCTGCAACAGCGCCCGGGTCAGTCCGTGCAAGGCGCGGCTTTCGCCGGTCGTCCTTGCTCCGCCCCACGCGGATCGTCTCCGGCTGGCCGTCGCACGTCACGGTGACCTCCGGCCGGTGCTGCCATTGAAGCTTGCCTTTGGGGCCCTCGACCGTCACGGTGCAGCCGTCCAACTGCACCTGGACGCCGGCGGGTACGCTCAGGGGTTTCTTTCCGATCCGGGACATGGTGGTTTGCCTTTTGTCTTGCGTCGTTTCTCGCTGCCGTGGCGCTCGGGGCTACCAGATTTCGCAGAGCACCTCGCCGCCCAGCTTTCGCTGCCGGGCCTCGCGGTCGCTGATCACGCCGCGGCTGGTGCTGATGATGCAGATGCCCAGGCCGCCCAACACCGGCTTCAAGTCGGTCGAGCCGCTGTAGACGCGGCGGCCCGGCTTGCTGACGCGGCGGATGCGGCGAATCACCTGCTCGCCGTTGGGGCCGTATTTCAGGTGCACGCGCAATTGGTTCGAGGGGGGATCGGGCACTTCCTCCCAATCCCAGATGTACCCTTCGCGCTTGAGCACTTCGGCCAGGCCGCGTTTCACCTTCGACAGGGGCATGTCGACGTGCGGCCGTTCCACGCGCACGGCGTTGCGGATGCGAGTCAACATGTCGGCGATGGGGTCGGTCATCATAGTCTTTACTGTCCCTCTTACCAACTCGCCTTCTTGACGCCAGGAATCACTCCCTCGTCCGCGAGGTTGCGAAAGCAGATGCGACAAATTCCGAACTTCTGGTACACCGCCCGCGGCCGCCCGCAAAGCCGGCAGCGCCGTACGTGCCGGGTGGAAAACTTCGGCTTCCGCAGCGACGCGGCGATCTTCGATTTACTTGCCATGCGGTTTGGGTCCTCTCAGCAGCTTCTCTCGTTTCGTGCGGGGGACGGCCCCGGGTCTTCCCGCTAGGCCGCCCGCAACGGCATCCCCAGCTTCCGCAACAACTGGCGCGCCTCGTCGTTGCTGTCGGTGCTGGTCACCAGGGTGACGTTCATGCCTTGGGTTTGGGTAAATTTGTCCGGGTTCAACTCGGGAAACACCAATTGTTCGGTCAGTCCGAGGGTATAGTTGCCGCGGCCGTCGAAGGCGTCCGGATTCAGCCCGCGAAAGTCGCGCACCCGCGGCAAGGCGATGGAAATCAGCCGGTCGAGGAACTCCCACATCCGCTTGCCGCGCAGCGTCACCTTGCAGCCGATGGCGTTCCCCTCGCGGAGCTTGAAGCCGGCGATCGACAGGCGGCTCAGGGTAATGACCGGCTTCTGGCCGGCAATGGTCTTCAGGGCCTCGACGGCCTCCTCCAGGTATTTCTTCTCTCCCGTCGCCTTGCCCACGCCCATGTTGATGACGATCTTCTGCAAGCGCGGCAGCGCCAGGCGGTTCTTAGCGGCCCAATTCCTGGGCCAGCGCCGGCAGGATCTCCTTCTCATAGCGTTGCTGGAGCCGGGGCGTGGGGATGACCTTGGGCGGTTTCTTTTCGCCCTTTTCCGGCTTCTCGCCCTTCTCGCCCTTGGCTTGTTTCTCGCCCTTGGCCTGTTTTTCGCCTTTGCCCTGTTTTTCACCCTTGGCTTGTTTCTCGCCTTTGGGCTGTTTCTCGCCCTTAGGCTGCTTTTCGCCTTTGGGCTGCTTTTGGCCCTCGGCCTCCTGCTGGCCCTCGGGCCCTTCCCCGGCCTTGGGTGCCTTCTCGGCCTTGGGTTTCTTTTCGGCCTTGGGCTTCTTCTCGGCCTTGGGCTGCTCTGCGGCCTGGGCCGGCTCTGGGGACGTCCCCTGCGGTTCCGGATTGACCGGTGGTTCCGCCGTGGGGTTGTCGTCTGGAATTTCGCTCATGGTGTTGTTCCCTTGCGGGCGTGCCCGGCAGGCCGCTCACTGGCGGCTAGCTGCTTGATTTCTTCTCTTGACTTGGTCTTGGCAGCGGCAATGACGCCGTTGCCGGCGCCGCATTTCTTGCAGTAGCGTTCTTTGCTGCCGTCGGGCAAGTAGCGGGCGCCGAAGCGGGCGGCGGCCTTGCAGGACTGGCAGACCAGGGCCACGTTGCAGATGGGGATGGGCATCTCCATGGAGAGCCGGCCGCCCTGCGGGTTGCGCTGGCTGCGGCGCACGTGCTTGTACACGCGGTTGACGCCCTCGACCACCAGTTTTCCCGCCTTCGGCTTCGACGCGCAGCACGCGGCCTTGCACTCCCCGATCTTCGCCGGTCATCACGCGGACGGTATCGTTGGCTTTAATCCACATCAGACCACCTCGGCGGCGAGGCTGACAATTTTCATGAAGTTCCGCTCCCGCAGTTCCCTGGCGACCGCGCCGAAGATGCGCGTGCCGCGGGGGTTTTGTTCGTTGTCGATGATGACGGCGGCGTTGCTGTCGAAACGGACGTAACTGCCGTCGCCGCGGCGGGTGGGCTGCTTGCAGCGGACGATCACGGCGCGGACCACGCCGCCTTTCTTCACGTCGCTGCCGGGGATCACGCTCTTCACGCTGCAGACGATGATGTCGCCCAGGCCGGCCAGTGCGCCGGCGGCTGCCCCCCAACACCTTAATGCACATCAATTCCTTGGCCCCGGTGTTGTCGGCCACGGCAAGTCGGCTTTGCATCTGGATCATGATCTCTCGTACCCGTCGGGGCTAAGTCTCCGTTATGACACCGCGGCGTCCTGGCCCGGCTCCTGGCCGCGGCCGGCCACAGGTCGATGGCCCGCCCCTGTTCCACCACCCGCACCAGCTTCCAACGCTTGGTCCGCGACATCGGCCGGCACTCGACGATCTCGACCGTGTCGCCGGCGTGCGACTCGTTGTTCTCGTCGTGCACGGTGCAGACGGTGCGGCGGCGCAGATACTTGCCGTACTGGGGGTCTTTCACCAGGCGGGGGATCTCGACGCGGCGGGTCTTCGCCGTCTTGTCACCGGTCACGAGGCCGACCTCGACTCTACTGGGCATGGTCCGGATTCCTCTCTTGCTTGGCTGCTGCCGCCCGGCTGCGCTGGGCTTGGATGGTGTTGATCCGGGCGATCAGCCGCCGCTGCTTGCGGAGTTCGCTGGGGGCGTCCAGCCGCTCCGTCTGCGCTTGCAGGCGAAGGCGGAAAAAGTGCTCCGTCGTCTCCTTCAGCAACAGCACGAGATGCTCGTCGCTCATGTCGCGAAGTTCGCTTACCTTGGTCATCGGCTCGATCCCTTTACGCTGCGGTCAATCGTTCCCTTACAACGGCCGGCGGCGGAGCAACCGCACCTTCACCGGCATCTTGTGCGCCAGGCGGGCGAAACACATCCGCGCCGCCTCCTCGGAAATGCCGCCGATCTCGAACAACACCGTCCCCGGCTTCACCACCGCCGCCCAATACTCCGGCTCTCCTTTGCCTTTGCCCATGCGGGTTTCCAGGGGGATAGAGGTGATGGGTTTATGGGGGAAGACGCGGATATACAGCCGCCCTTCGGTCCGCAGGTATTGCTGCGCCGCGATGCGCCCGGCCTCCAGGGTCTGGGCGCTGACCCAGCCGCCCTGCACGGCTTGCAGGCCCCAGTCGCCGAAGACGACGCGGTTGCCGCGCGAGGCGTCACCTCTTATACGTCCTCTTTGGCTTTTTCGGTGCTTGACCCGTTTTGGCATCAGCGCCATCGCTATCATCCTCGCTATAGGTGCCTTGATTGATCCATACCTGGATGCCGATGTGGCCTTGGGCGATCTTGGCTTCGGTGAAGCCGTAGTCGATCTTCGCCCGCAGCGTCGACAGCGGGATCGAACCGGCGATCTGTTTCTCGCGCCGCGACATCTCCGCCCCTCCCAGCCGGCCGGAAAGCTGGATCTTGATCCCCCGCGCGCCGGCTTCCATCGTCTGTTCCAGCGACCGCTTCATCGTGCGGCGGAATCCGGAACGCTTGATCAACTGCTCGGCAATGTCCTCGGCCACCAACTGGGCGACCAGTTCGGGCCGGTTGAGTTCTTCGATCTTGATGTTGATCCGCCGTCCCGTCTTGTCCTGGAGCTCCTTTTGCAGCTCCTCGACGCGCTCCCCCTTGCGGCCGATGAGGATGCCGGGGCGGGCGGAAAACAAAATGACTTTCACTTCATCGCGCGTCCGCTCGATCTCGATCTTGGCAATGGCCGGATAGAGCGGCTTTGCCGAACTTGTCCTTGCGGTTCTTCACGTAGTCGCGGATCTTGTGGTCTTCCACCAAGAGATCGGCGTACTCCTGCTTGGACGCGTACCAGCGGCTCTTCCAACCGATCATGATGCCGGTGCGAAACGCGATGGGATTGACTTTTTGACCCATAGGATTACTCCAACGCCACGCGGATATGCGACATCCGCCGATTGAGCACGGAAGCCATTCCCCGCGCCTTGGGCTGCATCCGCTTGATCATCGGACCACCGTCCACCCGCACGTCCACGACCATCAGCCGATCGAGGTTCTGCGCCCGCCGGTCCTCGGCGTTCGCCAAGGCGCTGCGGAGGACCTTCTCCAGCAGCCGGGCGCCGCGGTGCGGCTGGTAGCGGAGGATGTCCAGGGCATCGTCGGCAAACTTGCCCCGGATCAGGTCCGCCAGGGGGCGGACCTTGCGGGCGCTGATCCGCGCGAATCGATGAACCGCCTCGTAAGCCATACTGCGTCCCTTTATCGCTGCGCCGCCTTAGCGCTTCCCCTTGCCGCCGTGGCCGCGGAACGTCCGCGTCGGGGCAAACTCTCCCAGCCGATGCCCGACCATCTCTTCCGTCACAAACACTTTCATGTGGATCTTGCCGTTGTGGACCAGGAAGGTGTGCCCGACGAACTCGGGAACGATGGTGCAGGGTCGGGCCCAGGTCTTGATGGGGTCTTTCGTCCCCATCTGGTTCTGTTTCTCGACCTTGAGATACAGCTTGGGATTGACGAAGGGTCCTTTTTTCAGCGATCTGCCCATAATGCACCCGTTACCTGATCTTCAACTGGCCGTACCGCCGCGAGCGGCGCCGCCGCACGATCGCCTTGGAAGACGGCTTTCTTCGTTTTCGCGTGAAACCACCCTTGGCCAGCTTGCCCGTGGGGCTGACCGGATGGCGGCCGCCCTTGGTGCGGCCTTCGCCGCCGCCGTGGGGATGGTCGATGGGATTCATGGCCGTGCCGCGGACGTGCGGGCGGCGGCCCATCCAGCGTTTGCGGCCGGCCTTGCCCAGCACGATGCCCATGTGGTCGGCGTTGCCCAGGGTGCCGATGGTCGCCCGGCAGGTGGCCGGCACGCGGCGGATTTCTCCGCTGGGGAGGTTGATCTGGGCCCAATCGGCGTCGCGGGCGGCCAAGGTGGCCCGGGCGCCGGCCGAGCGGCACAACACCCCGCCCCGGCCCGGCGCCATCTCGATATTGTGGACGTCCATCCCCAGGGGAATCTTCGCCAGCGGCAAGCAGTTGCCCACGGCCGCCGAGACCGACTCGCCGCTCTGGACCTGGTCGCCCGCCTTCAGCCCTTCCGGGGCCAGGATGTAGCGCTTCTCGCCGTCGGCATAATGCAGCAAGGCGATCCGCGCGCTGCGGTTGGGATCGTATTGGATCGAGTTTACCCGGGCGACGATGCCATCCTTGTTGCGGCGGAAGTCGATGAGCCGGTAGTTGCGCTTGTGTCCGCCGCCGCGATGCCGCGAGGTGATCTTGCCCTGGTTGTTCCGCCCCCCGGTGCCGTGCTTCGGCACCCGCAGATGCTTGGCCGGTTTGGCGCCGGGCGTGAGGTCGGCGAAGTCGCTCACCGTCGCCTGCCGGCGTCCCGGGCTGGTCGGATTGTATCGGCGAATACCCATGGTTGTCCGTTTCGCTCTATTGATCCCCCTCTCCCTCCGGGAGAGGGTTGGGGTGAGGGCATGCTCGTCCAGCTTTCCCCCTCACCCTCTCCCGGAGAGAGAGGGGATTTCCTTTAGAAGAAGTCGATGCGATGCTCCGGGTTCAAAGTCACGATCGCCTTCTTCCAACTCTTGGTTACTGCCACGCGATACCCCGCCCGCCGCGGTTTCCCCTTGCGGTTCTGCGTCCGCACGCAAACCACCTTCACGTCGAAGAGTTCCTCGATGGCGCGGCGGACGTCGTCCTTGCCGGCCATGCGGTTGACCTCGAAGGCATAGGCGTTGCAGCGGTTCGCCTTGTGCATTCCCTTCTCCGTCACCAGGGGGCGGACGATGATCTGGTGCGGCGCCAGGGCAAGCTTGGTTTTCGTAGTGTCTCGGGCCATGGGCCGGTTCCTTCTCTTATCCTCGGCCGACGTGTTTCGTCGCCGCCTTCTCCCGCAACGCGTCCAGCGCCGACGTGGTCATCAGCAACCGCCGCGGATGCAGCACGCACAGGGCGGTCAACTCCGACACCGGCGCCACCGAGACGCCGGCCAGGTTGCGGACGCTCTTGTATACGTTGGCGTCGTACTCGGCCACCGCCACCAACAGGCTGCCGCCGTCGATCTTGAGGGCCTTCAAAATGGCGGCCATCTCCCGCGTCTGCGGCTTCTCGAAACTCAAGGCGTCGATGAGCGTAATCTGGTTGTCGGCCAGCCTCGTGGCCAGCGCCATCCGCGTCGCCAGGCGAATGGCCTTCTTGGTCAAGCGGTAGGACCAGTCGCGGGGCCGGATGGCGTGGATGTGCCCGCCGCCGCGGCGGATGCCGCTGCGTCGCGAGCCGGCCCGGGCGTTGCCGGTCCCCTTCTGCCGATACATCTTCTTCGTCGTCCCGGCCACTTCCGAGCGGTTCTTCGTGCGCACCGTCCCCTGCCGCAAGTTCGTCTGGTACATCACCACCGCGTCGTGCAGCAGTTGCTTGCTGATCCGCGGGGCCAATTGGGCCGGATCGATCTCGTAGGTCCGCACCTGGACGCCGCTGCGATCGTAGACGGGTAAACTCACCATGACTGGCTTCCTACTTCAACAGGTTGGTCGCGCGGATGGTCACGTAGCCGCCATTGGGACCGGGGACCGCCCCGCGGACCAGCAGGAGATTGTTCTCCAGATCGACTTTGACCACCCTGAGGTTCCGCGCCGTGCGGCGCACGGAGCCAAGATGGCCCGCCATGCGGTGGCCTTTGAAGACGTGGTGCGGATCGGTGTTCATGCCGATCGAGCCCGGGTGACGGTGCACCTTCTTGACGCCGTGACTGGCGCGTTGACCGGAGAAATGGTGCCGCTTCATGACGCCCGCCGTCCCCCGGCCCTTGGTAATGCCGGTGACGTCGACCGCCTTGATCTCGGCGAGGTGGTCGACGCGGAGCTGCTGACCTACCGCCAGCCCCTCGGTCGCCACGCGGAACTCGCGGACAAACCGCTGCGGCTCGCAGGCCGCCTTCGCCACCGGCTGCACCCCGGCCGCCGTGCGACGCTTCTGACGCTTGCTTTCCAGACGGGCGACATGGCCGCGGGCACTGCGGCTGGCAAGGCGACGAGGTTTATCCAAATACCCCAGTTGAACCGCTTCGTACCCGTCGTGCGCCGCCGTCTTCACCTGGAGGACGTGGCACGGGCCTGCCTGGATCACCGTCACGGGGATGATTTGGCCGGTCGGGTCGAAAACTTGCGTCATCCCGACCTTGCGGCCGAGTAGTCCAACTGCCATCGCTCTTGCCTTTTCAAGTCGCCTACGGGAACGGACGGTACGTGACCGGGTTTACCCGCACGGCTTCCGTTGCATAGATTATTTTGCCAGGATTCCCTATCCTACTTGTCTGTCGCTTTGTCTATCGCTCTCAGTGCCGGCTGGTCGCCTTGATCTTAATGTCCACGCCCGCCGGCAGACTCAACTTGTTCAATGCCTCGATCGTCTTGGCCGTCGCCTGCATAATGTCGATCAGTCGCTTGTGCGTGCGGATTTCGAACTGCTGGCGGGCCTTCTTGTCCACGTGCGGGCTGGACAAGACCGTGTAGCGCTCGATGCGCGTCGGCAAGGGAATCGGGCCGTGGACGACCGAACCGGTCCGCTTGACGGTGTCAACGATCTCCGTCGCGCTCTGGTCCAAAATGGCGTGATCGTACGCCTCCATGCGAATTCGGATGGTTTCACTCGTGTGACCTGCCACGCACGTCCTCCGGTACTACGGAATCCCTACTTGCCAAGCAGCTTCCGCCCAATAGCGGGAAACTTCAAATCATACCGGCTCCGCTTTCGCCCGTCAACATCCCCCGGAGGAAATTTTTCTCGCAACCGTGGCAATGCTGCGGCCGCGGCCGACGTAATCCCTGGAAATCGGCGATTTCTACGCGAGGGATTAGGGATTAGGGATTGGGGATTGGGGATTAGCGAGGCCCCCCCAAGCCCACCGGCGGCGACCGGTGGGAACTGCATTGCTCGCGGCCTCAATTCCCACCGGCCGCCGCCGGTGGGCTTGGGACGTAAACCTGGTTTCTGTCGCGGAGGAGGCGCTACCACTTTCGCCGGAGGGGGGGTAAAGACCCGGCCAACGCAATGTTTTCGGCCAGCGCGAAATGTTGGCCGCGTCCTCGCCCGAAGTCTACAATTCCCGAAAGCAGGTTATACACCCAAGGCTTTGGAGAGGTTGCCATGAGGTTGATTGCTTTGGCAGTGGCCACGTTAATCGGGGCCGGTGCGGCCAAGGCCGCCGTGCGGACGCAGGTGGTGGAATACAAGCAGGGCGATGCCGTCCTGGAAGGTTTCCTGGCCTGGGACGATGCCGTCCAGGGCCGCCGGCCGGGGGTGCTCGTCGTCCATGAGTGGACCGGACTGAACGACTACGCCAAGATGCGGGCCCGGAAGCTCGCCGAGATGGGCTATGTCGCCTTGGCCGCCGACATCTACGGCAAGGGCGTTCGGCCCAAAACGCCCCAGGAGGCGGCCGCCCAGGCCGGCAAATACAAGAACGACCGCACGCTCATGCGGGCGCGGACGGCGGCCGCGTTGGAGGCCCTGCGCAGCAATGACCTCTGCGATCCCAAGCGGGTGGCGGCCATCGGCTATTGCTTCGGCGGCACCTGCGTGTTGGAACTCGCCCGCAGCGGCGCCGAACTGGCCGGTGTGGTGAGTTTCCACGGCGGTCTGGACACACCGGCCCCGGCCGACGCAAAGAACATCAAGTGCAAGGTCCTGGTCCTGCACGGCGGCGACGATCCGCACGTGCCGCGCAAGGACGTGGAGGCCTTTCAGGACGAGATGCGTTCCGGCGGCGTGGACTGGCAGCTTATGATCTACGGCGGGGCCGTCCACGGCTTCACCAATCCCGGCAACGGCAACGACAAGTCGCGGGGCGTCGCTTACAACGCCGCGGCCGATCGCCGCTCGTGGGAGGCGATGAAGGAGTTCTTCGCCGAGGTGCTGAAGTAGCTGCTCTTGGGGCAGGCGGTAAGAAAGTAGGGTGGGTCGAGCGCAGCGAGCCCCACCAATTACGATCCGGCCGTTTCTGGTGGGGCTCGCTGCGCTCGACCCACCCTACATAACTGAACCTCACCCCCCCTGCCCCTTGTGCCACTGCTTCCAGTCCTCATTGGTCGCTTCGGCCATCGCCTCGGCGGCCTTTCCCAGCCAGTGGGAATTTCGCTCGGCGAGGTCGGCCCGGATCGCGGCCTTGGCCCGGCCGTCGCCCACGTGGACGTTGGCCGTCTCCTGGCCCATCGCCTGCAAGAGCTTCTGCTCGTCGCGGTCCTTCGGCAACGCCGAGAGCTCGACGCGGCTGCAATCGGGGGCCAGGCGGCGGACGAGCCACGAACCGCAGAGTTGCACCCAGGGGTCGAGCGCACGCACCGACGTGCCGAGAATTTTCTGGTAAAGGATTTCACCGGCCCCGGCCGGGGGCTTCTCCCACAAACAGGCGGAGATGCACAGCGCCTTGGCCTCTCGGGCGATCAGGCCGCCCCGCCAGTCGGCCAGGGCCACGAATCGCTGGCGGCCCAGGCTACCCAGGCCGGCGATCCGGTGGACGAGCTTGTAGGTCAGGCCCTTCTCCGGCAGCCATCGCTCCAGGGCAGCGGTCACTTCGCGGGCAATCGTCCCGGTGACGGCAGGCAACTTGTCGAGCTTGTCCCAGAAGGCCACCGGATCGCGAAGGTTGCTCCCGGCCAGGTCCCGAAGCCAGTGATGCCGCCGGGCCAGCACCAGCGGGCAGCCGCCTTGATCGAGCGTCTCGCTGTAGCCCGCCAGGATCGCATCGCAGGCATCCTGGGGATCGAGAGACAGATGGTTCCCCTCGATGGCCAGGATGGCGCTGGCGGCCAGCCGTACCAGGTCGTTGGTGTAGGCCATCGGCCAGGCTTCATCGAAATCGTTGATCCCCCAGATCAGCCGGCCTTCCGTGTCCCGCCAGGTGCCGAAGTTCTCGATGTGCAGGTCGCCGACGCTGAGCACTGCCGGGGCGGCGGCCAACTCGGGACAGACCTCGGGCCAGCGCTCGACCCAGCGGTAGAACGTCGCCCGCAGGAACGGGAACGGGCTTTCCGCCATCCGCTGGTGTTTCAGTTCCAGGTCGGCGGGGATCAGCGTAATTCGGTTTCGCAGCCAAGCCTCGTAGCGTTGGGTGGCCTGCTCGATCTCCATGGCAATCTCGCTCCTACTGCAACGCCTGGGACTGCTTCGCACTGCGAACGGTGCGGATGCGTCGCACGCCCAAAGGCAACAACGAAATCAAACGTGGCCGAGGCGGGACTCGAACCCGCACGAGGGTTACCCCCCACAGGATTTTAAGTCCTGAGCGTCTACCAATTCCGCCACTCGGCCGCCGGTATACTACCGTCGCCCCCGGGTCGCAGACCCGGGGCTTTTTTTATGGCGCTTCAGGGCGAGGGACTTGCGCCGCTGGCCGCGATCCGATTGATGGCCCCCAGAAACGCCTTCGCACTGGCCTCCACGCTGTCGGTCGACACGCCCCGGCCGCGATAGAGCTGACCCTCGTGCTCCACCTCCACGACCACCTCGCCCTGCGCGTCCTTGCCCACGGTGACGCTGTGGACGTTGAAGTCCCGGCACACGACCGTGATGCCGGTCAGCTCTTCGATGGCCAGGAAGACCGCGTCCACCGGGCCGTCGCCGCAAGCCATCTCGGTGCTGAATTCCTCCTCGCCGCGCCGCAGCCGCAGCGTGACCACCGGCACCTTGCCCGTGCCCGCGGTCACCTGGTACGACAACAGCGACCAGAGCTCGCTCACGGAGCGGATCTCCTGCTCGACCAGGGCCGAGAGGTCGGCGTCGTAGATTTCCTTTTTCTTGTCGGCCAGGATCTTGAACTGCTCGAAGACGGTCTGGAGCTGCTCGCTGGTGAGCGTGTAGCCCAGCGCCTTGATGTGATTGCTCAGCGCCGCCCGGCCGCTGTGCTTGCCCAGCACCAGGTCGGTGGTGGCGAAGCCGACGTCCTCGGGCCGCATGATCTCGTAGGTGGTGCGTTCCTTGAGCATGCCGTCTTGATGGATGCCGGCCTCGTGGGCGAAGGCGTTCTGGCCCACGATCGCCTTGTTGCGCTGCACGAACATGCCGGTGATGTTGGCCACCAGGCGGCTGGTCGGGACCAGGCGGCTGGTGAGCACGCGGGTCTCGGCCCGATAGTAGTCGGCGCGGGTCCGCAGGGCCATGACGACCTCTTCCAGCGAGCAGTTTCCCGCCCGCTCGCCCAGGCCGTTGATGGTGCATTCGACCTGCCCCGCCCCGGCTTCCACGGCGGCCAGGCTGTTGGCCACGGCCATGCCCAGGTCGTTGTGACAGTGGACGCTGATCACCGCCTTGTCGATGTTGGGCACGCGGTTGCGCAGGGTTTCGATGACCTGGTGCATGTGGCTGGGCGTGGCGTAGCCGACGGTGTCGGGGATGTTCACGGTGGTGGCCCCGGCGGCGATGGTCGCCTCGACCACGCGGCAGAGGAAATCGGCCTCGGTCCGCACGGCGTCCTCGGGCGAGAACTCGACGTCGGGGCAATAGCCGACGGCCCGTTGCACGCCCGCCACCGCCTGGCGAATGATCTCGTCCTTGTCCATTTTCAGTTTATGCTCGCGATGGATGGCGCTGGTGGCCAGGAAGACGTGGATCCGTCCCCGCGGGGCGTGCCGCACCGCTTCCCAGGCGCGGTCGATGTCTTCGGTCCGGCAGCGGGCCAGCCCGCAAATCGTGGCCCCGCGGAGCGACTGGGCGATCTCGCGGACGGCCTTGAAATCGCCGGGCGAAGCGATGGGAAAACCGGCCTCGATCACGTCGACCCCCAACTCGACCAACGCCTGCGCGATGTCCATCTTCTCCATAAGGTTCATGCTCGCGCCGGGCGATTGCTCGCCGTCGCGGAGCGTGGTGTCGAAAATGGTGATGCGACGCGCCGGTGTCTTTTCAGGCTCGGTCATGGCTTCGGCTTCCTTTGGCAAATAGTAACAAAAAAAGCCCCAAGGCTCGGTCTGCCTTGGGGCTCGAATGTACTTTTGGGATAGCGGAGTACGCGCGAACCTTACGGCCGACGGCTGGCTAAAGCCAGCAATAACAACGGCAACAAGCTTCGCAACAGGTTCACGGGCGGACTCCTCCACGACCGGTTTCGACATTTCGGCCGTGTAGAATAAATGTATCAGCCGAAACGGCCGGCGTCAAGAAGATTTTCGCGACCGCGGGTGGCCGGGGGCGACCGGGGGTGGCCGCGATAGCTTCGCTATCGGGGTGCCGCAGGCACGGGAGGCTCTCGCGGTGTATTGAAGCTCCTCTCGCGGCTCCGCCGCCCCGATAGCAAAGCTATCGCGGCCACCCACGTGGAATCGCCACCCGCCGCTCACCCCCCCGGCTGTGGCATGGCCACTCCGCGAGTCGTTTTTTTCGGTTTCCCCCTTCCGCCTTCCGCCCTCCGCCTTCTTTACTCCCTAGTCCCTCCCCCAGCTCCCTGCCCCTGGTGCAACGACAGAACATATTCCCGCCACTGCCGCTCGAACTGAGCCAGCCGAATGCCGACGAGCCGCTCGAAGCGCGGGACGGGCGCCAGTTTCTTCGCCTCGGGCGCCACGTACTCGGCAAGCGCCGGACTATCCAACAGGTGCCGCTCGAAGGCCAGGTAATAAGCCAGCCCCCAGGCATAGGCGTAGAGCCGATCGGCGGCCGGCCTGTCGGTGTCGTGCCGCTCCAGGAAGGCGGCGGCGGAAGTCGACAACAGCCGCTCCAGCGACAACGGCTGCGGGCTGGAGAAATCGGCCTTCAGCCGCTTCAAGGCGACGGCGTTGGGGGCGTCCACCCGCAAGGCGTCCGCCTCCAGGATGCCGCCTTCAAACGTGACGGCCAGCCCCTCGTTGAGCCAGCGGGGCACGTCGTAGCGGTTGTGCGGATAAACGCAGTTCTCCAAGTAGGCGTGGAACGACTCGTGATAGAGGCGGGCGAACACCTGGCGGGTGCTGTTCTGAAACTGCTCGGCGGCCTGGCGATCGCAACGGCTGAGGTCCTTGTTCTTGGCCTTGACGTCGGCGTCGAACTGCCGCTTGACCGCGGCCTCGGCCAGTTTGATCTCGGCGGCGGAGCGACCTTCCTTGCGCATGCCGGCGGCCAGCTCGGCCTGCCGGGTCTTGAAGCGTTTCTCCAGTTGCTTCAACTGGCGGCGGATGTCGTCGGTCTGGGCGTTGACCTTGGCCATGCTCAAGGCCACTCCGGCCAGGTCGCTGCCGACGACCACGACATTCTCTTTTTTCAGGAAGCAGGCGGGGTTCTGGATCCGCACGCCGCGCGCGGCCAGAAACGCCCGGTACTGCTCCATCGAGTTCAGCACGACCAATCGGGGCGGATTGGGCAGCCGGCCGCGGGGAGGCAGCATTTGCCGATAGGCGGCGAAGATCTGTTCCACCCGCACGATCACCCGCCGGGTGGTCGGCTCGTCGGCCGTGCTGTCCAGCGTGAACCACTTGCCCGCGTAGTGCAGATAGTGGTTTCCTTCCGTTGCCTGCGCGGCCAGCGAGACGGCTTCCATGCGGCCGGCCTCGATGGCGGCGCGATTGAGGAACTGGCGGATCTGTTCCCGCAGACTGGCCCGCTCCGGCTCGTCGAGGCGCACGATCGAGGCCACCGAGCGGCGATCGAGCGTGCGGATGACCAGGTGCATGGGTTGTCCCGGGGGGCGTTGAATCTGGATGAAATAGAGCCAGCCGTCGCCCAGCGATTCGATCAGCCCGTCGTAGGAGGCGCCTTCCAGCAGGTTGACGCGTTCCATCGCCTGCCGGGGCGGCCCGAGGGACTGCCGCGCGGCGGCGGGGCTGCCGGCCAGGCAGCAGGCGCCCAGTCCCGCTGCCAGGATGAGAGAAGATGGTCCCATGCCTCTGTTCCTGTCTGTGCGGAAGGAGATCCGTTCCGCTGCTGCTCTATTTTAGTCTCTCGGCGCCGGCAGCGGAAGGGAAGCCACTGCGGCGGGGACTTGCCACGGGTGGCCCCGATAGCTCGGCTATCGGGGTGCCGAAGGCACGAGAGGAGATCGCGGCCGGTGGCCCGGCTAGCTTGGCTGAGCGTGTTCGGCAGTTCCGTGGAACGATCAGGAACGACAATTCGGGGTTATGGCCCGTGACATTTCACGCAAAGACGCAAAGCCGCCAGGGCGCAAGATAGGGAAAGGAAGAGGGAGGGGTTGGATCGGCCTCGCGGGCATGAATTTACCAACCGCTTCTTCTTCCTTTGCGGCTTGGCGGCTTTGCGCCTTTGCGTGAGAGATTTCTCACAGTGACGTTGCCAAGACGCCGGTTTTCTTGCCTCCAGTTCCCGGACGCCCTCAGACATACTATCCGAGCCACCCGCGCTCGGCAGCGAAGGGGAAGGGATTACGGACCTTGACTGCCCGCGCAACGACGGGGAGAATGGGGCTTTCCCCCGCACTTTCGCCCCCGGAAGGCGTCCATGCCCGCAACGCCGGAGCTGCCCGAACTGCCCGATGCGCGCGGCCGTTTTGGCCCGTTCGGCGGCCGCTATGTTCCCGAGACCCTCACCCGGGCCCTGGAGGAGCTGACGGCCCAGTACCAACAGGCCGTCGGCGACGCGGCATTTCAGCAGCAGCTCGCCGAGTTGTACCGGCATTACGTGGGCAGGCCGTCGCCGCTCTATCACGCCGGCCGGCTCAGCCGGCAGTGCGGCGGGCGCAGATTTACCTCAAGCGCGAAGACCTCAATCACACCGGCTCGCACAAGATCAACAACACCCTGGGCCAGGCGCTGCTGGCGCTGCGGATGGGCAAGCGGCGGGTGATCGCCGAAACCGGGGCCGGCCAGCACGGCGTCGCCACGGCCACCGCCTGCGCCCGCTTCGGCCTGGAGTGCGTGGTGTACATGGGCGAGGAGGACATTCGCCGCCAGCGGCCCAACGTCTTCAGCATGAAGCTGCTCCACGCCGAGGTCCGGCCCGTCAGCAGCGGCTCCCGCACCCTCCGCGACGCGGTGAACGAGGCCTTCCGCGACTGGATGAGTTCCGTCGACACGACGCATTACTGTCTCGGCTCGGTGGTCGGGCCACATCCCTTCCCCCGCATCGTCCGCGATTTCCAGTCGGTCATCGGCCGCGAGACGCGGGCGCAATGCCTGGAGCAACTGGGGCGATTGCCCGACGTGGTCGTGGCCTGCGTCGGCGGCGGCAGCAACGCCGCGGGCATGTTCCATCCCTTGGCCGGCGACGCGGCCGTCGAGTTGGTGGGCGTCGAGGCGGGCGGGCGCTCCGACCGCAGCGGCGATCACGCCGCCACGCTCTGCTTGGGACGCCCCGGCGTCCTCCACGGCAGCTTCAGCTACGTCCTCCAGGACGACGACGGCCAGACCGCAGACGTGCATTCCGTTTCCGCCGGGCTCGACTACCCGGGCACGGGACCGGAACACAGCTATTGGAAGGAAACGGGCCGGGTCCGCTACACCAGCGCCCGGGACGCGGAGGCCCTGGCCGCCTTCGACGCCCTGGCCCGGACCGAGGGCATCCTGCCGGCCTTGGAGAGTTCGCACGCCGTGGCGGAGGCCATGAAGTTGGCGGCCGCGCGCAAGGTGGGGGAGGCCATCGTGGTTTGCCTGTCGGGCCGAGGCGACAAAGACGCGGCCGAAATCGCCCGCCTGCGCGGCGAGGAGTATTGACGCCATGTCTGCCGTTGACGCCCTCTTCTCGCAACTTCGCCGCGCAGGCCGCAAGGCGCTGATGCCCTTCGTCACCGCCGGCGACACGGACCTCGATTTCACCGCCGAGCTGCTCCGCCACCTGGTGGCCGGCGGCAGCGCGCTGTGCGAATTGGGGATTCCCTACAGCGATCCGGTGGCCGACGGCCCGGTCATCCAGGCCTCGTACAGCCGGGCGCTGGAGGGGAAGATCAAGCTCGACCAGATTTTCGCCATGCTCCGCGGCCTGACGCCGTCGCTGGCGGCGCCGCTGGTCGGCATGGTCAGCTATGCGATCGTCTATCGCCGGGGGCTGGAGGCGCTACGTGTCGGCCGCCAAGGCGGCGGGACTTTCCGGGGCCATCGTCCCCGATCTGCCCATCGAAGAGGCCGGCCCGCTGGCCGAGGTCTGCCGCCGCGAGGATTTCAGCCTCATCCAACTGATCGCGCCGACGACCCCGCGCCCACGGGCCCTGCGCATCGCCGCCGCCACGACCGGCTTCATTTACTACGTCTCGGTTGCCGGCATCACCGGCGAGCGGACCGAGTTGCCCAGCCGGCTTGTCGACGACGTGGGCTGGCTGAGGGAGCAAACGCCGCTGCCGATCTGCATCGGTTTCGGCATCAGCCGGCCGGAGCACGTGCGGACCTTGGCCCCCGTGGCCGACGGGTTGATTGTCGGCTCGGCCATTGTTCGCCGCGTGGCAGAGGCCGCCGGCAAGCCCCGTGCGGCCGTGCTGGCCGAGATCGACGACTACCTCGCCCAGTTGCTCGCGGCGCTGTAGGTTCCGATACCGGGGTGCGTGGGTGGCCCCGATAGCTTGTCTATCGGGGTGCCGCAGGCACAAGAGGCTGGGGTGGCGTATTGAAGCTCCTCTCGCGGTTGCACCGTGTGCGATGGCGTAGCTATCGGGCCACCCCAATACCGGGACCCGCAATCCGTCACAACCGCTACGATCGTCAAGCCGTGCAGTTTTGCAGGGTGGGTCGAGCGCAGAAAGGCCCCACCATCCAGGCCGTGCGCCAGTCGCGACCGACCCGGGGCCCACGGTGCAAGCTAGACTTCATTCGGTAGCGGAACCCCTCCCGCATTGCCAGGAGACCAGCAAATGTCGCAAGGACTGAAATCCCCTCCGGAAGGTTTTGTCGATCGTCGTTCGTTCGACGTCTCGCAGCGGTCGCCGGCCCTCGAGCGGCGGCAGTTTGCCGACTCCTTCGAAGGACTTTCGCCGGAAGCCCAGGAACTAGGCCGCGCCATGGACGAGTACAAGCTGCGCCACCGCCGCCGCTTTATCACCTACGAAGAGACGCTGGCGGTCGTCAAGTCGCTGGGATACCACAGGTAAGGTAAGGATGAAGGAGGAAGGATAAAGGATGAAGGAGGAGTGACACCCGGCTGTCTGGTCATCCTTCATCCTTTATCCTTCATCCTTTATCCTTCTCTGAGCAGTGGTTCCCGCAGCCGCCGGGCGGTGACGATGCCGATGGTCTCGCCGCGGGCGTTGACGACTCCGGCGAGGGTTTCATTGGCGCTCTCCAGCCGCGTCAAGACGGCCAGGTGCGTGCTGCTGTCGCGGATCTCCAACAGCGGCCTCAGCGGAGCCAACTCCGCAGACTCGCTCAGCAGCAGGTCGATGACGCGGACGTAACCGATGAGGTTCTCCGCCGAGTCGGCCGACTCGATGGGGATCGCCGCCGCCCGCCAGCGCTCGGCCAGCGCCAGCACCTCGCGTTTGTTCATGGTCGCCCGGGCGCGGGGCAATTGACCGATGGGCACGAGAAATTCTCCGACCGGGCGGTTGGCGACGGCAAAAATGCCCTGCGCCAGGCTGCGTTGGGCGGGGTGCAGAATGCCGGCCTCGTGCCCTTCCTCCAGCACGCGGCGAAGCTCGCGGCGGGCCAGGATCGAGCGGATCGGCTTGGGCGAGACCCCCAGCAGGCGCGCCAGCAGCCGGCTCGATGCCCACAACCACGCGCTGACCGGCAGTAGCACGACCACGAAGAAGAGAAACAGCGGCCCCACGCGCCGCAGGAGCCGGTTGGGGGCTTGCAGAAACAAGTTCTTCGGCAGCAATTCTCCGTAGACCAACAGCACCGGGGCCAGCAGCAAGGGCGCAATCCAGGGCACCAGCGCCGCCTCGCCGGGCAGCACCGCCCGCAGAACCACCACCATCGCCAGGGAGACCAGGTACGCGGCCAGGCTGTTGCCCACCAGGGTCGTGGCCACGAACAACGAAGGGTGGTTGGTGAGGAACAGCAGTCCGCGGGCGCTGGCGGCGCCGCCCAGGGCGTCCAGGAGCAGGCGCAGCCGGGTGGCGCGGTAGAATCCCGTCTCCGCGCCGCTGAACAGGGCGCTGAGCAAGATTCCCACGAGCCCCAGGCCGCACATCAAGCCGATCATCGCGGCGCCTCCTGGGGTTCGGCCAGGGTCAATTCCACCAGCACCTGTCCGCGCAGCGGGGCATCGAGGACGCGGAAGCCGAAGGGCCCCCAGCGGCCCTCGTCGCCGGGCTGGGGAAGCCGCTCCAGCACCTCCTGAACGACCCCCGCCACGGTGACGCTCTTGCTGGGCGGCCGCTCGACGTGGAAGTATCGGGCCAGCCGCCGCAGGCTGGTCAGGCCGGTGACGTGCCAGACGCCGGGGGCGATGCGCCGGATCGGCGCCCGCCGCAGCAGCCGCTCGCTGCGGCTGGGAGTGCCGCTGAAGATCGTGTCCAGGATGTCGTCGAAGGTGAGAATGCCGATCGTCTCGCCCAGCTCGTTGACCACCGCGGCCACGTGGCGGCGGCGCCCCAGCATGGCCTCCAGGGCGTCGGCCACCATGGTGCACCAGGGCAGATAGAAGACCGGCTCCGCCTGCCGGTCCAACTCGGCCTCGGGAAGGGCCCACAACTCGTGCAGGCGCAGCGCGGCGGCGACCTCGTCGCTGTCCGGCTCGGTCACCAGCAGGTAGCCGCTCTCGGGCATCCGGCCGCGGAGGTCGGCCAGCGAGACGGGGGGCCGAAACGACAAGAGCTGATTGCGGGGGCGCATCAACTCGTCAACCCGGATCTCCGACAAGAGCACGATGCTCTCCAGCACCCGCTGTTCCTGCTGGACCAGGGCGGCGTCGCCCGCCGACAGCCGGACCGCCCGCTCCAGGTCGCGGATGTGCAAGTACGACTCCGGCTGGAAGCGCGGCCACAGCAGCCGCTGCGAGAGCAGATTGGCGGTGCGGAAGACGGGCAGCAGGGGGTCCAAGAGCCGCACCATGGCCGCCAGCGGAATGCTCACCAGCGTGGCCACCAGCCGCGGCTTCAAGACGGCCAGGCTCTTGGGGAGCATTTCGCCGCCGACGATGAGGACGGCCAGGGCGGCCAGCGAGAAGACGCCGGCCGCGGCGGTCCGGCCGCCGCCTTCCAACTGGATGCCGACGACGGCGGCCACGGTGCAATAGGCGAGGTTCACCAAGAGGTTCCAGAACAGCACGGCCGTCAAGAGGCGATCGGGATCATCCAGCAGTCCGGCGGCGATCCGCTGCGAGCGATTTCCCGCGGCCAGCAAGCGGCGTTCCGACCGCCGCAGGTAGAACAGGGCCGCCTCGCTGGTGGAGAAGAAGGCGGAGCAGCCGGCCAGCAAGGCCATGGCCGCCAGCCCGGAAGCATATTGAATCAGCATAAGGACTAAGGATAAAGGATGAAGGCGGAGGGCGGAAGGGGGAAGGAAGACTGCAAACCCGCTTGCGTGGCGCCGCACGTCCTTCATCCTTGTTCTTGCCTTCCCCCTTCCGCCTTCCCCCTTCCGCCTTCCGCCTTCATCCCTCCGTCGTTCGGCCGGTGGCGACGTCGAATTCGTAGATGGCGGGGATCAGCATGGCCGCCGTGGTAAAACCGTAGGCCGCCGCCGTCACCAGGAACACGCCCAGCGTGTAATCCAACAAGAAGCTGGTAATGGCGTAAAAGGTGGCGAAGGGACAGAGGAAGGAAGCCACGCCGATGGCCGTGGACGGATTTCTGGCGCCCAAGGCGATGTAGAGGCCCACGCCGCCGCCGATCATGAAGACCAGGAAGGGCTGCAACTGCGCCTGGAACGAGCCGCTGAAGGCCGTGATCATGCGCATGCAGGTGGCGATGCCCAGGGAAAGAAAAAATACGGTCCCCAGGCTGGTGGCGATGGCGGTGCGGGAATTGTCGTAGTTCATGCCGGCGTGGATGCCCAGCACGGCGACGAACACGTAGAGCACGGCCGCCCCCGCCCACAGGTAGAGCAGGTTCTCCAGGCTCAACTCCCGCGCCCAGCAGAGATATCCGCACAGCGCCATGGGCAGCAGGACCATCTCCTTGGTGTTGTAAAAGACGCCGCCGAGCTTGCCGAAGACGATTTCCTTGGGCGTCAGGTCGCTGACCAGCAGCAGGTCCAAGGCCCGGCAGTCCCGCTCGCTGGTCATCGAGGTGACCGCCTGGGCATTGACCAGCACCAGGCTCAACAGCAGCAGCGGCGCCAGCACCGCGGCGCCTGGGCGGCGCCCAGCGGCCCTCCGGCGGACACGGTGCGATGGAGGCTGGCGGCAGCCAGGGCGAACAACAGCAGGTAGGCCAGGCGGATCACCAGCATCTTCCGCCCATAGGCCCAGGTGCGGATCTCCCGCCACAGGATCGGATTATCCCAAACCCGCCGGGTCTGGCCGGCCACGGGCGGCGCAACGGCCGCGGCGCTCGGCGCCGGGGCGGCCCCTCGGGCCACGTCATGCTCGACCCCCCAGATGCTCTCCGCGCGCCGCAGCTCCTCGACGTGATGCGCCGCCGGAGGAGCCTCGCCGGCGGCATTCCAGCGGCGAACCCTCGCAATCGCCAGCAGGTTGAGCAGCAAGGTGATCGCCAGGGCCGTCAGCAGAAACAGGGGCACCGGCGCGGCCATCGCGCCGGCGGCCGACGGCGATTGCAGATAGGGATGGGTGGCCTCGAGGACGGTGCGCCACGGGCTGACGGCGGCCGCCCAATCGGTGCAGGAGATGCCGGCCAGGCGGTCGCCCAAGATGCCGGCGGCCACGATTTCTCCGCCCGCCAGCCACAACACCAGGGCCAGCACCGTCATGGCCAGGGCCTGGAAGGTCTTCTCGCGCCACAGGGCCAACGTCGAGCCCAGGCTGCCGCAGGCCAGCACGCAGGCCAGCGTGACCAGGAACACCCGGCCGATCTGGCCAAAGGAGACGCCGCCCAGCAGGGCGGAGATCATAAACAGCGGCAAGGCGGCCGCCAGCAGGACCAACACGCCCAGCAGGCTGGCCGCCAATTTCCCCACGACCAACTCGCCGTTGGAGAGCCGCGTCAACAGCAGCAAGACCAACGTCCGCCGGTCTTTCTCTTGCGCCACGGCGCTGGCGGCCAACAGCGCCGAAAAGAAGATTGCCACGGCCGCCTGGAGCAGAGCCAGGAACTGAAACAGCACCGCGCCGAAGCGGGCCAGGTCGCCCGGATCGCGGACCAACTGCGTCCCGGTCAACACCAGCCAGGCGGTGCACATCAACAGCAACAGCGCCGACACGTAGGCCGCCCGGCCCACGTAGAGCCTCGGCCGCCGAGGGACTACGGCCACCTCACGACTGAAAACAGGCCCCAACAGCAAGTGATCTCTCCCCAATCGAGCGGCAAGAAGACATGCCCGTCCCTATCATACCAAAAACGCCGGGGACCGGGGACTGGGGGGGAGCCCGGGGGGAGTTCGCTGTTCGCGGCCGTCGGAAGAAGGCTCCACTCTTGCGTTACGGGGCGGCGGGGCTGGTCGCCGACGGTACATAGTTGCCAGCATTCGCCGTGCTTCCGGGCCGGTACGACTGGTCAGCCGAGTCGGCGGCCGGCGTCGTGTAACTGGCCGGCGCCGCGTACGACGAGCCGGTCGGCGGGTTATACGAACCGGCGGGCGAAGCGTAGGGGGCGGTGGGCGATTGATACGCGCTGGTCCCAGGAGGCGTATAGCCGGTGCTGCCCGGCGCATAGCCGGTCTTGCCGGGCGAATAGCCGCTGGAGCCGGGCGTGTAGCCGGTCCCGTCGGTGGCAGGACTGGCCCCGCCGGCGCCATTGCCCGTAGCGGACGGCAGCGTGCCGCCGGCTGCGGCCGCACTGCCCGGCGTGCCGCCAGGATACGAAGCACCGCTTCCCAACGTCGTTGACGGTGCGCCACTGCCGTAGGACGGTGTGGCTGTCCCGGCGCCATAGGACGGCGCCGCTGCCGGCGCGCCATAGGGCGACGCGGAGGTTCCGCTGCCGTAGGATGGCGTCGCTGCCGGCGCACCGTACGGTGACGCTGCCGGCGTGCTGCTGTTGGCGCCGGAGCCAGTGCTGGCGCCATTGCCGTAGGTGCCGGTCGCCGATGCACCCGCCGGGCTGTAACCGCCTGCTGGCGTGGTGGCCGGAAAGTTCGAGTTATACGGCGACGTGCCGGTGCCATACGACGGCGTGGTCGGAGCGGTCGAGCTGTATGGCGACGTGCCGGTGCCATACGACGGCGTGGTCGGAGCGGTCGAGCTGTATGGCGACGTGCCGGTGCCATACGACGGCGTGGTCGGAGCGGTCGAGCTGTATGGTGACGTGCCGGTGCCATACGACGGCGTGGTCGGAGCGGTCGAGCTGTATGGTGACGTGCCCGAGCCATACGACGGCGTGGTGGGAGCGGTCGAGCTATACGGCGACGTGCTGGAATCGTACGACGGTCGCGAAGCCACCAGGGGCGCGCCTCCCGGGCTGCTGCCGTAGACGTTGGTTCCTTGTTGCACTGTCGGATACGTAGGGGCGGCCGACGGAGGGGCCGACGAATACGGCGTCGCCGGCGCCTGGCTGTACGAGTTGGACGGCGACGTGTAGGGATATGCCGGCGTTGTCGTATTGGGATAGGTGCTTGCCGTGGTCGGCGGATAAGCGTAGGCAGGCGTCGTGGTGCTCGCCGGAGGATAGCTGTAATTGTTCGCTTGGGTGTAGCTCGGAGGCGTATAGGTCTGCGTCGCATAGCCGGGGGCCGCGTAGGACGGGGTACTCGTATACGGGTAGGCGGCAGTGCCGGTGCCATAGGTGGGCGAGCCGGCTGCGGCATAACTCGGCGCGGTGCTGTTATAGCCGGTGCCCACTGGCGGACCCGCACTGGTCTGCGTCGACGGCAGCGGGGGTGTTTGCGTCGTGGCGGTAGCGGGATTTGACGTCCCGGGGGTTTGGCAGCCTGCCAGCCCGACGACAATCGACACAGCAATCAAGTACCGCGCAAGAGACGTTCGCATGGCAATGTCCTTTGGACAAGAACGAGAAGGGGTCCTACGGACCCACGACCTCCGTGTCAATTCCCTTTGCCCCCCCCCGGGGCCCTCTTCCTTGAGGATTTGGCTCTATCGAGACAGGATCAGCGCTGTTCTAAAGATCGAACGAAGAGGCAGGTTTGATTATATGTTTTTTGCAGAATCTACCTTTTGCGAAAACCTTGCCAGCCGGTCGCGCATTGACCAATAAAGTTGGCGGATTATAGACTGCGCCCCGGCCGGGTCAATGGCAAAATAGTGAAGTTCACATTGCGACTGCGTAAATGAGCGAATCTCGGTAGAATGGGAAGCAGCAGGGGAAGAGGTGCCTACGCAAAAAACAAGGGCGGTGGGACGACCACCGCCCTTGGCAGCAGGGCAGTCCTAGCCTGCTGCGTCACCCGCGTTAGGAGAATCCTCTTCCTGTCCGCTCCGCTTGGCCTCTTCTCTGCTCCGCCTCCGGTGCGGACCATCAGGCCGCCCCAAGCGTCCTCACGCGCTGGGAACGGTCTGCTTTTGTCGTATGGCGTCCAAGTACCGCCGGTTGACGGCATTCCAATCGACAAGCTCGAAAAATGCCTTGATGTAGTCGGCCCGGCGATTCTGAAATTTCAGGTAATACGCATGTTCCCACAGATCGAGTCCCAGCACGGGGTGATGGCCGTACATGAAGGGGCTGTCCTGATTGGGTGTGCTCTCCAAGACCAATCTGCCGTCGGGGTTCAGGCACAACCAGGCCCAACCGCTGCCGAAGCGGCCCATCGCCACGCGGCTGAATTCCTCGCGGAAGCGGTCGAAACCGCCAAAATGACCGTCGATCCCGGTGGCCAGCTCGCCGCGCGGTTGGCCGCCGCCCGCGGCCGAGAGAATGGTCCAGAACATCGAGTGATTGACGTGCCCGCCGCCATGATTTCGCACGGGCGTCTGCACCTCGTCCGGCAGGGTGTGAATGTCGGACAGCAGTTCCTCGATGGTCGGTTCGCCCAGGTCGAGCCCCTCGATGGCCTTGTTCAGATTCGCCACGTAGCCGGCGTGATGCCTCGTGTAGTGAATCTCCATCGTGCGGGCGTCGAAATGCGGCTCCAAGGCGTCGTAGGAATAGGGCAGATCGGGTAGCTTATAGATCATCGTCTCCCTCCGCGAAATGGTCGTTGTTTTAGGGGAGTGACTGCAAGGATCGTTAGCCCGAAGGATCCGGCCGCACGGCCTCGTCCGCCCAGAGCGCTTGCCCCCTTTGGAGCAGCGGGCAACCGCCGCGGACTTTTTGACAGCCACTCCTGACATTATTCTAGCGCCGCGTCCAGCCGAGGCAAGGGCGAGAAAGTACGCGGCCCAGAAATTCCCCGTCAGGGGCAACGGACGCGCCAGAGGAGGCGGTTCCGGCTATTTCCATGCCAGCCAGGGGGCCAGAATCCGTTTCGCCCGCACCAACGTACCCCGCGCGGGTGTAACCGACTCCTCCTCCTTGGTCGCCATGAGGTACGCCCGAAAGCTGGTCAGCATCCGCCGGGCGCGGTTGTCGAGGTCGTGGCGGCGGCGGTCCCGGTCTTTCCGCGGACCGATCGAGACATAAATCTTGGTGCGGGTGAGGTGTCCGGCGAACTCGCCTTCGCACTTCTGCAGCCGCTGCTCTTCGAAGCGCAGGTCCACCTGGAAGCTCACCGACCGATCGGTCAGCCGGCGCAAGCGCGAGGGGTTTTTCTCGGTGATTTCCAGTTGCACCTGGTTGCCGTCGATTTTCAGAATGGTGGCCTCGTGATCGGCGACGAAGCCGCGCAGCTTTTCGATCGCCATCTGCAAAGGCACGGGCGTCCAGAGGGTTTGTTCGATCAGTTGCAGGGGCGCGGCGGCCGGGCTGGGCGGGACTTCGTCCATGGGGTCCACGCTGCCGGTGCCGAGCTGCACCACGGTGTTGCGCCCCTTGGCCTTGGCCATCAGCAGGGCCCGATCCGCGCGGCGGAGCATCGTCTCGGCGGTGTCGCCCGGCTGGATCTCCGTGACGCCGAAGCTGACGGTGATGGGGTGGCCGTTGAGCTTGGGCTGGGGCATTTGGGCCAGGGCCAGGCGGACTTGTTCGGCGCGTCGCGCGGCGGCGGCGTTGTCGCAATCGGCACAGAGCATGACGAATTCTTCGCCGCCGTAGCGGGCCACCAGGTCGCCCGGCCGGCACGCCCCCTTCAACAGCACGGTCACGCTCTTGATGGCCTCATCGCCCGCCTGGTGGCCGTAGGTGTCGTTGACCGACTTGAAGTGGTCCAGGTCGCACATCAGCAGGCTGCAAGGGACCTGCTGCTGCTGGTGCGCCTCGACGAACATCTCGTGGACGCGGTCGAACTCGGCACGGTTGGCGACCTGGGTGAGGGGATCGCGGGTGGCCTTTTCATGGAGGCTCTGGCAGCGCTGCTCCAGCGACGTTTCCGAGGAGGCGTCGTGCAACAGCAGGATGGCGCCGACGACCGCGCCGTCGGCGGCAAACACCGGGATGGCGTGGGTGTCGACGGCCACCTGGTGGCCGGTGCGGCCGCAAATCGCCAGCCGCCGCAGCGATTGCACGCCCGACTGCAAGGCGCTCAGCACCGGGCAATCGGCGGCGCTGACCGGCTGCCCCTTCTCGTCGACCATCTTCAGCACGTCCGGCGACCAGCGCTGCTGGGAAAGGCTGGTGCCCGCAATGCCCGTGAGCCGTTCCGCCCCGTGGTTCCAGAGCTTGATCTTCCCCTCGGCGTCGAGGAACACCACGGCGTCGTACATGTTGTCCAGCAGCCGCGAGTGGAACGAGGCGTCGATGCTCGGCGGCACCAGCGGCGACGGCACGCAGTTGTGGATCCAATAGGAATTCACCATGGCCGGATCGAGCGTCCCCAGCCAGCGGCCGGCCACCTCGCGGTGCAGCTCGCTCACGTCCGACTCGCGGAATTCCCCGAACTGGCGGACCAGCTTGGGGTCGAACTGCGTGCCCGCGCAATGGAACAACTCGGCCATCGCCCGCTCCTGCGAGAAGGCGGGACGATACACGTGGTCGGTCGTCATGGCGTCGAAGGCCTCGACGATGGCGATCATGCGGGCGGGCAAGGGAATGGCCTCGCCGGAAAGGGCCAGGCCGCCGCGGCTGCCGTCGTACCAGGCGCGGACGTTCTCCACAATCTTGAGAATCTCCGGCTCGCTGCAACTGTAGCGGAGGATCTCCAGGCCCATGGCGCGGCTGCGACACATCACCGCCGCCTCGTCGCAGTCCAAGGCGCCCGGCTTGAGCAGGACCTGGTCGGGCACGCCGATGACGCCGATGTCGTGCAGCAGGGCGGCGATTTCCAGCAGATCGCGCTGCAGCTCCTCCATGCCCAGCTCCCGTGCCCAGGCCGAACAGCTCAGGGCCACCCGCAGGCTGTGGCCCGCCGTGGCCGTGTGCTTGCACTGCAAGGCCGCAAACAGGCTGCCGGCGATTCCCAGCCGGAGGTGGATCAACCGCGATTCGGCCGACTCCCCCTCATGCGGCGACGACCGCCGGCCCGCGGCCGCCATGCTCTCCAATTCCGCCAGCAGCGTGGACAGTTCGGCGACCCAGTGGTCCACCGGTGCCGCCGCGGCGGCCGCGCCGTCCTCTGGGGTCGTTGTTTCCAGCAATGGCGTCTCGCTCATCGATGATGGTTCCGCGTGAGTCAAAGGCATTCACTCCGGTTATCAAACCTAGGTCACGCCATAACTTGCGTCAAAACATGGCCCCCCTTTGCGCAACTTGCTAAAAGCCTGTACCCCCGAAGAAAAAGCCCCCCGTTTGCAACGGGGGGGCTGCGGCGCGGCGCATCGCGGGCAATGAGCCGGGGGCGTGAGCCCCCGGATATCGTTGCCATATCACCAGCGGGGGGGGCGCATGCTCGAAAACCGCCCTCGTCGCCCCTGTCCAAGATTCCCACGCGCCCGGGTGCACTGCCCCACGGCAAAATGCCGAAGCTGCTAGTGACAGTCCGCCTAGGAAAATCCAGCCGTGTCGTTCTCCCTTACCCAATTTGGCCGCAGCGGGCCACACGACGACCGCCGACGCCGGCTCCTGACCGAGAATCGCTCGCCAGCGGGCGGCGCCGCCGCGCCGATCGCCTCGCCGGCCAGTCGCGTCGTTCCCGCCCCGGTCCATAAGACGGAACGTTACGGCGACGCCCTGTTCCTCGACCAGCAGCCCGCGATCCTGGATTTTCTGCCGCGGCGGCTGCTCGGCTGGGCCCTGTGCCTGGTGGCCGGCCTGGTCCTCATCGCCGGCATCGAGGCCCTCTACGTCTGGATGCCCCGGCTGACCGCGGCCTTGGGCCAGCGGGCCGCCGGGACGCGGATCGCCGCCTTGGACCTCGCCGGCAAGGGAAGCCTGGCCGAGTGGTTCTCGTCGTTGGCGCTGCTGGCCGCCAGCGTGCTCGCCGTGCTCGTCTATTCGGTCCGCCGCCACCGCATGGATGACTATCGCGGCTACTACCGCGTCTGGCTCTGGGCCGCCCTGTGCTGGTTCCTCATGGCCACGGACGCGGCCGCCAGCCTGCACGAGGGCTTTCGGGACCTGATGACCCTGGTGACCGGCACTCCGCTGCTGGGCGACGGCTCGATCTGGTGGCTGATCGCTTACGCGTTGCTGCTGGGGTCGATTGGGGCAAGGCTGTTGATCGACATGTGGCCATGCCGGCTTTCCATGTCCGCGCTGGTGTTGGCGGGAAGTGCCTACGTCGTGTTCGCCGTCATGCAACTGGGATGGGGCTCGGTGGAACCGCCGGCCCGCCGGATCATGATCCAGCAAGGGGCGGCGATGGCCGGCCATCTGCTGTTGCTGCTGGCGATGGGGCTGCAGGCCCGCTATGTCCTCTTGGACGCCCGGGGGCTGTTGCCGCCGCGGCGGCGGAAGTCTGCCGCCACGGGCGACAATGAGCGAACAGCAAAACGTTCCACCGCGGCGGACGATGCCTGGGTTGCCGTCGATTCCCCCCACGGTTCGCCGCAGCCGGTCTTGCGGCGTGCCTCGGCCGTTGTGCCGGCCGCCGCGCCCGCGGCTGCACCTTCAGCCGCCCCGCCGGCCCAAGAGAAATTGAGCAAAGCCGATCGCAAGGCGTTGAAGCGCCGTCTGCTGGAAGAGCGCCGCAATCGCCAGAAGGAAGGCGGCGCCTGGGGCGGGTAGGAAGAAAGGCGGAAGGCGGAGGGCAGCGAGCCGGCGGATAGGGCGGAGGGAAAGCGAGCGGGGGGCGTGAGCCGCCGGATAAAGCGAAAGGAAGGGGAGATGGCCAGCCCGGGGCCGGCCGCCAGAACTGTGCCGGGGTGGGCATTATCTCCTGACAAATCGCCGCTTCGGTGGTGTGAGGGCGCAGGGATGTCGCAGTAGTCAGTTCAGAAGATTGACTGCTGTAACTGCAGCACTGATATCGGTTCGTCCAACGCACCGCGGGCTCTGCCGACAAAGGCCGCAACCTCTTCTTCCGGCCATGCAGCCATGAACCGGAAGGCCGATCCGATGATGTATTCTAGGTCGCACTCCAGAGCAATCCAGGATCGGCCAAGCAGCTCAGCCGCCTCACCGGTCGTGTTCGACCCAGCGAAGATGTCCATGACGGTATCACCGGGATCGGTCAAGAACTTGATGAAAAACTCCGGCAACGAGCGCGGGAACCGGGCGGGGTGCGGTTCGACGTTGTGCGTCTTGCAGAGCCGGATATGGGCGGAGTTGCTCTCTGTATTGGGGTACTGCAACAGATTCGAGGGGATGGCCCCGCCATTGTCTTTGCCGAACTTCGCGCTTATGTCGTGTCCAGACGGCCGGTCCTTTGGCCGATAGAACGCTTCCGGGTCTTTCATCAATTGCTTCATGCGCGCACTATAGGGCGCCAACACGTTGCTAACGTTGGCCTTTGGGTTCTCGGACTTGGCGAGCCACCAGATCGTGTTGACCGAATCCTTGGCGCGAATCTTGCGCTTGTTCACCCATTCGATAGGCGAAGGCAGCTTGGCCGGGTTGTGCCAGAAGAACTCCTCGGCGAGATGGAAGCCATATTCGTCACACAACCGCAGCAGAACCCGGTAGTTGTACAATGACCGGCACGGAACCCCGCGCTGATACGCTCCGCCCAAGTCCAGTACAAGGCTGCCAGTGTCCTTGAGCACTCGCCGCGCCAGCGGACCAAACGAGACAAGCCAATCGACGTAATCGGCCTGATCCGGGTTTCCGTATGCCTTCTGGCGCAAGAGGGCGAACGGGGGCGAGGTGACCACCAAGTCTATCGAGTTCTCCGGAACCGACGGCAGGTAGTCCTCGGCTTTGGTCAGAACTGCCTTGCCGAACTTTGTTCGGTAAACCTCGACTGGTGTTCCATTCCCCCGCATCGAGCGTGCTCCCCTCTTGTTCATTGCAGCGTACCACGTTTCCCACAGGTTTCCCAGCACTGTAGACGATACGTTACCGTAACGTAAAGGCTGTAGACCTATGATATGCAATCTCCCAGACTGCTGTCAACAGATGTAGGTATCCTAACCTGTTGATGCAGCAGAGGGTACGGTCTTGTCAGACGTGCAGGTCCGCTTCGGGGAACGACTCCGGGAAATCCGCCGAAAGAGGGGGATATCGCAGGAAAGGCTGGCTGACTTGGCCGGCCTTCATCGGACCTACGTCAGTGGCGTCGAACGTGGCGAGCGCAATATCTCTCTGCTGAACATCGAGAGGTTGGCCATCGCCCTGGATGTTGCGATGTCGGACCTGATGCCCGGTGCTGCCAGCCATTGAGGGCGGCCACTGTGGGGTTCAAGAGCGACCGGGAGTTTCTGCGGAACGTCAGTATCGGTGCGGTTGGCACACGAAAGATTGCCGCGATTCTGAGACGGGGCGGATTCCGTATCATAGAACTGGAGCGCTACTGTTCCAGCAACAAGATTTGGGCGACCAAGATCAAGCGGCTGCGGGTTCCCGATCTTCTCTGCCTGGAGTCGGGCGTACGAATCGAGTGCCGCGCCAAGGCGGACTTGAAGATTACGATGTCTCACTCGGTCAACAACGCTGATCGCGCGTGGGACAAGGGACTCCGGGATAACGACATAGTGGCCTTCATCCGATGCTGGCCGACTGACGACACGTGGAAAGCCAGTGATCGCGCGGCCCTCTTTCGCGTTGGCGATATGCGGTCCACTTGGCACTTGGCCAAACAGGAACCCATGAAATCCGCTTCGGAAGGAAGCGAAGTCCGTGTCACATGGCCCGCAACAGTCGCCAATCGGGCGGGCAACGTCTTGAGCGTGTCGCCCGACTCCATCAGGGCGCAGATGATGGGTGGCCGACAGCAATCCTACCGCCTCGCGCGCGAATCGAGCGGCGGAAGCTTCAGGCTTGTGCCAAACGTCAACGCCGGTGACGAGTTCGGTGACGGTGATACGATTCTTGCGTCGGTGCTGCCGATGATGTCGACCCTCTCGGCTTCTCCGACGCAGCGATACGACTTCTTCTCCGACCTGGAAGGCGAGAGCGCCGAATCAGAGTATGCCGCCGTGAAGGCACTGGGATTCTTGCCCGAAGTAGCTGCCGAGAGCAGGGGCCGCCTCGGCCGCCTCATGGACAATTCGGAAGACGGCCGAATTCGCTTGGAAGCAGCCGCGTCGCTTGCTCGCCTGGGCTTCCAGGAGGGGTGGGACTCGATCTCCAGGACCGTCCATGATCACGATGCGGCCAGAGAGTACCGAATGGAATCGGCGCTGATACTGGCCGAGATGCCTGAGCAGCAATCCGTTGACCTGCTGCAAGGATTGCTCGAAGACAGGTCGAATGAATCAGAATTGCGCGCGGCCGGCGCGTGGGGGCTGGCAGACGTTTCAGCCGATGCCGAGCCGGCCAGCCTAATCGCTCATGTCCACGATGGCGACGAAGTGGTGGCCGTCCATGCGATCTTGGCGCTTTCGAGACGTGTCCGTTCCGGAAATCTCGAAGCAGTTTTGCGGAAGGTCGGCGATGACCGCCGCCAATCCGCCGGCTTGGTGCGCGCGGTCCTGCTCAGCCGAATCGACTTCGTTCCCGACATCGTGGGATTGGTTCATGCAAGTTCCGGGCAGCGGCGACAGTGGCTGCTGTACGCGCTTGCCTCTCGCGGTCGCGCGGCATGTGGCCAATACCTATGCGCCCATGCGTCGGAGTTGCTAAACGAGTTGGATTTCTTCTGGACGCACCAGGTTGAGAACTGGACCAACCGAGTGGACGTTGCCGACCAGATTGATTTCTTACGGGGACAGGTGCCCGACTAGCGAGGAATCCGGGTAGGCGCGACGAATTTTGGCGAATTGGGTGGGGTTTGGGAACGTCTGAGGGCGGAAGGCGGAGGGAAAATCGAAAAGGATCCCTGAAACTGGCAATCTGTCCCCGGCCGGCCCCCGCATTATCGCAGCCACCGATCGAACACGGAAGAAACACGGACAAATGCAGCTTATTGTCCCGTTCGACCCAGCTCCGGCCGTCCCTTCCGCGTTCAATCCGTGCCGCATCCGTGGCCGCTTGAGATTAGCGGCGGCCGTTCACAGGTCGCGCTGCCCAATTGCACCGCCGGCCCCCCGTTTGCAAACGGGGCGCTTTTCGCGCCGGGTGGCCGCTGACAGGTCCGTGCTGACACTAGCCCGAAGCGCAAGCGAGAGGATGCCACACCAGGCTCTGATATCGCCCCACCCTCGCTTGCGCTTCGGGCTAGTGTTGTGTCGGGGGCGGTTACGCTCCGCCCGCGACGCCGGACCCTCCGGCCGCTCGGCCCCCGTTTCAACCCGCGCGTCAGAATCCGAAGGAAAACGACCTGCGCGGGCCGGCATAGGTGAAGCCGAAGCCATAGGGTTGATAATATCCGTAAGCCGCGTATGGGCTGGGATAGTAATACCCGTAATACGGCCGCGGGGCGTACCCGTAGGCATACGGTCGATAGCCGTAGTAGCGCGGATAGGCGTAATAGTAGCCACCCCAGGCTGGGGCCGGGCCGTAGATGTATCGCCGCACCGGGGTCACGACCGCCTGATCCGTCGCCGCGGTCAGATACGATGCGTCGGTTGGGTTTGCCGACCACTCTTGTGCAAGAGCGGCTGCGGTGCCGATCAACAGCATGCCCAGCACCGCCAAGGCCAATGTTGCCATTCGCATAGCACACCTCCTTAAGGACGTGTTTTGAAATTCTCCCCTCTCCCTTTGGGAGAGGGGACGGGGGTGAGGGCGATTGCCGCTATGGCCCGCCTAAGCCGGCGTTTCTCGACAGTGCTGCCCTCACCCTAACCCTCTCCCGGAGGGAGAGGGGACCCGTCACTTGCCATTTCATAACACGTTCTAAGCGGCTGTCGCCGCGTAAAAAGCCAACAAAACACAGGGCTCACTAGTTCTTCGCCGGAGTTTGGTTGGCGTCCGGCTGGCGGGCGTTGTGGTCATCGGGCGCCGGCGCTGCGGCCGGCGCGTGCCGATCGGCGCAGACTCGCGCAGACCGGCCGCCGCCTTGTGCAGGATTTGGCCGGTCTTGTCGAGAATCTCGCTGCCGACTGCCTCCGTCTTCTCGACTGCCTTGTCAGTCTTCTCCTTGAGTTCCTTCTTGTCGATCGTAATGGTGGCCTGATGGTCGGCGCTGCGAAAATGCAGCACGCCAGCCATGGCGAGCACCGCACCAACTACCACGACAACCACGACCAGGGCTACGAGTATTCGACCCATGGGTTCTCACTCCTTGTTGCTCGCAGGCGTAATCGCCCGGTGGACTCGAGCCGCCGGGGTTGAGGTTGAAAGAGTGACGCATGATGTTCCACGTTGGTTTGTCCGTCACGCCGAGCGGCGGCTTGCGATGGCCGCCCGCCGCGGACGGTCCCTAATGAACTTCTACGCAGGCGATCGGGCAGCGGCAAGGCCGCCTTTCGGGGGACGCTGGCAGCCGAAGGCGGAGGGCTGGCGGAAGGCGGAAGGCGGAAGGCGGAGGGGGGAAGGAAAGGGTGACAGCCAGAAAATCCGGACAAGCCGGGAAATATGGTGCGTTACGAGAGCTTCACGGAATGCCTGGATTACCCAAATTTGGTGGCTGTCACCTTTATTCCTCTTCACTTCACGAGGATGATCGACTGGCTCGTCTGATCGAGGACGGTCGTGAAGGCCTGCTGGAGCTTGGCCTGGCGTTGGCTGAGGGTGCCGATGCACCACTTGTAGCCGTTGGTCGGGTCGCTGGCCGAGCTTGGGAACGTGGTCCCACCGAGCGTGGACAGGCTCTGGAGAAAGGCCACGGCAGCGGTCTGTTCGCTGCCGGAGGCGGTGGGCTCGAAGATGGCGCCGAAGGCGATGCACTGGATCACCACGGGCATCTGCGCGGTGGCATAGCCCGGGCCGTTGGTGTTGTCCGAGGCCAGGGCGCAGATCTTCGTGGCGACGTTCAGTGCCGAGGTGTCGGCGGCCGCGCTCGAGGCGCTGACGGTTCCCAGGGGGGTGAGATTGTAGTAGGAGTTGTAGGCACCGGCGTTGGTGAAGGTGGCGGCCGAGGCTTGGTTGACCATGCCGTCGGTTTCCAGGATGATGAGTTTCTGGGCGCCCTTGCGGCCGAAGCCACCGGCGGCCACGCTTTGCCCGCCGACGGCCGCGCCTTGCAGCACGGTGCTGCAACTGAGCTGGTTGTAGGCCAGCATCAGGCCGTAGTCGGTGGCCGTGTTGCTATCGTAGTCGGCGTGGGCGGCCGGCGCTTGCAGATCGTTGGCGTCCCAGGGCCTGATGTCCGCCGAGCCGCTGTTGGGCGGATACCAAAGGGAATTGATCATGCTGGTATAATTGCCGCCGAGATTGTTGCGTGCGTAGGGGAACTGTCCGACGGCGGTCGGGTCGCCCTGATACGGGGGCCGGCTGAACATGCACAACGCGACCAGGTCGTTGGGGTGATTGTTCTGCATGTCTTGCAGCGCCCCGTCGATGCCCAGCTTGGCGCAGACCATGGAGACGTCGTGGGTCGTGCCGGGAAACAAGCCGGTGTCCGACATGAACTGGATCATCGTCATGGGGCCGAACCAGAGGCGGTGCCGAGGCCGTTTCGGGTTGTCGTTGGGGTCGATGAAGGCCGCGTAGGACGACTTATACTTGTAGTCGGGGCCGGTGATCTGGAGGGCTTTTCCGTTGCCCGCCGTGAAGTCCGGGCCGATGCTGCACGTGGGGGTGCCCGGGTTCTGGATGTTCCCGTTGGGATCTTGCCAGACGCCGATGACGTAGTCGATGTACTCCTTCCAGAAGCGCTGATCGGTGGTGCCGCCGTCCGCGCCGTTGATGTTGCTGTTGGGCTGGGCGGAGTTGTAGGCCGCCGCCGGCACGTCGCTGGGGATGCTGCTGTAATAGAGGATGTTGCCGGCGCGCAACTGGGACGGAAAGGGATTGGGGCCGATGTTCTTGATCCAGTTGAGGATGGCTTTGTAGTTGATGATGTAGTTGCCCGCCGGGTTTTGCCAGGCCCCGCCGCTGCTCCATAACTGGGTGTTGTCGTTCAGCGGCGTGCCGTTGGTGAGCTCGAAGTACAGCTTCCGCCAATCGCTGGTCGGCTGCGGGGGCCAGATGAAGAACGTCTTCCCCCAATAGCCCGGCCCCTGGGTATAGCCCTTGAAATTGGTATATCCGGGAAAGAACGCGGAGCTGGGGTTGACGGCGTCGCTCCAGGTGAGGACGCAAGTGCCGTTGGCCTGGAGGTAGTTGTCGCCCGCCGTGGGGACATTGCAGGTGGTCGAGGCGAGCGTGAAGGCGGGATTCGCGGCGGCGCCGAAGTTGTTCTGGTAGAAATCGTTGGCCAAGGCCGGGAACCCTTCCACCGACTGGGTGACGTTGCACATGCCGACGCGGCTGTCGCTGCTGGTGCACTGCAGAGTGGCGTTGGGGGAGAAGGTCGGCTTGTACGGCCCGAATTGCGGGAAAACCGGGTTGGTGTCGTTGGGGGTATTTTCCATACTGCCCAGGTAGCTCTCGCAGTTCCACACGTCGCTCTCGTTGTTCATCGAGCCCGAGTAGTCCAGCACGATGGCCACGTCGCGCGGCTGGTAGGTGGCGGCGGCCGTCGCGGAAACGGTCATGGAGGTGATGCCGAAGATGGTGGAGAACGTGCCCGGCAGCTTGTGCGTGATCACCACCTGGGTGAGGCCGTAATTATCGCCCGATTGCGGCGGGAAGGCCGGGGCGAAGGTCTGGCTGGTGGAGTTGTAGTGGTAGGCGCCGTGCGTGACGGCGATTTCCGCGGCCGCCAGGGTCTGACCGAGGATCAGGTTGGCGATGGCGGCGTTCTGCGCGTTGGTGGTGGCCGCCGTTTGATTGGTGCCGCTGCCGGTGGTGAGCGTCCGCACGCCGGTAATGGCGGCCACGTCGGCCGCATTCTGGCACTCGGACTGGGCCACCGCCAAGCGGCCCACGTCGATGGCCAGCGCCACGCAGCCGAACAAGGCGACCAACGATATGGCCAGCAACGGCAGGATCGAGCCGCGGCGCCCCTGGAGCTTCGTGATCTGCAACATAGACTACTCCCCGGGAGTTTCGTTTGCGAAGTTCGTTATTCGCAGAGCATCATCACTTTGACAGTCATGGGCAGGGGATTGGGAATGAGGCTGAAGAGCGGGACCATCGGTTGGAAGTTTCCGTCGATCTCCACCGCGATATAGCCGCCCAGCGGCGTGCTGGTCCACGCGCCAAGGTTGTTGCCGCTGGCGGGATCCACTTGATAGACCTGGATGGTCATGCTGTTGAGCGACTGGCCCGCCAGACAATTCGTCACCTGGGTCTGGATGTTCGAGGTGGCCAGCGAGCTGGTGCTGGTGACGGCCAGCCGGGCGCCGCTCCGCGCCGCGTTGTTCAGCAGGTGGTCCATCATGAGCAGGCGGCCGAAATCGTAAATGCTCAGAAGCAGGAGCATACACAGCGGCAGGACGATCGCCATTTCGACGAGCGTCCCGCCGCGGCGGCAGACCCGCCGGCTCTTGTCGATCGCCTTGTCCACTGCTGCCTGGGCCATCGGTCAATTCCCCACGGGGGCGGTAATGTTCGTCGGATAGGCATAGGCGTTGGCCGAGTACCACGTCACCGTGGCGCTCACCAGCGCGCTCTTCGGCATGAACATGCTGGTCCCGGACCAGTTGACGTTCGAGAACGGAATGGAGACGGTGACCTGAATCTGGTCCAAGGCGGTCGCTGCCGTCGGATCGGTGCCCGGGTTCGTCAGGTCGTTGACCGTGACCGTGGCATTTTGGGCCGGCAGGCCGGCAAGGGTCAGGTAGTTGGTAACCGCCGCCTGCACCTGGGTGGCCGAGTTGAGGCCGGTGGAAGCCGCCCTGCCGCCGACCGAGGCGGCGTTGCAGAGGATCTCCTTGACATCGAGCGCGCGGCCGACCTCCCAGATTCCCAGGAGCATGGCGACGATGACGGGCAGCACGACGGCGAACTCCACCGTGGCCAGGCCGCGGCGATGCCGTCGCGAGGTTCGATGCGCGCTGCTTCCCATCATGTGGAAAGCCTAGGTTGCGGCCCGGAGCCTTGCAAACCTCCGGATAGGAACGCACCACGCGCAAGCAGCGCACGTTCCGCATGACGCCCTTTCCGGTCGTAACGGTTGTTGCGCGAACTCGGGCGGCGCAATCGGCGCCGGGATCGCTCAGCAGTTGATGGCCTGCGAGGTCGGACCAGGGACTCACGGCCCGGCGCCGGTGCGAGCTATCTTTGCAGGAAGGCGTATCCCATGGGCGAGCAGGCGTTTCCAGCCGACGGCGACAGAACGAAGCGGGAACCGTGGTGCGCGGTTCCGCTGGGCTACTTCATTGCCTTGGTCGCCGCGCTGCTGGCGACGATGGTGCGGCGGTGGCTCGACCCGGTGCTGGGGAATCACGCTCCCTTCGTGACCTACTTCGCGGCCGCGATGTTCACGGCGTGGTACTGCGGGCTGGGCCCGTCGCTGTTGACGATCGCTCTGGGTGGGCTGCTGGGAACCTACCTGTTCGCCCAACCCCGCGGCTCGCTGTACATCCACGATCTGGAACATCGGATCTCCTTGCTGCTGTACGTGTGCACGGGCTGCTTCACGGCCCTGTTGAGTGACTGGCTGCGCAGGGCGATCGCAAGGAGGAATTGGGTGGAAGCCGAGCTGCAACTGCGCGAGGAGGAGTTGCAACGGCGCCAGGTCGAGTTGACGCACGTGGCGCGGCTGAGCACGATGGGCGAAATGGCCGCCAGTCTGGCGCACGAATTGAACCAACCGCTGCACGCCGTCAAGAACTATGCCCGCGGCAGCGTGCGGCGGCTCCTCAAGAAGGACGAGAAGGACGAAGAGTTGCTGTCCGCCCTCTGGCAGATCAGCGAGGAGGCCACTCGCGCAGCGGAGATCCTCCGCCGCGTCCGGGGGTTCGTCCACAAGCGCGATCCCCAGGTTTCCAAGCTGTCGGTGAACGGCCTGGTCGAGGACGTGGTGCTGCTGAGCAAGGCGGAAATCCAGCGGCGGCACGCCGCCGTCATTG
Source organism: uncultured Planctomycetia bacterium (assembly GCA_963727245.1). Classification (GTDB taxonomy): domain Bacteria; phylum Planctomycetota; class Planctomycetia; order Pirellulales; family Thermoguttaceae; genus JBKQVT01. The sequence goes on along the minus strand of CAVSFO010000005.1, from coordinate 108,950 downwards.
TCGACCTTGCCGCCGGCCTCCCGGCCGTCGTCGGCGATCCGATCCAGATCGAGCAGGTAATGCTGAACCTCGTTCGCAACGGTCTGGAAGCCATGGATGAAGTGCCCGAGCTCAATGGCGACCGACAGTTGTGGATCAAGACCGGACGTCACGGCGATGACCACGTTGAGGTCAGCGTACACGATCGCGGGAAGGGTGTCGGCGAGACCGATCTGGAAAAGATCTTCGAGCCCTTCTTCACGACCAAGCCGGAAGGATTGGGCATGGGGCTGGCCATCAGCCGGTCGATCATCCAGGCACACGGGGGACGCCTTTGGGCAGCGGCGAATCAAGACCGGGGCTGCACGTTTCACTTCACGTTGCCCACCGGCGGCAAGGGGTAGACCATGAACGATGAACCCACCGTCTTCGTCGTCGATGACGACCCCGGAGCCCTGCGGTCCTTGTGCTGGCTCCTGCGGCAGGCGGATGTGCGCGTGCGATCGTTCTCCTCGGGCCGGGAATTTCTCGCCGCCTATCGCCCGGAGCAGGCCGGCTGCCTGGTGTTGGACGTGCGGATGCCGGGAATGAACGGCCTGGAGGTGCAACGGGCCTTGTGGGAGCGAGGTGCCGGACTGCCCATCATCTTCATCACGGCTCACGGCGACGTGCCGACCTGTGCCCGCGCATTTCACGGCGGGGCGTTCGATTTTCTGGAGAAACCGGTGGACGACGACGTGCTGCTGGACCACATCGGCAAGGCCGTCGCCCGCGACGCGGAACAGCGACGGCAGGGATCGGCCCGGGAGTTCGCCGCCCGCCTGAGCGAGCTCACCCTCCGCGAAAAGGACGTGCTGGAGGGGCTCATTTCCGGCAAGACCCTCAAAGACATTGCCATCGCTAGCAACGTCACCGTGCAGACAATCTGGCGACACCGCGTCAGCATTCTGCAAAAAATGGGCGTCGAGAACAGCGTGGAGCTCGTCCGCCTCGCCAGTCGCTGGGAACATGAACGCCGCGGCGTCGACGACCTGGCCGGATCGCTCCCGAGCGTGAAATAATCACGTACCGCCCCTGCCGATCCTAGTGCAGACTTCTAATAACAGGCCGTGGCGTGAGGAAGCGGCCACCGGCCGTTGTGCCTCCTCCGCTGCCGGCGCTCAGCCTGGGTCGAAAGCTACTCCACACTGATTCGCACCAAAGTGAAAACATTGCCATGAGATCTCTTTATCAGTTCCTGGTCTCCGAAGACGGCCCCACCGCTGTCGAGTACGCGGTGATGCTGTCGCTCATCGTGATCGTGTGCCTCTCGGCTATTTCCACGATCGGAACCACCGCCAATAGCAAGTTCCATCAGATCGCCAGCTCGATCCACTGACGGGCCCCGTTTTTTGTACCAGGGGTTATGCCCTGGTGGCGATCGGCAGGTGCTTGCATTCCTGCCGACAGCTCACCTCCATCTCGATCCGCGCTCCGGGCCGTCCTTTGCCTTTTCAACTCGGTGCAGGATTCGCGGCGAGGCGGGAGACCGCGTAACTCAGCAGCAGCCGGGCCTCCATGTTGTACTTCGTGCCCGGGCAGGAGGCCCTCCCTTCCAACCAATGCTTGGGGCACGCGCCGCCGCAAACCGGCAGCATCCTGCACGTCGAGCAGGGGTACTCACCGCGAGCCACGCGGGCATGGAAATCTGCCAGAAGCTGGCGTCGGCCCGACTGCTCGCCGCTTGCGAGGTCGCCGATCGCGTAGGCCGCCCTGGTCGATAAGGCGGGCAACCGGCCGCCGGGACTCCCGGGGTCGGATGCGATCGCTTCCAGGACGCGCGGCGGCGGCGGCGCCGACACCAGGCCAGGTTCCGTGCAATTGAAGAGCTGGCCATACGCAGTTACGGACAAAGATTGCGGCGTTACCGCCATGCAATGGATCAGTTTTCGCCGCGGAATCAGCCGGGGCGGAGTGAAGCCCAGCGAAATCAATTCGGCGAGCCACCCTATTTCCCGTTCCGCGAACTCTTCCACGGGCAACGCCAGCCTGCCGGCGTCATTGCCCCAATCGTGGACGGGGATGAAATAATAATCGGCGATGCGCTGCACAACGCGCTCGCGAGCCAGCGCTTGAATAAGGTCGCCAACCCGGTCGGCATTACGCCGATCGATGTTGCAACGAATCAGGACGGCCGCTTGCAAGTCTTCGCGACGGGCCAGGGCGACCGCGTTGGCGAAGATGCGATCGAAGGTGGCGCCCCCGCCCTTCATTCGGCGCCGGGCGTCGTGGATTTCAGCCGGACCATCGAGCGTAATTTGAAACTCTCGGATGCCGAGATCTTTTACCAGTTCCGCGGCCAGCGTATCAGAAAGCATCAATCCGTTGGTGACGATCAGGGAACGGTACTCGCAAGCAAACTCGTCGGCAAGTGCCCGCAAGCGCGGGACCAAGGCCCGCATCACATCCAGGCCCAGCAAGGGCTCGCCGCCGAACCAGGAGACCCGCAGCACGCGATGGGATCCTGCTTCGAGACGCCCGCGGATGCGGCCGATCAAGCGATCCTGGTCGGCGGGGGAGAGCGTCTGGTCCTCGTGCTGCTGCCCACAATAATCGCAATCCATTTGGCATTGCGCGGTGGGCTCGACGACGAGCCAGAGCACGTCGTCAAGGTCGCTGGCGGTTTGGTTTCGCTGCAGCACGACGGCAAGTTCGTCTTCCTCGGCCGGTAAGAGCACTTCAACGTCGGTCAGATCCTTGAGAACCGGCGGAGGCAGGGAGGCAAAATCGCCGCTTTCAATACGATTCCAGGTGTCCACGTCGATGGCCCGCCGATGGCCCGTTCTCGTGGCAAACACCACGCGCTTGGCGATACCGTCTTGATGATCGAGAAACGGCTGTGTGACGACTCGATATCGCGAGATGATCATGGCGATGCGATTTGCCCGATCGTGTTCAGGCGGACATGAAGCTCAACAATGGGCGGTAAAGGACGGGCGCCGCAGCCGACCGGGCGCAAAGCGCTTACGCGGGCCACCCGCGCCCAATGCGCTTCGATCGCCACCCTCCCCGGAAAATCATCGTGTCCGCGGGTGCTTGAAGAATCGCCAGCGGAAAGGAAAAGAGATGCCCGCTAGCAGTCCGTGAGGCCGCCGACCTGGCAGTCCCCGCGTTCAGCGCGATCCGCGACGATCACATGCCCCGTCGACAACAATTCATACGCCTTGACCTGCTTGACGGGTTGGCCGGCTACAGAATCCTTTGCTGGAGCAGGCGCCCCCAGGGTCGTCCCCACAAACGCGCCGCCTAGAACCGTGAGGTTGGCGGCGAGCATAAGCTTCAGCAATCCCTTTGACATGAGCGTCCCCCCCAAAAAAACGATTAGCGGAGCCCAGTTCCACCTTGCGCTTATTATAACGACGGTCCCCTGCGTTGCAACTATTTTTTCGCATAATTCGATCCCTGGACCCGCGGGGTATCGCTGCGGCGGGCGCCCTGGCGGTCAGGATCCGCGATAACCGCTTACCCTGTAAGCCCTTGCGTCATAGGAAACCCTTCTCCGCGGCTGTCGAAGTGCCAGCCTGGGTTGAACCAGGCCGCGCGAGCAGCCCGCCCAAGCGAATCGCCCCTCGCCACGGCTCTGCACGTTTCCCCAAGAGTCGCTCAGCGGCAGGTCCGGGCCACGCGGAAACCGGTGCTGAGGGACAGATACGCCGTAAGCTCACTGTTCCGGTTCGCGGCGCAACACCGCCGATTGGTATTTGAACGAGCCTCCGCGCAGCACGCGCCGTTCCCTGTCACGAGGATTTGAGAAATCGGCGGCATCTTCGATGGTTTCTCCACCTTGGCCCAAGCTGTAACTCCTGTAACCCTCCTGACACCAATTCCAAACATTCCCGTGCATGTCGAAGAGCCCCAGATCATTCGGCTTCAGGGTCGCCACCGGCCAACTTCTATCGTCGCAATTCTTCAGGCACCAGGCGTACTTCGCCAACAATTCCGCGGATTCCCCGTAATACATGCTCGTCCTGGCCCCCGCCCGGCACGAATACTCCCATTCCGCTTCCGTGGGCAGCCGATAGCCGGCGCACTGCAAACAATTTGGGGCTATCCTCATGCCTTCCTCGTACTTGCCATCTCGGTTGGGCTGGTAACACCAGTCCTTCTCCGCTAGTCCCTCCTGCTTGCTCAGCCAGTTGCAGTATTCCGCTGCCCTATACCAGGTTATGCCGGGCATCGGGCAATCGGCCGAAGGCGCATAACGTATGAATTGCCGTGCGTAATCGTAGTCCTTGCTGAAGCGGAGAAATTGCCTCACGGTGACGGACTTTGCCGCCATGGCAAACGTGTGGCCGATGCGCACGCGATGCAACGCCTCGTCGTCGAAGCGCCCCGATTCGCTTGCCGGCGATCCCATCAGAAATTCGACGGGGCCGGGGATGACCACCATGGTGTGCCCCTGACTGTTGACGTACCATTGCGGCTGCGCCGCGGCCTTCGTCCCGGCCAACTGGCGGGCGATGTCCTGCAGCCGCTGCTGCCTCTGCGGCCCGTCTTCCGCCCACCCCTGCTCGACCTGCTTGAGCCAAGGGTCCTGGCGCCACTGGCGAAGGAGCCACTCCACCGCGGCGTGCAGGCCCGGGTCGGAGGCGTTGCGGAACCATTCATGCAGTTTCTCCACCAACGGATCTCGCTGGCCCGGCGGAATCGCCTGCTCGGGAAACTCGCCCAAGCTCAGGATCAACGCCCGGCGAACGCTCGCGTCCTCTTCATCTTCCAGTCGTTTGACCAGCACGCCGGCATCGGCGCCCAGCGGGCCGAGGCGATGGATCAAGTAGCTCCTCACCCGCGGATCGGGGCTGTGCTTGAGGAGCGGCCAGACCTCGTCCGCGTGGTCCATCTTCAAGAGGGCCACGGCCGCACTGGCCTGCCGCCTCGCCAAGGCTTCTTTCGCTTCCTCGCTGGCGTGGGGCCCCGGCTGCTTGTCCAGTTCGCCTTGCAACCACGGCAGTCCCTCTTCGCCGCGCTGCTGGAGTTTCGTGAAGATGATCGTGAATTGCTTGTCGTCGGCGTCCATGACCAGGCGGGCCAGCAACTGGGGTTGGTCGGCGGCGTAATCAGCCAGCAGGTTCGTCGCCAGCGATCGTTCGGCGGTTCTTTCCGGTTGTTGTTCGCGGAAAACGCCCGAGAGCGGCCCCAGCAAGCGGGCTTTGACCGGACGAAACTCCTCGGTCCAGAATCCCAGGAAAACCGGGTTTACGGAAACCAGGTCTTCCGCGAGAGGGCCGCCGGCCTTCGTCCAGCGCTGGTTGTCGGGGTCGTACTTTGCCAAGGCCGCCGCCGCCCGCAACCTTTGCTGTCCCTGCGCTTTTCCCGGCGTTTCCAAGACGGTCCACAGCCGATCGACCAGCGCGTCCTTGATGAGAGGCCAGAGCATCACGGATCACGGGAATTTCTTTGGGCTCGGCGGCGAGCAAGCGGGCGTAAAGATATTCCGACCTGGGTTGCATCCACCGGCAGCAGGGCCAGGGCCACGTTCAGACGTTGGCTGGAGCCCTCCTTGGCCTGATCGAACTTGGCCTTGAGCAAGGGATCGGCCCAGGTCCGATATTTTTCCAGGTCGCTCACTTTGGAGGGCACTTTGCTGATGTCGGCGTTGACCAGTGCATCGACGAGCCCTTCGGCACGGGTGGCGTTTTGCTTCTCGATAACGGCATGACGAACGCCCACTGCCCGCCACGCTGACGATAGCGAGCACGGCCGCCACGACGCCGGCTCGAATGCCATGCACTCGTCCGGCCTGAGCCATCATCTTCCGCTGCGGCCCGGTCCAGTTCTTCCTGTCGGTCAACCAGCGGATGTCGAGGAATTCCCACAACGAGGGGAGATGACGATTCTCCGGCTTGACGTTCCACAACGCCGCCCGGTCGGCCAATCGCAGTTCGGCCCGGCCCTTGCGAGTTTCACGTTGTTTGCGGGTCAGCCATTCCCGCAGCGAGGGCACGAGGTAATCGTGCGTGAGTTGGTAATATCTGGCGCCGGATTCAACCCGGGACACGGAATCATCCGCTGCCTCTTTGCCTTCGGGGTCTGTCGGCGTGATGAGGCGGATTTCGTCGTCGAGAATGCGGATCAGGTCGTCGAAGTCCTGCGGGCGGTCGGCGTAGCCGGACGCCGCCAGCAACTCGGCATCAGACCGCATGTGGCCCTTGATGTCGGTGCCGGAGTCGGGCAGGAGGGCCTTCGAGCACCGCCCGGGCCGCTTTCTGGTGATAACGGTGGTCCGGCGGGGCGGTGCTCGCACTGAACGTCTCCTCGAGGAAGGTCACGCCGACGCCCTCGGTGCCGCCGACTTCCTTGAGCGTGGCCGGGGTCCAGGGTTTGCCTTTCATCATCTCGGCAAACAAGGCCAGCCGGACGCAGACGACCTTGCCGTCCTCGGCCAGGCCCGACACGGCCTGTTCGAGAAACTGCCTCTGCTCCTTGGTGGCATCGGCGGGCCGCTCGGGCAGGACGCCGAAGGCCCGCCCATAATGCGGCCAGCACTTTTTCGCGCGTGGCGCATGGGGAACAGATCGACGGCCGCGGAGTTCTGGCCTTCGACGAGGCGAATTTCCAGTTCCCGCATGAAGCGGGTCGCCGCCATCCAGAAGTCGTCCCGCACCATCACGATGCACTGCACCCGGCTCCCGTCGCACTGCCGCAGGGCTTGCACCAGTTCCGTGTTCGTCCTCGTCCTTCTTGGCGTGCAGCCATTGCTCGAACTGGTCGATGACGATCAGCACCTTCTTGCCGGCGGGAATGCCCTGGCCGCGGCGCAGAACGGCCAGCGTCTCTTTCAGCCCCAGGTCCGCCGGCAAATCAGGGCACCGTTTCCGCAGGCCGCCCAGCAGCCGCGTCTCCGTCTCCTCCGCAGTGGCCTCGACATAGACCGGGATCACGTCGCCGGACAGGCGCGGCAGCAAGCCGGCCTTGACCAGCGACGACTTGCCGCACCCGGAAGGTCCATAGATCAGGCCCACGGAAAACGTGCTGTCGGCGTCCGTTTCCTCGATGCGGTTCTTCCAGAACCGAATGCTGTCCGGCAGTCCGTCACGGTCGCGCGGTCCGGGCAAGAGTTCGAGGAAGAACTCGGCGTCGTGAGCGTCGAAGCGAGCGCAACCCCTTGGGGACGATCTTCAGGAGCCGCAGGTCGGACGAGAGCATGACGTGTGGCGTGGCGGACCCCGAAGGGGTCGCGGGCTTGCCGCCTTCCTCACGAATGGCCAGCGCCAGTTGCGACGCCACTTGATCGATGGGCAGCCGCCAGACATCCAACCACTGAGCGGTGGCCAGATGGAGTTCCAACGACGGCCCCGGCTGCACGTCTTCCAAGCGGACGGGAATCACTCGCTTGCGTTTGCTTGTCGCCCGCTCCACTTCGTGTGTGACGTGAACGGATGCCTTGGCCTGGGCCGAGAGCAGCAACAAGGTGGCCGGTGTCCCTTCAATCGCCCGGATAATGGCTTTGCCGTAGTCGGCTCCGGGGGGCACGTCTCGCGGCGCGATCCAGCAGCCAATCCCCTGATCTTCGAGCAGGCGGCAAAGCCGGAAAGCCGCCTCTTTGTCGGCCGTGGCGTAGCTCACGAAAACGTCTTTGCCCAGATCGGGAGTCGGCGGTAATTCCGCGTCGGGTGCGTGCTCGCCTGAAACAGGGCGAACCTCGGCAGGAGTACGCTCCCCGCTCAAAGGACGCAACCAGTAGCGCAGGTCGTCGGCCATGTCCTTGGCCGTCGTGTACCGCTCGGAAGCCCGTTTGGCGAGCGACTTGACGCAGATGCGTTCCAATTCCTTCGGAATCGTATCGTCCCATTGCCGGGGCGGACGAACCTCGATGGTCTTGATCTGCTCCAGCAATTCCGGCTGCGAATCCCCCTGGAACAGTCGCCTGCCCGTGAGCAGCTCGTAGAACACCACGCCCAGGCTGAAAATGTCCGAGCGGCAATCGACCCGGTGCCCTTCGCCGCGAGCCTGTTCGGGGCTCATGTAGCCCGGAGTTCCCACGAAGCATGGTCCCTTGCCAATGTCCCGTTCTCGCAGGGCCAGCCCGAAATCCGCCACGAACGGCTTGCCGGTTTTGTCCAACAGGATGTTGCCCGGCTTGATGTCGCGATGGACCAGCCCTTGCTTGTGGGCATGGTGCAACGCCTCCGCCACCGTCGCCACCAACTCCACGGCCTCATGCGGCGACAGGCGGGAATGCTTCAGCCTCGTGGCAAGGCTGGCGCCGTCGATGAACTTGGAAACGACGAAGCAGGGAAACTGCGCGGTGCTGCCGACGTCATGCACCGGCACGATGTTGGGATGGTCCAGGTTGGCGACGGTGCGGGCTTCCGTCAGATAGGCTTCGGCGACTTCGGGCCGGACCACCAGCCGGGCGTGCGGCACCTTGATAGCCACGGGACGGGCCAGTTGATCGTCGTGGGCCAGATAGACCAGTCCGAAGCCGCCCTGACCCAAGAGCCGCTCAATTCGGTAGCGACCGATCCGCTCGGGCGGCGGCAAGGCGTCGGCCCGGTCCGATGGGACCTCCTCCCGCCCCGGATCGTCAGCGATCGGCTTTGGATCGTGCATGTGCCGCTGCTTTACCGGTCCCTGTTGCAAAGGGGCTCTTCACAGTGGTTAGTTTAGCACGAGAAGCGGGCGATCTCCATAGGGAGGGGGTACCCCCAATAGGCCATCGCGGCGACTTGTCCTTCGCAAAAAACGTGTCTGAGGGGGATGGAGGAGCGGCTTCGTTTGGGAACTTCAGGGGATAGCAGGCTAAGGAAACGGGACTTGTGAGACTGGCAATTTGGTCCGCGCTCAGCCCGAATTCAGATCCCCCAACTAGGCCGGGTGTGCCTCGCATGACGGGCTCTGTCGAGGTCTTCATCATCTGCCATTGCTTGTCCCGTCACTCGTACCGCAGGGCCTCGATGGGGTCCAGCCGCGAGGCTTTCCACGCGGGATAGAAGCCGAAGGCGATGCCAACGGCAACGGAGACCGCCACGGCGGCAATGATCGTCGATAGCGACGCTTCCGTGGGCCAGTGTATCTTCCACCTCACCAGGATCGACGTGCCACGGCCGAGGAGAATCCCTATGGCGCCGCCGACGAGGCACAACACCACCGCCTCGACGAGGAATTGCCGGAGAATGTGATAGCTTCGGGCGCCGACCGCCATGCGAAGACCGATTTCCCGTGTGCGCTCGGTGACGGAGACCAGCATGATGTTCATAATGCCCACCCCGCCGACCACCAGGGAAATCAATGCCACCACCAACAGCAAGATGCTCATCGACTGCGTGGTGGAGGACAGAATCTTCGATATTTCAGCCATGTCGCGGACGCTGAAATCGTCGTCATTGCCCGGACGAATGCGGTGGCGCTCGCGCAATGCGCGCTGATCTGGCTCATCGCCTGCTCGACCTTTGCTTCGGAAGCCGCCTTGGCGATGATCTGATCCACGTTGGTGAAACGGACGGGCTGCGGGTAATCGGCGGCCTGGATGGACGACTGCGAAGGGTATAGCGACGTGGCCGCCGGATAAAGGCCGCTCAGCGTATTGACGGCATCGCTGGTGGAAGCTGAACTGCTGCTGGAACTGGCGCTCTGGTTTGTGTTGGTCAGGGTAGTGCCGCTGACACGATACTTGATGGTGGTCCACGGCGCCAGCACGATGTTGTCCTGATCCATGCCCATCATGTTCGCTCCCTTACGACTCAACACGCCGATAACGCGGAACGAGACGTTGTTGATGCGGATTTCCTTGCCGATCGGAGACGCGCCGGGAAATAGGTTTTGCTTCACGGTGTAGCCGATCACACACACCTTGTTGCCGTTGCGGACATCGCGGTCGGTGAACATTTCGCCTTGCGCCATATTCTGCCAATCGCGCACCGCCAGGAATGACGGCGTGGTGCCGTAAATTTGCTCGGGAACCCAGTTGCGGTTCCTGTAGACGATTTGCGCTCGGGCACGAACGATCGGGGCGACTCCGCTCACGGCAGGGCACTGGCGCGCTATCTCGCTGGCGTCCTGGGGCGTGAGCGTCAGCGCAGTGCCGGTCCCCTGGCTGACGCCGCCAGTGGTGGTGTTCCCGGCAAAGACCATCAACGTGTTGGCCCCCATGCTGGCGATGCCTTTCTGCAAGGTGGCTTTCGAGCCCTGACCGATCTCCGTCATGGCGATGACTGCAGCGACGGCAATGATGACGCCCAAGGCCGACAGCCCCGATCGCATCTTGTTTCGCCGCAGCGCCCCCAGCGCAGTGCGCCAGGTGGCGGGCAGCAGCACCGGCGCGATCTGCCTTTGGGACTTAACCGCTGCATCGCCATAGAATCCAGAAGATAGTTTCTCTGGCGAGAGAGTTGGGTTCGCCGCAGGTCCGAGCTTGACGTGAGCTTCTGTCGCGACGGCCAGGACGGTCACGGGCAGGGTTGTCGCCACCGTTGCCGCGCCGTCGCCCCGACCATCGCCGTCATTGCCGCTCTTCTCTGGGATGTCCGCATGAGGAGCCGACTGCAGGAAACCGGCATGGGGTTCTGGTGCAACGCCGATTTGACGGGGCTTTGATGGATTCGTCCTGTCGCTCTCGATCGTTCCGTCCACGATGCGGATGGTCCGATGGGCGTAGGCGGCCACGGTGGGATCGTGCGTCACCAAGATGACCGTGATTCCCTCCGCATTGAGTTGCTGAAACATTCGCAGGATTTCGACGCTCGTATGCGAATCCAGATTGCCCGTCGGCTCGTCGGCCAGTAAGATCGCGGGACGATTGACCAATGCCCGGCCGATCGCCACTCGTTGTTGTTGTCCGCCGGACATCTGCGATGGCTCGTGATTGGCGCGGTCGGCCAGTCCAACGTGGCCGAGCAGAGTCTTCGCCAGACGGCGGACCTCCCCGGAGGAATGCCGATGCGGGGAATAGTCCAGCGGCATGACGACGTTCTGTAGCGCTGTGGTCCGCGCGAGGAGATTGAAATTCTGAAAGACAAAACCAAGTTTTTCCGTTCGCACCAGCGCTCGCTGATTCGGCGCCAGGCCGCTCATCTCCTGGCCGTCGAGCCAATACGTGCCCGAAGTCGGATGGTCCAGGCACCCCAGGATGTTCATGAGCGTCGTCTTGCCCGACCCCGAGGCGCCCATCAGCGCCACCATTTCACCCCGACGGATGGAGAGCGAGATGCCGCGCAGCACAGGGACTTCCACTTCACCCAGGCAGTAGGTCTTGTGGATGTCTTCAAGTCGTATCAGTTCCATGTGCGGCGGCTCCCAAAAGCTACATTGGTCCCGGAGGCGGTTTGCTGCCCTTGGGAATTTTGGGCAAGAACGGATTGCTCGTCTTGTCAGTCTCGTTGTCTTGGCCCTCCGTGTCTCCCTGGCCTTCCTCGCCGACAATGACTTGCAGTCCTTCCTTCACGTCGCTGCCGCTCAACTCGGTCATCGTCCCGTCGCTGGCGCCGATCGCAACCTCGACCGGCCGGACAAGGCCATGATCGGTTTCAACCCAGAGGCAGCCGTGGCCCTCAGCGCTCGTGGACTCGTTGGTCAAAACCGTCTTACCCACCACCGGGTCGATCTGCGACGCCTGCGGTTTCCAGCGCAACGCCGCGTTAGGCGCCAACAGCACGTCCGACCGCTGGTCCATCTCAAATTGGACATTCGCCGTCAGATACGGCAACAACTTGCCGTTGGAATTGTCGGTCGTCACGACGACTGTGTACGTGACGACGTTCTGCGTCATCGTGGCGTTCATGCGGATTTGCGTCACTTTGCCGCGAAACACCTGGCCCGGATAGGCATCGACCGTGAACTGCGCGGGCATGTTCACGTGAATCTGCCCGATATCAGCCTCATTGACCGAGGCCAACACCTGCACGCGCCGCAAATCCTTGGCGATCAGGAACAGGCTGGGGGCGTTGAGACTGGCGACCACCGTCTGGCCGATGTTGACGCGGCGGTCGATAATCACCCCCCGGACCGGCGACTTGATCGTCGTATAGCCGAGATTGATTTTCGCCATTCGCAGCGCCGCCTCGTTCTCCCGGATGGTCGCTTTTCCCACCGCCACGTTCGCCTTGGCCGTCTTCCAATTGGCCAGGTCGATGTCGTAATCGGTCGGGGCAATGGCGTTTTTCGGCAGCAGCCCTGCGGCCCGTTTCCATTCGCTCTCCGCCTGCTCGCACTTCGCCTCAAGCTGCAACAGATCGGCCCGCGATTTTTCCAGCGTGGCCTCCGCCTGATCGAGCGCGGCTTCATAGGAAGTGGGGTCGATTTTCGCCAACACCGTGCCCTTCTCAACGACGGAGCCGTAGTCGATCAGCTTGGCCGGATCGTGGAGATCGGGACCGAATTCGAGGATCAAGCCCATGACCTGCGCGCCCACGTCGACAAGCTCTTCCGGTTCCACGCTCCCCGTGGCGCTGATGGTCGACAGCAGATCGCCCCGCTTGATCGCCGCCGTGCGGAAGCTCACCGGGGGATCGGAAGCTGAATGCCTGGCGTAGTACGCCGCGCCGCCCCCTACGACACCGATCACAACAAGAATCGCAAATACGGCTTTCATGGAAGTTCTCATGGTGTAAGTGGGCGCCCAGACGCCAATCCGCCGAAAAAATTCATCTTTCAGCTCGCGGACGCGCTTTTGAACTCGCAACAGCGCCGAATCGCCTCTTCTTTCAGACCCATACCGCGCAAACAGAACCAAATTACCTGGTTCACGAGTTCCTCCCGCGGAATGCCGTAGTCGATGACGGGATGAACGGGCAAAAAGTGCATCATAAACCCGGCAATTATCTGATGGGTGCACCAGCCCCCCAAACTGGTCGGCATCGGTCCGTCGACCATATCGCCGGCAACTCTTGCAGCCTCGATGCACTCCGTGACCTTTTGAACCCAATGGGACGGTGCTCCCTGAATGCCAAGCCGGGCGAACTCTCCCTCGTCCATCAGACTCCGAAGCACGAGACGGAGGAACGACCGTTCGTCTTCCTCCGGCTGTCCGCCAAGGATGTGCGAAACAAGATCATGGACTAAGAACACTAGCGCCGACGTGGATGGTTCCAGCGATTGCAGCCGCTCGATGACCCTCGATCCTTCCTCCTTGAAGCAGGACACCTGGATCGCGCAGTAGAGGGCCTCTTTACTGGGAAAGTGCTTGAACAAGAGGGCCTCGGAAACTCCCGCCGCCTCGGCCAATTCGCGGGTGGTCGTCCTGTAGAAGCCCTTCTCGACAAAAATCCTCTGGGCGGTCCTAATGATGGCCGTTCGGCGATCCTCGCCAGACATTTTCGAGGCTGTTTTCACGTGGTCCCCTTTCATAGCGACGATAGTTAGTGTACACTCACTTACTCCGAGAGTCAACCACGAGTCTCGTGATCTATCCCAGAAACTACCACTCCAAGGACCCCCAATTAGACGCAGGGTGATTTGGCGCGACGGCCCTTCACTCGGCGCCGGCGCCTCCAATGGCGATAGAGGGAGGGGTCCACAGCGGCCGCCATGGCGGGCTCATCGAGCGTGCTGCCGAGAAAGATATTCACAGCGGCCGCGACTTCCGCGGGACGCTCGACGCAATTGCGATAGCGGATCGTCAGCGTCGGGATGCCCCGGACGCGAGGGTCCGCCGCGATTGCTCCAATTGCCTGGCAAAGACCTCGCTTAGCCGGCTGGCGGACAGCTCCGCCCCGCTTCTGCCCTGCCGCCCGAGCATCGTCTGCTGCGAGGCGAGCACTTCCACCATGTCGCGCGCCATGAGTATGATCCGATAGTGAGACGCCGTGGATGGCCTTTGTGCTCTTTCGCCAGCAGCTTAGCAATATAGGCCACGAGCGATGGCGGAGAATCAGGAAGTGTCCGCCCATCAAACTGAATCTTGCCAGGCAAATGCGTCCCCCGGGTCATGTCAGGTAGTCCATGGCCTCCAGCATCGCGGTGACGGGGGCGCATCGCTCGCCGTCGTGGCAATACGCCCGGTCACCTCCGCGGCGATCCGCGGCATCCAGGGCTGCTTCGGCTCGCGTTAACACGGAGATGGAATCGTCGCTCTCCATAACTTGTACGACGCCGACGCTCAACGTGAGCCTCGGCTGCTCACCTTGCGCCAGGGGGCTGCACTGGGAGAATCCTCGGCGCAGGCGTTCGGCCAGGCGGATTGCGTCAGCAAGGCCGACCCTCGGCAACAGCATGGCGAAGCAGCCGGGACCGTAGCGGCCGACAACCTGCGTTTCGCGGATGGTCGTGACGAGAAACTCGCTTGCCGCCAGCGCAGCAACCTCGCGTGCTCGCCGGCCGCGTTCGTCGTCGCCCTCGTCGTATTGATTCACCTCGATCAGGACGATGGAAAAGGTTGGGCCACCCCGCTTCAACTCGGCCATCCGGTTTCGGACCTGTTGGCAGAAGGCGGTTCGGCCGGGGAGATTCAAAAGCATGCCCAAGTCCAGGGCGCGGGCGAGATCGGGTCCCGCTTCGGTGGCTTTGGCATCCGAGGCTGCGTTGGGTTGCGCCGCCCTTTTCTTGCTCGCCCGGCACGGGGCCGCCCTGCCCTTGGTCCAACGGCGCCGGACGTGCCGGTTGCTTGTCAACGACGACCCGGCAAGCGGCATCTCCATCATGCCGGTAAACGCAATTGCGGCCGCCTTCCTTAGCCGAGTAGAGGGCCGCGTCGGCGCGGGTAAGCAGTGCGGCGCCATCGCTGCTGCCCGCCGCCGCCGCGACGCCGAAACTCGCTGTTACCCGAAGTTCCCTCCCTTCGTGGCGGAAGTGGGCCTTCTCAATCGCCTCGCAGGTCCGCACGGCTGCCTTGCAGGCGTCTTCCAGGTTGGTCTCCGGAAGTATGATTGCAAACTCCTCGCCGCCATAACGGGCCACGAGGTCCATTTCTCGCATCTTCCGGCGGAGCAACCGGGCCACGCCCCGCAACACCTCGTCGCCGGCCTGATGACCGTGCATATCGTTGACTTTTTTGAATCGGTCCACGTCGGCCATCAGCAGCGAGAAGGGCCGGCCGTGACGGCAGAACTCGGCGACGCGGCGGTCCAGTTCGTCATCAAACGCGCGGCGGTTCGCCAGCAACGTGAGAGAATCGGTGCGGGCCTCGACCGCGTTGATTTGAATCTGCTCGGCCTGTTCGCGGAGCTTGTTCTCCGTCGAGGTAAGTCGCTCATGGATCTGCTGGTTGGCCTGGATCAGCTCCGCCACCACAGTGACGATCAACGCCGGCTCGGCACCGTTGGCCGACGTTAACTTGTCGTTGATCTCTTCCACCTGGCTGCTGTGCTCCTCCACGTCGACGGCCACGCGCGTCGCCAGGTCGCGCAGGCGAATTAAGACTTCGGTGGCGTGGCGGGCCTTCAGGATGCCTTGTTTGCCGCCTTGGCGGCTGAAGTGCCGCCAACACAGCCACCATGCGCCCGCCGCCCCCAGAAAGACGGAGACCAAGCCATACAGCAGATCGACGACCATCGGATCCATACCAGCCTCCACCCCACGGTTGACTCGCAACTCGCTGTTGGGGTGGCGCCTCTTCGCTCCCCGTCGCGACTACCGCTGGTGGAAGTGTTGCCTACGTTCTCGGGACGCGGTATGTCATTATTTGACAAGCGCAAACGCCGGCGGCGGGCCTTATCGGCGCTGTTCGTACAACCACTGGGCTGCGAGGCCGGCCAGTTCGATGTCGTTCTCGACGCGCATTTTCCTCAGGACGGCCACGCGTTGCTTCCAAGCGGTTTGGACCGTGACGGTCCTGGCGATCGCGATTTCTTTAAGGCTCTTGCCGGCAATGAGCAGGTTGAAGACTTCCCGCTCGCTCCGGGTTAGCAGGCTCACGCGGGCGGAGAACTTGGAGGTTGCGGGGTCTTGCCTCTGCTGGGCATCGCGCGAGAGGGCCTTTTGGACATGAGTGAGAAGAACCTCGCCGTCGACAGGTTTCTCCAGGAATTCAAAGGCCCCCGCCTTGAATGCCTGCGAACACGTCGGCACGTTGCCGTGGGCAGTCAGGAAGATAATGGGCAGGCTGATGCCTCGTGCGACAAGACGCTTCTGAACTTCGAGCCCGTCCAGTTCCGGCATCCGCAAGTCGAGCACCAGGCAACCAGCCTGGTCGGCATCGCAGCCGTCCAGGAATTCCCGGCCCGATCCGAAGACCTTCACGGGCAAATTCGCCTGCTGAATGAGCCAGCCTAGGGACCGCCGAGTGCCGAGATCGTCGTCAACAACAAATACGGTAGATCCGCTAGCCATGTCCTAATCCTTCCGGGCGACCGGCAAGGTGAAGTGAAAAGTGCAGCCCCCCTCGCGGTTGACGGATGCCCACAATCGCCCGTTGTGTGCTTGCAAAATTGACCGGCTGATGGCCAATCCCATCCCCATCCCCTCGGGCTTCGTCGTGAAGAAGGGCTCAAAGATTTTTTCCAGAGGTTCGTTGCCAATTCCCTTGCCATGATCGCACACATCGACCTGGACTACAACATCGCCGTGTCGCGCGGTCCGGATGCTCAAAAGGCGGCTGCCCTCCGTTGTCTCGTCCATCGACTCCATGGCATTGCGGACGAGATTCAGGATCACCTGTTCGATCTGGACCGGGTCGCCGCGCACGGGAGGAAGATCTTCCTCAAGTTCCATTGCCACGCGGATGCGCCGTCGTTCGAGTTCGCCGTTGTTGAGCCGAATACAATCGTCAACCAACTCGTTCACGTGGACTTCCACTACCTGCGGTTGACGCTTCTCGACGAACCCCCGGATGCGGCGAATGATCTTCCCGGCACGCTTGGCCTCGTGGCTGATTTGCTCCAACGTGGAAACCAGTTGCTCGTCCTTGTCCGGCTGTTTGGCCAGACGCATGATGCTGCCGTCGGCGTAAGTGACGACGGCCTGGAGCGGCTGGTTCAACTCATGCGCCAGGCTCGCGGCCATCTCCCCCATCGTGGCGATGCGGGCCACGTGCGCCAATTCTGCCTCGTGCCTTTGCTGCCTCTGCTCCGAATCTTTGCGATCCGAGATGTCCTGGCTCGTGCCGATCACCAGGACCGCGCAGCGCGCAGGACCTTCACCCTCGAAGTTGACGCTCGCCTGCACGGAGAGCCACCGCACCGCGCCGTCCGCATGCACGACGCGATGCTCGAGGAGATGACGGCTCCTGTTGGCCGCCGTGGCTCTCACGACGGCGAGTTGCTGCTGGAGGTGGGCCACGTCGTCCGGGTGCACGCGCCGATCAACTCCGCCAGCGAAACCGTTCCCCTGTCGAAGCCCCAGTGCGTGCGGTCGCGCGCATCGAGATCGAACAAGCTTGTGGAGAGATCATACCGCCACGTGCCGATGTCGCCGGCATCGAGGGCAAGGCGCAGTTGCTCGTCGCTCTGCCACAGCGCCTCGTCGTGGGCCCTATTCACGATCTCCTCTGCCCGCTTCAACTCCGTAATGTCGCGCACCGTGTGTACCAGCTTCACCAGGCGGCCCGCATCATCCAGGATGGGCGAAGCGGATGCCGCCAGCCAACGGTTCAGCGTCGGTTCGAACAGTTCCGCCTCTTCCTTGCGCAACGTCTCTCTTGATTTCTCGATCGGGCAACCCGCAAGCGGGGCAGTTGCACCGTGAAAGACCTGATAACACTTTTTCCCGATCAGCTCTTCCTTGGTTCTCCCCAACATCCGGCAGAGCGAATGGTTCACGTTGCGGATCGTGTGGTCGGGACCGTGCACGGATACTCCGTCCGCCATGGCGTCGAAAGTAATCGACCACTGGTGCGCAGCGGCCGTCAGGGCCTCCTCCATCCGCTTGCGGTCGGTAACGTCCGTCACAATGCCGTTCCACACCGCCTGGCCATTTTCCCGATGGGAGGGTGCGGCGCAGATATGCAGCCACTTGACGGTGCCATCCGTCACTCGGACAGCCACTTCCACGTCGAACAACGATTGGTCCGCTGCGGCGGCGCTTTCCGCCTCTTCCATGACTGGCCGGAAAGGTTCGAGGATCTGCCGGTAGAACACGCTGGGATCCGCCACGACCTCGTCAGGGGGGACGCCCAGGATGCGCTGGGCCGCGCCGCTGAAATAGGTGAAACGCCAATTTCGGTTCTCATCAACCGCGACTTGATACACGATGCTATGGGGCAAGTTGTCGGCGAGATTGGTCAGTTGGTCGCGGCTCCGCCGCAGCGCCTCTTCCGCCCGCCGACGGTCGCTCACGTCGCGAAAACTCCACACCCGGCCCACCGCTTGACCAGCGATGCGCTGCGGCAGCGAATACCGTTCAAAGGTCCGGCCGTCCTTGAATTCCAAGACGTCGAAACTCGACGCTTCCGGCTGCGTGTACAACTCAGCCACCTTAGCCAGGAAACTGCCGGGGTCTTTCAGTTCCCGTAAGACCGATTTCATCATCTGCTCGTCGAGGCTGGAAATCAGGAGGTCGTGCGCTCTGCCGGCGACGATCAAATCCGGGGATATCTGCCACATCTGCGCGAACCGTTGGTTGTATTCCACGATCCGCCCCGCCAGATCGACGACCAGAATCCCATCTGCCGTGGATTCCAGCGTGGCCCGCAGCATGGACACCGACCGCGTCCACGCCTCTTCGGTTCGCCTGCGCTCGGTGATGTCGTGCATGGCCACAACCGCTCCGCGCTTACGACCGTCTTCGTCCACCAGCGGTCCGCCGCTGACGATGCACGCCCGGGCCGGTCCTGCTCGGGGGACGATCGTCATCTCCACGTCATGGAGATGCGCGCCTTGCAGCGCGCGAAAAAGAGGAACCTCTTCCGTTCTCATCCGCGTCTTTCCGTCGGGATGATAAAGCCCGTAATGCTCTGCCCATTGCTCGGCGGGGATAGGTTCCTGCGGGAGACCGTGAAACTCCCGCGTAGCGCGATTGAATAGGGTCAGCACGCCGCCGGCGTCACAGGCCACGATGCCGGATTCCACGTTGTCCAGCACCGCCGCGAGGAACTGCTGCTGGCGTGCCAGCGCCTCGGCCGCCTGCTTCTGGCTCCAGAAGAGGATCTCATAGGGCCTCGTCAATCCCACGTCCACAAAGGCCTTGTAGACGCAATACACGGCAACGACCTGGCAGAGGTGCGCCATGACCTTCAGGAATCCGTCTAAGTTCGTCGCCAGGGCGGAAGCAACATCCTGCACGAAACGCGCGACCAACGCGACTGCCAGGAGTCGAAGCACCTGCCTGCTGAACGCACTCCGCCTGGCGACCAACAAGACGAGGGCGCGAGAAAGGCCGCGCAACTCATCACGAAGCTCATTCTCGCGAACAGGGTCGGCCCCACGCCTTCCCGGTAACAGTCCGGGAAGACTCGCCAATAGAAAATGGTTCCCAGGGCGAGTGCCAAAAGCACGGCGTAAACAAGGAAGGCGCGGCCCTGGTTGATCCTGCGATGTAGAAACAGAAAAGCATAAAGGCACGACGCACTGATACACCAATCGGCAACCACCCGCGATTGCAGGGCAATGTTCGCGGCCGCCCCGGGAAACGCCGACATCACCATGACGGCGAAAATGTAGAACAGGTCGAGAACCCCGGCGAAGAGGCACGCGACACCTACCACCATGTACAGCCCGCTTTCCAGAAACCGCCGGGTGTTCCAGAAAATCGCAAAGACCGCCAGGGCAACGACGATGGAAAACGTCTCCGTGAGGCAATGGAAAAGAAGGTAACTTCGCTGGCTGAGCGCGTACAGACCAAGCAAGCCCAAGCTGCCAAGCAGGATGCCAATCCCGTTGCGGGGCGTCGGCAAGTAGTTGAGGATGCGGTGCGACACGGTCGGTCTCCTGCGCGTGCGGTGCAGAGCTAATCGGGCATTCGGGCGAGTTGTCCGTTGCCATCCATGCTTCGCGCCGCGTCCATGATCGTGATCCCCCGACACCAGTTGCCCCGGAAAGATCGGCAAGTGAGGGGAAATGGGTTATTGCGAAGTAGAGGTCTTCGCCAACGCCCAATTTGGGGTACTGTCCCTAAGAATAGCTGAATCCGTCGAAGCGGCATAGCGGACGTGATAACGTTGGCGGCCAGATTTGCTTCTGCCGCCGTTGCCACCGTCAAAAGAACGGTCATTCGGCCCGTCCCTCACACGCCGTCTTTTCATCGCCGCGCTAGACGCCCGCCGCCCGACATGGAATAATGGCCCCCTGCCGCTGTTGTGTTTACCTTCCCCCTTCCCCCTTCCGCCTTCCCCCTTTTTACTATGTCCGTCCGCACCCGTTTCGCTCCTAGTCCGACCGGCTACCTTCACATCGGCGGCGTCCGCACGGCGCTTTTCTGCTGGCTGTTCGCCCGGCGGCACGGCGGGCAATTCATCCTGCGAATCGACGACACCGATCAAGAGCGGAACGTCGAGGAGGCGCTGGCGCCGATCTTGCACGGCCTGCGCTGGCTGGGCATCGATTGGGATGAAGGCCCGGAGGTGGGCGGGCCCTATGCGCCCTATTATCAGTCGCAGCGATCCGAGCGATATCGGGCGGCGGTGGAACGGCTGCTGGCCGCCGGCGCCGCCTATTATGACTATGCCACGCCCGAGGAACTTCAGGCCGAGCGGCAGGCGGCGGAGCAGGAGAAGCGGCCCTTTCTTTACAGCCGGCGCTTCCTGGCCGAGACGCCCGCCCAACGGGCCCGCTGGGAGGCCGAAGGCCGAAGGCCGGTGGTGCGGCTGAAGATGCCCCGCCAAGGCACGATGGTGATCGACGACCTGGTCCGCGGCCGCGTCGAGGTCGATTGGGCCCGCGAGCAGGACCACGTCATCCAGCGGGCCGACGGAACCTGCCTCTATCACCTGGCCAACGTGGTGGACGACTACGATTTCCAGATCACCCACGTCATCCGCGCCGAAGAACATCTTTCCAACACCGCCCGCCAGGTCTTCATCATCCAGTCGCTCGGTTATCCCGTGCCCCAGTACGCCCATCTGCCTTTTGTTGCCGAGCCGGGCAGCAAGAACAAACTCAGCAAGCGCAAGCTCGACAAGTACCTGAAGAACCGCGACTTCGCCCAGATGGTCGAGCACGGCCGGGCGGTCATGTCGGCCCTGGGACTGACGCCCACGCCCGAAGAGCTGAACCCGGTGATGGTCGATTTCTACGAGCGCGTGGGCTATCTGCCCGAGGCCATCGTCAATTACCTGGCCCTGCTGGGCTGGTCGCTGGACGACAAGACGGAATACTTCAGCCGGCAACAACTGATCGAGAGCTTTTCCCTCGAGCGGGTGACCAAGGCGGCGGCCAGCTTCGATCCGAAGAAGCTCTGGGCCTTCCAGGACCGCCACTTCCAGGCCCTGTCGCCGGAGCGGAAGGTGGCCCTGGTGCTGCCGTTTCTGCAGACTGCCGGCCTTCTCCCTCTCCCCTCTCCCACCGGGAGAGGGGCCGGGGGTGAGGGCGGGACCGGGTGTCAGGCCGTGCCCGGGAGCGAGGCCGTGTCCGGGGACATGTCCGAAACCGACGCGAAACTTCT
The DNA here is from genome assembly GCA_963727245.1 of uncultured Planctomycetia bacterium. Classification (GTDB taxonomy): domain Bacteria; phylum Planctomycetota; class Planctomycetia; order Pirellulales; family Thermoguttaceae; genus JBKQVT01. The sequence goes on along the minus strand of CAVSFO010000005.1, from coordinate 87,524 downwards.
CCGCATCTTGGCAGCCTCGGGCGATCGGATCAAGGTGGCCGGCGACATCCTCGCCTACGCCGATTTCTTCTTCGTCGGCGACGAGCAGTTGACATACGACGAGAAGGCATTTGACAAGCGGGTGCGGGCCCCGGGCACGGCGGAACTCTTGGCCAGGTTCAAAGATCGCCTGGCCGCGGCCGACCCCTTCGAGCCGGCGACGCTGGAGAAGCTGCTCCATGATTTCGTCACCGCCGAGGGGATTCAAACCGGCCAGATCATTCATGCCCTCCGCGTAGCGGTGACGGGCAAGGCGGTCGGTCCCGGGCTGTTCGACTGCCTGGCGATTCTCGGCAAGGCCTCCGCATTGGCGCGGCTGGAGCGCGCGCTCCGGCGGCTTTATTCCGCGTAGCAGGCGAAGGGTGGTGCTCAATGCCGTTTCCACCTCTACGGGCGATGCCGCTTGTAAGTCGCGTTGAATTTTGACCTCCTGTTCATGTGTGAGCCTAATAATTGGTCACGTGTCGCCGGAATCGCCGGACTTCGTGGTCCCGGCCAGCCACGAAAAAATCCAATAATCAGTGATTTTCCCCCGCCCCCCTAACCGCGCCGCTCGGGTATGGGCGAAAGGACTGGGTACAGAAAATCAATGTCAAGCAACTGAAGGCGTTGCGTAAGAGCCAGCATGAATTGATGCAGACATTGCAGGGGCAACTGAATGAGCATTCTTACCACCGACTAAACGAGTATATTACGTCGGTGGTTCGGCTGATCAAGGACACCAACAGTACGACCGAAGAACGCTTGCTCGCGGAGAACCAGAAGCTGAAGAGGCAACTAGCCGAACAGGAAGAACGGCACCGGGCGGAAGCGATTCGAGTCAGGCAGAACTGCTCCGAGAAACAGGCAGAACAATTGTCGGGCGTCGAAGCCAAGTATCAGAAGAAGACCGCAGAAATGGAGGCGAAGGTCGCCGCACTTCAACACATCGATGTCCTAGCGGGAAAGGGATTGCTTCAGCTCAACGAGGTGGCGTGCACGACCAAGGCATTCAATGTGGCGAAGCGCTGCTTCAGCACTGAGATCATGCCACGGCTGTTTCGCATTGCGGTGGATGCGGTCGTGCTGTGTGTCGACCAGAAGAAGGACCTTCGGTTGAGTTGGGCTGATTTCGACATTGTGCCGTACCTGACCGATAATGGATGGAACGTGTTCATCTGCTGCAAAGGGGAGCTAAGCAAAGTGCCGGCGCTGCTGACGGTAAGTGAATATGCTGTGAAACGAGCGCTAAGCTGACCCCGGGTAGACCCGGAAAAGGGACCGGGAAAAGGGGGCCTCACCCCGTGAAGCGGCGGCAGAGCAGGGTGATGTTTTGGCCCCCGAAGCCGAAACTGTTCGACATCGCCACGTCGCAACGCGCCTGGCGGGCAACGTTGGGGATGTAGTCCAAGTCGCACTCGGGGTCCGGCGTCTCGTAGTTGATCGTCGGCGGCAAGACGTTGTCGCGAATCGCCAACAGGCAGATGATCAACTCCGTCGCCCCGGCGGCGGCAATCAGGTGCCCCATCATGCTCTTCGTACTGGACACGGGAATGCGATACGCCCGGGGACCGAAGACCTGCTTGATGGCAATGGTCTCGACCTTGTCGTTGACGGTGGTGCTGGTGCCGTGGGCGTTGATGTAGTGGACGTCCTCGACGGTGGCGCCGCCGTCGGCCAGGGCCATCTTGATGCAACTGATGGCGCCGCGTCCCTCGGGATGCGTGTCGGTGATGCGGAAGGCGTCGGCGGTCGAGCCGTAGCCGCTCATTTCGCCGTAGATTTTCGCCCCCCGGGCCTGGGCGCGCTCCAGCGATTCCAACACGACCATGCCGGCCCCTTCCCCCAGCACGAAGCCGTCGCGGTCGCGATCGAAGGGGCGCGAGGCCCTGGCGGGCTCGTCGTTGCGGGTGCTCAAGGCGGTGAGCAGATTGAAGCCGGTGACGCCGAAGGGGTGGATCATGGTGTGGGCGCCGCCGGCCAGCATCACGTCGGCCTCGTTGCGGCGGATGATTTCTACGGCTTCGCCGATGGCCTGGCTGCTGGCGGCGCAGGCCGTCAGGCAGTTGATGTTCGGGCCCTGGGCGTCGAAGAGGCTGGCCAGGTGGGCGGCCGGCATGTTGGGCTCTTGCTCCAACTCGGCGATGGGATGAAGCAGCTCCAGGCCGGTCTTGGTAAAGCGGCCCAGGTCCAGCGTGTCGCCGCCGCCCAGGCCGGCCACCATCATCTCGGCGAATCGGTCGAAGTCCTGTTGTCCTTCGCCGCTGCCGGTGTAGATGCCCAGGCGGGTGGGGTCCAGCGGACTCTCCTGGACGCCGGAGTCGGCCATGGCCTTCTTCGCGGCGCCGACGGCGAAATGCGTGTGCCGGCCCTGGAATTTCCAGTCCTGGGGATTCTCGCCCACGTCGGAGATGTCCCAGTCGCGGACCTCGGCGGAAATCTTGGTGGGAAAGTTGCTGGCGTCGAAGCGCGTGGTGTAGCCCACGCCCGAGTCGCCGGCCAGCAGCCGCTTCCAGACGGTTTCGACGTCGCCGCCCAGCGGGGTGACGCAGCCGATGCCGGTGACCACGACGCGTCGTCTCATGGCTGCGGTCCTTTCTGGCGGGCAGGCTCCGCCGGGGAGCAGGCCCGCGTGGCCCTGCAAAACAGGTTGGGCGGAGGCAGCAGCGGGCCGCCGCCGGCGGCGTGGCCGACCTCGAACGCCCCCAAGAGGTTCATCATCTGAAAGAACGTCTCGGGCTCGAAGAAGCTGGCCACGCTGGGGGTCCGCAAATGCACGAAGACGATGTCCGCCCGGGCGAACAGCACGCCGTCTTTGTGGGCCGTGGCGATCACCGACGCGCCCTCCTCCTTGAGGTACTCGATGGTGGCGGTGTAGAGGAGGGTGTCGCCGGGAAGGGCGTCGGCGAAGAACTCGACTTTGGGGATCTTTGCCAGCACGACCTTCTCCGTGAAGCCGCTATATTCGCAGACCAGCAGGCCGCCGGTCTGGGCGAGCCCCTCGACCACCAGCGAGTTGGGGAAGATCGGATGGTTGGGAAAATGGTCGTGGAGATAGTCCTCGGCCAAGGAGACGCACTTGACGGCCTTGGCGTAGCGGCCGCTCTCGAACTCCACGAACCGATCGATCCAGTACCAGCGCATCGCAGCAACCTTCTCGGCGTGTGGCCGCGCCGCGCGGCCGCGGCTCAGGGGGTAACTCCTACCTTGCCTTCGACGAAGCGGCACATGTCGGCCACGGTGAGGAGGTTTCCGAAGTCCTGCACCACGGGATTCTTGGTGAAGTCGTCGAGGTTCGCAAACGGCATGCGTTTGCGGAGCTCGGCCAGGCCCGCCTCGGTGACCCGGCCGTCCTGCACGTACTTCGCGTCGGTCAGCACGTCCTCGGGGAAGAGTTCGCCGCGGGGGATCTTGATGGAGAAGGCTTTCTCCAGGCGGAAAACGATGTCCAGGAAGTCGATGGACTCGGCCCCCAGGTCTCCCACCAGGGTCGCCTCGGGGACAATCTCGTCGTCATCGACCCCCAGGGCGTCCACCAAGGCGGTCTTGATCTTTTCGTAAATCTCATCCTTTGTCGGCATTGTGCTTGACCTCCCAAGCTTTCCAAGTTAGTAGCCAAGAACCCAGGGGGTTCGGTGTGTTTTACGCTTGTCCTTCGCTGCTCAATGTCCGCCCAAGCTCAAGCCGCCGTCCACGCGCAGCACCTGGCCGGTGACGTAGGCGGCGTCGTCGCTGGCCAGAAAGGCGACCACGCGGGCGACCTCCTCCGGCTTGCCGATGCGCTTCATGGGGATGGCGCTGTTGATCTGTTCGCCGGCCACTCCGCGCACCACCTGGCTCATGTCGGTCTCGATCATTCCCGGGGCCACGGCATTGACGCGGACCTTGCGGACCGCCAATTCCTTGGCCAAGGCGCGGGTCAGGCCGTTGATGCCGCCTTTGCTGGCGGCATAGTTGACCTGTCCGCGGGCGGCGAATTCCGCCGCCGTGCTGGAGAGGTTCACGATGCTGCCGCTGCGCTGCATCATCATCGGCTGCGTGACGGCGTGGCAATAGTTGAAGGTGCCGCCCAGGTTGGTGTCGATCACCCGCTGCCACTGCTCGTGGGTCATGGCGCCCAGCAAGCCGTCCTGGACGATGCCGGCCGAGTTGACCAGGATGTCGAGGTGTTGCCATTGCTCGACGAGCTGATCGACGATCTGGTGCGCCCGCGGCAAGTCGGCGACGTCGGCCTGGAAGGCCGACACGCGTCCGGCGGGCAAGCCCAACTCGGCGATCAGGGACTCGGCGGCCGCCTGGTTGCTCCGATAGACCAGCGCCACGGTGGCCCCCTCGCGGGCCAATTGCGCCACGCAGGCGCGGCCAATACCGCGGCTCCCGCCCGTCACCAACGCCGTCCTGCCTTCGAATCGCATGAAAATCCTGCGCGCTCAGGGTTGAGTCTGGGGGACGGATGACTGGGGTTGGTAGAGGGTCCGGCACGTCTGCCGCAAGTCCTTGACGATTGCCCGGTCGATCACCGCCTGTTCCGGGCGACGTCGGCCAGGTTGCGGCGCCACAGCACCAGCCGTGCGCTGACGATGGCCTTGCCTTGGACCGAGCCCTGGGCCTTCAGCTTCGTTTCCTCATCGGATTGGGAAAGGACCTCGGCGGTCACGGTCAGCGTCTGACCCGGCTCAACGAACTGGCTATATTTCACGTTGCCGGCCTGCTTCAGCGTCACCAGGCTGTGGGCGAAGTCCTCGCTCAGGCGGACCAGCCAGGCGGAGGCCTGGGTCATGGCCTCCAGCATCAGCACGCCCGGCATGACCGGAAAGTTGGGAAAATGGTCGGCCAGGTATTCTTCGCTCATCGTCAGCGATTTCGTCGCCGTAATCCGAGCGCCCGGCTCAAAGTGAACGATGCGGTCGATGAGCGAAAAACGCATGGAATCGCGGGCAGAAGGATCGGTTTAGGCCGTCAGCGGCGGGGCGCAAGCCCTAAACCATGCAAGTATAACGGTCCTGCGCCGGCTCCACAACCGGGGAATGGCCTGGCGGGCGCATTTTTCTGCCATTTTGGCAGCCCGGGGCAGGCCGCCAGCGGACGGCCGCCTGCTCTAAAGCATGGCCGGACAAGAGGTAATGACCGCATCGCCGGTTTGGTACGGACTTTGCTTTTGTGGCTCCTCGGCAAGCCCAGGGGCATCGGCTCGATGCGGCCTGCCAAGACCGAACCAAATCACTGATCCGTTTTTGAAAGGAGATTCTGCTATGCCACTTGTCTACCGAAATGCCTTGTTGCCGGTCCCGCCGCTCTATGACGACATGGACCGGTTGGTGACCGGCCTGCTCGGACAAACGCCCGATTGGACGCTGCCCGGGACGCTGCGGAGCCTGCCTCCCGTCGACGTGTGGGAGGACGGCGAGAAGATCGTGGTCGAGGCCGAGATTCCCGGCCTGAAGAGCGATCAGATCGAGATTTCCGTGATCGGCGACGAGCTGTCGTTGAAGTTCCAACGTCCGGACCTGGCGGAAGACGGTGTGAAGTATTACCGTCGCGAGCGCCTGGCCGGGTCGTTCACCCGCCTGGTGCGGCTGCCAGCCGAGGTCGATGCCGCCGGCATTCGAGCCGAGTTGCACGACGGGGTGCTCCACATCGCGCTGCCCAAGTCGGCCGGGGCCAAGGTCCACAAGATCACCGTGAAGGCGGATTGACCTCGCTTGGCGGCCGCCAGGGCCGCCGCGGCGCCATGGCATTTTCCTCGTCCGGCCGCTACACTAGGGGCCGGACGAGGTTGCTTCAGAACAAGGAAGAAAACATGCCATGCCGGGGAGTTCGGGGGGCCACCACTGCGGATGCCAATAGCGGCGAGGCCATTCTCAAGGCCACCCGCGAGTTACTGGCCTTGATGATTCGTCAGAACGGCATTCAGGCCGGTGACGTGGCCAGCGCCGTGTTTTCGACCACGACCGACTTGGACGCGGAGTTTCCCGCGCTGGCCGCCCGGCAGTTGGGCTGGCTCGACGTGGCCTTGATGTGCGTGCACGAACTGGACGTGCCTGGCTCGTTGCGCCGTTGCATCCGCGTCCTCTTGCACTGGAACACGGACAAGCCGGCGGCGGACCTCATCCACGTCTACATCAAGGAGGCGGCCGGCTTGCGTCCCGACCGCTCCAAGCTGCCGCCGGTGGACTGGAACGAGTTGGAGGGGTGGATCGCCGCCCACCTCGACGCCGGCGCGAAACCAATTCGGAAATAAGGATAAAGGATGAAGGATAAAGGATGAAGGACGGGGTTCGGTTTTGCCCTTTTCCTTCATCCTTCATCCTTCATCCTTATCAATGCACTCGCTGGCCCGGCTTGGCGCCCGAGTCGGGCGACAGCAGGAAAATCTCGTTCTCGCCGCCGCCGGCCGCCACGATCATGCCGTCGCTGGTGCCGAATTTCATCTTCCGCGGCGCCAAGTTCGCCGCGCAGATCACCAGCCGGCCGACCAATTGTTCGGGCCGATACACCGTCTTGATGCCGGCAAAGACGTTGCGGCGATGCTCGCCGCCCAGGCTGAGCGTCAGTTTCAAGAGCTTCTTGGCCCCGGGCACGTCCTCGGCGGCGACCACCCGGGCGACCCGCAGGTCCACCTTGGCGAATTCGTCGAAATTGATCTGCTCGGCCAGCGGCTCGGCCCGCAGCGGCGTGTCGCTGTCCGGCGGGGTCGCGGCGGCTGCGGCGGGCTCGGCGTCGGCCTCCGCGCTGGCGGCGATCATGGCGTCGACCTTCAGCCGGTCCACCCGCTGCATCAGGTGCTGGAACCGGCTCACGGACGTGCCCAACAGCGGCCGCTGCGATTGCTCCCAGCGGGTGATCGGATCGTTCAGCAGCTCGCCGGTCTGCTTGACCAGTTGCGGCAGCACGGGGGCCAGGTAGACGGCCAACTGCCGGAACAGGTTCAGGCCGATCGTACACACGTCTTGCAGCCGCTTGGCCTGCTCGCTGCCGCGCAGGTTCCAGGGGGCATTATCCTCGACGAACTTGTTGGCCCGCTCGGCGGCCGAGAGCACCAGCCGCATCGCCCGGGCGAAATCGCAGGCCTCGTAGGCCTCGGCGATGGCCTGGCCGTCGGCGGCGGCCTGCTGGAACAGCCCGCCGTCGTCGGGATACTGGGCCGCCAGGCCGGTCGGTTCCACAAAGCTGCGCCGTGCGGCTGGCCAGGTTGACCACCTTGCCCACCATGTCGGCGTTCACGCGCGAGACGAACTCGTCCAGGCTCAGATCGAGGTCGTCCACCCGCGAGCCGAGCTTCGAGGCGTAGTAGTAACGCAAATAGGCGGGGTCGAGGTGCTCCAGGTACGTCGAGGCGCGGACGAACGTCCCTTTCGATTTCGACATCTTCTCGCCGCCGACGGTGAGGAAGCCGTGAATGTGGACCTTCGCCGGCAGGCTCAATCCGGCCGTCTTCAACATGGCCGGCCAGAAGAGCGTGTGGAAATACGTGATGTCCTTGCCGATGAAATGGTGGACCTCCGTGGCCGGGCTCCGCCACCAATCGTCGAAACGCTCGCCCTGGCGGTCGCACCACTGCCGCGTCGACGCCAGGTAGCCGATGGGGGCGTCGAACCAGACGTACCAGTAATTGCCCGGGCTGTCGGGAATCTCGAAACCGAAATACGGCGCCGGCCGCGACACGTCCCAGTCGTGCAGGGGCTCGCCCAGGAAATGACCCTTCAAGTAATTGGCTATCTCGCCCTGCAAGGCCCCGCTCCGGTCAACCCACCCCTCGAGGAATCCGTGCAGCCGCTCGATGTTGACGAACAAGTGGCTGGCGGTGCGCGTCTCGGGCTTCGTGCCCGAGAGCGTGCTCACCGGATCGATCAGGTCGGTCGGGCTGTAGTGCTCGCTGCACTTCTCGCAACCGTCGCCGTACTGGTCGGGGGCCTTGCAATTGGGACAGGTCCCCCGCACGAAGCGGTCGGCCAGGAAGGTGCCGGCCACGGGGTCGTAAAGCTGGGTGACTTCTTTCTGGCTGACCATGTCGGCCTTGCGCAAGGCGGCCCAGATTTCTTCGCAATATTGGCGGTTCTCTGGACTGTTGGTGCTGCCGTAGTTGTCGAACTCGATCTGGAAGGCGGCGAAATCGGCCTCATGGGCCTGCTGCACCTTGGCGATCAGCTCGGTTTCGCCGATCCCCTCCTGCCGGGCGCGGATCATGATGGCTGTCCCGTGGGTGTCGTCGGCACAGACGTAAATGCAGCGGTTCCCCAGCAGCTTCTGGAACCGCACCCAGATGTCGGTCTGCAAATACTCGACCAGGTGGCCGACGTGAATGGGGCCGTTGGCATAGGGCAAGGCGCTGGTAACGAGGATCTGTCGCATGGCGAGGGGGCTCTAGAGGGACCGGGGCGATAATCCGTCCATTTTAGCGAGAAAGGCGGGCAATCACAGGGGCGGCGGCGCGGATTTCCCCTGCGAAACCGCAAGCGGGGTGCCGTCAGGCACAGGAGGCGGCCACGCGATCCAACGGATCGGCACACCCGCGCCCGCGGCTCGCCCTGGACGAGGGCGTCACGGCGTCTTGATCTTCCAAATGACGATGGCCTTGGGCTCGATCCCAACCGCAGCGATTTCCCCCGAGTTCAGCAACGAGAGGCCGGCGACCGGAGTGTCTACGGTATAGGACAACCGGACGTTCGGCCTTCTTGACGTTCGATCACGTGGATTCGCCCCTTGCCGGTCGCGAGGACAAAGAAACGCGAATCACGCGTAAACGCAAACGCCCCGGGTTGCTTCATCGGGCCCAGCACGGTTGCCGCGCGCTGGTTAGTCCCATCGCCGAAGTTCCAGAAGGCGATTCCGGTCGTTTCGGGGGGCGGACCGATCATCCTCGTCCCGATGACGGCTCCAGTCCGACCATCGGGTGAGACCGAAATCCAACCAAAGCCGCTGTCGATTGCGTACCTTCTCTTGCCTGACAAAACGTCAATGCCAATTGGCCCCGCCTCGGCCTGAATGCAAATTGTACTGCCGTCCGCGGACACCACAATGTTTCCCCCCCAGAACATGGTCTCGATCGGCTGTACTGGGAAAGGCAGCTTCCGTCCGCTGGCGGCATCCCATTTCTCGACGTCCCAATGCGGCGCGCGTCCGTCAAGAACGAGGGTCAGCACAAAGACTTGCTTGCGATCGGGCGTGAAGGCCGTGGCAATCGGCAGGCGATCGCTAGGCCCATGCTCGCCCGTCTTCTGCCCGCCATCCAAGACCGCTAAGGCGATCCATTTCGCCGCGGCGTCTGCGCTTCCAAATCCGCACCACGTTCGCCGTGCACTCTGGGATCGCGAGCACGCCGCCGTCCGTGGAGAATGTGCCCGAAATGCTGACGAATTGCTTTCCCTTCCTTGTGGGTAACGCAGTTTTCGACCTGCTTGAAACGTCCCAGATGAACGCATTCAAATCAAAACTTTCCCCGGCCTTTGTGCCGATGAAGCCGAGCAGGCTTCTCCCGTCGGGCGAAAGCAGGTTTCGCTCGCAGGTCGGCCACATTATTAGGGGACTGTCGGTCGCCTTCGCCAAGACGGTTTTCGACTTGCTCGGGATGTCCCAGGCGACCAATTCGTAAGAGCCCCCACAGTTGACGACAGCCAGCAGACTCCTACCATTCGGCGTCAGGACCACTTGTGTGACCTCGCCCCCACTATCCAAACGGGTCTCCGGGACCAACTTGTTCTCCGCGCCGAGGGCGGCAAGCAAACACAGTGGAAGGGCGAAGCAACTCATCCGGTTCCCTCCTATCAGGGGCTCTGCGATCGCCACGGATCTTGCGGCGCACCGCTTGACCGTTAAAGCAAAAGCATACGAATCGCCCGCAAAATCACCTAGACCAGTTTGAAATCCGGTCGGCGGCGATCACGGAATGATCCCGGCCGATCCCGGGGGACGGCCGCGCCCTTTCGGGCGAAACCGCAAGCGGATCGCGTGCCAGTCTCTTATCCCTGGCCCCCGGCCCCCGGCCCCTGGCCCCCGGCTCAGCCCATCTCGGCCATGAGGATCTGGATGTCGTCCCAAACCTGCCGTTTCGCCGGCGGATTGCGGAGCACGTAGGCGGGGTGATAGGTGCAGAGGACCTTGATGCCGTGGAAATCGTGCAGCCGGCCCCGCAGCCGGCCGATGGTGGTGTCGGTTCCCAACAGGTTCTGCGCGGCACAGGCGCCCAGGCAACAAATGAACTCGGGCTGAATGATGGCCAACTGGGCGTCGAGATACTCGCGGCAGGCGGCGGCCTCCACGGGCAGGGGCGTGCGATTGTCCGGCGGCCGGCAGCGAAGAATGTTGAGGATGTAAACGTCCTCGCGCCGCATCTTCATCCCCTTGACAATGATGTCGTTGAGCAACTGTCCGGCGCGGCCGACGAACGGCTCGCCCTGACGATCTTCATCGACGCCGGGGGCCTCGCCGAGAAAGACCAGCCGCGCGTGCGGATTGCCCACGCCGAAGACCGTCTGGGTGCGATTGCGGACCAGTTCGGCGCAGCGGGTGCAGGCCGCCACGCGCTGGGCCACGGCCGCCAGGGCCGCCACGCGATCGTCGGCCTCTGCGGGCGGGCCAGGCTCGTGTCGCAAGGGGGACAGTCCCATTTTCGTTGGCACGAAAATCGGGACAGTCCCCGGCCGGGGCTTGCCGAGGTGGGAAACCCCCGCGCGCTGGAGGCTTTCGAGCCTCTGCACCACCGCCCGCACCGCCGGCCCTGCCGCCGATTTGCCTTCCGCGTTCATCGCGCACCTCTCGGTATCTGTAGGTCGGGTCGACGGGCACCATGCGCAGCATGGTCGGCGAGCCCCACCAGAAAATGGCCGAATCGCGCGTGGTGGGGCTCGCTGCGCTCGACCCACCCTACGTTGCCAGATTCCCAGCCGAACTCACCACGGTAGTCTACCGCGGCTGGCGGCCGGCGGCGAGCCGCCACTCTGGGCGGGTGACATACTCCCAGAAGATTCCGGGTCCGGCACGCCTTCGAGCCGTTTGACGGGGGCCCTGTGCAGCGTACATTTGGTTTGGTTTAATGTTCTGCGTCTGTAACCGCGTGCGGGGCGGTCCCCGCTGCTCTGATGGTCGAACCCCCAACGGTCCCCGTATGCCTCCCGAACAGTTTCCCCTGGTCGAGTCGCTCTTCATCCTCGTGCTGGCCGGCTTCGTCGGCTTCGAGGTGATCGGGCGCGTTTCCCCCTTGCTGCACACGCCGCTGATGGCGGCCACCAACGCCATTTCCGGCATCTCGTTGGTCGGCTCGCTGGTGATCGCCGGCGGCAGCGAATTTCCCAGCACCTTTGCCCGCATCTTGGGCCTCGTGGCCGTCACAACCGCCATGATCAACGTGGTCGGCGGCTTCATGATTACCGACCGGATGCTGCGGATGTTCAAGAAAAAGGGACCCGGCCGGTGACGATCAACTATCCTTTGCAGATCGCCTACCTGGCGGCGTCCGTGCTCTTCATCCTCGGGCTGAAGGCGCTCAGCTCGCCGGCCTCGGCGCGGCGGGGCATCATTTATGCCGAGATCGGCATGTTGATGGCGGTCGTCGGCACCTTGCTGGGCCACCACATCATCACCTGGGAGTGGATCGTCGTCGGCTCGTTGGTCGGCTCGGTCATCGGCGCCGCCATGGCCATTTACATGCCCATGACCGCCATGCCGCAACGAATCGCCCTGTCGCACTCGTTCGGGGCCATGGCCGCCGTACTGGTGGGGGTGGCCGAGTTCCACCACGAGCTTGCCCACGGCGGACCCAGCCACGGCCTGATGTCGGCCCTGGGCTTCGAGATCCTCTTCGGATCGCTCACCATCACCGGCAGCCTCATGGCCTTCGGCAAGTTGCAGGACCTGATTACCGGCACGCCGATCACGTACAAGTTCCAGAACGTCACCAACATCGCGATGTTTTTCGCCACCGTGGCGATCTTCGTCTACCTGATTTACGACCCGCAGGCGATCTGGCTGTTCTACCTCATGCTCTGCGTCGGGCTGGTGATCGGCGTGCTGATCGTGATGCCCATCGGCGGGGCCGACATGCCCGTGGTCGTGTCGCTGTTGAATTCCTACGCCGGCCTGTCGGCCGCCGCCACCGGGTTCGCCATCAACAACAAGGTGCTCATCATCGCCGGCGCCTTGGACGGGGCCTCGGGCTTCTTCCTCTCCATCCTCATGAGCCGGGCGATGAACCGCTCGTTCGCCAACGTCCTCTTCGGCGCCGTGGGCAGCGTCAGCGCCGAGACGGCCGCCCAGGTCGAGGCCAAGACCGTCATCCGCTATACGCCCGAGGACGCCGTGCAGGTGCTCCGCGACGCCCGCTCGGTGATCGTGGTGCCGGGCTACGGCATGGCCGTCGCCCAGGCGCAGCACGTCGTCTACGAACTGACCGAGCTGTTGGCGCAGCAGGGGGTGATCGTCCGCTACGGCATTCATCCGGTGGCCGGGCGCATGCCGGGGCACATGAACGTGCTGTTGGCCGAGGCCCAGGTGCCTTACGACCAGCTCTTGGAAATGGACCATATCAACGACGATTTTTCCAACACCGACGTGGCGATCGTGGTGGGCGCCAACGACGTGGTGAACCCGGCGGCACGCTACAAGAAAAGCTGCCCCTTGTACGGCATGCCGATCCTCAACGCCGACAAGGCGCGGACGGTGCTGATCTTGAAGCGGAGCCTGAAGCCCGGCTTCGCCGGCGAGGACAACGAACTCTTCTACGACAAGAAGACGATGATGGTCTTCGGCGACGCCAAGGCGACGCTGACCTCGATGGTGAAGCTGCTGAAGCAGTAAGCGGGCATTCTCACTTCGTGGGTGGCCCCGATAGCTTGGCTATCGGGGTGCCGCAGGCACAAGAGGCGTCTGTGGCATATTGAAGCTCCCTCTTGCGGCTCCGCCGCGTGCGATAGAATTGTAGGTCAGGCACTCCGTGCCTGACGACCATTGGCAAGGAAGGCGTCGGTCGAGAGGCGGGCTGTCAGGCACGGAGTGCCTGACCTACTCGAATGCTTCCAAGGTTGCACTTCTCCGCCAGGATGCCCTCACCCTGGCCCTCTCCCGGAGGGAGAGGGGAGCGGCACATCTCACTTCGCCAGCAACGCGGCCACGTCGGCATGTACCACCCGGCCGTCGCGGGCCACCAACGTCCCGCGCACGATCTCGTCCTCCATGTCAATCTCGAGCTTCCCCTCGCGGACCAAGGCCAGCAGGAACGTCGAGATGTTCTTCGCATAGAGTTGACTGGCGTGATAGGGGACTTCCGAGGACAGGTTCAAGGGGCCGAGGATCATCACGCCGTTATGGACAATCGTCTTGCCCGGCTGGGTCAACTCGCAATTGCCGCCCCGCTCGGCGGCCAGATCGACCAGGACGGCGCCGGGGGCCATGCCGGCCACCATCGCCGCCGTCACCAGCAGCGGCGCCTTCTTGCCGGGCACCGCGGCCGTGGTAATGACCACGTCGCTCTCGGCGACGACGCGGCCCATCAACTCCCGCTGCTTGCGATAGAACTCTTCATCCATTTGCTGGGCGTAGCCGCCCTTGTTCTCGGCGGCGGCGGTCTCCAGGGGCATTTCCACGAACTTGGCCCCCAGGCTCTGCACCTGCTCCTTGACGGCGGGGCGCACGTCGTAGGCCGAAACGATGCCGCCCAGCCGCGAGGCGGTGGCGATGGCCTGCAGGCCGGCCACCCCCGCCCCCACCACGAAGACCTTGGCCGGGGCAATGGTGCCGGCGGCGGTCATCAACATGGGAAACATCTTCGGCAGCGCGGTGGCGGCCAGCAGCACGGCACGGTAGCCGGCAACGGTCGCCTGCGAGGAGAGCACGTCCATGCTCTGCGCCGGGTGATGCGCGGCAGCAACTCGAGGGAGAAGAGCGTAGGGCCGCGGGCGGCCAAATCGGCCGCCTCCCGGGGCGAGCCCAGCGGATCGCACAAGCCAATGACCACCTGGCCGGTGCGATAGCGCGGCAGATCGGCCGCCAGGGCCTCGGCATTGGCCCCGGCCGTCCGCACCTGGAGCAACACGTCGGCGGCGAACGCCTCCTGCCGGCTGCCGACGATCTTGGCCCCTTTGTCGGCGTAGAGGCGGTCGGGAAACCCGGCGGCCTCGCCGGCGCCGCTCTCGACGAGCACTTCCAGTCCCGCTTTGATCAGGGGGGGAATGCTGGCGGGGATCAGGGCGACACGTTTTTCTCCGGCGAAAGTCTCTCGAACGACTGCAACACTCACCATTTGCGCACGCTACCCAATTTGACTAGAATTTCAGCAACTTAACTCGAATTGTCGGATTATTGCAGGGGGAAACCGCGTTGGGAATCCCCCCTTGGTGGTGCAACCAAGCTCCTCCCCTCTCCCTTTGGGAGAGGGGCCGGGGGTGAGGGCATCGCACGACGAGGCGACGGCGGGGAAGATTGTGATGGACAGATGGGTCGGGGGTGAGGGCATGGCGATTCTCGATCCAAAGCCCTCACCCTTACCCTCTCCCGGAGGGAGAGGGGACGTTGAATTCCCAGTTTTCAGAAGTCCAGTTTCCGAAAACCCGCGCGGTGTGCCTTGCCAGTCGGCCGCGAAGCAGGTAAATTACGGGTTTCCCTGGGAGTGAGCTGGGATGGAAGTAACAAAGACGTACATGGCCAAGCCGGGCGAAGTCCAACGCAATTGGTGGCTGGTCGATGCCACCGACAAGGTGGTCGGCCGGCTGGCAAGCGACATCGCCATGATCCTCATGGGCAAGCACCGGCCCACGTATACCCCGCACGTCGATACCGGCGATTTCGTCGTCGTCATCAACGTGGAGAAGATCATCTTCAGCGACCCGGACAAATGGGAGCAGAAGCAGTATACGTGGTACACGGGCTATCCGGGGCTGCGGGTGGAGACGGCCGCCCGGCGCAAGACCCGCCGTCCGGAGTTGATCCTCCGCGAGGCCGTGCGGCGGATGTTGCCGAAGAACAAGCTCGCCTTCAAGATGATCACCAAGCTCAAGCTCTACGCCGGCAGCCAGCATCCTCACCAGGCACAACAGCCGGAAGCAATCGACCTGGGCCTCAAGAAACAACGCTGCCGCCCAAGCCATAGAAATCGAAACGAAGGACATTCATGGCAGCAGCCACGACCAAAGCAGCCTCCGGCGCCGGTGACATCCTCGGGACCGGCCGTCGCAAAAGTTCCGTCGCCCGCGTGCGGCTTCGCCCGGGCGGGGGCCAAATCACGATCAACGAGCGCCCGCTGGATGAGTATTTTCACAACGTGCAGCAGCGCAACGCCGTGCTGGCGACGCTGGTGCAAACCGGCAAGCTCGACCAGGTCGACGTGGTGGTTCGCGTCGACGGCGGCGGCATTACCGGCCAGGCCGACGCGATCAAGCTGGGCCTGGCCCGCGCCATGAAGAAGTTCAGCCAGGAAAGCGAGGGCGCGCTGCGCGACTCCGGCCTGCTGACGCGCGACGGCCGCATGAAAGAGCGGAAGAAGTACGGACTGCGCGGCGCCCGGCGCGGCACGCAGTTCTCCAAGCGCTAGTACGACCTCCAGAAAGTTTCTGCCGGCGAGAAAAGCCCCCCGTTTGCAACAGGGGGGCGACATCCAGCGGCGAGGGCTTGGTGGCAGGGCGGTAGGGTGGGTCGACGGGCACCATGCGCAGCATGGTCGGCGAGCCCCACCAGAAAATTGCCAATTCACAACTGGTGGGGCTCGCTACGCTCGACCCACCCTACAGTCCAGCCTCCCTCTCCTTCTCCATACCTTTGCGCCCTTGCGGCTTCGCGCCCTGGCGTGGAATCCTCAGCGCCTTCAGGCTCACGGTGGCCTATACTTTCCTGGCACGCCAGGTATTCCCGGAAGAGCGGAGAGTCGCCGTGGTCCTGTTGATCTTCACGATCGGCGTTGTGAACATTTGTTTAGGTTATAAGCTGGCCGTCTTTCTTGGCTTCGGTCCGCCGAGTCTATCGGAAGGATGGGACGCGCTGGCGGGCCTGCCGTCGGTCGGCGCCACGGCGGTGATCGAGGAGCCCGCCGTCCCGCAGGCCCCTGCAACTCCGGCCGCGGCATCGGACCAATCGCCCGCCCCCACAGAGGGCGCGTCGCCCGCCGAAGCGGACGCGCCGCCCGCGGCGGAAGCGGCCTGGCAGTTGGACGAGACGTTCGTGGAATCCAACATCCTGAAGTTCAACCTGGCGATCGCGCGGAGCGGCGCTCAAATGCGAAGGATCGAGACGCGGCTGCGGTCCCGGGAAGAACCCTGGGACGCGGCCATGATCGCGGCCTGCCTGGCCGAGTTGGACAAGGACGCCGCCGAGTATCTGGCCGAACAAGACCGGCTGAGCGAGCAGTTTCGTGGTCGCATGGGCGAGCTTGGCGAAATGGCCGCCGTGGGCGAGCAGATCGAGACGGCCAACCTGGCTGCGATCTCGCAACTGGAGACCACCATCAACAATCTCAAGTACATGGACTTCCACGGCGATTTCGAGGCGGCGGGAAACCGCTTGCTCGACGAGATCGTCAACCTGCCGCGCCGCCCGGCACAGTCTCCACGACCAGCAGGAGGCGGCCTTCCTGGCCGTGGCCCGGCAGCAAAACCGCCTGGACCAGATCCATTCCCAGGTGCAGACCGATTACTTGACTCGCTTGCCGAACCGCATCGGGATCGAGACGGCGCTGTGGCAACGATGGCAGCAGGGCTATCCGGAAAAGCACGAGATGGGCGCCATCCTCTTGGACCTCAACGGCGTCAGGAGCCTAACCAGAAACCTCGGCTCGGTGGCGTGCGACCGCCTGCTGGTCGCCGTGGCCGGCGTCGTTGGCCAGTTGATTGGCCCGCCGCACCTGGTGGCCCGCTTCGCCGAATATCGCTTCCTCATCGTCATGGTCGACACGGGGCCCCAGGGCTTGCAGAAGATGGGCGAACTGTTATGGCAGTCGATCGAGCGGATCAGCTTCGTCAGCCAAGGAAATCAGGTCGCGGTGACGGCCCATGCCGGCATCGCGCCGCTGCTGCCCGGTGAAAGCGTCGAGGGCCTGCTGGGCCGGGCGGAGCAGGCGCTGGACATGGCCGCCCAAAGCGAGGCCAGCCGCTCCTGTTTCGACGACGGCAAGCGCGTGGAACCCGTCCCGTCGCTCGATCTGCGCCCGAGTATCGCGAAGTGGCGATCTGATCGCAGGGGCGCGTCTAGTGCACCCGTCGCGAGGACGCCTTGGCCTTGACCTTGCTCTTGGCAAGCGGCGGCTTTTCGCCGTTGCCGGCGGCCGTCTTCCTGCCGCGGCCGGCGGAAAGGACCTGCCGCAACAGGGCGGAAAGATCGTCGTAAGGAGTCTCGGACGGCGGGCCGGGACTGTACTGATACGTCGAGTGCTGGGCCTTCCGCGACAGCGCCAACAGCGTCGAGGAAACCGTGCCGTAGTCGCCGCCGGTCAGCACCACGCCGCGGCGGCCCTCTTCATTCGGCTTCCGCGAACACGCCCGGCTGGCCACCGCCAGAAACGTCACCGCCGAATCCAAAGTGTGCAGCGTCAACATGCGGCGGAGGAACTGGTGACGCTCGTCCTGCGGGTCGTCCAAGTCGCCGTTGCTGAGCGTGTGCAGCCCGGGCGTCAACTCGGCCACGGCGATGCGATTGCCGCCATAGACCACCGCCGCATACTTGTCGTCGGCACAAAGATAATTGGCCCCCGCATAGCCGCCGCCGGAAAGTTCCTTGACGGCGCACTGGACGGCGTCGCGGGCACTGCGCCGATCCAACAGATCGCGGCACAGCAGCCCGCGCGACCGCGGCTCCAACGGCGCCATGGCCTTGGGACGGTTGGTAGCCAGCACCAGCAATCCGAATTGGTTCACGCCCAACCAGGTCCCTCCCGCCTGGCGGTCGATGCCGCATACCACGCGCGGCACCCCCGGCTGAATCTTGGGATACTGCGTCGGTCGCGAGAAGGATTCTTCCCGATTAGCGGCCAGCAAAATCGGGGTATTTCGCGCGACTCGATAGAGGATGGCCAATGTGCACACCGTCGCCTCCCGGCGTTACGTCTCGTGTGGATGTCCAACCAATAAGTCTAGTCGGTTCCAACATCCCAGCATATCACCCTGAAAGGGGGGTTGGGCGGAGATCCCGTGGGCCGACGCAAGTCGTTGCGCCCGGCACACCCCCTCTGCGCCGTCGGGTGGCACGTAGCGAGCCGGGGGCGTGAGCCCCCGGATGACTTTGCCCCGCCAATGGCCGACGATCGTCAGCCACACGGCTCCTTCCCGAATTTCAAAGCCCGACGTAAAATAGAGTTACCCACTTAAGGGTGTCCATATTCAACCCAATTTGCTCCTCTGACGGTCTGCCATAGCGAAAATGAAGAAGGTCAAGCGACTCCCCCCCCGCAGTAGCGTGAAACCGGGCGACACCTGGGACCTCTCCCGGCTCTTTCCCAGCGACGAGGCGTGGGAGCGTGCGTTTTCCCAGTGGGAAAAGCGGATCGCGCGCTACGCCGATTTCCGCGGCAGGCTGGCCGCCGGGCCCAAGACGCTGGCGGCCTGCTTGAAGTTCGACCTCGCCTTCGATCGCGTCGCCGAGCGGCTGCGGACCTATGCCTGCCTGAAAACCGCCGAAGACGCCACGGCCAGCCACTACCAGCGGATGCAGGGGCGACTCCTCGGCGCCGTCAGCCGCGCCGGACAGGCCGCCAGCTACATCCGCCCGGAGATCCTCGCCATTCCCACGGCCCGGATGCGGGCGCTGCTCCGCGCGGGGGTGCTGGCTCCCTACAAGATTCTGCTGGAGCGCCTGCTCCGCTTCAAGCCGCACACCCTGGGCCCCAAAGAGGAACGGCTGCTGGCGATGCAGACCGAGATGGCGCAGGCCGCCCGCCAGGTCTTCCAGCAGCTCAACGACGCCGACCTGAAATTCGGCGACATCCGCGGTGACGGCGGCCAGTGGATCGAGCTCAGCCATGCCGCGCTCAGCACGCTGCTGCACTCGCCCAAGCGGAGCGTCCGCCGCGCCGCCTTCCATCAATACTATCGCCAGTACGTCGATCACCAGCATACGCTGGCGGCGGCCCTTGGCGGCGCCATCCAGTGCAACGTCTATTACGCCCGCGCCCGCCGCTACGGGAGCGCCCTGGAGGCCGCCCTGTTCGCCGACCGGGCGCCGGTGTCGGTGTACGACAACCTGATCGCATCGGTCCATCGCCACTTGCCCGCGCTGCACCACTATTACGACGTGCGGCGGCGAAAGATGCGGCTCCGCGACATCCACCACTACGACACCTACGTGCCGATCCTGGCCGATCTGCAAACCCGGCACACCTGGAACGAGGCGGTCGAGACGGTGCTGGCCGCCCTGCGGCCGCTGGGCGAAGAGTACGGCGCCGTGCTGCGCCAGGGCCTGCTGGGCCGCTGGTGCGACCGCTACGAGAATCGCGGCAAACAGAGCGGCGCCTTCAGCGCCGGCTCCTACGACGCCGATCCCTACATCCTCATGAACTTCCAGCCCGACGTGCTGGACCACGTCTTCACGCTGGCCCATGAGGCGGGCCACTCGATGCACACCCACTTGTCGGCCAAGCACCAGCCCTACGCCTATTACGACTACGCCATCTTCGTCGCCGAAGTGGCCAGCACCTTCAACGAGCAGCTCCTGGGCCGCCACCTGTTGGAAAATGCCCGCGACGACCAGGGGCGGGCCTTCCTCATCAACCGCCAGATCGACGCCATACGCGGCACCCTCTTCCGCCAGACGATGTTCGCCGAGTTCGAGAAGATCGCCCACCAGACGGTCGAGGCGGGCGAGCCGCTCACGGTGGACCGGCTGCGGGCGATTTATCACGGGCTGTTGGAGCTGTACTTCGGGCCCGATTTCACCCTCGATGCGGAACTCGACCTGGAGTGCCTGCGGATCCCGCATTTCTATCGCGGCTTCTACGTCTACAAGTACGCCACCGGCATGTCGGCCGCCATCGCCCTGGCCAACCGCGTCTGCGGCGGCGGCCGCCAGGCGCTGGACGACTACCTGGGCCTGCTCAAGGGCGGAGCGTCGAAAGACCCGTTGGACTTGCTCCGCGCCGCCGGCGTCGACATGGAGCAGCCGGCGGTGGTCGATGCCACGCTGGCGAAGTTCGGCCCGCTGGTCGATGAGCTCGACGCCTTGCTCGGCTGAGAGGGCGGGGGCGGGGCGCGCGATGTTAGCGGTCGCCCGAGAATAATGTCGTGCCTTGGCTCCGCCCCGCAGGGGCGGTGATAATTTAGCCCAGGGTTGCCGCGCAGCGGCTACCCTGGGTTGGCGGGTCGCCCACGTTTTCAACCCCACCGGGGTTGCGCAGAACGTCCGCGAAACGAAACCCCGTTGGGGTTCTAGATTTCCCGCCGTCCGAAGCCCAGGGTAGCCGCTGCGCGGCAACCCTGGGCTATGCTATGGTGCCCCTGCGGGCTCACGCGATAAGCACCGACGCCGCAACACGGGCCGAAGGAAAGCTACCTCCCGGGCGCGAATCCCGTTATACTGTCGTCATGGCCGACGCTCCCCAAGAAAAGCCGCGATGGTATCACCTCACGCCGGGGCGCTGCGTGCTCGGACTGCTGGTGCTGGAGGTTCTGCTGCTGCTGTCCGAGCGGTTCCAGTGGTTCGCCTTCAATCGGCACAAGGGCTACACCGTGCTGATCGCCGTGGGAAGCGTCGGGCTGGCGATGGTCCTGATGTTCCTCTGGTTCCTCGCCGCGCTCGTCTTCCGCCGGCGGTTCCAGTACAGCATCCGCTCGTTGTTGGTGCTCATGGTCGTCGTCGCCGTCGCGTGCGGTTGGCTGGCGACGGCGAAGAAACGGGCGACGGCCCAGCGAGCGGCAGTGGAAGCAATTGAACAGGCTGGCGGCGGGGTTTCTTATGATTATGAAGGCGACGGGTCTGAACCCGTGGAGCTACCGGGGCCGGCCTGGCTGCGCGAGTTGCTCGGGGACGACCTGTTCGTGGACCTGACAGAGGTCATGGCTAACCAACCAGAATTCAGCGACGCCGGGCTGGAACACTTCGACGGATTGACCCAGCTCCGGAGGCTTTGGATGGACCACACCAAGATCAGCGACGCCGGGCCGGAACACCTCAAGGGCCTGAGCCAACTCCAAGACCTTGGCCTCGGAATCACCAAGATCAGCGACGCCGGGCTGGAACACCTCAAGGGCCTGACCCAACTCCAAAACCTGGACCTCGGGATCACCAGGATCAGCGACGCCGGGCTGCGGCACCTCAAGGGCCTGACCCAACTTCGGGAGCTGGAGCTCTACGAAACCAACGTCGGCGACGCCGGGCTTGAACAACTCAAGGGACTGACCCAACTCCAACGGCTGGACCTCAATGGCACCAAGGTCAGCGACGCCGGGCTTGAACAACTCAAAGGATTGACCCAACTCCGATGGCTGAATCTCGGCTATACGAAGATCAGCGACGCCGGGCTGCAGCGCCTCACGGGATTGACGGGGCTCGAAGTGCTGAGCCTCACCGACACCGAAGTCAGCGATGCCGGGCTTAAACACCTCAAGGGGCTTACCCGACTCAAATCGCTCGGCCTCGACAGCACCAGGGCCACCGACGCGGGCGTGAGAGAACTCCAAAAAGCGCTGCCAGGCGCAAAGATATCGCGGCGATACCAGGCGTCTTGCGGCCGATGACAGCGGAGACGATGGGCGGCCGGCGGTGGTCGACGCCACGCTGGCGAAGTTCGGCCCGCTGGTCGATGAGCTTGACGCCTTGATCGGCTGAGGGGCCGGGAGCGGGGCGCGATGTTAGCCGTCGTTCAGGAATAGCGTCATGTTTTGGCGAAGCCCCGCAGGGGCGATAGTCAATAGCCAGGGGCGTGAGCCCCTGGGACATTATCGCGAGCGCGCCCGTGAGCCCCGAAGGGGCGCGGCTCGAAAGGTTACCCAGGGCGTTGCCCTGGGCTTTCGAGTGACGGCCCTTCGGGCCGAGGTTTCCTGATGGCAGCCAACGATTTCGAGCGAGCCCCGGTCAAGGTGGGCCCGCTGTGAGCAGGCGTTCCCCGTATGCGTCACACGTCGTGTGACGCGAGCGGCGCCGAAGAGAACGTCCGCGCGGCCTCCACCCCAGGGGCTGACGCCCCTGGCTATTGACTGTCGCCCCTGCGGGGCTGGGGCGGCACGCAGCCCAATCGCGGCCCCTAGCGGCCGTCTCCAGGCCGCCATTGCGCCGCCGCAGGCGGTCCTGACCCCGGCGGCGCCAACCGCAGCCGCGGATCGCATAAGTCGATCGCCGGGTAGCCGTCGATCCGCGGCATCTCCCACAAGCCGGGCACATTTGCCGGCAATTGGTTGATCTGCACGTTGCCCAAGTCGATCCGCAACGAAAAATCGGCCGGCGGCACCGCGATGTTGACCGCCGTGGGCATGGCCAGCCCGGTCAAAGGATCGCGACGATAGCCGTCGGCAATCGCGCGGGCCAGCAGGCGATTCTGCCAGTCGTAGACGTACTGCTCCATGATCCACGCCCGGGCGGGGTCGATGATCGTGACCTTGGTCGTCGGGCCGTTGGGCGTTTCCCGAATGATGCGGAGTTCCAGCCGGCCGTTGGGCAAGAGCCTGGGCCCCTGATAGGGCAACCCCGGATCGAGCACGGCGACGCCCAGGGCCTCCATGAGCCACTGGGGCTCGATGGGAATCATCGTCCGGGCCTTGCAGCCGGCGAACTGATCGTGACGGCAATAGTAGATGGCCGGCGGCTGATTGCGGCGGACCCAGAACCAGAACAACTGGTCGTTGCTGCCCAGGTCCATTTCCGGGCCGCTCAGGCCGGTTTGGCCGCGGATCCGCAGCCGCCAAGGCCGCTGGAAGGCGACATCGGCGCGCAAGGTCCCCCACCCCGGCCCGCTGAGCATGGCCTGGTTGGCGGTGAACGATTGAATCTGCGAGTTGTTGCGGTTGACGGTCTGGATCACCTGCTCCAGGGTCGCCGAGGGAAGCAGCAGCGGAGGGTCTGGCGTGGCGAACGTAAGGAAGTGACGCTGGCAGTCGGCCCCGCAAAGGGCCATCAGCCCCGTGACCACCGCCAGTGGGAGGCAACGTCGATATCCGTCCATGGATCGTGCTCGTTCCTTCGGGGGCAATCCTCCGCAGAGGACGCCTGTTCGGTAACCACTCACACGGCCCCACTCCGTCGCGCCAAAAAAAGGCTCGCGCAGAGGCGCGGAGACGCAGGGGAAAATATTGTGGCGTCAGGGTTCCTCGAGATCGTTTACCGCGCGCGTGATGCCATTTTTCATCAGGGCCTCGCCAAAGTTCAACAGATAACCTAGTTTGCAGCCGCTCCCGATCGCATTCTCGTGCATCTCTTAATACGACAGCGCTAACTTGCAGTGCCGACGGAAGTTGACCACGGAGACACCGAGGACACGGAGA
The DNA here is from genome assembly GCA_963727245.1 of uncultured Planctomycetia bacterium. Taxonomy (GTDB): domain Bacteria; phylum Planctomycetota; class Planctomycetia; order Pirellulales; family Thermoguttaceae; genus JBKQVT01. The sequence goes on along the minus strand of CAVSFO010000005.1, from coordinate 64,125 downwards.
GAAGGCAAAAAAGGGCAGAACACGGCATGGCTAGCCGATTCTGACGGAAGATCATCCGCAACCCTTCGTCATCGTAGAGCACCGATAGAACAGGATTAGCCGCAACCCATTGATACCTTTGCTTTTGCACTCCGTGAACTCCGTGTCTCCGTGGTGTACTTAGCGATGTAGTATTAACATTCCTCCCCTGCGCCTCTGCGCGAGTCTTTTTTTTCGCGCCACACAAGGCGATAGCCGCATCCGCCCTATTCCAAAAGTTTTGCCAGCTCCTGTTGAATCTCGTCGACCCGCGCCTGATCGGGAATCGTGACGGCGACTTCATACGTGGCGTCGCGCCGCGGACAATGCAACACCAGCCGCTCGCCGCCGGGCGAACTGCCTTCCGCTTCCTCCAGCCGAAACACCCGCCGCCGGACCAGCAGCAGCGCCAACACGTAGCGCATGTCCTGCTTGTCGGGCTGCTCGGCCAACTCGTCGAAAAACTGCAAGAGCACGTCGTTCGGCGCCCGTGCACGCGCTTGACGCCCGCCGCCGGAAGCTGCGATTGCCACCAGCCGACCGCGCCGGGCGGCGCCCCCTGCCAGGCCTCGACCGCATAGTCGTAACGCCGCAGGTCAGCCCCCTCGACCATGAGCACCGAGTAGAACTTCTCGCCTGGGGCAATCTCCCGACCGCTGGTGGTGCAACGTCGCGCGGATCGCTGGACTTCGTAATCCATGGGGGCGGTAGGCTACCCGAAATCGCCGCCCGGTTCAAGACGCACTTACCCCCCCCCCCCCCTAATGGGCCTTGAAGAATCGGCAATCGGTCCCGCCGGGGCTGATGCCGATGCGGACCTGCCGGCAGCATTTCGGGCAGCGGCCCTCGTAGGCGGTTTCGGCCCGATTGACGTAGACCCGCATATACACGTCGCAGCAGGCGAAGTGGATGCCGACGAATCGCCGCGTCGCCCCTTGCTGGGCCGCCGGCTGCCGCCCCTCGTCGCTCGACATATCGAGATGTTCGCCGACCATCTTTACCAATTACCGCCGCTGGCGCAGATTAACAAGCGGAACGCCCATGGGGACCGTCCCGGCGGACGTTTGCTCGCGATGCCATCGCAGCTGCCAATTTGCACGCCGGATCGACTTGCGTCAAGGTCTTTTCGGCGGCTGCGTGGCGTTCAGGCACGCAGCCACGTAGGTCAGGCACGCCGTGCCTGACATGCCCTCGGACTCTGGCAGCCCTTTGTCAGGCACGGGGTGCCTGACCTACGTCTACGTTTTCGGTGCGCTGTGTAGCCGACATTGGCAAAAATCGCCTGGCCCGTAATCCACCTGCTCAACCTATGACCGTTGCCAGCAAACACAGAGTAATGATAGCCGCGAACACTGCGTAGCCAACGCGAACGGGCTCGGAACGGAAGATTCCCAACCCAAGCCCCCGCCGGCCGCGCCGCTGCAAGACAATCGCCACCAGCGCGAACAACAGCACGCAGACGCAACAGACGGCCATCGGCGCGTCGAATGTCTGGTGGCCTGGCGCAACGGTGATGGCTGAATTGGCCAGCAGCCCCAAGAAAAAGACGGCGGCAAGATACCACGACACGAAGACCGGATTGGTCAGCTTCGCCGCCATAATTCCGTCTCCCGGAGGGCAGGAAGAGAACCAGACGCACAGCGATTGTCTGCCACCGAAAAACACCCTGGACCGTGGTTTCCAGCCCTCTCAACATAGCCACGCACGAGGAAGGCCGCAAGCGGCGGACGAAGACTCTGCGTGGGGGGAGCCTCTAGGTCTGCTAAGCATGATTCTGACCGCACTCAGGGCGTCGGGGTCCGCGTGAATGCCGAGGACCGGTGCCAGGCGCCGGAGGCAAGCGGAATCCTGCGCCGCCGGCGTGCGTCGGCGTCTGCAAAAAACGCCCGCCCGGCGCATCTTTATCAGTAAAGGGCCGGGCTGGCCCCAGGCGGCAAACCAATCTTGAACCCCATTCTGTAGTGCAATCACAGGCAGGGAACGGGTGCCTGTAACCCGCTGGATGGGTACCTCGGAGTGCGGCGATGAAAAATGGCAGTGAACTGCCGCACGCCAAAACCCATCCAATAAGGAGAGGCGAGATTGCCGGCAGTTCCGTTGTGCCGTGGACATCACCATACCTCCTACCGCGTGACAAAGGAGCAACCACATGAACCGCTTTGCTGTGCTCATGGTGACGTTAGGATTGTCGCTGGCGTCGATTCCCTGGGGCTGGGCAGCCGAACCGAGTCCCGATCAAGCAACGGCAATTGCCGAAATCCGCAAGTTGCAAGGCAAAGTCACCGTTGACGAAGATAGTCCGGACAAGCCAGCTATCGGCGTCAACCTGGCGGGCACCCAGGTGACCGACGACGGGCTGCAACAACTGGAAGGATTGACCCAGCTCAAATCGGTGAACCTCAGCAACACCGCGGTCGGCGACGCCGGGCTGGAACACCTCGAAGGATTGACCCAACTCAAATCGCTGTACCTCGACGGCACGACGGTCGGCGACGCCGGGCTGCAACACCTCAAAGGATTGGCAAAGCTCAAGATCTTGAACCTCGGCCAAACCAAGGTCAGCGCCGCGGCGCGGAAGATCTTCGCAAGGCGTTGCCGAGCGTAAGTATATCGCGATGAAACCGGCGGTGAGCTAAGCTGCTCCTGACCTGCCGACCATTTTCTCACGTGGTTTTCGGCTTGATCTTGCCGGAGATCAGATCGTCGAGCTCGCGCCCGACGCCCAAGCTTGCCGCCCACTGTCGGAGGTAATCATTGTCGAGCGACGCAGCCTGGACTGCGTATACCCCGGCGGCGTCGCCGAGTTGCCGCTCGGACGGCGTAAGACGATTCCAGTAGAGCTTGTGAAGCAGAACGTCCTCCGGGGTTGAGATCCATGCGGGCACGCCAAACAGCGATACTTCCAAGCGCCGAGCGAAGGCGTTCCTCTCGAATGCGTCGTCCCGAAGGAGCCAGAAGTCGATCTTCAACGCCGAGAGTTCATCAATGGCATTGAATTGATGGGGCGGTCGAAACGCCTCGCGGACCGACTCGGGCTGGAGGAAGAAACCATCGCGGAAGGCGTCGAGGAACCCCGCAACGTCCGCTGGTTGCATGACCAGCACGAAATCCAGGTCGTGCGTCGTTCGTGGGATGCCCCAGTAGTTGCTGGCCATCGAACCGGTCAGCATGTAGGAAACACCCGAGCGGTTGAGTCGCCCGAGGCAGTCGATCAAGAGTTCCTGCTGGCTCCTCATCGGCGGGCGGCCTCCAATCGAAGGCGCAGATGTCGCTCGACTTCCTCGTCGCTGGCGGTTGGAAACTGGCGGCGGATTCCTTCACGGGCCAGGTCGCAAGCCAGCGCGTGCAGGTCGAGCGCGGTTGCAAGCCGCTGCTGGCCGCTCATCCCACGGTAGAGTTCGATCTGCAACTGGAGGGCAGCTTCTGGACTCATACGGCAAAGACCCTATGTGTTTTCCGGCCGCTTTTTGAGGTTTGCCATCGACGTAAACCCTTGCAGGAAAAGGCCCTCACCCCGGGCACCACGGAAACTGGTCGCTCCCAGCGGGAGAGGGGACCGGAACGAAAAACGCCCGGCGGCCGGAGTCTCGGCGTCGGGCGTTAACTGGCGGACCGTTTTCACACGCGGGAAATGAAAAGCTCCCCGACAAGGACTCGAACCTTGGACCTAGCGGTTAACAGCCGCTCGCTCTACCAACTGAGCTATCGGGGACCGCAAAACTCTATACTAATTCGACCAACACCCAATGACAAGGCCACCGCCACTGCCAACTCCTGCCGTAAAATCAATAACCTGCGCAGTTTAGGGATATTGGCGAATATCCGAGCCCGCTCCCGGCAGGGCCTGACGCCGCGGCCCCTTGGAAAGCAAGGAACCTGCCCGTGACAAGGCACTCCCCAGCCGCTACAATCCGACTCTAGTCGCGCTTGTTGCTGACATTTCGGCTCGGAATCACACGTGGCTTATCATCGCATCGATCCATCGGGGGCGGATGCCTCGTCGGCCGAGCGGCGGCGTCTGCGGCCGGTTGCCGGAGGGGGAACCTGGACGCCCGCGTCGTCGGCCGGTGGGCCGGCGCTGCGGATCGATCCGTCCCATCGCCCGCTGCCGGAGCCGGCACGCTGGCCCACGCGACTCTCCCGCGAGGAGTTGTACCTGGTCGCCTATCCGGTCATGCTGTTGTCGCGCCGGCTGGAGGAGCGGCTCCTGGAGCTGTACCAGAAGGGCTATGTCAAGGGGACCGTCACCAGCAGCGTCGGCAACGAGGCGACGGTCATGGCGGCCTTGCCGCTGCGTGCGGGCCGCGACGTGGTCTCGCTGCTGCACCGCGACTCTGGCCGGCCATCTGCTGCTGGGATCGACCCCCTTCGACCTGATTTGCCAATACATGGCCAACGCCGAGAGTCCCACGCACGCCTGCGAGGGCAACGTCCATCATGGCGACCCGGCCCGGCGGCGGTTCCCGATGATGAGCCACCTGGGCAAAATGTTGAGCCTGGTGGTCGGCGGCGTCTGGGCTGCCCGCCGCGCCGGCGAAGAGGTCTTCGGCCTGGCCGTCATCGGCGACGGCGGCACCAGCACCGGCGAGTTTCACGAAGCGGTCAACCTCGCCGCCGTGCAGCACGCGCCCGTGCTGTTCCTGATCGAGAACAACCACTATGCCTTTTCCACGCCCACCAGCGCCCAGTATCGCTGCCGGCGGCTTTCCGACCGGGCGACCGGCTACGGAATCGCCGGACGGACGATCGACGGCACCGATCCTTGGGAAGTGTATTCGGCGGTGGTCGATCTGCTCGACACGATGCACGCCGAGCCGGCGCCGGCGCTGCTGGAATGTATGACCTTGCGGCTGCAAGGCCACGCCGCCTACGACAAGGGGCTCTACGTGCCCGAGTCGCTCATGGCCGAGTGGCGGCGGGCCGATCCGCTGCCGCGGACAGCGGCGAAGGTGCGGGAGGTTTGCGGGCTGTCCGACGGGGCCATGGCCTCGATCGAGGCGGCCGTCGACGAGGAAATCCGCGAGTCGCTGGCCAAGGCGATGGCTGTGGCCCGGCCGCAGCCGCCGGCCGCAGGCTGGCACGTCTACGCCGGCAACGGCCTCTGCGACAGCAACGGCGCCGCGGCTTCGCCGGGCGAAGCGTCGGCGGCCGCGCCGTGCGCGGGTCGAGCCGTTTGCGGCCCGGGGCGTCAAGAACGGCGACGCGGTCCGCCTGGCCTTGGAATACATTTTGGCCCGCAATCCGACGGCCTTTCTGGCCGGCATGGACATCGGCGTCTACGGCTCGGCTTTCAAAACGTGCAAGGGGCTGATCGAACGGTTCGGAGCGGAGCGGGTGATCGACATGCCGATCTGCGAATCGGCGATCGTGGGCTTCGCCCTGGGGGCGTCGCAGACGGGCGGGCGGCCGATCGTCGAGTTCCAGTTCGCCGATTTCTCCACCGAAGCGACCACGCAACTGGGCCTGAACGCCGCGAGCTGGTTCTTCCGCAGCGGCCAGCCGGCGCCGCTCTTGCTGCGGCTGCCTTGCGGCGGCGGGATGACGGTGGGGGCGTTTCACTCGGGCGAGTTCGAGGGCCTCTGGTCGCGCTTCCCGGGACTGAAACTCCTCTATCCCGCCACGCCGCAGGAAACGTTCGAGGCCCTGGTGGCCGGCTTCTACGATCCCAACCCCTGCCTGGTCTTCGAGCACAAGCTGCTCTACTGGAGCCGCAGCGGGGCCATCGACTTCGACGGCGACCTGGCGGCGGTCTGGCGCCCGCGGCGCTGGCTGGAGGGGAGCGAGTTGACGGTCGTGGCCTTCGGCGCCATGCTGCACCAGGCGGCCGAGGCGGCGGCGCACTCGGGCCGATCGATCGAGCTGTGGAACCCGCTGGCGCTGGAACCGCTCGACATGGCGCCCCTCTACGAGTCGATTCGCAAGACGGGAAGGTTGTTGGTGGTGCAGGAATCGGGCCAGACGCGCGGGCTGGGCGACCGCATCATCTCCTTGGCGGCGCGGGAGTGCCTGGCGGCGCTGCGCGTGCGCCGCGGCTGCTGGCCGCCCCCGACGTGCCGATGCCCTTCGCGCCGGAGCTGGAGACCGTTTGCCGGCCCGACGCGGCCCGCATCGAGGCGGCCATCGCTCAACTCCTGGAAGATGCACCTCATGGATGAGCCGCTCTTTCGACTGCCGCTGTACTTGCCCGCCCAAGGCGCGGCCGAGACCGAGGCCACGATCATCGAGTGGTACATCGCCGAGGGCGACCGCTTTCAGAAGGGGCAGGCGCTGGCGCAGATCGACAGCGCCAAGTCGGTGTTCGATTTCGAGGCCCCCTGCGACGGCCTGGCCATCCGGCTCTTTCACCTCGAAGGTGAGACAGTCTTGCTGAGCAAGCCGGTGCTGGAGGTGGAGACGTCCGATGCGGCGATGCGGGACTGGATTCCGCCGGCGCCGGCCGCCGCGCCCGCCGCGCTCTGCGATAGACACCCCGTCGGCGGCCCGCAGCGGCCCGGCGGCCCAAGGGGTCGTGATCCTGGGCGTGGGCGGCTACTTGCCGGCGCGGGTGGTCGAGAACGCCGAGCTGGTGCGAGGCTTCCCCGAGATCTCCGAGCAATATGTCTACCAGGTCACGGGCATTCAGCGGCGGCACTGGGCCAGCGACGACGAGCGGCCCTCGGAAATGGCCTTCAAGGCGGCCCTGGAGGCGATCCGCAAGTCGGGAATCGCCACCAAGGACATCGACGCCATCATCGTCGCCACCACCACGCCCGACGTGGCCATGCCCTCGACCGCCTGCATCCTCCAGGACCGCCTTAGCCTGCCCTTCCTGCCGGCCTTCGATCTGAACGCCGCCTGCTGCGGCTGGCTCTACGCGGTGTCGATGGCCCGCGGCATGATCCTCTCCGGCATGGCCCGCAACGTGCTGACCGTGGGCGTCGAAATGCAGTCGCGGCTGCTGGACGCCGCCGATCGCAACGCCTATTTTCTCTTCGGCGACGGCGCCGGGGCGGCGATCATTTCGGCCGGCACCCACGGGCACGTGATCCGCCACGTCATGCTCGGCGCCGACGCCCGGGCGTTGCACATGGCGCGGCGCGAGTCGCCCGGCTATGTCATCAGCAACGGCCACGGCGGCGTCGATCCCTGGATCCGCATCGACGGCCATGCCCTGTTCCGCTTTGCCACGGAGAGTTTCGCCGCGCTGATACGCCGCGCCATCGCCGAGACCGGCTGGACGGTCGAGGAGACCCGCTGGGTCGTGCCGCACCAGGCCAACGGGCGGATTCTCAAGGCGGCGGCCAAGCGCTGCGGCGTCGATTTCCAGCGATTCGCCCTCAACGTGGAGAACATCGGCAACACGTCCAGCGCCAGCATCCCGCTGACGCTGATCGACGTTGAGGAGAATCTGCGGCCGGGCGACAAGCTGATCCTCTGCGCCGTCGGCGCCGGCATGACCACGGCGGCGATTTCCGTGGAGTGGTAGCGGGCCGGAGGCGTCAGCCCCCGCTGTTGCACGCATGTTGGCGATGGTGTTAGTTTTTGCCGCGAAGCGGTTGAATAGTTTAGCCCAGGGTTGCCGCTGCGCGGCAACCCTGGGCTGTCCAACACAACCGCTTCGCGGTTAAGACACAAAAGGTGCGTGTAATAACGAGGGCTCGCGCCCTGGCCGCCGACTATCGGCCCCAGGGGCTGAGGCGTAAAACCCATCGCTGTCGTCTCCGCCCGTTGACCGCGGCGGCCGTACGTTGAAAGATGATACCGATGCAGACCTGGATCGGAAAACGCCTCTGGAACGCATTGAAGACCAGCGTCGTGCGCTGGAATCGCGACGACGGCGCCATGCTCAGCGCGGCCATGGCCTATTACGCCGCCTTCTCGCTCTTTCCCTTGTGCCTGGTGCTGGTCGCCGTGCTGGGGCTGGTCACCAAATGGTCCGGCCACGCCCACCAGCGAGAGCGGCAATTGTTCGCCATGCTCCGGGAGCAGATCGGTCCCTGGCTGACCGCGCAGTTGCAGACGATTCTCGCTCTCATCCAGGAGCAGGCGAAAGTGGGCGGGCCGCTCGGCCTGCTGGCTCTGACCATCGCCGCCATCGGCATCTTCCTGCAGCTTGAAGCGATGTTCAATCGCATCTGGGGCACGCCCGCACGGGTCCACCAGGGCTGGTTGGGCGTCGTGTGGTCGGTGGTTTACGGCCGCTGCATCGCCTTTGCGATGCTGCTGGGCGTGGGCCTGCTGTTGCTGGTGCTGTTTGCCGCCAACATGGTTCTCCTCGGCCTCAAGTCGTACGTGCTGGCCTTGCCCGTCGGTTTCCGCGCCTGGCAGACCCTGCAAACGCTCTTCCTCATCGCCGGCAACACGGCCCTCTTGGGCGTCATCTACAAGACGATTCCCAAGGCCCCGGTCCGCTGGGTCGAGGCCCTGGCGGGCAGTTTCTTCGTGGCCGTCATCTGGCAGATCGGCCAGTACCTCCTGGCCCTCTTTGTCATCGGCGACAAGTATCGCGCCTATGGCGTGATCGGCTCGCTGATCGCCGTGATGATCTGGTTCTATTACGCCAGTGCCGCGGTGTTCCTGGGCGGCGAGTTCGTCCGCGCGCTGGGACCGGAGAATTCGGACGCAAAAAAGGTTTCGTAGTGATCTATCCCAAGCCCACCGGGCACCCGCGCAGCGGGTCGTGTCCGGTGGGAAAGGGAGCGGGTAAGCATTTTGTCCCGACGCCTTTCCCACCGGACGCAGCCGGTGGGCTTGGGGAGCAGGGTGGAAGGATGAAAACGGGTCATCGACGACGCGCCATTGTCGTTCCCCCCTTCATCCTTTATCCTTTATCCTTCCCTTTACGGGAAGCTGTAGCTGGGGCTCCGCTTGTCGAAATCGGCGCCGGTGAAACCGTTGTTCAGCTTCAGATCGACGTAGGTGTACTGCTCCATCAACAGCGGCTTGTCGGCCGGCTGGCCCGTCCAATCGTACTGCTCGTAGCGGAGCGGCAGCTTCCGCTGCTTGTCAATGAAGACGCGGATCATCTGCGTCCCCTGCGGATGGCCGGCGGAAGGATGCGGGATGGCCGCCTCGATGCACAAGCAAGGGATGTCGTTGATCTTGGCTTGCGGCCGGAAGCGGATGCGGCAGGTCGGCTCGCGGACCTGCTCCTCGGCATGATCGAGCAACCGCTGGGTGAGAAAGAGGAGGCCGAGCTGCGTGATCGGATGGAGCTGGCCCTTCATGGCGATCATGCCCTCGGGAGGCAAGCTCACCGTGCCGACCACCGCGTTGAGCAAGCCGGTGGTATGACCGAGGATGTTTCCGCCGTTTTGGCCGTCGACGAAAATGGCCTCGTCGCCCTTGCGGTCCGGGGGAGCGAGAAAGTGCATGTAGACGCTGAAGGGCTGCTGCCGCACCTTGATGAACATCATTTGCACCGGGCTGAGCTCGCCGCCGCTCCGCTCCCGTTTCAGGAGGACAGCCGAGTAGTCGCGGATGTTCTCCTTGATGTCGGTCACGGCCGCGCGGGCCCAGTCGCGGAGCTGCAACACCGCCAGCGCCGGATCGGCGGACGGATCGGCCAGCGCGTTGCGCCCGGCGGCCGTCGCCCGGGCATAGGTCTCGTGCGGCGAGAAGTCGCGCGGCCGGCGCCAGTGCCACCAACTGGCCAGGCCGGCGCCGAGCAGGGCCACGCAGGCGACGTAGAACCAACGGGAACGAGGGATGCGGACTGGCATGGAATTCATTCTACGCTGAATCTACTTCCCCGGGGCGTCGGTGGCAAGCGTCCCCCCCGGCCTTTTACCCCCCCTGCTATGCCGCCGCGGGGAATCTGCTAGAATAGGGGGCGGCCTTTTTCTTCCGTCCACAATCTTCCTATCCACAGCGGAGGTGCGTCCCATGCCTGTCATGACGCTTGCACTTGTCGTTCTCATTGGGCTGGTGGTGGTTGTGTTCCTGGTGGCGATCGTGGTCGTCAGCATGTACAACGGGCTGGTGTCGCTGCGGAACCGTTACAAGAACGCCTTCTCGCAGATCGACGTGCAACTGATGCGGCGCTACGACCTGATTCCGAACCTGGTCGAGACCGCCAAGGGTTACATCAAGCACGAGCGGGAGACGCTGGAGGCGGTGACCCAGGCCCGCAATCTGGCCTATTCGGCCGGGAAGCAGGCCGCCGGCAACCCCGGCGACGCCCAGGCCATGACGGCCTTGAGCGGGGCCGAAGGGCAGCTCACCGGCGCCCTGGGCCGGCTGTTCGCCGTGGCCGAAGCCTATCCCGATCTGAAGGCCAACCAGAACATGCTCGCGCTGCAGGAGGAACTCTCGGCCACGGAAAACAAGATCGCCTTCTCCCGGCAGGCCTACAACGACGCCGTCATGGCCTATAACACGCAGCGGGAGGTCTTTCCCAGCAGCATCATCGCCTCGACGTTCAACTTCCAGGAGGCCAACCTCTTCGAGGTCGAAAAGCCTCAAGAGCGGGAAGCCCCCAAAGTCTCCTTCAGTTGATCGCCCATGGCCATGGATTTCTTCGACCGACAGGACCATGCCCGCCGGCAGACCAGGCAGCCTGGTGGTGATGTTCGTCGCGGCCGTGGTGATCATCATCCTGGCCATCTACCTGGTGCTGGCCCTGGCCGCCGGCCTGTCGAAGCCGGAGGGCTACGTCGAGCAGACCGGTTCGAACTCCTGGCAACCGGCCACCAGTCCAGGCTGCATGACGAACAGCCCGGGCCGGGCCTCTGGCAACCGGCCCTGCTGCTCTGGGTCAGCCTGGGGACGATCGCGGTCATCTCCGTGGCCAGCCTGTACAAGATCTCCGAGCTTTCCGCCGGCGGGGAAACCGTCGCGTTGATGGTGGGCGGGCGGCCGGTCAATCCGCAGACCACCGACCTGGCCGAACGGCGGCTGCTGAACGTGGTCGAAGAAATGGCCCTGGCCGCCGGCATCCCCGTGCCGCCGGTCTACGTGCTGGACAACGAGCCGGGCATCAACGCCTTCGCCGCCGGCCACCAGCCGGGCGACGCCGTGGTGGCCGTCTCCCGCGGCTGCCTCGACTACCTCACCCGCGAGGAACTCCAGGGAGTGATGGGGCACGAGTTCAGCCACATCCTCAACGGCGACATGCGGCTGAATCTCCGCCTCATCGGCATCGTCTTCGGCATCCTCGTGCTGGCGGTCATCGGCTACTACATCATGCGCTCGGCCAGCCTCTTCTCGTCGCGCAATTCCAAGGCCGCCGGCGCCCAGATGGCCGCCTTCCTCCTCGGCTTGACGCTGCTGGTGCTGGGCTACCTGGGGGTGTTTTTGGGCAAAGTGATCAAAAGCGCCATCAGCCGGCAGCGCGAGTACCTGGCCGACGCCTCCGCCGTCCAGTTCACGCGCTACCCGGGCGGAATCGCCGGGGCCCTGAAGAAGATCGGCGGCCTGAGCGCGGGCTCGCGGATTCGCGACTCCCATGCCGAGGAGATCAGCCACATGTTCTTCGGCGACGCCTATGCCGGCTCGCTGCTGAACCTCTTCGCCACCCACCCGCCGCTGGTGGCGCGGATTCGGGCGCTGGAACCGGACTTCGACGGCCGCTTCCCCGAGGTCCGAGCCGACGCCATCGTGACTGACGACACTGCCGCGAAACGTCCCGTGAGCCTGCCCGCCGGCCTTGCCGCGGCCCCGGTTATGGCCATGGCGCTGGATGCCGCGGGGGCGGTCGGACGCGTCGGCCAGCCGCAAATGGAACACCTCGACCATGCCGGCCATCTCGTCGGCGACATGCCGCAACCGCTGCTGGATGCCGCCCGGGAACCGTTCGCCGCTCCGGCGGTCATTTTTTCGCTGCTGTTGAGCCGCGAGGACGAAGCCGTGCGGCAACGGCAATTGCAATTGCTCCAAGGGGCAATCGAGCCGCCGCTGTTTCAACAAGTGCAACAACTGGCCGGCCTGGCACAATCGCTGGCGGCCGAGACCCGCCTGCCGCTGGTCGATCTGACCGTGCCGGCGCTGAAGCGGGCTTCGGCGCAGCAGTATGCGCAGTTTCGCCGCGTCGTCGAGTCCCTGGTGGCCGCCGAGCACCGCGTCGGACTGTTTGAATACTCGCTCCGCATGGTGCTGTTCAGCTACCTCGACGTGTTCTTCGAGTTGAAGAAGCCGCCGGCAGTCCGTTATCGGACGATCGCGGCGGTGAGCCAACCGCTGAGCGTCGTCCTTTCCACGCTGGCCTACGTCGGCCAGGGCCGCCCCGGGGACGGCCAGCGGGCGTTCCAGGCCGGGGCGGAGCACTTTGGGAAGCAAGTGACGTTCTTGCCCCGGGAGCAATGTACGCTGGCGACCTTCGACGCCGCGGTGAGCCAGTTGGCCTACGGCGACACTTCGCTCAAGCGCGGCACCATCGCCGCCGCCACCGCCTGTATTGCCGCCGACGGCAAGGTGACTGTGGAGGAGAGCGAGTTGCTGCGGACGCTGGCCGCCGCACTGGCCTGTCCCATGCCGCCGCTGACGGCCGCCGCGAGCTGAGGCTAGGTTAGTTGCTGGCTTCCGGCTTCGGAGCCTCCGGTTTCGGAGCTGCCGGTTTCGGGGCGTCCGGCTTGTGCTTCTTGGCCTCGCCCCGATGGCCCCACTTCTTCTTCAGTTGCTCTTGTTGCTCGGGCGTGAGCACGTCCATGACTTTGGCACGGAATTCCTTGTAGGTCGCACTGTTCTGCTTCTTGACCTCTTCCACCTTGGCCTTCTGCTCGGGCGTGAGTTGCACGGCCTCCTCGACTGCCTTCTGGCACGCCTTTCTTACCTCCTCGATCACCCTCTGGGCCACCTTCCGTGCCGCCTCGCGGGCTTTCTTCTGCTCCGGGGTGAGAATGCTCTCTACCGCCTTCGAGGCGTCCGTGAGCTTGGGCTGATACTCCTTATTCAGGGCCTCCAGCTTGGCCTTCTGATCGGCCGTCAGATCCAGTCCGCTCAGGAAGGAAAAGGGACCCGACCAGGCCGGCCGGCCCTTGCCGGCAGGACCTTTCCCGTTATCGGCGGCCATCAGGTTCCCGGCGATCCACAACGAAACAGCCAACGCCAGCACACCGCTCACGACTCTCATGACAAGCTCCTTTTGCTCCCGGAAAGAGAAAAACACCTCGGCCCCGCGGCCCTTGGCCCGCACGGCCGGACGTTCCGCGCGAGCCATACCACGATAAACCCCGTTGGCCCCGGACGGTTTCGCGGCGGGAGCAAAGATGAGGTCGAGCCGGCTGCGTGCCACGGCTGTGTCAGCCGTGCTGAAGTTGGGCAAACGTCGCCAATCGCGACACGGCTGACACAGCCGTGGCACGTGCGGGTGGAGTAAGACCACAATGCGGGGGGGTGGTTGGGACCGGAATACTACTTGATGTAATACCCCGACACCCGCCACTTGCTGGCCGTTTCTCGCCGTATTAGTCAGCGCCAGGCGACCTGGCCGTACACCTCGGGAACGACCTCGGTCGCCAGCGCGTTCAAGTAGATGTCGTTGCCGAACTCGTAGAACTTGCCGTTGCCCAGGTTGCGCCCACGACCGACAGTTCCAGGTTCTTGTTGGGGCGCCAGGCCAGGCGGATGTCGCCGACGATGTACTTGGGAACGCTCGCGTAAAACGTGGGAAGGTTATCGGCATAGCGGCCGATCAGATCGAGCTGCCAGTTCCGCCCGAGGTCGAAGGACGATTGCAGGTAAACCTCGTTGCGCGGGCTTTCGCCTTCCCAGGTCTCCGGTTGGTTTGAGCCCGGCACCGGCTGAAGATCCATGACGAGGAATGAATAGGAAACTCGGGTCTGCCAGGCGGGCGTGACTTTGTAGTTCGAGGCCAGCTCGAATCCATAGGTATCGCCGCGGGTGGCGTTGCTGAAGGTCAAAGGCAGAATGGTGATCGGCCCGTCCTGAATTTCCGACCCGGTGGCAACCGGAAAAATCAAGCGGTCATAATCGTTGAAGAAGACGGCCAGGTCCCAGGAGGACTTCTCCGTCGGCTGGCCGCGAATCCCCGCCTCATAAGCGACCATTTCCTCGGAGAGCAGATTGCGGTTCCCGAGGAACTCCATGAAGATCGGCGGTTCCGTGGAAATGGGAGGGCTGAGCGCCTGCAAGCATTCCTCGCCTATGGCCGGCGTGCGGACGGACCGCGAGACGGCGGCCCACATCGAATACTGCTTGCTGGGCGTCAGCAAGAGCCGGATCGTCGGTTCCCACTCGAAGCCCGTGAAATCGTCGCGCTCGAACTTCGACCCCACGGTCAGAAACAAGAGATCTTCCTTCAAGGTGAACTGGTCCTGGACAAAGCAACTGTAGAGATTGGTGGTGATTTCCGGCGGGACCAGGGCCATGGCGGCGCTGGCCTGGGTTGCGTCCCTCACGTTGCGATATTCCAGCCCGCAAATCACCTCATTGCGCTGGCCCAAGGGGAAGCGATACTGGGAATCGAAGTCGAAGGCGTCCTGGTTCTCGCCGAAGTCGTTGGCGAACCAGTGCCGCTCGGTCTGGTCGTAGTAGACCTTGGTGGTCCAGTCCGATTGCTCGCCCAGCGTGCGCCGCCAATTGAGCAGCAGGTTGTCGCCCGACACGTGGGCGGTGTTCGGCTCGATGGTTTGATAATCGGGCGGCGTGAAATTGGGGAAAACGGCCGTTTCGCCGTCGTAGCCGTTGTAGTAATCGCCCTGGAACGTGACGGTATCTTCCGGGCTGGCCTGCCAGTCGGTGCGGAAGCCGCCCCGGACCTGCTGCCAGGCGTCGCTGGCCGGGAAGATGGGGGAGTAGTAATCGTCGTTCTGGAACCATTTGCCGTAGATGCGCCAGCAGAAGTCGTTGTCGATTTGGCCGCCGTAGCGGAGCGAGGAGAAGCCCTGCTCGTACGACCCGGCGCCCGCCTCGAAATAGGCCCCCTGGGTGTCCTTGGCGCTCTTGGTGATGATGTTGACGATGCCGTCGACGGCGTTGCAGCCCCACACGCTGGTCCCGGGACCGCGGACCACCTCGATCCGCTCCACGTCTTCGAGGAGCACGTCCTGCACGTCCCAGAAGACGCCGGTGAGTTGCGAATCGTAGACGATCCGCCCGTCGATCTGCACGAGGAGTTTGTTGCTGAACCGCCCGCCGAATCCCCGGATGGAAACCGACCACTTGTTGGCGTCGATCTGGGCCACTTCCACGCCCGGCACCATGCGCAGCAGTTCCGGAATCTGCTTGGCGCCGCTGCGGCGGATCATTTCGTTGGTGATGACGAAGACCGCCGCCGGAGATTGCCCCACCGTGCTCTCCTGCCGCGACACGCTGGAAACCGGCAGATCGAGTGACGGCGAGCCCGTCAGGCCGCTGACGTGGACCTGCGAAAGCTGGCCCATGTCCTTGTCGGCCATGTCCAGCAGCTTGTCGAGGCTGGCGGGCTGCGCCGGCCCGTCGACGGCGGTCCCTGCCGCCGGCAACGGCGCGGCGGCGGAGATGTCTTGCGCCCGGGCCGTGGCCGCGGCAACCGCCACCGCGAGAACGCCCAATGTCGCCAAGACGCTTGATCGACTCGCTGACTGCATCGCGACTTCCATGTCTTGCTGCGCCGCGCCGGTGGCATAGCATCTCCGTTTCTAATAGTCGTTGTTTACGCCCCTCGGTATCACGTCAGAATGAAAGAATAAGGCGGCCGCGCGCGGAGTGTGTCAGAACTGCGGCAGCGGAGTGTCACGGCTGTATCAGACGCTGCGCGCCGAGCGGGATTTCGAGATTGGGGATTTCAGAGATCGGGGATTTCGAGATTGGGGATTTAGGGGTTGGGGATCACGGATTGGCCGGCGTCTCCGCTTGCGGTTTCACCCTCCGCCTTCCGCCTTCCGCCCTCCGCCTTCCGCCTTCCTTCCTTCATTCCCTCACGTCGCGTGCCAAACCAGCCGATGTTAAATTGTGCCGTTCACGGATTATGCAACGGTTGCGTAGTATGAAACGTAGCGGAAAAGTTGGCGTCCCGTTCCGAACGTGACGATTCTTCCGACCGCGACTCGCGCAGCAGGCCACGGAGGGGTTTTACTGGACCACTTGGAAGCGAGCGACTCGGGGACCGTCCCGTTTTGAAGCCGCGAGTTTGCCTCTTCCCAAGTGCTGAAGCCCCCTTTTGCCCCACCCAACTATGACCGTGGCCAAGAGCAAGTCGGCGAAGCTGAAACTATACACTGAAGAGCCCCCCAAGCCGGTCCCATCGCCGCTGGAAGCCATCGGCAGTCTGCCCGAGGTCCTGCGGGCGTTCGCCGCGGCGACCGGCTGGTCGCTGAACTATCTGGGCGGGGCCGCCCCGGCGCCCTGGCCGGCGAGCAGAACGGCCTGAGTTGGTCCGCCCCGGTCAACCCGGGCGTCGGAACTACTCTCGGACATCTCAGGCTCGAACCGCTCGCTGCGGCCAGGTGCGCGGCCGAACGGTCGCCGGCCGGGCGGAAGAAGCCCACTTCCCACCGCCCGGCCGCGGCCACCGCCGCGCCGAACGATCTCGCCGCCGAACCAGCCAATCCGCCGGCGCCGGTGGCAGCGGCCCGGGCGCTCAGTTCCGCGCTGGCCGGCATGTTGGGCGAGATGCTGGAGACCCGGCACGCCCTCTGGCAGCGCGAGGCCGAGCTGGCGGCCGGCGTCCCGCTGCTGCCGCACGCCGACGAGGCCAGCCACCTGGCCGCCCGCTTGCAGGCCGTCCTGCGCGGCGGCGCCGAGGCCGTCGATTGCCAGGCGGCCGCACTGTATTTGCTGGACGATGCCACCAGCCAGTTGAAACTGCGGTCGTGCTGGGGCTTGCCCCATGATCGGCTCACCGCCCCGGCGCGGCCGCTGCAAGGCGCCATCGCCGACCTGGAGGCCCTGCTGGGCCATGCCGTGGTGCTGGAAGACCCCGACGTGATGCCGCACTGGCACGTGCCCGAGGATTTTCCCGCCGCCGTCTGCGTGCCGGTCTCGACGCCCACGACGATCCTGGGCACGCTCTGGGTGTTTTGCGGGAAGAAACGCGATTTCACCGCCCGGCAGACGAACCTGCTGGAGATCGTGGCCGGCCGCGTGGCCGCCGATTTGGAACGGGAAATACTCCTCAGCGAAGCCATTGGGGCGGCCCGGGTCGAGAGGCAATTGGCTGCCGCCCAGCGTTTGCAGAGCAACCAGTTGCCCACCATCTCGCCGCTGTTGCGGGGCTGGCAATTGGCCGGCTGGACGGCGCAGGCGGACGTTCTTGGGGGGCGATTTCCACGATTGGTTCTGCCTGCCCGACGGACTGCTGGCCGTGGCCGCCGGCCACGCCATGGACCGGGGCATCGAGGCCGCCCTGGCCGCCGCCGCCATGAAGGCGGCCCTCCGCGCCCACGGCCAATACTATCGCGAGGCCCAGCAGACCCTCCGCCGTCTGAACCTGACGATGTGGACCGGCTCGGCCGGCGACCACCACGGCACGCTCTTCTTCGGCCTGATCCAGACTTCCACCGGGCAGATCAATTGTGCCTCGGCCGGCCAGCCCGGCGTGCTGCTGCTGCGCCCCGACGGCTGGCAGTCGCTCAGTCAGGTGGCCCCGCGGCTGGGCGAAAGCCCGGAAGCGGAGTACGAGCAACACGGCTACCAATTGCAGCCGGGCGAGACGCTGGTCATCTTCACCGAGGGGGTCCGCGACGCGGCCGACGCCCAGGGTTGCCCGTTGGGCGAGGCCGGGGTGGCCGAGGCCCTGCTGGGGCGCCTGGACCGTTCGGCCGAGGAGTTGGCCGCCCTGGTCCGCGACCGCTTGGAGACGCTTGGGCCGGCCGCCGGGCGGGCCGATCGCAGCGTATTGGTGATCAAGCGGCAGGTGATCGCTTGACGCTGGTGGTCGGTCGGGTAAACTGGAACTCAGCCGGCAAGCGGTTTCAGGCGGGAATGGCGGAATTGGCAGACGCGCTAGGTTGAGGGCCTAGTCCCCGCAAGGGGGTGCAGGTTCAAGTCCTGTTTCCCGCACTTCTTTTATGGCAAGGACTTACGGCGATCCGTCGTAAGTGCTTTATTCATGCCGTTTTCGGCGTCCGTGTAACATCCGTGGAACAGGATCGCGGCGAAATTGCCCTGAAACGGCAGGGCAAGCCCAATGCAACGCCGTTTTCCATCATTTGTCATCATCTCTCACCCTCGCGGTTACAACAGCGTTACACGACGCTACCGCCCCCTTAGTCTGGCGGTACTGGCGGTTGTCTGGACAAATGCTTAAGTGGTAGGCGTCAAGAAAGGGGGTTGCAGAATGGACGCTACAAAACTACTCACTGCACCGCAGAACTGTCAGTACACGGATGGCCCCTTTGACCGTGACTTCTCCCGAAACGTATCGCCCAAGCTCTTTTTCACCTACCCCTTTGCGCCGACCCAAATCGCCCCACCATATTCGAGAACGGAATGTAAGAATTTCCAGCCCGTGCGGATCACGCTAACCATCGTTCGGTCGGAAGGAGAGGAAGACTCATGGCGCAGCCAACTCCCGATTTCCAATACGCGACTGCTCTGATTGCTGGTGGCTTCGCCATTGGCGGATTGGTCGTCGGACACCTGCTAACACGGATCGACAAATGGCTAGACAGAAAACGTGCGCGAGCGGAAATGCTGCTGTCCAAACTTGATGATTGGACCATCGCCTTCGACGATGCTCGTAGTTGGCTGGCTACGCTAGATCAATCCAGGACCCTTGCGGACGTTCAGGCTAGGCCGTTTCTTGAATGCGCAAGGCTTCAGGCCCTAACCACGCTATACTTCCATGATTTGGAACGTCCCGTAGCCGAATACATGAGTTCGTTGAGGGCGTACTACATCTGGATTGTTCAGTGCGTGGCGGCTCTTGGGCCTGATGGGAGGTTGCCGACACCACTTGCTACCTGGCTCCGGATGTCTGACGAGCGCTCATCCGAGACACAGCGCCAATGCAGCAATATTCTTGAATGTCAGCAGAGACTTGTTTCAGCCGCAAGAAGAAAGGCTGAAGGGCTCTTACGCAGTTTGTAGTCCATTACGTCGCCGAAATGGGGTGCCTCGTTTTCTGGCCCACAGGCTCGCTGATGCTTCATCGGGCCACCGGTTTTCGCGGTGCCGCCGGTGACGGCGGAATGCGGCATGGTGTGTGGCCCCGTGCAAGTTGACCTTGACCAGGGGCAGGCGGTGCTGTATTCTATTATTAGTTAATTGCGTATAGGGCAATTAGCCGATAATAGAGTACAGAGATGGCCACCGCCCTTGGAAAAATCGAGCTGCAATTATTTGCCTACGTCCAAATGCGACGGCTGCAAACCGTTCGCACCGGCGAACTGCTCCGCGTCTTGGGCATCACCCCCCAGCAGGAGCGGGAACTCCTCAGCCGTTTGGCGCGTCGGAGCTTAATTGCACGGGTTCGCCGGGGCCTGTACCTTGTCCCGCCACGGTTGCCTCCAGGCGGCAAGTGGAGCCCGAGCGAGTTTCTGGCGCTGACTGCACTCATTAAAGACCAGGGCGGCCGATACCAAATCTGCGGCCCCAGTGCCTTCTACCACTATGGCTGGGACGACCAGATTCCAAACCGGCTCTACGCGTACAACAATCGCATCACCGGCGAGCGGACGATCGGTTCCGTGGCTATGACCATCATCAAGCTGGCCGACGCAAGGCTGGGAGAGACCGAGGTCGTTAAGACGCCCGATGGCATCAACGCGGTTTACTGCTCGCGGGTCCGGTCTCTGGTGGACGCCGTGTATGATTGGTCGCGGTTCAATAGCCTGCCACAGGGTTACGGCTGGATTCGTGCTGAACTAGCCCGTGATCCAGGGATGGCCGGGGAAATCGCCCGGGTCGCATTGCGATACGCAAACGTCGGCACACTTCGCCGACTCGGAAAGCTGCTGGAACTGGAAGGCGTGAAGGATTCCATCCTCCGCAAGCTGGAACACAAGCTCGCGCCCTCTTCTGCCCTGATTGCGTGGGTGCCGACTTTGCCGAAGCGGGGCACAGCGGATCGGCGATGGGGGGTGATCGTCAACTATGAGCCGTGAACTTCACTATCATGAGGACGCCGACCTGTTCCGCGCGGCGGTATCCTTCACCCAGTCGGAAACCGGCTTCAGCGCTCGCCTGGTCGAGAAGGACTATTACTGCTCCCTGCTCCTCGGCGACCTGCTTGCCGTCACCAGCCCGCAGTGGGTCTTCAAGGGTGGGACGTGTTTGAGCAAGGTCCATAGCGACTTCTACCGTATGAGTGAGGACTTGGACTTCGCCTTCTCGGTCCCGGTCGACGCACGCCGCCCCCAGCGGAGCAAGATGATTGTGCCGATGAAGGAACACTTTGCGAGGCTGGCAAGGCGGCTGGCTTGCTTCAAGATCGTCGAGGCCCTTCGGGGATTCAACAACTCCGCGCAGTACATCGGGAGCCTGTGCTACCGCTCCCTTGCCACAGGCCAAGACGAGTCGATCAAGATTGAGTTCAGCATCCGGGAACCGATCTTGGAACCTGTGGAATACTTGCCTGCCCGCACTCTGCTGGTAGATCCCTTCCGCCAGACAGCGGTGGTCGCGCCTGTGAAAGTCCCGGCGTTGTCGTGCCATGAAAGCTACGCTGAGAAACTGCGGGCGGCATTGACTCGTCGTGAGCCAGCGATTCGGGATTTCTACGACATCGACCACGCTGTCCGGTCGGGCCGGTTGAGCACGGACGAGCGGCGGCTGATCGAGCTTGTCCGGAGCAAGCTGGCGGTGCCCGGAAATGACGCCATCGACATGTCCGCCGGGAAGCGGGAGATTTTGAAGCGGCAAGTCCAGGCCCAGCTTAGGCCGGTCCTTCGGGAAGCCGACTTCGCGGATTTCGATTTGGACCGGGTGTTTGGCATCGTGGCCGACGTTGCCAGGGCCTTGCGGTAAGGCCGGAATGGTAAAAAAATTGGCAAAGCCATCGGCAATATCACCACCACCTGAGTACAATGCGAACCAAGAGCTTGCACGTCGTAAGCCGTTGTTATTTCACAAGTTGCAGCATCATCCCAACGTCGCGGCAACACCAGCCACCGGCAGACAAGCTAGGTCGATAGCCTATTCCCCGCAAGGGGGTGCAGGTCCAAGTCCTGTTTCCCGCACTGCTTACCACGCAAAGACTTACGACGACGGGCCGGGAGCCATTTCTTTCCTTCCTGGGGCCTCTGTCTGGAGCTCTATTTGAAACAAATCTGACATGAGGTTCGGCTGCGGTGGGCCCCGTGCAGATAGAACCTCCATGCCCGAGTCCGGCGGATGCCCCGGTCCGCTATGGCCCCTGACATAACCCTTCCGGCCGGGTGAGGTGGGGAAAGCAAAGATAAGCTTGACTTGACTCTGCTTTCGCATCCATAATACCCGCCACGTCCTTGGAACTCTTCTGCCAGAGAGCAGACTGCGCAAAATGGGCCAGCTCGCAGACTCCCGGTGTTCAGGTCGCCCCTTGGTCGCCAGTCCGGGCACGCAGCAGGGCGGCTCGAGCCTGATCCCGGGAAGCATGGCATCCGCCACCTGCGTATTCACGATCGCCTCGAAGAACTACCTGAGCCAGGTGCGGACGCTCCTGTCGAGCGTGAAGCGACATCACCCCGAAGTGCAAACCTGCCTGGTCTTGTGCGATCGGGTCGACGGCTGCTTCGAGCCGTCGGCCGAGTCTTTCCAGATGATCACGGCGGAAGAGTTGGGGATCGATCGCTGGCGGGAATTCGCCTTCAAATACACCTGCCTGGAGTTGAACACGGCCGTCAAGCCGTACGCGATCAACACGTTCTTGCGAAAATTCGGCTGCCAGCGGCTGATTTATCTCGATCCGGACATCGTCGTCTATCAGCCGCTCGACGAGTTGTTCGACTTGCTGCAAAGCCACAGCGTCATCCTGACGCCCCACCTGACCGATTTCCTGCCGGACGACGGCCGTCAGCCTGACAACGTGCAGATTCTGCGGGCGGGGACCAACAACCTGGGCTTCCTCGCGTTGCGTCGCAGCGAGCGCGTGCTGCAACTGGTCGATTGGTGGTGTCAACAACTTTACGATCGTTGCCGGGTGGCGTTGGCCGACGGCATGTTCGTCGATCAGAAATGGATGGATTTGGCCCTCTCCTGCGTCGAGTCGTCGACCTTGTTGCGTCATCCCGGCTACAACGCGGCCTATTGGAACCTTCCCCATCGGCAGATCAGCCGCGACAGCGCAGGCCAATATCTCGGTGAACGGGGAACCGCTGAAATTCTTCCATTTCAGCGGTTTCGATCCCGAAGCGCCCGCGGAGATATCGAAACACCAGACGCGGCTTTCCTGGGGCGACATCGGCGACGCGGCCCGATCGCTCTACCGAGACTATGCGGCCATGCTGACGGCCAACGGCGGCCGGGAAACCTCCCGTTGGCCTTATGCCTATGCCGCGTTCAGCGACGGCACGCCGATCCCCGCGTGCTTCCGCAGCTACTTCCAGAAGAACCTGGCCGGAAAGCTTGCCGGCAAATCGGACGCCTTCGGCGCGGCGGACGACCCGGCCACGCTTCTGCACGTCTTCCAGTCGCCGCTGCTGGGCGGCCCCTTGACGGTCGCCGCGATGGCGGTCTACCACAGCAGTCCTGACCTGCAAGCGGCGTTTCCGCAGGTTCCCGGCAAGGACGCGCTGCGCTACGCGCAGTGGTTTACGGCGCCGGGAGGGGGCGAGACGCGAATCGAGCCGGCATTTATTGATCCGGTGCGGTGCCAACTGGCCGCGGCGGCGTCCGCGTCCAGTCTGGCGCCGATGGCGGCGGTTCCCTTGTCGCTGCTCAGGGGCAGTCGCCGCACCATCGCCCGCGGGGCCGCGAAGCTGCTCACCTTGGCCTGGCGGCAACGCAAGCTCGCCAGGTCCTTCTCGCCGCAGTTGCGCAGGAAGATCAAGAACCTCCTGGAGACGCTGGCCCAAACCCGCCTGCTCCCGCGACCGGCGGCGGAGCCCATCCAAGTGTCCCTGAAAGCGAAGCATTTGCAGCCGGGGATCAACGTCTTCGGCCTGCTCGACGCACCGGTTGGAGTGGGCGAGGGGGCGCGGGGGAACGTGGCGTGCTTCGAGCGTCTGGGCATCCCCTTGCACCGGATCGCCTTCGACGAGACGCACATGTTCCACGGCAAGACCCTGGCGGCGCGACCCGATCCGAACCTGGCGATCAACTACTGCCACGTCAACGCCGATTGCACCAGCCAACTGCCCATCATGTTCGGCCAGGGGCCCTTTGCCGGGCGATTCAACATCGGTTATTGGGTCTGGGAACTCGATCAGTTCCCCGCCGTCTGGGACCGGGTGGCCAATTTCTACAACGAGATTCTGGACGCCGACGGCGTTCGTGCAGCAGGCGGTCGCCGCGCGGACGCGGATTCCCGTCGTCCGCGTGCCCCATTGCATCCAGATCGGCCAGTTCCCCCGCAGCGGCCGGGAGGACTTCCATCTGCCGCCCGACCGGCCGGTCATCCTTTGCATGTTCGACCGGGGCAGTTATGTTGATCGCAAGAACCCGCTGGCGGCCATCGAGGCGGTCGATCGCGCCTGCGCGGCCGGCTACGATCCGTTGTTGGTGATCAAGGCCGCCCGAGCGGATCTCGACTCCGGACTGGCCAACCGCCTGCACAAGAAAGTCAAACATGCCGAACTGCGGATCATCGAAGATTGGCTGAGCCGGCAACAGACGCTGAGCCTGATCGATGCCTGCGACATGTTGGTCTCGCTGCACCGCTCGGAGGGCTTCGGGCTGATCCTCGCCGAAGCGATGGCGCTGGAGAAACCGGTCGTGGCCACCGGGTATTCGGGAAACATGGACTTCATGAACCCGATGAACTCCTTCCCGGTGCAATACAAACTGACGACCCTGGAACAGGCGGTGGGGCCCTATCCGGCCGGGGCCTGCTGGGCCGATCCCGACGTTGAACACGCCGCCCACCTGATCAGCGAGGTGCTCGACGACCCCGAGCACGCCCGGCAAGTCGGACGACGCGCGGCCGAGGAGATCGCCCGAAATTACTCGGTCGCAGCCGTCACGGAGCTGATCCGCAATCGGCTCGCCTGCCAAGGCTTCACCTTCGCGGTCCCCGCCGGCGCCGGGGCCGCCCGCCGGCCCCATCACGATCTTGGCTATCAGTCCGGGTTTGCCAGGGCCGCATCCTGACGCCGCATTTCTCACCAGCAGGTAGGATGGGTCAAGCAAGCCGCACGCGTGGTGGGACTTCGGTCGCTTGCCAGACGTTGAATTCCCCGCAACCTGGAATTCAAGCGCAAGGCGATTTGCGAAGACCCACCGGAAGTTACGCGACCTTGTCCCACCCTACCGTGAGGCGAGCAGGATTACTTCCGCCTGGCGATTTGAAGTGCAGGTTCGTCAGGGGCGCTGCTGGCCAAGCGGAGGCGGTAATAATCGACCTCGACGGTGTCGCCATAGGCCCAGCGGTGCGGCGCCACCACGCGCAGGCTCTTGACGGCCCGCTCCTGGGGCGCCGCCTTGCGCAACTCGCCTCGTCGGCCAGGGCGACGGCCAGCCACTGGTAGCCGGCGGTGTCGGCCACCAGCGGCGAGAGGAGGAATCCGGCGGCCGCCGTGCCGGGATCGAAGCGATATCTGCCTTGGCAGCCGCTTTGCGTCACGCACTCCAGGTAGACGCGGGGAATCTTCAGGGCAGCTTCGGCAACTTTGCCGGGGGTGCTCAGCTTGATCCGCAGCGAGACCCATATCGGTCCCTCGGCCACGCCGGGCACGTCCGGCAGGGGCTCGCCGGTTGGCACCCGATGCGCCGCCAGATGCACGAACTCGTACGGCCGCGCCTTTTCCGACTTTTTCAGCAACAGGTAGCCGCGCTTGGCGATGGGCGCGTCCATGGGCTGAATTTCATAGCGGCTCAAGAACTCCGGCCAGGAAAGGCTGTCTTGCAAAGAGGGAAAACGGCCCTCGAACGGCGCCAGGCTGAAGAGAATCCAGTCGGGCGCCTTGGAACTTCGCAGGTGGGCCGCATTCATCCCCGCCAGGCGCCAGGTGGTGGCAACGTAACTTTGAATCGTGGGACGGGGCTGGTAGCGCGCCCCCTGGGAATAAACGATGCTGCCCAGCTCCGGATAGACGTTGATCGCGCCAACCAACGGGGGCAGTCTGTAGAGTTCCCGGGCGCGCGCCTCGGACTGCTCGAAGATGGCCTGCAAGTGAACCTGTCCGCGGACCATCATGCCCGCCACGGTCCACTGTCTTAGGTGCTGTTCCGCGGCGCGGTGCAGGCTCTGCAAGCAACAGGCGCGGAGCGAGCGGCGGTGGCCGTCACGGCCCGGGTACAGCGCGGCGACGTCCGCGGAGCTGCCGACGAGCCACAACGGCAGGATCAGTGCGACGGCCGCCGTCAGAGAGGCACACAAGAGGAGTTTGGTGCGGCGGTCGGTCTTCCTGCGGCACAAGGCGCACGCCGTCGCCAGGCAGATCGTTGCCGCGGCATAGGTCCCGATCGGCCCGTGCCCGCACACCTCATGGCGGACGAACGACGCCTTGCCCAGCACCATGGCCAGCAGCGCCAGCAGCGGCAGGCCCACGAGCGCCTGCCAGCGCTCGGTGCGCCATCGGTCCTGCGCGATGGCGGCGATCAACAGGGCAAAGGCCAGGATGAAGCAGATGATATACCATGACGGGCCGGCCAACTGCATCCCTCCGTACCCCCGTGCCACCTGGAAGGAGTTCCAGAAGTAGTAGGGCAGTCCGGAGAGGGGCTGATCGGCCAGCAACCAGAACAAGATCACCTCGGCGGCATAGAGGAAGAGCACGCGAGGAAGGCGGCGGCCAAGGGCCGTCTTCAGGGTGACGCCGGCCATTGCCGCCAGGATGGCCATGGCGTACGAGAACTTGGTAACCGTCAGAAACGCGGCCGCCGCGATCAACAGATGTTCGTGCGCCCGCGGCAGGAAGCGACGCACGCGCGCCGCCAGGCCGGCGCCGGTGGCGGCCGCGCCGTCAGACTCGCCTTCGAGGACCATCCAGAACAGGGCCACATACCAGGCCAGCAGATAGTACATACATTCGGTGAAGGCGCATTGGGCCAGCAGCTCCGTGGTCAGCAGGCACAGCCCGGCAGCCAGGAACACGCGGATCCAGGGCCGGCTCGACAGGCCCAATCCCACGCGCCAGGTGGACATCGTCATGATCAGCACCAGCAGCCCGCGCAGCACCATCATCTCGCCGTAGAGGGCCGGGTGGTACAGATTCCGCACCACGAACGCCCAGGGGCCGTAGGTGAACACCAGGTCTCGGCCAAAGCTCGTGCCGGCGAGGAAGCCCTCTTGCAGCACCCGCGTCCAGGACGCATCCAGATTGGGCTCGCCGAACTCGGGCCACCAGGGCAAAATGCGGACCAGGGCGGCGAGCGCCACCAGCAGGAAGACTGCCGTGAGCAGACCGAGATACAGCCATGGGCCCATTGACCAGGCCGGCGGCGCGGACTGGCCAGATACGGCGCCATCGATCGCGGTTGGTGAAGCGGCGGCAGGCCGGAACGCAAATCGCGGCATCAACGACGGCATGGGTCCTCCTTCTGCACCACGAAGGTGTTTGAGGGCCGCCTGCAAGAATCGCCGGGCAAACCAGCGGGTATTCCAAGCAACGGCGGGATGATATCGCCAATGCAGACTGAGGGTCAATAGTGAATAGGGCCTGCCCGTGCAAGCCACCAGCCCGTCCCCCTACGGGGGCGTGCTTGCAGAGAACCGCGATTGACGTTGACCCTTGCCCGCAGCGCCTGTAGCATGGTGGCCGGCCGGCCCCATCACGCCTGGGGCCAGGGCTCCCTGCTTGCCAGAGAGGCGCGCTTGAATTTCGCTTATGGCGTCTTGCCTTTGGCAGGCGTCGGCGGCAATCCCGATGACCCAAAAGCGTGGACGATGGTTTAGCGCCGCTCGATCCCCGAGTTCAGAGAGGAGAAGGAACATGGAGTTGGCCGAACTGAAGCGGAACTGGGAGGGCTACGGCAAGGTGGATCCGCTCTACGCCATCCTCACAGTGCCCGATATGGCGGGCAATCGTTGGCGGCCCGAGCAGTTTTTCGAGACCGGACGTTGCCAGATCGAACAGCTCCTCCAGCGGTGTCGCCAACTTGCCATCAGTCCGCCGCGCGGCAAGTCGCTGGACTTCGGCTGCGGCGTCGGCCGCCTTTCGCAACCGCTGGCCGCCCATTTCGACGAGGTGCACGGCGTCGACATTGCCGCCTCGATGATCGCCAATGCCCAGCGCTACAACCTGCACCCGGAGAAGTGTTTCTATCACGTGAACGAGGGGGCGAACCTGGAATCTTTCGCGTCAGGCGAGTTCGCTTTCATCTGCTCGCTGATCACGCTGCAGCACATGCGGCCCGAATACTCGCGGCAGTACCTTGCCGAGTTCGCCAGGATTCTCCGACCGGGCGGCGTCCTGGTCTTTCAACTCCCGGATTGCCCGACGCGCTGGTATCGTACGGCGTCCTTCGCCTCCGCGCTGGTGAAAAAGCTCTCGGCGCGGCTGGATCGGGGCGCTGCCCGGGCCGAGCCGCCCAAGGTCCACCATGAGGCCCCGTCGGAGCTTCGCATGGAAATGTACGGGGTGCCCCGCCGCGAGGTCATCGGCCAGCTTGCGGCGGGAGACGTGCGCGTCGTGGCGACGGATCGAGACCGACTGGCCGGCAAGCCCTGGGTGAGTTGGGTTTACTACTGCCAGAAGACGGCTGCCGCCGGGTGACATCCTCAGAGGCGGACAGCACGTACACCGGCTTAGGGAAGAAACCGGGCCCAAGTATTACGACCTGAAACCGTGCAAAGTATAGCCCCTGGCGCGAGTCCATTTGCCGGACAGGCGGGGCGTCTGCGCGGTCATGCAGAAGGAGATGGACACATGCTCCCGGGCGCCAGCTCTCTCGTCCACGCCGGGCGGGCGGTTCCCTCCCCGGCGTCGCCCGCCGCGGCGGGCTACCACGGCAGCGCGATTTCCGCCCTGGAAACGCCGTGGCAGTCGCACCCGCGCAAGGTCATGGCCGGGGTCGCCGTGATCACTCGCACGAAGGACCGTCCGCTGCTGTTGATGCGCGCCCTGGAGAGCGTTCGCCGGCAAACCTTCCAAGACCTGGTGTGGGTCGTCATCAATAACGGCGCCGAACGCAGCGGGGTCGATGCCGTGGTCGTCGAGGCCGAGGCAGCCGGGATTCGGGCCGTCTTTATCCACTGCGCAGGCTCTAAGCATCGAGGCCGCCTCGAACAGGGCCATCCGCGCCGTCCCATCCCGCTATATCGTCATCCACGACGACGACGATTCCTGGCAACCGACCTTCCTCCAGCGCACCACGAGTTTCCTGGACGACAATCCGTCTTATGGCGGCGTCATCACTCAGGCCATGGCCGTTACGGAATCCCTGACCGCCGACCGCGTCGAGGTGGTGTCCTCGCGCCCCTTCAATAGCCATCTTACGCACCTCTACCTTATCGAAATGTTGGAAGCGAACTGCTTTCCGCCTATCTCGTTCCTGTTCCGCAGGGACGCCTACGCCGCCGTCGGTGAGTTCGACCCCGCGTTGCCGGTGCTCGGCGACTGGGACTTCAACATCCGCTTCCTGCAAAAGTACGATATCGGAGTGGTCCCCGAGCTGCTGGCCAATTACCATTGGCGGGTAGACGGTCAACAGAGCGGCGCTTACGGCAACACGATCATTGCCGGATACGCTCAGCACGCGGCCAATGACGTCATGATCCGGAATCGGATGCTGCGTCGCGACTTGGAAGCAGGGCGGTTCGGACCGGGTTGCTTGATGTCCATGCTGCGGTGGCAGCGCGGGGCGTTGGTCGGGGAAGCGTTGAGGGCCCGCCCGGATGGCAACGAAGCGATGGCCCATCCAGATGGCGAGGAAGCGATGGCCCATCCAGATGGCGAGGAAGCGATGGCCCATCCAGATGGCGAGGAAGCGATGGCCCATCCAGATGGCGAGGAAGCGATGGCCCGTCCGGACGACCCGGCGGGCTGCCAGCCCGCGGACCAGGCCGCCGAAGCGCCGACGGTCCGCCGGGATGGCTTTTTGAGACCAGCGCCTCGGCCATTTCCCGCTCCTGGAGCGGCTGATCCGGCCTCCACTGCGATGGCTGAGGACGGTGGTCCTGGGGTGACGGCAGGCGCCGGGAAGATCAACCGGCGGCCTCGGTTTGCGGGAGAATGCCTCCCCCTGCGGCGGCCCGAGAGGAGGCCCCAGTTGACGTTGACATCCCGCGTGCATCGGCAGTACGATTGCGCGACGGTGATACCCCCGTCGCGGGAGAATGTGCCTTGAAGAACTACTTGACCGGCGTCTGGCGGCTGCGCTATTTCTGGCTGTCGCTGGTGCATATCGACCTGCGGAGCCGCTACCGCGGTTCCTGGATCGGCATGGGCTGGTCGCTGCTGCACCCCCTGGCCATGACGGCCGTCCTCTTCACGGTGTTCACCCTGATCTACCCGATGGAGGATAAAGCCGGCTTCGCCCTCTACCTCCTCGTCGGCCTGACCGCCTGGATCTTCATTACCACCGCGATGAATCACGGCTGCCAGGCCTTCTTTCACAACGAGTCGTACATCCGGCAGCATCCGGCGCCGCTGGCGATCTATCCCCTGCGGGTGGTCTTGGGGGCGGGAATTCACCTGGTGCTGGGACTGCTGGTGGCGATCATCATCTCCTGGTCCGTCCACGGACTGAGCAATCTCGCCGCGCTGCCGGCCCTGCTGCCGGCCCTGGCGCTGCTGTTCGTCCTGGGCTGGTCCCTGGCCATTCTGATGGGCGTTGTCAACGTCCTCTTCCAGGATACGCAACACCTCCTGGAAGTGTTGTTGCAGGTGCTCTTCTACCTGACGCCGATCATCTACCCGCCCCAGTTGCTGAAATTGCGGCACTTGGACAGGGTCGTCAACCTCAACCCGCTGACCTGGTTTCTGGACTTGATCCGCCAGCCGATTCTCGACGGGCGGCTGCCGTCGCCGGGAATCTACGCGGCCGCTACGGTGGCCACGTTGCTTGCCGCCGGCGCCGCCAGTTTGGTGCTGTCGCGCATCGAGCGCCGCATGATCTTCTACCTCTAAGGACCCGTAAAAGAGTAACTTGCCGACTTCCCCCGCCTTCCTGCCGCGCGTCGTCCGACACCGAGCGAGAGATTGCCCTCCATGACCATGATCAACCTGGAAAATGTCGGCTTGGTTTTCCACGTGCGGCGTCACGGGCGGATCAGCCTGAAAGAATACTTGCTGCACGGCCTCTTCCGCCGCCCCCGGGAAAACTCCTTCGAGGTCCGCGCCCTGGAAGACATCAACCTGCGGATCGGCGAAGGGGACCGCGTGGGCGTCATCGGCCACAACGGCGCTGGCAAGAGCACGCTGCTGAAACTGGTGGCCGGAATCTATCCGCCCGCCAGCGGCCGCTGCACCGTGCAGGGCAAAGTCAGCTCGCTGTTCGAGCTTTCCCTGGGTTTTGAACCTGACGCCAGCGGCTGGGACAACATCAAGTATCGCGGCTACCTGCAAGGAGAGACGCCGCGCACGATCCGCGCAAAAATGGACGACATCGCCGAATTCAGCGAACTGAGCCAGTTCCTCGACATGTCGATCCGCTACTATTCGGCCGGCATGCTGGTGCGGCTGGCGTTTGCCATTGCCACCGCCATCGAGCCGGAGATCCTGCTGCTGGACGAAGTGCTGGCCGCCGGCGACGCCGCCTTCCAACTCAAGGCCCGCCAGCGCATGCGAACCCTCATCTCCTCCGCCCGCGCGGTCATTATCGTCAGCCACGATCTGGCGTCGATCGAGGGGCTTTGCGACCGCGTCCTCTGGCTCGATCACGGTCGCATCGTGAGCGATGGCCCCGCCGCGGAAGTGATTGCCGCCTATCACCAGGTGCGCAAGGACCAGCGACCGTTGCAGGCCGCCTAGTGCTGCTACGCGGTAACCCTTCACGCCCCCGTGCCGACACTAGCCCGAAGCGCAAGCGAGGGGGTGCTACGCAACGGTCGGCCTTCGTTCCACCCTCGCTTGCGCCTCGGGCTAGTGTTTTGCCGTGAACGGTTACTACCCCGCGACTCCCGGCCCGGGCGCGGTTACGCGGCGTCCTTAGGACGACGAAGCATGTGCACTAGCGTTTTGAATTGGAACCTGGGCACGGAAATCATGTGCTCCAAGGTGGCAATGCGCCGTTCCAGGCTCTCGGTCCCGGCCTGAAGTGATTGCAAGCATGTTTGCAGCAGTTTCTCGCGCACGGCCGCGTCCCGGGCAAGGGCCAGCGGCGACTCGGGGGCTGCCAACGACGGCGGCAAGCCGCTGAGTTCGTCGAAAATCCATTGCGCTTCGTGTTCCACCCGCGTGGGATCGTGGTGCTTGCAGATGGGGTCGAATACCTCCTGGAAAGCCGCTTCTTGCCAACTGAGGCCGCAGACTTTTACCGCCAATCGCATATCCTCGGCGTACGTTTGCGGGTCGAACCGCAGCAGAACCTGCTCGCCCCGCCACGTTCTGCGGATCTCCTGCAGTCGCCGCAAGTTCACCGCCGTCACCGCCAGGGCGTCGTGATAGGCGTATCTCCCCTTCCCGCGCAGGAAGATGCTCATGGCGACTTCGTGGGGGGAACGAACGAGTGTGAGCAGCACCACCCGCAACCCAGGAAAACCGCCCAGCACGCGGATCCAGTACGGCCACAGCAACAACATGCGCGGCTCCTTCAGCGCGCAGAGCGGCCCCGATTCGACCAATTGGCGAATCTGGTCGCGTCCCCGGGCGAGATCGGACTGCGAGATCATTCGCTCGCTGTTCCAGCAGCCGTCGCACGCGAGGAAGCGGCGCAGGTCTTCCTCCGAGAGCGGCATATCGCCGTCGAAGCCGAACACGCGCTGCTGCAACTCCACGTCCAATTGATTTACCGGCGCCGCCTCGAAGTGCCCGTGCGGATTGCTTTCTGCGGGGCCCATCAATTCAAATGGCCCCAGCGACATGCCCAGCCGTTGCAGCAAGTTCGCCGTCAGGCTCGAGCCGCTGCGATGCATGCTCAAGACGATCACTAAGGTTCGAGCGGAAAAAGATGCCGCCGGTTGCCTATCCATCTATGCTCGCTCTGCAAAGCATTCAGCCGACATGGTGCGCAACGTCACACACGCCTGCGCACAGCTACCCCCGATAGAGTGGTTTCCAGGGGTGATTTTACGAAGAAACCGCACTGAGCGTCAAGCCTGAAAGGCACCTGCGCGACATTGGCACGCTTGGCCGGCCACCTGCTCCGGCAGCCAGCACGCTGCCATTTCGGCAGGCAGTTGTTGCCTCACGTCCGAGTCTGACGGACCCGTCGTAACCGTCACGGGGACGCGACGTTGCGATGGCGTTCGGGCCTGCGGGCCAGCGCCGCTTGGGCTTCCCCCAAGAGAGTCGCGATCGATTCGAGATAGACTTCCAGGGTCGTAGTCCAGCGGGCCAGGCACGCCCTGCCGCCGGCCGTGATCTCGTAGAGCCGCTTGGCGTGGCCTTGCCCCCCAGTTTGCCAAGTGGAGGTCACCAGGCCGGCGGCCTCCATCTTCTTCAGGAAGCGATAAATGCCCGACAGATCGGGCTGCTCTCCGCACAGGCCCGTCATTTCACTGATCCGCTCGGCCAGGCGGTAGCCGTGGATCGGCCCCTCGGTCAGGGCGGCCAGGATCGCCGGCTGGACCAGCTTGTCGAGCGTGGCGCCCGAACAGGGACAATCGGCCAGGGCAGTCATGCGACCTCTTCCATGATTGGAGTTCGTCCTATATGCTGGGATCCTGAGTATGGAGGAGCCTCGGCCCGCTGTCAAGGAGACACGTAAGATGCCGACTGCCCGAGTGATTCTCGTCGGTGGGTTTCTGGGATCCGGAAAGACCACCCTGCTGGCCCAAGCGGCCGAGCGCCTGGCCCGCCAAGGCAAGCGCGTGGGACTGATTGCCAACGACCAGGCAGCCGACCTGGTGGACAGCGAGATTCTGAAGGAAACCGGTTCCCAGGTCGAGGAGGTGGCCGGCGGCTGCTTTTGCTGCCGCTTTCCCGACATGATTGGCGCCATGGAACGATTGGTCCGCGACTCCGGCGCCCAGGTGCTGATCGGCGAGCCGGTGGGCAGTTGCACCGACCTGTCGGCCACCGTGATGCAACCGCTCAAGAAGCTGCACGGGGACCAGTTCGCGGTGGCGCCGTTTTCCGTGCTCATCGACGTGAAGCAGGTGCGCGTGCTGGCGCGGCTGCGGCAACGCGCGGCGCCCGCCGAGTCGCCCCGCTTTCCCGACAACGTTCTTTATATCTACGAGAAGCAACTCGAAGAGGCCGACCTGATCGTGCTGAACAAGGCCGACCTGCTCCCGGCCGGCGAGTTGGCCGAGTTGCACGCTTCGCTGGCCGAGCGGTTTCCCGACACGCCCCTGATGACGATTTCGGCGCTGACGGGCGAGGGCGTGGACGCCTGGCTCGATTACGTCAGCCGGGACCAGCCTGCCGGCAGGAAGATTGCCGCGGTGGACTACGACACCTACGCCGCCGGCGAGGCTTCCTTGGGCTGGCTGAACGCCGCGGCGAAATTGCACTCCCAAGGCGACATCGACTGGCAGACCTTCGCGGCCGACTTGCTGGAGGCCATTCGCGGCGCGCTTCGCGCCCGGTCGGCCGAAATCGCCCACCTCAAGCTCTACCTGTCGGCCCACGGCGGCGCCGTGGTGGGCAGCGTGACCAGCAACGACGGCCCCGTGTCGGTCCGCGGCGAACTGGCTCCGGGGCGGCGGCGCGTCTCCCTGCTCATCAACGCCCGCGTCCACGTCCAACCGGACGTTCTGCGCGAAACGGTCGAAAAGGTCTTGCAGACCACGGCCGGCGAGCGGCTGGAGGCCAAGATCACCAACACGCGGAGTTTCTTTCCCGGCCGGCCTCAGCCAACCCACCGCTATGACAGCGTCGTCTGATGTAGGCGTTTTCAGGGGACTGTCAGTCGTCGAGTGAGGGGTGCCACTGCTGGCTTGCCCAGCAGTGTTTTCCGCACTGCTGAACAAGCCAGCAGTGGCACCCATCCATCAGACCACGGCTGGGCCGAAAAATGGACCAGTCCCCGTCTGAGTTGCCCTGGTAGTCTGGGAAGGATATTCCGGTTATGATGGCGGCATTGGGCATCCATCGGGCATAAGTCCGATCCCCGGTGGTGCGTCTGTAACGGCCGTAGCGAACGTGCCGACAAGAGTTACACGGGCACGTGCGCGCGAGTTGGCGGCCACTTCCTTGGGGAAACAGCCATGGATGGTTGGTTCGGGAGCATGACCGCAGGTGGTTGCGGTCGTCCACTCCCGTTGGGGGCAAGGATGCCTCGGGGTGCAAGATGCGTTTCCGATTGCACGATGTGAGCGCTGCACGGCCCCGAAGGACGTCCTTCGGCCCGGGCCTTCGTGCCATCGCCGCCGGGCTCGCGCTTGCGCTGGCCGGGTGCACCGTCGGCCAGGACGCCCGGCCCCAGGGGGCGATGGTCACGGAGGCGTCTGCGCTGCCGACCTACGTGCCTGGTGGCGAAGTCGTCCCGCCCGTGCCGATGGCTTTCGCTCCGGCGCCGCAGCCCAGGGGGCCGATCATTCAGGTTCGGTATTCGGCGCCGCCAGAGGCGTCCGGACCGGCACTCACGGCGCCGCCGCCGGAGAGGCTGCCGGCGACGGAACCGGTCCCGGCGGCGATGTCCCTGGACCAGGCGATCACCGCGACCATGCTGGCCGATCCCAAGATTCGTGCCGGCTTGGAGGCGATCCACCAGGCCAACGGAGATTTGCTGACCAGTTCGCTCCCTCCCAACCCCACGCTTATCACGGATGGGCTGTTCCTGCCGCTGCGGCCATTCACGCCGACAAATCCCGGCGGGCCCTCGCAAATGGACGTGCAAGTGGGCTACCCGATCGACTGGTTTCTCTTCGGCAAGCGCGCGGCGGCGATGGTCAGCGCCCACCTGGGCGTGCGGCAGTCCGAGGCCGATTACGCGGACCTGGTTCGGCAGCGCGTGACGGCCAGCGCGCTGGCGTTCTTCGATGTCCTGGAGGCGAAATCCTCGCTCGACCTGGCGCGCCAGGACACCGAGAACCTCACCCGGCTTGAAGTGGCTACCCGGCGGGCCGTGGAGGCCGGCGGCCGCCCGCTGGTCGAGCTGAACCGCGTGCGTTTGGACCTTCTTAAGAGTCAGCAAGACCTGCGTGAAGCGGACTTGGCCCTGGCCGTCGCCAAGGCCAAGCTGCGCGCGCAGTTCGGCCGCCGCGACGCCGATCCAACCTTCGACGTGGCCGGCAATCTCGATGCCCCCTTGACCGCAGAGCCGCTAGCCGTCGAGGACGCCTATGCCCTGGCAAAGCAGAACCGGCCGGACATTCAATCCTTGCGGGTGCAGGTTTCCAAGGCCGAGGCGAACATGGTCGTCGAGCAGCGGAAGGCCTACCCGCAACTCACGCCCCAATTCGGCTACTGCCGGCAGTATCAGACCCCCATCGGCGTGCCGGACGCGGATTCCTGGGACGTTACCCTCACCGCGACCTTGCCCCTGTTCGACCGCAACCAAGGCAACCGGGCGAAGGCCGAATCGGTGGCGGCGCAAAACAATTTCAATCTGCAAGCCGGGGAGGTCGATCTGCGGGCGGAGATCGAGGAGGCGGTCCGCGATTTCAGCACGGCCTTCCAGAACGCCCGGTCGGTCGCGCAGGAGCAGATCGGCCTGGCCGCCGAGGTCCGCGACAGCATCATCAAGGCCTACGACCTGGGCGGTCGCCCCTTGATCGACGTGCTCGACGCCGAGCGCAGCTACCGCGACACCTACCGGCTCTACATTTCCAGCCGGGCCGACTACTGGCGGGCCGTTTACAAATACAATTCTGCGATTGGCAAACAGGTTACTCGATGACAGGCAGTTCCTCCGCATGACCAACAACCCCACTGAAAAGCAGCCTGACGCCGCCCCGGAGCACGCGCCGCCGCCGGCCCCGAAGACGCA
Organism: uncultured Planctomycetia bacterium; assembly: GCA_963727245.1. Classification (GTDB taxonomy): domain Bacteria; phylum Planctomycetota; class Planctomycetia; order Pirellulales; family Thermoguttaceae; genus JBKQVT01. The sequence continues at coordinate 28,191 of CAVSFO010000005.1, read as the reverse complement.
GCCTCGCGCCTGGCGGGAGCGCACCTCCCTGGCGATCCAATTGACTTTGACGCTGGCGATTGCCGGCGGCATCCTGGCCTACCTGTTGCTGGCCCACGGGAATGCTTCCGCGCCGGGTGAAGAAAAACAGGAGTCCCGGCCTGAGGAAACCGTGCAGGTGGCCGGCCCCAGGTCGATCCGGGTCCTGCCGGACACGGCGCTGGCCGGCGAGCTTCACGTGGCCACCGCCAGCACCGCCTCGCTCACCACCGCGATCCTGCCGGTGACCGGGGCCGCTCAGGCCAGTCTGCGCCCCGGCAAGGAACTGTCGCAGGACGCCTGGCAGTTTGCAACTCCCGATCTCTTGAGCGCCTACACCGACTGGCAGAAAGCGGTGACGGACATCCGCTTCCAGGAGGCCGAGCTCAAGTTGATTCGCGACCTGAACGAGGCCCGCATCGACGCCCAGCAGAAGGTTGTCACCCGCATGGAGAAGCTGGTGGCTGCCGGCACGGACACGCAAAAAGACCTGGTTGCGGAACAAGCCACCCTGATCCAGACCAGGATCGAGGGGCGCAAGGGGATTCACGAGCAGGAGACGACGTTGGAGTTGTCGCGGCGAACGGAAGCCACGCTGGCGCGCCAGCTTCAGCAGGCCGGCCTGGAACCGACGATGCTGCGCTCCATCGCCGCCGAGGGCGACATCGTGGTCGCCGAGGTGCCCGAAAGAGTCCTGGGCCGCGTGAAACTCGGCATGACGTGCGAAGTGCGGTTCTACGCCCTGCCCGACCGCGTCTTTACCGGCAGGGTGTCCGGCATTTCGCCGGTGATCTCCAAGGACAAGCGCGTGCTCAACGTGCAGTTCGTGGTGAAAGACCCGGAGGGCGTGATCCGCCCGGGCATGTTCGCGCAGATCGGGCTGGGAACGGACCCGCGGCCGGCGATCCTCATGCCGGCCGACGGCGTGTTGCACGTCGATGAAAAAGACTACGCCCTGGTCGCCACGGCGCCGGGAACCTGGCAGGTCACCGAGGTGCAAATCGGCGAGTCGCGGGGCGCGGAGGTCGAGGTGCTCTCCGGGTTGAAGGCCGGCCAGCGCGTGCTGGGCCAGGGGGCCATCCTGTTGAAGCCCGTCGTCATGCGCTGCCTGCAACCGGTTGAATCACCATCCCAAGACGCGGCGGCGATCAAGGGCAGCGGAGGCAGCCAGCAATGAACCTGGTCATTGAAACTGCCCTGCGCCTGCGCTGGGTGGTGCTGCTCTTGGCGCTGGGAGTGGTGGGCTGGGGCGTCTGGGCCTTCCAACAGCAGTCGATCGACGCCTACCCGGACATCTCCGCCCAGATGGTCCAGGTCATTACGACCTACCCCGGCCGGGCAGCCGAGGACGTCGAGCGCCAGGTGACGATCCCCGTCGAGACCGCGATGCTGGGCGTGCCCCGCGTCGAGACGGTGCGTTCGCGGACCATCTTCGGCCTGTCCCTGGTGCAGTTGGAGTTCGAGGAGGGCACCGAGGCCTACTGGGCCAGGCAGCGGGTGACAGAACAACTCGGCAACGTCGTTCTGCCCGACGGCGTGCAGCCGCAACTTGGCCCCTTGGCGACCGCCTATGGAGAGATCTACCGCTACGAGCTGGTTTCCGACGCCACCCACGACCTGACCGAATTGCGGACGCTCAACGATTGGGTCGTGAAACGCCGGCTCATGCGCGTGAAGGGCGTGGCCGAGGTGGCGAATTTCGGCGGCCTTCAGAAACAATTCGCCGTCATCTTCAACCAGGCGCAACTGAATCGCTACGGCCTGGCGCTGGGCGACGTCGAGGACGCGATCACGAAGAACAACGCCGCCGGCGGCGGCAGCGTGGTCTCTCGCGGCAGCATGTCGATGGTGGTGCGCGGCAAAGGCCAGATCGAGAACATCGATCAAATCCGCGACATCTTCGTGAAATCCAGCGGCGGCACGCCCGTCTACCTCAAGGACATCGCCACCGTCGCGATCGACCACAGAGTGCCCAACGGCATCTTCAGCAAGGACCTCCAGGAGCCTTCGGTGGAAGGCATCGTGACGATGCGCAAGGGGGAGAACCCTTCGCAGGTGTTGGGCCGCGTCCAGGACGCCGTGAAGGTGCTGAACGCGACCGAGATGCCGCCGGGGGTGAAGATCGTCTCGTACTACGACCGGACCCAACTCATCGAGACGACGCTGCACACGGTCACGCACAGCGTTTCCCTGGGGATTACGCTGGTGGTGCTGGTGCTCGTTTTCTTCCTGGGCCGGCCGTCGATGGCCCTGCTGGTGGCGATGACGATCCCGTTCGCGTTGGTGTTCGCCCTGGTGCTGCTGTACCTGACGAACATTCCCATCGGCCTGCTGTCCATCGGGGCCATTGATTTCGGGATCATCGTGGACGGGGCGGTCATCATGGCCGAGAACCTGGCCCGCCGGCTGGGCGAGTCCGGCCGGCGCGACGCCCGCGGCACGCTGGCCATCATCCAGGGCGCCGCCCTGGACATGCAGCGGCCGGTCTTCGTGTCCGTCTCGCTCATCATGGTGGCGTTCCTGCCGCTCTTGACCCTGACCCGAATCGAGGGACTGCTCTTTCGCCCCATGGCCCTGACCATCTTGTATGCCTTGCTGGGGGGCTTGATCTATGCGCTGATCCTGGTGCCGGTGCTGGCGTCGTTCTTCTTCCGCCATGGCTACCAGGAATGGGAGAATCCGCTGTTGCGCTGGTTCACCCCCGTTTACGCGGGGATCATCCGCGGCCTGCTCAGGATGCGGTGGCTGGTCGCCGCCGTGTCCATCGCCGCGCTGGGCCTGGTGCTTGCCGTGCTGGTGCCCCGGCTGGGGACCGAGTTCTTGCCCTACCTGGACGAAGGGGTGCTCTGGGTGCGCGCCAATTTTCCCGAGGGGACATCGCTGGAACAGACCAGCCAATACGGTCGGCGGCTGCGGGAAATCGCCCTGGACTTCCCCGATATCGACTTTGCCATCGTGCAGGCGGGCCGCAACGACGACGGCACCGACCCCTTTCCGCCCAGCCGGCTGGAGATGATGATCGGCCCCGAGCCGCGCGAATTGTGGACGCAGTTTCGCACGAAACAGCAGTTGATCACCGCCCTGGGTGCGCGTTATCGCGAGAACTTTCCCACCACCCGCTTCAACTTCACCCAACCGATCATCGACAGCGTCACCGAGGATACCAACGGCACCTCGGCGAACCTGGCCGTCGAATTCAGCGGCCCCGATTCCAAGGTCTTGCTCGGCCTGGCCCGCAAGACGGTCGAGCTGCTCAGGGGAATTCCCGGCGCCACCGACGTGAGCATCGAGCAGGAAGGGCCGCAACCGCAACTGGTGATCCAACCCGACCAGGCGCTTTTGCGCAGCTACAATGTCCGCATCGACGACGTGATGAAATTGGTCAACATGGCCATCGGCGGCGAGCCGGTCAGCACGCTTTACGAAGGGGAAAGACGGTTCGACATTGTGGCCCGCCTCGACAAACCGTCGCGGGCATCGCTGGACGCCATCAGGCGATTGCCCGTGTACACCAGCGACGGCGTTCCCATTCCGTTGGCCCAAGTGGCCACCGTCGACTATCGGGACGGCCAAACCCTCATCGCCCGCGGCGACGGCCATCGCTGCATGACGGTCCGCTGCGACATTGTCGGGCGCGACCAGGGCGGCTTTGTCCGGGAAGCGCAGGAGAGCTTCGACCGCGAGGTCACGCTTCCCGCCGGCTATCGCGTCGAGTGGCTGGGGATGTTCGAGAACCTCCAGCGCGCCTTCGAGCACTTCATGGTCCTGATCCCCACGACCATCATGGTCATCTTTATCGTCCTCGTCGTGGCCTATCGGTCGTTCCGCGCGGCCTTCATCCTGCTGTTGCCGATCCCCTTCGCCTTCGCCGCCGGCGCGGTGGCCCTCTACCTCCGCCACATGAACCTCAATGTCTCGACGGGCGTCGGCTTCGCCACGCTCTTCGGCATCGCCATCATGGACGGCATTCTGATGTTCAAGGGCGTCAGCAGGTATCGCCTGGAAGGCGCATCGGTGGACGACGCCATCGTTCACGGCCGCACCGACCGCCTGCGGTCGGGCCTGATGACCTCGCTGGTGCCCATCCTGGGACTGTTGCCGGCGGCCTTGGCGACGAGCCTGGGCTCCGACGTGCAACGCCCCTTGGCCACCGTCATCACCTGCGGGCTAAGCGGCTCCGCGCTGTTTACCTTGTTTATCACCCCGGTATTCTATCGCATCTTCGTGCCGCCGCTGCCCGAATCGCGGCCCGCGCCCGGTGTCCCGCCCGGACCCACCGAGCCCTTGCCCGACGTATCCGCCATTGAAGTCATCGGACTGCTGGAGTTTCTCCACCAGCGCGGCGACCAGGAGGATATCGTCCGCATCGCGCACGAGACGAACCGGGAGTTCGCCCGCGTCGTCTACATCGTCAAGGCGGCGGAGTTGCTCAATGTCGCCGAAACTCCCTTGAACATGGTTGTCCTGACGCCGGAAGGAAAACGCCTTGTCGAGGCGACGGCGGAGGAGCGCAAGACCTTGTGGCGCGAGCGGCTGCTGACGCTGCGGCTCTTCCGCGAAGTCTACGATCTCCTCGAGCGGCAGCCTGGCCGTGCGGTGGACTCGGATTTCGTGCTGGAAATGATCGTCATGTCCATGCCCTACGAGAATTACGAGCGGGTCTTCAGCACCTTCATCCGTTGGGCGCGCTTTGGAGGACTGTTCGCCTATGACGAGAAGACGCAGCGAATTTCCCTCGTGTGAGCCGGCGGGCCGAGAATAACTTCCTGTTCTGGTGCAGCCCCGAAGCCTGTAGGGTGGGTCGAGCGCAGCGAGCCCCACCAGGAAACTAGCCCGAAGCGCAAGCGAGGGAGGGGCGACGGCGGGCCGTTGTGCAGCCCCCCTCGCTTGCGCTTCGGGCTGGTGTCGGCACGGGCGTGAGCCGTCGCGTCTCACGTGGCCTTCAGCAGCAGCACCGGCACGCTGAGACAGTGCCGCACTTCACAGGCGGTGGCGCCGAGAAACAGGTCGCCCAGCAAACGGTGGCCGTGCGTGCTCATGGCCACCAGGTCGCAGCCGTTCTCCTGGACCCACTTGACGATCTGCTTGGCCGGCGGCGCGCCGTAGGCAAGTTCCGCGTCGGCCGAGATGCCCAGGGCTTCAAATTCGGCCTTCACGCCGTTCAAGTAAGCCTGTCCCTCCTCGACCGCCTCGCCGGCCGCGTTCGGGCCCTGCCATTGGGCCACGGCACTGGTGGCCACGTGGAGGAGCACGACCCGACTGTCCATGAACTTCGCCAGCTTCTTGACGTGCTCGATAATCGCCCGGTCGGTCGCCGTGGCGTCCAACGTCACGAGGATTTTTTTGTACATGGGCGTTCCTTTCCTGCAACCAGCGTCGTCATCCCCCGAGGATGACCTTCCAGGCGTCTCGCAGCGAGGCCGGCAAACCGTAGATGTCCATTGCGGTAATCAACAGGGCGCTGCCCCAGCCGGCGATCAGCAAGAACCAACCGAGTTTCCACTTGCCCATTCTCTTGCGGGAAGAGGCGAAAAGCAAGAGCGGGAACATGGCGAAGGGCAGTTGCAGGGCCAACACCACCTGGCTGAGCGTCAACAGGTCGGTCACGCTGCTGTTGCCGCGCACGCCGATCACGAAGACCGCCGGCAAAATCGCCAGGGTGCGGGTGATGAGCCGCCGCATCCAGGGGGAAAGCCGCCAGCGCATGAATCCCTCCATCACCACCTGCCCGGCGAGCGTGCCGGTGATGGTGCTGCTCTGGCCGCTGGCAAAGAGGGCCACGGCGAACAGCGTGCTGGCAACCACCGTCCCCAACAGCGGCGCCAACGTCAGGTAAGCGATGCGAATCCAATCGCTATCGGCGTTGAACGCCACCACCTCGCCACCCGACAGCGTGGCGCTCTGCTTGCCGAAAAACACGATCGCGGCCAGCACCAGGATGGCGGCGTTGACGAAGAAGGCGGCCGTCAAGGCCACCACCGAGTCGATCGTGTTGAAGCGGATGGCGCGGCGAATGGACCGGTCGTCGGTCCCGAGCCTGCGGGTCTGGACCAGGGCCGAGTGCAAGTAGAGGTTATGGGGCATGACGGTGGCCCCGATGATGCCGATGGCCACCACCTTGTACATCATGTCCGCATGGCGAAAATCCGGACTCACCAGCGCCAGCCCCATTTCGGAAAAGTTCGGTTGCGTTTGCGGAAGGATGAAAATTTCGATGAAGTAACACACCGAGATGGTAGCTACCAACAGCAGCACCACGGCTTCGATCATGCGCATGCCGAACCGCTGCAAGCCCAAGAGCAACAACACGTCCAACCCCGTGATAATGACTGCCCACAGCATGGGGATGTGGAACATCAGGTTCAGCGCCACTGCGCTGCCCAGCACCTCGGCCAGGTCGCAGGCGCCGATGGCGACCTCGCCCATCAGCCAGTTGGGCCAGCGGGTCCAGCGCGGAAACCAGTCGCGGCAGCACTGGGCAAGGTCCTTGCCGGTGGCCACGCCCAGGCGGGCGGCAATCACCTGCATGAAGATGGCCATCAGGCTGGCCATGCCGACGACCCACAACAGCCCGTACTTGTAGAGGGCGCCGCCTTGCAGGTCGGTCCCCCAGTTGCCCGGGTCCATATAGCCGACGCTGACGAGGATCGCCGGTCCCGAGAAGGCCCACCACTGCCGCCAGAAGCCGGCCTGATGGCCGGGCAGGGCCACGCTGCCGTGCACTCCTTCCAGCGAGACGTTGCCGGCCGGCGACGCCACGGCGACGCCGCCGCCGTCGGTATCGGCGGCCTCGGCCGACGAAAAGGCATCGTCTTGCGGAAGCGCTTTCGCCGGCCGCGCCTTTTTGCCGCCCCTGGACCTGCTCACGATCAACCCCGCCTGGCCACCTGAAGCTAAATTTTGGCTAGCCAAATTGAGATATTTGGCTGCATAAAGCCACCCGCAAGTATAGGACATAAGCCAAAAGTGGCAAGCCCCTCAAATGGGGAGTTGGCAGAATACAGAAGAAGATGGCTACAACGGCCGCACCAGGATGCTGGCGGCCATTTCCCGGCTCAAGCTGATGGGACGGCCCCCGACCTCAACCGTCACGATGCCTGCCGAGGGCTGGTTCTCCAGCACCGTCCCCTTGGCGGCCACGACCAAACCGCCGTCGCGAAGATAGCGAAGAAAATCGGGCGACCGATCCGGCACCCGCAACAGCACAAACGGCGTCTGCGCGGCGCACTCCGCCAACGGAGTCCCTTCCCTGGTCCGCATCTTGCCGTCGCTATCGGGAATCGGGTCGCCGTGGGGGTCGCGGTCGGGATGCCCCAGGTATTCGTCGATGCGGGCCACCAAGCGGTCGGAAACGGCGTGCTCCAGGTTTTCGGCCTCCTCATGCACCTCGTCCCAAGGGAGCCCTAGGGTATTGGTGAGGTAAAGCTCCAGCAGGCGGTGATTGCGCACGACGCGAATCGCCACCCGCTGGCCCTTCTTAGTGAGGCGAACGCCCTGATGCGCCGCATACTTCACCAGCCCCGCTTCGTCGAGCCGCTGCAGCATCAACGTCACGCTGCCGGGCGTGATCTTCAGCCGCCGCGCCAGCTCGCCGGTGGGGGCGCCGCCCGAGGCGTCGGACAGTTGGTAGATCGCCTTCAGATAGTTCTCTACCGTGACGCTCTCCATCTACATCCCCCACTGGTGGTAACGCGATCCCAGGCGGCCTGTTCCCGCCGGGCCATCCCATTTTATCACTTGGTATGGTATTATGGCCGTGCCGGCAAACGGCAAGTCTCGAATTATGCCAGGAAATCACGCCTTCGGAAAGCGGCTGGTGGCCGTTGGCGCAAGACCGCGGAGCAGGCTCCGCTGGTGCGGATGGTCGACGCCGGCGCAAATCCGCGTATAATTCGGGCGGCAAAATCAGGAAGTTTGGGCCGCGAACTTCCCCGCCAGGCGCCGGCGCTGAAACCTGTCACGACCCGTCGGAGACCGTATGCACATCCTTACTGGATTCCTGATTGCCGGACTGTTGGGCAAGAATAAGTTTCGCCGCCGCACGCTCCTGCCCATGCTCCGCACCGGCCCGGTCCAGACCGCCCATTGGATGCCGGGACGGGTGCGGTTTCGCGTGCCTTCCCTGGCGGAAAACGCCGAGGGCGCCGCCACGGTGCGGAAAAAACTGCCGGCCATGCCGGGCGTCCAGTCCGTCAAGCTGAACCCCGCCACCGGCAGCGTGCTCATCGTCTACCGGGAAGACGAAGTGCGGCCCGAATTGCTCTTCGCCGCCGTCGTGCGCCTGATGAACCTGGAGGCCGAGCTGAAACGACCGCCCCAGCCGCTCGTCACCCGGCAGTTGCAGGAAACCCTGGGCCGCGCCAATCGGGCGGTGTACGACCGGAGCGGCGGGCTGATCGATCTCTGGTCGGCCGGACTCATCCTGCTGGCCGCCATCGGCATGCAAAGAGTGTTGGTGCAAGGGATGCGGGCGTTTCCCGCGGGGCTCACGCTGGTCTGGTGGGGCCTGGCCTCGCTGCTGGGCGGCCGGCAGTCGTAGCTGCCTGTAAGGACGGTCGATCATGTTGTGGCGCAAACGGCAACCGCTTCTGCACTGCGAAATCGTCCACGCCCTTCCCGGAAGGGTGCGGATTCGCTGCCGCGCGCTGCGCTATCTCGTCGCCTACGCCGGCGAAATCCGCCAGCGATTGCAGGACCTGGCCCCGATTCGCCAGGCGCGGGTCAATATCCCCACCCAGAACGTCCTGCTCCACTACGACCACACCCAGATGTCGGCGGAGGACCTCCTGGAACTGACGGAATTGGTGATCGGCTCGTATTCCTTGACCGCCTATAAGGCGGAACGGGCCGAGCTTAACCGCCCCACCGTGAACGAGCGGCGGCTGCAAGAGGGCTCGCTCTCCGACATGCTCACCCGCATCGGAGTCACGACGGCGACGTTGGTTTTCTACTTTTTCCGCAAGCCCGCGGGCAACGGGCCGGCCACGCTCTCCGGCCGCTTCCTTACCGTGCCCTCGCTGACGGCCGCCTCGCTGGCCATCCCCATTTTCCGCAGCGGCCTGAGCTCGCTGACGACCACCTTTCGCCCCAACGCCGATACCCTCAGCGCCACCGCCATTCTGGCCAGCATCGCCAGCGGCCGGGGGCTCTCGGCGCTGACGATCATTTGGCTGGCCGACATCGCCGAACTGCTTACCGCCTATACGATGCGCCGCACCCGCCGCGCCATCCGCAACATGCTTTCCGTCGGCGAAGAGACCGTCTGGCGGTTGCAGGACGACGGCGCCGAAGAGCGCGTGGACCTCGACGAACTGCTGCGCCGGCGATCGGATCATGGTCCACACCGGCGAGAAGATCAGCGTCGACGGCGTAGTCGAATCGGGCGAGGCGGCGGTCGACCAGGCCTCGATTACCGGCGAGTACATGCCCCTGCGCAAGGCCGGCCGCGACCAGGTGTTCGCCGGGACCGTGGTCAAGAGCGGCCGGCTGGTGATTCGGGCGGTCAAGGTGGGCGACCAGACCGCCGTGGCCCGCATCGTCCACATGGTCGAGGAGGCCACGCACCGCAAGGCGAACGTACAGACCATCGCCGACCGCTTCTCCGCCCAGTTCATTCCCGTCAATTTCCTGCTGGCCCTGATCGTCTACCTGGTGACGCGCCGCAGCAGCCGCGCGCTGGGCATGCTCATCATCGACTACTCGTGCGGCGTGCGGCTCTCCACGGCCACGGCCCTGTCGGCGGCCATCTGCACGGCGGCCCGGAACGGCATCCTCATCAAGGGGAGCAATTACCTGGAGCTGCTGGCCGAGGCCGACACCTTGATCTTCGACAAGACCGGCACCATGACCGTGGGACGCCCGGAAGTGACCAGCGTCATTCCCCTGAAGGCGGACGTCCCCGCCCAGGCGGTGCTGCAATATGCCGGCGCCGCCGAGGAGAGCAGCACGCACCCCATGGCGGCGGCCGTCGTCGACAAGGTGCGCCGCAACGGCTGGCCGATTCCGCGCCCATCAGGACACCCAGGTGTACACGGCCCGCGGCGTCCAGACCAAGGTCAAAGGCCGCATCATCCGCGTGGGAAGCCGGCGCTTCATGCAGGAGAACGCCGTCGACTGGACGGGGCGACGGAGGCCGTCAATCGCCTGGTCCGCGCCGGCGAGAACATCGTCTACGTCGCCGAGGACGGCGAACTGCTGGGCGTGCTGGGCATCCAGGACGCCTTGCGGGAGAACATGAAGAAGGCCATCAATCGGCTCCGCTACACGGGCATCGACGACATCGTGCTCTTGACCGGCGACGTCGAGCAACACGCCGAGATCATCGCCGACCGCATGACCGTGGACCGCTACAAGGCGGAGGCCATGCCCGACGACAAGGCGGAAACCGTCTTGAAGCTGCAATCCAAGGGCACGCACGTGGTGATGGTCGGCGACGGCATCAACGATGCCCCGGCCCTGGCCTACGCCGACGTGGGAATCGCCATGGGGGCAGCGCGGACCGATATCGCCATGGAGGCGGCCGACATTACCGTCACCGGCGACGATCCCTTGATGATCCCGGCGGTCATTCACCTGGCCAACCGGACGATGCAGACCATCCGCCAGAATTTTGCCGCCGCCGTGGGCGTGAACACGCTGGGAATCGTGCTGGCCTCGATCGGCGTGCTGCCGGTGTTCTGGGGCGCGGTGCTCCACAATAGCTGCACCGTGGCCGTGGTGCTCAATTCGTCCCGGCTGTTGTTCCATGACGTGCAGGGGAGGGCCCGCTGATGGCAGCCCAGAAACCGGTGGTCACCGTGGTCCATTCCCTTCCCGGCCGGGTCCGCGCGCGGCTGTCGGTTGTCCCCGCCGACGTGCCGCGGATGCTTGCCGGGGTCCGCGAGCATCCGGGGATGGAGTCGATCAGTTTTTCTCCCGTCACGCGGTCCATCCTGGCCCGTTTCAACCCTCACGAGATCAGCCGGGAGGAAATCGTCCTCCGCATCGCCTTTCACCTGTCGCTGGATTGCGGGTCCACGCCCGTCCGGCTCCTGGCCGAACCCGAGGAGCGGCCCGCGCTGGGCGGCAGCGCCGCGATTTCTGCCGCGGCCCTGGCCCTGGCGCTGGCGATGCGCGGACTGAAAGCCGGCGGCGGATCGCCGACGCCCTGGGACTGGCTGGCCGGGCTGGGCACGGCCTGGGCCGTGGTGGACCACGCCTGCAAGGAGCTTCGCGAGCGCGGCCGTTCGATCCGGAAGTCCTCTCGCTGGCGTACCTCGTCACCGCGTTGGCCGGCGGCAACGTCCTCACGGCCTCGGTGGTCACCTGGCTGGCCTCCTTCGGCCGGCACCTGGTCGCCACGGCCGCCGAGCGGCGTGCAAGTCCGGCCCGTGGAAGTGCGGGGGCGTGGAAACGGCCGCTCGCACTACGAAGTGGTGATCGGCCCCGACGTGGATGCCCCCGAGCGCGTGCGCAGTCCTGGCGCGCTCCAGGGGCTCCTGAAATACGCTATCACCGGCGGCGGAGCCCACCCCTTCCGCACCTTGTTGGAGGACCTCCGCGACGTGTCGAAGGTCCACGGCGAAGTGCTGGAGGGATTCGGGCGGATGCCGCAGGGAATCCCCATACGGTTTTACTAACTTTTCGCAGCAGTTCCAAAGGAGCAAAACACTCATGGCCATCAGTTCAGATCATATGACCGGCTTCATCGTGGGCGTCGGCATTGCCTCGCTGGGCTTGTACATCTACAAGAATAACCAGGCCCAGGTCGACGAATGGTTGCGCCGCCAGTCGATCAACCTTCCCTTCCCGGGGTTCCAGGCGAAGGACCAGTCCGCCAAGTCGCTGGAAGAATTGCTCCGCGAGAAGGAGCGGCTGGAAGACCTGATCGCCGAGCGCGAGATGGCCGAAAAGGCCAAGACGAAGGCCGCCTCCGCCTGAGCCCCGGGCGTTGCACGAGCCCCGGGCGTTAGCCCGGGGATAACGTGGTCCCGCCGCCAGTCGTCGCCGATCCCGATGCCAGATATTGAACCACGGCGCCCGGGGGGGACTGCGCGCCGGCCGCTCTTACGGGCGAGTCCCGGAACGCCCATTCTGTTGTGCCGCTGCAACATACAGGCCGCAACGCGCTTGACGATCAGCCCCCGGGCTCTTCTGCCGGCCGAGCTAAACGGCTGCGATTTCCGGATTTTACCGGCACCAATGTGTCCACTCCGAGTCGCCGGCCCGGCGCAGGCCGATCTTCTGCGGATATGACGCACACGCACAAAAAACCGGCGTGCAATGCTACTCGCCGGCGTCCCCGCTGCGAATAATTAGCGGATTGGTGGATGCTTCGCCTGCTCCCGGGCCGGCGTGTTCGCGCCGGGGAGCCGTCCCCGAATTCGCTCAAAGTCGAGGTGAGATATGATCAATTCCGTTGACGCTCCGATCGTGGCCACGAAGGCCCCCCGCGCAGTCGCGGCAAGTTTCTGGCCGGCGTGCGACCCTATGCCGTGGGCTATTACGTCCCCAACTATGTCCCCACCGACACCGATCTGCTGTGCGCCTTCCGCATCCGGCCCGCCGCCGGCGCCGACATGATCGAGGCCTCCGCCGCCGTGGCCGCCGAATCCTCCACCGGCACCTGGACCGAAGTCTGGTCGAACCAATTGACCGACCTCGACTACTTCAAGGCCAAAGTCTACCGCGTCGAAGACGATATCGCCTACATCGCCTACCCGATGGACCTGTTCGAGGAAAACAGCGTCGTCAACATCATGTCGTCCATCGTGGGCAACGTCTTCGGCTTCAAGGCCGTCAGCGCGCTGCGGCTGGAAGACATGCGCATCCCGGTCGCCCTGGTGAAGACCTTTCCCGGTCCGAACGTCGGCATCTACGACGAGCGCGCCGGCTGAACAAGTGGGGCCGCCCCCTGCTGGGCGGCACGGTGAAGCCCAAGCTCGGCCTGAGCGCCAAGGATTATGCCACGATCATCTACGAATGCCTGGCCGGCGGCCTGGATACCACCAAGGACGATGAGAACATGAACAGCCAGCCGTTCAACCGCTGGCGCGACCGCTTCCGCTACGGCATCGACGCCGTGAACAAGGCGGAGGCCGAAACGGGCGAAGCCAAGGGCCATTTCTTCAACGTCACCGCCGCCTCCACGGAAGAGGCCCTGCGGCGGCTGGAGTACATCGCCGCCCAAGGCAGCCGCTATATCATGTATGATTTCCTCACCGCCGGCTTCGCCGCTTCCGCCGATGTCTTCAAGCGCGCCGGCGAGCTGGGGCTCATCGTCCACTGCCACCGCGCCATGCACGCCGTCTTCACGCGCCAGAAGGACCACGGCGTCCACATGCGCGTTGTGGCCAAGTGGCTGCGACTGGTGGGCGGCGATCACCTGCACACCGGCACCGTCGTCGGCAAACTCGAAGGCTCGCGCGAAGAGACCCTGGGCATCGTCGACCTGCTCCGCGAGCGCCGCATTGCGGCGTCCCCGCCGCGCGGCCTGTACTTCGAACAGGACTTCGCCGGACTGAAGAGCGTCTGGCCGGTGGCTTCCGGCGGCATTCACGTGCTGAACATCCCGGACCTGTACGCCATTTACGGCAACGACGCCTTTTGGCTCTTCGGCGGCGGCACGCACGGCCATCCCAAGGGCAGCCGCGCCGGCGCCGCGCCAACCGCGTCGCCACCGAGGCGGTCGCCGCCGGCAAGACGCTCGAAGAGGCGGCGCGAACTTGCCCCGAGCTGCGCGAGGCCATGGAACTGTGGGGCGACGTCAAGTTCAGCGTGTCGGCTTGAGACGCGCCTGTGTAGTGGTTCAGAATTGGAGGATTGCGTTCCGGGTGAACTTGGCGATATGGGTGCCACTGCTGGCTTGTCCAGCAGTGTTCCCCCGGCAATAGTTCGGCACTGCTGGACAAGCCAGCAGTGGCACCCGCAAAATCATAAAGTCCTGTTTGAGTGGCACACTAAACCCGGAAGTTGAACAGGGGTTGAACAGGTTCGGGCGGAGGTACTCCCATGACCACACGACGCCCCATCCTCCTGGGCATCGCGGGCGACAGCGCCGCCGGCAAGACGACGATCACCCAAGGACTGATGAATATCCTCGGCGCCGACTCCGTGACGCACGTCTGCACCGACGACTATCACAAGTACGATCGCCGCGAGCGCGCGGAGCGCGGCATCACGCCGTTGCGCCCGGAGTGCAATTACATCGACGTGCTGGAACAGCACCTGGAGCGCTTGCATTACGGTCAGCCCATCCTCAAGCCGGTCTACGAGCACGCCAGCGGCACGCTGGTTCGGCCGCAGTACGTCCAGCCGCGGCAGTTCGTCATCGTCGAGGGCTTGCTGGGTTTTTCCACGCCGACGCTGCGGCAGTTCTACGACGTCAAGGTGTACCTGGACCCGCCGGAAAACATGCGGAAACTTTGGAAACTCAGCCGCGATACGACCCGGCGCGGCTATACCGCCGAAGAGGTGCTGGCGGAATTGGAGCGCCGCGAGCCCGACTCGCGCGACTTCATCCGCCCGCAGCGCGACTTCGCCGACCTCGTCGTGCGGTTCTATCCGCCCGCGGGTCTTTCGCCGGAAGCGGCCGGTCCGCACCTGAACGTGCGGCTCGTGCTGCGGCCGACGATTCCGCACCCCGACCTGAGTTATCTCGATCCCAGCGTCAACGTCCTGCTCAACGGCCACGCGCACCACGCTTCCGGCGTTCGCCTCCAGCTCACTCGCGAGGACGGGCGGCCGGTCGATTATCTGGAGATCGACGGCGACGTGGCCGCCCAACACGCGGCCGAGCTGGAAGACGCGATGTGGCAGCACTTGCCCGACCTGCGGCCGGTCCGCGACGATCAATTCGGCCGCTACCAGGACGGCCGCCAGGTGCGGCACAGCTCGCCGCTGGCGCTGACGCAGCTTCTGATCGCCTACCACCTCTTGCGGAAGTACAGCGATCTTTCGCAACTGCCCTTTGCGCGTCCGGTATCTGCTCTGAGCCGCCTCGGGGCCGCCGAGCGGTTGCCAGAGCCCATCGGCGCACCGGCCGGCGGCACGGTCCGTCAACACTGATCGACGGCGGCCGACGATGGGCGCGGAGCGGGCTGGATGGCATTGCCGTGGTGTTGGCCGGCCGTCAAGGCTTCGACCGGCGCCGCCGCAGATAGACTAGCCCAAGTCCCAGCAGTGCCGAGCCCAAGAGCGCAACGGTCGAGGGTTCGGGAACAACGGCGGGGCTGGCGAACGCACTGACAAAGCCGTCCGTGTACGAATCGGTCTTGAATTGCAGCGCCATGTCGCCCGTGCCGTCAATGGACGGCATTTGCGTGTAACCGGCACGGCTGAGGTCGCTGAGGTCCAGAAACACCTCGAACGTCTGCAAGACGGGCATGCTGCTGGGAGCGCCGTACTGATTATTCTGCGTGACCAACTGGCCGGAACCGTTGGTCTCGAAGTCGGCGATCACGCGACCGAAATCGCCGCTCGTCAATTCCTCTTGGACGCCGCCGGCAAGGTAGTATAGGTTGCCGGCGGCCGGCGTGATGATGGCGCCGTTCTGGCCGGCCGGGTCCAGGGCGTAGCTTGGATAATCGCTCTGGCAGCCGTAAGTCACCATGAAGCCGCCGTTGCCGGCGCCCGAAAGCGAGCCGACGCCGTTGCCGTACACCGTGCCGTTGTCGTTGTAGACGGAAGGCGGGAGATTGGGCGCGGGGGTCGAGGAGGGGGCGAACGTGGCCGCGGTGGTGCCGAATTTGGCGACCAATCGCGGCAGGACCGGCTGGGCGCCGTTCATCACCCCGCCCATGCCGAGAATCTGGTCGCCCACGCACCAGGTCGTTCCGTTCGCCAACGGATTGCCGGCCGTCAAGGTGAACGCCGCGCTATACACGTCGAAATCCCAAGAGGCGGTTTCCCGGATGAAGGTCCCCGGCGCCAAGGAATCGCCTTGCAACGCCCACTGGTCGGTGACGGGATTGCCGGTAGCCGTAACCACGTCCGCCCAGGCTGGGCCGGCGGCCAGCACGGTGCATCCCAGCAGGATGCCGCAACACAGGCCGAAATTCATCCGCTGCAAGCTATGTCTTGGATTACGAGTCGGTTTCATCTTGTGCCTCAGAGTCTGACGAGTGGCTGATACCAACCGTCACTGTAGAACGGCCGTCCCGGCCTTGTCTAGTCGCCTATTCGGGCGTCACCCGTCCAGGGGGAACGGTCGCGCGCGACGGGCCTTCAGCGGTCCCCGGAGAGTTTGTCGACGACCGACGTGGGCACTTGCAGCACGGTGCCATGGTGCGCCCCCTTGGGAAAGCTGAGCCGGGAAGTGACGTCTTCCCAATCCTTGAGGTTCCGCGAGCGGACCGCGCCGTAAATGCCCTTGGTGTAACAGTCGAAGTACACGAGGTACTCGTCACCGATGCGGATGGCCGTCGGGCCTTCCACCCAACTCGGCGTGAACGGCCCGGAGACATCGCCGAAGGGCCCCTCAGGGCTATTGCCGACGGCCATCCGCAGGTTCTTCTTCACCGGCCGCCGGGTCTCGTCCTTGACGATCAGGTAATACTTCCCCTCGGCGTGCAGCATCGTGGCGTCGATGACGTTGAAGCCGCCGTCGAAGAGGAGCCGCGAGGGCGTAAACGTCTTGAAGTCCTTGGTCGTGGTCGAGTAGATGCGGTGATTGTACGGGCCGTCGCCCGTGCCGTCGGTCTTGGGGAAGCGGCCGGGGATGGTGGTGGACCAGAAGATCACGTACTGCCTCTTGTTCTCGTCATAGACCACTTCCGGCGCCCAGCAGTTCATCGCCTGCGGCTCGTGGGTCATCACGCCGATGGCCTGCTGCTCCGACCAGTGAAGCAGGTCCTTGGAGGAAGCGTGTCCGATGGTCTGGCTGCTCCAACTGTCGGACCACACCATCTGGAAGGCGCCGTCGGGCGCGCGCAGCAGAAAGGGATCTCGCATCAGCTTGGCTTTGCCGACCTTCGGGACCAAAAACGGCTTGCCGCCGCCGAGCGTTTCCCACTTGTAGCCGTTGCTGCTGCGCGCCAGGTGCAGCCCGTCTTCGCCGTTGTCGATGAAATAGGAAAACAGATAGCAGGTCTCAGCGGCTGCCGGGCGGGTCGCCGTCCCGGCCGGTTCGGCCGCGATGGCGGTGTTTGCCATCAGCGACAGGATGGCGGCCGCCGTCAGGGTCAAGGCAGTATGCTTCATAACTCCTGTCCTTTCTTGTGCTTTTCCACATCCCGCCCCACTATACCACGCCGGAGTCACGGGGGTAAGATTGAGCCCCGGGGCTCCCCAATCGTCGCTGGACAACGGAGCAACGTGCCGTACTATATTCATTGGCAGAGCTTGAAACCAAAACGGACAAGTGCAGAAGGAGAATCGGCTATGCGCAACGCCCTCATCCTACTCGCGGTGGCCGTGCTTACGTTCGGGGTAAGCCTGAATTTCGGCGGTTCGCGCCAGGCGGGGATCCTGGGACTCGGCCAGGCGCTGGGCGAAGACAAAATCGAGGTGTCCATGCCGCCGGAGGCGGTCGGGTTCAACGGCAAACTGTCGGGCCAGGTGGCCAAGCCCGTAAGCAATGGCTGGTTTTCCATCAAAGTGGTCAAAGTGCTCAGCCTCTCCAGCAGCAACAAGACCAAGCTGAAGGCGAAGGCCCTGACCGCCGTCTGGAAGGACAAGTACGTGGCCGTCAGGGGCGTCAAGGACATGCCGCAACTCAAAGTGGGCGACATGGTGATCGTGACGGCTTACCAGTTTGAGATGCACCTCCGCTCGACGAAAGTGACCAAGCCGCCCGCGCCCAAGCCGAGCGGCGACGCGGCGGCCCAAAAACCGTAACCGTCCACGGATCGCGCCACAGGCAAGGCTCGCGCAGAGGCGCGGAGACGCAGAGAATGATGTAGGGTGGGACGAAGTCCCACCATAACCGGCGCGGAAAATGGTGGGACATCGCTCCGCTCGTCCCACCCTACCGCCTGCCCTCTTAAACACCTTCCTGCGTCTCTGCGCACGCCTTGTATGGGCGGCTCCCCCGGGGTCATTTTCTCGCCGGGCGCAATGTGGTAGGATGCCGCTGGCACGATGAACCGGTCTTTTTGCACCGCGGCCCCCGGAAGGTGAGAAAATGAGCAAGGACCTTTTCGATTTGACCGGTAAGATCGCCGTCGTCACGGGAGCGGCGCGGGGACTGGGCCGGGCGGCGGCCGTGGGACTGGCCGGCTACGGGGCCGACGTGGCCGGGGTCGACCTCGACGCCCAGCGCTGCGACGCGACCGTCGCCGAGATCGCGGCCCTGGGCCGCCGGGCCGTCGCCTACGGCTGCGACGTGGCCGATCAGGCCGCCGTCGAGCGCGTCGTCGGGCAGATTCACCGGGATTTCGGCCGCCTGGACATCCTGGTCAACATCGCCGGCATCACCGCCCGCATCCCCACCGGCGAAATTCCCCCCGAGCGCGTCCGCCAGCTCACGGACGTGAACTACCTCGGCACCTTTTGGATGTGCCAGGCGGTGGGCCGGATCATGCTCGCCCAGCAGAGCGGCAACGTCATCAACATGTCGGCCCTGGGCGGCGGGCTGCTGGGCATGGGCCGCGGCAACGCCGCCTATTGCTCGACCAAGGGCGCCATTGCCGCCCTGACCCGCGACCTGGCCTGCGAGTGGGGCGGCCGCGGCATCCGCGTCAACGCCGTCGCCCCCTGCTGGTTCCAGACCGACATGAATGCCACCAGCATCTTCGCCAACGAGCACTTCATGGAGCAAGTCTATGCGAAGCTGCCCATGAAGCGGATCGGACAGCCCGGCGACCTGGTTGGCCCGCTGGTCTTCCTGGCCAGCGAAGCTTCGGCGATGATTACGGGACTGGTCCTGCCGGTGGACGGCGGGGCCGCGGCAACCTGTCCCATCGAGTGGACGCAATAAGGGCCTTTAATTCCCAGTGGAGGTATCGTGATGATTCCGCTCGGCAAGGAAATCCTGGCGTCCGAAGTGCCCCCGGGGGCCGTCCGGCTGTGGTGGCTGGGACAGGCGGGCTTCGCCTTCAAGAGGCCCCAGGGCACCATCGTCTATGCCGATCCCTACCTGTCCGACGCCGTGGAGCGATTGCACGGCTTCAAGCGGCTCTCCCTGGCGCCGATCGCCGCCGAGGATGTCCTCGCGAGCCTGGTGATCCTGACCCACGAGCACACCGATCACCTCGATCCCGACGCCCTGCCGGCGATCGCGCGGAACAATCCGCAGTGCCGCTTTGCCGCGCCCGCCGGATGCAGCGAGGGCCTGGCCCAGGCCGGGGTCCCGCCGGAGCGCCGCATCCTCTTGGAAGCCAAGCGCGTCGCGGACCTGGGCGACGTGGTGGTGCACGCGGTCCCGGCCGATCATGGCGACTATTCGCCTTCGGCGCTGGCCATGGTGCTGGATTTCGGCGGCGTGCGGGTGATGCTCACCGGCGATTCGTCCTTGCGGCCGGGCCTGTTCCAGCCCCTGATCGACCTGGCGCCCGACGTGCTCTTGCCTTGCATCAACGGGGTGTTCGGCAACATGAACCACGTCGATGCCGCCCGGCTGGTCGAGCAGGCCAAGCCGCGCTACGCCATCCCTTGTCATTACTGGACGTTTGCCGAGCAGGGGGGCGGCGACCCGGGCGGATTCGTACACGCCTGCAAGTACTTCTGCCCGGAGGTCGAGGCCCTGTTGCTGCGGCCCGGCGAGGGCTTTACCGTGGTGCGGCGGGGTTCGTAGTTTCTGTTGCGGATGGTCGGACATGTGTAGGGTGGGTCGAGCGCAGCGAGCCCCACCAAAACCCGCGGAAAACTGGTGGTGGGGCTCGCTGCGCTCGACCCACCCTACAGGTTTGTCCAGCAGTGTTGTGCCGGGAGCGGGGGCAATTTCTTTCTCCCAGGTGCTTGACAGGGGCAGCTCCGGCGTAGTATAACGGCTTGAGTTAAACGTTTACCTTCCCGCCCGCCATGCACCGCACGCCCACCCCCACCCCGCCCCGACCCGGCCGACGCGTTACGCTCCACGACGTGGCGCAGTATTGCGGCGTCTCGATCTGCACCGTGAACAAGGCCCTGGGCAACAAGGGGGCCCTGCGGCCCGAGACCCGGCAGGCCGTCCAGGAGGCCGCCCGGCGGCTCGGCTATCGCCCCAACCGCATCGCCCAGACCCTCGTGCGGCGGCCGATCACCTTGGGCGTGATTTATCCGCGCGGCTACTGGCCCAGCTACTACGGTCCGCTGCTGGCCGCTGTGCGGCAGGGCGTCGAAGCCATGGAGGACCACCACGTGCGCGCCGATTTTCGCCCGGTGGCCAGCCCCCGCAGCGCGGCGGCCTACCAGCGGGCGATTTTCCAACTGCTCGAGGAGAAGGTGGACGCCCTGGTGCTCTGTCCCGGTCCGGTCGATCCGCCCGGGGCCGCCTGGGAGCGCATCGCCCAGAGCAAAATCCCGCTGGCCCTGTTGGGCAATGACATCACCGCCGCTGTGCGGCTCACCTGTGTGACCAACGACTCGGCGCGCTGCGGCCGGCTGGCGGCCGAACTGCTCGGGAAGATCGCCCCGGGCCGTCCGCTGGCGGCGATCGTCGGCAGCCTGGAGCTGGCGGACCACGCGGAAAAGGTCGGCGGCTTTGAAGCCGAGGCGGCGGAACTGGGCTTGCCGCTGGCCGGCGTCTATCAATCGCAAGACGACCCGGCGCTGACGTATCCCCTGACCCGCCGCCTCCTGGCCGAGCACCCCGACTTGGGCGGCCTGTACATCGGCACCGACAACGGCGCCGAGGTCTGCCGCTGCCTGTGGGAGAGCGGACTGGGGGGAAAGGTGGCCGTGGTGGCCACCGGGACGTTCCCCGAGATCGGCGACTATCTGCGGAAGAAAGTGGTGCAATTCACCTTCTTCCAGAACATGCCCAAGCAGGGCGCCACGGTCGTCGAGGTGTTGGCCCGGCACCTGCTGGACGGCCGCGTCCCGCCGCCGCTGATTCGCATCCCGCCCTGCATCGTGGCCGAGAGCAACTTGGAGTTGTATTGTCAGGAGACCTGATGAGAACCGGGCTCTTGCAAGATTCCCCCCCTCTCCCTTTGGGAGAGGGGCAGGGGGTGAGGGCCTGCAAGAAACGGACAAACAAGCCCTCACCCTAACCCTCTCCCAAGGGGAGAGGGGACCAATTTGTGGACACGTCTGAAAACCCATTCCACTGCCCCGCTGCCGCCTATGGAGGACACCATGAGAGCTTCTTCGTTTTACATCTTGATGGCCGTAATGCTCATTCTCGCCGCCTGTGCAGACTCGCCTGCGGCCGCGCCGGGCGCGGACCTCGACAAGCTCGTGGGCCAGCCCGCTGATATCGCGTCCAGCGCCTATCAGTACCGCGCCGACCGCAAGGCCGAGGAGAACGCGCCGGAAAGCTGGCTGGCGCTGATGCGGTATGCCAACCAACCGCTCAACAAACCCGTGGACCTGGGCGCGCCGGCGATCAAGCAGGCGTTGTGCGGATTGCTCTGGGAGGAGATCCGCCCAGTGCAACGCTTGGAGTTGACCTGGGGCGCCAGTGCCAAACGCCGGCCGGCGCCCGAGGAGGTGGTCATTGCGACGCTGGACAACCGAGGAACGGCCAGTTCCTGGTGGAACAACCTCGTCGCGGCCAGGAAGTCCCTCAAGCCGGCCATATCATCCGACGGGGCGACCTACGTTTATGACCTGGCAACGCCAACCTGCGGCGTCGTCATCAGCGTCAGCGGCGCCAAGACCGCCGCGGACTACGATGTCCCCGCGGTGCGGGCGCTGGCGGCGGAAACCTGGAAAAAGATGGACATCGAGATCGAGTGGGGCTTCGATCGGGCCACGGCCGGCAAGGACTACAGCGGGCGGATCGAAACCTATGACGGCGTCGTGGCCGGCTTGCGCCCGTTGGGCGGCGACGGCAGCACCACGGCGGTCGACTCGAGTTCCTGGCGTTCTCTGGGCGAAGGTTCCGCCCGTCGCGGCGTGAAACTCAGCCTGCTGTACATGGGCACGTCGAAATGGCGGAAGGTCCAACCGTTCACGAGCCAGCCCGACGACGTGGCACGAACCATCGTGACCTTGTGGACGAAGGCGGGCAACTTCTCCTTCCTTGCCGCGGACCTGGACAACGGACCGATCCTGGCGCCTGAATATGGGTTCTTCGTGCGCCGCACCGGCGGACTGACTCCAACCGTGTTCCAGCCGCCGCCCGAGCCGCGCACGCCGCGAAACCTCCTGGCGGAGAAAATGGACTCCATTGCCGGCAGCACGAAGCTGCTGGGTTGGGGGAGCAACGACACGCCCTGGTTCGGCGGCAACCCAAACGCCACGGAGGTTTCCGTGTCGGGCATCACCATTCCGGCGCGAACCCTGGCCATGCACCCGGGCGGTCAAGATGACGTTGCCGTCGGTTGGCGCAGCCAGGTCAAAGGGACCGTGGCCGTCAGGGCCCGCGTCGAGCACGCTCAGCACGGCGGCAACGGCATCCAGTGGCGGATATTGCACGTGAGCAAAGCGGAACCGAAGACGCTGGCATACGGCGTGACGGAAGGGTGGGGCCTGCGGAAGATACCCTCCGCGGCCGAGGCCAAGGAACTCGATGCGGTCACGGTCGAACCCGGCGACATGATCTCCTTGATCGTCGGCCGCAAGGGGAGCCATCAGTGCGATTCGACGCTCATCGACCTGGTCATCTCCGAGGTGGGCGGGCGTGGCAGGATATGGAACCTGAGAGACGACGTTGTGGGCACGTTGCACGCCGGCAATCCTCACGCCGACGCCCGGGGCCAGGCCGGCGTTTGGTACTTCTACAAGCCGTCGCCGCCCGCCCCCCTTCTCCCCTCTCAGCCGCCTATTGCGTTGGCCTCGCAGGCCGCCAGCGCGGCGGAGTTCATCAAGGAACTCCAGGCCCGGAAACTGAGCACCATCCGCGAGCGAACCCGCGTCCATGCAGAACAGACGTGGCGAGGCGCCGTCACGGCGATGCGCGGCAATAAGCTGCCGCCCCATCCCAAGCCGCCCGCCGGATCGGAACCGTCCATGAAGGTGCAAGTCCCTTGCCAGCGATTGACGGCCCAATGGAACCTGGGGGCGTGGCACCTCGTTCGGCATTGCGGAAAGAACCCGAAGAACGGCCGGCTGTGGTTCAGCGATTATCCCTACACCATCTTGGGCGCCGAGACCTACATGATCCTGCGGGTGCTCGACCTGATGGGCTCGCCCAAGGCTGCCGAAGACGGATTCGACCAATGGGTGTCCCTGCCCGGCGACCTCGATTGCCCCGGTCCCAGCGGGCTGTTCACGGGTGGGCGCGGCTGCCTGACGCACGCCGTGGGGCCCGGCGGCAGTATGGATGCCATCCATGCGTTCGGTCCGGGTTCCATCGGCTGGGCCTTGACCGAGCACTATTGGATGACCGGCGACACCGCGTGGCTCAAGGCATTCGCGCCGCGGATCAAGGCCAGCGCCCAGTGGATGCTGCGGCAGCGGCAGGTGATCGCGGGCGCGGTTCCAGGCGGCCGGCGTCTCTGGTGCAAGGGCCTGCAACCGCCGCTCCAGGTGACCCCGGACAGCGGCGGATTGTGGATGCAGTTCTACGAAGCCGAGGCCTACTACTGGGCCTCGCTGGCGCGGCTGGCGGCCACCTTGAGCGTGATCGATCCCGACGGCGGCGGCAAACTCGCCGCCGAGGCCGAGGCCTATCGCCAAGACCTGCGCGCCGCCGTCGAGCGGTCCATCGCGATCTCGCCGGTGGTCCCGGTGCGCGACGGCACCTTCCATTCGGTGATTCCCTTCGCCTGCTACGTGCGCGGGCTGGGCACGGGAGCATGGGGTTGGCGGCGCGACGGCTCCGGCGCGGCACGTCGGCCCCCTGTATTGGGACACGGTCCAGTCGGCCGCCGCCCTGGTGAGCCCAGCCGGACTGCTCTCGCCCAGCGACGTGCGGGTGCAAGGATATCTCGACGTGCTGGAAGATCGCCTGCTCTTGGAGAACCCCTATGTTGGAGATCGGCCGTGGTTCGATGCCGGTTGGCAATATCAAGGCGGGCTGGAACGTACCGCGAATATGCACCTGGCCGGCGACGACATCCCGGTTTTTCTCCGCTCATTTCTGAACTGCTATGCCATCGACATCGTGCCCAGCGACGGCTACGTCTTCAACGAACACGCCGTCCACGGCCCGCCGGACAAGATCTTCGAAGAGGCCGCCTTCCTCGAACGCTTCCGCAATCTGCTGGTCATGGAAGACGGCCAGGACCTGTGGCTGTCGCGGGCCACGCCGCGGGCATGGCTGGAGCAGGGCAAGAAGATAAGCGTCAAGAACGCGCCGACACACTTCGGCCCCGTGGATTACCAGATCGTCTCGGACGTGGACCACGGCAAGATCGCCGCCACGGTGACGATGCCGTCTCGCAACGCACCGAAAGAAGTCCTGCTGCGTCTGCGGCATCCCCAGGCCGCACCGATCAAGGGCGTCACGGTCAACGGCCGGCCGTGGACCGATTTCGACGCCGCCAAGGAGGTGATCCGCCTGCACGACTTGCAGGGGACGATTCAAGTGGAGGCTGCTTACTGAGAATACTGCCGGACCTGGAGTTCCCTTCCCGCCACCTACCCGAGGAAGACAATATGAGAGCCTTTCCGCTCAGCATCTTGATGGCTTTAACGCTGATTCCGGCCGCCCGTGCAGACTCGACCGTGGCTGCCCCGGGCGCGGACCTCGGCAAGCTCGTGGGCCAGCCGGCCGACATTGCTCCCAGCGCGTACCCGTACCGCTACGACCGGCCGGCGGCAAATCCGCCGGAGAGCGACTTCCTCTTCTCCGCGCTCCGTCACAACAAGGCGGCGGTGCTCTGCGGGCTGCTTTGGGAAGAACCCCGGCCGGTCAAACAGATAGTGCTCTCTTGGCCGGCCGGCGCCAAGGCCGTCCCCAAGCCGGATCAGATCGTCCTGCGCTGGTTCCCGGAAGGCTCCAGTTCGAGTTGGTGGCGGCGGGCGGGCGAAGGGGCCACGCTGCACGAGGCCGCCAAACCGGCCGTCTCGGCCGACGGGCGGGTGCTCAGCTACACGCTCGATGCGCTGTCCAATGACAAGGCGATCGACAACCTGGTCGTCGCCGTCAAGGACGGCGCCGCGGCGGGGTCTTTCGATGTTCCAACTGTCGCAGTCCTGGCCCCGCAGACCTGGAAGCCCGCAGACCTGGTTGTCGAGTGGGGTTTCCAGGAAGGCACCGAGCAATTGCCGTTCGACGGCAGCGTCGAGATCTATAACGGCGTGCTGGGCAAGGTCGCCCCCTTGGTCGGCGACCAGGGCACGCGCATGACCGGGGCCGCCGGCTGGGAGTCGCGTGCGGTTGGAACCGCGCGGCGCGGGCTGACGGCCCGGATCCTCTACGTCGGCTACACCGACACGCCCGTCTGGCCCGGACAAGCGAAAATCGAGGACGTCAATCGCACGATCGTCACCGTGCGCACGCGATCGGGCAGCTTCTCGTTCCTGCCGGGCGACCTGGAGCGCGGGCCGATCCTGGCCCCCGAGTACGGCTTCTTCGTGGCCAAGGCCGCCGACGCGACGACTGCCGCGGCCTTTCGCAAAGAACTGGCGGCCAAGGGACTCAAGACGCTGCGGCAACAGATCCGCGCCCGGCCCGAGCAAACCTGGCAGGGCGCCATGCGGGCGGTCCACACGGAAGTGAAAGGCGACTTTCCCCCCTATCCGCAGCCCAAGGTGACGGCGCCCATGCAGGTGGACCTGCCGGAGCCGTTTCTCACCGCCGCCTGGAAGCTCGGCGCCACCAACATGCTGCGCGACGCGACCAAGGACGCCCACGGCAAATGGTTTTTCCACGACCTGCCCTACGCAGCCCTGGCCCACGAAACGAACATCTTCCTGCGGGTGCTGGACCTGATCGGTCTGCACCGCGAGGCCCGCGACGGCTACGAAATGTGGCTCGATCGGGTCGAGAAGCCCGTGCCCACGCCGGACGGATTGTGGACCGGCGGTCCGGGACGGTTTTTCTCGGGCATCGAGTGGGACAACGCCCATGGCGGCGGCATCAGCCTCATCCATATCCGCATGTTGGAACACTATCTTCTGACCCGGGACGTCGCCTGGCTGGCGAAGAATGCCCCCAAGCTCAACGCCAACGCCGACTGGATCGTCCGGCAGCGAAAGGATTTCTGGAAGGACATCCCCGGCCACGGGCGGCTCTGGACCAACGGACTGTTGCCGCCGCACAATATCTGGGACAGCCGCCGCTGGCGGTCCTGGTACCAATCGAACGCCTCGTACTGCTACGCCTTGATTCTGCACGCGGAGGTCATCGCCGCGGTCGATCCGGACGCGGGCCGGCGGTTCGCCAAGGAGGCCCGGGATTTCCGCACCGACCTGCTGGCGGCCGTGGACAAGTCGCTGACGCTTTCGCCGGTCATCCGCGTGCGGGACGGGACGTATCACTCGTTCCTGCCGCCGTTTCCCTACCTCCGCGGCCCGGCCAGCAGGTTCATGCCGGTCGAGTTCGGCGGCCTGCACACGCCGGGGCTGTACCCCGACGTCATCGCCAGCGCCGAGTCCGTCGCCGACTTCCGCCTGTTGCCCGGGTCCGATCCGCGCATGCAGGGTTACATGGACGTGCTCGAGGACCGGATGCTCTCGGAAAACTTCAAGCTCTATCTGCGCTTTCCCGACTACGATCCGCAGAAGGACTGGTTCAGCCGCTCCGGCTGGTACTATCAGCCCTACGCGGAGCGGACGGCGAATCTGCATCTGCGCTGGGACGACCCGGCCTGCTTCTTGCGCACCTGGCTGAACCAGTACGCCGTGCTCATCAACCCGGGGGCATGGACGTTCCGCGAGCACACGGCCGCCCACGACGTCATGGACAAGCCCGTCGAGGAAGCTTCCTTCCTGGAGCGCTTCCGCCACATGCTGGTGACGGAGGAAGGCGACACGCTCTGGCTGGCCCCGGCCACCCCGCGGGCATGGCTGGAGCAGGGCAAGAAGATCACCGTGAAGAATGCCCCCACGAACTTCGGAACGCTCGCGTACGAAATCGTCTCCGACGTGCAAAACGGCAAGATCCGGGCCACGGTCGCGCTGCCCTCGCGCAATCCGCCCCGGGCGGTGCTGCTGCGGCTGCGTCATCCCACCCAAGCACTAATCAAGAGCGTCACGGTCAACGGCCGGCCGTGGACGGATTTCGACGCCGCCAAGGAACTGATCCGTCTGCACGACTTGCAGGGGACGGTCCAAGTCGAGGCCGCATACTGATGCGCGAAGAACCATGAAAAACCACCTGTTTGACATTTCCGGCCGCGTGGCGCTGGTGACCGGCGGCCGCAGCGGGCTGGGGCTGGCGATGAGCGAGGGCCTGGTGGCGGCCGGCGCCAAGCTGGCCGTGGTCGATCTCTCGACCGACTGCGAACAACTGCGCCGCCGCGTCGAGGCCCATCAAGGCGAGATGGCCTTCTTCCAGGCCGATCTGGCCGACCGCGCACAGCGGAGCACGGTTGTCGACCGGGTTGTCGAGCACTTCGGCCGCCTCGACATCCTCGTCAACTGTGCGGGCATCCAGCATCGCCAGCCGGCGATGGAGTTCGACCTGGACCGCTGGGACGCCGTCCTCAGCCTGATGCTGACCGGCGTGTTCGAGCTGTGCCAGCAGGCGGCCAAGGTGATGGAGCGGCAGGGCGGCGGGAAGATCATCAACATCGCCTCGTTGGCCGCCTTCCAGGGCGCCTGGACCGTGCCCGCGTACACGGCCGCCAAACACGGCGTCGCCGGCCTGACCAAGGCCCTGGCCAACGAATGGGCTGCCAAGAACATCCACGTCAACGCCATCGCACCGGGGTATTTCGACACCGAGATGTGCGCGGCGATTATTCACGATCCGCTGCGCAACCGCAGATCAGAAACCGCATTCCGGCGGGGCGCTGGGGCCAGCCCGAGGACCTGGTCGGTCCCCTGTTGTTCCTGGCCGGCGATGCGAGCAACTACGTGGACGGCCACGTGCTGGTGGTCGACGGCGGCTGGATGGGACGGTAGAAGAGGGATTAGGGATTAGGAGTGGTAGCGGGGCGGCCGGCGGCACGCTGGCGGTTTCGCAGTGATCGCTTTGAAACCAGGGGAGATCGAAAACTTGAATCATCCACCAGTGGCCCCATCCCGCGTGCAAGACGGCCGCAAACCGTTCTTGGTCTA
>CAVSFO010000004.1:0-453113 GCA_963727245.1 uncultured Planctomycetia bacterium | reverse complement strand
GGCGAACCATCCTATCGACAAAGCCAACGGCCACTTCCACCACGGTTTCATCGTCATCCCCCTGATCCGTTGGCTGCTGCCCGAGGGCCCGGTTGGCCTCAGACCTTCTGTATTCTGGCGACGCGACAAGCATCGCCAGCGAAAGAAAGAACTGCACCGGGAGGGTGACAAGTGCTGCCCAAAATTCGCCGTGGAAGAGCGTGTAAAGCGCACCAATCGCGCAGCCCACGCAGGCGATAGGCGGCGACGGACCCCACAGACCATGAGGGCAATCGCCGCCCACGGCGAATAGGCGATGTGCATGCGCATCAGGGAGGCGTCAGGCGTGGGCGGGGAATGGTGTTGTCAGGTTGGACAGACCGCCTCGCGCTCGCCCATCTCGGGCTTTGCATTTTGGACAATTCGCCATGGGTAGGACTCCTTCATTCGGGGTTACACGCTGGCTCCTCCGATGCCGTAGGCAGAGTTTGCCGAACCCCAGAACGGGTTGATCTCCCATCAATTTACCGCGGTTTCCACGGCCCGCACTACCAGGCGGCGCCCGCTTTGCGGCCGTGCCCTGTTGACAGTCGAAAAGGCCGCAGAAAATGCCTGTTATCGGGCCACGGTAGCAGGCCCTAAAATGGGCGAGGTCCAAACGGAATACATAGCCAGGGGAGGCGACGTGGAGCCGCTCCGCAGTCTGGCGGTGCCCAACAAGATGCCGCCAGCGACGAAAGCGACGATCCGATCCGCGAGTCGTACTGCACGTGCAGCCCCGCCCATATTATCGCGGGCACAACGGGATCGCCCCATCGCCCCCAAGGCCGACGCCTGAAGTCCTCGAAACGTGAGGAGCCGGCGGGCAGAGCAACTCCTCGCTCAGCGGCACTGCGATCAACAACGCCGACCAGGTCGTGCCGGATGACGGGTTGTCCTGCAAATCATGATGGACCATCGGCGACAAGATAGTGCCGCACCTGATAAACGGCCCATTCGGAAAGCAGCAAAAAAAGACAGCCTCAGCCAACAGCCATCCCGCCAGCGATTTCCAGGGAACACGGTTGAACGCCAGATAGCCGACTACGGACCACCCACTTCGGAGACGAGGATGGAACGCCACGAGCAGCCCCAGGCATACCACGGCGGAAAGCCACTCCAGGACGGAAATGGAAGAGCGCGGCGTTCTGGCCGAGCCACTCGTTGCCGACGGGGATTCCCCACAGCCGCGTCAGCCAGCGGAAACTCGGCGAAGCGATCACCTCGATCAATTCGCCTGCGCCGATCGCGACCAGCGCGAATGCCACCGTCGACCCAGCCCCCCAGATCCGGACCATGGCGTTGCCGGACGCTGCTTCCGTTGTGGCCACCAATGTTCTCCGTCAGGGCCAAGAGCGAATCTTTACTGCTTCGATGTGAACCCATCAACGCGAGTCGCCCGGCGCGAACTGATGCGTTCGACTGCCCGGGGCATCAGTGTTAAGATCACCGCCGCCTTGCGAAGAAGCCGCCTTATCCCCGGGCTGACGCCCGGGGCTCGCCGCCTGCGAAAGCTCCCAGAATCGTGCAAACCGCGTACTCGGCGGGCCCGCTCTGCTCTGCGTAACCGTGGCGACGGCCTGTCCGCCCGCCGCGGTAACAACCGCCTGGACGCCCTTCCGCTTCTGATCGGGAACCGGCGCGGGGGCATCGGCCCGCTTGAACACCCGCTGGTCGTATACCATCAGGGCATGGGCGGCATTCGCCACGGCGGCGATGTCGCGGCTGCTCAACGCTTGCACATTCCAGCGATAGCGCTCGCTGTTGAGCACGGCGTCGGGGGACTCGACCGATTACCGCCCGGCTCTTCCAGTCTCGCCCGCAGGCTCAGGGCGAGCCACTCGGCCGTCTGCCCGCTGGTATAGGAATGCGAAGCGGAATCGCGCTCGGAGGCCTGGCCGGCCGCCGGCCGGCAACTCCAACTGCCATCGCCATACTGACTTTCGCAGGAAGTAGTTCTGGTACTCCTCGACGTACGTCTTGCGCCCGGGCAAACTAACCCTCCATGGGTTGTTTCACCTTCTCGCGGTGAGCCAGGCGCAACTCAGTCCAGCAGTGTCTGATTCCCGGCCCGGCCAGCGGCTGGCAGCGACAACTCCTGCGTGACCATCTGCTCGATCGACCACGGCTCGTCCAGGCTGTTCTTCCAGCTGGCTTGATTGACGTAACAGGACAGGCCGATCAACTTCAGCGACGTCGCTGCCGGGGCGGCAACCGAGCTTTTCCGGCTCGACCAGGTCAGCCACGGTCCGGATCTTCTCGCCGCTGCGGATCGGATAGTCGATGGGAACGTAGCACATCGCCACATCGCCAGGAACTGCGAAGGATGCGTCTTCAGGCCGTAGCCCACGCGGGCGGCAAGTGCCCGTCCGTCGACAGCGAACAACTGGTAGCCGCCGCAAGGAACATCCCAGCGCAGGCAGGTGATGGCGTTGACCTGCTGGCGGGCGAATGGGCGGGATAGACCTCGCTCTCGCAGCCGGACGCCCAACAGAACTTAATCAGGTCGGCGGCCGTATTGTCGCGGCTGTTGAACGCCTGTTTGTACTGGGCGGCCAGGGTGCGGCGGATGCGGTCGCGGGGTCGACTTGCGCCGGGGTGAGCTGCTTTCTCGGCCGGCTTTCGGGGCCGCCGCCTTCGCCCGTCGCCTTCTTTTCCAGAGCGGCCGCCGGCGGAGGGCCCTTCTCTTCCGAAGCGGTCTCCTTCGCGGGGGCCTTCGTTTCCGGAACAGCGGCTGTCGCCGCATCCTTCTTGGTCCGTGGCGATCACCGTCGCCGCGCTCCTTCTGGTCCGGCGGGTCGCCGGCCCGGTTCTTGTCCGGCGCGGCAGGCGGCGTCGCGGGGGCCGGCAACGGATCGGGCACACGGGCTTGGGCGTTGGCGTCGCCGCCGGCACTGCGGGAGAGGCGGCGTTTGCGCCAGGGCATACTTTCCGCCCAGCAGCCCGAGGCACACTATCAGGACCATCGCTAACAGGCCCATTCCCAGCGCGGCCGCGGCGGCCGCCGGCAATCCAGTCCGAGAAACCGGCAAGAGCCATCGTATTTTTCCAACCTCTGGTTTTCCAAACGAAGGACTTGTTCAAAAGGGGACGTCCATTTTCAGTCGCAGCGAAAATTGCAACTGTCCCCCGATTCTTCCAACCTCTTGTTGTTCAAACGAAGAAGTGCCAGGAGCGTCATCGTCCCGCGGCGTCGGTTACCGGCCTGGCGGCGGTTGTGGTGGCCTCGTCGTGTCTGGGGCGATCGATGAGGAAGCCGCCGGCGTCGCCGCGCTGGATGTAGCAGTGCCGCTCGGCCCCGCAGCCGTAGCTTGTTGTTGCCGCCGTAATCGATCAGGAAGCTGAAGTTGCCGCCGCACTCGGGCAGGTCGTGGTAGGAGATGCCCGGCGAGGCGTAGCCCTGGCCGTAGCCCTCGTAGACGTCGTTGCCGCCGTAGTTGAAGAGGATGCCCAGGCTGGCCTGGGCCCCGCTGCCCTGGGTCAGGCCGCCGGTGGCCTCGAAATGGTTGTTGCCGCCGAAATCGCACAGCACGCCGACCGAGCAGTCCCAGCCCATGCCGCAGCCCATGATCGTGCCTTCGTAGACGTTGTTGCCGCGCGTCGTCGAAGCAGAAGCCCAGGGAGTAATGGCAGCCCCAGCCGCAGCCGAAGCGCTGGAAGAGCGGTTCGGTGCGCTCGCCGCCGTAGAAGTTCTTGCGGCAGATGAGGCGTTGGTTGTTGCCGCCGAAATCGCGGGCGAAGCCCAGTCCGCACCAGTAGCCGCCGCCGTGGGAGAGGTAGTCGAACTCGTAGACGTTGTCGCCGCCGCCGTTCAGGAGCACGCCGATGCCGCCGTCGGCCGACTGGCGGATGCCGGCGCCCACGCCCTGGCCCCAGCCTTCGTAGCCGGGCGTTTCCGGCTTGTAGGAGTTGGCGATACATGCCGCCGCAATAGTAGTGGTCGTCGCCGCCGAGGTTGTCCAGCAGGCCGAATCCCAGGGGACCGCCGAAGCCCTTGGGCCCACATGGCCGGCGTGGTAGTCGTCGTCGCCGCCGCGGTCGATCAGCATGCCGACGCCGCCCAGGGCCTGCCCTTGCACGCGGCGGACGCCGCGATAGCGGTTGTTGCCGCCGTAATCCATGAGGATGCCGACGCCGGCCAGGCACGAGCCCTGGGCCACGTCCTGGGCCTCGTAAACGGTTGCCCCGCCAGGTCCAGGAGCATCGAGACGCCCAGGATGGCGCCGCCCTGGACGCCCGGCTTGCTGGCCTGGAAGTGGTTGCCGCCGCCAGGTCGATGACCAGCAGCACGGGCCGCTCGGGCGAGACCGTGCCCTCGTAGTAGTCGTCGTCGCCGCCCAGGTCGATCACCGCGGCCACGCCGGGCATGTTGTCCAGTTGATAGATGTTGCTGCCCTTGCCGCCGATGACGATCGCCCCGGCCGGGGTGTCGATCTTCGCCACCACGCGGCCCGTCACGCCCGGCACGGACACGTCGCCGTCGTCGGGCAATTCTTTGATTGTTCGAGCAGCTTGGGATCGGTGATGCGGCACCAGGGCCTCGGCCGCGTCGATCAGCGCGGCGCGGTCCATCTTCTCCATCAAGTCGCAGAGCCGCCGGCCGGTGCCGCGATCGTTGAGCGTGTGGCCCACCGTGTTCTGGCCCACCAGCACCGGATAAAGATACGATGCCAATTCCTGGATTTCGCCCTTGCTCAGCGGCGCCAATGCGGCGGCGTAGGCCGCCTGGGCCTCGATCAAGCGCTGCTTGACCACTTCCAACGCCTCTTGCGGCGAGTGGACGGGGATGAACGCCCGCGGCTTGCGCTTGCCGAGATCGAGCTTCTCCGCCGCCGTCGCCAACACCGGACCCAGCCCCGACGGATCGTCCACAATCGCCTTGTGCAGCAGCCGCGTGAACTCCTCGGCTTCGGCCGGGGCCCTCAGCGGATTGCGGAGCATATGATCGTACCAACTCAGGCGGCAGTTGCCCGTCAACTCCGAACCGGTGTACGCGCCGGCGGTCAGATTGAGCCGCCCGCCGGCATAGCTCTGGAAGCGGGCGAAATCGCCGTACATTGCCCCGCGCCCGCAACGAATCGACGATCTCGTTCTGCAACAGCTTCATCATCCCCGGGGCCAAGGGCTTGCCGTAGATCGGATCGGGGACGGCAACCGACGGCGACGCCTTGGCCGCCGCGACGCGGCGCGCGCCGTTGCTCGGCGGTTCGATTCTCCCGCAGGCCGCTGATCTTTGGCCGCGTCGTCTGCCCCAGGGCGGTGAAGCATGACGCCGAAGACGGCCAGAACCATCGATCAACGGGCGGCCACTGCAAGGTTGCGAACCCCCACGCGATCTCATCAGATCTCCCGCTGGACAGGGACAGGACCAGAGAAGTCTGCCCAGCTTGCCTGATTTGCTGTTGTGAGCGGTGCGACTGGTGCAAAAAGCCCGATTCTAAAGATGGTGCCCCGACGAGTCAACGTCTACTGCGTACGCATGCGCCACGGCGCTTTCTCCGAAACGGCTGCTGCAATGCGGCGACGCAAAACTCGCGGCGATTGTGTTGCAATTGCCGAGCGCAGACCTGATTGTACCCCCATCTGCGAATGCGGTCGAGGTAGGCGGGCACATTCTCGGCAAATTTCCATTGCGGAAGCTTCAGCGTCAACAACAGCCCGCGAATATTTACCTCCGCATGGGTGACGATTGACTGCACCGCATCGAGGGTGTACTCGGGCGCGACGTTCATGTCGGCCGCCAGCCAGCGAATCTTGCGGAAGTCGCGGCGCCGCACCGCCGCGCGCGGCGGCGAATATGCATAAAATCGGGATGGGCCAGGACCGCGGGGTCCATGGCGGCCGGATCGATGCCGGTCACACAGTAGCCATGCTGCAAAAGGGCCTGGCTCGATCCGCCCGGCGCACTGCCGATTTCGGCCCAATGGGCCCCTGGGGGGATGGGCAACTGCGCCCATCGCAGGGCCTCTTCCATCTTCAACCACGCCCGGCTGACCGCATCGGGGGGCAAGACCAGCGGCATCAGTCCGCCGGGCCATTGCGAGGGGACCGACTTGGCCCGATGATAGCCCACCCACCATTGCCCCGGATCCAGCACGATGCAGTCCAACACCGATTGGCCCGGCCGCGCCGGCTGCTGCCAATCGCCACCGGGGACTGTCCCAGATTTCGCGGCCAATTTTCGCGGCGCGATCAGGCGTCGCTCTCGGAGTCAACGAGTTCGCCGCGAAAATGGGACTGTCCCCCTTGCATACGTCTCCCCCTTTCAGTGCCAATTTCCCCGTTTCGGGGCAATTTCTCGCCAACGCCTCGTAGGCGGCCGCCGCCGCCGCGGTCAAGCCGGGCTCGAAATCATGCTCGCCCGGGCTGGCCGCGTCACGCTCCCAGACGTGAATGCGATGCCAGGGACGCTGGGCAAACATCGTCCACACGCCGCGAGCCAGCACGTCCGCGTCGTCGCCCGTCACCGGGCCCAACGAGAAACCATACGCCCGGGCGAAAACGGCGCGCAGCTTGAAGTCGGGCGGCAGCTGGCAATCGTCCGGCAGTTTGAAGGTGAGGAAACCGGGCGCGAAAAGGCGAACTGGAAGCCCGGCCAGCGGCGGGCCATCTTCGCCCTTGACGGCCTGCTGGGCCGCCCACTTGGCAGGTGATAAACAAAAAACGCGGCCGCTCGGACATCCTGCTGCAAA
Organism: uncultured Planctomycetia bacterium; assembly: GCA_963727245.1. Taxonomy (GTDB): domain Bacteria; phylum Planctomycetota; class Planctomycetia; order Pirellulales; family Thermoguttaceae; genus JBKQVT01. The sequence goes on along the minus strand of CAVSFO010000004.1, from coordinate 446,403 downwards.
CCACCTTTCCACGCCAGTGAAGAACATCTATACTACACTACGTTACGTCTTCTGAAAACGTCTAACGCAATGCAAATATGACCGATCCGCGTAATCATTGGGCCGCCTTGTCATCCTTATTGGGGGTTGAGTACGAGCCGGAAGAACCGAAACCTCAACCGGCGTCCGCTGCGGACCGGCCAAGAGTCGCAAGCCTGCCCCGCCGGCGCCGCGAGGCGGCCCCGCGGCCCCGCCGGCCGGCGGTCAATTGGGATGAGTTGGCCGGTTCCCTGGGCGTGGTCCCGCAGCCCCCGCCTCCGCCGCCGGCCCCACGCCCGCCGGCCCGGCCAAGCCGGTGGCCGCCAGGCCGGTGAAGACCGTCGAGGTCGTCAAGGCGGTCGAGGTCGTCAAGGCCGAGGCGTCGAGGTCGTGAGCCCACCGCCCCGCGAGTCGTTCCGCCAGCCGCGCGCGAGCCCGCGGAAGCGGCCGAGGAATTTGCCGCCTTCGTCGAAGAGGCGGCCGACTTCGGCCGCCACAGGGCGAGTCGGAGACACGCCCCGGACACCGCCGCCGCAAGCGCCGCCGCCGTGGTCGCGGCCAGCGGGAGGGCGGTCCCGCCCAGCCGGCCGGGGAGGGCGGCCCAGCGGACGCCGAGGTTTCGGAGAGAAATGATTCGGGCGGAACCGATTTCGACCGGGAGGACGTCGAGTTGGAACTGCCCGAGGAGCAGGAGCCCGCGGACTTGCCGGAGCCGTTTGGAGAGGGTGGCGTCGACGTGTCCAGAGCACCGGACAGGCGGTCCGAGCGTCGCCGTCCCCGCCGCGGCAGGTCGCGAGGCCGGGATCGTGATCGCGACCGGGGTCGCGAGCAAGATCGCGACCGGGAGCCCGCGGCTGACAAGGCCGCGGCGCGAGAAGAGGAGCCGGCCGAGATCGAGGACGACATGGAGGCGGGCCTGCTGGATTTGCCCGACGCCATGGACGAGGAGGACGACGAGGAAGCGGCGATTCGGCATCGGCCAAGGCGGGATTTCGCAGCATTCCCACCTGGGAGGAAGCGGTCGGCATTCTGGTCTCGGCGAATCTTGAGTCGCGTGCCCGGCGGCCCGGCAACGGCGGCGCCCGGTCGCGGCGGCCGGGGCGGCTCGCGGGACCGGTCTCGTTCCGGCGGCAACCGCGGCCCGCGCTCCGGCAAGCGGCGGTAGAAAGCGGCGGTGAATCGTTCGCGTGCGCCATGCCGAACGAACCATTGCGTCAGCCATGCACGGGTATAGTCCCCCTTCCTGGCTGCGTAAATGTTACCGCAACGACTCGCCTTCTTGCCCGGCCGCCTGCGGCCTATAATAGACGAACGGACATGGCAGACGCCGTTGCGGCTATTACTGCGCCGGACCGTTTGTGGGAACTGACCGGCCGGCTGGAGCGGCAAGAAGGCTTCGCCGAAGTCCTCGCGAGCCTGAAGGGCGGACACGCGGCCACTTTCGACGGAGTCTGGGGCTCATCCTGCGCGCTGGTGGCCGCCACGCTGGTGGCACACGCCCCGGCCCGCTGGTGGTCGTCTGTCCCGCGGGCCGATGAAGTGGACGCCCTGGTCGATGACCTGGGGCTCTTTCTGCCCTCCGGGCCTCGCGCCGGAGCAGTTTCCGGCGTGCGAATCGCTCACCGGCGACCGGCTGCTCCACGACGAGGCGGCCGGCGACCGCCTGCGATTGCTGAAAATGCTGCTCGCGCCGGAGCGGCCCCGCCTGGTGGCGACCAGCATCCAGGCCCTCTTGCAGCCCGTGCCCGACCACGAGGCCCTGGCCCGGCAGACGCGCTTGCTGCGCGTGGGCCAGCGGCTTTCGCTGGAGGAACTGGCCCGCTGGCTGGTCGAGAACCGTTTTCACCCCACCACGGGCGTGGAATTGCCGGGCGAATTCTCGCTCCGCGGCGGCATCGTCGATATCTTCGCCCCCGACTGGTACGAGCCGGTGCGGCATGGAGCTTTCGGGCGACGAGATCGAGTCGATCCGCCGCTTCGAGGTCTCCAGCCAGCGGAGCCTGGAAAGCCTCGAGGCAGTGGAAGTGACCGTGCTGGAGCCGCTGTTGGCCGGCCGCGGACATTTCGCCGATTTCCTGCCGCCGGAAAGCTGGTTCCTGCTGGTCGAGCCGGGCGAGTTGGACACGGAGGGGACGGCATTACCTGGAGCGGCTGGAGCGGCCGCAGGAGCTGCACGCGGTGGCCGACGTGCTGCGGCAGGTGTTCCGCTTCCCCTCGGTGACGACCTCGGCGGTGGCCGCCGGCTCGCTGGAGACGACGTGCCGGCTGAAGATCGAGTCGGTCGAGCGTTTCAGCGGCGACATCAACAAGGTCCGCGACGAGCTGGACGACGCCGGCGCCGGGCAGGAGGTCTACCTGGTCTGCCAGACCGAGGCCGAGGTGCGGCGCCTGGCCGAACTGTTCGCCGCCACGCGGCTGGGGCAGCAGGGCCGCTCCACTATCTCATGGGGACGCTGCACGGCGGGTTTCGCCTGGTCACCGAAGGCATCGTACTGCTGAGCAGCGGCGAGTTGTTTCGGCGGACCGATCTGCGGCGTCCGGCGCGGCGGCGATCTGGGGCGGGTGATCGACAGTTTCCTGGAGCTGCACGAGGGCGACCTCGTGGTCCACGTCGCCCACGGCATCGCCCGCTACCGGGGGCTGACGCTGCTGGAGAAGAACGGCCGGGTCGAGGAGCACCTCGAACTGGAGTTTCGGGGGCGGACGAAGCTGTACGTGCCGTCGTCGAAGATCGGCCTGGTGCAGAAGTACGTGGGCGGCAGCAAGAGCCGGCCGGTGCTGGCGCGGCTGGGCGGCCGCACCTGGGAGCGGCAGAAAGGCCAGGTCCAGGCGGCCGTCAGCGACATGGCCGCCGAGATGCTGGAATTGCAGGCGATGCGGGCCTCCCGGCCCGGCATCCATTTTCCCGTCGATACCGAGTGGCAGCACGAATTCGACGCCTCCTTTCCCTACGACGAGACGCCCGACCAATTGACCACCATCGAGGCCATCAAGCGCGACATGATCGAGTCGCGGCCGATGGACCGCTTGCTCTGCGGCGACGTGGGCTACGGCAAGACGGAGATTGCCATGCGGGCGAGTTTCAAGGCCGTGGACGCCGGCTACCAGGTGGCCGTGCTGGTGCCGACCACGGTGCTGGCCGAGCAGCACCTGCGGACCTTTTCCGCGCGGATGGCGGAGTTTCCCTTCGAGATCGCGGCCCTCTCGCGGTTCTCCTCGCGCCGGCAGCAGACGCGGACCATCGAGCGCGTCGCCGAGGGGGCGGTCGACGTGGTCATCGGCACCCACCGGCTGGTGCAGCCGGACGTGAAGTTTCACAACCTGGGGCTGGTGATCATCGACGAGGAGCAGCGTTTCGGCGTCGAGGTGAAGGAGCGGCTGAAGGCCTTCCGCCAGATCGTCGACGTGCTGACGATGACGGCCACGCCCATTCCGCGGACGCTGCACATGAGCCTGCTGGGCGTGCGCGACATTTCCAACCTGGAGACGCCGCCGGAAGACCGCCTGGCGGTGGAGACGCGCGTGACCCGCTTCCAGGGCGAGTTGATCCGGCACGCGGTGATGCGGGAGCTGAATCGCGGCGGGCAGATTTTCTTCGTGCACAACCGCGTGCAAGACATCGAAATCCTCGCCCGGCGGCTCGGCCAAATCGTCCCCGAGGCCAAGCTCGGCATCGCCCACGGCCAGATGGCCGAGCACGATTTGGAGCGGGTGATGCTCGACTTCGTCGATCACCGTTTCGACCTCCTGCTGGCCACGACGATCGTGGAAAGCGGCCTGGACATTCCCAACGCGAACACGATTTTCATCGACGAGGCGGACCGCTACGGCCTGGCCGACCTGCACCAGCTTCGCGGCCGCGTGGGACGCTACAAGCACCGCGCCTACTGCTACCTGCTGGTCGATCCGAACAAGAACCTGTCGCCTTCGTCGGCCAAGCGGCTGCGGGCCATCGAGGAGTTCAGCGACATGGGGGCCGGCTTCGCCATCGCCATGCGCGACCTGGAGATCCGCGGGGCGGGAAACATCCTCGGCACCGAGCAGAGCGGGCACATCGCCGTGGTGGGCTACGAGCTGTACTGCGCCCTGCTGGAGCAGGCCGTCGGGGCCCTGAAGCGGCTGCCGCCCAAGACGTCCATCGAAGTCGAGGTCGATCTGCCCGGCGAGGGATACATTCCGCACGCCTACGTGCCCGACATGCGGCCGAAGATCGATCTGTACCGGCGCCTGGCCCGCATCGCCACGCCTGCGGAGCTGGCCGATTTCCGCGTCGAGCTTGGGGACCGCTTTGGGCCGCCGCCGCCGGTGGTCGAGCAATTGCTCTGGCTGGCCGAGTTGCGGATGGCCGCCCACCACTGGCAAATCCAGAGCATCCACCTGGAAGACCAGTACGTGGTCTTCGTCTACGCGTCGGAGCGGAGGATCCGCGAGTTGGCCTCCCAGAGCGGGGGGGTTCTGCGGGTGGTCGATGGCCGCACGGCCTATTTGCCCCTGGACCCGAGCGGCCTGGAGCCGGAGGCCATCCGCCGCCGGGTTAAAGCGCTTTTGCAACTGGTGTGACCGCCCCGGCGGGTGGCCGCGATACCTTTGGGCTGTCGGGGCCGCCGCACTGCGTCAAAGCGCTGTTGCAACCAATGTGCCCTGGCCACTATAATCCGCCCCGGCTTTTCGTATACCCCAATCGGACCCTATCTTACTCCCGGGGCAGTTTCCGTGCGGCAACCAGTATGGCTGTTGGCAGCGTTGGCGGCGCTTGTGGTCTGGTTGGGCATGGGGCTGCGCGGGGGTTTCGCCCAGGATTATGGCGGGTCTTCGGGCAGCAGCGACGGCGGAGGCAGCCTGGCGGCGCCTCCGCAGCGTTACGCGCCGTTTCCCGGCGGGGCTTCCGGGTATGTGCCCGGCCCGCCCACCCGGCCCCTCGATCCGTCGCGTCCGGCGTCCTGGCCTGGGGCGCCGGTTCCATCGGCCAGCGGGCAAGCCACCGCCACGAACGTGGGGCCGGCGCTGGGCGAGGCGACGCCTTGCGAGGGCGGCCAACAGCTCGGCCGGGTCGGTTCTGAAATTATTCTCAGCGGCGAATTGATGGGCGGGATCTACGATCTGCTGGAGCAGGCGGTCAATAGCAAGCTTCCCCCCGAGACCGTCGCGGCGAAGCGCCAGCAGCTTGTCCAGGAGATCAGGGACGCCCTGGCCGACTTGGCGGCCCACAGCAACGATCCGCAACCGCTGACCGGTGTCAGCCCGCAAAACCAGGCGCTGGTCCGCTTCCTGTTGAAGCAGCACATCGAGACGAAAGTGATTCTCAACGACGCGCGCGCCACGATTCCGCCGGAGGGCTACGAGCACGTCCAGGAGGAGATGACCAAGGAGTTCGAGGAATCCTACGTGAAGCGGCTGATGCAGCAAGCCAAGGTGCAGACGCGCGCGGAACTGGACCGCAATCTCCGCAGCCTGGGAAGCTCGCTGGATCGCGAGAAGCAGTGGTTCATGGAGCAAGCGCTGGCCCAGCAATGGAAGCAGCAGCAGACCAAGTGCGACGAGGAAATCACGCACTTCGAGTTGCTGGAATGGTATCAAAAACACGCGCCACGATTTCGACAAGCCGGCCCGCGCACGCTGGGAGGAGCTGATGGTCCGCATCGCCAAGTACCCCAGCAAGGCGGAGGCCTATGCGGCCATCGCCCGGATGGGGAACCAGGTGGTGATCGCCGGCAGGCCGCTGGCCGAGGTGGCCAAGGCGCAGTCGGACGGCATGACGGCGGCAGCCGGCGGCCTGCGCGATTGGACCACCAAGGGGAGCCTGGCGGCGGAAGAGATCGACCGGGCGCTGTTCGTACTGCGCATCGGACAACTCAGCCCCATCCTGGAGGGCCCGACGGGCTATTACATCATTCGCGTGGTCGAGCGCCAGGACGCGACGCACACGCCGTTTGCCGCCGCCCAGGACGAGGTCCGCAAGAAGATCGAAGGGGAGCGGACCGCCAAGAAGAAACAGGAATACCTGGCGAAGGTCCTGCGGCTGTACCCCCCTTGGACGATTTTCGACGAGGTCAGCCCGTCCAGCGCCCAGGCCTCCCGCCGCCCGGACGCCGATCGCCGCTGAGCGGGTTGCGCGGCCGCAACGTAGGTCAGGCACTCCGTGCCTGACAACCTCTCCCTTTCCGCCCAAAGGCCGTCAGGCACGGAGTGCCTGACCTACCGCTGAAAAAACAGAAGCACTGGCGGAGCCAGTGCCACACGGCCGGGCACTTGCTGGGGAGCCGGCGGCCAGTATAATCAATCAGCATGGCTGAACTCGGCGTCAACATCGACCACGTCGCCACCTTGCGGCAAGCCCGGCGAACCTACGAGCCCGATCCGGTCTGGGCGGCCGTCCTGGCAGAGTTGGGAGGGGCCGACGGCATCACCGTGCACCTCCGCGAGGACCGCCGGCACATCCAGGAGCGCGATCTGCGGATCCTCCGCGAGACCGTGACCGTGAAACTGAACCTGGAACTGGCCTGCGACCCCGAGGTCCTGGAAATCGCCTGCCAGGTCAAGCCGGACCAGGCGACGCTGGTCCCGGAGCGGCGCGAGGAGGTCACCACGGAGGAGGATTGGGAGATCGCCTCGCAGCAAGACCGCGTGGCGCGGGTCGTCGCCCGGCTGCGCGAGTGCGGCATCGCCGTGAGCCTGTTCCTCGATCCCGATCCGCGGCAAATCGACGCGGCCCTGGCGCTGGGCGTGGAGGCGGTCGAGTTGCACACGGGCCGGTATGCACTGGCCAAGGACGGCCCGGCGCAAACAAGGAACTGGAAATCCTCAGACAGGCGGGGCAAGAGATACGCGGGGCGGGGATCGCCCTGCACGCCGGACACGGCCTGACCTATCGGAACGTGCGGCCCGTGGCCTCGATCGAAGGCATGCACGAATTGAACATCGGCCACAGCATTGTCGCCCGCGCGCTGCTGGTCGGCCTGGAGACAGCGGTCCGCGAGATGAAGTGCCTGATCGTCTGAGACGACCGGGCGAAACCAGCCAGCGAGCCAGCGGAGGAGGAACCCCATGACCACCCGAAGTGAAGATTTTGCCGGCCTTGGCGTGGCCCTCATCACGCCTTTCCGCGACGGGCAGGTCGATATCGAGGCCCTGCAGCGGAACGTCGAATTTCAGGTCGAGGCGGGCACGACCTGCCTCTGCCCGGTGGGCACGACCGGGGAATGTCCCACGCTGTCGCATCCCGAGCACGAGCGGGTGATTTCCGCCGTGGTCGAGGCGGCGGCCGGCCGGATCAAGGTCATGGCCGGCACCGGCTCGAACAGCACGGAGGAGGCCCTGCGGCTGACGCGCTGGGCGGCCAAAAGCGGGGCGGATGCCGCCCTGGTGGTCGCCCCCTACTACAACAAGCCGGCGCAGGAGGGCTTTTATCAGCATTTCAAGGTCCTGGCCCAGGCGGTCGAGATCCCCATCTGCATCTACAACATCCCCGGACGGACCGGCAAGAACATTGAGCCGGAGACCATCGCCCGCCTCGCCGAGCTGCCCAACATCACGATGGTCAAGGAGTCCACGGGCTCGATGGACCAGGCCTCGCAGATCCTGGCCAGCACGGACTTGACCTTGCTCAGCGGCGACGACAGCCTGACGTTGCCGCTGTTGGCACTGGGAGCCCGGGGCGTGGTCTCGGTGGTGGGCAACATCGTGCCCGGCGACGTGATCGCCATGATCCGCGCCTTCGAGCGCGGCGACCTGGAGGAGGCCCGCCGCTGGCATTACCGCCTCTTCCCCCTCTGCCGCGACATGCTCGGCCTGGCCAGCAATCCGATTCCGATCAAGGCGGCGATGCAGATGCTCGGCCATGACAGCGGCGACCTGCGGATGCCCCTGACCCGCCTGAGCGCGAGCGAAGAAGCGAAGCTCCGCCAGACGCTTGCTAATTACGGCCTGCTGTGAGGCCAGCCAGGGGCCAGGGACCGGGGACCAGGGGCCAGGGTGGCGTGTAGGATGGGTCGAGGGGCAGCGTGCAAAGCATGGTCGCGAGCCCCACTAGGAAATGGTCCAATCGCGACCGATCTTACGACAACCAAGAACTTGCGCGGAGGATTCCACGCCAAGGCGCCAAGGCGCAAGGGCGCAAAGGCACGGAAAAGAAGGGGAAGACCGACATGGTTAGATTGTCCGCTCGCGCCGTCGATCCACCAACTACCTCCTCTTCCTTTGCGGCTTTGCGCCTAGCGCGCCTTGGCGTGAGAGATGTCTCGCGCTGCCCCTGCCAAGAGGCCCAAAGCACTGGCAAAGCCAGTGGCACGCAATCTCAGCCCTTCTTGTCCGTCGTTCGATGCGCCGACAGCGCCGCCTTTAGGACCTCGAACTCGCGCTCAAGAGTGCGCACCGCTTGCTCGGCCTCAGCCTGCGAGCCGCCGCCGCGTTCGAACTTCTCTACGCCCAGGGTGGCTGCCACGGCCGGTTCCGCGCCCAGATAGAGGACGGTCCCCTTGAGTCGGTGCCCCAGACGGCCGGCCTCCGTCAAGTTGCCCTCCTGCAAGGCTGCCTGCAAGGTCGGCAGCAGCGCGTCAACGTCGTTGAAGAAGCACTGGGTCATGTCGCCGAGCATTTTCGGATTGTTGAAACATCGCTTCAACGCCAACTCGGGATCGAACACCGGCGGCGCCGCGACCGCCTCGGTTTGCGACGGGCCGGCCAGACCGGACGCTGCCGCTGCGTCTCCGCCGGCCGCCAGGCTCTCGGCGAGGAAGACCAACTCGCGGCCCTCGACCGGCTTGGAGAGATAGCCGTCCATGCCGCACTCCAGGCAGCGTTCGCGGTCCCCTTTCATGGCATGGGCGGTCATGGCGATGATCGGCACCCGGCGGCCCCCCTGCTCGCGGGCGCGGATGGCCGCCGTGGCCTCCATGCCGTCCATGCCCGGCATCTGCACGTCCATGAGGATGAGGTCGTAATGGTCCATGCCGGCCATGTCGATCGCCTGGTGGCCGTTGGCGGCGACTTCGACCGCATGGCCGCGATTCTGCAAGATGTAGGCGGCGAGCTTCTGATTGGCGGGATTGTCCTCGACCAAGAGGATCCGCAGACGGCTCTGCGCCGTCGGGGAAACGTCCAGGGCGGCCTCCGGCGGGGGCGGCGCCTCGGTAGCCAAGGCAAAACGAGCGGTGAAATGGAACGTGCTGCCTTGCCCCAGTTCGCTTTCCACCCAGATGCGGCCGCCCATCAAGCCGACCAGGTCCGCGGCGATCGAAAGCCCCAAGCCGGTGCCGCCGAAACGCCGGGTGGTCGAGAGGTCCGCTTGACTGAACGGCTCGAAGACGTGTGCCAAAAGCGGAGACGGGATGCCGATGCCCGTGTCCTTCACGATAAATTCCAAGGTCACGGTCCCCTCTCCCTCCGGGAGAGGGTTAGGGTGAGGGGAACCAGTTGGCCGTCCCGACCCATCGCGCCCCTCACCCCCAGCCCCTCTCCGGGCACCGACCGAAGGTTGGTCGGGAGAGGGGAGCCCTGCTATCCGCTCCGCCGCGCGGACGTTGACGGTAACTTCGCCGCGCTGGGTGAACTTGATGCCGTTGCCGGCGAGATTGAGAAGGACTTGCCGCAGCCGCACCTGGTCGCCGACGAGGGCGTCGGGCACGTCGGCCGGAATGTGGCAGGAAAAGCTGATTCCCTTTTCGCTGGCCCGCACCGTGAGCACTTGGGTGGTCTGGTCGGCGACGCGGCGGAGGCTGAAGGGGGCGGATTCCAATTCCAGTTTTCCCGCCTCGATCTTGGCCGTGTCCAAGAGGTCGTTCAAGAGGACCAACAACAGGTCGGCCGATTCCTTGGCGGTGCGGAGGAAGTCGTTTGCCGGCGGCGGGATGGGCTTCTGCAGCGCCAGATCGACCATGCCGAGGATGGCGTTCATGGGGGTGCGTAATTCGTGGCTGATATTGGCCAGGAAGCGGCCCTTGGCCTCGTTGGCGGCCTCGGCGGCGATCTTGGCCTGCTGGAGCGCTTCTTCCGCCCGCTTCCGCTCCGTGATGTCCACGGTGAACAGCAGCACGCCGATGATGTTGCCGGCCTCGTCGCGGTAGGGGAGCTTGTCGGTCTGGACCCAGCGTTTTTCCCCGCCGACGGATGCCAACGGCTCGACGATGCCAAGCTTGGGCTGGCCCGAGCGAATGACGTCGAGGTCGTCCTGGTAATATCGCTGGGCCTCGTCGGGAAACAGCTCGTAGGCGCTGTGGCCCTCGATCTGCTCGCGCAGCTTGCCCAGGGCCGCCGCCACCGACCGGTTGACGCGCACGAAGTTGTTCTTGGTATCCTTGTACCAGATCATGGCCGGCGAGGCATTGAAGATGGTCTGCTGTTCGGCGTACAGGCGGCGGAGGCGGTCTTGCATCCGCAGGGTCTCCAGGATGCGGGCGCACTGGTCGGCCAGCCACTCGGCCAGGCGGAACTGCTCGGCGGTCCACTCGTGCTTGGCGTGGCTGTAAATGCCGACGGCGCCGAAGGCGCGGCCCTCGGCCTGCATGGGGGCGCAGAGGGCGGCCTGGTAGGGCGTCTGGCCGGCGACATTCAGCATCACCACGTCGGGGCGGAGCGAGGCGTCGTTGAGGCAGGCGGTGCGGTTCTCGTGGATGACCATTTCCGCCAGCGTCTGCCCGGCCGGCCGCGACTCCGGCAACCCGCCGCCCTCGCCCACGCCCGCCGTGGCGTGAATCACCAGCCGGTCGGCCTGCTGCTGGTAGACGGCCACGGCGGTGATCGGCTCGCCGAAAATGCCCGGGGCCGCCGCGCAGACCTCTTGCATGGCCGTTTCCGCGCTGCCGGCCAGGTGGGCCGCTTCGAGCAGTTTTTGCAAAAGGTCTTCGCGGCGCGTCAAGGCGGTGTTCAAGGACCGGATCACCTCGCCCTGCGCCTGGAGTTCCTCGTTCTGACAGGACATCTCCTCCGACTGCTGCGTCAGTTCCTCCGTCTGCTGGGTCAACTCTTCCGCCTGCTGCGAGAGTTCTTCCGACTGTCGCGTCAGCTCGTCGTTTTGCCGCGACAGTTCCTCCGCCCGCTCGTGCTGCGCCACTCCGAAGGCAGCGGCCCAGCGGGCACGGCGGAGCTGCTCCATCAGGACGGACAAGAAGAAACTGGTGGCGGTGAAGATTCCCAGGCCCAAGGCGTCATTCGGCGCGGCGATGGTCAACGACCCATACGGCGGGATGAACCAGTAATCGGACGCCAGCGCCGAGAGCACCGTGGCCAGGATTCCCGGCCCGCCGCCGCCGAGAGTTGCCACCAACAGCACGGCCGGATAGAAAGTGACAAACGTGGGCAGATCGCCAAAGGCCGCGACCAGCAGCCTTGCGCAACACCGCCGCCACGGCGACGGCGATCACCGCCGAGCCGTAGCGGCCGGCGATAGACGCCCATTTCCGGCCGCGGGCGGGCGACGGTTCGCCGGGGCCTCCAAATCCGGCGATGCGCAGAGGGCCAGGGCGGCCAGGGCCAGCACCAGCAACGACGCGGGCATCCAAACGCCGATCGTCAAGGTGGTATTTTCCTTGGCGGCCGCGGCCGCGGCGGTACGAAGACCGCCAGCAGGCGCTGTTCTTCCTGCTCCATGCTATTGACGGCGGCGCGGATGTCGTCCATGATCCGCTCGCCCCGGCCGGTGAGGACCTCCGCCCGGGCGGCCTCCGTACCGCGGTCCCGGCGCAGTTGGATCGTTTTCGCAAGTTCAGCCAGTTTGTCGGCCGTCAGGGCGCGAACCCGCTGGAGAGTCTCGTGCTGGGCCGGGTTGTCCTTCGCCAGATCGCCGACGGCATCCAGCTTCTGCTTGATCGACTTCGTGGCCGCATTGTAGGGATCGAGGTATTGATCCTGGCCGGTCAAGAGGAAGCCGCGCTGCCCGGTCTCGGCGTCCTTGAGCAGCGAGATCGCGCTTTCCAGGTTCTCCAGGACCTGGTGCGTGCGAATCACCTGTCGGTTCGCTTCCGATTGGCGCTGGACGGCCCAAAAGAAACCGACCGTCAGGGTGACGATCATCGTCAGGCCCAGGGCCAAGCCCGCGGCAAGTCTGGCTCCGCTTCTCATCGTGCATCCCTCCGCCGGTCGTCGCTCATGGGTCACTCCTGCGATAGACGCATCGGCACAAGGACCGCAGGCCCAGCCCCGGGGGCGGCCACTCGGCCTTGCCGGCGATCAAGAACCCGCCGGCCGAAAGAGCGCCGGTCAACTGCCGCCAGATGGCGGCTGCCGGTTTCGCGGTCAGGTAGATGGCCAGGTTTCGCCAGAGGATGATGTCCCAGGGGCCGTCCTCGATCTTCTCGGCCAGATCGGCGACCTTCCAACAGGTCTGCCGTCGCAGCGGCTCGACCGGCCGCCACCGGTTGCCCACCGGCCCGAAATACCGCTGGCGAACGTCCGGTTCCAACGGCCGCACCGCCGCCCCGTCATAGAGTGCCGCGCAGGCGCGCTCGACGGCTTCGATCCGGCAGTCGGTGCCCAAGAGGAAGCTCCGCTCCAACAGGCCGGCCTCGTCTAGCAGGATGGCCAGGCTGTAGAGTTCCTCACCCGAGGCACACCCTGCGCTCCAAATCCGCAGCGGCCCCTCTTTGGCGGCCAACTGCGGCAGGACTTCCGCCCGCAGCTTCTCGAATACCGCGCGGTCGCGGAAGAACTCGGTCACTCCGATCAAGAGCGCGCTCACCGCAGCCGGAAGCAGATCGGGCCGGTCCTCCAACAGCTTGCGGGCCTCCTCGACCGAGCGGACCTTGAGCGTCCGCAGACAGGCGGGCAGCCGTCGCAGCAGCGGCTCACCCCGGTAGAGGGTCGCATCGAGCCCGGCCCGGCCGATGACCCAATCGAGGAAGCCGTCGCTAGGCTCGGTGGTGACAAGCGGCGCCCGCGAGGGGCCGCAGAGCCGGCAAATCCTGGGCGGGGCTTCCCGGCGGGGCAGGGGAGCCTGCTTGCCCTCGAAGCAAACGTGGCGCAAGTCGAATTTTGCCCCCGTCGTCACGCCCTCGCCCTCCTGGTTGCGCTATCGAGCCCCGGGGCCCCCAAACCGGCACGGATCGCCTCTTGGCCCGTCCACCACGCCAACCCATAGTATCCTCGATTTCGGCGATTTCCACAACAGCTTGGCCCGCCGGCCCTGTGCCGGCGCAAAAGAATCTCGGATTCTTTTTGACAGGTGGAGTTGCCAGACCCGTGACATAGGGGGGCTGCCCTTGAGGTCCGCCCCTAATACCATTACAACAATGTCGCGGTCTGCTACCGGCAGACACGAGCCCGGGGGCGTGAGCCCCCGTTGTTACACACAAGTCGGTCGGAGGAATTCTAACAATCAAGTCCCGTAGGGACGGCCGAATTCCGGGAGTTCAGCCGTCCCTACGGGACTGACGGAAACGGTAGGTTGCCCGCCTACCCAGCGATGAATCGCTGGGCTATTATCGAACGTCCCTGCGGGACGTGGCGGGGAAGAACGGCTTGTGTGCAACAACGGCGGCGTCAGCCCCCGGTTGACCGGGGCCCCTGGCCCTTTACCGGGCGGAAGGAGAATGACTATGCGATTGCGTGTCAGCAGGATCGGCATTTCCGTGGCGGCCATGATTCTGTGGGCGGCCATGCCGGCGGGCGAGGCATTGGCCCAGCTCCCCCACGTCGAGGTCGAGGCCGTCGCCGGAAACCCGCTGGGCGTCGGCCGCATCACCCTCGATCTGCCCGAAGGGCTCCTGCCCGCACCCCTGGGAATCGACGGCCTGGGCCTGAGCGACAAGGAGGGCCGGGTGCTCTATCCGGCCCTGCGCAGCGCGGTGCTCGGCCCGGTGGTGAAGGAAATCCTCGGCGCCGGTGCGCCGCTGCTTCAGGGCGGACCGATCCGCCAGAACGTCGGCGGCCTGGTCCGCGACTTGCTGGCCAACCGCCCGCCCCGGACGGTGATCTACTTCCTCTTTCGCGGCGAGGGCCCGCTGGAGCTGACGCTGCAAGCGCGGACGCCGCTGCCCCTTCAGGTGGTGCCGCGGCACGATGCGGTCTTGCAGCGGGCCTGGCTGGAGGCATGGTGGCGCGACTACTGCCCGCCGCCGCGCCTGTTCGGCACCAAGCCCGACTATCCGCCGCTGCTGGACAATTACCTGGCGACCACCTTGGCGCGGCGGCTGAACCTGCGGCTGCCGGAAGCGAAGCAAACGCCCTCGGGCTACGCCCGGCTGGAGCACGAGGCCGGCGTGATGATGGAGACCGAATCGATCCTCATCGCGCTGGAGCAGGATCGCATCCTGGGCATGACCAACCTGGCCCTGGCGGCCGACCAGCCGCTGCCCGCGCCGATCGATCCGCCGCCGCTGGAAGTGCCCGAGCCGCCGGCCAAGGTGGCGGTCGAGCCGATCGCCCTGCACGTGCCGGCCCAGTGTTTTTACGTCCGCTTCGGCAGCTTCAGCAATTTCCTCTGGCTGCAAGACACCATGGAGACCTGGGGCGGCGACCTGCAAAACCTGGTCGCCCAGCGGGGCCTGGACTACGGCCGCGATGAGCGCATGCAGGACCAGCTCATCCTGCGCCAGACCGAGCTGTCGCGGCTGCTGGGCGATACGGTCATCTCCGACGTGGCCATCATCGGCAGCGACATGTTCTTTCGCGAGGGGGCGGCCTACGGCTTCCTCTTCGAGGCCCGCAATAACTTCGTGCTGGGCGCCGACCTGTCGTCGGAACGGAGCAAGCGGCTGGCCCGCGGCGGCGTGAGTGAGCAAAAGCTCAAGATCGCCGGCCAGGAGGTCTCGCTGATCAGCTCGCCCGACGGCGCGGTCCGCTCCTATTACGCCCAGAGCGGCGACTATCATTTCGTCACCTCGTCGCGGGCGCTGGCCGAGCGGTTCCTGCAAGTGGGCAAGGGCGGCGGATCGCTGGGGGCGACGCGGGAATTCCGCCACGCCCGGACGATCATGCCCCTGGCGCACGACGACACGGTGTTCGTCTATTTGTCCGACGCGTTCTTCCGCAACATCACCGGCCCGCGCTACCGGGTGGAAACGATGCGCCGCCTGGAGGCGGTCGCCGACATCGAGTTGGTGGAACTGGCGCGGTTGGCCTCGACCGCCGAGGGCCGCCACGACGCGAGCATCGAGCAATTGGTCGCCGGCGGCCTACTGCCGGCCGATTTCGGCCCCCGGCCCGACGGTAGCCGGGCCGTGCTGAGCGGCGGCGAGGTCTACGATCAACTGCGCGGCCGGCGCGGCCAGATGCTGCCGGCGCCCGACGTGCCGCTCCAGCGTGTCACGGCGGCGGAGGCCACCTCCTACCGCAACTTCGCCGAATACTACCGCTCCCAGTGGGGCCGGCTCGATCCCGTGCTGATCGCCCTGAAGCGCCAGGGCCTGCCGGACCGGCGCGAGCGCATCGTGCTGGACGTCCGCATGACCCCGCTGGACCGCAAGCATTTCGATTTCTTCGCCCAGTGGGTCGGCGCCGCCGACAAGACCGCCCTGGCCCCCGTGTCCGGCGACATGGCCGCCCTGGAACTGGTGCTCCGCGACCAGCGGCTCTTCGGCGGACTCCGCGACATCGGCGCGCCGGGCGACATGCTGAGCGGTCCCGGTGCGATCTGGGATCGCTTCCGCAACGTGCTCATCGGTTACGTCGGCTGCTACGGCCAGCTCGGCCTGCTGTCGATATTGGACGCCACCATTCCCGCGCCCGCAGACCCGGCCGGCTATTCCACCAACGTGCTGGGGCTGTGGCGGCGGCAATGGGATCGCTTCACCGTGTATTCCTTCCAGCAGGAGGTGTTGGCCACGGTCACGCCGCAGCTCCGCTGGGAGGAGCGGCCGCGGCCCGCCCAGGCATGGCTGCACGTCGGCGACGTTTCGCAAGCCCGCGTGATGCCGGCCGTGAATCGTTGGGGCTACTCCCGCACGCGCGAGACCGCCTTGGGCAACCTCCGCCTGCTGCACGCGTTGGAGCAGCAATTGCACGTGCCGCCGGAGGACTGCCGCCGCGCGGCCGAGTCGCTGTTGGCGGCCAAGTTGATCTGCCCCCTGGGCGGCAAGTACGTGCTGCGGAAGACGCCCGAGGGGCCCGCCGTCTGGACCTCGACCGCCCTGGAAGCGGAAGGCCCGCGGGGCGCCGCTGCGGGGACCGAGCCCCCGCCGGGCTACCTGGCGCCGCCGCTGAATTGGTTCCGCGGCCTGGACCTGGAGGCCACGATCATCGCCGACTCGCTCTCGGCCCACGCCGACATCATCATGCAACTGCCGGTGAAGAAATAAGGAGAAACGAGCATGTCGATGGAACCGCCCGAAGTCCCCCTGGAAGAATCGCAGGAAACGATCGAGCACCATGCCCACGCCGCCCTGGAGAGTTGGATCATGGGCGTGGCCCTGACCGCCGCCATCCTGGCCGCCTGCGCCGCCGTCAACGCCTTGATGTCCGAGCATTACGCCGTCAAAGCCATGACCGAACAAATCAAGTCTGCCGACGACTGGGGCTACTACCAGGCCAAGGGAATCAAGGGGGCCGTGCTGGCCGCCAAGACCGACATGCTGCGGGCATTCGGCAAGACCGTCAGCCCCGCGGACCGCGAGCAAGCGGAGAAATACCAGCACGAGCAGAAAGAAATCCAGGCGTCCGCCGAAGCGCACGAGCGCGCCTCCGAGGTGCACATGAGGCACCACGAGGCCCTGGCCCCCGGCGTGACCATGTTCCAGTTGGCCATTGCCATCGGGGCCATCGCCGTGCTGACGCGGCGGAAGCTGTTCTGGCACCTGGCGATGGTCTTCGGCCTGGTGGGCGTTCTGTTCTTCGCCAACGGCGTCCTGCTCTGGTTCGGTTGACACCCGAGCGGCGCTTTGGCATACTACATGGGGATGGTTTTTTTCACGGCACGGATGGCTTGGTAGGTCAGGCACACCGTGCCTGACATTTCGCCTTCCCATGGCCGTCAGGCACAGAGTGCCTGACCTGCTGTTTCAGGGAGGGATGGTTTTTTTCACGGCACGGGTGGCCTGAAGAGGCTTGTCATGGCGCGGAAATCCTGGTTGCCGGGCTGCGGCCTGGCATTGGTCTTGTTGGCCTCGGCTGCGACGGCGCCGGGACAACAATGGGCCAACGAGATGTTCGACCACACCAGCTACGATTTCCGCACCGTCGCCCGCGGCGCCAAGGTCGAACACCGCTTCACCATCGAAAACGTCTATGTGGAGGACGCCCACATCGCGTCGGTGCAGTCCAGTTGCGGGTGCACCGCGCCCCAGTTGACCAAGGATTTTCTGAAGACCTGGGACAAGGCGGAGCTGATCGTCACCGTCGACACCCGCCAGTTCCTGGGCGCAAGGACGCCACGATCAAGGTGAAATTCGACAAGCCCTTTCCGGCGGAAGTCCAGTTGCAGATCCATTGCAACATTCGCGGCGACGTGGTCGTGCAACCGGGGGCAGTCGAGTTCGGCGCCGTTGCGCAAGGCAGCGTCTCCCGGCAGCAAGTGGCGGTCAGCTACGCCGGCCGCAGCAACTGGCAGATCGTCCGCGTCGAGAGCCCGATCCCGAACCTGTCGGCCCAGGTCGTGGAAAAATCGCGCGCCCCCATCGGCACCGTCTGGCGCGTCGACTACGATCTGCTGGTGACGCTCAAGGACAGCGCCGGCGGGCTACGTCCGCGACGACCTGATCCTGGTCACCAACGACGCCAACCTCCAGGCGGCACGCGTCCCCGTGCCGGTCGAGGCCACGATCCAGCCGGCGGTGACCGTCTATCCCTCGCCGATGCTGCTGCCGCCCACGGCCCCGGGCCAGGCCATCACCCGGCCCTTGATCGTCCACGGCAACACTCCCTTGCGCATCCTCCGCGTGGAGTCCACCGACAAGCGATTCCAGTGCCAGCCGCCGGCGGGAGCCAACACCCTGCACCGGCTCCCCGTGACCTTTACCGCGGCCGCCGGCGACCTGGCCGGCCGCGCCAGCACGACCCTCCGCATTGCGACCGACGCGCCGGGCAAGCCGACCATCGAAGTCGTCGTGAGCGTGGACATCGCGCCGCCGGCAGAGACCGTCAAGCCTTCTGCCGCCGCCGGCCTCTAGCACGAGCTTCAGAGAGTTTCTGCCGGCGAGAAAAGCCCGCCGTTTGCAACGGGCGGGCGCCCGCGCCGGGTGCCACTGCTGGCTCGTCCAGCAGTGCGGAACCACCGCTGGGCAAGCCAGCAGTGGCACCCCGAAATGAGAAGGTTTTCGCCGTGCCGGCTTTACCTGGGGGGGCCGGGTCGTCGGCTCGGCGGCTTACCGGCCGCCGAGGCGGCTTTGCGCGGCCGCTGCTGCTTGGCGGCCAGGTAATTGGGGTTGTCGGCCTTCCCCATCAATTCGTAGAGAAAGCGGCTGGGAATGGTCGGCCGCGGTTTGCCCCACTTCAGGCGGCTCAAGGCCATCGTCAGCGTCAGCCGCCGCTGGGCGCGGGTGACGCCGACATAGCACAAGCGCCGCTCTTCGTCCACGGCCGACTCGTTGCCGGCGATCGACTTGGCATGGGGCAACATCCCCTCTTCCATGCCCACCATGTAGACCTCGGGGAACTCCAGCCCCTTGGCCGAGTGAAGCGTCATCAGCGCCACGGCGTTGCGCTGGAGTTGCGAGTCCTTGTCCTTCTCCTGTTCGTTGCCCGTCAGCGCGACCTCCTGCAAGAAGCCGGCCAGCGTGGGCTGGGCCGCCCGCTTGGCATAGCCGGCCACGGCGTTGACCAGCTCTTCGACGGCCTGCCAGCGGCTTTCCTGCTCGTTGGCGTCCGGGTAGAGCCGGGTCAATTCGCTGCGGTAGTCGATCTCGGCGACCAGGGCGCGGACGGCCTCTGGCAAAGGCCCCTTCTGGAACCGCTGCTGGAAACGCCCCGCCAGGGCGCGAAACTTTTCCACCGCCGGCAGCCCGGCCTCTGGAAGCACTTCCCAAAGCGGCTTGCCCCGGCCGATGGCCTGCTCCATCAGCCGCTTGACGGCACTGGCCCCGATGCCGCGGGCCGGCGTGTTGATGATCCGCAGCAGCGAGACTTCGTCGCGGGGGTTCGCCAGGAACTTGAGATAGGCGAGGATGTCGCGCACCTCCTTGCGGTCGTAGAACGACATGCCGCCCAACAGGACATAGGGAACCTTGGCGCGGCGGAGTTCCATCTCGAACGCCCGGGGCTGCTCGTTGGTCCGGCAGAGGATGGCGAAGTCGCGGGGCTGGCCTTTGGGTTGGCCGGCGCGGGCGGCGATCTCGTCCACCACGGTCTTGGCTTCCTTGATCTCGTCCTCCAGTTGCAGCACGCGGGGCGGCTGGCCGTCGACGGTGGCGCGGAGCACCTTGGCGTGGCGGAGGCGGTTGAAGGCGATGAGCCGATTGGCCCAGGCGACGATTTCGCGGGTCGAGCGGTAGTTGGTTTCGAGGCGGATAATCTTGGCGTCGGGCCAGTCCTTTTGGAAGCCGAGGATGTGCGTGACCTCGGCGCCGCGCCAGCCGTAGATGGACTGGTCGTCGTCGCCGACGACGCAGAGGTTGCGATGGTCGGCGGCCAGCGCCTTGACGATGCGGTATTGGCTGCCGTTGGTGTCCTGGTATTCGTCGACCAGGAGGTGGTCGAAGCGGCCGGCCTCGGCGGCGCGGACCTTGGCCGCCCGGCGGAAGAGTTCCTCGACCAACAGCAGCAAGTCGTCGAAATCGACGGCCCCGACCGTCTTCAGGGCGTTCTGGTAGCGGCGGTAGGCCGAGGCCGCCAGGTGCTCCTTGTCGCTCTGGGCCAGCGAGGCCGCCTGCTCGGG
The DNA here is from genome assembly GCA_963727245.1 of uncultured Planctomycetia bacterium. Lineage (GTDB taxonomy): Bacteria > Planctomycetota > Planctomycetia > Pirellulales > Thermoguttaceae > JBKQVT01. The sequence goes on along the minus strand of CAVSFO010000004.1, from coordinate 426,650 downwards.
GCGGAAGCCGGCCGTCTTCCAGCGGCCGATGAAATAGAGCAGCTCGCCCGGCCGCAGCAGGCCCTCGGCGGCCTTGATTTCCCGCAGGGCCGCGCGGGCGACGCCCTCCTGGTCGCCGCGGTCGTAGATGGCGAAGGCGGCCGGGTAGCCGAGCTGGGTAATGTGGCGGCGGAGGATCCGCACGCAGAGGGAGTGGAAAGTGGAAATCTCCGGTTTCCGCTCCGACCGCTTGCCCAGCAGGGTGGCGGCGCGCTGTTGCATTTCGTCGGCGGCCTTGTTAGTGAAGGTGACGGCGAGGATGCGGTCGGGCGGCGTGCGGCGGCGGATCAGCTCGGCGATGCGATAGGTCACCACGCGCGTCTTGCCGGTGCCGGCGCCGGCCAAGACCAGCAGCGGCCCCGAGAGCGTGTGCACGGCTTCAGCTTGTGCCGGATTCAGGTCCATCCTTGTGGATCGTACGTGGCGGCGGTCGGCCGGGGAAGGGGGACACCCCCGCGGCCGCGGCCATTTTTTTCCTGACCTTGACACCCCTCGGCCGAGGCCCATATACTGTCTTGTTCCTCGACAGTTCAACACGATCTCCGGACGACCCATCATGAAAAGCGAGCGGCGACACGAACTTCATACCAACGCCCTGGCCGACTGGCTGGGGGGAATCATCGAATGGATCCGGCCTTATCAGACCACCCTGCTGGGCGTCGTTCTCCTGGCAGGGCTGCTGATCGCGGTCGGCTACGTCTTGCTGGAGCGCGGGGCCGGGGCGTCCGCCGCCGCCTTCAAGGAACTGACCATGGGAAATAATCCCAATGACTGGGCCAACCTGGCCGGTAAGCAGCCGGGCACGGCGATCGGCGCTTGGGCGGGAATCCGCAAGGCTGACGCCGCCCTCATCGAGGGCCAGCAGCAGCGGTTCGTCAATCGGGCCACGGCCAATCAGCAGTTGGCCGACGCCGTCACGTTTTACGACCTCGTGCGGAACAATGCCCCGTCGCCCATGCTCCGGGAGCGGGCGACCTTCGGATGGGCACGCGCCCTGGAAACCGAAGGCAAGCTTAAAGAGGCCACCGAGGCGTACAAGGAGGTCCAAGAGCAATGGCCCGACGGGGCCTGCGCCAAGGACGCCGCCAGGCGCTTGGCAGACTTGCGCAAGCCGGCGACCAGGGAATTCTACGATGAGTTCGCCCGCTTCGACCCCAAGCCCGACTACGGCAACGACATCGGGTTGCCCAGCAAGTCGAGCCTTTCCGACCCCGGCAGCCTGGAGGAGCCGCAGATGCCCAGTCTGAAGGACTCGCCGTTCCGCTCCAATCGCGACGAGCAGGCGCCGAAGGACGCCAAGGCGACCGCGCCGCAGACGCCGCCGATCACGCCTCCAACCACGCCGCCGGACAGTTTGAATTTTGATCTCACCGGGGGCACGTCGAGTAGCCAGCCCGCGCCGGCCACGCCGCCGATCACTCCGCCATCGCCCCCCGAGAAGAAGAAGTAGCGCATTGGCCGCCGCATGACGAAGACCGCTCCCAGCGAGGGGCAACTCTCCGACGAGCCGATCGAGCTGCTGGTGGACCAGACCGAGGCGGACCAGCGGTTGGACATCTTCCTGGCCATCCACTTCCAGGACTACAGCCGGGGGCATCTCCGCCGCGTCATCACCGCCGGCGGCGCCAGGGTGGACGGCCGCGGCAGCAAGCCCGCCTACCGCCTGCACCCCGGCCAGCACGTCACCATCGTGCTGCCGGAGATTCCCCGCCAGTCGCCCCGCCCGGAAAACATCCCCCTGGACATCCTCTACGAGGACGAGCACCTGGTGGTCATCAACAAGCCGCCGGGCATGGTGGTCCATCCGGCGCGTGGGCATTGGTCCGGCACGCTGGCCAGCGCCTTGCAGTTCCACTTCGGCCCGGCCCTGAGCCAGAGCGGCGGGCCGACCCGCCCCGGCATCGTCCACCGCCTCGACCGCGACACCAGCGGCGTCATCCTCGTCGCCCGCACCGACCAGGCGCACCACAAGCTGGCCAAGCAGTTCCAGGACCGCACGATCGAGAAGGAGTATTTTGCCATTGTGGCGGGCCAGCCGGATTGCGATCGCGACTTCATCGATCGCTCGATCGGCGTGCATCCCCGGCAGCGCGAGAAGATGGCGATTGGGCGCGACGATCCGGCCGCCCGCTCGGCACAGACCTTCTACCAGGTCCAGGAGCGGTTCGACGGGTTTGCCGCCGTCCAGGTGCTTCCCAAGACGGGGCGGACGCACCAGATCCGCGTCCACTTGAGCCATATCGGCTGCCCGGTGCTGTGCGACCGCCAATACGGCGGCCGGGCGGAGATCACCCGCGGCGAGATCCGCCGCGATCCGCAGGACGGCCTGGTGCTGTTGGCGCGCCAGGCCCTGCACGCCCGGCGGCTGCGCCTGGTGCATCCGGCCAGCGGCCAGCCGATCGAGGTCGAGGCCCCCTTGCCGGCCGATCTGGCCGGCGTGCTGGCCGAGTTGCGGCAATACAGGGGAAGAGGGATTTAGGGATTTGGGGATTAGAAAAGCCCCTCGACTGCGTCGAGGGGGCCGGCGTCAGCCGCTTGCGGTTTCGCCTTCCGCCCTCCGCCCTCCCCCTTCCGCCTTCCGCCTTATCCAAACAGCAACCCCATCAGGTTGCGGGTCCCCCAGGCCCCGGGATTGGCCAGAACCTCGCCGGCGGCGAAACCGGCCGCCATCCCCTGTTGCTGGGCGTAAGCCCGAAAGCGATCCAAGTGCTGCGCCTTCTGCGGCGGGAACTGGGTCTCGTAGCAGGCGATGGCCGCCATCTTCTTCTCCAGCGAGTCACTAATATCCACGACCACGCCTTGCCCCTCCGGCGCAAGCTGCCGAAAGGCCAGGAAACAGTACAAGATCGCCGACACCGAGTGGGTGGCCAGGCCGCCGAAATACGCCTCCCACTTCGACAGCCGCGAGTAGAAGACGGCCGCTTCCGTAATCAAGCGGGCCTGCTGGTGATCGGGCGAGGCCAGCGGCGTGCTTCCGCCCAGGGCGATGACCAGCCGCGGCCGGTACTTGCGAAACTCCTTGGCCAGGGCCACGCGGGCCTCAAAACCGTCCAGTAGCCGGCGGTTCGGCAGATCGAGCGTCACCCGGACCGCCGCCCCCAGCACTTCCGCCGCCCGGCGGGCCTCGGCCAGCCGGACCTCCGGGCCCGGCGAGCCGGGCGTGGGCTCGCCGTCGGTCAAATCGATAATGCCCACCCGATGGCCCTGCGCGGCCAGCGTCGCCAGCGTGCCGCCGCAGGCGATTTCGACGTCGTCGGGATGGGCCCCGACCGCAATCACGTCCACCGCTTGGGATGGTTCATCCATGGCGAATCCTTCCGTGGTGCGAGATGTCGAGCACCGCCGTGCCCGTTGGACTTGGGGACTGTCCCAATTTTCGTCCGCGAAAATGGGACTGTCCCCTTACGCGCCTAAGAAGTCTAGCAGCGATGACCGGCCAGAGGAAGGTCCGCGACGCCGGGATGGCTCGACCGGTACAGACGGTGGAAGGAAAAAGGTGACAGGCACCATTTGCCGGAACGGCCCGGAGGGTGCTTCGCACAAATGGTGCCTGTCACCTTTTTCCGGACGCAAGGTCGCCTAGGCGGCCCGGCCTAGTTCCACCCGGGAGTCTTCTGCCGGCTGAAGCGGCCGCTGGGCATTACGGATTGGCACGGTCACGGCCTCCTCGCCGCCGACCATGCGACCGATCAGCAGAATGGTCAGCGCCAGGCCGAGGGGTCCGAACAGCACGCCCAAGGTCATGGCGTCGCTGGCCCGGCCGCGAAAACGCCCCACCAGAACTGCACTCCCCGCACTGAGCAGCCACACCATCGCCACGACGCCAAAGAAGTCCATGTCATCGGCCCCCGAGAAGCCAGCTATTGCACAGTATCGCGTTTCCTTCGATCATAAACCGTCTCTACAAACGCCGCTATAACCTTTCCTGGCCAAGCGGCTTCTAACCTTGGGAGGGCCACCAGCGTTGGGATATCGAATACACCACACGAATGCATGGGAAAGGAGCGTTCCTGCTTGTTACTGTGCGGAAGGCCGTAAATTTGTAGGGTGGGCCGAGTGGCACCATGCGAAGCATGGTCGCGAGCCCCACCATAGAACTTTCGCGGATTGTGGTGGGGCTCGCTGCGCTCGACCCACCCTACTGGTAGCCCAGTTGCTCGAGGTCCGCTTCGCTCAGCCCGTGATAATGGGCCAACTCGTGGAGGATGGTGATGCGGATTTGGCTGCGGAGCCGTTTCCGGCTGATTTCGCCGCGACTATCGGCCGCCGCGGCCAGGATGCCTTCGCGATAGATGGTCACCACGTCGGGTAGATTGCCCGACTGGGTCACGCTCCGCTCGTTCAGGGGAACGCCGGTGTAGAGGCCGCAGAGGTCGTCGCGATATTCGACGCCCAGCTCGGCCATGACCCGCCGCGACGGATAGTCCTCGACGTGCAGCGGGATCTTTTCGAGCAGTTGGTGGACCAGCGCCGGCATGGCGTCCAGGACCTTTTGCAACTGTTGGTCGAAGCGATCTCGCTCTTCCGCGTTCATGGCGAGCCCCGGGCGTTAGCCCGGGGATGACGTTGCCGACCACCCGGGACTGCAAGCCCAATACCATCATAAGAGGCCGCCGGTGGGCCGTCCATCGCCGGGTTTGTGTGCCACGGGCATCCTGCCCGTGCCGTGCCGCCTGCGCATCTCACCGCACAGGGGTCTGTGCGGCGTACTTTCGAGCACCCCCCCGGACGCAGTCCGGGGGCTTTTCAATCCCCCGGCCCCCGGCCCCCGCGTGCCGGTCTCACCGCACAGGGGCCTGTGCGGCGTACTTTCGAGCACCCCCCGGACGCAGTCCGGGGGCTTTTCTTTCCCCTGGCCCCCGGCCCCTGGTCCCTGGCCCCTTGCATGACTTACAATGGTTTCCCATCATGGCAAAGGAACCTCCGCCCATGTCCCGCCAAAAGAGCCAGGCGGCCTTCGCCCGCGCGAAAGAGCTTATCCCCGGGGGCGTGAACAGCCCGGCCCGGGCGTTCGGCGGGGTGGGGGGCGAGCCGATCTTCATTGATCATGCCGAAGGGGCCTACCTCGTCGATATCGACGGCAATCGCTACCTCGATTTCATCGGCTCCTGGGGACCGCTGATCCTCGGGCACGCCCACCCGGACGTCACGGCGGCCATCGGGCGGGCCGCCCGGCGGGGCACGAGCTTCGGCGCCCCCACGCTGGCCGAAACCGAGTTGGCCGAGTTGATCAGCAGCGCCGTCCCGTCGATCGAGAAGGTCCGCCTGGTCAACTCGGGGACCGAGGCCACGATGAGCGCCATCCGCCTGGCCCGCGGATACACCGGGCGGCCGATGATCGTCAAGTTCGCCGGCAATTATCACGGGCACGTCGATAGCCTGCTGGTGGCGGCCGGCAGCTCGGCGGCCACGTTGGGCGTGCCCAATTCGCCGGGCGTGACCGCCGGGGCCGTCGGCGACACCCTGGTGCTGAAATACAACGACGCGGCCGGCCTGGAGGCGGCCCTGGACCGGCACGGCCCGCGCATCGCCGCCGTGATCGTCGAGCCGGTGGTCGGCAACATGGGCTGCGTGGCGGCCAGCGCGGATTTTCGCCGGGCCTTGCGGGAATCCACCCGGCGGCACGGCGCGCTGCTGATCTTCGACGAAGTGATGACCGGCTTCCGCGTGGCCTACGGCGGGGCGCAATCACTGTTCGGAATCGAGCCGGACCTGACCACGCTGGGCAAGATTATCGGCGGCGGGCTGCCGATGGGGGCTTACGGCGGCCGGGCCGAGGTCATGGACCACGTGCTGCCGGCCGGCAAGGTCTTTCAGGCCGGCACGCTCAGCGGCAATCCGCTGGCCACCGCCGCCGGCATCGCCACCTTGACCATCCTTCGCGACAGCAACCCCTATGCCGAGTTGGAACGGCTCTCCGCCCGGCTGGCGGCCGGCCTCCGCGCGGCGGCCACGGCGGCCGGCGTCGCCCACACGATCGGCCGGATGGGCTCGATGACGACCCTGTTCTTCAGCCCGGTGCCGGTCACGGACTGGGACACGGCCGCCCGTTGCGACACGCAGCGGTACGCCCGTTACTTCTGGGGCATGATCGAGCGGGGCATCTACCTGCCGTGCAGCCAGTACGAGGCTTTTTTCGTCTCCACGGCCCACACGGAAGTGGACATAGACACATGCATTGCCGCTACGCGGCAATGGATGAAGGCGGAAGGCGGAGGGCGGAAGGGGGAAGGAGGAAAGGCGGAGGGCGGAGGGCGGAAGGCGGAAGGAGGAAAGGCGGAGGGCGGAGGGCGGAAGGGGGAAGGATAACCACACCGGCCGGCGGCGTTCTGCCTTCATCCTTCCGCCTTCCGCCCTCCGCCTTCCGCCTTTTTTTCCGCCTTCTCTTCCGCGGCACTGCGACGGGAGTAGCGCGGGGCCAGCGTCCAGAGGTCGTCGCGGCGGCCGGAGGCATAAAGAAAGTGGGCCAGGCGGGCGACGCAGGCGGCCCGAGGATGCCAGTATTCGGCGTCCACGGCCAAGACGCCCTGCGGCAGCCGGCCGGCGAGTTTCTCCAGCACCGGACCGGCAGCCGCGGTCCCCGGCGTCAAGCCGCCCAGCCAGGCGTCGATGGCGAGAAGTTCTTGCGGTCCGGCGGGCTGAAACCAAGCCGTTGCATCGCGGCAGAACGGCTGGGCGACCACGTCGCCGCGCTGGGCGTCCATGGCGACGGCCAGCGCCGGCACGCCGGCCGGCACGCCGGCGGCGATGGTCTGGAGCGTATCGACGCCCAGGATTTCGGCCCCGACGGCATAAGCAAAGGTCTTGGCGGTGGTAACGCCCACGCGGAGTCCGGTGAAGGAGCCAGGGCCGATGGTGACGGCCACCAACTGCACGTCGCGTGGCCGCCAGCCCACGTTTTTGAGCAATTCCTGCAATCCGGGGGCCAGGGCGGCGGCGCTGCGCTGCTGGGGATTCAGCCGCAATTCGGCGAGAAACTGGCCATCGCTGGCGGCGGCGACGCTGGCGATGGCGCAGGTAGTTTCCAGGGCAAGGATTCGCACGATGGACCACTCGGAAGACGTATTTCTTTAGCTTCTGTTGCGGAAGAATCTGTAGGGTGGGTCGAGCGTAGCGAGCCCCACCAAAATCCGCGAAAAAGTCATGGTGGGGCTCGCTGCGCTCGACCCACCCTACTTTTCCTGCTGGACAAGCCAGCAGTGGCACCCATATTACCAAATTTCCCCGGAATTGAGACATTCAATTGCCGGAAGCCTGCCCCTAGCTTGGCAATCGGGCGGGGAATCCGCAAGGGCCTCGACTTGACCGCTCAATTCGGTAACAATATAGTGGGTTGAATGTATGGTGCCGGTCGCCTTTTTTTCTTTTACACTCCTAGTCTTGCAGTCGGCGGGGTGCGTGAGAGTATAGCAGCGTGAAACGAGCCCTGATCAGCGACATTCACAGCAACATCGAGGCCCTGACCGCCGTCCTGGCCGACGTGCGCGCCCAAGGGATCAACGATATCCTTTGCCTGGGGGACCTCGTCGGCTATGGTCCCAATCCCCGCGAGGTCATCGACCGCATCATGGCCTGCAAGGTCTGCCTCCTGGGCAATCACGATCAGGGGGCGTTGTTCGACCCCGAGGGGTTCAATTCCGGGGCGGAGCGGGCGATCTTCTGGACCCGCAATCAACTGGAGAACGGCGGCGGCACGGCGGCCGAGCGGCAGCGGCGCTGGGACTTCCTCGGCGAGTTGCCGCGGAACCATCAGGACGGCAAACTGCTGTTCGTCCACGGTTCCGTGCGGAATCCGCTCAACGAGTACGTGTTTCCCGAAGACATCTACAACCGGCGCAAGTTGGAGAAGATTTTCGCCTTGATCCAGCACTACGCCTTCCAGGGGCATACCCACGTGCCCGGGGTGTTTTCGGAGAACTTCCAGTTCTACAGCCCCGAGGAAATCAACCATGAGTATCGTTTGGGGGATGAGAAGGCGATGATCAACGTGGGCTCGGTCGGTCAGCCGCGCGACGGCGATCCGCGGGCGTGCTACGTGGTCCTGGAAGACGATCTGGTCCGGTTTCGCAGAGTCGAGTATCCCGTCGAAAAGACCATTGCCAAGATTTACGAAATTCCGGATCTGGATAACTTTCTCGGCGACCGCCTGCGAGACGGCCGTTAACGGATTTTCCCCGAATGCAACGCTCTCCCCAGACGCTCCCGCTGTCCGACTTGCTGCTGTTTGCCCTGCTGTCGTTTGCGGTGATGGCGGGCTACTTTCTGTTGGCGTCGCATTTGCATCCCCCGCGGCCGCAGCCGCCGCAAGTTGCCCAGCAGGACAAGGGCCAGCCGGCCCCGCCGGAAAAGAAGGCCGAGGCCGTGCCGCCGGCGGAGAAGCAGGCTCCCGCTGCCGGCCAGCCGTCGGCGAAGCCGCCGCAAAGGCCGCAGGGCAAGGCGAAGCCGCTGCCGCCGGCCCCCCGCCGCTGGCTCACGCTCGGATCGGCCGACCCCGGTCCGCAAAATCCCTACCGCATGTTGGTGACTGTCAGCAGTAGCGGGGCCGCGCTGGTCCGCATCGAGCTGAGCAGCCCGCGATACCATGACATCGACGACCGCGGCGGCTACCTCGGACACCTGGTGATCGACGAGGACGCCAAGGAGGACGGTTGTCCCGTACAGGTCGTGGGCGAGGGGACCCCGGCGGCCAAGGCCGGTCTGAAGCCGGGCGACCGCATCCTGGCGCTGGACGCCGCAACGGTCAACAGCGCCGGCGACCTGGAGCGCGCGTTGGCGAAAACCAAGCCGGGCAGGGTGGTCAAGCTGACGGTTTCGAGCGCCGGCAAGCCGGTCGCGCTTGCCGCCACGGTCGGCTGGCGGCCGCTGGAGGTCGTCCGCCCGGAACAGAAGGACCCCAGCGACCTGAAGGCGGGCCTATCGCTCCCCGACGCCGTGCATCCGGAGGACAACTGTCCGCTGTCGATGCTGGCCACGCTCCAGCAGATCGACGACCAGAAAATCCCCAATGCGAAGAAGCTGGAAGCGAACCTGGACGCCGAGCTGCCCGGCGTTCACTTGCGGACGGACAACTGGCGCGTGGTCAAGGTCGACCAGGAACAGGTGGTTTTCAGTTACACCCTGCCCGATCAAGACCTGGAGCTGACGAAGACCTACCGGCTGGTGAAGGCGCCGGCGGACAAGCTCTCGGAGGCCGACTTTCCCGCCTATCACCTGGAGTTCGAGCTGCAGATCAAGAACCTGGCCGGCAAGGCGCGCAAGCTGGCGTACCGGCTCGACGGCCCCAACGGGCTGCCCCGCGAGGGATGGTGGTTCGCCTATAAGGTGAGCCGATCCTGGTCGCTGGCGGGCATGCGCGACTTCCTCGTCTCGTTCGACCAGACCGAGCCCCAACAGGTCACCTGCCCCGCCATCTCCGTCGCCACCGCCGGCGACGACTTCGGCCTGCGGCAGGGCGAATCGGTGACGTACATCGGCATCGACGCCCAGTATTTTTCCGCCATGCTGATACCGCAGGGCGATGCGGCCGGCGAGATCGACGAGTCGCTCCCCTTGCGCGTGGGCGACACCGATCCCACGCGGAAGAACATGACCACGAACACGTCGTTCCGCATGACCGGCAAGGTCCGCCAGTTGAAGCCCGGGGCTGCGCTGAGCGACCGCTTCCTGCTCTTCGCCGGCCCGCGACGGCCGACGCTGATGGACCAGTACAAGCTGGGATCGATCCTCTACTACGGCTGGTTCGGCTGGGTGGCGAGGCCGATGCTCTGGGTGCTGCACAAGTTCTATTGGCTTTGCCGCAACTACGGGGTGGCCATTATCCTGCTGACGGTCTTGGTGCGGGCCTGCATGTTTCCGCTCAGCCGCAAACAGGTCATGAACGCCCAGAAGATGCAGGAATTGCAGCCGGAAATCAAGAAGATCCAGGAGAAGCACAAGAAAGACATGGAGGCGCGGAGCAAGGCCCAGCAGGAGCTGTTCCGCAAACACAACTACAATCCCGTCGCCGGCTGCCTGCCGGTGTTCATCCAGTTGCCGATCTTCCTCGGCCTGTACCGCTCGCTGATGGTCGACGTGGAGTTGCGCGATGCCCCGCTGCTTTCCGAGGCGGTGCGCTGGTGCTCGAACCTGGCGGCGCCCGACATGCTCTACAACTGGCGCTGGCTGATGCCGGCCTCGGTCAACGACGGCCTGGGCTGGTTCTGTTTCGGTCCCTACTTCAACATCCTGCCCATCCTGACCGTGCCGCTGTTCATCCTTCAGCAGAAGATGTTCACGCCGCCGGCGACCGACGAGCAGTCGGCCATGCAACAGAAGCTCATGAAGTACATGATGATCCTGCCCTGCATCTTGTTCTACAAGGTGGCCAGCGGCTTGTGCCTGTACTTCATTGCCTCGAGTCTTTGGGGCCTGGCGGAGCGCAAGCTGCTGCCCAAGACGGCGGCGGCCGCGGCCTTGAAAGCGGAAGACGAGGGCCCGGAAAAGAAACGCTGGTTCTCCGGCGGCAACGGCAACGGCGACGCCGATCGCAAGCGGAAACGGAGAAACCGGGGGCGGAGGTAAAGTAAAGGGGGAAGGCGGAGGGCGGAAGGGGGAAGGCACGATCCGGCCGTCATGCACGCACTGGACGATACCATCGCCGCGATTGCCTCGCCGCCAGGGGGCGCCGCCCGAGGGATCGTCCGCCTCAGCGGGCCGCGGCTGCGGGCTTGCCTGGAGGGCTGTTTTCGCCCCGCGCCGCTGGTGCACCTGTCGTCGCTGGTGCGACCCGCGGCCGTGCCCGGCTTCTGCTGGCTGCCAGGAATTGCCGCGCCGCTGCCCGGGGAGCTGTATCTCTGGCCGGGCAAGCGGAGCTACACGGGCCAGCCAGTGGCCGAAATCCACACCCTCGGCTCGCCGCCGCTGCTGGAGGCCCTGCTGCGGACCGTCTGCGCCGCCGGCGCGCGGCCGGCGGAGCCCGGCGAATTCACCCTCCGCGCCTTCCTGGCCGGCCGGATCGATCTGACCCAGGCCGAAGCCGTCCTCGGGGTGGTCGATGCGGCCGACGCCGAGCAACTCCGCGTTGCTTTGGCCCAGCTTGCCGGCGGCCTGGCCCAGCCGCTCCATCGGCTCCGCGACGGGCTGTTGGAGTTGTCGGCCGATTTGGAGGCCCGGCTCGACTTTGCCGAGGAAGACGTGCCGCCGCTGGCGGCGGGCAAGTTGACCGCCACGCTCGAGGAAGCGGCGGCGGCGATCGCCGGCCTGGTCGAGCGCATGGACTCGCGCGGGGAGACGGGCCAGTTGGTCCGCGTGGCGCTGGCCGGCCCGCCCAACAGCGGCAAGAGCAGCCTTTTCAACGCCCTGGCGGGCCAGCCCAGGGCCTTGGTTTCCGACCAGCCCGGCACGACGCGCGACTACCTCCTGGCCGAGGTGGACCTGGCCGGCGTGCGCTGCCAACTGATCGATACGGCGGGAATTTCCCAGTGCCACGGGCTTTGCCAGTGCAGGAGTTCCCTGCCGCCAAATGCACTGGCGGAGCCAGTGGCACGCAGCATCGAGCAGGCCGCCCAAGCCGCCGCCGGCCAGCAGCACCGGCAGGCGGACGTGCGGCTGGTGTGCGTGGACGTGACACAGCCGGGACCGGCGCCCTTGGAGCCCTGGCCGCCCGGCGAGCAACTCCTTGTGCTCACGAAAACCGACCTGCTTCGTCACGGCGAGTTTCTTCCGGCGCGGCGCTTTCCGGCGCCATCGAAACCAGCAGCAAGACCGGCGCCGGGCTCCGCGCCTTGCGCGAGCGACTGCGCCTTGCCGTGTCGGCCCATCGCGCCGGCGGAGGCGACGTGGTGCCCGGCACGGCCGTCCGCTGCCGCCAGTCGTTGATTTTGGCGGCCGAGTGTCTGGCCCGCGCGCGGAAGCTTGCCGGCCAGGGCGGCGGCGAGGAGTTGGTGGCGGCCGAGGTCCGCGCGGCCCTGGAAGAGTTGGGCAAGGTCGCCGGCGCCGTCTACACCGAGGACGTCTTGGACCGCATCTTCAGCCGCTTCTGCATCGGGAAGTGAGGGGCGCGGCTTGGTCCCCTCTCCCTCCGGGAGAGGGGCAGGGTGAGAGCGGGCAACGAGGAAACTATCCACCTGCTACGAGTTTTGCACGGCCGCCCTCACCGCCCGGGCACCACGAAGTGGTCGCCTCCCGGAGGGAGAGGGGACACATGCCCTCACCCCCGCCCCTCTCCCGGAGGGAGAGGGGAGATCGGTGCTCACAACCATCCCTGGTATCGCATGAAGTCCATCAGCCAGGGATCGGTCCAGGGATTCCAGGTCGGATAGCTGACCGAGACGACCGAGAGCATCAACAGCACGGCGGCAAGCACCGCGGTCCAGCGGCGGCGGCCCAGGAAGTCGACGGCCGGCAGCATGACCAACAGCCAGAGCGGCGTCAGGAAAAACACCCAGCGGAAGCCGCAGTTCACGCCGCCATAACTCCGCTTGTCCATCGGCACGCCGAAAAGGTAGAACGCCACGCAGACCACCGTGACCGCGCCGACCAGCAGCGCCAACTCCCGCAGCCGCCGATCGCGGCGCTGGAAAAGCCAGACCAGCGTGCCGGCGGCGCTGAGCAGCCAGATGGGCGTCAACGAGAAGATGCCGTGGTGGCCGACCAGGGAGTGCAGGGCGTAGACCGCCGGCGACTTCTCGCCCAGGTCGACTCCCTGGGGATGGTTCCAATAGCTCTCGATCGTCCGGTCGCCGACTTGGTAGGTGTAATCGTACCAGTTGTCGGTCCCCTTGTTGTGCGCATAGGGCAGGCGGAGGCTGTGATGGGCGATCCAGTTGGTGCCGAAGAACGCGGCGGCGACCAGCGCGCAGGCCGGCAGCCAGGCCAAAATCGCGGGCCGCGGGGCCTTCCACAGCAGGGCCAGGCCCAAGGCGACCGCCAGCGACAACCCGGGCAGCTCGTCGGCGACCAAAAGCGCGCTCGACAGGCCCGCCAGGGCGAAATATGGCCAGCGGCGCTCGCCGTCGAACCAGATGGGCACGGCGGCCCACAGCGCGACCATGACGCAGACCGCCCCCTGGACGTGGTTGGTGAGCACGACGGCGAAGGTGGTCAAAAACGTGGCGAAGACGGCGGCGGTCATGACGAAAATTCGGCCCCAGTCGGACTTTCCCAACCGCTCGACCAGCGACGCCAGGAGCAGGAAGTAGATCGCCAGGGGAATCACGTTGAGCGTGACGAGCATGAAGCGGCCGACTTCAAAGGGGTGCGTGCCCAGCGACAGGCCGCTGAGCCGATAGATCACCCAATACTCGCCGGCGATGAGCGTGGCCAAAAGCGGCGGCTTGCTGGAATAGAGGTGGCCGTCGTCCTTGTGCTTGACCATGTCGATGGTGTCCCAGTTCGGCTGCTGAATGACCCGGTCGATGGCGTAGGGGAACCCGGGGATGCGCATGTCGTCCTCGACCAGGGCCCGGACGGTGGCCCAGCGGCTGCGGTCGTTGGCGCTGAGGAAGGGCCGGCGCCTGGCCAACCTCTCGTCCAGCCGCGTCTCTTCCTTGCGGAGGGCTTCGGCCAGTTGCTGGCCGTGTACGCCCTGGGCTTCCAGGGCTTTGCGTTTCGCCCCTACCCCCTCCTTGACGCGATAGTCCTCGACGGCCGTGCGATCGACGGCGTCGATGGCCAGGATGCGGCCCAACATGGCGCCGACGCCGACGAAAATCAGCAACAGGTAGACGCCGCGGCGGAGCGCGGCACGGGGATCGTCGTTTGAATTGCTCATGGGTTCGCCGGGTTAGGGTCTTGCGGAGGGGTCGAGTCGGCGGCAGCCGCCAGCGGGGCCGTCCGCTCCACGATCGAGTAGGAGCGCAGGTCGGGCTCGTGATAGGCGATGAACAACTCGGCCAGGAAGCCCAGCGACATCAATTGCCCGCCCAAAAGCATCAGCGCCACCGAATAGATCAGCGCGGGCCGGTCGTGCAAGGGAATCAAATGCCATTGCGGGCAGAGTTGCGCCAGGCACCAGTAGATCGTCAGGTAAACGATCCCTGCCAGGCCGAGCAGGAACGAGCCCAGGCCGAACGTGCCCAGCATGTGCTGCGGCCGCTGGCTGAAGCCGGTGAGGAACTTGACCGTCAGCAGGTCGAGGAAGCCCTTGATGAAGCGGCTTACGCCGTACTTCGAGCGGCCGTGCGCGCGGGGGCGATGGTGGATGACCAGCTCGCCCACGCGGTATCCGCGGCCGGCCGCCAGCACGGGCACAAAGCGGTGCAGCTCGCCGTAGAGCCGCACCTCGTCGAAGATCTGGCGCCGATAGCATTTCATGCCGCAGTTGTGGTCGTGCAGGACGACGCCCGTCATCCGGCTGACCAGGGCGTTGAACACCCGCGAAGGCAAGACCTTGTGCCAGGGGTCGTGGCGGACCTTCTTCCAGCCGCTGACCACGTCGAGGTGCTTCTCCATTTCCGCCAGAAAGCGGGGAATCTCGCGGGGGTCGTCCTGGAGATCGGCGTCCAGCGTCATGACCAGCTCGCCGCGGGCCTGGGCAAAGCCGGCGCTCAGCGCGGCCGCCTTGCCGAAGTTGCGGCGAAAGCGGATGCCGCGCACGTGCTTGTCGGCCGCCGCCAGGCCGCAGATCACTTCCCAGGAGCCGTCGCGGGAGCCGTCGTCGACGAAAACCACGTCCAGGTTGTAGCCTTGGGCCGCGGCAACCTCGCTCAACTCGCGGTGCAGCTCCGCCAGGCTCTCAGCTTCGTTGAAGACCGGAATGACGATGGAAAGCATCGGGTATTCTCCGACCAAAATAAAGGATAGCGGAAATCACCAGTTCCGCCACTAGCCAGACCAAACGCAACACCAGTGCAGTCACCAGGGCAATAACGTCCCCCATGCGGGGAAAAAACAACAGCAGCGTCTCCATCAGCACGGCCTCGCGGACAATCGCGCCGCTGGGCATCAAAACGACGACGAATCCAGCCACCAGCGCCAGGGCCGTGGCGGCCATGTAGAGGGGAAGCTGCCCGAGCAGGTCGAGGTCCGGGGCTCCCACCGCTTTCAGGGCGGCCCAAAGGCTGGCCCCGATAAACGCCCAGCCGGCAAACATGATGAGCCAGCCCCAGAGCAAGGTGCGGTAGCGGAACTTGGCCAACTTGGCCGCCACGGCCGGATCGGAGCGGCCGACACCCAGCAGCCGAGCGACGCGCGCGAAGACCGGCGGCAGCGTAGGCAGACCGGTTGCCGCCGCCATGGCCAGCGAAGCCAGCAGCCACCAACCGTGGATGGAGATCCAACCGAGCATGGCCGGGCAACCCGTGAAAGCACCCCCGCCCGTCGCCGCCCAGAACGACAAGCCGTGCCGCACGTCATACACGACCAACACCACGGCCGCCAAAAAAGCCCCCGAGGCCATCATGGTCAGGGTTTCCAGAAATACGCTGGCCGCGGCGATGCTCACGTCCACTCCGGGACCGCAGACCAGCCCGGTCCGCATGACCACGACCACGGCCTTGCCGGGCACGTACTTTCCCAGGTGTCCAAGGTAGTAGGCCCGCAAGGTCCGACCCAGGGGCGCCTGCTGTCCGAGCGACACCAGGGCACGGTGCCAAAACAGCCCCTCGGGCAGGATTCCGACCAGGTACAACAAGCCGGACACCAGCAGCCAACCGGGCCGGATCGCCCACAATTGTTCAGGATGCTCGGACAATTTGTGCCAGACATCGGAGATCGTGCGGTGGATCGCCCAGATTACCGCCACCACAATCAGCAGCTTGACGGCCAGCATCAGCCAGCGGCGGGCGCTCGATCGCTTCTCATTCGCCATGGGGGGGCCAGCAAGGGCAGGGTGGTCGCGGGGGAATTATCCTGGCCAATCCATTGTGACGCCTGCCAACCGCCCGTTCAAGTGGTCCAAGGCCGCGCCCACTGGTCCAGTTGTTGGGGCATGGATTACAATGGCGTAACCGTGGGCGGCCCGGTAGCTTCGCGGGTGGCCCCGATAGCTTCGCTATCGGGGTGCCGTAGGCACAAGGGGGCTTCGTGGCGTATTAAAGCTCCCCCTTTGGCTCCGCCGTGCGCGGTTGACAAGCAATCGGGGCCGCCCGCGGGCGCCTTCGGCTGCTACAAAAACTCCTGGTTCGCCATTTTTACATGCCCTTTGCGGAGATACCACCATGGCGAGAATCATCTCGCTGGTCGTCCTGGTCGCCATCCTGGCGTTGATGGCGGTGCTGTTCTTCCAGGTGATGGCCAGTTTCCTCTTGCCGGCGTTCCTGGCCCTCCTGCTGGTGGTGATTTTCGGACCGGTCCACCGCTGGTTCGTCGCCCGCTGCAAGGGGCGCGGCCGGCTGGCGGCGGCCTTGACCACGGTGGCCATCCTCTTAATCGTGCTGGTGCCCATGGTGCTGGTGATTTTTCGAGCCGTCGACGATAGCGTCCGCATCTATCAGAGACTGGACAAGGGCCGCATCGATGTCCCCAAGTTTTCCGCCTCCGTCCTGCGGGTGGTCGACAAGGTGGGATTGAAGCTCTCCGCCGACGACATGAGAAAGGCCGTCCTCGCCCAGGGACAATACTGGTTGAGTTATATCGGCTGGGGCACCACCCAGTTCGTGGGCCGGTTCTTCGTCGGACTGCTGGTGATGGTCTTCGCGCTCTACTATTTTCTCGCCGACGGGCCGGCCATGATCCACTCGCTGGTGCGATTGCTGCCTTTGGACCAGCGCTATACCCAGCAGTTGGTCGAGCAATTCGCCAACGTCACCCGCGCCGTGGTCGTCGCCACCGTGCTCTCGGCGTTCATTCAAGGGCTGTTGGCGGGCCTGGGCTTCTACCTGGCGGGGTTCCCGTCCATCTTCCTGCTCACCGTGCTGGCCACGTTGCTGGCGATGGTGCCGTTCATCGGGCCCCCCATCGTTTGGGTGCCGGCCTGCCTCTGGCTCTTCTTCTATGACGGGCGGACCACGGCGGCCGTGCTGCTGGCGATCTTCGGCACGGCGGTCGTCTCCACGGTCGACAACATCGTCAAGCCGGCCGTGCTGCACGGCCGCTCCAATCTGCATCCGCTGCTGGCCCTGTTGAGCGTGCTGGGCGGGGTCCAGGCCCTGGGGCCCATCGGCATCTTCGTCGGCCCGATGGTGGTGGCCTTCCTGCAAACGCTCCTCAACCTTTTGCACGACGAGTTGACGGCGATGCAGTCCGGTCAGCCGGCGGCCGCCGCGAAACCCGCCGGCCAGACGCTGGGGACTTCGTAGCACGACGTCCAGAGAATTTCCCCCGGCGAGAAAAGCCCCCCGTTTGCAACGGGGGGGCCGGCATCCGGACGTAGGTCAGGCACCCTGTGCCTGACATCCCGCCGGGGGCTCGCGGCCTTCTGTCAGGCACGGGGTGCCTGACCTACGCGACTGGGGACCTCGTAGCTTGTGTTGTAGGGTGGGTCGAGCGCAGCGAGCCCCACCACAATCCGCGAAAAGCTCTACGGCCGGAGCGCTATCCGTGCGGCCCTGGGATGTCGCGACGCCACAGCGCCACGCCCGCCGCCGCGTAGCAGAGCAGGCCCAGTCCCACCAGGGCTACGTCGTCGCGGAGGGCCGTCCAGACCGGCGCGCTCCGCATCAGAATCAACTTCTGCGGCTGGAACAGGCTGAGAAAGGTCAGGTAGTTGAGCTGCCAGGCTTCCGGCCACATGCGGGCGACCAGCTCGATGACCAGCGAAACCACGAAAAATCCCCCCGACCACAGCACCGTCCGCCAGCGGTCGCGGCCGCAGGCCGACACCAGTGTCGTGATGCCCGTCAGGCAGAAAATCATGGCGAACAGATTGGCGGCCCCGGGCAGAAACGTGGCCGGCGAGACCGCTTCGTCGAGGTTGAAACAGAGAATGCCCGCCGCGCTGCCCAGCCAGACCGATAGGCTCAGAATCGCTGCCCCCACGGTCGCCACCACCGCGGGGATGATCATGACGGTGATGCGCCAGACGGGCATGGCCAGGATCAGGTCCATCGTGCCGCGGCCGATCTCGCCGCTGATGCTGTCGGAGCCCCGGCCCAGGGCCCAGCCCACGCAGACCAGCATCGTCACCAGGTGGACGTAGACAATGCTCAACTGGCCGGTCCGCGTGGCCAATTCGGTCACCGACACGCCGAACATCGGCAGCACAAATTTCGGCGCCAGCCCCAGCAGCGTCTGCCAGGCACGCATGTGGAACTTGCTCATCAGCCAGACGAAAATCCAGCTAAACAGCAGCAACACCACGCTGGAAACGGCCAATTGCCAGCGTGCGTCGGAAACGGCCTTTCTCCACAGCGCCCAATTCATCGCACGCCTGCTTTACGACACCACCGGGAGCAAGCTAACATATAAATAATAGGGGCGATGCCGTGCGAGCAACAGCCCCGGGAGGAGTTCTTATGGGTCCCATGGCGTTTTTTGCAGCCACAGCACTGTTGGGCTTCCAGTTCGGCTGGCAACCACGGCCCGAGGGAGGGGTCCAGTACATTATCGAACTCACCCCGGAGGCGCTGGAGGCGATGCGCGCGGGCGAGTCGATCGAGAGCGACCTGCCGCCGCAGGTGCTGCAGGAAGTCCGCTCCTTCCGCATCGTGGTGGGCGACAAAATCCTGGCCCGCAAGCTGCCGCCCAGGCCGGCGGCAGCCCCCGCCGCGCTGCCGTTGGACCTGGCCGGCAAGGCCCTGGCCGAACAGCCGGCCGCCTTCGTGGCCCCGGCGTCTGCCGGCAACCCCGCGGCCACCGCAATTCCCGCCAGGCCTGCTGCCAACGCCGCGGCCGCGCCTGCCGCCGGGCCGGCCGTCGCCGGCGAGCCGGCGGCCGAGCGGCCGTGGCTCCCGCTTTGGCTTACCGTGCTGGCCTTGTTCGCGTCGCTGGGCGGAAACCTTTTCCTCGCTTGGATTACTTGGGATGCCCGCAGCCGATACCGATCGCTCCTGGGACAAGCCGTCGCTTGATCGCGTCGTCGCCATCCTGCGGCAGAGTCGCAGCCTGCTGTTCATCACCGGGGCGGGCATCTCGGCCGATTCCGGGCTGCCGACCTACCGCGGCATCGGCGGCCTGTACAACGCCAATGACACGGAGGAAGGGCTGCCCATCGAGGAATTGCTCTCCGGCTCGATGCTCCGCCGCCGGCCGGAACTCACCTGGAAGTATCTCGGCCAGATCGAGCGGGCCGCCCGGCAGGCCACGTTCAATCGCGGCCACCAGGTGATCGCGGAGATGGAGGCCCATTTTCCCCGCGTCTGGACGCTGACGCAGAACATCGACGACTTCCATCGCCGCGCCGGCGCAGAACGTTTTGGAAATCCACGGCAACCTCTACCGGCTCCTGTGCATGAACTGCGGGGCCAGGCAGACGGTGGCCGACTACAGCGGCCTCTGCATCCCGCCGCGCTGCCCCGAGTGTTCCGGCATGATGCGGCCCGACGTGGTGCTGTTCGGCGAAATGCTGCCCACCGATACGCTGGAGCGGCTTTACGAAGAGTGCCAGACGGGCTTCGACGCCGTCTTCAGCATCGGCACGACCAGCGTCTTTCCTTACATTGCCGAGCCGGTGCGCTGGGCGGCCAGCCAGGGCCGGCCGACCATCGAGATCAACCCGGCCCGCAGCACGGTCTCCGATCTGGTCGACGTGAAGTTCTCTGCCGGCGCGGCCGCCGCGCTGGATGCCATCTGGAGGCAATATCAAGGATGAGCCGCGCCGAGGGCCCCGCGGGTGCCACCGCTGGCTTGCCCAGCAGTGCTGGAGTATCGCGGCCTATTGCACTGCTGGGCAAGCCAGCAGTGGCACCCGGCACGCGGTGAATAATCCGGGCTAAGCGAAGCATTAACGTCATCCCCGCGTCTTACGCCCGGGACTCGCTATGCCGCGGCGGCGCCGCCTTCGCCATGATGCCCCTGGTCGTCGTCCCAATCCTCGTCGTCGGCGTCGCCAAAGTCCGCCTCCACCCCCGCCTCCCAGGGCACGTCGTCGCCAGGCTCGTCGTCGCGCCGTTGACCGGCGGCGCCCTCTGGCAACTCCGGCGGCTTGATGCGGGCGGCAGTCTTGCGCGGCGCCGGCGATTTCCGCGCCCGCTTGGGACGCTCTTTCGCCGGCTCCTCGAAGACCACGGCGGCGTGTACGGACTCGCGGGCGTCGGGCAGCCGGCCGGCAGGCACCTTCAGCGATTGGAACATCCGCAGCATGTGCTCGTGACAGGTAAAGACCAGCACCTGGTGGCCGGCGGCGGCAAAATCGCGCAATACGGCCACCGCGGCCTCCGCCCGCCGCGTGTCGAAGTTCACCAGCACGTCGTCCAGCACCAAGGGCAACGGCGCCCGCGCCGCGCATAACAGGCGGCCAGCGCCAGCCGCAGGCTGAGGAACAGTTGCTCGCGCGTGCCGCGGCTCAACGCCTCGACCGGCAGGGCATGACCCTCGGCATCGTCGACGCGCAGCACGTGCCCGCCCAACGGCGTCCAGACGCGGCCGTAGCGGCCCTCCGTCAGCCGCTGCAAGTATCCGGAGGCCTCTTGCAGCGTCTCCGGCTGCCGCTGCTGCTCGAACGTGGCCCGAACCAGGTCCAGCGTGCGGCACGTTGCCGCCAACACCTGCCAGCGCCGCACCGCCTCGTCGAGCCGCTGCTGAACGATGGCCAAATCGAGTTGCTTGCGGGCCAGTTGGCGATCGTCGGCCAGGGCCTGCAACTGCTCGGCAAGCCGGCCGCGCCGCTCGAAGCGCTCTTTGAGCGCCGCGTCAGCGGCGGCCGCGCCGGCGAGCAATTCATCCCGACGGGGTTCCAACGCTCCGCCCGCAGCGCCAGAAAGTTGCCGGCCGACGGCCTCTTGCGGACAATGGCCGGCAATGGCCGCGGTAATCTCGCGGGCGACCTCCTGGCGCTCGCGCCGCAGCACGTCGGCGCGGGCGGCCTCGACGGCGCGGCGGCGAAATTCCTGCTCGTCGCGCGCGCCGAGTCGCGCAGCAACTCGCGGCGACGGCGGCGCAGCCGGCCCACGGCCTCTTCGAGTTTTTCGCGCCGCCGGCCAATGCGCCGCAGTTGTTGGCGGATGGCGTCGCGGCGGGCCAGCTCGGTCGCTTGCCGGCCCAGGGCATCGGCGAGACGGCGGAGTTGCTCGGCCGGCTCACCGGGGCCGGCGTCGATCCCGGCGTCGGCGACAAGCTGGGCAATGCGCCCGGTAATAGAGTCCAACTCGCGGCGGCGATGGGCCAGGTCCTCGGTCCGCTGGGTCAATTGCCGCTGTACCTGGGCGATCTGATCGCAGCGCCGCGTCAACTGTTTCAGTTGCTTGGGAGCAAAGCTGCGCGGCAAGCCGGTCTGGAGCAAGACCTCGCGCCAGCGGCGCCGGGCCGCGGTGAAGTCGTGCTCGGCCTGGCTCGCGCGCTGGCCGGCCGCGGCGGCCTCCTGTCCCAAGGCGGCCCGCCGGGTCTCCAGCGGCAGCAACTCCTCAAGCGAGGCTAGGTCCTTCTCGGCCGCGGCCAGGCGGGCGGCGATCGGACCGCCGCCGTGCGGAAGCTGTGCATCCAGTGCATCGCGGTCGTCGGCGGCCTGCTTGACTTGCAACTGGACCATGCCGATCTGTTTCTGGCAGGCATCGAGCCGCCCGGAGTTGGAGCGTTCCAGCATGATCTTGCCCAGCCCGGCGGCGATCGTCCCGGCCGCCCCCAGCACCGCCAGGGCCCAGCCCAGCGAGCCGGTGATCGCAGTGGGCATGAACAGGCCGGCCATGACCAGCACGACGCCCAGGACGAAGATCGTTCCCAGTCCGGCCAGCGCCCAAGCGGACGGCAACTGGCGGCCGAGCAGGCGGCGGCTCTGCGCCTCGAGGTCCTGCTGGCAGCCGCTGATCTGGTCCAGCCGCTGCTCGATCTGGATGCGGCGGCGCAGTTGCGCCAGCAGGCTGCCGGCCCGGTCGATGGCGGCGGGCAACTGCCGGTCCTCGCGGACGCTCAAGGCGGCGTCGAGCCGCGAGGCCAGCGCCGGGCCGCCTCCTCGGCGGCCGCGGCGGACTGGCGCGCCTGGGCCACGCGCTGCCGGCAGGGGCCTATCGCCCGGGCGGCCGAGCGCAGCAGCGCCATGCTGCGGGCGGAAAGCGCGGGCAGCAGCGGCGGCCCCTCCCCGCCGTCCAAGCCGAGTTGTTTGAGTTCAGCCGCGATGGCCGCCCTGGCGTCGGCGATCTCCTTCTCCAGGCCGCCCACCTGGCCTTGCAGGGCGGCGATCCAGGGGAGTTGTTCCTGCATGGCCTCGATGCGGGGGGCCTGCCGGCGGAGGGCATCGCTGATGCTCAGCGCCGAGCCCTCGCTGCGCAGATCGCGACGCTGGTGGCGAAGTTCGTCCACTTGCTGTTGGCACTTGCGCATGTGCCCGTTCAGGGCGTCGAGCCGGCCCACGGCATCCTCGGGCATGGGCGATTGCGGTCCCAAGGCGGCCAATTCGTCGTCCATGGCCGCCCGCCGCCGCCACGAGTCGCCCAGTCCGATGGCCAGCTCGACCACCCGCAACTCATAGTCCGTGCGGGTTTTTTCTTCCTCGAGCCGGGCGATTTCGCGGTCGAGCAGCAGTTGCTCGCCGGCCAGTTGGCCGTAGCGGCGCATGAGGTCGTCGAGCTGTTCGATGTCCTGGCGGAGTTTTTCCCGTTCGGCCAGCAGTTGGGCGACCTGGCAGGGGCCGCCGCTGCGGTCGAGGATGCGATTGCGCGAGGTTTCCAATTCGCCCAGCACGTCGACCAGCGAGACGCGATCCACGCCCGCGCTGAGATTGTAAAGGAACTCGGCGGCGTCGCCGTCGCTGAGCGTGCCGAGTTCCTGCATTTCGCGGAGTCCGACGGCGAAGACGTTGCTGAAGATGGGCTCGTCGATGTTCGACAGCAAGACCTTGAGCAGATGCTCGCCCTGCCGGGTTCCGTCGGCGGCGGTCAAGGTTATCTCTTCGCCGCCCGGCTGTCCGCCGCCGTCGTCGTGGCGGGCGATCTGGAAGCGGCCGGCGGGCCCGGCCACTTCGATCCAACCGCCGGGTCGTCCGCCGCGGAGCGGGGGCAAGTAATGCCGCCGCTCGGCGCGAAGCCGTAGAGCACCGAGCGGAGGAAGCAGAGCAGGGTGGTCTTGCCCGCCTCGTTCGGCCCGTAGAGGACGTTCAAACCGTCGGCAAGGCGCTCGATCTTCAATCCGCTCCAGGCGCCGTAGCCGTCGATTTCCAGGGCGGTGATTTTCACGATTGCACTTCCTCTCCGCTGAGCAGATCGGCGCCCAACCAGGCCGCATCGCGGAGCACGGCCTGGCGGACCGCCTGGTCGGCCATCGCGGCGGCCGACGCCATGGCGCCGGCCAGATGGGCCTCGGACAGGTAATTTTCCAGCCCCAGCGGCTCGCTCTGGTTGACCTCGAACTGGCGAATCGCGCGGAGAAAATCGCCGCGGATCGTCTCCTGCTCGTACCACTCCGGCGGCAATCCGGCCCCCGGCTCGACCTCGATCGACACGCTCCAGGCGGTCGGCGTGCCCGCTGCCTGCTCGCTCCGCAGCGTGCCGAGCAGTTCGCCGGCCAGCTTGCCGCGCCGCAACTGCGCGATAAGCGGCCCGCTGCCGGCAACGGTCCAGGAGACCAACAGGTCCAGGTTCGGCGTGGCTTCCACCAGCGCGTGCATGCTTTCGCGCAAGAGCGATTCCAGGTCGCCTCGGCCGGTCGACTCGTCGACGACGACGCGCCCGCCGAGAAAGCGGACCGCGTCGGTGGGCACGAGGTGGGTCCGCGCCTGGCGGTTTTCGTCGACCTGAACGAGCGTGCAGCCGTGGACGCCGGCCTCGTCGGGCCGCCGGCCTTGCGGGCTGCCGGCATAATGGGCCATCTGCGGCGCGCTGAACAACGTGCTGCGGTCATGGCGGCCGCCCAGGGCCCAGTAGTCGATGCCCCGCGATCCCAACGCCGCCGTCTCGACCGTCCCATGCACGACGGCGATGGAGTAGAGGCCGGCCGGGTCGGGATTGAAATCGCTCGCTCGCACCAGGCGGTTGCCGTCGCGGCCGTGCAGCAGCAGCCGCGCCAGCGGCGCGGCGTCGCGCTGGTGGATCAGTTCCGAGACGCGGCCGCGGACCGCGAGGTGAACGTTCTCGGGAAGCGCGATGACCGGCGGCCAAACCTCGGGCGGATCGACGCCGCCGGTGGCCCAATAGACGGGGATTTGCCGTTGGGCCAGCCGGGCAAACTGTTGGCAGAGGAACAGCGGCCCGCGCGGGCCGGTCTGTGGCGAGTGCAGCACATCGCCGGAGAGGACGAGAAATTCGGCCTCCTCGGCCAGGACCGCATCGAAGACCCGGGTGGCCGCCGTGTAGGCCGCCTCGATCAGCGGCTCCCGCAGGGGATCGGGCACCTCGGCCAGCCCGCCGAACGGCATTTCCAGGTGGAAATCACTGGCATGAACGAATCGGAAGGGCCGGTGCGGCATGACGCCTCCGCGCAATGATTCCAGTGGATACAAAATATCTTCGTGAGTTTATCTTGGTTTGCGGAAATGTGCTACGGCAAACGAGGGACCAGGGGCCGGGGACCAGGGACCAGGGAGGGCAATAAGGGAACGCGGGGGTAATGGGGAAGATGGGGGGCAGGCAGCGGCCCCGGTGATTCCCGCAACCTAAGCCCACCGGCTGCGTCCGGTGGGAAGGGCGCCGGAAATGGCGCCGCTTACCACTTCAATTCCCACCGGACGCAGCCGGTGGGCGTGGGCTGCGGGGGCGGGACCTAGCTTGGATCCGCGCCCGGCCGCTCGTTTTGACCGGCTCGACGTGAATGACCACGCGACCCAAGTTGCGGATCCGGCCGCGGAGAAACTCCTCCAGGCGGACGGTCAAGTCGTGGGCTTCGGTCAAGGCCGTGGCCGCCCCCAGGCGGCAATGGAAGGAGACCTGCAACTCGCCGCCGGCCCACTGGGCGACGATGTTGTGGGGATCCAGCGGGAAGCCGTGTTTGCGGTAGAAATCGGCCAGGGCGGCGAGAATTTGCGTCTGGGCAGCCGGCTCCCCCCGGACCGTGGCGGTCGCGTCGCCAACCGGCTCGAGGTGGGAGACGATCCGCCCCAGCCCCGGCACCGTGGCGCGGAGTTCCTTCTCGAACTCCGTGGCCTGCCGGTGGGCTTCCTCGACGCTGAGCCGGCCGCTGACTTCGAGGTGGAGTTCGATCCAGCGCTCCGCCGCGTCGTCGAAGATGCGGATGCCGTGCGCGCCCAGCGAGTGACGGGCCGCCAGCACGCGGACGGTGGTGGTCAGTTCCTCCTCCGGCGCCACGACGGGCTCGGCATGGACGACCACGTCCGCCCGGGGCAGCATCGCGCGCACGGCCGCCGCCGCATGGTCGGCGATTTCATGGGCCTTCTCAAAACTGGTGGCCTGGCCGACCGAAAGGGTCACGTCGGCGAAGATTTCCGGGCCGCTGCGCCGCAATCGGACCTTGGTGACCTGCAACACGCCGGCCACTTGGCCCGCCGCTTGGGCCACCCGCTCTTGCAGATCGACGGGAATGCGGTCCAGCAGGTCGTCGAGCGATTTCTTGCCCAGTCGCAAGCTGACCCCGACGATGATGACGGCCACGCCGAGGGCGGCCACCGTGTCGGCGTTGGTCAGCCAGGGCATGTTCCAGCGGCCCGCCAGCCACATGCCCGCCAGCCCCAGCAGCACCACCCCGGAAGACCAGATGTCGGTGGAAAAGTGCAGGGCGTCGGCCTCCAGGGCCTGGCTTTGGTACTTGCGGGCAAAGTGGCCCAGCGCCCGGGAGCGGGAGAAATCGACCGCCATCGACAGGAGGACGACGGCAAACGCCCAACGGTTGACGGTGACTTCCGTGCCGTGCTTGAAGTACAGGCGTTGGATCGCTTTGTAGACGATCCACAGGCAGGTGACTAACAAGAGCAGGGTTTCAAAGAGGGCGGAGAGGTTTTCGAACTTGCCGCGGCCGTAGGTATATTCCCGGCTTGCCGGCCGGCCGGAGACGCGGACCGCGAAGAGCGTCACGCCGGCGGCCAGCAGGTCCAAGGCGGAATGGGCGGCTTCGGAGAGGATGCCGAGGCTGTTGGTGGCCAGTCCGACGATCAACTTCAGCAGGGTCAGCACGCTGGCCGCCAGCAACGAAGAGAGGGCCACTCCCGTCTTGTCGCGGTTTTCCTGCTGGCGGTCGAGAATGTCGGCGTCGGCCATGTTTAACGGCCCTTTTTGGGGGTAATCAATTTATAGCTTTCTCTTGGCAGGTTGTAAACTGGCCGCCGCCGCGTACCGGCGGTCCCCCGGTTGTCCTGCCGCGACGCATCCATTAAGGTAAACGCAGATCGACGGACCTCGATGAGGGAGCCCCATGAGCCAATCTGAACCGATCCGCGTGCTTGCGGAGGGAAAATTCACGCGCCTGGTGGCCGCCGGTCATTGGGAATGGGTCGAGCGCGTCAACGTCTCCGGCGGCGTGGTGATTTTGCCGATCACGGAGGACCGGCAGTTGGTGCTGGTCCAACAGTACCGGATTCCGGTCCATGCCCAGGTGCTCGAATTGCCGGCCGGTCTGGCCGGCGACAGCCCCGCCGCGGCCAACGAGGCCCTGATCGAGGCGGCCCGCCGCGAGCTGCTGGAAGAAACCGGCTACGAGGCCCCACGGTGGCGGTGGTTGCTGGAGGGCCCGAGTTCGGCGGGCCTGACCAACGAGAGTTTCCACTTTTTTCTCGCCGAAGGGGCGCAGAAGGTGGCCGCCGGCGGCGGTGATGCCAGCGAACAGATCGAGGTCATCCTGGCGCCGCTGGAGGGGATCAACGCCTGGCTGGCGGACAGGCGCCGCGCGGGGATTATCATCGATCCGAAGATTTTTATGGGGCTCTATTTCGTCCGCTAGAGGATCCCGTAGGCGTTCACAGGGGACTGTCCCGATTTTCGCGGCGCGGACAGCGTTGCTTACCAACAGGCGTCCTCGCCGCGAAAATGGGACTGTCCCCCTTGCGCCGCCTGGACAGGATTGAGGTTTTCGTTACACTTGGAGCGGAATTTGCTTTCGTTCCGAGTCGATTTTGTCTTCCCCAGCAGGAAACGAACATGGAAAAGCGCGTCTACAATTTTTCTCCCGGCCCGGCGGTCCTGCCGCTGCCCGCCTTGGAAGAGGCCCAACGCGATCTGGTGGCGCTGCCCGGCGCAGGCATTTCCATCCTGGAAATCTCCCACCGGTCCAAGCAGTTCTCGAAAATCATCGAGCAGGCGGAGGCCAACCTCCGCACGCTCCTGGCCATCCCGGACAACTACCGCGTCCTCTTCCTTCAGGGGGGGGCCTTGCTGCAATTCGGCATGATCCCCTTGAACTTTTTGCGCGGCTCGGGCAAGCCGGCCGACTACATCGTCACCGGCACCTGGTCGAAGAAGGCGTCCGAGGAGGCCAAGACCCAGGGGACCGTGCGGACGGCCTGGGACGGCAAAGCGACCAACTACGATCGCACGCCCCAGCAGGCCGACTTGAAACTGGACCCCGGCGCCGCCTATGCCTATATCACCTCGAACGAGACGATCCAGGGGGTGCAGTACGCCGGCGAGCCCGACGTGGGCGACGTGCCGCTGGTTTGCGACTCGTCGTCCGACTTCCTCTGCCGGCCCGTGCCCGTCGCCCGCTACGGCGTGTTGTTCGCCTGTGCGCAGAAGAACGCCGGGCCGGCGGGCGTGACCATCGTCATCATTCGCGACGACCTGGTGGCCAAATCGCCTGCGGACCTGCCTTCGATGCTCAACTATCGCACCATGGCGGAGAACAAGTCGCTGTTGAACACGCCGCCGGTGTTCGCCATCTACATGGTCAAACTGGTCACCGACTGGTTGTTGGACGAGATCGGCGGCCTGGACAAGATGGCGGAGCTGAACCGCAAGAAGTCGCAGTTGCTCTACGAGACCATCGACGCCTCCAACGGTTTTTACCAGCGCACGCGCAGCCGGCAAGCCGCTCGATCATGAACGTGCCGTTCCGCCTGGCCGACGCCGCCCTGGACGAGCCCTTCCTGAAGGAGGCGGCGGCCCGCGGCCTCTGCGAGCTGAAGGGGCACCGCAGCGTGGGTGGCTGCCGGGCCTCGATCTATAACGCCATGCCCATCGAGGGCGTGCAGGCGCTGCGCGAGTTCATGTTGGAATTCTGCAGCAAGCACGGCGGAAAATGACGGGGTCGCCGAGAATTACCCAGCGATGAATCGCTGGGCTACTATCGAACGTCCCTGCGGGACGCAACGGGGGAGAACGGCCTGTGTGTGACAACGAGAGCACAGCCCCGGATCGCCCGGCGACCGTCTCTGGGCTGTCGATCGGCGAGTACCTGATCCGGCGGCTGCGCGAAAGCGGCGTCCGCGACGTGTTCGGCGTGCCGGGCGATTACGTGCTCTCGTTCTATGCGCAGATCGAGCGCAGCCCGCTGCGCGTCATCGGCTGCACCCGCGAGGACTGCGCCGGCTTCGCCGCCGACGCCTACGCGCGCATTAACGGCATCGGCGCCGTCTGCGTGACCTATTGCGTAGGTGGGCTGAGCCTCTGCAATTCGATCGCCGGCGCCTATGCCGAGAAGTCGGCGGTCGTGGTCATCAGCGGGGCGCCCGGCCTGCGGGAGCGCTTCAACAATCCCCTCTTGCACCACAAGGTCAAGGATTTCAGCACCCAGTCCGAGGTCTTCCACCGCCTCTGCGTCGCCGACGCCGTGCTGGACGACCCGCAAATGGCCTTCGGCGAGATCGACCGCGTCCTGGCCGCCGTGCTGCGTTATCGGCGGCCGGGCTACATCGAGCTGCCCCGCGACATGGTCTTTACCGTGCCGGCCGCTCCCTACGTGCGGAACATCCAAGAGCCCGCCAGCGATCCCGAGGTGCTCTCCGAGGCGGTGGCCGAAGCCGTGCGGCGGATCTCCGCCGCGCGGCGGCCGGTGATCCTCGCCGGGGTGGAAATCCATCGTTTCGGCCTGCAAGACCGGCTGCTGGCGCTGGCCGAGGGGGCGGGCATCCCCATGGCCGCCTCCATGCAGGACAAGAGCGTCGTCAGCGAGCGGCATCCGCTGTTCGTCGGCATCTACGAAGGCGGCATGGGCCGCGAGGAGGTCACCCAGTTCGTCGAGGAGAGCGACTGCGTCATCATCCTCGGCGCCTTCATGACCGACATCAACCTGGGCATGTACACCGCCAAGCTCGATCCCGGCCGCTGCATTTACGCCACCAGCGAGATGCTCCGCATCAGCCACCACCACTTCGACGGCGTGCAGTTGCCCGACTTCATCGACGGCCTGATCGCCGCCGGGCTGAAGACGCCGCCGCGACCGCTGCCGGCGCCGCCGGGCGCCCTGAACCAGCATTTCCAACTCCGGCCCGCCGAGCCCATCACGATCACCCGGCTGATCGCCCGCTTGAACCTCGCCCTGGACGACTCCGCCGTGGTGATCGCCGATCCGGGCGATGCCCTGTTCGCCTCCATCGACCTGGTGATCCATCGGCAGACGGAATTCCTCAGCCCGGCCTACTACACCTCGATGGGCTTTGCCGTTCCGGCGGCCCTGGGCGTGCAGGTCGCGCGGCCGGAACTGCGGCCGATCGTGCTGGTCGGCGACGGCGCCTTCCAGATGACCGGCATGGAGCTTTCCAACATCGTCCGCTACGGCTTCAACCCGGTCGTCATCGTGCTGGACAACAAGGGCTACGGCACGGAGCGGCTGCTGTACGCCGGCGAGCACGCCTTCAACGACATTCAGCCCTGGCAGTATCACAAGCTGCCCGAGTTGCTCGGCGGCGGCACCGGTTACGAGGTAGCCAGCGAGGGCGAGTTCGATGCCGCGTTGCGCACCGCTTTGGCCGACACCGGGGGCATGAGCCTGATCCAGGTCCATCTCGACCCGGGCGATTGCAGCACGGGCTTGCAGCGACTGGCCAATCGCCTGCGGCCGCGGGTGGGCGAGTAATAGGGAAATCCCGGCGATGCCGACACATTTCCGATTGAAGAAGATCGTCATCCTGTCGCTCGTGTTCCTTGGCCTTGCGATCCCGCTGAAGCTGTTCGTAATCAACTACTTTCTCGTGGTCTTTGCCCGCAGATCGGGCGTCCTGGTGACGATCTCGAAGGAGACGACGTACATCACCGAACCGCTGCGGCCCGACGGATACCCCGACTACATCGCGGCGCTGAACCAGCGCGGCAGCAAAGGCGTCACGCCCGAGAACAACGCCGTCGTGCCCGTATTTCGGGCGATGGGTCCCAAGATGGTCGCGCAGGATTTTCGCAACGAGGTTTCCGGGATGCTCGGCATCGCGTTGGGCCCCGGCATGGACGTTCAAGCGTACCGCCGTGAGTATTGCAAGATGCTCGGCATTGCGCCGCTGCCGGAAGAAGGCAAGTATTTCATCGACGCCGACGAGTATGCCAAGACCTTGAAGCCCACCAAGCCGGGCAACCACCCGGATGATCAAATCTGGAAGGAAATCTGCAAACAACTCGACGGGGCGACGGAACGGCCTTGGCGGGCAGAGGAATTTCCCTTGATCGCCGGCTGGCTGGCGGCCAACCGGCAGCCGCTCGATTTACTGGTCGAGGCATCCGCGCGGCCGCGTTGGTATAGCCCCCTGGTCTCCGAAGGATGCCTCCTTGACGCCACGTGGGCCGCAGTGCCGGTCCCGGCGAAGCTGCGTGGATCGATCCGCGCGCTTAGTGCTCGCGCAATGCAGCGACTTCAAGACGGCAAGATCGACGAGGCATGGGCCGACTTGCTGGCGGTCCATCGCTTGGCCCGGCTGGTAAGCCAGGGGCCGACCATGCTCGACAGCCTGGTGGCCATCACCATGGACAGCGTCACGTGCATCGAAGATCAGATCCTGCTGCAACGTGCCCGCCTCACGGCCGCCCAGGTGGCGAAGATGCGTGCCGACCTGGCCGCACTGCCGCCCATGACCAAAATGGTCGACAAGCTTGACGTGTGCGAGCGGTTCGAGGTTCTCGATTCCATGGCAGTGCTTGCACGTGGTAAGGCCACTCTCGTAAAGGAACTTAACGAAATCGCTGCCAATCCTGCCGCCATCGACTTGGACGCGGCCCTTCGCACGGGCAACCATTGGTGCGATCGGGCCGTTGCCTACGCACGCCGACCCACGCCGGCCCGGCGAGTCGAAGGATGGAAGGAGATAGACGCCGACCTGAAGAAGCAAATAGAGGCGGCCAAGAGTTGGAAATCTTGGGCCGTGTCGTTACTGCTCGATCCCCGTCCGCGCATCTCCGAGAAATTCAGCCTTGAGATGGTGAGGTCACTCTTGCCGTCCAACGGCGCAGCCATTAACGCGGAGGACCGGGGGAATACGGCGTTTGATCTCACCAAGCTGGCCTTTGCGCTGGCCGAGTACCGTGCCCGGCACGGCTCGTACCCGGCGAAACTCGCGGACCTTGTGCCCAAGTACGTCGCCGTGGTCCCCAAGGACATTTTCAGCGGCGGAGCGTTGCACTACAAGCCGCAGGCCGACGGCTATCTGCTCTACAGCGTCGGCCCCAACGGCATCGATGACGGCGGCCGGAACCAATATGACGACCCCAACGACAACAAGCTTCAGGGCTGCGATGACATCGCCGTCCGCATCGTGCCGCAGCGGAAGTGAGCGTCGGGCGGCAGGGTGGTGAAGCCAAACGGCTGTCGCAACTCGCCGAAGCACGGAAATTTGCTTACAATACGGCTATGGCGCGCCAGGAAAGCAAACCGCAACGACGGCCGGGCGGCGACGACCGCTTCGCCACCACGCACTGGAGCATGGTGGTCAGCGCCGGCCGCCAGGGCTCGGCGGAAGCCAGCCGGGCGCTGGCCGTGCTCTGCGAGAACTACTGGTTCCCGCTGTACGCCTTCGTGCGGCGGGCCGGCCACGCGGCCGACGACGCCCGGGACTTGACGCAGGAGTTCTTCCTCCGCTTGCTGGCCAAGAACTCCGTGGCGGCCGCCGACCGGCAGCGCGGACGGTTCCGCTCGTTTCTGCTCGGCGCGATGAAGCACTTCCTGGCCAACCAACAGCGGCGCCAAGGGGCGCAGAAACGCGGCGGCGGCCGGCCCATGATTTCCTTGGATTTCGACTGCGGCGAACGTCGCTATGCACAGATCGGGCCCGTAGACAATTTGACGCCCGAGCGGCTCTACCAACGGCGTTGGGCCCTGGCCTTGTTGGACCTCGTGCTGGGCCGGCTCCGCGAGGAAGCCCGCGCTGCGGGCAAAGCGCAGCTATTCGACCGTCTGAAGCAATTCCTCGCCGGCAGCGCGGGAAAGCAACCCTATTCCGAAGTCGCCGAGGAACTGGCCGTGAGCGCGGGGGCCGTCAAAGTAGCGGTCCATCGCCTGCGGCGGCGATACCGCAAGTTGCTCAAGGAGGAGATTGCACGGACGATCGTCGAGCCCGAGACGCTGGAGGACGAATTGCGCGAACTGCTGGCAGTTCTCGGCTGCGAAAAATAATTCGAGCAGGCGTGTAACCTTTGCGACTTTTTGGGTCAGGAACTTGTAGGACCACTTCCGGACGTTTCCTGTCAGCCGGGGAGCTTCGAAATGACCGAACCCAGTCGCTGTCCGCAATGCGGGGCCGAGGTGCCGGGGGATGCCCCCCAGGGCTTGTGTCCCAATTGCGTGCTCAAGGCGGGCTTTTCCACGGCCGGCGGTTCGGAAATCGCCTGGCAGTCGGACGCGACCAGCGATTTCGCCGGCCGGTTCGTGCCGCCCACGCCCGCCGAGCTGACGCGATATTTCCCCGACCTGGAAATCCTGGAGTTGTTGGGCCACGGCGGCATGGGCGTGGTCTACAAGGCCCGGCAGAAACGGCTCGATCGCCTGGTGGCGCTGAAAATCCTCTCGCCGAAGGTCGCCCAGGACCCGGCCTTCGCCGAGCGCTTCGCCCGCGAGGCCCGCGCGATGGCCATGCTCAACCATCCGCACATCGTCGCGGTTTACGATTTCGGCCAGGCACACCCTCCCCCCTCTCCCTCCGGGCGAGGGACCGGGGGTGAGGGCGGCGCAAACCTCCCCTCTCCTTCCGGGAGAGGGGCCGGGGGTGAGGGCACTGCCAGCCTCCCCTCGCCCGCCGACGGGACGGCGGCCGGGGCCGAGGGTCCGTTGTACTACTTCCTCATGGAGTATGTCGACGGCTTGAACCTGCGGCGGCTCTTGAACGCGAGCACGCTCTCGCCCGAGCAAGCCCTGGCCATCGTGCCGCAGATTTGCGACGCCCTGCAATTCGCCCACAACGCCGGCCTGGTCCATCGCGACATCAAGCCGGAAAACATCTTGATGGACAGCCGCGGCCGGGTGAAGATCGCCGACTTCGGCCTGGCGAAGCTCGTCGGCCGCGAGCTCAAGGACGTCACGCTGACCGGCGAGGGACAGGTGATGGGCACGCCCCACTACATGGCCCCCGAGCAATTCGAGCATCCCAAGGACGTGGACCATCGGGCCGACATCTATTCGCTCGGCGTGGTCTTCTACCAGATGTTGACCGGCGAGTTGCCGATCGGGAAGTTCGCCCCGCCCTCGAAGAAAGTCGAAATCGACGTCCGGCTCGACGAAGTGGTGCTCCGGGCGCTGGAGAAGGAACCCGAGCGTCGGTATCAGCAGGTGAGCGAGCTGAAGACGCGGGTCGAGACGATTTCCCAAACGCCGGCGCGTGCCACTGGCTCTGCCAGTGCTTTGGGTGCCACTGGCTCCGCCAGTGCTTTGCCGGCAGACGACGTACAGGATTCCGACACGTCTCCTCCGAGCACTGGCAGAGCCAGTGGCACACGGGCCGGTGTCACGCCGCGGTTCTCGCGGCTGGCCGTCGTGGGGGCGGTCTGGGCGGCGTTTTTTCTCGTGACTCCCGTTCTGGTTGTGATCTGGACTGCACCGTTGGATGTTGTTGCCAAGCCGGCCCCGGTGTCGCCCCTTCAGCAGGTGCTCCAAGCGATTGGCATATTTCTTGTCGTTGTCACCCTCGTGCTGAGCATCACCGCGCCGTTCGGCGCCACGATCCTCGGCGCGATTTCCATTTCCCAGATTCGCCATTCCGCGGGCCGACTGTACGGACTGGGTTTGGCCCTGTTCGATGCGATTGCGTTCCCGCTGCTGCTGCTGGACGTGCTGATCGTCATGCCGGCGATGGCCATCATCTCGTTTGCCCTTTATTCCGTCATGCAGCCGGCCGCCGGCGCCGCCCTGCCCATCAGGCTGGGGGTCCTCTTCGTCTTTGGTCTGGCGATCCTGCTGGCGCTCGGCGTTGATTACCTGATCGTCCGCTGGGCGTGGCGCGCGGCCAGGCGGCCGGTCGGCGGAAGCGTGCCACTGGCGCCGCCGGCGTCTCGCGCGCGTGCCACTGGCTCCGCCAGTGTTTCGCCGCCGGACGACGTACCACATGCCGACAGGTCTCCTGCGTCGGGGGAAATCAGCCCGGAGGCCGCAGAGGAGCTAAGGTCGGCGCTTCGCGAACTCGGCAGGGGCAGAAGGGAGCTATCCGGCCTGGCCGTCGCGTCTCTGCTGCTGAGTTGTTCGAGCATTCTCCTCGGACCGTTCGGATGCGTGCCCGGGATCGTGTGCGGCCATCTCGCCCGGCGAGCCATTCGGCGAAACCCCGATCGTGGCGGAAACGGCATTGCGCTGGCGGGCCTGATCATCGGTTACGTGTTCTTCGCTTTCATTATATTGGCTATATTGTTGTATGCGAACCAATCCTCGGTGAGGACGCCGGTGGCCGTCTTCAAAATCACTGTGGAATACCCAGGTGCTTTGGCGACCGAGATGGACGACAAGATATGCGGCCCAATCCAGAAGTGCATTATCGGCGATGACATGCTGTCTTCCATCACGTGCGTGAGTAGCGCCTGCCGGGCCGAGATCTACGTGCAGGGCAAACCGAATGTCGATGCGGCGAAACTCGCCCGCCTGATCGATAATCGTGTCCAACAGGCGGTGCTGATCCTGCCGCACGATGCCCAAGTCGTGGTGGCCGACGTCTCCGACCAACCCATTCCGCCGCTGCCGGAGATCCACCAGGACGAGCAACGGGGCACAACGTGTGACAACGCGAGCATGGCGGCGAAGGGGGTCCCGGAACGCACTGTGCACGACGCACTGGACAAGGCCCTTGCGGATGGCAAGCCGCTAACTGACATCT
The DNA here is from genome assembly GCA_963727245.1 of uncultured Planctomycetia bacterium. Lineage (GTDB taxonomy): Bacteria > Planctomycetota > Planctomycetia > Pirellulales > Thermoguttaceae > JBKQVT01. The sequence goes on along the minus strand of CAVSFO010000004.1, from coordinate 391,516 downwards.
TCGTCAAATCTGCCGATGGGAAAAAATATCCCCTGAGCGATTTCGCCACAATCGACACTATGCACTTCCCGAACCACTGCATTCGACGATGGGCCTTCGAGGGCAAGGGTCACTGAGGTGACCGGCCGGGGGAGAGGCTGTCTCGGGAGCCGAAGCCCAGGGTTCCCGGCACGCCTGTCCCGTAACGCGACCGTGCGGTAAAATGTGCCGGTCCGCCTCTCACTGTCAGGAGCACGCTGTCATGGAAAACGATCCGCACGAATTGCCCCCGCCGAAGACCCGCGCCACTCGCTGGCTTGTCCGCTCGGCAGTGGCGTGCCTCGTGTTGGCGGCTCTCTGCTGGGCAGCCGGTTTCATCATAACTCTCCGGGAAATGCTGGTCACCTTTGACGCGATTGCAACCTCCCCAACCACGCCGCCGCAGGTGGCGTCCCAGGTGGCGCATACCATTAACATGGCGATGGTTCCGATGTACGCCGTATTTCCCTTGGGCATACTCGGCATTGTGCTCTTGATCCTGGGGCTGGTAATTCGTCAGCCAGTCGCCAAGCAAGGAAAATAGTGGTCTCGGCTAATAACAGGAAAGTGCAGCCATGGCGACACGCTCTCGGGTGAAGAAGGTCCTCCTGATATTGTTCGTGCTCGTCGGTGCAGCGATCCCGCTGAAGATGGTCGTCAACTATTGTCTCGTAACCTTTGCGCGGAGATCGGGCGTCCTGGTGACGATCTCAAAGGAGACGACCTACATCACCGAGCCCCTGCGGCCGGACGGCTATCCCGACTACATTGCGGCGCTGAATCAACGTGCCAGCAAAGGGTAACCGTTCACAGGGCGGGGAAGAAGGGGACAGGTCCATGTTTTCGGCCCACGTCGCCCATGAAAATCACGTCGGTTGGCCGAAAAATGGACCAGTCCCCGCCCGCCCTGTGAACGGTTACGCAAATGCGTCACGCCCGAGAACAACGCCGTGGTGCCCTTCTTCAGAGCGAAGGTGACTCGGCGCTCGAAGTACGTGGCGTTCCAATTGGCGGAGATCGCCGTGCCGCAACAACTGTTCGCAGCGATTCTGGAGAGGATCGCACGACTGGCGATTCCCCTAGCGGTATGTCGGTCCGGTTAAGAAGCCCGGTTGAACAGAAGTACGAAGCGGTTCTTGGCGAGAGCGACGGGGAATGCATGATCTGCGGGCAGAAAACCACGCCAAAACTATCTCCGCGGAGGGGCGTCGGACATCAGGACGGCCTGTGAAACCAGACTCTCGGCGGAAGAATCAGCGGGCCAACTGGCATTCCACGCAGCGATTGGCTAACATGGGGAGGCGTTGCCGTTCGGAGCGTATCCGAGCGGCGTCCAAATGGGAAATCCCGGATTAGGGAGACACGGCGATGACGATCAGGGTTCCGATCGTGTTCGGCCGCGGCATCGTGGCCATCGGCGTTACGCTCTTCGCGATGTTCGTGCTCGCGTTTTGGTTGAACTGGTCAGGCCATAGGGTGTTGTTTTGGGTGCCCGTGACCATCATTGCCGTGCCCTGCGTGTGCGGGGCCCTGCTGGCTGTGGTGATGCAATTCGGGATCGCGCGGGTCCTCATGAAGTGCCCTTTCTGCCGCGCCTACGGCGAAATGACCAATGGCTATCAGGAAGGCCATGCGCGCGCGAGGCCGTTGTTGGACTGTCCGAAGTGCGGGCGGGTGGTTTTGGGACCATTTGGACTCCCACCGCCCATGATCGAAAGGAAGAGCGTTTGCCCCAGTTGCGGGTATGAGTATAAGAGAGGTGAAACCGAGTGCCCTCACTGCAAACGGGCATAGGAGCCTAACGAATTGTTCAACCCTGGGTCAGAGTCAACTACAAAGGAGGCTTTATGGCGAATTTCAAGCGGTTATCGATGTCTACCGCGGCCGCGATTCTTTTGCTTGCCGCTTCGGCCGCCTTCTGCGCAGAAGACCAGACGGCGGAGAAGCGGTTGGAAGAGGAGATCGTGGGCACCTGGGAAAGCGACGTTGTGAAGACGGAATGGGGGCCGCTGCAGTTTGAAATGATGTTCGGCGCCAACGGCGTCTTGGTGGTGACGATGAAGGACGCACACTGGGGCGGTTCGGCCTCCCATGGAGAGGCGTATCGGATCGTCGGCGACCAACTTATACGCAAGGATCCCGCGACCGCGACGGTCCATATCGAGGGAAACACGCTCAAATTCGGAGAGAAGGGCAAAGGCGGCCTCACCCGAAAGAGCAGGACCGAATCGGTCGGCACCTTCCTGAGCAACTGGATACGGGACATGAAGTCCTCGGACCAGAGCACGCGCTGCGCCGCCCTGGAGGCGATCCGATACGTCGGGCCGGAGGCCCGCGGCGCGATCCCCGTGCTCCGCGAGCGGTTGAAGGACCGTGAAGTCGAGAATCGGCAACTCGCCCTGGACGCCTTGGTCAGTATCGGTCCCGACGAAAAAGAGGTCCTCCCGTTGGTCTTGAAGACGCTCAACGACAAGAGTGATCCCATCCTGGTCGGGTCGGCGGCCGACGGTCTTGGTGAGTTTGGGCCCAAGGCGAAGGAGGCGGTGCCGGCGTTGATCGAGGTGGTGAAGACGGGCGCGGAAACGTCGATGGCCACCAACCCATACAAGGCGGCGGAGGCGCTGGGCCAGATTGGCCCGGATGCCCGGGCCGCAATCCCCGTCCTAACGCAGTGGGCCACGGGCAGGAGCCAGGCCGAACGCCGCATGGTCGCCGAGGCCATCAAGAAAATCGAGGCCCCTCCGGCTGAGAAGCCAAAACCCAAGGACTAACGGAGAATACGGCGATGATCGAGCGCAACGTTTCCGAAAACCCGCCGGACGCCGGCGCCGTCATGTTGACGCGGATTTTTGAGGTGATGGCCTTTGTGGGTTGAATGAGCGGGAGCCGCTCCAGGCACAGTTCGACGAAGAACATTCCCCCGAGCGGCTCCTGGATGCGGAAAGAGCCGTCGATGTTCGGCACGGGGTCGAGTGCTTGCGCGAGCACGGGACGATGTTCGGCGGCGTGCCGATGGACGGCCGTCTCCATCAACTTCATGCCGCGTTCCGCCAGCAGCAGCGAATCGGCGACCGTCTGCTGGCCGATACGGATTCAGTGATACATCAGCCAGTAGCGGGTCAAGTGGAAGAAGACGGGGGCGGCGAAACAGAGCTATATTGTTGTATGCGGGCGCAAGCGGGCTGAGGACGCCGGGAACCATCGGCGCTTCGTAGTCGCGACTAGCCTCCGCCGGGGCGAACAGGAGCATGCTGCCATGGAAAACGATCCGCACGAATTGCCCCCGCCGAAGACCCGCGCCACTCGCTGGCTTGTCCGCTCGGGAGTGGTGTGCCTGGCGCTCGCGGCTCTCTGCTGGGTGGCCGGTTTCATAATCGTCTCCAGGGGAATGCTCGTCACCTTTGACGCGATTGCAAGCTCCCCAACCACGCCGCCGCAGGTGGCGTCCCAGGTGGCGCACAACGTTAACATGGCGATGGTTCCGATGTACGCGGTGTTTCCCTTGGGCATTCTCGGCATTGTGCTCTTGATCCTGGGGCTGGTAATTCGTCAGCCGGCCGCCAAGCAAGGTAAATAGTCGGTAGGTCAGGCACTCCGTGCCTGAAACTTTTGGGGTGCGCGGCTTGCCCAACGGTCGTCAGGCACGGAGTGCCTGACCTACCATGAGCACGCAGCGTCGCCGGCGATGTCCCGAGCGAAGAGTAGCCGTCGGGCTGCTTGCCCTCACCCTCGGGCACCACGTCAGTGGTCGCTCCCGGAGGGAGAGGGGACCGCCGCCTGCGGCTCGTAGACGCAGTCGGGCTCGGTCTCCAGCGGATCGCCGGTCACGGCATAGGCCCGGGCGCGGCTGCCCCCGCAGACGGCGCGAAATTCGCAATAGCCGCACTTCCCCTTGAAATGGTCCGGATCGCGGAGGGCGAGAAACGTGGGGTGGTTCTGATAGACCTCGACGACCGACTGGGCCGGAAACCGCCCGCAACCCAGCGGCAGGAAGCCGGCCGGAAAAATTTCGCCCGTGTGGCTGACGAACATCACGCCCTTGCCGTCGCCGACGCCCAGCGGTCCGCGATGACCGTGGCCGACTCGTCCGCCGCCGGGCCCGGCCAACGGGTCGCCGCCGTGTTGGAGCACGAAACGCCGGTAGTGCGGGGCCTCGGTGGTTTTGATCGCATAGGGCTGCCGCTGGGCGTAACGCCAGAGCCGCTCGAAGACCAGCTCGTACTCTTCCGGCCGGATGCGCTCCTCTTCGACGCCGCGGCCCACCGGAACCAGGAAGAACACCGACCACATGGCAATGCCTTGCCCGGAGAGCAACTCCGCCATGCGATCCACCTGATCGACATTGCGCCGGGTGATGGTCGTGTTGACCTGAACGGCCAGCCCGAGCTGCCGGGCGTCGGCCAACATGCCGAGCGTCCGTTGGAAGCTTCCCTGCCAGCCGCGAAAGGCGTCGTGGGTGGCCGCGTCGGCGCCGTCGAGACTGATGCCCAGCGCCCGGACGCCCGCCTCTTGCGCCTGCTGGAAGGCTTGCCGCGTGGCCAGCGGCGTGGCCGAGGGGGTCAAGGCGACTTGCAGGCCGCGGCCGGCCGCATGGCGGATCAACTCCAGGAGGTCGGCCCGCTTGAGCGGATCGCCGCCGGTGAGGACCACGGTCGGCCGTCGCGGAAACGTCGCCGCCTGGTCCAACAGCGCCTTGGCCGCCGCCGTGGACAGTTCCTCCGGATGCGGGTCCTCCTGCGCCGAGGCCCGGCAATGCTTGCAGAACCAGGTCGCAGGCCAGGGTCACTTCGTAGTAGAACATCAGCGGGCTGCGGCCGAAGTCCTCGTGGGTATAGGGAGAGGGGGTCATGGGGCGGGTAGGGGCCAGGGGCCGGGGACCAGGGGAAAGAGGCGCCGTGCGCGGCATGCCTCTCACTATTGTGCCACGTTCGGCGACAGAAACCAAGGGGCTCTCGATATCAGGCGAGCAGCACCAGGCCCCCTGGGGGTTGGGCCAGATCGAACTGCGGAAACTGCGGATCGACCAGCCCACCGAAATAAAGGTCCGCCGCTTGCGACAGGGCGGCTGCCGGCGCGCCGCTGCTCCTGCTCCAGCGGGCAGCCGAGCCCGAAGGCGAAAGCAGCCCGCTTCCGTCCCATGAGGAGTCGAGTTGGGCGGTTGCCCGGCCGCTGAGGAACTGACCTGGCGCGGCGACCGGGGTTGCGTCGCCGGCCGCTCCCTCTTGCACCGCCAGTCCGGCGGCAACCGATGGACTGGCCGGCGCGAGGGCAACAACGTCGGAGAACTGCGACAGCAGACCGTCAGGAGCGGAGCGACTGCTTGGCGGCCGGGGCGGAGCGGCGGGACCCGTGGGAGCAGTGGGACCGGTGGGGGCCGTGGGAGCAGTGGAACCGGTGGGGCCGGTGGGCGTGCCCGTCGTCGCGCTGTTGCCATAGACCAGGTTTTCGATGACCAAATTGGCCAGCGGCGGACCCAGGCCGGTCACTTCGCTGTAGCCCCCGGTCGCGTGGTAGCTGAGGTTGCCGCCACTGGTGACGTTGTAGAAGTCGCCGCTGGGGAGGGCATAGATGCTGGCGTCGGTCGATTTCAGCGTTCCTAGCCCGGCCAAGACACGTCCCTGGTCGGCGATGGCGATCAATCCGGCCCATTGCGGGGCGCCGACGCTGGTGCCGCCGACGGTAAACCAGCCGCTCTGGCCGGCGTAGGAAACCGAATCGTAGACGGCCACGCCGGTGCCGGGGTTGGCATCGTAGGCCACGTCGGGCGTGCTGCGACGCCCGCTGCTCTGGAGGCCGGACTGGAAGCTGGGCTCGGACTCGTAGAGGCTGAAGCCGCCGCTGCTCCCGCTCCAGGCGGTCTCTGAACTGCGAGTGGCGGCCGCGGTGAGGGTCAAGGTCGTGCCGCCGACCGCCACCACGTTGGGCGACACGGCCGGCCAGCCCGCATCGCCGCCGTTGTCGCCGGAAGAGGCCACGAACGTGACTCCCACGTGCCCGGCCGGGGTGGTGAAGTCGCTGTCATAGGAAGTCTCGCCGGTGAATTCGCTGCCGCCCCAACTCATGGAGACGGTGCTGACGCCGGGCTGCTGGCGCGCGTAATTCACCGCGGCGAGCAGATCGGTCAGGCTGCTGGAACTGGCTTCCACCAGCAGGATATTGGCGCCGGGGGCCACGGCGTGCGCCCACTCGACGTCCAGCGCGATCTCCAGCGACCAGCCCGAATCCGTGGCGGGAAGCGTCGAGCCGCCGCTCTCGTTGACGACCTTGAAACTCGGCGGCGCAGCCAGGCCGAACTCCCGGTCGAAGGCGGCCAGGTCGCCAACGATGTTCGGTTCGCTGTAGGCATCGACGATGGCAATCGTCTGGCCGGCGCCGGTGCCCAGGACCGAGCCGAACTTCACCTGGTCGAAGCCGTAGGCGTGGCGAATCTGCGCCGGCGTATACCCATAGGGGACCGTGTTGGTGACTTCAGGAGAAACCGCGATCAAGGGTTCGGCCACGAGCGTGGCCAACGACGAGGCCGCCAACAACGCCCGCGATTCCAATTGCTCGAACGAGCCGATGTGTGGCTTGATTTTCCCGAATCGCTCGTTTCTCTTCGCCGCGACAGCACCGCACCATTGCGCCAGTGACATGATAATTACTCCGTTTTTTTGTCAACGGACCGCCGGCCCACGCAATGCTCGCAAACAACTCAGCGTGGGAATTCTACGGGCAGCGACCACAGCGGCAAGTGCTGGCAATTATTAAATACAGCACGTGCTGTCGTTAATTAAAGGCAGCACGTGCCGTCACCCTTTCGGCACGCCCCGGATACAAAAATGTCCCGAGCGGCGCTAACTGATGGACTGCGCACGAAGTAGTGCGAAGAATCATCCGCCTGTCGCGCAGAATCATCCATGCCGAATCGGCTGGGTTCTTTCAGGCCACTGCAAAGCGCAGCCTTATCGTGCTATAGGGCAATTCCGTAGGCTGCTTGCTTCCGATCCGGGCAGCGCGCTGCTTTCTCGCACACGTCGTCGGCTGGCGACACGTCTTGCAGGGACGTTGGATAATAGCGCAGCGACTGGCTGCTGAATAAGCGGACGAGCCAGGTTGCTCGTCAGTCTGGGAGGTGCTGCCCAGAGTTGGGTTTGCAGAACCGCCTCATGCTGGCCAAGCTGTGGCGTGCTACTTTTCGCTGGCCGCCCCGTCAGCGGTTGCCGATCAAGCGACCAACGGCAAGTCCGCGGCGGCCAAGCCGAACTGCGGATCGGCCAAAGCGGCGAAATAAGAGTCGGTCGCTCGCGTCAAGGTGGCCGTGGGCGTGTCGCCGCTGCGGATCGAGCAGGCATGGTCGCCCGCGGGCGGGAGCGGCTCGGTTGTGTCCAACGAGTCGGCCAGCGCGATCGGCCGGCCGCCGAGGAACTGGCCGGCCGTGGCGAGCGAGGCCGAGCCGCCGGCCGATCCCTCTTGCGGCGCCAGTCCGACAGCAGCCGATGGACTGGCCGACGCGGGGACAACAACGTCCGAGAACCGCGAAAACGGACCGTCAGGACCGGAGGGATTCCAGGGCGGCAGGGTGGGACCGCCCGGTGGGCTGCTCGTCGTGCTGTTGCCATAGACCAGGTTTTCGATGACCAGATTGGCCAGTGGTGCACCCAGGCCGGTCACTTCGTCGTAGCCCTTGGTCGCGCGGTACTCGAGGTTGCCGCCGCTGGTGACGTTGTAGAAGTCGCTGCTGGGGAGGGCATAGATGCTCGAGTCGGTCGATTTCAGCGTGCCCAGCCCGGCCAAGACGCGTCCCTGGTCGGCCACGGCGATCAATCCGGCCCATTGCGGTGCGCCGGCGCTGGTGCCGCCCACGCAGAACCAGCCGCTCTGGCCGTCGTAGGAAACCGAATCGTAGACGGCTACGCCGGTGTTCGGATTGGCATCGTAGGCGACGTTGGGCGCGCTGCGGCGCCCACTGCTCTGGACGCCGGCCTGGAAGCTCGGCTCGGACTCGTAAAGGCTGAAGCTGCCGCTGCTGCCGCTCCAGGCGGTCTCCGTGCTGCGGGTGGCGGATGAGGTGAGGCTCAAGGTCGTGCCGCCGACCGCCACCACGTTGGGCGATACGGCCGGCCAGCCGGCAGGGCCGCCGCTGTCGCCGGAAGAGGCCAGGAACGTGACTCCCACGTGCCCACTCGGGGTGGTGAAATAGCTGTCATAGGAACTCTCGCTGGAGAATTCGCCGGCAGCCCAGCTCATGGAGACGGTGCTGACGCCCGGCTGCTGCCGCGCGTAATTCACCGCGCTGAGCAGATCGTTCAGACTGTTGGAACTGGCTTCCACCAGCAGGATATTGGCGCCGGGGGCCACGGCGTGCGCCCATTCGACGTCCAGCGAAATCTCCAGCGACCATCCCGCATTGGCGGCCGGAAGCGACGAGGAGCCGTTCTCGTTGACGACCTTGAAACTCGGCGGCGCGGCCAGGCCGAACTGCGAGTCGAAGGCGTTCAAGTCGGCCACGATGTTCGGATCGCTGTAGGCATCGACGATGGCAATCGTCTGGCCGGCGCCGTTGCCCTGGACCGTTTTGCCAGAGTTTGTGAAACTTACCTGGTCGAAGCCGTAGGCGTGGCGGATCTGCGCCGGCGTGTATCCGTAGGGAACCGTGCTGGTGACTTGCGGAGAAACGGCCAACAAGGGCTGGGCCGAGAGCGTCGCCAGCGTCGAGGCCGAAAGCAACGTCCGCGATTCCAGTTGCTCGAAGGAGCCGATCCGTGGCTTCGCTTTCCGGCTGCCGTGGTTTCGCCTCGCCGCCACAGCACCCCGCCATTGCGTGGGCAACATGAAACTACTCCTTTAGCAGTGGGCGTTCCGCCATCGCAACGCCCAAGGGGGGGGTCAATCCTTGCTTTCTACCATAAGTGGGCAGGGGCTGGCAAGACCTGAAATATCTTCGATTTCGTCAAAGATATTGAATATGTTGCCGGCAGCCCCCAAGTCTTGCGTTGCCGGCCAGCAGATTCCCCGCGCTGCCGCTGACGGAAGCTGTCGCTTGGCGCCGGTGCAACCCGGATGGGGTGATCGCCGGTCTGCCCGGCCGGCCTGTCCCCGGCCCGAGGCGCGGTCCGCTCGGATCGCAAGCCCTTTCAGGGCCGTTGCTTGCGGGTTCGGCGTCCTTTGCATAAAATACGACGTTGATCGGCACGGCCACTTGCACCCGAGCGAGAAGGAATGATTCTTCTGGAGGTGGACAATCTTCGCAAGCACTTCGGCCCCGAGCCGGTCCTGGACGGGGTGACGTTCGAGGTGCGGCCGGGAGAGCGGATCGGTTTGGCCGGGCCGAACGGCAGCGGAAAGACCACCCTGCTGCGCATTCTTGCCGGCAAGGACGAGCCCGACAGCGGCGCCGCCCGGCTGCACTCGTCGGTCCACGCCGGCTACCTCGAACAACAACCGCGCTGGGACCCCGGCCGCACGCTCTGGGACGAAGCGCAATCGGCCTTGGCCGGCCTGATCGCCTTGCAGGAGGAATCGCTCAGCGTGGCCCAGGCCCTGGCGGAGGAAGCCGACGCGGCCGAGCGCAAGCGGCTGGCCGCCCGCTACGATCACCTCCAGCACGAAATCCAACGCCTCGACGCCTACAACCTGGAGCACAAGATCGAGCGCGTGCTCCAGGGGCTGCGCTTCCGCAGCGAAACCTTCCAGCAGCCGGTCGAGTCCCTCAGCGGCGGCGAGCAGAACCGCCTCATGCTGGCCAAGCTGCTGCTGGCCGAGCCGAACCTCATGTTCCTCGACGAGCCCTCCAATCACCTCGATATCGAGGCCACCGAGTGGCTGGAAGATTTCCTGCTGGAAAGCTCCGCCACCCTCGTCCTGGTCAGCCACGACCGCTGCTTCCTCGACAAGGTCACCACGCGGACGCTGGAATTGTTTCGCGGCACGGTGGAGAGTTACACGGGCAATTTCAGCGCCTACTGGCAGCAGAAGGCCGAGCGGCTATTGGTCGAACAGCGGACCTACGAGAAGCAACAACTGGAAATCGCCAAGGCCAAGGAGTTCATTCGCCGCCACCATTACGGCCAGAAACACGCCCAGGCCGAAGACCGCCGCAAGAAGCTGGAGCGGATCGAGCTGGTCCCTCCGCCGCGGGAAATCCACGCCCCGCCGCTGGCGTTTCCCCCGGCGGCCCGCTCCGGCGACATCGTCCTTGCGCCGAGCGGCTCGGCAAGTCGTACTCGCGGCGGCTGTTCTCCGCCGTCGACGTGCAGATCGTCCGCGGCGAGCGCTGGGGCCTGTTGGGGCCCAACGGCTGCGGCAAGACCACGCTCTTGCGCTGCCTGCTGGGCGTCGAACCAGCCGACGAAGGCTGCTGCCGGCTGGGCCAGGGCATCGTGGTCGGATACTTCGATCAGCAGCTCGCCGCCCTGGACGAGCAGCAGACCGCCATGGAAGCCATTCGCCCCCCGCACAAACAATTCAACGACCAGCAGCGCCGCGATCTGCTGGCCCGCTTCGGCGTGACCGGCGATACGGCCTTGCAGCCGGTGGCCAGTCTCAGCGGCGGCGAGCGTTGCCGGGCGGCGCTGGCCCGGCTGGCCGCCGCCGACGCCAACTTCCTCGTCCTCGACGAACCCACCAACCACCTCGATCTTTGGGCCCGCGATGCCCTGGAGCGGGCCTTGACCCAGTTCGACGGCACGGTGCTGTTCGTCAGCCACGATCGCTACTTCGTCAATCGCCTGGCCGATCACCTCATGCTCCTCGACGCCGGCCGGCTGCAAGTCATCGCGGGAAACTACGACGCCTATCGGCTACAGATGGCCGGGCAAGCGGCCGCGGCCGCCGATGGCGAGGAAAGCACCCCGCCGCCGGCCAAGCCGGTCCGGCCCGCGGACCGGGGCGCGAAGAAGTCGTCGCGGCCGAAGCGACGTTTTCCCTATCGCAAGCTGGCGGACCTGGAGAACGAGATTTTCGAGCGCGAGACGTGCATCGAGCGGCTTCAGCAGGAGTTGGCTCGGGGCGAGACCCATCGCGATGGCCAGCGCGTCCGCCAGATCAACGCCGAGATCGCCCAGCACCAGGAAACGCTGGTGACTCTCTACCAGCACTGGGAAGAGGCCACCGAATTGAACTGGTAGCTGAAGCTCAACACTAGGCGCAGAGCGCACGCGAGGGAGAAACGACCCCAGACCGTGGCATAGTGCACCCTCGCTCGCGCTTCGGGCTGGTGTTATGAGTCAGAGTTGACGCAGACGGCACATGGCTCGTGCGTGATACCTTTCGGCCTCGTCAGGGCTGCCCGCGCTGGCTGGACCAGCGCAGGGTCGGATGGGGGCGACGCGACCATTTCTCCACTTCGGCCTTGAGCACCTCGATGGCTTTGGCGAGCTGTTCGTCCTTGCCCTGGGCCATGTCGCCGGGCCGCGGCCAGACCACGTAGTCCGGCACGGCGCCGTTGAGCTCCATGTCTTCGCCGTTGTCCAGGAGGAACCAGCCGCGATAGGGCACGCGGAGCCGGCCCACGTCCATGATCGGCACGCTGCTTGTGCCGAGCACGCCGCCGGCGGTCGGCACGCCCACCACCGGGCCGCGATGCAGCGTCTTGATGGCGTGCGCGAAGATCTCGGCGTCGCTGAAACTGTTTTGATTGCACAGCACCACGATCGGCTTGTTCCAGGTGGCGTAGACCTTGCGATCTTGCGGGTAGCCCGGCTGGCCGCCACGCGGCACCGTAATGGCGTGCACCGGCTGGGTCAAGGCGGTCAACAAGTGGTCGGTGGTCGAGCCGCCGCCGTTTTCGCGGACATCGATGATCAAACCGTCCTTGTGCATCCCCACGTTGTACAGATCGCGCTCGAAGTGGTAGAAGCTGGGCATGTCCATCGAGCGGATGTGCAAGTAGGCCAGCCGGTTTCCCGAGGCCGCCGCCACCTTCTGCTCCGTCTCTTGAATCCATTGGTCGTAGAGCAACGAGCGCGCCCGCTCGAAGGTGATGGCGCGGAGCTGCACGTCGCGATCGACGCCCTGGTCGTTGCGCACCCGCAGCCGCACGTCGCGATGCGGGGGCCCGTTGAGGAACTGCGTGGGGTCCAGGCCCGGCTGCACGGCCTTGCCGTTGATGCTCAAGACGATCTCGCCGGGAAAGATTTTCGTCTTCACGTGATCGGCGGGGCTGCCGGCGACGACGTCGTGTACCTTCCAGCCCGGCCCTTGATAGCTGCGATCGAAGCGCAGGCCGAGGTGCGCGGTGGTCTCCGTCCAGGGGTGCTCGCTGGGGGCCAGGTGGGCCGAGCGCTGGCTGTCGGCCGCCGGCGGCTCGCCTTCGCTGACGTGGAAGCCCAGGTGCGAGCCGTTCAACTCGCCGAGCATCAGGCGCACCACGGTGGCCAGTTCGTCCGCGCTGGTGGCCTGCTGGGCCATGGGGGCGTATTTCCGGCGAACGTCGTCCCAATTGCGGTTGTTCAATCGCGGATCGTAGTAGCGGTCGCGCATCGTCCGCCAGCAGAGGTCGAAGGCGGCGGCGTACTTGCGGGCGACGTCGACTTCCTGCGCCACCGAGAAACGGTAAAGCACCTCGTCCTTGCCGGGGCTGACCGAGCCCGGTATGCCGGCGGAGAGCCACACGATGCGGTTGTCCAGCGCCAGCCAGCGGGCCGACTTGCCCACCCGCGTCGAGAGCAACTCCGGCGCCAGGTCGTCGGGTGGGGCGATGGTGTAGACGCCCGTCTTGCCTTCCGGCGCCGCCGTGAAGGCCAGCTTCGTCGAATCGGGCGACCAGCAGAGCCGCCCCTCGGTCATATCGGGAATGGACACCTGATGGATGCGATCGGCGATGTGGTCGAAGTCGATCCGCATCTTGGGCGGGGGTTTGGGCGGCCGCGGAACCTTGCTCGACGGTTTTGGGGCGGCGACGGACCCGGCCGGCGGGGCGGGCTGGTCGGCCTCCCGCGCCGAGTCGCCGCCCGTGGTCCGCAACCGCGCCTTGCGCAGTTTCTCCACGGCCCTTTGCACGGCCCGATCGTGGTCGTCGGCCTCGTCTTCCGCCTTCTGCAGGTAGACGAAATAGAGGTCGGCCTCCGCCCCCGGCCGCCGCGCCGTGAAGGCGATGATCCGGCCGTCGGGCGACCAGGCGGGGTTGTCGTCGATGTTCGGATGGCAAGAGAGGTTGACCGGCGGCCTGGAGCCGTCCACCGGCAGCACCCACACATCGCGGTTGAAATCGTTGTCGTACACGGCATACGTGAGCCACTTGCCGTCGGGCGACCACTCGTAGTTGGGCGGGTTCCATTGCGCCAACAGGCGGTGGGCATTTTTGCCGTCGGGATCCATGATCCACAGGTCGCCCCGGCCTTTCACAAAGGCCACCTTGTCGCCGGTGGGGCTCCATTGCAGGTCCGCCTTGCTCTCCGTATCGTGCGTCAGCCGCTCCAGCACGAAGCGGTCGTTCTGCCACCAATACTTGCGGGGATCGGCCCGCGTCGCCCGCCAGATGTCCGCCTCCCCCTCCGTCTCGCTGACAAACAGGATCGACTTGCCGTCGGGAGCAAAGGCGGGGCAACTTTCCTCCTCCGGGCTGAAGGTGATCTGACGCGGCTCGCACAGCACCGTGTCCATGACCCAGAGGTTGCCGCCGGCGATCATCGCCAGCTCCAGGCCGTCGGACGAAAAGCTCACCTCGCTGGCCGACTCCAAGGTGCGTCGCACCACCGTCTCCGGCTCCACGTCGCTGTCGCAGTAAATGTCCAGCCGCTGCGGCGGCTCGCCCGAGCCCGGCCGATAGCGATAGAAGTCGAAGAGGTGGCGGAAAACGATCGTCGTGCCGTCGCGGGAAATGCACGGCATCAGCACCGAGTCGTCGCTGAAATCCGTCAACCGCCGCTGCTGGCCGCTGGTCAAATCGCGCTGCCAGAGATTGAAACTGCCGCTCTGCGCGCCGACATAGTAGAATGCCTTGCCGTCGGGTCGCCAGAGCGGACTGCGTCCGCCGCGCTCGTGGTCGATTAGCTTGGTGTACTGGCCGGTCGGCATATCGAAGAGCCAAATCTGACTGGCCTCGCTCCCCCGGTATCCCTTGCGCCACCAGGCCACCCCCTCGCGCGTGAAGAGTATCTTCCGGCCGTCGGGCGAGACGGCGCCGTCATCGGCCGCGGCGTCCAGCAGCAGTTCCTCGCCGGCGCGCTTGGTCACATTGACCCGGAAGAGCCGGTGCGAATCGACGAACGAATGATCGCGCTCGCCCCGCACCAGCAGCGACTGGCCGTCGGGAAACCACTCCTCGACCGACGTCCCCTCCGAATGAAACGTGACCTGGGTGGCGAAGCCGCCCGAAACGTGCCCGACGTAGACCTGCTGCGTCCCGGTGCGCTCGCTGGTGAAGGCGATGCGCGTGCCGTCGGGCGAGAAGTGGGGTTGCGCATCGCGGCCGGGGTGCGTGCTCCACAGCCGGGCCACGCCGCCGCCGGAAGAGACCAGCCAGATATCGCCGCGCCAGACGAAGGCCAGGGTGGCGCCGTCGGGCGACAAGGCGGGGGCCGTGGCCAAACGGATGGCCTCCCGCGCCGGCGCCTCGGCGGCCGTCAGCGCCAGCGTGAACCCCAGGCATGTTGCGACCAACGCCGATCGCATGGCAGCGCTCCTCAGGCGGGGACACCTTGGGATCCCCAACCGGCATGTGGGATGCCTTGGCAGAAAAGCCCCCAAAACCATTTCTATTTCTATCCTAACCGGCTCGAATCTCGCCGTCCAACGGCGCAGGGTCGGAATTCACCGCTGCGGACGGCCGCCCTCCATCAAGGGGGGTTGCGCTGGATGGACTGTGCCGGCTGTGCGTGCGGCGGGGTGCGTAAACGAGAAAGGAATTATCTATTTGACAAAGCAACGCGCCACGCTTCGCGCAACGGCGCGTCAGGACATTCGGCATGTAGAATGCTGAACAACATGGCATAGTCAACGTTCCCATCCGGTAGTCCGGTCCCATCAGCAATAAAGTCGCGCAGATAGGCCCGCACGTTTCGCAGCCCCAACGCTTTCGCCTTGGTTTGCGTGGCTGTCACTTTTTCCTGCCTCCGGTGTCAATCGCTCACTGCGCCGCTGCGTCTCTGCGCGAGTTTCCTTGCTGGCGCCACAGCAAGGGCTCCGCCCCGCCGCTACTGCTTCTCGATGAAGTAGCGCAAATTCGGATCGTTGAAATCCTGCAACTTCTCCGGCTTGTCCGCCAGGAATTCGTCGATTGCCTTTTGTGCGCCGGATAAACCGGCGCGGAGAAGGCGTATTCATCGAAGACGATGTATCCGCCCGGCAGCGTTCGCCGATAGAAGAACTCCAGGCACGTCATGTAGGACTGGTACAGATCGCAGTCCAGGTGCACCAGGCTGAAGGTCTCGGAGCTGAGCGCGGGCAGGGTGTCGGCAAAGAATCCCTTGATCAACGTTATCGTGTCGCCGTAGCCCAGCCGCGCGATCTTCGCCTGCAATCGCTCGCACGAGGTGTCGGCGAAAGCGCCCGCCTGCGCCCGCTCGTGGAGCGAACCATCGGGCAGAAAATCCTCGGGCGACGCCGCCGGAAACCCCTCGAACGAATCGAGGCCGTACATGCGGGCCTCGATGCCGCGCAGCCGCAGGATGTGGGCTACGCCCAACAGGGTGCTCCCCCGGTAGACGCCGCATTCGACCGTCGCGCCGCCGCCCCACTGCATCGAGCGGGCGATCCGCTCCAAGGTGAGGAAGTTCGGCCGCCGGCTGTAGCTGGCGATGCCCAGCGCGGAGAGCATCCAGCCCGGGCACTTTGCCGGGTCTCGACGGTAAACGGCTGCAAGCGGCGGAACGGTCAGGCCGATGCCTGCCTCCAAAACGTGTCGCACCATCGTTCTTACACGATGCGCCATGCCGGAACCGAGGGAAGAGGGGTTGTAAACTAGTTCTTAGAGCTTGGCTCTGAGGGCTTGGCTCTTAGAATGTGTTTTGAAATGGCAAGCGACAGGTCCCCTCTCCCTCCGGGAGAGGGCCAGGGTGAGGGCAGCACTGTCGAGAAACGTCGGCTTAGCCGGGCCATAGCGCCAATCGCCCTCACCCCCGTCCCCTCTCCCAAAGGGAGAGGGGAGAATTTCAAGACACGTTCTTAGAGCTTAGTGTGCATCGCGACGAAGGCCGCGTCAAGAACAACCGGTAGGCCGAGTCGCCAGGGACGCCAGGTTCTAGAATCTCGATGGAATCTCATTGCTGCGCCGGTTGGATCCAGCCCCCGTAATCTGGTTGGGATTTCTGCTTGGCGGCAGCGGCCGCGGCGTCACGCTGGTCCAGTTCGTGCTTCTCGTCTTTCAGCGTAGTTCTTAAATTTGCGACTTCCTCCTTGCCAATCCAACTGGATGGGAATCGTTCCAGTTGGTCGACCTGGGCGTCGGCCATCCGGTACAGCTCGTGGAGGTTGACGTCCTTGCGGTCCATATTTTCGCCCAAGGCGCGGACTGCCTGCCAGGCGTGGCTCAACGAATCTTGGGCCTGGCTATAGCCGACCCAGAGGTAGGCCCCCACTCCGCCGACAGCCAGCAGGAGCACGATGCCGAGAATCAGGACTTTCTTTGACATGACCGGTTCCTTTCCAAGTGGATCGCAGTGGTTCCCAGAGGAGGGCTCAGCCCGCCCGAGCGGCCGGATAACCGCCAACATAGCCTCGTGGCGAATAAAAACAAGACGCGAAGGCAAGGCGGAAGGCGGAGGGCGGAAGAGGGAAGAGAGAACGGAAGGTGTTCGGCTGCCCTCTCCCCGGCCCCTGGGCTCCGATCCCTCGTCCCTGGCCTCTGGCCCCCGGCCCCCAGAATTCCGGCATCTATTGGCTGCCGGCGAAATCATTGCCGCCGCTGTAAACGGCCGTGATCGTGTGGCTGCCTATCGAAAGGGCGCCGGCCTCCTACGCCGTGCTCGACGTGCTAAGCGTGAACACGCCGCTGCCGCAGTCATAGGGAGACAAAGGGGGACATTCTACTTTAAAGGGGGGACAACGGGGGACATTCTACTTTACCTCCGATTGACGAGGCCGACCACGCGGATGAATGCTCGCTTCTAAGCCTAATCGCTCCGCCGTCGCGTGTTGCCACGACTCGCTCCCGTAGGGCGTGCCGCGCTCGACGCACTTCCGCAACGCTGCCAACTCCGCCTCGCTTTGCGGCTCGTTGACCCAACTCAGCCAGTCTTCGTTTCGCGGCACCGGACCAGCGGCCAACAGCGCCGCCCGCTTGCCGCCCCCCAGGGCCGCCGCCGAGGACCAGGGCCACGCCTCGGCTCGCCCCCTCAGATTCGCCCGCAATGCGTTCCGCTCCACGTAACGCAGCACCGTCCATAAATGCTCGTCTTCCTCAATGGGAAACGCCTTGAAACGCCCTTGCCAGACATGTCCGCTGGAGTGGTAGTGGCGATGGTATCGGCGCACGTGCGAGGTCAGCAACCACTGCATCCAGCGGCTCAGATCGCCGTCGCCGTGCGGCCACAGCACCAGGTGAAAATGGTTGGGTATCAAACACCAAGCCAGCACCCGCATCGGCAAACGCTCTCCAGCCTCCTCCACCAAATCGAGGAAAGCAACGTAGTCCTCGTTCTTGTGAAACACCTCCTCGCGGGCGTTACCGCGATTGAGCACATGGTAGCAAACCCCGCCCACCGATGCCCTTGCCGTCCTCGCCATGCAGCGATTTTACTGCCCCCAACCACCTCCTGCAAGAGGAAAAGTAGAATGTCCCCTTTTGCCTCCCCTGGAGCGAAGCGAGTCACAACGGGAGCCCCAGGACGGACGGCGCCTTTGAGAATGAAATCAAAGTTCGCGTTCGCGGGGGGAATGCCATACCGCCCCGCATAGCCTGGATTGAGGGGGCTTTCGGTGGCGAGGAACTGTGAAAGCCCGTTTCACTTCCTCCGAAAACTCCGCCCTTATAGACGGCCGCCCCCTGCTGAATCTGCAATCGCGCTTGCATCGCCGCCGCCGAGGCGTCCTGAACGGCGGGGCCGTAGGGCGTTGACACTATGTCCGAGGCGATGGGGTTGGCGGAACGGACACCGAAAATCCGGGCCCTTGACACGAGGCCAGTTATGGGTGTCCCCTTATCATGCCCCGGAAGTAGCTATGGAAACGCGCGTTTCAGGGCAGCTTCGATCCGCTGGCGCCGGTGCCGTCGATCTGCCTCGGCCGGCGACACAGCCTTGAGACCGTCGCAGAACTTTACCCAGTCGTGGACTCGCTCAGAGCCGTCCCAGTCGCCGTCAGGCGTATAGATGATCCATTGGCCATCAGGCAGCGCGCAGAAAGTCAGCACGCTAAGCCCGGCAACAAGGTCGGTCAGCCGAACTTGCATCGATTCGGAGTTCATTTCCAGACCGTAGGCGCCGCGCCCAATCAATTGGGGCTGAATCCAGTTATCCGGCACCAGATTGCCGCCGCCCCAAAGACGCGACGTGCGGTAATGGACTTCCCCGCTGTCCAGTTGCAGCGCCGTTCCGCTCTGGCCTTGATGCCCACATACGACATACGGTCCGCCGGGAACGTAGCCAAACCGGGAAAGCTCTCGCCCTGTCTCCGTCGTCCAGAGGGGTTTCTGCTGGCGGAGATCCCACAGTTGCACACGCCCGTTCCAAGTTCCCGTTAGCAGCCGGTCGGGGCCCACGAACCGAAGAGCGGCGACCCAAATCGGGAAGCCCTTCAGAACGGTTTCGACTTGGCGAGTCTTACGGTTGGCAATACCGACCACCCCAGACTCCGCGCCACCTATCCCGACGGCCAGCCATTGGCCCGAATCATCGAAATCGAACACCATGATGCCGATCCCCGAATAGGGCTTCTCCGCGACCTGCCTGGCCATGGTATCCGCCAACGGAATGTCCTCGAACTTGCCATCCGCCACGGAAACCACGCGCACCGCATGGCCCTCATCGTCGCCGCGCTCGTACGCTAGGTATTTCCCGTCTCGCGACCAGGCAAATGGGAAGATGTGTCGCGAGCCTGCGTTTTCCGCATAGATCGGATCGTTAAGCGACACGCGGTACAATTCCAATCGTCTCGATCTCGATCTTGCCTTGCTTGGTTTCTGCGCGGGAGCGGTTGCGGGGAAACTCTTTTCATCTGGTCCACGCGGCGTTCTCTTGCTTGGTGTCTGTGCGGGATCGATCACGAGAAAGCTTTTTCCATCCGGACCGGCTGAACACGTAAGTGCTTTAACAACGGCGGTAGGAAAGACCCGGGCCGTGCGCACATTCACCAGCGATACGTGCGATTCTCGACCCGACCAAGCGGTCGCGAGGATTGCATCGGAACCGAGGAATCCGCCGACAGCGCGCGGGGTGATATCGTCACTAAATGCTCGGAGGAACCGGCCTTGGCGGACGTCCCAAACAACGAAGTTTGCCGCCGTCGAGCCAAATCCATATTGCACGCACAAGCCGGTCGCTTCACTCCAGCACAACCCTTTCGGCTCCGAGTAAAACGTCTTCTTCCGGTCGGCAGGCGGCAATTGACAATACCGAGGGTCATCACGGGGATCGATCCGGCTCCAGTCTCTCGTCGTAGCTGGGCCCCAATCGCGATCCGTCTTCCCTGTGTCCAGATGGCTTGTCTCCACGGCCTTGCCCATAGGAGCTGGGACGATCATGCCGGGCTTGCCGTGCGATCCCGATACGCGGACCGTCTTCCCATCCGGAAGAACTTCCAGGCGAAGCGGCATTTCCATAGCTACTAGAAAACGCGCGATCCGCCGGGCATTCAGATCGGAGACGAATAGGCCCTCGTCCGCAACCTCCTTTGCGCGCTCTTTTCCGCTAGGCGATCCATGTGTCCAACGCCGAACGATCACGATCTTCTGGCTGTCGGGCGTGAACGCCACGAGCGAGCCGCACAAAGCGGGGAAGTATCGCAACTGGCACAACCTCAAGTTTAGGATCAGTCCTTCGTCCGCGCCGCAGGCCGCCAGCCACTTCCCATCGGGAGAAAACGCGATATCCGTTGGCGGCGAAAGGGGGATCGTCCAAAGAAGGTCGCCTTGCTTGCTTACCAGCTTGATCAAATGCGTCCCAGACTGTGTCGCGCCTGTGGCAAACAGGGAACCGTCCGGCGAGGCGATGCCCACTCTGTCCCAACCGAGTTGCGGCACTATCCGCAGTGGTTCCTCGGCTGCCAATCGGGCGGGAAACGACCCCACATAGAGGCTGCTCAAGAGGCCGATTACGCCGAGAAGATAATGGTTCACGCCACTTTTCCTTCCAGGAGAATCATACGCCCCCCCACTGTGTCCATTCCGGGGACACAATACTCATTATGGTAGTTTGCGAAGTTTCGACGGCCGGCCAGCTTTCTGCGGCCTAAGCACACGACCGACGATATTTTCCAAACGCTCCAAAAACGTCAGGAATTCCGGGGACAGAGTATGTAATTCCGAAAAGCCCGGCCCGGTCGCGCGGGGGGCCCCCGGTATTGCCCGACACCGTCGACCCGGATAACCGCTAACGTAGTCCCGCCGCGGACAGAAAACAAGACCCGAAGGCAAGGCGTAAGGCGGAAGGGGAAACCACAAGGGGCTCTCGCGGCCCCCTCGACGCAGTCGAGGGGCTTTTCTAATCCCCAATCCCTCGCCCTACCCTCTCCCGGATGGAGAGGGGACCTCGGCCGGGCACCGCGTCGGCGCATCGAGGACCTCGCGGACCACGGACAAGAGCCGCTCGGCCGTGAACGGCTTTTGCACTAGCGGAATGTCCTCGGCCAACAGACCGTCGCATTGCGCCGTTTCCCGATCGTACCCGGTGCAGAAGACCACCTTGGTCTCGGGGGCAAGCTGCTTGAGGCGGCGATGGGCCTCGTGGCCGGTCATCCGGGGCATAATGACGTCCAACAGGACCAGCGAGATCGAATCGCGGTGCTCCTGGAACATGCTGAGCGCCTCCTCGCCGTCGCAGGCGGCCAGGACCGTGTAGCCCGCGTCTTTCAGGGTGCGGGTAGTGATTTTCCGCACGGTCGGATCGTCCTCGGCCACCAGGATCGTCTCCTTGCCGACCGGCAGGGGGCGCGGTTCCTCGAGGCGGGGCTCGGGGGCGTGGTTATCGCCGGGAGGGAGGTATAGACGGAACGTCGACCCCCGGCCCGGCTCGCTGTAGACGTGGACTGCTCCCTGATGCTGCCGCACGATGCCGTGGACCATGGACAGGCCCAGGCCGCTGCCTTTGCCCACCTCTTTGGTCGTGAAGAAGGGCTCGAAGATATGCGGCAGGAACGTCGCGGGCAATTCCGCAGCCGGTGTCGGAGACGCTGAAGACGATGTACGGTCCCGGGGCGAGCTCGAATTGCGGGTCCCAAAAGGGCTCGCCGAGCGTGACGCGCTCGGTCTTGAGCACGAGTTTGCCGCCGGCGCCGCCTTCGGCGGGCGCCCGCATGGCGTCGCGGGCGTTGAGGCACAGGTTCAGCAGCGCCTGTTGGAGTTCGCCGGCGTCGGCATAGACGGTGCCGACGTTTTCTTGCAAGGCCAGATCCAGCGCGATGTGCTCGCCGATCAAGGGGCGCACCAGTTTCACCAGGTCGCGGACTATGAGGTTGGCATCGGTGCTCTTGGGCTGGATGGTCGAGCGGCGACTGAAGCCGAGCAGTTGCCGGGTGAGGGCCGCGGCGCGGTCGGCCGCCTTGACGACTTGAGCCAGGTCGCCGCTGCGTTGCTCATCGGGCGGCAGCCCCTCCATGGCGCAGCGCGTATAGCCGCCGATGACTTGCAGGAGATTGTTGAACTCGTGGGCGATTCCGCCCGCCAGTTGCCCTACGCCCTCCAATTTTTGCGATTGCCGGAGTTCTTCGTTGGCAAAATGGTCCGCGATCACCTTGGAGGTGATTTCCGCCAGGTTGGCGAGGAAGGCGTCGCTCTCCTCGGTAATGGGGTGCTTGGCGAAGGCGGCCAGCACGCCGGTCGTGTTGCCGCGTGCATCGTGCAGCCGGTAGCCGGCGAACGACACCAGTCCGAGGCTGGCGGCCCAGGCGTGATCGGCCACGTTCGGATCGGTGGTGACGCTGTTGGTGAGGAACTTCTTCTCGGTATTGGCGGCGATGCGGCCGATCTTGAAGGCGCCAGGGGGACGCGGCGGTGGCCGCCGTCGGTGTGGGTGTAGCGTCCTGAGCTGGCGATGAGGTGCAGGCACTTGTCATGGCGGCAGGGGGGCCCTTCCACGCTGTCCGCCGCGTGGATGCAGCCGGAGTTGCACAGCTCCCCCGGTTTGACCATCCAGATGCGGCAGAAATCCAGTTCGATCAGCTCCACCGCGGCGTCGGTGATACTCTTGAACTTCTCCTCCAGCGACGCCGGCAGGATCAGTTTCTCCTGGAGCCGGTTGACCCCTTCGAGTCGCCGCAGCGAGCGCGCCCGCCTTTCCTCGGCCAGCCGCTGCTCGGTGATGTCGTGGCCGGTGCAGACCACGAAGTCGACCGCTCCGTGGGCGTCGCGCAGGACGGTGGCCGACCACTGGACGAGCCGGCGGTTGCCGTCTTTGGCCACCACAACATTCTCGGTGCGACTAGGAGACACGCCGCGGCAAAAATCGTGGAACTGGGTCTTCAGCGCCTCGCGATCCTCAGGCGGCGGCAGGCAGTCCCAGAGGTAGCGGCCCACAAGTTCCTTGCCGCAGTAGCCGATGACGTTCTCGCGGCCCGGCGTGAAACGCACCAAGCGGCCTTCCGCATCCATGACCGCCACCGCCGCGCCGGTTGTTTCCAGGATGGCGGCGATGAAAATGGGCTCTTTGTGCAGCGCCTCCTGGCTGCTCTTCAAATCGACGTAGGCGAGGTTGCACAGCTTTCTCAGCCTCACGGTGAGCAGCGCCTGGCAGACCAGGAACAGCGACACCACTTGGGCCAGATGGGCCAACACCTTGAGCGTCCCGTGGAGATCGATCAGGGTGGCAGAAAAAAGTTCCGAAGCGGCGTTGACCATCAACGCCGCAAACAGAAACGGGAAAACACCGGCATCCAGCAACGTTCGCCTTCGAGCCAGGAGGACTGCGGCCGCAAGAAAAACGACGCCGCTGACCAGCCGGCCAAGCTGTTCAAAGGCCGTCAGTTCCTGCTCGGGAACGTAGCAGGCCGGGAAGGCGTGCCAACGGAAGATGGCTGCCAGCGTCAGCACCAACACCGCGCCATACAGGGTCAGCGTCAAAGGCAGGTTGATCCTGCGGCGAAGAAACAGCGGGGCGACGAGGAACGAGAGGCTGGTGATCCAACGACCGGCCACCTTCGCCTGGAGCGATTCATTTCCGGTCATGCCGGGGATGATGAAAACCCCCTTGTATGCCAGCGCGTGCGTCAGATCGAGCACCCGGCGACCAGACAGGCCACGGCGATAAACAGAAAGAAGCCGTTGTCCAGATACCGCCGGCTGTTCCAGAAGAAAATGAAAACCGCGCAGGAAACCACCGCGGTAGACAACTCGACAAGGGTATGGAAGAGCAGGTAGTTGTACTGGCTCAGCATATAGCAGCCGAGCAGACCCACCGCGGCAGCGACCCAAACGCGCCAGTCGCAGCGACTCGACAACGCCCTTCGCACGCTGTCCAACATCATCTCGTTCCCGGTGGAAGCAAACGGAACGTTGCTGCCACCAACTGCCGTCGCCCCGGGGTGCTCGCTCTTGCTCATGGGGGAACACGCAATCGGCGCATTGGCCTGCGGGGCGCCTTTTTTCCACTGCCAAAGCCTAGGTTGAGGAAGCCCGGGCGGCAGCCTGTTTCTCCCGACTTGGCGTCGGCGCATCCCCCGGCGTGGTGGTCCGTCTGCCAAAATGACATGCCCGCCAGCGGCCCCGCGGTGCCGGCGGGGGCTGTTTTTCCCGGCAGATCGGTGTAAGATGTTGCGACGATGCAACTTGCGCCGCTTGAGGCCGGTATTGGCACGCTGCTTGCTTACCTTAGGGGGAAAATTGCAGTCGGCTGCCAATTGTGGTCGTGGTATGCCGTCGAACCCGCATCAGCCAGCAAGAGGAGGGAATCCGCTGTGACAAAACAGATGGTCTTTGAAGACGAGGCGCGGCAGCCGCTGGCAGCCGGCGTCAGCAAGTTGGCCCGCGCCGTCACCAGCACGTTGGGCCCGCGCGGCCGCAATGCGGTCTTGGACAAGGGCTGGGGTGCGCCGAAGGTCACCAAGGACGGCGTGACCGTGGCCGAAGACATCTCGCTGGATGACCCTTACGAGAACCTCGGCGCGCAACTGGTCAAGGAGGCCGCCTCCAAGACCAGCAAGGTCGCCGGCGACGGCACCACCACCGCGACCGTGTTGGCGGAGGCGATCTATCGGGAAGGGCTGAAAATGGTGGCCGCCGGGGCCGACCCCATGTCCTTGGCCCGGGGCATCCACAAAGCGACCGAGGCCGTGGTCAAGGCCATCGGCAAGATGGCCACCCCGGTCAGCGAGAAGAACGAGAAGGAAATCGCCCAGATCGCCACCATCGCCGGCAACAACGATCCCACCATCGGCGCCATCCTCTCCGAAGCCTTCCTGAAAGTCGGCAAGGACGGCGTCATCACCATCGAAGAGGGCAAGCAGGCCGAGACCACTGTCGAGGTCGTCGAGGGCATGCAGTTCGATCGCGGCTACCTTTCCCCCCACTTCGTCACCGACCCGGACGATCTCAGCGTGGAATTGGAGAACTGCCTGGTCTTGATCCACGAGGATAAGATCTCCAGCGCCCGGAACCTGGTGCCGCTGCTGGAGGCCGTGAGCAAGGCCGGCAAGCCGCTGTTGATCATCGCCGAGGACATCGAAGGCGAGGCCCTGGCGACCCTGGTCGTCAACAAGATGCGGGGCATCTTGAACGTCTGCGCGGTGAAGGCCCCCGCCTACGGCGACCGCCGCAAGGCCATGCTCGGCGACATCGCCGCCCTGACCGGCGCCAAGGGCATCTTCAAGGACCTGGGCATTTCCCTCGATTCGGTCAAACTGTCCGACTTGGGTTCGACCGGGAAGGTGCTGGTCACCGCCGACAATACCACGATCATCAGCGGCGGCGGCAACAAGAAAGATATCGCCGACCGCGTGGCGCAGATCCGCCGGGAACTCGAGACCACCACCAGCGACTACGATCGCGAGAAGCTGCAGGAACGCCTGGCCAAGTTGGCCGGCGGCGTGGCGCAGGTCAATTGCGGCGCCGCGACGGAAACGGAAATGAAGGAACGCAAGTTCCTCCTGGAAGACGCCCAACATGCCACCAAGGCCGCCTTGGAAGAGGGCGTAGTGCCCGGCGGCGGCGTCGCCCTGCTGCGCAGCGAGAAGGCCGTCGATCAACTCACCCTCGAAGGCGACGAGCTGCTGGGCGCAAAAATCGTCCGCAACGTGCTCGACCAGCCCATGCGGGCGATCGCCGAGAATGCCGGCCAAGACGGGGCCGTCGTGGTCAACACGGTGCGGAAGTCCTCGGCCAAAGCCTATGGCTACGACGCCGACAAGGACGAGTACGGCGATCTGGTCGAGCGCGGCATCATCGACCCCGCCAAGGTCGTTCGCACCGCTCTGCAGAACGCCGCCAGCGTCGCTTCCCTGCTGTTGACCACCTCCTGCCTGATCGTCGATATCCCCAAGGAAAAGGACGATCACCCGCCCCATGGCCCCGGTGGCATGGGTGGCGGCATGGGTGGAGGTATGGGTGGAATGGGCGGAGGCATGGGCGGCATGGGTGGAATGGGCGGCATGGGTGACTTCTGATTCTTACATTAGCCACATCCAAGAACCACGTATCATAAGGATAAGAGACGATGAAAGGTATCAATTTGCGGCCGTTGGATGATCGCGTCGTGGTGGAACCGGTGGAAGCGGAGGAAATGACGGCCGGGGGCATCGTCTTGCCCGACACGGCCAAGGAGAAACCGCAACGCGGCAGCGTGCTGGCCATCGGGCCGGGAAAGCTGCTCGACAGCGGCGAGCGTGGCAAGCTCTCCGTGGCCGTCGGCGACGAAGTCATCTATGGCAAGTACGCCGGCTCGGACATCGAGATCGACGGCCGCGACATCAAGATCCTGCGCGAAACGGACATTCTGGCCAAGGTCGTCAAATGACGGCCCGCGCGCCGCGGCCCTGATCGCTTTTGAACCACCAACATTAAGAGGACTGGACACTCGTGGCAAAACAACTTCTCTATCAAGACGAAGCCCGGAAGCGGATGCTCCGGGGAGTAGAAAAACTGGCCGACACCGTGGCGGTGACCATGGGGCCGACCGGGCGGAACGTCATCCTCGACAAGTCCTACGGCGGACCGACGGTCACGAAGGACGGCGTGACGGTCAGCAAGGAAATCGAGTTGGAAGACCGTTTCGAGAACATGGGCGCGAAGCTGGTCAACGAGGTGGCCTCGAAGACCTCGGACGTGGCCGGCGACGGCACCACGACGGCCACCGTGCTGGCCCGCGCGATCTTCCGCGAGGGCTTGCGGAACATCGCCGCCGGCAGCAATCCGACGGCGGTCCGCCGCGGCATCGAGAAGGCCGTGGCCGCGGCCGTCGCCCACCTGGCCACCCTGGCCAAGCCGGTCACGGATAAGGAAGAGATCGCCCACGTCGGCGCCATCAGCGCCAACAACGACCAGTTCATCGGCAACCTGCTGGCCGAGGCCATGGAGAAGGTCGGCAAAGACGGCGTCATTACCGTGGAAGAGGGCAAGACCGCCGAGACCATCTACGAGGTCGTCGAGGGGATGCAGTTCGACAAGGGCTATCTCTCCCCCTACTTCATCAACCGGGCGGCAGAAATGGACTGCCTGCTGGAAGGCGCCCTTATCTTGATCCACGAGAAGAAAATCAGCAACATCCGCGACCTGATCCCGCTGCTGGAGAAGATCAGCCATACCGGCAAGCCGCTCCTGATCATCGCCGAGGACGTCGAGGGCGACGTGCTGGCCACGCTGGTGGTCAACAAGCTGCGGGGCATGCTCCAGGTCTGCGCGGTCAAGGCCCCGGGCTTCGGCGACCGCCGCAAGGCGATGCTCGGCGACATCGCCGTCCTCACCGGCGGCACGCTGATCAGCGAGGACCTGGGACTGAAGCTGGAGAACCTCACTCTGGAGCAGTTGGGCCGCGCCAAGAAGATCAGCGTCGACCGGGACTCGACCACGATCGTCGAGGGCGCCGGCAAGCAGGCCGACGTGAAGAGCCGCATCGAGCACCTGAAGAAGCAGATCGAAGACTCCGACAGCGACTACGACCGCGAAAAGCTCCAGGAGCGGCTGGCGAAGCTGGCCGGCGGCGTGGCGGTGATCTCGGTCGGCGCCAACACGGAAACGGAGATGAAGCAGAAGAAGGCCCGCGTCGAGGACGCGCTCCATGCCACCCGGGCGGCGGCCGAGGAGGGCGTGCTGCCCGGCGGCGGCGTGGCCCTGCTGCGCTGTCGCGAGGCGGTGGAGAAGGCCCGGGCGGCGGCCCGCGGCGATGAGAAGATCGGCGTGGACATCATCCTCCGCTGCCTGACAGCGCCGATCCAGCAGATCGCCGACAACTGCGGCGTCGACGGCTCGGTGGTGGCCGACGAGGTGCGGCAGAAGCCGGCCAACGTCGGCTACGACGCCAACCTCGGCAAATACGTCGACATGTTCAAGGCCGGCATCATCGATCCGCTCAAGGTGGTCCGCACGGCGCTGGAAAACGCCGCCAGCATCGCCGGCTTGATGCTCACGACCGAGACGCTGGTGACCGACCTGAACAAGGAGGACAAGAAGACCCGCGTCGAGGGGAGTGTTCGTTAAGTGCCGGCCGGGTAGCCCATGGCGACGATGGCCAAGAAACGCGACTATTATGACGTGCTCGGGGTGGACCGTTCCGCGAGCAACGGGCAGATCTCCGAAGCCTATCGCAAGCTGGCGTTGAAGTATCACCCGGACCGGAATCCGGGCGACGAGGGGGTCGTCGCCAAGTTCAAGGAGGCGGCCGAGGCCTTCGAGGTCCTCAGCCATGCCGAGAAGCGCGCGCCGCTACGATCGCTATGGGCAGGCCGGCCTGGAGGGGGGCGGTGCGCCGCAGTTCCACGACGTGGGCGACATTTTTGCCGCCTTCGGCGATATCCTCGGCGAGGGGTTTTTCGGCGACCTCTTCGGCCAGGGCCGGGGCCGCGGAAATCGCCCCCGCAAGGGCGCCGACATCCGCTGCGACGTCACCTTGGACCTCCTGGAGGCCGCCCACCACACCGCCAAGATCGTGCAGTTCGAGCGCCACCAACAGTGCGAAACCTGCGGCGGCTCGGGAGCCAAGCGGGGAACGCAGCCGGAGGCCTGCTCCTATTGCGGCGGGCGGGGCGTGGTGGTGCAGGCCGCCGGCATCTTCTCGATGCAGACCACTTGCCCTTCCTGTCGCGGCAGCGGCAAGGTGATTCGTCAGCGATGTTCCGACTGCCGCGGCAGCGGTTTCGTGCCCCGGCGAGTGACCCGCAAGGTCGATATCCCCGCCGGCGTCGACACCGGCACGCAGATGCGGCTGGGCGGCGAGGGGGAGCCGAGCGGCAGCGGCGGCCCGCCCGGCGACTGCTACTGCGTCATCCACGTGAAGGAGCATCCGCTTTTTCACCGCGAGGGCCCGCACCTTATTTGCCAGGTGCCCATTACCTATCCGCAAGCCGCCCTGGGAGCGGTCCTCGAGGTGCCGACGCTGGACGGCTGCGAGGAAGTGACCATTCCCGCCGGCTCGCAGCCCGGCGACGTGCTGGCCCTGCGGGGCCGCGGCATGCCCGATCCCAGGCATTACGGCCGCGGCGACCTCATGGTGCAACTGGTGATCGAAGTGCCCAAGAAGCTGACCCAGCGGCACGAGGAAGTCTTGCGGGAACTGGCGGAAATCGAAAACACCCACGTCACCCCGAAACGGAAGAGTTTCATCGAGAAGCTCAAGGAATACTTTCACCCGGAACCGTAGCAGGCCGGAGACGCTCCCATGGCAAAACACCAGCCAAAGCACGACGATCAGCCCGGCGCAGCCGAACCCGCCCGCCGCGAGGACGACGGCCAGCCGGCCGAAGCCGTAAGCGAGGCCGCCGGCGAGCAAGGCAACCCGCTGGAGCAACTGCGGGCCGACCTGGAGGGGGCCAAGGACCGGGTGCTGCGCAGCCAAGCCGAGCTGGAGAACTACCGCAAGCGGGCCGCCCGCGAAATCGAAGACCATCGCCGCTATGCCAATTTGCCGCTGCTGCGCGACCTGCTGCCGGTGTTGGACAGCATCCAACGCGCCATTGACGCCGCCGACCGCAATGCGCCCAATATGTCGAGCTTCCTGGCGGGGATCGAGATTGTACTGGAGCACTTGAAAGGCGTGCTGGCGCGCTACAACTGCGTGGAGATCGACGCCATGCAAAAGCCGTTCAATCCGCACCTGCATGAGGCGATCTCGCAGCAGCCCAGCGAAGAGTTTCCGGCCAACACGGTGCTCTTTGTGGTGCGGCCCGGCTTTCAACTGTTCGACCGTGTCGTGCGGCCCAGCCAAGTGATCGTTTCCAGTGCAAGTGCTCCGCCCCCTCCGGGGGAGGAATAGGGTGAGGGGAACCCGGCGACGGCTTTGCCAGTTGGGTTCCCAGAGGTCAAACAACCAGGATAGCCATGCCCACCTACGATTACGTTTGCGAGGCCTGCAAGCACGAGTTCGAGCTTTTTCAGGCCATGAGCGCCGATCCCCAGCGGAAGTGTCCGAAGTGCGGCAAGTTGAAGCTGCGGCGGCTGATCGGTCCCGGGGCGGCGATCGTTTTCAAGGGTTCGGGCTTTTATAAGACCGACTACCGCAGCGAGTCGTACAAGAAGGCCGCCGCGGCCGACAAGGCCGGCGGCGCCGCCGGTTCGGACGGCGCCGGCAAGAGCAAAGAGAAGAGCGCCGAGAAAAGCGCCGGCGACAAGGGCACGAAGAAGGACTAAATGGCGTCGATTCGTTGCCCAAGGTGAAGAAAAAAGTCGGGGACTGTCCCAATTTTCGTCCGACGAAAATGGGACTGTCCCCTTGGGAAGTACGACAGTTCCTCCTTTGCCGATGCTAAATGGCGTCCATTCGTTGCCCTACCTGCGGCAAGCAGTTCGACTCCGACCTGAGCCCGGCGATGCCCTTCTGCAGCGAGCGTTGCCGGCTGTTGGACCTGGGCCGCTGGCTGGGCGAGCAATACGGCGTTCCCTGTGAGCCGGCGGAAATGCCCGAGGAGTCCGGGGACGAGCCGGGCGCCGAGCAGCCGTGACGGCCGTCAACATCGGCCATGCTCCCCAGCTTGCATGGACTGCCCGAATTCGTATAATGGCGGCACTTTACTACCCTGGTCTTTCAGGAAGGGGGTCTGCCATGTTGGAAACGGACGACGGCACGGTGCGGAAAGTGGCCTGGACCGAACTCTTCCCTTGGCTCGGTCTGGTGCGCACCTTTCGCGTGGCTATCAGCCTGCGGGTGCTGGTCCTCGGAGCGCTCGGGGGCCTTCTTACAATCTTCGGGTGGGGTCTGCTGGGACATGTCTTCTCCGGCAACACGCAGACGCCCGGGTACGTGCAACAGCTTCTGCCTAAGTCTCCCTGGGCCGAAACGCCGTCGGACGTCTCCGCCGAGACGGTCGCCGAGGCCCCGGCCAACCCGGTGATCGGCACCTGGCTCAACCTGGGCCGGCCGGTCTGGCTGATCTTTCGCGAAGGCTCGACGTTGAACGTCGCGTCGCTGGCGTACCTCGTGCTCGCTGCGTTGTGGGCCGTGGCGGTTTGGGCCCTGCTGGGCGGCGCCATCAGCCGCATTGCCGCGGTCCAACTAGCGGCCGAGGAACGGATCGGCTGGGGGGCCGCGCTGCGGTTCGCCACCGCAAAGTGGCCCGCCTATTTCGCCGCCCCGCTACTGCCTTTGATGGGGCTGCTGCTGGTGGCCATCCCGCTGTGGGTGCTGGGACTGCTCTTGCGGCTCGACCTGGGCGTCGTCCTGGGCGGCGTCCTCTGGCCGCTGGCGCTGCTGGCCGGCCTGATCATGGCCTTGCTCCTGCTGGGCCTGGGTTTCGGCTGGCCGCTGATGTGGGCGACTATCAGCACCGAAGGCACCGACAGCTTCGACGCCCTGAGCCGCTCCTACGCCTATCTGTTCCAGCGGCCGCTGCGATACTTGTTCTACGTCGTCGTCGCCGTCGTCCTGGGCGGACTCGGCTGGCTGCTGGTCAAAAATTTCGCCGACGGGGTCATCTGGCTGAGCTATTGGGCCGCCGGCTGGGGAAGCGGCAGCGATCGGATCGCCGCCATTCAAGCAGTGGCGCCGAAGCTCGGCGGAATGGCTCACGCCGGCGGCAGCATGATCCACTTCTGGGAGTCCTGCGTCAGGTATCTGGCCGCCGGCTTCTTCTATGGATACTTCTGGACCGCGGCCTCGGCCATCTATCTGCTGTTGCGGCGCGATGTCGATGCCACGGAAGCCGACGAGGTCTTTCTGGACGCCGACAAGAGCGAGCCGGAGCACAGTCCGCCGCCCCCGGGCACCGAGCCGGAAGGGGTTCCGCCCGCTGCCGACGCCGCCGAGGAGGCCGAGGCGGCGAACGGCGACATGACGTGAGTTCTTAGATCTAGAGCTTAGGCGTAGGGTGGGTCGAGCGAGCGAGCCCCACCAGAGCCGGCCGAATCGGAGTTGGTGGGGCTCGCTGCGCTCGACCCACCCTACGTCTCCGAGTGTTCCCCTGGCCCCCGGCCCCTGCTGCCTCACACCGCCCCGGGGCCGCGGGCGCCGTCGTCAATCTGGATCGCCTCCAGCGCAGGCAGGATGAAGATCTTGCCGTCGCCAATGGTCCCCTCGGGACCGGTGCGGGCGACGTTGATGATCGTGTTGACGGTCCGATCCAAGAAATCGTCGTTGACGACGATCTCCAGGGCGACCTTGCGCAACAGCGTGGTCGTGTATTCGTGGCCCCGATACATCTCCGTCCGCCCGCGCTGCCGGCCGAAACCCTGGGCGTCGCAGATCGTCAAGCGCGTGACCTCGATCTTCTCCAGCGCCTCGCGGACGGCATTCAATTTCGTCGGCTGGATAATGGCGATCACGAGTTTCACGCCGCTGTCTCCCTGGGGGTTAAGGAAAGCCGATCTCAGGATACCCGCCGGGCAGACGGAAGCAAAGCCCACCCCTCCGATAGCAGAAGCGATCTGCCCCGGTATGTTTATCCTCCTTGTTTTCGCGTTGATTACTTCAGTTGGCCGGCATCCCCTGACCGGCTATAATGGTCCGTTTCCTTCTCCACTTCTTCAAGGATGCTGGAATCGTGCGTCAATTGCGGCTCTTGGCGGGGAGCGTGTGTCTGGCCGCCTGCATCGGAATGGCGGTTTCTTCGACCTGGGGGCAAGCCGGCTCGCAGGGCGGCTTCGGCGATGCCCTCGGCGGCGGACAGCCCGAAGGGGCCCAGGCGGTCACGGTCAGCGCCGAGTTTGCCGCCCCGGCCGCCGGTAAGCCCGGCCAACTGGTCATTACTGCCGTGGTGCGGCAGGGATGGCACATCTACTCGATTACGCAACCGCCGGGCGGCCCGCTGGCCAGCAAGATCAAGTTGACGCTGCCCAAGGGCATCCGGGTGGGCGAATTTCAAGCCTCGCCGCCGCCGAAAAAGAGCAAAGACCCGGCGGCCTTCGGCGACCTGGTCATCGAGTCGCATGAGGGCACGGTGGCCTGGCACGCGACCCTGGAGCTGGCGCCGGGCGTCGATGCGGCCGGACTGAAGATCCCGGGAAAGTTGAACGTCCAGGCATGTGACCAGAACGGCTGTTATCCGCCGCGGGACTATGCTTTTACCGCCGTGCCGGGCAAGGGCGCCGAAGTGCCGGCCGCGCGGGAAGGGAGTGCGCCGCCGATCGAGCCGGCCCCGCCCACTGCCCAACCACCTGTCCAACCGCCTGCGCAGCCCGCCGAAGTGCCGGGGTCAACCCCGAGCGGGCCGGCCGCCCGGCTGGTCTGGCAGCCGTTTACCAGCGTCGAGGCCCTGAAGAAGCTCAACGGGAAATTCGAACCCGCCGAGATGCGGGCGTACCTGCGAGGGCAGATCGCCGGCGCCACGGCGGCCGACATCGGCTGGCAGGTCTTGTTGGGGTTCCTTGGCGGGCTGGTCCTCAACATCATGCCCTGCGTGCTGCCGGTGATCGGGCTGAAGCTGCTGTCGTTCCTGGAGCAGGCGGGGCAAGATCGCCGCAAGGCCCTGGTGCTCAATCTCTGGTACTCCGCCGGCCTGATGGCCGTCTTTGTCGTGCTGGCGGCGCTGGCCGTCTCGCCGCAAAAGTTGGGCTGGGGGCAACAGTTTGGCTCGGCGGCCTTCACAATCACGCTGGCGGCGGTGGTCTTCGCCATGGGGCTGAGCTTCCTGGGCGTCTGGGAAGTGCCGATTCCCGGCTTCGTCGGCCGCGGCAAGACCGCCGACCTGGCAGCCCAGGAGGGGGCGGCCGGGGCATTTTTCAAGGGCGTTTTGACCACCGTCATGGCCACCCCGTGCAGCGCCCCGTTCCTGTTTCCCGCCCTGACTTGGGCCAGCGTGCAGCGGCCGACGTTGACGCTGGCGGTCTTCATCGCCGCCGGACTCGGCATGGCCAGCCCCTACCTGGTGATCGGCGCCTTCCCCCAGTTGCTGCGGTTCCTCCCCAAGCCCGGGGCCTGGATGGATACCTTCAAGCAGATCATGGGCTTCGTCCTGATGGGCACGGTCGTGTTCATTTTCACCTTCCTGGACACGCCCTTGTTGGTGCCGACCCTGGGGCTGCTCTTCGGTCTCTGGGCGGCCTGCTGGTGGATCGGGCGCATTTCGCCCCTGGCCGATCCCGGGACCAAGGTCCGCGGCTGGCTGGAGGCAGTCGCTTTCGCCGTTGTGGTGTGGATCTTCATGTTTCCCGGCGTGAACCGCATCTACTCGGGCCCCTATTCCTTCGGCAGCCTGACCAGCCTGATGCGGGAGCGGTACGAACTTGAGACCGCCGGGCCGAGCACCGTCGCGGAGACGCGGCCAGGCGGCGGCGACAAGACCATTTTCCTGGACTTCACGGCCAAGTGGTGTCTCACCTGCCAGGCTTTCGAGGCCAACGTCCTCAACACGGCCCCGGTCGTGGACCTGGTCCATCGCAACCGAGTTGTCACCGTCCGCTGCGACGCCACCACGAGTCCGCCCGAGGTGATGAAGATGTTGGAATTGGTCAACCCGGCCATCCAGGTGCCGACCTTGGTCGTGATGCCGGCCGACCATCCCAACCAGCCGATTGTTTTCGGCGGCGCCTACATGCAGCAGACCGTGTTGGACGCCTTGACGAAGGCCGGGCCGTCCCGGTAGCGGAACGAGGCTCTCGGGAACCGTTGCTTTGCCGATATACCATGCCGCCGGGGGCGACTCTGGCAGCACGCGGCATGGTGTGTACCAAAACAAACTCTTGCCTATCTTGTCAATACCGGACCTGTCCGTGCGCCGTGAATGCGTGTGTATTCTAGCGGGTGGAAGTCCCGCCTGGGAAGGGTCGCTTGCCCAGTAGCAATCGAAGCGGCGGAGGAGGCAACGAATCCGTCGGAGCCTTCGATGGAAAGGATCACTTGGTGATCCCGCGAAGATGCAGGCCGTAACGCAAGTGAACGCTCGACGAGGCCCCGAAACGTATGATGCGGAAGCCGACCTATCGGACAGGCGGGGAAGGCCAGCGTTGCAGAGGAAGCCAGCGACAAACGCACTCTGCAATTCCGCCGGGGTAGAGACGACGGCATGTATCGAAGGAATGCACAGGAAGCACGGGAAACCGATGATGACGGCGGCGGCAACCGCAACGGGCAGCCCGCGAGGGTCAGGCCCGGTCACGTCGGTGGCGGAGAGGCCCGTAGTAGCGAAGAAACCGGGTAATGCCGGCGGAGCCAAGGGGCCTCAGTTCAAGGATCAGCGTACGCAAGAGCGAGGCAAAGGATGATTGGCGAAGAGCCTACCAACACCACTCCGTTGCAGAAACTCCGCGCGGCGCTGCATGACAAAGCGAAGAGTGCGCCCGGCTTTCGTTTCTACTCCCTGTACGACAAGGTGTATCGCCGCGACGTGCTGGAAGCGGCCTACGCGCAATGCCGTGCCAACGGCGGAGCGCCCGGCGTGGACGGCCAAGCGTTCGAGGACATCGAGAAGTACGGGCCGGATCGATGGTTGGACGAACTGGCGGAGGAATTGCGAACGAAAAGGTATCAGCCGCAACCGGTGCGGCGGGTTTACCTGCCAAAACCGGATGGGAAGCAGAGGCCGCTGGGGATTCCCACGATCCGCGACCGCGTGGTGCAAACCGCCGCGTTGCTGATCTTGGAACCGATCTTCGAGGCCGACCTGCAACCCGAACAATACGCCTATCGCGAGAACCACAGCGCCCTGGAGGCGGTGCAGGAAGTGCATCGCCTGCTGGGCCAGGGGTACCACGCGGTGGTCGATGCGGACCTGAGCGGGTACTTCGATAGCATCCCGCACCCGGAACTGATGCTGTGTGTCGCCCGTCGCGTGAGCGACAAGGCCATGCTGCACCTGATGAAGCAATGGCTGGTGGCGCCAGTGGAAGAGACCGACGAGCGGGGCCATGTG
Organism: uncultured Planctomycetia bacterium; assembly: GCA_963727245.1. Lineage (GTDB taxonomy): Bacteria > Planctomycetota > Planctomycetia > Pirellulales > Thermoguttaceae > JBKQVT01. The sequence continues at coordinate 356,005 of CAVSFO010000004.1, read as the reverse complement.
CGACGTACCACGCGGAACAAGGACACGAAGCGCGGCACGCCGCAAGGCGCGCCGATTTCGCCCTTGTTGGCGAACCTGTACATGCGACGTTTCGTGCTGGGTTGGAAGACCCTCGGGCATGACGCCCGTTATCAGGCCCGGATCGTCAACTATGCCGACGACTTCGTGATCCTGTGTCGTCGCCGGGCGGATGACGCCTTGGCGGCGATGCGCGACATGATGCGGCGGCTGAAATTGACGGTCAACGAGACGAAAACGCACGTCTGCCGCCTGCCTGCCGAGTCGTTCGACTTCCTTGGGTACACGTTCGGCCGGATGTATTCACCGCGAACGGGCGGGGCCTATCTCGGCGCGCGACCGGCGCAAGAAGGTGCTCGGGGTCTGCCATCAGCTCAACGAGTTGGTGGGCCGATTGCCGACGTTCATTCGACCGGAAGCGTTGGTCTACCAGGTCAATCAGGTGTTGCGCGGGTGGGCCAACTACTTCTGTTACGGAACCTATACCTCGGCGTTCCATGCGGTGCATCAGCACGCCTGTCGCCGGGTCCGTCGGTGGCTGCGGCGGAAATTCGAGCTTGATGGGCAGGGATACCGCCAATATCCCGACAGCTATCTGGAGCGAGAGCTTGGATTGCTGAACCTGACTCGATTTCCTCGCCGCCACTCGTGGGCGAAACCATGACCCTTGTCCGAGAGCCGGATGCGGGAAATCCGCCCGTCCGGTTCGATGAGCGGGAGGTGGAAACGGAGCACGGCATGCGACTATTGAGACACAGACGGGGAAACCCCGAAACAGAATATGTCGAAGCCTACCCCACCGCGCCACCTCTCGACTCTACCCTTTGTGCGTCCCAAGGCCAATCGGCCGCATCCAACGCCAGGCCAGCCCGCACGGGGTTCAATTCCACGTACCGCGCCGCCGCCAGCAAGTAGGGCTCGTCCATGACGTAGGAGGCAAAACGCCCCTGCCACAGATAGCCCCGCCATTTTTCGCGGAAGTTGACGCGCCGGGTATAACGGCAATGGGCCTCGCCGATGGCCCGTCCCAGCCCCTCCGCCGACTGCGGCACCGCCATCAGGTGAACGTGATTGGGCATCAGGCAGTACGCCCATATCTCCACCCCGCGCTGCCTGCACCACTCGGCCATGAGTTCCATGTAGGCCACATAATCTTCATCGCAAAAAAACGTCCGCTGGCGACGATTTCCACGCTGGGTGATATGATGCGGCAAACCTGGAACGACGACTCTCGCCAACCTAGCCATGCCGAGAATCTACAAAATCTTCTCCATATTGTCAATATCGGTGCGTGTCCCCGGAATCTGTCCCGACCAACGGGATGGCCATCTCCGAGTCGTGGCGGTTCGCCCCCGTGTGGGCGATGGCCAGAGGCGTGCCCGCACCGTCCACCATCAGATGGCGCTTCGAGCCATTCTTGCCTCGATCCGTGGGATTCGGGCCCGTTTTTTGCCCCCCAAAAAGCGCTCGCACGGAGCAACTGTCGATGGCGGACGTGGACCAGTCGATCCGGTCCGCCAATCCCAATTCGTCCAGGAGAAGTTTCCATATCTTCTTCCAGACCCCCGCCAGGTGCCAGTCGCGGAGTCGGCGCCAACACGTCATGCCGCACCCACAACCCAACTCCTGGGGAAGGTATTCCCAGGGACAACCAGTTTTTAGCACGAAGAGAATCCCCGTGAGTGCCGCCCGATCGGAAACCCGCGGCCGGCCTCCTTTCGGCTCGGGACGTTGCGCGGCAACAGCGGTTGGATTCGTTCCCAAAGTGCGTCGGGCAACAACGGCTTGGCCATAGCGTCCTCCTTGACACGTTTGTTGGCTGACCAGATTGGCCCGACAGTTTAGCAACATTGCACAAATCAGGAAATACGGGTTCTGTTAGAACCCCTAAGTCTTTTGGCGGCTCGGATCGTCGCTTTCGATTCCTTCAAGCGGTCTCCTCGCCCACCTCGTCGGCTGTCAAGTCTCGCTGGTCCACTACACCTATTGATAGCTTGGGATCCCAAAGTCTCCCACCGTGCCCTTGAAGTCGCTGCTTGCGCATAAAGGTCAGGGTGATAAAGCCGCGCGAGCCGGTTAACTCGTACGGAAGCGCTTGGTTTGTCGCGTCCAGATCGATGTCGTGCCCGTGTGAGTCTCGGGCGATCATCCTGGTGCCGAACCCACAGACGGCGAAGACGCCGCGCTCGCGGCCTGACCGGCCCCTCCGCGGTCATCTTCGCCGCGCGGCCAAACTGAGCCCAAATGTCCACCGGGTTCTGGCCGGCGGGCTCGATCTCGCCGCTCGTCGTTACATTCCCCTTAAGGTCCTTCACGCGGAAGCGGCTGTTGGGGAGGAACTCGAAGCAACCACATTCTGTCCGTACCGTAAGAATGCCGGATTCTACATCCACCGTGCCTATCAACTCCATGCCCGGGTTCGTGCCGGCGTCGCGTGGGACCGACAGCCGAACGGTCAGAGTGCTGCCCGCCCGTAACCCAGTAAGGGCTTTGTTCAGCCCCGTAGCCACGACACCAGGCATCGGCCAAGGGCGGTTCCTTGCCACCGGTACGTCGACCGTCACAGCCGTTACGTTTGGCTTCATAGCCTTAGCCCCCTTGCTGATCGCTCGTTGTGCGTTATTCTGCGGACCGCACCCGAGCAATAAGAGAATCACCACGCTGACCGCGCCGGAACGCTTCATCACTCACCTCCAAGGGCTTAACGCTTGTCGAGCACCATCCGATGGCCCGGGATGGGACCCAGAACGGAACGTTGTTGTTGTCCCCGAACGGCTGCGGGTTTTTATTTGAAAACGTGAGACCCGCATTCTTGAGCACTCGTACGATCCAATCAACACAATTATATCGCGCGCTGATTCCCTCCATCCGGAACCGCTGCCATGTCGGCGTCAGGGCATTCGCGGCATTGGTCACCGCGTTGTCAAATGTGTTGTTGGCGACGATCGTGACTATGTGGGTACTGCCCACAGGATAATAATTCGACGGCCAGCCCCCGGGACGCTTTGGATTGAAATCAGCCGCCGGGTGCTGCCAGCCGCCCTGCCGAGGAAGGGTCTTGTCGTAGGCCTGAAATCCCACGTCTCCATGCCCTTTGCACCTATGCCGGCAAAACTAGTGACGTAGCAATCCGCGTTGGTCTTCGAGCACGCACCGGGGTGCCACCACCAGGATGCCGTGAAACGTGGTGTCCCTGTAGTACGTTACGATCGCAGTCGCTAGGAACGCAACCGGGTCGAAAACGGTAAACGGGAGCGTCCAAAGTTCGAGGTATTGAGCCCACCATTTCGACGACAACGCAAGGGGACGCTCGATAACGTAAACGTTCCGCCCTGTCGGGTCCGTCGCCCCCGTCGGGTTATTCCCACAATACCGATACAAATTCGCGTCCACGGCGGCCGGGTCCTGGGTGATGAACGTGCCGAGGCTTGGGCTGTACCACCGCGACACTTCATCGGTAATACGAGCCCGTCGCAGCCGTCAAGGTCCATCGCAGCGAAGAGCAGCGTGTTCTGGGCTCGACGAAGGCAAGTAAGGGGTCGTCGAATGGCCCGACCAGTTGGGCGAAGCAAAGGTGTCAGGAACCTTTGTTTCCGTTGTTTTTCCACCTTTGCTTTCTTTACTCCTTCCACACCACTCCGCGCGGTCCCCGCCGCACGTGACCGATCGGCCAGCTCTCCACGCCGCCGCGGGTGAGTTGATGGCGGATGCTGTCGGCATAGAACGGACTGACCACCATCACCATGCCGATGCCCATGTTGAACACCTGGTCCATCTCGGCCTGCTCGACCTCGCCCAGCCGCTGCAGCCAGGGAAAGACCGCCGGCATCGGCCAGGAGCCCCGCTGGATCACCACCTGGACGCCTTCGGGCACGATGCGGGCGAGGTTCTCGTGCAGGCCGCCGCCGGTAATGTGGGCGATGCCGTGCACCACGCCCTTGATGCGATAGTAGCCCAGGGCCTGCCGTATCGCGCGGACGTAGATCCGCGTCGGCTCGAGGATCGCCTGGCCCACCGTCCGGCCCAATTCCTCGACGTAATCGCTGGCCTTCAGGCCGGCCAGATCGAAGACGATCCGGCGGGCGAGGCTGTAGCCGTTGGAGTGCAGCCCGGTGGAAGCCAGGCCCAAGACCACGTCGTCGGCGGCAATGGCCGAGCCGTTGATGAGCCGGTGCTTGGGGACCACGCCCACGCAGAAGCCGGCCAGGTCGTAATCGCCCGGGGCGTAGAGGTCCGGCAGGATCGCCGTCTCGCCGCCGAGCAAGGCGCACTCCGCCTCCAGGCAGCCGGCCGCAATGCCCTCGACAAGCTGCTCCAGCAGGTCGGGATCGTCCTTGGGCATGGCCACGTAGTCGAGGAAGAACAGCGGCTCGGCGCCGCAGCAGAGGGCGTCGTTGACGCTCATGGCGACCAGGTCGATGCCGACGGTCTTGTGGATGCCGGCCGCGATGGCGACGCTGAGCTTCGTGCCGACCCCGTCGGTGCAGGACACCAGCACCGGGTCCTTATATTTTTTGCCGAAGAGATGGTTAGAAAAATTGAGCTGAAACAGGCCGGCAAATCCCCCTTCCAGCGGGAGCACGCGGGGAGTATAGGTCTGCCGCAGCAGCTTGGGCAATCGGGCCATCGACTGGCGATACACTTCCAGGTCGACGCCGGCGTCTTTATAGGTCGCTTTGGCCATGAAACTCGTCCAAGATGGGATGGGCGTCATTGTAAAGCAAAATCACGCCGGGGAGAAGCACCGGCGGCAATCCGGGGACTGTCCGCCATCCCAGCCAAGCCCCGAGCGAACCTTGACAGACCGTCGGGAAATTGCAAGATTGGGGGACTTCCGTTAGTCCCCTTCCCAAAAGGAGTCTTGCATGAGGCGGACCAAATCTGCCCGCTGCTGCGGGCTGTCGGCGAGCATGGCGGGCGCGATTGTCCTCGGGCTTTCTCTGGCCGGCTGTGGTTCGACCCCCCCGTCACAGCCATCGGCAGCCGCCGCGGCGGAAGAGGGAGCCAAACCGGACACCCCCGCCAAGCCTGCCACCGCGATGGAGCCGGCCAAGCCAGTGCAGCCTGAAAAGCCCGCTCAGCCGGCGGAGGCCATGAAAGCGGCGACGCCCAGCGGGCCTCAACAACCGGCCCAGCCGGCGGAGCCGGCCAGCCCGGGCGGCGACGAAAGCCTCGCCGTGCTGAAGGTGCCCGCCGACGACCTGGTCGCCGAGGCGAATCGGTACGTTGCGGCCATCGGGGAGGCCGTCGCCAGCGAGGATGACTACAAGGACGCGAAGGAGGAGTTGGCCAGGGACTCGAACGTCGTGATCGCGATCGCCCGGGCGCTGGGCGAATATCATCTGCCCGCCAAGTCCTTTTGGTGGCCAGAGGTCATGACGGCCGCCCGGGCGGTTGCCCAGGCCAAGGACTATGTCGCGGCCAAGAAGGCGGCGGGGGAGCTTAAGGCTGCACTGGAACGGAACGCCAAGACGAACGACCTGACCGATTTGAGTTCAACCCCGCCGGCGTCGCTCGCGCAACTGATGAAGGAGGTGCCGATCCTCAACACCAGGCTGAAGCGGAATGTCCAGGGCGAGCGGCTGAAATCGGAGGCCAAGGAAACAGCCGGCTCGAGCGCCGTGATCGCGGCCATCGCCGTCGGAAGCATTTCCAGCACCGAGGCGGCCAAGACCCCGGCGCAGGTCGCCCAGTGGCGCAAGTTCTGCGTGGAGCTTCGCGACGCGGCCACGGCCGCCAACGCCGGCATCCACGCCGGCGACCCCGCGGCCACGGCGACAGAAATGACCAAGCTGGCCAAGAGCTGCGACGATTGCCACGCCGTATTTCACAAGGAAAAGGACAAGGACAAGTGAGGGCGGCGCGGCGACGGGGATTGGCCAGTCCGCAGGACCCGCCGGGCGCAGCCGGCGGGCTTGGGAGAGCCGGGCGTTTTCCTAAATCCCCAATCCCTCCTTCCCCCCTCCATCGGGGTAATGTCAGCCGCACCCCGCAGCGCCCGCTGCGCTTCACTTTTGCCGCAGGGCTACCGAAGAATAAGAGGATAGCGGCATAGCGTCGTTGGTCGCGGCCATCTATCTTGCCCATTTTGCAACCATGGACCGGCGGGGATGGGTCAGTCATGTCGCTGGACGTAAATCAATGCTATGCTTGCCATGTTGGCTTTCACCCTGGATGCACCGTTGAGTCTTCGGCCATGTTGCAGCGTCATCCCGCGCTGCGGTTCACTCACCCCCTTCCTTACGGGGCGATTGTTCACGACGGCGGCGTCCAATTTGTCGTCTTCAGCCGCAGCGCCACGGCGATGCGCGTGCTGCTCTACGAGAGGACCGGCGATCCGGAGCCCAGCGAGATCATCGACTTCGACCCCGATCTGAATCGCTGGGGCGACATCTGGAGCATCTTCGTCCCCGGGGTCGGTCCGGGCCAGCTCTATCACTTTCAGGCCGACGGGCCGCACGAGCCGCAACGCGGCTACCGCTTCGATCCCGCAGGCCCGGCTGATCGATCCGTATTGCAAGGCCCTGGCGGGCGACTTCCTGCCGGCCGAAGGCGGCATCATTCGCCCGCCCAAGTGCGTGGTCATCAACGACGAATTCGATTGGCAGGGCGACCGCCACCTGCGCCGCAACCTGGCCGAGACGATCATCTACGAGTTGCACGTCCGCGGCTTCACCGTCGCCTCGTCCAGCGGCGTCGAGCACCCCGGCACCTACCTGGGCGTGGTCGAGAAGATCCCCTACCTGAAGTCGCTGGGCGTGACCGCCATCGAGTTGATGCCGGTCCACGAGTTTCCCATCCTCGACTGCCTCGGCCAGCGGCCGCCGCGGCTCAATTACTGGGGCTACGATCCGATGGCCTTCTTCTCGCCCCATCGCGGTTATGCCGTGGGCACGGAGCCGGGCTGCCAGGTGCGGGAGTTCAAGGAGATGGTCCGCGCCTTGCACTCCGCCGGCATCGAAGTCATCCTCGACGTGGTCTTCAACCACACGGCCGAAGGCAACCAGGGCGGCCCGACCCTAAGTTTCAAGGGGCTGGAGAACCGCGTCTACTACATGCTGGAAAACGGCGGCCAGCATTACCGCAACTATTCCGGCTGCGGCAATACGCTCAACGGCAACCACCCGATCGTCCGCGAGATGATCTTCCATTGCCTCCGCCATTGGGTACACAACTATCACGTCGACGGCTTCCGCTTCGACCTGGCATCGATCCTCAGCCGCGACCGCGAGGGCAACCTGGTGCCCAATCCGCCGGTGGTCGAGTCGATCGGCGAAGACCCCTTGCTGGCCGACTCGAAGATCATCGCCGAGGCCTGGGACGCCAGCGGGGCCTACCAGGTGGGCACGCTTCGGCAGCCTCCGCTGGGCGGAATGGAACGGCCGTTATCGCGACGACCTGCGGCGTTACTGGCGGGGCGATCCGCACATGATCGGCCCGCTGGCCACCCGGCTGGCCGGCTCCAGCGACCTCTACCAGGCCAGCGGTCGGCAGGCCCTACCACAGCATCAACTTCATCACCTCGCACGACGGCTTGACGCTCAACGACCTGGTCAGCTACAACCACAAGCACAACGAGGCCAACGGCGAGCGGAACAGCGACGGCGACAACAACAATTTCAGTTGCAACTACGGCATCGAAGGCCCCACCACCCGCCGCAGCGTGGAAATCGTCCGGCTCCGCCAGATCAAGAACATGCTCGCCTCGTTGCTGCTGAGCCAGGGGGTGCCGATGCTGCTGCTTCGGCGACGAGTGCCGCCGCACCCAGCAGGGCAACAACAACGCCTATTGCCAGGACAATTCCATCTCCTGGTTCGACTGGCGGCTAGTGCAGAAGCACGAGCATCTGCTCCGCTTCTACCGGGCCCTGGTCGAGTTCCGCAAGGCCGAGCCCACGGTGCGGCGGACCGACTTCCTCAGCGGCCGCCCGGCGCGGCCGGGCGGACTGCCCGACGTCAGTTGGTATGCGCCCGCCGGCGACGCGGTGAACTGGTCCGACGGCTACAGCAGCCTGGTGTGCCTGTTCGGCGCCGCCCCGCGGCGCGACGTGACGGAGCTGCCCAACCACCACGTGCTCATCATGCTCCACGCCGGCCGCGAACCGCACAAGTTCGCCCTTCCCAAGATCGCCCGCAACTACGCCTGGTGGCTGTTCATCAACACGGCCGCCCCCAGTCCGCGCGACATCTATCCCGACCTCAAGGGCCCGCCGCCGCCGGGCACTGGCGTCGTCGAGTTGGAAGGCCGCTCGTTGGTCTGCTTCGTCGCCCGCGACGAGGTGTGACGCGACCGCGTGCAAGGGGGGACTGTCCCGATTTTCGCGTCGGCGAAAATGGAACTGTCCCCTTGCGCCACCCCGCATTTTCCTCAGACGCCTGCCTCGATCAGCCCGCAGGGGACGCCGTGGTGATAGGGGCAATGGATCTGCTCCTGGACGACCCCTTCCACCCGGCCGCACTTCAGGCAGACGCTTTTCGCTGCCCGTCGTCGGCAACGCAACTGGGCAGCCCCGACGGGACCAGCCGCGTCTGGTGGACTGTCAGTCGGTTGCCGTTGGATTGATTGACCACCAGCAGGCAGCCGGCTTTGAGGTTGGCTGGCTGCGGCAGGGCAATCGTGAACAGATCCAGCGACATCAGCCCCTCGGAAGTCAGGATCCGAAAAAGTGTCTGGCTCGTCATGCCAAGTCTCCCCGGTCTTCGATGTCCAGAGGAAGTATACGGGGGCGGCGGCCGGCAGACAACGACGGGGCGGCGTACTACCTTCCCCCAAGCGGAGCGGGAGGGATTTGAACCCCCGGTGCCCTTGCGAACACTCCAGTTTTCAAGACTGGTGCCTTAAACCACTCGGCCACCGCTCCCGAGGCGACCCCGTCATGGTAACAGCCGGACGCGGGGCCGCAAAGGGCATTGCAGAGGGGCTATTTCGCCTGCTATTTCGCCTGTTGCTTCGTCTGCGGCGGCTGTCGCTGGGACGGCGGCTGTGACGGCGGCTGCCGTTGCCGCTCGCGGTGGAAATGGCCGAAGCCGGCTGCGCCCTGATGAAAGCCCGCCTCTTTGGCCTTCGCGGTGGCTGCGTCCGCCAACGACTTCTCGCCCATCTCCCGCAACGCGCTGGCCAGCATATTGTACGACGCGCCGAGCATGCTGCGAACATGCCACATCTGGGGCGACGACTGCTGAATCTTTGTCCAGTCGGCGATTTCCTCTTCGAGGCTCGCCCGGGCTTGCGGCCAGCGGTGACGGGCCATCTGGACGCCGGCCAATTGGTGCAAGGAACGCACCAGTGAAAAGCGATAGCTGGCCACGGAAGCAAACTCGACGGCCAGTTTCTTCTCCAAGTCCACCGCCTTGCTCAGGTCGTTTTCCGCTTCGGCCAGGGCATCGGCCGACGCCACGCGGACATAGCAGCGGGCCAACAGGGCCCGGTATTCCGGCGCCGTCGGATAGCGGGCGATCAAGTCCTTGCCGATTTCGACGGCCTGCTGAAGCTGCTTCTTGTCGTCGGCCGGCGGCGTTGCACCCCGGGCGGGCCGGGACGGCATGATGTACGTCTCCGCCAATTCATAGAGGTAGTCGGGATTGTGTGGCGCACCGGCCACCAGCGACTCCAGGATGCCGACGGCTTCCTTGCGGGCCTGGTCGGCCTCGTCGCGGTGGCTGCGGGCCGAAAGGAAATAACGGTCGCGCTGGCAGTGGGCCATGGCCAACCGGTAGCCGGGATTTTCAGGGTTCTCCGCCAGCAGTTTTTGCAGGATTTCCACGGCCTTTGTGTTGTTTTCCGTCGGCCCGTTGTTGCGGTCCCAGCCGTGCCAGGGGCCATGCCGGCCGCCGCCGGAACCGCCCGATTGCGACCCCCGCCCCAGCAGCGGCGTGCTCAGATAGCCGTAAGTCTTGGCCAACTCGAAGCGGCTTTCCGGCAACGCGGCCACGTCCGGCGGCTCCGTGCGCAACGTTTCCAGGGCTTGCCGGTGCGCATTGCCCGCCTCCCCAAACCGGCCGGTGTCGAGGCAGACGACCCCCAGTTCGTTTTCAACGGCCGCGATGGTTGTCAGCAGATCGGTGGCGGTGGGAGACGCCTTGGCCAGGGCCTGGTAACCCGTCAAGGCATAGCGGTAGGCGGCCTCGGCCTTGTCGTATTGCCCCAGCCGCCGCTGGATGTCGCCCACGCGGCGGTGGGCCCGGGCCGTCTCCTTCTGCAACTTCACGTTGGCCTGATTCTGGTGGGCGAACTGGTCGTAGAACTTGAGCATGCTTTCCAGCAGCACGGCGTCCTTGCCGGTGACGATGTTTTGCCAGAGGGCTGCCGCCCACTGCTGCTGGTCTTCCTCATCGTCCACCAGCGCGTCGTCTTCAGCCTCGTCTTCAGCGTCGTCTTGCTGGTCGGCCTGCTGGTCCTCCTGGGGGGGCGGCGTGACCGTGTTGCCGGCGACTTTATCGAAGATGTCCTCGAATGCCTTGGTGGCCAGGCGGAGGTTGGTTTCCGCCCGCTTCCGCTCGGCCTCCGCCTGCCGCAGGGCCTGGTTGGTGCGGAGGTAGCCGACCGAGGCGACCGCGGCCACGACCACCAGCAAGGCCAGGGCGGTCCCGGTCAGGGCTGCCACGGCACGGTTGCGACGACCCCACCGCCAGAGCCGCCCGGCCAGGCTGGCGCGGCGGGCGCGAATGGGCCGGTCTTCCAGAAAGCAGCGGAGGTCGGCGGCCAGTTGGCCCGCCGTCTGGTAGCGATGCCCGGCATCGACGGCCATGGCCTTGACGACGATCGTTTCCAGGTCGCGGGGAATGGCCGGATTGAGCTTGCGCGGCCGCGGCGGCTCTTCCTGCGTCATCTGGCGAATCAGGCGGCGGCGGTCTTTCTGGTCGAACGCCGGCCGCAGCGTGAGCAGCTCGTAGAGCGTCAGTCCCAGGTTGTAGATGTCGCTGCGGGCGTCCGCCTTGCCTTCGAACTGCTCGGGGGCCATGTACCGCAGCGTGCCGACCATGTCGCCGGAATGGGTCAGGTCATCGAGGTCGCCCAGCTTGGCCAGCCCGAAATCGGTGATCCACACCGTGCCGCGGTTGTCCAAGAGCAGGTTGGCCGGCTTGATGTCGCGGTGCAGGGTGCCTTGTTGATGGGCGTACTGCAGGGCGTCGGCGACCTGGATCCCCAGCCGCGCCACGCTTCGCCAGTAGCGCGAGCCGGTCGGCGCCGACCGGGGGCCACGACCGTCGCATCGTCGGCTTCCTGCGATGCGGAGGCCGACGATTGCGAGTCGGGCGTGGGCGGCCCGGCCAATAGCATCTGGGCCGCTTCGGTGGCGGAAAACGTGCCGCTGCACCTCTGGGCCGGCGCCGGCGGGGCGTCCTGGCCGCAGGGAATCGCCTGCGGACTGCTGGCCCCGGCGGCCAGCGCGTGCAGGACCTTGTCCAGCCCCTCGCCGTCGATAAACTGCATCACGTAGTAATGGATGCCGTCCTGTTGGCCGACGCCGAAGACGGGCACGATGTTGGTATGGTGCAGGCGGGCGGCCGCCTGCGCCTCGCGGAGAAACCGCTGCAAGCGCGTGGCCGAGGCCAGGCAGGCGGCCGGCAACACCTTCAGCGCCACCCGCCGCCCCAGCGACTCCTGTTCCGCCTCGTACACGATCCCCATGCCGCCGCGGCCGATCTCGCGCAAAATGCGAAAATCGCCCAGCCGTTCCAGCGTTTCCTTCGCGGATGCCTGCGTCATGGCGGCGCTGCGGGACCGCGCCGACGTTGTGTCGGGACGAAGCTCCTCCATGAGCAGCAGCGTGGGAAAAATATCGCGGATCCGCTGGGCTAATTGCGGGTGTTTCTCGGCGTACTCGCTGATCGAAACCCCTTCCCCCTGGCGGCGACGACCGAGGAAGTCCTCGGCCAATTGCTCGACCGGGTTGCGCTCGACGCTGGAATCGTCCCCGGGATCGTTGTGCAGATCGTCGCTCATCATGGAAAACAGTCAAGCGTCAGGGAAGGTGCCCAACCATCAAGAAGCGCTTGACCATCATGGAAAATGCTCGACCATCATGGCAGCCCCCGGCGCCGTCATCAGCGCCGTGCGCAGCCGCTCCAGGGCGCGGATGTAGCGTTTGCTGGCCGCCGCCGGCGTAATGCCCAGCTCGTCGGCGGCCTCCTGGTTGGTCAGTTCCTCATAGTGGCGCAGGGCGAGGATGTCGCGGTCCAGCGGCTCCAAACCATCGACGGCCTCCTGGAAGCATATCTGCAACTCGACGCGCATCGCCGCCATGCTCGGCGAGGTCAGCCGCCCGATCAGGCTGCAGGAAAGCGACTGCGAATCGGCTTCCGGCCGCTCGATCGCAACCTCCTGTTTCGCGTCCCGCTTCTGCACTCCCAGGTGCTGCCGATGGATGGCCATCAGCCGCTGCCCGGTGAGAAACCGCAGCCATAAAAACAGGGACATCGGCGGCTCGGCCACATACTGCTCCAACTGGCGAGCCGCGTCCAAATAGGTCTCCTGCAGCACGTCGGACGGATCGATCCGGGCCGCCACGCGACGGTCCAGGCGCAGGTCCACCATGCGGCGTAGCCGCTGGCGATGACTCATGAAGACCTCGGCGAGCAGCCTGCCCCCCATTTTGGAGGTACTCAGCGCCACGTTCGATGGCGGACTCGGGCGAATCGCCCACGACTTGACTCATATCCATTTAACCCGCAGGGGCCAGGGTAGTTTCGGCCTCAGACCGCTTTCCCAAAGCACCCATGTTGCCGCAATACAGGCTCTTTACGGTATCAGAAGGCCACGTTAGGCACGAAATCGCACTAATCCCATTGTATCCTGTCTTCCGCCCGACCGGTTCTGCAAATTAGTAGAACAGAGTGTGAGTTAGTTGTCTAGAAACCGCGTGCCGGATTCGTTCCCGTCCGCACGCCCAAACGCAGGAGGTCTTATTATGGGAAAGCGATGCATCATGGGGCTGCTTCTTCTGGGCCTGTGTGGCTGGTTTGCCGGCCCCGCGGTCCAGTTGACGTGGGGCCAGCAGGACCCTGACGGGAAGAAGACGTGCCCCAGCAAGGCCCCCGCGAAGCAGGCTTGGGCGGGCCATCATGGACAGTCTGGGACTTGCGGCGCCGCCACCTGCAAGAAGGGCGGCGACGGCCACAAGGGCCACCACGGCCATAAGTGTAAGAATGACAAGAAGGGCCACAAGGGTCATAAGGGCCACCAAGGCCATAAGGGCCATGGCAAGGGCGCCTGGGGCCAGGGCCACAAGGGCCACCACGGCTATCAGGGCCACGGCAAGGGCGGTTACGGCCACCACGGCCATAAGGGCCATGGCAAGGGCGCCTGGGGCCAGGGCGGCTACGGCCACCACGGCCACAAGGGCGGCCCGCAATTCGGCAAGGGTGGCCAGGGCCACAAGGGCCACCACGGCTATCAGGGCCACGGCAAGGGCGGTTACGGCCACCACGGCCATAAGGGCCACGGCAACGGCGGCTGGGCCAAGGGCGGCTACGGTCACCATGGCCACAAGGGCGGCCCGCAGTGCGGCAAGGGCGGCAAGGGCGGCTTCGGCCACCATGGTCACAAGGGCGGCCCGCAATTCGGCAACGGTGGCAAGGGCCACCATGGTCATAAGGGCGGCCCCAAGTGCGGCATGGGCGGCTACGGCCACCACGGTCACAAGGGCGGCCCGCAATTCGGCAACGGTGGCAAGGGCCACCATGGTCATAAGGGCGGCCCCAAGTGCGGCATGGGCGGCTACGGCCACCATGGTCATAAGGGCGGCCCGCAATTCGGCAACGGTGGCAAGGGCGGCTTCGGTCACCATGGTCACAAGGGCGGCCCGCAGTTCGGCAAGTGCGGCAAGGGCGGCTACGGTCACCACGGTCACAAGGGCGGCCCGCAATTCGGCAACGGTGGCAAGGGCCACCATGGTCATAAGGGCGGCCCCAAGTGCGGCATGGGCGGCTACGGCCACCACGGTCACAAGGGCGGCCCGCAATTCGGCAACGGTGGCAAGGGCCACCATGGTCATAAGGGCGGCCCCAAGTGCGGCATGGGCGGCTACGGCCACCACGGTCACAAGGGCGGCCCGCAATTCGGCAACGGTGGCAAGGGCGGCTTCGGTCACCATGGTCACAAGGGCGGCCCGCAATTCGGCAAGTGTGGCAAGGGCGGCTTCGGCCACCACGGTCACAAGGGCGGCCCGCAATTCGGCAACGGTGGCAAGGGCCACCATGGTCATAAGGGCGGCCCCAAGTGCGGCATGGGCGGCTACGGCCACCACGGTCACAAGGGCGGCCCGCAATTCGGCAAGGGTGGCCAGGGCGGCTTGGGTCACCACGGTCACAAGGGCGGCCCGCAGTGCGGCATGGGTGGCAAGGGCGGCTTCGGCCACCACGGTCACAAGGGCGGCCCGCAATTCGGCAAGGGTGGCCCCAAGTGTGGCAAGGGCGGCTTCGGCCACCATGGTCACAAGGGCGGCCCGCAATTCGGCATGGGCGGCAAGGGCGGCCCGCAATTCGGCATGGGTAGCCCCGAGTGTGGCAAGGGCGGCTTCGGAAAGCCGGGCATGTTTGGTAAAGGCCCCAAGTTCGGTCCGCAGTTCGGTCCGCACTTTGGCCCGCAGTTCGGTCCGCAGTTCGGCCCCCACTTTGGTCCGCAATTTGGCCAGAAGCCTGGCGGCCCCTGGGGTCCGAAGGCCGGTGTGACTGGTCCCGGACATTGGGGCGGGAAACTGCCGACCGCCGACCAGATCATGGCCAAGTTCGACAAGAACAAGGACGGCAAGCTGACGAAGGACGAAGTCCCGCCACGCCTGTGGGAACTCTTCACCAGGGTGGGCCTGGTCAAGGACGGAGCCGTCACCAAGGCGGCCCTTGAAACCGCCCTGAAGAAGCTGCAGCAGCGCACGTGCAGATGGGGCCTCCCCAAGGCGGTCCGAAAGCTGGTCGGCAATTTGGTCCGAAACCTGGCTGGCAGCCCGGTCCCGGGCGCCCCGGCGGGAAGCCGCCGGCTGCCGCCGACATCATGCTCAAGTTCGGCACGCTGACGCAGAAGGGGGTGCCGCCGCAAATGTGGCAACTCTTCGTGAAGGCGGGCGTGGTCAAGGACGGAACGGTGACCCTGGCGGGCGTTGAGACCGCGCTGAAAGAGGCGAAGCAGTACCACCAGATGGGACCTCCAAAAGGTGGTCAAAAACCTGGTCAAAAGCCTGGCTCAAAGCCTGGCTCAAAGCCTGGCCAAAAACCTGGCTCAAAGCCTGGTCCGCAAGCCGGCGCACGACTGGCCGCCATGGCGGTCCACAAGGTGGCCATGGCTGGCACGGTGGTCCGGGCGGCCACCAGCCCCCCAGCGTTGACGAAGTGTTCCAGCGCTTCGACAAGAAGAAGACCGGCAAGATCGCCAAGGCTGACGTGCCGGGCGACGTTTGGGACCATTTCTCGAAAATGGGCGCCGTACAGAACGGCGTAGTCACCAAAGACAGCCTCACCGCGGCCCGCAAGAAGATGCAAGAGCGGTACAAAAAGCATCAGCCCCCGACGCAGTAGTCCACGGGGTAGGGAGCCGTTGAATTGACCTAGCAGGAAGCCGTTTCAGGACCAGAGCGATTTTTACCATCTCGCTTGGCGCAGCTCCCGCGCAAGTTGTCTTGAAACGGCTTCCTCGTTTTTTCTCCCGCCCCCGCAGCCGTGGACGAGCATCGCCGGGCAGCCGTTGACCCTGCGCCCGCCTTGTGGTAGAAATGGGGTTCCGGCGGCGGGCTTTCCTGCCGTCGGCGCACCGCGCCGGCCAGTGCCGCGTGCGGCCGGCGCCGCATTGCCCCCCGAAAGGCTGGATACTGATTTCTCATCCCCCCAGGAGTGTCAACGTGTCCTGTAGCGAGCGGAAGAAAGAGATTCGACGCCGGCGCCATCGCCAGAAAAAGTTCGACATCTTCGCCCGGAAATTAAAAACCGCGACGGTCTCCGAACGCGGCGTGATTGCCGAAAAGCTGCGGGGTTTGACCCCAGGCTGCAATGAACTCATCGCGCGCTGGGAGCTGGAGAAGAAGCGCTAGGGCCGCCGGGGGCCTACTTGGGCTTCGCCGCCGGCTGCTGCACGGGCGCCGGGGCCGCCGGGGCGGGGGCCGTCGCGCTGCCCGCCACCAGCAGTTGCTTGCCGTGCTTGGCCGCCATGTCCCAGCCATATACGGACAGTTCCAGGCCCAGCCCATACACGCCGGTCACCAGTGCCGCCAGCGTGCCGGCCAGCATGAGCGTGTATAACGCCGTAGTCGGATAGGTCGCCCAATACTTGCGCGTAATCAAGGTCGCAGACACCAGCACGATCAAGACGACCGCATAGGCGGCGTGCCAGAGGGCATTGGGGACGTGCAAGAAAATGAAGCCCGCCGTGACGGCCACGCACGCCAGCACGGCGCCGATCCACTGGGCATGAGAGGCCAAGTCCGCGGGCTTCCGCTGCGGCCCCGCTTCCTCTTCCGGAGTCTCGCCGTGCTCTTCCTCGCCCGCAACGGGCTCCTCGCCGGCGAGCAGCTCCTCGGCGTCCTCGGCCGGTTCGGCCATGGCGGCCGCCGCTTCGCCCTCGTCCCCCGCGGCCGGCGGCTCACCCTCGGCGGCCGCTTCGCTGCCCGGTTCGGCGAAGGTCAAATCCTCGGCCGAGAATCCCGAGTCCTCGAAAGCGGGGTTTTCCTCTTCATGCTCGGACATAGTCGGCTACTCCAGGTGCACGGCGGCGACGCTGAGAAGCGTCTCTGCCGCCGCAAGTCGAGGGGGCGCAATCTTCCCTTATTATAAACAGCCGGGGAGCGGACCGCCACCAAAAAAATCTCGAATCGCAGCCGGCCAGAGCCGCCTTTTGGGGGCAGCCGGAAGGCTATCCGGCCTCGACCGGCGTGGCCGCCAGGGACAGATCCGGAGCCGCCACCGGCGAGGCATATTCTCCCTCGTAGGAGAACGTCTTGTTTCGGCCGTAACGCTTGGCGTCCGAAAGCGCCGTATCCGCCCGGGCGCACAGCGAGGCCGGCGTCTCCTGGGCGGCCGCGGCCACCACGGCACAACTGATCGTCAGGCGAACCTGGCGATCGTGATAGTCGATCGGCGTGGCCTCGATCGTCTGGCGGATGCGTTCCGCCACGCCGGCGGCGTAATGCACGTCGGCATCGGGGAACAGGAACATGAATCGCTTGCCCGAAAACCGCTCCAGCGTGCAGTTTCCCCAGGGCTGCGTCTGCAGAAGCTGCTCCACGGCGTGCAAAACAACGTCCCCCGCCTTGGGACCGTACTCCTCGTTGATCTGTCCGACCTCGTCCACGTCGAACAGCGCCACCGCGAGCTGCCGGCGGTGCTCCGGATCGTCCTGCCACCAGCGGGCCAGGGCCAGCTCGAAGCCGCTTTGACGGCCGACGACCGGCACGGGTTCCGCGTCGACCGCCCGCCCCTGCTCTTGATAGCCCACGATGCCGGTGACGGCCTCGTCGAGCGTGTCGCGGACGCGGTGATTGGCCACCGCCAGCTTGTTGGTCTGGCCGAGGATCTGGCGGCAGCCCTCCTGGAGATCGGTCTGGCTATAGGCGTTGGCCAAGTCCTGGCGGGCCGTCCTGATGACGGTGTCCTCCTGCTCGATGGCTTGGCGCATGTCGGTCAACAACTGGCTGAACTCGGCCCGCCCCTCATGCTGGCTGAGCAGCGCCCGGAACGCCGATTGGCGTTGCCGGCAGTATTCCTTGGTGGCCGCCTGCAAGGAGCCGATGCACTCCTGGATCATGACGGAGTCGGGCGTGTCCGTGATTTCCCGCAGCTTGTCGTCCGTTTCGGTCAACTGCTTGTAGTAAGTATCCACCTCGTTTTGCAGGCCGCGGATCGATTGCTCGGCGTCTTGGAGGTGCGGATCGGGGGGCGGGGGCGCGGCCGGCGGCGCCGGCGTCTGGACGTCGTCCGTCCCCGCCGCAGCCGCCGCCAGCGCCGGCAGCGATTCCAGGGCCGCCAGCGCCTGCGCCGATAGCAGCGGCCCAGATAGGCCGCCAGCGCGAAGCCGACGGCCAGGTTCACCACCGCGATAGCCAGCACGAAAGCAATCACCAGAAACGTCCCCTCAGCAACGCCGCCTGGGGACTGTCCCAATTTTCGTCCGACGAAAATGGGACTGTCCCCTTCTGACGCACCAGTTCCTTACGAGCAACTCTACCTTAAATACCCCGGCTGCCCGTGCGGCGGCCCGATTGCAGCCAGGGCCGTTATTACGGGATATGCCGGTGGCGCCGGCCGGGACGCGGGAGGCATCAGGGGGGTTGTCGGCGGTGTCTGTTCCGGCTGCAATATGTACCGGCCCCGCCTGCCGGTGACAAAATTACGTCGATTGTTGCACAACTCAACTCTTTCCTCCGCAATAGGTTGAGCCGGTCTGTTGTTGGCGTAAGTTCATACGTTCTTTGGGTGGTGTGTTGCATTGGCACTTACCCCCCGGTACCGATTGTCGGGGTGGCGCAAGCCGACGCATGTTGTCTGATTCCGCCATTTTGACCGTGATCTCTTGATGGTTGACTCCGTAGGGTCGTTTACGATCCTTTTCCGCCGCAGGCGGTGTTAGGCCCGACGTTTACGTCGGGTTCCGGGAGCGTAAAGGCCCCCCGCCGGCCGCCCGCCGGCTTTGCCGGCGGGCCGCCGGCGGGGTAGGCAGCCCGTCCTGCCTGGGTCACCCGTCCTGAAGGACGGGCCTACGACCGCCTGCGGCGGAAAATGCCCGTAAACGGGCATGGATGTATTTCCCCGATCTGTTTTGGCACGAACGCCTGGAGGGAGACGTGAAATTGCGCGCTCACGCCGCCTGGCCATTAACTGCCGCCCCGCCGGGGCTCACGCACCGACAGCATCACCTCCGCGTTGCCGCCGGCACCCGTTATAGGCAATCGGCTGGCCGGATTTCAAGGGGAGAAAGAAGCGAGGGGCCAGAGGCCAGGGACCAGGGGCCGGGGAGAGAAGCCTGAAAACTTAACACTGAAAACTTCTCACTCCCCCTTCCGCCCTCCACCTTCATCCTTAACCCGATTGGGTGAAATGTTCGATAGTTTCAACTTCGATAGGCGAAATGTCCGAGTTTTTTGTGATGCCACTATGTCAGGGATTGACATTTCCACCGATACCGGTATGCTAGAAATTGTTCCTCTAATCCTAGACTCGATCATGGAGGCAGCGACCACATCCGGGCGAGGACGTCCCGCGCGTGAGGATTGTCGTCCCTCGGTGGCAATCTTTCGGCCCGCTCGCTGCGGGCCAGCCGCGCCGGGCATTTGCCGGCCGGAAATCGTCGTCCCTGGCCTTTGGCCGGGGTGAGAACTCGCCGCCATCGGCCGGCGAGGCAAGCGTCAGAGTGAGAAGTTGCGTAGGGCCAGCTTTTCCACGGATGGAGTGAGTCAGCAAAAGGGGCTTGGACGCCCAGAAAGCCAGCCGGCGGCGAAGGGCAATCGCCGGGCGCACTGGCGCCGTTTGATTTGATTCTCCGGTGTGCGGCGGAGGTCCAACGGCGAGCTGATCCTAAACATCTTCCACTTGCTTCGACGAGGGACGCATGAACCTCAAGACGATGCTCCGCGGATGGCGCGTGTTTCGTGTTGGCAGGACCGCTCGAATCGCCCCGCTCGTGCGGTTCGCTCGCGCGAAGTCTCGGAAACCGTGTTGGACCTTTTGGGCGGGTCTGGTTCTCATCGCGTGCGCCGCCCGGCGCGGGCAGATATCACCTGGAACATTCAGTCAGGCGACTGGTCGGTCGCGACGAACTGGACGGGCGGGGGCGTGCCGACTTCCACCGACAACGCCGATATCTTCAACGGCGGAACGGTGACCGTCACTCAGACAGGAGAGGTGTGTAATAACCTCCTGGTTGACAGCGCCGCGGGGAGCGGACTGGTCCAGATGACCGGCGGCGGCCTCACGGTGAGCAACTGGGGCAGCGAATTCATCGGCAACTCGGGCACCGGAAACTTCCTGCAATCCGGGGGATCCAATACCGTCACGGGAGAACTCGTTCTCGGCAACAGCCCCGGCAGCAGCGGGACCTACAGTCTCGGCGGCTCCGGTCTGTTGTCCGCATCGTATGAGTATGTGGGCTGCTACGGCACGGGCACGTTCATACAGTCGGGCGGGACCAATACCATCGCGAACGATGAATTTCAAGGCCTGTATCTCGGCTACAACGCCGGCAGCAGCGGGACCTACAGCCTCGGCGGGACCGCGCAGTTGTCCGCCCCCAGCGAATATGTTGGTTTCGACCCAGCCGCCACGGCATTGTTTCAGCAGACAGGCGGCACGAACACCGTCGGCTGCATCTCCGTTGGCAGCGGCGGCCGCTATCTATTGACCGGTGGCGTGCTCCAGATCGGCGGCGCCATGATCAACGCAGGGGTCTTCGACGGCGGCAACGGCGCCGGTACGCTGAGCGCCAATTGCCTGTTGGACCTTACTAGCGGCACGTGGCAGAATCTGGGATGCATGTCCGTAAGCATGGGGCCCGACTCCCTGTTGATCGTGCCCGCCGGATTCGATCCGTCCACAGGCTTCGGCAGTTACAGTTCCTTGGGCCTGACCCATACGGCAGGGACCACGCTCGTAGTGCCCGCAGGACAGGGTTTCGACGGCCAGGGTTCGATCAACGATCCGGTCAACTGCCAAGGAACGATCACGGCCACGACTGGCTCGATCGACCTGAACAACGGCCTCATGCTGTCCGGCACCGGCGCCGTCTGCCTGGGAAGCGGCAACCTGACGGTCAACGATCGTGCATCGGGCATTAGTGGCGGGTCGCTCTCCGCTGGTAGCCAGTATGTCGGCAGCGGTGGTACTGGCGTGTTCACTCAGTCTGGCGGAACCAATACCCTCGCCAATGATCTTTATCTCGGCTACGCCGCCCCCGACAACGGGAAATATAACCTCCGCGATCCCGGGCAGTTGTCGGCAGGGGGGAATGAGTATGTGGGCTACTCCGGCACGGGAAAATTTACCCAGTGCGGCGGGGCTAACACCGTCGGCGGGAATCTCTATCTCGGCTACAACGCCGGCAGCAGTGGCACGTATCACCTCAGCGGCACGGGCCAGTGGTCCTCGTCGCTCGGAAGTGAGTACGTGGGCTTCTCTGGCACGGGAAACTTCACGCAGTCGGGCGGCACCAATGCCGCCTACGATCTCTATCTCGGCTACAACTCCGGCGGCAGCGGGACGTATCACCTCAGCGGTTGCGGCCTGTTGTCTAACTTTGATGAGTACGTCGGCTGCTCAGGCACAGGAAACTTCACTCAGTGGGGCGGCACCAATTCAACATGCGACCTCTACCTCGGCTGCAACTCCGGCGGTAGCGGGACATATCACCTCAGTGGTTGTGGGCTCTTGTCTAACTTTGATGAGTACGTCGGCTGCTCCGGCACGGGAAACTTCACTCAGTCCGGCGGCACCAATTCGACGTGCGAAATTTATCTCGGCTGCAACTCCGGCGGCAGCGGGACGTATCACCTCAGTGGTTGCGGCCTGTTGTCTACCATCTATGAGTATGTCGGCTGCTCAGGCACGGGAAACTTCACTCAGCCGGGCAACACCAATTCGACATTCTATCTCTACGTCGGCTGCGACTCCGGCGGTAGCGGAACGTATAATCTCAGCGGCTCCGGCCAGTTGTCCACGCTCTGCGGCGAGTGCGTCGGCTGCTCCGGCACGGGGATCTTCGCCCAGTCCGGCGGCGCCAACAACAGCAGCCTCACTCTCGGCTCCAATCCTGGTGGCAGCGGGACCTACATTCTCACTGGCGGTCAGCTCTCCGGAGGGGTGTGCGTGGGCGGTTCCGGCACAGGGAACTTCATCCAGTCCGGTGGCACCAACAACGGAAGCGTTACTCTCGGGTCCGACGCGGGCAGCAGCGGGAGCTATAATCTCAGCGGTTCCGGCCTGTTGTCCGCAGGAGGGAACCAGTATGTGGGCGACTCCGGCGCCGGCGCGTTCACGCACTCGGGCGGAACCAATTCTGTCGGCGGTGATCTCTATCTCGGCTCGAACCCCGGCAGCAGCGGGAGCTACAGCCTCGGTGATTCCGGCCTGTTGTCCACCGGAGGGAGCGAGTACGTGGGGTACTCCGGCACGGGCACGTTCACCCACTCGGGCGGAACCAATACCGTCGGCGGGAATCTTTATCTCGGCTCGAACTCCGGCAGCAGCGGGACCTACATCCTCAGCGGCAGCGGGCTGTTGTCAGCCACGAACGAATATCTCGCGTGCAACCCAGGCGCCACGGCGCTGCTCCAGCAGACCGGCGGCACGAACGCCACCGGCTTTCTCTCCATCGGTAGCGGCGGCCAATATCAGTTCGGCGGCGGCGCACTCCAAATCACTGGCCCCGGTCTGACCAATCAGGGCGTGCTCACGTTCGGCGGTACGGCCTCGTTGAGCGGCGGAGCAGACTGCATCATCGACCTCTCCCAAGCATCCCTCCAGAACGCCGGCTCATTGTCGGTGAGCATGGGCGCCAACTCGCTGCTGATCGTTCCCGCCGGGTTCAACACGGCAACAGGTTTCAGCAGCTACAGTTCCCTGGGCCTGACCCACACTGCGGGGACCACGCTTGCAGTGCCGGCCGGCAAGGGGTTTAGCGGCTGGGGTTCGATCAACGATCCGGTGAACTGCCAAGGAACCATCACCGCCGCTGCGGGCGGCTCCATCAATCTGAACAACGGGCTTGTTCTCTCGGGCGGCGGCAGCGTCAGCCTGGGCAACGGCAGCCTGACGGTGGACGATTCCCGCTCCGCGATCAGCAACGGATCGCTTCTCGTGAACAACCAGTATGTCGGCTACGCCGGAACGGGTGTGTTCACGCAGTCCGATGGGGCAAACACGGTTTCGAGCAATCTTTTTCTCGGCTACAACTCCGGCAGTAGCGGGACCTACATCCTCGGCGCAGGCGGGCAGTTGTCGGCCGCGGACCAGTACATCGGGTACAATTCCGGCGCCGCCGCGCTGTTCCAGCAGACCGGCGGTGAAAACGCGGCCGCTTACATTTCCATCGGCAGCGGCGGCCGTTATCTATTCAGCGGCGGCACCCTCCAGGTCAACGCCGGCCTTGTTGACTATGGAATCTTCGACGGCGGCAACAGTTCCGCGGTGCTGACGGGCGCCTCCAATTGCATCCTCGACTTCTCCGCCGGCACATTGCAAAACGTCGGGGCGACCCGGGTCAGCATGGGCGTCAATTCGCTGCTGATCGTGCCCGCCGGCTTCAATCCGTCCACAGGCTTCGGCAGTTACAGTTCCTTGGGCCTGACCCATACGGCGGGGACCACGCTCGTGGTGCCGGCCGGGCAAGGCTTTGGCGGCTGGGGTTCGATCAATGATCCGGTCAACTGCCAGGGAACGATTATCGCCGCGGGCGCTTCCATCAACCTGAACAACGGCCTGGTGCTCTCGGGCACCGGCATCGTCCGCTTGGGCGGCAGCGGGAACCTGACAGTGAACGACTCCGCCTCCGGCATTAGCGGCGGATGGCTGTCCGTAAACAACCAGTACGTCGGCAAAGCCGGAACCGGAGTATTCACGCAGTCCGGCGGGACCAATGACGCCGCCAATTATTACCTCGGCTTCAACGCCGGCGACAACGGCGCCGGCAACCTCGGCGGCACGGGACAATTGTGGGCCCCCTACCAGTATGTGGGCTATAACGGCACAGGAAGCTTCACGCAGTCTGGCGGAACGAGCACCGTCTTCTTTCTCCAACTCGGCTACAACGCCGGCGGCAGCGGGACCTACAGCCTCAGTGGCTCCGGTCTGTTATCTCCGGGGTATGAATACGTTGGCTACTCCGGCACGGGTAACTTCACGCAGTCCGCGGGCACCAATTCTTCTTCTAGTGTCTTTAGCCCCGGCAATCTCTATCTCGGCTACAGCGCTGGCGGCAGCGGGACCTACAGCCTCGGCGGTTCCGGCCTGTTGTCCATGGGCTCTGAGTACGTCGGCTACTCCGGCGCGGGGAACTTCACACAGTCCGCCGGCACCAACGGCGCCGCCTCCAGCTATTTCCCGAGCCCTGGCCTCTACCTCGGCTACAACGCCGGTGCCAGCGGAACCTACAACCTCGGTGGTTCCGGCCTTTTGTCCGCGGGGTCTGAATACATCGGCTATTCCGGCACGGGGAGCTTCACCCAGTCCGGCGGCACCAACAATGCCACCTCCAGCAACTTTCCCGACTCCGGCTTCTGTCTCGGCTACAACACCGGCGGCAGCGGGACCTACAGCCTCGGTGGTTCCGGCCTGTTGTCCACGGGCTTTGAGTTCGTCGGCTACTCGGCGCGGGGACCTTCACGCAGTCCGGCGGCTCCAACGCTATCTCGGGCGCTCTGAACCTCGGCTACAACACCGCCGGTGGCGGAACCTATAGCCTCAGCGGCTCCGGGCAGTTGTCCGCAGGGCAAGAATGCGTTGGCTGCACTGGCACGGGGAACTTCACCCAGTCCGGCGGCACCAACGTCGTCGGCACTCTCTTCCTCAGCAACAACCCTATTTCCGCGGGCGGCAGCGGAACCTACAGCCTCAGCGGCTCCGGCCTGTTGTCCGCAGGGCAAGAATACATTGGCTACTCCGGCACAGGGAACTTCACGCAATCCGGCGGCACCAACGCCGTCGGGACTCTCTTCCTCGGCGTCGGCGTTCCCGTCAACGGCAGCGGAACCTACAGCCTCAGCGGCTCCGGCCTGTTGTCCGCAGGGCAAGAATATGTGGGCTTCGTCAACGGCACCGGGAACTTTACCCAATCCGGCGGCACCAACGCCGTCGGCGCTCTCTACCTCGGGGCCAGCAGCGGAACTTACAGCCTCAACGGCGGAATGCTCATTACATCGTCCTTGAGTTATGGTTGGGCGAACACGCCATTTAACTTCGGCGGCGGAACGCTCCAGGCGGACAGTTCGTTCACCACCGCCTTGCCCATGACGCTGACCGGCAGCGGCGGCGACGCAACGGTCGATACGGCCGGCTATACCGTGATCCTCGGCGGCTCAATTTCCGGTCCCGGCGGCCTGACGAAGACCGATAGCGGCACACTGGTGCTGGCTGCCGCCAACACGTATAGCGGCGACACGCTTATCAGCGGCGGCACCCTGCAATTGACAAATGCCCTTGCACTCCAAAACAGCACATTCAACACGAGCGGCAGCGGCTCCATGAACTTTAGCGACCTGGGCGCCGCCACGCTGGGCGGCTTGAGCGGCTCGGGCAACCTTGCCCTCATCAACACGGCCAACGCCGCCGTCGCACTGACCACCGGCGGCAACAATGCCACCACGATCTATTCCGGGATGTTGAGTGGAACCGGCAGCTTGAACAAGACGGGCAGCGGCGCCCTGGTGCTGACCGGCTACAACACCTATACCGGCGGCACCACCGTGGCCGGCGGCATCCTCCAGTTCAACGGGGACAGTACCGTTCCGAGCGGCGGGACCATTGCCATCCAGAGCGGCGCCGCGGTGGCCCTGGCCCAGACCGGGAACTACAGCACCGTGACCGGCTGGCTGGGCAGCGGCCAGATCACCCCCGACTCCGCCGGCGCCTTGGCACTGATTGCCGACAGTTCCGAGGGGATCAACATGGGCGGCTATGCCAGCCTCAGCCTAGGCGCCAGCGGCAATGTCACCTACAGCGGCACGCTTACGCCCAGCGGCAGCACCTATAATCTGGGCGGAGGCGGCGGAACGCTCACGTTTACCCCGGCGATGACGGGCGCCACGAGCCTCAACGTCAGCGGACCGGGAGTTGTGGCCCTCACTGGAAGCAACACCTATGGCGGACTGACCACGATCAGCGGCGGCACCCTGCAATTGGGAAGCGGCGGTACGACGGGATCGATCGACGCCACCAGCGGTGTCACCGACAACAGCGTTCTGGCCTTCAATCGCTCGGACAGCGTTACCTTCGCGCCCGCCGTCAGCGGCAGCGGTAGCCTGACCCAAATGGGCCCTGGCACGGTGGCCCTGACCGGCAGCAACACCTACACAGGCGGCACGGCCATCAGCGGCGGCACCCTTCAACTGGGCGACGGCGCCAACATCAACGGCTCCGTGGCCGGCAATATCGTGAACAGCGCCCACCTGACGTTTGCCAACCCCAGCGCCCAGAGTTTCACCGGCACGATCAGCGGCAGCGGCGGCCTGACGAAGACGGCCGCCGGAGTGCTGATCCTGGCCGGCTCCAACCTCTATAGCGGCGGCACGGAAGTCGACAACGGCACTCTGGCGGCCGCCAACGGCAGCAATGGCTCGGCCACCGGCAGCGGCAACGTCACCATCAGCGGCGGCACCCTGGCCAGCGGCGCCGCCGGCGGCTCGATCTCCGGCGGCGTGCTGCCGGGCTCGGCCGCCTCGACCATCGCCCCCGGCGGCATCGGCTCGGTCGGCGACTTGACCATCGGCAGCCTGATTACCGCCTCGAACATGACGCTCAACTTCGATTTGACCACTCCGGAAGGTAGCGGTGACCTGCTGACGATCATCAATGGGCTGACCGTGGCCCCGAACACCGCCATCACGTTTGGCACGAACCCCAACACAGTCGGCGAGTACCGGCTGATCGGCGGCAACTTTGGCACGCCGGTGCTCAGCTATTTCGTTCTTCCTGTGGCCCCGATGGGCATGGCGTACTCGTTGTCCACGACCGTGGACCCCGGCTTCATCGACCTCACGGTGGTCCCCGAGCCCTCGACATTTGCTCTGCTGGGCGCCGGCGCCATCGGACTTCTCGGCTACGCCTGGCGACGGCGGCAGCGTGCCTGATCTCTGTTACGGAGGCCGTACCCGCCTTCAGTTCGCCACGAAAGCCGCTTGGGCCACCCGCGAAAACCCCGCTCCGGCGACCCAAGCCCGCCCGTTGCAACGGGTGGGATAATCCGGCACAATAAATGTGCTGGATTGGGGCGGCACGAAACAGCCGGACAAAGCAGCCGCAGGTCTCGCAGACGCACGCCGATTTCCGGAAGAACCGTGGGCCCCAGCAGGCCCAACCTCCCGGTTCTGCGAAAATCTGCTAATCTGCGGATCGTCTCTGGAATCATCGCATGTCACACCCACGACGACGCTGGCGGCGATTCTGAAATGGCGGACAATTATAATAGAGCCATGGCGTCAGCGGACCGCGACTTCCTGAAACGGCTTCATTACCTGTCGCTGCTGGCCAGCCGGACCGGCGGCGGGCCGCTGCTGGCGGCGCCGCGAAGGAAATTGCCCGCCGGCGGCACCGAAGTCACCGCCACCCGCGACTATGCCCCGGGAGACGACTATCGCCAGATCGACTGGGTGTGGGCCGCCCGGCGCGACGAATTGCTCACCAAGGTGTTCGAGGGCCAAACCGACCTGCACAGCTATCTGCTGCTGGATTGTTCGGCCAGCATGGGGGCGGGCCAGCCCACAAAATTCGACCTCGCCCGCCGCATCGCCGCCGCACTCGGATACCTGTCGCTGGGAAGGCTCGATCGCCTGGGCGTGGCGGGCTTTGCCGACGGGCTGGTGGCCGAGTCGCCGCGGTTGCGTCACCAGACGCGCTGGCCGCGGTTGCTGCGATTCCTCGAATCGCTCTCGCTCCAGCCCGGCCCGACCGATCTGGCCCGGGCGGCCCGCAGTTTCGCCGACCGCGATCAGCGGCGCGGCCCGGTGGTGATTCTCAGCGATTTCTACGATCGCGGCGGTTTTCGGCCGGCGCTGGAAATTTTCCGCTATCACGGCTATGAGCCCCGGCTGGTGCAGATTTGCGATCCGCACGAGGCGGCGGCCCGCCGGGCCGGCGAGGTGGAGCTGCTCGACGTCGAGACCGGCTCGGCCTGCGAGATGGTCATCACCGAGCGGATGGCGGCCCGCTATCGGCTGTTGGTGGCGCGGTTTCAAGACAGCCTGCGGGAGTATTGCGGCCAGCGCGGCATCCCCTGCGTGCGGATCGACTCGACGATGCCGGAGGAGGAAATTTTGCGGAGGGTAATCGTCGGACGATGACTCTTGCCCATCCTATGGACTTGCTCTGGGGACTGATTGCGGCGGCGGTCATCGCCCTCTATCTGCGCAAGGTCCGCGGGCCGCGGGAGCCGGCCACGGCGGGCATGTTCTGGGACCAGGTTTGGGCGGCGGCCTGGGCGCGGCGGCGCTGGCAACGCTGGCGAAATCCGGTCTCGGCGGTCGTGCAACTGGCCGTTTTGGCGCTGCTGGTGGCGGCCCTGGCCGAGCCGCGCCGGTCGCCCCCCGCGAAAAGCCTGCTTATTGTCGATGGCGCGGCGCGGATGAATGCCGACGACGTGAAGCCCTCGCGGCTGGCGGCGGCCAAGGAGGCGGCCGGGCGACTGATCGCCGCCGCCAGCGATTACGACGAGATGGCCATCCTCTCGGCGGCCCAGGCCCCGACGGTCCGCGCGGGCTGGACCGGCGACAAGGCGAAGCTGCGGGCGGCGTTGGACTCGATCAAGGCCGGTGAGGGCGGCTCGCAGATGCCGGCCACGGTCGCGCTGGCCCGGCGGATGACGGCCGAGCGGCCGGGCGCAGAGATCGTGATTTTCAGCGACGCCTGTTGCGCCGGCGCAGCGGAGCTGGTCCAGCCGGGCATCGAGTGGATCCGCGTCGGCACGCGGGCCGGCCATGCGGCAATCGTCCGGTTGGCGACGCGGGCGGTGCCGCAGAAAAGGGGGACAGTCCCATTTTCGTCGAACGAAAATAGGGACAGTCCCCAGGCTCCCCAATGGCAGGCGCTGGTCGAAGTGCGGAACTTTTCCGATCGTGGCTTGGACGCCCGGCTGGCGCTGGCCCTGGACGGTAAGACCATCGACACGGCGGCCGTGCCGCTGGCGGCGAACGGCCGCTGGGAACACGTCTTTTCGCTGCCCGCCGCGGCCGCGGGCCGATTGACCGCCCGGCTCGATCCGGCCGATGTCCTGCCGGCCGACAACGAGGCGGCGGTGGAGTTGTCGGCCGCGGCGAGCCAATGGCTGCCGACCGACGAGTCCGCGATGCGCGAGCACGACCTTCGCGCGCCGGCGGGCGTGGGTGTCGATGCCGGCACGGTGGTCGCCAGCGAGCCCGGGCCGCCGATATGGTTGTCGCTCGCCGGGGGCGCGCTGGTGCTCTGCGCCCTGGAATGGTGTCTCTATCAACGGCGGTGGATAAGCTGACATGCACTTCGCAACGTGGCAAATCGAGTTCGCGCGGCCGTGGTGGCTGGCCGGCCTGGCGGTGCTGCCCGTGGCGGTCTACTACGCCGCGGCGAAGCCTGGTCCGTTTCGGATTGCTGCGGCGGCTGGGCTCACTTCTGACACGCACGCTGCTTTTGGTCGCGCTCGTGGCGGCGACGGCCGGGCTGAAGATCAGCCGGGAGACGCCCCGGCAGTTTGTCGTGCTGGCAGTCGACCAGAGCCGGAGCGTGGCGGCCGATGCGGCGAAGATCGTGCAGCCGTTCCTCGACGCGGCGACGGGGCAGGGCAGGGGGGGCCGCGCCGTCTCGCTGCCCTTTGCCGCCGAGCCCGGCCAACTGGCGACACAACTCTCGCCGCCGACGGACAAGAACGCTCCGGGCACGGATCTGGCCGCCGCCATCACGGCTGCCCGGGCCGCCATCCCCGCCGGCTATGTGCCCCAGATCGTGCTCTTCTCCGACGGCAACCAGACCGCCGGCGACGCCCTGGCGGCTGCCCGGGCCGCGGGAGTGCCCATCTCGACGGTCCCCTTGCCCGGCCCCGAGCACGAGGTCTACGTCGCGGGCGTGGCCGCCCCCGTCGCCGTCAGACAGGGGGAGCCCTTCGACGTGGATGTGGCGATCCAATCGACGCACGACGACTCCTGCACCGTCGAGCTTCGCTCCGGATCGCTAGGCATCGACGGCGCAACACCAGCCCGAAGCGCAAGCGAGGGAGGAGTTACGGAAGACCCCAGCGTAGTGCACCCTCGCTCGCGCGTCGGGCTAGTGTCGCCGCTCGGCCAGCAGCAGGCTCACGTCCACCGGGGAAGCATCCACCGGGGCGAAAACCACGTCCGCTTTCCCGTGACCGCCGCCGAGGGGCCGGCCATGACGCTCAGCGTGCGGATTAGCGGCTGCCAGGATACGCTGGCCGAGAACAACCAGGGCGGGGCCGTCGTGCTGGTCGGGCGGATGCCACGCGTGCTGCTGGTCGAGAGCCGGCCGGGGGCGGCCGCCCATCTGGCCGAGGCCCTTGGCCAGGAGCACGTCGAGGTGAAGGTCTGCCTGCCGGAAGAGATTCCGCGGCAGGCCGAGGCCCTCGACCGCTACGACCTGGTGATCCTATCGAACATCCCGGCCACCGCACTGCCGGCCGAGCGGATGGAGTCGATCGGCCGCTACGTCGGCGACTTCGGCGGCGGGCTGATCGTCGCCGGCGGCGACGAGTCGTTCACGCCCGGCGGCTATCGCGGCACGCCGCTGGAAGACATTCTGCCGGTCCGCTCGGAAGCCAAGAAAAACAAGCCCAAGCCGACGCTGGCCATGGTGCTGGTGCTGGATTGTTCCGGGTCGATGGAGGGCAAGAGCATCACCCTGGCGAAGCAGGCGGCCGGCGGGGCGGTGAAAATGCTCGGCCCGCGCGACCAGGTGGGCGTGCTGGCCTTCGAGGACAAGAACTGGTGGGTCAGTCCGCTGCACGTCTGCAACGACAAGGACGACATCCTGCGCCGCATCGACACCATCGCCGCCGGCGGCGAGACCGACATGTATCCGGCCCTCGACAAGGCCTACCTGGCCCTGCGGGAATCGTTCGCGGATTTGAAGCACATCATCGTCTTGACCGACGGCGTGTCCAGCCCGGGCGATTTCGGCGGCCTGGTCAAGAAGATCGCCGCCGATGGCATCACGCTTTCGACGGTGGCCGTCGGCGAGGAGGCGGCCGGTCCGCTGCTGAAAGAACTGGCCGCCGAGGCCAAGGGGCATTACTACTACGCCGTCGATCTGGCCCGCGTGCCGCAGATCTTCGCCCTGGAGACCAGCATCGCCGGCAAGCTGGGCATCACCGAGGAGCCGTTCTTTCCCCAGGTCGTCGGGGCCGCCCCCGTGCTGGCCGGCCTGGACCTCGAACATGCACCGACGCTGCTGGGCTACGTGGAAACCGAGCCCAAGCCGCAGAGCGAAGTGCTCCTGGCCAGCAAGAGCGGCGACCCGCTGCTGGTCTGCGGGCGTTACGGCCGGGGGCGGACCGTTGCCTTTACGTCCGACGTTCGAGAGCCACTGGGCGGCGGCCTGGCTGCGTTGGCCCGGCTTCGGCCCCTTCTGGACCCGCCTGGTCCGCCAGACGATGCGCAAGGAGCCGCCGCACGATTGCCTGCTCCAGGTCGAGCCGGGCGCCGCCTCGGCCCTGGTCACGCTCGACGCCTTGGACCACGACGGCCGATTCCTCAACGGCGCCGAGGCGACGCTGCACGTGACCGATCCCGGCGGGCAGGAGCGGACGCTGCCGATGGAGCAAGTGGCCCCCGGCCGCTACGCCGCCCGCATGGCGACGCCGTCGCCCGGGGCGTACTTTCTGGAAACGAAGCTGCGATACCGGGGGCAACTGGTGGACGCCCAGCGGCGGGCGATTGTGCCGGGTTTTGCCGACGAGTTCCGCATCCAGCCGGTCGATACGGCCCTTCTGCAAAAGATCGCCGATTCGAGCGGCGGCCGCTGGGACCCGCAGCCAGCCGAGCTTTTCATATCTGCCGGCCGCACCGTGCCGGAGACGGTTCTGTTTTGGCGGGAGCTGCTGACAGCCGCGGCCGTGCTGTTCCTGATCGATTTGTTATTGAAGCGGTTGGAGTGGCGGGCGCGTTAATTGAGGGGCGCGCGAAGGGGGCCGATTCATGCGTCAATTCACCATTACCCAACTCCTCATGGTTACGTGGCTCATAGCCATTTTCATGGCCATGGCGACGTGGGAGGGGTGCGGCACCTGGTATCAGAAGGTCAGCGATTTGGCTTTCTCGCCGGACGGGAAACACCTGGTCGTAGTGCATTACGTCGCCCGAGATGCCAACGTACCGTTCAAGGTGTGTTTGGCTGATATTTCGCGGACGATAAGCATCTTGGACGTGACGAGCGGGCGAACGGAGCGGGTCATCGAGCAGGTGAAACGTCCGGGGGACGCGGGAGCTGCGTTTCAACTCTACGAATTCGTACAAAAAAACGTCGCCTATGGTCCCGGGGGTAAAGTCCTCCTGGTCCAAGGGCTCGGCGGAGGGATGGTGAGGAACTATGATTTGGGCTCTGGACAATGGCAAGGCACATTGAAGGTGTTCGCGGCCGAGCCTCCACTGTTCTTCGCAGTCAGCCCCGATGGAAACCATGGGGCTGCGAGCACAATGACCGGTCTCATCTCCTGGGACCTGTCGGCCGGTCAAGCAAAGATCCTGGACAACACGGCGCCAAGCGGCGGGTACTGGGGTGGTCCGCCACTTATCGCGATTTCCCCCGATGGCGGTCTAATTGCTGTGGCAGCCACGGCGGCGGTCGATCTGCGAAGCGGAGTTGATGGGGCATTTGTTACGCCTCCCCAGGGGCCTACAAGTGGCGCAGGGATCAGAGCTATTGCGTTCTCGCCGGATGGGAGGCTTCTCGCCGTAGGTGGCGGGGGGCTGAGCGTCTACGATATGAAAACTCTCCGGCCGCGTCCAATTAACATCCGCGAGGAGGTCTGGAAAATCGCGTTCTCTCCCGACAGCAAGACCCTAGCGGCCAATGACGGCGCCGGCGCCGATCTCTTCGACGTGGCCTCAGGGCACTGGATAGACCGGTTGGAGTGCGCCGGACGCGTCACGTCGTTGGAGTACTCGCCAAAAGGGGCTTTATTGGCAATCGGCGACAGTGCGGGCCGCGTTAGTGTCTGGAATCCCGTGACGGGGGATTTGGTGTGGACCGTTCGAGCGCCAGGGCCGCCGGGGGCCTCGTGGGTGCATTTCGCCGTGGCCCTGGCGATTTGGGCGGTTGTGTGCTACGCGATCTGGAAAAGACGACGGAAACGCAGCGCCGCTTGCCCCAAAGGGGCACCGTAGCATAGCCCTGGGTTGCCGCGCAGCGGCTACCCTGGGCGTCGGACCGCGAGAAATCCAAAACCCCAACGGGGTTTCGTCTCGCGGACGCCCGTGCAACTCCGGTGGGGTTGAGGGCGAGGGTGGCCCGCCAACCCAGGGTAGCCGCTGCGCGGCAACCCTGGGCTGAATTATCACAGCCCCTGCGGGGCAAGGACGGTTTCGGAAAAAATGACTTGTGCGTAACGACGGGGCCTCACGGTCCCGGCTCGTGGAACGGGCCCGGCGCGGCGGAATTTCCCGCCGGGCGCAGGAGCCGCAGGCCCGACTCGCCGGCCTCGGCCGACACGCCGCCGGGAAATGTCTGCTTGGCGGGCAACTCCGTTCGCGGGGGCCCGGCGGGGAGCAACATCTTCTCCAACAACTCCCATTGCGCAAAACCCATCGCCTGCATGGGCCAGCCCTGCCGGCGCCATACCGCCATGAGCAACTCGCGGCGGAGATAAGACGGCTCGGCCGCCAGGAGTGCCGCGTCGATCGAGACGGCGGCCCGGCCTTCTTCCCGGACGCAACGCTCGACCAACGGGCCGGTCAACGAGTCGATCACCGCTTGGACTTCGCCGGCCAGCGAGCCCAGGCGCAATAGGGCATCGACCACGCCGGCGTTGAACTGCTCGGCCAACCGGGGCAGGAGTTCGTGGCGGATGCGATTGCGCGTGAACTGGATGTCCCGGTTGCTGGAATCGTCGCGATAGGACTGCCCCAGATCGTCGAGATAGGCCAGCAGTTCGGCGCGGCGAAATCCCAGCAGCGGTCGCAAGAGCGTGGCGGGGCCCAAGGGGCGCGTCCGGGCCATCCCGGCCAGGCCGCCGATGCCCGTGCCGCGAACGATGCGGTGCAGGATCGTCTCGGCCTGATCGTCGGCGGTATGGGCGGTGACGACATAGCGAGCCCCCAGCCGGGCGGCCGCCTGTTCGAGGAACTGATAGCGTGCCTGCCGGGCCGCCGCTTCCAGGCCGTCGCCGCCGGCCGGGCCGGTCAGATCGAGCCGCACCCGGCCGACTTCGCAGGCCACGCCGAGCCGCCGGCACAACTCGACGACCATCGCCTCATCGGCGTCCGCTTCGCCGGGGCGCAACTGATGGTTGAGATGGGCGGCAACCAGACGGCCTTCGCCGGCGGTCTTCAGCGCCAGGGCCGCCCGCAGCAGGGCGACGCTGTCGGCTCCGCCGGAGACCGCCAGCAGGACGGTCACGTCCTGCCAGGCCTGGGGCGGCCAGGCGGCGGCCAGGCGGGATTCCAGCGGGTGAAAAGGAGATCTGGTCGGCACAGCAACGCGGAATTGACCACAAAGCGACAAGAACGTCAAGGGCCGGCTGTCCGTCCCCTGGTCCCCCGCCTCTGGCCCCTGGCCCCGGGGGTGGCCCCGATAGCTTCGCCATCGCACACGGCGAAGCCGCAAGAGGGGCTTCAATGCGCGACGGACGCCTCTTGTGCCTGCGGCACCCCGATAGCAGAGCTATCGGGGCCACCCACGCCCGCTGCCCGTCCCCTGGTCCCCGGCCCCTGGCCCCTGGCCCCTATTCTTCCTATAATGCGGGATTCTCCCCGGGAAGCAGTGCATGACGAAGGTAGCCGACGAAAAGGTCTTGGTGCTGGATTTTGGCTCGCAATATGCCCAATTGATCGCGCGGCGGGTCCGCCAGCAGCAGGTCTTCTGCGAAATCGTCCGCCACGACATTACCGCCGGGCGGATCGGCGAGCTGGCCCCGCTGGGGATCATCCTTTCCGGCGGGCCGTCGAGCGTCTATGAGCCGGGCGCGCCGAAGTGCGATCCGGCCATTTTCCACCTTGGCATCCCGGTCCTGGGCATCTGCTACGGCATGCAGTTGGAGTGCGAGGCCCTGGGCGGCCGCGTCGAGAGCGCGCCGGCCCGGGAATACGGCCGCGCCCAGTGCCGACTCGTCCCGCCCAACGGCGCCGACCAGAACGATCTGCTGGCCGGCCTGCCGGCGGAGATCCAGGTGTGGATGAGCCACGGCGACCAGGTGACGGCGGTTTCCGACGATTTTCTGCCGCTGGCGGCCACCGAGACGTGCCCCTTCGCCGCCGTGAAGCACCGCCGCCTGCCCATCTACGGCTTGCAGTTCCATCCCGAGGTGACGCACACGCCGCTGGGAGCGACGATCCTGGGCAATTTCCTCCGCGCGGCCTGCCATTGCGAGGGGACCTGGAAGCTGGGCGATTTCGCCCGCGAGAGCATCGAGGCCATTCGCCGCCGCGTGGGCGGGGGCCGGGTCATCTGCGGACTTTCCGGCGGCGTCGATTCTTCGGTGGTGGCGGCCCTGCTGGCCGAGGCGGTCGGCACCCAGGCCTCTTGCATCCTCATCGACAACGGCCTATTGCGCAAGGACGAAGCGCAGTCGGTCATCGAGGAGTTCAGCAACCACTTCAAGACCGACTTGCACGTCGTCGACGCCGAGGACCGCTTCTTGACCGCCCTGGCCGGCGTGGTCGATCCGCAGGAGAAGCGGCGCCGCATCGGCCACGCCTTCATCGAGTGTTTCGCCGACGAGGCGGCCCGCATCGAAGGGGCCCAGTTCCTCGCCCAGGGAACGCTCTATCCCGACGTGATCGAGAGCGGCGGCTCGCCGGACGGGCCGGCGGCCACGATCAAGCTGCATCACAACGTGGGCGGCCTGCCCGAGGATTTGGCCTTCACGCTCATCGAGCCGCTGCGCGAGTTGTTCAAGGACGAGGTCCGCGCCTTGGGCCAGCGGCTGGGGCTGCCGGAAGACATCGTCTGGCGCCATCCCTTCCCCGGCCCGGGGCTGGCCGTGCGCTGCGTGGGCGAAGTCACCCGGCAGCGGCTGGACACGCTCCGCGAGGCCGACGCCATCGTGGTCGCCGAGATCAAGCGGGCCGGCCTCTACCGCGAGACGGCCCAGGCCTTCGCCGTGCTGCTGCCGGTGCAGAGCGTGGGGGTGATGGGCGACGCCCGGACTTACGACGACGTGGTGGCGGTCCGCTGCGTGGCCACCGAGGACTTCATGACGGCCGACTGGTTCCACTTGCCCTACGAGTTGCTGGGGCGGATTTCTACCCGCATCATCAACGAGGTGCCGGGCGTGAACCGCGTGGTCTACGACATCAGCTCGAAGCCCCCGGCCACGATCGAGTGGGAGTGAGCGGAAAGGCGGAAGGCGGAGGGCGGAAGGGGGAAGGAAAGACAAAGGAGCCGAGCCGGGGACGTTAGTCCTCGGATAGCGCGGCAGCGCCACGACGCCACTTTCCCCGCACGGCCCGGGCGCTGACTCGCCAATCGCTCCCTCATCCTCAGCGCCTCTGCGCGAGAATTTCGTCCGCTCAATTCGGAATCGTTGCACCGGGGTTGTCGCTACTCCACCCCTTTCCAGTCCGTGATCCTGCTGCTGCGCAATTCGGCGGCGGTGATGCCGACCTGGCTCAGCTCCGCGGCCAACAGCTCCTCAGTCTGCAGGTCCTCGCGCCAGACCTTGACCTTCTTCTCCTCCGGCAGACTTTCGATCCGGAAGTTCCTCTTCGCCAACGCGGGAAGTTTTTCCCAGGGCGACACGATCGCGACGAGCTTCTCCAAGTCCTTGCCATTGCGATTCATCGGAATCCTCCTCACTGGGTTGCAGCGCAGCGTCCGCGCACTCACAAGCACAGGGGCGGAATTGCGCCTCTTCTTATAACGCTCCGTTTCCGTCAGATTTCGGTCCCTGGCGCCTGCCGCACGGGCGGCCCGCGGGGAACCAACCTTAAAGAAGAACCTTCCCGGGTGTTCCAAGCCCGGAAAGCGATAAGTACATTTTCGTGAATCTTTTGGTTACTGTCAAGGAAAAACCACGGGGGCTGGCGATGCCGTTTTTCGCCAGCTTTTCTACGGCTAGCGGCTTCGGCCGCGGCGACGGGGGGCATCCTTGACGCCTCCCCGAAATGGGCATAGCATTAACGGTCGCGAGTTTGTTCTACCCTATCCGTGGGCTCACGCCCTCGTTGTTACACACAGGTCGCAACGGCTAACGGGCGTTTGCCCCAAAGGGGCACGATAGCATAGCCCAGGGTTGCCGCGCAGCGGCTACCCTGGGCTTCGGACGGCGAGAAATCCAAACCTCAACGGGGTTTCGTTTCGTGGAGGCCCGCGCAACCCCGGTGGGGTTGAGGGCGAGGGTGGCTCGCCGACCCAGGGTAGCCGCTGCGCGGCAACCCTGGGCTAAATTATTACGGCCCCTGCGGGGCCAAAACAGTTCCGGAAACAACGACCTGCGCATAACAACGAGGGCTCACGGCGCGGGGCTCGTGTCCGTGCAGATAGGGCCCCGTCTCGTCGAGCAACCCTGTGATGGCAAAGCGTTTCAAGCCGGTCGCGCCGCTACTGCCCGGATTCGAGCCGGAGGCCGGCGATCGCCCTGCGGAAGGGCCATCGGTCCCACCGTCCGGCCAGACCCCACAGGCCAGCCCGCCGGCCACGACCGCAGCCGACGAGCGGGCCGGCGCGATCGCCGCCATGCTCGCGCAGTCGGATCGTCCGCCCGGGCCGCCGCCGCAAAGTCTCGCCGGGCAGACGGTTTGGGCGGTCGATTGCCATTCGCTCATTCACCAGGTGTTCCACGCCCTGCCGGAAATGACCAGTCCGCGGGGCGAGCCGGTGGCGGCCGTGTACGGTTTCGCCCGCGACCTGCTCTACCTGCTGGAATCGAAGCGGCCGGACTTCCTCTTCTGCGCATTCGACCTGCCGGGCAAGACCTTCCGTCACGCGATGTATCCGCAATACAAGGAGCATCGGCCGGCGATGCCGGAGGACCTGGCGCCGCAGATCATTTCCTGCCATCGGGTCGTCCGGGCGCTGGGGATTCCGGCCCTGGGGATGCCGTCGTTCGAGGCCGACGACATCCTGGCCACCCTTGCCCGGCTCGTCGAGCAACTCGACGGCCGGTGCTACGTGGTCACCAGTGACAAGGACTGCCGGCAGTTGATCTCGGAGCGGGTGAAGCTCTACAACATCCGGAAGAACGAGGTCCTGGACCGCGAGGCGTTGCGGACCGATTGGGGCATCAGCCCGCACCAGGTCGTCGATTACCTGGCCCTGGTGGGCGATGCCTCGGACAACGTGCCGGGCGTGCCGCTGGTCGGGCCGGTCTATGCCCGGCAATTGCTGGAAAAATACGGCAGCCTGGAGGGCGTATTAAAACACACCGATGAGTTGACGGCGGTGGCCCGGCGGGAGAACTTGAAAAAATACGGCCAGCAGGCCATTCTCAGCCGCCAGCTCGTCCAGCTCGACGACCACGTGCCGGTGGCGATCGACTGGCAGGCGGCGCGGTGGGACGCCTCCGATTTGGCCCCCGTGCTGGAACTCTTCGAGGAGTTCGGCTTTCGCAGCCTGGCGGAGAAAGTCAGAGGTCGGGCGGGCGAAGGGGCGGCGAAGCGGGCGGAGGCTCCAATGGGGACAGTCCCGTTTTCGCTGCGCGAAAACGGGGACAGTCCCCAGAGCGACGCGGTCGCCATGCCAAAAGACAAGCAGCCCTCACCCCCGGCCCCTCTCCCGGAGGGAGAGGGGAGAGACACGTTGCCCGCACCGCCTCGTCCAGCGTCTGCCCATCCCCCGGAGGGAGAGGGGAGGAGGAAGGCGGAGCACCGGCTGGTGGACACGGCGGAAAAATTCGCCGCCTTTCTCGCCGAACTGCGGCGCAGCCCTGCATTTCCGTCGATACGGAGACGACCAGCGTGCGGCCGCGGTGGGCCGAGATCGTGGGGCTGTCCTTCGCCTGGGACCAGCGCGGGGGTTGGTACTTGCCCTTCCGCGCCCCGCCGGGTGAGAACCATCTGGACATGCCCTCCACGCTGGAAGCCCTGCGGCCGGTGCTGGAAGACCCGGCAATCGGCAAGATCGGCCAGAACCTGAAGTACGACATCATCGTCTTTCGCGCGGCGGGCGTCGCCCTGGCCGGCCTGAGCTTCGACACTATGGTGGCCAGCTATCTGCTCGACGCCGGACGGCGCAACCACAACCTCAACGACCTGGCCAAGCGATACCTCAACCACGCCACCATCAAGATCGCCGAGCTGATCGGCAGCGGCAAGAACCAGTTGCGCATGGACCAGGTGCCGGTGGCCCAGGTGACCGACTATGCCGTCGAGGACGCCTGGCTGCCGGTGTGCCTGCGGCCGATCCTGGCGGAGAAGCTCGCCGCGGCCGAATTGGCCGACCTGCTGGTGAGACTGGAACTGCCGCTGGTCGAGGTGCTCGCCGAGATGGAGTACACCGGCATCAAGGTGGACGTGGGCCGGCTGGCGGAATTGAGCCGCCGCTACGGCCAGCGCATGGCGGCCTTGGAGCGGGAAATTTACGAGCTGGCCGGCTACCGCTTCAACATCGCTTCGCCCAAGCAATTGCAGCGGCTCCTCTTCGTGGAAAAGAAGCTGCCGGTGCTGAAGCGGACGAAGACCGGCCCCAGCACCGACGTGGCCGTGCTGGAGGCATTGGCCGCCCAGCATCCGCTGCCGCAGAAGATCGTCCAGTACCGCCAATACGCCAAGCTCAAGGGGACCTACGTGGACGCCTTGCCGGCGATGGTCCATCCCACGACCGGCCGCGTCCATGCCTCGTTCAACCAGGTGGTGACGGCCACCGGGCGGCTGAGTTCGAGCGATCCGAACCTGCAAAATATCCCGGTGCGGACCGACGAGGGGCGCGACATCCGCTCCGCGTTCGTGCCCGGCCAGGAAGGCTGGGTCTTGCTGGCGGCCGACTATTCGCAGATCGAATTGCGGATTCTGGCGCATTATTCGGGCGACGAGCAGTTGTGCGAGGCATTTGCGCGCGACGAGGACATCCACGCCCGCGTGGCCAGCCAGGTCAGCAACGTCCCGCTGGCCGAGGTGACCGGGGCGATGCGGCGGCAGGCCAAGACGGTAAATTTCGGCGTCATCTATGGACAGAGCGCCGCGGGGCTGGCACGCCGGCTGGGAATCGCACGGGACGCAGCCGCCGAGTTCATCGACAACTACTTCAGCCGCTATCCGGGCATCGAGCAGTTCCTGGTGCGGGTACTGGCGGAATGCCGGCGGCGCGGCTATGTTAAAACCATCCTGGGGCGGCGGCGGGAGATTCGCGGCGTCCGCGAAAATGCCGGCCGCTCCCGGAACCTCGCCGAACGGACCGCCGTCAACACGGTCATCCAGGGCTCCGCGGCCGACCTGATCAAGCTGGCGATGATCGCCATCCACAAGCGGCTGCTGCGCGAGGGTCTGGCGGCGCGGATGTTGTTGCAAATCCACGATGAGTTGATCTTCGAGGCGCCCGCCGAGGAACTGCCGCGGCTGGCCGCGCTGGTGCGCGAGGAGATGGCCGGGGCGGCCGCGTTGCGGGTTCCCTTGAAGGTCGATTTGAAGGCGGGCCCGAATTGGGCCGACGCGCGGCCGCTGGCCCCATGATCGCCAGGCGCACGGCCGAGTGGCAACGTTACACGAAAACTTTCTCGCGCAGAGGCGCCAAGGCGCAGAGCCGCAAAGGAAAAGGAAGGAAGGAGAGGTGATTTTGGTGAATCGACGGCGCGCGGGGCAATCCGACCTTCCCGTCGTTTCTTTCCTACCTTTGCGTCTTTGCGCTCGGCGCCTTTGCGCGAGAGGCTTCACGCCATACCCTTGGTTTTGGTTAGCATTACGTTAAATTTTTGGCACCGTGCAAATCGCCACGGACATTTCTTGCAACCATGATGCGTGTAATCGGTTTACTGGGCGGAGTGGCGAGCGGCAAGAGCATGGTGGCTGCGCAGTTGGCCCGGCTTGGCGCCGGCGTGTTGGACGCCGATCGCGCGGGCCACGAAGTGCTGCGGCTGCCGCACGTGGAGGCCGCAGTCCGCGAGCGCTGGGGGGAGGCGGCCTTCGGGCCGGACGGACACGTCGATCGCGGGCGGCTGGGCGGCATCGTGTTCGCCGCTGGGCCCGCCGGCCCCCCGGAGCGAAAGTACCTGGAACAACTGAGCCATCCGGAAATCGGCCGTCTGCTCCGGCAGCAGGCGGCGGCGCTGGAGGCGGGGGGGGTGAAGATCGCCGTTTTGGACGCCCCGTTGATTCTTGAGGCCGGTTGGGATAAACTATGTGAAAGGCTAGTATTTGTCGATGCCCCCCCTGAGGTTTGTCTGGCGCGGGCACGGGGTCGCGGGTGGAGCGAGGAGGAATTTGCGGCTCGCCAGGGCGTGCAGGAATCGTTGGACTTCAAGCGCCGCCGCGCCGATGTGATTATAGACAATTCTGGTTCTCCGCAACGGACAGAAGCTCAAGTCGAGCGTTTTTGGCACTCCCTTGTCGGTTGATGGTCCCGCCGCGGGCGCCGTCCGCGCCGGCGACTTTTACCTTTTTCCCGGAACACGCAGGCCCTTCGAGATACGCCATGGCGACGGAAATGAGCATGGTCTATTGGAAGGGAAAGCGGTTCTGGGTGGGGAAGTTGCTGGACCATCCGGAGATCATGAGCCAGGGAAGGACGTTGAAAGAGTTGGAGGCGAACCTCAAGGAGGCCTACCTCTTGATGGCGATGGACGACGTTCCGGAAGAACACAAGGTAAAGACGATCGCCATTCCATGAAGAGAACGGACCTGCTGAAGCAGCTCCAGAGGCATGGCTGCGATCGGGAGCCAATCACGACATTTTTATCAACCCACGAACAAGCAAACGACAACCCGTCCCACGACACCGCGAAATCGACGAGCACTTAGCACGCCACATCATCAAGATTCTGACGTAAGTTCACAATCCCAGTTCCTGGGGCCCACCCTGGGCCCCCAAAACTTTTAACCCTGCCGCCCCCTGACTTTTTGCGTCTACCGCGACGACTGATTTCGATTAACCCGCCGCCGGCGCCTTCCGCGCGCCGGCCCATTTCTCTCTGAGGAGTTTGACGACCATGTCCACGCCCGGGGACGTTAAGCCCGATTACGACGATCACGGCGACGAGGCGCCTGCCGACGTACCGCGTGCCAGTGCGCCGCCTGCCAGCGCGCCGCCCGCCGACGTGGGACGCGGCGGCGAGGTGCGCTACGGCCTGGACGACGAGGATGAGCCGTTGTCGCTGGCCGAGGAGATCGCCGCCGAGGGGGCCCGCGGCAAGGACGAAATCCACGACCGCTACGAGCAGATCAAGCAATCGGGCGACACCCACATCGCCGAGTTGCAGCGGATGTCGATGGCCGAGTTGATCGAGGAAGCCCGCAAGGAGAACGTCGCCGACTATGCCGGCGTCAAGAAGCACGACCTGGTTTTCAAGATTCTCAAGGAGCGGGTGAAGCTCAACGGGCTGATGTACGGCGAGGGGACGCTCGAGGTGTTGCCCGACGGCTTCGGCTTCCTCCGCAGCCCCGATTACCATTACCTTTCCTGCCCGGACGACATTTATGTCTCACCCAGCCAGATCCGGCGATTCGGTTTGAAGACGGGGGCGACGGTTTCCGGCCAGATCCGGCCGCCCAAGGAGAACGAGCGCTATTTCGCCCTGCTGCGGGTCGAGGCCATCAACTACCAGGACCCCAATTTGCTGACGAACAAGGTCTTCTTCGACGACCTGACGCCGCTGCATCCCGACGAGCGGATCCGCATGGAGACCACGCCGGAGGAGACGGAGATGCGGGTGGTCGACCTGATCGTGCCCATCGGGTTCGGGCAGCGCGGGCTGATCGTCAGCCCGCCGCGGGCCGGCAAGACCATCCTCATGCAGAAGATGGCCAAGGCCGCGCTGGTGAACTATCCGGACCTGTACGTGTTCATGCTCCTGATCGACGAGCGGCCCGAGGAAGTCACCGACATGGAGCGGCAGGTCAAGGGGCCGAACTGCGAAGTCATCAGCTCGACCTTCGACGAGCCGGCGGCGCGGCACATCCAGGTCTCGGAAATGGTCCTGGAAAAGGCCAAGCGGATGGTCGAGTACGGCTACGACGTGCTGATCTTCCTGGATTCGATCACGCGGCTGGCGCGGGCCTGGAACTCCGAATGTCCGAACTCGGGCAAGCTCCTTTCCGGCGGCGTCGACGCCAACGCCTTGCAGCGGCCCAAGCGATTCTTCGGCTCCGCCCGCAAGGTCGAGGAGGGGGGCTCGCTGACGATCATCGGCACCGCCCTGGTCGAGACCGGCAGCCGCATGGATGAGGTCATTTTCGAGGAATTCAAGGGGACTGGCAACCAGGAGATCGTGCTGGACCGCAAGCTGGTGGACCGCCGCATTTGGCCGTCGATCGACATCAACCGCAGCGGCACCCGCAAGGAAGAGATGCTGCTGGATCCCGAGGAGTACCGGCGGATCTGCATTCTCCGCCGCGTCGTCACCGACATGAACCCTCCCGACGCCATGGAACTGCTGGTCACGCGGCTGCAAAAGACCAAGAGCAACGCCGAGTTCCTCATGAGCATGAATATGAAGAATTGATGGTCAACGTCTACCAAGGCAATACGGCCGCCGGCCCGGGGCGATTCGCCCTGGTGGTCTCGCGGTTCAACGAGTCGATCACTTCCCGGCTGCTGGACGGCGCGGTGCGGACGCTGCTGGCGCACGGCGTCGCCGAGGAGCAGATCGACGTGGTCTGGACTCCCGGCGCCTTCGAGATTCCCACCGTGGCCGGCCGCCTGGCCGAGAGCCGTCGCTACGCGGCCATCCTCTGCCTCGGCGCCGTCATTCGCGGCGAGACCACGCACGATCAGCACATCAACCGGGCGGTGAGCATCGCGCTGGCCGAGCTGGGCGCCCGCTGTGGCCTGCCGGTGCTGTTCGGACTGCTCACCTGCAACACCCTGGAGCAGGCGATCGCCCGCTCCGGCGGTCAGACCGCCACCACCGGCAAGGACCAGGCGCAGAGCCGCGTGGGCAACAAAGGGGTCGATTGCGCCGAGGCAGCCCTGGAAATGGTCGACCTGCTCTCGAAGCTGCCCGCCTGAAGACCGATGACTTCCTTCCTTTGCGTCTTCGCGACTCCGCGCCTTTGCGTGAAATCCCTTATGGGAAGATTCTCCCTGATCGTGTACAATTGAGCGTCGCCAGCCTGGCAGCAACGTTTCACACCCCTTCCTGAGTTTTCCATGGCCCGCCGCAGCCGTTCTCGAGAAGTCGCCTTCCAAGTCCTCTATCAGGACGATCTGAATCCACAGGGTTCGCCGGCCATCGGCGACGCGCTGATTGCCGAGCGGCTGAAGGCGGAAGACCTGGTCGCGCTGGCCCGCCAACTGGTGGCCGGGGTGCGGCGGAACCGCCAGGAACTGGACCAATGGATCGAACAGACGGCGGCCAACTGGAGCCTGCACCGCATGGCCGCCACCGATCGCAACGTGCTGCGGCTGGGGGCTTACGAAATCTTCCACAGCGACACGCCGCCGCGGGTGGCCATCGACGAGGCGGTCGAGCTGGCCAAGCGATTCGGCTCCGCCAACTCCGCCCAGTTCGTCAACGGCATCCTCGACAACCTCATGCACCGCGCCCGCCAACAGGCGGACGCCGCCCGGTGCCCGGCAGAGAGCCAGCCGTGAAGCCGAAAGACGCCATTGAGGCCGCTCCAACCCCTGAACCCCCAACCCTGAACTGTCCCATGGGTCTATTTGATAAACTGAAGCAAGGTCTAAAGAAGACCCGTTCGCTGCTGAACACCGATCTGCGCGACCTTTTCAAGACCCAGGGGCGATTGGTCGACGAGGCGTTCCTCGACGAATTGTTCGAGCTGCTGGTGAAGACCGACATGGGCGTCGAGGCGGCCCAGGAAACCGTCGACGAAATCCGCGCCAGTTTCCGCGCCCGCGTCGTGCAGCTCGG
This sequence comes from uncultured Planctomycetia bacterium, assembly GCA_963727245.1. Lineage (GTDB taxonomy): Bacteria > Planctomycetota > Planctomycetia > Pirellulales > Thermoguttaceae > JBKQVT01. The sequence continues at coordinate 311,208 of CAVSFO010000004.1, read as the reverse complement.
CGACGTGCTGGAGCACATCAAGCAGACGCTCAGGACCTTGCTGGCCCAGCCCGCCGACCCCATCCGTTTCGCCGCCGCCGGGCCCACGGTCATCATGGTGGCCGGCGTGAACGGTTCGGGAAAGACGACCTCGATCGCCAAGCTGGCGGCCATGTTCCAAGCGGACGGCAAGCGGGTGGTGCTGGGGGCGGGCGACACCTTCCGGGCGGCGGCCGTCGAGCAGTTGACCATCTGGGCCCAACGCCTCGGCGCCGAGATCGTCACCGGCCCCCAGGGCAGCGACCCGGCCAGCGTGGCCCATCGCACGGTCGCCCGAGCCCTGGAAGCGGCCGCCGACGTCTGCATCGTGGACACCGCCGGGCGGCTGCAAACGCAACAGGGCCTGATGCAGGAACTGACGAAGATCCATCGCGTGCTCGGCAAACAGATTCCCGACGCTCCGCACGAGGTGCTGCTGGTTTTGGACGCCACCACGGGCCAGAACGGCATCAGCCAGGCCCGGCACTTCACCGACGCCGTGCGTTGCACGGGCATCGTGCTGGCCAAGCTGGACGGCACGGCCAAGGGCGGCGTGGTGGTGGCCATTCGCAAGCAAGTCGGGCTGCCGGTGAAGTACGTGGGCGTCGGCGAGAAGGCCGAGGACCTGGCCCTTTTCGAGGCCGATCCGTTTGTCGACGCCCTGTTTGACGACCTGGGCCGCTGAGCGGGCCTGGGGATTTTGTCCCTATCTGCGACGCGACCCGTTCCCACCGGACGCAGCCGGTGGGCTTAGGGAGCCAAAAGTCGCAATGGCAGTGCGGCTATCCTTGACAAGATGGGGCGGCTTCCCCTAGACTTTCCACCATGCGGTCGCCGGGGAGCGGCAATTCCTCTTCCAAACCTCGATCAAGGATCAGAACCATGTCCGTCATGACCGGATTGTCTGGTAACGAACTGTATTGCCTCCACCTCAAGGGCCTCAGCCCCGGGGAACTGGTCGTCGGCAATAGCGTCTATTCGCTGGGGTTCGTCGGCGGCATCGGGGCCGGACTGAAAAGTGCCTTCGGCGGCGAAGTCGAGCAGATTACGCAAATCATCCATGAAGGCCGCCAACAATCCTACGCCCGCATGGTGGCAGAGGCCCAAAAATGCGGCGGGGCGGGCATCACCGGCGTGACCAGCGAATTGCGGGCCTTCCTCGGCAACATCGAATTCATCTCGGTGGCCTCCTGCGTCCACGGCGCCGGCGAAAAGGCGAAAAACGTCCTCTTCTCCACCAGCGGCGACGGGCAGGAACTCTACTGCCTGTTGGACGCCGGCTACTCGCCCCGGCAATTCGTCTTCGGCAACGTGGCCTATTCCACGGGCATCGGCGGCGGGCTGCTGGGCGGGCTCAAGGGCCTGGCCCGCGGCGAGATCAAGGAGTTCAGCGACATTTTCAACAAGACGCGGCATCTGGCCCTGGCACGCATCGCGGCCGAGGCCCGCGCCGCCGGCGCCAACGCCGTGGTCGGCATCGAAACCGAGCTCATGCCCTTCAAGGGCGTCCACGAGATGATCATGATGGGCACGGCCGCCCACAATCCGGCCCTGGATGCGCGGCACACGCAGGAACCGATCACCAGCGACCTGACCTGCGAAGAGATGTGGAACCTGACGAACATGGGCTACACGCCCTTGAAGCTGGTGCTGGGCACGGCCGTCTATTCCCTGGGCGTGCTGGGCGGGCTGAAGGCGATGTTCAAGTCGTTCAGCCGCGGCGAGGTCAGCGACCTGACCTCCTTGGTCTACGACGCCCGCGAGCACGCCATCGGCCTGATCAAGCGGGAGGCCGACGCGATCGGCGCCGACGACGTGGTGGGCGTCAAGACCCATATCCATGAATTGGGCGGCCTGATCGAGTTCATGGCCATCGGCACCGCCGTGAAGCGCGTCTCCGGCATCGCCACCGCCACGCCCACGCTGCCGCCGCAGGCGATCATCAAGGACAAGGACACCTGGATCAGCCGCGACGACAACCTGTTCGCCGGCCTTCAGGGCGGCAAAGGGGATTAGATTTCTGCCATTTTTGTCAATTTTCTCGGCGCGGCTAGGCCCTCGATTCGGCATGACCGGCAGATCCGGCAAATCCTCGCACCGCGGGCGCTTCTTTTGTCACTTGGCCCGGTTTTCACGCTCTTTCCTATCAATCGGGACTTGACGCCGGTCCGATAGCAGGACAGTTCAGGCCCGCCGACGTAAGTGCGTGCGCCGCAAGGCCCCCAGTCCCTCTCAATTACGGAGTACCCTGTCATGAGAATCACCATGCTGGCCATTGCCGGCGGCGTCTGTGCCATCCTCTGCGCCGGCAAGGCAAACGCTCAAGCAGCCGCTACGGCCGATCTGCAGCAGCCGGTGGCGGTCCAGCAGACTGCGTCCAATACCGACACTTACTTTTCGTTCGCGCCGCAAGCGACCACCGCATCCCCCTCCGACCAGCCCGCGGCGGCTACCGCTCCGGCCCCCGCTCCCAAGGCGGCCGATCAAGGGACGGAAAAGAAACCGGAAGAGGCAAAGAAAGAGGAAGAGACGCCCCCGGAAGACACCGGCTTCAAACTCTTCAAGGACATTCCCATCCTCGACTGCAACCGCATCGACGTCCGCGGCTGGCTCGACCAGGGCTTCACCTGGAATCCCAGCAATCCGTCCAACGGCTTCAACGGCCCGGTGGGCTACAACGACCGCGCCAACGAGTACATGTTCGACCAGTTGTACCTGATCATGGAGCGCGTGACCAAGGTCGAGAACGATTGCGGCGTCGACGTCGGCGGCCGCGTCGATCTGCTCTACGGCGAGGACCACCGCTACGACGAGGCGACGGGGCTCGACACCGAGTGGTACAGCGGCCGGTTTTACGGCCTGGCCATGCCACAGATGTACGCCGACCTGGCCATCAACAAGTGGATCTTTCGCGCCGGCCACTTCCTGGCCCCCTGCGGCTACGAAAACGTGATGGCCCCGGAAAACTTCTTCTACTCGCACAGCTATGCCTTCCTCTACGGCCAGCCCACGACCCTCAGCGGCGGCGAGGCGATGTACAAGATCAACGACCAGCTCACCGGCAACTTCGGCATCGACAACGGCTGGAACAACTGGAGCAACTCGGTCGGCAAGATCAACTACTTCGGCGGCCTCAACTGGACGAGCAAGGACCAGAAGACCACGCTGGCCTGGGAGAACTTCTTCGGCAATACCGACGCCTACAATCCCGAGGCCACCCGCTACCATTACTGCCTGGTCCTGACCCAGAAGCTCGGCGAGAAGTGGCAGTTCGCGCCTGGAACAGAACCTGGGCTATGACAACGGCGCCATTGCCACCAACAACGGCTTCACGCACGGCGACTGGTTCAGCCTAGCCCCGTACCTGATCTACACGATCAACGACTGCTGGTCGGCCGGCATGCGGTACGAATGGTTCAACGACCAGGACGGCACGGTCGTCGCTCCTGTCGGGCCGCCGGCCATTGCCCCCGTACCCGCCATCTACAATGCCCTGACCTGGGGCGTCAACTGGAAGCCGCACCAGAGCAAAAACGTGCTGGTCCGCAGCGAACTCCGCTACGACTGGGCGGTCGACTCGCTCCCCGCCGGCCAGCGTCCCTTCGACGCCGGCGAGAAGAACGACCAGTTCCTCTGGGCGACCGACTTGATCGTAAGGTTTTAACCCGGATACGGTTCAGCGCTACACCTCCGCGAGCGACCTGGGGGGCACCGGCAGCCAGACGGCCACGGTGCCCCCCAGCCTTATTAGGTCGGGTGCTTCCGCAACGGGGATCGGGGACCGCGCTGCCCCCCGGACGCAGTCCGGGGGCTTTTTCTAAGCTCCAAGTTCTTCCCTCCCCTTGAGCGATCCGGTCCCAGCGGATACCATAAGGTGGCCTGCACTCGGGAGAAAGACCGCCGTGAAACTGATCATCGCCATCATCCAGCCCCATCGCCTGGAGGCCATCAAGGCGGCCTTGGCCGACGTGGAGGTGTTTCGGCTGACCGTCATGGACGTGCAAGGGTTCGGGCGTCAGCGGGGCCACACCGAGGTGTACCGCGGCCATGAATTCGCCGTCAACCTGCTGCGGAAGGTGCAATTGATGATCGCCGTCAACGAGGAGTTCCTGCAGCCGACGGTGGACGCGATCATCCGCGGCGGCCGCACCGGCGCCGCCGGCGAGATCGGCGACGGCAAGATCTTCGTTCTGCCGCTGGAAGACTGCATCCGCATCCGCACCGGCGAGCGCGGCGGCGAGGCCATCTGAGCAAGGGGCCCTCATAACACTCGCCCGCACGCTCAGTACACGCCCCCGCCCGGCATGTTCGGGCGCGGCATGATAAACCAGCCCGGCGTGTGCTCCTCGGGTTCCCCGGGGCTGGGAGCGAGAATCGGCCCGGGCCGCGTGACGTCCCAAACCGAAAACTCGTTCTTGCCATCCATCCCGCTGCCGAAGCTCACGATCGCAAGGAATCCTCCCGAACGGCTCAGACAGATGAAGCCGATATTGTGCGGGGATTTGACGCTCGTGCGCATCTTGCCCGTGGCGGCGTCAAAGATATTGACGGTCCGCGGCCCGGTTTGCAGCGCCACCGTGGCCGTGTCCGAAGCGATCGCCCTGCCCGGCATGTTTCCATTGGCCTCGTACTGGTCGAGCGTGATGGACGGATGCTTGGCGGGGTGCGCATCGGCGGGCCAGTAGTTCACGCGCACCTTGCCGCAGTTCGGCGGCCCCCTCTTGTTGCCCGCGGCCATCACGTCCGCCAGCGTCACCAGGGCCTTGCCGTCGGGGGTGAATCCCATCCAGCAACTGCATTCCGCCTTCTTCTTTCCGTGAATCACGTGCTTCTGCTTGCCCGGCAGGTCGTACATGACGAGGCTTCCGTCCATGAGTCCGATCGCCAGCGCCTTTCCGTCCGGTCGGAACGCCAGGGAGAATGCCTGCACGGGAATGGTCGTTTCCATGCGCCCGTCCGTGGCGTCCCAAAGGGCGACCATGTACTTGCGGCCAAGAAAAATCGCCGCCAACAGCTTCCCGTCCGGCGAGAGGGTCAAACAGGAGGTATGCGTAGGAAAGACCTCCTTCCACACCGGCAGTTTGATCGGCCAGGCGGGCTTCTTCGACGCGACGTCCCAAACGCGGAGGTGAAGCTCGGGCAATTGGGAACTACTGACCATCGCCACCTCCGGTTGCGGCCCCGGCCCCAGCTTCAGCCCCGGCGGCAGCGACAATTTGGAGTCGAGCACGGCCAATTGGTTTCCGCTGCCGGAAAAGCTCAGCGCGTAGTCATGAGGCAGCATCGCCGCAATATCCGGGAGTTTGAGCTCCCCGTCGGCGGGCATCTCCGGCGAAGGTGCTTCTTCCAAGACGCGTTTCGGCTTCCCCTTGGCCACGTCCCAAACGTACAGACCGCCATTAGCTCCGCCCGTCGCCAGTGCGGTTCCGTCCGCAGAGACGGCCAGGAACTGTGGCAGCAGGAAAACGGCCGACCTCCAGTGCCCGATCAGTTTCGGCGGCTCGCCGCCTGGGCTGTTCGCCGACCGCCGCGCAGTCGAGTCGCCGGCCAGCGCGCCGCTTGGAATCAGCGACGCGGCGAGCAGGGTGCCCCAGGCAATGCCAGTCCGACCGCGCCTCATCGCAAGCATCATAGGCCACCTTCCCAAGCCGGTAAGTCTGTAGGGTGGGTCGAGCGCAGCGAGCCCCACCAAGACCCGCGAAAAACCTATGGTGGGGCTCGCTGCGCTCGACCCACCCTACGCATCAATTGCCCCGTTCATCGTCGCGTTCGACAAAAGTCAAAAGTAATTGCCGCCAGACCCCGCAGCGGGCTGGCCGTCTTCTTCCTCCGGCGTCGCATCCGCATCCTCGCCGGTCCCGACCGGCGGTCCCAAGAGCCCGCGCGAAAGGCGATCCGCCTGGCGAGCGTCGAAGTTGCCGTCGATCTCGACCTCGGCGCTGGTTTTCGCCGGCATCTTGGACAGGCAGACCACGCGGCCGTCGATCAAGACGGCCAACAGCGTGCCGCGATGCGCCTGGCCCAAGTCCGCCATGCGGCGCGCGCCGGCACCGTCCAGCGTGACCCGCACCGCTTGCCGGCCCGGGGCGGCCTTGCCGAGCGAGGCGTCCTCGATCCGCCATTGGCGCGAACCCTCGTCGCCGGCGAGCATCACGCGGTCCGGCCGCAGCGCCAGCAGCACGTAGTTCCGGCCCTCGTGCGCCGCCGTGACCAGCGACGAGGAGGCCTCGGCGTCCAGCTCGAACCAGGCATAAGGCTCCGCGGCCGCCCGCTCGGCCGCCGCGGGCTTCGCGTCCTTGACCTTGGCATCGGCTGCGGGCTTGGCGGCGGCCGTGAGGACCTTCACGTCGTCGGCATCGACGCCGGGAACTGCCGCCGCCACCAGGTCCCTGACCGTTTGCAGAAGGTTTTTGTCCAGCAGCCGGGCAGGCGGCGTTTCCACGGTCAGCGAAACGCTCACGGTCGGAGGGGGCTCGCCCTCTCCCGGCAACGGTCCATCGATGCCGACGCTGGCCTTCTCGACCCCTTGGAGCAGGGCGATCACACTTGCCAGGGCATTTTGCCAGGCGATGCGCTGGGCCTGCTCGCGTGCAGCCCGTGGGTAAGTCGGCCCGTGGGCCTGGAGGTTCTTCAGGTATCGCTTGATCTCCGCTTCGCTGAGAAGGGGTTTTTCGCCGTCCTTGCCGTGCGTGGCCGCGATGCGGAAATCGAGGCGGGCCGGCGGCGTGGGGGCCGTGGCCAGCAGCAGCGAACTCCGCGATAGCCCTGCCGTCTTCAACAGGGCCAACAGATCGCCGGCACGCGAGAAGGGCAGGTCCGGGTCGCACCGCAAGCGGACCTGGCGGCCAGGCTGCTGGCCCAGCAGCAGGCCGACCAGCGTGTCCAGGCCGTCGTCTGCGATGGGCATCCCGGCGATCCTGGCCGTCCCGTCGCGGTCAACATCGACCACCAGCGGCCGCAGCGGCTTGAGTTTGCCGAAGGGCGTAGCAAAATCAGTTGCCAGTGACGATGAGCGGGGCTTCTCCGCTCGCCGGCCGCCGGTGACGCGACGCAGCACGATCAGGGCGGATTTGTCGTCCGGGCCGGCCGCACGCTCCTTGCGCACGCCGAGGCACATCTTCAGCCGGTCGCCGGAGATTTCGTAACTTCCCTGCAGGGTCATTCCGGAAGCCGAAACCAGGTCGATGGATTTCGGGCTGGTTGCCGGATTGAGGGCATATCCCCACGGCCTGCCGAAACTCATGGCGCCCCTGACCACCGAATTCACGGCGTCCATGCCGCCCGCGAAGCCGAAGCCGCCCATGCCGCCACCCATGCCGCCCACGCCACCCACGCCGCTCGCGTGGAAATGCGATGCGGCCGAACTGTCGCGATTGCCCGCGTCCTCAGGCCCGATCGTGTGCCGCGTGATCGTCACGCTCTGGCCTTTGTAGAGAATCGCATAGATGTCCATCAGAGCCGACGCGTATACCGGCGGCGTCTCTGCCGTCGTGCAATCCACGACCTCCCACGTTCCCTGGATCGTCTTTTCATCCGGCTCGACCGCCGCGTCGCCGACCCGCTCCAGGACCAAGAGGTCCTTGCTCGATCCGAGTTCGGCCCAAAACTCCTTGGGCCGCCCCGGGGCCTCGTCGGTGCAGATCCTCAGCCGGTTTCCCCGCAACTCGTAGATGCCCAGGACGGCACCTCCGCCGGAGAGCAGATCGATCATGGGCGGCGTGGCGGCGGGGTTCAACTTGTACTGGAAGGCCTCGCCGACCACGTGGTCGCCGAGAATCTTCAGCGTGTCGCCGGTGATGACGACCCGCGTCGTTCGATAGACCACGTTGGCGGCCGCGCGGACCTCATGTGTCCCGTCCTCGGCAAGGGGAAACCGGAGGAGTTTGAGCGACGAGCTGACGATTTTCCAGGTTCCCTGGATCGCTTTTTCGTCAGGTGGCACGGCCGCGGCTGGATTGTGCTTCCCTTCGGCAGCTTCGGCAGGCAGATTCACGTCCACCCGGCCGTCCTCGTGGACCTTCACGTCGCTGCCGTCGGGCACGGTGAGGGACGTGTCGGCGCCCTTGTGGTGCCGGATGTGCAGGACGACGGCCCAGGCAAGGCCGAGCACGATGCCGAAACCGAGCAGTCCGAGCAGGAGCAGCGTGAACTTGCGCCGACGCGGCGGCAAAGCACCGCGGACCGGTTGACGATCCGTCCGGCCCTCTGACGGGCAGGTTTCCAGCCTGCCGCTGCTGCTGGCCAGCGCCGGCAGGTCATGGCCTGCACAGAACGCTTCCAATTTCGCCGCCACCTCGGCCGGCGTGGCGGGCCGCTCCGCAGGGTCCTTGGCCAGCATCCGCCCCAGCAAGGCGGCCAGTTCCTCGGGCACGTCGGCGGCCAATTCCCGGACCGAGGGGGCGGGCGTCTGCACGTGGGCCGTCATCTTGTCGAAGGCCCCCCGATAATCCGGGCCCTCGAAGGGCGCCCGGCCGGAAAGCAGCTTGAAGAGCGTGCAACCGAGGCTGTAGATGTCCGCCCGGATGTCCACACTGTGGCTGTCGGACGCTTGCTCGGGGGCCATGTAGTCGGCGGTGCCCATGGTCAGGCCGGTCCCGGTCATTTCGTCGCTGCCGCCGCGCTGGCGGTGGAGGCGGGCGAGCCCCAGATCGAGAATCTTGACCTCGCCGCGCGGCGTGAGCATGAGGTTCGAGGGCTTGATGTCGCGATGCACCAGGCCGTGCTCGTGGACGTACTGAAGGCCCACGGCAGCCTGCCGGGCCAGCTCGCAGGCGGCCGCCACGCGCAAGCGGCCCACCCGATTGACCAGCCGGGCCAGGTCCAGCCCCTCGACATACTCCATAATCAGCACGGGATGGCCGTCGATTTCCCGGGCGTCGTGGGCGCGGACGATCTGGGGGTGGTCGAGCCGGCCGATAGCCTTCATCTCGCGCTCGAAGCGGGCGATGGCCCGCCCATCCTCGACGCGGCCCCTGGCCAGCACCTTCAGGGCGACCACGCGGTCCAGCTTGGTGTGCAATGCCTTGTAGACCGTGCCCATGCCGCCGCAGCCGAGTTCCTCCAGGAGTTGGTATTCGCCGAGCTGGCCGGGGACGGGAAACGGGCCTTGGCGGCGCTGGCCGGACGCGCTGCCGGCTTCGGCGGCCCTGCCGGCCACCGCTTTGGCGCGGGCCAAGGCGACGTCGCACTCGGGCTCGGCCAACAGCCCGTCGTCCGGAGCCGGCACGCGGAGCCGGGCCACCAGCGAGTCGCTGGAGTCGTTGAGCGTCGCCAGCGTCGTCTGGCAGCTCGCACAGGCATCGAGATGCGAGGCCAGGACATCCGAGACCTCGTCGGAAAGCCTGCCGACGGCGTAGTCGAAGAGTCTTTCAGGGCTGGGACAATCGGGCACAGACATGGAATCGTTCCCGCGGTGATGGGCAGCCGACTCCGGCCAGATGCGTCATGGCCGGAGCGGACGCAAGTCCTTGGAACTACATCTTTGGGGGCTGGGAATCAACAAAGGTTGTAGGTTATGCTTTAGCACAACGAAAGGCGTTACCCGCTATCGTGTTATGCTAAAGCATAACCTACGGGGCTTTTCTCACCGACATAAATTTTCTCAATGCCGTGCTAGAGGCCGTTGTCGTCGCCCGCATCGGCGCCCGCAGGGCGTTTGCCTTTTTTCGCGGGGCTTTGGGCCTTGGGCTTCTTCCCCCCCAGCGGCTCCGACGCCTGGACCGTCACGGCGTCCGCCAGCCACATCTTTCCGGCGTTGTGGCCCTTCACCGAGACACTATCGCCTTTGCGGGCAAATTTCAAGTCGCTGGTGGACACGTTGATCTCGGCGCTCTCGTCCACGGTCCCGGTGACGGTCCCATGGCCGATGCTCACGACGAACTTGCCGTCCTTGAAGGTCGTGATCTTGCCGCGGACCAGGCAGGTGCCGGGCAATTTCACGGGGTCGGCCTTGCCGGGCGGGGCGGCCGTCGTCGGCGGCGGCTCTTCGGCAAACAGACCGGGGCCGCGATCCGCGCTCAGCGAGACGATGGTCAAGTGCGTGACCGCCTCGCTGACGGCGTGCTTTTCGTCGACCGCCGCCGTAAACTCCACGGGAACGCCGGCCTTGAGGAAGTCGCGCGTGGCCTTTCCGGTAAACTGCACGTTCGTGGCCCGCGCGATTTGGATCATTGTGCACCCGACCCCGGTCCTTATCTTCAGGCTGCCCCGGCCGGTCACTTCGAGGTTGCCAACGAGGTTCCCGGCGTCGGACCATTTTGCGGCCCCGCCAAGGCCCCTCATGCCCCCGCGGAAGCCCTTCATGCCCACGCCGAAGCCTCTCATGCCACCGCCAAGGCGTCCGATGTTGCCGCCGACGCCGGCCCCGCCGTCCAATTGGGTCAGGCCCGAGCCAGTGCCCCCGGAAGGGCTCATGAAGCCGCCGGTTCCGTCATCATAGCCGCCGTATCCGCCAGATTCACCGTATCCACCGAGGCCGCCATATCCACCGTAGCCACCGCATCCGCCGTAGCCACCGCATCCGCCGTAGCCACCGTAGCTGCCCCACCACCAGTACCCGTAGCTCCCGGAGCAGCCGCCCGCTCCACCCCCGTAGCCGCCCGATCCGCCCCCGGAGCCCCCACCTCCAGATCCGCCTCCGCCTCCGCCTTTTGCACCACCGCCGCCACCAATAACCGCACCGTAGACCGGCGCCGACAATACCGCCACCAGTGCGACCACCAGGAAACCGCGACAAGACATGACAGTACCCTCCTTCTTTTCCGTTGAACCTATGCCCTGATTGGAAACGACGGACTCGGCTGACCCCGCGATACCCGACATGACGTTAAGAAATGACCCCTCCTACAAGAACTAACGGGCGTGTTTGACACGTCTTGAAGCGGGCGGCACAAGTCGTTGGGAACACGGACGTTAGAACTTAGACCTTAGTGCTTAGTGCTTAGGTAACCATTCCGGGCAGAACACTAGCCCGAAGCGCAAGCGAGGGTGGGGCGCTAGCAGACCGGGGTGTAGCGCCCCCTCGCTTGCGCTTTGGGCTAGTGTCACCACCGGGGCGTGAACGGTTACGTGCTTAGCCCAGGCTCTAAGTTCTAAGCTCTCTTGCCGCTTTACGGCTTCAAATCGTGGATGCCGATGCTCTCGCCGAAGGCGCGGGCGAGCTGCTCGGGCGTCATCTTGTAGACCTGCTTGAGGGCCTTCTCCGAGGACATGCCGTCCTTGATGGCGTTGATGAACGTGCAATAGGGAGTCTCGACGGCCGGCTTCGCGCCGCTGCCCTGGTCCGGGGCCTTGACGCGGGCGGTACTGGGCTCATAGCCCATCAGAAACTCGGCGATCTCCAAGCCAAAGCGGTAGGTGCACAGCTCGATCTGTTTGCAGGAGAAAAAATCCACGTGGTTATAAGAAGGGCCCCCAAGGCGATACGTGTTGAATCGCAACTGGGTGAGGACCATGGCCCTCTCGTTCCTCGGGTAGGTCCCGCCGGAAATCCGTTTGGCGGCGCACTCGGCGATGCCCTCGTCGACCCAACTTGGCAAGCGGGAATCGGTCCTATAGAGACGGTTGAACCCTTGGGCCGCCACGTGGACCAGTTCGAAGCCGGTCTCCGTCAACTCGGCCGTCTGCTGGGCCGGTGTGGGGGCGTTCTGCTTCGGGTTGCGTTCCCAGCAGCAGAAGCAGTTAATCATGACGGTCTCGTCGCGATTGACACGGCAAACGAACCGGCCCAACTCCTGCCTTTGCTCGGGGAACATCGCCTCGAGCTTCTCAAAATCCTTTTTCTGCGAGAAGGCGTAGATGACGGCCTTTCCGTTCCAAACGCGCTGGGTCGGATCGAGCCCGTACAACTTGCAAAGCTCGTCGTACATTCGCTCCAGTTGGGGGAGGAACGTGTCGCGGACGATGCTGTCGGAAACGTCGCTATAGATAAGGAACCGCTTGCTCTCGTAAGGGTGCAAGTCGATCCCCGGGACCTTCTTGAGGAGTTTCTCGGAGGCCGCCTGCTGCCGGGCGAAAAACTCCTTCTGCTCGGCCTCGGGGAGCAATTTCAACGGCTTCTCGACGAAGCGGCGCAGGGGATGCGGGCTCGCGCCGGCGCCGGCCGCCAGTTGGCCGTAATAGGTGCCCTGGTACGACTTGGCCACGGCGGCCTTCGCCTGGCTCTGCGCTCCCCGGTCGTCGCCCGCCTTGCGCATGAGCTTTTGGAAGGTCCGCTCGGCGGCCAGCTCGCGTCGGAACTTTGCATCCCGGCCGAGTTCCTTGGCCACCTCCTGTGCCTTCTTGGCCTCGTCGCGGCCTTTATAGACGGCGGCCAGAGAACTGGCCTTCTCGTAGGCCAGGAGCCGTTCGGCCGGCTCGCCCCGGGAGAACCTCGTGACGGCGTTGAGTTCGGCGGCCAGAAACTCGTCCAGGGCCTTGTCGATGCCCTGTCGCTCGTCCTCGGTCAGCTTGTTTTTTGCCGCCTTGAGGCTGGACTCGGACACGTAGCGGTCGAGTTCCAAGGGCCAGAGCAATCGCTTCATCTTCGGCGTCATCTCCTCGGTCAGCACGTGGAAACTGCCCTCGTAGCGGCGATCTTTGCCGCACTCTTCCAGCCACTCGACCAGGCCGGTACCTTTAACACACTCCCGGGCCGGGCGCCCCCGCCGGCTCGCGGGCGCCGACATGATCGCTTCGCCTTCGGGAGCGACGAAGGCGTATTCGAAAGGCTCGCATTCCGGTGAGAAGCGGGCGGGCATGGCCGGGTCGCGGCCGAGGATGATGTTGGGGGCCGAACAGCCCTTGGCCTTTGCATAGGCGAATCCCGCGTCTCCGTTCTTGCTGGCGTCGATGGCCAACACCACGATCGGCTTGTCGTGGATCGTCTTCTTCAGCTTCTCGAAAAACGGCGCCACCCACGTCTCGGAGTCCGGCTGCGGCGCATAGACCAGCACGATGACCGCCTTGCCGCGCAGGGCCTCCCAGGTGATCGGCGCGTCGGCCCAGGTCACGCCGGCCAGGGACGGCGGGGTCGTGTTGCCTTCCTCCCCGATGTACAGCGAGTGTTCCTTCGCCGGTCGCGCGTCCGCCCGGGCCGCCGCCATCAGGCCGCCCAAGGCGGCCACTAGCGCTACGACTGCAAATCTTCTCATGGTGATGCTCCTGTTCAGCGCGATTTCTCTGTAATAATTCCCCGTATCCGTCACACGCCGTGTGACGACCCCCGTATCCGTCACACGCCGTGTGACGAGTCCACCGCACACGGCGTGTGCGGCGTACTGGCGCGGTTATCTGCCTCCGCCGGCCAACGCGTGGAGCGCCGCCAGAATGTCGTTGATCTCCTCGTGGATCCGGTACGTGGTATGGACCGTGAGCGTGGGGCGTGGGGCTGCCGCGAAAGACGTTCGAACCCGGCCCGCCGACGGTGTCCCAATTCGTGGGGGCGGCCGTCGATTCGAGCAGTTCTTTCAAGGCGGCGCCCGAGAACCCGCCCTTCATCAAGTCTCCAACGGCGTAGTCCACGGTGAGCATGTGATTGTCCATATCCTCGTGCGCCGTAATGAGAATGGCGCCCTTCTCCACAGTCCAGTCGAGTTCAAGCTCTGGCAGCATGTAGGTCAACACGTTGCGCAAGCTGAGGCCGGAGGCCCGAAACGTAATGGGCGGGTCCGCAGGCAGCCCGAACGCCGCCACAGGCTTGTCTGCGACACGGAAGGGAACTTTCGTCCGCGACGCGAGCTCGGCGATCACGTCCTTCAGCTTCGTCTCGCTGAACTTGACGGGAACGATCTGCCCCAGGGCCGTTTCGACGGTGATCTTGCCGCGGGCGGGCGCCGGCCGCGCAGCGGCGGTCACGGGACTGACGCTGAGCAACGCGGCGACCTCCTTCTGTACGTCCCTCGTCTGGCCGACGACCAGCGCGCCGGTGCCGCCGAGCCAAATGGCGCACGAACTGCCCGCCCCACCGACGGAATCCCACGATTTGGGCGCGACCTTTTGCGTGAGAGTCGCCTGAACCTCGTTGAGAAAAGCGTTTACCGCAGCGGGGTTCCCGCCGCGGCCAGCGGCCCGGGGCAGCGAAAGGGGATACACCCGCGTGATCAATTCGACCTCGGCTTGCTTCGCCGTCGTCACCAGGATCGCGTTGTCGCAGACCGCATAGGTGAGGTTCTGATGCTTCAGGAGCGTGCCGAGGCCCTTGTCGAGTTTCACGCCGTGAATCCGCTCGGTGACCGGATTGTCCGGCGAAATGTGCTCCTTGGCCAACGCTCGGTTGCAAAGGATGATCTCGACGCGGTATTGGGTAGAGATACGGTCCAGGGCCTCCTGGAGCGGCGTGTCCTTGAATTCCAATTTCGCCGTCCGCGCCAGGGCCCGCGCCACGTTGCCGGTTGCCGGCCGCGGTTTGGCCGCCGGTTTCTCTGCGGTGGCGGCTTCCTGGCCAAGCCCGGCCGGAGGCAAAATGCCTCCCATGAGCACTGCGGTGACGACAGCAGACAGCAGACGCCCGTTGGCCCGACTCGGCACGCGATCGTCCATAGCGAATCTCCCTTGGCGTAGCGGTAAACCCTTACTACAGCGATAAGTACACCACGGAGACACGGAGTGCACGGAGTGCAAAAGCAAAAGTATCCATGGGTTGCGGCCAATCCTGTTCCATCGGTGCTCTACGATGACGAAGGGTTGCGGATGATCTTCCGTCAGAATCGGGTAGCCATGCCGTGTTCTGCCCTTTTTTGCCTTCTCTCCGTGTTCTCCGTGTCTCCGTGGTCAACTTCCGTCGGCACTGCAAGTTATCGCTGTCGTACTAAGTTCTAAGCTCTAAGCTCTAAGTTCTAAGCCCTCTTTCAACGGCGAACCAGGCCCGGCAGTACCGCCTCGGTCGGCTGCCGGGGCGTGTTGTTGTGGACCAGGATGCCTTGATCGCCGACAAAATACGTGCTGAAATCGGCGACCACCAGGCTGGTGGTGGCTTCCCCACGGCCGGCCGCCTCGACGCTGTCAAGTTGCACGCCGCCCGATAGGGTGTGAACGCGGTCGCGGGCTGCCAGGTCCTTGGCCAATCGCCAACCGTCCCCCGGCGACCAGAAGGGGTGGCTGGAGGCCGCGATGATCGACTCTCGGTACACGCCGAGTTTCACGCGCGGGCCGAGCGGACGGATCGGCACGGCCAGCACCGGCTTATAGGCCAGTTCGCCGGTCTCCACGTCCTGGGCCAGGACGCGATCGCCGACCTTGATCTCTCCGATGGGTTTCCGGCCGCCGAGGGCCCACACTTTCGTCGCCGGGGCGAAGCCGGAGCAGGCCGACGAAGAGCCCGGCTTGACCGACGTGTGGTCGCTCGTGTGCGTGACCGGTATGCTATAGGCGCCGCCCACCGCGGCACCGCGAGGTCCACGACTAAGCCACGCAGCGGAGGTGATTCCGTACACGCCTGTCGCTATTGGTCCCATGGTCGCCACGGGTCCGCCGGTCACCCCCGATGCGCCGACGCCTCCGGGGCCGGCGAAGGGCCCTCCGTTTCCGTGGACGCCACCCCATATGCCCCAATGGTCAACAAATTCGCCCTCAGCAACCGAGACCTGGCGGTGGATGACGGTGTTGATCGACTGACCGTAATACCCGCCGCTGCCACCGCTGACGGTGTACAACTCGTTGTAGTCCTGCCACCACCACTTCCACCAATTCATGGGCCGCTCGCCCAGATCGAGACCGGTGAGCTGGCGGAGGGCGGAAATGACGCGGGCATTGCGCTTCGCAATGGCCGCGTTCTCCCGTCGGATCGAGCGCTGAATGTCGCCCGCGGGCCCTTGGGCCGCCGTCGGGTTCCTTCCCGTTGGCCCGCCGCTGCCGGCCCCGCTGCCCTGTGACGAGGGCGAGTCGGGCAGGGTGAGGGAGAAGGAATAATCAGTCGTCACCCCTTCTTGGTAAACGTCGATGCCCGACGCCGCGGGCTTAATGCGGACTTCCAGCGGCGACTGCAGCCCGCCCATCAACATCGTCATGTACTGGTCCGGCGGCCGCTGCTTCAGGCCGGCGGCCGCGGCCAAGGCCACGTCGTCAAAATCCACGAAGAGAATGTGCCGGGCCAACGACGCGGCCGCCGCGAGGTGCGGATTCTCGCCCAGCGCCGGCAGCATCGCCAGAAGCATCCGATGATACTCCTTCTGGTGATGCTTGTCGGCGACCTGTTTCACCAGGACCTGCTCCAGGCCCAGGAAGTCGGCCGGATCGGACATTTTGACGATCTTTTCCCGCACCGCCGCCGGCAGAGCGCCGTCGCCCCGCCCGGCCGCGCCGGACCAGCGGGCAACCAGCGGCCGCCAGCCGTCGACAGCCTTGGAGATGTCCTGGGCATCCTTCTTGGCCGACCGAATCTGTGCGGCGGTCAGCATCGACCCGTTGAACGGCTTCAACTTCAGGGCCGCGATCGCGTCGGCGTTGTCCGGATCGACTTTCAGCACGTTCTGCCAATGGATGCGGGCCTCGTCGGTGAAGTGATTCTTCTTGCACCATTGGGCCAGGCTCGATTGACTTGCCACGGTCGCTTTGGACTGGCCCAGGAGGCCGCGATACTCGGCCAGTCGCTTGCCGTTCTGCGGCTCGTCTCCGGCGTCCGCGGCCGGCCGCCAGGCGTGGCCGACGCGGAGCCTGCCAAGCTGCCAGTTGGCGGCCGGGGCGTCCGGCGATGCATCCAGCGCCTTGTGCAAAAGCTGTTCGCGGCCCCGGTTGTCGCCGGCCACCTCCTTCTCGAGCGCCTTTTTCACCAGACCCTGAACGTCCTGATCGGCCTCGGGGGCCTTTTCAGGCGGCTCGCCAGACCGGGCCGGCAAGGCCGGCAGCGCCAGGCAGAAGAGCGCCACGCCCAACCCGCGAAACACGAAAGATGCCCCTCTCATCGGTTCCCCCCCTGCCCGCGTTCCGATTTCGGAAAATATGCCCTTCCATAGTAACTAACGGGCGGGTTTGACACGTCTTGGCGGCAGCGGCCGCAAGTCGTTGGCAACAGAGAGCTTAGAACTTAGGACTTAGGACTTAGAGGCTGGGGCTAAAAACTAAGCACTAAGAACTAAGTTCTAAGCTCTACAGCAATTCCCCCAACTCGCCCCGCAGGCGGCGGAGCACCCGCGATTTGGCTTTGTAGACCGCCTGCACGCTCATGCCCAAGTCCTCGGCGACGTGGGCGGGCAATTGGCCTTCGATCACCGCCCGCCAAAAGGCCTCCCAGGTGCGGTTCTCGAACTCGGCGCGGACCAGTTCCAGGGCGTGGGGCAAGATCGCGGCGTCGGCCCCGGGCGGGTTGTCGAAACCAGGCGCCGGCCGATGGCGAATCCTCAGCATCGCCTCTTGGGCATCGGTGCCGCCCTGGGCCTGCTGATGGCCTTGCTGCCTGCGGAAATGATCGGAGACCTTGCTCCGGGTGATGGTCCGCATCCAGCCGGTAAAGCTGTCGCCCGGCCGCTGGCGGCGGAAATCGGCGATGTGGGTGGAGATGGCCGTGAACACCTCCTGGACCACGTCGGGCACGTCGCCGGCCCACACGCCCGACCAGCGGCACCAGCGATAGACCACCGGCCCGTAGAGATCGACCAGGCGTTCCCAGGCCTCGGGCCGCCGGGCCTTGAGCCGCTCCAGGAGTGTCGAGGAAACCGAGCCCGGATCGCTACCGGGCACACGGCTCCCTGCGGTCGAGGCATCCATCATGGCTGCTGTGCGCTGGTGCTGAGGTTCCGGGAGAAAAACGCATCGCGGCGATTTCTCCTCAGCCAAGCGCGTTTCCGGGGCCTGCAACGCGACTGTCCACTCCCATCAGCATAGCCGGCGCGCTCCGGCCCGCAAGCCGGGGGATAAGGGAAAGGATGAAGGATGAAGGATGAAGGATGAACAGCCACAGTTGTCCTCGACCTCCAGCCCCTGGCCCCCGGCCCCTTCCTAATCCCCAAATCCCTAAATCCCTAAATCCCTTGCCCGTGCCGCGGCATGTAGCGGCAGAGCAAAATGCCGCCGAAGTACAGCACCGTTAGCGGGATGGCCATCAGGCACATGCTGGAGGGATCGCCGGGCGTGAGCACCATCGACAGGACGAAGATGGCCAGGACGGCCAACCGCCACGACGAGGTGTAGCCCCGGATGCTGACGACGCCGATCCGCTCCAGGAAGAGCATCACCAGCGGCAACTGAAAGGCCACGCCGAAGCCCAAGGGCAGCATCAGCAACAGGCCCATCCACTCGTTGTACCGCAGCACCGGATCGATGTTTTGCCAACTGTAGAATCCCAGCAGGAACTTCAACACCGGCGGGAAGACCGCGAAGAACGCCAGGCCGACCCCCAGCAGAAACAGCCCCACGCTGAAGGGGAGATAAACGTGGACATAGCGCCTTTCCCGCCGATACAGCCCCGCGCCCACGAACAACCAGAGTTGGTAGAAGATCCACGGGCTGGCCAGCACGGCGCCGGCCAGCAGCGAGGCCTTGAGATAGATGGCGAAGGGCTCTTGAAAGCTCATGCTGTTCAGCCGGCTGCGGGGATCATCGGCCGCCTTCCGCCAGAGAAAGATCGGCACCAGGTCCTTCGCGCCGAAGTGCTCCGTGCCCTGGGGCGTGGCCGACGAGGCCGGTTTTGTGGCGGCCGGCGGCGCCGGCAAGGCGGGCTTGCCGGCCTTGGCCTTCTCCAATTGCAGCAGCAGTTCCTTCGGGTAGATCAGGTACTCCTCGAAGGTCAGCCCATCGTTGGTCATGATGGCCTTGATCTCGTTGAAATCGCCCGGCAGGTCGTAGCCGGCTTGGCGAAGCTCGTCCAACTGCTCCTGCGCCTTCGTGGCCGCCTGGTTCTCGTAGAATGCCTGCAGGGCGTCATGCACCGGCTTCTGGATGAACCTGGAGACGTACCCGCCCACGCATAGCCCGATCAGGCAGCCGACGACCAGGCCGACGAGGGCCTTGAACAGGCAGACGCGCAACTCTTCGAGGTGTTCCCCGAAGGTCATGGTCTTATCCTGGAAGAGGTCGTCGTTGCGCTGCCGCATGCGCCGGGGGGGAATAGTGTAGGTTGGTGGGACGGACTATAATCCATGATAGCCTTGCGGCGCTGCCCGTGCAACGAATGCCCGGGGCGCGCATTTCTGCCCGAGACATGCTCCATGGATGCGCTCTACCCTTTGCGTTTTCGCCCGGTTTTCAAGCGATACATCTGGGGGGGCAGGCGCCTGGCGACCGAACTGGGCAAAGCCCTGGGTCCCGGCGACGATTACGCGGAGAGCTGGGAGATCTGCGACCGGGGGGCCGATCAGAGCGTGGTCGAGGGCGGTCCGCTGGCCGGCGCCAGTTTGGCGACGCTGGTCGCGGAGCATGGGGCGGCCTTGTTGGGTCGCCATCATCCACAGGCCCATTTTCCCTTGATGGTGAAGTTCATCGACGCCTGCCGGGCGCTGTCCGTGCAGGTCCATCCCAACGACGCCCAGGCCGCCCGACTCGATCCGCCGGACGCCGGCAAGTACGAGGCCTCGATCGTCATGACCGCCGAGCCAGGCAGCGTCGTTTATGCCGGCCTTCAGCCGGGCGTGGATCGAAAATCGCTCGCGGAAGCGGTCCGCCAGGGGACCTGCCAGCAGTTGCTGCACCGCTTCGAGCCCGTGCCGGGCGATTGCATCTTTCTGCCCCCGGGGACCGTGCACGCCTTGGGCCCAGGGCTGCTGGTGGCTGAAATCCAACAAGCCAGCACCGTCACCTTCCGGCTGTTCGACTGGAACCGCGTGGGCCCTGACGGCAAGCCGCGGCCGCTGCACGTCCAGGAAGCCCTCGACGTGGTGGATTTCGCCCGCGGGCCGGTCTTTCCGCAACAGCCCCAGCCGACCGGCCGGCCGGGCGTCAGCAGACTGGTCCAATGCGAGCGATTCTGGCTGGATCGTTGGACTATCGACCGTCCGGAGAGCCTCGGCGGCGACCAGCGTTGCCACGTCCTGTGCGTGCTGGAGGGCTCCTTCCGCATCGAGGGCGATCCGCTGGGGACGCCCCTGCGGCGCGGTTCGACGGCGCTAGTGCCCGCGGCGCTGGGGTCGGTCCGCTTGACCCCGCAGGGCAGGGGGGTGCTGGCGGACGCATATTTGCCATAGATTCGTCTTCTTTCTGGCCGAGAAAATCTATATAATCGGGCCCCGCCCCCGGATCCCCTCTTCCTTGGGGGAGGCTCGTCAGGACGGCAAGGAGGCACGGCCATGAAGAAGATGCGTCTGGCGGCGATTGCACTGCTCTCGGCCGGCCTCTTGTCCGGTTGCCTTGCCCCGCCCACTGTTCTCAATCCCGGCAGCGAAAATTACCAGCAGTGGCGGGCGCAGCGATTCGACCCCTATCCGGTGACGGACTCGGACTCCGGATCGATGATGACCGGGACTCGTCCGCCGGGTTTTGAGAACCCGCAGGCCGAGGTCTTGCGTGGCCAGACGCGGATTCCCGACGCCCCGGGATACTAACCATCACGTCCCCCGCCGGAGCGTCTGTAGGGTGGGTCGAGCGCAGCGAGCCCCACCAAAATCCGCAAAAGCCTCTTGTGCCTGCGGCACCCCGATAGCGAAGCTATCGGGGCCACCCGCGAGCCCCACCAAAATCCGCAAAAGCCTCTTGTGCCTGCGGCACCCCGATAGCGAAGCTATCGGGGCGAAGCTATCGGGGCCACCTGCGCCATCCGACCGAACTACTCCATCTAGCAGCCGGCCGCCTGTCGAAGCGGGCCGGTTTGGGCTATGATGGTTTCATGCCACACGATTCGCCTGGAAGACGATCCGGTCGGGGCGCAGCGGCGCGGCCCGGCCAGGGGCGAGGGCCACGTTTCCGCGGCCGCGCACGGCCGCCGGCCAAACGGCGCCCGCCGCAGGGCCCCGCGCCAAGCCCCCCGCAGCCCGGGGCCCAACGGCTGCAAAAAGTCCTGGCCGGCGCCGGCGTGGGCAGCCGCCGCCAGTGCGAAGAACTGATCACCAGCGGACGCGTCGAGGTCGATCGCCGCGTGGTGACGGAGCTGGGCACCCGGGTCGATCCGGCCAGCCAGGAAATCCGCCTCGACGGCGAGACCCTGACCGCCTCCCGGGCCGTCTACTATGCCGTCAACAAGCCCACCGGCGTGGTCTCGACCAACGCGGACCCGGCGGGGCGTCCGCGGGTCATCGACCTGGTGCCGTCGCGCGGCGCCGCTTGTTTCCCGTGGGCCGGCTCGACCTGAACAGCGAGGGGCTAATCCTGGTCACCAACGACGGCGAATTTGCCAATCGCCTCACCCATCCGCGCTACGAAGTGCCCAAGACGTACGTGGTCCAGGTCGCCGGCAAGCCGCAGCCGGAGGAACTGGCCAAGATTTGCCGCGGCGTCTACCTGGCCGAAGGGCTCGCCCGGGCCGAACGCGCGGTGATCCGCTCGCATCACAAGAACAGCACGCTGCTGGAGATGGTGCTCACCGAGGGGCAGAACCGGGAGATCCGCCGCCTCTTGGCCAAGATGGGGCACAAGGTGCTCCGCCTGGTGCGGGTGGCCATCGGGCCGGTGAAACTGGGCAAACTCCCCCCGGGGCCGTCCGCCCCTTGACCCATCGAGAAGTCGCTTCCCTCCGCCTCGCCTCGCACCCCACGGACCCCAAGGGATGACCAACGAGCACGCTGGCCTGGTGTATGCCGATCGCGCGGGGCAACAGCGGGTGCTGGTCGTGGAAAACGTGCCCCTGGCGCGGGACACGTATCGCATCCGCTTCGAGTGCCCGCCGATCGCCCGGCAAATCGTCCCCGGTCAGTTCATCATGATGCGGCTGGCCGGCTGCAACGATCCGCTCTTGGGCCGCCCGCTGGCGCTTTATGACGTGGTGCGGGATGCGGCGGGCCGGGCGGCGGCCATGGACATCGTCTACCAGGCGGTGGGCAAGATGACGCGGCGGCTGGCCGGGGTGCAAACGGGCACGCCGCTGGAAGTGTGGGGCCCGTTGGGCAACGGCTTTCCGCCCACCCCCGGCCAACACTTGGTCATGGTGGCCGGCGGCATCGGGCAGACGCCCTTCCTCGCCCTGGCCAAGGAGCACCTCGGCCGGGAGCGCTACGGCGAGCCGCCCCGGCAGGTCCCCGCGGCCCGGAAAGTGACGCTCTGCTACGGTTGCCGCAGCGCGGAGTACCTGGCCTGCGTCGAGGATTTTCGCCGCGCGGGCGTGGACGTCCGCCTCAGCACCGACGACGGCTCGGCGGGGCGGCGGGGCCTGGTGACCGACCTGATCGGCCCGCTGGTCCAAGAGTCCGAGTTTCCCTGCCGGCTGGTCGCTTGCGGTCCGGAGGGGATGCTGGCGGCGACGGCGAAACTGGCCGGGCAATTGGGGCTGCCGTGCCAGGTTTCGCTGGAGACGCCCATGGCCTGCGGGCTGGGCATCTGCTTCAGTTGCGTGGCGAAGGTGCGCGACGGCGGCGGGCAGTGGGATTACCGGCGGACCTGCGTGGAGGGGCCGGTTTTCGACGCCCGCGACGTGGAATTCGGCTGCTGAATGGAGTCGCGTGATCGCGGGCCGTCGCGCCCGGCCCCCCCCGAGCCCCGGGCGTAAGGCGCGGGGATAACGTGGCCCCTTCGCTTGGCTGGTGGTGCCACGACGATATCCCCGCGCCTTACGCCGGGTGCCACTGGCTTTGCCAGTGTTTGCCTCGAAGCAGCACTGGCGGAGCCAGTGGCACACATCGGCATCAACCGGGGCTACCGCCGGGTGCCACTGGCTTTGCCAGTGTTTGCCTCGAAGCAGCACTGGCGGAGCCAGTGGCACACATCGGCATCAACCGGGGCTACCGCTACTTCGCCGGGGCCTTCTTCACCGCCTTGATGCGGGCCGACAGACGCGATTTCGTCCGCGCGGCCGCATTGCGATGCAGCACCTTGCGCGCCGCCGCGCGATCCAGCTTCTTTGCCGCCACCTTGAACTCGCTCTCGGCCAGCGCGACATTGCCGGCCGCCAGCGCGGCCAGCACCTTGTGACGCTCGGTGTTGATCGATCGCTTGGCGGAGCGATTCCGTTCCCGTTGGATGAGGCTCTGTTTCAGTCGCTTCTTCGCACTTTGAATATTGGGCATGAGTCTCGCTAAATTAGAGAGGGGTTGTAAAGTTTTTCTTAAGGTTGCACTTTTGAAATTCCGGATTCAATGTCCCCTCTCCCTCCGGGAGAGGGTTAGGGTGAGGGCTTTGGAGCAAAAAGTGCCTTACATTGGCTTGTACGCTTCTGCGACGCCCTCACCCCCGGCCCCTCTCCCGACCAACCTTCGGTCGGTGCCCGGAGAGGGGAGAAATCGGCAAAAGTCCAGCTACGCTCGGCGCCGGCCGCGGCCGATCACGAAGTCTCGGTCTCGTCGGCCTCCTTATTCTCCTCCTTGCGCTGCGCGTCCTTGCGATTCTGCTTCTCCTCCTTCTCCTCCTTCTTCTGCTTCTCCTCCTCCTCCGCCTCCTTGTCGCGTCGCTGGGCAATCTTGTCCAGCAGCACCGAGACGTCGCGGTAGGAGAAATCCATGCTGGCCACAACGCCGAGGTGCTTCTCGGCCTTGGCCAGGTCGTTCAGACCCAGCGCCAGCTTGCCGGCCTTGTAGAGGGCGGCCTTCTTGCTGTCGGCATCGCGGTCCGGAATCTCCTCGATCGCCGATTCGTAGTGATCCATGGCCAGGCGATACTGCTTGATGGCCTGGAAACATTCGCCCAGTTGCAAGAGGCAGACCCCCTTGCGCCGGGCGTCATTGCGGGCGTTCTGGAACTCCTTGATTGCCTCGCCGATTTGCCCCAGGACCTTGTACTGCTGGCCGAGTTCGAAGCGGAAAGCCAGGTTGGCGGGAAAGCGCTCGATCCGCCCCTGATAGATCTCCAGGAGCAGCTCGTTGAGTTGCCGGTTGCACAGCTTGGCTGCGGCCTTGGCCTCGTCGCTGCCGGTCTTCTTGGCCTTCGCCTCGGCCTGCACGAAGTTGTGGCGCATGCGGCGGACGCGGGCGTCATCCCACTTGTCGCGGACGTCGGCATCGTGCCCCGAGGCCTCGTAGGCCTTGAGCATTACCTCTTCCGCCTCGACGTACTTGTCTTCGTTGAAGAAAATCGTGGCCAATTCGTAGTAGGCGGGGATGTCGTCGGGAGTCCTGGCGATCCGGCGCCGCAGGCGCTCGACGGGCGTCAGTTCCTCCCCACCCGCGTGCTGGGCCGAAGATTCGCCCCTGCCCCTGGCGGAGATCTTGCGGGGATCGGTGTCATCCAATTTGAGGGTCTTCTCGACGGCCAGCGAGGCGATGGCCCGCTTGGGCTCGTCGTCGTTGGGCCGGGCCTGCTCGACGCGGTGCCAGCAGGCGATGGCATTGTCGAACTGGCCCCGCTTTCCCAGGGCCATGCCGCAGGCGCGGTTCACCTCAACGTCCTTGGGGTTGGCCTCCAGGGCGGTCTTCAAGTAGAACAACTGACAATCCAGGAATTCGCCCGGTATCATGGCCGCCAGGTTTTCCGACGCCTTGGCCATGGCCATCAGGGTCGGCACGTCCCAGGGATTGACCTTCAGGACCGGCAAGGCGTTCCTGACGACCTCGGTCCAGTCCTTTTGGGCCAGGGCCTTCTTCATAGCGCTGCGGGAGCCGAGTTCCTTGAACTGGCCGAAGGAACTGCCCTTGCGGTTGTTGGCGTATTTCTTTTGCAGATTGCCGAGAAAGCTCTGCACGTAGGCCTTGTTTCCCGGGTCTCCCCACACGCACTGGCTGAGCAGTTCCGTGGCGTAGTCGTAGCTCTCCTGTTCCGACTTTTGGCTGGCGATCTCGAAGGCCTTTTGCAGACGTTTCTTCCCGTTTGGGGAAGGGGGCCAGCGCGGGACCGCCTTTTCCGGTTTTTCCGGCTTCTCCAGCGGTTGTTCTTCGTTCTGGTCGGAATCGTCTTTGGATGCCATAGTTACGTCAGACAAGGGGGGCAAGTCGGACCGGCGGATGGGGTGGCGTCAGTGCACCCTCTGGCCTCAGGGCCGTCATCGGTTCGATCAATCACTACTTGCCATTGTAACGCCCGCGGCCAAGTACAACAACGCCCACGCCGCCGTCAGGAACCCCCGCGACCGGCCCCGAAAGCCCCGGGGTGCCGCACGCCGGAATCGCCCGGCCAAGGGGCTGCCTCCCGCAAGAAACGCTGTCCGGTATCACACCACCACAACGGGTTATACCTGTTGCCGCAGGGTGGCCCAACTGATATAGCCCAGGACCAAAGCACAAACGATCATACTGATGTCCATCCCCAGGCTGGCCCCGTTGAAGGGAAAGCCGATCCGATCTCCAACCGAGGCATCGACGCCAAAAACCAGGAGGAGGAGGACAGCGACGACAATTCCAATGATGCACAGCACTTTATTCACGCCGCTGGCTCCTCTCGCTTCTGGTCATTCTCACGTCCTTGCGTTAGTATAATCGGACGGGACCCCCGCTGCCACGTCTTTGCGTTAGTATAATCATACGGCGGCCGGGCTGCCACTGTCCCCGGTCGAACGTAACCGTTCACCGGGCGGGGAGGAAGGGGACAGGTCCATGTTTTCGGCCCACGTCGCCTGTGGAAATCACGTCGGTTGGCCGAAAAATGGACCCGGGTACCCGCTGGGTGCCGGCCGCCCGGTGAACCGTTACCGCCGAACGTAGGGAGGAATCGCCCTTTGACCACGCCAAGCGAGAGTCCCCCGTGCGGGACGACCGATTGGGGCCAGTTCCGTCGCCAGATGCCGGTGGCCGCCCGCTGGGCCTATTTCGACCATGCGGCCGTGGCGCCGCTGAGCGGCCCGGCCTCCGAGGCCATCCGCCGCTGGGCCGAAGACGCCACCAGCAACGGCACGGCCTTCTATTCCGGCTGGATGAAGCAGATCGATCAACTCCGCAGCGGGGCGGCCGCCCTGATCGGGGCGGCCCCGGAAGAGATTGCCCTGGTCCCCAACACCACGGCCGGCATCAACCTGGTGGCCGAGGGCTTCGCCTGGGAGCCGGGCAACAACGTCGTTTTGCCCGACAACGAATTCCCCTCCAACCAATATCCCTGGCTGCACCTGGCCGCCCGCGGCGTCGAGGTTCGCCGCGTGAGAGGCGACGACGGACCAGGACTGCTGGACCGCCTGGCCGCCGCCTGCGACCGCCGCACCCGCATCGTCAGCGTCAGTTGGGTGGCCTATTCCAACGGCTGGCGCCAGGACCTGGACCAACTGGCCAACATGGTCCACCGCCGGGGGGCCTTGCTGTTTGTGGACGCCATACAGGCCCTGGGGGTGTTTCCCTTGAACGTGGCGGAAACGCCGGTCGATTTTCTGGCGGCCGACGGGCACAAGTGGCTGTTGGGGCCGGAGGGGGCCGGCATCTTCTACCTCCGCCGCGAGCACCTCGACCGGCTCCGCCCGCTGGGACTCGGCTGGAACAGCGTGGTCCATTGCCACGACTTCAGCCGCATCGAGTTGACGCTGAAGGACACGGCGGCCCGCTACGAAGGCGGCACGGCCAACGTGCCCGGCCTGCTGGGCCTGGGCGCCAGCCTGGAACTGCTCGGGCAGTTCGGCACGGAGGCCATCGCGCGGGCGCATTTTGGACGTCACCACGCTGGCCTGCCAGCGGTTGGCGGCCCTCGGCGCCGAGATCCACAGCGACCGCTCGGGGCCGCGCCAGAGCGGCATCGTCGCCTTCGCGCTGCCGGGCCGCGACCCGGCGGCCGTCCGCCGCCATTGCCTCGGCCGCGGCATCGTGCTCAGTTGCCGCGCCGGCCGGTTGCGGATCAGCCCCCATGCCTACAACGACGCCGGCGACGTCGACCGCCTTATCGAAGCCCTGAGCGAGGACCCCGCCCCATGACTAAGCTCTCGCCCCGCATCGCCGTCTACCCGGGCTCCTTCGACCCGGTCACGCTCGGCCACCTCAACGTCATGGAGCGGGCCAGCCGCCTGTTCGACCGTCTTATCGTGGGCGTCGGCGTCAACCTCGAGAAGGAGACGATGTTCGCGCCGGAGGAGCGGGTCGATCTGATCCGCGGGGCGACCGGCCACTCGAAGAACCTGTCGATCCGCATTTTTTCCGGCCTGGCCGTCGAGTTCGTCCGGGAGTGCGGCGCTTGCGTCATGGTCCGCGGCGTGCGTCCGATTACCGACATTCCGGCGGAGCTGACCATGATGATGGCCAATCGGCGGATGGCCCCCGAGGTGGAAACGCTGTTTATGATTGCCGACGGGGAGTTGGCGCACGTCTCCAGTTCGCTGATCAAGCAGATTGCCTCGGTGGCCGGCGACGAGGAGTTGGGCCGTTTCTTGTCGCCCAACGTGGTCGTCGCCGTGCGGCGGAAGCTGGAGGGGGGGTAACGAGCCGGAGGCGTCAGCCTCCGGATAACGTGGCGGCGGCAACCGGCCAGCAAACGCCAAGCGGCGGGGCGACGTTACCCGGAGGCTGACGCTCGGGGCTCGCGGACAGGCTCAGTTCTTTTCCGCCGATTGTGCGCCGTTGCCCTTGTTGAGGTAATGGCGGAGGTAGCGGGCGCGCTCGATGTTGCGGTCGGCGGTGCCCAGCTCGCTGCCGCTCATCTTCTGCAAATGGGCGGGCTGCGTGTGGATGAACAACTCGTTGATGTCGGGGATCTTGAGGTCCTGGATCAAGCCCAGGTTGACCCCCATCCGCACGCTGGAGAGCAGGTGCATGGTCTCTTCCGAGCTGATGGTCTGCGCGGTCCGCAGGATGCCGTAGGCGCGGCTGACGCGGTCGTGCAGATTCTCCTGGCTTTCCTTGATGAGGAACTGGCGGGCCTGCCGCTCGTAGTCGATGATCACCGGCACGATGTCGCCGACCTGCTGGATGAGGTCCTCTTCGGTTCGCCCCAGGGTGATCTGGTTGCTGATCTGGTAGAA
This sequence comes from uncultured Planctomycetia bacterium, assembly GCA_963727245.1. Lineage (GTDB taxonomy): Bacteria > Planctomycetota > Planctomycetia > Pirellulales > Thermoguttaceae > JBKQVT01. The sequence continues at coordinate 283,343 of CAVSFO010000004.1, read as the reverse complement.
ATCGCCCATCGCCTGCGAGCCCTCGCCGTAAAGGCCGCGGACCGCCAGGCTGATCTTTTGCAGGCTGCGGAAGACCTTCTCGATCTGCCGGGTAATGACCAGGGCGGGCAGGTGGAGCATCACGCTGACCCTCATGCCGGTGCCGACGTTGGTCGGGCAGGCGGTCAGGTAGCCCAGTTGGTCGTGGAAGGCATAGGTCACCTTCTCCTCGATGAGGGTGTCGAAGCGGTTGATCTGTTCCCAAACGCTTTGCAGGTTCAGGCCGCTCTGCATGACTTGCATGCGAAGGTGGTCCTCCTCGTTGACCATGAGGCTGAACTTCTCGGTGCGGTCGATGGCCACGGCGCGGGTGCCCTGGCTCTCGGCGTGCTCGCGGCTAATCAAGTGCCGCTCGACGAGCATCTGCCGATCGACGCCTTCCAACTCGTCGACGGCGACATAGAGCAAGTCGCCGGAGGTGTTGACGCTGAAAATGCACTCCCGCATGAGGCGCTCGATTTGGCGCGGTCTTGCGGCGTGGCGCGGCTGATGAAGGGGAAGTCGGCGAGGTTGCGGGCCAGGCGAATGCGGCTGCTGATGACGATGTCGGCCTCAGGCCCGTTGCCCCGCAGCCATTCACCGCTGGTCTGGGTAAGGTCGTTGAGTTCCACGGCAACTGCCCCGCTCAAGAGGACCGCTCGGTTTCGATGCGCCGGATCTCGTCGCGGAGTTCCGAGGCGCGTTCATACTTCTCGCCCTCGATGGCTTCTTTCATCTCCCGCCGGAGCTTGATCAACTGGGTGCGGCGCTGGCTGTCGGCCGGCGTCTGCCGCGGACGCTTCCCCACGTGCTCGCCTTCACCGTGAATATTCAAGATCAGCGGCTCCAACTGCGCCTTGAAGGCCACGTAGTCGTGCGGGCAGCCCAAGCGGCCGTGGCTGCGAAACTCGAAAAACGTCATCCCGCAGACCGGGCAGGCCTGTTGGTCCACCTGCGCCAATTCCTCGGCGGTCTGGCCGACGGCCATTTGCTGGGCCATCTGCTGGGCCAGGGCCGCCGCCATGCTGCCGACGCTGGCTGGCTCGCTGGCCGACGAGGTGAGATACTGCCGCGCGTGGTCCTCGCAGAGGTGCAACTCTTGCGGTTTGCCGCCGGTAAGCTCCGTGATGTGGAACGTCGCCGCCTTCTCACATTGCTGACATTTCATGCTGCCGCGGCTCCCTGGGCCCCGTATGGTCTCTTGCTCCAAAGGGATTGTAACGCAGCCGCAAATAGGAGTCAACCGGGAGGCCGGCCGCACCCCGCCAGGCCACTGGAGGGCCGTTTTGGCCGGCCCAGCGGCCGAAAGCGGTCGTTGCCACTGGGCGCCGGTGGTGGTAAGCTATTGCGGTGGTTCCCATTTGCGGCTACTCCTTCCCGCGTGCCACGGCTGGCGGAGTGCCGCGCCAACGAGCAGCCCGGCAAGGTCCTGCGATGACGGCGACCCCTACTTCCCCGCACTATCCGGACTTCCCGACCTTCGCGGAATTGGCCCAAGGGGGCCGGTTGGTGCCGGTTTTTCGGCGGCTCACCAGCGACTCGCTCACTCCGGTCAGCGCCTTCCACAAGATCGACGCCGGCCGCTGCGCCTGCCTGTTCGAGAGCGTGGTGGGAGGCGAGAAGGTCGGTCGCTACAGCTTCCTGGCCACCGAGCCCTTCTTCGAGATCGAGGCCTACGGCCCGCGCGTCACCACCAACGCCCACAGCGGCGTTTCCGCCTCGGGCGCGCCGACCTTGGTGACGCGGCAGTTCGAGTGCGACAATCCGCTGGACGAGTTGCGGCGGCGGGTGGAGGCGATCCGGGCGGTCCGGCTTGCCGAGCTGCCGCACTTTTGCAGCGGCGCCGTCGGCTACGCCGGCTACGACACGGTCCGCTACTTTGAGCGGCTGCCCAAGGCCCCGCCCGACGACCGCCACGTGCCCGACATGGCCTTCGCCTTCTACGACCAGATGGTGGTATTCGACCACGTGTCGAAGATGATCATCGTGGTGGCGATGGCGCGGCTGGACCAGCCCGGAGTCACGGCGGCCGCGGCCTACGACGATGCCCGGCGGCGCGTCGACCGGCTGGTCGAGCAGCTTGCCCGGGGGCCCGCCGGCGTCGAGTTGCGGGACATTCGCCCCGGCGGCGAACTGCGGCTGGACTATACGTCGAATTTCACCCAGCCGCAATTCGAGCAGGCGGTGCGGAAATGCGTGGAGTACATCCGCGCCGGCGACATCTTCCAGGTCGTCCTCAGCCAGCGCTTGGAGGTGCCGCTGACAGCGCACCCGTTCGAGATCTATCGCACCTTGCGGGTGGTCAATCCCAGCCCGTTCATGTTCTACGTGCGGACGCCGAGCGTGACGCTGGTGGGCAGCTCGCCGGAAGTGATGGTCCGCGTGATCGACGGGCAGGTTACGGTCCGTCCCTTGGCCGGCACGCGGCGCCGCGGCGCCACCGAGGAGGAAGACCTCCGCCTGGCCGAAGAGTTGCTGGCCGATCCCAAGGAGCGGGCCGAGCACGTCATGCTGGTCGATCTGGGCCGCAACGACGTGGGCCGCGTCTGCCGCTACCGCTCGGTCCGCGTCGACGACGTCATGACCATCGAGCGTTACAGCCACGTCATGCACATCACCTCGAACGTTAGCGGCGAGTTAGCGGCGGGCAAGGGGGCCTTCGACGCCTTGCAGGCCTGCCTGCCCGCCGGCACCGTGTCCGGTGCCCCGAAGGTCCGCGCCATGGAAATCATCGACGAATTGGAGCCGCATCGCCGCGGTCCCTATGCCGGCGCCGTCGGCTACGTCGACTTCAACGGCAACATGGACACCTGCATCGCCTTGCGGACGGTGGTCGTGCAGGGCGAGAAGGCGTACGTGCAGGCCGGCGCCGGCCTGGTGGCCGACAGCGTGCCGGAGTGCGAGTGGCAGGAGACGCTCAACAAGGCCCGCGGGCTGTTGAAGGCGATCGAATTGGCCCAAGGGCCGGCGTCCTAAGAAGCGGGGCGTCGCGTTCATCGCGGCGGTTCGTTGTGGATCCGTCTCCAAGGGCCATAACCGAATCGGCCACGTATTGACTCACTTGCTCGCACGGCGTAGACTGGACCAGAGGACAATGGGTTCTTTCGGAGGATGCGATGATGGCTGGCCCTTTCACTGCCGCGATTCAGCGCGACGGCCCATGGTGGATTGGATGGATCGAAGAGATCCCGGGCGTGAACTCGCAGGGCGCTACCCGCGAAGAGCTTCTCGATAACTTGCGCTCGGCCTTGCGGGAGGCAATCGAAATGAATCGCGCCGATGCGTTGGGCGCGGTCCAGGGCGACTTTCAAGAAGAAAGCATCCTCGTGTGAAGCGACGCGACCTCATCGCCCACTTGAGCGCCCGAGGCTGCCTCCTCGCGCGGGAGGGCGCCAAGCATTCCTGGTGGGCCAACCCGACGAACAACCGCCGTTCGGCGGTGCCACGGCATAGCGAGATCAGCGATTTCCTGATTCGGAAAATATGCCGGGACCTGGGGATTGAATCGCCGTAAGAAGGGCAAGAGGGCCGCGCTGCGTGCGACTGACCTGCGCCTCAGAGCAGCCCCAATCGGCCCTCAAGAATCCCCAAGACCGACAAGTCTTCATCCAGGTCGGGCCAGTGCAGGCCGGTGCCGTTGCAGATGATCTCGATTCGGCCCAATTGCTCCGGGGTGGCGTCGCGCAAACGGCGGTTCTTTGATGCTGGAAAACGGATCTCACGGCCGTCCTTGAGCCGCACGCAAACCACGCCGTTTTCCGCAGACGCCGCGACTGCACAGGTGTCAAGTTCAAGGATTGAATACTTCATTCCATTTCCTCCGGATCACCTCGATATTCTGACCAATCAGTTCCTCGGCCCGGGCCAGCTCCTTGGTTTTCATGCCCTGGGAATGATCGAGCAGGACGGGCTCGATCCAGAACTTGGCAAAGCCGCCGGCCCTCCGCACATGGACGTGAAGCGGTTCATTCCCCTCATTGGCATAGAAGAAGAAAACATAGCCTTCCAGGCGAAAGACCTCGGGCATGTCAGCCTCACTGGCTTGGTTCGCGCGATTCACTCCGAAGGAGTGGCCGATTTTCTCCCTCTTATTATACCCGGCACGTCGTCGCCCCGAGAGGGCAGGGCACTAGAAAACCGGCGGCGGCGATCCCACGGCGAGCAGCATACCCAGCGCGAGGGGGAAGTGTCGCCATCGCGGCTCCCGCTACCGGTGGCCGCAACAACGTGTTAAATTGAACCGCGATCTCAACATCTCCCCATCGTTTTCAAGGAGCCCCTTGCCATGATCCGCGTCATCGCAGCGATTGAAGTGGCCGCAGGCCGACGGGAAGAGTTTTTGACCGTCTTTCGCAAGCTCGTGCCCACCGTGCTGGCCGAGGCCGGCTGCCTGGAATACGGCCCGATGATCGACGCGGCCCTGGGCATTCCCGGCCAGGAGCCGCTCCGCCCGAACACCGTGACCGTGGTGGAGAAGTGGCAGAGCCCGGCCGCGCTGGCAGCCCACCTGGCGACGCCCCACATGCAGAAGTTCTTCGCGGACACGGAATCCATGCGCGTGGGCCTGGTTCTGCAGATCCTGCAGCCGGCGTAAGAAGGTGTTTTGAAATTCTCCCCTCTCCCTTTGGGAGAGGGGACGGGGGTGAGGGTGATTGTCGCTATGGCCCGGCTAAGCCGACGTTTCTCGACCTTGCTGCCCTCACCCTAACCCTCTCCCGGAGGGAGAGGGGACCTGTCGCTTGCCATTTCAAATCACGTTCTAAGAGCCGCCACGACCGCTACCGTCCGCATAAACCGCCGTTTGTCCGCCGCGGAAAAGTAAGCTACCTTTGGTTAGGTCGTGTTCTGTTTCGTCCACTCCGGCGGTCGTCGGACGATGTTACGAGTCCCCGTACACAAGATTCGGCCCGGCATGATCTTGGCGAGGCCGGTGCCGTTGCCCAACGATCCCTTCCGCTACTTGCTGCAGCGGGACGTGGAAATCCCCATGGACCTGGTGCCGCGCCTGCAGCAACTGGGCATCCTGGAGGTTTGGATCCGGCACCGGGAGCTGGAATTTCTCGAGGAGGTCATCGACGAGGGGCTGGCCGAGCGGCAGCGCGAAGTCTACGTCCACGTGCGGCAGAACTTCGAGGCCATCCTCCGCGACACCACGGCCGAGATCGACCTGGTCCATTTCCAGTCCTCCATTCTCGACCTCTTCAATTTTCTCAAGGCCAGCGCCGGCAGCAACATCCTCCTCGAGAAGCTCGACGCCTTCGACAACTACCTGATGTCGCACTCCACCAACGTTTGCTACTTGTCCTTGCTGCTGGGGATGAAACTGGAGCGCTACCTGATCGACGAGCGCCGGCACAAATCGGCGCAGCAGGCCAAGGAGCTGCACTTGCTGGGCCTGGGATGCCTGCTGCACGACATCGGCAAAATGCGCGTGCCCGCGGCGATCCTGCACAAGCCGGGGCGGCTGACGACCGAAGAGATGGCCGAGATGCAGAAGCACACCACGCTCGGCTACGAGATGGTCAAGGGGAGCGTGCCGGCCTCGGCCGCCCAGATCGTGTTGAACCATCATCAGCGCTTCAACGGCGCCGGCTATCCCGCCCGGGTGGACCACGCCAGCGGCGAGACGCTGCCGCCGCTGGCCGGCAAGCAGATTCCCGTCTTCTCCCGCATCGCCACCATCGTCGACGTTTACGACGCCGCCACCACCGCCCGCTGCTACTCGGCGGCCAAGCCGCCGGTCCAGGTGCTGCACGAGATGCGGACCCGCTGCCGCGGGTTCTTCGATCCGATGGTGGAAGAGGCCTTCTACCGGACGGTCCCGCCGTTTCCCATCGGTCAGACCGTCACGCTGTCCAACGGCGTGGAGGCGGCGGTGGTCGATTTCAACGCCGACTTTCCGCTGCGGCCGAAAGTGCAATGCCTGGGCGCGGCCGACGGCAGCCGGTTCGCCCATCCCTCGCTGGAAGAGATCGACCTCGCCTTGTATGGCGACTTGTCCATTGTGGCCGTCGACGGCTGCGACGTGCGGACGTTTGTCGAGGCCCTGGACGCTGCCGCGGCCCCGGAACTGGTGTAGCCGTCCCGCGAGTGTGCCACTGGCTTTGCCAGTGCTCTGTGGAACTGGTCGCCTAACCTGGATTATTCTTCGCCCCGTCGCGGATGGCACGCGATGAATAGTCCAAGCCAAAGCACTGGCGTAGCCAGTGGCACCCGGCGATCCAAGCTCGCCTGAAGCCGCAACTTCCGCGCAAGTGTGCCACTGGCTTTGCCAGTGCTCTGTGGAACTGGTCGCGCGGGTGCCATGACCAGGCTCCGCCCGGTGCCCGGCTTGCCCAGCAGTGCTGAAGTATCGCGGCCTATGGCACTGCTGGACAAGCCAGCAGTGGCACCCAGCGATGAGTAGTCCAAGCCAAAGCACTGGCGTAGCCAGTGGCACCCGGCGCGGCAGCACACTGCCAGGGCCGCTTGCCGCAACCCCCCCACCGCAAAACGCTGAAACCGAAACTCGGCACGCGCCCCCCCCAGCTCTCCCTTCCTGCTTTCGGCCCAATCCTCGATCCGTTCTCGTCCCACCTTTCCGCCAGGGCCGAAAGCGATTAAACTCATAATAGGCTCATCTGAGGAGAGGTATTCCGGTGACGGCACGCTTGGCAAGCTCGAAACACTTCCTCTCATATCGCCGCCCGTTGGTGGCCGCGGTCTTGCTGCTCTTGGCGCTGGGCGGCTGCCGGGGATGCCGGCAGGAAACGGCCGAGGAGAAGGCGGCGGCGGAGAAACGGGCGGAAGAGGAGCGGGTCAAAAAGGAGCGGGAAAAGCCCAAGGAGGATTTCGAGTGCAAGGGGCCGATCTGCTGGCCCTGCGGCCGCTATAGCACCATCGAGAGCGAGCAGGTCGGCATCAGCAACTACCTGAAGCCCGGGCATTGGACCAGCGTCGTCCTGGCCGACGCCAAGATGAACAACTTCGATTTCGCGGGCGACTGGGAAATCAGTCTGGCCGACCGCCGGCAAAACGCCGAGGGACCCGTGTCTCTGCCGGCCACCCCCTACACGGTCAAGACCACTCGCCAGGTGCTGCTGGCCAAGGGCCAGGCGAAGACGCTGGAATCGCTGTTGCTGGTGCCGCCCGGTCGCGGGCACGTGAGCATGACCTATCAACTGCGCGGGCGGCGGCTGATCGAAAGCGGCCTGCCGCTGGCGCTGATGCCGTCCTACCAATATCATTTCGTGGTCTTGGCGCGGCGGCCGGTGCGCTACACGTATTTGAGCGGGCTGGATTCGATCCGGCCGCGGCACGACTCGATTGCCATCTCGGCCCCCGCGGCCCACTATCGCGTCACCTTGGCGCCGCCGGGGCGCCAGCCGCCGCTGCCTTCCTACGCCTCTCTGTGGACGAGCATCGCTTACGTGCTCTGGGACGACGCCGATGCGACGCTGTTGGACGCCGATCAGCGGCAGGCCATGCTCGATTGGCTGCATTGGGGCGGGCAACTGATCCTCAGCGGCCCCGAGACGCTCGACGGCCTGCGCGGCAGCTTCCTGGCGCCCTATTTGCCCGCCACTTCGGCCGGCGAGCGGAATTTGCAGACCTCGGATCTCGCCGAGTTGAGCAGGCAGTGGTCGGGCCTCGGTGGCCGCGGGCTGGACCCCGTGAAGCCTTGGGTCGGCATCCGCCTGCAATTAGACCCCCGGGCGCAGTTCCTTCCCGACACGGGCGACCTGCTGGCCGAGCGAGCGGTCGGCCGGGGACGGATCGTCGTCTCGGCCTTTCCCATGTACGTCCCGGAGTTGATCTCCTGGCCGGGATGGGACGGCGTGCTCAATGGCTGCCTGTTGCGGCGTCCCCCACGTTCCTTTGCCGAGCGTATTGACGGCCCCGACATCTGTTGGGCCGACTCCCGCGCCCATCCCGATCCCTGCGACCCCACGCTCAACAGCCGCCTGCGTTTCTTCGCCCGCGACGCGGGAGTCGCGTGGGCCAAACATCGTGCCGGGCGGTCGGCCGGCGATCCGTTGGGAGGCGTCCAATATTATCAGCCTGGGACGCGCGTTCCCTTCCCCGGGGGCGACGATCCGCCGGATCTGGAAGAGGGCGAGGACTTGGATGCGCCGACCGGGCCGGGCGTGGCCGCCTGGAACGACTTCAACCCCGTCGCCAACGCCGCCCGGCAGAGTCTCCAGGAGGCCGCCGGCATCAAGGTCCCCGGCCGCATGTTCGTCGTTTGGGTCCTGGTCGGGTACGTGTTGGTGCTGGTGCCGTTGAACTGGTGCTTTTTCCGCTGGCTGGGCCGCGTGGAATGGGCCTGGGCCGCCGCCCCGGTGATCGCCGTCCTCTGCACCGCGACGGTCATCAACATGGCACAGCTCGACATCGGTTTCGTGCGGGCGCAGAACGAAGTCGCCGTGGTCGAGCTGCAGAACGACTATCCCCGGGCACACGTCACCCGCTACATGGCCCTGTATGCCTCGCTGGCCACCGGCTACGAGTTCCACTTCGATAGCCCCGGCTCGCTGCTGCTGCCTTTTCCGACCACCAGCGACCCGGGCAGCTTCCGCATGATGCTCGGCGAGAGTTACCGCAATGTGACCTATCGCCGCGGCAACGACGCGGAGGTGGACGGCTTCGCCGTGGGCTCCAACTCGATCGGCTTCGTCCACGGCGAGCATTGGATCGACCTGGCCCACCCCCTGGTCCTCACGAAGCAGGAGGGGGACTCCTTCCAGATCGCCAACCAGACGCAGTTCACCCTCCGCGACGCCGGCGTGATGAAGCGGACCGCCTCGGGCGGGCTGCAAACCGCCTGGCTGGGCACGATTCCCGCCGGCGCCAGCGCGGTGGGCGAGTTCCAACTGGAATCGGCGGCCACTGCCGGCGGCGAGCTGTGGAAGGCCGATCGCGACCGCTCGCCGCGGACCGCCAGCAACGCCGTCCCCGGTGAATTGGACCTTCACGGGCTGATCGCGATCGCCCAGGAAGTCAAGGATCTGCGCCCCGGCCAGATTCGCCTGGTGGCATGGCTGGACGACGAGCTTCCCGGGCTGGCGATTGCGCCGCTGGCTTCGCAGTCGCGGCACGCGGCCCTGGTCATCGCGCACTTGGACAACGGCCAGGACGAGATGCCTCGGCCCGACGTGAACGGTCCGGCCCCGCGGCGGCGGTCTTCGCCGGGCCAGGACGAGCAATCCTCCGCCCGCAGTTGGGAAAAAACGCCTTCGCTGGCTCAGAAGGGGACAGTCCCATTTTCGTCGAACGAAAATTGGGACAGTCCCCAGGCTGTTCTTTCCCACGTCCTTTCCCCCTCTGCAACACGACAAGCCGGCCTATGATCGAACTCTGCCACTTCACCAAGCGATACGGCGATCTGTTGGCCGTCGACGACTTGAACTTGAAAATCGCGCCGGGCGAAATGTTCGGTTTCATCGGCCCCAACGGCGCCGGCAAGAGCACCACCATCCGCTTCCTGGCCACCTTGCTGAAGGCCAGCGGCGGCGACGGCGTCGTCAACGGCCACCGCGTCAGCAAGCAGCCCCTGGCCGTGCGGCGGAGCATCGGCTACATGCCCGACAATTTCGGCGTCTACGACGGCATGAAAGTCTGGGAATTTCTCGATTTCTTCGCGGTCGCCTACCAGCTTCCACGCAGCCGCCGCAAACAAGTCATCGGCGACGTGCTCGACCTGTTGGACCTGGGCGGCAAGCGGGACGCCTTCGTCAACAGCCTCTCGCGGGGCATGAAACAGCGGCTCTGCCTCGCCAAGACCCTCGTCCACGACCCGCCCGTGCTCATCCTCGACGAGCCTTCCAGCGGCCTGGACCCCCGCGCGGATCGAGGTCAAGGCGCTCTTGAAGGAACTCCGCAAGATGGGCAAGACGATCCTCATTTCCAGCCACATTCTCACCGAGCTGGCCGATTGCTGCACGTCCATCGGCATTATCGAGCGGGGCAAGCTGCTGATGCAGGGCCCCATCGAGGAAGTCTATCACCGCATCCGCCGCAACCGCATCGTCCGCATCCGCTTCCTCAAGAACCAGGAGGCGGGGCTGTCCATCGTCCGCAGCATGCCGCAGACCCGCGACGTGCAAATCGAGAACGAGCACGTCACCGCCGAGTTGGCCGCCGACGACGGCCAGGTGGCCGACCTCTTGGAGAAGCTCATCGCCTCCGGCGTGCGTTTGACTTCCTTCGCCGAGAAGGAGCCCACGCTGGAAGACGTCTTCATGTTGGTTACTAAAGGCGCGGTGGCCTGATGTACCTCCTGGAAAATCCCGTCCTGCAACGCGAATTGCTGGTGAACCTCCGCATGGTGCGGGCGTTCGTGCTCCTGCTGGCCTACGTCGGCATGTTGGGGCTGGTCGTCTACGTGGCCTGGCCCAGCCAGCCCCGGCTCGATCTGACCACCAGGCCGAAGGAGGCCGAGCGCCTGGTCAACCTCTTCTTCCTCGGCCAGTACGTGCTCATGGCCCTGATCGCCCCCAGCTTCGCGGCCGGCACCATCACCGGCGAAAAGGAACGCCGCACCTACGAGATGCTGCTGGCCAGCCCCATGCGCCCCGGCGCCATCGTTTTGGGCAAACTGGTGGCGGCCCTTTGCCACCTGGGCGTGCTGGTGTTCGCCTCGCTGCCGATCGTCATGCTCTGCCTGCCGCTGGGCGGCGTCTCGCTCTATGAAGTGCTGGTCACCTACCTGGCCATGGCGGCCTCGATCATCATGTTCGGCATGATCTGCGTCAGCGCCAGCAGCTATTTCACCCGCACGATCGCGGCCCTGGTGGTCTCCTACCTGATGATCCTGCCCCTGGCGCTGGTGTTCATCCTCATCTACTCGGCCTGCGAGGGCATGACGCGGCTGGTGATCGTGGGCGGAATCTTTCCGCCGGCCTGCTTGGTCGCTTGCGTGGTCCTCTTCGGCGCCACCAGCCGCCGGCTGCTGCATCCCCCCGACGTCGGCGCCGAGGCCAAGGAGGTGGTCGATCCCGATCTGGAGCAGCGGAAGGCCATGGGCATGGTGATCCGCAACGACCAGTTTCCCGACCTGCTGTTCGCCCCCCCGAAACGCGTCGACCTCATGGCCGACCACGTCAATCCGGTCTACGACAAGGAGATGCGGAGCGAGCTGTTCGGGCAGGGCACGCTCATGCTGCGGCTGGTCATCCAGTTGAGCATGTTCCTGGCGCTGCCGTTGATGGCGGTCTGCCTCTACATGCTCCCCCCGCTGGCCCCCTGGTACACTTGCTACGTGCTGCTGTTCAACATGCTCGTGGGCCCGGTCTTCTCGGCCGGCGCCATGACCAGCGAGCGCGAACGCCAGACCCTCGAATTGTTGCTGTGCACCACCGTGTCGCCGTGGCAAATCCTCTCTGCCAAGCTCTACTCCGGCCTGCGGATCTCCTGCGTGCTGACCAGCTTCCTGGTCTGGCCGCTGCTGCTGTCCTGGCTGCTGCCGCCCTGGACCTATTGGCAAGACAGCCTCACCGTGATCAACTACCTGGGCATCATCGCGCTGAGCAGCCTCACGACCACGACCGTGGCCATGTTCTGTTCGGTGGTGCTGCGGAGGACCTCGGTGAGCATGATGACCACCTACCTGATCCTCATGGTGTTGTTCGCCCTTCCGGTGGCCGCCAAGGTCTTCGCCGATATTTTCTTCCAAAGCGGCAGCGCCGAGGCGGCCCAGATATACGCCGCGGTGCAGCACTCCACCTTCACCAGCCCGCTCGCCGCGGCCTTCAGCCTGCCGCTGACCGTGGGCAGCCAGGGGCACGAGGCGGCGGCCGCCGTGACCACGTGGTGGACGCATACCAGCTCGGCCTTCTTCGCCTTCTACGGCCTGCTGAATGCCGCCTTGCTGGGCACGATGCTCTGGCTGTTCAACGTCCGCTGGCGCGTCAGCAGTTCGTAGGCCGGCCGGGCCGGAAATCTGCGTGGCGCTGGACACGGCCGTTGCGCGCTGGTAGGATGGTTAACGGTGTGGTTCTGGATCGGTTCCAGGCTCACCCGCGCGGCCGGGCAAGAAGGAGAGGGCGCTGTCTCCCGGCTGCCACCACACCCCCCGCCAGGCTCCCCCACGAGGGAGAACGGTTGTTTGCGATTGCGCATTTTTGACCGCGACCGCCGGGTCGCCCATCACGGTATCGAAGGAGTTGCCAATGGTTGCGCGGAGATTGATGATCGTTTTGGCCGTCCTGATGTTCTGCCGCAGCGGCGCCGGCCAGGAGCCGCTCAAGCTGGATTCGGCTTTGGGACACGTTTCCACGGAGGCCCGGGCGCTGGTGCTGGTCGACACCCGGCTCGAGGAGCTGATTGCCCCGGAGCTGTCGGCCTACGTCAAGGCCGCCGAGGCCAGGCGAAAATTCGAGATCGCCGTGCTGCCCATCGCCGGGCTGGACGATTGCTCTCCGCCGGAGATTCGCCGGGCGTGGCAGAGTTGGCACGCGGCCCGTCCCAAGGTGGAAGGCGTTCTTTACGTCGGCAACGTGAAGCTCGCCTCCTTCTTCGCGCCCCGGGGCGACACCCTCTCGACTCGGCTCTGGCCCAAGTATTATGAAGACATCGAGATGGAGGCGACGCGGCAGTTGCAGCCGGGCTCGTCGTCGGGCTCGTCGCCGATCGCTCCGCAGGGATTCAAGATACCGCAGCACGACTTCGACCAGATGGCCCACGTCCCGGCCACCGGCCCGGCGTTCTGGGCGGCCTTCCTCCCCGTCGGCTATCAGGACGACGCCAAGAACACCTACAAGAACTGGGCCGAACAACTGGCCCCCTTCTTCAAGAAAACCGCCGCCTTCTACGACGGCAGCACGACCTATGGGCGGGGGATGTACCTGATCTCCAACGACGTCAGCCTGCTGGCCAGGGCCAAGCCCGTGTGGGACGCCGTCGGACCGAAGGAAATCGAGTTCTACTCGATCAACGAGAAGGGCAAGGACGCCTACAAGGGCAAGCCCGAGGGCTACATCCGCGTGGACCTGGAGAAATATCCTTCCCTGCAGGCGTTTCTCGATTATGCCACCAACTCGAAGAAGGTCTTTTGGATGGACGAAGGCTGGCAGTCCCCCAAGATCTTTCTCAGCCACATGAGCCAATCGCGGCGGCGGATCGTGTGGTGGAACGTCCATTCCAACCCTGAAATCTCGCTGCTCACCACCGCGCAGACGAAGGCCATGACCGGCGGCGGGCTGATCGCCATGTTGAGCGGCTGCTCGGTCGGCGGCTTCAAACAGCCCGGCTCCCGGTCGTTCGTCGACACCAACACCAGCGTGGACAGAAACGTGCTGGTCAGCGTCGTCTACGGCCACTCGGCGTTCGTCGCCGCCATGGGCACGCCGCACAACCGCGTCGAGGACGAGTTCGGCACGCCGCTGCTGGCCCACCTGTACGCCGGCGATTACCTGGGCGCGGCCAATCTGGCCCGCCTGCGGGCCGTAGCCGCCAGTTCCCACGGCAGCGGCGACCGCACCCGGCAGGAGATGCTGATCGGCGATCCGTTCGTGGACGTGAATTAGTTTTTGTTGTGGAAAGTCTGCTGGCGTAGGGTGGGACGAAGTCCCACCGCGATTTCCGCGGAAAAGGTGGGACTTCGCTCGGCTCGTCCCACCCTACACCTTCCCTCGTCCCTGGTCCCTACTCCGCGCAGGGCCCCACCGTGCGATCGCGCCCCTGCTGCTTCGCCGCGCGCAACGAGAGATCGGCCGCCCGGTAGAGCGATTCGGGGGAGGGCAGGGGGGCGCCGTCTGGCCGCCGCCGGAAAGCCGGTAGCCCGCACTGGCCGTCAGCCCAGGCAAGCCGGCACGCTGGTAGTGCCCCGGCAGCGCGGTCCGCACCCGTTCAATGACGGCCAGGGCGACCGCGTTGTCCGGCACCCAGAGTAACAGGCCGAACTCGTCGCCGCCCAGCCGGGCGACGAAGTTGTCCTGCCGCAGATTGTCGTACACGCCCTGGCCGGTCGCCCGCAACACCTCGTCGCCGGCCAGGTGGCCGTGGATGTCGTTGATTTGTTTGAAGTGGTCCAGATCGAGGATGGCCAGGCAAAGCTGGCGGGCGCCGCCGGCCGCGGCGCCGGCGCGCTCCGTCAAAGCCAGGTCCCAGGCCCGGCGGTTGGGCAGCCCGGTCAGGGCGTCGCTCAGGGCCTGCACGGAGAGTTCGCGGCGGATTTCCGCCGCTTGCCGCTCGCGGCGGCGGAGCCGCACGATTTGCGCCAAGAGCTGACAGGCCAGCGCCAGCTCGCGATCCGAGCAATCCGCCGACAGTCGCACGTCGGCGGGGCCGTCGCTGCCGATCCGCACCACCGCCGGATCGCCCGTCTGGCGGCTTTCGATTTCGGCCAGATCGGTGACGATGACGTTCCGGCCGGCCCTGGCTGGCCCCGGGGCGTCGCTGCCAGACGGCGGTTTGCGGGCTTTCCAGGACGGCGGCCCAGCGGCGGGCCGTCTCCGCGTCGGCGGCCAGCAGCAGGACAATGGTCGGCGATGTTTCGTCCATAGGGCTGATTATAGCAGAACGGCTGCTTGACCCCAGAGAACCGTCCTCCTAAAATCGCGAAAACGAGTGCCCGTAAGTCGCAAGTCGACCGACGTGACGGGCCAGGGTTCGATGCCCGTTTACGGGCATTCCCGCCGCAGGCGGTATTCGGCCCGGCGTTCACACCAGGTTGGCGTGGCAACGAATGCGGGAAGAACTAGAGATTGGATGCCCGTTTACGGGCATTCCCGCCGCAGGCGGTTTTCGGCCTGGCGTTTACGCCAGGTTGCCGTGGTGAGAAGCGTCTTGCGTTCCGGGACTATCATCATACTACTGTCAGGCCCGTTCACGGGCCTCCTGCCCGCCAGGAGCATTTTATGGGCCGGGGCTATTACAGTGAAATCAACCTCCACGTGACCTGGCACACCAAGCAAAGTCTGCCGCTGCTATCCCCGAAGGTGGAGGCACTGGCCCATCAGTGCGTGCGACAGAGGATCGTCAACTCGGCCGGTGCATTCGTCCACGAGATCGGCGGCACGGAGACTCACGTCCACGTGGCGATGAGTTTTCCGCCCACTCTGCTGCTCTCTGAGTTCATCGGCCAGTTGAAAGGGGCGTCTTCTCACGAGGTCAACGAGCAGCTTGGCGCCGGCGGTAAAGTGCTGCAATGGCAGGCCGGCTATGGGGTGGTAACGTTTGGCACGGGTGATCTGGAATGGGTCAAACGGTACATCCGCAACCAGCGGGAGCATCATGCCAACGGCAGCGTCCATGATCGACTGGAGCGGGTCGCGGACGCCGAGTCGTGAGCACGCAGGAGCCCCGTAAACGGGGCTGACACCGATAATTGTGGAACGAGGGGTCGAGTCGGCATCCACGCCCCCCGGCGTAAACGCCGGGTCGAATACCGGCTGCGCCGGCAAGGGGTGTAAACGCCCCTAAGAATCGCAGCCTGTCCAAGCCGCAGTCCCAAGCGATTCGTCTACGGCCCCTCGGGAGCCAGCCGCGAGCGTCCCGCGATTATCCCCCGCCGCGGCCCGCCAAACCGGCTACTTCCCCCTGGGCCGAGTTTCCTCTAAAATCATCGGAGGCCGGGAATTCCCGGCGCAGAATAAGGAGGCCCCCCGATGGCCCTGGAAACACCGTCACTCGATCTGGGCGCCGTGCCCGGCGACTGGACGCGACGCCACCTGCTGGGACTGGAAGACCTCTCGGCCGCAGAGATCACCCTGATCCTCGACACGGCCGTCCGCTTCAGGGCGGCGGTGGCCGGCGGGCAGCGGAAGATACCGCTCTTGACGGGCAAGACCTGCGTCAACCTGTTCTTCGAGAATTCGACGCGGACGCGGACGAGTTTCGGACTGGCGGCCCGGCGGCTGGGGGCCGACACGCTGGATTTCGCCGCCTCGACCAGCAGCCTTTCCAAGGGCGAGACGTTCATCGACACCGCCAAGAACATCGAGGCTATGGGGATCGACGTGATGGTGGTCCGCCACCAGACGCCCGGCACGCCGCACCTCCTGGCCCAGAACCTGCAATGCGCGGTGGTCAACGCCGGCGACGGCCCCCACGAACACCCCACCCAGGGCCTCCTGGACATCATGACCATCCGCCAGCGGCTGGGCCGCGTCGCCGGGCTGACGGTGGCGCTGGTGGGCGACATCGCCCACAGCCGCACGGCCCGCTCCAATATCTGGGGCCTGAAGAAGCTCGGCGCGCACGTCATCGTCTGCGGCCCCTCGACGCTGGTCTCGCGCCGCTGGGAAGAGCTGGGCGTCGAGTATTGCTACAGCCTGGACGAGATCCTGCCGCGGGTCGACGTGCTCAACCTGCTGCGGATCCAATTCGAGCGGCAGACGACCCGGCCGTTCCCCTCGGTCCGCGAATACGCCCTTTTGTATACCATGGATCGCCGGCGGCTCGGCAAGGCCAAGCAGGACATCTTGATCCTGGCCCCGGGGCCGATCAACCGCGGCGTGGAGGTGAGTCCCGACGTGGCCGACGGCCCGCAATCGGCCATCTTGGAGCAGGTCGCCAACGGGGTGGCTGTCCGCATGGCCGTCCTCTGGCTGCTGGCCGGACGGTAAGGATGAAGGATGAAGGATAAAGGATGAAGGATAAAGGATGAAGCCGCTCCTGATTCAAAACGGCCGCGTCATCGATCCCAGCCAGCACATGGACCGGGTGACGGACCTGTCGATCGTCGATGGCCGCATCGCCGCTTACGACGCCGCGCCCGACGGTTGCGCCACCGTGCTGGACGCCACGGGACGGATCGTCGCGCCGGGGCTGATCGACATGCACGTTCACCTCCGCGAGCCGGGTTTCGAGGAGGACGAGACGATCGCCAGCGGCACGGCCGCCGCACTGGCCGGCGGCTTCACCTCCATCGCCTGCATCCCCAACACCGATCCCCCCGTCGACAGCCAGGCGGCCGTCGAGTTCATCCACCACCAGGCGGCCGAGGCGGGAAACTGCAACGTCTTCGTCGTCGGCTGCGTGAGCAAGAACCGCGAGGGCAAGGAACTGGCCGAGATCGCCCAGTTGGTGGGCGCCGGCGCCGTCGCCTTCAGCGACGACGGCGCCCCGGTCTACGACGCCGAGCTGATGCGGCGGGCCTTCGAGTATTGCCTGATGTTCGACAAGCCGGTGCTCAACCACGCCGAGGTCCGCGAGCTGACGCAGCGCGGCGTGATGCACGAAGGGCTGGTGTCGCTGCTGTTGGGCCTGCCCGGCATCCCCGCCGCCGCCGAAGACGTGATGACCAGCCGCGACATCGCCCTGGCCGAGGCGACCGGCGGCCGGCTGCACGTCATGCACGTCTCCACGGTCAACAGCGTCGATGCCCTGCGGCGGGCGAAGCAGCGCGGCGTCCGCGTCACCGCCGAGGCCACCCCGCACCATTTCACCCTCACCGACGAGTGTCTGCGGACCTTCGACGCCAACTACAAGATGAACCCGCCCCTGCGCGGCCAGGAGCACGTCGACGCGGTCATCGCCGCCCTGGCCGACGGCACCATCGACGCCATCGCCTGCGACCACGCCCCCCACGCCAAAGAGAAGAAGATGCGGGAACTCGACCAGGCGCCCTTCGGCATCGTGGGCCTGGAAACCTCGCTGGGACTGGTGATCTCCCGCTTGATCGAGCCCGGCCACCTCGACTGGCCGACGGCCTTGAGCAAGATGACGATCAACCCGGCGCGGATCCTGGGCATTCCCAAGGGGACCCTGCAGATCGGCGCCGACGCCGACGTGACGATCATCGATCCCAAGGTCCACTGGAAGGTCGATCCCGGCCAGTTCCGCTCCAAGAGCACCAATACGCCCTTTGCCGGCTGGGAGCTGACCGGCCGGGCCGAGACGGTCCTGGTCGCCGGAGAGGTAAGATACAGAAGGGGCCAGGGGCCGGGGACCAGGGACCAGGGGAAGGAAGGATAAAGGATGAAGGATGGAATCGGATCTAACTTCCAAGCTGTTAGTTCTTAGAACGTCGCCGCACGCCCCCCTGGCCCCTGGTCCCCGGCCCCTGGCCCCTATGTCTTTACTGATCGACGGCTACAACCTGCTGCACGTGGTCGGCATCCTGGGCCGAGGAGTCGGACCCGGCGGACTGGAACGATCGCGGCTGGCACTGTTGAATTTTCTGGCCGAGTCGCTCACGGCCGCGGAAATCCCCCGCACAACGGTGGTTTTCGACGCCCACGACGCCCCGCCCGGGCTGGCCGGCACGGTGATTCATCGCGGCCTGACGGTCCGCTTCGCCGTGCGTTACGAGGACGCCGACAGTCTGATCGAGGAGTTGATCCGGGCCGACTCGGCGCCGCGGCGGTTGGTGGTGGTCTCCAGCGATCACCGCCTCCAGAAGGCCGCGCACCGCCGCCGCGCCAAGGCGGTCGACAGCGACGCCTGGTTCGCCGAAGTGATCGAGCGCCGGCGGCAGCGGCAGCAAGAGTCGGCCGCGGCCGGCGAGAGCCGCCCGAGTGGGCCGCTGCTGGCCGAGGACGTCGACTACTGGGTCCGCCAGTTCGGCGGTCAGGACCAAGTGCCGCCGCTGACCGACAATCCCTTTCCGCCCGGCTATGCCGAAGACTTGGAGTGACCGGCGGCAAGGCCCCGGCATGAGCCTTCCCACTTGCCCCCAAGCCCACCGGCTGCGTCCGGTGGGAACGGCGGTGCGAAAGGCGATTTTCCCCGCCGCGGTTCCCACCGGACGTGACCCGCTGCGCGGGTGCCCCGTGGGCGTGGGGAGCGAGTGGATTGCCAGTGGGCTTTGGGCGCTCCTTGCTACTTTCCCTGCGCCTTGTCGGAAATGTCCTTGCGGCACCAGGCGCCGTCCCAGCGGATGCACTTGACGGCCCGATAAGCATTGAGCTTGGCGTTGGCGATCGTCGTGCCCAGGGCGGTCACGTTCAGCACGCGGCCCCCGGCGGTAACCACCGCGCCGTCGGGCCCCAGGGCCGTGCCGGCGTGGAAGACCTTCACGTCCGGCAACTTGTCCGCCTCCGCCAGGCCGCGGATCGGATGCCCCTTGGTGTAGGCGCCGGGATATCCCTTGCTGGCCATGACCACGCAGACGGCCGGACGTGGGTCCCACTCCAGCGGCGGCAGCTCGTCGAGCCGGCGGTCCACGGCGGCCTCCAGCACGTCGAGCAGGTCCGTTTTCAGCCGCATCAACAGCGGCTGGCATTCCGGATCGCCGAAGCGGACGTTGAATTCCAACACCTTGGGCCCCTGGTTGGTCATCATCAGCCCGGCATAGAGCACGCCGCGAAACGGCCGCCGCGACCGCTTCATGGCGTGGACGGTGGGCACCAGGATATGCTCCTCGACCCAGTGCAGCGTCTCGTCGCTGACCAAGGGGGCGGGGCAGTAGGCGCCCATGCCGCCGGTGTTGGGGCCAACGTCGCCGTCGTAGGCCGGCTTATGGTCCTGGGCCGGCTGCAAGGTCACGATCGTCCGCCCGTCGGTGATCGCCAACACGCTGGCCTCCTGGCCGTCGAGCCGCTCCTCGATGACCAGGCGATTGCCGGCGGCGCCGAAGATCTTTTGCCGTCCCAGGGCCTCGACGGCGGCGATCGCCTCCTCGCGGCGGGAGCATACCATCACGCCCTTGCCGCCCGCCAGCCCGTCGGCCTTTACGACGATAGGCACGTCTTCGCGATCGTTGAGGTACTTGACGGCTTCGTCGACGTTTCGGAAGGCCTGGTAGTCGGCCGAGGGGACGTCGGCGCTGCGGAGCAGATCCTTGCAGAAGACCTTGCTGCCTTCCAATTCGGCGGCCGCCTTGCTGGGGCCGAAGACGCGCAGCCCGGCCTCCTCGAAGATATCGACGATTCCCGCGGCCAGCGGGGCCTCGGGGCCCACCACGGTCAGCCCGACCTGGTTCTCGCGGGCGAACTTGAGCAGGCCGGGAAAATCATCGGCGGCCAGGGGAACATTTTCGCCGTCAAGGTCGCTGCCGGCGTTGCCCGGCGCCACGAAGACCCGCTCGGCGCGGGGACTTTGCGTGATTTTCCAAGCCAGGGCGTGTTCCCGCCCGCCATTGCCTATAACGAGGACGTTCATCGGGTTAAGGATGAAGGATAAAGGATCAAGGATGAAGGGTAATGTCGCCCAGCTTACGGCTTTGCCGACGAGCGAAGCAGACGATTCTATTGCGGAAATGCGGGACCGGAAAGGGGGGCCCCGCCGGGGCGGCAATTGACGGCGGCCCGCCCGGACGCGATAACGGAACGTGGTGGAGCCCGAGCAATCACCCTTTTCGCGGGTCGCAAGAGGCCAAGAGGCATGGATCCCGTTGTGCAATCCCGTTCTGACCGGGCCCAAGCGGCGGGGCCGGCCCGGCCCGGCCGCCGCAGCTTGTTGCGGGCTGTCTTCGGCTCGATGCTGGGCCTGGGGCTCGTGGCCCTGGGCACGGCCGGCGGGCTTTGGACGGCGGCCGTGGCCCGGCTGCTGGCCCCGCAGGCGGCCAACCCACGGCCGCGGCCCGGCAAGATCGGCCCGCCCGCCGACTATCCGCCCGGCAGCGTGGAAACGAAGTATCACAACTCGCTGGGCGTGTGGGTGGTGCACGGCCAGTATCGCGGCCAGCAGCAGATCTACGCCTTGCGCGTGACCTGCACCCACTTGGGCTGCATCACCTTCTGGGACGACCGGCGGCGGAAGTTCCGCTGCCCCTGTCACGGCAGCGGCTTCCGGCCCGACGGCATCAACTGCGAAGGCCCGGCGCCGCGGCCATTGGAGGCGCTGCGCCATCCGCCTGGGCGACGACGGCCAGTTGGAAGTGGACCGCGCCGGACGTTTCGTGAAGAACTCGGACAATGGACCAATCCGGCCAGCTATGTCTCCCTCTGAGCCCAAGGGCGGATCGCAACTCTGGAAGAGCATCTTCCGGCACCCGGCGCCCCTGGACCGCGGTGGGCGCATCGCCGTCGTGCTGGGCAACTTCTTCCTGCACCTGCACCCGGTGTCCGTTCCCAAGCACGCCCTGCGGCTCCGCTACACCTGGTGCATGGGCGGCATCACCGCCTTTCTGTTCCTGGTCGAGACGATCACCGGCGTGCTGCTGATGTTCGCTTACCGCCCCACGGTCCAATGGGCTTACCGCGACATGCTCGATCTGCGCAACGTGGTCCCGCTGGGCCTGCTGCGCGAACTGCACCGCTGGGGCGCCCACGCCATGGTCATCGCCGTCATGCTGCACATGCTGCGAGTCTTTCTCACCGGCAGCTACAAGCGGCCGCGGGAGTTCAATTGGGTGATCGGCGTGCTGCTGCTGGTGCTCACGCTGCTGTTGTCGTTTACCGGCTACCTGCTGCCGTGGGACCAGTTGTCGCTCTGGGCGGTGACGGTGGCCTCGAACATGGCGGGGGCGGCCCCCTTGGTCGGCGCCGACGGTCCCGGCCATCATTTGCTTTCGCCGGGACTGGCCGGCAGCCTCGATCCGAAGGCGATCCTGCTGGGCGGGTCCGGCGTGGGCGAGGCAACGCTGAATCGCTTCTATGTCCTCCACTGCGTCGCCATTCCGCTAGTGGCCGGGGTGTTGATGGCCCTGCATTTCTGGCGGGTCCGCAAGGACGGCATCAGTGGACCCTTGTGAGCCCGCAAGCGGCGGGGAGTGAAACATGGCTGGCAGTTCGCCCGAATTCATCGCCGACGCGGCCGGCCCGCTGGGCTGGTTCTATCTCGCCGCCTGCGCGGCCAACGTCGTGGCGGCATGGCGGTCCCCAAGGCGGCCGCTGCGCACGGTCGCCTGGTCGCTGGCGGCCGTGCTATTCGGCCTCCTGGCGTTCCGGGCGGCGGCCGGCAGTCCGCCGCAATTGCCCGAAGCAGTGAAATCGGCCTTGGACTACGTCGTGGGACCGATGGGCCTCTGGCTCTGCGGGCTGGCCCTGCTGGCGGCAATTTATTGGGGCCGGCGATGGCTGGCCGACCCGGCCGTCGCCTGGTCGGCGGCCGATCTCTCTTGGCTGCTGCTGGGAATGTCGCTGGCCGACCGGCAATTTGCCGCCGTCGCCCTGGCGCCCGACAACGTCCCCATCGTCGGCATGGTCTACCTGCTGGGCTTCTTCCTCTGGCTGGCAATCTCGCAGGCGGTCGCGAACGATCGGCGGCTCGCGCAGCACTCGCCGCCGCTGGAGCAGGCCGACTCGCAACGATCGCTCGTCTGGCCCGATCTGGTCTACATCGAGTTGATCGCCATCGTCTCAATCTCGGTGCTGCTGGTGGTCTGGTCGCTGTGGGTACGGGCGCCGCTGGAGCAGCCGGCCAATCCGGCCTTGACGCCCAATCCGGCCAAGGCCCCTTGGTACTTCATCGGTCTGCAAGAGCTGCTGGTCTACTCCGACGCCTGGCTGGTGGGCGTGCTCGTGCCCTGTGCGGCCGTGCTGGGGCTGATGGCCATTCCTTACCTCGATTTCAACCCGCAAGGCAGCGGCTACTACACGATCCGGGAGCGGCGATTCGCCACGGCGGTGTTCCTCTTCGGCTTCCTCATGCTCTGGATCGTGCCGATCCTGACCGGCGTCTTTCTGCGCGGTCCGAATTGGAGCGCCTTCGGTCCCTACGAGGTCCGCGATCCGGGCAAGCTGTCGGCGACGTGTAACGTGACGCTGGCGCAGTGGTTTTGGACGAGCCTGCTGGGCCGACAGTTGCTGCAAGTCCCCGCCCACGGCCTCTGCGGCCGCCTGGCGGCGATCGCCGGGCGGGAGAGCGCCGGCCTGACGCTCCTGGCGGGCTATTTTCTCGTGCTGCCGCCGCTGTTGGGTCGCACGCTGCTGGCCGGCTTCCGCCGCCGCCTGGGCCGCACGCGCTATCTGCTGATGATCCTGTTGCTGCTGCTGGCGGTGGCGCTGCCGTTGAAGATGTTGCTACGCTGGAGCTTTGGTTTGAGTTACCTGGTGAGCATCCCGGAATGGTCGCTGAATTTTTAATCCCTCCCCCTCTCCCTCCGGGAGAGGGTCGGGGTGAGGGCGTAGTGGAGAAAACGCGGGTGGCCCCGATAGCAAAGCTATCGGGGCCACCCGCGGGAAAGATGACCCCGTACCGACAATTTGAGAAGGTCCAGTCCTTACTAAACGCTTCACTTGCATGTCCGCCGACGAGCCCACTTTTTACAACATGAAACGCCTGCACGCGGTCTTCGCCCTGGCCGCCGTCGCGCTGCTGACGGTGACGATCTGGGCGATGTTGGTCGATGCGCAGCGGCCCTGGAAACAATTTCAGCGGACCTTCCACCGGCAAATCCAGCCCGACGCCGACGCCCCCTCGGCCTGGCAGCCGCAGATCGACGAGATCGACCTGCCCGACCTGGCCGTGGCCGGACAGTCCGCCGCCCGGGGCCGCGTCGATCGTTGCCCGACATGTCATCAAGGCATCGAGCGGACGCTGCCCGACGTGCAACAACCCTATCGCTGCCATCCGCGGCCGGACCTGTTCGTCGCTGAGCACAGTCCGCATCCGCTGGCACAGTTCGGCTGCACGGCCTGCCATGAAGGGCAGGGGAGTGCCACCGATTTTTGCTGGGCCTCGCACACGCCCGACAACCTGGAACAGCAGGCCCGCTGGCGGCAGCAATACGGTTGGTCCCGCAATCCGCACTGGGATTTTCCCATGCTGCCGGGCCGCTTCGTCCAGGCCCGCTGCCTGCAATGTCACCCGGCCGTGACCGACCTGGAAGCGAGCCGCCGCTACAGCGATCCTCCGGCGGGCAAGCTCCTGGCGGGCTATCGCCTGGTGCGGCAATTGGGCTGCTGGGGCTGTCACGAGATGGGCATCTCCGGCCTGGCGGTTTCCGCAGGCGAGGCCCCCGGTTCCAGACTTTTGCAACAAAGCGAGCGCGGCGGGCAGAAGGTAGGGTGGGTCGAGCGCAGCGAGCCCCACCAGGAAATGGCCGAATCGCATCTGGTGGGGCTCGCTGCGCTCGACCCACCCTACGGTTCTGATAGCAAACCGTTTTCGAAAGGCGAGCGGGCAGGGCAATTCAAGGTCGGGCCGAGCCTCCGCCACCTCGCCGCGAAGGTGGACGCGGACTACGTGACCGATCGGCTCCGCGATCCGGCCCACTTCCTTCCCGGCACGCGCATGCCCGCATCTACGGATTGGACCAACACCTCGACGGCAAGAGCCGTCAGCAGGCCCGGCAGATCGAACCGATCGAGATCCGCGCCGTCGCCGAGTATCTGTTGAAGGTGAGCGAGCCCTTCGAGCCGTTGGCCGCCGCGGCGGGCGCGACCGCGGCGCCGTCGGCCCAGCGGGGAAAGCAACTCTTCCAACTGCAGGGCTGCCTGGCCTGTCACCGGCACAGCGATTTTCCCCAAGCCACAGCGACGCAAGGCCCCGAGCTTTCCGGCATCGGCGCCAAGTATCGTCCCGGCAGCGGCCCCGCCTGGCTGACGAGTTGGATTCGCGATCCGGCACACGAGCGGCCGCAAACCCTGATGCCCAGTCCGCTCTGGGAGTTGACGCCGCTTTCCGGCGACCCGGCGGCCAACGTCGCGGCATATTTGCTAAGTAGGGTGGGTCGAGCGCAGCGAGCCCCACCAGAAACCGGCCAAACCGAAGCTGGTGGGGCTCGCGACCATGCTTCGCACGGTGCCCCTCGACCCACCCTAGGCGGGCTTTCCGATTTCGCAGGCGCCGCCCCTCCGCCCGCCGACGAAAAGCTGCTCGATCTCGGCCGTCTCACGATCGCCCGGCGCGGATGTTTCGCTTGTCACGACATCCCCGGCTTCGAGAATTCCCGGCCCATCGGGCCGGCGCTGACCGATTGGGGCCGCAAGCCGGAATCCATGTTGGGCTTCGACCACGTCGCCGAGGCGGTGGCCGAATCGCCCGCCGGCGACGGGCCCGGTGCTCAAGTCTATATCGATGGCCTGCGGACGCACCGCCGCGAGGGATTCTTGTGGCAGAAACTGCGCGCACCGCGCAGCTTCGACTTCCGCATCGCCCAAGACAAAGGCTACCCGCAGTGGTTGACCATGGGACAGTTCAATCTCACCGACGCGGAGCGCGAGGCGATTATGACCTTCGTGCTGGGCCTGGTCGCCGAGTCGCCGGGGGAAAAATACATCTGCCGGGCGGAGGGCCGGCGCGGGGCCCTGGCCGAAGGCCGCAAGGTGCTGGACAAGTACGCCTGCGGCGAGTGCCACACGTTGGAGTTGGCGCACTGGACCGTTCGCAGCCGGCAGGGGCCGGCCGAGATCTTCGGCGCGGCCCGCGTCGAGCCGACGGGAAAGCTGCTGGAGGACGAGGACGACCGGGGGCAGCCGCTTTATTACTTCATGCCTTGGGAGCCGGCGGTGATCGATGGCCGCACGTGGTCCGCCGGCGGCCCGGAAGTGCCGATTTCGCTCGGGCAACTGATCGCCCGGCGGCCGCCGCTGGGCGGCACGCTGGCGAGGCTGTTGTATCCGGTGGTGCTGGCCCAGGCCCGCTCGGGCGACGCCGCCGGGGCCGAGGCCGCGGCCTGGGGCTGGCTGCCACCGCCGCTGGTCCACGAGGGCGCAAGGTGCAGGCCCCTTGGCTGCACGACTTCCTGCTCAGCCCGACGGCGATCCGCCCGGCCGCCGTGCTGCGCATGCCGCGCTTCAACTTTTCCGAAAAGGAGGTTGCCAACGTCATTGCCTATTTTGCGGCCGCCTCGGAAAGCGATTTCCGCGCCGATGCGCCGGCGAGCAGCGGCCGCATAGACCCCGCAACGCGCAACGCTTCGCTGCGCCTGGCTCGCTTGGACGACGCGATGAGGATTCTTAGCGATCGCAAGACTTATTGCGCCCGCTGTCATCAGATTGGAGACTGCCCCACGGACAGCGAGCGGCCGGCGCCGACGGCGCCGAATCTGGAGGAAGTGGGGCGACGAATCCAGCCCGACTATATCCGCCGATGGTTGGCCAATCCCAAGTCGATACTTCCCTATACGGTGATGCCGGTGAATTTCCCATCCGAGGGCCCTCCACTGGGAGAGGTTGGAACGCTCAAGACCAGCGGCCAACAGATCGAGGCGGTGGTCGACCTGTTGGTGCATTACGACTGGTACCTGCGACGCCGAGGCTCTCCGGGACAGACGATCCGCCCGAGCGGGGCCGCGGCGAAGAGATAGGCACCTCCGACAGGCTTTCTTTCCATCAAGGAATCGATCCATGGCACGTTGGCGTTCGATTGCGTATACTGGGGCGGTCCTGGGGCCGTTGCTGCTGTCGGGATTGGGCTGCGGCGGCGAATTGCCTGCTCCCCCGCCGGAAGTGGTCAAGCAAGCGGGGGCGACCACGCCGCCGGTCATCGATTTCGGCAAGCCCGTCAGCAACGACGCCGCAGTCCCAGCCAAGGTGGCTGTGAAGACGTAGCTATCGCGTTCCTTGATTGCGCCGGCCTTTCGTCCTGTGCCACGGCTCTGTCAGCCGTGCCCCAGCCACGCGAGCGGCCGCGGCACGCAGCAACGATGAGTGCTCCACTCGATCGACGCCAGTTCCTTCGCCGGGCTGCCTGGGGCGGCGCGGCCGTCGCCACGCTGCCGTTGCCGGCATGGGCCAAAGCCGCCACCGACGGGCAGTGGGGCGATCTGGTCGGGCGATTCCTCTGGAACGGTCCGCCGCCCCCGCGACGCAAGCTCAAAGTCGATCGCGACCTGGATTTCTGCGGCAAGTTCGACATCCGCGACGAGTCGCTCATGGTCGGCCCGGAGCACGGCCTGGCTGGCGTCTGCGTCTTCCTCCGCAGCCGCGCGGTCCCCATCTGCCCGGAGCTGCAACACTCGGCCCCGAAACGGGTGACGCTCGACAACCGCGACTGCATCTTCAAGCCCCACTGCTTAACGATCTGGGCGGGCCGGCAAGAGCTGTTCGTGGTCAATTCCGATCCCATCGCCCAGAACGTAGCCTTCTCGCCGCCGGGCGATCCGCCGGCCAACATCGTCATGGCCGTCGGCGGCAAGGCCACCTACAAGTTCAGCCGCCGCCAGAACGGACCGGTCCACATCGCCTGCAATTACCATCCCTGGGAGAGCCGCCTTCATCCTGCCGCGCGACAATCCCTACGCGGCCATCTCGGTGGCCGACGGCGCCTTCCGCATCGAGAAACTGCCCGTGGGCACCTGGCAATTTCAGGCCTGGCAGGAACAGGTGGGCGGACTGGAAACACCGGCCTGGCCCAAGGGCCGCTTCACCACCGTCATCAAGCCGGGCCTGAACGACCTGGGCACGATCCGCATCGAGCCGTCGCGCTGGGTGAAAACATAAAATCTCGCGCACAGACATGAACTCTCGCGCAGAGACGCCCGCAACCATGAATTCTCGCGCAGAGACGCAGAGACGCAGGGATGAAAATGGAATTGAGGGAGACGGATTTTCTCTCCCTTCTATTTCTCCTTCTCCTTTGCGTCTTTGCGCTCTGCGCTCTTGCGCGATTTCTTCGGCCCGGTGCGGGATTTCTTCGGCGTTGATTCTGCTGTTTTCGCTACTTGCGTGCCTGCCCCTGGCCGGTTGCTGGCAGACGCCGGCCTTCCGGCCGAACACCGAGGGCCGGGACCCGGCGGGCATCGACGCCTCTCGGGCCCGGGCCATCGGCGAGGCGATGGCCGCGCTTTTCGGCACGCCCGACGAGCCCAAGCTCCCGCCCGGCACGGGCCTGCGGATCGAATTGCTGCGCGTCGCGGCCGGCCCGACGGCCAGCGACGCCGAGGGCATGCGGTGCGGACTGTTCCGCCGCCATTGCGTCACCTGTCACGGCATCTCCGGCGACGGCGCCGGCCCGAGCGCCGCCGTGTTGGTCCCCTATCCCCGCGATTATCGCGACGGCCTGTTCAAGTACACCTCGACGGCCGGCGGCGCCAAGCCGGTTCGTGCGGACCTGGAGCGCACGCTGCGCCGCGGCCTGCCCGGCACCGCCATGCCGTCCTTCCACGCGCTGGCGGCCGCGGAGATCGACGCCCTGGTCGAGTACGTCGAGTATCTGAGCATTCGCGGCCAGACGGAGTTGTACCTGGCCGGCCAGGTGCTGGACGATGAGGAGCCGCTGCCGTTGGATTTGAATCTCGTGCGCCAGGAGGGCGCAGGGCCGGCGGCCGAGGGCTGGCATCGGGCGGAAACGATGGTGGTCAGCGCGTCGCCGCCGTGCGACACGCCGCAGCAGGCGGCGGCGCGGATCGCCCGCGGCCGGGCGCTCTTCCACGAGCGGGATTCGCGTTGCGTGCAGTGTCATGGTGCCGAGGGCCGCGGCGACGGCCCGCAGTCGGGCGAGTTGTACGACGATTGGAACAAGCGGAAGCTCGCCGCGACGGCCGACGCGGCCCGGCGGTTCCGGCTTCCGCTCCAGCGGTTGCGGCCGCGGAATTTTACGGAGGGGATATTTCGCGGCGGCGACCGCCCGCTGGATCTTTACTGGCGGATTTGCGTGGGGATCAAGGGCACGCCCATGCCGGCCTTCGGTCCCGGGCCCGGCAGCCCGGGCGTGCTGCGGCCCGAGGAGATTTGGGACCTGGTCGCCTACGTGCCGCTCGCTGGCGAAAGTTATCGCCTCAGCCCCAAAGGGGCCGAAATAATCCAGCCCGGGGTTGCCGCGCAGCGGCTACCCCGGGTTTTGCGGGCCACCCGCGTCGTCAACCCCGCAGGGGTTGCGGAGACGTTTGCGATACGAAACCCCGTTGGGGTTTTGGGGATTCTCGGCATCCGACACCCGGGGTAGCCGCTGCGCGGCAACCCCGGGCTGCGCTCTGGTGCCCCTTTGGGGCAAGCCTTGCCTCTTGGCGGCGGATTCGTTTATACTATCGCCATGACCGCCGCCCCTGAATGCGAACCCCGCCGCCGCTGGTTCGGCCTCACGCCGGGGAGCGTCGTGCTCGGACTGCTGGCGGTGGAGGGTTTTCTGATTCTGTCCGAGCGGTTCGAGTGGTTCGCCTTCAACCGGCACAAGGGCTGGACCATGCTGATCGCCGCGGCGACCGTCGGGCTGGCGATGGCGCTGATGTTTTTGTGGTTCCTCGCCGCTCTCGTGTTTCGGTGGCGGTTCCAGTTCAGCATCCTCTCGTTGCTCCTGCTGACCGTGGTCGTCGCGGTCCCGTGCAGTTGGCTGGCGGTGGAGAGGGATCAGGCCAGAAAACAGCGGGAAGTGGTGGACGAGATTAAGAAGGCCGGTGGGACCGTCTTGTACGATTATCAGTTCGATTATCGCGTCGAACCATTTGCGGCTGGCCCAGCACCTGCAAAGCCGTTCGGGCCAGCCTGGCTGCGGAATGTCTTGGGAGGCGACCTGCTGGCGGACGTAACGAACGTCTATTTGCCCAACTCAGAAGTCAGCGACACCAGGCTGGAACACCTCAAACGGCTGCCCCAACTCCAGGTTCTGAATCTCAACGGCACCACCGCCGGCGACGACGAAATGGAAATCCTCAAGGGCTTGACCCAACTCCGGGGGCTGTACCTCCGGGACACTAAAGTCAGCGATGCCGGGTTGGAGCGCCTCAAGGGATTGACGCAACTCCAATTGCTCACCCTCGACCACACCAAGGTCAGTGACGTTGGGCTGGAACACCTCATGGGTTTGCCCCAATTGCATAGGCTGGAGCTCGACCACACCAAGGTCAGTAACGCCGGATTGGAATACCTCAAAGGGTTGCCCCGGCTCCAGTCGCTGTACCTCGGCGGCAACAAGGTCGGCGACGCCGGGATGCAGAATCTCATGGGCTTGACCCAACTCGAATGGCTGGACCTCAGCGGCACCGAAGTCAGCGACGCCGGGCTGAAACGCCTCGAAAAATTGACCCAACTCCAGGAGCTCGACCTCGCCGGCACCGCGGTCAGCGAGAGGGCCATAAAAGATTTTCAAAAGGCGGTGCCGAGCGTAGTGATCGTGTGGCATTGACATGGCGGGCGACGTGGCCTACGGCCGCGGAGGCAGCCGAATCGCAACTCGAAAACTCCCCCATTTTCCCGCCCTCCGCCCGCGGCGTCCCGGCTTTCCACAAATCGGGCCGCAGCTTATACTTAAGGAATGGGAATAACTCGCGGCCGTCCGCACGAATATAATATCAGGGAATCATGGCGGCCAACGGGACAAGGTCCCAAACCAGCCTCGCCTCAAGGCAGGCCGACCATGATGCCCATTCTATCAACCGTTGCCACGTTCCGCCGGGGACAGCACCCTTGTCCCCGGGTGGCACCGGTTCTCGGCGCTCACAGGGGACTGTCCCGATTTTCGCGGCGCCCAGACGGTTGCGTTTCAAACAGGCGTATCCGCCGCGAAAATGGGACTGTCCCCCTTGCGCGACCGAAGGGGACAGGTCCATGTTTTCGGCCAGCGACTGGTTGGCCGGCGCAGCGCCCTCTGGCCGAAAAATGGACCAGTCCCCGGCTCGTGGTCGCGATCCTGGCCGCGGTCTGCGCATCTTCCGCCCGGCAGGCCGCCGGACAGATCGGCGGCGTCTTCGGGCCCGGCAGCCAGTTCGAATTGACCGAGACCGTGCAGTTGGATCGGGCCGACAGCACGGTGGCGGCCCAGTTCGAGCGCGTCAAGGCCTACCTGGCCGACCGCCAATGGGACGAGGCCGTCGATACCCTGCAAAAGGTGATGGAAAACTCCGACGGGAAACTGCTGGGCGTGACCGAGCATCGCTACGTCGGACTGGGCGACTATTGCCAGTTGCAACTGGCCAACCTGCCGCCGGACGCCCTGAAGCTCTATCGCGGCCGCGTCGATGCGATGGCGGAGAAATGGTATACCGACGGCGTCGCCCATCGCGATCGCAAGCTGTTGGACAGCGTCGTCCAGCAGGCGTTTGCCAGCAGTTGGGGCGACAAGGCCTTGTTGGCCCTGGGCGAAATGGCCCTGGAGTCGGGCGATTACGCCGCCGCCCGCTGGTACTGGGAGCGGATCGTTCCCGCCGAGCCGCCGCCGGGCACGGTGAAGACCTGGCCGGGCTATCCGGACACGAAGCTCGATCTGGCGATGGTCCGCGCGCGGCTGGTGTTGGTGTCGATATTGGAAGGGGACGCGTCTCGAGGGCGGGAAGAACTGGCCGAGTTGGTCCGCTTGCACCCGGCGGCCCACGGGCAGTTGGGCGGCCGGGAGGTCAACTACGCCGAGGCGCTGGGCGAGTTGTTGGCCCAGAGCGCGGGCTGGCCGAAGCCGGCCGTGACGCCCGATTGGCCCACCTTCGCCGGCGCCGGGCCGCAACAAGATCGCCCCGCAGGCGATCGACGTGGCCGACGCGGGCGCGGTGGCCTGGCGGATGCCGCTCTTCGAGAATCCCGAGGACGAGGATGCTCCGGCCAAGCCCGGCGATTCGGCTAAATCGCTGCGCTATTATCCGCTGCTGTTGGGCGACCGGGTTTTTGTCAACGACCAGCGGGAGATTGCGGCTGCCCGCCTGGCCGACGGCGGGCCGATCTGGAGCGCGAAGCACGCCACGATTTTCCGCGACCAGTTGGAAGGCGTGGTCGGCGCGACGCTGGCCCCGCCCGACACGCTGGGCGTGCCCCGCTTCACCATGACCGCCCTGGACGGCCGGCTCTTTGCCCGCATGGGAAACCCCGTCACCAGCCGCCCCCAGGAGGCGACCTGGGCCGTGGCCAGCAGCTATCTGCTCTGCCTCGACCTGGAGGCCGAAGGCAAGTTGCTCTGGAAGACCGTGGCGGAAGAGGGCTGGGCCTTCGAGGGCTCGCCGGTGGCCGACGCCTCGGGCGTCTACGTGGCGATGCGCCGCAACGACATCCGCCCCCAGGCCCACGTCGCCTGCTTCGATCCCCGCAGCGGGCGCCTGCGCTGGCGGCGGTTCGTCTGCAGCGCCGAGACCCCGGCGCAGGGGAATCTACCACCAGAGCACCCACAACCTCCTGACGCTTCAAGGCGAGACGCTCTATTACAACACCAACCTGGGCGCCGTGGCCGCCCTGGCGACCGTCCAGGGACGGCTGTTGTGGGTCAGCCTGTATCCGCGCGTGCGGCACGGCGACGTGCTGCGGATGGCCCCGCACTGGCAGCGCGATTTGACCCCTTGCCTCTACCACGCCGGCACGTTGTACGTGGCCCCGGCCGACAGCCCTGCCATCTTCGCGCTGGACGCCGGCACCGGCCAGATTCTCTGGCAGATCGACCTGGAGGACGCCACGCAACTGTTGGGCGCAGAGGGCCAGTGGCTGATCGCCTCCGGCCGGCAGCTCTACTGGATCGGGCTGGGCGGCCAGACTCGCGGCCACCTTGGCCACGTCTGGCCCAACGGGCCGGAGAAGCTGGGCTACGGCCGCGGCGTGCTGGCAGCCGGCAGCGTCTTCTGGCCGACTCGGGAGAAGATCTACGTTTTCGACCAGCAGACCGCCGAGTTGAAGAAGGTGATCGACCTGGCGGCCCTGGGCGGCCCGCGGCGGAAACCTCCTGGTGGCCAAAGGCCGGCTGCTGATCGCCACGGGCAGCGAGCTGATCGCGCTGGGACGCCCGGTGAAGACAGTCAAGGCCAAGCCGGCCGAGCTGACGGCAAGCGGGGGACTGGTCCATTTCTCGGCGGTCGCGCCGCCCCAGGGGGACAGTCCCATTTTCGCGGCGAGAACGTCGGTTTTGAAGTTGACGCCCATTGCGCCGCGAAAATCGGGACAGTCCCCTGTGCATCCTGAGACCGTGAAGAACTAACCGCAGGAAACGACCCCTATCATGCTGCAAGAACACGATATCCAGGCCGTCCACGAGCTGAACGAGGCGTACCGCCTCATCACCGAGCAACTCGCTCGCGTCATCGTCGGGCAACAGCAGGTCGTCGAGGAGCTGCTGGTGGCGATGTTCGCCCGCGGCCATTGCCTGCTGGTCGGCGTGCCGGGCCTGGCCAAGACGCTCATGATCCGCACCGTGGCCGACGCCCTGTCGCTGGACTTCAGCCGCATCCAGTTCACCCCCGACCTGATGCCCTCGGACATCACCGGCACCGAGGTGATCCAGGAGAACAAGCAGTCGGGCATGCGGGAGTTCAAGTTTCTCAAGGGTCCGATCTTCGGCAACGTGATCCTGGCGGACGAGATCAACCGCACGCCGCCGAAAACGCAGGCCGCCCTGCTGGAAGCGATGCAAGAGCATCAAATCACCGCCGCCGGCACGCGGCACGTCCTGGGCGAGCCGTTTTTCGTGCTGGCCACGCAAAACCCCATCGAGCACGAGGGGACCTATCCGCTGCCGGAGGCCCAGTTGGACCGCTTCATGTTCAACATCCTCGTCGATTACCCGGACGAGCAGCAGGAGCTGGACATCGTCAAGCGGACCACCGCCGACGTGACGCCGCAAGTGACGCCGACGCTGAGCGGGCCGCAAATCCTGGGCCTCCAGACGATCGTGCGCCGCGTGCCGGTGGCCGACCACGTGATCCGCTATGCCTTGCAGTTGACGCGGCGGACGCGCCCGGGGCAACCCGACGCCGCCCCGTTCGTGCGCGATTACGTGCAATGGGGCGCCGGCCCGCGGGCCAGCCAGTACCTCATCCTCGGCGCAAAGGCGCGGGCCGTGTTGCACGACCGTTTCTACGTCAACTGCGAAGACATCCGCGCCGTGGCCTTTCCCGTGCTGCGGCACCGCATCATCACCAATTTCAACGCCGAGGCCGAGGGCGTCAAGACCGACGACGTCATCCGCCGCCTGATCGACACCGCCACGGTGAAGGATGAAGGATGAAGGATGAAGGATGAAGGATAAAGGATAAAGGATGAAGGATGAAGGGCGAAGGGGAAAGGATAAAGTTCGACCCGGCTATCTATGCCCAAGCCCACCGGCTGCGGCCGGTGGGAAGTGAAGCGGCAAACAACGTCTTTCCCGCCGCAATTCCCACCGGTCGCAGCCGGTGGGCTTGGGAGGGCATCTTCACGGTCCCGATCTCTGACCCCTCGATATGAACCAGCCGCAAAACTACCTCGATCCGCAACTGCTGGCCCGCTTGCAGGGCTTGCAGTTGCGCGCGGCTGATCGTCGAGGGCTATGTGTCAGGCGCCCACCGCAGCCCCTTCCACGGCTTCTCCATCGAATTCGCCGAACATCGCGAGTACGCCCCGGGAGACGATCTCCGCTATCTCGACTGGAAAGTGCTTGGGCGCACCGACAAGTATTACCTGAAGCAGTTCGAGGAAGAGACGAACCTCGTCTGCCACCTGTTGGTCGATACCAGCGAGAGCATGTCGTACCAGAGCCAGCAGGCGGCCATGTCGAAGCTCGAATACGCCAAGTGCGCGGCCGCGGCGCTGGCCTACCTGATCCTCCAGCAGCAGGACAGCGTCGGACTGGTCACCTTCGACCACGAGATCCGCGCCCTGGTGCGCGCCAGCAGCAACCCCTCGCACATCAAGCAGATCCTGCACGTGCTGGAGCACTCGGCCGGGGCCCGCAAGACCGCCACCGGCGCCATCTTCCACGACCTGGCCGAACGCTTCAAGAAGCGCGGCATCGTCATGATCCTCAGCGACTTGTTCGACGACGTCGACGCCATGATGGCCGGCCTGAAGCACTTCCGCCACCGCCGCCACGAGGTCGTGCTCTTTCACGTCCTCGACCCCGCCGAGTTGGACTTTCCTTTCCAGCAGACCGTGCTGTTCCACGGGCTGGAGCAGGCGTCCGAGCTGCTGGTCGAGCCGCGCGGGCTGCGGCGGGCCTATCTCGCCGAATTCAATCGTTTCCTGCTGCGGCTGAAGCGAGCCTGCCGCATGCACCGCATCGACTACGTGCCGGTGCGGACCGATCAATCGCTCGAAATCGTGTTGTCCACTTACCTGGCGTCGCGGCGATGAAGGGATTAGGGATTAGGGATTGGGGATTAGAGGAAGCTTTCGGGCTGTGCCCGATGGGCCGTCTCATCCCTGGCCCCCGGTCCCCGGCCCCTGGCCCCTGAAAACTATGTTGCTGCCGCTTTTTGCCTTCGCACTGGCCGGCCTGCTGCCCTTCGGCTGGCTGTTGGCTGCGGCTGCGCCCATCCTCATCCACTTGTGGAACCGCAGCACGTATCGGGAGATGCCCTGGGCGGCCATGGAATATCTGCTGGCCGCGATGCAGCGTCAGACCCGGCGGCTGCAACTGGAGCAGGTGCTGCTGCTGGTGCTGCGGACGCTGTTGATCGTGCTGGTGGTGCTGGCTGTCATCCAGCCGTCGATTCTGGAGCGCGCCGGGCTGGCGCTGGGCAGCGGCGGGCAAACCCATCGCGTCCTGGTCGTCGACGGCTCCTATTCCATGGCCTATCGCCCCGGAGAGACTACCCTCTTCGACCGGGCCAAGTCCCTGGCCGCCCAGATCGTCAAGGAGAGTCCGCAGGGGGACGTCTTCACGCTGGTTTTGATGGCCTCGCCGCCGCGGGTGGTCGTGGGCACGCCGCGAGTCGACGCGGCGCCCATGCGCGAAGAGATCGACAACCTCGAACTGGTCCATACCGGCGCCGATCTGCCGGCCACCATCGCCGCCGTCTCGCGGCTGATCGAGCGGGCCCGCCGCGAAAACCCCGGGCTGGCCAATCATAAGGTCAAGGTCTACTTCCTTACCGACCTGCAGCGCAACACCTGGTCGCCGGACTTGAGCGAAGCGGCCCGGGCCGAGTTCCTCCGCCAGAGCCAGGCCCTGGCCAAGGCCGCCGCCCTGGTCGTGATCGACCTCGGACAGCCGGCGGCCGAGAACCTGGCCGTGAGCGGACTTCGCGCACTGGATCCCGTGGCCGTGGTCGGTCGCCCCGTAAAATTTGAGGCCACCCTGAAGAACTTCGGCCATCAGCAGCGCTCCCGTCAGGCGGTCGAGTGGCTGGTCGATCGCCGCCACGCCGCCGAGCAGACGCTCAACATTCCCGCCGACGACGAAGCGTCGACCGACTTCGAGCAACGCTTTCAGACCCCCGGCGATCATACCGTCGAGGTGCGCGCCCCGGGCGACGCCCTGGAGATCGACAACCATCGCTACCTCGTCGTGCCGGTCCGCCAGTCGCTGCGCGTGCTGTGCATCGACGGCCGCCCTTCGGGCGAGCCGTACCAGGGCGCCACGGACTACTTGGCGGCGGCCCTGCGCGCCGGACCGGCCGCGGCGAGCAAGAGCGCATCGTGGTCGACGTGGCGGCGGAGAGCGCCTTGCTGGAGCGCGACCTGGGCGGCTACGATTGCGTGTTCCTTTGCGACGTGGCCCAGTTCACCGCCAGCGAAGCCCGCATGTTGGACGCCTATCTCGCCCACGGCGGCAACCTGGTCTTCTTCCTCGGCGACCAGGTGCTGCCGGAGCGTTACAATTTCGAGCTGGGCGGCGGGGCAACCCGCCCGCACATCCTGCCCGCCCGCCTCGGCGCCGTGGTCAACCAGGCGGAGTCGGGCCTCAACCCGCTGGGCTACCTTCATCCCATCATGCAAGCGTTCCAGGGCAGGGCGAACTCCGGACTGCTGACCACTCCGGTATCGAAGCGGTTCCGCCTGGAGATTCCGAGGAACTCGACCGCCCGGGTGGTGCTGGCGGCCGGCGGCGATCCCTTGATCGTCGAGCAGTCGATCCGCAAGGGCCGGGTGGTGCTGGTGGGCACTTCCGCCGATCTGTCCTGGACCTATCTGCCCTTGTGGCCCAGCTATGTCCCGCTGGTGCAGGAACTCCTGGCCTGGTGCGCCGGCGGACAGATCCAGCAGCGCAACTTCGAGGTGGGCGACGTGCTGGGCGGCTCAGCGCCGGCCGTCGCGGTCGACGTGCCCTTGCTGCTGAAACGCCCCGACAAGCAAACCCGCAAGATCGCCTTGCACACCGAGGGCGACTATAGCGTCTGGAGCTACGGCGACACCCTGCAAAGCGGTTTCTATACGGCGACGCTGGGCCCGCCCCTGTCGCGCAGCCAAAGCTTCGCCGTCAACGTCGATACCCGGGAAAGCGACCTGGCCACCTTGGACGTGGAGGACCTCAAGAACAAGGTCTGGCCGGACATTCCTTTCCTCTGTCAAACGACCTGGCAGCAGACCGATGCCCAGGTCGCCGGCCCGGTGGTTCGCCCCTGGCGGCTGCCGGTCATCCTCTTGTGGGGCGTCTTCGGCCTGTTGGTCGCCGAAACCTTCCTCGCCTGGCGATTCGGACATCACGGCACATGAGCGGCACTCTCCCAGTCTGGTTGCAGCAGTTCCTCGGCATCAAGGCCGGGGCCGGAGAGGGTACGAGCTGGCGGCTGGACAACCAGTGGCCCTGGCGGCCTTCGATCACCTTGTTGCTGATCGCGGCGGCCGTGATCTTCGTGACGGCCATCTATTTGCGGGAAAGCCGCCGCGCCGGCCGACCCTACCGCGCCATGCTGGCGGTCATGCGGCTGGCGCTGATCCTGCTGGCGATGCTGATGATCGCCCAGTTCAGCCTCTCCTTGCAGCGGACCGGCTTGCCTTACGTGGCCGTGCTCCTGGACGACTCGTTGAGCATGACCATCGTCGACCGTTATGAAGATCATCTGCGCAAGGCCCTGCAAGAGCGCGTCCGCCGGGCGGGCATCAGCGACGGCCAGCTCAGCCGCTGGAATCTGGCCGAGACCCTGCTGGCCGAGCACGACGGCGCGGTGCTCTCGGAAATCGCCCGCAAACATAAGCTCCGCGTGTACCTGCTCACCGGGGTGAAGGACGTCGGCAAGACGGACCCGGCCGGCATCATCGAGCGGCTCAAGTCGAGCCGGCCCGTGGGCGAGAGCACCCGCCTGGGGGCGGGCGTGCGCGCGGTGCTGGACGATCTGCGCGGCACGGCCCCCGCCGCCCTGGTCTTGCTCAGCGACGGCATCAACACGGACGGGCCGTCGCTGGCCGAGGCTGCCGCCTACGCGGGACGCAAGGGCGTGCCGCTGCTGCTGGTCGGCCTGGGCAGCGACCGCCCGGTGCGCGAACTCAAGCTCAGCGACTTGCTGGTCGACGACGTGGTGTTCGTCGACGACATCGTCAACTTCCAATTCAAGCTCGCCGCCACCGGCTACCAGGGCGCGAAAGTCCCCGTCGTGCTCCGCCAGGAAGGCAAGCCGGAGGCGCTGGCCCGCACCGAAGTGACCGTCGGACCGGACGGCCAGTCGCAGGAGGTCCGCCTGACGTACCGTCCCGAGCAGGTCGGCCAATTCCGCTTCGTCGTTCAGGCCGAGCCGGCCGAGGCGTCGCCAAGCGCGGAAAACACCCGCCTGGCACGGACCATCGAGGTGCGGAAGGAGAAGATCCGCGTGCTGCTGGCGGAGGCCTATCCGAGCTTCGAGTACCGCTTCCTCCGCAACATGCTGGCCCGCGACGAGACCATCGAGTTGCACACCGTCCTGCAGGACGCCGACGTCGAGTACACCGAGCAGGACAAGACGTTGTTGCGGGTCTTTCCCGTGCGCCGCGACGAATTGTTCGCCTACGACGTGATTATCTTCGGCGACGTCAACCCCGCCCTGCTCAGCGCCGCCAGCCTGCGGAACCTGGCCGATTTCGTCGACCAGCCCGGTAAGGGAGGCGCCATGGTCCTGCTGGCTGGACCGAAGTACATGCCGCAGGCCTATCGCGATACGCCCTTGGCGCGGCTGCTGCCGCTGGACATCCGCAGCGTCACCTATCCCGACCCCGACAAGCCCTTGACGGAAGGGTTCGTCGTCCAGCCCACGGAGCTGGGCCTGGCCAGCCCTGCCATGCAACTGGGCGACACGCCCGCAGAGACCCGCGCCATCTGGCAGAGCCTGCCGCCGCTGTACTGGATGATCGAGGCCGCCAACTGGAAGCCGGGCGTCCGCGTGCTGGCGGAGAATCCCAATCGCAGCGGGCGCGACGGCCGGCACCCGCCGGTGATCGTCATGCAGTACGTGGGGGCGGGCAAAGTCCTCTTTCATGCCACCGACGAGACCTGGCGATGGCGCCGCCGCGCCGGCGACGTCTACTTCGCCCGCTATTGGATCCAAACCATCCGCTACCTGGCGCGGGGGAAACTGGCCGAAGGCCGGCGCTCGGCCGAGCTCAGCACCGACCGCCGCGAATATCGGCCCGGCGATCACGTGCGGCTGGGAGTGCGGTTTGCCGACGAGCGCATGGCGCCGGCCGACGACAACGGCGTCACGGTGATCGTGGAGCAGCAAGGGCATAAGAAGCAGCCTGTGCGGCTCCACCGCGCGGCGGCCGGCCGCGGCGTGTTCGAGGGCGTGCTGAGCACGACGCCGGTGGGCAGCTACCACGCCTGGATCGCGGCGCCGACGTTGCCCGGCCAGGCGCCCGCCGTCGATTTCACCGTGGTGCCGCCGCCCGGCGAGTTCGCCCGCGTCCGCATGGATACGGCCGAGATGCAGCAGGCTGCCCTGGAGAGCAACGGCCGCTTCTACACGTTTGCCGAGACGGATCGCCTCCTGGCCGACTTGCCGCCGGGCGCCCGGTGCCCTACGAGACGCTGCCGCCGCGGCCGTTATGGAACCTGTGGCCGGTGCTGTTGTTGTTCCTGGTGCTGTTGATTGCCGAATGGCTGCTGCGAAAGCGCGGCGGAATGGTATAGAATGAAGGTATGAGCCACCCCATCGAGCAACGAATCGCCTTGCTGCGGCGCCGCGTGCGGCGGCTGGTGCTGCTCTATGGATTCAGCGCCACCGTTGCCGCGGTCCTGGCCGCCGTGGTGCTGCTGGGGCTGGGCGACTACTGGATCCGCTTCCAGGACCGCGGCATCCGCATCCTCGGCTGGCTGGCCGTGGCCGCAGCCTTCACGTGGACCTGCCGGCGGTTCCTGGTCCTGCCGCTGCGGGCGCGCCTGGGCAACGTCGATCTGGCCGTCCGCGTGGAGCGGCATTTCCCCGCCCTGGACGACCGCCTGGTCAGTGCCGTCGAGTTTCTCCGCCAGTCGGAAGACGACCCGCTGGCCGGCTCGGCCGCCCTGCGCCGAGCGGTCATCACCCAGGCGACCGTGGCCACCGACCGGCTCAATTTCACCGAGGCGTTGGATCGTGGTCCGCCGCTGCGAGCGGCCCTGATCGCCCTGGCCGTCGCTCTGACGGCGGCCGTCCTGGCGGCTTCCAATCCGTCGGCCGCGCGCACCGCCCTGCTGCGGCTGCTGAATCCGCTGGGCAACGTCGCCTGGCCGCAAACCACGGTCCAGTTGCCCCCGGCGGTCGCGGCGCTGCGCGTCCACTTGTCTCCGCCGGCCTACACGGGCTGGCCCGAGGAGACCGTCGATAAAAACATCATCCGCGCCCTGGTGGGGACCCGCATGAGGATGGAGGGCACGGCGACGAAGCCGCTGCGCGCCGCCGTGCTCTGCTTCGAGGGCAACCGCAAGGCGCCGGCCGCCGTAAGCCCCGACGGCTTGAGCTTCGTCGTGCCGGCCGACGGCGGCCACAAACTGCTGGTCGAAAAGCCCGGCGATTGCTGGTTCGAGCTGACCGACGCCGGCGGCCTCATCGGCGGCAGCGAGGCCCGTTGGGAAATCGACGCCGTGCCCGACCAGCCCCCCTCGGTGCTGATCAACCGGCCGACGTTCGAACCTCTACGTCACGCCCGGGGCCGTGGTGCCGCTGCGAGTTACGGCCCGGGACGACCTGGCGGTGCAGCGGGTCGCGCTGGCCCTGGAGCGTTCCGACCGGCCGCAGCAGCCCCCCGCCGAGTGGCCGGAATTGCTGTATCCGGGGCCCAAGCAGGTCGCGCCGCAAGCCCGCAGCGGGCTTGCCGAGACGCCGAGCCGCCCAAGCCGGTGGTCATCTCCTACCGCTGGAAGTTGGCCCCGCTGGGATTGCCGCCCGGCAGCCAGGTCACCTTCTTCGCCACGGCAACCGACTATCATGGGCAGACCGCCAAGAGCGAGCCACGGCGGTTGATCGTCGTCACGCCCGAGGAACTTCAACAGCGCATCGCCGGCCGCCAGGAGCTTATCCTCGCCGAGTTGGCGCGGCTGCTGAAACTCCAGCGCGACGGCCGCGTGCAAGTCAAGTCGCTGGAGATCCGCCTGGGCCAGTTGGGAGCCCTGGAGGCGTCGGACCTGGATCACCTGCAGGCGGCCGAGCTGAACCAGCGCCAGGTCAACAGCGGCCTGACCAGCCGGGAGGACGGCATTCCCATGCACGTCAACGCCCAGTTTGCCGACCTCGACAACAATCGCCTCGAGGCCCCCGAGATCCGCAGCCGCATGAAAGCGATCCTGGACGAGATCACGCAGCTCGATCGCCAACACCTCCGCGTCATCGACCAGGACTTGATCGAGGCCGCCAAGTCGGCGCAGGTGCGGCTGCAAGAGCCGCCGGCCCCGCCCGCCGGACCCGACAAGCCGACCGCCGCGTCGCTGGCCGGCGCCGGCCGCCACCAGGACCAGGTCGTCGCGGCGCTGGAGGCGATGCTGGGCCGGATGAATCAATGGGATTCCTACCGCCGCTTCTTCCGCGACGTCGAGCAACTGCTCAGCGACCAGGAGGAGCTGGCCCGAGGGACCGCCGAGGTCGGCCGCCGCACCCTGACCAAGGAGTTGAAGGACCTGCAACCGCAGGAGTTGGCCGACTTGAAGGTCTTGGCCGAGCGGCAGCTCGACCTCGCCCGCCGCCTGGATCGGCTCCAGCAGGAGATGGACGCCGTCAGCCGCCAGTTGCAGGCGACCGATCCGCTGGCGGCGGGCAACGTGGCCGACGCCGCCGAAGAGGCCCGCAGCCTGGCCGTGGCCGCCCAGATGCACTCGGCGGCCGGTAGCCTCCAGGACAACCAGATCGGCCAGGTGACCCAACAGCACAAGCAAATCGTTGAAGACCTGCAAAAGGTCCTCGATATCCTGGCCAATCGCCGCCGCTACGAATTGGCGGGCCTGGTGAAGAAGCAGAAGGAGGCCGAGGCGGAGGCGGCCGATCTGCAACGCCGCCAGGACGGGCTCAGAAAGAAGATCAAGGAAGCCGCCGCCCTGGGCGACGCCGCCAGGCGCAAGGCCGAGCTCGAGCGGCTCGCCCGCGAGCAAGAGAAGCTCCAGGAGGAGACCAGGCTTCTAGCGCAGCGGCTGGAGCGGATACTGGCGGGCGATGCGGCGGCAGCAGCCCAGCAAGCCGGCGGGCAGATGGGCCAGGCGAGTAAGGAGGCCGCGGCCGGCCATGCAGGCGCTGCGGCGGGCCAGGCCGCTGAGGCCGCCAAGAGCCTGGAAGAGGCCCGCCGGCAGTTGGCCGCCGAGCGCTTGCAGGCCCAGGCGGAGTTGCTCGCCGAGCAACTCGCCCGGCTGGACGACGCCGTGAAACACTTGCAGCGCGGGCAGCAGAACGCCCTGGACGAGACGCGGCGGATCGACGAGTTGCAGCGGACGGCGGGCCACTTGACCCGGGGGCAGGCATTGAGCCTCCGCGACCTCGCCCGGCTGCAAGAGTCGCTCCGCGCCGACACGGCCCGCTTGGCCGGGCAACTCGGCGGGGCGGCCACCTTCGCCCTGGCAATTTCCGCGGCGGAAGAGGCGATGGGGCAGGCCGCCGCGCTGCTGGACCGCCGCCAGACCGACGCCGCCACCCAGCAGGCCGAGCAAGACGCGCTGGGGCGACTGGCCCTGGTCTCGGAGGCCCTCAAGCCGGAGAAGCCCGACAGCCAGGGCAACAAGTCCGGCGGCGGCGGTGGCGGTGGGCAAGGCAATCAGGGCAATCAAGGCGCGCCTGGGGGCGTCCGCGCGGCCGAAGAATTGAAACTGCTGAAACTCCTCCAGCAGGAAGTCAATCTTCGCACCCGGCGGTTGGACGACGCGGCCGGCGCCGCCGAGTCGCTCACGGCCGCCCAACAGCAGGAGTTTTCCGACTTGGGCCAGGGACAAGGCCGGCTGGCCGACCTGGTCATGCAAATGATCCCGGCGGCCCAGGGCGGAAAGCCCGCCGCGGAGTTGCAACGCGAACTGGGCCAGGCGGCCGCGGCGGAGGACGAGAATCCGTTGCTGTTCATCGGCCGGCAAATGCGCTCGGTCCAAGGCCGCCTCGGACAGAAGGACGCCGGGCGCAATACGCAAACCATGCAGCAGGAGATCATCGACAACATCGATCGGCTCTTGAAGAAGGCTCAAGAGATGGGCTCCTGCTGCTCGTCGTGCAATAAGC
The DNA here is from genome assembly GCA_963727245.1 of uncultured Planctomycetia bacterium. Classification (GTDB taxonomy): domain Bacteria; phylum Planctomycetota; class Planctomycetia; order Pirellulales; family Thermoguttaceae; genus JBKQVT01. The sequence goes on along the minus strand of CAVSFO010000004.1, from coordinate 240,403 downwards.
CGGCCGGTCCGCGGCCGGGCCAGCCCAAGCAGCCGGGGAAAGGGTCCGGCGCGGGGACGAATCCGGCCCGCAAGGCCGACGCGACGACGCCGCCGAAACCGCCCACGCAGACCGAGACGCAGCGGCGGCCAACGATCGATTCGCGGCGGCCGTGGGGCAAGCTGCCCGATCGCGAGCGCGCCCGGGTCCAGCAGATACCCCCGGATGAGTTCTTGCCCAAGTATCAGGAAATGATCGAGGATTACTATCGGCGGCTGTCCCGGCAGCCGGGCGAGGACGAGTCCCCGGCCGACGACAACCAAGGGCCGGCGGAATGAACGGAGATGCTCGCATGAACGGTCACGGTGTGGCATCCGCGCGTGAGGTTCGCCCCAAGCCCACCGGCTGCGTCCGGTGGGAACGGCGCCGCGAAAGACGTTGTTTGCCGCTTCCGTTCCCACCGGGCGCAGCCGGTGGGCTTGGCAGCGCAGGAACAACGATCATTCCCGCTTCCATTCCCACCGGACGCAGCCGGTGGGCGTGGGGAGCAGGGGCAACCCGGGTTGGCGTCGTAATCCTCTTGCTTTGTTTGCTCGGCCCGCCGCGGCCGTGCGCCGCCGAGGATAAGAACCCCGAACAACGGGCGGCGCAAATGATTACGCCGGCGGCGCAGCGCGCCATCGACAAGGGGCTGGCCTGGCTGGCCGCCCGGCAGAACGACGACGGCTCGTTCGGCTCGGGGGGCTTTCGCGCCAACGTGGGCGTTTGCGGCCTTGCCGGCATGGCCCTGATGAGCGGCGGCAGCACGCCGGGCCGCGGCCCCTACGGCCGGCAGATCGACCGCGTCATCGACTACATCCTGGCCAATGCCCACGAGAGCGGACTGATCGCCGAGCCTGGGCCCACCAGCCGCGGCCCCATGTATGGACACGGTTTCGCCACCACCTTCCTGGCCGAGTGCTGCGGCATGTCGCGGCGGGCCGACCTGCGCGAGAAACTGTCCAAGGCCGTCAAGCTGATCGTCAACACGCAGAACAAAGAAGGGGGCTGGCGCGATTTCCCCGTGCGCGCCGAGCAGGCCGACATCTCCGTCACCGTCTGCGAGGTGATGGCGTTGCGCGCTGCGCATAACGCCGGGCTGTTCGTCCCCGAAGAGACCATCCAGCGCGCCACCGACTACGTCAAAAGCTCCCAGAACGCCGACGGCGGGTTCATGTACATGCTCAGCGCCGGCGGCGACAGCGCCTTCCCGCGCTCGGCGGCCGCCGTGGTCGCGCTGAACAGCGCCGGCATCTATGGCGGCCCCAAGATCACCAAGGCGCTGGATTACCTGATGCAGTTTCTGCCTGGCAAGGGAGGGGGCCGCGGCGGCCCCGACCCCTACTACGAATACGCCCATTACTACGCCGTCCAGGCCATGTGGCACGCCGGCGGCGACCGCTGGGCACGCTGGTATCCGGCCATCCGCGACGAACTCGTCGCCCGCCAACAGGAGGACGGCGCCTGGGTCTCCGGCTTCGGGCCCGAATACGGCACGGCCATGTCGGCCATCGTCCTGCAGATGCCGGAAAATCAGTTGCCGATCTTCCAACGCTAAACCAACTCCCCTCTCCGGGCACCGACCGAAGGTTGGTCGTGCGAGAGGGGCCGGGAGTGAGGGGATATGCCGTTCAAGACCGCTGCCATCAGCCTGCTGGCCCTGGCCGTCTCATGTCACGTGGCCACCGCGGCCGCGGCCGGCGAGCCCGTCGCCGTGCTGGCCGACGGCCGATCCATGCCGGCCAAACTGCTGGCGGCCGACGCCCAAGGGCAACTGACCTTCGCCACCAGCGGCACGCAGCAGACCATGCCGGCCGCCGACGTGGTCTCTGGGGCGCCTTTGCCGAGCCCAGCCGCGCACCCATTCTCGTGCTGGCCGACGGCGGACTGCTGCCGGCCGAAGTCCAGGGCATCGACAAGGAACACCTCACGGCCGAGTCCGACCTGCTGGGCACGCTCAAGATTCCGCTGGAATCGCTGGCCGGAATCCTCTTTCATCCGCCCGCCGACCGGCCGCAGCGCGACCGCCTGCTGGGCCGCATCACGGGCGGCGGCGGCGACTCGGATCGCCTCATCCTCGACAACGGCGACGAGGTGACCGGGCTGGTCGATGGCCTGGAGAACGACAGCCTGCGGATCACCGCCGACGTGGGGCCTACCGACGTCGCCACCCGCCGCATCGCGGCCTTGATTTTCACTCCCACCGCCAAGCAGCCATCGGCCCCCAAGGCCGGCCGAGCGTGGGTCGGGCTGAGCGACGGCAGCCGCCTCTTGGCCGGCAAGCTGCTCTGCTCCGGCGGTTCCTGGGAAATCACCGCCCAGAGCGGGCAGACCTTTAAGGCCGCCGCCGCCGACCTGGTCGCGCTCCAGCCCCTGGGCGGCCGGGCCGTCTACCTCTCCGACCTCAAGCCGCTGTTGTATCGCCACGTGCCCTATCTGAATCTCGCCTGGCCTTACCACAACGATCGCAACGTGACCGACGGGTTGTTACGCTGCGGCGGCCGGCTTTATTTGAAGGGGCTGGGCGTGCACAGCGCCGCCCAGCTCGCCTACGCCCTGGACGGCGGCTACCGCCGTTTTCAGGCGGAGTTGGGGATCGACGATTCGACCGGCGGGACCGGCAGCGTGGAATTTCGCATCGTGGTCGACGGCCGGCAGCGCTATGCGAGCGGTCCGATTCGCGGCGGCGCGGCGCCGGTGCCGGTGTCGATCGACCTCGCCGGCGCCAAGCGGCTTGATCTGTTTGTCGACTTCGGCGAGCGCGGCGACGTGCAAGGCCACGCGGATTGGCTCGATGCGAGGGTGGTGAAGTAAAGGGGAAGGCGGAGGGCGGAAGGGGGAAGGAAGAGAAGGACGTGCCAACCCACGCCCACCGGCTGCGACCGGTGGGAAGGGCGGGGGAAAAATGACGTTGTTTGCCGGCGCCGTTCCCACCGGACGCAGCCGGTGGGCTTGGGGCGCAAGGGTCGGGGGCTTGAGAGGGTAGGGGACATGCAATATCGGCTTTCGACGCTGCTCTTGGCATTCGTGGTCGTCTGGTCCTCGCTGGCGGTGTGCGGCGCAACGTGGGGAATTCCCGCTGCGGTGGTCCTGCTGGCTATTGCCGCGCTCTATCGCAGCCCGGAGGCGAGGAAACACTCGCTGTCTTTGCTCCTAGCCATGAGGAAGCGCGTCCCAGTTTTGGTCGTCATGCTCTGTGGGCTCTGCCTGGTTGGGCTGCTGCTGCCAGCGACTTCGGCCGTTCGCGAAGCGCCGCGGCGGCGAATCTGCGTTAACAACCTCAAGCAGATCGGCCTCGCCCTGCACAACTACCACGCTGTTTACGGTTGTTTTCCGCCCGCCTATCTCGTCGACAAGCGGGGCAATGCCATGCATAGTTGGCGAACGCTCATTTTGCCATACACGGAGAATGTCGCCTTGTACCGCGCGTATAAGTTCGCCGAGCCTTGGAACGGCCCGAACAACGGCAAGTTGACCGCCTTAGTATTGCCTTGCTTCTGTTGTCCTTCCGATCCGTCCGCCCAAGGCCGGCCCGTGACAAGCTACGTGGCCGTGACCGGTCCCGGCACCATGTGGGGCAATCGTCTTCAATCCGGACGGACGACGGTGATGGTCATGGATATCGCCAACTCCGGTATCAACTGGATGGAGCCGCGCGACCTCACTCTGGACGAGGCGTGTCACGCCATCGCTTGTGGAACAGGTCCGGGAGTTTCCGGCCACGCTGAAGCCTCCGACACGTTCTTCTTCCATGACGAAATTGCCGGCTCGTACATTCTGTTTTCGGACGCGAGCGTGGCGTTCGTCCCCGCCGGGCTGCCGTCGGAGACGAGCAAGAGCATTTTGACCGGCGACAAAAAGGTGGAGGACGCACGCAAAGGGTTCCAGCCGGTCCGGCGGCGCCGGATCCATTGGGCGAATTGCACTGCGCTGGCGGTGCTCGTCATTTCTTACGCGGTGCTGTTGTTTCGGCCGCGGGAGAAGCGTCCGCCGAACGCGATTCCGGCGTCCCCACGCCCACCGGCTGCGTCCGGTGGGAAGGGAAGTGGAGAATAGCGTTTTTCCCGGCGCCGTTCCCACCGGACGCGACCCGCTGCGCGGGTGCCCCGTGGGCTTGGGGGGCAGGGGCACATAATTTCCGGCGGCGTCCCGCAGTTTACGAATCACCCCACTTCCAAACCCACGCACCTTGCGATTCATGGCGCAAGATGTAGTGGTACACGTTCAATTGGTGCCGGCGGTCGCGGACGATTTCAGGCTTGCTCCGGCTACCCCATAGCTTTCCTTGCCAACCCATCGCGCGCAACTCGAACCACGCGTGCTTCTTGGCAAACCCGATCCAGAGCGCCGCTCGACGCAACGGCATCTTGGCCAAAATATGAACGTGCTCCGCGGCAACCGACATAGCTACGACCATGCTGCCGAACTGCTGCAATCGTTGGAGCAAGGCCCTCCCCACGACAGGCCGCAACTCGGACGGAATAGCCACGACCGGCTGCACCAGTGATTCGTGGGAGGCGCGTTCGAGGCCGTCGTACACGCCCGGCTCCGGCGGATGTTTGTAGTCGCCCTCAACGTGCTCGCGGTGGTGACGTGTCCGAAAACCGCGTGGATCGCCGGGAAGCCACGCCCCGTAGGTTGTGACGGTGCCATGATACCACGACCAACTCGGTGTGCTGGTGCCCTCAGGTGGCCGCGGCGTCGACATGGGATCTGCTCCTGAGTGAGTACAGCGAGCATTGTACACGCCGGCCTGGCGGGGTACAAGAAGAACGATATCGCGTGTTCGTGCCCCCCAAGCCCACCGGCTGCGGCCGGTGGGAACGGCGCCGGGAAAGGCGTTGTTTGCCGCCTCCCGTTCCCACCGGACGCAGCCGGTGGGCTTGGAAGGGCAGGGCGTCGTCACGCGCCGAACTTGCCCAGACGCTCGGCGTGCGCCAAGGCCAGCGGCATCAGGTGGACCGCCCGAAATTGACCCAGGCCGCCGCGCAAGGCCTCGGTCTCGCCGAACGATTGACAGCCGTCGGGCCGGCAGGTGGCGGCCGCCAGCAGGACCGGCACGGGATGCCAACTGTGGCCCTTCATCGCCGCCGGCGTGCTGTGATCGCCGGTCACCACCAGCACGGTCGGCTGCAAGGCCAGCACGCGCGGCACCACGGCGTCGAACTGCTCGATCATCTTCACCTTCTCGGCGAAATTGCCGTCCTCGCCGCGGCTGTCGGTGTACTTGAAGTGGACGAAGAAGAAATCGTAGTCCCGCCACGCCCGCTCCAACACGTCGATCTCTTCGGCCAGGGTCGCCGGCTTGCCGACGATCGCCATGCCGGCCAGTTGGGCTAGCCCCTTGTACATCGGATAGACGGCGATGGCGGCGGCCTTCAGGCCGTAGACCTCTTCATAGCCCCTCAGATGCGGGGCGGCCGAGAAGCCCCGCATCGTCAGGCCGTTGGCCTTGGGCTCTCGGGCCAGCAATGCCTGGGCCTGGACGACGAACTGCTTGGCCACCTCGGCGGTCCATTGGCTTTGCGGATCGTGGGCCGCCGGCGGCAGCGGCGGCACGCCCGTCCGCTGCGGATCGGTGTCGGCGACGTTGCCGCCGAGCCCCTCGCCCCGGAAGACGACCACGAAGCGATGTTCCTTGACCGGCTCGACGAAGACCTCGACGCGGGGAATCTTCACTTGGCGGAGCTTGATGGCCAGCGGTGCGCTATCTTCGCTGGCGATGCGGCCGGCGCGGCGGTCGGTGATGTTGCCGGCGGCGTCGAGCGTGCAGAAGTTGCAGCGGACGGCCACGTCATGGGGGCCCAATTTGAAGCCCACGCCGGTGGCTTCCAGCGCGCCGCGGCCGATCAGGCACTTCACCGGATCGTAGCCGAACAGGCCCAGGTGTCCCGGTCCGCTGCCGGGCGTGATGCCCGGGGCGATCATGGTCATGCTGCCGGAGACGCCGCGGCGGGCCAGGGCGTCGAGGTTCGGGGTCTGGGCGGCTTCCAACTCGGTCGGTCCGCCCGGCTCGATGGGCAGGCCGCCCAGGCCGTCGGCCACCAGCATGACGATCTTCGAGTCGTTCTTGACCACCAGCCCGCGCACCAACTCCTGAGCATCCATCGTAGATTTCCTGTTTTGTCGGTTGCCTTTGGTTTCCTGTTGCGGAAGGCGGATCAGCGGTAGGGTGGGACAAGCGGAGCGAAGTCCCACCAGCCACGATTCGGCCATTTTCTGGTGGGGCTCGCTCCGCTCGACCCACCCTACAGATGCCTCCCCAGCAGAAGCAAATTAAACGCAAAAAGCGGCCGCAGAACAAGGGGGCAGGGGGAAAAATCGCGGCGGGGACGCTTCACCTCTCGGCCCGGCCGTGTAAAATGATGCCATGAAATACCAAGACATCGCTCCGATCCAGTACGACTATTCGGCCCTGATCATTCCCGCCGGGCAGCCTGCCAGCGTCCGCCAGACAGCGCTGGGCCAGCACGATCTGAAATGGCTGGCTCCTCGTTTGACGGCGGCCCGGCAGGAGGTGCTCGACGACCTGGTCCTGTTTGCCAAGGGGGGACCGGTGCCGGAAGAGCGGCAGCCGCTGGACGCGGCCTTCTTCGATCTGCCCGCCCGGCTGCTGGGCGAAGATCGGCCGCTGCTGGAGCAGATCGTGACGGTGGGCAATCGCCTGGCCGCCGAGGTGGATCGGGTGGTGGTGCTGGGTATCGGCGGCTCGTACATGGGCGCCCGGGCGCTGTTCGAGGCCTGCTGCCATCCGTACCACAACGAGCTGTCGCGGCAGGCCCGCCGCGACCGCCCCCGCATCTATTTCGAGGGCAACAACGTCGACAACGACAGCGCCGCCGGGCTGTTGGAACTGCTGGAGGGGGATGACCGTTGGGCGATCGTCGTCATCAGCAAGAGCGGCGGCACGCTGGAGACGGCGGCCGCCTTCCGCCTGTTTCTTGGCTGCCCTGCGGAAGTCCTGCCGCCGCGATGAGGAGAAACTGCGGCGGCGGATCGTGCCGGTGACCGGCGACAGCGGCCGGCTGCGCGAGTTGGCGGGGGCCCTGGGCTGCCCGGACGTTTTTCCCGTCTTCGAGGGCGTGGGCGGGCGCTATTCGGTGCTGAGCCCGGTGGGCCTGTTGCCCGCCGCGGTCATGGGACTGGACGTGGTCAAGTTGCTCGAGGGCGCGGCGGCCATGAACGAGCGTTTCCGCACGGCGCCGCCGCGAGAGAATCCCGTCCTCGATTACGCGGGCATCTGCCGGCTGATGGAGACACGCCGGGGTGCGACCATCCGCGTGTTGTCCACGTGGGGCAAACGTCTGGAATCGGTCGGCCTCTGGTACGATCAACTGCTGGCCGAGAGCCTGGGCAAGAACGGCCAGGGGGCCACGCCGCTGACGGTCGTCAACACCCGCGACTTGCACTCGCGCGGTCAGCAGCACCAGGAAGGCCGCCGCGACAAGCTCATCACCAACCTCGTGGTTGAGGAGCCTGCGGGCCGGCCGCTTGCGATCGAGCGGTCGCCGCTGGACCAGGACAAGCTCAACGAGTTGGCCGGCAAGACGCTGCCGGACGTGCTGCGGGCCGCGCTGGCCGGCACGAACCAGGCCTATGCCGGCGACCATCGCCCCACGGCCGACATTCGCCTGCCCCGGCTCGACGAGGCGTCCTTGGGACAGTTGTTCCAGATGCTCATGGTGGCCACCGTGCTGGAAGGGCGCTTGGCCGGCATCAATCCCTACGGTCAGCCGGGCGTCGAGGCGTATAAGAAGAATATGAATGCGATCCTGAGGGGGTAGGGGCCGGGGATTTGGGGATTTGGGGATTTGGGATTGCCCCGCTCCCCAAGCCCACCGGCGGCGTCCGGTGGGAAGGGAAGCGGCAAACAACGCCTTTCCCGGCGTCCTTCCCACCGGACACAGCCGGTGGGCGTGGGGGGCAGTAATAACGCCTTGTCCGGCGCGGGTCAGGCCGTAATCCCCTTGGTCAGCGCCATGAAGGCCGTCTCCAGGTTGATCTCGTCCTCCTTGAAGACGGTCAACTTCTGGCCCGCTTGAATCAACAGCGTAGGCAGCTCGCTGTAGTCCTCGACGCCCTTGGCCAAGGTGACCATGATCCGGCCGTCGCGGATCTCCAGGCTTTCTACCAACTTGCTCTGCTCCAAGAGCCGGGCGGCCGGCTGCGGATCGCCCACCACGCCCACGTGCAGCAGCGTCCGCTGGCGGACCTGCTTCATCAGGTCGGAGACGTTGGCGTTGCGGAGCATGACGCCGTGCTCGATGATGCCGACCTTGTTGCAGATATCGGCCAGCTCGGGGAGGATGTGGCTGGAGACCATGATCGTCTTGCCCAGCTTGCCGAGTTCCTTCAAGAGGCCGCGAATCTCGATCCGCGCCCGCGGATCCAGCCCGCTGGCCGGCTCGTCCAGCAAGAGCACCTTGGGATCGTGCAGCAGCACGCGGGCCAGGCCCAGCCGCTGCGTCATGCCGCGAGAGAGGCTGGTCACCAACGCTTCGCGCTTGTAGCCCAGGCCGACCAGGTCCAGCATCTGGTTGCAGACCTTCCGCCGCGCGGCGCCCTTGATGCGATAGGAGGCGGCAAAAAACTCCAGGTACTCCAGCACCTTCATGTCGTCGTAGACGCCGAAGAAGTCGGGCATGTAGCCGATGAGGCGGCGGATCTCCTTGGGATGCGTGTAGATCGAGTAGCCGCAGACGGCGGCCTCGCCCCAGGTGGGCTGCAAGAGCGTGCCCAGCATCCGCATGGTCGTGGTCTTCCCCGACCCGTTGGGACCGATGAAGCCGAACAGGTCGCCCTCGTCCAACTGCAGCGTCAGGTTGCTCACGGCGTGCAAGTCGCCGTAGGCTTTGGTAAGGTCTTGGGTCTTGATCATGGGACGGACTGAATCTCCGAGGGGACGCTAGTTGTTCCTCTTCACCGGCAGCACCTGTAGGGTGGGTCGAGCGCAGCGAGCCCCACCAGAAAACAGCCGGCTCGTGGTGGGGCTCGCTGCGCTCGACCCACCCTACCATTCTTGATCATGGGACGGACTGTATCTCCGAGGGGACGCTAGTTGTTCCTCTTCACCGGTAGCACCTGTAGGGTGGGTCGAGCGCAGCGAGCCCCACCAGAAAACAGCCGGCTCGTGGTGGGGCTCGCTGCGCTCGACCCACCCTACCATTCTTGATCATGGGACGGACTGAATCTCCGAGGGGACGCTAATTGTTCCTCTTCACCGGCAGCACGAAGCGATACCAGACGGCATGGCGGTCCTGCGGCCCCAGGGCCAGCGGGCGGCCGTCGCGGCACAACTCGGCGCCGCCGCGGGCGTCGGCGGCGGCATCGGGCCCCTGGGCCACGAGGATCGCGCGGCCGGTCTTCAACAACTCGCTGAGATCGACGAATCGCTGGTACTGGTTGGTCAATCCGGTGTAACCCCGCCCGCCGGCGGCCTCGTAGAACATCATCATCCGCAGCACGTAGAGCGGGTCCGTGCTGCCCGGATCGTAGAGAGTCGATTGCTCGCGATAGCCGGGTTTTTCCTGGCCCTGGTCGCCTTCACCGCTCTCCAGCCTCAGCTTTTGCCCCGTCCAACGGGTCTGCAGCTCGCTCCGTTGCGTCATCGTGGTCAAGTCGACCGACTGACCCGGCTGGAGCGTTCCCTGCGTTCCCAACTCATAGGCCCAACGGTCGTAGGCCAAAATACACTTCGACAGCGGAAAGCCAAGATCGTTGGTGATCTTGCCGACCAGGAGCTGCTCCTGGTCCGCCAGGTCGCCGTGCACACCTGCGGCCGGCGTTGACCCGCTCCAGCGGGCCGTGAGACTGCGGCTGGACCAGACGCGAATCGGCAGGCCGCGGACGGCAGCCAGGTCCGGCGAGAAGTCATAGCGGCCGCTCCAGCCGACCGTGTCGGTCGTCTGCGGATCCATGCCGCCGAGGCCCTTGCCGGGCAGTCCCAGCCAGGCCAGGGGCATCGCCGGCTGCGGCGCGGGCTCGCCCGAGGGGAGCCAAGGCTGCGCCGACAGATCGAACGACTGCGTGCGGGGACTGAAAAGGTTCATCCAACCGGTGCCGCGGATCTGCCCTGATACCGTGTCCACGTCGACGAGATCGACCTGGTTGATGCGGAGTTGGTCTCCCTTCAGCCCGCAGGCCAGCAGGTAGGTGGCCCCGCACAGCAGCAGCACGGTGGCCGGAAAGGTCAGCCAGGTCCACTGCATGCGCCCGACGACCTTGCGGAGAAAGAAGTAGTCGCCCGGCCCGACGAGCAGGATGTAGAGGATGGCCAGCATCGCCACGACCCAAAACGGCACCAGGCGGACGCCGCCGAATTGATCCAGGGCGCTGCGGAGCTGTCCCGCCATGTCGGTATAGCCGAACGTTATGCCCGTGGAATGCTCGTCTCCCTGGGCAGCGCGATCGGTGGGCAGATCGAGCAGGCGGGCGGCCAACAGCGCGGCGTCGTTCCAGCGGCTCAAGGGCGGCTGGTCCAGGTCGGCGGCCAGAAACACGACCTGGCCCAGTCCGCGGGCGGTGCGGATCACCAGCGGCAGATCGAGCTCCCGCGCCTCGACGACTCCCTCGACGCCGCTCAAGCGGGGAACGTCCAGCGGAGGCGACTCGCCGCCAGGCAACAGGATGGCGTTGCTGCTGTCTGCATAGCCTTCCAGCCCGCCGGTCTGCCGCAGCGACACCATCTTCACCAGCCGTCCGGGGGCGAAACGCGCCCAGGCCGAGTCCTTGCCCAGCACCTCCGCGAAATCGAGCGCCCGCGCACAGCACCAGCGTTCCGCCCATGTGGATCCATTGGTCCAGGGCCTCGAGCTGCGGGCTGCCGGGGGCGACTTGCCGGCAGAGGCCGGGGTTGCTGGTGGAAACCACCAGGGCGTCAACGCCTTCGTAGCCGTACCACCTGGCCGGCAGGTGTTCCAGGTCGTCCAACCGTGCCACCAGCGGCCGCCGCTGCGGCTCCAGCCCGCCCAGCGTGATCGCCTCGTCCACCGTCTGCGCCACGTGGCCCAGGCAAACGATCAACGGACGGGACTCGACGGCCTTGGGAAAACGGTCCGCCCCCGCGTCGGCCGAGGCCATAAACGTCTTTTCCGCAACCACGCGGCCATCCACCTCGAACTCCGCCGCCAGAGAACTGAGAACGCGGCCGAAGCGAACGTTCAAGGCGACCGTGGTGTCCCTGCCGGGCAAGACCGACACGGGTTCGTCCGGCGGCGTGATGACCCGGCTGGCGACGCCGTCGCCGTCGGGGACCGTCAGGCTGACGCGGCCGCTGTAGGCTTGGCTGCCGCCGCGAAGGGTCACCTCGACGGGCGTCCAGAGGCCGGCCTTGTAGCAGCCGCCAAAGCCGACGCGCACGCCCACAAACTCCGGCAGCCGTACCTGCTCCGCGCGCCGCCGCGCAAAGAAACGCGGCACAGAGAAACAATACCGCTGGCGCATAGCTGACGAATGCTAGGGTGGCGGATGGTAGGGTGGGTCGAGGGGCACCGTGCGAAGCACGGTCGCGAGCCCCACCAGGAAGCAGCCGAATCCTAGCTGGTGGGGCTCGCTGCGCTCGACCCACCCTACGGCTGCCGGTGCTTCGACAACAGAAACAAGTCAAAACAATCCCCGCCCAGCGCCGTGGCCTCATGGCTTCCCCGCATCCGGGCAAGTGCAGACGAAGCGGCCGCAGCCCGGGCAGCCGGAACCGTATTTCTCCTGGATCGCACGGCTCAGGTCGATGCCCGCCACGTTGGCAATCGTGGCCAGCCAGGCCAGCACGTCGGCAAACTCGCCGCTCCGCTCCTCCTGCGTGCCGTTGCGCAGGGCCGTGGCCAACTCGCCGATCTCCTCCATCAGCCACATGAAGGTGCCGTCGATGCCGCGCGCCACGTCCTTCTCCAGGTACATCTGCCGGATCAGTTGTTGGAACTCGGCCAAGGTAACGTCGCCAGGCATTCGTCGCTCCTCAATCTTTCAGGCTTTTCAGCAGTGCCTTAGCCCGGGCGTCATCGGGCGCAGCTTCAAAAGCGCCCGCAGCGCCTCGCGGGCATCGGCCGGCCGACGGGCATGAACATAAGCCTCGGCCAGCGCCAATCGCTGCGGCGTCTGGGACGGCTTCAACTCGACGGCAATCTCGTACTCCTCGATCGCCGCTTCGTACTTCTTTTGGCCCGCCATCCCCTCCGCCAAGAGACGATGCACCTCCGCATCTTGTACGTCGATTTCCAGCGCTTGGTTCGCCCAGTCGGCGGCGGCCGCATAATTCTTCTCCGCCAAGGCCATCTCGGCCAGTTTCTTCCGCGCGGCCGGGTCCTCGGAGTCGGTCCGGGCCAGTCGCGTCAGGGCCTCCGCCAGCGCCTGCCGCTTCCCGGCCCGCAAGTACACGCGAGCCAGTGCGGCAGCCCACTTCGGGTTGGCTGGCTCCAGCCGCTGGGCCAATGCATAGAGATCGGCCGCCTCGTCATAGTTTCTTGGCCTTGAGCTTCAATTCGGCCAGCAGGTCCAGCGACAGCGGCTCCGGGCGCGGCGATCCAGACAGCCTTCCAGCAGCGCCACGGCCTGGGCCTCCTTATCGTCCTCCAGCCGCAGCCGGGCCAGAACGTAAGTGGCCAGCGGCTGCTTGGGCCGCAACCTTACCGCCGTTTCGGCCAGGTCCGCCACCTCCCGGCCGGCGCCGCGGCAGAGCTGCGCGTAGGCCAACTCGGCAGCCGCATCGGCGTCGTCCGGCCGCTCGCGGTGGACCTTGAGCAGCTCAGCCAATTCCCGCCGCGGCGGCTGCTTCATCGCCTGCAAGCCGCTGGTCAGTCGCTTCAAGTATTCCCGGTAGCCGCGCTCGAACTCTTCTTCCGACACGCCGAAGACCTGGCGGATGGCCGCGGCCGTGGCCAGGTTATCGGCATAGGCGGCCAGCATCTTTCGCAGGCTCGGCTGGCCGCCCCGCGAGAGCATGTATTCCACGTAAAGCTCCGCCTGGCAGTAGGCCAGTTGGCACTCGTCGCCGCTGCCGAGCCGGGCGAAGCCGGCGTTGAGCGTCTTGAGGTCGAAGAGCTTTCCCCGCAAGAAGCGGTCCACCAGCAGCTCGTTCCAGCTCTGCGGCCGCGGATAGCCTTCGCACCACACCGCCAGCCCCTCGGTGAACCAGTGCGGGATATTGAACTTCGTCTCTTGCAGCGTGATCACGTGGCTGAACTCGTGCCTGAGCACGCGGGCCCAATTGAACTGCCGCGAGGCGCCGGAATCGTTGGGCGAGGCCATCGCCACGATCGAGCCCGTGCTGGCGGCCACGGTTTCCAGGTACGGCATGCCGACCAGCCGCGCACTGAACCACTGATGCCCGTCGAGCCCCTTGGCCGCGTTGAAAATCTCGACCGGCGTGCGCTGCGGCGGCTCGTAGCCGAACAACTTGCACAACTCCGGATAGACGGCCTCCAGTCGCCGGGCAGCGTAGCGGCCCAGCCACTTGTCCGCCTTGCCGTCGTACTTCAACAGGAAGTGCTCGCTGCGCGCGATCCGGAGCGTGTCGACCACGTTGAGCACCTCCAGGTTGTTCTTCACGCGGAGATTGAAGGGATCGGCGTCGAAGGCGTCCTTGAGCAGTTTTTTGGCTTCCTCCTCGCGGCCCATGCGGCATGTAAAGCAGCCCCAAGCCGGCCTGCGGGCCGATCTGCCGGGGCATCGTCCGCAGCGCCTCCTGAAAGAATCGCTCGGCTTCCGCCTGCTTGTTGCGAGTTTGCAGCATTTCCGCCAGCGTGTAGAAGAACTCGCCCGCGTGGCGGTTCCGCTCGGTCACTTCGCCGATCAAACGCCCCAGGCGCGAGTCGCGGCCGGAGGCCGGCCGCGGCGTCGCGTCCAACAGCACGTAGCAGGCGGCAATGCGGCCGAGCGTTTCCTCGTCCACGGGGTCCAGCGGCAAGACCTTTTCCTGGAGCAAGTGCAACGTCTCGCGCGGTTCCAAGTTGAGCCAGGCCAGGTCGGCCTCGACCTGCCAGGCGGAGAGCAGCCGCGGATTGATCTCCAGGGCCCGGTGCAGCGACGATTCCACGTCCGCGACCTCGTTGCCCTCCAGGGCGAGCGCCGCCAGGGCCGCGTGCACCTCGGCCGCCTGCGGATTGATCTCCAAGGCGGCCTTGAACTCGCCCGCGGCCCCGGCCTCGTTGTACTTCTCCATGAAGAGCAGTCCGGCCTCGTAATGGGCCGGCCAGTAGGCCGGGTCGAGCCGGAGCGCGTCGGGATACAATTCGTTGACCAGGAAGTGAAACTGATCCGACAAGCGGTTCCAGCGCGGCAAACTGCGCGGCGGCCAGGCCGATCCAGCGCAGCGATTCGGGCTGCTTGACGTCGTGGTCGTTGTAGAACTCGATGAGCCAATGGTAGCCGCGCTCGGCCTCGTCCAGGCGGCCCGCCACCTGCGCCAACTCGGCCTGAAGCCAGCGGGCCAGCAACTGTTGGGCGTCCAGCGCCAGGGCCGCGTCGGTCCGGGCCTTGGCCTCCTTCAGGTCGCCGCGCGCGAAGGCCATCCGCGCCAATTCCGCCTGCAACTCCGGCCGCTTCTCGGCCAGGGCCCGCAGCGCGCGGACCGCCTCGTCGCTCTTGCCGGTGGCCTCCAGGCAGCGGGCCAATCCCAAGGCCGCCGCCGGGTCTTTGGCCGCCAGCGGCGTATAGATCTCGGCCGCCTCGGCATACTTGCCGCCCCAGAACAGCTTGCCGGCCTTTGCCAACGGCGGCTCGCCACCAGCGGCGATGGCCCCAGCCAGCACGAGGCAGGGCAGCGATAGCAGGCAGGCCCGTTTCACGTTGGTTAGCTTTCGGTTAGCGGTTCCCAAAGCGACGTGGGCGACCGGAGGGGGACAGTCCCATTTTCGCGGCGAAAATGCTCACTGGTAAAACCGCCCCCGCCGGCGCCGCGAAAATCGGAACAGTCCCCTGTCAGCGCCTACCCGTAAGGTATCCGAACGGCGGCGTCCCTTCAACCCTCCTCGGCCAACAGCCACCCGACCACCTGCACCAGGCCGTCTTCGTCTTGAGACGGCGCGATGCGGGCGGCAGCGGCCTTGACGGCCGGCAGCGCATTGCCCATGGCGATCCCCAGGCCGGCGCCGCGGATCATGGGAATATCGTTGACATCGTCGCCGACCGCGCAGATTGCTTGCTCGCGGATGCTCCATTGGCCGGCCAGCCGGCGGATCGCCGACCACTTGCTGACGCCCGCCGGCGCCAGCTCGCAGAGGAAACCGCGATAGCGCGGGCTGCGCAACACGTGCGTGGCGACTTTGCCGGGCAGGGCCTCGTGCAGCCGGCTTTCCAAGTCGAGCATCTGCCGCTGGCTGCCCATGGCGAAACCGGCGAAGATGTCCGGCGGCGGGTCGGTGAGCATGTTCGGCCAAACCCGGCCGCATTGGCGATTGACGGCCAGGTACTCGTCCAGTTCCGGCCCCTTGCTCTGGGCCGCGGCCTGGTAGAAGTCGAACCCTTCGCTGAACGTGTCGGCGCAGAGCAGCACGTCGTAGCCGCAGCGGTCGACGATCGCCAACGCCCGGCAGAGCACCGCCCGGTCGAACTGCGCAATACAACGTGCGATGATCGGCCGGGTCCTTGACCAGCGCGCCGCTGGCGGTCACCAGCGGCACGTCGATGGCCAGCGGCTCGACCAGGTGCAGCGTGTGGCTGTAGCGCCGGCCGGTGGCCAGCACGACGTGAATGCCGGCCGCCGCGGCGCGCGCCAGGGCGGCGCGCGTGCCCGGCGTCAGTTCGTCACGGCTGTTGACCAGCGTGCCGTCGATGTCGATTGCCAGGAGTTGGTAGTGCAACATAGGGGCCAGGGGCCAGGGCCGGGGGCCGGGGAAGAGGTACTCCCACGCCCACCGGCTGCGTCCGGTGGGAACTGAATCGCCATACAACGTTTTTTCCCATCGCCCTTCCCACCGGACGCAGCCGGTGGGCTTGGGCCGCGCTTTATCCTTTATCCTTCATCCTTTCCGCCGCCAGGGCTTGCTCCTGCACCAGGTACTCGCGGCCTTGACGGATGCTCAAATGGTCCCAGGGCAGCACGGCGTCGAGCGGGTAGGGGCGGTGCAATATCCGTTCCACGTCGATGCCGGCATCGGCCAGCGCCTGCCACCACACGTCGGGGCGTAGCTGCTCGTTCCAGGCGTCGAAACGGGCGCCGCGGCGGAAAGCCAACTCGATCGCCTCGCCTACGCGGCGGTCGCCGCGGCAGAGCACGCCTTCCAGCAGACTCGACTCGATGTCGTGGCAGCGCAGGGAGACGCTGGGAAATCTCCGCCGCCGCCGCAAATGGTCGTGCGCCGAGGCGAAGTATTCCCGCCGCTGCATGGCGTTCCATTGATAGGGCGTCTGCGGCTTGGGGACGAAGTTCGAGACGTTGGCCACCACGGTGGCGAAGCGGCCGCGGGCTTCCTTGCCCAGCCGCGAGATCGACTCGGCCATGTCGAGGATGCCGTCCCAGTCGGCCTGCTGCTCGCCGGGGAGCCCGCACATGAAGTAGAGTTTCACCCGGGAAAAACCGTTTTCCATCGCCCGGCGGCAGCCCTCGTACAGGTCATCATTGCTGATCGGCTTGCCGATCTGCGCCCGCATCGGGTCCAGCGCGGCCTCGGGGGCCAGCGTCAGCCCGTCGCGCCGGTCGGTGTTGAGCAAGTCGCCCAGCAGGCGCAGTTGCTGGTTGATCCGCAGGCTCGGCAGCGACACGCTCACCCCCAGCGGCCGGAACGTCTCCTGCAAGCGGCTCAGCAGCTCTTCGATGTGCGGATAATCGCCGGTGGAAAGCCCCAGCAGCGAGACCTCGTTGTAGCCGGTGTTGCGATACGCCTCGACGGCCGCGCGGACGATCGTCTCGACCTGGCGCATGCGCACCGGCCGCTTGGTCGTCGTGCTCTGGCAGAAGCGGCACCGCCAGGGGCAGCCGCGCATGATCTCCAGCGTGATGCGGTCCTGCACGCACTCGACGTGCGGCACCACCGGCGCAGAGGGCAGCGGCTGCGTCTCCAGGTCGGCGACCACCGCCGGCTCGATCCGCTCCGGCACGCCGCGTCCCAGCGGCCGCAACGACTCCAGCCGTCCGCCGGCGTCGTATTGCGGCGCATAACATTGCGGCACGTAGGCATAGGGGAGCCGGACGGCCATTTCCTCCAGCGCCGCACGTCGGTCGATCCCCGCACGTTTCAGGTTCAACCACAGGTCGCATACTTCCGGCAGCGCCTCTTCGCCGTCGCCGAGGATGAACAGGTCGATGAAGCGGGCCATCGGCTCGGGGTTGGCCGTGCAGGGGCCGCCGGCAATCACCAGCGGATGGCGGCGGTCTCGCTCGGCGGCGGCCAGCGGTATGCCCGCCAAATCGAGCATAGCCAGCACGTTGGTGTAGCAGAGGTCGTACTGGAGGGTGAAGCCCAGCACGTCGAATTCGGCCAGGGGGGTGAAGTCTTCCAGGCCGTAGAGCGGCAGGTTGTGCTCGCGCAGCAGCGTTTCCATGTCGGCCAGCGGCGCGAAGGCACGTTGGCAGCTCCAATCGGGGCGGCGATTCATGACCGCGTACAGCACTTGCAGGCCGCAGCAGCTCATGCCGATGGAATAGGTGTCGGGAAAGGCCAGGCAGAGCTTGCCGCCGGCGACGCCCGGATCCTTTCGGACCGCGTTCCATTCGCCGCCGATGTACTGGCCGGGGGTTTGCACCCGCGGCAGGATGCGGTCGACGATCGTGCTTCGGAGGGTTTGGTTGGTCATACTGCCAGCAATGGGCGTCTGCGGCCGATCCCGGCCATGTATCCAATTATGGCAGAGGGGCGTCGCGGGAAACAGGGGTGCGACTGAAGCTTGCAACAGGACGAAGCAGGGGCTAGAATTGACATATTGCGGGAGGAGCCAGTCATGATCACCTCGACAGTTGATGAAGCGCGGTCGAAGCTTGCCAATCTCATTGTGTTGGCAGAGCAGGGCGAAGAGGTAATCATTGCCCGAGAGGGAAAGCCCGTGGCCCGGCTCGTTCCCTACGACCAGGAAAATCCCCCGCGGCAAGGAGGACAGTGGCAAGGACGCGTTCGCGTCGCCGCCGACTTCGATGAACTGCCCCCTGACATCGGCGAGGCTTTTGGGCTGCCTGAACCATGAACCTGCTGCTGGACACGCACGTTCTGCTCTGGTGGCTCGACGATCCGGCGCGTCTGTCGGAGGCGTCCCGAGCAGCCATCCGCGATGGGAAGAACGCGGCGTATGTGAGCGCCGCAACGGTTTGGGAAATCGTCATTAAGAAGGCTCTCGGAAAACTCGACACGCCAGATGACCTGGAGGGGGTTCTCCGCACGTGCCGGTTTACTCCTCTTCCCGTGACAATCGCCCATGCCCTGGCGGTCCGGTCACTTCCCCCGCATCATCGCGACCCGTTCGACCGTATGCTCGTAGCACAAGCGATCTGTGACGGCCTGACACTCGTCACTCGTGACCCAGAGATTCTTTTGTATCCGGTTCAAAGCACCCTAGCGTAAGGTATCCTTGGGATCGCAGGAGCAGCAGTCATGATCGCCAAGAAATATCGGCAATTTGCCACTCTCGCCTGGGCCGCGGCAGTGATGCTGGCCCCGGCGGTCGTCCACGCCCAGGGGCGGCCGTCGTGGACCGAGTCCCGCGATAAAACCGAAGCCCGCAATAAAATGGTGGACGACGAAATCGTGGCGGCGGGAGTAACAAACGCCCGCGTGATCGACGCCATGCGCAACACGCCGCGGCACGAATTCATTCCGCTGGCCCAGCGGCCCCACGCCTATCTCGACATGGCCCTGCCCATCGGCGACGGGCAGACCATCTCGCCGCCCTTCGTGGTGGCCTACATGACCGAATCGATCGATCCGAAACCCGGCGACAAGGTGCTGGAGATCGGCACCGGCAGCGGCTTCCAGGCGGCCGTGCTCAGCCCGCTGGTGAAGGAAGTGTACACCATCGAAATCGTGCCCACGCTCGGCCACAGGGCGGAAAAGACCTTGCAGCGGCTGGGCTACAGCAACGTCCACGTCAAGGTGGGCGACGGCTACCAGGGGTGGAAGGAACACGCCCCCTTCGACAAGATCATTGTCACCTGCTCGCCCGAGAAGGCGCCGCCCGAGTTGGTCGCCGAGTTGAAGGAGGGGGGGCGGATGGTCATTCCCGTGGGCGAGCGCTATCAGCAGACCCTCTATCTGCTGAAGAAGACCAAGGGGAAGATGGTGTCCGAGGCCCTGCTGCCGACGTTGTTCGTGCCCATGACCGGGGAGGCGGAAAAGGAGCGCAAGGTGCTGCCCGATCCGCTTCATCCCAGCTTGCAAAACGGCGACTTCGAGCAAGTCCGCGGCGATCCGCCGCAACCGGTCGGCTGGCATTATATCCGCCAATTGACCGTGGTCAGCGACGACGAGGCGCCCTCGGGCGAGAGGTACGCGAGTTTCCGCAACAGCGAGCCCGGCCGCGGCTGCCAGGCCTTGCAGGGCTTCGCCGTCGACGGCCGCAGAGTGCCGCAGCTCGACGTGTCGGTGGTGGTCCGCGGCCGGGACATTCGCGCCGGTGAAACGCCCCAGGAGCTTCCCGTGCTGGGCATCACCTTCTACGGCGAAAACCGGGCTGCGGTGGGGGAGGCGGCCATCGGTCCCTGGACCGGCACCTTCGGCTGGCGGACCGACAAGAAGCGGTTCAGCGTACCCCGTGCCGCCCGCGAGGCCGTCTTGCGCATCGGGCTGCTGCGGCGCGGTGGGCGAAATCTCGCTGGACAAGATCGAGTTGAAAGCGGCGCCGAAGTAACACTCGCCTTGTGTTGCAGCCCGGGGGCCGGATAGAATCTCCGTCCAGCCCACGTTCCCCTTCCCAGCCGGGAGCAGCCGCCGTGGTCCCGCGCAAGACCTGCAATCGCATCCTGCCGCAACCGTTGGTCCGCTGGCTGCGCGAGCTTCGTTTCGCCGCCCTGGACACGCTCGACCGCTGGTGCGGCCGGGCCGACGATCTGACGCCGCCGCGCTCGTTGCAGCACTTTGTCGGCGGCGCTTACCAGGCCCTCGGCGAGGCGTTCTTCAGCCACTTTCAAAACCTCTGCCACCTCCGGCCCGACCAGTCCGTCCTCGACGTCGGCTGCGGCAGCGGACGCATGGCCGTCCCCTTGCTCGGCTACCTGGACCAACGCGGCCGCTACGTCGGCTTCGACATCTCGCCCAAGCTGATCCGCTGGTGCTCGGGCCACATCTCGCGCCGCAACGCCAACTTCACCTTCCACCTGGCCGACATCTACAACCGGCATTACAATCCCCGCGGCGCCTGCCGGGCGTCGGAGTACCGCTTCCCCTGCGAAGACCGCACCATCGACTTCGTCTTCGCCACGTCCGTGTTCACGCACATGCTGGCCGACGACACGCGGCACTATCTGCACGAGATCCGCCGCGTGCTCAAACCCGGCGGCCACGGGCTATTGACCCATTTCATCCTCAACGCCGAGTCGGAAGCGGCGATGAATCGCTCGCCCGAGGGCGCAAGTTCCGCTTCCCGCTCCAGGACTGCTTCACGATGGACGCTGAAGTCCCGGAGCGCGGGGTGGCCTTCGCCGAGACGACGCTGCGGCAGATGTACGCGGAGGCCGATCTGCGGATCGAGGAGCCGATCCGCTTCGGGAAATGGTCCGGCCGGCCCGGGGGGCTGTCGTATCAGGACATTGTGTTGGTCGGTCCCTGCGGATGGCTCAGCAAGGCGGCCAGTCGCGGCCCCAGGCAATCGTAGCAGCGCCGCAGCGCGCGATGGCACGCCGAGCTGAGGCTCGCCAAGAGCAGCTCGAATGCCTTCAATCGCCGCAGTTGATCGTTGACCCGATAGGCCGTCCCGTCGGGGGCAACGTAGGCCTGGCTGCCGACCAGCCGGGGGTGTCCGCCGGCCGCGGCGCTGCAGACGAAGCAGCCCGACGGAGGTGGGGCGGCAGGCAACCGCGAGTATTCTTGCAGCATCAAGAGGTAAGAGGCCCGCCAGGCACCGCAATGGGCCGCAAACCGCGTCGTGGCGCCAAGAAGTTGAGCCAAACTGAAGCGAAAACGCGGCGGCGGGGCCGCCCAAATCAGCCGGATCGAGACGAACGCATAGGTGGCAAGTGCCCAAGACGTCGAGCACCACGCGCAGACCGCGAGGGTCGCCGGGGCGAGGAAGATGCCAACGACAAGAAGGGTAATCGAGATGTACGCGTGGCCGTATTTCCGTTTCAGCAGAGCCTCGAGCCACAAGATGCCCGCCGGCACGACCATCGCAAGCAGGGACAGCATGCACACCAAAACGAGGCCGGGGCCGTCGCAAACCGCAATTTGAAAAACCACCCAATACTCCGCCGCGACCAGGACCCCGCTGAAGATGCCAAAGCGGACGAACACGTTGTTGTCAAAACGGCCCGGCCGCAAGACGACCAAGCTCATGCTGATCATGCTGTAGAGGAGGAACCAGTACAGCGGAATCACCGGCACGTGCCACAAGAGGATCCCGGCGTAGGCGTCCAGTCTCCCTGATTGCCACTCCAGGTCTTCTGGAAAACCCACGGCGAAGCAGATCGCGGGCAACACAACGCCGGCAAAGAACAACGCCCCCCGGATCATCCGAGACCGCGCCACGACCTGACGCTGCGCGCCGCGTCGTTGCGGCCCGGTTCATCCGGCGCCGCCGCTGGAAGCTGATCTTGGTCCACGCGGTCCGGCCCTTTCCGCGACGTGAGCAGACACTGTTGCTGGACATTGTATGGCCCGCCGCAGTAGATTTGCAACATTAGCCCGAAGCGCAAGCGAGGGACGCGTTGCCGAAAACTCCGCCACTCCCGACCCTCGCTTGCGCTTCGGGCTAGTGTTGTCGCCCGTCACCGGTTTGCAGTTTTGATGCGTGGCCCCCCCGTTGCAAACGGGGGGCTTTTCTCGACGGCAGAAACGCTCTGCGGGGTCGCGCCGGAGAGTCCTTCCGACTTATCCGGTGGCTTACGCCACCGGTTCGCCACTTTCCGCCTGCCGCGTTATCCGGTGGCTCACGCCACCGGCTCGCAATTTTCCGCCGTCCACCTTATCCGGTGGCTCACGCCACCGGCTCACCAACGCCTTACGCCACCGGCTCGTTGATCCAGCGGAAGGGCTCGTTGGTCACTTCATAGCCCGGCCGCAGGCCGACGTTCAAGAGCAATCCCAGCGCCACGGCGTTGGCCAGCAGCGAGGAACCGCCGTAACTGACCAGCGGCAGCGGCAAGCCGGTGATCGGCAACAGGCCGAGGTTCATGCCCATATTGATGAGCGCTTGCAGCGCAATCGTGGCGGTCACTCCCACGGCCACGAGCCGGCCGAAGGGCTCCCGCGTGGCGGCGGCAATGGCCAGCCCCCGCCAGGCCAGCAGGCCGTACAGCGCGACCACCAGGGCCAACCCCGGCAACCCCAGCCGTTCCTTGAGCACGCAGAAGATAAAATCGGTCTGCGCCTCGGGCAAGCCATAGACGGCCATGTCCTTGGTGGGCTGGCCGCCCAGCAGGCTCCCCCAGGGGCCGCCCAGGGCGAACATCCGCTTCGCCTGGTGGAGCTGGTAAGCTGCACGCACGCCGGGCTGCCGGTCGGCCGGCGGCTGATCGAACAGGGCCGTAATGCGGGCCTTGTGCTGGCGGCTCATCTCGGTCCAGACCAGCGGCGCCAACAGCAGGCCCGCCGCCACCAGCGCCGCCAAGTCGGCCCGCCGCGCCCCGGCCGCAAAGAGCATCACCAGGAGCACCAGCAGGAAGAGCATCGCCATGCCCAGGTCGGGCTCGGTCAACACCAACAGCAGCGGAAGGAGGCCCAACGCCAGTGGCAACAGCAGGCCGCCGAAACGCCGATAGGTCTGGCGATACATCAAGTATCGCGCCAGCGCCAGCACAAACGCCACCTTGGCGAATTCGGAGGGCTGAAACCCCAGCGGGCCGATGCGAATCCAGCGATGCGTTTCGTTGATTCGCGGGAAGAAATAGGCCACCGCCAGCAGCCCCAGCGACGCCAGGAACAGCAGATAGCTCCAGCGGCAGAGCACGCGATAGTTGGGCAGCGAGACCGCCGCCATGGCAGCCAACCCCAGCAGCGACCAAACCATTTGCTGGCGGAAGTAATGCCCGCCGGTCTGGGTAAACCCTTCACAGCGGGCCAGGGCCAACCATCCCAAGAATACCAAGGGGACGGCGGCCGCCAGCACCGACCACGGCAATCGTTTTGCCCAAATTACCACCTTCACAGGGGCAGATTATAGCCTGGCCGCGGCAGCAGCGGGAAGGCAGGAACGGAAGGGGGAGGGCGGAAGGCGGAAGGGGGAAGGCAGCGAGCCGGTGGCGTCAGCCACCGGATAACGCCGCGCCGGCGCAGTAGCGTGGCGGGCCGGTTCGGCTTTTTCACACCCCATCTCAATACAGCAGTGAAATTATCATCATCAACATGTATACATCCCGGCCGCATCCGCCACAGTGCCCATTGACTCCGGTTCAACTTGTCGCAGATAACCCAAGTGTCCCATATTACAATCCGTCAAAGTCTCACAAGTCAACCCAAACTACTTGATTTTCCTGGTATCTGTGTTATCTTTTAGCACGTGGAATTTCGGTACCTCGTTTGGCCCGTAGCTAGGAGAAGACTGTCATGTTCCGAGCGTGTTGGAAGTACATTCTGGTTGTGGCGGTTGCTGTGCTGGGACTGACGGCGGCCACCCAGTCGTATGCCTGCGGATGGTATGGCCTGGGTTGCAATTATGGCTGCGGCTGCGGGTGCAATACCTGCGCCGTCGGCTGCACGCCGATCTGTGACACCTGCACTGGCACGACTGGACCGTGCAATTGGTACGGCGGCTGTTACGGCTACGGCTGGGGTTTTCGCGGATGCTATAGCAGTTGCTTCTGCTATGACGGCTGCGGCTGCCTGCCCTACTATACGCCCACGCTAGGCTGCTGTGGGTTTGGCGGCGTCCCCGCAGTGGCCGCGCCCGCCCCCGGCACTCCGACGCCTGCGCCGAAACCGGCCGAGCCGGCCAAATCGACCGAACCGGCCAAGTCGACCGAAGCATCGCCGCCCGCGCCGACCACGCTCAACCTCGAGCCCGCGCCCGCCGCGCCAGCCGCGCCGACGACGCCGGTCGCGCCCGCACCGGCTGTACCCGCGCCGGCTGTACCCGCGCCGGCTGTGCCCGCGCCGGCTGTACCCGCGCCGGCTGTGCCCGCGCCGGCTGCAACGCCCGCCCCGGTAGTCCCGGCGCCGGCGGTCCCGTCGCCGGCGAAGCCCGCGACCAGCGGCATGCCTGCCATGAACAACAGCGCCTTGCTCACCATTTGGGTCCCCTACGAGGCCAAAGTCACCATCAATGGGCTGCCCACTCGCAGCATCGGCAGTCGCCGGCAGTACGCTTCGTTCGGCTTGCAGCCGGGAATGAGCTACAAGTATGACGTCCATGCGGAAATCGTCCGCGACGGCAAGATTGTCGAAGAGGACAAGAGCGTGACGCTGACCGCCGGTGACCAGGGCGCCGTGGCCTTCGGGTTCAACGTGAAGACCACCGAGGCCGTGGCGGCCAATTAGCCGTTGCCCGGGGCTGTCCCCCTCAGAGAGGCGGACGCCCGCCCGGCGAGTGAAAATTGGGAGAATTCCCGACCGATCCGGAATCGTACCGACCAACAGACCCCCGCCTCCGGCTCGCCGGGCGCGGGGGTCGTTTTGCTTTTGCCCGTGCGTGCGGGCGAATAATACCAACGAGCCGGGGGCGTGAGCCCTCGGATACCTTTGCCCCTCCGCGCGGGCAAGCTGCCGCCCGGGCATCGGCGGTTGCGATTTCGCCCCGATGGTGTCATAATCTGGGATTGGCCCGTCCGTTGGAGCGGCGCCCGTAAGAGCCGACATTCCGGGAGATAAGACTGGTGTTCGAGTCCGTTGCCGTCGTGGGCGCCACCGGCGCCGTGGGAAGGATCATTTGCGAACTTCTCGAGTCGCGCAAGTTCCCCTTCCGGACGATCAAGTTTCTGGCGTCGCGGCGTTCGGCCGGCCGGCAGCTCAACTTTGCCGGCCGTCCCTACACGATCGAGGAATTGCGGCCGGAGGTCTTCGACGGCGTCCAGTTGGCCATCAGCAGCACGCCGGACGAGGTGGCGCGGGATTTTATCCCCGACGCCGTGCGCCGCGGCTGCCTGGTGATCGATGAGAGCGGCTATTGGCGCATGGACCCGAAAGTGCCGCTGGTCATTCCGGAGGTCAACCCCCAGGCCGCCGGCCGCCACCAGGGAATCATCGCCAGTCCGAACTGTTCGACGACGCAACTGGTGCAATCGCTGAAGCCCTTGCACGATGCCGGCCGCGCTGTCCGCGTGGTGGTGAGCACCTATCAGGCCACCAGCGGGGCGGGCCTGGCCGGCAGCCGCGACCTGGACTTGGGCACCCGCGCGCTGCTGGCGGGCCAGGAGCACCAATGCGAGGCGTTTCCCTACCGGATCGCCTTCAACTGCATTCCCCAGATCGGCTCGCCCAAGCAGCAGGGTTACACGTCCGAAGAGATGAAGATGGTCCGCGAGACGCGGAAGATCCTGGGCGACGATTCGATCCTGGTCTGCCCGACCTGCGTGCGCGTGCCGGTGAGCAACTGCCACAGCGAGAGCATCCTCGTGGAGACCGCGCGGAAGATCGGCGTGGACGAGGCCCGGCGGCTGTTTGCCGCCACGCCGGGGTTGGTGGTGCTCGACGACCTGGAGAAGAAGTCGTACCCCATGCCCATCCACTGCGACGGCCGCAACGAGACGTTCATCGGCCGGATTCGCGAGGACCTGTCCAGCCCCAACGGCCTGGCGTTCTGGTGCGTCAGCGACAACCTCCGCAAAGGCGCGGCCACCAACGCCGTGCAGATCGCCGAGCTGCTGGTGGCGACGAAATGCGCTGCATTAAGCTGACCCTGGCCTATGACGGCACGGCCTATGCCGGTTGGCAAGTCCAGCCGGGACGGACCACCGTGCAAGGAACGCTGGACGCGGCCATCGAGAAGATCACCGGCCAGCCGGCCGACTCGCTGGCCAGCGGCCGCACCGACGCCGGGGTCCACGCCCTGGGCCAGGTGGCCTCCTTTCACACCGAGAGCCCCTTGGCCGCCGACGTCCTGCGGCGGGCCCTGAACGCCGAATTGCCCCACGACGTGGCCGTGCTCCAGGTGGAGGAAATGCCGGCGGACTTCCATCCCATCCGCGACGTGCAGCGGAAACGTTACCGCTACGTCATCCACGACGGCCCGGTCCGCGACGTTTTTCGCCGCCGCTACTGCTGGCATTACGTCCACGGCCGGCTCGACGCCGACGCCATGCAGCGGGCCGCGGCCACCTTGGTTGGCACGCACGATTTCAGCAGCTTCGAGTCCACCGGCGCACCGCGGGTCGACAGCATCCGCACGATTTTTCATTTGAGCGTCGAGCGGGGCAGGGGGACTGTCCCGATTTTTTTGGCAGGAGGCCACAAAAATGGGACTGTCCCCTTTGACCTCGCCGGCATCGGGCAGGGCGGGGCAGGGGGGGCCGACCTAGTGGTCGTCGAGATCGAGGCCGACGGCTTCCTCTACAACATGGTCCGCGCCCTGGTGGGAACGCTGGTGGAAGTGGGCCGGGCCGCCCGGCCCGAGGACTGGCCCGCCGCGGTCTTGCAGGCGACCGACCGCCGGCTGGCCGGCCCCACGGCGCCGCCGCAAGGGCTGCTGTTGGTCCAGGTAACCTATTGATCGTGCCCAGGATTCCCTCCCATGCGCATCGCCCACGTCATTACCCGGCTGATCCTCGGCGGCGCGCAGGAGAACGTCGTGCTCTGCTGCGAGGACCTCCGTAAGCACTACGGTGACGAGGTGCTGCTCATCACCGGGCCGCCGCAAGGTCCGGAGGGCAGCCTGCTGGAACGGGCCAGGGCAGGGGGGGTCCCGCTGGCCTTGATCGACGACCTGCGGCGGCCCATCCACCCCTGGCGCGACTTGGTGAGTTATCGGCGACTGAAGCGGCTGCTGCGCGATTTCCATCCCGACGTCGTTCATACCCATAGCGCCAAGGGCGGCATCCTCGGCCGGGCCGCGGCCTGGAGCCTCCGCACGCCGGCCATCGTCCACACCGTACACGGCGCGCCGTTTCATCCTTACCAGGGCAGGGTGGCCCGGGCCTTCTTTCGGGCGTGCGAGCGCTGGGCCGCCCGCGCTGCCACGCCCTGGTCAGCGTCGCCGACGCCATGACCGACCTGATGGTGGCCGCCGGCGTGGCGCCGCGGGAGAAGTTCATAACCATCCCCAGCGGCATGGAGGTCGAGCCCCTGCTGGACTCCGCCCGCCACCGCGACCAGATGCGCCGCCAACTGGGCTACGCCGCCCGAAGACGTCGTCATCGGTAAGATCGCCCGCCTGTTCCATCTCAAGGGCCACGAGTATGTGATTCGGGCCGCCGAGCAACTGGTTCGCCTCCACCCCCGGGCCCGATTCCTGCTGGTCGGCGACGGATTGCTGCGGGACGCGCTGGTGCGGCAAATTGCCGCGGCCGGGCTGACCGATCGCTTCCAGTTCGCCGGTCTGGTGCCGCCCGAGCAGATTCCCCAATTTATCGCCGCCATGGACATCGTGGTTCATGCCAGCCTCCGCGAAGGGCTGGCCCGCGCCCTGCCGCAAGCCCTGATCGCCGGCAAGCCGGTCGTCAGTTTCGATATCGACGGCGCCCGGGAAGTGGTCCTCGACGACCAGACCGGCTTTTTAGTCCCCCCAGAGGACGTAGGCGGGCTGGTCACGGTGCTCGATCGTCTGCTGGGCGACCCCGGCCTGCGGGCCCGCCTGGGCGCTGAGGGGCAGCGGCGTTTCGCCGCTGTCTTTCGGCACGAGCACATGACGGCACAGGTTCGGGCGCTCTACTGCGCGGTTGCTGGCCAAGTCGTCCCGCCCGTGACAGCGGACGTGGTGGGGTGCGCCGAGCCGGGGACGCCGGGCGAGCCGGGGGCGTCAGCCCCCGGATATCTATGCGTTCGCCCCAGGGGGCACAGAAGCGTGGGGTTATCCGGGGGCTGACGCCCCCGGCTCGGGCGGGCAAATCCGGCCGTCCGTGGGGTCTTGGGCAGGCAGTGAAACCACCATAATGTAATATATGAACCCACTCGTTTAGCAGGGTATAGTAAAGAAAAAAGTTGGCAGAAGGTTTGAAGCACCATTGCCGAAGCGACCGTCCGTTTGTAAACTGGAACGCAGCGGGAAATCGGATTACGCGATCAGCGATTGGGGTTGCCGTGGCGCGAGAAGTCCCAGGATACCTGGGCGGATACCGATTGTTGAACGTTGTCCACGGCAGCCGCACTTGCCAGATTTGGCAAGCTAGCGATGATGGCAAGCAGCGGCTGGTCGCGGTCAAGGCGATTCGCGAGGAATTTGCGAAGGACACGGTGCTGATCCAGGGTTTGCGGCGGGAATATGCCGTCGCACGCAAGGTGGTGCACCCGCAGATTGTGGAAGTCTACGCGTTTAACATGGAAAGGGGGATCCCGTACCTGACGATGGAATGGTGCCCGATGCCGAACATGAAACAGCGGCTGTTGCAGGGTGCAGAGAGGACCGCCTATTTGATCCCGAAAATCATTGACAACGCCGCCACAGGACTCGGTTACTTTCACGAGCGAGGTTATGTCCACCGCGACATCAAGCCGGACAATTTCCTCGTCGGCGAGCAGGGAGAAGTGAAACTGATCGATTTGGCCCTGGCGCTGCGGATTCGCGGGGGTCTTTTGAAACTGCTCACACGGAGATCGAAAGTGCAGGGGACGCGGAGCTACATATCGCCGGAGCAAATTCGCGGTGCGGCGCTGGACCAGCGGGCCGACATCTACAGCTTTGGCTGCACGATCCACGAACTGGTAGCGGGCAAACCCCCCTTTACGGGGAATAGTTCCAACGAATTGCTCAACAAGCACCTGAAGTCATTGCCGCCGTCGCTGGACACGATAAACCGCAACGTGACCCTGGATTTTGCCAACCTCGTGCGGCGGACTTTGGCGAAGGAGCCGGCAGGACGCCCCTCCTCGATGGGGGAGTTTTTGGAGGAATTCCACCAATGCAGGGTATTCAGCATCATCCCTCGCCCGCCCACTGCGACGGCCGGATAATTATTACCAGATTGCCACGCGTAAAGCCGACGATTAAGTAGAAGCGACCCACTAGCGAGTTGCCGCCTTCCGCCACCTATGGATCAAAGCTCGCCCATGGCTGAAAATCACCATCGCTTGTCGTTCGAGCGTCCGATTTACGAGTTGGAAGCCCGGCTGGCGAAGCTCGAAGCCGTCGTGCCGCAGACCATCGAGGTCCGCAACGAGATCCGCCGGCTCCGCCGCGAATTGACCGACCTGAAGAAACGGATTTACAGCCAACTGAAGCCCTGGGAGACGGTCGAGGTCGCCCGGCACCCCGAGCGGCCCATGACCACCGACTACCTCGAGCTGGTCTTCGACGAGTTCGTCGAGCTGCACGGCGACAAGTTCTTCGGCGACGACCGGGCGATCCGCACCGGCTGGGCCAAGCTCGACGCCCAGCGGGTGATGGTCGTCGGCCATCAGAAAGGCCGCACCCTCAAGGAACGCAGCGCCTGTTACTTCGGTTGTGCGCATCCGGAGGGCTATCGCAAGGCGCTGGCCAAGATGCACCTGGCCGCCAAGTTCCACATGCCGGTCATCTGCCTGATCGACACCCCCGGGGCCTATCCCGGCATCGGCGCCGAGGAGCGCGGCCAGGCCCAAGTCATTGCCAACTCGATGTTCGAGATGTCCCGCCTGCCGACCCCCATCATCTGCCTGGTGATCGGCGAAGGCGGCAGCGGCGGCGCCCTGGGCATCGGCGTGGGCGATCGGGTCTCGATGCTCGAACACGCCTACTATTCCGTGATCAGCCCCGAGGGCTGCGCGGGCATCCTCTGGAAGAGCCACACCTTCAAGGAACAGGCGGCCCATGCCTTGAAGCTGACCTCCAAGGACCTCCTCAAGCTCGGCGTCATCGACGACGTCATCCGCGAGCCGCTGGGCGGCGCCCATCGCGACCATCACCTCATGGCCGGCCGGATGAAGATCTATCTCCGCAATTGCCTGCGGGAGCTGCTGGGCCAGAGCGTCGACGAGTTGCTCCAGGCCCGCTACCAGAAGTTCCGCCGCATGGGCCAGTATCTGGAAAACGGCGCCACCGAGCAAGTGTTCGCCGATTCCGGCAACGGCCACGCCGCCGTCGGCCCGCACCACCGCCAGCAAGTGGCGATGGCGAAGCCGCAATAGGCGGCCGTGCCGCGCGGGTTGAACGGCGCTGGCGAAACGGCTAAGATCCAGTAGCGGGCAGACAGGCCAGTCCGGCGCGCGCCGTTTCCACACATGCCGATTCCGACACAAGCATCGCCGGAGTACCGGCCTCCGCGTTGGTCGTTATACGCCAGCGCGGTTGCGGTCGCGATGCTCTATGCTTGCGCATTTGTTGCATTGAACGTTTTTCCGGATGGGGGCTGGGATCCTGGTCCTCCGTTCCGGGCATGCCCGGAGCAGAACTACGGATGGCCCCTGGTTTACATGGTCCGAGGCCTCCCTCGGACACCGCTGAGTCTCGTTGACGGCCGCGTTCAATGGGGCGTTCCCGGTCCTTTTGGCGTCCTCGGCGAGCGCTGGCCGCCCGACGATCTCCCGCTTCTGCGATTTCGGCCGCCTTTGCTCCTCGTGGATGTTCTCTGCGGAGGTCTGCGTTTACGAGGACGGCCCCCCGCTTCGCCCAGACTGGTACGACTACCGGTCCTGGTTGCTCGGCATTGTCGGTACGGTTTACGCCGCCGACGCGATCGTTGGTCACCTGAACCCGGTTGGCAAGATCAGCCTGCTGGTGGGGCTCTGTGTCGGCATCCCACTTTGGCTCGGTCTATGGCATCCACTATCCCTGGTGGCCGGATCGCTCGCGGCCGCGGTGGTCGATGCCGGCTATCGACTCCTGAGCCATTCCGACCAGGGCGTCCGGCGCCTCGTGCGCCGCGACTGCGGGGGCTGCGTCGCGGCCGCCCCGATGTGGATCGTCGCGATTGCCGGCGTCCTCGCGGGCTTGGCACTGGTCTACTGGCGATCCTGATGGGCGAGTCGGTGGGCACCCGGGTTGATCCACGCTGGCGAATCGATTAGGATCGCATAGCGGGTACACAGGCCAGTCCGGGCACGCGCCTTTCGCCACACATGCCGATCCCAACACAAACGCCGCCGGAGTACCGGCCTCCGCGTTGGTCGTTATACGCCAGCGCGGTTGCGGTCGGGCTGCTCTACGCTTGCGCGTTTGTTGCCATAAACCTTTTTACGGGCGCGGGCTGGGATCCTGGTCCTCCGGTCTCGGCAGGCCCAATTAGAGTCTACGGATGGCCCCTGGTTTACATGGCTCGCGGGGCGTTCTTCCACCTCCCACGGCCGCTTTACGTGTCCGCGCTTCACGATTCCCCGCTCATTCGGTTCCGACCGACTTTGCTATTCCTGGATGTTCTCTGCGGAGGCTTGCTGGCGGTCGTGGCAACGGTCATTCCGGCGTACTGGCTGCGAGTGCGCGGGAGGCCCGTTCAATTCAGCCTGCGCGCCCTTTTTGGGCTGATGACGGTCGTCGCGTGTTCCCTGGGCATCCTCAAATTTTGCGCTCCGAGGTGGCTCGATCCCGAGTTGGTCCTCGCCGTCATCGTGATCCTGCTTCCACGATTGCTCTTGTACGCGATTCCCGCGGGCCTGGTGGTCGTCGCCGCGCACTGGACAGTCATCCGCTCGACCAGTTCCACGAGACGTTGCCGCTGGCTCGGAATCCACTGGCTCTCGTGGCTTGCCGTCGCCGCGGTCGGCGGCCCGTTTTTCCACTACTCGCTGATAGCATATACAGGCATGGTCGCTGTGGAATTGCCAGCACTAGCAATTAAAATCGCTGCCGGGTATCCGGCTCTGCGTGTCGTTTTGGGATATGGTTGGCCGCTGACATATTGGTCAGTAGGCCCCTTGGACACATACCTCGCCCCGCTTTCGCTCGTGGCGGACGCCGTGGTCTGGCTGACGGCCACGGTCGCGACGGGCTTCATCGTCGAGCGCTGGGTGCGTCGCGTCGAGCAGAGGGTTTCCATGCGGCCAAGCGCGTTCCTCTCCGCGCTATTCGTTGCCTGCGTTTTAATCTGGGTTTTGAGCAACGACCACTCCTACCACCGAGATTGGTACGACTACCCGCCCTGGCTGCTCGGCATTGCAGTCATGGTCTACGCCGCCGAACTGTTGGTCCTTCGCCAGTTGAACCTAGTTGCCAGGACCAGCCTGCTGGCGGGGCTCGGCGTGGGCGTCGCGTATTGGATTAGCCAATCGCAGTCCCTGGGAGGATGTGGCGTTGGGGGGGCATTCTCGTTGGCGGTCGGATCGCTTGCGGTCTTGGCAATCGATGCCGGCTATCGACTCCTGAGCCATCGTGACCGGGGAATCTCCCGCTTCGTGCGCCGCGACTGCGGGGGTTGCGTCGCGGCCGTTCCGGCGTGGGTCGTCGCGACGGCCGGCGTGCTCGCCGGCCTGGCCTTGATCTACTGGCGATCCTGACGGACATCCCCGTCGCTACTCGCGCGCCGCGTGCCACGGCTGTCTCAGCCGTGCGACTGGCAACGTCATTCAAGCTTCAGCACGCCTGACACAGCCGTGGCACGCTGCCTGCGAGGGCGGTTCCGGCCGCTCTTCGATTGCTGTTTCCCGGTGATTTTGGCCCCCTTCCAACGTCCGATAATGTCTCTTATGTTCGGTGGGAACCCCGGCAAACCTCGGGGAATTCGCACGGCGATTCGACCCCACTCGCCGCCAAAGCCCAGCGGCTGCGTCCGCTGGGAACGGCGTTGCGGACGGACCAGACCTCAGATCCGCAGTCCCTCGGCGCCGGCCGGCGGCGGCTCCAGGCCCGGCTGCTTCGGCTGCGGCCGTGGCGGCCGTTTCGGGTCCAGCTCCCGATCCAGCTCCATGATGTACTTGCCCAGGACCGCCCGCACCTCCGGCGGCAAAAGCGGCATCGCCCGCTGGGTCAACACCGCAATGTAGTATCCGGAGTGCGATCTGAGGACGGCCTGCCGGGCCGGCTCGGAGAGGGTGACGGCGAAGAAGGTGATGACCACGCACCACAGCACCCCCTTCAGCGCCCCAAAAACACCCCCCAACTGCCGGTCGAACTCCGTCAGCCGCAGCCGGTTGATAAAGCCGGAGACCAGGTTGAACAGCAGCCAGATCACCAGCGAGGTGCAGAGGTAAATCAAGAGCATGGCGATGCAGCGGTTCCAGGGCGACGTGGCCCCAAAATAGGGGGCAATCAGACCGCTAAAACGCATCGCCACGATCGCGCTGATGACCAGCGACGCCAAGGCCGCCAGTTGCCAGGCCATGCCCTTCCAGGCCCCGAACAGCGTGCAGAGGAAGAGCACCGCGATCATCAGGACGTCGTAGGGCTGGATGGGGAAGGCCATGCTGGTGACTATAGCGAAAATCGGCGCTTTTGCGAAGCCCAGCCTGGCGGAGGGATGGACGGCGCTCATGTGCCAGGGCGCACGACAGAGGGGGGCGACGTGCCCAGGGCAAACGACAGAGGAGGGGCAACGTTATCCCCGGGCTCACGCCCGGGGCTCATTGGGCCCGGGGCTATCCACCAGCAGCGTGACGGGGCCGTCGTTGAGCAACTCGACCGTCATGTGCTGGCGGAAGCGGCCGGTGGCCACTTCGATGCCTTGCCGGGAGACGGCGTCGACAAAGACCTGACAGAGTTTTTCGGCCAGTTCCGGGGCGGCCGCGGCCACGAAGGAGGGACGGCGGCCCTTGCGGCAATCGCCCAACAAGGTGAACTGGCTCACCACCAGCATGGCGCCGCCGACGTCGGCCAGCGCGAGGTTCATTTTGCCCTGCCCATCGTCAAAGATGCGCAGCCCGGCGGTCTTCTCGGCCAACCACCGGGCGTCGTCTTCGCTGTCGCCCTCGGCCACGCCCAGCAGCACCAACAAGCCGGGGCCGATCTGTCCGCAGACCTCGCCGGCCACGGCAACCGACGCGCGGGTGACTCGTTGGACGCAGGCTCGCATGGGAAGGGACCGGGGAGCAGGGGCCAGGGGTTGACGCCGGGTGCCACTGCTGGCTTGTCCAGCAGTGCCGCGTTCCGCGATATTCCAGCACTGCTGGACAAGCCAGCAGTGGCACCCGGACCGGCGCAATATAGGAAATTCCCGGGCCCGGCACAACCACCCTATGGCAAGTCGGCCGACGGAGAATACAATACCCTGGTATGAAAATGTCCCGCCCCTTGATTGCAATCACCCAAGGCGATCCCGCCGGCATCGGGCCCGAGATCATCGTCGGCGCCTGGACCGAGCCGGCGGTCCACCAATGGTGCCGGCCGCTGGTCGTCGGGCACCCGGAGATCCTTCGCCATGCCGTCGAGCTGCGCCAGGGCGACCTGAAGGTCGTCCCGATCGACGCTCCCGACCAGGCGGAGCCATCGCCGGGGATCATCCCCTGTATTCCTTGCGGCACGGATGAGGCGTTGGAAGTGGAGCCGGGGCAAATCGATCCGCGCGGGGCAGGCCGCCTACGACGCCGTGGTCGCCGCCGCCCAGCTCGCCTTGGACGGCCAGGTGGACGCCATCACCACGGCGCCGCTGAACAAGGAGGCCCTGCGCCGGGCGGGCCACGATTATCCGGGCCACACGGAATTGCTGGCCGAACTGTGCGATGTCAGCGACTTCGCCATGATGCTCTACTTGGGCCCCGACGCCAGCATGGGAGGGCCCAACGGCCTGGCCGTCGTCCACGTGACGCTGCACACGTCGCTGCGCAGCGCCTTGGACGAGTTGAGCGAAGACGCCATTCTGGCCAAGGCGCGGCTGGCCGACCGCTTTATGGCCCGGCTCACCGGCATCCGGCCGCGAATCGGCGTCTGCGCGCTCAATCCGCACGGCGGGGAAGGGGGCCTCTTCGGCAGCGAAGAGCGCACGGTCATCGCCCCGGCCATTCGCCGCGGCCTGGCCGAGGGGCTGCGGCTGGAAGGTCCGCTGCCGGCCGACACCCTGATGGTCCAGGCCCGCAGCGGACGCTTCGACGCCCTGGTGGCCATGTATCACGACCAGGGTCACATCGCCCTGAAGCTGCTGGGGATGCACCGGGCGGTGAACGTCACGTTGGGCCTGCCGATCGTGCGCACCAGCGTGGCGCACGGCACGGCTTTCGACATCGCCTGGCGCGGCCGGGCCGAGAGCGGCAGCATGATCGAGGCGTTGCGGGTGGCCGCGCGGCTGGCGGTCAAGCAGGCCGAGGAGCGCCAGCGACTCAAGCACCCGCGGCCGCATTGAGAACCCCCGACACCATGCCCCCCTGCCCTGCCCCGGATACCTGCCGGCTTTACTTGCTCCGTCATGGCGCGACCGATTACAACGCGGCGCAGCCGCCGCGGCTGCAAGGCCGGCGGATCGATCTGCCGCTCTCGGCCGAGGGACTCGAGCAGGCGCGGGCCGCGGGCCGCCGCCTGGCGGGCGAGCCCTTGGATGCGGTCTACAGCAGCCCCCTGCTCCGCGCCCGGCAAACGGCCCGCGCCATCGCCCTGCCCCACCGCCTGACGCTTCGCTTCGTGGATGATTTGATCGAAGTCGACGTCGGGGCCTGGGAAGGCCGCGCGTGGGAAGAAGTCGCGGCAAACGATGCCGAGGCCTATCGCCTCTTCACCGCCGACGCTTCGATCCATCCCTACCGGGACGGCGAGAATCTGACCATGGTCGCGCGCCGGGTCGTTCCGGCCATGGAGCGCCTACTGGCCGACAATCTTGGCCGGCTCATCGTGGTCGTCGCCCACAACGTGGTCAATCGCGTTTACCTGGCCCACCTTCTCAAAATGCCCTTGGCCCAGTACCGCTCGATCGTTCAGGACAACTGCGCCATCAGCTTGATCGAGTATTGTCAGGGCGAGGCCAGGCCGCTTTGGATCAACAGCGTGAGCCATTTGGGGAAGGATGAAGGATGAAGGATGAAGGATATAATGAGCCGGAGGCGTTAGCCTCCGGATAGGAAAACTGGCGGGATGCGAACGTCCCCCCCTGCCCTGCCCTGCCCTCCCCTGCCCTGCCGCCCCGGCGGCGGCGATGCGACCGAGTCCCGCGGCCGGAGACGACAGAAACGACATGAAGACCATCGGCGTCATCTCCGACACCCACGGCCTGGTGCGGCCGGAGGCCCTGGCGGCCCTGCGCAACTGCGCGCTGATCCTCCATGCCGGCGACATCGGCTCGCTGGCGGCGCTGGCGGCCTTGGAGGATTGCGGCCGGGTGCTGGCGGTCCGCGGCAACGTCGACCGCGGTCCCTGGGCCGCCGGTTTGCCCGAGACGCGCATCGAGGAGATCGAGGGCACGCACGTCTATTTGTTGCACGACCTCGCCCGGTTGGATCTCGATCCGGTGGCGGCCGGCGTGCAGGTGGTGATTTCCGGTCATTCGCACCAGCCGTCGGTAGCCAACGGGGGCGGCGTGCTGTACCTGAATCCCGGCAGCGCCGGTCCGCGCCGCCTTCACTATCCCGTCACGCTGGCCCGTTTGCGGCTTGGTTCCGGTCCGCCGCGGGCGGAGATCGTCCGCCTGCTGCCGTCCGCCTGAGCGCGCGTGACGAGGCGGCGCAAGGGAGACAGTCCCACTTTCGTCGGACGAAAATCGGGACAGTCCCCAACTTATTCTGTCTCCCTTGCGCCTTACGGTTTGTGCTCCAACTCCCTGGCCTTGGTAAAGTCCTGTTTCGCCTTGTCCAACTGGCCCAGTCTCTGATAGGCCATGCCGCGGTTGTTGAAGGCGTGAGCCGAGGTCGGGTCCAGGCAGATCGCTGCGCTGAAGTCGGCGACGGCCTGGTCGAGACTGCCTTTGACCATGTAGGCGAAGCCCCGGTTGTTGTATGCCTTGGCGAGTTTCGGGGCCAGCCGGATCGCTGCGCTGAAGTCGGCGATCGCCCGATCGGGGCTGCCTTGCTGCGCATAGGCGCAGCCTCGGTTGTAATGAACCTCGGCAACGTTCGGGTCCAGCCGGATCGCTTCGCTGTAGTCGGCGACGGCCTGGTCCAACTTGCCCGTGACCAGGTAAGCAAGGCCCCGATTGCTGTACGCCTCGGCACATTTCGGGTCCAGCCGGATGGCCTCGGTTAAGAAGGCGATGGTGTCGTCCCAATCGTGCGTGAGGTGGTAGGCAGGGACCTCCTTCGCCTTCGGGGCCGAGGTCTCACCCAAGTCAGCCTCGTCGAGGAAAGGCAATATATCGAGCCACTTCCCGTCAGGACTCATAAGCACGGCGCCGAAGAAACCGCTGGTGCTGATCGCCTTCGGAACGGAGGCCGTGAAGGGAATCTGCGTAACGCCGTCGAGCGATCGAGGCGGCGATCCGCCGGGCGCCGGCTGGCTGCGAGCCAGGACTTGCCCGGTCATAAGATCCACGACGGCGACGGCCCCCAGAAGACCATGCTGGGCCAACGCCAGCGAAATCCGGCATTCCCTCCGGGCAATGCCGGGGCTGCCTTCGGTCGGCGGCTCATTGGCGCGGCGCCAATGGACGCATTGCAGCAACTCGCCACTGGCATGGGCGGCACGGGCCCTCAGTTCGATCCCGGCTACCGAATTCACCTTGCGACACTCCGAGCGAATAAATCGCACCAGCGGCTTGTGGTCGATGTCCTGTCCCGTGATCCACCACGCCGTCGCGGCCGGCCAGGAGACAGCCCAGAGATCAGGTTTGTCCCTGACCGACGCAATCACCTGTTCTTGCTGGGGGTCGGAAAGCTGCAGCATCCACGCCATGGGGTTCAAGCCCGTGGGCGGTTGCTTCTGCGCCCAGAAGTACAGGCTATTCAATCCAGGCATGGTCAGAAAATCCCGCTGGGGCGACTTGAGGTTTCCCGTCAGAAATCGATACTCTGCCACGGCGTCCGACGTCAGCCGCAGTCGCCACGCCCCCGGCAGCCCGAGCGGAGTGTTGCTGCGATAAATCTCGCGGGCGGCGGCGAACATAAAGCCCGCGGCGGCCAGCGCGGCCAGCGCCGCTGCGCCGGCGCCGATCAGCGCCAGGGGCCTGCGGAACCGGCCCGGCAGCACGGCCGCAACACCCACGATGATGTCGTGCAGGACCAGGCCCACGACGGGCATGATCAAGAGGTGCGCCAAACCGAGTTGGGTTCCCGAAGTGGGGTAAACCACCAAGGCATGAAAGGCGGCTATACATACCAACAGGCAGCGAAGCACGCCCGCCTTGCTGCCGATCGGCTTGCCGGCTGGCGCCAGCCCGAGCCAAAGCAGCGGAATCGCCACGTCCAACAGAGACGCACGCTGGGCCGGAGGCACGCCGGCGCCCGCCGCCAGGAACTCGTACCTCAACGTCCAGCCGACCAGCACGGCGCGAAGCGTCCACGTCGAGATGGAAGCGGGCCGCTGCCAGCGCGGGAATCGCTCCGCAAGGCACACCAGCAGGCTGGCCGCAAGGCCGACGGCCGCCAGCACCGTCGCAACAGGCCCAAGGGTCACGAGCCGGAAGAGGATGCCGGGGCGCTTGGTGGCCGTCAGCAAGGCCATGTCGGCCAGCGCCTGCAGGGAGGTT
Organism: uncultured Planctomycetia bacterium; assembly: GCA_963727245.1. Classification (GTDB taxonomy): domain Bacteria; phylum Planctomycetota; class Planctomycetia; order Pirellulales; family Thermoguttaceae; genus JBKQVT01. The sequence continues at coordinate 201,786 of CAVSFO010000004.1, read as the reverse complement.
CCCTGGAGCAGCGCTGCCCCGCAGGCGGCGGCCACGGCCGCCAACAGGCCGGCCGCGGCCCGGGTCCAATCCCGCGGCGAGAACAGTTGACTGCGGCGAGCGAGCACTTGGGCGCCGATGGCGGCCGAGCCGATCCCGGCCACCAGCGCCAGCCGCGCCGCCGGCAACGTGTCGAGGTGCTGCCACATCAACAGCGCCGGAGCGAAGATCGCCGCCGCCGCCAGCAACCAGGTGAGCCGGCGGGCCAGCGCCCGGGCGTGGCCGCGACAAGGCTGAGCGCCAGCGCCGCCGACGCGAACAGGCCGACGTTGATCTTGCTCATCAGCACGTAGCCGGCGATCGCGCCGGCAAGGGCGCAAAAAAGCGTTTTGCGCACCGGCAGGAGCACGGCCGCGACCACGGGAATCAGCGCGGCGGCCAAAGTGACGATCCCCTGGGGATGGCCCGGCTCGTTCACCAGCACCCCGCCGCATTGAAAGGCCAGCAGCACCACGACCATCGCAGCCGCGAGGTTGCCGGTGGCCGAGTAGCACACGAACCAGCAGGCCAAGGCCGTCAAGAGCCAAACCACGATGGTAATCATGCGCATGGAATCGTGGCTGACTTCGAGCCCGGCCAGGCTGTAGAGGCCGGCATAAGTCAAGGGGTAGGCCGGCCCGTACTGCGCGAAGACCTGCTGGCCGAGCACCTTGCCCCGACGCACCTGGTCGATCAGGAGCAGGATGTAGCCCTCATCATCGTAGGCGTTGAAGACGGCGAAGATGCGGTAATATGCCGTTGCGGCCAGCCCAGGCAAGAGCAATCCAACGGTCAGGAGCGGCGCGACGATCCTCGCCATGGTCCTCCGTGCCCCCGCAAGCGCCGCGTCGGTCATTGCCCGTCTCCTTGCACCTCCCAGGTCGCTGCTTGCGCGAATCCAGGCGTTCCGTCTTCGCGATGAGGTCGCTGTAATCGCGAACGGGGAGGGATCGGAAGTTATCTTTTCCTACGGCTTGTGCCCCAATTCCTTGGCCTTGGCGAAGTCCTGTTTCGCTTTCTCCGCCTGGCCGATTTCCTTATAGGCGATGCCGCGGTTGGTGTACGCCGCGGCGGCGCTGGGATCGAGCCGGATGGCCTCGGTAAAGTCGGCGATGGCCTTGGTCGGATCGCCGTTTTGGGCGTAAATCATGGCCCGCTGGCAGTAAACGTTGGCGTTTCTCGGGTCGAAGCGGACGACCATCGTGTAATCGGCGATGGCCCTGTCCAGCTCGCCCCGGGAGGCATAGGCAAGACCGCGGCCAATATACGCCTCGACGGCAACGCAGTCGGGGTCACGAAACGCCTCGGGCGTTGTCGGGTCGAGCCGGATGGCCTCCGTGTAGTCGGCAATGGCCTTGTCGAAGTTGTCCTCGGCTTGCAAGGAAGCACCCCGAATCAGCCAGGCCCTGGCATAGTTGGGATCGACCTGGATCGCCTCGGTGAAGCCGGCAACGGCCTTGTCCCAATCATGCTTGAGGTAGTAAACCAGGGCCCGGCTGTAATAGGCCCTGGCGCAGTGCGGTTCCAGCCGAATGGCCTGCGAATACTCGGCGATGGCCGCATCCGCGTCGCGCCTGTGCACCGCCGCGTCGCCCCGCCGTCCGGCCGCGTTTCCGGGTTTCCCGTAACCGGAAAAGGCGACCTCCAGCAGAAGTCCCAGCGCCATCAGCCCGGCCACAGTGTTTCGCACGGCCTTTCCCCGCCCGAACCGCCCGCAGACCTGCTCGATCTGCCACAGCAGCAGGAGCAAGATCGACGCCTGCCCGAAGGCGTGGGCGTAGAGCGCCGATTCCAGCGGGTCTCTGACCGGCACGATGCCGGCCCTGGCGGCCTGCACCAGCGCCAGTCCCCCGCAACACCACAGCACGACCGGCGCGCGGAAATTGCTCCAGGCCATCCAGACCAGCAGCGGCATCAGAAAGAACACGAAGTGGTGGTCCCAAACGATGTTGGGGGTGAGCATCGCCGCCAGACAAACGACGATGAACAGCGGTTCCCGCTGCTTGCCGATCCATGCGCACAGGGCGCTGAGCAGCACGATCGCGGCCATGGCAATCGTCAGGGCCGTCTGCACGCTTTGCGCCGCCGACTCATCAACGTCAAGTCTCCCGGCCAGCGAAAAATAGCCGTAACCGTGCACGCGAAGCAGGCTGGGGAAGAGCCGGGCATAGGTGAAAAACGGGGCCCAGCCGTAGCGCACCGCCGCGATGGCACACAGCACCGCCACCGCGGCCAGCGTGGCCGCCAGGGCCTTGAACCGCTTGTTCACCAGGTAGTAGCCCAGCAGCGCCACCGGCGTCACCTTGGTGCAGATCGCCAGGGCCAGCCCCGCCCCGGCAACCACCGGAAGGGCGGTCTCGGCAACCAGCGCCAGAAAGATGCCGAACTCGGTAACGACGTTGATCTGTCCCAGGTGGAGCCCCTTCAAGAAGGGAAAGAATCCCAGGGCCAGCGGAAACAGGAACCAACTCCGCTCCAAGCCGTGGCCGTAGTACCTGCCGACGCCATAGACCATGATGACCAGCAACGCAAGGTTCACGGCCATCGAGGCGGCGGCCAGTCGCAAGAAGTTGGAAACCCAGGCGCAGCGGCTCGATCACCAGCAGCGCCGGGGGCGGATACAAGAAGCCGCGGCCGACCACGCGGACCTCATAGGGACCTTTTCCCTCCAGCGCACCGCTGAGGGTCCGCGTGTAACAGGCGCTGTCTTCCATCAGCGTGCCGGGCTCTTCGTAGCAAAGTTCCAGCTCGCTGTAAATGCCGACGCCCACGTAGACGGTCAAGCCCAGTGCAATCGCCACCGCCAGGGCGTAGGGTTTGACGTGCCGCATCGCGGCCGCCGCGGCGGCGGAAAGGCGGGCCGCGCGGCCTGCCGTCGTGGGCGCACTTTCGTTCTGCGCTTCCTTGCCGGACTGAGTCATGACGATGATCCGGCGCGAACCGCTGGGCCGGGAACACTCGACGGAAAGCCCGCGAGCACGCCCCAAGCGGTAGCGACCGTATTGTAGCCGGGAGGCGGCTCGGACTCAACCCGGAAAGCAGCTTGCTTACCGCCTCGACCCCTCCGGGCTGAGCCGAACACGAAGTCGCTCTTGGACGACCGTTGTCGCGGCACACTTGCGGACCGTCGCCTGGGCGGCCTATAATACGGCCCGGATCGCAAATCAGCCCACTCGTGGTGCAGCCGATTGCTGAAAAAGGAAGACTCGTGCGGCAGGCCGACGGAATGAGCCAACAGCAGGCGGTCATCATTGGCGCGGGGCCGGCCGGACTGACGGCGGCCTACGAGCTGCTGGAGAGGACCGGCGTCGCTCCGGTCGTGTTGGAAATGAGCGACGCGGTGGGAGGGCTCTCGCGGACCGTCAACTACAAGGGAAACCGCATCGACCTCGGCGGCCACCGCTTCTTCTCCAAATCCGATCGCGTGATGGATTGGTGGTTGCAGCGCATGCCCTTGGAGCGGCTCGCCGCCGACACGACGATCGCCTACCAGGGAAGCTCCCGTCGCGTGGCGGCCCAGGAGGCTGGTCCCGATCCCGCCACAACCGATAACGTCATGCTCGTGCGCCGGCGCAAGAGCCGAATTTACTTCCTGAGAAAGTTTTTCGACTACCCCCTGCGATTGAACGTCGACACGGTGGCCAAGCTGGGACTGGCCCGCATGGCGAGAATCGCCCTCAGCTACGGCTGGGCCGCCCTCTTCGGCGCCAAGCATCCGAAAAACCTGGAAGAGTTTTTCATCAGTCGATTCGGCCGCGAGCTGTACGTCCTGTTTTTCAAGTCCTACACGGAAAAGGTGTGGGGCCAACCGTGTTCGCAGATCAGTGCCGAGTGGGGCGCTGAGCGGATCAAGGGGCTCTCGATCGGCAAGGCGTTCCAACACTTCCTCAGAACCACCTTCAGGCGGCAGCGCAGACGACATCGGCCAGAAAATCACCGAAACGTCGCTCATCGAGGAGTTCCTTTATCCCAAGTATGGTCCGGGGCAAATGTGGGAGATTGTCGCCGACGAGGTGGCGCGGCGCGGCGGCAAGGTCCTTTTCTCCCAGCAAGTGACCAAGCTGCACGTTGACGCCGGTCGGGTAGTCGCCGTCGATGCCGTCGATCGGCAAAGCGGCCAGGCAAACACCTACGCTGCCGATTACGTCTTCTCGACCATGCCGGTGACCGGATTGATCCGGGCCTTGGCCACGGACATACCCGGCAACGTGCGGGAGGTGGCCGGCGGGCTGGTTTACCGCGACTTCATCACGGTGGGACTGCTGTTGAAAGGGCTCAAGGTCCGCCAAAAGGACCGGCACGGAGACCGCCCGATCAGCGATAACTGGATCTACATCCAGGAGCCCGACGTGAAGCTGGGGCGTCTGCAGATCTTCAACAACTGGAGTCCATACCTGGTTGCCGATCCGGCGACCACGTGGCTCGGGCTGGAATACTTCTGTTACGAGTCCGACGAGCTGTGGCGGCTCTCCGATGGAGAAATGATCGACCTGGCCAGGACGGAACTTGCCCGCATCGGCATCATTGACGCGGCCGACGTGCTGGACGGCACGGTTCTCCGCATGCCGAAGACGTACCCGGCGTATTTTGGCACGTACGATCGTTTTGGGGAGATTCGGGCCTTTCTCGACCGGTTCGCCAACCTGTTTCTGATTGGGCGCAACGGCATGCACAAGTACAATAACCAAGATCATTCCATGTTGACCGCCATGACGGCTGTCGACAACATCCTTGCCGGCAGAACCGACAAGGCCAATATCTGGGAGGTCAACACGGAGCAGGATTATCACGAGGCGCAGCGTTTCCGGCCCAACGGCCCAGGGTGTTCCTGGTGTTCCTGTCGTGCCGCCCCGCAGGGGCGAAAGAGCATAGCCCGGGGTTGCCGCGCAGCGGCTACCCTGGGCTCCGCACGGCGAGAAATCCAAAACCCCGACGGGGTTTCGTTTCGCAAACGTCCGCGCAGCCCCGGTGGGATTGAGGACGAGGGCGGCCCACCGAGTTCAAACACGGGCCAAACCGGGAAGGCAGCGCCGACGGAAGTTGACCACGGAGACGGAGAAGGCAAAAAAAGGGCAGAACACGGCATGGCTACCCGATTCTGACGGAAGATCATCCGCAACCCATGGATACCTTTGCTTTTGCACTCCGTGAACTCCGTGTCTCCGTGGTGTACTTAGCGCCGTAGTATTACGGCTTGTGCTGCAGTTGCTTCGCCTTGGCGAAGTCCTGTTTGGCCTTGTCCCGCTGGCCCAATTTCTTATAGGCCCTGCCGCGGTTGTTGTAGGCGTCGGCCAGTCCCGGGTCCAGCCGGATGGCTTGGCTCAAGTCGGCAATCGCCCGGTCGAAATCGCCCTTGCCCGTATAGACAAAGCCCCGATTGTTGTAGGCCCGAGCGAATCCCGGGTCCAGTCGGATCGCCTCGCTCAAGTCGGCGATGGCCTGGTTGAGATTGCCCTTGACCGCATAGGCGAAGCCCCGGTTGTTGTAGGCGTCGGCATATTTCGGGTCCAGCGCGATCGCGGCGCTGAAGTCGGCGATCGCCTGGTCGGGGCTGCCTCGACGGGCATAGTCGGAGCCTCGATTGTCGTAGGCCTTGGCAGATTTCGGGTCCAGCCGGATGACTTCGCCTTGGTCGGCGATGGCCTTGTCGAACTCCTCCGCAGCTTCGTAAGCCGCGCCGCGGTTGCGGTAGGCCGTAGGGTCCCTCGGATTGAGCCGGATGGCCTCGGTAAAGTCGGCGATGGCCTTGTCGAGTTCGTTTTTGCCGGCGTAGGCGACGCCCCGGTTAGCGTAGGCCGCGGCGCCGTTCGGATCGACCCGGATGGCTTCGGTTAAGTCGGCGATGGTCCTGCCGAGGTCGCCCTCTCGGGCGTAGACCATGCCCCGCGCCTGTACATCGCGGCTTGGTTGCCGGCCGTGCTCACGTGGTACGTTCCGAACGTCCTGCGGGGTGAAGCGGATGGCCTCGGTAAAATCGGCGGCGGCCCTGACCAACTGGCCCTGCGAGGCGTAGGCAGTGCCGCGCTTATAGTACGCCTCGGGGGCAACGCAGCGGGGGCGACGAAACTCCTCGGGGGTTGTCGGATCGAGTCGAATCGCCTCGGTAAAGTCGGCAATGGCCTTATCCAAATCGCCCCCGGTTTCAAAAAAAAGGCCGCGGAGGAAATACGTCCCGGCGTTTTTAGGGTCGAGCTGGATCGCCTTTGTGCAGTCGCTGATGGCCTTGTCCGGATCGTGCTTGTCGCGATAGGCACGGGCCCGGTTTTCATAGGCCCTGGCATAGTTCGGATCGAGCCGGATGGCTTCCGTGTATTCCGCAAGGGCCAGCTCGCGGTTCCCCTTGCGGCTCGCCACGTCGCCACGTTCCAGGGCCGCGTGCCCGGCCCTCCCGTAACCTGAAAAAACGGCCACCAGGAGGAGCCCCATCGCGGCAAGCCCGGCAAGGCTGATTGCCAGGGCCTTTCCCCGGCCGAACCGCCCGCAGACCTGGTAACCTTCCCACAGCAGCAGGAGCAACATCGACGCCTGCCCGAAGGCGTGGATGTAGAGTGTGGTTTCCATCTCCATCTCAGATCCGAGCAGAAATACCTGCTTGATTCCACACGCCTGGATGAGGGCCAGTCCCCCGCAACACCACAGCACCACCGGCGCGGGAAATTGCTCCACGCCATCCAGACCAGCAGCGGCACCACGAAGAAGACAAAGTGGGGATACGCCACGTAGTTGGGGGCAAGTATCGCCGCCAGGCAAACCACGATGAACAGCGGTTCCCGCCGCTTCGTGATGAACGTGCAAACGGCCGTCAGCAGCACGATCGCCGCGACGTAAATCGTCAGGGCCGTCTGCACGCCGTGCGCCGCCGACTCCTCAACGTCAAGTCCCGCGACCAGCGAGCTGCCGCCGAAGCGGGCCGGGTAATAGAGGCGGGGTATGCTGGGGAAGAGCCGGGCGTAGGTGACGAACGGGGCCCAGCCGTAGCGCACCGCCGCAATCGCACACAGCACCGCCACCGCGGCCAGCGTGGCCGCGATGGCTTTGTAGCGCTTGTTCACCAGGTAATAGCCCAGCAGCGCCACCGGCGTCACCTTGGTGCAGATCGCCAGGGCCAGCCCGGCCCCGGCGACGACGGGAAAAGCGGTCTCGGCAACGAACGCCAAAAAAATGCCGAACTCGGTAACGACGTTGATCTGTCCGGTTTGAAGGCTCATCACGAAGGGAGTGAATCCCAGGGCCAGCGGAAACAGGAACCAGCTCCGCTCCAAAGAGTGCCCGTAGTACCTGCCGACGCCATAGACCATGATGACCATCAAGGCAATGTTCACTGCCATATAGGCGGCGATCGGCCGGAAGAAGCTCGAAATGCAGTGGAATGACTCGATCACCACCAGCATCGGCGGCGGATACATGAACGATCCCCGAACGGCCTCGCGGACCGCATAGGGATCCTTCCCTTCCAGCGCGTTGTTCAGGGTCGGCGTGTAGGCATTGGCGGCGTCTCCCATCAGTTGGGGAGGGTCCGTGTTAACGTCGCAGAAGTGCTGCTCGTTGTTAAAGCCGACGCCCACGTAGACGATCAGGCCCAGCGCGATCGCCGCCGGCAGGACGTAGGGTCTGGCCCGCCGCATCGCGGCCGCCGCGGCGGCGGAAAGTCGAGCCGCGAGCCGTGGGGCCGCTCCGACATTTGCGTTTCGCGTTTTTTTGCCAGACTTGGCCATGACGACTTTGTTGCCTTTCGCTCCGCGAAAGCCGCCACTTTCGCGGAGCGAAAGGCGACACTTGTTGATTCCCCGATCCTTACGGCTTGTGCTCCAGTTGCTTGGCCTTGGCGAAGTCCTGTTTGGCCTTGTCCGGCTGGCCCATTTTCTTATAGGCCGTGCCGCGGTTGTTGTAGGCGTAAGGCGACGTCGGGGCCAGGCGGATGGCTTCGTTCAAGTCGGCGATGCCCTGGTCGAAATTGCCCTTGAGCACGTAGGCGAAGCCCCGGTTGTTGTAGGCCTTGGCGAGTTTCGGGTCCAGCCGGATCGCCGCGCTGAAGTCGGCGATCGCCTGCTCGGAGCTGCCTTGCTGCGAATAGGCGCAGCCCCGGTTGTAGTACACCTCGCTGACGTTCGGGTTCAGCCGGATGGCTTCGCTATAGTCGGCGATGGCACGGTCGAACTTGCGGACGGCCGTATAGGAATTGCCCCGGTTGCTATACGACTGAGCGAAGTTCGGGTTCAGCCGGAGGGCTTCGCTATAGTCGGCGATGGCGCGGTCGAACTTGCCTTGGGACGCCTCGGCAAAGCCCCGATTATCGTAGGCCAGGGTATATTTCGGGTCCAGCGTGATCGCCGCGCTGAAGTCGGCAATGGCCTGGTCGACGTTGCCGATTCGCGCATAGGCGAAGCCCCGGTTGCTGTAGGCGGCGGCATTTTTCGGATCCAGCCGGATGACTTCGGCGTAGTCGGCGATGGCCTGGCCGAACTTGCCCGTGGCCGCATAGGCGAAACCCCGATCGTTGTACGCCTTGGCAAATTTCGGGTCCAGCCGGAGGACTTCGTTCTGGTCGGCGATGGCCTTGGCGAACTCGCCCTTGGAAGCGTACGCGTCGCCGCGGTTGCTGTAGGCCCGGGCGTCCTTCGGATCGAGCCGGATGGCCTCGGTAAAGTCGGCGATGGCCGGATCGACTTCGTTTTGAGTGGCGTACACGACGCCCCGGCAGCCGTAGGCCCCGGCGGCGCTCGGATCGAGCCGGATGGCCTCGGTAAAATCGGCGATGGCCTGGTCCAGGTCGCCCTTTTGGGCCAGAGCCATGCCCCGGCGGCAGAAGTCGTCGGCGCTTTTCGGCGCCGGGCGCCGGCCTCTGCCGCCCGGCCCATGGCGTCATAGACGGCAGAGCGGAATTGCGCGACCACGGGATCGTCGCTGACGCCGGCCAGGGTGTTCAAGATCGACAGGCTGCGCTCCAACCACGCACGCGCGATTGCTGGGAGTGGCGGCCTTGCTTCGGGCTGCCGTGAAGTATGCCTGCGCAGGGAAAATACAGGAACAGCTCGACGGGGCTCAAGCGCATGGCAGTTTCGCAGTCCTGCAGGCCGGCGTCGTTTTGCCCGCTGGAGACCCGGCAGAGGCCCCGCTGCAAATACGGCTCGGGCTCGCGGGGCAGACCTGCGATCGCCTCGTCCAGGGCCGCAATCGCCTCGGCCATCTGGCCCTTTCCCCGGCGTTGCTTGCCGTCGAACAAGGCCCGGCAGGCCCTTTCGTAGCGGGCCGCGGGAAACGCGGAAAGCGGGCCGATCGAGCAGCTCGGAAACCGGCTCAAGCCGTGCCGCCGCAGATTCTCGGTCAGGGCAGCGCGGAAACGCTTGGCGTAATCGCCTTCCCACAAACTGGGCTCGAAACAGACCACGGCCGCGCCGATCTTGTACTTCTCCAATGCCCGGAACTCCTGCGCCATGGCCTCGTCGGTCGCCGAGTTGGGAAACATCAGGGCGCGGCGGCCGGCGTAATAGGGAATCTCCGGCGACCAGTCGAACCCGCAGCCCAACATCACGTCACTGGGTTCCGTGATGCGCTCGACGGCCTTGGCGGCGGCGATCGTCGGCCAGCCGCTGGATTGCTGCAACTGCGCGTACATCGTCTGATGGCTGTAGACGGAGGCGCCGATCGCGGCCACCAGCGCCGCGACTCCCAACCAGTCAGCGCCAGCCGGTCCGCTCCAACAGGGCTACCACGCATAAAGCCAATGCCACGATGAGAAATATCAGGTTCGCGCAGGCATAATACGTATGAACGAAATGCAGATTGGTGAATGCCAGCGGAGCGGTAAGATACAAGAGCAAGCAGGCGCCGGCGGCCAGCCAGCGCCGCCGGGCGACGATCAGACAGATGACGCACGCCAGCAGCAACCAGAACGGATACTCGAACCGCACGACCCGCCCGAAAATCACCAACCAGGTTTCCGCCGTCAAGCGTTGCGCGACGGTGCCGAAGACCCAGGCCTGGGCGCCTGCCGAGGTGTTCTGCACGCCCAGCGGGTTGGCCGCCTTGACCAGGTCCGTGACGTGAGTCCACCAGGCGACGGCGACGACTGCCGGCAGCGTCACCGCGGCCAGCGTCAGCAGGGTCGGCGCCCAGCGGCGCTGCTTCCAGTCGGCGAGGCGAAAGCAGGCGACCGCCAGCCACGCGGCCGCCAGGAAGGTGGCAAACGTGGTCACCTTCGCCAGCGCCGCCAGGACGGCGAAGACCGAGGCCAGGACGAGCCATCGCGCCTGCCTTTTCTCTTCGTAAGTGACGACGAACGCCAGGCACGCCATGCCGAGCAACACGGCGGTCGTTTCAATCATGAAGGTTCGCGACCAGAAGATATAATGCGGGCTCACCAGCAGGATCGAAACGACCACCAGGCGATGCGCGACGACAAGCCCAGCGATCGCAGCAGGCGGTAGGCGACCAGCAGGGCCGACCAGAAAAAGAGCAGGCTCACAAAACGGCCGGTCTGATCCAAGGGCGTCCCGAAGGTCGCGGCAATCGCGGCGACGATCCATTGAAAGATGGGAAACTCGATGGGACTTGCCCAGGGCGGACCGAGCACGGGGTCTTCGTAAAACAGGCGCGGCGACCCCCGCAGCATGTAGTAGACGTTGATCGCGGTCTGGGTTTGACGGAAACCGTGCGCATCGAGGATGGGCCGGCTCCAACCGATGCTGGACCCATAGAGGTTATACAGTGCACAGGCAACAAAGACCGGCCAGGCCCACGACTGCGCCCAGCGCGGCCCGATCGGCGTCCGCAGCAGCGCAAGCAGCCGCTGGCCAGTTGTCGTCGGCGCGCCGGCGGCAGGCGCCGCCACGCCGAACGCCTGCGGGTTTTCGTGCAAGTCGGCAAGGATCCCGTCCATCAGGCGGCGAACCTCGCGCTCGACCCCGGCGGCGTTCTGCTGATCGTCCGGGAGCACCGTCGCACAAAGGCTCACGGCCTGGCGGAGCGACTGATCGGCGCCCTGGAGGCCGCCCAGCGGCGGCGTCATCTTGGCACTGCCTTGCGGGTTGCCGGCGCCAGAGCCTGCGCTCTCGGCAAGGTGAAGATCAGCCGGCTGGCCTTTCTGTTGCTCGCTCATGGTTTTGGGCCTCCACGCTGAAAACGGCGTCGCAGCGCCCAAAAATACCAGTGCAGGTAGTGGGGAAGCCAGGCAAAGAGTTTGAAGCGGCTGCGGCCGGCCGCCCGGTCGCACCAGGTGGCCGGCACCTCGCGCACGACGCCGCCGTTGAAGTGGGCCTTGACGGTCAGCTCCAGTCCCAGGCAGAACCCCGCCGTGCTCTCGATGGTGGTGCGCTGGAGGAAGTCGCGGCGATAGGCCTTGAAGCTGTTGGTGGGGTCGTGGGTAGGCAGGCCCGAGAGCCAGTGCAGCGTCAGTCCGGCCATGCGGCTGAGCAGACCCTTCAGCCACGGCCCGCCCACCTGCCGCCCGCCTTTCATGTAGCGGCTGGCGCAGACGACGTCGGCCGACTGCCGGGCCAGTTGGACCATCTCGCCGACCTTGGAGAAATCGTCGGCCAGATCGACCATCATGACGACGACCACGGGGGCCCGCGCCGCACGCATGCCCGCCTCGATCGCATAGCGCACCCCCGGCCCCAGGTCGTTGCGCACCAACCGCACGGCGGCGGGCTTCTCGCCGGGCGGCATGGCGGCCAGCGCGGGCAGGGTCGCGTCGGCGTCGAAGTCGTAGCAGACCAGCAACTCGAACCCCGGCGGCAGCTCGGCCACGGCCTTGCGGCAGAACAGCACGATGTTCTCCGCCTCGTTGTACACGGGCACGACCACCGAGTACGCCAGTTCGGCCAGCGGCGCCGAAGCGGTCGAGAGGCTCGTGTGTCGCTCATCGCTTGACATGGTGGGGCTCCCGCGCTTAAATCCGGCCGGCGGCAACCTCCTGACGGATCCAGGGAATGACTTCGTCGAGCACCTCGTCCAGCGACGTGTCGGCCTCGAAGCCGAGCAGATCGCGGGCCTTGCGGACGTTGGGAATCCGCTTCTGCACGTCGTAAGGATAGGGCGGATCGGACACGAAGCGGAAGGGCGGGGCGTTCGGCGTCTCGCCGTGCACTTTCGCCCAGATCAGCTTGGCCAGGTCCAGGACCGTCGTGCTCTGCGGAGTGGAGAGGTTGAAATCCTCGAGCGTCGCCTTTTCCTGGAAGATGCAGGCCGCGATCCCCTTGGCCAGGTCCCCGCCGTACGTGTAGTGGCGCAACTGCCGGCCGCTGCCGAGGATGTGCAGGGGGTCCTGGCCCTTGAGCACCTTCTGCACCAGGTCCGGCACGACGTGGCTCATCGCCAGTTTCACGTTGCCGGAGAGGATCTCCTGGTCGGACAGGCGCGGTGCTCGCCGATGCCGACGCAATTGAACGGCCGGGCGATGGTGTAGGGAAGGCCGTATTGCTCGTGCGCGCCCTGGGCGAAGTATTCGACCGCCAGCTTCTGGAATCCATAGGTCGACGAGGGGGGCGGGCAGTCGCTGCGGTGCGACTCGGCGGTGGGAAAGACCCGGGCGTTCTCGAATACCATCGAGGAGGAGAGCGCCGTGATCTTTTTCAGGCGGGCGTGGCGGTGGGCCCAAATGGCCGCATCGAAGGTGGCGGCGGAAATGCGCTCGTTCTCGGCCAGCAGGTCGTAGGCCAGTTGGTGGAAGTAGCTGATGCCGCCGATCATGGCGGCCCCCGCCACCAGATGGTCGCAGTCGGCCAGCAGGTCCTTCAGCAGGCCGGCGTCCTTGGCGTCGCCGCTCACCAGGCGATAGCGAAGATTGTCCTGGCTGGCCTGACGCAGCTCGCCGTACTTGGAGAAGTTGTCCAGCCCGATGACGTCATGGCCTTGGGCCAGCAGTTCCTCGACGAGGTAGCCGCCGATGAAGCCGGCGGCCCCGGTGACCAGAATTTTCATCATTTGCCCTCGTCGAGAAAATCGAAAACGTCAATCACCGGCTTCGAGATGGCCAGGCCCCGGTAGCGGGCGTGGCAGGCGCCGACGAAGAAGATGTCGGCTTCACCCAAGGCGGTCTCCAGGGGGACGAATTCCGGATCGCGGATATATTCGTCGGTACAGAGCACGCGCGGACATTCCAGCAGCAGCAGCTTGCGGAGTTTATAGGCCAGCGAATCCCGCGGATCGTCGTTGTTGCCTTTGAAGGCCATCCCCAGGATGGCCGCCGTCATGTGGCCGAGGTCATGGCACGCCTTCGCCTTCTGGACCACGACGTAGGGCATCGCTTCGTTGACCATCATGGCCGCCTGCCCCAGCACGAAGCTGTTGTGGTTGAAGGCGGCCAACTGCATGGTGTCCTTCAGCAGGCAGGGACCGGCGGCAAACCCCGGCGCCGCCAAGCCGGCCAAGCGCGGATAGTTCTGCTTGATGGCGTCGTGGATGCGGCGATAGTCGGCGCCCAGCCCCTCCGCCATCGTGTAGAACTGATTGGCGATGGCAAAGCTGAGGTAACGGTAGGCGTTGCCGAACAGCTTGGCCAGCTCCGCTTCGATCGGCCGCAGCTCGATGGTTTGCGCGGCGATGCGGCGGAAGAGGGCGATGCTTCGCTCCAGCGCCGAGGGCGTCAGTCCGCTGACGATCTGCGGCAGTTGCCGCAGCTCCTCCAGCGCGTAGCCTTGGGCGATGCGTTCCGGGCAATAGGCGATGTCGAGGCGGCGGCCCTGCTCGGCGGCCAGACGCCCCAGCCGCCCCGTGACGCCCGGAAACACGGTGCTCCGCATGACCAGCAATTGCCCGTCCCGCATGTGCTGCAGCACCGCGTCGATGGCGCTGTCGAAGGAGCGCACGCTGGGATCGAGGAATTCGTCCACGGGCGTGCCGATGGTCACGACGACGACGTCGTGATCGGCCAGACGTTCCAGGGAGGAAACGGCGGTCAGGTTGCCGGATCGCAGGACCAGGGGAAGCAGGACGTCGGCGCCCTCCTCCAGAAAGGGCATCTGGCCCGCCAGCACCGCGCGGACGCGATCCGGGTTGGTGTCGACCAGCGTCACCCTGGCGCCTGTGGAGGCCAGCGCCATGCCCAAGGGCAGCCCGATGTGGCCGCACCCGCCCACGATGGCCACCGAGCCGTCCTTGTCAATTTGCCCCGGGGACGCGGAAGCAGCGGAGGAATTCATAAAACGGCCGCCTGATGGGTTTCTTGTCGATCGGTTCCAAGGCGCGGTCCGGCCAGGATGGCTTCGCCCCCCCCGCGTGCCGGGGCTGAGGTCGATTCCCGGCCGCGCCGCGTTCGCAGCGGCCCCGATTCTACCACACGCAAAGGGTCATTCAAGATGGGGTCCAGCCGCAGCCAGCATCTACGGACCAGAGGCGCCCAGGGGGGCCATGGCCGCAGACGGCGGTGCAGGCCGGCTCGCGACGGAGGCGATGCGCCCTGAACGTGGATTCTTGACACCACGTGCTTTCCGGAAGATACTGGGAAAATCAGGCCGGTTGCCCTACGCGCTTCCCGCCCACCATCCTGCCTGCCCCGCCATCCCACCACTCCCAGGAAGACACGCCCATGAACGGCCGGAAATGCGATGTGAAACGGAGAGACTTTCTCAAGGTCGCTGCTGCCGCGGCCGCTTGTCCCTACCTGGTCAGCGCGTCGGCGCTGGGCCTGGACGGCCGCCCGAGTGCCAGCGAGCGGATTGCCATCGGCGCCATCGGCGTCGGCAAGCGGGCCCGGATGTTGCTCGAACAGACGCCCGAGGCCGGACAGATCGTCGCCCTGTGCGACTGCAATCTGCCCCGGGCCGAAGCGTTCAAGAAGGAGAAGAAAGCCAACTGGGCGATCTACCAGGACTACAGGAAAGTGCTGGACCGCAAGGACATCGAGGCGGTCATCATCGCCACCGGCGAATTCCAGCGGGTGCTGCCCTGCATCCATGCCTGCCAGGCCGGAAAAGACATCTACGCGGAAAAGCCCTTGACGTTGTACATCCACGAAGGACGCATCCTGGTCGAAGCGGTGGGCAAGCACCAGCGCATCTTGCAGGTCGGGACCCAGCAGCGCTCGATGGCCATGGACTGCATCGCCTCCGAGTTGGTTCGCAGCGGCGGCCTGGGCAAGGTCAAGGAAGTGCTGGCGGTCAATTACCCCGGTCCCGATCCCTCTCCTGCCAAGCCGTTTCCCGCCCAGCCGGTGCCGGCCGGGCTGGATTGGGACATTTGGCTCAACCAGGGGGCCGCGCGGTCGTACAACGGCGAGTGGATGAACTGGGAACATTGGCGCGACTTCGCCGGCGGGCAAGTCACCAATTGGGGCGCCCATGCAGTCGACCAGATCCAAGCGGCGCTGGGCACCGACGCCACCGGGCCGGTGGAAATGTGGCTCAACGAGCACAAGATGGTCGAAATGCGCTATGCCAACGGCGTGCCGCTCCGTTTCGTGCTCGACCACGGGCCGGCCTGGGGCGCCGTGTTCGTTTGCGAAAAGGGAAAATTGGAGATCAACCGCAACAAGTTCTCTTCCAACCCCAAGAGCATCGCCGCCGATCTGCTCAAGAAGGTCAACGAAGCCGAAGAGGAAAAGAAGTGGGCGGAAACCGACCAAGCCACTCTCTGGCAGGCCAAGTGGCACATTCAAAACTGGCTCGACTGCATCCGCACCCGCAAGAAACCGGCGGCGGACGTCGAGACCGGCCATCGGGCGGTCACCATCTCGCACCTGGTCAACCTCACCCTTCGCCTGCAGCGGCGGCTGAAATGGGACCCGGTGCAAGAACAGTTCCTCGGCGACGACGAGGCCAATAAGATGGCCGTTCGCCCGCGCCGCAAGGGCTACGAACTGCCCAATCCGGTTTAGAATCCCTGCCGCGTGACGAAATCGCCGAAATGCTCGCCGGGCAGCCGCTCGGCGGCGTAGCGCTCGACGATGGGGGCGAGGGCCTCCAGGATTTCGTCTTCGCCGATGTTTTCCCGATAGCGGCGGGCCAGGCGCTGGCCGCTGAAATCGCCGCCCAGGTAGAGGTTGTACTTGCCCAGGGCCTTGCCCACCAGGCCGATCTCGGCCAGATACGGCCGGGCGCAGCCGTTGGGGCAACCGGTCATGCGGAGGACGATTTCCTCCTCGCCCAGTCCGGCCGCGGCCAGCAGGGCCTCGACTCTTCCCAGCAAGCGTCGGAAGATATCGTTCCGACTCGGCCATGGCCAGCCCGCAGGTCGGCAGGGCCACGCAGGCCATGGCGTTGCGCCGCAGCGCCGACTCGCGCCGGCCGTCGCTGAGCTTGTACTGGGCGACGAGCTGGTCGATCCGTGGCCGGTCCTCGGCGGCCACGCCGGCGACGATCAGGTTCTGGTTGGCCGTGAGGCGGAAATCGCCGCCGTGCTCCCGGGCGATCGGCCGCAGCCCGCTGCGCAGCGGATAGTCCTCGCGGTCGCGCGATGCGGCCGTCTGCGACGTACAGCGTCAAGTGCCACTTGCCGTCGGCCCCCTCGACCCAGCCGTAGCGGTCGCCGCGATGCTCGAACGTGTACGGCCGCGCGGGCAGCAATCGCCAGCCCAGCCGCTGCTGCAATTCGCCCTGGAACCAGTCCATGCCGCGATCGTGGATGGTGTACTTGAGCCGGGCGTGCTTGCGATTGCCGCGGTCGCCGAAGTCGCGCTGCACGGCCAGCACCTGCTCGGCCACGTCGAGCACCTGCTCGGGCTGGCAGAAGCCGATCACCCGGCCCAAGTTCGGATAGGTCGCCGGCTCGCCGTGGGTCATGCCCATGCCGCCGCCCACGGCCACGTCGAAGCCGGCCAGGCCGCCCGCTTCCACCATGGCGATCAGCCCCAGGTCGTGGGCCAGCACGTCGACGTCGTTGGAGGGCGGCACGGCCAATGGCCACCTTGAACTTCCGCGGCAGGTAGGTCGGACCGTAGAGCGGCTCCTCGTTCTCCGCCGCCGCCGCGGCCGCCGCCGGCGCGGCCAGCCAGATTTCTTCATAGGCCCGCGTCCGCGGCGCCAGGCGCTCGCTCAGCCGCTTCGACCACTCGTAGACCGCGCCGTGGACCTCCGACCGGCACAGGATTGGGGCAGCACATGACGTTGCGGTTGACGTCGCCGCAGGCCGCCAGCGTGCTCAGCAGCACGCCGTTGATGGCGGCGATGGTCTCGCGGAGCTTCCACTTCGGCACGCCGTGGAGCTGGAAGGCCTGCCGCGTGGTCAATCGCAGCGTGCCGTTGGCGTAGCGTCCGGCCAGGTCGTCCAGCGCCAGCCACTGCTGGCGGCTGACGACGCCGCCCGGCACGCGAATGCGCACCATGAACTCGTAGGCCGGCTCGAGCCGCTGCCGGGCCCGCTCCTCGCGCAGGTCGCGATCGTCCTGCTGATAGGTGCCGTGAAACTTGAGCAACTGGCCGTCGCTCTCCGGTCACGGAACCGGTGAGCGGGTTGGCCAGCGACTGCGGAATCGTGCCCCGCAGGTAACGGCTCGCCGCCTTGACCTGCTCCTGCTCGCTGAGTTGTTGGCCCGGCGGGCTGCCGGGCTGGCTCGGCTCGACCATGTCGGCGCCTCCTGGGGAAAAACGTTCGCGGGGAAAAACGTTCACGAAGGCGTCCCAATTCTCGGATACGGGCGATGGGACTGCCCTCGGCCGTCCGTGGTCACGGCGCTGCCATGATACCCTAATACACGTCCCGCTGGTAGCGGCCCTGCTGCTGCAAGCGGGAGACGTAATCGCGGGCGTCCTCCGCGCTCCTGCCGCCGTGCTGCCGGACGATGCCCTCCAGGGCAGCGTGGACGTCGGCGGCCATGTCCGTGGCGTCGCCGCAGACGTAGAAATAGGCCCCCTCTTCGAGCCAGGCGAACAGCTCGCGGCCCTGCTGGGCCATGCGGTGCTGCACGTAAACCTTTTCGGCCGCGTCGCGGGAAAAGGCCACGTCCATGCGCGTCAGCACGCCCAGTTTCAGCCACCGCAGCCAATCGGTCTGGTAGAGGAAATCGGTGCGGAATCGCCGATCGCCGAAGAACAGCCAGGTCTTGCCGGCCGCCCCCGTCTCCTCGCGCTCCTCCAGGAACGCCCGGAACGGCGCCACCCCGGTCCCCGGCCCCACCATGATCAGCGGG
Organism: uncultured Planctomycetia bacterium; assembly: GCA_963727245.1. GTDB lineage: Bacteria > Planctomycetota > Planctomycetia > Pirellulales > Thermoguttaceae > JBKQVT01. The sequence goes on along the minus strand of CAVSFO010000004.1, from coordinate 183,704 downwards.
GCCTGGGGGTCGGCCGGCAGGCGGAAATTGTCGTTGGCTTGGACGTAGACCGGCAGGCGGTCGCCCGGCCGCACGCGCTCGGCGCAATACACCGAGCAGGTGCCGTTGCGCTGGCCGCTCGTGGGCCTGATAACGCACGGCCGCGACCAGCAGATCGACCTCCCCGGGGTTGGCACGGCAACTGCTGGCGATGGAATAGAGCCGCGCCGGCATTCTCCGCAACATCCGCGTGAAGTCGGGCGCGGGCGTGCCAACGAGGCTGAAGTCGCGGACCAGGTCCAGCACGTCTCGCCCCTCCAAGTACGTGCGGAGCTTCTCCTCCGGCTCGCGCTGGACCAGGTCGGCCAGGCCGTCCCGCGAAAACACCGCCGCCTGCTCCAACAACGGCCGCGTCAAGACCGTGATCTCATAGTGCTCCGTGAGGGCCTGGCGCAGCGGCCGCTCGTGCTTTCCCGCCGCCACCAGTTGCCCCGGGTCCCACCTCATCTGCCCGATGAGTTGCTCGACCAACTCCGGCTGGTTCTGCGGATAGATGCCCAGCGAATCGCCCGGCGCAAACTCCAGTCCCGAACCCTCCAGCAACAGCTTGACATGCCTGGTCTCCTTGTCCGAGCCGCGGCCGTTGAGGCTGAGATTCTCCAGGACTTCGGCCAGAAACGGCTGGCTGCGGGAGTAGCCGGGCGCAGCGGCGGCAGCAACCGCGGCCGGAGCGGCCGCGGAAACGGCGCCGCCGGGACCCCGCACTTCGCCCAGCGACGCCAGCACCCCGTCGCTCCAAGCCGCGGCGGCCTCGTCGTAATCGACGTCGCAGTCGGCCCGCGGCCGCAGCCGCTCGGCGCCGAGTTCCTCCAGGCGGCGGTCGAAGTCCTTGCCCATCTGGCAGAACTCCTTGTACGACACGTCCCCCAGTCCCAGCACGCTGTAGCGGAGACCTTCCAATCGCGGCGCCCGCTTGCCGTGCAGAAATTCGTGGAACAGCTTCGCCTTGTCCGGCGGCTCGCCCTCGCCGTGCGTGCTCACCACCACCAGGAGGTTCTTCGCCTTCTTCAGCCTGGCCGGCTTGAACTCGCTCATGCAGGAAAGGGTCACCGAGACGCTGCGCTGTTGCAGATCGCGGGCCAGTTTCTCGGCCAGGCGTTTGGCGTTGCCCGTCTGTGAGCCGTACAAGACCGTCGCCTCCTGGCGGGCTGCGGCCGCGGGGCCGGCGGCCTGTTGGGCAGCGTCCCCGCCGGCCAGCCCCCCCTGCCCTCGTCTTGGGAAGTCGTCCGGGCCTGGACGCCCGCCAGATATCCGCTTAGCCAGAGGATCTGGTCCGCCGTAAGTGTCGGCAGCAAGCGTCCGAGCAACTCGGCTTGATCGGCATTGAATGGGCCGTTTCCGATCCCTGGCGGAGAAACTGCCATCATCTCTATCCTGTGTTACGGTAACGGGTTACGGATCAATATAATTCACGAGTAACCAGTTCAGGCGGCACATTATCATTACGCCGATCATAATACTGCTAATTCTATCACTCTAGATCGACAAAATCAACAGGCCAGTCGAGGAACAATTCGCGCCAATGCGGCTCGCTGAGCGCCGCGATCGCGGTCCCCTCTCCCTCCGGGAGAGGGGGACGAGGGCAGCGTTTCCCCCTCACCCCCGGGCACGACGCTAGTTGCCGCTCCCGGCGGGAGAGGGAGGCCGGCGCCACGGCACGCGATCCTTGACACCGTGGGGCGCATGGAAGATAGTAGAGGGGCCGCGTGCCACGCACTTACCCAGCCTTCCCCGGTCGCCATAGAAACCAGCCTCAGAGCGGTCGGCGGCCAGTCATCATCAATGTTGCGGAGCCCAACCGTGAGATTCCCCTCTTTGCTCGTCGCCATCGTCCTGCTCGGTTGCACCGCTGGGGCAGATGCCAAGGATAGCGTGCCCGCCTCGGTGGTGAAGATTTATCTCACCAGTCGCCAGCCGGATTTTCTGCGGCCGTGGACCAAGCTGAGCCCGCGGGAATCTTCCGGTTCGGGCGTGATCATCGACGGCAAACGAATCCTCACCAATGCCCACATGGTCAATTACGCCAGCCAGGTTTACGTCCAGGCGGACCAGTCGACCGACCGGGTGCCGGCCAAGGTTTTGGCCATTGCGCCCGCCATCGACCTGGCCCTGGTGCAGATCGACAGTCCGTCGTTTTTCGACGGGCGTCCCGCCTTGCCGCTGGCCGAGGACATTCCGGCGTTGAAGCAGGCGGTGAATGTCTACGGATATCCGATGGGCGGCGAGCAGCTCTCCGTCACCCAAGGGGTGGTGTCGCGGATTGAATATGCCGACATTTACGGGTATACGAGCGGGTTGCGGATTCAGATCGACGCGGCGATCAATCCCGGCAACAGCGGCGGTCCGGCCGTGAGCGACGGCAAGATCGTCGGCCTGGTCTACAGCAAGTTCGCCGCCGGCGAGAACATCGGCTACTTGCTGGCCGCCGAGGAAGTCCGCTTGTTTCTCAAGGACGTTCGAGAGCGGTCGCTACCACGGGAAACCGGAGCTTTGGGTCCACACGGTGCCGACGGAGAATGAATCGCTGCGCGCCAAGCTCGGGCTGAAGAAGGAAACCGGCGTGTTGGTGAGCTGTCTTTACGGCGCCGCGGCCGATTTCCCGCTGCGGCGCTGGGACGTCATCACGCGGATCGGCCAGGAGCCGATCGACAGTCAGGGCAACGTGAAAGTCAAGGAGGACCTGCGGCTGAACTTCGAGTACCTGCTGCCCAAGGTCGTCAAGGACGGCCAGGTCCGGCTGACGATCTTCCGCGACGGAAAGGACCAGGAAATACAGGTCCCGGTCCCACCCGACGACAACTTCGTCATCCCGCTGCTGCTGGACAAATACCCGCGCTACTTCATTTACGGGCCGATGGTCTTCATGTCGGCCAATCAGAAGCTGGCCAGCGCCATAACCAGCAGTTCGGCGGTTTTGACCGCGGCCTGGCGGCGAAGTCCGCTGCTGTTGCGGGCCTCGGACGAGCCGGCGTTCGCGGGCGAGGAAATCGTCGTGCTGGGCTACCAGTTGTTTCCGCACAAGACGTCCAAAGGCTACTCGCCGGCGCCGTTCAGCGTCGTGACGCACGTCAACGGCACGGCCGTGCGCAACCTGGTCCACCTGGTCGAGCTGCTCCGCGACGCCAAGGGCGAATTCCTCAGCGTCGATCTGGCCGGCCTGTCCTCGCCGCTGGTTTTTCGCCGCGACGAGATGGCCCCGGCGACCGACGACATCCTCTCCGACGAGGGAATCCGCAAGCAATACTCCGACGACCTGGAGAAGGTTTGGCATCCCGCCAAAGCGCGCTGAGACATCAACCATCGAAGATAGGAAGGCCGGTCTTGTAGGGTGGGTCGAGCGCAGCGAGCCCCACCATCAGTTTTTCGCGGATTGTGGTGGGGCTCGCTGCGCTCGACCCACCCTACAGATGCTGGAGAAGGTTTGGCATCCCGCCAAAGCGCGCTGAGACATCAAAGATCGCAGGAAAGGAAACCGGGCTGCCATGAGGCAGCAGAAGACCGACGTCAATCGGCGGCAGTTCCTTCAGGCCGCCGCCGCCACGGCAGCTTGCCCCTGGCTGATCAGCTCGTCCGCGCTGGGCGCCGACGGTCGCCCCCCTGCCAGCGGGCGGATCGTCATGGCCGGCATCGGCATCGGCAATCAGGGGTCGAACGACCAAGGCGCGTTCCTGGGCAACAAGGACGTGCAGTACGTGGCCGTCTGCGACGTCCGCGGCGGCTTCCGCGAAGCGGCCAAGAACCGGGTGAATGAGCACTATCACAACAAGGATTGCAAAGCCTATCGCGACTTCCGCGACCTGCTGGCCCGCAACGACATCGACGCCGTGCACGTGGCCACGCCCGATCATTGGCACGCCTGCATCACGGTGGCCGCCTGTCGCGAGGGCAAGGACGTCTATTGCCAGAAGCCGGAGTCGCGGACCATCCGCGAAGGGCGGTTGATGGTCCAGGCGGCGCGGCGCTATGCGCGGGTGGTTTCCGGCGGCAGCCAGCGCGTGCTGGAGGACCACCGCGAGTTGGCCCTGAAATGCTGGAGCGGCGAACTGGGCACGATCAAGGAAGTGTACGCGAACATGCGCGGCCCCTCGCGGCCGTGCAACTTGCCCGGCGAACCGCTCCCCGCCGACGTCGATTGGGACATGTGGCTGGGGCCCGCCCCTTGGGCCCCCTATAACCACGGGCGCATCGACGGCAATTATTCCACCTCCGGCGGAAGCTGGCGCTCCTGGCAGGACTATTCCGGCGGCGGCATGACCGACTGGGGCGCCCACAAGTTCGGCATGGCCATGTTCTTCGCCGGCGTGGCCGACCAGGGGCCGGTGGAAATCATCCCGCCCGACGGCAAAAATCACAAGTGGCTGACCTTTGTCTTCGCCAACGGCCTGCGGATCTATCACAGTCCGGACAAGCCCAACTGCGACCTGAACGTCGTCGGCACGCCGGGCGAGAAGCTGCCGGCGAAGCCCATGCCCGACTACCAGGGCAGCGGCGGCATCTACGGCGACTTCCTCTATTGCGTGCGCACCCGCCAGCGGCCGTTCCGCGACATCGAGCTGGGCCATCGCACCGCCACCCTCTGCCACTTGGGCAACATCTGCTACGAACTGAAGCGGCCCTTGAAGTGGGACGCCGTCAAAGAAGAGTTTCCCGGCGACGAGGAGGCCAACCGCTTCCTCGACCGCGCGAAACGCCAGCCGTGGGTGCTGTAACGCGCCGGCTGGTGAAACATGACACGAACCGATTCGGCCCTGGGAAAGGAACTCGATATGCCATCTCGACTCGAACTGCCGCACCCGGCCCCGGCGGCCGCCACTCCCGCCCCGGACAAAGCCGCTGTCGATAAGGCATTGGAACGCGCTGAAGACGTACGACTACGGTCAGGACCGCAAAGTGCTTAGCCCGATTGACGAGGCCGTGCGTCGCCACGCACGGCGACGCCGTGGCGGGCAAGGCCCTGGAAACCCGCCTTGCCGAGGTGCTCAAAAGCAACGTGTCGCGGGACGCGAAGGATTACGTCTGCCGCGTGCTCCGCGTGATCGGCACGGCGGAGTCGGTGCCGGCGCTGGCCGGACTGCTGCCGGACAAGGACCTCTCGCACATGGCCCGCTATGCCTTGCAAAGCATTCCCGCCCCAGAGGCGGCGCGTGCCCTGGTCGAAGCGCTGAAGACGCTCAAGGGCGATCTCCTGGTCGGGCGTGATCGGCTCGCTGGGCGCGCGCCGCGACGCCGCCAGCCTCCCCGTCCTGGTGGGCTTGCTCGCCGCCGCCGATAAGACGGTCGCCTGCACGGCCGCCCACGCCCTGGGCACCATCGGCACTACGGAGGCGGGCCAGGCCCTCCGCCAATTCGTGCAAAACCCGCCCGACGGCGCCGGGCAGGCTGCGGCCGACAGTTGTTTGCTCTGTGCCGAGCGGCTTCTGGCCGACGGCCACAAGGCGGAAGCCAAGCTGACGTACAGGTGTCTCACCAGCGAGAAACAGCCCAAGCTCGTCCGCCTCGCCGCCACGCACGGCCTGTTGAACGTCTTGGGAAACAACGATTGAGCTTGGCCGCGAAGAGGTCCCGCCTTGAAGAAAAGCACCTTGGCAGCGTGGGTGATCGCCGGGCTGCTGGTCCAGGCCGGGCTCGGCGGCCGCTTGGCGGCGGCCGAGCAGAGCGATGACCTCGTGCAGACGATCGCCGGCCTCGTCTGCGACCAGGACAAGGACATGCGGGCCCTGGGACTTCGAGCAAGTCCGCCAGCGGGCCCGCGGCCCGGCCGCGACCAAGCGGTTCGCCGCCCTGCTGCCGAAACTGGAGCCCGCGGCCCAAGCCGGTTTGCTCGACGCGCTGGCCGACCGCGGCGACGCCACGGCCCGCTCCGCCGTCCTGGAAATGCTCGCGAGCCCCGACCCGCAGGTGCATGCGGCGGCGCTGCGGGCGCTGGGCTCGTTGGGCGCGGCGGCCGACGTGCCGCTGCTGGTGCGAAGCCTGGCCAAGGCCACCGGGCCGGAAAAATCGGCCGCCAAGGCCAGTCTTACCCGGCTCCGCGGCGAGGCTGCGGGGCTGGCGATTGCCGCCGAACTGAAGCCGGCCCAAGAGCAACTCTGCGCTCGAGTTGATCGGCATCCTTGCTGCCCGCCGCGCCAAGGAGGCCATCCCCAACATCCTCGCCGCCGCCGTGGACGCCAATGCCCAGGTCCGCATGGCGGCCATGGCCACGCTGGGGAAACTGGCCGAACCCCGCCACATCGCGGACATGCTCCCGGGAGTGCTCAAAGCCCCCAGCGGCCCGGAGCGCGAGGCCGCCGAAAAGGCCGTCATGTCCGTCTGCAACGGCATCCAGGCTGCCGACAAGCGGGCCGATCCCCTGCTGGCCGCCCTGGATAAACTCGGCAACGACGACCGCACCTCGCTGCTGCCGTTGGTGGGCCGCGTGGGCGGGCCCGCCGCCCGCAAGATCGTCGACGCCGCCATGGCCGACCGCGATCCCCGCCGCCGCGAGGCCGGGTTCCAGGCGTTGTGCAACTGGCCCGACGCCTCGGTCGCCGACAGGCTCCTCAGCCTGGTCCAGACCGCCGGCGACCGGGAGCGGCAGACGGCGGCATTGCGGGCGTTGATCCGCGTGGCGGCCTTGCCCGACCGGCGATCCGACACGGAGAGACTCGATCTTTTGAAGAAGGCCATGACCCTGGCCACGCGTGATCAGGAGCGGAAGTTGGTGCTGGCGCGCTGCCCGGCGATCCGCACCCTGGAGTCGCTGCGCTACGTGGCTCCCTACCTGGAGCAGCCCGCCCTGGCCCAGCAGGCGTGCGCCAGCGTGGTCGCCTTGGCCCATTATCGCGAACTGCGCACGCCGAACCAGGCCGAGTTCGACCGGGCCCTCGACGCCGTGATCCGCATCAGCAAGGACGCCAAGGTGATCGACTATGCCCAGCGCTACAAGAAGGGGCGGACGTAAAGAAAAGGAGAGTGTTCGATGCTGGTTCGACTGCGAAAATCCTCGTGGACTGCATTCGTTGTGATCGCCTTTTTCTTGCTCGGCGGCAGGTTGCAGGCCGACACCGTGGAGGGCCCGGCCGGGGCCTCCGTGGGGCCATCGCTTTGCGGGCTGATGGGCTCCTGGGCCGATCGAGTGTTCGGCGAATCGGACCCCCTCAAAACGTCCGGCGATTGGTGGCCGGCGGCTAAACCGCCCTTTTCCTTCGTCTACGATGGAAAAACGTCGGACGACCCTCTTGCCCTCCTGGCAGCGGACGGCTGAGAAACATCAGCAGCAGGATGGGACCCACTACGTCACCACCTGGCTCGATGCCAAGACGGGCTTGAAGGTGGTCGCAACGGCCACGGTCTTCGAGGATTTTCCCGCCATCGATTGGGTGCTCCGCTTCGAGAACACCGGCACGCACGACTACGCCGATCCTGGAGAAGGTCCAGGCATTGGACATCGTCTTGGAAACCCCCGGAAAGGAGGCGGTGGTCCTCGATCAAATCCGCGGCGACGATTGCAGCCCCCAGTCGTTCCTGCCGATGGAGCACCCCTTGAATGCCGGGCCAGACCGTTTCGTTGGCGCCGGTCGGCGGCCGGTCCTCGGATACCACGTTTCCCTTTTTCAATCTGCAATGCGGCCAGGGAGGGTTTTTCACCGCCATCGGTTGGACCGGTCAATGGGCGGCCGAGATCAACCGCGCGAAGGACGGAACGGTCCGCCTGCAAGCCGGCATGGAGTTGACCCATCTGCGGCTCCGCCCCGGCGAGGCCATCCGCACGCCCCGCATCATGCTCCTGCGCTGGACGGGCGATCGCATGCGACGCCCACAATTCCTTCCGCCGCCTGCTCATGGCCCATTACCAGCCGAAACTCGACGGGCAGCCGATTCCCGCTGGCCATCTCCGTGCAGACGTTCAACCGCACCGGCGGACGCGGCTACTGGGCCAGCGAGCCCGGCCAGCTTGTCGCGGCGGGCGTCAATCGCGACCTGGGCTGCGACACCCTCTGGCTCGACGCCGGGTGGTTCGAGGGCGACTTTTCCGAAGGCGTGGGCAATTGGTTCCCCAAAACCAAGGATTTTCCCCGCGGCTTGCGTCCGGTGGGCGACGCCTGCCAGAGGCTGGGCCTCAAGTTTCTCGTCTGGTACGAGCCGGAGGACGTGAAACCGGGAACGAAAATCGCCCGCGAGCATCCCGAGTTCATCCTGCCCGTCCAGAAAACGCCGGGCGAGGGAGGCTTGTTCAACCTGGGCGATCCGAAAGCCCGGCGCTGGATCACCGATCTGCTGATCCGGCAGATTGCGGAGTTCAACATCCACACCTATCGCAACGACTTCAACATGCCGCCCTTGTCGTTTTGGCGGCAAAACGACGCGCCCGACCGGCAGGGTATCAGCGAAATCCGCTACGTCGAGGGGCTCTATGCCATGTGGGATGAAATGCGCGCGAAGTATCCGCACATGTATCTGGACGACTGCGCCTCGGGCGGGCGGCGCATCGACCTGGAGATGCTCATGCGGGGCGTCGTGCAGACGCAGAGCGACTTCGTCGGGCCGGGCCGGCTGGAGGCGGCCCAGTGCCAGAACTATGGCTTGAACCTGTATCTGCCGCTGCACGCGACCATCAGTTGGGACATGGACGCCTACGCCTGCCGCAGCACGGCCACGGCCGGCTTCTGCGGCGAATGGGACATCCTGGGCCGCTCGTTCCCGTTCGACGAGGGCCGTGCCGCCATCGCCGAGATCAATGGCCAATCGCAAGTATTGGTATGGCGATTTCTATCCGCTGACGCCCTGCGCGACCGACCGGCGACGCCTGGATCGCCTGGCAACTGCACCGCGCCGACCTGGACGAGGGCCTCGTGCTGGCCTTCCGCCGCAAAGACAGTCGGAAGCCGACGCTGGAGCGTGAAACTCCGCGGGCTGAAGCCCGAAAAGACCTACGCGGTGACGTTCCTCGACGAGCAGCGCCGGACGACGGTCGTCGCGAAGACCGGCCGGGAACTCAGTTCTCTGGTGATCGAACTTCCCGTGCCGCGGAGCAGCGTGGCGATTCGCTACGCGCCCGGCAGTAACGGGAAACGTGCAAGAATCGGGGCGCCCCCCTGCCCTGCCCTTTCCCCTGGCGCTGCTCTTTTTGCTTCCCTTTTCTCAACGCCACCAACCACCACCTGGGTGGGGTTCTCGATGCTGGTTTTCCGCCAATCCGACCAGCATACCACCCATTGCAGGGATTAAGCGAAGGTTTTTTCGCTTTCATCCTCAAATCTTGTGCCTTTTCGGACGATTGAACTATCGGGAAATCCCGAAAAACCGTAATCTTCGCACCCTTCCCCACCAGGCCCGTACCCAAGACACGTAAAGGAGAAAGATCATGTTGCCCGGACTGACTGAACTGCTCATGGCGGCCCAACTGACGCTGGCCACTCCCGCGACCACCCCGCCGACCGTCGGCCAGCCGGCCACCCAGCCGCCCGTGGCCAGCGAGTCGCTGAAGCCGATCAGCGTGGCGAAGCTCAATTGCAAGTACGTGGATGGGTGCTGCAAGCCCGATAGCTGCACCTGCAACGGTTCTTGCAAGAGTTCCTGAACGCGGCAACGTCAAAGACTTCCTTCCCTCGGGGTTGCAGTTGCACTGCAACCCCGAATCTGTTTTGATAGGGCCTTGGAGGGACACGATCCACCACGGCCGCTCGGGGAGGAGGAGTCTGAGCATGGACGCCGACTACAAGTTGTCTTGCTATCACGTCGTCACCCAGCCGATCGCCGACGGGCGCGAGGGGGGCCGGCTGCGACGGGTCCTGCTGGCCGCGCGGACGGCCGCGCCGTTCATTCTCGACGACACGCTCTGGAACCTGGTCCGCGACGGCCGCTTCGAGCAGCTTCCCGAGGACGTCCGCGACGAGCTGGTCCGGGCCGAAGCGTTGGTGCCCGCCGCCGAGGACGAGTTGCAGGCGATTCTCGACCAGAACGACCGGGACGTTCGCGACGATCGCAAGCCTGTATTTCGTCCTGCAACCCAGCGCGTGGTGTCAGCTCGGTTGCTCGTACTGCGGCCAGGCGCACGCCCCGGACAAGCTCAGCCCGAAAAACCAGGACCGGCTGGTCGGCGCGCGTCCGCGACGTGCTCGAAGGCGGCCGCTACGACCGGCTGGAGATCTGCTGGTTCGGCGGCGAGCCGCTGGCCGGATTGGACGTCATGCGCTCGCTCACCAGGCGGCTCCGCGAAATCACCGATCAACTGGGATACCAGTATTCGTCCAAGATGGTCAGCAACGGGCTGGCGCTGACGCCGCCGGTGGCCCAAGAGGTCGTCCGCGACCTCCTGGTCGATCGCATCGAGATTACGCTGGACGGCCCGGCCGAATATCACGACCGGCGGCGGGCGACGAAGTCGGGCGCCCCCACGTTCGACGCCATCTATCGCAACCTCGCCGACCTGGTGACGCGGCAGGACCTCAAGGTCATCCTCACCGTCCGCTGCAACGTCGACCAGCACAATCGCCAGGGCGTGGCGGAGCTGATGAAGAAGCTGGTCGCCGAGGGGTTGCATGAGCGGATCGCCAGCTTCTACGTCGCGCCGGTGTTCAACTGGGGAAACGACGCCGGCGACCGCAACGTCTCCCGCGAGGAGTTCGCCGGCTGGGAAGCCGAGTGGCTGGCGCAGATGTTCTATCTGGGTTTTCCCATGGCCGTGGTCCCGGAGCGCGAAAAGGGCGGCTGCATCGCCGTCCGCGACGACGCCGCGGTGGTCGATCCCTACGGCACGTTCTTCAAGTGCAGCGAGACGCCGTTGGTGCCCGCGTTCGAGGAGCCGGCCGCGACGGCGGCGGCCGCGGCCCGCAGGTGCGGCGGCTGCGGCGGCGGCAGCTCGACGAATCGCTACGCGGTGGGCGACCTGACCAAAGGAATGGATCGGCGGCTGTGCGTCCACGCCGGCTTCAACGATCGCCTCCGCCGCCGCGAGTACCCCTGCCACGCCTGCAGCCTGTTTCCGGTCTGCGGCGGCTATTGCCCGAAGAAGTGGTACGAAGGACGTTGTGCCTTGCCCGGCCTTCAAATACAACATCGAGCAGCGCCTGCTGATGGCCTACGCGATCGGCCGCGTCACCGAGGTCAAGCCGGCCGCCCTCGTCGCGTGAAGCGGACCGCTCTGATGGCCGAGTTTCGGGGGACACGCAAGGGATTCGGAAGACGCGTCGAATAACCGCCTGCGGCCGCGCGTTTCGAGGCCCGCGTTTCGAGCCCCTTCCGTTCCGGCCTCTAAAACGTCAGATCAATTTGCCAGCCGATCCACAGAAGGTGAACCAACAGAGCGACGGAGCCAGCCACGGCGCCCCACGCCAGCGGCCGGAGCCACAATCGCTGGCGGCGTGGGCCCAGTAACTCGGCACCCAGTGCAATCGCCGTGAAAACCAGCGCCGCCGACCACACCGGGGCACGTAGCGAACCCGCATTGATCAGAATCCACCAGATGGGAGCGTTACTGCCAACCAGCAGCCCGGCGGCGACAAGCAGTATCCAACACGCAACGTACACGACGAGACGCAGGACTGGACGGCGGGACGGTTGGGCCTCGGCCGACCGTTGCGCCCATTGCATGACCATGAAGACCACGCACACGCCGAAGACGAAAATACTCGGAAACACAACTCCGGCGTAGAGCAGGAAGTGGTGATCGACAAATGCCTTTACCGGGTCCCGAATTGGATCGTCCAGGCCGTAATCTGCCAGGAAGTAGAAGAGTTGGACCAAGACGCCGAAGCTGGACAGCCCAAGCACGACCTTGGCAGGCAAGTTGCCTCCTCGCGGCGGATTGGGTTCGGTAGCCATCTTGTGCCTCCACGCGCCTATGCTATGGGCTCGCTCCGAGACCGGGATATAACGCGGCCCATCAGCGGGAAGGCGGGGCGGCGCTGCCGGGGAGTTGAAAATAGCGGTTCCCGACGCCCTGCCCTCCTCCACACTGCCCTTCCGCGGGGACGCACCCAAGGAGCGCTTGACCCGTGGCGACCCGCCACCCGAGGGGCAGTGCCGGGACGCTGATCACCAGGCTGCTCTTGCAATTTTACCGAGCCCCAGGAACAATTACACGGTACAGGGAGCTTCCAATGGGCGATGGTGGACGAAACGCCGACATATACCGGGGAAAAGACCCCCTGGATCTTCCGGCATATTCCCTGATCGAATGCGCTCACATTCTCCAGGTGCCGGCGGCCACGGTCCGGACTTGGGCTTTAGGGAGGCGCTACCCCACGGGACAGCAGGAGAAGTTCTGGCACCCCCTGGTCACGATTGCGGATCGAGAGACACCCGCCGCGTCGTTCCGCAACGTAGTCGAATTGCACGTGCTAGCCGCTATGCGGCGAAAGCACAAGATCGACATGCCGGTGGTGCGGAGGGCGATCAAATACCTGTCCAAGCAACTCGGCATACCGCGCCCGCTGGCAGACCAGCAAATGCTGACCGACGGCAAGGACTTGTTCGTTGACCAACTGGGAAAAATCGTCAACATCAGCCAAGACGGTCAACTGGAAATGCGATCCCTCATGGAAGTCTACCTCGCGAGGATCGATCGAGACCCAGCCGGGTTGCCCATCAGACTTTTCCCATTCACTCGGATCAGGATCGAGGATTCCCCCAAGCTGGTCGTGCTGAGTCCCCGCATTCAGTTCGGGCGGCCGTGCATTGCGGGGACAGGCATTCCAACGTCCGTGATTGCCGAACGGTACAGAGCCGGCGAGAGCTTCGAAGCCCTGGCAGAGGACTATGGCCAGCCATCGCTCAACATTCAAGAAGCGATCCGATTCGAGTTCATTACAACGGCCGCATGAGCCCCTCGTCTTCTTTCTCGATCGTTGCTTGGAAAGCAAGACGGTTATCGAGGCTCTCGTTGGCGCGGGGCTTGAGCTTCGGCTGCACAGGGACTTTTTCGAGCCCGACTGTCCCGACGCCGAGTGGCTGCCCGAAGTGACCAAGAAGAAGTGGGTGGTCTTGACCAAGGACAAGGGAATTCGTCGTCGTCCCATCGAAAGACAGGCCTTGCTGATACCGAACGCCCGCTCATTCATCCTTACCGCCGGGGAGATGACCGGCGAAGAAATTGCCGCCACCTTTGTTCGTCACCTCAATCGCATTCAGCGGCTCGCCAAGAACGCGAAGCCCCCGTTCATCGCAACGGTCACGAGAGACGGGGTGAGGGTGCTGGCCAGCCCAAGCGTTTAGCCTGCGGCCGAAAGCCGGAAAAATGCCGCGCGTGGACGGGCGACGTCACGGCTGCTGGGAGACTCGGGCGATTGTGGCCGAGGCCAACGCCGTTAATCGGGGAAATTCGCGATACTCCCTTTTCATTTCGGCCCGTGGTGCGTCACGGTCACACGGCCCTGTTCATGTCTACCTCAAACCCAAGCTGGGGAACAAGGATTCGAACCTTGACTAAGTGATCCAGAGTCACTCGTGCTACCGTTACACCATTCCCCAAGGCGACGCAAGTTGTTATGGGCGATCGAGTTTCGACCACCCTTAGTCACCACCCGTAAGTACGGGAAGCACGCCGACCGTCCTTTCGACACGCCGGCCGCATCAATTGCACTTCCTTCTGGGGGTGGACAACTTGCATGACGCGATCCCATTTTACCACGTCTCCCACGCCTGAAAAGGCCGATCCCGCATTTCTCACCGTGGGGTCGGGCGAGGTCACGCATATGTTGGCGGGGATTGGCAAACCGGCCAACCGTGGACCGCCACGCTGGGCGCTCTCAAGCGTGAAAGCCGCGACCGCAACCCTGCCAAGTTCACGGTTTGCTTGTCACGCACATTACACGTTGGCGAGAAATGCGGTCTGAAAGCCTGCCTGCCGGAAATGGTGGTCCGCGGACAACGCCACGGCAATCTCTCGCCGCCGCAAGACTGGTGACGATGCGACCCGAAACCGGCGTGCGCCTTACGGCATCATGGAACGCATCGGCGGGGTTCAGCAGCGCGATCCAGTAGAAGGAATCGGCGAAGACTTCCGTCACGGTTCGTCGATCCCCTTCGGTGCGCCGTGCACGTAGTGGTCGTGATTCATGGCCAGGTCTGGCGGCAAGCCCTGGGCGTTCTGCTGCGACGCGAATTGGGCCAGGTCTTTGGCAATCTCCGGTATCGCCGCCGGAAAGGCCTCCTCCTCCCGTGTCGGCTCCCCGGCGGCATCGGACGGCTGCAAGACAATAACTTCCGCCTTGCCCAGCGCCAGGCGCACTCCGGCCGGCGGATGAATGGTTTGGTCTTCGCGGATGTCGGCAGTGAAGCGAATGGTGGCCATGGACGGCAGCCTCCGTCGGTTCTTCGATCCCAACTCACACCGAGGCAACACGTTACATCACCATTCTACGCCCGCAAACGCCCGCGTGTCAACACGGCGCCCGGGCACGCCGGTCATTGACGCCCCCCACCGCCACCCCCTACAATCGAGTGGAATCAGCGAGCAACCGCATGGCAACACTGCAAACCCTCCAAGGGCCCAAACCCGGCAAAATCTTCGAGCTGGAGGGCAACTCCATCACCCTGGGCCGGCACCCCGACTGCGACATCGTGCTGGAAGTGGCGGCCGTCAGCCGCCAGCACGCCCGCATCCTCCTGGTCGACGGCAAGTATTACGTCGAGGACCTCAGCAGCCGCAACGGCACCCTGTTGAACGGCCGGCCGCTGGTGCGCCGCGAAGTGCTCCGCGAGCACGACCAACTGGGGATCTGCGACCTGGTGTTCATTTTTCACCACGGCCAGCCCGACCTGGAGCTGCCCGTGGCCAGGCGGCAGGAGGAGGGGGCCGAACCGCCGGCGATGGTGATCGACGACGAGGGCCCGACGGGCAACTCGACCGTCATGTCGAAGGTGGACATCTCGACCGGCCCGGCCAGCCTCAGCCTGGGCGCCAACGCCGAGGCCAAGCTCAAGGCCGTGCTGGAGATCAGCCAGAACCTGCGCAAGGCCCTGGCCCTGAAACAGGTGTTGCCGAAGCTGCTGGACAGCCTGTTCACCATTTTCATCCAGGCGGACCGCGGCTTCGTGGTCCTGTTGGACCCGGCCAGCGGCCGGCTGGTCCCCAAGGCGGTCAAGTATCGCCGCGGCGACGACCGGGACGTGATTCGCATCAGCCGCACGATCATCCACGAGGTCATGGCCACCAAGGAGGCGGTCCTTTCGGCCGACGCCGCCACCGACAAGCGTTTCGACATGGCCGAGAGCATCGCCGACTTCCATATCCGCTCCATGATGTGCGCACCGCTGATCAACAGCGAAGGCAAGGCGGTCGGCGTCATTCAGATCGACACCGTCAACCAGCGGAATCGTTTCAGCCGCGAGGACTTGGACGTGCCTGGCGAGCGTGGCCTGCCAGGCGGCCTTTGCCGTGGAGAACGCCGAGTTGCACGAGACGGTGCTGCGCGAGCAGGCGCTGGAGCGGGAGTTGCGGGTCGCCCACGAGGTCCTGCGCGGCTTCCTGCCCGCCGGCTCGCCGCGGCATCGAGCATTACGAATTCTTCGCCTTCTACGAGCCGGCCAACCAGCTCGGCGGCGACTATTACGACTATATTCCGCTCTCTGGCGGACGGCTGGCGGTGGTGGTGGCGGACGTGTCGGGCAAGGGCATTCCGGCCTCGCTCTTGATGGCGCGGCTGTCGGCCGACGCCCGCTATTGCCTGGCCACCGAGCCTACGCCCGCCGCGGCCGTGGCCCGGCTCAACCACGCCTTCTGCGAAGCGGGCTGGGAAGACCGCTTCGTCACCCTGGTGCTGGCCGTGCTCGACGTGCGACGCAATGAAGTGACGCTGGTCAACGCCGGGCACCTGCCGCCGCTGTGGCGCCGCGGCCCCGGCGCCATCGAAGTGGTCTCGGAGGCCGAAAGCCACCTGCCCCTGGGCGTGGAAATCGACACCGTCTACTCCCAGCACACGTTGCCGTTGGAGCCGAACAACCTGCTGGCCCTCTATACCGACGGCATCACCGAGGCCATGAACGACCAGGACGAACTCTACGGCGCCGCCCGGCTGCGCGCCCAGTTGGGCTGCCCGGCGACCCGGGCGGACCGGATCGGCCGGCAAATCCTCGAGGACGTGAAGCGTTTTGTGGGCCTTCATCCCCAGAGCGACGACATGTGCCTGGTCTGCCTGGGGCGGAAGGGGGAGAGCGGCGGCTGAGAAGAGAAGCGGGGCCAACCTTCTCCTTACCCGTGTCCATCCGCGTTTATCCGCGGTTCCTCCTTGCCTCCCCCGCCGGCTACCACTGGGACTGGACGACTTCGCCGCCTGCCCGGGTGGAGAGGGCCTGGAAGGTGGCGAAATCGATGTTGACGTTGACAAAGTGCACGGCGCCGTCGGCACATAAGAAATTGGCGCCGTTGGGGTGGTAGCTCCAGAAATGCGTGTTGTCGTTGCCGTCGGGCCGGCCGGGGCTGAGCCCCAACTGCGTGGAGCAGAGATTGTCGCCGGTGCCCAGACAGTCGTCGCCTGTGCCGCAGTAGGTCCAGCCCCAGTAGAGGTCGTTCGGGGTGCCTCGCTCGCCCATGATGAAGGTGTGCGACGTCCCGTCGACGACATCGCCGATCCTGACGCTGGAGTTCGAGAAAAGGATGCCGTCCGCGGCGGTCGGCGAGGTCCCCATCACGCCGAGAATAGCTGGTGCAGCCGTGGTATCCATCTCCCGCGATGGCGTGCCAGATCTTGCCGCCATTGGGGTCGTCGGGGCAGCGGTCGACGGAAAGGACCTGACTGCCCGGATCCTGGGCTGCGGGCAGCGAACCGACCGCCGCAAAGCACCAGCCGGGGTAGTTGTAATTGACCAGCCGATAAACGCCGTCTCCTTCCACGTACGGCAACAGCATGGACTGGGCGGTCCAAAAACGGAGGGGGACGTTGCCGATGGGAAAGACGTTGTGCCCGAAATGGTACTGCATCAGCGCCAGTCCGTATTGGCGGAGATTATTCTTGCACTGTAGCTGCCGGGCCGTCTCCCGCACCGCCTGCACCGCCGGCAGCGTCAGCAGCGTCAGCATCCCGATGATGGTAATGACGACCAGCAACTCCACCAAGGTGAAACCGGACTGGGCCGCTGCTACAACCCTCAGAAAGTTTCGGCCGGCGAGAAAAGCCCCCCCTTTGCAACGGGGGGGCGACGCCGAGCGCCAAGAACCTGGTGGAAGAGGCACTAGCCGTCGGCGCATGATCTTGCCTGGCCTCCCGCGCTATGGGTCCAGCGTGAAGTCGCATCGATAAGGAGCATGGGCCGGCACGTCGGCCGACAGCGTCCACATGGTCTTCACCCCACCGGCCTCGTCAGGCTTCGCACACTGGGACTCGGCGCCGCACGTATCGGCCAGCGATTCCAGCACCTTCTCCTTGTCGGCGAGTCTGGTGACGATCACGCGGTGCGGCCCGGCGGTCGGACCGTTGCTGTGGTCGAAGCCGTACTGGCCGGCGACCAGCCTGGTGGTGGCGGCCGGCCCCTTCGTACCCGCGCTCGGCAGGAACGCGATCGAGCCGCTCAGTTTCTCGCCGCTGGCAAGCGAAACGGTTCCGCGGACAGGCGCTCGGCCCGAGCCCTCCCTGCCGCAACCAACCGCCAGGGCCGCCAGGGCGACGGCAGCCGAGGCCGCGGCAACCAGTCTATGTTTTGTTGCCTTCTTCATGCGCGACGAGTCCTTCATCGAGCGCGTGAGAAGCCGATGTTGGACGACGGCGCGGAAACGTTCCGCGAAGTTTCCGTATTGTAGCCGTCTTTCCGCAACCCCACAAGCGCTTGGCCGGAAGAGAAACGAGGTTGTTCCTTTTTTCCCTTGCGCCGGGTGGCACCGGCTATGCCAGTGCTTTGGGTGCCTCGGGTCGGCGCAAGACCACCCCCCAGGTTGACATTCGCGCCCCCAGCGGGTATTAAAAATTGAAGGCATTCTATGCGTCAGCGACTCTCGGGCATCTTGATTCCCAGCGCGGCGGCCGTGCTCGGGGCGGTTCTGATCGTGCTGTGGATCGTCAGCGGGCCGGGGACCGCCTTGCACGCCCGGGTGCCGGGGATGGACGATGCCCCTTCCTTGGGGCAAGCGAAAAAGGCCGTTCGTCCCGTGCCGGGCCAGCCGGTGGCCGGCCCCGGCCGCCCCGCCGCCGTCGCGGCAAGCTGGCCCTGCTTCCGTGGCCCGGACCATGACGCCCTGAGCAAGGAGCAAGTCCGCCTCGCCCGGCAATGGCCCCGGCGCGGGCCGAGACGCCTGTGGACGGTCGCCCTGGGCGAGGGCTTTGCCTCGGCGGCCGTTGCCGACGGCCGCGTCTACGTGCTCGATCATGTCCGCGACGTGTCGCCCAACGGCGTTGACCGCTCGGCCGACGTGATGCGCTGCCTGTCCTTGGACGACGGCCGGGAGATTTGGCACAACGGTTATCGCGTCGTGGTGCCGCCCCATCACGGCATGTCGCGGACGATTCCGGCCGTCGCCGGCGACTGCGTGGTGTCGCTGGGGCCGCAGTGCCAGGTCGTTGGTTGGGACGCCCGCAACGGCCAGGCCCGCTGGCTGATCAACCTCGTCCTCGACTACGGCGCCACGGTGCCGCCCTGGTATGCGGGCCAATGCCCCTTGATCGACGCCGCCAACGACCGCCTGATCTTGGCCCCCGGCGGACGCGCGCTGCTGATCGCGGTCGATTACCACACGGGCAAGGTGATCTGGGAAAGCCCCAATCCGCACGGCTGGACAATGACCCACGTGTCGATCATGCCCATGGAACTGGCCGGACGGCGGATGTACGTCTATTGCGGCAAGGGCGGAGCGGCCGGCGTGTCGGCCGACGACGGCGCGATCCTCTGGGAAACGACCGATTGGCAGATCGGCGTGGCGACCTGTCCCTCGCCGGTCGTGCTGGGCGACGGCCGCGTCTTCTTCAGCGGCGGATACAACTCCGGCAGCCTGATGCTGCAAGTCCGCCAGCGCGACGGCCGCCTGGCGGCCGATACGCTCTTCCGCCTGACGCCGCAGCAGTTCGGCTCGGAGCAGCAGACGCCGATCCTCTGCGAAGGCTGCCTTTACGGAGTGCGACAGCACGACCGGCAACTGGTCTGCCTCGATCTGGCGGGAAAAGAATTGTGGAACAGCGGGCAGGACAAGTTCGGCCTGGGGCCCTACCTGATCGCCGACGGGCTCATCTATGCGATGAACGACAGCGGCCTGCTCCGCATGATCCGCGCCACCCCCGACGGCTATGAGCCGCTGGGCCGGGCCCAGGTGCTCGACGGCGGGGCGGCCAGTTGGGGACCGATGGCCTTGGTGGCGGGGCGATTGATCCTCCGCGACTTGACGCGCATGGTGTGCCTCGACGTGGCCGAGGAGCCGGCCCCATGAACCGTCGGCAAAGCATCTCTTGGGCGGGCGTGTTGGCCGGGGCCGTTGCCGCCGCCGCGATCGGCGTCGGCCTGGCCGCCATCTTTCGCATGGATGTCCGCGGCGACCGCGACGGAGCCCCCGCTGCCGCCGAGGCGCCGGCCATCGATCCGGCCCTGATCGCCTATCGGCAGACCGGCCAATGGCCAACCGGCGTGCGGGAAGCCCGCGCGATTGCCGTCGGCCCCATGGATCGGATCTACGTCGGCGGCGACCGGTTGTTGCGGGTGTTCGCGCCTGACGGAGCCCTGGCGATGGAAGTTGCGCTCGACGCGCCGCCCCAGTGCGTGGCCACTCGGCCCGGCCGCATCTACGTCGGCATGGAGGATCACGTCGAGGCACTCGACGCCAATGGCAAGCGGCTTGCAAGCTGGAAGCCGCCGGCCCCAGCAGCGTCGCTTACCGGGATCGTGACGTTCCGACGAGGACGTGTTTGTCGCCGACGCCGGCAACCGCATCGTCTGGCGTTACGATCTTTCCGGCAAGCTCAAAGGGCGCATCGGCCAGCCGAACAAGGCCCAAAACTATCCCGGACTGCTGGTGACCAATCACTATTTTCCGCTCGCCCTGGGCGCCGACGGCCTGCTGTACGTGGTCAATCCCGCCGCCCTGCGGGTCGAGGGCTATACCCACGACGGCGACTTGGAATGCTCCTGGGGCAAAGGCTCCTCCGACGTCGCCGGCTTCTTCGGCTGCTGCAATCCGGCCTATCTGGCCGCGACGGCCGACGGGCGTTTCGTCACCATGGAAAAAGGCGCCCGGCGGATCAAAATCTACAGCGCCCAGGGAAAGTTCCAGTGCGTCGTGGCCGGGCCCGAGCAGTTGGGCGCCGTGCCGACGCCGATCGCCATCGATCGTCGCGGGCGAATCCTCGTCCTGGACCCCGCGGCGGCCAAGGTCCGCATCTTTGAACCGAAAACATCCAGCGCCGGAGCAACCCGATGAGCGACACTACCGAGCCCCGACAGACGCGGCGTGAACTCTGCGTCACGGCGATCCGCTACTTGGCCCTGGGCGGCGTCACCGTGTTGTCGGCCGGGCTGCTGCGCCGCGCGGTCGGCGGCGGGGGCAAGACGGCTTGCCCGCCGGGAACCGCCTGCGGCACATGTGCGGCGCTGGGCGAGTGCACGTTGCCGCAGGCCGCGGCGGCCAGGCGAGGGTTGGCCGAACGGCTGCTCTGGCAGATCGATCCGGATGCGTGCATCGCCTGCGACCGCTGCCAGACGCACTGCGTACTGGACATTTCGGCAGTGAAGAGCGTGCAGTGCTTCGCGCTGTGCGGCTATTGCGACGTTTGCACCGGGTACTTTCCCAACAAGGATTTCGTCCTGGACACCGGGGCCGAGAACCAGCTCTGCCCCACCGGCGCTATCACCCGCAAGTTCATCGAAGAGCAAGGCGGGCAGCGGTTCTTCGAGTACACCATCGACGAGCAGTTGTGCATCGGCTGCGGCCGCTGCGTGCTGGGCTGCCGGCAGATGAACGGTTCGCTCTATCTGCAGGTCCGTCACGACCGCTGCCTCAATTGCAACGAGTGCGCCATCGCCGTGGCCTGTCCGACGCAGGCCTTTCGCCGCGTGCGGGCCGGCTCGCCCAACCTCTTGAGCGAGGCGGCACAGGGAGCGATTCGCGCCCGAGAGCGCCTACCTGCCGATGCGGGGAAGGGCCAGACATGAAGCGGCTGCTTGCCATCCTGCTCTTGACCATGCTGGCCGGGCTGGCCGCCACGGCTTGGGCCGGGGACCTCGTGCCTGTGCCCAAGTTCAGCCACCACCTGGTCCCCGAGACGCAGCCCTCCCCGCCCCGGGGCCAGTGGCGGGAATATCTCGACGTGGCTGCCCTGGCGGCCGGGCTCAGCCTGGCCAGCTACCTGGCCCTGGTGAAGCGGTCGCGGCGGGGACTGTTCCTGTTGGCCATCGTTTCGCTGGCCTGGTTCGGGTTCTGGCGGAAGGGCTGCATCTGTCCCATCGGCGCCATCCAGAACGTCGCCCTGGCACTGGCGGATTCCCACTACGCCATCCCCCTGACGGCCGTGGCCTTCTTCGCGCTGCCGCTGATCTTTACGCTGCTGTTCGGGCGGACGTTCTGCGCGGCCGTCTGCCCGCTGGGTGCCGTCCAGGAGCTCGTGGCGGTGCGGCCCGTCAAGACGCCGCTGTGGCTGGACCACGCCTTGGGGCTGCTGGCCTACATTTATCTCGGCGCGGCGGTCCTGTTCGCCGCCACCGATACGGCCTTCGTCATCTGCCGCTACGATCCCTTCGTGGCCATGTTCCGCCTGAGCGGCGACCTGAACATGCTGGTCCTGGGCGGGTGCTTCCTGGCCCTGGGCGTGTTCGTGGGCCGGCCGTACTGCCGCTACTTGTGCCCTTACGGCGCCATCCTGAGCCTGGCCTCGCGCGTTGCCCGCCGGCACGTGCAGATTCCGCCCGAGCAGTGCATCCAGTGCCGCCTCTGCGAAGACTCCTGCCCGTACAACGCCATCCGCGAGCCCACGGTCGCCCAATCCGACCCCCAGCGCCGCGGCGGGCGGCGGCGCGTGGCCCTGCTGGTCGTGCTGCTGCCGATCCTCGTCGCCATTGGCGGCCTGCTGGGATCGCGGCTGGCAGAGCCGCTGGCCCAGTTGCACCCCACGGTCCAGTTGGCCGCCCGGCTCCGCATGGACATAGGCACCGCCGGCAAGCTGGTCGCCGACGCAACGGAAGCCTTCCGCGCCAGCGGCCGCTCGGTCGAGGAACTCTACGCCCAGGCGGCCCAGTTGGTCCGCTCGCTGGGCCGGGCGGGCGCATGGTTCGGGGCCTGGGTCGGCCTGGTCATCGGATTGAAACTGATCCATC
Source organism: uncultured Planctomycetia bacterium (assembly GCA_963727245.1). Taxonomy (GTDB): domain Bacteria; phylum Planctomycetota; class Planctomycetia; order Pirellulales; family Thermoguttaceae; genus JBKQVT01. The sequence continues at coordinate 161,462 of CAVSFO010000004.1, read as the reverse complement.
TCTCGATCCGCCGCCGTCGCACCGATTACCAGCCCGATCGGACCGCCTGCGTCTCTTGCGGCCGATGCTTCTGGTACTGTCCCGGCGAACAGGCCCGGCGCGGATGGATCGCGCCGATCACGCCCGTCAACAAACCAGCAACGTAATGAACATGCCCGCAACACGCGAACCCATCAATGAGCGATCGGCGGCGGCGTGCCGGGTCGCGGTGCGGACCGCGGCGGTGGCCGGCGTCTTCTGCCTGGTGGTGGTGAGCCTGTTGCTGTTCGCCTACAGCCGCCGGCAGTGGAAAGACCCGTCCGAGGCGCCGCTGATGAAGGAACTGAGGGGCCTGCTGGCCCAACAGCCCGGCAATGCCGCGCTGAAGGAGCAGGTCCGCGTGCTCGATCTGGAACTGCGCCAAGAGTACATGGCGGAGAGGGCGTTTGCCGCTCGCGGGGCCGTGCTGCTGCTGGGCGGGATCGCGGTGCTGCTGGCCGCGGCCGCCTCGGCCGCGACGCTGCGGCGGAAACTGCCCCAACCGCAGCCGCGGGAGCCGGGCTACGACCCCGAGTTGCAGTGGAAGCCCGTCGCCCGCTGGGCGGTCGCCGCCCTGGGCATCGTGCTGGCGCTCGCGGCCGGACTGCTGGCGGTTCGCTTCCGTCCGCCGCCGGCCGCGGCGGCCGCGCCGGCCCTGGCCGCGCCGCCTTCCGAGGAGGAAATCGCCCGCGCGTGGCCGCGGTTCCGCGGGCCCGCCGGCTCGGGCATCTCCGCCTACGAGAACGTGCCCGATAGTTGGGACGGCCGCTCGGGCAAGAATATCCTTTGGAAGTCCCCCGTCCCGCTGCCCGGCAATAGCTCGCCGGTGGTCTGGGGCAATCGCGTCTTTCTCTCCGGGGCCGACCAGACGCACCGCGAGATCTACTGCTTCGACACGTCCGACGGCAAGCTCCTTTGGCAGAAGCAACTGCCCGAGAGCACGGAGAGCGGCAAGCCTCTCAAGGTGGAAGACTATGTGGGCTACGCCTCGCCCACGATGGCGACCGATGGCCGGCTGGCGCTGGCCATCTTCGCCAACGGCGACGCCGGCGCCTTCGATTTCGACGGCAAGCTCGTCTGGAGCCGCAGCCTGGGCGTGCCGAAGAACACCTACGGCCACGCCGCCTCGCTGGCCACCTTCCGCAACTTGCTCCTGGTCCCCATGGATCAGGGCGACGAGGACGCCCCAAAGTCGCGGACCCTGGCGCTCGACCTGACCACCGGCAATACCGTCTGGCAGCAGCCGCGCAAGACGCCGAATTCCTGGTCGTCGCCCATCGTCATCCGTGCCGCCGGCCGCGATCAACTCATTACGACCAGCAACCCCTGGGTCGTCGCCTACGAACTGCCCGGCGGCGCCGAGCTTTGGCGGGCGAAGTGCCTGACAGGCGAGATCGGGCCCTCGCCGGTCTTTGCCAATGGGCTGGTCTATGCCCCGTCGAGCGAGACCGGCCCGGTCTGCGCCATTGCCCCCGACGGCCGGGGCGACGTGAGCAAGACCAAGGTACTCTGGGAGTGCCGGGAAGGCGTCCCCGAATTGTGCAGCCCGCTGGCAACCGACCGCTATCTTTTCCTGCTGCCTTCCTACGGCCCCTTGACCTGCTACGATGCCAAAGAGGGCACGAAGCTCTGGCAGGACGATCTGAACGACAAGTTCCAGGGGGGCAAGCTCAGCTTCAAGTCATCGCCCGCCTGGGCAGGCAACCGGCTGTACCTGATCAGCGAGGCGGGCAAGGCCGTCATCCTGGAAGCGGATGCCAAGGGTTGCAAGCGGGTGGGCCAGGCCGATTTGGGCGAGCCCTGCGCGACAAGTCCCGCGTTCCAGGACGGCCGGATTTATCTCCGCGGCCAGAAAAACCTGTTTTGCATCGGGAGGAAGTAGCCGTGGTGAAACGAGCACCTTTGACGAAGGCCGGTAGGGTGGGTCGAGCGCAGCGAGCCCCACCAATGCGCCGCGGGAAAAATGGTGGGGCTCGCTGCGCTCGACCCACCCTACGGCTGTTTTGCATCGGGAGCAAACTCTGAACCGGCCATGACCGAACTGGACCTTACCTTCGTCGAGGACGCCGTCGGACGGCTGGGCCGCCGCCCGGAAAACGTGATCGCCATTCTCCAGGCCATCCAGGAGCACTATCGCTATCTGCCGCCGGCGGCCCTGCGGCGCGTCGCCGAGTTGACCGAGATCACGGCGGCCACCATCGCCGGCGTCTCCACGTTCTACAGCCAATTCCGCCACCAGCCGGTGGGCCGGCACATCGTCCGCGTCTGCCACGGCACCGCCTGTCACGTGAAAGGGGCCCAGGTGGTCCACGACGCCTTCCAGCGCCGCCTGGGAATCGCGGCTGGCCACGACACCGATCCCGGCGGCTTGTTCACCGTCGAGAAGGTCGTCTGCCTGGGATGTTGCACGCTGGCCCCGGTCGTGCAGATCGACGAAGTCACCTACGGCTGCATGAGTTCGCAGCGGGTGGCGGCCGTGCTCGACGATTTTCTTGCCCGCCAAACCGCCGGGCCGCCGACGGCCTCGCAGCCGGTGGCGCCGGCCGGCGGCCCGCTGGGCGAAGTCCGCATCGGCCTGGGCTCGTGCTGCGTCGCCCAGGGGAGCGGCCAGGTCCACGAGGCCATCCGCCGGGCGATTGCCGCCAGCGGCGCCCCGGCCGTGGTCAAGGCGGTCGGCTGCGTGGGCATGTGCCATCAAATGCCGCTAGTGGAACTGGCGCCGGCCGGCGGCCCGCCGCGGCGCTTCGCCAAGGTCCAGGCCAGCAGCGCCGCCGACATCGTCCTGGCGCAGTTCAAGCCCCAGGGCATCGCCCGGCGGATCGGATACTCGCTCACGCGCTGGTTGGACCGCCTGCAAAGCGATGAGCTGGGCGATGCGGTGGAAAAGCACGCCCTCGACGAGCGCGACGGCCAGGTGTGTGCCTTCCTGGGCCGGCAGCTCCGCGTGGCTACCGAATACTGCGGCCAGTTGGCGCCGACCGATCTGGACGAATACCTTCGCTGCCAAGGTTTTGATGCCCTGCGGCATTGCCTCGAACATCTTTCGCCCGAGGAGATTATTGAGCAGGCCCAGGCCAGCGGCTTGCGGGGCCGCGGCGGGGCCGGCTTTCCCACCGGGCTGAAGTGGGCCGCCGTCCGCAAGGCCCCCGGCGCGAAGAAGTACATCCTCTGCAACGGCGATGAAGGCGATCCCGGCGCCTTCATGGACCGCATGCTCTTGGAATCGTTCCCCTATCGCATCATCGAAGGCATGGCCATCGCGGCCCGGGCCGTGGGGGCCGACGAAGGCATCTTCTACATCCGCGCCGAATATCCGCTGGCCGTCCGCCGCGTGGAAGAGGCCTTGCGGCAATGCTACCAGCGCGGCCTGCTGGGCGACGGCATCCTCGGCAGCGACTTCCGCCTGAACCTGGCCGTCCGGCAGGGTGCGGGGGCCTTCGTCTGCGGCGAGGAGACCGCGCTGTTGGCCACCTTGGAAGGCCGTCGCGGCACGCCCCGGCTCCGCCCCCCCTACCCTGCCGAACGCGGCCTGTGGGGCAAACCGACCGCCGTGAACAACGTCGAGACCTACGCCCTGGTCCCCTGGATCTTTCGCCACGGCGCCCGGGCGTTCGCCGAGCTGGGCACCGCCGAGAGCAAGGGCACCAAGGTCTTCGCCCTGGCCGGCAAGGTCCGCCGCGGCGGCCTGATCGAAGTGCCCATGGGAGTGACCATCCGCCAGATCGTCGAGGAGATCGGCGGCGGACCGGCCGGCGGAAAACGCTTCAAGGCCGTGCAGATCGGCGGCCCGTCCGGCGGCTGCCTGCCCGCCGAGCTGGCCGACACGCCCGTGGACTACGAGGCCCTGGCCGCGCTGGGCGCCATCATGGGTTCGGGCGGCCTGGTCGTGCTCGATGACGGCGATTGCATGGTCGATATCGCCCGCTTCTTCCTCGCCTTCACCCAGCAGCAATCGTGCGGCAAGTGCACCGTCTGCCGCGTCGGCACGCGGCGGATGCTCGACGTGCTGGATCGGATTTGCAGCGGTCAAGGCAAGGCCGGCGACCTGGAGGAACTGGAGTCGCTGGGCCGGACGGTGGCCGCCGGCAGCATCTGCGGCCTGGGCCGCACCGCGCCCAATCCCGTGCTCTCGACGCTCCGTTGGTTCCGCGGCGAGTACGAGGCGCACCTGGCCGGCCGCTGCCCGGCGGGCAAGTGCAAGGCCCTGGTGGCCTACCGCATCAATGATCGCTGCATCGGCTGCACCCTCTGCGCCGAGCAGTGCCCGGTGGACGCCATTGCCATGACCCCTTATGTCGTACACGTGATCGACCAGCAGAAGTGCATCCGCTGCGACACCTGCCGCCAGGTCTGTCCCGTCGATGCAGTCACGGTGGAGTGAGTCGTTAGTCCCCTCTCCCGCCGGGAGAGGGTTAGGGTGAGGGCAGCCCCTCACTGGTTTCGATATGATCAGATAGATTGAACAACGGCCATGCCAAAACTCTCGATCGATCATCGCCAAGTCGAGGTGCCGCCGGGCGCGACCGTGCTGGACGCGGCACGGAAACTGGGCATCGACCTGCCCGCCCTCTGCTTCCGCGACGGCTGCGAAGCGTCGACCTCGTGCTTGGTCTGCATGGTCAAAATCGCTGGCCATGACCGCTTCGCTCCCGCCTGCGCCACGGCGGCCGCCGAGGGCATGGAGGTGGAGAGCGAGACCCAGGAAGTCCATCAGCTCCGCCGCAACGCCCTGGAGTTGCTGCTGAGCGATCACCTGGGCGATTGCCTGGCGCCGTGCTGGTTCGCCTGCCCGGCGCGGATGGACATTCCCCAAATGCTCCGGCAGATTGCCGCCGGCCAACTCCGCCAGGCCATCGCCACGGTCAAGCGCGACATCGCCTTGCCGGCCGTGCTGGGGCGCATCTGCCCGGCGCCGTGCGAGAGGGCCTGCCGCCGCAGCGGACTCGACGGCGCCGTGGCCATCTGCCTGTTGCGCCGCTATGTCGCCGACGTGGACATGGCCTCGGGCGATCCCTACATGCCGCCCTGCCGGCCGCCCACGGGCCGCCGCGTGGCCATCGTTGGCGCCGGACCGACCGGCCTGGCGGCCGCCCACTATCTCGCCCAGCAAGGACACGCCGCCACGATCTTCGACGAAGGCCGCCAGGCCGGCGGACGGCTGCGGCAGGAGAGCCGGGAGCGATTGCCCTCGGAGGTGCTCGACGCCGAGATTGCGCTGGTGCTCGGGCTTGGCGTCGAATTGCGGCCCGGCACGCGGATCGGCCGCGACGCGGCGCTTGCGGACCTGCGGCAGGAGTTCGACGCTGTCCTGCTCGCCTGCGGCGCCCACGCGGGGACGCACACCGGGGACTGTCCCGATTTTCGCGTAGCGAAAATGGGACTGTCCCCTTCCGCTGCCCCCGCCAACACCCTCGCCACCACCCCGCTCGGTATCTTGATCGACAAAGACACGTTTGCGACCTCGCTCGCCGGCGTGTTTGCGGCTGGCAATGCGGTACACGGCCGCGGCCTGGTCGTCCGCAGCGTGGCAGACGGCAAGGAGGCCGCCGCGGCGATCGGCCGGTTTCTTGCCGCCGGGTCGGTTGCAGTGCCGTCGGCGTTTTCCACGAAGATCGGCCGCATGGAGCACGGGGAACTTGTGCAGTTGGCGGCCGGGTCGAGTCCCGAGCCGCGGTTGGATCGGCCGACGGGCGGCTACACGGCGGCGGAGGCGGCCGCGCAGGCGGCCCGCTGTATGCACTGCGATTGCCGCGGCCTGCACTCGTGCAAGCTGCGGCATTACGCGGCCCTCTACGGCGCCCATCCGCGCCGCTACAAGGCCCCGCGGCGGCCATTCCAGCAGGACGCGAGTCACCCGGAGGTGATTTTTGAGCCGGGCAAGTGCATCGACTGCGGCCTGTGCATTCAGATCGCGGCGGCCGCCGGCGAGACGTTGGGCCTGAGCTTCGTCGGCCGCGGCTTCGACGTTCGCGTCGCGGTGCCGCTGGGCGGTTTTCTGGGCGAGGCCCTGCGCAAGGCGGCCGCCGATTGCATTGCCGCCTGTCCCACGGCCGCCCTGGCGTGGAAGACGGACGCCCCGCCGCCGCCGGTTGACGGGTAGCGCAAGGGCGCCGGCCCAGGCACCTATTGACACCAAACCGTCTCCATACGACACTACCGTGGGTGGGACGGCTGCGAGCTGGCGCCGTGGCGTAAAAGGCGGTCGGCGGTGCCATGGGTCAAGGCGTCGGCCGTTTCGTTACTGATTCCTGGACAGTCTTATGGAGAATCACGTGACAGAGCACGATCAACCGCCTGGCGGAACGCCGTTCGAGAGCAACCCCTTCGCGTCGCCGCAGACGGCCACGGGGCCCGCCGCGTGGGACGACGGTCGGACGCTGGACCGCGGCCTGAGTTGGCTGTTGTTCTCGTTTCAGGGACGGATTCCGCGACGCAATTATTGGGCCGTAACGCTGGGCCTATTCGCCGTCTTCATGGTCGTCGAGATCCTCGCGGCGATCCTCATTGCCCTGGTCCGCGTGCCATCGGCCCAACATGATTCCGCCGTTGCGGCCGGTCTAATGATCGGCCTGATGGTCGTCGTTTTCCTTCCCCTTTTCATCGCGGGCACCTGGGTCAGCTTCGCTGCGCAGGTGAAGCGATGGCACGATCGCGACAAGTCGGCGTGGTGGATCTTGATCGGCTTCATTCCCTACATCGGGGCGTTTTGGCTGCTGATCGAGTTGGGCTGTCTGCGCGGGACGGTGGGGCAAAACACCTACGGCCCGGACCCGACGTAGCGGCCGCCTACACCCCGTTGGGCTCGGCTTGCACCATGCCACCCGATCCCCCTTCTGCTTCGACCTGCCACGAAACGTTGCGATCCTCCCCCAAGCCCACCGGCTGCGTCCGGTGGGAACTGGAGGCGGAAGGGTGACGTCCGCTCAAACGCCGTTCCCACCGGACGCAGCCGGTGGGCTTGGGGGGTGAAACAAATATCCGGCCCCGCGCCGCTCACGCCGCGGGCGGCTCCGCCGGCAGCCTTGCCACCTGGGCGATCATCCAGGCGACCACCGCCAGGCCGAGCACGAACACCACCAGGAAAAATATCAGCGGACTCCACTGCACCGCCTCGGGCTGCTTGGTGATGTCGAACGAATAGCGGGCCAACTCCAGGTTCTGCACCACCTGCCGGCTTACGGCGTTGACGCCCAAGACGAGAAACTGCACCAGGCCCAGCAGCGAAGCCAGGCCGCGGCCGATCTCGGCGCGCTTCTGCGTGCGATAGATCAACAGCCACGGCAGCCCCATCGCCACCGCAGTGGCCAGCGTCAACGGCAGCCACGGCCAGGCGAACATCGCCTTGCGGACCCCAGGAGTCCACGTCAGGAAGGCATACCAGGACCCGACCACCGCAAAGCAGACGATGGCCGCCGTGTAGAGCTTCAGGCTGAAGCGCCGGGCCCATTGGCGATACTCGGCCGTCTCGCGGCGGGCGAACCAGGCGGCGTCAAAGACCATCCAGGCGGCGGTCGTGCCCAGCGCCAGGCTGAACATCAACAGCCAGCGCGGCCACAGCCGGTGGTCGGCCAGGTTCAGGGCGGTGCCCAGGGCCGCCCCATGGACGCTGTTGTTCTTCCACAGTTCCGGCCAGCCGCCGACGTTCTCCATCAGGCTCATGGCGTTGGCGAAGGTGAAGCCGATCCAGATAAACAGCGCGGCGGCGAGCCAGCCGGCCGCCCGCCGCCAGAGCCGCATCTTGCCGGCGGCGTCGCCCAGGCCGAAGGCATAGACGTAGATGCCGTAATAGGCGGGAATCAGGGCCCCGACCACGGCCAGCCAGAACCAGGCCATCAGGACCGTGGCCGGATAGAAAACCTGCGCGTAGCCGACTTGAATGAACAGCAGCGGCACAATGCCGAGGTTGACGCCCATGGCCACGATCACCGGCATCTGCGTCATCAGCCGCGCGGAGAACCGCCGGCCGTGCTGGCTGCCGACCGCCGCCAGGAACATGGAGACGATGACGCCGGCGTACCAAAGGTTCATCGGCACCATGTGCAGGCTGAGTCCCAGCACCTTGAACAGCTCGATAAACCAGACCGGGGCGGGCAGCCCGGGCGTCAGTGTCGTGTCGATCAGCGTCGTGGGGTTCATGGCTTGGTCTCCGTGCTGCGGGGCAACATTCCGCCGGGCATGGGCAGGGCGATGCTCTCCAGATAGGCGGCCACCAGGTCCGCCTCCTCCGGCGTGCCCGACCAGGGCGGCATCGTGTAATGCACCCGATTGAGGTCGCGGACCAGGGCCCGCAGCATGTCGGGCGTCCAGCCCTGCACCAGCGGAGCGGCCGCCGAGTAGCCGAACCCGGTGGCATGGCAGTCGTTGCAATGATATTGGAAGATCACGGCGCCCAGGGCCACCTTTTTCTCCTGGGGAAGATCGAGCAACCGCTGCCGGTCGATGTGGTCGCCGGCCATGACCTCGGGATAGTGCTGGCGGACGTAGGCCTTGGTCCAGACGCCGCCTTCAAGGAATCCGCCCTCGCGGAGGCGTCTGAGTTCGGCGCCGCCGTCGTCGGCCATGACCTGGTTGCCAAACACGACGTTGTAGACGATGTAGGGCTTGCGGACCGCTTCGCGGGTGAATTCGCTGCCGGCGAAGGCCGCAACGCCGAACAGCAAGAGCGCGGCGGCGAACCCGGGCGACTCGATCCAACCCGGGTTCCGATACGGGCCCAAGTAGAGGAGCACGAAAACGACGGCCGTGGCGGCGAAGATCACGGCCATCAAGACGTTCAACACGCTGGCCGCATAGATGACCGCCCGGGCCGAGTCGGGCAGGCAGAAATACCAGCCGATGCCGCCGGCAATGATCATCAGCGCCCCCAGCAGGGCCGGCCGCGTGGAGCGCGATTCGATGAGCTTGTGCAGCTCGCCCCGGTGTAGCGTAATGGCCGCGTGCAGGTAGACGTAGAGCGAGCCCAGCAGCAGCGCGCCGCCGGTGCGGGCGACGATCTGCGGAATCGTCTGCCGATTGAGCATGGCGCTCCAGAAGTTATGGTCCTGGAGCCAATGCCCCGGATCGAGCATGAAGCCCGTGATGGCGGTAATCAGCACCAGGCTGATCCACGCCGACAGGCCGTAGATCCAGACGATGATCGAGTGGACCCGGGGCGACAGGCGTCCCCAATAGTAATAGAAGATGAAGGCCGAGACGATCTCGATGATGAAGAAGACGTACTCGGTGGCCCAGCCGAAGACGAAGGTGCGGATCAGCAGTCCGGTGGCCAGCGGGGAGGCCAGGCCGATGGTCCACCAGATGCCCACGCCGGTAATGGCCCCGAAGACGACCGTCAGGAGGACGAAGAAGCGGGCGTGCCGGTGCAGGTAGGCCAGGTAATCCTTGTTTCCGGTGCGATGGGCGAAGCTGGTCTCGACGGCCAGAAACAGGCCGCCCCCGACCGCATAGTGCGACACCAGCACGTGGACCACGGCGATGATGCCGATGAGCATCGGCGCGGTCAGATACGGTACATACCACCAGGGATAGTGCATGATCGCAGCCTCCGGACAGCAGTGGCTTGACGGCTGCCAATCACCATAGCATCCCGAGCCGACTTGGAAAAGCGGGTCCGGCGTCGGCCGGGCCCAGGTTGCCTGCAATCAACGGGTGAGGCGTTTGGGCATCATGGGTTGGGTGGCGGATCGGACACGCGGGCCGAAAAGTCCCAATCGAATCGTGTTGATCGGAGCCTACGCGGTTGACCGCAACTATTGGTTCCATAAGCACTTAAATCCCATCACCGGCCGCCGTGGCCCCCGCCCCGCGGCGGTTGGCACGCGCCTTGCCCGTAAGGGCAGAGACAACTCAAAATCCCTTTGAGGCACGACCAGATGGCATCCTCCTGCGTGATCGAATCCCCGCTTTTGCATGGTTCTAGCGAGGCGCTGGTCCCTTGCTCGACCGCCACGGTGCGGGTGCTGCACGTCATCAACGGCGAGCATTTCGCCGGGGCGGAACGCGTGCAAGACCTGCTGGCCGCCAGGCTGGGGCCGCTGGGCTTCGACGTAGCCCAGGCGTGCCTCAAGCCCGGCCAGTTCGCCGCCATGCGGCAGCAGCAGTCGATCCCCTTGCACGAGCTGCCGATGCGAAACCGCTTCGACCTGCGGCCGGCCTTGAAACTGGCGCGGCTCGTCCGCCAGGAAGGCTTCGGGCTGATCCATTCCCACTCGGTGCGCGCGGCGCTAGTGGCGGGGCTGGCTTCCAGGCTGACCGGCGTGCCCCTGGTCCACCACATTCACAGCCCCACCGATCACGACTCGACCCACCCCTGGCAAGATCGCATGAACGCCTGGGCCGAGCGGCTCGGGCTGCGGCAGGCCTCGGCCTTGATCGCGGTCTCGGCCAGCCTGGGCCAATATGTCCGGCGACAAGGCTATGCGGCCGACCGGGTCGCGGTGATTCCCAACGGCGTGCCCGCGCGGCGGCCGATACCCGCCCGCGACGCGACCGACACGACCTGGACCTTGGGCATGATCGCCCTGTTCCGGCCGCGAAAAGGAATCGAGGTCCTGCTGCACGCCTTGGCCCTGCTGCGGTCGCAAGGCCTGGCCGTCCGCCTCCGCGCCGTGGGCGACTTTGAAACGCCCCTTACGGCCGCAAGGTCCGGGAACTTGCCCGGCGACTCGGCCTGGCGGAGGCGATCGATTGGATCGGCTTCCAACGGGACATCGACAGCCAATTGGCGCAAATGGACCTGTTGGTGCTGCCCAGCCTCTTCGGCGAGGGGTTGCCGATGGTGCTCTTGGAAGCGATGTCGGCCGGCCTGCCGGTGGTGGCCTCCGCGGTGGAGGGGATTCCCGAGGCCGTCCGCGACGGTCGGGAAGGCCTCTTGGTTCCGCCGGGCGACCCCGAGCAACTGGCCTCTGCAATTGGCCGGGTGGTTGGCGGCCAGCTCGACTGGCGCGCCCTGCGGACGGCCTGCCTGCGGCGTCATGCCGAGCGATTCTCTGAAACGCGGATGGCCGCCGACGTGGCCGCCGTTTATCGCCGCGTGCTGGCCGGGGGGAAATAGGGCGGATAATTCATCGTGTGCCAGGACCACGCAGAGCGTGGTGCCCGTGTCAGCCGTGCTGCAGCCGGGTGGCACTGGCTCTGCCAGTGCTTCCGCAGTCTCAGTCGAAGCACGATCGAACTCCCGGGCCCCAAAAGCACTGGCGTAGCCAGTGGCACCCGCAAAGCCAGTGGCAGCGGGCGAAACTCTTTTGCTGGCTTGGGTTTAATAAGGTTGGGGAGGCAGTTGGTTTGGGGAAGATTCGCCGGCCATATCACTCTTGCACTACCAGCAGCCAACCGTGACAATAGGAACAGACCGCTTGCGACCGCCCGCATATAGTAGAATCTAGGGGTGTCCTCACGAGCCGTTGAAGAGGCCGACCATCCGCTAGTTGCCTGCCGATCCCGCCCGGTTTGCCGGGCTGGGTGGCACTGGCTCCGCCAGTGCTTCCGAATTTTCATTCGCAGCACAATGAAACGCCGTGGAGTCGGAAACACTGGCAAAGCCAGTGCCACCCTGCCGCGCTACGAACCCAGAGCATCGAGCAACCATCCCCTCCCGCACCACGACAATGCAAACAGGCCTTCAGCGATCACAACGCCGGGCGCAGGGTGGCACTGGCTCCGCCAGTGCTTACGTATCTTCATCCGCCGCACGATGGAACGCCCTGGAGCCGGAAACGCTGGCAGAGCCAGTGCCACCCTGCCGCCGGGTTCTGGCCGCCCTCTTCGTGGCGGCCTTGGCGGGACTGGCCTGGCATGGCACGGTCCAGGCCCAGACCGCGGCGGAGGATGAGAAGCCGGCTGCGGCGGCGGCAAGTTTCGATTTTCTGGCGGTTCCCGAGGACGAGCCGTGGACCGCAGCCGTGGCGGCGCCGGTGGTGGCGGCCCAAGGGCAGGTGGCGGGCCAAACGCCGTTGTTGGTTGTGCTCTCCGGCCCGCCGACCCGCGAGGCGGAAGCACTGATCGATCTGGCCGCCCCGAAGCGCCCGCTGGTGTGGGCTGCCGTGGCCGCGCCGAAATTGGGCCGCGTGCTGCCGAAGCGGTCGCCGGAGGTGCTGGTGGTCGGTTCCGATCCGGTCCAGGGCAGCCTCCTGGTGGCGAAACGATTCTGGGACCGGCCGCGGCGCGTGGTCGCGGCAGCGTCCGAGGATGCCGAGGGCATCCTTTTCGGTTCGGCGCTGGCTGCCAAGCTGGCGATCCCCTTGCTGTTGCGGGAGCGCTCGGAGAGCCGCACATCGCTGGGGCGGGCGTTGCAGGAGTTGGGCGTCGAGGAGGTCCTGGCGGCCGTTGCCGACGCCGATCACGCCCCGCGCTGGGCCGATTCTCGCGCCAAGTACAACGTCAAGGTCCTGACGCCCCGGGCGGTCCAAGACCGCATCATCAAGGCGATCGGAGGCGCGAAATGTCCCGACCATCGTCGTGGCGCGGGTGCCGGAGAAGCGGGCCACCGTCGGCGCCACCGCCTGGCTGGCGCCCTATCTGGGACTGGTGCGCGACGCGCCGCTGGTGCTCAGCCACGCCCCCAGCGCCGCGCTGGCCGAGGCCGAGGTGAGCCGGCTGATCGCCCTGCGCGAGTTGCGGCCGCGAACGATTACCATTCTGGCCGATTACGATTCGCTGGGCGACAACGTGGTCGAGATCGACCCGGGCATGCCGCCGCCGCCGGGCCCGCTGACTCCGGCCCAGGCCGAGGCTGCCGCCCAGACCAAGGCCAAGTACCGGCTGAACACCGAGCCTTTCATCCCCACGGGCGTCGGCGCCATGGCCGACTTCGGCGTGGGACGGATTCCGCTGCAATCGCTGGCCGACGCCTCGGTGCTGTTTGCCCGCGGCCTGGTCCGCCAGCGCCTGGCGGCGGGGCGGCCGGTGCGGCTGCTGATGGTGGCCAATTCCGGCCGCCGCGCGCTGCCGTTGTGCGAGACGATCAGCCGGCTGACGGCCGAGGAATACAAGAATTGCGGCGTCGGGGTGGATGATTTCTACGGCAAGCTGGACGATAGCCCGGCGGTCCTGGCGGCGGCGAAGACTGCGGGCCTGATCATCTACGAGGGGCACCTGGCCTACCAGGACCTTTTCGACGTGCCCTCGGCCCACCGCGACACGGCCCCGGACAGCTACTTCGAAGAGGAGCTGGACAACCTGGAAGAGAGCGGTCCCCGGCCGCCCCCGGTGGTGCAGCCGACCACGCCCTTGCGCGTTCCGCGGCGGGCGGCCCGGTCCGCGGTCAATGCCATCACCATCAGCGGCCTGATGGAGGGGCTGCCGGTGGTCATTTTGCAGAGCTGCGACTCGTTGGACGAGCGGGTCTTGTGGCGGATCGACGAGCTGGGCGGCGTGGCCCTGGTGGGCAGCGTGACGCCGATCCACAGCGGCTCGGGCAGCGCGCTGGTCAAGGCGCTGAGCGACGCGGTGCTCTATCGCGGGGCGACCTTGGGCGAAGCGCTGCGCGACGCCCAGAATTACTTGTTCTGCCTGGAAGACTTGAAGACCCACCGCGGCCAGCGGGAACAGCCCAAGAGCCGGCGCGTGGCCCTCAGCTTCCGGCTGTGGGGCGATCCGGAGTTGCGCGTGCTGCCGGCGGCCGAAGTGCAGCCGGAGAGTCCGCCGCTGGCCATCCGCTCCACCGCGCCCGACGAGCTGGTCATCGACGTGCCCCGGCAGCGGCTTCCCGAGGCCCGCAACGACAAGTATTACGCCCGCATGTTTCCCGGCAGCCAGCCGGCGGGCATGGTGAAGCCGCCGCGGGGCGATTCGGCCCGGCGGGTGACGCCGGTCTATTTCTTCCGCCTGCCGCTGCCGGAAGATTTCGCCGCCGAAGGCACGCTGCTGGCCGGGCGGAGCGAGAAGGCCAACCAGGCCACCTATCGCGTCGATCCGGCCGGCCGCTTCCTCTACGTCCTCTTCTTTCCCGAGCTGGAGAAGCCGGGCGCAGAAGATCGTCCTGCGGCGGAGCGAGGCGCCGCCGCCACGGCTCGGGAGGGCCTCGCCTTGACCGCCAAACGAGCCGCCCTGGTGGTGACAGCGTTGCTCATGTTGCTGGGGGCAATCTGCGTCGGCGTGCGACGCGAGTTCCGGCAAAAGGAGCCCATGGCCCGCGGCGACAGCATCTGGCAACTCACCTACACGGCCAGCTTCCACGTCCGCAAGCCCGACGCCAAGGTGCGCGTCTCCTTTCCCCTGGACACGCAGTACGCTCGCGTCGACGAGTACAAGATCGTCGAGCCGGGGCTGAGCGTCAAGCGCCTGAAATCGGCCAACGGCGAAGCCCGCGACATGATCGTCGAGCCGCCGAAGACGGGCGTCTGCCGCATGACCGCCCAGACCGTCCTGCATGTGAGCCAGCGGCCGGGATGGCGGAAGAATCTGCCCGGGGCCAATCTGAGCCCAAAGGACCGGGCGCGACTGCTGGGCAACGAACGGGGCATCGAGACGTCCGACCCGGCGGTCCAGGAGACCCTGCAGCGGCTCCGCGGCAAGGACGCCAGCAAGGCGGACCTGGTCGAGCAAGTGTACTTATATTGCTTTGGCGACATCCGGCCGGGCGGCGAAAGCGCGCCGCAGGAAGCGGCCGCCGCGCTGGCCAAGGGCGTGGCCAGCCCGTTGGGCTGGCGCGGGCCATGGTCGCGCTCTGCCGGGCTGCCAAGATTCCCGCCCGCCTGGTGACCGGCTTCGAGATCGAGAAGGGGGACGATGTCCGCCCGCATACTTGGGTCGAGGTCCTCAGCGACGACCAATGGGAGCCGTATGATCCGGAGGAGGGCTACCTCCGGAAAATGCCCCCCAATTTCGTCCCCGTGCGCCGCGAAGGTGTCGAGGTGATCCGCTCCGCCGAAGTCAGCGATCTGACGGCCGGCTACGCCATCGCGCCCATGCCGCCGCCGCCGGGCAGCTTCAACCTCGAGCACCGCAGCGCCTGGGACATCCTCGACTTGCCCCGGCTGCCGGTGCAGATGCACGACGTGCTGGAAGTGATCCTCTTGTTGCCGCTGGGGGGACTGGTGACGGCCTTCGTCCGCACGATCGTCGGCCTGCGGACCTTCGGCACCTTCACCCCCACGCTGCTGGCGCTGGCCTTCGTCTATAACGATCAGCTCATGGGGATCCTGGTCCTGCTGGCCGTCATCGTCCTGGGCTTCAGCAGCCGCGCCTTTCTCGACCGCCTGAAATTGCTGCTGGTGCCGCGGTTGGGAATCATCCTCACCCTCGTGGTCCTTTGCATCGTTTTCAGCATCTCCATGTTGGACTACTTCGGCCGGGCGCCCGGCGCCAAGGCCGTGCTGCTGCCGATGGTCATCATGACGATGCTCGTGGAGCGGTTCTACGTGACCACGGAGGAAGACAGCCTGGCCTTCGCGGTGCAACTGCTGGCCGGCACGCTGGCCCTGGCCGCGGTCGTCTATGCCCTGTTGCGGTGGAAGACCGTGGGCCGGACCCTGTTGTTCTATCCCGAGCTGCACCTGTTCACCGTCGCCGCCTTGATCGTGGTGGGCCGCTACACCGGCTACCGCTGGACCGAATTGTGGCGCTTCCGCGACCTCCCCGCGCGGAAACCGTAAAGATTGACGAGAAAACAGCCGTAGGGTGGGTCGAGCGCAGCGAGCCCCACCAAAATCTCCTAAAGGGCCTTGCCATGTTCGAGTGGGGACCGCTGAGCTGGGTCACTCCGCAGGAACTCCGCCGCGCGGGCGTCCTGGGCATCAATCGCCGCAACAGCGAGTACGTGCTGCCCAACAATCCCCGCCGCCACTATCCCCGCGTCGATGACAAGTACCTCACCAAGGAGATTTGCCACCAGCGGCAGATCCCCGTCCCGGAGACCTACGCGCTGATCGAGCGGCACGGCGACGTGCCCAAGTTTCTCGACCTGATGGGCCGCCGCGAGGAGTTCGTCATCAAGCCGGCCAGCGGCAGCGAAGGCCGCGGCATCATGGTCATCGCCCGCCACAACGGCAGCGAGTTCTTCAGCTCCAGCGAGGAACGCTGGCTGCTGGCCGACATGACCTATCACCTCATGACGATCCTGTCCGGGCTCTATTCCCTGGCCGGGCAGCCCGATCGCATCATCATCGAACACCGCATCCTGCGGCACCCGGTGTTCGAGGCCGTCGCCGTGGGCGGGACCCCCGACGTCCGCATCGTCCTCTACCGTTGCGTGCCGGTGATGGCCATGGTCCGCCTGCCCACACGGGAGTCGCGCGGCCGGGCCAACCTGCACCAGGGGGCAGTCGGCGTCGGCGTCCATCTGGGCAGCGGGCGGACCCACGGCGGCGTCTGCAAGGACCGTGCCGTCTCCATCCATCCCGACACCGGAGTGCCCGTGGCCGGCCTGACGATCCCCGCCTGGCACGACTTGCTGGTCGCCTCCATGAAACTGGCCGACGCCCTGGAGATGGGCTACCTGGGCGTCGACTTCGTGTTGGACGCCGACGACGGACCGGTGGTTCTGGAGGCCAACGCCCGGCCGGGGCTGAATATCCAGGTCGCCAACCGCTGCGGGCTGCTGCCCCGGTTGCGGTGGATCGACGCCCAGCCGCCCGAGCGGCTGGCCGCGGAAAACCGCATGGACCTGGTGGCCGCGGTTGCCGATATGACTTAAAGCGGCGGGCTTTCGCCAGGTTGCAAACGGCACGCGGCGACATCGTCACACGGCGTGTGACGGATACGGGGAGCGTCCCCCCCGGGCGGTGCGGACCGGCCCAGAATACGGCTTGTTCCCGGCCGCCGATTCCAGTAATTACGCCCCCTTCGCCTTTTGCAAGTTACTCCCCTCTCCCGCCGGGAGAGGGGCCGGGGGTGAGGGCGTGGGCCGCTATGGCCCGGCTAGGCCGACGTTTCTGGACACTGCTGCCCTCACCCTAACCCCAATACCGTTGAAATAGGCGTAAATTGATTGTACATAATGCGTTACGACAGTGCATCAGTTCCGTGAGTAGCCGCTGCAAGATCGAGCCCGATTTATCGGGCTTTCCGCCGAAGGCGGTATTCGGCCCGGCGTTTACGCCGGGTGAATGGAGCGGAGTCGTGGCCATTTTGTCAGCCCGGTCCACCGGGCTCCTGCTGCTGACGGCGAGAGGAGCCGCGTAAACGCGGCTGACATTGCAAGAGCGATGGAAGAAGGAGCAAAACCACGATCCCTCCGAACCCGGCGTAAACGCCGGGCCGAGTACCGGCTTCGCCGGGAAGGGGCGTAAACGCCCCTCAGCCACGTTGCCGTCGCTCTTACGCAATCCTTGCACCCAAGGATACGAGGAACCAAAAATCGACATTCCGTAAGACTTTATCAATAATCAACTTGCGACTATTTCAACGGTATTGACCCTAACCCTCTCCCGGAGGGCGAGGGGACCTTGGATGTGGAATTTTCAAAGGCTCAATTTTGAAAAACCTCGTCCGCCCTTGATCTCGTCCTCTTTTCTGCTGCATTGGAGAAAGTGAGCCTGAGTTGAATCCGCTGCGCAAGGATCTTCGCGCCTCGACTGCCGAGGGAACGGCTACCAGCGTGATGGTCGGAATCGGTGAAACGTATCTGCCCGCCTTCGTCTTGGCCGCCAGCAGCAGCCAACTGGCCAGCGGCCTGGTGTCGACCGTGCCGCTGTTGGCGGGGGCCGTCCTGCAACTGCTCTCGCCCCGGATGGTGCGCCGCGACGGCAAGTATCGCCGCTGGACCGTCTTCTGCGCGGCATTGCAGGCGGCGGCCTTCGTGCCACTGTTGGTCGGGGCCCTGCTGGGGGCCATTCCCGTGGTCCTGGTCTTCACCGTAGCGACCGTGTATTGGGCGGCCGGCATGGCCTCGGGTGCGGCCTGGAGCGCCTGGGTGGAGACGCTGGTTCCGCAGCGGCTGCAAGCCCGCTATTTCGCCCGCCGCAGCCTGGTCGGCCAATGGGGCGTCATGGCCGGCTTCGTCCTGGGCGGCGTGGTCTTGCAGGCGGCGGCCGGCAGCGGCTATGCGCTGCGGGCCTTCGCCCTGCTGTTCCTGGTGGCGGCCGTGGCCCGCTTCCTTTCGGCCAGTCTGCTGCGGCGGCAACGCGAGCCCCTGCCCCCGGGGAGCCGGCTCAGCCTGCCGCCGCCGCGAAAGCTCATGGCCTCGCTGGCCCATGACACCAACGGCCCGGTGCTGGCCTACCTGCTGCTCAGCCAGGCCGCGGTGCAAATCGCCGGGCCCTATTTTACCCCCTTCATGTTGGGCCATCTCGCCCTGAGCTACTTCCAATACGTGGTCCTGATCTGCGCCGCCTTGGTGGCCAGGATCGTGCTGCTGCCGGCCTGGGGCCGGGTGGTCGAGCGCTACGGGCCGCAGCGGGTCTTGTGGCTCAGCGCCATCGGCATCATCCCCCTGCCCGCCCTCTGGCTGCTGTCGCGCTCGTTCGGCCTGCTGATCGGCGTCCAAGTGCTTTCCGGCGTGGTGTGGGCGGCCTACGACCTGGCCACGTTGCTGCTGTTCTTCGAGGCGATTCCCAGCGAAAAACGCCTCGGCGTCCTCACGGTCTTCAACCTGGCCAACGCCGGCGCCGTCGTGGCCGGCTCGGCCGTCGGCGGCGTGGTGCTGGCGCTGTCGGGCGCCAGCCGCGGGGCCTATTTGGCGTTGTTCGTCATCTCGGCCGTCGCCCGGGCCGCCGCCCTGGTGCTGTTGGTGCGCGTGCCGCGGGTGGCTGCCGCGCCGGCGGCCGCCAGGGACACGGCGGGTGCCACTGGCTTTGCCAGTGCCTCGCGGTCCTTGGCGCCGCACATGCTGGGGATGGAAACGCGGAAGCACTGGCGGAGCCAGTGCCACCCGACCGGGCCGCATTGGCAGCGCGGCCCGGCGGCCCCCACCGCCGCAGCGAAACGCCCGCCGGACGAGCCCCGGCGGCAAATGCCGGGCTGAGGGCCTATTCCAAATCAGGGATTCGGCTATACTTAGGCGAGTTCGTAGAATCAGCCCCCATCGGGTGGCACTGGCTCTGCCAGTGCTGCGCGATCCTGGGCGATTCCACGTGCTGCCGATGGAAGTACGTAAACGCTGGCGGAGCCAGTGCCACCCAACATCGTCCAGAAACCCGGCGCCCCGACGATGCCCGGCCCCCTGTTGCCACCGTGGATCGACCGTGCCCGGCCGTTGGCGGGCGTTCTGCTGGTCTTGGCGCCGGTCTATCTGACGTTTGTCGTCTATTATGGCGGGTCGCCGCGGACGCTGGCGGTGGGCTACCAGCCGGTGCAGCCGCTGCCCTATAGCCACCGCCTGCACGCCGGCGACTTGGGCATCGACTGCCGCTACTGCCACAACACCGTCGAGGTGGCCGCCGACGCCGCCGTTCCGCCCACGGCCACCTGCATGAACTGCCATGCGACGATCGCCACCGAGAGCGCCAAGCTGCTGCTGGTCCGCCAAAGCGCGGCCAGCGGGGCCTCCGTCCATTGGCAGCGGGTCCACGACCTGCCCGACTACGTCTACTTCAATCACAGCGCCCACGTCGCCCGGGGCGTCGGCTGCGTCTCCTGTCATGGTCGAGTGGACAAGATGGAGCGAGTCTACCAGGCCGAGAAGCTGAGCATGAGCTGGTGCCTGGATTGCCATCGCGACCCGCAGGGGCACTTGCGTCCCCAGCAGTATATTACCGACATGACGTGGGTGCCGGAGGAGGACCCGGCGGAGTTGGGCGCCCGCTTGATGAAGGAAAACGACATTCATCCCTCGACGGATTGCGCGACATGTCATCGTTAGACCGACAGAGAAGAAACGCCGTATCGCGATTTTTTGGAGGCCGAGTTTCCGGCGGTCGACGATCCGCAGGGCATGAGCCGGCGGCGCTGGCTGCAATTGATGGGGGCGTCGCTGGCGCTGGCCGGTGTGGCCGGCTGCCGCTGGGAAAAGCGGGAAATTCGTCCCTTTGCCAAGCGGCCGGCCGATCGCGTGCCCGGCGAGTTCCAGCGCTTCGCCACCACGATGGAAATTGCCGGCGAGGCCCTGGGGCTGCTGGTCACGTGCGTCGACGGCCGCCCCGTCAAGGTCGAGGGCAATCCCGACCACCCGTCGAGCCGCGGCGCCACCAACGCCTTTGCCCAGGCGGCGATCCTGGAGCTTTACGATCCCGACCGCAGCAAGGAGATCATTCATCGGATCGACGGCCGCGAAGAGGTCCGCACCTGGGTCGAGTTTTCCGCCTTCGCCCGCGAGCATTTCGCTACGCTGAAGAAGGATGGCGGCGCGGGCCTTCGGGTTCTTTCCGAAGACAGCAGTTCGCCGACGCTGGCGCGGCTGCGCGGCGAGCTATTGAAGAAGTTTCCGCAGGCGAAATGGCACGTCTACGAACCCGTCGCGAGCCCGAACCTGCAGTTCGATCGTTCCAAGGGGGAGGCTGGGGATTATTTTGCCCTTAACAAACCGGCGGTGATCGTCTGCCTGGACGCCGACATTCTCGGCTCGCATCCGGCGTGCGTGGGTTATGCCCGGGATTTTGTGGAGGGCCGCAGGGCCGTGGCCGGCAAGATGAGCCGCCTTTACGTTGCCGAGCCCACGTATTCGATCACCGGCGCCGCGGCCGACCATCGCCTGGCAGTGCGATGCCAGGACATTCCCGTCGTCGCCCGCGCACTGGCCCGCGAAGTTGTCGCGTTAGCGTCGGGTAAGCCGTATAGGGCGTCGAAAAGCGCGTTTGTTCGTGCAGCCGCAAGAGATCTTTTCACCCATAGTCGGCGGAGCGTCGTGATTGCCGGGGAGAGACAACCGGCGGATGTCCATGCTGCCGTTCATCAAATTTATGCGCTCGTTGATAACCTCGCCCCTCGCCGCGAAGGTGAGTATCTATCTCTCAGGATCATACCGCAACAGAACTCGGAATCGGATTGGATCCTCACGAGTAGGAACGCGGCCCCAAATTCATCGACGTACATGGAGGCAATAAGGCACCTGACGACCGATCTTGCCGGCGGCAAAGTGCAGACGCTGTTGATCCTCGGCGGCAATCCGGCCTATAACGCCCCGGTCGATCTGGACTTCGGCGGCAAGCTGGCCAAAGTGCCCACGGCGATCCATCTCAGCCTGTTCCGCGACGAGACTTCGCGACTCTGCGGGTGGCACATTCCGCGGGCGCATTTTCTGGAGGCATGGGGCGACGCGCATGATACCTGCTCCGGGGAAGAGAGCCTCAGCCAGCCGCTCGTCGAGCCGCTTTACGGCGGCAGGTCGGCCATTGAACTGCTCGCCATGCTGTTCGGCGCCGAGGCGGCCAGTTCCGACTCGCTCGTGCGTAAGACGTTTGGCCTTGCCGGCGAGGCTTGGCGGCAGGCGTTGCACGATGGGACACCGGAGACGGCCAAACGGGTTCCGGCCGAAACGTTTGCGCTCGGGCAGATTTTTCCGGGAGGTGAAACGCCGCCGCTGCCCGAACCGCCCGAGATCCCCACGCCGACGATTGCCAACGGTCAACTGGAAATCATCTTCTGCCCGGACAGCAAGGTCTATGATGGGCGTTTCGCCAACAACGGCTGGCTGCAAGAGTTGCCCGACCCGATGACGCGACTCACCTGGGACAATGCGGCCATGATGAGCCCGGCCACGGCCAAATCGCTGGGCGTGCAAAGCCAGGACGTGGTGCGGCTGAAATATGAAGGCCGCGAAATCGAGGCCCCGGTGTACGAAATGCAGGGCCAGGCCGACAGCACCGTGGCGCTGCCGCTGGGCTATGGGCGGACGGCGGCCGGCCAGGTCGGCGGCAGCGCGGCCGACGGAGTGGCCCCGGTCGGATTCAACGCCTACGCCCTGCGGACCAGCAAGGCCATGGACTTCGGCAGCGGACTCACCGTCGAGCCGACCGGCCGCCGGCACGAATTGGCCACCGTGCAGGACCATTTCGCCATCGACACGGTCGGCCTGCGGGAGCGGATCAAGCGCGTGCCCGAACTGGTCCGCGAGGGCACGCTCGCGGAGTATCAGCATGACCCCAAGTTCGCCGCCAAACTCGGCGAGCATCCCAAGCAGGAGCCGCTCTGGCAGGAGCCCACGTGGACGGGCCATCGCTGGGGCATGACCATCGACCTGACGCGCTGCATCGGCTGCGGGACGTGCGTGGTGGCCTGCCAGGCGGAGAACAATATCCCCATCGTGGGCCGCGACCGCGTGCTCCGCGGCCGGCAGATGCAATGGCTGCGGATCGACCGCTATTTCCGCGGCCCGGACGCCGAGCCGCGGGCCGTCTTCCAGCCGGTGGCCTGCCAGCAGTGCGAGTTGGCCCCGTGCGAGGCGGTCTGCCCGGTGGCGGCGACGACCCACGGCAGCGAGGGGCTCAACGACATGGTCTATAACCGCTGCATCGGCACCCGCTATTGCTCGAACAACTGCCCCTACAAGGTGCGGCGGTTCAATTTCTTCAATTACCACAAGGACCTGGAAGACCCGGCCAACGAAGTGGTCAAGATGGCCTACAACCCGGAGGTGACCATTCGCAGCCGGGGCGTGATGGAGAAGTGCACCTATTGCGTGCAGCGGATCCAGCACGCCAAGATCGCGGCCAAGAACGCCCGGCGGGAGTTGACCGACGGCGAGATCAAGACGGCCTGCCAGCAGGCCTGCCCGACGCAGGCGATCACCTTCGGCGACCTGGCCGACGGCCAGAGCGCGGTGGCCCGGTCGGCGGCCTCCGATCGCGGCTACATCATCCTGGCCGAGTTGAACACCAGGCCGCGGACGTCGTACTTGGCGCGGATCAGAAACCCCAATCCCGAACTGGAAGCATGAGCGGCATCGCGTTTCCCATCGACGACAACACCGGCGACAACCCGCGCCGTCGGGCCCCGCTGGTGCTCGGACGGGCCGACTTCGCCGGCGTGACGGAGACGGTCTGCCGGGTGGTCGAGCGGCCGCGGCCGCCGCGGGGCTGGTACGTGGCCTTCGCCTTCTGCGGCGCGTGGACGGTCATTTTCTTTGCCTTGGTGGGCTACCTGATCGCCACGGGCATCGGCGTCTGGGGCAACAACATCCCCGTGGCCTGGGCCTTCGACATCACCAACTTCGTCTTCTGGATCGGCATCGGGCACGCCGGCACGCTCATCTCGGCCATCTTGTTCCTCTTCCGGCAGAAGTGGCGCACAGGCATCAACCGCGCCGCCGAGGCCATGACCATCTTCGCCGTGATCTGCGCGGGAATTTATCCGGGCATTCACGTGGGCCGCGTCTGGTTCGCCTATTGGCTGGCGCCGTATCCGAACCAGATGCTCGTGTGGCCGAACTTCCGCAGCCCGCTCTTGTGGGACGTGGTCGCCGTGAGCACCTATTTCACCGTGTCGCTCTTGTTCTGGTACCTGGGCATGATTCCCGACCTGGCGACGTTGCGCGACCGCGCGGTCTCGCGGCTGCGGCGGTTGGCCTACGGGGTCTTCGCGCTGGGCTGGCGCGGGTCGGCACGGCAGTGGCACGTTTACGAGCGGGCGTACCTGCTGCTGGCGGCGCTGGCCACGCCGCTGGTGCTGAGCGTCCACTCGGTGGTGAGCACCGACTTCGCCGTCGCCCAGTTGCCCGGCTGGCACACCACGATCTTTCCGCCCTATTTCGTGGCCGGGGCCATCTTCAGCGGCTTCGCCATGGTGGTGACGCTGATGGTGCCGGCGCGGGCGTATTTCGGGCTGAAGGAACTGGTCACCATCCGCCACCTGGACAACATGAACCGCGTCATCCTGGCCACCAGTTGCATGGTCGGCTACTCGTACGCGGTCGAGGCGTTCACCGCCTGGTACAGCGGCAATCCCTACGAGTGGTTCGCCCTGGTCAACCGCGCCTGGGGCCCTTACGGCTGGGGCTACTGGATCATGATCCTCTGCAACGTGCTGGCGCCGCAGTTGTTCTGGATGCGGAGCTGGCGGACCACGCCCTGGAAAATGCTGATCGTCGCCCTGGCGGTCAACGTCGGCATGTGGATGGAGCGATTCATCATCATCGTCGCCTCGCTGAACCGCGATTTCATGCCTTCGAGCTGGATGATCTACAAGCCGACCTGGGTGGACCTGAGCATGTTGGCCGGCAGCTTTGGGCTGTTCCTGACCATGTTCCTCTTGTTCTGCCGTTACTTGCCCATGGTGGCGATGTCGGAAGTCAAGCAGGTCCTGCCGCACGAGCAGGAGAAACGATGAGCACCGCCGCACCACTTTCGGAAAATGCCCAGCAGCCGCCGCTGGCCGGACTGCTGGCGCGGTTCGACGGCCCGGCGGCGCTCGTGGCCGCCGCCGCCCGGCTGCGCCAGGAGGGCTTCCAACGCTTCGACGCCCTGAGCCCCTTCCCGATCCACGGCATGGATCGGGCCATGGGTATCCGGCCGACGCGGCTGCCCTGGCTGGTGCTGGGCGCGGGCCTGGCCGGGGCGGGCGGCGCGCTCCTGTTGCAATGGTGGACCAATGCGATCAACTACCCGCTCATCATCAGCGGCAAGCCCCTGTTCAGCCTGCCGGCCAACATCCCCATCACCTTCGAGCTGATCGTGCTGCTGGCCGCGCTGACGGCTTTCGGCGGCGCGATGGCCCTGAACCGCCTGCCGCAATTCTGGCACCCGGCCTTCGGCGGCGCGCAGTTCGCCCGCGTGACCACCGACGGATTCTTCCTCTTCGTCGACGCCAGGGACCGGAAATTCGACGTGCCGGCGCTGGGCCGGCTGGTCGAGTCGCTGGGGGCCCTCAGCGTCGAGACGTGCTTTACCCCCGCGGCCGGCTGGGCCTTCCCTAAGCCGACGATCTGGATCGCCCTGGTGGCCGTGCTGTTGGGCGTGCTGCCGGTGCTCTTGATTGCGCGGTCGCGGCTGGTGAAATCGCCCACGCCGCGGCTGGACATCTTCTCCGACATGAATTTCCAGCCCAAGTACAAGACGCAGGCCGCCAGCGGCTTCTTCGCCGACGGCCGGACGATGCGGCCGCCGGTGCCGGGCGCCGTTCGCTGGGACGATTTGGAGGCCGATGAGGCTCTCTACCGCGGCAAGGTGAACGGCGAGTTTGTCAAGACCTTTCCCATGCCGCCCAGCCGCGCCATGATGGACCGCGGGCAGCAGCGGTTCAACATCTACTGCACGCCCTGCCACGGCTGGACCGGCGAGGGAGACGGCATGACCGCCCAGCGGGCGACCCAGCGCCGCGACGCCACCTGGGTGCCGCCGGTCTCGCTCACGTCCAAGTTGGTCCGCGAGGAGGAGGTTGGGCAGATATTTCAGACGATTAGCAACGGCATTCGCAAGATGCCGTCCTATGCCGCACAAATCACGCCGCAAGACCGTTGGGCCATCATTCTATATATCCGCGCCCTCCAGCGCAGCCAGAACGCCACGATCCACGACGTGCCGGAAGACAAACGATGGCAGTTGAGGTAAGGACATGGCCGAGGAGTTGACCACGCTGGGCGGCCAGGCCGCCCGGGCGAAACGGGTGCTGGGCCTGGCGGGCGTCGCCGCGCTGGCCTGCGCCGTGGCCCTGGGCTGGTGGCGCGGCGACGGCCTGCGGTATTTCCTCCACTCCTACTTGCTCAACTACTGCTTCGTGCTCAGCATCGCCCTGGGGGCGCTGTGCTTCGTCGCCACCCAGCACGCCTGCCGCGCCGGCTGGAGCGTCACGGTGCGGCGGCTCTCCGAGTTGCTGGCCGCGCCGGTGCCGCTGCTGGCGCTCCTGGCGCTGCCGATCCTGCTGCCCGTCCTGCTGGGCAAAGGGACGCTGTACTGCTGGGCCGATCCGCACACGGCCGCCGCCAACGAATTGCTCGCTCACAAGGCGCCCTACTTCAACCCCGTCTTCTTCGCTGCCCGATCGCTGGGTTATTTTCTCGTCTGGTGGCTGCTGGCCAGGTACTTCCTGCTCCGCTCGGTCCAGCAGGACCGCTCCGGCGACGCCCGGCTGACGCTGCGGATGGAGCGCCTGAGCGGGCCGGCCCTGCTGCTGTTTTTCTTCACCGTCACCTTCGCCTCCTTCGACTGGCTCATGTCGCTGGACCCCTGGTGGTCGAGCACCATCTTCGGCGTTTACTACTTCTCCGGGGCGGTGGTGGGCTTTCTGGCCGCCGTCATCCTGCTGGCCCTGCTGCTGCAATCGGGCGGCCGCCTGAGAGCCAGCGTCACCATCGAACACTACCACGACCTGGGCAAACTCCTCTTTGCGTTTGTCATCTTCTGGGGCTATATTGCCTTCTCGCAGTACCTGTTGATCTGGTACGGCAATATCCCCGAGGAAACCGGCTGGTATCTGGTCCGGCAGACGGGGGCGTGGGCGACGGTGTTGTTGGTGCTGTTGTCGGTGCATTTGCTCGTGCCGTTTTTCGGGCTGTTGTCGCGGGAAGTGAAGCGGCGGAAGGCGCTGCTGGGTTTTTGGGCCGCCTGGATGCTCGTGGCGCATTGGATCGACGTGTATTGGCTGGTGATGCCCAGCCAGTCGCCGGCCGCGCCGCCCTTGGCCCTGCTGGACTTCGTCTGCCTGGCCGGAATCGGCTGTTTGTACCTGGCCGCGGTGTGCCATGCCGCCGACGGCCGCGAGTTGCTGCCGCTGGGCGATCCGCGGCTGGCGGAATCCCTGGCCTTTGAAAATTCATAACCCATGACGAAATACGACGACGTCAACACGCCGGTCATCGCCGCCGTAGGACTCCTGGCCGTCCTGGGCCTGGTGGCGCTGGTGCTGTTCTTGCAGGTCGTCTACTATCGGGCCGAGGCCCAGCAGGAGTATGATAAGGTCATCCAGCAGCCGGCAGTCGAGCTGATCAACCTCAAGACCGAGCAGCAGGGCAAACTGGCCAGTTACGCCTGGGTCGATGCGAAGAAGAAGATCGTGGCCATTCCCATCGACCGCGCCATGGACCTGGTGCTGGCCGACCTGGCCCACGGCCGACGGCCGGAGGCGAAGCCGGCCGGCGAGGGAAAGGGGGTAGACCATGGCAAGCGATAAGCGCGGATATGCGCGGCGGCCGCTGTTGACGGCGTGCTGCGCCGTTCTGATCGCCGCCCTGAGTGCCACTGCTGGCTTGTCCAGCAGTGTTGCGCTTTGTGATGGCCCGGCACTGCTGGACAAGCCAGCAGTGGCACCCCGCGGCCGGGTTGATCGCAAGGAGCCGCCGCCGCCCGAACTCAACGGCGTCGGCGTGACGCCGCACCCCGGCGCGCAGCTCCCCTTGCAGCTTCCCTTCCTCGAGTGCGACGGCCGCGACGCCACGCTCGGCCAGTGCTTCGACGGCAAGCGGCCGGTCATCCTGACGATGAACTATTCGAGCTGCCCCATGCTGTGCAGCCTGCAACTCAACGGCCTGGTCGAGGCGTTGCGGGCGATGCCCTGGGACCTGGGAAAGCAATATCAGGTTGTGACGGTGATCATCGATCCCGCCGAATCGCCGCAGCGGGCCAGGCTCACCAAGGAGAAGTACCTGCGGTACTACGACCGGCCGGGCAGCGGCGCGGGCTGGCACTTCCTTCTCGGCCGCGACGAGAACATCAAGCGGGTGGCCGGCGTCGTGGGCTTCGGCTACCGACTCATCACCGAACCGATCAAGCAGTACGTCCATCCCGCCGTGCTGATCGTCTGCACCCCCGACGGCCGCGTGTCGCGCTACTTGGGCGGGGTCAAGTTCGATCCGCAGACGTTGCGGCTGGCGCTGGTCGAGGCGGGCGAGGGCAAGGCCGGCTCGACCTTCGACCAGGTCCTGCTCTACTGCTTCCATTATGACGAGACGGCGGGCCGCTATGGTCCGGCCGCTTTGCACTTGATGCAGTTGGCCGGCGGGCTCAGCGTTGTGGTCCTCGGCGGCGTGCTGCTGGTCTTCTGGCGGAGGGATGTCCGCAGGAAAGCTCCCCGTCAGCCCGCAGGAGCATCATGATGTCGCCGTGCCATCTTTTCCAGGCGATTGACTCCCTCGGCTGGCTGTCGCGATGCCAAGGCGACGGGTCCTTCTGGCTGCCGCCGCCGGTATCGTCCCACGCGGGGGTGGTCGACGACCTGTTCCAGTTCCTGCTTTGGATTTCCACGTTCTTCTTCCTCCTCATCGTGGTGCTGATGGCGGTGTTCGTGGTCGTCTATCGCCGCCGGCCGCAGGCGGCGCCGGCCGCATCGCCCAGCCACAACACGCTGCTGGAGATCGTGTGGACGGGCATTCCCCTGGCCATCGTCGTCATCCTGTTTTATCGCGGGTTCACCGGCTACCTGGAGTTGCGCAATGCGCCGGAGGGGCGCGGGAAATCCGCGTCACCGGCGAGCAATGGAAGTGGCTCTTCGAGTACACGAACGGCTACGTCGATAGCGAACTCCACGTCCCCGTCGATGAGCCGGTGCTGCTGATCATGACCTCGCAGGACGTGATTCACAGCCTGTTCATTCCCGCGCTGCGGGTGAAGATGGACGTGGTGCCGGGGCGCGATTCGCGGACCTGGTTTCGCGCCAACAAGGTGGGCAATTACGAGTTGCTCTGCTCCGAGTATTGCGGCACCCAGCATTCCGACATGGTGACCCAGTTGGTGGTGCATCCGCCCGGCGAGTATCAGAAGTGGCTCAGCGACGCCGCCGAGCGCACCAGCAACCTCACCCCGGTCCAACGGGGCAAACGGCTCTATGAGCAGCACGCCTGCGCAGTGCCACTCGCTCGACGGGACGGCGGGGACGGGCCCGAGCTTCAAAGGCATCTACGGCCACCCGGTGCAGCTCGAAGGCATGGCCCCGGTCATGGTCGAAGACAATTATATCCGCGAGTCGATCCTGGAGCCCGACGCCAAGATCGTCAAGGGCTTTCAACCCGTGATGCCGACTTTCAAAGGCAAGCTCAGCGACAAGGACATCACGGCCCTGATCGAATTCATCAAGTCGCTGAAATGAAGTTTCCTCTCCCTCCGGGCGAGGACAGAAAGATTGTCAATCTTGGAATACAACGCCATGAATAGTTCGCCCTCACCCTCGCCCTCTCCCGGAGGGAGAGGGGACCAGAATCAGCCATGACCGTCGCCGCCGACAACTACCTGACGCATACCCGGGGCATCCGCTCCTGGCTGCTGACGTTGGATCACAAGCGGATCGGCGTCATGTACCTGGTCTCGATCCTGGCGATGTTCCTCTTGGGCGGCGTCTTCGCGCTTCTGATCCGCACCGAGCTGCTCACGCCCCAGCACACCATCATGGGCCAGGACACCTACAACCGGGTGTTCACGCTGCACGGCACGAT
Source organism: uncultured Planctomycetia bacterium (assembly GCA_963727245.1). Taxonomy (GTDB): domain Bacteria; phylum Planctomycetota; class Planctomycetia; order Pirellulales; family Thermoguttaceae; genus JBKQVT01. The sequence goes on along the minus strand of CAVSFO010000004.1, from coordinate 132,274 downwards.
CATGATCTTCCTGTTCCTGATTCCCGGCATCCCCTCGGCGCTGGGGAATTTCGTGCTGCCGATCATGCTGGGGGCCAAGGACGTGGCCTTTCCGCGGCTGAACCTGGCCAGCTTTTACCTCTGGTGGGGCGGCGCGATTTTCTTTCTGATCGTGCTGGCCACCCACAGCCTGGACACGGGCTGGACCTTCTACTTTCCCTACGCCGCCACGACCCGCACCGCCGTCGTCCCGGCGGTCACGGGCGTCTTCATCCTCGGTTTCAGCTCGATCTTCACCGGCATCAACTTCATCGTCACGATGCACACGCTGCGGCCGCCGGGCATGGGCTGGTTCCGCATGCCCCTGTTTCTTTGGGGACTGTACGCCACGGCGCTGATCCAGGTGCTGGCCACGCCCGTGCTGGCGGTCACGCTGTTGCTCGTCGCGGTCGAGCGGCTGCTGGGCGTGGGCATTTTCACCCCGGAGCTGGGCGGCGATCCCATCCTTTTCCAGCACTTCTTCTGGTTCTATTCCCATCCGGCGGTCTACATCATGATCCTGCCGGCCATGGGCATCATGAGCGAAATCATCTCCGTCTTCAGCGCGAAGCACATTTTCGGCTACCGCTTCATCGCCTACAGCAGCGTCGCCATCGCCCTGGTCGGCTTCCTGGTCTGGGGCCATCACATGTTCGTCAGCACCCAGTCGTCGCTGGTCGCCATGATCTTCAGCGCCCTGACGTTCGCCGTGGCCATTCCCTCGGCCATCAAGGTGTTCAACTGGCTGGCAACCATGTACAAGGGATCGATCTGGCTGGCCACGCCGATGTGCTACGCCCTGGTTTTCTTGTTCCTCTTCGCCATCGGCGGCCTGACGGGCCTGTTCCTCGGCACCCTGTCGGTCAACGTCGCCGTGCACGGCACCTACTTTGTCGTGGCCCATTTCCATTACGTCATGGTGGGCGGCACGATGGTCGGCTTCCTGGCCGGGCTGCACTACTGGTGGCCGAAGATGACCGGCCGCATGTACAACGAGTTTTGGGGGCGGATCGGGGCCCTGCTGGTGTTCGCCGGCTTCAATCTCACCTTCTTTCCGCAGTTCATCCTCGGCACCCGGGGCATGCCGCGGCGCTATTACGGCTACGCGAAACTGCTGCCCGATCACCCCGAGTTCACCCGCCTGAACGTCTATTCGTCGCTGGGCGCGTACCTGCTGGCCGTCGGCCTGGTGCTGGTCGCGGTGTACCTGGCCTATTCGTTGTTCTACGGCCGCCGGGCGCCGGCCAATCCTTGGGGCGCGGCCACGCTGGAATGGCAGTGCAGCTCGCCGCCCCCTTTCGACAACTTCGCCACCACGCCGGCGGTCGGCGATCCCTACTCGTTCGACGACCTGGTCTACGACCCCGTCGAGGGCGGCTACGTGAAAAAAGGAGGCCCGTGACGCCATAACCGGGGACTGTCCCAATTTTCGTGCAACGAAAATGGGACTGTCCCCTTCGGACACACGCGCGGGATTGCCATGAACAACGCCAATCGAGCCCATAACGAGCCGCACGCCGCCGGCGAGCCGCATTTTCTGGCCCATCATTTCCGCTCCTACCGGCAGCAGTACGACGCCGGCAAGCTGGGTATGTGGATCTTCCTGTTGACCGAGATCCTGCTCTTCGGCGGACTGTTCTGCGTCTACGCCGTCTACCGCGCCAACCATCCGGAAATCTTCATCTACGCCCACCGCTTCCTCGACAAGAACCTGGGCGGCCTGAATACCTGCGTGCTCATCCTCAGCAGCCTGACGATGGCCTGGGGCGTCCGCTGCGCCGAGACCGACCGGCGCCGCGGCCTGATCCTCTGCCTGGTGCTCACGCTCTTCTGCGCCTGCGGCTTCCTGAGTGTCAAGTACATCGAATATCGGAGCAAGTGGCGCGAGGGGCTGCTGTGGGCCAGCAAGTACGATCCGCACCTGGAGCAATCGCGGCTGGCCAAGACCGCCCAGCCCGCTTCTCCGCCCGCAGAGGTCCCCGCCGGCATCCAGCCCAGGCACGTGGGCATTTTCTTCAGCATCTATTTCCTCATGACCGGCCTGCACGCCGTCCACGTCCTGGCCGGCATGGGCGCCATCGGCTGGATCCTTTCCGGGGCCATCCGCGGGCGGTTCGGCAGCCATTATTTCGGCCCGGTGGACTACGTTGGCCTGTATTGGCACCTGGTCGACATGATCTGGATTTACCTGTTCCCGTTGTTGTACTTGATCCATTAGGTTCTGTAGGTCAGGCACGCCGTGCCTGACGGCGACGAAGAAACACGGTGTCAGGCACGGTGTGCCTGACCTACGCAAAGGAAGAAGGCGGCCGACCATGGCATACGACTCCAGCGCCAACCCGCTTTCCGCTTCGCCCGCCCACGGCGAGACCATCGCCCACGTTGTGCCGGTGCGGGTCTTGCTCGCCGTCTTCGCCGTGCTCTTGGCCTTGACGGCGCTGACGGTGGCGGCCACGTGGGTCGATTTGGGCCAGTGGAACCTTTGGATCGCCATCGGCATCGCCACGGTGAAGGCGTCGCTGGTGGCGCTCTACTTCATGCACCTGCGCTACGACAATCCCTTCTACGCTTTGATCTTTGTGACTGCCTTGGTCTTCCTGGCCGTGTTCCTATCGCTGACGCTGATGGACACGTTGCAGTACGCGCCGACGATCGACAACTGGCGGTAACATCCCCCTTCACCGCGGCAGCCAGAGCAACATGGCGGCCAACAGCAAGGGGAGATAGCCGAGCGACGCCCAAAACAGTCGCCGGGCGCTCGTCTCCCCGGGATACCGCAGAAAACCGGCCGCACAGCCCAGCAGCGCCAGGTTCAGCACCGCCGAACAGGCGATATATCCCCAGTCGTCCCCGCCCTGCGCCGTGGGAAGCAGACCGCTCAACAACAGGAGTCGCGGCGGCCCCCAACAGCGCCAGCCGGCCGGCGGCCCGGCCCGAGGGATCGACCACGGTGGCCAACTTCACCTCCGCCAGGGCGTATTGCTCGCGGTACAGCCAGGCGATCGCCATGGCGTGGGGAAACTGCCAGCAGAAGACGATGCCGAAGACTGTCCAAGCGGCCGGGCTGGCCAGGGCGCCGACGGCCGCCGCGCCCAACAGCACCGGCATGGCGCCGGCCAGCGCGCCGACGGGCGTCTGCCAAAGCGTGACGGACTTCAGGGGCGTGTAGATCCAGACGTAGAGCAGCCAACTGACGGCCGCCAGCACGGCCACCGCGGCGCGGCCAGCACGGCCAGATAGGCCAGTCCCGCGACCGAGGCCAGCAGGCCGAAGCGCGTGACCTGGCCGTCGCTAAGCCGGCCGGAGGGGAGCGGCCGGCCGGCCGTGCGGGCCATCCTCGCGTCGGCGCGGAGATCGAGCCGCTGGTTCAGCGCCAGCGCGCCGGCGATCACCAGGCCCGCGCCCAGCAGCGCGTGCAGCACGCCCGGCGGCGGAAGTTTTCCGCCCGCGATCCAGGCCGCGGCCACCATGGTCAGCAACACCATGGCCAGGATCGGCGGGCGCACCAGCGACCAGTAGCTGCTCACGGCGTTGAATCTCGCCCCAGGCGATACGACCATAACAAGACTGTCGCGGAGGCGGCCAGGCACAGCGAGCCGGTGCCGACGTGCAGCGTCGTGAGCACGACCTGCCAGCGGCCCATCTCGACCACCGTGTACTTGACCGCTCCGAAGCAAGAGGTGAACCAGGCGGGCCAACCGTAGTGCGTCACCCAAGTGGCGCAGGCCAGAATGATTTGAATCGCAAACAACAGGACGAGGAGGCGGACGAGGCGGACGAGGGAAAAGGTGACAGGCACCTTTTGTGCGAAGCACCCAGAGGGCCGTGCCGGCAAAAGGTGCCTGTCACCTTTTCCCTCTTCTCCCGCCTTGAACCACAGCCACGCCAGCGCGGCGGCGATCGACGCGGCGACGATGACCTTCGTCCAAACCAGCAAGGCGAACCAATTGCCGCCGACGGCGAACGAAGGCGGACGCAATTGGGTGCCTACCATGATCTCGACGTAGATTGCCGCGGTAATCGCCCACAGCAGCCGGTGCAGTCGCCCCGCGGACGCCGACTCGCCGGCGGCGGGCGCCGTCAGCCAGCGGCGGGATGTTACCGACACCAAGGCGGCAAAGAGCGTAAACAGCAGCGGTGCGGTGCAGCCGTGCAGGCGCGCCAGCAGGCGCTCGTCGGCAATGACGCGCAGCCCGCCGATGGTCCCTTGAAGGATCACTCCGATCACGGCGGCCAAGGCCAGCCAGTGCACCGCCCTGCGCGAGTCGAGCCTCCACACCAGGACCGCCAGCACGACGGTGATCGCGCCCACCAGTTGCGCCAGCGTGCGATGCCCGTGCTCCAGGAACAGGTCCCAGACGCGGATCCACAGGTGCAGCGGGTAGAACCAATATCCGTAGGTGGTGGGCCAGTCGGGCACGGACATGCCGGCCCCGTAGCCGGTCACCGTGGCCCCGACCAGCAGCAGCGGAAAGGTGGCCAAGACCAGCAGCCACGCCAGCCGGTGCGGCCAGCAATGGTAGGGCTGCTCGGGTTGTGCGACGAAGAGGTCGCTCATGGGCTCGCCGCCGCCGCCGCCGCCGTGCGGCCCGCCGTCGGCCGTCGGCGGAGGGGACTGCTTTCGCAAGATCACTTCGTACCCTACCAGCAAGACGGCGGCCAACACCAGCGGCGCCCAAAAGTAGATGATGCGGAAGACGATCAAGGCGGCGAATCCCTGCGAGCCGTATTGACACGGCACCAAGAGCAAGACCACGAGTTCCAGCACGCCAAGGCCGCCGGGCACGTGAGTGATCACCACGATCACGTAGGCCACCATGTAGATCGCCACAAATTTCGGATAGTCGATTCCCGTCATGTGCGGCATGAGCAGGTAGAGCACCCAGGCAGCGACCAGCAGGTCGGCCACCGCCACCACCATCTGGTAGACGGTCAACTTGAACGGCGGCACCGGCAGAGTCCAGCGCAGCAGCTTGACCGATCCCTGGTGCCAGGCGGCCAGGGCGAGGTAGGCCACGGCGATCACCAACAGAATGACGCCGATCGGCCGCATGTACTGAAATAGCCACTGAAGGCAAATCACCACCTTGTGCAGGAGCTCATCGCTAGGGTGGTGGCGAAGGGCCTTGGCAGCGGCCAGGCAGTCGATCTCCGGCATGTGCGGCGGATGAAAAATGAAAATGGTCCCTGCCAAGGCAAACACCCCGAACCAGAACGTCAGGCCCAAGATGACCAGCAACTGGAGAATCTTCAGGAGCGGCAGTCCCCAGGCCGAGTAGAGCCGGTAGCGGACCGAAGTGCCCGCCACGGTGGCGCCGATGTTGTAGCTGCACGCGTAGCCGGTAAAGGAGGCCAGGGCGACCTTCCACAGGGCCAGCGGCTCCTGAACGTAGCGAATCGCCAGATAATCGTAGCCGACGAGGATGACATAATTCACCACCGTGAAGGCCAGAGCGGCAAGGATCCAGTTGCCGGGGATCTCCCGCACGCTGTTGACAATCTCCCCGAAGGTGTATTTATGGAGGATGCCGTAAAGCAGCCGAATGGCCAGCGCAAAGACCAGTAGCACCACGATCGGTCCGACAAATCGCAGGTAACGTTTCATCGTGGACGAAGCCGCCTACCGCGGCGCACCCGTGCCAGCAGCCCGAAAAGGGGCGTACAAACCCTGATTATAGCGAGAAGCCGCCGGGCCGACAAGAATGGATGCCGGCCCGCGCACGCAGCGCGAGGGGGACAGTCCCATTTTCGTCGGACGAAAATTGGGACAGTCCCCGGGTCATCTTCCCCATCCGCCGAGGCTCAATGTCCCAATTCGTCGGCCAGGGCCTTGGCGCCGTAGACCCGCCGCAGTGCCTCTTGGATCGCCCGGCCATCGACGGCGATGGCGCGGCCTTCGCGGTCGTCGTAGACGAAATCCCAGACCAACGAGGGCAGGTTGCCGTCGAAGATCACCCCCACCAACTCGCCGGCGCGATTGACCACCGGGCTGCCGGAATTGCCGCCGATGATGTCGGCGGTGGACAGGAAGTTCAGCGGCGTGCGCAAGTCGAGGCGGTCCTTGCGATCCAGCCAGCGTTTCGGCAGGTTATAGGGCGGTCGGCCGCCGTGCTCGTCGGCGTGGGCGTAGGCCCCGCCGAGGGTGGTCCAGGGCGGCAACTGGTCGCCCTCGTGCCGGTAGCCTTCGACGACGCCGAACGCCAATCGCAGGGTGAAGGTGGCGTCCGGATAGACGTTGGTCCCTTCCAGGGCGAACCGCGCCTTGGCCAGCTTGGCATAGGCCTGCTGCATCGCTTCGCTGAGTTCCTCGACGGTGTGGCGGAGCTTCCGCGCAGGGGCGTCGACCAGCCGCGCCAGCTCGATCATGGGGTCGTGCGCGGCCTCGACGGCCGCCAGAGTGCCCTTGGCCAACTGCTTGCGCGTGGCGACGTCCTTGAGCTTGGTGCCGGCGATCAGCTCGGCGGCCCGCTCGCGAGGGCGATTTGCCCGCCATGACCTTGCGGACCAACTCGTCGTCCGCCCCCTTGAGTTCCATGAGCATGGCCAGCGAATCCGCCAGCTTGGCGGTTTCCAGGCGGTCATAGATCGGCGCCGGGCTGAAAAGCTGCTGCTCCAGCGAAGCACGATTCGACTCGCGGTACTCGCGGAGCCGCTCGGCGTTGGGCTTGGGGCTTTCTTCGGCCAGGCGGAGGAGGGCGCGGGCGATGCCGAACAGGTGGCTGTTGAAGGCCATGCCGTGCTCCAGCAGGCTTTCCTCGACGTACATCGGGCGCCACGTTTTCAAGGCGGCGGCGATGTCCTCCCAGGCCGGACCGCACAGCTCCCGAAGTTTCGGATCGGCGGCCACCGCCTTGCGAAACGCCGTCTCGGCGGCCAGCTTCTCGCCCATCAGCGCCGGGTCTTGCAGCCCGGCCAGCCGGCCCACGTGCGGCCTTCCGCCCATTCTGGATTTCCAGCAGCTCTTCCTGGGCCTCGCGGGCGTCCTCGTCGCTGCGGGCGCCGTAGACCGACAGCAGGACCTCGCGGCGACGCAGCACGTTGAGGATCAAGGGCGTCGCCACGTCGCGAAGGAGTTCCAGGTGGGCCATGGTGTCCTGCCGGTCCGTGCGGCCGGGGTGCCCGGAAACAAAGATCAAGTCGCCGTCGGCGACGCCGGCGCGGTTCCATTTGAGAAAGTGCTTGATCTTGGCGGGCGCGTCGTTCTCATAGACGCGGAAGAAGCAGATGTCCAGGTCGTAGCGGGGATATTCGAAGTTGTCCGGATCGCCGCCGAAGGAGGCGATGGCATCCTCCGGGGCGAAGACCAGCCGCACGTCGGTATATTTTTTGAAGCGGTAGAGCTCGTAGAGGCCGCCGTGATAGAGCATAATCACGTCGCTCCGCAGGCCGGTCGCCTTGGCCGACTCCTGCTCGATGGTGTTGGTCACCGCCCGGCGGGCCTTCTCGGCGTCCGCCAGGCTGCTGCCCGCATGGACCGCCGCGTTGACCCGCGCGGTCACGTCCTCGACGCTCACCAGCACGTTGAGTTCCACGTCCGGGCACTTCAACTCTTCGCTGCGCGTGCGGGCGTAGAAGCCGTCGGCCACGTAGTTTTTCTCCGGGGTGCTGAGCTTCTCCAGGGCGTCGACGCCGATGTGATGGTTCGTCAGGACCAGTCCGTCGGAGGAGACGAACTCGCCCGACCCGCCGCTGTTGAAACGCACGGAGGCCTGCTGGAGGTCGGAATACCACTGGTCCGGGGGCGCGAAGGTATAGCGCTCCTGCAAGAGTTTCTTGGGCGGATTGCTGAAAAGCCACATGCCTTCGTCGGCCCGGGCCGCGGCGGCTATCGTCGCGGCCAAAACGAGGCCTGTCACGCCTATCCATCGCTGTTTGATCGTCATGGAGGATGTCCTTGGGGCTAGCAGGGTGGGGATGGCCCACCACCAGATTTACGGTACGTCGGCGGACGGTGCCCGCCCTATGAGTCTTCTATGTCCCAGGCGTCGGGAGGGTTCGGGGTGCCGGGGCCGGTGGAGGGTGTGTTTTTATTTTTCATGATCCAGCCCATGCCGACCAGCACCATCATCGCCACCAGCACGGCAAAGGCGCCCAGGGGAAGCCGGTTTCCCTCGGCCGCGGCCGGCGACACGCCGAGCCAGCCGAGAAGGCGGCCGCCAAAACGCTTCAGCGCGTCGAGGAGGGGCTCGCTGAAGTTGCAGAACGAGATGAGCACGCCCCCGATGGCCCCGCCGGCAATGTAGCCTGTCGAAAGCAGCGAGCCCTGGCTGGTCTCGGAGGCGGCTTCGGCGTCGACGGACGGGTCCGGGCGTGGTCCCCATCGATCCACGAGCCAACGGACCAGGCCGCCGACGAAGACCGGCGTGGAGATCGAAAATGGCAGGTAGACACCGACCGCGAACGGCAGCGAGGGAACGCGCGACAGCTCGAGGACCACGGCGATCAGCGCCCCAATACCACCAGCGTCCAAGGGAGTTTGCGGGCGAGAATCCCGTCGGTGATGATCGCCATCAATTCGGTCTGCGGCGCGCCATATTTGTGGAGTTCGCCGCCGGCATCGGTGTGCTTGCGGACTCCCATGATTCCCGGATCGACGAGGTAGCAAATTCGGCCGGCGTCGTCGACGCGGTATTCGCCGCGATCGATTTGCTGCCGCAGCGCCTCGGCCTGATTGACGCGGTAGACGTGATAGTCGACGGGGTCGCCCGGGACCTTGGCCCGTTCGGTCAGCAGGCTGACGTCGATGGAGTGGGCGGGCGTGGGGAGTTCCGTCTTGTGATAGGTGGTGCCGATGCGGTTCATCGCCAGCAGGATGAAGCCCATGACGACGGCCGAAGTGACCGCGCCGATGACGATGGCCCATTGCTGGTATTTGGGCGTGGCGCCGACGAGGAAGCCCGTCTTCAGGTCCTGCGAGGTCGTGCCGCCGTTGGACGAGGCCACACAGACCACGGCCGCCACCGTCATGACGATCAGGCGGTCCTCCGTTCCGTTCCATCCCAGCACGAGGAAGATCAGGCAGGTCAGAATCAACGTGGCCACGGTCATGCCCGAAATCGGGTTCGACGAGGAGCCGATCTCGCCGGTCAATCGCGAGGAGACGGTGACGAAGAGGAACCCGAAAAGGACGACGAGGATGGCGCCCGCCAGTCCTGCCCAACTCCAGGGCGAGCCCAGCGGCAGGAACGCCCAAATGACGACCACCAGCGCCAAGGACCCGAAGACAACGAAGCGGAGGGAGAGGTCGCGGTCGGTGCGGCGCAGGGTGACATGCTCCCCCTTGGAGCCCATCAGGTCGCGCATTCCCACGGCGATGGAACTGACAATCAGCGGCAGCGCCCGGAAGAGGCTGATGATTCCTCCGGCGGCGACCGCGCCCGCCCCAATATAGAGAATGTAGGCGCCGCGGATCTCGTCGGCGTTCATGTCGTGGATCAGCTTCGTTCCCGGATAGAGCGCGTGACTCAATCCGTCACCGAAGAAGCGGATGGCGGGAACCAACACCAGGTAGGAGAGCACGGCGCCGGCCAACATGATGCTCGACACCCGCGTCCCGATAATATAGCCGACGCCCAACAGCGTCGGGTTGACTTCCAAGGCCGGTTCCGCCCCCGCGAACCACGAGATGGCCTTGGCCGGCGTCTCCTTCCAAATCTTCAACCCCAGCATGAGGATCTGATAGACGAAGGCGATGCCGAAGCCGGTGAACACGGTTTTTGCGGTTGTGCCGCCCGTTTCGCCGACGATCAGCACTTCAGCGCAGGCGGTGCCCTCGGGATATTTCAGCGTGCCGTGCTGCTTCACGACGAAGGCCCGGCGCAGGGGGATCATCATGAGGATCCCGAGCAAGCCGCCGAGCACGCCGACCACCATGGTCCGGGTCAGATCCATTTGGAAGCCCAGCAGCAACAGGGCCGGCATCGTGACGCCGATGCCGAAGGCGATCGACTCGCCGGCCGAGCCGGCCGTCTGCACGATGTTGTTCTCCAGGATGGTTGCCCGGCGAACGCCGAATACCCGGGTGAAGAGGCGGAAGAGCGTGATGGAAAGCACCGCCACCGGGATCGAGGCCAACACCGTCATGCCGACCTTCAGCACCAGGTAGAGCGAGGACGCCCCGAAGACGATGCCCAGCACGGCGCCGACCAGCACCGCCGGCCAGGTGAACTCCGGGATGATAACATCATCGGGGATGTAAGGCTGGTGCGCCGGCGGCGCTCGGCGGTGGCCCCGGCCAAAGAACCCTGCGCGGCCGGTTCTGTCATGCTGCCAGCTCCCTGAACTACCCGACTGAGCCATGTAAAAACGTGCATCATATCGCGGCCGCGGCCGCTTGGGAAGGCCGGGCTCGGATCGTGCGGCACCTGCTTTGCCTGCGGGGCATTGGCACTCCCTGGGTGGCACTGGCTTTGCCAGTGCTCCGGCTCCCCGGCGTTCCACCGCGCTGCGGATAAAAATGCGAAAAGCACTGGCGGAGCCAGTGCCACCCGACGATTTTCGCGGCGCAGGGTGCCACTGGCTTTGCCAGTGCTTTGGGCTCCTTGGGTTCCCATCACGCCGGGGATGAAAATGCGGAAAGCACTGGCAGATCGAGCGCCACCCGACGATTTTCGCGGCGCAGGGTGCCACTGGCTTTGCCAGTGCTTTGGGCTCCTTGGGTTCCCATCACGCCGGGGATGAAAATGCGGAAAGCACTGGCAGATCGAGCGCCACCCAAAGGGGCCGCCCATCCGGCGGTGACGCCCCCCTTTAGGACGGTACACGGGCTGGCCACCTGTCCGCCAGCGGTCAGAATCCGGACCCCCTCGAACCGGCGGAGGCCCGCAGGCGAAAATGCTATGCTTCCTATAGAGAAATACGTGTCCGTAGCACGCCGCGCAACGTCAGGCTTTACTTGGCGGGCGCGAAGCGACCCTCAGGCACGGCCTGATCGCGCGGGCGGCTACGCCGGCACGCTCGTTAATCGTCCTGTCAGGCAGAGGTCATCGGCAGCATGTTCCCCGCAGATGCGTGCCAAGACGAACTCGTCCGGCGCCAGCGCCGGTGCGGCCGCGGTCCCGCCGCGGCATTGCCGCCGTCGAGGCCGCCGTCTGCCTGCCCGTGGTCGTGCTTCTCATGCTGGGCGTGTGGGAGGCGGGACGGTTCATCGACATCTCGATGACTCTGCAGGACGCGGCCCGCGTCGGCGCACGACAGGCGGCCGGCGGCGTCAGCGGCGGCACCAATGTGACCTGCGCCATGGTGCAGACGACCGTGCAGAACTACCTTCAGGCTGCCGGCTTTCCCAGCGCGGCCTACAGCAACGCCCAGGTGACGCTGACCAATCTGAGCAGCGACGCTTGGACGGATCCCTGGCAGGCGCAGCCGCTGGATCCGTTCAGCGTGACGGTGACCATTCCCGCCGGGGCCCCTTTCAACAGCTTGATTTGGGTCCCCAGCACGATTACCGGCGTCAATCAAGCATCCGCGACGGTGCAGTGGTTCTCCAACAATGACACCACGGTGACCGTCAGCACTCAACTGCCCTACTGACGGCGGCTGGTCCCTATGAAACGACATTGCAGAGGCAAAAGACGAACGACGGGCGCGGTCGCGGTCGAAACGGCGATGGTGCTGCCGCTGGTGTTGTTGTTTATCCTCGGCATCTTCGAGTACGGGCGCTTCCTGATGACCGAGCACGTTTTCAGCAACGCGGCGCGCGCCGGGGCCGTCTACGCGGCCAAGCACGGCTCGCCCATCGTCATCGACAACGCGAGCGGGACCGCCGTGACCTACGGCAACGCATCGACCAACGTGACAAGCGCGGTGACAAACGCCCTGGCTGGCCAGCAGCTCAACAGCCAGAACATTTCCGTGTTCGTCTCCGACGCCTTGGGGAACAACGTCGGCACTTGGCCCGGGGGGCAACCGGGACAGTACGCGTGCCTCACGATCACCGGCTCGTACCAGTTCATGATTCCCACCTTGCTGCACCTGCCGGCGTCGGTGAACGTGCAATTCCAGTCGGTCCAGCCCAGCGAAGGGAACTGAAACCATGGCAACACAGATGCTGCAACAGGGCCCACGGCGGTCCCAAGATGCTTCCCCTCTTCCCATGCGACGGCGGCACGGGCCGCCGGCGCTGCGGCGCCGGGCGCAACGCTGGTGCTGCTGGTGGTCTGCATGATCCCCTTGGCGGCGTGCGTGGCCCTGGCGATCGACCTGGGCGTGTTGACCTTCGCGCGGACGCAACTTGCCGATGCCGCTGACGCCGCCGCCCTGGCCGGCGCCCGGACGCTCAACGGCAATACGGCCGTCAATAACAACTATTCCGACGTCACGCCCAACGCCCAGGCGGCCGTGGCCGCCAACACCCTCCTGGGGGCGCCGATCAGCACCGCCGACCTCAGCCTGAACATCGGCCGCTACGTCTACAATTCCACCACGTCGCAATTCGAGGGGCAGTTTCCCGGGCCTTCCAGCCAGAACTGGACCATGGTCCAGGCGACCGTGACCGCCAACGTCTACTCGAACCTGGCCTTCGCCAAGCTCTTCAGCTTGTCGGCGCCCAACCTGCAGGCCGTCGCGACCGCCGCGCACCGCGCCCGCGACATCTGCTTGATCCTCGATTACTCGGGCTCGATGCGCTTCAGCAGCCTGTTGGGGATGCCCATCAACTATGACAACGGCAGCACTAGCAACGCGGGCCGGAGCTCCAACAACCAGGACACGGTCTACCCGCAATTCGGCCATTACAGCGCCGCTAGTTCGCTGATTGTGGGAGCCGCGGCCACTTCGCCTTATGCGAACGCCAATATCTCCACGTCGACCAGCGACAACCGGCCGCCGATCGCCCAGGATTTCTACCAGGATGCCAACGGCACGGCGGCGTTTACCAGTTTCGCCGGCAGTTTCGCCACCACGCCCTCGGGCGACGTTCCCGCGAAGACCAATTTCAACAAGGGCGGGTCCTATGCCCAAACGGCGTCCCAGATGCTGAGTATGACAACGATCACCAACAGCACGTACAACCAGAACTTCGAGGTTTCGGGCTATACCTACGCCAGTTACCACCTCACGCCCTCGGGGGTCTTCAACGGCTATACGCTGGGTCCCGGCTACTGGGGCAAGACATTTTACATCTGGCCGCCCAATCCCAAGAACGACTGGCGCACGGCGTATTTCAATTTCCCCACGGCCCAGGCGGACAATTCCCTGCTCTGGAGCACCAGCAACGGCAACTGGCAGCCCCCGGTAGTCAGTGGCAACAGCGGCTACACCATCGACTACGGCGCCATCTTGACTTTCATCCGCACCATCGGTCCCCAAGTATTTCCGCCCACGCTGCAATCGGGCCGCATCGTCTACTACACGCAGATCCCCTCGACGATCAACACCTCGACCTGGCCGCCGACCGATTTGAACCAGCGATTCTGGAAGGCCTATATCGATTACGTGCTCGGCGTCATGCAGACCAGTTCCAGCACCTACGTCGTCATTAATAGCGCGGCCCAGGGGAACACGGGCTATGGCCCCGACTTCCAATGGGGCACCTTTCAGATTACGCCTTTGAGCAAGCTCACGCAGACCAAGACCGCTCCCTACATGCCCTACATGAATTACAACGACAATCCGATACGGCCGCTGCTGAGCTTCTGGTTCGGCCCCATGACCATGATCGACTTCCTCGGCAACTACAACCTCTGGTACAGCGGCTACGGCAACAATTGCTCGCAGTTCTGCTGGTGGCCCGGCACCTGCCACGAAGCGCCGTTGTACCTGTGCAAACTGGGGGTCCAGGCGGCCCTCGGCGACATCCAGAACAATCATCCCAACGACTTCGTGTCGCTGATTATGTTCAGCACGCCGTTGACCGGCACCAACGACACCTCCGGGTCGCGATTCAACCGCGTGCGCGTCCCCTTGGGGCAGAACTACTCGGCCCTGACTGCATCGCTCTGGTATCCGCCGGCGACCATCAGCAGCTCGTCCACCGTGACCCCCTATGACGCCAACAACCTGGAAGTGCCCCGGGCGATGGGCGGCACCTGCTACGCCATGGCGCTGATGTTGGCCCACAACCAGTTCAGTTGCAATTCTTCGCTGCAATCCTATAACCAGAGCCCGCCCTGCGGCAGCGGCGACGCCGGCGGCAACGGCCGCCAAGGCGCCCAGAAAATCATCATCTTCGAGACCGACGGCGCCCCGAACTTCACCGCCTCCGCCAACTTCAACAACAACGGCGCCTACCAGTCCTATTACTCCGTCCGCTACAACAGCGCCAGTCCCAGCACCAGCGAGTATCCGACCAACGTCACCCAGTACAACGACAACGACTCGAACGTCACCTCGCAGATCTACAGCCTGTGCACGCAACTGGCCGCCCAGACTTCCGCCGGCGGCTACAGCACGGCGACCCGCCCCCTGCTGATCCATTGCCTGGCCTTCGGTCCGCAGGGCGGCAACGGCGTGCCGACGCTCGTCCAGATGCAAACGATCGGAAACGTCAACGACAACATGCCGAGCTACAAGATCATCAACGGCGCCACCAGCACGATCGTCTCCAACCTGCAAACTGCCATCAAGACGATCCTCCAAAACGGCGTGCAAGTGTCCCTTATTCAATAATCACCGCAGTTAAAAATGCCCGCAAGCGTCCTCATTCAATAGTCACCGTTGTAAAAAATGCCCGCAAGCGTCCTCATTCAATAGTCACCGCTATTAAAAATGCCTCGATTCGCCGTCCAGTTCCGTGAAGTGTCCAAGGTCTATCGCGCCGGCCTGCTGCGGCGCACCACCATCCACGCCCTGCGCGACGTGACCCTGTCGGTGCCGCGCGGCACGGTCTTCGGCGTCCTCGGACCTAATCGGGCCGGCAAGACCACGCTGCTGAAGGCCTTGCTGGGCATCTGCCGCCCCAGCTCGGGAACGATCCTCCGCCTGGGCCTCCCGGCCGAAGACCGCTCCACGCTGGCCCGCGTCGGCTACGTCCACGAGCGCCAGGCGTTTCCCCAGTACCTGACGGCCCGGACACTGCTGCAATACTACGGCGCCCTGACGTTGGTCCCGGCGGGCCAACTGGCCGAGCGGATCCCGCGCCTGCTGGACGAATTCGGACTGGCCGACCGCGCCGCCGAGCCCATCGCCGCCTTCAGCAAGGGCATGTCGCAGCGACTGGCGCTGGCCCAGGCCCTGCTGGGCGATCCCGATCTGCTCGTGCTGGATGAGCCGGCCGAAGGCATGGACCTGGCGGCCCGAAAGCTCCTCTACGACGTGATTGGCCGGCATCGCAAGCAAGGCAGGACCGCCATCCTCGTCTCCCACAACATGGCCGACGTGGGCCGGCTCTGCGACCTGGCGGCCGTGCTCCGCGACGGCCGGGTCGCCTTCAACGGCTCGCTGGCCGACCTGGTCGGCGCCGATCCGGCCGATGCCTCCGCCGCCCTTCAGGACGCGCTGGAACCGATTTGCACAGGAGCTTCCACGTGACCATCTCCGACCGCCTCCCGATCGTCTCCTGGCTGGTGCGCGACACCATGGCGCAGTCGCTGGCTTCCGGCATCGGCTGGCTGTTGTTCGGCCTGAGCACGGTCTGCATCCTCGTCTGCCTGAGCGTGAGCGTCTCGGGACCGCAGCGGCTCGGCGCGGCCGGCGAGAAGCCCGATTTCCTGCCGCGCTTCGACCGCGAGGCCCACGACAACCAGAAGCTGCACCAATCCGGCGTCACGGTGGCCGACGGCACGCTGCGGCTGGCCTTCGGCGCCGTGCGTGTGCCCGTGGCCCGCGACCGTGCCGGCGCCGTCCATTTCCTGCAACTGGTCCTGGCCGCCGGCGTGGCCGACACCTTGGGGCTGCTGCTCACGCTGGTCTGGACGGCCGGCTTTCTGCCGGGCTTCCTCGATCCGCGCGCCCTGGCCGTGCTGCTGGCCAAACCGATCTCGCGCGGCAGTCTCTTGCTGGGCAAGTACCTGGGCGTCCTCAGCTTCGTGCTGGTCCAGGCCGCCTACTTCGTCGTCGGCACCTGGCTGGCGCTGGCGATCCGCACCGGCGTCTGGGATACCGTTTATCTGCGCACCATCCCGCTCCTGCTGCTGCACTTCGCCATCTTCTTCAGCTTCTCGCTGCTGCTGGCCGTCTGCGCCGCAGCACGGTCGTCTGCGTGTTCGGCTCGATTGCGTTTTGGGGGATTTGTTGGGCGATCAATTTCGGCCGCCACGCCGTCACGTCCCTCTCCGACTTGACCAGCCAGGGCTCGTTCTCCGCGCCGCTGGTCTGGCTGGCCGACGTTTGCTATTGGCTCTTCCCGAAGCCGGTGGACCTGGGCCGCCTGGTTTTCGATTCCTTGGGGGCGGGCAGCAGTTTCCGCTGGCCGTTGGCCGGCGGCGTCGGCGTCTCGCTCTGGCTCTCGGTCCTCACCTCGCTGGGGTTCACCGGCTACGTGCTCTTCGCCGCCGCCAGGCAGTTCGCCCGGGCCGATTACTAACCGGTCCCCTCTCCCTCCGGGAGAGGGCAGGGTGAGCGGTAGGGTGAGACGAGCGGAGCGAAGTCCCACCATTTTCCGCCGGGTGCCGCTGCTGGCTTGTCCAGCAGTGTTGCCCCGCCCGAAAATCTGCACTGCTGGGCAAGCCAGCAGTGGCACCCAGCGCGGCCATACCGGCGGCCGGGCCTTCTTGCCGAATTCGTGCCGAAAGAGGAGAATACCGCCTTGGCCCCTCCGGCGGCCCGCCGGAGGGCACGATGACGATGCGCGTGAAGGGTGAAGCCAATGAAGATTCCTGCCTTCTGGTCGAAAGGCGTCGCCGAAGACACGGATCGAACGGGGAGGCAGGCGTCCCTTTCCTGCTGGCGATCCTCCGATCGGAGCCAGGAAGACGCCCAGCAGTCGGCGCTGGCTGCGGCCAAGGAGAGACTCCGCGGCATTCTGAATGGGACACGCCCGGACCGCTACCTTTACGGCGAAACCCCGTTGCGCGAAGAGACGGTGGAAAAATTCACCGGCGCGGCGGGGGACGTGGTGGCCGTGGTGACCCGCAACGCCCACGGCTGCCTGGTCCTGAACACGGCCCGGGTCATGTTCATCGACTTGGATTTTCCGCCGGTGTTTCGCCGGGAATCCCTGCGCTACTTTTTCACGAGGCTGTTCAACAAGTCGGCCCCCTCTCCCCTTTCTCGGCGAGAATCGGCCATTACCGAGAGGCTGGAACAGTTCCTCGGCGGCCATCCCCACTGGGGCCTGCGGCTGTACCGCACCTGTGCCGGGTTGCGCGCCCTGGTGACGCACGAGCTGTTCGATCCGGCCGCCGATGCCACCCTTGCCGTGCTGCAATCGGTGGGCGCCGATCCCTTGTACGTGCGACTCTGCAAGGCCCAGCAGTGCTTCCGTGCCAGATTGAGCCCGAAGCCGTGGCGATGTGGGCTTCGGGCGCGGCCGGTGCGCTGGCCTGCGCAGAATCCCGACCAGCAAGCGCGCTACGAGAAATGGCAAGCGGAGTACGCCGCAAGGCAGATCCCCTATGCAACGTGCCGGTTTCTCGGCGCGCTGGGCGACGGCCGCGTCCATCCCGAGGTCGCCCGGATCATCGAAGTTCACAACAAGTCCAGCCGCTGCCAAGAGGCGTTGGACTTGGCCTGATGCTGGCAATGCCAGCAACGGAAGCGGGGCGGAAACGCGTGTTCGGCCCGCTTCTTGAGATTCCGTCTCAAATTGCCCTTGATCTCGTCGGCAGACATGGTAGGATGTCGAATTATGACAGCTATGGCTGGCACAAGTAGGAGTTTTTGGATGGCCGCAGAACCCGCGGGCGGCAGAAAACGTATTGAGGGAAATGGGGGCCTTACAAGGAGGTTGACATGTTGATTCTCAGTCGCAAGCAGGGGGAAGTCATTACCATCGGAAACGGCATCACGATCATGGTGCTGGCCGTGCACGGAGAGCGCGTGAAGATCGGCGTGGCGGCCCCCGCCGAAGTGCCCGTCCATCGGCAGGAGCTTGGCCAGAGACTCGGCCCCCACCCCCCTGCCCTGGCCCACGCCGAGTGCGCGTAGGAGGCCGAAATCTGTAGATTTGTAGGGTGGGTCGAGCGCAGCGAGCCCCACCAAATTCCGCGACAAACCTCTCACGCAAAGGCGCAAGGCCGCCAAGCCGCAAAGGAAGAAGGAGATGATTGGTAAATCCACGCGGGTGGCCCCGATAGCTCGCCTATCGCACACGGCGAAGCCGCAAGAGGCGATTCAATACGCCGCGAAAACCTCTTGTGCCTGCGGCACCCCGATAGGCAAGCTATCGGGGCCACCCATGACGTGCCTGCGGCACCCCGATAGACAAGCTATCGGGGCCACCCGGGCGTAGCTCACTCGACAAACTGCGTCAGGCGCTCGATGATTTCGCCCTGGGCGTCGCGGATGGCCACCTCCAACGGCATCTGCCCGGGCAGACTGTGCGTCGCACAGCCGAAACACGGATCGTAGGCCCGGAAGGCCATCTCGACCATGTTCAAGAGCCCCTCGGTGGGGCCGCGGCCGGGGCCAATGAGCGATTGGGCCGCTTTTTTCACCGACATCGAGATGGCGGCGTTGTTGTTCGTCGTCCCCACGATCAAGTTGACCTTCGTCAACAGGCCCCGCTCGTCGGTCGTGTAGTGGTGCGTCAGCGTCCCGCGCGGCGCCTCGACGCAGCCCACGCCCTCGGTCGGCGTCGCCGTCGGCAGCACCCGGTACTCCTTGCTGGTGATCTCCGGATCGAGCGACAACTCGACCCAGTGCTCGGCGGCGTAGAGAAGCTCAATCAGCCGGGCCCAATGGGTGGCCAGCGTGTGGTGGACCGGCTTGCCGCCCAAGGTCTCGTAAAACTTCTCATACTCGGTCTGGGCCAGCGGCGTGGCCATGCCGTCCGATGCGTTCAAGCGCGACAGCGGCGTGGCCTTGTACACGCCCGAGTCCACGCCGTCGACCAGCCCCTTCCAGCCGATCTTTTTCAGATAGGGGAATTTCAAATAGGTCCAGGGCTCGACCCGCTCGGCGATGTACTGCTGATAATCGTTGGCGTGATACTTGGCGTGCTCCTTGCCGTCGGGGCCGACGACGCGCACCAGGCCGTCGTAAAAATTGACGTGGTTCTCCGCGTCCACCAGGCCCATGTTGTAGGTCTTATGGACGTAGATATCGCCGGTAATGAGCTTCACGTACTCGCTGTTTTTCAGCACCACGTCGGCGAACAGTTGCAGCGAGAACTTGGCGAACTCGACGGCCTCGCGGCCGCGGGCCTCGATCTCGCGGCGCTGCTCCTCGTTGATGCCGCGGCTGACGCCGCCGGGCAGGCCCCAGTTGGGATGGACGGCCCGGCCGCCCATGAGCTTGATCATCGCGTGCCCGTCGCGGCGCATCTTGAGCACCTTGCCGGCGATGTCCATGCCGACCTTCTTGACGACGCCGAGGATGTTGCGCTCGGCGGCCGGGGCGGTGGGGCCGACGACGAAGTCCGGCCCGCCCAGGGCGTAAAAATGCGTGGTGTGATCGGTCGTATAGAAAATACTGTAGAACAGCTCGCGGAGCTTTTTGGCCGCCGGGGGCGGATCGACGTGGAAGACGGCGTCCAGGGCCTTGGTGGCCGCCATGTGGTGGGCCTCGGGGCAGACGCCGCAGATGCGGGCGGTGAGGTTGGGCATCTCCTCGGCCGGCCGGCCCACGCAGAACTGCTCGAAGCCGCGCAGCTCGGGAATCTGCAAGTAGCAGTTGGCCACTTCGCCCGCCTCGTCGAGGAAGATGTCGATCTTGCCGTGGCCTTCCAGGCGGGTAATCGGGTCGATGGAAATGCGTTTCATGACTGCTGGTCTCCGTTGCTGCCGTTGCTGCCGCGCTGGGCCGGCGCGTCCTTGGCCGCTGCGCCATTATGGGGCGGCTTCTTCGCCCGCCGCAACTGGCTCCCCGCCAGGCTGAAGCGGTAGAACGTGCCCACGGGATCGGGAATGCCCTCGCGGATAATGCGGTCGATCTCCTCCGGGTCGTTGGAGTCGATCATCGAGGCCAGGGCGGTCATCAGGCTGGCGCCCTGGTCATGGACGTCCTCGTTGGGGCCGTAGCAGCCGATGCAGGGCGAATTGACTTGCGGGCAGAGGGCCCCGCAGCCGGCCCGGGTGGCGATGCCGCAACAGAGGATGCCCTGTTCCAGCAGGCAGGTCTCGCCGTCGGGCACCTTCTGCCAGGTGCGGAAGAACTTCTTCACTTTCTTCTCGTTGCGCACCAGCGGGCATTCATGGCACACGGTCGTCTCGGCGCCGATTACCGAGCCCGGCGGCGGCAGCTTGCCCTCGACGATGGCCGTAATGGCGTCCCAGATGCGGTCGGCCTCGGGCGGGCAACCGGGCAGGTAATAGTCGACCGGCACGGTCTGGCCGAGCGTGCGGAGCGTGTCGTAGAAGACCGGCAGATGGAGCGTCCCCTCCGGCATCGGCGTCTCGTGCTGCGGCTCGATGCCATCGGGATTCTCGGTCGAGGGCGTTTGGTGGTAGACGGTGTCGAAAATCTGGCGGCGGCTGTTGGTGTTGGCCAGCCCGGGAATGCAGCCCTCGTGGCGCAGGAACCGAAGGCCACCAGGACCTTCGACTTGCGGCGGAGCAACTGGGCCATGTATTCCTGCTCGCTGGTGCGAATGCCGCCGTTGAAGAGGCAGACGTCGATGCTGCCGTCGGCCATGTTCTCGACGTCGCGGACCTTGGCGTCGATGGCCACCGGCCAGAGGACGATGTCGAAGGCTGCGGCCACGTCGAGGATCTTTTCGTTCAGGGCCAGGACGGCGATTTCGCAGCCGCCGCAGGAGGCCGCCCAGTAGAGGGCGAGCTTGCCTTTTTGTTTTTCTTCGCTCATTTCGGCACCTCCATCGCCTCGGCGTGTTCGCCGACCATCGCGTCCAGGGCCTCGGTGCGGCGGCCGTTTTCCTCCCAATTGGCGGGCCAATTGAGCGGCCCCAGGCCGCGGATGTCGGCCACGAAGCGGTCGATCGACTCGGCCAGGATCTGCCCTTCGGCCGCCGAGGCCCACACCAGCCGCAACCGGCCGCCGTCGATGCCCATGCTCTCCAGCACGTAGCGGAGCATGACGTGGCGGCGGATGGTCTTGTAGTTCTGCTCGATGTAGTGGCAATCGCCGGGGTGGCAGCCGGCGATCATGACGCCGTCGGCCCCCAGGGTGAATGCCTTGAGCAGGAACGCGGCGTCGACGCGGCCGCTGCACATGACGCGGATGATCCGCGACGTTGGGCGGCATACTTAATGCGGGCCGTGCCGGCCAGGTCGGAGGCCGTGTAGCTGCACCAGTTGCAGAGAAAAGCGACGATGCGCGGCTCGAACGCCGGGCCGGCCGCCGCCGTGTTGGGATCAGACATAGTTCATCAACCCTTCCAGCTCTTCGTTGATCTGTTCGTCGCGGAACAAGTTCTGTTTGGCGGCGGCCGAGGGGCAGGCGGCCACGCACGTGCCGCAGCCCTTGCACAGCGCCGCGTCGATCACGGCGATTTCTCGCTCTTCGTCGCGGGTGATCGCCTTGTAGGGGCACAACGGGATGCACGTCCCGCAGCCCGAGCACATCTTCTCGTCGATCCAGGCGGTGTTCGGCTCCAGCTCGATCTGGCCGGCGTCGATCAGCGCCAGGGTCTTGGCGGCGGCCGCGGCGGCCTGGGCCACCGTGTCGGGAATGTCCTTGGCCGACTGGCAGGCGCCGGCCAGAAAGACGCCGTCGTTGGCCGTGTTGACCGGGGCCAGCTTGGGATGCCGCTCCAGGAAGAATCCGTCCGCCGAGCAGGAAATGCCGAACGTCCGCCGCACGTCGGCGGCGTCCTGCTGCGGCTCCAAGGCCACCGCCAGGATCACCATGTCGACGTTGATCTTGCGGACGCTGCCCAGCAGCGTGTCATCGACCTGCATCACCAGGCCGCCCTCCGCGACGGTGCCGGCGCCGGCCACGGGCGTGATGTCGGCCACCTTGCCGCGGATGAACTGCACGCCCTCGTCCTGCACCCGGTTGTAAAACTCCTCGAAGCCCTTGCCGGGCGTGCGGATGTCGATGTAGCAGTTGTAGATCTCGGCCTCGGTCTTCTCGCGCACCAGGTGGGCCAGCTTCAGCGAATACATGCAGCACACCCGCGAGCAATAGGCGTGGTAGTTGGCGTCGCGGCTGCCCACGCAATGGATGATGGCCACGCGCTTGGGGGTGCTGCCGTCGCGGAGCACCAACTTGCCGGAGGTCGGCCCGCCGGCGTTGATCAGCCGCTCGACCTCCAGGCTGGTATAGACGTTCGGGTACTTGCCGTAGCCGTAGTAGGGAATGACCGAGGGGTCGAAGGCCTTGAAGCCGGTGGCGATGACGATCGCGCCCACTTCGTACTCCTCGATGCGCTCCTGCTGGGTGAAATCGAAGGCGTTGCGCTCGCCGCAGGCCTCGACGCAGGTCTGCTTGCACTTGCCCCGGCTCAGTTGCAAACAGGTCTCGGCGTCGACCACGGGGATGGGCGGCACGGCCTGCGGGAAGGGCACCCAGACGGGCTTGCGCATGCCCAGCCCTTGATCGAAGGCGTTGGGAAACTTGGCCTTGGTGAACACGCAGCCGTCGATGCACATCATGCAGCCCACGCACAGACTCTCGTCGATGTAGCGGGGGCGGCGGCGGACCTTGACGCGGTAATGGCCCACCGAGCCCTCCACGCCGGCGATGTCGGAGTAGGTCAGCAGCTTGATGTTGGGATGCAGCTTGACGGCGGTCATCTTGGGCGTGAGGATGCAGGCGGCGCAGTCGAGGGTGGGAAAGGTCTTGTCGAACATGGCCATGTGGCCGCCGATGCTCGGCTCGCGCTCGACCAGGATGACCTCTTTGCCGGCGTCCGCCAGGGTCAGGGCCGCCTCGATGCCGGCGATGCCGCCGCCGACGACCATCGCCCGGGGCGTAATCTCGACGAACTGCCGCTGCCAGGGCCTCGTGCCCGGCGACGCGGCGGATGGCGCCGGCGAGGTGGGCCTTGGCCTTCACCAGGGCGGCGGCCTTGTCCTCCGTCACCCAGGAGACTTGCTCGCGGATGTTGGCCATTTGCACCAGGAAGCGGTTCAGGCCCGCGTCCTCGGCGGCGCGGCGAAACGTCGGTTCGTGCAGGTTGGGCGAGCAGGCCGCCACCACGATGCGGTTCAGCCCCAGCTCGCGGATGTCCCGCTTGACCAACTCCTGGCCGGGATCCGAGCACATGTACTTGTAATGCCGGGCCAGGGCGACGCCGGGCAGGCCCTCGGCGAACTTCACCAGGGCATCGACGTCGATCACGCCGGCGATATTGGTGCCGCAATGGCAGACGTAGACCCCGATCCGCAGCGTCTCATCGTTTGTACTCATGTCGCAGGCTCCACAACTTCCCCAGAAAGTCCCATGGCCTCGTAGACCAACTCACCCAGATCGACCACCCGCAGCCGCGTCTCCGCGCCCAGCGTCTTGACGGCGTCCTGGAACATGCCCAGGTCTTTCGGACAAGCGACGACGAACTGGCTGACGCCGTCGACGGCCAGGGCTTCGCTCATGCGGAGCACGGCCGGCCGCTGCGAGAGGCCTTCTTCTTCCTGCATCCAGATCTTGCCGCCGCCGGCCCCGCAGCAGAAGCTGTTTTCGCGGTTGCGCGGCATCTCCCGCCGCGTCAGGCCCAGGGCGTCGATGATCCGCCGCGGTGGGTCGTAAATGCCGTTGTAGCGGCCGAGATAGCAGGGATCGTGGTAGACGACGCTGCCGCTCAGTCGCCGCTTCAGGGCAAGCTTCCCCTGCCGCAAGAGTCCGTCGAGCAACTCGGTATAGTGAACGACCGGCTTGTTCAGGCCGAAGAGGCCGTATTCGTGCTTGAGCGTGTGGTAGGTGTGCGGATCGGTGGTGACGATGCGCTGGAAGGTGGCCTTCTCCATGGCCTTGACGTTCTTTTCGGCGAGCATCTCGAACAGGCCCTCTTCGCCCAGGCGGCGCACGTCGTTGCCCGCCGACTGCTCGGCCTCGCCGAGGATGCCGAAATCGAGGCCGGCCGCCTGGAAGACCAGGGCCAGCAGCCGCGAGACGCGCAGCGAGGCGGGATGAAAGGCCGCATAGTCGCCGAGGAACCAGAGGGTCTCGACCGCTTGCTTCCTGGCGTCCTTGAGCGGCGTGGGCAGGTCCTTGGCCCATTGGAAGCGCGTCCGCGGCGACTTCGACTGGGAGTTGCCGTATCGCTGCAAGGAGACGAGGGTCTCTTGCAGCGTAGCGTCGAGCGTGCCCTCTTCGACGAGCTTCCGCCGCATCTGGACGATGAAGGGGACGTGCTCGTTGCGGACGGGACAATGGTCGACGCAGGCGTGGCAGGTCGTGCAGGCCCAGATCGTCCCGGGCTCGATGACGCCGCCGATAAACTCGGGCCGGCCGTTGGCGGCCTTATGGCCGCGCAGGGCCGCCATGCCGTCGCGGAGAACGAACGACTTCAGATCGTGGACGATCTGCCGCGGCGACAGCTTCGATCCGCTGGCCGCCGCCGGACAGACGCGTTCGCAGCGGCCGCACTCGGCGCAGGCATAGGCGCTGAGCAACATGCGCCAGGTGAATTGCCCCAAGGGCGTACTCGGTCCGGCGGCCGCCGCCGTGCCGGTGCCCGCGGCCGGCGTCTCCGCCACCGGCGGCAGCGTCCCTTTCACCGGCAACTCGGCGAAGAAGACGGCGAAGGGGGCCCAAATCAGGTGCATGTGCTTCGAATAGGGCAGGTAGACCAGGAAGAAAAGCAGGATCAGGGCATGCGCCCACCAGGCGCCGAAGCCGACGTTGGCGATCGTCTGCTCCTGGACCCCGGCGGCCAGCATGGCCTTGGCCACTCCGGTGCCGGCGGGCAGCCAGGTTTGCCCCCAATGGGCTTCCTTCTGGCCGGCCTGGGCAGCCAACTGGTGGGAAGCATAGCCGCCGGCTTCCGCCAGCAAATAGGTGACCATCAGCGCGGCGATCAGAGAGACGACGATCGTGGCGTCGACCGTCCGCTGCAAGCCCGGCGGCGTGAAGATATAGCGGCGGATCGAGGAGGCGATCAGGCCCACCAACACGGCGACCGCGAAGAAATCGACGATCGTGCCCAGCACCGGGATGACTTCCGCTTGGGGGATCCAGAGCCAGGGGGCGGCGATGCCGCCGATGAACAGCAAGGCCGAGGCCAGGACGAAGAAGCAGAAGCCCCAGAAGATCAAGGGGTGGGCCCACTTGATGATCGGCTCGCCCTTGAGGAAGCGCGTCTGGAAGATGACCTCCTTGAGGAAGGTGGCGGCCCGCAGCGGCAGGTTGTTGAGGCGGTTTTCCTTCTGCCCCATCGCCAGCACGCGCAGCAGTTGCAGCATGCGCCGCGCGAAGACGGCCGAGGCCGCCACCAGCAGCAGCGCCAGCCACACGGCGCCATAGACGCCAAGAAATCGGGCTTCGGTCGGCATCGCAGAGTCTCCTAGTGCTTGACTGCTTCCACCAGCGCGGGGACGACGTCCAAGAGGTCGCCGACGACGCCGTAATGGGCCACGTCGAAGATCGGCGCATTGGGGTCGCTGTTGACGGCGAAGATCAAAGCGGAATCCTTCATGCCTTCCACGTGCTCGGGGGCGCCGCTGATTCCCAGCGCGACGTAGCAGCGCGGCTTGACGGTCATGCCCGACTTGCCCACCTGCCGCGTGGCCGGCAGCCAGCCCTGGTCGATCACCGGGCGCGACGCGCAGACCACGCCGCCCAGTGCGGCGGCCAGCTCCTCGGCCAACTCGACGTTGTCCTTCTGCTGGATTCCCCGCCCCACGGCCACCAGGACGTCGTGCTGGGTAATGTCCACGTCGCCGGCCTCGGGCAGAATGAATTCCTCGAAGCGGACGGCGCCGGCCTCCAGGGCCGCGCCGGCCGGGCGGGTCTCGATCCGTGCCTTGCCCGCCTCGCCCGTCGGCCGCACGCTGCCGGGCAACAACATCAAGATGGCCGGCGTGCCGGACACCTCGACGTCGGCCATCATCTTGCCGCCGCAGAACGACGCCGTGACCAACAGGCCCGCCCCGTCGGCCTGCACCGCTTTGCAGCCGGCGACCAAGGGGGCACTGAGGCGGGCGGAAAGCATCGGCGCCAAGTCCCAGCCGATCGAGGTGGCCGCGACCAGCAGCGCCCTGGGCTGCTCGGCGGCCAGCACGTCGGCCAGCGCCGCCGCGTAGGGCGCCGGGGCATACGAGGCCAACTGCGGATCATCGACCAGCAGGATGCGATCGGCCGCGCCGAGCTGCGGCGCGTAGGCCGCCCCCTGCCCGCTGAGGACCACGGCCACGACCTCGCCCCCCGTGGCGGCCGCAACTCCGCGGGCCGCGGTGAGCAACTCGAAGGTGACATCCGCCAGCGCGCCGCGCTGGACTTCCGCCAGGACCATGATGTCTTTGCTGCTCATTTCACCACTCCTTTTTCGGCAAGAATCGCGGCAATGCGGGCGGCCACCTCGGTCTCCGAGCCGGAGAGCATCTCGGCATGGGCCCCGGACGCCGGCGGGTAGAGCTTGCGGACCGCCAGTGCCGACTCGTCGCCGGGCGCCGTGGCCGACTGCTCTTCAAACTGCGTCGACTTCATCGCCGCGCGGATGCGGCTGACCGGCACGTAGCGCGGCGGCTGCTCGGCCCCGAGGATTCCCAGCAGGGCGGGCAACTTCACGTTCATCCGCGCCATGACGGCGCCGGGAAATTCCTTCCAGACGGTGGCGGCCCCGGGCCCCGCGGCTTTCACGCCCCGGATCACGCCCACGTAGGGCAGGCCCAGGGCCTGGGCCAGCAGCGGCGGCAGCACGCCGGCCAGCTCGTCGTGCGCCTGGACGCCGACCAGCACCAACTCGGCCTGCAAGGGCTTGATGGCCTGGGCATACATGGCGGCCGCCGCCCGCAGCGGCGCCGGCCCGTCAGAATCGGCGGTGATCTTGATGATCCGGTCGGCGCCCTTGGCGGCCGCGGTAAAGAGCGTGTTGTCGACGTTGCCGAAGTCCAGCGCCACCACGGTGACGGCGCCGCCGCCGGCTTCCTTCAGCAACAGCGCCTGCTCCAGGGCGTGGTCGTCCGACTCGTTGAGAACGAAGGACGCGGTGCTCAGGTCGAGTTCCGTCGCCGAGGCGGCGATCTCCAGGGGTTCGATCAGGTCGGGGACCTGACGCAGCACCACCGTGATATTCATCAGACGCTCCTTTCTCCCAAGTCCATGGATTCAGCCAAGAGTTCGATGATGTCGCGGACCTTCAGCTTGCCCTCGAGGCCCCCGACTTTCGCGGCGTCCTCGAAGCGAGAAAGCTCGTAGGGACAGGAGACGGCCAGGGTGTCGGCGCCGGTGTCGGCCGCCTGGCGGATCCGCTCGTCGGACAAGCGGCGGCCGCCCTGGGCGACAATATGGCCGTCCAGCCACATGCCGCCTCCGCCGCCGCCGCAGCACAAGGCGTTGTCGCGCTGGCGGGACATTTCCACCAGTTTCAGCCCCGGAATCAGTTGCAGCAGCGCCCGCGGCGGCTCGTAGCACCCATAGCGCCGCCCCAGGCAGCAGTTGTCGTGGTACGTGACCGTGGCCTCGCCGGGGCGGACGATCAGCGGCTTGAGCTGCTCCAACCGCTCGGCGAGGAACGTGGCGTAGTGCTCCACGGGATACCAGGCGCCGAAACGGGGGTAGAAAGTCTTCAAGGCGCGGAAGGCGTGCGGGTCGGTGACGACGATCTTGTCGAATTCGAAGCCGCCCAGCAGCTTGTGGTTCTGCTCGACGAGCGTCTCGAAGAGGCCCTCCTCGCCGAACATCCGGTCGCATTCGCCCAGGGCCCGCTCCTTGGCGCCCAAGACGCCCCAGGTCACGCCCAACTCGGTGAGGATGCGGGCGAAGGCCCGGGTGACCACGTGATTGCGGGGATAGTACGAGGGGTAGCAGCCCACCAGCCACAGGACCTCGACCGGCCGCCGTTCCTTGGAAAGGTCCAGGACGCGGACTTCCAGGTCCTTGGCCCAGTCGAGGCGCTGTCGCGGCGACTTGCCCAGGGCGTTGCCGTACTTGAAGATATTTTGGAAGGTCTCCTGCAACTCGGCGGGGGGCTGGATTCCCTGCTGCATGGCCCGGTCGCGCAACGCCGGCCAAAGACCGTCGGTCAACTCGATATCGCGGGGGCAGCGGTGCGAGCAGAGGTAGCAGCCGATGCACATCCACAGCGACGGGCTGGCCAAGACCTTGTCCAGGTTGCCCGCGTTGATTTGCAGGATCAGCTTCCGCGGGGGAAACTCCATGAACTCGCCCAAGGGGCAACTCGCCGCACACAGTCCGCACTGCATGCAGCCCAGCGGCGACTTGGCGTCGCCGCCTTTGCCGATCTGTTCGAGCACGTCGACGCCTCGCGGGCCTTGTGTCAATTCCATCGTCATCCTCCAGCAAGCCTTTCGCCGTCTCGAAAACTCGGGGCACTCGGCCCCCCGTGCGGCCCCTGCGTCTAGAGCAACAAGCGTGCCATAAGGATACAGGCATGGGCGAATCGCTGCAACCCGCTGTCACCGCGCGGTTTGCAGATGCGGTGGCGGCAGGCGCTCGATCCCCTCCGTTGGTGCAATTCGCGGAAACCCGTGGCCGAGGACACGGAAATCCGATTCTTCGCAGACCGCCCGCGCGACAAAAGTGTCGCAACCGGCGGCCAGATTTTCGTGGAGGCTGAAGGAAGCCCGAGGGTGCCACGATCAGGCTGCGCCCGGTGCCCGGCCTGTCCGACCGTGCTATCTGCACTGCTGAACAGGTTGGCAGTGGCACAAGGCTTTTCTACAGATTCGTCCCCTCTCCCTTTGGGAGAGGGTAGGGTGAGGGCGAGTGGCCCGTTAGTCCACTCCTGGCGACTTCGGCGCTGCCGCCCTCACCCCCTGCCCCTCTCCCAAAGGGAGAGGGGAAATTCTCAAGGCACGTTCTCAGAATAAACGCACCCTCTTCTCTCCCGCGCGCAGGTGCGTGCCGCTCGGCGAAGGTGGCAAACGTCCGTTGCCGGCGCTTGCACTGCTTCGGGAAAAGTGGTATTTTTGAAGGCGTGGGCTTCCTTGCCGCGCCCCCGGGGGTGCTCAAGGAAGTTTCACATGCTGGCAACGGAGCGCCAGAGGCCCCGCCAGGGGTTGGTCGCTCTGGCCTCCAAGTCCGGGCGCATCTCTACGGGATGCGATGCACTTCCCGGCTTGGCCATCGCCCCTGTTCGAGGGTCCTTAAGAAAATGACGGACGTAGAAACGAAGGTCTGCCAGTGCCCCAAGGCTTCGGAGGCGGAACTGCTCGAGCGGCTCGACGAGGTGCTCGCAGAGTACCGGACGACGCCGGGGGGCTTGATTCCGGTGCTGCAGATCGCCCAGGCCATGTTCGGCTACCTGCCTGAAGCGGTGTTGAAGAGAATCAGCCTCGGCTTGAACAAGCCCTACAGCGTCGTGGCCGGCGTGGTCAGCTTCTATTCGTTTTTCACCACCGTGCCGCGCGGCGAGCACCTGGTGCGGGCGTGCCTGGGCACGGCCTGCTACGTGCGGGGCGGCAAGGAGACGCTGGCCGCCTTGAAAAACACGCTGGGGATCGAAGTCGGCGAGACCACTTCCGACCGCTTCTTCTCCCTGGACGTGGGCCGCTGCTTCGGCGCCTGCGGCATGGCCCCCGTAATCATGATCGACAATGACGTTCACCAACGGGTGAAACCGGCGCGGCTCAGGAAGATACTCGACCGGTACCGCGACCAACAGCCTGCCGCGGGCAATGGAGACGACGCATGAGGCAGGTCATCGCCACCATCCAGGACCTCACCGCCTTGCGCTACGCCCTGCACCGCACAGACCGCGGCGGAGGCCGCCGGACACAAGCAGATTCGCCTCTGCATGGGGGCAAGCTGCATCGCCTCCGGCTCGTTGTCCATCAAGGCGGCCATCGAGAAGGAACTTTGCGAGCACAAGCTGCAAGACAAAGTCTCCGTCGTCGGCACCGGCTGCCTCGGCCCCTGTTCGAGCGGACCGGCGATGATGATCGACAACGCCTTCTACGGGAACCTCAAGCCCCCGGATTGCAAGGAGATCGTCTCCGAGCACCTCGTGAAGGGGCGCGTGGTCGCGCGCCTGACGCACAAACGGTCCGACGGCCGCGACGTTGCCTCCGCCGGCGACATCGACTTCTTCCGCAAGCAACAGAAAATCGTGCTCCGCAACTGCGGCATCGTCGATCCCCAGCGGATTGAAGATTACATCGCCCGCGACGGCTACCAGGCGCTGGCCAACGTGCTGGCGGCAAACAATCCCGACGCGACCATCGAGATCATCAAGATGTCCGGGTTGCGGGGCCGTGGCGGGGCGGGCTTCCCTACCTGGCGGAAGTGGAAATTCACCCGCGACGCCCAGAACGAGCAAAAGTTCGTGGTCTGCAACGCCGACGAAGGCGATCCCGGGGCGTTCATGGACCGCAGCCTCCTGGAAGGCGATCCCCACAGCGTCATCGAGGGGATGGCCGTCGCGGCGCACACCGTCGGGGCGGCCATGGGCTACATCTACGTGCGGGCGGAATACCCGCTGGCCGTCGAGCGGCTCAAGGTCGCCATCGGGCAATGCCGCGAGTGCGGCCTGCTGGGCAAGAATATCCTCGGCACCGGGTTCGATTTCGACCTGGAAATCCGCATGGGATCGGGGGCCTTCGTGTGCGGCGAAGAGACGGCCCTGCTGACCTCGATCGAAGGCAATCGCGGCGAACCCCGCCCGCGCCCCCCCTTCCCCGCCCAACGCGGCCTCTGGGGCAAGCCCACGGTGCTCAATAACGTGGAAACCTACGGCAACGTGCCCGCCATCCTCCTCGGCGGCGGCCGCTGGTACGCCTCGTTCGGCACGCCCAAGAGCCGAGGCACCAAGGTCTTCGCCCTGGCCGGCGCCATTCAGAACGCCGGGTTGGTGGAAGTGCCCATCGGCATGTCGCTGGGCGACTTGATCTATGACATCGGCGGCGGCATTCCCAACGGCAAGCGCTTCAAGGCCGCCCAGATCGGCGGTCCCTCCGGCGGCTGCATCCCCAAGCAGCATCTCAACGTGCCGCTGGACTACGAATCGCTCTCGGAACTGGGGGCCATCATCGGCTCCGGCGGCCTGATCGTCATGGACGAGGATAGCTGCATGGTCGACGTGGCGCGATACTTCCTCGAATTCGTCCAGGAAGAATCGTGCGGCAAATGCGTCCCCTGCCGCGTGGGCACGAAACGCATGTTGGAGATCCTCAACCGCATCTGCGAAGGGCGCGGCCAGGAAGACGACGTGGAACGGCTCATCGACCTGGGCGAATTCATCAAGGACTCCTCGCTCTGCGGCCTGGGGCAAACGGCCTCCAACCCCGTGCTCTCGACGATCCGCCATTTCGGCCAGGAGTACATCGAGCACATCCGCGACAAGCACTGCCGGGCGGGCGTGTGCTCGGCCCTGGTCTCGGCCCCCTGCTCCAGCGCCTGCCCCGCCAACGTCGATATCCCCGGCTTCGTGTCCCTGGTGGCCGAGAAGCGCTGCGCCGAGGCGCTGCGGCTGCACCGCGATCGCAACCCCTTCGCGGCCGTCTGCCGCGGGTGTGCTTCCACAATTGCGAGGACAAGTGCCGCCGCGCCACCATCGACGCCCCGGTGGCCATCCGCGGCGTGAAGCGCTTCATGGCCGACCAGGAAGTGACCTTCCAACTGCCCGAGGTGCGCGAAGACGAGCGCAACGCGCGTCGCAAGATCGCGGTGGTCGGCGCCGGTCCGGCGGGCTTGTCCTGCGCCTATTTCCTGGCCCGCCTGGGTTATCGGCCCAAGGTGTTCGAGGGCACGGCGCGGCCCGGAGGCATGCTGGTGCAGGCCATTCCCGCCTATCGCCTGCCCCGCGAAATCGTCGCCCGCGAAACCCGCATGATCGAAAACATGGGCGTGGAATTGTTCACCAACGTCTGGCTGGGCGAGGATTTCACGCTCAAGGTCCTGCGCGCCGAGGGCTATGACGCCGTCTTTCTCGGCGTCGGCGCCCCGCAGGGCGTCAAGCTGGGAATGCCCGGCGAAGACGCCCAGGGGATCGACGACGCCCTCTCCTTCCTCCGCACCTACAACCAGCGCGGATCGGTGGCGGTGGGCAAGGAGGTCGTGGTCATCGGCGGCGGGAACTCGGCCATCGACGCCGCCCGCACCGCCCGGCGGCTCGGCGCAGAACGGGTCACCGTGGTCTATCGCCGCAGTCGTGAAGCGATGCCGGCCTATGAAGAGGAAGTGGAAGAAGCGGAACGCGAAGGCATCGTGCTGCGGCTGCTGACGGCCCCGGTGCAAATCGTCGCCGAACGGCGGCGCGTGGCCGGCATCAAGTGCGTCCCCATGCGACTGGGGGCATTCGATCGCAGCGGCCGCCGCCGGCCCGAGGAACGCGGCGACGCCTTCGTCATCCCCGCCGACCACGTCCTGGCGGCCATCGGCCAATCGCTCGACCTCAAGCCCATCCTCGGCGAATCCGTCCTGGAAACCCGCAACGACGCTTTCCTCCAGGTCGAGCGGGCCAGCGGGCAGACGTCGGAGAAATGGATTTTCGCCGGCGGCGACGCCGTCAGCGGCCCCGCCTCGGTCGTCGAGGCCGTGGCGGCCGGCGAACGCGCCGCCATGGGCATCGACCTTTACCTGACCGGCGCCAATCATGCCTTCTGGCGAGAGACCAAGGAGGTGGATACCGCCTTCGATCCCGACGCCGATCCTTCCGACGCGCCGCGGGAGAAACCCAACCTGATCCCGGTCGAACGGCGGCAATACAACTTCGAGGAAGTCGAATTGCCCTGGACCGAAGCGGTGGCCGTCCGGCAGGCCGGCCGCTGCCTGCGCTGCGACTACGGCAGGCAGTGCACGGCGGCCAACGGCGCCAACCACCACAAGGAAGCCACCTCCTAGGAATCCACCCCATGATCCGGCTGACCATCGACAACATTCCCGTGGAAGTGCCCGAGGGAGCCACCATCCTGGAGGCCACGAAAGAGGCGGGCATCCACGTTCCCACCCTCTGCTACGTGGAGGGATTGCAGGCCATCGGCGCCTGCCGCGTGTGCGTGGTCGAGGTCGAGGGGGCGCGGAACCTGGCCGCGTCGTGTTCCACGCCGGCCGTCCAGGGCATGAAGGTGCGGACCAACAGCCGGCGCGTGCGCACTGCCCGCCGCACCGTGGTCGAATTGCTCCTCTCCGAGCACAACGGCGAGTGCCAGACCTGCGACCGCAACGAGGATTGCGAGCTCAAGGCCCTCTCGGCGGAGTTGGGCATCCGGCAAGTCGGCTACGACGGCGAAAAGACCCGCAAGCGCATCGACGCCTCGACGCCCGCCCTGGTGCGCGACGCCGGCAAGTGCATCAAGTGCCGCCGCTGCGTCAGCGTCTGCGTCGAGATGCAGGGCGTCGGCGCGCTGTCGCCGCAAAACCGCGGCTTCGAGACCGTGGTCGCCCCCGCCTTCAACCGCAACCTCGCCACCGTGGCCTGCGTGCAATGCGGCCAATGCGCCGCCGTCTGCCCGGTGGGAGCCATCACCGAAAAAGACCAGATCGAGGAAGTGTGGGAGGCCATCGACACGCCGGGCAAGCACGTCGTCGTGCAAACCGCCCCCGCGGTCCGCGCCGCGCTGGGCGAGTGTTTCGGCTACCCGCCCGGCACGCTGGTGACGGGAAAGATGGTCGCGGCCCTGAGGCGCCTGGGGTTCGACGCCGTGTTCGATACGAACTTCGCCGCCGACCTGACGATCCTGGAAGAAGGCAGCGAGCTGCTGGCCCGCTTGAAGGCCGCGCTGGCGGAGGGAAAGCCGGCGGCCTTGCCGATGTTCACCAGTTGTTCGCCCGGCTGGATCAACTTCGTCGAGTTGTTTCATCCCGAGTTGGCGCCCAACCTCTCCACCTGCAAGTCTCCGCAGCAGATGTTCGGCGCCATCGCCAAGACCTACTATGCCGAGAAGCTGGGGAAGCGGCCGGAAGAGATCGTCGTGGTTTCGGTCATGCCCTGCACGGCCAAGAAGTTCGAGTGCCAGCGGCCGGAAATGGACGCCAGCGGCGGCCGCGACGTGGACGTCGTGCTTACCACCCGGGAACTCGGCCGCATGATCCGCGTGGCGGGCATCGAGTTCGACAAGCTTCCCGACGAGGAAATGGACGCCCCGCTGGGGCTCTCCACCGGGGCGGCCGACATTTTCGCCAATACCGGCGGCGTCTGCGAGGCCGCCTTGCGGACGGTTTACGAAATCGTCACCGGCGCCGAGTT
This sequence comes from uncultured Planctomycetia bacterium, assembly GCA_963727245.1. Lineage (GTDB taxonomy): Bacteria > Planctomycetota > Planctomycetia > Pirellulales > Thermoguttaceae > JBKQVT01. Next base: position 98,013 of record CAVSFO010000004.1, on the reverse strand, counting down.
GCCCGCCGCCAATCTGCACGTCGCCCCCATCGCCGGCCTGCAGGGCGTCAAGGAGGCCTCGCTGACGATCAGCGGTGCGCTGGACGACTGGAAGTTCCTCGAGGGCGTCACGCTCAACGTGGCCGTGGCCCATGGACTGGGCAATGCCCGCCGCCTCATCGAAGCCGTCCGCGCAGGCGCGAAGCAGTTGCACTTCATCGAGGTGATGACTTGCCCGGGCGGCTGCATCGGCGGCGGCGGCCAGCCGCGTTTCACCGACAACCACGTTCGCCAGGCCCGGCTGGCCGCGATTTACAAGGAAGACGAGGGCAAGCAGTTGCGCAAATCGCACCAGAATCCCGCCGTCGTGCAGCTTTACGCCGAGTTCCTCGGCAAGCCTCTGGGCGAGAAATCACACGACCTGCTGCACACGACCTACACGGCCCGCGCGCCGAGGCCGCCGGCAAACCGCACGGCTAGCCCGGGATGATTCACCGTAGATTACACGGGTCGCCGCTCAACAGAATGCTCCGGCCGTACTGCCTATGATGGCACCTCCGCGGATGGGTGCGGCTACGCCAAGAGATTCAGCTTGACCCCCGGAAATCTGCACGCTATTCGATACTTATTGGGCGCACATTGCCTGGCGTGGGGTTTCAAGGGACATTTACCGGGGTACTTTCATGACCGTGTTTGTGATCGATCTGGTTTTCGGCGTGCTCTCGGCCCTGCTGGGTGGGGCAGGCGGCTGGTGGCTGTGTTGGTCGCGCTACCATCGCAACGACCGCCTCGAGGCCGGCGCGAAGTCCCGCCATGCCGGCGAAGTTCTCGTTCGCTTGCGCGACTTGGCCGCGCGCGTGGCCATCGACGTTGAGCAACACACCGATCAGGTGGAAGAGATCAGCGGCAAGCTGACGGCCAGCGGCGGTCACGAGCCGGCCTCGATCGTCGACGTGGTGTCAAAACTGATCGAGGCCAATCAGCAGATCCAGGAGCGGCTTTCCTCGACCGAGAACAAGCTCCGCCAGCAGGCCGAACAGATTCAAACCACCGCCGTCGAGGCCCGCACCGATTGCCTCACCTTGCTGGCCAATCGCCGCGCCTTCGACGACGAGCTGAACAGGCGATTGGCCGAACTCCGGCGTCATGGCCGCGCCTTCTCCTTGATCATGGCCGACATCGACCGCTTCAAGAAGGTCAACGACATCTACGGGCATCAGGCGGGAGATGAAGTGCTGCGGGGCGTGGCCAAGGTGCTGCGCCGCACGATGCGGGAAATGGATCTCGTCGCCCGCTACGGCGGCGAAGAGTTCGCCATCATTCTGCCGGGAACCAGTGCGGCGGACGCCTGCGAGGCGGCCCTGCGGGCCCGCGAGGCCGTCGAAACGGCCCACTTCCGCCACCGCGGGGACGGCCTTCGCGTCACCCTCAGCTTCGGCGTGGCCGAGGCGTCGGCCAATGACAATGAGACCTCCCTCGTCCTCCGCACGGACAAGGCCCTGTACGCCGCCAAGGCCAACGGCCGCAACTGCGTCTGGTGGCACGACAGCCAGTCCGCTCAACCGGCCGCATCCGACGCGGAACCCGCGCCGCCGGCGACCGATCCCCAGCCGGCCACCGAGCCGGCGCCCAAGCAGGACGCCGACAACGCCGACGGCGCCGGCCAGGAACCGTGCGCCGGCCAACAGGCTGCCGCCGCCGCGCCCCGCGAAAACACCGTCCCGACCAACTGGTGGGACCCGGCCGCAGTGGCCGACAGTCTCGCCATCGCCGACCTGCCCACCCGGACCATCTTCTGTCAGCAGGTGCGAAACCGCATGGCCGAGTGGAAGCGCGGCGGCCCCACCTTCTCGATCCTGCTGGTCGAGGTGAACCAGTACGGCCAGGACGGACAGCCGCGATCGGACGAGCGCCGCGACGGTTCCATGTCGACCGTGGCCAGATTCCTTGCCGGCAGCAGCCGCGACATGGATCTCTTGGGCCAGTACGCTCCCGGCTGCTTCGCGTTGCTGCTGCCCTCGGCCCCGCTTGCCGAGGCCATCCAGATTGCCGAGCGCTTTCGGGCGGAGTTCGGCCAGAGCCACGCTTCCACCCCCGAGCAGCCGAAACTCACGCTCAGCGTCGCCGTCGCGCAGGTCACGGAGAGCGACGACACCATCGGGCTGCTGAAACGCGCGGAAGCGGCCCTCGATGCCGCCGGGCGGCGCGGAGGCGACCGGGCCTATTACCACGACGGCGAACGCTGCGCGCCGATCACCGCCATGTTGGAGACGGTGGGCTACCTGTCCTGATTGGGCGGCGGCGTCTTCAGAAGCTGGGGACTGTCCCAATTTTCGTTCGACGAAAACGGGACTGTCCCCCTTGCGCCACCCGGCTGCCCTTTTGGGCCCTCACGGCGGCGGCGTCTTCAGAAACCGCGTGTTGCCGGCCCGGCGCAGCAGGCCCGTGCGGTCGAAGTAATCCAACAGCGGCAGCGCGAACTTCCGCGTCGTCTCCAACAGGTACTTGAAGTCCACGCTCTCCAGCCGCCCCTCCTTGCGGATGTGCTCCACCAGCAGCCGCCGCGCCGCCTGGATGGCATCCTGGTGAAAGAGCAACCCCTCGCCCACCGGCGCCAGCCGTTGGTGCTCTTGCAAGATCCGCAGCAGCCGCTCGACCGTCGCCGGCGCGAGGCCCGTCTTCTCGGCCAACTCGGCCGCGCTGGGCGGATGGAACAACTGCCCCTGGAAAATCCGCTCCACCGCTTCCAGATGGGGCGCGTCCTGGTCGCGGACCCTGGGGCGATGTTCGGCCAGTGCCAGCCGCCCGTTCTGCTCCGCCACGCGGCCGGCGTCCGTCAGCCAGGCCACCACCGCCTCCAGCACCGGCTTCTGCCAGGGAAACGCCAGGCGGAGTTGCTCCAGGGTCATGCCCGGGCTTTCCGGGGCGTCGCGGTGATACGCGGCCAGATGGCCCAGCAGGCGGTTGCCGGCCTCGGCGGCCGTCGCGCGGTGCAAATAGAGCCCCGCGCCCAGCGAGAGCAGCTCCTTCTCGGCGATCAGCCGGCCGAGGATCTCCTTGAGCCGGGGGCGGAGGACCTTGGTGCGGCGGGCCAACTCGGCCTCGGCCACGGCCATCTCCGGGGCCGTGCGCAGGACGTAGTCGGCCAGTCGGGCGTCGTCGCCGACGGCCGCGGCGCGCTGCTGCAGGTCTTCCAGTGCGCCCGGCCGCGTGCGTTTCAAGCGGCGATCGCCCGCCTCGAGGATCGTGCCGCCGCCGATGGTCTGGACCGGAGCGAAAGTGCGGAGGATGAAGGGGTCGCCGGGACCGGCCACAATCGGCCGCTTGGTGCGGAGTTGCGCAAAACACTCGCCGCCGCCGCGCACTTCGCCCGCCTCCAGAAGATAACAGGCCGCGTTGACTTCCAGGGCGCCGGTATGGAATTTCACTTGGGCGCCATTTCGCAGCAGGAGTTTTTCGCGGGGCAGCAACCGCAAGCGGCAGAGGAAGAACTCCTGCGGCTGGAAATAGCCGGGCAGCGTGAGCACGTCGCCGCGGCTGATTTCCTTGGCGTCGCAATGTCCCAGGTTCACCGCCGCGCACTGGCCGGCCAGGACGGCGTCGCTCGTCTGGCCATAGACCTCGATGCGCTTGATGCGGCTGGTGATGTCCTGCGGCAGCAGGACGACCTCGTCGCCGAGGCGCGCGGCCCCGGCAATGGGGATGCCGGCCACCACGGTGCCGAAGCCCTTGGCCGAGAATGCCCGATCCAGCGGCAGCCGGAAGACGCCGTCGGTCCGCTTGGGCCGCGTGGCCCGCACCAGGGCTTGCAGCGCCTCCAGGAACGGGTCGAACCCCTCCCCGGTCACGTTCGACAAGGGCACGATGGGCGCGCCGTCGAGAAACGTGCCGCGCAGCAGGCCGGCCAGGTCGGCCTGCACCCGCTCCATCCGCTCCGCGTCGACCCGGTCGATCTTCGTCAACGCCACCACCCCCTGGCGAAGTCCCAGCAGGGTGAGGATGTCGAGGTGCTCCAACGTCTGCGGCATGATGCCGTCGTCGGCGGCCACCACGAGGATCACCCCGTCCATGCCGCAGGCCCCGGCGACCATGGTCTTGATGAAGTCCTCGTGGCCGGGCACGTCCACGATGCCGACTTCCAACTCGGCGATGCGGCAGGGCGCATAGCCCAGGTCGATCGACATTCCCCGCTCTTTCTCCTCCTTCAGGCGGTCGGTCTCGCAGCCGGTCAGCGACTTCACGAGCGCGGTCTTGCCGTGGTCGATGTGCCCGGCCGTGCCCAGGGTGATGTTCAGCATCGGCGGTCCGTCCGTTCCTCGTGCAAGGCGGCGCAAAAGGCAGCCACCAGCGTCGCCTCATCGCCCTCCAACAACGTGCGGGGATCCGCCAGCACCTGGCCCTGGTGCACGCGGGCGAAGACCGGCGGGGCATGACGCCGCAAGCGGGCGGCAATCTCGTGGGCTTCCAGCCCGCGGGCCGTCACCGCCACCAGCCGCGTGGGCAGGTCCTGCCCGGGCAGCGAACCGCTTCCAATCTGCGAGAACCCCTCGACGACCGCGGCGGCCGCCTGCGGCGACGCGGCGACGATGGCGGCGGCGATCCGCTCGGCCTGGGCCCCGATGTCGAACAAATCGCGGCACAGCATCCGCAGCGTCGGCACTTCGTCCAGCGCCCAGGCTTCATCGAGAAACAACGCCAGCGTGGCCTCCAGCGCGGCCAGGGCGAGCTTGTCGACGCGGACGATCCGCGCCAGCGGGTTCTTGCGGACCGCCTCGATCCAGGACGCCTTGCCCAGAATGATCCCGCCCTGCGGGCCGCCGATCATTTTGTCGGCGCTCGAGGTCACCAGGTCGGCCCCGGCGGCCACCGACTCCCGAAGCGTCGGCTCCTTCTCGAAGCCGAAGCGGGAAAAGTCGATCAAGGCGCCGGCGCCGACGTCGTCGACGACCGTCAACCCCCGGGCCCGGCCCAGACCGACGAGTTCCTCCAGCGGCACCTCGGCGGTAAAGCCCACGATCTTGTAGTTGCTCGGGTGCACGCGCAGGATGGCGGCCGTGTCGGCCGTGACCGCCTCCTGGTAATCGCGGAGGTGCGTCTTGTTGGTCGTTCCCACCTCAATCATCCGCGCGCCGGCGGCGGCCATCACGTCGGGGAGCCGGAAGGAACCGCCGATCTCGACCAGTTGCCCCCGGGAGACGATCACCTCCTTGCCGGCGGCCACGGTATTGAGCACGATGGCGGTGGCGGCGGCGTTGTTGTTCACCACCGTGGCCGCCTCGGCGCCGGTCAGTTGCCGCAGGAGTTCTTCGATCCGGCCGTCGCGCCGCGACCGTGCTCCGCTAGCCGCGTCGATCTGCAAGACGGAGTAGCCCGACAGCTCCTCATTGATCTGCCGCAGGGCCCGCGCCGGCAGCACCGCCCGGCCCAGCCCGGTGTGGAGGATGATTCCCGTGGCATTGATCGCCTTGCGGTAATGCGGCCCCAGCGCGGCGTGGACGCGGCCTTGGGCGTCGGCCAGGATCAGCTCGCGCAGGGCGTCGGCGTCCAGGCTCGGGGCGTGCTCCGACTGCAACGACTGCCGGGCGGCGGCGGTGGCGGCGCGGAGCGCCTCGACGACGACCGCCCGCGGCACGCCCGAGGCGCACCACTGCGACCCGACCGCCTGCAAGAGAACGTCGACCGACGGAATGGATCGCAACAAGTTGTGTTGTGACGGGCCCATACGACATGACTCCTCAGAATAACTATTGTACAATCCCTGGTCCGGCTCCACAATCGGCGCCGGCTTTACGCCCCCCGCGGTGTGGACGTTTCCGCGTGGTTGGAGTATAAAGGAGGGACGGGCCGCCGACTGCAGGGTGCCACTGGCTTCGCCAGTGCTTGGGGCTCGAACCAGAGCGAGTTGCCACTATGGACGAATGTTGCTGCAATCGGCAAGACGCGGCGAAATCGGCAGCGGCCCCCGCCGCAGACCCGCTGCAATGGTTCGCCGGCATGTTGAACCGCTGCCATCAATACGCCAGCGCGGCCAAGTCCGCCGGCAGGCCCGTGGTGGGCATCCTCTGCGAGTTCACGCCGCGGGAGCTGATTATGGCGGCCGGGGGCGTGCCGGTCTGCCTCTGCGGCGGCTCGGCCAAGACCATCCCCGCCGCCGAAGAGCATCTGCCCGCCAACCTCTGCCCGCTGATCAAATCGACCTTCGGCTACCACGTCCTCGGAACCAATCCCTTCCTGGAAATGGCCGACCTGGTCGTGGGCGAGACGACCTGCGACGGCAAGAAGAAGATGTACGAGCTGATGGGCCAGTCGCGGCCGGTCTATGTCCTCGAACTGCCGCAGAAGTCCGCCGACCCCGACGCCGCCGAGCATTGGTACATCGAGCTGAGGAAGTTCCGCGACTTCCTTCAGGATCGCTTCGGGACCGCGATCACCGATTGCAAACTCCGCCAGGCCATTGCGGTGATGAATCGCGAGCGGGCGTTGCGCCGCGAACTGGCCGCGCTGATGCAGGCCGACGTTCCGCCGCTGACGGGCTTGCAACTGCTCGCGCTGAAGAGCAGCATCTCCGGCATTGCCGAGGACCTCGACCAGTACGAGAAGGCGATTGCCCTCTATCGCGGCCGGCCCGTTGCGCCGCAGGCCGTGGCCCCGGTCCGCGTGCTGATGACCGGCGTGCCGATGGTCTCCGGAGCGGAGCGGGTGCTGGAACTCGTCGAGAGCCACGGCGGCCGCGTCGTCGCCATGGAAAACTGCACCGGGCTGAAGCCGATCCTGGAAGACGTGGACCCGGCGGCCCCCGACCCGCTGCGCGCCCTGGCGGAGAAATACTTCCATCTCCCCTGCTCCGTGATGACACCCAACGAGCGCCGCCTGGAGACGCTCCGCCGCCTGGTCCGCGAGTATCGCCCGGAATGCATCGTCGAGTTGATCTGGCAGGCCTGCCTGACGTACGACATCGAATCGCACCGGGTGCGGCGCCTGGCCGAAGAGGAGTTCGGCCTGCCGTACCTGCGGATCGAGACCGACTATTCCCCTTCCGATTCCGTTCGCATCGCCGTCCGCGTCGAGGCGCTCTTCGAGACGGTCCGCGGCAAGCACTCGGGGCAAACGTGCGGGAAGTCATGGACCTGATCGCCTACTGCCAGCCGTTCGTGCCCCCGGAGTGGATCGCCGCGCACGGCCTGCGGCCGCAGTGGCTGCGGCCGCAAACGGCCGGCGGCGAGTCGGCCGCCGCCACCCGGCGGGGCGTCTGCCCGGTGGCCGCCGCCCTGCTGGACGCCGCCTGCCAGGGATTGTCCGTGGCGGCGCTAGTGCTCACCACGACCTGCGACCAGATGCGCTACGCGGCCGCGGCCTTGGAAGCGCTGGGCAAGTTCCCGATCTTCCTCATGCACGTGCCGAGGACCTGGCAAACCGCGGCGGCCCGCGGGTTCTATGGCGAGGAGCTGCGGCGGCTGGGGCGGTTTCTCGTCCGCTGCGGCGGCACGCCGCCCGCGGCGGAGGGCCTGCGTGCAGTAATGATCCGCTACGAGCAAGCCCGCGCCGAGCTGCGCCGCCGCCGCAAGGAAATGACGGCCTGCGAGTTTGCCGAGGCCGTCGCCGGCGTGCGCGGCGATTTGCCCGGGACCGCGCCGACAGCGCTCAGCGCCGCCATGCCACCGCGCCGCGCAATGGCTCGATTCCCTTGGCGCTGCTGGGCGGGCCGCTGCCGCCGAGCGATCACCGCTTGCTGGAACTGATCGAAGACGCCGGCGGATGCGTCGTGCTGGACGGCAGCGAATCGGGCGAGCGGACGCTGCCGGCGTCACCGGACGTCCGGCGGATGCAAGTCGATCCGCTGGCGGAACTCGCCCACGCCTACTTCGACGCCATCCCCAACGTCTTCCGCCGCCCCAACGACCTGCTCTACGTCTGGCTGCGGCAGGAGGTCGCCCGGCGCGGGGTGCGCGGGCTGCTGGTGCGCCGCTATCTTTGGTGCGATCTCTGGCATGCCGAGTTGCCGCGGCTGCGGCAGGAGAGTGCCGTGCCGGTGTTGGAATGGGACGCCGTCGGCGACGACCCGGCCTGCGGACTGCCCCAGTTTGCCGCCGGCGGCCCGTCGCAGTCTTCACGCGACATCGGCCGCCTGGAAGCCTTCCTGGAAACGCTGCGATGAACGAGCCCGCCGGGCACATCACCCTCGACGACTGGGATCGGCGCTATGCGTCGTTGAAGGCCGGCGGGCTCTGGGAGCCGGCCTACGGCGGGCCGCTCCGCCGCCATGTCGAGCGCGGCGACGTGCGACTGCTCAGGCTCCGCATGGATAATTCCCCCGCCGCGCTGCGACTGTGGAACTTCCTCCTCTCCGAAGAGGATCGGCTGCACCAAGCCCGGGCGGCAGGCAAATGGCTCGTCGCCGCCATGAAGGACCTGGGCACGGTCCCGGTGATGGCCTACGCCCTGGACGACGTGGTAACCTTCTACGCCGACGGCGCCTGGTGGCTGCCTTGCGTCATGGCAGGGCAGACCACCGTGCTGGCGCTGGCCGACCAATTGGGCATCGACCAGTCGTTTTGCCCGGTGCGGGCGATGCTGGGCGCCTATGTCGGCCGGGCCCATTTTCCCCTGCCCGATCTGACCACGTGCAGCGTCGGGGCGACCTGCGACGACGTGGCCGCCATCGCCCAGCGGCTGGCATCGTTGGGATTCGACATCTTCTGGTGGGAGATGCCCAGCGCCGCCATCCGGAGCCGGGGGAGCCGGCCGTGGAGCTGCCCGGCGGCTTCGCGGCCCCGCAGAGCCTCGTCGCGATGGTGCAGGGCGAGTTGGATCGCGTGCGGCAGGCGCTGGAGTCGCTGTGCGCGCAGACGCTGGACCCCGCCCGGCTGGCCGCCGGCATCGCGCGGGCCAACCGCGTGCGGTCGCTGCTGGCCGAGCTGCGCCGCCTGGCCTACACTTCCGCCCGCTGCCCCCTGCCGGCGCTGGAAATGCTCATTGCGGAAATGCTGGCCATTCATTTCTGCTCCGATCAAGCGGAAACCGCGGCCGTGCTGGAAGAGCTGCTGGCCGAAGTACACGCCCGGGTGGACCGCGGCGACGGCGTGCTGGATCGCTCGGCGGTGCGGGTGTTCTGGGTCAACCCGGTGGCCGACCTGCGGGTGATGAACCTGCTGGAGGACGCCGGCGGCCGGGTCTGCGGCAGCGAGTATCTCTTCTGCCACGCCCTGGACCCCATCCCCGCGGACATTCCGCCCATGGAAGCCTTGGCGCGGATGGCGCTGGCCGATCCGATGGTCGGCTCGCCGGCCGATCGCGCCGGGCGGATCTGCACGACCTGGGGCGGTTCGGCGCCGAGGCGGTGGTCATCTCGCGCATCCCCGGCGCCAGCCATTGCGGCTTGGAAGGCGCCCTGATCGGCGACATCGTCCGCCGGCAATGCGGCCTTCCCGTGATGGAGATGGAAGTCCCGCCCATCACCGACGCCCTGGAGCCGACGCTGCGGACCCGTCTGGAAGCCCTCGTGGAAACCGTCAAGGAGCAGAGGCGGCGATGATTTGCGCAGGCATCGATGCAGGATCGCGCACGTTGAAGATCGTGCTGCTGGACGCCGGGAAGCTGACGCCGCTGGCCGTGGGCGTGGTCGATCAGGGAATCGACCATGACCGGCTGGCCGTCGAGCTGCTCGAGCGGCTTCTGGGCGAGCACGGCCTGCGCCGCGACGAGGTGGGCGCCGTGGTGGCCACCGGCTACGGCCGCAAGCTGGTCGCCGCCGCCGAGACGGCGGTGACGGAGATCACCTGCCAGGCTTGGGGCGTCCGCCACGGCGTGCCGGAGGTCCGCACGATCATCGACATCGGCGGCCAGGACAGCAAACTGGTCCGCTTGCACGAGGACGGCTCCGTGGCCGACTTCGTGATGAACGACCGCTGCGCCGCCGGCAGCGGACGATTCCTGGAGATGCTGGCCACGCAGCTCGGCGCCAAGTTCAACGCCCTGGAACCGCTGGTGCGGCAAAGCCGCGCCCCGGCCACCATCAGCAGCATGTGCGTGGTGTTCGCCGAGACCGAGATCGTCGGGCTGCTGGCCTCGGGGGTGCTGCCCGAGGACATTCTCACCGGCGTGGAAACGGCCATCGCCACGAGGATCGCGGCCATGGCGGGCCGCACGCTGGCGGAGCCGATCCTGTTCACCGGCGGCGTGGCCCTGGTGCCCGGGATGGCCGCGGCCTTGTCCGAGGTCCTGGGCCACCTGGTGCGGATCGCCCCGCAGCCGCAATGCACCTGCGCGCTGGGCGCCGCCCTGCTGGCCGCACGACGGCTTTCATCGGCATGACGTCATGAAAATGGCGAAGAGGAAATAGAGGCCGACCAGGACGCAGGTAAGGATGCTGATAACCAAAGCGCTGATCGCGTAGGGACAAGACCTGTTCCGCACAACCGCGACGAGATTGACCACCAGGGCCAAGGGAGGAACGGAGAGAAAGAGCACTCCTGCAAGGAGCACGAGCGGATTGTGTCACCCCGGGTGCAGCAGCATCATGGCCGCGACCGTCAGCCACGGCACCAGCGAGAGTCCCAAGCCGACCTTGCCCAGCGCCGTTCTTGCCGTGTTTTGCATCGCCAAATCCCTCTCGGTCTGAAGAGGTTTCTGTTGCGGAAGAACCTGTAGGGTGGGTCGAGCGCAGCGAGCCCCACCACGTTCGGTTCGGCCATTTCTTGGTGGGGCTCGCCGACCAACGCTTCGCGTCGGTGCCCGTCGACCCACCCTACCGCTACGTTAACCGAACGCGGGAAACCATGCAATCCCCTTGCCGGGCGGTGAGGCTGGCGATAGGATGAATTGGTTGTCGATTGTTTTCTTGCCAGAACGCCTTCATGAAGGACCCGGAAAAACGCCGCCGCGTCATGCAACGCTCGATGCAGTTGGGACATTGCATCTGCGATCCGAAGACGGCCTGCCCTTGCGAATTCTTCCTCCGCGAGGACATCTGTCCCTGCGCCGGCGAAGAGTATGCGCCCCCCACGGGACCCGTCCGCTTGACCGAGCTGGTCCAGACGGCCGGCTGCGGCTCGAAAATCGATCAGGCCAGCTTGCAGCGGATCCTCGCCGGGCTGCCCGCCTCGGACGACCCGCGGGTCCTGGTGGGGATGCCGGCCGGCGACGATGCCGGCGTGTACCAGTTGGACGCCGAGACGGCCCTGGTGCAGACCGTCAACGTCTTCTCGCCGCCGGTCGACGACCCCTACTTGTTCGGCCAGATCGCGGCGGCCAATTCCCTGAGCAACGTCTATGCCATGGGGGGCCGGCCGCTGACGGCGCTCTCGGTGGTGGGCTTCCCGGCGCGAAAACTCCCCGACGACATCCTGCGCCAGATTCTTCGCGGCGGGCTGGACAAGATGGCCGAGGCCGGCGTGGCCGTCATCGGCGGCCATAGCATCCAGGACGACCAGATCAAGGCGGGCTTCGCCGTCACCGGAGTGGTCGATCCCCGGCGGATCGCCACCAATGCGGCCGCCCGGCCGCGCGACCGCCTCGTCCTTACCAAGCCGCTGGGCACGGGGATCATCGTCTTTGCCGGCCAGATCGGCCGGGCCAGTCCGGCCGCCACCGCCGCCGCGGCGCAGTCGATGGCCGCCCTGAACCGCCGCGCCGCCGAGTTGATGGCCGACTTCGACGCCCACGCCTGCACCGACGTGACCGGCTTCGGACTCATGGGCCACCTCAAGGCGATGGCGGTGGCCAGTCGAGTGGACATCGAGTTGGACGCCGGCGCCGTGCCGCTGCTGCCCGGCGTCTTGCAGTTGGCCGGCCAGGGCGTTCTGCCCGGCGCCATTGAGCGAAACAAGGAATCGTCCGGCGACGCCCTGGCGGCGGCCGACGGCGCCGCGCCGGCCCTACTGGACATCCTCTTCGATGCCCAGACCTCGGGCGGGTTGCTGATCGCGGTGCCGGAGCCGGCCGCCGCGGGCTTCGTCAGCCGGTTGCACGCCGAAGGCGTCGCCGAGGCCGCCGTCGTCGGCCGCGTGCTTGCTGCCGGAACGGGGCGGATCTTCGTCCGCGGCGAAGGGGAAAAAGGTGACAGGCACCATTTGTGCGAAGCACCCTCCGGGCCGTGCCGGCAAATGGTGCCTGTCACCTTTTTCCCTCCCCATTCCCAGGAGACCCATGACATGAGTTGCTGTGAGCATGGCAGCGGACATCAAGCGGAAAAGGCGCAAAACGCGGAAGCAGCCGCCGGCAGCGAGGACGTGCAGGGGAAATTCCAGGCGTTTCTCGCCACGGCCAACGCGCCGGGACGGCTGGGCGTGCGGACGAAGCGGGCGGCGGCCATCGCGCTTGCGGTGCTGGCCCGCTGCGGACCCTGCCTGAAATATCACCTCCGCAAGGCCCAGGACGAAGGTTTTACGGCCGAGGAAATCGACGAGGCGGCCTGGCTGGCGATCGCCTTCGGCGGCTCGCCGGCGATGATGTTCTACAACGAGACGAAGAAGAATCCGTAAGTGTGCCTGCTGGGGAAGGCCGTAAGATTGTAGGGTGGGTCGAGCGCAGCGAGCCCCACCATCGGTTATTCACGGGTTGTGGTGGGGCTCGCTGCGCTCGACCCACCCTACAGGTGTTTCCGCGGCAGAAACTTGGAAGCATGAGCGGCTGCCTTGAGTTTTCGCCGGCCGCCGTTTACACTGGAGCATAATTCGCGGAGGTGACTGGTGCCTGGTGGTGCCCCTGGTCTTCAAAACCAGCGAGGGGCCCGCAAGGGTCCTGGGTGGGTTCGATTCCCATTCACCTCCGCCATTTTTTGAGAATCGCCCGATGAACGCCGAGAAGCCCCGATCCGCCGCCGCCCGCTCCGTCTGGTTCCGGCCTGCGCAGTGGTCGATCTTGGGGTTTCGCTTTGTGCCGTTGCTGATTTTTGCGGCGGGGACTTGGGCAGCCCTCTACGGCGCGCTGCGTCATCGCATCCCGGTGACGACGACCGCCGAGGAAACGTTCTCCGTCCCGGTCGTGGCGCCGCCCGATCTGTCGTCGTTGATGCCCGGGGCCCTGGCGCCGCCGCCTCCGGAGGTGACATTTGAAAAGAGAACGCGGACGGTCAAGACCGTCAGCCACGAGTCGGAGATGGCGGTCAATCTCGACGTGACGGTCGAGGCGCTGTGCGCGGCGAGGACGGTGTAATCGTCCGCACCGCTGCCACGGCGGGGCCCGGCTTTTGCCCTACCTGAGTGAAGTAACCGCAGGTCATGGTGTCCATGATCAATAAAATTCCGGGGCGGAAAAGGTGGCGGCTGGCCCGATGGCGAATCTGGGTCCAGTTGGGCTTCCTGCTGGCATGGCTGGAACCGCTGCCGTTGCAGTGGCACGGCTTCTGCGCGCCGGTGTTCCACTGCTACTCCTGCCCGCTGGCGACGTTCTCCTGTCCGATCGGCATTCTGGCCAATTACAGCGTGATCCACGCGCTGCCGCTGCTGGCGGTGGGAACGCTGCTGATCGCCGGGGCGGTGTTTGGCAGCCTGGTGTGCGGTTGGGCCTGCCCGTTCGGATTGCTCCAGGACCTCCTGGGGCGGATTCCGCTGCCCAAGTTCCGCCTGCCCGCCGTCTTGGGATGGACCCGCTACGCGGTCCTGGTGGGCCTGGTGCTGGTGCTGCCCTACTTCTACGGCAACGGGTCCTGGTTCTTCATTTGCCGGCTCTGCCCGGCGGGGGCCTTGGAGGCCGCGGTCCCCTATAGCGTCCAGCAGTCGCTGGCCACGCACGCCCCGGTCTGGCCGACGGAACTGAAGGCGTCCATCCTGATCGCCTTCGTGGTGGCGTCGCTGCTGACGTGGCGGCCGTGGTGCACGCTGTTTTGTCCGCTGGGGGCCGTTTTCAGCGTGTGCAATTACGTCTCGCTGCTGTTCTTGCGTTTTCAGCCCGGCCGCTGCAACGATTGCGACTTGTGCCGCGACCTCTGCAAGTACCACGGACCGGCCGAGCGGCGGGGGAGCGACCTCCGCTGCATCCGCTGTTTGGAATGTGCGCGATGCCAGGCCCTTTCCGTCGGCAGCGTGTTTCAGATTTCCGCACCCCGGGTGGACAAAGCCGCCCCGCCGCCGTAGTGCAATCGGGTCGGCGCGATGGACATGCCCGGCGGGGCATGGTACAATGCGCAGACTTGGGTGTGTGGACGGTAGCCCCACCATTTTTCCGGCAGATCATTGGTGGGGCTCGCTGCGCCTCGACCCACCCTACCCCCAGCCCGCCTCCGTCGAGAACGCAACTATGAATCGCTGGCACAGATTTCTGGGCGTAGCGGCCCTGTGGACGGTGGCACTGTCGGGCCAGGCCCAGACGGAGCCGGCCCAGCACTGCAAGCTGGAACTGGTCCGCCTGGAACCGCTGCGCCCGGGGGGCCAAATGTCGCCGCTGGATTGGCGCTGCCGGTCCGCCAGCCCGCAGAATGTCTTTTGGCACAGCGGCAAGGACGGCTCCTGGAAGGCGATCGACGAGTCCGTCGAAAAGAGCTTCCAGGAGGCCGTCAAGAAGGAGCCCCAGAAGTATCTGGCCCACGACCCGATCCGCGGCGTGGTCAAGCTCGGTTCCAAGAAGTACGGCTTCGTGCTGGACCACAAGAACGAGAAATCGCAGCAGTACGATCGGCTCTACTTCGACCTCAACGGCGACGGCGACTTGACCGGCGCCAAGCCCATCGACGCCGCTCGGCCGCCCCTGCCGCGTGGTCGGGCCGCTCCGGTCGGAATTTATACGAATGCCGAATTCCCCCGCGTCGATCTCAGCCTCGACGTGGACGGAAAGAAGCTCGACTACTCCTTCTTCTTCCGGGCCTATGCCTACGGCTCCCCGGCCAGCCGATACGCCTACGCATCGCTGATCTCGGCCGTCTATCGCCGGGGCGAGATCACGCTGGACGGCAAGCGGCGGGCAATCTTCTTGCTCGATGATAACAGCAACGGCCGCTTCGACGACCTCACCACCTTCTCCGAGAACGTCCGCGGCGGCGAAGGCCAGTTCCTTCCCCAGCACGGCGACAGGCTGTTGATCGAGGCCGCCAAGGCCGCCGGCTCCAAGTCGCCGCCGGCGATGTCCGAGCAGTTTCTCGGCCAGATCAACGCGATTGACGGCAAGTTCTACGAGCTCAGGGCCTCTCCCGCCGGCGACGAACTGACGTGCACGCCTCCCACGATGCCCCTGGGACAAATCACCAGCCCGCTGGCCGCGTGCACCGCGGAAATCGCCGGCCCGCTGGGCGTCTTCTCCTTGGATTTGCCGAAGTCGCAGCCGGTGGCGGTCCCGGCGGGCCGCTGGCGGCTGCTCTCCTACACGGAGACGGCCACGGACTGGAAGCAGCCGGGCAAGACAAAGGCGGCCGGGAAAAGGTCCGTCGGGCGGGTGCTGGTCAACGCCCTGCGGAGCGCGCTAGCCGACGTGCTGGTGACTCCCCAGCCGCTCTACGGGCCGCCGGGAGTGTGCACGCTTTCCGCCCGGGGCACCAAGGCGAGCGAGCCGCTGGTGGTCGAGGCGGGGATGACGGCCGTGCTGCCGCTGGGCTCCCCCTACAAACCCCGCGTCACCGTCCTCCTCCAGCCCGACCCGGCCAGCCGCATTGCCATCCCGGACGCCGGCGGGAACCCGCACGGCCCGGTCCGATTCATGTATACGGTGATGAAGGCCAACCTCTCGCTGGCCATCGTCGGCGCCGACGGCGAAATCGTCTCGAACCTGTTGGTCAACGGCCATCGCCCCAGAAAGCCCAAGGTCACGATCACCGACCCCGACGGCAAAGTCGTCGCCCAGGGCAACTTCGAGTATGGGTGAGGCTTCACCTGTTCGTACCCGTGGCGGGTACCCGACCAATTGGCCGACCATTATGACGTCCGCGTCAAGCTCAACGGCGGACCGTTTGCGATCGACGACTCGCAGTCCACGATCATCCGCAAGGCGGAACTGACGCTGCCGGCAAAATAGGCGCGGGCGTCGGCGGCCGGGAGTGTGGGAGGCAGTGGTAGGGTGGGTCGAGCGGCACCATGCGCAGCATGGTCGCGAGCCCCACCATTTTTTCGGCAGATTGATTGGTGGGGTTCGCTGCGCTCGACCCACCCTACTCACTTCAGCACGGCTGACACAGCCAGTGGCACGCCACCCGAGCCGAACCGCGGCAGCCCCGCGTCTAATTATCGCAGCCCCTCTCGGGGCAGGGGCGTGCCGGGATGCCACGACTTCGCCAGAATAACCGCGCCCGCGTGGTCCTTGAAAAAAATCACCATTTCGGGTAGGTTGAAGGAAACCTGATTCCAAGGTGAAGCCATGACCGAAAAGGCACCCGGCGATTTGGGACCGCCTCCGGCGGCCGAGCTGCGCCACAAGGCCGAGGCGCGTCTGCGGGCCAATAAGGCCGCTCTGGCAGCAGCGACTACCGAGCCGGGCGCCCGCGCACTGGTCCACGAGTTGCAGGTGCGCCAGATCGAACTGGAGATGCAGAACGAAGAGCTGCATCGCGCCCGGGCGGAAGCCGAGGAGGCCCTGGAGAAGTACGCCGACCTGTTCGATTTCGCCCCGGTCGGATATTTCCTCTGGGACCGCCAAGGGCAGATCCTGGAGCTCAACCTGGCGGGGGCCGCCCTGCTGGGCCTCGAGCGCGGCGCGGCAAGCCGGAAGCGGTTCGGACCGTTCGTGGCGCCGGAATGCCGCAGCGCATTTGCCGATTTCCTCAAGCGGGTGCTGGCCAACGATGCCCGGCAGACCTGCGAAGTCACGCTCCTGGCCGGCGATGCTTCGCTCCCCGTGCTGGTCGAAGGGATCGCCACCGCCGATCGGCAAGGGCGGCTGAGGCTCTGCCGCGCGGCGGTCATCGATATAACCCAGCAGAAGCGCGCCGACGAATTGGCGGCGGCCACAAAAGCGTTGGAAGAGGAGATCGTGGCCCGCAAGCAGGCCGAGGAGGAAATCCGCAGCCTCGCCGAGTTCCCCCAAGAGAACCCCAATCCAATCCTGCGGGTTTTCGGCGACGGTGCGGTTCTGTACGCCAATCAGCCGGCGATCCGGGTCTTGAAAGCGATGGGTTGGCGCAGGGCCAAGGCCTGCCCGAGGAGTTGCTGCGGCCGGCTCGACGTGCAATGGAAGCGGGTGAAACGCTCGAGTTCGATCTGTTGTGCCCCGCGGGACGCACGTTTTCTTTCGCGGCAACTCCGAGCAGCCGGGCGGGCCAGGTCAATCTTTACGCGCACGATATCACCGATCGCAAGCAGGCCGAAAGTGCCCTGCAAACCACCCTGCAACGCTTCTACGTCGTTCTCTCCAGCATGTACTGCGGCGTCTTGCTTGTGACGGATGAGGGGCAGGTCGAGTTCGCCAATCAGGCACTCTGCGACAGTTTCGGCCTGGAGGACACGCCCGCCGACCTGATGGGCCTTGGCCGCCGTGACATGATCGAGAAGATCAAGCATGCTTACCTGCAACCCGACGAGGCCGTCGCCCGCATCCGGGAAGTCGTTGACCGGGGACAACCGGTAAGGGGCGAAGAACTCGCCATGCAGGACGGGCGGACGTGCCTGAGGGATTTTGTCCCCTTGAACGTGCAGGGAAAGTCGTGCGGCCGGCTGTGGCTTCACTTCGACATCACCGCTAGCAAGCAGGCCGAGGAGGCGCTGCGGGAAAGCGAAGAGCGCCATCAGCTTGCCACCAGCATTGCCAAGGAGGCCATTTGGGAAGTGAACCTCAAGACCGGAGCGGCCCGCTGGAACCGCGCCTATACCGAATTGTTCGGCCGGCCGGCGGAAGCCACCGCCCACGGCCCCTGGTGGCTCAGCCGCATCCATCCGGACGACCGCGGGCGGGTGGACGCTTCGTTCGCCAAGGCATTGGCCGAGGGGGGCGAATCGTGGACTTGCGACTATCGCATGAAGTTGGCCGACGACAGTTATGCCTTCCTCAACGACCGGGCGATCATTGTCCGGGACAAGGCGGGATCGCCCGTGCGCACCGTCGGGGCCAAACTGAATATCACCGATCGCAAGCGGGCGGAGGAGGCGCTGGTGCAGGCCAAGACCGCCGCCGAGGCCGCCAACGTGGCCAAGAGCCGCTTCCTGGCCAATATCAGCCACGAACTCCGCACCCCCATGAACGCCATCCTCGGCATGGTCGATCTGGCCCTGCAGAAGCAAGTCAATCCGCCCGCCAAGGACTTCCTGCAGACCGCCAAGCAATCGGCCGACCTGTTGCTGGTCCTCTTGAACGACCTCTTGGATTCGGCCAAGATCGAGGCCGGGAAACTGGAACTCGAATCCGCCCCCTTCAGCCTTCGCGACGTGCTGGATCGGACCACCGCGGCGCTCACGGTGCGGGCCGGCGAGCGGGGAATCGCCTTCTCCTGTACCGTCGCGCCCGACGTGCCCGACGCCCTGGTCGGCGACCAGATCCGCCTGCGGCAAGTCCTGCTCAATCTGGCCGGGAACGCCATCAAGTTCACCGATCGCGGCGAGGTTGCGGTGAGGATTCGAACGATTAATAATCTCCCCTCTCCCGACCAGCCTTCGGTCGGTGCCCGGAGAGGGGCCGGGGGTGAGGGTGTAGTGCAACTCGCCCAGCGCCCTCACCCTGCCCCTCTCCCGGAGGGCGAGGGGACTACCACGTTGGAATTCGCGGTGCGGGACACGGGAATCGGCATCCCGCCGGCCGAGCTGGATCGCATCTTCCACCCCTTTGCCCAAGCCGACGCCTCGACCACCCGCACCTTCGGCGGCACCGGGCTGGGATTGACGATCTCTGCCAACCTGGTCGGCCTGATGGGGGGACGGATGTGGGTGGAAAGCGAGGTGGGAAAAGGCAGCACCTTCTTTTTCACCGCGCGGTTCCCCTTGGCCAAGGAGGCTGCCGCCGCGGTCGAAACCGGCTCTGGACGTTTCCGCCGCGCCGCCGGCGAGTTTGCGCGTCCTCGTGGTCGAGGACAACCCGGCCAACCAGAAACTGGCCGCCTACATCCTGCAGGACCGCGGCCACAGGGTCGAAATCGCCGCCGACGGCCAGCAGGCGCTGAGCATGACCAGCGACGCCACTTACGACGTCATCCTCATGGACGTGCAAATGCCGGGCATGGACGGCACGGAAGCGACTGCGGCCATCCGCGCCCGCGAAGCAGGCCGTCGCCGCGTGCCCATCATCGCCATGACCGCCCACGCGATGAAGCGCGACCGCGAGCGCTGCATGGCCGCCGGGATGGACGGCTACCTCAGCAAGCCCATCGCCGGGCAGGACCTCATTGAAGCGGTCGAGCGCTGCGGCGGCAAGGCCGTGCCGCCGGCGGCCGAAGCGGTCCTTTGCCTCGAGGAGGCGCTGGCCCGGCTCGACGGCCGCCGCGAACTCTTCCAGGAGATGGTGGCCTTCTTCTTTCAAGATACGCCCGCCGTCCTGGAGGGCATCCGCGCCGGCCTGCAAGACGGCAGCGCCGCGGCGCTGGACCGGCACGCGCACAAGCTCATGGGCACGTTGTTGTATCTGGGCGCCGAGCCTGCCTTGAAGGCGGCCCAGCGGGTCGAGACGATCGGCCGGCTGGGCAATTTGACTGAGGCGGCCGAGGCGGTGAGCCACCTGGAGCGCGAGCTGTCGCGGTTGGAAGAGGCGTTGGTCCCCCACTACCCCGCCGGCCGGGAAGAAGAATCGGATCGCCCCAGCGGTGGTTGAGAGCGTGTCGGCAAATTGGTCCCCTCTCCCTCCGGGAGTTGGTTAGGGTGAGGGGAAATTAGGGCAAACGTTGGCTACCTGGACGATACGTATCCCCCGGCGCACCCTCACCCCCTGCCCCTCTCCCGACCAACCTGCGGTCGGTGCCCGGAGAGGGGAGATTTTTACACGGGGCACTCGATCCTGGCGGCCACCGCCCGCCGCCGCAGCTTCTCCAGCGCCCGCGACTCGAGCTGCCGCACGCGCTCCTTGGTCACGCCGATCTCGGAGCTGATCTCGGCCAAGGTGAGCGGGTTGCTGCCGCGCCGCAGTCCGAAGCGCCGCACGATGATTTCCCGCTCCCGCGCATCGAGGCCGTCGATGATGGCGGAGAGCGAAACCGGCCGCTTCGGCTCCGCCACCTCCGGCACGGGGCGGCCGTCCGCCGCCGTCAGCACGGTCTCGCCGTGGTTGGTGCGGAAACGCTCGCGGCGGCGGTACTCGGTAAGGGTCGTGCGGGCGAAGCCGTTGACGATCGCCCAGGCCGCATAGGTGGCAAAGGCGTAGCCGCGGGCGAAGTCGAACTTCTCCACCGCCCGCATCAGCGACAGGTTGCCGTCGCTGACCAGCTCGAAGAAGGCGTCCTGGGCGCCCAGGCAGCGCTTGGCGATGGAGACCACCAGCCGCAGGTTGGCGCGGATGATGTGGTTCCTGGTGGCCACGGCCTCGGCATGACACTTCTCGATCTCGTCCATGAGGGCCCGCTGCGGCCGCGGAAGATTGAGCGTCTTGCGCAGCCTGGCGGCCTTGTACTTCAGGTAGTTCATTTTGCGGAAGAGATGGGCTTCCTGCGGCCGCGTCAACAGCGGGCTCTCGTAGAGGCTCGCCAAGTAGGCGGGAATGGCCTTGGGCGCGCGGCTCTGGGGCGCCGCCTCATCGCCCGGCGGCGGTCCCAAAACGCTCCGCTCGGCCTTGGCGCGGAGGATGCGGGAAAACTGCGGGTTGGGGACGAAGTCCAGCGGCAACTCCATGATCCGCTCCGCCCGCAGCCGCTTCACCGCCCGCAGGATGCAAGCCGGCGTGCGGTGATAGCGCTTGGCCAGGGCCTCGATCGGCTCGCCGTTCTGGTACTGGGAAAAAACCCGCCGCTCGATTTCCTTGCTCAACGGCCGCCGGGCCGCCGCCAAGCGCGCCGCCCCGCCGTCGATGCTGTCGGCCCCCCGCATCGGCTTTCCCCAATACACAAGGCCGAACCGCTGCGTGCCGGGGACGTTGAGTGTTTGGTTTATATTCGCCTGATGCATGGTTTGCTCCTTTCGCGAGTGACTGCAGGTTTTCGCGGACCGCCGATTGATAGTTCAGTGCATAGAACCGAAATACCGATCGCATCAACGCTGTCAGAATAGTGCGAAGGCAAAAAGGCGCGAATCCCAAGATGCCGCAGAGCACCCCCGGGGATTTGCACTACGCCGAATAGGGGGAAAGATTTTTCCCCCTCTCGCCGGCTACTGGTTCTCTTGGACCCAGGTGAATGCGCGGCGGGCCAACTGGGCGCTGGTTTGCAGCTTCAGCTTCATCTTGATGAGCTTGCGGTGCGACTCGATCGTCTTGGGGCTCAGTTGCAGCTTCTCGGCGATCTGCGTGGTGTTCAGCCCCTGGCCGATCATGTCGAAGACCTGCAACTCGCGATTGGAAAGCGTTTCCACGGGATTGCGGTCCAGCGGCTCGCCGATCGAGGCCCGTTGCAGCAGGCTGGTCGCCATCCGCGGGCTGAGATAGATTTCTCCCAGCAGCACCTGGCGGATGGCCTCGACGATCTTGGCAATCGCCTCGCGCTTGCAAACGTACCCCCTGGCCCCGGCCCGCAGCACCCGCCCGGCAAACGTCTCTTCATCGTGGGCCGAGCACACCAGGATCTTCACCGCCGGCCAGCGCGACTTGACGTAATCGATCAGCTCGATGCCGTCTTCACCGTCCAGCGAGATGTCGATGACCACGATATCGGGGTGGCGCTCTTCCACCTTCTGGAGGGCTTCGGTCACGTTGGCGGCCTCGCCGCACACCTCCAGGTCGGGCTCCTGGCTGATCGTCAGCGCCAGCCCGCGCCGCACGATGGGATGGTCATCGACGATCACGATCCGCTGCTTGTTGAGCTGATTTGGCGCCGCACTCACCACGAACCCCCTGAATCGCCCGCCACGATCCTCTGTTGCGGATGATAGACGCTCAGAAAAAAAGAGACCCGAAATCGCCCACAGGGGTCGCCCAGAGCGTTCTCCCTGAATTTACCAGGAACGATCCGTAATGTCAAGCATCGCAACACGTTAGGCCAACCGGGCACACCACCCGAACGACTGGTCCCGGCTGCAACGGACAAGGTATCTATGTCATACCACCCGGCGGGGCTAGGGAGTATCCCGAGCCGGCGCTACGGCATTTCCTGTTGTTTGGGCAAAGTTTTTGTGGATTCTGCAAATTCCGCCCGGGCTTACACTTATGGACACCGTGAACGAACTGGATGTCGGTCCCTGCCGAAGCGGCCTTGACTGCCCGTGACTTCGATTCTCCCACGGCGGCCCAAGCGCCGCCCACTCACACATGGAGGTGACTCATGCTCGTACTAACTCGCAAGGCAACAGAGGAAATCCAGATCGGTGGCTCGATCAAGGTCACCGTCTTGGCAACTTCCGGCAACAAGGTAAAGCTGGGGATAACTTGCCCGGCCGAGGTCTCGATCGTGCGTGCGGAACTATCCCGTCGCGGCCATGCTGAGGGTCGCAGACAGCCGTCCTGGCCGAGCAGCCCTCGGGTCTGCCAGAGCGAGCGGCCGCGTGCTTGCGCACTGTCCGCCGAGATGTGACCGCGCCGCGTCCTGTCGCTTGTCGCGCGTTCAGGCAACTTCGTTGCGGATGGCCCACACCGCCGCCTGGGTTCGATCCGTGACTCCGATCTTGCCGAGGATGTGCTCGACGTGCTCCTTGATGGTCTCATAGCCGATGTGCATCACCGCGGCAATCTGCTGGTTCGTCAGCCCCTTGGCCAGTTGCTGCAACACCTCGCCCTCGCGTCGGGTCAAAGGGGCCTCGACGTTGGCGGCCAGGCGCGGCGTCGCCAGGGACGCGGCCGTGCGGCGCAGCAAGGTGCCGGTAAAGATGTTTTCACCCGCGGCCGCCTTGCGAATGGCGTCGAGCAGCTCGTCCCGGCTGCAATCCTTCAGCAGATAGCCGCTGGCGCCCAGGGCAATCGCACGGGCGACATACGTGGGATTCGCATAGCCGGAGAACATCAGGACGGGCAGATCCGGCTTGTCCAGCTTCATGTGGCCCAGGGCGGTCAAGCCGTCGCCGTCCGGCATGCGGACGTCCAGGAGCACGACATCCACGTTGTGTTCCGAGGCGCACTGGACGGCCGTCTGACCGCTGGCCGCCTCGGCGATGACCTTGATCTCCGTGCCCGCCAGCAGGGCCTTGACACCGCAGCGGAGCATTTCATGGTCGTCGGCGATCAAGAGTCGAATCTTGTCTTTCTGGCTCATGCACAACTCCTCACATCAACGGTTACCTCGCCGGCCGGCAGATAAGATGGCAACTACCATTCTACCCTCGGCCGTGCCGCCTGCCAGCCGGGGGGCGGCAAGGAAATCTACCGACAACAACGCCCCCCCTCCGCCTGGTGGCATGTGTCCCGGCGGAAGCCGATACATCCGAATCCTTCAGATTTCTCGTCACTGGCGTACCGCTGGCCCCTGCCCTGGTCTCGCCACACGGGGAAAAAGGTGACAGGCACCATTTGTGCGAAGCACCCTCCGGGCCGTCCCGGCAAATGGTGCCTGTCACCTTTTTCCCCCTTCCGCGGCCTGGAGTTGAAGCCCGCATTATGCGACCTAGAGTTGAACACCTGTAACGTGTAGCGGCGGCCGGTTGCGCCCGCGGACTCCGTGCCGTGACAGCTTCCCTGTCCGCCGCTCACCATGACCGCCATGTTATCCGTCCCCATTCCATGAGGTTTATGCCATGCGAACCACGCTCATCAGGGCAGCCGTGCTGATCGCGGCTCTTACGGCGACGACCGCCGGCGTCAAGGCAACTTCCTCCGCACCATCTCAGGCGGACGACGAAAAAGCGATTCGGCTCGAGGGTAACGCCTTCCTCCAGGCGTCCAACGCCCACGACGCCAAGGCGTTGGCGGCCGTTTTCACTCCCGGCGGCGAGATCGTCAACGCAGCGGGCCACGTTGCCCAGGGTCGAGAGACCATCGAGCGCACCTTCGCGGCCATCTTCCAAGCGAATCCCGACTTGCAGATCAGCGCCTCCATCGCATCCATCCGCTTCCTCAGTCCGTCGGTAGCGATCGAGGACGGCAGTTCCACGATCACCCGCAAGCCGGGCACGCCGTCGGAGCACAACCGCTACACGGTCGTCCACGTCAAGCAGGACGGCAAGTGGCAGATGGCCAGCGCCCGCGATTTGCCCAACGAAGAGACCTCGGCCGGCGATGATCTCGGAGAACTGGACTGGTTGATCGGCCAATGGGTCGACGAAAGCCCCCGCGCCGGTCACCACGTCGTATCGTTGGGACGGCGATCGGCGCTCGATCTTGAGCGAATTCACGCTTCACATCGGCGGCCGGCCCGCGATGACGGGCTCGCAACGCATCAGGTGGGACCCGGTTGCCCAAAAAATCCACTCCTGGGTATTCGACTCCGAGGGCGGATTGGCCGAAGGCGTCTGGACCCGCCACGGCGATCAGTGGATCGTCAAGATGACGGGCACCAGGCGCGACGGCAGCGTGGCCTCGGCCACCAACGTCATTACCCAAGTGAGCAAGGACCGGCTGACCTGGCAATCGCACGATCGCGTGGTGGGCGACGACGTGCTGCCGAACATCGAAGAAATCGTCATCGTGCGCAAGGCCCCGCAGCCCGCGGCGGAAGCCTCCGGCGCCGGCCGCGACTCGGCGGGAGAATCGAAATGAGCACGCACACGAAACTGCTTTCCGCCTTGGCGCTGATCGTCCTCCTGGCTTCCGGTGAAGCGCTGCTGGGCCGCGGTGGCGGTGGCGGCCACGGCGGCGGCGCCGGCTTCCACGGCGGCGGCGACTTCCATGGTGGCGGCGAGTTTCATGGCGGCGGCGTATTTCGCGGCGGCGAAGCGTACCACGGCGGCGGCGAGGGTCGCGGCGGCGACGAGTATCGCGGCGGCGAGGAGAATCGTGGCGGCGGCAACGAGTTCCGCGGCCACGGCGAAGATTTGCGAAGCAGCGGCATGTTCTGGGGCGGCGAAGGCCACACGCCCTCGTTCAGCCAGCCGCGAATGAGCGAGGACCACTTCCGCTCCAATACCGCCTCTGCCAACTGGTCGAACTATGGCGCTCGATCCGAGATGGCCGGGCGATCGGGGTTCGATGGTCGTCCGGCCCCAGGGCCGGGACCGCATCCGGGACCTGGTCCTGGTCCGCATCCTGGCCCGCATCCCGGTCCGGGCCCTGGTCCTGGCCCGCATCCCGGTCCGGGCCCTGGTCCTGGCCCGCATCCCGGTCCGGGCCCTGGTCCTGGACCGCATCCTGGCCCGGGCCCGGGTCCTGGTCCGCATCCAGGTCCGGGACCGAACCCAAACTGGAATCACGGCCAATGGCCCAACAATTGGAACCATCCCTGGAACAACTGGCCGGCCACCTGGTGGTCGGCGGGTTTCTGGGCCGGGGCCGGTTTCGAGGCGGCCGAGGCGCCCTGGTGCTGGGGCTACTGGCACTATTACAACCCCTACTGCGGCGGCGGCAGCACAGTCGTCGTCGATGGCACCACAATCGACTATTCGGAACCGTTGGCGATGGCGGCCCCGTCTGCCGCCAATGCGAATTCTCCGGCGGCCACCGACCGGGCGACCGAATTGCTGGACGCCGCGCACAACGCCTTCCAGCAGGCCGACTACACCGGTGCGCTGGCGCAATGCGACAAGGCCATCGCCCTGCAGCCCAACGACCCCCTGCTGCACGAGTTCCGCGGGCTGGCCCTGTTCGCCCTGCAACGCTACGACGAGGCGGCGGGGGCAATCTACGCCGTGTTGTCGGCCGGGCCCGGCTGGGATTGGACCACGCTCAGCGGCCTGTATCCGGATGTCAGCCTCTACACCGAACAGCTCCGCACATTGGAGCGGTACGTGACCTTGCATCCGGCTTCGACGGCGGCCAAGTTCCTGCTAGCCTATCATTACACGACCTGCGGCTATAACGACGCCGCGGCCGCCCAGCTCAAGGCGGTCGTGCAACTCGATCCCAAGGATCAGCTCTCGGCGCAGCTCCTCAGCCTGCTGAAGCCCAACAGCGTTGCACCGCAGCCGGTGCAGAGCGTGGCGGGCCGGCCGGCCGAGGCCGCCGCCCTGGTGGGCAATTGGATAGCCGATCGCGGCGACGGGGAAACCATCGCCTTGAGCCTCACGAAAGACGGCCAGTACACCTGGAAGCTCGATCAGCACGGCAAAGTGCAGCAGTTCAGCGGCCCCTACACGGTGGCCGACAGCCTGCTGGTGCTCAAGAAGGGCCAGACGCCGGTCATGATCGGCCAGGCGAGCCTGCTGGCGAACGACCGCTTCAATTTCAAGCTCCCGGGCGATAACCCGAGCGATCCCGGGCTGACCTTCGGCCGCTGAGCTGGCGTGCGACGTTTGCGGAAATGTCTTCGCCCCGAAGGGGGCCGTGATAATTTAGCCCAGGGTTGCCGCGCAGCGGCTACCCTGGGTATGCGGGCCGCCCTCGTCTTTAACCCCATCGGGGTTGCGCGGGCGTCCGCGAGACGAAACCCCCTTGGGGTTTTGGACCTTTCGCCGTCCGACACCCAGGGTAGCCGCTGGGCGGCAACCCTGGGCTATGCTATGTCGCCCCTTCGGGGCCGGGCTGACCTTCGGCCGCTGAGTTCGCGTGCGAGAGACAACGGCCTGACGACTGCGGAAATGTCTTCGCCCCGACGGGGCCGTCATAATTTAGCCCAGGGTTGCCGCGCAGCGGCTACCCTGGGTATGCGGGCCGCCCTCGTTCTCAACCCCATCGGGGTTGCGCGGGCGTCCGTGAGGCGAAACCCCGTTGGGGTTTTGGACCTTTCGCCGTCCGACACCCAGGGTAGCCGCTGCGCGGCAACCCTGGGCTATGCTATGTCGCCCCTTCGGGGCCGGGCTGACCTTCGGCCGCTGAGTTCGCGTGCGAGAGACAACGGCCTGACGACTGCGGAAATGTCTTTGCCCCGAAGGGGCCGTCATAATTTAGCCCAGGGTTGCCGCGCAGCGGCCACCCTGGGTATGCGGGCCACCCTCGTCTTTAACCCCATCGGGGTTGCGCGGGCGTCCGCGAGACGAAACCCCGTTGGGGTTTTGGACCTTTCGCCGTCCGACACCCAGGGTAGCCGCTGGGCGGCAACCCTGGGCTATGCTATGTCGCCCCTTCGGGGCCGGGCTGCCCCGTGGCGGCGGATTTCGCTATACTTTGGGCATGGCCGACGCTCCTCAGAAAACACTCCGCCCTCGCGTGCCGCCCAGCCTACGGCGCGGCAATCTCCGTCAGCTCGATAAACCCCTGCACCAGCAATTCCAATCCGGCCTGATCCTCGTCGTCAAAGCGGCCCAGGCGCGGGCTGTCGAGATCGAGCACCCCGACGACCCGGCCGTCCTTAACCAGGGGCAGCACGATCTCCGAGTTCGAGGCCCCGTCGCAGGCGATGTGGCCGGGAAACTCGTGCACGTTCTCGACCAACACCGCCCGGCCCGTCGCCGCCGCCGTCCCGCACACCCCCTTGCCCAAGGCGATCCGCGTGCAGGCCGGCTTCCCCTGAAACGGGCCGAGCACCAGCACGCCGCCCTTGAGGAAGTAGCATCCGGCCCAGTTCAACTCGGGCAAGCCGTGATAGAGCATTGCCGCGAGATTCGCCGCGTTGGCGATCAGGTCGCGCTCGTCCGCCAACAGCTCCCGCAGTTGTGCGGCAAGTTCCCGGTAAAGTTGCGTCTTGGGTGTCATTGGGTGCTGAGTCTCACGCCTGTCCGAACAAAGAAGATCATCGCCATTTTATCACGAGCTGCTTGGCACGTCACTTTCCAGCCAGCGGGCCGTGTACGTCCCCACGATGCCGCCGACGACCCCGCCGGCGATCACATCGCCCACGAAATGATAATCCGTTCCCAGCAAGCCGACGGCCACAGCCAGCGACGCCAGCACGCAGGCCCACCGCCAGCGCGGCCAGGCGATCCAGACGACCGCCGCGACGGCCAGCGTCCGGGCGGTGTGACCCGAGGGAAAGCTGGCGTAAATCACCCCGTGGTGAAAGGGGTGGAAACCGTAGGCCCCATCCCGGATCAACGACGGGTTGTTGTTGACCCAGGTTTCCGGCCAGTAGCGGCCGAACACGTCCGCGAGGCTGGCCCTGAACTGGTCGGCCAAGATCATGGCCACGCAGGCCGCCAACACCACCCGCTCCCAGCGGCGCAACGGCCCCCAGGCCCGCCGGATCGCCAGGGCCGCCAGCACCAGCGGCGCCCAAGTTTGCACGAGCGGTGGCGGGTAAGTCACCCACCTCAGAACGGGATAGCGGTCGGCCAGCCCGTGGTTATGAACGTAGAAGGCGACCGGGCGGTCCACGAAGAAGTAACAGATCGCCACCAGGCCCGCGCAAACCGCCAGGACGACCAGCGTATTGCGGAGGAGCCGTGCAAAGCTGATACCGTGGTTCACGGCGATCTCCTTGGCAGAGCGGGCAAAACGAGGCGGTCCATCGCCCGGAGCAACAAAATCTTCAGATCTCCGGCGCTGCCCCCCTTTCCGCTTAGTTTAGCGCATCGCCGCAGCGTGTCAAGAAGCGTTGATTTCGCCGGCTCGCCGTGAGCTGCACGCCGCAATCATCCCCCGGTCGATCGTCTTGCTTTTTCCCAGCGAAGCGTCATCATGGAGGCTGGTTTCTCTGATCCCGTTCCCTCCGCCACCGGAGGTCCGTATGTTCCACACAAATCGCACCCTCCTCGCCCTGTCCCTTGTCGTCATCGCCGGCCCGCTTGCCCAGGCACAGCCGTCCGCGTCTCCAGTGGCGGCCGGCAATCCCTACCGCGTCACGCAAACCTTGCACATCGGCGGCGAAGGCGGCTGGGACTACCTGACCGTCGATCCGCAGCACAAGCTGCTCTACGTTTCTCGCAGCACCCACACGATGGTCATCGACGCCGCCAGCGGCAAGACCGTGGCCGACATCCCCGGCCAACGGCGGAGCCACGGCGTCGCCATCGTCCCCAGCGCCGGCCGCGGCTTCATCTCCGACAGCCAGGACGCCTCGGTGGCCATCTTCGACCTGAAGACGAACAAGGTGGTCGGCAAGGTCGAGGACGTCGACGATGCCGACTGCATCATCTACGACCCGAACTGCGGCAAGGTGCTGGTGTCCTGCGGCGATGCCAAGTCGATGGTCGTGATCTCGCCCGGCGCCGATCGCCTCACCGGCAAGGCCGACAGGGCGGTCGCGCTGGGCGGCAAGCCCGAGTTCCTCGCCGCCGACCAGGGCAAGATCTATGTCAACCTCGTGGACAAGGACCAGGTGGCGGTGATCGATTCCAAGACGATGAAGGTCATCCACCGGTGGCCGACCGCCCCCGGGGGCTCGCCGGCCGGCATGTCGATCGATCCGGTCGGTCGCCGCCTGTTCGTCGGTTGCCGCAAGCCGCCGAAGCTGATCGTCATGAGCGCCGATGACGGCAAAGTGCTGGCCGACCTGCCGATCGGCGCCGGGGTGGACGCCACGCGGTTCGACGGCGACATTTTTGCCAGTTGTCGCGACGGCACGCTGGCCGTCGCCCGCGAGACCGCGCCGGGCAAGTTCGCCATCGTGCAGACGGTGGCGACCAAGCAGGGCGCCAGGACGATGGGCCTCGATCCGGCGACGCACACGCTCTATCTTCCCACGGCCGAGTTGGCCGCCGGGAGCAGCGGGAAGTCGCGGCCCGCCATGCAGCCCGGTTCGTTCATGATCCTGGTGGTGCAGCCTGCGGGGAAGTAATACGGGACTCGCATGGCGGCTCGCCGCCGGCGAACGACGCACCCGGGGCCGGCGGGCGCCGCGGGCCATCACTGCTTGCGCACGTCGCCGGGAAGTTTTCCCACCGGGGCCAGATAAATGACGAATTCGTCCTGGCCGTCCACGCGCACGAACTGGTCCATGAGTTGCTGGTGGTAGGCGGCCATGGCGCAGGTCCCGGCCCCAATCGCCTCGCAGGCCAGATACAGGTTCTGGCAGACGTGCCCGGCGTCCAGGGCAATGACCTTGTGGGCGGCCAGCCCGTAGCGCCATTCCATGCGATAGGGGATGGCCGTCCAGATGAAGACCGCGGCGGCCCGGCCGGCGAAGGCCTGGCCGAGGGTGGCCTCGCTGAGTTTCTCCGGCATCTGCTCCTCATCGACGAGGTGCAGCAGTTGATGCTCCAGGGGCAGGTAGCGGTAGATGCCCGGCGGCAAGCCGTCCACCCGCAGCACGGCCAGGTAGGTTTCCAGGGCGTGCCGGTTGCCGGCGGAAGGGACCGTGCGCAGGACGGCCCCCGGGCCGATCTGCTGGCGGACGCCCTGGGTCGCCCAGAGCAGGAACGACAATTCGTCCAGCCCGAGCGGCCCGGGGGCAAAGCTGCGGTGACTGCGACGGTTGCCGATGGCGGCCGCCACGTCCACAGGCTTTATACCTGCCCACTTCCCCACCGGCGTCAGATCGTGACGTTGTGCATCCGCCGGGAAGGGTTTTTCCAGCGGCGGCAAGGCGACGCCCCGGCTCTGATCCGTCGTGGAGAAATCGATCTGCTGGCGGATCGTGTCCCTGAGAAACTCCCGGTATCGGTCCAACTGGCGTTCGGGCATGACGGCAACTCCAACATGGGTCAGCGGTCGCGGCTGTGTGCCTCCATGATACCGTGCCACGCCTGGAACACCAGCTCCCCCCGCGCTGCGCTACACTCGCTTCCGCCGCCGGAGGCGTAGGGTGGGACAAGGTTGCGCGGCTTGCGGTGGGTCTTCGCAAGCCGCATCTCGCTCGACTTCCAGGTTGCGGGGAGATCGACGCCCGGCAAGCGACCGAAGTCCCACCAGGTTTGCGGTTTGCTCGACCCACCCTGCCTACTGATGAGAAATGCGGATTACATCCGCTTCCGCCGCCAAAGGTGGCCGAGCAGGCCGGCGGCGGCGACTTGCGTGCCAATGTCTTTTTCTCCGACTCGGGTTAGGGCAAGTGCCGCCCGGCCCTATTGGCCGCGCTCGTCTGGCGGTCTGCAACTACGCAGCCCCTTGGGGGGCGAACTTGAACTGCCGGCGTAGACCCACTTGCCGGTCCGCTTCTTCACCTCCTCCGCCTCCTCTTCCGTGACCTTCGTATCGCGAACGTCGACGGTCGCGAGCCGGGGCATCTTCTCGAAATGGGCGATCGCCGCGTTGGTCACGGCGGTGCCGCGAAGATCTAGCCGGTTCAGAAAAGTCGCCTTCTCCAGGTCCGCCAGGCAGGCATCGGTAACGCCCGTTTCGCTGAGGTCGAGGTACTGAAGGCACGGCAGGGCCGCGATCTGTCGCACGCCGGCGTCCGTGATCTGCGTCCAGGCGAGGCTAACGCGGGTCAAAGCGGTCATCACCTGTACGTGCGCCATTCCCGCGTCGGTGATCTTCGTGCCCGCCAGCGAGAGCCACCTCAGGTGCCTCAGCCGCTCAAGGTGGGCGAGCCCCGCGTCGGTGACCTTGGTGTCCGGCAGCGAGACCGAGGTGAGGGCTTCCATTCGCTCGACGTTTGCAAGTCCCGCGTCGGTTACGTTGGGGCTGTCCTCGAGGTCGAGGTCCAGGCGGTTCCGGTCGCGCGAAATGAGTCCAACTCCTTCAGCCCGGCGTCAGTGATGCGCGCCAGCGGCTCGATTATGCCGAGGCTCGCCATGCCGCGGAGTTGCGCCAGCCCCTCGTCGCCTATCCCCCCGTGCCGCTCGATAGACGTGAGCTTCTTGAGCGGCTTCAGCGCCCCCAGGCCCCGCTCGGTCACGGTCTGGGGGAGGGAGAGCGATTGCAGGCTGGCGATCTTGGCGATTTGTCCGAGCGCCGCGTCGTCAATGGCGGTCATGTCGAGGTCCAGCCTGCGGAGCTTAGGGGCGTTGAGGTTCTGGAGCCCGCGGTCCGTCACCCCCTCCCCGCCGATGCCGAGTTCCTCGAGGTTCTTCAGGTTCCGGATGTAGACGAGATCGGCGTCGGTTACGGAGCCAATGTGCAGGTTGATCGTGTCCGGGAACAAGGGGAGCAGGGTCATGGCTTTTTTTAGGGCCTCGTTCCCAGCGCCCCCGTGGATCGCGACGCCCGGCAACGGCGGAAGCCTCCAGAACGTGAAGCCCGCCGCCTTGAGCCTGGATATCGCTTCTTCCCGGCTCATCGGCGGTTTGGCCGCGGTCTTGGGCTCGTCCGCCCTCGGGGTTTTCGCGCCGCCGGGCCCGTCGGCCCCCAAGAGCAACACGGCGGCCAGAACGAAAATCACACTGGCGGTGGCTCGCATAAATTCACACCCTACCGCGATGCGACAAATAAGTCCAGCATTTTGCCAGGGTTTTTTGCCGGGGTGTTGGGTTACTTAACCTTCGCCTAACATACCCCCGCCAGCTTTCGGCCACAAACCGTCGTCGCACGGGCTTCTCCGGCACGGCCGGGTCCGGCGTTCCGCCCCCCACCGCCTCTTCCATCCCCAACATCCTTGCTTTCTCCATCCTTCTTCTGCCTCCTTGCCCTCTACGGTAATAAACCAGGAGGCAGTTGTCCGCCTCGGCGATGACCTTGATCTCCGTGTCTGCCAGCAAGCCTTTGACGCCGCTGCGGATCATTTCGTGGTCGTCGGCGATCAGTAGTCGAACCTTGGCTTGCTGGCTCATGCACAGCTCCTCAGATCAACGGTTGCGGGCTGCCGCCGCGGCAGGGCCGGGGTGACGGGCAATATCGCCGCTGCGGAGTGCGACGTGTGTCGCTCGCCGTCATTTCCCCGGCTGGCTCAAATGGATGAAGATCCCTTTCTTGTTGGCCACGATCACGTCGGGGATCCCATCGCCGTTCAGGTCCACGGCGGTCACCTGCGTGCCCACGCCCGAATCGTCGTCGATCATGTGCGGGATGAACCGCACGCCCTTGAGCTTGTCGCGCCGCAGCTCGAACCAGTAGAGCACGGCCGGGGCATCGGTCTCGACGTCGCCCTTGGGGCCGTGGGCCCAGAAGCGCTTGCCGGTGATGATGTCCTTCAGCCCGTCGCCGTTCATGTCGGCCATGTCCATGGCGTGCATCTGGCTGATCCGCAGGTCGGCGGAGTGCAGGTCCGGCGCCGGGGGCAGGATGACGTGCCGCTGCCAGGTGATCTCGCCGCGCGGGGAGCGAAGCTGCTTGTACCAGACCAAACCGTAATGGTGGCAGTGCCAGACGGTGATGACGTTGTTGAGCCCGTCGCCGTCCACGTCGTAGACGAACATCTGCGCGGCTTCCTCGGCGAACTTGAAGGGGTGCAGCGTCCACAGGCCGTCGCCCCGGGCCGGCGGCTCCCACCAACCGTCTTTTTCGAGGATGTCGATGCGGCCGTCGCCCTTGATGTCGCCCAGTCCGATGCCGTGGGTGTATTGGTGGTAGCTCCCCTTGGGCGTGATGGGGTGGAAGACCCAGGGCTTCTCGGGCTTGGCCGGGTCAAACGTGGCGTAGCCCAGCGAGCCGCCCGTGTTGTAGAGCAGTTCCCGCCGGCCGTCGCCCCTGATGTCGGCCCACATCGGCGACTCGTTCCCCACGTTCTCCAGCGCCAGGTGCTTCTTCCAGTGCCCTTCCTTGCCGCGGGGATTCTCGTACCAATAGGCCGCGGAACCGGGATAGCCGATGCAGAGCACGTCGGGCCAGCCGTCGCCGTTGAAGTCGCCCACGTAGGTGAGAAAATTGTCCGAGTAACCCTTGGGATCGAAGGCCTTGGCCTCGCGGTACTCGTGCCGCTTGGTAAAATCCGGCCCCTCGAACCAGAACGGGCCGGCCACGACATCCAGCTTTCCGTCGCGGTTGAAGTCGCCGTAATAGGCTCCCTCGGCGTAAAACTTGGTGCTCAGCGTGAGCTTCTTGAACGTGGGCGCCGGGCGCTGGGCCAGGCAACAGTCACAGCCCAACACCAGCAGGACGATGGCCAACAGCGGTCTTTTCATCGAGACTCCTCCAACTTTCAGGGTTTCCAGCCGATCGGCGATGCCCGCGGCGCACACTAATAGGTTACCCGATTTTGCACCCTGAGGCCAGTATCGCGTCCGTCGTCGGGCGGCTGGTCGCGAGCTGGCCGTCACCTGAGCGGGATCGGCGCAGATTCCTTCCGCGGCGGGCTGGGCCCGGGAGCAGCGGGAGTACGGGCGTTTCCGCCGCCGGCTCGCTGCCCGGCCGGAGGTTTCCCCTGTTGCAGGAAAAAGTCCAGCAGCCGCCGGTTCTGGAAGAATTCGGGACAGACCTCGTGTCCCTTACCCTTGACGACGACCAATTCCGCCTCGCCACCCAGGGCGCGGTAGCGGCGCGTCAACTCGCCGCTGTTGCGATCCAACGGCACCAGCGTGTCCGCGTTCCCGTGCAGATGCAGAATCGGAATCTTCGCCCGGGCCAGCGGCGCCAGCCGGTCGATGGGATTATGCTCGGTCAAATGCTTCGCCAACTCGGCCTCGGTCATGTGGTAGGCGGGGCTCGACTTGGCCAGGCCGGGCCAACTGGACTGGTCGCACACCGTGTAGATGCCGCCGATGCACTGCACGCAGTCGGGATGCTCGGCGGCCCAGTTGTAGAGCATCAAGCCGCCGCGGCTCTGCGCCAGCAGGCAGGCCTTCTGGTCGAGCCCGTAACGCTTCACGACGGCGCGGTAAAACTCCGTGAAGGCGGCACGGCCCGCCGGGTTTCCAAACGATTCGCCCACGTCGACACCGGCGATGGCCGTTCCGCGCTCGACGAGCTGCTTGAAGAGCCAGTCGTGTTCTTCATCGGGCAGCGCTCCGGGCGGGCCTACGAACGTGGGGGCGTACCAGATCCACGGTTTCGAGCCGTCGGCGGCCGGTTTCGGCGGCAAGATGACGAAGCCGGCGTTCTGTTTCGGGCCGACGTGGAAGTCTTCCCGCTGCCCGCCGAACTGCCGCGAGCGGGTAACCCGGGAAGTCTCCACCGCCTCGTGCGGCTCGGCGCTCTCGGCCGCTCCGGCAGATCCCAAGGCAAAAATCAACGCAGCCAGCGATATCGCGGTTCTCATCGGCTTTCCCGCCGCAAGGTGGGCCACAGCCAGTGTTGACACAGCCGTGGCACAAGAGGAAAGGTTGGCCCGAGCAAGAATGAATATCATACCCTGCCGGTATGCTGCCTGCCAGCTTCCCCCCCACCGACAAGAGATGGCTGCACGATCGCATCAAAGTCACGGTATACTATTGGCATGTGTGGACGAGACAACCACCCGGCGGCAGAGAGCCCCGGGCAATTACTTGCCGACTGCGACGTGCGCCGCTTGCGCCGCTCGGGACCGGGTGGCCAGCACCGCAACAAAGTGGAGACGGCCATCAGCCTGCGCCACTTGCCGACGGGCGTGCGCAGAGGCCAGCGAGCGCCGCAGCCAAGCCCAGAACCAGTCGGTTGCCCTGTTTCGGCTGCGGGTGAACCTGGCCCTGGAGGTGCGGCGACCCTGCGGCCCGGACAACGTGCCCAGTCCACTCTGGCAATCGCGTTGCGGCGGCAGAGCGATGAAGGTGAGTGTCTCGCACGATGACTTTCCCACCCTGTTGGCCGAGGCACTGAACGTGCTGGCCGCTGCGGACGCCGATCCGAAACAGGCGGCTGCCGTGCTGGGCTGCACACCGTCGCAATTGGTCCGCCTGCTGAAACTCGACCCGCGCGCTCTGGCGTTGGTCAACCGCTGGCGTCATGAGCGGCAGATGCACGCTCTTCAGTAGTCAGGATCGGCGCCTTGTCCAAATGCTTATGCCCGTGCCTCAAATATTTTCGGCACTTAGTCGGCGACCTTGCCGGTGGCCGCCCACTCGACGCCCCGGGCAACGATCTTCTGCACGGCGGGAGTCGCCAGGGCCTTGCCGTCGTGGCCGAAAGCGCTGTGAACCACCCGACCCTTGCCGTACTCCAGCCAGAACAACAACGGCTCGGTCTTCTTGCTCCAATCGGAATCGGCCTCCACCAGCACGTGGATCGGCCCGCTTCCTTCCAGCTTGGCATAAAGCTCGTCGTCGGTGCTGAAGTTTTCCAGACCCTTGGTGATCGGGTGCTCCTTGTCGACGACCTTGGCCTGGAACACCTTGCGCGGGCCATGGCCCGACTTGCCCATCACCCAGTAACGTCCGCACAGTTTGCCGAAATCGTGCCACTGGGGGAATGAGGCGCTGGCGAAGTGCTGGATGTAGAAACCCTTGCCGCCCTGAACGAAGTCCAAGAGATTCTGTTTCGCCTGCTGGGGCAGGTCCGGCAGGGCGCGGGCATAAATATTGAAAACGATGACGTCGTATGCCTTCAACGCCGTCTGCGATTCAAGGATCAGCGGGTCTTCCGAGACTTTCACGTCAAACTTACCGGTTGCCTCCAACGTCTTGCGGATCGAATCGGTGGTTGCCCGCCAAGGATGGGCCGGAACGTCGTCGCCCGTAATCAACAGTACCCGGACCTTTGCCGGCTGTTGGGCGGTTTGCGCCACGGCGACCACACTGATTGCCAGGAGACCGACCAGACCGAGGATGGAGATAAAACGTCGCATCGCGCATGTCCTTTCTCAAATGTGGGCCGACCGGTTTTGGTAATCCTGAACAGCCCCCGCCGGGTTTCGATAGCCCATGCTTTAGCACCATGCTGGTGTGATCGGACCACGACCCCGGCACCAAACCGTGGGCACCGCCGACCCGGAAGCCGGTCACCTCGGGGAACGAACCCGGCGGCTCGAACTCGATGGCGGCGCCAAGGGCATCGCCGATGGCAAGACCGAAGAGCGTACCGCGTGAAGGGGCAACTGACAGCATGATAGCCATTGTACCCTTGGCGGCGGCGTCTGCCAGCCGGGGGACTGCCGACCGCCAGGTCACTTCAATGCCAAGGCCGCCGCCGGTGAAGCAAGAATCGCAGGAGGCTTTTGGCCCAGCAGTCACTCCCCGCACGTCTGGGCCAGCTCTCGAAGGTACTCGATCGCCTCGACCAGATCGGGGGCCTGGACGCCTTGCTCCCTGCCGTTCCAGTCGCAGCGGGCCAGCAGTTTCAGTTCTTCGTAGTCTTCGCAGGCTTCCAGTCGGCGCCGGGCACGGACACCCAGGCTGCCGTCCAACAGGTCGTGGCCCTCCATGTGATGCTCGATGAACCAAGCAACCCGCGACGTAATGTGTCCGCTGAGGGCCTCCAAGCCCGCAGCCACATGGTCGTGTCGGTCGATCGCTTTGCCGACGTCGTGCAGGAGGGCTGCCGACAGGAACTCCTCGTCATCGGGAAGTTCCGCCCTGGCGAGATCGAAAACCTGGAGGCTGTGGTACAGGGCGTCGCCTTCGGGATGATACTTGGGATTCTCCTTCACGTTCTCCAGCGGCAAGAGGAGCATCTCATAAATCTGAAACCGATCGACGCGGCTCTCGGCTTCCAGGACCGATTGCTCCAGCGACGCGTTGGGGTACTCGCGGGCCAGCAACTGCTCCAACTCTGAAATGCTGGCCCGCTCGATCGCCTTGCCCGTGATCGAACTCTTGAAGACATAATATGCCTTGTCGCTCGGGTAGATGGTCAACTCGAAAGGAAATCGCTCATCGACGTGGATGTGGACGAAAATCCGCTCCTCGCCGTGCTTGCGAACCCTCTTTCGCTCGACCTCATAGGCAAATCCCTCGTCGTCCAGGACGGCGGCGACTGCCTCGATGCTGTCGGAGAATAGGTGCAGATCGATGTCCGAGCCGCGGCGGACGTGACCGGTCAGAGTGCTGCCGATCAGCCGCGGGCGAAAGAGCCGCAAGAGCCGCATCATGCGGAGGGCTTCCAGTCGCATGTCGCGGAGGTTTTCGGTCCGCCGCTCTCCCTCGTGGAGCTGTGCCCAGAGTTGGATCTGGTCGCGGATTTCCCGATTGCTGGGCAGATCACCCGGTTTGAATTCGCCTCGGCTGAGGCGACGGGCGGCCTTGAGTTTGGCACGGAAGTATTCGGTTTCCTCCCGGTCGTACATCAGCCGAGCGGCTTCCCAAGCCACTTGGCGACGAATCTTATCACTCGACATCCTTTGGCACCGAACCCAAGCGGTGCGCGATACGGGGAATGGAAAATTGTTCGGCGTCATCCGCATGGCGGAAGACACTCTACGAGTATATCCGCGCCGCTGCCGTTACGCAAGCCCGTG
This sequence comes from uncultured Planctomycetia bacterium, assembly GCA_963727245.1. Classification (GTDB taxonomy): domain Bacteria; phylum Planctomycetota; class Planctomycetia; order Pirellulales; family Thermoguttaceae; genus JBKQVT01. The sequence continues at coordinate 60,041 of CAVSFO010000004.1, read as the reverse complement.
TTGCCAAAACGTTGTGCGGATGTGGATGTGGGTACGCCCGGCACGCCAACCGGCGGTTTACCGAATCTCGCGGACAATCGCTGGCGCAGTGATCGCCGTGGGCCGCCACCGGCATCAACGCCGAACGGCCGTCGCGGCCCACGGCGATCGCCACCAGCACCGCCACGTTTTGCACTTCGCCGCCCCAGGCCCGCTTCAGCCAAATCCCGTCGAGGAACACGTAGGGGTGCTCGCCCCCGATGGGCCGATTCCGCCAGGCGTCGATGTGAACGTAAATCTTTCGGTTCAGCTCACTGACCGTGCTGGGGCTGACGCGCGTGCCCCACAGGGCTTCGGTATTGACCTCGTAGATGACGGGATGCTTGGGCCAGGCTGCAGCCACCTGCCTGACTACAAATCGGGATTTCGATGTGATACCCTAAGACAAGTAATAGAAACCATGCTACCCCCCCCTGCACGGGGATTGTGATGAGGTGCAGTCATGGCGCAGAGGACAAAGACCGTGGCGATAGCAGGCCAAAAGCCCTGAAGAAAGAAAGGAGCAGTTGCCAATGTTTAAGGCCCGTGTGTCGCTCGCAGCGCCAGCCGGCCCTTTCTTCGTGACCGCATTCTCTTACGACCCCTGGGGTGTCGGCGGCACAGTCGGAATGGCGGCGGGCTGCGGACGGCCCAGTTGGAGCATGTCGTCCGCTTGCAGCAGTCCGGCCAGATCGATGACCGCTTGCCACTGGTCGCCCAGCAGTTGCAAATAGCTGGCGATCGTGCCGGCCAGGGTCTGCTGGGCGCTGACCACGTCGCTGAAGGCGATCGAATCGGGGTCGTGCTGGTATCGCTGATACAAGGCACGGTAGGCGCGGACCTGGTCGAAGAGAATGCTCTGCTGGTAATAGGCGAAGCTCTCGCGATTGGTCTGGTAACGCGCGAAGATGTCGGCGAGGTTGCCCAGCAGCTCGTTGCGGGCGCGGTCGTACTCGCTGCAGGCGCTGGCCAGGGCGGCGTCGGCGGCGATGATGTTGCCGCGGTTGTTGTCGAAAATGGGCAGCGGCACGCCGACCTGAAGGCTCAACACGGTATTGAACGGCGGCGTGGTGAAGTCGTGCTCGATGACCGTGTTCACGTCCACGTCGGGAACTTTGGGGGTGAGCTTGGCCAGCTTCAACTGGTATTGCGCCTTGGTCACGCTGTTCCGCGCCATGAGCAGATTGGGGTGAACCTGCAAGAGCCGCTGCTTGGCCTCCTCGTAGCTGATCAACGGCACGCCCACGTCGACCCGGCCGGCCAACGGCGCCGGCGGCATGTCGGGACAGTTCAAGGTGGCCGCCAGCTTCCGCCACGCCGATTCATAGTCGTGTTGCGACTGGATCAGTTGCGTCCGCGCCTGCATGGCCAGCACGCGCACCTGGTACGGTTCGTAGGGGGCCGCCAGGCTGGCCACCACTTGGCCGGTCTGCGCCCGATAGATGGCAGCGGCGAATTCCGACAGCGCGCGGTTGACGCGGAACCGCTCTAGGGCCACCAGCACGGCGAAATAGTTGCTCCGCACCTGCGTGGCCAGGTCGTACTGCGTGCGCGACAAGGTCAACCGCGCGTTCTCCAGGTCCATGCAGGCCGCGCTGCGCCAGCTTGAGCTTTCCGCCGGTCGAGATGGTCTGGCTGACGCCCACCCCCTGATAACCGGCCGTGCTGCCCGTGTTGATGTCGTCGGCCTGGTAGCCCACGTGCGGGTTGGGGTGCAGGCCGGCTTGAATGGCCGTTCCCCGCGCGGCCTCGACGTCGGCGGCCGCCTGGCGGATCAGCGGGCTGCGGCTCATCGCCAGCCGCTGCGCCTCGTCCAGCGTCAGCGCCGCCTGGCCGGGGAGCAACTGCGGTCCGACCGGCGAGGGCATGGCCGGCAGGGCCGCATAGAGCTTCTCGATCTCGATCCGCCGCTGCGTTTCCACTTCCCCGGGATACACCGGCGGCAAGCGGATCGGCGGCGCCTCGCTGCCCGGCAGCGCGGGCGGAATCTGCAACGGTTGCGGCGGCGTCCGCGCGGCCGGCGGCGCGCTCGGCGCGACGGCCGTCACGAAGGCCGCCGGGGTTCCCGGCGCGGCCGCTTCGTCGCGCAAGACCGCCCCGCGAACCTCGCCCGCCGCGCCGGCCGGCACGGCGGTGGCGTCCCGAAAGCGCGGATCCGACGGGGGCGCCGGCAGGCTCGGGTCGCTGTTCAGCGGCCAGTTGGCCTGGGGTCCGTCTGGCCCTGTGGCTGCGGGGAGCTGGGTCATGTCCAGCGGCCGGCTGGCGATGCCGCCGACATAGGAATCGATGTTCCGTTGTGCATCGTCCTGGCAACCCGCCGCGCCGAGGAGCAACGCCACGGCCATGCCGAGCCGGCACAAGGTCATTTTCCAATCCACGGTAGCAAGCCCTCGCGTCGCGTGGCGCGGAATATCGGGGATTCGACAGTCCTGCGTTTTCTATCGGACGTGGCGAAAGTGCCGATCAGAGTTCGCCGCCGGGATTGCTTTATGCGGTTTGTAGCAGCACCGCGCCAGCGCCGCGGCCGCGGCGGAAAACGCGCAATCGGCACGGTTTTCCCAGATTACCGTCGCTTGAAAATGCCACCTCTTGCGAGGTGTTCTGTTGGTAGCATTCCCGCCGACCGTGGCAGGCCAGCGTTGCCCCTTGTGGCTGCCGCCACGGATCAGAAATTGACATCTATCGTTGGCACAAGTATCCTGGAAGGATAGGTAGATTGGTCGTTACGATCTTTCCGATCTGGGTTTCCACGGTAATCGTTGTCTCGCGATGACACGCGGGAAGCGAAAGACGGCCTGGCTCGTCATTGTGCTTTATGCGACGACCGTCTGCGCCGGCGAGGGCTTGCATCTGCTACCCGGATGTGGCCACGCGGTGCGATTGCCCGGTGGGTGGCTTTCTCGGGACCCATCGGTGAGCGACCACCATGGGTCCAAATGCTTGCACGACGACGTACTCGGCCCTGCGATGGGCCCATCGCATTCGGCCCATGATGCCGACGGTTGCCTGATCTGCAAGCTCTGCTTGCTGCCGGTGTATGGTGGTTCAACTGCCGCCCCCGTTTCCGCCGAGTTGATTCTCTGCAATGCGATTTGGTTCTCGGAACCGGAAGTCTCTCACAGCGTCGGCTCGTCTTTCCTGAGCCGCGCCCCGCCCACGGTCTGAGTTGCCTCGGGGTAGTCGCCCAACGAGCTTGCGCAGGCTGGCACGAGGCGACAACACGTGCTGCATGAATGCGTGGCACGTATCCCGTTGGCAGACCCTGTAGCGCTGGACTGGCCCGCTGCCTCACCGGAAGCTCGTTCCGTGTTGATGAGGCACTTACGGTACGTCGCCTAGACAAGTACCGGAGCCAGGTTTTCATGCCGGTCGGTATTTCTCGGCCGTCGCGACGGCCTGAAGCGGCTGGCCTACGTGATCGATTCTATCGCAGAGCCTCGATCCTCGTTCCGCCTTGGCCGGATTCGAGCTACATCATCCAGAAAACGAAGGAGAGTGTCGATGACATCCGTCTCTCGCGGATTGAAGGTCACCGTGCCGGTCGTGGTGCTGGTGGCGGCGGTTGGCGCGGGGATCGCGCATCGCGCGAACCTGGCGTCCTGGTGGGCGGGCATCACGACGCCGGTCGCGGCCAACGCATCGCCGGCCACCGCGCCCGAATTAACCGGGAAGAAGGACGCGTTGGCCTTGCCTGCGGACATCGCCAAGCGGCTGGAAGTGCAGACCGCGCCGGCCCGGCCATCGACCGTGCCAAGCACGTTGGAGCTTTCGGGCTCGCTGATTCTGGATTCCGATCGGCTGGCGCACGTCCACGCCCGCTTTCCCGGCGAGGTCGTCGAGTTGGGCAAGGCGGGCAACGGGTCGCGGGCGGTCGCCTTCGGGCAACATGTCCGCAAGGGACAGGTCTTGGCGGTGATCTGGAGCCAAGACCTGGGCGAAAAGAAGAGCGAGTTGGTCGACGGCCTGTCGCAATTGCACCTCGATGAGGAGAGCCTGCAGCGGCTCAGCGAGGCCGCCGCCGAAGGGGCCATTCCCGACCGCACCCTCCGCGAGGCCCGGCGCAAGGTCGAAGCCGATCGGATCGCGGTCTCCAAGTCCTTGCGGACCCTGCAAAGCTGGCGACTTTCCAAGGAGGAAATCGACGAGGTGCGGGCCGAGGCCGCCCGCTTGATCCGCGAAAAAATGCCCGCCCCCCAGGAGCTCGTCCAGCAGTGGGCTCGCCTCGACGTGGTCGCGCCGCTGGATGGCGTGATCATCGAGCGCAACGTTGTCCTCGGCGAGCTGGTCGACACCGCGAGCGACCTGTTCAAGGTCGCCGACCTTTCGCGGCTGGGAGTGCTGGCCCACGCCTATGAAGAAGACCTGCCCACGCTCGATTCGCTGCCTGCGAGCCAGCGGGCGTGGTCGGTGACCGTCGGCTCCGGCAGCGACGCGACCACGCGGATCGGCCGTTTCGACCAGGTGGGCTGCATCATCGATCCCAACCAGCACACGGCCCTGGTGATGGGCTGGGTCGATAACCCCGACGGCAAACTTCGCGTGGGGCAGTTCGTCAGCACGCGGTTGGAGATTCCGTCGCCGCCGGGCGAAGTGGTGGTTCCCGCGTCGGCCCTGGGCGAAGAGAGCGACCACACTTTCGTCTTCGTGCAATCGGAGGACAAATCGACGTACGTCCGCCGCAGCGTCGCCGTTACCCGCCGCCAGGGCGACAAGGTGTGCATCCGCAGCCAGCCCACGCCCGAGGAGAAGCGTCGGGGGATGGAGCCGCTGGCGGCGGGCGAGCAAGTGGTCGTCTCGCGGGTCGTCCAGTTGGCCGCCTGCCTCGACGATCTCCAGCAAGACGCCGGCGCACCCGCAAAAGATCCGAGGTAGCGATGATCAATCGTCTGGTTCGTTGGGCCCTCCACAGCCGGCTGGTGGTGATCCTGCTGGCCGCCGGGCTGTTGGGCTATGGCCTCTACGCCTTTCGCAAGGTGAACGTCGAGGCCTATCCCGATCCGGCGCCGGCCGTCGTGGAAGTGGTGGCCCGCTATCCCGGCGCCTCGGCCGAGGAGGTCGAGCGGCAGGTGACCATCCCGCTGGAAGTGGCGCTGGCGGGAATGCCCGGGCTGGCCATCACCCGCACGCAGTCGTTGTTCGAGTTGTGCTATGTCAGCAACCAGTTCGAATACGGCGTCGATCCGGCCGCGGCCCGGCAGGAAGTGCTCAACCGTCTGAGATTGGCCGACCTGCCGGCCGGAGTCACCCCGGATATCTCCCCCCGGTCGCCCACCGGCGAGATCTTCCGCTACGTGCTGGTGGGCCCCAAGGACTCCGCGGGACGCGACATCTACGATCCCAACGACCTCAAGTCGCTGCAGGACATGACGCTGGAGAAGCTGTTTCGCCGCCTGCCGCGGGTGGTCGACGTGACCAGCTTCGGCGGGACCGTGAAACGCTACGAGATCCATCCCGACCCGGCGCGGATGCAGCGCTACGGCATCACCCTCCAGCAACTCAAGGACGCGATCGCCTCGAACAATTCCAACGTCGGGGGCGACTACATCGTCGAGGGCGGCGCCGCCCACGTCGTCCGCTCCCTGGGGATGTTGGGGATGGGGCAAGACCCCATGGAAACCGCGATGGGCATGAAAGACCCCGTCGCCGCACGCAACTACCTCCGGGCCGAGGAAGAACGCCGCATCCGCGAGATCCGCCAGATCGTGCTCAGCGCCACCAACAACGTCCCGGTTCGCGTCAACGACGTGGTCGAAGGGGGACCGCTGCGGGCCGGTTCGCCGCCGGGCAAAGAGGGCGTGGTGATGGGCTGCCAGACGCGCCTCGGCCACGTGATGCGGGCCTTTCCGCTGCGCGACGCTCAGGGACGCGAAGTGCTCGATGCCCAAGGCCGCCGCGTCTGGCACGACGAGGACGAAGTCGTTGAGGGCATCGTGCTGCTGCGCAAGGGCGATCAATCGCTGCCCGCCCTGGACGACATCCACGCCCTGGTCAAGCAACTCCACGAAATCCCCGGCCGCCTGCTGCCGGGCGTGAAGATCGAGCCCTATTACGACCGCACCGAGCTGATCGGTGTCACCACCGCCACCGTTCAGGAAAACCTGCTGGCCGGCATGGCCCTGGTCACGGTGGTGCTGCTGCTGTTCCTCAGCAACGTCCGCACCGCGCTGATCGTGGCCATCAACGTGCCGCTGGCGCTGCTGTTTGCCGTGGCCGTGCTCTTCCTGCGCGGCAAGTCGGCCAATCTGCTCTCCATCGGCGCGGTCGACTTCGGCATCATCGTCGACTCCTCGGTGATCATGGTGGAGAACATCTACCGCCACCTGAGCAGCGGCGTGGATGCCCATCTGCCCATCGATCAGCGGATTCTCCGTGCCTCGGGCGAAGTGCAGCGGAGCCTGGCGTTTTCCACGGCCGTGATGGTGTGCGCCTTCCTGCCGCTGTTCACCATGGCTGGGCCGGAAGGACAGATCTTCGGCCCCATGGCCGACACCTACGCCTTCGCCCTGGCCGGGGCCCTGTTGTTGGCGCTGGTCCTTTCGCCCGTGCTCTGCGAGCTGTTGCTGTCAAACGTCAAGCCCCGGCCCGACAACTGGCTGGTGCGCACGCTGCAGGCTGCCTATCTGCGGCAGTTGGACCGCTGCCTGCGGAATCGCGTGCTCACGCTGGCGGTGTTCGCGCTGATCGTGGCGGCGACCGCCGCGGTGGTCCCCATGCTAGGCCGCGAGTTCCTGCCCGAGCTCGAGGAGGGCAACATCTGGATCGCCGGCACCTTCCCGCTGAAAACCTCGCTGGACGAGGTGTGCCACGGGGTGAAAATCATGCGCAGCATCGTCGAGCGCTACCCGGAGTGCGAACAAATGATCAGCGAGGTCGGCCGTCCCGACGACGGCACCGATCCGTCGGGCTTCTTCGGCACGGAAAGCTACGTGCCGCTGAAGCCGCACGACCAGTGGCCGATTCCCCCCGGCCAGACCCGCCCCCGCAGCAAGGACGAACTGGTCGACGCCCTGAATCGCGAGATCGCGCACACGCTGGTGGCGGTGGACTGGAACTTCTCGCAGAACATCCGCAACAACGTCAACGAAACGCTCTCCGGCGGCCGCCAAGGCAACAACTCCGTGACGATCATCGGACCCGACTTGCAGGAGCTGGAAAACACCGCCGACCGCATCGTCCGCGCGCTGCAGAAGATCCGCGGCCTGGAGAACGTCGGCGCCTTCCACGTCCTGGGCCAGTCGAACCTGAACCTGCCGGTGGACCGCGACAAGTGCGCGCGGTGGAATCTCAATGTCAGCGACGTGCAGGCGGTGGTCGATACGGCCGTCGGCGGCAAGGCCTTCAGCCAGATGATCGAGGGCGAACGGAGCTTCGACATCACCTTGCGCTACCCCGCGCGCTGCGCTCGAACCTGGACGCGATCCTCGACATCCCCGTCGAGGTCGGCAAGAACACGGTGGTCAACAGCCAGTCCAGCGGACAGGGCAGTACGCCCGTCAGCGGCCCCACCAGCGGCCCTTCGCCCACCGGCACCAGCGCCGCGCTGCCGCCGCTGACCGGTTCGAGTTCCAACGCCGCCATGAACGACCTCAGCCGCACGCCGCGCCGCCGGCTGCGCGACCTGCTCACGCCCCTTGGCCCGGACGGCCGGTTTGATGAGCACGGCTCGTTCCTCCAGCGGGGAGCCTCGGACATCTGCCGCGAGCAGGGAGAACGGCTGATCGTCGTCAAGTTCGACATCCACGACCGCGACCTGGCCGGCGCCGTGGCCGAGGCCAAACAGGCCACCAAGGTCCTGGTGCACGCCCCCTGCCGGCTCTCCTGGGGCGGCGAATTCCAAGAGATGGAGCAGGCCGAATCGCGCATGCGGATCGTCATCCCCCTGGCCGTGGCCCTGGTGGCCGTGTTGCTCTACATGGCGTTCGGCTCGCTGATCGACGTGCTGATCGTGCTCTCCAATGTCGTGGCCCTGGCCTGCGGCGGCGTGTGGGCGCTGCTGTTGACGCAGACCAATTTCAGCGTCTCCGCCGCGGTGGGATTCATCTCCATTTTCGGCGTGGCGGTGATGGATGCCATCTTGCAGGTGTCTTCATTCCACCGCGCGCGATTGGAAGGCAAACCGCTGGAGGAGGCGGTTGTCTACGGCTCGGGGCTCCGCTTGCGGCCCATCATGATGACCGCCCTGACCGCGATCTTCGGACTGATGCCGGCGGCCCTGTCCACGCGGATCGGCGCGCAAAGCCAGCGTCCGTTGGCCATCGTGGTCATCGGCGGCATGATTACGGCGCTGGCCTTGAATCGCTACCTGACGCCCGTGCTCTACAGCGTGCTTCGCCGCCATCCGCCCAGCGAAGAAGCTGCCGCCTGGGGCGATGTCGAGTGATCGCCCCATCTCGGCTCGCTGGGGCAGGCGGCTGTTGGGTATGCTGGTCGAGCGAATTGATGGTTTCGTTAGGTTGGCCTTCACCTAGCCACTGCCGAGCATCCCCGTGGAACACCGGTCAGCAGCCTGACCGTACACCCGGGGCTTGGATTGGTTCCAAAGCTACGCCCGCTTCCGCCGCCGCCACATCCAACCGAACAACCCGATAGCGGCGACGCCCAGCAGGACGAAGGTTGAGGGCTCGGGCACGGCCGGACTTACCGCCAGAATCACCGCGCCAATTCCGGTAGCCGTCGCGCTGCCCATCGATCCGACAGCAGTGCCACCGGCCGACCCGCCAACCCGCTCAGCCCGGATCCGCGCCAGCAGCGCTTCGATAACGCTGTCGCCGCTCGTGGCCTCGCCGCTCTTGGTGTTGCTGTTGCTGGCGCCATCAGCAGCAACATCGGCCGCGGCGGGTTCGCTGTCCCCGCCGAGATCCCCCAGCAAGACCCCCAACACCACTTCGCCGCCGCTCTGGATATCCAGGACGCCGGTGCTGGGCATGGACTCGGGGGTCGAGAAGTCGAGCGTGCCGCCGCTGACCGTCGTGCCGCCGCTGTAGGTACTGGTGCCGGACAGTGTCAGCATTCCCGATCCGGATACGACCAGCGAAAGCGTGCGGCTGCTGCCGTCGCAGATCGTCCCGCCGTAGTTCGAGGAGCCCGACGGCGGACTGTTCACCGTCAGCGTCGTCACGCCGGTGGCTACCGTGCTCAGGTCGGTCAGCACGCCGCCGGCCGAGCCGGACAACGAGGGGAAGATGCAGTTTTGGGCATTGAGATCGAAGACGCCCTGCGGCCCGATGCTGAGTCCGCCGCTGCCCACGGCGGAGGAGTTCGTAATGGAAAGCGTGCCGCCCGTCAGCGTCGTGCCGCCGGTGTAGGTGTTGGTGCCGGCCAGGACGAGCAGCCCGGGGCCGCTCACGGTCAACGGCATCGGCAGACCGCTGGCCGTCATCCCGTTGATCGTGGCATTGCCAAGGATCTGAGCGACGTTTTGCAGCGTGCCGCTGCCGGCGACCAGCGTGCCGCCGGAGCCCACGAGAATCATGCCGCCGAAATAGCCGGCGGAGCCGCTGGTCAGATCGAGCAGGCCGCCCTGGAGGCTGAGCAAGCCCGCGCTGCCGCCCTGGCTGTAAACGTCGCCGACCGTGATGCCGCCGAAGGCATTGACCCGGCCGCCGCTGATCACAACGCTGCCGGTGCCGGCGGCATCGCCGTCGGGGGCATTGCCGCTGCCGATGTTCAGCAGGCTGGCTCCGCCCTGGCCGCCCCCGGGGCCGGGGCTGACGGGGGCGTCGGCGGAGATGTTCCACACGCCGCCGGAAACCTTCATTACGCCCGTGCCGCCGGCCACGCCGACCTCGGTGTAGCCGTTGCCATAGTAGCCGGTGTTCAGCGTGCCGCCCGAAAGGTTATAGGTTCCCTGGCCGGGCGTCTGGCCGAAGATCGCTCCGCCCACGGCGAAGGCATCCCAGCCTTCCACGTTCACGACGCCGCCGGATTGGTTCACAACGCCGGCCGCGCCGCCGACGCCGACTTGCAGGCCGGCGCCGCCGTTGCCGTTGGCCCAGTTGCCCGCCTGGAGGGTGCCGCCGCTGATATTCAGCACGGCGGGGAAGCTGGCGCCGCCGGGACCGCCGGCACTGGGATCGCCGACGTTCACCGAGCCGCCCCACCAGTTGGCGGCGCTGCCGAAGCCGCCCTGGACGAGCAAGCCGCCGATCATGTTGACGGTGGCGCCGGCGCCCGGGGCGATCAGCAGCCCGCCGTTGCCCACGGCGATCGTTTGGCCGCTGGCGAGCGAAACCGAGCCGGCGGAGACCGACACGCTGCCGATGGCGGGCGTGCCGCCGAGCGCCCCGCTGAGCGTGCCGCCGGCAACGACCACGGTGCTGGCGAAGTTTTGCGCGATCATCGAGCCGCCCGGGGCCACCAGGACCGTGCCGCTGCCCGAGAGCGAGGTGTTGTCGATCACCCCCAGGCCGCCGACCTCCAGGGTGCCGCCGCCGTTGATGGTGAAGCCGGCGCGATAGACGCCGGACCCGGCGATCTCCAGCACGCCGCCGTTAACGGTCGTGGCGCCGCTGTAGGTGTTGCTGCCGGCAAAGACCTGCGTGCCGGGGCCGCTCATGGTCACCGAAATCTGTCCGGCGCCGTCTTGGATGACGCCGCTGAAGGTCGTCGTGCCGGCCGGCGCCAGGGTGAGGGTGACCGAGCCGGCGACCGTGGTGGTCACCGTGCCGCCGTTGCCGGCGAGATTGGCCAGCGAGTCGACGCTCTGGGGCAGGCCGTTCAGGTCGAAGGTCGCGCCGTGGGCGATCTGCACCGGAGTATTGGTGGGCAAACTGCCGCCGACGATGATCTGCGGATTCCCGACATTATACAACTGCACGATCTGGGCAGGCGTCAGCGCCTCGTCGTACACATCGAAATCGTCCATCGCGCCGTTGAAATTGGCTCCACCAAGTCCGCTGTAGCCTATCAGGAAAGGCTCGTCCTCGGGGGTCATGATCGGAATCGCGGTGGAACCGAAGAAACCCTGGAGACCTGTGAAAGACTCGTTGGCGACCAGGCTGCTGTCCACGTACAAGCTTAGCGATCCGGTCTGGAACGTGGCGGTAACCAGGTGCCAGGCGTCGGTGGTCAGCGTGGGCGCAGGTATGGTGCCGTAGAATCCCCAGCCCAGATTGGTCCAGTTTTCGATATAGATGCCGGGGCCGCCCTGGGCCGAATCCGCATAGGCGATCTGCATTGCACCGGTGTTGGGGCCGGCGCCGGAGCGCGTCGAGCAGATGCTGTGCCAGCCTTGGGAATTGTTCCCGCCGGTAATGTCCATCCAGAGGGACACGGTATAGGAACCGAGGACGCCGTTGTTGATGGGCGGGGCTTGAACGTATTGGCCGACGGTGAAATTGATCCCCTGGCCGAACTGCCCGGGGACATAGCTTGCCCCGCCGCCGATCATGTTGCCGTTGTTGCCGCTGCCGCTGGCATCGGGGATCGGATCGCCGTTGTTGACGGGCCCGATGGCGCCGTCCATCGCCAGGTGCATGAGGGCCGGCTGATACGCCGGCGCGCTGAGCTGCAACGTGCCGCTGCTGATCTTGGTGGCCCCCGAATACTGTTGCAGGGTTCCCAGAGTCAGCACCCCGGGGCCACTGTTGCCCAGCGAGCCGACGCCGTTGACGGGCGCGGTCAGCGTTCCGGCCGTAGCCTGGTAGAAGGTCACGTTGGCGCCGTTGGCCAGCGTGATCGGCGTGGCAAGGTTGGCCAGCGTGCCCACCAGCGAGCCGTTGTCGACCAACGTTGTGCCGCTGAGACTGTTCGTCGCCGCGGTGAGGGTCAGCGTGCCCGGGCCGTCCTTGACCAAGGCGCCCGTGATCTGGTCGGCGATGGTGGTCGGCGCGGTGACGTAGATCGTCGGCGAGCCGGTGATGGTCACGGTGTTGGGCGCCGAGAGGCCCTCCGGGCCCAGGGTCAGGCCGCCGCTGCCGGCGCCGGCCAGGGTGACGTTGCCGGTGATGTTCACGGCGTTGGCCAAGGTGTAGCTGGCGCCGCCGTCCTGCAAGGTGCCGCCGCTGAGGTTCAGCGGTCCGCTGCCAAACGGCCCGGAGGCCAGCGTGCCGCCGGAGACCGTGCTGCTGGCGCCGATCTGCAAGACGCCGCCGGCGAGGTTGCTGCCGCCGCTGTACGTGTTGCCGGCCATGTTGACGGCCAGCGTGCCGTTGCCCTCCTTGACGAGCGCTACGCCGCCGGCGATCGCGCCGCTGCCGGAGAACGTGTAGGACAGCGAATTGTTGTCGACCGTCCAGGAGAGCGGGGCCACCGTGCCGGCGACGCTCACGCTGCCGGTGCTGGCGGTGTCGCCGAAAACGACCGGATCGCCGCTGTTGTAGGTCGCCGCGCTGCCCGATACGCTCCAGTTCGCCGTCGTGGTGTCCCAGGCCGAGCTGTGGACGCCGGTCCACGTCTTCACCGCAATGACGTCCAGATCGATCTGCTTCGTGCTGGAGTTGTTGACGATCGTGGCAAAAAAGCCCGTGGGCAGGCTGCCGAGCAACAGCGAGCTTGCCGCGTTGAAGCCGCCGGGGAGGCTGCCGTAGCTGATGAGGTCATAGGTTCCGGCGCTCAGGCCGCCGGAGTTCTCGACGTTGAGCGTGGCGCCATCGAGCACCAGGGCGCCGGAAACCGCCAACAGGTCGCTGTGGGTGCCGAGGTCGAAGTCGGCCACGGCACTGCTGCTGAGGGTCAGTCCCCCGAGGCTCAGGGTGCCGACGCCGCCGAAGTTGCCGGAGACATTATCGCCCGGGGCGATTTGCGCCAGGGCATTGACCGTGACCGTGCTGGCCAGGGTGCCGGCGCCGGCCAAGGTGCCGACGTTGACAGCCGTTGCGCCGGTATAGGTGTTGTTGCCGTCGAGCTGCAGCACGCCGCTGCTGGTCTTGGTCAGGGTGCCGGCCACGTCTCCCGCGTTGGCGATGGCGCCGCCATAGATCAAGGTGCCGGAGACCACGTTGATACCGGCGCCCACCCCGACGGTCACGGCCCGCTGGGAATTCAACGTCACGGCGCCGGCCGACTGCAAGGTGCCGCCGGCGATGGCCAGCGGGCCGGTGGAGGCGCCCAGGTTGTAATCGTTGCTGATCGAGAGCACGCCGCTTTGGATCGTTGTGCCGCCGCTGTAGGTGTTGCTGCCGGCAAGGATCTGCGTCCCGCTGCCGGCCAGCAGCAGCGAGACTGTGCCCGCGCCGTTTTGGATGACGCCGCTGAAGCTCGACGAACCGGTCGGCGCCAAGGTGAGCGTCAGCGCGCCGGTGACGCTGTCGGTGACCTTGCCGCCGCCGCCGTTGAGATCGGACAGCGAGCCGAGGATTTCGGCGCGCCGGCGAGGTCATAGACCGCGCCGCCGGCAATCTGCACGGGGCTATTGCCGGGCAAAGCCCCGCTGAAATACGGCGCCGGGCCCGCGTACAAGGCGGCGATCTGGGCGGGCGTAAGCACGCTGCCGTAGAGGCTGAAGTCGTCCAACGAGCCGGTATAGCTGCTGCCCCCCTCGACGCCGACGGTCAACTGGCTCGCGAACGGCTCGATAAATATCGGCGCGCGCCCCCGGCGGCAAAGGTTCCCGAGGCGCTCAGCGCGCCGTCGAGGTAGATCTGCCAGCTTGCGCTGCTGACCGTTGTGGTGACCATGGTCCAGCCGCTGAGCGCGCCGACGGTGTTGGTCAGCCCGCTGGCGTACCAATAACCGTTCGCGTTGGCGATGTCCAGCGAAATCGTCGTCCCATCGTAGCTCTCGTCGCCGCCGTACGAATCGTGGCCCCCCGTGGGGTAACGATTGCTGTAGAGCCAGCCGGTGCCGCCATTGATCCAGACGTTGGTGGTCCACTGGTTGACCTGCATCGAGGTGGAGTTCGGGACCGAGATGTACGGGCTGGCGGTCAATTGAATGCCCTGGTTGAACTTCCCGCCGACACGGCTTGCCCCGCTGCCGACCATGGTGCCGTTGTTGCCATAGCCGCTGGAATCGGTAATCGTAGCATTGTTGCTGATGGTCCCCAGCGTGCCGTCCATGGTGAAGTGGACCAACAGCCCGCGGGGCATGTCCTGGAGTGTGCCGCCGCTGACGCACGTCGGGCCGGTGTAGGTGTTGGCGCCGGTAAGGAGCAGCACGCCGGGGCCCATTTGAGTCACGCCGCCGCCGCCGCTAATGGACGGCATAAAGGTCACCGTGCCCGAGCGACTGAAGGCCAGAACGCCGTTGTCGACCACGCCGCTGGTGCCGTTGATCGAGCCGGCGCCGCCGCCGGTGCCGATCTGCAGGGTGCCGGCGCTGATCGTGGTCGCGCCGCTATAGGTGTTGCTGCCGGCGAGAATCTGGGTGCCCGAGCCGTCGAGGGTCAAACTCAGCGGGGCGGCGGAGTCCTGGATGGCGCCGCTGAAGGTGGCCGATCCGCCCGTCGGCGCCAAGGTGAGAACGGCCGCCAGGGCGCCGTTGTTGGTCACCGTGCCGGCGGCGCCGGGGCTGTCATCGGCCAGCGAGGCCACCGTCTGGCTGATGCCGTTCAGGTCGAAGACCGCGCCGCCGGCCAGCCGCAGCGGAGTCGTGGCCGGCAGGCCGCCGAAGCCGTTGAGTATGCCGCCGTAGTACATCGTTTGCACCTGGGCCGCCGTGAGCACGGTGTTGAACAGGTTGAAGTCGGCCATCGGCAGCGTCGCCCCCTCGCCGACCCCCAGCGAGTCCGTCGCATCGACCATCAGCGCGGGCGTGCCGCTGAAGTTGTTGGTGGCGATCAGGGCGCCGTCCACGTAAATTTGCTCGGCCCCGGTCGTCATCGTCGTGGTAATCAGGTGCCAGCCGTTGCTCAGCGGCGCCGCCAGCGTATTGGTGGGAGCGCTGAGCCAGCCGCCGCCGGCCGGGGCGATCTCGGTGTAGAAGGAGCCGCTGCTGGGGTAGTAGAACTCGTCGCAACCAAAATTTGCGCCGCCCGGATTGTCCGTGGGGTTTCGCGCGTTGAGGATCTCGGTCTGGCCTGCCGAACCGCTCACGTCCACCCAAACGGAGTTGGTCCAGGTGTTGAGGTTGATCACCGAAGAGTAGGGCGTTGTGATGTACGAGGTGTTGAAGGCGAGGCCCTGCTTGCCTTTGGGGCCGGCGACCAGCGTGGCGGCGCTGCCCACCATGGTCCCGTTGGCCAGAATGCCGCCGCTGCCGAGATTGGTAATCGTGGTTCCGCCGGGCACGGTGTTGCCCGTTGTTCCCAGGCCCGTGAAATCGTACTCCAGCACGCTGGACGGCGGGGCGGAGGGCGGCCCGACGGCGACGCCCATTTGCAGGGTGCCGGCGGTGATTCTGGTCGGCCCGCTATAGGTGTTGCTGCCCGTGAGGACCACGGTCCCCGGCCCGCTGACATTGAGGCCCATGGAGCCGCTCTGGCTGTCCGCCATTGCAGGGGCGAAGGTGAGCGTTCCACCGCCGCCACCCAGGTTATAGGTGGCGCCGCCGGGCACGAGGGCGCCGCTGAAGGTGACGCTGCCGATGGTCCCCAGGCTCAGGCCGGCGTAGCCGCTGATGTTGATCGTCTCGGAATCGTTGGCAACCAGTGCCAAGGTGCCGGCGGACGAGGGGGCGATCAAGCCGCTATCGAGCCAGCCGGTCACGGTGCTGTAGTTCCCGGCCGAATCCAGGGCCAGGGCGCCCCCGCTGTTGATGGTGATGGTCCCCGTGCCGGGAACGGCGCTATCCGCGCTGAATTGGAGGACGCCGCCGCCCACCGTGGTGCCGCCCTTATAGGTGTTGGCGCCGGTCAGGACCAGGTTGCCGGTCATTTGACGCAGGCTGCCGGCGCCGCTGACGGCGGACGCGAACGTCGTCGTGCCCGAATTATCGAAGGCCAATACGCCGCCGTCGCTGACGTTGCCGCCGCCGCTCAGCGCCGGCCGTGCCGCCGCTTCCCACCTGCAAGGTGCCGGCGTTGATGGTCGTCGCGCCGCTGTAGGTGTCGTTGCCGGTCAGGATCAGGGTGTCGCTGGCGGTGTTGGTGCCGGCTTGGATCAGGCTGCCGGTGCCGGTGACGGCGGCTGAGAGGGTAAAGGTGTTCGAGTGATTGACGGCCAGGACACTGTTGTCGGCGATGGTGGTGGAGTTGATCGATCCGGACGTGCCGCCGTTTCCCAATTGCAGGGTGCCGCCGCTGATGGTCGTCAGGCCGGTATAGGTGTTGCTGCCGGTCAGGATCAGGGTGGCGGCGCCGTTGCTCGTTATCGTGCCGCTGCTGATGTCCGAGCCGATGATGGCGTTCCGGTTGGCGGTGATGTCGCTGCCGTTTTGGAGGCTCAGCGTGCCGCCGGCGAGGGTGTAACCGCTGCCGGCGAAGGTGATGTTGTCGACCACCACCGAGCCGCTGACGGTGATGGTGGAACCGTTGCTCCCGGAGTTGGCATAGAAGTCGGCGCTGTTGGCGGCGGAATTCGTCCAAGCCACGTCCGGGGAGCCGCCGGCTGTGGAGTTGTACCAATAGGCCGCCGTGGTCGACCAGGTGCCGTTGCCCGCGTAAATGCCGCCGGTCGCGGTGGTCCAGTAATACGTCGTCGCCTGCGTCGTCGGCGCCGACAGGAGCAATCCCCACCCCAAAGCGACGACAACGGCCCCGACCGACAAGCCCCCCTTGCTGCTCATGGTGCATCTTTCGCGTAATGGCGGTTGGGATTCTTCGATCGGCAAAGGCTCTGAGGGTGAGATACTACGTCCACTTCCGCCGCCACACGTAACCGAGCAGCCCGACGACGCCGATACCCAGCAGGGCAAAGGTCGAGGGCTCGGGCACGTCCGGCGCCGCGACGCCGTTGTTGCCCGGGTCTGACGACACCACAAGGTCGATGTAGCCCCGGTCCACGGAAGTGGACAACGAGTAGGCGTCGCCCGCCGGGGCCGCGGGGAGCGTGAAGTCGCTGAGCGTGGGATGGCCGAAACTGCCGCCGATCAGGCGATAGTCGCCCAGCGCCGTGGGATCGACGCCGAAGGCGATGGCGGTGTGCGGCGCCAGGGTGAGCCCACCCGTGATCGTCAACAGATCGGCGCTGCCGCCGGGCGTGGTCAAGTCGAAATCGAGCGTGGTCAAGTTCGACGCGGTGGTCAAGCTGCCGATGGTCAAGTGGCCGATGGAGCCGACGCCGCCGGGGGCGATTTCGGAGGCGACGGAACTGACGACCACGCCGCCCTGGATCGAACCGCCGCTGACGCCGCTGGCCAGGATGCCGCCGCTCAGGGTCACGGTGCCGCTGCCGGTGGCGGAGCCCAGGGCGCCGTTGGCGGCCACCAGCGTGCCCTTGTCAACCTCCGTGCCGCCGCTGTAGAGATTGGAACCGGCCAGGATCAGCACTCCGGCGGCCGTCTTGGTCACGCTGCCGCTGCCGCTGATCGTGCCGGTGACGCTCTGGGTGTTGGGGTTGGCAAAGGTCAGGCAGGCGTTGTCGGTGATCGTGCCGGCAACCGAGCCGTTGTTGCTCACTCCATCGCCCAATTGCAGCGTGCCGCTGCTGATGGTCGTGCCGCCGGTGTACGTATTGCTGCCGCTGAGGACCTGCGTCCCGGAGCCGTTGAGGACCAACGACACCTGCCCGGCGCCGTTCTGGATGCGGCCGCTGAAGGTCGTCGACCCGGCCGGCGCCAGGGTGAGGGTGACCGCGCCCGCGACGCTGCTGGTGACGGTGCCTCCGCCGCCGCCCACATTGGCCAGCGAGTCGATCGTCTGTGCGCAACCGTTCAGGTCGAAGGTGGCGCCGCTGGCAAGCTGCACCGGGGTGTTGCTGGGCAGGCCGCTGCCGAAGCCGAGCATCTGGTTTTGGTACACTTTCTGGATCTGGGCCGTGGAGAGCACGGTGTTGTAAAGCTGGAACTCGTCTATCGGCAGGTAGCCCGGACCGTTGCCCGAACCCTCGCCGACGCCCAGCCAGTCGGTCGCATCGACCATCAGGGCGGGCGCGTAGCCCGCCGTTAACCCATTGGTGAACTGCGGGACGCCGTCCACGTAGATTTGCTCGCTGCCGGTCGTCACCGTTGTGGTGATCATGTGCCAGCCGTTGCTCAACGGCGCCGAGAGGGTATTGGTGGGCAGGCCGATCCAGCCGCCGGGGGAATCGGTGATTTCGCTGTAGAACTGGCCGCTGCCGGGGTTGTAGAACTCGTCGCAACCATAACCGCCGCTGATCGTGCTGTTTCGCGCGTTGAGAATCTCGGTATTGCCCGCGGACGTGTTCACGTTGATCCAAAGGGAGGTTGTCCACCTGTGGATGTCCAGCGAAGACGAATATGGCGTCTGGATGTACTGCATGCCGTTGAACAGAATAGCCTGGCCGAACTGCCCGGGGACATAATTTGCCCAGGCGCCGACCATAGTGCCGTTGTTGCCGTTGGGGCTGTAGCCGAGGTCGACGATCGTCGTGCCGTTGTCGATGGCTCCCAGCGGGCCATCCATGCTGTAGCGGAGCACCAGGCCCGCATTGGCCGCGGACGCCGGCAACTGCAGCGTGCCGGCACGGATCGTGGTCGCGCCCTGGTAGAAGCTGGGGGCCCCCAGAGTCAGCACGCCGCCGCCGGTCTTGGTGACCGAGCCGGTGCCCCGGACGGGCAAGGCCAGCGTGCCGGCCGTGTTCTGCAGGTAGGTCAGGTTGGCGTTGTTGGCCAGGACGATGGGCACCGACAGGTTGGCGGCCGTGCCCTGGAGCGTGCCGCCGCTAACGGTGATCGGGCCGCCGATGCTGTTATTCGCCGGCGCCGTCAGGGTGAGCACGCTCGGGCCGTCCATGGTAAAACCGCTGCTGCCCACGATCTGGTCGCCAATCGTCGTCGGCGCCGTCACGGTGATCGTGGGCGAATTGTTCATGGTCACGACATTGGGCGTAGTGAGGCCCAGCGGGGCGAAACTGACGCCGGTCGAGCCGGCGCCGGCCAGGGTGACGTTGCCGTCGATGGTCACGGCGGTGGCCAAGGTGCGGCCGCCGCCGTCGTCCTGCAACGTGCCGGCGCTGAGGATCAAGCCGCCCACGCCCAACGGGCTGTACGCCAGCGTGCCGCCCGAAACCGAGCTGCTGCCGACGACTTGCAGCAGGGGGCCGTTCAGATCGAGGTTGCCGCTGAAGTTGGTGCCCGTCATGCCCAGCGACAGCGTGCCGCCGTTGAAGACCACGGTGTCCACGCAGGACGCCCCCGCGGTGAACGCGAGCCGCCCCGGGCCGTTCTGGAGGATCCTGCCGGCCGGCTGGCCCTCGAGATTCGCCGCGCCGCCGCCGTCCACGGCGCCGGTGATCGTCGTGCCGCCCGCGCCGTTGAGCGTCAGGTCGCTGATGACGGTGTGGATGGACCACACGGTCAAGCTCTGGCCGGGAGCCACGGTCCACGCCTGCGGGGCGCCGACGGTGATCGGCGAGTTGATCGTGACGCTCTGGTCGGCCGTGATACCGCCGGCTGTCACCGTCAGCGCGCCGCCGTTGAACTGGTAGCCCGCGGCGGTGAACGTCAGGCTATGGGCGATGGCAGTGCCGTTGATGTTGATGTTGTGCGCCAGCGAGCTGTTGTCGAAGGTGGCCCCGACTTCCTGGTTGACCCAGGTGAAGGCCGCCCCGGTGCCGTTGTTCACCCAGTTCGGCGTGCTGCTGTCCCAGACGTTCTTGCTCAAGCCGCCTTTCCAGGTGGCCGTGGCGTCGATGCCGGTATGCAAGTTGGCCGGATTCGAGTAGTCGGTGCCGCTGAAATACATGGTGCCGGTGAAGTAGGCCGTCCCCTCCAATCCCGAGACGCCGCCACATCGCGTCTCGTTGGCGTAGGCGATGTAGCAGAACCCGCCGTTGGGGCTCGTCCCCCAACTGTTCTTGACGATAAAGTAGCCTCCGCCGGCCCAGGCGGGGTCGTCCACGTAGCCCACCGCCAACACGGCGTGGTCGCCGCCGCCGGTGCCGAGGGTCTGAACGTCGAGGTCACCGGCACTGATATCGATGTCCAACGGGCCGTAGGCCTTCAAATCGGCCTTCATGCTGGCGATATCGCCGGGCATGTTGACGAGTTCCGACGTGCTCACGACGACGCGCTGCTGCCAGCCGGGCTGCAAGGGATAATCAGGCGAGTAGGTCGTCGCCGTGTACGCCAGTTCGGCGTCGGTGCAGATGCCCGTGGTGAAGGGGGTGTTGGCGTAGCCGCCCTGGTAATTATCGCAAATGAGATTCTGCTCGGAAAGGTAGATGTCGAACGTGGGATCGTTGCGGGTGAGCATGTATTTCGCTTCCAGAGTCTCGACGGCGCCGAACGACCAGCAGGATCCCATCGCCCCTTGGTTTCTGGCAGGCGTGATGAAGTCGCCACCGTCGACATTCTGCCAGGTGAAGTTGTCTCCTAGAGCCGCCGAGCCGAGCAAACCGAGGGCTGGCGCCGCCACGCAGGCCAGGAGGAACACCATTCCGCTTCGAAATCGTTTCATCGCAGACGTCCCTTCGAGCAATGTACATTCATGGGCAGTGGATCTTTTCCCGGGCGCAATGCAGACGGCCTCATCGGTGCCGGCGCCGAATCGGCAGAATCGCCCCGCCCCTTACGCGGCAAGAGACCGGCTCCACCCATCGAGAAGATCGAGTGAGAATCGCGCCCCATAGCACTGCGGGCCTCCGACGCCCGCGCGCGCCCCTCGGGCACAAGCCAAACGCTGTTCCGGACAAAATCTCCCGTATTTTCCACGGGATTAAACTTGCCTGTAATGTAGCAGGCATCCCCAGAACTGTCAAGCACGTTTCAACGTCGGGGGGCGTGTTAACGGCCAACGCAGGAAAAAGGTGACAGGCACGATTTGTGCGAAGCACCCGAAGGACGGGCACCGACCAAAGGTTGGTCACGGCAAGTGGTGCCTGTCACCTTTTTCCCTCCCCAAGTGCAACGCTCTCCGCCGGCCCCTTGCCAGCCCCGCCCGCCATTGCAAGCGTCACCCCGCTATCCACCGATAGATGACGTAGAAAACCAACAGCACTCCCACGATGATCCACCAGGGCTTGCCAGCGCGGGAAGAAGCCGTCTCCTCCTCGGAAAGGTAGTTTCCGCAATGGGGGCAACGGTACGAATCCTCGTAAATCAGGCGTTTGCAATACGGGCAAGGAAGCGTTGTCTCCCCACCGTCCCCATCGGGCGATTCATCGCCTTCGTCGGCATCGCTTGCCCCGTCCTCCTCGTCATCGTTCCACGCATCCTCAGCCACGATTTAGGCCCCCTTTTTCCCCGGCGACCGGCGCCCATCCCGCCCCGCTCACTGCTTCGCCGCTTACAGCATACTCGCTTCGCACGCGGCCCGGAATGGTTGGCCCAGGTTTATCCGGTTTCGACGCCGGACAGTCCGCTTTGTAATCCCGCAACTGGAGTTGGGCCGCCAGGGGACTCAACGGCCGGGAACCGCCGCCGTCCGGGCCGTGATGTCCACGCTCCCTTTCAGACTGGAAAGCACGATCCACCCGTCGGCCGAGCGCTACCCGAATCGTGCGCGGTACGACTGGAGAAGCGGGCCGATCTCGGTCTCCGTCTCGTCCAACAACTCCAGGCGAAAATGTCGCACCCCACGCTTGAGCAGCGACGCCACGGCGTCGGCCAGGCTCTGGGGCTGGGCGTGAAAAACGGTGTTGCGGCAGGTCGTCTCCGCCCGCAAGGGATGCTCCACGCCCAGCCGATCCCGCAGGCGAACCTCGTGCCGGCGGCACGGCCGGCCGCAGTTTTCCTTGCTGCCGCCCGACGAGAGCCCCGCAGAAAAGACGCAGTGCTGGGTATGAAACATGGGCATGTGCTGATAGACCACCACTTCGAGCCACCCGGCCGGCGTCGCCGCCGCCAGGTCGAAGAGTTGCTCCCGCGGGCAGTCGTAGGCCGCAGTTACCCGGCAGGCGCCCAACTCGTGCAGAAATTGCACGGTCAGCGCGTTGGCCGCATGGAGGCAGAAATCGGCCACGAAGGGGATGCCCTCGGCCGCACACAGCGCCGCCACGGCCAGGTTGCGCACCAGGATGCCGTCGGCCCCGCGGCGCAAAATCGCCGCCACGCCGTCCAACTCCCCGGGCTTCTGCACCCGCGGCGTCGCCAGGAAGATCGTCGCTTTCCGGGCGTGCGCCGACTCGACCGCGCCGGCGTATTGATCCGCGTCCTCGAAATCGGCCATGATGCTGGCCACTCCGGCGGCGATCACCGGCTCGATCTGCTCCCGGCGACGACAAAGCACGTGCAGTCCCGGCGGGGCCATGCCGGAGAATCCGGCCGCGCCCGGCTGGTCCAGCAGCGCGGGCAACGGCGAGCGGGCGGCGGTCGGCAGCGGCGGCCGCCGCGCCAGCGAGGCGTCCAACGCCTCGACCAGCGCGTGCCGCAACTGCCCCAACACGCTCAGCGGCGCCATGGGCCGCCCTTCGATGCGGGCGTCCAAGCCGCGCAACTGATAGGCCGTGCCGCCCAGCCGGCCCAGTTGTTCGGCCAGCACGCCGGCGGTGAGCGGATGTTTCCTGGCTGCGGCCAGAACGTGCGGCGACTCGATCCGGCAGGCGGCGCCTGAATCGGCGCGGGCGGAAATGCACAATCGCCCGCCCACGCTCGCTTCGACCGTCAAATCCAGCGGCACGCGACGTCGAGATCGCGCGGCCATGTAGGTCTTCCGCAGCCGCCGGGTCAACTGCGGATCGTCGGTCTTCCATACGTTCAGCCCCGGCCGCAGTGTATCGAGTTCGACGGCGCCGCGACCGAAGGACAGTTCCACCAGCCCGTCGGCAACCGGCTCGTCCAACCGCTGGCCCTGGCGGAACACGCCGTAGACGCGGCCGCCCTGCCGGGAGCCATCCGGGCCGTCGCTCTCAAAGACCACGCCGTCACCGCGCTGGACTGCCGCCGTCAACTCGACCACCGCGCGTCCCTTGCAGACGCCGCGAAGCACGCCCAGCGAGACGCCCTGTTTGGCCGAGCTTTGGCCGGGAACCAGGGCCTTGTGGTCGCAGCCCTCCAGCCAACCGGGCGAAAAGCCGCGGGAGAAGGAGACCTCCAGTTCGGCAATCTGCTGCGGCGTGAACCGGGCGCGGTGGCCCGCGCAGGCGGCGTCGATCGCCGTGCGGTAATGCCGAGTCACCATGGCCACGTACTCGGCCGACTTGAGCCGCCCCTCGATCTTGAAAGCATCCACGCCTGCGGCCAGCAGTTCCGGCAGCAGGTCGTAGGCCGCCAGGTCCTGCGGACTGAGCAGATACTTCCGCTGGCCCAGGTCCATCGGGCGGCCGTCGCAGATCAACTCGTAGGGGAGCCGGCACGCTTGGGCGCACTGGCCGCGATTGGCACTGCGGCCGCCCAGGGCGAGGCTGGCCATGCATTGGCCCGACACGGCGATGCACAGCGCACCGTGGACGAAGACCTCCAGGCCCAGCCGCGTTTGGCTGCGGATCTGGCGGATTTCCGGCAGCGACAACTCCCGGGCCAGCACCACCCGCCGCAGGCCCAGCGACTCGGCCACGCCGATGCCTTCGGCGCTGGTGAGCGACATTTGGGTCGAGGCGTGCATGGGCCAATCGGGGCACACCGCGCGAATCAACCGCGCGGCCCCCAGGTCCTGCACCAGCACGGCATCGACCCCGGCGGCGATTGCCTGACGCGCGGCAAGCTCCAGCGCGTCCAGTTCGTTCTGGAAGACGAGCGTGTTGAGCGTGACATAGCCCTTGACGCCGTGGCGGTGCAGGTGGGCCATCAACTCGGGGAGTTCTTCGGGGGCGAAGTTGACGGCCCTGGCGCGGGCGTTCAGCCCGCCGCGGAGGCCGAAATAGACGGCATCCGCGCCGTTTTCCACGGCGGCCGACGCGCAAGCGGCGTCGCCGGCCGGGGCCAGCAGTTCAGGGCGCGGCGGCGTGTTTCCCGGAGTAGTCATCCACATCCATTATACAGGGGACCGGCCTCCTCGGCCTGGGCACCGACTGAGGGTTGGCACGGGCATAAGGGCGGGGATAAAAGGGACACCCATCCCGAGCATCGGCTTGAGCGGCGGGAAGAAGAATCCCGCGAAGCCCAGGTCCGGCGTCGTCGGAAGCGAGCCGCTCGCCGCCTCGCTGTCACCCAATAAGGGTGGCATGCACTTGAGTCACTCCTCAACCTGATGAGGGTGCATATCATCGAGACCACGCGACAAGTACTTGCAGCAGGTGACGTGCCCAGATACGATATCGGAAAGGAAAATCCGCTTATTGGGCAAGAGTGGATGCTCGACGGTTACATTTCGCGAGGGTCGCATGTCACGTCCGCAAGCACCGAAAACCATTGAGGCGCAGCAGTTCATTGTGCGGGATGAGAACGGCAAGATCCGAGCAACACTTGGGGCGGTAAACGCTTGGAGTAAGACGGTTCTTTCACTCCACGACGAAGAAGGAGTCCCCCGCACTTATCTGGAACTCGAACCGGGCGGCTACCCGTGCCTATCGTTCCTTCGGGCGGACGGAAATCCGTGGTTCATTGTCCGACGAACGGATAATGGGAGAACTATCCTGATTCTAACTCGTGACAATGCCAGACCGGGGCTTACCATCATTTTGCCGGACGATGGTGATGTCAAAGTTGCTTTGGGCAACAGCGATGGCGAACAGGTCTGGGCATATGGGGAGATCGAGCCAGAGGATTTCGGGACGTAGCCGTAGCATCGGCTGACGGTCGGGTTTGCAAGTCTCCTATTTCCGCGAATCTGCGCTGGGCATTCCTCCTACCATAAGCCCGCCGCGTAGCTGGTCATTTCTTGGCGCTTACGTTTGTGGAACGTTTGGAGCAAGCCGCCGGTCGCGTTCTACGCCCGCGGAAAGCGGGTCGCCCATCCAATTTACTCAGACGTTCATAATCGGTTCGTGTCCCCGGAAGCCCGAGGGGGCTCGTGCCGATGCTCACTTGCCGAGTTGAAACAGCGCCGTGACGGAGCAGGTGAACTTCAAGGTGCTCGGGTCGGTGCCCGCCGACTCGTCTTGTTTTTCTGCAAAATCCTCGGTGGCTAGCTGGGCGAACATCCGGCGCCCCGAGTAAAATGGACCGTTCCCGTTGTCGTCGGCGACGTTGACCTGCCCGCTACAGCCACCGGACAAGCCGACCAGCGGACCGAGCTCCACGCCCGCCGCAGCGGCCAGCTCGGCCGCCTGCTGCCGGGCCTTGACAGCCGCGTCGGCCATGGCCTTGCGGCGATCTTGCTCGGAGAGCACGGCAATGAAGAGAAACTGCGGCTGACGCGGCTGCTGCCCCTCGTCATTGCCGGATTGATTTGCCGCCTGGGCGGCTTCCTCCTCGAGTTCTTCTTCCTCGGGCGAGAGTTTTTCCGTCTCTTTACTGCCGGCCAGATCGGCGGCCTTGACCTTCTCCTCGATGTCTTGGGCCATCAACAGCACTTTCTCGTGCGACTGCGTCTCGATGGGCCACTGGGCCGTGAGCATGGACGTGACGGTAACCGATTGCGCGGCCTGCAATCCCTTGGGCACCTTCCTGCCGCGGTTTCGCATCTGGGCCAGCACCATCATTTCGAACTGACGTTTCCGCCCCGATTCGCCGGTCGATAATACGGCCGGGGCGCTGAACGCGATCGACTTCTTGTCGGCCTTGAAGGTTTCCAGTTGGATCCTAGCGGCCTCCTGGCGTTCCTTCATCTTTTCCAGGGCCTCTTTCAAGGTCTTGCCCTTGGCCGACAGCTCCACGTAGAGCCGCAACTGCGTGGGGTTCCGCTGGACGGTGGAGCTGCCGACGGCGCTGATCGCGTGCTGCTCGGCCGCTTGCATCGCCGCCATTTCGCCAAAATTCCGCCCGTATTGGGCCCAGGCCGCCGCCGGCCAGAGCGCCGCCGTCAACGCCAGCGACAAGCACGCTCGTTTTCCAGACACCGTCATGACAGGTTTCTCCTTTTTCACAGGCCAGAGAGGATGGAATAGTTGCCTTCCCACGCGCCGCGTGGAAAGAAAGACTTCAACGACGAATCTCTTGATTTGCAAGGGTCAGAGCCGCGACTGCGACGCGGCAATTTCCTGGCGAATCTGCTTGCGTAACTTGAGAATCTCCGGGCCGCTCATAATGCGGATCGTCCAATAGAACTCAGTGAGATCGTATTGCGCCTCCGCGATTTTGTTGTGGATCTGCCGCAGTACGGGAATGTACTTGGGATCGTCCAACACGGCGATCGCCCGATACACCAGTTTGTCCCACTCGTCCGAACCGCCTTCATGTTGCCGCCAGTGCTGCAACAGCCGTGCCATGCCGTCGGACTCGCCCAGCAGGACCAGCACGTAGCCGGCGCAGGCCGCCGCCTCGGGGTCGGAATCGCCGGCCAGCGGGCGGACATCCTCGACCGCGACGCCCGCGGGCGGGCGGGGAACGATGGGCGTTCCCTCGCGCCGACGGCTCTCATGCCTGTTCCTCGCAAGATCGTAGAGGTAGAACCCGCTCGGCAGCGTCGGGAGATCGTCGCGCTCCAGCACCAGGTTCCTGATGGCGATTCGTTTCCGCGCGGCATCGGTCCCCTTGAGCGCGGCCGCCGCGGTCTTCCGCGCCTGCTCGTCGGATTGTAAAAGAAATTGGATGTCGAAGGCTTCGATCCGCAGCGAGGCGCTGAGCTTGGGGTCGCCGGCCAGCCCGGCGGCACACTGGGCGGCTTCGTCGGGTGCGGCATTTGCCAGGAGCGTGAGGGCAACCAGGCGCTGCCAGTCGCTGCCGGCGCTGGTGCGGGGTTTCGCCGCCCGGGCCAGATCCCGGCGGTCGGCCGGCGAGCTTTGATCTGACGAAGAGTAGCGGTTGCCGAGATACGCCATCAACAACGCCTGCCTCAGCGCGTTGGCTTCCTCGGTGGTCAGCTTCGCGCGGGAAAGCAGTTCCCACGCCGGCCCGGCCATTCTACGGTCAGGCACTTCGCTGAGCGCGCCGATCAGCCCCGCGCGCGCCTCGCCGGAGGCGGCCATGGCGTACAGGTCTTGGAACATCTTCAGCCGTTGCTCCCACGGCAGCCAACTCAGTACCTGCCGGGCCTGGTCCATCAGATCGGGGTTCGCCCGCGCCGTCTCGCGCAACACCGGCCCGGCGGCGGCCGCCTTGCCCAGCGGCACCAGCACCAAGGCCGCTGCGATGCGATCCTTCGCGTCCCCCTTTTGCAGCAGCTTTTCCAGCGGCGCGGCCATTTGCGCAGTCCATTTGGGGCGGCCGCGGCCGGCATAGCACTGCTGCAGCCATTGGTCCTGCAAATTCAGTTCTTCCTCGGCCTTCGCGGCGCCGCCGGACTTCCCTTTGCCGTCGGTCCTCTGTATGCCGTGGGCCTTGGACTCCGTCGCCGGCGTCAGATCGCCCGCAAGCCTGAGGCGGAAGGACATGGCCGGCTTGTCGACGCCGGCCAGGGCGGCGACTGCGAGCTCGCCGGGGGATCCACGGAGAGCTTCCTGGATGGCCGTCCGCCGCAACATATCGAACCGCTCGAACAGCGAGGACGTCGCGACCAGGCGGACTTCGCTCGCCTTGTCGCCGAGGGCCGCGGCGAGTTCCTCGACCGCGTCGTTGGGCGCGGCCGTCGCCAGCGCGGCGACCGCCGCCGCCCGCACCCGCGGCTGCGGGTGCTTGCAGAATCTCCGCAGGTCAGGAATCGCCTTCTGAGACATGTTGCCCTGTCCGGACAGCATCGCCAGCACCTCGGGCGCCAGATCGGGATGCTGGCCGGCGACTTTCACCAGCGGCGCGACGGCCACGGCCAGGTCGGCGTGGGAAAGGCCCTCGACCGCCTTGGCGACCACGAACGCGTCGCTGTCGTCCAGCAACTGCAACAAGGCGACGTAGGCGTCGACCTGAAGCGTGGTCGGCGACTCGGAATTCAGCCCCTCGTTGAGCTTGCCGATGCCCACCGCCGCTTCGGCCCGGACTTGCCAGCTCGGGTGCTTCAGCAGCGACATGAGGCACTGGATCGCCTTGCTCGAATTGGTCGCCCGCAAGAAGCAGATGCCGTGGACGATCAGGTCGGGATCTTTCTCTTGCTGCAGATACTTGACGACCGCGGGCACCATGGCGTTGTCGGGGGTCTCCTCCAATTGCTTCAGCACGGCGGCGCGGACGTTCGGCTCCGGGTCGCTCAGCAACTTGACCAGTTCGGCGTTGGCCGCCTGGCCGCCGATGTGTTGCAGGCCGCGGAGGCTGATCTCGCGGACCAGGGGATCGGGGTCGGCAAACAGCTCCAACAGCAGCGACTTTTCGGCGTCGCCGGCCAGCTTGGCGAGTTCGTCGGCGGCCTTCCGGCGCTGTCGAGGATCGGCATCTGCCAAGCGTTCCAGCCCGCCCGGCCAAGCCAGCACAAGCGAATCGGGGGCCGCCAACCGATAGCGCAAGATCGACAGCCGGCGGCGGTCTTGGTCCGTGGCGGCGCCCTTCAGGCGCGTGTAAACCTCCGGCAGCAGGGCGGCTCCCCACCCTGCCAATCGCTGCCGAATGGCGTCGGCCTCCCCCTCGTCGGCCATGAGCATGCGCTCGATCTGCCGCCGGGCGGCGGCCAGTTGCTCCTGCGAGAGTTGCTGCGGCGGCCCTTGCTCCCCGCCGACGTTGCGTTCCGTCCATTGCGCCAGCGGCGCAAGACGTTCGGGGGTGAAAGTTTCAGGACGCCACGGGTCCAGGCCCGCCAGCGGAGCCTTCCATTGCTCCAACACCTCCAACGCCGCCAGCCGCGCCGCCAGACTTCCCTCCCGAAAAGTCTTGAACACAACCGGCCGCGCGACGCCGGGATACGGCAGCAGCCGCCGGATGGCCGCCTCGCGCAGCGCCGGGTTCCGCTGCTCGAACTGTTTGACCAGCCGCACGACGGCCATGACGCTGGGCTCGCCCGAGTCCAACAACACGTTGTCGGCAGCCGCGGTGGCCGCGTCATAGTTATTCTTCAGCCAATCCAGCAGCTCGTCCGCCGCGAGGTAGCCGTCGCGTTCGGCCACCGGCTGGCCGTCGGCGCTACGAATCCGCAGCGCGGGAACGCCGACAACCGCCAACTCGCCGGCGTCGTCCGCTTGGGCGTCGAGGTCCAGGCGGACGGGCGTCCAACGGGCCAATTCCGCCTGCACGGCCGCCGTTGCCAATTCGCCGGCGAGCTTCCGGCAGGGGGCACACCACTTCGCCGCCACCACGATCAGCAACGGCTTGCGGTCGGCCAGGGCGCGGCGATAGCCGGCGATTAAGCTCGACGACCAGGAGATGGGCTCGACGGCTTCCTTGGCCGCCGGTTTGCCGGCTTCTCGGCCCGGGTGCCCGTGCCGGCCAGAGTGCCCCGCGGCCAGAGTGACGGTGCCGCCGCCGGCCGGGATCGCCGCGTCGGGTTTCTTCTCCTCGATGCCGCCGGCCTCCCCGGCGGCCGCCTGCCATGCGCACATCATGCCGCAGGCCGCCAGGAGGGCCAATCGTAACATCGCCGTGAACTTCATGGGTTATCCTTGCTCGGAAGGACAGGGACGGAGCCGTCGATTTTTCGAGCCGGCTGCTCCCCGTGGGCAATCTTGTGCCAGTACTTGTCGTAGGCGAACGTCGGGCTGTTTTCGTGGTCGTGGCATCCCGTACAATAGTTCTTGGCCTGGGTGAAATGGGTCGTGCGCACGGCCGGGTCGGCAACGTGGCCTTGCGACGGTCCGTGGCAGCTTTCGCAGCCCACCTCCGCACGCGTGGCGCTGCGACGCGCCGAGGCAAACCCGCCCGGCAACCCGTAGCCGGTCGTATGGCAACGCTGACACTCCGGATCGACGTGGGCCCCTTTCGCTTGCAGCGATTTCCACGCGGCGGCATGGGGGGATTTCCGCCAGGCCTGGTAGTCACCCTCATGGCACTTCCGGCAGGCGGCCGTTCCGGCGACGGCGAAACCCCTGGCGCGCCCGCCGGCGCCGGCTCCGCCAGCGCGGTCTGCCACGGCGTGAAATCGCTGCGGGCCAACTCCGCGCGGAAGGCGTCGATATTCGCCGTCTGCTGCGCGTGGTCGGCGAACTGCCCGTTCAACTCGACGATGCTGCCCGACCAGCGCTGGGGCGAGCCCAACGCCGGCACGTCGAGCCGGGCGAGAAACTTGCCCTTGTTCGTGGCCGAGCAGAGCAGCGTGGGGCCCACGAGCTTCGGGCTGATCGGCTGACCGGTGGGCCCGCCGATTACCAGGTCGGCCTCGGGCAGCGCCTCGGCGAACTGCTGCAACTCGTCCTCCGGCAGGTAGGCCAACACCAGCGCCGCGTCGAACTTTCCCGCGGCGCTGCCGAGCGCTTCCAGCGCCGCCTGGCGAGGCGGAAGCACCCGGGATTCCGCCGTCGCGTAGCGCTCGGCAAGCACGCCGACCACGGCCACTCTCCGCCCTCCGACGAGCACGATCCGCAGCGGCGCGGCAACGAGTCGCCCGGAAATGTCGCAGAGGTTCGCCGAGAGCAGCGGCACGGCGAGTGTGGCGGCCAGCCGGCGCAGTTGGCCGGGTCCGAAGCGGGCTTCGGCGGCGCCAAGGTTGTGCGCCGCAACGCCCATGAGCGCCTCGCCGCGAAGGATGGCTTCGAGTTTGGCGAGATCGTAGGGCGACGTTCCGCGCACCGCGCCACCGGCGTCGACCAGGAGGACGTTGGCCTGCCGGCGAAGCCCTTCGACGTAGCTGGCGCGGCGGGGCAGGCCGCCCGACTGGTTCGAGGCGCACCCGCAGGGCGCGATCCATCCGGCCGTGTCGCCGCTGGCCACGACGACCAGCGGCCGGCCCGGGCCGCTCGGCCGGCAGCCTGCCAGCGCGGCGCATGCCAGCACGCCCAGCAGCGAGAGAATCAATTCATCAGGACCGGCTGTTATCATTTTTCACTTCGACGCCGCGGGGACGCGGTGCGGCGGGCGGCAAACGGCCCACCGCCGGTTTTCCATCGCTGCCGCCCTTCAGTGCGTTAGTGCGTAGGCCAGAATATTCACGTTGATTTCGGTCGCGTTGTCGAGTTCGCTGCCGCCGCAACAGCAGCAGCCGCTGGTGTGGGGGGTGTCGTTCAGACCGTCCTGCGAGTAGACCACTCCCAGCCGGCCGCCGATGCTGACTCCCGCCAGGGGCCGCGGGCTGCGCAAGTCCTTGATGTCGTAGGCCATGTGGAACAAGGGGTGGCTGAGGTCGAGGACTTGCAAGGGATGGCTGGGAAAGATCGTGGCCATCTCGCGACGAAACGCACGATCCCATTCCGTCGACGAACAACTTGCCGAGGCCAGCAGGAAACCGCCTCGCTCCACGTAGCGCCGCAGATTTTCCCGCTCGGCCTCGGACAACTGGAAATCCCCCTCGCCGGTCATGATCACCAGCGGAAACTCGTAGATGTCTTCGCTGGACAGCTTGACGGCGTGGAAGCGACGGCTCGTCGAGATGGAGGTTTCTTTCTCCGCCTTGGTCAGGAAATGATCGGAGAAGCAGTGACTGCTCTTCGTGCCGGCGTACACCAGGTTTGCCACCTGGACGATGCCGTCGGGCTCTCCGCCCGATTGTCGAGCGTCGGGCGCGGCCCACGCGAGGGCTGCCAGCAGCAACGTGGCCGTGGCGCCGGGGAGAAAGTATCGCAGGATCCATGATGAATAAGCGACGGAGTTTCGATGGTTCGTCATCTTCGTCTTCCTGATCGTTGTCGAGTGCCACGGTCGGCTTGCCCGGCCGTATTTCCGCACGGCTGACACGGCCGTGGCAGGCGATAAATTCCCAACAAGGTGCATTGCTGTCCTACGGTCCTGAATCCTCGGTTTCCTCGGCGATGCGTTGGAAGTATTGCCCCACCTGGCGACGATAGCGGACCGGAACGGCGCCTTCGCTGGCGCCGGTGGCGGCGCCGGGGGCAAACAGTTCGCCCGGTCTCGCTTCGTCGGGATTCTCGCCGTGCGGTTGGCCCTGCCGGCCTGCCCAGTCCTCGCCTCCCTCGGCGTCGCTGCCCTCGCCGGGGTTTCCCAGGGCGTCGAGCGGTCCGCCGTAAAGGCCGACCATGCCGTATCCGCCCATCATGCCGTTGCCGCCCATGCCCATCTGGGCCGATAGCTGGGCAAGGGTGTTGCCCATCCCGCTGGACAGCACGGGCTGGAACATCAGCCCTTCGCAGGCGCCACTGCCCATGCTCGCACAGCGAGCGACGAACTTGTCGAGGATGTCGGCGGCCTCCTTGGCCTTTTGGTGGCCGCGGGTAGGAGCGAACTCGGCCAAGGCCCCCTCCGCTGCGACCAGCGCCTGCAACGCCCCGCTGGCCCGCACGTCCTTAACGAACTTCTCCGCCGTCCGCCGCAGCGTTGCCAATTTGGGATTCTCGGGGAGTCTCTCGGCGTGCTCCTGGATGTCGTCGAGAAGCTTGGCCAAGGTTTCGCGGATCTGCCCCTGCTCCTCCTCCAGGTCGCGCATGCGCGCCTTCAGCGCGGGGTTGCCCTGGCCGTCCCGGCCCTTCAGCGACGCCAGCCGCTCGGCAAAATCGCGTTGCCAGAGAACCAGCATCACGAACCGTTGCTGGTCGGCCAGCAGCGGAAAGACCGCCTCGAAGTACTCCAACGGCTCGGCCGCCTGTTGCTCGAACGACCTGCGGCCGGAGGCGAGCCGCTTGGCCAACTCGTCCAGCTTTCCGGCCAGCCTCGCGTTGATCAGGTCTCTGTCCTGCTGGAGTTTCTCCAGCGCGTCGGCCATCTCGTCGGTCAGCGTCACCAGCATCCGCAACTGCGGCGCGAGATACTTGTCCAGATCGTACGAGGTGAGGTGGCCGGCCGATTTGCGGATCGCGCCGGCTTCCCGGCGTATCAACCGCTGCAGCCGCCGAAGCTCCTGGCGCGTGTCTTCGGATAGCTTCTCGCCGGGCGCCAGTTTTTGCAGCTTCTTCCGCAGGCCCTCCACCTGCGCGGCCGCCGATTCCATCCGCCGCCGGGCCGCGTAGTATTTCGAGAGCATGGCTTGCACGCCTTCCTTGGCGCGGACCATTCGCTCGAATTCTTCCTGGCTGATAATGCGCACCGTCACCATGGAGCTTTCGGCCCCCTTGGCGCCGTCCGGATCGTTGTCTTCCACCCGGCCGAAAAGCTTGATGACGTCGCCCGGCGCCAAGCCGTAGCGCTCCAGGGGCAGGCGGACCGACTGCTCCAGACGCCGCGGCGGCCGCAACGGCAGGGCCAGATCGGCCGGCAGCGAGCGCGAGTCGTTCAGGCTGCGGAACAGTTGCAGCCGCGAAATCCCGCAATCGTCCTCCGCCGAGAGGGTCACGGGCAAGGCCGCGGTGGGCGTGGCCAGCGACATCTGCCGCGGTTCGGTGATGCGGACCAGCGGCCGCTCATCGGCCAACAGGACCACGTTGCCGGAAAACGACTGCTGCGACGCCTGGCCGGCCTCGTCGATCACCCGGCATTCGAACTTCCCGTTGCAGGCGATCGAGAAGCGGCCGACGACCTCCTGGCCGCCGGGCTCGGTGAGGTTCATGGGGAAGACGGCGGGCTTGCCCGGCCCGCCCAGCGCAAGGGTGCCGCCGCGCAGCGGCCGGTTGCTGCGGAGGAAAATCTGCACGCTGGTGCCGCGCAGGCCGCTGACGCCCTCGTGGGGTATCGGCCCTTCATAGGCGGCCCGGTTGGCATACTCGGGCGGCACGATGCGCAGCCGCGCGGCCTCGATGAGCGGCACGGTTGCGACGTTGATGCGGTACTTCTTGCTGCGGGCACGATAGGCGCGGACGTAATAGCCGGCCGGTTCCACCACCTTGGCCAGCACCGTCCGCCAGACGCCGCTTGCTTCGGGAAACATCGGCAGCGGCGGTTCCCGGCCGTGGGCCGATTCCAGGACCAGTTCCAATTGTTCCACCGGCGCGCCGACCACCGTGGCGCGGATCTCCAGCTCGCTGCCGTAGGGAACCCTGACGTTGCCGGGGTCGATCGTGAACGTGCTCAGCGAGAACGGCGGCACGTCGTCCCATGGCCGCAGGAAGCGATGCCATTGCGTCCAGGCCAAGCCCGGCAGGCAAACCGCCAGCACCCCCGCCAGGGCCGAGAGGAGGCCGAGCGCGGCCCCGGAACGGCCCAGCGGCCGAAGGGCGCCGACCTTGGCCGGGGCAACCTCTGCGGCGGCGGCCGCCGCATCGGCGACGGCCAGGCTGGCCAAGGCAACGCTCGTCGGCGCCGGCGCCGTGCCGCGGATTCCGTACCGGCCCAGGGCAAGTTCCCAGCCGGTCAGGATCCTGCCGCCGCCGTTTCCCGCCCGGTCGAGCGCTCGGGCGACGGCGGCATCTGCGGCGGCGCGGACGGTCATGGCGGCCGCCGCGCCCGCCAGCAGCACGCCGCCGGCTCCGGCCGCCCAGCAGGTGGCGATTCGCCACTGCGGCGAAAACTCCCACAACAGGTCCAGCCAGGCGCCCAACAACAAGAACATCGTCGCCGCGGCCAATCCCCATACCGCGGCCGCCGCGATGCCGATGTTCAACAGCCGGCGCCGAACGCGACGAAGTTGTCTGCGGAGCGAAACCATGTCGAGTTATCCGTTAAAGTTTCCTCTCCCTTGGGGAGAGGCGATGCGACGCCGGCACACCTTTCATACCAGCCCAGACCGGCGGCGCAGCCCCCAGGCGGCGCCCCAGATCGCCAACGCGCCCAGCAGCACCCACCAGCGGTCCCAGGCCATGATTCGCGTCGCGCGTTCGGGTCGGGTGCGACTGAGATGTTGCTCGAACTGTCGTGCCAGGAGGCGGGGATCGGCGGTTTCCAGGGCCGCGCCGCCGCTCTCTTGGGCAATCAGCTTCATCAGCTTCGGCTGTGCGCAGAGATCGAGACGCTCCGCCAGATTTCCGCGCACGTCGAAGGGCGCCACGCCCGACGGATCGTCCTTGTCGAGACCCGCGACGCGCAGCAAATATCGCCCCTCGGGCAGTCGTCCCAAGGCGACGCAGAACTGGCCGGGATAGTTGCCGCGGGGCAGGCAAGCAAACTTCCGCGGCTCTGCCGACGATCCGCCCGTCAGCTCCACTTGAGGCGGGTCGCCGGACCAGGCGCGGACCAAGAGCGTGGCCGTCACGTTTTCATCGGTGTTGAAGCTCAGCGTGTCGGCGCAGCGACAGCCGTTGCGACGGCAGCAGGCCCACGTTGGCCACGAGCCAGCGGACCAGGCTGCGCCACAGCGAACCGTAGATTTCCTCCTGCTGGCGGTGCTCGGGCGCGAGGAAGGCCCAGCGCCACATGCCGGCGCCTTCCACGACGACCACCCGGCCGTTGCCGACGGGCTGATAGGCCATCACGGGGTTGGACTCGCCCGGGCCGCCGGCGTTGCCCGTCGCCAGGACCACGGCCAGCGCCTTGCAGGCCTCCGGCCGCGCCGTGGTGGCCAGCGAGGGCAGCTCGGCCAGTGGATTCTTTTCGCTGCCGACGGCGGGCAACCATCGCAACGCCTGGCCGGCGCCGGTCAACTGCATGTAGAATCGCGATTCGGCCGTCGGTATCCAGCGCATGGGCATCAATTCTCCCAGCCGCTGGCTGATCGGCGACGCCGGCGGACCGCGGAAGCAGACCAGCGACCCCTCGCCTTCGGCCAGCCATTTCCGCAGGTTCGCCAGCGCGTCGTCGGTCAGAAAGATCTCCGCGTTTCGGCCGAGGATGACGATCTGATAGGAGGCCAGCGCAGCGGCGTCGGAGAGGAATTTTCCCGCGTCCTTCTCGATGGTCCACTGCTCGCGATCGCCGGCGGAGCCGGCCTGCGATCCCTGGGGTGGGCGAGGTTTGCTCTTGCTCTTGGGAGCGGAACTCTCCGCCGCGGATTTCTCCGCCGCCGCCGCCTGGCGCGGAATGGTTCGTTGCAGCAGCCGGCCCTCGGCAAGTTGCACCACGCTGGTCAGCGCCACCGACGGATCGGCCGACAAGGTGCGCACCAGAAACTTCGTGTCCCAATACGGTTTGCCCTCCAAGAGCAGCACCCGGACCGGCTGGTCCACGACGCGGAGCAGCAGCGGCGCGCTGTTATTGACGGTGGTCGCTTCCCCCGGCAGGGCGTCGGCGCGGACTTCATAGCGATAGAGGCCGGCGGTCTTGTGCGACAGGTAGAAGACCTCCTCGACGGTGTCGTTGGGTTTCAGCTTGACGTCTCGCCGTTCCACGCACTTGCCGCCCAGCAGCAAGGCGACCGTGGTCTTGGCCGCCAGCGACCCGCGCTGCCGCAGGCTGACCGCCACCGGCACGCGCTGGCCCACGAAGGCCAGTTCCTGCGGCTGCTGAATGCTGACGTTGAGGTCGTTGACGGTGGCCGGGCCGCCGATCGTCCGCACATACACCGGGGCAGCCATCGCCTTCGCCTTGGCGGCGCTCTGCCGCAGCCGCTCGACGCCGCCGGCGTTGTCGATGCCGTCGCTCAGCAGCAGCATCGCCTGGCCCTGCGGCCGGTCATCTTCCAGGGTGTTTTGCACGGCGGCGGCCAGGTCGGTCGCCGGCCCGTCCGGCTCCCGCTTGGAAAGCGACTCCAGCGAGGCCGCCGCCGACACGTCGGCAAACGAGCGGATACGAACCTCGTAGCGGTCCTTCAGCTCGCCCACAGCGGCCGCGGCGCAGGCGACCGCGGCTTGATAGCGGGTTTGACCGCGGTCGGCGTCCCGCGTGGCCATGCTGGCCGAGCGGTCGACGAGGATCGTCAGCAGCGGCTTGCCGGGCGGCGGCGGAATTCGCTCCCGCCAGGTGGGATTGAGCAGGACGACCAGCGGCACGGCGGCGGCCAGCACCATCAGCGCCACCACGAGCCACCATCGTTACGCCGGCAAGCGCCGCCGTCCGGCCGCGGCGTACCAGCCCAACAGCGCCGCGGCGGCCAGCGCCAGGGGCACCCACATCGCCAGCGGAATGCGAGGATCGAAGGTGATGTGCGTCATAGGCTCAGGTGCGGAAGCACAACAAGGCGGCGGTTTCTCCCAGGATACACACGACGCATGCCACGGCGAACCATTTCCAGAAATCATCGCCGCGCCGGCCCTCGTCGGCGGCGCCGTGATAGACCGCCGGGCGGCCGGCGGCAAGCCGGCTGGTCAGCACCTCGGGCGGCAGCACCTCGAGCTGGCTTTCCTCGGGGGGGATGGTGACGGCCTGGGCGAAGACGGGTACGCCGTCGCGCTCGACGCGATAGACGCCCGGCGGCCCCGGGCTCGCCCACCGCCAGACCGCGCCCCCGGCCTCGTCGACCAGCTCGCCGTAGCGGCCCACGGCGGCCTCGGCCCCTGCGCCGCCGGCCCGCGCACTTGCAGGCCGGCCGCTGCGCCGGCCTCGGGCGGCAGACGGACCACCAACGGCTCGCCGCAGAAGGCCGCCTCCGTGGCGCGGCGCCGATCGAGCATCTGCTCGACCAGTTCTGTCAGCAAGGGCAGGAAGGCGGAGGTCTTGGGCAGGTTCGATGCCCCGAGATCGGCGTTGATCACCGCCAGGACGCCGGCGTCGGACGAGCAGAACACGATGGCGGCCGAGCCGTCGTTGTAGGCCGCCAGCACGTCGGCGTCCACGCCCGTCTCCAGCCGGCGGGAACTCAGGCCGCCGGCGAAACGGAGCCGGCCCACCACCGCCGCCAGGCTGTCGCCGAAGACGCTCAACGGCGGGCTGTCGCGACGCATCGCGGTGTAGAACAGATCGCGGCGCACCTGGCCGGCGGGAGGGGGCGTGAACTCCACCGGCATCTGCAAGCCGCTGCCCGCCGCCTCGCCCAACCGTTTCAGGTTGGTGGCATCGACCAGTTCGGCGGCCACATACAAGATCGGCCGCCCGCGATGCAGCAGGGCCGCCAGGAGCCTGACCGTCTCGTCGGTCAGCTTGCCGGGATGATCCAACACGATCAAGTCGCCGGCGGCAGCGACCGCCTGGTCGAGCGCGGCGGGGTCCATGCGGACGATGCGCGGACAGGGAAGCGCGCCGCCGGGGAGCCGCGCTGCCCCGCCGGCAGAAGCGTGCTCGCCGGGTTGGCGATTGTTGCGGGCGGTCGGGGCCAGGGCGCATTCGAGGAACAGGCTGGACGTGGCCTTTCGCCCCCGCGCCTGGCGGGTCATCAAGACATAGGTCGGCTGCGGCCGGACATGCAGCACGAAGGGGTAGACGTTATCGGCGGCCAGCGCGTCGTCGACTGCCACCAGCCGCGCCTCGCCCGCTTGCCAGCCGGGGCGGACGGCGCCGATGTCCCCGCTCAGCGTGGTGCGGCGCGCGGGCGGACAGGTGCCCGTCAACCGCCAACTCGAATTGCCGATGGCCACCTCAACGGTGATCTTGCCGGCCGTGGGCGAGTAGTTGCCGACGTCGACGTCGAGTTGCGTGCTGCCCTGAGGGCCGGCCGCGCGCCCCTGGGCCTGCAAGATCGCCAGGTTGGCCGGCGGCTGGGCGGGGGCAGTCGATTCCAGTTGGATCTGCGTGTCGGCCGGCAGCGGCGAGAAGTCGGCCTTGGCCCACGAGGAGCGCTGAAAATCGCTGATCACCACCAGTTCCCGCCGGCGACGATCGCGCTGGGAGGCGGGCGCCAACATGCGGGCGGCCAGGTCCAACGCCCGGTTGACGTCCATTCGCTGGGGCAGGGCGCGACAGTGCGCCAACTCGTCGCGCAAGGCGTCGAAGTTCGTCGACGGACCGTCGAACACGCCTTGCGGCCGCGCGCCGGCAAGGATCAAGTTGGCCGCCAGTCCGGGCCGATAGCGGAGGTAACGGGCGGCGACCGTCCGTGCCCGCTCGATCTGCTCGACGGCCCCCTCGCGGGCCGCCATGCTCTGGCTGACGTCCAGCAGCACCACGCGCACGGCGTCGCTGCCCTCGAGATCGGAGATTTGCAGTCGCTGTCCCCATTGCGGCCGTGCCAGGGCCAGGGCGAGGAACAACACCGCCAGCGTTCGCAAAGCCAGCAGCAGCCAATCGCGCAGCCGGTGCCAGCTTCGCTGCTGGCGAATGGCCTCGCGGACGAACCGCAGCGTGGAGAGCGGAAATTGCACGGGCCGCGGCCGCGTCAGCCAATGGATCAGCAGCGGCACCGCCGCTGCCGCCGCACCGATCCAAATGGCCCAGGGATGCAGAAACGTCATGGTATTGCAGGAGGCGACTGCCGTCGCCGATCTCCGTGCTCGATCTCGGGGGCGGGAAAAGTCGCCGCTCTTTCCTCGCCCTAACCGGCTCGTTCCACCAAGAATCCTCCCAACGTCTGTAAATAGGGGATCGCGGTCGACACGCGGCGGTACTCGCAACCGCCGGCCAGGACCAACTGGCGCACCATCGCCAAGTGGGCCGCGAACCGCTCCTGGTACGCAGAGCGGACCTCGGCCGGCGAGCAATTCACCCGCCCGTCGTCCTCCATGCCCTCGAAGCGGAAGGCGATGCCCTCGGGCAGCCGTTCCTCGTCGGGGTGCACCACGTGGAGGACGACGATATCCCAGCCGCGCTGCCGGAAGAGCCGCAGCGCGGCAAAGACCTCTTCCACGTCTTCCATGAGAAAATCGCTGATGACCAGCAAGGCGCCGCGGCGGCGGCAGTGCTCGAACAACTCGCGCAGGCCGGCGGCCATCCTGAGGCTGGGCCGCGTTTCCAGGCCTTCGATCACTTGCTGAAGGTGTTCGACGTGCGAGGCGGTGGCGCCCGGGGCAAGCCACTCCCGCAGAGTTCCGTTGAGCACGGCCAACCCCACCTGGTCCTGGCTGCGGCTGATCACATGGGACAGCGCCGTAGCCAGGTACTGGACGTACTGGAGCTTCGACCCCGCCGTGTCCCGCCGGCCGGCCGCGCCAAAGCGCATCGAGCCGCTGGCGTCGATCACCAGCGTGCAAATCAGGTTGGTTTCCTCTTCGTGCAGGCGAACGAAGGCCTTCCCGGTGCGGGCCAACACCTTCCAATCCAGCCGCCGCAGGTCCTCGCCGCCGCTGTATTCACGGAAATCGACGAACTCGCCCGCCCCGCCCAATTGGCGCGACGGGTGGTAGCCCATGAAGGTCCCCTCCACGCGACGCCGCGCGGTGAATCGCATGTGCTCCAGCGCCGACAGCGCGCGCAGATCGAGGAACCGGCTGGCAACTCGCGTGCTCATGCTGCCACTTCTTTCAGGAGTCGATCGATGACGTCGGCCGAGGTAATCGAGTCGCCCACCGCCCGGTGATTCACGATGATCCGGTGGCGCAGGATCGGCAGGGCCATGGCGCGGATGTCCTCGGCGATGGGGGCCGCGGCCCAGCAGCAGGGCGCGGGCCTTGGCCGCCAGCACGAGGTTCTGCGAGCCGCGCGGGCCGGCACCCCAGGCCACGTAATCGCGGACGAACTTGCTGCTGCGCGGGTCCTCGGGCCGGCTCAGGCCGCACAGACGCACCGCGCAGGCGGCCACGTTATTGGCCGCCGGCACCGCCAACACCAGGTCGCGAAGCTGCAAAAACTCCTCGCGATCCAACGAGGCCTCCGGCAGCTTCGGCATGCCCGCCGTCGTCCGCAACACGATCTCTTCCTCCTGTTCGGGCGTGGGATAGCTGATGCGGATCTCCATCATGAAGCGGTCCAACTGTGCCTCGGGCAGCGGGTAGGTTCCTTCCTGCTCGATGGGATTCTGCGTGGCGGCCACAAAGAACGGCTCTTCCAAGGGATACGTCTTTCCACCCACCGTGACGTGCTGCTCGGCCATCGCCTCCAGCAGGGCCGATTGCGTCTTCGGCGCGCGCGGTTGATCTCGTCGGCCAGCACGAGGTTGGCAAACACCGGACCCGGCCGGAAGGCCATCGTCGGTCCCTGGCCGTCCTCGCCCCGACCGAGCAGTTCATAACCGGTGACGTCGGCGGGCATGAGGTCGGGAGTAAACTGGATGCGTCCGTATTTCCAGCGAAACGCCGCCGCCAGGGCCTTGACCATGAGCGTCTTGGCCAACCCCGGCACACCCACGACCAAAGCGTGCGAGCCGGTCAACGCACAGACCAGAAGTTGGTCGATCACGTCATCCTGGCCGACCACGACTTCGTGCAAGGCCGTGCGGATGGCCCGCACGCGATCCGCAAAGACGCCGACCTGTTGCCGGCCAGAATCCACTTCGCTGGCAGTGATTGCCATGTGCTTCTCCTCCCGTGCGTGTCGTAGAAACGGACTTCACCAGCACAATAAGACGCCCGACCGCTGCGCCACCATCGGTTGCCAGGATAACACCCCCAGAAGCCCAGGTCAAGAAACTGCCGTTCCCCCCTCGCCCTCCACCTTCACCTGGCGTGAAAGGTGAAAGGTAATCGTTGACGAGGATTACCCCCCCTGGGGCCAAAGGGGACAGGCAATTTTCGGCCCTATGCAGGCCGAAAAACCAGCCGGTCGCCGGCCGCTCGCCCGATCCGGCGACCAGGAATGCTGCTGGCACCTTCCGTGCCCCCGTTTGTCCGCCGAAACGCCAGAAGAGCTTCCGGAAACGCCGGCGGGGTGGCAATCCAGAGCCCATCGAGGAATCGGCGTGGTCAACCGAAGTCGCCCGACGGTTCTTGGGTGCATTGGCCTTTCTCCCGAAAATCCACTGATCTGGAGTTGGGGCGCCAGGGGACTCAACGGCCGGGGACCGCCGCCGTCTGGGCCGTGATGTCCACGCTTCCTTTTAGACCGGAAAGCACGATCCACTCCCCGTCGATTCGGCCTTGCGGCTGCCCGTCGACGGTGACGCCGCCAAGGCGCAACCCCACCGGCAGCCGCAGCTTGAGGTGAATGGGAACCGGGCCCAATCGTTCGGGAACCTGAAGCCGCAGATGCACGTTGCCGTTGCCGACGTGGGAAACGCAGTGCAGCGAAAGCGGCCCGTACCAGGTGGGCAACTCGCGGATGTCGATCTCTTGGTTGTCCTCCAGCCAGCGCCGCGGGGTCCCTTGCAGCAGATACAGCCCGCCGTCCCGCTCCTCGACCATCATTGTGCGAAACATCCGGATCAGGCTGGCGATGGAATGGACGTGCGGTTGCGTATTGCTCTGCCACTCGCACGTTGTCAGCGTCTGATGCGAGATGTCCGAGGCGACGACTCGATAAAAGATCCGCAGGAAGTCCTCGACGCGCCCCTG
Source organism: uncultured Planctomycetia bacterium (assembly GCA_963727245.1). Lineage (GTDB taxonomy): Bacteria > Planctomycetota > Planctomycetia > Pirellulales > Thermoguttaceae > JBKQVT01. Next base: position 18,111 of record CAVSFO010000004.1, on the reverse strand, counting down.
TTCCAGCAGAACGATGGCCAGGTCCTGGCTATAGAACATATTGACGGCGTAACTTTCCAGGCTGCCCTTGTGAACGCGGTCGAGGTTCCAGCGGATGACCTGCGCGATCCGCGGGTCATCGCGGGAAAGCACGCCGCCGAAGGCCAGGTTGATCGGACCACAGACACCGTTGAAATACTCATTGATGAGCTTCGGCGCACTCAAGTCCCAGGGCACATACCACGGGTCGCTCGATTTGTCGGTGAACCGATCCACAGCCGCAACGATATCCTTACGGTAGTTCTCCGCTTCGTCCAGCAGGCCGCGGCCCTCGGAATATCCCCATTCGGTAAGCAATTCGGCCATCTGGTGCAGCCCCAGGTAGCTGATGGCGTCGGAGTAGGTGAAGTAGCCCACGCCGCCGGGCATGTCGCCGACGAACTTGCCGTAGATCAGACCGCGGCAGGGGTTATCCGCTTTCTCTTTGGAAAAATTCCGCTCGCGGATGATCCACTGGCAGCCGTCCAGTATCGCCTTCTTGTGTGCAGCCAGCCATTGGCGATCGTTGGCCAGCCGAGCATGCTGGGCCATCGACCACAGCGCCCAGCCGTTGCAGGCGGCCCAGGCAGCGTGGCTGCCGTCATGAGCGATGTTGGTCACGTCGGAGAAGCACCCCTCATGGGTGCGCAGTTCCCTCGGGTTTCCGCCGCCCCTGTCGGGCGAAGACCGTGTCCAATAACTTGCCCGCCGTAGCGTGATCGCCCATCAGGTCCAGGGCGTAGAACCACTTTGTGCTGGCGTCGTCCCATTGGCAGCGGTAGCGGACGGAATCGAAGACGATGTACTTGCCGTTCCACCGCTTGGTGAGGAAGTAACCGTCCAGCATGGCCTTGGCCACGATGCGGTTGAGCATGCCGTCGGGCGTCTTCAGCCGCGACACGCCCGCGGCCAGGCTTTTCCACGTCGCGCGGGCGGAATCAATCGCATGCTCCGGCGTTCGGCCGGTCAGTTCCTCGGGGGCCACCTTGGGCGGCGCACCGCTCCAATAGAGCATGCCGGGGAAATCGAACACCCGATTCACGGCCAGCCGCACCGTCTGCCCCGGTTCGATGCGGCCGTGCATCAGCAGGGCGTTGTAAAGCCCGCCCTCCCGCAACAGCGTCTTCGGATCCGAGCGGTCGACCTTTCCCTCCAGTTTGTTGTTGCCCGCAACGGCCGGTTGAAAGTCCAGCGTGAAGCCGGACGGCACCCGGGCCGAGCAGCGGGCGCTGCCGCCCTCCAGCACGACGCCGTCGCGGTAGCTGAGGCTCCGCTTCGGATTCTTGTCGTCGCCGGCCTCGGCGGCGAAGAAGACGACCTCGCGGGGTTCCTCGCCGCGGTTGGTGATGTCGAAGATCGCCCAACCCAGCGTGCTCTCCAGTCCCGTCCCGTAGGCGGAGCCTCGCAACGGCTCGGCGGTGGTGCGCTGGCGGATTGCGATGTCGTCGTGCTTCCAGTCGGTAATGACGATGGGCAAATAGCCTTCTTCCAGCGATTGCCGCGCACCGCCGGCTTCCATCGGCGCCGTATGCCCATGCTCATACAACCCGAAGGACATGGCGTTGGTCAGATAGGCCGTACCGGTGATGGGACTTTCGTTCAGATCCCACTCTTTGTTGGCGATGCGCTGGAGTTGCCCGTCGGGAAAGACGACGACCTCGGCCGGGTCGCCCGGTGGACCGACGGGGGTGAAGACGCCGGGATCGCCGTATTGCACCAGGTACCAGTCGTAGGCGGCCTCATCGCCCGCCAGAGGCGCCGTTCCCTGGGCCCGCTGCGCCACGTGCGTGACCTGCCGCCAGTTCTGACTGGGAATGGCCAGCGGGGCATCATTGCCCTGCGCCAATGCGAACCACGTTCCGGTGCGACTATCGGCGCCCTTGACGTGAAGGACGGCGGCTTGGCCCGGCTTGACCCAGGCCTTCGGCACCGTCAAGTAGAAATATCCCGACGAGTTCAACGCACTGATTGTATAGACAACGTCGTACAACAGCCGGCAATTCTTCCGCGACGGGAACTCCACCGGATCCAGCACCACGTTGCAATCCGCCGCGGCGCACCCGTTGACGGAGATCGTAAAACCATCACCCGGCGCCATGGCGCCCATGGCGCCCGTCCAAACGAAGGTGACGGTTTCGGTGCTGATGTCCGTCGGCAACGGGGCGCTTTCCCAGACCATCTCAGCGACTTCCTTCTGCTGGCGGACGCCGAACAGGGGCGTCGTCGAGCCCAGATGCGTGTACCAAGAGACTCGGAAGCCGCCCTTCGGCTCGCCGCGAAAGCCCCGGACGAAGGTGGTCGGCGACGTTTCGGCGGCCACAGCCGCGCTCAGCGCCAGGAGGACTACGGTCGCTACCGCTAGTGGGATACAAAACTTGCTCGTCATGACTGGTCTCCCGGAAAATGGTCCTTGGAAGGCCGAACCACGCTGCTCGTTCGAGTCTCGCGCCACGGTGGGCCGGTTGCAATACCCGCGTCCGCAATACTTGTGTCATTTTGCGAGACGGAAGCAAGTGGGATCCACTCGTCAGCCGGCCAAGGTCGCTTGTCGAAAACACCTTGCGGGCCGAAGCTCCCGGACATCGTGACCGGCCTTGTTCGGCACCAATACTCCTTTTGCGGTCATGTGTGTCTGGACGCTGTGGTCCTCGCCGTTTCCGCCGCCGCGCCGTTGCTCAGGCAAGTTCCTTGCGTATGGCCCACACTGTGTAATCGCCAAAACACGCCGGTGTCTATCGCAGCCGCGATACCGCTGCTCGGTTAGGCTGCGAGGCAGATAAGCAAGGCGGGGCAAGACCGGGGCGGGACCGTGTGGTCGCCAGGGCTTTCCCCTGAGCTTTCTCGACACACGGTCCTTTTTCGGTAAACGGTTGAGTTAATGAGAGTCGTCCGCTTCGCGCCAAAGCCATTGCAAGTCTTCGGAGAACTGCACCTCGGCCTCGGGCGTAAGTGGCGACATGTGTCCTGCTCCGAGCACGAGGATCTCGTGCTTCCGTCCTTGGTACGCCTTGTCAACCAGCCGCTGCAAGTTCAGTGGGATCGAAGTATCCTTCTCCGAATGAATTAGGATTGCCGGAACCTTCGATCGCGAGGCGTTCGCGATAGCGTCCAACTGGGGCGGGATCTGCATGCTTGCGGGCCAGGCCAGAAGCCACAAGTTCCACCACCCATAGCGGTTCAATATGACCTGCCGCAGCGGCGCGGGATTGTCGAGTATTACCCCGGCGATCGGCCGTCGCGTTGCCAGGCACAGGGCTACGGCAGTGCCCAGACTGTTGGCTTGCACAAACACCGGGCGGCCGCCGGCAACCTTCCGCAATGCATCGCACGTCTGTTCGGCTGAAGGGCAAAGCCTGTCCAGACGCGGCGGGCCCGTCGAGCCGCCCGAACCCGGGTAGTTCATGGCCCACACCTCGACTGGCTTAGCACCCCATTTGCGCGGTAGAAGCGGCCCAACGTTCGGCTCGATCGCCCTGTCCGACGAAGCGCAAGACGAATGCCTTGGGATCGTGATATTTTGATCCGGGCGAACGCGCCTTCCACACCTCGATGGTTCTCTCGCCGCTCGGAATCAACAGCCGTTCTGCGCCATTGGCCTCGATCACCTGATGGTTGGGAGCAACGATCAGGTGGTCGACGATGTGACCAAAAAGGATCAAAGCTAACAGGCCAATATAGAGCATGATCGCGGCCAGCAAGAGTTTCCAGAATTGGTGAGTAGCCAACCGGATCCTATCAGCATTGCAGCGATCGTTCATAGCTTCTGGCACACGAATCGGTCGGGAGCAACTTCCGTCAGGATGTTCCTGCCGTCAAGAAATTCTACGGGCCAAGCCTCTTGACGTCAAGAAAGCCCGGCGCACAAACTCTGTATCACCAGCGCCTACTGGGCGACGGCAATCCGACGTGCGGCTCGTTTGCCGCGGCGACGGGCCTGGGCTTCGCGGGATTCTTCTTCCCGCTGCGCAAGCCGATGCTCGGGATAGCGATCGGACAAGCGAGACGGGCGGCACTCACTCCGACGGGACCATCTTCAGCGTGCCGGTGGCCGGAGGCCTTGTCACGGTGGGAGCTGATGCTCGACAATATGCCCCCAAAGATGTAGACTGCCAAGCATGAGAGCCCTGATTTTCGATTACAACCTGATCAACGTCGAAGCCCTGGTGTTCCCTGGCGCACGAGGCCATGGCTAAGTTTTCACCTCCGCCGGAACAACCGATACGCACACCCGATGCCAAAGGAGCCAGCGATGGGCCGTTCCTTTTCCCAGTTGCTTTTCGCCGCTATGCTGTTCTGGCCACTCTGCGCGACGGCAGCCGACTCCCAACCCGTGAAGAAGTATTTCGCCCATCCTGCCGTCGAGGACCGCGACGGGGTCATCGCACCATGGTATCGGGGCCAAAACGGCCAGCTTGACTTTCGCGTCCGCGTTGCCGCCGAGACGCTCAAACGCTATCCCTGGGCCGACAAGCCCGTCGCGGTCATGGCGGCGCCCTACTTCGTCTTCACGGGTACGTGGGGCATTCAAGGCGACGGGAAAATCCGCGTCAGTAACGGGCTTGACGATGGAATGAACGGCGATCTTGGCCAACGATCCGTGAGCCTGCTGTTGGGAATGGCCGATTACTATCGTTATACAAGCGACCCGGCTGCCATCGGCATTGTCACCTTGACGGCCGACTACCTTTTGGACTACTGCCAAACGCCGGCCGACCACCCTTGGCCCAAGTTCATCATTAGCGCCCCCACGAAGGGCAAGGCTTTCGGCCGGGCCGACCCGCACGGCTTGATCCAGTTGGACCTCTGCGGGCAACTTGGATCGGCGATGGTCGTCGCCCACAAGCTGACGGGCAATCCGCGCTACCTGGCAGCCGCCAAGCATTGGGCCGACTTGCTGGCCAAGCATTGCGATCTTCGGCCGGGCGCGCTGCCGTGGAAGCGTCACGCCAATCCCGATGATGCCCCCAAGGACTGGAGCCAAAAGGAGACGGCGGGGATCTCGCTCACCTTGCAGTTCCTAAACGAGATGATTCAGACGGGCTACCGGGGCGACGCTGACGCGCTGGTCAAAGCCCGTGATGCCGGCGATCGGTATCTCCGCGACGTGCTGCTGCCCCAGTGGAGCCGCGACGGGACGTTCGGCCATCACTTCTGGGACGGTGACAACCCCATGTACACCTGCGCGGTGCCGAGCTACACGGCCCAGTACCTGATGAATCGTCGGGAAGCGTTTCCGGGGTGGAAGAGCCAAGTCCGCAATTTCATGTCGATGTTCCTTTGCCGATCGAGCGTCGATCCGGCGTCCGGCGGCAACGTCTACTCGGGGGCGTGGGCCTTTCCCGAGTCGAGCCTCTGCTGCGGCCAGTCGTTGCAATATTCGACGATGCAGATGGCCGACGCCTGGGCCCGCTATGCGGCGGTGACCGGCGACCCTTGGGCGCGGGAACTGGCCCGGCGGCAGACCATCCTTGTGACCTACGACGCCCACGAGACCGGCGTGGTGGAAGATCGGCTTGGCGGCGGCGTCGAGGTGACGGGAGTATGGTTCAACCTGGCCCATCCGTGGCCACTCCGGGCGGTGCTGGAAATGCTCGCCTGGCAGCCGGAACTCTTCGGCCCGGCCCGCGAAAACCACGTCCTACGATCCAGTTCGGTCGTCGACAGCGTTTGCTACGGCAAGGGTCGGATTGTCTACTCCACGTTCGACGCCCTGGCGCCCTGCGAGGACGTGCTGCGGTTGGCGTTCATGCCCACCGCGGTGTCGGCCGACGGCAAGGCCTTGCCGCTCCGGCAGGAGGCGGCCGGGAACGGTTTTGTCGTCAAGCCTCTCTCCAACGGCGACTGCCTGGTGACGGTCCGCCACGACGGCTGCCGCCGCCTCGTGGTCGAGGGGGTCGATCCGCAAGAGACGCTTTCCCACGACCGCCTCCAATACCAGGGACCATGGACGACGGAAGATTGTGCCGGGGCATCGCAGGGCAAGCAGCACGTAGCCGCATCGGCCGGCGCGCGGGCCCGTGTGGACTTCACCGGCAACCAGGTCCGCCTCGTCGGCCGGGCCGACCCCGGCGGCGGCCAGGCCGAGGTGTACCTCGACGGCGTGAAACAACTTTGCCGTCTCGATTTCTGGTGTCCGCAGGCTCGTGATCAGCAGGTCCTCTGTTACAAGAACGGCCTGCCCCCGGGGAAACACCGTCTGGAGATCGTAGCTACGGGAACGAAGAATCCCGTTTCGACCGGCACGCGAGTCTACTTGGACGCCGCCCAGTTCTCTGCCGCCCAGGGTGAAAGCGGCTTCGGCTCCGGCAGCGGCCCAATCGAAACGCAGCGAGTGATCTTCGGCTACGTGGGCCGGAAGGACTACGTCGATTCCGCTGGCCACGCCTGGCACCCGGCCACCGAGTTCGTCATGCGCCTAGGGCAGTTGGTGGACTTGGTGCCGGCGTCGTTCTGGACGGAGCCGCAATTGAAGGATGTGGGCGGCACGGCGGACCCCGAGCTTTACCGCTATGGCGTTTACGGCCGGAACTTTACGGCGTATTTTACCGTGGCGCCGGAGCAGACCTATCACGTTCGGCTGAAGTTCTGCCAGGCGCACCAGCCGCCCCAGCCCGCTGGCTACGCAACCGACATCGAGATCGGCGGCCAGCCGGTGGTCTGCGACATGGACGTGGCGGCCACGGCGGGCGGGCTTGGCAAGGCGGCGGACCTGGTGTTCAACAACATCCGGCCGCAGCATGGCGTGATCGCCGTCCGCTTCTTTGGCGTCGCTTCGACGATCGCCATGATCCAGGCGATCGAAGTCGGTCCCGGCCCAGGGGGCGTCGGAGTCAAGCCGGTGGCCTACCCCTTCCCGGCAGACAGAAACCGCCTGGCCAATCCGGGCTTTGAAGCGATGATCCCCGCCGCGGCCGGCAGCCGGGGCATCCGTTATGGCCACAAGGCAAACATGTCTTGGAATTACTGTTTCTTCGGTCCTGCTCAAGGGCTTGTCTGCCCCGAGGCGGGCGATACGGCCGATCCGCAGGCCGGTCCGCCGAGGCCCCGCAGCGGCAACAATGCGATGCGCATTCAAGCCATGGAAAGGGACACTCATACCACGGTCGACCAGGACGTGTCGGTATCGGCCAACACGCCCTATCGGGCGTCAGCCTGGGTGCAAGCGGTCGATCTGCACGGCAAGGGATTTGGCGCGCACGCCGGCGATTCGGCGGGCCTGCGCGTGACCGAGATGGACGCCTCGGGCAAGGTGCTCGTCGAGCACCCCCTCGTCGCCGTGACCAAGGTGAGCGACTACAAGGAGTTGTCGCAGTCGTTCACGACGACGGGGCGCACCGTGAAGGTGCGGTTCCTTCTGGACACGATCATCGGCTGCCGCTGGGACGAGGGGCACGTCACCTACGATGATTGCGCGTTGGTCAGGCAGGTGAAATAGCCGGCCGTGGTAGCCGGCGAGCATCGCCTCAACCTGCCAGCGCAGACGTGTTCCGCCGGACGCATACGTCGCGTCAAAGCCGGTTTCGATCGACCTCCAGCCGCACACGATTACCCGGGTCCTGAACCGCAATCGCTGTCAGATCGGCCCAGGCGGCTACTTCGCCATGTCCTTGAGCAGCTTCAGCGCCCGCACCTTGACCTTGTTGTAGGCGGGCTTGGCCGCCCGATCCATCAGCTCGCCCGGCTTGAACGGGTTCGGCACGCCCTTCTGCGCCGGTCGGGCAGGGATTTTCTTCTTCTCGATTTTCACCAGCCCTGGGATCGCGATCACGCCGGCGCCCTTGTCGCCGAGGCTCCTCTTGATTTCGGCGGCCAGGGCCTCCAGCACGGCGGCCACCTGCTTCTTGGGCACGTCGGTGGCGGCGGCGATGTTCGTGTACAGCTCGGTCTTGGTTAACTATCCGCTTGCGCATTGGCCTTCCTCCTACACCTTTCTATTCTACGCAACCCCAGGGCTATTGGTCTTCTTCATGCTGGCCTTTCGGGTCCAGTGCCATTTCCACGTCTCCCCTGTCCCCGGGGGAGAGACCTCACCACGGAGACACGGAGACGATCATTTTCCACGTCTCCCCTGTCCCCGGGGGAGAGACACTCGAAATCGTACTCTTCGTAGATAGGCCTTGTTCGGAGGTTGGCCGGTGCTGGCGAGGCAGAGCCCGTCCGGGGTCGGTTTGCCTCTCTTGCCCTCCTCGCCCCCCACTGGCGTGGTTGTCTTTGCCGCCCAGTCTTCAAGAATGTAGGCACAACGATCAGGGGCGCTGTTTCAACGGTCGGCGACAGAGGATCGGAGGGGCGGCATTTTCACGAGGAGCGTCGCGATCACGGTCCCAAGTGCGAACACGCGAATCCTGGTGACGGCAATGAACGCAGTCGGCGTCTTGTCTTGCTGTCGCGCCTGGCCATCTTGCGATGGCTACGAAGAGTCATGACCGGGTCAACCGGTCATGTTCGGTAGTTTGTGTTTCACTTTTTCACAGGAGGATTGAGTCATGCGACGTTTAGGAACCGTGCTTACCGTGCTGGCCTTGCTGTGGTTCGCCGCGGCAGAACCGGCTTCCGCCTTCGGGCATCGCTGCGGGAGACGCTGCCGCTGCTGCAACTCGTGTTGCACCAGCACTTGCTGCACGTCGTCCTGCACCTCGTGCGGGTCGAGTTGCGGATCGTGTGGCACATGCGGTTGCCGGAGCAACTGCGGCAGTTGCGGATGCAACGCCTGCATGGGCGGCACGACGGCTTCGTGTTGCCAACAGGGAACAGCCCCGGCAGCTACCGGTATGCCGATCACGGCGCCAGCCGTGCCGCCAACCGCGGCGCCAGCCCCGCTGCCGGCTCCGCCGCCAACCACGGCACCAACCCCGCCGCCAGCCGGAAAATAGCGACCGCTTCGCCGCCATAGGAAGCGGTGAATAAGGCGTCGGCACGGTCTGAGGGTCCGATCGCGGTCGTTCGCGGCAGAGGCTTTCGACGCCAGCGACCGTGGAGACTCTCGCTCGGGCGGAGCAAGCTGCGAAGAAGCCCGCCCGGGCGGGGCCGGCCCTTGTGCGATTGGGCGGTCTTGCCGCCCTTGCAACCGCTCTTCCGCCTGGCGACCTCGACGCCGCCCGCCCTATACGGCCAAACCGACCGCTCGTATACCAGGACGCAGCGCTGGGCGACCCGACCAGGTCACAGCCCCACTTCCTTCCTCGCCGCCTGGTACTTGTCCGCCAACGCGCCGTCGACGGCGACGTGCTGGTATTCGTGCATGGTAACCCGCCTCCCAAATCGCCTCGTGCGGAAAGGCCTCCTCCCTCGCCTTCAGTTCCTGGAGGCACACGATGTCCGGCTGCGTGCGTTCAGGCCAGGCCAACAGAAGTCAGCGACGCCGGGTTGGAACACCTCCAGGGGTTGACCGAACTCCAAGCGCTCAGCCTCAGTTTCGCCACGGCCGCTGACGCCGGGCTGCAATACCTCAAGGGATTGACCAAACTCCGAAGGCTCGACCTCAGCGGCACCAAGGTTGCCGACGCCGGCGAGCACGACCTTCAAAAGGCGTTGCCGAACGTGACAATTGGGCGGTGACACGAAAGGCGAAGTGCCCGACGACAGCGGATGGCGGGCGCAGACCGGCGGCGTGGCACCGAGGAAGCCGGCACTGGCTTTGCCTGCGATTCCGTAGTATCATGGTAAGCGTCAATAAATCGCCAGCCTTGCGGGCCGTGGTAAGCTGAGTGCCTGGGTAAGATTCATCCAGTGACATTCGGAGGACCATGCGATGGCGAAGACCAGGAGTGCGGATCGGCGGCGGTATTGGCGGGGGGTGATTGAGCGTCAGCAGGCCAGCGGGCAGAGCATCGTCGGGTTCTGCGCCAAGGAAGGATTGGCCCCGGCCTCGTTTCATGCTTGGAAGCGGCGATTGCGGCGGCCCAGGCGTGAAACCGCGCAGGCGGCGAAACAGGCCCTCGTTCCCGTCCAGATCGTCAGCGACCCACCGGCTGGCGTGGGGAAGCTGGAAGTCCAATGGCCTGGCGGCGTCGTGCTACGGGTCAAGGGTTGTGACGTGCAGACGGTCGGCGTGGTGGTGGCTGCTCTTTCGGTCCCGCCAGCACGAAGGGCACGCCCATGTTGACGTTGCCCTCGTCCCTCCGCGTCTTTGCCAAGACCGGCCCCACAGATATGAGGAAGTCGTTCGAGGGGCTGGTTGGAGTGGTGGAGCGAGAATTGGGCCAGCAGGTGGAATCGGGCGATCTGTTTCTCTTCTTCAATCGGCGCAGCGATCGCGTGAAGGTACTTTGGTTTGCGGGCGACGGCCTAGTCATTTGGTACAAGCGATTGGAAGGCGGAACCTTTGAAGTACCGAAGGCGGCGCGGACGGTGCGCGAGGACGGCTCGACTTCACCCGCCGGAATCGAGATGCGATTGAGCGATCTGACGCTGATCCTGGAAGGCATCGACTTGGCCAGTGTGCGGCATCGCCCGCGATGGCGTCGTGCATGACGCCAACTCGGTGTTACGAAGCACGCCCACGTCCTCATTCCCACGTCCCGAAAGAAATCTTCCATATCGGCAGAACCAAATGGCGGTGTCGAGCGTTTAATAGGGCATGGAGCACGGAAGTTCATCTCTTGCCGATCAGTTGGCGGCCTGTCAGCAACGGATTCGTGAGCTGGAGCAGACAGGTGCAGAGCAACAGGCCGTCATCGCGCAGCAGCAGGAAGCCATTGCCGCCTACCAGGAGCAACTGGCGAAGGCCGCTGAGCAACTGCGGTTCTTTAAGCGGGCGATGTTCGGCCAACGTCGTGAGCGGTACGCCCCTTCGCCCGATCAGAAGGTGCTTTTCGTGCCCGAAGTCGTCGAAGGGCTGGATGCCCAGCAGCAGAACCCCCAGAACGACAACGCAGACTCGCCGCCGCCTCGGACTCGACGAAAGCCACGACGACCGAGGATCGAATTCCCGCAATTCTGGGAACACCGTCGGACCGAATATCCGCTTCCCGAGGCAGAAGTGCCCTGTGGCTGCTGCGGTGCTCAGCGGGTCATCACCCGCACCCACGTCACGAAGCGGCTGGAGATGGAAGAGGCGAAGCTCTATGTGGTCGAAGAGGTGCGGTACACCTACGGCTGTTCGGCCTGTCACGACGGCTCCCAGATGCTGACCACGCAGAGGCCGCCGCAGGCCGTGGAGAAGAGTCCCTTCGGGCCGAGCATCCTGGCTTGGCTGGCGACCTGGAAGTTCTTGCACCATCTACCGGTCTATCGGCAGCAGGAACTGCTGCTGGGTCCGCTGAAGCGGTGGCTGTCGCGGGCGCTGTTGTGCGGGCTTTTGGGACGGACGGCCTTGGCCTTGCGGCCTCTGGAGCGACTGATCCACCAGCGGGTGCTTGCCAGCGCCGTCATCAACGCCGACGAAACGGAGGTGCGGATGCTCAAACCAGGGCACGGCAAGACGATCACCGGCTACATCAGCGGGTACGCGGGCGACGCCGACCATCCGTTCGTGTTCTACGACTTTCGCCCTAGCCGCAGTCGGGATGGCCCGGCAGAGATGTTGGCAAACTATCGTGGTTATTTACAGACCGATGGCTACGCGGTCTACACCTCGCTGGTCCGCCATTCAGAGGGCCGACTGATGGACGTAGCGTGTTGGGCTCATGGTCGAAGGGGCTTCGAGGAAGCGATTCCGGCGACCAGCCACCCGCTGGTTCACGAGGCCATGATCTGGACACAGCAGCTTTACGACATCGAGGACCGTGCGCAGGGAATGTCGGCGGACGAGCGCCGGGCGTTGCGCCAGGCCGAGGCGTTGCCAATCCTAGCGCGGATGAAAGCCCGTTTCGACGAGGTGCGGCCCACGTTGCGTCCCACGTCGAAGCTGGCTGAAGCGATCGACTACGTGCTGAACCGCTGGAAGGCGTTCGTCCGGTACACCAGCGACGGAAGAATCCGGATCGACAACAACATCATCGAACGGCTTCTGCGGCCCGTGGTGATCGGTAGAAAAAATTTCTTGTTCTTTGGAAGCGAGAGGGGCGGCCAGACAGCGGCGACGCTCTACACACTGGTGCAGAGTGCCCGGCGGAACTGCGTGGACGTGTGGCCCTACCTGACCGACGTGCTGCGTCGGATTGCAGCGGTCGCCCCTGGCGACACCGCCGCTCTGGAAGCCCTACTGCCGGATCGCTGGGTGGCCGCCCACCCCGAGCACCGGCTTGAGCAACGGGAAGAAGAATCCCGCGAGGCCCAGGCCCGTCGCCGCCGTAAACGGGCCGCACGTCGGCTTGCCGTCGCCCAATAGGCGGCTTTTCCACGGAGTCTTCCCGGCGACCGCCGTCCGCGATAAAATCAGGGGCGTTGCGTCTGATCAAAATTCCTACCCGTTGGCGGGGTACACTGGTCGTCCTGGTGCAGCGTGACCATCGCCGGGCCAGTAAAATCTCTTATGGGAGGACACGTTATGAGAAACTTCGTGATTGGGTGCATCGTGCTTTTCACCATGGCGGGGACCGCTTTCGGCGAGACGAAAGAGCCTCCCAAAAAGCTTGCGGTAGACTTGGGCGGTGGGATGAAGATGGAGCTGGTGTTCATCCCTTCGGGCGAGTTCAAGATGGGCAGCGGTGAGTCAGCGGAGGCCACGGCTGCCTTCTTCAAGAAGGCCTACGGCCAGGATTTTCTAACAGCAGACTTCTTCAAGGCCGAGCACCCTCAGCACCGGGTGCGAATTACCAAGCCGTTCTATCTGGGCACGTACCATGTCACGCGGGGCCAGTTTCGGCAGTTCGTCGCCGACACAAAGTACAAGACGGAGGCGGAGAAGGGAGAGAAGCCGGGGGCCTGGGGCTGGAACCCTGACAAGAAGGAGTTCGGCTTCAACGAAAAGTATTCCTGGCGGAACGCGGGTTTCGAGCAGACCGACGAACATCCGGTGGTCAACGTGAGTTGGAACGATGCGGTGGAGTTTTGCAAGTGGCTCAGCCGCAAGGATGGGAAGACCTACCGACTGCCCACGGAGGCCGAGTGGGAATACGCCTGCCGTGCTGGCACGACAACGCGGTACTACAGCGGCGACGATCCCGAAACGCTGGCCAAGGTCGGCAATGTGGCCGATGCGACGGCCAAGGCGAAGTTCCCTGGCTGGACATGGACGATCCAGGCGAGCGACGGCTATGTGTTCACGGCTCCAGTGGGAAAGTTCAAGCCCAATGCCTTCGGGCTCTACGACATGCACGGAAATGCCTGGCAGTGGTGCGCGGATTGGTACGGCGCGGAATACTACGCCAAATCCCCCATAGACGACCCCACTGGCCCAGACTCCGGAGATGGCCGTGTCCTTCGGGGCGGTTCCTGGCTCAGCTGGCCGATCTTCTCCCGTTCCGCCGCTCGCAGCAGGTGCGCGCCGGACATCCGGTACCTCGCGGGCTTCCGCGTTGCCAGGACTCAGTAATGGTATGGCATCTGGCCTTGTTACCGTTTGCGGTTTTTCGCTTTTCCCTTTTACCTCGCCGCGCAGCGGCGTGCGATTTTGTAGCCCATTTTCTGCCTCCTAAGCAATCGCCATGCCCCGCGACGAAGAGCTGCCGATCATCCGTGCCTTCTACGATTTCGTGTTGTGGTTGAATCCCAAGATCGCCAAGTTTCCCCGCGACCAGCGTTTCGTGCTGGGGGAGCGAATGGAAAGGCAGCTTTACGAAGTTCTGGAAAACCTGATCCGCGCCAAATACACGCGGAGTCGGAGGGCCATGCTGGATCAGGTGAATCTCGACTTGGAAATCCTGCGATTTCAGGTCCGCTTGGCCAAGGATCAGCATTGCCTGTCGCTGAAAAGCTACGGCATGGCCGCCGAGGGGCTTACGGACATCGGGCGGCAGGTGGGTGGCTGGCACCGGCAATCCCCGGCCTGACGTGCAATTCCCTGGAGGAGCGAATGGTGCGACGTTGCGGGAACCTCTGGGAGGGGCTAACGAGTTTCGAGAACTTGTATCGCGCTGCACGCAAGGCCCGACGCGGCAAACGCTCGAAGCAGGCCGTCGAGGCATTTGAGTTCGATCTGGAAATGAATCTGGTCGGTCTGCGGCGGGATTTGTTGGAGCGGACCTATCGGCCGGGGCCGTTCCGTACGTTCACGATCACCGATCCCAAACCACGGCTGATCAGTGCTGCGCCCTATCGGGACCGCGTAGTCCATCATGCCCTGTGCAACGTCCTAGAGCCGATCTTCGAGCGGTCGTTCGTTTTCGACAGCTACGCCTGCCGCCGAGGGAAGGGAACGCACGCCACCGTGGACCGCTACACGGCCTTTGCCCGCCAGAACCGCTACGTGCTGAAGTGCGACGTTCGCAAGTTCTTTCCGAGCGTCGATCACGCCATGCTCCTGGAGCGGCTGGCAAGGAAGATCAAGGACCCCGAAGTCATGTGGTTGGCGGGCGTGATTGTCGAGCACTCCAATCCCCAGGAAGAAGTGCCGGGGTTCTTTCCCGGCGATGACCTGTTCACAACCTTGGAGCGGCGGCGCGGAATCCCCATCGGCAATCAGACAAGCCAGTTCTTCGCCAACGTCTACCTCGACTCGCTGGACCACTTCGTCAAGGAGCGGCTGGGGTGCCGCTATTACATCCGCTACTGCGATGATTTCGTGATCCTCGACAATGACCGGCGTCGGCTTGGCGACATTCGCTGTGTCGTCGAACAATTCCTCCTTGGACTACGGCTCTGGCTGCACCCCAAGAAACGTGCCATCAGCCGGGTGGAAGATGGTTTGCGACTGCTGGGCTACCGCGTGTGGCCGGACCATCGGTTCCTGGATCGCAGGGGCCTTGCCCGTTTCGGTCGCCGCTTGCGGACCTATCAGCGTCTGTACGGTGCGGGACTCCTGTCGCCCACAAGCCTCACGCAACGGATTCGTGCCTGGCTGGGCCACGCGGGACACGCTGATACTTGGCGGTTGCGGAAGGATTTATTGTGGGGTACGATGTTCGTGGGGCCGACGGCCAGATGACCGTGTCCTTCGGGGCGGTTCCTGGAACAACAGGCCGAACAACACCCGTTCCGCCAAACGCAACAGGAACACGCCGGACAACCGGAACAACAACACAGGCTTCCGCGTTGCCAGCACTGCGCTCCGGTCGGATGCGACCGGAACCTGCGAGAGCCGGGCGATTTACGGATCGCACGGGCGTGCAGCAGTGTAGTCCATGGCCGTCGCTCCAGTGTCGGTGGCTCATGTTGTGCCATCGGCCAAACGACAAAGCGGCCCGGCGGGTCTGGTAGGCCAAAGGGCTCGAAGGCCCCGCCGGGCTCTTTTTCGCAGGATCTTGCCTGTTCTATTCATAGCGAGGCGTAACCTGGCCCGGGAGCGGAGATGGGCCTGCGATAGCCGCTGGCGATTACGCTGACGATAATTCCAGCGGCGTGGTGGAAACGACGAGGATACCCGCTCGGGCCATTGAAAGAGCGACACTCGAAAAGGAAAAAATCGGAGACAATGGGACGACCTTGTGTGCCACGTATTTATGGAGGACAGGTTCCACAGAAGGGGTTCCCGCCGAGACGAAGGGGGAGTCGGCCAACACCGGCCGTGGCCGCAACTCTGTTCCGCCGTCTCCGATGGTCTTCAGGGAGGAAATAGTAACCGACCGCTGCGAATCAACGGGCATACTTCTGGAAACGAAAGAATTCCTCAACGGCATCCCTACGAACACTTCAAGACGGATAATCGCCGTGGCGCGGACAAATCCGCCTTGACGGAGTGGTATGAGAATGGGCGAAAGTACCAGGAAGTAACACAGTCGGGTTGCGCAGCACGGTAACGGCCTGGTACGACACGGGCGAGAAAGCCGGTGAGATGGTCGCACAGGGTTCCCACGAACGCATAATTCGCTATCGCAAAGATGGCTCTGTTGCCGAGACTACGGGAGGCACCCACGGCAACGGCCAGCGCGGCGAGTAGTTTCCATGCCGCTTATTGTTGAACAGGCTATGGGGAGATCACGATGCTTGCGAAACGAACCAGTTTACCGGTCCTGATCGTTGCTGTTCTGCTGCTCCCGGTGTTCCTGGCTGCGGCAAAGAAGCGAGACGCCGCTGCCAGGACGCCGGATCAGGGCAGTTCGTCGTCGTCAGAAGACGGCCCCAGTAGTAAAGTCACAGAGGGCAATTTCTCGGCTGAAGAGAAATTGGCGCACGCCCCCGCAGGCCAAAGAGGTGACTGTCACCGGCGTCGGCACGGACCGGACAAGGCCGTTCAGAACGCCTTTAGCCAAGCTATTGAGTAATTCGTCGGCGTGCTGGTCGATGCCGACACCGTGGTCAAAAATGACCAACTCATCCGTGATGAAGTTTTGACCTACAGCCGCGGTTACATGGAGAAATACGAGGTCATCAAGCGGTGGGAGGAGGGCGGCCAGCACCATGCGACAATCCGCGCGAGTGTTGCTGGGGGCAAGCTCGCCCAAAAGCTGCGGGGAACGAAGATTGCTCTAAACGGGTGGGGTGCGACCTCGTAGGTTGTCAAATTGAGTTCGAGGTTAAGAACGAGGAGCAGGCCACACAGATGTTCGAGAAGGAACTGGCCGATTTTGACATGACGAAATTGACAAAGGTCGAAGTCGTAGGCCAGGGAACAACCAGAGAGGGAAGGGACGCGAACGTAAAGGTGAGCATTAGGGTTTCTCCCGATCCCGCTCAATGGAAGAGTTGGTCCACAGCTCTCCGAGTCATCCTTGACAAAACGAAGTCGGCGAGAGCGAGCTACGTCTACCCCGAAAAGGGAAAGAACAAGACCGGCAGCATTCTTCGGATGCCAAAACAACTCGAAGGTTGTGGTACGCTGATCTGCGCTCTGGCGAGCACAGCCGGTAATAGGACAGACTGGGACGTATATCGCGTCCCCGAGCCTATGGGCGCAGTGATCGAGACAGTGGCATCCAACTTCCGGTATCGGCTTCTCTGCGTCTTGCTGGACAAGGACAACAAAGAGATTGCGCGGTGCGGCTGACAAGCGACTCGTCAAGCTGGCATCATGGTTGGACAGGTAAAGCGGACATCACCCACAAATACGTCGCGTGGTTTGTGGGCCCGACATGGGATGCCAAGCATCGCCCGGTGGTGAACGTCGAACTCGGTCTCGCTGTTTCGCCAGAAGACCTGCGCAAGGTAGTAAAGACGGTCGGGTGCCTCGAAGAAGAAGGGACGCGCCACGGGCGAGCTACTGGCGAACATCACAAAACCCACACCGGGGCGGACGGAGAGGAGCAGCGCCGGTAGGGCGAAAGAATAGGTTGAAAGGGCGAACAATGATTCCAAGGTTCAAGACGCTTGTTGTCCTGGCGGCTGGAGTTGTATTGCTTGCCGTGTCTGAGCCCGCCCCCGGACAGGACACCGCCACCAGCGCCGGATCAGCCACGCTTTCCGCCACTTGGACTGACCGTAGCGGCGAACACCGCACAGAAGCCGCCTTCATGGACTTCAAGGAAGGCAAAGTTACGCTCGAAGAAGGACGGCACGGACGGATCACGGTTTCGCTGGAAAGTCTCAGCGACGCCGACCGACAATACGTGAAGCACCGATCAGGGGCTAACCGTGCGTCTGGGGCCGTCGAAGAGGTCGGCCCGGCCGCAGGGCCAAAGGATCGTGTTCCGTTGTCGCAAAACAGTAGCCGCGGGAAGGTCGCCGCGGTCGAATATTTCCGGTGGCGAGAAAAGCCTCACGCCCGGCTCGGCCAGAGGCGGGAGAGGTCATCGTCACCGGGGTCGGGACGGACCCGGAGAAGGCGACACAGAACGCCTTCAGCCAAGCCATTGAGCAAACCGTCGGCCTTCTGGTCGATGCGGAAACCGTGGTCAAAAATGACCAACTCATCCGTGACGAAGTATTGACCTACAGCCGTGGCTGTGGAAAAGTACGAAATCGTCAAGCAGTGGCAAGAAGACGGCCTGCATCACGCGACCATTCGAGCGTCCGTCGCGCGAGACAAGCTCGTGGAGAAACTGACGGGAATGAAGATTGCTATGCGTGAAGTGGCCGGCGATCTCACATCCCGTCAATTCGAGTTCGACGCGAAGAATGAGGAGCAAGCTGCGGCGATGTTCGGAAAGGCGATGGCCGAGTTTGACATGACGAAGC
>CAVSFO010000003.1:0-4114 GCA_963727245.1 uncultured Planctomycetia bacterium | reverse complement strand
CGGGCTGGAAAACGGCCGTGATTCCGGGCTGTAGGGCGGCCTAGTCTTTTCTTAGTCTCCTTCGGCACGAGACTTTTCTGGTACGTCTCCTTCGTCGTCTTCTTCGCGGCGTTACAGTCTGCCTTGTCGGGACAGTCTGCCTGATTGCCCTCATTTCTTCTTCCGAGTTCCGCGCGAACGGTTCCCCTGCTATCGGCCCAGGGCAACCGTAGAGGGACAATGCGATTAAGGGCAGAGTGCCCGAGGAGGATAAGCGACATCCTCCTCGGGCTGCCCCAGGGAGTCATCACCTCCCATGGGACAGATTCAGCATACCAACGAAGGCGGGGTGTCAGCCAGGGGCCGGCGGCTGGGGTGGCGAACGTGCCTCCGCAAAGGCTGCGGCCGGAAGTTCCTGGCCCGGCGGCAGAACCAACGCTACTGCCAAGAGCCAGAATGCCGGAAGGAACTGCGCCGCTGGCAGGCGGCCAAGCGTCAGCAGAGACGCCGTGCTGGCGCTGAAGGACGCCGGCAGCATGCCGAGGCGGAACGGCAGCGACGCCAACGGAAGGCAGAGCAGACCAAGACGGCGGAGGCAGACCAGGCCACGGATGCCGCCTTTGCCAAGCCTGCGCGTGGTCACGCAGCAGAAAAACATCCTGAAGTTTTTTGCGATCGACCCGGCTGTTATGAGCCGGTGCGAGAACTCTCCGTGTGCGCCCCGCTCGCTACTGCGGCGATGACTGCCGCACGGCCGTGAATCGAGTTCGCGACCGCGAACGTAAAGGGTTGCTGCGCAAGCGTCCTGTGGGCCGCATCAAACGCCAACTCGAATATCGGGCCGCACGCCATCAACGTCGTTGGCAGCCGCGCCCTTCTCGGACGCCTCCGCAGCCGCACCTTCTTCGCTCCCCGGCGGGCAGCTGCCGGCTGCGGTCGTAAATTCTAGGTCGGCAAACGCGGCGGCATAAGCTGGAAGGATTCTCGGGAGACGAACGCCTTATGATTCCCAAGCAGATCCTGGTTCCCGACCGCGTGCGCCGCCCGCCGCGGGAGGGCTGGTCGTGGATTGATCGCCGTTTTCTGCGGGAGCATGCCCCGCGGTTGTCCCACGAGGCGATCGTGCTGTATTTCTTTCTGGCCGCCGTGAGCGACAAGGACGGCTTGTCGTTTTACGGCGACGCCTCGATCGCGCTGCGCCTGCGGATGAGCGAAGCGGTCGTGGTCGCGGCGCGCGACGAGTTGGTGGCCGCCGACCTGCTGGCCTACCGCCCGCCGCTGGCCCAAGTTCTCTCTTTGCCGCAGGCCTGCGTCCAGCGGCGCGAAGGCGGCCTGGCTGCCTTCGGCGAGATCCTGCGGACGCTGGCCACCCCATCCCCATCCAGCCGATTCCCGGAGGTCGTCATGAAAGTCTCTCTTTGGGCGGAGATCCGCCGTTTGCACGAAGTGGAGCGGTTGTCGCAGGCGGAGATCGCCCGGCGACTGCACTGTTCTCATCGCACGGTCCGCAAGGCGTTGGCCCTGGAGTCGCCTCCGACGGCGACGACCGGGTCGCGGGAAGACATCCTCGACGGTTACCGGGCACAGATCGACGCCCTGGTGGCCAAGTATCCCGAGCCTCGGCGCGGTGCGGGTGACCCAGAAAATCTCCCTGGGGGAGGACGGCTACCGCGGCTCGGTCTATCCTGTGCGGCGCTATCTACACCGGGTCCGGCCATCGCGGGGACGGGTCTATCAGGAAGTGATCTACGAGCCGGGCGAAGCGATGCAGGTCGATTGGGGCGACTGCGGACGGTTGCTCGTGGGCCAAACTCCACGGCGGGTGTCGGTCTTCGTGGCCGTGCTCTGCTACAGTCGGCTGTGCTACATCGAATTCAGCCTCTCGCAGCGGAAGGCCGACTTTTACCGCGGAGTAGTCCATGCCCTGGAGTTCTTCCAAGGCAGTCCGCGGAAGTTGATCGTGGACAATCTCAAGGCCGCGGTGCTCAATGGCTCAGGACGGTACGCCTGTTTCCATCCGGACTTCCTCGCCCTCTGCGGTCACTTCTGCCTGGAGCCGATCGCCTGCGCGGCCCGCGACCCGGAATCGAAAGGGATCGTCGAGGGAGGCGTGCGGTATGTCAAAGGCAGCGCCTTGGCGGGCCGTGGCGAGGAGCTGGCGACTTGGGAGGACTACGGACGGCTGGCCCCCTGGTGGCGCGACGAAGTGGCCAATGTCCGCCTGCACGCAAGCACCAAGCAACGTCCTATCGACCGCTTCCAGCAAGAACGCCCGCAGCTGCGTCCCTTGCCGGCGCTTGCCCTTCGACACCGACGAGATCGTTCCCCTGGTCGTCACGTCCCATGCCCGCGTGCGTTATGAGGGCAACCGCTACTCCGTGCCGCCGGCCTTGGTCGGCAAGCCCGTCACGCTGCGGGCCAACGCCGGCGAGGTGCGGATCATCGATCAGAGCGGCGGAGTGACGCGGCACCCGCGCTGCTACGAGCGGGGCCAGTTGATCGTCCGCGACGAAGACCGCCTGGCGGCGGTGAAACTGCGGCGCCGCCGCCAGGCCGGCGAGTGCGAGGAGGAGTTCGACGCCCTGGGACCGCTGGCCCGCGAGTTCCATTTGAAACTCCTCTCGATGCCCGTCAAGACCACGGTCCATCTGCGGCGGCTCTTGGCCCTGGTGCGGCTCTATGGCCGGCAGGACGTGTTGGCCGCCATCGTGCGGGCCCTGGAATACAAGATCCACGACGCGGCCTATGTGGAGGCATTGCTCTTGCAGGAGCGCCGCCGCCGCGAGCTTCCCTCCCCCACGCCCCTGCAGCCCAAACGCCGCGAGCTGATCGAAGACATTCACCTGGAAGAGCCCGACCCGGCGCGTTATGACCGGATGTGCGGCGATTCCGAATCCAACCCCGAGGAGCCCCAAACATGACAACCCCACGCCACGAAAAACTGCTCGCCGACCTGGCGGAGTTGAGACTCCGCCGCATCGCGGAAGTCTACCAGGAAGTGCTCGACGAGGCGGCCCGCAAGCAGAGTTCCATGCTTGACGTGTTGATCGCGCTCGTCGGCGAGGAACTCGCCGCCCGCCGGCAGGGGGCCTTGCAGCGGCGGATCGACCGCGCCCGTCTGCCCCCGCACAAGACGCTCCAGGAGTACAAATTCGACTTCCCCAAGCGGGTTCCTAAGCAAGCCATCCTGCGGTTGTTCGACTGCGACTTCGTGGCCCAACATGGCTGCGCCGTTTTTATTGGCGCCACCGGATTGGGCAAGACGCATCTCTTGACCGCCTTGGGCTACACCGCCTGCGAGAAGGCCATCTCGGTCCGCTTCGTACGCGTGGTGGACATGATCAACACCCTGACCACGGCGCAGCTCAGGGGCACACTGGAAAAATCCTTGCGGCAGTTTACCACCCCTCAACTTCTCCTCCTTGACGAGCTGGGCTATCTGCCCATCGACAAGCGCGGTGCGGACTTGTTGTTCCAGGTCGTCGCCGCCCGGTACGAACGCGGCTCGATCGTCATCTCGACGAATCGTGCCTTCCGGGATTGGGGCGCGATCTTCGACGTGGACAATACCCTGGCCACCGCCATGATCGACCGGTTGATGCATCACGGGGAGGCGATCGTGATTCACGGAGACAGCTATCGCACGAAAGACAAACCCGGCAACTGACCTCTTGGCCGCGCTGCGGTCGCGGTAATCTTCGCGGTGGTGCCGGCGGACGAGTGGGCGGATCGCTGGGGAAGCCCAGCCCGCCCCCCGGGCACCCTCCGGGGCTGCCGACCCTGCCTTCGACGGCTCATTCCTTGCTCCTCGTTCTGCCACGTGCCCATGCGGACAGCCGTCCCTGAAAGGCGGCGTCCGCCTCTTGTGCCTTGGCCCCGAGTCGTGGCGAGTACCGCAGTCATCGATCGCCGGGCTGGCGGCGGCCCTAGCCTCCACCCTCTCGTCCTGATCGGCGTCACCGCTCATACCCTTGAACCGTAGATGCGGCAGCTATCCCTGGCGCTTTACGAACTCCGCGTCTTCTCTCACGTGCCGAGCAAGGCCATTCCACGCACTCGCCCCGTCGAGTCCCTCGGCAGAACATCCCTCGCGGCCCCGGATCGCCCGAAATCACGGTCGTTTTTCAGCCCGCGC
>CAVSFO010000002.1:0-15713 GCA_963727245.1 uncultured Planctomycetia bacterium | reverse complement strand
CCAGAACTAACCGCGGAGGACGCAGAGGATCGCAGAGGGAGGGAAAAACTGGCCACAGATGGAACACAGATTGAACACAGATCATTCTCTTCGATCCGTGTTTCATCTGTGTTTAATCCGTGGCTCCAGCTTTCGTCGTCCTCTGCGTCCCTCGGTGTCCTCTGCGGTTCGAAGTCCTTCAAAAGATCTCATTGGTGGGGCTCGCTGCATCGACCCCCCTACTTTCCTAGGCCAACGAATCGAAAAACCGCACGATCACCACGGCCGCCAGCGCCTGGGGGCCAAACACAACGGCGGCTGCAACTGGGCCCGCTCGGCGGCCGTCAGCGGCACCCATTTTCCCAGCCGCAGCATCCACATCAGGTGCCGAAAGCACTGGGCCGTGAGCCGCCACGGCCCGACCCGCCAGACCAACACGATCAAGGCCCCCGCGGAGCCGAGCACAAAGGTCCACAGCATCGCGACGATGCCGACTTCCCAGCCGAGGAAGGCCCCCAGCATGGCGATCAGCTTCACGTCGCCGCCTCCCACTTTCGAAAGAACCAGGCAAACCAGCATCAGGATCCCACAGACCAGGAACCCGATCAAACTCTGCCGAAAACCGATCCACCCCAACCAGTGCTGCAACCAATCCCTGGACACGCCCGCCCGCAGCAAGCATTCGCCCGATGCACTGAGGCCCAAGGCGAAGAGGATTCCCGGGTAGGTGGTCCAATTGTAAATCTTATGCCGGCGAAGGTCCGTTGCTGCGGCAACCAGCACCAGCCCCAGCAACACCACCGTCGAAAGCATTGTTCAAGGCCTATAACTGCAAACGGCGGCACGGCCCGAGCCCTTTCGGATTCGTTCGGGTCGTCCCCCTTCGAACCGCGCAGCGCGAAAATCAGTGCCGCATGATACCGTTAAGTACCCGTCCGGTTTCAGCTTGGTGATGGCGGAGGCGCCGCCAAGGTTCGACATGCCGCTGTTGAAATAGCTTTGTACCGTCGGCCAACCATACTTGATCAGGAAGATCAGGATCGGCAGGGCGATCGCACCGATGATGAGGATCGTTTCCAGGCTCACCGAGCCCTCTTCGCTCTCGTGGACCGCCCGCAAGAGACTCTTCAATTTGGTCATTGCAGCACTCCCTGTCTAAAGTAGGGTGGGTCGAGCACGGCCCCACCGATTCGAATGACGAATGTCGAAACCCAAATCACGAAACAATGACGAAGCCCGACTTCGTCATCTATTATATTCGGTAATGGTGGGGTGCACTGCGCTCGCCCCCGCCCTACACTCTTTTCCCCTGTTTTCCCCGTCATTTACCTGCGTCACATGAACGGCCAGGAAACCAACAGCGAATCCATCTCGTACACCAGGCTCATGATCTTGGGAGCCTCGTACATGGTAATCGCCAACAACGGAAGCACCACCCCCAGCACCAAGGCGTAATCCAACGCCGCGGCGCCCCGGCGGCGGACGAATTTTGGATTTTGGATTTTAGATTTTGGATTAGGGCGGTTCGCCACCAGCGCCCGCTCCGCTCTGCGCGTAATCCAAAATCCAAAATCCAGAATCTAAAATCCTTCATCAACCCCCCCCACCGTGGCAAAAGATCCTCGGCTCATCTTATGCCCCTAGCCTATAGTCGCTCCCGGGCCGGTTTTGTCACAACGATTAGCCCGCGAATGCCCCCCCGGATTGCCATCCGGGGGCTTTCGGCTTTCAACTCCCAACTGTTCCCTGATCTCTGTTCTCTGTCCGCTGTCCCCTACCCGTTCGCTTTCCACAGCGCCTGGCTCAACTTGACCCGGTCTTGCATTCCCTGCTCGTACACTTCCGCCGCGAAGGTGGGGAGCTGCCCGGTCGGCTCCAATTCGGCGATCAGTCCGCCATCGGCCGTCTTGCCCCGCAGCCGGGAGACAAAAAGGTCCTGAGTGCGATATTGATTATTTTCGTCCAGCCCAAAGGCTTCCGTGATCCGCGTTACCTTGCGCGATCCATCTTCCACGAAACGGCTCACTTGGACCACCAGGTGAATGGCCGAGGCCACCTGGGCGCGGGAAACGTAGACCGGGATCTCCACGTCGGACATCAGCGACAAGGTTTCCAGGCGGACCAGGGCGTCGCGGGGCGTGTTGGCGTGGACCGTCGACATGCTCCCGGCGTGGCCGCTGATCATCGATTGCACCAGGTCCAAGGCCTCGCCGGCGCGGACTTCGCCGACCACGATCCGGTCGGGCCGCATGCGCAGCGAATTGATGAACAATTGCCGCACCGTCAAGCCGCCGTGCCCCTGGCGATCGGCCGGCTTGGCCTCCAGGTACAGGCAGTGCGTTTGCATCAGCCGCAGCTCCGAGGTTTCCTCGATGACGATGATTCGCTCTTCCTCGGGAATGGCCCGGGAAATGGCCCCCAGCAGGGTCGTTTTGCCGGTGCCCGTTGCCGCCGGAAATCAGCATGTTCTTGTGCAGGCGGACGCAGATTTCGAGGAACTCCTGGGCCGCCGCCGAGAGGCTGCCGAAGCGGACGAAGTCCTCCATGGTCAGCACGTTGCGGAAGAACTTGCGGATCGTCAGGTAGGTGCCGCGGCGGGCACTGGGAGGAATGATCGCGTTGACGCGCGAGCCGTTGGGCAGCCGGGCGTCGAGGATGGGATGCTCGTCGTCGATCTCCCGGCCCACCCACTGCGCGATGTTGTGGACCGCCGAGACCAGGGCGTCCTCGCTGGGGAAACGGGCTTCGGTCTTGAGCAGCCGGCCGCGGCGCTCGATGTAGATGTCGTCGAAGCCGTTGACCATGATCTCGTTGATCGATTCATCGTCAAGAAAGGGAGCGAGCGGGTCGAGAAAATACCGCACGCTGGCTTCGAAGACCGCTTGCCGTGCCATGTCGCAAAGCCTCGGCAGCTCCAAGGAAATGACTGCGAAACGAAGGCCCCCTCCCGGCTCCGCGTTTATGATCCCCCCTTTGCCTGGAATTGTCAAGCCGGGGGAAGGATCAGTGAGCCGTTTGCGCTGTGAGCAAGTCGATTGGCGCAAAGAGGTTGGGGGAGGGCCCGCAAGGGCCTTCCCCGCAAGAGGACCTCGCTCCCCCGCGTTTATCGAACCGCCCACCAATTTTCTTCGATTTTTCGACCACTCCTCCTCTGGTGCGGGGATCGCGTGCGGTGTATCATCATCGCTTCATCCCGTCACACGGAGGTCCTTCATGCGAATCGACGTCACCAAGCCCCTCTTCGCCTGGGACTGCCTGGAAGACAACCCCGGCCTGGCCACAGTCAGGAAGTTCCTGGAGTCTATCCCCGACGCCAAACTCCTCGAAGGACTGCGGCGAAATCGCGGCCGTGGACGCAACGATTGTCCCGTGCACGTCGCCTGGGGCGTGGTGCTCTTGCGGATCGCTCTGCGGCACACGAGCTTCGTCTCCGTCCTGGCGGAACTCGGACGCAACGACGCCCTCTGCCGTCTGATCGGCATCGAGAAGCCCGAGGACATTCCGGACTCCTGGAATATCTCGCGGTTTCTCGATGTGTTGGGGCAGGAACCCCACTTCTCGGAGTTGCAGCGGATCTTCAGCGCGATGATCCGGCGGCTCGCCTCGGCGGTCCCCGATTTGGGAGAGAACACCGCCGGCGATTCCACCGCCTTGCACGCCCACGGCAAGCGAAACGAGAAGGCCGTCAACGCGGAACTGGCCGAGGGCCTGCCGCAACCCAGCGGCGGGAAGAAGGAATACAAGGACGACGCGGGCAAGGTCACCAAGGTCGTGGAGTGGTTCGGCTACAAGCTGCACCTGCTGGTGGACGCCGAACATGAAGTCGTGCTCGCCTATCGCGTGACCACGGCCAACGCCGCCGACTCGAAGTCCTTGCCGGACCTGCTGGAACAAGGCCAAGCCAACTTGCCCGAAGGTCGCATCAAGACCCTGGCCTACGACAAGGCGGCCGACGACAGCGAGTCGCATCGGACATTGCACAAGGCCAAGATTCGCCCGGTGATCCAGAACCGCAGCCTGTGGAAGGAGCAGACCGAGCAGATGCTTCCAGGCCATGACGGCAGGTCGAACATCGTCTACGACGAAGCGGGAACGGTGCATTGCTACGACCGCACCAGCCTGCCGATCCTACGGCACAAGATGGCCTACATCGGCTACGAGCCCCAGCGGGAGACGCTGAAATACCGCTGTCCGGCGCGCCACGAGGGCTGGAACTGTCCGCACGACGCGGTGTGCAATGCGGGCAAGTCCTATGGCAAGACGGTGCGGGTCGATCGTACGATCGACCTGCGACGGTTTCCGCCCATTCCGCGGGCCACGAAGAAATTCGAGCGGTTGTACAACGGCCGCACGTCGGTCGAGCGGGTTAACGCCCGATTGAAGCTATTCTGGGGCGTTGACGACGGAAACCTTGCCGGGGCGCGGCGGTTTCATGCGATGATCGGCGCGGTGCTGATCGTGCATGCAAGCTTCGCGACGTTGCTGGCGGCGACACCCCGCCGTGAAGGGACGTTGGGCAAACTGCGGCTCGGTCCCATCCAGAAGGCTGTGGCGGAACCGGCGTCGGCAGATTGACGCGCGCTCGAAACGGTTGGCTCAGCAATCCCAACGCTTGGGGTGCGCGCCGTGCCGCGTGGAAACGTCTTGTTGGGCGGCGGTGGCGTCGAATTCTCCTGGCGTCCCCCGCTTTCAGCGGGACGCCATTTGTCGCAGGCGCCCGCCGCACGCCTGTTCACGGGTCACATCGCAAACGGCTCTGGGTCCCGAATTACGTTCGTTCTCCGGGAGGATCAGCCCCGCCTTCGCCCTCCCGGCGATCTCGGCGCCCATGCCTTCCCAAGTTGCCGTCTCGAAAAACAAAACACCAGCCAGCCGCGGGAAGCGAGGTTCTTGGCAAGGGCCACCCGGCTTTTGTCGAGCCGTGAATGATCCGGGCTAGCGCGGCCGGCACTCCCAGGTGACGGCCGCCTTGTCCACGTCGCGGCCGCCGCACTCGAACTCGGGGTACGTGAACATCGTCACGCGCTTGCGGGGGCTATGCTTCGCGGGCACCAAGGGCTGCGACAACTCGTCGCGCTGGCTGCAAAACCGCCAGCGGTCCACCCGGCCGAAGAAGAAGTCGCGCAACTGGCGGCGCTGGCCGTCGTTGAGGCCGGGGGCCATCGCGATCACCTCGCTGTAGGTCACGTCGACGGGAAGCCAGCCCCAGCCGGGAAAGAGCACCTCCGCCCAAACGTGGTCGTTTCTTGAAGCAGGGCGGGAACACCGGGCCGTTGACAACGTGCGCGCCGGCAGGCCCACGCCGCGGCACAGCGCGGCATAGAACATCGACTGCGTCACGCAATCGCCGATCCGCCGCCGGCGGACTTCGTCGGAGACGCAGCCCCAGGTGAATGTCGCGTCGCGCTGCTGCCAGACGAAGTTGTACGTGCAATGCCCGCAGACCCAATCGTAGAGCCGCCGCGCCTGGCGATAGGGGTTCTGCTCCCGGCCCACGATCGAGGCCGCCAGTTCCACCGTCTCCGGGTTCAGCGCGATCTGCGGCTGGCTCCGCGTGAACCGGCGATAGACTTCGCTTTGCCGGTCGTAGGGCGGGATCTGCCGCGGATCGACGGCCAGGTCGGTGTGGCTGGCGTCGAAGGCTACCGCGACCGACAGCGTCAAGTCGCCTTCCCGCGGTCGCGGCGCTTCCAAATACACGACGCCCAGCGAGCTTTGCACGTCCGGCCCGAGGCGCAGCGTCCCGGCGGGCTGCACGTCCACGACGCGGACGTTCTGCGCCGCCGGCGTTTCCAGCGGGGCGGGAAACCACGCCCGCACCACGTCGCCCGGCGGCAAATCCGCCTGGTGCAACACGGCCTTCACCGTATACACGTAGGTTTGCGGCAGCACGTAGGGCTGCGGCGGGCCGCCGCTGCGTGGCGCCTGCGCATCCAGCTCCGCCGCCGCCTCCAGGAAAACCTTCGCAAACAGGCGGTCGCCTTCGGCCAGATGCGAATTGCGCCGCCGGAGGCTGGTGTCGAAGAAGGCCAGGTTCGTGGCATCCGCCACGTGATACCGCTTCTGCCCGTCCACATTGCGGGCGTACAGCCAGCCGCGGTCCTCCCACTGCGTCAGCTCTTCGGGGCGGTAGCCGGAAAAGGCCTTGGCCAGGGCCTGGTCCAGTTCGGCGCGGGTCCAGGCAAATCCGGCCCGGAGAGTGGCTACGCGGCGGAGCCCTTGCCCTGCGGCCAGCGCCAGATCAGACGAGCCGTCCGGGCCGCAGCGGTGGAGGATCTCGTCATAGAGCGTGACGGCGCGGGTCAGCTCGAGCCCCGCTTCCGCCTGCAGAGCCTCGCGTAAGAGGCTGTCCAGCGCCTTTTCACCGCCGAGGGCATTGCCGGGCGCTTCGCCCAACATGCATCCGGCGATGATGGCCGCAGCGCAAAACACGATCGCACTTTTCGTAACCATCGGAACTCCTCCTGGTGTAGGGGATATGCACCTCACGTGTGTGCCCTCCGAGGGGGCGAATGTGAAACGTCGGCGCCGCACGGGCAGTGCACGCCGTGGCGCGTCTTATTGTCGCTCAATCGCGTGACGGCTTCAACTGTCGGCAGCGACCGAAAAGGCAGCCGCCAGCGACCACCGCGGTACCCGGCGCCTTGCACGGCCGACATGGGGCGATGATAATGGCAGGCATCGTCACGCAAGAACCGGCCGCATTTCACTCGCAGGGGACCGTGTTACCATGAACCATCGCGCAATTTGGGTACTGGCGCTGGCCGCCGTTTGTGCCGTAGGATCATCTCCGGCGAAGTCCGCACCTTTGCCGGCTTCGCCCTACGTCGTCCCAGCGGCGCTGGCCCGGCTGCGGTTCGGCGCAATCCAACCCCGCGGCTGGATTCTGCAACAGATGCGCCGCGACCTCCGCGAGGGTTTTGCGGGCTGCCTGGACGAGCTGTGCCATGAGGCGTCGAGCGACATCTTCGCCTCCGGCCGCAATCTGCCCGGAAAAGCGAACCGCGGCAATGCCGCCGGCGACGCCTGGTGGAACGGCGAGACGGAAGGCAACTGGCACTGCGGCCACTTCATGCTCGCCTGCCTGACCGGCGAGCCGGAGGCCATGCGGAAGGCGAAGGGCTATGTGGATCACATCCTCGCCGCGCAGGAGGCCGACGGTTATCTGGGCATTTTCGCGCCCGACTCCGCTACCGCGGCCGCGGCGAACTGTGGACGCAGACTTGCCTCTTCCGCGGCCTGTTGGCCTATGCGGACGCCACGGGCGATGCACGGGTGTTCGCGGCCGTCCGCCGCGCCGTGGACCGGACCATTGCCGGCTACGCCCTCTGTCGGCGCATCGCGTTCACGCAGCACGATCCCATGTTTACCGACGTGCTGGAACAGATTTACGCCCGCACCGGCGAGCGGAAATACGTGGATTTCGGACTGCGTCTCTACCGCGAGTGTCCCAACCTGAAGGCGTTTCTCCAAAGCCCGGAGGTCACTCAGCCCGGCGGGCCGACGAAATTCAATGCCTGCTACTGCGGCGGCCATGGAGCGACCGTGACGGAAGCCATGCGCATACCGTTGTGGCTGTGGAACGCGACGGGCGACGAGCAATTCCTGCGTCTTAGTCGGGGCGTGCTTTCCGCCATGGACCATTGGGTGATGCCCAGCGGTGCGCTGGTCAGCATGGAAGCGGTGGACCACCGGCCGCAGCCGTGGGACGTGGGCTACGAATACTGCACGATCTTCGAGCGGGAATTCACGCTGCTCAGCGCCGCGGAGAAACTGGGCGATGCCGCCTGCGCCGAGGCGGTCGAGCACCTCTGGTTCAACGCCGGCCAGGGCTCCCGCGTTCCGGATGGCAAAGCGGTCCTCTATTTGTCCGCGGAAAACCGGCTGTCGGTCCATGACGAGCTTGGCCGCGGCCAGCGTTTTTCGCCCACCCATCAGCACAGGGCCGTCTGCTGCAACCCCAACTCCACGCGGGTGGCCTCGTATTACGCGGCCGGCATGTGGATGCGCCCCCGCGGCGTGGAGCCGGCCATCGCCGCCATGCTCTACGGACCCTCGCAGTTGACCGCCGATATCGCCGGCTCCGCCGTGTCGATCGAGGAAAAGACCCTGTATCCCTACTCCGGCGAGGTGGAACTGACCGTGCGCCCGGCCAAGCCCGTCGCCTTCTGCCTGTGGCTGCGCAATCCGTCCTGGTCGCGTGCCGCGCAGATCGCCTGCCCCGGCGCGGAGGCACGCCTGGTCGGCGGCTTCTGGCAGGTGCGGAAGCAGTGGACGAGCGGCGACAAGGTTGCCATCCGTTTCGACCAGGGTATCCGCGAGGTGCCCGCCGTCAACGGCGAAATCGCGCTCCAGTACGGCCCACTGCTCTACGTGCTGCCCGTGCCGGGAACCACCAAGACCATTAAGACCTACCCGAAGGCCGGCTTTGAAGATTACCTGATGTCGGCCGACAAGGAGGCGGAAACGAAGCTGACCCTGCCGGCGTCGCAACGGGCCAACGGGTTTGGCTTCACGCCCAAACGCGCGATCGCAAACGGCGCCAATCCCGACCTTCCGCTGGACAACCCGCCGGTGGTGCTGGAAGGCAAGCTGGTCCGCCAGTCCGACGGCGCGCTGGTGCCCGTTACGCTTGTGCCCATGGGTGCGCAAAGTGCCCGTCTGCGGCGCGTGACTTTTCCGTTAAGCACCTCCCCGCAGCCCTAACGCGGATTATTCGTGGATCGCGGTGCGCCGGCGCAGTGCGTGCAATCAAAGCCCGAAGCGCAAGCGAGGTTAAGTTTCAATGGCTCCCTGGCTTGCGCTTCGGGCTTTGATTGAGCCGTGAATAAACCGGGCTAAGGGCAAGATCGAGGCCCGCCGGGGCGCGGATCACCGGCGCGATCCCAACGGACCTCGAATTCGCCGACGCCCATCCGATCGCCGTAGGCCGAACGGGTAATCTCCAGTCGCACCGCGTCGGTGAGAACCGCGGGGAACGTATGGGCGATCCAGCCTGTGAGCGTGTTGCCGCGAATCGTCACCACCGGTGCCCAAACGCCGTCGCAGCGAACGCACACCCGGTAGTCGAGGCTGCGGTAATGGGCCGGGTTGAGCTGATGAAAGAGCACAACTCGATTGATCTTGCTGGGCCGCGCGAGCGTCAATTCCAGCCACGCTTGCGAAGGATGGTTCTTCCTGGTCAGCCAGTAGCCGTCCGGCTCGTCGACATTGCCGTCGACGGCCTTGGCGGCAGACCAGCCCATGCGCAGGTCCTCGTCGCTGGCCTTCACCGCCGACACGGCGATCTTTTCGCCCGTGCGGCAGGCTTTGGCCTGGCGGCACATGGCTTCCTGCCGCAGGTCGGCCTCGGTGGCGAAGCGGCTCAGCGTGGCGATGAGCCGGTCCCAGGCCGCCCGGCCGTCGGGCTCCAACCGCCCGGGCCGACTCGGCCAAATGCCGGGCCCGGACGCAGTTGGCCGCCTGCTCCTGTAAGGCCTTGGTGCGGATCAGCGGGAGGATCTCCAGCAGGGTCCGCGCGGCCGGGGCCCCGCCATAGAGCCGGCCCAAACGCCGCTCGACGAACTGCGCGACGGTCATGTCCGGTTGCCACAGGAAGGCCTCCCAGGCCAGGTAGCACAATTCCACGTTGGGCCGCGCGGGCGAAAGCTCGCCATAGGTGTCGAGCCCCTCGAAGCCGGCCCCGGCCGCGTTGCGGCAGATGTCGCGGACCTCGCCGAGGTAAAAATCGTCTTGGCTCTTGCAGAACGTGCTGCACCAGTGCAGATAACCGAGGTTATGCTTGGCCGGTCCCGGCACGTTCGGCCACCGCGAGGCCATGCCGGTGAGCGTCCATTGGCAGATGGCGTCGTGGGGAATCAGCGAGAGGAACTGCGGCGGCGTCTTATCCATCGCGGCCGTGTAACCGGTGTAGGTCGCATAGCTCAACCAGGCCGTGGGGGCCAGTTGCCGCATCGTTCGCAGGGTCGCGCGATGGGAGACGGCCATGTCCTTGTAGTAGTCGGGTTCGGCGGAGGCGATCGCCGCGCGGGCCTGCTTGCAGCGGTCGCAGTAACAGACGAAGAAATCGCCCATCTCCAGGTTCTCGCGCCGCCGATCTGGAAGTTCTCGAAGAGCCATTGGGCGCCCCGGTCGAGCCACTGCTGGTGAATCCGGCTGGAGGGACAGGCCGAGCCGTGCGGCCGGCCGTCCTTGGTCCGTGCGCGGACGTCGGGCCGCTCGGCCAACCAGGTTGCCATGTTGAACGGATGTTTCCCTTCGTAATAATAGCCGCCGTAGGAGTCGTTCGTGCCCACGCCGGGCAGGATCCGCACGCCGCGCCGGCGGGCGTAGCGGCACAGTTCCTGGCTGGCCGCGATGCCCCCGTGGCTGTCGCGCAGAAAGCCCCAGAGGATCAGGCCGTTGAACTTGTGATCGGCCATGAAGTCGACGCACCGTTGGCCGTCGAGCAGAAACGAACCCGGCGGCTTCGGATAGGGGCCGCCGCAGACCGTGCTGGCCGTGCCCGGTGCGCCCAATCCATGCGGCTGTCCCAATCCCAGAACCAGCGGTAGCGGAGGCGGGGAACTTCGCAAACGTCGAGCGATTCGATCCAGGCCGACTGGCCGTCGCTTTCGAGATTCCAGTGGATCAGGTCCATGACGGCGTAGTGGGTCCCGTCGCGGCCGCCGCCGGAGAGCAACAGGCAATCGTATCCCGCGTGCGAAAGCCGCTTGGCTACGTATCCTTGATCGGTCAACCGGGCGGGGCTCAAATCGATGCCGTTCTCGGCAGCGAGCGTTGCGACGCCCGCGTTCGACGCGGCGCTGCCGATCAGGATCAAGCCCCCGCTGTCACCCGGCCGCCACTGGTCGGAGGCAACCACGTTGACCTTGGCCCCGGTCTTCTCGGCCAGGTGCCGGGCCAGACGCTCGGCGGCGAAATCGTCGTCGCGGCCGCGGACGATCACGCACTGCGGCTGCCCCCGGCGGGTCAAGTACATCCGCTCCGCCGCAGCGGCGCGAGGGCCGATCAACAGAACAAACAGCGACATGGCCAGCCACGCCGGCCACCGGGACGATCCTGCTGCGAAACAGCGACGGAACATGAGCTGGCTCCGGGTTCCGACTGACGGGGTCTTCAGTCTTGTCGTGGCCGCCGGGCCCCCACGACGGCAACCTGACGGACTGATTCTTGTCGCCGGACGGGCCGCTGTCAACTGCCCCGGGCCGGGCGAATGTTTTTTGGCGAGGTCGGGGCATAAGGCTGTCACGGCTTAGCACATTACTGTCATCCTGAGCGCAGCGAAGGATCTACGTCGCTCGGCGAAATAACGTAGGTTTTCTTCGCTGCGCACAGCAGTGACAGGGTGGAAGGGCTTGCCAAACACTCTTGCCACACCCACTGCCCCCCAGAAATCCGCAGGTTCGAGAAGATCCTCGATCACTCGCGTTTACGCGGCAGATTATTCATCCTCCCGGGCTTCTGGGCCCGGCAGCGGGCGCGATCGAAGCCCAAAGCGCCGGATCGGCGACGCTGCCGTGCTACCGCCCTCCAGGCGGTTACGCGGCGTCGCTTGTCGCGAGCTGTTCGAGCGGCTGGAGTTCGACGCCATGCCGGCCTCGCGCCGACTGGCCCGGATACTCGATTTCCGCCAGGAATGCTTCCATCACGCGATCGATCTTCGCGCAGGGAGAAACCCGTCTGCCGGTAGGTGACGCCGACGTTCAACTGCCCGTTGATCGTGGTGGGCGTGATCACCAGGGGGAGGATCGGTCCGGTCGAAGCGGCGCGGATGTAGCCGATGATCCGTCCGTCCAACTCGTGATCCAGCAGCACGTCGCGGAAGTAGATGTTGGAAACGCCGGCCGTCAGCGGGATGGCCCGCTTCATGAACCGCGCCTTGGTGGCGGCGCTGAAGTGCGGCCAGAGACGGCTGACGAACTGCATGTTGACTACCGCGTCCAGGTAGCCGTGGCGGGCCTTGAGCGGGCCCGTGCTGCCGGCCACCCGCCGGGCCAAGTCCGCCAGGTCGTCGCTTTCCTCCGGGCGGCAGCGGACGTTGTAGTACGACAAACGCGCCCAGCGAGTGCGTGAGATCCGCGGCGGCATCGCCCCGCACGTCGACGATGTTGCCGATCGCCATGTCCTGCGATCCGCGCCCTTGGCCCGCCGCGGGACCACCGGCGCCATCGCCCGCGCCAACGCCGCCTGGATCACGTCGTTCACCGTGGCCCCAGTCTGCCGGGCGAATTCCGCAAACGGCCCACCGTGCCGGGCGCGGTGGCGAACTGCTCGAAATTGACCGCCATCTGCGTGACCGACGAGTAGGCAACCTGCCGCGCTCCCGGATTGCGGATCACGTTGCACAGCAGGCGCGTCGCCGCGGCAGCCAACCGCAACGGCCCGAGCCGCCGCGCAGAACACCTTCCGGTAGGTGGCCGGATAGAGATCGAGCGGACGGCTCTCGCGGCGGGCGCCGAGGCCGAAATCGCGGCGCAACACCTGCTGCACCACCAGCCGCGCCGCCACGCTGTCGGCAATCCAATGGTCGTAGATCAAGAGCAGGTAGAAGCTCTTCGGGCCGTCGCTGACGGCCGAAAACCGCCAGGGCTGACAGCACGGCCGGGAGAAGGGCCGGTTGAGACCCGCGCCCACTTGCGCCGCATCCGCTTCCGTGCGGATCGTCGCCACCCTCGATGATTTCCAGCTCCGGTGTCTCGGCGAACAATGCCGGTAGGATTGGCCGTTGGCCGCGATCTCCACCGCGCCCAGTCCGTTATGCCGGTAGGCCTGGGCGATCGACGCCAGCAGCCGCCGCGGATCGAGCCCTCCCGCAATCCGATAGATGTGCACGGCGTTGTAGGGATGCAGTTCACTCCACTGATACATCAGTTTCTGGAAAACGTTCATCCGTCCCGGCAAGGACGACGCAATGGAAGACATAGCCACACCACCTGGCGTTTCGCACGAATAGGATTGGTTGTGCCCCTCGGCGACCGGCATTGGCGGCAAAAACGTTCCGTCACAGAATGCCATCGGCTTTCCCGGTCGTATTTCTTTGGCTAACGCAAGCGGTGTGCCAGGCGTGAAGTTCAGCGCTCGGCGGTCGGATTGTAGCGATAGCGTAGACTTTACAGCCTATGGGAGCCGGGAAAGCGACAGCGGCCGGAATATGTGCTGGGACAAGGCCAGCATCCACACGGCCAAACCGTCAAATTTGCTGGCCGACGTTACGGTCGCCGTGTAATTTGAGCCAGCGGGCCCGACCTATCCAGTAGAACCTAGCCGGGTTATGTATGTCAACCACTTTATCGGCCATGCGCAGACCGCCCAATTCGGTGGCTGCGCTGGAACCGGATGTCGCCGCAACAGAAACTAAGTAGAACGGAATTCATTCCGTTTTCCTGAAAATGAAAAGGAAACCGAATTCATTCCGTTTCAGGAGGCGGGCTTTGCAATCGTCCTCCGCTACTTCGGCCGTGGAAGCTGGATCGTCGCGTTCTCCGCGAACGACACCTCGCCCGGCTTGCCGGCCATGCGGTACTGCACTTTCAACTGCTTCACCACGCCGGGGGCCGGGTCGCCGCCAAAGGTGGCGTTGTAGCTGGGCGAAGGCAAGACAATCACCGGGAAATCGTGGACGTGCTTGCGGAGGATCGTGGTCACGTCCTTGACGCTCGTCCCGGCTCCGTACTCGGCCTTGACGATCTCGATCTTCACCAGCCCGTGGCCCATCCCGGCCAGAATTTTCTGGAGCTGTGGTGAACGGCCGCCGGTTTTCCCGGCGATGAGCAGCGCCACCGCCACGGCCTCGTTCTTCAGTTCCGGGGTCTTGGTCGCTTCCAAGGCCGGCGCGAGCATCGCCCCGCTGGGATAACGTCCCATAACTTCCAGGACCAGTTTCTTCTCGGCGTTGCGCTGCGGTCTCCAGAGCGTTGCGGCACATCGCCACCCGCTGGTCGTCGGACACCACGAATTGCCGCAACAGCCGGATGTAGCCGCGCAGGGCACGGATCTTGTACTTCGGGTCGGCCGCGTTCTTGGCCAGGTCCAACAGCACCGGCGAGGCGTCCACGTCCATCCATTCCCCCAGCATTCGGCTGGCCGTGTCCTGGATTTCCGGATCGGCATCCTTGGCCGCGGCCGCCACCGTCTGCAAGGCCCGCGTTCCGCCCACGCCGCTGAGGATCTCCAGGAAGCGGCACTTTACCGGCACCGCCGCCGCGGAGATCGCGGCCACGAGCTCCGCCGGCGCAGGCCTCGCGATCGGGCATCCGCTGACATGCGGCCCCCAGCGCCTTGGCGGCCGCGGCCGCGTCGTCCGCGTCCTGGGAATTGGCCACCCGCGCACGAGCAGCGGAAGATCGCGGATCTCGATCGTGGCTCCCAATGCCGTAAGGGCTGCCGCGCGGACCTGGCCCGTCGGTATCGGCGGCTGCCTTCACCAGCGCCGGCACGGCCGCCACGATCGGACGCCGCCCGGCCAGCTCGATCAAGATCCGCCGCATGTTTCCCTGGGCCGCGGCAGCCGTGCGGCCAGATCGTTATCGACGTCCGCGCCGGGCATGTCGGCCAACACGGTCAATGCGGTTTGCGAGATTTCCTCGTTGGCGTCCGTCGCGGCGTCCAACAGCGCCGGCACGCACGCGGCATTGCCCAAACGCCGCAACACGCGGATGGCGACGCCGCGGACCTGCTCCGGCCCGCCCTTGGCCGCCTGGAGCACGGCGGGAAGCGCCGCCGCATCGCCGCGGTCGGCCAGGGCCAGGATCAGCAGGCCCTGCCGTTCGGGGCTGGCCTTGCTCAGCTCGGCCAGCAGGGCGTCGGTCGTTTCGCGGCCGGGAAGCTCGCGGGCCACCGCAATGCCAGGGCGAAACGGGATTTGTCGGCCGACTGCAACTGTTCCACCAGCAACGGCACTCGGCGGTCCCTGGGCGAGAATCGTTCCGCGGATTGCCTCGCAAACTCGTTGCGCCGGCACGTCCGCCTTGCGGACCGCCTCGTACAGGGCCAGGGCCTGGGCCGGTTTTCCGTCGCCGAGCAGCGCTCCGCGAGAGGATACAGCCTTCGGCGACCGCCGAACGCGCGGCGGCCGCGGCGGTGGCCAGCGCCGCTTTCAGGGCCTTGGCCGCCGCGTCGCCGCCGATCCGCCCCAGCGCCACGGCCGCGGCCGAAGCCACTTCGACGTCGCGATCGCCGAGCCGCCGGACGAGCAGGCCGGCCGCTTTGGCATCGCGGCGAACGCCCAGCGAATTGATCACCCCCAGCAGCAGCGTGCCCTGCACTTTCCCCGTCGCTTTGCGCAAGGCACTGTCGGCGGCCGGGCCGGGAATCGCTTCCAAGGCGATTCGCGCCCAGGATGCAAGTTGCCGATCGGCCAACAGCGCGGCCAGCACCGGCACCGCATCCTGATTGCCGTAGATCGCCAACTGCTTGCAGGCCGCGGCTTTTTCGGCCGGCGCCGCGTCCGATTTGAGCAACTCGATCAGCTTGGCCTGCTGCTCGGCTCCGCGGCAGTTGTCCGCCGCCAGGAAGGCCGCGGCGAAAACGGCCAGGATGGTCATCGATCGAGTATGTCGCATGGTAATTCTCCCGTGGTCATTTTATTTTGCAAATGGCCGGCTGGGTTCCGTGGATTCTCAAGTGCGTCTCTGCTGTCGTTCATCCCCGGCGAAACCGCAAGCGGCGGCGAATCTCTTTTCTAATCACTAACCCCTGATCCCTGAGACCCTGACCCCTGACCCCTACCTTAC
>CAVSFO010000001.1:0-1109568 GCA_963727245.1 uncultured Planctomycetia bacterium | reverse complement strand
GGCGAGGATCGGGCCGGCAATGGCCCAGCACGCTGCGCCGCGGACCGCCAGGGCGATGGCCGCGGCCGCCGCCATGGCCGGCGCGACCCACGTCCCCCCCATGGTGGCCCAAAGGTTCTTGCCGACCCCGTGCTGGCTCGTTACCCACGCCGTCTGCCATTGCAGGAGCCGGCGGCCGCTGACGAAAAGCCGCCACAGCGCCCGCGCGATGGCGTCGAGCTGCAGGCAGGCTTGATACGGCAGGAAGGCGAATTCCAAGCCCTCCACGGCCCAGAACCGTGGATTCATTGACCAGAGACATCGCGACGTGATCGGACCAGGCGACTCGCTTGCCTTTCGCCAGCAGTGCGTAGGTTGTTCTGAAGATGTTGGGCAGCAAGTAGATGGCCAGCAAGGTGGCCGTCCAGCGGAGGGCCGCGTCCGGCAGGGCCAGCCAGCCGAGGACGAACGTCGCCAGCAGCGCCGCCGGAATCAGGCTGCGCCGCAGATTGTCGAAAATCAGCCATCGCGCCTGCGCCCCGAGCGGATTGGGCAGGCGATGCCCCTGGTGGTCCGGGACCCAAGGCAAGACCCAGCGGGCGATCTGCCAGTCTCCCCGCGTCCAGCGATGACGACGATAGGAGTCGGCCAGGTACGAGCACGGATAGTCTTCGATCAACTCCACGTCGTTGACAAAGCCGCAGCGGACATGACAGCCCTCGATGAGGTCGTGGCTGAGAATCCGGTTGGGAGGAAAGCGGTCTTCCAAGGCGTTGTGAAAGGCCTCCACGTCGTAGATGCCCTTGCCGACGTACTGCCCCTGCCCGAAGAGATCGTGGTAGACGTTGGAGACCTCGCGGGTGTAGGGATCCAGGCCCGCCTCTCCGGCAAACAGGCGGGCGAACCAGGATTGCTGTGCGGCGACCAGGCTGACGGCCAGCCGCGGTTGCAGGACCCCGTAGCCGCGCACCGCACAGCCGCTGGCCGGGTCGATCTTGGGGCGATTGAGCGGATGGGCGATCGTGCCCACCAACTTCGCCGCGGATTCCGGCGGCAGCCACGTATCGGCGTCCAGCGTAATCACGTGTTTCACCGCGCGAATCGCCGCCAGGTCTCCCTCGACAACCGTGTACGAGTCGCGGCAGCCCTCGCGCACCAGGTGGTTGAAATCCTCCAACTTCCCGCGTTGCGCTCGGGGCCCATCCAGATCCGCTCCGCCGGATTCCATTTTCGCGGGCGATAGAGGAGAAAGAATCGCCAACGGCCGGCCTCGGCGTACTTGGCGTTCAGTTGCCGGATGCCGGCGACGGCCGCGTCCAACAGCGCGTGATCCTGGGGAAGGGTCTCCTCGGCGGCGTCGGGGAAGTCCCCCAGGACCCCAAAGAGCAGTTCCGGGTCCCGGTTTGCCAGGTAGCAGATCTCCACGTGCTCCAGGAGACTCCGCACGTTGTCCGCGGAATGGAGCAACGTCGGAATGACCACGGCCGTGCGATGGTCCTGGGGAACACCCTTGGAAAAATCCAGCCGGGGCAGATTGCGCGGCGGGACCAGGAGCGTCGCCATCCAGTTGACCAGCGCCACCGCCGATCGCGACACCGCCAGCACGACAACAACGGCAGCCGCTGCAAACAAGGACCAGTGTCTTGCCAGCAGAGGCGCGGCGTCCCGAAGGAGCGCTGCGGCCATCAATCCCGTGACCACGGCCAAAGCGAGGAGGTAGGCGGCCAGTGGCCGGCAGGCGAGCAAGCCGCCGGCGCGGTCCCAAGGCGTCGGCCGATAGCCGACGCTGCGCCGGAGTTCGCCGAGTCCGCGATCCATGAGGAAGTAGCCGACGTGCGACTCCCGTTGTTCCGAAGCGCCCTGCTCGCAGCGCGCCGCGGCCAGCTTGACCGCTGCTTCCGCCACCGCTTCTTCCTGCGAGCCGCTTTTCTCGGCCAGCTTCTCCACGACGTGCCGGTAGCGGTCCCGGCTGCGGAAGTCCATCCGCGGATACACGCCCGCCGGATCGCGGCGCAGCATGGACTCGGCGACGCTCAGCGACTCGACGAACGTCTGCCAATCGATAGCGTTGAGGGTCCTCAGGCTGGTGATCGTGTTGCCGATCGAGGCCTGGTTGGCCGCCTCGTCCTGGCTTTCCGCCTGTTGGATCATTTCGATAGTCTGGCCCTGTTGCGACAGTTCCTGCTCGATCCAATTGATCGCCAGGTTGAACGCCGCATGGAGTCCCTCGATGCTGGCGAACAGTTCGGCGATAAAGGGCGGGGACATGGAAGGCGCGGAGCGGACAAACTCGGCCAACTCGGTGACGAACAGCCTGGGGTCCTCCTGGACGACGCTGATGAATCGCCGGGCCCACTCCAGCGCCAGGTCGTGCTGACGCCGCCGCCAGGCGATTCGATGGCTTACGCGTCGCAGGTTTTCCAGCAACGTCAGGCGGAGCATGATGGGGATGGCCCACAGCTCGCCCAGCTTCAGAGGTTGCACGCGCTGGTAGGCTCGTACGAAAGAGGTCAGGTTATCGGCATCCACGCGCCCGTCGGTGTGCGAGACCAGTTCCAGGGCCAGGTCGTAGATGCGGGGGAAGCCCCGCAGCGGCCCGCTGCGCAGCCTGGGCAATGTGCGGCTGTAAAGTTTGGGAAGATGGAGGCGGGCAAGATCGATCTGCTCGGCAATG
This sequence comes from uncultured Planctomycetia bacterium, assembly GCA_963727245.1. Classification (GTDB taxonomy): domain Bacteria; phylum Planctomycetota; class Planctomycetia; order Pirellulales; family Thermoguttaceae; genus JBKQVT01. Next base: position 1,106,915 of record CAVSFO010000001.1, on the reverse strand, counting down.
AGATAATAGTTATCCAGCAGCCACTCGGCGGCCGGCGCGACGCGATGACCGCCGCGGACGGCCTCGGCCACGATGTCGTGGGAATCGCGGATGACCCGTTCGTTTTCCGCCAACCGGTGCAGCAGCCGCTCCGGACCGGGGTTGAAATCGAGCTCGTGGATCGCGGCCAGCGCTTCGCCGTGGTTTCCCAGTTGCTCCAGGCCAAACAGCTCGGCGCCAAGGGTGGTTCGGCCTCGGCCAGCGCAGCGCGGCTGCCGAACCGACGCCGGAAGCGGGTAGCGAAGCGACCGATTTGCTTGAGTCCGAACCAGACCGCCACGGCGTCACGCCTCCCACGACCCATCCGACCAAGGTTTCCGCAACAGAAACGAAAACGTCGCCTGGAATTATAGGAAAAACCGTGGAAAAAGGCAAAGCGGTGCGGAACGGACAACCACGCAATCGGCCATCGGGCTGCGCCCCCGGCCGCCATCCCCCTCTTTCTGCCCTTGTGACGACGGACAGTTTTTTTGACCCCAGCGATGGCCGGTTTGATAACGTTTAACCCATAGCGCGGGCAACGGAAAAACGCGCTTTTGGGCAGCCCATCGCCGCAACGGCCGATTTGCCTTTGTGCCGGGCGGCCAATCGGTTAGACTTGAGAGTGGTTGCTCCCCGCAGGTGGATCGTCGCGCCCCATGGCACGCGTCCCCAGCGGGCGGGAACCCCCAACACGGCGACGCTGAAAAGCACGGAAGCGATCACGGCGGTTGGCAACTGTTCGTCCTCGCTCGCGCCACTCGGCAAGCTCATCAGGCGTCGGACTTCCTGCCTCGGCTTCTGCTCGGGAAAGACCCCGGGAGCAAGCAGTCGGTGGCGGCGGCGCTCAGCGGACGGGAATAACATGGCGACCAAGAGCCACCTTACTGTCGGCGCATTTTTCCTGGCGGGCGGAACCGCGCTCGGGCGCCGGCTCCGCAGCCTGCGGCGGGATTTCGTCGCTGCCGTTTCGATGGTCTCCATTGCCGGCTTGGCAACGTGCGTTTATCTCCTTGGCCAGCGTGGCGTTTGGCGATTCGGCTGGCAGGAATTGCTCGTGGCCATCGCCGCCGGCGCCCTGGCCGAATGGTCGAAATACGGCCTGACGGGCAAGCACCTTACGCCCCGAGAGGCCGCTCAGGACGTCTTCGTCTCGGGCCTGCTGGCGGCCTCGGGCAGTTCGCTGCTGGTGCTCCAATCGCCCGCCGCCTGGTCCGATCTCTTCGCCTTGAGCAGCACCGTGGCCGCGGTGGTCTTCACGCTGTACCACGCGATCAACACGTATCGGCTGGCCTCGGGCAGACACTTGAGCACGACGGCGGCCGCGATGATCGTCGCCCCCCCTTATCTGCTCGGCGCCCTGCTCCTGCTGGAACCGACCTCGGTGTTGCAAGCCTGGGCGGGTGGGCTGACGACGGGCCTGCCGGCGGCGGGCCGCGCGATGATCGAAGGGCTCGGCCGCCTCCTCGTCGTCTTCGCCTTCAATGAAGCGGTGGTCAATGGAATCGGGCTGGCGGTGCGGCGCACCCCGCTGCGATCATTGAAGGCACACGCGCTGTTGGCGGCGGTTGCGGCCGCCGCGGTTGCCGGGCCGTGGATCGCCGATCTGGGATCGGCAGGCACGGCGGCCTCCTGGCCGCCGCCGGCCCGACTGATCGTCGCCGTCGCCGCCACCATCTTTTCGCAGGCCGGACTGTGGGCCGAGGTTTACCTGATCACGGGCATGATCATGGCGGCGATCCACGGCAAAGTTCTCACCCCCGCCGCGCTGGGCGAAATCACCGTCCAAGCGGCCAAGAAGGGGATGATCTATAGCGGCGTCTTCATGACCATCTTGTACGGGGCCGACCTGCTTTGCAGGACCCAGAGCACGCTGTGGTTGCTCCAGCACGCCCCGCTGGCGCTGGCCGCGCTGCTGGGCGCGGCAGCGTTCCCCTTGGCCAAGACGATCATCGAGACGTTCGACGGCAGCCCGGCGTTCTCGCGCCGCGTCCGGGCGAGCTATGGGAAACCAACGCTGTATCTCCGCGGCGTGGTGGTCGGCCTGGGCGTGGGCTATGCGGTTCTGCAGTCGTTTTCCGCCCAGGACATGCTCGTCCGCGTCGAGTTCGGCTTTGCCGTCGGCATGGCGGCCTTTGCCGGCGTCAGCCTCCTTAGAGACGGCGTCTACGCGATGCGACGCCGCGGCCGACTGCAATGGCGGGTCTACCTCGTGGAATCCCTCTGGGGCGGACTGATCGGGGCGGCCGCCGGCTTCTACCTGGATGCCGCCCAAGTCTCCCTGGTGGTCGACAAGTTCCACCGCTATCTGAGCGCCGGAGCGACAGCGGAGCCCTTCGGAGTCTACGCCTTCCTCAGCAAATGGGGTTTCCTCCAGTTGGGCAACGTCAGCGGCGGCCCGCGGCTGTTGTACTGCGAGGCGCTGGCGGGCGTGATCTGTTGGTCCACGGCTGCCTGGCTGTTCGCCGTCAACCGCACCTTCTTGACGGCCTATTTTCGCCGCGAGACAGCCCCCATCAAGTCGCTCTTCACCCGCGCGGGCCTGGTCGACGTGAGCCAGAACATGCTGGAAGTGCTCCGCTGGGGCCTGTGGATGTCGCCCATCATCAGTTCCTTCCTTCGCCCCATGGGAACACCGACGTGGTACAACCAGGACGGCGCCGTTCACACGCTGGTGGCGATCTTCCACCGCGCAACGACCAGCCCGGAGGCATTTCGCGCCTGGAGTCTCCATGTCTTTATTCTCCTGCTGGCGTATGACGTGGTGCGGGTGCTGATCTGGCTGGACCACATGGGGCTGCGCGTCGCCACGCTGGTGAACTTGAGTTTTCTGGGGATGGACAAGCTGGACGAGCGGCTGGCCCGCTTTCTGGGCCGGGCCGCCACGGCGCAGTGCATCCCCGAGGGCGTGAAGCGGTTCGCCACCTGGGCGCCGCTGCTGATTCCTTACTATATCCCGCGCGGGGCCGACTGGGATTTCGCGTGGAGTCAGCACGAGGCCCTCGAACGGGCCGCCGCGGGCAACGGTCTCCTGGCGACTGTGGTGGCCCTTTCGCCGGCCGGAAAAGTGCTGCTGGGGGCGGCTGCCGTGGCCGCCTGCACCACCGCGCTGGCGCTGCTGCGCTGGTTTCGCACGCGCCGCACCGCCCGCTCTCGGCTCGCTGCGAGTCTCAGCAATACGGAATACTCCGTGGCGATCGGCGGCCGCGGGGAAATGGTTAGCCGTGCCCTCCGCAGCGACTATGACCTCAGCCGTCGCTGCTACGATGCTCTCGATCCGGGCGGAAGGGCGCTGTTCCTGGTCGATGCTTCCCGGCAGCCGGCGGAGGCGGGTCGGGCATGGCCCGTGCTGGGCAATTTCCCGCGCCGCTGGGGACCCGCGCCGCAAATCGAGCGCCGCGAAGGCTCCTTGCTCATCCGCCAGGTGAACCACGGCATCGGCGCCAACATCGAAATATCGTTGCCCGGGGATAACGATCCCGTCGAGCTTTGGACCATCACCCTGGAGAACCTGACCGACGCCGACCGGCCAGTGAAAGTGGTCCCTTACCTGGAATGGGTGCTCAACCGGCCGGACGCCGACCGCACGCACACCCAGTACAACCGGCTGTTCGCCGAAATGGAGTACCTCTCCGGGCTGCGCGCCGTTTTGGCCGGCGACAAGCACTCCGGGGCCGTGGGGCTCCTGGCCGCCGAGGCCGCCCCCGAAGGATTCCTGATCTCGCGGCTCGACTTTATCGGCCGCGCCCGCAGCCTTTGGACGCCGCGGGCGCTGGAAACGCTGGCCTTTCCCCCGGCCCGCGACACCGCGGCGCATCCGACCTTCGATCCCCTGGGAAGCCTGCTGGTCGGCACAACCTTGAAGGCCAAGGGGTCGGCGGAGGTGCGCCTGCTCATGGGATTGGCACGCGACAAGCAGCAGGCCGTCGACCTGATCGTGCGACACCTCGGGACCGGCGGCGACGACGCGGTCGCCGCTGCCTCGGCGGCAAGCACGCGCCATGCGATCCGGCATGGCGAGATACCGCCGGGCACGCCGCAACCCTACTGGAGCTTCCTCGATTCCGGCAGGACGCTGCTGGTGCGGACGCCGCTGACGCCGCGCCCCTTCGATCACACGATGTCCAACGCGCTGGGGCACACCGTGGTCGTCACCAATCGCGGGCTGCACACGACTTCCAGCGGAAATTCGCAGCAGAACCGCCTCACGCCGGATTGCCCCGACATCGTGACGCGCGAGGTCCCCGGAGAGGCCTTCTATCTTTACGATCCCGATCGTCGGGAGTGGTATTCGCCCACGTATCATCCGCTCCACGACGCGAAGGCCGGCTACCAGGCCGCCTTCAGCGTCGACGGCACCGCCACGTATCAGATGACGCGGGCAACGCTGGCTACCGAACTGACGGTGTTCGTGCCGCCGCACGAGCCGGTGGGCGTTTATCTGCTGACCGTGCGGAATCGTGGCAGGCAGAGCGGCGGCTGCGGCTGGCCCCCTATTTCCAACTGGTGTTGGCAGACCAGCCGGAGCACACCGGTCCGCTGCGGATGCGTTATGACAAGACGCTTGGCGCGCTGTTGGTTGAGAATCCGCGGAACGGCTATGGCAGGGGGCCGGTGTTTGTGGCCATGTCGCGGCCCGCGGAGCGGGTGGAAACGCGGCGGGGGCGTTTCTTCGGGCCGGACCGCGACGTTGCCCACCCGCAGATGGTCGAGACGGGAGAGCCGGCCGGCGCGGCGGCCGAGGACGATCGGCCGATTGCCGGGCTGCTGACCACGCTGGAAATTCCCGCCCATGGCGAGTGTACGGTCGCCGTCGTGCTCGGCCAGGCCGGCGATCGTAAGCAGGCCGCGGCGCTGGTGAGCAAGTACCGCGACACGGCGCTGGCCCAAGCAAGTCTTGCCCAGACCAGGCAGTGGTGGCGGAGCCTGATGGATACGGTGCGGGTCCGCACCAGCAATCCGGGCATGGATCACCTGTTGGATTGGCTGAAGTACCAGGCCTTGGCCGAGCGGATCTGGGCGCGGCGGGGGTTCTATCAGGCCAGCGGGGCCTACGGCTTCCGCGATCAACTTCAGGACGCCGTGAACTTGATGTGGATGGATCCGCTGCTGGCCCGCCGGCAGATCCTCCTGCACGCCTCGCAGCAATTCCTCGAAGGCGACGTGCTCCAATGGTTCCACGTGTTGCAGGACGGGCGCACGGGATTGGGGGCGCAACCACGCCTCGGATCCGCTGCTGTGGCTGCCCTGGGCGGCGGCCGAGTACCTGGCCGCCAGCGGCGACGACTCCCTGCTGGACGAGCAGACGCCCTATCTGCTGGCCCCGCAGCCCTTGGAGCCGCTGCCGGCTGGAAAGCAGGGATCGGCATTTGTTCCTCATCGTTCGAGTCGAACCGATTCCGTTTATCGCCACTGCATGCGCGCCATCGACCTGGTGCTCGAGAAACGCATGGGGGCACACGGGCTGCCCTTGATGGGCGCCGGCGATTGGAACGACGGCTTGGACGAGATCGGAAGCCAAGGTCGCGGCGAAAGCGTGTGGCTCGGTTTCTTTCTCTACTTCATCCTCCAGCGGATGGACGCCGTCATTGCCAGGAAAGACGGGCCCGCGCGGAGAGAGCACTATGCCCGGCGGGCAAGGAAACTGAAAGACGCCCTCGAACTCACCTGGCGCGGCGATCGCTATCTGCGGGCGATCCACGACGACGGCACGGAAATCGGCGTCAAAGGCAGCGGCGTCTGGGAAATCGACGCGCTGACGGCCGCCTGGGCGGTCATCTCCGGCATCCATCGCCAGCGCGCGGCGATCGCGCTGGACACGGCCCTGGGCGTTCTGGAACGAGACAGCACCGTCTTGCTCGGCTGGCCGCCGCTGGCGGCGGACAGCAGGCCCGCTTTAGGCCGCAGCAGTTGCTATCCCGAGGGGGTGCGCGAAAACGGCATGTACTGCCACGGCGTGCAATGGCTCGTCGGCGCGGCGCGGATCCTGGCCGAGCAGTCCGAGCGCGAAGGAAGGCCCGAGTTGGCCCGCGGTTATCGTGAGACCGCCTATCGCCTGTGGCGGAAAATATCGCCGCTGGCCCACGTCACGCCCGAGGAAATCGAGACCTACGGCGGCCAGCCGAACAAGCAGGCGGCGGACATCCTCACGGCCTTCGACCCCGGGCGCATGATCTGGAACGGGTACACCGGGGCCGCCGGCTGGCTCTTCCGCCAGGCCTTGGAAGGAGTGGCGGGCGCGCGGCTGGAGGACAACCAGATCGTGCTCCCCGCCGATCTGGGAGAGCCCAGGGGCGAGTTGACCGTTTTCGGCATTTCCCGGGATCTGCGCGGAAGTCCCTTGCGCAGCCCTGCCGGCCCGGCGTGTCCGGTTCTCGGCGGGCGGCGAGGATTGCACCCGCACCATTCACCGGCAGCATTGACCAAAGGAGTATGAAGTCTATGCGATGCGCAACGTATGCAGCCGCCGTAGGAGGAACCTTGCTCGTGGCCATCACGGCAATCGGCGACAACGTGAGTACCACCCCCGCGATCGCCCTGGTAACGGCAAAGAGCGATCCCCCATGCGTTTTTCGCACGGTCGCTGTCCAGCACCGGCACGTCCACGCCCTGTTGGAAAACGCCATGCGCTACCTTGCCCCGGAAAACCACCTCGCCGAGCCCTTTTCCGGCTATCCGGTCGAGGGCTGGAACGACGAGCCGGGCAAGGGCCTTTGCTTGCGATCCTTCACCCAATTGACGGCCATCGGCGAATGGATCGAAACTCTCGCCAATGTCGTCGCCGGCCATGCCGACACTCCGTACCTGTCCCGGGAGCAGGCCCTGGCGCAGCTTGGCTTGGCAGTCGATACCCTGCGCCATGACCAGAAAGATTCGCAACTTGCCGCCAAGGGGTTGTTGGTGAATTTTTTGGATCTGTCTTCAGGCAGACGGCTTGCCCCCTTGGTCAATGATGTCGACCGGGCGATGTTTCTGGAGGCTTTTGGCGGCGAGAAGGGAGAAGCCGTCTGGCGGGCGTTGAAAGCCAAGGGGTGGATCGTCCCCCGCGGCGACGGCAGCCAGGCCGATATCCGCCGATCCGCGGACTACGGCTTGCGCTTCTTCAATGGCCCCTTGGCGCCGCTGGCCGACGAGGTCACCAAGCGAAGGATCATGGAGATTCTCGATCGTCGCGTCCTCACCGTGGTGTTCGGCGACAACGCCAATCTTTCCATTTCCGTCGCTCGTGCCCAGGGCGCGCTGCTGCGCCCGGAGTTGGCCGGCAATGCGAAAATCCGCGCGATCCGCACCACCCTGGAGCACTTCCTCGACGATCAGCAGGAAGGCTACGCCCATTTGTACGACGCCCCGGCGGGCATGTTCAGTTTCGGCTGGGATGCCAGCAGGGACCAGTTCCTGGGCTGGCACGACGAGCAGGGGAATTGGCGCAAGGGATACATGGACTACTTGGGGAACGAATTTCGCGGCCCCACGAATTTCGTGGTCCTGCGCTTCGGCCTGCCGATTCACGCGGTGAAGAATCTCGGCTTCAAGATCAAACCGTACCGGATCCGCGGGGAAAGCGACGCCTACGTGCTGGCCCCGTGGGACGGCTCGGCGTTCCAGGCCCTGGGACTGGGGCTGTGCATGGGGGAATTGCAGGATCCAAGCTGGAAGAAGATGCTGGAAAACTTGGTCGATGTGGAACTCGACTTCGCCGCCCGCAACCGGCTGCCGGGCTTCCTCTCCGAATCGTACACGGGCGACGGCGCCCAGTACACCGGCGCGGTGGGAATCCCGGACATCGCCGTCACCCCCCTGCCGCGCATCACCAACGCAGCCTCGCTCTACACGCTGGGAATCGCCTACATGGTCGCGCCGGAGAAGATCGAGCAGTTCCTCGCGGACAACTGGCCGACGGTATCCCAACTGCTCACCGACCACGGCCCCTGGGAAGGCTTCAACCTGGCCAGGAAAGAGCCCATCCGCGTGCAAACCACCGCCCATACCCTCTCCCTGGTCCTCGGCTTGCTCGGCGCCGGGCCGGAGAATATGCGGCGGTATCTCGACTCCAGGGGCCTTCTCGCACGCTTGGACGAGGTCTACAAGCCGGGAGAGAACGTCGACTTCTTGTCCGCGGGGACCCGCGTTTTCGCCTGGGGCGACAAGGAGGCCGCCATGACCTCCACGCGGAACCGCGACGGCTTCCACGCGAAATGCCCCCGCACGGACGGGCTCGGCATCGCCTTCGTCGCCTCCCGGGCATCGGGCGTGAATCTCTCCGGCGGAATCTTCTGCCTCCGCTACCGGTCCGCCGCGCCCCTGGACCGAGTGGTGATCTGCTTCAAGCCGGCCCCCGGCGGCGCCCTGCCGCCGCGGGCGATCCCCAACGAGTTGTTCACCCGCTTTGCCGCCACGGGGGGCCGGCAAGAGGAAGTTTGCGTCCCCCTTCCCACCACCCCCGCCTTGTCGGCAGTCAAAGAGGTCGTTATCGTCTCGGAGCAGAAGGGGCCGATCGACCTTGCCATCACGCGATTGACGTTCACGCCCAATCACCCTTAGGCGGGCGAATCAATAACTGTCACATAGTCGCCTTTCGCTCCGCGAAAGTGTCGCTACTTTCGCGGAGCGAAAGGCGACACTAATTGATTCGCCGGTTCTTAGGCGGCCGGTCGCTCCCCAGCGCGTCGGCGGGTGGCAAAACCAGCCTCCTCCCCTGTCATGTTTTTCCGCGGTAAATATCCCGGCCACAAAGGAAAAAAACTTGCTAGTTGACCGCTTGCATATACTGCCAATGGCAGATCGTTTGCGACGGTGGCCGCAATTTAGGCATAGAGGGGCCCCGGTATGTGTTTAGCCGTAACGGGGTTTTTTATTAGGGGCTGGCGGACATGCGGAATCGAACTGCCGGTACGTCGCCAGCGCACATAATGGGCGAGGAAAAGGAAGAGTCCTTCTCACTCGAAACGACCATTGGTCTGGATGGACGCGCCTGCCCGGAACGATTGATCGTCGATCCGCAGCAGTTGTCCGTTGTCAACGGCCACCGCCAGGAAGGCCGACAGTGGCGGTTCGACCAGATCGGCGGCTTCCGCGTGGAGCCGTCGATCGGCTCGTGTTTCCTCCAAGCCCGCGTGGACCAGCGGTGGGTCGATGTTTTGCGCCGGCCGGGGAGCGTCGATCCGCGGTTGCGCGAGTTGGCGGATCGGTTGGCGATGCGATGCGGCCGCGAGCGATCGGCCGAGCAAGACGGCCAGGCGGCGGCTATGCTGGGAAGGCCCCCCCGGACGGCGTCCGCCGACGGCAGCCCAGGGCCCGCACCATCGCAACGTCCGCGGGCAACCGCGCAGATTCTTTCCCTGCTCCGCCCCTTTCGCGGCAGCGTGATGCTGCTGCTGGCATTGTCCCTGGGGGCGGTGGCCATCGACGTGGTTCCGCCCATTTTGCAGAAGCTGCTGGTAGACCGTGTCCTCCAGATCAGCCTGCCCAAAAGCTCCCCGGGGCGGTTGCTCTACCTTTTGCTGGCGATCATTGCCGGCCTGTTGCTGGTCCGGCTGGCCGCCACGCTGGTCACCGTTTGGAAGGGCATCGTCGCCAGCCGCGTCGGCACCACGCTCACCGCCAATTTGCGCAACGACCTGGTCCGGAAGCTGAACGAACTGCCCTTGGCGTTTCACGACCGCAACCAGGTCGGCATCCTCATGAGTCAGGTGGCTTACGACACGGAAAGCCTGCACACGCTGGTCTACCACATGACGAGCGGTTTCCTTCTCCAATCCTTTCAATTGGCGGGCATCGGCGTGATGCTCTTCTACTTGAACGCGAAGTTGGCCCTCATCACCTTGCTGCCCATGCCCTTGATCCTTGCCGGCAGTTGGTATTTCACCCGCTATCTCCAGCCGCGCCATCACCATTATTGGGAAGCGGTGGGCAAACAGGCCTCGGCCCTGGTGGGAATGCTCGGGGGGATTCGCGTCGTCAAGGCCTTTGTGCAGGAGGACCGCGAGGTGCGGCGGTTCTGCGAGTCGAGCCGGCGGCTGCGCGATTCGCGCATGACCGTCGATGCTTCGACCTCGACCTTCACGGCCCTCATGGGACTGCTCTTCGCGCTGGGGACCCTGGTGGTCTGGTACATGGGCGGCCGCGACGTGCTCTTCGGCGCCATGACGCTCGGCTCGCTGATGGCGTTCCTCATGTACCTGGCGATGTTCTACACGCCGCTGACCACGATTGCCGAATCGACGGCTTGGTTTGCCAACTTCGTCGGCATCAGCCGCCGGATCGGCGACCTGCTCGAGACGCCAAGCGAGCTGGAAATCGCCCGGCCAGGCGGCGCAGCGCACGAGGCCGGCGCGCACGCTGGCGGCCGGGGGCAAGTCGAGTTCCAAGACGTGTCGTTCGGCTACGACAAGACCAGGCCGGTGCTCAAGCACGTCAGCTTCACGATCGCCCCGGGGGAGATGGTCGGCGTGGTCGGGCGGAGCGGGTCGGGCAAGTCCACGCTGGTCAGCCTCATCGGACGGCTCTACGAAGCCGATGCCGGCCAAATCCTCATCGACGGCCGCGACGCGCGACAGATCGACCCCCGCGAACTTCGCCGCCAGATCGGCATGGTTCCGCAGAGATCCCTTTCTCTTTCGAGGATCGGTCGCCGAGAACATCGCCTACGGCAACTGGCTGGCCGGGGCGGAACAAATCCTCGCCGCCGCCAGGCAGGCCGATGCCCATGATTTCATCATGCACATGCCCTTTGCCTATGACACCCAACTGGGCGAGGGGGGCGCCGGCCTCTCCGGCGGCGAGCGGCAGCGGCTTTCCATCGCCCGGGCCCTCCTGGTCGATCCCGCAATCCTCGTTCTCGACGAGGCGACGGCCTGCGTCGACGCCGAGTCGGAAAAGGCCATTTGCGACGCCCTCCGCCAGGGAGCCCGCAAGCGAACGATCCTGATGATCGCCCACCGCCTCTCCACGCTTTGCGATGCTGACCGGTTGATCGTCTTCGACAACGGCCGCTTGATCGAAGCGGGTACTCCGCGGGAGTTGTTCGCCCGAGGCGGCTGCTTCGCCTCGCTGGCCAGGCTTCAAGGCGACCTGACCCATGGCTGGCGCCGGAGCGAGTCGACCCCCGCCGCTGAGGCGTCTACGGACGGCGAGGGAGCCGCCCCCGCTTTCGACGCTCATGCGAAGCCGCCGCCTTCCTCTCGCCCCGGCGCCGCGATCGGCTGGCTCGATCCGGACGCGGGCACGATCCGTGAGGACGGCCACCATGCGTTGCAAGTGATTCAAGAGGGAAAGCATTCCGCGGATGTCTACGCGGTATGCGCTTTCCCGGCGAGCCACCCGGAAAAATTCATCAGCTTGCGCCTCGGCAATGTCCCGGGACGAAGCAGCGAGGTGGGCCTCATCGAGGCGATTGAGCGTTGGCCGACGCCCGCCCAGGAGGTCGTGCGCCGCTCCCTCGGCCGCCGCTACCTGTTGCGCGTGGTCCGGGAAATCCGCCAGTTGCACACCAAGGGAAACCTGCTGGTGATGACTCTCGTGACCGATAGTGGACCGCTGGAATTCCAGTTGGACAAACCGGGCGAAGGCTGCCAATCCTTCGGCCCCAGCGGCCTGCTTTTGAGCGACGCCGGAGGCAATTATTTCCACGTCCCCGACTGCCGCGCACTGCCCAAACACCAACAGCGATTGCTGGACCTGTATTTCGGAGATTGACGATTTGCCCTTATACGATTCCGCCGGGCTATAGCCAAGACTTGCATGAAGATCGGGCTTGGGTGATCCAGTTCAGCCGGGGCGCGAACATGGATCAGGCCCGATACGGGCTCGAGCCCGGCCTGTATTCGTTTACCAGTACCGACCACGGCTGGGAACTGTACCACAGCCAGTTGCCATGAGCGGCAGAACCAAGGAGGAAGATCCATGTCTAGCACAAGTGATCAGTTGGGCAAAGAGGCGAAAGAAGTGACTGAAGACCTTCAGAAAATGGGCGGGACCCTCCGGGACGCTGCCCAGAAAAAGCTCGGGCAGGTGGGCGCCAGAGCCTCGGAATGCTGCGAGCAGGCGCGCAACAAGGTCCAAGGCGCCGCATGTGCGTGCGAGGAATTCGTCCGGCAAAGACCGCTGACGTCCGTATTGCTCGCGGCAGGCGCCGGTCTGTTGTTGGGTTGCTTTTGGAAAGCGGCGAGCGGCCGTTTCCATAACGGCGCCGACAAGTGACAAGGAAACGATACGCCAGGGCGGTGGCGGCGGAATGGTCGGAATCGTCCCCCGGGGACTTGCCGAGCCATCGTGGAATGGTGAGAATAGATAGAGAAGCGGTTGCTCGGAGGTTCGCCCTGGAATCGCGAAAGGGGAAGCAGTGTTGCTCACGCTCGTCACGACCTTGGACAGTCTCTCAAAATCGCTCCTGAGGGTGGCGTTCCTAGTGATCCTGGGGGTGGGTGGCTGGTTCGGTTACAGCTACTACTCAGGCGGAAAACACCAGATCGAAGAACTCGGCCAGCAGTTGGAGGCCCGCCATCGCGAGGTGGCCGCGCTGACGGAAGCGGGAAAGGTCAAGGATCGCGAGGTGGCCGCGCTGACGGAAGCAGGGAAGGTCAAGGATCGCGAAATCCAACGGCTGCAAGTCGCCAATCGCCTCCTGAAGGTCAATCGGCGCGTGGCACAGATCGACGTGGTTTCGCAAACCGGGTCGGCCAAGGCCGGCGATCTGGCCACCAAGTTCACGTTTCAAGAAATTGGCTCCGACAACAAGCCGCTCGACGAGCCCCGCACGTTCACGGTGCGGGGGGACCTGGTTTACTTTGACGCCTGGGTCGTCAAGTACGAAGACCGCCTGGTCGAATCGGGCGATCCGCTGCGTTCGATGTCGATCTGCCTCTTTCGCCGCATCTTCGGCGAATTGCAGAAGCCCACCGATGGTTTCGTGCTCGACGCGGTTGGCTCCACACCCGCCGCCTACCGCACGGGAGGGACCATGACCGATTCGGAACGGGAAATATGGTCGCGGTTCTGGGAGTACGCCAATAGCCCGGCCCTTGCGGGACAGGTCGGCATTCGCGCTGCCCACGGTGAGGCCCCCTCGATCAAGCTCATGCCGGGGAAGCGATACCGACTCTCGCTGCGGGCATCCGGTGGACTGGAGATCGTGACCGAGGAAGCACCGGGTCGCGACGCCGCCTAGAGTGCGACGCTCGGCGGCGGGTGTGCGTGCCGGACGGGCTCGTGCTTGAGCCGGACAACCCCAACAACGCTTGGTACGATAACCGATGCGGAGGGCTCTGCAAATGGATAAGTACCGGTGCCTGCTGTGCGGCCATGTCTACGATCCGGCGGACGGCGATTCGACTCAGGGGATTGCCGCAAACACCAAGTTTGAAGAACTCCCAGACTCGTGGATTTGTCCCGATTGCGGCGCGCCCAAGGGCCAGTACGAAAAGATGTGACGGGCGGCTTGCACCTTAGCCGGCCCTTCCCATCGCCCGCAACCAACGGTAATGCGAGGCAAGCCCTGCCGCAAAGGACCTGTGCTCCTTGAAACTGATGCCGAAGTCCCGGCACGTCTCCTCGACCATTTTTGCAATGGCCGGGTAATGGACATGGCAAATCAGGGGGAAAAGGTGATGCTCCTTATGATGGTTCAGCCCGCCCAGCAGCCAGGTCTCCAGCCGGTTGCGCCGGGCAAAGTCCAAGGTGACCTGCACTTGATGAACCGCCCAGGGGGTCTCCATCAGTCCGGTGTCTTCGCGAGGCAAGGGGAAGTCAGCCTCTTCCACGCAGTGTGGCAGTTGAAAGATCAAGCTCATGACCATGCCCATCACCCCGGCGGCCACGATATAGTAGAACAGGACAACCCCCAGGGGATGCACCAACAGCGGAACCACAAATGCCCAGGTGAAGAAGACCGCCTTACCTCCGAGAAAGACGACCAGGTCCCAACCCCTGGGGCGTGGAATGCGATGGGGTCCGAGGTGGCCGGCCAGCGCGTCGCGGAAATCGTCAATGAAGTGCCATTTGATGGCCAAGAGCCCGTACAGCGGCCAGAGATACCAGTGCTGCCAGCGATGAAACGCCAACCGCTTTCGATGGGGTGATAGCCGGCCGAGGATGCCCAGATCGATGTCGGTGTCGTAGCCCGTGATATTCACGTATCGGTGGTGGATGATGGCGTGCTTCCAACGCCAGACGTAGGAACTGCCGCCAATCACGTCCATGGCCATCGCCATCAGTTGGTTGACCCAGCGACGCTCGGAATAGGCTTGGTGTCCGCCGTCATGCTGGACGTTCGAACCCGACGGCCGCCATGCACAGTCCGAGCAAGACGGCCAGCAGCAGGCCCTGCCAGAGGGTTTGGGCCACGAACACCAACAGGGCATAACAGGCCACGAAGCAGGCGAGCACCAGCGCGGTCTTCAAGTACATTTGCCAACAGTCGCGTTTCCGCAGCCCGGTGCTGCGGAAATACTCGTCCACCCGACGCTGAAGTTCCACCTGGAAGGCATTATCCTTGCCGAATTGAAGTCTCAAGATACCGGATGGATTGGGTTCCGAAGATCCCTTCCCGCTGTCGCGCTGCTGTGTCATGGCGGGCCTGCGTGTTCACATTTCGCCGTGGATTCACCCCGTCCCTGCACCTCGCCCTCTGCCCATCCACATCCTCGGCCACTTCCGTGAAATTATCCCCTATTTCCTGGCGTTCTTCAAGCCCGCCGTGGAACTTGAAACCCGGGATTTTGCCTCGCCCTGCTGGCACGGAAACCCACCGTCACCAGGCCGCACGCCTACAGGCTGAACCCGGATACTTGCGAAGCGTGCTGGCCAGAAACCGGAAAGAGAGGAGGGGGCATTGTCCGTCCATGTGTTCGGGCACGCGCGGAGCAGCACGGCATGCGATTTGGGAGCGGGTTATTGCTAAGGACAGTCTGGCACGGCCTCCAGAACATCCACACCGGCAGTGAACTCGACCTTGTGAATCATGTTCCCTTTCAGAACCGACAGCAGCGCGGTCCGCTGCTCTTTGTCGTCTCCGTTCATGATTCCACATGCCTCCCCGTCCGTGATGGCCCACCCGTGCATCTGCCACTTCCACTTGGAGCATGAGCGTAAGCAAGTGTTCGTCAGCCGAAGAATCCCCTTGCGCTGGGGTGTTCGTTCTTCAGCCGAGCCACTTCCGCAGCGAGGCGTTCTAGTTGTTCATCCGGCGTCATGATTTCCCCCTTTCACGATATGGAAATGATTGCACCAGGGAAAGTGTCTTCGCGTCGCCGGATAGACGGGAGCGGGGCGCTCGCCGTACGGGCGTCGCGTCGGCATCTGCCGGCCGGGGCGTTCTTGCTCCCGGCCCCACCACGGGCGCGGCCGGGAGCAGAATACGCCAGGACATGGCGCCTGCGCTTAGCGATAACTGAACGCCTGGCGGAGTTCCTCTTCGGTCATGCTCAGCGACAGATGGCCTACGTGAACACAGCGCACGGAATCATCCGCTCGTTGTTCACGCGGGCTTGACGTTCTCGCGCGCGGTCCCTTGGGACCCTGGCCGTTGCTGTAGGTTACCGCTTGCCCCACGCTCAGCGCCTCGATGGACGTTCCTTCCAGTGCGCTGTGATGGAAGAACAAGTCACCCTGCTCCCCGTCGATGAACCCGAATCCCTTGTCTGCGATCAGCTTCTTGATCGTCCCCTGCGGCATAATACGACTCCTCAAAAAAAGTGAAGAAACACGCAGACCGCTCTTTCTTCACCCAGAGCCCCTCCTCGTCGAGGAAGAATGCGGTCGAACAGTAGAGGGAGAAAATCAACCGCAACCGGAGAGCGGCGCCTTCAGAAAAGGTCGCCGATACAGGAATTGCAGAGTGACCAGAACGAGAGCACTCACAACGGCTAGGGGCTCACATCGCTTCTCACCGCTATGAGTATACCACGGACATGGGAGAAAAGAAAGGGGGGCGTGGCGCAATTTCGGCTTCGAGACACTTTCTTGGCAGGAATCCACGACGCAGGAAAGAATTACCGCGCCATCCGGGACTGTCCGTCAAGGCGCCCCGGAACCCCGCCGGAAATCATACATGCCTCCATGACGAACGGCAGGCCATTTCGAGGAGCAGGACATCACGACACCCATCCCGCCCGGCATTAGGGCCGCCCCCCCGTCCGCTGCTGCGCCTGGGCACGACGAATGGCGCGATTCTTCGCCCGGCGCTTCACATCGGAAGGCTTCTCGTATCGCTCCCGACGCCGTAGCTCGCGCTTCAGTCCCGAGCGGTCCAGAATCTTCCGCAACCGCCGCACCGCCTCCTGAGACGACTCCCGCTCCCGCAATACGATTTTGACCACAAACCCTCCTCTAGCAGAATCAAGCCGCCACCACTTATGATAGGGGATCGGAACGGAGTTGGATACCCCCACTTGGCTTTGCAGAGCCACAACGGGCAGGCCCTGGTCAAGCTGAGGGGCGGCTGATTTCCCCCCACGTTGTTGCCATTCGGGTTATGGTTATCCATCAGGGCAGGCGTAGAATCGAAACGTAACCGCCCTGAATAGCCCTATTGCTCGGGACTTTCCCCCGCCGTTGTGCCGTTTGGCTGCGGCATACGACCGATGGGGATACCTAGTGAGCGTCTCAAGTGGGCTTTATCGTGATTTCGCCCGGAAGGACGCGGTCACCTTCCGTATCGTACCCGCCAGTCATCCTGTCGACTCGATGGTAAGGCGGAAAGCGTGCTCAGCCACAATTCGACGGAGCATGTCTCACGGCACCCGCACCCGGCAAAAGTCGGGTATAATGTGATGCAGCATCGCATAGCCTCCTGCTGACTGAGGAAATAATGGAAAAGATCGAAAAACCCACCATAAGGACGGAGGAACCCGTGGCGCTGCCGAACCACGCGGGCAGAATCAAGTCCCAGGTGCTAGCGAAGATCGGCAAACCGTCCCGCCTGGATCGTGTCGAGGTATCCCGGCACCACAACGGCAAGTACCGGGTCAACATTTGGGAGCAGGCCGAGCCGAATAAGAACATCGCCGTCACGATTGGTTCCCGAATTGCGTCGTCCTATTATTTGACGGTGTCGGACACGGGTGAGATCATTCATAGCAACCCGCCGCTGAACTAAGTGTGCTCTTCGGCTTGAACTTGTCCTCCCTCGCCATACTCGGCCTGACCACCGACTCCTTTTGAATGGTGTTGTCCGCAAAACGCCCATTCAAACGTCCCTGCGATGTTTTCACCTATACCAGTTTTCCATAGGGTTGCGATTCAATTGTGACCGCGGGCTGCCCTCCGCGGGCCGCTCATGGTGGTTTACCTCGAGAGCGTCTTGTCACTAGAAAGGATTCGCCGCTCAAGCGGATCAGAAATCCGCATCCAGCACGATGCGGTAACGGGCCTTGCCCGATTCGAGTCGGGCGAAGGCCTCGTTGATCTTGCTCATCGGGAAGTGCTCGGTCTGCGGCGTGACGTTGTGCCGTGCAGCGAAGTCGAGCATCGTCGCAATCGACGCCGGCGAGCCGCTCGGTGAACCCGAGACGCTGCGCTGCTGCACGATCAGCGCCAGCGCCGCGACCGGGATGGGCTCGATCACGACGCCGACCAGGTGCAAGCGGCCGTTGGGCGCCAGCGTGCCGATCAGCGCGTCCCAATCGAGCTTCGCGTTGACGGTGCTGATCAGGAGGTCGAAGCGGCCGCCGAGTTTCTTGATCGCCGCCGAGTCCTTGCTCGACACGACGTGATTGGCCCCGAAACCTTTGGCTTCCTCGAACTTGCTCTCGCTCGACGTGAAGGCCGTCACGTCGCAGCCGTAGGCCGCCGCGAATTTGACCGCCATGTGGCCAAGGCCGCCGATGCCGATGATGCCCACCCGGTCGGTCGGCTTCACGTACATCACCAGCGGCGCGAAGACGGTGACTCCGCCGCACAAGAGCGGCCCGGCTTCGGCGAAGTTCAGCTTTTCCGGCAGCGGGAGGGCCCAAGCCCAGTGCGCGCGGACGTGGGTCGCGAACCCGCCGCGATGACCGACGATGGTCGGTTGCACTTGCGGGCAAAGGTGATGGTTTCCCGACATGCACTGGCGACAGTGCATACAGCTCGCCGAGTTCCAGCCGACGCCGACGCGCTGTCCGATCTGGAGCCCCTTGGCATTCGCGCCTAGGGCCGTGACCCGGCCGACGACCTCGTGGCCGAGAATCGCGGGGTATTGCGATATGCCCCAGTCATTGTTCAAGACGGAGAGATCGGAGTGACACAGACCGCTGTGTTCGACAGCGACTTCAACGTCCTCGACCCCGAGCGGTCCGAGATCAACCGTTTCCAGCACCATCGGCTGTTTCGCCGCCTTCGCAACCCATGCTTTATAAGTCATCGCGTTTGCTGTTCTGAAACTCGGACCGGATTGGACGGCGGCAGCAGGCGCCGACGGTTTCTGCTTCAATCGGCTGGCTGGCGCGTTGCGGGTTTGGGTTGAAGTGGACATGGCTATTCCTTTCTGCGGTAAAGAGTATGTTTGCCGAGATCGCACTTTCTCGGGTTGGGTCACCTCAAGTGGACTGAAGGCAATTTAGACGACGTTAAGCACGACGTCGATGTTGCCCCGTGTGGCTTTGGAATACGGACACGTCTGGTGCGCGGCGTCCACCAAGGCCCGGGCGACTTCGCGCTCCAAACCCGGCAGGCTGACATTGAGGCGAGCTTGGAGGACGTAACCGCCGCCGGTTGTGCCCAAGTCCACTTCGGCGTCAATGGCATGGCCGGCAGGGAGAGCAATCTTCATTTTGCCGGCCTCAATCTTCATCGCACTGAGGAAACAGGCCGACCAACCAGCGGCGAACAACTGCTCCGGATTGGTGCCGTTGCCGGCGGCCCCAGGAGACGAAAGCTTGATGTCCAGGCGGCCATCCGCGCTGCGGGACGCGCCGTCCCGGCCACCGGTGGTGTGGACTTTGGCGGTGTACAGCACTTTTTCGAGGGTCGTGGCGGGTTTCTGCTTCCATCCGCTGGCTGGCTCGTTGCGGGTTTGGGTTGAGGTGGACATGGCTATTCCTTTCTGCGGTTGAGGGTATGTTGGTCGCCCGTGTGGCGATTTGATCAAGGCACAAAGCAATTATTCGTGTCAGCAGACGGGAGGAGACAACCCCTCTTCCGGACGCCAGCCCGGTCTCACGGGATGACCGAGCACCGCCCGAAAGTCTGTGTGAGGCCCAGCGCGTCATGCCGTGGTGCGAGAGTGCCGACGGACAGCCTGCCACTGGCAAGCCGGCCAAATCGGCATGGTTAGAAACTCGTGGCTGGTCGAGCACGCCAGGGTTGCCCTGGGGCCAACACGGGCCAACGTGGCGCACACGCCTACCCGGGCCTTGGGCCCTTACTTTCGATTATTTTTACCTGACCCCTGCGGCGGCCCGAACGGAGTTGGACACAGTTTCTTTTCCCTGTCCGGTTTTTGAAGGGCTGCCCGAACGAGCCGAAAACCAAGGGCCCGGTAGATCAGCAACGTCCCGAAGACCGTCACGCCTTGGCAGGCGATGCAGAGCAGGAGTCCCGCGGCGGGGTGGAAGGGCAGACCGAAAATTGCTGAAAGCACGAGCAACGCAACGACCCATAAAGCGCCTATAGAGAGCAGGGACAGAGTCGCGGCCCGGGATATGTATAGCGCCCCCCAGGTGCAGGGAACCGAAATGAGCAGATCGGACACGAGCGCGATGGCAAGGTCCACGAACAATTCGCCAAGGCCTGGAGGGAACCGGACAACGGGCCCCGGGGGGAGCACCTTACGGATCGGCGCCAGCGCGACCGCCAAGAGAAATGTTGCCAGCAGGAGGTGTTGAAGGGTGAATTGCCAGGGTCCCTGCTCGACTTGGACCGGAACGTCGGCCCCTCGGATCAATCGCCAGCGGAACACCCGCTTGGCAATCCACAGGGGGACCTGCGCGATGATCATGCCGACAAGGAGACTGGCGCCAAGGACGAGCGCAGTTTCGAGGGTGAGGCCGCAAAATTCCCGACCCCCTAACACCAACGCGTGCCACATCGCGGCGGCCAGCAGGAGGGACCAGGGGAGACGCACGATGAGGTTTCCCGGCGCCAGAACAGCCCAAGTGGCGATGAGGCTCACCTGGCCGACACCGATTCCGCAGAACGCGGCTTGCCACAAGGGGGCATCGTCCGGGATATCCGGCGTGATGAAGTCGACGGCGAGAAACACGCCGATCACCGCGGCGCTGACGCCCCAGATAGCCAGCCTGCCGACCGGGCGAGCGACCGGCGCGGCCTCGGCGCCGCCGGCGTCAGGCTCGATCGGTTGATCCTCGATCCGTGGTTCAGACATGGCGGGAAGACCTTAGCCGGCATTTCTCATTTCGAGTCCGCTCGAATGCAATCCGACAAGACTCCCCATGTTAACAAAGTGACCCGCGACCTGCCAGTTGGGTCGATCGTGTCAATGGGTGATCTGGCACTTCGGTAATGCCTGTTGGAGTTTTTTCACGCCCGCGTCGCTGACCTGGGTGCTGTCGAGCGAAAGCCCTTGGAGTTGGGACAACCCTTTGAGGTGTTCCAGCCCGGCGTCGCTGACCTTCGTGTTGTTGAGGCCCAGGTATAAGAGCCGGGTCAATCCCTTGAGGTGTTCCAACCCGGTGTCACTCACGTTGGTGTCGCTGAGGTTCAGCGATTGGAGTTGGGTCAATCCCTTGAGGTACTCCAGCCCGGCATCGCTGACCTTGGTGTCGTGGAGCCAAAGCTTTTGGAGTTGGGTTAATCCCTTAAGGTGTTCCAACCCGGTGTCAGTCACCTTGGTGTCGCTGAGGTTCAGCGACTGGAGTTGGGTCAATCCCTCGAGGTATTCCAGCCCGGCGTCGGTGACTTCTGAATTGTCCTGAAAATACACCCGCATCACGTTCATGAACAGGTCGTCTCCCAGCACCTTCCGCAGCCAAGCCAGCACGGGTGGCTCCGCACCTGGCATCGGATTGCCAGACGGATCGATTCGATAATCATAGACAACCGGCCCGCCGGCCTTCCGAATCCATTCCACCACCGCTTTTTGCTCCCTTGCTGCCTTCATCTCCGTCTCCAGCCAACTGAACGGCAGGGCGACGGCGACCACCAGCACCAGCAACGAGAGGATGCTGAACTGGAACCGCCAGCGAAAAACCAGGGCGGCGAGGAACCAGAGGAACATCAGCAGCAGGAAGACGCCGACGCTGGCCACGGCGATCAGTACGGTGTAGCCCTTATGTTGGTTGAAGGCGAACCAGCAGAAGCGATCGGAGAGCCACAGGAAACCTTCGACGGCCAGGAGGAGAGGCAGCAGGCGGCCTGGCGTGAGGCGATACCAGCGGGGTTTGGCAGTTGGATCGGTCATGTCAGCGGTTAATGTGGCAGTTCGGCAACGCTTTTTGAAGCTCTCTCACGCCGGCATCGCCAACCTTCGCGTCGTTGAGCCACAGCGTTTGGAGTTCGGTCAATCCCTTGAGGTGTTCCAGCCCGGCATCGCTGACCTTCGTGCTTTCGAGGTCCAGACTTTGGAGATGAGCTAAACCTTTGAGGTGTTCCAGGCCGGCGTCGCTGACTTTCGTGTTGCTGAGGTCCAGAATTTGGAGCTTGGTTAACCCCTTGAGGTGTTCCAGCCCGGCACCGCCAACCTTCGTGTTGTCGAGCGACAGATCCTGGAGTTGGGTCAAACCTTTGAGGTGTTCCAGGCCGGCGTCGCTGACCCTCGTGCCTCGGAGCGACAGGTGTTGGAGTTGGGCCAATCCTTTGAGGTGCTCCAGCCCGGCATCGCTCACCTTCGTGTCGTCGAGCAACAGCGACTGGAGTTGGGGCAATCCTTTGAGGCGTTCTAGCCCGGCATCGCTGATCTTCGTGCCGTCGAGCCACAGCGTTTGGAGTTGGGTCAAACCTTTGAGGTGTTCCAGCCCGGCATCGCTGATCTTCGTGTTGTCGAGCCACAGCGTTTGGAGTTGGGTCAAACCTTTGAGGTATGCCACCCCAGTATCGCCGACCTTCGTGCCGTTGAGCGACAGCCACTGGAGTTGGCTCAAACCTTTGAGGTGTTCCAGCCCAGCGTCCCCGACCTTCGTGCCTTCGAGCGACAGCGACTGGAGTTGGGTCAAACTTTTTAGGTGTTCCAGCCAGGCATCGCTGATGTCTGGGTTGGGGAAATAGACGCTCGTCACGTTCACGAACAGATCATCCCCCAACAAACCGCGCAACCATCCTGGCCCGGGCGGCTTGCTTGTGGGATCGTGCTCTTGGTAGTCGTAATCCATCCCACCGCCGAGCTTCTTGATCTCCTCCACCGTCGTCTTCTGTGCCCTCGCCGCCTTCATTTCCGTCGCCAGCCAACTGAACGGGACGGCGACAACGACTACCAACACGAGCAACGAAAGAATGCTGAACTGGAACCGCCAGCAAAAGACTAAGGCGGCGAGGAACCAGAGGAACATCAGCAGCAGGAACACGCCCACGCTGGCCAGGGCGATCAGCACCGTCCAGCCCTTGTGCTGGTTGACGGCGAACCAGCGAAAGTGCTCCGAAAGCCACAGCAGCCCCTCGACGGCCAGAAGTCCGAGCACGCAGCGATCAGGCGTGAGGCGATACCAGCGGCGTTTTTCGGGAGCGTCGGCCATGCCCGTCATTATAGCCGACTCTGCCCCAACGAGAGAACAGAGACCGCCCGCCGCGCTGCGCCGCCCTGCGGCCATACGCCCGCAACCCGCCTCCGTTGCCGGGCTCATAAAACCGCAGCAGCGACTCCCCGTTGCCGGCCTGTCGGCTACAGCTTGGCCACCCGCACCAACTGCTTGCCGACGTTTTCGCCGTGGAACAGGCCGATGAACGCCTCAGGGGCGTGTTCCAGGCCGTCCACGATCGTCTCGTGATACCTCACCTTGCCTTGCTTGAGCCACTGCGCCACCTGCTGCTGACCCTCGCGGAACCGGCTGGCAAATTGGAACACGAGGAATCCTTCGGCGCGGGCCTGCTTGACGATCAGGTGCCACAAGAGCCGCGGCCCACGCGGCGGACGGGTGGCGTTGTACGAGTCGATCTGGCCGCAGACGACGATCCGCGCCCCCACGTTGATCTGGGTGAACACGGCGTCTGTGAGCGGCCCGCCCACATTGTCGAAGTAGACGTTGATCCCGTGGGTGCAGACCTCCTGGAGCTTGGCGGCGTAGTCCTTCACGTCCTTGTAGTTGAAGGCCGCGTCGAAGCCCAACTCGCCGATCAGGTAGTCCACCTTCTGCTGCGATCCGGCGGAGCCGACCACCCGGCAGCCGTTGATTTTGGCGATCTGGCCCACCAGCGATCCCACCGCCCCGGCGGCGCCGGAGACGAACACCGTCTCGCCCGGCGCCGGCTTGCCGATTTCCAGCAGGCCGAAGTAGGCGGTCATGCCCGGCATCCCCAACACGCCCAGAGCGGTGGACATGGGGGCCAGCGACGCGTCGAACCGCTCGACGCCTTGGCCGTCCAAGACGGCGTATTCCTGCCAGCCCCAGTAGCCCACGAGGACCTCGCCGGGCCGGTAGCCTGGATGCCGGGAATCGATCACGGCGCCGACGGTGCCGCCGACCATGACCTGGCCGACCGGGACGGGCTCAGCATAGCTTTTGGCCTCGCTGATGCGGCCACGCATGTAGGGGTCGACCGACAGGTAGCCGGTCTTCACCAGGAGCTGCCCGGCGGTGAGTTCCGGGACCGGCGTCTCGACGAGCCGGAAGTCGGACGGCTTGGGCAGGCCCTCCGGCCGGGCTGCCAGGACGATCTGACGGTTCATCGCGGCCATGAAAAAGTCCTCCATCTCCTGCCGATTTCGTCAGTCTATATATTACTACTGCGCAAGGTTCGCGGAAAATGGGGACTGGCTCCGTGGCGCAAACTGCTGCTGCGTCAGGAGAAACGATGCCGCCACGGTGCCTGTCCCCTTTTTCCGCAGTGGTGGTCCGTCGAAAAAGGGGACAGGCACCGTCGCCGGAGGCCGTTTTATCACGCAGCGCGTTAATGAGGCGACGGAGCCAGTCCCCATTTTCGACTGCCATTCTTGCGCAGTAGAGTTATAGGGCCGAGGGAAATCGGAATCAGTGAACCTTGGCCGTATTGCCTCGGCGTCTGGGGCTGCCCAGGACGGTCGTGATTTGCACGGCGCAGTCCCCCCTTATTCCGGCGACCTGGCACAAGAACATTTTACCTTTGGCAACGGCGTCGGCCAGCCAGGGGTGCGGCGGAACGATCCAGCCCCTTGACTTGGTCATCGCCAAAACGACAATGGGCCATGCTATAATCGATGAGGTCGCCCGTGAACGGCTGGGTGGGCGCCAAGACGTTACCCGGCCTGATGACACCCGCCGCGTCCGGCCATCGCCCCCGGGGACGCCTAGGATTAGGGAAACAATAACCTTCGACTTTGTTGCCTTTCGCTCCGCGAAGGCCGCAACTTTCGCGGCGCGAAAGGCGACACTTGTTGATTTCCCGATCCTTGAGAATCACAAACAACGTGCAAGGAAAATGACGTGAAAAAGACGATGCTCGCGATGAGTCTGGTTGTGGCGTTTGCGGTGGCGGCCGGTGCCGCCACGCCTGGATGGCCCCCGCAGAAGGAAAAGGAATCGATCTTTACGGAGCGGAAACTGGAGACCTTCAAGCACGGGATCAAGAAGGAATGGGGCTATGCGGCGCCCCAAACCGACACGTTCCTGGTGCTCCATCCCAAGCAGGCCCGTGCCAACGCGCCGCTGTACGTCGTCCTCCATTCCGCCGGGCACGACGTTCTACTCGAGCCTGGGCTGCACGACCACGGTCGGCAACCACGACCTCTACCGTGCGCCGGAAGACTTCTTTGCGCTCTATCTCGATTGCCGCGCCAACCAGGGAGACTGGTGGTGGGGTATTGATAAATACAAGGGCCCGCAGGTCAGCCCCACGGACAAACGGGTAATCGACACGGTGAAATGGGTGATCAAGCAATACGGCATCGACGAGAACCGCGTCTACTTGTGCGGCATCTCCATGGGCGGCAGCGGCACCCTGGGCATCGGCATGCGCCACGGCGATGTCTTCGCCGCCGTCAAGGCGAATGTGCCCGCCAAGGTCGAACATGTCTCCGACCGGATGTACTTCCCGCCGCGCACGGTGCCGGCCGGCGTCACCCTCCCCGATCCGCCGATCGTGATCGACTTCTCCGCTCAAAACGACTCGTGGTCCAAGAGTCACGACACTTTTGTCAAGGCCATGAACGAGCGGAGATACGCGCTTATCTTCTATTGGGGTCCGTTCGGCCATGAAGGCACCTTCGCGAAAGTCATGAAGGTCAACGACCTGATCAATTCCTTCGACTGGCTGAGCGTCAGGAAGAACGAGGCCTATCCGGCTTCACCTACGCCTCGACGAACGATCCCCTGCCGTGGCCGGACCATATCGCCAGCAACAAGTCGGGCCAGGTCAACGCGTTCTTCCGTTGGAAAGTCCTGCGTGATACGCGGGATGCGATCGAGATGTCGCTTTTCCTGGTCAAGCCCTCGGAACTCAAGACCACGTTTACCATCCCGGCAGAGGCGACGGCGGACGTCAGCCTGCGCAGGCTCCAGATGCTGCGGGTGGCCCCCGGCGAAACGGTGCGTTGGACGTTCGGCACGGCCGGCGGAGAGGTCCGGGCCGACGCTACGGGGTGCATTACCATCCCGAAGCTGAAGATTACCGCTCAGCCGGCCACGCTGAGCATCGTGAAAGCGAAGTAGGCGAGTGTTTCGGCGGGCGATGTGACAGCAGAAAAGGCCGCCTGCCGAGTGCTCCGTCAACCGTGGTCTGATGGATGGGTGCCACTGCTGGCTTGTCCAGCAGTGCGGAAAACACTGCTGGGCAAGCCAGCAGTGGCACCCGTCACTCGACGACTGACAGAGCACGAGTTGCCGATGCCCACACCGCGCTGAGCGGCTGCAACCAAGGGAGGAGTTACGGCGCACGGGCGTAAACGACCAGAGTCCCACACTCGGCAACGACCCGTCGGTAATGCTGTTTCAACCAGCCATACAGCTCGGGATTGAATTTTTGAAAGAGCGAATCGGCGTTGCCGCGGAGGAATTGACCGTCGGCCACGACCAGGGTCGGAGGCTCCCGTTGCACGGCTTCCAGGTTGCGGCGCCGCCATGAGTCTTGGGCGAAGATTCCCGCATAGCCGTTGAGAAGGCCGCTCATGGGCCGATCGGCCCAGAAGTAGATCTGCGGCAAAAGGGAAACCACGAGAATTCGCTGATCGGGCGAGGTGTGGAGCTGTACGGCGCGGGCGACTTGAACCACCGGGTTGTCAGGATCTGCGGCGTTCAGCCCGCTGGCAATGGCTCGATAGCGCGGGCAGGCTCCTGCCCGGCCGAGCCATGTCGAAGCGAAGGCCGGGCCGCAAACAGACCATGGGAAAGACCAACAGCGTCAGGTAAAGCAAGGCGGCCGTCAACTCCAGGGCGCGTTTCCAACGTGCCTGGTCTTGCCGTCCGTGCCCGCAGAGAAGACGCATGAGGAAAATCGAGGCGACCACCACCAGGGGAGGAATGATCTGAAGGATATGTTGGAGGTCCGGGCGGAACAGGGCCTGCGGCGCCAGGGCGACACCCAACAAGCCCGCGGCGAACAAGAGGGCGGCATCTCCCGCGGGCCTCCGTCGCATCAGGTCTCTTGCCCCAACCAGGATCGCGAAACCGTAGGAGAGCCCCATCATGGCCAGCAGCAGAACACGGCACGACTCCTCGGACGCCGGGGCGTGCCAATTCCAGCGCGGCCATGGCAGTCGCCAATGCTCAACCACTCCGGACGTGCCGGCCAACAAGGCCGAGAGATACCATCGGCAACTGATCGGCCCGCCAACGACGGTGAGGGCCAGAAACCAGCAGGCCAGTGGAAAGAGAAAGCCGGCTGCCGCCCATGCCAGTTTGACCCACGACTTGCGATCCCTTCTGGCCAGGCGGACCTCCATGACGAGGGTTAAGGCGGCAGTTCCCAGGCAGGCCAGCCCCAAGTTGTGCCGATAGAGGAATCCAATTCCCGCAATCAGGCCGGCGGCAAGATACCAGCGGCGTTTTCGCCCCTCGTCGCCGCAGAGACGATCCAGGGCCACTAGCGTCAGCATGGGGAAAAGCCAATAGTACCACTTGTAGAAGCGCGCGAGAATGCACCAGGCGCCGAACGAAGCGGCGATAGCCGCGATCACGGCAAGTTCAGGCCGCGCCGCTGCGCCTCGCCGGACCACCTGGAAAATGCAGACGAGCGCCAGAGCATAGCCGAGGCAGCAGATGATCGCTTCCGAGATGGCGGAGTTGCAGACCCATTGTCCGGCGGCGCTGGTGAGAGTCACCAGCGGGCCGTAATGTTGAATCATATCCACGAAGGGAAACTTTCCCAGCACCATCACGCGCCCCAGGGACAGTTGATATCCCATGTCCGGACTGTTGAGGAAGTGGTCCAGCGTCGGCACGGACGCGAGCATCAGACACAGGAGCACGCCAGACCAGCCAATCGAGACGATCCGCATCATGAGGCCCTCCGGAACCGCCATGTTCCGAAACGAGCGCACTTGGGCACTCCCACCGGCGTCGCACTGACCAGGCACGTCTCTTGCCCGCAGGGCACCAAACCTTGCAGGGAGTCGAGCAACCTTCCGAGCGTCGCGAGGTCCCGCACATGCTCTCCTTGTTCGAATGTCCGCAAATAGAAGCGGAGGAAATTCGAATCACCCGGTTCCGGCGCTACGGGCTCGACGACCACCAGCAGGCCCTGCTCATCCAGCAACTTGCACGCAGCATGGACCAAGGACAGGCTTTGGGAGTCAGACAGATGGTGCAGGACGCCGGCCACGAGAACAAAATCAAAACGCTCGCTCACATCGGCCAACTTGGTAAGGTCCTGGCAGCGGAATGAAAACGTGCTGTATTGGGCAAAGCATTTTTTGGCCAACGCGATCGCGCCGGGGTCAATATCGATGCCGACATAGCGAAGGCCGGGCCTCCCCAGGAAGGCGACGGCGATATTTCCCACCGAGCAGCCCACCTCCAAGACTCGATTCTGTCCGGAGTAATGTTTCAGGCAGAGACGGCGCTTGTCCACCGTTCCGCCGATCGCCCACTGGAAACAGTTCCAGAGAAATGGGAAACGACGTTGTGTCAGCCACGGCATCGAATCATTCCTTAACCCGCAGATACAAGGCGTATCCGAAACCCGCCGCGGCAAACCGCCAGTCGCTGGCGGCAAGCCCGCTCAGTTGGGGCGTCACCGATCGCCGCACGGGCTGGGAATCGACCAGGATCACGGCATCGACTCCCCGCCGAAGCGCCCCGTCGAGCGCAGCGACCTGTTCCTTGGTTGGGGAACCCGCCGCGTCTCCTTCGCTGACGGCTCTCTGCGAGGCGAGGCGACGGAGGCCCTCCGCACGGAGTCCGGCATTGGCAAAAAAATGCTCGGTCCCTCGGACGGCGTCGAATCTGACTGTCGGATCCAGAAGGGCGATCGTGCTGGACACGCTCTCCGGACCAAGGACGTATCGGCCGTGGAGGTAGGGAAGGGCGCGTCGCGCAAATTCGGCTTCCTGACGTGGGAGGCGGAGTTCCCAGGGAGATTTGATCGAGATTTCGTGCGGCAGGCGAGGCGGCCAGAAATACGAATGACGCCAGACGACGACCATGGCGAGGACTCCAACCACTGCAACGCTACGACTTACGATCGCATACGAGCGGCTGGTGTAATGGCGCGCCAGCGACGGAATGATGAGCCCGGCATACCAGGCCAGTGGCAGCAGAAAGACAAACCGCCAGTACGCTGCCGGCGTGACGATCCCCATCCACAGCGGACCGCTGAGAGGATTCGCGACGACCAGCAGCACGGCCACCCCGAGGAGCATCGCCACGCGAGCAAAGGGCCGCGGCAGTGCAATCCAGGGAATCAGGAAGACCATCAGGGCGTCGCGGAGGATCACGCCGCGGCTGCTGAAGACCAGTCCGAGGTCCTGCCACCACGTGGCAGGCCACCCCTGGATCCACGCCTCCGTGTTTGCCGGCCGAGGGATCGCGCCTGTCAAGGCGAGCGCGGCAATCGCCAGGCAATAGCCGCCGCCGGCGTTGACGAAGACCACGCGGCGGAGTCGTCTCCAGCAGAAGGGCGATTGAAGAAGATAGGCCAGCGAGACGCAGGCGATCTCGACCGGAAAGAGGAACAGTCCCGATCCCGTCAGCCCCGGCGCACAGACGCCGCAGAGCAACAAGGGGACGAAACGGGACCGGTTCGGCCGGCGCAAGAACCGCCACGTCAAGAGAACGGTCCAGGGCAGCAACACTCCCCAGAGCAGCGCCTTGCCGATCCAGCCGTACAAGAGAATCGTGCCATAGCATCTGGAGTGCCGCAGGTCGGTGGCCATGTAGAGCACCGCGACCAGCGTCGCCGCCAGGGCCGTGCGCGGTCCCAGGCGAAAGTGGCGGTACAACAGCGACAACACCGCCGTCACCAGCAACACGGACAGCAGCGCCATGCCGTTGAAGTAACATTCCAGCGGGTCCATACCGGTCAGGCGCGCGGCCAAGGCCACGCCCGGCTCGTACGAGGTCATGGTGTGAGGAATCGATAGCTGGGGAAGCCCGGAAGGATGGAGCCCCGTCTCGGTCAGGAAAAAGGGTTGGTCCAGGCAATCCAGTTGCGCTACCGCGCGATGGAAGTAGTTGTAGTCGTCCGGATTGGCGTTGTGGATCAACAGCGGCAGCAATCCCAGCAACGCGCCGAAGAAGAGGACGCCCCCGGCAAAGGACCACTCGCGTCGCGGGCTGCGGACGGCCCGCGGCCAATCGCGGCGCGACCAGGCCAACAGCGGCAGGAGGATGGCGAGGAAGGGAACGACGGTCATCCGGGCGGGCAGCCGAACCAGCAGTGCAAAGTGATAGGCAAGCGTCCAACTGGCGAAGATCTCGGTGATCAGGACCAGCAGCAGCCGCAGAAGTTTCATGATGCATGATCCCGCTGATCGTCCAGGGCTAGCTGCCGTCGATAGTGGGCCGGACGCCAGTCCTCCTCGCGGAACCAGTTCACGAAGCGGCCGAAGCCCGCGGTTAGCGAATATTGCGGGCGCCAGCCGATCGCCTCCATCTTGCGGCTATCGGCCTTCCAGGTCGTGGTGTCCCAAGCGCGGCGAGGCATCGAGCCCCAGGGGGGCTCCTCAGGAAGGCCGAAGACCGTCCGGGCCAGCGTCACCAGTTCGCCCAGAGCAGTCTGCACGCCGGTTCCCACGTTGTACACCGCCCCCGGCTCGTGCTGGCGCGTGGCGGCAAGGCAATAGGCCTCCACGACGTCGTCGACGTGAACGTAATCGCGGGCCACCCGCGGATCGACCAACGGCGGGTACTTGCCCATCAGGCCGTGTACGATCAGCGACGGCATGAGGCGTCTGGGCTCCTCGTATGGTCCGAAGACTGAATAGAGCCGGAGGGTGACCGCGGGAAGGTTTTGGGACTGGGCGAAGTAGCGACAAAACAACGTGGCCGAGGCCTTCGCGACCGCATAGCAGGAGTTCGGCTCCAGCCACGCATCCTCGGCCGGTGCGTTGTCCTTGAATCCATACTCGGACGAACTGCCCGTGTTGACGAAGCGTTCCACGCCCACCGCGGCGCAGGCCTCCAGCAGGTTCACCGTGCCGAAGAAGTTCGTTTCCAGAATCCGCCGCCGGTCGTCTTGCCAGGAGTACGCGCCGTGGGCCGCCAGATGGAAGACCCATTCGGGACGGACCTGACGCAGGACGGCGGCGACGGCCTCGGCGTCGCGAAGGTCCGCCGGGTGGGGGCGTAGCTCAGCGGCGACCTCTTGCAGCCGCCACAGGACCTCGCGATCCGGCATCAGGACATGGACTTCGTGGCCATCGTGCAGCATGCGCCGGGCGAGATTCGCGCCGATAAACCCCCCCGCGCCTGTAATGAACACTCGCCTCATGCCGTAGCCCTTGGCTCCCCATCCTGCGTGTTTCGGCTGGCCGTAAACACGTAGACGGCGCAGCCGACGGAGCGCAGAACCGGAGTGGATTCCAAAAGAGGCTCGACGATCTTGAGCGCTCGTGCCATCGCGTCGGGCGCGAACATGGGGACCAACCCCACGAAAAGGCCGGCCGTAACCTCGCCTCCCAGGCCCTCGATCCATTTCCGCAAGCGATGCGGAGGATACGACTTCTCGCCATGCGCGCGATGGTAGCGTGAGACCCGCTCGATCAGTTTCAGGATCGGGCTGTATCCGTTGGGCTCGATGACGACGATTCGTCCTGCCACGCGCAGCGCCTCTCGAATGGCGTCGACGGGCCGGTCCATGTGGTGCAGGACGCCGCGAAGCTGGGCCACGTCGAAGCTTTGCGAGTCGTAGGGAAGCTCATAGGCGCTGCCGACGCAGAATTTCATCCGCCGCGTGCCGGCGGCTTTGCGGGCTGCCTCGATCGCCGCCTCCGCCGGATCGATGCCTTGGACGAAGGCGGGGGCGCCCCGATCGTAGAGTTCCACCGTGTAGGTCCCATCGCCACAACCCACGTCGAGGACTCGCTGGCCCCGAAAGTCGACCAGGCCCAGCGTGGCCGCGGTCAGCCGCTGGTTGGCCATGCGGCTGCTCAAGGGGGCTCCCGTCGTATAAGCATAGCCGCCGTTACGCTCCACGTCGTCGTTGAACGCGCGGGCATGGGAGTCGATGACGCTCATGGCATGATTCCTTGCTGTTCTCCGGTCGGCGAGGACTTCCTGGCGACGAGGCGGAGATTTCCCAAGGGGACCGTGCAGGGAATTCGTCCCAGTCCCGTTGACGAAAGCAGCCGCTGCCCCCACTGCTGGACTCGCGGGGGCAACGGCGCAAGCCGCGACAAGTATTGGAGCGAGTATCGGTTCCAGACCGGGCGCACTTCGAGCACTTCAAAACCGTGCCGCTCGAAGAGCCGTCGCATGGTTCGCGGGCTGTAGAGGAACGTGTGCTCCACGTCGATGATCGGGCTGCGCTGCCCCAGAATCCGGGCGGACCAGGCCTGAATGTTGTGGTTCAACGCCAGCACCAGGCCGCCGGGACGAAGGACCCGCAGACACTCGTCGAGCAGCGCCGCCGGTTCGGGAACATGATCGAAAACCTGGAACATGCAAACCACGTCGAATGCCGCCGGCGGGAAAAGGCCGGGACGAAACAGGTCGCAGACGATCCGCGGGCGAATCTGCTCCGAGGACTTGGCCACCGCATCGCGGCTCGGCTCCACGCCTCGGACCGAGCTGTAGCCCTGCGACAAGGCCTCTTCCAGGAGAAACCCGCGGCCGCAGCCGATCTCCAGAAGGCTCCCCGGGACGGCGCCGTAGCGCCGCAGTCCGACCAGGCAACGGCCATAGGTCAGCCGCAGGTTGGCCGACTCCGTCTCGTAGTTGAGAAGGCTGTCGGCGTAGAGTCCCTGCAGCACGGAGGTCTCGGCGATCGGGTCCGAGCGGACCAGTCCACACGTCCGGCATCGCACCATACGGTAGTGCAAGCGGTCCGGCGGACGCCGCGCTGAAAACACGCGCGCCGAGAAGGCCGTCGGGTCCAGGCGCGCCGGGTACAACTCTTCGGACGCGCTCGCGGAGCCGCAGATCGCACAAACCGTGGGCGTCAGCTTCATCGATCCTTGACCCCGATCCCGGCCGTCCGTCGTCGCTCGGGACCGGGTCTTGGAGGCGGTCAGACTCATGGGCGGGCCTCCCCAGAAAGCCCGGCAACGGACGGCAATTCCTGGGCGCGAAGCGCCGCTCGCGCCGAGCCCGCTGCCTCGATGAAGTGCGGGCCCACGCCATGGGCGCCCTCGGCTGACCGGCGGTTGAGAATACTTTCGACGATATAGCTCGGCCGGCGTTTCACTTCGTCGTAAATGTGGGCCAAGTACGAGCCGATGACGCTGATCGAGAGGATTTGCAGCCCGCCCAGGAAGAGAATGAGCACGATGAGCGTGCTGAAACCGCTGGGAGCGCTCTGCGGAAAGACAATCCGCAGGATGACCTGGGCCACAATCCCCAGGATCGAACCGCCGACGGTGAGGAACCCGGCCCAAGCGATCAGGTCCAGAGGCAGATAAGAGAACGAGACGATCGCTCGTCGTGCCCATCCCAGATTTCTTAAGAGGCTGTTGGTCGTGCGGCCGAACATCCGTTCCGGCCGCACGTAGGGGATGCCGGTCTGACGAAACCCGATCCATGCCCGCAGGCCGCGCAGAAAGCGGCCGTTCTCCGGCATCTGGTTGAGCACGTCCACGACGCGCCGGTCGAGCAGGGAGAAATCGCCCGCATCCAGGGGCACTCGGACATAGGCGGCTGCCCGGAACAGACGGTAGAACAGCTTATAGGTAAAGCTCATCGCCAGGCTGGTTTCGCGGCGGACGCGGACCCCGTAGACGATGTTGTTCCCCTCCAGCCAGGCGCGGTGGAAGTCTGCGATCAGCTCCGGCGGATCCTGCAGATCGCCGTCGAGCAGGATCACGGCGTCTCCGGTGCTGATTCGCATCCCGCTGGTGAACGCCGCTTGCGATCCGAAGTTCCGGCTGTGATTCACGACGACGACGCAGGGATCGCGAGCGGCCAGCTCGGCCAGGACTTCTCGGGCGTTGTCGGGGCTGCCGTCATTGACGAAAATGATCTCGTAGTCGACGCCGAGTTTCTGGAACACGGCCCGCAACCGCTCATACATGACCGGGACGGCGGGCGCATCGCCGTAGCAGGCGATGACCGCCGACAGGACGCGACGCCGAGATGGAGCGGGAGAGATCACGCGGCCATCCTCCTGCGGCGAAATTCCTCGCCGATGCGCCGGGCCAGGCCGGCGGCCGTTAGCCCGCTTTGGCTTCGCAAGTATTCGCTGCTCCCAGAGTACTCCGCAAAATCGGCGCTGACTCCACAACGCACCAACCGGCTGCGCAGACCGCCTTCGGCAATCGTCTCGGCGATCAGGGACCCCAAGCCGCCGGTGACAAAGGCCTCTTCCACGGAAATCACGGTTTTGAACCGGGAACACAGGCTGGTTAGCGCCCGGCTCGGTCGAAAACTCAGGTGCGCGAGGATGGCCACCGCGGGCGTGAGTCCTTGGGAGAAAAGCAGGTCTGCCGCCTCGAGGGTCGGGCTGCGCCATTTCACCGGTACAGAGCAAAAGCAGGTCCCGGCCCGGCCGAACCAACTCGGGAGTGTCCCAGGCAAAACGCCCCTGCAAGCCTGCGACCGCCGGCACATTCGCCTTGGCGATGCGAAGATAGGCGGGGCCGGGGACGTCCTGCAACGCCGCCAACGCACTTTGCAGTTGGCTCCGGTCCGCCGGCACAATCACCCTCAATCCAGGTTGCGTGCGGGTCAAAGCCAGGTCTTCCAGCGCATGGTGGGTCGGGCCGGCATGGCCGTAGGCGTAGCCGCCGCCAATCCCGATGATGCGCACCGGCAAGCGGTGCAACACCGGGCCGTTCCGAATCTGCTCGTAACACCGCATCGAACTGAACGTGGCAATCGAGTAGACGTAGGGGACAAATCCGACCAGCGCCAACCCGGTGGCGATCCCCAGCATATTCTGTTCGGCGACTCCCACGTTGACGAACCGCTCGGGGTACGCCTGGGCGAACGGTTCGACCACGTTCCAGCCAAGGTCGGCGGTCAGCAGCATGATGCGATCGTCCACTCGCGCCAGATCGACGAGCGTTTCGATCAACGCGGTTCGCATCAGGCCACCTTCAATTCGCCGAGCGCCCTGCTGTAGAGGGCGTCATCCAAGGGACGGTAGTGCCATTCAAAGCGGCCTTCCATGAAAGAAACGCCTCTGCCCAGGATGGTGCGGGCGAGGACGACTGCGCGGCCGATCGCCGACCGGAGCGTTCAACGCCGAGGCGAGCCCTGCAGGTCGTGGCCGTCCACCTCCCGGCACTCCCATCCGAACGCCTGCCACTTCTCGCCCAGAGGCTCCAAATCCAGAATCGCCCTGGTGGAACCCAGCGCTTGCAGGCCATTGAGATCGACCACCACGATCAGGTTGGTCAAGCGGTGCTGAGCCGCGAACATCACGGCTTCCCACAACTGCCCT
Source organism: uncultured Planctomycetia bacterium (assembly GCA_963727245.1). Taxonomy (GTDB): domain Bacteria; phylum Planctomycetota; class Planctomycetia; order Pirellulales; family Thermoguttaceae; genus JBKQVT01. The sequence continues at coordinate 1,071,866 of CAVSFO010000001.1, read as the reverse complement.
TCATTGCATTCGGCATCGCTCACCAGAGCGAAGACGCGGCCCGGACTGCCTCGCAAACGGAGGCCATAGGCCATTCCACATCCCAAGGAAAGCCCTTGCCCAAGGGAACCGGTCGAGGCGTCGATCCCGGGAAGCGACGCTTCGGGATGGACTCCCAGCAGGGAGCCATCGCGACAATAGCCCTGGAACGTCTCCTCGTCGAGCAAGCCCTTCCACCGCATGGCGCGATACAGCGCCAGCGCCGCGTGGCCTTTGCTGAGGATGAAGCGATCTCGATCCGGATGCTTCGTGCCGGGCTGGCGCATCACCTCGCCCCACAGAACCGCCATCACGTCGACGACGCTCAAGGCCGACCCGATGTGCCCCACGCGGGACGCAAACGACTGCTCGATGATCCATTGCCGCAGCTTCGCCGCAATCGTGCCGAGGTCTTCTCGTGACTCATCGAGATTATGCTGCACGGTCACACGCGATAATGGTCCCGGATACCATTTGACGCCGAATCCTAGCCAATGGGGGATATGGCGTCAAGGCGAGATTTTGCACGGGGTCGTGCCCAAGACCGTCCCGAAGTGAGCCGTCCCGAGCGCTCTTCTTGCAGGGGAGCCGATCGGGTGGAATTCCTCCGCACGACTGGGTCTTAAACCGTGAACTGCTGGAGGGAAAAAGGTGACAGGCACCATTTGCCCCGCCCCCCCGTTGCAAACGGGGGGCTTTTCTCGCTGTGAAGAGTAGGGTGGGTCGAGGGGCACCACGCCTGCGCACGGCGCCCCTCGACCCGACCTACGTCTTGAAGTCAACGACCCAAGCGATATAATTGGCGGCTCCCCCCCCAAATCCCGTCGCTTCCCGCAATGGGGAGTTTCGATATCGGCGATTGGACATATCCGGCGACGACCACTTCAGGGAGACTAGCGATGGACTACAGCGAACTACTGCGGATTAAATCGGGAAGCAAGGTCAAGCTCGGCGAGATCGACCCCAACTTCACGGCAAAGCACGAGAACAAGGCCTCGGCCCAGGACCAATTGGACAAGTACACGCGGAAGCTCCGCGAACTGCAATACCTGCTCTACGCCGAGAACAAGCGTTCGCTGTTGATCTGTCTGCAAGCGCTCGACGCGGCGGGCAAGGATGGCACCATCAACCACGTCTTGGGCAACATGAATCCCCAAGGCACCCGCGTCCACGGTTTCAAGGCGCCTTCCAAGGAGGAGGCTGCCCGCGATTTCCTCTGGCGCATCCACCGCCAGACGCCCGGCAAGGGTGAAGTGGTCATTTTCAACCGTTCGCACTATGAGGACGTGCTCATCGTTCGCGTACACGACCTGGTTCCGAAAGAGGTCTGGTCGAAGCGATTCGACCTGATCAATGAGTTCGAAAAGAATCTGGTCGATAACGGCACGCTGATTCTCAAATTCTTTTTGCACATCAGCGCGGACGAGCAACTGCGCCGCTTCAAGCAGCGGATCGACGATCCCGCGCGTCACTGGAAGATCAGCGAATCGGACTACGCGGAGCGCGAGTTCTGGGACGAGTACACGAAGGCTTACGAGGACGCGCTGGGCGAGACCAGCACGAAGCATGCGCCGTGGTTTGTGATACCGGCCAACCACAAATGGTTCCGCAACCTGGCCGTTTCTCGCATCGTGGCGGAAACCCTGGAATCGCAGGGGATGAGTTTTCCCGAGCCGACCGTGGACATCGAAGAAGTCAAGCGAAAGTACCACCAGGCGGAATTGGAGGAAGAGACCCGGGACAATGGCAAGAAAGGCAAGAACAAGAAGGGCAAGGAAGCGAAGAACGAGGCGGAGGCGGTGAAGGATGCCGACTTGCCGCCAGACGGCGCATCGCAGGGAGAGATCGCCGAAGAGAGCGTCGAACAGAGTTAGTCGGCGTATGGCAACGGTCCCAGAAGCATTTCGCCAGGCCGAGCAGCCCGGGCTGGCGGCCAAGGCTCGGCTTTGGAATGTTGGCGGCCAATTCAGCCTCGCCGCTGCCGGCGAATCATGTCGGCATAGGGTGATATACCCCCCGTTGGGCACAAGTTGCTTGACAGCCTTGCAGCCCCCTGGTAAATTGGGGGGTAATCTCGATTCTTTGGAAAACGCGGGGCAATCTGCCCGGAGGCAGCGTTTGGTTTCGTAACAGAGGGCGCGGCGGGTGTCCGTAACCCGCCGGGCTGTTGCGTGCGCTCTCATCTTGACCTTGGCTCGGCTGCCGGAGCCCATCCCGCCCACTGCTGCGTGGCGGAAATTTTCCAGCGATCCGCCGGGCTACGAGAGATGAGGCGGTCTACATTGCGTTCGGAGAATCGCCGATGTCGGGAACCAGGCTCCATTCTAGTTATTCTTCCGCTCGTCGGCCGTCTGTCGGGAGGGCAATGGGCGTTGCTGGTGCGTTGCTCCTGCTCTTGTCTTCGGCGGCGGCGTGGGCCGACATCTATCAGTGGGCGTGGGTGAATCCCGGCGACCCCGCGCTGGGCGTGTATCAATCGACCACCCTATGCCCCGGCGGCTACGGCGTCAGCGCGGTGCCGGACACCGACCTTTCTGGCCTGAGCCTCACCACGGCTTACCTGGTTGGCGCCGATCTTGTTTGCGCGACATTGGCCAATGCGGACCTGACCAACGCGGACCTGACCAACGCCAACCTGACCGGCGCCTCCGCCTATTTCTCGACGTTCACAAATGCCAACCTCACCAACGCCAGCCTCGCCGGCGCCTTCCTTGAGCAGTCGACGTTGACCAACGCCAACTTCAGCAACGCCACCGTCGCTGGGGCCGACTTTGGCTACACGTCCCTAACGTCGTCCCAGCTCTATAGCACCGCCAGCTACCAGGCCAAGGACCTCCACGGCGTCGGGCTTAATGGCAGCGATCTGAGCGGCTGGGACCTCGCCGGACAGAACCTGGCGGGTGCCCTCATTGAGTGCTCGACGGTAACGAATGCCGACTTCAGCAACGCCACCGTGGCTGGAGTGGACTTTGGTGGCACGTCCCTGACGTCCTCCCAGCTCTACAGCACCGCAAGCTACCAGGCCAAGGACCTCCATGGCATCGGCCTTGAATGCAACGACCTGACCGGCTGGAACCTTTCTGGACAGAATCTGACCGGGGCCTGCGCTTATAGCTCGACGTCGACCAACGCCAACCTCGGTGGCGCAAACCTCACGGGGACGGACTGGTTGCTCAGCACCCTGACTGGCGCAAACTTCACGGGGGCGACGATTACGGGAGGGACTTTTGACCGCTCGAACCTTACCGCCGGTCAGCTTTACAGCACCGCCAGTTATCAGGCGAAGGACCTGCACGGCATCAGCCTCGGTTTCTGCGACCTGAGTGGTTGGAACTTCGCCGGACAGGATCTGACCAACGCCAGCTTTTTTTTCGCGACGCTGACCAACGCAAACCTCGCCGGCGCCACCGTGGCCTGGACCGACCTTGGTTACACGTCCCTGACGTCGTCCCAGCTCTACAGCACTGCCAGCTACCCGGCCGCGAACCTCCAGGGCATCAGCCTTGAGTGCGACAACCTGACGGGCTGGAACTTCGCCGGACAGAACCTGACCGATGCCCGATTTTTTGCCGCGACGCTGACCAACGCCAACTTTGCCGGTGCCAGAGTCGGCGGGGCCGACTTTGGGAACACGAACCTCACCTCCTCCCAGCTCTACAGCACCGCCAGCTACTCGGCCTCCAACCTCCAGGGCATCGGCCTTGGGTACAACAACCTGACCGCCTGGAACCTTGCCGGACAGGGTCTGGCCGGCGCCACGTTTTGGTACGCGACGCTGAGCAACGCCAACTTCAGCAACGCCAACCTCCAGAACGCATACTTCAGCGGCGCGACGCTATCCGGGGCCAACCTGAACGGCGCCGACCTCCGCGGTGCAACCGATCCTAACCAAGGCGGCACGTTCTACGGCTACGGCGCAAGCCTCGTCAACGCGATTGACGCCGACGGCACAATCCAGGGGCTGAACCTGAACGCCGCCAACCCGTTGTTGGTCGTACACGACTATTCCGGCCCAACGCCCATCCCGATCACCGTCAACAGTGCAATGACCGTCGCCAGTGGCGGCACGCTTCAAGTCTTGTTCGATGGGCCGACGTGGGGTTCGACGATCTCGTTCGCTCCGGGCATATCCGTCTCGCTTGGCGGTACTCTGGAACTGGGCGTGGGACCGGGCATCCAGCCAAGCAGCCTGGTGGGGGATGCCTTCCAATTGTTCAATTGGACGGGCGTCAGCCCCAACGGACAGTTCGGCCAGATCGTCAGTGACCTGCCCACTCGCTATGTTTGGGACGCGTCCACCCTCTACACGCTCGGCGAGATCCGACTGGTGACGTCCCCGATCAATGGGCAATGGACGACCAACGGCGGCGGGACATGGAGCGTGGCCGCCCATTGGATGGGTGGCATCGTGCCCGGGGTCCCTCAGGATACTGCTGTCTTCGGGACGGTCCTGACCAGCGGCACGGCCACAGTGACCCTGGACGTGAGCTTCAGCCTGGCAAGCCTCGGCTTCAACACCAGCGGCGGGGCCAGCTACGTGATCAGCCCGTCGGGCGCGAGCACGTTGACCTTTTCGAATACGGCCGGCTCGGCGGCGATTAGCAACAGCGGCGGAAGCCACACCATCGCTGTGCCGATCATTCTCGGGAGCAACCTGAGCGTTAGCGCCGCCACCGGGAGCAGCTTGATCGATTCCGCGCCGATCAGCGAGGCCCGCCCGGGCATGACGGTGACCCTAACCGGCGGCGGCGCGTTGATCCTCTCCGCCAGCAGCGCCTACAGCGGCGGCACGACCATCAGCGGCGGCACGCTGCAACTGGGCGACGGACTGAACAATAACGGCTCCGTGGCCGGCAGTATCACCAACAACGCCTGCCTGACATTTGCCAACCCGAACGCCCAGAGCTTCACCGGCACGATCAGCGGCAGCGGCAGTCTGACCAAAACGGCCGCCGGAGTTCTGATCCTGGCCGGCTCGAACCTCTACAGCGGCGGCACGAACGTCGACGACGGCACGCTGGTGGCCGCCAACGGCAGCAACGGCTCCGCCACCGGCAGCGGCAACGTCACCTTGAGCGGCGGCACCCTGGCCAGCGGCGCCGGCGGCGGCTCGATCTCCGGCGGCGTGCAGGCGGGCTCTCTTGCCTCGGTGATCGCCCCCGGCGGCATCGGCTCGGTTGGACAGTTGCTGATCGGCAGCTTGACCACCGCCTCGAACCTGACGCTCAACTTCGATTTGACCACGCCCGGCGGCAGCGGCGATCTGCTGACCATCACCAATAGCCTGACCCTCGCGCCCGGCTCCGACATCACCTTCGGCGTCGATCCGACGGTGGAGGGCGACTACCGGCTGATTGGCGGCAACTTCGGCACGCCCGTGCTCAGCGATTTCGTGCTTCCCGCCGCGCCCTCGAACAGGATCTATTCGTTGTCCACAACAGTAGACCCGGGCTTCATCGACCTCACGGTGGTCCCCGAACCCTCCACCTTCGCCCTGCTGGGCGCCGCCGCGGTCGGACTGCTGGGTTGCGTGTGGCGGCGGCAGCGGGTGTAGGGCCTCGTCCGAAAAAGTCGTTTCCCGCCGGCGAATCCCGCCCGCACCGGGCTGACCCTGACTGTCAGCCACTTTCCACCGGGAACCAGCAAGTGGAACAAAATGGAACATCGCCTGTTCTGTTGCATTACTCAAAACTGGCGCGGCCAACCGGGACTTATCCTCCGGGCTGCCCATGAAGGCGATCACGTCGGTGCAAGGCAGCCACGCGGTTACGCCGCGCGCCAGAATGCCCGCCATGACCATCTGGGCAAAATCGTCCTTGCTGGGCGGCTTGGGCTCGGAGAATTTGTCGAAGAATCCCATCTTGCCGCCTGGACCTCCTGCTCTCCACAGGCTTGCGTGTTCATGCGGTATTTAGGGTCGTCGTGCGCATTTCGGGGGCGGAAAGGACTGCTGGCTTCTGCCCCTTGAGCAGGTTGTGCGGCTGGCGGATGTCGTGGCGTACGACGAGATTCGACTCCCGACTGCCGAGGAGTTGGAGGAGCGGGAGTATAGGCACTTCGACAAGGCGATCGGCGTGACGGGCGTCAGTGACGGCTGCCGAGCGAGCCGGCAAATGCCGTGCAGCCGCTCATTCGGACGCTGGTTCCAGCCGCCACTGTTGCTCCGGGGCGTCTTCCTCCGGCGCGGCGAGCTGCGCAGAGCGCTGGCCGGAGGCCAGCCGCAGGCAATGGCCGCTCTTCGGATCGGCGATGGTCCAGAATCCGTCGGTCGAGCGACGGACTTGCCATCGTGTCGCGGCTTTGCCGGCGTCTTTGGCGTCGCACCAGTCCCAGGAATAATTGACGATGTTGTTGTTGGGCGGCGCCAGACGGGGCGTATGCCGCCGCGCGTTTCCCGCACCACCAAGTACCTTCCCGACTGCTTCTCCCGGATGGTGTAGTACTCGCCCGCCGGCTCGAAGTGAAACAACGAGCCGCTGAGGTGCGAGTCCAGATAGGCGTTGGGGAATTCGAAGCCCGCAGTCCGGTTGATCAATTTCACCCAGCCCGAGGGCATGCCGCCTGCGAGCTTTTCCAGCAGGGCCAGCCGCTCCCCAATGAGGAGAAGTTCGTCGGCCTCGATCGCCTCCGGCCAGGCGCGAAGATACAACTCTTGGGCTTCCAGTTGCAGCGGCAAGCGCTTTCCGGCCCGGGCGGCCTCCGCCTCTTTCCACAACGCATTGGCCCGCTCGAATTGCGCTTTCGCATCGGTCAATCCATCGGGCTCGAAATGCCGGACGATCGCCCGAACTGCCTTCATGGCCGCGTGGGCATCGCCGGCCTGGATCGCCAGGTCTCTCGCCACCGTCAAGAGCGCCAGGCGAGCGGCATCATCGTTGTCGGCACGTTCGGCCGCTTTCAGCAACTTTTCGGCCAACGCGGCCTTTGCCTTGGGCTTGGCCGCGCTGGCCAGATCGTCCTTGAACGTCTGGCGAACCTTGGCCTCCGCCTTGGCCAGCGCATCCTTGGCCGGCCGCGGACTAGGTTTCCCCTCCAGTTTGGCCAGCATGCCAAGCCGCTCCGCGACCAGCTTTGCGTCCATTCCCGGCGGCCGCCGGTTGCGCCCGCAGGTACCACTCCGCGGCCTGAATCTGTAGGTCCAATCGTTTCCCGGCCGCGGCGGCCTCCGCCTCCTTCCACAAGGCGTTGGCGCGCTGGATTTGCTCTTTGGGATCGGTCGGGCCGTCGGGCTCAAAACGGCGGACGATCACTCGGACGACCGCCATGGCCACGCCCGCATTGCCGGCGTCCACGGCCCGGTCCCGCGCCCAGCTCAGCAACACCACGCGGCCGGCATCGCTCAGATGGAAAAAATCGCCCGCGTTGAGCAGCTTTTCGGCGATGGCCGTTTTTTGCTCGGGAGTGGTGGCCCGGCTCATCTCGTCGTTGTAGACCCGGCCCAGCCTCGCCTGTTCCCTGGCCACCGCATCTGCGGACGGCCACGGCGAGCGTGTTTCGTCGCCCCTTGATGCCCGGCCAAAGGCCGATCCGACGGCGAGAACGACCAACAGAAACACCCTGCAATGCTGAAACATGACGCGATTCACCTCCGCACCCTGCTTAACGATTTCGGCGTGCTGTGGATTTGCCATTGACCCGTCCTCCCAAGCCCCCTATCAGCCTACCAGGGAGAAAGGGATACCGCAATGATGGCGGGGAACCTGTTGCTGTTGATGCTTCAAATCGGCGGCGACGGTTGGAATCACGCCCCCATCCTCTGCCTTGCTCCCCACCGTCGCCCTCTCGCCCCTCCGCAGCGGCTCCTGATCGCCGAGCGGCGCGGCGTACTCCCCTGCCACTCGCCTGATCTTCCGGACGACCCGCTTGACGAGCGCCAGCCGGGGTTGCCGGTCGCAAAACGCAAAGGCGGGCGTCGTAGATACTCCATGCCCACCACCTTCCCCTCCTTTCAAGGAGGCGCGGGGCCGGGACTTCCCGATAGGGAGTGGCGCCGGTGTCGGGGCTTTTTCGGGGACGGGCGTAGCCCGTTCTTGCCGAGTGCATAGGGCAAAGCGTTTGACGGCAACGGTTCTTGGCGGCGGCGTGGGGCGTTCGAGGCGGCCCGTTCGCCCCTGTGGAACCTCTTCCTGCAGCAGGCCAGCCGTTTCGGACACGTTTCTCGCATGCCGGAAAGACCTCTCCTAGCGGTCTGCCCGTCTGGAACCCTTTCGGCAGCCCCTGGGACCCGTTGCCCTAGCAATCCCGGGGATGGTCTAATGAGACCACCTGGGGCTGGCTGACCGTGGGGCAGGCTCAGGAACTGCCCGAGCCGGACACTTCCTGGATGTCCGACCCGTGGTCGCAGGCGAGGTTCACGGGGTGGATGGGCGACGAGGAGGGCTGCTCCGGGAAGTTGCCTTCCTGACCGGTTCTCGGGGTTTTGTCTTCCGAGACAGCAATTTCGGACGACGGGAGGCACGGATATTAGTACCGCACGGCAGTGGGCTGATAGCACCGGTAAGTTGCACGTCAGTGCGGATTTCGTCGATCTTAAGGACGGTAGCGTGTTTCTGAGAAGGCAGGATGGCAAGGTCCTGAGTATTCCCGTTGAGAAGCTGAGTGAGGCCGACCGGGCCTACGTTCACGGTCTTGGGCAGAATCCGAAATCATCTTCTAGGGACGCGGACGAGAAATCGCATCATTAATATTGACGTGCGCACTCTGATTTGCGTGGCGTAGACGCTGGTGTTACGTGAAGGAAGGGGACAGGTCGATTTTTTCGGCCCGCGTCGCCCGGCCAGGAGACGCCGCTCGGCCGAGAAACGGGTCATAAGTTCCAGGCCGTCCCGTGAACGCTTACCAGCGGGTCTGTAAGCTCGTTCCGCAGTACAACCAGCAGCGCGGGCGCTGGGCGGGCGTCTCACGTGATGATCTGGCCGGCGCCACGAAACGTTCATCCGACGGGATTCCCGTTGGGCAATACCGGGAGGGCGACGATCTCATCCCCATTGTGCTGCGAAGTCCCAAGGCCGAACGCGATCTAGCGGCCACGAGTCTGATGGGGCTCCAGATTATTCCCAAACTGTCGAGCAACACGGTACCCGTCTCGCAAGTGGTCGATGGCATCACGACCGAATGGGAAGATCCGATCATCTGGCGATGGGACCGCCGCCGAGCGATCACCGTGCAGTGTTCGCCCAACGGTGTGACCGCTCCGACGCTGCTGAAAAGTATCAAGAGCGATTTCCAATCCATTCCGCTTCCCCCGGGTTACCGGCTGGAGTGGAGCGGCGAAGATCGCAGTTCGCGGGAGTCCCAGCAGGCATTGATCCCGGGGCTGATTCCCTCGCTGGTCATCATGGTGCTGATCCTCGTAGTCCTCTTCAACGCCTACCGTCCGCCGTTGATCATTCTGCTGGTGATTCCCTTTGTGATGATTGGAATCACCGGGGGGCTGCTGTTGACGCGCGCACCCTTCGGATTCATCGCCTTGCTGGGCGCGATGAGCCTCTCGGGGATGATGATTAAGAACGCGGTGGTGCTCCTGGACCAGGTCAACGTCAATCTGGCCGAAGGAATGATTCCGTATGATGCGGTGGTCGGGGCGGCCGTCTCCCGGCTGCGTCCGGTGGTCAATGCCGCGGCAACCACCGTCTTCGGAATGTTGCCGTTACTCCAGGACGTATTCTGGGTGTCCATGGCAGTGACGATCATGTTTGGCCTGGCTTTAGGGACCGTCCTGACCATGGTTGTGGTTCCGGTGCTGTATGCCTTGTTCTATCGTGTCTCAAGGAGTCAATCTTGACCATCGATCACCAATGGCGATTCGCCGCTGTGCTCCTGGCCTCGTTCTTGCTTGCTGTAGCCCAGCCTCTCACCTCGGGGCTCGTCGACGAACAAGGCTCATTCGACTTTGTTTTCTCTGTGCTCATCGTCACCGTGCTGCTGTTGTTGTTCGAGAAGAAGGAGCATCGACAGATCGCGATCTTGCTCGGCTTGACCGCATTTCTTGCTATTTGGGTGAGCCGTTGGTGGAGCGGTTCGGCAGGCCAACTGATCCTGGTGACAGCACACCTGCTGGCAGTCTCCGTCTTTGGATTCGCCTTGTACGAAATTCTGCGCACAATCTTGGTATGTGAGGTGTCGGGCGACGCGATTTGGGGAGCTGTGTGTGGCTACCTGCTCTTGGGTATCATTTGGAGCTTTCTGTACTCCGCTGTGGAGACGTTTTTCCCAGGGTCGTTTCGCATGCCAGACGTGCAAGGCGCCGTTTCTGCAACGGCTCTATCGCGCCACGGAATCTTCAACTACTACAGCTTCATTACCCTGACCACGCTGGGATACGGTGATGTTACGCCTACCACGGTGTTGGCCCGAACGCTCGCGTGGATGGAGGCCGTGACTGGCCAAGTTTACCTGGCAGTTCTGGTAGCCGGATTGGTAGGTTTGAAAGTGACCCAAGCGTCAAAGCGCTAAGGCAACGGTGCCGTCCCGCCGCTCAGGAGACCGGCTCTAGCCGGAAGAGGTGCCATCGCCACGGCCCCAGGGACACAAAGAGCCCTAACTCGGCCATCTGGTCGCCACGACGTTCGTAGGATTCCACGGACAGCAGCTCTGAAAACCGCCAAGCCCTCCCCGGCAGATCCTCCCAGGGCATCCGGATGACCGCTTGGGAAGGGGTGTCCGAGAAGTTGACCGCGACGAGATAACGCTCGTCCCGCAGCTCCCAGCACCAGGCCACGATGTTCAGGTGGCTCGGGTTGTCCGGCCAGCCGCTGCGATCGCAGAGCCTCCACCGGCCGTTCCGGAACACGTCCTGTGCCGTCTCCGCGAGCAGACGCTGGTAGAACGCTTCTAGATCCTGATCCGGCGACTCGTCGGGGCGGCGGCTGAGGAAGACCGGGAGCCGTATCCTGCGGCCCTCGAACTGCCCTTCGTGAAGGAGCTTTGCGCCGGGGAGGGTGAGGACCAACACGGCAACTGCCCGGGCCTTCTCTGCGGAAAAAGTCGCCGCCGCCCGGGGCTCATCGTGGTTCTCCAGGAAGCGAACGAGCCGTTCCTGGTAGAAAAGGTCCGCGCAGAGGTGCAGTCGCACGCTCTCGGCGTCCCCGTGCTCCATGCGATCGTAGAGTTTTTTGTCGTAACAGAAGTCAAAGCCCTGTTGCTGAAGCGCCCATTCCAGGTCCCAATACGCTTCGGCCATGAACCGGAACTCCGGGTGGCGCGACCGCACCGCCGGGATAAGAGACGGCCAATAGTCCTCGGTGGGCTTGTTGCCGGCCCGGGCCCCCCAGGTACGCTCGAAGACGTCGCTCATCATCAGCATGGCCATGTCGCATCGCACACCGTCGCATTGCTCGGCGATCTGCAGCACCGTCTCAGCGATTGCGACCCGCAGCCCCGGGCTGAAGGCGTTGAGTTGGAGCACGTCGGGCCAGGCTGGAAAGTACGGGTCCCGGCCACAGGCAAGAACCCTTCCTCCGGCAGCAATAAACGAGGCGGGGTCTTTGCGCAGGTCCTCGTCGTCTCCCTGAATGAAATACTCGGGATGCGTCGAGGCCCAGGGATGGTCGGGGGCCACGTGGTTGGGCACAAAATCGAGGATTAGCCGGATGCCTCGCTCTGAAAGCATTTTGCGGGCTGCCGCCAGCCCCGCGGGACCACCGAGGCGCTCGTCCACGACGTAACGACGCACGCAATACGGCGAGCCGACATTGTCCTCTGCCGAAAAGTCGGGAAGGGCCCGGCGGAAATCCTCCAGGAGGCCCTTGTTCCGCAGGGCGATTTCAATCCCGGCCGGGCTCCGCTCCCAGACGCCCATCAGCCACACGGCATCGAAGCCAAGGGAGGCAATCTCATCCCACACCTCTGGCGGCACCGCGGCAAGATTCATCGGCCTCTGGTGCTTCTGGCCGAGTTCACGCAGCCAGACCCAGGTGTTGATCTCGTAGATGACGGGATTCTTGGCCCATGCTTTCATGTCACTGCTCCCGGGCGTCTGCGGCCCCCTTCAAACGCGGCCCCCTTGCCCACCGCCAGGGCCCGCTCGGGGTCCAGGTAGCCGAAAAGCTGAATGCATTTGGCCACAACGCCGGTCCAGCCGGTTTGATGGCTTGCGCCGAGCCCGGCGCCGTTGTCGCCATGGAAGTATTCATAGAACAGGATGTGGTCGCGCCAGTGGGGATCGGATTGAAATTTTTCCGTGCCGCCGTAAACCGGACGCCGGCCTTGCTCGTCGCGCAGGAAGATGCGGGTAAGCCGATCCGCGATCTCTTTGGCCACCTCGAAGAGGTTCATCATCCGGCCTGAGCCCGTGGGGCATTCAATCTTGAAGTTGTCGCCGTAGTAGAGGTAGAACTGCAAAAGGGCCCGGATAATCATGGCGTTCACCGGCATCCAGACCGGGCCGCGCCAGTTGGAATTGCCGCCGAACATGCCGGTGTTCGACTCGGCCGGCAGGTAGTCCACCCGGTACTCCTGGCCTTGCGCGTGGAAGACGTAGGGATGCTGCTGGTGGAACTTCGAAAGCGAGCGGATGCCATAGGGGCAGAGGAATTCGTTCTCGTCGAGCATCTTCGAGAGGATCCGGCGGAGCCGCTCCGGGTTGACCAGGGCCAGAATCCCCCGCTCGGCCACGCCCAGGTGTCCCGGGCCCGTGGGATGGATGGAGTTCAGGAGCTCGGGCATTCGGCGCAAGCGATCGTACATCTCAGCCATCGCCCGCGGAATTCGCTCCCGCTGCCACTTTTCCATGATTGTGGTGGCGCAGAGGGGCAGGAGCCCCACCATCGAGCGAACCTTGAGCCGCGTGGTGCTGCCATCGGGGAGCACCAGCAGGTCGTAGTAGAAGCCGTCCTCTTCGTCCCACATACCGCTGGCCCCAGGTTGGTTCATGGCCGCGGCGATGTACACGAAGTGCTCGACGAACTTGGTGACCATGTCCTCGTAGGTGCGGTCGTGGGAGGCGAGTTCAATGGCGAGTTCGCCCATGTTCTGGCTGAACAGCGCCATCCATGCCGTGCCGTCCGCCTGCTCCAGGCGGCCCCCGGTAGGCAACGGCGCGCTGCGGTCGAAAACGCCGATGTTGTCCAATCCGAGGAAGCCGCCCTCGAACACGTTCTTGCCGAAGCGGTCCTTGCGGTTCGCCCACCAGGTGAAGTTCAGCAGCAACTTATTGAAGGCCGACTTGAGGAAATCGACATCGGCTTGGCCGCGCAGGGCCTCCTCGGTGCGATGGAGGAAGAGGGTCGCCCAGGCATGGACCGGTGGGTTCACGTCGCTGAAATTCCACTCGTAGGCGGGGATCTGGCCGCTGGGATGCAGGTAAACCCCCTTCAACATCAGTTCCATCTGCTGCTTGGCGAAGTCCGGGTCCACGATCGCCAGCGGCAGCGTGTGGAAGGCCAAGTCCCAGGCGGCGTACCAGGGGTACTCCCACTTGTCGGGCATCGAGAATGATGTCCTTGTTCAACATGTGGAACCACTCCGAGTTCCGGGCGTTGCGATATCCGGAATGCAGGGGATTGGAACGGTGCTCGTCCAGCCAGTTGTCACCGTCGAAGAAGAAGAATTGCTTGGTCCAGAGCATGCCGGCCAGCGCCTGGCGCATCACGTTGGCCGCGTCTGTACTCACCGATCGCGGCGTGACCGACTTGTAGAACTCATCGGCCTCACGAAGCCTGTCCGCGAAGACTTCATCAAATTGCTTCCCGAAGGGATTGCCCTTCTGGTCCGGAGAAGGCCTGGAGAGCCGCAGGCGAATCACTGTGGTCTGACCGGCGCCGACGCTGACCTGGTACTGGGCCGCGACCTTGGTGCCCTGCTTGCCGGGGTTCACGGCGCCTTCGTTGCCCTGCACCACGCAGTCGTTGATGCCGTCCTTGACGTAGGGGCTCTCGTTCTTTTGCCCGGGGAAGAGCCGCTGGTGGTTTGTTTCGTTCTCGGTGAAGAGCAGCGGCACCTCGCCTTCGCAGGAAAGGGTGAATTCGCCGAGCACGGGATGCGTTGCCGCGACCGCGATGGCGCCTGATGGTGTCTCGATCTGCCTGAGGTGTGGTTTCTCGGCGGCTCGGTTGGATTCGGCAATCCACGACGACCAGTCGTTGCGGAACCAGAGCATGGGCAGAAGATGCAGCTCGGCCGCGTCCGGTCCCCGGTTGGCCGCCGTGATCCGCACCAGGATATCTTCCGGACCGGCTTTGGCGTACTCCACGAATACGTCGAAGTATCGGTCGTCCTTGAAGACGCCGGTGTCGAGGAGTTCATACTCCATGTCGTTGCGGTTGCGCCGGCGGTTCGTCTCCAGCAGGTCGGCGTAGGGATAGGCCGCCTGGGGGTACTTGTAGAGATACTTCATGTACGAGTGCGTCGGCGTGCTGTCGAGGTAGAAGTAGTACTCCTTCACATCTTCGCCATGGTTGCCCTCGCTGTTGGTCAATCCGAAGAGCCGTTCCTTGAGAATGGGGTCCTTGCCGTTCCACAGGGCCAGCGCGAAGCAGAGGTGCTGTTGGTCGTCGGAAAGGCCGGCGATGCCGTCCTCGCCCCAGCGGTAGGCGCGCGAGCGGGCGTGATCGTGGCTGAAAAAATTCCAGGCGTCACCGTTTTCGCTATAGTCCTCGCGCACGGTGCCCCACTGGCGTTCGCTCAGGTAGGGCCCCCATTTCTTCCACGCAACGCCTTGTTCTCGCGCTGCTTTCAGCCTTGACTGTTCCTGGTTCATCTTGACCCTCCCACCCAATCAGCGGGTACTGTGGCTTGTGATCCGCGAAGCGTTGTTTGTCTGGTTGCTCGTATATATTGTAGCTTTGGACTCGCACCAAATAAGTGGGTTGCAGCCACCTGCCTGACTACAAACCGGGATTTCGATGTGATACCCTGAGACAAGTAATAGAAACCAGGCACCCCCCCCCGCACGGGACGTGGTGATGGGGTGCAATCGTGGTCCAGACGACGAAGACCGTGGCAGTAACAGGCGGAAAGCCTTGAAGAAAGAAAGGATCAATGGCCAATGTTTAAGGAAGAACGTGAGGAATCTGCTTTTCAGTGGACCATGCTTGGGCAAATCGACGTAGGCCGGCCAAATCTTGGGTTTAAGACAGACGTTGCCGTCTACCGGCTGATGCAGTTCACGCTTCGGGATGTGCTCATCAGGCAGTATGGCGTGGAGGCGGCGGACAAAGTTTTCTATGCCGCCGGCGAGACTGCCGGAAGGCATTTCTACGAGAACCTCATCACGAAGCGAGAGTCCTTCGGCGACTTTGTTGCCGAACTCCAGGAGGTGCTGAAGAATTTGGGCATTGGCATCCTGCGGGTCGAGAAAGGGGATTTGGAGACTCTGGCCTTCACCTTGACGGTCGCCGAGGATCTCGATTGTTCCGGCCTGCCCGCCTGCGGCGAGCAGATCTGCACTTATGACGAAGGGTTCATCAGCGGCCTTCTTTCCGCCCACACCGGCAAGCAATTCCTGGTCAAGGAGGTGGACTGCTGGTGTTCGGGTGACAGAGTATGCCGTTTCGATGTGAAGCCTATTTCTTAAAGGCAATCGCATGCTTGAAGTACGGGAAGAGGACATTGACAGGATCACGGCGCTGTTCCACCGCGTTCTGAAGGGCGAGTTGCCTCCGCCGCTGGACTTGCCGAAGGACTATCCGGACAACGAGGTCAGGCAGGTCGTCGAGTACGCGAACCGATTCGTCGCAGAGTATCAGGCTCTGGCCGCCGCGATCTCCGCCGTGTCACGTGGCGACCTCGACCTCAATGTCCCCGTCGGCAGGATGCATGTCCTTCAATCGTTCAAGAACCTCCACGCGAATCTGCGCCACCTGACCTGGAAGACCCAGCAGATCGCTGGGGGTGACCTGAGCCAGCGCGTCGATTTCATGGGAGACTTCTCCAAGGCATTCAACAGCATGACGCAGCAGTTGCAGGAAGCCTTCGCGAAGATCGAGCGGCAGAACGAGGATCTCTTCCGTGCGAATCAGCGCATGAAGCGAGACCTGGATGCAGCCGCCCGTGTACAACGGATGCTCCTGCCCGAAGGCTTTCCTGAGATCCAGGGGTTGAACTTCGCCTGGACGTACAGGCCTTGTGACGAGTTGGCCGGAGACGCCCTCAACATCGTCCGGATCAACGATGACCTGATCGCCCTTTACCTGCTGGACGTCAGCGGGCACGGCGTGCCGGCCGCCCTGCTTTCGGTGACGGCCACTCGGAGCCTGCATCCGCGCGGGAGAGCGCGCCTTCCCTCGTGGCCGGTCCCGGTACGAGCCCCGATGCCGTGGACCCGGTACTGGTGGCCTCCAGGCTGAACTCACTCTACCCGATGGAGTCGAACGGAGATCACTATTTTACGATGATCTACGGACTCTTGGACGTTCGTACCCATCGGTTTCGCTTCACGGTTGCCGGGCATCCCGCACCAATCTTGGTCCGCCAGGGAAGTCCCCCCAAACGCCTCGACGTGATGGGCTTCGCTATCGGCATGATCGATGAGGCAGAATATGACGAGTCGGTAATCGATTTGCAGCGTGGCGATCGCTTGTATCTCCATTCGGACGGCGTGACCGAGGAGGTGAATGCCCAGGATGAGGAGTTCGGCAATGAGCGGTTGCTTAGCGCTATCGCCGAAGGCCAGGCACTCGGCTTGCAAGAAACCGTCGAATCCCTGGTCCAGAAGGTCCTTGCCTGGCGAGGCGAAGAGCGCCTCAGCGACGACCTATCGATTCTGGCCGTCTCAGTCCCCTAGGCCAAGGATTCCAGCAGAAAACGGCGAGCGGCGTCAAAGTGCGGTCGGTCCATGATCCGCAGAGTTTTCAACACCGAACTGCGCCACATGTGGAAGATCGACGACTTTGTCGAATGTGTTTGCGACTCGCCGCCAAACGGTCTGGTGATGGACCGATTGCCGCCCACCAAGTGGTTCAACAGCTTGGTGTTGTACGAATAGCGAAAGTCTGAAAGCACTGGTATACTGGTGATAATTCCAGGCCGGCGCATCGTTGGCCCCAACTTGATTCGAAGGGAGCGAGCCATGGCAATAGTCAAGAGCGAAGTTAAGGACGAGATCCGCGTCATTTTCGTGGACGTAGCACGGTTCGTGGACGGAGCGGTCATCGAGCAGTGCTATCGAGAGATCGTGGAACTGTTGGACAAGACCGAAGAGAGCAACGTGTTGTTGCACTTTGGTCACGTGGGGTTCATGTCCTCGGCGGCGTTGGGCGTGCTGATTCGGGTGAAGAAGAAGTGCACGGAATTCAAGATCTCACTGAAGCTGTGCAACATCAGCCCCGACATCGGCCAAGTGTTCAAGATCACCGGCCTTGACAAGGTGTTCGACATCCATGCGGACGCTGCCGATGCCATGGCGTCGTTCAAGGCGAGCGGCACGTCATTCTTTCGCAGGCACCGCCAGTCGCGTCATGACTTGACGTGACGGCGGATACCCGTTTCTATTTCGGCTCGGCACCGACCTTCAGAGATCGATTTCCATCAACGTAACCCGTCCTCGCGCCCTTGGAGGATCGTATGAACATTGTTCGACGCTTGGCTGGGCATGGAACTCTTCTACTGGCGGTCCTCGGCCTGTTCCTGTGCATCGGAGGGATCGTCGGTGTCTGGGTGGGCAAGAGTCGTGTGGACCCCGTAGGCGCTGCCGTGTTTGGAACCGCCGACGAAGCGCTCGGCTTCGTGGACATCAAACTTGATCGCGTGAAGCAGGTGTTGGAAAGGAGCCGCCGTCGGGTCAGCGAAATGTCGAGGATCGCAGAGCGGTTGAGGAGCGCGGAGGCAAACGCAAGAAGAGAGTGCGAGCCGTTGCTGCAAACCTTGGAAGAGGTCTATCAGGAGCTAAGGTCGGCGGAATCTTGGCTGGATTCCAGCCACGCGATTGCCGGCGGCGTCAGTAGGGTGTCCGAAGCCGTGGTGTCCTCGGAATATGCCGCCTCGCATCAGGAATCCGCAGGATTGACAGTAGCCCACCAGGTCCAGGCATGCGCGGACGCCCTGACCGACGCCATTGCCAAGCTCCAAGCCATACGCGTGGAACTCATCGAACTTCGGGACAAGGGAAAACTCGCCCGCAAAGCCGCCGTGGGGATCGTCGCCCGTGTGGCCGACCTGGACGGGAAGTTGGCGAGCATGTGCGCTCGAATCGAGAAACTGGATGCGAGGGTGGCGACGACCAGGGCATCGTGCGCCGACCTCAGTCAGAGATTCCGCTGGTGGACTCTGGTTGCGGCGGTGGTGGTTACCGTCATCCTGGCGTGGTTCGGCATTTCACAGATCGTGATGATGGGCTGCGGATGGCGGCTGGCGCACGCCTTGGCGAATCCCTTGTCCCAGAAGCGGTAAAGAAGTCAGGATTCCTCAATTCTGGTCCAAGGCAACTACGGAAGCCAATGCCCCTACGCCGACGGCCTGACGGCTTGGGGCTTCTTCGTGGCCTCCTTCGCATCGGTTTGCCGAATCATCCGCTCCCAGCATATAATGTCGGGGGAGTGGCCGCCACTGCGGCTCCCTTTCCGACCCAACACGTTCGACACGCAAGGAGAGACAACGATGCGAAAGGCGGCAATCGTTATGGCGACGGCGTTGTTGGCCGGCGGCGCGATCGCGGCTGACGGTCCCAAGGATGCCAAGCCGGGCAAACCCATCGCCGCCGTGGGCGTCCTGACGGACAACAAGGCGAATATCGCCATGATCTGGGTCGATGGCGAAGATGCCCCCGCCAAGTTCGCGCTCGCGGAAGGCTTCGACAAGAGCACGTTCGCCTTCCCGCCCAAGGGCAAGGGCGTCTTCGTCCCCGATCGCGTGCGATTCACCTATGTCAAGGGCGATGACGGCAACAAGGTGCTCTCGATGCAGAGAGCCAAGACGCCGCTGAAGGGGACGGTGACCGGCGAGGTCCGCTTCAGCAACGATTTCTGGGTTGCGGTGAAACCCAAGAACGGGCCGCTGGACGGCTACGCGATCAGTTGGCCGCCCGGGAACATGGTGGCCAGGCTGAAGGCCCTGAAAAAGGGCGACAGGGTGACCATCAGGTTCCACACCGATGTCGAGCGGCATCGAATCGAGACACTTCAGGTGCTCCCGGCCAAGCCTGGCGGCGGCCCGCCAGCCAGTGGAAACGAGAAATAGAGAGGAGATGGGCTGGAGGGCAATGGTTCGCCGCGTCCGTGGTGGTCCTTCTCGGCGGGGCGCAATGACAAAGCCCTACGGAAGCGGCTGTCTTCCGTAGGGCTGGTAGGCAGTGCGACATCCTGCGACTCTGCCTTGTCCACGCCAGCAGGTTCCGCCACTACTTCGCCATGTCCTTGAGCAGCTTCAATGCCCGCACCTTGACCTTGTTGTAGGCGGGCTTGGCGGGACGGTCCATCAACTCGCCGGGCTTGAACGGGTTCGGCACGCCCTTCTGCGCCTTACGGGCAGGAACGTTCTTCTTCTCGATCTTCACCAGGCCCGGGATCGTGACCACGCCGGCGCCCTTGCTGCCGAGGCTCTTCTTGATTTCGGCGGCCAGGGCCTCCAGCACGGCAGCGACCTGCTTCTTGGGCACGTCGGTGGCGGCGGCGATGTTGGACATCAGTTCGGTCTTGGTCAGGGGCTTCTTGGCGGCGGGGGCGGCTTTGGCCATGGCACTTCTTCTCCTCATCGGTAATGGAAACGACAGTTTGTCTGTCCGCAACAGGGGACGTGGCTATTAGAGTCGGTTTGGAAGAAAAGGCAAGGTCCCCTGGTTGCCCGGGCAGGGATATTGAAGTGAACGACCTATGGCGAAGGGTGGTAGGCGGAGCGTTCCGAGAGAACAACGGCGGCCCGTTATCTTCTCCCGAGACGCTCAAGTGGGCCGACGGGCGGGCCGCATTCGAGGTTGTGCCTGACCTCGTGAAGGGAGAATGGGGGATCGATCTGCGGAGCTGATCATAGTCTCGGCGGCAACATGGCCCGAGGTCAGTTCACCAAGCAAGGAGTGCTCAGGCAGGGGCATTGCACTTGACCGCGCAAACCCCCTGAACCAACAGGTTACTCTCTCCCCGCTTGCCGAGGTTTCGCTCGGCGGAAAATCGAACGTCCCCTTCACGGGTTCCCCGTGCGGAACCGCCGAACGTCAAGAGTGAAGCGATCTCACGTACCTGGGCCTGGGCAATCTCGAACTGGCCCCTGGTGTCGAGATCGATGGTGTATTGCCAAGAACCTCGAATCAGGAACTCCGCTTCGTCCACCTGGATGGCTTGGACGTTCGGCCCGATTTCGATCCACGGGGCGCTCGCCAGAAAGCGACAACGAGTCCGATAATGAGTAGGGTGAGTTTCCTCGCACTTCTCCAAAGCTTGCTTGACGGCACGCCGAAAAGTGTCACGCAGCAACGCAGCCGATGGAATCCCGAATGGCATGGTAGTCTCTTCTTTCCTGGGTCGATGCCCACGCTTCTTATCGACGGGATCCTATGCCCCGCCGCTCGTATTCCGGAAAGCCCATGCGTTTCGTTCACCGTGGTGTCCTCACATTCGGTCGTGCCATACCAGCTTGAAGGTCCTGTTCCGGGGGTAAGCGGACGTAGACTTTGGCGACGGGACTGAATGGCGCGGTTGGAACGCCGTTGACGACCGCCTTGGGAAGCAAGGACGGATGCCGACGTCGAAGTCCCGAAGTGTTCCTACTTCGGCTGCCGGATGCACTTTACGCCCTTGCCGACCATCTGAGCATGGAAGGCGTCAAGGTCCGCAAGGGCTGGCCCTTCGTCGGGAATCGGCGGTCACGTCGAAGTTCGCGGCTGCCCGCAGGCTCGGACATGGGGGACGTTTCACGTCCGTTCCATCGTGGCCAGCCATGCCTTCGGGCCGCCGGGGCTGACGGCCATCCCGCCCGGCCGCTCGACCGACTCGAAACTGGTCCGCTCGATCCCCTGGACCTTCCATCCATCCCTGAAGGCGTCCCGGATCTCCTGCCGGGAAACCCGTCTCGGCCCTTCGGTCCCCGGCTCCTCGTCGGAGAAGCAGAGGACGTGCAACAATCCGCCGGACGGAAGGACGTCCGCGAGCCCCCGGACGAACACGGGACGCTCCTCGTCGTCGAAGGTGTGGAACAGCCCGCAGTCGATCACGGTGTCGAACTGCCTTCCAAGCTTGTCCAACTCCAAGGCATTCGCAACGAGGAAACGGGCGGCAATCCCTCGCTGGGCGGCCTTGGCCTCGGCTCGCTCGATAGCGGCAGGCACGAAGTCGAGCCCCCAGGTCTCGTGGCCCGTGACCGCCAGGTACAAGACGTTCTCGCCCGTACCGCATCCCACGTCGAGAACGCTACCGCGAATTTGGCCCGCCTCGGCCAACCTGACGATCGCAGGCTGAGGCCGTCCAGTGTCCCACGGGGCTTGGCTCTCGTACATTTCCGCGAAGAACTGGCGGTCCATGCGAATTCCTATGTCGCCTTTCGGCGTCAACCCTCCTCCGACGCCGAAACCGGCATCCCATCGGGATCGGCGTAGACCGCAAGGGTCCCCCAGTCCTGCTTCTTCGGCGGCTGCACGCACGTCACCCCTTTTTCGACCATCTTGGCATGGAAGGCATCGAGGTCCGGGACGGTCAGCCCGACGTGGCAGTGGCCCGCGGGCATCGTCGCGTGGGCGTGAGGATGCTGGCTGGCCTCCGCCAGGTGGAGGGCGAGGGTCGTTCCGCCCGTGTCCAACTCCGTCCATTTGCGGGACTGGTGCCTGACCGGGAAGCCGAGGACATCGCGGTAAAAGGCGACGGATTTCTCCATGTCGCTGACGAAGACGATGACATAGCCGAGCGTATTCATGGGTCTTTCCTTGGTTCGGATGAAGGCGGCGGGCGACAGCAGCTCTCGATTGAATTATGCCGTCCGGGTCAAGGCACGCGTGTGCGGCGCGGCTAGGGTTCGGGCATCGTCCGCGGGCCGAGCATCCCTAACGACGGGTTCCAGGGGGCTCTTGGACCACAGGCGCTGCGGCGGCGAGGATCGCCGCGCGGTCGCGGGTCAACGGCGGATAAATCCGCTCGCAGTTGATGACCTGCTTGGTCCTCTTCGCCGCTGCGCCCTTTCGTACGACATGCCTGTCCCATCCTTCGGTATAGACGGCCCCCCAGGCGCCCAGATCCAGCACGGTCACGTACCAGGGGATACGCAAAGGAAGCATGGGCAGGCCAAACAGGTCGCAGACGACGTTGTGCCCCGCAAAGCGTCCCGTCGGACGGCCGTGCTGGCAGGACATGACCGAGACGTGGCAGTCGTCCATCATGGCCCAGGCCACGTCGCCGGCCGCGAACACTCCGGGCACCGCCCTGACCCGCATGAACTCGTCCACCGCGAGCCGGCCGAATCGGTCGCGCTCGACGGGGAACAGCCCGGTGAGCGGGTTGGCCCGCATGCCCGCGCACCAGACGACCGTCGCTGCGGGAACGACCTCGCCGGACGCCAGGGTGAGGCCGGCCGGGTCGATCGGAGACGACGTCGATCCCCAACCGCGTCTCGACCCCCAGGGCGGCCAGGGCCTCTTCGATGACCGGCCGGGCGGATTCCCCCATGGCCGAGCCGACGAGCGGGCTGTGGTCGGCCAGGATGACGCGGCACGGTCGCGTCATGCCGGCCCGGGCCAAGACCGAACGCAGTCGGCCCGGCATTTCGGTTGCCGCCTCGATCCCGGTCAACCCGGCTCCCACCACGATGACCGTAAACCGTCCCGGCGACTCGGGCCGGGTCGGCAGCGACCGAAGATGGCGATCGAGCTTGGCCGCACCGTCATAGGTGTCCACGTCGAAGGCATGTTCGCCCAGTCCGGCGACGTCGGGCCGGAGGAGCCGGCTGCCGAGTGCCAGGACGAGGCGGTCATAGGGGAGGGTTTGTCGTCCGCTCGCCGCTTCCACGCTCACGGTCATCCCGGCCACATCGATGCCGGCGACTTCCCCTTCGACGCGATGGACTCCCACGGGTCCGAGGACGTCGTCCAGGGGAACCCGGACTGACGTCAGGTCGGGCTCGTAGTTGCGTACGCGGATGCTGTGGTAGGCATCGCGGTTCACCAGGGTGACGTCCACGGCATCCGGCCCCTGTCCCAGCTCGTCGAGCTTGCGGGCCGCGCCCACCGCGCTCCAGAGTCCGGCGAAACCGCCCCCCAGCACCAGGATTCGCTTGGCGCTCATCATGGCTCCTTCACGAAACACCTGAACAACCGTCGCTCACGTGCCAGTGCCGCGACCGCAGCCATTATAGCACGAAAAACTACTCAACCCGTCGCCCTGTACACTCTCCGACCGCCGACCGAAACGACGCTGACCTGCCCCGCCGTCACCCGTGCCCTCAGCAGGTCCTCCAAAACCTGCGGAGAGATACCGAGAAGCCTGCGGAGACCGTCGACAGACGCCCCCGCCGCCCCGGACCGGGCGATGGCGAAGCCAAGGATTCTTGACATGGTATTCAGCGGTCCTACAATGAGAGGTTGGCATTAGCTGGGCCTACCGCTTGTCGGCCTGCATGCAATCTGGAATTTCCCCATGAAGTCACTTGCTTTTCGGAGGTTGATGTGTCAAAACGATCGTCTCTGCTCTTGGTAATTGTGCTCGACCTGTTCACCGCGATCGGGTTAAGCGGATGCAGCACGCAGCCAGGAGTTCCTTCGCATGAATTGACACCCTCGGGAGCCCAGCCTGCTGCGCAACCGTCGCAGCCGCGCGATTCTCAGGAGGCGACACCGGCCGCCTCGAAAGACAACGCAGGGAAGACTGCCGGGCTTACAGTCATTGATGAGGTCGTCGGCGAGGGTCCTTCCGCCAAGAGTGGTGACCGCGTGACCGTTCATTACACGGGTTGGCTCCTTGATGGTACGAAGTTTGACTCCTCCAAAGACAAGAACCAGCCGTTCTCATTCTCGCTTGGCGCCGGTGACGTCATTCCCGGCTGGGACCAGGGGGTCGCAGGGATGAAGGTCGGCGGGAAACGCAAGCTTACCATTCCGCCAGACCTGGGATACGGCGTTCAGGGGGCCGGTGGTGTCATTCCGCCCAACGCCACGCTCAAGTTTGAGGTGGAGCTGTTGAAGATCAACTAGCGGTCCGGCTGCTGTCAATACAAGCCCACCGTCCGGTTCACATCGCCGTCCAATACGTCCTCTCCCCAACTACCGGCGACACCTTCACGTGCCCTGCTGCCACCAGCGCCCCTAGCACGTCCTCCGAAGGCTCCGGACTCGCCCGACGCGGCTGGAGTCAACTTGCCGTATCGGCCGGGATGCGGCCAGCACCGCTTTCGGGAAAACTTGACGGCGACGCTCGGCAGCACGATAATCGTACCACAGTCGGCTATTGCTGAAGCGAGGAGCAGCGTCTTCCGGCTTGAAGGCCACGCGATTGGTGCCGTAACTCAAGCCCGTTGAAACAAGTTGAACCTGGAGTGGGCTTCCTGACATGGGTATCCTGATCGGAGCCGAGATCGAGAAGGCATTGGAGGACGGACTGATCAGGGTCGAGCCGCTCGACAGGTCGCAGGTCGGCCCCGGGTCCATTGATCTTACGCTCGGGAACGACTTCAGGGTGTTCGAGAAGAAGTCCGAGGTCTACCACGTCAGGAACGACTCGCGGTTCGAGGACATCACGACCAGCGTCCACGTGGAAGACGGAGGTTTCGTGGTGATCAAGCCGGGCGAGATGATACTCGGGATCACGCGGGAGAAGGTCACGCTGGCTGACAGCATCTCCGGCCGTCTCGAAGGCCGAAGCAGGTTCGCGCGATTCGGCCTTGCCGTCCATGTCACCGCAGGCTTCATGCACCCGGGCATCTCGAACCACCAGGTCCTGGAGATCGTGAACCTCGGACATGCACCGCTGGCCCTGTATCCAGGCACCCGGATATGCCAGTTCGTCTTCGAGAGATGCGACGGTCATGCGCGGTATCATGGCAGATTTGCCGAGCAGGATGCGCCCTGAGACCGGCCAGTAGGTCACCCTGGCGGTGTCCAAGGCGGGGAAAGGGGGCCTCCGCCCATGAGCGGTGAGACATATCCTTTCAGGGCCGTTTCCGGTGCGCCCGGGCGACTGCCAACTGGTTGTCGTGGATCGCGTATAATCACGGCCCTGCGACGCTGGCGTACAGCGGAGCTGCCTGCGGCGCATTAGAACCGGGACGAGCCGGCTGGCCGAATGCCGCGTCCGGCGAAGGTCGCGATCATGATGTACTCCGTGAAGCAGGTCGCCGAAATGTTGCGGGTCGGAATCCGCGTCGTCACGAGCTTCGTGGACTCGGGCGAACTGGACGCCGTTGACGTCAGTCTGAGGAGAGGGAAGAAAAGGAGGCTCCGCATCCCGGAAGACGCGTTGCGCCAGTTCCTGGAGCGGAGGCGGGTCTACGTGCCCCCGCCGCTCGCCCGCGGGCGTCGGCCCAGGCCACGGAAGGTCATCGACTTCTTTGCGCCGCTGAAGCTGGAGGAGGGGGGCGCAGGCGGCTGAAGATCAGCGACGTGGCGGAATACCTCGGGGTCACGGAGGACCACGTCCGGCAGCTCATCGCCTACGGCCATTTGACCGCCGTTAACGTGGGGGGGACGGGGAAGGAAAACCGCTACCGAATCGCCGAAAAGGAGCTGTACGCTTTCGTAGAACGCAGCCGGAACGAACCGAAGTCGCGGCGGGCGGCACGGCTACGAGGCCCCGACTTTCTCGACAATTTAGACAAGCGGCAGACCGTCGTTCGGGAACCGGACAGGTGAACTCGTTGCAAATAACGATTTTGCAACGAGTCATCCCCGCCGTCGCCACCGTTTCCCTCACCCCGCCGCCCGATAGACCAGCCTCCCGCCCACCCAATGCACCCACGAGCCGAGCGATCCAGGGGGCCTACGGGGCACCGCGCAGTGCCCATGCGCCTCTTGAACTCCCGAAGCTGGTCAAGACGCCGCTGCCATCGGCTCAGCCTGGTGCCGCCGGGAGGCGAGACCTTGGGCGGCAAGGGACGACGGGAGCCGCCCCGCTTCGGTTGCGCGGGCTCTCGCCTGCTCGCCACGGCCCTGCCTGACGGTTTCTTCTTCTTGGCCATGATCTGATATCGTTCGGGCATTCCTTCGTGGCGGACCCGGCCGGCCACCGGCGCCACCGGGGAAAGTGGTCGAGGGTCCGCATTCTCGCCGGGCGCACGACCGATCCGGCATGTTCGGGCTATCTTACCACGCGGCCCTCCAGGCGTCCATTTTTGGACGAAGCGGCCTTACGGCACCTCGGGCCGACCTGGCGGCAGTGCCTGTCGGCCTGAACTGCATGATACAGCGTCCTTATTGATCCGCCCCCTCTCGACCAGGTACTCGAACAAGGACTGCAAGTCGTCGCTCTTGGCCGCGACGTTCCGTGGGATAAAGTTGGACGCCCGAATGCCACGAGCCGTCAGAAGACACGGTCACGTCGTAGCCGGGCAGCGGTATTCGGTCGGACGGCAAGACAATCACGGAGCAGAAACGATGGTGGGCGCACTGTACGCACCGCCCAAGACGCTGCGGAAGTCCGTGCTGACAGGCGTCGCCAATATGCCGCCTGCCGCCCTGGCGTTCTTGACGATGAGTGCCCTTACGTCCTTCTTCAACTGGTCATTGTTCCTGGCAACGGTGCCGGTCAAGTCCTTGAGAGCGGCGCGAGTGGCTTCGAGGTTGCTGTCGTCGCTAGCCGGGTCGGCGACCGTCAGGACGGCCGATCGCTGGAACTTCACCGCCTGGCCCAGCGGAAGCCGGAAGTGTGCGCCGGCGAGGACGATGGGCTGCTTGCTGTTTTGGACAAGGTCTTTACCGAGCAGGCCGGGCTTCGCCTCCTGAGTGCGAACGGTAGATTAGCATTCCTGTCACTTGCGACCTACATGCATTTGAAGGATTTTGCCACTTTCAGCAAGAACCTCCTCCAGGGCTCTCGTCTTACCTCGCTCGTTCACCTCGGCAACAAGAACCTGTCATACATCGACACGGAGTCGGGCGACGAGTTCTTTGCCGAGTGCAAGGAGATCGGCGCAACGCGATTGATCCCGTAGGGATGATTGGCATGGATCCCAGCCTGCTGTCCCTCCCAAGATCGCGCAAGGTCATTGAGCCGCCTGCAAACCGGCATCTGCCCCCTGACTGGTGCATGGCGTGCGATTTGCAGTGGAGGCGGCGGTCATGGCTCTGAATCCGTGGCAATCCGGCGGGGGGGCTAGGCATGGTTGGCAGGCGCGATAATATGATTGGCAGTGGGAGCCTGGGGCAGTTCCAGGCTCGCTGCAAAAAGGGGAATAGGTCGGTCACGTGTTCTACTCTTTACATCCCCCCTGCACTTGGTATCCGGAGGTCGTGTTATGAGCCATGCAAAGGACGCGAGTCCGATGGAGTTCGAGATACTCAGGAGACTCGGTGGGAGATGGGCGGTCCTGACGGCAATGAGCCTGGCGATGCACAAGAAAGGCATCCTGCTGCCGCCTGAAATCAATGAAAGACTTAAGATTGCGCGGGTCAAAATCATCTCCGGCTGCGTCTCGCCATGCGAGGCAAATTGTGTGCTTGCCGAAGCAGAAAGTCGGCTTTTTTCTCAAGGTTCCGCCTTGGGCGACGAAGAGTTCATGATGTGGTCGGACCTTCTTGGCGAGGCATCGCAAGGAAAGTTGGATTATGCGCGGATTCAAATGATTTCTGCTCTCGAACCCATCCACCAAGATTGCGGATTTCTGGGCTGCACTTGCAGCCAGCCATAGGGTCGTGTGGTCCAAAAACGGGGCATCCTCGGCCGTGATTGGATTCTCCGGGCTGGAAGGACTGGAATCTCGCTGATGTCGGAACCGACACCCGCCGGTCTCGGCAATAGTTTGCGCCGGCCAGGACGGCTACGTTTGCAACTTCTGGAAGGTAACCGTCAATAAATCGCCAGCCCTGCATGCCTTGGCAGGTTGAATGCCTGGGAAAGTTCCCACAGGCATCATCGCGTGCCGCGAGGTCTGCCAGGAAGAGGCGAAGACGTTGCGGCCGGTCGTCGTTCACGTCGACGAGAACGATCGGCGGGTCCAGCCGCGCGCGAGTCGGTCGCTTGCGATGCCGGGGCAGGCGAGAGTTTTTCCCGGCGCCGTCGCCAAATCATGACGCCCCTGGTTCCCGCAATCAGGCCGATCAGAACGGCAACCGCCACCCAGCGGGCCTGGGCCATCCAAGGCAGCGGCAGGCGTCCCAGGGTGACGTGAATGACGCGCCCGGCAGGCAATTCCTGCGCGCTGGACTCGAAGACCACTTCGCCGGGGCGGAGGGCGGGCAGCAGGGGAAGATCGCAAGCCACCTGGCCGGGTTTCGCGGGGCACACGCGCAGGTGAACCTGGGAGCAGGGCAAGTCGAGCGGGCGCTCCCAGTGCCGGTTCACCGCGGCGTTGCGGAGCACGTAAGTGTACTTCAGTGCCCGCACGCCCGGCGGCCAGGGAACGCCGGTGACCAGCTTTCCCGCGACCACGGAGAACCGCCGTCCGAAAAACTCTTCCTCGAACGTCGTGCGCTCGAAATCCGAGGGAATGGCTAGTTGCAGGGTGACCGGACGGGCGCCGGGAGCGGGCGATTGGCCCACGTAACAGGTGGCGGACGGGTTCTCCACCAGCATCGACTCGGTGACTTTCAGCGTGCCGGGTTCCGGACAAATCGTGATTTCGAGTTTGCGAATCAGCAGCGGGTTGGGGTGCGTGACCGCGTCGCGCACCGACAGTTCGACCGTCGCGTCGGGCCGGCTTTCGGTCAGTTGGATGCGCGGCCCGGGATAGTGGATGCCGTGGCGATTGGCTCCGACCAAGTATCGATAGGGATCGCCCAGCGGCAAGGAATCGAACTGGAACCGCCCTTCCGCATCGCTGGTGGTTTCGCGAAAGGGAACGAACTGGCCTTCCAGCAGAACCCGCAGCAGGACCGTCGCCTGGCATGGGGAAGGCTTGGCTTGCGATGCGTTGACGACGGTTCCCTGGATGCGCCCGTTGGCCTGGGGCAGGAGTCCCGCAACGGCGAGGCTGACCAGCAGCAGGGTCTGAGCGATCATGGCGACCGGTCCCCGGTGGATTGCAGCGATTCCAGGGTCCGCAGCAGGCGGCGCTGTTTGGCCCCCAGCCGCAAGACATAGGCCAGCACGCCGAACCAGACCGCCAGGTAGGCAATGGCAAAGGTCAGCATGACAAATCCTTCGAGTCCAAGTGACTGAGTAGGTTCTCGGCGCGGAGTTGCCTCTGCCGCAGGACCAACAGCAGGGCGAAGAATGCCGTGAAACTCACGATGCTGATCAACAAGGCCACGCGCATCCGCGGTTCCATTTCCGGCGACGCGGGATGGATGCCGCGAAACCAGCGCGTGGCGATGACGACCAAGGGAACGTCGAGCAGGCCGACGATGGCCAGGACGGCCCCCAATCGAGCGCTGCGATGCGGATCCTCCAGGTTGCCGCGGATGAGGAGATATCCGCCGTACATGGTCCAGAGAACGAAAGAAGTCGTCAGCCGCGGATCCCACGTCCACCAGGTATTCCAGGCGGCGTGGGCCCACAGCGAGCCGGTTGCCAGGGTCAGCGTGCAGCACAGCCAGCCCAGTTCGGCCGCGGCGCGGGCCCAATGGTCCCAGGCCAGATTGCGGCGGAACAGATACATTCCGCCGCTGGCCGCCATGACGATAAAGCCGGCCAGCGCGAGCCACGCCACGGCGACATGAACGTACACGATCCGCTGCGCCTGGCCCATGGTCGGTTCCGTCGGAGCCACGAAGAAAACGACGGCCAGCGCGATCGGGACCAGGCCGGCTGCCAGCGCGGAGAGCAGATTTCCGCAGGCGGCGCACTGTTTCGCGGGAGGGCTCATACGATCCTTGCAAGGATTGGTCATTGGTCCGGGATAGGCTTTCAATCCTCAACGACATAATCGAAAAGGGCGATTCCCGCCGTCACGGAGATGATGGCGAAGGCGCCGAGCAACTCGACCCATTGCCACCAGGGGGCCCCGAGATCGTTTTCCACGGCAAGCCGGGTCGCCTCGGCCGCGGCCAGCACGACGGGAATCACCAGCGGCAGCACCAGCAGCGGCAACAGGTAGGCGCTGTGGCGAATTCCGCTTGCCAGGGCGCTGAGCAGGGTGCCCACCGCGGAAATCCCCAGGTTTGCCAGCAA
Organism: uncultured Planctomycetia bacterium; assembly: GCA_963727245.1. Classification (GTDB taxonomy): domain Bacteria; phylum Planctomycetota; class Planctomycetia; order Pirellulales; family Thermoguttaceae; genus JBKQVT01. Next base: position 1,041,741 of record CAVSFO010000001.1, on the reverse strand, counting down.
GGCCACCAGCACGATCGGGCCCGGCCGGGCCAAAAGCGGCACGCCGGAAAGCAGGGCAAACAGCGGGATGAGCACGCACTGCAGGGCGGCCAGCGCGACGACGTTCACCGCCAGTTTGGCCAGGTAGATCGTCGTCGCCGAGAGCGGATAGAGCAAGAGTCCTTCCCAGCAGCCGTCCTCACGTTCGGCGGCCAGCGACCGATCCAAGGCCAGCGTGCCGGCGAAGAAAATCGCCAGCCAGAGCAAGCCGCCGACGACCCGCCGCTGCCCCTCGGGGGGCAAATCCATCTGGACCGAGAACATCAAGGCCACGACGAGGCCCAGCAGCAGCATGGCCGGCCAAACGCGGCGTGCGCGGCATTCGGAAACCAGGTCCTTGGAAATCAGCCACCAGAGTTTTGTTGCCACCGCTGTGCCCCTTGTCATGCCGCACGTGGAAAGGCCGCCACTGTGGGCAGCGCTGCCGCTTCTGCGGCGGCGGCGGGGTGCAGTCGTCCCTGTCGCAGTTCCAACACTCGATCGGCCAGCCGGAAGGCTTTTTCTTCGTCGTGGAGGACGAAAGCAAGGGTTCGCCCTCGCGCGCGCAAATCGACGAACAGGCGGAAAAGCCAGGCGGTCCCCTCCGCGTCCAGGCCGGCAAACGGTTCATCCAGCAGCAGGATGGGCGGATCGTGAACCAAGGCTCGCGCCACCGCCAGCCGCTGCCGCATGCCTTGCGAGAGCAGCGGCGGCGTGTGCTCGGCGTAGCGGCGCAGGCCGGCCTCTTCAAGCAACTGCTCGGCACGCTGCCGGGGCGCGGACACATCGCACATGCGGGCGGCAAAGAGGAGATTTTCCCGCAAGGTCAAATGGGGATAGAGGCGGCTCTCGTGCGCCACCATGCCCAGCAGCCGGCGCGCCCGGGGATTGCCCAGCGCGGGCTGTCCGAACCAGCGAACCTCTCCGCTCGTTGGGCGAATGATCGTTGCCAAACAGCGCAACAGCGTCGTCTTGCCGGCGCCGTTCGGCGCCCGGAGAACGACCGTCTCGCCGGCGGCTACTTCGAGATCGACCTTGTCCAGCACGATCCGCCGGCCAAACACGTGCGACAACTGGCGAGCCTGGATGGCACTGGTGGGATCAGCCATGGGACACGTCAAGCGGCAAGAGTAACAATGGGAGGGGTTCGCAGATTTTCGCAGATGAAGGGAGCTGTGAAGGGGAAGGTTGCCCGTTGCTTATTCTCTAACTTGTCTCGGCGAGTCTGCGCGAGCGTCGGATCGTATGCATCGCGCGTATTTCGGGGTTGGCCGGCCGGCCCGGCCGTTGCTTGAGCGGCCACAGCGCGGCCAGCGCGCCGGCGACGCTGATCCAACCGGCGGACCACAGCCAGCGCATGAGCGGATTGTCGATCAAGGTCAGATTGACCTTGTCAGAAGCGTTGCCGCCATGGAGGATCGTGTAAAAGTCCCCACTCCATGCGGAGTGAATGGCCACCTGCGAACTCCATTGGTTTTGCAGCCGATAGAGAGTTTCGGCGGGCAGCAACGGATAAGTGGGGACGCCGCCTTCAGAGACCTCCAGCCGGGCTTCGACGACGATCTTGTCGGGAAGATTGCACTCGTCGAGGCCGAGATATCGCACGGACCGTCCCGCCCATTGGACCGTCTCGCCCGGCGCCATGGCGACGTTGCGCCGCCGACTTCCCAGGGCGGACCCCGCCACGCCGATCGCCAGGCAGACGACGCCCAGGTGCATGAGATAGCCGGCATATCGCCGGCGGTTCGCGGCCAGCGCCGCGGGCAAACGAAGCCAGGACCTTTGCGAGCGCCGTGCCCGGGCGTCGAGGAGCAAAGCCTCGGCGGTGGAGACGACGGTCGAGCCGGCCAAGGCCGCCACGGCCAGGGCAAGGGGATGCCGCACCCCGGCCGCGAAGGCCACGGCGACGGCAATCGCCCCGGCGGCGGCGGCCAGCGCGAGCATTTTTCTTTGCGGGGCGGCCGGCCGGTCACCCCAGCGCAGCAGCGGGGTGGCGGCCATGGCGGTCAACAGAATCAATCCGACGGGGATCAAGACATCATTGTAGAAGGCGATGCCCACAACGATTTTTGCCTTGGAGAAAATGCCGGACAGCGGCGCGGCCAGGGTGCCCAAGATGGCCATGGTCGCCAGCAGGACCAGCGCCCAGACGCCGATGAGCACGAAGGCTTCCCGGCTCCAGACGCTCGTCAGCGGTCTTTCGGCGGCCAGGGCAGCCCGGCGACGGAAAATCAGTACGGCTTGGCCGGCCGTCAGAACCACGATCCAGACGAGGAACATCCACCCGATGGGCGATTGACTGAAGGCATGGAGGCTGCTGAAGACGCCGCTGCGGGTGAGGAAGGTGGCGAAGTTGCACAGTGCGAAGGTCGTGATCGCCAGGCAGAGCGTGGTTTTTTTCAGGGCGCCGCGGCATCGCCAGATCGTCAGTCCATGGACCAAGGCGGTGCCGGTCAGCCAGGGGATCAGCGATCCGTTTTCGACGGGATCCCAACTCCAGTAGCCGCCCCAGCCGAGTTCTTCATAGGCCCACGCGGCGCCCCAGAGGATGCCGCCGCCGAGGGTGGCCCAGGCAAAAATGACCCAAGGCCGCGCCTGTTCCGTCCAGGTGTTGTCGAGCCGGCCGCTCAGCAGGGCGGCTACGGCCAAAGCAAAGGGTACACCCCAGGCGGCATAGCCGAGGAAGATGATCGGCGGATGGATCAGCAGGGCCGTGTGCTGCAAGAGCGGCGAGAGACCGTCGCCCGTAGTGCGAGCCACCAGGGAAGGCTGCATGGGATCGGCGGCGAAGACCATGATGGTCACGAGGAAACAGAGATACGCCATGAGTGTGCCGAAGGCCAGGTCGCGAAGCTCATGCCCTCTCCGGCCGGCGGCAAAACGGTAGACGATCGCCAGCGCCGCCACAAACCACGCCCAAAGCAGCAGCGAGCCCCCCTGGCCGACCCAAAACGCGGAAAGCGAATAGTGCCAGGGCAGCAGGGCGTCGGAATACTCCGTGACATATTGAAAACGGAAGTCCTTGACGATCAACGCTTGGGCCAACAGCACGACGGTCGTAGTCAGGGCCAGGATGCTGGCCGCCGCGGCCCAGACGCCGCTGCGCACCAGCGCCCGCGGGCCACCGCGTCCGCCGATCATGCAGGCAAAGGCCGCGTAGCCCGAGCCGACCAGTGCAACCAGGAGACAGAACTGTCCCAGGCTCGTCATGGAGTCTTCTCCGCTCGGGCCGAGGAAAGGGCCGGCGCGGTCGCGGCCACCGCTTGGGCTTTGTACTTGCTTGCACAGCGCGTGATGATCTTATCGCCGCGCAAGAGATGGACACCCTCGAGCCGGCCTTCCACCACCACTTCCATGGACTCGGCAAGATTGTCGGGCACCGCGGCCGAACACGCCACTGGCAAGTTGTCTCCGCTGCCGGCCAGCAGGAAACTGGCCTGCCGCCGGTCTGCCGCAATGCGAAGCGATCCGGGAACAATCTTGCCGCTCACGCGGATTCGATGACCGGCAAACCGAGCGCCGCCGCTGAGGCACTCTTGGGGCGTGACGTAGTATTCCCAACTGGCGGATGCGCCGACGAAGGCCATGTAGCCGGTCACGCCCGCCACCACCAACGCGGCAGCCGCCAACTTTCTTCCCGCGGTCATCACGGCCATAGTCTCTCCGCAGGCTCCCCGTCGGCCACGTGGCGCTGCTTGGCCAATGGGGGGGCATCTACCTGGTCGCCAGAGTCATCCGATCGATCGGACTCGGGGCGCGAACGATAATGGTTTGCCGCTGGCGTGTCAATGCGACTCCGGCTGCGGCACCGGCAGGGTGCGAATGTAGCAGACGAGCAGGACGATCACCAGCAAGATGGGCACCAGGGAGACCGCCAGCCAGATCCTGCGCGAGGTGTGTTCCGCCAAGGCATGGTCGGCCTTCGCCTGGACGTTGGCTACCACCGCCTCACCGTCGGCCACGGCTTTTGCCACCGGCTTGACCTGGAAAGTATGAATCAAGGAGCGGGCGTTGGTCAAGGCGTCGGCGGCCTTTCGCAGCTCGAAACGAGGCTGGCTGACCTCCATGCCCAAGCGCTCGGCATGGGTGAGCGTCCCCTCGGCGGTGGCGATGCCGGTGGTGAGCCTTTTCAAGTCGTCGCGGAGGCTTTTTGCGGCCTGGGCCCCAGCCAGCGTGGCCCCAAACTTGCCCTTGTCGTGGCACCTGCTACAAACGCTGTCGCTTGCCATTCCCAACATGGCGTCGGAGGGCTTCTTGATTTCATGGCTGCCATGACAGGTGGCGCAACCGGGAAGCCCCACCTCGACGAACCGGTGCTTCATGCGGGTGTCGGCAAACAGCTTGCCGATCTTCCCGTGGCAGACGCCGCAGGCATTGGCCACGCTGCCCACCTGGGGCGGCACGGCGCCGTGGTTGCCGTGGCAATTGTTGCAGGTGGCGGCGCTCAGGTCGCCCTTCTCCAGCAGCGCCTGGGCGTGAACGCTCATTCTCCACTTGGCATACTGATCGCAGGGCAGCGGCTTGCCGTGGTATAGACGGCCGGTCATATATTCCTTGTCGGAATGGCATTTGGAACACGTCTTGGCCACGTGCGTGGGATACACGGGCGCGGCAGGATCCGCGACGGCAAGAATCCCGTGCTTGCCCCGGTCGGCGGCCGTGCCATGCGGCTTGTCGTGACAGGAGATGCAGGTGGCCACCTTGGGATCGCCGCTTGCTTTGAGCCGCTGGCCGTGACCGCTGGTCCAGTATTCGGAGAGCTGATCGGTGCGGGGCGAGGGCTGGTAGTGGCGCATGTACTCGATGTTGGCGTGGCAGGTGCCGCAGAATTCCGGCACGTCGGCCGGCGACTTCACGACGCGGAAGTCCTCCTTGGCCTGGTGGGACTTGATCTCGAACACCGTGGGATCGCCGCCGTGGCAATCCTGGCAGCGCATCCCTTTCTGCCAATGAACGTCGGCGGCGAAATCCTTGGCCGTGACGAAGAATCGCTGCTGGTCCTTCTCCGTGAGCGCTGCGTGGCACTGGATGCAGGAGTTCTCCTCGTCCGCGACGGCCTTGCTCTCCGCCGGCTTCTTCTCCGCCGGCCGGGTTGCGGCCGGCTTGACCTCCGCCGGCCGGGCGTCCGGCTTCTTCTCCGGCACCGCTTTCTGATCCGCCAGGGCATGGCCCAGCAGCGCATGGTCCAGCAGCGCGGGGACCATGCCTGCGACGAGCACGGCGGGCAGCAGAATGCGCAGCACGACTCTCATTCGTACAATCCCCAGACGGTCATGACGATAAAAAAGACCACCGCCAGGGCAGCCAACAAGTTCAGCACCCGCCGGGGACGCCCGCGGGAGGCCCTAAAGTCCAGGAAAGGCACCAGCAGCACCACCAGGCCGCAGAAACCGAAGAACAGCACTCCCACCACTTCGCCTTCCAGCCAGTCGATGTGGAACAGATGGGGGGGCAGTTTCTTCAAGGCCTGGAACATGAAGAGGAAGTACCACTCGGGCTTGATCCCCGCCGGGGCCGAGCCGAAAGGATCCGCCTTTTGCCCCAGTTCCCAGGGGAACAGGGCCGCCAAGGCCGCCAGGATCGCCAGGGCCAAATACCAGCCGACCATGTCGCGGAGCAGGAAATGAGGGACGAAGGGCATGCTGGGGACCTTCTTGGGGTCGCCATACTTCTTGGCCGCCGCTTGCGGAACACTGATCTCGTGCTTTTGCACCAGGAACAGATGCAGTCCGATCAACGCCAGCGCGGTCAGGGGAAGAATGACCACGTGCAGGGCGTAGAAGCGCGCCAAGGTGTCGCCCGTGATGTCCTCGCCGCCCCGGGCCATGAGCAGAAGATACTTGCCCAGGACGGGGACGCTTCCGGCAATGGCCGTGCCGACCCGCGTGGCGAAGAACGCCAGTTGGTTCCAGGGCAGCAAATAGCCGCTGAAGCCGAACGTGAGGAAGACCAGCAGCAGCGCCACGCCGGTCAGCCAGGTGAACTCGCGCGGCCGCCGGTACGCCCGCATGATGTACGTCGTCAGCACGTGCAAAAACAGGACCCCGATCAGCAGGTTGGCGCACCAGGAGTGGATGGAGCGGAAGAGCCAGCCGAAATCGACTTCCGTCACGATGGCGCGGACGCTCTCGAAGGCCTGATCCGGAGAGGGCTTGTAATACAGAGAGAGGAGGATGCCCGTAACCACTTGGATGACAAACAAGAACAGCGCCATTCCGCCCAGGAAGTAGAAGATGCTGCTGCGGTGCATGGGGACGCGCTTTTTGGCGGCCAGCGCGACCGCGGCATCGAGCCCCAATCGTTCAAAGAAGAAGGCGCGGATGCCCTCCCTCCAGCCTTGCCTCTTCGGGGGATCGTCAAACGCTGCGGGAGACAATGATCTCCTCCTGTCCCGGCTTTCCACTGCCCTTCACGGCTTTGTAGACTTGCAGCGGGCGGGGCGGCGGGCCGGCAATGTTGCGGCCGTTCAGGTTGTACACGCCGTTATGGCAATTGCAGAAAATGTCCTGCTCGGCAGGGCGGTACTCGACGGTACACTGCACGTGGGTGCAGACGGCATTGAAGGCCCTCGGCTCGCCGTCCACGAGAATCAGCAAACAGGGCTTGCCGCCGAAATTGAAGGGCGGCGGCCAATGGCCTTCCGCATCCGGTTTGAGGTCATTCATGCGGTAGGGCGCAACCATCTCCAACGCCCCGGAATTGGTGGAGGCGCGCGGCCGCAGAAACCACACCACCGGGTAGAAGACCGCAGCCACGGTGGCCGCAATGCTCGCCTGCAAACATCGCAAGAGCCAGTTGCGCCGGGGTAGCGATTCGGACATAAGCAGCCTTCACCGAAAAGCAATAACTCGAATCACTGGCCAGAAAGTTAGCATGTCCCTGCAACTCTGTCAAACACACAAAGATCATCGCCAAAGTAAGGTACGAATCGGAGAATACACGTACAATCATGCGAAAAATGGTGGATCCTATTATTACATAAGGAGATGCGTTTTTTGCAGAAAATGGTCGTACTCTTGACCATTTTTCGGTTCCCTGCTTGCTTGTCGGCGTGTGCGACAGTAAATTAACTGAGATGCTCGAAGTCGGCGCTCTACGTTCGCAGCGCACCGTGTTCACTGACGCATGCTGGTCGCAGCCGCGGTTAGTGCTGCCAGATGTCGTCGAAAGGAGAAGGAGAAGCAAGATGTTGACGACGAGGCGAGTGGCCATGCTGGTAGTCATGACAGCGATGACGTTGGCGTTTTCGGTCCTGGCGGTGCGCAGCCTGCAATCGCAGCCGCCGCCGGCGCCGGTCACGGCGGTGACTCCGCCCGCCGACCAGTCGTACACGGGAGTGAAGCAGTGCGCTTCCTGCCATTTCAAGCAGTTCATGAGTTGGAAGAAGACCAAGCACGCCAAGGAGGCGTTCCAGAGCCTGCCGGACAAGTACAAAGCGGATCCCGAGTGCGTCAAGTGCCACGCGACCGGCTACGGGGCGGCGACCGGTTTCAAGGATGCAGCCACAACTCCGAACCTGGTGGGAACCAGTTGTGAGGCGTGTCACGGTCCGGGAAGCAAGCACGAAGCCATCGCCAAGCAGTTTGCCAACAAGAAGAAGCTGGACCCGGACGAGGAAAAATCCGTCCGGGGTTCGATCTACAAAGTCCTGCCTCAGAACGTGTGCATTCGTTGCCACGTGTCCCAGACTCACGGAGAGCATCCGAAGTACGACAAGCAGTAGGCGTGCGTCGCGGCGTTTCATCGAGGCGTGAGGCAGGTTGACGGCCCGCTTTTCGGCGAGCGCGGAGGGGCAAATTGTCCCCGGGCTGCGGAGATGGACCAGTCCCCGCGGCGCCTCTTGGGAACGATAAGGATGAGACGGTTTCGCGCGATATCGCTGTTGGCGGCCCTGGCCTTGGTGGCGTTGCTGGCGGCCAACACGGCCAACCGCGCGGCAGAAGCGGAAAAATCGCCGGCGGCCACTCGGCGTTCGGGACCGTCCCCGGGGCAGTCCCTGCCGCTGGCAACCAACCCGGCCGAGGGCAAGGCCGCCGAAGTCAAGCACGTCCCTGACGACGACAACTACTGCATCCAGTGCCACGCCACGCTGACGGAAAAAGGTCAGGAGCGGCTGCTCGTGAAGGCGGAGAATTTCGCCGGCGACGCCCATTGGCAGAAGGGGCTTCGCTGCCAGGATTGTCACGGCGGCGATCCCACGGTGGGCGAGATCAAAGGCCATCAGGCCAACGGCGATTTTCGCGTCGTGAAGTCGCCGGCCGGCCTGCTGGAGTTCTGCGGCCGCTGCCACGAGCCGGAAAAGAAGGAACTGCTCGGGGGAGGGGTAGGGGTCCACGCCAAGGCGGGCGATAAGGATGACCGCGGCCTGAAAACGCCGCTGGCGTGCAGCAAGTGTCACGGTTCCCCCGCGCATCACATCTTGCCGGTCCGCGACAGCAAATCGCCGGTCTTTCTCGACAACCAGGTGAAGACGTGCGGCGGTTGTCATCCCGAGCACCTGAAGACGTATGAGGAGAGCGTGCACGGCCAGGGCCTCAGCAAGCTGGGATTGCTGGTCACGGCGGTGTGCGCGAATTGCCACGGCGCGCACGGTATCTACCACGGCGCGGACACGCGGTCCAGTCTCCACCCCACCCGCGTTGCCGCCACCTGCGGCAAGTGCCACCGCTTCATTGAAGAACGGCTGCAAGCCAGTGTCCACGGGGGCAGCAGCGGTGCCGGCGGCGAGGCGAAGCGGATTGCGCCGGGCGGCAAGAACAATCGGAAGCCCAGTTGCACGGATTGCCACCAGGGCCATGACTTGCCCGACCCCAACTCTTTGGCTTCTCGCCGGCAGTTGCCCAACCGCTGCGGCAATTGTCACGCCAACCTGACCAGCCGTTATGCCCTGAGCCTTCATGGGGCCTTGACCGAGTTGGGCTACGATCCGGCCGCCAAGTGTTCGGATTGCCACGGCGATCACAACATCCTGGCCGTTTCCAATCCGCATTCCCCGCTCTCGCCGCGGAACCGCGACGCCACCTGCCGCAAGTGCCACCCGCACGCCGCGGGCAGTTTCGTGAACTTCGATCCGCACGTCGATTACACCGACGGCCGGCGCAATCCGCTGGTACACACGGTGTACGAGGTGGTTTTGACGTTCCTCTTGCTGACGATCGGCTTCTTCGGACTGCATTCGCTGTTGTGGTTCGTGCGGGGGATTGCCGACGTCTTGAACCACGGCCGCGTGCAGGGGCTCAGGCCGGGGGGCCTTGCCTACGTGCGCTTTCCGTCGGTCCATCGCCTCGGCCATACCGTCCTGCTGGTGGCCTTCCTGGGGCTGGCACTGACGGGGATGCCCTTGAAATACAGCCATACCCAGTGGGCCAAGGTCATGGCCCAGGGGATAGGCGGATTTCCCGCGACCAGCTTCTGGCACCGCTTCTTCGCGGTGATCACCTTTGCCTGCATGGCGGCCTATCTGGTGCGGCTTGCCTGCCAGTTCGTGGCCGGCCGCCGCCGGGGCATGTCTGTGCTGGGCCTGGTCTTCGGGCCGGATTCCCCGGTGCCGACGTGGCGGGACGTCAAGGATTTCTTTGCCATGCTGCGGTGGTTTGCCGGCCTGGGTCCCAAGCCGGGCTTCGAACGTTGGGCCTATTGGGAGAAGTTCGACTTCTGGGGCGCCGCCGCCGACATCCTCATCATCGGCTCGACCGGATTGGTCTTGTGGTTTCCCAATTTCTTCTGCCGCTTCCTGCCCTCCAAGATCCTCGAACGTCGCCCAGGTGATCCATTCCACCCAAGCCTTGCTGGCGACGGCCTTCGTCTTCAGCATTCACTTCTTCAACACGCATTTGCGGCCGGACAAGTTTCCCGCGGACATGTCGGTGATGACCGGCCTGGTGAGCGACGAGGAATTCCGGGAGGAGCGCCCCGATTTCTACGCCCGCTTGCAGCGGGAGGGTGAGCTGGAGCGGATCCGCACCACCAGTCCCCGCCGCCACGTTCTGTGGCTGATCAAGGTGGGCGGGTTTTTGGCCCTGCTGACGGGGTTGGCGCTGCTGGGCGGCATGATCGTGGCGATGCTGGGGGGATGACGACGGTGCGGCAGAAACTCCGGCAGATGTTCCCGTTGCTTCCTGCCCGCTGGCGCTGGCTCGGGAAGAAACTGCGCTGGCTGGCCGTGCACGGGGCCATGCTGGCGGGGGCGTTCCTCTTTCTCATGCTCGTGCTGATCGGCTGCACCGCCTGGTACACTTCGCGCCGGAATTCTGCAACAGTTGCCACATCATGGAGCCCTATTACACTTCCTGGCGCGAATCGAGCCACAAGAATGTTTCCTGCATCGACTGCCACTTCCCGCCGGGGATCGGCGGCGAAGTGCGCGGCAAGATGCTGGGGCTGGTGCAATTGGCCAAGTACGTCACCAAGAGCGCGGGGACGCGTCCCTCCGCCGAGATTCCCGATGCCAGTTGCCTGCGGTCGGGATGCCATGAGACCCGGCTGCTGGCCGGCCGGGTGGACTTTCACGGCATTCCCTTCGACCACGCGCCCCATCTGCAGGAGACGCGTCGCGGCAAGCAATTGCGTTGCACCAGTTGCCACAGTCAGATCGTCCAGGGGGAGCACATGACGGTGACGACGTCCACCTGTTTCCTCTGTCATTTCAAAGGCCAAGCGTTCAACGAGAGCCTGGGCTCCTGCACCCACTGTCACCAGATCCCCGACGAAAAATTCGACCTGGGCGGCGGGGTGACCTTCACGCACGACCTGGCCTACGACAAGGGCGTCGATTGCATCAACTGCCACGGCGACGTGATCCGCGGCAAGGGCGAGGTGCCGCCGGAGCGCTGCCTCAGTTGCCACAACCGCAAGGGGGACCTCAGCCGCATCAGCGACGGCGTCTTCATGCACGCCAAGCACGTCACGGAGCACAAGATCGACTGCCTGCAATGCCACCTGCGAATCGAGCACTCCCTGGATCGCAACAAGCTGGCGCACGCCGCCGCCGATTGCCAGTCCTGTCACCCCAATCATCACCGCGAGCAGTTGGACATGCTCCAGGGGAAGGGCGGGAAGACGATTTCCCCGCAACTCAACGGCATGTTGGCAGTCCGCGTCGAGTGCCGGACTTGCCATCGCGCCAAAGAGGTGTCGTCCACGGGAACGGTGCTGTGGAGGGGTTCGGCAGCCATGTGCTTCCTCTGCCACGACGCTGCCACGGTGAAGCAGTTCGAGGCCTATCACGTAAGACTGCGGGCGTCGTTGCCGGAGTTCGAAGCGGCCGCGCTGCGGATTCGCGCGGCCCTCCGGTCGGCCCATCTCTCCGACCAACGGTCCGCGGCCGTTGCCGCGGAGCTGGGCAACCTGCAGCACGATCTCGACTTTTTGCGGACCGCCAACGACGTCCACAACATGCACTATGCCGCGAAACTTACCCAGGCATTGATCGATCGTCTGTCGGCCCTGTGCCGGGAGTTGCAGGTTGCCGAGCCGAAGGTGACGCTGCCGCCGCCGATGCAGCAACCGCGCTAAAAATAGGCCGACATTCCGCCCAGGAACATGCTGAGTTTGCCGCTGGTCAAGCCCGTCGCCAGATCACCGAAGTCATAGTAGTTGTAGCGGAAATAGGTGGTGATGCGAGGCCGCCACAGATAGTCGAAGCCGGCCGAGATCTGGTAGGTGTCCGTCGAGACCAGCGAGTAGCTTCCCAGGTCGAAGGGTGTTACCGCCCCCGGCGGCGCCGGCGTGCTGGTAATGCTGTCGAGTCCACGAACATACTCGAAGTTGGCGGTGAGCTTCCATTGCCTGGTGCACGAATAGGACGTGCCGATGTTGAACACGTTAGCGCTCCCCAGATATCGCCAGGGGGCTGTGAACAAGTTGCTTCCCCCACCCAGGGTAATATTCTGGTTGATCGCATTCACAAAATTGGCATAACCGCCGTTGATGGTCCACTGCGGCGTGACGGCATACATGGCGGTGAAAATGAACGGATAGCTCGTGGAATCGAAATAGGCGTACGGTCCGTGATTCGAGGAGTCCTCGACATAGAACGTGCCGTTGATCATAAAGCAGTTGCCCGGGCTCCAGGTGCTGCCGATCTCGATGCGGTTCTGGCGCGTGGGCAGACAGGTGTCCAGGGCGTTGTCCAGCGTGACGCTCCCACCAGCCTCGCTCGGCGTGACGCCGTAGAGGGGGTAGGCCGTGGCGATGTACTTATAGCGGACGTACGAGGAGAAACAGGGGGACCACTTCTCTTCGACCCCCGCCAGGAAGGTGTTGATGTCCGAGTCCGGCTGTTCGAACAGGTCGGTGACGGAACTGGAAATCGCGATGGAGTAGTCCGCGTAGGTCCTGCGGATCTGACCGTACTCATAGCCGGCAGTGAACGCCAGTCCGCCGCGCACGGTGCCGTGCTCGTCGCAGAACGGGGTCCAACGTGCATCCACGCCCATGGTTGTCTCGTCACGGTTGACGGGGATGGCCAGGCCGGTCAAGACGGAGCTGGGGTCCTGGTAGAAGCTGGCCAACTCAGGATAGAGCGTGTTGAGAGCTTGCGTCTGAATCTCCGTGTTCTCGCTGTACACCTTGCCGTAGGCGGTCAGCTTCCAGCCGTCGATCGCATGATTGCTGATTCGGGCGTCGACGCCGCCGAAATGCATATTGGTCAGATCAAGCTCATTCTTGTTGTCGCCGACATAACTGAGGACGTAGACGTCCGTGGCGTCACCCATTTGCGCATGGACCTTGAGCCGGTCGGTCTGGCTGATGCTGTCGGGTACGACATCATAGCCCGCCGTCCCGCCGAAGCCCAAGTTAGGGGCGGCAGGGTAATCGTTCGTGACCATTTGGTCATCTTGCGCGAACGTTCGCATGGTGCGGGAGTATTCCACCGTGAGCCAGGGGGCGAGGCAGGCCTCGATCGCCGGCTCGACCTGCGTGGTTTTCCAATCGATGTGCTGTGACTGGGTGTCCACGTGGCAGCGGTAAACGGAGAGGGGGGAGGTGTTGGCGGCGGAACACCCGGGGAATTCGGCCGACTCGAAAGCGTGCGTCAGGGCGTCCGCTTGGCGATCCCCTTCCTTTTCCATGCAGAAGACGTTCAGCCGCCACTTGAACATGCCGTTGTCCGTCAGATTGCCTTTGAAATCAGCCTTGATCTCCTCGACGTTGATGGCATAGTCCTGGCCGGCGCTATAGTTGGAGGAGAAGTAATTCCCGCTCCCGGTTTGTGAGGAACTCAGAAAGCCCGGATAGGTGTTCGTGGTCTCCAACTGGTGCGGAAAACGCTGGTAGTCGATGTTTGCGGTGAGGCCGGGGCCGGCGTACAAATGCAGATGTCGCCTGAGTGTCCTCATCATCGGTGCCGGTCGCGGTGACATCCAGGGTCTTGGTCCCATCGGTGAACAGGCCGTCGGCGTTCCAGAAAGGCGAGGAATTCACACTCTGGTACTCGCCCACCTTCTGCGGCGATCCGCTCGCGTTGACTGCCCAGGCTCCGGCGCGGAGGGTGAAGGCGCGTATCGGATCCAAGTCAGCATCGTTGGACTGTGCCTGGGCCGTGGCTAGCGTGGTATCGGCCATGGCCGTGGTTGCCGGCGTTGCCGCGATTTCCGGAGTTTCGCCGATCGCCGGCGTCGTGCTGACCGCCGATGTTGCTGCGATCGCCGGAGTTGCCCCGAGCGCCAGCGTTTCCCCCGTGGCCGGGGTTGAATCTGCGGCAAGCGTCGCTCCGGAGGGCAGCAGAACCAAGGTCGCGGCCGCGAGAAGATGCAGGTAATTGAACCTCACTACTAGGCCCCCCTAGAGATTTGGTCGCGTTGATTTTCTTAAGCTGGGAAGGATCGAACCGTTATCGAGTCAGGATCGAGGCATTGGGTTCCGACGGCGCCGGAAGGTCGGTGCCGTGTATCTGGGTGTGGCATTGCGTGCAGTTGGTGTACAAAGGTTGCCGCAGGGACGTATTCGCACTGATGTTGGTGGGCGTCAGACCGTGGTTGCTGCGGGGATGCGTCGTCCCGTTATGCCCGATGTGGCACCTCAAGCAGAGGAAGACGGGCGGCTGCCGCAGTAAATTGCTTGCCACCGTGCCGTGCGGCTCGTGGCAGATCAAGCAGTTCTCGGTCACCGGCGGATGCGGGAAGGCAAACGGTCCCTGCTTCTCCGCATGGCACTTGTAGCAGAGGAGATTGACCGTCTCCGCCTTCAGGTTGCGCGTGAATTGTCCGTGCGGATCGTGGCACTCCGAGCAGACCATCTTGCCTTCCTGGATCGGGTGATGCGCCGGCAGAGAAGTTAGGGCATAGATCTTCGGATGGCACTTGTAACACGTCTCCGGTTGCTGCACCGACATGGGTAGACGCTTGGGACGCTCCACTTGGGTATGGCTGATGTTCACGAACTGCGGCACGTCGCTGCGGGGATGCGGATTGTGGCAATCGGTGCAGGCCACGCCGTTGAGCTCGTGAATCGACGAATGCCAGGCCATGGTGGGCCCGCCTTTGTGGCAAGAAAGGCACAAGTCCCTCCTCGTCGATTCCTTGATCTGTCCATGCGGATCGTGGCAGGTGGTGCAATTGAAACCGTTGGGACCGCAGATCTGGTGAGGACCCGCGATCCGCTGCAAGTCCTGCATGTCGCAATGGCAGCGATAGCAGACCCCCGGCGAGACAGCCCCCAGATGGTGCGAGGTGCCGCGCAGCGAGGGCAGTTGGGCTTTTTCGCTGACAAGGATCTTGTCCCCAAAATGGAAGGCCGTAGGCCTCACCAGAGGGTCGTCGATGGGATTGCCGGTCGTGTCGGGCTCGGTGGTCGCCGGCGTGCCAAAGGGCACGTTGTAATGGCCGCGGTGGCAACTCACGCAGGTTACCCCGCAGTGCGCGTGCTTGGACGTCCGCCACTGCGCCCCTTGAGCACACTGGTTCTGTTCGTGACAGCGCAAGCAGGCTTCCGCGCGGACCACCGGGTCCCCGCTCTTGAAGCTGAAGATCAGTCCCGGTTCCTTGCCGCGGGTCTCCAAGTGGCGGCTGGCGGGCCCGTGACAGGATTCGCAGCCGTCGCGGCGATGAACGTTATTGGCGGCAAACGACTTTGCGTACGCCCCGTGACAGGTGGCGCACAGTTCGTCGTCGTTGACGTATTCCGCGCCTGCAGCTTCGGCAGAGGGGCCCTCACTTCCTGGTAGCAAACCTGCACGAATTTCCTGTCTGCCCTGGGCCAGCCCTGGTCCAGATGGGGATCGGCGCGACGCGGCGGTTGGGCCTCGGTGTACGACGTGGCTTGATGGGGGGACCGACAGGACGCAAACCCTAAACAGAGCAGTCCCACCAAGACCAGTCCACTGCTGGAACCCCGCAACTGCCCCTGAAGGTGCGTGAAAATGCGCACGGTCCTACCTCCCTGTAGTTCCAGCCATTCGGATACCCCTCGGCAATCCCTATCTGGGCGATGCCGTATCGCTTGGGGTTCCGAAAAGGCACTGCGTTCTAGATTAAACTCCCCTAGGCCCTGCGGCAGTTTTGCCACCCCTGCCGATTCTGCGGCTTCGTCGGTTTCTTCGCTCAAATCCAGGCTGGACAGTTAGAAATTCCCAACTGCGCTCTACAACCCCACCGATCTCCACCTCTGCGCGTATCTCTACAACCGCACCTGCCCCTGCCACCGTACCGATCCCTACAACCGCACCCACCCCTACAACCGCACCTATCCCTGCAACCGTCCCGATCCCGCAGGAACGCACCGTCAAATTCGAGGCGCAAAAAGTGACCCAGCGTTCCCCGGGAAAGGGCGGGTTGCTAGCAGTGACAGCAAAAATTTGCAGTGTTTCAGGCTAAATGGCCGAGGGGCCAAGGCCGGTGAGGCGGCAATGCCATAGCTTGCGGGACTGAACTGACGTTTACACGCTATAGAACTCCCGCTAGGATGCACCGCGTTTTTGCAGCATTCACCGCGCGTTGAGAAGCTGAGCGTTTACTATCTCGTCCTCCTGCGCCGACAAACTCGTCACCCGGCTTGAGGGAGATCGGAGTTGAACCATCCCCTGGTTGCTGGTGTCAGCATCACGTGTTTTGCAGCCAGTCCTACGGTGGTGTTCGTCTTGGAGACCAAACGGCCCTGGTTTAGTAGGGGAAGCGGTGTGGCTCTCCTGGCGACGTTCGCACTGCAGAAGCAAGCAACCCATCACCTCGTCGGCAATGTGTTACCCGCACGGAAGGGGCTCGCATGAAAGTCCAGGTGCTTGGCTGCAGCCATCACAGTGCGCCGCTTTCGGTGCGAGAGCGCCTGGCGTTTGGGCCGGATCAAGCCCGCTTGGCCTTGAGTCAGTTGCGCCAGGAGTATCCCGGAGTGGAGGCGGTGCTGCTGTCGACCTGTAACCGGGTGGAACTCTACTTGGCATGCGAGAATGGAGGAGCCCCCAGCGGTCGACAGGCGGCCGACTTCCTCGCCCGCTGCCATGGCCTGTCGCCACAGGAAATCCTCGATCATCTTTACGAGCGGGTGGGGCCGGAGGCGGTGCGCCACCTGTTCATCGTGGCCAGCAGCATGGACAGCATGGTGGTGGGCGAGTCGCAGATCCTCGCGCAGGTGAAACAAGCGTACCAGCTCGCCATGCAGCAGCAGGCCACCGGCCCGCTGACGCATGCGGCGTTCCAGACGGCCGTGCGAGTTGCGCGACGGATTGCCAACGAGACCACCATCCACCAGCGGCGGGTCAGCGTTCCCAGCGTGGCGGTGGGCGATTTCGCGCAACAAATCTTCGACCGTTTTGACAATAAAGAAACCGTCGTCATCGGCGCCGGCGAAATGGCCGCTGAAACGTTGAAATACTTGCAGGCCCGAGGGGCTCGCCAGGTGACGGTGATCAACCGCAGTGCGCCTCGGGCGCTGGAGTTGGCGCGGCAGTGCAGCGGCCGGGCCTTGGAGTGGGACCATCTCTTGGAAGCCATTGCCGCGGCCGATGTGGTGGTTAGCACCACGGGGGCCGCCCAGCCGATCGTCACGTGCCAACAGTTCGCCCGGATCGAGCGGTTGCGTTATGGCCGGCCATTGTTTATCCTTGATCTGGCGGTTCCCCGCGATTTCGAGCCGGCCATCGGCAGCCGGCCGGGGGTTTACCTGTACGCGATCGACGACTTGCGCGCGGTGTGCCAACGCAACCGCGCGGAGCGAGACAAGGAATTGCCGTTGGCGATGCAGATCATCGACGAGGAGACCAACCGGTTTGTGGCCGAGATGCAGCACCGCGCCGTCGGCCCCATCTTCCAACAACTCAGAGCGGGGTGGCAGAAACCCAAGGACTTGGAATTGGAGCGGCTTTTCCAACGAGTGCCGGAGTTCGACGAGGCAACCCGCGATCAGATCCGGCAGTCGTTTGATCGACTGCTTGGCAAACTCTTGCATCCGCCGCTACAGGCGCTGCGGACCGAGTCGCGACAGGGTGTCCCCCACGGCCTGCTGGCTGCGTTGGCAACGCTCTTTCGACTCAGGCATTAAGCCCGCCTTCCTCGCGAATCCGGAAAGACCATTCAGCCATGCGCAAATCGGCGAACCGCGTGCTTCATTTATTGGGCTCCTTGAAGCTGGCCGTCGTGTTGCTTCTTCTGCTGGCCGTCGTGCTTGCTTCGGCGACGTTCCTGCAAGCCGCCAAGGGAGGGGACTACGCGCGGTGGTACGTGTACGACCAACCTTGGTTCGTCACCGTGCTGGGCTTGCTGGCGATGAACATTCTGGCCGCTGCAGTTGTGCGATTTCCCTGGAAGATGAGTCAGATCCCCTTCGTCGTGACCCATGCCGGCCTGCTGGTCTTGCTGGCCGGCGCAGTGCAGACCCTCGGCGGCGGAATTGACGGTGTGCTTGCCTTGGAAGAGAAGGAAACGGGCGACCGGATCGCACTGCACGATTCCAGCCTGTTCCGGGTGGAATGGATGGGGCAGCAACAGCAGGACGATCGTCTGCCGGTGGCATTCCGTTTTCGGCCGGGGCCGGTCGATTGGTCCGCTGACGAAAGCCTGCTATTCAAGGAACTCAGCGGCGTGCGGCTCAAGGTGGTCCGCTTCCTCGCCCATGCCCGCATGAACGAAGATTGGCTTGCCGATCCGGCGGCGGAGGGGCCGCCGGCGGTGAAGTTCGCAGTCACTGGTCCCGAAGAAACCGCGGCCGCGCAATCCTGGTTGGTGGCAGGCCAATTCGGCGCCCAGGCGGCTGCCGGCTCCGTGAGACTCGAATTCCAGCAGGCCGGCGTGAATTCCCTGGTCGATGATTTTCTGCACGCTCCCACCGACATGGACAGTGCCGGCGTGCTCTCCATTCACTATGACGGCCATGTCAAGCGCGTTGCCGTGAGCAAGAACGTGGGCAAGACGATCTCCCTGCCGGGCAGCAAGGTGTCGGTGGAGGTGGCCGAGTACATTCCCAACGCCAGACCGAACACCGACGGCCGCTTCGTTTCGCAGGGGAGCGAACCGACGAATCCGCTGCTGGAGCTGCGCGTTCATCTTCCCGAGAAGAAGGAGCCGATCCGGCAAATTGCCTTCGCCAAGATGCCTTTTCTGAATCTCGACGGGATCCATGGCCGGACCTGTCCGGTCAAGTTCTGGTATTGCCATCCTGCCGTGACGCCGGAACCGGGCATCGAATTCCTGGCCGGGCCCAACGGCAAGCTCTATTGCCGCGTCATCAGCGACGGCAAGTACCAGCCGCGGGGTGAGGTCAAGGAGGGCGACCGCATCGACACCTGGGCGAATTCGTTCGTCTCCATCGCCAAGTTTTTGCCCCACGCCCGCCAGGACGCGTCCTTCTCGCCGGTCGAAGTCACGTCCGCGGAAAGCGCAGGGCCGGAGGCTGCCGCCCAGATCGAGATCACCGCCGGGGGCGCGGCCCAGCAACTCTGGTTGCAGCGCGGCGGCGAGGACCAACTGCCGCAGGTGATCCGCACGAAGGCGGGCAATCTCGCCATCTCTTTCGTTTACGACACGATTCCCTTGGGTTTCGCGCTGCGGTTGGTCAAGTTCACTCGCGGAGTGAATCCTGGCGGCATGGGCGACGCCTCCTTCACCAGCACGGTTCAGGTCCTCGAAGGGTCACGCGAAGTCCGCGACGAGGCGGAGATCTCCATGAACCAACCCTTGGTCCACGGCAAATTCACCTTCTACCAGTCCGGGATGCTGCCCGGCGACGACGACGCGGTGCGCGGCACCATGCTCACCGTGGCCCACGATCCGGGAAGGTTGGCGAAGTACCTGGGCTGCCTGATGATTTGTCTGGGCTCATGCATGATGTTTCTCAAGAAAGCGACCTTCCTCAACCCGCGGTCTCCTTCACCTTCTTCCCAGTCCACCTAGGAGCGATCCATGCGCAGTCGCATCACGGCCATCCTGGCGCTGGCGGCCCTCTGCCGGCCGGCTTTCGCGGAAGCCGCCCCGGGCGGGGACCTCGATTGGAAACCGTGGCGATCCCTGGCGGTCCAGGATGGCGGCCGCCAAAAACCGCTGGACAGCCTGGCTTGGGAGACCGGGCGGATGATCGGCAACCGCACCAGCCTCGCCGATCCCGAGAGCGGTCAAGTGCTGGATGCCACGGCGATGTATCTCTCCATGCTGCTGGATTGGCAGGGGTGGGATACGCAGCCCAGTCCACATTCCCTGCCCGGCCATAGGGCGAATCCTCACCAGATGCCGGCCTCCATGGGCGCTTGCACGGGGATGTCCCAGAACGCCCCACGCCAACCCGACAAGTGGGACCGCTGTCCCCTGATTCTGGTCGATTCGATCGAGCTGCGGCAGGCGCTGGGCATGAAAGATGGCGAGAAATACATCTCCCCGCTGGACCTCAACCAGGCCATGTTGCGAGATCCTGATTCCCAGGCGTCGGCTCCCTTTCTTGTCTGGACGCGACGTCTGGCGTTTCGGCAGGAGCAGGCCCTGCTCCCGTTCGAGAAGAAGGCCGACGAACTGGCCGGCCGTCTGCGCGCCTATCAAGACCATCGCGCCGGACGAAGACTCGACGTGCTGCCGATCCCCGACAGTGAAGACGGGCAATGGGCATCTCTGGAGTACCTGGTCCGCGCTCCCTTGGATGATAAGGCCGATCCGAAAGGCGCGATCGGGCAGGTGAGGGAAAGGTTCCGGGCCGTGCGGGCCGCCTACCTGGCGAAGTCTCCGCAAGCCTTTCATGATGCCTCCGCCGCTTTCCTGGCCGCCGTGCGCGATCTCGGGCCGCAACTCGGCCCTTACCCCTCCCAGCGAATCATCGACCTCGAAGTCGCCTATAACCATGGGACGCCCTTCCGCTTCGCCTGGATCTTCACCCTGATCGCCTTCCTGTGCGTGCTTGTCCACATGGGTTCGCCCTGGAAGTTTCTCTACCCGGCTGCCTTCGTCGCCTACGGCGCGGGGTTGGTGGCCATGTTCGCCGGCTTCGCCATGCGCATCGGCATCTCCGGCCGGGCGCCGGTTACCAACATGTACGAATCGGTGATCTATGTCGGGCTGGGAGTCGCCTGCCTGGGCCTGCTGCTGGAACTGATCTATCGAAAACGTTTTCCCCTGGCGGCGGCCTCGGTCGTCGCCACGCTGGCGCTGATCCTCGCCGACAACTGCCCGGTGCTGATGGATCCCAGCCTACAGCCTTTGCAGCCCGTGCTGCGCAACAACTTCTGGCTGGTCACCCACGTGATGACCATTACGCTGAGCTATGCCGCCTTCGCATTGGCCCTGGGAATCGCCGACATCACCCTGGGTTACTATTTGTTCGGCTCGAAGAACTTCAGCGCGGTCGAATCGCTGAGCCGCTTCACCTACCGATGCTTGCAAGTCGGGTTCGTCCTCTTGGCCGTAGGCACGGTGACGGGCGCCGTTTGGGCCGACTATGCCTGGGGCCGCTTCTGGGGATGGGATCCCAAGGAAGTCTGGGCGCTAATTACCCTCATCGTTTATGCGGTGGTCCTGCACGCCCGCTTTGTCGGCTGGGTAGCGCATTTCGGCTTGGCTGCGCTGTCGGTGGCTTGCTTCTCCCTGGTCGTGTGGGCTTGGTACGGTGTGAACTTCATCCTGGGTTCCGGCCTGCACAGCTACGGTTTCAGCGGCAGCGGCGGACAGACTTACGTGGCTGGCGCCGTCGTCGTGCAGTTCCTTTACGTTCTGGCAGCGGCGATGCGCTCAGGCCAGCGAGACGCCGTGACTCGTGCCGCCGAGAATTGCCACGCGCCGCCGACGTGGAAGCCCCTTTGACCCAACGCGAGGGGGAAGTGCTGCGGCAAATGGCCAAGGGGCTGACGAACGAGCAGATTGCCGAGGTGCTGCACATCAGCTACGAGACCGTCAAGGAGCACGTTCAGCACATCCTCGGCAAGATCGGCGTCACGGATCGAACGCAGGCGGCGGTGTGGGCCATACGCAAGGAACTTGCCTGAGCAAAGGCGCGGCGGCATCTTCAAGGCCCCATGACAGGAGGATCAACTTGTGACCAAGAAAAACATCGCGCGGACGATTGCCGAGGAACTTGGCCTGACACAACTCCAGACCGAGCAGATCGTCCAGAAGACGTTCGACTCCATCGTGAACACACTCGTGGCGGACGGTCGGGTCGAACTTCGCGGCTTTGGCGTTTTTGAGGCCAAGTGGCGGAATGCTCGTAAGGCCCGCAATCCCCAAACTGGTGAGCAGGTCATGGTGCCCGGGCGTTGCGTCGTGATCTTCAAGCCAGGGAAAGAGATGGAGGCACGGGTTGAGAAGGCGGACCGACGCGATGGATCCGCTCGATAGGGATCCGCTGCATGACCGCAGCGGCCAGACACGCGTGACCGCAAAAGGACCTTTGGTGCCGAACTCGGTCGGTCACGATGTCCGGAAGCCTTGCCCGCAGCGCCGTAAACGCAGCGGCCGATCGGTCGGCCAGCCTGGGGATTTATGACCGCGACGCCTTCCTGCCCCCGCCCCCTCGGCCCAGCCGCTTGATCTTCTTCGCGGCGGCCTTCGGCAGCCCCAGTTTCCCCAGCGCCTCGCGGCGGCCAAGACCGCGAATCGCCACCAGGGCGGCCAGCCGCTCCTTCTGCGGCCGCGATTGGCTGTCGGCAGCCCCCCCGCTGGCACACGCCACCGCCAAGGGTACAATGGCCGTCATGGTATCTGCCGACCGCCGACGTAGAATCCACCGTGGCCTAGTCGTTGGCGATCTTCGGCAGAGCACGAGGTAAGTCCAACACCGCTTGAAGATGACTGATCCTTTCACCGGCCCAGGAGGCCCGTACCCATGGGGATCGCTATGGGTTCCATTTTCCGTTGGCTCGTGATCCCGTATTCACCGTGCCCGGACGCGAGGGGTTCTTGGACGCGACCGTCACCCAGCGGCGCGACGATCTGGAGGTCTGCGTGGCGGTGTTGGACGGCCCGACGAGCCGAAAGTTCTTTGGTGTCCCGATGGCCAGACGAGGCATCCAGCCGGTTTGGGTTCACATCGTCAACCGTTCCACCCGACCGTACCGGCTCCAGTTCGTGGCCCTCGACCCGAACCATTTTTCTCCGCTCGAAGCCGCGGCGATCAACCATTACTCGGGCGGTAGGCGGTTGCTTGGGTTCGGCCTCCTGGCGTGGCTGTTTTTGCCGCTGTTGATCCTGCTGCCGATCAAGCTCCTGGCCGTTCGTCGCGCCAACAGGAAGATGGATGCGTTCTTCCTGGAGCACGCCTTCCGTATGCGTCCGATTCCACCCGCTGGGGAACAGGCTGGTTTTGTGTTCACCAACCTGTCGGAAGGGAACAAGATCGTTCTCGTCCGGCTGCTTGGACCGGACGGCCTTCAGGACTTCGAGTTCTCGTTGCCCGTCGAAGGGCTCCGCGCCGACTACCTGCGGAGCGAGTTCCAGGCCCTTCACGCCGCTGAAACCCTGACCGAGGTGGACACTGCTGGACTTTGTCAGTACCTGGTTGCGGCGCCGCAGGCCACCACCAACAGCCGTGGGCGGCGGCCGGGTGATCCAGTCAATCTGGTCGTCGTGGGCGATTTCCCCACGGTGCTCGTGGCGTTCGGGGCCCGCTGGGACGAAACCGAGGTCATCAGCCTGGCGACATGCTGGAAGACCGTTCGGGCCTTCCTGACGGGGGCTGAATATCGCTACTCTCCGGTCAGCGGACTGTTCTTGTTCGGCCGTAGCCAGGACTTTGCCCTCCAGCGGATTCGCAGCTCGATCAACGAACGCCTGCACCTGCGGTTATGGACCACGCCGCTGCAAATCCAGGGGCAACGTGTTTGGATCGGGCAGGTCAGCCGCGACATCGGCGTGCGGTTGACGTGGCGGACCTGGAATTTGACAACCCATCGGATCGACCCCGACGTGGACGAGGCCCGGGATTACGTCGTCGAGGACCTGATGCACGTCGGCCGGTTGGATACGGCGGGGTACGTCGATGGTATCGGCCCGTGCGACCGGGCGACGCCGCGACGGAACTTGACCGGTGACCCCTATTATACCGATGGCAAACGGGCCGTCGTGTTTCTGTCGCAATCGCGGACCATGCCCAAATACATTGCCCTTTCCTGAGAGGCTTCCTCATGGTATCACGGCCACGTGCGGCGAGGGCCTCGGCGTGCCACGGTCTAATCGAAGAGAGGGAGAAACCGACGGTGACAGGTACTCAGAAAAATATGTATGCGAACGGTCGGACCTGGAATCCCTTCAAGGGCTGTGCGTTCGACTGCACCTACTGTGGCCCTGGCTTCAAGGCACAGTCGAAGAGGCAGAAGCACCTCTGCGACAAGTGCTATCGCTACACGCCCCATTGCCATGAGGATCGCTTGCGGAAGATTCCCGGCGCCGAAATCGTCTTCGTCTGCGGCAACGCGGACATATCGTTTTGTCCGCCTGAGTTCACCCGCAGGATTATCGAGGCCATCAAGATGCACCTGCCGCAATGCCGAAGCGACAAGACCTTCTATTTCCAGTCCAAGAAGCCGGCGTACTTCCAGCAATTCCTTGACGAGTTCCCGCCCGAGGTAATCCTGCTCACTACCCTGGAGACGAATCGGGATGTTGGCTATAAAGCCATTTCCAAGGCCCCGCCGCCGTCCGAGCGGTATCGCCAGTTCAAGGCCCTCACGTACCCGCGGAAGGTTGTGACGATCGAGCCGATCCTGGATTTCGATCCCGGCACGTTCTTCAAGTGGATCGTGGATCTGCACCCCGAGTATGTGTGGTTGGGCTTCAACAGCAAGCCCAAGTTGGCACTACCAGACCCATCGCCCGATAAGGTACGGACGTTCATGGAAAGGCTCTCCAGGGCTGGGATCGAGGTCCGAGGTAAGACGCTGCGGGGACTCAAAGTGCCGGCGTGAGACGATCAGGAAGATGCAGTTCCTGTGAAGGCTGGCCGCCTGGTTGTCGCGGCGTGCGTTCTTGTTGCATCAGAGGCGGCCCAGTGCTGGGGCACCGGCGGCCGGTGCGGTGGAATCAGGGGCTCGGCAACCTGCCGGTGCGGCCGCTGGGCGGCGCCGGCAAGATCGACGCCGCATCGCTGGATCAGGGCCACTCGTCGACGGTGGGAGGCGAGGGGAGCAGAATTGGGCGGACGCAGTGGCGAACCAGGTCAAGGAGCGGTTTGGGGCTGGAGCGACTCGGCGGGCGGGCAGCAGCCTTTGGGGCGAAAGCCCGCGTGCGTTTCTTGGATCGACGCTGGCGGCCGCAGCGGATGGATGCCAAAAAAGTACGACGTTGTTTATGAATCGCGACTCCGTGGCTCCCAGGGCCCTCATTGGCCCTGCCGCAGGCTCGCCGTCGCCGCACCCGAAATTCTCCCTTTCACCCCCCATTTCGTATCACCAATCGTATCTCCGAGGCCAAGAAACGACCACGGCCCCTGGTGGGGTCCGTTTTGTAAGTCGTTTGCTGTCAATCACTTTTGTTTAGTCGGGGCGACTGGCGGTCGTTTGAAACGTTGCTCGCGTCATACGTCGACGCGGTGCTCTCGCCAAGTCCGGAAATCATTGTAGCCACGAGAGTTATGAAGCTCTCGGCGTGATTAGCGGTCCGGAGCAACTGGCGTTCGCAGACGATAGTAGCCCGACCGAGGCGTTCCGACAAACTCGATTTTCCGCTCTTCCTTGAGGGCCTGTAAGTCTCGCTGGGCGGTTTTCACCGAACACTTGAACTGGGCGGCTACGTCGGGGGCCTGCAACTGGTGTCCTGCCGTCAGTCGCTGCAGAATCCATCCGCGACGCGCTCCGGCCGCGTCGCTGGGAACATCAAGGATATCGCGATTAGGGACATTACGGACATCGCCATCACGGACATTACGGACATCGCCATCCTCCTCCATGTCCGTAATCTGCGACGGATCCGGCAGGTCCTCGGAAACGACATACGACGAGCGGTCTTCCACCGGGGTCGCCCCCGCCTGACCTATTGTGCGTGCGTTTCGACCGATGGGACGGGAGCGGACGCCGGAGGATCGTTAGCCTGCGTCGGAAGCGGTCGGGCCGATGCTCTGTCCAGGGCCGAGGATCGCCATTGCCGACGCATGATCTCGTTAGCGAACAGGCTGCTGGCTGTCAAGATAGGCCAAGAATGCCTTGGGCTGCGGCAGGGTGGCGTCCAGGGCGAGGGCTTGATGGAAAGCCTGTCTGGCCTGGTCATAACGCCCTTGCTTCGCCAGCAGCACGCCAAGGTTGGAATGGGCCGCGGCGGGGCCGACCACCTTGGCGAATGCCTGGAAACTCTCGTCCGGTCGCCCCTCTGCCGCAAGAACCATTCCCAAATTGCAGAGCGCCTTGGGATGATTCGGGTCGATCGCCAGGGCCTGGCGCAGCAACCGCTCGGCCTCGGCCTGGTTTCCCCGCTCGTAGTAATAGTATCCAAAATCGCTCAACAGACTAGGATTCTTGGGATCGGACTCCAGGGCCTTGTTGTACTCGGCCAGCGACCGGGTGCTATCGCCCTGGGCGTCGTAGAGCACGGCCAGCCGGTGCGCGACGAATTTCACGCTGGGATCGTCGCTGCGCGCCTTTTCGTAGAGCGAGATGGCTTGCTCCAGGTGGCCGCTCTTTTGCAGTTCCTCCGCAGTGACCATGCACGCTCGGGCGGCTTCCTTGGGAGGCAGCTCCCCTTGCGGCGGCACGGACGCCGTGGCTTCAGTATCGGAAGATGGCGACAGCCAGCCGGCGTTCCAAGAGGAGGATCCCGGGCTGCGCAGCCCATCCAGGTTAAGAAGCCGAGCAGGCCGAGCAAGAGGAATCGACATTTGCCAGTGGCGGTCATGGTATGGCTTAATAAAGGTTGCTTCCGACGCCGACGCCGATACCGACACCGAGCCCGGCGCCGCCGGATGTTGATACTCCGCCTAAGTTCGAGCCTGTCGCCCCGCCGCCCGTCGCGCCCGTGCCTTGTCCGCCGCTGCTGGTGCCCAACATGCCGCGAGCAACTCCGGGGGCTTCCTGGCCATAAAGCCCTTCGGCCTCCGGGCGGCCGAGAATGACGCGGTCAGGCATGATCGGCACGCGGTTGTACGCCAGCGCCTCCAGGACGGCCAATCGGCGCGACTCGTCCACGCGCTGATCGGACGAGGGCTCGATCACGACCGGAAAGGGCACTTGACACAGCCCCAGCGCGATCCGCGCGAGGTGCTCCTGTCCGAAGGGGGTCAATTTCGTGGCCTCGGCCTGCGTGGCATCGGCCGACCATTCATACTGGTAGATCACGAAGTTGTCTTGATCGGCGCGGGCCATCTGCCCATGAATCCACTGGCAGGCGTACGTCCCGTTGGGCTGCGGTATGGCGCCGGGAGTGATGTCGTTGCAGGGCTTCTGTCCGTCTTGGCAGCAGCCGGCCTGCGCCATCGCCAACAGCACCAGCCACAACGCCCCGGTCCACGGGAAAAAGGGGACAGTCCCCATTTGTGCGAAGCCGGAGGGCGGGCACCGACCGAAGGTTGGTCCCGGCAAATGGGGACTGTCCCCTTTTTCCCCTTC
This sequence comes from uncultured Planctomycetia bacterium, assembly GCA_963727245.1. Taxonomy (GTDB): domain Bacteria; phylum Planctomycetota; class Planctomycetia; order Pirellulales; family Thermoguttaceae; genus JBKQVT01. The sequence goes on along the minus strand of CAVSFO010000001.1, from coordinate 1,014,788 downwards.
CATGGATTCTTTCTTGCGCGGTGCATGGGTTCGGTCCTCGGCTAGCGTGCGGGTGGTTGAACGAGAGCGGGGGTGGGCACGGCAACCGGCTGGGGCGGCGGATTGCCCGGCGCCGGCCGCGGCGACGGTGCACAGGGGCCGCAGCCCGATTGGCAGCAGCCGTAGGTGCTGCCGTGCGGGCCGATGATGAAGACGTTGTTGCAGTCGCAGAAGCGCTTCTGGCGGCAGTAGTCGCTGCGGACCGAAGCGCGGTAGTCCTGCGTGCGGCGGCCTTCCAGGTGTCCCAGCAGATAAAACTCCACGTCGCCCGGCTCGAAGACGTTGTTGCCGGGCAGCGGCGGCGTCTTGCACATATCCAGGGGATGCACCAGCAGGGGCGTTACCAGGATGACGATCTCCTGCTCCTGGGAGGTGACGTTATCGAGGGCGCCGGTCCGGCCGATGATCGGCAGGTCGCCCCAGAACGGCACGCGATTGGACGAGGTGCTCATGTTGTTTTGGATCAGGCCCGCCACGGAGAGTGTCTGGCCTTCGCGGAGTTCGACGGTGGTGCTGAAATTGCGCTGGGTGATCTGGCTGGGCACGCTGGCCCCGCTGACCTGGGTCTGCGCGGTGCTGGGGGTCGATACGCTGGCGTTGAGTTGCAGGCGGATGCGATCGCGGTCGGTGATATAGGGGACGAATTGCAGCGAGACGCCGAAGTTTTGATAGCTCACGCTTTGGGCCGCGCCTCCCGGAGTGACGACGCTGGTGGGAATGGGGAAGGAGCCGCCGGCCAGGAAGTTCGCCGGCTTGCCGTTGAGCGTGGTCAGGTTTGGTTCGGCCAGGCTGCGGGCGAGACTCAAGGTGCGCAGGGCCTGGATGGCGATGAACAATTGGCCGTTGTCCAACGAGATCGGCAGGTTTGCCGAGGTGCCGTGGCTCGCCAGGGCCGTGAGCAGACCGCCGGTAAACTGTCCCACCTCGGCCGCGCCCGCCTTGACGTTGAAGTTGACGCCGATGCTGCGGGCGGCGTTGCGATTGACTTCGGCCACCGTGACCATGAGCATGACCTGCTGTTCGCCCGGCACGCGCAGGAGGTTGACCATGTTCGGGCTGCCCTCCAGGATCTCGCGGATGGCGGCGACCGCCGCCTGCTCATCGCCCAGTCCGGGGATGAACGCCACGTTGACGCTCCTGGGCTCGACCTTGCTGCGTCTTGCCGTGGGCGTGTGCTGCGCGACGATGCGGAGGATCTGCGCCGCCTCGATGACATCCTTCGACTCGCCGCGCACCACGACCTGGTCGCCCACCAGCGAGAGCTGGACGGCGCTGTCCGGGAAGGCCTTTTTGATTTCGGCCTCCAGCACCTTGAGCGCCTGCTCGAAGGCTTTCACCTGGGCCTCCAGGCGTTTCCGCTCCTGGAGCACCGCTAGCGTGTCGCGTTCAAAATCGGGGAGGACCACGATCATGTAACTCAAGGTGCGGTCCAGCCGCTGATCGTTGGGATCGCGCGGATCGGGGAACCAGAGGTTGAGGACCGTGCTGCCCGCCTTCTTGCCGACGACGGCGAATTCCTGGTCGGTGACGACTTGGAACCCGGCCACGTTCTCGTCGGGGATATAAATGCGGCGCGGCTTCTCTCGCAAGACGATGACTTTGGCCCGGCCGACGACGACCTGGATCGTGTTTTCCGGAGCGATCTCGCGCTCGACGAACTGCCCGTACTCTCTCTTGATCTCCGGCGTCGGCTCGGGGGTGCCCAGGCCCGGCGGAAGCCCAAGCGTCGGCAGACGGAATTGGCTGGGGTCGAACGGCGACGCGACGCTTTGAGTTGCCCGCACCGCCTCGGAAGGCGACTGGCCTGCCGCGGCCGCAACGCCCGCCGGCGACGTGCCCGGGACCGTCGGGATACCCGGCTGCATGACTTCCGGCCCGGCGGGGACCTGCGCCAAGCGTTCCGGCGGGCCTCCCATCCACGGTTGGCTGCCGGGGGAGGGCACGCTGGGATAGCCGGCCGTCGCCGGGATGGGACGGACGATTTCGGTCTGCGAATCGCTACTGCCCTGGTCGCGAATGGTCAACTGCGCCGTCGGCGCACCGCTGGCGATGGGCTCCGTGAACGAAACAACTCGATTGGGATACTGCGGGGCCGCTGCCGGCACATTCGGCGCGGCGGCGCCCGGATAGTAGGGATAGGATTGCTGTGCGAGCGACCGCGCGGACGCAATGACCAGAAACAGGCTGCCGGCGCAGAGGCAACCAAGGGCGGCGCGGCGGAAGCGGCGCGAACGCCGGGTGCCACGGTTGGCTGGCCCAACCGTGTTTCCCGCACTGCTGGACAAGCCAGCAGTGGCACTCAGCCCCAGGGCCCGTGGCCTGGCCGAGCGGAGCGCGGTCGAATGATAAGATTGGTCCGGCACCGTTTTCCCCCCTCTGGACGCCCGGATGCACTCGGCGCAGGCACAGCCGGCCCCGAGTATTTCCAAGGCTTCCGAGAAATCGTTGGCGTTGACGGTCCGACCAGTCCGAATCAAAGCGGTGTTGACGCCGCCATCGACTCTGCTGGTTGTATCGGTTGTAACGACTGCAAACTCAACCGAACCCAGCTATTTTTGCAGAAAGGCCACCGACCTGGGGGGCTCGGCTTCTCCTCCACCGGCAGGTTCCAGCCGCAGCTTTTCGCCCGGCTGCAAGTCGGCTGAGCCGGCGAGCACCTCCAGCACAGCATGGCTATTACGCGGTCCCCATGCCGCCCGCCAGGGCCGCAGCTTCCGGCGGACCGCCAGCACGGCGCCCCGGCCGTCCAGGAAGACCAGATCGACAGGAAAACGCAGGAAACACGTGTGGACCGAGTTGCAGGGCACCAGCAGCAGCCCGGCGTCGGCCGCCAACGGGCGGCGCAGTTGCAGCCCCGCCAGTCGAGACCAGAAACCGTCGGCGATGGTCAACCGGGCAACCACGGTCTTGCCGGTGGTATCGCTCAGCAATCGCCAACGCGGGAAAAGGGGGAAAAGGGGACAGGCACCTTTTGTGCGAAGCACCCGGAGGGCCGTTCCGGCAAAAGGTGCCTGTCCCCTTTTCCCGCTGGCGGTCATTCTAGAAATTCCTCACCCGGATGTAGGTGTCGGCAATCCTGAACAACTCGACAAAGAACGGTCCCAGCGTCCATACGAAGATGCCCGGCAGGAAACAGATCACCAGCGGGAACATCCGCTTGATGGGCAGGGCCATGGCGAAGGCATTGGCCCGCTCGCGGCGACGATCGCGGAGATCGTCGGCCTGGCGGCGAATGGCCTGGGCGATGCCGCTGCCCAACTGTTCCGCCTGGACCAGCGCGGAAACGAGGATCGTCACGGAGGAGACGTCCAGGCGGCGGGCCAGTCGCCGAAAGGCTTCTACGCGCGTTCTGCCGGCCAGAAGGTCGGACTGGTAGCTGCGGAACTCCCGGCCCAAGGGACGATCTTCCATGAGCGAATCGAGGACGCGCGTCAGCGCGGCATCGAAGCCAAGGCCCGCTTCGCTGAGCGTGGCCAGAAGCTCCAGGGAGATGGGTAAGTCCTGCTCGACCTGTTCCACGCGTTGCCGGCGTGCCCGGCGAACCACCAGGCACGGCGTGAGCACCAGGATCAGCAGCACCGTCCAGGGCGCCAGGTACAGAATGGGGACGAGCAGATCGCCCACGGCCGGCGGGAGGGCCGCCACGTTCCTGGCCAACTGGTCCGTTACCCCGGTGCCTCGCATGGCCAGCGCCGTGGCCAGCCCCAGGCCGAGGGCCAGGAGCATGGCGGTGACGAAAACGGCGGGGGCATTGGGCTGGCGATAGCCCGCCAGGAACAGCCAGCGCTGCAGGAATCCCGCGACCACGGAATCGCCCTCGGGTCGCTCGGGCACTTCGGCCGCTTCGGTGAACAGCCGGTCCAAACTCCGCCGGTGCGCCCCCAGGCGGCGCAGCAGCAACCAGGCCAGGCCAATCAGCACGGCCGGTGTCAGCCAAAGGACCATTTCAGCGGGTATTTTCATCGATTTGTCTCAGAATCGCAGCCGGGGGAAAACTTCACAGCAGTTTGCGCCCCCGTGCTCACACTAGCCCGAAGCGCAAGCGAGGGGGTGCTACGCAAGGGCCTGTCGTCGTTCCACCCTCGCTTGCGCTTTGGGCTAGTGTTTTGCCGTGAACGGTTAAAAAACTTTTTCCTCTCAAAATCGCAGCCGGCTGAGGAACGACATCCAGGCCAGGCCGGCGGCTTGCAAAAGGATAGTTGTGGCGATCGCCCATTGGCCGGGCACTGTGGCCAGGAACTGGCTCATCTGCTCGGGATTGGCGCGCCACACCACCAGGGCGATGAAGTACGTCAGCGCCATCACCGCCACCGTGGAAACCTCGGACTGGGCCGAGTTGGAGCGGATGCGGCGGGCAATTTCGATGCGGTCGCGGATCGTCCTGCCCACGCTCGCCAGGGTCGGGGCCAGGCTGCCGCCGGTTTCCGAGTGCACGGACAACGCGGAGGCAAACAGCAGGAACGTCTCCAGCGGCACGCGCTGCGTCAGTCCGTGATAGACGGTCCGCGGATCGTCGCCGAAACGGATGCGACCCACCAGCTCTTCCAGTTGGGGGCGCAGCGGCGGGCGCGATTCGGCCATGGCGCTGTCCAGGGCGTCGGTGACGCCTGCTCCGGCCCCCAAGGCGGCCACCATCAAGTCGATGGCGTCGGCCAACTGGGTCTCGACTCTTGCCGTCCGCCGCGCCGCCAGATAGGACTCCAGTTGTCCCCCCAACAGGCTGACAATCAGCCCAACGGCGATCACGAAGGGCGGATGCCAGCCGAGGGCGAAGTGCAGGGCCCCGGCCGTCAAAAGGCCGACGATCCAGGGCAAGAAGCGGTGGCGGACGAGGAAAGAACGGGCGGCGGGAACGGGCTCCGGCGCCGCCGGGCCGGCGACCTCGGCCGAACTCTCCATGCGCCCCCGGGCCAGCGCCCGGCTCCGCGCGTTGCGCCAGGCGGAGGCGATCACGCCCAGCCCCAACAACAGCAGTCCCAGCAGCAGCAGACTCTCAACCATGGCCGGCGGGCTTGCTCTTCTGGAAAAGGTTGCGGGGAATCTCGATCCCCCGCTCTTGCAGTTCTTCCACGACGCGCGGGACGATGCCGGTGGCGACGAACTCGCCGGCAATCTGCCGCCCCTTCAGGCCGTGCCGCTCGAAACGAAAGACGTCCTGCAACTGCGGCGTGGTCCCCTCCATGCCGACGATCTCCGCGATGCTCTCCACCCGGCGAACGCCGTCCTCGAACCGCCGCACGTGGACGATCAGGTGCAACGCGGAAACGATCTGCTCGCGGATGGCGCGCGAGGGAAGTTCCAGCCCCGCCATCAAGACCATCGTCTCCAGCCGCGCGAAGGCGTCGCGCGGGCTGTTGGCGTGGACCGTGGTCATGCCGCCGTTGTGCCCCGTGTTCATCGCTTGCAGCATGTCCAGGGCCTCGCCGCTGCGGACCTCGCCCACGATGATTCGGTCGGGCCGCATCCGCAGGGCATTGACCACCAGGTCGCGGGCGGTGATGAGCCCCCGGCCTTCGATATTCGGCGGGCGCGTCTCCATCCGCACCACGTGCTCCTGGTCGAGAATCAACTCCGCCGAATCCTCGACGGTGACGATCCGCTCCCGATCCGGGATGGCCTCGGCCAGCGCCCCCAGCAGCGTGGACTTGCCCGAGCCGGTGCCCCCGGAGATGAGCAGGTTCTTTCGGCCCCGCACCACGGCATCGAGAAACGTGTGGATGTCCGGCGAAAACATCCCCAATTGCATCAGGTCGGCGCGCCGCAATCGCTGCCGGCCGAAGCGGCGAATCGACAGCGTGGGGGCGTCGATCGTCACCGGAGGCAGCGTGGCGTTGACGCGGCTCCCGTCGGGCAACCGCGCATCGACCATGGGCGAGCTTTCGTCGATCCGCCGCCCGACGCGGGCGGCGATCCGCTGGATGATGCGCACCAGGTGGTCGGCGTCGCGGAAACGCACGTCGGTCTTCTCCAGGCGGCCGAACCGTTCCACGTAGACTTGCTGGGGACTGTTGACGAGAATGTCGGTGACCGCCGGATCGGCCATCAAGGACGCCAACGGCCCCACCCCCAGCGTCTCTTCCAAGAGGTCGCCCACCAGCCGGCGGCGCTCGTCTTCGTTCAGGGGCAAGTCCTCGTCCCGCAGGGCTTCATCGACGAACGTCTGCACGAAGGCGGTCAACGTCTCCTCGCTGGCCGCCAGCAGGTTTCGCCGGTCCAGTTCGTCCAGCAACCGCTGGTGCAAAGTCCCCTTGACGGAAAGGTACTCGGCGCCGCCGGAATGGCTGGGCGGGGGAGCGACCGGGGCCGCCGTGATCGTCCGCACCGGGGCCGCCTTCTTCGCGCTGCGCACGCGGTCCGCCGGCACCGTGAGGCTCGACTTCCGCAACCGTTGGCGCCAGTCCTGCTGGGCCTCGGGCGATTGCTCGCGGGTTTCGTCGTTCACTGCGAATCCTCCTCGCGCGCTTCCGCGTGCGCGTCTGCGGCCGCCTGCGGCTGGCCGTCCCCGGACGCCGCAGGACAGAGCGGGCAAACCGGTTGGTCGGCGCCCATCGCCTCGATGTCGTCGACCAGCCGGCGCAACTGACGGCCGCAGCCGAACAGCCGGCTGGCCCGCAACACGTAAGGCTCGCCGGTGTTGGCGGCGATCACAATGCGCTTGTCGAAGGGAATGACGTGATCGACGGCATGGCCGAGGCGGTTGGCGACGGCCGACGGCTTGACGCTCCCCGGCAGGGTCGTGTAACGGTTCAGCACGATGCGATGGCGCTCGGCGGAGAGCCCCAGGCCGCGCAGGACCTCGACCAGCTTCACCGCGCCCAGCAGCGTGGGCACGACGTTCTCCAAGACGACGTAGGCCCGATCGCTGAGGTCCAACACCGCCAGCATGGCGCGATCGAGCATGGGGAACGTGTCGACCAGCACGAAATCATAGGTGTGCCGGGCCAGGGTGAGGATCCGCGACATCACCTCGTCGTCGATGTCGGCGCCCTCCATGGCGTCGGCGGGCGCGGCCAGCAGGTGCAGGCCGCTGGAGTGCGGCATCGCCATTTGCCGGATGAGGGTTTCGTCCAGCCGGTCCTTCTCGCGCACCACGTCGCTGAGCGACGCGGTGGGCGTCAGGTCCAACAGCGAGGCGCAGACGCCCATCTGCAGCGAGGCATCGACCAGCAGTACCCGCTGCGGGTGGCGCACGGCCAGGCCGCAGGCCGCGTTGACGGCCATGGTCGACTTTCCCACGCCGCCCTTGTTGCTGACGAAGGAAACGATCCTGCCCAGCCGGCCTGTCTCGCGGGCCGGGGAGCGCTGGACGCGGCGGAGCAACTCGGCCAGCTCGCTGCTGGAGACGGGCCGCCGCAGGAAGTCCTTCACCCCGGCGCGGAGCGCCTGGATGAGCACGGTGCTTTCCGGCACGTCGGGCTCGAAAACGTCCGGCCGGAAGACCGCGGCCACGGTGGTTTCGGGCGAGACGAAGGCCGCTTCCTCGGCGAAGACTTGCAGCGGCCGCACGTCGGCCCCCATTTCCACCAGGGCGATTTGCGGCCGGCGGCTGCGGGCCGCCTCGATCGCCTGGCGGATGTCGCCGGCGTGGTGGATCACCGGGTGCAGCTCGTCCAACGAGGCCAGTGCGCTCTCCAGTTCGGCGCGGAACCGCGGGTCGGGACTCACCATCAGGATGTTGATCGTGTTCGGCACAGGTGGTAAGCGGGGATTAGGGATTGGGGATTAGGGATTAGGGAGCGGAAAGCTCGCATTGGTCGAGTTCGTTGATTTTCTCCGTTATCCAAAAGCCCCCCGACTGCGTTGGGGGGGCCGCTGGGTGGCGCTCGATTATGGATTGGGGCCGATGTAATGGTTCACCAGGACGGGAGCGTATAATGCTGTTGGTCATGTCGGGCCAAACTGCAGTGCCTCGCCCGTGTTCCTGGAACAACGTGGTGACATTCGTTGTGTCTTGCGTGCAATCCAGCGACGCAATGTCGCCGGACATGTTGCCGAAGCCCACGGGACCCGGCGGGCCCCAGCGTGGGAACATCGTCAACGGTGCCGCCCGGCCGGCCTGCTGGGTCGCGGTTTCAACGTCCACGCCCGGCGACAGTACCCGAATCCGATGATCGTGCTGTCTGACCATCAACGGGAACGGTCGTACAGATGGGCACGTACTATGTCACCCCACCGCCAGTCGCGCCGCCTTAGCCGGCCTGTACCTGGGCCGCTGCTCGATTGGTACCGTTGATCGACAGCCATGTCGCGTCTTGTGCCGTGACGCTCATGGACGCGACCCAGTGGCCGGTGGCGTCGATTCCCGTGCTCAGCAACAGCCCCACTGTGGCGGTCGAAGCCTGGAACCCGCCGCCAGCGACGCCGAGCCTGCCGGACGCGACCGTGGCGGTTATTGAAGTCTGAGCCGCTGCAGCCCAGTCGCCCAGAGCCGGCTTCCAGGGCGAATGGAGTGACCCCCGTTGGGAGGCCGACGGGATTCCGGTTTCGAATCGATGGCGTACGACCGTCCCGCCGTCTTCGCCCGGCCCGCCGTATAGGCGACGGAAGTGCCGCCGAAACTGATATTGTCACCCGCCGCCGCGATGGCCGTGGCGCGGACCGTGATCCCGGTCGCCACGCTCAACTGGCTGCCGGTACCGCTGCGGGCCATCATGCTGCCGCGGCCGAACAGGATCGGCAGCGTCGGACCGCCGGAACTGACGCTCGGCTCTCCTGGTCAAGCCCGCCGGAGTTCCGAGCGGCGTGCGCCGCATGCGGACCAGGAATGCCGGGGCGGACGCCGAATCGGTGCCGGAAGAGGGCGTGAAATCGCGGCGATTGTAGTTTTGCGTCCTCATCCGCCAACTCGGTCGCGCTGTAGCTCGTCGCTGAGGTAGTAGGTGCCGGGAACTCATGTCGCCGTTGGTCTCGTTGTCGGGGTAGTTCATCTCTAGCCTGGCCGTTCCGCGCGTCGCGGGTTGGTAAACCGGCGGGACCCCGAGCGTCGTCGTTTGCGCAGCGGCCAGATCGGCGGGGCCGACGCCGCCGCTGAAACTCACCACGGGCCCGGCGCCGTACTGCACCGTTCCCCCGCTGTCCACGTAATCGGTGAACAGGCCGGCAACGACGTTGCTGGCCTGCTGGCGCCGGTATTGGTCGCTTGGCTGCCCCGCCGGATCCACATAATCTCGCCAGCGCAGCCCCTCCAGCGCCGCGGAGTCGGCGGCGGTCTGCATCTGCCGCTGGGCGAGCCGGGCGAAACCCAGGTCGATCAGCAGCGCGGCCAGCCCCATCAGGCCGAAGAAAATCATCACGAACAGCACCAGGGCGTAGCCCGCCCGATCCGCTGCTTTGCCGCGATGGAGTTTCATAACGGGCCTATTGCTTGCTCTCTTCGCCCGCAGCGGCCTTGGCCGAGCCGTCATCCTGCGCCGCCACGACGGGGCTCTTGCCCGGCCCGGTGAAGAGCATAAATTGCCGCTGCGCCCCCACCATCACCTCCATGTAACGGGTCTGGGCCATGGGGTCCAGCCCAGGCGTGATGTCCAGGGCCGCCAGATTCTTAACGGGCGTTTCGATCTTCGGGCGGTCGACGGTTTTCGCGTTTCTCCGCGCCGAGGCCGCCTTGTCCTGGGCAGCCGCGCCCGGTGCGCTTGTAGCGGCCTTGCCAAAGAAGGACAAGAACTGGGAGATTCCGCTGGCCGCCGGCTGGGCAGGCGGCGAGGGAACCGCCGCCGGGCGGCCCGAACGCGCCACGCAGGTGATTTCATACTTCAAGTCCATGGCCTCGGCCAACAGGGCCACCTCCTGCGGGTCCACGGCCAGCACGATCTCCTGCACCGGCATGGTGCGGGTGCTCATCCCTTGAGTCAGCGAACTGGAGCTGATCGGCACGTTGCGAATGCGCAGCGGCGTCACCACGACCCCGTCCTCGACCAACGGCCTGACGAGACTGCGTTTGGGCAGGAAGGCCATGTCGGGGGTGGCCACGACGTTGGTCCCCAACCGCCCGGAACCGGAATGGCCCGCGCCCGGCATGTCCACCGAGACGCTGGCCAGCAGGTCCACGTGGTCGCCCTCTCTCAAGTCGTTGGCGCCCTTGAGCTTGCTGGCGTCCAAAGTGATGGCGCGTTTTCCTGGCGGCGTGCCGCCCGCGACGCCGGGGCGGGTGCCCGCGGGCAGAAAGTCCGATTCCGTGAAGGCGTAGCCCGCGGGTTTCTCAGCGGCCGTGACGCGCCCAAGGATTTTCGAGATGTCGGTGACGACCTCTTTCGGCACTGACTTTCCGCCGCTTGTAAACAAGGACCCACTGGGCGGTCTTCGGATTCATCATGTAATCACGGGTGACCGCCGTGTATGCCGGAATCGCTCGCGCGGAGAGGGGAATGGCAATGCAGTCCGCGGGGATCGGGCTTTTCTTTCGCTCGCCAGAAGGCCAGTCTTTCCGGCTCGACCACCCTGAAGAACGCCAGGGCGGCCACGGTGCCCGCCCCGCCGACGATAATCGCCGCCAGCGCCAGCAGCCCGGTGCGCCACATGGAGCGGCGACGCGTGTTGGGTTTGATTGCTCGCATGGTTCTGCCTCTTTTTCAAGTACTTTCCAAATTATGTCTTGTCGGTTGTCGGGTTATTGAAACACCTCGCGGCGATAGATCGCCTGCGCGGAAATCAGGCTGCGGTACGGCCGCACGGCCTGGCCCCAGGCAGCCTGCGCCCCCAGACCATACATTCCCGAAGACGGGCTGCCCGCGATGCCGGACGGCAGGATCGAGACGACGGGATCGCCGACGCCTGTGGGCTGGACGACGACTGCGATGCTGTCGCTGGCCGTGATGGGGCTGACGGGATTGTCCGGCGGACCGGCGCCGTCGTTGGATCGGCCGGCGTCTGATAACCGCTCATGGTTGCCGACTGATACGGGTAATTGACCCGCAGCTCCACAACGCCTCCTTGCGAGGAGGAAACTGAAAAGGTGCTCGTGCCCGCCGACGTTGAGTTCGCGGTCGAAGGAATCTCCTCAAGCACTGAAAACCAATTGACGATGGTCTGGATCGCGGGCGGGGGGTAGGGCGTAGTGGAGACGACGGGAATCCGCACCAGGAGCCCGCTGGCCGAGGGGCTCAGCGTAGTCGTACCGGCATTCGGGTCCTTGAAAACGGCGCCCGGATAACGCAGACAGGGGCCGCACACCTGCGTCATCGTCGTGCCGCCTTGACTGACTACGCCCATGCCGTAGGGCTCGTAGATCATCAGCGGCAGCAGTTGTTGGTTCACCAGCGGGAAATCGCCGATGGGATGTCCGCCGTTGAAGGTGACCGGATCCGAGCCGGGATCGATGACGAGAACGAGGTAACGTTCGTCGTAGATTCTGCTTTGCACGCCCGTGTCGGCCAGCGCCATCGTGAACGTGTCGTCCGCGGGGAGCGGAGTCCGCGACAGTTCCCTCGCGGCCAGGTCCGCGGCTTGCTGGATCCCCTGAGAGCAGAACAGAATCTGGCCGAAGGTCAGGATCGCGGCCAGCAGCATGTAGACGACCAGCGCCACGATGGCAAACTCGACGAGCGATTGCCCGCGACGGTTTCCATGCCTGCGCCCCGCCTCAGCCCCAACGGGGCGACAGTCAATAGCCAGGGGCGTAAGCCCCTGGGAAATGATCCAGAACGGACGCGCAAGCTCCGAAGGGGCGACAGTATCGCTGGCTTTCCGATTACTGCCGCCCCTGCGGGGCTTGGGTCGATCGCTTGACCCTCGCACCAGGGGCTTACGCCCCTGGCTATTGACTATCGCCCCTTCGGGGCTGACTGGTTTATCGCAGCAACACACGTGCGAGTCCTCCCGGCCAAAAACTTTCTACCAACACTCGGATCGCTATCGCGGGTCCGCAGGCGAAACCGTCCCTGCGCCGCGCTGGAGCGGGCGCAGGGGTTGACTGCCATGCCAAATACGAAGCTGTGGCTATCGTCCCGATAGCCCTGGAATGTCTGGCCGATGATCGGCTATAAGGTTCCACCTGTTTCGGTGATCAAGCCGCTCATTCCGTTGTCCGCGTCGTTGAGCACGTTCCCTCCCAGCCGCGCTGTCCCGTTATCCTGGATAATGGCAGGAACGTCGATTGTGATCGGTCCGTTGGTGGCGTCGGTCGTCTCGAGGAGATGGCCGCTGGCGATCGGGCCGTTGTCGCCGGTATGAGCCCCCGGCAGGATGACCGCCACGGCGTCGATCATGTCGCTGACCTTGTGGCCGAACACCGAGATTCCGACGGCAGCAATCAGGGTCACGCCCGCGATAATCAGGGCGTACTCGACAAGCCCCTGGCCCTTCCGATTCCGGCCTTTGCGATTGCGAATTGATCCAAGCATCTCAATACTCCTTGTAAAAGAAACTGACAAAAAAACGATGGAAACGATACGCACCACCACTCAGAACACTCCGCCGGGGCAGCGTAATCATGCCGACAGTCTGGTCGGACCTTGAGCACGTCTCACGCTGCACGCCGGCGGAGCATTTTCCACAGGTATCCGGGCGCGTGTCATGGCAAGGCGAAGCCATACGCACACGGACAACGACGATCCCGCGCGTCACGCCAGCGCACACGAAACGACACAACCCGCAATGCGCGCGGTTGATACGGAGCGCCGAATCAGTAGAGAAGGGCTATGCAGCCGGTGGTGCCCGCGCCTGAAATGGCAGAAGATGGGCACTGGGCAGGAAGAGCGGCGCGGTCGGGCTTCGGTCCGGCACGCTGACCGTCACCGAAACGCCTGCGAACCGCTGGCCGACAATTCGCCCCTGGGCCAGATAGTTGCAGATCGGGCAATTCGCCTCGTCGTCGCAGCACGCGGAGTGTCCGGCCGCTACCGAAACGCCGTCCGGGCGGGCAGGCCCGTTGCCCGCGCAGACGCAGGCGTGCAGGTGCCCGGCATGATGAATGCCGAGGATTTCGTGCAGTTGGCTGCCCAACAGCGACGTTGCGGCTAGAATGCCGGCCAGGCCCCACTTCAGGATCGAACTGGCCAGACCACGCAACATGGGGATTTTCCCCCGGGGGGTACGCCACAAAAATACACCTTCAAGTGTCTATTATCCGAGGGCGTATTCCGCCTGTCAAGTTGAATTTTGGTTAGGCCCGCGTGAGATACAGGCTTCTCGAAGCGGCTTGGGGGCGTTCAAAAATCCCCCCAAGCAGACATCGGGCGTTCTAGCAGTTGGACACGGGGCGGCCTGTCGATCAAACGTCCATCACGGTGACAGGGCCATGATCATCGCAATGATCGCCATGGGGATGATGCAGATGCCCAGCGACCAGGTAGTCGACATGATCGCCGTGGGGAACCGCCTCGTGGCCGCAGCCGGGGCCATGAATATGTCCCGCTTCGTGGCCATCGCAGTTGTGCCCAGGAGTGCAAGCCGCGGGATTGGCTTTGCTGACTTGAATCGAATGCTTTGTCACGCGACCGTCTTCCTGATGGCATAAGCATCCGTCGTGCAGGTAATCGACGTGCCCGTCGTGTTTGATCTGGACGTGCCCGCACTCGGGACCGTGCTGGTGACCGTGTTTTGCAGGTGCAGTCTTTTGGGCCATGACGTTTCCTTTCCTGTTTGAGTCCGCGTGTTCCTCGACCGACAGTATGATTATTTATAGGCGCTACCGCCCGAAGTTCAAGCGTCCCGCTCCCCGGCTTTTCGCATATTTCCAGCGTCTAACGATGGTCAGGAAAAAGTGCCCATCGCTTCCGCCGACGGCGCGGGGCAACCTTTTCGCTCGCCGGCACGCGAACTTGACAGCTACTCCGTGTCGGACGTTCCGCTCTTCGTCTGTGCGGGGGCCGGCTCGGAGCGAACGACGACCACATCGAAGGTGGTGAGCCCGTCTTCGGTCTTGACAAAAAGGTTCATTAAGTGCAACTCGCCGTCCTTCCAATGTCCCTCGTTCTCGACGCATCCTGCAAAAGCCCCTGCAAGTGTTCCCTTGGGGCCAGGCAAGCGAATTTCGGCGCCGTCCTTCTGGAGTGCCAACAGCAGCCGCAGCGATTCCTTGGGCGAGTTGGCCGGTATGGCGACTTCGCCAAGGTCAATCAACTGCACGCAAACCATTGCCGGAGCGCCCTGGGCTGTGGCCAGATGTCCAAAGGAAAGCGTGGTCTGGCTCTCTTGCTTCGAGATGGCATGAGTGCGGATCGCGGGAACTTCCTTGCGCGCAGGGGCGCGTGGATAGAACGTGCAACCACCGACAGGTCTTGCCGCTTCTTGCCGTCGGGCGGCATGTCCACGGCCCAAATCCACGTATGGTCGGTAGGCCACATGAGTCGATCGGTTTTCACCTTGGGGAATACCCGCCGTGCGGCCGACGTTTGCTGCTCATCGGCGGCATAGTGACGCCAAATGAGGAGAGTGGCCAGGCTACAGAGGCCGACGACAAAGATTAAAATCGCTGTGCGACGCATGTCCAACTCCTTGTTTTGCGGCTATCGTATTGGTAATGACCGGGTTCGTTCCACACGACTTCCCGTCATGACGTTTCTGTATGAAGGAACGTCGCCCAGGTCTCCGGTCCCGTGGGCGACGCCTGGTTTCCGCGCATCCCCCCATTTTAGTCCCGTGCCGAGGCGTGGTCAACGGCGAAGGTCGGCGGTTGGATTTTGGTTAGGCCCGTTTGAGATAGAGGTTTCTCGAAGCAGCCAAGGCCTCGACTGCTGTTGAAACACGCGCCGCTCGGTTCTAAGGAGCATTATTGGTACGTCGAAGGACTGAAGAAGGTCGTTCCCCTGCTCGCAGTAGCAGCCCCGGCCCGTTTCCTCAAGGACCTTTGCGGATGGCTGATGGCGTCGATTGCCGCGAGGGAGTACGACGGCGAGCACTCCCCGTCTGACGGCTCGGACCACTGGCGCCCGGCAATCGAGGAGCACGCGCAAAACAGAACCGACGATTTCGCAGGCGATCTGATCGGCTTCGTGCGTGAGGGATTCGAGCACGCCATTGACGGAGGGTACGTCGCGCTTGACAGCGCGTTAGGGATCCTCGCCGGCCATGGCTGCTGGGTGTTCACTCGCCTGCGTGTGCATCTGATCAACCGTTTCGCCGAGCGGGGCCCGGAGCTGGCGCGGGCGACAATGATGGACCCTGGGATGTTCAAAGCCTCCCAGTTGTGGCTTTGGCACGAATACGCGATGCTCATGCGTCGGTGTTTCCCGATGCTGTCCCCCGACCAACGGGCGACCTGGCTCGGCTGGGTCGACATGGGCCCTGAGGAGCAGTGGAACAGCCGCGCCGCGGGCAGGGAAGCGACCGAAGAAGAGCGGCGAGCGTGGGTCGAGCCCTGGCAGGCCGTTCGGCTGCACTGGGTCGCCGAACATCTGAACGGCGAGCGTCGGGCGCTTTATGAAAGGGTGTCGGCTGACTGGGAGGACCCGGAAGCGTGCGACTTCCATTACTATTCCACGCCCGCGGAGACCGGCTGGCGGAGCCCAATCTCCGCGGAGGAACTAGCGGGCCTTAGCATCGCCGACGCGCTCGACAAGATCAGCGCGTGGCAGCCGAGCAATGCCAGACCGATGTGATCGGGGAGCGCACCGTGGGGCTGGCCACGGCGTTCGGCCAGTACGTTGGCGGCAACGTGGAGGAGCTTTCCGGCCAGGCAGAGGTGCTTGAGCGCCGGGAGCCCATCCCCATTTATATCTACGTGCGGACGTTCATCGAACAAATGGCGGAGGCCGTCAAGGCGGGTCGGAACATTAACCTGGCAGCGGTGCTGCATCTCTGCAAGTGGGTGGTCGAACAACCGCTCGCCGATCGCGGCGCGTACAGCCCCGTCGACGGCGTGCTTTGGAAGCTATTCGACAAGGACTGGCAGTTGGCTCGTTACGCGATCTGCCGGTTCATACGGGCGGTGTGCGATCCGCTGTCGGACGGCGTCCCGCGATACCGCTTGGCAGGCAACCGTGAGGCAATCGGCTCGCTGCTCAAGCCGCTCGCAGGGGACCCGGCCAAGTCTCACCTCCCGGAGGAAGCCGCTGGAACGAACCTGCGGGTGCACGATTTCTTGACAGCCGCGATCAATACAGCCCGCGGGATCGCAGTGGAGGCGATTGTCGCCTATGCGCGTTGGATTGCCAACCACGTTGCGCGGGAGGCGGAGGGCCGGAAGATGGTGCCGGGGGGCTTCGACGCCATGCCCGAGGTCCGCGAGAGGCTCGAATGGCAGATCGCGACCGAAAATGCGAGCTTTGAGGCGTTCGCCGTCATAGGCGCGTACTTCGGTCTTCTTCATTGGATCGATGAGTCATGGGTGAAGGCAAACGCCGAGCGGATCTTCGATTTGACCGTGATCGAGCGGCAACCCGCGAGCGCGTACGGTTGGGCGGCTTGGAACTCGTTCCTAGCCTGGGGCCAGGCCCGCACCAGCCATTACCAAATCCTCCGGCCCCAATACGTCTACGCAGTTGAGCACCTTGCCAAGGCGGCGCTCCCCCCGAACTCCGGGCGGACGCCGATCCATCATCTTGGCGAGCACCTCGTGCTCCTTTACGGGCGCGGGGACCTGAAGACCAGCGGCGGTGACGACGAGAGGCTGTTATTCGATTTCCTTCAGGCCGCAGACTGCGATGTCCGCTCGCAGACGATCGCATTTGTCGGCTGGACTCTCGGCCGCAGCGAGGCGCTGCCGGAGGTGATCGTCGGGCGGTTCCAGAGGCTCTGGGACTGGTACTGGCCGAAGTTCGGCGAGAGGGATGCCGTGGCCAGACCGCCGAGCGGGCTGTTTGGATCGTGGTTCAGCTACGAACAGTTCCCGATGGGGTGGCGGCTTGAGCGGCTTGAGGCTGTTGTGGCGTTGCCAAAAATACCGGACTTGGCAGAGCAGGTTGTCGAGCGCCTCGCGACGATTGCAGAGGCCCATGCCGAACACGCCGGGGCGGCGACGCGCATCCTCGACCGGATGATCCGTGTGGACAAGGAAGGATGGCGCGCCTACGCTTGCGCGCGTCCGCCATGAAGATTCTCGGGCTTGCCATGCGTGGCGATGATGCCACGAGGGAGGTGGCTCTCAAGCTAATCGACGACCTCGGCCGGCGCGGATACCAGGAATTTGGCAAGCTGTTGTCGCGCGGCGGCGCTGCGAACGACCCGGTATGATCGCCGCAAGGCGGGCCCGCCCAAGGGTCAGAAGCCCGTGGCGAAGCTGCCCGGCGGAAGCCGCACGATCAAAGCCCTCGCGGCAGTCTACCAGTCGGAGGGTCTGCCCCAGCCGTGGCCGCTGCCGCCCGGCGAGCAGCGAACGGTCAAACAGGCTGGCTGTGAGGAGTTCGTGGCACGCATTGGCCAGACGCACGTCGTGCCGCGGACCAAGCGAGCAGTTACGGGTTCCTCTTCTCTGCTCAGGAGCAACGGCCGTGGCAAGCATTGACTTTGGCATGGTGCGCTGCCAGTTCGGCATGGAGGCGGTGTTGAGCCTGTTGGGCTTTACCTGCTCGCGACGGCGTGGCGGCAAATGGAGGCGGCTGCAAGGGGCGAGTGCGACGTCTTGTGAAAGGCGTCCCCGAGCGTTTCAGCGGCCGTTGTCCGCCGGGCGTTAGACTGCTACGAGGTTCCGAAGTGCCAGTCGTTGAATCTGGAGACCCGTCAAGACGATGGACAGCATCCACCGGATTTCCTGATCTTCGTCGCCCGAGCCTCGTCGGCTTGGAGTTCAGGCACCTCGGTGAAGCACTTTCCCAGGCACTCCAACAGTTTACGGTGAAATAGCGCCCTGGCGGGGGCCAAGGAGTAATGGCTCCAGAGGCCCGATTTGCGGACCAGAACCAGATTGGCCTTTCGTAGATAAGCCAAATGACGGGAAATACGAGGTTGGGGAACCCGAAGGCTGTCCACGATGTCGCCCACGCAGAGTTCTCCACCCCGCAGGACGTGAAGAATCCGCAGCCGGGTCCGGTCGGAGAACGCCCGGAACATCAAGTCAACCGTGTCCTGTGCCTCACTCTGCACGGTCTTCGCCGTACGAGGAACAATGGAACTACAACTACAGCAGTGTGCCTTGGGACTCATAGTATCCATACTCTAAATCAGCAGGAAGGTTGCCGTCAAGGGCAGGAACCAAGCAAAACACGGGTGCGGCAAGTTCCCCGGGATCACAATCGGGCGCGCAGCAGCCAGGAGGCTGCACGACTGCCTCCGCCCGCCAGTGGTCGCCGGAAGTCCTTGCCACACCCAAGACTCATGCCACGGCACTATCAGGCTGCCAGCAGCCGTCGTCATCGGCCCCCCGGCAGGTAATCGCTCCGTCTTGCAGCCGAAGGGTTCGCTTGGCACGCTTGGCCGCCCGGGGATCGTGGGTGACCATGACGATGGTTTTCCCCTCCGCGTTGAACTCCTCCAGGAAGCCGATGATCTGCCGGCTGGTTTCCGGGTCCAGATTGCCCGTCGGCTCGTCGGCCAGAATGACGGCGGGATCGTTGGCCAGCATGCGGGCCAGGGCCACGCGCTGCTGCTGGCCGACACTCAATTCGCCGGGCTTGTGATCGAGGCGGTCGGCCAAGCCCACTCGTTCCAACAGCGCGGTGGCACGCTCCTTCTGCCCGTTCTCGTCCATCTTGGCCAGGAAGAGCGGCACCTGGACGTTCTCCAAAGCGGACAGGTACGGCACCAGGTTGAAGGTCTGAAAGACGAAGCCGACCTTGTCGCGGCGCATTTGCGCCCGTTGGCTCGGGCTCAAGTCGTAAACCGAGCTGGCGTCCAACAGCACCCGGCCCTCGGAGGGCGAGAGCATGCCGCCGAGCATCAGCAAGAGCGTGCTCTTGCCGCTGCCGCTGGGTCCGACCACGGCGACGAAATCGCCGCCGGGAATATGGAGCGTGGCGCCGTCGAGGGCCTTCACCAGATGCCCGCGATGATGATAACTCTTGCTGACGTTTTCCATTCTCAACATGGATCAGACCTCCTGGAAAGTGGCGCAAGGATCGAGCCGGGCCGCCCGCCAGGCAGGGAAGAAGCTGGCGACCAGGGTGAGGCCGATGGAAATGCCGATCGCCGCAATCGACAACTGCCACATCGGCCACACGCGGATGCCGGCCAACTGCGGGCCCAGCACGAAGGCGAAAATCGAGCCCAGCACGTAGCCGCCGATTCCGCCCGCGGCCCCAAGCAGCAAGGCTTTCAGCAGAAACACTTTCAAGACCAGGCGCGCGTCGGCTCCCAGGGCCATAAGGGTGCCGATCTCGCGCCGCCGCTCGAAGACGTTGGCGTACATGTAATTGGCGATGCTGGCCCCGCCGACGAAGACGATAATCACCAGGAACATCAGCGACAGGTTCGCCATCATGGTGTTGATCCGGATCTGCGACTGGGCGGTCTGCACGACCGTGACCACCTTGGCGTCGGGCAGCAGACGATTCGACCTTGTCCACCAGGCCCCCGGCAATCTCGTGGCAGCACCCGACGACTTCGATGGCGTTGATGACGGGCCCCTTTTTGGCCAAGGCCTGCACGGTGTGCAGGTGGGCGAAAACGCGGGCATCATCGACCGTGCCCGTCTGCGGCAGCACGGCGATGATGTGGAACTTCTTGCCGAGGACCTCGACGGAATCGGCTTCCTTGAGCCCGAGCGCGGCGGCGACATCGGCCCCCACGAGGGCTTCGTCGCTCTCCAGCGTCTTGATGACTTTCTTGCGGGAAAGCGTTCTCTTGTCGTTGGATTCCATCATGCCGACGCCGTTGCCGCAGCCAATGGGATGCGAGAATATTCCCGCCCCGCCCCAGGACTTTTTCGCCTGAAACTCGTTGAGCGGCAAGATGCCTGTGAGGTGAAAACTTTTCCCCTGGAGTTGGATAGGCATCGACAGCTTGGGCGAGATGTTGTCCAGTCCCTCGATGTCCGACATCCTCAGTTGGTCGACGTATTCCTCGGGAATGGTCTCGGCCTGCATGTCGGCGGCGTAATAGTCCTGCAAGGTGGCGGACTTGGGGAGCACCAGGACATTGGCCCCCAGGGAGTCCATTTCCTGCTCCACGGCTCCTTTGGAGTAGTGGGTGATGTTCTGGATCGAGACGATCACCGTGATTCCCAGCAGGATGGCGACGAAGCTGGTGAGAAGTTGGCTCTTGCGCTCGAAGATCTCGCGCAAGACGAGGGTTCGTAATTGCATGATTTCGGTCTCCTAAGAATTTCCCTTGCGGAAAACCGCCGTAGGGTGGGTCGAGCGGAGCGAGCCCCACCATTAGTCTGTCGCGGGTTTTGGTGGGGCTCGCTGCGCTCGACCCACCCTACAAATCCCCGGCCCTCCGCAACGGAGATCAATGATGGCAACTGCATCCCGGGCCGCAACAGCCCGATTGCGCGGCCTTGAGCTTGGCGACCAATTCGTCCTTGGTCACCTCGTCGGCGTAACTGCCGATGACGGCGGCCGGCGGGGCCATCAGCACCGTCAGGGGCGTGGCCGTCTGCGGATCGATCTGAAGGCTTTTCAGCAAGACCATCTCGGCCGCATCGCCGAGGTGCAGAGGCACGACCTTCGTCGTCTTGGCATATTGCTCATCGGCGGTGAAGTCGCGGACGTTGGCGGGCAGCGGCATCGCTTGGCCCTGCGGCGGCGCCGGCCGCACGCACAAGAGCACGAGCTTCTGCTCCTGGAGGGCCTTCATGCACTCGGCCGTGCAGGGGCTGACAAAGGCCGCTCGAATCTGGTCTTCGGTGAACTGCGTGGCCACGCCCTTGGTGATGGCGCCGTTGGGGGCCACGGCCACGAACAGGGGCATGGGCGAGCGGCTGACGTCGTAGCGGGCCACGACGCCGGCCTCGGCCGGGTCGTTGACCTGGATCTCGACGGCGTCGGCCCGGTTGGCGAGTTTCGCCGTCGCCGCCTGGAACACGCCCCGCATCACGCGGCTCTGCTGCGTGTCCTCGCGCCAGAAGAAGATGAACAGGTACTTGTTGTCCTGGGCGGCCTTCTGGAGTGCCGTAGCGCCGGGGCTGGCTGGGGCCACTCGGTTCTCGCCGGCGCCCGTTTGCGCTTGGACCGTGCGCGCCGTCATCCCTAGCGCGAGCATTGTAATGAACAAGGCAATCGCCGGTCGTTTCCATGTCAACATGCTTTTCCTCCTGGTAACGATTGGTGAAACGGGAACCGTTGGTTCACGGGAAGACTCTCTTCCCGGGTACGTGAAATCACATATTACTCTATATGCGTTGCGGCGTATGTAGCGCCCCGCCGATTTTTCAGTGGCGATTTTCCTAACACAAGCGGCCGGTATTTGTCGAACGTCTTATGGGGTCCACCTCCGATTACGCCAGATTCCGCAAGACGAATATATACAACATATTCGTCTTGGCGCATATAGCAACTTGAGCCATCTGGTCCGGCGTCTCGTGCCGATGGGGGGGCATCTATGTGACCGAGGTGCCCGGATGAGGTGAGCCGTCATGGCGGCCGTCACGTTACCGCTTCGGGGTCGCCAGGGAGCCTTCGAGGATCGCCAAGATGCCGCTCGACGGGCGGCGCACCAGCACAGGCAGGTCTTTGAGATGCGCACTATCGCCTTGTTTCCGGCGGACTTGGCGTCATGCCGGGCGCTGGAAAACCAACCCATAGTGGTAGGGTGGCAGATCGATGATCCCGGGCGATCGAAGCCGGAACCCGGCCTCTTCTCCCCAATCGCAGCACTGCTCGGGCCGCGGTCGGATGGCCATCGACGGCCTGCGCGGGGTGGCCGGATCGTAGTTCCAGTGGATGACCGCCAGCAGACCGCCTGCGCTGAGCACGCGAAAGGCTTCCTCCAGCAGCACGTCGGGGTGATCAGCGTGGAGGATGTTGAACAGCATCGGGTACTCTGCGCTTGCCGGCGGCAAGCCGGAGCCCTGTGCCACGAAATCACGAAGGTACGTCTTGACGTTTTGCAGCCCTGCCTCTTGGGCCCTTGCTGCGGTGGCCTGAACCATCTCCGGGTCGATGTCCAGGGCATGAACCTTGCCGGAGACCATGCGGGCGGCGGGGATGGTGAACGTCCCGTAGCCACAGCCAAAATCAACGACATCGCCGCACGAGGAAGAAAGGCCGAGTTTCCGAAGGATGGCCTCGGCCTCGAAGAACTCGGCCCACATGCCTTCTTCGGGCATACCACTTTCACGAGCCTTCATCCTCGGCAATTCCCTCTTGTTAGTTGCCCAGCCGTGGCATGACCGACGCGATGGACTCGATCAGGCACTGGCGGCTGGCAGGCTTCGTTAGATGGGCGACGAAGCCTGCTTCGCAGTCTGTGCTCGATGTCTTCCTCCTGGTGAGCGTTGACTACAATCAACGCCCGGACCCGAGTTGCTTTGCTGGAACCGCGGGCGTTGCCTGTGGCTGGCGATCCACGCGCCGGAATTCGGCGTAGAAGTTGTCCTTGATCGCAGGGGCATTCTTGACGTCGATTTGCTTGAATCCGGCGGCGGTGATCTCCCGGAAGTAGACCTCCTTGGCGGCGCGGGCTCGCTGCTTGACGAAATCACCGCTCTGCTTGCGAAGGTCGAAGTCGATGATGATCAGCCGGCCGCCAGGACGCAACGCGCGGTGGATTGAGGCCAGCATCTTTTCCGGGTGCTCGAAGTGGTGGTAGGTGTCGCAGAGGAAGGCGACGTTGATCGAATTGGAAGGCAACATCGTGGAGTCCTGAGTGTTCAGCACCGTTGAGATGACTCCCTCGTACCCGTGTTTCGTGGTCTGCTCGGCAATGTAGTTAAGGAATGCCGGTCCGATGTCCACGGCGTAGACGGTGCCCTTGGGCCCGACCTGCTCGGCAAAGAGCAGCGTAAACAGTCCGGTGCCGGCGCCGATGTCCGCCGCGGCGTCGCCCGGCCGCAGACCAACGGCGCGGGTAATGTCCTGACGCTTCACGTACACGTCGCGGGCCTCACTCTCGAACCGTTTGACGAACTGCTGAACGTCCGCCTTAGGGTCGGCGAACTTCTTGTTCATTTTCATCGGATAGGGGGCCGGCCCTTGGCTTCGCGGCTCGTCGGCGGCACTGGCAATTGCCGTCGTCACGCTCCATAAGCAAGCGGCGCACGCAACAACAAGGCCTCGATAGAATGCCCTTCGCCCCATGGTGCCCTCCTCAACTGCAAGCAGCGTCAGATTGCCTCGAACACGTACTTCAAGGCGAACCAGACTCCCGCGAGTATAAAAATCCATCCTGTGACCTGCCGCGCCCACCACTCGACCTTGGAGAGCATGTTGTACGCCTTGCCGACCGACTTGACGCTATAGGCCAGCAGGAAGGCGACCACCAGCACCGGCAGCGCGGTGCCGACGCCGTAAATCAGCGGCAAGACCAGCGTGCTGCCGGGCAGCGACGCGCCGGGCAGGCTAATGCCCACCTTGGCCAGCAGGGCGGTGATCTGTCCCGCCTCGGAACCCATGATCAGCGCGATCAGACCGAAAAACCACGCCGCGGACGTTGGGCAGAACGACACGGCGAACAACACTCCCAGCAGCAATGCGCCCCACACACCCATCCTGTCGATTCTTTTCTGCATTCCCTCGGTCATGCCTGCCCCGCCGATGTTCGTGGTAATCAGCCCGACCAGGAACATCCCAAGCAACAGAAAGATGGGCGCGAGAACCAGGTGCATGTACTTCTGCAAGAACAGCGACACGGCGGGGATCGACAGCGCCGTGGTTGCCAGCAGCGCCGCCAGCCCCAGATACAGCAAGCACCGCCCCAGGGTATAAAGAAACCCGGCGGCCATCACGGACCGCGAGTCGCCCACCTTGCGGCCGACATACGAGATCGCGGCAATGTTCGTCGCCAAGGGGCACGGGCTTATCGAGGTTAGCACGCCCAGATAGAGGGCCGCACCGGCGTAGAGCAAGTAGGCAACCACGGGGGACTCCTATTCATCCTGTGCGAGCGCATCGCTTGTTGGCGCACGTTGCCGCCGAGACCGGCAACCGCGATGGGCCGGGTCCGACCGGCGCCGAACCTATTTCTGGCAGTCCTTGACGTTGGTTTGCACGTATTCGATGAATGCCGGCTTGTCGCCAACCTTCGACCATATCTCCGTCAGGTTCTTGTATTCCGCAACCTTCTTGGCGGCGACCTTGGCGACGATCAAGGCGGGCCCGCTGATCTTGTAGCCGCGGACAAGGGCCGCGTTGTTCGCGTCCTCGAAGTCGATCGTGTAAAACTCGACTTTGCCGTCTTTGACGTCTTTGGCGAATCCTTTCTTGACCGCTTCCTCGGAGTACGCGGCCATCTTCTGGCACGTCGCACAGCCGGGGACGCGATGAAAGTACATCACCACCACGCGGTCCGCGGGGGCGTCAGCAGCCACGGCAGGCTGCGGAAACATCGAGGCAACGAGGGCCACGGTCGTTAACGCGAATACACAAGTCGCAACACGTCTCATCGCACTGGTCTCCTTTTACAATGACTATCGAACGACAATGCTACTTTGGAATGGGGATGGCCGGGGGCTCCTTGGTGGGAGCGCCTTGGCGAGTGTCGGGGCTCGGAAGCGGAATAGCCGGCGGCGCAGCCTTCGATTCCGTAGTCTGTGGTTTCTCGTCGTGGGCGAGCATCCGCGTGATCTCGTCACGAACATACTTGGCGAAGGCAGGCTTGTCTCCCACCACCGCCCACACCTTGTCCAGACGCTTCCAGTCCTCGACCTGGCCGGCTTTTATCTTGGCCAAGACGACTACCGGCATTAGAATCGCAAATTTCTTTACCAATTGCTCGTTGGTCGACTGCTCGTAGTTGAGAACTTTCCAGACGATTTCTCCGCCGCTTAGCTGCGAAGCGAAATCATTATGAACGGTGTCGTTGGCCTGGGATTCGATGGATTGGCAAGTCGGGCAGCGGGTATTGCCGTGGAAGTAGTAGACGACCAAGCCGTCGGCGGCCGTTTCAGTATTCGAGGCATTGCCCGGCGATGCCGCGATCCCGCCCTGCTTGCGTATCGCCTGGAGCTCGTCGACGATCTTGGCCAACTGCGGCTCCAGCCGCGAGGCCGCCTGCGAGTCCAGGGCGCGGGCGATCAAGACCACCAGCGTGGCCGAAAACAGCGAAATCAGGCAGACTGCGACGGCGTTCTTTAGTTCCATGTCTTGTTCCTTTCCTCCTTCTTGAGGTCAAGTCCCAGTTCATCCCACTTTGGAAGACTCGGCCAACCGGTTCTTACCGTGCCGGACCACCTTGCTGATTCGGTCCTCCGTCACCGGGGACTTGCCTTTCTCGATTCCGATGTCCGATAACCGCAGATGCTCGAACCGGGTGAACCCGGCCTCTTCCAGCGTCTTGCGCGCGCAGTCCAACGGGCAGCCGTCGATGGCAAGGATTGCTGCCGCGGCCTGCGTGCTGACCATGATGCCGCTGACGCGACCACCGACGCCTGCCAGGCAGAACATTTTGCCAGCACCCTCTACTGTTAGTCGCCGTGCTGCCAGATCGGAGATGTGGCCCACGTCGGCTGCCCCCGAACAAGAGAAAATGAGTTTCGGCGCTGCGCCACAACACGTCGCCGGTTGGTTAGTCTCAGCCATAGACATTCTCTCCCTTTTTGGCAACCGGGCCTTGTCCCGGCTGACAACCTCGACGATTGCATCCTCAGTGATTGGGTCGCCGCTGGCAATACCGCTGGTAGGCATCGGCCAAAGCTTGGCGGTAGGCGGCTTCTTCCTCAGGCTCAATCGCGTGATAGATTCGCACGGTTTTCAACAACGCGTCGTCCGAACTGTCGCCGGGTTGCAGGCCCTTCTTGTTGAGATGCTGGAAGATCAACGGCAAGCCATTGACGGTGACCGTCTTGCCGCCCACTTCCAGCGTGCCTTCCGGCGATGGGCTGCCGCAGGCACAGCACGCGCCGCGTTCCGCCGGAGCGGCGCCCGATTCTCCCTGGGCTCCCGAGGCCGTCAGGGCATCGACTTCAGCCGCGATCCGTTCGGCGACAATCCAAACGGCTTGCTCGTCGGCCTTGTCTGCGTCCCGCGCCGAGCGGTGGCATCCCTTAGCCCGATCGCCCAGGATGTCGCTCACGACGAGCGACGCGCTCACACGGCCGCTGTACTGCTCGGTTCCCCGTTTCGCGCAAAGCTTGGAGCAGCCGTCCACGGTAATCGTGGGATGCTCTTGGGCAAAACGGCGTTCCCCGACTTCGCCCGCCAAGAAGAGCGGTAGGCACAACGTTACCGTCTGCTGGGGGCGCAGGCCCTCCAACACCCGCCGAGTCGCCAGCCGCGAGATGGTCCCCTCGGGGATCTCCTCGCCGCTACACGATATGATTCCGATCTTTGAGACTGCCTCTGCCATGACGATCCCCTCAAACCTTGGTCTGGTGTTTGGCTGCCTGGGCGACCTCGGCGGCAAGTTCCTCGACGACCGCCCATCCTTCGTCGCTGAGCGCGGTGGCCGTGCCGAAGTTTGCGCCGCGATGCTGTTTCATCGTGTCGTAAACCCGAATCCCCTTGGCGATCTTCCCGCCCGACAACTCCACGTTCTTATAGGCACAGAGCTTCGGGCAGCCGTCGAGAGTAATGCACGGGGTCTGCTGGACCTTCTGCCGGGTTTCGGGGTCGCCCGTGACCAGCAAGGCCAGGCATACGGTGTCTGTCTGCTCGGGCAGCAGTCGATCGGTGACGTGGTAGAC
Source organism: uncultured Planctomycetia bacterium (assembly GCA_963727245.1). Classification (GTDB taxonomy): domain Bacteria; phylum Planctomycetota; class Planctomycetia; order Pirellulales; family Thermoguttaceae; genus JBKQVT01. Next base: position 988,156 of record CAVSFO010000001.1, on the reverse strand, counting down.
CGCTTCGCGGCTAATCAGCCCATGCACCTTGCCAATTCCGCTGCAAGGAATCACCAGGACTTCTGGCTTCCCATCACCATTTTTCATTGGAGTCACCCTTTTTCGCCGTCTGTGTCAGGCCGCCTTGGCTGCAAGGATCAGTTTCTTGAGTTCCTCGATGCTCGGCAGTCGGCCGGCGGCCTTGACCTCGCCGTTGATGACCAGGCCCGGCGTCATGATCACCTCGAAGGCCATAATCTGCTGGATGTCTTCGACCTTCTCGACCAATGCCTCCACGCCTGTTTCCTGGACCGCCTTCTGGACCAGCTCGTGCAGCGTCTTGCACCGGGTACATCCGGTTCCAAGGACTTGAATCAGCATATCAGCCACGTCAGTCACTCCTCAATTACGATTTCAGGTTCAACGACGATCTCGGATTTCACGGAATTGGCCACGAGGCTGTACTTCTGCGCCGATTGCAGGGCGCGTCGCACCCTGGCCTCCACCGCGGCCGGTGCATCGCCGCCGGCCGCCACCCGAATCAAGGGGCGGAAGTGCAGCCGGGTGAAAATTTCGGTGCGGTCCAGTTCGACGAGCTTGGTGCCTTCTGTGCGGCACTCGTAGGAGAGCAGCCTGAGCTTGAACCGCTCGGTGGCCCAAATGAACATCATCATCACGCAGGTGTTGGCTGCGGCGACGAAGGCGTCCTCGGGCGTGAAGGCCCCAGCAAACCCGTGCGCGTCGGGCGGGGCCGAGAAATCCATCTCCGGGCCGTTCCCCATGACCAGGTGGCCCCAGTGCTCGCCCTTCCAGCGGACGGTCGTGTGATAAGTCGCCGTCTTGCTCATGGCTACTTCAACCCCTCTTCCGCTTGGGACCGCATGACGGACAGATACGCCGGCGGGTCGAGCAGCTTTGCCCTGTCGGCCTCCCAGTCTGTCGCTTCAATCACCGCCAACCACCCCTTGCCGTACGGCTCGTCGTTGACGGCCTCGGGGCTCCGGCCGAGGTCCGCGTTGACCTCAACGATGGCCCCGCGGACCGGAGCGAAGAGGCTTACGTTGGCCTTGATCGTCTCAAGTTCCGCAAACTCGTCCCCCACCGCGAGTCTTGTGCCGACCGGCTTGACATGGGCAAAGGCCACGTCGCCGTTGAGTTGTTGAAGGTAGTCGGTCAGTCCGACACGCACGCGGCTGCCTTCGGCGAGCGCCCACACCCCTTCGGCACTGTAAAGGCGGTCGCTGGCAACCCGGAAAATGAACTTGTCAACGGTCGTTTCAAGGTACTCTGGCATGTCGTTTCCTCAACTCCCTGTCGAGAGGCCACCTCTTTTGCCATTTGGCAAAGTCAACAAATGATCTCACCGAAAAAACAGACCCTCACGACACGAGCAGCGATTGCTGCTCCTTGGCACCGCACTTCAATACCGACTCGACGCACTCGAAGAAATTCAACACGCATCGCACCCGCAGGCGGTAGTACACCTGCGCGCTGCGCTTGTCGTCTTGGACGATGCCGACGCCCTTGAGTATCGCCAGGTGGCGAGAGACGGTGGACATATCCGCACCGACCATTTCGGTCAGTTCGCAGACGCACCGTTCGCCGTTCTTCGCCAGTTCATCCACGATGAATAATCGCGTGGGATGCGCCATCGCCTTGATGATGCGGGCGCGGGATTCATACTTGGCTTTGGCCTTGGCGTTCATGATTCTCTCTTATCGGTTGCAGGTATTTGGCAGTTTAGCCAAATGAGCATCCTATTGTCAATGCCAGCCTCCGTTACCCATATTCACCAAGTTGCCGTAATTGAAGATCGCCCGTCCGGTCACGGCTGGCCGCTAATCCACCTTCAGTTCGACAGCCGAGGCCCGTTTTGTTGCCGCTACGGCGGCTTCCGCAAAGTACCGCCGCCGGAAGTACAGCGACACGTGGACCAGGCCGATCATCACCGGCACTTCCACCAGCGGACCGATGACCGCCGCGAAGGCCGCACCGTGGTGGATCGTAAACACCGCCACCGCCACGGCAATGGCCAACTCGAAGTTGTTGCTGGCGGCCGTAAAGGACAGGGTGGCCGTCTGGGCATAGGTGGCCCCCATCTTCCGCCCCATGTAGAAACTCACGAGGAACATCACGACAAAGTAGATCAACAGCGGCACTGCAATCCCTACCACGTGCAGCGGCCGGTCCACGATCTTCTCGCCCTGCAAGCTGAACATCACGACGATCGTGAACAGCAGCGCGATCAGGGTGATGGGGCTGATCTTGGGGATAAACTTCTGTTCGTACCACGGCCGCCCCTTGGCCTTAACGAGCACGAACCGTGTCACCATCCCGGCCAGGAACGGAATGCCCAGGTAGATGAAGACGCTCTTGGCGATCTGACTGATCGTCACCTGGACGACGACTCCCTTCAGGCCGATCAAGGGTGGCAGCACGGTGATGAAAACGTAGGCGTAGAAGCTGTAAAACAAGACCTGGAATATGCTGTTGAAGGCCACCAGCCCGGCGGCATACTCCGCGTCGCCTTTGGCCAGGTCGTTCCAGACGATCACCATGGCGATGCAGCGGGCCAGACCGATCAGGATCAGCCCGACAAGGTACTCCGCAAATATGGGTTCTCTGGGCTGCAAGGCGGGAAAGAGGAGTCCCATGAACAAGATCGCTAGCACGAACATCAGGACTGGGCCGATGAGCCAGTTTTGCACCAGCGACAAGCCCAACACTTTCCAGTTGCGGAACACGTCGCCCAATTCCTCGTATTTCACCTTTGCCAGCGGCGGATACATCATCAGAATCAAACCCAGCGCGATGGGAATGCTGGTCGTCGCGTCTAGCTTGAAACTGTCAACGAGCGACGCCACGCCGGGGGCCAGTCGGCCCAGCGCTACTCCAGCCGCCATTGCCAGGAAAATCCAGACCGTAAGGTAGCGATCCAGGAAGGAAAGCCTGCCGCTTGACGCTGCTGCCTTGTTCATTGAGTACGCCTTGTGCTGCTATGCTTCGAGGGAATCTGGCAGTGTCTGCACAAACGAGCGGATTTCGTCCCGCACGCGGCGGTACGGGGCCAATCGCTCGTCTTCCGTCTTGGCACCGGCCGCCAGTCGCGGCGGATCGTCAAACCCTACGTGGACGACCTTGGCCTTTCCGGGGAACAGCGGGCAGGACTCGTGGGCATCGTCGCAGACCGTCACGACGTAATCAAGATCGACTCCGCGAAGCTCGCTCACCAGCTTCGAGCGATGGCCGGAAATATCCACGCCCGCCTCGGCCATGACCCGCACGGCGTCCCAGTTCAGGCCGTGGGTCTCGATCCCTGCCGAATAGGGTTCGATCTGGCCGCCTTTGAGTTGGCGAGTCCAGCCTTCCGCCATTTGGCTGCGGCAGGAATTTCCCGTACAGAGAAACAGCATCTTCAGCATCGGTTCTGCCTCCGGCACAACTCATCGCGGTCGATTCTCATAATCTGCTTCAGCCGCTTGGCATCTTCGCCGGCCTCCGGGTTGTTGGCGAGCAGCTTAGAGACCACGGCGGCGATCTCGCGGGCCTCGACGGGCGAGTCCGCGTCGGCGGCGCGGTAGAACATCCATCGTCCCTCCTTGCGGCTCTCCACCAGTCGCGCCTGATGGAGAATCGAGACATGCTTCGAAACGGTGGACTGGGCCAGGCCCAGCAACTCCACAATCTGGCAGACGCACAGTTCCCGGCCCTGGACAGCCCAGAGGATTCGGACCCGGTTCTCGTCCGCCAACGCCTTGATGACCGTCATTAAGTCGCGCATTTCCGTTCTCGCCCACATATCGCCATATAACGACATAATATCACTTGGCGTCTGCTATGTCAATCGCGGCTTCCGAAATGGCCCATCGAGCTTACGCATGACTGAGGAGGCGGGCCGCCCTGGTAGGCCGAAACGGGTTCATTTCGCTCACCGAGCCGAACCATGGCATTTTGATCCGCTGTAGAGCTGCTAAGCGTCAAAAAATCGCCATCGCCTATCACCGCCCCAACCCCGCGGGCGGACCGCGATGCTCGCCCGGCAGGATTCGAATCTGTAACCTTCGCCGGGGCCTGGATGCGCACGAGCGAGGCAAATGCTCTTCGAGTCGACCGCGACGGAAACCGATTTGCAGGTCGTTGCCTGGTTCTCAATGATCGTGAGGGGCCAGCCGGGTCGTTTCGTCGCCAAAGAGTCGAGTCAGCCGCTCGCGGAGCATCAGCCGCGCCCGCAGCAGCCGAACCTTGACGGCCTCTTGCGTGATTCCCAGAATCTCGGCCGTCTCGCGAGTCGAAAGCTCCTCGATGTCGCGCAGGACGAACACCACCCGATACTTTTCGCCAAGGGTGACCAAGGCGTCGTCCACATGCTGCCGCGTTTCCCGCCGCATGGCGATCTCCTCAGGCATATCGCGCCACACGGCAATGTACTCTGGATGCGGGATGCCTTCGTAAGTGTCGTCGGAGTCTCGATCGTCGAGCGACGGACCGGCGCGTACCGCCCGCTTGCGGAGCAAAGCCAGAGCGTGGTTCGCAGCGATTCGCAAGAGCCAAGTGCGAAATTGGGATTCCTCGCGAAACTCGCCCAGGTGCTCCAACACGCTCAAGAACGTCTGTTGAACGACTTCCTCGGCGTCCTGATGTTGCTGGACGATCCGGCGGGCAACGCCAAACACTTGCCGCTCATACTTTGCCACGAGCGACTCCATGGCGGCAAAATCGCCCGCCTTGGCTTGCTCCACCAGCGGCCGATCAGCGTCGCTCTTGCCCTTCCACTGCTCACGCAGCAAGCGACCCAATCGCCGATGAAGGGTCGGGGGCAACTCGAACTGTTCTTCGGCCTTGTAGAGCCTAATCGTCTGCCGGATGTTGTCGACGACGATCTGGCACGGATTGCACCCCTTGAGGTGCTCCTGGAATGGGTCACAGATGGCCGGGTCCAACTCGCCGTCCACGTACTCGTTTAGCGCGGCAAGCAATTCTTCGCATTTCATCGTGTTTCCTGGCAGGCTGGACTGGCGTTTTCCCGGGTGTCGCGCCCCTATTCTAACGAAGCGACGCGGATTGCGGCAAGTCGAGCATGGCGTGCAACCGCCTCTTGCTGATAACGCCTCTCTGCCTGGCGACAACCTGGCCGTCCTTGAACACCAGGAGGGTGGGCATCGACTGGACGCCGTAGCGAGCGGCCAAGTCGGGGCTGTCGTCGACATCCACCTTCACCACCCTGGCCTGCGGGTTTTCCGCGGCCACTTCTTCCAGCGTGGGGGCCAGTCTCTTGCAGGGACCGCACCAACTCGCGTAGAAATCGACCAAGACCGGCAGGTCGGATCGAAGAACCTGCTGCTCAAACGTAGCCTCGTTGGCGTGAAGCACCGTTGGCGCCGGCGGCGGCGACGATTCTTCGTCAACCAGTCGAATGGGCGGATAAGGCGGTTGCGGGGGCGGACTCCACGCATTGGCCGGCGCCGGCGCCGCGGCCATCGGCGAGGCTGGCGTCTGCGGCCATTGGGGAACGGGATTCTGCACGTCGGAGAATGCGCATCCCTCGCCCTGCGACCGCATCGACTGGTAGGGCGGATAAGATCCCCTCTCGTTGTTCGAGGCAATTATCGCCTCGCCAGGGCCTGCACTGGGAATTGCCGGAACTGGCGACTGGGAAGTGAGGCTCGGCGCCACGACAGTCGCAGTCGGCGTCTGTGAAGATTTCCTCCAAGGCGGAAACGTGTCTTCCATGGCCTGACTGAAGGCGCACCCCGAAAGCAGCAATGCCCCCACAAGAACCCATAGACAGATGATTTCGTTTCGTTTTCGGGTGATGAGCGTCCGCGGATTCATGGCCTTCTCTTCCTTGAAGTTTCAAGCGTCCTTGCCCCAATGCCAATGGCGTTGGCGCCTGGCCGCTATTTCGTCCCGACCACGCAAGGCTTCAGACCGGCGCGTCCCAAGAGCCAGACCATGGGACACCAATTCGTGAATGCCGACTGAAACAGGTTCAGGCCCACGAATCCGGTCAGGCCCAGCCAGTACGGGCTATGGAACCATGCGAGCGTCAGGCTCGCCAGCACAACCGTTCCCGCAATCAGACGCAATCCTCGTTCGATCGTCATTTCTGGTTTCCTTGTTCAAGACCATCCTTGTCAGTATGATTCCACGTTGGGCAACATTCCGTCGTGCATCCGCCCGACATGCAGGTGTGGATTCCGAACCACGGCAGGACCCAACGATTCAATACGATCCAAAGCACCACTGCTCCCGCCAGCAACATGAACCCTTTCATCGGCAATCTCCCCTGTGAAGTATTTCCCGCCGCGGAAACCCGTGCAGCTCCTCGGCCCAGCGATTTTTCATGATAGCGAGAATCCTTTCGTGCAGTCCTGTCGGCAAAGGCGTCTCCTTGCTGTCCCGGTAGAGCGTAATCGTCTGGCGGATATTGTCGATCACAATCCGACACGTGTTGCAGTCCGCCAGATGTTCTTGGAGCGACTGGCAGAGAGCCGACTGGGTCTCTCCATCCAGATACTCGTTCAAGCCGCGCAGGAGTTCTTGGCATTTCACGATGGGATTCCCCTAGCAGCCCAGCATCGCTCGGAGTTGGTTCTTGCTCGCCAGACCGACAAGCTGATCTGTCACACTGCCGTTCTTGAAGACCTTGAGACTGGGGATGGAATCGACGCCGTATTCCGCAGCCAGGTTGGGGCTGTGGTCCACGTCGACCTTGACGATCCTGACGCCCGGGATCTCCGCCGCCACTTCTTCCAGCAGCGGCGCGAGTCGCCGGCAGGGGCCGCACCAATCGGCGTAGAAGTCGACCAGGACGGGCGCGTCCGATTTCAGGACCAGGGCGCGGAAGTTCGCATTGTCGGCGTGTTGGACGTGGGATTGTGCAGGCGTGACGCGCATGTCTTCTTCTCCAATTGTCGTCGTGGATTTGGGGCTTCTTCTGCCGTCCGCGGCGTGCCATCCACCGCTCTCTCTTGACTGACGCGCGACTGCCATCGGTGGTTACAAGGACGAATGCCGTTTTTCTGTAACCCTGGGATTGGCTCGCGCATCCACCCCCTGGGGTGAGCAACGCCGACCGTCTTACACACTGAGACGAGGACGGGCAAGAAGTCGCCCCCCAGGGAGGAGGGTTGTCCCATGCGAACTCGTCCAAGACCCACCCGGCCGGGCGAGACAAGCCTGCAAGCGGCCGCCGAGCTGTTGCGCACTGTCGCTCACCCCGTCCGGCTCCGCCTTATTCAGATGATCCTTCAGGGGGCGTATGACGTGGGGGAACTCGCTCGGGGCTGCGGGCTCTCCAACGCGATGGCTTCTGGCCACTTGCGGTTAATGCGGCAGCAGGGCCTTCTAGCCGGCAAACGCGACGGGCGCCAGGTCTATTACCGAGCGGTGGAGCCGGGGTTGTCGTGCATCCTGGAGTGCGTTGTGAACCAATTCAGAAAGTCTGGCGGCATCGGTTGCGGCCGCCTTCATCGTCAACCTAGCGAGGAGGTCAAGTCATGAACCACATTCTGCTGGACAGCGTTTCTTCTGACAACTGCCTGAACGTGAGCGACTGGATCACGGAAACACACGACGAACAGGAGACTCACTTTCTTTGCGTCTCTAACGATTGTCTTGGATTTGCCATGTCGTTGGAACAGGTTCAACAAGCCGCCGCCAAGCTGGATGCACTGCTGGCGCGTGGCGAGGAATCCGAACGCGACGGCGAGATCCAGATCGATCGCATTGGAGTGGATGACGGCTGCATTATGATTGCCTTCCGGCCCGCTGCCAATCATGCAAGCCGATACTTCGTCTTCCCGGAACAGGCCGCCGGAATACTTCTCGCAAGGCTTCAGGAAATGCTCGCGAGAGTCTCGCGCACGGCCAATGGAGCGGGCGCCATTTATCCACGGTTGTAACCAACCCTCGGTGATAAACGTCCATCAACACAGGCGATTGATCTTGTTGATGCATTTTGCATTGTGATAGAATCCCCCTTGTTCGGTGGGCATTCGACTCGACCTTCTCGCCTGGATGAAGAGGGGTGGAATATGACGACTCGACAGACTCCCTTGAAGCAATTACCCCGTTGGCTTGGCCGCGGAGCCGTGCTCTTGGGTTTCGCCGCGGGTGTGGTGGTCCTCATGCTCTGGCTTGCCGGATGGTTCTCGCCCAAAACCCCGGCGACAGCCGCGGCGAGCCAAGCCCAGGCGCTAACCATCGAGGGCCAGTTGGCGCAAGTGGAATTGATCCGTCTGCCGCTGTCGGAATCGGCCGTGGGGTCGATCCGCGCCGTGCATGAAACGTCCATCGGCTCGAAACTGCTCGCCCGAGTCGTCGACGTGAACCTCTTGGCAGGCCAGAAGGTGAAGGCCGGCGACGTCCTGCGTGCGCCTGGACGACACGGATCTTCGCGCCAAGCTCCAAGCAGGCCAAGGCGGCGGTGACGTCGCTCGAAGCCGCCCGCGCCCAAGCCGCCAGGGACGCCGAGCGAGCCGCTCAATTGATCACCGCCCGTGCGATCAGCCGCTCGGAATACGAAAAGCTGGGCACGGACCTGCGAACCACCGAAGCGGAACTGCTGCGGGCGCAGGAGACCGTGAAGGAAGTCCAAGCGACCCTGGATTGGGCCACGATCCGCTCCCCCTTCGATGGCACGGTGATCGACAAAAAAGTCGATGTGGGCGACATGGTCACGCCCGGCCAGTTGCTCGTCACGCTTTTCGATCCGAAACGAATGCAGCTTGTTGCCAGTGTGCGCGAGTCGTTGACGCGTCGCCTTCAGGTCGGCCAGACGATCGCCGTTCGCATCGATGGCCTGCACAAGCAGTGCAGCGGCACGGTGAGTGAAATCGTGCCCGAGTCCCAGTCCTCCAGCCGCGCCTTTCAAGTGAAGGTGACGGGCCCTTGTCCCACGGGCATCTACTCCGGCATGTTCGGCCGCATCCTGATTCCCTTGGAAGAAGAACAAATCCTGGTCATTCCCCGCCAAGCCGTGCGACGAGTCGGCCAACTGGAACTCGTCCAGGCAGTCGAAAACGGCAAAGCAATCCAGCGGGCAGTCCGCACGGGGCGTCAATTGGGCGACGTGAAGGACCAGGCGGGACATTTGCTGCGAGATCAAGTGGAAGTCCTCTCGGGCTTGCGCGAGGGGGAAGAAGTCTTGCTGCTTGCGGGATCGCAGTCGCAGCCGCCCGCGCCGACGTGCCCCCTCCCCACGCCTGGGTCGGCGCCGTCGCGGGAGGCCAGCCATGAGTAAGCATCTCGCCGCCGGCCAGGAAGAGCAGCACGGTTTCACGAACCGGATCGTGAAGATCTTCCTGGAGTCGAATCTCTCGCTGATCCTGATCCTGCTGGCCACGGTCGTCGGCCTGGCGGCGCTGGGACTGACGCCGCGCGAGGAAGACCCGCAGATCGTCGTTCCGCTGGCCGATGTCTACGTCAGCTTTCCCGGCCACTCGGCGGCGGAGGTCGAGCAATTGGTCACCACGCCCCTGGAGAAGATCCTCTACCAGATCGACGGCGTGGAGTACGTCTACTCGATGAGCCGCGAGAACCAGGCGATCATCACCGTTCGGTACTACGTGGGCGAGGACCGCGAGCGGAGCCTGGTCAAGCTCTGGAAGAAGCTCGATGAGAACCTGGACATCGTTCCGCCGGGCGTCGCCGGTTGGGTCGTCAAGCCAGTGGAAATCGACGACGTGCCGGTGGTCACGCTCACGCTGGCCAGCGCAACCTCCGACGGTGCACGCCTTGCGCCGCGTGGCCGAAGAGGTGACCCAGCGGCTGGCAGGCGTGCCGGACGTTTCGCGGGCGTATGTCGTGGGCGGTGCAGCCGCGCGTGGTGCAAGTGCTCATGGACCCGGACGGCATGGCGGCCCACCACGTGTCCCCCTTGGAGTTGCAGCGGGCCATCCAAGCGGCCAACGTGCGGCAGACGGCGGGCGACTTCCGCGCCGGCGACAAGCTGATTCGCGTCGAGGCCGGCGAGCCCTTCGAGAACGCCCGGCAACTGCGCGATCTGGTCGTGGGCGTGTTCGACGGCCAGCCGGTCTTCCTCAAGGATGTCGCCAAGGTCGAGGATGGCCCGGAAGAAGTCGCCAGTTATGTCCGCCACGGCTGGGGACCGGCCCGCGGGTTCACCAAGCACGAGTTCTTTCCCGGCACTGTCCTGGGCGAAGCGGCGGCGGACGGAAGGCCAGTCGTCGCAAACGAGATCGGCCGCACACCCCGCAGTCACCATCGCCATCGCCAAGAAAAAGGGCTCGAATGCCGTCTGGGTGGCCAATGCCGTCCTGCGACAAGCCGAAGAGCTGCGCCGGACGATCGTGCCGGACGACATGGAACTGGTCGTCACCCGCAACTACGGCCTGACGGCCAACGAGAAAGTCAACGAACTGGTCGAGGCGCTGGCCGTGGCCATCCTCATCGTCGTGGCGCTGCTTGACCTTGGGCTTGGGCTGGCGCGAGGCCCTGATCGTGGCCGTCGCCGTGCCGGTCGTCTTCGGGCTGACGCTGGCGGTGAACCTGATGCTGGGCTACACGATCAACCGCGTCACGCTGTTTGCCCTGATCCTTTCGCTGGGGCTGCTGGTCGACGATCCCGATCGTCGACGTGGAGAACATCGTCCGGCACTTCGCCCTGCGCAAGAAGGCCACGCGGCGCATCGTCCTGGAGGCGGTGGCCGAAATCCGCCCGCCGCTGATTACCGCCACGCTGGCCGTGATCGTCAGCTTCCTGCCGATGTTCTTCATCACCGGCATGATGGGGCCCTACATGCGGCCCATGGCCCTGAACGTGCCGGTGACGATGCTCATGTCGATGGTCGTGGCCTTCACGATCACGCCCTGGCTGGCCTACCACGTGCTGAAGCGCAAGTACAGCGCCGGCGGCGCGGTCGGCCACACCGACCACGATCCGCACGACCTGGACGCCGTCAAGCAATCGCGGCTGTACAAGGTCTTCTATCCGCTGATGGCGCCGCTGCTTGCATTCGCGGCTGGTGGCCTGGTCGTTCCTGCTCGCCATGGTCCTCTTGACCGCCGGGGCGATGGGCCTGGCGGCCATGCGCAGCGTGCCGCTGAAGATGCTGCCCTTCGACAACAAGAACGAACTGCTCCTGGTGCTGGACTTCGACAAGGGCACCACGCTGGAACGCTCGGACGCCGCGGTCCGCGACTTCGAGGCCTATCTGGCCGGCGTGCCCGAGGTCTGCCGATTACACCAGCTACGTCGGGCTGGCCTCGCCGATGGACTTCAACGGCCTGGTGCGGCACTACTACCTGCGGCAAGGCGACGACGTCGCCGAGGTGCAGATCAATCTGGCGGGCAAGAAGAATCGCCGACAGCAAAGCCACGCCATCGGCCTGCGGATGCGAAACGAGCTTGCAAGCGATCGCCGACCGGCATCACGCGCGGATGAAGCTCGTCGAGACCCCGCCGGGCCCGCCGGTCATCGCCAGCGTGGTCGCCGAGGTCTACGGCCAGCCCGACCATCGCTATGAGGACCTCCTGTTGGCCGCCGACGCCGTGCGGGCCCGCCTGGCGGTCGAGCCGGGCGTCGTCGATGTCGATCACGTGCGGGAGGCGGCCCAGCAGAAGCTCATCTTCGTCTCCGACAAGGAGAAAGCCGCCCTGAACGGCATCACCACGCGAGCAGATCGCCGCAACGCTGCAATCGCTCTTGGAAAGCGGCACGGTCGGCCTGGTGCGGAGCGACACCGAGCGCAATCCGCTGCGGATCGAGTTGCGGCGTTCCCATCGATCGGCGGACCAGTGCCGCGGACCTGGCCAAAGTCCAAGTCAAAGGCAGCACCGGCCAACTGGTCCCGCTGGCCGAGTTGGGACACTGGGAGACGACCCGCGTCGACCAGATGATCTACCACAAGAACCTCCAGCGAGTGGCCTACGTCTTTGCCGAGACAGCCGGCCGGCCGCCGGCCGACGTCGTTGTGGACATGCTCGCGGACGAAGCCGCCGTCGTCCCGCGCCGGGAAGGACGTAAAGCGAGTTGGCAACGGCTGGATGGCCGCCGGCCCCCCCCGTCCGGTCGGCCAACGGACCTTCTTCTCCAACGGCAGCCACATCGCCTGGGGCGTGCCCGCCGGCTTCGCCGTGGCCTTTGCCGGCGAAGGAGAGTGGAAGATCACGCTGGACGTCTTCCGCGACCTGGGACTGGCCTTCGGCGCCGCGATGATCGCGATTTACGTTCTGCTGGTGGCCCAGATGGGCTCGTTCACCGTTCCGCTCGTTGTCATGCTGGCGATTCCGCTGACGATCCTGGGCGTGATGCCCGGCTTCTGGCTGCTCAACGTCCTGAATGCCCAGCAGGTGGGCGGATTCCTCGATCCGGTCTACTTCACGGCCACGGGCATGATCGGCATGATCGCCCTGGCGGGCATCGTCACCCGCGACTCGATCATCCTGGTGGACTTCATCCACCTGTCGCTGTCCCGCGGCCGATCGCTGTTCGACGCGATCATGGAGAGCCGCGTGGTGCGGCTGCGGCCGATCCTGCTGACGGCCAGCGCCGCGATGCTCGGGGCCGTGCCGATCATCATCGACCCGATCTTCTCCGGTCTGGCCTGGTCGCTGATCTTCGGCCTGTTCGCCTCGACCGTCTTCACGCTGTTTGTGATTCCGGTGGCCTACTGGCTTCTTTACGCCAACAAGCCCGGCCACGGCCTGCCGCAATCGTCGATGGAGCAGGAAGAAGCGACGATCAGCCCGGCTTCTACGATTGAGAATCAGGTGGAGACGCCTGCTGCGGCCAACTGATCGAGACTTTCGTGGTCTGCTATCTCCGGGAAGTGGTTGTGCAGTATCGGATCGTGCATACACGCCCCCGAAGCCTTGAACCGATTCTCGATGCAGCGGTCAATCGAAGTTCTCGAACCCCGAAAAAAGTTCCCTTTCCGGGACGATCAGCCCAGCCCCCGGCACTGCGGCAATATCCGTGCCTCCCGTACTCCGAAACTACCATCTCGTAAGACAAAGCCCCGAGAACCCGTCAGGAAAGCGGCTTCTCGGTGCCCGCCATCCACCCAGTGAACCTCTCTCGCGGCCACGCCTCGAAGGACATCCAGGAAGTATCCGGGAGTGGCAGCTCCAAAGCCCCCCCAACCCCGCCTCGCCGACCGGCGCGGCATCCGAGCCGCCCCGCCTGCCCGTCGAGTGCCGCGAACCGTCCGAGTCTCGCCCCGCGCACATTTGTCTCATGGAGACTTGAGGCCAGCCGCCTGTAAACGTAGGCCTCATCGGCGACTTCGAGCGCCGCCGACCGCCCTGCGAACCCTCTTGATAAAGGGGAACCACCTCCCACGTAGATCTTGATAAGGGGAATCGGCGGATCGGTTAGGCCGTATAAGAGCAGGGCATCGCAAGGAGCCCCAGATGCCCAGCCAAAGCCAGATCAGGGACGAAATTACGCGGCGAATTATCGCTGCCCTGGAAGCCGACCTCCTCCCCTGGCGCCGGCCCTGGCGGGCGACGGCGGGCGGCAGCCAGCCGGGCAGGCACTCCAACGTCGCCTCCAAGCGCCCCTACCAGGGCGTAAATCCCCTCCTGCTCGAACTCCACGCCATGCGTCATGGGTTCCAATCCAAAATCTGGGGAACCTTTTCGCAATGGCATGATCTCGGCTGCCGTATTTGTCGCCGACCACCTGATGTCGATCCCGGAAGTTGGGGGTGCAGGGTGGTCTTCTGGAGGCCGTTGATCAAGAAGACGATCGCGGACGACGAAACCCGCGACGAGGACGAAGAACGCTACTGGGTCATGCGCAGTTTCATTCTTTTCAACTCGACGCAGGTCGAGGGAGAAGCGGCCGAGAAGTACCAGGTGCATGAGGACGTCGGGGAGGCACACCCCGAACCCGACTTCCAGCCCGCCGAGGAGCTGATCGCCGCTACGGGAGCCGACAGGGGGTAGCAAAGCCGCACGTAGCGGACGCGGGAGGACACGAAAATGAAGGCGAAGTTGGTCCTGGAACTGAGATTCGGCAAGCGGGCGACCGATGCCGAGAACGGCCTGCTGCGTCCATTCCGAGCAGAACCCGATTGTTTTCCGGCGGCGGGGAGAAAACTTTGTGGCTCTTGTGGCTTCTTGGGGTGCCTTCGAGGGCGCAGTCGAAATGCCGTTGTGGCTCCCCAAGAAGACACAAAAAGAGCCACAATCACAAGAAGCCACAAAATAGAAACGAAGAAAGCCATCGTAAGTCATTTACCCACAACGGCTTAGTTAGTCGGGACAACAAGACGGCTATTGAACTTTTTCTGACCGGTCTGGGTGGTTGGGACGCCATCATGCGACGACGGATGGATGACGGTAAGTCGAAGCAGGATTGATCCTTACGATTTACCGCATTCATTTTTTGTGCCCGTACCACCACGGGCCATACCCCCACCGGGGCCAGTGGGACAGCAGCTTGGTCTCCTGATTCTTTTCAGTCAGCAGATGCGGCAGGCGTTCGGCTTGTAGCCCATCACGCCCATCCAGTATAGCCGCCGGTCGGCACCAAGGCCAGCGTTGACGCCGACTCTACCCTCGGTGCCTTGAGCCGGCTCACTGTTCATTTCCGAACCAATTACAGCCGATGGAGGGGATATAGCCTAAAGGCTATTGACATGGATAGCCTATAAGCTATAATTGGGTCATGTGGCTGGTAGTAACGACCGAAGTCTTTGGCGAGTGGTTCGCCGATCTGGACGAAGACGCCCAGGTCGAGATAATCGCTACCGTGGAACTGCTGAAACTGCTGGGGCCGCGCCTAGGCCGACCCCACGCCGATACGCTCAACGGCTCCAAGTATGCCAACATGAAGGAGCTTCGGGCGAGCACGGCCGATCAGGTGTTGCGGATCGCATTTGCCTTCGATCCCGACCGCAGTGGCATCCTGCTCATTGGCGGCGACAAGTCCGGCGTCAGCACTAAGCGGTTCTACAAGCAACTAATCGAAAAAGCGGACCAATTATACGCGGCACACCTGGCCGCATTGAAGGCGAAAAAGAGAGGGAAGAGGTAATCATTATGGCCAAGACATTCGACGAACTCGTCAAACGGACGACCACGAAAAAGACGCGAGCGCGGGCGGTTGTCCGCACTCAGGAACTGCTGGCGGAATTGCTGCTAAGCGAGGTCCGGCAACTGACCGGCAAAAGCCAGCATCAGGTGGCGGAAGCCCTCGGCATCAAGCAGCCCAGCCTGTCGAAACTGGAAAAGCAGTCCGATATGCAGATTTCGACATTGCAAAAGATCGTCAACGCACTTGGCGGCGAGCTTGAGGTTTTGGCGAGATTCCCGAAGGGAACCGTGAAGATCGACCAATTCGGCCCATCACCTCACCGGCCGGGGCATCCTGTGCCGCAGGAACTTCAGCTAACCTGACGATCTGCGTCGGGGTGGTGCTTTTGCAGAAGGCTGTTGCACAATTGCCGATGGATAAAAACGTTGCCGTCCATCATCGTTCTCCAACGGGGGCTAAGATTGCCTTGTTCCGATCGCTTTTCCGCGGTCGGGAGGACGTTTATCCCCGTCGGTTCGAGAGCCGCAAGAGCGGAAAATGCGGTTATCAGCCCGCTTGCGCCAACGAGTGGACGCCGGGCATCTGCCAGAAGCCCAAGGTCAAGTGCGCCGATTGCCCGCAAAGAAGCTTCTTTCCCGTCACCGATGAAGCAATTCGTTGGCATCTTTCTGGCCAGGATGGTGTCGGGCGGGACTTCGTCATGGGCGTCTATCCGATGTTGCGCGACGAGACATGTTTCTTCCTGGCGGCCGATTTCGACAAGTCGCATTGGCAGGAAGATGCGGCGGTCGTCCTGGAGACGTGTCGCCGCATGAATGTTCCAGCCGCATTGGAACGATCGCGGAGCGGCAATGGCGGGCACGTGTGGTTCTTCTTCCAGGAAGCCATTCCTACCGCCCTGGCGCGCAGGCTCGGGGCACACATTCTCACCGAGACAATGGAACTCCGGCCGGACATCGGATTGGATTCCTATGATCGCTTCTTTCCCAACCAAGACACGCTTCCTCAGGGTGGCTTCGGCAATCTGATCGCACTGCCGCTACAGAAGCGGCCGCGACAGTGCGGCAACAGCGTTTTCATCGATGAGGCCGGGCTTCCTTACTCCGATCAATGGGCCTTCCTGTCGGCAATCCGCAAGATCGACCGCACTTTCGTCGAGTACATTGTTCGGGATGCGGAGAGGCGTGGGCGGATCGTTGGAGTTCGTATCGCAACGCCGGACGACGAGGATTCCGAACCCTGGACGCTGTCGCCATCACGCCGTCCGAAGGAACCGCCTGTTGTCGGTCCGTTGCCGAAGACCTTGGAGCTGATCCTCGGCGACCAGGTCTATGTTGCCAAAGACCAGTTGACGCCCGGCCTGCGCAATCGACTGCTGCGGCTTGCCGCGTTCCAGAATCCCGAGTTCTACAAGGCCCAGGCTATGCGACTGCCCACGTTCGGCAAGCCGCGCATTATCGCTTGTGCCGAAGACCATGCAGAGTACATTGGCCTGCCGCGCGGCTGCCTGGCGGAGGTGCAAAGCCTGCTGGCCGACCTTGGCGTTGCGACAACCATCCGGGATGAACGGCACGCCGGCACGTCTCTGGATGTTCAATTCCAGGGTGATCTGCGGCCCGAGCAGGAAAACGCTGCCCGAGCGATGTTGGCATACGACACCGGCGTATTGTCGGCTACGACGGCCTTCGGAAAAACCGTCGTGGCGGCATGGCTCATCGCCCAGCGCGGAGTGAATACGTTAATCCTCGTTCATCGTCGCCAATTGCTGCAACAATGGATCGAGCGGTTATCGGCGTTTCTCGATCTGCCTCCTAAAAGGATTGGTCGGATAGGCGCTGGCCAACGGAAACCGACCGGCGCGCTGGACGTGGCCGTCATTCAAAGCCTGGTGCGCAAGGGCGTTGTCAGCGATTGCGTGGCCGACTATGGCCAGATCGTAGTAGACGAATGCCACCATCTTTCGGCGCAAAGCTTCGAGCAGGTTGTGCGCCGGGCCAAGGCAAGATTTGTATTGGGCCTCTCGGCCACTGTTGCACGCAAGGACGGCCATCATCCGATCATCTTCATGCAGTGCGGGCCCGTGCGCCACCAGGTTGACGCAAAGGCGCAGGCGGCGGCCCATCCGTTTCAACACGCCGTGTTGGTTCGCCCCACGTCCTTTCGTCCGTTGGCAGCGGCCAATCCAGATATGCGAATCCAGTTTCAGAACCTGTACGGCGATCTCATTGCCGACGAGCAGCGCAGTCGGACGATCTGCGATGAAGTGGTTCGGGCCGTTCGGGAGGGCCGTTCGCCCCTGGTGCTGACCGAACGCAACGAGCATCTCGACCGCCTCGCAGCCCAACTGACGCCGCAAGTTGGCAATCTTGTCGTCCTTCGCGGCGGAGCGCGGCCCAAGGACACTCAGGCGCTGATCGCTCGTCTGGCGGCCATTCCAGAGAACCAGGAGCGAGTGCTCTTGGCCACCGGTCGCTACATCGGAGAGGGATTCGACGATGCGCGGCTCGACACACTCTTTTTGACGCTTCCCGTTTCCTGGCGCGGAACGATTGCCCAGTACGTCGGCCGATTGCACCGTCTACACGACGGCAAAAAGGAGGTGCGTGTCTATGACTACGCCGACCTGAACGTGCCTATGCTCTCGCGGATGTTCGACCGTCGCTGCCGTGGCTACGAGGCGTTGGGCTACACGATCCTGCTGCCTGCCAGCGCCGTGCCGGGTTGGCCGGCCGACGTTCCGCTTCCGGTCGATCCTGAGTGGAAAAACGAGTACGCGGCCAGTGTGCGTCGTCTCGTTCGGGACGGCGTTGACACTCCACTGGCCAACCTGTTCGTCCATGTGGCGCGATCGGTCCTGCCGGAGGCCGAGGGAATCGAGCGCGCCGGAGCGCCACCGAGGCGTTCCTTTACCGACGGCTCGAAACATTGCCGGAAACCGCCGGACGGTTTGGCTTGAACGTCGAGTTGCCAATTCCTTTTGACGGCTGGGGCCACATGGAGGTCGATCTGCTATGTGCCGACGCACGCATTGCAGTCGAACTGGACGGCGGCCAGCATCTGGCCAGCGCCGAAGCCTATCGTCGCGACCGTCGCAAGGATGTTCTCCTACAGGAAAACGGTTATCTTGTGCTCCGGTTTCTCGCCGAAGACGTAGGCAAATGCCTTGATGCGGTACTCGACGCAATCTTGCGGGCACTGTCAATTCGTGGCCGACGCGGACTATGACCTGACCGAACCACCTTACGGTGTGAAAACCAACTCTCCAGGCCGAGCAAGAAGCGACATCGCCCCAAGCCATCGTGGTTCGGCGGGTTCCGCGCGACTGGCAACTGGATTTGAACTCAGGAAGTGCCTATGGCATAACGAGATGTGGCGAATTGCTTCGATAGCGGCGGAGGCGTGACTGTGTGGTTGAACCAGCCAACTCCTCGAAAATAGCCACAACGACACGTCGATCAAAAAAAAGTCGGGGCGACTGGATTTGAACCAGCGGCCTCTTGGTCCCGAACCAAGCGCTCTAGCCAGGCTGAGCTACGCCCCGTAATGTCGGCAGAAACACCATTCTAATCCACCCGACCGCCCGGTCAACGCCATTGTACACGCCCAAGGCGAGAATTCTCCCGCTACCCGGGCCACCCCTCGGCCCCCACCAAGGGAACAAATCGACAAGCGGAAAGAGTGGTCACCTCCAGGGCGCCGGCCAGCGGGCGAATCGCTTGCAACGTCTGCACGTCCCGGCCCCCAATGGGCACGACCAGGATTCCCCCCTCGACCAATTGCGCCAGCAGCGGCTCCGGGACATGCTCGGCCGCCGCCGTCACCAGGATGCGGTCG
Organism: uncultured Planctomycetia bacterium; assembly: GCA_963727245.1. GTDB lineage: Bacteria > Planctomycetota > Planctomycetia > Pirellulales > Thermoguttaceae > JBKQVT01. The sequence continues at coordinate 969,335 of CAVSFO010000001.1, read as the reverse complement.
TACGGGGCCTGCTCCGGCCAGCCCAGCGTGCCGTCGCCGACGATCAGGGTCACGTTCCCATAGCCCAACTGCCCCAGCAACGCGCCGGCCCGCTCGGAAAGCTCGCCGTAGCGCTCGATGCTGACAACCTGGCGGGCCAACTCGGCCAGGATGGCCGTTTGATAGCCGCTACCCGTGCCGATCTCCAACACCCTTTCCCCGCCGGAAAGCTTCAACGCCTCCGTCATCAGCGCGACCATGTAGGGCTGGCTGATCGTCTGGCCGCAATCGATGGCCAAGGCACAATCGGCGTACGACTCGTCACGAAAGTCGGCAAGCACGAATCGTTCGCGAGGCACTCGGCCCATGGCCGCCAGCACGCGCGGATCGCGGATGCCCCGGCGCCGCAGTTGCCGAGTCACCATCTGCCGTTGGGCACGTTGGAAGTCGATCGGCCGCATGCGGGCGTCTCCGCGTCAGGAGGGGGAATCGCCCTGGGTCATCCGCCAATCGACCAGGTGCAATTCCACGTTATGCCGACCTTGATAGGTATTGACCACCGGGCGGAACGCCACGTCGATGGGGCCGTTCAGCGCGGCCAGGTCGTCGGCCCATTCGGCGCCGCCGAAGGCGACCGCCCGCAACACCACGCCGTGCTGGGAAAGCCGGAGGGAAATGTGCCGCCCGCCGTTGCCGATGGCTTTGGGCGGACCGACCAGCGTGGCGCCGCTGGTACATAGGAGCGGACGGTCGTTGTGGGCGCCGAAAGGGGCCAGACGCTCGATCTGATGGACGGCCTGCAGCGTGAAGGCGCTCAAGGGGGCCTCGGCGTCGATCTTCAGGTCGCCCGCGCCAAGCTGGCTTGTGCCGGCGGCGGCCAGCTCGGCAAAGGCGGCGCGAAAGGCGGGGATCTTGTCCTCCTCGATTCTCAAGCCCGCCGCCATCCAGTGACCGCCGTAGCTCAGCAGCAACTCGCCGCACTGCCCCAGGGCGCCGTGGAGGTTGAAGCCGGGGACGCTCCTGGCCGAGCCCACGCCCGGCCGCACGCCGAGTTGGTCTTGCGAGATGAGCACCACCGGGCGGTGGTGCTTGTCGGCCAGGCGGCCGGCGACGATGCCGATCACGCCCGGATGCCAGCCGCGCTCGGCCAGCACCAAGGCGGCATCCTCGACCGGGTCGAACTGCTCGCTGATCTGCTTGCTGGCGGCCAACTGGATGCTGCGTTCCAGGGTCTGCCGCGTGGCGTTGAGCTGGTCGATGTATTGGGCCAGTTCCAAGGCCCGCTCGGGCCGATCCGTCACCAGCAACTCGACGGCCAGTTGCGGTTGACCGAGCCGGCCGGCCGCATTGAGCCGCGGCGCCAGGCTGAAGGAGATGTCTTCGCTTTGCAGCCGCTGTTTTCCGTCGGAGGACGTTTTGGCCTCGACCCCGGCGACGCGCATCAGCGTGGCCACTCCCAGCGTCGGGCACTTGGCCAGGCTTTCCAGCCCGTGATGGACCAGCACGCGATTCTCATCGACCAGCGGCACGACGTCGGCCACCGTCCCCAGCGCGGCCAGGCCGACGGCCTGGAGCAGAAAATCGCGCATCCGCGGGCTGACCTTCTGCGCGCCGCTCTGCTGCTGGCACAGCGCCCAGGCCAGCTTGAAGGCCACGCCGCAACCGCTCAAACCGCCGAAGGGATAGGCGCCGCCGGGGAGCCGCGGGTGGACGATCGCCGCCGCATCGGGCAGACAGGGGCCGGGCTCGTGATGGTCGGTGATGATCAGGTCCAGGCCGAGCCGCCGCGCCAGCGCAGCCTCCTCGACGGCGGCGATGCCGCAATCGACCGTCAGCAGCAGGTCCGCCTTGCCGTCGGCCCAGGTGCGGACGGCGTCGGCGTGCAACCCGTAGCCTTCCTCGACGCGATGGGGCACGTAATAGGTCACTTCGGCGCCCAGCATTTTCAGGCACAGCCAGAGGATCGCCGTGCCGGTCACGCCGTCGACGTCATAATCGCCGTAGACGACGATCCGTTGGCGGGCGGCCAGGGCGTCGTGGATTCGCCGCACGGCCGCGGCGCAGCCCGGCAGGAGCTGCGGATCGCGCAGCGCGGAAAGCTTGGGGTCGAGGAAGTTCCGGGCGCTGTCCGGATCGGTGATGCCGCGGCAGATCAGCAGTTGGGCTACGACGGCCGGGATTCCGGCCGCTCGTTGGAGCGCGGCGATGCGGTCAGGATCGTGGGGATGAATACGCCAGCGCTTGGCCATGACCGAGGACCGACGCTACTTCTTCTTTTCGCTGTGCTCGGTGTGCTTGCGGCAGCGAGGACAGTACTTTTGCAGGGTCAGCTTCTCGCCGCCTGATTTCCGCTTCAGCGTGTAGTTGTAGTCGCCCGTCTCCTTGCAGACGAGGAACACCGTCTCCGATCGTTTCTTGCCTTTGGCCATCGAACCGTTGACCTCTCTGAGCTATTCATCAGGACAAACGATCTATTGTACCCGATCCGGCCGATTTGGGAACGGCAGCGCCAAGAACTGGGCATCCCCCTAGAGCAACTGGGCGGTAGCCACCATAAAATACTACAGTAACACAATCTGCTCAAGACCCTGGCCCTGGACAAACGTGCAACTGTCTTGTCAAATCACGTAGTGGGAGGTTCGACGATGGGCGCGATGAAATCGCTGACGCTTGATTATGCGGCCGAACCGATCGGGCAATCACGTATTATCCACGCCGACTGTCTCGAGTGGCTCGGCCGCCTTGGCGAGGGCCGGTTGCACGCGATCGTGACCGATCCGCCCTATGGGGTGAAAGAGTACGACGCCGACCAGCTTGAGAAGCGGGCCAACGGCAAGGGGGGTATCTGGCGAATACCGCCCTCGTTCGATGGGCACACCCGCGCCCCGCTTCCCCGCTTCACCGCCCTGAATCCGCGGGAGCGCACCCGGCTCCGCGAGTTCTTTGTCCGGTGGGGCCGCCTCGCTTGCCGCGCGTTGCGGCCGGGTGGGCACGTTTTCATCGCCACCAACGCCTTTATTTCTCAGTTGCTCTACGATGCCCTGGTTGACGGCGGCTTGGAGTTTCGCGGGGAGATTGTCCGGCTGGTGCGGACGTTGCGCGGTGGGGACCGGCCCAAGAACGCCGAGGACGAGTTCCCCGGCGTCTCTTCGATGCCCAAGGGTTGCTATGAGCCGTGGGGACTTTTCCGCAAGCCGAGCGACTTGAAGGTCTCCGATTGCCTGCGCCAGTACCAGACCGGCGGACTGCGCCGATATCCGGATGGTCCTTTCGAGGATGTCATCCCTAGCGAGCGCACGCCGCAACGGGAACGTGAGATTGCCAACCACCCCAGCATCAAACCGCAATCCCTGCTCCGGCGTCTTGTGTACGTCGCGCTGCCGTTGGGCGAGGGCGTGGTCGCCGACCCGTTCATGGGGTCGGGGTCAACCATCGCCGCGTGCGAGGCGGTAGGCGTCCAGGGCATCGGCGTTGAACGGCGCCGGGAATACTTCGACATGGCCAGGCAAGCCATCCCCCGCTTGAAAGCCCTGGAAACCGACGTTGACGAACTGGTCGGGGCGGGAGTCGGAGCGGCCTATATCTCTTCTTATCGGTGAATCCGGTTGGCCCCCATCCGCTCCGTCTGCTTGGACAGAGAAGCATTGCGTGGAATCGTCCGCCCCGAAGGGGCCGGGGTTCATCCAGCCCAGGGCAACGCCCTGGGGAACGGTGACGGCGGTGGTGGTCGTTTCCGGCCCAACGGGCCAACCGGTTCGCCAGCGTCCGGGACGAACCGTTGGCCCGTTGGGCCGAACCTGATCCCCCTTGGCTGCTGAAAACCCTGGGCGTTGCCCAGGGCTGGATCAACGGCTGGGCCTTCGGCCCGTCCGAACGTAACTGGCGCCACACCGCCGGTCGACGATCCGCTATCGCCAAAAAATCCAGTCGCCCCCGCTCTCCCCGAGGCCGCTTCGATGATTCCCAATCGCAACGCGCCGCCGGCCGGCATGATGTTTCCAGGCCACGCCCCAGGCGGGAAAAACGCCGCCAGGAAAGCGCAGAGTGATACCGTAACAAGTGTAATGTCAATAGTTTACGTCATTAGACCGCCGGCCGGTGCGGGCTTTGGCACCTAAGCTGCATCGGTGGACGTGCGACAATCTTTCCAGCCGCTGCCGGCTGTTCCAGCTCCTTGCGAGGAATCTGCCATGTCGAGAGCCGCTTCCAAGCCGCTGCCGTCGAAGAAGACCGTTCAAAAACCGCGTCCGGCAGGCGTCCGCCGGCGGGCTGGCAGCCGGGGTGCCCCGATCGCCGGCGAAGAACTGCACGACCACGTCGAGGCGTTGGACGACGACCTGGGCGGCCTCGAACGGGAAGAGGACGAGGAAGCGGAAGCGGACCTGGCGGCCGGCCTAGAAGAGGGCAGCGGGGAAGAATTGACCGGCGACGACGACCAGATCGACGATCCGATCCGCATCTACTTGATGCAGATGGGCGAAATTCCCATGCTCAGCCGCGTCGAGGAGGTGACGTTGGCCCGGCACATCCAGTACAGCCGCAAGCGTTTTCGCCACGATATGCTGCTTACCGATTACATGTTGCAGGCGGCGGTCGGCTTGCTGAAAGACATTCGCGACGGCCGCGCCCGGCTGGACCGCACCATCGAGGTGTCGGTGATCAACATTCGGGAGAAGCGGCGGCTACTGAGGCTGCTGGGCCCCAACGTGCAAACGATCGACCACCTCATGCGTCGCAACCGGCAGGACTTCGCCATCGCCATCAACAAGCACCGCCCCCGCAAACAGCGGCAGCAGGCGTGGAAGCGCCTGGTGTGCCGGCGCGGCCGGGCCGTGCGGCTGGTGGAAGAACTCGGCCTGCGCACGCAGCGATTGCAGCCGGCCTTGGACCGGCTCAAGCAGCTCTGCCAGCGGATGGCGAGCCTCCGGCTGCAGATGGCGGAACTGGGCCATCACGGCGAGCCGGGCCAGCGGCGCCGCGAACTCCGCAAGGAACTCTGCCACCTCATGCGGATCACGCTGGAAAGCCCCGCCACGCTCCGCCGCCGCATCGCCCGCGTCGCCGCCCGCGCCACCCAGTACGAAGGCGCCAAGCGGAACCTCTCCGCCGGCAACCTGCGGCTGGTCGTCTCCATCGCCAAACGCTATCGCAATCGCGGCCTGAGCTTCCTGGACCTCATCCAAGAGGGGAACACCGGGCTGATGCGGGCGGTGGACAAGTTCGAGTACGCCCGGGGCTACAAGTTCTCCACCTACGCCACCTGGTGGATCCGGCAGGCCATTACCCGGGCCATCGCCGACCAGAGCCGCACCATCCGCGTCCCCGTTCACATGATCGAAACCATGAGCCGGGTGCGCGGCGTACACCGCGACCTGGTGCAAGAGAACGCCGCCGAGCCCACCATGGAACAGACCGCCGAGGCCGCCGGCATGTCGACGGCCGAAGCCACCTGCGTGATGCGCATGAATCGCCAGCCGCTGTCGCTGGACCAGCCGGTCGGCGACCACGACGACACCTACTTCGGCGAGTTCCTGCAAGACTATCGCGAGGACGACCCGCTGCTGGAAATGAACCACGAGCTGCTGAAAGCCAGGATCGCCGACGTCCTCTCCGGGCTCGACTACCGCGAACGCGAGATCATCCGTCTCCGCTACGGCCTGGCCGACGGCTACGCCTACACCCTGGAAGAAGTCGGCAAGATCTTTTCCGTCACCCGGGAACGCGTCCGCCAAATCGAGACCAAGGCGGTCCGCTCCTTGCAGCATCCGATCCGGGCGCGAAAACTCTGCGGCTTCCTCGATCGCGGCGTGCTCGGGTCGCTGCCCGGCGTTCAGACCGTCGGCAGCGAGAACGTCGTTCGACGGGCTGGGCATCGAGATGTCCACCACCGAGGCCGGCGGGACCGCCGTGGCCGGCCGCTTCTCGTAGCCGAGATTGCGGACCACTTCGAGGACCTCGCTGCAGGTGGGAAACATGCGTCCGCTGCGGCGCTTATAGTCGTCCAGCGCGCCCATGAATTCGATTTCCTCGAACGTGTAGTCGCGCTCGCAGGTGGTCGGATCGATCTGGCGGCGGCGATTGACCTTCGCCCGGCGCTCCAACTGGCGGTGCTCGACGGCGACCGGCTGGTCCTTCTTCCGCCGCTCCATGCTGCCGCGGCGATCCTTGTTGCTGCGGGCGTCAATGGTCGCCGCCGCGCTGCGGGACTCGCCATCGTGCGAGCGTTTCGTCCCGATGTTGCCCTTGGGATGAGTTGTCGGATGCTTGCCGTTGACGGTCTTGCCGGTCGTTTTCTTTACGGTCACAGTCCTGTCCCTCCGGAGCGACGCATGTCTCAACATAGATAAGATACACCTGTGTTGACAAAAAGCATCGGAAAACCGGGTAGGGAAGGTTGATCGTTTGGAGAAAATGGCGCGTTTTAACAGTAGGAGCGGAAAAGGGGGTTTTTTCCGCCTGCGCAAAGATACCGGCTTTGCAGCCGGCGAGAACGGAAGGGGGAAGGCGGAAGGCGGAAGGGGGAAGGAAGAACAAGAGCCCCGAGCCGGGGGCGTTAGCCCTCGGATAACCCGGCGGCGCCACGACGCCACTCGATTAAGGCGGAAGGGGAACTCCCCCACGCCCACGGGGCACCCGCGCGGCGGGTCACGGCCGGTGGGAAATGCGGCGGAGCTTGCCGGAGGCCGCCGGTGCCATGGCCGATACGCGGCCGCCCCGCCGATGGTTCCGGCAGCCGACCGGTAGTAGAATAGGGGCAAGGTAAGTCTGGTTGGCACCGGAGAGGACGGCGGCAGCCAGCCCTGACAAGAGCGAACTCTGGTGCGTATGTGGACTGGATCACCGACGAAATAGCGATAGGGAACTACCTCGATGCTCTTGATACCGAGCTTATACGGCGCGAGAGGATCAGATCGGCCCTGAGCCTCGATGGCACCTTGCACGGGAAGGAACCATCCGAATGCGGCTTGCAGCGAATCGAGGTCGTGCCACTTGAGGATGCGCTGGGGAATGAGCCACAACTTTACCGACTCGCCGTGGGGTTCCTCACGGAGCTTGTCCGGGAAGCACCGCCCGTCCTGGTGCAATGCCACGCGGGGAGGAGTCGGTCGGTAGTGGTTGTGGCAGGCTACTTGGTAACAGCTCACGGGCTTGCCCAAGAAGAGGCGTTGACGTTCGTGGCGTCGAAGCGAGAAGTGGCTGTAACCCCCGGCCTGGAACTGCTGTTGGATTACCTATGAGCCGCTGGCAGGAGCCCTGTCCGCTGTGTGCCACTGGCTTTGCCAGTGCTTCCGTGGGCCTTGACGGGGCGACACTATCCTTGCGCAAAGCATGACGTTTGGACAAAGCACTGGTAAAGCCAGTGCCACACGGCGGAAGGGGCAGCCGGGCGTACCCCTCCGATGGCGGGCATTAAGGCCGACAAGGGCTTGCGCCCAGGCAACCTCTGCCGCGAAGGGCGCGGAAGCGAGTTGGGTGGGTTCCGCCGACCGCGCCGGCACGCGGCACGCGGCCACGACCGGCCGCGTCAGGTGGCGCGATCGTAGCGACGCTTCCTAACGACTTTGGCCAACAGGCGCGTTATGCCGATTCTTGCGGATTCTACCGCTGTGTCGGCGGCGGAAGATTGCTTTTGCCCGCAGGCGGCGGCACGCCGATACGGGGCTAGACCCGCATTGCAACCATGCTGCTGGCCGAGCAGCGAGAATCCCCGAAGGACGGCCACGATGAACAGCAAAGACACCTTCCGCGTTGTCACCCGAGGGGCCGACGGCGAGATCCGCATCCGCGACTACGACAGCCAAGAGGCGCTCTTGAAGCGGCATTCGCAGGTCGGCGTCGACGATTGCAGCACCGACTTGGACCTGCGCGGTCTGCCCGTGTTCCGCGGCCTGATCGGTCCCATGCCCGAAGGCAAAAACATCATCCGCTACGAATCGCCCGAGGTCTTCGAGACCCTGACGAAAGACTGGAGCCTGGTGAAGATCACGCGGCGCTGCCGGACCCGGCCGCAAACGGCCACGCCCTGAAGTCGGGCCAATCGTATCCGGCACACGCCGTGTGCCGGCCGATCACCGCACACAGCGTGTGCGGCGTACTTTATTCGCGGCGGCGTGGAAAATCTTTTCCGACGCAGTTCCCACGGACCGCAGTCCGTGGGCGTGGGCGGCCAGGGCAAAGCCTCTCGGCGCTCAAAATCCCTAAATCCCTAAATCCCTAAATCCCTAAATCCCTCTTCCGTTCAGGCAATCGATCAATTTCCGCAACCGCCCGTAGTTATGCCGGTTGAACTGGAAGATCAGTCGCGGCAGATCGATCAGGGCGGGCTCGTCCCGTTCTTCCGGCAACGGGCCGCCGACGGTGATTTGCCCGGCCGCCACGATGTCGGCGAACTGCGCGTTGATCCGGGCCAGCAGCCGCTCGTTGGGCGCCTGGTGCAGGCGGAGGACCAGCTTGCCGCGCACGTAACGCATGCTGTGATAGACGCGGAAGAAGCCGAGAATCTCCTGGACCGCCTCGTCCACGCGATCGGTGATGCGGTACAGCCCCAGGTCGTCGGCGTCGATCATGCCGCCGTCGAGCAAGTGCCGGCGAATGAACTGCTGGAAGCCGGTCCAGTAATCGCCGCCCGGCTCATCGAGGAAGACCACGGGCACCATGTCGCGTTTGCCGGTTTGCAGGAGGGTGAGCACTTCCAGCCCCTCGTCGAGGGTGCCGAATCCGCCCGGCAGCAGGCAGATGGCGTCGCTTTCCTTGACGAACATCAGCTTGCGGGTGAAGAAGTACTTCATGTGCACGAGCTTGGGATCGCCGGCGATGACGCGGTTGGCCGCCTGCTCGAAGGGCAGGAGGATGTTCAAGCCCATCGAGTGCTCGCGGCCGGCGCCGACGTGGCCGGCCTCCATGATGCCGCTGGCGGCGCCGGTGACGATCAGCCATTGGTGCTCGGCCATGGCCCGGCCGAAGGCGACCGCCTGGGCGTAGGCCGGCCTTTCGGGCGGGGTCCGCGCGGAGCCGAAGACGGTCACCTTGCGGAGGTGACGATAGGGGGTGAAGACCTTGAAGGCGTAGCGGAGTTCGCGGAGCGTCCGGCTGAGGATTTTCAGGTCGCCGCGGCTGGTTTTGTCCGTCACCAGCTTGTCGGCCGACTCGCGAATCCTTTCGATCAGCTCGGCGATCCGCCGCGGCGGGATTTCGACCCCCGGCTCGACCCGCCCGGGCGGCGGCGCCGGCGGGGGTGAGTCCGGCCCACGGCGTGCCGGCCGGTCAGGCTTCCTTTTCTTCCCATCGCTCACAAATAGGACCTCGCTCGATGATGCAGGCGGCGTGTAACTACTCCATCATACTATAACCGTCGCCGGTCGGGGGGCAAATGCCGCTCAGTCCGGCAGGCCCTCCAGCAGCATGTCCGGCTCGGCGATATTCATTTCCCGGATGACCCGAAGGCGTTGAACGTCGTGCAGGACCTCGAAGATTCGCCGGCACATTGGGCGCGTGATGCCGTAGAGCTGCATCACGAGCCTTTCGATCTCGTAGTCCTCGTGGTTGGCCGGCGGCCCCTTGCCGGCAAGGACCCTCTCCACGCGGTCGGCGATCTCGTCGTGCAGCTTTTTCTCGCGGGGGTTGGAGAAATCGACAGCGCGAATGGGCAGGTCTTGGACCAATTCCTGGGTCCAACGCGGAAAACTTCGCCACTCGGTGTCGCCGCTCTTCATGTAGTAGCGATAGAGCATGAGGCGTGAGTTCAGAAGCCCGAGCACGTATTCCGAGCGATAATTCGACAGCGGCGGACTCAGGTCCCCCCGGAGTTTCCACGTGAAGACGGATTGGTTCGTCAGCATCCCGGAATCATCGATTGTCGCGTAGATGCCGACCCCGGTCTGACGCACGAGGATCCGTCTGCCCTCGTAGAAGTCGCGATCCTTGTAGTGGATTCCGTCCTTGCCCGTATCGATATACCGCACTGGTCCAAGGCCATAGCGATTGACCGACTCCCCGGAGATTATGGGCTTCCATGTTTTCCGCTTCGCGGTCTCGGCGATGATTATTTCGTGGTCCGCCGCCTTCTCAAAGGGAAATTCGCGTCCGCAGTGACGGCACGACTTCAACTTCCACTTGCCTTTGACCTTCCGCGGAACGTTATCCCACTTATAGCAAAAGGGACATTGGAGCACTTCGCCGGATTTACCGATCTCGACGCCACGGCCTTTCTCCATCAGAACGGGCCAGGCAACGCAAGTAGAATCGATTTTGGCGGCGATCGACGCGTCGAGGGACGTGGCGAGAATATCGATTCCATATCGCGGGTTCCGGCGAAAGCGCGACTGGGCAACTTCATGCCCGCTCTCGGCGACGATCTGCGCAACGGTCCGCACCGGCTCGATGAGCGTGTCGCCCTCAAACGATTTTCGATCCGCCTTGCGCAACGTCGCAACGCGGACCTGGTGATCCTCGCCGCTTGCCTGCTTCACGAAACCGACGAAGAACGCGCCGCGGTAGACCGAGGGGAACAAACCTTCGCCGGCCCGGACCAGGTAAGTGACCGCGGTGTTGTCAAGCAGCATTCGCCGCAACGGCTCGTGTTCGGGGAGCGTGATGCTGTCGGGAATGATGTAGCCGAAGATCCCCCGATCGCGCAACAGCCGCAGGGCGAGCTCCACGAACAACTCGTAACTGTCGTACTGTCCCCGGGCCAGCGCAAAGGCGCCGGATTGCAGATAATCGCTGATGCCGGATAGGTCCGCGCCCCAGGGAGGATTGCCCACCAGAACGTCGAAGCCGCCGCGGTCCTCGAAGACCTCCGCGAACTCCACTTCCCAGTTCAAGGGAGTAGTGTCCCGAAGGCCGGGCCACTGCCCGCGCAATTTGTCGGAGAACTCCTGCGACACGGCGCTCATGGCGCCGTCCAGCCGCGAGGAGGCTTCCCGCAACTGCCGGTGAACGGCAATCGCGTCCAAAGCGCCGATCAGCGGCCGGTCGTCCTGGGCACGGCTCTCCAGCGAAGCCAGCGCCTTGCGGAGTTTTATGAGTTCGCGGTACTTCTCGGGATACGCTCGTTTTTCAAAGTCGGCCAGGCGGAACCCCGCCTCCGGGCCGCAGACCAGCGAGTTGCCGCATCTCACGTGGGTGTCGATCGTGGCGAACGGCTCGTCCTTCATGGCGGAGTTGATCCAAAGGCTGAGCTTTGTGAGCATCACCGCGATCGGGTCCTTGTCAACGCCGAAAACGCAGTGCTCGGTGACGTAGCGTTTCCACTGCGGATAGGAACGGCGGTCGTCGATTTGCTCGCAAAGTCCCGACAGGTAATTCACGCATTCGACGAGGAAGTGGCCGCTGCCGCAGGCCGGGTCCAGACAGGCGAGGTCCCACGGTTTCCGCCCCGGATTCAGCGCCAGGGCGCAGTCCACGGAATCTTCGACGAGGAATTTCGTCACCGGCTCCGGCGTGTAGAAACTGCCTTCCTTCCGCCGGGTGTCGCGATCTGCCTGAGGATCGAGTCGGCCCTCTTGGATTTCAATCACGTAGCCCAGAAACTTTTCGTAAATGTTGCCGAGGATGCGCGGGTTGATCTGCGAGTAATCGATCCTTCGCCCGTGACGCTCGTGCGAGAGCTTCTTCACGACGTCCTTGAGGAGATCGTCCTGAATGCTCGATTGGGGCGCGTCGAGGACCGGGTCCGGATCGAACAAGGCGCCATCGTACGGATAGATGCCGAAATTATTCGGGTCGCGGCCGTCCAGCCAGGCGAAATAGCGTTGCAGGTAGCCGTAAAGCCGGCCGTTGCGGCCCCATTTCTGGTCCCGTTCAAATTGTTCCACGATCTCGCGGGAGAGAAATTCGCTCGGCAGCAGGGGCGTGTCTTCGGCGAAACGGATGAACATGATCCGAAACAGCAGCTTGACGACGGCCTCGTTGATCTTTTCCTGCGGCAGGTCGGCGAACTGGGGGTGAATTGCCCGGTAGAGCCGCACCCGGCTGTCCACGAGCTTCGCGTAAAGGCTTTCACCGATGGCTTCCTGCCAGCCCTCGTTCTGCCGCCGCAACGTGTCCAGCCGAGAGAGGCCCTCCCTGTCCGGGACAAAGGCATGGCGGCCGAAGGTGGCCAAGAACCGCCGGAACACCTTGCGGCTTTCCAGGACCTCCTTGAGGAAGTATCGCTCGCACGCGCCGAGGGGACTTTGGCTGCCCCTGAGTTGGGTCTTGTAGAGCCGCCATTCGGCGCCGTTGGTGACAATGAACCAGCGGAGATTCGACAAGACCGCGTAGTCAAAACCTTGCCGCACCGGAGACCGTCCCGACGCGTCTTTCTTATCGAGCGGCTTCTGCCACGCCTTTGCCTCCAGAGGCACGCCGTTGCCGTTGATCCGGAAGAAGTATTCCACCGATCCAGTCTCGCCGCCGGCCCCAGCGTGTTTGACCGCGTGTTCGGCGTCGTTTTCATTCCGGTCATAGCCCAAGACCTCGTAGAGGATCGGCTCGATGATTTTTTCGCGCGTGTTCGCTTCCCCCCCGATGTCGGGCGCGTTCGAGGTCTTCCAAACCCATTTGAAATGGCTGGCAGTGCAGAAACTGCCAGGTGTCGCCGGCAAGACGATCCGCGACCAGTTGCACGTCTTCGGTGCGAAACAGCAGCGAAAATACTTGTTCGGCCATGGCTGATAGCGGATCCCGAGGCGTTCCAACGCTTCTTTATAGCCGAAGCTGCCGATACGGGCCAGCGTCCGTGGGACCGACGCCAACCCAACAAAAACAGCCCGGCGCCTTGCGGACCGGGCTGCGCGTGAGCATACGGAATATCTGTATATCTGCGGCCGAGGCCGAGGCCGGGAAGGCACTCAGGCCGAGGGGCGACGGTAATGCTGGTAAGCCAGGAGGACTTCGTAAAGATCGATCGAGAATGGTCACTTCGTCGTCGGCGAAGTCTCGCAGCCAGGTACGCTCCGACTGCACCGCATCCGCCAACAGCGGCAGCACGTCCAGCAGCGGAACGGTGACCGTCTGCCGCTGGGCCTGGCTTTCCGTAACGCTGACGGTTGCCGGCTCTTCCTGGGGACCGTTATAGACGCGGAGGTGATTGGGACTCATGGCCAAGATTCCTTCTAGCTTGTGACTTCCTTGTCAGCCATTGGGAGTACGAATCCCCCTCTGATTACGGGCAGCTTTGCGACCGGCGCAGGGCGCACGACGCGCCAGGCCGCGGTGTCCCTTGTATCGGCAATAGGTATATTGCGGGTTTGATCTATTTCAGGGAGAATATGGTTTTTGCCCGCCAGCCGCTTTGGGGCGGTGGCACCCGAGTGGCCGGTCTTGCGTTTCCCCCACCTTTGGGCCTACCCGTTTGTTATGGCCAGCACGGTAACTATCGATCTGCGGCACGTCGCCCGCGGCCTTGACGTCAACCTCCGCCAAATTCAGGCCGTGGTCGAACTCCTCGATGAAGGCAATACGGTTCCCTTCATCACCCGCTATCGCAAGGACCAGACGGGGGGGATGGATGAAGAACAGATCCGCGAGGTCCTTTCCCGGCTGACGAAGATGCGTCTGCTGGCGGATCGCAAGCAGACGATCCTGCGTTCCATCGAGGGCCAAGGCAAGCTGACCGAGAAGCTGGCCCAGCAGATCCAGGCGGCCGCGACCACCAAGCGGCTGGAAGACCTCTATCTGCCTTACAAGCCGAAGAAACAGACGCTGGCGACGCTGGCCCGCACGCGCGGCTTGGAGGACTTGGCCCAGGAAATCCTGGCCGCGGCGCCGACGTGCGCCGACCTGGACGCCCGGCGCGCGATTTTGTCAGCCCCGACCGCCAAGTCCCCTCTGGGGCCGATGCCCTGTTCGGCGCGGGGCACATTTTGGCCGAGCAGTTCAGCGAGCGGGCCGACCTGCGGCAGGAGTTGCGGACCATCTTGCAGCGAACCGGCAAGATCGTGACCACGCAGATCGGCGGCGACCCGAGCGAAACGGCAAGCCAGCCGCCCTGGTGCGGAAGCAGCACGGCCGCCAGCCCAGCAGCCGCCCGTGGAGGCGGCGATGCCTGGCGCGGAGGCGCCGGCCCCAGCGGCGATCGAACCGGCTGCAGAGCCGGTTGCGAGCGTCACGTCGGGTGCCACGGCCGACGTTCCGTCGGTGCCCGGCTTGCCCAGCGGTGCTGTAGATGTAAGCGGCGCTGAAGACGCGATGGAGCAAACCAGCTCTGCCGTCCCCGAGCCGGCCGTCGAGGCGACCGAGCCGGCCGTCGAAGTGCCTGCGGCGCCGGTAGCGGATGCGGCTGCTGCGCCCGTTGCCGATGCGACCGCTGCGCCGGGTGCCACGACCAACGTTCCGTCGGTGCCCGGCTTGTCCAGCAGTGCTGGAAACGGTGCCGAACTGTCCAGCAGTGCCGAAGACACGGTTGGACAAGCCAACCGTGCCACCCCTGCGCCCGCCAGGCGTGCCAAGGGGAGCGGGGCTACGGCCCGCTTGAATAAAAAGGAACTGAAAAAGAAGCGCTTGGACGAGCAGAGGATCAAGGCCTTCCGCGATTATTTCAACTTCAGCGAAGAGCTGCGCAGGCTGCCGCCGCATCGCGTGCTGGCCATCAATCGGGGCGAGCGGGCGAAGGTGCTGCGGGTGAAGATCGAGTCCGACCTGCCGGCGATGGAGGCCGTCCTGGAGCAGTTGCTCGTGCCGCCCGGACATCCTCACGCTGATTATCTGCGCGGCTGCGCCCGCGATTCGCTCTCTCGGCTGATCCTGCCGGGGCTGGAGCGGGAAATCCGCCGCGAGTTGACCGATCACGCGGAATTGCACGCGGTGGGCGTGTTCGCCAAGAATCTCCGCAACCTGCTCTTGCAGCCGCCGGTGCGGGGCCGCCGCGTGCTGGCCGTCGATCCCGGCTTCAAGAGCGGCTGCAAGCTGGCGGCCCTGGACCAGTTCGGCAACATGCTGGCCCAGGAGGTGATCTACCTGATCGGCAAGCCGGAGCGGCGCGCGGAGGCCCGCGGCAAGGTGGCCGAACTGGTCCGCCGCTTCGAGCTGTCGGTGGTCGCCATCGGCAACGGCACGGCCTGCCGCCAGTGCGAAGATTTCTTCGCCGAGATGGTCGCCGGCGAGCTCAAGGAGTTGGGCGTGGCCTTCGTGATCGTCAACGAGGCCGGCGCCAGCGTCTATTCGACCAGCCTGTTGGGCCGCGAGGAATTCCCCAACTATGACGCCACGCTGCGCGGGGCCATCTCGATCGGCCGCCGCTTGCAGGACCCCTTGAGCGAGCTGGTCAAGATCGATCCGGCCAGCATCGGCGTGGGACTGTATCAGCACGACGTCAAGGCCAAGCACCTGCAGGCCTCCCTGGACGAAGTGGTCGAATCGTGCGTCAACTACGTGGGCGTGGACGTCAACACCGCCAGTCCCGCCTTGCTCCGCTACGTGTCGGGCTTGAACCAGTTGACCGCGCGGCGGATGTACGAATTCCGCTGCCAGCACGGCCCCTTCCGCAATCGCCAGCAGCTTCGCGAGGTCCCCGGCTTCGGCGAAGCGACCTTCGTGCAGGCGGCCGGCTTCTTAAAAATCAGCAGCGGCGAAAATCCCCTCGATGCCACCTGGATCCATCCGGAAAGCTATGCCGTGGCCTCCCGGGTCATGGAGCGGCTGGACGCGGCGCCGGCGGCCCTGACGGAGAAGGACGGCAGCGCGGCGCTGGCCCCCAAAGTCGCCGCCGTCGACCTGGACGCCCTGGCCAAGGAGTTGGAAGTCGGCGTGCTCACGCTCAAGGACATCCTGGCCCAGTTGGCCCGGCCGGGACGCGATCCGCGCGAGGACTTGCCCCCGCCGGTCTTCAAACAGGGCGTGCTCAAGCTGGAAGACCTGGCCGCCGGCATGGAATTGACCGGCACCGTGCTCAACGTCGTCGATTTCGGCTGCTTCGTCGACATCGGCATGCACGACAGCGGCCTGGTCCACGTCAGCCACTTGGCTGACCGCTTTATCCGCGACCCGCACGAGGTCGTCGCCGTGGGCGATATCGTCAAGGTGTGGGTGCTGGCGGTGGACAAAGAGCGGCGGCGGGTGTCGCTGACGATGGTGGCGCCGGGCAGCCAGCGGCCGCGGCCTCCGCGCGGCGGTCCGCCGGCGGCCGACGGTGCGCCGGCGGCCCCAGGCGAGGGCCAGCGGCGGGACAGGCGTCACGGCCGCCGCCAGTCCGAGGGGCAATCGCCCGCCGCCGGGCCCGCGCCGCAAGCAGAGCAGCGACGGCAAGGGCCGCCGCCGTCGCGGCCCAAGGGTCCGCCGCCGCGCGGCGGGCGTCCGCAGGGCAGACCGCCACAGTACCAGCAGCCCCGCCCGCGACCAAAGCCCCTGATTCCCATCACCGATGCCATGAAGATCGGCAAGGAGCCGATGCGGACCTTCGGCGACCTGATGCAGTTCTTCGAGCAGAAGAAGACCCCGGGCGACGACAAGGAGAGCAAGCACGAGAGCAAGCCGGGGAGCAAGGAGGATGGGGGCCCTGCTCGGCTGCCAGCCACGCCGCCGGCCGCGACCGAAGCGGCCACGGCAGCCCAATTGGTCGAAACGGCCGAAACGGCCACGGCTGTGGAAGGGCCGCCCGTCGGCGGACCTCCGCCGCAAGCCGAGGCGCCGGCCGCAGAGGACCAGACCGCCTCTTCCCCGGAACCGATCGCCGCCG
Organism: uncultured Planctomycetia bacterium; assembly: GCA_963727245.1. GTDB lineage: Bacteria > Planctomycetota > Planctomycetia > Pirellulales > Thermoguttaceae > JBKQVT01. Next base: position 952,699 of record CAVSFO010000001.1, on the reverse strand, counting down.
AGACGCCGCTGGCCGCGGAAGAGGATAGCCAGCAACTCGGCGAGTGACCGTCTGTGCGAGGACTGTCCCCTTCTGGAAAGCAACCAACGCGATGGATTTTCAAGACCGACTGGAGAAGGCGATCAAGCGAGGCCAGGCGGCGGGCACGGCCCGGGCCCGCGCCGAGGAACAGCAGGCGCTGACGGAAAAGGAACTCCAGCGGCTGCACTCCCAGTATCGGCTGGGCCTTTCCGAGCAGATCGAGCGCTGCCTGAAGCAATTGGCCGATCGCTTCCCCGGCTTCCGCTTCGAGACCATCGTCGACGACCGGGGCTGGGGCGCGGCGATCAGCCGCGACGACCTCCGCATCCAGGGCGGCCAGCGCGACACCTGTTTCAGCCGCCTGGAGATGGTCGTGCGCCCCATCTCCAGCTATTTCCTGCTGGAACTGGCCGCCAAGGCGACGGTCTGCAATCGGGAACTGTTTCGCCGCACCCACTACCAAGCCCTGGCGGAAGTCGCTCCCACCGCCTTCGAGGAAATGATCGACCTCTGGGCGCTGGAGTATGCCGAGCGATACGCCCGCGAATGAGCGGCGCCCACGCGCGCCCGTGCGTAGTGTCGTTGGGTGCCACTGGCTCTGCCAGTGCTTCCGTACCCCATCCGCACCACGATGGGGCGCCAAAGAGCCCGCAGCACTGGCAAAGCCAGTGCCACCCGGCGTGGGCGGCGCAAGGGGGACAGTCCCATTTTCGCGGCGAAGATGCCTATGGGAAAGGCAACGCTGTCCGCGCCGCGAAAATCGGGACAGTCCCCTGTGAACGCTTACGCAGCACGGCGTCTGCCGCCTACGAGCCGGCGGTCGGGGGCAACCCGGCGGCCAACGCCTCTACCAGGGCGATCATCTCGTGACCGTTGATCGGCTTGGCCAAGTAGGCGTCCATGCCGACCGCCAGGCAGCGCTCGCGGTCGCCTTTCATGGCGTGCGCCGTCATGGCGATGATCGGCACGCGGCGGTCGCTGTTTTCGCGCTTGCGGATCGTGGCCGTGGCTTCCAAGCCGTCCATGCCCGGCATCTGCACGTCCATGAGGATCACGTCGTAACGGTTTTGCGGGATCATGCCGACCGCCTGCAGGCCGTCGCCGGCAATGTCCACCGTGTGGCCGCGCTCGTGCAGGATGTAGGCGGCCAGTTTCTGATTCGCCGGATTGTCTTCCGCCAGCAGGATGCGCAGGGCCGGCGCTGCCGCCGTGCGGACGTGGAGGGCCCCCGGCTCGGCGGGCGCTTCCTCGGCCAAGGGCAATCGCACCGTAAAGTAGAACGTGCTGCCGCGTCCCGGCTCGCTCTCGACCCAGATGCGGCCGCCCATCAGCCCGACCAGGCTCGAGGAAATCGTCAGCCCCAGCCCGGTGCCGCCGAACTCGCGGGTGGTCGAGGCGTCGGCCTGGGCGAAGGGGTGGAAGATGCGCTGCCGGTCGCGCGGCGAAATGCCGATCCCCGTGTCCTGGACGGCAAATTCCAGCGCCACAGAGGGATTAGGGATCAGATGTTGGGGGTCGGGCGTTGCCGGCTGCTTGTCTTCTCCTAGTCCCGAATCCCTAATCCCTAATCCCTTTCCCGATCCCTCTACGATCCGGACCCGGATGGCGACTTCGCCGTGTTCGGTGAACTTGATGCCGTTGCCGCCGAGATTGAGAAGGACTTGCCGCAGCCGCACCTGGTCGCCGATAAGGTTGTCGGGTACCTCCGGCGGGATGCGGGAGGAGAAGTAAATGCCTTTCTCGCTCGCCCGCACCGTCAGCACGCGCGCGGTCTGCTCCAACACGCGGCGCAGGCTGAAGGGGGCCGATTCGAGTTCCAGTTTTCCCGATTCGATCTTGGCCGAGTCCAGCAAGTCGTTCAACAGCGACAGCAGCAGATCGGCCGACTGCCTGGCGGTTTGCAGGAAATCCCGGGCGGTCGAATCCGCCTGCTTCGGCAGCGCCAGATCGACCATGCCGAGGATGGCGTTCATGGGCGTGCGCAATTCGTGGCTGATGTTGGCGAGGAACCTGCCCTTGGCGATGTTGGCGGCCTCGGCCTCGACGGCCCGCTGTTGGATCGATTCCAGCAATCGCAGACGTTGCATGGCGATGGCCACGTTGTCGGTCACCGCCTTCATCAGTCTCAGTTCATCCTCGGCAAACACGGGCTTGGTGCGGGAGCCGAAGGAGAGCGTGCCGATGACTTGCCCCTGGTTCAACAGCGGGTGGCAGGCGTAGGCCTGAATGCCGAAGCCGCGGACCAAATCGGTGCGCGGGTCGGGCGTCGTCTGAATATGCTCCGACACAATGCGGCAGCCGTCTCGCGCCGCGCAACCGCACACCGCCACCCCGTAGTCGAGCCACTCGATCTGGCGGGCCATCTCGACCGGTATGCCGGCGCAGGCGTTCAGGTGCAAACGGCCCGCCCGCTCGTCCACCAGGAAATTGAAGAAGGCATGGCAATCGAGGTGTGCCATGACCTTCTGGCAGAGCGACTCGACGATTTGCTGGGGCCGGTCGGTGGAAAGCAACTGGGACGTGACTTCCGAAAGCAGCGCGGTCCGCTCCTCCTGCCGCTTTCGCTCGGCGATCTCCGCGCGGAGGGCCTCGTTGCTTTGGGCCAACTCGGCCGTCCGTTGGTCGACTCGCTCTTCCAACTCCATGCTCAGCGCGACCAGCCCGCGGTTCGTTTCGGCCATTTCATCTTGCAGCGCGCGTACCGCCGCTTCGGCCTCAACCAGTCGGTCTTGCAGGGTTGTTGGTTTCATGGGATGACGTTTCTCACCACAATCACCGTCGCATCGTCCTCGTCTTTGGCCTTCGCTCGCAATAGCTCCTGCGCCATGGCCGCGGCCGGCGGGGCGCCCGCTTGCGGGTCTGCCCAGCCGGGAAAATCCTGCCAGCCCCAGTGCGTGGCCACGCCGTCGGAATGGAGCACCAACACCTGGTCGGGCGACCAGGGATGTTCTGTGACCGCCGCGCCGGGCGCGTTCAGCCCAATGACGCCCCGGCGCACGACGAAGTGATAGGGCTCGGCGCGGGGGAAGACGCGGACGGCGACGTTGCCCACCGAGGCGAAGGCCAGCCGGTCCTGGCCCCAGTCAAAACGCGCCAGGGCCATGACCACGCCGCGGGTGGCGCGGCAGGCGCGGCCCACGCCCCGAAAGATCTGGTCCAACGGCAAGTCGAAATGGTTCTCCACGTACTGCCGCGCGGTCTGCGCGGCGCGGTGGGCGAACTGGCCGTGGCCAAGGCCGTCGATGATGCCCACCAGGGCGCTCTCGGCCCATTGGCAGACGACGAAGGCGTCGCCGTTGAGTTGGCCCAAGGGGCGCGGGCGGGTCGCCACGCCGAACGCCAAGGGGCATGGCCGCACGCTGGGCTGGTGCTCGCGGCGCCAGCGGCGGCAGACGATGCGCGTGCCGCTGCCGCGCCGCGAGGTGATGTCCAGTTCGTCCATCAAGCGGTTGACCGCGCCCAGGCCCGTGCCGCGGGTGCCGGCCGTCGAGAAACGGTCGCCCAGCGCCTGCTCGACGTTGGCGATGCCCGGCCCCTGGTCGCGCGACTCGATCTCCAAGGCGACGCGTGGGCCGTCGGCCAAGGGCGTGAGGGTGAGCGTTCCCCCGTGGCGCGTGCTTGACCAGATTGGTGGCAAGTTCCGTCATCGCCAGGGCAATCTCCTCGCAGGCCGGCAGCGGAAAGCCCAAGGCGGCAGCCACGGTTCGCGCAGCGCGCCGTGCCGCCCCGACGCCGCTTTCATGGTGAACTTCCACGGTCTGGGACGGTGGCAGCATATCAGTTCCTCAGCCATTTTCGCGCCTCCACCGTCGTGCCTTTGCCAAGGAGCGATTGCACGGTCATTTCGTCCATCAACCGTTTGGCGCCGGGCAATCCCATGCCCAACCCTTTCCCCGTGCTGAAGCCCGCCTCCATCGCCTTATCGACGTCGGGAATCCCCGGCCCGCGGTCCTCGAAGATCAGTTCCAAGCCCACCCGAGCGTCCCGCCGCAGAGGCCGCCAGCGCATGACGCCGGAGCCGGCGTATTGGTAGATGTTGCGGGTCAGTTCCGAGGCGGCGGTGACGATGCGCGTCACGTCGGTGATGCCGAAGCCCAAGGCGGTGGCGGCGTTGCGAACGACTCGGCGCGCCATCACGATGTCGCCTTCGGAGCCGATGGGGAATTCGCCTTCACGCGGCTGGTTCATGCGTTGTCCTCAGAAGGCGCGGGGGCCAGCAGATCCAGCGCCCGGTCGACGTCCAGGGCCGTCAGGGCCTTTCCCATGGTCAAGCCGAGTTGGGTGGCGGTGACGGCCACGCTGGCGCGCATGCCTGCCAGCACCGTGCGACCGCCCATCAAGCCCACCATTTGCACGGTTTCGGCAATGGTCCGGGCAAAGAAGGAGTCCAGGGTCTCGACGGTGGAAATGTCCAGAACCAGGCCGCCGCACTCATGCTGTGCCATGGCCTCCAGCACTTGCTCCTGGAGCGCCGAGATCGTCTGGTCGTCGGGGTCGGGCGGAACGGTGACCAGCAACAGGTTGCGGAGTTTGATGACGGAGATGTTTTCGACGGCCATAGCAGCCTTTCGTCACGGTTTGCCGTTTTTGGCGACCACTTGCAGATTCAGCATGTCCAGCGCCACCCGCAGTCCGGCGGCCAGGGAAGATCGCGTGAGGATGTCGGACAGGTCGACGCCCAGGTGCACGAGCGTCTGCGCGATCGCCGGCCGCACGCCCGTCAGCACCACCTGCGCCCCCAGCAGGCGGACGGCGCTGATGGTCTCGATCAGGTGTTGCGCCGTCTGAGTGTCGATCGTGGGCACGCCCATGATGTCCACCAGGGCCAGCGGCGAATTGGTCTCGACGATGCGGTTGAGCAACCGTTCCATGAATTGCTGGGTGCGCTGACTGTCCAAGGAGCCGATCAGCGGCGCGACGACCACGCCCTGCCAGACCTGCATGACGGGCGTCGAGAGCTCCATGATTTCCTTGGACTGCTGGTGGATCCGTTCCTCGGCCTGCTTGCGTTCGGTCAGGTCGCGCGTCACTTTGGCGAAGCCGCGCAGCGTGCCGTCCTTGTCGCGCAACGCCGAGATGATGGCGTTGGCCCAGAAGTGCTTGCCGTCTTTCCGCACCCGCCAGCCTTCGTCCTCGAACCGGCCTTCCTTGGCCGCCGTCTGGAGTTCCTGCTCGGGCAGGCCGCGTGCAATCGCGTCGGCGGGATAGAAGCAGGAGAAGTGCTTGCCCATGATCTCGTTCGGGCGGTAGCCCTTGATGCGTTCGGCCCCCGCATTCCAACTAAGGACATGCCCGCCGGTATCGAGCATGACGATGGCATAGTCTTTGACGCTGTCCACCAGCAGGCGGAAACTGTCGTCGGTGCCCAGCACGGTGGCTGGGGAAGTCGAGGTCGCGCTGGGTTGTTTTGGCATGAGGTTCTCCGTTGATGTGTGGTTCGGCTCCGTGGGACGTGTCCGCGCCGCGAAATCGGTCCGGCCAGGCCGTGCTGGCCAAGCGACGGGAGGAATGTGTGCCGATCTGGCCTGTCTGGAACGGGGTTGCGCCGCCGCCACGGCGAGCCCAGAAAGAAACGGCCCCAGCGCAACTGGTGGGGTTGGCGACCATTTTTCGCATGATGCTACTCGATCCAACCTACCCCTGCTGTCCCATCCGCGCGAAGCACTTCACTAGTAGAATCGAGGTCGGGCAATTTTACTATCAGGAAAACCCTTAGTAAGAGTTGGTGGTAGAAGCCACCTCTGCGTGGCCATTCTTCCAGGATTCTGCCGCGAAAACGGCTTCCGCCCTGGCTGCCGAAGCGGGCGACGGCCCAAGCTGGTAGGTTATGCTTTAGCATAACGAAAGGGCCGATGGCTGTACGAGTTATGCTGAAGCATAACCTATTGCCTGTCTGCCGAAGCTGGTAGGTCAGGCACTCCGTGCCTGACATTTGGATCGGATGGCCACGATGCTGCCGCGACCGTCAGGCACGGAGTGCCTGACCTACTCGGCTCCGTACTGCTGGAAAATGTCGTCAGCCGACCTGGACGAGGTCGGCCTGCCGGGTCTGAAAGACGGCCTTGATCTGCGGAGCCAGCCCGGGATAGTTGTCCATGTACTCGGCCCGCTGCTGGTCCAAGGCCCGTTGGCGGGCGTCGAAATCGGCGGCGGGAAAGAGCTTTTCCGGCCGCATGAGAATGGAATCGACCGCCCGGACCGAGCGCGGGATCACCAGCCCGGTCTTGGGCGAGGGGAGCCATTCTTCGGCCCCGCCGCGGAAGAGCGAATCGAGGATGCCCATGGTGTCGCCCAGCGTAATGTCCTTGTAGGACCCCCCTTCGCCGACCCAGCCGGTGTTGAGCAGGTAGCAGTTGATGTGGGAGTTGGCCCGCAGGATGTCGTAGAACAGGTTGGCGTGCTCGCTGCGGTCGCCGGCGACGAAGGGATCGTAGAAGAACTCGTTCTTGATGGTGCCGGCCTGCGTGGGATCGCCGGCGGAGGACTCCATCGACTGGCCCAGCACCATGAAGGCCGCCGCCTGCTCGTGCGTCAGCTTGGCGACGGCGGGGATGATGTTGCCGCGGGTGATGAGGAAGAGGTTGTCGATCCGCTTGGCGTTGATGTCGGTGGCGGAGTGCATGAAGTCGCGTCGCTCGATCACCGCCCGGCCGTTGCTGGTGCGCGAGAGGTCGTAGAAATCGATGCTGCCGTCCTCGGTGACGGAGACGTTTTCCAGGAAGGCGTCGGGGCGGAGGCAGGCGTAGTAGGCTTCCCGCTGCTCGCCGGGGTTGAGGCAGTCGGTTTTGACGAACAGGCCGCCGGCCTCGAAGCCGCGGAAGCGGCCGTTCCGATAGAGCGTGCCGCCGTCGTCCTGGATGAGCCAGGAGCGCTCGTGGCCCTTGCGGGCCAGCACCCGGCAACTGGTGCTCGTCTTGCCGTTGGCGCTGAGGGCCACGATCAGCGAGTAGCTGGTGACGTAGGCGCCGTGGCGGTTCTCCAGGGTGTCCTTGCGGCAGGCGGCGTGCAGGAAGATGGCGTTGCCGTTGAGCTTCGCCCGATAATCTTCCCCGGCGAACACGCCCTTCTTCCATTCGCCGAAGTAATTGCTGTTGCGGACGAACTTGACCAGGCGGCCGTCGGGGGCATGGGCCAGCCGGACCGCGAACGTCCTTTTCCGGCAGGGGTTTGGCCCGGTTCCGCTCGTGCTCCTCGTCGAAGAACATGACGACCTGGTAGGTGGGGTTGTCGGCGACCACCGGCTTGAACAGCTTCAGACCGCCGTAGGCGACCCGCGCGAAGCGCCGCGGCAGGATCAGCCGGGCGCTGATGCCCTCGCTGCCGTCGCCGACCGCCACCTCGATCGAGACCAACTCCTGGCTGGCCAAAGTCTGCTTGGCCTGCTCCAGGAGCCGGCGCTCGGCGTCGCCGAAGCGGTCGTCGATGTTGTTCCTGGTGAACTTCGCCACCCGCGACATCGGCTCGGAATCGGCGTAGATGCTGCCGTACTTCGTCTGCTTCACTTCCGGCTCGCCCAGGGCCATGGCCTTGAGGCGGGCCGAATCGGGGTTGCGGATCAAGAGCCCCTTCTTGGCGGCGGTCTCGAAAATGGTCTTCGCCGCCTGCTGGAATTCCTCGAACATGAAATGCGTCTCCTTAACCGCTGGGCAACGCGTCGCCCACCAGCTTCTGCATCCGGGAAAGCCGGACCAGGTCCTCGCCGGCGACGTGGTGGATTTCCGCCTCGGAGAAGACGGGCGTCTTCTCGGTAAACTGCTCTTGCTCGGTCGAGCCTCGCAACGCGGCCAGCGAAGTCTGGCCCTCGGAAACAATCTGCGCAATCGCGTCGAAGTAGCCCGCGCCGACGAACGACTGGTGCTTGACGGCCCGGTAGCCGTGGCTCCGCTCCAGCTCGAATTCCCGCTGCTGGAGCCGGGAATACGCCAGCATCCCCTCGTCCCGGTAGGCATGGGCCAGCTCGAACATGCTCATGTTCAGGGCGTGGAACCCGGCCAGCGTGACGAACTGGAACTTGTAGCCCATCGTGGCCAGGTTCCGCTGGAAGGAGGCGATCTCCTCTTCGCGGAGGGCCTTCTGCCAGTTGAACGACGGCGAGCAGTTGTAGGCCAGCAGCTTGCCGGGGTAGCGGGCGTGGATCCCCTCGGCAAACCGCCGCGCGTCGTCGAGGTCCGGCGTCGAGGTTTCGCACCAGATCACGTCGGCATAGGGGGCAAAGGCCAGCCCGCGGCTGATCGCCTGCTCCAGGCCCTCGCGGACGGCGTAGAATCCTTCCACCGTCCGCTGGCCGGTGGTGAACTCGCGGTCCCGCGGATCGACGTTGCTGGTCAGCAGGTTGGCCGCCATGGCGTCGGTCCGCCCGATGATCAGGGCGGGGACGTCCAGCACGTCGGCGGCCAGCCGGGCGGCCACGAGCTTGGCCACGGCTTCCTGGGTGGGCACGAGCACCTTGCCTCCCATGTGACCGCACTTCTTGGAGGAGGAAAGCTGGTCCTCGAAGTGGACGGCCGCCGCCCCCGCCTCGATCATCGCCTTCATCAGCTCGAAGGCGTTCAGCACGCCGCCGAAGCCCGCCTCGGCGTCGGCCACGATGGGGGCATACCAATAAGGCATCTGGTCGGTCATCCGCCCGTTGCAGGTGATCTGGTCCGCCCGCTGCAAGGCGTTGTTGATCCGCCGCACCAGCGTCGGCACGCTATCGACCGGGTACAAGCTCTGATCGGGATAGGTCTGCTGGGCCGTGTTCGTGTCGCCGGCCACCTGCCAGCCGCTGACATAAATCGCCTCCAGCCCCGCCTGCACCATTTGCACCGCCTGCGCCCCGTCTGCGCCCCCAGGGTGCGGACGTAGGGCTCGGTGCGGAAGAGTTTCCACAGCCGCTCGGCCCCCAAGCGGGCCAGGGTGTATTCGATCTTCACGCTGCCGCGGAGGCGGACCACGTCCTCGGCCGAATAGGGCCGCTTCACGTCCAGCCAGCGATCATCCACCTTCCACGATTGTTCCAGTTCCAGGACCCTGCGATCTGCCATAACCGACCTCCTTCGAGCCGTGGCGCCGAAGACGATTCCTGCCGGTGCGAGGCTCAATCTAAATGCTCGTATCCCACGAGCGTCATGAATTCGGTGAACTCGTCCTTGCAGACAATGGTTTCGATCAGGTTCCTTGCCAGACCGTACGTACCGCGCGCGAACGCTTCCGCCCCGACCGTCTGCTCCAATTTGTCCATCTGCTGCTGGAAGAGCGTGCGGACCAGCTCGGGGCTGACCTTGCGCCCGTCGGACAAGATGCCATAGGGCTGGTGCAGCCACTGCCAGATTTGGGCGCGGGAAATTTCCGCGGTGGCGGCGTCTTCCATCAGGTTGTACAGTGGCACGCAGCCGTTGCCCGCCAGCCAGGCGGCCATGTACTGAATGCCGACGTTGATGTTCTGGCACAGCCCTTGCTCGGTGATGTCGCCGGCGGGCACGGTGAGGAGATCCTTGGCTGTCACCTGCACGTCGTCGCGCCGCCGGGTAATCTGGTTCGCCTCCGGCATGCGGGCGTCAAAGGCGTCGCGGGCCACGGCCACCAGGCCGGGATGAGCGACCCAGGTGCCGTTGTGGCCGTCGCCAGCCTCGCGGATCTTGTCGGCCCGCACCTTCTCCACCGCCGCTTCGTTGGCCACGGCGTCGTTCTTAATGGGAATCTGGGCCGCCATGCCGCCGATGGCGTGAATGCTCCGGCGATGACAGGTCTTGATCGCCAACAGCGAGTAGGATCGCATGCAATGCGCCGTCATGGTAACCTGTCCGCGGTCGGGCATGGTGAAGTCCGGCTGCTTGCAGAATTTCTTGATGATGCTGAAGATGTAATCCCAGCGGCCGCAATTCAGCCCCGCCGAATGCTCGCGCAACTCGTACAGGATCTCGTCCATTTCGAAGGCGGCGGGGATCGTCTCGATGAGCACGGTCGCGCGGATGCTGCCGCGCGGCACGTGCAACTCGTCCTGGGCCATGAGGAACACCTCGTTCCACAGCCGCGCCTCGAGGTGGCTCTCCAGCTTGGGGAGGTAAAAATACGGCCCGCTCCCCTGTTCCAGCAGCCGCCGGGCGTTATGGAAGAAGAACAGGCCGAAGTCGAAGAGCGAGCCCGGCACGGGCTCCCCGTCCAGCCAGAGGTGCTTTTCCGGCAGGTGCCATCCCCGCGGCCGCACCATGAGCGTCGCCCGCTGCTCGTTGAGGCGATAGCGTTTTCCCTCCGGGCTGGTGTAGTTGATCGTCCCTTCGACCGTGGCGGCGAGGTTCGCCTGCCCCTCGAGGAGATTTTTCCAGGTGGGCGAATTGGCGTCCTCGAAATCGGCCATGTAGACGTTGGCGCCGGAATTCAAGGCGTTGATGATCATTTTCCGGTCGGTCGGCCCGGTGATTTCTACGCGGCGGTCCAGCAAGTCGTCGGGGATGGGCGCCACCCGCCAGTCGCCCTTGAGGCGCGTGGAATCGGCAAGGAAATCGGGCAGCTTGCCGGCGTCGAACTCGCGCTGCCGCTCGGCCCGGCGGCGGAGCAGCTCATCCCGCTGCGGGGCGAACTCGCGGACCAGTTTTTCGACGAAGCGCAAGGCGTCGTCGCTAAGGACCTCAGCGGCCGCTCCGGCAGCGGATGCCCGAATCTCCAGTCCCGCCATCTGTGATGAAGTTGAACTCACGGCCGTTACCCCCCTTGGACATTGGTCTTGTGGCGTGCTTTCTGCAAGGGAATTCTTCGCCGCCGGCCCCGGGAAGTCAAGAGCCCGATCTCGCAATTGCACAACGCGCGGTGGCGGCCGCGAAACGGGCCGGAAAGCCGCCGGAAAATGGACGCGGCCGGGGGCCGGAAACTGGCAGGGTGGGTCGAGCGCAGTGCGCCCCACCATCCATAATTCGGCCGCTTTCTGGTGGGGCTCGCTGCGCTCGCCCCACCCTACGGGTGACGTCCCGACAGAAACCGATGAGCAAGTCCGCTGGGAAAAATACCGCCTCCGGCGGCGCGTTTTGCGCGATTGCACACCACGGGGCATTGACCCGCGGCAGCGGCGCGCTACCATTCAGCGAGGATTCAGGCGTCGGCACGGATGGTCCACGGTGGCCAGGGGGTCGGCTGCGGCCGCTCCAGGAACGGTTCTTTTCCGGAGGCAACGATGACTGCTCTCTTGGATTTCCCCAGCGGCGCGATCGCCGAGCGCGACCCGGTCGTCCGGGCCGCCGCCGATCGTCTCCACGAAAATCCGGAACTCGCCGACGAGATCATCTCCTGCGAATATCGACACGGGATGCTCGTCTTGCGAGGTCGGGTGCCGACCTACTATCAGAAGCGCATTGCCCAGGAGGTCGTCAGGCAATTGGACGGCGTCGGGCAACTCGTCAACGAGATTGACGTTGCCGCCCGGGCCGATTCGATTGCTTGACGGGGACTACCCGCCGCTTGGTTCGGGACCCGTGCCACGGCGGTGTCAGCCGTGGTCCCCGCCGGGTGGCCCCGATAGCTCTGCTATCGGGGTGCCGTAGGCACAAGAGGCTTTCTCGAACCATCGAGCCTCCTCTTGCGGCTTCGCCGTGTGCGATAGGCAAGCTATCGGGGCCACCCGCGCGCCTGTGCCACTGGCTTTGCCAGTGCTTCCGTGCAACGGGTCCCCCAAAGCACTGGCGTCGCCAGTGGCACCTACGCCCCGCGTCTACATGTACATGCCGCCGTTGACCGGGATCACCTGGCCGGTAATGTAACTGGCCTGGGGCGTCGCCAGGAAGACGATCGCCGCCGCCACTTCTTCCGGCCGCCCCAGCCGGCCCAGGGGAGTCATCGCCTTGACGGCCTGCAAGGCGGGCTCGGGCAGGTCCTTGGTCATGTCGGTCTCGATGAATCCCGGGGCCACGGCGTTGACGGTGATTCCTTTGCGCGCGACCTCGCGGGCCAAGGTCATCGTCAGGGCAATGATCCCTCCCTTGGTCACCGCGTAATTGGCTTGCCCGAAGTTCCCCGTCTGGCCGACGATCGAGGAGAGATTGATCAGGCGCCCCCAGCCCGCGTCGATCATGCCGGGCAGGACGGCCTGGGTCATGTGGAAGACGCCGCTGAGGTTGACCCCCATGACTTCTTCCCACATGGCGAAGGTCATCTTCACGAACGACTTGTCGCGGGTGATGCCGGCGTTGTTCACCAGGATGTCAAGGCCGCCGAAGTCGTGCAAGGCGGCCTCGACCATGCGCCTGGCCTCGCCGTCGTCGGCGATGTTGCCCTGGTAGGCGCGGCGCGGACGCCCCACTCCTCGGCCTCGCGCTCGACCTCTTCCGCGGCCGTCGCGGAGCGCTGATAGTTGATGGCCACGTCGGCGCCGGCCGCCGCCAAGGCCAGCGCCGTGGCCCGGCCGATGCCCCGCGAGCCGCCGGTCACGAAGGCCCTCTTTCCCGTCAGCGGTTTCCAACTTGCCACCTGGCGGCCAACTTCTTCAACAATCGTCGCTCCCATGGGATTCTCCTTGGACTATAAAAAGACGTGCTTGTATCGGCGAAAAGACCAGCGCCGCCGCTTGGGCAAACGCTGTCCTTGAGAATACCCCCGCGGCGATAGGGCGCAAATCCGAGAATTCCGGTGTCCCGGCTAAGGAAGTCCAGCGGAACGAGGCCGGGAATTGCCGTACCCCGTTATGGTGGCGTCACACCGAGGGGTGCCAGCCGGCGTCCGCCCACAACTGGCCGCTGACGGCCGAATTGCCGATCATGAAGCAGATGGCGTCGGCGATTTCCTCGGGGCGAATCAGCCGGTGCAGTTCTGTGAACGGCAGGATGTTCTTGTGAATGAAGTCTTCCCCCAAGGCCTGGACCATGGGCGTGTCGGTGAAGCCGGGATGGATCACCCCGCAGCGGACGCCGTGATAAATCGCCTCCTTGGTCAAGGTGGCGGCCGCTCCCTCCAGGCCGGCCTTGGTGGCCGCATAGGCGATCTGGCCCTTGTTCCCCTGCGAGGACACGGAGCCGATAAAGATCACCGTGCCCTGGATGTGCTCCTCGGGGCTCCACCGGCCCAGGCCGCGGGCGTGCCGGTCTTCGGCGATCCGCCCCACCATTTCCAGGGCCCAATAGACCGGCGCCGTCAGGTTGACTTCCAGCACCTGGCGAAAGTCGTCGATCGAGTACAACTCCTTCTTGCCGGTGGTCCGATCGATTTTCGCCGCCAGCGAATCCCGGCTGATTCCCGCGGCGGGCACGCAGATCCGCGGCACGCCGTGGTCGGCGGAAATATGATCGTACACCCCGCTGCGAAACTCGGCGTCGGTCACGTCGCCGATGAACGTGCAGGCATGTACCCGCCCGCCGGTAAACTCGTTGATGGAAGCGGCCACGTGGTTCACCGTGTCGCCGCGGTCGACCAGCGCCACGACGCTGACGGCGCGGCGGGCCAATTCCAGGGCCACCGCCAGGCCGATCCCGCTGCCCGCCCCCGTGATGACGGCCACTTTGCCTTGAATCTCCATCGCCGGACTCCTTGGAAGTGATCGATGCACTGTTTCCTCCCTCCGGAATTGTAAGGACTTGCAGGCTCTGATGCAAGCACAATTTTGCGTTTGCACAATGACGAATCACCCCCACGACGGCTGGTCGCGGCTGGGCCGTCCGCCGGCAATTTACCGTACTGGCCTGCTTGACAGCCCACCTTTGGCGACCCACAATTGAACACACCCGGTCCACTATTGTGCAGAGGCATTAACCAGCATGAACCCCGCCGCTTCCACCCCGCCGCCGCAGATTCTCTTGCGGAAGTACCGCAACCGCCGCTATTACGACACCACCCGCAGCCTCCACGTCAGCCTCGAGGACATCTATCAATTGATCGTCGACGGGCACGACGTCCAGGTGACCGACGTGAACTCGGGCGAGGACATCACGGCCAAGGTGCTCGCGCAGATCATTCTCGAGCACGACCCGGCGAAGTTGGGCGTCTTTCCCGCCGAACTCCTGCACCGGGTCATCCGCGCCAATGAGCCGCTGATCCGCGAGTTCATCGATCGCTACTTCAACCAGTTCCTCCGCGCCTACCTGGAATCGCAGCGGGAGTTTGACCGCTATCTCCGCCGCGCCATGGGGCTGGAGTTTCCGGTGGCGGCGGCGGGTGACTGGTTTCACAACGTGATGTGGCCGTTTGGGCAGGCGGCCGCTCCCGGCGGGCCTGGTTCGCAGGCGGCGGCGGGCGCCGAGCCGGAGCCTCCCGCCGGGGAGGCCGCGGCGACGGCCGAGGTGGCCAGGTTGCAGGGCGTGATCGAGCAGTTGCAGGAGCAGATCCAGAAGACGGCCCCACGGCCGCGGCGGCACAAGAGCGCCGCTCGCCCCAAGAAAGGGGGGTGATTGTGCAGCCGCACAAACGCGATTTCCCGCGCGGCGGTGGTACGGCGTATTCTCCGGAAATTGGCGGGGTATCTGCGGGAATGGCGGTCACGCCGTCGTTGTGCAAATGCACAATGACCCTTGACGCCGGCCGCCAACGTGATATAATTCCGGCAGTCGTACTTTTCTCACCTTTCTTTCAGGAGGAGTCCAGTTATGGGTACCGCGACTGCAAATTACGAGGAGTTGGTGGAGCAATCGGCGCGCTTGTTCGAAAACGCCCTCAAGGCCGGCATCACCGTCCAACAGCAATCCGCCAAGTGGTTCGCCGAGACCTTCCGCGGGCTGGGCGGCAGCCAGTGGCAGAACAAGGGGCAAGCGGCGGCCGAGCAAGTCATGACGGTCGTGCAGAAGCAGGCCGAGGAGACCATCCGCAACATGAACGACAGCGCCAAGTCCAGCTTGGAGCTGCTGCAGAAGGCCTTCGAGATCCGCCAGGACGGTTCCATGGCGGAACACGAAACCCGCAATCGTGAAATCTGGGAGTCCGTCCTCGGTTCGTTGCGGAAGAACACGGAAACGATGGTCAACGCCAACGCCCGCGTCATCGAGTCCTGGGGCGCCATCGCCCGAGCGCTGTGCGGCGACGAGGCGTGCGATAAGCCGAAGGCGAAGTAGTCAGAGCCACGGCACCGTTTCGCCAGAAAGGCAGAAAGGACGATCCGATGTTGAGCGAAGTTGTCCTTGCCGGCGCGGTCCGCGCGCCGATCGGGGGATTCTGTGGAACGTTGGCCGAGGTCCCGGCGCCGAAACTGGGGACCCTGGCCGTCAAAGCCGCCTTGGAGCGGGCCGGCGTCAAGCCCGATCAGGTCGACGAGGTCATCGTCGGCAACGTGATCGGCGCCGGGCTGGGGCAGAACGTGGCGCGGCAGGCGGCCATCGGCGCCGGCCTGCCGCCGGCCGTCGGGGCCACCACGGTCAACAAGGTCTGCGGTTCCGGGCTCAAGGCGGTGATGCTCGCCGCCCAGGCGATTCAGTGCGGCGACAGCCGGACCGTGGTCGCCGGCGGCACGGAGAACATGTCCGCCACGCCCTACCTGCTCAGCAAGGCCCGCACCGGCTACCGCATGGGAAACGGCGAATTGATCGACACCGCCATCCGGGACGGCCTCTGGGACGTGTATGGCAACCTCCACATGGGGATCTTCGGCGACCGCTGCGCCAAACGCTGCAACATCTCCCGCCAGGAGCAGGACGATTTCGCGGTGGCCAGCTACCAGCGGGCGATCCAGGCCCAAAAGGACTGCGTGTTCTCCAAGGAGATCGTGCCGGTGGAAATCAAGGGCCGCAAAGAAACCGTCGTCGTCGACAAGGACGAAGAGCCCCAACGCTTCAACGAGCAGAAGCTGCGGGCCCTGAAGCCGGCTTTCGATCCGGCGGGCACGGTCACGGCGGGCAATGCGTCGAGTCTCAACGACAGCGCCGCCGCGGTGGTGGTCCTGGCGGAGGGCCGGGCCAAGGAACTGGGCGTTCGCCCCCAGGCCCGCATCCTCGGCTACACCACCTACAGCCAGGAGCCGGAGTGGTTTACGCTGGCCCCGATCGGGGCCATCGCCGCGCTGATGAAGCGGCTCGGCCTGGCGGTGGGTGACGTGGATCTGTTCGAGATCAACGAAGCGTTTTCGGTGGTGCCGTTGGCGGCCATGAAGGAACTCGGCCTGCCGCACGAGAAAGTCAACATCCACGGCGGCGCGGTCGCCCTGGGCCATCCCATCGGCGCCAGCGGCGCCCGCATCCTGGTCACCTTGCTGAACGCCCTGGCGCATCGCCAGGGGAAGGTGGGCATTGCCTCGCTCTGTATCGGCGGCGGCGAGGCGGTGGCCCTGGCGGTCGAGCGCTGCGATTGAGCCAACATCCCCGAGAATTCCCGGCAGATCCCGCGATGTACGAGTCAGCCAAGAGTCCCTTCGACGCGGACCACCCGGTGTGGCAGCTCTGGTGGGATTTCCTCTCCCGCAGCGCGGAGGCGGGCATGACGTTTCCGCCGGGCCAGTCGCCCCCCGACGCGGCCCGCGCAGCCCGCGCCGAAATCTTCCGGGGCTGGACCCAAGGCTGGCAGGAATTCATGCGTTCTCCCGAATTCCTCACCGGCATGACCAAAGCGATGGAGGCCGGCGTGAAGGCCCGACAGCAGTGGGCCGAGCTGGCCGGCCAGGCGCAGCATGAGGCGCAGGGTGTCAGCCGGCAGGACTTCGACCAGCTCATGCGGACCCTGCGGCGGTTCGAGGAGCATGCGGGCGACAGCCTGGAGCAATTGGCCGCCGGCCTGGCCGATGTCAATGCCCGGCTGAAGAAGCTGGAAGAAGGCCCGCCCAAGCGAGCGAAACAGTCGAGTTGAGAAGACCTATGAACGACGGCAACGGTTCCTCTTCGGGCCACCCCTGGGCAGGCGTGCCGCAGGCCGTGATCGGCGAGTCTGCGGACATCTTCCGCCGCCTCAGCCGCTTGCCCCAGTTGTGGACGCGCGCCCAGGAGGTGAAGAAGGGGGCCACGCCGTCGGAAGTCGTCTACCGCGAGGACCGGATGCGGCTGCTGCACTATCCGGCCGATGCCCCGCCCAAGTTCAAGACGCCCCTGGTGTTCGTCTTCGCCCTGGTCAACCGGCCCTACATCCTCGATCTCCTGCCCGGCAAGAGCGTGGTGGAGCATTTCGTCAAGGCGGGCTTCGACACCTACCTGGTCGATTGGGGCGTTCCCAGCCATGCCGACCGCTTCAATACCCTCCGCGACTACATCGACGGCTACCTGGTCAACGTGGTCGAGCACGTCCGGCAGCGGACCGGGGCGTCCCAGGTCAGCGTGCTCGGCTACTGCATGGGGGGCACGATGAGCGCGATGTTCACCGCCCTGCACCCGCAGTCGGTCAAGAACCTGATCCTGCTGGCGGCGGGCATCGATTTCTCGACCTGCGCCGGGTTGTTGAACCTTTGGAGCCAGCCGCAATACTTCGACGTTGACGCCTTCGTCGACGCCTGGGGGAATTGTCCGGCCGCTTTCCTGCAGACCAACTTCACGCTGCTCAAACCGGTGGCCAACCTGGTCGAGAAGCCGCTGTCGCTCTGGGAGCGGTTGGACGACGACCGCTTCGTGGACGAGTTTCTCACCATGGAGACGTGGCTGGGCGACAACATTCCCGTCCCTGGCGAGACCTTCCGCCAGTTCGTCAAGGACCTTTATCAGCAGAACCTGCTGGTGCAGAACCGCCTGCGCGTGGGCGCCGGCTGGTCGAGTTGCAGCGGATCACCTGCCCGGTGCTCAATCTCATGGCCAGCCGCGACGACCTGGTCCCCTGCGCGCAGAGCGAGCCTTTCAACGACCTGGTGGGCTCATCGGATCGGAAGACCATGAAGCTCGATGCCGGCCACATCGGCCTGGCCGTCGGTTCGAAGGCGCAGAATCAACTCTGGCCCGAGGTTACGGGCTGGCTGGCCCAGCGCAGTTGACCCCCGCCTACGCCACTCCGACGCAGGCGTCCACCGCTTCCAGGGCGTCGACGGCCTCCTGATACAATCCTTCCTCGTCCTTGTCGAAGCACTCGACGAGAAAAGTCGTCAGCCCGAGGGCCAGTTGATCCCCGGCACTAAGCACCGCTTCCGTGACGCGGGAACCGTTGACGTAGGTTCCATGGACCGACCCCAGATCGCGGACCACCAGGCGGTTGTGTTGCTGGTAGAACTGCGCAATGGAGGTCGGCAATCGACGGATCGTCCAACTGGATGTCGGCGCGGCTATGGTGGCCGACCACGACCGGAAAGGCCGTCAGGCAAGTGTTGGACCGGGGAACCAAGTAATCCAGGCTGATCAGACGTGCTCTCATCCCACTACTCCTTCCAAACGAATGTCCGCTGTTAGGCTAGCATCGACACCGCGCTGGGCTGTTCACGGTCAGGCCGCCCCGCAAAGATAAGAAAAGGCAACACCCGCAGTATAGCGCCATCGCCATCCTTGCAATTCGGGCATTTCCCCGAAGCACCCTAAGGCGTTGCCTTACCCCAAGCGGCTTATCACGTCCCTAGGCGTAAGGCGCGGGGATGACGCGATGCTCCGCCGAGCGGTGGGGTCCCGGCGCCGATCCCCGAGGCCCAGCAGCCGCCTCCTTGCGGGAATCAGGCAAATCAATTCAGGCCCATTCAATAAAAAACCTGCTCAATTTCCAAGGGACGGTCCCCAACGTATTATTCTTTTACGGGCCCTTGCCGCTCCCGGGAGCCCGAGAATCCCCGACTGCGGAGTCTTGGGGAGGAGCGGTTGACAGCGCCAGCAACCGCAACGAAACGGAACGCCGTCTTGCCGCCGTTGCGGGGCCCAGGCGGCTCCGACCAAGACACGGAATGGGGAAGGAAACACGGGTAGTCGCCCCAAGCCCACCGGCTGCGTCCGGTGGGAACGGGGGCTGGAAAACCGCAGCGCTTCCCACCGGCCGCGACCCGCTGCGCGGGTGCCCCGTGGGCTTGGGGTGCATTGGCCGGCGGGCGCGGGGAGGATGGGAAAATGCAATTTCGGCCTTCGACGCTGCTCTTGGCGTTCGTGGTCGTCTGGTCCTTGCCGCCCCCTGCTGGGGCGTCGCTGCCCGCCAAGGTCGATCTCACTCCCGAGTTCGAACGATTCGGTCTGATCCCGCAAAACCAGGGGGCGGACACCTGCTCGCTGCACGCGGTCGCCTCGTTGGCCGAATTCGAGCTGGCCAAGGTGACGCAGGATAAGGATCGGCGGCGCTCGACGGAGTTTCTCATTTGGGCCGCCAAAAAGGCCACGGGCAAGAGACAGAATCAGGCCATGTTCTACGAGGCAGTCCACGGCCTGAACACGCTGGGGATATGCCGCCAGAGCTTGATGCCCGAAGAAGAAGAGAAACGCCACGGCATGCACCCTCCGTCGGCCGCGGCCCTGGCCGATGCGAAGAAGGAAAGCCATCGGTGGCAGGTCCATTGGATCAGGCGCTGGGACGTTGCTCGGCCGATGGAGGAAGCTCAATTGTCCGCGATCGACTCGGCCCTGGCTCACGGCCACCCGGTAGCATGTGGCCTTCGCTGGCCCAAAACCCTCAAGGGTTCTGAAGTGATCCAGGTGCCGCCGCCCCATGCGGTCGAGGACGGTCACAGCATTGCGCTGGTGGGATATCTCCACGAGCCGAAGCAGGGGGCCGTCTTCATTTTCCGCAATAGTTGGGGACCGCGCTGGGGTAAAAACGGCTACGGGATCATCTCCCGGGCTTATGTTCGAGCCTACGCGAACGACGCGCTCTGGCTGGAACTCGGCCCGCCGCATTCGGAAGTGCCGCTGGAACGATTCGAAGCCGCCTCGGCGCCGGTGCTCGCGTCCGGCCGCTGTCACTGGAGCGTCCAGGACATGGCCCCCTTCGAAGGCGCGATGTGGAGCAAGGGCAAGCAGCTTTTCTGTCAGGCCAAAGAGGGCGGCTTCATCGAGTTGGCCCTGAACGTCCACAAGCCGGGCAGCTATCGACTCCGCGCCCTGGCGACGGCCGCGCCCGATTACGGCACGATCCACGTTGCCCTGGACGGACGCCGTTTGGCCCCGCTGTTCGACCTCTACTGCGGACGCGTTTCGCCCGCCGGCTCGCTGGAGATGGGCTCCTTCACCTTCGCGGCGGGCCAGCACCGAATTCGCTTCGTCAACTCAGGCAAGAACCCGGCCTCGGCAGGCTACTCGTTCGGGGTGGATGCCGTGGATCTCCTGCCGGTCGATCCGAACCGCTGACTTTTTTACGACCGGCTTGGGGGTGGCGAGCGGTTTCAGCGGCAGCGGGGGACAGACTTACGTGGCTGGCGCGATCGTTGACGACGTGATCGCTGGCTGCCTTCGGCGTCAACCCCGCTGCACCTGGCGCCTTTCTCCGCCGTCAACACGGCGATACAATGGCCGAAGGGGGAAGGAAACAGGGAAGCACTCTTGCCAAGCCCCCCGTTGCAAACGGGCGGCTTTTCTCGCCGGCAAAAACGTCTTGAAGGACGTACCGGCCGCTCCCCGCGCGGCTTGCCCAACTGCCCGGCGGCCTCTATCATCGAAGGATGCCGCTCATCGCACTCGCCGACGTCACGCTGGGCTTCCGCGGCCCTCCCGTCCTGGACCAGGCCAATCTGACGATTGAGCCGGGCGAGCGGTTGTGCCTCTTGGGCCGCAATGGCGCCGGCAAGACCACGCTGCTGCGACTCCTCCAGGGCGCCCTGGAACCCGATCGAGGCGAGGTCATCCGGCAACAGGGGCTGCGGACCGCGATGCTCCCCCAGCAAGTGCCGCAGGACCTTCAGGGCTCGGTCTTCGACGAGGTCGCCCGGGGACTGGGACGCAAGGCGGAACTGCTGGCCGAGTATCACCGCCTGGCCAACCGGCTGGCCGGCCAGCACGGCAACGAGCTTCAGGCGGAGCTGGGCCGCATCCAACACGCACTGGAAGCCGAGGGCGGCTGGGGCATCGACCAGCAAATCCAGTCGGTGATCTCGCGCATGGACCTCGAGCCGGACGCCGACGTGGCAACCCTTTCCGCCGGCATGAAACGCCGCGTCCTCCTGGCCAAGGCCGTGGCCGGCAGCCCGGACCTCCTGCTCCTGGATGAGCCGACCAATCACCTGGACATCGACGCCATCCGCTGGCTGGAGGATTTCCTGCTCCGCTCCGGCGGCACGCTGCTGCTGGTCACGCACGATCGGGCCTTGCTCCGCAAAGTGGCCACCCGCATCCTGGAACTCGACCGCGGCCGGCTCACAAGCTGGTCGTGCGACTACCCGACGTACCTGGACCGCAAGGAGGCGGCCCTGGAAACCGAGAGCCGGCAGAACGCCGGGTTCGACAAGAAGTTGGCCCAGGAAGAGGTTTGGATACGCACGGGCATCCAGGCCCGCCGCACTCGCAACGAAGGCCGGGTCCGCGCCCTGGAGGCCCTCCGCGAAGTCCGCCGCGCCCGCCGCGAGCGCCCCGGCGACGTGAAAATGGAGATCCAGCAGGCCCAGCGCACGGGCCGGCTGGTGATCGAAGCCAAGCGAGTCCATTTCGCTTATGGCGACCGTGCCGTCATCCGCGACTTCTCCACGATGATCATGCGGGGCGACCGGGTGGGGCTCATCGGACCCAACGGCTCGGGCAAGACGACGCTCCTGCGCCTGCTGCTGGGTGAATTGCCGCCGCAGTCGGGGACCGTGCGCCATGGAACCCATCTGGAGGTCGCGTACTTCGACCAACTCCATGCCCAACTGGACGAAACGAAATCGGTGCGCGAAAACGTCCGCGACGGGGCCGATTCGGTGACGGTCAACGGCCGCACGCGGCATATCATCGGCTACCTGGCCGATTTTCTCTTCACCCCCGAGCAGGCCGGCGGTCCCGTGGCGCGGCTCTCGGGCGGCGAGCGGAACCGCTTGCTGCTGGCCCGGCTTTTCACCATGCCGTCCAACGTGCTGGTGATGGACGAACCGACCAACGACCTGGACCTGGAGACGCTCGAACTGCTGGAAGAACTGTTGAGCGGCTATGCCGGCACGCTGCTGTTGGTCAGCCACGACCGCGAGTTTCTCAACAACGTGGTGACCAGCACGCTGGTGCTGGAGGGCGAGGGCCGGGTCAAGGAATATGCGGGCGGCTACGACGACTGGCTGCGGCAGCGTCCGG
Source organism: uncultured Planctomycetia bacterium (assembly GCA_963727245.1). Taxonomy (GTDB): domain Bacteria; phylum Planctomycetota; class Planctomycetia; order Pirellulales; family Thermoguttaceae; genus JBKQVT01. The sequence goes on along the minus strand of CAVSFO010000001.1, from coordinate 930,668 downwards.
AAGAACCGCCGCCGCCGGCCAAGCCTGCGCCCGCCCGGCCGCAGCCGCGCCCGTCGCCCCCGCAGCGGACGCGGCGCCTGACGTACAACCAGCAGCGCGAGTTGGCGGCCTTGCCGGCGCGGATCGAGGCCCTGGAAGCCGAGCTGGCCGAACTCCACAGCGTGGCGGCCGACGCGGCGTTCTATCGCCAGGCCCCGGCCGAAATCGTCCGCGTGAAAGGGCGCCTCCAGTCGCTGCAGAGCGAGATTGCCGCGGCCTACCGCCGCTGGGAAGAACTGGAGGCGGCTGGCACGCAGGGCCAGTGAAACGGCATCCCCGCTCCGTCGCCGCGCCGGCCCCTGCGCCCAAGCCCACCGGCTGCGGCCGGTGGGAACGGGCGTTGAAAAAACGCTGTTTGCCGCATCAGTTCCCACCGGTCGCAGCCGGTGGGCTTGGGGACGCGGGGTGCACGGCCCGCAGCACTTTATCGCGCGGACGAAACAACAGCACCCCGTAAGAAAGAATGAGCACTGCCAGCGCGGTGCAATTGGTCCAATTGATCCGCCGCGGCGGGGCCATTTCGAACTCCTCGCACACCCTCCATGCCTTCTCGTCGCCGGTGAACAAGCCGCGGAGCGTCGCCGACGGGAGATTGGCGGGGATGCTCCAAACGCTCGCGTCGGAGGCAAGGACGTGCGTGACCATCTCATCCTGGAAAAAGAAACCACCCGAGATTGAATGATGACCGGAAATCCGTGGGCCTGTCCCGTCGCCAACGCGGCGGCAGGCTTCCTCCAGCGTGAGGTCTTTCGGCTTCATCCATGGAATGTTGGAATTGGCCACCTCGACGACCATCGCCCGCAGCGGCCTCCCCGTTGGCGACCACCGGTCCCAGCCGGTCCCGGGGCCTGTGACGGCCACGTAACTCGTTACCGGCTGGCCGTTGATCGATGGATCAGCCGGGCAACAGAAGACAGGCACCGACATGGCGGCGAACTTGCTGTTGGTCGGGCCGTTCCAAGGCTGGCGCAGATTGCAGGCGCTGTACATGGTGCCGAATTCCAGGTACGGCAAGATAAGCAGTCGCCAACTATGCATCGCGTTGCCCTGCTTGTCGGCAACGACCGCCGGCGGAAAGCGACCGGTGACAGACTCGTAGTTGCACAGCGCCAGGCCGATTTGTTTGAGGTTGTTAACACAGGTTACCCGCCGCCGCGGGCCAACGTCCTGAACTTCCTGAACCCATGCCAGCAGTCCGACCACGCAGAGCCCGCACAGGATGGCCGCGAGTACGTATATTAGGGCTTGCCGCATTGATGGAGCACTGCGGATGTAAGCCGCTACCGCCAGGAGGACAGCCGCAACAGAAACGCCCCATTCCATGCCGAACACCGCCAGCGACGACCAGACGACCACGAACGCCAAGAGCAGCGTCGAAAGCCGGTATTGCATTTTCTGTTCCTCCCGATGCCCACTGGCCCCCGCACCCCAAGCCCACCGGCTGCGTCCGGTGGGAACGGGCGTTGAAAAAACGTCGCTTGCCGCATCACTTCCCACCGGTCGCAGCCGGTGGGCTTTGAAAAAGTGTTTCTGTTTTTCCTTCCCCCTTCCGCCTTCCCCCTTCCGCCTTTATGTCGGCGCCCGCCGCTCGGCGGCGAACACCCGCTTCTCGGCGCCGACCACGCCGCGATACGTCGCGTCGTCAACTTTCTCGGGATTGGCTTCCGCCAGGGCGCGGATCCACTCGGGACGGACCGCCCGATAGACCGACCGCGAAGCGCCCGTAAACAGGTCCGCCAGGCCCCAGCCGCGCTCGCCCACGTAATAGGCCGCCGGCCCCCACACCGCCTGCTTCTCCAGGATCGGGGCCGAGCGCAGCGCCCGCTGCTTCAGCCAACGGCGCAGCCCCCACCAGACCAGCAGCACCGCCGGCAGCAAGGCCAGCGTGCCCCAGGGCGGAAGCAGGCTGTCGTTGGGCTGCCCCCGGGACAGCCGCCCCAGCCATTCACCCAGGGCCACCAAGGCGGCCAACGATAACACGGCGAAGAGGAACCGCACGCGGGCGAGCCACTTGCGATACCAATAATAGGCCCCCACCTGCGCCCCGCAATCGCGGCAGTAATAGAACGTCTGGATGTACCGCGCACTGTCCACCAACCACAGCCACCACGGGGCCTTGTAGGCGTAGCGCCGGTCCACCTCGCTGGGAGCCAGGCAATTCGGACAGACTTTCGGCATGACATGACGCTGTCCGCCGAGAGTCACTTTGGACCATGATCGCAGTGACATGGGAGGATCGTCCAGGAGGGTTTATCAAGTGGGACGAGGAACAATCGTTTTGCGAACCGCCTGTTCCACGGTGGCCAGGACAGCGCAGAGTTCGTCGTTGCCGGTGGCCATGCCGGCGAGGCGGAACAGGAGTTGGGCCAGCAGCACCAGCGGAACGCCGAGGATGACGCTGCCGGCGACCACGCCCGCCAGCAGCACCAGGACGACCGCGTGGCTGTTGCGGAACTGGATGCCGGCCGTGAGCCAGAATGCGGCTGCGACGCCGATGGCCGCGGCCGGCGCCATCAGCAGCCACTCGATCCGGGCGCTGCGCGTGACGCTGACGGCCACGTTCTGGCGGTCCTTGGGCGAGACGGAAACGCGCACGTCGAAGCCCGCCGCCACTCCCCGGCGGAACCTGATCTCGGCGCCGAAGTCCTGCTGGCTGGCCCACTGGGGGAACTCGACGGTTTTCGATCGGAAGCCTTCGCTCTCGGGAAACCGCTCGGCCAGATCGTCGGCAGCCCGGCGGACGGCCGCCTGCAGCGCCAGTCCGCGCGCGGCCGGCGACAATCCCTGGAGAGAAATGGGAATGGTCGTTTTGATGGCGATCCCCTCACAAGTCTTGGGGCGGCCGGCATCTAGGGAGGCTTGCGTCAGTGCGGCGACGACGACTGGCTGGGCTGAAAACCTATCTCAACAGCCATCAGCTTAGCGGCCTCTTTAGGAGAAGCCGGAACCAGTCTTAGAGGTACGCTGCTGTGGATGACAACCCGTTGGTTGATGTCATTTCCACGGCTGGAAATGCTCCACGCGCCATGCGTTTCATTGAGTTTGGGGACGAGGCAAGGGTCAATCAGAATAGGGTAGTTCTTGGGTGAGTTAGGAAGGCCGTTCACCACGACGGTCGCGGTGTGCGTAGTGCCCACCTTGTCCACAACCGGATATTTGGGGATAGTGGGAATCAGTTTCAACGGGCCGGAGGCGTTGATGACAACCCGTTGCTTCGTGTCCCAAAAGAGCCCTGTGCCGCACGTTTCGTTGACTTCGGGCTTCAGGGAAGGATCAATCAGAATACAAGAGTGTCGTGGCAGACCGTCGATCACAATGGTTGCCGTGTTCGTGCAGGTGAGGCTCGCACAGCCGGTAAGCGATACGGCAAGCAAGAGAGTCAGGGCGATCGATCGGACGTTCATAGCCACCCTCCGTGCCCTCCCGGACTGAGGCGGGATTGTACCCGCCGCCGTACTGTGGTGCAACAGGGAATATGGGACCGCCAGCATCCCCTCCTAAAGCCCCCGGGGCTCAGGGCGCGGGTCATCGGGCCCTGCGGCGTGCGATCACCTCCCGCAACACCTCGGGGGAAAGCTCGCCGAGCGAAGCAACCAAGAGGTCGGCCTTGGCCAGCGCCTCGCGGGTGCGGCCGGTGCTGAGCAGGCCGACGCCGGCCATGCCCGCCGCGGCGGCCGCGGCAAGCCCCGCCGGGGCGTCCTCGATTACCACGCAATCGCCGGGCGGCACGCCCAGACGCTGGGCGGCAAGCTGAAAGACCTGCGGGTCCGGCTTGCCGCGAATCACGTCCGCGCCGGTCACGACCGCCTGAAACATCGCCCGCAGGTTCCGCCAGTCCAACACCAACTCGACGTTTTCCGGCGGCGCCGATGACCCGACGGCCAGGCGGAAACCTTCGCCGCGCAGGGATTGCAGCAGCGGGATGGCGCCCGTCATCAGCGGGACGTCCTCGCGGATGACACGGCGAAAGGCGGCTTCTTTCTCCGCATCCATGGCGGCGATCCGGGCCTCGCCCAGAGACTTTCCCGACCAGAGCCTGGCGATCACCTCGCGGCTGGTCCAGCCGAAGGTCTGCGCGAAATCCGCCTCGCTGAAATCCAGTCCCTCGGCCCTGGCCAATTCCAGCCAGCTTCGATAGTGGGCCTGGTAGGTATCGACCAGCACGCCGTCCATGTCGAAGATGACCGCGTAAACCTGCTTCATGACGTTGTGCCCATCTGCTGTTGCTTCCATTCCAGGCCGTCGCCGCGCTATTGGTTCGCGTCGATGGGCTTTGGCCGGAAAGGTAACATGCGGGGACGGCGGGGCTTGCGCGTGGACCACACGACCTTGCAGTTCGGCAACACCTTCTGAACCTCCTTCACGCCCTCGCTGCTCACCTTGGTGAAGTAGAGCGTCAGCGACCGGAGGTTGGCCAATCCTTTGAGGCCCACCAGCCCGGCGTCCGTCACGTCGCAGCCTGTCAGGTTGAGCGATTGGAGCCGCGTCAGTCCTTTGAGGTGTTCCAACCCGCTGCCGTCCAATGGGGCGCAGTTCAGGTCGAGGGATCGCAGGTTCGTCAACCCTTCGAGGTGAATCAAGCCATCATCGGTCACCTTGGCGTCGACCAATTCCAGCGATTGCACGCCGCTGAGCCCCTTGAGATATTCCAGCCCGGCGTCGGTTACGTTGTCGGACCATAGCGATAGCGACGTGAGCCTGGTCAGTCCTTTGAGATTTTCCAGCCCGGCGTCCGTCACGCTGGCGCGCATCAGTTCCAGCTCTTCCAGGTTGGTAAGCCCCTTGAGCTGTGCCATTTCGGTGTCGGTAAACCGCGTGGAGGAGATGTGCAGCACGCGGAGCTGACTGAGCGCGGCGGCGTGCGCCGGTCCATCGCGCATAACCGAGGGATCATCGCAGTCTAGCCTCCTGAGTTCGGTCAAGCCTTTGAGGCATTCCATCTCGACGTCCGCAGGCAAGGAGCCCCAGCGTGTCGCTGTTAGCCATCGCAGGTGAGGCAAGTCCGCAAGGTGTTCCACGGCCTGGAACTTGCCCGGGGGCAGGCGACCGGGCGTCACGCTCACGCGGGCAGCCAGGACCGTATCGAAGAAATCGTCTCCCAGCAGTTCTCGCAGCGGCGCGGCGCAGACGGTTTTGCCCCATGGACCAGTCCGTAGGACTTATCGATCTCATAATCGTAGAATACTTTCCCATCGTCCTTCTCAATCGCCTGCACCTCCTGCCACTGTCTTCTCGCCGCCTGGAGCCTATGGGCGAGCCAATCCTTGCCCTTGCCGCCGCCGGTTGGATCGACGGGAATGTAGCCGCGCAGGGTTTCGATGATCTGGTCATCGCTCTTGCCCGGAAACTTGCGGTGCAACTCGGACAGTACGGCCTCCGGCGAGGCACCGGTCACCGGCGTCCTATCGTCGGTGGCGGGCTGCCGGTCGATCTTGCAGTTCGGCAACGCCTTCCGCAGCTTCTCTACGCCCTCCTTACTGACGTTGGTGGAACAGAGCGTCAAGGATCGGAGGTTGGCCAATCCGTTGAGGTGCTCCAGGCCGGCGTCGCCGATCTCGGTATTCGATAGGTCCAGCGCCGTCAGCCGGGACAGATTCTTCAGATGGGCCGCGCCGGCGTCCGTGATCGCGCTGCCGTTGAGAAACAACCGCCGCAGATTGTTCAACTTGGCGATGTTTTTCAGGTCCTCGTCGGTGGGGCCTTTTCCAGGATCGAATTCGGTGCGACGCGGCACGCGGTCACCGCGTCCGACGACTCCCGGTGGTCCGATTTCCTGGATGCTGCCAACCTCATCCTTCGTCACGTTCGCATGGGCGGAAATCGCGGCGACGACTTTCGGATCATCGGCCTTGACGACCGGCACTTCGTCCAGGTCGCTGATCCGAAGCGCATAGTCCGTCCCGGCATCGCATGTGTTCGTATTCACTCTAAGTGTTTCACCGGAACGCAGGCGCATCAACTTTTCGTCCCGATCGCGCCCCGCGACGTTCTGGAGACCGAGGTTGTCGGCTACCCACACTTTCACGCGGTCCTTATCGGGAATTTCCACCACGGTAAACGCCGCCGACTTGCGCCAACCGGGACCCGCAAGACCATCGCCTGGCTTTGCCCGGAAGTCCGTAATGGTCATCGCGCTGAAACGTCCATACGCCGCCCCCTCGTGCGTTTCCAATTCGAGGATGAGCGACGGCGGCGGGGCGGCCTGCTGGGCCCGCGGCGGCTCATCGCCGCGGACTTCCGCCGGCCCCGGACCGCCCAGCCAGGCCGCCAGAGCGGCCATGGTTCCGAGCAACTTCCAGGTCGTGGTTCTCATAGCGGCACCGGCTCCAAGGAATGAGGCGGCTTCAGAGATTACAGCGTATCCCTCACCTTCGTGCGCTTGCATTCTACCCCACGGGCCGGCGGGCACGCAACCGCGCCGGCTGTGCAGCATGAGCGTGTTGGCCGCCTTCGCGTGCCCCTTCCGCCAAGTCCTTGCCGTTGGACGGCGGCCCCCCCGTTGCAAACGGGGGGCTTTTCGCGCCGGCAGAAACCTCCCGAAGGTTGCACTGCGTGCCTGCGGTTGCCGCCGCTGCGGGGCGACCGGAAAGAGTTGTCGCGCCAGACCGCGTGAGACCGTTCTCGGCGCCGATCGCTATGCTGCTGCGCGGCGGGCTGGTGCAAACGCTTGATAGACGTCCAGCATCTCCTCGACGTTGCGATCAAAGGTGTGACGCAGCGCCATGCGCCGGGCGGCACGGCCCATCCGCTGCCGCAAGAAGCCGTCCAACATGCTCTCGATCCGCAGCGCCAACTGGCCCGCGTCCGTGGGATCGGATACCAACAACGCTTCCTCGCCGTCGGTCATCAACTCCGCGACCCCGTTGGCCGGCTCGGTCGTGATGATGGGCAGTCCGCTGGCAGCCGCTTCCAGGAGGACGAGACTGCACGGATCGTAGAGCGTCGGGTGCACGTACACGTCGGCGGCGGCGTAGTAGGGAACCGTATCGTCGGCCGGCCCGGCGAACGTCACGCCGGCGCCGACGCCGAGTTGTCGTGCCGTACGGCGCCAGTGCCAAAGATGCTTCTGCTTTCCGCCCACGACCAACAGGTGGACGGGCAGACGCCTGCGGGCCAACTGCCGCATGGCGTTCAGCAGCGTCGGCACGCCCTTGAGGCGGAAGTTGTGCGCCACGATCAGCAGCAACAGGGTGTCCTCCGCGATGCCCAGGCTCCGGCGCACGGCCTGGCGGTGCTGTGCGCGGTGGTCGGGGCTGAAGCAGTTGACGTTGACGCCGTTGTAAACCACCCGGATCTGTTCGGCAGGAACGTGGTGAAAGCGGCGCAAGTCGTCGGCCACCAGGTGCGACAAGGCAACGATGATTTTCCGCGTGGAAGCGTACTGTCGCGCAAGCAACGACCTGAAATCACGATGCCGCGGCAACCACGGGTCGAATGAACGTCTCAGCGGGCGCATCCAGCGTGGGCACGCCAGCAGGCTCTGCTCGTGGGCCGACGACCAGGAGCCGCCATGCGGTTGAAAGACGTTGCAATACCAGCCGACGCCCATGTCGTGGACCAGGTTGAGTTCCAGGGACCGCAGTTTCGCCTCGGCTGCCTCGGCGAAGGCACATCGCGACGCGGCAGCCTGCAGCCGATGCGGGACAATCGGCAGGCCGAAGGCCGAGGGAGCAAAGCAGCGGGCAACCACATGAACTTCGTGACCCCGGCGCGCCAAGTGCGTGGCGAACTGACAATTCCAGCGCTCCAGCCCGCCGCGCTGCGCATTGAATTCGTCCAACACCAGGCCGATCCTCATATCCCCCCCGCGAATGATTTTGCACCGCGGCGACTCGCCAAACGACAGCCGGATCCCGGGGCCCTACAGTTTGCCTAGCCCTCGCACACCTCCCACGTGGAAAAGCTGCCCAGGCGATAGGGGCCGTGCAAGCCTCATGTCCGTCAATACTGATATCGGCTTCCACGCCCCCTGCTCATCGTGCAATCCGTAGCCGCAGCGCATTGCGTCTTTTCGTAGCAATGCAAACAACCGGAAATTATTCTCTCGCTTTGCTGAATTAACTGGGGGAGGCATGACGAAGACGAAGAGGGAGCGTTCGACCTTTCGAATCGCTCGCGCCCGCCGCTGCCGCCTGATCGAGGATCACCACAAAACAACTCTCCACCCCTTGCCGAGGTCCAGGAACGTGAAAATCTGCCTTTACACGGACACGTCGCTGCCTGCCGTCGGCGGGCAAGAATTCGTCGTGGACGCCCTGGCCCGCCAGTTCTGCTCGCTGGGGCACGAGGTCGTCCTCCTGGCTCCGCGCACCACGCGCCCCTGGCGGCTGCACGACCGCAAACTGCCCTATCCGGTCGTGCGGCATCCGCGCTTCTTCTCGATGCGGCGAGGGGTCCAATGGTATCGATGGTGGCTGTTGCGATTGAATCGTCTGCATCGGTTCGACGTGATTCACTGCCACGGGGTGTATCCGACCGGCTACCTGGCATCGCTCTGCCGCGACCAGTTGGGAGCCCCGCTCGTGCTGACCAGTCACGGGGAAGACGTGTATGAAGGCTTCCAGCGGCTGGCCGAGCCGCTCCTGCATGATCGGCATGTTGCCGCGCTGCGGGGTGCCGATGCGCTGGTGGCCATCAGTCGCTTCACCCGCGAGCGTTACCGGCGGCTTTGCCCTGACGCGCGGCGAATCGTCGATATTCCCAACGGCGTCGATTTCCAGGCCTTCGCCGCGCCCGCGCCGCGCCCGGCGGGGCTGCCGCCGACGGCGCCGGAAAGCGGCTACGCCCTGTTCCTCGGCCGACTCGATCGCCGAAAGGGCGTCGATGTCCTTTTGCATGCCCTGGCGATGCTTCCGCCCAAACGCCGCATGTCATTGATCGTCGCGGGCGACGGCCGAGAGCGAGCGTCGCTCGAAGCCCTCGCCACGACCTTGGAACTAAACGACCGGGTCACGTTCGTAGGCAACGTCCTCGGCGCCACGAAATCGTATCTCCTCCAGCACGCCCGCTGCCTGGCAGTCCCATCGCGTCAATGGGAAGCCTTTCCGCTGGTGGTGTGCGAAGCCTATTCGGCCGGCTGCCCGGTCATCGCCACGCAGATTGCCGGACTGAGCGACCTGGTGGAGCCGGGCCGGACCGGCTGGCTGGTCGCACCGGACTGTCCGACCGAACTGGCGACGGCCCTGGAGAGGGCTTTCGATGACGGGCGGGATACCGCGGCATATCGTGACGCTGTGCTGAGTTTCGCACATCGCCATGACTGGGGTAATATCGCCCGACGGCACATCGATTTGTACGAAGAACTTCGCCCGGGACGTTTTCTCGCGCGGCCTAGCCCGCAGCCGCTCCGGTCATTTTCTTGACCGGGGGTTGACACAGCTCTCAATGCCAGCGAAATTAGAGGCTAGGCTTGCGCCTGACGTGGGTATCAGTTGTTGTTCGATTTTCAGGCCCGCACGGACGCGCGACCTAGAACGGCTGCCGCGACAACCCGCCCGGCAGGCTTCGAGGCAAATTCCCTCGGTCTCTCGCGGGCTTGGGGCCCGCAAAAGAATGGAGGCCGCCGTCGCCCACCATTTGCGGATCGCTCCAGCAGCGGTGGGCCGCCGCGAAAGGAACGCTGTTGTGCCATCGGAGTACCTCGATTTTCGCAGCGACACCGTCACGCGACCGACGCCGGGCATGAGGGCCTGCATGGCCGAGGCCGAGGTCGGCGACGACGTCTTCGGCGAAGACCCCACGGTGAACCGCCTGCAGCGCCGCCTGGCCGAGATGCTCGGCAAAGAGGCGGCCCTCTTCGTGCCCTCCGGCACCATGGCCAACTTGATCGGCGTCCGTCTGCATTGCCGTCCGGGCGACGAGATGATCTGCGAGGCGGGCTGCCACGTGTTGAACTTCGAGCAGGGCGGCTATGCGCAACTCAACGGCGTCGTCGCCCGCACGGTCCAGGGCCGGCAGGGAGTGGTGCAGCCGGAGCAGTTGCTCGACTTGCCCCGGTCCGGCAACGTTCATCACCCGCGGACGCGGCTGGTCTGGATGGAAAACACCCACAATCTCGGCGGCGGGCGGATCCAGCCCTACGACGTGGTGGCAGCGATCTGCCGCTGGGCGGCCGCCGAAGGACTCAGGACCCATTCTCGACGGCGCCCGGCTGCTGAACGCGGTCGTGGCCACGGGCATCGAAGCGGCCCGCTGGACGCAACACTTCGATACCGTGAGCATCTGTTTCAGCAAGGGGCTGGGCGCGCCGGTCGGCTCGGCGCTGGCCGGATCGCGCGACCTCGTCGCCGAGGCCGTGCGGCACCGCAAGGTCCTGGGCGGCGGCATGCGCCAGGCGGGCGTGCTGGCGGCGGCCGCACTGTACGCCCTGGAGCATCACGTGGCCCGCCTGGCAGACGATCACGCCAATGCCCGCAGGCTGGCCGACGGCATCGCCCGCACCGACGGCCTGCGGCTGGACCCGGAGTCGATCGACACGAACATGCTGTTCTTTCGCGTCGCTCCGGCGTTGGCAACAGCCGGGGAGTTCGTCGCCAGGTTGCGGGATCGCGGGGTATTGATGCTGACGACCGGCTCGGACGTCATTCGGGCGGTGACGCATCTGGACGTGAGCGCGGCCGACGTGGACCGAGCGATTAGTGCGATTCAGGAAGCGGCCCGGCCATCGTAACGGGATCGCGCGATCCCGGGAACGTTGCACGCGCAGGCAGCGGCATGTTACCATGGTGTTGGATCGGAGGAGCCGTCGCGGCGTTTTTTGGCAGATCGAGGGGGACAGTCCCATTTTCGTCGAACGAAAATTGGGACAGTCCCCACCTCTTATCGGGAGAAACGCTCATGCACCCCAGGACTATCGGACGTCTGCTGTTGGCCGTGTCATTGTTGCTATCCTTGCCGTTGGCCGCCGTGCGCACCGCCCAGCGGCCGGTCAAGTCGCTGCCTGCGCATCTGGCCGAGAGCGGGATTCCCACCGAGGGCGAAATCGCCCTGGTCGACGGATGGCTCAAGGCGCTGGCGGCCGGCCAGCAGAGCGGCCCGGCCGCACAGGCCTGGTTCGACCGCTGGATCGGCACGGCTCTGCCCTTCAGCTTCCGCTACGACGGCAAGGATTTCACCGGCACTTCTGATGCCTGGCAGTTCCACCTCAGCGATGTCCGCCGCCAAGGCAATGTCGAGACGCAGGATTGGAGTTGGCTGCACGCCAAGACGGGACTGAAAGCGACCTGGCACGTCAAGCGATTCCTCGACTACCCGGCGGTCGATACCCTGCTGACTTTTGAAGACGCCGGCAACAAGGACACGGGGCTGATCGAACAGGTGCAAAATCTCGATTTGAAGGTCAATCATTCTCAAGCGGGGAAGAGCTACACGATTCACGGCGCCCACGGCGGCCGTTGCGGCGCCGACGACTTCATGCCCTTCACGCGGAAAGTTGCCGTCGCGCCCGGCGTCGAGCGGTTCGGTTGGGGAGGATTCTCCAGCAACGAGCAGTTGCCGTTTTTCAATATCGAGACCCCGGAAAACCGCGGCGTGCTCATGGGCCTGGGCTGGACCGGCACCTGGCGGGCCGACTTCACCGCCAGCGGGTCGCAACTGGAGGTCAAGGCCGCCATGCCCGGGACCCACTTTCGCTTGCGCCCCGGCGAGCAGGTTCGCGGGCCGCGCATGCTGCTGGTCTTCTGGAACGGCCAATGCCTGCACGGACACAACATGCTCCGCCACGTGATCTACGAGCATTATCTGCCGCGGCTGCCCGACGGCAAGCCGCACCAGCCGCTGGTCTCCGTCAACACGTGCTTCACCTACCATGGCAACGGCGGCTATTTGGAGAAGGTCAACGAGCAGACCCTTTCGGCGCTGGTCAAGCCGTTTATCGACCTGGGCGTCGAGGCCTACGTGATCGACGCCGGATACTACACGTGCAAGGGTTGGCAGGACCTCTACGGCACCCACAACTGGTCCCTGAGCAAGGAGCGGTTCCCCCACGGCCTGGCCCCGATTCGCAATCCCTTGGCCGCGGCGGGCATCTACTTCGGCCTGTGGTTCCCGGCCGAGTGGCTCGGGTACATGGGCGATGCGAAGGGGCGGGAAACGTTCCTGGCGGTCGTCGACAACTATGTAAAGAACCAGGGCATCAATATGTACCGCCAGGACCAGAGCAACAACATCATCCCCATGGGCCCCGACCGCCTGGGCCTCCCGGAAATGCAGTACATCACCGGCATGTATGAAATGCAGGACCAAATCCGCATACGCCACCCGGGGATGCTCATGGAAGGTTGTTGCGGCGGCGGCCGCAGGGTCGATCTGGAAACGCTGGCCCGTTTCCACTGGCACCAAAAATCCGACAGTTGGTTTCACTCCATCACCGATCAGGCCGGCATGTACGGCGGCAACTTGTATATGCCGGGCGGGGTGTTGAATCTGCCCACGCAGGCGACCGACAACTTCGGCGTCTGGTCCAGCTTCGGCGGGCAATTGTGCGTGGCCTGGCACCCGCTGGACAAGGATTTCCCCATGGACTTGGCCAAGCGGCAGGTGAAACTCTACAAGCGAGTGCGGCCGTATCTGTCCGGCGATTTCTATCCCTTGACCGATTGCACCCTGGATCGGCCCTGGCTGGCCTACCAGTTTCATCGCCACGACCTGGGCCAGGGATTCGCCTTGATCTTCAAGCGGAAAGCGGTTGGCCAACCGGGGGCGTCAGCCCCTGGATTGGCCGGCGACACCTTTGCCTTTGCCCCTCGCGGCCTCGATCCCCAGGCACGCTATGCGATAAGCTGCCAGGCGAGCGGCCTCCAAGCGGTCTACACCGGCGCCCAGTTGGCCAAGGGAGTGACCCTAACGCTCAAAAAAACTCCCGGGGCGGAACTGGTGATCTACCAGCAGCAGCCGTGAAGGCAGGCGTTCACAGGGGAGTTGAAACATGCGCGACTCGTTCCTTGGCGGCGACGCCGGCGTTGATCCGCGGCAGACGAAGGACGATCTGTCGGTATATCGGGTTACCGATTACACGAGCGCCGATTTGCTCTCCGCGTTGGAACTCTGCAACCAGATGATTCCCGGCGACGAGCGCCAAGGAACCCCGCAGGAACTCACGGAACAACTTCAAAACGCGCAACGGCAGCGGCTTCAAGGGATCGGCCAGTTTGAAGATTACCATTTCGTCGCAAAACTGGCCTCCGGAGTGTGCGGCTACATGCAGCTTTTCTTTCACCCGCAGGAGAAGTTCGCCTTCCTCGGCTTCCTTGTCGTCCGCGCTAGTCTTTCGCTGGGAAGGCAAATGGCCTGGGTGACCGCGGATGTGCCAAGAGATTACACGCAGGCTCCTGCTGGACCAGGAATTTCGGGCGTGTGACCGGCTGTTTCTGGAACTGGACGATCCGGGCCGCGCCAGCGACGAGAAAAAACGGAGCCGGGGTGTGAAAAGAATCGCGCGATTCGAGGCGATCTGCCAGCAGTGCGGACTGGACTTGCGACTCCTGGAGTTCGACTACCTGCAGGCGCGCCTCGGTCTGCCAGCCGATTGGTCGGGGCCGGAACGGCCGCATTTGCTCGGCTGTGTCTCGCTAGGGACGGAAGCCTGCATGGCGGGGGAGATGGTGTGCAAAGTCTTGCGGCTGATCTACACGCGGCTGAACCCGGCAGGCGTCTACGACGGCAAAGCGGAGAAGGATGAGCTTTACCGGTCTTACTTGAAAGAGTTTTGTGCCAAGGAGTGTGCCCGGGTGCCCGCGTCCGTGCGGCTGCTGACCGCCGGTGAGGTCGTAGCGAGGGTCGCCAAAGGACGGGCGAATCCATAAATTTTGCAAGAATTGTAACCGCTGGCAGCATGGCACTAGCCTGACGCGCAAGCGAGGGAGCAACGACGGCAGACCGTGGCGTAATGCACCCTCGCTTGCGCTTCGGGCTAGTATTTTGAGGGGTGCGCTACGTGCCGCGTGCCGGCAAAGTGGCGGCCGATCACGAGGCGCAGAGGCCTGCGCCTGGTACGGCTCCCCAAGACGGCAGCACAATCGGCGGCGAAGGCAACGTGTGTTCCGTGCCGGGCAAGCTGCCAGGCGCCGGTTGATGCGAGCAAGTCACACGGCAGGTGACGGCATATTTCTTCAAGAAGGAAACCGGTCGCAGCAACATCTTGAATGCCCGCAATCCTGCAATACCCAGGTCCTCTTGCACGTTGAGATATCGACAGCCGCGGGCGGACGTGGCGCGGGCGGTGGCCTGATACAGGTAGTGGGATAGCCCGTTGAATCCCGTGTCGCACTTGGCAAAATGCCCCATGGCGTATCCGCAGCCCAGCAACTCGACGATGGAGAACGCGATCAGGCGGTCTTGCTGGTAGACGCCGGTGCCCAGCAGTTGCAATGCCGTGGATACGGCCAGCAACCGCTCCAGGGCGGCCTTTTCATTGGGCAGCGACATGCCTTTATTGTAGGTCCACGTCGTGCGCAGTTGGTCGATCTCCTGGCGCACGCTCGTGCTGCCGAGATCCAATTGAACCACGCGCACCTCGGGGCAACTTCGCAGGAACTTGTTGACGCTGCGCCGCGCATGGGCAAAGCGCGTTCCCCCATACAGCGACAACTCGTCGGCGTCGACGATATAATCGTCGCTGGCGCGATCTTCCCAGAGAAGCAGATTGGTATTGTGGAGCAGCGCCATGACCTCTTGCGGAACCAGCTTCAGCCTCGGCTGACGGCCTTCGGCGCACGCCCGGGCCAAGAGCGTCGTTGCCACTTGAAGCGCTTGCCGGCCGCCCCTGCCCAGGAAGGAATAAAACGGCTCGCCGGTGGCATCATCCGTGCCCTGCACGACCAGGTGCTCGCCAAGGCAGCCGATGCGGACGCGGTTTTCCGTGTCCCAAGACCACATATTCCCGAAATTGAAATCAGAATAGGGAGGAAATTGTCTGCTGAATGACTCGATATCCGCCTGATCGTTCAGTTCGAGTCGTTTGAATTGAGGGAAGGAAGGAATCATGGAAGCCCGCTCGGCGAGAAACAACGCCTGCCTTGTAACCAGCTTTTCAGCAGTTGCCAAAAGATAGACAGGCAGTGCGCCCATTCGGCCAAACGCGCCGTGTTACTTTAGTTAAACTGCGGCGAAGGGTCAAATTGTGTGCTACGCCGCAGGGAACGCCCCCGCGGCCTCGCCGCCGACGCGCGCCTGCACGGCAATGCCCCTGGCGCGGCTCGTCGATGCGGTCGAGGGGATTCCGGGGAGGCAGGACGCAACTGGCCTTCCGCTGCCAGCGCTGGAAGTTCGCGCTCGGCGCCGTTTCAATGGGCCGCCGCCGAAAGATTCAGGCCCACGAGTCCCAGGATGATCAGCACCAGCGAGGCGAGCTTCAGCACACCGAAGGACTCTTTGAACCAGAGGATTCCGACGCCGGCGATCAGGGCCGTTCCGAGCCCCGACCAAATCGCATAGACGGTGCTGATTTCCATGCGTTTGATGGCCAGCGTCATGGCCCCGAAACTGAGGCCATAGCAGACGAACAGCAGCACGGAAGGCGTGAGCCTCGTGAAGCCGCTGGAGAGTTTCATGCAGGTCGTCCCGCAGACCTCCAACAGAATCGCGGCCACAAGGTAAATCCAGCTCATGCGAGTTCTCCCGTTCCCATGGATGGGCCGTTTACGCTTTGCGAATATAGAGACCTTCTCTCCGGGTTCCAGAGGATTTCCCCGGGCAAAGGGCGTCTCTTCGCGAGCCTTGTCGCGGCCACCGGGAAAGTGGTTCGTCGCCGGCGGCGGCTGCCAACCGCTCACTGGGGCGCGCCGCCGCGCAACGTCGCTGTATTCCACTTTGACCTTGGCAAGTTCGTCCCGGAACTGCGGATTCTTGAGCAGGGCCTGCCACAAGGCCTGGCCGAAAACCCTCCCGGCCAAGACGTCGCTGTAGTAATGGACCCCGGCCACGTTGCGATCCCAACCAATCTCCCGGCCCCGCGCCAGCAGTTCGGCGCGGTGCTCGGGCGCCAGTTCGGCCAGCAGCAGCGCATGAACCGTTGCCCAGGTCGAGTGCCCGCTGGGATACGCCAGCGAGTCGTCGATCGGGATGGCACAAATAATGCGGCTGTCCGCCTTTGCGGGCCGCGGGCGATTGAAGTGCGTCTTGGCCGCGCCGATGAAGTGCCCCACGTCCTTGTCGATCTTCTGGGAGAGCGCGTCCAGCGCCGGCAGGTTGGCCGGGGTCAACCACGGCCCCAGCACGCCTTGAAACCGAGCCATGTTCAGGTTCATCTCGGTGCGACAGCGAGCCACCTGCTCCGGGGTGCGTTGCTTCTGCAGGGCCACCAAGAAGTCCAATTCCGCCTTGCCCTCCTCGCTGTTGACGGCCGCCGGAGCACTCAGCAGGCTGGCCGGGTCAACGGCCTTATCGCAGAGGAAGTTGAGCGTATCTGCCCGCGCCGCGATGACGAGCGTCAAGACCAGCAGCGCCGAGAGGATTCTTACTCGCGTCTTCATGGCATGGTATCTCCTTGGCCGGTGCTTCGGAAACTGAGCCGGTAGTACCGCCAAGCGGGCGATCCGGCGGCCAGCGGGTTGATCCCGCCCGCCGCCGACCGCCTCTTCGACTACTGCCAGACCCCGACCGATCAGCGATCGCCCCCGGCCCCTGGTCCCTGGCCCCCGGCCCCTGGTCCCTTCCTACTTCGCCATATCCTTCAGCAGCTTCAGCGCCCGCACCTTGACCTTGTTGTAGGCGGGCTTGGCCGCACGGTCCATCAGTTCGCCCGGCTTGAACGGGTTCGGAATGCCCTTGGCCGCCGGGCGGGCGGGGATCTTCTTCTTTTCGATCTTCACCAATCCGGGGATGGCGATCACGCCGGCGCCCTTGCCGCCGAGGCTCTTCTTGATTTCGGCGGCCAGGGCTTCCAGCACGGCGGCCACCTGCTTCTTGGACACGTCGGCGGCGGCGGCAATGTTGCCCAGCAGTTCGGTCTTGGTCAGGGGTTTCTTGGCGGCAGTTTCTTTGGCCATGGGTCTGTTTTCCTTGTGACAAAGCGGTGAATACAACGGGTCCACCCACGATGGGAGAACGGGATAACTGGATAATTAGAGCCTGTGGGGCGAAAAATGCAAGCGGGGAGAACCCCAGATCGCGCTTTGGGGCACTCGGGGGCACGCCCCGGCCGCGAGGACGCCACAGGACCATACCCCCCAATCTTACGTCAACGGTCGGACACATGCCTGCATCCTGGGGGCTGCTTCCACTATACTATCGCCATGGCCGGCGCTTCCCAAGACAATCCCCGCTGGTATCACCTTACGCCGGGGCGCGTCGTGTTCGGGCTGCTGCTGGTCGAGGGCTTCCTCTGGCTGTCCGAGCGGTTCCACTGGTTTGCGTTCAACGAGCATCGGGGCTGGACGGTGCTGATCGCCGCGGCGGCCGTGGGCGCGGCTTTGCTGGCCATGCTGCTGTGGTTTGCCGCCGCTTTCGTCTTTCGCCGGCGCTTCCAGTTCAGCATCCTCTCGCTGCTTCTTCTGATGGTGGTCGTCGCCATGGCGTGCGGTTGGCTGGCGGCGGAGAGGCAGCGGGCGAGAAAACATCGCGAGGTGCTGGAGAAGATTGCGAGCCTGGGGGTCGTTGATTATGATTATGACTTGGCTCCGCTTGACAACGAGACACAGCGAGAGCCGCCGTGGCTGCGCAGGCTGCTAGGAGACGACCCGCTTGCGCACGTGATGGTCGTCGATATTCGTGGGTCAGCAGTCAGCGACGCCGAGATCGAGGATCTCGAGGGAATGGCCCGGCTCGTATTGCTGCGCCTCGACGGCACCGCGGTCGGCGACGCCGGGCTGGAACGCCTCAGGGGAATGACCCGGCTCCAATACCTCGACCTCAGCGGCACCAAGGTGAGCGACGCCGGGCTTCAACACCTCAGGGGATTGACCAACTTGCTAGACCTGAACCTCAGCGGCACAAAGGTCAGCGACGCGGGCGTGCGCGATCTCAAAAAAGCGCTACCAAAGGCAGGGATAATCGGGCCATGATGCCGAGGGCCAACTGCCCCATGACGGCGAACGCCCTCTCCGCGGTTTCTTACCCAAAAGTCGCAACAGATCGGCGCGTCCCTGCCCATCCGTCACCGACCTTGCCGGCGAATGACCAGTCCGCACCACGTTCCCCGCGGCCGGCAAAGTGTCTCACCGGCGCGAGACGAGCCCGCCCTTTCGCCGTTGGGGTATGCGACAAAACCGTATCGGCGGCCGAGGTGGCGGCCATCATGGCCGGGCCGAAACCGCGACCCAGCCGGACGCTGTCTCCGCCCGCTGCGGCGCATATAATTCACTCGCACCAGCGGTCGGGAGTGGTTCCCTTTTTTTGCAGACCCGCGAAGGAGTTGGCTCTTGGAAAAGGAGAAGGCAATGAAGATCGCGATAACGACGCCCAGCGGGCATATCGGCAGTGCCGTGGCCGATTTCCTCTTGGACTCCGGCGGCGACATCGGCGTGCGGTTGTTGGGCCGGCGTCCGGAGAACCTCAGGAAGTTGGTCAAACGAGGGGCCGAGACGGCCATCGGCTCCCAGGACAATACGGACTTTCTTATCAAGGCGACGCAAGACGTCGATGCGCTTCTCTGGGTGACGCCGCCGGGCTACGGCTCCGACGACCTGCGGGGGTTCCAAAACCGTCTCGGCAAGGCCGCCGCCACCGCGATCCGCACCAACCGCATCGCGCGGGTCGTCAACGTGTCGTCGATCGGCGCCCAGTTCGTTTCCGGCGCCGGGCCGATCGGCGGCTTGCACGACGTGGAAAACCTGCTCAACGACGCGGCCGGCAACGTCACGCACTTGCGGGCCGGCTTCTTCTTCGAAAACCTCCTCTGGCAGTTGGATCCGATCAAGAACGCGGGCCGCTTCTCGCTGCCGCTTTCCGGCTCGCTGCGATTCCCGATGATCGCCACCCGCGACATCGGCCGCGTAGCCGCCGAGCGGCTCTCGAACCGGACCTGGACCGGGCACAACGTCCGCGAGTTGCAAGGGCCGGCCGACCTGTCCTTCGACGAGGTGGCGGGAATCCTCTCCGAGACGCTGGGTCGGAAGATCGTTTACGTCAAGTGCGACCCGCAGGACACGCGGCAAGTCATGCTCGACAACGCCCTCAGCGAGAACGTCACCGACTTGATGCTGGAGATGTATGACGCCTTTGAGACGGGCAGGCTGCGGTCGCTCCAGCCGCGTTCGGCCCAGACGACGACGCCGACCACGCTGGCCGAGTTCGTCCGCGAGGTCGTGCTGCCGATGATTACCCAGCCGGTGGCCCGTTAGCAACGCGGGCGCAGGGGATAATGTTGTCAGCGAGCCGGTGGCGTGAGCCACCGGATAACGTTGCGCCGAGTTGTGGCGACGCGGGGACACGGTTGTCAGCGAGCCGGTGGCGTGAGCCACCGGATAACGTCTGAGCAACGTCTGAATGTTGACAATTGCCCCCCGGCAGACTATCTTAGCATTGCTGGCTGACGGGTTGTTCGGCCACGCGCACGCCGCGATCGCGGGAAAACCCCGGCCGGATGCAAGTCCCGACGGGTTGCCGCGAGCGCCAAATCCATCCCTAACCGCGCCCTTAAGGAGAAAACCATGGTTCGTCGCGCTGCCGTCTTGCCGCTTTCGCTGCTGGTCCTGGCCCTGGGGGTCTGCGTTTGTGCGCAGGAGCAGCGGCCCGAGCCGCCCTTGAATCCGATCATGGGCGAGTTCCTGGGCACGCTGACGCCCGCGGGCGGCCAGGCGATCAAGGCCGAGGCCAAGGTGATCGCCGACCAAGACCACAATTACCGGGTGGTCGTCCTCTATCCGGCCGCTGGCGCCAAGGCCACTCGCATCGAATTGCCCGCCGCCGGCAAGGGCGAAACGGTGAAAATCGAGAGCGGCGATTGGTCGGGCACGATCAGCAAGGACGCCGTAACGATCGCCTCCAAGAACGGCGCCAAGGCCGAGATGAAGCGTGTCGAGCGGACCAGGCCGACGCTCGGCCAGAAGCCGCCGGCCGGGGCCCTGGTGCTCTTGCCTTTCGAGGAGGGCAAGCCGACCAACTTGGGCCAGTGGGCCAAGACCGACTGGACTTGCCAGCCCGACGGCAGCATCCTGGCCCGCCGGGCCGACATCAGGACGATCAAGGACTTCGGCAGCTTCAAGCTGCACGTCGAGTTCCGCGAGCCGTTCATGCCCGCCGCCCGCGGCCAGGGGCGCGGCAACAGCGGGGTCTACATTCATGGCCGCTACGAGATCCAGGTCCTCGACTCCTTCGGACTGCCGCTGACGCCCTGGGACTGTGCGGCGATCTACGGCACCAAGGCCCCGGACGCCGATGCGGAGCTGCCGCCCGGCGTGTGGCAGACCTACGACGTTGACGTCAAGGCGCCCGAGTTCGACGCCGCCGGCAAGCAGACCAAGGGCATCATCATCACGGTGCTCTTCAACGGCGTGAAGGTCCAGGATGCGGTCGAGACCAAGACGGTCACGGGCGGGGCCTGGGGCAAGCCGGCCAAGACGGGCCCGGTACGGCTGCAATATCACGGCGACCCCGTGCGCTTCCGCAACATCTGGCTGGAAGAGAAGTAGCTTCCGCTTAGATCGTGTAGTCCGTAGGGTGGGTCGAGCGCAGCGAGCCCCACCATCAGTTTTCCACGGGTCGTGGTGGGGCTCGCTGCGCTCGACCCACCCTACCGGAAAGATCGCGCTTACAGCGTGTAGCCCTGGCGGTAGACGGGCCGGACGATGGGTTCGACCTCGGGGGCGTTGAGCGGCTTGAGGTTCTGCGCATCCCACTCGATCTTCTTGCCTTGGCCCTTGTCGGCGGCCCAGACGGCCAGGTTGCCCAACAGGACGACCTCGGTCAGCGGGCCGGCGTAGGTGGTGAAGTTCGACATCGCCGGCGGGCCGCCGCGGATGGCGTTGACCCATTCGTCGAAATGGCCGGGCGAATGCGGAAACTTGACCTTCATGTCCTTGGCGCCGCCCAGAAACACGGGGGTGTTCTCGCCGTAATCGCCGGGCGCGTAAAGCGTGCCCCGGTCGCCCACCACGCAGGAACCGCTGCCGGCGGCCTTGCGGCCTTGCAACAACTCATCGGCGGGACGCTTGCCGCCGTCGTACCACAAGAGCTTGAGGGCCGGTCGATCGCCCCGGGCGGGAAACTCCCAGGTGATGACCGACCACTTGGGGTAACTGTCCCGATTGTGCCCCGACGTTGTGGCCACGACCGAGGTCGGGTTCTGCAAATCGAGGCCCATATAGGGCATGTTCATGGTGTGGCAGGCCATGTCGCCCAGGGCGCCGCAGCCGAAATCCCACCAGCCGCGCCACGATCCCGGATGATACCCCTTGCCATAAGGGCGAAACGGGGCCGGGCCGATCCACGTATCCCACTTCAGGTTTGCCGGCACCGGCTCTTGCTTGGGCCGCGGGCCACCCTGCGCCCAAATCGGCCGATCGGTCCAGACGTGGACTTCTTTCGGCTTGCCCACCACGCCGGCACGCAACAGGGCCGCCATCCGCCGCACCGAATCATAGGCCGTGGCCTGGTTGCCCATCTGCGTGGCCACTTTCTGCTCCCGGGCGACCTGGCCCAACAGGCGGGCCTCAAAAATCGTGTGCGTGAGCGGCTTCTCCACGAAACAGTGTTTTCCCATCCGCATCGCCAGCAACGCCGCCGCCGCGTGGCAGTGGTCGGGCGTGCTCACGGTGACCGCATCGATCCGCTTTCCCATCTTCTCGAACATCTCGCGGAAATCGAAGAACTTCGCGGCCTTGGGCCAGCGCTTGCCAGCGGCGTTGAGTTTCCCCTCGTCCACGTCGCATATCGCCACCATCTCGCCGAAATTTCCGGCGTTGCCAGAGTCCTCGATCCCCTTGCCGCCCACGCCGATCGAGGCCATGGCAATCCGCGCGTTGGGCGAATTGCTCACCTTGGCCTGGATGCCGCCGGCCACCCAAAACCCGATCCCCGTGGCGGCGGTGGTTTGCAGGAATTGACGACGATTGGTTCGACTGGCCATGGTGCTCGACTCCTGGTATGGAAGGCTGGTAAAGGCGGGAAACAGGCGTGGGTACCCTCGGTATCGGGCACTTGGCGGGACGCTCGGCGGCACGCGGCAGCGACCACCTCGGCGGCCGCCGCACCGCACGCCTTTACGATAATCCATCGTTGGCCTGACTGCAAGCCATTTGCCAAGGATTTCAGGTCTCACGCCCGGTGGATGAGATCATCGAGTGGCGACTGTGGGGTCAATGCCCCCCGGCCAACCAGATGATGCACCGGCGTGTGCGGCATTTCCTTCTGTTGCGCGTGGCGCCGGGTTTGCCTTCGATCCCGGCGTTGGCTAAGCTGGATAGCTGGTCTGGTGGCCGTTCACAGCGCAACACTAGGCGCAAAGCGCAAGCGAGGGACGAGCAACGGCAGACCGCGGCGTACCGCACCCTCGCTTGCGCTTCGGGCTGGTGTGATGGCTGCCAAGGTGGGGCCGTGCACAGTTACCCGGTCTGTTGGCAATGACGAGGATTTTGCATGATGAAAGCTTGGCTTGTACGGTTCGCGATCGTAGCGGTCGCTTGGATTGCGGGTGTTGGCGCCGAGACGCCGTCGAACGGCTCGCCGCCGGCCCAGAGCGCCGACACGCCGGCGGCCAAGGCCGCGCTGGCCAGGATCGAAAAGCTCCACGGCACGATCAAGCGCAACGCCGACAACCAGGTGATCGCGGTCGATCTGTTCGAGTGCCAGACCACCAATGCCGACGTTGCGCAGTTGGTCAAATCGCTGCCGGACTTGGTTGCCTTGACGTTGTGGGGCGCCGAAATCGACGACCAGGGAGCCAAGCAGCTTGCGGCCCTGACGCATCTGACCGAGTTGACCCTGGAGAACACCGACATCCACGACGACACGCTCAAGTCGCTCCAATCGCTGAGCAAACTCAAGGTGCTGGCCCTGCGCCGCAGCACCTATTTGACCGACGAGGCCCTGGAACATCTCAAGGGCTATCCCAGCCTGCAAGTCCTCCGGCTCTTGTATAACAACTTCGACGACGACGGCATGGCCCGGCTCAAGGGGCTCAAGAACCTGCGGGCGCTGGACATCCGCGGTTGCGCGATGGTCGGCGACGGGGGCCTGCAGCATCTCAAGGGCCTCGCCAACCTGCAGAGTCTCAAGTTGCGAAACCCGACCGTCACCGACGCCGGGATGGACTATCTCAAGGGTCTGGTCAACCTCAAGGAATTGGCGGTCGAGGACGCCGCCATCAGCGACGACGGCTTGAAAGTCGTCCGCTCGTTTCCGCGCTTGGAAGTCCTCGACGTGCTCCGCTGCCAGAACCTCAGCGACGACGGCCTGGCGAACCTGGCCGGCCTGACCGCCATGCGGCAGCTTGCGCTGCGCGGCACGCCCATCAACGGCTCCGGCCTGGCCAATTTGAAGCGCATGCGCAAGCTGCAACACCTCGATCTCGACGAAACCGGGGTCAACGACCGGGGCCTGGAAAACCTCGATCATCTGACGTTGCTGCGAAGACTGGACCTCTGGCACACCCGGCTGACCGACGCCGGAGTGGCGCATCTGGCCGGCCTGGTCAATCTGGAAGAACTGGACCTGAAGGAAACGGCCCTCAGCGACGCCGGCCTGGCGCAGCTCAAGCCGCTGGCCAAGCTCAAGCACCTGGACCTTCAGGGCTGCAAGATCAGCGACGCGGCCGTGCAAAAGCTGCAAACGGCCTTGCCCAGGTGCAAGATCGTGCGCTAAAAGTATCCGGCACACGCCGTGTGCCGTGCTGTTTTCCTGGCTGTGAACGGCCGCCGGCAGCGCAACGCGAAAAGCGAAATCCGCCATAACAGGGCGGGTATCCGCTGTTCATTCATTCTGGCGGATTCGCTATACTGTGGGCATGGCCGACGCAAGCCAAGAAAATCCCCGCTGGTATCGCCTCACGCCGGATCGCGTCGTGCTCGGCCTGCTGGCCCTGGAGGGATTCCTGTGGCTGTCCGAGCGATACCGCTGGTTTCCGTTCAACGAGCACAAGGGCTGGACGGTGCTGATTTGCCTGGCGACGGTTGGGACAGCCTTCGTGCTGACGTTCCTTTGGTTCTTGGCTGCTTTCGTCGTCCGCTGGCGGTTCCAGTTCAGCATTCTCTCGCTGCTGACGCTGACCGTGGTCGTCGCCGCGGGGTGCAGTTGGCTGGCGGTGGAGAGGGAGCCAGGAAGGAAGCAGCGGGAGGCCGTGGAAGCGATCTTGAAGGCCGGCGGGGGGGTTTCTTATGATTATCAGCGCGATCCGTCTGGCACTCCGATGCCATTTGCGAAGCCGCCCGAGCCAGCCTGGTTGCGGACATTCCTGGGCGACGACCTGTTCGTGAATGTGACGGAGGTTGGTCTTGACGCTAGTTTAGAGGTCACCGACGCTTGGCTGGAACACCTCCAAGGATTGACGCACCTCCAGGTGCTTTCGCTCGCGCAAACCAAGGTCAGCGACACCGGGCTGGAACACCTGAAAGAATTGCGCCAGCTCTATTGGCTCAACCTTAGCAGCACCAACGTCACCGACGCGGGTGTGAGAGATATTCAAAAAGCACTACCGAACTGCGTAATTCGCCACCGGTCGTCCGGGATTTAGGTGGGACTTCGCTCCGCTCGTCCCACCCTACAAAGCGCTTCGCCCCACCGGTCGGGCCGCGGTCGATCACCTGCTGAACGTCAGGCCGGGATCGGCCGGGTTGTCGTTGGCCAACTTGAAGTTCAACGTGCCGTCGGCCAATAAGGCAACTTGCCCGACCATCATCGGGGTCGTCCCCTGCTTGAGAATCAGCATGTTGTCCGCCAGCGTATAGGGCCCGCTGAAGTCCTGCGTCTTGCCCTGCCGGGTGACCTGCCAGGTGTACTTCGAGTCGGCCGACAGGCTCAGCGCGATCGTCGTGCCGTCCGGCTGCCGGGCTCGCCAGTTGCCGGCCAGGGCGGCCGCATCGACCGGCTGCGACATCTCGGCCGTCACCGAGACCGCCGCCGGCGGCCCGGGCTGCTGCGAACTGGTGAGCGAGGCCAACAGTTGGCTGGCAAGTCGATCCTGGGGATTCAGCCGCACCAACGCCTGGAGTTGCTGGGCGGCCGCGTCCGTATGGCCGCAGGTCAAATACTGGTAGGCCAAGAGGAAGCGGGCGTCCGCCGCCTGGGGATGGGCGTCGGCGTAACTCTCCAGGTTGCGAAGCTGCTGCGAATAAACGTTCACGTCGGGGTAGAACCCGCTCAGCGTCGTCCAGTCCCACCCCGGGCCGACCGACAACACGGCGTAGGCGCTTTCCGCCGCCGCCTTGTACTGCCCGGTGGCAAAGAGGATCAGGCTGCGGAACTCGTGCAGCACGGTGTCGGCCGGCTGCTGGGCAATGGCCTGCTCGACCAGGCTCAGCGCCCGGGCGTAGTCGCCGGCGGCGAAGGCCGCTCGGGCCGGGTCGATCAATTGCGACCCGATGTCGCCCGGCGGGGGCGGGGCCGACGGCTGGGCCACGACGATCGGCTGCGAATAATCGATGCTCGCGCCGCCCACGAGGATCGGCGTCGTATAATACGGGTTGTAGTACGAGCAGTATCCCCAGTTCCAGGGCGTGGCGGCCACCAGACCGGTGGCGAACCCCACTCCCCACCAGGCCGCGGGCCGGCCGTACCAGGGACCCCAATTACTGTGCCAGTCGCCGTGATGCCAGGCGTAATTCACCTGCGGACGCACGCCCGGACCCACGTGCCCGCCGGCGTAGCCAGGCCGATAGGCGGGGCCGGGGCCATAGCCAGGCCGCACGCCGGGACCACCGGGTCGGACGCCATAGTCCGGGCGCACGCCGCCGCCGGGCCGAGGCGTCACGCCGCCGCCCGGCCGCTCATTCCAGCCTGGTTGCGGCCTGGGCGCAACCGACGGCCCGCCGCCGGGCCGCGGCATGTCGAACGACGGGGTATGACCGCCCGCTGAAAAGCCGCCGCCTCCACCTGGGCGGGCCACTGCACCGCCGCCGCCGGGGCGAGCCTCGCCGCCGCCGCTGAAATGAGCCCCGCCGCCTCCGCTGAAATGAGCCCCACCGCCTCCGCCCGGGCGAGCCCCGCCGCCGCCCACATGACCGCCACCACCACCGCCCGCGCGACCGCCACCACCACCGCCTCGACCGGCCATTGCGGGGTCGCAGCAGATCCAGACGATTAGACCCACGATCAGAAAGGATTTTTTCATGGCTCGTAGTTTCCTCTGTGTTCTACGGCTTCGGCGCCGACCGATGCTGCTTGGGTTCCGGCGGCTTCCGCACGATGGGGATTTCCTCGACGTTCGGGCTGCTTCTGGCCGCCCACCACGCGGTCGCGCGACTGCCACGTCATGCGATCCTTGCCGGTGAGCGTAATCGTATTGGTCGCCGACGCCGGCTTGCCGTCCCGCGTCACGCCGGTCGACTTGATCATCCAACGGTTGCCGTCCTGGGTCCACGTGCCTTCGCCGAAACCGCCTTCGGAATCAAACATCCAGGAGCGAATCGTCCTCCTGAGCGGGTCCCAACCGATCCGCAGCGTGCCGGTCATCGCGGGCTTGCCGCCCATCTGCACCGTGAACTGGCTGAGGATGAAGCGGTGGTTGTCCGTCCAGCGGTAGGACGTGATGACCAGCGCGTCCGGGCTCTCATCGACCCACTCGCCGATCAGCCCCGCGAGCCGGTTCATGGCGTCTTCGCCCGTCCAGGCGTCCTCGGGCAAATCGGCCGCCGAGGCCATCAGCCACTTGCCCTCGTGCTTCACGTGCACGACCCGGTAGCGGTTCTTCTCGGGCGGAGTGGCCGCGTTGTGGGTGACGGTCGTTCTGCCGTCCTCGATGGCCTGGGTGGCATTGACGAAATGGATCGACTCGATGGTATCTTCGATGCCGGTCTTGGGATGCTCCTTGAAGATGCCGTCGAAGACCTGCTCGACGGCCTTGCGGCCGGAAGTGGCCTTGCCGGCCTCGCTGGTGATCAGGCCGTCGGGCGTGAACAGCGCGGCGATGGCGGCCGCATCGTGACCGTTGTAGGCCTTCACAAAGTCGTCGGCGACCTGGCGGATCGCCGCCTCGTCTTCCCGGCGCGGCGCCCGAACCACGCGGGCGGGCGTGGACACTACGGATTTCGGCGGCGTCTTCTCTTCAGCCGGCGGCGCCATGGCGTTCTGGGCCGTGGCGGCGCCCACCCCAAGGACTACCCAAACGGCCGCACCCAGGGCCAACGCGATTCTATACATGGTGGATGCCATTTTCTGTCGACCCCCCCGACCAGATTGGAATGTTGCGACCACTAGCGCGCTAGCGCAATTTTACGCGGACGGCCGGCAACCGTCAATCGTCGCATCGTTTGGCGAGAAAAGCCCCCGTTGGCAACGGGGGGGACAGCAAGATGGGTTTCTCCCCGAGCCGGCCCGCCTCGACGAGCCGGTGTGGTGATTCACGCCATCGGGATTTGTTGCGTGCCACGGCTGTGTCAGCCGTGCGGAGCGCCACGGACGATGACGTTTCCCGGAACGCCCCACGGCTGACACAGCCGTGGCACACGCCAATGAGTTACGGTAACTGTGAATCCTTGCGATAATCTTCAGCCCGCCCCCGTCAGCGCTCACTTCGCCGGCTTCATCGCGGCAATCTTCTGCCGCATGACCGCGATCTGCCGATCGGAGTCTTCGCGGGACCCTTCCATGTGGAACTTCAAGGTCTTCGAGTGCCTGGCGATGGTCTCGGCGGCCTCGTCGCAGACGCGAATGGGATAGTGAGGCCCGCTCTCCGCCGGGTTGACTGAATCGGTCTGCCCGCCGCGAGCGCGTTTGTCGTCCAGCAGCGCTCCTAAGAGCGGGATCGCCAAGTCGCCGCACGTCTCGCGCAGGGCGTAAATGACGTCTTCCCGGCGCTGGATCGTGCCTGGTTTCAGGTAGTTTTGGAAGACGTTTTCGGCCCGGCTGGAAAAGCGATTTCCCAAGGCAATCAACAAATCGCGTCCGATATCACCCTGTGGCCCCTCGTCATTCTTCGGCAAGGCATCGAGTTGCTCGGTGATGCGACGGAAGACCAACTCGTCATACTCTTTCCCCAGCGCCGGCAGGCAGGCCAAGAGCGTTGTCGGGGCCGTGGTCTTGCGGAAGATCTCCAGCACTTTGGCATGAAGCCGCGGGCTGTTGGACCAAGAGACGGCCTTCAACATGCCGTCGACGCTCGGGTCAGCGTTCTGCTCCGCGTCGCTCGCCTCGGCGGCCTCACACTCATCGAATCGAGCCAGGATGAGGCCCTCTGCGGCCTCGGGAAAGTAATAGGCCAGCCGCATGGCCGCGCCGGCCTGAAGATCGCCCAGCCGCATGGCCGCGCCGGCCTGAAGATCGCCCAGCCGCGCGGCCTGAAGATCGCCTGGCCACTGTCCTCGGGTCTGGAAATCGACCAGCAGCGACTCCAGCAGCTTTTGGCGATGATCCGACTTGCCCCAAATCGCCCGCACGGCGGCGGCCAGCTTCTGATCTTCCACCGTGCTACTGATGACAATGCACCCGGTTGGCTGGCAGTGAACGGCCATGTAGGGCCGATTGGTGATCTGGCCGATGGCGACAAAACAGACGTTGCCAACCTTGACGGTGTAGAGGCCCATGTCGTGCTGCTCGTCGGAGGAAAACGAACGCTCGCCCCCATCTTGGCCGGCCAGCGCCTTGGCCTCGGACATGTTGAGCTGGTTGCCGGATATTTCGTGGCCGAGCCACATGACGCCGAGGCCGGAGCGACGGTCGATCGTCAACTTTGTGGGCGTCTTGTCGTCGAGCGCTTCGAGGAGAAACGGCAGTGCCGTCGGCCCGAGTTCGACCAGCGAGGTGAACGCATCGTTTCGCTTCAGCCCGTGCGCGGTGAATACGAATGCCCCTGCACGCTCCAAGGACGCGACCGGGGCCAGTGCACCTCCTTTCACGGTGTACGAAAACCCGAAATCGGGGCTGTCGATCATCGCCAACTCGGCAATGAGTTTTTTGATTCTCTTGACGTTGGCTTTCGTCGCCTTCATCTCGGCAGTGCTCCTTCCCAGGGCGGACGCAGCCGCCAGGCGGACCTCCCGATTCGCATCCTTGAGCAATTCGGCCAGGGCCGCGGCGGCAGTCTTCGCCTTGGGGCCGATCTGGCCCAGGGCCTTGGCGGCAGCCCACCGCAGCAGCACCTCCTTGTCCTTGAGCAGCTCGACGAGGGCCGGGACGGCAGAGTTCGCCTGGGGACCGATCTGGCCCAGGGCCCGAGCGGCGGCCTGCCGAAGCGACGCATTTTTCTTCGCCAACAAGGCCGTGAGGGCCGGGACGGCTGCGCTGTCCGCGGGACCGATCTGGCCCAAGCCCCAAGCCGCGACAGACTGCATCTGCTCGTCCTGGTCCTTGAGCAACTCCATGAAGGTGGGGCTGGCCGCGGGACCGATCTGCGCAAGGACCAAAGCCATCAACTGTCGCATCCCATAATCTTGGTCCTTGTCGTTGAGAAATTGCGCCAGGACGGGAATGGCAGTCTTCGCCTCGGGCCCTATCTTCCCCAGGGCCAAGGCAGCAACGGCGCGATCATCGTCTTCGTCCTTGACCAACTGGGCCAATGCCGGCACGGCCGCTTTCGCCGCCGGACCGATCGCGCTGAGGGCGGAAATCACGCCGCTCCGAAGGTCCTTGTCCTGGAGCAATTCCACCAGCGCCGGCACGGCCGTCTTCGCCCCGGGACCGATCTGGCCCAGGGCGTCGACGGCGGCTCCTCGATCGTCCTGGTTGCTGAGCATCTTGGTCAGCGCCGGCACGGCCACGCTCGCCTCGGGTCCCATCCTCCCCAAGCTCGACGCAGCGCGCTGTCGCATCCTACTATCCGCGTCCCTGAGCAGTTTGGCGAGCGCCGGCACAGCCGTCTTCGCCCCGGGACCGATCTGGCCCAGGGCGTCGACGGCGGCTCCTCGATCGTCCTGGCTGCTGAGCATCTTGGTCAGCGCCGGCACGGCTGCCTTCGCCTCGGGTCCCATCCTCCCCAAGATCGACGCCACGAACTGTCGCATGTCACTATCCCCGCCCCTGAGCAGTTTGGTCAGCGCCGGGATGGCCGCCTTCGCCCCGGGACCGATCTGGTCCAGGGCCTCGGCGGCGGCTCGTTGATCGTTCTGGCTGCCGAGCATCTCGATCAGCACCGGCACGGCCGCCTTCACCTCGGGACCGATCTGGACCAGGGCCACAGCGGCGGCATACCGAACATCCTCATTCTTATCATCGCTGAGCAAGGCGATGAGCGACGGGACGGCCGCCTTCGCCGCGGGACCGATTTGGCCCAGGGACGTAGCAGCTCCACGCTGAGCATCCTCGTCCTTGAGCACTTCGATGAGTGCCGGCACGGCCATCTTCGCCCCGGGACCAATCTGTCCCACGGCAATGACGGCGGACTGCTGAACCATGAAATTCTTGTGCGTGAACAA
The DNA here is from genome assembly GCA_963727245.1 of uncultured Planctomycetia bacterium. Taxonomy (GTDB): domain Bacteria; phylum Planctomycetota; class Planctomycetia; order Pirellulales; family Thermoguttaceae; genus JBKQVT01. The sequence continues at coordinate 900,192 of CAVSFO010000001.1, read as the reverse complement.
TTCGATGAGCGCCGGCACCGCGGACTCCGCCCCCGGACCGATCTGGCCGAGGGCGATAGCAGCAGTGCGCTGAGCATCCTTGTCATAGAGCAACCCCTTGAGAATCGGGACGGCCGCACACGCCTGGGGACCGATGAAGCCCAGCTCCCCAGCGGCCATCGAGCGAACCGCAGAATCCTCATCCTTGAGCAGTCCCGTCAGGGCCGGGACGGCCGTCGGGCCGATGTTTCCCAGCGCCATAGCGGCTTTCACCCGCACCGCCGGCTTTTTGCTCTTGGCCGCCATGGTCCAATGGCCAAGAGTTTTTCCCTGGTAGGCCGGCTCCTTGGCCGGAGACGTGGAAGGCGGTTCTTGCTGCGCCGCAAGACAAACGCCGGCAAGAACCAACGCCGCGAGGATACTGACCAATCTCATGTTTTGTTCCTTATCGAATGTCCATGCCCTTCCACAGACCTCATTGTACCACACGCGAAGGGGGGGGATTCAAGCTCAGCCTGCTCGCGAGCCGGCACCGTCCCCTAGTCATAGAGATGCGCGAGGCGGGCCATTTTTGCAGACGGCCATAACTCTACTGCGCAAGAACGGCAGTCGAAAATGGGGACTGGCTCCGTCGCCTCATTAACGCGCTGCGCGATAGAACGGCCTCCGGCGACGGTGCCTGTCCCCTTTTTCGACGGACCACCACTGTGGAAAAAGGGGCCCGTTTTTCAGCCGCCGCACTATGTCCGCTTCCGCCGCCACAGGCAGCCGAGCAACCCAAGGGCCGCGGCGGCCAGGAGGACGATAGTGGACGGCTCCGGAACCGCCGGACTCACGGCGGCAGTCACCACGCCCGCCGATCCGACGGCACTGCCATGGCCCGACTCCCCAGCCCGCTCAGCCCGCAGCCGCGCCAGCAACGAGTCCAGCACGCTCGCGGCGTGGACGACGCTGCTGCTGGTGCTGTCAGCAGCAGCCGTCACCGCAGGCTCGCTGTCGCCACCGGAATCCAGCAAGGCCCCGAACACCACCTCGCCACCACTCTCGATGTCCAGGCGGCCCGTGCTGCTGGTGGGCACGGACTCGGGCGTGGAGAAATCGACCGTGCCGCTGAGGATCGTCGTGCCGGCACTATAGTTGTTGTAGCCGGCCAGCACCAAGACCCCCGTGCCGCTCATGGTCAACGGCATCGGGGTGCCGCTGACAATGGCATTGAAGCCCGAGCCGGTGATCGTGGCATTGCCCCAGATCTCCGAAACGTTTTGCAGCGTGCCACTGGTGGCAACCAGGCTGCCGCCGGAACCCACCAGGATCTGGCCGGCGGCGCTGCCGTAGCCGTTGCTGGCCAGATCCAACAGACCGCCCTGCAGGACGAGCGTGCCCACGCTGCCGGCCCGCCCGTAGACGTTGCCGATGGTGATGCCGGCGAAGGTATCGACCGTCCCGCCGCTGATATTCAGCGTGCCGTTGCCGCCGCGGCTGCCGATGTCCAGCGTGGCGCCGTAGGTATCGGCGGCGACCGTGCAGAGGCCGCCCCTAACGTTCATCGTGCCCGTGCCGCCACTGACGCCGATCGCGGCGATGCCGCCGGAAATGCCGTTGTAGCCGATGCTCAGGGCACCGTTGTAGAGGTTATAGGTTCCCGTGCCGCCGGCCGTACCGGCGGCGGTGGCGGGGACAAGGGCCCCGCCCACGGAGAAGTAATTGCCCACCATGCCCACCGTGCCGCCGTACTGGTTGACAATGCCGGTCGCTCCGCCGACGCCGACTTGCAGGCCGGCGCCATAGCCGGTACTGCTGTTGCCTGCCACGAGCTGGCCGTCGCCGCTGATATTCAGCACGGCCGGGCGGCCGTTGCCGCCGCCGCCGGGGTCGCCGACGCTAATCACGCCGCCGTAGCCGTTGACCCCGCCGGCGTCGCCCTGGACGAGCGTGCCGCCGCTGAGGTTGACGGTCCCTGAGCCGACCAACAGCCCGTTGGCGCCCACGAAGAGCGTCTGGCCGTCCACCACGGAAACCAGGCCGGAGGAGACCAGCACGCCGGCGGTCTCCGTGCCGTTGGGCGACCCGTTGAGCGTGCCGCCGGCCACCACCACGTTGTTGGTGAAGTTGGGAGCGAACATCGAGCCGCCCGGAACCAACATGACGACGCCGCTGCCTGTGGTCGTGGCCGTGAGCGTGCAGCCATTAGCCAAGGCATTGTCGAGCACGCCGGGGCCGCCGATCTCCAGGGTGCCGCTGTTGATGACGAAGCCGCCGCTGTAACTGCCGGACCCGGTGATCTCCAGCGAGCAGTTGTTGACGGTCGTCGGGCCGCTGTAGGTGTTGCTGCCGGCAAAGACCTGGAGCCCGGGGCCGTTGGCAATCACCGCGATCTGGCCGGCGCCGTCTTGAATGACGCCGCTGAAGGTCGAGGTGCCGGCCGGCGCCAGGGTGAGAACCACCGGGGCGTAGCCGATGGCGACGCTGGTGGTTACCGTGCCCCCGCTGGCGCCGGAATTAGCCAGCGAGTTGATCGTCTGGTTCAGGCCGTTCAGGTCGAAGGTCGCGCCGTAGGCAACCTGTACGGGAGTGGTGGACGACAGCCCGGCGTTGAACGAGGCGACTTCGCCGATATACAGTTGTGCGACCTGTGCGGCGGGGATCGCCGTGTTATAAAGGCTGAAGTAGCCCAGCGTGACGTTCGGGTTAATCATGTTTCCCGGATTAATGCCATTGTCCCAGCCCAAGGTCAGGTCCGCCGTGGGTTGCGCGAACAAAGGGGTGTTCCCATTCAGCGTGTACGAGCCCACAAGCTGGCTGTCAATGTACAGGTCGTACGTCTGGCCTTGGATCGTCTGGGTGAGCATGTACCAGGTGTTGGGAGCCACGGTGTACGGAGCCTCGCTATTGTAGCAAGCGGCGCCGTTGGCAGTGTTAAGGGCGGCGGTGAAGCCGTTGGACTGGGCGCCCGCGACCCCGGCGGGCGTGTACCAGAGGTACGAACCGCTTCCCCAGCCGGTAGAGCCGCCCCAACGGGTGGAGACGAGGCTGGCAATGTTCGTTCCGCTGACCGTCGAGAGCGGCATCTCAAACCACATGTTGACGGTCCACGTGTTCAACGCCGGCAAGGCCGGGCCGACAGTGGTGTTCCCGTTCCCGTTGTTGCTGTTGCTCAACGGGCCGGTGTACACAAATGCCTGGTTGGCAAGGCTCACCGCACTGGGAAGCTGGGGCAAAGGACCGGCGGCATAACTGGCCGTGCCGCCGTCAAGATACGCATACATGGTGTAGCCATTCTGGGTGACATCGGTGATCGCCTGGCCGTTGGCGAGCGTGCCGCCGCTGACGCCGTTGAAGTTGTAGGACATCAAGGGCAGAGTGATGATCGGCGCGTTGAGCTTCAACGTACCGGCGTTGACTATGGTGGTCCCCGTGTACTGTTGCGGGACGCCGATGGTCAACGTGCCCGGGCCGGCACTGGTAAGCGAGCCGGCACCGCTGACCACGTTGTTCAGCGTGCCGCTGGCGGTCTGGTAGATGGTCACGTTGCCGCCGCTGGCCACGGTCACCGGTCCCAGGTTGGCCACCGTGCCCGCCAGCGTACCGTCGTCGACCAGTGGGGGAACGCTGAAATTGTTCGTGGCCGCGGTGAGGGTCAGCGTGCTCGGGCCGTCCTTGACCAAGGCGCCGGTGATCGGGTCGGCAATGGTCGTCGGCGCGGTCACGTAGAGCGTCGGAGAACCGGTGAGGGTCACCGTGTTGGGCGTCGAGAGCCCCTGCGGGCCGAGGGTCAGGCCGCCCACGCCGGCGCTGCCAAGGGTCACGTTGCCGCTGATGTCCACGGCGTTGGCCAGGGTGTAGCCGGCGCCACCATCCTGCAAGGTGCCGCCGAAAATGTTTAGCGTGCCGACGCCTAAGGGCCCGGATGCCAGCGTGCCGCCGGCAATCACGCTGCTGGCGCCGATCTGCAACACGCCGCTAGCAAGGTTGGTGCCGCCGCTATAGGTGTTGCCCGTCATGGCGACGGCCAGCGTGCCGCTGTTCTCCTTGGTGAGCGTCACGCTGCCGGCAATGCTGCCATTGCCGGAGAAGTTGTACGGCAGCGTGTTGTTGTTGACCACGCAGATGAACGGCGAAACCGTGCCGGCCAGGCTCACGCTGCCCGTGCTGGCGCCGTCGGTGAAGATGATCGGGTCCCCGTTGCTGAAGGTCGTCGCACTGAGGCTCAAGCTCCAGTTCGACGTTGTGGCGTCCCAGGACGAGCTGTGGCTGCCGGTCCAGGCCTTCGTCCCGCCGTAGAGGTCCACATCGATCTGGTCCTTGCTGGCGTTGTTGAAGAAAACGCCGGAAAACCCTGCGGGCAGGTTGTTGGCCAACAGGGCGCTTGCATTGCCCACCAGGCTGCCGTAACTCATGACCTCATACGTGCCGCTCGTCAGGCCGCCGGAGTTCTGGATGTTGACAAAGGCGTTGCCGACCGTCAGGACGCCGCTGACCGCCAACAGGTCGCTCGTGGTGCCGAGGTCCAGGTCAATCTGGGCGTTGGTGTTGAGGGTCAGGCCGCCAAGGGTCAAGGTGCCGACGCCGCCGAAGTTGCCGGAGGTATTGTCGCCTGGGGCGATGTGCGCCCCGGCGTTGACCGTGACCGTGTTGGCCACGGTGCCGGCGCCTGCCAAGGTGCCCAGCGCCACGGCGGTGGCGCCGCTGTAGGTGTTGGCGCCGTCGAGTTGGAGCACGCCCGAGCCGGTCTTGGTCAGGGTGCCGGGCGTAGCTCCCGCGTTGGCGATAGCGCCTGCGTAGATCAGGGTCCCGCTGGGCACGCTGATGGTGGCGGCCCCGACGCTGACGGGCCGCGAGGAATTGAGCGTGAAGCTGGGGCTTGCCTGGAAGGTGCCGCCGGAGAGCGTCAAGGCGCCGGCGGTGGCGCCCAGGTTATAATCGTTGCTCACGGAGAGCACGCCGCCTTGGACGGTGGTGCCGCCGCTGTAGGTATTGTTGCCGGCGAGGACCTGGGTCCCGCTGCCGCTCATCACCAGGGCGACCGTGCCGTGGCCATTCTGGATGACGCCGCCGAAGGTCGTCGAGCCGCCGGGGGGCGCCAGGGTGAGGGTGGTCAGGCCGGCAACGCTGCTGGTCACTGTGCCGCTGCTGCCGTTGAGATTGGACAGCGACCCAACGGTTTGCGGCACGCCGTCGAGGTCAAAAACCGCGCCGCTGGCGACCTGCACGGAAGTGCTGCTCGATAGATCCCCGCCAACGATGGTGCCGCTGCTGACGCTCGTCGGACCGCTATAGGTGTTGCCGATGCTGCTCAGCCGTAGCACGCCGAGCGACATTTGAGTCACGCCCCCGGTACCGCTGATGGCGGACGCGAAGGTTGTGCTGCCGGAGAGATCGAAGTCCAGGACGCCGTTGTCGGCGATGAGGCTGCTGCTGTTGATCGAGCCGGTGGTGCCGCCGCTTCCCAACTGCAGCGTGTCGCCGCTGTTGATGGTCGTCCCGCCGGTGTAGGTGTTGCTGCCGGTGAGGGTCAAGTCGGAGGTGCCCGCGAGGGTCAAGCTGCCGCCGCCACTGAGTATCCCGGAATACGTCGCGGGGGAACTGTTGCCGCTGACGGTCAAGGCCAGCGGCGATCCGCCGGTGGTGGCCAGCGCCACATTGACGCTGCCTCCCAGGCCGCCGATGGTCATGGAGCTAACGCCGAAGGTGAGGCTGCCGCCGCTGAGGGTCAAAGCGCTGTCTTGTGCGGCCTTGGTGTTGTTAAGTTCCAACGTGCCGCCGCTGAGGGCCGTCGTGCCGCTGTAGGTGTTGGCGCTGTTGAGGATCAGGGTGCCGGCGTTTTGAATCAGGCTGCCGCTGCCGCTGATGCCGTTGGTCGGCCCGAAGGAAGTGGTTCCCGAATTATCAAAGGACAGGAGGCCGTTGTCGGTGACGCCGCTGGTGCTGCCGATCGAGCCGGTGGCGCCGCCGCTTCCCAACTGCAACGTGCCGGCGGCGATCGTGGTCAGGCCGCTATAGGTGTTGCTGCCGGTGAGGATTTCCGTGCCGGCGCCGTCGAGAGTCAAGGAGGTCTGACCGGTGCTGCTCTGGATCACGCCGCTGAAGGTCGTGGAGCCCCCGGCCGGCACGAGGGTGAGGGTAGTCGCGCCGCCGCGGTTGATGACCGTGCCCCCGCCGGACAGCGAGAGGATGGTCTGCGCGAGGCCGGCCAGGTCGAGGCTCGCGCCGCTGGCAACCGTCAGCGGAGAAGCGGCCGACAAGCTGCCGGGCAGCCCGCTGCCCACCGTGCCGCCCGCCAGCGTGCCGCCGCTGACCGTGGTCGGTCCGCTATAGCTCTCGGCGCCGGCGAGGACCACGTTGCCCGGCCCGCTGACATTGAGACTCGCGACGCCCGTGATCGTTGGGGTGAACGTGAGCGTGCCGCCGCCCCCGCCCAGGTTATAGGTGGTGCCGGCGGGCGTGAGGGTGCCGTTGAACGTGACGTTGCCGCTGGCCCCCAGGCTCAAGCTGGGGTAACCGGCCATGCTGATCAACTCGGAGTCGTTGGCAAGCAGCGCCAACGCCCCCGCGGAAGCGGGCGCGATCTTGTGGCTGCCGAGCCAACCGTCCACCGTGCTGTAGGTCCCGGTCGAGGCCAGAACCAGCGCGCCTCCATTGTTGATGGTGATGGTCCCGCTGCTGGGAACGGCGCTATTTCCGCTGAATTGAAGGTCGCCGGCCTTCACCGTGGCGCCGCCGCTGTAGGCGTTGGCGCCGGTGAGGATCAGGCCGCCGGCGCCCATCTGAACCAGGCTGCCGCTCCCGGTGACGGCCTGCGAGAAGGTCGCGTTGCTGGAAAAATCAAAGGCCAGGACGCTGTTGTCGCTGATGCTGCTGGTGCTGCCGATCGATCCGGCCGTGCCGCCGCTTCCCAACTGCAGAGTGCCGGCGCTGATGGTCGTCGCGCCGGTGTAGGTGTTGGCGCCGGTGAGGATCTGGGTGCCGGTGCCCGCCTGGGTCAGGCCGCCGCCGCCGCTGAGAACCCCGGAATAGGTGGCGATGGAATTATTGCCGTCGACGGAGAGGGTCACCGGCGACGGCGACGTCCCCGTGGTGGCGAGGTTCACCATGCCGCCGCCTGCCAGGCCGCCGATCGTCAGGGCGGTAACGCCGAAGGCCAGGCCGTTGTTGGTGTTGACGTACACGGTGCTGCCCGAGTCGTTGTTGTTCAGTTGCAACGTGCCGGCGGTGACGGTCGTGGTGCCGGTGTAGGTGTTGTTGGCCGTGAAAATCAGGTCGCCATCCTTTTGAATCAGGCCGCCGCTGCCGCTGATGGCGGACGTGAAGGTCTTGTTGCCCGAACTATAAAAGATCAGGACGCCGTTGTCGGTGACGTTGCCGCCGCCGGTGATCGCGCCTGCTGCGAGCCCTTGCCCCAACTGCAGGGTGCCGGCGCTGATGGTCGTTGTGCCGGTGTAGGTGTCGTTGCCGGTGAGGATCAACGTGTTGCTGGTGGTATTGGTGCCCGCCTGAACCAGGCTGCCCGTGCCGGTGATGGGGACTGCGATGGTGAAGCTGCCCGAGTGATTGATGGCCAGGACGCCGCTGTCGCTGATGCTGCTGCTGCCGACCGATCCCGTCGTGCCGCCAATTCCCAACTGCAGGGTGCCGCCGCTGATGGTCGTCGCGCCGGTGTAGCCGTTGTTGCCGGTGAGGATCAGGGTGGCGGCGCCGGCCGAGGTGACCGCGCCGCTGCTGATGTCCGAGGCGATGGTGGCGTTCTGGTTCGCGGTGATGACACTGTTGCTTTGCAGGCCCAGCGAGCCGCCGGTGAGGGTGTAACCGCTGCCGGCGAAGGTGATGTTGTCGACCACCACCGAGCCGCTGACGGTAATGGTGGAACCGCCGGCGGGGGAGTTGGCATAGAAATCGACGCTGTTGGTGGCGGAGTTCGTCCAGGATGAATTCGAGGAACCACCGGCTGTGGAGGTGTTCCAATCGGCGCTCGAAGTCGACCAGGTGCCGCTGCCCCCGTAAATGCCGCCGGTGCTGGTGGTCCAATAATACGTCGTCGCCTGCGCCGTCGGCGCCGACAAGAGCAAAAGCCCCGCCGCGGCAAGGCCCAAGAGCCGGACGACAGATGATGGTCGAACGGAACCAGAAGGGTTATAGGAGGTGGCTGCACACATCGGGTTTTCTCCAGTGGCTTCAAGGCACCCAGGGGGTACCCGGTCACATTTCCGCTACGTGAAAATCGAAACAATCCCCAGTCGTTTCGCCCCGTCTTCTCCAAGCCGAACGTCGACGGCCTCGTCTCATGCGGCCCGGTGGCGTCGCTGGAAAAACTCCGCCACACAGAAGCGGGGGAGATTGGCTCCGGCAGCCGGACCAAGGTCAAGACGAGAGCGCGCGAATCGCTCTGCGGGCGTCGCACGCCCGCCGCGTTCTCTATTACGGAACCAAACGCTGCCTCCGGGCCAATTGGCCCGTGGGTGCATGGAGAAGAGGTTGCCTTCCCAGTCTAGCAAATAACTCCAGGGCTGTCAAACAAATGGGGGCGGGGGGTTATAGAACCCAACAGTGGCATCGATCGTTCGCGAGGCGCCGCCGCGCCGCCGCCGTAGACAAGGCTCGCGCAGAGGCGCTCCAGGCGCAGTGGAAAATAAAATAATGCTCTGGAATTCAGGCAAGTCCGTTGCGTATGGCCCAGACCGCCGCTTGCGTCCGATCGTTGACGCCGATCTTGCCGAGGACGTGCTGGACGTGCTCCTTGACGGTCTCATAGCGGATGTGGAGCACCTCGGCGATTTGCTGGTTCGTCAGTCCCTGGGCCATTTGCCGCAGCACGTCGCCCTCACGTTTGGTCAAAGGGGCTTCCACGTCGGCGGCCAGCCGTGGAGTGGCCAGGGCCCCGGCCGTGCGACGAAGCTCGAGGCGGGTGAAGATGTTTTCGCCCGCGGCTGCCTTGCGGATGGCACTGAGCAACTCGTCCCGGCTGCAATTCTTCAACAGATAGCCGCTGGCTCCCAGGGCAACGGCACGGGCCACATAGGTGGGATGATCGTAGGCGGAGAACATCAGGACGGGCAGGTCCGGTTTGCCCAGCTTCATGTGGCCCAGGGCGGTCAAGCCGTCGCCGTCCGGCATGCGGACGTCCAGGAGCACCACATCCAGTTCGTGTTCCAAGGCGTACTTGACGGCCGTGGGCCCGCTGGCCACCCCGGCGACGAGCTTGATCTCCGTGCCGGCCAGCGTGGCCTGGACGCCGCTGCGGAGCAGTTCATGGTCGTCGGCGATCAAGAGTCGAATCTTCGCTGGCTGGTTCATGCACAACTCCTCACAGCGCTCGGCTTCCTAAATTAGGCTGGTAAAGGCTTTCACAACCCCCTGTCCCCGCCGCAGACCGGGCGAGCGCCCGTGCTCGCCCCGCCTCACTTGTCCGGCGGAACTCGCACGACGCGCAAGCCCAGGTCAGCGAAACCGTCCTCGGGCCTGCCGGAGTAGCGGTACGCCGACCGGCAGTACCAGCCGCCGAGGATCCAACTGCCGCCGCGGAGCACGCGGTACGTGCCGGTGGCCGGCCCCGCCGGATCGGCCGCCGGCGAATGGGCGTAGGTACTCGTCGTCGAACCAGTCGGCGCACCACTCCCAGACGTTGCCGTGCATGTCGTACAGCCCCCAGGCGTTCGGCTTTTTCTGGCCCACCGGGTGCGTCTTGTTGCCGTTGTTGTCCTCGTACCAGGCATAGTCGCCCAGTTGCGATTCCTTGTCCCCAAAGCAGTAGCGGGTCGTGCTCCCCGCCCGGCAGGCATATTCCCACTGCGCCTCGGTGGGCAGCGAGAAGCTGCCGCCGCCGACCTTGCCGTTGAGCGTTTTCAGGAACTTCTGGCAGTCGTTCCAACTAACGTTGTCCACCGGGTTGGTTAGACCCTGGAACTGGCTGGGGTTGTTGCCCATGACGGCTTTCCACTGCTGCTGCGTCACCAGATACTTGCCCAGGTAGAAAGGCTTGCTGATCTGAACCCGGTGCGAGGGCCTCTCGTCACCGATAGCGTACTTGTCCGCACGGGTCGAGCCCATGGTGAAGGAACCGGCGGAAATCAACACCAGGTCCAGGTTTACCCCGCCGCCCAAGTCGACCGCCACTTCCTTCGCCGGGCTTGTCGTCTGGGCGTCCGCCTGCTTGGAATCCTGGGTGGTGGACTGCTGGGCGGCTGCCGCGGTAAGACTGCCGAGTGCCGTGAGGACCACCAACGCGACTGTCCCTGCTTGCCGGAACATGGGCCAAACCTCCTTCTGCCAATCCAGGCGCGGCGGGTCGTGAGGCACAGTGCCCGAGCGTCCGCAACCATTCCGCCCGCTGCCTCCAGTTTACAGACGGTTCTGGTCGGCCGTCAACGGGGGCCGTCACGGAACCGCTCCCAGCATGACACTAGCCCGAAGCGCAAGCGAGGGGGAACGACGGCAGACCGTGGCATAATGCACCCTCGCTTGCGCTTCGGGCTAGTGTTATAACTGTCAAAACGGGGCCGCGAACGGTTACTCGTCACCGAACCGCTGCGCCGCAAGGTCCGCACTAGGACCAGATGCCGGCGATGGCCGTGCCGCAGGCCCCGCACTTGCCGTCCTTGAGGTTCATCGACCGCACGCTGAAAATGTCGCGCTCCAGCACCGGCCTCTTGCAACCGGGGCAGAAGGTGGTCTCGGCGTCGGGCACCTCGGGGCAGTTCCCCAGGTAGACATAGTGCAAGCCGGCGTCGCGGGCGATCTGGCGGGCCTCCAACAGGATCTCCACTGGCGTGGGAGGCAGGTGCGTCAGCTTGTGCGCCGGCTGAAAGCGGGAAAAGTGCAGCGGACAATCGGGCCCCGCGTGCTCCACCAGCCAGCGGCTCATGCGGCGGATCGACTCCGGCTGGTCGGTGTAGGTGGGCACCACGAGGTTGATCACCTCGAACCAGACCTGCTGTCGCCGCAGGGTTTCGATGGTCGCCAGGATCGGCGCCAGTTTGCCCGAGTTGAGCTTCGCGTAAATCGCGTCGCTGAACCCCTTGAGGTCGACGTGGAAGGCGTCGGCGAACTGGCACAACTCGACCAGCGGCTCCCGTTGGACGTAGCCGCAGGTGACGACGACGTTTTTGAGTTTCGCCGTGCGGACCGCCTTGGCCGTGGCCAGCATGTACTCGAACCACGCCATGGGCTCGGAATAGGTGTAGGCGACCGAGGGGCAGCCCAGGTACTGGGTCACGCTGACGACGTCCTCGGGAAACATGCTCCAGCGCTCCATGTCGCTGCGGCTGAGGCTGCCCATGCTGCGGGCGTCGATGCGGAGCGCTTCGCCGCGGGGGTCCTTCATCTCTTCCGGTTTCCGCTGCGAGAGGTCCCAATTCTGGCAGTTCAGGCAGCGAAAACCGCACCCCGTGGCCGCCATCGAAAAAATGCTCGTGCCGGGGAAGAAATGGAAGAGCGGCTTCTTCTCGACGGGATCGACGTGGAACGTGCAGGGATTGCCGTAGGCCAGCGTATAGAGACGGCCGTCCTTGTGCACCCGATTGCGGCAGCGGCCGCGGTCTTCCGGCTCCAGCAGGCACTCGTTGGGGCAAAGTTTGCACTGGATGTTGGCGCCGAGTTTCAGGTAGTGGGCGGCCTCCTTGACCCAGCCGCGCTCCTGCCACTGCTGCCAGAGCCGTCCGCGGGGGGCGTCGTTCTTGAAGACTTCCGAGGCGGTGGCGGCCTGCACCCGGGTGGTGAAGTAATAGACCAGCGTGCCGCCGCAGGTGGCGCAGGCCAGCGTGCCGGCGCCGTATTGCAACAGCTTCCGCCGGGAAAAGGACAGCGGGGAAGCCGGGACGCCGATTTCCGCCGCCTCGCTTGCCTTTATTAGCGGGTCCTTCTCTTGATCCATCTCCACCTCCTCATGGCGAAATACGTGCTGATCGAAGCGTGCACCAGAAAGGCGATCACCAGCGGCCAATCGAAGACTCGGTGAATTTCCAACGCCGTCTGCATGTCGATGAGTTGGCTGAAGCCAAACATGCCGCACAGCGCGAAACCTGTACCTATATATATTACCAGAAGCGGCAGCAGCAGCCAACCGCTCAACCGGGCGGTCTTGATGAGGTAATAGTTCCAGGTCCGTTTTCTGGCCATCGTCGCTTGATCCTTGATTCCCGCTGCGGAGGCATCTGTAGGGTGGGTCGAGCGCAGCGAGCCCCACCATCGGCTTTCCGCGGATTTTGGTGGGGCTCGCTGCGCTCGACCCACCCTACACCTTTCCGCCCCCCCGAAACAAAAACTCTTTACCCGCTTGCCGCCAGCACGACGCCGCTGAGCACACACAGCCCGGCCGTGAGCCAGCAAACCGCCGCCACACCCAGCAGCGGGATGAGCCACGTGCTCACCAGCAACGCCCCCAGGGCGGCGCCGACATAGTCGGCCGTGTACAGCCTGGCGGCCGTGGCGGTCACGTTGCAGAAATCCAATTTCGCGGCCAACGGAAATGACATCCCCACCAGGACGGCCAGCAACAAGGTCAGCAGCGGGATGGCCACTTCCGCGGCCGCCGGCCCCAATCCTCCGCCCAACCGCCCCAGTCCCAGCACGGCCGGCGGCAGGCAGGCGGCGTAGGCGGCCAACAAGACCGACAGCCGGACCAGGTCGCTCCGCCGCCGCCGGGTCAACATCCGGCCCATCGAGTACGACCCCACGCCCAGCCCCAGCATGAACATCGTCACGATCAGCCCCACTTGACGATAGATGCTGCCGCAGAGGACTTGGAATGCCAGCAGCAGGACGACCTCCAGGGCCGAGGCGGCAAATCCCGCCGTGAAGATGGCCAGCGGCACCGGCCGGATGCGCACCAGGTAGATCGCCAGCAGCGCCACCAGCGTGCCCTCGAGAAACCCGAAACGGACCTTGAACTGGCTCATCCAATAGCGCAAGTGGTAGTAATACAAGAGCGGATTGAAATCTTCGTTCACCGGCGCGTCGGCGTCCAGGGCCCGATCGATCTCGGCCAGCCGGTCGGGCTTCAGCATGGCCTCGATGTTGGAGGGGACGACCCAGCGCGTGGACACGCCCGCCCGGCGGATCCGTCCCGCAATGTCGGCCGTCAGCGCGGCGTCGGAGGCGAGAAAATGGACCTTTTCCTCCCCCGGCACGATCAACACGTTGGCATAGACTTCATTCAGCGTCCGATGGGCGACGGCCAGCACGCCGGCCATGGCCTGGCCCAGGTAGCCCTCGTAGTGGCCCAGGGAAAGGGCCAGCACCCCGCCGGGAACCAGGATGCGGTGCACCTCGGCGAAAAATTCCCGCGTGTAGAAGCGATTCAGTTGCGACGTCGAGGGATCGGGCACGTCGAGGATGACAACGTCGTAACGCGCCGGGGTCTCTTTGACGTAGCGCCGGCCGTCGGCGTTGATCGGATGGATGCGCGGGTCGCGGAGGTTTTCGGGCAGAAATTTCCCGGCCGCGGCCAGGATCTCCGGATCGAGTTCCACGTAGTCCACCGCCGCGACGCCGTACTTGAGCACTTCGCGGGCGGTCCCGGAGGCGCCGCCGGAGACGAGCAGCACCCGCCGCGCCCGAGGACGCTGCGCCAGGGCGAAGTGGACCGATTCCTCGACGCGCTGCACGTCATTGCTGGAAAACAACGCCACGCCGTTTTCCATGAAGTTGTACTGGCCGGCGGACTCGGTCACGATGAGCCTGCCGTAGGGGGAGCAGGCGCGGCAGGCGACGTGCTGCGGGGCGAACTCCGCGGCGGTGGACAGCGCATCGAGATTGACCCCGGCGGCCAAGGCGACGACCGCCGCGGCGGCCGACCAGACTGCGATCCGCGCCGCCCGGCCGCAGCAGCGGCTTGCCACCACGCCGGCCAGTAGCAGATTGAGCAAGGCCGAGAAGTAGAGGATGGCGAAATGATCGAGCCACTGGACCAAGGCGAAGGTGAACAATGCTCCGCCGACCACCATGCCGGCATTGTCGAGGAAATAGACGCGCCCGATGCCCGCCGCATCCTTTTCCGAAGCGAGGATCAAGGAGGCCAGCGTCAGGCCGTAGCCGACGGCGAGGCAATAGGGGGCGAGGATGACGAAGCAGCAGACCACGCTGTCGGTCACGCCGATCTCGACCCCGCGTACGAAGACCACGTTGCGCAAGGTCCGCAGCACGAAGACATCGACGATGGGCAACACGGCCAGCAGCACCTGGACGGCGACCAGGGCCGCCAGCGGCGATTTCAGACTTGCCGCCCGCCGGCCCAGGGCCGAGCCGATGCCGGTCAACAACATCCAGTTGCCCAGCACGATGCCGAAAACCAGCTCGTTGCCGGAAAAGGCGCAGAGCAACTCGCGCATCAGCGTCAACTGGGCCAGCATCGCCGACAGGCCCAGGCAGCCGACGGCCAGCCAAAGGACCCGCGTCACGGCGGCGACTCCTTGAACGCCTCGACCTGGTAGACCTCGAAGACGGCCTGGTCGCTCTTCCAGGCTGACGCCGGCAGCCCGGCCTTGCGGGCAAGATGATCGAGAAAGTCTTCCTTGTCGGGCAGTTGCTCCCACACCTGGGGCAGAAAGGTGGACTGGCTACCGTCCACGCTCAGCACCACGCCGTCGATGCCGGGACGCAACGCCGAGAGCACCTCGCCGGCCGACTTGCACTCCAGCCGCCGCGGCACGGTGAGCACGCTGATCTCGATCTTGATGTCCTTCAACTCGGCGGGCCGCACGGCCGGGAAGCGCGGGTCTTCGACCGCCGCGCTGCGGGCGGCGTGGATGACCGCCTGGTCGAGCGGCTCGCGCGGAAGGATGGTGCCGATGCAGCCGCGCAGCTCGCCGTTCTTGGTGAGCGTGACAAAAACCGCCCGCACCTCCGCCAGTTTCCCCGCGGCCAATCCGGCGGGCAAGCTCGGCGGCGTCTCGGCGGCCGCGGCCGCAGCGGCCGACTTCCGCGCCAATTCCAGCAGCACGTTGCGCTGCGGGGCGGAAAACTCGTCGGGCCTCGCCACGGCAGACGCCTCGGCCTTGCCGCCGGCGGCGTCGGCTGCCGCGGGCCCGTAAAAGGCAATGGCCGAGTAGCCGACCACGCGGGACTTGTCGCCCGTGCTGTCGCTGCTGTTGCTGTAGTCCAGGAGCCTGGCCTTCCAGCCCTTGGCCCGGGCGACGTGCATCAGGGCCAGGATGGGAAGTTTCCCGCAGGCCACCGACGATCCGGCCGACGCCTGTGCCTCTCGATCTTCCGCCTGCAGCCCTTTGGCGCTGAGCGAGCAGATGATCCTGGTCGTGACGGCGTCGATCGCGCGGGCCCGGTCGTCGGTCAGGAAGTGGGTCAGGTCGGAGCTTGCCACCAGCAAGGTTTCGTCGTCCAGCAGCGGCAGCAGGGCCTCGCCGACTGCTTCGGGATCCACCTGCCCCAGCACCACGGGCGTCACGCGGAAATCGCCCAACACGCGTTGCAGGAAGGGCAATTCGACTTCGACGGAATGTTCCCAGCTAAACGGCGTATCCTCGCCGAACGCCGGCAACTCCCGCTGCGGCGATTGCGACCACCACTCGGGCCGCTGGACCCGGCAGGGCGGATTGACCGCGAAGGGTTTCTTCTTGGCCAGTTCGGCGACCATTGGGGAGAGGCGGACCAGGCCCAAGGGCGTGTCCATGGCGTCGGCCGCCGGCAGGGCTGCACCCTCGAAAAGGGCGTAATGACTGGGCCCGAGGATAATCACGCTGCGAAAGCCCCGGCCCGCCGCTTGCTTCAGTCCGATGGCCGCCGTCTTGCCGGAGAAGGGATAGCCGGCATGAGGACACACCAGGCCGCGGGAGATGCTCGATTCGCTGCGGCTTCGCCTCGGCCAGCAGCTTGTCGACCATGGCGGTGAGATCCTCTTCACTGCGCGGATAGAACATGCCGGCGACCGCCGGACCAATGACCCGCTTCGGCGCGGCAGCCGAAGGCGGCACTGCGGCGCGGGTTGCTGCCGGCGGCGAGGACTGCAAGGGCGTCGCTGGCGGCGGCTGGCGCCGCCCGCAACCGGCCAGTCCGAGAACCATCGCCAAGACAACCGTGGTCGAGACACGGAATTTCATGTTCGGCCCTCCTAGAAAAGAGAAGCGACCCGCTGCGAAGGCTTTGCTGAAGCCAAGAATCTATTGTAACCGAAATCTTGCCAACTGCCGGTCCAAGACCCCCATCTCCCGGAGGGAGAGGGGAACTATTCATTCCGGCCTACGGCCTCTTGCCGCCGAACAACGCCACCTCGAAGAGCTTGAAAAAGCAGTCCACGTCCACAAACCCGATTTCTTTCAGCCAGCGGCATTGCACATCCAGCGGGGCCAGGATGTTCGCCTCCTTGTCGCGGCGAAAGTAATATTCCCGGGCCACCTCCTGGCGGGTCTTGGCGCCGCCGCGCCGCTGATGGTACGACCAGAGCGAATCGACCAACAGGCCGTCGAATGCCTCGTGGGCGGCCGCCGCCGAGGCGACGTGCTCCAAATTGAGGAACAGCCCGCCGGGCCGCAGCAGGTTGAAGACTTCCTGGTAGATTTCCCGTTTTCGATCGTCCCCTTGGTGGTGAATCGCCAAGCCGGATACGATCAGGTCGAAGGGGCCGTGGCCTCGCACCGCGTCCGCCCAGGACTTGAGGCCGAAATCTTCGAGCAGGAACACGGCCCGGCATCCTTCGGCGGCCGCCGCCTTGCGGGCGGCGTCCATCATCGGCTGGGAGAAATCGACAAAGACGGCCGCTGCGCCGGGATACGCCTTGAGCACCGCCCGGCCCAGGATGCCGTCGCCGCAGCCCAGGTCCAGCAGCCGCTCGACGCCGGGCAGCATGGCGCCAGCCACGCGCAGCAGCACGTCGATCTGCTCGGTGGCCAGGGGGAGTGCCCCGCGAACGTCCTCCAGGAACAGCTTAGCCAGTTCTTCGGATTGCCAAACGTGGGCCTTCGATTCCATCAACTCCTCCTCGGTATGCCGCCCGCGCGTCCCAATTCACTTCCGTTGCGGAAGAATTTGTAGGGTGGGTCGAGCGCAGCGAGCCCCACCGAAATCCGCGTTAAACTAATGGTGGGGCTCGCTGCGCTCGACCCACCCTACAAATTTCCGACTTTCCGCAATAGAAACCAGCCCGATGCCGGCATGATACCCGCAACGCCCCGGTTTTGGAATCGTGTCTTGCGTCGAGAACGTCTGCGTGCACGTTTCAACGGGCGGTGCCATGGACCATGACCCGATTGTTCCAATGTGAATTCACCACCATGACCGCCACTGGCAAATGTCGACTTCTGTTGCTCGGCCTGCTTGGCTTTCTCATCTGGACGGGCTGCGCAGCGCGGGAACCACACCTTGGGAATTCTTGCCAATCCTTCCTTGGATCATCCCCTGACCTTCCCCTTTCATTCCCGCTGCGGTTGAATCTCTGCAAGTCGTGCGCGCTGACGTCCGCCCGGCCGGAGCAAGATCTCGCTGTTGGCTTTTGCAAACCTCGGTTGCGCGAAATGCTTGACGGCGCGGTAGCGAACTGCTAAGTTAGGGGGGTATCTACTATCCCTTGGAAACCACGGGCATTCTCGCCCGGAGGCAGCGTTTGGTTCCGTAACAGGGAGCGCGGCGGGCGGACGACGCCCGCAGGGCTTTTCGGCGCGCTCTCATCTTGACCTTGGCCCGGCTGCTGGAGCCAATCTCCCCCGCTGCTGCGTGGCGGAGATTTTTCCCCCGACGCCCGAGCCGCATGAGATGAGGCCGTTGACGTTCAGTTAGGAGAAAACCCGATGCGTGCGTTCACCTGCGTGAGCCTGTCTCGCTGCGCCCGACAATCGTCGGGCGCGGGGCTCTTGGGCCTTGCCGCGGCGGCGATTCTGCTCTTGTCTTCGCCGCCGGCCCGGGCCAACGTCACCTGGACGTTGACGACGACCGGCGACTGGTCGATACCGACGAACTGGAGCGGCAACGCCGTGCCGACCTCCACCAGCAACGCCGAAATCTTCAACGGCGGGACGGCAACCATCACCACCACCGGGGATGTCTGTAGTACGCTTTCGCTTGGCAACAGCGCGGGGAGCGGATCTGTTCAAATGACCGGCGGCAGCCTCGGAGTCAGTGGCAGCGACTATCTCGGCTACTCCGGCACGGGAAACTTCGCACAGTCCGGCGGCACGAACACCGGCGGCTATCTCTACGTCGGCTACAACTCCGGCGGCAACGGGACCTATAGCCTTAGCGGCACGGGGCAGTTATCCACGCTGGATGGTGAGTACGTGGGCTACTCCGGAACGGGGACGTTCACGCAAACCGGCGGGACGAACACCATGAACTTTTTCGCGTCGACCGAGCTTTGCCTGGGCGGCAACGCCGGCAGCAGCGGGACCTACAGCCTGAGCGGTTCCGGACTGTTGTCCGCAAACACGGAATACGTAGGCTGGTCCGGCACGGGGAGTTTCACCCAATCCGGCGGCACCAACACCCTCAGCAGCTACCTCTACGTCGGCAACAACGCCGGGAGCAACGGAACCTACAGCCTCAGCGGTTCCGGCCTGTTGTCCGCAGAGGAAGTCACCGTCGGCTCCTCCGGCACGGGGAACTTCACCCAATCCGGCGGGACCAACGTCTCCGGCCAGCTTCAACTCGGCCCCAACGCCGGCAGCAGCGGGACCTACAGCCTGAGCAGTTCCGGCCTGCTGACCGCACAGGCCGGGGAGTATGTGGGCTCCTCCGGCACTGGGAACTTCACGCAGTCCGGCGGGACCAACGCCCTCTCTGACGGTCTCGAACTCGGCGTCTCCCCCGGCGGCAGCGGGACCTACAACCTCAGCGGCGGCCAGTTATCAGTAACCGGAACGGAATTCGGCTGGGAATATGTCGGGGGGCAGGGCGTGGGAAATTTCACGCAGTCCGGCGGCACCAACACGACCTCCTCCAACGGTCTCTACCTCGGCTACACCGCCCGCGGCCGTGGTACCTATCGCCTCAGCGGCTCCGGCCTGCTTTCCATACCGATTGAGTACGTGGCTTACTCCGGCACGGGGAACTTCACGCAGTCCGGCGGCACCAACACCATCCCCGGCGCTCTTTACCTCGGCTACAGCGCCGGCAGCAGCGGGACCTACAGCCTCAGCGGTTCCGGCCTGTTGTCGGCCCCAAACGAATACGTCGGTTACAGCTCGTCCGCCACGGCGCTTTTCCAGCAGACCGGCGGCACAAACTCGGTCAGGTGTCTCTCCATCGGCAGCAGCGGCCGCTATCAGCTCAGTGGCGGCACACTCCAGATCAACGGCGGCATTATCAACGCAGGGGTCTTCGACGCCAGCAACGGTCCCGGCACGCTGAGCGCCAATGGCCTGGTCGATCTCACCGCCGGCACGTGGCAGAACCTTGCATCCCTGTCCGTGAGCATGGGCGCAAACGCGACTGCTGATCGTGCCCTCCGGGTTCAACCCATCCACAGGCTTCGGCACTTACAGTCCCTCGGGGATCACCCATACGGCGGGGAGCACGCTCAACGTGCCGGCGGGGGCGAGCTACACCTGGTGGGGCTCGATCAACGATCCGGTGAGTTGCCAGGGAACGATCGCCGCCGTCTCGGGCAGCTTCCTCAATCTTAACAACGGACTCGTGCTCTCCGGCGCCGGCGCTGTCACCTTGGGCACCGGAACCCTGACCATCAACGACACCTCCTCCGGCATCAGCGGCGGATCAATTTCCGCCTACGGCGAGAATATCGGCGCTGCTGCAACAGGACTGTTCACGCAGACCGGCGGCACAAACTCGGTCGCGTGCCTCTCTATTGCCAACGGCAGCCGGTGTCAACTGGGCGGCGGTGTGCTCCAAATCAACGGCGGCGTATTCAACTCTGGAATCTTCGACGGCGGCAATGCCCCGGGGGTACTGAGCGGCGCCAGTTGCATCCTCGACCTCACCACGGGCACGTGGCAGAACCTCGGGGCGACCTCGGTGAGCATGGATGCCAACTCGCTGCTGATCGTGCCCGCGGGATTCGATCCATCGACCGCCTTTGCTAATTGCACTTCCTTGGGTTTGGCCCCGCATACGGCGGGAACCCCGCTCGCCGTGCCGGCAGGACAGGGTTTTGGTGGCTGGGGCTCGATCAATGATCCGGTCAACTGCCAAGGAACCATTACCGCGACCGCAGGCGGCTTCATCAACCTCAACAACGGACTGATGCTCTCCGGCACCGGCGCCGTCGCCTTGGGGACCGGGACCCTGACCGTAAACGATCCTGCCTCCGGCCTCAGCGGCGGATCGCTTGCCGTGAACACCCAATATGTTGGCAATGACGGCAGCGGAGTGTTCACCCAATCCGGCGGCACCAATGCCTTCTCCGGCAATCTCTATCTCGGTTTCAACGCCGGCGACAGCGGGACCTACAACCTCATCGGTCCGGGGCAGTTATTCCGGGTGAACGCTGAATACGTGGGCTACTCCGGCACGGGCGTCTTCACGCAGTCCGGCGGCACCAACGGCATCTACTTCACCTATCTCTACCTCGGCAACAACGCCGGCAGCAGCGGGACCTACAACCTTAGCGGTTCCGGGCAGTTGTTCGGAATGAGTGAATACGTGGGCAACTCCGGCACGGGCACCTTCACACAATCCGGCGGAACCAATAACACTTTCCTCGGCGTCTACCTTGGTTACGCCTCCGGCAGCAGCGGAACCTACAGCCTCAGCGGGACGGGACAGTTGAGCGGAGTTGTGTACGTCGGCTACTCCGGCACGGGGAACTTCACGCAGTCCGGCGGCACCAACGGGCTCTTCTCCTATCTCTACCTCGGCAACAACGCCGGCAGCAGCGGAACCTACAACCTTAGCGGTTCCGGGCAGTTGATCGCATCAATGGACTACGTGGGCTACTCCGGCGTGGGAAACTTCACGCAGTCCGGCGGCACCAATTCGACCAGCAGCCTCATTCTCGCTTACGCCTCTGGCAGCAGCGGAACCTACAACCTCAACGGCGGAACACTAATCACCCCGTTCTTGAGCGAGGGGCCTGGGACCGCGGCGTTCAACTTCGGCGGCGGAACTCTCCAGGCCGGTGGAACGTTCCTGACCTATCTGCCGATGACGCTTACCGGCAGCGGCGGCAACGCAACGGTCGATACCGCCGGCTATACCGTGACGCTCTCGGGCTCGCTTTCCGGGCCCGGCGGCCTCACCAAGACCGATAGCGGCACGCTCGTGCTGGCCGGCTCCAACAGCTACACCGGCGGCACCACCGTGGCCGGCGGCATCCTCCAATTCAACGGAAATGCCGCGGCTCCCTCCGGCAGCGGGAACGTCACCATCCAGAGCGGCGCCGCCGTGGCCCTGGCCCAGGCCGGGACCTACAGCACCGTTACCGGCTGGCTCAATAGCGGCAAGATCGCCTCGGCCTCCGCGGGCGCCTTGGCGCTGATTGGCAACGATTCTGAGACGATCAACATGAGCGGCTACGCCAGCCTCAGCCTGGGCGCCACCGGCGGCGCTACCTACAGCGGCACCCTCACGCCCAGCGGTAGCACCTACAATCTGGGCGGAGGCGGGGGGACGCTCACGTTCACCCGTGCAATGACGGGCGCCAGGAGCCTCGACGTCAGCGGACCGGGATTCGTGGTCCTCACCGGCAGCAACAGCTACACCGGCGGCACCACCGTGGCCAGCGGCATCCTCCAGTTCAATGGGAATGCTACGGTTCCCTCCGGCAGCGGGAACGTCGCCATCCAGAGCGGCGCCACCGTGGCCCTGGCCCAGACCGGGACCTACAGCACCATTAACGGCTGGCTCAATAGCGGTAAGATCGCCCCCGCCTCCGCCGGCGCCTTGGCTCCGGTTGCCACCAGCGACTCCGAGACGATCAGCATGGGCAGCTACGCCGGCCTCAGCTTGGGCGCCATTGGCAACGTCACCTACAGCGGCATACTTACGCCCAGCGGCACCACTTACAATCTGGGCGGCGGGGGGGGAACGCTCACCTTTACCCCTGCAATGACGGGCGCCACGAGCCTGAACGTGAGCGGGCCCGGCGCCGTGGTCCTCACCGGCAGCAATACCTATACCGGACCCACCACGATCAGCGCCGGCACCCTGCAGTTGGGAAGCGGCGGCACCGTGGGATCGATCGGCAGCACCAGCGGCGTCACCGACAACGGCGTTTTGATCTTCAATCGGTCGGACAGCGTTACCTTCGCGCCGGCCGTCAGCGGTAGCGGCAGCTTGACGAAGGCGGGCACCGGCACGACAACCCTCATCGGCAGCAACACCTACAGCGGCGGCACCGCGATCACCGCCGGTACGCTGCAACTAGGCGATGGAGTTAGCAACAACGGCTGCATGGCCGGCAATATCACCAACAACGCCCGACTGACGTTTGCCAATCCCAACGCCCAGAGCTTCACCGGCACGATCAGCGGCAATGGCGGTCTGACCAAGACAGCCGCCGGAGTGCTGATCCTCGCCGGTTCCAACCTCTATAGCGGCGGCACGAGCGTCGACGACGGCACGCTGGTGGCCGCCAATGGCGTCAACGGCTCGGCCACCGGCAACGGTATCGTTACCTTGAGCGGCGGCACCCTGGCTAGCGGCAGCGGCGGCGGCTCGATCTCCGGCAGCGTGCAGATCGGTTCCGTCGCTTCGGAAATCGCCCCCGGCGGCATCGGGTCCATCGGACAGTTGACCATCGGCAGCTTGACTACCGCCTCGAATCTGACCACGCTCAACTTCGACTTGACCACCCCCGGCAGCAACGCCGACCTGCTGACGATCACGGGTGGGCTCACCCTCGCGCCGGACACTGCGATCACCTTCAGCGTTGATCCGACGGCTGAGGGTGGTTACCGGCTGATCGGCGGCAACTTCGGCACGCCCACGCTTAGCTACTTCGAGCTTCCCACGGCCCCGGCGGGCAAGCTTTACTCATTGTCCACGACCATCGATCCGGGCTTCATCGACCTCACGGTGGTGCCCGAGCCCTCCACCTTCATCCTGCTGGGCGTCGCGGTCGTCGGGCTGCTCGGCCACCGGTGGCGGCGGCAGCGGAAATAGTGCCGCGTCCAAAGAACGAGCGTTCTCCGCAGGGCAATCGCCAATAAATCGCCAGCCTTGCGGGCCGCGGTAACCCCCGCCACCCGGCAGTCAACGCCGGAACCAATCGACGTTCGAACTCAATCGAATTATTTCGACCCTTCGCCGGGCAAAGCGTTGCGCGGCAGTCCGCCCGTCTGTGCGGCAGCGGCGCTCTCTACGTAGAGTTCCCAGCCCTTCGCGGTCGGCTCGAAGCGATAATCGCCTGGCTTCAACGTGTAGCTGCTCTCGCCGAATGTGCCGCCGCGATCGAACTTCACCAATCCGCTTCCATCGATGCGGAACTCGCCGGCTTCGCCCGCCTGCAATCGCACGACTTCGCCATTGATCACGAAACTGATCGGGAGATTGGTAGCGGCCGGGTTCATGATCCTCACGAGCACCGGCGGCGCCGCGTTGGCCGGCAGAGCCGGCTCTGCGTCGGCGTCGACTCGATATGCGGTGTACGTACCGCCGTTCGAGCCGGCATAGCCTCCGCCCGGGTGCGGGTGCCCCGGCATCCCCGTGCCCGTTCCGCCCGTGCCCGTTCCACCGGTCCCCGCGCCGCCGGTCCCCGTGCCACCGGTCCCCGTTCCGCCGGTCCCCGTTCCACCGGTCCCTGCCCCGCCGGTCCCCGCGCCACCCCCGAATAATCCTTGTGCCGGTTTCGTATTGATTCCGCCGATCTCACCAATCTTCGTGGGACCAGTGGGATTAGTTCCTGTTGTCCCGCCCGGGAATAATCCTTGTGCCGGTGCCCTATTGATTCCGCCGATCTCACCAATCTTCGTGGGACCGGCGGGGCTAGTTCCTGTTGTCCCGCCCGGGAATAATCCTTGTGCCGGTGCCGTATTGATTCCGCCGATCTCACCAATCTTCGTGGGACCGGTGGGGCTAGTTCCTGTTGTCCCGCCCGGGAATAATCCCTGGGCCGGTGTCGTATTGATTCCGCCCCTCAAAACCGTGGTGGGACCGGTGGGGCTAGTTCCTGTTGTCCCGCCCGGGAATAATCCCTGGGCCGGTGTCGTATTGATTCCGCTGTTCGTCGAATCCATATGGAAGATGCGGTATTGCCCGCAGTTGCCGGTTTTCCAATTCTGCGATTGGGAGTTCTGATTCGTTGGCTGCGTGTCGAGGTGCTTCGACTGCGACTGCTGAGACTGCTGGGACTGCGATTTCTGAGATTGTCCCTGCGTCGGTGTGTTGGCCCGGCTGCCGCCGCCACTGCCATTTTTCCCACCAGCCATCGCGATGCTCGTAACGAACAGGCTCGCGACGGAAACCAAAACCGCAATCAGTTTGTTCTTCGAAGTCTTCATAACAGGTCTCCTTTCAGAAAATTCGTTTCTTGTCTGTCGGAGCGAAAGCAATTCCACCGGGAACGTATGGCTGCAAATGAATTTTTACATATTCATCTAATTTTGGGGCCGAATGTTTGTTCCGGGAGAATTTTAGCGACGACCATGGTGAAGTCCAGCGGCAGCTTCGCTTCATTTGCGTATGTCACAGGGGAAAACTGACGTCACGCTAGGGAAACTCCCTGCATTTGCCGGTTGAGTAGCTTCGCCGGCCTAAGAACCTTGACTCATTCTGACGGGGGGCTAAAATCCCCTGGTTCAATTGTGGTTGTTTTTCTCTCGCCGCGTCGGCGGCAGCAGGGGATGGCAACCCGACACGGGTACAGGAAAGAGGGATTCCGCAACCTTCTTGCACAGAAAAGGAGCCTTCATGTCTTCTTCGACGCGGAGTTCGTTCGGCACTCTCTTTTCCGCAATGTGTACCTCCTGGCGAGGCAGCGCGCGCCAGCACAGGCGGACGCCGATCCGCTGCCGGCTGCGCTTCGAACAACTCGAAGGCAGAACGATGCTCTCAGGCGTGACCTCGCAAGCCGCACTGATTGAGGCCATCGATACCGCCAACGCCAGGGGCGGCCCGCACTCGATCACTCTCGGCGCCGACATCACGCTCTACGAAACCGACAACACCAATGACGGCGCCAACGGGCTCCCCTACATCACGTCGGGTGACAATCTGACTATTGTCGGCAACGGCCACACGATCCAGCGCAGCACCAACTCCGGCGTTGCGGCTTTCCGCCTCTTTGACGTGGCTTCGGGGGCGTCGTTGAGCCTGGACAATATGTCCCTGAAGAACGGCCGGGGTTCGGGACCGACAGCCGCGACGCTCCAGGGCGGGGCCATCTTCGTCGAAAGCGGCGGCACGCTCAACCTCAACCGGGTCACCCTGTCCGGCAACTCCGTCGACAACGCCGGGGCGCTTCCCAAAACACCTTGGAAGGCGGCGCGATCTACAACGCGGGGACCGCGACGATTGTCGACAGCGCCGTGACGGGCAACTCCGCCGCGTTCAGTCTCACCAACGCTGCCGGCCAGGGCGACAGCCGGGGCGACAACGACACGGGCAACGGTCTTATGGGGAACGTCATTGTAGAGGGGGGCGGCATCTACAATGCCGGCAGCTTGTCCATCACCGCCAGCCTCGTCGGCGATAACTCCGCCAGCAGCAGCGTCACTAATGGCAGCGGCAACGGCGATAACAACGGTCAAGGCGCCGGCGGCGGCAACAATGGCGATTTCAACGGCAACGGCGTCATCGGCAACGTCACCGTGGCGGGCGGCGGCATTTATAACTTCAACACGCTGACCGCCAATGGCATCATCGTGAGCGCTGATTACGCCGCCAGCTCGGTCGTCAACGGCAGCAACAACGGCATGAGCAACGGTGTGAGCGCCGACAGCTCCAGCGGCGACGACAACGGCAACGGCGTCGACGGCAACATTATCGTGTCGGGCGGCGGCATTGCCGACGATGCCAACGGCACGGCGACTATCGCGTATAGCGACGTGTCCGGCAATTGTGTCGCCAGCAGGATCGCCAACGGCAACAACAACGGCGACAGCGACGGCCAGAACAACGCCGTCTCGACCGTCGATGAGGGCAGGAACAACGGTAACGGCGTGGTGGGGTTTGTCAACGTTTCTGGCGGCGGCCTCGACAATGACAGCGGCGGAGCTTTGACGCTCAGTTACAGCGTCGTGTCCTTCAATTCCGCCAAGAGCCGCGTCATCAACGGCAGCAAGAACGGCAACAGCGACGGCAACGATGACGGCGACGGCGACGGACTTGCCAGTGATAATCCTGGCGGTGATCTTACGGTGCATGGCGGGGGCATCCGCAATGCCGGCACGCTGACCGTTACCCACACTTCTCTATTCGGCAACGCGGCCGCCAGCGCCATTCGCAACGGCAACAGCGACGGGAACAACGACGGCAACGACAACGGCCGGTCCGAGGAGGGCCGTGCCGACGGCAATTGCGTGAGCGGCGACGTCCTGGTCGCGGGAGGCGGCATCGCCAATTCCGGGACGCTGACCGTCGCCAACAGTGTCCTGTGGTTGAACTCCCTCAGAAGCACGATCACCAACGGCACGAACAATGGCGACGATGACGGCCAGAACGACGGCGGCTACGTTGACTGCGGCGATAACTGCGGCAACGGCGTCGGCGGCAACGTCAAAGTGGATGGGGGCGGCATCGGCAATTCCGGAACCGCCACCGTCACGTCGTCTTTCATTGCCGGCAATTCCGCCGCCAGCACCGTCATCAATGGCGCCGGCAACGGCGTCTCCGACGGTAGCGGATCCAGCAGCGGAGACGGCCAGGGCGACGGCAACGGAGTCAATGGCAACGTCGAAGTAGTCGGCGGTGGCACGGCCAACGTGCCCCCCGATCCTACCACGGTTGTCGTCGGCAACTCCATCTCTAGTAACCCCGCCAGCGGCAGCGGCGACCCGACCCTCGATGGCGTTGTGGTCAACGATACTGTCAGCGTAAGCGGTCAAGATACTTTCTAGATCGCAGCACGCCGAGCAGCCCGTTTCCGGCGGCGGCCGTGCCCGAGCCCTCGACCTTTGTCCTGCTGGGCATCGCGGTCGTCGGGCTGCTCGGCCACCGGTGGCGGCGACGGACGTAGGGCCGAGCGAGGGGAAAAATGGTGGGGCTCGCGTCGCTCGACCCACCCTACTCGTTACGTGCGGCGGCGGATGTAGGACCGCGGCCAAAGAAAGGCACTTCTCCGCAGAAGAGTCCCAGCCGATGCAACGGCTGGGCCTGGGAGCGCTACTCCTCGACCCGCAAGAGGAACTCCATGGCCCGGCGGGCCGCCACGGGGCCCTCGTGGCTGTGACGGCTGAGCTCGACGTGGACGCCCCCTTGGTAGCCGGCCTCGGCCAGGGCGCGAAACACCGGCGGAAAGTCGATCTCCCCCTCGCCGAACATCAGGTGCTCGTGCACCCCGGCACGCATGTCCTCCAGGTGAACGTTGACCAGCCGCGGCCCCCAACGGCGGATGACCGCGGCGATGGGCGTCTCGCCCTGGCAATGAAGATGGCCCACGTCGAGCGTCAGGCGGAGGTTCGCGTCGCCGATTTTCGAGAGCAACTCCTCGTAGCCCTGCATTGAGTCGACGAGCATCCCCGGCTCGGGTTCAAAACCGACGGCCACCGGCCGGGCCGCGGCATACGACAACACTTGCCCGAGCCCCTCCAGCAGCCAATCCATGCCCTGCGGCCGGGCAACGTCCGCACGCAGCACGCCCGACCAGAGCGAGACGCAGTCGCTCCCCAACTCCGCGGCGCAATCGACGGCATAGCGATAGAAGTCGAGGCGGCGGGCGCGGCCCTGCGGGCTGGGCGTGATCAGCGTCGGCTCGTGCTTCTCGGCCGGATCCAAGAGGAACCGCGCGCCCGTCTCGATCACCGAGCGCATGCCCAGCCCGTCCAACAGCCGCCGCAGGCGCCGCAGCCGCTGGGCGTTGTACCTGCCGTAGGGCGGCAGCGCGTTGTGATCGATCGTGATCGCCACGCTGCGGTAGCCGATCTCGGCCAACAGACGGATGGCGTCGAAAAGCTCGTGCTGGGCCATGCCGTTGGTGTTGTAGCCGAGAAGCATGGGGGGCCAAGGATAAAGGATAAAGGATGAAGGATGAAGGATACAAGCACTTAGACCTTAGATCTTAGTGCTTAGTTCTAAGTTCTAAGCTCTAAGCTCTAAGCTCTAAGTTCTACCCCCTTCGGCCGCGCCGCGAAGGGTCAAGAGCAGTGTACCCTGGGCCGGCTGGGATGTACACAACGCCCCGACAGCCCTTACGCCATATCGTCTATCCCCCACTTGGCTGGTTTGAAATGGAAAAGATAGCGAAGCCGTCACGATCGGCACGGCAAGAGCAATCGGCAGCGGCTGGCTAACCGATAAAGGCTAACGGACAGAAGCAGCGATCGAGGCCCTGCCCCCCCATCATTGATCCCTATCCCTACCACGA
Source organism: uncultured Planctomycetia bacterium (assembly GCA_963727245.1). GTDB lineage: Bacteria > Planctomycetota > Planctomycetia > Pirellulales > Thermoguttaceae > JBKQVT01. Next base: position 871,862 of record CAVSFO010000001.1, on the reverse strand, counting down.
GGTTCCAACCATGCGCGTCCACCCGTTGGCCGTGATCGACCCCAGCGCCACCCTGGGCGAGGATGTCCAAATTGGTCCGTTGTGCGTGATTGAGGAGGGGGTGAGACTGGGCGGCGGGTGTATCCTGGAAAGCCACGTGACCATCAAGAGCGGCACCAGGCTGGGGGAGAATTGCCGCGTCTCGGACGGCGCGGTCCTGGGCGGCCTGCCGCAGCACGTCCATGTGCCCGAACACCCCGGCGCGGTGGTGATCGGCGCCGGCAACACGTTTCGCGAGAACGTGACGGTGCACCGGGCGCTGGAAGCCGATCATCAAACGATCATCGGCGACCACTGCCTGTTGATGGCCAACGCCCACGTGGCCCACGACTGCCGCATCGGCAATCACGTGATCCTGACCAACAACGCCATGATCGGCGGGCACGTGGCCATCGGCGACCGCGCCTATGTTTCCGGCGGGGCGGGCATTCACCAGTTTTGCCGCATCGGCGCGCTGGCCATGGTCGGCGGCCTGGCCCACATCAACAAGGACGTGCCCCCGTTTGTCACCATCGACGGGCAGAGCAGCTATGTGGTGGGCCTGAACCAGATCGGCCTGAAGCGTGCCGGCTACGATCAGCGGACGATCCTGCAAGTGAAGGAGGCCTATCGGCTGATCTACCGCAGCGGCCTGTTGTGGGCGGAGCTCTTGCGGCGGCTCCAGGAGGAGTTCCGCGACGGCCTGGCCGCCGAGTTCTATCCCTTCTTGTCGGCCACGAAGCGCGGCATCATTCCCGAGCGCCGCCTGCCCCCGGGCGCCACCATCAAGCTGCGGACGGTCGAAGAACCGCAGCGGGAGTTGCGCCACAAGGCGGGGTGAGGAAGGAAGGGGGAAGGGGGAAGGCAATGGCCTCCAGCCCCCGCCCCTGCTCCCCAAGCCCACCGGCTGCGACCGGTGGGAACGGGCGCCGGAGGAGACGTCGCTTTCCCCCATACTTTTCCCACCGGTCGCAGCCGGTGGGCTTGGGGTGTCAGTCACCGGTTCGTTCTGCTCAAATCACCGGCAGCTCGGCCAGGGCTTCCTCGATCTTCTCCTGCGGGTAGGCGTAGTCCTCCAGGTGCCCGGCGAAGAACTTCTCGTACGAGGCCATGTCGCACAGTCCGTGGCCGCTGAAGCTGAAGACGATGCACTTCTCCTCGTGCGTCTCGCGGCAGCGGAGGGCCTCGCAGATGGCGCCGCGGATGGCGTGCGAGGTTTCCGGGGCGGGAATGATTCCCTCGGTGGCGGAGAACAGTTGGGCCGCCTCGAAACACTCGGTCTGATGGAAGGCCGCCGCGCGGATCAGCCCCAGTTCCGCCCCCAGGCTGACCAAGGGGGCCATGCCGTGATAGCGGAGGCCGCCGGCATGGATCCCCGGCGGCACGAAACTGTGGCCGAGGGTGTGCATCTTCACCAGCGGCGTCAGCTTGGTGGTGTCGCCGTAGTCGTAGCGATACTGGCCGCGGCTCATGCTGGGGCAGGAGTGCGGCTCGCAGGCGACGAAGTCGATGTTCCGGCCTTCGAGTTTGTGGCGGAGGAAGGGGAAGGAAAGGCCGGCAAAGTTGCTGCCCCCGCCGACGCAGCCGAGGACCACGTCGGGAAAATCGCCGATGAGTTGGAACTGCTTCTCCGCCTCCAGGCCGATCACCGTCTGGTGCAGCAGGACGTGGTTGAGCACGCTGCCCAGGGTGTAGCGGCTGTCTTCACGCGTCAGGGCGGTCTCCACCGCCTCGCTGATGGCGATGCCCAGGCTGCCGGGACAATCGGGATCCAGCGCCAGCATCTGCCGGCCGGCGGCGGTCTCTTCGGAAGGGCTGGCCGTCACCTCGGCGCCCCAGAGGTGCATCATCGAGCGGCGGTAAGGCTTCTGCTGGTAGCTGACTTTGACCATGAAGACCTTGCAGCGGGCGTTGAACATCTTGCAGGCGAAGGCCAGGGCGCAGCCCCATTGCCCCGCCCCCGTCTCCGTGACCAGCCGATGGATGCCCTCCTGCTGGTTGTAGTACACTTGGGCGACCGCCGTGTTGGGCTTGTGGCTGCCGGGCGGGCTGTGGCTCTCGTCCTTGAAATAGATCCGCGCCGGGGTCTTCAGCGCCCGTTCCAGCTCGCTGGCCCGCACCAGCGGCGAGGGTCGCCAAATCTTGTACACGCGCCGGATCTCCTCGGGAATCTCGATCCAGCGCTCCCGGCTGACCTCTTGGCCGACCAGCGCGCGGGCGAAGAGCCGCTGCAATTTCGCCGGATCGACCGGCTGCATGGTCGCCGGGTCCAGCGGCGGCGGCAGGGCCTGGGGCAGGTCGGCCTGGAGGTTGTACCAGGCCTGGGGCAGTTCTTTCTCGTCCAGAAACACACGCTTGGAAGTCACGGATATTTTCCTTCGCTGCAAGCGATCGAGGTTGATTCCACCGTAAGGGGACAGTCCCATTTTCGTCGAACGAAAATTGGGACAGTCCCCTGGGTCAAGGCGCAAGTCTAAGAATAGTTTACCGTACGGTCATTGTCGAGCGCTCGCCACCGCCGCCGACCGGGCGCGGCGCCTTGACCATCTCCGCGCGGCGGGGTACAAAAGGCAACAGGATGGGCAACGCTCCATGGCACGAATTACCTTGCGAATTCTGGACGGCGCTGACCGGGGACGCATTTTCGAGGATATTTCTACCCCCCTGACTATCGGCCGCGAGGAGGGAAACCCCATCCAACTCAACGACGAGCGGATCAGCCGCTTCCATCTGAAAATCCAGGAAGACGAGGGCAAGCTGGTGCTGACCGACCTGGAAAGCACCAACGGCACCAAGGTCAACGGCGAGCCCGTCCAGCTCTGGAGGCTGCGGCCCGGCGACGTGATCAGCCTGGGGAGGACCGTGGTGCTGTTCGGCTCGCGGGAGGAAATCGCCCAGCGGCTGGCGACGCTTCGCAAGGCCGATCTCACGGCGGGGATCGTCCTGGAGCCGGGTGAGTCGGACGAGCAATCGGCCTCGGTGTCGCTGGATTTCGAGTTGAATTTCGGCCAGGACTCGGCGGCGCAACCGCTGCTGCACACCCTGGTCCCGCCCGAGTTGCCCGCCCAGTTGAGTCCCGGCCAGGCCGCCCAGCTTGCCGAGTTGCTGCAATACGTGCAGTTGCGGCTGCGCACGCTGGTCGAGACGGGGAAGAAAAGCCGCGGCGAACGCGTCTCGGTCGAACAGCGGCAATGGCAGAACCTGCTCGATTTGTACGATCGCATGGGCGGCTATCTCCGCGCGGTCGGCGAGCCGCGAGAGTAGAAGGAGTTACCTTGAGCAGCCACACGTTCGCCCATCTCCATTGCCACAGCCACTACAGTCTCTTGGACGGGGCCGGCACCATCGAGGCGCTGTTGGACCGCACCAAGGCCCTGCAAATGAACGCCCTGGCTCTGACCGACCACGGCAACCTGCACGGTGCGCTGAAGTTCTATCAGAAGGCCAGGGAGCTGGGCATCAACCCCGTCCTCGGCATGGAGGCCTATATCGCCCCCGGCAGCCGCTTCCACAAGGAAGCCGGCAGCCTCCGCGAGGCCAGCTTCCACCTCACGCTGCTGGCCGCCGATCGCACCGGATTTCAGAACTTGTTGAAGCTTTCCTCGCGGGCGTACCTGGAGGGCTTCTATTTCAAGCCCCGCATCGACCGCGAGTTGCTAGAGGCCCACCACGAGGGGCTGCTTTGCCTGAGCGGCTGCGCCTCCAGCGAGTTGAGCCGCCTGCTGGTGGCCGGCGGAGAGGCCAACCTGCAGAAGGCCCGGGAAACCGCCGCCTGGTTCCACAAACTCTTCGGCGACCGCTACTTCATCGAGATTCAAAACAACAATCTGGAAGTGCAGCGGGTGGCACTGCAGGCGTCGGTGGACCTGGCCAACCGCATGGGCCTGCCGCTGGTGGCCACCAGCGACGTCCATTACGTCCTCCGCGACGACGCCGAGGCCCAGGACGTGCTGCTGTGCGTGAACACCGGCAAGTTCCGCAGCGATACCAACCGCATGAAGATGGAGAGCAACGAGTTCTACCTCCGCAGCCCCGAGGAGATGTACGCCGCCTTTCCCGGCCAGGAGGAGGCCCTCCGCCGCAGCCAGCAGATCGCCGACGGCGTCCACATCGAGCTGGAGCTGGGCAAGCGGCACTTCCCCGTCTTCAGCCTGCCGGAAGACGCCACCTCGGCCGGCTACCTGCGGCAGTTGTGCCTGGAAGGGCTCAACGAGCGCTATGCCGGCAACCCCGAGCGCTGCCCCGAGGGCACGCTCTCGGCCGAGGTGATGGCGCGGCTGGAGCGCGAGCTGGAGGTCATCGACAAGCTGGGCTTCGCCAACTACTTCCTCATCGTCTGGGATTTCGTCCGCTTCGCCCGCGCCCGCGGCATCCAGGCGACCGCCCGCGGCTCGGGCGTGGGCTCGCTGGTCTGCTATGCCCTGCACCTGAGCCACGTCTGCCCGCTGCAATACGACCTGCTCTTCGAGCGCTTCCTGGACGAGAGCCGCCGCGAAGCGCCGGACATCGACATCGACTTCTGCCAGCAGCGGCGCGGCGAGGTGATCCAGTACGTCAAGGAAAAGTACGGCGTGGAGAACGTCGCCCAGATCGGCACCTTCGGCACGCTGGCGGCCCGGGCGGCCATCCGCGACGTGGGCCGCGCCCTGGGAATGCCCATCCCGCGGGTCGATACCGTGGTGGCGCTGGTGCCCGAGGAACTGAAAATCACCATCGCCGACGCGCTGGAGAAGAGCGCCGACCTGAAGAAACTCTACGAGACCGACCTGGAGATCCGCGAGCTTTTAGACCTGGCGATGCGGATCGAAGGCCTGGCCCGCAACGTCGGCACCCACGCCGCCGCCGTGGTCATCGCCGACCGCCCGCTGACGGAGTACGTCCCCCTGCAACACGTGCAGAACAAGGAAGAAATCATCACCCAGTGGGCGATGGCCGACGTGGAACGGGCCGGGCTGCTGAAAATGGACTTCCTCGGCCTGCGCAACCTGACCATCCTCTCCAAGGTGGTCGACCTGATCGAGCAGACCACCGGCCGCCGCGTCGATCCCTACTGCTTCCCGCTGGATGACCCGCAGACCTTCGCCTTGCTCTGCCGCGGCGAGACCAAGGGCGTCTTCCAATTGGAGAGCGGCGGCATCCGCGACCTCTTGCAGCGGATGAAGCCCGACCACTTCAGCGATATCATCGCCACCAACGCGCTGTATCGTCCCGGGCCGCTGGAAGGCGGCATGGTCGACGACTACATCCAGGTCAAGCACGGCCGCAAAGAAGCCGAGTACAAGCATCCGGTGATGAAGGAGGTCCTGGAAGAGAGCCACGGCGTGATGGTCTACCAGGAACAGGTGATGCTGATCCTCAACCGGCTCGGCGGCATCGCCCTGGCCAACGCCTACAGTTGCATCAAGGCGATCAGCAAGAAGAAATTCGAGGCCATCGCCAAGTACCGCGAGGAGTTCGTCGCCGGCGCCCACCAGCGCGGACTGGCGAAGAAGGAAGCAGCCGACCTGTTCGGCCTCATCGAGAAGTTCGCCGGCTACGGCTTCAACAAGAGCCATTCCACCGCCTACGCCCTGATCGCCTATGCCACCGCCTACCTGAAGGCCCACTACCCGGTCGAATTCATGGCGGCCCTGCTCACCAGCGACATCCCGGGCCGCAACTTCAAGAAGAAAGACTCGCTGGTCGAACACCTCGAAGACTGCCAGCGCATGGCCATCACCGTGGCGCCGCCGGAGGTGAACCGCTCGGACGTCGAATTCACGGTGGCCGAGGGCAAGATCTGCTTCGCCCTGTCGGCCGTCAAGGGCTGCGGCGGCGCGGCGGCCGCGGCCATCGTCAGCGAGCGCCGCTCTCGCGGACCCTACCGCAGCCTCTTCGACTTCTGCGAGCGGCTCGATCCGGGCACGGTCAACCGCGGCGCCGTCGAATCGCTGATCAAGGCGGGCGCCCTGGACTCCCTGGGCGGCCGGCGCTCGCAGTTGCTGGCCGCGTTGGACCGCGCCCTCCAGGCCGGCGCCTCGGCCGCGGCCGACCGCCGCAGCGGCCAGATGGGACTCTTCGGCGGCGACGAGGACGAAACCACCGCGGCCGCCGCGCCCAATCTCCCCGATCTGCCCGAATGGCCGGCCCCCGAACGGCTTTCCAAAGAGAAAGAGGTCCTGGGCTTCTATCTTTCCAGCCATCCGCTGGCCGAGCACGAGAAGACGCTGGCCGCCTACCGCTCGCACACTGCGGCGGAGGCGTGTGCGCTCAAGGCCCGCAGCGAGGTCATGCTGGCCGGCATGATCTCGGCCATCAAGCTGGCCAACACGAAGAACTCGAAGCCCAACAATCCCACCCGCTACGCGATGTTCGACCTGGAGGACGCCGCCGGCATGATCCGCTGCATCCTCTGGCCCGATCAGTTCGTCAACTACGGCGAGTTGGTGGCGGCCGATGCCGTGCGCATTGTGCGTGGCACGGTCGACAAGCGGCCCGGCAGCGACGAGGCGAACCTAATCGTCAACGAGATCATGGCCCTGGAGGACCTGGAGTCGCGTTACACTCGCGGCGTCTCGATTCGACTGTTGGAAGCGGAGCACGGGCTGGTGAAGCTGGAGCAGCTTCACGAGATCCTTCGCGGCTATCCGGGCAACTATCCCTTGGAATTGACGCTCTGCCTGGCCGACGGCAGCCGGGTGCCCTGCGCGTGCGCCGACTTTCGCGTGGCGATTGCTCCGGAGATGCGCGCCCGCGTCGAGGAGCTATTGGGCCCCGGCAATCTCCGTTTGCAAACCGCCCGTAGCGGCAATGGACGGGGCGGGTCGCGGTGAATGCCGGGCCGGGGGGAAAACGGGGTCAGAAGCCAAAGGGCGATAAACGCTTTAATAAAGAGTTCTGACCGTTGTTTACGCCCCAGCCATTTGCCCCGCAGGGGCATCTGAGAGTAGCCCAGCAGTTCACTGCTGGGAATCGGGGCGGTCATTCTCTGCGACAAGTCCCGTAGGGACGGCCGATATGCCACCGACGTTCAATCGTCCCCACCGGGACGAACGAGACACAATGGGCTGACCCGCGACCCAGCGATAAATCGCTGGGCTACTCTCAAGCGACCCTCCGGGTCGAAAGCCACCCTCAGCAACAGAAGCGACTGAGCGAAGAAATAAGCGGTCGGGAGCCTGAAGCCGGCTACTGCTCCCCAACCCGTCAATACCGGAACACTGATTTTCACTAATCTTCGCTAATTGTTTTCATAAGTGTCGATTAGCGAAGATTAGCGTTCCTCAAAAAACAGGCGGCGTGTTCTGACGCGCGTGTGCCACTGGCTTTGCCAGTGCTTTGGGCGACCGATCCCGCCGCAGCACTGGCGGAGCCAGTGGTACACCTGCGAAGATTAGCGTTCCTCGAAAAATAGGCGGCAAGCTCTGACCCGCGTGTGCCACTGGCTACGCCAGTGCTTTGGGCGACCGATCCCGCCGCAGCACTGGCAAAGCCAGTGGCACACTCGTGGCCGGCACTTCACAGCCTGCCCAGGAACTCGTACAACGCCGCGTAATATTCCTCGGTCTGGGGATCGTTGTGATCGCCGCCGGGAATGGCGACAAACTGCTTCGGCTCGTTGGCCGCCGCGAAGAGCTGCCGGCCCATGGCGTAGGGAATGAGCCGGTCGGCCGTGCCGTGGCTCTGCAAGAGCGGGCCGTGATAGGCGGCGATCTTGGCCAGCGAATTGAACTGCGTCCGCAGCAGCGTCCGCACCGGCAGCCAAGGCAGCATCACGTGGCCGACCTCGGGCATCGACGTGAACGTGCTTTCCAAGACCAGGCCACCGGCGCCGTCGGCCGCCAGATCGACCGCCACGGCCCCGCCCAGCGAGCGGCCCATCAGGACGATCTTGTCTTCGGCCACGCCGGCCCGCCGGGCCAGCCAGGTGCGGGCCGCGCGGGCATCGGCCAGCACGCCCGCCTCGCTCGGAGTGCCTTCGCTGCGGCCGTAGCCGCGGTAGTCGAAACCCATCGCGGTCACGCCCATGCGATCGTGCAGAGTCCGCAGCACGTCGCCCCACATCGCCACATTGCCGCCGTTGCCGTGGCAGAAGAGCACCACCGCCCGGGGCTCCGCGTGGGGCACGTACCAGCCGTGCAGCCGCGTGCCGTCGCTGGCGGTGAACCAGGCGTCCTCGAAGTCCAACCCCGCCGGTTGCCAATCCCCGGCCGGGTAACGACTGGGGGCGAAGACCATGGACTTTTCGAGTTTTCCCAGGGGATCGAACGAGGACTCGGCCGGCACCGGCTGGGGACCGAGGCCCGCGGCCGTCTGGCGGGACGCCGAGGGAATCTGGCAGCCGGCCAGCGCGGCCAGACACGCGCCCGCCAGCAAAAGCCGCGGCCAGTTGGTCATCGAGGAGACTCCTGAGATGGTTTCTACCTATGCGGAGGAGGCGGATTGTAGACTTGGCCGGCCCGAGGCAAAGAGGCCGGCATTGCGGCGACTTCGATCGTTAGGCGGTCTCCGTAGGTTTTTATAACGCCCGAGTGCCGCCTACGATCAATACGGCGTAGCCGAGCTTCTGTCGGAAGCCGACTGGTCGTAATTTGCCCGCCTAGTCCCCCTGTCTTGCCAGAGCTTACCGCGAGCCAGCTACTCGCGGAAGACCGGTTCCCTTTTCCAACAGGGCAAATGGATTTAACTACCTCAGGGCACAGGAGTTAGCAAGAACGCTTTGACGGTCTCCGGGCATCGCCGATGAGCCTGGCCGATGGCTTCTCTATCATGTGCAGTTTGTGTAATTGAACTTGCGTTGTTTCGCGGTTTAGTTGTACAAAGTTGGCTCCACCGTAGCACTTAGTGTCCGTTGCGGGGGGCAGGAGGTAGGGTGGGTCGAGTGCAGAAAAGCCCCACCATCAGTCTTTCGCGGATTTTGGTGGGGCTCGCTGCGCTCGACCCACCCTACTAGCAGCCGAGTTCCCGGAGCCAGTCCATGTTCGAGCATCCCGACGCCGTTGCGGAATCGCTCGCCGTGGGCACGGCGCTGGAGATCTTCGACGTCACGATCCGCGACGGCAGCTATACCATCGACTTTCAGTTCACCCAGGACGATATCCGTTTCCTCTGCGGCACGCTGGAGCGGCTGGGCTTTCATTATATCGAAGTGGGGCACGGCTTCGGCCTCAATGCCGCCGCGGTGAAAGGGGCCTCGGCCGGGACCGACGAGGAGTACCTGGCGGCCGCCGCCGAGTCGCTGAGCACGTCGGTCTTCGGCGCCTTCTTCATTCCCACCATCGGCAGGAAGGAGCACCTCAAGGCGGCGCGGCGGGACTTCGGCATGCATTTCGTCCGCATCGGCGAGGATGCCGCCAAGATCGAGTCCATCGTCGAGTACGTCGAGTACGCCAAGGAACTCGGCTACGAAGTGATGGCCAACTTCATGAAGTCCTACTCGATCCCGCCCCGCGAGCTGGCCGCCAAGGCGCAGCTCCTGCGGCGGCATGGGGCCGACGTGGTCTACGTCGTCGACAGCGCCGGCGGCATGCTTCCCGACGAGGTGGGCGGCTATATCCGCGCCATCGGCGAGGCGTGCGATGCGCGGATCGGCTTCCACGGCCACAACAACCTGGAACTGGCCAGCGCCAACGCCATCGCCGCCTACCGCAACGGCTGCACGCTCTTGGACTGTTCGATCGGCGGACTGGGACGCAGCGCGGGCAACACGCGGACGGAAATGCTCATCCCCGCCCTGCGGCGCATGGGCATCCGGCTGGATTACGACCTGCCCGGCGTGTTTCACGTGTTGGACACGTTTATCGCCGCGATCCTGCAGCGCAAGACCAGCTCGTCGCAGCATATCGCCGGCGGCTACGCCCTGGTCCACTCCGGCATGATGGAGCCGCTGGAGGACCTGGCGGTGAAATACGGGATCGGCGTGGAGTCGCTGTTGCTGGCCTGCGGCGACGCCCAGCAGGGCCACGACGGTCCGGTGGCGGCGGAATCGCTGGCCCGGCAATTGGCTGCGGCGCCGGCCGCCCGGGCCGGCGGCGGCAGCGTTCAAGAAAACGTGCTCTTGCAGATTGGCCGCGAACATGCCGATCCGTGTGCGCTCCATTGCAGTTTCATGGCGGTGGAGAAGCTGCTGGCCGCCTTGAACGCCCTGGCCCGCAAGGCGACGCTGCCCATCGTCCTGCTGGTGCGGATCGAGCCGATTTCCAGCGACCAGTCGTACGTGATGGCGGAGTACCTGTACCATGACGATCTGTTCATCGTGGCCCGGGTGTTGTGCGGCTCGGCGGACGAAGTGCGGCAATTCCTCGACGCCCACCACCGGGAATTCGACGTGCTGGTGTTCGAGGACCTTGCGCCTCACGCCCGGCAGGAGCTTGCCGGCGGCCTGGAACAATGGCGGCGGCACGTGGCCGTGGCCTATTCCAGCCATTTGCAGCGGAACTATCACTATCTGTTCAGCGTCCTCTACGCGGTGTTTCAGGAGACGCCGGGCAGCCGCGTGCTGCTGTTCGGCGCCAACCCCGAGGAGTTCGCCCTGCACGTCGCGCCCGAGGTCGCCGAGAAGGAATACTATTGCGCGTTTCCCGACCGGGGCCCGTCCGGGGAGCTGGTGTTTTTCCGCTTGGACGTGCCGACCGCGTACGTCTTGAGAGATACGGCGGCCGACGGCGATCGGTTCGAGGTCGCCATTCTCTTCGCGCACGCCAGCCGTAGCGAGTTGGAGGCGATTGCCGGCCGCCTGACGCCGGGCGGCGTGGTGTTGAATTGCCTGGGGCCCGGCGCCGTCGACGCCGAACTGCTCCGGGAGCGGGGAAAGCGGCAGGTTGCCATCGACCTTCGCCGGGCCGTCTCGGGTGAGTTGGTCAACCTGCTGCGCAACCAGCGGAGCCATGTCATGGCCGGCACGGAGGCCGTCGGCAAAATGCTCGTCCAATACATGTCCGATTCCGAGGCAGCAGCCTGACGCCAAGAAGGACCTTTCGCGACGGATGAGCCAGGACAGGGAAACAGCATTGGGATACCTCCGGGCGCAGAGGCGCTGGTGAAGCACTGTGCCCGGCTGCGAAGCGGCGATCGCGCCTACGTGCTCTCCGAGCCGGCCACGCGCGAAGTGGGCCAGTACGTGGCGCAGGTGGCCGCCGAAGTGACCGACCGGGTGCATCACGAGACCGTCCAATGCGCGGCGACGCACGGGACCGAGCCGCCCGAACAGATCGCAGCGGAGTTCGCCGCGGCGGACGTGGTCTTCTGTCTTACCCGGGCGTCGATGGCCCACACCCGGGCGCGGCGGGCGGCCACGGATCGCGGCACGCGGTTCTTGAGTCTGCCCGACTACAGTCTCGCGCTGCTGGCCGGCGAGAGCCTGCGGGCCGATTTTGCCGCCCTGCGGCCGCGGGCGGAGGCCGCCGCGGCGCGGTTGGACCGGGGCGACACGGTGACGGTGCGCACCGCCCGGGGAGCGGAACTGTGCTTCACGATCGCGGGCCGCAAGGCGAATTGCTGTCCGGGCACGTGCGCCGGGCCCGGCGCGCTGGCGTCGCCCCCGGACGCCGAAGTCAACGTGGCCCCCGCGGAAGATTCGGCCCGGGGCCTGGTCTGGATTGACGGCAGCGTGCCTTGCCCCGAGATCGGGCTGCTGGCGGAGCCAGTGGGGCTGGTGCTCCGCGAGGGCCGCATCGCGGAATTGCGCGGCCCGGCCGATACGGTGTTCCGGTTGGAAACGATCTTCGACCGGCTGGGCACGCCCAAGACCCGCGTCCTGGCTGAGTTCGGCATCGGGCTGAATCCGCACGCCCGCCTCTCGGGCCGCATGTTGGAAGACGAGGGCTGTGCGGGCACGATCCATCTGGGTTTCGGCTCCAACGCCACCATCGGCGGCCGCAATGACGTGGCGTTTCATTTGGATTTTGTCGTGCGGCGGCCGTCCGTATGGATCGACGGTGCGCCGCTGTTGACCGAGGGCGCATGGTCGCCGGCGGCGAACGGAGGATAGCAATGGAGGAGGAAGGGAACAGCATGGTTAGCGATCGTTCAACAGACCGTACAGCGCCACTCACCCCCCGGGCACCACGAAGTGGTCGTCTCCCAGAAGGGGAGAGGGGAGGAATTCCGAACACCCGCGTCGAGCACTTGCGAGGGGTTTTTGCGCGGAATCGGGACAAGATCCTGCTGCTGGATGCGCGGACCGAGCAGCAGTGGACCTACGGCCGCTTCCTCGACGAGTCGCTGGCGGTGGCCGGCTTCCTGGAACGGGAAGGGGTCCGGCCGGGCCAGCAGGTGGTGCTTTCCATGGAGAATTGCAGCGAGTTGGCGATCCTCTATTTCGCCTGCCTGCATCTGAATGCCCCCGTCCTGCCGGTCAATCCGGCCTTTCATCGCAGCGATTACGCCAAGATTTTGCAGGGCGCCAATGCCCGCTTGATGATCGCGTCGCCGGGCGTCTGCGCCGCCATGACGGAGACGCTCGCCGGTTTCCCGGCGCTGAAAGTGCTCTGCATGAGGCCCGCCGTCGATGCCAGGAAGGAGAAGACGGAGCACCTGGTCAATTTCGATTTCGCCGCGGCGCTGGCCGGCCCGGCGGCCGGGCGGGCGCCGTTTGGCGACGCCCGCGACGAGGACGTGCTCCTGACCATGCCGACCTCGGGCTCGACGAGCACGCCGAAGGTGATCGACATTTGCTTTCGCGGGTTGGTGGGCAATGCCCTGGCCTTCAGCCGGCGGCTCGGCCTGGGGCCCGACAGTCGCTTCTACAACGTGCTGCCCATGACCTACCTCGGCGGCTTCTACAACCTGCTGCTCATCCCCATCCTGGCCGAGGGATCGTTGGTCCTGGACGGAGCGTTCGGCGTGCCCAATCTCTACGGGTTCTGGGAGAACGTGAAGACCTTCGGCGTCAACACGCTGTGGTTCACGGCCACCATGCTCTCGATGCTGCTCTCGCTGGAGGAGGACGAGGACCTTTCCTGGTTGCGCGGGCAGATCCGCATTGCGCTGTGCGGCATGGCGCCGCTGCCGGCGACGGTGAAGAAACGGTTCGAAGAGCGCTTCGGCTTCGTCCTCTACGAGAACTACGCCCTCTCGGAGACGACCTTCCTGACCACGCACGCGCCGGACCGCGCCTACAAGGAAGGCTCGGTGGGGCGGCCGCTGGACGGCATCGAAGTGCAGATCGTCGACGCCGACGGGCAACCGCTGCCGCCGGAGAAAGACGGCCAGGTTGTGGTGCGCACGCCCTACCTGATGCGCGGCTACCGGCAGAGCGGCCCGTCCGATCGCAGCAGCCTCACGGCCGACGGGCGCCTCTGGACCGGCGACCTGGGACACCTGGACGAGGACGGCGAGCTGTTCATCACCGGGCGGCTGAAAGACCTGATCATTCGCGGCGGGGTCAACATCAGCCCCCGGGTGTTGGAAGACGCCTTCTATCGGCTGGATGCCGTCGAGGAAGCGGCCGTGGTGGGCATCCCGCACGCGGTTTACGGCGAAGAGGTCGCCGCGGCGATCAAGGTCAAGGCGGCGTACCGCGGCCGCTTCGGCGTGGAGGACGCGCGACGCTACTGCGAGCAGAACATGGCCCATTTCCAGCGTCCCAAGTTGATTTACCTGATCGACGAGCTTCCCAAGGGGGCCAGCAACAAGATCCACAAGGCGGCCCTGCGGCACATGATCCAGAAGAAAGTCGACCCCATGTCCGGCTGAGCGGCCGGCCTCTGCGGTTCCAGGAGACGAGCGTGGATATTACCTTTCGCGTCCAGGGCGGCAAAATCATCCGCACGATCGAGCGCGCCGAGCGGGGCGTCATCGAGTGTCTGGCGGCCATGCCGACGAGCATTCTGTCCGATTGCCTCGATCGCCTCAACGTGCTCGATGCCGCTTTGCGGCCGCTCTCCGCGCCGCGACGCTTTGCCGGCTCGGCCTTCACGGTCGAGGAGATCGAAGGCGGCAACCTCATGAGCCACCTGGCGCTGCAATACGTCGAGCCGGGCGACGTGCTGGTGATCGACGCAAAGGGCGTGACCACGCGGGCCTGCTGGGGCGGATTGCAGACCTTCGCCGCCCAGCGCAAGGGCGTGGCGGCAATCATCATCGACGGCGCCGTCCGCGACGCCGAGGAGGCGCGAAAATACGACGTCCCCGTGTACTGCAAGGCCGTCACGCCCGCCGGTCCGCACAAGGGCTGGGGCGGGCGCGTCAACCAGCCGATCGCCTGCGGCTCGACGGTGGTCCGGCCCGGCGACGTCGTCGTGGGCGACGGCGACGGCATCGTGGTGGTTCCGCGGGAGCTGGCCGCCGAGACGCTGGAGAAGGCCCGGGCCAAGCAAAGCATGGAGTCGCAGTGGTTTGGGAAGGTGGCCGAAGGGGTCGATACCGCCGTCTTTCTGGGATTCGTCGAGGTGGCGAAACGTTATGGAATTGAAGTGGTGTAAGGTTGTGCTTAGCCTCCGTTGTGGAAGGATATGTAGGGTGGGTCGAGCGCAGCGAGCCCCACCAAAATCCGCGCAGACCTGATGGTGGGGCTCGCGACCATGCTGCGCACGGTGCCCCTCGACCCACCCTACAAGTTTCCGGCATTCCGCAACAGAAGTAAGTTTGCCGAGGAGGATGAGGATGTTGCAGGACGATCTGCAAGGGGTGTTTCGCAAGGTATTCAACAACCCGGCGCTGGCGATCAGCGACGACATGAGCGCGGGGGACATCGAACAGTGGGATTCGCTGGCGCACATCGACTTGATCGTGGCGGTGGAGAAGACCTTCGCGGTGAAGTTCCGGAACGCCGAGATTGCCCGGCTGCGGTGCATCGGCGACCTGAAGACGCTGCTGGTCAGGCATCGGCCGGAGTTGGCGCCGGCCGGGTAGTGAATGTTTTGGGAATTTGGGGGCGCACGTGTGCCACTGGCTTTGCCTGTGCTTTTGTGGGACTGGTCGCTCAAAGCACTGGCGTAGCCAGTGGCACCCGAGCGGAAGGCAGCAAAGGAAAAAGCGAGTCGCTAAAGTAGGTTAGGGTTCCGAGCGGCCGAGCAAGGGGATTGCATGGTGTTTCCGAGTGTGGGCACGAGTTTGGGGCTGGAACCGGCGGGGGCGTTCCCGTTGGATTCCTGGCACTTCCTCCTGATCTGCGCCGCCGCCGTGGTGCTGATGCGGGCCTTGCCGGCTGCGTGGCGCGCAAAGCGGCGCTCACCTGCCTGAACTGCTATTTTCTCGGCCTGCTGGTCCGCGCGGCCTATCCGCTGGGCGTGCTGTTTGGGCTGCTGGCGGCGACTTATGTGCTGGGCGAACTGAAAGTGCGCTGCGGCAGCCGCGTTCCGCAGGCGGTCTGGACGCTGGCGGTGGTCGGGCTCTGGTCGTTTCTGTTTCTGGCCAAGGATTCGCGGCTCTTGGGGCCCGCCAATCCGTTTTTCACCCATCCGCTCCACTTGGTGGGAATCTCGTACCTTGTCTTCCGCTGCATTCACTATCTTTCCGACGTGGAGTGCCTGGAGGGGCGGCGCCCGCTCACCTTCCTCAACTACGCGATTTTCTTCCCCACGCTGCTGGCCGGGCCCATCGAGCGCTATGAGCGTTTCCAGCCCTTCTTCGACGGCCGCGATCCGCAAGCGCCCAGCGAGCCGCTGCCGATCTACCATCGCATCGCCAACGGCTTGATCAAGAAATACGTGCTGGCCGACAACCTCATGACGTTGGGTTCGCTGGTCGACCCGCCGGCGGCCGGATTGGCTTGGCCGCTGCTCTGGCTCAGCGTGCTCTCGATGCTGCTGCTCTTGTACTTGGACTTCAGCGGCTACTGCGACATCGTCATCGGCGTGGCGGCCTTGATGGGTTTCCGGCTGATGGAGAACTTCGACCGCCCCTTCCTGGCCACGAACCTTCAGGAATTCTGGAATCGCTGGCACATCAGCCTGACGTTGATGGTGAAGGACTATGTTTTCACGCCCCTGTACCACTATAGCGCCGGCCATTTCCGCCCCCGCTGGCAGTTTGCCTCGGCGATGGCCGTCTACTTTTTCTCCATGATGTTGATTGCCCTCTGGCACGGCACCACCTGGGGATTCTTCGTTTTCGGCCTGCTCCACGGCTGCATGCTCGTCTGGCTGCAGTTGTTCCGGCGTTTCATCTATCCGCGTTTCGGCATAGCGCTGCGGGAATTCTACCATCGCTCGGCGGCCGTCGCCTGGGCGTCGCGGGCGCTGACCTACGCCTTCATTTCCCTCACCATGTTGTTCTGGCAATTCGGGGTGACGCAAGGCCTTTGGATCCTCGGCCGCCTGGCCGGGCTGCAATCATGAACTTCGCAAACTGTGCAAAAATCGTGGGCTCGCTTCTCTGGCTGGCCGTGAAGGTGATCGTGATCCTGCTGCTGGCCAACAACGAAGCGGCCGTATTCGTCTACCAGAAATTCTGAGGACCGCGATGAACGCGCTTTACGACCTTGCATCCCCGCCGGCCCTGGCCCTGCGCGTGCCGCTCCTGGCCGCCATCTCCCGCTTGCTCTTCGGCCCCCTGAGCGGCTGCGGCAAGGCGCCGGTCGACCGGTTGCCCCGAGCCGGCAAGGTGGACGTGCTCAGCGGCCCGCGGACGAAAGGCCTCATGTACGTGATGAAGGAGGGGAACCCCGTCATCGTCGCCGACCTCGCCCCCGAGATGGCGAACTTCCAGGACTACGCCCCGGCCGGCCAAGAGGAATACCTGCTGAAGCGGGCGCTGATAATCGCGGCCGCCGGCGACGTCCTGAAACGCAAACAGTACGAGGGCAAAGACGCCTTCGTGGTGCGGATCATCCTGGTCCTGAAAACGGACGAGTACGGCCGGCCGAGCTTCGGCGATGCTCCCGAGATCGCCCTGCTGCGGGTGGCCCGCGAGACGGCCGCAGGGCTGACGCCGCAGCGCATCGCCGCCATGACGCTCGAAGAAGCGAAAAAGGCGTTTGCCAGCCGGCAGGTGACGCTGACCAATATCCCCCAGGGGACGGCGAAGTGAACGACCGCGTTTTTCTCCTGAAAGCCCTGGGCCTGGCCGGCGGATTGCTGGTGCTGGTGGCGCTGGCCGACGCCGGGCTGCGCGTGGCCGTCGAGCGGTCGAGCTGGCTGGCCGACAGCGTCGACATCCAGACGCCGGCGATGCTCTGCGCCAAGCTCGATTGCCTCCGCCGCTTTCCCGGCTACAAGGTCGCCCTCATCGGCGATTCGGTGGTCTTCGGACACTCCCTGGCCGAGCACGGCGACCGGCTGTGGCGGCAGCACGGCCTGGCCCCGCTGCTGGCGGAGCGCATTCGCCGGGAGCGGCCGCAAGGCGGGCTGATGGTGATGAACCTCGGACTCAACGGCGCGGTGCCCGCCGACCTGGAGCGCATGGGCCAGTTCCTGGCGGCCTGCCGGCCGGATCTGCTGGTGTGCGACGTGGGGCTGCGGTCGTTCTCGTCCGACTTTACGCCCCCGGAAGCCCGCTACAGCCGCAAGTGGCTGGCCGAGATGAGCTATGTGCCCGAGCGGCCTTTCGTCGCGCCCTGGCCGGGGCACGAAGTCGACGTGGCGGCCGCCCGGCTGGCCTTGCGGTACTCGGCGCCTCTGCAAGTACCGCGACTTCCTGCAATACCGCTGCCTGGACGGCTCGCCGGGCCAGGCCGTGCGGACCTGGCGGCTGCGGCTCAATGCCTTCCTGGGCACGGCCGCCAGGAATCAAGAAGAGGACGAGATGGTGCTCATGCTGCAAGGCCAGCGGCGATTTCAGGGGGTCAATCTCGACGCCCAGAACCCCCAACGCCAAGCCTTCCAGCGCGTGCTCCAAGCCCTGGCCGACTCGCGGCAGAAAACGCTCCTCTTCTATGCCAAAGAGGACCCGGCACGCATCGAAAACCTCATCGACGGGCCGCGTTACCGGGCCCTGCGGGCGCAACTCGACGCCCTGATCGCAGGCTGCACGACCGCCGATCTCGTGTACCTGCCGCCGGTCGACGCCCTGCGCCCGGAGCACTATCTGGATCATACCCATCTCACTTATGCGGGATACCGGGTGCTCGTGGAGCGGATGTGGCCGCGTTTGCGCCCGTTGGTTTGCAGCGCGGGCGCCGAGGTTGGCAGCGTCAGTCCCGCAGGGGCTGAGAGGAAAAAGTGAGAACCATGGTTCTGGGAACTGGAAACTCAACGGTGACCGGCCGAGAAAGGGAGTGCCTCATGTTTCGATTCTCGTTGGTGCGATTGTTTTTCGCGGTGCTGTTGGTGACGTTTGTGGTGTCGGAGGTTTTTTTGGCGGCCTACATGCATCGGACGAAGGTCCGCATGAATCGGATTTACCAAGCCACCGAGGCGGCCGCAAAGCGCGCCGAAGCCGCGGCCAACGTAGCCGCTCGTAGCGACGCCGATCGAGGAGCCCCCTTGGCCCTGCCGGGAGACGGTTAGTTTTCCGCCGCGGTTTCCGGAATCCAATGATTCTCGATCAGGAAGTCGGCGATGGCCTCGGCGCACCAGCGGGCCCCGGGCCGAGAGAAGTGCGTGTCGTGAATCCAATGTGCCGACGTTGGATTCCTCTTCTTCTTGAACGATTTGGACAGCACCAGCAGCGGGACATTCGCCTTGGCGAAGATCGCGGCCACGTTGTCGGCGTAGAATCTGGTTCCATAGGTGACGCCGTCTTCCTGCCACTCGTCGGAAAAATTCATCAACTCGATCTCGGTCGTCAGCACGAACAACAGCTTGACGTGGTCCTCCGCCAGGTGCTGGCGGTAGAAGGTGAGAATCGCCACATAGCGGCGTATCGCGTCCTCGACGGGTTGGGGATAGCGGCGGTCCTTTCGGCACAGCACCTTCAGCCAGTTGATGCCGAAGCAGACGTTATAGCCGTCGTCGCCCGGTTGGCGCAGCGGGGTGCCCATGAAGGCCGGCGCGTTCGGATCGCCTGGCAGAGAAACCAGCTTGCCCTGTTTGTCCGCCGCGAACACGTGGCCCGGCGGGTGCGCCGGATCGTATCCCGTTCTCTTGCACTCGAGGTCCCAGTCGTTCGACAGCAGTTCGCCGCCCTGGCCGAAGCTCATGATCAGAACGGCAGGCGACAGTTTCCTGGCAAGTTGGTCATAGTAGGGTAGGAACGCGGAGGGCGACAGGAACGAGAAGGAAAAGTTGGGAACCTCGCAATAACGCCCCGTCCTCTCCAGCAGGATCTGCTCGAGCTGAATATTCGCGTGTTCGCCGAGATTGACTTGCTGGCCCTCCAGGACACAGGTCCCGGCGATCAAGATTCGCGGGTTCCCGTCGGGATTCTCGATCCGCCGATCCCGATCGAAAAAGCCGAGATTGTTCATCTGGTGCGTGACCTGGAAGCATTGCGGGCAGCCTTTCAGGCCCACCGCCACCTGCTCGCTCCGCGGCGCGTAAGTCACTCCGAAGTCCTTGACGACGGTCTCGCCCTTGCCGATCCGCAGCTTCGGATCGAAGACCGCCGAGCCGGGTGTGATGGGCACGTGCAGATCGGCTTGATCGGCGTACAACTCGACGTAGCGTCCTTCCCGCGGAAGGAATATTCTTCCCTGGTATTCGGCGGTGACGTCGACGACGCTGCCGCGCGGGATGCCGGCGACGTAGAAGTATCCTTGCTCGTCGCTGCGGCACCAAGCCGTCGTGCGGCTCTTGCCCGCGCCGTAGGACACCTTGACGGCAACGTCGGCCCGCGGCGGCTCCACCACGCCGCCCACGATCTTGCGCCGCAGCGGGTCTTCCGGCAGCGCATCGGGCCGCAAAAGTTCGATCTGATCGAAGTAGAAACTGTCCTTGGCGTTTCCCCGAACGCGGAACCGAAGGGCCACGATCTGCTGTTGCAGGCGACTCTTGGCGTGCGACCGGTCCGGCTGCTGGTCCGCGTAGTCGAGAACGCAATCGTGCCAGCGCTGGTCCGCGCGGGCACTCAGACGCCAGCCCATTTCGCCCGCGTCGCGGCAGCCCTCTTCCGCGGCTGAATGCCAGTGTCCATCCGCCGTTTTCAGGGCAACGCCGAAGCTGCTGCGCGGCGCGGATTTTCGATACTTGAAACGGAGATAGTAGGTGTCGCAGCCGTCCAGCCAGGGCGTATCCACCGTCATCTCGCCGACGCCGCCGGCGGTGAGTTGAAGCTCGCCGTAAATTTTGCCGCGCGGCGCCGAGCCCTGCCGCAAGTAGTAGCCCAGGTTGGCCGAAATGTGAACGATGTCCTTGTCCCAGCCGATAGGGTCGTTGGTCATGTTGGTATGATGGTAACAGAAGTCCACGTCGTCGAAGATCACCCGGGGAGTCGAATCGTCGACCACCGTGATGCTGCTGCGGCCGCTCTCATCGGCCGGGTTGCGCTTGAAACAGGTCAGCTCCTCGTCATCGACGAAGAGCCTGGCCTTGCTCGCGTCGGGCACGTAGACCGTCAGGCCGTGCAGTTGCTTGGTTCCCGACCTGTCGGGAAAAACCTTCTGCAGCACCTCGTCCTGCCAACGCGCGACGGACACGGTGTTGCCGTCCACTTGAATGTGGGAAGGAATTCCCCGCAACATCTGCGAGTATTTGTAGAGCGTCGAGGGACGGGCAACCCAAACCCGCCGCGACAACGGCACGTCGCCGCGCGGATCGTAGACGCGGTCGGCAAGCGCCGCGGCCGCCGCTTGAAACGCCGGGCCATAGGCATCCGGATGATTGGGGTCGAACGCGCCCAGATGCGTGTAGTACACGTAGAGGGCGTGGCCGCGGTCGCCGGCCTTCTTGAGGAAGTTCTCCACGACCTGCGGCGCCACGTGGTTGTCGGAACCGTTCGTCTTGCCGTCCGCGCATTCCGGATACCAGCGTCTGCGGGCAAGGTAAGCCCGATAGCCGTCGCGCAGGCGCGTCGGAACGGCGGCAGCCAGCAACCCGAAGGGCGCGACCTCCGACGTCCAGACCGCCGGATTGATGAACTCCACGCCGGCGCGGCCGAGCAGAAAGTCTGTAAGATACACATACGACTGGGGGACATCCGCCATGCTGTACGGCTGATGTTCGAGCTTCTTATCCGTTCCGAAGAAATAGGTGGCGGAGTGGTCGGTTATCGTATTGAAAGAAACATTGAACTCCTTGCGCAGCACATTCATGCCCGCAGTCACCGCGTCCCTGGTGATGGCAAGGCCGACCATCTTCTGCACGATCGGCGCGGGGTGGTTCGATGCGACGCAGCGGACCGCCGCGATGTCCCCGAGCGTGTGGATCGCGTCCGCTGCGGAAACATTCTGCTCCTGTTGGAAGTCGAGGATCATGTCGAGCGTTCGTGTCCGGCGTCTCCACCTCCCAACCGGCGCGGCGGCCGAGTTTCCGGTTGATGGCGACGCAGTGTTCCCGCTCCTTGGGACCGACAAGGATCAGGTCGGCCTGCAAATCGGGCACGAGGAATCCCAGGACGAGGGCGTGAATCGGGCAGGTCTTAGCGACGGGGCGAACGGGCCTCGCATAGGCGTTGAGCGTGGTCGTGGGAGTCGCCATGACGCGGCAGGACTCGCCGGCGGCCAACCTCGTCCCTGGCGGAAGCAACGGCACGACCCGCGAGCCTTCCTCGGAAAAACCGTGAAGAACGTCGATCCAGCCGCGGTGATAATAAGGGATGAGCGCACAACCGCGAAACGTCAAGTTGGCCGCGTCGAAGAACCCCAGGCGGCCGCTCGACTGGTTGAACAGAAATACCGAATCGCCGACGTTGAGCCCGAAGCGATGGTTCAAGAGTTCATGGTAGCGGATAAAGTCCGGAATCTTGCACGAGTCGCAATCGCTGCAGAAGGAGAAAACGTGGCTGTAAGGGTAGGGATAGAGCCGGATGTCTTTTTCCTTCAATGCCGCCGCCAATCGCTCCTCATCGACGTTCGTTGGGGAAAGGAAACCGGGCGGCGGCAGCGGCCGAGTGGAAGCGTGCAGGCCCGAATTGAGACTGCCGGAGGTGGAAACAACGCGGATCGGCAAGGCACTCCCGGCCGACTCTTGTTTTGTGCACGCTGCTCTGGCCGCGGCCTCGGCGCGATCGTGACTCCGTATCGCCTTGAGCTTTAGGGCGTGCGTCTGCTGCGCGACATGGCCCGTCAAAAGAAGCCCCCCAAGAATCGCTCCGAACGCGACTCCCCAGAACCAGCGGCTGTGCATGGGACCAACTCCCCGACGCCATGCGAAAAAAGGGCGGTGGATGTACGCCTATCCACCTGCCGAGTATAGCGGAAGCCCCTCGCCCCACCAACAGCAGTTTTCCCTGGCGCCGCCTGCGCCGGCCCCACCGAAGAAGCCCTGCGTCGTTGCCATGCCGGCCTGAAGCGCCGCTGAAGCTGAGGACGCGGCACAGCATCGCCTGCCCCCCGCTGCCGAACCGGTCTAAAGCGGCTCACGCTGCCGGCGCGGCGGCAACCACACCGAGGAGACTGCCGCCGGAGTCCCAAAGGAACTTCGCGCCGAACGCCAACAAGGTGAGGCCGCAGACGACGAACACCACTTGCTGGGCCCGGCGGCCGAAAAACTCCGAACCGCGGAACGCCGCCAGCGACAACACTTCCAGCCAGGCCAGATCGCACAGCCAGTGGACCACCGCCAGCAGCCCCAGCCCCAACAGCCCGAAGGTCAGCGCTTGCGTCACCAGCGCCAGTCCCACCACGGCCCACCAACCGAGGAAGTACGGATTGGCCCCGGTCAGGATAATGCCGGTCAGCAGGGGATGGCGATGCACTCCGGCCGCGGGGCCGCTGGCGATGGTCGGCAGCGTGAGCAGGAGCTGTCCGCCCATGAACAGCAGGAACAGGCCGCCGGCCAGTCCGATCCCCGCCTTGACGCCGTGGACGTTCAAGATTGCGCCCACCCCGGCCGCCATGAGAACGATCAGCGGCAGTTCGACGATGCCGTGGCCCGTGGCGATCCACGCCCCGGCATGGCGGGACCTGGCCGCGGCGGCCAAGGTGGCGGTCGTGACCGGCCCGGGGGCCATGACGCCGGAAAGCGAAATGGCGACCACCTTCAAAAGAAAACCGAACAAGACCATCGCCAGTCACCTTCGTCAGCCGCGCGTCCCGCGGGAACGTCCAGTCTTTCAGTCTAACCGCTTGACGGCGGAACGCAAAATCGAGAAATGGCCCGGCGACCGTCAGGCACGGAGTGCCTGACCTACCCCTGGCCCCTAGCCTCGGGGGGGCTTGTACTCGGGCCGCCCGCCTCGATAATAGACACCAGCGATTCTTGACCCCGAAGTCGGGCTCGAGTCCGACGCCAATATCCCCAGATCAACATCCCCACTTGACGAGGTGACTCCCATGGAACTAAAGGGCTCGCAAACCGAACGCAACCTCTTAATGGCCTTCGCCGGCGAATCGCAGGCCCGCAACCGCTACACGTACTTCGCCGGCCAGGCCCGAAACGACGGCTTCATGCAGATCGCGGCCATCTTCGAGGAAACCGCCAACCAGGAGAAGGAACACGCCAAGCGGTTCTTCAAGTCGCTCCAGGGCGGCGACGTGAAGATCGAGTGCGCCTTCCCGGCAGGCGTCGTCGGCACCACCGCCGAGAATCTCCGGGCGGCCGCCGACGGCGAACATGAAGAGTGGTCGGCGATGTATCCCGGCTTTGCCGCCACCGCGCGGCAGGAGGGCTTTCCCGCCGCCGCCATCATCTTCGAGAAGATTTCCGTGGCCGAGCGGCAGCACGAGCGCCGCTACCGCGGCCTGCTGGAGAACATCGAGAACGCCCGGGTGTTCAAGCGGAGCCAGCCGGTGAAATGGCGTTGCCTGAATTGCGGCTACGTCCACGAGGGCCCCGAGGCGCCGGCCGCCTGTCCGGCCTGTGCCCATCCGCAGGCCTATTTCGAGTTGCTCGGGGAAAATTGGTAAAACGGCGGGAGCCTCGGGGCGTGAGTCGCGGGGCCAGCGCGGCCCGCTTCGAGTTGCTCGTGGAGACTTGATGAAAGGGGGGCGACGATGCCGGGCGCGACTCAGGCTTGGCGGTGCAGCGTTTGCGGATACGTCCATCGCGGAGCGGAGCCGCCCTCGACGTGCCCGGTCTGCGGCGCGCCGCAGGAGTTGTTCGAGCCGCTGCCCGAGGAGCCGGCCGCTCCCCCGCCGCCCGCCCCGCAGCAAGTCGAGCCCGCCGACGGAACGGCCGCCGCGGCGCCGAAAGTGGTGATCGTCGGCGCCGGGATCGCCGGCGTCGCGGCCGCCGAGTCGCTGCGCGGCGCCTCGCCCGGCGCGGAGATCACCCTCGTCTCCAAGGAAGCGGAGCTTCCCTATTACCGGCTCAACCTGACGCGATATCTTGCCGGCGAGATCAGTGAGCACGACTTGCCGATGCACCCGGCCAGTTGGTACGAGGAGCAGAACATCCGGCTCCTGCTGGGCGTCGAGGCGGCGGCGATCCATGCGGAAGATCATGTCGTGGAGCTGCACGGCGGCGAGCGTCTGCCCTTCGACAAGCTGTTGCTGACCGCCGGCGCCCATCCCTTCATCCCGCCGCTGCCCGGCGCCGATCGTCCGGGAGCCACCAGCCTGCGGACCGCCGCGGACGCCCGGGCGATCCTCGCCGCGTGCCGGGCCGGGGCGCGCTGCGTCTGCATCGGCGGCGGCCTGCTGGGCCTGGAAACGGCCGCCGCCCTGGCCCGCCACGGCGCCAACGTCACCCTCCTGGAAGGCCACGGCTGGCTGCTGCCGCGGCAATTGAACCAGCGGCCGGGCGAGATCCTCAACCGCTATGTCGCCGCCACCGGCATCAAGCTGCGGACCCACGCCGCCACGCGCCAACTCGTCGGCGAGCGTCGCATCGAGGGCGTCCTGCTGGAAGACGGCAACCTCTTGCCCGCCGAGCTGGTCGTGATTGCCACCGGCATCCGCTCCAACAGCCACTTGGCGCGGCGGGCCGGGCTGGAGGTGAACCAGGGCGTGGTGGTCAACAACCTGCTGACCACTTCCCACAGGGACATCCTGGCCGCCGGCGACGTGGCCGAGCATCACGGCCAGGTCTACGGCATCTGGGGGCCATCGCAATATCAGGGGAGCATCGCCGGCTTGAACCTGGCCGGCCGCGGCGTCGAGTTCGGCGGCGTGCCCCGCTCCAACACCCTCAAGGTGCTGGGCCTGGACCTGTTCAGCATCGGCCGAATCAACGTCGAGGATGCCAGTTTCCGGACGGTCGATCAGGAAGCGGACGGCCGCTATTTCCGCTTCGTCTTCCAGGACAATCGCCTCATCGGCGCAGTGCTCTTGGGCGACGCCTCGCTTTGCGTCGCGGTGCAGCAAGCGGTCGAGGGCAAGCGCGATTGTTCGGCCCTGCTGGCAAGCTCGCCGACGGCCGCCCAGATCGTCGAAGTCCTGGCGGCAGCGCGGACTTAGGGTCTTACCTGGAAAGTCCTGCAGGCCGTATTCCAAGCCCACCGGCTGCGTCCGGTGGGAAGGGACCCGCTTGCCGCTTCAGTTCCCACCGGACGCGACCCGCTGCGCGGGTGCCCCGTGGGCTTGGGATGGGTGGGTTTGGGATGCAGGTGACACCGCCGTTCAGATTTCCTTGCCCACCGCAAAGGCATGGCCCAGCGAGGGACCGACGCCGTAGTACACCCGGTTGCCGGGCGAAAAAATGATCGGCAGCAGCTTCTCGATGTCGGGCATCCCGGCGGCGTCCAGCACTTCCTCGTCGGCCTTCACGTCGAGGATCTGGCCGACGAACTCGGTGTGCAGCCCCAGCTCGAAGACGTGCAGGACCTTGCACTCCAGGACCAGCGGGAACTCCTTGACGTAGGGGGCATCGACCAGGTCGCTGGCCACCGCGGTCAGCCCCGTGGCGGCGAATTTATCGAACGTCCCGGCCGCTGTGGAGGCCGAAATAGTCGGCCTGCTTCACCTGCGCCTGACCCGGGACGCTCACCGTGAAGGCCCGCCGCTCCGTCAAGTTGCCGTAGCTGTACGTGGCCTTGCGCAGCGAGACGGCCAGACAGGGCGGATCGCTGGAGCAGATGCCGCCCCAAGCCACCGTCATGCCGTTGGGCTTGCCTTGTTTGTCATACGAACCCACGACCCAGGTCGGCGTGGGGAAGATCAGCGTCTTGGCGCCAAGCGAGCGTTTCATGGACAGGCTCCTGTCAGGGATGGGCATAAGCCGACTGCATCAAACCACAAGCAAGCCTCGCGCAGGGACGCAGAGGCGCAGGGGAAGATGTTTTTCGGTTAGCATCGTTCCAGGCCGCTCATCGCGCGCGATGCCATCTTTCGTCAAATTCCGCCGAAGTTCAACCTCCCCCGCGCCTCTGCGCCTTTGCGCGAGCCTTGTTTTGGCGCCACGGAAGGGAATGGTCCCCGTCAGCGGCTCCGGCCGCATTGTACCGCGTGGCGGCCGTGGAGAAAAGGAAGCCCAATTCGGCCGGTTCCGCCGCCTTAATATCGGGATTAGTCCCCGGCGCCTTTTTGCCGCAGCGATTGTCGACCCCGCACGTCCCGGAGGGACCTTCGATAATAGCCCAGCGATTTATCGCTGGGTAGATGGACGACCCAAGCTGTCCGTTAGTCCCGTAGGGACGGCTGAACGAGCCGGCATTCGGTCGTCCCTACGGGACTTGTTGGTTGTGCCCTCCTTCCCAGCAGTGAACTGCTGGGCTACTTTCAATTGCCCTCCGGGCAGAAACCGGCCGCCATCTCTCGTTGACGGCGTCCTGGCATAGGGCTAGGATAAGGGGGCGTCAAGTTGCAGGGAAGTTGCTCCCTTTGAGGTCCACGCTCATGAACGCAAACGCCAAACGTGTCAACTGGCTGCTCGGTCTTGTGGGCGGCGCGGCCGGCGGCGCGCTCGGCTATTACCTCTACTTCGTGCTGGCCGGTTGGGGCTTCTACGCCATCGTGCTGCCGGGCGCGGCCATTGGCCTGGGCTGCGGGGCCCTCTCGCGCGGCAAGTCCAACGTCCTGGGCGCCCTCTGCGGACTGCTCGGCGCGGCGCTGGGAATCTTCACCGAGTGGCGCTACGCGCCGTTTGCCGCCAATGACAGCCTGCGATTCTTCCTCGCCCATCTGCACCAGCTTCCTAACATCACTCTGGTCCTGATCGGGCTCGGCGTCGTGTTTGCATTTTGGTTCGGCCGCGGCCACGAGCCACTCGCGTGGCAGCGTGCCGAAAAGACCCCGGACCACCCGAACAGCGACCCGAATTGAGCTTGAACCGCCGGGCGGCCCTCGGGTACGATACGCCCATGTGCCGCAAGACCTTTTTCTCGCTCTGCGCGGGCCTGGCGATTGCCGGATTGCTGGCCGGGCTGCTCACGGCCCTGCGGGCTGCGCCGCCGGCCGCGGCAGCCGAAAAGGTCGTGTTGCGGACTGCCGCCGGACGGCTGCTCCAGGCCGCCGACGACGGCGCGGTCCACGCCGAAGCATTCTTCCCCACCGACAAGGAAACCTTCACGCTGGTTTCCCGCGGCAAAGATTGCGTCGCCCTCCGGGCCCCCGGCGGCCGCTGGCTGGTGGTCGACGCCCGCGACGGCCGCACGCCCCGCTTGGGCACCGCCGCGGCGGAGCCGGGCGACGGCGAAACCTTCACGCTCCTTCCGGCCGGGGCGAACCGCGTCGCGCTCCGCCCGGTGCGATCGAGCGCCCTGGTGGTCTTCGATCCGGCCGCCGCGGTTCCCGCGGCGCCGCGGATCGAAGGCGCCCGACGGCCCGACGGCCCGCGAGACGGTCGAGATCTGCCGCGTGTGCGAGTTGCCGGCCATTCTGGGCACGGCCTTGCCGGCGGCCCTGCGCACCCTGGCCGTGGAGGAGTTGGCCGGCAAGCAGTACGACAAGACGCGGACGCACAAGACGGAAAAATACGTCGACTTGCCCGCCCCTACGCTCAGCGACCCGAAGCGGAAGAAGCGACACAAGGTCATCTCGGTGACCGAGGAGTCCCGGGTGGCGGCGCAGTTGGACGGCGAGGCCGACATCCGCATTCCGGACATGCCGTACCTGGCCAGCTACGCCAACGGCGGGCCGGGCGTGATCCTGCTGGCGGTCGAGGCCCGGCTGCCGGTCCGCGGCCACGTGCAGTACAAAGTGCCGGACGTGGCCAGCGCCTCGACCGGCTATCGCGCCGCGATCCAGCTTTCGGCGGTCGCCGAGGTGCGGCTCCAGCGCGTTGGCGGCGACGTAAAGTTCAGCCCGCCGGCGGTGCTCGATCTGCACGTGTCGTTTGCCCGGCTCGACCTTTCCAACGACCTGTTGGAGACCATGCATCGCGAGATCAAGCAAGTGATCAACCGCGAGCTGCGGCACAACGAGGGGAAGATTCGCCAGCAGGCGAACAACGCCCTGCAAAAGGCGATGTCGTCGCGCGACGTGCGGATACCGCTGCTCGGGTATTTCGGCCTGCCGTGACGCCGGAAAGAAATCTCGCGCAGCAGCCGCAGCAGCCGCAGGGGGAAAGATAGTTTTCGTGACGGAAGCACCGGTAGGGTGGGACGAGCGGAGCGAAGTCCCACCAGAATCCGCTACGGATCTGTGGCACCGTAAAGAAATCTGCGCAGAGACGCGGGGACGCAGGGGGAAAGATTTTGGTGGGACTTCGCTCCGCTCGTCCCACCCTACGAATCTGCCACCAGGTTCTTGCCACTGGATGTGGCCGGCAAAAGCTTACCGCTCGCAACATCTTCCTCTGCGGCCTCTGCGCCCTGCGCGAGTCTTTCTTCCTGGTGCCACCGAAGGCGATCGGGTAGAATAGGGCAGCCATGCTTCGCCACACCTTCCTCCACCTGCCCGGCGTCGGTTCGCATCGCGAGCGAACGCTGTGGGAGCGGGGCATCCTCGATTGGGACCGGTTCCTGGCTGCCGCCGAGGCCGGCGCACTGGCGGAGCGGGTCTATCGGCAAGGCGCGTTGATCCTGCGCCAGTGCCGGACCGCCCTGGAACGGGCCGACGTGGACTTCTTCCGCGGACTGTTGCCGCAGCGGGAAATGTGGCGGCTCTATCCGGAGTTCGCCCGGCAGGCCCTCTTCCTCGATATCGAGACCACCGGCCTGTCGTCCTACTACGACGAGGTGACGGTGATCGGCGGCTTCGGCGGCGGGCGGCTGGAGCTGTTCGTAAGCGGCTGGAACCTGCACGAGTTTCCCGCCTACGTGCGGGAGTTTCCCCTGCTGGTGAGTTTCAACGGCAGCCAGTTCGACGTGCCGTTTCTGCGGGCCCATTTTCCCGCGGCCCGCCTGGACCAGGCCCACATCGACTTGCGGTTCGTGCTGGCCTCGCTGGGCTATCGCGGCGGGCTGAAGGCGGTGGAACGGAAGCTGGGCCTGCGGCGCGACGAGGCGATCCGCGACGTGGACGGTTTCGAGGCCGTCCGGCTCTGGCGTCGCCATCAGCGCGGCGACCGGGCGGCGCTGGGGAAATTGCTCCTCTACAACCTGACCGACGTGGTCAATCTCGTCGAGCTGGTCGAAATTGCCGTGGCCGCGAAGCGTCGCCTGGCGGCCTTTCCCGGCGAGTTGCCCGCCGCGATGCCTTCGCTGCCGACGTTCGATGCCGAGCGGCTGACACGTTGGATCGCAGAGCGGATCGCGCAGTAGGTTATGCTTTAGCATAACGCAACTTTCGCGGAGCGAAAGGCGACATTTATTGATTCCCCGATCCTTGTCCGCGGCTGCGTCTTCTGAGTGTCCAACGTTTGATCGGTTACGCCGGATCGCGGGTTTCGTTATACTGAGGCATAATGGACGGCTGGACGGGTTCACAGTTGGGAGTTGCGGATGAAGCGGTTCTTGATCCCGGGTTTGGTGATCGTGCATCTGCTGCTGCACGCCCTGGCCGTTTGGGCGGCGATGGAGCAGTGGTATCAGAGTTCGCCCGAGGGGCGCCTGGGCGTGTTTCTCCCGTTGGCGGTATCTACGCTCGGCCCCAGCCAAGGGGCGTTGCTGGCCGTATGGATTGCCCTGGGCAGAAGAGGAATCCCGTGGCGTGTGGCCCTGGCAGCGATCGGGACCGTTGTTTACCTGGGGTGCTTCCACAATGCCGACAGTGAATGGCTGGGAACGACGGTCGGCGAAATGGGATTCATGGTCGCGCTGCTGCTATGCGCCCGTTTGACCGGGCTTGAATTAACCCATGTTGCCCAACAGTCCACCGTTCGGCCCCGGTTCCAGTTCTTCATCCGGGACATTCTCGCTTGGACAACTGCCCTGGCCGTAGTCATGAGTGCAGGACAATTTCTCGCCCTGCACAAATGGTGTCCTGGCTTTCCTTCCCCGGTGGGCGAGTCCTTCGCTGGTTTTTGGAACTTTGTCGTTAGTCGTCATGGCTTCGTTGTGGGCCTCGCTCGGCCAAAGGTGGTCTATTGTGCGTGTCGCCCTGCCGCCGGCGGCGGTTGGTGCGGGCGCAGCTCTTTTTGCCGCCATTTTTCCGCGACCGTTCTGGTTCTTCACCATGCTGCTCGGTCCCATGGCCGTTTGGATAATCGCCTCGCTCTTGGTGGTCCGCTGGGCAGGATACCGGCTGAGCTGGCATTGGCGGTTCAGCCGCCGGGCGGGCGAGTGAAGGGATTTCACGCAGCGGCGCGAAGCCGAAAGACCACCGGCCGCCCGCGGGCGGCACATGCCCCGTGCCGCGAGATCGTCACACGGCGTGCGACGGGTACGGGTGAGATCGTCACACGGCGTGTGACGGGTACGGGTGCGGGCGTCACACGGCCGGTGACGGGTACGGGTGAGATCGTCACACGGCGTGTGACGGATACGGGTGCGGGCGTCACACGGCGTGTGACGGGTACATTTTAGCCGGACGGCCCGGGGCCGCGGTCAGCCCGCTGGAAGGCATACCAGACGCAGACGCCGATGATCGAGCCCAGCACCCCGCCGCCGACCACGTCGCCGACGAAGTGATAGTTCAGTCCCACCAGGGCCGCGCACATCGCCGCGCAGGCCAGCACATAGCACCAGCGCCAGCGCGGATAACTGAACCAGAGGACCGCCGCCACGGAAAACACCACCATCGCGTGTCCCGAGGGGAACGACCCGTAGGCAGGACCGAAGTGGAAGGGGTGAAAGCCGTACTCGCCGCTGCCGATCCAGTTGGGCCGGCCGCGAGTCTCCGGCCAATAGCGGCCACAGGCCCATTTCGCGCACGGCTTGATTAGGAGGTGGATCGCCAGCAGATCGACCGAGATGGCCAAGAGCACGGTCTGCAACCAGCCGGCCTTCTTCCACAGCCGCCAGGCGATGACCAGGACGATGGCCACGGCCGCCGCGGCGCTGATACAGCCGGACACCACCCGCGGCCACAGCAACAGTTCCTGCGACACGATGCGGTGGTCGTGGACGAACTGGGCCACCGGCTGGTCCACGAAAAAGTAGCACAACGCCACCACGAGGACGCCCAGGATCAAAGCGATGGTCGTTATGGTGAAGAGGGCTCGGGTGGTCATGGGGGAGCTGAGGACTTGGAACTTAGAGCTTAGAACTTAGAACCTGCGGCCTGGGGCTAAGCACTAAGCTCTAAGTTCTAAGTTGTTATCGGTAAATCATAACCTGCGGATGGCACTTCGGAACCCCTCCTTTTGGCTGTTCGGGTCGAGGTACGTCACTTTGCGGAAGCACCCGGAGTGGTTATACTTGAGTGTTCGACGCGGCCGGCTGATGATGATGATGAGGGTCCATGGCCAAGTACATTGTCCGTTTTGGAGTGATGCGCCTGTTGGGGGTCTTTTCCACGTCTGCCGAGGCGGGATATCGGCGGGGGGCGAAGGTGATCGCCCGCACCGATCGCGGCCTGGAGGCAGGAGAAGTCCTCTGCGAGGGCTCTGGGGCTGCGCTGGAGTGCCTGAAAGACGCCTCCGAGGGGCAAGTGCTGCGCGAGATGACGGCCGAAGACACCCGCGAGTTGGCCCGCATCCAGGAGCAGGCCCGCCGCGAGCTGGACCTCTGCCAGCAGTACGTCGAGAAACTGAAGCTGTCGATGCAATTGGTCGACGTCGAGCACATCTTCGGCGGCGAGCGGGTGGTCATCTATTACCTGGCGGAGAGCCGCGTCGACTTCCGCGAGTTGGTCAGGGCGTTGGCCGGCGAGTTTCAGACCCGCATCGAGATGCGGCAGATCGGCGTCCGCGACGAGGCCAAGCTGCTGGCCGATTACGGCGATTGCGGCATCCCGGTCTGCTGCAACACCCACCTGGTGGTGATGCCGCCGGTGTCGATGAAAATGGCGAAGTTGCAGAAGGCGACGCTGGATCCGACGAAGATTTCCGGGCGTTGCGGGCGGTTGAAATGCTGTCTGCGTTATGAATTCGAGACCTACGAGCAGGCCCAGCGGGAGTCGCCGGCCGAGCCGCCGCCCGCGCGGCCGGACCAGCCGGGCGCGGCGGGCGCGGAAACGGCTGCCGATCCTGACGAGGCCCCCATGAGCGAAGACCATGCCTGAACCTCCGTCCATTTCCCAGTTGCTGGCAGAGGACCCCCGCTATCCGCTGGAGGCCTACATTTTCGTCTTCGAGGCCCTCAACTATGCGCAGAGCGCCTTGGGGATGGGAAAACAATGCCCCAGCGAACCGATCGAGCCGCCCCCGACCAAGAGCGAACAAGAAGAAGAGGAGGAGATCGGCCAGCGTCACGTCACCGGGCAGGAGCTTTGCGAAGCCGTCCGCCGCTTCGCCTTGGAACAGTACGGCTACATGGCCAAGACGGTGCTTGCCAACTGGGGGATTCACGCCACCGCCGACCTGGGCGAGTTGGTCTTCAACTTGATCCGCATCAGGCAGATGCGCAAGACGCCCCACGACCGCCGCGAGGATTTCCACGAGGTCTACGATTTCGAGACCGCGTTCCAGCAGGACTTCCGTTTCGTGCCGCCCGAATCCCCACCACCCTCCCCAAGCTGAGACTGGCGAGTTTGCCACGATGAGCCGGCGTGCTTCCCGACGAGGCCGATCCAAACACCAACCCGCGCAGCCGGCGGCCGCCGCGACCGAGCCCGCGCCGCTGTCGCAACCGCAGCCGCAGCCTTTGCCGCAGCCCCGGCCGTGGCAACGGCAGTTGCTGGGCGCGGCCGCCGCGGCGGAGTTGGCCTGGCTGGCGCTGCTGGCCGTCATGGCCCTCGCCGCTCGTTGAGCGACAGGACTCGCGGCACGCGACGAAAACATGACATCCGGCAGCTATGAACTGGCCCCTTACAAAACGCTGGATCATGCCGCGCTGGCGGCACGGATCGAGGAAGTCCGCCGCCGCCTGGGCCGCGAACTCCTGATCCTCGGCCATCATTATCAGCAGGACGAAGTCATCGCCCTGGCCGACCTCCGCGGCGACAGCTACCAACTCAGCGCTGGCGGCCGCCGACGCCCAATGCCGGGCGATCGCCTTCTGCGGCGTCCACTTCATGGCCGAAACGGCCGACATCCTCGCCAACCGGCCGGAACAACTGGCCCGCCGCGGCGGCCGCGCCACCGTGGTGCTGCCCGACCTGGCCGCCGGCTGCTCGATGGCCGACATGGCCGATATCCAGCAGGTCGAAGACTGCTGGCAGCAGTTGGCCGAAGTGATCGATCCCGGCGAGGTGATGCCGGTGACCTACGTCAATTCGGCCGCCAGCTTGAAGGCCTTTTGCGGCCGGCACGGCGGCATCGTCTGCACGTCGTCCAACGCCCGGGCGGTGCTGGAGTGGTCTTTTGCCCGGCGCCGCCGCGTGCTGTTCTTTCCCGATCAGCACCTGGGGCGGAACACGGCCCGGACCATGAATGTCGCCCTGGACGAGATGCCCGTCTGGGACCCGCGCGGCGGAACTGGGCGGCAACGCGGCCGACGGCGATCGGCCGCAGCCGGGTGATCTTGTGGAAAGGCCATTGCAGCGTCCACCAGATGTTCCAGCCCCAGCACGTCGCCCAATTCCGCGCCAAGTATCCGGGCATCAAGATCATGGTCCATCCCGAGTGTACGATGGAGGTGGTCCAAGCAGGCCGACGTGGTCGGCTCGACCGGGCGGATCATCCGCGCCGTCGAGGAGTCGCCGCCGGGGACCGCCTGGGCGATCGGCACCGAGTTGCACCTGGTCAACCGCCTGAAGCACGAGCATCCCCAGCAGCAGATTCATTTCCTCTCGCCGCTGGTGTGCATGTGTGCGACGATGTATCGGATCGACCTGGCGCACCTCTGCTGGGCGTTGGAGAACCTGGCCGCCGGCACGCCGGTGAACGTGGTGCGGGTGGACGACGAGACGGCCCGCTGGGCGCTGGAGGCGCTGCGGCGGATGCTGGAGGTGAAGTGATCGCCGCGTGCCGGAGATACGAGCCGGAGGCGTGAGCCTCCGGATAGGCCGCAAGAATCGCTCCCCCTGCGTCTAGGCGGCGCGACGAGTCTCCCCGATCTCCCCGGCGCTGAGCGGCAGCACCAACGGGGCGCGGTCTGCATACCGCCAGCACACGCCCTCCCCGGTGCCGTCGCCGGAGAATTGCAGAAGCGGATACTGCTGGTGGCGGTTGAGCCGCTTGATCGTATCGTGCAAGCGGCATTTGGGGTCTTGCTCGGCCTTCGGCGGCAGCGGATCGTCGATGCGCTGCGGCCAGCCTTCTTCCTGGAAGGCCGCCAGCACGGCTTCCTGGTTGGGCGAGGGAAGCCGAAAGCCCTTGACCACCTGGCGGCCGACGCAAAGCAGCCGGCGCTGGCCGTCCCAGCGCGGCGCGGTCGAGGCGCCGATCTTTGCCTGCTCGCCACGGGCCGCTCCGGGCACCAAGCAGCCCATCGAGCGGCCCAGCACGCTGGCGGCAAACAGCGCCCCGGCGTCCGTGAGAATGAAACACACACGCTGCGCAGAGACGAGATTGTGGCAAGGGCGAAACTTCCGCGTGCGGTCGCGCGGGGTCGTCACTTCATCGGCCCGCGCCACATAGCCCTTGTGCCAAAGCCAGCGCAGCAAGTTCGGGCTGACCCCCAGAGCCAGTAGCCTTTCCATCTCGACGGCGAAACGCCACGGCGTCGCTTTCTTTTGGTCCAGCGCGAAAGCGTACGCTTCCGCAAGTTGGCCAAGCGCGACATGAAGCGCAGAGTTCGGATCCAGAGTCGGCACCGGTTGTCTCACCGTGGAGTTCATCATCAAGGTGCTAGCGTCATTCCATGGGCAGTCGCCCCGGAAGAACTTCCCGCCAGCTTACCACTTCAGTATGCCACAGAGCGCCCGCCCCTGTCAATGATTTAGCGGCCTTTCCCGTCCCTGGTGGGGTGTCGATTTTCCGTACATTGCCATGCCGTTAGACGGGCGCACGAAAGACGTGAAGAACGGGTTACGACTGCCTGGCCGCAAGTCGCGGAGCGTCCGGGGCGGCAACCTAGTTGCGAGGCGTTGTCTGCGCATCCGTCACACGCCGTGTGACGCCCTCAGTATCCGTCACACGCCGTGTGACGCTCTCACCGCACACGGCGTGTGTGCGGCGTACTGTTTACGCCGTCCGTCCTCGCCGCCGCCAGGCGCAGCCGAGCAGCCCGATGGCAGCGACTCCCAGCAGGGCCAAAGCGGAAGGCTCGGGGACCACCGTGAGGTCGATGAAGCCCGGGTCGACGGTCGTCGACAACGCATAGATCCGGTTCGACGGCGCGGCGGGAAGAATGAAATAACTGAGCGGGGGCGTGCCAAACTTGCCGCCGATCAGCCGGTAATCGCCCTCAGCCGTCGGATCAACGCTAAACGTAATGGCGGTGCCGGGCGCGAGCGTCAGGCCATTGACGATCGTCAACAAGTCGCTGCTGCTGCCGGGCGCGGGCAAATCGAAGTTGAGCGTCATGTTCGAGGCGGTCGTCAAGCTGCCGATGGTCAAGTTGCCGGAAGGGCCGACGCCGCCGGCGGCGATAGTCGAGGCCCCGGCCCCCGGGAGCACGCCGCCGGAGATCGAACCGCCGCCGGCGCCGGCGGCCAGCGTGCCGCCGCTCAGTACCACGTTGCCGCTGCCGGTGGCCGAGCCATTGGCGCCGTTGGCGGCCACCAGCGTGCCGTTGTCAACTTCCGTGCCGCCGCTGTAGAGATTCGAGCCGGCCAGGATCATTGCCCCCGCGCCGACCTTGGTCAGGCTGCCACCGCCGCTGATGGGACCGGAAACGGTCAGGCTGCTGCCGGCGGTCGCACTGACGCTCAGGTTGCTGCCGAGGATGACCGGCACGGCAATGGTGTGGTTGCCGCCGTTGTTGGTTAGCGGGAAACTCCCGCCCGTGCTCGCCAGCGTCAGGGTGCTGGTCGTGTCGCCGGCGGCGCGGGCGATGACGTAGCTGCCGCCGCCGGTGGTGCTGAAGCTGAGGGCGCCGATCGTCCAGCTTCCGTCCAGCGTGACGGTGGCCGTATTGCTGCCGATTACACTGCCGAAATTGGCCGTGTCCTGCGGGCTGTTCCCCGGGGCCCTACCCCCGTCCCAATTATTGGCGCTGCTCCAACTTCCGCCGTCGGGTTGGACCCATGACAGCGCCGATCCGACCGCCAGGGAGGGCAGGGTTAAGGAGAAGACCACGCCACCGCCCTTGGTGCCACCCGCCAACGTCATGCCATAAAAGGTCGAGCCGACGAGCGTCAAACTGCCATACGGGTATGCGCCGGGACACGCGCCGCTGGCACCCGTAAACGAAAGCAGGGTTTGGAAGCCGCTGCCGTCGGTGTGGATGCTGAAGATCGTCCCGTCGCCGTCGTTGCCGCCGTCCGATGTGATACCGTACAAGGTCGAGCCGACCAACGTCAAATCACCCCAGGGCTGAGCACCCTCGCCACTACTGCCGAGGAACGAGTGCAGAACACAATATCCGCCGCCGTCGGCGCCGATCTTGAAGATCGTGCCCGCCGAGGTACTGCCACCGAATCGAGTCATTCCGTAGAGCGTGGAACCACTGAGCACCAAACTGCCGTAGGGCGAAGTCCCATCGCCAGTGCCTGACTGGAACGTGTGCAGCACATTGAACCCGCTGCCGTCGGCATCGATTTCAAAGATGGTGCCATAACCGACCCCAAGATTCTTGCTGCCATCGCCGCCTCCGGTTGTCATTCCATAAAGGATTGAACCGCAAACCGTTAAGGTACCATTAGGCGACGCTCCGTCGCCGTTCCCACCCTGGAAGGAGTGTATGACGGCGTAACCGGCGCCTGCGGGGTTTGCCTGGAAAACTACCCCCTTCCCGAGGGCAAAAGAGGATGCTCCGCCGCTCAGCGTCGTCCCGTACAGCCCCGAGCCACAAAACACCAAATCACCCAAGGGCGACGCCCCATCCGTTGCGCCGAACGAGTGTGCAACGTCGTAGCCGCTGCCGTCTGCGCCGACCTGAAACATAGCGCCCCATCCCATTGAAGCTGTCGCCGACGGCGCAATCGTCGCGGTGCCCCCGGCCATGGTCATCCCGTAGAGCGTCGAGCCAGAAATCGTGAGACCGCCCCAGGGGTAGGCTCCGGGAAATGCTCCGCCGGTGCCGCTAAACGAAAGCAGGCTTTCGAATCCGCTCCCATCGGTGCCCACGCTGAAAATGTTGCCGTCGCCCGCCGCGCCACCGTAGCAAGTCATTCCATAAAGTGTTGAGCCGCCGACTGTCAGGGTGCCCATGGGCTCGACGCCGGGAAAAGCGCCGCCGGTCCCCGTGAACGAAAGCAAAGCGTTGTACGTCTGCGCGTCGGCGGCGGACCACGCCGAGAACGCAAGCACGACCAGCAGAAAGCTCGTCCAACGGTTCATCGTGGTTCCTCCAGCACGTTTTTGTTCGTCATGCCCATCATCCGCAATACCTCTATGCACAGGCGCAGGGTGCCCGGCAAGTGGCCTCGCGGAGAGGCTCGCAGAGCGAGCCAAAAGAAGAATGCACCCCAAGACATCGGGCGGCGCCGAGTCGGCGAACTGTCAGGGTGCGACGCTGCCTCACTGATGGGGCGAAAGAACAGCCAGCACCCCTAATTTGACCATCCGCCTACCAGCATGTCAAGCAGTTTGGAGGGAAAGGCGGAAGGCGGAAGGCGGAAGGCGGAAGGGGGAAGGAAATGCGAGCGGAAACCGAGCGGATAAGCCCGCCTTCCGGGGGCAATAGCCCCGGCGGATTCGCAGTTTCGACGGCCC
The DNA here is from genome assembly GCA_963727245.1 of uncultured Planctomycetia bacterium. Classification (GTDB taxonomy): domain Bacteria; phylum Planctomycetota; class Planctomycetia; order Pirellulales; family Thermoguttaceae; genus JBKQVT01. The sequence continues at coordinate 833,886 of CAVSFO010000001.1, read as the reverse complement.
GTTAGGACGGGCCGGGCGGCGACGCGGAATCGACACGCTCGACGATCTGCAAACGGCCCAGGTCGATGTCGTGCCAGCCCTGGTCCGGTCCGGCAAACTGCACCAAGGCCAGACCGTTGTAGTTGATCGCCTTGATCTGCCCGGCCAGACCAGCCCATGGGCCCGACCCCGCCTGACCCGGATCGACCACCACCGATCGGCCACGATAACGGCGATTCAACTCTTCGAACTGCTGGGGAAGCATTCTTGTACCCCCTGCTCGACTGGGAAAAGGGGACAGTCCGATTTTCGTCCGACCATGCTTCGCACGGTGCCCAAAATCGGGACAGTCCCCGCGGTCCGCCCCCCGGACGCAGTCCGGGGGCTTTTGCTGTTTTCCTCCGCCTTCCGCCCTCCGCCTTCTCTAATCTCTAATCCCTGTTTTCTCCCCTGCCTTGTAACGCAAAAAAGCGTCCAAGAAACCCTGGATGTTGCCGTCCAACACGCTATGAAAGCTGCCCACGGCGTAGCCGGTGCGGGCGTCCTTGACGCGCTGGTCGGGATGGAGAAAGTAGTTGCGAATCTGCGAGCCGAAGCCGACCTTGGGCATCTGGTTGTACTTGGCGGCCGCCTCGGCCTCGCGCTTCTCCTCCTCGACCCGCGCGAACCGGGCCCGCAACATCTTCAAGGCGATGGCCCGGTTCTTGTGCTGGCTCCGCTCGTTCTGGCACTGCACCGCGATGCCGGTGGGCAGGTGCGTGAGTCGGATCGCGCTGGAGGTCTTGTTCACGTGCTGGCCGCCGGCGCCGCTGGCCCGAAACACGTCCTCGCGGATGTCCTCGTCGCGAATCTCGACGGCGGCCTGCTCGGAGACTTCCGGGGCCACGTCCACGGCGGCGAAGCTGGTCTGCCGCTTGCCTTCAGCGTTGAAGGGGCTGATGCGCACCAGGCGGTGGATGCCCGCCTCGCCCTTGAGATATCCGTAGGCCATCGGTCCGCGCACGGCGATGGTGGCGCTGTTGATGCCGGCTTCTTCGTTGTCCTGGCGGTCCAACAGCGCGGTCTCGTAATCGTGGTCCTTCGCCCAGGCCAGATACATCCGCAACAGCATCTCCGCCCAATCGTTGGCGTCGGTGCCGCCGTCGCGGGCGTTGATGGTCAGCAGCGCCGAGTTGCCGTCCAGCGGGCCGCTGAAAAGGGACTGGAGATCCAGTTGGTCGAGTATCTTCTCCAGCCGCAGCGTGGCGGCGGGGACCTCGGCCGCCAGGTCGTCGTCCTCGACGGCCATTTCGACCAGCGCCGCCAGGTCGTCGCCCAGCGTGACGGCCTCTTCCAGCGGCTTGGTCAGCGCCTTGAGCGATTTTAGTTCCGCGACGACCTCTTGCGCCCGTTCGCGGTTGTTCCAGAAATCGGCGGCGCCCATCCGCTGTTCGAGCTTTTGGGCCTTGTCCTTCTTGCCGGCAAAGTCAAAGAGAGTCTCGCAGTTGCACAATCCGTTTCTGGATGGCTTCGGCCCGGTCAATCCATTCGCGTTCCATGGCTGCTTTCTATCTGTAGGGTGGGTCGAGCGCAGCGAGCCCCACCAAATCCGCGATAAACTTATGGTGGGGCTCGCTGCGCTTGACCCACCCTACCCGTCTGGGACACCCGCCGCCAAGCGGAGGCTCCACGTTATCCCCGGGCTCGCGCCCGGGGCTCGCTGTCCCATTATATCGGCCCCCGGGAATGGGGGAAAGCCCACGGCGGCTGCTTTACTTCGCCGCCGGCTGGTTTGATAATGGGGGATTATCCCCGCGGCCTCCCCGCTTTTTCCCCGTCCCCCTTCGCCCTGGGCACGATCATGTCCCGCGTCGTTCTGGCCATGTCCGGCGGCGTCGATAGCAGCGTGGCGGCCTGGCTGCTGCGGCGGGCGGGCCACGACGTGGTCGGACTGTTCATGCGCCACGGCCAGCCGGACCAGCCGGCCTGCACCACCACGGGCCGCAAGCAGGGCTGCTGCAGCGCCGCCGATGCGGAGGACGCCCGCCGCGTGGCCGACCGGCTGGGCATCCCCTTCTATGTCCTCAATTTCGGCCAGCAGTTCAGCCGGATCATCGAGTATTTCGTCGCCGAGTATACGGCGGGGCGAACGCCCAATCCCTGTGTCGCCTGCAACACCTGGCTGAAGTTCGGCAAGCTCCTGGAGTATGCCGACAGCATGGGGGCCGAGCTGATTGCCACGGGCCATTACGCCCGGCTGGCGCCGGCCGCCGACGGCGGGCTGGCCCTGTGCCGCGGCCGCGATGCGAGCAAGGACCAGTCCTACGTGCTGTGGGGAATTCAGCGGCAGTTGCTGGGGCGGCTGAGCTTCCCGGTCGGCGAGTACCAGAAGGGCGAAATCCGCCGGATGGCGGCCGAGTTGGGCCTGGACGTGGCGGCCAAGCCCGATAGCCAGGAGATCTGCTTTGTCCCCGACGGCGACCATGCCCGCTTCATTCGGCAGTATCGCGGCGGCGGCGATACTGGCGGCGACATCGTGACGACCGACGGGGTCGTGGTGGGCCGGCACCAGGGGTTGGAGCGATTCACGATCGGCCAGCGCAAGGGGCTGGGCGTGGCGTTTGGCGAGCCCCGTTACGTGGTCCGCCTGGAGCCGGCCACGGGTCGCGTGGTGGTGGGCACGAAGGCGGAGTTGGCCCGCCGCGACCTGACGGCCAGCGCGGCCAACTGGCTGGCCGATCCCCCCGCGCACTGCGATGCGAAAATTCGCTATCGCAGCGGGGCGGCGGCGGCGACGCTGGAGCTGCTGCCCGGCGACCGCTTTGCCGTCCATTTCGACGAGCCCTGTTTCGGGGTTGCCCCAGGCCAGGCGGCGGTCTGCTACCAGGGCGACCGCCTGTTAGGCGGCGGCTGGATCGATTGAGATCTATACACACGTTCAGTTTATGCCCGGCCGCTGGGTGTTGGAACGTGGCTTTCTCCGCTTTCCAAATGGGGATAATCTGGGGAAGCACTTGCGTCTCAACTGGCTGGCGTGTCTACTGCGTTGTTTTGTCGCCACTATGGGGGATATGCTACCGGTACGATGTGGTGACTTTGCCGAGAATGCGCGATATTATTTCTTTCTGCTTATTGACGAAACGGTCAAAGTGTTTATGCTAAAGATACGCTTGGTGGGCGGTCTAGCTGAGGCGTGTGCCTGGGGGCCGTTAACACCTGAAACATTTGCACTACGGAGGCAGCGTTCAGGGCTCTCGCCGAAAAGATGGGTTGCACGGGCCAATCGGGCCCGGGAAGCAGTGGATCCATCGAGTACGCCGGGACGTCCAGGCCAAGACAACCCATGATTGCAACCACGCATTTAGCGGGCGGTTCGCCCGCAATTGTCGGCGTTTCTGAAGTAATGCGGGAAGTCTTGGATCTGGTCGATCGAGTTGCTTGTAGTGATTGTTGCGTTCTGATCGAAGGGGAGAGCGGTACGGGCAAGGAGTTGATTGCCCGGCGCCTCTGCGACAAGAGTCTGCGTCGCGACCGCCCCTTTATACCCGTCAATTGTGCGGGCATCAGCGAAACGCTCTTCGAGAGCCAGTTCTTCGGCCACGTTCGCGGGGCCTTTACGGGGGCCGAGCAAAGCATGCTGGGCGTCGTCCGCACGGCCGACGGCGGCACGGTCTTCCTCGATGAAGTCTGCGATATCCCCCTCAGCCTCCAGCCCAAGCTGTTGCGCGTGTTGCAAGAGCAGGAGGTGATGCCGGTGGGCAAGCCGATTCCCGTCAAGGTGGATACCCGCTTCCTGGCCGGCACCAATCGGAACCTGGCGGAAATGGTCCGCCAGGGGACGTTCCGCCGCGACCTGTACCATCGACTGAACATCGTCCGCATCGTGTTGCCGCCGCTGCGCAGACCGCGCCGAGGACGTGCCGGCGCTGGTGCACCATTTCTCCCGGCTGTTTTCCCAGCGCTATCAGCGGGAGCCGATTGTCGTGAGCGATGCCGTGCGCACGATGTTGATCGCGTATCCCTGGCCGGGCAACGTGCGCGAGCTCTGCGCCTGGATCGAGCGGCTTTACGTGACCGGGCTGCAGGCGGAGGTCCTCGTGGAGATGCTGCTGGGCGAGGTCGATTTGGGCATCACGCCGATTTCGGCCGGCTCGACGAGCCTGGCGCAAGTCGAGCGGCAGGCGATCGTGCAGGCCCTGGAGCGCTCCAATTTCAATCAGCGCAAGGCGGCCCGCATGTTGCAAGTCCATCGGGCGACGCTGGCTCGAAAGCTGAAGAAGCACCGGCTCGCCTGAACGACATCGCCTGATGGCGGCGCTGGTCCCGGGCATGTCTTAGCGAGCCCCGGGCATTAGCCCGGGGATAACGTCGCCCCTTCGCTTCGCGCTGGGCATCGCCGCGCCGCTCCCAGCAGTACCCCCGCGTCTCCTGCCCGGGGCTCACCCCGCGCGGAGCCCATACTTATCCGAGGGCTCACGCCCCCGGCTCATTCCGCGCAGGGCGCACGATCATCCGAGGGCTCACGCCCCCGGCTCATTCCGCGCAGGGCGCACGATCATCCGAGGGCTCACGCCCCCGGCTCGCTCGTGCGCGGCTCACTCCGGCTTGCGGCGGTCGCGCATTGCAGCCGCCGTTGGGTCGCGCATTGCGACCGTTTAGCGATTCTGCTTTCGCGCCGCGGCGCCGCGATTTCGCTCCAAGGTGATAGTGCTGCATCACTTACAGAACGATTTTGCGGCGACGGCGCGGGCGGCATGGCGCTTGCTAAGAGAAGAGTGGCTTGCGCTTTTTGGCCCGCCAGAGTCATGGAAGAACCCTGTAACGGCAAGGAGAGAGCTCGATGGAGACATTAGGATCGGGACCGCGCGTGGCGGAGATCGCTCTGTTCTATGCGTGTGAGTCCCTGGCACGACAAATAACCAAATGGGCGAGGAAACGGCCGGGATGCAGCGTGCACTGTTCGCTGGCCCGGTTGCTTCCCGAGATTCGCGCGGTGCTCGGGCGGGCTGACGTGGCGTTGATCGATGCCACGGAAGACCAGGCCCGGGCCGCCGACGCCTTCGCGCAAGCGGCGGAGCAATTGGGCGCCGGGGCGACGGCCATGTACACGGAGTGCATGCGCGACGGCTTGGAGGTGTTGGTGCGTTCGCGAGGCGCGCAGTTGTTGTTGGGACCGATGACGGAAGCGGAGTGGGATGGGTTTTTCCATCGGACCCAGCGCGACGGGCACGGACGATCGTGGGAGAAAGTGGCGTAGCGCGGCGGCGCCGCAGGCGGCCGCCGGCAAGAGACAACATTGACGTACGAGGCTGTGCTGGCCGGACAGATGGTTGCCCTCGGCAGCGGCCGGACCATCGGGGAGTGGAGAATTCGATGAGCGAAATTTTCAAGCGTCTCAATGACCTGTCGGAGGCCCAGTTGTTCACCTTGGTCGAAGCGATCGACGCGGAGATGGAGCGCCGCGCCAAAAGCGTCGAGGAGGTTCCGGATTCCGGCGCCGCCGCGCGGTGCAACGCCAGCAAAGTTACCGGCGGCGCGTGGGGACTTCGGCGCCGGCGGTGAAGGAGAGCGGTTTAGGCAAGTCGGCTGGCCCGCGCAAGGCGGCCTGAGTCGGCCGAGACACCACCATCACATCACCCGTTTTGGAGTAGTCGTCATGAAAGACTCTTTAGATCCCGCCGGCGAACCGGTCATCTTGCCGTTGCACGCGGACGACCACCGCGATCCGCCGGAGCCGGATCCCAAGCCCGATATTTCGGATGAGAAGACCAAGGCCCAGATGGAGGCATTTTGGGCAGGCCGCAACCCTGCCATGCGGCGTTCGGCTCGCATCGCCGCCTGAGGCGGTTTTGGCCCGCTGCCTCGGCAGCGAGAAAACCAGGGATCGTCGCCAGCACTTTCAAGGAACCAGGTCAGATGAACAAGATTCTTAAGCGTATCCGCACGATGAAACCGGAGGACCTTTGCGAACTCAGCGAAGCAGTCAACCTCGAACTACGGCATCGCGCGGACGCCCGGAAGGCGGCCGCCGCGCTGGATGCGGCGATTGAGAGTCCGTCGCGCGAGAGCCAAGAGGGCGTGTTGCCGATTCCCGCCCGCACCGAGGGTCCGCGCCGGGCAGCTTAAGACCGGGGCTTCCGAAGGGGACCGTCCCATTTTCGTTGCGCAAAACGGGGACGGTCCGGCGGCCGCGGTCAGGGCAGACCTTCGTGCACCGCCTCGACCAGGGCGAGGACATTATCCACCGGCGTTTGCGGCAGCACGCCGTGACCGAGGTTGAAGATGTGGCCGGGCCGGCCGGCCGCCTCGGCGAGGACTTCCCGGGCGCGGCGGCGGATCTCGGCCGCAGTCGTCAGCAGCACGGCCGGATCGAGATTGCCCTGGATCGCGCGGCCGTAGCCGATCCGCCGCCAGGCGTCGTCCAGCCCCGTGCGCCAATCCACGCCGATGACGTTGCCGCCCGCCTCGGCCAGCGCCGGCAGCAGGGCGGGGTTGCCGGTGGCGAAGTGGATCACGGGGATGCCGCTCTGGAGGCCCTCGATCAGGCGGCGGGTGTGCGGCAAGACGTAGCGGCGATAATCGGCTTCCCCCAGGCAGCCCGCCCAGCTATCGAACAGTTGCACCGCCTGCGCTCCGGCCTGGATTTGGGCGTTCAGATAGCGGACGACCGCCCGTGCGAGGCGGCCCAGCAGGGCATCCCAGGCCCCCGGGTCGCTGTACATCAGCGCCTTGGTGAAGTGGTAGTCGCGGCTGGCCCCTCCCTCCACGGCATAGGCCGCCAACGTAAACGGGGCACCGGCAAACCCCAAGAGCGGCAGGTGCTCGGGCAGGCCGGCACGCGTCCTGCGCACCGCCTCCCGCACGAACTCCAGGGGCTCGATGCTCTCCAGCTCCCGCAGGCGATCGACGTCGGCCGCCTGCCGGATGGGCGGCCGCAGCCGCGGCCCTTCCCCGGCGGTAAACTCCAGCTTGAGCCCCATGGGCTCCAGGATCAAGAGCAAATCGGAAAAGAGGATGGCCGCATCCACGCCCAGCCGCTCCACGGTGGCCAGCATGATTTCGGCGCACCGATCGGGGCTCTTGCAGATTTCGAGAAAGCCCAGCTTGCGGCGCAACGCCCGATATTCCGGCAGGTAGCGGCCGGCTTGGCGCATCAGCCAGATCGGCGTCCGCGGGACCGGCTCGCGCCGGGCGGCCTTCAGCAGCAGACTTTCGTGCCAGGCGGGAAGGGATGGAGTGGGCATAGACGGATCTCGCGTGCCGCTAGGGGGAACTGATGCACAACCGCAGGTTGTTCTTATCCCGGTTTTATTGCGATGGGTGCCACTGCTGGCTTGCCCAGCAGTGCTGCGTGCCACGACAATCCAGCACTGCTGGACAAGCCAGCAGTGGCACCCGCCGCGCAACAGAAACCGATAACCAGGACAGTGTTGAAATCTGGCTGAGCTCCCGGATATTCATCAGCCCACCTAGGGGGACTATTCCCTGGGAACGCTTGCCTCCAGGATACCGCGCCGCCTCGGGGGGAACAAGAAACGAACCAGGTCTGCCCGCACGCTTCCGTCCGGGCAGACCTGGCTTTGGTTTCACGCTTCGTAGTGCGTTTCTAGTCGATCACTACGCTGCGGTTCCGGAGCAGGGAGGCGGTCGGATCGACCGGCTTCGAGCTCTCGGTGCTGTTGGGGGCCTTCGGCAAGGGAGCCGCCTCGGGGGCCTTCGGGGCCACCGGAGCAACCACGGGGGCCGGAGCAGTGCCACCGCAACCGCCGCAGCCGCACGGGGCAGCCATTTCGCAGCAGCAGGGGGCCTTGCAGCAACCGCAGCCGCACGACTTGCAGCAGAACAGGGAGTTCAGCAGGTCCTTCAAAGGATGGCAGCAGCAAGTCTTCTCGCAGCACGGCTCGCAGCAGCAGGGCTTCTCGCAGCAGCCGCACGGCTTCTCGCAGCAGCCGCAAGTCTTCGCGCAGCAGCCGCAAGTCCTCGCGCAGCAGCACGGCTTCTCACAGCAGCCGCAAGTCCTCGCGCAGCAGCACGGCTTCTCACAGCAGCCGCAAGTCTTCTCGCAGCAGCCGCAGGTCTTCTCGCAGCACCGCAGCAGCCGCACGGCTTCGCGCAGCAGCCGCAGGTCTTCCCGCAGCAGCACGGCTCAGGAGCACAGCACTTCGCCGGGCCACAGCAGCCGCACTTGCAGCAGCAGTCGCAGGCGAAGATGTCCTTCAGTCCGCAGAACAAGTCGCGGACGGGCGTGCAGCAGCAGCACTTCTTTTCGCACCCGCAGCAGGTCGGCTTCACGCAGCAGGCCGGCTCGGGGGCGCAGCACTTCACCGCGGGCTGGCAGCAGGGAACCGAGGCGCACTGACAGGCGCCGCAGTCACCGCAGAGCCCACAACACTGTCGCCCGAGTTCGAAGGCGAACCCTTGGGCGCACAGGGCCGCGCTCAATAGGAGCGCTCCAAATACTGTCTTGCTGTTCATTGAGCAATCACTCCTTTACAATGAACCGGGGTAGCTTCGATCCCAACCTGGCAACCACAAGCCGGAGTGGCGGACATTTGCCTCACCCCATGGCGTGGGCGGGTCCTCCCATGGGTAAGAACCGACTCAAGCGTGGCTTCTGGTTGCGGGCGGGGAAGGTGGGTCATTACCCGCAGTTCGCACGGTGTACTGCGCCAGGACCGTCGAGCCATTCCTTGGCCCGATCAAACACCCGATCCGGTTGCCTGACGCGCCCTCGCATCGTGCCTACGTGGCACGCGCTGTTTGTTAAGGGTCAATTACCGTATCGGCACCCCGGCAAAGCAGGCTTAAACGTTCGCAAGGCATTTTCAGCAAAAGGTTTACTGCTCCTGCGGCGCAAAGATTGCCCGACAAGAAGACGAGCGAAACTTTGACGGTTGTATGGCCCGCTAGCCACCCCAACTGGCCCCGCAACATTTCAGCAACCGGCAAACTTTTCCCATCTTCACGCCGCCGCCCCGCCGCCAAGACGCCCCCATGCGCCCCTGTTGGGCCCGTCTTATCTTACGGGAAGCTCATTCCCGCCCCGTCGGCCGGCACGTCGCCGGGCTTGATGCCGCGGATCGCACGCACCAGCGCCGGCTCGTTGCGGGCGAACAGGGCCGCAAGCTGGTCCTCGTAAACCAGCGTCCAACCCGCCTTCAGCCGCATGAGGTTGTAGACCGGCAGCCGCCTGTCCACGAGGGCAAGATCGGTGGGATAGCGGTCGAGAAGGGCATCCCAGCGGCCCACGCCCGCGGCCCAGTCGTCGTTGAGCCGCCGCAGCGACTCGGGGTAGACGGTCTCGCGGCGGCCGTCGTAGGAGACCTTGATCTGCGGGCTGAGGTGCCAGATGGCGTACTGGCCCCAGTTGAAGAAGACGGCCAGATTGCCGCCGACGCCGCTGCGCGCAGCACGGCGACGGCCCGGGCCGGAAAGGCCGCGTGTTTGGGGTCAATGGCCACCCGCAGCAAGTGGCATACCACGGCGCCGGAGAGCACCGCCGCGCCGGTCCAGGGCACCAGCGCCGTGGCCAGGCCCAGCCGCAGCCGCGGCTGCCCTCGGCTCGGCCCCCGGCCGGCCGGCAGCCAGCGCCGCCAGGCCTCGCCGAGATACTCGCCCGCGAGCACGGCGGCCGCCAAAGCGGCCAGGGGAAGATGCCGCAGCGCCGCGAGCGGCAAGACGGCGGTGCAGGCGAAGGCCGCGATCAAGGCCGGCCAGCGCCGCCGCGAGGTGGTCGCCAGGGCCACAATCGACAACCCCGTCAAGGCCAGGTAGGCAATGCCCTCGGCGTTGGTGACGCTGACCGGCTGCCACTCCATGATGTCCGGCCTGGGGACCGTGGCCGTTTCCCAGAGGAACCCCAGCAGCTTCGGGCCGTAGGGGTTCAACATGGCGGCCAGGACGGCGGCCAGCCCGGGCAGCGCGATCTGGCAACAAGGCCTGACCCAGGGCGATTTCTCTTTGATCGCGGCGCGGCCAATCTCGGCGATCCGGGTGGCGGACCATACGGCCAGCAGCCCCAGCCCGGCCACAAAGGCGCCGTGGAAGTTGGCCCAGACGGCCAGCAGCGGCGGCGCCAGCCACAAGGCGCGGACGTGCCGCGTCTGGGCCGCGTAGATCGTCAACAGCAAGAGGAGGAAGAATAAATAGGAGAACAATTGCGGGCGGATCGTGCGCGTGCCCACCTCCATGATGAACGCCACCGCCAGGATCACCACCCCGGCGGCCAGCGTCCGTGCCCCTTGGGCGCGCAGGTGCCGGTACAACAGCCCCACGATTGCCAGCAGGATGAAAATCTTGATGGCCAGCAGGCCGCCGTCGCCGGCCGCGTTGTAGGCGGCCGCCAGCACCACTTCCGCCAGCCACTCGTGGTTGATCCAGTGCTGGCCGGCGGTCAGGTAGGAATAGGGATCGACGGCGGGAATGCTACGGCTGGCCAGGATGTCTTGGCCGAAGCGGACGTGTCCCCACAGGTCCGGGTCGGCGATCGTCGGCGCTGATATACAGGCAGACCGCCACGATGAGCACGACCATAGCGGCGTGCTGGCGGCGGCTCATGTCATTCTCAGCGTTCATCGCGTTTCTCTCGGCGTAATACGGCGGGCCCCGGGCGTTCGCCCTCGCTGTTACCCACGAGTCGTTGTTCTCCGCCGCGTCCCGGCGGGACGTTCGGCAGTAGCCCAGCGATTCATCGCTGGGTCAGTGGGCCGCCCGAGTTGTCCGTCAGTCCCGGCAGGGACGGCTGAGCTGGTCGCGGCCGGCCGTCCCTACGGGACTTGCGTGGCGGTGTTCGTGTGACCGTTGTCCCAGCAGTGAACTGCTGGGCTACTCTCAAGTGCCCTTCCGGGGCAGGGGCGTCCTAGAACAACTATAGGTCACGCGCCGAAGCGCACCCGGCCGGCAGTCTAATCGCGTCTATGGGGCTTCCTTCGTGCCCGGGTCGCCCATGTTGCCGCCCTGGGCGGTCTGTCCGGATAGAATCACGCAGTTCGGCAATGCCTGGCGGAGTTTCTTCGCGCCCGCATCGCTGACCGCGGTGTTGATGAGGTCGAGCACTTCGAGCCGGTTCAATCCCTTGAGGTGCTCCAGCCCGGCGTCAGTGACCTCGGTGCCGTGCAGGAACAGCGATGGGAGTTGGACCAATCCCTTGAGGTGTTCCAGCCCGGCGTCGCTGACCGCTGTGCCGTTCAGGAACAGCGACTGGAGCTGGACCAATCCCTTGAGGTGTTTTAGCCCGATATCGTCCACCGTGGTGTAACCGAGCGACAACGCCCGGAGTTGGGCCAGTCCCCCGATATCCTCCAGCATGGCGTCGGTGACTTCCGAGTTGGGTGGAAATTCGATACGCGTCACGCTGGCCAGCAGGTCGTCTCCCAGCGAGTTGCGCAGCCACGCTGGCCCAGGTGGCGTGGCGTGTCCAATCCAATTGCCGTTATCAGACGGGTCGAATTCATAATCATAAGAGAGGGTCCCGCCAGCTTTCCGAATCCCTTTCACCGCCTCCTGCTGTTTCCTCGCCTGCTTCGTTTCCGTCGCCAGCCAACTGCACGGAATGGCGACAACGACGACCAGCAGGAGCAACGAGAGGATGCTGAATTGGAACCGCCGGCGGAAAATCAGGGCGGCCAGGAACCAGAGGAACATCAGCAGCATCGCCAGCCCCACGCCCGCCGCGGCGATCAGCATGGTGTAGCCCTTGTGCTGGTTGAAGGGAAACCACTGAAAGCGCTCGGACAGGATCAGAAGGCCCTCCAGGGCCAGCAGCAGCGCGACGCAGCGGTCCGGCGTGAGGCGATACCAGCGGGGTCTTGCCAGGGCAGTGGTCATGTCAGGGAATGATCGTACAGTTGGGCAATGCCTGCTTGAGCTTCTTCCGGCCCGCGGCGGTGACCCTGGTGTCGCCGAGTTCCAGTTTATTGAGTTGGGTCAATCCTGCGAGGTGTTGCAGCCCGGCGTCGCTCACCTTGGTCCGGTAAAGGTACAACGCCCGAAGCTGGGTCAATCCCTTGAGGTATTTCAGCCCGGCATCGCTCACGTTGGTGTCACCCAGGCTCAGGTTTTCGAGTTGGGTCATCCCTTTGAGGTGTTCCAGCCCGGCGTCGCCGACTTTGGTGCGATCGAGGCAAAGATCTCGAAGTTGGGGCAATCCTCTAAGGTATTCCAGCCCGGCGTCGCCGACCTTGGTGTTGGTGATTTGGAGCCCCTGGAGTTCGGTCAATCCCTTGAGGTGTTCCAGCCCGGCGTCGCTGATCTTGGTGAGGTCGAGGCTCAGGTGTTCGAGTCGAGTCAATCCTTTGAGGTGTTCCAACCCGGCGTCGCCGATCTTGGTGCCGTTGAGGCTCAGCGAGTGGAGTTGGGTCAATCTCTTGAGGTGTTCCAGCCCGGCATCGCTGACGTTGGTTTGGTCGAGTTGCAAGTCCCGGAGTTGGGTCAATCCTTCGAGGTGTTGCAGGTCGGCGTCGCTGACCCCACTGAGGTCGAGTTCGAGCGACGTGAGTTGGGGCAGTCCCTGGAGAAGTCGCAGCCCGGCATCGATGGCTTCCGACGTGCTCAAGTTCACCTTCGTCACGCTGGCAAGAAAGTCCTTCCCCAGCAGCTTCCGCAGCCAGTCCGGCCCGGACGGTCCGGCATGGGGCGCCTCCGTGCCATCCGGATCGAGTTCATAGTCATAAAAACACGTTCCACGGGCCTTGTGAATCCCCTCCACCACCGCCTGCTGTTTCCGCGCCTGCTTTATGTCCGTCGCCAGCCAACCGCAGCCGGCGGCGACGACCACCATCAGGAGGAGCAAGGCGCGGATGCTGAACTGGAACCGCCGGCGAAAGACGAAAGCGGCGAGGAACCACAGCGCCATGGCCAGCAACGCCGCGGCCACGCTGGCCACGGCGATCAGCACGGTCCAGCCCTTATGCTGATTGAAGGGGAACCAGCGAAACCGCTCGGAGAGCCAGAGCAGCCCCTCGGCCAACAGCATTGCGACCACGACGCGATCCGGCGTGAGGCGATACCAGCGGGGCGATTCTTCGCGGGCGGCGATCATGCCCGCATTATAGCCGACTCCGCCCCAGGGCGGCAGCGGAGACACGCGCCGAAGGCCACCCCAGCCGTCGTGCCGAGGGGGACAGTCCCATTTTCGTGGAACGAAAATCGGGACAGTCCCCAGGCTGTTCCCTGGCCCCTGGCCCCTGGTCCCCGGCCCCTGGCCCCCGCTCCTCACCCCTCGCTGGAAAAGACCTTCACCTCGCGGGGCGTGACGAAGACCTGGCTGTCGGGCGCGAGGTTCAGCGCCCGGTAACGCTCCTGCGTCAGCTCGGCGTGCAAGCATTCGCCCGATTCGGCCAACAGGTCCACCCGCACGTTCGCCCCGGCCGAGTGGATGCGCGTCACCACGGCACGGAAACAGGGATGGCCGTTGCCTTGAATGTCGACGTCCATGTCGTGCGGGCGGATGAAGACCCGCACCGGCCGGCTGGGCGTGCCGGCGTGCTCGGGCGAGTCCATCGCCATGCTGGCGAAGTGGACCTTGCCGTCTTCCAGCCGGCCGTGGAAGGGATTGACCTGGCCGAGAAACTTCACCACGAACTCGGTGCGCGGGTGATGGAAGACCTCGTCGGGAGTGCCGATCTGCTCGATCCGCCCGGCGTTCATCACCAGCACGCGGTCGGCCAGCTCCAGGGCCTCGTCCTGGTCGTGGGTGACGAAGACGCTGGTCAAATGGATCTCGTCGTGCAGCCGCCGCAGCCATTGCCGCAACTCCTGGCGGACCTGGGCGTCCAGGGCCCCGAAGGGCTCGTCCAGCAACAGCACCTGCGGCTCGATGGCCAAGGCGCGGGCCAGCGCCACCCGCTGCCGTTGACCGCCGGAAAGCTGGTTGGGATAGCGGTTGGCGTAGTGCTCCAGTTGCACCAGTTTCAGCAGCCGCATGACCTTGTACTTGATGAGGTTGCGCGTGGGCGCTGCTTGCGCGGCCGCACCCGCAGCCCGAAGGCCACGTTCTGGAAGACCGTCATGTGGCGAAACAGGGCGTAATGCTGGAAGACGAAGCCCACCTGCCGGTTGGCCGCGTCGCGGTCGGCCACGTTCTCGCGATGGAAGAGGATGGGGCCGCTGCCGGCGTCGGGTTGCTCCAGGCCGGCGATGATCCGCAGCAAGGTCGTCTTGCCCGAGCCGGAAGGCCCCAACAGGGCCACCAGCTCGCCGCTGGCGACCGTCAGGCTGACGTCGCGCAGGGCCGTAAACTCGCCGAACGACTTGCTGATCCGCTGGACTTCGATGCTCATGGCCGCGGTCCTTATGCGTTGGCGGCGGTGGCGCGGGATTCGAACTCGGCGCGGGCCTGCTGCCGGGCCACCTGCCATTCCACCAGGGTTTTCACTACCAGGGTCACCAAGGCCAGCAGGGCCAGCACCGAGGCGACCGCAAAGGCGGCCGTCAGGTTCTCGTCCTTGAGGGCCTCGATGTGCAGGGGCATGGTGTCGGTCACGCCCCGGATCCTGCCCGAGACCACCGCCACGGCGCCGAACTCGCCCATGGCCCGGGCGTTGCAGAGGATGATGCCGTAGAGCAATCCCCACTTGATGTTCGGCACGGTGACGCGCCAGAAGATCTGCCAGCCGCCGGCCCCCAGCACGCGGGCGGCCTCTTCCTCTTCGGTCCCCTGGGCTTGCATCAACGGGATCAACTCGCGGGCGACGTAGGGGAAGGTCACGAACAGCGTGGCCAGGATGATGCCGGGGACGGCGAACACGACGCTGATGCCGTGCGCCTCCAGCCACGGCCCCAGCAGGCCGGCCCGCCAGCCGAACAGGAGCACGAAAATCAGCCCGGCGATCACCGGCGAGACCGAGAACGGCAGGTCGATCAGCGTGATCAGCAGGTTCTTGCCGGCGAAGTTGAATTTGCAGACCGTCCACGCCGCGGCCACGCCGAACACCACGCCCAGCGGCACGCAGACGGCGGCCGTCAGCAGCGTCAGGCGGATGGCGCTGAGGGTGTCGGGATCGGCCAGGGCGGCGAAGTAGACGTAGAGGCCCTTGTGGAAGGCCTGCCAAAACACCAGCACGAGCGGCAACAACAGAAACAGCGCCAGGAAGGCCACCGCCGCGGCGATCAGCAGCCGGCGCACCAGCGGCGGCTCGCTGGTCAACGACCGCCCCCGCGCCGGCGCGGCGGGAGCAAGCTTCAGGGTAGTGACCGCGGTAGACATGGCTATTATCCCGCCGTGTAGCGGCGACTCCACCATTGCGCCACGTTAATCAGCAGCAGCAACAGGAACGAGGCGGTGAGCATGACCACGCCGATGGCGGTGGCCCCGGCATAGTCGAATTGTTCGAGCTTGGTGATGATCACCCGCGGCGCGATCTCGGTATCCATGTAGCGGTTGCCGGAGATGAAGACCACGGAGCCGTATTCGCCCAATCCGCGGGCCAGCGCCAGGGCGAAGCCGGCCAGGAGGGCCGGCAGCACGCTGGGCAGGATGACGCGGCGGAAGGTCGACAGGCGTCCGGCGCCCAGGCTGGCCGCCGCCTCTTCGATCTCGGGATCGAGGTCTTGCAAGGCCGGCTGCAAGGTCCGCACCACGAAGGGCAAGCCGATAAACACCAGCGCCACCCCCACTCCCAGCCGCGTGTAGGAGACCTTGATTCCCAGCGGCAGCAACCAGCGGCCGATCCAGCCGTTGGTGCTGTAGAGCGACGTGAGCACGATTCCCGAGACGGCCGTGGGCAGGGCAAAGGGCAGATCGACCACCGCGTCGAGGAACTTCCGGCCGGGAAACGAGTACCGCACCAGCACCCAGGCGACGATGAACCCGAAGACCACGTTGACGGCCGCGGCGGCCAGCGAGGCCCCGAAACTGAGCTTGTACGAGGCCACCACCTGCGGATCGGTCACCGCCCGCCAAAAATCGCTCCACGTGATCGTGGCCGACTTCAGCACCAGCGCGCCCAGCGGGATGAGCACGATCAGGCTCAAGTAAAGGAGCGTGAAGCCCATGGTCAGTCCGAAACCGGGCAACACGCTGCGCTGTTTGAGCTTCACCGGACACTCCGATAACCTCGGGGACTGTCCCGATTTCGGGCACCATGCGAAGCATGGTCGGACGAAAATGGGACTGTCCCCTTGAAAATTGCTAGTGCTTGTAAATCTGGTCGAACGTACCGCCGTCGCTGAAGTGCTCCTTCTGAGCCTTCTGCCAGCCGCCGAACACGTCGTCCACCGTGAACATCTTCACCGGCCTGAGCCAATTGGCCGGCGTCGCGAGCGGATTGATGGGGCGATAGTAATTCCTGGCCACGATCGCCTGGCCCTCCGGCGAGTAGAGATAGTTCAGGTACGCCCGCGCCACTTCGCCATTGCCCTGCTTCTCCACCACTTTGTCGAGCCAGGCCACCGGCGGCTCGGCCAGGATGCTCACCGGGGGAATGACCAGCTCGAGCTTGTCGGCCCCAAATTCCTTGATCGCCCAATAGGCGTCGTTCTCCCAGGCCAAGAGCACGTCACCCTGGTCCTGCTGCACAAACGTGATCGTGGCCCCGCGGGCCCCAGGATCGAGCACGGGAACATGCCGGTACAACTCGGCCACAAACTGCTTCGCCTTCTGCTCCGCACGGGCGACGGCGGCCGAACACTTCGGATCGTGCAGTTTCTTCAGGTCGCCCAATTCCCGCTGCAACACATATCCCCAGGCGGCCAGATAATTCCACCGCGCCCCGCCCGAGGTCTTCGGATGCGGCGTAATCACCTGAACGCCCGGCTTGACCAGGTCGTCCCAGTCGCGAATCTTCTGTGGGTTCCCCTTCCGCACCAGGAAGACGATGGTCGAGGTGTACGGGCAACTGTGGTTGGGCAGCCGGCCCTGCCAATCCTTGGGAAGCAACCCGGTCTTCTCCCCGATCACGTCGATGTCGTAGGCCAGCGCCAACGTCACCACCGACGCCTGCATCCCTTCGATCACCTTGCGGGCCTGTCCGCCCGAGCCGCCGTTCGACACCTTGATCGAGACCGGCCGGCCGGTCGTCTCCTTCCAGTGCCTCTCGAACGCCTTGTCGAATTCCTTGTAAAGCTCTCGCGTGGGGTCGTAGGAGACGTTGAGGATTTCCGGGCCGTTGGCCGACCGGCCACAGCCGGCCAGCGGCGCCGCAACGGCCAGCGCCAGCAGGGCCGCCAGGGGCAGAAACGCTGCGGAGGATGACCCGCGTGTCTTAAACATCAGCTAACTTCTAATCTCAGTGATGTATTTTTCAACTCGCGCATAGTTTCGTCGCCCTATTGAGGGAGCAAGCTGAATGCCAATGTTGGAGATAACGGGCTTTTCGCAAATATGCGGGCTTTGGTGGGCAAGAAACGCCGCTCGGCGAACGATTCTGTCAAATATGCAAGATTACGCTGGACACGAGCCGTGATATTTGGTAGTATACCGTCATTTATGATAGTTTCTCACGCTGCTCGGCTCGGCCTCTCACTGCGCGGCGTGCCAAACCAACCAGGAATTTACGCTTGCCCGCAAGACAATACAGGTTCTGTTGCGGAGGCGCCTGTAGGGTGGGTCGAGCGCAGCGAGCCCCACCATGCCACGCGAAAAACCGATGGTGGGGCTCGCTCCGCTCGACCCACCCTACAGATTTCCAACCCTCCACAACGGAAACGAAAAAGCCCTTCCACCTTGCGGAAGCGATCTTTCTGCGGAGGAG
This sequence comes from uncultured Planctomycetia bacterium, assembly GCA_963727245.1. Classification (GTDB taxonomy): domain Bacteria; phylum Planctomycetota; class Planctomycetia; order Pirellulales; family Thermoguttaceae; genus JBKQVT01. The sequence goes on along the minus strand of CAVSFO010000001.1, from coordinate 816,238 downwards.
TGGCACACTGTTCGCACGCGGCTGGGGTTGCTGAGAAATGCCAGTGGGGGCCAGGAGGCTGACTGTGGACGAATATCGAACCGTACTGCTGGAGGTGTGGCGCGAGGCCTGCCGCCACATCGACATCAGCCGCTCCACGGAAACGATCGCCCTGCTGTTGGCCAAGGAGGTGCCGATCGCGGAGGTCCGGGTGGTGCAGATCGATCCGGCGCGGAATTGCGTGGAGACGGTGGCCGTGGGCGCCGCGGCGGCCGACGGCTTGCCCTCGGACGCCCGCATCGAGTGTTCCGACGGCCAGATGGAATTGCTCTTGGCCTGGTGCAAGCTGGGCAAGGTCAGCCACGGCCGCCGCGCCCGCGGCGGCGAGTTGGCATCGCTGCTGCCGCCGGGCGTCGAGGGTGACGCCTTGGCCGGTCCCTTGGCCATTCCCGGCGGCCGCGCGGCGGCGCTGATTTTGGCGGCGCCGCCGGGACAGGGCTTCGAGCCCCGCCATGCCGAACTCGTCCAGGTCCTCTTGGAGCCGTTTTCCGTCGCCCTGGGCAACCATCATCAACTGAGCGAGATGGCCGCCTTGCGCGAGGCCGCCGAAGCCGAAAAACGCTCGCTGCTGAGCCGCCTGGGACGCAACAAGCTCGGCGACGTCATCGTCGGCGCGGAGTCGGGACTCCAGGCCGTCATGGAGCGCGTCGAGCTGGTCGCCCGCTCCGACGTGCCCGTGCTCATCTTCGGTGAGACCGGCTCGGGCAAGGAATTGGTGGCCCGGGCGATCCACAACCGCTCGCCGCGGGCCCAAGGGCCGTTCATCCGCGCCAATTGCGGCGCCATTCCGCACGAGCTGATCGACTCGCAGTTGTTCGGCCACGAGAAAGGGGCCTTCACCGGCGCGGTGGAGACGCGCAAGGGCTGGTTCGAACGCGCCGACGGCGGCACGCTGTTGTTGGATGAATTGGGCGAGCTGCCGCCGGCAGCCCAAGTCCGCCTGCTGCGGATCCTCCAGGACGGCTGGCTGGATCGCGTGGGCGGTCAGCGTCCCATCAGCGTGGACGTGCGGATGGTGGCCGCCACGCATCGCGACCTGGCGGCCATGGTGGCCGAGGGCAAGTTCCGCGAGGACCTCTGGTATCGGATTGCGGTCTTTCCCATCGTGCTGCCGCCGCTGCGGGAGCGACGCCAGGACATCCCGGAGATGGCGCGGCATTTCGCCGAGCGCGCCGCCACGCGCTTCGGCCTCTATCCGGTCATGCCGGAGGCCGAGGACATGGAGTTGCTGAAAGCGTATTCTTGGCCGGGAAACGTCCGCGAGCTGGCCACGGTCATCGACCGCGCGGCGATCCTGGGCGACGGCAAGCGGCTGGAGATTGCCCCTGCCCTGGGCATCGCCGCCACGCCCATGGTTTCCTCCCCCGGCGCCGTCGCCGCGCCGAAGCCCGAGCAGCCTCCGCCGGCGCCGCCAGCGGGCATCGTGTCGCTGGACACGGCGATGCGCCGGCACATCGAGGCGGCGCTTGTGGCCACGGCGGGACGCATCGAAGGTCCCCGTGGCGCCGCCCGGCTCTTGAAAATCAATCCGCACACGCTCCGTGCGCGGATGCGCAAGTTGGGGATCGACTGGAAGCAGTTTCGCCACGTCGAGCCCGAGGCGGAGTAAGCTGCTGAAGTGTGCCACTGGCTTTGCCAGTGCTTCCGCCGGACGAACACTGGCAAAGCCAGTGGCACACCGCCGTCCTCGCCTCACTTCCCCGGCACGAGCCGGAAGTCGTCGTCGAACCGATAGACCTTCAAGTCCTTGCCGATGGGCAGCTCCCGCAGGCCGGCCTCGATCTTCGCCCGGTCGCCCACCACCACGATCGTCAGCTCGTCGAGCTTGAGATACTTCTTCGCCATGGCCAGCACGTCGTCGCCGCTGACCGCCTTGACCTGGGGAACCACGGTGTTGAAATAATCGTCCGGCAGGTGATAGATGAAGAGCGATTCCAGTTGCGCAGCAAGCTGCGTGGGCGTCTCGAACAAGCCCGGATAGCCCCGGGTGATGAACTTGCGGCAGAATTCCACCTCGGCCGCCGTGACCGGACGCCCGCCCACCATTCCCGCAAACTCCTTGAGGAACTCGGCCAGCGCGGGGGCGGTCACTCGCGTTTGCACGCTGGCGGTGGCGGTAAACGGACCGGGCTGGTAGACGCGCCACTCGAACATCGACCGCGCCCCGTAGGTATAGCCCTTCTGCTCGCGGAGGTTCAGGTTCAAGCGGCTGGAAAACTGCCCGCCGAAAATGCCGTTCATCACCAGCAGTCGAAAGTAGTCGGGCGACTTCGCTGCTCACCCGGCAAGGCGACCGAAATCACCGACTGCGGCGCCCCCGGCTTGTCGACCAGGATCAGGGCGGTCGGGCCCGCCGGCGGCATGGGAGGGATGGCCGCCTCGGGCGCAGCGGTGTCCTTGGAAGATTCCCAGCCGCCCAAGACCTTCTCCAACTCGGCGGTCAATTCTTCCATGGTGATGTCGCCGACGGCGATCAGACCGGCCTTTTCCGGTCCGATGTGCCCGCGATAGAACTGCTCGATGTCCTCGCGCGTCAGGCTCCGCAGCGCCTTGGCGTTGGTGCACTGCGGCCGGCCGTAGGGATGGTCGGGGCCATAGAGCAGCTCGTTGACGGCCAGGGAGGCCAGCAGCACCGGCTCGTCGCGGACTTGGCTCAAGCGGGCCAGGCGGACCGCCCGCTGGCGATCCAGCTCGGCCTGGGGAAAGGTCGGATTGCGGAGCACGTCGGCAAAAATGTCCAGCGCCTTGCCGAGCTGCCGCTTCAAGGTGAACAGCCGGGCGGTGGTCGTATCCGCATCGCTTCCCAGCGACAGGCTGGCGCCGATGCCGCCCAACTCGTCGGCGATCTGCTCGGAGGACCGCCGCGCCGTGCCCTCGTCCCAGAGGGCGGTCATCATGGCGCAGAGCCCCGGCTTGGCCGCCGGGTCCTGGGCTCGGCCCACCGGAAAGACGAGGTGCAAATTCACCAGCGGCAGCTCGTGCTTTTCCACCAGCAGCACTTCCATGCCGTTGGAGAGCCGGCCGCGACGGATCGGCGGCAACTCGAATTTCGGCTCCGCCCCCGGCGCGGGCATCACGTTGCGGTCGAAATCGCCGCTACTATTGACGAACTCGCCGTGGTCGCCGCCGGCACTTTCCGGCGCCGGCTCCTCGTGAATCTCCCGGGCCATCCGCGCGCGGGCGGCCATAGCCTCAGCCAACACGTCGGCAGCGAACGTGATCTCCGGCCCAGGCGTCACTTCCACCACCACCCGGCCCGGGCCCAGATACTTGTTGGCCACCCGCGTCACCGCCTCCGCATCGATCTTCGCGTAGCGGTCGAAATCCTTGTTCAAGTAGCCGGGATCGCCGGTAAAGACGTTGTACATGTTGAGGCGATCGGCGCGGCCGCCGAACTCGCTGATCGGCTCCAACGCCCTGACGAACTGGGACTCGAACGAATTGACGGCCCGGGCGACCTCCGCGGCAGTCGCCGGACGATCGCTCTGCAGGTGGCGAATTTCCTCCATCGCCGCCGCTTCCACTTCGGCCAGGCTGTGGCCCGGCCTGGCCGTGATCACCAGCGTGAACATGCCGGCGATCTCCGAGCCGTCCTGCATGGCGCGCACCCCCTGGGCGATCTGCTTCTGGTGGACCAGCGTGTGATAGAGCCGTGAGGTCTTGTCGCCGGCCAGCACCTCGCCGAGCACGTCCAATTCGGCGTCGTCGGCGGTATACTGCGGCACCGACGGCCAGGCGATGTAGAGCCGTGCCAGGCCCACGCGGTCGGTCATGCGGACCCGCTTCTCCGCCTTCAGCACGGCCGCCCGGGGCTTCAGCCGCGCGACTTTCGCCCCGCCGGGCAAGGTGCCGAAATACTTGGCCACCAGCCGTTTCACCTCGCGGGGATTGAAATCGCCGGCGATGCACAAGCTGGCGTTCGAGGGATGATAATAGCGGCTGAAGAAGTCGGCGATGTCGGCGGGCGACGCCTGGTTCAGGTCGGTCATGGCGCCGATGGTGGGCCAGCTATAGGGATGGTCCGGCGGGTACATGGCCGCCAGGATGGTTTCCGGGACCAGCCCATAGGGCCGGTTCTCGAAGTTCTGCCGCCGTTCGTTCTTGACCACGTTGCGCTGGTTGTCGAGTTTCCGCTGCGTCATCGCCGGCAGCAGGAAGCCCATGCGGTCCGATTCCAGCCAGAGGGCCAGTTCGAGGTAATTCGAGGGGACGGTTTCCCAATAGTTGGTGCGGTCGGAGGCGGTCGAGCCGTTCAGTTTGGCGCCGGCCTTTTGCAGCGGTCCGAAGTAGCTCGTGTCGTGATGCTGCGAGCCTTGGAACATCATGTGCTCGAAGAGGTGGGCGAAGCCGGTGCGGCCCGGCCGCTCGTTCTTCGAGCCCGCGTGATACCACACGTTCACGCCCACGATCGGCGCCGAGTGGTCTTCGTGCAGGATCACGTCCAGGCCGTTGGGCAGGGTGTACTTCTCGAAAGCGATCTTGGGCATCCGCGACGTTTCCGCCGCCGGGGCCGCCCAGAGAAGCGAACAGCACATCACCGTGGCCAGAGAAAACATGGGAGACTCCAGGGGTAGGTCAGCAGAAAGGCTGGCGAATTTTCGGACCTGTCGCACACGCCCCGAATTCGCCGGTGGGAAGCACTACTGGCGATTATACGCCATCGCTTCCCCGCCGGCCAGATGAGCCCCAGGCATCTATGAGCCTCGTGTTAGCGAGCCGCGTGTTAGCGAGCCCGGGGCGTAAGCCCCGGGATATCGTTGCCAACCGCCACGCGAGGCGCTCACGCCACCCCCGGACGCAGTCCGGGGGCTTTTTCTAATCCCCAATCCCTAATCCCTTTGTTTCCCCCATTGCCATTGCACCGCGCCCTGCGCGGCCATACAATCGACCAGGCGGCGTTCTCGACGGCGGGACCCCACGGACGACAGGCCCATCCCATGACCGCTCTGGTAATTTTGGCCCTGGCCGGGCTCATGCAAGCCCCGAACTCGGATCCCGCCGGGCTGGGCGACGACGCCCGGGAAATCTTCCGCCTGGAACGCCAGTCGGCCGCCGGCCGCGCGGAACCATCGCCCGGCAACCCCGCGGCGGCGAAAATCGGCGGCCGCCAGGACGCCGGTCCCGCGCCCTCGAATGCCTTCGACCCGATCGCCGCCGACGCCCTCCGCAACGACGCCTGGCTGCACGACGTCTGCTTCAGCGACACGGAGCAGGGCTGGGCGGTCGGCGATCGCGGCGCGATCTGGCACAGCGGCGACGGCGGCCGCAACTGGCAATTGCAGGACTCCGGCGTTGCCTGCCCGCTGTGGTCCGTCTGTTTCATCAACGCCCAGACCGGCTGGGCAGCCGGCGGCTTCTCGCACCCGTTTCTGCATTCCAGCGCCGGCGTGCTGCTGGCCACTCGCGACGGCGGCCGCCACTGGTATCACGATCCGAAGCTGCTGCTGCCGGCCCTGAAGCGAATCCACTTCTTCGACGCCAAGCACGGCTGGGCCGCCGGTGACTCGTCGCCCCTGTTTCCCGCCGGCGTCTTTGCCAGCCGCGACGGCGGGCGGACCTGGATGCCCCTGGGCGGCGGCAGCGCCGCCGGCTGGACCGCCGGCGATTTCAGCGACGCCCAGACCGGCATCCTGGCCGGCCGCAACGGCGCCGTGGCCGCCGTCCGCTACGGCGAGCCGGCCTCGGCGCCGGCCGCCGGCCTCGACCTGCAAACGCTGCGGCAACTGCGGCTGCCGGCGCCCCCCTTCGCCTGGCTGGCCGGCGACGGCGGCACGGTCCTCTTCACCGCCGATCTGGGCGAGCATTGGCGGGCCCCGCCGGCGCTGCCTCGCGACACGGCCGCCCTGCTGGACTTCGCCGCCCTGGCCGTGCGCGGCCCGAAATGCTGGATCGCCGGCACGCCGGGCAGCCGCGTGCTGCACTCGCCCGACGGCGGCCGCACCTGGAGCGTTGTCCCCACTCCCACCACGCTGCCCCTGGACGCTCTATGTTTTCCCGACGACCGGCACGGCTGGGCCGTCGGCGCGATGGGAACGATCCTTGCCAGCGACGACGGCGGGCGGAGTTGGCGCCGGCAACGGGCCGGCGGCGCCCGGGCCGCACTGCTGGGACTGTTCTGCCACGAGGACGACGTGCCGCTGGAACTGCTGGCGCGGCTGGCCGGCAACGAAGGCTACCTGAGCGTCGTCGACGTGCTGGGCCGTCGCGACCTCGAAGTCGCCGACGACGAGGCCCACCGCGACGATCGCATTCGCCAGGCCGTGGTTGCCGTCGGCGGCTGCGGCGCGGAAACCGCCTGGCAATTCCCCCTGCGACAGGCCGGCCTGCAACTTTCCGCCCCGCAAGTCATCGAATGTTGGGATCGCTTCCACGGCGGCCGCGGACTGCAAGACCTGGAAGCCCACCTCGTGCGGCAGATCCGCCTCTGGCGCCGGGAGATCGTCGTCACCCAGTGCGCCGCCGCGGCGGGCGACGATGCGGCCCAACAGTTGGTCGCCCAGACCGTGGCCGGCGCCATCGGCAAGGCGGCCGATCCGCGCGCCTTTCCGGCGCAGACCACTCTGGCAGGCTTGGACCCCTGGCAGGTGAAAAGGGCCTATGGTTCCCTGTCGCCGGGGAACCGCGGCACGATCGACCTGATGACCAGCCAGTTGGCGCCGCGGCTGGGCCGCTCGCTGGCCGACGTGGCGGCCCCAGCCCGCAGTCTGCTGGTGGACCGCTTTCAGCCGCCGGCCGACCTGCTGGGTTTTCGGCCGCTGGCGGAGGCGGGGCTGCCGGGGCAAGGCGGCGGCGATTTCTTCGCCGGCGCCACACTGCCGCCCGGCGGCGAGGCCCGCCGGCAGTTGACCGACGCCTCGGCCGAAGGCGTCGAGCTGCTCCAGCAGATGGCCAAGCGGCGCCGCCACGTCCAGGCCGTGCTCGACCAGGCGGATCGCGATCCGCAGGCCGCCTTGCGACTGCTGGCGCAAATCGGCGAGTTGACCCGCGGCCTGGACCCGGCCAGCGCCGCCGAGGCTCGATCTATCGGCTGGCCGACCGCTACGCGCGGTCGGGCCACGGCGACATGGCGGCCGAAACTTTTCAGATGCTGGTGGACCAATATCCGGACGATCCGCTTTGCCGGCCGGCGCTGGTTTGGCTGGTGCAGTATTACGCCAGCGGCGAGCAGGCCGAGCGCGCCGCGGCGGCCTGGCGCAGGGCGGCGCCGGCAATCAAGCGGGCCGGCTGGCTCGGGCGGTGGCGCTGGCCCGGCAAATCGAGCGGACGCGGCCCGATCTGTGCGCTTTTCCGCCGCTGCGTTTCTCGGCGGCCGCCGCTTATCGCAAACAGGACCTGCCGCAACAGGCTCAGCGTTTGTACGCCGCGCAGACCCGCGGACTGAAAGAGGATGCCTGGTCGGCCTGCGCCCGGGGCGAACTCTGGTTGCTCCAGCCCAAAGGCCCCTCGCCCAAGCCGATGCTGTCCTGCGTGACGGCCCCGGCCAAGCCGCGATTGACGGGCCGGCTGGACGACGCCCTTTGGCAGCGGGCCAAGGCGGTCACGCTGCGGAGCAGCCTGCACGACGATTCGCATTGGCCGGCCACGGTCATGCTCGCCCACGATGCCGAGTTCCTCTACATTGGCATTCGTTGTCGCCGGGCCGCCGGGGCCCGCTATGAACCCGGCGTCGGTCCGCGGCCGCGCGATGCCGATCTATCGGCCCACGACCGCGTCGATGTGCTCATCGACTTGGATCGCGATTTCGCCACCTATTACCGTTTGACGGTCGACCATCGCGGATGGACCCACGATTCCTGCTGCGGCGACGACACGTGGGACCCGACCTGGTACGTCGCCGCCCATAACACCGACCGGGAGTGGACCGCCGAGGCGGCGATCCGGCTCGATCAGCTCACCAGCCGCAGCCCGGCGGCCGAGACGGTCTGGGCCCTCGGCCTGCAACGGACGGTGCCGGGCGTGGGTTTTCAGTCCTGGACCACGCCCGCCGCCACGAGCATCGCGCCGGAGGGTTTTGGGTACTTGATCTTCAAATGAACGCCGGCCGCGATGGCTAAGGAGTGTCGCCTTTCGCTCCGCGAAAGTTGCGGCTTTCGCGGAGCGAAAGGCAACAAAGTCGAAGGTTATTGTTTCCCTGATCCTAAGGGCGGCGCAACCGCTGACGGGAAAGCGAATGGTCCTCGCGTCAGCTCGAACGGAGAAGACCAATTCGATCCGCAGATTACGGTCGAGTAGGAGGGGGGCAGCGAAGCTGCCGCCCCTCCTACTCGACCGGATCGTTTGCTGGAGTGTGGTCTGAGCGGGAGGGTCTTCCGTGAGCGGCCGGCGGGGCGGTTGACCTGTGGGCCGGGGGCCGCTATAGTCAGTGGTCTGGGTCGAGATGGTGGGTGTAGCTCAGTTGGTTAGAGTACCAGATTGTGGATCTGGGAGTCGCCGGTTCAAGTCCGGTCACCCACCCTTGACGCAAGTAGCCGTGAGTCAAGGACTTACGGCTGCTGTTGTTTCTTGGGATGGCTGCCGCTCAGTGGATTTAGGGACAATCTGGAGACAATCCACGGGTCGCATTTGGCCCTGGTCGTCCGGCTGGCGTACGGAAATGCCTAAATTCTGGTCTTCTGGCGAGAGGCCGGATGCCCGCACCCCGAACATATTAGGAATCAGTTGATTTTCGTTTGTTTTCAGATATGATTGGGGGATGGTTAGCCTTCAAGAGTTCATCGATTCTCAGCTTGCCCAAGGGCGGTCGTACTTTTCGAAATCGGCTGCCCTGGCCACCGGGCAATCTCCGCAAGCCTTTCAGTCGGCGGCAGCGCGGCTGAAGAGGAAGAAACGGCTTATCTCTCCGCGCCGGGCATTCTACCTGATTCTGAAGCCGGAAGACTCATTGCTTGGGGCACCCGATCCCGCGCGATGGATCGATCCCCTGATGAGGCACCTGGGGATTGACTACCGTGTTTCCTTGTTGCGTGCGGCGGCCTTCCACGGGTCGGCTCATCAGGCGGCGATGGTCTTTCAGGTCATCACGCCCCGGCAGCTTCCGAAGATCGAAATCGGGCGGCAACGCGTCGCCTTCATGTTCCAGAGCCCGGCGGCGTTTGCCGAGTCAAACCGTTCCGAGTGGCTCGGGCAGATCAAGACGGAAGCAGGATTCGCGAAAGTCGCGGGCATTGAGTTGACGTTGTTGGACATGTGCCGTTATTTCCACAAGGCAGGAGGCATCAACGGCGCTGCGCAGGTCGTTCACGATCTGGGCGACAAGGCGAATCCCGGCATTCTCGCCCGCGCAGCGAGCGCCTACGAAAACTCCGCGGTCAGACGCCTTGGCTACCTTCTGGAACATTTTGGGCATGACCGTCCGGCCAGCCAACTGCAGAAGTTTGTTCCAAAGGCAAAGTCATTCAAAGACCTTGATCCGGCGTCCAAACCGATCGTCGCTGCCCTGCGTTCTGCGGAGGAGAAGAACCAGAAATGGAAACTTGTCATCAACGTGCCCGTGGAGATTGACGTTTGATCCCGATCGCTTACCTCCGGGAATGGAGCGCCCATGCGCCCTGGCCTGATCTCAGGCAGGTGGAGCAAGACCTGATCATAAGCCGTGCTTTATGTGACCTGTTTGCCAGCGAGCGGCTGCAAGGCAGGATCGCATTTCGGGGCGGCACGGCCATTCAACAAGCTCTTGTTTTCACAACCACTGCGCTACTCGGAAGACATCGATCTCGTTCAAACGCACGCGGAGCCGATTGGCCAGACGGCGCACGCCATAGCCGATGCCCTCGCCTGGCTCGGAGGGTGTCGTACGGAGCGCGCTGCGCACTCGATGCACTTCGTGTTCAGGTTCACTCCCGAGGCAGGAGGCGGCGGCCAACTCAAGCTCAAGGTAGAGATCAACACCCGCGAGCACACGTCCTTCTGCGGCCTGAAAGAATATGCGTTCGCGATGGACAATAGCTGGCATCAAGCGAAAGCTCGGATTCTCTCATTCGAGCCGGATGAACTTTTCGGGACGAAGTTACGTGCGCTGCTTCAACGGAACAAGAACCGCGACCTGTTTGATCTGAATCAGGGGTTGCATCAACTCGGGCTTGACTGCGACCGGGTAATCGCGTGCCTCCAGCACTATCTCGTCCTGGAGGAACATGCGATAAGCCGGGCAAACGCCGAGGAGCGCATGCTGAAGAAGCTCAAACAAAGCCTTGTCGAGGATGTTACGCCCTTGCTGCCGACAGGCGTGACTTTTGACGCCGATGATGCCATTGCGGCTTTTGGCCGCGTGTGGGGTACGCTGATCAGACGCATACCAGGCGAGCCCTGGAGGTCGTCAAAGAAGGTGATTGACGCAATACGCGCCGCTAAGTACCCTTCGTTGTTGAGCGGCATAGAATCGTGAACCGCGGCCCCGGTTTCGCCAAGTACCGGTCGCACGAACCTGGCGTAGGTTGGTCCGCAGGATATCTATGCCCCAAGCCGAGGCAGCCTGGAGGGGCGACTGGATTTGAAGGATACGGCACCTCTCAGTCCCAGGTGCCTTCCGCTTTCCCTTTCCCGTGGAGAACTCGATCATGCCCAACACGCGCTGGTATCACTACGTCGCCTGGTTCTTCGGCGGCGGCTTCCTGTCCAATAGCATCCCGCACTTCGTCGCCGGAGTCTCGGGGAGCCCGTTCCAATCGCCGTTCGCGTCGCCGCCCGGCCAGGGGCTGTCGTCGTCCATGGTCAATGTGCTCTGGGGCGCGTTCAATCTGCTGATGGCCTACCTGTTGCTCTGCCGCACGGGCAATTTCGAGGTGCGGCGGACAACGCACGCGGCCACGTTCGCCCTGGGCGCGCTGGTCATGGCGATCATGCTGGCCCGCGTATTCGGCCGCTTCCACGGCGGGCTTTTCTGATGACCTTGCGGCGCGCGGGCACGGCTGACACAGCGGTGGCACGCGATAAGAGACTGTCTCAAAAGCTCCCCTCTCCCTTTGGGAGAGGGGCCGGGGGTGAGGGCATTACGTGGGCCGCATCCACAAATCGCTGCTTTCTCGCCCCTTGCCCTCACCCTAACCCTCTCCCGGAGGGAGAGGGGACGATGGGATTTGGCCTTTTGAGATAGTCTCTAAATAGTCCGGGCTCGGGACGCGCTACTTCGTCGCCGAGGCCCGCAGGCGCAAAGGCTGGCTGATCCGCTTGGACATCGACCGTGGCGAAGCCGGCCTCCGTTAACTTCTGGCCGAGGCTCGCGGCGGTAAAAGCGGTCTTGTGCGCCATGAAGTGGTTGCCGCGGGCGATCGAGTCGCGATGTCCGAACATGATGTCGATGGCGCAAATCGGGCCGGCCGGAGAGACGTAAAGCGTCTGCTCGAGATTCCCCGCGGCAACGCGCCGCGCAACCTCTTGGATGTCGGGCAGGGCCAGCACGGCGACGCCGCCCGGCTTGAGCACCCGCCAGAACTCGCGCAAGGCCAGCGGAACCTCGTGCGCATAAAGGTGTTCGAGGTTGTGCGACGACCAGAACCGCGTCCACCGAATTGCTCGGCACGGCGGACATGTCGGTGATGCTGGCGACCACGTCCGGCGACACGGACGGGTCGATATCCAGCCGGACCTCTTTCCAGTCGGCGGTGCGGAACTGGGCCGGAAGCGCCTGGGGATCGAAGGGGCCACAACCCACGTGCAGCACGGTCCTGGCCGCGCCCGGAAGAGTTGCCGGGTGCTCCGGCACGGTCTTTTCGCTCGGCGGTTCCGCGCCCCGGGCCGGTCCCCGCCGCCGGCGAGTTGCGGATTGGCCGCCGCGTGGCGCCACTGCTGCCACACATCGTGCAACAGGGCCGCCAGGTTGGCGGCAAAGCGCTGCCCGTCACACAGGGGCGAGGCGGCCATCCGCGGCCGCAGGCTGGCCCGTATGGCCGCCAGTCGCGGCAGGTCGGTCGCCAAGGAGACCGCCAGTTCCACGAATTCGTCCTGGTCGCCGGCGATCAGTTCCGGCAGACCGATGTTGTGCAGGTGGCTGAGCTGGTGCCGGCCGGCGAACGTCTCGCCCGGGCAACTGACCACGGGCACTCCCATCCACATTGCCTCGCAGGTCGTGGTGTTGCCGGAGAAGGGGAAGGTGTCCAGCAAAACGTCGGCCTGGCCGTAGGCGGCCAAGTAGTCGGCGTAGGATTTCCTCGGCAGCAGGCAGACGCGCTGCGGTTCTACGCCGCGCTGGGCGAAGAAATCGAGGTATCGCTGCGTCATGCTCTGCTGGCCGCAGCCGCGATAGCTCATCATCAGCCGGGAGCCGGGCACCCTGCTGATGACCTTCGCCCAGACCGCCGCCACTTCCAGCGTAATCTTGGCCAGGTTGCTGAAGTTGCAAAACGTCACGCAGCCGCTGTTCGCCGCCGGCAGCGGGCCGACTTCCGGAGCGCCTGGGGCGGTTCGTAGCACAGGTAGCCGTCGGGCATCCGCAGCACTCGCTCGCGGCAGTACCTCTCGCTGCCCTCGGGCATCATGTAGCGGTCGGCGATGAGGTAATCCATCGCCGACAGGCCGGTCGTCCCTTCGTAGCCGATCCACGTGATCTGGATCGGGGCCGGCTTGCGGGCGAAGACCAGCAGGCGGTTGTGGGCGGTGTGCCCGGCCAGGTCGAAAAGGATGCCGATCCGATCGGCCCGGATTTGCTCGGCCAGCCGCTGGTCGCTCATGCCGGTCACGTCGCGCCATTGCGTGGCGGCGGCCTGAAGGCGGCGGGTCACGTCGTCGGTGACGACCTGGTCGGAGTAACAGATCGTCTCGTATTGTCCCTGGCCGAGGTTCTCCAAGACGCGGACCAGGAAATAGCCGACGGGGTGCCGCCCCAGATCGCGCGATACGAAGCCCAAGCGGGGCCGGCCATAACGCTCGCGGACGTTCTCATGCCCGGCGCGGCGCGCAGGTGCGCGGCGTGAGTGCGATCGTACTCGGCATGGGCTTCGGCCAAGGATTGGGGCGTTGCCGCCGCGCAATACTGGAGCGTCAAGAGCAGGTTGCTGTGCACCTCGGCGCGGTCCGGCTGTAGTTCGAGTGCCCGGCGGTAGCAGGCGACGGCTTCGTCCAGCATCCCCTGGTCCTTCAGGGCATTGCCCAGGTTGTTGTACGTCTCGGCGAAGCCGGGTTTCAGTTCCAGCGCGCGGCGGTAGCGGGCGACCGCTTCGTCCAGCTTTCCCTGGGCCATCAACGCATTGCCCAGGCCGACGTGGGCCTCGGCATAGTCGGGCTTCAATTCCAGCGCACGGCGACAGCAGTCGGCCGCTTCGTCCAGCTTCCCCTGGTCCTTCAGCGCGCTGCCCAGGTGGTAATGGGCCTCGGCGAAGTCGGGCTCCAGTTCCAATGCCCGGCGACAGCAGGCGACCGCTTCGTCCAGCTTGCCCTGGTCCTTCAGGACGTTGCCCAGGTTGCTCTGCGCCCGGCGAAGTCCGGATTCAGTTCCAATGCGCGGCGGTAGCAGGCGACGGCGTCGTCCGGCTTTCCCTGCTCCTTCAGGGCATTGCCCAGGTTGCTGTGCGCCTCGGCATAGTCCGGCCACAGTTCCAACGCCTGGCGATAGCAGGCGACCGCTTCGTCCGGCTTCCCCTGGTCCTGGAAGGCATTGCCCAGGTTGTTGTGTGCCTTGGCGTCGTGCGGGTTCAGTTCGAGCGCGCGGCGGTAGCAGGCGACCGCTTCGTCCAGCTTCCCCTGCTCCTTGAAGGCCACGCCCAGGTTGCTGTGCACCTCGGCATAGTCGGGCTTCAGTTCCAGTGCCCGGCGATAGCAAGCGACGGCTTCGGGAATCTTGTGCAAGGCACAATAGGCTCCTCCCAAGTTGTTATGGAAGGCCGCCGCATTGCCTTTCAGGGCAATCGCCCGGCGGATGTACTCGACGGCAAGCTCGTGCTTGCCCGCTTGGTGAGCAATCACGCCGAGAAGATGGATGGCATCGGCGTGGTTCGGTTCTGCTTCCAGAATTTGCCGATAGATCTGCTCGGCCGCTTGCAGCCGCCCGGCTTGATGGTGCTGGATCGCCGTCGCCAAGGCTGCGGAAGTCGTTGCCATGACGCAAATTATGACAAAATGGCCTGCTCGCGGCAATGCGTTTCACGGGAACCATCGGCGTGTGGGCATCTGAAAAGATTGATTGACATATCGGGATATTACGATATAATTGAACGTCTGGAGAGGAAACGTGGCCGTCAAGACAAAAACCGACAAATTGCCCAGCTTAACATCCTTGAACGCGCTGGAGCAGGCGGCCGAATGCCTCAGGACGCTGGCCCATCCCCATCGGCTGCGGATGGTCCAGATGCTACTGCGGGGCCGCTACACGGTTGGCAAACTGGCCGAGGCGTGCGGGATTCCCAGCCACATGGCGTCCGAGCACTTGCGGCTGATGCAGCGATGCGGCTTCCTCAGCAGCGAGAAAGACGGTCGCAAGACGTACTACCAGATCGTCGAAACCCATCTGGCGGACCTCATGACCTGCGTCGAAGCGCGATTCGACGCCAAGAGGTGAGATTTTTTGCGACAACATATCGTTTTATCGGGACATAACAATCAATAAGGTAAGCGTTCACAGGGTGGGCGGGGACTGGTCCATTTTTCGGCCAACCGACGTGATTTTCATGGACGACGTGGGCCGAAAACATGGACCTGTCCCCTTCTTCCCCGCCCTGTGCACGGTTACATCACTAAGGCAGCGACCACGAGGAGAAGATCATGAACCCGTCCGGCATTTCGCCCGCTCAACTGGCAGACCTCGGCAAGGAGGGCAAGAATATCGAACTCATCGACGTTCGAACTCCCGTCGAGTTTCGTGAGGTCCACGTCGAGATCGCGCAATATCCCCTTGGATCAACTGGACGCGGCAGCGTTGATGCAGGCCCGCGATGGGTCGGCCCAGGAGCCGCTGTACGTCATTTGTCGTTCCGGAGGCCGGGGTCGGCAGGCCTGCGAGAAATTCCTCCAGGCGGGCTTCTCGAACGTGGTCAACGTCGAGGGTGGAACGACGGCTTGCGTGGAAGCCGGTCTGCCGGTCGTCCGTGGCAGAAAGGCCATCTCACTCGAGCGGCAGGTTCGTATCGCCGCCGGATCGCTGGTGCTGCTGGGGGCCGTGCTCGGCTGGTTCGTCCATCCTGCGCTCGTCGGTCTATCGGCCTTCGTCGGCGCCGGACTGATGTTCGCCGGGATTACCGACACTTGCGGCATGGGCATGATCCTGGCGCGAATGCCCTGGAACCAGTGCGGCCAAGACGCGAAGTCCTGTTCCACACGCTGAAGACCCAAGCAAGGAGTCCAGATCATGAAACTGCTGATTATCGGTGGCGTCGCCGGCGGAGCATCGGCAGCCGCCCGTGCTCGTCGCTTGTCGGAAGACGCCGACATCGTTCTGTTCGAGCGCGGACCGGACGTGTCGTTCGCCAACTGCGGGCTGCCCTACTATGTCGGCGGCGAAATCTCCGCGCGGGACAAGCTGCTGGTCACAACGCCGGAGCGGTTGCGGACCCGATTCAACCTCGACGTGCGGACCCGGTCGTCGGTCGAAGCCATCGACCGCGCCGCAAAGAAGGTTCGCGTCCGTGACCTCGCTTCGGGGCGAGAGTACGAGGAAACTTTCGACAAGCTGATCCTCGCTCCCGGAGCGGCGCCATTGCGTCCAACGATTCCAGGCGTCGACCTGCCGGGAATCTTCACCTTGAGAAATCTGCAAGACGTGGACCGCATCAAGGCGTGGGTGGACCACGGCGTCAAGCAGGCGGTTGTGGTGGGTGCGGGGTTCATCGGCCTGGAAATGGTGGAAAACTTCGTCAAGCGCGGCATTGCCACCACGGTGGTCGAGAAGAACGACCAGGTCCTTACGCCCTTCGACAAGGAAATGACGACGCCGATTCTGGAAACGCTCGCCGCCAACGGCGTGACCGTGCTGCTGGGGCAGTCTGCCGAAAGTTTCCAGCAAACGCCCGATGGCATTGTCGTGCGGCTGAAGTCGGGCGCGCAATTGCCCGCCCAACTGGTCGTCTTGGGAGTCGGCGTGCGCCCGGAGAACCAACTGGCCGTTGACGCGGGCCTGGCGGTCGGGCCTCGTGGCGGCATCCGCGTGAACGAGTTCCTGCAGACCAGCGATCCAAACATCTATGCCGTTGGAGACGCCATCGAGGTCAAGGACTTCGTTGCGGGCGGCCCGATCCAGGTGCCGTTGGCCGGGCCAGCCAACCGGCAAGGACGGATCGCTGCCGACAATATCTTCGGACGGCCGGCGAAATATCGAGGAACGCAAGGAACCGCCATCATCGGCGTCTTCGACCGTACCGCGGCAATCACCGGGGCCTCGGAAAAAGCCCTGCGCCGCGCCAATCGCCGCTGCCGCAAGGTCTACGTTCATCCCGCCCATCACGCCGGATACTATCCCGGCGCCGAGCAGATGACGCTGAAGATTCTCTTCCACCCTGAAACGGGAAAGCTGCTGGGAGCGCAAGCGGTTGGCGGCGCCGGCGTGGACAAGCGGATTGACGTGCTGGCCGTGGCAATCCAGGCGGGCATGACGGTCTATGATCTGGAAGAAATGGAACTGGCGTATTCGCCGCAGTACGGTGCGGCCAAAGACCCGATCAACATGGCGGGCTTCGTGGCCGGCGGCATGTTGCGAGGCGAGCATCCCCAGGTCGATGTCGAGGCCGTCTTGACTGCACCAGCCGATCTGCGGCCGCTTGTGTTGGACGTTCGCACGTCTCAGGAATGTTCCGCAGGGAATATCCCCGGAGCCACGAACATTCCGGTCGACGATCTTCGTTCTCGGTTGGACGAACTCCCCGCTGACCGGGAGATCGCGGTCTGCTGTCAGGTCGGGCAACGCGGTTACTTGGCGACCAGGATTCTGCGGCAGAATGGGTTCTCGGCGTCGAACATCGGTGGCGGCTACAAGACGTACAAGCTCTTTTATCCGAAGCCCGAAAGCCTGTCTTCGACCTGAACGCGGTATTCACGATCGCCCATTCCCTGCCCTGGCTGGCGCCATCGTAAGCGTTCACAGCGTACCTGGTCCATGTTTTCGGCCAACGACCGGTTGGCCAACGCAGCGCCTTTTGGCCAAAAAATGGACCAGTCCCCGCCCCGGGCCAGCCACACGGTTTGATCGGCGTCCACCCAAGGTCAGTTCCTAAAGCCTTTGACAGTAGTATGTTGCAGATTGCTTCCTGGACTGCTGCGGCGGGACGGGCAGCGTGTCGGCGGCCAATGGGGTTCCCGCCTGCCTACTTGCATAAACGGCCGCAACATCAGACACTAAGGGTATCGACGATTCGGTCCGCAAGCGGAAACGAGCACCATCATGAGCCAGTTGCGAGAACGGGCGCCAGTCGGGCGCGTGGACTGGGATGCGATCTACCGCCAAGGCACCCCCCCTTGGGATACCGGGATGCCGACGGCCGAGCTGGTGCGGCTGGTCGAAGCAAAGACCCTGCGGCCGGCGCGGACCCTCGAGTTGGGTTGCGGCAGCGGGGCGGACGCCATCTACCTCGCCCAGCACGGCTTCGAAATGACCGCCGTGGACAGCTCCCCCATTGCCGTCGAGCGGGCCCGCGTGCGGGCCGAGCGGGAAGACGCCCTGCTGCGACTGGTGCTGGCCGACGCCTTCGAGTTCGGCCAGACCGCCGGGCAGTTCCAGTTGGTCTTCGACGTGGGGTTGTATCATTTCATTCGCCACTCCGACCTGGAACGGTTCCTCGACCTCTTGTGGCGGGTGACGCAGCCCGGCTCGTACTACTTCACCGTGGCGGCCCGGCGCCGCGAGCCGCACGGCGGCAGCCCGCCGCCAATCACCCGGGGGCTGATCGGGCGCGAGCTGGGCCGGCTGTTCGAGGTGGTGCAGGTGCGGGAGTGCCGGCTGGGAAGCTTGAACTTGAAGGGGGGCTATCCCGCTTGGTCGTGCCTGATGCAGCGGCCGGTGGTCGGCAAGTTCGCGGCATCCTGACGCCAAGTGGCAGGCGCACGCCGCGACCCGCGGACCGCACACGGCGTGTGCGGCCTACCTTCTACAGCGTGCTGAGCTTGGTGAAGGTGAACTGGGTGGTCAGCGGGAAGACGCCGTAGATGCCGTGGGTGAAGACCAGGTTGATGAAGTCGTCGGCCACCTGGATCGCCGACTTGGGCACGATGACTACGTCGGAATCGGAGAGCCAGAGTTCGCCCGCCGGGCAGGGCTGATGGCCGTGCAGGGCCGCCTCGAGGTTGACCATCGTGGCCAGCAGCCGCCAGTCGTCGCCGCGGCGGAAGATGACGATCTGCCTGAGGTTGGACCCCACCTGCCAACTGCCGGCCATGCTGAGGGCCTGCAGGACGGTGGTGGGGCCGACCATCTCGAATCGCCCCGGCACATTCACCTGGCCCATGACGTAGACGTAACGCGAGGCCCGCTGCGTGAGCATGGGAGTCACTTCCATGCCCTCGATCTTCTCCCGATAGCGTTCGTTGATCTCCTGTTGCAGCTCTTGCAGCGTCAATCCCTGGGCGCGGAGGCAACCGACGGCGGGCAGCGAGATCAGCCCTTCCGGGGTGACGCGGACCGCCTGGTTCTGGCCGCCGATGCCCCACTTGCGGTCGACCGTGTTGAGCAGGTCGAACAGTTGGGTATTGACCTTCAACGGCGTGACGGTGATGGCCGGGATCTTGTAATACTTCGTGTAGAGCTGGTCCAGGGCATCGGTGAGCTGGGGCACGGTGCGGCCGGTGGCGTGCACCTGGCCCAGCAGCCGCAGCGTGATGGTGCCGTCGGGCTGAATGAGCAGGTCGCGGTTCAGCTCGGGATCGGTGAACGATTCCACGCGGATCTGATCGCCCACGTTGAGCCGGTAGGGGTTGGGCTGCTCGTCGCGGGTGATGCGGAAGATCATGTCCAGTTGATCGTCGACGCGGAAACGATATTCCGGCACGTGCGCCAGCCGCCAGGGCCCGACGTACTCGCCCTGGGCATACTGCTGCCAGTTGATCAGGCGCATGGCTTCCCAGCCTCGGCAGCCCCAGCAGCCGTTGGCCGCGCAATCGACGCCGTAAACGTCGTAGGGGGCGGCCGGACCAAGGGCCTGGCAGAGGCGGATCCGCTCCGGCTCGCGGGGCGCGTGCTCGGCCAAGATGAGCCGGCTGTTGTCCGGCGAGTTCGCCACCGGCGCGATCGGGCGGCGAAGCTGCCAGCCGACCACCGGCTTCTTGGCATGGGTGGGGAGCGGATCGGGGGTTTCGCTGCTGCTCTCGGCGAAGATGCGCGGATCGACCCACTGCACCGTGCCGTCGGCGGAGGCCTGCCGCGACCGCAGCCGCTGGGCCTCGGCCCGGTGGACCGCCTCGGCCTGCTGCCGCGTCTGCTCGGCCAGCCAGGGCTGACGCAATTGCTGATAGACGGCCGCCAGGTTGCTCAGGCTGGCCGATTGCCGCGAGGTGCGGACGCTGTGCTCCAAGGCCGAGCGGGCCTCGACATAGTAGCCGCTCCGCGCCAGCACCACGCCCAGGTCGTTGGCCGCCATGAAGTTTTGCGGGCAGACCAGCAGCGCGGCCTGGTAGAAGACCACCGCCTTGGGTTCGGCGGCCGGCACGTCGAAGTTCTTTTGCCTGGCCCCATTGGCGTGCAGTTTTCCCAGGGCATACAAGGCCATCGAGCCCGCCACTTCATGGCCGGCCGCCGCGCTGAGCTGCTCCTGGGCGAAGGTGAAGTAGGACTTCAGCGCCACCAGGGGCACGAGGTTTTCCAGCGCCGCGTTTTTCAGCACCGGCGTGCGATGGCTGGCGATGATGGCGGGCAGATCGAGATCGGCCTCCAACTTGCCGCCGCTGGGGAGGAAATCGCCCGCCTCCTTCAAGGCCGTCAGCCCGGCGCTCAGCGCGCGGCTGTGCTGGGTGGTGTGGCGTTCGGCGTCCAGCGCCTGGGCCAGCAGCCGCAGGCCGGCGATGAACTCGGCTCGGGCCGCATAGCAGGCCCCCCGGTTGGCCAGCTCGAAGCCGTGCCGGGCCTGCTGGTCGGCCTGCTTGGCGGTCTTCTCCAGTTGCTCGCTGCGCGGCGCCGCCGCTTCCGGAGGCAGCAGCAGCGAGCCGGCCGGCAGGGGCAAGGTGTGCGGAGGCGCCGGCGGCGCGCTCGCAGGTGCAGCCGGTGGCGATGCGCCGGGGGCCAGCAGTTCCGGCCCCTTGGCGTCGGCCGGCATGCTGGGGAACGCCGCCGCCAGGACGGCAGCATCGCCGCCGGGCGCGGGGAATTTCAGCAGCTTGGCCCCTTCGGCCAAGGTTGCCCCAAGGGCATGTGGTGCAGCACCTGGGGACTGTCCCAATTTTCGTTCTACGAAAATGGGACTGTCCCCTTTCGTCGCCCCTTCTAAGGTTTTCGCCATCCCGACGCCCACGCCGGGCGCGGTGCCCGCGCCCAACGTGGGACTCGACTGGAGGCTCCCCTGTTGGGGAGCATCCTGCCGTAAGGCCAGCCACGGGAGGCAGGCCAAGATTGCACCCAGCAGCGGCAGCACGAGCCGCGGCGACAGAAGTCGTGTGAGGCGATCCATCGTTCGTCCGTGAAAGCAGTCGGCCTGGGAAGTCGCTTGCCCGCTCCGTTCGGGCAATTCTCGTTGTTACGGATCGGCCGTCTTTTTGGATCGTCATAAGCGAAAGGGCCAGGCCCGCCGGGCTTCCCGCAACGGCGGCCGGAACAGCCGTCACAGGCCGTCTCCGCGGACCGAGAAATCCGTTAGTCGCCGCACAGCCGGCACATTCGGAGCATGACGCACCGCTTGACACCGGGCCGGCCGGGGACTGTCCCCTTCCCGGCCGCGCGACGCACCGCTTGACACCGGGCGGCGGCGGCCGATAAGCTGGCGGCATGTTGTTGTTCAAGAAGCGGTTTCTGCCCGCCATTCGCTCCGGCCAGAAGACGCAGACGATCCGGCTCTGGCGCTACCGGCGGATGCGGGCCGGCCAGCGCAGCTACATTCCCGGGGCGGGCTACATCCGCGTGACGGCCGTCGACGAGGTGCAGTTGGCCGATCTGACCGACGCCGACGCCCGTCCCGACGGCTTCGAGACGGCCGCCGCCTTGCGGGCCGAGATCGCCGCACTCTATCCCCAGCAGTTGGCCGCCGGGCATCGGGCCTATCGCATCGTCTTCGAGTTGATCCCGGGAGAAGAGAAGAGGGATTAGGCAGCGGGTGTGGCGTCAGGGACCGCCCCCGCTCCCCAAGCCCACCGGCTGCGACCGGTGGGAAAGGGCGCTAGAGAAGACGCCTTTTTTCGCCGCCGACGGTTGGCTCACCTGGTCTTGCGGGACGATCCACGTCCCAAGGCCAGGTTGATCGCCACCATGGCGAAGGCGAGCAGCCCGATACCGATCGCCAACGCACTGCCGGTGACCGTGCCCAGGGTGACGCCGACGGTCGCCAGGGCGAGGGCCGCGGCAAGGGTGGCCGCTCGGGCCGGCGACAGCCCGGGCGTGCTTGCCTCCGCCGCGATGGGGCATCCACACCCCGGGCAACTCGAAGCCTTCTCGGAGACCGGCTTCCGACATTCCGGACACTCGATCAGGGCCATGTGGTTCTCCCCTGGAGGAATTCCGCGGCGCCGTCAACCCAGATGCCCCCCATCATAGTCCCACGGCAAGGAAAGGCAAGACGGGCTAAGTTAAGGATGAAGGATGAAGGATGAAAAGGCGTGGTGCGGACCTGCCCGGTCATCCTTCATCCTTCATCCTTTCCCTGGCCCCTGGTCCCTGGTCCCTGCGTTACATTTGCAGCATCTCGAACAGCGAGCGGGCGATGGCCTGCGGGTTCAGCGCGATGACCGCCGCCAGGGCCGCCAGCATAGCCGCACCGCCGAGCAGAAGCGGCAGGCCCAGCCAGTTCCGCTTCACCGGCACCTGGGCCAAGGCCGCAAACAGTGCCCGCTCCAGCCGCCGCCAGCCGGCATAGTCTTGTTGCGCTCCACAGGAAACCAGGGCCACGTTGCGCCTCGCGGCCTGGGCGTCCAGGTGCAATTGCACGCCCAGATTCGGTATTGAGAGGCTGTCGCCCGCCCAGCGGGCGGCCGTGTCGAGCCGGGCGACCGTCTCGGCCAGGATCGAGCGCAACTGCTCGGCCGAAATGTTGTAGACGATCAGCCGCGGCCGCAACATCAACAGCGCCAGCACCAACAGCAGCACGTACAGCGACACGTAAAAGCCCAGCAAGGCCACCGCGGCCATCGGCCCGAACCGCCCCGCGGTCACGTCGGGGAAGAACAGCTCCAGGGGCCCCACGATACACAGCCCCGAAACGGCCAGCCCCAGCGCCGCGGCATCCCGCGTGCCGGTGACCAGCAGCGACCGCCGCGACAGGCTGAGCGACCCCACCAGGACCAGATAAATGGCGACCGGCCCCAAGGCCACACACAAACGAAACAGGTCGAACTGCATCGCACAAGCTCCTGCGCCAACGAGAATTATAAAGGCGGAAGGCGGAAGGCGGAAGGGGGAAGGCGGCAGCGAGCCGGTGGCGTCAGCCACCGGATATCGTGGAAGGGAAAAGGCGGAAGGCGGAAGGCGGCAGCGAGCCGGTGGCGTCAGCCACCGGATATCGTGGAAGGGAAAAGGCGGAGGGCGGAAGGGGGAAGAAAAGCAGGGATGACGGATCAACAATGAAGGAGGGAAGAGGGGGCAAGGGCCGGGGACTAAGAACTAAGGTCTAAGGACTAAGCACTTAGAGCTTAGAACTTAGATCGCACTTCAACCTTCCCCCTTCCGCCCTCCGCCTTCATCCTTATCCGTGATTCTCCGCAGTTCGGACCGCAGCCGGGCCTGCTCGACAAGGTAATCCTGGTGCAGCCGGCTGTAATGAAACTTGGTGGCCATCATGTCGGTGACGGCCATCAGGCTGAGCCACAGCAAGACGCCCAGCAGGCCGACGCAGAAGAAGATGACCAGCGGCAGCGAGTGCAGCCGGGGAACCAGCCATTGGCCCGCCCAGAGGAGCACCGCCAGCAGCCCTATCGCGGCGCTGGTCTGCATGCGGCGGCGGAACTGGCGGCGGCGGAAGTCGAGTTCGCGGGCGTCGAGCTGCCCGCGACGGGCCGCACGCCAACTCCGCACGTGCCAGGCCATCAGCCCCGCCGCACAGACCAGCAGCAAACCGGGAACAGCCATGGAGGACCAGTGGGACATGGGAGAAAAAGGATGAAGGATGAAGGATGAAGGACAGGGGATCAAGACGGACCGGCGAGGGCCGTGCCACGCCCTCCTCCTTCATCCTTCATCCTTTATCCTTAAGTCCCTTGAGCCACTCGGAAATGACCCAGCCGACCTTGGCCAGACTCGACGCCGAACACTTGTCCGGCGTGTCGCCCTCCGTATGCCAGGGCGGATAATCGAAATCAATCACGTCGCAAGTCGGAATGCCGCCGATGTTGTGCAACGGCACGTGGTCGTCGTCCACCTTCCATCCTGGCTGGGCGATGAATTCGCTCAGGCCCAGCCGGGCCGCCGTCGCCCAGATCTGCTCGACCAGCGGCTGCGTGTCCGGCCACAGGAGGCTGTTTTGTTCCTGGCAAATCTGCAAATCGGCGTTGCCCACCATGTCCAACAGGACGCCGTAGCGATAGCGATAGTTCGCATGACCGGCGGCATACTGGCGGGCGAAGTGCGTGGATCCTCGGAAGAACTCGCCTTTCTGGACGTCCTTCTCCTGGAAGATAAGTTCCTCGCCGTCGAAGAGGACGAAATCGACGCCCAACGGCAGCCGCAGGTCCGCCATCTGGTGGGCCAGCTCCATCAGGATGGCGATGCCGCTGGCGTTGTCGTTGGCCCCCACGAACACGCCCCGGGGGTTCTCCGGATCGAGCATGGGGAACGGCAGCGTGTCATAATGTCCGCAGAGCAGGATTCGCTCGCGGCTCTGCGGGTTCCAGCGGATGATGATGTTGGCCATCGGCACCGGCGAGCCGTCCAAGGGGTGCGGCACGCTGAAGCGCTGCATCTCGACCTTTCCGCCGAGTTTCTCGAAGTGCGCGACGAGGAGTTTCTGCTGTTGGGCCATGGCGGGCGAACCGCTGCGCCGCGGCCCCAGGGCGCAGAGTTGTTTCAGATAGTCATAGGCCCGCGCGCCGTTGAAGGGGATGTCTTCCAGGCGAGTGCGATCGGCGGTGGAGCCGCCTTGGCCTGCCGGTTTGGGGGCCGGCCACAGCAGGATGCCGCCGAAGAGCAGGCAGAGCAGGACCACGGCGGCCAGAAACAGCGTCTGCGCGGAGAAGCGGCGGGCCGGTTTGGTCTTGGCGGTTTTCTTCATCATCCTATTGTACACCGGAAGAGGGAAGGATAAAGGGAAAGGCGGAAGGCGGAAGGGGGAAGGATGAAGGCAATCCAGGCCCTAAGTTCTAAGTGCTTAGTCCTTAGTTCTTAGCCCCCGCCCCTCTCCTCCTTCATCCTTTATCCTTCATCCTTGCTTTTCTTCCCCCTTCCGCATTATCCGGTGGCTCCTTCCCCCTTCCGCCTTCCGCCCTCCGCCTTTCCTTAAAGGTACGACTTGGAGCAGTCCTTGCACAGGGCGATGTCGCATTGCCGGGCGTCGCGGTGCCGTTGCCGGATCTCCTGGTAGGCCGGCCCCTGCCAGACGTCGCGCAGCGCGGTGCTGGCGTCGATATGGCCCAGCAGGTGCTGCCCGTCGTAATCGAGGCAGCAGAGGGCCACGTCGCCGTTGGCCAGCACGGTGAGCGTCCGCCACAGCCGGGCGCAGGGCTTGCGAACGCCGCGTTGCCCCGTGCCCGCGTCCGGGCCGGTCCAATTGTGGATCTTGCCGAACACCAGGCCGTCGATTTGGCCGGGGAGCATGCGTCGCGTGCCGCGCCGGTCGGAGGTGCTGCAACAGGTGAGGAAGATCTTCAGCGGCGAGCCCGCCCGGTTGCGCATCTCGACCAGCCGCTGGACGTTCCCCATCACGACGTCGAATTTCAAGGGGAAGCGGATGCGCTCGAATTCCTCCTTGCTGGCGCCGTCGACGCTGATCTTGATTTCATCCAGGCCGGCGTCGATCAGGCCGCGGGCCTGCGGCTCGCTGAGGAGCGAGCCGTTGGAGAAGATTTTGACCGTGGCGACGCCCTTGCGTTTCAGGTAGCGGACGCGGTCCTCGAGGCGATCGTCCAGCAGGGGCTCGCCGAAATTGTGCAGGTGGATCTCGCGGCATCCCCACTCTGCACACTCGTCGGCGATCTGCTCGAACAGCGACTGGTCCATCTGCCGGATGGGGCGGCGGATGTTGCAGTGCCGGCAGATGGTGCACTTCGAGTTGCAGGCGTTGGTCGTCTCGATGCGCACCAGGGGCGGCGAACGGCCGGCGGCCAGGTCCATGGCGCCGCCGACGATCCGGCACACCGCCTTGGAGGAAAGCCTCCCCAAGGTGGCCAGCGTCGGCGAATTGTGCTCGGGGACCGTCTTCATTCGAGTTCCACCCGCAGGGCCGCGTGATCCGAGGCGTTGCTATCGTGAATTTCCGCCGCCAGGCACCGCAGCCCCCGGCTGATGATCCAGTCGTTGGGTTTGGGGTCCTTGCGGCCAAGGATCGTTCCCACCGCATCGGTCACTCCCGGCGTGGCCAGCAGCCGGCGAATTTGCGGATCGTCGGCGTTGGAGTTCAAGTCGCCTAGCAGGAGGGCCGGTTCCCTCAAGGAGAGGAAGAGGGCGATCACCGTGCGAAGCTGCTCGGTGCGTTCCTCCTCGCTGCTCCGCGAGATATGGGTCAACAGTGCGCGGATGGTGCGGTTGCCGTGCTTGAGGCCGACCAGCACGGCATTGCGGAAGCCGCGGCCGCCGTGGGCGGCCAGGGGAATCCGCTGCCAGAACTCGACCGGCACCGCGCTGAGCAGGCCGTTGCCGGCGTCCTTGCAAAGCCACAGCCGCGTGTTGGGGGCGAACAGCCAGGCCAGTCCGAGCCGCTCCCCCAACTGGCCCGCCTGATCGAGTTTCTGCCAAGGCCACGGGCCGTGCACTTCCTGCAGGGCCACGAAATCCAGGCCTTTCAGGCACTCGGCCACGCGGTCTACGTCGCGCCGTCCGTCCCGCCCCGTGCAACCGTGGATGTTGAAGGTGCCGACGCGCAGCGTGCGGCGCGACTGCGCCTCGGGCGTCCGGCCGGCGCTGCCTTCGAGCGTGACGCCGGCGGCGGGGCCCAGGGCCGCGGGCTGCCAGACGCGCCAGACCAGCCCGGCCAGCAGTGCCGTGACCGCCAGCAACGCCCAGCAGCGCCGGCATTTCATCGTTTCCCAGAGCGGCATCATGAGGGCACCGTTTGAGCGGCCTTGGAGCGGGTGAGGATTTGTCGGCAGGCGTCGCAGACGTTGGCCACGCTGATGGCTTCCATGTACAGGGGCGGCGCGCCGTCGTCGCTGCCGCGTCGAGCCTTCCATGCGCATCTTTTGCACCGTGACGTGCTGCGGACCATAGGGGCCGTGCTTCTCGGCCGGCCAGGGGCCGTACAGCCCGACGCAGGGCGTGCCGACCGCGGCCGCCAGGTGCAAGGGACCGGTGTCGGAGCCGACGAACAGCCGGGCCCGCCGCGCCAGCGCGGCCAGTTGCGAGAGCGTCATCTTGGGGGCCAGGCGGGCGTGCCCCTGGGAGCCCTCGGCCACCTGCTCGGCCGAGCGCCGCTCCTCCTCGTTGCCCCACACCACGAGGCTGGGCAGCGACCATGACTGGCCGAGGTGGGCGGCGACCGCGGCAAAGCGCTCGGCCGGCCACAGTTTCGACGGCCAGCCGGCCCCCACGTTAATCACGGCGAAGCAGTCGCCCAGGCCCAATTGCCGCAACATCGCCGTCACGGCCTCGCGATCGCCGCCGCGCTGGGGGACCTGGAAGCGGACCACCGGGTCGTGGATCCCCAGCGGCTCCAGGAGGGCGAGGTTGCGCTGGACGGCGTGCCGTTCCGAGGCGTCGACCAATTCCGTATTGAGCCAGGGGCTCAGTTCCCGCCCCCAGCGGCCGCCGAAGCCGATCCGCCGCTTGGCCCCCGAAAGCCAGGCGGCGACCGCCGCCTTGGTCAGCCCTTGGGCTTCCAGGACGAGGTCGAAGCGGGCGGCGCGGAGCCGGCTGCGCAACTGCCAGACCAGCCGCGGCCGCCGCAGCCATCCCCGCGGCAGCACGATCAGGTCGTCCAACGCCTCATGCCCCTGGAGCAACTCGGCCGCCCGCTCCTCCACAACCCAACCCAAGTAGGCGCGCGGAAACCGCGCCCGCAGGGCACAGGCGATCGGCATGCCGTGAATCACGTCGCCGATCGCGCTGAGGCGAACGATGAGGATGCGGGGCGATGTCACTGTGTCCGGAGATTGCGCTGCCATGGTAGCCTCGCCGGATGGATCATGGTTTTTCGTTGACGTAACCGTGGAATCGTGTCAGGCGACCCGGCCGCGGAGCACGCGGGCAAAGGCCGCTTCGATGATGGGGGTTTGGCTGGCGGTGGTGAAACGCTCCTCGACGCGCCGCCGCCCCGCGTCGCCGAACTGGCGGCGGCGGGCCGGATCGACCAGCAACTCGACGATGGCGCGGGCCAAAGGCCCGCTCTGCCCGGGCGGCACCAGCAGGCCGGTCTCGCCGGGAACCACGCACTCGGGAATGCCCCCCGCGGTGGAAGCCACCACCGGCAAGCCCGCCGCCATCGCCTCCAGGACCGACAGCGGCAGACTCTCTTCCAACGAGGGGAGCACATAAAGGTCCAGGGCGGCCAGGATCTCGTGGACGTCGCTGCGATGGCCGGTCCAGGCGATGCAGCCGGCGACGCCCCCTTGCTCCGCCGCCGCCCGCACCAGCGCCGCATACTTGCCTTGCTCTTCACCGCCCACGACCAGCAAGCGGGCGTCCGGCACGGCCGCCAAAATCTGCGGCAGCGCGCGGACCAGATAGATCAATCCCTTGCGCGGAATGACGTTGCCGATGATCCCCAACAGCGGAGCCTCCGCGGCAATCGCCAGCGACTCCCGGACGCGCAGGCGGGCCTCCGGCAGCACGGCCGTCAGCCGCCCGTGGTCGATGAAATTGTAGATCGTTTCGATGCGGCTGGCACGCACGAAATTGTGCGCCTGCTGATAACGCCGCGTCGCCTCGGAAACCGCAATCACCCGGTCGTTGAACATCCAGTGCAATTGGATGTGGCGGCTGTGGGCGGTGGCCACGCTGGGCACGCCGCTGAACCAGCGCAGCAGGACGCCGAAAAAATTCGCCCGGCTGGTGTGCGTATGAATGATGTCGATCTTCCGCCCACGGACGATGGCGGCGATGCGTCGCAGCTCGTCGGTCGGCCAGCGGTGCAGGTCGGAGCGGATTACCTCGATCCTCGTCCCGGCCACCTGGTCGCCGATCCATGCCCCCGGCCGGCAGACCAGCGTGACGCTATTACCCCGCCCGGCCAACTCGCGGCTCAGCAAGAGACAGTGGAGGATGGCGCCGTTGACTCGCGTGCCGGACACGATCTCCATAATGTTCATGGTTTGCCGCCCTCCATGTGCCCGGCTAGATTAGCGAACTTGCGAGATTTACGCTAGAGGAATCAGCGGCCGGAAGCCAGGGAAGTCGTCGGCGTTAAGTTGCGGACTCTGCGCAACCCAGGTATTCACCGTCCGCTGGCCGTCCGTCGTCGGCATTCCGCGATATCCGGTGGCTGACGCCACCGGCTCGGCGCCTCGTTACGCCCCCCCGCCGTCCGCTGTCCACGATATCCGGTGGCTGATGCCACCGGCTCCTTGAACCGCTACGCCTTCCGCCTTAACACGAAGACGGTGTCGGAAAGCTCGTCGCTCAGTCGCAGCGGATGATCGATTTCATACCAGAAATCGTACACGTCGCACAATTCCAGCCGCGGCACGCTGGCGAGCAACCGCCGGAACTGTGCGGCGGTGTACATCCGCAAGGGAAATTCGTCGCGGAGCCGCAACTGCCGCTCTCCCTTGCGGATCAGCAGGCAAATCCGCAGCCTTTCGATGCGGCGGCGGCGGTCGGTCGAGAGCACGCGGAGCGTGACGGACACTTGGGTGCGGCCGTGCCGGGCCCGCCAGCGCTCGATGCACTCGGCGGCGGCATCCGGCGGCAAGAGGTGAAAACCGAGGATGTAGATTCCGCCCGGGCGAAGGCTGGCCGCCACGCACTCCAGGTGCCGGCGGGCCCGCCGTTGGTCCAACAGGTGGCGAAACCCATCGAACGTGTTGTAGGCCGCATCGACCGGCCGGGGCAGGACGAAGTCGGCCATGTCGGCCGTGAAGACCGCCGCCCGCAGTCCGCGCCGAGCCAGGCGGCGGCGCAGATACGCCAGGGCCGGCCCGCTGAGATCGAAACCGCTCAGGTCATATCCCCGGGTGGCCAATTCCGCCACCAGTCGCCCGCTGCCGCAGGCCGGCTCCAGCAGTCGGCGAGCCGGGAAAGGGCAGTATTTCCGGCAGGCCGCCTCGATGAAGTCGGCCTCGGCGGGCGTTTCCGAGCGGAAGGCGAGGTCGTAGTAGGCAGGGTAATCGTACCAATTGTCTCCGGCGGTTGCGGGCTGAGTCATGGGGGACAATCCTACCGCCGGCCTACCGCCGCCGGAAGGGGCATTGACCGATCAAGTGTACACCGCGTCCGCAGCGCAGCGTTGTTGCACGCGTGTACTGCGCCGGCCGCCGCGCGGGAAAGCGCTGCTAGCATCGCGGTGGAACAGCGAAGACGCTTTTGTCAAGTGCGAATTTCCGCGCCGCAATTTCTACCGCACAACTGCTCTTTGTCCGACTTGCCGGGAGTGATTATAATACACGTGTGCTCGCGATCCCGCAGGCG
The DNA here is from genome assembly GCA_963727245.1 of uncultured Planctomycetia bacterium. GTDB lineage: Bacteria > Planctomycetota > Planctomycetia > Pirellulales > Thermoguttaceae > JBKQVT01. Next base: position 786,444 of record CAVSFO010000001.1, on the reverse strand, counting down.
TCAGTCGCATGACAAGGGTGGGACGCGTCGCACGGTAGCAAGGGCAAGAAGGAATTAACGTCGTGCTTACTGCTCGACCTAAAGTCGCCGAGTTGGTTTTCCAGCTTTACGGCCGGCCGCTGCACCCGGAATTGTTCGAGGTGTATCATACCCGTTCCGTCAAGCGCGAGCTTTACGAGGCCAAGATCGACATCACCAGCGCCGGCCACGTCGTGACTTGGCGCCACGGCGGCCTGACGCTGACGGAAGTGGCCGCCTCGGCCCAGCATCCCCTGCCGGAAAAGCGCCGCCTGTTGTCCTACGGACTCAAGGGCCAGCGCAGCGACCGCGTCGAGTGTCGCGGCGGCATCTGCTATCAGGTCAGTTTCCAGCTCGAACCGGTCGACCCCGAGGTCTTCTGGACCTTCCAGCAGGAGTTGGCCGAGGACGGCCTCCGCCAGGGCATGTTGCACCGCTTCGACGCCAGCGGGCGGATGGCCCTGGGCGCCCTAAGCTACATCAACATCGAAAGCCGCAGCCGCAAGCTCCTCATCCAGGCCTTCCACACCTTCCCCGACGACTACGCCATCGTCAAGAGCCAGTCGATCTTCCAGTTGCCCTGACGCCTTGGCTGCGGAGGCAGATGAACGTGAGACTTTTCAGTCTATTGTTCACGTTCATTCTTGCGGGCGTTTGTCTCGCGGGTGAGCAAAAATCCGCGCCAACGCCCCAGGTCAAGGAATCAACCTACGACGGCAAGACTTTCAGTGATTGGAGGGCCCTGGCGAAAGATGGCAACCCGGAAACAAGGAGCGAGGCCACCGTGGCCCTGGGGACGATGGGCCCGATGGCCATCCCGGTCCTCACGGAATTGCTTCAGGACAAGGAGGGAGACGTTCGCGATGATGCCACCGAGGCCCTGTGCAAAATCGGTCCGGCAGCCATTCCCGCGGCGACGGAATTGCTTAAGAGCAACGACAGCGACGCTCGTTATGCCGCCGCCCAGGTCCTGGGGGGGATCGGTTCGGCAGCCATCCCGATTCTTATCGAATCGCTCAAAGACAAAGACCCCCACGTTACCGGCGTCAGCTATGCCGCCACGTCGGCCCTGTGCAAGATGGGTCCACCCGCCGTCCCCGCCCTCGTGGGACTGCTCAAGGACAAGGATGCTCGGGTTCGCAGGGCCGCTGCGCTGACCTTGAACTTCATGGGTCCTGACGCCAAGGCTGCCGTCGCAGCCCTCGCCGAGTCGCTCAAGGACCAGGACGCGCTCGTTCGGCAGTACGCTGGCGAGGCCCTGGTGCATGTCGGTCCCGAGGCGAAGGCAGCCGTCCCGGCGCTAATCGAGTTGCTCACAGGCACCGATTTTACGGGTCGGGGGACAGCTATCATGGCCCTGGGGCAGATCGGTCCCAGGGCGAGGGCCGCTGTTCCGGCGCTGACGGCATTGCTCAAGGACGGTAAGGACGGGTTCGATCAGGTCTTCGTCGCTAAGACCCTGGGGAACATCGGCCCCGAGGCGAAGGCAGCCATCCCAATTTTGGCGGAATGGCTCAATCGCAAGGGCCACCCGCTTCCGGAAACTGCCTCCGAGGCGCTGGGGAAGATGGGGCCGGCCGCCATCCCCGTGCTGACGAAACTGGTCAAGGACAAGGATGCACGTTGGGGCGCTGCTTCGGCGCTGGGGAAGATCGGCCCCGCGAGCATTCCGGTCCTCACGGAATTGCTCAAGGACAAGGACGAGAAAGTACGTCAGGCTGCTGCTTGGGCGCTGGGAATGATTGGCCCCGAGGCGAAGCCGGCCGTCCCGGCGCTGACGGAACTGCTCAAGGACAAGGAATGGTACGTTCGGCAAAGTGCCGCCGAAGCCCTCGGAAACACGGGTCCCGAGGCGAAGGCAGCCACGGCGGCGCTAAGGGAATTGCTCAAGGATGATATGCCCTACGTTCGGCAGGCCGCCGCGTATTCGTTGGGCAACATTGGGGACAAGACCGTGATCCCTGTATTGACGGACTTGCTCCAAGACCGACGAGATAGACAGGTTCGGCAGGATGCCGCTTCGGCCTTGGGGAAGCTCGGTCCCCCGGCCATTCCTGCCCTGAAGGAATTGCTCAAGGGTGAGGATGCGCAGGCTCGGCAGGGTGCGGCTCTCGCCCTGGCGAAGATGGGGCCCGCGAGCATCCCGGTCCTTACAGAAATGCTCAAGGACAAGGATTGGCAAGTCCGCGTGACTGCTGCGTCGGCCTTGGGAAACATGGTCCCCGATCCGAAGGCCGCCATACGGGTGCTCGTGGAATTGCTCAGCGACGAGAATTGGAACGCTCGGTGGGCCGCTGCTGGGGTTCTAGGAACCCTAGCTCCAAAGGCGAGGACGGCTGTCCCGTCGCTGAGGAAAGTGGCGAAGAACGCGTTCGAGGTTGACGTGGTTCGACTCGCAGCCAGCGAAGCCTTGCTGGAGATCAAGAGGGCGAAGAGGTAGGGATCACCGGGTCGAGGCCATCCCGCGTCGCCGGCCGTTTTTGCCGAGACATCGCCCGCGGACCTACCCCAGCAGCGTCTTGCTGGACTGGCCGGGCGTCTCGCAGACGTAGCGCGGGACCGCGTAGCCCGGCAGCCGGCCGCGAAGCTGCCCGATCAATTCCCGCCCCCGATGCGGCGACACTTCAAAATGGGCCGCCCCGGCAACCCGGTCCAACTGGTGCAGGTAATAAGGCATCACCCGCAGATCGACCAGCCGGCGGTACAGCGCGGCCAAGACCTCCAGGTCGTCGTTCACGCCGCGCAGCAACACGGACTGGGCCAACACCGGCACGCCGGCGTCCACCAATCGCCCCAAGGCGACGGCCACCGCCGCGTCGATTTCCGCCGCATGATTGACCTGCACCACCAGAATGGGCGTCAACCGGCTGCCGCGAAGCCAATCGAGCAACTCGTCCGTCACCCGCTGCGGGACCACGATCGGCAACCGGCTGTGGATCCGCAAACGCCGCAGATGTGGGATCGCCGCCAGCCGTTTGGTAAGATAGGAAAGCTGACTATCCGGCAGCGTCAATGGGTCGCCGCCGCTGAGAATGATTTCTTCGATCGACGGTTCGGCGGCTGCCACCGACAGGGCCGCCTCCCAGGGGGCGACGCCGGCGGTCGATTCCGTATAGGGAAAGTGGCGGCGAAAGCAGAACCGGCAATGGACGGCACACGCCCCCGTCGTAACCACCAAGAGTCTGCCGGGATATTTCCAGAGCAGGCCGGAGCAACCGGCGGCCTCTGCCTCGCCCAGCGGATCGGTCTGGAACTGGGGCACTTCGGCCAGTTCCTCGGCTTGGGGAAGGACCTGCAAGAGCAGCGGATCCCGCGGATTGCCCGGGGCGATCCGCCCCAGCCAGGTCCGGGGGACCAGGAGGGGGAACTTCTCGGCGGGCTGCCGGGCCGCGGTTGCCACCTCGGGGGGGAGCCCCAGCAACCGGCACAATTCCCCCACGTCGCCAAGCGACTCGGCCAGCGCCGTCTGCCAGGCGGGCGATGGCGGCGACTGACCCCTATTGGTTTGTAGCGTGCAGGCTGGCATAATACTCCATGGTATCAGAACCCGTCCCTCCTAGAAAGTAAAACGGAAGACGCAACGTGGCATCGTACAACACCAGTGAATTTCGCAAGGGCCTGAAGGTCCAGATCGACGGCGACCCCTACCTGATGATCGAGTGCAACTTCGTGAAGCCGGGCAAGGGCCAGGCGCTTTACAAGTGCAAGCTGCGAAACCTGCTGCGCGGCACCGTCCTGGACCGCACCTACAAGAGCGGCGACTCCATCGACGCCGCCGAAATCGACGAAATCGACGCCCAGTACCTCTATCGCCAGGCCGACCACTACGTCTTCATGGACAACGAAAGCTACGAACAGCACGAGTTGACCCCCGACCAGGTGGGCGACGCCTGGCGATACCTCAAGGAAGGCATGAATTGCAGCATGGTGTTGTTCAACAGCCGGCCCATCTCGATCACGCCGCCCAACCACGTGGTGTTGAAGGTCGAATACTGCGAGCCCGGCGCCCGCGGCAACACGGCCACGAACGTGACCAAACCCTGCAAGGTCGAGACCGGGGCCGAGTTCGCCTGTCCGTCGTTCGTCGACATGGGCGAGCTGATCAAGATCGACACCCGCACCGGCGAGTACATCGAGCGCGTGAAAGAGTGAGCGGCGTTTCCCCCTCTCCCTCCGGGAGAGGGTCGGGGTGAGGGGAAATTTCGCTCGACCCGGGCTCGGCGTCCGACCGTTAGGCTTGTGCCGCAAGGGGTTGCGCCTTTGATATCACAAATTGTGATATCAAAACCTGCACGCGGCAGCCGGGTGGCAACCGATGCTGTCGCAGCCAGTTCCAGCCTCTTTACCATGCACCATCCCGCCGACGACTTCCGACCGACCGCCAGTTGGAAAAACCTGCAACTGCGGGCGGAACTGCTGCGGCGGCTCCGCGAATTCTTCCACCAGGCCGGATTCCTCGAAGTCGAAACGCCCATCCTCTCCGCCGAAACGGTCGTCGATCGGCACCTCGATCCGTTCACGCTGGCGGTCGATTTCCGTAGGTCAGGCACCCCGTGCCTGACCACCGGCCAGAGTGTCAGGCACGGGGTGCCTGACCTACCTTGTTGGCTGCAAACTTCGCCCGAGCTGGCCATGAAACGCCTGCTGGCAACCGCAGGCTGCCCGGAGGCCATCTACCAGGTCAGCCGCGTCTTCCGCCGCGATGAACAGGGGCCGCTCCATAATCCCGAGTTCACGCTGGTCGAATGGTATCGCCGGGGCGATAGCCTCGGGCGGGGCATGGGCTTTACCAGCGACTTGTGCGAGACGCTGCTCGGGCGCGGCCCGGCGCTGCGACTGAGCTATGCCGAAGCCTTCCGGCAATTCGCGGGCTTGGATCCACACGCGGCGGACACGGCCGAGCTAGTTGAGGCCGCGCGAGACTCGGCAACGTCCCCGCCGCCGGAAAGCCTGGCGGCCGAGGACCGCGACGGCTGGCTCGACTGGCTGCTGACGGAGCGGGTGCAGCCGCACTTGGGCACCGGGCAGCCGGTGTTGCTCTACGACTACCCGGCCACGCAGGCCGCCTTGGCCCGGGTGCGGCCCGGCAAGCCGCCGCTGGCCGAGCGGTTCGAGTTGTACGTCTCGGGCATCGAGTTGGCCAACGGCTACCAGGAATTGCTCGATGCCGACGAGCTGCGCGGCGCAATGCCTTGGTCAATGCCCAGCGCCAGGCGGACGGCAAGCCGCCCTTGCCCGAGCCGAGCCGGCTCTTGGCGGCCATGGAGGCCGGCCTGCCGCCGTCGGTCGGCGTGGCGTTGGGACTGGATCGCCTGGTGATGCTGGCCGCCGGCGCCGCCGATCTGCGCCAGGTCATGGCCTTCCCCTTCGACCGGGCGTAATCGTCAGTTCCACGCCGCAGCCGGCGGCCTGGGGATAGACGACCCGGCCACGGTCGATGCGCACGCCGCTGGCGATGTCGTCGGCCAGCAGCAAGGCCCCGTCCAGGTCGGCGTAGTCGGCCAAGGGCAGGAGTTGCGCGGCGGCCGAGATGTTGATCGTCGACTCGGTGAAGCAGCCGATCATCACCTTCAGGCCGAGCTGCCTTGCCCGGCCGATCATGCGCCGCGCGGGCGTGAGCCCGCCGCACTTGGCCAGCTTGATGTTGACGCCGTGGAAGCAAGCGGCGCAGCGGTCCAGGTCGGGCTGGCTGCGGCAGCTTTCGTCGGCCAGCAGCGGCAGAGCCGATTGGGCCAGCACGCGCCGCATGGGCTCCCACGCCTCGGGCGGCAGCGGCTGCTCGATCAGCTCGACGCCCAGGGCCTTGAGCTCGGGCGCGCGGGCGATCGTTTGCTCGGCGGTCCAGCCGCCGTTGATGTCGACGCGGAACGCCGCCTCCGTGTGCAGGCGGAGCGTGCGCAGCGCGTCGAGGTCCCGGGGCGTGCCCAGCTTGATCTTGTAGACGGGAAAGCCGGGCATCTCGGCGAGCTTCGCCACCATGACGTCGACGGCGTTGATGCCGATGGTGTAGTCGCTCGGCGGCGTGCGGTCAATTTGCAGGCCCCAGAGCTTCCAGACCGGCGCGCCCGCAACTTGCCCCAGAGGTCGTGCGCCGCCACGTCCAGCGCGCATTGGGCCGACGGCGTGCCGGCCAGGAGCGGGCCAAGTTGCTCCCAAAGGTCCGCCGGATCGTCCAGCCGGGCCGCCTCGATCCGCGGCCGCAAGCCCTCCAGGACGGCCGGCGTGGCGGCCGCCTCGCCGCCGTAAGAGGCCGTCTGCGGGGCCTCGCCGTAGCCGCGGCGGCCGTCCTGCTCCAATTCGACCACGACCGCGCTCTGTACCTGCGTGCTGCTGCGCGAGGTGGTGAACGGATGCCTGGTGTGCAGATCGAAGCGGTGCAGCGTGAGTTTCATGGCAACGCCGCCGCGGCGGACCGCCGCAACTGCAAGACCGCCTGCACCAGCTTGCCGGGGCCCTGGCGGAGCACGTCGCAGGCGGGCAGGCCCAACTCGCGCTCTACGCGGCGCACTCCGCCGCCACGTCGGCGTCGCGGGGGAACCGCTGGCCGTTGACAGCCACGCCGATCACCCGGCAAGGGTGCATCAACCGGGCGGCCGCTTCGTAGAACTCGACCACGTCCTTCAGCGGCGCCAGCGGCACGCTCTCCATGCCGGCCACCGCCGTGCGGCCCATCTCGTAGCAAAGAACGAGCCCGTGGGGCAGCAGGCCGTGAAGCAACCCCAGCGTCACGCCCGAGTAGCGCGGATGAAACAGGCTCCCCTGACCTTCCACCACGATCACGTCATGGTGCTGGTTGGCCAGCACGAGTTTTTCGGCGGCGCCGCTGAGGAAATCGGCGATGACGCGGTCGATCGGGCAGCCGCTGCCGGCCACCAGGATGCCGGTTTGCCCGGTGGCCACGAAAGCCGCATCGACGCCGGCGCGCTCCAGTCCGCCGGCGACCTCGACGGCCGCGACCATCTTGCCGCAACTGCAATCGTTGCCGACGGTGTGGATGCGCAGGCAGCCGGCGCGAATGCCCCGGCGGTCGGCCACGTCGTGTTCGTCGTTGCGGCGGAGATCGACCAGTTCGGCCCCGGTCCGGGCGGCGGCCCGCACCAACTCGGCGTCGTCGCCGAGGAACTCGTGCATGCCGGAGATCAGGGTCAGCCCGCGGCCGGCGGCCTCCAGGAGGATGGGCCGCCAATCGGGCGGCAGCTTGCCGCCGGGCGGAGCGATGCCGACCAGCAGGGCGTTAGCCGCCGGGGCGTCGGCCAGCGTGGCGACCACCGGGATAGCCCCGCCCACGCCCAGCCATTGCCCAGCCGTCTGGCCGGCCCCTTGCCGGTCCAGCACGGCCACAACCTCCTCCGGCCGATAGCGAATGACGCAGATGGCCGTCTTGGCGGTATGCGGATCGCGATAACCGTCGGTCAGAACGATCATGCGCCGCGGTGCGGGCATGGCCATGGAAGGGGCCTCGGGGGCGGGCGTCGGACTGCGACCACCGTATCCATGGTAAAGGGGGAAGGCGGAGGGTGGAAGGGGGAAGGAGAGGAAGGAGGAAGGATAAAGGATGAAAAGGCGTGGTGCGGACCTGTCCGGTCATCCTTTATCCTTCATCCTTTCCTTGGCCCCTCACAGTTGGACTACGCCCAACTCCTGATAGGCCGACTCGATGACCTCGGGGCCGATTTGCGGCAGGTCCTGGCCGGCGCCGGCCAACAGGGCCAGATCGGCCAATTGATTGATCCGCCGGGGAATGCCGTGCGAAAGCTCTTGGAGGCGGGCCAAGGCCGGCCCGGCAAACACCGCCGTCCGGCAGCCCGCCTGCGCCAACGAGCTCTTCAAGTAATTCTCCGTCTCGGTCTGCTCCCAAGGCTCGATGTCGATGCGCAATTCGGCCAGCCCCAGCAGGCGGTCGCCGATGTGGCCGATCTGCTCTTGCCGGCCCGCCAGCACCAGGGTCAAGCGCGTCTCCGCCGCGCAGTCGTATTGCGCAAGCGCGCCACCTGCGCCAAGACCGCCCGGCTGGCCTGGTCGGCGTCGTCCAGGAGGATCGCCGTCTCGAGCTGCTGATAGCGGTTCTCCAACAGCCGGTCGGTGACCATCCGCCACAGCGCGGCCGTCGGACTGCCCGGGTCGGGATTCAATCCCAACTCCAGCGCCACCAGCCAGAGCAGTTCCGCCGGCTCGATGGCCAGCAGGTTGACCTTGGCCGCCGGCCGCCCGCTGCGGCGGAATTGCCCGGCGAAAACCTCCAACAAGAACGACTTGCCGCTGCCTTCGGGCCCCAAGAGGAGCCCCAGCCGGCGATGCTGCTCCACCAGGAAGTGCAACCGGGCCAAGGCCTCCTCGTGGGTCGGGCTCTGGTAGAAGCAGTGCGGATCCGTGCAGTTGCGAAACGGCGATTCCCGCAATCCCCAATGCGAGGCATACATCGGCATGGCCCTCCTAATCGATACTTCCCCTGCCTTCGTTGTTTTCGGTACAATACGCAAGGAAACTTGAGCCCGTGGCGAGGTTATCTGCCGTGTCCGAACGCTACTTCGTCGAAACCCCCGTCAGCGGCGACCGCGCCGTGCTGGGCGGGGCGGAAGCCCATCATTTGATCCACGTCATGCGGCTGAAAGAGGCGGCGCGGGTCACGCTGTTCGACGGCAGCGGCAGCGAGTTTTCCGCCCGCGTCGAGCGCCTGCGGCGGACGGAAGTCGAGCTTTCCATCCTCTCCCGCGCCGCGGTCGATCGCGAGCTGCCGCTGCTGTTGGTCCTCGCCGTGGCCCTGCCCAAGGGCGAGCGGCAGAAATGGCTGGTCGAAAAGGCGGTCGAGCTGGGAGTGGGCCGGCTCGTGCCGTTGGTGACCGGCCGGGCCGTGGCCCGGCCGACGGAGCCGGTCCTGGGCCGGCTGCGACGGACGGTCGTCGAGGCCCTCGAAGCAATGCGGCCGCAACCGCCTGATGGAGATTGCCCCGCCGCGGGATTGGGCGGAACTGGTCGGCACGGCCGGCGACGATTCTTTACGCCTCTTCGCTCATCCCCACGCACCGCGTGCCACGGTTGTGTCAGCCGTGCGCGCCTTTCCCTGGAGCACGAGCACGGCTGACACAGCCGTGGCACGCAGTGAGCATGTTGCCGTGTTGGCCGTGGGTCCGGAGGGCGGACTGACCGACGAGGAGGTCGCCCTGGCCGCAGCGGCCCACTGGCAGCAGGTCGATCTGGGGCCGCGCATCCTGCGGGTCGAGACGGCCGCCTTGGCCCTGGTGGCCCAGGTCGCGGCGACCTGGTCAAGTTAAGGTGCCGTGTGCCACTGCTGGCTTGTCCAGCAGTGCGGCGATCACTGCTGGACAAGCCCGGCACCATGCGACGCATGGTCGTGGCACTCCAACGGTTAATCGCTGGTCACGAAGTGGTCCATGGCGTGCGTCTTGGCGATCACCGTGATGCCGCGCTCGGTGATGGTGAAACCGCGGGAGCGGTCCAAGTCGCGGTTGTAGCCGATCTCGATTCCGGCGGGGATGTCCACCTCTTTGTCGATGATCGCCCGGCGAATCTTGGCGTGCCGGCCCACGTTGACCCCGTCGAAAAGAATGGAATCTTCCACCTGGGCGTAGCTGTTGATGCGGGCGTTGGTGCCGACGATGGAGCGCTCGATCTGGCCGCCGGAAACGATCGAGCCCGCGCAGACGATGCTGTCCAGGGCCTGTCCGCGGCGGGCCGGCACGCCGCGCTCCGCAAAGACGAACTTCGGCGGCGGCAAGTTGGGCTGATAGGTGCGGATCGGCCAGCGATGATCGTACAGGTTCAGTTGCGGATCGACCGCCACCAGGTCCATGTTCGCCTCGTAGTAGGCGTCCAGCGTGCCCACGTCCCGCCAGTAGGCGTCCTTCTTGCGGTTCTCATCGAGGAACGGGTAGGCCAGCACGCGATGGGTCTGGATCACCGAGGGAATGACGTCGTGGCCGAAGTCGTGCTTGCTGCCGTGCCGCGTGGCGTCCAGGCACAATTGTTCGAAGAGGAAGCGGGCGGTAAAGACGTAAATCCCCATCGAGCCCAGGGCCAGGCCCGGATCGTCCGGCATCGCCTTGGGCTGCTCCGGCTTCTCCTCGAAACCGACGACGCGGCTGTCGCCGTCGATCTGCATGACGCCGAGTTGCTGGGCCAGGCGGAGATCGACCCGCAGCGCGCCGACCGTCACGTCGGCCCGGCTCTCGATATGCCGCTCGACCAGCTTCATGTAGTCCATCTTGTAGATGTGATCGCCGGCCAGGATGACGACGTAGGCCGGGCGTTCCTTCTCGATCGTGTAGATGTTCTGATAGACGGCGTCGGCGGTGCCCTGATACCAGTGCTCGTCGATCCGCTGCTGCGGCGGAACGATGTCGATGAATTCGCCCAACTCGCGGCAGAGATAGCCCTGCCAGCCGAGGTTGATATGGCGATCCAGGCTCATCGCTTTGTACTGGGTGAAGATGAGGTTCTTGCGGATGCCGCTGTTCAGCGAGTTCGACAGCGGGAAATCGATGATGCGATAGATGCCGCCGAAGGGGACGGCCGGCTTGGCGCGGTCCCGCGTGAGCGGCTCCAGCCGCGCTCCCTTCCCCCCCGCCAGGATCACCGACAGGACATCTTTCATGTCGACGTGAACGGGCGCGACAATCGGTTCGCTCTGGCTCATAAGTATCGATTATATCGAGTTTAGTGCGGAGGCGAAGAGCAGGCGTGCACTATGTTTATATCGCCCAAATTACCAAATTAGACCAGTTTATCACACGCTCAACTCTCGGATTCGTGGTTTTTCCCTGCCCACTGCCGGTGCCATAGCTCCAGGACGAGCAGGGCCCAGAGCCGGGCGCTATGGTCGAAGTGCCCCTGCTGATGCTCGTCCAGCAGCCGGCGGACCGCCTCGGGGCGGAAATAGCCCCGACCAAGCGTCTGCGGATCGAGCAGCACCTGCCGGGTGTAATCCTTCAATTCGTTGCGGAACCAATAGTCCAGTGGGACGCCGAACCCCATTTTGCGACGCCGGCGGATCGGCCCCGGCAGCAGGTCGGCGAAGGCCTGGCGCAGGACCCATTTTCCCCGGCCGCCATGGAGCTTCAGCCGTAGGGGCATCTGGGCCGCCAGTTCCACCACCCGATAGTCCAGGAAAGGCTGCCGGCACTCCAAGCCGTGGGCCATGGAAGCGATATCGACCTTGGTCATCAGGTCGCAGGGCAGATAGGTGACCAGGTTGGTGAGCGTCGTCGAGGTGACCGGGTTGCGGCGGCGGCTGGAGGCGAAGGCGGCGGCGAGGAACTGTTGCGGGTCGGCGTCGGGCAGCGCGGCCAGAAAATCGTCGCTATAGAGGGCGGCCCGGCGGGTTTCGTTGAAAATGGCGATCCAATCGAGGTAGCGCCGCTGGGGCGACTGGCCGAGGACTTCGACGAAACGCTTCCAGCGCCGCAGCAGCGACTTTTGCCGGGAACTGCTGGGCAAGCGCTGCCAGAAGCGGCCCGCCAGCAGCCGGCGGACCAGGCCCGGCAGGCGGTCGAACTGCCCGGCCAGCCAGACCGCCCGGTAACGCGGATAGCCGGCGAACAGCTCGTCGCCGCCGTCGCCGGTCAGGGCGACGGTCACGTGCGTTCGGGTAAGCTGCGAGACGTACCAGGTGGGCACGGCCGAAGCGTCGGCAAAGGGCTCGTCGTAGTGCCACATCAGCCGCGGCAGGATCTCCAACGCCCGCGGCTCCACCCGAAACTCTTCGTGCTGCGTCTGGAATTGCCGGGCGGCCAGGCGGGCATAACGGGTTTCGTCATACTCGGGCACGTTGAAGCCGATGGAGAACGTCCGCACCGGCTGGCTCGTCAATTCCCGCATCAGGCCCACCACGATGCTGGAATCGATGCCGCCGGAGAGAAAGGCCCCCAGCGGCACCTCGCTCTGCAACCGCAACTCGACCGACGACCGCAACAGGCTGCGCAACTGCTCGACGTACTCCCGGGCGGGCAGGTCCACCTGGCGATTGAAATCGACGTTCCAGTAGCGTTGTACGTCGAGGCGGCCTTGGCGATAGAGGGCGTAATGGCCGGGGGGCAACTTGTGGATGCCACGGAAGATCGTTTGCGGATGGGGGACGTACTGATAGGTCAGGTAGGCGTCGATGGCCTGGGGGCTGATTTCCCGGGGCACGCCCGGCGCCTCCAACAGGCTCTTCAACTCGCTGGCGAACAGCAGCCGCCCCGGCTCGGCGCGATAGACCAGCGGCTTCTTGCCCAGCCGGTCGCGGGCCAGCAGCAATTGCTGCCGGCGGGCGTCCCACAAGGCCAGGGCGAACATGCCGTTGAGGTGGCCCAGGCACTGCGGCCCTTCTTCTTCGTAGAGGTGGACGATGGCTTCCGTATCGCTCTGGGTGTGGAAGCGATGGCCGGCGCCTTCCAACCGCTGCCGCAAGGAGCGGAAGTTGTAGATCTCGCCGTTGAAGACGATCCATACGGAGCCGTCCTCGTTGCTCATCGGTTGCTGCCCGCCAGCCACGTCGAGGATGGCCAGGCGGCGGTGTCCCAGGGCGACGCCGGGGGCCGGGCTGCCGGCTTCGGCGACGTACTGGCCTTCGCCGTCCGGGCCGCGATGGCGGAGCACGGCGATCATGCGCCGCAGGCTCTCGGCCTCCAGGGCCTTGGCCGGATCAGTCCAAACCGCGCCGGTGATGCCGCACATGGGGAGGGGCCAGGGGCCAGGGATCAGGGAAAGGATGAAGGATAAAGGATGAAGGATGTCCGGACAGGTCCGCGCCACGCCTTTTCATCCTTCATCCTTTATCCTTTATCCTTTATCCTGCGATACACCTCGTCCCAGAGGGCCTCGTCGGCCTCGGTCCATTTGGCGCCGCGGCGGGCCATCGCCAGCCGGGCCGTGGCATACAGCCGCCCCTTGCCCGCCCCTTCGCTGATCGCCCCCTTCAGCACCCAGGCGAACGAGGGAATGAACTTCGGCAGCAGCACCCCGGGCGTGGCCAGTTGGGCCATCGCCCCCACGTAGGCGCCGGTGTTGAGGAGCGTGCCGATGGCGGTCTTCGTATGGTCGCCGATCAGGGCCCCCATTTTGTTCGAGCCGGTGTCGATGGCCGTGCGGCCGTCCAACACGACCTTCACCCGGCCGTAATCGTTGCGCAAGTCGCTGTTGGTCGTGCCGGCGCCAAGGTTCACCCATTGGCCCACGTAGGCATGGCCGAGAAAACCGTCGTGATACTTGTTCGTGCAGCCCTGGAGGATCGAGTGTTCCACTTCGCCGCCGGCGCGGCACAGCGGGCCGATGGTATTCCCCTGGCGGCACTTGGCCCCCAACAGGATCGACTGCTTGCCGACGTAGCAGGGTCCTTCGATGCGGGTGAAGGGATGAATTTCGGCGCCCTGGTCGATGTAGATCGGTCCCGCCGTGGCATCGAGCACGGCCAGGGGGTGGACCGTTGCCTCGGGGGCCACGTAGATGTCGTCGCGGCTGCCGCGCAGGGCCGCGGGCTGCTCGACCGTGCCTTCGATGCCGCTGCGGCCGGCGGCGCGAAAATCCTCGGCCAGTTGCTCGGCGTTGCACAGAACCAACTCCCAAATATAGTTCCACGCCGGCACGACGCCGCCGGTGGCCACCGGCAGCGACCGCTTGGCCGCCGCCAGCAGCGACTCGATGGAATCGGCGGCGAGCTTGGCCAGGTCCTCGCGGGTGATGCGTGCCAGCAGCACTTCGCCGCCGGCGTCGAGGACCACTCGGCTGGGGCCGCTGCCCAGCAGCGCCAGCCCGGCCGCTTTCACCCGGCCGGCGGCGATCAGCAAATCGTCGTCCCGCAGGCTGGCCGGGTCGTTGACCGGCCAGGTGGTTTGCGTGCGATAGACCTCGGCCAGGAAGGGCGGCACGAAGCAGGCCACTTCGCTGCCGCCCGGGGCGGCGGCCGTCAGCTTCTCCGCCAGGGTCGTCATGCCGCAGCGCAATTCCCAGATCGGGCGGCACAGCGCCAAGGGATAAAAATTGCTCCGCTGCGGCAGCCGGTCGGTGAGGATGAGTCGCACGGGACGAACTCCTTGCGGTGGGGTTATGGCAAGTGTCGCCCGCGGCGGGGCGACTGTCAAGCCGGCCTCACCCGTATCCGGCACACGCCGTGTGCCGATTCCACCGCACACGGCGTGTGCGGCGTACTGCCAACGGCACACGGCGTGTGGCGTGCTACAATTCCGGCCTCAGCCCAGCGGCTCGATACAGCACGGATCTTCGTTGCCGGGATTGTTGATCCGCGTGCTTACCGCATAGGCCGCCATCTCCCGGCTCGGATAGGGCGCCAACAGCCGTCTCAACCGCTGCGGCTCCACCACGGCCGGGTCCAGCCAGAGCGCGTAGTCGGCCGGGGCGACGATGACCGGCATGCGGTCGTGAATGGGCCGGACCAGGTCGTTGGCCTCCGTGGTCAGCAGGGTGCAGGACTCCAGGGGCGACGGGCCGGGCCCTTGCCACGTCTCCCAGAGGCCGGCAAACCCGAAGGGGCCATCGTCGCCGAGATGGAAGAAATAGGGCTGCTTGTGCGGGCCGGTCCGCTGCCATTCGTAGAAGCCGTCGGCTGCCACCAGGCAGCGCCGCCGCCCGAAGGCCGCGCGAAAGGCCGGCTTCTCGGCGGCCGTCTCCGCCCGGGCGTTGATCAGCCGATTGCCCAGCGCAGGGTCTTTCGCCCAAGCAGGCACCAGCCCCCAGCGGAGCCAAACCAACTCCCGCCGCGGAGAGGCGTCCGCGGGCGTCATGCGGACCGCCGCCACGCTCTGCGACGGCGCCACGTTGAAGCGCGGCTCAAACGGCGGCACGTCCAGCAGGCCGAACTGCCGGGCCACGGCCGCAGCCGGCGTCCGCAGGGTGAAACGACCGCACATCACATGTCCTGCTCGTTGACCAGCCGATCGTAGAAGCGCACGTAGTCGTCGCGCTGGTCGCTGCCGCGGGCGGCCATGGCGCTGCGGGGATGCTCGTTGAGCTGGCCGGTGATGTTGTATTGCACCAGCGGACCCCACTCCACGCGGCGGCTCAGCGGCAAGAGCTGCTCCTGGAGCACCTGGTAGACCGGCCGGATCTTGAATTTCGGATTGCGCAGGAAGCCGATCAACAACTCCATGGGACAGTTGCCGGCGCCGCGCCCCAGCCCGCCCATCGAGGCATCCAGGCGATTGGCCCCGTGAATGACGGCCTCGATCGTGTTGGCAAAGGCCAGTTGTTGGTTATTGTGGGCGTGGATGCCCACCTCTTTGCCGGTCGCCTTGCCGTAGCTGAGATACTTCTTCACCAGGATCTCGACCTGCTCGGCGTACATGGCGCCGTAGCTGTCGACGACGACCAGGGTGCTGGCGGGGGTTTCGGCCAGCACCTCCAGCGCCTGGTCGATCTCCTGCTCCTTGGCCGTGGTGACCGCCATCAGGTTGGCCGACACCTCGTAGCCCTTGTCGAAGGCGTCCTTGATCATGTCGACGGCCTCGGAGACCTGGGTCACGTAGAAGGCCACCCGGATCAGGTCCAGCACGCTGTCCTTCTTCGGCAGCACGTCGCTGCGCCAGTCCGACTTGCCGGCGTCGACCATGGCGGCCAACTTCAGCGGCGTGGGATTGTCGCCCACGATGCGGCGGATGTCGTTCTCGTCGCAGAATTTCCAGACCCCGAAACCGTCGCGGGCGAAGAGTTTCTTGTCCGCCTTGTAGCCCAGTTCCATGTAGTCGATGCCGGCGGCGACGCAGGCCCGGTAGACGCCCTGGACGAAGCCGTCCTCGAAGGCGTGCTCGTTGATCAGGCCGCCGTCCCGCACCGTGCAGTCCAGGACCTTCAGCTCGCGCCGGTAGGTGATCCAAGGGGCGGTCATTGCGGTTCCTCCAAAAGCCAGGGGTCAGGGGTCAGGGGCCAGGGATCGGCAAGATTGGCCGCTTGCGGTTTCGCATAATCCCTCAACCCCATCCCCCAATTCTACAACACAACGGGCAACTCCGGGTTCCCCGCCTTGACCGCCTTGCTACGATTGGTAAGGGTATTTTTGGGGTATTACCACCGTTTTGGAGGGGATAGCAATGACATGGACACGCAGACTGGCAGCCGCGGCGGCCGCCATAATCCTCGTTGCCGGCGGATGTTACGCCGCCGAGAGCAAGTTGAAGATCGGCGATGCCGCGCCGGACTGGTCCGGCATCGTGGGCGTCGACGACCAGAAGCACGCCCTGGCCGATTACAAAGAGGCCAAGCTGGTCGTGCTGGTCTTTACCTGCAATCATTGCCCGGTGGCCCAGGCCTACCAGGAGCGGCTCATCGCCCTGCAAAAGGACCTCCAGCCCAAGGGCGTGCAGCTCGTGGCCGTCAACGTCAACAACTTCGAGGCGGACCGCCTGGAGGCGATGAAGAAGCGGGCGACCGAGAAGGGCTTCAATTTCCCTTACCTCTACGATGCGACGCAGAAGATCGGCCGCCAGTACGGCGCCCTCGTCACGCCGCACGTCTTCCTGCTGGACAAGGACCGCAAGATCGCCTACATCGGCCCGGTCGACGACCAGAAGAAAGTCGACAAGGTCAAGATTCACTATCTCCGCGATGCGATCGATGCCCTGCTGGCTGGCAAGACGCCGCCGCAGAGCGTCGCCACCCCGTTCGGCTGCAACATCAAGTATGAGTAACGAGTAAGGGGGAAGGCGGAAGGGGGAGGGCGGAAGGCGGAAGATGGCAAGGCAATCGCTGCTGCTCCTGTTCGCGATGGCGGCGGGCTGCTCCGGGCCGGCGCCGCAGCAGCCGGCGGCGGCCGTGACGCTGCGGACTCTCGATCCGGCGGATTTCCATGACGTGCTCGCTCGGCACGGCGGCCGCGTCGCGCTGGTCGATTTCTGGGCCACGTGGTGCTCGCCGTGCGTCGAGTGGTTTCCCCATACCGTCGAACTCCAGCGGCGGCTGGCCGGCCGCGGCTTGTCGGTGATTACCGTCAGCATGGACGACAGCGACCAAACGGCCGCCGTGCAGGACTTCTTGCAGCGGCAGCAGGCGACTTCGGAAAACTTCATCAACCGCGACGGCGCCGGCTCGCAGTCATTCGACGAGTACCAGATTCCCAGCGGCCTGCCGCACTTGAAGCTCTACGATCGCCGCGGCAAGCTCCGCAAGACCTTCGCCGCCGGCGCCTCGCCGGTCGACGCCCGGCAGATCCAGCGGGCCGTGGAAGAACTCTTGGACGAGCAGACGTAGTTTCTGCCGAAAATTTGTAGGGTGGGTCGAGCGCAGCGAGCCCCACCATCAGTTTCTCGCGGATCGTGGTGGGGCTCGCTGCGATCGACCCACCCTACAGGTTGCTTCCGCAACAGAAACGATGTAGGAACCATGCGTCCGGCCGTCCCACCGGACGCCGCCGGTGGGCTTCGGAGAGGGCATCGACGCCTGTGCCCGCGCCCGCTACAATGCGTGCTCCGTCCCCCTGAGCTTTGCCGAGGAGAACGCCCGTCATGTACGACAAACAGGCGCTGATCGCGCTGGTGCGGCAGAAGGCCCTGAAATTCGGCCAGTTCACCCTCGCTTCCGGCAAGAAAGCGACCTATTACCTCGACGGCAAGCAGGTCACGCTCGATGCGGCCGGGGCGCTGCTGGTGGCCGAAGGCATCCTCGACCTCCTGGGGCGCGGCCCGCGTCCGCAGGCCATCGGCGGCATGTCCATCGGCGCCGATCCGATTACCGCCGCCGTGGTGACGATGTCGGCCGTTCGCGGCACCCCGCTGGCCGGCTTCATGGTCCGCAAGGAGCCCAAGGGACACGGCACCAATCAGTATATCGAGGGGCCGGTCCAGCCCGGCGACCATGTGGTGATCGTCGAGGACGTGGTCACCACCGGCGGTTCGTCCTTCCAGGCGATCGAGCGGGCGGAGGCGTTCGGGCTGAAGGTCGTGCAGGTGCTGGCCATCATCGATCGCATGGAAGGCGGTGCCGCAGCCTTCGCCGCCCGCGGCTATCCCTTCGCCAGCCTGCTGAGCATCGCGGATTTCGGCATCGCGCCGCCGCAGTAGGGTGGGTCGAGCGCAGCGAGCCCCACCAAAAACCCGCGACGGACCGCTGGTGGGGCTCGCTGCGCTCGACCCACCCTACGGGGTCGACCCACCCTACGGATTAACCCAGGATCTTCACGAACCGCCCATAGGCGTCATCCCAGGCCGGCGTGTTCCGTGGCTGGTACTCTTCCACGTCGAAACTTTGGCGGATGATCTCGCGGGATTCGGCGATCGAGCCGGCATCGCCGGCGGCGATGGCCTGCACCATGAGGTTGCCGATGGCGGTGGCTTCGACCGGCCCGGCCACGACGCGGCGGCCGCAGGCGTCGGCCGCGGCCTGGCAGAGTTGGCGGTTGCGGGTGCCGCCGCCCACGATGTGGATGGTCTCGATCCGCCCGCCCACCAACGACTCGCACATCCCCAGCACGTGGCGGAACTTCATGGCGATGCTCTCCAGGCCGCAGCGCAGCACCGCCCCTTCGTCGCCGGGCATCGGCTGGCCCGTCCGCCGGCAGAAGCCGCGGATGGCCTCGGGCATGTTCTCCGGGGCCAGGAACTCGGCGGCGTCGGGATCGATCAGCGACGCGAGCGGCCGGGCGGCCGCCGCCAGCCGGTTCAGGTCTTCCCAATCCCACGTCCGCCCCTGCTGATTCCAGACGCGGCGGCACTCTTGCACCAGCCACAATCCGCAGATGTTCTTCAGCAGCCGGATGGTGTTGCCCACGCCGCCCTCGTTGGTGAAGTTCAGTCGCAACACCTGGTCGTTGACCAGCGGCACGGGCGATTCGACGCCCATCAAGGCCCAGGTGCCCAGGCTGATGTAGCACCAATCGGGACGTTGGCCCGGCCGGCTCTGGGCCGGCACGGCCATCACGGCGCTGGCGGTGTCGTGCGAGCCGGGCAAGACGACGCTGGCCGACAGGCCCGTCTCGGCGCTGACGCTCCGCAGCAGCGGGCCGAGATTGGTGCCCGGTTGCTCGATGCGGCCGAGGATGCCGCGTGGGCAGGCCGAATTGCGCCAGCAGATCGGTCGCCCAGCCGCCGCGGACGGGATCGTAGAACTGGCTGGTGCTGGCGTTGCTCATCTCGTTGCACTTCACGCCGGTCAGGAGCCAATGGAACAGGTCGGGCATCATCAGGAAGGTCTTGGCGATGCCCAGCAGCGGCGAGCCGGCCAGCTTCATGGCCAGCAACTGGTAGAGCGTGTTGAACTGCATGAACTGCAAGCCGGTGTGGCGGAAAATCTCTTCGCGGCCGACCAGGGCGAACGCCTTTTCCATCATGCCGTTGGTGCGGCTGTCGCGATAGTGATAGGGGTTGCCCAGCAATTCATCGCCGGCGGCCAGCAGACCGAAATCGACGCCCCAGGTGTCGACGCCCACGCTGGTTATGGCCGCCGGCCCAGTCGCGGCGGCCGCCGCCCGCAAGCCCTGGCAGACGTGGGACCACAGTCCCAGCAGGTCCCAGTGCAGATGTCCGGCCGCCTCGACGGGGCCGTTCTCGAAGCGGTAGATTTCCTCCAGCCGCAGCTTCCGGCCGTCGAACCGTCCCAGGACGTGACGGCCGCTGGATGCCCCCATGTCAATCGCCAGATATGCCCTCTCGGCCATCGCTTGCCGTGCCTTTCGCTAAATCGATTTGACGTGGAAACTTGGCTGTCCGCCTCCCAGACTTACCCCCCCTATCGTGACTGGTGGCCGCTATGGGGTCAAGTACCCGTTGGCCGCCGTGGGCGTTAAATGATAGTTGACTGAATTAAGAAACATTAGTAGAATTGACTGGTAGTTACCGATTGCAAGTATGCTAATGGGGTGACGGATGAAGGTCTCGGCCAAGACAGAGTACGCGTGTATTGCGATGCTGGAATTGGCCTCGCAGTACGGATCGGGCGAACCGGTGCGGATTCGCAAGATTGCCGAGCGGCATGAGGTCCCGCCCCGCTTTCTGGTGCAGATCCTGCTGCAATTGAAGGGGGCCGGCCTGGTGGCCAGCGTGCGCGGGGCCGCCGGCGGATATCACCTCATCAAACCGCCGCGCGAGGTGTCGCTGGGCCAGGTGATGGAGGTGATCGAGGGCAACAACGACGACAACGGTCAGACCACCGCCGCCTCGCCCGACTCGCCCGCCGTGAAGGTCCTCATGCAGGCCTGGAAGGAGGTCAGCGAGGTGCAGCGGAAGATGCTCGACGCCATTACGCTGGCCGACCTGCTGGAGCGCGCCAAGGAGCAGGACGAGCGGATGTATCACATCTGAAGCAGCCGTCTGCGGCGCCAGCGGGCGCAGGTGCGCGTTGCAATCCGCTCAGTTCGCCCTTATACTATCGCGTTTTACTACTCCGCCCGCGATAGATAAGTAGAACTGGAAGGATTCCCCGATGTACGTCCCTGTGCCTGCCCATGGCGGTCTGACGGAACCGATCTCGCGCACTGTGCCCGCCGACGAAATCAACGACTTTCTCAGCCGCGCTCAGACGCTGCTGAAAATTCCCCTCTCCGACGCCGATCTGTCCACCGTCTACCGGTTGGGCGACGGCGGACTCAGCCCCTTGAGCGGGCCGATGGACTCGGCCACCTACCATCGCGTGCTGGACGAAGCGGTCCTCGAGCACAACGGCAAGCCCTATGCCTGGACCATTCCCATCGCCCTGCCGGTCGAGGCCGAGCTGGCCGGACGCCTCAAGGCCGGCCAAGAGGCGGCCCTGGTCGACGCGGCCGGCCGCGTCGTGGCCACCCTGGCGCATGAGCGACGTCTTTCCCTGGGACAAGCCGCGTTACTTGCGGGCCGTCTACCTCACCGACCGAACCGACCATCCCGGCGCCGACATGGTCCTGGTGGGCGACGCCGGCAAGACGCACCTCGTAGGCGGTTCCATCCGCGTGCTGCCGCAGCCGAAGCATCCCCGCTTCGGCAAGTACGTGCTCACCCCGCGCGAGGTCCGCGCCCTGCTGGCCTCCAAAGGCTGGGACCGCGTGGTCGCCTTTCAGACGCGGAACCCCTTGCACCGCGCCCACGAATACGCCCTGGTCTACGGGCTGGAGACGCTGTTGCGGGCCGGCCATAACGCCGCCGCCTGCTTGAATCCGCTCATCGGCGAGACCAAGGGCGACGACGTCGACGCCGACGTCCGCATGCACACCTACGAAGCCCTCATCGACAACCGCGCCCTGGGCTCCGGCGACAGCGACCCCGCGCTCTGGCGGACCCTCGGCCAGTCCGTGCCCGACCGCGTTCTCCTCCTGGGCCTGGACATCAAGATGTTCTACGGCGGGCCCAAGGAGGCGGTCATGCACGCCGTCTATCGGCAGAACTTCGGTTTCACCGACATCATCATCGGACGCAAGCACGCCGACGCCCCCTACCACGACGGCAAACCCATCTGGGGCGATTTCGACGCCCAGGAAATCTTCAACCACCTGGCCGGCGATCTGCGCATCCAGCCCTTGCGGGTCGGCTTCGCCGCCTACTACGAATCGCTGGGCCGGGTCGACCTCATGGAGAACCACGCGGAGGAGAAGCCGCTGTTCATTTCCGGCAAGGAGATTCGCAAGGCCCTGGTGGAAGGCCGCCCGGTCGATCCGCGGATCATGCGGCAGAGCACGGCGGCCATTTTGCACGAGGCCATGGGGCAAAAGTAGCCGCGGCCACCCGACGACGAAAACACGGGTGGCCCCGATAGCTTGGCTATCGGGGTGCCGCAGGCACAGGAGGCTCTCGTGGCGTATTGAAAATCTCCTCTTGCGGCTCCGCCGTGTGCGATAGCGTAGCTATCGGGGCCACCCGCGGAAGCGGCCACCCGCGTCATCTCCGCCGCAATTCCCACCGGTCGCAGCCGGTGGGCTTGAGGGCCGTGGCCGCCGAAGAACCTTACCCGCCGTTGTCCGTGACGAGGGCGTCGTGGCCGGTGCGATGGCAGAAATCGCCGAGGCTCTCTCCCGCTTGGCGAAGCTGCTTGAAACGGGCCAACAGCGGCACCAGCGTGGGCACGATCCGCTCCAGCGGCACGCCCTCCTGATAGAGGAACCCCAGGCGGTCGCCCAGGCGATGGCCGCCGACGTAAATGGCGTAGCGGCCGGCGGCCCGGCCGACCAGGCCGATGTCCGCGCTGTAGGGCGCCCGCAGCCGTTGGCACAGCCGGTCATGCGGAGGGTGAAAAGCTCGCCGCCCAGGCCCAGATTGGACAGCTCGACTTCCAACTGGTCCAACACGGCCGGCATCGCCCGCTCGCTCTCGGTGACCGCCTGGGAGCAGGTGGGCAGGGCCACGCAGGCCCGCGACCAGCGGCGAACCGGGGAAAGTTGGTCGTCGAGCTTGACGCCGTGGCGCACGCAGCAGGTCTTCGATGCCGGCCCGGGTCTCCAGCGGCACGTCGCAAAAGAGGATGCCTTGGCCGGGCGTCAGGGCCAGCGGCGGCTGATACCGGCGGCAAATCTCCCGCAAGCCCGACTTCAGCCGCATCTCATTGCGGTCGACAATCCGGCCGGCGGCGACGTGCAGACCGTAGAACCAGCGGCCGTCCCCCTGCTCGTGCCAGCCCACGTGATCGTCGATATCCCAAACGTCTTGCGGATGGGGCGGCGCCAGGGCATATCCCAAAGCGGCCTCGACCTGGGCCTTGAACTTCGCCAGCCCCCAGGCCGCAAGCAGGTACTTCAACCGCGCCTGCCGGCGATCCGAGCGGTTGCCGAAGTCGCGGAAGACCCTGAGGATGGCGCGGACCACGTCGGCCACCTGCTCGGGGCGGATCATGGCCAGGGGCTGGGCCAGGGCGGGAAAGGTCTTTTCCAGCCGCGGCGACATGCCCATGCCCCCGCCCACCAGCACGTTGTAGCCGGCCACTTGAAAATTCTCGCAGAGGGCCATCAGGCCCACGTCCTGAGCATAGAGATCGACGCAGTTGTCGCCCGGCAGGCCGACGGCCACTTTCAACTTTCGCGGCAGATAGCTCTGGCCGTAGAGCGGCTCGACCTGGCTGCCGTTGGCCGGCGTGGCCGGGGCCTCGCCCAGCCAGATCTCCCGATAGGCCGGCGTCTGCGGCGCCAACTGTCCGGCCAGGTAGCCCGCCATGGACTGGATCTGGCCGTGCACCGGGTCGCGGCAATAGGGCGCCGGGCAGCACATGACGTTGCGGGTCACGTCGCCGCTGGCCCCCATCGTCGTCAGCCCGATCTCGTGGATGCGGCGCAGCGTCCGCACGAGGTCCCGTTTCGCCACGCCGTAGAGTTGCAGGTTCTGCCGGCCGGTGATGCGCAGCGTGCCGCTGCCCACCTCGTCGCAAAGGTCCAACTCGGCCAGCAACTGATCGCTGCGGAGCCGTCCGCCGGGAATGGCCGTCCGCACCATGAAACTATAGGCCCTGGCGTCCGCCGGCTTGTCCGGGCGGCCCAGGTACTGGCGCCGGTCGCGGTCGACCTGCTGATAGATGCCGTGGAGCTTGAGCAACTGGGCGCTCTCGTCGCTGAAGTGATCGGCGGCGTCGGCCA
The DNA here is from genome assembly GCA_963727245.1 of uncultured Planctomycetia bacterium. Classification (GTDB taxonomy): domain Bacteria; phylum Planctomycetota; class Planctomycetia; order Pirellulales; family Thermoguttaceae; genus JBKQVT01. The sequence goes on along the minus strand of CAVSFO010000001.1, from coordinate 762,959 downwards.
ATTCCGCGGCGATCCGCCCGCGCAGATAATCGCTCTGCGACTTCGTGCGTTCCAGCGGGCTGAGTTGCGGTGAGTCCGGCGTCATGGCTTGCGGCCCCGAATTGGTCCCATTCATTAAGTGTACTTGGAAATGGGATAGGAACAAGGCAAGAGGTAACGCCCAATTTCCACTCTTTTTATCGTCAAAGACCGTAAATCCGGCTATACTACGGAAATGCCGGGGCGGGGACTGCCGCTATTTCGGCGGTGAAGCCCGCGAAAATGGGAGCGGATACCCTGTGGGTGCCCCTCGGCCCGCTCCAGCGAGCCCCGGGCGTGAGGCGCGGGGATAGGCCCGCAGCAGGACAGACCGCATGACCGACCAGCACCCACTCCGTCCGCCTCCCCGCAAGCAGACCGGCGTGCCGCGGCGGTTCGGCGTCGGCGTGATGCTGGTCATCATGACGATGTACGCCGTCCTGTTTGCCGTGCTCCAGCAAACCCCGGCCGGGTTCTTCGTGACGGTCGCGCTTTTCTTCACCATTGTCGGCCTGGCCCAGGCGATCTTGTACAAGGGCCGCAATCCTCGCAAGGCTTCGATCGTGACGGGAGCGGGGCTCGGACTGCTGTTGGCGCTGATCGGCGATGCCCTTGCGCTCGTCCTCAGCGTTCAAGGCGGCGCCCCATTCTCTGAAATAGCATCCCTTGTCTTGTGGCTCCTCTTTGCGGCGTTGTGCGGCGTCGTCTTTGGGGCGCTGTTCGGCTATCTTGCCGGCGGATTGACCGCCGGGGTCTTCCTCCTTTTCAATAAGGTGCAGCCGCCGCTGGAGGACCCTGCCGACGAAAAGCCGGCCGAGGAAGACAAGACTCCCGATCCCCCGGCCGACGCCGCCCAGCAGCAACGAGCCCCGGGCGTGAGCGCGGGGATAGGCCCGCAACAGGACGCGCCCGCATGACCGAGAAGCAGCCATTCCACCTGTTCCCCCGCCGGCAGACCGGCGTGCCGCGGCGGTTCGGCGTCGGCGTGATGCTGGTCATCACCACGATGTATGCCGTCCTGTTTGCGGTGATACAACGAGCCTCGGCCTGGAACTTCGCGGTGATTGCGATTTTCTTTACCCTCGTCGGCCTCGCCCAGGCCGTCTTGTTCAAGGGCCGCAATCCCCGCCGGGCGTCCGCCGTGACGGGAGTGGTGTTCGGCGTGCTGTTGGTGCTGGTCAGCAGCAGAAGCGTCCCCATCCTGAGGCAACTCGCCATCCCGTGCCCTCTACCGCTTGCGATTCTGTTGGGCGCCGTTTCTGGGCGCTGTTCGGCTATCTTGCCGGAGGACTGATTGCCGGGGTCTTCCTCTTTCTCAACAAAGTTCAGACGCCGCTGGACGACCCTGCCGACGAGAAGCCGGCCGCCGGCACCGAGCAAGGAGCCCCGGGCGTGAGGCGCGGGGATAGGCCGCAGCAGGACACGCCCGCATGACCGACCAGCACCCACTCCGTCCGCCTCTCCGCAAGCAGACCGGCGTGCCGCGGCGCTTCGGCGTCGGCGTGATGCTGGTCATCACCACGATGTACGCGCTGCTGTTCGCCCTGCTGAAGGGCTTGCATTTTTCTCCCTTGGTTTTCGTGACGGTTGCGCTGTTCTTCACCCTGGTCGGCCTCGCCCAGGCGGTCCTGTTCAAGGGCCGCAATCCCCGCAGGGCGTCGACCCTGGCGGGGGTGGTCCTGTGCACGTTGCTCATGCTCGCCGGCGGCATTGTCGACTTCCGCGTCGGCGGCGGGCGCCCCCGCACGTGGCAGGACCGTCTGGTTGCTATCATCTTCGATCCGACCGCCTATGTTCTTTCTGGGTTCGGGGCGCTGCCGGGCTATCTTGCCGGCGGATTGATTGCCGGCGTCTTCCTCTTTCTCAACAAGGTGCAGCCGCCGCTTGAGGACCCCGTCGACGAAAAGCCGGCCGATGGCACCGAGCAAGGAGCCCCGGGCGTGAGGCGCGGGAATAGGCCCGCAGCATGATCGGCCCGAATGAGAAAACGATGGTGGGGCTCGCTGCGCTCGACCCACCCTACAATTTTGCGTCCTTCCGCAACAGAAGCATCTGCGCGGTGGGTCGAGCGCAGCGCGCCCCACCAACCCTGGCCCCCGGCCCCTGGCCCCTGCTTCCATCACGTGTAACTGGCGTACTCCGGATACCACATCGCCTCGCCAACGGACTGTTCGCTCACCCCGGCACCTCCGCGACCCTGCTGCCGCTGCACCTCCTCGATCACGGCGGCCGCCACCCGGGCACTGACCGTGCGAAGCTCCGCGATGCTCGGGTAAATGGCCCCCGTATCGAGCCGCTCCTGGCTGACGCAGGCCGCCAAACGCCGGGCGGCAACCAGGAACACCCGTTGGTCCACCTCCGCCGCCGCCGCGAGAATGCAGCCCAGCCCCACGCCGGGAAAGATGAAGACGTTGTTCGCCTGGCCGATGACGTGGGTCTTGCCGTCGTAAGCCACCGGCGCGAAACCCGTGCCGCTGGCCACCACGGCCCGCCCCTCGGTCCAGCGGATCGCTTCCGCCGGCGTGCATTCGACCTGCGAGGTGGGATTGCTCAGCGGCAAAATCACCGGACGCTCGACGTGCCGGGCCATCTCCCGGACGACCGGCTCGCTGAACGTGCCCGGCTGGGCCGTCGTGCCGACCAGCACCGTGGGCCGCACTCGGCGGACGACTTCCAGCAGATCGCCGGCAGCGTCCTTCGGGAAGCCATAGCGCACCATCGCCTCGTCGTCCAAGGCGAAAGGCACTTTCTGCGGGTCGCCGATCCGCCGGCCCCGGTGCAGCAGTCCCTCGCTGTCGACGAAGACCTGGGCGGCGTGCACCAGCGGCACGTCGCTGGTCTCTTCCCGCATCGCCTGGGCCGTCAGGCTGCCGATGCCCACGCCCGCCGCGCCGGCCCCCGCGTAGACGATCCGCTGTTCGGGCAGGCTCTGGCCGGTGATGCGCAGGGCCGTGAGGATTCCGGCCAGGGCGACGGCCGCCGTGCCCTGAATGTCGTCGTTGAAGCTGAGGACCTGTTTCTGGTAGCGCTGGAGGACCTCGAAGGCGATGTTCTTGTGAAAATCCTCCCATTGGACCAGACAGTTCGGAAAGACTTCTTTCACGGCCGCGACGAAAGCGTCCAGCACTTTCCAGTAGGCATCGCCTCGTAGCCGGCGCTGCCGGTAGCCGAGGTAGTAGGGATCGCCCAGCAGCTCGGCATTGTTCGTCCCCACGTCGAGGCTCACGGGCAGGCAGTGGCAGGCATGGATTCCGGCGGCGGCGGTATAGAGAGACAGCTTGCCGACGGGAATGCCCATGCCGCCGGCCCCTTGGTCGCCGAGTCCCAGAGATCCGTTCATTGTCGGTGGCCACGATCAGGCAGATGTCCGGCGAAGGGGCATTGCGGAGGAGGGCCGGAACGCGGTCCACGTCGTCCGGGGTGATCCAGAGGCCGCGCGGGCGGCGGAAGATGTGGCTGTACTGCTGGCAGGCGCGGCCCACGGTGGGCGTGTAGACGATGGGCAGCAGCTCCACGAGGTTCTCGACCAGGAGTCGGTAGAAGAGGGTTTCGTTGCGGTCCTGGAGGGCGGCCAGCCCGATGTACTTTTCCAGTTCGTCGGACTTCGACCGCAGATGCTCCCGTTCGACAACGACCTGCTCCTCGATGGTGCGGACCTGCGGCGGCATCAGGCCCAGCAGGCCGAGCCGCTCCCGTTCCTCGTGCGAGAAAGCCGAGCCCTTGTTGTAGCGGGGGTCCCGCAAGAGCTGTGGGCCGTCGCAGGGCGGTTTCCCTGCGGAAGTGGTTAATGACTGCATAAGTGCCTCCGGAGCTCGATGGGACTGCCGGAACTGGGTCGCCGGTTGCCCAAAGTGTACCGCCCGAGCGGTCGTTGGCAACCGCGCGGTGCCCTGGTCCCCAACCTCTTCTCCCATCAAATCTGCGGAGAAATTGCCTTGAAACTCGCTTGGCCATGAAATCTGATGGCCGCTACGGGCGGCGCGAGTTCGGCGCGGCAACCGCCTCGGAACGCCGCGCTCTCATCGAAGCCGTTGCCCCTGCTGGATTTGCTTCGCCTGGCGCCCATATTTCGCGGCTGGCTGGCGCTGGATGACGGGCATAATGATAATTATGTTGAGAAAGAAGAATGTGTTTCATTGGTACAGGGATTGCGATGAACCCGTCCCGGTTCCTGGGGAGGTTCCGAAAGTCCTCAATAGAAAGGAAGTGACGATTATGAGACTGTATTTTTGTGAGGCTCCGTCATCGGGCCGGGCGGGAGTCCGCCTGGGCATGATGCGGCCGGCGGCGCTGATCGCGGTCGTCGTGGCGGCGGCGCTGGCCGGTTGCGGCAAGAGCCAAGGCAATCACGACGCGTTGTATCCCGCCGAAGGCCAGATCCTCTGGCAGGGAAAGCCGGTTGCCGGGGGCTGGTCGTTTTCTGTCCGCAAACGCCGTCCAAAGAGAAGCGCCGCGTCGCGGCCAAGGCGCACACGGACGACAAGGGTCGTTTTCGCCTGACGACGTTCGCGGCCGGCGACGGCGCGGCGGAAGGCCAGTACGCCGTGGTGGTGACGTGCAACCCTATCGTGATCTCGCCCGGCGGATCGGCGCCAGGCCCCAACGTCTTGCCGCCGAAGTACGCCGATTTGAAGACGACCGATCTGCGGGCGACCATCGCGCAGGGCCCCAACGTGCTGCCGGCGCTGGAACTGAACCAATGAGGGGCGAAACCCCCTTTGGGTCCGCAGAAGGGATAACTTGGGGACTGTCCCAATTTTCGTCCGACGAAAATGGGACTGTCCCCTTGGAAATTCGACAGGTCATTTCTTTACGGGCCCTTTCCACGGAAGGCTTGGCTGAAAGGAGGGTGCTGGCGTGCAGGCGTGTAGGTGATCCTGGCAGACGATCGGTTTGGTTTTTCCCTTTTGTACTTGACGAGAATCAGAATTAGGAGAAATGCAAATGAAAGTGCGAATCAAGGAACGAACTGGCTTTACCCTGATCGAGTTGTTGGTGGTCGTGGCGATCATCGCCATCCTCGTCGGATTGCTGTTGCCGGCGGTGCAGCAGGCCCGCGAGGCGGCCCGGCGAGTTGGTTGCTCAAACAACCTGAAGCAGATCGGCCTGGCGGTCCACAATTTCAGCGACAGCTTCGGCCATCTGCCCTCCAGCATCCGGCCGCCGGCCGCCGGATCGACCATTCGCGAGTCGACGCTGACGTTCTTGTTGCCGTATCTGGAACAGAACAACCTGTTCATCAACTACGATCCGCTCTACAACTGGTGGACTCCCAATTCGACCCCGAGCGGCGGCACGCTCGACCCGGCCAATCCCAATGGAGTGATTACCTCGACTCTCATCCCGACCTTCGTCTGCCCGTCCACGCCGAATCCCGCCCGCCTGGACGGAGACCCGGACAGCACCAAGTGGGTCGGGGTCGTGGCGGTCAGCGACTATGGGGCGACCATCGGCGTTGACCCGACCCTGGCCACCGGGGGCACGGCGGCCCTGGTGGACTCGGCGGGGACCGGCGCCGGGGCCCTGTACCGGCAAAACGCCTACGCCAGCCAGCCCCGTTTGGCCGACATCACCGACGGCCTTTCCAACACGACTCTCTACGCGGAATCGGCCGGCAGGCCCTACGTCTATCAGAACGGCGTGAACACGACCATCTCGTCCGGCAGCGACAACGTGGCCACCGATCACGTCAACGGCGGCGGCTGGTCGCGGCCGGCGTCGGAGATCATTTTGCGGGGCGCCGACAAGACGGGTACGATTCCCGACGGCCCCTACGCCGTGAACGTCACCAACGGCTTCCAATCCACCTATGAAGCCGGCAACAGCGGCGACCCCGACTTCGGCACCCTTCCCACCGGGGAAATTTATGCGTTCCATCCCGGCGGGGCAAACATCGTTTTGGCCGATGGCGCGGTCCGCCTGTTGGCCGTCGGCACCAATGTCTCGGTCGTCGCCGCGCTGATCACCAGGGCGGGCGGCGAGACGGCCGCCGCCGATCAGCAGTCGGTCTATCTGCCCTAGCGACCTCCCGCGGCGGAGTCCGATTGACCAACGCGTCACGAAAGTTGGGGCGGCCCCGGCTGCCGCCCCAACTTTGAAATTCCAGAGAATTCCGGTATCCCAACTCCACTCCAGGCGCCACGCCCGACCGATTGCGGTGACTCGTCGGCGATACGCCGCTCATTCACTACCAGGCTGGCCAAGTGGCGATACCTCTTCGGAGTGGGTTTCATGGCCGGGCTGTCGCCCCCGCTGCCATCGCTGGCGTCGCGGCCCAGAATTAACGGCACCTTGGGGCGACTTGCGGGTTTCATCGTTATCGTGGAGTATAAAGCCATGAATAACAGATAACAGCGTTACAGAGGGGGGGCTCGTCATGTGTCCTCGCGGTTTGCTCCTGGCGTCGTTCGTGCTGGCCTGGTCCGCGCCGGTCTATGCGCAGAGGATTTCAATGGGCCGGGCCACCAACCCCCGGGGCACCGTCGAAAAGATCGTGGCCGGCGGCGTCGTGATGACTACCAAAGACGGTCAGGCGCTCAATGTCGTGGTGACCCAGGCAACCAAGCTGCACCTTACCGGCTCGGCCACGGCCGACTTCATTAAGCAGGGCGTTGCCGTGGAGTTTACCGCCGAGGTCGACAAGACGCGTACCGTCAAGGAGAAAGTTGCTTCGCTGACTGTGGTCACGCTGTCGACCGAGCGCCCTGCCGGATTGTTTGCGGAAGGGTCGCCGGGGGCCGGCGCCGCCGCGCAGGACAACGTCGGTTTCATGGTGAAAGGAAGTGGTGCGGACGCCGCGCCGGCCGATAAGGGGGCGAAGAAGGCCGAGAAAAAGAAGCCCGCTGCCGCCGTCCAATTGCCCGGCACCTGCGTCGTTCGCGGCACGGTGAAGAGCTGCAAGGCCGGCAAGCTCACGGTCAGTTTTGGCAGGGGGGCCGTCAAGGCCGATCTGGACGACGACGCGAAGATCGCCGTCGACCTGGCCGACATCAGCCAGGCCAGACCGGGCGACACCATCTCGGTCCGGGGGCGTGCCTACCGGCAGCTCCCGGGGCTGGTGCAAGCGGAGTCGGTGACGATCCAGGCCGCCGAGCCGCTCAGCGGCGGAGCGAAGAAGAAGCCCGCCAAGGCCGACAAGAAGCCCGCCAAAGCGGAAGAATAAAAAGCCGTTGGGCATCAGCGTTTGCTCGCCCGGATCGCGGCAGCCCGCTTCTCCAGCGCCTCGGCTTCCTTGTCGCGGCCCGTTTTCCGATAGAGCATGGCGAGGTTCGCCAGGCTCGTCGCCACGCTGCGATCGTTCGGGCCCAGGGCCTTCTCCTTGATCGCCAGCGAACGCCTGAAAAGCGGCTCGGCATCGGCGTACCGGCCCTGGGAATAGTACATGAGCGCCAGGTTGTTCAGGCTGGTGGCCACCGCCGGATGATCCAAGCCCAGAACCTTCTCTAAAATCGCCTGCGAACGCTGGTAGAGCGGCTCGGCTTCGGCGTACTTGCCCTCGGCACGGTACAACTCCGCCAGGTTGTTCATGCTCTTCGCCACGCGGGGATGCTTCGGGCCCAAAGCCTTCTCCCAGATCGTCAGCGAACGCTTCGCCAACGGTTCGGCCTCCGCGTACAGGCGCCGGGCTTTGTACAACTCCGCCAGGTTGTCCAGGCTCTGGGCCACGGCCGAATGCTTCGGGCCCAGGGCCTTCTCCCGGATCGCCAGCGAACGCTTGTAGAGCGGCTCGGCCTCCGTAAAGCGGCCTTGGGAAGCATACGACTCCGCCAGGTTGTTCAGGGCCGTCGCCACGGCGGGATGGTTCGGGCCGGAGGCCTTCTCCCAGATCGCCAGCGAACGCTTGTAGAGCGGCTCCGCCTCGGCGTAGCGGCCTTGGGAAGCGTACAACAACGCCAGGCTGTTCAGGCTCTGCGCCACGTCGGCGTGATCCGGGCCCAGAACCTCCTCGCGGATCGCCAGGGCACGCTTGTCCAACGGCTCGGCCTGCGCGTAGCGGCCTTGGCCGCGGTACAACTCCGCCAGGTTGTTCAGGTCGGTGGCCACGTCGGGGTGCTTGGGACCGTGGACGGTCTCGTCGATGTCCAGGGCGCGCTTGTAGAGCGGTTCCGCCTCCGCGTTGCGACCTTGGGAAGAGTACAACTCCGCCAGGTTGTTCAGGCCGGTGGCCACCTCGGGCCGATCCGGGCCGAGGGCCTTTTCCCAGATCGCCAGGGCACGCTGGTAGAGCGGCTCGGCCTCCGCGTAGCGGCCTTGGGAGGCGTACATCAGTGCGAGGTTGTTCACGCTGGTGGCGACGTTGGGATGATCCCGGCCGAGGGCTTGCTCGGCGGCCTGCACCGCCTTTTTCTCCGCCGCCAGGGCGCGATCGTAGCGGCCCTGCTTTTGCAGCGACGCGGCCTCCGCGTCGAGCGTCTGCCAGCGGGTGGCTTGGGCCTCGGCGGCCGTGCCGGCGCCGATCGCAAGCAGCAGCGTCAGCAGCGCGATCGTGGTTCTTTCCATCGCATCTCCCCGTTGTGACGGTTCACGGGGTATTGGCCGCGGGGGCCACCGCTACGGCATCCACTGGCGCAATTTGGGATCACCCAACTTCTCAATCGCCTCGTCTACCTTCTTCAACGTTCCCACATCGAGCCCCTTCTGCGACTTCGCCCATTGCAGGTATCCGCCCAAGCTTCTCGACCATTGGAAGGGGCCGCGGCTCGGGGTTTGCGGCCAATGCTTGTCATCGTGCCCATTCACTATCACCAGAATGGCATCGATGGCCGAGGCCACTTCGCCTCGCTCTTCCAGCCCATACAGAATGCTTTCTCGGCATTCGGTGACAGGATCGTGTACCAATCCCTCCCGAACGGCCCTCAAGGATTCGTCATCCTTAAGCTGAGTCAAGCCGCGATACAGGTCGGCCCGCTCCCACCAGTTCTCCGTCGTCTTCACGTGGCTCAGGAGAAACTCTCGGTAGGGCTTGCGATAGGTCTTCTCGTCCACGGCAAACAGCAGTTTGAAGGCGTCGTGCCGGCAGTGGGTCGGCCATTTGGCGGCGCCGGCCTGTTCAACCAGAAAGGCGATATACGCCTTATCCGTGGGTTGGGGTTTGGGAAGAACGTCAAAGAGTCTTTCGTCGCCGTAGGTTCCTATCAGCCGCATCGCGTCTTCATTCGACCACCGTCCCCAGAGCAAGGGCACTGCAAACGGTTCCAGACCGACCTTCGCCTCGTACACGCGCAAGATGTCTGCTATTCGGACGCGCATGTCATTCTGCCGGCATGCTTTCGAGCGTGAAACGCATGACCAGGAAGAGCATCGGATCGTGAGTGCGTTTGTACGTGTCGATGTCGAGCATCGCCACGCATTGCTCGTAACTCGGGAGCTTCTTGGGGATCCCGTATTGGACCTTCTCGGCCTCGGTCAGGTAAGACGGAGCCCAATAGGGCGAGAGCCAGCCGTCCACGTCAACCCTCGTGCCTTTGCTATACACTTCTCCCGGATGCCCATTGGTCCAGTAGGGCTGGGTCAACTTGGCCACGGGGAAGGCCCCCAAGTCGTAGAGCATCTTCTCGTACTTCGGTGCCGCCGGCTTCTCCGCGGCCCATCCGGAACGGCCGGCCATTGCCACGATGGCTAAGACGCCGCTGGCGACGTACAGTAACCGTTTCATGCGATGACCTCCCGTGCGTTGTTTGGGCCGCCACTGCGGTCCGTTTCACCTCGGTGCCCGTTTGAGGTCATTTTACCTCTGGCGGCGTCTGCCGGCCAGGAACGCCGGGGATGCGAAGCCGGTTTGCCGTTCTCAGTGGCTGTCCTGCTGAAAACTGAACACTGAACACTGCTCGTCAGAGTGCCCGGCGCAGTCGCCGCGTGCGGCGGCCGAAAACCGGCGTCGGCGCCGCCTTGACCGGCTGGCCCTGCTCATCCAGCACTTCGGCCGGCAGCTCAGCGCTGGCCTCGGGCTTCTGCAACACCGCCATCCCCTCCATCTCGTCGCGCACCAACAGCCGGTTGATGCGCATCTCGATCCGCGTCAACTCGCTGCCCTCCTCGGGCGTGACGAACGTGTAGGCCACGCCCTCGCGGCCCATCCGGCCGGTGCGGCCCACGCGATGCACATAGTCGTCGCAGAACTGCGGTATGTCGTAGTTGATGATGTGCGAGATCGAGGTGACGTTGATGCCCCGGCCCACCACGTCCGTGGCCACCAGCCAGCGGATCTTGCCCTCGCGGAACCCCAGCATCACACGGTCGCGGGTCTTCTGCGGCAAGTCGCCGTAAATCGTGTCGACGCCCTTGAACTTGTGGGCCAGGCGGCGATGGATCTTCTCCGTCCCCCGCTTGGTGCGGCAGAAGATGATGGCCTGCGCCGGCTGCTCCCGCTCCAAAAGCCGCGAGAGCAAGTCGAACTTCTGCTCCGGATCGACCGTGAAATAGAACTGCTCGATCGTCTCCACGGAAAGCTTCGAGGAGAAATCCAACGACTCCGGCTCGCGCATGTACGCGCTCGGCCAGCCGCTTGACCGGCGGCGGAATCGTGGCGCTGAGGAGCATCGTCTGCCGCGACTGCGGGCAGCGGCGGAGGATCTTCTCGATGTCGGGCCGGAAGCCGATGTCCAACATGCGGTCGGCCTCGTCGAGGACCACGAAACGCACCTCGCCCAGCATGAGTGTGCCGCGGCTCATCAGGTCCAGCACGCGTCCCGGCGTGCCCACCACCAGGGCGACGCCCTGGTTGAGCTGCTCGGTCTGTTTGCGGATGGGCTTGCCGCCGTAGACGGCCACGATGTGGATGTGTCGCCCCTCGGCCAGCTTGATGCACTCGTCGCGGACCTGGACGGCCAATTCCCGCGTCGGCACCAGCACCAGCGCCTGCGGCGGCGCCGCCTTGCGGTGCGGTTTGACCAGTTCCAGGATGGGGATGGCGAAGGCTGCCGTCTTGCCGGTCCCGGTCTGCGCCTGGCCCATCACGTCCACGCCGGCCATGGCCCGGGGAATCAAGCCGGCCTGGATCGGCGTCGGCTCCAAGTAGCTGGCCCGCTCCAGCGACTTGAGCATGATCGGCGACAGGCCCATGGCCTCGAAGCCGTTGCCGGGCAATGGGTTCGGTTCCACGGTCGGGGCGGGCGAGTCGGGCGAGTGTGAGCGTCGTTCTGACGGCGGGGGTGTCTTGGCCAAGATTGCCTTACGAGAAAAACGGACCGGGGGCGGCGCCACGGAGTGGAATATGTACCCCGTTGATTCTACTACTATCCGGACCATCAGCCAAGGGCGGCTGCCTGGCCCCGGGGATTCGTGCATTTTGACGCACAAAATGGCACAGAACGTAGGTCAGGCACCCCGTGCCTGACATCCCCAGAATTTTGGCAATCTTTTGTCAGGCACGGGGTGCCTGACCTACGCGTTACGCCGCCCTGCCTGGCCCCGGGGATTCGTGCATTTTGACGCACAAAATGGCACAGTCCCCTTCGGCAATCCCCGTCCGAAGTCTATAATGGTATTGGAGTTTCACTCTCTCGGGAGCCAACGTCCGTGCAGATCGTCAAGTATCCTCACCCCACCCTACGCCGCAAATCGAAGGACCTTCGCCGCGTCGACGCCGAACTGCGGAAGATCGTCCGCCAGATGCTGGACCTGATGTACGCCGCCAAGGGCATCGGCCTGTCGGCCAATCAGGTCGACCTGCCATACCGGCTGTTCGTGCTCAATCCCAGCGGCGAGCGGACGGCCGCCGACCAGGAATTCGTCTTCATCAATCCGGTGATTTCCCGGCAGACGGGCATGGCGGAGGCGGACGAGGGGTGCTTGAGTTTTCCCGGCATCTACGCCCCGGTCAAGCGGCCGGAGAAGGTCGCCATTTCGGCCTTCAACCTGGCCGGCGAAGAGGTGCACTACGAGATTGACGGGCTGTTGGCCCGGGCGGCGCAGCACGAATACGACCACCTCGACGGCAAGCTCTTTATCGACCGCCTGAGCGAGGTCGGTTTGCGCGATCCAGGATGAGTTGGACGACCTGGTGCAGCAATTCGAGGGGGAGCGTCAACGGGGCATGATTCCCGCCGATCCGCAGATCGCCGCCCGGCTGGACGAGTTGGAGAACCTGCGGACGTAAGGGGAGCGAAAAAGGTCAGTTGGTCGGTCCGGCATCCGTGGTGGCCTGATCGAGGGCCGGCGGCAACTGGTCGGCGGGGATTTCGCGGACCGCCCCTTGCTCCCAGACGACGACGGTCCCATGCGTTCGTCGAGCCTCCTCGATCACCCGCCGGACCGCATCCTGCATGGCTTTCTCGGCTTGCTGAAGAAGCGATTTTTCATCGGTCATGGTTTGTGTCCTTGCGTTCTCCCAACGATTTGTTCGTAGGCGCTGAGGTCCAGCACCTTCGTCCCCTTGCTGTCGAAGTGAGCAATTGTGCGGGGGTGGGACGTGGAATTGTCGAAGAGGAGCCAGGAATCGAACAGCGGTAAGTAGAGCTTCACGAGATTGCCCAGCCCTACATCAAACCGCCGCCGAATCACCTCCTCTGGAATATTATGGCCGCCCTGCTGGACGCGATGGGCGACTCGGGCAACGGCCAGATCCACGCTTGGCAGCCAAAGGTAGAATAGGTGCAGTCTGTAACCTTGGGCCTTCATGCGGTGAAGTACGGTCTCATAGGTCCTCCCCGCCAGGGTGGTCTCGAATCCGAACTCCTTGCCCTCCTGGATTAGCTTCTTCATCCGAGCCAACAGGACGCGCCCGGCGGCGACAGCGGCGGTATCGGGACCAAATGGCGATAGCCCCGCCGCCAACAAGTCGGCGTTGAGGAACTCACGACAATGGGCGTACCTGGGCAAGAATTGGCTGGCGAAAGTCGTCTTGCCCGCCCCATTCGGCCCGGCAATGATATACGCATCCGCCGCCATTTTTCTGATTCCCTCGGGACTTCTCGATACGGACTTCAATAGCGTATTAGGCGCCTTCGCCGTCGCGCAGTATGATTGCCATTATACCGGCTGGTCGGCAAACTGTCGCCGCTCCCGCAGTTCCCGGACCAGCAACGATAGGTCGGGCACGCCCGTGCCTTTTCCGCCCGACGGCCGCCGGGCACGGAACGCCTGACCTTGGGCGGAAATTCCCTCCCGCTAGCGTTGCCATTCTGCCCCTACTGCCGTACATTTGGGTGATGCGGCTCATCATGATGGCCACCGGCCCGTTCGCCGTGCCGACCCTGCGCGGGCTCTACGATTCCAGCCACGAGGTGGCCGCGCTGGCGACCGCGCCGCTGCGGAGCCATCGCGGCAAGGAACTGCCGGCCGTCGAGCGCCCTGCGGGATGTCGCCCACGAACGTCAAACCCCCATCCTCGAAGCGGAAAACGTCAACACCGGCCCGTGGCGTACTCGGCTGGCCGCCTATGGGGCGGACCTGCTGATCGTCTGTGATTACGGACAGATCCTGGCCGCCGAGACGCTCGCCACCGCCCGATTGGGTGGCATCAATCTCCATGCCTCGCTGCTGCCGAAGTACCGCGGGGCGGCGCCGATCAACTGGGCCATTTACCACGGCGAGGCGCAAACCGGCGTCACCGTCATTCACATGACGCCGCGAATCGACGCCGGGCCGTGCATCGCCCAGGCCCTGATCGACATCGAACCCGACGAGACCGCCGGAGAGCTGGAATCGCGGCTGGCGGAAATGGGGGCGTGGCTGGTGCGGCGCGCGATCGACGCCGTCGAGGCCGGCCGGCTGGAGGCCCTGCCCCAGGACCCCGCCCTGGCCTCACGGGCGCCGCGATTGAAGAAGACCGACGGCCTGATCGATTGGGGCCGGCCCGCCGGGGCCATCAAAAACCACGTCCGCGCCATGGAGCCTTGGCCGCGGACCTACACCTTCTGGCATCGGCCAGACAGCCCGCCGCTGCGGCTGATTCTTGGGCCGCTGGCCGTGGTGGAGTTGGATGATGACGAGCAACAGGCGGCCGGGCCGCCCGGCACCGTCGTGGAGGCCGCCGGAGAGCGGCTGCTGATCGCTGCCGGCCGGGGGGCAGTCCTGCCGCGGAGCATCCAGCCGGCGGGCAAACGACCGCTGGAAATCGAGGCATTCTTGCGGGGATATCACCTGCGGCCGGGCGATCGCCTGGGACCCGAGGAATTGCCCTCCCCGCCGGTGGCCCCGATGTGTTAAAATAGGGTGTTTGCCGTTGGTGGCCGAAAACCGCACCGGTCGGGCGACCCTGGGAAAGGTGTCAGCATGGATGCTTGGAACGTGGCCATTTTGCTGGCGGCCGGTTATGTGGCCGTCATTACCTTGGCGCGGCTGATGATCCGCCGCCGCAACCAGATGATGGAGCAGTTCCGCCACGAGGTGGAACACGAGAAGCGGCGCCGGGAGACCGATAAGCCCAAGTCGCAGCCGCCCCAGCGCGAGCGGGCCGCCTAGCGCGACGGTTTTGCAGTAGGGTGCCACTGCTGGCTTGTCCAGCAGTGTTGCGCCCAGCGGTAATTCGGCGCTGCTGGACAAGCCGGGCACCGGGCGAAGCCTGGTCGTGGCACCCGGCACCCGGCGTAACGTTTTGCAGCGCGTGCCTTGCTTGTGTTGCCCTATGACCAAACGCCTTTACATCGAAACGGTCGGCTGCCAGATGAACGTGCTCGACAGCGAGCTGGTGGCCGCCGGCCTGCTGGAAGCGGGCTATGAGATGGTCGGCGATCCGCTCCAGGCGGACACCATTCTCCTGAACACCTGCAGCGTCCGCCAACACGCCGAAGACAAGGTCTACAGCGCGCTGGGCCGGCTGAAATCGTGGAAGGCCGCCGGAGGGGAAAAGATCCTGGGCGTGCTCGGCTGCATGGCCCAGAAGGATCAGGCGACGATCTTCCGCCGCGCGTCGCACGTCGATTTGGTGGTGGGACCCGGGCAGTTGGCCCGCTTGCCGGCCTTGCTGGAGGCGGTGGCGGCCGATCGCGGGCCGCGGCTGGAAGTGGGCCTCGATGGGACGGGCCGGCGGCGCGGGACGACGGCCAGTTTCGCCCGCTTCGATCCGCCGCGCACGCCCCGGCTGCGCGAGGTGCCGCACCAGGCCATGGTGCGGATCATGTTCGGCTGCGACAAGTTCTGCACCTACTGCATCGTGCCCCGCGTGCGCGGCCCGGAGCAGAACCGCCCGGCGGCGGAAATCGAAGACGAGGTCCGCCGGCTGGTCGACGGCGGATGCCTCGAAGTGACGCTGCTGGGCCAGACGGTCAACAGCTATCGGGACCAAACGGGCGGCCGCACCGTCGGGCTGGCCGGCCTGTTGGAACGGCTCCACGGCATCGAGGGGCTGCGGCGGCTGAAGTTCGTGACCAATCATCCGCGGCACATGACGACCGAGCTGCTCGAGGCCGTCCGCGATTTGCCCAAGGTCTCGCCCTATTTGCACGTGCCCGCCCAGAGCGGCTCCAACCGCGTGCTGGAGCGGATGCGGCGCGGCTACACGGCGGAGAGCTACCGGGAAATGCTCCAGCAGATCCGCCAGATGGTTCCCGCGGCGGCGGTGACCAGCGATTTCATCGTCGGTTTCTGCGGCGAGACGGAGGCCGATTTTCAGCAGACCATGGACCTGGTGCGTTGGGGACGATTCAAGAACAGCTTCATCTTCAAGTACAGCCCGCGGCCGGCCACCAGGGCCTTCGACCTGTACGCGGACGACGTGCCGGAGGAAGTGAAGCGGCGCTGGAACAACGAGTTGTTGGCGGTGCAGAACGCCGTCAGCCTGGAAGACAATCAGCCGTTTCTCGGCCGCGAGGTGGAGATCCTGGTCGAGGGGCCGAGCAAATCGGCGCTGAAGCACCCGTCCGACGGCGAGGTGGTGCAGTTGGTGGGCCGGACCGTCTGCGACCGCATCGTCGTGCTGGACGGCCCGCGGCGGTTGACCGGCCGGCTGCTGCCGGTGATGATTGAGAAGGTGGACGCTTTCACGTTGTTCGGGCGGTTTCGATACGGTAATCCCGAGATGGGAGGGGTAACATGACATCGCTTCGGGGTGTAATCCACGGGAAGACGATAGAACTGGAAAACGAGCCGGGGTTGCCGGACGGAGAAGTTGTTTCGGTCATCGTGCAGCGCACGTTGCCGCCTGGTGAAGGCATTCGGCGTTCGGCAGGCGCCTGGGCGGATGCAGGCGATGAGTTGGATGAGTGGCTTGCGCAAGTGCGGCGTAGCCGCGAGCAAGGTACACAATTATGACAACGTCGCCACCCGCACGCTGCCGGAAGAGCCATGAATCCGCGGGCAATGGCATTTTCGCGTCCCCCGCACGCAGTGCGGGGGCTTTTTCCGATCCCCGGCCCCTGGCCCCCGGCCCCTGACCCCTGTTATGGACATCGCCACCCTCCGCCGATATCTCGACGATCCGAGTGCTGCGGGGCCGTGGCTGCGCACTTGGGGCGTGGCGGAACCGAAGCAGGCCCACGCCCGCCTGGTCAGCATGGCCTCGACCGGTTTGCCGCTGGACCTGCTGGCAGTCATCTGCGATCAACTGGCCCCGGTCCTGGTCCGCTGCGCCGACGCGGACATGGCCCTGAACAATCTCGACCGTTTCGTGACCTCCGCCCGCAACCCGCTGGCGATGGGCACGCTCTTCGAGCGCGATCCCGCGGCGCTGGCGACGCTGGTGCAGATTTTTTCCACCAGCCAGCACTTCAGCGATCTGTTGGCCGGCGACCCGGAAGGTTTCGACCTCTTGCGGCTGACCGAAGGGGCGCCGGTGGCGCGGCAGATCCTCGTCGAGGATCTGGTGGCCGAGGTCGAGGCCCTGGACCACGATCAGGTGGTGCTGGCCGCGCTGCGGCGATTCAAGCGGCGGGAGACGCTGCGGATCGCCTACGGCGACATCATCCGCGAGCAGAGCCTCAAGACCGTCACCGCCCAGATCTCCTACCTGGCCGACGCCATTCTGGAAGCGGCGCTGCGGGCCGCCTGGCGGAAACTCCGCACCCAGCGGGGCACGCCCCGCGGCCCCGACGGACGCCCCGCGCGGTTCGTCGTCCTGGGCATGGGCAAGCTCGGCGGCCGCGAGTTGAACTACTCCAGCGACATCGACCTGGTCTTCCTCTATGATCTCGACGGCAAGACCGACGGCCACCGGCCCATCACCAACGCCGAGTTTTTCGACCACCTCGCCCGCGAGTTGATCCGCTTGTTGACCGAGCCGACCGATCTGGGGAGCGTCTACCGCGTGGACCTGCGGCTGCGGCCCGAGGGACAGCGCGGGCCGACGGTCGCCAACCTGGAGGCGGCGCTGAACTATTACGACATCCGCGGCCGCACCTGGGAGCGGCAGGCCTACATCAAGGCCCTGCCGGTGGCCGGCGACCTGGACCTCGGCGGCGAGTTCCTCGCCCAATTGACCCCCTGGATCTACGGCCGCTACCTCAGCCGTGCCGACATCAGCGGCATCAAGGCCCTGAAGCGGCGCATCGAGCAGCAAAACCGCGAGGGCGGCGGCGACGACCGCAACGTGAAGACCGGCCGGGGCGGCATCCGCGACGTGGAATTCGTCATCCAGTTCCTGCAACTGCTCAACGGCGGCGACCTGCCCTCGCTGCGCACCACCAACACCCTCGAGGCCATGGCCCAGTTGGAACACGTCGGCTGCCTGACCGACCAGGAGCGGGCCCTGCTGGAAGACAACTACACCTTCCTCCGCCGCATCGAGCACCTCTTGCAAATCATGTTCGACTTGCAGACGCACCTGCTGCCCAAGGATGACGACGAGCTGCGGAAGCTGGCTTTGCGGATGGGCTACGTGGAGTCGCCGGGGCGGCCGGCCCTGGAGGCCTTCGCCGCCGACTATCGCGGCAAGACCGACCTGAACCGCAAGATGCTCGACCACCTGCTGCACGACGCCTTCAGCGACGACGCCGAGACCGAGGCCGAGTCGGACCTGGTGCTCGATCCCGATCCGCCGCCGGAGCGAATCGTCGAGGTGCTGGGCAAGTACGCCTTCCGCGACGTGAAACAGGCGTATCGGAACCTCATGGCGCTGGGCGAAGAGAACATCCGTTTCCTCTCCGCCCGGCGCTGCCGGCATTTTCTGGCCGCCATCGCCCCGCAGTTGCTCGATGCGCTGGCCGCGGTGGCCGATCCGGACTCGGCACTGGTGAACCTCGACAAGGTGAGCGACTCGCTGGGCGGCAAGGGCGTGCTCTGGGAGCTGTTCAGCTTCAATCCGCCCAGCCTGCGGCTATACGTCGAACTCTGCGCCTACAGCCCTTACCTGTCGGGCATCCTCACCAGCAACCCCGGCATGATCGACGGCCTCATGGACAGCCTGGTGCTGGATAAGCTGCCGGCCCGTCACACGCTACGGGAGATGCTCGCCGAACTCTGCCGCGGGGCGGAGGACATTGACCCCATTCTGCACAGCTTCAAGAACGATCAGCAGCTTCGCGTGGGGGTCCGCGACTTGCTCGGCAAGGAAGACGTGCAGGCGACCACCGGCACGCTGGCCGACATCGCCGAGACCTGCCTGGAGCAGATCGCCGCGGTCGAATACGAGCGGCTGGCGGCCAAGTTCGGCCGGCCGCAGATCGCCGCCGGTCCGCGCGCCGGCCAGCCCTGCGAAATGGTCGTCCTGGGCATGGGCAAGTTCGGCGGCCGCGAAATGAACTACCACAGCGACTTGGACATCGTCTTCCTCTTCGAGGCCGACGGGCAGACGGCGGGCGAGTTCGGCAGCCCCGGCACGTCCAACCAGCATTTCTTCAGCGAGTTGGGACAGCGGATCATCAAGACGGCCAGCCACCTGGGCGCCTTCGGCAGGCTCTACGAAGTGGACGCCCGCCTGCGCCCCACCGGCAAGAGCGGCGCGCTGGCCGTGTCGCGGCAGGAGTTCGCCCGCTACTTCGCCGAGGGTTCCGGCCAGCTATGGGAGCGGCAGGCGCTGTGCAAGGCGCGGCCGGTGTGCGGCTCGGTCCGCGCGCTCCGTTCGGCCACGGCGGCGGTCCACCGCGCGGCCTTCGGCCACCGCTGGCGCCGCAAGGACGCCGAGGAAATTCTGCACATGCGCGCCGCCTGGAAGAAACGGCCGCCGCCGGCGACTTGAAGCGCGGGCCGGGCGGCATCGTCGACATCGAATTCCTCGTGCAGATGCTGCAACTCCAGCACGCCCGGAAAAACCCCCGCCTGCGCACCCCCAACACGCTCTCGGCGCTGGCCGAATTGCACGCGGCCGTGCTGCTCGACGGCGAGGACTACCGTTTCTTCGACGCCCAGTATCGCTTCCTGCGGACGATCGAGGGCCGGCTGCGGTTGCTGAACTCGACCGCCCGCGACACCTTGCCGCACGATGCCACCGAGTTGAACAAGCTGGCCCATTTGTTGAAGTATCCCGGCAGCGACGCCTTGATGGCGGATTACGACGGCGCCACCCGCGAGATCCGCCGCCGCTTCGAGCGGATGCTGGAGGCGGCTGCCGCGGCGCAGGGGATAGGGACTTGGCTATCTTCGGGGCTTTGGAGTCTAACGGAAAAGCCCGCAGGCCAGGCCTCGATTGACGGCTGTTCACCAACTGCTGTATGATGTCGCCTATGAACGAAACGGTGAAAGACTACGGACGTTGGGACATACCCCACCCGATACCGTATCAGGGCAGCAAACGTAATCTTGCCCCGCTTATCCTTTCTTACTTCCCCGCTCATGTCTCCCGTCTTGTCGAGCCGTTCGCGGGTTCGGCCGCTATCTCGTTGGCAGTCGGGTATCGCCGCTTGGCCGATCGGTTTCTGATCAACGATGCACACGCGCCGGTAATCGACCTTTGGCGCGACATTATCGACAACCCGGAAGGCCTGGCGACGAAGTACCGGAAACTCTGGCAGGCACAACTCGGGCGCGAACGCGAGTATTACGACTGCGTCCGAAAGAAGTTCAACGAAACTCACAAGCCCGAATTCTTTCTTTACTTGTTAGCACGCTGCGTGAAGGCGGCTATCCGCTACAACGGGGAGGGAGAGTTCAACAATAGCCCGGACAACCGGCGTAAAGGCGCGCACCCGGACACAATGCGGCAGCGGATCGTGGGCGCTTCAGCGCTCTTGCGGGGGCGAACGGAACTTACCGCTTGCGACTATCGTAAGGTGCTCGCAAAATGCAAATCGACCGATCTAGTCTATCTGGATCCGCCCTATCAGGGCGTGTGCAGGAATCGTGATAACCGATACTGTCCCAAAATCGACCACGGGGAATTCTGCGACAGCCTGGCCGCGCGCAATGACAAAGCGTGCATGTATGTTGTGAGCTACGATGGACGGACAGGCGAAAAAACCTACGGGGAACCATTGCCAAGGAGTTTGGGCCTGGTCCACATCGAAGTGCACGCGGGGCGGTCCACCCAGGCGACGTTGCTGGGCAGGGACCATGACACTTACGAATCGCTCTATCTATCACCCGCTTTGGCCAGCGCAATCTCTGTCAGGAAAAAGGGGAAACCGCAAATGCAATTAGCCTTGCGATGAGGTGCCGCACAAGAAGGCTTTCGTGACGCGCCTCTCGCTGCCCCGCTACGGGGATAAACCCCGCGCCTCGCTTTTTTCCTTCCCCCCTCCGCCCTCCGCCTTCCCCCTTTAGAAGTCCACCTCCCAGGCCCCGCCGGGAAGGACCGGGAGCACGAAAATCTTGCCGTCGCCCATGCGCCCGGTCCGCGCGATCTCCACGATCGTGCGGACCACCTCCTCCACGCGCAGGTCGTCGACCCAGAGCGTGAGTTCCACCTTGGGCAGAAAGGCCAGCGAATACTCGCTGCCCCGATACTCGTCGAGATAGCTCTTCTGCCGGCCGTAACCCTTGACCTCGCGGACCCCGCAGGCCTCCAGGGGCGCGTGCTTCAGGGCGCCGAGCACCTTCTCGACCAGGTACGGCTTGATCACGGCAACGACTTGTTTCACGCCAACTTCGATCCAGGCAAGGGTTTTAGGAGGACGGAAGGGGACAGTCCCATTTTCGTCGGACGAAAATCGGGACAGTCCCCTCAGTCTATCGCACCGCCGGCCCGGCGCGAACCCTCCCCTCCCGGCGACCACTAGCCGCGGCGGCCGGAAATGCCATAATGATGGCAGCGGTTCGATCCATTTCTTCCAACCCGGCGCGGCTCTGATGGCCAAACGATCTTCTTATCAACAACGGGTGATTCGCAACTACTACGAGAACCAGGGCGCCATCCTCCTGCAACGGCTCGGCGACCTGGTGACCGACCTCTATCTGGCCGAGGGGCAGGCCCGGGCCAGGCTCTGGAAGCGGGCCTCGCAGACCTTGGAGAAGCTCAAGCTGCCGGCAGAGCGGATCCGGCACCTCGTCGCCAGCGACAATCCCGCCCTGCTGGCCAAAGTGCTCAAGGAATTGCTGGAGAAACAACCATGAGCGACGACCCGGCCACCGTCGCCGCCATCCTGGAGTTGAACCGGCGGCTGCTGCAGAGCATCGCGGAGGGCGACTGGAAGACGTACCAGGAACTGTGCGACCCGACGCTCACCGCCTTCGAGGCCGAATCGCGCGGCGAGTTGGTCGAAGGCCTGGACTTCCACCGCTTCTACTTCGACCGCGGCGGCATCCGCGGGGGACACAACCTCACCATCTGCACGCCGCACGTCCGCCTGTTGGGCGACGTGGCCGTGGTGAGCTATGTGCGGCTGCTGCAAGTGCTCGACGAGACGGGAAAGCCGGCCACGTCGCGCTGCGAGGAGACCCGCATCTGGCAGCGGCAGCCGTCGGGCTGGCGGCACGTGCATTTTCATCGCTCGAATCAGGCTTGAGAAATGGCAATCGGCACTTCCCAAGGGGACAGTCCCATTTTCGTCGGACGAAAATTGGGACAGTCCCCTGCTTGTCCAACCACGCCTGAGGAGATGGCGGTTTGGGCAAAGTTTGCCGGCGGATCGGCCGATACTGAGTAGGAAATGCGATCGCTCGCGCGGCGTCGCATTGCGCACCGAACAATACCCCCCATGATATGGGGGCGAGGCCGCCGATGTCCGAACCGACTCCCGAAAACGTCGCTGCCCTGGCGGCGGAAGCCCAGCCCGAAGCGGCAAGCGCTCCGGTGTCTGGCCCGGCGGCCGCGACTGGTGCCCCGGCACAGGCCCGCCGTCCGGCCGCCCGCGGGCCCGAATTGCCCCCCTATACCCGCAGCCTGTTGCGCATCCGGGTCCCGGTGGTCGTCACCCTGGCAAGGAAGCGGCAAGCCCTGGGGCGGATCGTGGAGTTGGGGCCGGGCTCGATCATCCAGTTCGACAAATCGTGTGAAGAGATGCTGGAACTTTCCGTCGGCGATCATCCCATCGCCAGCGGCGAGGCCGTCAAGGTCGGCGACAAATTCGGCCTGCGGCTGCTCTCCATCACCCTGCCCGGCGAACGCTTCCAGGCGGTCCGGCCGCGAACGGCCTGAACGAGCCGGGGGCGTCAGCCCTCGGATAACCCGGCAGCACCATGACGCCGCTCAATTCAGGGGGAAGGCGGCTTCTTTTCCTCTGGCTCCGCGGCGTCCAGCGGGGTAAACTGCATACGGTCGTACTACCCCGGAGGCACCGTCGGCCGTGATCCTGCTGATCGACAACTACGACTCGTTCACGTACAACCTGGTCCAGCGGCTGGGCGAAATCGACCCGTCGTTGGATTTGGAAGTCCATCGCAACGACCAGATCACGCTGGAGGAGATCGAGGCCCGGCGCCCCACGCACCTGATCATCTCGCCGGGGCCGTGTACGCCCGACGAGGCGGGCATCTCGCTGGCGGCCGTGAAGCGGTTTGCCGGGCGGGTTCCCCTGCTGGGCGTCTGCCTGGGGCACCAGGCGATCGGGCAGGCCTTCGGCGGGCGGATTGTGCGGGCCGGCCGCCTCATGCACGGCAAGACCGACATGATCCATCACGACGGCCGCGGCCTCTACGAGGGGCTGCCCAACCCCTTCGAGGCCACCCGCTATCACAGCCTGGTCATTGCCCCCGACACGCTCAGCGACGAGTTCGAACGTCTGCGCCTGGAGCAATGCCCCAGACGGCACGCGGGAGATCATGGGCATTCGCCACCGGCAGTATCCGCTGCTGGGCGTGCAGTTTCATCCGGAGAGTTTCCTCACCGGCTGCGGCACGACCATCCTGGAGCGATTCCTGGCGGTAAGTTTTCAAGGATGAAGGATCAAGGATGAAGGATAAACGGAGCGCGCCGCGGACCCGCCAGGTCGTCCGTGGTCCTTCATCCTTCATCCTTCATCCTTCATCCTTGTTTTCCCTTCCGCCTTTCCAAGCGTGGTATCGCTCCACGTTCGGCTATGCCGCCGTGGGCGGGCTCCTCTTGTGGGCTGCCCTGCCTCCGCTGGGGCTGTGGCCACTGGCCTGGATCGCGCCCGTGTGGTGGGTCCTGCTGGTGCGCCGTCGAGAGATGCCGCCGCTGGAGTGCGCGGCGCCCCGGCGGACGTGGTCCATCGCCTTGGCAATCGGGTGGATCCTGCTGTTTGCCGCGTGGATGGCCGCGGTCGCGGTGTGGAACGACCTGCAATATCGCGGCTTCTGGATCGCCGAGGCGGTCCTCTGGCCGCTGACGGCCGGTTTGTGGCTGGCTTCCGCCCGGTCCTTCCGATGCCGGCCGTATTGCTCGCTTTGGCTGGCGGGCTTCTTCTTCTGGCTCCTGGCGTTGCACTGGCTGCGGCTGCCCCACTGGGCCACGGGCTTCGGCTGGCTGGCGATATCGTTCTACTTCGCCTTCTATTTGCCCCTGTTTGTGGGCCTGTCGCGGCTGGCCGTCCATCGGCTGCGCGTGCCGGTCATTGTGGCCGCGCCGGTGGTCTGGACCGGGCTGGAGTTGGCCCGTGCCCACCTCTTGACCGGCATGACCATGGCCAGCCTGGGCCATACCCAGTACCGCTGGCTCGCGCTCATTCAACTCAGCGACCTCGCCGGGGCCTTCGGCGTAAGCTTCCTGGTGATGCTGGTGGCGGCCTGCCTGGCGCGAATGGCGCCTTGCGACGGTCGCCGCCGGGCGCTGTGGCCGTCGGTCCCGGCCCTGGCCGCCTTGGCCGCCGCGCTGGTCTACGGCCACGTTCGCATGGCCGGCGACTATACGGAACCGGGTGGCCGCATCGCCCTGATCCAGGGCTCGATCGACACGCAAATGAAGTGCAATCCCGAGATGGACCAGAAGATTTTCGACCACTACGCGCAAGGGTCTGCAGCGCGGTCCAACAGTATGGAAAACTCGACCTGATCGTCTGGCCGGAAACCATGTATCGCTGGCCGCTGATCACCTATGACGCCGACTGCGCCCAGCCGCCGCAGTACGCCAAGCTGGCGCCGGCCGAGTTTCACAAGAAGTTGAAAGAGGCGGCGCTACACTACCGCCAAGACATGGGGCAGACGGCCCGCGCGTTCGGGGCCGCCATGATCCTGGGCGTCGACCGGCAGGACTTCGCCACGGCGGGGATGCGGTTCTTCAACGCGGCCGCGTACCTGTCGCGGGACGGAGACCTCATGGGCTGCTACGACAAGATGCACCGGGTGATGTTCGGCGAATACGTTCCCCTGGCCGGCCGCTTTCCCTGGCTGCAAAAGCTGACGCCGCTGGGCGACAACCTCAGCCCGGGCGAGGGCCCGGCCATCTTCACCCTGGGCAAACTGCAAATCGCGCCGAGCATCTGCTACGAGACCGTGCTCTCGCATGTCATTCGCGACCAGATCAACCGGCTCCAGTCCCAGGGCCACCGGCCCAACGTGCTGGTGAACCTCACCAACGACGGCTGGTTCTGGGGCTCCAGCGAGCTGGACATGCACCTGGCCTGCGCGGTGTTTCGCGCCGTCGAGTGCCGCAAGCCGCTGTTGATCGCCGCCAACACCGGATTGTCGGCCTGGATCGACGGCGATGGACGAATCCTGCGCCAGGGACCCCGCCGCGCCGCCGACACCCTGCTGGCCGAAGTCCGCCTGGACCAGCGGACCAGTTGGTACCTGGCCCATGGCGACTGGCCGGCCGGCATCTGCTTGGCGGCCTGCATCGCCCTGGGCGTCATCGGTGCGGGCGGTTGCCGGCCGAAGTCAAGGACTTAGAGCTTAGGACTTAGAGCTTAGGACTTAGAGCTTAGGACTTAGAGCTTAGAACTTAGAGCTTAGAACTTAGAGCTTAGAACTTAGAGCTTAGAACTTAGAGCTTAGGGCTTAGGGCTAAGAGCTAAGTTCTAAGAACTAAGAACTAAGAACTAAGAACTTTCGGAGTGTCCCCGCTCGGTAGATGGTCATTGCACCACCCGCCATGCCCCTGTCCCCGCATTCCGCCTTCGCCTGGTGATTCTGGTTGACACCGTAAAATAGGCGAAGTTATACTAGCTAAGTAATCTAGCGGGAGCATCGTAGCAACCCCCCCTGTTGCGTGGACTAGAGTAGGAGAGGTCATTTATGAACCTCGTCGGCAAAATCTTCACCGTTTTGATCTTCGTCATGAGCCTGGTGTTCATGGCGTTTACCGTCATGGTCTATGCGACCCATGTGAACTGGCAGCGGATCGTCGACAATCCGAAGGACAAGGAGACCTTGGAGCACCCGCTGGGCCTCTCGCAGCAGTTGGCCCTGGAAAAGCAACAATATAATGACGAGACCGAGAAGAACGTAGATCTCAATAAAGAGCTGGCCACGGAGAAGGCCGAGGACCGCGAGTCCCGGGGGAAGCTGGAGCAAGTGAACGTCGATCTCGCCCAAAAGGACAAAGTCAATAAGGGGTTGCTCGACGACGCCAGGGCGACGGCCAACAAGGCCGTCGACGCCTTGAACCTGGCCCATAAGACGCTGGCCAACCAACGCGAGGTGGCGGACAACTTGCGGGCTGAAATCACGAAGGCCCATGAAGAGCGCGACGCCAGCGAAAAGAAGGTAATGACGCTGACCGACCGGGTCAACGGCGCCGAAAGTGAGCTCAAGCAGGCGACCGAGCGGGGCGTGCAACTCGCGGCCGATTTGGCCGCCGCCCAAGAGGCCGCGCGATGGGGCGGCATCGACAACTACAAGAGCGACTACAAATCCAAACAGCCGCCGCATCCCCTGGACGGGATGATCCTGGCCGTCCCCCAGCAGAACCTCGTGGAGATTAACATCGGCTCCGATGACGGGCTGCGCAAGGGCCACAAGCTGGAGGTCGTGCGGATGAGCGGCGGCTCGACCTACGTGGGCCGCATCGAAGTGACCCAGACCACTCCCGATCGGGCCGTCTGCCGCGTGGTGCCCGATATGCTCAAGAGCCCAATGCAGCGAGGTGACCGTGTCTTCGACAGGCTCGACTGAGAAGCCGGCCGTTTTTCGCAAACCGGCCCCCGACGTGTACACCGTCCTGTTGGTGATCTCGCTGTTGGCGATCATCGTCAGTTGCGTGTTCCTCTATCTCTACATGATGGATTACGGCCTCAAGGCCAACAAGGGCGCCCCCATCGTCGTCAGGATAGGCACAACCGGGGGTGCGCAAACCGCGCTCCTGCGCATCCTTGGGCCGCGGGGGAAGGATGAAGGATGACCGGACGGGCTTTTGCCTTCCGCCCTCCCCCTTCCGCCTTCCGCCTTTATCCTTTATCCTTCATCCTTTATCCTTCCTCCTTAATTCCCGCGGATGCTCCGACACCTTCTTGAGTACCTGCGCTGCGACCTGGCCATCGACCTGGGCACGGCCAATACCCGGATCGGCGCCGTCGGCGAAGGCATCCTGCTGGACGAACCCTCCGTGGTGGCCGTCCAGCACGGCACCGGCCGCATTCTCGCCGGGGGCGGCGCCGTGGGACACCTCGCCCGGCAAATGGAAGGCCGCACTCCGGAAACGATCGCGGTTGTCCGGCCGCTGGGCGACGGCGTGATCGCCGATTTCCAACTCTGCGAGGCGATGCTGCGCGTATTTTCTCCGCAAGGCGCAACCGCCCGGCTGGCGGCTGAAGCCGCGGGTGTTGGTGGGCGTGCCGCGCCGCATCACGCCGGTGGAGCGGCGGGCGGTCTTCAACAGCGTGGGGCGGGCCGGCGCGGGACAGGTCTGGCTCATCGGCAAGGCCCAGGCCGCCGCCATCGGCGCCGGGCTGCCCGTGGCCGAGCCGCTGGCCAGCATGGTCTGCGACGTCGGCGGCGGCAACACGGAAATCGCCGTCCTCAGCCTCGCCCAGCCCGTCGCCGCACAATCGGTCCGCAGCGGCGGCGACCAGATGGACCGGGCGATCGTCGATTACCTCCGCCGCCACTACAGCCTCCGCATCGGACTGCCCGCCGCCGAGCGGCTGCGGATCGACCTGGGCAGCGCCGCGCCGCTGGAAGAGGAACTGGTCGCGGAGGTCAGCGGCCTGGATGCCGCCAGCGGCTTGCCGCGGAAAGCCACCGTCACCAGCGAGGAAATCCGCCAGGCACTGGGCGATCCGCTGGAAGCGATCCTGGAAGCCGTCAAGACCACGCTCGACCAGTGCAGTCCCGACCTGGCCGCCGACCTGGTCGATCACGGCATGGTCCTCTGCGGCGGCGGCTCGCTGTTGCGGCGGCTGGATCGCTTCCTCAGCCAGCACACCGGGGTGCCCGTCCGCGTCGATCCGCAGCCGCTGACGACCGTCGCCCGCGGGCTGCTCATCTGCCTGGAGCACCTTCCGCAGTGGCAACCCTCGCTGCAATCGAGCGACGAGGACGTGTAGGCCGGGATCGTAGCTGTCCACGGCCCGGAAAGTATCCGGCACACGCCGTGTGCCGTCTGTTGTTTTCGGCCCGGCGACATTTAGCGTTCGTTGTTGCGCTTGATGCCACCGCAACGGACGGCACACGGCGTGTGCCGGATACCGCGGACGACACACGGCCTATGGCGTGCTACTTTTCGCCCGCCGCCGAGGCAGCCTCGATGACGTCTTCCGGTAGAATCCCCATCTGCTGATAGATGGGCCGGACGATCCTGCGCAAAGTGGGCAAGTGCCGGGTGAAGACCAGCGAGCCGAGGAGACAGAAGGCCCCGGCAAGCTGGATCGTATGGACGGCGCCGAAGCGGGTGGCCAAACTTCCCGCCAGCAGACTGCCCACGGGGGCCATGCCCACGAAGGCGGTGGCATAGAAGCTCATGACCCGGCCGCGCTTGTCTTCTTCGAGAATGGTTTGCAGGATGGTATTGGTGGCCGTCGTTTCCATCATCATGGCCAAGCCGGTGGCCGCCAGCAGCGCCAGCGAAAGCGGCAGCACGTGGGACAAGGAGAAGGCGATCGTCCCCAAGCCGAAGGCGCCGCTGGCCCAAGCGATCTGCCTTCCCAGGCCGAGCACGGTTTTGCGGAAGGCCAGCAGCAAGGCCCCGGCCATCGCCCCCAGGCCCATGGCGGCGGTCAAGAGCCCACAGGTGCGCGCTCCGCCCCCCAGCACTTCCTTGGCGAACACCGGCATCAGCACCAGCAGCGGCATGTACGTCAGGCTCACCACGGCCAGCAGCAGCAAGAGAGAGCGGATGGGCAGGAAGCCGAAGGCGTAGAGGAATCCTTCCCGCAACTCGTGCAGGACGTGTTTTGGCGGCCGGGCCGGCGCCGACCATGTTACCCGGATTGCCACCAGCGCCACGAGCACCGCCAGGTAACTCAGTGAGTTGAGCAGGAAGCAGAGCCACTCTCCCGCCCTAAAGATCAAAATGCCGGCAAGGGTGGGGCCGATCAGCCGCGCGCCATTGAACATCGACGAGTTCAGCCCGATCGCGCTGGTGAGGTTCTCGCGGTCTTCCACCATCTGGATGAGAAAGGCCTGCCGTGCCGGCATATCGACGGCGTTGACCAGGCCGAGAAAGATGCTCAAGAGAATGATCTGCCAGACGGCGACCACGCCGCTGAGGGTGAGGACGACCAGGATGGCGGCCTGCACGAGCGCCAGGCTTTGGGTGACAATGATGGTCCGCCGCAGGTTCCAACGATCGATGAACACGCCCGCCAGGGAGGAAAACAGCAGGATGGGCACCTGGCTGCAGAAAGCCACCAGCCCCAGCAGGAATGGCGAGTCGGTCAAGCGGTACACCAGCCAGGCCATGGCGAGTTGCTGCATCCAGGTGCCGATCAGGGAGATGCTCTGGCCGAAGAAGAAGAGGCGGAAGTTGCGATACTTCAGGGCCTTCAGGACTGTCCAGTTTGCCATCGTCAGAACATATATCCCGCGTGCAACCCGACGGTGTACATCTGCGAATTCGGCTGGCACATGTCCTGCACCCAGCCCGACTGGCTCCAGGTCATCACCTCGAACAAGGCGGAGAGCAAGAATCGCTGGCTGCGCAGTCCCAACTCCGCCTGGGCCGTAATGCCCAGCTTGGGGTGCAGAGCCACGTCGTAGTAGGACACGTATTCATAATTTACGGCGGTCATCCCTGCGCAGCCCAGCGAACGATTCGAGGTACGGGCTGATTTCGTGCCGGCCCTCCCAGCCCAGGTACGGGTAGATCGTCCACCAGGTTTCCTGGTAGCCGGCGTCCGAGTCCTGCGCCACGTTGCGGAACCAGAAACGCGTGCCCAAGCCGATGATGAAGCGGTTGTTGACCAGGTTGGTCGGCTCGAGGAGATACTCGATCTCGCCCCGGCCGCCGAGATAATTGGTCGTGGAGTCCAGCGGCTGATAGTTGTTCCCGTCGTACTCGCCGCCGAAGTAATCCACGTTGCCGGTGAACAGTTCGACGCGGTATCGCTCCTGCTCCCGCCGCCGCTGGTAGCCGACCGTCGTCAGTACGCCCGACTCGTGGTCGAATACGGCGCCCTGAAACACCTCGTTCCAATAAAGGTAGTCCACCCGTGCGTACCAGGTCGACTGCGTGTCGGGCTCGATCGGCGGCAACACCAGCGGAGGGTTTCCGACCGGCAACGGCGGAGGCGGCGGGGGCAGCGCCGTGGCCAACGCCGGCGGCGGAGGCCCGGCCGGCCAAGTGGAGGCGCCGGGCGGTGGAGGCCCGGCCGCCCAAGGGGAAGCGGCCGGCGCCGCGGCTCCATACGAACCCCACGCCGGCATCTGAGGATCCCCGGAACCCACCGGGCCCGGATCAACGCCCAGCATCAGACCCACGATCACGCTGGTCAGGAACATAGCGCTCGCTCTGCTCCAGGGCAAACGGCCGACGAGAAGATGAGAAGTAGTGATGAGAAGCTACGCAGAGCCCGCAGAGCACCCAGTCGCGCGGGGGATTCTGCGTACCGGGGGGAGATGTTAATGAGGGGCCTTTCCCCGGTCAAGGTCGAATCGAGGGCGTGCCGGGCCAGGGCGGCGTGATATCAACCGCTGAACGTGGTCGAAAGGCGGGTTCACAGATTGGCCGCCAGGATGCTCACATCCACCCTGAAGTAGTCTGCCAGCCTGCGAATCATCTGCCGGCTGAACGGTTTCTTGCCGGCGAGAACCTCGGAGATTGTCGACTTGGCAATTCCCGTCTCCCGGCCCAGTTGTGCCTGCGTGACGATCTTGGCCTCCATCAGGTGCCGGAGCATGTCGGCATCAGGGGCAGGAGCGATTCGGTAGTGCTGATCCTCGTAGGCCGCCACGAGGTCGCTGAGGGCATCGAGATACATCTCCTCGCCGCCTTCGAGTTCCCCTTGGGCAAGCAGCCGATCCATGACCGCTTGGGCAGCCTCAAGATGCTCCTCGGACTTGATCGACGCCAGCGGAAACGCCGCCACACGCTCCAGGTAGCGATCCCGGTTCTTTCCCTTCAACTTGAACTTCGCCTGAGCCGTCGCCATGCTTCACCATCCTTTTCGCTGCCGCCTGCGCGTCGTGTCTCTCGTTTCTCTGGTTCGTTGCGGGGGAGGAGCAAAGCAACCACACTGGTCCTTCCACTTGCCGTCGTCGTATTCCTCGTGGGTCATCACCTTCAGAACAAAGACCTTCCGGCTGGGATAAAGGACGCGGGCAATTAAGCGGTACTTGTTGCCCCCGATGTTAAAGACAACGCAGTTGCCCACCAGGCTGGCATTGCCGAACTCCGCTCTGACGTTGCCCCAGGCGTGCCATGAAACGGTCTTGCTATTGACGTGGGTGTACCACGCCCGCAGTGGTCCTTCGGCGTCCTGACGGCCGGGGGATTCCCAGAACCGTTTCAGACGTGCCTTGGAGATGACGCGCACCGGTGACTGCCCCTGGGATCGGCATCCGACCCTATTCTAGTTCGCACGATACGAACAGTCAACCCCGCTGTTCGCAAAATGCGAGCGCACGGCACAGTGGGCCCCCACGCGAGGGCATCGTCGATACCACCTCCCGCTGGCGCGTATGGAAACGGGCCTCGACTGGTAGCCGACCCGCTGCTCCCTATTCATCGTCCTTTGCTGTGGTTCACAGTGCGGACGACCAGTCCGACCGCGAACACCAGGTAGGAGGGCCAAGTCACCATCAGGGCCAAGAACAACGGCGCCAGACCACTCGCCACAGCGGCGGCGATTTGAGCGGTGCTTGGCTGCACTGAGGATGCCGACAGGGTAAGAAGCCCCTCAACCTGTTTTCCAAGCGCCCGAAACAGAGCGATGAGCAGCGGCAGGGGCAGAAAGATAAGGCAGGAAGCGATAACAGAGGGTTGCCGGCATTTTGCAACCAAAAAACACGCCCCTGCGAAGACGGCCAATCCCGCCAAAAGGATCACCACACAGTCGGACGGCCCGACCGCGCGACAAAACGCTTGCAGGTAGGATTCGCCTCCCACTCCTTTCACCTGCGCCAGGAGGAGGCCACGGGAAACGTTCGTGACGTTCATGAATCTGTCTCCCGTCGCATCTTTCCCACAGCCGCCTCACTAATCGCCCCATCGCGACCGGATTATTGCCGCTTCCGGTCTTCCCGGTCGGAAAAATTTCCGGCCGGCCGGAAGCAGCCCCCCGCCCCGTGACGCAAGTGCTTGCAGGATAATGAGGATCGAATTTTTTCCAGCGACGGCCCGGCGGCGGAAATTTCGCCGCCGGGAGAACTTTTCGTGAAAAAACGGCGTCCCTTGCGCATCCAATTTAGGGGCCAAGGAGACTGAGATGTCGGGCGCCGGCACGACCGAGGTGCATCCATGAATACTGATGCCAGTGGACGGAGAATCGTCGGCAAACAGTGGCAAGCCTATCGCTGCCGAATGTTCGAGCATCGCCTCCGTCTCTGGCGGCGCCTGGAGAAGGCCATCGACCCGGCGCGGAATCCAGACGCGGGGCGGATGGTCGCCAGTGCCGCCGGGGGCAGCCCGGGCATGGCTTCCGAAGCGGTCGCCGAGGCGACGGCCTGCGTCGGCAGCAGGGCGGCCGTCGAGGCCAGCGGCAGCAACGGCAGGTATTTTCAGCAGCCCGATCCTCGCAAGCTTCGCGATCGCTACCTGCCGCGACTGAAGCAGGCGATTTTCAGTGCCTACAAGATCGGTCCGGTGACGGCCGACGATCTCGTGGTGCTGGAGACCTGCTTGCGGAGATACGTTTCCGACGAGCATCTTCGCCGGGAACTCTTCGATCGCGCCCAAGCCGCCGCCGCCTGCCAGCACGGCCGCTGATCCGCCGGCTGCTTCCGCAACCGAAGCCCGCGGGCCGGCGGAGGGGGATAGCCCTCGTGAGCGCCCAAGCGAGGAATTGGACACCTCGGCGGCTTGACATACCTCGGCGTCACTCCAGCCATTGGACTCGCAAGCTTCCACCATCTGTGGGAGCCCAAGCTTGCCGGCAAGCGAACTTCCTAACACGCTTCTAACACATGCTGCGGCATCCCCACGCTTTGGAAAAAGCTAGCTTTGCCAAGAGATTTCAAGACATTGCACCATGGGCCGGGGAAAAAGGTGACAGGCACCGTTTGTGCGAAGCACCCTCCGGGCCGTTCCGGCAAATGGTGCCTGTCACCTTTTTCCCCTGAGCCGAGATATCTGAGAAGCACGATGCCAGCCGCAACCAACGAACAGACAACCATCGGTCACACGCTGGCGGACCTGCCGACGTGCGATTTCACCGTCCAGGCCGGCGACTTGACGGAGTCCGTGAAGGACGCCTTCGACGAGCGCATCGAGTTGCCCGGCGCCATGGTTCTGGACGGCGATCAAGTGCTGGAAGCCGTTTCCCGCGACAGCCTGTTCCGGCACTTGAGCCGGCCGTTCTTCCGCGAGATCTTCTTGAAGCGGCCGATACGCGAGTTCGTCGAGATGTTTTGCGGCGACATGCTTCGGCTGGAAGCCGCCTGCACGATCAACCGTGCCGCCGAGTTCGCCTTGGCGCGGCCGCACCAGCAGGCGTTCGAGCCGATCCTGGTCGACCACCAGGGGCGGGTGGGACTTCTGGACGTGCAAGTGTTGTTGGTTGCCCAGGCGCAGTTGCTCTCGCTCTCCAGGCTCGTCGAGGAGCAGCGGGACGCCGCCGAAGCGGCCAACCGCTCCAAGAGCGAGTTCCTGGCCAACATCAGCCACGAGCTGCGCACGCCGCTGCACGGCATCTTGAGCTACGCAAGGTTCGGCCTGAACGAGGCGGCCACCGCCGAGCGCGAGGAACTCCACGATTTTTTCCACAACGTCAGCCATTGCGCCGACAACCTGCTCCACCTGGTCAACGACCTCTTGGACCTGTCGAAATTGGAAGCCGGCCGCATGAGTCTCGACTTTCACGTTGCCGACCTGAACCCGCTGGTCGAGGTCGTGATTGACGAATTCCGCTCGCTCTCGGCCGAGCAGCAGGTCGAGATCCGCTACGAACGGCCGGAGCAGGCGATCGCCGCCACGGTCGATCCGGAGCGGATTCAACAGGTGATCCGCAACCTGTTGAGCAACGCGGTGAAGTTCTCGCCCCCCTCGGCGGCCGTTCATGTCCGGCTGCGACGGGTGGGCAAAGCGGCGCTGCTCAGCGTCCGCGACGAGGGACCGGGAATCCCGCCCGACGAGCTGGAGACGGTGTTCGACAAGTTCGTCCAGTCGAGCAAAACGAAGTCGAACCAGGGAGGCACCGGCTTGGGATTGGCCATTTGCCGGGAGATTGTGGGCGAACATAAGGGCCGCATCTGGGCGGAGAACAACCAGGGCGCAGGCTGCATCTTCTACGTCGAACTGCTGGTCGCTCATGCCGAGTTGGAGTCTGCCGGCCCGCAGTTGGAGTTGACCTGCCGTGACTGAATCGCCAGCAAGCGAAGAACGGGGACGAATCCTGGTTGTCGATGACAATGCCACGTGCATCAATGAGCAAGGCTGCCAAAGAGCGGCTTGGTTCGGCTGAACGGAAGTTGCGGAATCGATGAACTTCTGTAGATAATCACACCTCAACCGCAGCAAGAAAAATGGAAATGGATATCGAGATCGAATCTTTGGCCGGCCCCCGCGTCACTCGCAAGGCCTATACCGCCGCAGTCCTGGCCTGCATCCTGGTCGTCGCGGCGGGCGTCATCGTGCTCAAGGAACAAGTGCGGCTGGCCCGCCTGGCCCACGTGGCCATCGACCAGGACGCCGTCCACAGTCTGTGGGCCAATCGGGCCGTCGTCTCGGCGCTGCAATGCCGCCGCTACGAGAAGGACTCCTTCCTCAACCTGAACGACGCGCCGACTCGCAGCGACTATCTCCGCAAGTGGACCCAGTTGTGGGAAAAGCTCGCGCGACGACCTGGAACACCTGAAGGCGGCCTGCCTGCTCCCCGGTGAAAAGCAGCAAGTCGCCGGCTACGCGGCCGCCGCGGGCCGCTATCGGCGGCATTTCCTGGAAGTCGTCGAGTTGATTCGCAGCGGAAAGATCACCCGGCCCGAGGAGGCCAATCGGGCCATCACTCCCTTCAAGGACGACGTGCGCACGATCATTACGGAAACGGCCGCCTTTGCCGACGCCAAGGTGGCGCGAGCCCGCCGCAGCGGACAACGCCTGGCCCAGTCCGTCCTCTTCAACGTCATCGCCACCTGCCTCCTGGTCATCGTGCCCAGCGGGGTCATCATCATCTGGACGATCTGGCTGACCCGGGAGATCATTGCTCGCAACAACAAGCTGGCCGAGGCGAAATGCGCCGCCGAATCGGCCGACCGCGCCAAGAGCGAGTTCCTGGCCAACATCAGCCACGAATTGCGCACGCCGCTGCACGGCATCTTGAGCTACGCGAAGTTCGGCCTCAGCGAGGCGGCCACCGCCCAGCGCGAGGAACTCCACGAGTTCTTCCATAACGTCGACCATTGCGCCGACAACCTGCTCCACCTGGTCAACGACCTGTTGGACCTCTCGAAATTGGAAGCCGGCCGCATGAGCCTCGACTTCCGCCTTGCCGACCTGCACGAACTCGTCGCACTGGTGATTGACGAATTCCGCTCGCTCTACTCCGAGCACGAGGTGGAGATCCGCTACCAGGGGCCGGAGCGCCCCATCGCGGCCAACGTCGATCCGGACCGCATTCAACAGGTCGTCCGCAACCTGCTGAGCAACGCGGTAAAGTTCTCGCCGGCCTGGGGGATCATCGACGTCCGGCTGCAAGCGGCGGGCCGGGCGGCCTTGCTCAGCGTCTGCGACCAAGGACCGGGAATCCCGCCCGAAGAATTGGAAGCCATCTTCGACAAGTTCGTCCAATCCAGCAAGACGAAATCGAACCAGGGAGGCACCGGCTTGGGATTGGCCATCTGCCGGGAGATTGTCGGCGGGCACCAGGGGCGCGTGTGGGCGGAAAATAATGCCGCCACAGGCTGCACCCTGTATTGCCGACTGCCCCTGGCCACTCCTGATCCTCTGCCCGGCAAATCCGCCGCAGAGCCGCCCCGCAAACTTAAGAACTCGCTGGGGCAGGTCACGTAGCGGTCACCCTTTTACTGCGAACTCTTGGCAATGGAACAACACGGCCGAGTCCTGATCGTCGACGATAATGCCACCAACGTGGACATTCTCCGCCGGCTGCTGCGCAAGGATTTCGAGCTGGCGGCCGCCGCCAGCGGGGAGGAATGCCTGTCGCTCCTGCCGGCTTTCAAACCCCAGTTGGTGCTGCTGGACATCATGATGCCCGGCATCGACGGCTACGAGACCTGCCGGCGGATCAAGTCCAGCGCGATTGGAGAGTTCGTCCAGGTCATTCTCGTTTCCGGCAAGGGCTCGACCGCCGAGCGCGTCAAGGGCTACGAGGCCCAAGCCGACGACTACATGGTGAAGCCTTTCGACCATGAGGAACTGCTCTCCAAGGTCCGCGTGCAGTTTCGCCTCTGGGAGGCCCAGCGGCAGTTGACCGCCGCCAAAGACGAGTTGCAGATCTACGCCGGCGAGTTGGAGCAGCTCGTCTCGCTCCGCAGCAGGCAATTGACCGCCACCCAGGACATGGTGGTGTTCGCCCTGGCCCACGTGGTCGATTCGCGCGATTCCGAGACGGGCGAGCACGTGCAGCGCATTCGGCGCGATGCGCAGATGCTTGCCGAGGAACTCGCCGCCGCCGGGCCGTATGCGAGCGTCGTGGATCGGCGCTTCCTGGAGGATCTCTATCGCTCCAGTCCCTTGCACGACATCGGCAAGGTCGCCGTCCCCGATTCCATCCTGCAAAAGCCGGCGCCGCTGACGCCCGAGGAATTCGACGAGATCAAGCGGCACGTGCTCGTCGGCGGCCGCACGCTGGAAATGGCCCGCGATCAGGTTGGCCCGGGCACATTCATGGACATGGCGGCCGACATCGCCCGCTATCACCACGAGAAATTCGACGGCAGCGGCTACTGCGCCGGTTTGCGAGGCGACGAGATACCGCTGGCGGCGCGGATTGTAACCTTGGCCGACGTCTATGACGCGCTCACCTCGCGCCGCGTCTACAAACCGGCGTACAGCCCCGAAGTCGCCCGCGACATCGTCGCCAAGAACTCCGGTTTGCACTTCGATCCGCTGATCGTCCAGGCATTTCTCGCGCGGTTCGAGGATTTCCGGGCCACGGCAGAAGCGGCCGACCAGGACCGGCCCTGCGAGGCGTCCTGGGATGAGGTCGATTCGACGGCCAGTCTCACCACTCCTTGACGGCCGACGAGTACGGAGTTATTGGCAGCGACAAGAGCACCTGTAGGGTGGGTCGAGCGCAGCGAGCCCCACCACTCGCCTCCTTGACGGCCGACGAGTGCGGAGTTACTGGCAGCGACAAGAGCACCTGTAGGGTGGGTCGAGCGCAGCGAGCCCCACCACAACCCGCGAAAAACCGATTGGTGGGGCTCGCTGCGCTCGACCCACCCTACAAATTTACGGCCTTCCGCAACAGGTAGGAATCATTAGCAGCGACAAGATTTTTTGCGAGACAAATCGGCGGATGGGGTGTTAAAAAGAAAAAGGGCAACTCACATTCTATACTGGAAAGGGACTCATCATGCGTCGTAAGTTCTTATGTGAAATCGGGTTCTCGCTTTTCGTGGTCCTCGTGGCTATGGAGTCCGCTGCCTTGGCACAGACCATAAATCCCCCCGTGGTGAAACCACCTGTCAAGGTGCAGGCGCCAGTCACCCCGGTGCCGACGCCACCTGCCAAGGCCGAAGTTTTCCAGGCCCTCAAATCGGCCCACCAGTTGCTCTCCGAGGCCAACCACGACTACGACGGCCACCGTGCCAAGGCAGACCAAGAGGTCCACAAGGCGTTGAAGGACTTGGGCTACCATCACAAGAAGGGCGAGCCCGGATCGGCCCCCAAAGACGGGCCCGCCGCTGCAAAGAAGGCGGCCCCGGCAAGTCAACCGGCGACGCATGAAGCCCAGGCGACCTCCGATGAGCAGTTGCGTCAGGCCAGGCATCTTTTGCGGGGCGTGCTGTCGCAGCTCGGTTCCAGCCATCCCCATGCGGCCGGCCACGTCAAGGCCGCCATCCACGAGATCGACCGGGCACTTACGGTCCGCTAGCGCGACCGCTGGCTCGGATCGCGGGGACCGTCCCCTTCCGCTGCGTGACAAACACCGACTCGCGCGGAGACGCGGTGACGCAGAGGAGGAAGGATGAATTGAAAACTGGGCTGCCTGTTGAGTTCCGGCGGGCACTTGGTCAAGAGCGGCGTTGCGCCCGAGGCGGGGCAGTCTCGAAGGACGCCATCTCCGCAACATTCTTGCCTGCGTCGCCGCGCCTCTGCGCGCGCCTTGTCAGTGGCGTGACGTAACGGCGTCCGAAAGTGCCGTTGCGGCCGCGTCGGAAGGCCCATAAAATCACGTAGGTGAAAATAATCGGCCGGGAGGCGACTACTGGCAATTCGTAAGAGGGAGGTGTGCGATGAAACTCAATGTTCTGGCGTTTGGCTTGGCCGTTGGGCTGGTCTGGGGGTTCGGCGTTTTCTGTCTTGCCTGGTGGGTGATGGCCTTCGAGGGCGCAACCCGCGACCTGATGGTGCTCGGCCACGTCTATCGCGGATTCAACATTTCGCCGTTAGGGAGCGTCATCGGGCTAGCCTGGGGCCTGGTCGACGGCTTTGGAGGCGGAGTCATCCTGGCCCTGCTTTACAACTGCCTCGTGCGCTGCGTCGGTTGCTGCGGCGCGGAGAAGCAGCAGCAGGCCTGACGGTGCGAAGGCCGCAGCCGCGGCCCTAGTCACTGGTCCCTTCCGCACCCTGTAGCGAAGCTAACGGTCCACCCGCGGCCTCATTCTTCCCCCTTCCGCCCTCCGCCCTCCGCCTTCCCCCCTACTCCCTTCCCCCCAAGAGCGACGCCCGCGAGGTCCGCTTCTGCCAACGCTGGGCCAGAAGACCGGCGACCTTGCCGAGGTCCAGGCGAAGAACGCCCAAGAGCCGAATCAGGGCCCAGGAAGACCCCAAGGTGACCTTGGGATAGACGCACAGGTAACGGCTTTCGAAGTAGGGGCGGAAGCGCGTCTTGAAGTGATAGGCGCCGGCGGTGTCGAAAACCAGGCCGCAGTAGCGAGTGCCCACGACCAGGCCCCAGCGGGCCAGGCGGCTGTCGCCCGGCATCGGCGTCTGACAACGCAGCCCCGGGATCAGGCACAAGGAGACCCACCGCACGCCCTCGGCCCGGAACGTCTGCATCGCCTGGTGCATGAGGAAGGGCGTGGTTCCGCGGACGGCATCGGGGCGCCGGCGGCAGGTTTCCATCACCCACATGGCCCCCTGCCGGCAAGGATTACAGGCGAGAAAGCCTTCCAGCCGGCCGGCCCCGTGCTCGGCGCGGGCGATAAAAATGCGTTTCCTGCCCAGGTGTTCCGGATCGACTCCGACCGCCCAAAGCGGGCCGATCATCAATGGTTGCTGAGGCTCTGATCAATTGCGTGCGTAAGAGACAAAAGTAGTTAATTAAGGTAGTATGAGTTAGCCCATCCTGGGCGGGACAGGCTCTACGAGGGTATCAAGAAACCCGGCGCGTTGCTACGCCAGATTGCCGCGGTTAAGATGGGCGTTGATGGGGCGGGGCTGGGCCATGCCAACATGGCGGATGCGGAGTTCGCGTGAGAGCACGAACGCCTAGCTTAAACCACGACCATTTCATAGGTTAGGGCCAAGCGAGAAGGAACCCGAAAACTCGCTGGACCAACACAACGAAGGAGGTGGAAAATGACGCGGACATGGGTCGGTGTACTCGGACTGGCGGTAATGCTGGCATGGACAGGGGCCGTCAGCGCGTTGCAACCGCCCCCGGGCGTCAAGGTGCTGCGGGACCTGCGGTACATCGCCGACGGCCACGAGCAGAACCGCCTGGACCTCTATCTGCCCGAGAAGGCCACAGGCCGGCTGCCGGTGATCGTCTGGATTCACGGCGGGGCGTGGTGGGGTAGCGACAAAGGGGAGGATTTCCCTGCCCTGCCGCTGGCCGCCAAGGGCTATGCCGTGGCCAGCATCAACTACCGGCTCAGCCAGCACGCGCTCTTCCCGGCGCAGATCGAGGACTGCAAGGCGGCCATCCGCTGGCTGCGGGCCAACGCCGCCCAGTACCACCTCGACCCCAGCCGCGTCGGCGTCTGGGGATCTTCGGCCGGCGGCCATCTGGTGGCCCTGCTGGGCACCACCGGCGGCCTGAAGGACTTCGACGGCAAGGGCGGCAACCTCGACCAGTCCAGCCGCGTCCAATGCGTCGTCGATTGGTGCGGCCCCACCGAGTTCATGACGATCGGCAAGCTGGCCGACAAGCCGGGCACCCCGGTGGCGAAATTGATTGGCGGTCCCGTCCAGGACAACCAGGAAAAGGCCCGCCGGGCCAGTCCCGTCACCTACGTCAGCAAGGATTCCGCCCCCTTCCTCATCCTGCACGGCGACCGGGACGACATCGTGCCGCTCCAGCAGAGCGAGGTGCTGGCCCAGGCGCTCAAGAAGGCGGGCGTGGAGGTGCACCTTGAAATCATCAAAGGCAACGGGCACGGCGGCCCGGGGTTCGTTGACGCCGAGCGCCGCAAGCTCACCGAGGACTTCTTTGCCAAGCACCTTGGCGGCGGCCGGGCCGCCGGCAAGCCGTGACGCAGCAGACAAGACTCGCGCAGAGGAGAAACGCGGCCGGGTGGCACTGGCTTTGCCAGTGCTTCAGGCCGTTTCGTGGCGTTCCAAGGCGCTGCGGATGAAGATACAGAAACACTGGCGGAGCCAGTGCCACCTGCGTGACGCAGCCCTCCGCGGGGACAAAGAGCCTTTCATAAAGAGGAAGGCCCGCTGTGCTCGGAGAAGCGATCACACTTCAACGCACCGATTCACTATCGGCTTCTCTGACCAGCGGACCTTCTAGTAGAATGATTGCAGGCCGGCAAGGCGGGACAATGCGTCGAAATAGGGGTGCGCGGATGCCTCGCCAGCGATCACTGGCCGTGCGGCGAGGGACAGCATAACGACGTTTCCTTAGCAACGAAGAGATGTTTCTTTTCTTTAGCAACCAACGAAGGGAGGAAAATATGAACCAGCAAGCAGCACGGACGACTTCGGCTCGGCAAGGCTGGCTGCGGGCGGCGGTCTGGAGCGGCCTGATCGCCCTGGCTTGTGTTCCCCGAGCCGCCTGCGGGCACCAACCGCCGGGACCGCCGGCGAGCGACGATTCCGAAGTCTTTGCGACCCCATTCTTTCGCGAGTTGAAGCCCGTCTTCGGTCGCGGCGTGAACCTCGGCAACGCCCTGGAGGCTCCAAAAGAAGGGGAGTGGGGCGTTGTCCTTAAAGAGGAATATTTTCAAAAGATCCGCGCGGCCGGCTTCGACTCGGTGCGGATACCCGTGCGCTGGTCCGCCCATGCCGGGGAGTCGGCGCCCTATCGGATCGACCCGGCCTTCTTCGCCCGCGTGGACTGGGCGATCCGCCAAGCGCTGCGGCGGCGGCTCACGCCGGTGGTGAACATGCACAACTACGACGAAATCTTCACGGAGCCGGACAAGCACCGCACGCGGTTCCTGGCCCTGTGGCAGCAGATTGCCGAACACTATAAGGACTTTCCGGCCTCCC
This sequence comes from uncultured Planctomycetia bacterium, assembly GCA_963727245.1. Classification (GTDB taxonomy): domain Bacteria; phylum Planctomycetota; class Planctomycetia; order Pirellulales; family Thermoguttaceae; genus JBKQVT01. Next base: position 721,702 of record CAVSFO010000001.1, on the reverse strand, counting down.
TGGCCTTGGAGTTGCTCAACGAACCGCACGCGAAGCTGACCGCCGAGAAATGGAACCGGCTGGCGGCCGAGGCGATCGCCGCCGTGCGGCGGAGCAACCCGACGCGCCAGATCGTCGTCGGGCCGGTCGGCTGGAACAGCATCAACGAGTTGCCCAAGCTGGAACTGCCCGACGACGACCGCCGGCTCGTGGTCACCGTCCATTACTACAATCCCTTCCACTTCACCCATCAGGGCGCCTCGTGGGTGGGGCCGGAGTCGCCGAAGTGGCTGGGCACGAAGTGGACGGGCAGCAAGGCCGAGCGGGAGGCCGTCCGCCGGGACCTCGACGCGGCCATCACCTGGGCGGTCAAACATCGCCGGCCGCTCTACCTGGGCGAGTTCGGGGCCTACAGCCGGGCCGACCTGGAGTCGCGTGCCGGCTGGACCCGCTGCGTCGCCACCGAGGCCCTGCGACGCAAGATGGGTTTCGCCTATTGGGAGTTTTGCTCGGGTTTCGGCGTCTACGACGCCCAGCGTGGCCAGTGGGTGCGTCCGCTCGAGGAGGCCCTGCTGGCGCCGGTTCCGCCGGGGTGAAAGGGTTTGCCGGCCGTGCGTTCTGCCCCCGGCACGGGCACAGGGGAACCTACCGTTTTCGCCACGGCCAGCGGGGCGGGGCCAGGAGCAAGGTCAAGACCACCAACAGGCCGAACAGACAATAGGCCGTCGTAAACACCCACTCCGGCCCCGTATAGAACAGCAGCCGATGGGCCCAACGGCCGAGGAACGAGCCGGACACGACCGACTCGCCGGCCGCCTCGCGGAGCCGGGCCTCCCAGATGGTCAAAGGGCAGACGATGCCGCCGAGCGACTCGGCCGCCACCACTGCGATGGTGAGGAAATGGACGCTGCGAAACCAGAAGTTCCGCACGAAACGCCAGCCCAGGCCGAGCCCCACGAGGATCAGCAACATCCCCACCACGACGAAGGCCACGTAGGCGAAGTGGACGGCGACGACCGCGTTGGCGAGGAAACGATAGAAACTCATGGTTCAGAACACTTTTGCCATCGTCCCGCCGTCGACGACCAGCACCGTGCCGGTGATGTAGCTGCCCGCCTCGCTGGCCAGGAGCAGGGCAGGCCCGGCGAGTTCCTCCGGGCGTCCCCAGCGGTTCATCGCCGTGCGGGCGCCCAAGGCCGCCTGTTGCTCGGGGCTGAGGATGGACATCGGCATGTCGGTCAGAAACGGTCCGGGGGCGAGACAATTGACGGTGATGTTGTAGGGTCCCAGGTCCAGGGTGCTGGCCCGTGCAAGGCCCAGCAGGGCCGCCTTGGTGGCGGAATAGACGTTTCGCTCCGCCGTGCTGGCCAGGCCCATGACGGAGGAGATGTGGATGATCCGTCCCCAGCGGCGCTGTTTCATGCCCGGCGCCAGGGCGCGGCTCAGGGCCATGCAACTGGTGAGGTTCAGTTCGACGAGGCGGTCCCAATCCTCGTCGCGGATCTGGTCGATCGGCTGGGGGACGTTGGAGCCGGCGTTGTTGACCAGGATATCGACCTTGCCCAGGGCCGCCACGGCGTCGTCGGCCAGGCGGCGGACATCGCTGCGGCGGGTCATGTCGGCGACGACATAGGCGGCGGGCCGGCCGCTGGCCAGGCGAATGTCCTCGGCGGCGGCCTGGAGTTCGTTTTCGTGGCGGCTGGCGATGGCCACGGCGGCCCCGGCCTGGGCGAAGATCGTGGCCATGGCCTTGCCGAGCCCCTTGCTGCCGCCGGTCACCAGGGCCGCGCGGCCCGTCAGGTCGAAAAGTTTGCCGATTGGGCCTTGGGATTCCATAAAATACCTCCTGGCGGGACCAACGGAATAGCCGTGTTTTCGGGCGCCGTAAGGGGGACAGTCCCATTTTCGCGGCGAAAACGCCCGTTCATAAAGCAGCGCCGTCCGCGCCGCGAAAATTGGGACAGTCCCCGGCCTTTTACAGGCCCTTTCCGCTGATTCTAGCACGGCGCCAATGGAGCGGGGAGGGCCGGGGTGTTATATTGTCTTTATGGTGGAAACCCGCACCAGTCTCCTGTTGCGCGTCCGCGATCCGGCCAATTCCGATGGTTGGAGCGAATTCGTGGCCTTGTACGAGCCGCTCCTGTTGAGCTATGTTCGGCATCGGGGGCTGGCCGAGCCGGATGCCCGCGACGTGGTCCAGGAAGTCTTCGCCACGCTGGTGCGGACGATGCCCAATTTCGAGCTGGACCGCAGCCGGGGGCGTTTCCGCACCTGGCTGTGGCGGGTGACGCACAACGCCATGGTCGACTGGTCTCGGCGCCGGCAGTGCCGCGCGGCCGCCGAGGACGAGGCCCGCAAGGAAGCGCCCTCGGCGATCGCTGCCGAGGAGCCGGACGCGGAGGCGGAATTTTTGGCCGCCCATCGGCGGCGGATCCTGCAGTTCGTTCTGGAACAGATCCGCAGCCGATCGAACGCGGCCACGTGGCAGTGTTTCGATCTGCACATTCTGCAAGGGCGGCCCAGCGCCGCCGTGGCCGCGGAGCTTGGCCTGACCAGCAACGCCGTCTACGTCAATGCGTCTCGGGTCCTGGCCCGGGTGCGCCAACAGTGTGCCGAATACGCCGAGGACTTGGATGAAGAATAATCGCGTCGCCCTGTAAGGCGCGGCGGCGACGTGCGTATCAGAAGGGGGAGATCCGTAGAGCGATCTGCGGGGAGTTGGCTGATGTCCGCGTCTTCCTGTCTTTCCGACGAGCAATTGACGCCCCTGGTGGCCGGCGAAGCCCCCACGGCCGGCGCCGCCAAGCACCTGGCCCGCTGCGCCGATTGCCGGCAGCGGCTGCGGCGACTGGAGCGCCAGATCAACACCGTTCGCCAGGTGTACGGCGAGTTGACCTCCGGCGGCTACTGGCTCGACCCCGACGAAGCCGCGGCGCGGCGCGGCCCCCGGCGGCCTTGGCCATGGAAGCTTGCAGGGCGGCACCTTGGGAAGGTACGTGCTCTTGGAGAAAATCGGCCGCGGCGGCATGGGCGAGGTCTACAAGGCGCGCGACGATCGCATGGGACGCGTGGTGGCCGTCAAAGTCCTCTCGCACGCCACGATCATCTCGGACGAGGCCCTGGCGCGGTTCCACCGCGAAGTCCGCACCGCCGCCCAGCTCTGCCATCCGAACATCGTCACCGCCTACGACGCCGACGAGGCCGACGGCGTCCATTTCCTCGTCATGGAATACGTGGAAGGGACCGACCTGGAATGGCTGGTCAAGGAGCGGGGACCGCTGCCGGTGGCCCAGGCGATCGATTACCTGCTCCAGGCCGCCTCCGCCTTGCAGTACGCCCACGACAAGGGGATCATCCATCGCGACATCAAGCCGAGCAATCTCCTCGTGGACCGCAACAACCAGGTGAAAGTCCTGGACATGGGACTGGCGCGCTGCGAGCCGCCGACCGCCGCGGCAACGTCGTTGGCCGACGGGCTGACCTGCGCCGGTCAGATCATGGGGTCGCTCGACTACCTGGCCCCCGAGCAAGCCGTCGATCCCGATACGGCGGACGGCCGGGCCGACATCTACAGCCTGGGCTGCACCTTCTTCTATCTTCTCACCGGCGAGCCCATCTACCACGGCGAGACGGTGCTGAAGGCCGTGGTGGCCCATCGCGAGCAATCCATCCCCCGGCTGGGCGACTTTCGCAGCGACGTGCCCGAGGCCATCGAAGCGCTGTTCCGCAAGATGGTCGCCAAGCAGGCCCGGCAGCGTCCGGCGACGATGAACGACGTGATCGCCGCCGTCAAGGCCTGCCGGCCGCCGGCGGCAAGACGCCGCCGTGGGAACCATCCTCGTCGCGGTCCTCTGCGGCGCGGGACTGGCCGCCGTGGTGCTGGCCGGATATTCCTGGCCTTGGCCTTCCGGGTCGAGGCAGCCGGGCAAGGAAACCGTCGCCGCGGGCGGCCAGCGCGCCGCGACGGCCCCGGCGGCGGCCCACGATCCGTTGGAAGACAACCGGGACGCCTACGCGCTCTATAAAAAGGGCCTGCGGATGATGGAACAGCGACAGGAGCGGCTGGTGCAAGCGGCCATCGGCTATTTCGAGTCGGCCGTCCAGGCAGCCCCGGCGTCTGCCTTGGCGCACACGGCATTGGCCGACGCATACAATCTTTGCGGCGATTACGGCTGGCTGGCGGCGGACGAGGCCTTCCCCAAGGCCAAGGCGGCGGCACAGGCCGCCTTGAAGTGCAACGACCGCTCGGCCGAGGCCCACCTGGCCCTGGCCTTCACGCTCATCGAGTACGACTGCGACTGGCGGCATGCCGAGCGGGAGCACAAGCGGGCGCTGCAGTTGGACCCCAAGCTGGCCGCGGCACACCATTGGTACGCCTGGTACTTGGTGTTGCAGGGACGATTCGAGGAGGCGGAAGCGGAGATGAAGACGGCGCAGCGGCTGGCGCCCGCCGACCTGATCATCGCCTGCAACGTGGGCAAGATCTACTATTACGCCCGCAACTACCAGGTGGCCGTGGAGAAGTACAAGGAAGCCCTGGAGTTCAATCCCGATTTCCGCAAGGTGCATTGGGATCTCGGGCTGGCCTATGTCCAGTTGGGCAAGTTGAAAGAGGCGGAGCGGGAGTTCAAGCCCGCCCGAAGCCTGACCGAGGAGAACCAGGACCTGTTTGCCGCGCGTGCCTATGCGTATGCCCAGGACGGCGATAGCGGCCAGGCCCGGGCCGTCCTGGCCAAGCTGGAAACCTTGGCCGACCATAAGTCGGTGGCCTACGAGATTGCCGCCGTCCGTGCCGCCCTGGGCGAGCGGGACGCGGCGTTCTTCTGGCTCGACCGGGCCTTCCTGGAGCACTCCGCCTGGCGCTGCTACATCAAGGTCGATCCCCGGCTCGATGGTCTGCGCACCGATGCCAGGTTCGAGAAATACTTGAAACAGGCCGGGTTTTCCAAGAAATGATCCGGCCGCCGGCTAGGCCGTGCTCCTGCGCCAGCGGAACCAGCCTTCGCTCAGGGCGCTGAGGGCCACGCGGTCTTCCAGGTTGGGACGGTAGATGGTCAGCAGCAGCAGCGGCAGATACCAGGCCATGTACATGCCGCCCTCGGTGGCCTGCCCGGTGGCCTGCCAGAACTGCGTGCCCAACATCACCGCCGCCGAGCAGCTCAAGAGCGTGCCCAGGTTCTTCTGCGCCGGCCATAAGGCCAGGCCGCCGCAGAGCACCGCGAAGGCCGCCATCACCGGAATGCGGAAGACCGTCTCGTGGAACTTCCAGAAACCGGTCAAGGGAGCCTGTGCCAGCCCGGTGCAGTTGAACATCTGCTGCAACTCGACCAGGAAGGACGCCAGGGATCCGCAGCTCAAGGCCAGCGAGGCAACCATCAGGGCCAGGGCCAGGCAGAAGCCGGCGGCGAAGCGCACGAGCCCCCGCCGCCAATAGAAGCTGCACCACAGCGGCAAGAGAAAGAGCGGATAGAAGATCAAGCCCGCCACCACGCCCAGGAGCACCCCGGCCAGCAGCGGGCGGCGGTAGCCCTCGACGGCCCAAACCAGCAGCGCCGCCGGAATGACGTGCCCCACCAGCGGCGTCGCCTGGGCCGTGTAGGGCAACATCAAGTAGAGGCAGGCCGCCGCCACCCCGGTATGCACGTTGTCGAAGTGCCGGTAGCCGATCAACACCATGCCCAGCACCACCGCGAAGTGCGCCAGGATCGCCAGGATGCCGGTGGTGAAGTGGCGGCCCTGCGCCCGCCGGTAATCTTCCGGCCGCGTCATCGCCGTGTGCTCGAAGGTCTTGGGCGAGTAGCTGGCGAAGACTTGAAACAACGGCAGTCCAGGCGGCAACTGGGACAGCGAGGCCAGCTCCTTGGGCGACTCCTGCCGCTCGAACAACCGGTCCATCCGCGCCGCGCCTTCCACGTCGCTGACGGTCAGCTTGGCCGTAAGCACGTTGGCGATCATGAACATCAACAGCGCGGCCCCTGCGAACGTCAGGCCGCTGGCCGAAAGGTTCGGCTCCAGCAAGGGACGGCGGACCATCAGGGGATCCAGCAGCAGGCGGACCATGAAAAACGCGCTCACGCCGAACAACCAGGCATAGCCCATCCGCTCCAGGTCCTGCGAGGGCCAGAGGTGGCCCGCCGATGCCGGGTCCAGACTGTACGACACCAGCAACAGCCCTGGGGAAAAGGCGATCAGGGCCAGGAGATCGAGATTCCGCACGCTCCAAAAACGGCGGAACTTGAAGTAGATGCCGATGATCATCAGCGACGACAGGTAAACCCACGTCGTCGGGTTCATTTCATAGTTGGAGAGGAATTCGCGCATGGATCCTGCCGCCGCGGACACGGCCAGCCCAAAGGAGGGGTGCGGTCCGAGGCGCCGCAAACGTCGACTTTCCTAAGTTTTTACGATACAGCAGCGGCAGGGAATTGCAATCCCCCCGGGCGCGACACGGCCGGGCATCCCCCAACTTCCGCGGCTACGGCGTCGGGTGGCCCCGATAGCTTTGCTATCGGGGTGCGGCAGGCACAAGAGGCTCTCGTCGGGGCTTGCAACTCCTCCTGCGGCTTCGCCGCCCCGATAGCAAAGCTATCGGGGCCACCCACAAAGCTATCGGGGCCACCCAAAAGGCGCTATCGGGGCCATCCGAACGCCGCCCCCCGGGTTCCGGGGGCTATTGCGGCGGAATCTTTCGCACCGCGTCCTGCTCTTCCATGGCCAGGTGCAGCTCGACGGCCCCCGGCGCCCCGCCACGGCCGCCATGAACTCCTTGGGCGTGCGGACTGCCACGCGGTCGACCTGCGTGATGAGCATTCCCGGCTTCATCCCCGCCCGGAACGCCGGGGTGCCCTCGGCCACCTCGCTGACCACCACGGCTTCGTCGAGGAAGGCCAGGCTGCCGCGCAGCGGCTGTTCCGAGTCCGCCAGCAGCGTCGAGGCGTAATCGACGCGCATTCCCCGCCACGCCTCCGGCTTGGTCGTGACGATCTTCTTGCCGCGGACCGGATACTTGCTCAAGGTGACGTCGATGGTCCGCCGCCGCCCGTCGCGAATGATGCTCAGCCGCGTGACCGTAGCGGCGGGCAGCTTGCCCACCTCCAGCACCAGCGAGTCCGCGTCCACCAGCGGCGTCTGGTCGACGTCGGTGATGATGTCGTCGGGTTTCAGGCCGAAGCGGGCGGCGGGCGTGCCGGCCTCCACCCGTTCCACGCGCATCCCCTTCATGCCGGCCAACACCTCCTCCGGCTGCAAGTTGGCCGGCAGAATGCCGAGGAAGCCGTATTCGACCTCGCGGCCCTCCTTGAGCGTGTCGAGCACGCGGCGGAAGGTGGCATCCACCGGAATGGCATAGCCGGCCGTGGTGTCGTAGCCGGCGGCTGCCGCCAGGGCCACGCACAGCCCCACCATCTCCCCCTTGAGGTTCAAAAGCGGCCCGCCGCTGGTGCCGATGTTCAGCTTCGCGTCCGTCTGGATCAGCGTGCCGAAATGGTGCAACGTCGGCTGCCTGCTCGGATCCGAGTCCTCGGGCGACAGCGGCGCCTTGCGGGCCAGATTCGCCACGATCCCCCAGCCGGCACTGGCCTGGCCGTCGCGGGCGATCGCGTAGGGATTGCCCAGGGTAAGCACAAACTGTCCCTTCCGCAGGGTCGTGGCGTCGCCCAAAACGATCGGCGTCAGCCCGGCGGCGTCGATCGACAGGACCGCCAGGTCGCTGCGCGGATCGGCTGCCTTCACCCACGCCCGATAGACCTTCCGGTCGGCCGTGGTCACGTAGTAATCGCTCTCCTGGTCGAGAACGTGATAGGCCGTCAGCACCAAGCCGCGGCGATCGACGACCACGCCGCTGCCGTACTCGCGGGGAACGAAGTTCGGATCGGTCGGCTGCGGGCCGGAGGCCATGCTGAAGAGACGGCCGAACGCATCGGGCCGAGGCTCCAAACGGATCACCTCGCTGGGCTGCTCCTTCCGCACCCGGGCGATCGCCACCACCGACTTCTCGCCGCGGGCGATGGCCTCGACCAGGACCTTTTCCATCGCCGCCGCGGCCTCGATGCCGGCGGGCTCCTGCGCCCGCACCGGGGCCGCCCAGCCGGCCGCCAGCGCCAGCAGCCAGTACCAGCAGTAACGAGTCGTGCGTGCCATGTTTCGATCGGGCCCCCGCTGTCCGTGGTGATGCGAGCTTATCCGGTGGCTTATGCCACCGGCTCAGTGTCCGTGGTGATGCGAGCTTATCCGGTGGCTTACGCCACCGGCTCAGTGTCCGTGGTGATGCAAGCTTATCCGGTGGCTTACGCCACCGGCTCGCTGGACCCTATTCTACCACCGACTCGGCGGCTTCGTCGTCGGGGGCGATGGTCTTCAGCGGCGCACCGCCGTAGCCGCGGGCGGCGATGATTTTGGCCCTGAGGTCTTCCAGCAGGGCGGGGTTCTCCTTGAGGTATTCCCGGGTCTTCTCCCGTCCCTGGCCGAGTTGCACGTCGCCGTAGCGGAACCAGGCCCCGCTCCGCACGACCAGCTTCTCTTCCATGGCCAGATCGAGGATGTCTCCCTCGTAGCTGATGCCGTCGCTGTGCATCATGTCGAACTCGGCGACGCGGAAGGGCGGGGCCACCTTGTTCTTGACCACTTTCGCCCGCACCCGCTGGCCGATGATCTCCTCGCCCTCCTTGAGTTGCCCGATGCGGCGGACGTCGATGCGGCAGGAGCTGTAGAACTTCAGTGCCCGGCCGCCGGGCGTGGTCTCCGGATTGCCGAACATCACGCCGATCTTCTCGCGGATCTGGTTGATGAAGATCACCGCGGTCTTGCTCTTGCTGATGGCGCCGGTGAGTTTGCGGAGCGACTGGCTCATCAGCCGGGCTTGCAGGCCGACGTGCTGATCGCCGATCTCGCCTTCGAGTTCCTTCCTGGGGACCAGGGCGGCCACGGAGTCGATGACGATCACGTCCACGGCGTTGGAGCGGATGAGCATTTCCGTGATGTGCATGGCCTCTTCGCCGCAGCCCGGCTGGCTGACCAGGAGCGTTTCCAGCTCGACGCCCAGTTTCTTGGCCCAACTGGGGTCCAGGGCGTGCTCGGCGTCGATGAAGGCGGCGATGCCGCCTTTGCGTTGCGCCTGGGCCACCACGTGCAGGGCCAGCGTGGTCTTGCCGCTGGATTCCGGCCCGAAGATCTCGACCACCCGACCGCTGGGAACCCCCTGCCCGCCCAGGGCCATGTCCAGCGACAGGCTGCCGGTCGAGATGCCGGTGATGCGACAGTTGAAGTTGGCGCCCAGGGGCATGATGGCCCCCTCGCCGAATTGCTTTTCGATCTGGGCGACGGTGGTTTTCAGAGTGGGATGGGCGTCCAACATGGCGCCGACGCCGTCGTCGCCTGCTTTGCCCGGCGCCGGCCTGGCCGACGCCCTCGTCTGCACTGCTTTCTTCGCCATAGATTCCTTCGCTTTCGTCTTAATGGACGTGACCATGGGCAAGTTCCTTCAATCAGTTATCTTACGGGGTGGAGGAATGGACATACAGATAGTATACACATGTCCATGAACCCCCGCAAGGGCCCTTTGGTCGAACTGGCGCCCATTTATCTTACCAATTTGCCGGCCGGCCAGCGAGCCGCCGGGCCAGACGTGGGTGGCCCCGATAGCTTGCTATCGGGGTGCCGAAGGCACAAGAGGCGTTTGGGGCATATTGAAACCCCTCTTGCCGCCCGGCCGTCTGCGACAGGAAGTGGACGGATACCGGCTAAAATGGCAGGAAGACCGTCTTTCCTTCCCATTCGCCTTCCTGGCTGCACTCGGCTAACAACAGGATGGCCTCAATCGCCTGGCCGATGGCGACCTGCCGCGGCGCGACCACCACCCCAGGCATGGGCTTCCCCTCCACGACTCGCTGGTCCGCGAAAACGGGGATTGTCGCGGCGTCGTGCGTGAGAAGAAGTCGACCAGCCGCGGCGGCCCATGCCAGCACCGCGGGATCATCCACACCGCCAAGCCCCACATCCTGAACGCGGACAATATCCAGCCCCGCATTGCGACGAAGAAGCCCCCGCACAATGTGGTTGTTGAAGTTCTCGTCGGCAAGGAATCGAAGCATAGCGTCTCAGGAGTCCGACTTGGACCCACGCCGCGCCAATAACCGATCCCGCAACCCCGCCTGAGGACACGCCGCCTCGCGCTCCCGCCGCACCGTGTCCGCGCGCTGCCTTTGGTCCGCCAGATACGTCTCGACCTCCTGCCGATGACGCAAATAGAAGCCGATGACGGCAAAGATGTCGGGCAGCGAGACCGAAGGGTACTGATCGGCGATGGTTTCGGGCGATTCGCCCTGTTGATAGGCGGTGACGATGGTGTCCAGGGTGACGCGTGTGCCACCTACTCGAATGACGCCATCCCCACCCTCCTCCAGGGGCAATCGTTCGGCCGGGATGACAAGCGACATCGTATCAACTCCGACATCAAAAAAGGCGACCTTCAACCGTCCATCACCCACATCTTCGATTCTACCACCTGTTTCCCCCGGCGGACAGAGCCGTTACGCCGCAGCTTGTACCGCCGCCTTTTCACCAACCCGCTACGCCGCTATGATTTAGGATTCGAGCACGGCATTTTTCACGCCCCAGGGGTGATGCGATCCATGAAAGCGGATGAATTGCGGGAAAAGTATCTGACCTTCTTCCAATCGAAGGGCTGCGTGCGCCGGCCCAGCGACGTGCTGGTCCCCCGTTGGGACCCGACCGTGTTGTTCACCCCCGCCGGCATGAACCAGTTCAAGGACCACTTCTTGGGCCGCTGCAAACTGGAGTTCACCCGGGCAACCACCTGCCAGAAGTGCCTGCGGACCGGCGACATCGACAACGTCGGCCGCACCGCCTATCACCACACCTTCTTCGAGATGCTGGGCAACTTCAGCTTCGGCGACTACTTCAAGCGCGAGGCCATCAACTGGGCCTGGCAGTTCCTCACCTCCAAGCAGTGGCTGGGCCTGAGCCCGGAGCGGCTGTCGGCCACCATCTATCTCGACGACGACGAGGCCGCCCGCGTCTGGCTCGAGGACGTGAAACTGCCACCGGAGCGCTTGCAGCGGCTGGGCGAAGACGAGAACTTCTGGCCCGCCAATGCCCCCAGCCAGGGCCCCGACGGCGTCTGCGGCCCGTGCAGCGAAATCTACTACCACACCGACTTCGGCCAGGTCGAGATCTGGAACCTGGTCTTCACGCAGTTCAATCGCGTGGGCGACCCGCCCGACAACCTGCGGCCGCTGCCCAGCAAGAACATCGACACCGGCATGGGCTTCGAGCGGACGGCGGCCGTGCTGCAAGGGGTCGCGACGAACTTCCACATCGACATTCTCCGCCCGCTGGTCGAGGCCGCCGGCGAGGTCTGCCGCGTCCGCTACGAGCCGGCCGCGGAGACCGGCCGCCGCCTGCGCCGCATCGCCGATCACGTCCGCGCCTGCACGTTCGCCATCCACGAAAACGTCCATCCCGGCAACAAGAAGCAAGGCTACGTCATTCGCCGCCTGCTGCGCCGCGCCGTGCTGGACGGCCACCAGATGGGCGTCGGCGAGCCCTTCCTTCACAAGCTGGTGGGCGTGGTCGCCGGCTTGATGAAAAGCCCCTATCCCGAGCTGGGCGAAACGGTCCAGCGCGTGGCCCGCGTCATCGAAAAAGAGGAAGCCAGCTTCCTGGGGACCATCGACGCCGGGCTGGGCCGCATCGAGCGGATCTTCGAGCAGATGAAGAAGGACCGCCGCGGCATCGTCTCCGGGGCCGAGGCCGCCGACATGTTCCAGACCCACGGCTTCCCGCCCGAGTTGTTCGAGACCCTGGCCGGCGAACGCAACCTGGCCTTCGATTGGACCGGCTTCCGCGAGGAGATGGAGCGGCACGGCATCGAGTCGGGCGGGGGACAGAAGGTCGAACTCTTCGGCAGCGGGCCGCTGGACGCCGCCAAGCGCGTCATCCACGAGACGCAGTTCATCGGCTACGACACGCTCCAGTGCGACGACGCCCGCGTGGTCTTCATCATCGCCAACGACCGCCCCTGCGACCTGATCGCCGAGGACGACGCCGAGCAGCCGATCCTCGTCATCCTCGACAAGACGCCCTTCTACGGCGAGATGGGCGGCCAGGTGGGCGATACGGGCGAGCTGGTGGGCGAGGGCTTCCGCTTCGAGGTCGTCGACACGCAGGTCAACGGCGCCTTGATCCTGCACCGCGGCCATCTCCGCGAAGGCCGCCTGGAACTGGGGGCCGCCGTCAGCGCCCGGGTCAATCCCCAGCGCAGGGCGGCCATCCGCCGCGCCCATTCGGCCACCCACCTGCTCCACTATGCCCTCCGCAAGCACCTGGGCGAGCACGCCCTGCAACAGGGCTCGAAGGTGGACGACGACCTGCTGCGGTTCGACTTCGCCAACCCCTCGGCGGTCGGCGCCGAAGCCCTGGCCCGCATCGAGAGCGAAGTCAACGACAAGATCCTCGAAGGCGAGCCGGTCCGCTCGACGGTCATGCCGCTGGCCGAGGCCCGCAAGTCGGGGGCGATGATGCTCTTCGGCGAAAAGTATCCGGACATGGTGCGGATGGTTTCCATCGGTTCCTTCAGCAAGGAGCTTTGCGGGGGCACGCACCTGGACAACGCCGCCAAGATCGGCCTGTTGAAGATCGTCGGCGAGGAGAGCGTGGCGGCCGGCACGCGGCGGATCACGGCCCTGACCGGCCGCTCGGCGCTGGACTATCTCCGCCGCACGCACGGCGCGCTGGCGCGCACGGCCGCCGCGCTGCACGTCCCGCCGGAGGAAGTGCCCGAGCGCGTCGAGCTGATGGCCAAGGAGTTGAAGCAGGCGAAGAAGCTCTCGGCCGCGGGGGCGAAAAAAGCCGAGGGCGCCGGCGTCGAGGGGCTGTTGGCCGCCGCCACCAAAGTGGCCGGGACCACCGTGGTGATTGCCGAAACCACCGGCGGGCCCCAGGTCTTGCGGCAACTGATCGACCAGTTGCGCCGCAAGTCGGCCCCCATCGCCGTCATGCTGGGCGCCCGCCAGGACGAGGGCAAGGTGATGTTGGTGGCCGGCTTCAGCCGCGACCTGGTCGATCGCGGTCTGGACGCCGTGGCCTGGGTCCGCACGGCCGCCGCCTTGGTGGGCGGCAGCGGCGGCGGCCGGGCCGACATGGCCCAGGCCGGCGGCAAGAATCCCGAAAAGATGGCCGAAGCCCTCGCCGCGGCCCAGGCCGACATCGAGAAGTTGCTGCGCGGAGCGTGAGCATTTCTCCCCTCTCCCGACCAACCTTCGGTCGGTGCCCGGAGAGGGGCCGGGGGTGAGGGCGGAGTGGACAGGACGCCCGCTTCAGGTGGCCAAACCCTGCGATTGCCGCCCTCACCCTGACCCTCTCCCGGAGGGAGAGGGGACTTCACCGGCGCTGTGCCCGCCTTTCTCCGCTCCTGGTCAATTCACCCCTTGACAACCGTCGATTAACAGTAATACTTACTGTTATTAACAACGGTCGCCGGCCATGACGAAACAGCCCTTTCCACGAAACACCCGACAGCGGGAGCTGATTCTCGCGGAACTCCGCAAATCGCTCGCCCACCCCACGGCGGCCGAATTGTACGACCTGGTGCGGCGGCGGTTGCCCAAAATCAGCCTCGGCACCGTCTATCGAAACCTCGACTTGTTGGCCCGCATGGGTATTATTCAAAGGTTGGAAATGGCCGGGGCGGAGACCCGCTTCGATGGCGCCGTGCGGCCGCACGACCACATTCGCTGCGCCGGTTGCGGGCGGATCGACGACGTGACGGGGCCACCCGTGGACCTGGCGCCCGAGCGCGGCCGGGAATTGGGCGGCTATCAGGTCCTCGGACATCGCTTGGAGTTTGTCGGCCTGTGCCCCCAGTGCCGGAAGTGACCAATTGACTGTTCCTTTATTCTAAAAACCGCGAAGGGAGATCGAACATGTTGAAACCGAAGCTTCAGGACGCCTTGAACGGCCAACTGAACGCGGAACTGCTGTCGTCCTACTTGTATCTTTCCATGGCGGCCCACTTCGAGGCCAAAAACCTCCACGGCATGGCCCGCTGGATGCAGGCCCAGGCCCGCGAGGAATGGAAGCACGCCATGAAGCTCTTCGATTTCATCGTCATCCGCTCCGGCCGCGTCCGCCTGGCGGCGGTCGAGGCCCCCAAGGCGGAATGGGGCTCCGTGCTGGAGGTCTTCGAGGACGCCTACAAGCACGAGTGCAAGGTCACCGGCCTGATTCACGGCCTGGTGAAGCTGGCCGAAGCCGAGAGCGATTTCGCCACCCATGCCTTCCTGCAGTGGTTCGTCACCGAGCAGGTCGAGGAAGAGTCCCAGGTGGAAGTCATCGTCGAGCGGATGAAGCTGGCGGGCGAAACGCCCATCGGCCTGATCATCTTCGACGCCGAACTGGGCAAACGCGGCGGCGAGTGAGGTGCTGTGCGTCCTGGCAAGCAAAAACGTTTCTGCTGCGGAAGGTTCACATCGAGTAGGGTGGGACGAAGTCCCACCATGATTCCCGCGGAAACTGGTGGGACTTCGCTCCGCTCGTCCCACCCTACGGGTGCTTCCGCAACAAGAACTAACTTGGTATTCTCAAATTTCCCCATGAAGAAAGGATCGCGATCATGTCTGGCTTGGTAACCAAACCGGCTCCCGATTTCACCGCCACGGCGGTCATGCCCGACAATTCGTTCAAGGAGTTGACGCTGTCGTCGTATCGCGGCAAGTACGTGGTCTTGTTCTTCTATCCCTTGGACTTCACCTTCGTCTGTCCTTCGGAGATCATCGCCTTCGACAAGGCGTTGCCGAAGTTCAAGAAGAAGAATGCGGAGGTGATCGGCGTTTCGGTCGATTCGCATTACACGCACCTGGCCTGGAAGGAGACGCCGCGGGCCCGGGGCGGCATCGGCCCGATCAACTACCCCCTGGTCGCGGACCTGGGCAAGAACATCGCCCGCAGTTACGACGTATTATTGAATGAGCAGGTGGCCTTGCGCGGGCTGTTCCTGTTGGACAAGCAGGGGGTGGTCCGCCATGCCCTGGTGAACGACTTGCCCCTGGGACGCAACGTGGACGAGGCCCTCCGCGTGTTGGACGCCTTGCAGTTTACCGAGATCCACGGCGAGGTTTGCCCGGCCAATTGGCGCGAAGGCGAGGAGGCCATGAAGCCGACCGCCGCCGGCGTGGCCGACTACCTGGGCAAGCACGCCACCTGAGCGCAGCTTCTGATGCTCGATTTGACGGGAAGAATCGCCTGGGAAAGCTGGCTGGTCTGGTGCGAGATGGCTCCCTACTTGCTGGTCGGCTTTCTCGTGGCCGGTGCGCTGTCGGTCTGCATCTCGCCGGAATGGATCGAGCGCCACTTGGGCCGCCGCGGACTGTCGTCGGTGTGGAAGGCGTCGCTGTTCGGCGTGCCGCTGCCGTTGTGCTCCTGCGGCGTGATTCCCGTGGCGGTCTCGATGCGCCGCCACGGGGCCAGCCGGGCCGCCGTGACCGCCTTCCTCTTGTCCACGCCGCAAACCGGCGTCGACAGCATCGCCGTGACCTACGCCCTGCTGGGGCCGGTCTTCGCCGCCTTTCGCCCCGTCACCGCCCTCATCAGCGGAATGCTCGGCGGCGCGCTGGTGTTGGTAGCGGGCGAGTCGAAGCAGGAACGGGCCGCTGAAGAGGCCAACCCGCCCACCTGCACCGAGTCGTGTTGCATCGGCGATCACTCCCAGTCCGCGCTGCTGCGGGCGCTGAGCTACGGCCTGGTGACGCTGCCCCGCGACGTTGCCGGCCCCCTGGTGCTGGGCGTCCTTATCGCCGGCGCCATGGCCGTGCTGGTGCCGCAGAACGATCCGAAATTGCACGCCTACCTGGGCGCCGGCATCGTCTCGATCCTGCTGCTGATGGCGGCCGGCGTGCCGGTCTATGTCTGCGCCACGGCCTCGGTCCCCATCGCCGCCGGATTCGTACACATGGGCGCCTCGCCCGGCGCCGCCCTGGCCTTCCTCATCACCGGCGCGGCCACCAACCCGGCCACCTTCACCACGATCTGGAAAGTGCTCGGCGCCCGCACCACCCTGCTCTACGTGCTCAGCGTCGCCACAAGCGCGGTCGGCTGCGGGCTGCTCCTGGACCAGGTGTTCTCCCTGCTGCCGACGGCCGCCCCGCAACTGGCCGCCCACGTGCACTCGATGACCCACGGCATGCCCGGCCCGTCGGCCAACCTGTGGGCGATCGCGTTGCTGGGCGTGCTGGCGTTCTCCTGTTTCTCGGCATGGCGCGGGCGGGCCCGCCAGTGCACCACGAGCACGAACCTCACCAGCAGCACGACGACCACTGCTGTCACGAAGCACAGTGAGCTTATGAAACCTTCCCTGCCGGACAACGTTGATTGGGTCGGCTACGTCGATTGGCAGGTCCGCGATTTCCACGGCTACGACGCCCTCCGCGGCAGCACCTACAACGCCTATCTGGTGCGCGACGAGAAGACGGTCCTGGTGGACGCCGTGCGGGCCCCCTATGCCGAGCAGCTTTTGGCCGGCGTGTCGGCCCTGTGCGACCCGTCGCAGGTCGCCTACGTCGTCTGCAACCATGCCGAGCCCGACCATTCCGGCGCGCTGCCGCGGGTCATGCAAGCGCTGGCCGGGGCCACGCTGCTCTGCGATGCCCGCTGCCGCGAGGCGCTGGCCCGGCACTACGACATTTCCGCCTGGAAGGTGCAAGTGGTGGCCGGCGGCCAGACGATCGCGCTGGGCCGCCGCACGCTCCGCTTCCTCGAGACGCCCATGGCCCATTGGCCCGAGTCCATGTTCACCTATGTGCCGGAGGAGAAGCTGCTGTTCTCGATGGATGTCTTCGGCCAACACTATGCCACCGCCGAGCGCTTCGACGAAGAGGTGCCCGCCGACGTGCTCATGGAGGAAGCCAAGACCTACTACGCCAACATCTTCATGCCTTATGCCGGGGCCGTCGGCCCTTGCCTGGCGAAGCTCGCCGATCTGGACGTTGAGCTGATCGCGCCCAGCCACGGCGTCATCTGGCGGCGCGACCGCGCAGGCATCCTCGCCGCCTATCGAGACTGGATCGCCTGCCGGCCCCAGGCGAAGGTGCTGGTGCTCTACGACACCATGTGGGAGAGCACGGCGCAGATGGCCGAGACGATTGCCCAGGCCGCCGCGCAGCCGGGAGTCCAGACGCGACTTTTCCATCTCCGCCACGCCAGCCTGACTCAGCTTGCCGCCGAGTTGGTCGACGCGGCCGCGGTGGCCATCGGTTGCCCCACGCTCAATCGCGGCCTGATGCCCGCGGCCGCTGCCGCCCTGAGCTACTTCGCCGGCCTGCGGCCGCAAGGCAAAGCGGCCCTGGCCTTCGGTTCGTATGGTTGGGGGCCGGGCGGGCCGGAGGCCGTTCACCAGGCCATCCAGGCGCTCGGCTGGGAAGTCCTCCGCGAGCCGATCAAGTGCAAGTACCGGCCGACCCCCGAAGTGCTCGACGAATGCCGCCAGGCCGGCCAATTGCTGGCCGGAAAGGCGCTCGAAAAGGCGGCCGCCGCAGGGCGATAGCACCAATTTTTCCGTCACACGCCGAGGGTCCGGGCCTTGACGCGGCGGCGGCTATCGGTAACGATTTCCCAAACGGGGGGCATATGGTGCGATATGTCCCATCTTGACTGAATCTGAAATCGGACATATTATAGAGTATGCCCTGAAGATTCCACGGCCTTTCCGTCGAAAAGAGAGGAGCATCTCCTTGTGCCCATAGATTTGATGCTCCCCAAGACACTTCGTGTTGCAGGATGGAAGGTCAAGATTCAGGAGAAGGAGATTCGGGAGCCGCCTCACGTCTCGATTATTCGGGGGAAACAGAAATGGCGGCTCGGTCTTCGAGATCGAAAGTTCATGGATCCTTCTCCCGACCCGTCGTTAATACCAAACGAATTGCTTTCGGAAATTGACGCCAATTGGAAGTGGCTTTGCGATAGCTGGGACGCGAAGTATCCCGAGAATCCTGTGGGCGGACAGGGAAGATCGAGAAAGGGTCGCTAGTATGGCAATCAAAACAACTGCTCACTGGAACACCATCCTTCTCGACAAGGCAAAGCAGCGGCCGCGACGCTTTGCCTCGCTCCAACCAGAACGTGGTCTCGTCATCGAACCGTATTGCTGCCTTGGTCGAACACGCTCGGGTGGATTCTCTTTGGATTAGCTACGAAAAAGACCTGACTAGCGCGCTCGTTCGGTCGTTTTCCGTTGTTCGTCATTCGAAGCCGCGCGGGTACGCCCTTCTGCTCTATCGACCACTTCAAGAAACACTTCCCACGATGATCGGCTGTTTCAAGAGCTTTGTTTACAGCATGGATGGCGGCTTTCTTCCTCCAGAAGAACTGGCCGAAGCGCTTTCCGCAGAGAACCGGTCCGATCTGTTCATCGGCGGGACCGTAGATTCCCAGAACAAGGTTGTCACGTTATGGAGAGGTGACCTGCGATCGCTTGCAGTCCCGTTCAGTGCGTTTGCGCCGTCCGGCGACGAAGTGAAGCCGGACTTCAAGGCATTCTCCGTGACGGACTACGGACACACGGTTCGCCTTGGGGAATATGAAGCGGCCACCGACGCCATTCTGTACGAATTCGATTCCGACTACCGCCGGACGCTTTCCAAGCAGCGCAGGGAATCGGAACGTTCGCTTGGCGCCGCTTTGCGCCGACTGCGAAGGCAGCGCGGACTCACACAAGCCGACTTCGTGCCGCTCGCAGAGAAGACGATTGCCCGAATCGAGCAGGGAAAGGTGGCCCGAATCCATCCGAAGACCCTGGCGATCATTGCCGATCGCTTATCCGTTGCACCGGATGAGATTGCAACGTTCTAGTCCGGCCAGGCCCCGCCGGGCTATCGCTCTCCGCCGTCCGCCCTCGTAAAAAACTGCTGATAGTCGATGCCCAGCTTCCGCAGCTTGTAGCGGACCATGCGCGGGGTGACGCCGAGCTGCCGGGCGGCCGCCGCCACGTTGCCGCGCGTCGTCTTCAAGGCGTCCATGAGCATGTCCCGCTCCAAGACCGCCACCTGGGCCGGCAGCGATCCCGGCGAGGCGGCCTCGGAACCGTCGGGCAGTTGCAGCGTGGGAGGCAGGCTGTGGCCGTGGATCACCCCGTCGGTCGTGCGCAAGACGGCGTGCTCGATGCAGTTTTCCAACTCGCGGACATTGCCCGGCCAGTGGTAGGCCAACATCATGTTGATCGCGGGGGTGCTGATGCGCCGCACTTCCTTGCCCAGCTTGCGGGCGTACTTGGCCACCAGGTGATCGGCCAGCAGCAGGATGTCGCTGCGCCGCTCCCGCAGCGGCGGCAAGGTGATGGGAAAGACTTGGATGCGGTAGTACAAGTCCTGGCGGAACGTGCCGGCTTCGAGACCGGCCTCCAGGTCGCGGTCGGTGGCGGCGATGACGCGGACGTCGGCCTGCATGGTCTGGTTGCCGCCGGCGCGCTCGAATTCCCGCTCTTGCAGCAGGCGGACGAGCTTGACCTGGACGGCGGGGGCGAACTCGCCGATCTCGTCGAGGAAGATCGTGCCGCCGGCGGCCTCTTCGATGCGGCCCGGGCGGGCCTGCAAGCCGCCCGCCGAGACCCCTTTCTCCTCGCCGAAGAGCTCGCTTTCCAGCCACTGTTCACTCCGCCCGGCGCAGTTCACCTTGAGCAGCGGCTGCGATGCCCGGGGGCTGCCGTAATGGATGGCCGAGGCGACCAGTTCCTTGCCGGTCCCCGATTCGCCGCGGATCAGCACGGCCGTGTTGGTGGGCGCGACCTGATGGATGCGCAGATACACCTCGCGCATGGCGTGCGAGTTGCCGACGAGATTCTCCGGCCGAAAGCGCTCCTCCAAGTCGTTGCGGAGCCGCAGGTTCTCGGCCTCCAGGGCCTGCTGCCGGGCGGTCTCCAGCCGCCGGGCGTTGACGTCGAAGGCGATCATGCTGGCCACGATCTCCAAAAGCCGCGACTGCTCCCGCAGCATCTCCGGCCGTTGGACCGGCAGATCGACCGAGAGCGTGCCGACAATCTCGCTCTCCAGGACGATGGGCACGCAGAGGAAACTGACGTCGTCGGTCTCCTCGATTGGGCGTTGGTGGATGCGGTTGGTGAAGCGGGGCTCCTTCGAGACGCGCGGCACCAGCGCCGGCTGCCCCGACTGCAAGACCGCGCCGAGAATCCCCTCGCCGCGCCGATAACGCAACTCGCGATGCGGCGGGGACGACAACGATCGGGCGGCCTCCACGATCAGCTCGTTGCCGTCGGGCGACAACAGCATGACGGTGCCCCGGACCATGCCCAGCGTCCGCTCCAATTCCTCCAGCACGGCGGAGAGCAACTCCCGTTGGCCGCTGCGGCTGGCCAGCAAGCGGCTGATCGACCCCAGGACGGTCAGCTCCTGGGCATGTCGGTCCGTGGAAGCGGGGTGACACACGCGGGCGTCCATGATCGCTGTGCGAGATAACTCACCGAGCGTTGTTTGTCGCACGTGAAACCGCCGTATCTTGGTCTTTGCGTCCTCAATAGGCAGCGGGTGCCACGTTTCTGGGCAACAAACTGGAAAAATGGCCGAGAATCGTGGGTCTTTCAGGATATGCAAAAACCGGGCCGGACGGCCAGGCGGCAATGGTAATGGATCGCAGGGTGCCACTGGCTCGGCCAGTGCCTTGGGCAGCCGAGCCAACGGGAGCACTGGCAAAGCCAGTGGCACGCTTGCGTCTCTGCGCGAGCCTTTTTTTCTGTCGCGACAGACCGTCACGCCCCCAATTTCCAAGGCCGCCGGCAAATTCCCTCTTGACCAGATGCCGCCGGACCGATATATTCACATAAGCAAATATGAAAATCAAAGTCGCACCGCCGCAGTCGAAACGGATCTTCCGGGCACTCTCGGACCAGACCCGCCTGCGCATCCTGAATCTGCTCCGGGGCGGAGAACTGTGCGTCTGCCACCTGGTGGCCGTGCTGGAGGTGCCGCAGCCGACGGCCTCCCGGCACCTGGCGTATCTTCGCAAGGCCGCCCTGGTGGTGGCCAGGAAGGAAGGCCTGTGGATGCACTACCGCCTGGCCCCGGCCCGCAGCAAGTCCCAGAAGATGCTGCTGGAGTGCCTGGCCCAGTGCTTCCAGGAAGAACGCGTGTTCGCCGAGGATAACCAGCGGCTCCGAGGCAGAGTCCACCCCAATTGCCGCGGCTAAAATTTTTTTGCCCAATAAATTCGCTCAAGCAGATATATTAGCGCACCGGTAGATAGATCGCTCGATTTCAACGTATCCGGCACACGCCGTGTGCCGACCGCACCGCACACGGCGTGTGCGGCGTACTGCTACGGATGACGCCATGGACCGAAAAATGAAGATCCTGTTCCTGTGCACCGGCAACTCCTGCCGCAGCCAGATGGCCGAAGGCTGGGCACGCGCACTCAAGGGCAAGTCCATCGAACCCTACTCGGCGGGGATTGAAACGCACGGCCTCAACGGCGACGCCGTGCGGGTCATGGCCGAGGCGGGCGTGGATATTTCCGGCCAGCGCTCCAAGCACGTGGAGGACCTGCGGGACATCGGCTTCGATTACGTGGTGACGGTGTGCGATAACGCCCGCGAATCGTGCCCGCTGTTTCCCGGCAAGGCCAAGGTGGTGCACGTGGGCTTTGACGATCCGCCGCCGCTGGCGGCCGGCGCCAAGACGGAGGACGAGCGACTGGCCCCGTATCGGAGGGTGCGGGATGAGATTCGCGCGTTTGTGGAAAAACTACCAGGATCCCTGGAAACCTAGCAGCAGGCGGAGCGCCCGATGAACGAGGCAAAAGTGGCAAGCGGCAGGCTTTCTTTCCTGGATCGCTACCTGACGGTGTGGATTTTCCTGGCGATGGCGGCCGGCGTGGCCCTGGGCCGGCTGGCCCCCGGCGTGGCGTCACTGATTGACAGCTTCAAGCTGGACGCGACGACCAGCATCCCCATCGCGCTGGGCCTGATCCTGATGATGTATCCGCCGCTGGCGAAGGTGAAGTACGAGGAATTGGGCGACGTGTTCCGCGACTGGAAGGTGCTGGGCTTGTCGCTGGTGCAGAACTGGATCATCGGCCCGATCCTGATGTTCGTCCTGGCGATCCTGTTCATGGGGCTGCTCTTTCCCGCCCTGCAGCCCAACGAACCCAAGTACGCCGAGTACCTCGTCGGCCTGATCCTGATCGGCCTGGCCCGTTGCATCGCCATGGTGATCGTCTGGAACGATCTGGCCAAGGGCGACACGGAGTATGCCGCCGGACTGGTGGCCTTCAACAGCATTTTCCAGGTCTTGTTCTACAGCCTCTACGCCTACGTCTTCATCACCGTATTGCCGCCCTTGATCGGCCTGAAAGGGGTCGTCGTCCAGGTGACGATCGGCCAGATCGCCAAGAGCGTGTTCATCTACCTGGGCATTCCCTTCCTGGCCGGGATGCTGACGCGGCTGGTGTTGGTCAAGGCCAAGGGGCGGACGTGGTACCAACAGAAGTTCATCCCCAAGATCAGCCCCATTACCTTGATCGCGCTGTTGTTCACCATCGTCGTGATGTTCAGCCTGCAAGGCGATAAGATCGTGGAGCGGCCGCTGGACGTGCTGGGGATCGCGGCGCCGCTGTTGATCTACTTTGTCGTAATGTTCTTGGTAAGTTTTTATATGGGGCGGAAGCTCGGGGCCAGCTATGCCCAGACGGCCACCCTGTCCTTTACCGCCGCCAGCAACAACTTCGAGTTGGCCATCGCGGTGGCCGTGGCCGTGTTCACGATCCATCACGGGGCGGCCTTCGCGGCGGTCATCGGCCCGCTGGTCGAGGTGCCGGTGATGATCGGCCTGGTCAACGTGTCACTTTACTTCCAGAAACGTTACTTTGCCGACGAGCCGTTGGAGGCAACGGTTCAGGAGGCGAAAATCGCCCGATAGCCGCAACGGTTCCAGGAGAAAGGTCAAGTCACGGAGGCGCATCACAATTTTTTGGAGGTCGATCCTATGAACACGGTTCAAGTCAAGATGATCGGCGTTGTGCTCCTCTGCACGCTCGGGATCGCAGTGGGTTGCTCCTCGAACAAGGCGGAAACGCCGGCAAGCCCGATCACGATCAAGGGAGCCGGTTCGACTTTCGTCGGATCGCTGTTTCGCAGATGGTTCGAGCAGTACCACAAGCAAAATCCCCGCGTGGTCGTCGACTACGATATCGTCGGCAGCGGCGAGGGGACGAAGCGGTTTCTGGCGGGCAGCGTCGATTTCGGGGCCAGCGACGCCGCGCTGAGCGACGAGGAGATGGCATCCGTCCAGCGCGGAGCGGTCCTGATTCCCGTGACCGCGGGCGTCATTGTCCTGGCCTACAGCCCCGAGGGGCTGCCGCCGCGGTTGAAACTCTCCCGCTCAGTCTACGCCGATATTTTCCTCGGCAAGATCACTCGTTGGGATGATGAACGCATCGCGGCCATCAATCCCGGCGTCGCGTTTCCAAAAAACGAGATTCAGGTGGTGGTGCGGCAGGACAGCAGCGGCACGACCTTCGCTTTCACAAACCACCTCTCCGCGATCAGTGACGAGTGGCGGAAGGGGCCAGGCACAAGCAAGAGCCCGGGCTGGCCCGCACATCCTGCGCGCACAACGGAAATGAGGGCGTCGCGGGAACTATTGCCCGTGGTGTGGGCATGATCGGCTATGTCCATTACGGAACCGCCCAGCGGGCCGGTCTGGGCATGGCCTGGGTGGAAAACAAGGCCGGCAATTATATCAAGCCGACCGGCACCAGCGGACTGGAAACCCTGCTTCAGACCAGGCTGCCAGCCAATCTCCGGGTGTTTACGCCCGACCCCGACGGCAAGGATTCTTACCCGATCGTCACCTATTCGTGGCTTCTGCTCTACGGAAAATACGACAATGCGAAGAAACTCGACGCGCTCAAGGACGTGGTGCGATGGTGCCTCGATGAGGGTCAGCAAGAAAGCGAATCGCTGGGCTATCTCCGCCTGTCTCCCCATGTCGTCTCCGCCGCCACCCATGCGCTGGAGTCAATTTCCGATAGGTAGTCTGCCGTGGACGACCGGAAAAACATCCTCATCCTCTGCACGCGGAACTCCGCTCGCAGCCAAATGGCCGAGGGCATCCTGCGAAAGTACGTGGGCGACCGATACCATGTCTTCAGCGCCGGCCTGGACCCCAGCCCAATCCATCCGCTGGTCGGGCCGGTGATGAGGGAGATTGGACTCGACGTGTCCGCTCAGCGATCCAAGGACGTGAAGGAGTATCTCGGCCGGCTCACCGCTCATTACCTCATCGTCGTTTGCGCCAACGCGGAGAGGAATTGCCCGAAGATATTTCCCGGATTGGGCAAGCGGCTCTACTGGCCGTTCGACGATCCGGCGGCCGTGGAAGGGACCGAGGACGAGCGGCTGGGGGCGTTCCGGCGCATGCGCGACCAGATCGACGCCCGGCTGCGCGAGTGGCTGCGCGATCTGCACGAGGACGACGGGCCGGAGAACGAAGAGGGGGGAACCGCGGATACACGCGGATGAACGCAGATTATTGTTATTGATTAACTCCCTGTCTGCGTTTCTTTGCGTGCATCTGCGGTTTTTCCCTGTTTTTGCTTCTATGGTGTGAACGGTTACTGGCGGGGGAAACTGGTGCGACCCGTCCGGGCGTCTCGGCGCCCCGCCCCGGGGTTCCATGAAGCCGCCCAAACTCCCTGCAAGAAAGTAACCCCCTGAAATAGGCCCTTACGCTCCCCCGAAAAAATCCCCGCTGGCTTAAAAAAGCCCTATATGCACGCAAGCGAATGTCTGGTATATTTGGATTCACGAATGTAAGGGACCCATTCAAACCCGAACCGAAGGAGAGCAAGAATGTCGAGGAGCATGGTGAAGATCACGCACGTCGTAGTGCTGGCAGTTTGCTTGGCGGCGCTCGGCCTCTGGGCGACAACGCAGGCCATCGCGGAACCGGCCGGCAAGGCCGCCGCCAGCCCCGGCGCGACGGCCATCGCGAAGGCCGCCCAGGACAACAAGTATCTGTTCATCTTCTTCTGGCGCGAGGACACGCAACAGAGCCGCGTGATGCGGGGCGTGTTCCAGGCGGCGACGAAGAAACTGGCCGACAAAGCCCGGACCGTGGAGATTCAAGTCGCCGACCCGGCGGAAGCGGCCGTCGTGGCCCGCTACGACGTCAGCCGCTCGCCCATGCCCCTGTTCGTGGCCGTGGCCCCCAACGGCGCCATCACCAAGGGCGTGGCCACGCAGTTCACCGAAGACCAGATCCAAGCGGCCTTTGTCAGCCCCTGCACGGCCGAGTGCATGAAGGCCCTCCAGGAGCAGAAGCTCGTGCTCTTGTGCGTGCGGCCGGCGCCGCCGCAGGGCCAAGCGATGCCGCTGCCCGCCAACGTCCGCGACTTCACCGCCGATGAGCAATATGCCAAGACGACGAAGGTCGTGCCTCTGCACCTCGGCGATGCGGCCGAGATGGTCTTGCTGAAAAGCCTTCAGATCGATCCGCAGACGGCCACGCCCCTGACGGTGCTGATGGCCCCGCCGGCCGCCGTCATCGGCAGTTACGCCGACGAGGTGACCAAGGACGAATTGGTCGCCAAGCTCAAGGCCGCGCAATCGGGCTGCTGCGGCCCGGGATGCAGTTGCCATCATTGATCTCCGTTGCGGAGGGCCGGGGATTTGTAGGGTGGGTCGAGCGCAGCGAGCCCCACCAAAACCCGCGACAGACTAATGGTGGGGCTCGCTCCGCTCGACCCACCCTACGGCGGTTTTCCGCAAGGGAAATTCTTAGGAGACCGAAATCATGCAATTACGAACCCTCGTCTTGCGCGAGATCTTCGAGCGCAAGAGCCAACTGCTCACCAGCTTCGTCGCCATCCTGCTGGGAATCACGGTGATCGTGTCGATCCAGAACATCACCCACTACTCCAAAGGAGCCGTGGAGCAGGAAATGGACTCCCTGGGGGCCAATGTCCTGGTGCTCCCCAAGTCCGCCACCTTGCAGGACTATTACGCCGCCGACATGCAGGCCGAGACCATTCCCGAGGAATACGTCGACCAACTGAGGATGTCGGACATCGAGGGACTGGACAACATCTCGCCCAAGCTGTCGATGCCTATCCAACTCCAGGGGAAAAGTTTTCACCTCACAGGCATCTTGCCGCTCAACGAGTTTCAGGCGAAAAAGTCCTGGGGCGGGGCGGGAATATTCTCGCATCCCATTGGCTGCGGCAACGGGGTCGGCATGATGGAATCCAACGACAAGAGAACGCTTTCCCGCAAGAAAGTCATCAAGACGCTGGAGAGCGACGAAGCCCTCGTGGGGGCCGATGTCGCCGCCGCGCTCGGGCTCAAGGAAGCCGATTCCGTCGAGGTCCTCGGCAAGAAGTTCCACATCATCGCCGTGCTGCCGCAGACGGGCACGGTCGATGATGCCCGCGTTTTCGCCCACCTGCACACCGTGCAGGCCTTGGCCAAAAAGGGGCCCGTCATCAACGCCATCGAAGTCGTCGGCTGCTGCCACGAGATTGCCGGGGGCCTGGTGGACAAGGTCAATCGTCTGCTGCCCGACGCCAAGGTGGTCACCGTCGTGCAAACCGCGCAGTCGCAGATCCGGATCAACACCATGATGGCGAACCTGTCGCTGATGTTCCTGGTGATTATCGTCTTCGTCGGCGGGGCCAGCATCGCCAATTACATGTACGCCAACGTCTTCGAGCGGCGGCGCGAGATCGGCACCCTTATGGCCCTGGGAGCCGACGCGCGCCTGGTCTTGAAAGTGTTTCTGCTGAAAGCCTTGCTGCTTGGGGCCGCGGGCGGAATCGGCGGCTACGTGCTGGGCTCGATTTTCGCCTTCGTGCTGGGCCCGCAGTTGGCCGGCATCCGCGTGTGGCCGATGTGGCAGTTGTCGATTGCGGCGATCGGCATTTCCATCGGCCTCACCCTGGTCGCCAGCTTCTTCCCTGCCTGGCGGGCGGCCCGGCTCGATCCTTGCGCCACTTTCCAGGAGGTCTGATCCATGTTGAGAATGGAAAACGTCAGCAAGAGTTATCATCATCGCGGGCATCTGGTGAAGGCCCTCGACGGCGCCACGCTCCATATTCCCGGCGGCGATTTCGTCGCCGTGGTCGGACCCAGCGGCAGCGGCAAGAGCACGCTCTTGCTGATGCTCGGCGGCATGCTCTCGCCCTCCGAGGGCCGGGTGCTGTTGGACGCCAGCTCGGTTTACGACTTGAGCCCGAGCCAACGGGCGCGAATGCGGCGCGAAAAGGTCGGGTTCGTCTTTCAGACCTTCAACCTGGTGCCGTACCTGTCCGCCTTGGAGAACGTCCAGGTGCCGCTCTTCCTTGCAAAGATGGACGAGAAGGGGCAGAAGGAGCGTGCGACCGCGCTGTTGGAGCGAGTCGGCCTGGCCGACCGCATCGACCACAAACCGGGCGAACTGAGCGTCGGCCAGCAGCAGCGCGTGGCCCTGGCCCGCATGTTAGCCAACGATCCCGCCGTCATTCTGGCCGACGAGCCGACGGGCAATCTGGACCCGGAAACCAGCCGGCAGATCATCGGCTTCCTCGAGGAGTTCAACGCGGAGGGGAAAACCATCGTCATGGTCACCCACGATCCCCGGGCGGCCGAGCGCGCGAAGCGAACGGTGCGTCTGCGCAACGGCACGATTGCCTGCTGCCAGGCGGGCGAGGAAGATTTCCGGGCCGCCTGACGGGGCGTCTCGGCGTTTCCTGAGCACGGCGGGCGCCTCGGCAGCCTCTTGTGCCTGCGGCACCCCGATAGCAAAGCTATCGGGGCCACCCGCGTTCAACCCCCCGCGTCTCTGCGCGAGCCTTGTGTGTGGCGCGGGGTGCCACTGGCTACGCCAGTGGCTTGGGCAGCCAGCCCGACGGAAGCACTGGCAAAGCCAGTGGCACACGCGTGCGGCGCAGTCAGGCGCTGCGCTTGAGGTCCTCGAACTGCAGCTCGTGCAGGCGGCGATAGAGGCCGCAACGGGCGAGCATCTCCTCGTGCGCGCCGACGTCGACGATCTTGCCCTCTTGCATGACCACGATGCGGTCGGCCAGCGTCAGGGCGGCCAGGCGGTGCGTGATCAGCAGCGTGGTGCGGCCGCGAATGAAGGTCTCCAGGACCTGTTGGATCGCCTGCTCGCTCTCCAGGTCGATCTGGCTGGTGGCTTCGTCGAGAATGAGGATGGCCGGGTCGCGCAAGATCGCCCGGGCCAGGGCGATGCGCTGCCGCTGTCCGCCCGAGAGGCGTCCGCCCAGCGTGCCGACGACGGTCTGGTAGCCGTCGGGCAGCTCGTGTTCGATGAAGCGGTGGGCGTGGGCGCGCTTGGCGGCTTCGATCACTTCCTCGGTCGTCGCCCGCCGCCGCCCGTAGCGAATGTTGTTGAACACGGTTTCGTCGAAGAGGACGGTTTCCTGGGTGACGATGCCGATCTGGCCGCGCAGGTCGCGCAGCCGCATGGCGCCCAGCGGCGTGCCGTCCAGCAGGATGGTGCCGGCGGTCGGATCGGCGAATCG
Source organism: uncultured Planctomycetia bacterium (assembly GCA_963727245.1). Classification (GTDB taxonomy): domain Bacteria; phylum Planctomycetota; class Planctomycetia; order Pirellulales; family Thermoguttaceae; genus JBKQVT01. The sequence continues at coordinate 693,190 of CAVSFO010000001.1, read as the reverse complement.
CGGGACCAGGTTGGCCAGCGTGCTCTTGCCGCAGCCATTGGGGCCGACCACCGCGATGGTCTCGCCGAAGGGAATGCGCAGGCGCACGTCTTCCAGCACGGGCTGCCCGGGCTGATAGCAGAATCCGACCCGGTCGAAGACCAGTTCTCGATGGTGGCGATGGAAGGGGGCGGGGCCCACCGGGTCGCGAACCGCCGGCTCGCGATCCAGGCGCTGGAAGATGCGGTCGCTGGCCGCCATGGCGCCTTGCAGGCGGCTGAAAATCTCGGAGAATTTGCGCATCGGATCGGCCACGCCGGCCAGCAGTCCGTAGAAGACCAGCAACCAGTCGCGGTCCATCGCCCGCTCGCACATGGGGATGCCCAGCAGCGAGGTAGCCCCGCGCAGCACCAGCCAGGCCCCGGCCAAGCAGCGCCAGGCAGAGGGTCAAGATGCCCAGCGTCTCGGTCAGCGGATGGGAGAGGCTGTCGTAGCGGGCGATCTTCATGGCCTTCTTGATAGTAGGCCTTGCTGCGGTCGTGAAAGTGCCGGCGCTGCTGCGGTTCGTTGGTGAAGGCCTTGACGATCTTGATGCCGCGGAAGGTCTCCTCGAGGATGTTGTAGAGCTGGGCCATTTCTTCCATGGCGCGGCGATTGGCCCGCTTCAGCGTCTTGGCCAGCCAGCGGATGGCCAGGCCGGCCAGCGGGGCAATGACCAGCGACAGCAACAGCAGCCGCCAGGAAATCAACGCCGCCAGCGTCAGGCAGGCCAGCATCTTCAGCGGCTCGCACACCATGCGGCCGAAGAGGCTTTCCACCCCCGAGGCCACGCATTGCATGTCGTTGGTGAACCGGCTCATCAGGTCCGAGGTCCCCTCGTCGTTGAACACGGCCAGATCCAACCGCAGCGTGCGGCGATAGAACCGTTTCCGCAGCTCGAAGGCGGCCAACTGCCCCAACCGCGCCGCCAGCACGCTGTTGAGGATCGAGAACAGGTCCTTCAGCACCGTGCCCAGGAACAGGGCCGCGGCGATCAGGACGACCGTCTGGAACGGGTCCTGGGGCAGATAGCGGTCGAGATAGGGCTTCAGCCGCACGTAGGCCCACTCCGCCCGCTGCTCGGCCTGCAGCCGCGTCTGCGTGGTGGCCAGGTTGGACTCCAGCTTCGTGCGGCGCTCGGGCGGGGCGGTCTCCAACGCCTTTTGCTGCGTTTGCAACGAGCTGCTCAACTCGGCTTCGTTGCGGCGGGCCTTGACGATCTCGCTGTCGGCCCATTGCTGCAACGATTTCCCCTCGAAGATCACCTTGATGAAGGGATAGACCGCGCCGATGTTTCCGCCCCAGAGGACGGCCACGGTCAAGGCGCTCAGCAGCGTGCCGACGATCGTAAGCCGATGAGCCAGGGCCAGCCGCACCACTCGTCCGAAGTTCTTCATTGAGGATCCATCCCGTGGTGACGCCCTAAGGCGGTCTCCGACCGCAAACCCAAAAAGACGTGCAAACATCCGCGCGGGTGGCCCCGATAGCTTGGCTATCGGGGTGCCGCAGGCACAAGAGGTTTTCCTCGCGTAGTGAAGCTCCTCTTGCGGCTCCGCCGTGTGCGATTGGCGAGCAATCGGCGCCACCCATCACGCAGAAGTCCCGGCGGCAGACTCTGAAGCCGCCCTTTTTAACAAATATGGCCGGATTGGCCAATATCGACCGCGACCCAGGGGGGCGGGAAAACGGGCAGCCGACGGCGGGCAGAATCGCTCAAACGCCCAGGTCTCCCAGGTTTACGGCGTTCCTTCTCGCGAAGATGTGGAGGAGGCCAGTATCGGGCGTTTCTCCCCGCCCCTTGCCATGACCCTCTGGCGGAGGGAGAAGGGACGCCGGCCATGCCGCTATAATCAACCGCAGAACGCCCCAGGAAGCTGGGCCGGGCCGGGGACTGGTCCATTTTTCGGCGAGCAGACGCTTCTTGCCAACAGACCATGGCCGAAAACATGGACCTGTCCCCTTCTCGGCCAAAGGAAGCCGGCCATGTCCCCATGGGCCCTCGATATCCCCGATCTCCCCATGGCAACTGCGGCAGTTGATCGCCCAGGTGCCCTCGGGCAAGGTGGCCACCTGCGGCGCCCTGGCCCAGGCGCTGGGCGATGCGATTGCGGCCCGCTGGGTCGGCCATTTCCTGCTCCATCATCCCCATGACGCGGCCTGCAATTGCCATCGCGTCGTCCGCGCCGGCGGAATGCTCGGCGGCTATGTCCAGGGCGAAGCCGCCAAACGCCGCCGGCTCGTGGCCGAGGCCATCGAGGTCCGCGATCAGGCGGTCGATCTGGCCCGCTACGGCTGCGACCACTTCCAGTCGGATCGGCCGCTGGAGCGACTCCGCCGGCTCCAAGAGGCGATGGCGGCCAAGGTCTCGCTGCGGCCGCCGCGGGCGGCGCCACGCACCATCGGCGGCGTCGACGTTTCCTATCCCCGCCCCGACGAAGGCGTGGCCGCCTATGCCCTGGTCGAACTCGACAGCGGGCAACTCCTCTGGTCGATGACCATCCGCCGCGCCGTCCGCTTCCCCTACCTCACTTCCTATTTGACTTTCCGCGAACTGCCGATCTTGCTGGACTTGTTGGGCGAGGTGCGCGTCGGCCGGGCAATTGGCCCCCGTGCTGCTGGTCGACGGCAGCGGCATCCTGCATCACCGCCATGCCGGCATCGCCTCGCATCTGGGAGTCGTCGCGTCGCTGCCGACCATCGGCGTGACCAAAAAGCTCCTCTGCGGCCGGGTCGATCTGGACGCCCTGGAGCCCGGCCAATCGCGGCCGGTGGTCCACGAGGACCGGCTGATCGGCGTCGCCTTGCGGCCCACGGCGGGCAGCCGCCGGCCGATTTTCGTCTCCCCCGGCCATCGCGTCGATCTGGCCTTCGCCGAGGAAACGGTGCGGCGGTCGCTTCTGGGCCGCCGCCTGCCGGAGCCGCTCTATTGGGCCGACCGCCTCAGCCGCCGCGCCGCCAGGCCATGAAAGGTCTTTTTCGTTTCTTTTTCGTAAATTTGTAGTTTGAGGTCGTAGGGTGGGACGAGCGGCAGCGAAGTCCCACCACCCCTGTCCCCCGGCCCCTGGTCCCTATTTTTCTGCCACCCCCACTTGCAGCGCCCCACAACTTAGTTAACACTGGGCATGGCCAAGTGGTCGTGTTTTCGTGTATGAATGAATATGGTGTTTCTTGTATCCATCGCCAGTCGGAGGTACTCGATGTCAGCGAAAGTAGATCCGGAAAAGTGTACCGGATGTGAAGAATGCGTCTCGTCCTGCCCACTTGATTCCATTACCATGACCGACGGCAAGGCCGTCGTCGACGAAACGACCTGCGGCGATTGCGGGGCCTGCGTGCCCGTTTGCCCCAGCGAAGCGATCAGCGTCGATTGACCGAGTGGGCGGATGTCTCTTGCAGATTTTGGCGGGCTGCGCCGCGCGCAGCCCGCTCTTTTCTCCCCTTGCCGCTGCGCCGGCGGGCCGCAATTGCGCCAGGTCGGCCGGCCAACTTTTCCCTTTCCGCACAACCGGTCCCCGGTTTGCAAAATCTTCGCCCACCGCCATCCAAAACCGTCGACAAGGGACCGCCCGAGGCAAATAATGAACGGCAGTGATGTACGGGGACTGTCCCAATTTTCGGTCCCCTTGCGAGTGGACGAACCCTGGACTTTGTTTGCACGAGTTGCTTGCCATGCGGGAAGCATCCGCCAGCCGCCGCCGTTTCTTCATGCACCCGGCCCATCAGACGATAGGGATCTCGGCCGGGACTTCGGCGTGGCAAGCGTGCCATGAAATCGGCCGGCCGGCGGTCGAGCCGCCGCGGCCGCGTCGCGCTTGCCTGCTCTGGCCGGCCACGCCAGCGGACGGGCGCCTGTCGGCGCCGATCCTCGCCCAGCAATTGCGGCATAGCACCGCGGCCGACGGCGAGGCGCCTTCGTTTTGCATCCAGTGCCAACGGCCCGCAGCCCTCGACCTGGACGGTTGCGACTGCCTGGTCCTGCCGGCCGGGCCAATCGCTTGGGAGGACTGGCAGGTCCGCTGCGTCCGTCGCTACTGGCGGCGAGGCGGCGGAATGGTGGTCTTGGGGGCGGCCGGCCTTGCCTTTCCGGGCTGGCCCGAATTGGCCCGCGAGGTGACCGGCGGCGACCTTCGGCCGGCGCGGGCCGTCCAGCCCTGCCGGATCACGCCGGCGGCCGCGGCCGGCCGTCACCCGATCCTGTCGGGCGTAGGGCCGCTTGGTTGCCGCGGCGGTCTGGCCGCCGGCTGCGTCCAGAATCTTGCCGCCGACGCCACCGTGTTGCTGACCGCTAGCGGCGGCGGCCGCAGCGAGCCGGCGGCCTGGACGCGTCGGGACCCCGGCCGGGTCTTTGCGACCATTTTGGGCGCTGGCGACGAGTGCCCTCAGGCCGCCTTCCTGCGTCTGCTGGTCAACGCCGTCGCCTGGGCCTGCGAAGCGTCGTGACGCCGGGGCGGAGGGCGCGCGCTGTCCAGGTATGGCATCGGGGCCGAACAAGGGATAGAATTCGGTGCGCACCGCTGACCGGACGGCCCAAGGGCTAAAATCATGATCATCTCATTCGGCCAGTCCGAATACGAGCGTATTGAGATTGATGTGTTGGACTATGAGTCTGCGTTCGTCCGCGAGAATTACGGTTACGAGTGGCTGAGGGTGCAGATTCGCGTTGCTGCGGGCGGCTTCCGCGGGACCGCCGATGCGGCGATTCTCGCCCAAGAGTTGACGGCGTTCCTCACCGAGCTTCGCCCGCTCCACGAGAGCCTTCGGGGCCCGGCTGAGTTTGTGACGCTGGAAGGACAATTGCACCTGCGGTTGGCCGGCGACGGCAAGGGGCACATCGAGTTGGTTGGCGACGTGGCCGACCAGGCGGGCATAGGCAACCGGCTGCACTTCACTCTGAAGTTCGAGCAGTCGCAACTGGGGGCGTCCATTGGTGAGCTTGAGAAGGTCGTATCCGGGTTCCCCGTCCGTAAGGCGTAAAGGAGAACACACGGCATCATGGCGACAGTTGAGGAAATCGACCGCGTTTTTGCACCGATTGCCGACACGGTAGCCCGATTCGCTGAGCGGCAAGCACTTCGGCTCGAAAAATGCCCGCGAGGCAACGCAGGCTGGGAGTTGACGCGACCGCACGCCCTCGGCGGCACGGTAACGCTCCTGCTGCTGCACGAGGCGTCGCTGGGACTCGGAATCGGCTCCGTCTGGCAGTTTCCGTGTCCGGAAATGTCCATGCTCTATTCCCATTTTCGCGGGATGCGCCCCTGCCTTTTGACTGCTGACGACATTACGGCCAGGTTGCAGGAGGAGGTGCAGGAGATCATGCAAGTACGCTTCGGGTACTGGACGCATATTACGCCGCTGCAGGCGGATTCATAACGGGGGCGGCTGCCGCATCATGCGGGCGCGGAGGGGCAACTCGTGTGACGGCGCAACACCACGGACGAGGCCCCGCCCCGGATGAACGCTGACGCGCCATGCCACGATTCTCCATTCTCATCCCCGCCCGCAATGAAGAAAAATTCCTCCCCGGCTGCCTGGACTCCATCCGGGCGGCGGCAGCGACGCTGCCCGGAGAGATCGAAATCGTCGTCGCACTGAACCGCTGCACCGACCGCACCGAGGAGATCGCCCTGGCCGGCGGCGCCAAGGTCGTGCGCGAAGACGGCCGCTCGATGGCCAAGATCCGCAATGCGGCCGCCCGGGCGGCCAGCGGCGAAATCGTCGTCACCATCGACGCCGATAGCCGCATGAGCCGCAACATGCTCACCGAGATCGACCGCCTGCTGGCCAGCGGACGCTACATCGGCGGCGGCGTCCTCATCCTGCCCGAGCGATGGTCGCTGGGCATCATGCTGACCGTCCTCATGCTGATGCTGGCCATGGCGACGGTCTGGCGGCGGGTGTCGGCGGGCCTGTTCTGGTGTCGGCGGGTGGATTTCCAGGCCCTGGGCGGCTTCAACGAGGAACTGGTCAGCCTGGAAGACCTCGACTTCGCCAGGCGACTCAAGGCCCTGGGCCGAAAGCAGGGGAAGCGATTCAAGACCATCAGCCGGGCCCACATTGTCACGTCCTGCCGCAAGTTCGACACCTTCGGCGACTGGTATCTGCTGCTGCACCCCCGGCTGGTGCGGCGGCTGCTGGGCGGCAAGTCGCAGAAAGACGCCGACCGGTTTTACTACGATGTCGAGCGATAGGGAAGAAAGAAGACGCCCAAGCAGCCTCACGCGGAGGCGCGGAGCTGGGGAGAAGGAGCATGTAGGGTGGGACAAGCGGAGGCAGTCCCACCAGCGTCTATTCACCCCATTCGGGCTCGTCATATCCGGGCGACGGATTTTCCGCGCCCGAGTCGGCCGCATACTCGCCCAGGTTCACGTACCGGGCGAACGAAGACCATGGCCAATCGCGAACGCTGGTCACGTAGCCATGCTTCTTCGGATTCCAATGCACATAGTCAACGCAACGTTTCAGGTCTTCCTCGTCGCGCACGGCGTGTTCCCAGTAGCGCCGCTGCCAAATGCCCCGCTCGCCTTGTCGCAGGCGCGAAAGGCTCGGCGGCACTTCGGTGCCGCCTTGCGCCAGGTACGCACGGGTGAACTCCTCCTTGATCCGTCTCCAACGCGTAGGATAGCTGGTATCGCCTTGGGGCAGGGTCCATACGGTGTGGAGATGGTCCGGCAAGAGGACGATGGCAACGAGTTCGAGAGGCCGTGTTGCGCACAACCTGGATCGCTTCGTGGAGGCACCGCCGCGCGACATCGCCACAGAGAATCGGCCGGCGATGGTCCGCGACCGCGGTGAAGAAGTACGTTCCGCCGGGGACATACCAGCGTCGGTAATCGGGCATGGCGTGCCCCGCCGATTCCCTCGATGGTGGGACTCGTACCTCGTCCCACCCTACATTTCACGCTCGGCCCCACCGTTTGCGTGGCCCGGCCGGAACCTACCAGGCGAAATGGGCGAACGCCTTGTTGGCGTCGGCCATGCGGTGGACGTTCTCGCGCTTCGTGTAGGCGCCGCCCTCGCGATTGTAGGCGGCCATCAACTCGGAGGCCAGCTTGTCGGCGGTGGGACGCCCCTTCTTCTCGCGAATGGCCGAGAGGATCCAGCGGATCGCCAGCGACTGCTGCCGCGTCTTGCTGACCTGCATGGGCACCTGGTACGACGCCCCGCCGACGCGCTTGGAGCGGACCTCGATGTTCGGCTTCACGTTCTCGACCGCCTGGGTGAAGACGTTGATGGGCTCGGCGTCCTTGATCTTCTTGCCGATCAGGTCCAAGGCGCCGTAGAAGACCTGGTGGGCCGTGCTCTTCTTGCCGTCCCACATCAGGCAGTTGACGAACTTGCTGGCCAAGATCGATCCGTGGCGGGGATCCGGAACCAAGGTTTTTTTGCTGGCGGTAATGCGACCCATGAGAGAACCGAGGGATTGGGGATTAGGGATTAGGGATTAGGAGAATCCGGGGACCAAGGATCTGCTTTCTAATCCCTAATCCCCAATCCCTAATCCCTGCTTCTTACGTTTTCTTCGCTCCGTAGCGGCTGCGGGACTGCTTGCGGCCGTCGACGCCGAGGGTGTCCAAGGCGCCGCGGACCACCTGGTAACGCACGCCGGGCAGGTCGCGGACGCGGCCGCCGCGGACCAGCACGATCGAGTGCTCCTGCAAGGTATGGCCCTCGCCGGGGATGTAGACGGTCACTTCCTTGCCGTTGGAGAGCCGCACGCGGGTGATCTTCCGCAAGGCGGAGTTGGGCTTCTTGGGGGTCATGGTCTTGACCTGCAAGCACACCCCCCGTTTTTGCGGGCATTTTTCCAGGACGGGGGCCTTGCTGAATTTTCGCGGCGGCTTCCGCCGTTTCCGTATTAGTTGGTTGATTGTCGGCATAAGTATTCTCAATGTTTCGCAAAGCGGCCGCGTGGCAGCCAAGAAACCCTCATTTTGCCATTTTTTCGCCGGCTGTCAATGGGGGACAGGGCATGGGCGTTGGACGTTTCGGCGTCTGTCGACTTTCTCCGGGGCATCTTGCGACCGCCCGGGGCGCGGTCAGACGGCCAGCTCCTTGGTATTTTGCACGATGATTTTCGGATCGGGGTTTTCCGGAGGAATGGGAAGCCCCTGTTCTTTCAGCAGGGCCACGTGCTCCTTCATTCCCCACTTGGCCTGGTAGAGGCAGTCTTCGACCGAATGTCCGCTGCCGGTAAAGCCCTCAAGCTCCGAGGAATAGAAGCCGAAGTAGCCGGGGTCTTCCGTGGCCTCGATCACGAGCGAATACGGCAATTCGATCACGTTAACACCCCCTCATCTCAAACCGGCGGCCTTAAGAATGCTTTGGCACGTTCCCGTAGGGACTTCCCTCGATCCGTGATAGTCGATACGGACCAACCGGGGCCACCCCGGCTTGCCGTAGTATCGGATGGATCCCTTCTCTTTGAGAATCCGAAACCCGTCCTTCTCAAGGAGCCGTACCAATTCGCTGAATTTCAACCATGCCCTCCCTCTCTCGCAGGCGGGAACGGCCGGTTGCTTCCACGCGCCGCAAAAGGTCTCTAAAGTCCCAACTCTTCTTTTGCCTGAGGAAGAGGGACGGTGGGGGCATCGGCCTCTTCGGCCTTCGCGGCGCGAAGCGCCTTCAGGTCCGCAAACGTCTCCACTTCCTCTTCCAGCATGAGAAACTCCTCGTAGGGAAGGACCACAAACGCCTTCTTCCCGTCCCGTTCCAAAAAACTGGGGTGCAACTCGACCATCGCTGTCTTCCTCATGCTCTATACGCTTCGCGCCGATGGCGTACTCGATAGACCACCACGCGGTTGGTGCCCTCGATTTCGAATAAGACGCGGTAATCCCCAACCCTGAGCCGGTATTCGGGCGTGAAGTTTGTCAGCCGCTTTACGTCCCCAGCCAAATTATCGCACAATTTCCCAGTCGAATCAACAATTCTTGCCGCGTCCTGCCTGGGGATGCGGTGCAGGTCTTTCATTGCCCGTGGCTTCAGCTCAACTTGGTATCGCATCGCCCGGGCCTTACTCGCCCTCCGGCTCCGGTTCGTCGGGGACATCGTCGTCGCCGCCAGGGCCAAACAGCTCGTCCAGGGCGGCAGAGGTCGAGGGGACCGACTCGGCGGGCTGCGACTCGGCGGCCGGGGCGCCGCCGTCGTCCTTGGCGACGGTTTCCAACAGCGGGAAGCTGCGGGCCAGCACGTCTTCCTTCTCGACGGCCAAGCCCTCCAGGGCCTGCGGCCGGATGCGGACCTCCGAGTCCTGGTAGGTGCGGAAGCCCGTGCCCGCCGGCACCAGGTGGCCGAGGATGACGTTCTCTTTCAGGCCGACGAGGTTATCGACCTTGCCGGCCAGGGCGGCCTCGGTGAGGACCTTGGTGGTTTCCTGGAAGCTGGCGGCGGAGATGAAGCTGGAGCTTTGCACGGCGGCCTTGGTGATACCCAGCAATTGGGTGCTGGCGGTGGCGGCCTTGGGCTTGGCGCCGCGGGCCGGGGCGCCGCCGAGGGCCTCGATCTGGGCGTTGACCTGTTCGAGGGTGTCCACCGGCACGATGGCCCCCGCCTCGAAGTCGCTATCGCCCTTTTCCACGATCTTCAGGCAGTGGTCCAGTTCCCGGTTCACGGCGCGGAAATCGAACTTGTCCATGACGGAGCCGGGCAGCAAGGTGGTGTCGCCGATGGTCTCGACGCGGAGCTTCCGCAGCATCTGGGAGACGATGATCTCGATGTGCTTGTCGTTGATCTGCACGCGCTGGCTGCGGTAGACGTTTTGGATTTCGCGGGTGAGGTACTGCTGCACGGCCTCTTCGCCGGAGATGCGGAGGATGTCGTGGGGGACCAGCGGCCCGTCGACCAGCGCCTCGCCCGCCCGCACGAAGCTGCCGGCGTGGACGCGGAGGTGCTTGCCGTGGGAGACGAGGTGTTCGCGTTCGATGCCGCTTTCGCTGCGGACGATGATGGTGCGCTTGCCGCGGCGTTTCTCGCCCAGCAGCTCGACGGTGCCGTCGATTTCCGCCATGACGGCGGGGTCCTTGGGCTTGCGGGCTTCGAAGATTTCCGTCACCCGCGGCAGGCCGCCGGTGATGTCCTGGGTGCCGGACACTTCGCGGGGCGTCTTGGCCAGCAGGGTGCCGGCGGAGACGGAGCTGCCTTCAGCGACTTCGATGTTGGCCTTTTCCGGCAGGTAATAGAAGTCGAGAATCTTGCCGCTCGGGTCTTCGAGGACGATTTGGGGGTGGAGGTCGCCCTTGTGTTCCATGACCAACTGGCGGACGTGGCCGCTGGGGTCCTTTTCCTGCCGCATGGTTTCGCCTTCGATGACGTCCTCGTAGCGGACCTTGCCGCCGACTTCGGCGAGGATGGGGATGGCGTGCGGGTCCCATTGGCACAACAGGGTGCCGGCCGCCACTTCCTGGTTCTCGTTCACCTGCAGATTGGCGCCGGCGGGGACTTCGTACTTCTCCAGCTCGCGTCCCTTGGGGTCGAGGAGGAGGATTTCGCCGTTGCGGGTGAGCACGACCTGCTGGCCGGTGTCGTTGCGGACGACCTTCAGGCGGGTGAACTTCACCACGCCCGGCTTCTTGGCGCGGATTTCGCTTTCTTCCACGGCGTGGGCCGCGGTGCCGCCGATGTGGAAGGTCCGCATGGTCAACTGGGTACCCGGCTCGCCGATGCTCTGGGCGCCGATGATGCCCACCGCCATGCCCTGCTCGACCAGGCTGCCGGTGGAGAGGTCCATGCCGTAGCAGAGCGCGCAGACGCCCAGGGTGGCGTCGCAGGTCATGGGGCTGCGGACCTGGATCTTTTCCAGGCCGAGTTCCTCGATCTTGCGGGCGACGTTGAGGGTGATCAGGTCGTTCTCCCGCACGATGACTTCATCGGTGATGGGGTTGACGATATTGGCGCGGCTGACGCGGCCGCGCACCGAGTCGGCGAGGCTGACCTCGACCTTTTCGCCGCGGTAGATGACCCCCTTGGTGATGCCCTGGGTAGTGCCGCAGTCGTGGGTGGTAATGACCACGTTCTGGGCCACGTCGGCCAGCTTGCGCGTCAAGTAGCCGGAGTCGGCCGTCTTCAAGGCGGTGTCGGCCAGGCCCTTGCGGGCACCGTGGGTCGAGCTGAAATATTCCAGCACGCTAAGGCCCTCGCGGAAGTTGGCCTTGATGGGCGTCTCGATGATCTTCCCCGACGGCTTGGCCATCAAACCGCGCATGCCCGCCAACTGGCGAATCTGCTCGACGCCGCCGCGGGCGCCGGAGTGGGCCATGAGGAAGATCGGGTTCACGTAGCCGGGGAAGCGGCGGTCGTTCTCCAGCTCGGTCATCATTTCCGTGGTAATTTGCTCGCGGGCGTGGGTCCAGGCGTCCAGCACCTGGTTGTAGCGCTCGCCCTCGGTGATGATGCCGCGCTGGTAGAGCTTGGTGATCCGCGCCACTCCTTTTTCGGCGTTGGCGATGATCTTCGATTTGTTGGGCGGCGTGATGAGGTCGTCGGTGGCGAAACTCAGGCCGCTGAGCGTGCTCTGGCGGAAGCCGAGGCGGTTGAGGGTGTCCAGCAGGTCGATGGTCGCGCGGCGTCCCAGGCGTTCGTAGCAGTCGGAAATCACCCCCGCCAGGTCGGACGACCGCAGCGAGGTGTTGTAGTAGGGCATCCCCTCGGGAAGCATGTCGTTGAAGAGCACGCGGCCCACCGTGGTGGCGAAGCGCTCGCCGGTCTGAATTTGCAGGTCGCCTTTCACCTGCCGTCCCTCGGGCAGCCGGAGCTGGATGGCGGCATGGGTGCCCACCACGCCCAGCGAGTAGGCCAGCAGCACTTCCTGGAAGGAGGCGAAGATCATGCCGTCGCCCTTGTCGCTGGTGACCGCCGAGGTGATGTAATAGCAGCCCATCACCACGTCCTGCGACGGGCTGATGATGGGGGCGCCGTTGGCCGGGCTGAAGATGTTGTTGGTGGACATCAAGAGCGTGTGCGCCTCGACCTGGGCCTCGATCGACAGCGGCAAGTGGACGGCCATCTGGTCGCCGTCGAAGTCGGCGTTGAAGCCCTTGCAGACCAGGGGGTGCAACTTGATGGCGTTGCCCTCCACCAGCACCGGCTCGAAGGCCTGGATGCCCATGCGGTGCAGCGTGGGGGCCCGGTTCAGCAGCACGGGATGGTTCTGGATCACCTCTTCGAGGATGTCCCAGACCTCCTCGTCCTTGCGCTCCAGCATTTTCTTGGCGCTCTTGATGGTGTCGGCGTGCCCCAGCTCCTTGAGGCGGCGGATAATGAAGGGCTGGTAGAGTTCCAAGGCGATTTTCTTGGGCAGGCCGCACTGGTGCAGCCGCAGCCCGGGGCCGACCACGATCACGCTGCGGGCGGAATAATCGACGCGCTTGCCCAGCAGGTTCTCGCGGAAGCGCCCCTGCTTGCCCTTGATCATGTCGGTGAGCGACTTCAGGGGCCGGTTGCTGGAGCCCAGCACGGGGCGCTTGCAGCGGTTGTTGTCGAAGAGGGCGTCGACCGATTGCTGCAACATGCGCTTCTCGTTGCGGATGATCACTTCCGGCGCGTTCAGATCGACGAGCTTCTTCAGCCGGTTGTTGCGGTTGATGATGCGGCGATAGAGGTCGTTGAGGTCGCTGGTGGCGAAATTGCCCGAGTCCAGCAGGACCAGGGGGCGGAGATCGGGGGGGATCACCGGGATCACGTCCAGCACCATCCACTCCGGCCGGTTGTCGCTGTCGCGGATGGCCTCGACGATCTTCAGGCGGTTGATGAGGTCCTTCTTCTTCTGCTTGGAGCTGGTCTCGTTGAGATCGATGCGCAACTGCACGGAGAGCGTCACCAGGTCGAGATCCACCAGCAGCTTGCGGACGGCCTCGGCGCCCATGTCGGCCTCGAACGAGCCTTCCGGATACTGCGCCGGGCGGCGCGGTACTCTTCTTCGGTGAGGAGCTGCTGGTGCTTCAGCGGCGTATCGCCCGGCTTGGTCACCACGTAGTCCTGGAAGTAGATCACCTTCTCCAGGCTGGTGGTTTTCATGTTCAGCAGCGCGCCCAAGCGGCTGGGCATGGCCTTGAAGAACCAGATGTGGACTACCGGGGCCGCCAGCTCGATGTGGCCCATGCGCTTGCGGCGGACGCGGCTATGGGTGATCTTGACGCCGCAGCGGTCGCAGATCATGCCCTTGTATTTCATGCCGCGGTACTTGCCGCAGGCGCATTCCCAGTCCTTTTCCGGGCCGAAAATCCGCTCGCAGAAGAGGCCGTCCTTCTCCGGGCGATAGGTGCGGTAATTGATCGTCTCCGGCTTCTTCACTTCGCCGAACGACCAACTGCGGATATCGTGCGGCCGGGCCAGGCTGATCTTGACCGCCGCGTAATCGTTAATCCGGTCGTAGGTGCTTTCGCCGATGCTCACTGCGATCACTCCTTTTATAACTGGCGGGCCTTGGCTGCGCCCGCTGCGCTACACACGTAAGTCCCTGTCCCCTGGCGACTTCAACCCCGCGCCTCACGCCCGGGGCTCGCCGCCGTTTCCTCTTCCTCACACGCGGGCTTTTTCCAACTGCATGTTCAAGGCCAGGCCGCGGATCTCGTTGGTCAACACGTCGAAACTCGCCGGGGTGCCGGCTTCGAGGGTGTTCTCGCCCTTGACCATGGCCTCGTAAATCTTCGTGCGCCCTTCGACGTCGTCGCTCTTGACGGTCAACAACTCCTGCAGGATGTAGGCGGCGCCGTAGGCCTCCAGGGCCCAGACTTCCATCTCCCCGAAGCGCTGGCCGCCGAACCGCGCCTTGCCGCCCAGCGGCTGCTGCGTAATCAGCGAGTAGGGGCCGGTGCTGCGGGCATGGACCTTGTCGTCGACCAGGTGGTGGAGCTTCATCATGTAAATGAAGCCGACCGTGGAAAGCTGCTCGAAGGGCTCGCCGGTGCGGCCGTCGTAAAGCTGGGCCTTGCCGTGCTCGGGCAGGCCGGCCTCGGCAAGCGACTTGCGGATGGCCGGCTCGTCGGCGCCGTCGAAGATGGGGGTGATGGCCTGGAAACCCAGCTTCGCCCCCGCCCAACCCAAGTGCGTCTCGAGAATCTGCCCCACGTTCATACGGCTGGGCACGCCCAGCGGATTCAAGAGAATCTGCACGGGGGTGCCGTCGGCCAGGAAGGGCATGTCCTCCTGGGGGAGGATCTTGGCGATCACGCCCTTGTTGCCGTGCCGGCCGGCCATCTTGTCCCCCACCGAAATTACCCGCTTCGCCGCCAGGTAGACCTTGACCATCTGCAGCACGCCGCTGCGGAGCTCGTCGCCGCGCTTCATGGAGTTGAGCCGCCGGTCGCGGGCGTCGATGGCCGCCTCGACCGCCGGCCAGGAGTTCTTGTAGATCTTTTCCACCTCGGTCTTGCGCTGCGGGCTGCGGATGTCCAGCGATTCGAGGTTGAATTGCTGCGCCTGTTCGGCCACGTAGCGGTGCTCCTGGCCCTCGACCAGGGCGTTGCCGTCCTCGTCGGTCAGTTTCTTCTTGAGCACCTCCTCGATCTGCCCGACCAGCGCGCCGAAGGCGGCGGCAATCCGCTCGTTGCCGGCGGCCTCCGCCTCCTTCAAGCCGGTCTCGAAGACCTTGCGCTCGTCCTCGGAAAGGCTCATGCGGCGGGAGAACTTCTGCGTGTCGATGACGATCCCCTCCACGCCGGAGGGGACTTCCAGCGAATCGTTCTTCACGTCTTCGCCGGCACGGCCGAAGATGGCGTGCAAGAGCTTCTCTTCCGGCGTCAGCTCGGTCTTCGACTTGGGCGAGACCTTGCCCACCAGGACGTCCCCCGGCTCGACATAGGTGCCCACCCGCACGATGCCGTTCTCGTCCAGGTTCCGCAGCATTTTTTCGCTGACGTTGGGGATGTCGCGGGTGAACTCCTCGCGTCCCAGCTTGGTTTCGCGGATTTCGATGTCGAACTCTTCGATGTGGATGGAGGTGTAGGTGTCGTTCTGCACCAGTTCTTCGCTGATGATGATGGCGTCCTCGAAGTTGAAGCCGTCCCAGGCCATGAAGGCCCCCAGCACGTTGCGTCCCAGGGCCAGCTCGCCGTTGTAGGTGGCGGCGCCGTCGGCGAGGATCTGGCCCTTCTCCACCTTGTCGCCCGGAGCGACGATCGGCTTCTGGTTCTGGCAAGTCCGCTCGTTCAGTCCCACGAATTTCCGCAAGGGGTACACGTCGCCGTCGACCTCGATCCGCCGGGCGTCCACGTAGGTGACGGCGCCCTTGGTGCGGGCGCGGACGGGCATGCTGGAATTGCGGGCCGCCTCCACCTCCAAGCCGGTGGCCACCAGCGGCGGCTCGGTAATCAACAGCGGCACCGCCTGCCGCTGCATGTTGGAACCCATCAACGCGCGGTTGGCGTCGTCGTGCTCCAGGAAGGGGATCAAGCCGGCCGACACGCCCACCATCTGGCTGGGCGCCACGTCCACGTACTGCACCTGATCGACCGGCGTCAGTTGGAAGTCGCCGTGCCAGCGGGCGACGATCGTGTCGCCCACCAGCTTGCCGTTTTCGATGGGGGCATCGGCCGGCGCCAGCTTCGCCTCGTGCTCCTGGTCGGCGCGGAGCCACTCGATGTCGCTGGTGAGCTTGCCGTGCTTGACCCTCTGATAGGGAGTCACCAGGAATCCGTACTCATCGACGCCGGCATAAATGGCCAGGCTGGAGATCAGGCCGATGTTGGTGCCTTCGGGGGTCTCGATGGGGCAGATGCGGCCGTAGTGGGAGATGTGCACGTCGCGGACCTCGAAGCCCGCCCGCTTACGGTTCAAACCGCCCGGGCCCAAGGCGGACAGCCGCCGCTCGTGGGTGAGCATCGACAGCGGGTTGGTCTGGTCGACGACCTGGGAGAGCTCGCCGCGGCCGAAGAAGTATTCGATGGCGGCGGAAATGCTCTTCGGGTTGACCAGGCTGCGCGGGGTCATGTCCTCGATGTCCTTCAGGCTCATGCGCTCCTGGACGGTGCGGCGGAGCTTGAGGAAGCCTTTGCGCAGCTCGTCGCTGGCCAGCTCGTCGATGGTCCGCAGGCGGCGGTTGCCGAGATGGTCGATGTCGTCGATTTCCGCCTTGGGGTCGTTGGCGCAGGGCAACCAGGTAATTGATGGCGGCGATGAGGTCGTCGGGCCGCAGCGTCATTTCCTCCTCGGGGATGCTCAGCGCGAGCTTGCGGTTGATGCGGAAGCGGCCCACGCGGCCCAGCCGGTAGCGGTTGGTGTCGAAGAACTTCTCGTGGAAGAGGGCCTTGGCCTTTTCCAACTGCGGCGGATTGCCCGGCCGCAGCCGCTGGTAGATCCGCAACAGCGCCTCCTGGTGGCTGGCCGTGGTGTCCTCGGCCAGGGCGTTCAGCAGCAGGGGATTCTTCGGGTCGGCCGTCACCTCGACTTCCTTCAGGCCCGAAGTGCAGATCAACTCGGCGGCATTCTTGCTGATCTTCTGGCTGCACTCGACGAGGATTTCGCCGGCCCGCGGGCTGTCCGACGGATAGACGATGTCGCCGACGGCCAGCTTGCCCTCGATCTTGGCGGCGCTGCGGCCGTCGACGACCTTGATCTTTTCGCTGGTATAGAAGACGCGCAGCAGCGCGGCGTCCTCGCCATAGGCCGGGTCCATCGCCCGCAGCAACGTCATGATGGAAAACTTGCCGCTCTGGTCGATGCGCACGGCCAGGCTTTCCTTGCGGGTGACGTTGAGCTCGATCCAGCTTCCCCGCTCGGGGATGATGCGGCAGCTATGCAGGCGGCGGTCGCCGGCGCCTTCGATTTCCATGACGAAATCGACGCCCGGGCTGCGGTGCAACTGGCTGACGACCACGCGCTCGGCCCCGTTGATGATGAACTCGCCGCCGCCGAGCATGATGGGGATGTCGCCGAGGTAGACTTCCTCCTCGACGGGCTGCTCCTTGGTCAAGCGCAGCCAGACCTTGAAGGGGCGGCCGTAGGTGAGCCGCAATTGCCGGCATTCGTCCGGCTCGTAGCGCGGTTTGCCCAGCTCGTAGCGGACGTATTCCAGGCGCAGCGTCTTGTCGTAGCTCTCGATGGGGAAAATCTCCCGCAACACCCCCTCGATCCCCTGGTCGGCGCGCTTCTGCCAGGGCACTTCATGCTGCAGAAACGCCGCATAGCTGCGGGTCTGGATCTCGGTGAGATCGGGAATGCCGTGCGGATAGCGCTGGCTGCCGAAGCGACGGATTTCCTTGGGGTGGAGGCGTCGTTGGGCGTTGGTCGCCATAGAAATCACCTTCCTGAACAAAACAGAGGAATCCCCCGCCGACCGGGCACAAGGACCAGTCCTTGCGGCGCGCGGGCCGGGCGCGACCGGGCCGCCGGGAGTTGCCAGATACCAAATAGATCGAGCCGCTTCTGCCCGCGCAAGACTTTGGTCCTCCCTGGGTCAAGGAGGTCCTTGGGGGAGAAAATAGGATCTGCGGTTTGTCGGACGCTACTTGATGGAAACGGTAGCGCCGGCCTCTTCCAATTCTTTCTTGAGTTTTTCGGCGTCCGCCTTGGACAGGCCCTCCTTGACCTTGGCCGGCACGGCCTCGACCAGGTCCTTGGCCTCTTTCAAGCCCAAGCTGGTGGCGGCGCGGACGACCTTGATCACGCCGATCTTCTTGCCGTCGCCGTAGGCCTCCACGACCACGTTGAACTCGGTCTTCTCCGCCGGCGCCGCGGCCACCGGGCCGTCGCTGGGGGCCGCCATCATCACCGCCCCCCCGGCCGCCGGCTTGATGCCGTGCACGTGTTCCAGGTAATCGCTCAGTTCCTTGGCCTCTTTCAGAGTCAAGCCCGCAATCTTCTCGCCCAGTTCCTGGGACAACGGGGAAAAAGTGCGGGGTGCTTCAACGCTCGCCATCGCAAATCAGTCCTTTCTCACCTTGGCGTCGCCGGAGCGGGCCTGCGCACCGCGGCGGCCCGCCGACAACAACGTTACGTTAGACGGTTAATGATCATCCCTGCCTTCACGCTTGGGGTGTTCCCTCGGGAGCAGCTTCCTCCTGCTTCCCCTTTTGCTCGATCTGGCTGGCCAGGGCGCCGGCGGCGGCGGTCAACTGGCTCACCAGGTTGGCGCCGGGGCTGAGGACCTGGCCCATCAACAAGCTCAACTGCTCGCTGCGGCTGGGCCACTTGCTGACCGCGACCACCTGCGGGGCGGTGAGCTGCTCGCCGTCCATCACGCCGCCGCGGGCTTCCAAGGGCTTGTACTTGTCGCTGCGGATCAGCTTGGTGATTTCCTTGGCCAGTCCGACGATGTCTTCGCCGCCCCAGCAGATGGCCGCGCTGCCGGCGACGCCCGCCAAGAGCCCCTCCAGCGGAGTGCCCGTCACGGCGAGGTCCGCCAGGCTGTTGTTCACCACCAGCAGGTGGATGTGCTTGCCGGCCAGCTCGTTGCGGAGCCGGTGATTGGTATTGGCGTCCATCCCCACCACATTCACCAGCAGCGCGTCGTGGACGCCCTCCAAGCGGTTGCGGAGGTGACCGGAGATCAGATTCTTGACAAACTTGCTCATGACCTAAACCACTCCGCTCAAGGGGCCTGGACCCGGACGCCGGGGCTCATCGTGGCGCTGATGGAAATCCCCTTGATGTATTGTCCCCGCACCGACGCCGGTTTCAAGTTGATGACATGCTGCATAAAGGCGGCGATATTCTCGGTCAACTTCGCGGCGTCGAAGCTGATCTTGCCCACCACGGCGTGGACATTGCCGCCGGCATCGTTGCGGAACTCGACCTTGCCCGCCTTGTATTCCCGCACCACCTTACCCACGTCGGGGGTCACCGTGCCGGCCCGCGGCGAGGGCATCAGGCCGCGGGGGCCCAGCACCTTGCCCAGCGGGCCGACCACGCCCATCATGTCCGGCGCGGCAATGCAGACGTTGAAGTCGGTCCAGCCGTTCTTGATGCGTTCGGCCAGTTCGGGGCCGCCCACTTCGTCGGCGCCGGCGGCCTTCGCCTCCTCGATCTTGTCCCCCTTGGCGAACACGATCGCGCGGAGCGTCCGCCCGATGCCGTGCGGCAGCACGATCGAGCCCCGCACCAACTGGTCGGCCTGCTTGGGATCGATTCCCAGCCGCATCACGATCTCGACCGTCTGATCGAACTTCGTGGTGTTGAACGTCTTCAACACCGACACCGCCTCCGCCAGCGGCCGGGGCGTCTTCGTGTCCGGCGTCTTCTCCAGCAGGGCCTTTATGCGTTTGCTTAGTTTGACCATGATTCGTCTTTCTGTAGTCCCAGCGGCGAGTTCTAGTCGCCTCCTACAAACTCCCCCGTCCCTCCGGGAGCTGAAAACCCACTTTCCTAATCCCTAATCCCCAATCCCTAATCAACTACTTCGAGTCCCATGCTCCGCGCCGTCCCTTCGACCATGTGCCGGGCGTGCTCCGGATCGCGGGCGTTGAGGTCGGCCGCCTTCGTCTTGCAGATCTCGTCGATCTGCGCCACCGACACCTTGCCGACCTTCTCCTTGTTCGGCACGCCCGAGCCCTTGGCGATGCCGGCCGCCTGCTTCAGCAGCGCCGCCGCCGGCGGGCTCTTGGTGACGAATTCAAACGTGCGGTCATTGTAGACCCGGACCACCACCGGGATGGGCATGCCCCCGGCGTCCTTCGTGCGGTCGTTGAACTGCGAGACGAACTGGCCGAGGTTGATGCCGTAGCGGCCCAAGGCCGTGCCCACCGGAGGAGCCGGGGTCGCCTGGCCGCCAGGGACCTGAAACTTGACTTCGCCGACCAACTGTTTTGCCATGGTGATTTCCGCTTGGTATCCTCATCCCCCGGACGCAGTCCGGGGGCTTTTCCAATCCCTAAATCCCTAAATCCCTAAATCCCTAAATCCCCAATCCCTAAATCCCTCTCCCTCACACGGTCTCGATCTGCCAATACTCCAACTCGACGGGCGTGGAGCGGCCGAAGATGTTGATCATCACCGTCACGCGGCCGCTCGTCTCGTCGATGGTTTCCACTTCGCCCTCGAAGTTCTCGAAGGTCCCTTCGTTGATTTTCACCCGTTCGCCGGTGCTGAAACCGATCTTCAACTTCGGCGCTTTCTCGCTTTTTTCCTCTTGCTTGGCGACGATGCGGGCGACTTCGTGGGGAAGCATCGGCGTGGCCTTCAACTCCTGGGCGGTGGCCGACCGCGCCGTGGCCCCGGTGAAATCGCCGATCCCCGGCGTCTCGCGGACCAAGTACCAGGTGTCCTCGTTGATCTCCATGTGCACGACGAGGTAACCGGGATAGAGCTTGCGCTTGATGACCCGCTTCTTCCCCCCCTTGAACTCGGTAACCTTCTCCGTGGGCACGATCACGTCGCCGAAGAACCGTTGCAGGCCGGCGATCGCCACCCGCCGCAACAGGCCCTCGCGGATGGACTCCTCGCGGTTGCTCTGCACCTTGAGGATGTACCAGTCCATCTTTTCTGATTTCGGCTCCGCCTTGGGTTCTTCAGCCGCCGCCGGCGTTTCCACCGCCGCTGCCGGCGTTTCGACCGCTGCCGGCGCCTCAACCGCCGCTGGCGGCGTTTCGACCGCCGTTGGCATCTCGACCGCCGCCGGTATCTCGACCACGGCTGGTATTTCCACCGCCGTTGGTATCTCGACCGCCTTCGGTATCTCGACGGCCGTCGGTATTTCGACCGCCCTTGGTATCTCGACCGCCACGGGTATCTCGACCGCCACGGGCGGTGTTTCGACCGTCACCGGCGGCGGTTCGGGCGTCGCCGCCGGCGGTTCGGCGGAAAGCGAGGGCTCGACCGGCGGGGGCGCAGCCTCGGCCGTGACGGGGGCTGCCACCGTCGGCTCGGGACTTTGGCCCGCTTCCGCCGGCGCGTCCTGCGGCGCATCGCCTTGCGGCAAATCGCGGGGCAAATCGCTCTCATTGTTCGGCTGGTCGGTCACGCGATCCTCACAGCAACGGTTTTCAAATCCACCAATGCGCGGTTCTCACGGCAACGGTCCTAAATCCCCAACAGATGCAGGATGCGCTGCCAAAACACGTCAAGCAGAAGGAGCAAAATGGCCATCGAGATGATCACCACCAGCACCACCGCCGACGCCCGGAACAATTCGCCCCGGGCCGGCCAGGAGACCTTGTTCATTTCGGCTTCAACGGCGATGAGGAAATCGGCGAAGCTGGGGAGGTTGACGACGCGGTAGGAGACCCACCAGCCGATCAACAACAGCACCCCGGGCACGCCGAAGCGGAGGGCGTGCGAGAACGCCGCCTCCGACAGGCCGAAGCGGAAGGCGAGGGTAACGCCCATGAGGCTTTCGCTCAGCCGGTACATGCCGACGGCGACCCCGATCGCCAGGGCGGCGAAGGTGATCTGCCGGGTGATGCGACCCTGGCTGCGTTTGTACAGGCCCACCCGGATCATTTCCTGAAGAAACCCGCTCACCGGAATGAATCTCTCCTGTTGAAGTCAATGGCAGGGGCGGGGGGGCTCGAACTCCCAACCGCTGGTTTTGGAGACCAGTGCTCTACCAATTGAGCTACACCCCTATGGCCGCGAAGCCGTTTACTTGATGATCTTGGTAACCACGCCGGAGCCGACGGTGCGGCCGCCCTCGCGGATGGCGAAGCGGACGTTGACGTCCATGGCGATCGGCGAGATCAGTTCCACGCTGAGGCGGACGTTGTCGCCCGGCATGCACATCTCCGCGTCGCCCAGCAGGTTGGCCGAGCCGGTGACGTTGGTGGTGCGGAAGTAGAACTGCGGGCGGTAGCCGCTGAAGAACGGCGTGTGCCGGCCGCCTTCTTCCTTGGAGAGGACGTAGACCTCCGCCTCGAAGTTGGTGTGGGGCGTGATCGAGCCGGGCTTGGCCAGCACCTGGCCGCGCTCGATCTCTTCACGCTTGATGCCGCGCAGCAGGCAGCCCACGTTGTCGCCGGCCTGTCCGCTGTCCAGCGTCTTGTTGAACATCTCCACGCCCGTGCAAACCGTCTTCCGCGAGTCCGGGGAAAAGCCCACCACCTCGACTTCGTCGCCCACCTTGACCAGGCCGCGCTCGATACGGCCGGTGGCTACGGTGCCGCGGCCTTCGATGGAAAACACGTCCTCGACGGCCATCAGGAACGGCTTGTCGACTTCGCGCTGCGGTTGCGGGATGTAGCTGTCGATGGCGTCCATCAACTCCTGGATGCACTTGATCTTTTCCGGATTGGTCGGGTCGTTGTAGGCCGACAGCGAGTCGCCGCGGATGATGGGGATCTCGTCGCCGGGGAAGCCGTAGTGCGTGAGCAACTCGCGCAGCTCCAACTCGACCAACTCCAACAATTCCGCGTCGTCGACCAGGTTGACCTTGTTGAGAAACACGACCAGGGCCGGCACGTTCACCTGCCGGGCCAGCAAGACGTGCTCGCGGGTCTGGGGCATGGGGCCGTCGGCGGCCGAAACGACCAGGATGGCGCCGTCCATCTGGGCCGCCCCGGTGATCATGTTCTTGATGAAGTCGGCGTGGCCCGGACAGTCGATGTGGGCATAATGCCGATTGGCGGTTTGATACTCGACGTGGGACACGGCAATGGTCACCGTCTTGGTGGCGTCGCGGACGGTGCCGCCCTTGGCGATGTCCGCATAGGACTTGGCCTTGGCCAGTCCCTTGGCCCCCTGGACGGCCAGGATGGCGCCCGTGAGGGTCGTCTTGCCGTGGTCGATGTGGCCGATCGTGCCCACGTTGACGTGGGGCTTGGTTCGTTGAAATACTTCCTTCGCCATTCTTTCTCCCTGCGTTGCTTGAGCGGCTATTTTGAGATGGAACTGGACCGAAACATGCACCTATCGGAGCGGCCGGCAGAAGAGCTGCTGAAGGGAGTTGGACCCTTGACCTCGTCCTTACCAAGGACGCGCTCTACCAACTGAGCTACAGCAGCCGAATGCCGTGGCTCGCTCACCGCGAATCGCCTTGATCTCCTCGCTGAAGTTGTTGTTGCCCTCCGGCGCCTCTTCCGCAACAGGTCTCGCCCACGAACCCCCTTCCCCCCTTGCCCGGCAAAGCGGGTGAAGGGAGTCGAACCCTCGTGAATAGCTTGGAAGGCTATGGCTCTACCGTTGAGCTACACCCGCAATGTCAAATTCCTGCTTCACTTGTACTGGGGGGTGCAGGATTTGAACCTGCGAAGGCATTGCCATCAGATTTACAGTCTGACCCCTTTGACCACTCGGGAAACCCCCCTTTACTTTCGCTCCCGCCTCCCGCCGGCGACCGGACAGCCCGAGACTCTCTGGCCGTCTGCGACGATCCGCACGTCGGCGGCCCGGCAGCCAAGCATCGTCGCCAGGGGTTTCCTTGACGAGCTAGCGGAGGGACTTGAACCCACAACCTGTTGATTACAAATCAACTGCTCTGCCGATTGAGCTACGCTAGCCGGTCGAGCCTGCACACGCGAACCTCTTAATATAGTCGATCTCCCGGGCGACGCAAGGGTGGGAAGGAACAAATCAGGCCGGAGAGACACCGAGAATGAAAAACCGTCGCGATCTACCCGTTCAGAGGGAGTTGACCTACCCATCGCTACGGCTTCCGCGACCTCTCCGTCGCCGCCACGATGCCCCCCTGCGGACGAGCCCCGCACAAATCATACCAGAACCGGGCAACCCCTGACAATCCCGATTAAGCCTGACAATCCCGATTAAGCCTGGCAACCCCGATTCAACGTGGCCAACCCCGCTTAAAATTCAAAGACCGCAGGGGCCGGAAGCCGCAACCTCCCGCCCGCACGGTCTTACGCCGCCCACGCATCCTGGTCCCATCGGCAAATCAGCCGGTAAACTCGATCTTCTCTTCCTCCACCACTTTGCGCAGCTTACTCAGAGCCCGGGCCTCAATTTGCCGGATCCGCTCTTTCGTCACCCCCAGTTCCGCACCCACCTGCTTCAGCGTCAGGGGCTCCTGCCCCCGTTGCAAGCCGAACCGCTTAATGATAATCCTCTGTTCCCGCTCGTCAAGCGCATCCAGAATTTTTTCCACCTGGGAAGCACGCTGCGTCTGCGACGACTCCTGCTCGAACAGATCGGAACGTTCATCCTCGGTGGCGGCGAACATCTCCGCCTGGCTGGTGCGGAAACGATCGCGGTGACGGTGCTCGTCGGGGATGGTGCGGGCGAAGTTTTTCATAATCGCCCAACTGGCGTAGGTGCTGAACTTGTAGCCGCGGGCGAAATCGAACTTCTCCACCGCCCGCATCAACGACATGTTGCCGTCGCTGACCAGCTCGAAGAAGTTCTCCGCCGGTCCGACGTGCCGCTTGGCGATGGAGACCACCAGGCGGAGATTGGCCCGCAGAATTTGGTTCTTGGTGGCCACCGCCTCGTCGTAGTGCTTGTCGATCAGGTCCATCAGGCTGCTCTTGGGCTGGCTGCGATCGAGCCGGCCGCGGAGCTTGCTGGCCTTGTACTTGAGATAGTTCATTTTGCGGAAGAGGTGGGCCTCCTGGGCGCGGGTCAACAGCGGCACCTCGTAGAGGCTCGCCAGGTAGGGGGGCAACCCGCTGGGGAGCCGCGTCTTCTTCAGCGGCTCTTCGTTGGCCGGCATCGGACCGAGCACCTTCCGCTCCAACTTCGGCCGCCGCAGCACCTTGGCGAACTGGTCGTTGGGGATGTAGTCCAACGGCAGCTCGAAGATCCGCGCGGCGCGCGTCTCGGCGATGATGCGGTAGATGCTCGCCCGCGTGCGGCAGAAACGCTTCGCCAAGGCGTCCACCGACTCGCCGCGATGGTACTGCTGGTAGATCTTCCGCCTCGTCTCCGGCCGCAACGGCCCGTGATTGTCGGGGAAAATGGCCAACTCGGGGTGGTCCTGGTCGAACTGCTTCAGCGTATAACGGATGGTCTCGGGGCTGCGGCCGGTCTTCCGCGCCAGCCGCCGGGTGACTTCGGCGGGGCAACCGCCGGCGCGGGCCAGGCGCTGGGCGCGGCGGATAATGGCGGTCCGCTCCCGTTGGCTCAACTGGCTGAAGCTGCCGCCGCGGCGCACCCGCTCCGAGTTCCGCTCCACGAAGCGGTCCACCGAGTCTCTCCAGGAAACCCACCCGCTTGCGGCCGTCCATGACGAACCGCCGGCTCACCAACCCCAAGCGCCGCCAGCGCGAGATCGTCTTCGTCGACACGCGGAAGCGATTGGCCAGCTCCTCCACCGTCAACACGCGTTCTCCGACCACCTCCGCCGGCACGTTGGCGGCATCCGAGACGTCCTCGACGAAGAGCCGCAAATCGTGAACCGCTTCACGTCCCGACAGCTTCAGGTCGGGATAGGCGCCGGGGCGGTAATTGGTGATGCGGAAACAAAGATATTCGTAGGTATAGGTCCGCCCCGCGTCGAGTTCGCCGAGCAACTTCTCCGCCTGCGAAACCTGTTCGAGCTTCTTCTCCCGCGGCGCAAACCGCACCTGCTGGTCCCGCAACTCTCGCAGCGCTGGATTCATGTAATCGGTATGCATGGGACGCTCCTTTCGCTTGCCGAGCGGCGGGAAAGGCCGGCCGCGCGTCGGCCGGCCTTTCCTCTCTCCTGGTCCACCATGGGCCGGCCGTCCCTGGCCGGCGAAAATAGATCCAGCACCTTAATATATACACACACCGCGGGTTTTCAACAACTATAATTGCTAAAAATATCCCGCCCCCCATCACCCCGCGCCCCCAAGGCTACCTCCAATGGTCTATTTGAATTCAACCACAATAATGGAAAGCACAAAGGCCCTGGCGTGGGAAAACCACCCCAAACGCAATCCAGCCTGTCACTCCCATGCGACACTCCACTTTCTTGTACGCAGATTGTGTCCCGGATGGTCGGAAATCTGTAGGGTGGGTCGAGCGCAGCGAGCCCCACCACTGGTTCCTCGCGGATTTTGGTGGGGCTCGCTGCGCTCGACCCACCCTACTACGTAAATAAAGTGCCCCGAGGTCCAAACAAAGTTCGCCGGCACGGGCGTTTTCCCGTCGCATTGGCATCCCCCGCCCTCCTGTACCGGGCTCACGCGGGCGATACCCAGCGACGCTGCTTTGCAGAGAGGACGCCGTTTTCCTGCCTTGCGTAGATTGCGCGGCTTTTCGCCGGCCCCACGCGGTTCGGCAAACAGCCCTTTCCTGTCAACTTCGCCGGGATCGCCAGTCGATCTAGCGACTATCTATGAATGTTGTTTCCTCTCGGGGCCTTCACCCCACGTCACGGCCCCGTCGGCCGTGCCTGTAATATGAAAAACCCTGCTCCCCTAGTCGGTTCCGCGGCCCTTTTGGCCGTGTTGCTCTGGGCCCCCTCAATGCGGGCTAAAGACGCCCCCGCAACCTACCTGATCCAAAGCGGCCGCCAGCCGGGGCAACTCGATCGCGTGGTGATCGTCGTCAAGGTCGCCGGCGACCGGCTGGAGCGGGCGGAAGAAGGCGTGCATCGCGCGACCTTGAGCGGATTGGCCAATCTCAGCTACGACGAAAAGACCCTCGAGTTGGCCGCCACGCCCGGCGGACACTCCCGTTCGGTCCGCTACTACGACAACGCCCATGTGGTCTTCAAAGTCGGCGACAAGGGGGACCAGCAGACGCTGCGGCCCGAGCGGCGGCTGATCGGCGTGGACGTTGAGGCCGACAAGTGCACCCTCTTTTCGCCGCGGGGCACGCTCACCAGCGATGAGTTGGACCTGATCGACCTTTCGGACAACACCCTGCTGTTGGACTGCCTCTTGCCCGAGCGGCCCGTCGCGGTCGGCCAAAAATGGAGGCCGGCCGACAAGGACCTGCAGAAGATTCTCCAACTCGACGAGGTCCGCCGCAGCGACGTGGAGTGCGTGCTCAAGGAGGTGACGCCCGCGCGGGCGAGAATCGAGATCGCCGGCCGCCTGTCGGGGACCGTCCACGGCGTGCCTTGTCAGCACGAGATCAAGGCGAAGTGCCGCTTCGACCGCAAGAGCAACCGCATCGATTGGCTTGCCATGCTCATCGACGACAAGCGGGACATCAGCGCCGTGGAGCCCGGGCTGGACGTCCTCACCACGTTGAACATCAGCATCTCGCCGCGAGGCCAGTCGGAGTGGCTCACTCCGAAGGCGCTTGCCGAGGTGCCGGTAAAGCCGGCGGCGGAGTTGTGCCGGTTGCTCTGTCAGCCCTCCGAGGCCGCTTGGCGACTGACGCACGATCGCTGCTGGTATCTCGTGGACAGCCACCGCGATCTGGCGGCGTTGCGGATGCTGGCCGACGGCGTGAACGTGGCGCAGTGCAACGTCTCCTCGCTGCCGAAGGTCGCACCGGAGCGGTTGCCGACGTTGGAGCGGTTCCAAGAGGAGGTGCGGCACGCCCTGGACAAGAACTTCGGCGAGTTCGTCGACGCCTCCCAATTTCCCAGCGAGACGAACGATCGGGTCTACCGGGTCGTGGTCAAGGGCGAGGTCGGCGACTTGCCGTTCCGATGGCATTATTACCTGGTGGCCGACCGCTACGGGCGGCAGGTCTCCCTGGTGTTCACCGTCAAGGAGCAGAACCTGGACGCCTTCGACAAGGCCGGCGAGCGCTTGGTCCGTGGTCTGCGCTTCCTCGAGCCCAAGCCCGCAGCCACGGCGGCAAAGTAGCAGGCCGAGGGGCCAGGGGCCGGGGAGGACGGTCCCCCGGGATCGCTCACTCAAGAAAAACAGCCGCCGCCTCGTGCGACACGAAGCGGCGGCTTTGTAAGCAAGGCCTCTCGCCGATTGCGACTGGATGCGTCGCTGCGAGACAAGCGGGGGTCGGGCGTGCTACTGCACAAGCCACATGGATGACCCCGGCTCACGCTAATGGGTTGGCACCTCCGTCGGAATAACTCGCGAGAGGCCTCGTACCAAGTGAGCGGACAGCCGGCCGCTGGGCCGCTGCCGCTCGGTCACTTCCACTATCGGCAGTTTGTGGCCGCCAATTTCAGCCGAGTTTTCGGCTTCCTGCGGCCACTCACTCCCCTGCCGTCTATTATAGCTTGAAAGCCGCCGCCGAAGCAACTTTTTGGCGCGGAATTGTCGCACCCCCGTCAGGTCGTGGCAACTCGCCACAGCACCGGCCCGTCACTTCTTCCCCGCCTGACGCTGCTGCCGGAAAAAACGGCTCAAGATCTGGCCGCAGGGCGCGGCCAGCACGCCGGCAATCACCTCGCAGCGATGGTTCAAGCGCTCGTCGTCCAAGAGGCGATAGAGGCTCTCGACCGCCCCGGCCTTCGGATCCGCGGCCCCATAGACCACCAGGGGCACGCGGGCCTGCACGATCGCGCCGGCGCACATCGGACACGGCTCCAGCGTCACGCACAGCAGGCAGCCGTCCAGGCGCCACGAACCCCGCGCCGCGGCGGCCTGCGTCAGTGCGATCATCTCCGCGTGTGCCGTCGGATCGCGGAGTTGCTCGCGCTGGTCGTGCGCCCGGGCGATCACGCGGCCGTCATGCACGATCACCGCGCCGATGGGCACTTCGCCTTCGTCCATGGCCAGCTCGGCCTCTTCCAGCGCCAATCGCATCCAGTGGTCGTTCATGCCGCTCAGTGTACTTGATGCCCGCACGTTGCGATATGGCACTCGAATGCCTGGTTCCTGCTCCCCAAGCCCACCGGCTGCGACCGGTGGGAACGGCGTCGCTTGCCGCTTCAGGTCCCACCGGACACAGCCGGTGGGCTTGGGGGGCGGGAATTACGCCGTCACTCTTTCGCTTCGATTTCCACATCCAGGGGCCGGGCCGCGACGTTGTTTCGCGGCGCCCCGCCCAGGCCGATCACCCGCAGCCGCACCGGTCCGTCGCCCAGCGCGGCCGTGTCGATGTCGACGCGGCCTTGTGGGCCGGCAATCTTGCCCAGCAGCCGGTTCCCTTGAAACACGGCGATGACCGTGCAGCCCGGGGCCTTGGCGGCAATCCGCAGCGGCTGGCCCGAGCGGATGGCCCGCGGCAGCGGCGAGACCTCGACGCTGCGGGCGTGATTGGCGGTGACGACGGGGAGGATGCAGCGCCCCTGGGACTGGATGGGCCCCGCCTCGACGGCCACCACGCGGAGTTCGTGATAGCCGTCGGGCAGCAAGGCGGTATCCAGTTGCAGCGTCGCCCCCGGCCGGCAAGTCTCTATCCGCAGACCGTCGACGAACAATTCAAACCGCTCGACGGCCGCCTTGACGGGAAAGGTGGCGGCGGGCGTGAGCGCCAACAGGCCGTGGACCGTGGCCTCCGACCGCATGCCGGCGACGGTTACGCGGGCGATGTTGGCCCAAGGCCGGCAGAGCGGGTCGCCCACGATGAGCAACTGGTACGGGCCCCAGACCGACTGGTAGAAGGCCTCGGCCAAGGTGCAACCGCGGGCGTAATGGACTTGGATCATGGGGTCGGGAAACTTCGCCGCGATGGCCAGCGGTTCGGTGACGGTGCCGCTGGCGCCGGCGGCCCCGTAGCGGAGAAATACCGACAGCGGCGTCTGGCCCGCCCCCGCGGTCATGATGCCGCCGAAGCTGGTGAAGTGTTCGCAGATGGCCCCGGGGCGGATCGTGCTGCCGCAGGCCTTCCAATCGAAGGAGGCGGCGCCGATCATGGCCCCTTGCACGTCGGCGGCGCGAGGGGAGCGTGCCTTCGATGATCTCGGCGTTGACGCCCAGGCCCTGGAGCGCGCGGACGGCGCGGGGAAAGCCGCGGTCGCGGGCCCGGGAGCGGGTGTCGTCGTTGCGGCAATAATAGATGGTGCCCTTGGGACGGGCGCCGTCGGCGGCGGCGCTGCGACGAAGATAGTCGAGGACTTCGGCGACGGAATTGCCGCGGCCGCAGGTCACGCCCAGCATGACGGAGAGCATGTACTGGACTCCGCCGCTAGGGACCACTTTGCCGTCGGTGCTGAAATGCAGGCTGCTGCGGAAGGCCCGCGTCGGGCCGGCCGCCGGCGGCACGTAGAAGTTGCAGCGCAGACTCAAGTAGCCGGGAGCGCCCGGCAAGACCGGCTCCCACAGGTACGTCAGGCCGTTGATCGAGCCGACGGGAGTGAAGATCTTGAGCCACTTGGAGAAGCCGTCGCCGGGGGTTTTGCCCGCCTTTTCCGCTTCGCCCTGGATGGCCTTGGCGATGTCCGACTCGAATTTCTTGCGGTCCTCGTCGAGGCGGATTCCCCAGGGAAAATCGCTGGAATAGACGACGTAATCGATCTGGTTGGGGCGGCTGCGGGCTGCCTCCATCACCGGCTTGAGGATCCGCTGCCGAAAGGTAGCGATATCGGTGGTGTCCTCCTTGGGGTCCCAAGGCACATAGATGACGTTGGCGGAAGGGACATGGCGGAGGTGCACGTAGTGGTTGGCGATGGTCAGCGAGGCGTGGCTTTGGGGGTTGACCACCAGGAGGAGGTTTTCGGGGCCCCCGCCTGCCCGCGCCGCGGGGGCCGCCGCCAGCGCCAGGATGGCGAGAATCGCCGCCTTGAGCAGGACCGGCCAAGCGGGCGCCGTCCCGGCCCGGGCGAAGGGGGATCGTCTGGCGAAAACGTGCATTATTTACCTGAGGGTCATTGCTGGCTTGTCCGTGGTAGGGTGGGTCGAGCGCAGCGAGCCCCACCAACCCTGGCCCGGCCCTTAACTGGTTCCTGGTGGGTCTCGCCGACCAACGCTTCGCGTCGGTGCCCGTCGACCCACCCTACAGCCGTTGACGCCGTTCCAGTTCCGCGAGATTACGTTAGATGATACGACCTGGCGGGTCAAAAGGATAGCGACGCCCTTGACGGCGGGGGCTTCCAGCGAGCAGACTATAGTCCAGCCTCGATCATTGTTCCCGCCGACAGGGGCCGTCTTGCAGCCTGCAACGACGGCGCAATCGCCCGCAGCCGTTGACAAGAACTGTCACAGAGTTTCACGCCTGGTTGAAAGGGGTAGGATGAATCGTCGAGAATTTTTGCGGCGCTCGCCGCGCGCCGGCCTGGCCGTGGCGGCCGGAGTGACGGTCCTTTCCCGAGCCGAGTCGGTGCGGTCGGCGGCGTCCAACGAGCGGATCGGCCTGGCGGTGGTGGGAGTCCGCGGCCGCGGCACCACGCTGGCGGCGGCCTTCGCCCAGCGGCCCGACTGCCGGGTGGTCTGCCTGTGCGACGTTGACGCCAGCCTGTTGCCCTCGCGGAGCAGCAGCCTGGCGACGCTGGAAAAGGGTCACGCGCCCCGCTGCCTGGGCGACTTCCGCAAGGCCCTGGACGACGCCTCGGTCGACGCCGTGGTCATCGCCACCCCCGACCATTGGCACGCCCTGGCGGCAGTTTGGGCCTGCGAGGCGGGCAAGGACGTGTACGTCGAGTCGCCGCTGGGGCACAATTGCTGGGAAGGCCGCAAGCTGGTCGAGACGGCGCGGAAGCACGGGCGGATCGTGCAGACCGGCCATGAAAGCCGCAGCGCCCCCTACGCCCAAAGCGCCAAGAAGTACCTGGCCGAGGGGAAGCTG
The DNA here is from genome assembly GCA_963727245.1 of uncultured Planctomycetia bacterium. Lineage (GTDB taxonomy): Bacteria > Planctomycetota > Planctomycetia > Pirellulales > Thermoguttaceae > JBKQVT01. Next base: position 661,801 of record CAVSFO010000001.1, on the reverse strand, counting down.
GGAACGATCCACTTCTGCCGCGTCCTCGATCAGAAGGGGCAGAGCAATTTTCCCCTCAAGCCCGACAGCAGGCCCCCCAAGGGGCTCGATTGGGAGATGTGGAACGGCCCCGCCCCGGCCGCCCCCTACAACGTCAACTTCCACAACAACTGGCACGGTTGGTGGCGCTATTCGGGCGGAGACATGGCCGTCGGGGGTGTCCACCAGTTGGACCTCGCCCGCTGGCTCTGCGGCCTGGGGCATCCCCGCTCGGTCTATGCCAGCGGCGGGCGCTTCGACAGTCGCGGCGGCAACGAGACCCCCGACACGCTGGCGGCCGTCTACGAGTTCGACAAGCTGGTGATGAGCTTCGAGCTGACGCTCTACACGCCCTACATGCTCGGGGTTTCGCCCACCGTGCGCAACGGCGAGACGTTTCCCTACTGGCCGCAATGCGGCACGCGGATCGAGATTTACGGCAGCGAAGGCGTGATGCTGATCGGCGCCCACGGCGCCGGCTGGCAGGTCTTTGCCCGGCCGCGGCGGGAGCAACCCACGCTGATCGATCGGGCCTATGGCCAGCCGCCCGACCTGCCGCACCAGGAGAACTTCGTGCAATGCCTCCGCAGCCGCCAGCCGACCCATGCCGACGCCCAGGAGGGGCATCTCAGCGCCCTGTTGGTGCATTACGCCAACATCAGCCTCCGCACCGGCGGTCAGAAGCTGCACATCGATCCCCAGACCGACGAGATCATCGACAACCCGGCCGCCATGGCCCTGTTCCGGCGGACCTACCGCAAACCGTGGATCTTTTGAGCCCCGGGCGTCAGCCCGGGGATAGCGCTGGGATAACCATCGCGACGCGTAGCATTGACGTCATCCCCGGGCTCACGCCCGGGGCTCACCGGCGCTGGAAAGGGACAGTGCCGGGCTCCAGTCCCTGGTTGCGGCAAAGGCAAGATGGAAACTCCCGCACACGTCCTCTTCTGCCAGTATCGCGATCCCGCGCCGCCGACCTTGCTGGTCGGCAGCGGCCTGGTGGGCGTGCTGGAGGCCCAGCAACCGGCCGAAGTCCTTGCCAAGCTCGCGGCCGTGGAAGAGGCCGTCCGGGACGGGCTCCATGCCGCGGGGTTCCTCAGCTACGAAGCGGCCCCGGCCATGGACCAGGCCTGCCGCACCCATTCCGGCGGCCCGCTGCCGCTTCTGTGGTTCGGCCTCTTCCGCGAACTGCGCAGGCAAGACGGCACGGCCGCGCTGGAGGCCGGCGACTTTTCCATCGGGCCCTGGCAGGCATCGATTACACCCGCCAAGCACCACCAGGCCGTCGACCGCATCAAGGACTATATCGCACGCGGGCACACCTATCAGGTGAATTTCACCTTCCGCCTGCGGGCCTCGTTCCGGGGCGATCCGCGGGGGCTCTTTCAGCGCCTCACGGCGGCCCAGCGCGCCGGCTACGGGGCCTATGTCGATACCGGCCGGCACGTCATCTGCTCGGCCTCGCCCGAGCTGTTCTTCCGCCTCGACGGCGACGTGCTGACGGCCCGGCCGATGAAGGGGACCTCGCCGCGCGGCCTAAGCAGCCAGGAGGATCGCCGGCGGCAGCGGGCGCTGGCCGCGTCGCCGAAAGAGCGGGCGGAAAACGCCATGATCGTCGACATGATGCGCAACGACCTGGGGCGCATCGCCCAACGGGGCAGCGTTCAGGTGGCCTCCGCCTTCGACGTGGAAAAATACCCCACCGTGCTGCAAATGACCTCGACCGTGACCGCCCGCAGCTCCCTGGCGGTGGTCGATATCATGCGGGCGCTCTTTCCTCCGGCGTCGATCACCGGGGCGCCGAAGATCCGCACCATGGAGATCATCCGCGAGTTGGAAGCCGATGCCCGCGGCGTCTACACCGGCTGCATCGGCTATCTCTCCCCGGGGCGGCAAGGCCAGTTCAACGTGGCCATCCGCACGGTGGCCATCGACCGCGCGGCCGGCGAGGCGGAGTACGGCGTCGGCGGCGGCATCGTCTGGGACTCGGACCCTGCGGGCGAGTATGCCGAGTGCCAGACGAAGACCGCCGTGCTGACGACGGAAGTCCCGCCGTTTGAACTGCTGGAAACCATGCTCTATGAAGGCGATGGCAGCTATTTCCTCCTGGAACGCCACCTCCGGCGGCTGGCGGACTCGGCCGAGTACTTCGATTTCGCCTTCCAGCCGACCGAGGTGCGGCGACGCTTGGACGAACTGGCCGCCGGTCTCCCCGGCGGCCCCCAGCGCGTCCGCCTCCGCGTCGGCCGGCAGGGAAACGTTACGGTGGAATCGACGCCGCTGCCCGTGTCGCCGACGGCCGGCGTCTGGAAGCTGCGGCTGGCCGAGCGGCCCGTCGATGCCCGCAACGTCTTCCTCTACCACAAGACGACCTGGCGGGCCGTTTACGAGGCAGCCTGTCCGGCCGACGGCGATGGCGACGACTTCGTGCTCTGGAACGACCACGGACAGGCCACCGAAACGACCATCGCCAATCTCGTGGTCGAGAAGCGGGGACGGCTCGTGACTCCGCCGCTGGAGTGCGGCCTGCTGCCGGGCACTTTCCGCGCCCACTTGCTGGAGACGGGCCAGATCGCCGAGGAGATCGTGACCCTCGAAGACCTGCGGCGGGCTGGCAAGCTGTTTGCCGTCAATTCGGTCCGCAAATGGCTGCCCGCCGTGATCGTCGAAGATTAGCCGGTGGGTGGCCGCCCGCGCGGAACCTGGCTCCCTAATCCCCAATCGCCAATCCCTAATCCCCGCGCTAATCAAGGAATACGGGAACCAACCGACCGGCACCCCGGGCCGGTACTCCCCGGCCGAGATAAGCGGCGTCCACGTCAAATCGGTCTGCGGCTTCCCCGACATGGGCAAGGTCTGCACGTCCCATATCGAGCGTGAAAACCTGTCGATCCGCATGGCGGTCCGCCGCATGACCCGGTTGACCAATGCCCACAGCAAGAAGTGGGAGAACCACGAATACCACCTGGCCCTCTGGTTCCTGTACTACAACTTCTGCCGGGTCCACATGACACTCAAGACCACGCAGGCCGTGAAAGCGGGAATCGCGGACCACCCGTGGACGGTAGAAGAATTTTTGGAAAAGTTGGCGGAGGGCTAGAAAATGGCCAGCAACACACTGTTAGGACAGTGCCGCATTTTGAAACAAGTGTTCAAAAATGCTGTAGCGAAATAGAACAGGCGAGCTGGGGATCGCTCGGGCTTCGCATCCCCAACTCGCCTGTGTGCTCGGGAGCCATGACTTCCGAGCCCCATCGGGATTGCCTGATCTCCCTGTTCCGGAGGGTGTCGCCAGTGCTAAGAATTCCCGATGTTCCTATCCATAACCGCGAAGGTGCCATTTGCCTCTTTGTTGCCGGCCCCGGTCTGTCGCCTCTTCTCTGCTCCAGCCCCGCAATTCCGCAGCCAAATGCCTTCGCCAGGAACGCCACCATCGTCCTATTGCAATTGGCGTGCCATTCACACCAGACCACAACTAATTTTCCAGCTCCTCCAGGAAACGCAACATCCGGGCCTCCAACATCCGCCAGTCGTCGCCAAAGATGGCCGTGAAGTCGGCCTCCCGCTCCCCGGCCGCATAGGGCGTAAACGCCTCCCGGGCAGCCGTCTTGGCCAGGTATCGCATGTACTTCTGCGGACTCGTCTCCACAAGGAAGAAACTCAACGCCCAAGACTCCGCATAGGCCGCCCCCGGATTGACGCCGAAAAGCCGGTCGGAACCGACCAGGTCCCGGAGCACCTCGGGCCGGTGCTGCGGAACCAGGAGGCGGAATTGCCGCAGCCGGTCGCGGTGGATCCGGTCGCTCAGCCGGGGATGGTTGAAGCTGTCGTACACGCCCGGGGCCTCGAACATCATGGCCAGCCCCTCGGCCAGCCAATGTGGGGGTGGAGCATAGCGGCTGTGGATGCCCGTGTTGAAGGCCATCTGGTGGGTCGCTTCGTGGATCACCACGCCGGCCGTCGATTGCCAACCGCCGGCGGTCGGGGCCCCCTGGTCGTACAGCGCGATGCGATTGGACTGGGGAGAATAGAACCCCAGCACGCCGGCCCCGGCGGCCTCGCCCTGCCCGGCCGCGTAGCGGAGGAATTCCTGGCGGTTCTCGCAGACGATTCCCAGCAGGGGGAAAACCGGCTCGCTGGGGTGCAGGCCGCGGACGGAGAAGTAATAGACGAAGGCCCGGTAAAGGTCTTCAAAACGCTCCGCCCACTTGTCGCCCTGGCCGCTGGGGTGGACCACCAGGTAGTGGCTGGTGCCGGTCGCTTCGTACGCGCTGCCCAGCTCTCGCAGCATGAGGGCGCGGAGTTGGGAAACCGAGTAGCTTTGGAAGTGACGGGACGTTTGTTGGAAGTCGGACGCCGCCGCGGGATCGAAGGTCCAGAGCCGCCCGTCGCGGCCCAACAGGTGGACCTCGGCCGGGCTCCAGGCCAGCGGCGCGCCCTCGATCTGTTGGCTGCCGAGGGTGAGCCGCACCATCCATGAGGGCGTCACGTCGGCCCGCGCCGGGGCGGATGCCAACAGCAGGGCCAAAGGAAGGATGAAGGATAAAGGATGAAGGATGAAGGACGAAACCATGACTGTCTTCCCCTGGCCCCCGGTCCCTGGTCCCTGACCCCGGCCCCTGGTCCCTGGCCCCCGGCCCCTAACTGAAGTCTAGAACACCGTTTGCCGTTGGGCGGCGCAACGGGGACAGTCCCATTTTCGCGGCGAAGACGCCTGCTCGCGGGGCGACGCCGTCCGCGCCGCGAAAATCGGGACAGTCCCCCGAATAGTTGTCGGCCGGGAAAACGAGTACAATAGGGGGACCGGGCGGTTCGATAATTGGGGAGAAAGCCATGATTGCTTCCTTGCTGTTGATCGGGGCGGCGTTGACTGCCCAGGCGCCGGCCGCTGCTGGGGATGCCCTCAAGACGGAGGTCCGCACGCTGGTCCGCCGGCTCGACGCCCCGCGGCAGGACGACCGCGAGCGGGCGGAAGAGAAGCTCATCGCCAAGGGGCCAGAGGTCTTGGACCTGCTGCCGGAGCCGACCGAGAGCACGTCCGCCGAGGTGAAGGAGCGGTTGGCCCGCATTCGTCAGAAGTTGCAACAGCTTGCGGCGGAGGCGGCGACGCGGGCCTCGCGGATCACGCTTCACAGCCCCGGCATGAAGCTATCGAAGATTCTGGCGGAGTGGGAGAAGCAGAGCGGCAACCGGATTATCGACGTCCGCAAGGAAAGGGGCCAACCCTTCACCGACCCGGAGTTGAAGGTCGATTTCGACAAGGCGCCGTTCTGGAAGGCGCTGGACGAGGTGCTGGATCGGGCCGGGGTGGGGGTTGATGCCTTCGGCCAACAGCGGGGCATCAACGTGGTGGCCCGGGGCCCCGGGCAAGCGCCGCGCAGCCACGCCAGCTACAGCGGCCCGTTCCGCTTCGAGCCGGTCCGTATCTTCGCCAGCCGCGAACTCCGCGGCTCGGCCGGCGGGTCGCTGGGGCTGGCGCTCGAAGTCACCTGGGAACCGCGACTGCGGCCCATCGGCTTGAAGCAGCGCATGGCCGACATCACCGCCCGGGACGACGCCGGCCAGCCCCTGGGCGTCGACGACCGCAAGGTCGAGGTCGAATCGCTGGTGCAAAGCGACGCCACGGCGGTCGAACTCGACCTGCCGCTGGCCCTGCCGTCGCGGCGGGTCAACGAAATCGCCAGTTTTCGAGGCACCCTCCAGGCGATGCTGCCGGGAAAGATCGAGACCTTCCGCTTCGCCGACCTGCTGACCGCCAAGAACGTGGAGAAGCGCATCGCCGGCGTCACCGTGACCCTGGAACAAGTGCAGAAAAACAACGACCTCTGGGAAGTGCAGATGCGGGTGCGGTTCGACGACGCCGGCAACTCGTTGGAGTCGTTCCTCAGTTGGATCTTGCAGAACGACGCCTTCCTCGAAGACGCCGATGGCAAGAGGGTCCCGGTCCCCTACGGCGGCCCGGAAACCACGCGGCAGAGCAAGAATGAGATCGGCCTGGCTTACCTCTTCCCCCTCAAGCAGCCGCCGCGCAACTGGAAATTCGTCTACAAGACCCCCGGCGTCATCGTCACCGCGTCGCTGCCCTACGAGCTGAAGGGCATCAAGCTTCCCTAAGGGGCCGGGGACCAGGGGCCAGGGGCCAGGGAAGGATGAAGGATAAAGGATCAAGGATGTCCACCGCAGACCCTTCCGGTCGTCCTTCATCCTTCATCCTTTATCCTTTATCCTTCATTGTGCATCCTTCATCCTTTATCCTTCATCCTTCATCCTTCCCCTGTTTCCGGCGTCGGCTGCTGGCCTGGTATGCCGGGCACGCCCGCGATCTGCCCTGGCGGCGCAGCGGCGATCCTTACCGCGTCTGGCTGAGCGAGGTCATGCTTCAGCAGACGCAGGTGGCGACGGTGAAGCCGTATTTCGACCGTTTTCTGGCCGCGCTGCCCAGCGTGCGGGCGCTCGCCGCGGCGGGCGAGCATGAGGTCCTGCGGTTGTGGGAAGGGCTGGGCTATTACCGCCGCGCGCGGCAGCTTCACCAGGCGGCGCAACTGATTTGCAGCCGTCACGGCGGCCGCTTCCCCCGCCGGCTGGACGAGCTGCGCCGCTTGCCCGGCATCGGCCGCTACACGGCCGGGGCCATCCTCTCCATCGCCTTCGACCAGCCGCAACCGATCCTGGAGGCCAACACCAGCCGCCTGTTCAGCCGCCTGCTGGCCTGGCCGGGCGACCCCGCCTCGGCGGCCGGGCAGAAGCTCGGCTGGGCCACGGCCGCCGCGCTCTTGCCGCGGCGCGGCGCCGGCCGCTTCAACCAGGCGCTCATGGAGCTGGGCAGCGAGGTCTGCCGGCCGCGCGCGCCGCGCTGCGACGTCTGCCCGGTGGCGCCGCTCTGCCGCGCGAAAGCCGAGGGGTTGCAGTTGCAGATTCCGCCGCCGAAGGCCAAGCCGGCGACTCGTGCGGTGCGCGAGGCGGCCGTGGTCGTCCGCCGCCGCGGCCGCGTGCTCTTGGTCGAGCGGCCGCAAGGGGGGCGCTGGGCCGGGCTTTGGGACTTTCCCCGCTTTCCGCTGGACGGCCCGGCTGCGAAACCGCAAGCGGAGGGCAGGCAATTGATCGACGGCGTCCGCCGGCTGACCGGCGTCCGGGTCCGTATGGGGCGGCACTTGCAGACCTACAAGCACGGCGTCACGCGCTTCCGCATTACGCTGGAGTGCTACGAGGCCGAGTATGTTTCAGCCGCCCGGGGCAAGATCCAAGCCGCCGCGCTGCGCTGGCTGCGGCCGGATGAATTGGACGCCTATCCGCTCTCGACCACCGGCCGGAAGCTGGCGCGGCTGATCGCGGAGGGATGAAGGCAGGCACGACGGCAGTTTACAGGAACTCCACCCGCCGCCGCATCTCCTCCGGCTCCAAGCATTCGTGCATAAGCAACAGTCCGCGCAGCATCTCGCCAATCGTGCGAGCGCCTTCATTGCAGTAGGCAATGCCGGCATGATCCGCGCCCTGCCGGTGGAGGGCAAGAAAGTCGTCGTCGTGGGTCACAATGACCCTGGACTCCGCAAGGGAAAAGGCGATGTGCCGCGTGTCGTCCTCGCCCCGAAGGCCAGCTTCCACCGTCGTGGTGACATCAATGCCCCGCCGCCGGAGGCCGGAAGCAATGGCGGGGTGAATGTGTTCATCCAGATGGAACTTGAGCATCGCCGGCCTCCTTGCCCGAGAGCTTTTGCCGGAGCAGCGAGGGGTTGGCCGCCCGCATCGCACCGACGAACTCCTCCGCCTCTCTCATCTGCCGCTGGATTTCCTCGCGATGGTCGTGGTAATAGGCCAAGGCGGCATGGACGTCGGCGAGACTCAACTGGGGGAACTGCGTTACGATTTCCTCGGGCGAGAGTCCCTGCAACTCGTGCCAGACCATGATGTCCTGGACGCGGATGCGGGTCCCCGCAACGCAGGGCTTCCCGCCGCAGACCCCGGACTTCGACTCAATATGCGCGACGGCAACCGGTTCGGACATGTTGATTTCCTTTCCTCCCCCTGACCTTCTACCCCTATTCTACCACGGCGACGCGGAGAAAAAAGGATACGCCAGGACGGCTTCACGCCTCCCTGCAATCCCCCTGGCCCCTGGCCCCCGGCCCCTGGTCCCTGGTTCCCAGCAGTTCATCCACGGCGGCGCCGATGTCGCGCCGGGTCACCAGCGTCTCGCCGACGAGCATGGCAGCGACGCCGGCGGCCTCCAGCCGCAACGCGTCGGCGCGGGTGCGAATGCCGCTTTCGCCCACCACCAGGCGATCCGGGGGAATCTGCCCGCGCAAATGGAGCGTGTGCTCCAGCTCGGCGTGGAAGGTGCGGAGGTCGCGGTTGTTGATGCCCACCAGCCGGGCGCCGGCGGCCAGCACCCGCGGCAGATTCGCCGGCTCGTACAATTCGACCAGCGGCGTCATGCCCAACGCGACGATCTCGTCGTGCAGCCGGCGGAGCAGTTCGTCGTCGAGACACTCGGCGATCAGGAGCACGGCGTCGGCGCCGGCGGCGCGGGATTGCAAGACCTGGTAGGAGTCGATGATGAAATCTTTACGCAGTACGGGCAGATCGACCGCCGCGCGGACCTGCCGCAAGTGGTCGAGACCGCCCTGGAAAAACGTCTCATCGGTGAGCACGCTGACGCAAGCGGCCCCGTGCCGCTGGTAGACTTGGGCGATTTCCACGGGCTGGAAGTCGGCGCGGAGGACGCCCCGCGAGGGGCTGGCCTTCTTCACTTCGGCGATCAGCCGGATGGGTCGGCCGCCGGCCAGGGCGGCCAGGAAATCCCGCGGCGGCGGCGCGGCGGCCAGTTGACGGCGCAACTGATCGGCGGAGACGCCGCTTGCGGCGGCCGCGACTTCACGCCGCTTCTGGGCAACAATCTGGTCAAGAACAGTGGCCATACCAGGGGCCAGGGAAAGGATAAAGGATAAAGGATAAAGGATGACCGGACCGCGCCTCCTTCATCCTTTATCCTTGATCCTTCATCCTTGTTAATGTTTGAAGTGCCGGCGGCCGGTGAAGATCATCGGCAGCCCGTGGCGATTGCAGGCGGCGATGCACTGGTCGTCATTGCGGGAGCCGCCGGGCTGGATAACGGCGGTCACGCCGGCGGCCGCCGCGGCCTCGATCGAGTCAGGGAAGGGGAAGAAGGCGTCGGAGGCCAGCACCGAGCCCCGCACCCGATCGCCGGCCTTGCGGATGGCGATCTCGACGGAATCGACGCGGCTCATCTGCCCGGCGCCGGTGCCCAGCAACATCAGGTCCTTGGCAACCACGATGGCGTTCGACTTGACGTGCCGCACGATCGCCCAGGCCAGCCGCAGGTCGGCCATTTGTGCGGCGGCGGGCGCGGTGTCGGTGACGACTTTCCATTGATCTTCCGGATCGGGGAGCACGTCGGCCTCTTGCACGAGCATGCCGCCTTCGAGGCGCCGATAGGTCCAGTGGGGCGTGGGGCGGTCCAGGTCGCCGACCTTCATCAGCCGCACGTTGGCCTTCCACTTGGGTTTGGTGGTGAGGATTTCCAGGGCTTGGGGCTCGAAATCGGGAGCGACGATGGCCTCGACGAACAGGCCCGGGGCGCTGAGCACCTCGGCCGTGGCGGCATCGACGCGGCGGTTCATCGCCAGCACGGAGCCGAAGGCGCTGAGGGGATCGCCGGCCAGGGCGCGGCGGAGGGCCTCGTCCAGGCGGTCGGCCACGGCGGCGCCGCAGGGGTTGTTGTGTTTGATGACCGCCGCGGCCGGGGCGTCGAAATCGCGGACGACGGCCAGCGCGCTATCGAGATCCAGGAGGTTGTTGAAGGACAGCTCCTTGCCGTGGAGTTGCCTGGCGGTGACGAGGTTGGCGCCGGCGGCGCGGGCGTCGCCATAGAGGGCCGCCTGCTGGTGAGGGTTTTCACCGTAGCGCAGCACGCACCTGCGCTTCAGGCCCAGGTGCAAAGCGGCGGGGAAGGGACCGGCGGCAGCGGCGCCGGCGAAATAGTCGGCAATCACCCGGTCGTAGGCGGCCGTGTGGACGAAGGCTTCGCCGGCCAGTTGGCGGCGCAATTCCAGCGTGGTGCAGCCGCGGGCGGCCACCTGGTCGAGGATGAGCGAATACTGCTGGGCGTCGGTGGCGATGGTGGTGAAGGCATGGTTCTTGGCCGCCGCGCGGACCAGGGCGGGCCCGCCGATGTCGATCTGCTCGATGGCCTCGCCGAGCGTCACGCCGGGACGCGGGATGGTGGCCTCGAAGGGATAGAGGTTCACGACGACCAGCTCGAAGGTGAGGATGCCGTGCTCGGCCGCCGACTTCATGTCCTGGGGATTGTCGTGGCGGCAGAGGATGCCGCCGTGGACCTTGGGATGGAGCGTCTTGAGCCGCCCGTCCATCATTTCCGGCCAGCCGGTGTAATCGGCGACGTCGCAGACGGCGATGCCTTCGCTTTGCAGGTGTTTGCGGGTGCCGCCGGTGCTATAGATGTCCACGCCGGCGGCGACCAGTCCGCGGGCGAAATCGGCCAGGCCGAGCTTGTCGCTGACGCTGATCAGCGCGCGTTGAATACGAGGCGACTGCATGGGGGATACTTCCAGCGGCGGGGAGTCCTGGCGCCGCGGCCAAGCCCAAAATGGCGGCGCGGGCCTTTCCGCGCCCGGCCAGCACGGCTGACGCAGCCGTGGCAGGCGACCAGTCCCCGTCCGTGAACCACTACCCTAGCGGTTTTGGGCGAAATGTCAACCGCGCCGGCGGATCAGTTGCCCGCTGCGCCGGCGTCTTCGTCCTCCTTGACGGCCTTGGCGCCCTTCTTGGCCGGTTTATCCTTGAGGTTCTTGGGCGCTTTGGCGGGCTTGTCGCCGGGGGGGGCCTTGGGTTTCGGCGTCGGCCGGGGCTTGGGTTCCGCATGTTCGCCCCCGCCCTTGGGTTTCTTGACGGCGTGTTTCTCCGGCTCCTCCACCGGCTGCAGTTTGCGGTCCTCGCCGTGAAGAATCGGCTTGGTTTGTTCGATTTCATGGAGGCATTGGACCAGGCCGGTGTCGGTGACCAGGTAGAGACGATCGGTCTGGGAGTTGAACAGCTTGATCGGCAACAACTCGGTGGACAGGACGTCCAACCGCGTGCCGGTCTTGAGGTCGAAGACCTGGGTTCGCCCCGCCCTGTCGGCGGCGTACACCCGCTGCTTGCTGACGGCGACAAACTGCATGACCTCGGGGACCCACCAGAGTTGCTTGCCGGTCCTGGCCTGGCAGCAAAACATGCCGCCGAGTTGGCTGACGACGAAGATGTGGTCATCGACCACGGCGGGCGGCTGGTAGAGCGGTTCCGAGGTGGGGTACTTCCACAACATGTCGCCGCGTTTTTCCGACACGGCATAGATGTAGCCGTTGGTGGAGGTGGCAAACAGCACGCCCACGTCGCCGCGGACTTTGGGGTCCGGCGGCAAGTAGGCGAGCTTGGCAAGGATGGCGGCGTCGGTCCGCACCTCGTACTTGAGGGTCATTACGCCCAGGTCGCGGCGATCGACGCGGGCGACGCTCAAGACGCCCCGATCCGTCGGCCAGGCGATGATTTCCTCTTCGCGATCTTGCCTGACGACCAGGGGCTGCACACAGGCCCGTCCCTTGGACTGGCAGACGGTCGGCGTGTTGTGGTCCTGGCGGAGCCGCAGATTGGCGCGGCGATAGGACTCGGTGGCCACCTTTTCCTCGGGGCTCAATTCCCTCTTGCTCGTGCCCAAGTCGATCCTCGCGTCGCCCTGCAGCTCCAGGCGATAGGCCAACACCGCTCCGGCGGCGGTGGGAACGAAAATCAGGTCGTCGCTCAGCGCGGGACTGCCGTTGGGGGAGCCGGCGATCCTGTTCTGGTACAGCAGTTCGCCATTGTAACGATTGCAGACATAAATCTCCGAGCCGTTGATCGTGGCCAGCAAATCGCCGTCGATCACCAGGGGCACACTGGGAAAGTCCGGCCGGCCGATCACCTTCGCCCAGAGTTGATGGCCCGTCTCGGCATCGAGGGCGGAAATGTTCGCCCGGTTGGTCTGCACGTAGAGCGTGCCCTCGTACAGGGCCATGTCGCGGACGCGGCTGCGGGAGCGGTCCATTTCGATCTGCACCCCCCAAGGCCGGGCCATGCCGTGCTGCGCGGCGGCAGGCTCGGAAATGATGCCGTCCCTGATGGCAGCCCCTAGCCGGCTGCCTGGCATGAACGTGACCGCCAGGACCATCGCACCAAGAACCAGTCGCATCGGCACCCTCCTCTCCACGGACCACAACTCGGGATCACTCTATCATAATCCAAAGGCACGGGAAAAGCATCCAAGTTGCAATGCCGGGCGTAACTTGTTACTGTGATTGAAGATTAGCGCTGGACTTTTGCAAATTGTGGATTCAAGGTCCCCTCTCCCTCCGGGAGAGGGTCAGGGTGAGGGCTTTGAATCGAAAAACGCCTTGCCGTGTTTGGGCGTTGGCCCCATGCCCTCACCCCCGGCCCCTCTCCCAGAGGGAGAGGGGAGGAGCTTGCAATAGCCTGGTTACTACCGATTGATCCCCCCTGGAATGACGGCCGGTGGAACGCATGCAGCCAGGTCAGGATACCCTGAAACTCGCCTCCGACGTGCTCGGATACCTGAACTTCTCGTCTGGCGCGCCGGACCCCCGCTTTCTCGGCAACTTCAACGGCCTGTTCGGCCTGGTTGCGGGACAAAGGGAAAAGGCCATGCCGGTCTGGCAGTCCGTCGCCACCGTGCTGCGGACGGCGCTGGGGGACCTTCGCGGCCGCTCCGATGCCTTCCGGCAGACCGACCAGGCGGAGGCGGTCCTGGCGCTGGTCTTCGATCGCCTGCCGGGGGCCTATCGCCAGTTCCATCGCGACCTGTTGTTCCACCAGAGCGACGAGGCCCTGCTGGAGCCCTTCTTTCTCGGCCGCTGCTTCGAGGCGGTGTTGCAGCAAGGCGGGCCCTGGGACCAGGTCGATCGGATCGTCGCCGGGGCCCTCAATCACCTCAACGATTACCTGGGCCACCGCCCGGTCGCCGTGCTCCGCACGCAGCAGAAGATCCAGCCTTACGCGCACGAATGGGTGCGTCCCATCCCGCTGTGGATTCGCGGGGCGGGCGTGGCCGTGGGCCGCTATCACGACCTCGTCCAGGGGGCGATGGCCATCCTGGAGGCGACCGATCCGATGCTGCTGCTGGAGGCCATGTTCGATCCGGCGCTGTTGGATGAGTTGGCCGTCGATCCCCGCGCCTACGACTTCGACCACCCGGTCAACAAGCGGCCCAACTACTTGTTCGGGCAGTGGGACCTGGGGAAGCTGGACAACTCGGGACGTTGCCGCCGTTTCGTCGTGCAGCAGATCTCGCTGGACGCCATGCTGGAGCGCCTGGCCGAGCGCGGCGATGTGCCCTACGAGGAGATCCTCTTCGAGGAGTCGGCGGTGCTGGCCGGCACGATGTTGATGGGTTCCGGCATCAGCGGCAATCGGCCGGAGGCCCACGATTCGAGCGTCACCCTGGTGAAGCTGGTGCAGCAGATCGCGGTCTATCGCGACGCCTTCTACGAGCGGCTGTTGGCGGGGCTTTCCGGTCTGCACGCCGAGCGGCTGCAGGCCGAGGCGCTGGCGTTGCGGCAGCCGCTGGGCGGGGCGCGGCAGCACTTCAACCAGCACCTGGCCCGGCGGCGAGCCGAGCAGTTGCAGCACGTCAACTTGGCGCAGCTTTTTTCGCGGATGGGCTATACGGAGGCGGCGGCGCGGCAGGTCCGCGTCGTGCCGGTCGCCTCCGCCCGCATGAAGTGCGACATGTACTGCCGCCTCACCACGGCGCAGTTCCAGATGGAGGCGGGGCAACTGTTGCCGGCGGCCGCCTTGCTGGAGGAAGTCGAGGACCTGCTGCGCCGCGCCATCGAGTGCGGGGCGCTGGTCGACCCCTGGAACATCTTGGGTTTCGGCGGCCAGTACAGCCTCTTCCCCGCCCCGGAAAACAGCGTCTACGACCACCGCGTCGACGAGCTGATCGGCCTGGTCGGCGAGATCTTCGCCGCCTACGTGCAGATCGAAAAGGAGGCGGCCGCGGCGGGAAACGTCGCCGTCCAAGAGGCCATGTCGCTGCGGCTGGAGGCCCTGGCCGTCTGGTGGGACAAGTTCGCCACCACCGAAGTCAGCTCCATCGAGGGCATCTCGGGCCGTCAGACCCGCGAGTCGGCCGACCATGTGGCTGCCGCCCTGCAGGCCTGGCAGCGGGCGGGCACGGCGGCCGGCGACCTGGCCTTCTGGCGCGACCACGCCGAGCAGTTCCGCTCGCCCAAGGCCTATGCCCTGGTCGTCGACGCCCTCTTGGAGCATCGCGATCCGGTCGCCGCCATGGCGCTGTTGGTGCAGTGGCTCAGCCAGGCCGGCGAGATCCCGCTGATCGAGGAGGGCTATTCCTTTTACGATTTGACCCTCGATTGGATGGCGGAGTTGTGGAACACGGCGGCCCCCGCGGGAGCCCCGGGCGTGAGCCCGGAGATAACGGCGGCGCCGGACCGCTGGGCGCTGTCGCGGAAGTTTCTCGATTACCTGGAAGCCAACGCCGAACAGTACTGGCAAGTGCCGCAGTTCGAGCTGGCCGCCGGAGAGCCCGACGGCGAGGAGCAAGGCGAGGAAGCCGAGGAGGATGACGCCGAGGGACTCTTCCAGGCGGCCTACGAGGAAATGAGCTTTCGCGACAGCACCGACGACGGCTTCGAGGGGGAAATGCTCGAGGGCGGGCAGGACCCGGCCGACATCGAACTCGTCATGGAAGCGGAGCGGATCTTCCGGCGGCTGACTTTTCTCGGCACCCTGGCGCAGTTGTGGAAGATGGCCGCCGTGGCGTCAGCCGCCGCGGCTTACGGCGGCCCGGAGCGCGACCAGGCGCTGGGCGGCTGGCTGAGCCAGGTCACGATCAATCGCAAGCGCCTGCTGGAGCTGCTCTCGGCGGTGCACCGCTATCGCATTCTGCCGCCGCGGGGCACGCAAGAATCGCTGGTCGAGTACGACCACCGCCGCGGCATCAAGGAGACGCTGCTGGAACAGATCATCGCCGCCACGGTCGAGACCGAGGACGCCGGCCGGCTGATCCGCGCCCTGATGGCCGTGCCGCCGCCCGGCGACGAGACCAACCGCTGGCAGCGGCCGGTGGAAGAGACGCTCCGCGCCATGTTGCGCGGCGACGTGGCCGGCGTCCGCCGGCAGTGGAGCGATCTGCTGGCCGCGCTTTCGCAGCAGTCGCTCTTGTACGTCGCCCTGGACCGCGGCGGCAATCCCTTGCGGATCGTGGCCTCGCGGAGCCTCCAGGGCATGTTGCGCCGCTTGTTGGGCTACCTGCCGCGGCTGGGCCTGCTGGCGGAAACGACGCAGTTGATCGAGACCATCCAAGAGATGGAATTGAGCCATCCGGTGGGCGCCGGGGCCATCACCGAATTCGACCGCATGTTCAAGATCGGCTGCAAGGCCGTCGTCCGCGCCCTGGTGCTGGCCTCGCGAAGCTGGCGGCTGCCCAAGGGGGCCTTCGCCAGCAACCGCCGCGACGCCGAGCTGATCGACTTCCTCGAACCGACCATCGAGGCCCTGCTCCGCTGCTGGCTGGTCCACAGCCGCGGCGTGCGGCTCTCCGTGCTGGAAACCGTCAGCGAGAAAAAATCCTGGCAGGGACTGAAACAATTCATCGAACGCTACGGCCACGACCTCTTCACCCAGCGGTTCATGATGCTGGGCAACCTGCGGGCGATCCGGCACCAGGGCGTCGACGCCTACCTGGAATCGCTGCTGGAGGAACCCGATGCCGAGGAGCAGTTCCGCATGGTGGCCGAGCTGGACGGGCCGCTGCCGCGCGAGGACGCCGTCCGCTGGCTGGGCCTGGCCCTCGAGGCGGTAGTGGAGAACTACGCCGAATACATCGATTACAACAGCACCACCACCCAGTCCGACCGCGGCGAGATGCTCTACACGCTCCTCGATTACCTGCGGCTGCGGACCAGCTACGACCTGGTCGCCTGGAAGCTGCAGCCGGTGGTGCTGGCCCACGACGTGCTGGTGCGCTGCGGCTGCGAGGCGGCGGCCGAAAGCTGGCGCCAGGCCGTCACCGACCGCACCGCCGACATCGCCGACGAGCACCTCAAGCGGTTCGCCCGCCTCAACCGCAAGTACGGCATGCGGCTGCCGAGCATCGCCGAGCGGCTGGAGGAGCGGTTCCTGCGGCCGTTGGAGGTGGATCAGCTCTGCGCCCTGGTGCAGCCGGCCATCGAGGAGCTGCGCGCCGCCGTCTCTGCGGAGCCAAATCCGCCGCCGGCAGCGAAGGGGCCGGCACCCGCCGCGCGGCCGGGCGCGTTTCGCCGTCTGGAAGAAGGGATCGCCAAGTTTACCCGCGAAATCTCGGGGGCCGGATTCGACCTGCCGTCCTGGCTGGAGGCCCTGCAGCAGGAAGTCGATCGGGTCCAGTCGCAGGCCGCCGAGGAAGAGGAGTTGCCCGGTCCCGAACTGCCCGTCCCGCAAATCCTGCTCTCCCGGGAAGAGGTTCGCCGCCAGGTGCGGGCGATCCACGGCGGCTGACCGCCGCGGTTGTGCTATATTGGAGAATAGTCTGAACCCCCAACCCTGAACCCTGAACCCTATGAACGCTTCCTTGGAACAAGCCATCGGGGCCAAGTCGGCCACCATCGGCGTGATCGGTCTGGGATACGTGGGACTGCCGCTGGTGCGGGCCTTCGTGGCCGCCGGCTTCCACACCATGGGTTTCGACTGCGACCAGTCGAAAGTCAACCGGCTGTCGGCCGGCAAGAGCTACATCAAGCACATCGCGGCCGAGTGGATTGCCCGCTGCGTGGCCGACGGCACCTTCGTGCCCACCGCCGACATGGCCCGCCTGGCCGAGCCCGACGCCTTGCTGATCTGCGTCCCCACGCCCTTGAATGAAAGCCGCGACCCGGACCTGGTCTTCATCGAGCAGACCGCCGGGCAAATCGCCAAGGTGCTGCGGCGCGGCCAGTTGGTGGTGTTGGAGAGCACGACCTATCCGGGCACGACCCGCGAGGTGGTGCTGCCGATCCTCGCCGCCGGCGGCCTCACGGTCGGCAAGGATTTCTTCCTGGCCTTCAGTCCCGAGCGGGAAGACCCCGGCAATCCCGACTTCTCGGCCGAGCGGATCCCCAAGGTCGTCGGCGGCATCGACGCCGAGAGCGGGCGGTTGGCCGATCTGCTCTACCGCCAGGCCGTGGTGCGGACGGTGCCGGTCCGCAATTGCGAGATCGCCGAGGCCGCCAAGATCGTGGAAAACACCTACCGCTCCGTCAACATCGCCATGGTCAACGAGCTGAAGATGCTCTTCGACCGCATCGGCATCGACGTTTGGGAGGTGATCGAGGCGGCCCGCAGCAAGCCCTTCGGCTACCAGGCGTTTTATCCGGGTCCGGGCCTGGGCGGCCACTGCATCCCCATCGACCCGTTCTACTTGAGCTGGCTGGCCCGGCGGCACGGCATGTCGACGCGCTTCATCGAGCTGGCCGGCGAGATCAACACCTCGATGCCGCAATACGTGATCCACCGGCTGATGGCGGCCCTGAACCGCCTGGGCAAACCGCTGCGGGGCAGCAAGGTCTGCGTGCTGGGCGTGGCCTACAAGAAGGACGTTGACGACGCCCGGGAAAGCCCCTCGTTCGTCCTGATGGACCTTTTGCGCGAGGGCGGGGCGGTGGTCAGTTACAACGATCCGCACGTGCCGGCCTTGCCGCGGACCCGCCAGCGCGGCGAGCAGGACATGCTCAGCACGCCCCTGACGGCCGAATTTCTGGCCGCGCAGGACTGCATCCTCATTGCCACCGATCATTCAGCCTACGATTGCGAATTCATCGTCCGCCACGCCCGGCTCGTGGTCGATACCCGCAACGCCACGCGGAACGTCAAGGAAGGCCGCGAGAAGATCGTCAAAGCGTGAAAGCAGAGGCCAGGGACCAGGGGAGTGGGGCTGGGTGGCCCCGCCGGGTGGCCCCGATAGCTTTGCTATCGGGGTGCCGAAGGCACAAGAGGCTTTCATGGCGTCTTGAAGCCCCTCTTTCGGCCCCGCCGTGAGCGATTGGCCGGAATCGGGGCCACACGCGCCTTGCCTCAAGGCTTGGTCTGATCCGTTATAGGGCAGCTCCGCTGGACGGCGCGGAGGATTTCCTCTGCCTTCGCGACGGCGATTTTCGCGCTCTCTGGCGAAACCTGCGTCATGCCGCCATAGTCGCCCGTCTCTCGTAGATCCGTGAGCAGATCGAAACTGCTGCCCAACTCCTGGGGCCACTGACCGCTATGGATCAACTCGCGGTGGACCGCGGCGCACAGCGCAGAGTGCTTCGTAAACGACTGTCCGCGAAAGGCAAACAAGGCGTTGATGGCGTGGAAAGCAGCGTAGTACGCCCGCGACACGGCCGAGTCGGCATCGAAGGCCACGAGTTGCTCGGCTGATGCCAGGGCGCGTTTCGCGCGACTCCACTCCACCAGCGCAAACTCGTTCATGCCAGCAGCCCCTCGCGATGCGCGGCATTGTACAGCGGGCACTCCACCGTCTCGTACTCCTCCGCGTCGACCGGCTTCGCGCTGATCCGCCGCCCAAGTTCCAACGCCATCGGATACAGCACGTTATGGCACGCCGGCAAGTCGGAGGCAAGCTCGACTGGCCCCTGGAGCAGGACCAGAAGATCAATATCGCTATCCGGCCGGGCCGTCCCACGGGCTTCCGAACCGTAGAGAACCACGCCGCGCAGGCGATCGCCGAACGCGCGCCTCAAGGCCGACTCGGCACGCCCGAGGAGATCGTTTCTCTCGCTTGTCGATGCCATAATGGCGATTATACTCCGCCGCATCGACTCCGACTAGGCGAACAATCTTTCGGGCGGGGGCCGGGCACCGGGCGGAGCCTGGTCGTGGCAGCCCCGCGGGAAATCAGAACATTCCCAACTGCTTCATGCAGAGCACCAGCCGCTTGGCCACCGGGCCGGCGGCCGTGGCGCCGTCGCCGCCGTGCTCCAAGACGACGACGAAGGCCAGCTTCGGCGCCCGGGCGGGAACGTAGCCGGCGAACCAGGCGTGATCGCGGCGGCCTTCGCCCACCGACGCCGTGCCCGTCTTGCCCGCCACCGAAACCGAATCCAGCCGGACCGTGCCGTAGGCCGTGCCCTTGGGATCGGCCACCACCCGCTCCAGTCCCGCCCGAACCGCCGCCAGCGTGCCGGGCTGCAAACCGATCGTTTCCCCTGGCCCCTGGCCCCCGGCCCCTGCCCTGTTTCCCCTGTCCCTGGCCCCCCCCGGCCCCTGCTGGGCTACGTGCGGCGTGAGCAGCCTGCCGGTGGCCACGGCGGCCATGAGACGCAGCACTTGCAGCGGCGTGGCCGTCAACGAGCCTTGACCGACGGCCATCATCTGCGTGTCGGCGGTCCGCCAGCCGTGGCCTTCCAGCCGCCCGATCGACCGCGGCGTGGGCACGATGCCGGCCGCTTCGCCGGGGAGATCAACGCCCGTGGGCCGGCCGAATCCCAGCCGCAGCGCCCAATCGTCCAATGCGGAGGGACCCATGTTTCCGGCGTGGTGGAAGAAATAGACGTTGCAACTCTGCGCCAAGGCGTCGGCCAGCGTCACCGGGCCGTGCCCGATGCCTTGGCGGACGAAGATTTCGCAGCGCATCCGGCCGGGATCGTGCAAGTAGCCTTGGCAGTTGAAGGGCTCTTGCGGATCGACGCTGCCCGACTCCAAGAGGGCAATGGCCGTGAGGGTCTTGAAGACCGAGCCGGGCGGCAAGGCCATCTGCACGGCGCGGTCGAACAGGGGGCTGTCGGCGCGGCTGAGGACGGCCTGTCGAGCGGCGCTGTCGCCGCTGAGAAACAGACCGGGATCGAATCGCGGCGCGGAGGCGACGGCCAGCAGGGCACCCTGGCGGAGGTCCATCACAGCGATGGCGCCGCCGGCGGGCCCGCCGCGGCCGGGCTGGATCGCTCGCCGCTCCAAGGCGTCGTCGAGCAGTTCTTCGGCGGCCCGCTGCAACTTGAGATCGAGCGTGAGCACGAGGTCGCGGCCCGCCCGGGGCTCCTGCGGCCGCTCGGTGCGGAGGATGTGGCCGGCGTGATCGGTCAGCTCGACGGCGACGCCGGACCGGCCGCGGAGCAGCGACTCGTATTGCCGTTCGACGCCCGCGCGGCCCGTCAGCTCGCCGGCATGATCGTCGCCGGCCGCTGGGCCCTGCGATCCGACCGGTCCCAGATAGCCCAGCACGTGGGCCGCCAGGTCGCCGGCCGGATAGGTCCGCCGAGTGTGGCGGAGGACCTTGACGCCGGGGTAGCGCTGGGGATGGGCTTCGATTTCCGCGGCCACGGCGGCCGGCGCGTTGTCGACCAGGACGTGATAATCCAGTTCCTCGGCGACGGGGCCGCGTGCGGCGGGCGGCTCCTCGGCGGCGGCGGGCAGCACCAGGCCCAGCGCCCGGCCGATCCAACCGGTCCACGACGCCCCGGCCGGCGCGGCGGCGGCCGACGCCCCGGCGGCCGACTGCCGGCGGCGATCGACAGCGGCGATGATCCGCTCGACGCGGGCTTGGACTTGGCGTGCCCGGACATCCCATTGATCGGCCGGCAGGCCGCAGAGCTTGGCCACCTGGTGGCCCAACTCGATCCGTTGGCGGCGAAGTTGCTCCTCCTGGGCGGCCACTTGCCGCGGGTCTTTCCGCTGTGACGCGGTCAAGCGCGCCCGGGCCGCCTGTCGCAGCCACGGCCCGTCGGGCGGCTCTTGCAAGTAGCGATAGTGGACCGCCACGGCCAGGACGTCCTGGTCGCAGGCCAGGACGGCGCCGTCGCGGGCGAGAATGCGGCCGCGGGGGCCGGGCAAGCTCGTCTGGCGCTGCAAGGGCCGCACGGCCAACTTGCGAAAGGCCGCCCCCTGGCCCACCTCGATCTGCACCGCCCGGCCAAAGACGACCAACAGCAACGCCACCAGGCCGGCCAGGACAATCCGCAGCCGCCGCCGCGGATCGACCACGCTGCGGACCGGCGTTTCATTTCGGCGGAGTTGGCGCCAATCGAACGGCATAGGGCTTATGGCAGCGGCTTACAGCAGGGCGGTACCCTTCACGGCGGGCAATTCTACCGCAACCCGGCGGACCGCTACAACCTGAATTGCTCCTCGTGCGTTACGGTACGGTAGGTCGGGGCTCGCTGCGCTCGGCCTTCCCCCTTCCGCCTTCCGCCTTCCGCCTTATTCGAGTGGCGTCGTGGTGCTGCCGGGTTATCCGGGGGCTCACGCCCCCGTTGTTGCACACGACTCGCAACGGACCGCCGGGTTTTTGCCCCGTAGGGGCCGTGACAATTTAGCCCAGGGTTGCCGCGCAGCGGCTACCCTGGGTCTCGGAGGCAGGAACCCCTAAAACCCCAACGGGGTTTCGTTTCGCAAACGCGTCTACAACCCCTGTGGGGTTGATGGCGAGGGGGGGGGGCCTGCAAACCCAGGGTAGCCGCTGCGCGGCAACCCTGGGCTAAGGTATTTCAGCCTCTTCGAGGCAACGACCTTTCGGGAAACAATGACTTGTGTGCAACGACGGGGGCTAACGCCCCCGGCTCGGGTCCTTTGTTCCGCCTTCTGCCTTCCCTAAAGACCTTCGGGCCCGATGGTCTCGGCGCGAACCACTTGCCAATCGACTTGGCCGTTTTCGAGCTTGATGCGCGCGAGGTCCAACTCGGCAAACAGCGTCGTCTGCCCCTGGGACTGGGCGTAGCTGATCGCATAGATGAGGTCGACCTCCTCACCCAGCTCGGTGGTTTCCTGACGCCGGCTGCCGTAGTAGCGGACGTTGGCTTTCGGTCCCTGCCCGAGCAGCGTTTCGACCAGCGGCGTCTTGAGATAGTTCTCCAATGTGCGGCCTGCGCGCGCGTTGCGCTGGTAGAAGTTGCGCAGGTCTACACCCGGCGGCTCACGCACGGTGGGATACAACGCCAACTGGCAAGCCTGCTGCGCCTCGCCTTGCCGGAGATGTTCGAACCAACGGGCGGCGAAAACGCGGGCTTCGTTGCGGACCAGACGGCGATAGACGAGCCCATCGACCGGAACGGCCACGGCCAGCGCGATCGACAGCAGCAATCCGCATTGCGCCAGCCGGCGGCCCGCCAACGCCGGGGCACGGCGATGGATCCGCCAGAGCGCCACCCCGCTGACGATTGCCCCCAACTCCGGAACCGGCCACAACATGGGCGCCAACAGGGCAAAGGCGGCGAACAATCCCAGGAGCAGTCCAGCCACGGCCAGGCCGCTTAGGGCGTGATACTGGACGATGTCGGCGTCCTGCGCGGTGGAGAGGCGGAAATCGGCGTGCCGTTCGGACATGGCTGGTGCAGCGGCTATTTTTTTGCCGGCGGCGGCGGTGGAAGTGTCGCGGGGGGCCCGCCGGGAGCTGGGGCAGGCGGCGGCTGGTAAAACGCCGGCCTTTCCCCTTCGCTGAGGCGGATGGTGCCGTACCTGCCGGCGTGCTCTTCCGCCCCTTTGCGGCGGACGTTGTAGTTCCTGCGAAATTCACCGGGGCTGAAGTCCTCGGCGCCCTCCCTCTGCAAGGCGCTCAGCGACATTCCCTGCACGAAGGTCAGCCATTGCTTATCGGGCGACATCATGCCGAGAAACATCGGCTTTCCCGACCGGAAGGAGCCGTGCAGGAACGTCTCGCCCAGCGGGGCGGTGTGCAGCGTGGTCAAGGTGAAGCAGACCATCAGCCAGCCGACCAGGAGGCTGAAGAAGATGCCGCCGACCAGGTCCACATTCTGGGGGAACCGCACCTTGACCCTGGAGAGCTGATCGGTCATGCCGCGCAGCAGCAGGGCGAACATCGCAAACAGACCCCACAGCGCCAGGAAGTCCCAGCAATACGTGAAACTCGGCATCCAGGCGTCCAATTGATCGGCGATCGGCTCGAAGTAGTTCGTGGCCAACAGCGCGGCGGCCAGCACGATGAAGAACCGCAGGGTGTTGCTCCACATCCCTTCGCCATACAGGAAGCCCACGCAGGCCAGGAAGATCAGCAGCAGAAGGAGGGAAATGAACATGAGAGGGATTTAGGGATTTAGGGATTTAGGTAGGGGCCAGGGGCCGGGGGCCAGGGACCGGGGGAAAGCAGTCATGGTTTTATCCTTTATCCTTCATCCTTTATCCTGTCCCTGGCCCCTTATTTCATCACTCGCATCAACTCCGGCAGCGACGTCACGCCGCGGGCGACCAGCAGGACGCCCTCTTCCTGAAGGCTTTTCATGCCGGCCTGGCGGGCGGCCTGGCGAAGCAAATCCAGCTTCGGCGTGGTTGCCAGCACCCGGCCGACGTCCGGATCGAGCACCAGAAGCTCGAAGATCGCCGTTTGGCCCTTGTAACCGAGGCCGCCACACTCTCGACACACTTCCGTTTTGTCCTCGGGTTTGGGCTGGTAAGGGCGATAAAATGCCCGCACGCGCCCCTCGGGAATGCCCAGTTGCCGCAAGACCTGCGAGGGAGGGGCATAGGCCTCCTTGCAGCGGTCGCACAACTTCCGCACCAGCCGCTGGCAGAGCACGGCGGTGACGCCGCCGGCCACTTCAGCGGGCGGGGCCTTCAGCATCAGCACCCGCAGCAACGCCTCGGCGCAGTCGTTGGCCCGGATGCTTGCCATCACCAACCGCTCTTGCTGCGCTACCTCGCTGCAGATCAGGGCGACGGTGCCGGCATCGGGCAGGTCTGCGCACCAGGACCACGTTGGGCTCGGTGCGGAAGAGCTTCGTCAGCACGCTGGCCGGGCTTTCGCCGTCGGCCGCCTTGTAGGTCGTGACCGCGACGTTCTCCACTTCCCGCCCTCGGCTGCTCTCCTCCTCGACGGCGACGCATTCGCGCAGGAACCGGTCCAGGCCGCGCAGCACGACGTTGACGGTGGTGCGGAGTCCGCCGGCGGGCGGGGCGGCGAAGAGCAGGAAGCCCTTGGGCCGCCGCAGCAACTCCGTGAACTGCTCTTGCATTTTCTCGCGCATGCCCAGGTCGGAAAGCGTCTTCAGATGCACGGCCTGCATCTCGAACTGGATGAGGATGCGCTCGCCGGTCTTGGTTCCCTGGGCGGCCATCGTGGCCGGATACTTCAACTTGTCCAGCGAAACCGCCGGATTGAGCTGGTCGATGCCCGGCAGCTTCGGCAGCCGCGAGCGATCGACCGGCGTCCAGGGGCCGACCAGGGAGGCGAACTTGTCGCGGGTGCGCTGCTCGACCTCCGTCTTCAGGCGCTGCTCCCAGTCGGCCGGTTTGGCCGCCTTGTCGGCGGCCCGCCTCCGGAGCAACTCCACGGTGACTTTTTCCTTGAAGTCCGCCCGGGCGCGATCGACCTTGGCGAAGACCTCCTGGCGGAGGATGGCGAATTCGACGCCGAACTGGCCTTCCTGGCGACTCTGGCGGTCTTGCGGATTCAGGCCGCAGAGCAGCTTCAGCGTATGCAGTGCGCTGTCGGCGCCTTCCCGGTCGCGGCCCTCCTGCGGCAGCCAGACGCCGTTGATCAGGTAGCGGACGCTCACGGTGGTCTGGGCGAAGTCGAGCATGATGGCCGCCGCCCGCCGGGTCAGTCCGTCGGCGAGGATTTCCCGCGCCGCCGGCAGCCCCGGCGATTGCCGGGCGGCCACCAGGCGGGCGCCGTTGACGTTGAGGTCCTTGCCGCCGCGGGCGAAGACGCTCACCGGTGCGCGGCGACGTTGGGGTCCGGGCTGTCCCGGCTTAGCAGGCGGCCGATGAAGTCGGCCACGAGGCCGCTCAAGCTATCGTGAAACAAGGAGACGGCCAGCGTGAGGAACAGGGTCGCGAGCAACAGCGCGATCAGGAAGGTTGCCGGGCCGCTGCCCGCTCCGCCGGTGACCGCCACCGCCACCGGGTAGGCGACGATCCTCAGGGCGATAACGCCGGCGATGCAAACCACGTCCGCCGCGATGCGGCCGCACAAGTCCAGCAGACTTTCCAGGGCCTCCACGTTGCCGTCCGCCAATTGAGACTTGCGGTAGAGCAGATAGCCGGCCAGGGGCGCGGCGTCGGCCGCCAGCAGCAGCATCACCCCCAGCCAAAACCAGGGCAGCAGCCAGCACACCAGCGCACTGGCCAGGAAGGCGCCGAAGGCGATCGGAGTCCACCTCACCTGCCTCAGGTGCAGCTTCTGGTTGTCCCGGTTGATCCAATCGACGATGCGGGCCCAGAGCGCAAACAGCAGCAGGCAGGTCAGCACCTTGGGGCCGCTGAGGTAGAAGCCCGGCCCGCGCCAACCGGCGGCGCCGCCGCCGTGGGCAGTCGCGGCGTCGGCAGCCCAAAGCGGCGCGCCGCCGAGGAGCAGCAGGGCGATGGCAAGCAGCAGCAAGCGCAGGGGGCGACAGGAGGTCATGGGCGTTGAGGACTCAAAGGATTCAATCTACACGACTCCCAATTCTGAAGCGAAGTTCCGCAAAATGCCAAACCTTCCGTTAGAGCATGGCGGAGGCGCGGACCTCGATGCCCTTCAGCGCCATCTTGAGGGCTTCGGGGTTGGGGGCCACCTCGAAGGCCGCCGCCCGGTCCACCATGTCGGTCTCGACCAGTTTCTGCAGGCTCGTGGTGAAATCCAGCATGCCCTCGTCCCTGCCGAGGCGAATGGCGTCGACGAGCTTGTCCTCCTGGCCTTCGAGGATCAGCTTGCGGACGGTGGGGTTGAAGGTCATGATTTCGCAGGTGGGGACTCGCCCCACTCCCTCCTTGATCGACGGCAGCAGTTTCTGGGCGATGATGGCCTTCATGTTGAAGACCATGGCGCTGCGCAAGGCTTCGTGCATCGATTGCGGGAAGAGGTCGAGGATGCGGCTGACGGTGCTGGCGGCCGTCGAGGCGTGGATGGTGCCGAACACCAGGTGCCCGGTCTCGGCGGCCTGGATGGCCGTCTCGAAAGTCTCGCGGTCGCGCATTTCGCCCACCAGCATGACGTTGGGGTCTTCGCGGACGGCGTGTTTCATGCCGACCTTGAAGTCCTTGACATCCATGCCGATCTCGCGCTGATTGATCAGGCACTTGTCGTCGCTGAAGGTGTATTCGATGGGGTCTTCCAGGGTCAAGATATGCTTGCGGTAATTGTGGTTGATCCAATCCAGCATCGAGGCGATGGTGGTGGTCTTGCCGGAGCCGGTGATGCCGGCCAGCAGGATCATGCCTTGGCTGTGGCGGCAGAGTTCTTCCAACGAGGGGGGCAGGTGCAGGGAGCGGAAATCGGGGATGAAGTTGTTTACCCGCCGCGCCACCAGCCCCGTCTGCCCCATCTGCTGCAGGACGTTGACGCGGAACCGCCAGCGCTTGCCGTCGATCTGCATCAGGTGGGCGAAGTCGACGCCGCCGTCCTCGGCAAAAATCCGCCGCCGCCGCTCGTCGCGGTTGACCATCGGCAAGATCAGGCGGTCCATTTCATCGGCGTCGATCGGATGTCGATTCAACGGCCGCAAGGAGCCGCTGATGCGCACGTAGGGCGGGCAGCCGACCTTGAGGTGAAGATCGCTCCCCTCCAGCTTCACCAACGCCCGAAACAGCTTGTCGATCGCCAGTACCTCGTCTTGCTGGAGAAGTGGCGACGTATTGTCCGGTTCTGCTGTGGCCATCGGTCCAACCAGGGTTACAGCCGCACGGGGATGCCGCGCTGGCGCATGAGTTCTTTGGTTTGGCGGATCGTATACTCGCCGTAATGGAAGATGCTGGCGGCCAAGGCCGCCTCGGCCCCCCCCAGCAAAATGGCGTCGGCCAGGTGCTGCGGGCAGCCGGCCCCGCCGCTGGCGACCACCGGGACGGAAACGGCCTCGGCGACGGCGCGGGTGATCTCCAGGTCGTAGCCGTTCTTGGTGCCGTCGGCGTCCATGGAGGTGAGCACGATTTCGCCCGCCCCCAGTTCCTCGACCTGGCGGGCCCAGGCGACCGCTTCCAGGCCGGTGCCGATGCGGCCGCCGTGGATGTGGACTTCCCAGAACTCGCGGCCGTCCCGTGGCACCCGCTTGGGGTCGATGTTGACCACGATGCACTGGCTGCCGAACCGCCGCGCGGCCTGGCGGACGAACTCCGGATCGCGGCAGGCCGCCGAGTTGATCGAGACCTTGTCGCTGCCGGCGTTCAACAGGGCGCGGATGTCGTCGATCGTGCGGATGCCGCCGCCGACCGTCAACGGCATAAACACCACCTCGGCGGTGCGTCGCACCACGTCGAGGATGATGTCGCGCCCCTCGTGGCTGGCCGTGATGTCGAGAAAGACCAACTCGTCGGCCCCCTCCTGCTCGTAGCGGGCCGCCACCTCGACCGGATCGCCGGCGTCGCGGAGGTTGAGGAAGTTCGTTCCTTTGACGACCCGGCCCCGGTTCACGTCGAGGCAGGGAATAACCCGTTTGGCTAGCATTGCCGCCTGCCACAGGATCAGAGGACGCAAGGGAGTCCACACAAGGCAAGGCACACGGGCCTCGACCGGTTCCAACCCTTTACTGTATCAGGCCGGACCGCGACCGGTCAACTCCCCGCCCTGCCTTCAGGGGGCAGCACAAAATAACGCCGGGAAGGGGAAATCCGCCCGTTCTGGCAACTTCCGCGGCCATACTGGCGGCCGGCGGCCCGTGCGCGGTATAGTGCTGCGCTGGCGGCAGCCATCGGGGCCGATTGGCCGGACGCGCCACCAGGATGGGACCGGCACATGCCTCTTTCTTGGAATGAAATCCGCCAAAACGCCATCCGCTTCGCCAAGCCAGGACCACGAGCCGATCAACCTCCGTGCGGTCGCCGTCATGGACGATTTGCGCAACAGCCTGCTGGCCTGCACGGGCTTTGATTGGTCGCAGATTTCGCCCGCCATTTTCGGCTCGCTCTTTCAAGGCGTCATGGAATCGCGCGAGCGCCGGCAGAGCGGCGGCCACTACACCAGCGATCGCGACATTCTCAAGGTGGTGCGGGCGTTGTTCCTCGATGATCTGATCGCGGAATTCGAGCGGATCAAGGGCGGCAAGAACCAGTTGCGGCGGTTCCATCAGAAGCTTGCCGACCTTCGTTTCCTCGACCCGGCCTGCGGCTGCGGCGACTTCCTCGTTGTCACGTACCGCGAGCTTCGCGCGCTGGAGATCGAGGTGCTCAAGGCATTGCATGGCCGCAGCCAGCAACGGCTCGATATCCATACGCTGTCGCGGGTCGACGTGGACGCCTTCTATGGGATCGAGATGAGCCAATGGCCCGCCCGCATCGCCGAAGTGGCGATGTGGCTGATGGACCACCAAATGAACCTTCGGCTTTCGGAAGCCTTCGGTCAGCATTACGTCCGTCTGCCGTTGAAGAAATCGCCGACCATTGTCTGCGGCAACGCGCTGCGATTGGATTGGAAGCAAATCCTTCCGCCGGAGCGTTGCAGCTACGTGCTGGGCAACCCGCCGTTCGTGGGAAAACAGTTCATAGACCCGGGCCAGAACGAGGACATGCAGATCGTCTGCGGTCACATCAAGGGCCATGGCCTGTTGGACTACGTCAGCGCCTGGTATGTGAAGGCCGCCCGCTACGTGCAGGGCACGACCGTCCGCGTCGCGTTCGTCTCCACCAACAGCATCACCCAGGGGGAGCAAGTCGGCATTCTCTGGCGGGCGTTGTTCGATCAGGCGGTCAAGATCCATTTCGCCCACCGGACGTTTGCCTGGGAGAGCCAATCCCGGGGCAAGGCCCACGTCCACGTGGTGATTGTCGGATTCGGCGCCTTCGATTTCGCTCCTAAGCGGATCTATGAAAGCGAGGCGGTCTCGTCCGCGTCCGCCGGAGGGCCGAATGACCGGCAGCCGGCCGAGGCGGTTGTTACCGTCGTCGAGGCGGCGAACATCAGCCCCTATCTTGTTGCCGGCTCGGATTTGGTGCTCACGGCCCGCGGCAAGCCGCTCTGTCCGGTGCCGGAGATTGTTTTCGGCAGCATGCCCAATGACGGTGGGCACTTGCTGATGGACCGCGCGGGCCGCGACGCGCTCCTGCGCGAGCAACCCGAGGCCGCCAAGTATCTGCGGCGCTTCGTGGGCGCCGAGGAATTCCTCAACGGGATCGATCGCTGGTGCCTGTGGTTGCACGACGAGGATCCGGCGGAATTTCGGCGAATGCCCGCCGTCATGGAACGCGTCCGCGCGGTCGCAGCCCATCGCAAGAAAAGCAGGCGGCAAACCACCAACCAACTGGCCGAGGTTCCCGAGTGCTTCGGCGAAATTCGCCAGCCGGACCGGGCGTACCTGCTCATTCCCTCGGTATCGAGCGAACGCCGCCGTTACCTGCCGATCGGACTGATGCGTCCCGAGGTCATTGCCAGCAACCTCGTGCTCCTGGTCCCGGGGGCCAATCGGTATCACTTCGGGGTCCTGTCCTCCGCCATGCACGTGGCTTGGGTGCGGCAGGTCGCCGGACGGCTGGAGTCTCGATACCGTTATTCGAACCGGATCGTTTACAATAACTACCCTTGGCCCGCCGAGCCGACCGCCGCGCAACGGGGCCGCGTCGAGGAGGCGGCCCAGCGGAATCTCGATCTTCGCACGGAACTGGGGGACGGACGGGCCGGGTTCCTTCCCACCGCCAAGAAAGGCCAGAATACGGCGTGCCTGGCCGATCTTTATGATCGGGAGGGCATGCCGCTGCCGTTGGGCAAGGCACATGCCGCGCTGGACCGCGCGGTGGACCGCTGCTATCGTCGGCAGCCGTTCGTGTCCGACCGTCAGCGGGTGGAATTCCTGTTCTCGCTCTACGAAGCGATCACCGCGCCGCTGATCGCGGCGACGCGAACTGCTCCCCTCTCCCTCCGGGAGAGGGGCTGGGGGTGAGGGGAATTCGCGGATTTTGGTGGGGCTCGCTGCGCTCGACCCACCCTACTTCTTTGCCCCTCCGCCTTCCGCCTTCCCCCCTCCGCCTTCCGCCTTCCCCCCTCCGCCTTCCGCCTTCCCCCCTCCGCCTTCCGCCTTGGTTTTTGCGTCCTGGCTGGCGTGGGCCAGCTTGCCGCGAAAGTCCACAACCTTGTAGTTGACCATGTTACCCAATTTCGAGCTCAGCGTCGGCTCACCGTCGAACCAGCCCTGCGGCTCGTTGAACGCCGCGTGGAACTCGAAGAAGATCGTCTCGGGGGGCGAGCTCAGCCGGGTCAACTTCAGATAGAAGCCCGTGCCGGAATAGGGATTCTTCTTTCCCAGCACCGGGTTGCCCAAGGCGTCTTTGGTTACGGGCCGCCATTGGTTGGGATAATCCGGGTCCTTGGCAAACCGCGGATCGAGGCGGCCGGCCACCACAACGCCGCCGTCGGTTTCGTTGAGGACGGCGTAGCGCATGGCGCTGACTTCGACCATATCGCACAACGTGATCGTGCTGTAGAAGTAGCGGTCGCCCCAGTGCTTCCCCGTAACGGTCTTGAGCCCGCGTTTGGCCAGTTCCTTGTCGGTGAGAAAGCCGGCCGTCATGGCGCCGCCTTCCTGCTTATCCGCCTGTTGCTTCCTCTGCTTGAGATAGGCGTCGCCGAACTCCTTGGAGGTGAGGACCTTCCAGTCCCCGCGAGCCACGAAGTATAAATCGATCGCGCGAAGCGTGTATCCCTGCTTGCCCTTGATCATCCGTTTCCTAAAACCGATGGGGGCGCGCCAATTCTTCGCCGTGAAGTCCTCGAAGGTGCAGTTCGGCGGCATGATCTTCTCGATGGCCGCCTGCTGGGCCGCCGCACTCATGCCCGGGTGCAACAGTGGCGGCGGCAGCTTTACCACCGTTCCTTCCGGCATCTTGACCCCCTGCTGGATCAGTTCGGTCAGGACGGGGTTCTTGTCGACCGCCGGTGCGCCGGCCGCCGTGGTGGTGCCGCCGCTGACGGCGGCCAGCAGCAGCAGGGGGAAAACAACGATGTTCATGGCACGGACCTCGTAGAATGCAAGGAAAACTCGCCGGGGGAAAAGGGACACACGGTGTTGTCCCCTTGTGCTGGAAGAACCTGTGTACGAATATCGGCCTTCCACAACAGAAACATCTTAACAGAAAATCCGCCGGCAGGAGAAGCACAGTTGCCCTGAAGGTTGTTATAATGGGATGGTTGCTTCCGCCACCATACCCCGCCAAAACAGCCTTGACGCCCCCCGCGTCTGCTGCCCCCGGAGAAATCACCATGAGATGCGTTTCCTGCTCGCCGGCTGCCCTCGCTTGCCTCCTCTTGCTCTCGGCGCTCCCGGCCGGCCGCGCCGGCGCCGACGACTGGCCCAGTTGGCGCGGCCCCCAGCGCGACGGCATCTGCCGCGAGACCGGCCTCTTGCAAGAGTGGAACAGCGGAGAGCCCAAGCTGGCCTGGAAGACCAAGGGGCTCGGCGAGGGCTTTAGCGGGCCGGCCGTCGTCGGCAACGTCCTCTACACCATGGGCAACCTGAAGGGCAAGGAATGGGTCTTCGCCCTGGATGTCAGCAAGGCAGGCCGGCGGTTATGGGCATCACCCATCGGTCCGATTCGTCACAAGGGCGGCGGCTTCCCCGGTCCCCGCTCCACTCCGACCATCGACGGAGATCGCCTCTACACGCTGGGCATCAACGGCGACCTGGTCTGCATGGACATCCACAACGGAGACATCGTCTGGCGTCGCAACCTGGTGGCCGATTTCGGCGGCGGCACGCCCAACTGGGGATATGCCGAGTCCGTGCTGATCGACGGCCGGCGGCTGCTCTGCACGCCCGGCGGCGCCAAGGCCACGATCCTGGCCCTGTCCAAGAGCGACGGCAAGCAGGTGTGGGCGTCGCCCATCGGCGACCCGGCCGCCTACTCGTCGATCATCCCCTTCACGGCCGGCAAGGTGAAACAGTACGTGACGCTGACGGCCAAGGGCATTGTGGGCGTGCGGGCCAAGGACGGCAAGTTTCTCTGGCGCTACAACGCCCCGTCCAACCAGGTGGCCAACGTCGCCACCTGCGTCACCTTCCGCCAGACGGTCTTCGGCGCCTGCGACTACGGCATCGGCGGCGGGCTGGCTTGGATACAAAAGACCGCCGACGGCTTCAACGCCAAGGAGATGTATTTCAGCAAGAAAATGCAGAACCATCACGGCGGCCTCATCCTCCTGGACGGCGCCCTGTATGGTTGCAGCAATCCCGACGTGCTCACTTGCCTGGACTATCAGACCGGCGAGGTGAAATGGACCGACCGCAGTTGCGGCAAGTGCTCGCTGCTTTGTGCCGAGGGCCGGCTCTACTGCCGGGACGAGCGCGGCCCGATCAGCCTCGTGGAGGCCACGCCGGCGGGCTTTCGGCTGCACGGCCGGTTCAAGCAACCCGACCGCAGCAACCGTGAGGCCTGGCCGCACCTGGTGATCGCCAACGGCATGATGTACGTCCGCGACCAGGACGTGCTCTTGTGCTACGACGTGCGGGCGAAGTAATCAGGGGCCAGGGACCAGGGGCCAGGGACCAGGGGTCGGACAAAGGGCGCCGGGTGCCACTGGCTAGGCCAGTGCTTTGGACGACCGGCCCCGCGGAAGCACTGGCAAAGCCAGTGGCACACTTGTGATCGACCCCATTACTTCATCTTTCCCTCACCGCGGCCGGTGCGGCGGGACGGCCGGCGCGCGGCCCGCGCCCAGGCCCACCCCCGGCACGATTGACGCCGCCGTGGCATGGTCGAAATTGAAGATCGAGAAGCCGCCGGCGCCCAGCAAGCGGGCGTAATAAATCTGCCCCGCCACGCCGTCGGCCGAAAGGCCGCTGCTGGAAGCCGTGGCGCCGATGCCGGGATAGACGGGGATGCGGCCGCCGACCAGGTCCATTTGCTGCCCGACCCAACGAGCAAACTCCTTGGGGTCCTCGGTGTAGTCCATGGGGCAGATGAAATCGAGATCGCCCGCCCGGACCCAGGCCGGCCAGTCCTGGGCGACCCAGCGGCGGCAATCGGGATAGCCGCCCCACACGGCCGCGGAGAGTTTCATCTCGGGGTGCAGCCGCTTCAACTCGCGGCGGATGGCCGTCACCAGGAGCGTGATCTGCCGGCAGCGCCAATCGTTGTACTCGTCCTTGCGGGCGCCGCTGTAACAGTCGGCCGGCCACTGGTCCACGCGGCGGCCCGAGTCGGCCTCGAACCGCTTCCGGCAGCCGTCGCAATAGCAGCAGTGGCCGTCCGGATAGCGAATGTAATCCATCTGCAGGCCGTCGACCGGATACCGCCGGGCGACTTCCAACATGCTTTGCACTTCGAGTTGCCGGTTGGCCGGGTCCGAAGGGCAGAGCCAATCGACCGGGCGGCCTTGCACGGAGACCTGCGTGCGGTGTTCCCGGCGGAGCGCGCGATGAACTCGGGCGGTGCGCCGGCCAGGTTGAAATGGACCTTCCACACGTGGACTTCCAGGTGGTACTTCCTGGCCGCAGCCAGGCATTGGGCGATCTGGTCGCCGTAGCGGCGAAACGTGTCGCTCGGCGGCAAGACGTCGCTGGGGTAGTGGGCCTGGCCGCCCCAGAGCATGTTGGGCAGGATCATATTGAAGCCGTTGCGGGCCAGCTCGCGGGCCGAACGGTCCCAGTCGCCCGGATAGGCCCCCGTGCCCGAATGGTTCCACACGGCGCGGCCTTCGCGGCTGCGGCGAGGGCAGGGCGCGGAGATAGGCCTCCGCCAGTTGCTCGTGGCCGCGGCGCGCGAGACCGTGGCCTCGACGCAGCGGCCCTCGGCCAGTTGGTCGCGGGCCGCGGCCAGGGTTGCGGCCGCGGCGTCCAGCGTCTGCCGGGCCAGCCGGTCGCCGCCGGCGTTGACATACGCGGCCGTCTCCTGGAAGTTGCCGCAATGGCCGGCCCGGCCGCTGCGCTCAAGTTGGGCCTGCCCCATCCGCGGCCAAAGCGGCGGCGACAGATGACCCAGGATCGCGGCCAACATTTGCTTCTTGGCCTGGCGATCGTCGGGCAAGAGGACATGGCTGAAGAAGGCGCCGCGATCGCTCAGCAAACAGGCCGCCCGGCCGGTCGGTTTGCCGGCGTCGTCGAACCAGCGGCCTATGATGCGGGCGTGGAAGCCGGCCGGTTGCAGCACCATGATGTTCCACGAGTCCTGCCGGACCGAGGCGGGCAGCCCGGCGATGTCCGCCGCCTGGAAGCGGATCTCGGCGAACTGCCCGGGGCGCTGCTGCCGCACGTACTGGGCATTGCCGAAGCCCAGCGCGGTTGCCAGCCGCGGCGGCAGCAGGTAGCAGGCCAACAGCTTGCCGCCCGAGCGGACGAAACGCACCAGGGCCGCGGTCTGGGCGTCGCCCAGGTGCGGATGATAGGCCAGCACGGCAATCGATCGCCGCTCCAGGGCGCCGTCGAGCACGGCCGTCTCGCTGAGGGTCTCGCAGGGCAGGCCCAATTCGTCGAGCATCTGCGAAACCCGCGCCGCCGTATCGTGAGCGGTTTGCCACTCGCTCTCGTCCTCCTCGCCCTGGGGTTTGGCCGGCACCAGCAGGGCGATTTTTCCGGGGACCTCGGCATGATCGCCGGGCAGCGGCCGCAGGCTGGTCGGGGACGGCTTCGCCGCCGTCGCGGGGTCGGCAGCCAGCAGCAGCAAAACCAAGGGCAGGATCATGGCAACCTCGGATAGCCAGGGTGGATGCGCCGCCAAAGGGCACCCAGCGGGTAGCCGGTCCATATTTTCGGCCAACGACCGGTTGGCCAACGCAACGCCGCTTGGCCGAAAAATGGACCAGTCCCCCGTTTGACGCCGGGACCCAAATCGTTTATACTTCCTATGCTACAGGAAAAGGGCGCTTTCTCAAGGCTGGGCCAGACCTTGTTCATTCCGCGGAGGCTTCCCATGGCTCGGTCCACTGGCAAGAGGCCGGCATTCACTCTCGTCGAGTTGCTGGTCGTAATCACGATTATCGGCATGTTGGTAGGCATGTTGCTGCCGGCCGTGCAGGCGATGCGAGAGTCCGGCCGCAGGGCGGTGTGCAAGAACAACCTCCATCAACTCGGTCTGGCCGCGGTGGCCCATCGCGCCTTGTACGGCTACTATCCGTCCTCCGGATGGGGGGAGACGTGGCTCGGCGATCCGGATTCGGGCCTGGGCGCCAAGCAGCCCGGTGGATGGCTGTACAACATCCTTCCCCAGCTTGACATGCAGACAGTCCACGATTTTAGCTTGGGCCTCAACAGCACCAGCACACCGCTCACGAAGTCGGTCGCCCTGTCCTATCTTGCCTGCACGTTCCAACCTATCCTCATCTGTCCGAGCCGCCGCCGCCCGAACACCGGCTATCCCGGCAGTACGAGTGTTGGCGGCAAGTGCCTGCAACTTTACAGCGACCCTCGTAACGCCGGTACGAATACCTGTACTCTCACTGGTGCGCAACTTATTACGCTCGCGAAGTCGGACTATGCGGCCTGCTCGGGATCAATCGTGCCGCAGTCATTAACCTCAGGCGGGACTTACTCGGTCAACGCCGGGGACGCTGCCTTCAACGGCGTCTCCTACTACCAGAGCCAGGTCCGGTCGCAGGACATCACCGACGGTCTGAGTCAGACGCTCTTTGCCGCCGAGAAGTGCATGAATCCCCTCCATTACTTCGATGGCTGGGCTCAGTCCGACAACGGCTGCGCCTACGATGGCTTCGGCACCCAAGCGAACCGCTGGGTGCCACAACCACCGCCACCACCAGGCGGCACGCCGCCGACGCCAAGCATCGTCAACACCCAGGCGCTGCGGGACGGCCCGGCGGTCGATGCTACTAGCACCGGCAGCCCCGCTCCCACGTTCTGCTTCGGCAGCCCCCACGCGGCCGGCTTTAACGCCGTCTTCTGCGACGGTTCGGTGACTACGATCTCATTCTCCGTCCTTCCGGGGCTTCTCGGCTGTCTGGGAGTCCGTAACGACCAGCAGGGATACCAATTCGACGAGTTGCCCCACTAAGGACTTGCCGTAAGTTCGTAGGGTGGGTCGAGCGCAGCGAGCCCCACCGGGAACCAGGGCTGGATGTCGCCCCCCCGTTGCAAACGGGGGGCTTTCCTCGCTGGCAGAAACCTTCTGAAGGTCGTACGAGGGACTTGCTCGGTCCGGCCCATCAGCAGATCCGCGGCATCTGCTCGGCGGAAAGCAGATCGACGATGCGGCTGCCCCCCAGGCGGCTCCGCAACGAGACGGTGCCGGGGTGTTCGGCCGTCACCCGTCCCACCAGCGCGGCTTGCGGCGCTGCCGGATGGCGGCGCATGATTTCGAGCAGTCCCGGCACGGCCGCGGCCGGCGCCAAGGCGATCAAGCGCCCTTCATTGGCCACGTAGAGCGGATCGAGCCCCAGCAATTCGCAGGCCCCGGCCACCGGCTCGCTGATGGGGATGGCCGCCTCGTCCAACTCGATGCCCACGCCGGCATCCAGGGCGATCTCGTTCAGCGCCGCGGCCAGGCCGCCGCGAGTGAGGTCGCGGAGGCAGTGCAAATCGCCGCCGGAGGGCAGCATCGCTTCCACCAGGGCGGCCAGCGGGGCGCAATCGCTCTCCAGCGCGGCCTCGAACCCCAGGCCCTCGCGGACCGACATGACGGCCATGCCGTGCCGGCCCAGATCGCCGCTGAGGAGCACGGCGTCGCCGGCGGCCACCCGCCGCGGCGAAATGTCGATCCCCGGCGGCACCAAGCCGATGCCTGCCGTGTTGATGAAGATGCCGTCCCCCTTGCCGCGATCGACCACCTTGGTGTCGCCGGTGACGACCTGGACGCCCGCACGGTCGGCCGCCGCGGCCATCGACGCCACCACGCGGCGGAGCGTCTCCATGGGCAGGCCCTCTTCCAAGACGAAGCCCGCGCTCAGGTAAAGCGGCCGCGCCCCGGCCATCGCCAGGTCGTTGACGGTCCCGTAGACCGCCAGCGAGCCGATGTCTCCGCCGGGAAAGAAGAGCGGACGGACGACGAACGTATCGGTGGTGAAGGCCAGGCGGGCGCCGCCGATCTCGACCACGGCGCTGTCGTGCGGCGGCCCGCGGCGGCGGCCGCCGGCAAACGCCGGCAGAAACAGCCCCTCGATCAGCCCCCGCATCAGGCGGCCGCCGCCGCCGTGGGCCATTTGCACCGTGGCCGCCTCATCCAGCGGCAGCGGACAACTCAAGTTGAACACGTCCGGACGATCCTCGCTCATGCCATTCCTCACTCCCCAAATCCCCAAATCCCCAAATCCCCAAATCCCCAAATCCCAAATCCCCCCCAAATCCCCAAATCCCTAAATCCCTAAATCCCTAAATCCCTAAATCCCTCTTCCCCCTCCGATACCGGTAATAAGCGGCGCAGGTCCCTTCGCCCGAGACCATCGGCGCGCCCAGCGGCCGCTCCGGCGTGCAATGGATGCCGAAGGCCGGGCAATCGCAGGGCCGGCGATGGCCCTGCAACACCTCGCCCGCGATGCACTCCGCCGGCTCGTCGGCCGCGATGGCCTCGACGCCGAAACGTCGCTCGGCGTCGAAGCGCTGGTAGGCCGCGCAGGGCCAGGCCGCTGGCGGGAATCTCGCCGATCCCCCGCCACTTGCGACTCACCGGCTCGAACACCTCGCAGACCTGCTGCATCGCCGGGCGGTTGCCTTCGGGGCGAACGCTGCGGGCGTACTGGTTCACCACTTCCGCCCGGCCGGCCTCCAGTTGCTCGACGCACGTCAACACGCCCCGCAGGATGTCCAGCGGCTCGAAGCCCGTAATCACGATGGGGACGTGGAACTGCCGGGCGATGGGCCGATAGTCGTCCATGCCGGTGATGGTGCAGACGTGCCCGGCCGCCAGAAACCCCTGCACGCGGTTCCGCGGCGACTGGAGCACGGCGCAAATCGCCGGCGGCACCAGCACCTGGGAGACCAGCAGGGAGAAATTCTCCAGCCCCAGCCGGGCGGCCTGCACGACGGCCATGGCGTTGGCCGGGGCCGTGGTCTCGAAGCCGACGGCAAAAAACACCACCTGCCGCTCGGGGCGCTTTTGGGCCAGCGCCACGGCGTCCATCGGCGAGTAGACGATCTCGACCTGGCCCCCTTCCGACTTCACGGTGAGCAAGTCCTTGGCCGACCCCGGCACCCGCAACATGTCGCCGAACGAACAGAACGTCACCTCCGGCCGCCCGGCGATGGCCACCGCCTTGTCGATCATCTCCAGCGGCGTGACGCACACGGGGCAACCGGGGCCATGGATCAGCGTGATCTGGCGCGGCAGCATCTCGTCCAGGCCGAAGCGGATGATCGAATGGGTCTGGCCGCCGCAAACCTCCATGATGTTCCAGGGCCGCGTGGTTGCCCGGGCGATGGCCGCGGCCAGCAGCCGGGCCGCCTCGGCGTTGCGATATTCGTCCACGTATTTCATCTGGCGGCCCTCCTCGGCGCATCCCCTGCGCCCGCCCGGCCGATCTCCTCCAAGTACGTGAAGATCTCCTCCGCTTCCGCCTCATCGATGCGGCTGATGGCGAAGCCGACGTGTACGATGACGAAGTCGCCCACCTGGGCTTCGGGAGTGTAGGCCAGGCAAATTTCCTTGATGATGCCGCCGAACTGGACCTTGCCCATGGGCAGATCGTTCTCTTGGTGGATTTCCAGCACTTTACCGGGAATGCCCAGACACATGGGATGATCCTTGCTTGAAGCCGGCGGCGGCGATCAGGACTTGGCCCAGGGCGATGCCGCCGTCGCCGGGTGGCACGCGCCGATGAGTGTACACGAAAAAGCCGGCGTCCAACAGGCGGCGGCGGACGCGGCCGCTCAACAAGGCGTTTTGAAAGCAGCCGCCGCTGAGCACAACCCGCCGCACCGCCGCCCGCCGCGCCACGGCCACGGCCAGTTCGGCCAAGGCGTTGTGAAAGCGGGCGCTGATGCGGCCGACAGGCACGGCGGCGGCGCGATCGGCCAGCACCGCGCGGAGCAAGGGCTCCCAGTCGGCCACGGCGGGCGTGCCTTCGCCCAGCGGCAAGGGATAGGCATCCTCCGCTTCCCCGTCGGCGGCGAACTCCAACGCCATGGCCGCTTGCCCCTCGAAGCTGATCACCGGCGGCAATCCGCACAGCGCCGCCACGCCGTCGAACAGCCGCCCCATGCTGCTGGTGCGCGGCGTGTTCAGCGAGCGCGCCAGTGCAGAGAGCAGGGTAGTCAACTCGGCGGGGCGGAACCACTCGGCGGCGCCGGCGGCGGCCTGGCTGCCGAAAATTTCATAGAGCAGGCCCAAGGCCGACCGCCGCGGTTGCCGCATTGCGCGCTCGCCGCCGGGCAAGGCGAAGGTCCGCAGATGGGCGGCGCGGACGAAGCCCGCCCCCTCGCACACCAGCGCCTCGCCACCCCAGATCGTGCCGTCGCTCCCGTAGCCGGCGCCGTCCCAGGCCAATCCCAGCACCGGGCCCTCCAGGCGGTGCTCGGCCATGCAGGCGGCCACGTGGGCGTGATGGTGCTGCACGCGCCGCAACGGCGCCCGCCATCGCGCCGCCAACTGCTCGGCATGACGCGTCGACGCGTAGTCGGGATGCAGATCGCAGGCGACCACCTCGGGCGTGACCGCGAAAAAATCGACCAGGTCCTCGATCGCGCGGCCAAACACCTCGACGCTCAGCACGCTGTCCAAGTCGCCCACGTGCGGGCTGAGCACCACCTGCATCGGCTGCGATCCCAGCCCCAGCGCCACCGTGTTCTTCAGATGGCCGCCGACCGCCAGCGTCGTCGGCCCGGCAACAGCCAGCGCGATCGGCAAGTGGCGCATATCCCCGCGCGGCGCAGCACCTGCAATCCCTCGGCATCGCAGCGGGCCACGGAATCATCGACCGGGCGGACGATGGGGCGGTCGTGGACCAGCAGCAGGTCGGCGATGCCCGGCGGGCCGGCTACGTCATCGCTGTCGCGGCCGTCGTCGCCGCCCAAGCGACGCAGCGCGTCGGCCGTGTCGATCGCCATCGGCTCTTCCGACAGGTTGCCGCTGGTGCAGACAAGGGGACGGCCGACCAGTTCCAGTAACAAGTGATGCAGCGGCGTGTAGGGCAGCATCACGCCCAAGTACGGATTGCCGGGGGCCACCGCCGCGGCGATGCCGCCGCCGCTGCGCCGCCGCAACAACAGGATGGGAGCTTCCGGCGCCGCCAGCGCGTGGGCCTCGGCCTCCGACAGCTCGCAGCAGCGGCGCACGGACGCGAGCGAGGAAAACATCAAGGCAAACGGCCGGTCAGGCCGCCGCTTGCGCCACCGCAGCAGCCCGACCGCCGTCGCGTTGCTGGCATCGACCAGCAGTTGAAAGCCGCCCAGCCCTTTCATCGCCAGCACGCGCCCGTCCAGCAAGGCCCGGCCGGCCATGTCCAATGCCTCGGCCCGCACGGCGAGCGGACGGCCGCGGCCGTCCAGCAGTTCCAGCGCCGGACCGCACTGCGGGCAGGCGATCGGCTGGGCGTGAAATCGCCGGTCGGACGGGTCGGCGTATTGGGCCGCACACTGCGGGCAGAGAGCGAACGGGGCCATGGAAGTCCGCGGCCGGTCGTAGGGCAACTGCCGAATGATCGACCAGCGCGGCCCGCAGTTGGTGCAGTTGGTAAACGGATATTGATAGCGCCGTTGGGCAGGGTCCCGGATTTCGGCCAGGCAGAGGTCGCAGGTGGCCAGGTCGGCGGGCACGGCGGGCTGGGGCGCGGCCGCGTCCAGGCTCGCCCGAATGGCGAAGCCGGCCGCCTCGGCCTCCTGCCCGGCGCCGGTCTGGCAAGCGATTGCCTGCACCTCGACAGCCTCGATGCGGGCCTGGGGCGGATGGCCGTGGCGCAGGGCGTCGACAAACTCGTCCAGTGCGGCCGCCGTTCCTTCGGCCTCGATCTGCACCGCGCCGGAGTGGTTCTGCACCCAGCCGGTCAGGCCGCGGCAACGGGCGGCATTGTAAACGAACGGGCGAAAGCCGACCCCCTGGACCACGCCGCGCACGGTGATCGCCCATCGGTAGCGGGCAACGGGTTCGGCAGGCGTCGGCTTCATCGTGGGGATGGCCCGCGGCGGGGCCCTTTTCGGCTGTGGGTGTCTAACCTAAGTGTAAGCGACCGGAGCGGTTGGGTTAAGGGCTTGGCACGACCGGCCGGCGAAGAGACCAGCCTGGGCTGGCTGTACCCTGAATACGCCATGCGAGGGGGGGCACTGGGATTGCCCGGGTGCAATAATTGAGTTGGAACGGCGTCAAGAACTCTGAGGGAGCCGGGGCCCGGGCTTCCGCTCTGCGGCACGGATGTGCATAATAGATGATTGTCCACCTCCAAGTTCAGAAGATGAAGCCATGAGTGACTTTTCCATGATTCTGTTCGCTCGGCCGTCCTTCCTGGAGGGAATGGGGCGTATATTCGACTTTGCAGACGTTTTTCAGGAGTACAACAGGTCCTTGACTCCGCAGCAGGCAGACAGGGTGGCCCTTTTTGCCGATTGGGGAGCGGTGGCAACGGACATTGGAACTGCCGTCCAGCAATACCAAGAAGGTGGCCTGCGTGTCGAGGAAACGAAATAGGCAACGCGACCAAGTGCCGCCAAACGCATTGGCGGCCCCCGCTACCCGACCGCTGGATTCGCTCCTTCCTCCTAATGCGCCGTATGGTGCCGTGGCCGGTCAAGTCGTAACCCGGACCGTATCTCAGAGTTACTCTGGCCCGGTGCCGCCGCCCAACATCCTGAAGGAATATGATCTGGTTGTTCCCGGCGCCGCCGCGAGAATCCTGGCTCAAGCCGAAGCCCAGACGCAGCACCGTATCAAACTCGAGGACAGGGTCACCAATTCAGACATCCGCAAATCCTACTGGGGGTTGGGAATTGGTGCTGTCGTAAGTTTGGTTCCAGTTATTGGGGGATGTATCCTCGTGGCTCTTGGGCATGACACAGCCGGAGCCGCCATCGCAGGAACCAGTCTTGCATCCTTGGCGGCCGTCTTTGTGTACGGCACCAGCGTACGCCGGAACGAGCGAACAGAGAGGGCCAAGATCATGGCCCAGCTAACGTCGAACGCTTCCAAAGAGATCGAACGCGGGTAACCGCAGACGCCGAGCTTCGGCCCGCCCGTACCTCCCCTCCTGGATCGACGCGTCCTACGCAATAACATCATCCGGGCATGTACGAGGGACACCAAAATCGCCAGCCCGGCTGGTGGCCGCCAATTTGTCAATGACGTAAGTGCTTACGGAATAACGAGGATCGAGCCCTCGCCGGTGACATTTCCCGGCAGACGCGGGAACTTTCCCCTGCGGACAAGCGTCAGAGAAGGTAGAATTGTCGCATGGCGCCTCTGCTGTCGCCC
Organism: uncultured Planctomycetia bacterium; assembly: GCA_963727245.1. Classification (GTDB taxonomy): domain Bacteria; phylum Planctomycetota; class Planctomycetia; order Pirellulales; family Thermoguttaceae; genus JBKQVT01. The sequence goes on along the minus strand of CAVSFO010000001.1, from coordinate 619,561 downwards.
CACTCCCCCCTTTAGCTTAGGAGACTGAACCATGTCGCTTCGTAAGCCCTGCCGTGGGTTGCCCTGGTGTTTGACTGCCGTGCTGGTTGCCGGCCTGGCCCAAACCGCTGCCGTCGCGGCCGAGGACGCGGCGGTGAAACTCCCCCTGAAACGGGTTGTGTTGTTCAGTTCCGGCGTCGGCTATTTCCAGCACGACGGCCCCCTCAGCGACAACGCCCAGGTCGAGCTGAAGTTCAAGACCGAGAACATCAACGACCTCTTGAAGAGCATGGTGGTCGAGGACCAGGGCGGCCAGGTCTCGGCCGTCAACTACGGCTCGAAAGACCCGGTGAGCAAAACGCTCAAGAGCTTCGCGCTGGACCTGACCAACAATCCCACGCTGGGCGAGTTGCTCAACCAGGCCCGCGGCGAACCCGTCGAGCTCGACGCGCCCAACAAGATCCGAGGGGCGCTGCTGGGGGTGGAAAAACAAAAGAAGGAAATCGATAAGGACAAGATCATCGACGTGGACGTGCTCAATCTGCTCACCGACGAGGGCCTGCGGGCGGTGCCGCTTAACGGGGTGAGCCGGATCAAGTTCAGCAATGCCAAGCTCGACGCCGAACTGCGGCGGGCCCTGGCCCTGCTGGCCAGCAGCCACGCAATGGACAAGAAGGCCGTGACCTTGAGCTTCCAGGGCAAGGGCCAGCGCCAGGCCCGCATCGGCTATGTCCAGGAGACGCCGGTGTGGAAGACCAGCTACCGGCTGGTGCTGTCCGACGAGAAAGCGCCCTTCCTGCAAGGCTGGGCCATCGTCGAGAACACGACCGAGGACGACTGGTCGGGCGTGGACCTGACGCTGGTCAGCGGCCGGCCCATCTCCTTCGTTATGGATCTTTACGAGCCGCTCTATGTGCCTCGGCCGACGGTCGAGATGGAGTTATATTCCTCGCTGCGACCGCAGGTCTACGGCCAGGACCTGGCGCAGGGAGATGGAGTTCGCCGCCGTGCACGGCACGCGACATGAATTTGCCAAGAAACAACTCCAGTCGCTTAGGCAGATGCCAGCCGCGGCGCCGGCAGCCGCTTACGGGGTGGGTGGTATGCTGGCGCTCGACGGCGCCAACAGGTACTCGGGCGGTACAACGATCGCGGGCGAGGAACTGGACTTCAGAAGGGGCGTGCAGTCGCTGGCCCAGGCGGGCAACGTCGGCGAGCTGTTCCGCTACACCATCGCCACGCCGGTCACCCTGCCACGCCAGCAGTCCGCCATGCTGCCCATCGTCAACGAGGACGTGAAGGGTGAAAAAGTCTCGATCTACAACGAAGGGGTCCAGGCCAAGCACCCGCTCAACGGGCTGTGGCTGACCAATACGACCAAGCTCCACCTGATGCAGGGGCCGATCACGGTCTTCGACGACAACGTCTATGCCGGCGACGCCAAGATCGAGGACCTGGCCCCCGGCAGCCAGCGGCTGCTCAGTTACGCCCTCGACCTGGACACCGAAGTGGCCCCCGAGAGCAAGGACGCCCCGGAGCGATTGCTCAGCGTGCGGCTCTACAAGGGGACGCTGATCGCCACCAACAAGTGGGTGCGGACCCACGACTACACGGTGAAGAACTCCGGGCACAAGGAGAAGAAGGTGCTTGTCGAGTACGCACTGGACCCCGATTGGAAGCTGGTGGCCCCGGCGAAGCCGGAGGAGAAGACCCGCGACCGCTACCGCTTCGCCGTCGCGGCCAAGCCGGGCGAGCCAGCCAAGCTGCACGTCGAGGAGGAGCGGACCGACAGCCAGCAGATCTCGCTGTGGAACCTGGACGAGGGCACGGCCGGCATCTACGTCCGTGCCAAGGTGGTCGGCGACAAGGTGAAGGCGGCCCTGGCCTGGATCATCCAGCGCAAGACCGAACTGAACCAGGCCAGCCAAAAGCGGTCCCAATTGCAGCAGAAGATTCAGGAGATCAGCGAGGACCAGGGCCGCATCCGCGACAACATGCAGCGGTTGGACCAGGGCAGCGACCTCTACAAGCGGTACGTCAAGAAACTGAGCGACCAGGAAGACGAGGTCGAGCGCGTGCGGGCCGAGATCCAGCAGACCCAGTCGCAAGAGAACGCCGTGCGCAAAGCGATCGACGAGTACATGATGGGACTGGACCTGTCGTAGTTGGCCCCGGTAATTCATCGACAATGTTGTGCAAGGCAGTCGATTGATCGGTCCACGGACGTATATCGCCGCCCGCGGCTGGCTGCCGACGCGGCAAACCAGCGGGCTGCTGACACGCGCTGTGTTCACGCTCCTGGTGGCGTGCGGTTCGATCGTGCAGATGACGGAGCGGCTCCGCTTTCGAGGGCCACCGCCGGAATGGCAGGATCGCTCGGTCATGCACTCGACCCTAGGCATCCCGTCGACCCGAGGCTGGCCCTGCACATTCTTCTTCACGGACGGGCTACCCGGATATTTCTCCTGGCACCACGAAGAGTTTTCCCCCGCCGCGCTGCTTTGCGACGTGGCCGTGGTTGCGGTGTTGGTCATTGCCACCTGGCCCACGTTCGGCAAATTCCGGCTTCAGTTCGGCCTCATGGACCTGCTGGCGGTCACGGGATGTCTTGCCGTGGCGATGTCCTTCCATCTTTGCGCGTGGGACCACCACTTCGCCCTCGAGGAGCTTGCGATCGACATCGGCGTCTTCGCGCTGTCGATTCAGCTCGTCTCCGGGGGACGGTGGCTATGGAGGATGCTGGAAGGATGACCGAGCGAGTCCCGGCGCGAGCCCGACCATGACGTTCGATCCTCCGCTTAACGGTGGAATACCATCCCCAATAATGAGGTGCGGTGCCTTCGTTTTCCCTTTACTCCGAAAAAATTCCGGGCAAACTATGGAACTATCGGCCTCAGGCCTCCCCTTGCGAGGCTCAACCGGCCCCGGTATACTCAACCGATTACCGATCGAGGAGCCAAACGACCATGACGATGGATAAAAGCCTGCGGATGCGAGGGTCCATGGCCCGCACCCGCAATGTCCTGACCCGCGCCGAGCGGATTGGCCGCCTGCAGGCCGCCGACCGCTGGCAAGAGGGCGATAGCCCCTTCGGCCTGGCCAAGGTGCGGGTCTATAAGCTGGCCATGAAGAAGAAGAAAAAGAAGAAGAAGGAAGACGAGGAAGGGGCCGAAGGGGAAGCCGCCGCTGCGGAAGCCGCCCCGGCCAAGACCGCAGGGAAGGCCGCGGGGAAGGCCCCAGCCAAGACCGCGGGCAAGACCCCGGCCAAGAAGTAGCACCGCCAAAGTCTCCAGTTCCCTCAATTTTCCTCTTGCCCCGGCTCTGCCGCTTCGCGTACAATCCGCCCGCCATGGATGGATTGCGTACGATCGTCGGCTTGGTCCTGCTGGGCTGCCTGGCTTTCGGACTGAGGCTCTGCGCAGTGCTGGCAACCTCGCCCCAGCGGGCCCCACCGGCCATGGCCGTGGCCGCCACGGCGGTCGAGTCGCCGCCGGTGAGTCTCGACCACACCGAGGGCGCCGGCCATCGGGCCCTCCAGTTCTTGCAGTGTCTCATCGGCGCGGCCACGGTCCTTGCCGTCGCCTGGCTGGGCTGGTCGCTGGTCCCCGGGCAACCCGGCGTGGGCTGGACGGCTGCCTTGGGGCTGGCGGTTTATCCGAGCCACGTCGGCGCGGCGGCCTATCCCCAGGCGGCACTCTGGGCCGCGTTGGTGCTCTGTTGTCTGCTGGCCGTCGTGTGCTCGCCGCGGTGGCAATCCGGCCGAGCCGGCGCCATTCTCGCCGCATGTCTGGCTGGCGTCCTGGTGCTGCTGGAGCCGGCGCTGGTGCTGGCCGCGCCCGTTGCCGCGGCGGTCTACTGGCGTGGTGCGGGTCTGTCCCGCGGCAGCGACCGGGCAGGCCGGGTGGCGTTGGGCCGGCTGCTGATTCTGGCCGGCGTGGTGGCGGCGATCATCGGCTGTTGGTACGGCGGCAAGTGGCTCGCAGCAGGCGCAATGGCCAATTCAGCGGCCGGCGGCGGGCAAATCGGCCTCCAGCGATTGCGCGACTTCCTCCTCTGCGGCGCGGCGGGCCGGGCCCGCGAGGCAAGCCGCTTGGACCGCTTCGCCACGATCGCCTGCCTGGTGTTGGCGCTGATGGGCTGCTGCATCTCGCGGCGTCGCTGGCGGACCCTCTGGCCGACCTGCGCGATCTTCGCCGCCGTGACGCTGTCGGACATGTCCGGCCTGATTCCGGCTACCTCGCGACTGCCCATCGAGCCGCTGGCGTTTCTCTGGGCCGCGCTGGCCGTGACGCCGCCGCTGGCGCGGCTGTTGGCCGGCCGCGGGGTGCGGGTTTATCGTCCGGGCGAGCGGGCCGAGGATCCCTTCGGCCGCGCGCACGTCCTTCACGGCCCACATTATGAGGTGGGCGTGCGGCGCAAGGCGGGCTGAAGCGCCCGACGCGCTCTTTTCCGGGGGTGCTGCAAATCAGGCCGGCTTCACTGAGGAGGCGCGCGGCCCTTTGCCGCGGCTGCCACCCTCGCGCTCCAGTTCGTACTGGACCGCCTGACCTTCCTGAAGGCTGTCGAAGCCGGGTTCGGCTACCGACGAATGATGGAAGAAGACTTCTCCGCCTTCGCCCGCGATGAACCCAAATCCCCGATCCGAAACAAGCTTCGTAATCTTGCCCTGCGGCATCGCAACAACTCCTCAACGAGTGACGGCTAGTGGCCCGCAGCGCCCGGATGGAGTGCTGTCTTGCGGCGGGGGACACTTTAGCCCAACGTACTGTTCTCCGAGCTATCCGATTACCATAACGCACTTCAGTTGCCGACACAACCCCTGATCTATCGGGGGGGTAGCATTCCACCCCAATGATTGCAGTTGCCAAGCCGCGGCGCGAGGACCATAATGGAATAGAAACCGCCGCCAGACTACCAAGGGAATCGTAGCGGAGGGACGGCGATTTGAGGCCAACGCTTCGGGGAGGCTCCGCACATGGCTGAGTTTGATCCCTATCGGAAATGGCTTGGCATCCCGCCGGCCGAGCAGCCGCCCAACCTCTATCGGTTGTTGGGCATCGGCTTGTTCGAGTCCGATGCCGAGGTAATCGCCGGCGCCGCCGACCGGCAGTTGTTCCACGTGCGGAACTTTCAGTCGGGCGATTATGCGGACATCGCGCAATTTATCTTGAACGAGTTGTCGACGGCCCGCGCCTGCCTGCTCGATCCGCAGGGCAAGGCGCAGTACGACCAGTGGCTGCGTCAAACCCTGCCGCCGGCGCCGGCGATGCCGCCCGGGGTGGCCCCGCAGACCGCGGCCGCGACGGCCTACGGCGGATATCCCCAGCCGGCCGCCGCGCCGGCGCGCCGGCGGCGCCGGCGCCGTGGGCCAATCCCGCGGCCGCCGCCGCCAGGCCGCCCGCGATCAGCGGCGGACGGCGGCCCGTCGTGGTCCGACGCACCGGCGACATGGACGACTTCTTGGCGACCGTGTCGGCCCCCATTACCCACCATGGCCACGCTGCCGGTCATCACAAGAAAAAGAAGTCGCTGGAGACCATGGGCGCGGCGATCGCCTTGGTGGTGTTGTCGGTGGCCATCGTTCTCGGTTTCCTGGCCTTCTACTTGGGACAGAACAATTCGTCTGGTCCGGGCTCCCCAGACGCGCCGCTGATCGGACCTGGACAACAAGTCATCCACATAAAAAAAGTGGTGCCCGCGCCCAGCACTGACGTGAAGAAGGATCATGCGGCCGAGCGTCCGCGTCCGGTCGGTCGGGTCGCCCAGCCCATTCCTCCGGCGCCCGTTCCGGCCCAACAAGATTTCGGCAACGATTCGTTCCCTGACATTTCCGCCGCGCCGAACGTGGATCGGACGGCGCCGGTGATTCCGCAGCCGAATCGCGGCGCGGCGCCGAACCCCGCTCCGCCGGATGCCGGGCAGGCGAAGACCGAGGAGCCCGCCGCCGGCGATGACAAGGAGGAGCCGGCGCAGAAAAAAGATACGCTCGACAAGGCGGTGAAATAGCACCCCCGCGGTCGATCGCTGGGTGCTGGGTGCTACCAAGTTTACCCGGAATACGGTCCGTCAATTTTGAATTTCAATACTTGGTGCCCCTGCTGCGACCGGCCTGGCGCCCAACACCCTCTCTCCCCGCAAAGCATCTCGCGCCCATGAGTGATGCCGGCCCCAAGCCCGCCGACGCCTCCGCGGTTGCCGATCTTTCCGGCCGGCAGTTGGGCGATCTGCGGTTGTTGCGGCGGTTGGGCCGCGGGGCCATGGCCGACGTCTACCTGGCCGAGCAGTGCCGGCTGAAGCGGCGGGTGGCCGTGAAGATCCTCAAGCCCGCGCTGGCCGAGGACCACACCTATCTGAAGCGATTCGAGCGCGAGGCGCAGGCGGCCGCCTCGCTCGTCCATGCCAACATCGTGCAGATCCACGAGGTGGGGCACGGCGACGGCCTGTACTACATCGTGCAGGAGTACGTCGCCGGGCTGAACCTCCGCCAGTGGATCGCCCGCTATGGTCCCGCCGACCTGGGGCGGGCGGTGTCGATCATGCGGCAGACGGCCGCCGCCTTGGCCAAGGCGGCTGAGGCCGGCGTGGTACACCGCGACATCAAGCCGGAGAACATCATGCTCACGCCGGCCGGCGAAGTGAAGGTGGCCGATTTCGGCTTGGCCCGCTTGGCCAGCGATACCCAGAAAACCGATCTGACGCAGATCGGCATGACGCTGGGCACGCCCCTGTACATGAGCCCGGAGCAGGTCGAGGGCAAGCCGCTGGATTGCCGCAGCGACCTCTATTCCTTCGGCGTGACCTGCTACCACATGCTCGCCGGCAACCCGCCGTTCGTGGGCGAGACGGCCTTGGGCGTGGCCGTGCAGCACCTCAAGCGCGAGCCGCCGCCGTTGGAGAGGCTGCGGCCCGACCTGCCCCCGGCGCTGTGCCGCATCGTCCACAAGATGCTCGTCAAGGACCCGGCCGGCCGCTGGCAGTCGCCGCGCGAGCTGCTGCGCGAGTTGCGCCGCGTGCAGCAGGAATATTGTGCCGAGGGCTCGGGCGAAGGGTCGGGAGTTTGGGAATCGTCCGCCACCATGCCGGTCGACCCGCGGCTGGAGGCCAGCCGGCAACTGGCCGCGGTCATGAAAACCGGCGCGGCCGATGCGGCGCCGCGGCGGATGTGGCTGCTGCTGGCGTTGGGGCTGCTGGGGGCGTTTGCCGTCGGCGGCGCCTTGGCGTGGCTCAGCCTGCGGCAGGAAACGCTGCTGGCGGTCTCCGACAGCGGACACGTGCGGATTCCCCGCCAGCCCAGCGCGCTGGCGCAATATTATTGTGCCAGTCAGATCGGCACCGAAGAAGCCTGGCAAAGCGTGTTGCAATACTATCCCGAGAAGGAATCCGTCGTTCGCCGCGCCAAGCAGCAGTTGGCCCGCATCTATCTCCTCCATAAAGAATACGACAAGGCGCTGCAGATTTTCGATGAGTTGGCCGCCTCGACCGACGCGGACAAGGAGTATCGGGCCTGGGGGCTGGCGGGCAAGGTCGGCGCCCTGGCGTTGCAGGGAAAATACGCCCAGTCGGCCGACGTCCTCAACGATCTCTGGCCCATCCGCGGCGAGCTGCGCGACGAGCAGATGAAGAATCTGTTGGACCACGCCGTGCGGGAAATCCGCACTCAGCTCGGCGCAGGGCCGGCAGCAATGGGACCAGTGGCTGAAAACGCAGTTCCACCACACGCCGTAGGCGTGGCCTGAAGATGATACCGCCCGCCGCCAAAAAAGACCCCCGACCACTTTCTTTCTTCCTTCCGCCATGAGACTAAATCGCCCGCTACTGCTTATAGGCGTTGTGCTCTTGCCGATTGTGGCCTACGAGGCGTGTTTTCGATCTTGGTGCTTGTACCGGCACTGGAGGGTCCGGGCCGCCGGCGGCGCGGTCCGTGTCCATTGGGGCCTGGAAGCCGGGTCGAGGCCGGCCATTTTTGACGACCCTGCGACGGCGGGGTGTTACGTGTTTCTCAACGGCGCCAATGTCGATGACCGCAATTTAGCGGTGGTCGATTGCTACGATTGTCTTAACTTGCTCGACCTCTCGAACACGAAGATCAGCTCGTCCGGTCTTGCATCCCTGCCCAACATGAGGGTGTTCAAACTCCGGCTGCAACGCGACTGCCTCGGTGACGCCACGGAGCATTTTCTCGAAAACTTCCGCGACATTAGGGGGCTTTACTTGGCCTACACGGGCGTGACCGACCGAATTGGGCCGTGCCTCGTACGTCTCAGCCCCCTCAAGTTCTGCACGGTGGACCTTAACGGGACGGAGGTGTCAGACGCCATTATTCCGTACATCGAGAAAGCACCACTCTGTCGACTGTCGAGTTATCTGGAACGAGGGTAACGCCGTCGGCGGTTGGAAAGCTGAAGCGCGCAAGACCTAACCTTGCGGTCTTTTTTCGTGAGGACGGCGCGGGCGGTGCCGCAAGGGCCAGGAAAAACGGCGGGCCGAAATAGTCGAAGTCCGAAAGGAGTCCGAAGGGCGGACATCACTGACCGGTGGCGGTTGTGGGGCGTTGTGGCCGACGCCAAGAGCGAGGACGGAACTCGGCAGTGGGCGCCCTCGGCCCACGTAAGCGGAGGAGTGGCGTCATCCCCGAGCCTTACACTCTCGTTGCTACACACAAGTCGCAACGCCTAACAGGCTCTTGCCCCAAAGGGGCACGATAGCGTAGCCCAGGGTTGCCGCGCAGCGGCTACCCTGGGTTAGGACGGCGAGAAATCAAAAACCCCAACGGGGTTTCGTTTCGCGGAACGTCCGCGCAACCCCGGTGGGGTTGAGGGCGAGGGCGGCCCGCTAACCCAGGGTAGCCGCTGCGCGGCAACCCTGGGCTAAATTATTGCGGCCCCTGCGGGGCAAAGACATTTCCGGAAACAATGACCCGAGCGTAACAACGAGGGCATTACGGTCAGGACTCAGCAAAGCGACGCCAGCGCACCAGGATGACGCCGGCAATCCGCCGGGGGTCGAATTGCCCGGCGGCCCAGGCGCTCACCAGGCGACGATCGAACTGCCGGCAGCGGGCCACGGCCTCCAGACAGAGTTGCGGATCGAAACTCGCCAGCGAAACGCCGCTGTGGCCCGGCTCGATGAACGGCGCCCCCCGGGCGATCCCCACCGCCGGACAGCCGCAGAGCAGAATCTCGGCCAGGGCCAGCGGCCCGCGATCGTCGTCGGATAGGTAGAGGCAGCAGCGCGACCGCCGGGCCAGCGCCCACAATTGCTCGCGGCGGTAGCGGCCGTAGCGGATGCGGGCATGCCGCGGCCAGGCCCGCAACAGCCGGGCCAGCGCCGGGGCCGCCGCGCCCATGCCGGACTTCTCGTAGATCAGCAGGTCCAGTTGCGGCGGCAGCGGGCCGCCGGGGCGCGGATCGATCGGGTAAGGCCAGAGCACGATCGGCGCACGGTTGGCCGGACCGCGATGGCACTCGATGAGCCGCCGATACCACTCCGATTCGGTGAACAGCAGCCGGCAACTGGCCGCGTTGCAGATTTCCCGCTCCGCCTCGATCCGGCAGGGGGCGCGGCTTTGGGCAAAGAGGATGTTCGGCCCGGCGACGAAGGGCCGCTGGGTCTGGCGCAGGCCGCGGCGGCGTCGCGGTCCAGCCAGCACCAGAACCAGGGGATTTCGCCGGGCGCAAGCGGGCCGCCGATTTTCAGCCAGCCGGGCGCGTAGCGTCGCAGCGCCCGTTGCAGGGCGTACTGGCCGTTGCCCGGCCCGCGCCGGTCGGCGCCGGGACCGCGCGAATCAAACGAATCGTGGTCATTCTGCGAGCGTAGGGCGATTGGCTTTCAGTGATGGTGGATTGTCTGTGGATCAGCCGCCATCATCACCACCGTCAGTTTTCTGTTGAGCGAGCGAGCGATCCGGCTCAGAAGCGACAACGAGTGCCCTTCGTAGTCGGCATCCTCGAGCCGGCTGATCACGGACTGGGTGGTTCCCACAAGGTCCGCAAGTTGCGACTGTGTCAACCCCGCCTCATTGCGCAGATCATGAATCATCCGCGCGACCTGGGCATTGACGCGTTCTGCCTCGACGGAAGCCTTTCGCTCGGGATCGTCCTTCACGTAGCGGTTTCGCAGAATTTCGGCGGCACTGCTTGTTTTCTTCTGCTTGGCCATGGTCTCACTCCTTGAACAGGAGCACCTTCGTTTCAGGCATTTCGGAGCGTCCTTTCCGGCAAATAATCCTCTAAAGGTATTATCGCTTTTTTGCGATGCCGAGTCAACGCAATTTTGCGATAACGCAATTTGCCATCGTTTGCGCGGCGTTGTAAACCGTTACCGGCGTAAATGATATATGCCTCCCAACGGTCCTCAAAACACTCGGGGGAAAATGCCGGGAAGGATTCGCGGACGGGCGAGATCGAGGCCGCCGGGCGGCACGATTTCGAGCCGAGTCTTCTCGGCCCGCATTGCGCCGAGCCGCCGATAACCTTCGCCGCCCAGGCCGGAAAGGTGCCAGCCCGCGCCGCTCCAGCAGTAAACGTAAAAGGGCAGGAATCCCCGTGTACACGGGTCGGCCTGCGTGGCGCCGGCCTGGAGCAGCCGCCGGGCCAGGGCCTGGTCTTCGCCGTTGTCGATCGCGGGGTAGCCGCCGCTGCGCTGGAAGAGGTCGCGGCGATAGGCCCAGCCGCCGTGGAACAGCCCGCCGGTCTGGTGCTGCCGGAGGCTGCCGTCGGGTTGCGGGTGCAAGACCAGCGAGGGGCGCGACCAGCCGGCCTCCCGCAGCGCCGCCACGGAGGCCGACAGTGCCCAGGGCAGGTAAAGATCGTCGTCGTCCCAGACGGCCAGGGCTTCGACGTCGTCGCCGACCAAGGTCGCGGCGGCGTTGCGTTTTTCGCCCAAGGTGGGAAAACGCTGCGGCACGGAAACCAACCGCCAGCCCGGTCCCGCCTGGTTGTCGTACTGACCGGCATCGTCCAGCACGACCAATTCCCGCCGCTGCGGAGGGTAGTCCTGGCGGAGGAAGCACTCGATCATCCAGCCGAGTTGCCGGGGCCGCAGATAGGTGACGCAGACGGCGGCGATCTTGATGGCGCCGATCATGGCGATTTCTCCTTCTCCAAGCTCTCGAACAGTTCTTGCCACTGCGACCAGAGGACGCGCGGCTCGGCCAGCTCGGTCTCCAGGGCATGACGGGCCCGCTGGACCAGCCGCAGCCGGTGGCCTTCGTCGTAGGCCAAGCGTGCGGCATAATAGGCCAGCTCGTCGTCCGTGCGGCAGAGGTAGCCGGTGCGGCCGTGGCTGAGCATTTCCAGCCAGCCGCCCTTGGCATCGACGACCAAGGGGACGCCGGCGGCCATGGCCTCCAAGCCGACGCGCGGCCAATTCTCCACTGCCGCGGCATTGGACTGCACCAGCACGTGCAGCGTCTTGAGAAAGGTCGCGGCCGCCTGGGCCCCGGCGGGCAGGCACTCGGCCCAGGGCGGCGGCGGGCCGAGCCGGGCCTGGACGTCGGGTTTCCAGCCCAGCACGCGCGCCCGGATCGGATGGGGTATCCGCCCGTACATTTTCCATAGCGTGGGCGAGAACTTGTCGGGATCGGCGCGGCTGATGCGGCCGACCACGAGGACCTTGCCCGTCGCGTGCGGCAGGGGCTGAAAAGAAATTTCTTCGGCGTCCAGCGCGCCGCGGATGATGCGGCCCTGGTGGTCCTGGTATCCATAGCGGCGGAGCTGGGGGACGAGTTGATCGTGCTGGTAGCGGCTCTGGAACACGTGCCGGTCGAATGGTCCGCAGCGGCGATAGTGCAGCCGCTCTTGGGGAAAAAGCCAGTTCATGCAGCCGAGCCAGATGGTGCGGCAGCCGAGCCGCCCGACGCGCTCGGCGACGGCCAGGAACTTCGTGTTGCAGAAGGAGACGACGATGCTGCCGGCCAGCCGCGGCACCCGCGCCAGCGCGTCGGGGCTGCACGGAACGGTATGGCAGCCGAGGGCATCGAGCCGGGCCTGCCAGGCGGCGTCGGCTTGCCAGGTGGGCAACAGGGTGATGCCCAGCCCGAAGCGCCGCCACAGTTTGACGGTATGCCACAGTTCGGTGTTGGCGCCGCCGATGTCGGAAGGATAGCCGATGATGAAGAGGTGATCGATCATAGTCGCCGTTCGCAGTTCGGCTTCTGAAGGTTCCTCCCCTCTCCCTTTGGGAGAGGGGCAGGGGGTGAGGGCATCGAAGAAACGCGCAAGCAAGGCAGAGCACCTCTCAATCCACAGCCCTCACCCTAGCCCTCTCCGGGCACCGACCGAAGGTTGGTCGGGAGAGGGGACCTCAATCGCGCCGCTCATTGAGCGGCACTGACCTTAGCCCTGCACCGGAGAGCCGATCTGGACCCACAAGGGCAGTTGGATGCTCTGCGTCGTGACCTGCAAGTCGTAGACCCCGGGCATGACGGGAACCAGATCGACGCGGGTGACCACGTTGAGCGTCTGGGCATTGGCGCTTTCATCGACCGCCAGAAGCTGCCAGCGGTCCTCCTGCCGCTCATAAGACACGGTCACCTTGGTCCCGCCCAAGATGTACGGATGCAGCCAGTTCGTGACCATGACGTGGATGCCGCTGTCGACCAGTTGGCCGCTGGGGTAGTCGAGCCACCAGAGACTGACGGCGCCGCTGCCGCCGACGGGAAGGTCGTCATAGGCCACGGCCTCGCAGATCAGCTTGAACTCGCCGGTCAAAAACTCCCATCGCTGCCGCGGCGGGTTCCAGATCGCGTAGGCGTGCGTGCCCTCGACCGCGTTGCCGTTGCCGTCCGTGCCGCCGCCGCGGCCGACGCCGAAATGATGGCCGGATTCGGGCCGGAAGGCGATGATGGTCTGATCGCAAGCCGCGTCGCTCAGCGTGGCTATAGCCTGGGTGGCCAGGGGTCCCATCGTGGCGTCGAGTTCCACCCGCCAAATGTTTAGCGCCGGGGCTTCGATTTCCCAGCGGCCGCTTTGGCGGTTCCACTGGCAATAGACGTGATCGCCGGCGGCAAAGGTGGGCGTGCCGCAGGCATAGCCGCTGGGAATGGGATACTGGCCGCCAATGTCCGCCTCGTAGGAACGATAGCCGTCGCTGCACACCGCGCCCGGATGCCAGACGACCACGTCCTGGGAGAATTCGGTGCCGCCGTAGGTGCAGATCGGATTGCCCTCGGAATCGACGTCCGTCGGCTCGAACTGGTTGCACCACACCATCTTGGCGTTGGCAAAGGGAGTCGGCTGGCGATCGAAATGATCGTCGGGGACGTTGCTGAGGTCCGGGTAGGTCATGGCCTCGGTGAGCTCGAAGATGGCCGATCGCGCCAGCGGCGGGCCCTGGAAAGTGATGCCGGCGGTCCCGTACTGGGCCTCCTGCACCGCGCCGGACGGCTCAGGGCGTTGACCCGCTCGACCAACTCGTTGGGACCGCGGGAGCGGTGCGGCTTGGGGCGGTGCAGGCGCATGTGCTTCATGTTTTCGTTGCTTTCTCGCGCCGTCGCCGCGGCGCACGGGCTAGCTTGTCGCCGTGAAGGTGAACAGCGTGGTGAAGTCCGAACGTCTTGTACAAGGTGTTGCCGCAGGCATCGACCAGTTTGTCCCAGCAGGCCGCGGCCGGCGGCACGTCGCGATAGCAGTGGTTCCAACCGTAGGTCTCCTGGCCGTCGCCGGCGTCCAGGATCTTGATCGCTTTTTCCCGGAAGACGTAGGTGATTGCCCAGCCGAACTGGGGTTGCAGGAGATCGTCCATGCCGGCGAATTCGCGGCTGGCCCTGGCGCCGTCGAAGAGGGCGGTTTCGGCCGCGGCGCCCATGAAATCGCTGTCGTTGACGGTGCCCGCGCAAGCCCGGATGGCGTCCCAAGGCGGATCGATCACCCGGTGCCAGGTGACGTGATGCTCGACGATGGGGATCCGCAGCGTGGGGGCGGCGTCCGGCGGCACCGGCGCCGACGGATCGGATTGCCATTGCAGGGCTTGTCCCGGCAGGCGGACGTATTCGCCGCCGAAGTCCATGCGATAGCTCAGCAGCGTGCTCTTTTGCACCTTCGGCAGCTTCATGCTGAGGGTGGGATCGATCATCTCGTAGCTGACGACGAGTTCGGCGAACTGGTTGCTGTAGTTGTTCAAGTCCGCCGTCAGGTCGTCGAACTCGCCCTGGTCGTCGGGCCTCTTCTCGAACGGCTCGACGGACACCTCAATGGCCACCGCGCTCGGACAGGCCGGATAGGGCGCCGGCGGCTGGCCGCCGAAGGTGTCCCCCCGGCCCAACAGCACGCCCACCGCCTTCAAGCGGTCTTCATAGGCGCAGAGCAGTCGCCGTTGGACGGTCATGCCGTCCCAGGCGTAGGTTTCCGCCGGCGAGCCGGCAAGTTCTTTGAACAGGATCGTCATCGGCATATCTCCATCAACCGGCCTTGGCCACGATGCCGTGCGCGGCGATCGCGCCGGCGCCGGAGAACTCGACGGCGTAGACGACGAGCTTGCCGGCACTGATGTCGACGGCGACCTCGATCCGGTCGATGATCGCCGCCAGGGCGTAATAGTTGTCGCCCGTGCGGTCGACGTGCAAGTCGAGCGTCACCTGGTCGCCGGCGGCCACCGGAACATTCCCCTGGTCGTCGGCGCTCAACTGGAACGAGCCGGACGAATCGCTCGGCCCGGCCGCTCGCCCTTTCCAGCCGCCGGTATCATTGGCGACATAGTCGAGGTTGTTGCTGATGACGGCAAGTTTCCAGTTCGAGACCGGGGTAACCTGTGCGGCGTTGAGGTAGAGCGTGCCGCGGTTTCCGCTCAGTACGGCCATGTTGCGTGTCTCTCTAAGCTAGGGGCCAGGGACCAGGGGCCGGGGACCAGGGGTGGGCGGGGCTCGCCGACCCACCCGACCGCGGTTTCATCTTCCAGGCTCTGTAGGGTGGGTCGAGCGCAGCGAGCCCCACCAACTGCGATTCAATCGGTTCCTGGTGGGGCTCGCCGACCATGCGCCGCATGGTGCCCGTCGACCCACCCTACAAATTCTCAACCTTTCCGCGTTGGGCAGCTCAATCTCCCGAGCCCGAGCCGGAGCCGGAAGCAGCCGCGGTGAGGGTGCCCACGATGGCGGCCGAGTAGGTCACGTCGCCGCCGCTGGCGGTGAGCTGGAGATTCCGCTGGCTGGCGTCCACCGGCCAGCCCGCGGCCGGATTGCCCAGCACCAACAGGCCATCGGGCGCGCACGACGGCCTCGTCAGTGGCCGTCCCAAACGGCGCCGACAAGGGATCGATCGTCGCCCCGCCGACCACGAGATTGCCCGCGCTGGCGGCATCGCTGCTGAGGAGCACGGCCTTGACGCTCAAAAGCGTCACCGTGTTGGTGTCGCCGAGGACCTCGCGCTCCAGCGCGGTCAGGTCCAGGGTGACGGACGTGCCGTCGGGCAGGACTTGGTCTTCCAGGTGCCAAACCGCCTCGGCCTGACCGTCGCCGTTGCCTTGGCCAAGCTGCTGCACGTAATCGAGGCTGTCGTCGTCGACCGCGCCGTCGTCCCAGGTCCAGCCCAGGGACGCGCTGAGTTGTGCTACGAATGTCATGAGAAACACCTTTCCTTTCTTGAGCCTCCAGAGCGCACCCGACGGGTGGCGCGGTCCATGTTTTCGGCCAAGCGCCCCTCGGCGAGGGGCGTTTTCTCAGCCGGCCATGGAGCCGTTTTCCAGCGGCCGATTGTTGTTGTTCAAACGCCTGCTGACAGATAGACCGTGCATTGGAACTCGCAAGTGAATTGCCACACGCCGTCCTCGCTTTGTTGTTCGAAGTCGTTCAGCCGCCGCATGTCGACGACCTTATCGCCTCCGGCCAGCGGGAAATCGCTGCGGTCGAAGGCCGCCTTGAGCTGGTGCAGGATGTCCGCGCCGCTCTGGTACTGCCCGGCAAAGACCTGGATGCGCAGGCCGACGGCGACCGTCGCCGAGCCGTCGTTGTAATACTCGCCCGGCCGCTCGCTTTCCTTGTTGAGGACGGCGTAGGGCAGGGTCGGATCGACGCTCATGCCGGTATAGACCCGCTCTGCCGGCAAGAGGCCGTCCAGCGCCGCAGTGGCCGCCCAGCGCTGGTGGATGACTTGGTCCAGGTTCATGGTGTGGGGCCTCGCGGTCTGTTATGGCCAGGGCGTCGTTTCCGCCTCGATGGTTTGCAGTTCTCCCAGGCGCTCCGCGCCGCTCGTGCCCAAGACCTTGTAGATCGTGCCGTCCGGTCCCAGGATGCGGTGCGTCTGGTTCAGGGCAAGTTCTCCTTCCATGAAGATCTGGTAGCGGGTGGTCGTCTGCCGCGACTCGTGCTGGCTGCCGACGCTGGATTGCACGGGCTGAATCCTCGCCCGCACTCCGGTCCGCCACGTCAGCCAGGTCGCTTCCGCGGCGCCGCAGTCTCCCATGACGTACGTCGCCTTGAGGATCGTAATGACGTCATCCAGTCCATAGACCACCGCCAGGCTGCGGGTGGTGCATCGCCAGCGCGTGCCCAGCGTGGTCGAGCGGACCTCCAGCACGGTCCAATGCCGCCCGTCGCCGCCGCAGATCAGGTCGCCCAGGCGGGGAGACTGGTCAAGTTCGGCGACCGGCAGGTGCCAGGTGACGTCGCTGGTCGTGTAGTGTCCGGCGGAAGCAGCCGCCTCCCGCAAGCTGACGCTGCGGCGCAGGGCGTGGGCGATCGTCGTGCCCGGGCCGCCGGGAGTGCTGCCGCGCCGCCTCAGCGTCACCATCTCCAGGCCGTCGGCGGCCTGGGCCATGTCGTCCGAGGGATCGAAGGCGAGCGTCATGGACAGGCCCCTTTTTACGTGTATCCTTGCGTCCGCACCTCGATGGGCGCGGAGGCCGCCGCCTGCTGGTCGCACCAGAGAGCGGTGTCCTGCAACTGCTGGAGGTATTGGCCCCAGGAAAACTTTTGGCCATCGATGTCGTACGTCGGCTTCGGCTGGCTGGTGATCTCGGCGATCAAGGCCAGCGTTTGCCGCTTGATCGTGGCAATCTGTTCGGCGTCGGTAGGCATGGGAGGGAGAAAGTAGGGGATTTGGGAATTTAGGGATTTAGGGATTTAGGAAAGAGCCTGGCTTGTGAAATACTCCTAGACTGCGCTGAGGCGAAATCGCAGCAAGATCGTCGCCCCGGCCGCCGGCATGAGCCGGTACTGGACCAGATATTGCCGGCCGGCCGTGGGAAACGCGGCCGCCGCCGAGATGTCGGGCACGTGGCAGAAGTTGTAGCCAACCGCGTCGACGGTCCAGAGCGGATTGACCTGAAGCTGATTGGTCACCACCGCCGCCACGACCAACGTCACGTCGTCGTGACCCGCCACCACGGCGCACCAATCGGGGTCGTCGTCGTCCAGCAGGTAAATCGAGTAGGTGATTTGTGCGATCTCGGCCGCCGTGATCGGCGTGCCGGCGTTGCCGACCACGCGGGCCAGCAGCGTGGCCGTGCCGCCCTTGAACACGGTTCCGAAAACATCGTTGGTTGCAGGCATGGTCAGCAGGGGGTCAGGGTTCGGGGCCAGGCTGTCGTGCGCGGCGCTTGGCCCAAGTTGGTTTCCTTCAAAACACTTCGCCGGCGACGGCGCCGGCAACCGCAACGTTGCCCGCGACGGCCCCGCTGAGCGCGGTCTGCCCTGCGGCAATTCCGTACGGCCCGCCCGGCGGAGGCGCCGGGCACGCCCACCAGAACAAGTTCTTGCGGACAATGTCGAAAAATCCAGCCATGGTAATGGGTCATGTTTTCCGGGTGCTGAAAACTGAAAACCGAAAACTGAAAACTTCGCGGTCAGGTGACGCCGACAATGGGCTCGGCGCCGGCCGAGACCGCCACCGTCTTGGCGACCATCGTCGTGCCGTCGGTCTTGCGGATCGTCCAGGTCGTGCCGGCGACGCTGCTGTGGAGGCTGGCCAGGCAGACGGTGCAGAGCGAGTCCGCGGCAGCGGCGTCTTCGACCGTCGAGAGGTCTGTCTGGAGAACCGCCTGGGCGACTTCCGTGGCGGTCGGAGGCGGCGTATAGCCGGTCGTCGCCAATCGGCTGCTCACCGCGGCGTCGAGGTTTGCAAGCCTCGCATCGGAGCTGGAGAGCGTATTGGTCGGAATCGCGCCGACGGCCGTGATGATATTGGCGAGCGTTGCCTCCATGACCGCATCCACGACCGGCACCGCCGCCGCCGCGTTCATTGCCACCGCGGTGGAAGTGCCGCCCACAAGCTCGGTCTTGTTCCAGTTGAAGGAGAAGTAGGTGTCGCCGGTCGGCAACGGCGCGGCCTGATCGAGGCCCGCGACCGCCAGCGTGGCCGTATAGTTGCCGATGGCCTGCCGGGTCATGTTGCCGCCGCTGAGTCCGCCCAGGAGCGCATTGCGGTCGCTGCCCAGCGCCGCGCCGCCGGCGGCGATGCTGACGGCGCTGTTGTCCGGGTCTTCGGGCTGGCCTGCCTCGTTGAACAGTTGCAGCAGGATCGTATAGCTGTTGGTCCCCGTTGCCGGGCGGATGAACTGGCTCCCCGTGATCACGCGCGAGCGGACGGTGTTGGTGGTGATGCCATTGACCGCTCCCAGGATCGACGTTTGGCCGGCGACCGTGGCCGCGCCCTGCAATAGCGCGGCCACGCTGCCGGCGGCCGGCGTGCCGGCAATCGCCGTATTGAGCGCGGTCGCCACGTCCGCCTGCACGCTCGCATCGCTCACCATCGCCAGCGTGCCGGTGACGGTGCTGCCGGCATACTGGTAGGTTTGGCCGGCCAGGACCGCGGCCGCCCCGGGATCGCTGTAATTGGCCTGCGGGCGGAAAACGGTGCCGCCGGCGATTTGCACCCCGCTGATGGCTGTCTCGACCCACGTGTACGAGCCGTAAATTGGCTGACCTGCGGTCGATGACGACGGAAAGACCAACACGCACCCGCTCACCGTCATCGTGCCATTCATATTGTAGATGGCCTGCCCGGTGGTATTGACCGCGCCCTGGATCGTGCCGTTGTTGACGGTGAGCGTTCCGCCGGAGAGATAGGCGCCGTAGTTTGATCCGACGCTGCCCGAGCCACCGGAGACGCTGCCGTTGACCACGGCGTTGCCACTGCCGACTCCCAGCGCTTTGCTCCCGGTTGTAGACGAGCCACCAACGAGACTACCGGTGAGCGTGAATGTGTAGCCGGTTCCCGACACATTCAGCAGCGGGTTGCTGGGCGCTCCGCTGGCCCCCACGACCAGCCCCGCGCTGAGAGCGAGGTTGCCGGTGCTCGAACTCATGGCTACGTTGACGGAGCCGCTGGTGGCAGTCAGTGATTGGAGTGGGTAGGCCGGAGAATTGGTCAGTTGCACCGTGTAACTGGCCAGCGCAACCTGGTCGCCGGCCGCCGTGCTCCCCGGATAGCCGCTCGTAGGATTGCTGCCGCCGTGCCACGGGCTGGCGCTGTTGCCGGCGTCCACGTTCCAGGTGCCGTTCTGTGTCGCTGTCCAGACTGCCATAGTTCACCTCACGGATTGGCGGACCTGTCTCGAGACTCTCATCCTACGGGCACGCTAGTTAGTTCTTAGACCTTAGTTCTTAGTCCTTAGCCTCTAAGTTCTAAGAACTAAGTTCTAAGCTCTTCTCACACCAGCTTTCGGACCTGGTTGACCGCGGTCAGCAGGGTCTCCAGCGCGCTGAGCGCAGCGTTGAACTGGGATTGCAGCGAGGCCAGATCGGCCGTGCTCGGCTGACCGGCCAGGTTGCTCACGTCGGGAATGAAGACGCTCTTGCGCGGGCCGGCCGGCGTCCACTTCTCGGTGGCCGTGCCGGCGTTGGCGCACTCGGCGCCGCAGAGCACGGCCCGCGCAGAGACCGTCAACTGCCCCTGGGAGCTGACGCTGGCCGCGATCAGGATTTGCTCGGCCAGGACGGCGTTCACGGTGACGGTGGCGGAATTGACGGGTGCGATGGGCATGGGGTGCTCCTAAGGATGAAGGATAAAGGATGAAGGATGCGAGCCGGGGGCGTCAGCCCCCGGATATGCCGGAATGATCCCGAGCGTCAGGGGCCGCGTTATCCGGGGGCTCACGCCCCCGGCTCACAATCCTTCATCCTTCGCTCTGCCGGCTATTGGCCGCTGCCGTCGCCGGCGCCGGTGCTCTTGACGACGTAGCGGGGATTGATGACTGCCGCGGCGCCGCGCTCGCTGGCCTTGAATCGCAGCACGATGTCCTGGTTGAACTCGGCCTCGCTGTTGGTCGGGGCCTGGGTGACCGTGATCGGCCAGTTCTCCATGTAGGCGAAGGCCTTGGCGAAATCGCCCAGGAACCACCACCGCTTGGCGTCCGCCGGCTCGTAGCCCGCCGCGATGATGCGACGATAGGCCAAACGGCTCTCCGCCACCCTGTAGGGCCCCATGGGATTCGGGGCCGTGGTCATGGTATGGCCGCTGGCCGCCTCGGGGCTGCTGTAGATGATGTCCGTCGCCTTGAGCACGCGGTTGGCCGCGTGGCTGTAGGCCGGCATCACCAACACCGTGTTGGGCTGGATCAGCACCGGCTCCTGGGTGATCGGGTCGAGGATGTCGGCGAACAACTGCTCGGCGGCGTCGATGTCCGTCCAGTCGACCAGTTCCTCGCTGGTCACATTGACCCAGGGGCCGTTGTCGTCCGGTCCGTAGTAGGTGTTGTAGGGCTTGCCCTTCCACCGGTAGTTGTTGGCGGCGCCCAGCACCAGGTCGAGGAGCCGCTTCTCCTTGTTCAGCCCGAGGACTTCGCCCACCTCGGCCGCCCGCTGCAAGATGAGGTGGGTGCGGTCGAAGAAGATCGCTTCCCGCGTCACCGGCACGATGAAGCCGTGCTTCGTCGTCGACGGGGTCTCGATGTAGTCCTCGCTCAGGCCGAGGCTGGGATAGGGCATTCCCGGCCGCACCTCGGCCGACTCGTCGGCGACGCGGCCGATGCCGGGAATCTTCTCGCCGTCGAAGCGGGTGGGGATCGTACTCACCAACTTCGAGGCCACGAACGCCTCCTGCGTGTAGGCCTGCAGGATGCTCGAATAGACGATCTGCCCGGTGATGTTGGAAAAGGCGGTCACGTCCACGGCGTCGCCGGCCTCCAGCAGGCGGACGCCGCCGCCGCTGCGCGGGTCCAGCCGCTTCACCCACTCCGGTCCCACGGTCGCCTCGGCCAGCTCGCGAAGGCTGAAATCCTCGGCCTTCAACTGCCCCTGGCGCAACGCCTCGCGGAGGTGCTTGACGGTCCGCTCCGGACCGTGGCTCTCGTACATGTGCTTCAGTTCACGGTATTTGATCGCGCTCACGATGGATTTCTCCTTGCTTGGGTTAGGGGTTCACGCGGGCCCTCAGGACGCGCCGCTGGAGCCGCCGCCGCCGGCGACGCCGCCGGTCATGACGGTCGAGCGGATGTCGACCAGCACGCTGGTCGTGGCCACCGGCTGCCGCTTGGCAACCCGTCCGATGGCCAGCGCGCTGCTGCCGACCTTGACCGCTTGCTGGTTCATGGGCGTGTTGTGATCGCCGCCGACGTTCGCGCCCACCAGGTCGCCCAACTCGAAGGTTTCGCTGGGGCAATCCAGCTCGAACACGCCCGTGGTCGCCACCCGCACCGGGGTCGTTTCGCCCCGACGGCTCCGCGCCATGGCCACGCCCAGGAAGTTGTGGACCAGTGCCGCCTGGTTTGCCGTCTCGCTGCCGCTGTCGGGCAAGAGGGCCGCCGGCTTGGCATTGTCGGTGTCCTGCCAAAGGAGATCGCCGATCTCGATGACCGTCTCCCTGGCCACCGACGCGACCACGGGATTGGTGTCCCCATATCGCCAACGCATCTTGTCAGTCATGGTTTCGCTCTCTCGAAAAAAAGGGTGAGTAAGGGTCAAGTTCACGGGGGACTGTCCCAATTTTCGTGCAACGAAAATGGGACTGTCCCCTTCCCGCGCTCAGGTAATCGCGTCCACGAACGCCCGGCTGTCGCAGACCTCAACGCCGTCGGCCAGGTGCTGGTCCCGCGACAGCGGCCGCGGGCAAGCCGCCGCAGGCTTCGCATCGCCGCTCAGCGAGCGGACCAGCCGCGCCCGCTCTTCCACCAACTCGCGCATCGCCCGTTGGTCCGGCGCCGCCAACAGCGACTCGATGAATCGCGGACTGGTGACGGCCGCCGCCCGGGGATCGTCCGAATCGGCCTCTGGCAAGTGGAACTCGCGGAGCAGTTGCCGCGCCTGTTCGTGCTTCCGCCGCAGCGACTCCGCGCCGGTCAGGCGGGCCACTTCCTCCTCCAGCCGGCGCAGCTCGGCGGCCTGCTCGGCGCCGAGGGCCTCGACCAATTGGGGATAGTCCCGCTTCAGGTCGTCCAGGGTCAGCGCGGCGGGAGCGGCAGCGTCCGCGGCGCCGGCCGGCGCCGCCTGTTGGCTCTCCTGCGACTCGAACAGCCCCCGCGTCGTGGCCGGATCGGCCACCAGGTCGACGCTCTGCACGCGGGTGATGGCCTCGACGACCACGCGGTCGCCGCGGCGGGCGGTGCGGGCCTCGACGTTGTGCGAGAATCCCACGTTCTCCGGGGCGTGCTCGGCGTCCCAAAGAAGCTGCTCGGAGAGCGTGTGCTTGGGGTTGAAATGAAAATCGGCGAACAACCCCTCGGCCCCGGCCTTCACGTCCCGGATCACGCCGATGCGGTCCTGGTAGTCGCGCGCCCCCGCCGGGCCGCTCTTGGGATGGTTCACGTTCACCTTGGCGCCTTCGTAGAGCGGCGCCGCCTGGCTCAGCGCCTCGGGCAGATAGCTGCGGCCGTTGCGCGACTCGAGTCCGAGGATTTTCACTCCCCGGATCACGCCCGCCTGGCGGTCCACGCCCATCCGCACGCCGCGCGAATCGAACAGTTCCTGGAGCGTTTCGGTCATCGCTTTTCCTTTCGTTCATGGGGGACTGTCCCAATTTTCGTTCGACGAAAATGGGACTGTCCCCTTCCACGCTAGACGACGAAAAAACCCACCGCAAGCCATAGCGGCTTGGGTGGGCCCTGCGCGATACTTGTCCTTGCGGACCGGCTCGCGCCGATGCCAAATGAGTTGTCGAGGGTGCCGGGGACTGTCCCAACTTTCGTTCGACGAAATTGGGACTGTCCCCTTGTCGTTGCGTTACCGTTCGATCCGTTCCATCCGTCTTCGGATGTGCTGGATCGTGCCGTCTTGGATATTCAGTTCGACTCCGGCGGTGCCGAAGAAGCCGCGGCGGAGCGATTCCTTCAGCATCTCGTCGAGCACCTGTTGAAGCTGCGCCATCTTCTTTTCATTGGCCGGAGTTGTGACGCGTGCAATCATGAGCCAAAAGATACCGCATCGCCTTGGGGTTTTCAAGATTTCTTTTTGGGCCATTTTGCGACGGGGATTTGCCGACAGTCTGACCATCGCGCACAACAAGCCGCGGAGTTCATCCCGCCGAATTCCGGCTATACGTGCATCGCAGTCGAGCCCACGTCCGTCCCGTAGGGACGCTTGATAATAGCCCAGCGATTCATCGCTGGGATCCCAGACGCCCGAATTTTGTTGTGAGTCCCGTTAGGGACGACTGAATCGGCAGCGTTGAAAATCAGTCGTCCCTACGGGACTTCGGGCAAGATCAGATTTCCCGCCGTCCCAGCGATGAATCGCTGGGCTACGTTCAGACGCCCCTCCGGGGCGAGCGGCTCCAGGGCGCACGAATATGTGTGTCGCACGGGCAAGCGGATCGCATGCGCCGTTGGGTCGGACGGATGACAGGAGCGAGGCGCGGAGCGGGTGACGACGAGAGCCGCGGCTCGCGTTGATGGGGCCGTCAACGCGCCGGGGCAGCCGTCGAATTGCCGCCCGGAAAATCGATGGTCACAGCCTTGCTTTCGCCGACGTGGAGGAACAATTCCCGGGTTTGCTCGACGACCTTTCCGTCACGCACAACGTTCGCTATCACAACGTACGGATAGCTGTAGCCGCGTGCCAATCCGTCGGAAGTGTAAACTCGCCGGGTGCCCGCGCTGTGTGTCTGCTGACCGTTGATAATGACAACGGCATCGTCGGGAACCGAAACGAGCAAGCTCGCATCCCCCAGGCTGTCGTGAGCACCATCAATAACGATTCCCGAGACGCAGCCCGGGACCGCGAATGGCGCACACTGCGCACCCCCCCCGCAGCAAAAGGGATAACGGTGGCAACCCGGGTAGCAGGGAAAACAGTTGTACGACAGATAGCGTGGACACGACCGCGCGACCCCACAGGTGGGCTCCCAAGGGGAGAACTGGCAGCACGGGGCAAATGGTATCTGCACGGGACCGTGAGCCTCGGCGTGAGCTGTGCAGCCTTCAGGTACAAGCGATGTTCAACGACACTGCTCGGTATTTCGAACTGCTCTTCCTGATACAGAGGCGAATTTGGGCCCGAGGGCTTCGGGCCGGCGACGTAGACGGAGAGCCGGCTCTGGCCGAGCGGGATTACGATCTCGCCATCCTTGTTGGTCGGCGTCCAGTCACCATCGCCGACCCTCACCTGCGCGAAGGGGATGGCCGATCCGTTTGACTCTGAGAATCTTAATCTTCACAGAGTTGACGGGAACCTTCGCATCTGCGGAAGGTGCCACAGCGAGGGACGAGGCGAGCAGAATGGCGGCGGCGTTGAGCATAGCGATCACCAACTGTTGAGAAAATCGGTACTACGGAAGCCAGTCGTCAGTCACGTCGATCACCGGCAGCTTGTTTTCATTCTTGATCAACTTTATGGCTGTGTTTTGCTGTTCTGTCGCTTCCTCTCGTTTCGCCGCCGTCCGTTTTCCTACGAGGTAGATATCAAGGCGGTAGTCTCCATCCTGCTCCAGGTCCCGGACTTCCACACGCTCAGAATCCCGCCACTCCGTTTGAATCAAGAATGCGCCGGGGTAAACAGTCTCGTAGTCCTGAGACGGAGAAGGTCTCCGCAACAAATCACAACGCCTTGCGAACTCCCAATCCTTTTCGAGCGCTGAAGAAAGTGCCACGGCTAAAATAGACCTCCGTGGAACCCCGTCCGGGTACGCCTTCCTGCCGATCGAAAACTGCGCAATCAGCCCGGGCCTGTCTTTGTACTCCTTAGCTACTTCGTACTTATACCCCACTACATCCGCTACTGGCAATTCAGTTCTCGGTCGGCGCTGCTGGCCAGGAAAAGTGCCGTCGTCGGCGCGCACCGCACTAAAGGCGCACAGGATCAAAGAACTGGCCAACGCCCAGCGAGTGAAACAGATCGTGACGTGGTCGAAGTGGTGCTGCGCTCGCTCGCCCGCTCCCCGATAAACCGCTTTGCATGTCTCGCACGCCCCCAGGTTCGAGGCGCGGAGGATGCTTGTCATTGCGCCCAACACCGGAAGACCGGCAAGGGCGTAATACAATGCATACTCGGTTCTCTCGTGGTCGGTCTTGTGGACCGCTATGCCCAGACCGACCGTGCCTCCAAGTACGAGACTCAGAAGGCTTATTGCGAAGCCAACCCCCGACTCCGCGTTGGGCGCACAGACCAATACCCGAACCCCAGAGAAACCACGCGGAAACACGCCAAGCGGTCTTAGCCAACGTTCGCATAGGCTCAACAACATCGCTGCGTTGTGGAAGGATCAACGGATCGCCCCACCACCACGCCCGAAAAAACTCTATAACGATTTGGACGATCCATTCCATGCACGACCGCTTGAAATCACGGCGAAAACCTGAAATCCCACCGCGGCCCGGGCAAAAGCCGAGGCGTGCAACCCCCAGGCATCGAATACGGACGACAGATTTAAGATAATACGGCGACCTAGCGTTTACAACCGTTAAACGTCGCGCCTTTCTCCCGATTATCTCCGATTTGCGCGGTGGCTACCACAAGTGGATGGTTCATGTATACCTCCTCAGACATTTCTCGTAGGGCGACCCCCGGGCTTGTTTCTCCCGCTCTTGCTTACCTGTGTTCAACATCCCGCATCCGCGGGCGCCAAGCCCGTGGTCGGCTACTGTTCCTCAATACCGCTGAACTGCCGCTCCTCGCCCGGGTCCAGGCCGTGACGCATGGCCATCGTCGCCGCCGACATGGCGCCGTTGCGGACGAGAATCTGATCGGCCTGCGCGTCGCGCAGGCGGTCGCGGATCGCCAACGACGGCGCAATCGCCTGAAGGTTCACGGCCGCGAGCGACTCGGCCGGCAAACGGCCGGCGGCCACCGCATGGGCCACCACGCGGAAAAGCAAAGCGAGATCGTCCTCGATCATGTCCTGCTGCAAGCGGTCGAACATTTTTACCGCCGGACCCTCGGCCACCATCGTCGAGCTGTAGTTGGCGTTCTGCGCGTTGCTGGTGAACATGAACTCGGGCATCACCAGCCGGGCGGCAATGGCGCGCAGCTCCGCCTGGAGCACAGCCACGTAGCGGGCGGCGTCGATCGCGGCCACCGGAAACTCGTATTCCGTCCCCGCGATCGTGTCCAGGATCGTCCCCGGGGCGTAGCGGCGGTAGTTGCTCGTTTGCCCGGTCGCCGGGTTGACCGCGCTTGTGTCGGCCTGGTTCTGCACGAACTGGTCCAGCGCCGCGCCGCCGGTCGCCTGGTGCTTGCGGATCAAGGCGATCGCCGATTGGATCTCGGCCACGGCGCTGATGTTGCGCAGCAGCTTGTCGGCCCGGCTGAGGTTCTTGCGGACGGGAAAATAGAGGGGCAGGCCGCGGCGCACGTTGGCGTCGACGTTGGCCTTGCGATGTTGGATGTCGGCGGGGTCGACCAACTGGCCGTCGATCCAGTAGCCGCGGACGGTCTCCACGTCGTCGGGATCGGTTTGAATGCCCAGGGCCGCCGATGGGTCGCCGCTGCGCTCCGGGGGCGTGGCGACCTGGCCGGGCTCGACGAAGCGCACGCGGGTAGTGCCTTCGGGCGAGGGAAACAGCCGCAGAAAGCATTCGCCGTCGCGGTCTTTGCGGCGGACGATTTCCTGCTGCCGCTTGTGCCATTGGTTGGCGCGGACGAAATCGTCCAGCACCGCCTGCACCTCGGCCAGCAGGGCGCCGCCGGCCGGGCGGCCCGGCTTGGCCAGCACGCGGTAGGTGTGGCCGCTGCCGACGATGTAGCTGATGCGGTTTTCATGGCCGTTGATGGCGAAGGCGTTGCCGGCGGCCAGGGCGCGGCACTGGCCGCGAATTTCGGTCAACTGCGCCTGGTCGAAGATCACGCCGGCGGTCCCGCCGGGGCTGAGTTCGCCCCCAAGGCAGAACCAGCGCGTGCCGTCGCCGTCGTAGAGGGCGTCGTCGCGGTCGACGAAGCTATTCCAAAGTTCGTCGAAGGCCTCGGACAATTGCCGCTCGAAGAGGGCCGCCCGCGGATGTTGCGGCCTCGCCGCGACGCCGTTTCCTCGTGGATGGTGTTCCATGATCGTGCTCCTTGGTAAAAGTTTGGAGAGAACCCGGGGACTGTCCCAATTTTCGTTCGACGAAAATGGGACTGTCCCCTTCTTTAGCACTGGTGGGGCTCGCTGCGCTCGACCCACCCTACTACCTGTCTGTTGTGCAAGATTAACTCATCGCAATTCGCTGCGGGGAACCCACGCGGACGCGGCGGCCTTCGAGCAGTTCGGCCGCCAGGCGGAGGGCCATCTCGGCGGCGTCGGGACCGTCGTCGTGGTCGCCGACGGGAAACTGCCGCAGTTGCTCGACCAGCAGCCGCGTGCCGGGGCTGCCGCTCTTGAAACGCAAACGCCCGCTGGACAGATACGGTCCCAGCCGGCGGATGCGGACCAGCTTGTTGGTGCGGTTTTCCAGCGGCCAGGGCCGCGTGCCCAGGAGGCCCTGGCGGCGAAACTCGGCGTCGAACTCGCCGCTGAGCAGGTCCTGAAACTGGTTCGCCTCGATGCCGAACACGTCGGGGTGAAAGCGGCGGCACAGCTCCACCCCCTCGGCCACGATCTGCGGCGTCGGCCGCCGCGCCAAGTCGGCCTCCAGGTAGACGATCCCCTGGCGATCGACGCCCAGCATCACCAGGGCCGAATAGTCGCCGCGCCGCGAGTCGCTCCCCTTGCTCGGGTCCAGGGCGAGCGTCTTGACTTGCAGCTCGGCCGGCCAGCTCTCGAACCAGATGGTTTCATCGAAGTAGGACTCCGGCCATTCGCACAGTTCCGGGTTGACGGGCGAGTTCTGTTTTTCCCGCTCGAACGCGGTGCGGCCCCCCTCGGCCCGCATGCACATGAGCGTGTACAGGTCTTCCTCCTCCGGCCAGAGGACGATGGCCCCGGCGTCCATGGCCTGGCGATGTTGCTGGTAGAAGGTTTGGGCGGTGCGGCGGTAGCGGGGATTTTCCACGTCGGTGAACAGCGCCTCCCACTGCTGCCACAAGGACATATTCTCCGGCCAGCGTTGGATGGCCTTGAAGATCCGCGACTTCCAGCCCGGGCGGCGGTGGAGTTCCACCGCCAGGGCCTCGCGGTGCAGGGCGGTGGCCAGGTTGACGACGTTGGTCCGCGCGGTGCCGGCCTTCATGAGCGTGCCGTGAAACCAGTCGCGCGAGTGGTCGCGCTGCAGGACCGACTGGATGTGGCCGTCGTTCTGCAGGTCGTCGCAGAGGATGAGCGTGGGGCGATTGGCGCCGCGGCGGCGGCCGCGGATCCGCTGCCCGGTGCCGAACGCTTCGATGGCCGCGTTGTTGCGGAGCACGATCGAGCCGGAGCGCCACACCGGTCCCTGCCCGACCGCCTGCGGATAGGCCGCGGCCAGCAGGGGGTTGTCGAGCAATTCGGCCTTGATGTTTTCCAGGTGGGCGCAGGCCTGGTGCCGGGTGTCGGAGACGATCCACAGGTACGGCTCCCAGCCCTCCAGCGCGCAGGCGCAGGGCGAAGGCCAGCGTGGCGATGGTCGATTTGGCGGAGCCGCGCGGACCGAGCACGTTGAGGCGCGAGCCGCGCGTGGCCCTCATGGCCTCCAGTTCCACGGCCAGCCAGCGGTGCAAGTTCGAGGGCGGGCGGCTGAAATGGGCCGGCAGATATTTCCGGCCCCAGGCCAGCAGGTCCAGCCCGGGCCCGCTGCCACGCTCCTTGCGCCGCGCCTGGCCGTGCTTGCGGGCGAGGTCATCCACGAACTCCCACGTCAACGTGCTCAGGCGCTTTTTTGGCACCGGACAATCGCCCAGGAGCGCTTAACGGGGTTCATCGGCATCCTCCCGGGCAGATTCGGACAGGCTCTTGGCCAGTTTTCCCAGGCGCTTCAGCACGCGCTTGCGGAAGCGGTCGGGGAGTTCCTCGGCCACGATGTCGCTGAAGCGACCCAGCAACTGCGTGACCTGCTCGAGGGTGATCACGTCGGGACCGCGGCGCGCGTAGCGCTCGGGGAAGCGCCGTTCCAACGCCCAGGCGGCTGCCCGCCAATACTGCTCCTTCTTGGCGGCGTTGCGGATGTTCTTCAGCAGGCCGACCTCGGTGTTGTAGGTGGCCTGCCGCAGCTTCTCCGCGAACGTGGCGTCGCGATCGGCCGTGTTCTGGATCGTGCTGACCGCGCAATCGACGTAGCTGGCGGCCATCGAGCGGCTGCAACCCACGGCGACGATCGCCAGGATCTCGCGCTTCTTCACCTCGTCGAGCACCGGGGGCCTGCCGCATTTGGCCACGCTTTATTTCTCCTTGCGACCGAGGTATTCGAAGGAGACCACGGCCCGGCCCGCCGAGCCCCGGTAGCCCTTGATGAACTTCGCCGTGCCGGCGGAGCCCGTCTTGCGGACCTGCACCGCCCGCCAACGCGGCGAGCGGCGGCAGTGCGCCAGCAGCGCCGGGTGGCTGGCCGTCACGTTCAAGCGGTGGCCTTCGGCCAGGTGCAGCTCGGCGACCGCCTCGGCGACCGCCATGCCGATGCCGATGCCCTGGTAGTCGGGCAGGGTGACGATGCGGCTGATGCGCCAGCGGTTCTTCTTGCCGATCAGCGACACGGTGGCGCAGAATGCCACCGGGGCCTTTTCCCAGAGGGCCAGGAAGCAGCGGGCGCCCGTGCTCAGCGCCGCTCAGATAGTGATGACGCGCAAACAGCGGCCACGCACTGCGCCCGCAACGAAAGATTGCAAGCTCGATCGGCGGTCGTGGAAGACACCTCCGCGTGAACGTCGAGGTGGCCATGTCGATGACCCAATCGGGCTCGAGCCACTCGGTGACGTTGTAGTGGCAGGTGACGGCGACGAAGCGGCCGGCGATCCACCCGGCCCGCAGCGCCTTCGACGTCGCCGCCGAGACCACCCGCGCCACGTTGCGGTCCACGACGCTGGTGAATTCGTCGAACACCACCGGCCCGTCGGCCGTGCCACAGCGGGCCAGCGCGCGGGCCAGGTCGCAGCGAAACTGCTCGCCGTTGCTCAGCACGTGGTACGGCTTGACCCAACTCGGCGGCGAGCTGAAGCCGACGGCCGTCAGCAGGCCGGTGACCTCCTTGATCGGGCGGTCCCCCAGCCCGTCGACAACCGCTTGCTCCGGCGGCCACTCCCGCGGACAATAGACGCCGCCGGGGAACATGGTCCGCGCGATGGTGCTCTTGCCGCTGCCGGAGGGCCCCACGATCAGCCCCACGCGCCAGTCGCCGCTTTGCCAGCCGTCGGGAAGATCGACGCAAAAACGCTGCGTCGCCCGCTGCGACAGCGGAACGTCGAACATGCCCGCTACCTGCTGCACGCGGAAGGAATCGAAGACCGGGCAATCGACCGTCACTTCAAGCGGCATACAATGGTCTCCAGGACGAGAGAACTTAGTACTACAGCCCTAAGTACACCACGGAGACACGGAGTTCACGGAGTGCAAAAGCAAAAGTATCAATGGGTTGCGGCTAATCCTGTTCCATCGGTGCTCTACGATGACGAAGGGTTGCGGATGATCTTCGGTCAGAATCGGGTAGCCATGCCGTGTTCTGCCCTTTTTTGCCATCTCTCCGTGTTCTCCGTGTCTCCGTGGTCAACTTCCGTTGGCACTGCAAGTTAGCGCTGTCGTATTAGGGCTTCTTTCCTTCCGCGACGTTATCCCCGCGCCTGACGCCCGGGGGCTCGTTTTCCCTTCCGCCTTCCGCCCTCCGCCTTCCCCCTTCCCTAGAGTGTCAGCAGGCGGCACTTGAAGCCTTCACCGCTGAGCCGCTGGTAGACCGCCTGCTGCTGGTCCTCGCCGTCGCACTCGATCACAACTTGGAAGCTCTCGGGCACGTCCACTTCGTGCGGCTCCGCCGCGTCGGCGGGGGCATCCTCGGATAGTTGCGCGTCGGCGAGCATCTTGTCGAAAAGGCCTTGCACCGCCTCGCTGTCCGTTTCCACCTCGGCGAGCAGTTCCGACAGCGCCTGGTCGTTGCTCTCGGCCATGCCGGCCAGCGGGTCGTGCAGGGCCAGCAACTTGGCCGCCTCGCGGTCGTCCAGCTCGACCACCAGGACCGGCACCTCCATGTCCGGCGTGGTCTCCGCGCGGAGATGGCCGTCGATCAGTTCCAGCGTGCCGTCGGGCAGTTCGCGGGCCAGCAGCGCGGCGGCATAGCCGATCTCCGCCAGCACACCCCGCAAGGCGTCCTGCTGCGTCTGGGGGTGGGTCCGCCAGTTCTGCGGATTCGGCCGCAACAGGCCGGCCTTCACCCGCCGCAGTTCTTTCACGCGATCTCGGATCTGCATCGTGCCTCCTTCGGCATGTCATCCCGCGAAAAAAATTCCTCTCCCTGCGAGCGAGGCTGGGGAAGGGGTGCCCGCAGGCAGTTCACCCTGGTTCCAGCGCGGTCGTCGCGGGAGAGGATTATTTTCGGTCCCTGTATGCGGCACACGCCGTGTACCGCCTACATAAAGGGTTAATGGCCGCTGAGGCCGACGGGCATCACATTGGCCTGCAACTGCCCGACCTGGCCGGCGATCTGCGATACCTGCTGCGCCAGCAGGTCCGCCTTGCCGTGGGCGGCGGCGTCCACCACGCCGGTCGCCGCGGGCGCGGGAGCCGCGGGCGCGAGCCCGGGGATCGGCAGCGGCGAAGCCAGACCAGCGGGCAGCTTGGCCGCGATGGCGTCCTCGACGGAATCGATTTTCTGCGCGATCGCGGTGAGGGCGGTGTTGGTGGGGTTCTGGGCGGCCAGTTGATCGGCCAGAACGCGGATTGCCCCCTTATGCTGGCCGATCAGGTGCAGCGTGATCGCCGCCACAAGCCCGAGCACCGCCAGCACAGCGCCGACTGCCTTGGCCGCGTCTCGCAGCCCCTGGTCGACGTTGCCGGCGGCCAGGTCGGCGTCGATCTTCTGGGCCGGTTTTCCCAGCGGTCCCGGCAATTCCGCCAGCTTGTCGAGCTTCGCTTGCACTTTATCCGCCAACTCGATGGCCGGCTTCAGTTTGGCCAGGTCCTCATGGATCGGCTTCAGGGACTCCTCGATGGCCGGCTTGATGGCGGCCTGGGCCTCGTCGGCTTTCTTGACCGCCTCCTTGGCCGTGTCCGCGGCCTCGCGGATTTGTGGACCGTAGTCGGGTGCAGCCGACGCCGACGACGCCGGCGCGATGGCCTTCTCTTGCAACTCGATGAGCTTGTCAAGTTTCGTGCTGTAGTCGGGGCTGGCAGCAACCGCGCCGCCCAAGGACGGCCACGGGCCCGGCGACGGCGCCGGCCGTTGAGCCTCCCTTTGCCGGTAGGGCAGCAAGTAGGGACACTGGCCGTTGGGACAGTTGGGGCACTGGCCACCCGGACATTGGGTCCGCTGCGGCGCAGCGGTGGAGTCGAAGGCGCGATAGATCGCCTGCACCGGGGTGGCGATGCCCTCCGATCCGTCTCCGGTCCGCGCGGTCAGCAGGGCGACGATCCGCCGGCCCTCGCCGTCGAAGACCGCCGATCCGCTGCGGCCGTTGGCCGGGGCGGGCACGAACCGCAACTCGCCGTCGGCGCAGCCGAGGGCATGGCCTTTCCAACCGGTCGACCACGCCCCGCCCGCGCAGCCCGCCGAGACGAGCGTGTCGCCCGGGCGGACGACGTCGTCGCGCGGCGCCAAGGGAATGACGCTCGGCAGCAGGCCGCCCAGCGCGGAGGCCGGCACGGCGACGATGGCCGCATCGGCTGCCTCCGACCGGTCCATGACGCTGCCGGCCAGCGGCGTCGACTGGTGGCCGTGTCGCCAGAACTCGCATTGCACCGCGGCGTGGTTGCCGACGACGTGGGCGGCGGTGAGCACGTAGACCGACCCTTGGCCGATCTCGAACACGCAGCCGCTGCCGCAACTCCCCTCGGCCGTCGTGATGCGGCACGTGGCGTCGATGCAGTCCGAAATCGCCGCCGGGCAAATGCCGGCTGTCCCCAGGAACACGGCCACGCTTGCGACCATCACCTCGATGAACCATACACGACAAGACACGTTCTTTGCAGCGCGACGTTGCTGACGCCGCGGGAATCGGGACGTTCCCCAGTTCGTTCGTTGCATGACTCGGCCTCCAAAAAAGGTTAGAACTTAGTGCTTTGTGCTTAGAACTTAGAGCTTAGAACTTAGAATTTGGGACTAAGCACTTAGCTCTAAGTTCTGATCTCGCCATAACGCCCACTCTCCCCATGTCATCGCTTTGTTGTTCCTCAAGCCGCCGCGCATGAATTTCTTCGTAGCGACGGCGGTGCTCGTCTTTCAATTGCAGCGCCAGCAACTCGCCGGGCGGCTCCTGATGCCGGCCGGTGGCGGGCTTGCGGGACCGCGCCGCCAGGCTGCGGGCCCGGCAGAAGCGGCAGGGGTGATAAACCATGCCGCCACAGCCGGGGCAGCGTTCGGGCGGCCCGGCAGGCTCCAGCGGATCGCCCTGGCGGGCGCGGCGGAGTTGCTGGTAGTCGGGCCGTCTGCCGGCGGCGATGGCCCCGATGGTTCCCCGGCAGACGCCGGTCAGCCGGGCGATCTTGCGATGACTGAGCTGGTCCTCAGCCAGCAGGCGGCGAATCTCTGCCACCACGGTTTGGGTCAGCATCTCGCTCCTCCAGGGGCGACAAAAAAAGCCCGCCGCCGGAGATGGGGTCTCCGGCAGCGGGCTCTTGTGGATGCCTGTCGGATCAGGCTCTGCGGATACCCGCGGCTGAGAAAAACCTTAGCAGAAGCGCTGGCCCATTTTCAAGAGGAGATTTTTTAGCGGCGCCGCCGGCAACCGTTACGGTTGCACGCACAACTGGGCGGGCTCGCCGCGGATCACCAGCCGCTTGAACACCAGCAAGCCGGCGGCATCGGCCTCGACCACGCCCGACTGGGCCTGCGGGCCGGCGCCGAAGGTCCAGCGGTAACGCTGCTTCGGCTGGACCTTGAATTGTTGCAGCCGGCGCAACGTGACATCGGCGACCGACTCGGCCGGGACGTGACTCGGGGCGGTGAGTTCGGAATTCCGCACGAGCCGCAATTCGATGGCCAGTCGGCCGGCCGTGTCTTCGACCGCTTTCCAGCGGAAGTAAGCGTTGATCTGCCCGTTGGCGTCCGGATGGGGCGGATTGCAGCCGGGGTAGTGTTGATCGGTGGAAGCATCGGTGAAGACGGGGTAAGCCTCGTCCTTGCGAATCCGCAGCCAGGGAAATTCATAGGCGGCGCGATCGGCTGCCTCGTAATGGTTGATGTGCCCCCAGGGGCCCCAAGCGAACACCACCGCGTGCCGGCCGTCGTGCATGGCGCGGAGCAATTGCGGCTGGTCGCTGGACCACGTGTCCTGCTGCGAGGAGAAGTTCAGCAGCGGCGGCGCGTCGGGGAGTCCCGCGCCGGACACGGCCGCGAGGTACTTCTCCCGCTCGGCCGGCGAGGCAGAGGCGGCGGGCGGGGGCGGAAAATGCATGCGGCAGGCCGCGTAGTCGGCGCCGGCGGGCACCCCGGCCAACAGGGCCGCGAAAATATCGCCGTGGCAGAGGCCGATGCCGAGCGTGCCGCAGCCGCCCATGGAAATGCCGCAGAGGTAAATGCGATTGCGGTCGATGTGGTGCTTCTGGACAACCCACTCGATCGTCGCCAGCACGCGGCGTTCCACGGGGGTCTCCTGGTGCTGGTACTTCGCGCGGTCGGACTTGACGGAGTTGTAGCCCCACCAGCCATGGGGCGCGTTGACCGGCGAGTTCGGCATCAAGCCGGTGAACTCCGCGCCGCCGTCCTCGGTCCAGTGGAGGCAGTGCGGCATCTCAACGCAGCCGGCTTCGCCGCCCACCCCCGCGCTGTGCAGGTACACCAGCAGGGGGCCGGGCGTGGATTTCGGCGCCTTGGGCAGCACGACCCAGAACGCTTGCCGCCCCGATTCCTCGGGCCCCCACTGTTTCGGGCAATCGTGCTCGTAGAGGACCGCCGTGCGTCCGGCGAAGACCTGTTCCTTCTTCCGCATGGCGGAAAAAGGTTCCTTGAGCGCTCCGGCGGAACCGGCCGGCGGCGTGACCGGCTCCGCAGCCGAGGCGACCGCCGAGACGGCGGCCAGGATCAGGACCGCAAGACTTGTCCAGGGGCAAGGGGGACAGCTCCATTTTCGCAGGCTGCGCCGCGAAAATCGGGACAGTCCCCAGGAACGGCGGCACGTTTTCCCGGTCATCATTTTTTGTCGAAGCTCGGGACGTTGAGCATTTCGCCGTTTTTCAAGGCGGACTGGTGTGCCACGATCCCCGGCACCGTCATCGCCAGCGCTTCGTAGATATCCACGTTCGGCTCGCGATTTTCCAACAGCGCCGTGAGGAACTCGTTGACCAGCGGGCCGGCCGAGCCGCCGTGACCGCCGCCTTCCATGCCCGGCGGAAGCGACACGCTGGAGGGAACCTGGCCGGCGTGGGGGTCGGTCGCCCAGATGACCGAGCCGTACTCGCCGCCGGCGTTGCACTTCCAGAGCACGTTGCAGCGGAACATCGTGCCTTCGCTGGTGTGAAACATGGCCGACTCGTTCACGAAGGGGTTGTTGTCGTAGCGGTTCTTTCGCCACTCTTCGCCCTCGCCGCGCAGTCCCAGGCAGGTGGTCTTGACGAGGCGTTTGCCGGTCACACCCACGTAGTATGCCGAGGCGTGCGTGGGATAGAACATGGGCGGCAGGGCCAGCCGCCACCCCTGCCAGCTCCCCACGTGGGTCACGTCGTTGTGATAGTATTGGCCTTCGGAATAGACGACCTTGACGCCTCGCCGATAGACGTTCCGGCACTGGATCAAGTCGCCGTGATAGTAGCTGCTCTCGGCCATCATGTACTTCAGGCCGGTCTGCTCCTTGGTTTCCTTGAGTTTGTGGGCGTCATCCAGAGTGTTGCAGGCCGGCACGGCCGAGAAGCAGTGCTTGCCATGCTGCATGGCCAGGACGACGTGACGCCCGTGGCTGGGCGCGTCGGTAAACACGGCGACGGCGTCGATCTTGTCGTCCAACACGAGTTTCTCCAGCGACTCGTAGGACTTCTTGCATTTGAAAGTGTTCATCAGGCCGTTGCGGCGGTCGGGTTGCAGATCGCTGACCGCCTCGACAATGCAGTTGGGATGTTGCAGCCAAGGGAAGCTGGCCCCGAATCCGCCGCCCACGACGCCGACGCGAATCTTGCGATCCGAGACGGATTTCCATGGCGGCGGCGCCATATCGGCCCAGAGCAGTTTTCCGGCGGCGCCGAGCACAACGGCCGCGCCCAAGGCGCCGGGGACGGTGCTGCCGAGGAAGGTGCGACGGGAGAGGGAATTCTTGGGGCGGGACATGGATGCCTCCTTATCGAGATCA
Organism: uncultured Planctomycetia bacterium; assembly: GCA_963727245.1. Lineage (GTDB taxonomy): Bacteria > Planctomycetota > Planctomycetia > Pirellulales > Thermoguttaceae > JBKQVT01. The sequence goes on along the minus strand of CAVSFO010000001.1, from coordinate 582,975 downwards.
GGTGGGAACGCCACGCGCGGAAGCAGGTGTTCCGCACGGTCCAAACGCAGGATTTTCATCTTAACTGGGCGATCTTTCGCCGTCAAGCAACTTTCATTTTTCTCCCGTTGGGGAAGGACCGCCCGCCGCCCCCTTGCCCAGGGCGCAGTCGGCATAGGTCACGTGGCCCTCCACGTAGGGACAAGAAATGGTTGTGTCCAGCGTGAAGCGCAGGGCGGCGGTTGTCTTGCCGGTGGTCAGACTTTTCAGCAGCCGCATATAGGGTCCGGCCGCTTTGACTTCTACCCGCGGCTGCGCGGACGACATTCCCATTCCGGTCGAGTTCCGCGATGATCGAGGGCGGCCGAGTCCTTGGGGTCCTTGCCGAAGCCTTTGCCGCGAACGTCTACTGCCCGCACCCAGGCCGAGGCCGTGTAGCTGGCGCCGGGCTCGACCTTGACGTCCTGGTAGATGCGCCAATGGCCCTTGGAGTTGGCGTGCGTGCGGAGCGCTTCGCCGTCGCCGTGAAACTCGGGCAAGCCCCAGTCCGGATGCACGCTGTATTGCCATTCCGGGAAGAAGAAGCAAGGATCCTTGCCGCCGTCGGCGAGCACCTGATAGATCCAGCCGGCGGCGGTCGCCCGGTCGCCGGAGTTCAGGACGATTCCGCGATCGGTGTCGTCGAAGCGGGGATTTTCCAGGAGATTGGTCGAGGGCGGGGTTGCCGGCAGCGGCACGGCGTCGGGACCGCCGTCGCCGAGGCCGACTTCCAGGGCTTGCACAAAGGCCTGGGCGCCCAGCGGCGCGTGACTTGGGGCCGTCGTCTTGCCGATGAAGCGGATTTCGATAATGCCATTGCGGGGTTCGATGCCGTTGAAGACCAGGTCGAGGGCCCGGTTCGGTCCGCCCGCCTTGGCCGCCACGTCCAGCCGGTCGACCGCCTTGCGGCCGTTGATGCGGATATCGAAACATTGGTTCGAGGTATCCGCGCCGTGCGCGGCGGCGAACTTGAGCCGGGTGTAGTACGTGCCGGGGGCAACGGTCACGTTCACGCGGAACTCGTGGCCGTGAACGCCGTGCCGGTAAAGTTCGGCGTCGGCGGTGTTTTCGATCGGCTTGCTTGCGGGTGTAATCCACCACATACCCGCCACGCTGTCGGTGTCGACGCCGGTGCGGCCGATGAATTCCCCGGCGGGCCGCCAGGCATGTCCTTGGGCGTCGATATAATCCGTCCGCCCCACGTAGCCGAAGACCATCCGCTGCGTGGCGGTCGGACCGGTGCCGACGGGATAGCCATAGGGCTTGTCGGCGGCCGAGAACTGCACCGCGTCCACATAGACGCGCGTGCCGGCCGAATAGGGATTCTTCGCCCCGCGGGCCGTCACCTTGAGTTCGTGCCGGCCTTGGGACAGGCCGTTCTTATAGTAAAGCACCTGCCGGTCCCGGCGGCTGGGATTCCAGCAGTCGATGAAGACCAACTGCTTCACGCCGTCCACCCACACGTCGGCCAGCCCGCCGTCCGGAGCGGCCCGGCCGATGAGCCGGACCTGGTTGCCGGTGAAGGTGGCTGTCATCGTGGCCCCCGTCGTACTCGCCACGGCGACATCGAAACTCGATTCCAGACGCCAGCGGCCATCGTTGGTCAGCTTATCGGCGGCCAGCACCTGTTGCGGGTCGTCGCCGGTCACCACGATCTGCTTCGCCCCATCGTGCCGGATGGACACGATCGCGTCGCCGTTGGGAAGGTCCTTGACCGTGTAGCCGTTGCCGTTAAGTGTATTGACCTTTTGCAATGGTTGACCGTCGGCGGTCACGTTGGCGGGTGCAAACGACAGCCGCAGCACGTCGATCGTAGACGCGGGCGCATCGAAGGTCGAATACTCGACGCGGCCGGCGCCGTAGACCACGGCGTTGACGACCGCGGTGGAGCGGACGACGTGGTTCTCCCGGCTGGCGCCCAATTCTTCCGGCAGCCAGCCGATGGCGGCCAGCACGAACCGCAGCGGGAAGCCATGGGCGATGTTGAACCACTCGTTGTTCACGGCGATGCCGCCATCGATCCCGTCTTCAGAGACGCCCGTCTCGTGGATGTCGTAGGTCTGCAGGACCATTTGCCGATAGGCCATTTCCCGGGCCCAGGGGTCGCCCGCTTGCACGCCGTACTGGGCCAGGGCGGGGGCGACGACGATCGGGCTGTACCAAAGCGAGCGGCCGCAGCAGTTGTTGGCTTCCGGATATGCCCAGGCCCCGCTGAACACGTCGCTGCGGGAGTCGTCGTTGACGCCGCTGTGGTTGAGAAAGATCATGAAGATGTTGCGGGCGTCGCAGCGCCAGTTGTCGAAGGCGTCGGGGTGGTCCATGAGGTAGCGGGCGACATCCTCGGTGGTCCAGCAGTTCTGCACGGGGTTCTCCCAGTCCCAGAAGAAATGTCCCCACGTGTCGTTGACCCACCACAGCGGCAGCAGCCGGTTCTCGAGGTATCGCCGCCCGGCATCGCGGGCCTTCGGCAGTGCGGCGTTGCGGCCCGTGTAACCGAAGCGGATCATGTCGTCGAGGAAGGCCAGGATCATCGTCACGCCGCCGGTCTGCTTGTTGGTCAACCCGGTCTTCCAGGCCACCTTGGCGTCCTCGAAATTGGCGTATCGCTGCCAGGGGGCCGCCTTGGGATCGAGATTGCACCGCTCCGCCAACAGGTCGGCCCAATGCTTCGCGGCATCGAGCCAGCGGGCGTTGCCGGTGAGCTGATACGCCCGCAGCAACCCCTGGCCGGCGGCGGCACAGATGTCCAACTGGATCAGGCCGTGCGGATCGGCCTTGTAATAGGCCTTGCCGCAGCCCGGCACGCTGATGAACATGCCCGGCCAAGGGTGGTCGGCGGGCGTCAGGCAGTGGTCCAAGAGGAAATTGCCCATGTAGGTCAGGTGCGCCACGGCCGCCGGATCGCCCGTGTAGCGGTAGTAATCCACCAGGCCGTTGAGCACGCTGAGGGCCCGCTGGCCCATGTCGGCGTTGGCCGAGGGGCCCGGATCGCGCGGCGTGATCGTGCCATCCTTCGCGATCGCCCAGTAGCCGCTGAAGACATAATGAGGATACTGTGCGATGGCGTTGGCGGTGGTGGTCCACGGGTAGCGCTTGAGCGTCTCGGCGGCAATCCGCACCCGCAGGTCGCATTGGCCGTTGAGCCCCTTGTACCAGGGCGCAATCACGCCGTGGGCATCCTGCACCGCATCGTAGGCATAGTAATGCTTCTGCACGGTCGCCGCGGGCGCCGCCGCGACGATCATGCCGGCCATCATCCCCATCGCAATCGAGCGAGACACTGTCGTGTGCCAAAAGATGTTCTTCATCGTCGAGACCTTTGCTAGTGGAGAGAAACGTGGGCGTGACGAACGAGGCGGGCACTCTGGCGGGAATCAGTCGCACTGCCACTAGTTTAACACGCCTCGGCAGGTGATATCAAGTCTCACTGGCAACGAAGTCGTCGTCGCGGCAGCCGACCGGATAGAAGTTGATTGCAAGACAACAAAGTTGTCTTTTTTAGAAACGGTCAAGTTGTCTTTTGAGCAACACTTACTCAACGCGTGTTGTCGGGTGACAACATCCGGCCAGCAGGGCGTCCAACGAAAAACATCCTGCGCCGACGACGAGGAGGAAGAGCCCGCCCAGGAGCATGGCGAAGTCGATGCGGGCTTCGTGCATCATGCTCCAGAATCCGTAGGAGCCGGCCTTGGGAAGGTTGAACATCCAGACACTATGCCCCAGCAAGATGGGGATCTTCGTCGAGATGATGGCGACCGAGATGTTCACGATCATGGCAGTCGCCGCCGGCCGCGTCAGCAGCCCCAGGATGAGGAGTGCCCCGCAGCCAATCTCGAACACGCCGACGAACGGCGCCATGACCTCGGGGTGGGGAATGCCTATGTTGACGAACCGCCCCACGCCGAGGACCTGGGGGAAGAGGAACTTCTGGATGCCTTCGGAGAGGAAGGTGCCGCCTACGATCAGCCGTATCAGCGTCGTCGAGCAAGGGGCGTTGGTGGCAAGGATGCGGCGAAGCATGCCCATGAGTCGTCTCCGAGTTAAGCGGCAATCATCAGTTCCCGAGTGCCCACGTATATTATGGTGCCCGGGTCAAGACGGCGTGCGTCCGGCAGGACTGCTGTGCCAGCTTGCCCGCCGATCCTGTCGCGATCAAGAGCTCCGTTCTCGTTTCCTGTCAAGGGCTTGCGGAGCGTGATTCGCGGCGGCGTGCGGCAGGGAATCGGTTCGTTCCGCCAAGCTCGGCAGCGTTCCCATGGGTGTCACCACGCCAGGCTGCTTGACACTAGGGGGGCACCCTGGAAAAATGGACGGACATGCCAGCCTGGATCGGTTCCAGGCCCACGAGAAAATGGGAAATGCCGGGTAATCTGCCCTAAGGAGTCCGTCCCCCATGCTGCGAATCGGCCTGTTCGGCGTCGGACTGGATACCTACTGGTCGCAGTTTCCCGGACTGCTCGAGCGACTTGGCGGCTACCAAGCGGTGATTGCCGACCGGCTGAAGACCCATGACATCACTGTGGTCGACGCCGGCATGGTGGACAATCCCCTGCGCACCGCTGAGGCAGCCAGCCTGTTCCGCCGCGAAGAGGTCGACCTGATCTTCCTCAACGTGGCGACCTACGCGCTGTCCTCCATCGTGCTGCCGGTGGTCCAGCGGGCGGGCGTGCCGGTGGTCGTGCTCGAGTCTGCAGCCGGTCCCCCAGCTCGATTACGCCGCCTTCAACGCGCTGGGCGACCGCGCGAAGATGACGGGCGTCTGGCTGGAACACTGCCAGGGCTGCTCCGCGCCGGAGATCGCCTGCGTCCTCAGCCGCGCGGGGATCGACTATCACCTCGTCACCGGCTACCTCCAGGACGCCGAGGCGTGGCGGGAAATCGGCGACTGGATCGAGGCCGCCAAGGTCCGCGCCGTGATGCGGGAGAACCGCGTAGGCATCCTCGGACACTATTATTGCGGCATGTTGGACGTCTACAGCGACCTGACCCAACAATCGGCCGTCTTCGGCAACCATTTCGAGTTGCTGGAAATGGCCGCTCTCCAGCACTTGTGGAGCCAGGTCAGCGACGGGCAGATGGCCGCCAAGCTGCGGCAGTTCCGCGAGGAGTTCGCCGTCGATCCGCACTGCTCGGCCCACGAACTCGAGCGTGCGGCCAAGACCTCGTGCGCGTTGGATGCGCTGGTGGAAAAGTATCGGCTCGGCGCCCTGGCCTATTACTACGAGGGCGTCGCGGGCAACGACGATCAAGAACATCGTCACCAGCATCATCCCGGGAAATACCTTGCTGACCGCCCATCACGTGCCGGTGGCGGGGGAATGCGAAGTGAAGAACGTCCAGGCCATGAAGATCATGGACGCCTTCGGCGCCGGCGGCTCGTTCGCGGAAATCTACCTCGTCGACTTCGAGGACGACGTCGTGCTGTGGGGGCACGACGGGCCGGCCCACGCGACCATCGCCGAGCGCAAAGTGGCGCTGGTGCCGCTGCCGGTTTTCCACGGCAAGCCGGGCAAGGGCCTGTCCATCCAAATGGAGGTCAAGCACGGGCCCGTCACCCTGCTGGCCGTGGTCCAGGACGGCGCCGGAAAGATCTCCCTGCTGGCGGCCGAGGGCCAATCGGTGCCGGGACCCACGCTCGACATCGGCAACACCAACAGTCGCTATCGTTTTTCCATCGGCGCCAAGGCGTTTATCAACCACTGGTGCCAAGCGGGTCCCGCCCATCACGCCGCCATCGGCCTGGGCCACGTCGCCGACCGGATCGAGAAACTGGGCCGGTTGCTGGGGATCAAGACCACGCGGGTGTGCTAGACGGCCGGTTGACGCCTGCTGTGATGGCGCGGCGAGCGGCGCAAGGGGGACAGTCCCATTTTCGCGGCGAAAACGCCTGCCGGTAACGCCACGCTGCCCGCGCCGCGAAAATCGGGACAGTCCCCGGTAAACGCTTACCGGGCGGGAATTCGTGCCCCGACCACGCAAAGCGTGGCGCACGTGTCAATCGTGCCGCAATTGACGAGGGTAGCGGTTAGACGGCTTGTGCCGCTTCTGTGGCCGGGGAAGCTTCGCTTGTTTCGGCGAGTTGGGGCCTGTCGATTTGAGGAAGAGAGTGGGTAGTGACGTTTCTGCCCGGTTTGACGCGCTTGCCGCGTCAAAGGCCGCGGCAAGGGGAGTGCAGGGCAGGGAAGCCGTCGCTTTTTGCGCAGGGAGGAGAAGTCATGCCCCGAGCAGTGCACGTTGGGCCCGCAGCCCTGGCGGCGCTGGCCGCATTGGTGTTGGCCGCCGGCTGCACCAGCCCGATCGAGTACGTGCGGAACGGTTTCAAAGTGGGGCCCAACTACCAGCCCGCTCCCGCCCCGGTGGCCCACAACTGGATCGACGCCGACGACGTGCGCGGTGCGGAACCAACGCGACGACTTGAGCAAATGGTGGGCGGTCTTCAATGATCCCGTGCTCGATTCCCTCATCTGCTACGCCTACCAGCAGAACCTGTCGCTGCGCGTGGCCGGCGTATCGCGTGCTGGAAGCGCGGGCCCAGATGGCGATCGACGTGGGAAACCTCTTCCCGCAGACGCAGACGATGACGGGCGACTACACGCACAACGTGCTCAGCCGAAAGACGGCCAACCCGCTCAGCACGGGGTTGAAACGCTGGTACGGCCAATGGGACTACGGGTTCAACCTCAGTTGGGAGATCGACTTCTGGGGCCGCCTGCGGAGGGCCATCGAATCCGACGCCGCCACCTTGGATGCCTCGGTCGAGAACTACGACGACGTGCTGGTCACGCTCTTGGGCGACGTGGCGACGAATTATGTGACCTATCGCACGACCGAGCAGAGAATCAAGTACGCCCAGGAGAACGTCGCTCTGCAGCGCAAGACGTTGCAGATCGTCGAAGGACAACTGAAGGCCGGCATCGTCGGCGAGCTCGACGTGGACCAGGCCCGCAGCACGCTGGAGCAAACCGAGGCCGGCATCCCGGAGCTGGAGATTGCCCTGCGGCAGGCCGCCAATCAACTGTGCATCTTGCTGGGCATTCCTCCCCAAGACCTGCAAGCCCGGCTCGGCTCGGGGGCCGATTCCCACGGCGCCTCCGGAAGTGGCCGTCGGCATCCCGGCGGACTTGCTGCGCCGCCGGCCCGACGTCCGCCGTGCCGAGCGGCAGGCAGCCGCCCAGAGCGCCCAGATCGGCATTGCCGAGGCCGAGTTTTATCCGCACATCGCCATCAACGGCACCATCGGCTACTCCGCCGAGAACTTCAACAATCTCTTCCAGGAACCGGCGCTGGCGGGCAACGTCGGCCCTTCGTTCACGTGGAACATCCTCAACTACGGCCGGCTGGTCAATAATGTCCGCCTCCAGGATGCCCGTTTCCAGGAGCTGGTGGCCACCTACCAGAATACGGTGCTCAGCGCCGGTCAGGACGTGGAGAACGGGTTGGTGACGTTCTTGCGGGCCCAGCAGCGTGCAAAGTCGCAGGGCGCCAGCGTGGCCGACGCCAAGAAAGCCGTGGACATCGTGGTGGCCCAATACTCGCAAGGCGTGACCGACTTGACGCGCGTCACATTGTTGCAGCAGAACCTGGTGGGCCTGGAAGACACGCTGGCGCAATCGCAGGGGGAAATCGCCACCGGCCTGATCCAGGTGTATCGAGCGCTCGGCGGCGGCTGGCAAATCCGCTTTACCGGATGTAATCCTTGCGCCCCTCGCCGGCCGCCACCGCCGGCGTGCCGGTTGCGATGGGCCGGTAGGTGAGGTGGCCGTTTGCGAACTCCGGGTCCATCGCGCCACAAGCAGGTCTCGCGCGGAGACGCAGAGGCGCGGGGGTTAGCCGGCAATATCTTTTCCCTGTCCGGGTTGCGCCCCGTCAACGTTCGGGTCGGGAGCCGCGGTGGCCGCCGTCGCTGCGGCGGGTTTCTCGGAGAACCACTGAATGACGAAGTAGAAGACCGGCGTCAGGAAGATGCCGAAGAACGTCACGCCGAGCATGCCGCTGAATACGGCGGCGCCCAGGGCCCTGCGCATCTCTGCGCCGGCGCCCTGGGCGATCACCAGCGGCACGACGCCGAGAATGAACGCGAAGGACGTCATCAAGATGGGCCGCAGCCTCAAGCGGCACGCCTCCAGCGTTGCCTGCCGGCGTGGCACTCCCATTTCCTGTTGTTGCTTGGCGAACTCGACGATGAGGATGGCGTTTTTGCTCGCCAGGCCGACCAGGACCACGAACCCGATCTGCGTAAAGATGTTGATTTCCATGCCGGCCGCCTGCAAGCCCAGCACCGAGCAGAATAGGCACATCGGCACGACGAGGATGACGGCCAGGGGGAGTCGCCAGCTTTCGTACTGGGCCGCCAGCACCAGGAACACGAAGACCACCGCCAGGAAGAAGAAGTACATCGCCGAGTTTCCCGCCTGGAGCTGCAAGAACGCCAGGTCGGTCCACTCGGTGGCCATCGACGGCGGCAGCACCTCATCGGCGATATCCTGCATGATGGAAACCGCCTGGCCGGAACTCGTGCCCGGGGCGGCGTCGGCGTTGACGGCCGCCGCCGAGTACATGTTGTAGCGCATGATCATCACCGGGCCGCTCGTGTCGCGGACGTCCAGGAGCGTGCCCAGGCGGACCATTTCCCCCAGGCTGTTGCGCACCTGAAGTTGCCGGATGGCCGACACGTCGCGGCGGAATTGCGGGGCGGCCTGGATGTTCACCTGCCAGGTCCTGCCGTAGCGATTGAAGTTGTTCACGTAGTAGGAGCCCAAGTAGATCTGCAACGTGTTGAAGACGTCGCTGGGCTGCAGGCCGTGAAACTGGCACTTGGTGCGGTCGATGTCCAGGTAGAGCCAGGGCGTGTTGGCCCCGGAACTGTTGAAAAGGTCCGTCAGTCCCTCGTTTTTGTTCCCCTCCGTGACGATCTTGTCGCTGAAGCGCTGCAATTGATCGAGGCCCAGATTGCCGCGGTCCTCGACGATCAGCTTGAAGCCGCCGGTCGTGCCCAAGCCGTCGATGGGCGGGGCGCCGAAGGCCGCGACCGTCGCCCCCCGCACTTCCTCGTGGCAGCGATCTTGCAGCGACTTGGCGATCGCGTCGGCCCGCAACTTCGGGTCATGCCGCTCGTCGAACGGCTTGAGCAGGATGTACATCGAGCCCAGGTTGGGCGCGTTGGCGTTGAGGATCAACGACTGGCCGGAAAGGCCCACGGTGTGCGCCACGCCCGGCATCTCGTGAGCCAACCGTTCGATATGGGCCATCACGCGCTGCGTGCGCTCGACGGAGGCGGAATCGGGCAACTGCACGTTGAGCACCAGATACCCCTTGTCCTGTTGGGGAATGAAGCCCGTGGGCGTGCGCTGGAACTGCCAGTACGTCATGCCGAGCAGCCCGGCGTAGATCACCAGCACCATGGTGCTCAGGCGCAGCGTGCGGCCGACGGTGCGGCCGTAGAGTGTGGTCATCCAGTCGAACCAGCGGTTGAAGCCTCCGAACAGGAAGCCCAGCACGGCGTTGACGGGCCGGATGATAAACCAGCCCAACACCCCGCCCGCCAGCGCGCCGGGCAGGCTGTAGACTGCGCCTACGATAGTCCCGATCAGCCAGCTCGGCAGCGGGTTGCTTTGCCCGCGCAACGCGGCACCCAGATCGAGCCGGCCGGCAAGGACGTGCGGCACGGCGTAATAGGTGAAGACGCCGCCCAAGATGCCGAAGAGCCACCAGGGCACCGCTTCGCGGCGGTGTCCGCCTTCCTTTCCCTCCTCGGTCCTGAAGATCACCACGGCACGGGAGGGGGTCATGGTCAGGGCATTGACGGCCGAGATGATGGTCGAGACCGAGATCGTCACCGCGAACTGGCGGAAGAACTGCCCGCTGACGCCTCCCAGGAAGCAGCAGGGAATGAACACCGAGCTGAGCACCAGGGTGATGGCCAGCACGGGACCGGTGATTTCGTCCATCGCCTTGAGGGTCGCGGTGCGGGCATCCAGTCCGGTGGCAATCAGCCGCTCGATGTTCTCCAGCACCACGATGGCATCGTCCACGACGATGCCGATGGCCAGCACGAGGCCGAACAACGTCAGGTTGTTGAGCGTGAAACCCATCGCCGCCATGATGGCGAAGGTGCCGATCAAGGAGACCGGCACGTCGATCATGGGCAGGATCATGGCCTTCCAGTCCTGGAGAAACACCAGGACGACGATGGCCACCAGGAGGACCGCGTTGCGCAGGGTGTAGAAGACTTCGTTGACGGACTCCTGGATGAAAGGCGTGGTGTCATAGACGATTTTATACTCCAAGCCCTCGGGAAAGCGCGTCTTCAGGTCCTTCATCTTCGCATACACGCCGGCGGCCGTTTCCAGGGCGTTGGAGCCGGGAAGCTGGTAGATACACAGCGCCACCGACGGCTGGCTGTCCAACGTGCAGGATTGGTCGTATTGTTGCGATCCCTGTTCGACGCGCGCCACGTTGTGCAGCCGCACGATGCCCGTAACCGGGGTTGCCGACGCGCCCGTGCTCGTGGAACTGCCCTGCCCTGCTGGAGCGGACGTCGAGCCCGCGGCCGCCGGTCCCTGCGGGCCGTTCACATCGGTCTTGACGATAATGTTGGCGAACTGTTCCGGGTCGATGAGCCGCCCCAGCGTGTTGATGGTCAACTGGAATTGCTGGCCCTTAGGGACCGGCTGCTGGCCGATTTGTCCGGCGGCGACCTGGACGTTCTGCTGGCTGATGGCCGTGACCACGTCCACGCCGCTCAGGCCGAGCGCCGCCATCTTGTTGGCGTCCAACCAGGCGCGCAGGCTGTAATCGCGCTGACCGAGGTAGGTTATGCCGGCGACGCCGGGGAGCCGGCCCAGCTCGTCCCTGACGTTATTCGTGGCATAGTTGCTCAGCCAAAGGTCGTCGTATTTGCCCTTGGGCGAAATCAGGTTCACGATCATCAGCGTGTTCGGCGACATCTTCTTGACATTGATGCCCTCGTTCTGCACCAACAACGGGATAACGGGCAGCGCCAGCGACACGCGGTTCTGCACCAGCACCTGGGCCATGTCCGAGTCCATGCCGAGATTGAACGTCACCGTCAGGTTGTAGGCGCCGTCGTTGGTCGAGCGCGACGACATGTAGGCCATGCCCTCGACGCCGCTGACTTGTTCCTCGATCGGCGCCGCCACGGTGTCTTGCACGGTCAAGGCGTTGGCGCCGGGATAGAGGGCCGTCACGAGCACGGTCGGTGGCGTGACCTCGGGGTACTGGGCCACGGGCAAGGTGAACACGGCCACTCCGCCCGCCAGCACGAAAACGACGGAGATCACCGTCGAGAAGATGGGACGATCGACGAAGAAGCGGATCATGGTTGCGATCCTCCATCGGACTGAGCGGGGGGCGGGGGAGCAGCGGGGATGGGAGCGGAGTCGGCCACGGTGGTTATTCTCCGCTGAATCTCCAGGATCGCCAGCACCACGAGCACGCCGGCCGCAGCGCCGACCACGGCTGCCCAGGGAAGAAGGACGACGCCGAGTTTTCCCAGCAAGAAGCCGCCGGCCAACCCGAGGAAACCTCCCAGGAAGCAGGAGACAAGCCGCCGGGATGCAGTGGAAGCCAGCAGGCGGGACTCGCCCACCCCGATAATGACGTAGAAGAACACCGGCGTCAGGAAGATGCCGAACAGGGTCACGCCGAACATGCCGCTGAAGACGGCGATCCCCAGCGAGCGGCGCATCTCCGCCCCGGCCCCCGAAGCGATCATCAAAGGAATGACTCCGAAGATGAAGGCGAACGAGGTCATGAGGATCGGCCGCAGCCGCAAACGCGAGGCTTCCTTGGTGGCCTCGAACGCCGAGCGGCCTTCGCGGTGCAACTGCTTGGCGTACTCGACCACGAGGATGGCATTCTTGCAGGCCAGCCCGACCAGCACGACCAGGCCGATCTGCACGAAGATATTGACGTCCCGGTCGGTGAACAGAACGCCGGCCACGGAACAGAGCAAGCACAACGGCACGACCAGGATGACCGCCAGCGGCAGCGACCAGCTCTCGTAGAGCGCCGAGAGGGCGAGGAAGACGCTGACGATGGCCAGGAAGAAGACGTAGATCGATGCGTTGCCCGCGCGCTTCTGAATAAACATCAGCTCGGTCCAGTCCGCGTTCATGGAAAGGGGCAGGGTTTCGGCCGCCATTTTGTCGATGGTCTTGATCGCATCGCCCGTGCTGTAGCCGGTCTTGATGTTGCCGCTGACCGAGGCCGCTGTGTAACGGTTATAACGCGGGACGGCGATGGGGCCGACAATCTCCCGCACGTGGACCAGGGTGCCCAGGAGGACCATCTGCCCGAATTGGTTTCGCACCTGGAACAGGTTGAGGTCTTCCACCCGGTTGCGATAGCTGCCGTCGGCTTGCACCGTGACCTGCCAATGGCGGCCGAAATCGTTGAAACTGTTGACGTAGAGCGAGCCCATGAACATATCCAGCGTCTGATTCACGTCGTCCAAGGACACACCCAGCGATGCGACCTTGTCCCGGTCGATGTCCAAGAAGAGCTGCGGTGTTTGGGAACGGAACTGGGTCGTCACCCGGCTAAGGCCGGGAACCTTCCGCAATTTCTGGATCAGGTTGTCGGTCTGCTGCTGCAAGGCCACCACGCCCAGATCGCCACGGTCCTCGACGATGAACTTGAATCCGCCGGCGACACCCAGGCCCGGGATCGCAGAGGCGCCGAGCACTGTGAACTGGGCCTCGCGGACGTTCTCGGCACAGGCCTTGCTGAGGCTGTTCATGATCGCCGTGTCACGCAGCTCCGGTTTTTGCCGCTGGTCGAAGGGGGCAAGGACGATGAACATCGAGGCAAAATTCGAGCTGTTCGCCTGCAACAGGAACGAACTGCCCGCAAAGGCGACCGTGTGCGCTATGCCGGGCGTATCGTGCGCGATCTTTTCAATCTTGGCTACGACCGCTTCGGTCCGCTCTAAAGACGCCGAGTCGGGGAGTTGAATGTTGGCGATCAGCCGGCCTTGGTCCTGTTGCGGAATGAATCCGGTCGGCGCCCGTTGAAACTCCCAGTAGGTCAGGGCGATCAAACCGCCGTAGACCGCCAGCACGACCATGCTGATGCGCAACAAGCGGCCGACTGAGGAAGCGTAGCCCGAGGACATCCGATCGAAGTAGTGGTTGAACTTCCCAAACAACCAGCCGAGCACGGGGTTCACGCGGCCGATCACCAGCCAGCCGGCGGCGCCGCCGCAAAGGGCGCCGGGAATGAAGAAGACGGCCGTTATGACCCAAGACCGCCACGCCGCATCACCGGCGGCGCCCTTCGCTGTGGCAGGCAGATACCTTTGCGCCAACCAAACGGCGAGCAGTCCGCCCGCGACGCCGAAGATCCACCACGGCAACGCCTCCCGGCGGTGCTGGTGCCCCGCGCGCCCCGCTTCGGTCTTGAAGAGCAGGACCGCTCGCGACGGGGTCATGGTAACGGCATTGATGGCGGAGATGACCGTCGAGACGGAAATCGTCAAGGCGAACTGCCGGAAAAATTGGCCGGTAATGCCGCTGAGAAACGCGCAGGGCACGAAAACCGCGCACAGCACCAAGGCCACCGCGATGATCGGTCCGGTGACTTCCTCCATGGCCTTGATGGTCGCCGTGCGAACGTTGTGGCCGCGGGCGAGCATCCGCTCGATGTTTTCCAGCACCACGATGGCGTCGTCCACGACAATGCCGATCGTGAGCACCAGTCCGAAGAGCGAGATGTTGTTCAAACTGAAGTTCATCACTTTCATGACGGCGAACGTGCCGATGATGGACACGGGCACGTCGATCATCGGCAGGATCATGGCTTTCCAGTCCTGGAGGAAGATCAGCACCACCAAACCCACCAGGGCCACGGCCGCCAACATCGTGGTCTCCACGTCCTGGACCGATTCGCGGATGTAGGGCGTCGTATCGTAGCCGATGTCATAGTCCAGTCCGTCCGGGAAGCGCGTTTGCAGTTCCCTCATCTTCGTGCGCACGGCGTCGGCCACCTCCAGGGCGTTGGTGTCGGGCTTCTGATAGACGCTGAGCCCCACGGCCGGCCGGCCGTCAAAGCTGCACGATTGGTTGTAATTTTGCGCGCCCAGCTCGATGCGGGCCACGTCCCGAAGGCGGACGACGCCGAAGGAGGGCTGGCCCGGCCCGCGGTCCCGCGTTACGGCGTTATTGGTCCCGATGGGGGCGGTGGGCCCATTTCCGCCGGTTGTGGCGCCGGTTGTCGAGGCAGCTCCCGCGCCGCCCGTGGCCGCACCGCCCGTGCTCCCGCCGCCACCGGTGGTTGCGCCGCCGCCCGAGGTTGCACCGCCGCCGGTGCTCGCGCCGCCGCCCGTGGCGGCGCCGCCGGTGGTTGTGCTCGACGCGGACTGGCTCGTCGTTGTCAGCGAGCCGGTCGTAGACGTGCTCGTCGTTCCATCGCTGGTCGTCCCATCCGACGAACTGGCGGCGGATGCGGCAGCGAAGAAATTCGGCAAGCCGAAATTGCCTTGGGGCGGCGCCATGGCGGTGCGGAAAAACGGCGGCAAGGCGCTCATGCTGACCTTGACGATGATGTCGCCGAACTGCTCCGGCGTGTTGAGCCGGCCCAAGGTGTCGATGGGCAGCTCGAAGGCCTGGCCCGCGTCGGTGGGCGGGGCGCCGATCCAACCCGCCGGCGCATCCAGGTTCTGGTTGCGGATCGCGTTGGCAACGTCCACGGCGGTGATGTTGCAGGCCGCCATCCTCTGCGGGTCGAGCCAGCAACGGATGCTGTAGTCGCGTTGCCCCTGGTAGGTGATGTCGGACACCCCGGGCACGCGCAAGAGTTCGTCGCGGACGTGGATGGTGGCGTAGTTGCTGAGGTAGATATTGTTGTAGCGGCCGTCCCGAGAGAAGAAGTTCACGATCATGAGGATGTCGGGCGTCTTCTTGCGGATCGTGATTCCCTGGTTTTGCACCTCGGTCGGCAACTGCGGCATGGCCAGCGCCACGCGGTTCTGCACTTTGACCACCGCCGCGTTCAGATCGGTGCCGATATCGAAGGTGACCGTCAAGGAGTACGTGCCGTCGTTGCCCGATTGCGACGACATGTACAGCATGCCCTCGACGCCGTTGACCTGTTGCTCGATGGGCGCGGCTACCGTGTCCGCCACGACTTGGGCGCTGGCGCCGGGATAGCTGATCGAGATGTTCACGCCGGGGGGCGTGATGCGCGGGTACTGCGCCACCGGCAGGAAACAGAGCGCGATCCCGCCGATCAAGGTGATGACCACCGAGAGCACCGTCGCGAAGATCGGGCGGTCGATAAAGAATCGCGAGATCATGAAGGCCGCTTCAATCCTTGGGTTTTCCGGCCGCGGCTGGACCGGGCTTGGCTCTGGCGGCCGTTGGCGGCGCCGCCTCGGGTGGCCCGCCAAGCGACGGCATCGTCCTCGGGTCCGGCTTCACTTCCCCTTGGGCCCGCACCTGCTGGATCCCGCCCACGACGACCCAATCGTCGGGCTTGATGTCCCCCTCCACCACGCGGAGGCCGTCTTCCTGCAAGGGGCCCGTCTTGATGCTGCGGCTCTGGGCCCTGTTCTTCGCGTCGAGCACGTAAACGTACTTGAGTCCCTGGTCTGACTGAATGGCCCGATCGATGATCAGCAGCGCAGGGTGCGGCTGGCCGATCGGCAGCCGGATACGCACAAACATGCCGGGTGAAAATAGCCGGGGAACATAGCGCCGAGTGTCCAGGGCGTCCGGAGGGGATGTCTTTCCCGGCGACGATGCCTTCGACGCGGGAGTTTTTCCGGGAGGCGATGCCTTCGGTGCGGAGGCCTTGGCGGGAGACGATCCCTTCGACGCGGAGGCTTTTCCCGAGGAAGATGCCTTCGGTGTGGGAATCTTCTCCGGAGACGGCGCCGTGGACGCGGAAGTCTTTGCCGGGGACGAAGCCTGCGGTGCCGCCGCACTGGGAGCCTTGGCGTCGGGCATCAGCCTGGGGTTGTCGAATACGCCCCGCATCGTGATGCTTCCCGTGGTGGAGTTCACCTGGTTGTTGACGAAATCGATCGTTCCTTTATGCGGGAAGCCGTCCTCGTTTTCCAACCCCAGCAGGACCGGGAGGTCTCCGCTGGCCGGCCGCGTGATCTTGCCTTCCGAGACCGCCTTGCGAATTTGCAACAAAGTGCGCTCATCCATGTCAAAATACGCATAGATCGGGTCCAGCGACACCACCGTGGTCAGAAGCGTCTGGTCCTGGTTGACCAAATTTCCACGGGTCAGGTAATAGCGGCTCACCTGGCCGTCGATCGGGGACGTGACCTCCGTAAATTCCTTGTTCAAATTGTAGACTTCCAGGCTCTTCGTTTGCGCGTCCCGGCGGGCCTCGGCTTCGGCGACGGCCGCCTTATACTGGTCCAGTGCCTGTTTGCTGACGGCGCCGGGCGTCGTCTTATCGAGGTCCTGGTAGCGCGCCAGAGTGCTCTTCGCCAGGTTGAGTTCCTCCTCGGTGAGCTTGACCTGGCTCTTGGCCTGGTCAAGCTGCGCCTTGTACGGGCGTGGATCGATCACAAACAAGAGGTCCCCGGCCTTGACTTCCGATCCCTCCTTGAACAGCGGCGGCTCCAGGTAGCCGGTGACCCGAGCGACGATATTGACCGACTGGACGGCATCCGTCCGGCCGGTAAAATCGACATAGTCGGTGACAACCCGTTGGATGGGATGGCTCACCGGCACCGGGGGAATTTCGGTCGTGCTGCCTTCACGAGTCTTCGCCCGGCAACCGGCGGCTGCCGCTGCCAGCAGGAGGTCGAGGAAAATCACCATAGACCTGCCCATGTTCATAGTTCCGTACTCGTTTGCTGTTAAGGGGTTGCGAGATTCGACGTCCAGGCTTCTCCAGGGTAGAATCTCCCTGTCCAAGCAACTTTGGGAGACCTCCTGGCGGGCATCTTCAAGGCGATTGATCTTCCGATCCGAGCGTCCCCGGTATTCTCTCAAATTAATAGCTCCGTACTCGTTGACAGTCAAGGAGTTGCGTGATTTGATGAACCGGCTTCGCGGGGGTAGAATCCCCCTATTCAAACACCGTTAGGAGAGCCCCGTGGCCCAAACCGAGGCAGTTGCCGTCCGCATTACCGAAGAACTGATCCCTACCTATCTGCCGGCGCTGCCCGAGCGAAACCCCATGTTCCTCGAGCGAAGGGTCTACCAGGGCAGCAGCGGCCGGGTGTATCCGCTGCCTTGCACCGAGCGGATCGCCGAAACGGCAACCCCGCGGGCCTGGCAGGCCGTTTGGCTGGAGAACGAGTATCTCCGCGTGATGATGCTGCCGCAGATCGGCGGCCGCATCCACGTTGCCCAGGACAAGACCAACGGCTACGACTTCATCTATCGACAGACGGTGATCAAGCCGGCCTTGGTCGGCCTGGCCGGGCCGTGGGTCTCCGGAGGCGTCGAGTTCAATTGGCCGCAACACCATCGTCCCGCCACCTTCCTGCCGGTAGACTTCCACGTCGAAGAGCACCCCGACGGCTCGAAGACCCTCTGGCTCAGCGACCACGATCCGCTGTTGCGGATGAAAGGGATGCACGGGGTATGCCTGCATCCGGGCAAGGCGCTGCTCGAACTGAAGGTGCGGGTGTACAACCGCACGCCCCTGGTACAGACGTTCTTGTGGTGGGCCAACGCGGCCATCCGCGTCCACGAGGGCTATCAGTCGTTTTTCCCCCCGGACGTGCATTACGTGGCCGATCATGCCCGCCGGGCGATCAGCCAATACCCGCTCTGCCAGGGACGTTACTACGGCGTGGACTATGGGCAGCGGGGGCGCGAAGGGGTGCCGGCCGGCCAACAACCGGAAAACTTCCGGCCCCCGCACTGTGGCGGCGCGGCCCCGGTCGATTACCCGCCCAACGACCTCTCCTGGTATGCCAACATTCCCGTGCCCACCTCGTACATGGCCCTCGGCTCGCAGGGGGACTTCGTGGGCGGCTACGATCACGTCCGCCAGGCGGGCGTGGTCCACGTGGTCAACCATCACATCGCCCCCGGCAAGAAGCAGTGGACCTGGGGCAACCACGAGTTCGGCTACGCCTGGGACCGGAACCTCACCGACAGCGACGGCCCGTACATCGAGTTGATGGCGGGCGTGTACACCGACAACCAGCCCGACTTCTCCTTCCTCCAGCCGGGTGAGACCAAGATGTGGAGCCAATACTGGTATCCGATCCAACAGATCGGCCCCGCCCAAGACGCCAATCGCGACGCCGCGGTGAGCCTGCGGGTGGCCGGACGGACGGCGCGGCTGGGCGTGGCGGTTTCGGCGCCGCTGCCGCAAGCGTCGGTCACGCTCTGCCACAACGCCGCCGGCAGGGGCGGCGCGGCGGCGACCGAACAAGAGTTGGCCCGCTTCACCCGCGACCTCGTCCCCGGGGCGCCGCTGGTCGAGCAGATCGAGTTACCGCCCCGCGTCGGCGCCACAGATCTTGTGGCGCGGGTCGCCGGGCAAAGCGGCGCGGAAATCATCACGTATCGGCCGCGTGGCCCCGAGCGCGGCGAAATCCCGCCGCCGGCCGTGGAACCGCCGCCGCCGGAAGAAGTCGCCAGCGCCGACGAGCTTTACCTCATTGGGCTGCACCTGGAGCAGTATCGCCACGCCACCCGCTGCCCGACGCTCTACTGGCGCGAGGCGCTGCGCCGCGACGGCCTGGATGCCCGCGCCAACAACGCCTTGGGGCTGTGGCATCTCCGCCGCGGGGAATTCGCGCCGGCCGAGGCTTGTTTCCGCCGGGCGATCCAACGGCTCACCGGCCACAACGCCAACCCTTACGACGGCGAGCCCCTCTACAACTTGGGGCTCTGCCTTCGCTATCAGATCGACGCCGCTGGTGCGTCTGACCCCGCCGCGGACGACCTCTTCCGCCAGGCCTATGCCGCCTTCTATAAGGCGACCTGGAGCCAGGCATGGAGCAGCGCCGGCTACCACGCGCTGGCGGAAATGGACTGCCGCCAGGGGCGATTTGCCACGGCCTTGGAGCACCTGGACCGCTGCCTGCGCCGCGACAGCGACAACCTCCGCGCCCGCGACCTGCGGACGGCCGTGCTCCGCAAGCTGGACCGCCAGGCCGAAGCCGAGCAGTCCTTGCACGACACCCTGGCGATGGATCCTCTCGATTGGTGGGTGCGCTGGTTGGCCGGCCAGCCGATGACCTGCGATGTCCAGGTGCTGCTGGATCTTGCCCACGACCACGTCCGCGCGGGCCTGTACCCCGAGGCCGTCGAGTTGCTCCACTGCGCCGAGGCCGCCGTGCAGAGCAACGGCGGGCAAAGCGGCCAGATGTCGCTGCCTACGCAAAGCTGGGGCACCGCGCCGCTGGTCGATTACACGCTCGGCTGGCTGCACCAGCGGTTGGGTAACGCGAGCCAGGCGGAAGCGATGCGACGCCGGGCAGCGGCCCGGTCGCCCGACTATTGCTTCCCGGCGCGGCTGGAGGAAATCGCCGTCCTGGAGGCCGCCGTCCGTGCCGGGCCCGACGACGCCCGCGCACCGGGCTACCTCGGCAACCTGTTGTACGATCGTCGCCGCCACGAGGAGGCGATGGCGATGTGGCAACGGAGTGCCCGGCTCGATCCGCACAACACGGTCGTCTGGCGGAACCTGGGCATCGGCTACTTCAACCTTCGCCGGCAGCCGGCCAAGGCCCGGGCGGCCTACGAAAAGGCGTTTCGCGCCGACCCCCAAAGCGCGCGCATCCTCTACGAGCGCGATCAGCTCTGGAAGCGACTGGGAGATCCGCCGGCCAAGCGGCTGCGCGAGTTGCAGAAACATGCCGGGCTGGTCGACCTTCGCGATGACTTGACCGTCGAACTCTGCGCCTGTACAACCAGATCGGCCGACACCAGCAGGCGCTCGGGCTGCTAAGCGCAAGAAAATTCCAGCCCTGGGAGGGCGGCGAAGGGCAGGCGTTGGGGCAGTATGTCCGCAGCCGCCTGGCCCTGGGCCGCATGGCGCTGGCCCAGGGCGATGCCGCGGCCGCACGGGAGCATTTTCAGGCGGCGGCCGCGCCACCGCAAAACCTCGGCGAGGCGCGGCACCTGCTCTCGAACCAGAGCGACGTGCAGTATTGGCTCGGCTGCGCCCGCTCGGCGCTGGGAGAAAAGCCCAAGGCGCGCGAGCATTGGCTGGCGGCCGCCAACTCCGAGGGGGACTTCGAGGAGATGAGCCTGCGCGCCTTCTCCGCCCTGACCTACTATGCCGCGCTGGCGTGGCAGCAACTCGGCCGCAAGGCCAAGGCGCGGAAGTTGTTGGGCGACCTGTTGGCCTATGCCGAGCAGTTGGAGCGCGCGGAAGCGAAGATCGATTACTTCGCCACGTCGCTGCCGACGATGCTGTTGTTCGAGGACGACCTGCAGTTTCGCCAGGCGACGGCGGCCCGGTTCCTCCAGGCGCAGGCCCGGCTGGGGCTGGGGCAGAGGGCGCGGGCCCGCCGGCTTCTCAAGGGCGTCTTGCAGCGTGATCCGCACCACGCCATGGCCGCCGACCTGCTGGCCGCCAGCGGTTGATTCTCTTGCAAGAGTTCACAGGGGACTGTCCCCCTTTGCGCCGCAAGGGGACAGTCCCATTTTCGTCGAACGAAAATTGGGACAGTCCCCAGCTCTCATCGGCCGTTACCAACGGAGCGTGCTATTCCACGATCTTGCACGAGGTCACGGCGATCCACTTTTCGCCGTGCCTGTTCTTGACGATCCCTTTCATCTCGACTTTCTTGCCGTTGGCATCCTTGGCGACTTTCTTGCCATTCTCATCCTTGGTGACTTTGTAAACCGTCTGACCGACCTTCACGGTGGCCGCTTCTTCGGCGCCGGCCGCGGCGGCCTTCACGATGCCGATGAGTGGCTGCTGGTCCGCCCATGCCGCTGTCGGCAACACGAGAGCAACCAGGCCGGCCACTGAAGCAATCAAGAGCGCACGCCTGAGCATAGCAATTCTCCTTTCCAAGGTTCGTCTGGCCCAGTGAACGATCAACCGCGGCAGGAGACCGCACCGGCCTCTCCCAACTCCATTTCCGCGCAGCCAGAGACGCGTGCGGCCCGATGCCATGTCGCCTGCGGAAGAAGCTCAGGAGCCGCTCTTCTTGGCTGATTTATCCTCGACGACGATGATCTTGACATCGATGGACTTTCCGGTGATCGTCCGCTTGCCGTGCTTCTTGGCGACCACCCCCGAGACCTCGGCCATTTTCCCATCGGCTTGCTTGGCGACGATCACGCCCGCCCAGCCATAGACATAGTAGACGACCTGGGCGCCGTTCTTCGTGACGGTCAGGGTGGCGTTGGCGACACTCGGGTCCAGCTTGCCGCTGGCGTCGCCGAGGGCCTTGCCCATTCCCGTGATCGTTATTCTCTTGGCGTCCTTGGCGCCGTCGGCCAACAGGGCGCCGGTGAACACGGACCCAACCAGACCGACCGCCAAAACAACCAGCATTGCACGACTGAACATAGCCATTTTCCTTTCCTGAATTCGTTTTGCTCAATAAACAACACACTCCTGCGGGAAACCCTCTTCTCCTCTGTTCACCTCCTTCCTTCGGCCGCGCTTCGGAGTCTCCAAGGGGACAGTCCCATTTTCGTCGAACGAAAATTGGGACAGTCCCCAACTTACTCTTTTACGGGACCTTGGCAGAAGAAACTCAGTGCGGGCGATTCTTTGCCGGCTCCTCCTCGACGACGATGATCTTGACATCCACGGACTTTCCGGTGATCGTCTTCCTGCCGTCCTTGTCGGCGACCACCCCCGAGACCTCGGCCTTCTTCCCATCGGCCTGCTTGGCGAGTATCACACCCGCCCAGCCATAGACGTAGTAAACGACCTGGGTATCCCCGGTGGTAACGGTCAGGGTGGCATTGGCGGCAGCGGGGTTCAATTTGCCGCTGGCACCGCCGAGGGCTTTGGCCATTCCCGTGATCGTTGTTTTCTCGGCGCCGCGCGACGGCGGGGGTTGGTTCGGCGCTGGGCCGGGTCCGGCGCCGAAAATCTGCCGCGAGCCCGCCGACAGCGTGAAGACGCCGCCGTTATAGTCCACGCGCACGCGGCCGGTCGTGACCGCCACGTCCAGCATCCAAACGGACTGGCGACTGCTGGGGGCAGTTCCTGCCCCCTTGTTTTCCGAGAGCTTGACGGAGAAACTCGTTCCCAGCACGGAAACCGTCCCGACCCGGCTGCGGACCGCGAAGGTCCCGATGCCCGGGTCCACGTCACAGGTCAGGGTTCCCTTCTCAAGCCGGACTTCTTCGGCGTCTTTCTTCCCTTCGATCCGCAGCGTCGTATTCGGTTCCAGCCGGACTTTGCAATATCCGCCCAGCGCGAGGGAGGCCGGCTGCTTCGCCGTGACCAGGACCGCACCCCGGCACACGTCCGCAGCGCCGACGAGTTTATACGAACCAGACGCCTCCGGCGCCGGGTAGCGGCGGCCCGCGATCCACCACCCCGCCAGCACGCACACCACAAGCCCGGCAGCGACCGCGGCAAGCCGCAGCCAGGAGCGGCGTTTGCGCTGCAAGGCCCGCCGCAGGACCCGTTGGGTCACATCCGGGACCCTTTCGGCCCCGATTTCCTCGCAGAGGAGGATATGAACGAGTCTCTCGGTCTGGCTGCTCATGGTCAGTCCGTCCCCTGGAGCGCCAGGCGTTTCTCGACGCAATTGGCCAGAGTGGCCCTGATCCGGCGGAGCAGGGACTTGATCCCGTCCTCGGACATTCCCAGGAACTGCGCCATTTCGCCGCGCGACTTCTCGTCCCGATAACGCATATCCAGAACATCGCGTTGCTTGGGCGGCAGGTCCTGGAGGCATCGCCGCAGGGCTTCCAGGTAGTCGAAACCATCGCCGTCCCGGAGGAAAACCGATCGCCAGGTACTCTCGGCCTCGTCCAGGCGTTCACTGCCGGCAACCATGGGGGACCGCCTGCCCCGGCGGCAGTGCTGCAGGAAGAGATTGCGTGCAATTCCCCTCAGCCATGCGGACGGGCTGGAAAGGTCTTGCTCCACCGCCGGGCTCTTGAAAGCCGCCAAGAACGTCTCCTGGACCAAGTCCTCGGCGGTTGGCTGGTCGGCCCCCAAGTATCGCAAGTAGCGGTAGATCCCTGCCTGGTTGACCCTGACGATGGCCGCCAATCGATCACGGTCCACGTCATCTACTCCCTGCGATCCGTTTGGCACCCTGGGTGCGGCATGGGCGATTTCCGGTCTCGGTCAAGATTCCATCCCGAAAACCCCCTACCTCTATAGTTCCCGGTTTGGGGAGAAAGGGTGCAGCCGCCGAATCGACAAGGACTATCCGTCTCAGCCTAAACGCCGAAGGGGGTAGGAGATAGGCAGCGCCTGCCCGTCAGCCAAATCACCGCTGGACTCTTGTACCGCTTGCAGTTCGTCATCCCAAGAGAGAGCGCAGAAACAGGCAAAAGTCCATTTCTCAGGGAGACGCTTGCGTGCCGCCGGGCTGGGGAAGCCCGGAAATCGGTGGCAGGCAGCTCGGGATGTTACGCGTCAACTGCGCGGCCGCACCGCGCCGGTCAATCCACTGTAATCGGACCGGTCTTCGGGATGCCAGAGGGGAAGTCCCCGCAGGACCCGCTCGGCGAGAATGTCCAGCTTGGCTTTCGACCCGGCCGGTGCATCGGTGCTCTTGAAGTCGTTATTGTTCTCGGCGGGGAGGAAATCCTCGTCGTGTCCAGTTTCCAAAATTGCTTCAAATACGTTCCGCATGACATACCACTCCGTCTCGAAAGATGAACCTCTTCTCGTACAGCCGATCACACGCACAACAGGAACTAAGCCGGAAGCGGCGACCGGATGCTAACCACGCAACGCCGTAATCATCAGGTGCAGCGGCAGGAATTCAGCCATACAGGTAGGACGGCGCTGCCAATGCCAAACAATTCATTATCCACCAAATTCCCATTTGGTCAAGCATTTTATTGCAAATCTTCTCCTCCGGCCGCCGGCTGCCCGTCAATACCGCCACAAACACGCGGGAACCTTGGGGCACGAGGCGAACTCATTCCCCCGACGCGATACCGCCGACATGGTTAGACCGCGATGGTCAGCGGTCCTTCCATATTAACACCACCGCCTGGATCAGATATCCCCCTTTCGTAGCATAAATCCAGGGGCTGGTCAGATTGGGATATTTCCCCCTTTTGGAGGGGAGTTTTCTCCGTCGCAGCCGTGCTGCGACTCATATTGCTCCACCAAAATAGACGGACAGACCTCCTCGACGCCGCACTTCGGGCAGACGATGCGAATCAAATCCGTGCTGCTCAGCTTCAAGTTGTGCGTCCGGCAAATCTCGTACATCTCCTTGAGGTGCTTACAGGCCATGATTTCTCGGCAAGACAAAGGGCCATCCGGGAAAAAGGTGACAGGCACCATTTGCCGGAACGGCCCGGAGGGTGCTTCGCACAAATGGTGCCTGTCACCTTTTTCCCTCCTCAGCACAACCGCGTGCAATTTTATCTGCCGGTACGGTCCGAGGCAAAAAGAAACCGGCCGCTTCTGCGCCTTGGGTCGGCAAGAACCGCCAGACCACCAGAGCCAACAGCATCGCCAGCGGGCGACTGGGACGCCACCGACCAGGAAACGTAACTCATTTAACAGTAATCCGTTGCGATCATGATTCCGAGATCTTGCGTCTTTCTCATCCGATTTGGCATGTGTCTTGCAACGCGAGGCGGCGGCCGGCGCGGCGCGACGGCAAAAAACCTGCAGGGGGACGTTCCAAGTTGACTCGACACGTTCATGCCCTACGGGCTCTACATCTCTGCTGACGGCGCCCAAGCCCAAATGCAAAGGCTGGACGTCATCGCCAACAACCTGGCGAACGCCGAGACGACCGGCTTCAAGCGGGACTTGGCCATCGTCCAATCACGTTACGCGGAAGCGGTCCAGCAAGGCCTGGCTCCGCCCGGCAGCGGCTCGATCGACGACCTGGGCGGCGGCGTGCAGTTCCAGGAAACCAAGACCGACTTTTCCGCCGGTGCCCTGAAACGAACCGGCTCCCCGACGGACGTGGCCATCAACGGCGACGGGTTCTTCCTCGTCCGCAACGGCGACTCGACGTACCTGAGCCGGGCGGGCAATTTCCGCCTTACCCAACGCGGCGAGTTGGTCACGCAACAGGGATACTCGGTGCTGAGCGACACCCATTCGCCCATCGCCATCAACCTTCAGGGCGGGCACTGGGAGATCACCGACAGCGGGACGATCCAGCAGGACGGCGACACGCAAAACCTGGCGCTGGTCAAACCGGCGTCGCTGGGCGACCTGGTCAAGACGGGCGAAAACTTGTTCCGCTCCCTGGCCGAGCCGCAAGCGGTCCCCGCCGAAGCACGCTCCGTCGCCAGCGGCTACCTTGAACTCTCCGCCGTGCAGCCGACCACCGAACTCGTCGACATGCTGGACACGACCCGGCTGATCGAAGCCAACGTGAACATGATCAAGACCCAAGACGAAATGCTCAGCACGCTGATCAGCCGCGTGCTGAAGGCATAAGGACGATACAGGACTCTTCCCACATCCCCGAAACCCCTATCTTTCCCGATCACTATGAGTGTTCAAACGCTTTACACCGCCGCCGCCGGCATGACCGCCCTGCAAACCCAACTGGACGTCATCGCCAACAACCTGGCGAACCTGGAAACCACGGCATTCAAGGAAGGGCGGGCAAACTTTGAAGACCTCATCTACCAAAACCTGAAGTATCCCGGCGAGAAGGACAGCGGGGGCCAGTACACGCCCACCGGCATTCACATCGGCACGGGCAGCCGCGTGCAGAGCGTGCAGAACGACTATACCCAGGGCACGCTGCAGCAGACGGGCAACCAGCTCGACGTCGCCATCCAAGGGCAGGGCTTCTTCCAAGTGCTGGATCCCAACGGCACCACGTACTACACCCGCGCCGGCAACTTTTCCACAAACACCAACGGCAACCTCGTGTTGGCCGACTCGAACGTCGGCCGCCTGATCCAGCCGACCATCACCATCCCCCAAGGCGCCCAGGCCGTCGTGATCAGCCCCGAGGGCATGGTTTCCGTCCGCCAGAGCACCACCCAGCAGCTTGATCAGGTCGGCCAGCTCGAGTTGGCCACGTTCATCAATCCCGAGGGGCTGCTGAACCTGGGCGAAAACCTCTATGCCGAGACCGACGCCTCCGGCACGGCGACCTTGGCCAACCCCGGTCAGAACGGCATGGGCACCACGCAGCAGAACATGCTCGAGTCGTCCAACGTCAATCCGGTGACGGAGTTGATCAACTTGATTACCACGCAGCGGTCCTTCGAGATGAATTCGCAGGCGGTCAAGACCAGCGACGAAGTCCTGCAAACGATCACGTCCATGCGGAGATACTAGGCACCATGACGAGCGCGCACGTTTACCGATTTTTGGCGGCGTTTCTCACCGTGGCCGCGGCCTGGTTGGCCCCGACCGCCGCCGCCGCCGCCGAACTCCGGTTGCGCGAGCAATGCACCGTCGAGGGGGCAGTGGTCAAGCTGGGCGACGTGGCCGAGATCTTCTCCGCCGACCGCCAGCAGGTCGGTCGCCTGGCGGCGATCGAGCTGTTTCCCACCCCCCCGCCCCCACAGCAACGATTTCTCCGCATTCGCGAGTTGCAGGACCTGCTGCTGTTGCGGGGCGTCAATTTGACCGAGCACAGTTTCTCCGGTTCCAGCCAAATCACGGTGCAGGGGCACAGTCAAGCGGGCCGGGCCGACGCGCCGGCCGCGGCCCTGCCGCCGGCGCTGGTGCGAAAGATCAGCCAGCGGGTCTGCCAATCCGTAACGCAATACCTCAAGGAGCACGCCGCGGCCGATCAGCCGTGGATCGTGGAGGCCGAACTCAGCGACGCCCAGGCCCGCCAGGTAGGCGACGCCGCCCGGGGCCTGACCATTTCCGGCGGCAGCCCGCCCTGGCTCGGCGCCCAGCGATTCGTCGTGTCGGCGACGTTGGCGAAGGGGCCGTGGCGATTCCCGCTGGACGCCCAGGTTTCGCTGCCGGCCACCGTGGTCGTGACCAGCCGGCGCTGGCCCGGGGGGCCGTGGTCCATCAAAGCGACGTGGAAATGGCGCACGCGGCGGCGGACGAAAGCGACGGCGGCGCCCTCCGCTCCTTTGCCGACGTGGTCGGCAAAGAGACCACCCGCGCGATCGCGGCGGGCAGGGCGCTGACGCCGGACGCCGTCCGGTCGCAAGTCCTAGTGCGGCGCGGCGAGGTCGTGACCGTGTACGCCCGCGCCGCCGGCATCCGCATTCGCACCATGGCGCGGGCGCACGACGACGGCAGCGACGGCGAGCTGGTGGCCGTCGAGACGTTGAGCGACCGCAGCACGTTTTTCGCCCGCGTCAGCGGCATCCGCGAAGTTGAAGTGTATGCCCGCTCGCCGCGGGCCGAAGGGTCCCAGGTGGGCGAGCCCGGCACGGTGCTGCGGCAGTAGCCGGGAAGGGAAGCGCTTCAGGGACCGCTAGCCAAGAGCACACGATCAGACGAGAAGGGATTTTTATGACTGCATCGCTTCGCTGCCTCCTCACGGCAACCTTGGGCGCACTCGGCGTGGTGGCCTTCTGCGGCGCGGGGGCCCGGGCCCAGAGTTCGAGCCTCCTGGGCGGCCCACAGCGGGCTGCGCTCACGCTGTCCGAGGTGTCGTGGACGTATCAGAAGTCGGACGAACCCCGGAAGTGGAAGGTCCACGATCTCGTGACGGTAACGGTCAGCGAGAAATCGGTCATGGCCAGCGACAGCGAGTTGGACCGCCAGAAGACCGGCTACGGCGACCTGCAACTGCCGGACTGGATCCTGCTGAAGGGCTTGCGGAAGGTCGTGCCCGACCCGCAGTCGGCCGGCGAGCCGCACATCCGCGGCCAGATCGACAACAAGCTGCAAGCGCACGGCACGTTGTCGACCACCGATAAGTTGAGCTTCAACATTGCCTGCGAGGTGGTCGATATTCGCCCCAACGGCAACCTGGTCCTGGAAGGACACCGCAGCATCAAGAACAACGAGGAGGTTTGGGATTTCTCTCTCAACGGCGAGGCCCGCCCGGAATCCGTCAAGCCCACCGGCACGATCCTCAGCGAGGACGTGGCGGCGCTGCGGATCGACAAGCACGAGGCGGGGCACGTCCGCGACAGCTATCGCCAGGGCTGGGCCTTGAAGTGGTTGGACAAGTGGCAGCCGTTCTAAGGACGCGAAAGACCGTAAGCTGGCCCCCTTGGGAAACACGCGGGAAACAACTGGGAAAACGCAAGGAGTGGACGGATGAGACGCCTGGGAACCGTGCTTGCCTTGGGGATGGTCGCGGCCTGCTGGGCCGGCAGCGTGCCGGCGGAAGCGCGGATGACGCTGAAGAGCATCTGCCGCATCAAGGGCCAGGAAGAGAACACGCTGCAAGGGCTGGGGATCGTCATCGGCCTGAAGGGCACCGGCGACGGCGGCGCCTATCTGCCCACCATCCGCAGCCTGGCCAAGGTGATGAGCGTGATGGACTTGCCCACAAGCAAGGCCGGCCTGACCGAGCTGAAAGACACCAAGAACGTGGCCCTGGTGATCGTCACGGCGACCGTTCCCGGCGCCGGGGCCCGCCAAGGCGACAAGCTCGATTGCGTGGTCAGTTCCGTGGGCTCGGCCAAGAGCCTGGCCGGGGGACGGCTGTTCATGACGCCCCTGATCGGCCCCGATCCGCGCAGTCGCCGCGTGTTCGGCTTCGCCGAGGGGCCGATCACGTTGGAGGACCCCGCGCAAACCACCAGCGGCCGCGTCCACGACGGCTGCCGGCTGGAAGAGGAATTCTTCAACGTCTTCACCAAGGACGGCAAGATCACGCTGGTGCTGGAGAAAAACCACGCCGACTTCCAGGTCGCCGAGGACGTTGTGGAACTCATCAACAGCCAGATGCGCATGCAGACGAGCAGCTCGGCCCCCATGGCGCACGCCATCAATCAAGGCAACATCGAGGTCGTCATTCCGCCTCAGTACAGCGACGACCCGGTGTCGTTCGTCTCCCAGGTGCTGGCGCTGCCGCTGATGGAGCCGCGCACGGGGGCCCGGGTGGTGGTCAATCAACGGGCCGGCAGCGTCATCATCAGCGGCGACGTTGAGATCGGCTCCGTGGCGATCACGCACAAGAACATCGTGATCGAGACGGCCGGCGGCGGCGCGACCTCGGGAGTCCACCCCTTCGTGGCCGTCGATCCGGTCGATCCCGGCGCGCCGAAGCTGAAGGCCCTGGTCGAGGCGCTCAACGCCATCCACGTGCCCACCAGCGACATCATCGAGATCATCAAGGGGCTCAATCGCGACGGTAAACTCCACGGACAACTGATTATCGAGTGAGCGGCTTTGCAGGGGCAACCGATTTTCGAGTGAGCGGTTTTGCAGAGGGACAGTCCCCAACGAGGTGGAAACCATGAGAATCAACGCAAACACGGCGCGATCGAACGTCATGGAGGCGACCGGCCAGCCGGCCGCCAAGAGCCCGGCCGGCAGCGCCGGGGCCGACAATCCCAAGCTCCGCAAGGCGTTCGACTCCTTCGTGGGCGAGTCGTTCTACGGCCAGATGCTCAAGTCGTTGCGGACCACCGTCGGCAAGCCCGCCTACTTCAACGGCGGCCACGCCGAGGAAATCTTCACGCAACAACTCGACCAGGTGCTGTCGCGGAAGCTCAGCGACGCCAGCGCCGACAAATTCACCGGACCGATGTACCAACTGTTCACCATGGGACGCCGATAACGAAAGGCAAACGGATGCAACCCTCTTTGGAAAACGATCTGGCCGCGCTGTTGAGCGACCTCTTGGCCGGCCAAGACGAACTGTTCGCAATCCTGACCAAGAAGCGGCAGCTCCTCGGCGCCGCCGATCTGGAAGGGCTCTCGGCCATCGGCCCCCAAGAGCAGCGCTGGATCGGCGCCTTGCAGGAGTGCCTTCGCCGCCGCGAACAGTTGCTGGCCCGCGCCGCCCAGGAAGGATTGCCGGCCAAGAACATCAAGGCGGTGGCGGAGCGACTGCCGACGGCCGACGGCCGGGCCCTTTGCCAACGGGTAGACCTGGCCCGCCGCCGCAGCCGACTCCTGCAGCAAGAGAGCCTGGTCAACTGGGTCGTGGTGCAGCGGACTTTGCTCCATCTCTCGCAACTTTTGGAGATTATCGCTACCGGGGGTCGCCTCCAGCCGACATATGGAGAGAGACGGCTGGCTGTGGCCGGTGGCACCATGCTGGACCAGGTGGGCTAGGGAAAACGGGAAAAACACCCAGTCTTGCAAAGCATCGCAGACTGGATAACCATCCCACGCGGTGTGCGAAATAGACGATGTCGCTGTACAGTTCCATCCAGATGGCCGGCAATGCCTTGCAAGCGAACGAGATCGGCTTGCAGGTTGTGGGCCAGAATATTTCCAACGCGAACACGCCGGGCTACATCTGCGAGGAAGCGAACCTCGCTGCCTCGTCGCCGGAGCGCTATGGGAACCTGGTGCTCGGGACCGGCGTCCAGGTGCAATCGGTCACCGAGAATATCGATGCCTTTTTGGACCAACGCCTCCGCAGTGCCACCAGCGATCAGTCCAGCGCCGACAGCCTGAAGACATCGTACTCCCAATTGGAGACCATCGTCGGGGCGTTGGACAACAGCAATCTCGGCACCGCGATGAGCAATTTCTTTTCCAGCATCAACAACGTTCTCAACCAGCCCGGGGACACCTCGGTGCGGAACCTCGCGGTCTTGCAGGGCGAAAACCTGGCGACGACCATCAACCAATTGGCCAGCCAGGTCCAGTCGCTTCGTTCCGACACCAACACCGACGTCACGAACATGGCGTCCGAAATCAATAATCTGACCTCCCAGGTCGGTGCCCTGAACCTGCAGATCGAGAACGTCCAGGGCGGGAACACTTCCGGGAGCGACGCCGTCGGGCTGGAGGACCAGCGGCTGCAAGCCCTGCAAAGCCTTTCCCAGTTGGTCGGCATCCAGACCATGCAGCAATCGAACGGTTCCATTTCGGTATCCGTCGGCGGCGAGTACCTGGTCTCCGACGGCGTGGTGCGCAACGTGGAGACGAGTGAGCGTTCCGACGGCGGACAAACCGTCACCGATCTCCTGGTCGCGGGCACCAATACGCCGATCAGCGCGTCCTCGGGCGAACTGGCCGGATTGCTGCAAGCCCGCGACACCGTGCTCCCCGGCTTCCTCAGCAACCTGAACAATTTCGCCGGCACGCTGATTTCCGAATTCAACAACGTCTATGCCAGCGGCCAGGGGCTCGACGGCTTCACGACCGTCACCAGCGAGTCGGCCGTCGACGATCCCAACGCGGCGCTGAACGCGACCGGCCTGAACTTCACGCCCACCAGCGGCTCCTTTCAGGTGCAGGTCTACAACAAGACCACGGGTCTGACCCAGACGAGCAACATCGACGTGACTCTCAACGGTCAGGGACAGGACACGACGTTGACGTCGCTGGCCGCCGAATTGAACAGCGTCAGCGGCCTTTCGGCCAGCATCGGCAGCGACAACCGTCTGACGATCACGAGCACTTCGCCGAACCAGGAGTTTTCCTTCGCCGGCGACACCAGCGGCATATTGACCAGCTTGGGGATCAACACGTTTTTCTCCGGTTCGACGGCCTCCGACATCGGCGTCAATTCCGATGTCCAGAACGACCCCTCCCTGTTTGCCGCCAGCCAGGGGGGCATCGGCGCCGACACGAACAACGCCGTGCAGTTGACGAATTTTCCCAACGCGCCGTTGGCCTCGCAGAACGGCAGCACGATCACCGACGTGTACAACAACCTGGTGAACGACGTGACCCAGGGCTCGGCCCAGGCCCAGTCCACGGCCTCGAGCGCCGACACCTTCGCCAACTCGCTGAGCAGCCAGGAGCTCGCCACCAGCGGCGTCAGCATCGACACGGAAACGATCAAAATGATGAGCTACCAGGAGGCCTACCAGGCCACGTCCAAGTACATCAGCACCATCGACAGCCTGCTCCAATTATTGATGCAGTTGTAACCGCGACCCGGAATTCCACCTGCCATGAGCATGTCCGTCAGCAACGTTCCGACGACCTCCGTCAGCAACCTCTACGTCCAGCAGCGGCTGTTGGACCAGTTGAATTCCGATCAAACCGCAATGTTGAACGTCGAGACCCAGTTGAGCACGGACAAAGAACTGTCGGCGGCCAGCCAGGACCCGGTCGTGGCCATGCAGATCATGAACCTCAACAACCTGCTGGCCAGCAACGCCCAGATGACGACCAACGTCACCATGAACCAGTCCTACATGAGCCAGACCGACAGCGCGCTGTCCAGCATGTCGAGCCTGTTGTCGACGGCGCAGTCGAGCGCCCTGGCGGTCACCGGCTCGACCGCCACCGCCGATCAGCGCACGGCCGCCTCCCAGCAGATCAGCCAGATCGTCCAGGAGCTGATGGACCTCGGCAACCAGCAGTTCGACGGCCGCTACCTCTTCGCCGGGTCGACCACGACCGTCGTGCCGTTCACGACCACCGCCGACGGCGACATCCAGTACAACGGCAACGACCAGAACCTCACCAGCTTCTCCGACCTTAACCTGCCGTTCATCAGCAACGTCACCGGCGCCGAGGCTTTCGGCGCCGTCTCCGCGCCCGTCGACGGCGCCGATCTCAATCCGGCCCTGACTGCCGACACCAAACTCTCCGATCTCAACGGCGGCGAGGGCGTCACCTTGGGAAGCATCGCCATCTCCGACGGCAGCGGGCACCAGAGCATCGTCGATCTCAGCGGCGCGCAGACCGTCGGCGACGTGGCCCAACTGCTCAGCGCCAACGCGCCCGCAGGCGACACGGTCCAGGTCGGCATCACCGCGACCGGCTTGGATATCCAGCTCACGCCCGCCGGCGGCGGGACCAGCAGCGTCTCCATCAGCGAAGTCGGCGGCGGCGTGATCGCCAAGGAACTGGGAATCCTCGGCTCCAGCAGCAACGGCTTCATCCAGGGCGGGGATCTGAATCCCGCACTGACCTTGACCACTTCGCTCGGCGATCTGGCGGGCGGCAACGGACTCAATCTGAGTTCGGGACTACAAATCACCGACGGCGGCGCCACCTACACCATCAACCTGGCCAATTGCAACACGATCCAGGACGTCATTAACGCGATCAACGGCTCCGGCGCCGGCGTGAAGGCCCAAATCGATCCCACCAAGACCGGCCTGGAAATCAGTTCCTACACCAGCGGCAGCGACTTCACCATCGGCGAAAACGGCGGCTACGCGGCCACCGATCTGGGACTGCGCACGTTCGGCTACCAGACCCCGCTGGCCGACCTCAATTACGGCAGCGGCCTCGGCGTTTACACGGGCACCCCCAACGACCCCAACCCGCCCTACGATTTCACCATCACCGCCGCCGACGGCGACTCATTCAACGTCAGCCTGGTGGGCTGCAACACCGTCGGCGACGTGATCAACAAGATCAACGACCTCAGCGACGGCACGGTGCAGGCGCACCTGGTTTCTACCGGAAACGGCATCGAACTGACCGACGACGGCCCCGCCCCCGGCAACATCACGGTCACGTCCAATATCAACAGCACGGCCGCCGCCGACCTCGGCCTCATCCCCAGCGGCGCACAAACCGCAACGAGCAACACGAAGGGGACCGCCTCGGCCTCGATCAGTTTCGGAGGGACCGACAGCGACTTGATCATCACGTCCAACCAGGCCGGCACGGCCGGCGATGTCTGGGTCAAATTCGTCGACGACGGCCAGGCAGGCGATGAAACGGTCGACTACGAGCCCGCCGACCAGACGCTGACGTTCCACATCGCTGCCGGCGTCACCCAGGCCAGCACCATCGTCCAGTTGCTGCAAGGCAATCCCAACTTCACCGCCAGCCTCGACACGACCAACGATCCCGACAACGATGGCAGCGGCACGATCACCGCCTTGACGACCTACACCAGCGGCGGCACCGAGGCCACCCTGACCGGGACCGATGTCAATCCGCAGGAAACCGCGGGCGTCTTCAATTCCCTGCTGCGGATGAGCGCCGCGCTCCAGTCCGGCGACATGACCGAGGTCAGCCGCGACATCACTCAATTGCAACAGGCATCACAGAACCTCAGCGATTGCCAGGCGGTCCTGGGGGAGCGTGAGCAATCGCTCAGTTCCGCCCAAACCCAACTGGGCTCGCAGAATACCCAACTGCAATCGCTCCTCTCCAACGACTCCGACGCCGACCTCGCCACGGTCATCTCCCAGTTGACGGCCCTCCAGACCGCCTACCAGGCTTCCTTGGAGACCATTGGGCAAATGTTCAAGATGACGCTGCTGAATTACCTCTAGCAGGTCACATCCACCACAGTGGGTGGGATGGTTTCCCGGCTTCGCAGCAGCAGTCCTGTGCAAAAGCCCTTGGCAGTCAACGGTTTACGCCCGTTTTCTCCTGCGAAGACCTCTCTCAAAAAATCATCTCCGCATTTGCCAAACGCTTGCAAAGAATTCACTTTTCCTTACAATTAAGCTTAATGTGCGAGGCTGTCGCGGGTGACGCGATCGCGGCAGTTCAAAGCGACTTAGTATCGCCAGCACCCCATGGTTAGGCAGCGACATCGCGTCTGCAAACTCTACTGAGAACCGCCTTCCCCATGAAGGATGGTTGCGCTGCCAAGGAATTCTTCCTCGGTTCCCTCTTCGTGGGCATCGGTTCTGTACGAGTTGTGGGTAAGTCGTTTTTTTACCATCGTTTCGGAACGCCGAGATACGCAAGGACAAGGCCGTCGGCCCGGTAGATGGTTTTGGGACAGCCGGATCGGGCCCAGGGTATACATACGAGGGAAACGGGGGGTTCACATGAGATCCTGCACGATTGCGCTTATCGCCGTGCTGCTGCTATGCGGTTCTGTCGCCAAGGCCGACATTAGCAGTTGGGAATGGTGGGGCGAGCCCGGAATTTCCTGCACGCCCGGCACCTATACCAACTTGAGCAAAGCCGTAGACGGTTCGTACATCGTGCCTTTGCCGGGTGTGCAATCCGGACCGGGAGGTATGGTCTCAATTATTACCACAACTTCTGATGACCCGGCAGCCACGATCCTTCATGATATCACCAACGATACCGGCTCCGCCTGGACCGGGTACACGGGCGACATCAAGCTGTACAGTAACGTTTCGCTGAGTTCACTGCTGCTCTCGAACGCGCTGGTCACTCTGCCGGCGGACTGGTCGGCCACGGTCGACGCATCATTTGCGTCGGTCTCCTCAGACAACCTTGCGCTGGGGTCGCACGAGTACGTCGGGCATATCACTTATTCCGCCAATACGCCAACTGCGTACGTTGCGGACGGCTCCGACTTGGACTTCCAGTACAAAGAGACGTTCACCGGTAGCACGCATTACACTCAGGTCGAGGAATTGTCGCCCGTCTACGCCGTCCCTGAGCCCGGCACGTTCGCGTTGCTGGGCGCCGCCGCGATCGGACTGCTCGCCTTCCGCCGGCAGTGGAAAAAGGCGTAAAGGGTTTGGCGTAAGGGGGAAGGATCCCCATCCCGCCACGACCACCCCGTCGATTGGTCGTTCCACGCTCCTTCCCCGCGCCCCCTCCGGGCGGCAGCCTGGAGACTTCTTGCGAATACCCGCGCCCGCCGCCTTTCCCGTTCTAATCCTCTCTTTTCGGCTAGTGTATGGATTATTTTAGAACTGTGCGTATAATAACGGCAGTCCGCACACCAATGACAAGACGAGGAGCACAGCACATGAAATCCCTATGGCTCACGGCGGCGGTCGTATCCTGCGCGGCGGTAGTGTTCGCGCAGAGCAACAATGGTTCTCCCGGTGGAGGTCAGGCCTATCGGCCGGTCGTGCCGCAGTCATCGGGCGCGGTGGCGGTGGGAAATGGCGGCTGGTGGGGCACGCCCGGCGGGACTACCGCCGCCGGCTCGGCGATGAACGGCATGGCCAGCGTCATCAGCGCCCAGGGCGATTACAACCTCGCCACGTCGGCGGCCGCGGTGAACATGACGCAGGCGCAACGTCAGGAAATCGAAAATCGGGCCCAGTGGACCCAGACCTACTTCGACATGCGGGCGGTCAACCGGCAGGCGCGGGCAGCCGAACGGGGCCCCAGGCCAACCATGGAGCAAATGGTCCGCATCGCTCATGAAGGCATCCCGGCTCCCTTGAGCCCCAGCCAGGTCGATCCCGTGACCGGCAAAATCGACTGGCCGACGCTGCTGCAAACCGAAGCCTATGCCCCCCAACGCACCGACTTGGATCAACTCATGGCGAAACGAGCGACGTTGGGCGGACTGGGCTACTCGGATCAGGAGAAGGCCCACGACGCTATCGACACCATCATGGCGACCATGAAGACGCAAATCCGCGAGGTGCCGTCGGCGCTGTACCTGGCGTCGCGGAACTTCCTCAGCAGCCTCCTCTACGCCACCTGCAAGAGTCAATTAGAATAAATTACGGGAAGGGAATTATGAATACCACGAAACGAATTGTCGCCCTGACGTGTGGATGGCTGGTGCTGGCGATGGCCACGGTCCCAGCGGCCGAGCCCACTACCGCGGATTTGATCGGCGCCTTGAAATCGGCCGACGAAACCGCCCGGTTGCAGGCCATCGACCAATTGGGATCGCAAGGTGCGGAGGCCGCCACGGCGGTTACGCCCCTGATCGAGCTGCTGAAAGATTCCTCGCCGGCGGTGCGTGCCCATGCCGCCCTGCGCTGAGGCGGGATCGGTGCGCCGGCCAAGCCGGCCGCGGCCGGTTTGATCGACTTGCTGGCCGATCCCGACGTGGCCGTCCGCCGGCAGGCGATCCGGGCCTTGGGCGCCATTCGGCCGGGCCCGCAAGTGACGGTGCCGCTGTTCGTAAAACTCATGGACGACGCCGACCCGGGCGTGCGCATGCGGGTCCTCACGGCCGTGGCGGAGGCCGGCGGCAGGCCGTGCCCGGCCTGATCAAAGCACTAGACAACGACAAGGCGGCCTATTGGGCGTGCGTGGTGTTGCGTGAAATCGGCCCTGCCGGCAAAGACGCCATCCCCGCCTTGACGGCGAAACTGCAAGATCCTCGGCCGGAGATCCGCCGCGAGGCCGTCCTCGCGTTGGCGGCCATGGAGGGCGCCGCCGCAGGGGCCGCGCCGCAAATCGCCGCCCTGCTGGACGACCAACAATGCCGCACGGCCGCCACCTACGCCCTGGGCCGCATCGGCACCGTCCCCGCCGACGCCGAGGCCAAGATCCGCGCCAACTTCAAGAGCGACGACCCGATGCTCTGCTGCACGAGCCTCTGGACGCTGGCACTGGTCCATCCGGAAGATAAGGACCTCCGTCGTCAGACCACCGAGGGGTTGGTGGCCATGCTGAAAAATTCGGATCCCCGGGTGCCGCCAAGCGGCGGCCAAGGGATTGGCTGCCCTGCCGCCCGCCCCGGAAATCACCGGGCCCATTTTCGAGAAGGCCTTCCAGGACGCCGACGAGGCCACGGTCCGCAGCGCCTTGGATGCCATGGCATCTCTCGGGCGCAAGCGGTGCCGAGATTGGTGGGCGCCCTGAAGTTTGAAAAGGCCCGCGCCCGGGTGGCCTATATCCTTGGCCAGATCGGCCCGGCGGCAGCGCCCGCCACCGAGGAACTGGCAAAGTTGATCGCGGACAAAAATCCGCGGGTTTCCGAGGAAGCCGTCTTGGCCCTGGCGAAGATCGGCCCGGCGGCCAAGGCCGCCGTGCCGGCCCTGACCAAGGCCTTTCAAGGAGGCCAAGGATCCGATGACTACGCCATTGCCTACGCCCTGGGCAAGATCGGTCCGGACGCGGCCGCCGCCGCAGCGGCGTTGACCGCTGCGCTGGGCAGTTCCGACAGTTCGCTGGCGGTGGCATGTGCCTGGGCGCTGGGCCAGATTCAGCCCGCCTCCGCGGAGGTGGCCGCGAAAACGGTCCCGGTGCTGATCGCCGGCCTGGGCGCGCCGCTGCCCCAGTCGAGGCAGGCGGCCGCGGAAGCCCTGGGCAGCCTCGGGCCCCTGGCGGCCGATGCCGCGCCGGCGCTGGAGAAGGCACGCAGCGATCCCGACGAGAACGTGCAGCGTGCCGTCGCCGCAGCCCTGAAATCGATCGTCGCGCCGGAGGTCCGGCCGCATCGCCATCGCCTCTTCAGGCGAGGGGAATAGGGATCGGCGATCACTCACGGCCCGGCGATTTATTGCAAGTAAAGCAGCACCAGCGTCGTTGCGTTCAGGGCGGCGTGCGTCACGATCGACGGCACGATGCGGTGCGTCCGGTAGTAGATCGTCCCCAGCACCAAGGCGAAGAAGAACAGCGGCAGCGGGTCGGCCGCCACCTTGGTCAGCGGGAAGAGATAGTTCTGGCAGAGCCACTGCATCAGAAAAACCACGGGGATGACAGCCAAAGAGGCCAGCAGCCCCAAGCCCGCGTCGGCGGCGAGCTTCTGCGGCACCCAACCGAAGTCGACGGCCCTGGCGCCGCGCTGGACCCTCAGAAGCATGATGATGCCGGCCATGGCCAATAGTTTAGCGACCGCGTCGGCGATCACGATCGCGGCCAGCGGCGGCGGCGCCTTTCTCGCCCAGGCGAAAGTGGAGGGCGGCGAAGAGCAGCGAGCTGGCCAGGATAGGGGTGGCGCCGGGCAGAAAGCCCCACGTCACCCACACCAGGCGGCGATGACGCCGCTCGGCCGCCTCCAGCCAGCCCTGCAGCAACACGCGAAAGAAGAACTCCTCGACGATGGGCGCCGCCACCACGGCCGCCAGGGCCGCTGCCGCCAGCACCCACAGGTTGCCATGCGCCGCCTCCACCATCCTCGCAAGCGGATGGAGCGTGCTGGGCGTTGCGGCCTCTTGCGGCTGGTCGTGGTCCGCGGGCAAGGCGTAGTGGACGGTCAGGCCGGCGATGCTGCCCAAGGCCGCGTACACCAGGAGCATGAGGAGGACGTGCCCGCCGCCCCAAGGCACCGGCAGCCGCGGCTCGTAGCGGATCACCGGCAGCCGTCTCCACCAGCGCGCGATCACGACGATCCAGATCGTCACGCTGGCCGCAATGACCACGAGCATGGCCTCGCCCAACCAGGCGAGCGACGAAGAATCGGCTAACGGCTTCATAACGCTCCCACAGGCGGCACGCGGGGGACCGTCCCCATCACGCCGGAGATTCCCGCAACAAACGCATGGCAACCAACACGTAGACCACGCCCGAATACACCGTCAACGCCACCGCCGACCAGACGGAAATCACCAGCAGCCACCAGAGCCAGGCGGCCGTGGGCGTTGTCGCATCGTGGTCGTAGAGATAAAACAGGCACACGCCGGCGGCAATGCACTGCAATACCATCTTCAATTTGCCCGACATCTTGGCGGAAAAATCGGCCCCGCGCTCCTCGATAAAGCTCCGCAGCGCCGTGACCAACAGCTCCCGCCCCACGATCACCACCACCATCCACGGCTGCAATCCCCAGGACACTTCCCGGATTTCGGCAGTGGCCGCCAGGAAGATGAACGTGCCGCAGACAATCACCTTGTCGGCAAAGGGATCGAGAATCCGCCCCAGCGTGGTCACCTGGCCATACTTGCGGGCGAAATAGCCGTCGAGCCAATCGGTGCCGGCGGCAATCACAAACAGCACCAGGCTCGCCAGGTAATGTTCCCAAGCGATCAGCCCAAACAAGATCACCGACAGCAGCAGCCGCAAACTGGTCAACTGGTTGGGCAGATTGAACAGCTTGGCGAGGCGGCGATTCGGCGGACCGGTTCTCTTCGACGTCATGTTCTCTCTTCGCTCGGGACGGCAATCAAATCATAACCCCGTGCAGCCACAATCTCACAGGCCACGATCTCTCCGGGGCGGATGCCTTCGGCGGTCACGTACACGGCGCCGTCGATCTCCGGGGCATCGGCATAGCTGCGCCCCACGAAGGCGCTCGGCTGGCCCGGCACCTCGCTGTCGATCAGTACGTCCAGCGTCCGACCGACCTGGGATTGGTTCCAGGCGAAGGCGATTTCCTGCTGGCTGGCCAGGATTTGCTCGCGGCGGGCACGCTTGACGCCCTCCGGCACGGGACCGTCCAGCTCGGCCGCCGGCGTCCCCGGTTCCTCGCTATAGGCGAACGCCCCCAGCCGCTCGAAACGCCGCCGGCCGACAAACTCCAGCAACTCGTCGAACTGCTGCGGCGTTTCGCCGGGAAAGCCCGCAATCAGCGTGGTCCGCAAGACCAGCCCGGCGATCCGCTCCCGCAGCCGGTCGATCAAGTGCTCGGTCTCCGTGCGGGTGACGCGGCGGCGCATGCGCGCCAGGATGTCATCGTTGATGTGTTGCAGCGGCAAGTCGAGATACGGCAACACCTTTCCGCCCGCGGCGATCACGGCGATCAATTCGTCGGTGACGTGCTGGGGATAGAGATACATCAAGCGGATCCAGGCCAGGCCGTCGATCTGCTCCAGCCGGGCCAGCAACTCGGCCAGCCGCGGCCGGCCGTCGATCTCGACGCCGTAATAGCTGGTGTCCTGGGCGACCAGGATCAGCTCCCGCGCGCCGTCGGCGACCAGTTCCTCGGCCTCGGCGACGACTTGCTCGATCGGCTTGGTGGCATAGGGTCCACGGATCTTGGGGATCGAACAAAAACTGCACGCCCGATTGCACCCCTCGGCGATCTTCACAAACGCCAGGTGCCGCGGCGTGATCCGCAGCCGCTGGGTGTCTGCCAGCGGCCGCGTGGGGGCGGGGCAAAACAGCATCCGCTGCTCGGCCAGCTTGTCGGCAGCCGCCGGGCCGCCCCGCAGCGAGAGCCGGCCGGCCGCGGCGCCGATCTGGTCCCGGGCGAACACCCCCACCAATTGGTCGATGCCCGGATACTTTTCCAACAGCGCCTGCCGGTCGCGCTGGGCCAGGCAGCCGGCCACAATCACCCCGCCGGTCCGCCCCCGCCGCTTCAGCCGCAACATCTCGCGGATGGCGGAGTACGATTCATCGCGGGCGTCGGCGATGAAGCCGCAGGTGTTGATGACGACGAAATCCGCCCCCTCCGGCTCGGCCACCATCCGATAGCCGTCCAGGCCCAACAGCCCGGCCATCCGCTCGCTATCGACGAGGTTCTTCGCGCAGCCGAGGCTGATCAGGGCATAGGTGCCTTTCGGTGGCTGCGGGACGGGAGAGTGCATGGGGGGCCAAACTCGCTTGCAAGCCGCCTCTGAAGAGGGAGAGGCGTAACACCTTATCGTACTCGATTCCACCTGCGGCGGTAAGGGTGGGAACGGGGGAAATGGCCTGCCGCCGCGCTTGAAAATCCCCGTGGCGAGGTTAGAATAGTGTACATTAGTATAGATACGGTCCTCCGGCCGATTTCTCCTCAAGCGACCCGCAAAACAACAAGCTGGGGACTGTCCCCTTGAGAATTTCACCATGTTCCCCGAATATACCCATGAAGAATTGGCCGCCGGGCTGGATGCCGTGGCGATGGACCTGTTGGCCGAGGCGGGCGTGGACGGCCCGCCCGTGGACGCCTTCGACCTGGCGCGGCGCTGGGAATCACCGTGGCAG
Organism: uncultured Planctomycetia bacterium; assembly: GCA_963727245.1. Classification (GTDB taxonomy): domain Bacteria; phylum Planctomycetota; class Planctomycetia; order Pirellulales; family Thermoguttaceae; genus JBKQVT01. The sequence continues at coordinate 541,410 of CAVSFO010000001.1, read as the reverse complement.
TGGACGACTGCCAGCGGGGTCGGGCGCGGTACGTGCGGCTGGACGCCCGCCGGCCGGCGCGCTCGCGCCCCACGATCCTGTTGCGCAGCGATCCGCGCGGGGAACGCCGGCACTGGGCCGTCGCCCATGAAATCGGCGAATTTGCCGCTTACCGCGTATTTACCCAATGGGGCGTCGACGTGCGGGAAATCGTGCCCCAGGCGCGGGAGGAAGTGGCCAACCGTCTGGCGGGCCGATTGCTCCTGCCCACCGCCTGGTTCCTCGCCGACGCCGCCAGCGGCGGCTGGGACCTGCTGGCGCTGAAGTCCCAATACGCCACGGCCAGCCATGAGCTGATCGCACGGCGGATGCTGGAATGTCCACCGCCAGTCATTGTGACGATTTTCGATCACCGCGCGGTCTCCTTCCGCCGCAGTAATGTGCCCGGCCAGGTGCCGCCGCCTTCGGCCGCGGAAATGGCCTGTTGGCGCACGGTCCACGACGCCGCCTGCCCGCAGCGGATCGACGACGGCCCGCGGACGGTGCAAGGCTGGCCGGTCCACGAGCCCGACTGGAAGCGGGAGATCCTGCGGGCCGAAGTGGACGAGTGAAGGAAAGGGGGAGGGCGGAAGGCGGAAGGGGGAAGGCGGAACAAAGGGTCATCTTCAGCCGTTCCGCGGCGGCAGATCGCTTGCGGTTTCGCACAGATCCCGTCCCTCCCCCGCCTTATTGCATCCCGCCATCGCGGCGGTCATAATGGAAGCTCGATCTGCCCGAGAAACTTCGCCGAGGAGACCAAGGCATGAAAAGGTTGCTACTTCTTCCGGGTTGTGGATTATTGGCCGTTATCGGCATCTTGGCGCTCGCCACGCCTGGCCACGGCACGCAGGCGTATAACAAGGAGTTCAAGGCCGTGTACGTGCACAAGGACAAGACCGACCGCGTTCTCGAAGTCGCTGGCCGCGGCCGTGGACAAGGCCGGTTGCAACCTTTGCCATCTGGACGGCAAGGTGAAGAAGGGACGCTACAACATCTACGGCAAGCAACTTGCCAAACTCCTCAAAAAGGGCGACGACAAGGACACCAAGAAGATCCACGATGCCTTCAAGAAGGTTTTCAATATGCCGACCGACCCGGACAACAGCCAATCGCAAACCTTCGGCTGGCGCATTCACGTCGGTAAGCTGCCCGCCGGAGATTAGGGCGTGGTGCAGCCAGTCGCCTCCGGCGCGCCCGCTGCCGCGGCGGTCGCGATGGATGGGACTCTCCGGCAGGCAGTCGGGGCCCGGGGCGCGTCCTTCCTTTTTCTCGGAGTGGTCACATACTTGCCGGATTGAAGTTTCATAAAAAGACGGCGCCGTTTGCTCCCCGCCGCTGTGAGAGCGGGCAGCGGCGACATTCAACAGCAGAGAGAAGATGATGAAAGCACTTGTCAAGAGGAAAGCGGAAGAAGGCTTGTGGCTCGAGGACCTTCCCGAGCCGCAGATGGGCATCAACGACGTGCTCATCGAGGTCTTGCGGACGGGCATCTGCGGCACCGACGTGCATATCTACAACTGGGACGCCTGGTCGCAAAAGACCGTCCCCGTGCCCCTGGTCATCGGGCACGAGTTCGTCGGCCGCATCGTCGACATCGGCAGCAACGTCAAGGACTTCAGCCCCGGCGACATCGTCAGCGGCGAGGGGCACGTGGTCTGCGGCCGCTGCCGCAACTGCCTGGCCGGCCGCCGGCACCTCTGCAAGGACACCAAGGGCATCGGCGTCAATCGCCCCGGGGCCTTCGCCGAGTTCCTCGTGCTGCCCATGACCAACGTCTGGGTCCACGACCCGGCCATCCCCCGCGACATCCAGTCGATTTTCGATCCCTTCGGCAACGCCGTCCACACGGCGCTGCATTTCCCCGTGCTGGGCGAAGACGTGCTCATCACCGGCGCCGGGCCCATCGGCATCATGGCCGCCGCCGTGGTCCGCCATGCCGGCGCCCGCTACGTCGTCATCACCGACGTGAACCCCTACCGGCTCGATCTGGCCCGCCGCATGGGCGCCACCCTGGCCGTCGACGTCACCAAACAGTCCATCGCCGACGCCCAGCACGAGCTGGGCATGAAGGAAGGCTTCGACGTCGGCCTGGAGATGTCGGGCAATCCGCAGGCCTTCCGCGACATGCTCACCAACATGTGCCACGGCGGCAAGATCGCCATGCTCGGCATCCCCAGCAAGGACATGCTCATCGATTGGCCCACCATCGTCTTCAACATGCTCACCGTCCAGGGCATCTACGGCCGGGAAATGTACGAAACCTGGTACAAAATGACCGTCATGCTCCAGTCCGGACTCGACATCACCCCCATCGTCACCCACCGCTTCCACTACAGCGAGTTCCAGCGCGGCTTCGACGCCATGCGCAGCGGCCAGTCGGGCAAGGTTGTGCTCACTTGGAAGGAGGGCTAAGCCCATGGCTTGCCAGCGTCTGCAACAACACCTCGCCGAGCAACTCGCCCAGATCCGCGCGGCCGGGCTCTTCAAGGGCGAGCGCGTGCTGACCACGCCGCAACAGGCCCGCGTCGGCGTGCTCGGCGGCAAAGTCGTGCTCAACCTCTGCGCCAACAACTACCTCGGCCTGGCCGACCACCCGGCCGTCCTCAAGGCCGCCCACGAAGCCCTCGACCACTGGGGCTACGGCATGGCCAGCGTCCGCTTCATCTGCGGCACCCAGCAGCCCCACAAGCAACTGGAAGCCGCCCTGTCCGAGTTTCTCGGCACCGAAGAGACCATCCTCTATTCCTCCTGCTGGGACGCCAATGGCGGACTGTTCGAGACCATCCTCGGCGACCAGGACGCCGTCATCTCCGACGAGCTGAACCACGCCTCGATCATCGACGGCGTCCGCCTCTGCAAGGCGCAGCGGCTGCGCTATCATAACAACGACATGGCCGACCTGGAGGCCAAGCTCAAGGAGGCCAGCGCGGCCCGGTTTCGGCTCATCGCCACCGACGGCGTGTTCTCGATGGACGGCGTCATCGCCAACCTGGCGGCCATCTGCGAGTTGGCCGACCGCTACGACGCGATGGTCATGGTCGACGATTCGCACGCCGTGGGCTTTCTCGGTCGCACCGGCCGCGGCACGCCCGAGTATTGCGGCGTCATGGGCCGGGTCGACATCCTCACCGGCACGCTGGGCAAGGCCCTGGGCGGCGGCAGCGGCGGCTACACCAGCGGCCGGGCGGAACTGGTCCAACTGCTCCGCCAGCGCTCGCGTCCCTACTTGTTTTCCAACTCGCTGCCCCCGCCGATCGTGGCCGCCTCGCTGGCCGCGCTCGCGCTGCTGTCGGGCTCGACCCAGTTGCGCGACCGCCTGGAGCAGAACACCCGCTGGTTCCGCGCCCAGATGGGCCAGAGCGGTTTTCAGATTGTGCCGGGCGAACATCCGATCGTTCCCATCATGTTGGGCGACGCCGTGCTTGCCGCGCGGATGGCCGAGCGGCTGCTGGAGCGGGGCATTTACGTCGTCGGCTTTTCCTATCCGGTAGTTCCCCAGGGCAAGGCCCGCATTCGCACCCAGGTCTCCGCGGTCCACAGCCAGGACGACTTGGCGTTTGCGGTCGAGGCGTTCCGGGCGGTGAAGGGGTAGGGATTTAGGGATTTAGGGATTTAGGGATTTGGGGATTTGGGGTTAGGAGAAGGATGAAGGATGAAGGATAAAGGATAAAGGGGGACCAGCAAGGTTTTGCCGCCTGTCATGCTTCCGCGTTCCCCCGTTCTTTCTTCCTTCCGCCTTCTATGGGATCGCTTTTGTCAAGCCCCGCGCTTAATTTGTGGTTTTGGGCCGGGTTTCAGCGGGGAGCCCAGGCAAGGAATGCTGACCTGCTCGTGGGGAACCACGCGGGATGGTATACTATCGTCGCTTGGTGAAACAGAGTTGGGCTCTGCTGGGGAGCAACCCAACGAGGGATAGCCGAGCCAGGACGGATAAATGATCCGCCAGGCCCCGCGCCGCCCCTGGACGGCGAGGGGCCGCTCTTGTTGCGGTCGCCTCATTTATTTGCCCTGCCATGCCTCGAAAAACCCATTCTCCAAAGGCACCAAGCTCCGCCACAGACATTTTCCCCGGAAAGTTTCGGCGAAGCCCTCTCCCCTGGCGAACGCTGACTGCGGCGACTGGCGGCTTCTTTCTCTCGTTCTGGCCCACAGGCCAGCAACCACCTTCTATCCGCGTCGGCTTCGATGGTGAAGCCGATCGCCCGATTCCGTATGCGTCCAGGACGCTCTCGGAAGCCGGACTGACGAGCAAACCCATCTTCCGCTCGGCGAGTCGAACTCCTGCCCGGCGGTACTACGGTCGCTCTCCAGTCGCGACGTCAGATCCTCATGGGTAGTTCCAACTCCTCCTTCCTAACATTTCTAAGGTTTCTCTCCGCCGCGTGCCCAACCGCCTATGCCAGTGCCGGGGTGTAATGGACCTTACTTTCCCAGTCCGTCAGCTCGGCGCCTTCGGGCGGCACGCCCGTTTCTAGGTATTTCCACAACGCCACCAGCAGTTTTCTGGCCACGGCCACGATACCGATCCGCCGCAGGCGTTTACCGCCATGAGCAAACCGCCGCTCGTACCAGCGGCTCAGCGCGCTCTGCCGCTGATGGTACAGCCAACACCAGGCAATCTCCACCGCCATCGCGCGCATCCGCCGGTTTCCCGCCTTGCTGATCCCCTGCTCATGATCCAACTGGCCGCTGCGGTACGGGCTGCCCGTCAGTCCCACCAGCGACCCCAACTGCCGCCGATTGCGGATCTTTCGCCAGCCGAAGACCTCCCGCACGTACAGCCAGGCGCTATTGATGCCGATGGCCTTCAACCGCAACAGCGACCGCACCTGCTGCACAGTGGGGTCGGGGTCGCTCTTGCGAACCCGACGCGCCCGCTCCTTCTCCAGTTCCCGGATTTGTCGGTTGGCCATCTGCATCCGCCTGAATTCTCGCAACAGACGCCGACGCAAGTCCGGCGGCAAGGGTTCAAGGTTCCACTGCCGGAGATGCTTCAGCCGCTGCGGAAAATCCCGGCCCACGTTCATCGTCACCCCGCAGGTGGCCAAGAGTCCCTTGATGCGATTGCTGTGGCCGGTCTGTTCCTCGTGGAGGGTTTCCAACTCGCGGTGCAACTGGCGACCATCTTCCTCGGCCTCGCTGGGCACCCGCACCACGCTCCACACGTCCGTCTCGCCCATCTGCCAACGCACCAACATCTTCAGCAGCATATGCAGGTCCAGCCGATCCGTCTTGGCACGCCGTCGTCGCCGATCCACGAGGATGCTCGAAGAATCGACGATGGCGTTCTTCACTCCCAGCGACAGCAGGCAGCGGTGCAGCCAAAAGCCTTCCCGGCCCGCCTCGTAACAACTGACCACCGGCGTATCCGATGCCAGGCCAAAGCGCTCTTTGGCTGCCTGGATCTCGTGCCTCAAGAAAGGCCACATTCGCGCGGGGACGTTCCGCTCCCGTGGTTTCTGGCCCAGCCCGGTGGTAAAGCCGAGCTTCCAGGTGGCCTCCCCCAATTCGAGGGCCATGTACAGCATCGCCTCTGGTTGGTTACAATCATTCGTCCGGGTCGCTGACATAATCAAGCTCCTTGGTTAGAACACTTCGGAAAACCTGGAGCTTAACTCAGCGATCCGGACTTCTCATAGTATCTTCCGCCCTCCGCCTTCCGCCTTCCGCCTTTCCTAATCCCCAATCCCCAATCCCTAATCCCTTTGCGGGGTTGGTATCTGGCATTAAGAGCCCCTCGGCGGTATACTCACGTTTTCCTTCGCACCTGGTGGAAAACCTATGCAGATTCCAGACGAGATCAGAAAGTGCGTGGCTTTTCTCGCCTGTCGGAAAAACAGCGGACCCGAAGAGAGGGGAACTGTTTTCTTTGTCGGTTACTCGCTACCAGCTAATGAAGCGATCGCAGTGATCTACGCCGTTACGGCCAGGCATGTTATTGAGGGACTCGCGAACGATGGCGACGGAAACGCCTATTGTCGGGTGAACACCCGGCAGCACGGAGTGCAATTCCTGCCAATACCGATGTCACAGTGGGTATTCAGCGACGATTCTCAAGTTGACGTTGCCGTTGCGCCACTGGCGTTTGACTTCAAACACCTTGACCACAAGGTATTGCCGCTGGGAATGTTCATAACGCCTGAGGTCGTTGCCGAGGAGCAAGTGGGCATCGGCGACGATCTTTTCTTCCCTGGTTTATTTACTCAGCGCCCCGGCAAGAGTGTTAATATCCCGATCATCCGGATTGGGAACATCGCCGCCATGCCGGAGGAACCAGTGGAGACCGGATGGGGTGTGCTACGGCCGCCGTACCTGGTCGAGGCAAGATCGATCGGCGGCCTCAGTGGCTCCCCGGTCTTCTGGTATCGCGGGGCCACTCGGCTGAGATCGGGTACGTTAGTGCACGTGTCCGGTGCCCCTACATTCCTCCTGCTTGGCTTGGTGCACGGTCATTACATAGACAGGGGTGGCACGCGGGACACTGGAGAACCGACCGTGGCCGATCGATTCGACAGACGTTCCGAAAATATGGGGATTGCAATCGTAGTACCGGCAAAGGACATCCTGGACACGCTCAACCACCCTGATCTGGAGCAGCAACGGAACTTCGAGTGTCAAAGGATCCTGGCCACCAAGGCGATTGGCCTGCCGATGCCAGAAATTGCCGCCATGCGCGATGTGCCCGGAGATATGGTTACGCGCGAGCACGCAACGCCGCGAACCGTGGCCAGCGATGCCTCGTCCAGTTCGCGCAGCAAAGACGCTTCTATCGAATCAACCAAACTCCCGACTCCACCAATCAACCCTTGAAAACCAGTTCTCCGGCGGCGTTCTTGCCGCGCTCCCTTGCCGGCGGGCCGGCGCGTCAGTCCCGGAGGGACGTTTGAACGTAGCCCAGCAATTCATTGCTGGGGAGGCGGGATCGCAAGGGCCGCCCGCGTCCTGGAAGAACGAAGGAAGGTTCGGCGATTTCAACCGTCCCTCACGGGACGGGGAACGGAAATGCGGGCGGCAGCGCAGTACGCCGCACACGCCGTGTGCGGTGAGGCCTCGTAACACGGCGTGTGGCGGATACGGCGAACGTCACACGGCGTGTGGCGGATACGGCGAACGTCACACGGCGTGTGACGGATACGGGGCGGGATCGCCCGTGCACCCAGCGATGAATCGCGGGCGAGTGCCGACGGAAGTTGACCACGGAGACACGGAGAACACGGAGAGAAGGCAAAAAAGCGCAGGACACGGCATGGCTACCCGATTCTGACGGAAGATCATCCGCAGCACTTCGTCATCGTAGAGCACCGATAGAACAGGATTGGCCGCAACCCATTGATACTTTTGCTTTTGCACTCCGTGAACTCCGTGTCTCCGTGGTGTACTTAGCGCTGTAGCATTAGATACGCTCCGTTGAAAACGAGAATCAGAAAAGCCTCTGCCGACGATGCTGCCGTAGCGTGGGAAATACGCAACGCCGCAATCTTGAGCCAGTGCAAAGGACACTACCCGCCAGAATCGCTGGCAATCTGGACCGACGGCGAGATCACCGAGGGATTCATTCAATTTGTCGTGGAACACCTCTACGTTGCCACCGTCAACGATGCGGTCGTCGGCACCGGAATGATCGATTGCAACAGCGGGCGATTGGACGCGATCTTTGTCCGCCCCGACATGATGGGACACGGCATCGGCAAGCAAATGATGTCGTTTCTGGAAGCTCTGGGCTGCGCCGCAGGCCTGACAACGCTGGCACTGGATTCGACGCTGAACGCAGCCGAGTTTTATCGGCGTTGCGGCTTCGTTGGTGAAGCAATAGGGCGATACCAATCGCCGCGCGGCATCGCGCTCGATTGCATTCCAATGACAAAAGACGTGAAATAGGCGCAGTACGCCGCACAGGCCGTGTGCGGTGAGGCCTCGGCACACGGCGTGTGACGGATACAGGGGAAAGGATGAAGGATAAAGGATCAAGGATGAAATTTGACCCAAGGTCTAAGTCGTTGTCCCCAGGGTCGTTTACGACCCTTTTCCGCCGCAGGCGGTGTTAGGCCCGACGTTCACGTCGGGTTCTCGGCGACGGTCAAGCCCCGGTCCCTCGCCGGGCCGCCGGCAGAGCCGGCGGCCCGGCGAGGGAGTAAAAACGGTTCGCCGCGATCCGGCCGCCCGCCCTCAAGGACGGGCCTAATACCGCCGGTGGCGGAGAATGCCCGTGAACGGGCATGAATCGGGACAAGCTTCAGCGCAGGGACCAACGACAGGCGGAACAGGCGGGTGTTCGCATTGGTCCCGAGGGACATTTGAAAATAGCTCAGCAATTCATTTCTGGGAAGGTGGGGGCCAAGGAATCGCGGGCGCGGGCCCGAGGGCTTAGAACTTAGAACCAAGGCAACCGTTCATCGGTCGAGAAAACATGAGGCGGAGCCACAGATACGCACCGATGAACACAGATCGCATCTATCCGCGTCCATCGGCGGATTGTCCGCCCGTCGTGCGGACGGTTGCGGAGTGTCTCGGCCGGCCGGGCTCGACCACCAGCAAGAGCAGGAGGGCGACCGAACTCTGGGCCATCCAGCCCAACAAGAAGGCTGCGTGGTAACAGTCCGTAGAAAAGCGTCCGAACCAGAGGAACGTCACGCCTTGGCAGCGATCGAAGAGCACTCCGCCCAGGATCATGGCGGCGGCGACACTCAGGCCGGTGAGGGTAAACCAGACCGCGATGTACGACGTGTTGGCGTGTTGGGGGGCCAACTTCAGCATCAGGTTGGGCTGGCCGATGTTCAGCCCCAGCCAGGCGATGCCCACCACCCATGCCCCGGCGACCCACCAGGGCTGTTGCGGGGTGGCCAGGAAGTAGAACAGCGGGGCCTGGCCGATGACCAGCACGCTGCCGATCATCACGGGGCGATTGCCCCAGCGATCGACCAGCCGGCCCATCCAGGGGCCGATCGCCATCTGGCCCAGCCGCAGCCCCGTGTTGAGCCAGAGGATGACAAAGAGGTCCAGCGCGAGCACCTCTTTGGAAAACAGCTTCTGCGGCGAGCCGATCAGGCCGTGCGCGAACGAGCAGCAGCAGCCGAACAGCAGCAGCCGCAGGAACCGCCGATCGGCCAGCGGCGCCAACAGGGAGGGCAACGGCAGGCCGCGCGGGACGGCGCCGGCGGCCGCCCGGGGAACTCGCCCGAGCGGCGCCAGGGCGGCGATCATCATCGCCGTGCCGGCGGAGGCGGCCGCGGCATAACCGATCCAGCGCGGCTGGCCCGGCCACGTCCGCTGCCAAGACCAGAGGAGGAGGCCGCCTGCCACCATGCCGACGGCCTGGCCGGCGGCCAGCCAGCGTTCGCGGCGGCCGAGGAAGCGGCCGCGGATGCGCAGCGGCACCAGGTCGGCCAGCCACGACCAGAGGGCCACCGCGCCCAGGTACTCGAGCACCTGATAGGCGCACCACAAGGCCACCAGCACGGCCAGCGCGGACGCGGACGACGGCAGCCATCCCGGCATCGCCACCCAGGGAACCGCCGTCAGCACCAGGGCGCTGAGCAGATAGGCCGCCAGGCAGAAGCGTTTGCGATCGACCAGGCGGCCGATCAGCGGCGGGGCGGCCAGCCGCAGCAGGCCGGCCAGGTGCGGGGCGGCCAGGATCAGGCTGATTCCCAGTCCGATGGCCCGGACATGGAACTCCATGGCCAAGTAGACGATCGACATGGTGCCGACCAGGCCGTTGCCCGCCGCCCAGAGGGCCCCGTTCCAATTGACCAGCCGCATCGCCCGGCGGCGATCCGTGACGGCCAGCGGCGAATCGGCGGCGGCGTGCATAGGACCAGTGTAAGGCAAGGATGAAGGATGAAGGATAAAGGATGAACGGTAAAGGATGAAGGGGGGCTGGCAAGGGTTTGTCACGCCTTCCCCCTTCCGCCTTCCGCCCTCCGCCTTACTTGTGTGGCGTTGTGGTGCTGCCGGGCTATCCGGTGGCTGACGCCACCGGCTCGGGTTTTTTGTCTTTCCTTCCGCCCTCCGCTCCCCCCACTTGACCGAATTTTTCCGGGAACGATAATTCAGCGCAGAGGAGAACATTATGAACGTCAACGTTCAAGACCGATTGACCGACGTGGCGCTGTTGATAATCCGTTTGATGCTCGCCGGCGTGTTCATCTATCATGGCGGCCAGAAGCTGTTTGGCTGGTTTGGCGGCCATGGTCTGACCGGGTTTACCGAATTCCTGACGGGCCTCAACGTTCCCTTTCCCCAGGTGGCGGCGATCCTCAGCGGCGGGACCGAGTTTTTCGGCGGCGTCATCCTGCTGCTGGGGACCGGGACGCGGGTGGCCGCGATTCCCATGGCGTTCAACATGGCCGTGGCCTGCCTCACCGTCCATCTGAGCAAGGGCTTCGGCGCGCAGGGCGGCGGCATGGAGTATCCGCTGACACTCGGCGTGGTGCTCGTCGCGCTGGCCCTGCTGGGTCCCGGGCGGCTGGCCATTTTCCAGATATTCGTCCGCCGCTGATTACGGCGAACGCCCGCGGTCGGGTGGCACTGGCTTTGCCAGTGCTTTGGGCCGCTTGGCGTCATGTTGTGCCGCGAATGAAAATACGGAAGCACTGGCAGAGCCAGTGCCACCCAACGCCCTCCGCCTTATCCCTCCCCGTCGTCGCGCCAGACGAGCGCAGCGCAGTCGCTCACCGCCTCGATCCACGCGCGATCGACCTCCGCGCGGCGGCGGCCCGGCGCCACGACCACCAGCCGCTTGGCGCCCAACAGCCCGGCCGGGTGCAGACTGTAGTACCAGTCGAGATAGCTGTTGCTGGCATGACAGGCGGCCAGCAGCGATTCCAAGGCCGCCGCGCTCAGGCGGCGGAGGTCCCCGGCCGGTTCGATCACCACTTGCAGCGTCGTGTGCGGATTGTCGGCCAGCAGGTTTTCGAGCACCGCGGCGGCCTCTTTGCGGCGGCGGTGAAAATCGTCCGCCCGCAGCCAGAGCGTGAAGGCCTGTGCCCGGCGGGCCGGCGGCGGCAAGGCGGCGGCGGGCCGATCGAGATCGACCCGGCAGGCGGCCACCGCGGCCGCGGGCGACACGTCGCCCGGCTCGAATTTCGCCAGTCGCGGCGGCGGCAAGGCGTCGAACTCGACGCCAAAAGCCGCTTCGGCCTCGGCCATCAGCAGGCGCATCTGCTCGACGTTCGAGCGTGGGCGTTCGCAGCACGTAATAGGGCGGCCGCGGCTGGAACTCCAAGCCCAGCCCCGCGGCATGGCGGCGGAAGTCCGTGCCCGGCAGGATGGACAAGTTGAAGATTTGCAGATGGGAAAACGGCCGCACCCGTTGCAGGTAGTCCAGTCCGCGGCGGATCGAGTCCACGCTGTCGCCGGGCAGACCGAGGATCATGTCCAGGCGGACATCGATGCCCTCGTCGAGCATGGCGCGGACGCCCGTCTCGAAGGCCGCGAGGTCCGTGCGGCGGCCCATCAGCCGCTGGGCCCGCGGATCGAGCGACTGCAGGCCGATTTCCATTTCCTTGAAGTTGGCCGCCCGCAGCAGCCGGGCGGCGGCCGGGTCGATGCCCTCGGCGCGGAGTTCGCCGGAGAAGGCCAGCCGCCGCTCGGGATTGCCCTCGGCGAGCCGGCGCAGGAAGTCGAGGAAATCGGGCCGCTGGTTCAACGTCGGATCGAGCAGGAAGACCTCGGGGACCTCGTGCCGGGCCGCATGGCGCAGGTTGGCCGCGATCTGCTCGGGCGAAAGCAGCCGCAGGGCGGCGTGCCCCTTGGGATAGGAGCAATAGCGGCAACGGAAGAGGCAGCCGCGGACGGTTTCCAGGAGCATGACGCCTTCCGGCCGGGCGTCGAGGATGCCTTCCAGATAGGGCGAGGAAACGGCGTCCAAGTTTTCCAAAGCGTTCTGCGTCCCAGGGGGCGCGCCGGCGGCGGCGGTCCAGAGACCGGGCGACGAGGCCGCCGGCCGGGATGGCCCGCGCAGCGAGTCCAACAGGCCGGCAAACGTCTGCTCGCCCTCGCCGAAGACGGCGTAGTCGATCGCGGCCGGATCGAGCATCCAGGCGTTATCGGGCGTGATTTCCGGCCCGCCCAGCAGCACTTTCAGTTGCGGCTGCCGCTCTTTGAGCCGGCGGACGATCCACAGCGTGCGCGCTGGCTGTTCCAGAGGTAACAAGTCAATCCGACCATCCACGGCTGCCGAGCGAGAATTTCTTCCACGAGGCCCTGATCGCCCAGCGTGTTGCACAGTTGCGGAGGCAGCAGGTCGATGCGGAAGTGGTCCTCCAGGCCGTGGCGGCGGGCGAAGAGCTTCAAATAGGCGGCCGCCAGCGGCACGTTGCCACGGATGGGCTCCGGCCCCGGCGGCGGAATCGGCAATTGCACCAGCAGTACCAGCCGAGCGGAAGCATTCATGCCGAGGCGCCTTTCTCTTTGTCTTCCCGCAATTTCCAGGGAGGCAGTCCCATTTTCGTGGGACGAAAATCGGGACAGTCCCGGTGAATGCCTCAAGCTTACCAGGCGAGGTTTGACACTGTCCAGCGAGGCGGCGCCGGTTCCCCCTGGCCAGCCGGCCCCGGCTGCGATAAGATTCAGTCCAGGGGAGGCGACCATGCGAAACCGGATCATCCCGGCGGGGCTCGTCCTGGCGCTGTTGGCGATGGCGGTGCTGGTGGTGCAGCGGTACGATCCGCTGCATCCCAGGATGCCGCGCACGGTGTCGGGCAAGCTGCCGCCGATCGAAGTCTACTTCTCGCCGTCGGGCGGCTGCACCGACGCCGTGGTGCGGGAAATCCGCGCCGCCCGCCATACCATCCTGGTCCAGGCCTTCAGTTTCACCTCCAACCGCATCGCCCGCGCCCTGGCCGACGCCCATAACCGCGGCGTCGACGTCAAGGTCATCATCGACAAGGAAGTCGCTGTTTACGAATACTCCCTGGCCGACACGCTCCGTGAGGCGGGCATCCCGGTCAGCACCGACGCCATCCACGCCCACGCCCACAACAAGATCATGATCCTCGACGGCGAGGTGGTAATCACCGGCTCCTTCAATTTCACCAACCAGGCCGAGCACAGCAACGCCGAGAACCTGTTGGTGATCCGGGACCGGGCGCTTGCCAAGCAGTACGAGGAGAATTGGCGGGAGCACGCCGGCCACAGCGAAGTCTATTCGGGGCGCCAGCCCGGGGGCCCGCCTCCCTCCCGGAGAGGGGCCAGGCCAGCGGTCGCGATTTGAGCGGGTGGGGGCGACGCCCGGGGCTCTTTCCCCCATGCCCCTCGGCACTGCAACGTTATCCCCGGGCTAACGCCCGGGGCTCGTGCCCTCCGCCTTCCCCCCAAACCGCTCTTGTTGGCCGGGGCCGGTTCCCGTATCATTCCCGCCCTACTGTGGAGGAGTCCGCTTTGCCCCCACCTTCGGTTGCGCCATGCTGTGGCTGGGCCTACTATCGATCGTGCAAGTCGCCTTCCTGCCGGGCTATCTCGCCCTCCGCGCCGCGAAACTGACCGACGGGCTGTGCCGCACCCTGATCCTGTCGTTCGCCCTGAGCCTGGTGATTAACCATTTCCTCGTCCTCGGGCTGGTGCTCTTGGGCTGCTATCGGCCGGGGGTCGTCTACGCCGTGTTTGGGGCGGAGTTGGCCGCGCTGGCCTGGACCGCTCGGCGTTGGCCCATGCTCACGTTGGCCGAGGTCTGGCAGCGGATGCGATCGCAACCTGGCGCGGGGCCCGCGCCGGCCGGCCCGCGCGGCACGCCCGCGGTGCGATTCCTCCTTTCCGGGGCGGCCTGCCTGTTGATGGCCGGCTTCGCCGCCCAGGCGATCTGTCACGCCGGCGACATCTTCCAGGAGTGGGACTCGGTCGTCTCGTGGAACCGCTGGGCGATCGATTGGGCGGCCAATCACCTGCCGCGGAGCACCGCCGAGTATCCGCAACTGCTCCCCTGCAACCTGTCGCTGAGCTACGTCTTCATTCAAGACAGCTCGATCTGGTTCTTTGCCAAAGGGTGGCTGTTCCTCTTCTGCCTGTTTGTGCTGCTGGCGATGTTCGATCTCGGCCGCCAGACCGGCCAGGCGGGATACTTCCTGGGCGTCTTGCTCACCTATGCCCTGTTGATCGGCGTGCTGCGGTTTCGCTACATCAGCAGCGGCTATGCCGACATGCCGGTGGCATCGATGGCCTACGCCGGCGTGTACGCCCTGCTGGTGGCCCGCGGCGCGGAGGGCGCCGGCAAGCGATCGAAATACGTCGTGCTCGGCGCCCTCCTCTGCGCCGGCGCGGCCTTGACGAAGCAAGCCGGCTTGTTGGTCGCCGCCGTCTATCCGCTGCTGGCCTGGCTGCTGGTGTATCGGCAGGCGACGATTACTTCCCCGCCAGCGGCTCCCAGCCGAAACACTAGCCCGAAGCGCAAGCGAGGGTCAGAAATCGCGGGGTCCACGGCAGTGCTTCCCTCGCTTGCGCTTCGGGCTAGTGTCGCAAATATATTGCGGCGGAACTCGCTTGTCCGCATGGCGCTGTTGGCTGGCATGTTGGTGATCATCATCGCGCCTTGGTACGGCTCCAAGCTCATTGCCATCCTCCGTCACGCAGACCACGGGAATACGGCCTATCTGGTCTGCGCCATGCACGAGGGAAGAAATCTTTGGCAGCGGCTGCTTCACGCCGGCGACTTGCTGCGAGACGCGATGTCGCTCCCCGGGGCCATCGTCTTGCTGGCGGCCATGGCCGCGGCCCTGCGGGACCCCGTCCAACGTTGGCTCCTGGCGCTGGTGGCCCTGCCGCTGACGGTTATTTGGGCCCTGGGGTTCTCCTACGAAGTGCGCAACCTGGCCTTGGCCGTGCCGCTGGCCGGCGCGGCCGCCGGCATCGGCGCCGCCGAGTTGCTGCGGCTGGGCGCTCGCCTGGCGCGGCCCGCGTCCGGACGGGCACAGTCCCAGCGGCGCGGCCGCACGATCGGCGGCGCCGGGGTCCTCGGCACAGTCTGCTCGCTGCGGCTGGGCTGGGCCGTATTGCTGGCGGCGGCGCCCCTGGTGCTGCTGGGCGCCAGGATCGGCCGCGACGACCTGGTAAGCCGGCAACGAGAACTGCAACGCGCCGTCGGCAGAAGCGACGTCAACGCCATGCTGTACGCCCGGCTGTGCGACGACAACGGAGAGCCGGCCGGCGAGGCCATCGCCACCGATTACCTGCCGATGCGATGGATGCCGGGCCTGGAGCAGCGCTACGTGCCCTGTCCCATCGAGAGCGCCGCGTCGTTCCGGGCGACTTACGAGCGGCCCGACGTTGGCTTCGCACTGCTCAACCGAAGCCACACGTCGCCGGAGGTTTGGCAGTACCTTGCCGATGCCGGCGGCCGCGGCAGCAGTCGGCTGCTGGCCGAGACGCGCCTCTATCGTCTCTATCAGAAGAGGACCGACCGCTGATGGACGTTGCGGTATTGATCCCCGCCTACAACCCGGACGACCGCCTGTGGGGCCTCGTCGAGGAGTTGCACCAGGGTAGCCGCTTCGCCGCCATCGTCGTGGTCGACGACGGCAGCGGCGCCGGCTGCCAGCCGCTTTTCGACCGGCTGGCCGGGCTTCCCGGGGTGAAGGTGCTGCACCATGCCGCCAATCTCGGCAAAGGGGCGGCCTTGAAGACCGGACTGGACCATTGCTGCGCGACGATGCCCCAGGGCTGCGGCGTCGTCACCGCCGACGCCGACGGCCAGCACCTCCCGGCCGACGTGCGGCGCGTGGCCGGCCGGCTGCGGACCGCCCCCGACAGCCTCGTCTTGGGCAGCCGGCAGTTTGCCGACGCCGTGCCGCTGCGGAGCAGGCTGGGAAACCTCGCCACCAAGTATGCCTTTTGGGGACTCTCGGGCAAGAAGCTGGACGACACGCAGTGCGGGCTGCGCGGCATTCCTCCGCAACTAGCCCGCCAACTCCTCCGCTCGAAACGCTCCGGCTACGAGTTCGAGTTGGACATGCTCGTCCACTGTCGGCAGTCGGGCGTGCCCATCGTCACTTGCCCGATCACGACCGTCTACCTCGAGGAGAATCGCTCCTCGCACTTTCGCCCCATCGTCGACTCGCTACGGATTTACGCGGTCTTCTTGCGATTCATCGCCGCCTCGCTGATCACGGCGGCGATCGACTACTCGGTCTTCGTGGTGGTCTTCAGTTCCCTGGGGGGCCTGCTGACGGCGCAGGCGTCGGCGCGGCTGGCGGCCATCGGCGTCAACTTCGCCTTGGCGCGCCAGGCCGTCTTTCGCTCGCGCAGCCGGCTCGTCTGGTCGCTGGCAAAATTCCTCCTCCTGGTCGCCGTCATGGGGGCGGCGTCGTATTGCATGATCCGGGCGGCAACGTACGCCTTCGGCTGGAACGTCATCGTCGCCAAGATGGCCTCGGAGTTGCTGCTCTACCTGGCCAATTTCGTCATCCAGCGGAACCTCATCTTCAGCGACCGCCGGGAAGCCAAATTGTAGGCAGTACACACCGTTTGCCACTGGCTTTGCCAGTGCTTCCCTGGGACTGGTCGCCCAAAGCACTGGCAAAGCCAGTGGCACTCGAGCCTTCCTCCGGCATCTTACCGCGCGGCCGAAGCTATGCTATTATGACGGCCTTCGGTCCCCGCCGCCCCCGATGAAGAGATCCCCCATGCTCCGCTGGCGCGTCTCCCTGGCAGTCCTGATGATCGCGGCTTTGGCCGGCCTGTGCTGGCTGGACGCCAGTTCCTCGCTGCCGGGACTTTGGCTGGCGCCGGTGGCCGTGGTCTTCACGGTGGCTGCCACCATTGAAGTGCTCGATCTGGCCCGCCAGGCCGGCATGGCCCCGCCGGCCGCGATCGTTCACACGGCCAACCTCCTGCTGGTGCTCTGCCCCTCGGCGCGCCCTGCTCTACCGGCGCTGGCAAGGTCTCGGCGCCGAGCGGGTCGGCAGCCCGTGGGCGGCCGGCACGTTGTCGCTCTGGATCCTGACCGTGGCCGTGATGGCGGTCTTCCTGGCCGAGATGCGACGCTACCGCAAGCCCGGCGGCGTCACCGCCAATATCGCCGCCGCCGTCTTCGCCATGGTCTACCTGGGCGTGATGCTGAGCTTCGCCGTCCAATTGCGAATCGCCTGGGGACTGGGCGCGCTGGCGTCCTGGCTGATCACGGTCAAGGCGGGCGACATCGGCGCCTATACGGCCGGGCGGCTCATCGGCCGCCACAAAATGGCCCCCGCCATCAGCCCCGGCAAGACCATCGAAGGGGCCGCCGGCACGCTGCTGTTCGCCTGCCTGGCATCGTGGGCGACGCTGAAGTGGCTGGTGCCCGCCATCTCGCCCGGGGACCTGCCGGCCGGTCTGAGTTGGGGCTGGCTTCCCTTCGGCCTGCTGCTGGGGGCCGCCGGCATGATGGGCGATCTGGCCGAGTCGCTGCTGAAACGCGACGCCGGCTGCAAAGATTCCAGCCGCTGGCTGCCAGGTTTCGGCGGCGTGTTGGACATCCTCGATTCGCTCTTGTTGACGGCCCCGCTGGCCTGGGTCTGCTGGTGCTGCGGGCTGGTCTGAAGGTAAGGGGGAAGGGGGAAGGTAAGGGGGAAGGCGGAGGGCGGAAGGGGGAAGGAAAGAACGGGCCCGGGGGGGTGCGGGGGAAAATTGGCGTCGTGGCGCCGCCGGGCTATCCGGTGGCTGACGCCACCGGCTCGGGTTTTTTGCTTTTCCTTCCCCCTTCCGCCCTCCGCCTTCCGCCTTACTTGCGCGGCGTCGTGGTGCCGCCGCGTTATCCGGTGGCTGACGCAACCGGCTCGGGTTTCTTTCCTTTCCCTCCCCCTTCCGCCTTCCGCCTTCCGCCTTACTTGCGTGCCGTCGTGGTGCCGCCGCGTTATCCGGTGGCTGACGCCACCGGCTCGGGTTTTTTGCGTTTCCTTCCCCCTTCCGCCTTCCGCCTTCCCCCTTTCAGGCTACCAGTCGCGTCCCCCAATAAAAATCTATGCATTGCTGGCACTCGACCGCCACTTTGGTGTAGGATAGGGGCAGCCAAGGAGGCCAGCCATGGCGATTCGAGTCGTTTGCCGCAACGGGCATGTCCTGAAGGTCGATGACCGTTCGGCCGGCAAGTCCGGTCTGTGCCCGGTGTGCAAGGTGCCGGTGCAAGTTCCACCGCTGGATCCCGGGGCCATGTCGGAGGACTCCCTCATGGATTTCCTCGGCCCCAAAGAGGGCGACGCACCTCGCGGCGCCAGGGAGTGGACCAGCCCCGATAGCGACAAGCCCGGGGGTGCGAGCCGGCAATCGCCGCCCATGAAGACCTGCATTAAGTGCAACCGTGAAATCGAGTTGGGAATGCGGATCTGTCCCCATTGCAAGACCTACGTCGGCAGCGCGGGCGAACGCCGCTGACCACCGGCAGCGGATTTTATGGGCAGGCGTTGCGTGCTGAGGAAGGCGCGGCCGAGGCAGCCCCACCCCGGGGGGGCAATCTCGCTCGGTAGGGGCCAGAGACCAGGGGCGGGGAAAGCCACACTTCTTGTCGTGCCTGGAGCGACTGACCCGTCTGCAAAGCCACCATCAAGTGGGGGTCAAGGGGCATTTCCCGGGGCCGCCGCTAGTTGTGCCGGCCTACAATTCAGTATACTGATTGGGTTCTGATCTGTTCTTCGTGAGCGCGGCGGCCGGTATGCCGGCGCGGAGCGGATGAGTGAAACGGCCATTTCGGTTGTCAGTTCCAAGGTCTTGGTCACCCTGTTCTGCGCCTGCGATCAGCATGTGCGGAAGATCCGCGATGCGCTGGGGGTGAGCATCTCGACCAGCGACGGCCGGATTCAAATTCGCGGCCCGGACGAGGCCGTGGCCTGCGCCACCGAGGTCCTCGAACACCTCCAGGCCTACGTCCATCGTCACGGCGAGTTGGCTGCCGAGGACGTTGCCCGGGTGCTGGAAGAGGTTCGCAGCGGGGGCCCCGGCTCGACCCCGCCGCCGATCGAGGTCTTCAAGCCGGGGCGGCAAATCCGGCCGCGCACGCGGGGGCAGGCCCGCTACCTGGAGGCCATCGCCGGGCACGACATCGTGCTCTGCCACGGGCCGGCGGGGACGGGCAAGACCTATCTGGCCGTGGCCATGGCGGTCGCCGCCCTGAAGGCCGAGCGGCTGCACAAGATCGTGTTGGTGCGCCCCGCCGTCGAGGCCGGCGAGAGCCTGGGCTATCTGCCCGGCGACTTGCAGGCCAAGCTCAACCCCTACTTGCGGCCGCTGATGGACGCGCTGCGGGAGATGATGGATTTCGACCTCATCAAGCGCTACAGCGAAGAGGACCTCATCGAGGTGATTCCCCTGGCCTACATGCGGGGGCGGACGCTCAACGAGGCCTTCATCATCCTCGACGAAGCCCAGAACACCACCGTCGCGCAGATGAAGATGTTCCTCACGCGCATGGGCACGGGCTCGCAGATCGTCGTTTCCGGCGACATCACGCAGATCGACCTGCCCGCGCACGCCAAGAGCGGGCTGGTGGACGCCCTGGAGCGCCTGCACGGCATCGAGGGCATTGCCGCCGTGAAGCTCAGCGCGGCGGACATCGTCCGCCATCCGCTGGTGCAGCAGATCGTCGACGCCTACGAAGGCGGCGCGCGGAAACGGCAACGCTTGACCGAGGAGCGGCGGACGCCCCGCGATTGATCTCCCATGGCCACCGGCGGTCAAAAACGGACACGATCGGAGCGGGTTGCCGCCTTGGAACTGCCTCCCGGGCAATGGGAGCGGGCCTGGATCGGGCTGCGCCGCCGCGACGTCCTGGGGCGGATCGCGCTGGCGCTGGTGGCGGCAGCCGCCATCTGCCTGGCCATCCACGCCTGGGACCCCCCCTTCGCCTACCGCATCGGCCACGTGCCCATGCACGACATCGTCGCCGGGGTGCATTTCACGCAGGATGATCCGGCCGCCACCAGTGCCGCCCGGCAGCAGGCCCGCAACGAAGTCCGCTCGATTTTCACCCAGGATCGCAAACCGCTGGAGCGATTGCGGGCCTCGCTCTACAACACGGTGGTCGACGAGTTGATCGCGACCACCAGGTTGACGAAGTTGAACAAGGCGCTGTGGGGCGAGTTTCAGCCGCCGGTGCCCGCCGGCACGGCGGGGCCGCGGCGCTCGGAGGAGCAGCAGTTCCAGGCCTTCCGCGCCGCCTTGACCGGGCCGGAGAACCTCGCCCGCTTCAAACAGGGTTTGGCCGACGCGCTGGCCCCCTTCGAGCAACGCGGCCTGCTGAAGCTCAGCAAGCTGCCCACACAGCCGGGCAAGGGAGCCGACCAGCCGGCGCTGGGAAACCAGGAAGAGATCGTCGTGCGTCCTGCCGAGCAGACGCCGGGGTCGGCGGCCCAACCTGCCGACGCGCAAGCGCCGCAGGTTGTCAAGGTTTCCGACGTGCTGATCGGCGACGGCGCGGCCATCCACAACAGCCTGCGGGAGCACCTCCAGAGCGACGACGTGGCCGACCGCGTGTTCGCCTGGCTGAAGCCGCGATTGCCGACAACGCTCAAGCCGGACGAGGACGCCACGCAACTTGCCCGGAAAGAGGCCGCCGCGGCCGTGCCGCCCGTGGTGCTGACGTTCGACAAGGGCCAATCGCTCCTTCCGGCGGGCCAGCCGCTGGAGGCCAAGCAAATCGAGCTTCTCAGGCTGGAATACGCCGCCTGTCTGGCCCAGCGCCCGCTGCAGCAGCGGCTGGCCAGCGCGGCGGCCATGTTCTTCATGGTCTTCGCCCTGTTGATGCTCTGCGGCATCTACATGCGGTATCGCCAGCGGGGACCGCTGGCCAGCGTGGGCCGTTTGACCGTCATCCTGCTGATGGCGCTGGCCACCGTGCTGCTGGCGCGATTGGCCGCCGAGGATCCCTGGCGGGCCGAGCTGGCCCCGCTGCTGCTGTTCGCCATGACCATGGCCATCGTCTATCGCCAGGAGCTGGCCCTGTTGCTCTCCGGCGTCTTGGCCTGGGTGGTCACGCAGGCCATCGGCCACAGCCTGCCCGAATTCATCGTGCTCTTGGGGGCAATCACCGCCGCCGTGGTCAACCTCGGACAGATCCGCAGCCGCAGCAAGCTCCTGTACGTCGGAGTGACCGCCGGTTGCGTCGCCGTCGTGCTGGGCGTCCTGCTGAAGGTGATCGACAATCAGCCCCTGTCGGCGACGTTATTGAAGGAATCGGCCTGGACCGGCGCCTGGGCGGTGGCCGCCGGCGTCGTGCTGGCCAGCCTGCTCCCCTTCATCGAGCAGCTTTTCGGAGTGCTGACCGACTTGAGCCTGCTGGAGCTGGGCGACGTGACCCATCCGCTGTTGCAGGAGCTGGTCCGCCGTGCGCCGAGCACCTACAACCACTCCATCACCGTGGGCTCGATCGCCGAGGCGGCCGCGGAAAACATCGGCGCCCGCGGCCTGCTGGTCCGCGTGGGGGCCTATTTCCACGACATCGGCAAGATGCTCAAACCCGGCTACTTCATCGAGAACCAGGGCTCCGAGACCAGCCGCCATGAAGCCCTGGTGCCGGCCATGAGCACGCTGGTGATTATCGCCCACATCAAGGACGGCTCGGACCTGGCGCGGCAGCATCACCTGCCGCAGCCGATCGTCGACCTGATCCAGCAGCATCACGGCACCACGCTGGTCGAGTATTTCTACGATCGTGCCCAGGGCCAGAAGGGCGCCGACCCCAACGGCAACGACATCGACGAGAGCATCTTCCGCTATCCCGGCCCCAAGCCGCAGACCAAGGAGGCGGCCGTGCTCATGCTGGCCGACGCCGTGGAGAGCGCCAGCCGCACGCTGGTCGATCCCACCCCGGCGCGGATCGAAAGCCTGGTCCGCGGCCTGGCCGAGCACCGCCTGCACGGCGGCCAGTTCGACGAGAGCGGACTGACGCTGCGCGAACTCCGCACCATCGAGCGCCTCCATGGTCATGTCGCTGACGGCCATCTATCATGGACGGCTGAAATATCCGGAACCACGAACGGCTTGGGAGAAAAAGACCCCGGCCTGAATCGCGTGACCACCATCGACATCGCCAACCGACAGACGCTGCTGACCCTGGACGAGCCGCCGATCCGCCAGGCGGTCGAGGCGATCCTTGCCGATCTGGCGGTGGGGGACACGACCATCAGCGTGGCCGTGGTCGACGATGCCGCCATCAGCAAGCTGAACGAGGAGTTTCTCCACCACCAGGGGCCCACCGACGTGCTGAGCTTCGTGCTCGAACAGGGCGACGGCCTGCTGGAGGGCGAGGTGGTGGTCAGCGCCGAGACGGCCCAGCGGACGGCCCCGCAGTTCGGCTGGTCGGCCGCCGAGGAGTTGCTGCTCTACGTGATCCACGGCACTTTGCACCTGGCCGGCTATGACGACGCCACGCCCCAGCAGCAAGCGACCATGCGCGACCGGGAGACCGAGTATCTGGCCCGGCTGGGCATAACGATACGCCGCACACGCTGTGTGCGGTGAGAACGTCACACGGCGTGTGACGGATACGGGGGACGAGCGTCACACGGCGTGTGACGGATACGGGACGGATACGGGACGGAAAGGAATACCGCGTGAGCGTGGCGGCAACATTCTGGGTGGCGGCGGCCGGGCTGGTCGTGACTTGCCTGGCGGCGATGGGGGCCCGTTCGCTGGCCCAGTTCTCGCCCCATGACCTCAAGGAAATCTGCCGGCGGCGAAACCATCCCGACCGGCTGGGCCACATCCTCAAGCGCCGCGACCAGGTGGGCCTGGCCGCCGAAACGCTCCAGGTCATGGCCACCGCCGTCTACGTCGGCGCCGCCACGTTCTGGGTCTGGTCCGACTGGGGCGCGGCGAGTCCGGCGCCGCCGCCGCTGCTGGTCTGGAGCATGGCCGGCGGCGTGCTCCTGCTCTTGGCCGCGGAAATCTGGCTGCCCTGGGGCATGGCCCGCCTGTGGGCCGATCCCTTCCTCTACTACACCTGGCCGGCCTGGCGGGCCGCCGGCGTCGCCTTGTGGCCGCTGGGGCTGGCCGCGCGCTTCGTCGCCGCCGTCTTCCAGCGCCTCTCCGGCCGCCCGCCGCCGGAACCCGACGAGGATTCGTTCGAGGACGACATCCGCACCATCGTCTCCGAAGGACACCGCGAGGGCCTGCTGGAGGAAGACGCCCGGGAAATGATCGAGGGGGTCATCGAGCTGGGCGACGTGGACGTTTCGCAGATCATGACGCCGCGGACCGACGTGACCTCGGTGCCGGCCGCAGCCTCCTGGGACGAAGCCCTGGACCAGGTCATCAAGTCGGGCCACACGCGGCTGCCGGTCTTCGGCAAGAATCGCGACGACATCGTGGGCATTCTCTACGTCAAGGACCTGCTGCCCGATCTGGCCAGGCCGCCGCAGGACCGCACGGCGCCCTGGACGAAGCTGCTGCGGCAGCCGGTGTTCGTGCCCGAAACCAAGCCGGTCGACGCCCTCTTGCAGGACTTTCAGCGCGGGCGGCACCACATGGCCGTGGTGCTGGACGAGTACGGCGGCGTCTCCGGCGTGGTGACCATGGAGGACGTGCTGGAGGAGATCGTGGGCGAGATCGTCGACGAGTACGACAGCGACGAGGTTGCGCCGATCCGCACGGTGGGTGAGGGCGTGTGCGAGGCGCTGGGCCGCGTCCACGTCGAGACGGTCAACCAACAGCTCGGCCTGGGCTGCCCGAGGACGCCGACTTCGACACCATCGGCGGCTTCGTCTTCAGCGAGCTGGGCCACATTCCCGTGGCCGGCGAGGAGTTGGTTTGGCACAACGTGCGGATCACGGTGCTGGAGGCGACGCGGCGCCGCATCGAGCGGGTGCGGATCGAAGTGCTCGACGGGCAGGCGCGGAAGGCGTAGGACGGTTTCGCGGGCGAGGTGTCTCGGGGTTCCGTGGTCGCAACATGCGCTGCGACCATGACGCCGGCATCGCTCTCGGGCGGAGGGGGTTCACGCAAAGACACGTTCACTCCACAGCCCCACGGTAGACGCGTTTCCCAGCAAAGACAAGATTGACGGGGCACCAACGCCCCACGGCGGTTGGCAGTGAACTGTGAATCGCCTGTTGACAAATGTCACCGCTGCCGATATACTTCCATAGATGGGGAGACATCGTCATCCCAACAAGGACATTAACGCAGCGGTCCAGTATGCCCTGAGTCGCGGCTGGGAATTGGTGCTGTCGAGCGGCCATGCTTGGGGACGATTGTTCTGCCCTCACCACCAGCGAAATGGCTGCCAGCTCTCGGTCTGGTCTACGCCACGGAACCCCACAAGACATGCGAAGAGAATAAAGCAAGAAGTGAATCGCTGCCCTCACAGCAAGAGGCGATAACATGAAGTACTCTTTTACACTGGTACTTGCGCACGTCCCCGAAATTACTCGGGAGATCGAGGACTCGCTGTTTGAAGCGGGTTGTGACGATGCGCTGCTCGGCAGCCGGGACGGCATCGCCTACCTTGACTTTGATAGAGTGGCGGACAGCCTTCAAGAAGCCGTCCATTCTGCAATTCGCGACGTGCGCAAGGCAGGCCTCACCGTGGCGAGAATTGAGCCGGACGAATTCATCAATGCGTCGGAAATAGCAAGACGGTTGCGTCGAACCCGGGAAAGTGTTCGCAAGCTGGTTGCGGGAACCCGAGGGCCAGGAAGGTTTCCTCCTCCCGTGTCGAGTGTCACGAAGGCTTCACCATTATGGCGATGGTCCGAGGTAGCTCAGTGGGTTGCGGAGAACAACATTGCCAAGAGCAATGTTCTCCGTGAGGCAGCAGTAATCAGAAAAATCAACGCTCTCCTGGAGATCCAGCAGGTGGTGGGCAGTTTATCGGAAGTTCAACGCATGTGGCACACGATAACTCGGTCCCAGAATCAAGTCGATTGCAGGAGCAAGGGAAAGAATCGCAAGAAACCACCTGTGATTGCCGCGAAATCCCGATAGAGCGCAAGAGTTGGTTTGTCGCACGGCCAGCGGACTGCCGGGGGACCTATAACATCCTCTCGTCCCTTGCGCCTCCGCGCCCTTGCGTGAATCCTTCTACGTCAGAACCTTGCCAAGCCCTGTGCGAGTCAAAGTTCGAGGAGCGACGCTTGCTGACGGAGATCAGCGCGGCGCCGGCCGTCGCAGGTCCTTAACCTGGGAATCCCTGCGTCACCGCGCCGGGTCAGGGTACTTCAGCTTCATCACCCACGGCTCCCACTCCTTCTGAAAGGCCTCCATGTCGTCGCGGCCCAGCACCGCCTTGAGCGTCTCGTAGCCGGTCGGGTCCTGGTCGCGATGGGCGTGGAAGCGGCGATAGAACGCGCCCAGCAGCCCGTGCTCCTGCAAATAGTAGCACAAGTAGCGGGCCTGGCCGTAGTTGGTCCCCCGGTCCTCGTTGTAGAACTCCTCGTCGCTGGTCGAGCAGAGCTTCTTGAACGAGGGGAGGTGCTTGTTGCGGATCGCCTTTTGCAAGCCCGGCAGCCGCCAGTTGGTGTAGCCGTGGATCCGCCCATTGACTTCGCCGCACTGCTCGTAGAGCGAGCCCAGACCTTCGTTGAACCAGGCCGGACAGTGGGGGAAATTGGTGGCCACGAAGGGATGGACGATCTCGTGGACCAGCGTGCCGCCGCCGGTCGAGATGTTCATGATGAGGGACTTGTCCGTGGGCGAAAAGTATCCGTAGGGCGTGTCCGGCGTGTTGTGGAAGATGCTGCGGCAGTGGCTGCGGTAGCTGGCGTCGTCCTTGAACAGCCAGATGTCGAGGATCTCCCGCGGCTCCTTGGTGAAATAGGCGGCCTTGAGCTTGGCGACCGCCCAGCGGACCGTTTCCTGGCTATGCCGGCGGACGCTCTTCGGCGGATTGTCGTCGCCCGGGACCGCCGGCGGCCGCTCATCGGTCAGGACCACGAAGGGCGGCTCGATGACCACGTTGAACTCCGGGCCCGGAATCTTCTTCTTCAGCTTCATCATGTGCTGGGCGTAATCGGCGGCCGTGAACGACGTGGCGGGGGCCGGCTCCGGCAGCAAGCGGCCGGGCTGCAACCGCAGGCGGATGACCACCGACTGCCCGCCGCCGCCGGCCAGCGGCCAGAGCTTCAAGAACTTCTCCCGCGACATGCGGCGATAGGCCCCGCCCGCCTGGGCCGGCTCGTGATAGATCACCGCGTCGGCGGCCGCGTCGTAGCCGGCGACCAGGCGGAAATGCTCCGTAGTGCCGGGCCGGTCGTCGTAGTGCATGCAGACGATGGTCGGAACGCCCGCCGCCAGGTCCGTGCGGACGGCCTGCCACTGTGCCTGGATGGCCTGGTCCGACCCTTGGGCCGGGATGCGGTACCACACCGCGCCGGTCTGGAAGCCGATTTTCTTCAGTGCTGCGGCCAATTCCCTGGTGTAGCAGCCGCGGCCCAGCAGGGGATCGAGGCCCGACTGGTTGAAGACGTAATTCTGATCGACGTGCCGGCCGAGCTTCTGCAAGTACATGGCCGCACAGGCTTCGCCGCAGAAGTCGGGCTCTTGCTGGATGAAGGGGATGCCCTCGACGAGCACGCTCCGCGAGGCCGAGGGCACATTGGCCGCCTCGGCGCCATAGGCCCGGGGCACCGATACGGCGACGGCCAGCGCCATCAGGGCAAACAGGATACTCCGCGACAACGTTCGAGATAAGGGGACAGTCCCATTTTCGTCGAACGAAAATCGGGACAGTCCCCACTTGGTCCGGCCGAAGTTGGCTGGCGACATGGTTCGACTGCCTTTGCTCTCAGACGGGTTTGCCCTTACCCCCATATTGTACCGCCGGCGACGCGGGGACACAAACATTGACGGGGCCCGGGAATTCTGTCTTCGGGTGCCACTGGCTTTGCCAGTGCTTTGGGCGGCCAGTGGAGCGCGGACTCTGGTCAAGCGTGTCCGCTGATTAGGTCGTCGCCGAACCAGGGGCTTGCCGTCCACCTAGTGCCGATTGCTTTTCGAGCAAACGAGGCGGAAAGTTGACATAGCTGCGACCGCTCTCGCGTTCCAATCGACGAAGATCCGCCACAATAGCGGTCAGATCGTTGTCGAACTGCGACGCATGGGCATGTCGCCGGCGTCGGATGTCCTCGACAATCGGGTCGTCAGGCGTCATTTTCCGGCTCCAGGAGTTCTTCGGGCGTGCAGATCGTGCAAGGATCGTAACCCTCGGCGATACACACGCCGTGAATTTTCGCCCTGATCGCCGCGTTGGCGATGTGTCGGAAGTTCCAGGTCACCAGGTATTCTATGCCACTAACCACAGCGAGGGCAATGTGAAGCGCGTCCTCCGGTTCCGTCGCTGGCACGGCCCCCGCCGCAACCAAGGCCTGGGCGAAACCCTCGGCCCGCTGGCTGATGGCCAAAACAGGCAGGTCTTTAAGGGCTTCCAGCCGATCTCGAATTGCCTGGGGATCCCCTGCACTTGCCTCACGATGGACGAGTTCAGATACAACCAAGTCGAAGGCATTCAAGGCGTAGCGCCACCAGTCGCGCGTGATCTTCTGGCGGCCGGCAAAAACAAGATCGCCACTCGGCCACGAGGTCAGGTATCCCAGCACGGTCGTCTCTACGTAGACTTTCGGTTTCATTGGTCCTCGTGGCCGGTTTTAGCGGCCGAAGTTGGAGGGCGACGTGGTTCGCGCTCCACAGAGGGGGACAGTCCCCAGGTCTAGTGCCCTTACCCCCATATTGTACCGCCGGGGACGCGGGGACACAAACATTGACGAAGCGCCGGGCACCCTTTACATTGGTGGCTTGCAGGCGTGCATCGGACCTGCGTCCGAGGGCTTCGTTGTCAACACCCGTTCGCGACAGGAATATCATGGCCGATCCCACCCAGACCATCCAGCAACTTTCCATCAACACGATCCGCACCCTCGCCATGGACGCCGTGCAGGCGGCCAACAGCGGCCATCCGGGCACGCCCATGGCCCTGGCCCCGGTCGCCTACGTGCTCTACAACGAGGTGCTGCGGCTCGATCCGGCCCGGCCCGGTTGGCCCGACCGCGACCGCTTCGTCCTCTCCTGCGGACACGCCTCGATGCTGCTTTACGCCGTGCTGCACCTCAGCGAGGTGAAACAGTGCGACGCCCAGGGGAATCCGCTGGACGAGCTGGCCGTGCCGCTGGACGACATCCGCCGCTTTCGCCAGCTCGGCAGCCGCTGTCCGGGCCATCCCGAGCACGGCCATACCAGCGGCGTGGAGACCACGACCGGGCCGCTCGGGCAAGGCATCGGCAACAGCGTCGGCATGGCCATCGCCTCCCGCTGGCTGGCCGCCCGCTACAATCGCCCGGGGCTGGACCTGTTCGACTTCAACGTCTACGCCCTCTGCAGCGACGGCGACATGATGGAGGGCGTCGGCAGCGAGGCGGCCTCGATCGCCGGCCACCTGAAGCTCTCCAACCTCTGCTGGCTCTACGACGACAACACGATCACCATCGAGGGGCACACCAAGCTGAGCTTCAGCGAGGACGTGGCCACGCGGTTCGCCGGCTACGGCTGGAACGTCATCAAGCTGGCCGACGCCAACGACCTTGACGGCCTGCGCCGCGCGATCAAGGATTTCCAGCAGACCGGCGACCGGCCCACGCTGATCGTCGTTCGCAGCGTGATCGCCTGGGGCGCGCCGCACAAGCACAACACGCACGAGGCCCACGGCGCGCCGCTGGGGGAAGAGGAAATCCGCTTGACCAAGGCGGTCTACGGCTGGCCGCCGGACGAGAAGTTTCTCGTCCCCGAGGAGGTCCGCCGCCACTTCCGCGAAAACATCGGCACTCGCGGCAAGTCGCTGCGCGAGGCTTGGGAGGCGAAGTTCGCAAAGTATCAGCAAGCGTATCCGGCCGAGGCCGAGCAGCTCCGCCTCATCTTCAGCGGCAAGCTGCCGGCCGACTGGGATGCGGAGGTCACCCCCTTTCCCGCCGACGCCAAAGGGATGGCCAGCCGGGCGTCTTCCGGCAAGGTGCTCAACGAGGTGGCCAAGCGGGTGCCGTGGCTGCTGGGCGGCTCGGCCGACCTGGCCCCCTCGACCCTGACCTTGCTGAAGTTCGACGAGACGGGCGATTTCCTCGCCGGCAGTTACGCCGGCCGCAACTTCCATTTCGGCATCCGCGAGCACGCCATGGGCTCGATCTGCAACGGCCTGGCACTGAGCGGCCTGCGGCCTTACGGCGCCACCTTCTTCGTCTTCACCGACTACATGCGCCCGCCCATGCGGCTGGCCGCCATCATGGGCTTGCCGGTCATCTACATCTTCACGCACGATTCCATCGGCGTGGGCGAGGACGGCCCCACCCACCAGCCCATCGAGCACCTGGCCGCGTTGCGGGCGATTCCCAACCTGGTCGTGCTGCGGCCGGGCGACGCCAACGAAGTGGCCGAAGCCTACAAGGCGGTGATGCAACTGGACCGGCAACCGGCCGCGTTGGTGCTGAGCCGGCAGAACCTCCCCACGCTCGACCGCGCCAAGTATGCCCCGGCCTCCGGCACGCAGCAGGGCGGTTACGTGCTGGCCGACGCCCCCGGCGGCAAGCCCCAGGTCATCCTCATCGGCACCGGCAGCGAGCTGTCGCTGTGCGTGGCCGCCTATGAAAGCCTGTCGGCCGCAGGCATCCGGGCCCGCGTGGTCAGCCTGCCCAGTTGGGAACTCTTCGACGCCCAGCCGGCCGCCTATCGCGACGCCGTGCTGCCGCCGGACGTAACGGCGCGGGTAGCGGTCGAATTGGGCATCCAACAGGGCTGGTGCCGATATCTCGGTCCCCGCGGCCGTTTCGTCGGCATGCACGGCTTCGGCGCCTCGGCCCCGGTGGGCGTGCTCTTGAAGCATTTCGGCATTACCGCCGACGCCGTCGTGGCCGCGGCCAAGGAGGCCATGCGGAGTTAACAAGGCGTGCCCGCGGAGACTCCCCCTCTCCCTTCGGGAGAGGGTCGGGGTGAGGGGGAACCCAGACGAACCGTGGCCAGCCCTCACCCCCGGCCCCTCTCCCAAAGGGAGAGGGGAGATATATTTAGCGGCACTGGGGTTGATCCCCGAATTGCCAGAACCTCTTGAAAAGGCGGGACCATGCCATGCCCAAACGCACTTGGATCATCGCCGACCGCGACCAGGACCTGTATCTCGATCAACTCGTGTTGCGGCCGGGGAACGTGGGCGGCCCGGCCAGCGGCTACAGCGTCGTCAAACGCACCCTGCAGACCGGCCTGAGCAAGGGCGTTGACGTGGTCGAGGTCAACAACGGCGCCTTCCAGTTCGTCGTCCTTCCCACCCGCGGCATGGGCCTCTGGAAGGCCCGGCTCGGCGATTTGCAACTCGGCTGGCGCTCGCCGGTCAATGGGCCGGTGCACCCGGCGCTGGTCTCGGCTGCCGACGACGGCGGCGCCGGCTGGCTGCGGGGCTTCGACGAGATGCTCTGCCGCTGCGGCCTGGAGAGCAACGGCCCGCCGGACTTCCATCCCAACGGCGCGCTCCGCTACGGCGTCCACGGCAGGATCGCCAACACCCCCGCCCACCGGGTCCAGGTCACCGTGGATGGCGACAGCGGCGAGATCACCGTCAGCGGCACGGTCGACGAGACGCGGCTCTTCGGGCCCAAGCTGCGGCTGAGCACGACGATGACCACTCGGGTGGGCCAGCCCGGCTTGACCATCACCGACACCGTCAGCAATCTTTCGGCGGAGGCGGGCGAGTTGGAGCTGCTCTATCACGTCAACTTCGGCCTGCCCTTGCTGGGGCCCGGGGCGGAAGTGCTGCTGCCGGTGAAGAAGTTGGCCCCGCGCGACGCGGCGGCCATGGCCGAGTTCCCCCAGTGGAACACGTATGCTCCGCCGACGCCGGGCTGGGCCGAGGCGGTCCTCTACTTCGAGTTGGCCGCCGACGCCCAAGGCCAAACCCAAGCCCTGTTGCGCAACGCGCCCGGCGATCGCGGCGTCAGCCTGAAGTTCAACACGAAGCAACTCCCCTGCTTCTCGCTCTGGAAGAACTGCCAGGCCGCGGCCGACGGCTACGTGACCGGGCTGGAGCCGGGCATCAATTTTCCCAATGCCAAGTCGTTCGAGCGCCGCATGGGTCGCGTGGCCGTGCTGGCGCCGGGCGAGTCGCGGACCTATCAGCTTACCATCGAGGCCCACGGCGAGGCCGCCGGCGTGCAGGCCGCCGCCGAGGCGGTGAAGGTCTTGCAGTCCGGTACCACGGCGAAAATCTCCGCCGAGCCCGACCCGGATTGGTCGCCCACGTAGACCGAGCCCTCGAAGCTGCCGCCTTTGCCTGCGGCCTCGATGGCCCCAAGCGGTGCCCGTTGGCCCGCGGGTTCGGCCATCCTACGCTCGGCCCCGTGGTTTTCTACTGGCAGCAGACTAGGCGCCTGTTTGTATCGTCTCCAAATCCGCAGGAGAAGCGTTCACTCGCTTCTCGTGCTCTTGACGCGGCCCGACAAATTGTTCCAATAATGAGAACCCCTGCGCCGGCGGGGGGACTGAGGGCTGGTCCATTTCTCGACGAGAAGAGGTTCTGCGCCGACAAGCGATCTGCCGAACACACCGTTTTATCCCTTCCGCGGTCCCGAATTCCCCCCTCCCTTGATAAGGACACGCCTGCTATGCCCCTAGGAAAACAAGAGATTGCCCAGCATTTCGCCCAGCGGTTCGGCCAGGTGCCGCGTTGGGTCGTCCGTGCCCCCGGTCGCGTCAACCTCATCGGCGAACACACCGACTACAACGACGGCTTCGTCTTGCCTTTGGCCATCGACCGGGCGGTCTGGATCGCCCTGCGGCCGCGAAATGATCGGCGCGTGGTCATCCATTCGATCGATTACAACGAGTCGGGCGAGTTCGCCCTCAACGGCATGGTCCACCAGAAGGCCGGTTGGATCGAGTATCTCAAGGGCGTGGCCTGGGTCTTGCACGATGCCGGCCACAACCTCACCGGCTGGGAAGGCGTGCTGTCGGGCGACGTGCCGCTGGGCGCCGGCTTGTCGTCTTCGGCGGCGGTGGAAATGGCCACGGCGCGGGCCTTTGCCGTCGCCGGCGGGCTGCCTTGGGACCCGGCGGTCATGGCCAAGTTGGGCCAGCGCGCCGAGAACAAGTGGATCGGCGTCAATTGCGGCATCATGGACCAGATGATTTCCGCTTCCGGGCAGGCCGGCCATGCCATGCTGCTGGATTGCCGCTCGCTGGAAACAAAGATGGCGCCGCTGCCCTCCGAGGTGGCGGTGGTTGTGCTGGACACATCGACCCGCCGCGGGCTGGTCGATTCGGCGTACAACGAGCGCCGGGCCCAATGCGAGGCGGCCGCCGAGTTCTTCGGCGTCAAGGCGCTGCGCGACGTGACGCCGGAGCTGTTCAAGCGGCGGGAGTCGGAGTTGGACGAGACCACCCGCCGCCGTGCCCGCCACGTCATCACCGAGGACGATCGCACGCTCCGCGCCGTCGAGGCCATGCGTCGCGGCGACATGGCCGAGCTGGGGAAGTTGATGGACCAGAGCCACGTCAGCCTCCGCGACGACTACGAGGTCTCCAGCGACGCCCTGAACGCCATGGTCGAGTGCGCCTCGGCGCAGGCCGGCTGTTACGGCGCCCGCATGACCGGGGCCGGCTTCGGCGGCTGCGCCGTGGCGATCGTCCGCAGCGAGGCGGCCGACGATTTCGTGGCGCAGACGGCGTCGGCCTACGAGAAGCGGACCGGCCACACGCCGGCCGTGTACGTTTGCCAGGCCACCAACGGGGCAGAAGTGGTCAACTGAGACCCCGAACGCTTGCCTCCATGCTCTCTTACTGCGGCCGCACATGCCTGGTCCTCGGCGTCTCGATGATCGCTTCCTCCTTGTGGGCCGGCAACTGGCCGCAGTGGCGCGGCCCGGCAGGCGACGGCACCGCCGCCGAGGTCAATGTGCCGGTCGCCTGGAGCGAAAAGGCCGGCATCGTCTGGAAATGCAAGTTGCCGGAGTGGGGCAACAGCACGCCGGCCATCTGGGGCAACGCCGTCTTCCTCACCAGCCACGTCGACAATCGCCGCCTGCTGCTGGTGAAGATCGACAAGCGGACGGGCAAGATCGCCTGGACGCGCGAGGTGGCCCAAGGCTCGATCACCCCGGCGGCCCAGGGCAATCTCTGCAAATCGTCCCCGCAACGGGGCCGCCAGCACTTTCACGAGTCGCAGAATCTGGCCAGCCCCTCGCCGGTCACCGACGGCGAGGTGGTGGTCGTGCATTTCGGCAACGGCGAGTTGGCGGCCTATGACTTCGACGGCCGGCAGCTCTGGCGCCGCAACCTGCAGACCGATTACGGCGAGTATTCCATCTGGTGGGGGCACGCCAACAGCCCCGTGCTCTACGAAGACCTCGTCATTTCCGCGTGCATGCAGGATTCGTGCAGCGACCTGCCGGACGTCACGCCAAGGGCCAGTTACGTCGTCGCCCACGATAAGAAGACGGGCCATGAGCGCTGGCGGACCCTGCGGCCGACCACGGCCACCGCCGAGAGCTGCGATTCGTACACCACGCCCGTCCTCCGCGGCACCGAGAAGCAGACGGAAGTGGTGCTCATGGGCGGCCAGATGTTGGACGCCTACGACCCGGCCAGCGGACGCCGCCTCTGGTACCTGCCGGGACTGATCGGCGGTCGGACCATCAGCGGGCCGGTGGTCGCCCAAGGGATGATTTTTGCCACACTGGGCACGCAGCACCGCGCTGGTGGCGGTCAAGCCGACTGGAGCCGGCAAGCGCCCCAAAAGCGACGTGGCCTGGAAGCTCGCTCAAGGGACCCCCGACAGCTCGACGCCGGTCGCCTGGGGCGACTCGCTGTTCCTGGTCACCAACAACGGCGCCGCCCGCTGCCTGGACCTCGGCACCGGCCGGCTCCTTTGGAAGGCGCCGCTGAAGGGAGAATACCGGGCTTCGCCGGTCGCCGTCGAGGGCCGCATCTATTTCCTCAACACCAAGGGTCTCTGCACGATCCTCTCGGCGGCCCTGCGGCTGGACCGCCTGACCGAAAACCAGCTCGACGACGAGACGCTGGCCTCGCCCGCCATTTCCGACGGCAGGCTCTTCATCCGCGGCCGAAAATGGTTATACTGTTTGGGTAAGTAACTGGGTTCTGTCGCGGGAGGTCGGAGATTCGAGTAGGGTGGGTCGGCGCAGCGAGCCCCACCAGGAAATGGCCAAATCGTTGTTGGTGGGGCTCGCTGCGCTCGACCCACCCTACCGTTAATGCCCTCACCCCGGCGCCTCTCCCGAAGGGAGAGGGGAGGATTACGCGATATGCTGCCGCTGGACGCCGTCTACAATCAGGATTGCATCGCCGGGATGAAGTCGCTCGGCAAGGGCACAGTCGATCTGGCCTTCGCCGATCCGCCCTTCAACATCGGCTACGACTACGACGTCTACCAGGACGAGCCTCGACGGCGAAAAGTACCTCGACTGGTGCCGGCAATGGACCGCCCAGGTGGTCCGCGTGCTCAAGCCGGACGGCACCTTCTGGCTGGCCATCGGCGACGAATACGCCGCCGAGTTGAAGGTCATGCTCCAGCGGGAGCACCGCCTGTTCTGCCGCAGTTGGGTCGTCTGGTACTACACCTTCGGCGTGAACTGCAAAATGAAGTTCAGCCGCTCCCACGCCCATCTTTTCCACATGGTGAAGGACCGGGAAAAGTTCACCTTCAACTCCGAGGCCATTCGCATCCCCTCGGCGCGGCAACTGGTCTATGGCGACCGCCGGGCGAACCCCGCCGGCCGCTTGCCCGACGACACCTGGATCCTGCGCCCCCAGGACCTGCCCG
Organism: uncultured Planctomycetia bacterium; assembly: GCA_963727245.1. Lineage (GTDB taxonomy): Bacteria > Planctomycetota > Planctomycetia > Pirellulales > Thermoguttaceae > JBKQVT01. The sequence goes on along the minus strand of CAVSFO010000001.1, from coordinate 506,690 downwards.
AGGGGTTCGGGCCCCAGGAAAGCACCTGGTACTTTCCCCGCGTGTGCGGGACGTTCAAGGAGCGGGCGGGCTGGCACGGCTGCCAGATGCCGGAGCAATTGCTGGGGCGGATCATCCGCGCGTGCAGCCAGGAAGGCCAGTTGGTCCTCGATCCCTTCGCCGGCAGCGGCACCACGCTGGCAGTGGCCAAGAAGCTCGGCCGCCATTTCCTCGGTTTTGAGCTTTCCGAGCAATATGCCCAGCAGATCGAAAAGCGGCTCGCTGCGATCACGCCGGGCGATCCCCTAGACGGCGCCGCGGAGCCACTGTTGAGCGTTGCCAACACGGCCAACGGCCGGCGGCTGGACGAGGTCCAGCCCGCTGCCGGACCGGCAAGGTCGCCACGGAAGAAGAAGGCGGCCGGCCGCACGGCGCCCGCTGACCCGCTCCTGTGGGAAAATCGTTGACGCTACGGGTACTTTTGCCCCGGCCACGCGCAAAACGCCCCAGTCTGCCATTTTGACAGTTTTGGGCCGTAGAGCGGCTTCTTTGCCTTGCCATGACAGATCGCTCTGTAACGGAAAGTAAAACTTTCACTCCGGATGGCCCGTCCCCCTATTTCTCCCGCAAAATCGTCATGCTCGTCAAAATCGCCTAACTCGATACCTCAAAACGCCTTGCGGAAGCGAGCCTGGGTCGGGAATTTCGCTCCCTGGCCAGCCGCGGCCGGATGGGCACGGCAGTTGCTTCCCATACAAAGCCAGCCGTCGAGGACGGCCCAAGTCCGTCTGCGATGGGCAACGTCGCCGGGACCTTGGCGGAGGTTGGCAAACCGACAAGAAAATGGCTGAGTCGGCGAAGACCGCGAACCTTGGACCGGCGACCGAAGTCCTATCAAGGAAAAGACTTGCATGAACCCGACGCGGTCCCGAAGGGCTGCGGGGAGACAAGGGTGAGGAGATCCCGTAGAATGGACTGATCGGCAAAGTTTCCGGCCCGCTGGCAGGTGGGCGGCTTTCCTGCCCCCGGCTGAACCTTTCCGCCGACAGGTGCGTATCAAAAATGAACGGCATAATTGCACACAAGCGACATTCCGATGCGGAGCCGGGTCCGCGGACGGCTTGGACGGACGAGAAGCTGCTGCTGAAGTACCGTGATAGCGGCGACCGCCCAGCCTTCGAAGAGTTGGTCCATCGCTATGAGAAGGAGCTTTACGGATACCTCCGCTACTACTTGGGCAATGCCGAGATGGCGGACGACGTGTTCCAGCAGACCTTCCTTCAGGTCCACCTGAAATGCGACCAGTTCGAGTCCGATCGGAAGTTGCGGCCGTGGCTGTATGCCGTGGCGACCAACCAGGCCATCGACTTTCGGCGACGGAGCCGCCGCCACCGCATGGCGAGCCTGGATCGCCGGATCGGAGGCGAGGCGGAGAACGATTCCGGGCTGTTCATCGACTTGTTCGATAGCCCCGAGCGGGGGCCGGCCGAAGAAAGCCAGTCGTCCGAACAGCGCGAGGCCGTTCGCCGCGCGGTCGACGAGTTACCGGAGCAGACGAGGCAAGTGGTCCTGCTGGTTTACTTCCAGGGATTGAAGTATCGCGAGGCCGCCGACGTGTTGTCCATTCCCGTGGGGACCGTGAAAAGCCGCTTGCACGCCGCCGTGCAGAAGCTGGGTGAAGCCCTAACTCCTATCAAGCTCGGTCATGATTGACGTGGTGCGAGAGCAAGTGCTCGGGTATCTGCTGGGGGCACTCGACGACGCGGAGATGGAGCAGGTCCGCGCTCGCTTGGAGAGCGACGAGTCCTACCGCGTGCAGTGGGTCGAGTTGCGGCGGCAATTGGGCGAGCCCGCCGCGTTGCGGAGCGAGTTTGACCCTCCGCCGGGGCTGGCCGAGCGGACGTGCCGGTTCGTCTTTGCGCAGCGTCAGGCCGTCGCCGCGGCGGGGGACGCGGCCGGCGATCAGTCCGCAATCCGCCCCGCCCAGCCGGTCCAGCCGCATTCGGCCGCTGGACGCCAGCGTGGCGATCGCCGTCTTTTTCCTGGCCGGAATGCTGGCGTTGCCGGCCATTCAGAGCAGCCGCTTCCTTGCCCGCGTGACCACCTGCCGCGACAACCTCCGCGAGTTGGGGACCACGCTGGCCGCCTATAGCCAGACCAATCAGGGCCGCTTCCCCGAGGTGCCGACGCAGGGCAAGCTGGCCGGCGCCGGACTCTACGCCCCCATCCTCGCGCAAGGCGGCTGGCTCAGCGAGGCGCGGCGGGTGGTGTGCCCCGACTCGCCCCTGGCCGATCAAGGCCGCTTCCGCATCCCCACGATCGACGAGCTGCAGGCGGGCGGACGCGGAAACCGCCCAGCATCTCCGCGAAGAAATGGGCGGCAGCTACGGCTATTGCATCGGCTATCTCGACCAGGGCGTCTATCAGCCCACCAAGAACCTCGGCCGCGCCGGCTTCGCCCTCATGGCCGACGCCCCCCGCGAAGAGCGCCCCGACCGTCAAAGCGCCAATCACGGCGGACGGGGGCAGAACGTGCTCTTCGAGGACGGGCACGTCCAGTTCCTCGCCAGCTCGCGCCCGGCCGGCATGACCGACGACATCTTCGCCAACGACGACGACCTGGTGGCCGCGGGCGTGCACCGCGACGATTCGGTCATCGCCTCCAGCGGCGTGATGCCGATCATCTACGTCAAGGGCACGAGATGACATCGCCCGGGTTCCGGCGAGAGCTTCGCGGGTGGCCGCGATAGCTTCGCTATCGGGGTGCCGCAGGCACAAGAGACGTCCGTGGCGTGTTGAAGCGCCTCTTGCGGCTCCGCCGTGTGCGATAGGCAAGCTATCGGCGCCGCTGGCGGCTTACGGGTATCGGGACACTTTGATTGTTAGTGGCCGGATTGACCGAGCGCCGAGAAGGAATCTAGAATGGCCCGGTGTTGGGTGTCTCGCAATAACGTCATCAGGCTGGAGGGCATCGTGAAAACATACCGGATCGTGTACACGGGAGGGGTTATGGGCTTAGTCTTGACGACCATATTGGCCCTCTCGGTAGTGGGATTGCCCCTTGCCGTAGTTCTTCTGCCCACCATGTATCAAATTGTCGCCTACGAGCGGGGCAGCACGCCAACCTGACCCACCGCCGCCTTACGCCCAACCGCCTTGCGCCCGGCCATTGACCTCCGGCCCCGCGGTGAGTAAACTGAATTGTTTCGCCTCGGCCGCCCAATCACATGCCTGTACGCCGCCAGGACGTTCGCAACGTCGCCATCATCGCCCACGTCGACCACGGCAAAACGTCGCTGGTCGATTGCATGTTGCGCCAGAGCGGCCGCTACCGCGAAGCGCAACTGGTGGGCCAGCAGATCCTCGACTCCAACGACCTGGAGCGCGAGCGCGGCATCACCATCCTGGCCAAGAATATCGCCATCCCCTACCAGGGCGTGAAGATCAACATCATCGACACGCCCGGCCACGCCGATTTCGGCGGCGAGGTCGAGCGCGTGCTGCGGATGGCCGACGGGGCGCTGGTGCTGGTCGATGCGGCCGAGGGCCCCATGCCGCAGACCCGCTTCGTGCTCTCCAAGGCCCTGGAGTGCGGCTTGCAGCCGGTGATCGTGATCAACAAGATCGATCGGCCCGACGCCCGCCCGCACGAGGTGATCGACGAGGTCTTCGACCTCTTCATGCAACTGGGGGCGGCCGACGCCCTGGCCGATTTCCCCTACATCTTCAGCAGCGCGAAGCTCGGCTACGCCACGCACGACGCCGCCGAGACCAGCGGCACGGTGGCGCCGCTGATGGACATGATCCTGGAGCAGATTCCCGGCCCCGAGATCGACCCCGAGGCCCCGCTGCAAATGCTGGTGACGACGCTGGATTGGTCCGACTACGTGGGACGGATCGCCGTCGGGCGCATCTATTCCGGCTCGGTCCGCCCCGGCCAGGACGTCGTCCTGATGCAGCGCGAGGGGCAGGTCAGCCCGGCGCGGATCGTCTCCGTCCACGTCTTCGAGGACCTCGGCCGCATCGAGGTCCCGGTGGCGGAGGCCGGCGACATCGTCGCCCTGGTAGGACTGGAAAAGATCGAGATCGGCGACACCATCAGCGACCCCGAGTCGCCGCGGGCGCTGCCGCGGGTGGTGGTCGACGAGCCCACGCTCAAAATGACCTTCGGCGTGAACACCTCGCCGCTGGCCGGCCAGGAAGGCCGCTTCGTCACCAGCCGCCACCTCCGCGAGCGGCTCGACCGCGAGCTGCAGACGCAACGTGGCCCTCCGCGTCGAGCCCATCGCCGGCACCGAACTGTTCTCGGTGGCCGGCCGCGGCATCCTCCACCTCTCCGTGCTCATCGAAACCATGCGCCGCGAAGGCTACGAGCTTTCGGTGGGCAAACCCCAAGTTATCCTCCACCAACGCGGCGACGTCGTCGAGGAGCCCTTCGAGAGCCTCGTCGTCGAGGTCCCCGAGTCGAGCACCGGCGCCGTCATGGAGCTGGTCGGGCAGCGCCGCGGCCAACTGGTCGAGATGACCTCGCACAACGAGTACCGCTACCTGCTTTTCTCCATCCCGGCGCGGGGATTGATCGGCCTGCGGACGCGGCTTTTGAACGCCACCCAGGGCACGGCGGTCATCCACCATCGCTTCGACCGTTACAAGCCCATGGAGGCCGACATTCCGGGCGCGCCTCCGGCGTGCTGGTCTCGAACGCCGCCGGCCGCGGCGTGGCCTACGGCCTGGACGCCCTCCAGCAACGGGCGGAAATGCACGTCGGTCCCGGCGACGTTGTCTACGAGGGCATGATCGTCGGCGAAAACAGCCGCACCAACGACATGACCGTCAATCCCACCAAGGAGAAGAAGCTCTCGAACATGCGGGCGGTGGGCCACGACCGCAACATTTTGCTGAAGCCCGCGCGGCGGATGTCCTTGGAAGAGTCCCTGGAGTTCATTGCCGACGACGAGTTGGTCGAGGTCACGCCCTCGCAGATCCGGTTGCGGAAGATCATCCTCAAGGAAGTCGACCGTCGCCGGGCGGATCGGGCGCTGGCGCGGCAGTAAACGGCGATTGCCGCCGGCAGGTTTGTAGGGTGGGTCGAGGGGCACCGTGCGCAGCATGGTCGCGAGCCCCACCAGAACCCGCGAAGAACCGATGGTGGGGCTCGCTGCGCTCGACCCACCCTACGGGTCTTTTCGCAACCAAAACCAGGCATTCCCGACAAGCCTTGGAAAATCTTCCGCCGCCGCGATGGTCTCAGCGCGGCTTGCGCCGGCCCAGCTTCTTGGCGCCGGTCTTGCGGACGTCGAGCTTCGCCAGGGCCTCGCGGCGTCCCATCGCCCGCACGGCGACCAGGGCAGCCAGCCGGTCCTGCCGGGGCCGGGCCTTGCCGTGCTCCCAGTTGAAGACCGTCAGCCCGGAAACGCCCACCAGCTTGCCGTAATCGGCCGCCGACAGGCCCAGCCGCTTGCGTTGCGCCCGCACCGATCGGGCCGAATGCCTGACGCCGTTCAACTCGCGTTCGCTGGCGGCCTGCGGCTGGTCCAGCCGCTTTCGCTCCTGGGCTTCGAGGAAGGCGGTCTTCCGCTTCTGCTCCTGGAGTTCCCGCTTCAACTTGGCGATGTCCCGGCGATATTGGACGATGGCCTGCTTCGTGGTAGAGGTGGCGGTCTTGATCTCTCGTTTCGCCAAGCGGCGGATTTCGTCCTTGAGGACGGCGGCAATGTTGGGCACGGTGGTGTCTCCTGGGTTATATAGATCGAAACTATTATAACCAGGCTGGCCCAGACTTGTAAAACCCCTCTTTCCACTACTATGCAAACGGCCTGTCGGTACTAGTAACTCCATCGTACAATAGAAGCCTTGGCGGCCGGCGCGCGGGCCTGGATCGAGGATCGATGTATGGCTCACTTCCGCAAGCTGTTTTGGGGACTGCTGCTGTTGGATCTCACCCTCTGCAACCTCCACTGCGCCTTCCTGGGCTATTTCCTTCTGGCCCTGGGCGCGGCGGGACTCGCGCCCGTTTCGCGGCAGTTCCGCCGGGCGGCGGTGCTGAGTTGGGCGGGGTTGATTTGGTGCCTCATCTCCGTCTGGTTGCCCGACCTGGTTCGGATCGGCGGCCCGCAGGTCGGCGAGGACACGCTCGTCCATCCGAGCGTTCGCCTGCTGATTGACTGCCTCTTGATCTGGTGGTTGGCCGGCGGGATCGCGGAGTATACCGTTGCCCGCGGCCGGCCGGAGCTTGCCCGGCGGGCCGGCAACCTCCGCATCGCGTACCTGGTTCTTTCCCTTGGAACCGCTCTATGCCTGTTCTCCGGCCGCGTGGCACCGAATCAATACGTCACGTTCAATGACCCATTCGGCTGGGTCCTTTTCTGGCTCCTTGCTTGGCTCGTGTGGCTGGTGATGATTCTTCGCCTGGTTGCCCAGGTGCGTCGCGAGGTCGCCGTCCAGGATGAACCGGCCGCGGGCGAGACGGACCGCCCCTGGCAGTACAGCCTGCGGACGCTGTTGCTGATGCCGCTGGTCGTGTGGCTGCTCATGATGGCGTGCTTCCCCAAGCTGATGACCGGCGATTTCTGCAACGTGCGAATCGAGAAATTGTCTGTCGATAAGGACGGGCAGATGAAAGTTAACCTTATAACGCGGACTTCCAGCGGGACGGAAACACGCAAGCGGTTCTTGCCGAACGGTGGTGGCAGCGAGGGTTCCGGACGCAATTTTCCAGCCTGGCCCTACGACGGCGGTTCCGGGTTTGGCTTTACGCTCAACCCGGACAGGACCCCCATGACCGCCCAACAAATGCGCGCTCGCTTGCTGGTCGAGCAAGGCAAGACGTACCGGGTAGTGCCGGGAAAACCGCTCTACTTCTACGATTTCAGGGACAAAGAGGGCATAAGGAATTGCGGCTACCTCGAAGTGGAGCCGGGCAGCCGGCTGGGATTCTGAGCGACGGTGATGGACCATGGCCAAGACGTATTACGTTCTGGTAGCAATCGTCGCCGGCGCGGCCATATTGGCCCTGGAGGTCTGGGCGGCCCGGGCCATCGCTCCGGCGCTGGGCAGCGGGCCGGTAAGTTGGGCCGCCCTGCTGGCCACCGCCCTGGCAGCGCTGGCGGCCGGCAGCCTGCTGGGCGGCCGCTTGAGCGACGCCGCGCAGCCGGAGCGGGTGATCGCCTGGTCATTGACCGCAACGGCCGCGTACTTGATTGCTCTTTCGCAAACGTACGGCCCGCTGTTGCGCTGGGCGGCCAGCCAGCCCTTGCTCGCCGGCGAAATCCTGGCCGCCGCGATCGTCCAAGCGGTGCCGCTGGCGGCCCTGGGCACAATGACGCCCGTGATTTTGCACCACGGCCAGGATCGAGCGGGCCGCTGGGCGGGGATCGTGTTGGCGGCCGGCAGCGGCGGCGGCATCGCCGGGGCCCTGGCCGCCGGACTGCTGTTGGTCCCGGCCTTCGGGCTGGCACGCTCGTTGCTGGTGCTGGCGGCCCTGTTGGCCGTGGCCGCGGCGCCCGCCATCGTCCGCGGGCGGTGCCGGCTGGCCGCAATCTTCGCGCTTGTGTCGCTGGCCGCGGCCGCCTGGTGTTGGGCACACCACGAGCAAGACCGCGTCACGGAATCGCTCCAGGGGCAGTTGGAGGTCCGAACCAGCCCGTTGGCCACCACGCTGCTGATCGACGGCCTGCCGCAGACGGGCCTGCCGAAGCAGCTCGCGCCGGGCGACGCGCTCAAATTCGGCTATCTCCTGGAATTATCGCTGGTGATGCGGCCGGGCACGAAAACCGCGCTGGTGGTGGGCCTGGGCGGCGGATTGGCCCCCAAGCTTCTCGCCGGGCACGGCGTCCGTTGCCGATCGATCGAGCTTGACCCGGCCGTGGCGGGCATCGCCCGCCGCGAGTTCGGGTTCCGGGGCGACGTGGTCCTGGGCGACGCCCGCACCGTCCTTGCCCGCCAGGAGAGCCGCTATGACCTGATTTTTCTCGATGCCTGCACGGCGGACCGGCTGCCTTGGCACCTGTTCACGCTGGAGGCGATGCGGCTCTGGCGGAGCCGGCTCGGCAGCGACGGAATGCTCGTGATCCAGTTCATCGGCGATGACGGTCCGTGGTCGGCGAGCCTTGTGCAGACCGTGGCAAGGGCATTCGGCCCGGGTCGTTGCACGCTGCTGGCCGCTGCGGCGGAGCGCGGCCCGGTCGGTCCGCGGTGGCTCTTTGTCGGCGCGCGACCGGCCGCCGCAACCGCCCGGCCGCGCGGCCGCGCCGGGGCGTGCCGCGTCATGGCGGCCTCGCGAGTTGCCTGGCGACGGTCTGCTGCTGACGGACGACCACTTTGCCGCCGAGCTTGCCTGGGCGGAAACCGCCCGCCGCTGGCGGAGTATTTGCCGCGAGAGACCATAGATGGCATTTCTCACGAACATGTAGGGTGGGTCGAGCAAACCGCGCACCTGGTGGGGCTTCGGTCGCTCACCGGAGGTTGATTTCCCAGCAACCTGGAATTAAAGATAGATGCGGTTTGCGAAGCCCCACCGGAAACCGCGCAACCTTGTCCCACCCTACAACTGGCGCTCAGTCTATGCTGGGAATGGGCTCACCGCCGGCGATGGTGAGCAGCGCTTTGAGCACCTTGGGATCGATGTCCTGTTTGAGGGAATGCACCGAAGCGTCCATCAGCAGCACGTTGGCGATGCCCGAGTGTCTGCTGCGAATGCACTTGTTCGGGAAATCGTTGATCTTGAAGCTCATCTCGTCGAACTTCAGGTCTCGCGGCTCGATCCAGGGGATGCCGGACTCGGCCATTTCCGCCAGGCCGATCGTGTGCGAGGTGCCGTCGGTAATGTCTTCGATGCGGACCGAGTTGGGGCCGGCGGAGATGGTGCCCTTGCCGACGACCATCACGTAGCTGGTGTCCAGCCGGTCGGAATCGGCGTCGCTTGGGCAGTGATAAGCGGGATAGACGCCCGACATGCCGATCGCGAGCCCCGGGGCGAGCGCGCGGTTGTACGGGCTGTCCCATCGCTCGTTGAAACGGCATTGGTCGTAGAGGGGATCATCCTGAAGTTGCAACAACACCATGCGCCAACCGTGGGTCGGTTGCCCGCTGCGGTCGCTGAGATATTCCGGCGGGAAGCAGCCGTGTATCTGGTGGTATTCGTGCATCGCCAGCCCGAAGATCTTGTACTGGCCAATGCAGCTTGTGCGTCTGGACGCCTCCCGGACGCTGAGGACGCCGGGACACAGGATGGCCGCGAAAAAGAAGAACACGGCGATGATGACGATGACGCTCCACAGGCGCGTGCGCGGTCCGTGCGGCGTTTCGTCGAGGGATGTGGACATGGCCGGAGGTCTCCAAGTCAGGGTTTGCCGCGTGCCGGCGGCAAGGCGCGGGACGTCCAACTCCTGCGGACCGTCGCGACCGTCCAAACTGCCGCGATCGGCGACGTATTGCAAGAGCCGGGCCACCTTCTCGGCGGCCGGAATCTCTTCCGACCCCTTGCTGCTCGGGGCCAAGCCCCAAGCGATCCGCGTGCCGCCGCGGGTGAGCAACTGGTACGTCGGCTCGACGACGGCCGACGCCGCACGCGGCGACGCCACGATCCGCTCCAGCTTCAGTTGCCGCCAAACGTCCGCCAGCGCGGCGGCAATCTCCGCGCCGCCGGCCACCCGCTCGTCACCCCAAGGCTGGCCGGCCAGGCTGCGCGGCGCCGTGTCCACGCCGCTGAGGCGGGGATAGGAATTCTTCTCGATGATCGAGAAATCGTCGCTGGGCAGGAGCACGCCCTCGACGTCCACCGGCAGCAGCCCGCCGGGCTGGTCCACCATGCAGACCGGCCGGCGGTAGACCAGTTCGATCTCCACGCCCGCGGGCGCTCGGCGTTTGACCCGCACGACATTGGCCACCCAGGGATGCTGGAGGAAGGCGCGGCGAATTCGGTCCGTCAGATCGTCTTCCAGGTTCGACGGCGGGGCGTCCAGGCTGGCGTTGCGGAACACCTCGGCGCGGATGTCGGCGCGGATCCACTCCGGCTTGGGCGGCGTAATGACGACTTTGTCCTGGGTGACCGAATACAGGCCGGAATCCCTATAGTGCGGATAGACGTAGACGGTCCAGACTGCGGCCGTGCCGGCGGCCAGGCCGGCGATCATCAGGGCGGCCACGGCCAGCGGCCGCCCCGGTCCCCACAGATAGGCCGCCAGCCTTTTCAGCCAGGCTGGCAGGAGAGACGCGCGACGGATTTTCTTCGCGGAGCCCACGGCGGCGTGCCTGCTTATTTCTGATCGTAACCGTTGACACTAGCCCGAACCGCGAGCGAGGGTGTGCTACGCCACGGTCTGCCGTCGTTCCCCCTCGCTTGCGCTTTGCGCCTAGTGTTGAACTGTGAAGGGTTATCCCTTTTCTTCCTTGCCCGATCCCAAACAGCGGCCGATCTGCCGGACCGCCTGGCGGAGCCGGTTCTCGTTTTCGACCAGCGCCAGCGCAAGTATCCCTCGCCGGCCGGGCCGAAGCCGCCGCCGGGACTGACGGCCACGTCCCCTTCCTGAAGCAGCTTCATGGCCAGGTCGATGGACGTCATCTGGCTGGCCCAGGGCTCGGGAATCTTCGCCCAGACGAACATGGTGGCCTTCGGCCGCGTGATGGGCCAGCCGAGCCGCTCCAGGCCGTCGCAGAGCACGTCGCGGCGCCGCTGGTAGATGGCCGCCTGGGCCTCGACGGCCGCATCGGTATGGCGGATGGCCATGATGGCGGCAATCTGGATGGGGCGAAACATGCCGTAGTCGTAGTAGCCCTTGATCGTCGCCAGGGTGCGAATCATTTCGGCGTTGCCGGCGCAGAAGCCGATCCGCCAGCCCGCCATGTTGTAGCCCTTGCTCATGGTGGTCAATTCGACGCCCACGTCCAGGGCCCCCGGCGCCGCCAGAAAACTGGGCGTCTTGTAACCGTCGAAGGTCACGTCGGCGTAGGCCAGGTCGCTGATCACCATGAAGCCGTATTTTTTCGCCAGCTTGACTACTTCCACGTAGAATTCCGGCTCCACCACGGTGGTCGAGGGGTTGTGGGGGAAATTGAGGATCCATACCTTCGGCCGCGGCACCATGTGGCGGCAGGTGTAATCGACGTTGGCCAGCAGTTGCTCCGGCTGGGTCACCTCCAGGAGGATGGCGTTGGCGGCGGCCAAGGCGACGGCGTAGAGGTGGGCCGGATAGAAGGGGGCGGGCACGATGGCGGTGTCGCCGGGCCCGACCAGGGCCAGGCAAAGATGGCTGAAGCCTTCCTTGGACCCCAGGCAGACGACCACTTCCCGCTGCGGATCGAGGTGGACGCCGTGGATTTTGAAATACTTGGCGGCCACTTCCCGCCGCAGGCTGAGGATGCCCATGGCTTCGCTGTAGCCGTGATTTTTGGGGTCGCGGGCGGCCTCGGCGAGCTTTTCCACGACCAGGTCCTGGGGCGGATCGGAGGGGTTTCCCATGCCCAAATCGATCACGTCGTCGCCGCCGCGGCGTTTTTCGTACATCAGGCGATTGATTTGGGCAAACAGATAAGGAGGCAGGCGGCGAACGCGTTCTGCCACCTCGATTGTAAAGGGCCGATTTTGCGGGACCGGCTCGCCCGTCGGGGGTACGTCACTCATCCGTGGGGGACCGCGAAAGTTGGATCGGGGACTGTACTTAGTTTCTGTGGCGGAGGGCGGACCGGGGGTAGGGTGGATCGAGGGGCACCGTGCGAAGCATGGTCGCGAGCCCCACCAGCCACGATTGGGCCGTTTCCTGGTGGGGCTCGCTGCGCTCGACCCACCCTACAGGTGCTTCCGCAGCCGACATCATTCAGGATACCCCGATTCGACCGGCCGGGGAAGGCCAGACGCCCGAGGGTGCCGCTCTGTTGCGAAATCGCCATAGGCCACATAGAATGGAATATCGTGGCCGGTTGGACGGCCGTACGCCGTTGGGCGTGTATCCAAGCAAGGGGGCCCCAGCATTGACAGGCAGCGATCCAAATCCTCACCCCGGCGACGAGCCGCCTCAAGAGCCACCTTTCCGCCCGGCCGAGTCCGCCGCCGGGCCGCCATCCAACCAGGAGGCGGCCGAAGCGGCGCGCCGCCCCTTCCTCATCGGTTCGCAGCGCGATCCGGCGGCCTATCGGCGCCGACGGCGGCGCGATTGGACCCCCGTCGAGGAGCCGAAAGCGAGCGAAGATGCACCCCCGGCCAGTGCGGCGCCGCCGCCGCCGCGTGCAGCAGAGCCGCCGCCGCCAAGTGCGCCGCAAGCGGTCGCCGCGCCGGCCGCGGCTACTCCGCCTGTGGCTGAGGACGAGTCCGTGTCCGGGCCGGGCGACGAGTCGTCCTCTGGGCTGGACATGGACGCCGAACTCGACATGGCGCTGGGCGATAGCTCCTTCGACGCCTGGATGCGGACCGGCGACGTCTTCGGCGGCGAAGAGGCCTTCGAGCCGGAATCGCGGCACACCGGACGCGTGGTCGCCGTGCGGCGCGACGAGGTCTTCATCGAATTGGGGGGCCGCGAGCAGGGCTGCCTGCCCTTGCACCAGTTTGCCGCGCCGCCCAAAGCGGGCGACGCCGTCGAGGTGGTCGTGCAGCGGCTCAACGCCGACGACGGCCTGTACGATTTGCGGCTTCCCGAGGCGGCCGCCGACATCAGCGATTGGGGCGACCTGAACGAAGGGATGATGGTCGACGCCCAAGTGACGGGCCACAACAGCGGCGGCCTGGAATGCGAGGTCAACCACATCCGCGGCTTCATTCCCGTCAGCCAGATCTCGCTTTACCGCGTCGAGGACCTGGCGCAGTTCGTCGGCCAGCGGATGACCTGCCTGATCAGCGAAGCCAATCCGCTGCGAAAGAACCTCGTGCTCAGCCGCCGCGCCGTGCTGGAACGAGAAAAGGAAGAAGCCCGCCAGAAAATGCTGGAGTCGCTCGAGCCGGGCCAGGTCCACGAGGGCCTGGTGCGGAAACTCATGGACTTCGGCGCGTTCGTCGAAATCGGCAACGGCGTCGACGGCCTGGTGCACGTCAGCCAGTTGGCCTGGTATCGCGTCAATCATCCCCGCGAAGTGCTCAGCGAGGGGCAGAAGATCCAGGTCAAGATCGAAAAGATCGATCGCGCCACCGGCAAGATCGGCCTGTCCTATCGCGAGTTGCTGGAAAATCCCTGGACCGCCGCGGCGGCCAAGTATCCGGCCAACGGCGTCGTGCGCGGCAAGGTCACCAAGCTCATGGAGTTCGGGGCCTTCGTCGAGCTGGAGCCGGGCGTGGAGGGACTGGTCCACATCAGCGAGCTTTCGCACAAGCGCGTGTGGCGGGCCAGCGACGTGGTCCACGAGGGGGACGAAGTCGAGGTCCTGGTCCTCTCCGTCAACCCCGAGGCCCAGCGGATCAGCCTCTCCATGAAGGCCCTCTCCAAGCCGGAGCCGACCAAGAAAGAGAAAGAAGAGGCCGAGGCCGCTCAGTCCGCCCTGCCCCCCGCGTCGAAACGAAAACGGCGCAGCGACCAATCCCTACAAGGCGGATTGGGCAAAGCGGCCGGCGGCGAGCGCTTCGGCCTGAACTGGTAGCGGCTACGGCCGCCGTAGTCGCGGTGCGCGGCGGAAATGTGCCGCGATCGCGACGGTTTCCAGGGGGAGGCCCTGCGCATAGCCGCCCCATTTCGCGTATACTTGATTGCTGTCGTGAGGCCCCTGCTTTTTTTCCCTCAACCGGAGAGGAAGAACACGATGCGATTGCCTGCCGCGACCTGTTTGTACGCCCTGCTGACGACGCTGCTCTGGGCGGCCGGCGGCCCGGCGCTCGGCCAGATGAAGCTGGACATGATCAGCCCCACCGATCCGCGGCGGACGCCCGTGGTCGAGGTCTTTCACCGCTGGAAGGATTCGGTGGTTTATCTGACCGGGCCGATGGTCACGGTGCCCGGCCCGTCGCTGGAGGAGTTTTTCAGCGTTCCTTCCCTGGACCGCCGCATGATCGCCATCGGCAGCGGCTTCGTCGTCCATGAAAGCGGTTTCTTCATCACCAACGCCCATGCCGTGGAAAGGGTGATTTCCTATCATGCGACGCTGATCGACGGCAGGAAATATCCGGCCGAGTTGATCGGCGTGTCCCGGGAATACGACTTGGCCTTGCTGAAGGTCTCGGCCGGCCGGAAACTGACCCCGGTGCAACTGGGCAAGAGCGGCGATTTCATCCTCGGTGAGACGATCGTCGTCATCAGCAACCCCAGCGGACTGCAACACACCTGCACGAGCGGGATCATCAGCGCCGCGGGCCGCGAAGCGCAGCCCACCTCCCTGCCCGGCATCACCTTGCGCAACCTGTTGCAGACCGATGCCACCATCAATCCGGGCAGTTCCGGGGGCCCGTGGTTCAACGTCCTCGGTGAAGTCGTGGGCGTAACCGCGGCCTTGCAGCCGGGAGCGTCCAATATCGGTTTCGGCATTTCCGCCACCGCCATCCGTCACACCCTGCCAGAGATGCTGGACGTGGAACGGCTCTACTGCATCTCCACCGGGCTGCGCACCCAAGAATTGCCGCAGGAGCCTTGCGCGGTGGCCGAGGTGGCCGCCATGTCGCCGGCGGCTGCGGCCGGCATCCGTCCCGGCGACATCATCAAGGTCGTCGACGGCCGCACCATCATCGGCCGCTGCGAATTCCTCTTGTCCCTGATCGACCATAGGGCCGGCGACGTGCTGCACTTGGAACTGCTCCGCGCCGACGCGCCCGTGGAGGCGTCGCTCAAGCTCGGCGCCCGGCCCAAGCCCAATGGTGACGCCATCCTGCGGGAGAAATTCGGTATGGCGGCCCAAACGCTCAGCCCGGAGATGGTTCGAGGCACGGCGATGCGCGTTGAGCACGGCGTGATGATTACCCGCGTGGCCGAGGGCCCCCCATACAGCAGGCTACAGACGCCGCCGAGGCGCGGAGACATCCTGGCCCGCGTCAACAACATCCGGCCCCGCGACATGGACCACCTGGGGCTGTTGTTGGACCGGATCAAGCCGGGCGATACGGTCCACTTCGTGTTTCTCCACATCAACCCCAAGGACCGCACGGCGTCGCGCGTCGACATGACGCTTACCCTGGCCAAGGCGACGAATTAGGGAATTAGGGATTTAGGGATTTAGGGAGTGGGGAGGTCCGTCGTTTGCGGTTTCGCCGCCCTCCCCCTTCCGCCTTCCACGATATCCGGTGGCTGACGCCACCGGCTCGTTGCCTTGCTCATCCTTTATCCTTGAATCTCCCTCCCCCTTCCGCCTTCCACGATATCCGGTGGCTGACGCCACCGGCTCGTTGCCTTGTTCATCCTTTATCCTTCATCCTTCATCCTTAATCTCCTTCCCCCTTCACTTCTACCTCTTTTTCCTGCTCTGCCGAATGTTCCGCGCGCTGAGCGCTGAGCGGCCCGTGCCGCCGCGCGGCTGGATGCTCTACTTCTGCGGCCAGACGCCCGACAAACAAGAAGACGGCATCTTCCCCGCCTTCCCCAGGACAGGTTGCCACCGCAATGAAACGCCTGCCGGCGATGTTGATCGTGCTTGGCGCGGCTTCCACCGCGGTGGGCTGGCCGTCGTTCTCGTCGGCGCCGGCACAAACCCCGCATCCGGCCGTGGTGCGCGTGACCAGCATCGACCGCGAGGGCGCTTCGCTGGGCTCCGGCGTGCTGGTGGCCGTCAACCAGACGCACGGCCTGGTCATCACCAATTGGCATGTCGTTCGCGACACCGCCGGCACCATCCTGGTCTCCTTTCCCGACGGCTTCAGCTCCGGCGCGGTGGTGCTGAAGACCGACCACACCTGGGACCTGGCCGCGCTGGCCATCTGGCGCCCCAACGTCCCGCCCGTCTGGCTGTCGGCGGCGCCCGCGCGGCCGGGCGAAGTGCTGACCATCGCCGGCTACGGACGGGATTCGTATCGGGCGATCTCCGGATATTGCACCGAGTATCTTTCGCCGGGGGGAAACAATCCCAGTGAGATCGTGGAAGTGAACGTTGCCGCCCGGCAGGGCGACTCCGGCGGCCCGATCTTCAATGCCCGCGGCGAACTGGCCGGCGTGCTCTTCGGCTCCAACGACAGTTTTCTGACGGGCCAGTACACGATGGGGAGCTACTGTGGCCGCGTGCGGCTCTTCGTGGCCGCCGTGGGCGGCGACTTCCAGCGGCTTCCGGTCAATCCGGCGATGGTTGCCCGGCAGGGGTCGCCGATTGCGCACGGGGCGTTGCCGGCGGCTTTGGCCACGCAGGAGCCGGCGCCGCCGAAATTCTGCCCGCCGCCGCCCTCGGCGCCTGCCCCAGCGGCGGTCGATCGCCAGGCTGAGCCACCCCCGGCGGCGCCTGCCTTCGCCGCGGCCCAGCCTGCGGCGGCGACGCCGTTGCCGTTGCCGATCACGCTGCCGCTGCCGGACAGCCGGGCTGAGCGAATCGAGGCGATCCTGGCGGGCATCGGCGTCTTTGCCCTGCTTTTCCATGGCATCCGCCTGATCGGGGCGGCCGTCGGCTAACGATACCGCGGCTGCCAAACCGCCTGCCCGGCATCTCTTTCGCCCTCCGATCTGGAGGCTAACGCCTCCGGCTGCCTTCCGCCGTGACCCAACAGCGGGGGCAATAGTCCCTTTGACTTGGGGAGAAATCCTTGTTACATTGATATTTGATGGTGATCGCGGGTATTATTGAACTAGAGGGGGACAACCTCGGGTAACTTACCGGTGCGGCTATGGAAGTCAAACTCATTACCGTCGGCGGGAAACACCCCGGGCAAGCCATCGCGGTTTCCGGGCCGGAGTTCTTGATCGGCCGGGCGGAAGGGTGCCAGTTGCGGGCGCAAAGCGGCGGATCAGCCGCCACCACTGCGTAATCCGCACGGGCGAAGGCCTGGCGGCTGTCCGCGATTTGGGCAGCAGCAACGGCACCTTCCTGAACGGCCAGCGACTCACCGCCGAACAGGAATTGAAGGCCGGCGACCACTTGCAGGTCGGTCCGCTGGAGTTCGAGGTCCAGTTGACCGTCAGCGTCAGTGGAAAAAGGAAACCCAAGGTCCGCAACGTGCAGGAGGCCTTGGCGCGAACGGTCGAGACGGCCTCCGGCGAGGAGGTGGACGTCAGCGACTGGTTGGAGGACGAGGACGACGCGGCGGAAAGCGGCCCGAATGGCCACCTCGGCGACACTCGCCCGCTGCCGGCCCCCGCCGCGCAGGCGACGTCCCAGCAGCCGCCGCAGCCGGCGGCGCCGGTCGAGAAGGAAGCGAAGCCGGGCAAGCCGCCGCCGTTTTTGGGGCCCGAAGTGCAGGCGAAGAAGCTGACCGCCGAGACCAGTCGCGAGGCGGCCGCCGACATGCTCAAGCAATTTCTCCGTCGCAAGTCGTGAAAGCAGCACGCACAGAGCAGAAATCGGCCGCCCTGCTCGGGTTGGCCTTCGATCACCAGGACGGGCAGACCCGCATCACCCGGGGAAGCAACTTCCTCCTTTGCGGCGGCAGCCAACAGACCCATGCCGTCATGCAGGAGACGGCCGTGAAGATCAACGAGCAGCTCGACCAGCGCGGCAAGCGGCTGGAAGACATCTCGATCGACGAACTTCGCGACATCGTCCACGAGGTCCGCAAGTCGGACTGAGCGGCCGGCGGGGGATTGTCCCAAGTTTCGCGGCGCGGGGACTGTCCCGATTTTCGTGTCAGCGAAAATGGGACTGTCCCCCGGCGCCACGCGAGAACGCCGCCAAAGGGGACAGGTCCATGTTTTCGGCCAACGACTGGTTGGCCAACGCAACGCCGTTCGGCCGAAAAATGGACCCGGGTACCCTCCGGGTGCCGGCTGGGCGCTGCCCGTCCTCCGCTGATGCCATCCTCCCCGATAGGAGGATGCCGGGCCGGAAAATTCGGCGGCGCGGATGCCAACGGCGGCGTAAAATGCCACAATAGAGTGGTTACGCGCGCAGGCCGGCCAGGTCCGCGACTTGCCGGCATCGACCAGGAGAATCATACTGGGGGATAGACTTCCCGCCGCACCAAGGGCATTGCGCGCGGGCGGGAGTTCTCTTCTCCGGAACCGCTGAGGCACGAGCATGGTCCGCATCTGGAACGCGGTGCGCGGCATCGGTCTTTCGCCCCGGGCAGAAATGCTCGCCGGGCTCAAGGACTGGGCGCGGACCGAGGGGTGCTGGTATGCGGGCAGCGCGGTGCTGCATTTCCTGGCCATGCTCTGCCTGCTGCTGGTGCCCATGAAGCTGATCACGGCCGACCGCGGCGAGGGGCTGTCCTTCACCACGCCGGCGACCGAGCCGGCCGAGTTGCCCGACCTGAAGGACTTCCACCTCGGCGAGGCGCCGCTGGAGACGAGCGAGTTGAATTCGCAAGTGCTGGTCATGCGGCCGGCGGCGCAGACGGAGATTTATTACGACGCCTCGGAGGTCTTTCGGAAGGCGGGCGGGGGCACGAAGCAAGAGAGCAAGGAACCCAACCTCGGCGGCCTGGGCGGCTTCAGTGTCGCCGCCTGGGGCCGCGGCACCCACGTCCTGGGCCTCGGCGGCGTCGGCGCCGGCATCGGCACGGGCACCCACCCCGGCAGCGGCGGGCCCGAGGACGGCTTCGGCAACCGCGACCCCAGCGGACACCGCTTGGCGATGATCGGCGGCTCCGCGACCAAGCAGGGCGATCTCGCCATCGCCGCGGCACTGAACTGGTTCTATCGCCACCAGGAGAGCGGCGGCAGTTGGAGCCTCTCCCACTTCGCCCACCATTGCAAGGGACGCGAATGCGCGGGCGCCAGCAACATCCGCGCCGACGCCGGCGCTACCGCCCTGGCGCTGCTCTGCTTCCTGGCCGCCGGACAAACCCACAAAACCGACGGCCCCTATCGCGACGCCGTGCAGCGGGCCGTCTTCTGGCTCATCAAGCGGCAGACGTCCGACGGCGACCTGTCCGCCGGCGCCGAACAGCCCATGTACTCCCACGGCCTGGCCACCATCGCCCTGTGCGAAGCCTACGGCATGACCAAAGACCCCAAAGTCGGCAACCCCGCCCAGGCCGCCGTGGGCTACATCGAGCGGGCGCAGAACCGGGACGCCGGCAGTTGGCGCTACGACTTCCAGTCGCAAGACGGCGATACCTCCGTCTTCGGCTGGCAGGTGATGGCGCTGAAGAGCGCCCAGATGGCGGGCCTGGCCGTCAGCTCCTTCAACCTGGACCACTGCAAGTTCTGGCTGGCACGCGTCGCCAAGGGAGAACACCACGGACTGTTCGCCTATCAGCCCTATCGCGAGTACACCACGTCGATGACCGCCGTGGGCCTGCTCTGCCGCCAATACCTGGGCGCCGAGCCCGACGCGGCGGACATCCTCGAGGGCAAGGAGTTCCTCCGCACCCATCCGCCGGAAAGCTCCGACAACGCCCTGCGCGACACCTATTACTGGTACTACGCCACGCAGGTGATGTTCAACCGGGGCGGGCCGGAGTGGGACCAGTGGAACCGCGCCATGCGGCACACGCTCATCGAAAGCCAGTGCAAAGACGGCTGCGCGATGGGCAGTTGGGACCCGGAACGCCCCGCCCCGGACAACTGGAGCGGAAAGGGCGGCCGGATCGTCACCACCGCCATGTCGACGCTGACGCTGGAAGTCTACTATCGCTACCTGCCGCTGTATCGGCTGCACGGCGAGCGTCCGCCCACGCCGGGCGACGCGCCGGCACCGCCGCCGGTGGTGGCCCAAAATCCGGGCCAGTCGGCCCCTGCCGCTACGCCGCCGGCGCCCAGCCACGGCATCGGCCTGTAAGTGTGGGAACCGGGGACGTAAGGACGTGGAAAACAACCGCAGGGTGAGTCGACGGGCACCGACGCGAAGCGTTGGTCGGCGAGCCCCACCAGAAAATGGCCGAATTTCAACTGGTGGGGCTCGGGACCATGCTTCGCATGGCGCCCCTCGACCCACCCTACAAATGCTCCGGCGAAGGTCGGCGGCGAGGGCCGCGATGCTGCTTGCTGCCCTGGTGCGCTTGCCGCGCCGCGGCCGGCCAGCGCCGCCGCCGGCCACACGTCCCGGGGGCTGGGCGTCGTCGAGTTCGACAAGCAGTCGGCGTATTCCCACATTCGCGTCCGCAAACAGGGGAGCGTGCAGACGCTGTTGTTCGTCCGCGACAACGGGGAGGAAGCCATCCAGTCGATGGTCAACCTCAAGAAGCCCTACGAACTGCTGCATTCCTACGCCCGCACCATGTTCGCCAGCTACCTGCTGCGGCCGCGGCAAGAGCAGGTGTTGATCGTCGGGCTGGGCGGCGGCGCCATGGTCCACTTCCTCAAGCACTACGACCCCGACGTCAAGGTCGATGCCTTGGAGATCGATCCGGTCGTGGTGCAAGTCGCCGACCGCTACTTCGACATCCGCAGCGGCGGCAAGGTCAACATCATTACCGCCGACGGCATCCGCTACCTCCAGCACACCGAGAAACGCTATGACGTCATCTTCATGGACGCCTTCTTGAAACCCTCGGCGGATACCGATTCGACGGGCAAGCCGCTGGCCATGAAGACCGAGCAGTTCTACAAGGAGGTGCAGAAACGGTTGACCGACCGTGGGGTGGTGGTCTTCAACGTCAACCCGCACCAGACCGTCGACGCCGACCTGCGGACCATCCGCGCCGCCTTCAGCCAGACCTATGTCTTCCACACCGCCGACACGAACATCATCGTCTTGGCGTCGTTATCGGCGACGCGGGAAGAATTTGCCGCCTTGCGGGCCCGGGCCAAGCAGCTCGATCAGCGCTTCAAGGCCACGTTCTCGTTCCAAGACCTGCTCAAGACGATGGTGCGGTAAAGGGCAGGGGCCGGGGACCAGGGGCCGGGGACCAGGGGGGAGGAACCTGGGGACTGTCCCTCGTCGTTATACACATCCCCTGGTGCGGCGAAAACTTAGGGACACCGGGAAGTATGCCCGTTTACGGGCATTCCCGCCGCAGGCGGTATTCGGCCTGGCGTTTACGCCAGGTTGCGATAACGAGGGCGCCGGTTCCCGATGTCAGCCCCGTTTACGGGGCTCCTTTCTCGTCCAAAACGGCCGAACCTTCCAAGACCTGCTCAGGACGATGGTGCGGTAAAAAGCAGGGGCCAGGGGCCGGGGGGGGCGGCCATGGACGGCGGCGGGACCGCCGGGTAGACTATGCTCCCGGGAGCTGCGCCGGCGCCGTGGATGCCAAGGTTCTACTAGGGAGGTCCTGCGATGCGACTAACTCGTCGATTGGCCAATTTGTTGATCGCTGTGGTTCTGCTGGGTAGTATGGCCCTGGCCGGCCGGCTCGAAGCGGCCAAGCAGCCGTTCTGGCCGCGGTTCAACGGCCCCAACGGCGACAATATCTCGCCCGACACCGGGCTGTTGACCAAATGGCCGGCGGACGGCCCGAAACTCCTTTGGACCGCCCAGGACATCGGCGACGGCTTCGCCTCGGTTTCCTTGGCCGGCGGCCGCATCTACACCAGCGGCAACATCGACGGGAAGACGGTCGTGCTGGCACTCGATTTGGACGGCAAGACCCTTTGGAAGGCCCCCAACGGCAAGGCCTGGAGCACGAGCCATCCCGGCGTCCGCTCCACGCCCACCGTCGACGGCGATCGGCTCTACGACGAAAGCCCGTTGGGCCAGCTCGCTTGTTGGAAGGCCAAGGACGGCAAGCCGGTTTGGCACTTGAACATCCTGAAGAAATTCGACGCCCCGAACATCAGGTGGGCACTGGCCGAGTCGCCCCTGATCGACGGCACGCACGTGATCTGCTGTCCGGGCGGGCCGCAGACCGCCGTGGTGGCCCTGAACAAGGCGACCGGCCAGGTGGCCTGGAAATCGCCCACCGCCGACGGCGCAGCGACCGGGTACGCCTCGCCCGCCTTGATCGAGTACGGCGGGCTGCGGATCGTGCTGACGATGAACGCCAAGGCCCTGATCGGCGTCGACGCCGACAACGGGGCCCTGCTGTTCCAGTATCCGCACGAAACCCGCTTCGACGTCAACGCCCTCATGCCGATCTTCCACGACGGCCGCATCTTCATCAGCTCGGGCTACGGCTCCGGCTCCGAGCTGGTCAAGCTCAGCGTCAGCGGCAAGAAGGCCACGGTCGAGCAAGTGTGGAAAAACGAAGACCTCGACAACCATCACGGCGGCGTTGTGCTGCTGGACGGCTATCTGTACGGGGCGGCCTTCAAAGGCGGCCGAGAGGCGTGGGTTTGCCTCGACTGGCAGAGCGGCAAGACGATGTACCGCGAGCCCGGCGTGGGCAAGGGCTCGCTGACCTGCGCCGAGGGAATGCTCTATACGTACAGCGAGAAGGGCAAGGCGGGACTGGTGCCGGCGACGCCGAAGCGGCACGAAGTCGTCAGCCAGTTCCAGGTTCCCCCGGTTGGCAACGACCCCAGTTGGGCGCATCCGGTGGTCTGCGGCGGCCGCCTCTACCTCCGCTACGGCAACTGCCTGTACGCCTACGACATCAAGGCACCGTAGCAGCGGAGCAGGAAGTCGGTCGGAAAAGGGGGCACCCGGCGGTCAAGCCGGGACCGTGTTCGCGCGGAAGAAATCCGCCACAACCGACTTCGGCGTTTGGCCGCAAGCAACGGAGAACACCAGGTCGAAGTACGCGTCGTCGCCGGCCGTCAGCCGCACGTCGTTCATGGCAAGGAAGACGTAGGCGGCTGCCGCGCCCACGCGCTTGTTGCCGTCGATGAACGGATGGTTCCGGACGATATGGAACAAGCAGGCCGCCGCCATTTCGCACAGATCGCCGTGAAGGAACTGGCCGCCGAAGCTGGCGGCAGGCACGGCAATCGCCGATTGCAACAGGCCCCAGTCGCGCACGCCTTCCGATCCGCCGTAGCGTGCAATCTGATCCCGATGGATGGCAACGATCTCGTCGATCGTGAGAAACACTGGCTCCACGGCGTTACTCCGCGAGCCGCTTGAGCGCCTTGCCGTACTGCCGGTTGCACGCGGTCAAGGCGTCGTCGAATCGCTTGCCGCGCCGCTTGTCGTGCGCCGGCGCCACCACCAGCGCCCGGCCATCCGTCGATATGTCCAACGTGGTCCCCTCGTCGATCCCCAGCAGCTCCAGGATGGGGCGGTCGATCACCAGGGCCAGGCTGTTGCCGTGCTTGCTCAACTTCTTGGTCAACATCGCGCCGTCTCCGCCGGGAACTAGACCTCGCCATCGTTATACCATTGTAGCACGTCCCGTAGACCAAGGCAAGAGGCGCGGCGGTGTGCTCCCCCCCGGTCCCCGGCCCCCGGCCCCTGGTCCCTGTTCCTACTGCACCGCGAACGGCGGCAGGACGCTCTTGGGCCGGCCGGCGCGGGAGCCGCCGCCCAGATTCGACACCGGCACGCTGGTCACCGAAGGCAGCGGCGGGGCCACGGTGCTGTGGCTGGCGGCGGGGGCCGGCGGCGTCGCTGCGTGCCGGGTGTCCGACTTCAGCCGTCCGTCCGCGATCCGCACCGTCCGCTCGGCACGCTGGCCCAAGGCGTCGTCATGCGTGATCATCACCACCGTCATGCCGCGCTCGCGGTGGAGCTGCTCGATCAACTCGAAGATGCCGATGGCCGACTTCGAGTCGAGGTTGCCGGTGGGCTCGTCGGCCAACAGCAGGACCGGGTCGTTGGCCAGCGCCTCGGGCGATGGCCACCCGCTGCCGCTCGCCCACGGAAAGCTGCTCGGGCAAGTGGTTGACGCGGTGCTCCAGGCCGACGATGGCCAGCAAGTTGGCGGCCTTCTTGATGCGGGCGGATGCCGCCAGCCGGCTCCCCTCGAACATGGGCACCTGGACGTTCTCCAGCGCCGTGAGCACGGGCAGCAGGTAGAAGGACTGGAAGATAAAGCCCACTTTCTGCGCCCGCAGCCGGTCGAGGTTGGGGATGGTCGAAAGCGGCTGGCCTTCGAAGTAGATTTCGCCGGAGGTGGGCGCGTCCAGGGCGCCCAGCAGGTTCAGCAGCGTCGATTTGCCGCTGCCGCTGGGCCCCATGATGGAGACGTATTCGCCGCGATGGATTTCCAGGCTTACGTCGATCAGCGCGCTGACCTGCCCGTTGGGGTAGAGCTTGGTGAGGTGTTCGGTCCGTAAGAGAGCGGAGTTGGTATACATGGGAAGGATGTTACTCATGGCGGATGGCCTCCGTCGGCATCAGCCGAGCGCCACGGTAGGCCGGATAGGCGGCCCCGAGGAGTCCGACGACCAGGGCGATGGCGAATCCCTCGAGGATGACGGTGGGTGAAGTGGTGCTGCCGATCATGTTCGTGGAGGGCAGCCTGCTGAGGCAGAAGGTTAAGGTCACGGCGCCCATGGTGCCGAGCATGCCGCCGGCCAGGCTGAGAATGATCGACTCCATGAGGATCATCCGCATGATGCGTCCGGGGCGCCAGCCGATCGCCCGCAGGATGCCGATCTCGCGGGTGCGCTCGAAGACCGACATGACCATGGTGTTGAGCATGCCGATGGCGCCGATGACGACGGCCACGAAGGAAGTGATCCAAGCCATGCCGGTGGCAAGTTGCAAGAGCACCAGGGAGTATTCACTGGGCGGCTTGGCCTGGATCTTGCCCTTGCGATGGAACTCTGCGGCGAAGTCGTGTTCGATCGTGCGGCTGATTTCCTTGCGGCGGGCCTCGTCGACGCGCACGTCGGGCTTGAGCCGGACCGTGCAGCCGGTGATCTTTCCCTGCTTGCTGTCGAGTTTCTGCAATTGGTCCAGCATCATGATGATGTTGTTCTTTTCGAAGCTGGAGTTCGTCTGATAGATGCCGACTACCTTGAACTCGTAGTTGTCGAACAGCGTCACGGTGTCGCCGGCCTTTTTGCCCAGGGCATCGGCCAGGCTCTTTTCCACCAGCACCCCCTTCTTGCTCTTCAGCAACTCGGGCAGGATCCCTTGCGGCGCGCCCTCGGCCGGTTGCTGGTCTTTTTCCGCCAACGCCGGCGGATCGACGATCTTGCGGCGGATCTCCTCGAACATGAACGAGTCGGGCGCCCAGCCCTGGACGATGATGTTGAATAACCCCTTGTCCTCGAACGAGACCACGTCGACCAATCCCGCAGCTACCCCCGCAACGCCGTCCAGCCCGCGGATCTTCGCGTTCATCTCCTCCGGCATACTACCCATCAGGGGATTGAGCACGGTCGGGTCCGAGACGATCAGGTCGACGTCGTTTTGCTGGTACATGCTCACGAACGACTTCTTGAATCCGTCGGAAATCCCCACCAGGGAGACCACCGCCCCGAGGGCCACCGCCACGCCGATGATCGTCAGTGCCGAACGCACGCGGCGGCGGAAGACGTTTCTTAACACGAATTGATAAAACCGCATCGGAAGTCCCCGAAAATCCCTTAGTTCGCTTGTTTTTCCCAACCTCTATCATATCGCCTTCCGCCCCCAGGTCTAGATGAGGATTCGTAGGCGCTTCTGACGGAATCTCCCTTCCTGCTGAAAGACCGATTCGATGGGCTGGCGGTGGCGGGATAAAGACCGTAGGACGGGAAAAATGGGCGGTTTATTATGACCTAGCTAGCCCGCATTTCGTAGGGTGGGACAAGGTTCGCGCGACTTCTGGTGGGCCTTCGCAAACCGCATCTCGCTTGAATTCCAGGTTGCGGGCAAATCAACGTCCGGCGAGCGACCGAAGTCCCACCAAGTTTGTGGTTTGCTCGACCCACCCTACATGTTTGTGAGAAATGCGGATTAGTCGCCGAACATCTCGACAAAGTAGCCGCCGGCCCGGCCGATGCCCACCCGGTGATGCGCGGCCAGCATGTTGACGTGGTGCCCGGGGCTATGAAACCACCCCAGGTTGGCCGATGGGCCGTCTTGGCAACCGCAGAAGATATTTTCGGCCGAGGCGGAGGTGCCCATCCGCCGGGCGCGGTCCCAGGGCGTTTTTTTGCCTTCCACGGGCGATTCGTGCGCGAAGAACTTCAGCTTCTCCATGTCCTGGGCATCGTCGCGAGCGGCGTCGCACAACTTCAGGTCGATGGCCAGCGCCGGCAGTCCCAGCAACATGCGGGTGATGTTCAAGGCCAGAATGGCGCTGGCTTCCTCGTGGTCCAATTTCGCGGCCAGCCCGGCGTTGCTCGTCAGCGTATTGCGCGTGGCGGTATCGACGGCCCCCGCCAGCAAGGCCGCCAACTCCTCCTCGCCTTGCAGATACCTCTCGAAGCTGGGCGCTTGCCGGGGTTTCTGGGCGTCGTCCTTCATGTGATTGTAGACGCAGGTGGCACATTGCTCCCACAGCGCCGAGGACTCGATCAGCGTGCGGCGGTCCGTCTGCAAGGCGGGCGTCGCATCGAGCACCTCCGTGCGACTGACGACGAACATCTGCGCAGCCGTTTCATGGCCGGGTCGCCCTTGGCGACGATGGTCTGGTGGGTGAAGTCGGGCCCCAGCTTGCTCAGGCCCAGCACGGTCCCCCGCAATTTCGAGACTTCTTCCCGGCGCACGCCGCTGCTGCGTTTCTGCGCCAGCGCGGCGGCCTCGCGGGAGAACTTCGTGGTGTAGCGTGTCACCTCGGGACGCAACTCGTGCTGAATCACCGACATGACGCCGGCGGCCGCGGCCGGGCCGGCTTGGATTGCGCTTTGCACGATCTCGGCGCGTTTTTCCGGCTCCTTGAGGGCGCCGCGAAACTCGCCCTCCAGCCGCTTGACCTCGGCCGGCGAGGCGTCGGGGGGAGCATCCGATTTCGCGGCGGCCGGCAAGGCCCCGGCCAGAGCGGTCGTCACCGCCATCGCCAGCGCGGCAGCCAAAATGCGGAGTGTCATGGTGCTCTCTCCCCGGTTCACAGGGGACTGTCCCGATTTTCGCGGCGCGGACGGCGTCGCCTTACAAGCAGGCGTGTTCGCCGCGAAAATGGACCAGTCCCCGCCAACCATCATTTTACTTGGCCGGCGCGGCGGCGGCAATCTGGCCCTCCGCCGGACTGCTGGCGGTGGCGTAGAGCTTCTTGGGAATGCGCCCGGCCAGGTAAGCCGCCCGGCCCGCCTCGCAGGCCAAGCGCATGGCGCGGGCCATCTGCAAGGGGTCCGTGGCCTGGGCGATGCCCGTGTTGAGCAACACGCCGTCGACGCCCAGTTCCATGGCGGTGGTCACGTCGCTGGCGGTGCCCACGCCCGCATCCACGATCACCGGATAGTGCGGATCGCCGTCCTTGAGATACTCCAGGCAGATGCGGATGGCGTTGGGATTGAGGACTCCCTGCCCGGAGCCGATGGGGCTGCCGGCCGGCATCACGGCCGTGGCGCCGGCCTCTTTCAGCCGCCGGGCGATCACCGGATCGTCGCCGGTGTAGACGAGCACTTGAAAGCCGGCGGCCACCAGCTTCTCGGTGGCCTGCAGCGTGGCCAGCGGATCGGGCCACAGCGTCTTGGCGTCGCCGAGCACTTCCAGCTTGACCCAGTCGGCGCCGGGATGGTTCATCTGGGTAAGGATCTCGCGGCCCAGGTGGGCGACGCGGACGGCGTCTTCGGCGGTGAAACAGCCGGCCGTGTTGGGCAAAATCGTGTAGCGGGTCCTGTCGATGTAGTCGAGAATGTTCTTTCCCGAGGCGTCGATCAGACGCTCGCGGCGCACCGCCACCGTGACGCACTCGGCGGCCGAGATGTCCAGCGCCTGGCGCATCAGCTCGAAACTGGCGTACTTGCCCGTGCCCACGATCAGGCGGCTGGAAAAGACGTGGGAGCCGATGCACAGGCCATCGCCGGCCTGGGGCGTGTCCGACATCGCGCTACCCTCCTCCCACCAGCGTGACGATCTCGACCTTATCGCCGGCGGCCAACCGCTGCTGGGCATGGCGCTGCCGGGGCACCAACTGAAGGTTCACTTCCACGGCCACCGGCTTGTCGCCCAGGCCCAACTCGTCGAGCAGCCCGGCGACGGTGATTTGCTCAGGCGCCTGCCGGGGCTCGTCGTTGACGGTGATTTGCATGGCTTGGCCCTGGCGGCCCCGGCCGCCGTGTCCCCCGCAGCGATGGGTGCCACTGCTGGCTTGTCCAGCAGTGTCGCACCACCGCTGGGCGCAACACTGCTGGACAAGCCAGCAGTGGCACCGTTAATCATAAGATCCCATTTTGGTGAAGCACTACGGCAGCGCCCACGGCCCGCGATCACTTATCTTCGCCGCCGCCAACGCCGCCAACGCCGCCGTTGAGGGCGCCATGGCCGGTCGTCGAACGGAACTTGGTGACGTCCAATTTAATGAAGAACTGGCCCGGGATCGCCTGGCCGGTGCTGCGGGCGGCGGGCGACCAGGGCACGCAGTAGGCCGCCACGTTGCCGCTGGTGATCTCGGCCACGTAGACAATCGCCTTGCTCGGCGCCCGTTGTGATCCCCCCGTATGCCGCAGGTCGGCGATGCCGCTGACCATCATGTAGCGCGGGTTTTTCGCCGGATCGACCTTCAGGTCCTTGTTCACGTTATAAGCGAAAGCGTACTGGAACTGGCCGGTGAGCTTGGACAGCGCCATCGCGCGGAGGTTGCCGGTGAGGAAATCGAGGAAGCAGACCGCCTCCACCGAGTCGTCCAACGGCACCGTCGCCATGGCGAAGGTGTCAACGCGGTCGGTGGCCACGGCCCGCAACGGCGTGTTGGGCCAGACCCCCGCCGCCGAAAATCCCACCAGCAGTCCCAACCCCAGCCACGCCAGCCGGGCGTGTTTCCATAGCCACGTGTTCGACATGAGAAACTCTCCTATTCTGAATTCCGATTGCCCTTGACCTCACTCCTCTTCCCACTCGCCGCTACGTGCATCGTACCGCCTCTCGGGCCGGAGTGCCAGACGATTCTTTGCGGTTTTTGCCCGGGATAGGTCATTTTCAAGGGTAGGGTGGGACAAAGTCCCACCACAATTCACCCGGAAGATGGTGGAACCTCGCTCCGTTGGTCCCACCCTACCGGCTTGCTGCGTCGGCCGCAGGTCGGAAGCCTGTCCCGGGACTGTCCCCTACGGCGTCGCCGGGGAAAACGGCCTGGCGGAGATTTTCTGCTTTCCGGCCCCTTGCAAAAGACAAGGAATCGGATATAAACGCCCTCCATGCAAACTATCGAGGGGGCTTTTCCCTGGAAAGCGTCCCTCGAGCGTCGGCGGGGAATCGCACCAAGGAGTCCAACATGGCTAAGATCAACGTCGCCCTGATTGGGCAGGGTTTCATGGGGCGGTCGCACTCCAACGCCTGGGGGCAGGTGGCCAAGTTCTTCAAGCCCACGTTGCAGCCCGTAATGCACACGGTCTTTGGGCAGAAGGAAGAAAATCCCCAGAGTTTTGCCGACAACTGGGGCTGGCAACATGCCTCCAGCGACTGGGAAAAGGTAGCCCGCTCGCCAGAGATCGGACTAGTGGACGTGGTGACGCCCAACTACATGCACGCCCCGGTCGCCCAGGCGGCCATCGCCGCCGGCAAGCCCTGCGCCTGCGAGAAGCCGATCGCCGGCACGCTGGCCGACGCCCGGGCGATGGTCGAGGCGGCCAAGAAAGCCAAGGTGAAGACCTTCGTCTGGTTTAACTATCGCCGCTGCCCGGCCATCGGCGTGGCCTATCAACTGGTGAAGGCGGGTAAACTCGGGGAAATCCGCCATGTCCGTGCGTCCTACTTGCAGGATTGGGCCGGCGACGCCGTGCCCCTGCTGTGGCGATTCGACAAGAGTCTGGCCGGCTCCGGCGCCCACGGCGACCTCAACGCCCACATCGTCGACATGACCCGCTTCGTCACCGGCCAGGAGATCACGGAAGTCGCCGGGGCCATCGCCGAGACGTTCATCAAGGAGCGGACGCTGCCTGGCGGCGGGGGCAAGGGCAAAGTGACGGTCGACGACACCGTGCTGTTCCTGGCCCGCTTCTCCGGCGGCGCCGTGGCCAGCTTCGAGGCCGCCCGCCAGGCCACCGGCAACCAAAACCGCAACAACATCGAGATCAACGGCACCAAGGGCTCGGTGAAGTTCGACTTCGAGCGGATGAACGAATTGCAGTATTACGATGCCACGCTGCCCCGGGCCGTGCAGGGATGGACCACCATCATGTGCACCCACGGCGGCGACCATCCCTACGTGGCCAACTGGTGGCCGGACGCCCACATCATCGGCTACGAACATGGCTTCACCAACCAGGCCTACGATATCCTCCGCGTGCTGGCCGGCGAAGAACCGACCCTGCCGATTCCCGATTTCAACGACGCCTACCAGACCCAGCGCGTGCTGGAAGCGGCGCTGATTTCGGCCGAAGAGAAACGCCCCGTCAAGCTGGATGAGGTGAAATAAAGGCCGGGGACCCCGGGCCGGATTATTCTTGCGGGCCGCGAGCGTCCCCCTTTGCGGTCCGCAGTCAGTTCGTCGCGACGAAGAGCGCCACGTGCAGAAGGACTCTGCCCGTGGCGCTCGCTTTTTGGGAAGGGATTGGGGATTAGGAGGAAACCGCAAGCGGGACGCCTGCCCCCTCAGGGCCCCAATCCCGGAGGCCGTTGCGCTTAACTCCGCCGCTGGCCGAAACGCGAGATCAGATACAGCAGCGTCATAATCGCCTGGAGTGTGGCCGCCACGTAGGTCCAGGCGGCCGCGTTGAGCACGTTGGCCACCTGGTGCAACTCCTCCTCGTTGATGATCCCCAGGGAGACCAACTGGGCCTTTGCCCGGGCACTGGCGTTGAACTCCACCGGCAGATTGACGACCTGGAAGAATACCATCGCGGAGAAGAGGACGATTCCCAGCGACACCAGCATGGGTTGTTGGAGGATGGCCCCCAGGAACACGATCCAAATGCCTGCCTGGCTGCCGAAACCGGCGACCGGGACGATCGCATTCCGCACCACCAGCGGCGCGTAGGCGGCGGCATCCTGGAGGGCATGGCCGGCCTCGTGGGCGGCGATTCCCACGGCGGCCAGGGTCCGGCTCTGATAGACGGCCTCGCTCAAGTTCAGCACCTTGTCGCGGGGATCGTAATGGTCGGTCAACTCGCCGGGGATGGGCTCGATACCGACGTTCTGAAGGCCGGCCGAATCGAGCACGTGCCGGGCGGCGGCCGCCCCGCTCAGCGGCGCCGGCATCTGCTGCGCTGCGGCATAGGCCGAGTGGACGCGCCACTGCGCCCACATCGCCAGCAACATGGCCGGAGCCATATACAGCAGGTACATCGGACTAAAGAACATGCCCAATCTCTCCTTGACGAGACGCTTGCAGCCCGACGGCGGAGCCGCGCAGGCTTACTCAATTTTACGCGGCCGGTGCGGGAATCGTTCGCCAGCGGCGGCGTCAGCGGCTTGCGGCCCCCTCAGAAATCATCCTAAAGCATTGCGAAACAAGGAGTTGCGTTGTTACCAGGCGTCGTCTCACCGATCCAAAATGATCGCCGGTGGGTTGATATAGCGGTCGCGGGCGGGGATAATAGCTGTCATGAATTTCAACTTCCCCGCGACGATCCTGTTGGCCCTGACGCTGGCTGGCTGCGGATGGCACGAGCTGCCATCGGGTTCTGCCGCCGGCGGGGCGAAGAAGGGCGCCGGCCGCCCTGCGGCGACGGTCCCCTGGCCGGCCGATTTCAATCCGCCCCTCGAAATCCGCACCGAGCCGGTCAAAGTTCCGGAGCAACTTCGAGATCCATCACCCCCGCTTGAGGGCACGAAGGAAAAGTAGGGCGGTTGTCGCCCCCCTTGCAAAATTCCCCGAGTTCTGCGATCTTGGCGGTAGCCATTCATGGGGGCCGAGTATGATCGACCGAGAACTGGCGGAAATGCTCGTTTGCCCGAAGGATCGCCTGCCGCTGAAGCTGGCCGACCAGCCCTTGTTGTCGCGGCTGAATCGAGCCATCGCTGCCGGCCGCGTGAAGAACCAGGCCGGCCGCCCGGTCGAGGACCTCTTGCACGCCGCGTTGGTTCGGCACGATCACACGCTGCTGTATCCCATCGTCGACGATATTCCCGTGCTGTTGATCGAGGAGGCCATCGCGCTGGACCAGATCGAGCAGGAAACGCTATGACCAGGGGCCAGGGACCGGGGGCCAGGGACCAGGGAGTGGGAACCCAATCGGGCAGGAGACGCCATGAGTGAAAAGACGCTTTTCAAGCGGATCATCGACCGGGAAATCCCGGCCAAGATCGTCTTCGAGGACGACCGCTGCCTGGCCTTCGAAGACATTCATCCCCAGGCGCCGGTCCACCTGCTGGTGATCCCCAAAAAAGAGATCCCGTCGCTCGATGACGTGAGCGCGGAGGACGCCGCCTTGGTGGGCCATCTGCTGGTGGTGGTCCGCGATCTGGCCGCCCGGCGGGGCTTGACGCGGGGATACCGCGTGGTGGTCAACTGCGGTCCGGATTCCGGCCAGGCCGTGCCGCACTTGCATTTTCACTTGCTGGGGGGCCGCGGGCTGTCCTGGCCGCCAGGATGAGGGGGCATTGCATCCCCTGATTTTCACATTTTCCACCAGGCTCTTTTCCTTCTCCGTTTTTTTGTTATAATCGGGGACCGTGATCTCCCGTCGCCTCGAGGCTCGTGCGATGGTCTCTTCCCAGCCGACAAATCGCTATCCCCGTCCCGGGCAGCGAGTGGCGCCGTATACGCTGCGGGAGTTCCTCGTCGAGCCGATCCCCGACGAATTCAAGAGGAAACTGGGCGGCGCCGACCTGAAGCTGTGCGACCTGGATGAGACGATTTGGGAGCGGCTCCCGCGGGGGGCGATTATCGAGCTTTCGCGGATCGTGGTCGAGCGGATTTCGGTCTGCCAGGTCCGCAAGACATTTCAACATTGCCATTTTCCCCGGCCGCCCGACGGGACCGATCTGTCCACCTTGAGGCTGGAGAACCGTACCCGTCGCTGCTTGGTCCGCGAGGGATTCGACGAGCGTCTGGAGACGTTGGGCGACCACACGATCGGCGAGATCATGTCGATGCGGGCATTTGGTCCGCGCTGCCTGGTCGATTTGCTCAGCGCCTTGGAATCGCCGGGGGGCGACGGCGGCGTGGATGGCCCGCGCAGGGCAGGCCGGCGACCGGCGCTGTCGGAGGAGTT
Organism: uncultured Planctomycetia bacterium; assembly: GCA_963727245.1. GTDB lineage: Bacteria > Planctomycetota > Planctomycetia > Pirellulales > Thermoguttaceae > JBKQVT01. The sequence continues at coordinate 473,718 of CAVSFO010000001.1, read as the reverse complement.
GACGGCCGCGGCGGCCGGCCTGGCCGAGCTGTCCGGCACGGAACTGGTCCGCAGCGACGACCCGCGTTTCGCCCGCCACATGCACGCCATGGACATCGAGGCCCGCACGGCGCGGGAGTTGGCCGAGCGGCTGTTGGCGCGGGCACACGATCCGCCCGATCCGGGCTACTTGGCCTGCCAGGTGCGGCAACTCGCCGAGCGGATCGCGCAGATGCCCGGGCGGACGCTGGAGCAGGAGTTGATCGACATCTTCGTGGCCATTCCCGGCGACCGCAACGCCGAGATTCTCATCGGATATTACGGCTGGAACGACGGGCGGCAACGGACGTTGACGCACATCGGCAAGCGGTTTGGAATTACCCGCGAGCGGATCCGCCAGATCTGCGCAAGCTGACGCGGAAGGCCAAGAGCACGGCCGACATCCTCGCCCCGGTGCTGGACCGGTCGCTGGCGCTGGTCCAGGAGCGGTTGCCGGCCGCGGCCGACGCCCTGGAGGCGGAACTCCGCCAGCGGGGCTGGACGGCCGTGGGCATGTCCCTGGAGGGGCTGGCCACGGGGGCCAAGTTGTTGGGCCGCCGCGCCGATTTCCGCGTCGTCAAGATCGATCCCGACCGGGAGAAGAGCCCGCGCCTGGCGGTCCGCGCAGATCAGGTCGAGGTGGCGCCGGCCATCGCCGACGTGGCCAAGAAGGACGTCTACTTTCACGGCCTGGCCACCGCCGAGCAGATCGGGCGGCGGGTGGCGGCGAAGTTTCCCGGCGCGGTCAGCGCGGAATTGGTGCGGCAGACCCTGCAGTTGGTCGCCGGCTTCTCCTGGTTGGACGAGCGCGCGGGCTGGTTCCGCATCAAGGGCATCGGCAAGCACGGCCTGCCCAAAACGATCGACAAGGTGCTGGCCGTAGCCGGCAGCGTCACCGTCCGGCAACTTCGCGGCGCCGTGGGCCGCAACCGCCGCATGTGGAAAGAACCGCCCCCGGAAGGCGTGCTGCTGGCCTTCTGCCGCGATCTGCCCGGCGTGAGGATCGAAGGCCAGCGGATCGTGCGCCGATTCCCAGCGCGATTGGCGCGAAGCGCTCACCGGCGTGGAATGGAACCTGGTCAACGTGCTGAAAAAATACGGCCCGGTGATGGAACGCGGCGAGATGGAAGACATCTGCGTGAGCGGCGGCATGAACCGCTTCAGCTTCCATGCCTTCGTCTCCTGGTCGCCGATCATCGTGCAGCTTGGGCATAGCGTGTATGGGCTGCTGGGCACCGAGGTGGCGCCCGCGCAGATCGACGCCTTGCTGGCGGCGCGGCGTTCGCATCGCGCCGGGCACCGCGTGCTGGACAGCCACGGCTGGACGGAAGACGGCAAGATCTGGTTGCGTTACCGGCTGTCGAAGGCGGCCAGCACCTACGCGGTCATCACCGTGCCGGCGGCCCTGAAGAAGGTGGTCCGCGGCCGCTTCACGCTGGTCGCCCCCGACGGCGCCGAGATCGGCGCGCTGGCGACCAAGGACGGCCGCGCCTGGGGGCTGGGCGCCTTTCTTCGCCAGCACGGCGCCCGCATCGACGATCACATCCTTCTGACCCTCGACCTCCAGGAGCGGACCGCCGCCGTGTCCTGGGGCGCGGTGGATCAAGGAGCGGCGTCATAGTAGCTTGTGCAACTTTCCGCTTGGCCGACGCGTCGCGGGTGGCCCCGATAGCTTTGCTATCGGGGTGCCGCAGGCACAAGAGGGTCTCGTGGCGTATTGCCGCCTGGTCCCTGGCCCCTGGTCCCCGGCCCCTCCTGCCATGAAACTTCCCCCCGAAGGCGCCCGATGGCTGATCTCGCTGCGGTGGCTGGCCTGCGCCTCGGTCTTCGCCGTGATCTGGCTGACCAGCTCGGTGTTGCACGTCATCGCGCACCCCGGGCCCCTCTATGTCGTCGCCGCCGCGATGCTGGGCTACAACCTGCTCTTCCGCCTCCGGCAGCAGGACGGGGTGAGCGAGGGGAGCGTCGACCGTCAAATCTCCCTCCAGGTCGCCTTCGACCTGGTCGCGCTGACGCTGTTGTTGTATTTCGCCGACCTGCCGCGCAACCCCTTCCTGGTCTATTTCCTCTTTCACATGATCATCACGGGGATGTATCTGCGCGGCTCGGCGCCCTACTTTTTCGCCGCCCTGGTGACGGCGCTGGTGGGGACGGTGATGCTGCTGGAGTACCTGCACTGGATCCCCGTCTTTCCCCTGCATTTTCCCTCCGATCCGCCCCAGCCGGCGCCGCTGGACGCCCTGCACCTGCTGGGCATCTTCGTGGCCTTCGATAGCGCGCTGTGGATCACCGTCTATTTCACCACCTCGATCCGGCGTTACGTGGACCGCGCCCACGCCGAGATCCGTCAGAAGGAGAAGATGCTGGGCATCGGCCAGCTCGTGGCCGGCATCGCCCACCAGATCGCCAACCCGCTGGACGGCGTGCAGAACTGCCTGCGGCGCGTGGGCGAGCGCGTGAAGGACGATCCCCATCTCACCGAGTACGTGCAGATGATGACCGAGGCCCTGGACCGCATCGAGCGGACGGCGACGCGGGTGCAGGCCTTCGCCCGGCCGCACGGCATCACCTTGCAGAGCACCGACGTGAACGCCGCCGTGGAGGCGACGCTGGAGGTGTTCGGCGCCAGCCACGTCGGCGCCATCCGCATCGCCAAGGAATTGGGCGACGTGGAGCCGGTCCAGGGCGACCCGTACACGCTGCAGGAAGTCCTTTTCAATCTCTGCACCAACGCCCTGGCCGCGATGCCCCGCGGCGGCACCCTCACCTTGCGGACCTACGCCCTGGGCCGCAAAGACGAAGACCAGATGGGCTCCGTCGCCATCGACGTCAGCGACACCGGGGTGGGCATTCCCCGGCTCGACCTGGAGAAGATCTTCGAGCCCTTCTACACGACCCGGGCGGCCTCCGGCGGCACGGGCCTGGGCCTGGGACTGTGCCGCATGTTGATCTCGGAAATGGGCGGCCGCATCGAAGTCCGCAGCACCCTCGGACACGGCGCCACCTTTACCGTCGTGCTGAATCGGGCGGAAACCGGCTTACCGCCCCCCACAACGTTGTCCGCATTGGGCTAGGTGGTTCCGGGGCTTGCCCAGCCACGCAGGCTTGAGTAGACTGATGCGCTTGAGTACCGTGGGAATATGAAAATCCTCATCGCCGACGACGAGAAGATCAAACGCGTCACCCTGGCGGAAGACCTCCGCGGCCAGGGCTACGAAGTCGTTGCCGCCGCCGATGGCCAGGAGGCCTGGGAGCAGTTGCAGCGCGGACGCTTCGACGTGGTCGTGACCGACCTGAAGATGCCCAACCTCGACGGCATCGAGCTGCTGAAGCGGATCAAGCAGGGGCCGCTGGCGGACCTGGAGGTCATTATGATGACCGCCTACGGCAGCATCCCGGTGGCCGTGGAAGCGATGCGGCTGGGGGCCTTCGATTTCGTCACCAAGCCGTTCCGCAACGACGACGTCTTTCCGCTGCTGGCCCGCATCGAGCGCCTGAAGCGGTCCGCCGCCGCCGGGGCCCCGGCGGCCGCGCCGCTGCCGGCGGCCGACGTTCGAGCAGTTGATCGTCGGCCCCAGCGCCGTCATGGGCCGCGTCCGGCACATGATCCAGATCTGCGCCCGCACGGACGCCAACGTCCTGCTCTGCGGCGAGACGGGCGTGGGCAAGGACCTGGTCGCGGGGGTAATCCATCGCCTCTGCCACCGCCAAGGGTTTCCCTACGTCAAGGTCGGTTGCACGCTCTTCCCGCCGCAGCTCATCGAGAGCGAGCTCTACGGCCATGAGAAGGGTTCCTTCACCGGCGCCGACCAGCGCCGCAAAGGCCGCTTCGATCTGGCCGAGGGCGGCACCCTCTATCTCGACGACGTCGACGACATCCCTCTCGGCCAGCAGTCGAAGCTGCTCCGCGCGATCGAGGAGAAGGTCTTCGAGCGCGTCGGCGGCACCGCCCCCATCAAGGCCGACGTCCGCATCATCGCTTCCACCAAGCGCATCCTCCTCGATCAAATCGCCGAGGGGACCTTCCGCGAGGACCTTTACTACCGGCTCGACGTGCTGCGGGTCAACATCCCGCCGTTGCGGGAGCGGCTGGAGGACGTGCCCGTGCTGGCCGCCCACCTGTTGCGACAGATCGCCAGTGGGCGGGAGTGTCGCATCGACGCCGAGGCCGTGGAAATCCTCCGCCAGCACGCCTGGCCCGGCAATGTCCGCGAATTGTCCCATACCCTGGAGCGGGCCTACCTGGTGGGCTCGGGACACGTCACCGCCGAGTTATTGGCGGCCGAGATGGGCGGCCTCGCCGCGGCCGACGCCGCCGCCAAGAGTGTCCCGCCCGGCGATTTCCAAGCCGCCATGGACCAGACGGAAAGGGAGTTGCTCAGCAGCGCCTTGCGGACTGCCGGGGGCAACAAGACCGCCGCCGCCGCCGCGCTGGGCATGAAGCCCTCGACCTTCCGCGACAAGTTGGCCAAGCACGGGCTCGGCTAGTACGGCCTCCAGAAAGTTTCTGCCGGCGAGAAAAGCCCCCCGTTTGCAACGGGGGGGGCGACATCCGGCGACGCCAAGGGGACAGTCCCATTTTCGCGGCGAAAACATCTGCCTTTTGAAGCAACGCCGTCCGCGCCGCGAAAATCGGGACAGTCCCCCGCCAGCGCCTGCGGTGCGACCGCGGTTGAATCTGCGCCCGCCCGCCCCTACAATGCACTTGGGGAGCACGAGGGCCGCAAACCCGGCTTTTCGATTGCCCCGGCCCACGGTGGGCAGCCCGCGAAAGGGCCCGGGCGCTATCGTTCGACGATGCCCGAGCGGGCTGCCGGAGGGAAGGTATTATGAACGAGCAGCCGAAGTTGTCGGAGGCCGAATGGGCGTTGCTGATCGACCTGCTCCAACAGGAGCGCGATCAGTTGCCGGCGGAAATCCATCATACGCGATCGGCGGCCTTCCGCGACGAACTCAACTCCCGGCGGCATCTGGTGGACAGCCTGCTGGAGCGGCTGCGCACGCCGGCAGTCTGCTGAGAAGCCCCGCGCCGCTCAGGCGACCGGGGCACCGGCCTGCTGCAAAGCGGCGGCGCTGGTTTCCGGCCGCTGGCCGTTGTGGAAGTAGCAGCAGTTGCCGCCGGCTTTCTGCGCCGCGTCCAGGGCCTCTTCGGCCCGCCAGAGGAACACCTGCGTTTCATCGCTCTTCATGGGCGTGGCCGCCGCCACGCTGACGGTAAAGGTGAACGGGCCCGCCGGCCCCGCCAGTTCGCTCCCGGCAACCGTCTGGCGAATGCGATCGGCGATGTGGAGCAGGTCGGTCACGCTGGCCCCGGGCAGCAAGAGGGCGAAGGAGGTATCCGCATACTTGGCGACCACGTCCATCTCGCGGACGGACGCCTGCAGAAACTGGGCCGTGGCGTTCCAGGCCGCCAGGGCCGTCGGCTGCCCCTGACGGGCGAGAATGCCCGACCAATCGTCAATCCGCACCAGGGCCACAGACGGCAGGGTGCCGCCGCGGCGCCGCTCGGCCAGGCGGCGGGCCAGCGTGGCGGCAAACTGGCCGCGGTCGCAGAGTTCCTTGGGCGTTGGCGGTGTTGCAGCCGCGATGGGCTCTTTCGCCGCCTCCGGCTTTTCGATCGGCGGCTCCGCGCGATCGGCGATCGGATGATTCTTCTGGCCGTCGTGCCAATGGCCGCGGTTGCGCCCCGCCGCCTTGGAGGCATAGAGCGCCGCATCCGCGCAGCTTTACCAGGCCGGCGGCGTCTTCACCTGCCGTCGCCGCCGCCGCGCCCAGGCTGATGGTCACCTGCAACTCGCCGGCGCCGCTGCGGAACTTCGCCGACTCGACGGCTTTGCACAGCCGCCGCACGACCTCCTGGACGTCGTGGGCCGGCGTTTCCGGAAGAATGAGCAGGAACTCCTCGCCGCCGTAGCGGGCGACGGTATCCATTTCCCGGGCGGTGCTCCGCAGGACCTTGGCCACGCCCTGCAGGACCTCGTCGCCCGCCTGATGGCCATGGGCGTCGTTGAAACGCTTGAAGTGATCGATGTCAACCATCACCACGGAGAACGCCCGGCCCCGGCGGCGGAATTCGGCGCAGCGGCGGGCCAGCTCGTCGTCCAGGGCGCGGCGGTTGGCCAGCCCGGTCAGGGCGTCGGTGCGGGCCTCGGCGGCGTGCGTTTCCGCCAGACGGGCCTGCTCCTCCAGCCGCTGCTCGGCGCTGGCCAACTGCTGCTGCATCTGCTGGTTGGCCCCGATCAGCTTGGCCACCGCGGAGACGACCGTCTCGGTCTCTTTACCCCCGGCGGAAATCAACTCCTGGTTGATCTCCTCCACCCGGCTGCTATGCGCGCCGACGTGGCCGGCAATGTGCTTGGCCAACTCTTGCAGGCGCACCAGGGCTTCGCGGGCGTGCCGTTCTCGCTCGCTCTCGCCCTCAGGCCGGCTCGCGGCGGGTCTGCTCCGCAGCCACCAGCCGGCCAGCAACCCGCTAGTCGCCATGATGAGCGCGAAGAGGACGTCGGTCAATACGGGGGACGTGATCATGGCAACCTATCCTGTATCTGCGGCCCGGGCTGCGCGGACGCGCCGCACCGGACCCCGGGGCCTGTCCAAGCTTCGCCGCCGGTGCAGAGGCCGACTGCCGCACTGCCGCGGCGGGATCGGAGGACCAGGGGCTCTTAGGGAACATACCATGCGGATAAGCTGCGGGAATTTTCCGGGGCAGGAAGGGTGTGTCCGGCTCCCCGCGGCGGGTGTCCTGGACGGAGCATCTGGAATGTTCGGACTACCCGGCAGCAGCGCACACCGGCCGGCTGCCGGGCAAAATACCTCCTCCTGCAAGCAGCCGATGGAAACCATGTTAGACTTCACTGTGGAAAAACGCCGGATACAGCGCGAGAAAGTTTGATGGCCTCGGTCAACGACAACTCGTCTGCGAAGTTGGCGCCCCCGGTGCAACGCGCCGAGGCCCGCGCGAAAATCATGATCGTTGACGATGAACCGATCAACGTCATGGCGGTGAGGAAGTATTTCCAGGACGCCGGCTTCACCAACCTGGCCGCCACCAGCGACCCCCGGCAAATCATGGCGGCCCTGGAGCGGGAAAACCCCGACGTCCTGCTGCTGGACATCATGCTCCCGGGCGTCGATGGGTTGCACGTTCTGCAATCGATTCGCTCCAGCGACCGCTTCGCCCGGCTCCCCGTCATCATTCTCACCGCGGTCGACGACCGCAAGGTGAAGGCGGCGGCCCTGGAACTGGGCGCCACCGATTTCCTCACCAAGCCCGTCGATTCCCTCGACCTGGTGCCGCGGGTGCGCAACGTGCTGGCGGTCAAATCGCATCAGGACTACCTCTGCCAGTATGCCGACGAGTTGGAGCGGCAGGTGCAGTTGCGGACCGCCGAACTGGAGGCCTCGCGACTGGAGGTGATCCATTGCCTGGGCCGGGCGGCGGAATATCGCGACAACGATACGGGCATGCACGTGCTGCGCGTGGGCCGCTATGCGGGCATCATCGCCCGGCAAATGGGGCTCGATCCGGCCATGGTCGAACTGATCGAGCATGCCGCCCCCTTGCACGACGTTGGCAAGATCGGCATTCCCGACGCCGTGTTGTTGAAGCGGGGGAAGCTTACCGAGGACGAATTCGACGTCATCCGCCGGCACTGCGAATTCGGCAAACGGATCGTCGACGAGATGTCCAGCGAAGACCGCCGCACCCTGGCCTGCCATGCCGACGCGGCGGCAAATATCCTCAACATCAGCAGCTCGCCCACGCTCCGCATGGCCACCCGCATCGCCATGACGCACCACGAGAAATGGGACGGCACGGGCTATCCGCGGGGACTGCGCGGCGAGCAGATTCCCTTGGAAGGCCGCATTACGGCGGTCGCCGACGTCTTCGACGCCTTGAGCAACGACCGCCCCTACAAGGCGGCGTTCCCCCTGGAGCAATGCTTCGCCATCCTGGAAGCGGAGCGCGGCAAGCATTTCGACCCGCGCGTGCTGGACGCCTTCTTCGCCCGCCGCAAAGAGGTCATTGGCGTGCGGCTGGAGTACACGGAGACCGCGCGCAAGGCGGTGTTCGATCTGCCGCCCCTGCCCGAGATCCCCTCCCTGCCCACGATGACGCCGACGCCCTGACGGTGCCGGGCGATCGGGCGGTGCGCCCAATTCGTATTACAGCAGGCGTAGGGTGGGTCGAGCGCAGCGAGCCCCACCAGAAACCGGCCGAGTTCTTCTTGGTGGGGCTCGCTGCGCTCGACCCACCCTACAGCGGCTAAGGCGTGCCTTTCGCCGGCGTGCTCGACGCCCGGATCGTCAACGGGGCCGTGCGCGACTTGACCGCCGTGACCGCCTGCCCGACCTTCAAGTCGGCCGCGGCGGCCGGTCGGCCCTCCAGCAGAACGACGGTCTTGGCGTCCCAGGGAATGGTCTTCTTGCTGTCGTCCTCGGTGCGGACGACGATGGCCGCGGCATCGACGCTGATGATGGTCCCGGCGGTTTCCTCCGGCTTCAGGTAACTGCCGTAGCCGATGGTCACCAGCGAGGCCGCCAGGACGACGAGGCTGGCGGCCAGCAGCGACTTGGTGCGGAAGCTGACGCCCTTCCACTCTCGCATGGAAATTCCCAGCAGCGTGCTGAAGATCATGGTGCTGCACATGAAGACGGTCCAGCCGGCGAAGGCGAAGCTGCCGCTCTTGGCCTCGCCGATGCTCAGCAAGGCGAGTTGCGAGTACCAGATGACGCCGGCGGCCGCCGATAACAGCAGGTTGAAGACCAGCGGTGCGCCGGCCCTGGCGTAATCGCCGATGGTCCGGTTCTTGAAGTTCAGGAACAGGCACCAGAGGAAGTTGACGGTGAATCCGCCCGACAGGACCACCACCCACACGGAGATGCTGCGCCACATCTCCGGCGTGTAAGGGAGGGTGTGCATGGCCGCTCGTCCGACCTCGACCCGGCCGGCGTCGAGCCCCAGGGCGATGCCGGCGCTCGATGATGCCGGAGAAGATGGCCACGAGGATGCCGCGGCTGAAATTGAACTCGGCGACGGCGGCTTTTTTCTGTGCGTCGGAGAGTTCGCGTTCTTTCGACATGCCGGCGGCGCCGACGAGGACGATGCCCAGCACGCCGATGCCCACGCCCACCAGGGTGGCGACGCCGCCGCCCTGGGCGATCAAGCTGGGCAACTGACGGTGGAAGAGCGGCGGGGCCAAGGTGCCGACCGAGGCGCACACCCCGCAGCCGACCGCCATCCCCAGCCCGACGCCCAGGTAGCGGATCATCAGTCCCCAGGTCAAGCCGCCCAGGCCCCACATGGCCCCGAACAGGTAGCACCAGCCGAGCGTTTCCCAGGAGACCTGGTGGAGGACCGAGAGCACGTTGGGAGAGACAATGGACGCCAGGATCCAGGGCGCCAGCAGCAGCCCCGCCACGGCCCAGACCAGCCAGTAGCTTTCCCAGGACCACTGTTTCACGCGGCGGAAGGGGAGATAGAAGCAGGCGCCGCTCAGGCCCGCTAGCACGTACATGCCGATGCCCAGGAAAGTGCTGGTGTCCATGAAGGTTTCCTTGGCCCTATTGTCGCTTGCTGGTCACTTTGCTTTCGTAACCCTTGACTTCTTCGATCCAGGCGGCCCCCGCAGGCACGTCCTGCCGCAGGCAGTAGTAGTCCCAGACGGCGCCGGCCGGCAGCGTCTTGAGTTCTTCGAGCATGGCGAGCCGGGCGGTGAAATCGCCGCTCTGCTCCAGGGTGCGCAGCTCGTCGGTCGGCTCCAGCAGCGCCAGCAAGAGGGCCTTGAGCATCGCCCTCATGCCGATGACCCAGGCGGCGACGCGATGGATGCTGGCGTCGAAGAAGTCCAGGCCGATGTGCACGCGCGGCGTGAAGCCGCCACGGACGATCTCCTCGGCGATGGCCCGCAATTCGTCGTTGAGAATGACCACGTGGTCGCTGTCCCAGCGGACGCCGCGGCTGACGTGGAGGAGGATTTCGTCGAGGTACAGCAGCACGGAGGAGATCTTGTCGGCGATGCTCTCCGTGGGATGGAAATGGCCGGCGTCCAGGCAGAGGAGCTTCTGGTTGGCGACGGCGTAGCCCAGATAGAACTCGTGCGAGCCGACGACGTAGGTTTCCGAGCCGATGCCGAAGAGTTTCGCCTCGACCGCATCGAGGTTGTAGCGGTCGTCGACGGGGGCGGCGAAGATCTCGTCGAGCGATTGCTTCAGCAGCTCGCGGGGGCCCTTGCGGTCGACAGTCACGTCCTTGTAGCCGTCGGGAATCCACACGTTGGTGACGCAGGGCGTGCCCAGGGCGCGGCCGATCGCCTCGCCGATCTTGCGGCAGGCGATGCCGTGCTCGACCCAAAATCCCCGCACCGCCGGATCGCGATGGGCCAGCGTGAAGCCGCCGGCCGCCAAGGGATGGGAGAAATAGGTGGGATTGAAGTCCATGCCGATGCCGAGCTTGCGGGCCCAATCGATCCAGCCCTGGAAATGCAGCGGCTCGATCTGGTTGCGATCGACCGCCCGGCCGCCGGCGTCCAGGTAAATGGCGTGCAGGTTGAAGCGGTGCTTGCCGGGGATGAGGCGATAGGCCTCCTCGGCGTCGGCGCGGAGTTCGTCGGCGCTGCGGCGCGGCCGGGGTAATTGCCCGTGGCCAGGATGCCGCCGCCGGAGAGCCCGCCGGGCCGCTCGAATCCGCCCACGTCGTCGCCCTGCCAGCAGTGCATGGAAATGGCGATGGCCCCCAAGGCGTGCAGGGCCGCATCGGTATCGACGCCCAACTCGGCGTAACGCTCCTTGGCCTGGGCATAGTCTCGTTCTAAGGCGGCGGTTTCCATGGGACCGAGAACTCCTGTGAGTGGGGCGTGGATCAGGAAATCCCTAGCGGTCGTTTAGTGTATCACAGCACGTGGGAAAGGCGGAGGGGGGCGAGCGGAAGCGAGTCGGAGGCGTTGGCCTCCGGATGGGGGGGTGAGTGAGGTATGGCGCCCGGACCCGTTCGATCCTCCCTCCGCCTTTTCCTCCGTCCCCGATCGCGTCAGTGGAAAATCTCGCAGTTCGGTAGCGCCTTCTGGAGTTTCTTCACGCCGGCGCGGGTGACCTTGGTGCCGCGGAGGTCCAGCTTTTGGAGTTGGGTCAGTCCTTTGAGGTGTTGCAGCCCGGCGTCGCTGACCGCGGTGCAGTAGAGGCCGAGTTTCTGGAGTCGGGTCAATCCCTTGAGGTGTTGCAGCCCGGCGTCGCTGACCTTGGTGCAGGAGATCTGCAGGTGTTGGAGTTGGGGCAATGCTCCGAGGTATTTCATTCCGGCGTCGCCGACCTTGGTGCCGTGGAGGTAGAGCGCTTGGAGCCGGGGCAATGCTTTAAGGTGTTCTAGCCCCCTGCCGTCGACCTCGGTGAGGTTGAGGGACAGTTCTCGGAGTTGGGTCAATCCCTTCAGGTGTTCCAGCCCGGCGTCCGTGACGCTGGCGCGGCCTAAGCCGCAGTTAAGGCCCAACTGTCGGAGTTGGGTCAATCCCTGAAGGTTTTGCAGATCGGTGTCGCTGACTCCTGAGTCGTCAAGATTCACGTGCCACACATCCGCGAAAAAGTCTTCTCCCAGCACCTTGCGCAGCCACGGTGGCCCTGGGGGCTCGATCCCCAAGTAACTACCCATCCGATGGATCCTATTGATCGACGGGGGGAACTCGTAATCATAATAAACGGCCCCACCGAGTTTCCCAATTTTCTCCCGTAACCCCGTCTGCTCCTTGGCCTTCTTCATCTCCGTTGCCAGCCAACTGCACGGGACGGCGACAACGACTACCAGCAGGAGCAGCGAGAGGACGCTGAACTGGAACCGCCAGCGAAAAACCAGGGCGGCGACGAACCAGAGGAACATCAGGATAAGGGCCACGCCAACGGCGGCTATGGTGATTAGCACGGTCCAGCCCTTGTGCTGGTTGAAGGGAAACCAGCGGAACCACGCCGACAGCAGCAGAAAGCCTTCCAAGGCCAGGAGGGCAACGACGCAACGATCCGGCGTGAGGCGGTACCAGCGGGGCTTGGCAGTCGGATCGGTCATGTCAACGAATAATCTTGCAGGTCGGTAATGCCTGCTGGAGTTTCTTAACGCCAGCATCAGTCACGTTGCCTTGCCTCTGGTACGGCCAGTCGCCTCTTGTATGCCACTTCACAATGTCCAGTTCCTGGAGATTGGTCAACCCTTTTAGGTGCTCCAGCCCGGCGTCCGTCACGTTAGTACCGTTCAGGTCCAGAAACTGGAGGTGCGTCAATTCTTTGAGGTATTCCAGCCCAGCGTCCGTGACCTGGGTGTCCTGCAAGTTCAACCGCTTGAGTTTCGTCAACCTCTTGAGGTGCCTCAGTCCCGCATCGGTCACCTCGGCGCAGCCCAAGCTCAACGTTTCGAGGCTGGTCAACCCTTTGAGGTGTTCTAACCCCGCACCCGTCACCCTGTCGAACAGCAAATTCAGCGATTGGAGTTTGGAAAAGCCCTTGAGGTCCTTCAGCCCCGCATCCGTCACCTTGGTGCCCTTCAGGTTCAGCGACCGGAGATCGCTCAACCGTTTGAGGTGCGCCAGGCCTGCATCGGTGACCTTAGTATGCTCGAGGCTCAGCGTTTGAAGTTTGGTCAACCCTTCGATGTGCTTCAGCCCACTATCCGTGACCTCATAGCAACTCAGATTCAGTGTTTGGAGTTGGCTTAATCCCCTGAGGTAGACCAGTCCCGTATCGGTCACCTCGGTTTTATACAAACTCAGCGTCTGGAGTTGCGCCAGCCCTTTGAGGTATTTCAGCCCCGCATCCGTCACCTCGGTATTGTTCAGGTCCAGCGTTTGGAGTTGCGTCAGCCCCTGAAGATTTTCCGCCGCTGCGTCGTCGAATGGTGGCCTAGGCGCATGCCCTCCGTATTCAACTGTTACCTTCTGCACGTTCCCGAAGAAATCATCCCCGAGCAGCCTGCACAGCCACGCTGGTGCGGGCCGTTTTATTATAGCAGTTGGCAGACCCGCCTGATAATCGTAGGCGATGTTGTCCTCGAACCCAAGAATGCGGTGCACGATCTCCCGCTGCTCCCTCGCCGCCTTCATCTCTGTGGCCAGCCAACTGAACGGGACGGCGACAACGACCATCAGCACGAGCAACGAGAGGATGCTGAACTGGAACCGCCGGCGGAAGACCAGGGCAGCGAGAAACCAGAGGAACATCAGCACGAAGGCCGCCCCGACCGTCGCCAGGCAGATCAGCACGGTCCAGCCCTTGTGCTGGTTGAACGGAAACCAGCGGAACCATGCCGACAGCAGCAGGAAGCCTTCCAGGGCCAGGAGTGCAACGACGACGCGATCCGGCGTGACTCGGGACCAGCGGCGGCGGGCCTTTTCAGGAGTGGCGGCCATGCCCACAGTATACCGGAAGCCGAGCCCACGAGGCAATGCGGCCGCGGCGGGCGGCGGGCGGCGGGCGGCGGGCGGCGCAACGTTATCCGGTGGCTGACGCCACCGGCTCGCGGCCTTCCGCCCTCCGCCTTCCGGCGGCTTACGCCACCGGCTCGATGTTTTCCTGCTCCGCCTCCTCCGCCTCCTCCAACGCGCGGTCCGTGCTGGTCGGATCCACCTTCCGGCAACTCTCGGTCAGCCGCGCGGCCACGTCCTCCAAGTCGGCCTGCCAGGCGGCCGCGTCCGCCTCCGGCGGGCAAAGCTGCTTGAATTCGCCCAGCAAGAGGATCAGCCGCAACAGGTGCCGGAAGATCACCCCCTCCTGCTTCGGCAGATCTTTGCTGGTCACGTACTTGTTGAAGTCGCCGCCGAACTCCAACAGCTCGCCGGCCGCCCATACCGGCTGCGTCCGCAACAGGCCTGCCCCGGGCAGCTCGTAGTCGAACAGCCGCCGCAGTTTGTCGGCCAAGGCGAGCACCCAGACGCGGTCCTCGTCGTAGGTGTGCCGGGGGTGGAAGTCTTCCTCTTTCGGCTGCATGACCAGTTCTTCGGCGGTCGCCAGGCCGAGCTGCAGCAGTTGGGAGTCCAAGCGGCGTGGTGGCCAGGGGGCCGGGGGGCAATTGGTCCTGCTTGGGCACCCGCACGTATCGCCCCACCGAGCGCGGCAGCTCCAACACGCTCTCCATCGCCTGGATGCGCTCGGCGCGGTCGGCGATGCCCAGTTGCTGGACGAGGAACATGCCGTAGAGCGGATTGACGCTGCGGAAGAGGGCCAGCTTGACCAGCTCGGGCGTCGCATGGGCCAGCAGCGGCCGGTAGGGCGCGACCTCCGGCGGCGGCGGCGGCGCTGTGCCGGTGAGGTTCCATTCCAGCACCGTGGGCGTCTTTTTCTGCTCGGGCGGGGGCGGCATCTCGTCCTTGGCCGGCGGCTCCGGCTCCAGCTTCACGTAGCCGGCCCGATGGAGCGTCAACAACATGCGTTCCAACTCCCGCTGGGCCGCCTCCAGGTGGCCGGAGTCCATCAGCCGCTTGCCCACCAGGCGGCGGATCAAATCGATCTCCGGCGAGGCGTCGAGCATGTAGGCCAGCAGCCGCCAGGGCAACGGCCCGCGGCTGTGCAGCTTGCCGGCGGGCGCGGCCAGCAGCTTCTGGAACTGGGGCTCGTTCCAATACTGTTCCGAGTCGCGCCGCTTGGGCCGCTTCCGCTCCATCGACTTCTTGGCCCGCAAAAGGCCCGGGTCCTTGGTATCGGCGGGAATCTGGTCGAATTTTTCCCGCCAGCGGGCGATCCGCACGTCGTCCTCGTGCGCCAGGACGTAGACGTAGCCCTGCTTGTCGAATTGGGGGCGGCCGGCGCGGCCGAAAATCTGCTGCGCCGTGCTGGCCTCCAGCAGCTTCTTCTTCTCCGGCGGACCTTTGATGATGCTGGGCAGCACCACGCTGCGGGCCGGCAGGTTGATGCCCGCCGAGAGCGTCTCCGTGCAGACCGCGATGGAGAGGAGCTTGTGCTGGAAGAGTTCTTCCACGATCCGCCGGTACTTGGGCAGCAGTCCGGCATGGTGGACGCCCACGCCGCGGAGCAGGAGCTGCCGCAGTTTCGGCCCGGCCCCCTGCGACCAGTCGTAACGCTTCAATTCCTCGACCAATCGGGCCTGCTGGCCGTCGCTGAGGACCTTCTTGCCCTTGATCTGCTCGGCCACGGACCAGCACTCGTCGCGATTGAAGCAGAAGACCAGGGCCGGGGTCCGCCGGGCTTCGGCGTCGCCTTCGGCCATCTCCTCGAGATGCTCGCTCAGCAGCATGTCGCCCACCCAATGGTAGCTCAGCGGCACCTTGCGCTCCTGGCCCTTGACCAGTTCGAGCGTCCGTTGGTGGCTGTTGCGGAGCCAGTGGACGAACTCCATGGCGTTGCCCACGGTCGCCGAAAGCAGGAGCGTGCGGATGCCGGGCGGCAGCAGCCCCAGGGAGAGTTCCCAGACCACGCCGCGCTCGGGATCGGTGAAGCTGTGGAACTCGTCCATCACCACGGCGGCTACTTGGCCGAAGTCGAACGCCTCGCGGTGCAGCAGGCGGTTCAGGAGGATTTCGGCCACGACCACCAACACGCGGGCCTCGGGGTTCTCGCGGCGATTGCCGGTGACCAGGCCGACGTTGTCCGGATGGAATCCCCAGCGCACGGCCGCCGATTGCATCTCGCGGAACTTCTGCTCGGTCAGGGCGATCAGCGGCGTAGTATAGTAGGCCATCTTGCCGCTGTGCAGGGCCTCGAACAGCGCCGCCTCGGCGATCAGCGTCTTGCCCGTCCCCGTGGGCGTGCAGACCAGCACCCCTTGCTCGGCCGAGAACCAGGCCAGCAGGGCCTCTTCCTGGATCGGGTAAGGCGGATAGGGGAGCTGATCGAAATACCGCGTGGCCAGTTCGTCGCGCGAGAGCGGTTGGGGAGTCATGGGAAGGGATTTGGGAATTTGGGGATTTAGGTCGGACTTCTCGCTTGCGGTTTCGCCTTCTCCCTTCCCCCTTCCGCCTTTATCCTTAATTCGTGCGGGATGCCGTCGCGGTACTTCACGGCGGTCGAGCGCCGCTCCAGGCCGGCCAGTTTCTCCAGCAACTCGCGGGCCAGCGCCGCTTCCACCTCCTTGCGGACGTTGGCAAGCTGCTTGCTGCCGGGCTGCACCGCGTCGCAGCGGATCAGGCGCACGCCCAAGGGGGTCCGCACCGGCGGGCTCACCTCGCCGACCTTCAGGGCGAACGCGGCCCGCGAAAAGGCCTCGTCCATGGCGCCGTGCCGGGCCAGGTCGCCGAAGCGGCCTCCCTGCTTCGCGCTCGGCCCGGTCGAATACTTCTCGGCAGCGTCAGCAAAGGAAATCTCTCCCGCCAGGATGCGGCGGCGGAGGTCTTCGGCCTGCTTCAGCAGCGCCTCCGGCGAGGACCGCCCCGCCGCGGCGTCCGGCCGCAGCAAAATCTGGCTCACCGAAACGCGGCTGCCGTCCAACTCGCGCCGATGCGATTGGAAATACGCCTCGCAGCGCGACGGCGTGACGTAGCGGGCCAGGTACCGCTCCCAGACCACGTTCCAGGCGAGCTGGCGGTGCAAATCGTCTTCCGTGACCGACTGGCTTTTGAGGAAATCCTCCATTTTGCGGTGCTGGCGCGGAGCTTGGCCTTCAAGTCGGCCAGCGCGGCGTCGAGTTGGGCCGCCGTGGCCGCCTCGCCCTGCCGCCGGGCATAGGCCAGCACCAAGCGGCGAGAGACAATCTCCTCCAGTGCCTGGGCCTGGAGAAACGGCATCGCGGCCGCCGCGACCGGCTTGCCGCCGGTGGCCTTGGCCACCATCCGCCGCACGTCGCCCCAGTGGATCGCCTCCTCGCCGACCGTGGCCGCCACGGCATCGTCCTTGACCGTGGCCGCCACCGCGTCGTCCTTGTCGGCGCCGGGGCGAGGCGGCGGCGCTGCCGCCGCGCAAAAAAGTCCCATGCCCGCAACCATGACGGGCCCCACGGCCAGCGCTAGGATTGTCCGCATGGCTCAGTCCCACCACCAGTTGTCGCCGGAGGGCCTTTTCGTCACGGCGGCCGAGCGCTGTTGGCTCAGCGAGCCGTCGCGCGAGGTTTCGATGGCCTGGCGCCGGACCAGTGCGGCCGGGGCCACTTTCACGCCGCCGCTGACCTGCGCCAGGATGACGCTGCCGTTGACGACGCGGCAATTGGCCACGGTGTCGACCTCCGTAGGCGCATCGCCCAGCTCGACGGCATAGGCCGTCGGATCGCCGAAGCACTTCAGGTGCCAGCCGACCTTGTCCGCCAGGCCCTCTTCGCGCACCAGCGCGCAGGCCAGGGCCAGGTCGAAGAGGTTGCGCAGCTCGGCGTAGATCGGGTACTTCTGGCAGAGGGCGTCGAAATGCGCCGTGAAGCTGCGGGCGAACTTGCGGTTCAACTCCTCGGATTGGCCGGTGTGGATGCGCGCCCCGGCGGCGGTCAGGTGCTCGTTCTCGCTCTCGACTTTCACTCCCTGGCCGCGCAGCGCGAAGGCCCGGCGGTCCTGGGCCGCGCTGACGGCGTCGTAGTTGAGCGTGAACCACCAGCGCAGCACGCCCATCGGCGGCGGCGCGTCGCCGGGGGCCAGCGTGATCGAGGCCAGGTAGCTTTGCACGCCGGGCACGCCCTTCTCCAGGCCCATGCCCACCAGTTTCATGCGGTAGTCGGCCTCGACCATCACCCGCGCCGCCCGCGTGCGCGGATCCAATCCATAAACCTCGATGTCCTGCTTGCCCACCTGCTGGCGGAGCTGCTCCAGCCACTGACCCCGCCGTTCGGGCGCGATGGCGTGCTGGTTCGACTCGCTCACGAAGGTCTGCACCCGGGCCAGCGCTTCCTGCCGCGGCTTGATCAGGCAGCCGAAGGCCGCCTGCGGGCCGCTCATCATCAGGCGCATGACGACGACCAGGTCGTCCAGCCGCACCACCGGCCGGCCGCTGTCGACGCCGACCAGGGTGTTCTCGGCGCCCAGCGTCCAATCGCCGGCCGGCCCGGCCAGCACCAGGTCGCCGGACTCCGGGTAGACGAAGACGTACTCGATCCGCTGCAAGCCGGCCAGCACTTGCATCTCCTCGCTCGGCTGCCGGCCGGCAGCCAAAAGCAACTGCACCTGCTTCTCCAGCCGCGTGAGCGAGACCATCCGCAACGGCGAGTTGCAACGGGCGTCATCTCCCCCTCGACGCGGGCCGCTCGCCGCGCGCAGGGCGGCCAGCTTTCCCGCCGACTCCTCCTTCAGCAGCGGCTTGAGCGTGCCCCGGGCGTCCACGTAAACGCCGGTGGGGAACGGCGAGATCGAACCCGGGCCGCCGACGTCATCCCAACTGGTCGGCGTCACGGTGGACTTGATCAGATCCATAAGCGCGCTGAAGTCGGCCACGTCGCCGCCCCCCTGCGAGCCCAAGGGGATGGCCGCCGCCGTCGACAGCGCCTCGGCCCGCGTGCTGTCGTCGCCGATCTCGGCCGCCGAGCGAATGGAGGCGTCGCGGGCGCCGGCGGCGGCCTGGGCCACCGCGATCTTTGCCAGCCAGGCATCTCGCTGCTGGGGATCGGGTTCCTGCTGGGCCAGGGCCACGGCGGGCGCGAATTCACCCGCCGCGATCTGGGCCTGGATCAACGCATCTTTGGGGCCTGCGGCGGCTGCGGGCGACGAGGCAGCCGCGATCCACAGGCCGAGGGCTGCCGCCGCCAAGCGGCATGAGCACACAACGTGACGTGACATGATGGTCCCTCCCTATTGTTCCGGTGATAGGACGGATCCGATTGGCGGCCCGCGCCATCTCGTCGGCCGGGAGGCGGGACCGTCATGCCCTTAGCAGCATTATCGCCGCCCCCTGCGAAAAATGCAAGCCCCCCCCGGGCTTTACGGCTGCTTCGGCGTCTTCCGCCACGCCTGGTACTGCGGCGACTTGATGTACTGGGCGTAAAGGGGGCCCCGCCTCACGTCGGGCAACCGCCTGGGAAACTTCTCTCGGATCACCGTCAGCAGTCGGCTCGTCTCGTCGAAATCCTTCTCCCGCAGTGCGATCGTGACGAGGTTGAAGTAGGCGATCACCAGGGTGTCATCGGCCGCGACGGCTTTGCGGAAGTATTCCTTGGCGGTCTTATCGTCGCGCTCCGCCAGAAACGAACTGGCCCGGAGGATATCCAAATAGGGGTCGCCGCCCACCGAGCGGTCCAGCCGATCGATTGAGGCGCGTTCCTTCGCATACTGTTTATGGATATAGTAACTGTCGATCATGAGCAAATCGATGCGCCGGGTCGTCCGGGCAAGCGGAACGGAAGGCACGGATGGCGGCGTCCTCCTGTCGGTTCCCCAGCGACCTGGCGGCTGCCAGACGCATAATAAGAATGTTCTTGTCCTTCTTCAGCGCGTTGGGAAACTGGTTATAGATTTCCATCGCCTGTGCGCCTTCACCGGCCCGAGCGTGGCGTATGAACAGGTTGACCTTGTTGATGTTCTTCGCATAATCGCTTTCCTGCTGAGTCAGTTTTTCTAACAGCGACTTCGAGGCTTCCGCGGCGCAGGGCAAGAGTCCACGGCGAAATGTGTCGGAGAGCATTTCGCCGGCGGCGAAAATGAACACGTCGTCGCCGCGAACCTTGCCACTGGCCTGCCGCACCAGAACGATGTCGTGATAATTGAGCCCCACGCCAGTGAGATGAAGGCGGAACAGCGCCCGCTGCTGCCCATCTTGCCGATGAACGTGCAGGAGGTGGTAGTCGGCGCCCTTCTTCATCTGCTTGACGATTCCCGCAGCAAAACCGTTGGGACCATTGATCTCGTTCTTGACCCCGGCCGCAAACTGTTGGCGGGTCTCTGCCGGCACGTCGCAGCCGGCCATCGCGCGGTCCAAAATTGCATCCCAATCGATGGCGGCGTTGACGGCCTCGAGGTTACCCACCTTCACGGCGGCCTCGAAGGACTCGGCGAATTGCCGGGCTTCCTCGTCGCTCGGCACCTGCCCACTGGGCGCCGCGGCAGAGCCGCCGGACTGCGGGGACTTTTTCGCACAGCCCGGCAGAGCGAAAGCGGCCAGCAGCACGATCGACAGCCCGAAACGCAGGAAAAACGGATAGGGCCGCATGATTGCTCCTCGGCGATGGTGTGATGGATCTATGGTGATTCCGGACCCCTGCGGCGCGTGCGCGTGGCGAGCCGGGGGCGTTAGCCCCCGGATAACGTTGCCGTACCCTTGGGGCGCGATTTACATCACGTTGGTTCACTGCGGGCGCGTCAAGGGGCGGAATTGCAACGCCGCCTGCTGCGCCAAATGGACCGCATCGACGGCGTCCTGGTAAAAGACCTGCTGCGCCCGCACCCGCGGGCCGTCCTGCTGGAGCGCCTCGTAGACGCCGTCGGACCGCAGCCGGTGGCTCTTCACATTGTCGGCAAAGCAGGTGTGCAAAACGTCGATCAGCCGCCGCCGCAGGTTCGCCTCGCTGATGGGAAAGAGGATTTCCAGCCGCTTCACCAGGTTGCGCGTCATCCAGTCGGCGCTGCCGAGATAGACCTCCTCGTGGCCGCCGTTGCGGAAGTAGAAGATGCGGGCGTGTTCGAGGAAGCGGTCGATGATCGAGCGGACCTCGATGTTCTCGGAGACGCCCGCCACCCCGGGCCGCAGGCAGCAGACGCCGCGCACATTCAGCCGCACTTTGACCCCCGCGCCGCTGGCGCGGTACAAGGCCCGGCAAATCTCCGTGTCTTGCAGCGAATTGACCTTGGCCATGATGAGCCCGGGACGGTCGGGCGTCGAGACCTGGACCTCGCGGTCGATCAGGTCGATGAACCGCTGCCGCAGCCCGGTGGGCGCGATGCAAAGCTTCAGCCAGCCGACGGCCTCGCTGCGGCCGGTGAGGAGATTGAAGAAGGCCGCCACGTCGGTGGCGATGTCGCGGTCGGCGGTCATCAGGCCGAGGTCGGAGTAGAGCCGGGCCGTCTTGTCGTTGTAGTTGCCCGTGGCCAGGTGGACGTAGCGCTGCAAACGCTGCTGCTGGCGGCGCACGATCAGCAGCGCCTTGCCGTGGGTCTTGTAGCCGGCGATGCCGTAGATGACGTGGCAGCCGGCATCCTCCAGGCGCCGCGCCCATTGCACGTTGCGGGCTTCGTCGAAGCGGGCCCGCAGCTCGACCAGCACGGTCACTTCCTTGCCGTTCTGGGCGGCCCGGCCCAGGGCGCGGACGATCGGCGAATCGCCGCTGGTGCGATAGAGCGTCTGCTTGATGGCCAGCACGTCGGGGTCGTCGGCGGCCTGCTCGACCAGCCGCACCACGGGATCGAAGCTTTCGTAAGGATGGAAGAGCAGCACGTCGTGGTCGCTGACGGCGTCCCAGAGGTTTTCGGCGCCGATCAGGTCGCGGGGGGGCTGCGGCGGCCACTCGGCGTTCTTCAGGTCCTCCAGTCCCGGCCAGTTGGCCAACTCCATCAAGGCGGCGGCGTCCAGCAGCCCCGGGGCCTCATAGACCTCGTCCGGCCCCAGGTGCAGCCAGTCGGCAAGCCACTGTTTGATGCGGCGATCGGGCCGGGCGGAGATCGTCAGCCGCACCGCCGCCCGCCGCCGCCGGTCCAGGACCGCCTTCTCGACCGCATGGAGCATGTCGCCCGCGCCGTCGCGGCGGACCTCCACGTCGGCGTCGCGGGTGATGCGAAACACGGCCGTGGCCAGCACCTCGCAACCGACCAGCAGGGCCGCCACGTTGGCGGCGATCACGTCGTCGAGCCGGGCCAGGCAGGCGCCGTGTTCCGCCGGCACGCTGATCCAACGGGAGAACTGGGTGGGCACGGGCACGACGACGATCCGCTCGGCCGACGGCTCGCTCTGCCCGGCCGCCAGCACGGCCGCCACGTACCATTGCTGCGGCGGCAACAGGGGCGGCGGATGCAGCTCCTGGACGGCCAGCGGCGTCAGCGCCGGCAGCAGTTCCTTGGCGAAGTGGCCTTGCAGGAACTGCCGCTGCGGGGCGGTCCAATCGCGCGGCTCCAGCACGGTCAGTCCCCGGCCGGCCAGCTCCGCCAGCGCCTTGGCGACGCCCTCGGCCTGCTCCTGGACCATGCGATGGGCCCGCGCGCTGATGGCGGAAAGCTGCGCCGCCGGCGTCATGCCGGCGGGATCGCGGCGGCGGACCCCGGCGGCGCGGGCCCGCATCAGGCCGGCCACGCGGACGAGGAAGAATTCTTCCAGGTTGGAGCTGACGATGGCCAGGAACTTCAGGCGTTCGAAGAGCGGCACGTCCGGGCAGAGTCCCTCGCGGAGCACGCGGTCGTTGAACTCCAACCAGCTCAACTCCCGATTGAGGAACAACTCCGGCGATTTGAGCTTCTTCTTGGCCATGGGTTCCTCGGGATGGGAGGGCCGTGTTTGGGCGCGATGCCGGGCTCGAAGGCCAAGCCCTCGTTTTTCATGGCTTTACCATTCCCTTATTCTCCAGATTTTGGCGCCTTTGGCAAGGTGCCGACAGGGGGTTGGCTGGGCAACCAATACCAGCCAATACCAGTCATTGGCTCCACGATGACAAGGGGTTACAATAGGGGATGGAGGCGTCGGAACGCAAGCTTTCCCTTACGAATGGAAAGGGGTGATGACCATGGCAGCCGATCTGATCCAGGACCGCGGTCGCGGTCCGGAGATTGCCGGGACCCGGATGACGGTTTACGACCTGCTCCCGTATTTTCTGGACGCGGCCGCCACCGAGGCTTACATCTGCCGGTTGTACGAACTGACCCCCGAGCAGGTCGCAGCCGCGCGGGCGTATGTGCTGAACAACCTGGAACCCGTCCTGGCCGAGCACCTGAAGATCGAGGCGCGGATGGCCGCCGGCAATCCGCCGGAGGTGATCGAGCAAGCGAAGAAGACCCACGCCGCCTTCCTGAGTTTCAAACAGTGGCTTGCCCAACGCGACAAGACGGCGGCTACGGGCGGGACGGCTGTGTCCGCGCCCCAGAGCGGGACGGCCGATCCCGAGTCTTTTCCCACGTTCCACCAGTGGCTTGCCCAGCAAGGACCTCACCCCGCCTCCAGCCGCACCTTCAGCCCGTAAATGTCCTCGAACAAGTCCCCCTTCCCGGCGATCGCCCGCTCCTCCAACAACACGTCGGCGACGCCGGGGATGGCGACGACGAGGTCGTCGCCCTGGCGCTCGAAGTGCAGGTCGCGGGCCTGGCGGACGTGACCGCGGGCCAGGGCGTCGGCTACCCGCAACAACGCCGCCAGCTTGTTCACCGTGACGCGGGTCTCGCGGGCCAGCGCCACGTACTCGGCGTGCGAGGGCTTCGGCCCGCTGCGGCGATGATAGCGCGCCACCTGGGCTACCACCGCGATCTCGTCGCGGTTCAGGCCGAAAATCTCGGAATTGGCGATCAAGTAGCCGCTGTGCTTGTGGTGGCTGCGGCTGCTGACGAAGCCCCCCACCTCGTGCAGCAGACCCGCCACTTCCAGCAACAGGCGCTGCCGCGGTCCCAGCCCGTGCTCGGCGCGCAGCTCGTCGAAGAGGCGGACCGCCACGTCGGCGACGCAGCGGGCGTGCTTCATGTCCACGCGATACTTCTCCGCCAAGGCGACGGCCGAGTGGATCACCCCTTCCAACAACGCCCGGTCTTCCTGGCCGGTCACGGCGCGGGCCAGCTCCAGCAACAGGCCGTCGCGCATCGACACGTGGGAAACGATCATCTGCGACGCCTGCGTCAGCCGCAGCAGGTTCTGGTAGACCAGCAGCGCCGGGTTCAGCGTCTCGGCCTCGGCGAAGGGCAGCCCGAAGCGCTTCGACAGCTCCTCCGCCGTGTGCTGTCCGCAGCGTTCCACCAGTTTGTCGAACTCGGGCGGATCGATGATGAGCAGGTCTTCGCTGTCGGTGGGCCGGCCGATCTGCCGGGAAGCGAAGCGGGCATCGCCCCCCACGGCGACAAAGGAACGGACCTTCCGCAGCGGCAGCGAGCGCTGCATCGACCCCAGGGCGTTGGCGATGTGGTAGCGGAGCAGCTCCGCCGAGCGCTGCGGGGAGTCCTCGCTGGTGGACAACATCTCCTGCAAACGAATGGAACCCAGCCGCAGGCTCTGGGAAGTGACGATCTCGCCGTCGGCCAGCAAGGTCAGCAGCGTGCTGCCGCCGCCGACGTTGGCGATCAGGGCCTCGTCCCGGTTGACGCCCAGGGCGTCGCCCACCGCCTGGCGGACGGCCGAGACCGTCAGCCGGCTCTCCTCGGAAGTGCCGATCACCTCCACGTGCAGGCCGGTCGCCATGAAGATGCGATCCAGGAAGGTGTCGGTGTTGCTGGCTTCACGGGCCGCGCTGGTGGCCACCGCCCGCACGCGCTCGACCTTGTAGAGGCGGAGCAATTGCTGGTAATCGTGGAGCACGGCCACGGCGGCACGCATGCTGGCGGCGCCCAAGCGGCCGCGGCGATAGGTGTCCTGGCCCAGGTGCACTGCGCGCTGCAGCCGCTCCAGCACCTCGACGCGGCCGTCCGGCAGAACCTCGGCCACGACCATGCGGACCGAGTTCGCCCCCACGTCGATGGCCGCCACCGTCCGGCCGGTGACGGCCGGCGCGGCCAGCGGAGAATCGGCAAGAGGAGGACCTGGCGGCATGTTTTTTGCGTTCACCGGCCGATCGACTGCGCCTGCGCCGGGCCGGGGGCACGGCGGCCGCGGGCGGCCTGGGACTGGGACCCGCCGGCGCCGCCGCCACCGGCGACGCCTGCGGAAGCGGCTCGTGCGACGCCTCCTCGCCGTTGGACTTTGCCCCGTTGCCATGGGCAACGTCATGGCGGAGCAACACTTGCGGGCCCGGCTCCGGCGCTGCCCCTGCCGCAGGCGCTGCCCCTGCCGCAGGCGCTGCCGCGACCGGCATGGCCGCCACACCGGGCGCTGCGGAAGCGCCGCCGCGGGGCGACTGCACCAGGCGGAGCAAGTTGTCCCAAAATCCCTGCTGCCGCAGTTGCTGCCAGTAGTCGACCATTTCCTGGAAGACCTGCTGGCGGTGGCAGCGGCGCTCTTGCCGGAGGTAGTTGATGCCGGCTTCCAGGCGAGCGAACCGCGCTGCCCGCCCCGAATCGGCGATCGTCTGCCGCCGTTGGGCCGCCGCATAGGTGTCGAGGTGATCGAGCCACACGTCGCCGTCGTGGATGTCGCCCAGCAGCGTTTGCACCCGCTTGACGGCCGCGAGGATCTCGTCCAGCGCCGGGCCATAGACCGGCTTGGCGACCTCGACCGTGTAGCGCAGCCGCTTGGCGGCGATGCGCATGGCATGGTGGCGCTGGCGGTCGTCAACGTTCTCGAGGCTGTCTTGGCAACTCAACATCTCGTGGAGGCGGCCCGTGACGTGCCGCGACGTCTGGCGCGGGCGAAATCGCTGTAGTCGCCCGGCTCCAGCCCCTTCGCCTCCGCGCCCTTCAGCCCGACCAGCACGCCCTTGGTCACCGTCTGCATCTCGTCCAGGACTTTGCTGGCGGCCAGCCGGTCGGCCGCCTTGATCACGGTGGGTTGCAGCAGGTCGCGCTCGTGTTCCAGTTGCGCCAGCAAGCGCACGATGCCGGGAAAACAACTCTTGTCGGTAATCCCGGAAAGAATGCCGCAGAGGAAATCGACCTCCACGTCCTTGTCGCGCGCCCCGCCCAGGCCCTCGGTAATCCGGCGGATCTGTTTCCGCCAGCGCTTCATCATCTTGGATTTGAAACAATCGGGAAACATCTTCATGGCCGCGCAGAGCGCCGCGAGGCGACCCGAGCCCGATGCACGAACTCGATGTCTTCCCCGGTGCGCACCCCGTCCAGTTGCTCGGCCAACAGCTTCGCCTGGCGGCGAATGTAGTGGGCGGCAAGGAACCGGTAGCTGGGATCCAAGGACTTGCTCATGGCTGACGATGGCTGCTCTGGCGGAAAAGACCGGCGGCGACGGACGCCGAGAGGCCCGCACCGCCTCCCATTATAGTCGCCGCCGCCTATGATCGTCACCGCCCCCTATTGAATTCTAGTCGCGGAAGGCCCTCCAGGAAGTCGCCGCCCGGGGGGCGACCTCGCTAGTGGTGGGGGGTAGAGGGAGGAAAGCAGCGGTTATTCGCAGTTTGCTTGACAATATTTCCGCCGCACGTTATGTTGGTTTTCGGTCGCACCGTGTGTCGGCCGATAAGCGATTTCTCCCCGGTGATGGCGAGATGCTGTTTTCTCTTCTGCTGGCAACCACTTACGGAGGCAAGCGTGCAGGAAGCAATGGCAGCGGCCCGCTGCCGGGAAGTCGGCCGCTGCGGGGTGGTTGGGCCGGTACTCCACCGTAGCGGCGATGGTTTGCCGGCAGGCTAAAAATGGTGAGAATCTCCGCGGCGGCGGCCGGCCTTTCGTCCGGTCTGTGGATAACTTGTTGGTAAGATGGAGGATGGAGGGGGAGGGCGAAACCGCAAGCGAGGAGCCCGGGTGAATCGCTAGTCCCTGGCCCCTGGTCCCTGGTCCCTATTACGATGACTCTGATCCAGGTGCTCGGTCCGGGATGCCCCCAATGTGCGAAGCTGGGGACCAATGCGGAGGCCGCCGTGCGGGAGTTGGGAATCGACGCGACCATCCAACGGGTCACTGATATCACTGCAATCATTGAATTGGGTGTGATGATGACTCCCGCCCTGGTGATTGACGGCCGCGTTTGCGCGGTGGGGGCGGTGGTCTCGAAGGAGGAAATTAAAGGCTTGCTTCGGCCGAAGTGAGCGCTAGTATTGAAGTATCGGGGGAAATAATCATGCGCAAGAGTGGTCCGGCCGGGATCCTGGTTTTGGGCTGTGTCCTGGGGTGTGTCTTGGCGGCTTCGACGAGTGCGGCCGACGATTGGGCCGTCGCGATGTTCGAGACCAGCAGCCATAGTTTCGGCCCCGTGGCCAAGGGGTCCAAGGCGGAGTACGACTTCGTCTTGACCAACAAATACGCCGTGGACGTCCATATCGCCAGCGTCCGGGCCAGTTGCAATTGCACCACGCCGCGGATCGAAAAAGAGTGGCTCAAGCCCTACGAAAAGGGGGCCATCGTCGCCCATCTCAATAGCGACAATTACCTCGGCCAACGGGCCGCCACGCTGACGGTGACGTTCGACCAGCCCCTGCCGGCCCAGGTGCAATTGCAGGTCGCGGCCTACGTCCATGAAAACGTCCTGTTCGATCCCGACAGCATCGCACTGGGCAACGTCGACCAGGGTGCGGGGGCGGAGGGCAAACTGATCGTCTATCGCGCCGGCCGCATCGATTGGACGATCCTGCAAGCCAAGAACAGCAGCCCTTATCTCTCCTCCCGCGTCGTGGAGCGGGCCCGGCAAGACAACCAGGTCTGGTACGAACTTCAGGTGCGGCTGGCCAAAAACGCCCCTTGCGGCTACCTCAAGGACCAGGTCATCCTGACCACCAACGATGCCGAGGTGACGCAGATCCCCGTCAGCGTGGAAGCGCAGGTCATCGCCAAGGTCAACGTCAACCCCGCTTCGCTCTTCCTCGGCACCATGCAGCCGGGCGAAAAGACCACTCGGCAAGTGGTCGTGTGGGGCAAGAAGCCCTTTCGCATCACGTCGGTGGCGGGCGACCCGGCCAGTTTTCAGTTCGCCGCTGCTGCCCAGCAACCGGCCCAATTGGTGCACGTGCTGCCGGTGACGTTCGTCGCCGGCGCCGATCGCGGCAAAGTGGTCAAAACGATCCACATCACGACCGACCGCGACGGGGCGGCCGCCGACGTAGCGACCTACGCGATCGTGGCGGAGTAGGTCTTTAGCGATCATGCCGTCGCTGCCGACTGTGCGGGGGGTGCCACGACCAGGCTGCGCCCGGTGCCCGGCTCGTCCAGCAGTGGAGAAGCGCCTCCGCCCCAACGGCACTGCTGGGCAAGCCAGCGCTGGCACCCCCCAGCCCGACCCGGCCCTTCCCGGTAAGCTACGCTTGCTGGTGGAAAGCCAGCCGGGAAGGCCGGAAACGCCGGGGCCCCGCCGCCGATGCAGCGCGAAGATTCTGAAGACCTTGTCCATCCCGTTCCCTTCGACGGATCGGCTCCCCTGGAGTCGGCCGCCGGGTTGCGCACCGACACGCTGGTGGGCGGCGTCGTCATCCTGCTGCTGCTGACCGTGATCCAACGGCTGGTGGGCTTTCTGCGGGAGATCCTCTTCTGCCGCTGGTTCGACGCCGAGCAACTGGGGCAATGGGACATGGCCTTCGGCTTCCTCATGCTGGCCGCCCCGCTGGCGGTGTTGTCGCTGCCGGGCACCTTCGGCCGCTATGTCGAGCGTTACCGCCAGCAAGGGCAACTGCGCCGTTTCCTGCTGCGGACGGCCGCCGTCTGCGCGGCCTTGGCCGGTCCGGCCGCGCTGGGCATCGCCCTGGCCCCGCGCTGGTTTTCGCACGTGATCTTCGGCCGCAGCGATGAAACGCTGCTGGTCTACCTCCTGGCCGGCGCGCTGCTGGCGGTGATCGCCTTCAATTTCCTGGCGAGCTTGTTTACCTCGCTGCGCAACATGCGGCTGGTGTCCGGCATGGAGCTGGCGGCCAGCCTGATCTTCGCCGTGCTGGGAATCGCGCTGATGTGCCTGTGGCGGTGCAGCACCGAAAGCGTCATTATCGCCTACGGCGCGGGCTGCCTGATCACCTCGCTGGGAGCACTGTGGTGGCTGCGGCGGGCGTGGCGCCTGCTGCCGCAGACGCCGGCGCCGCTCGCGCAACGGGAACTCTGGTCGCGGGTGCTGCCCTTCACCGTCTGGCTCATGATGATCAACGCCCTGACCTCGCTGTTCGACCTGGCCGACCGGCAGATGATCATCCACTGCTCCGCCGGCAATGCCCTGGCCGAGGTGGGCAACTATCGCAGCTCGCGGGTGGTGCCGCTGCTGCTGGCCTCCGTGACCGCCATGATCGCGGCCGTGGCTACCCCGCACCTCAGTTGCGACTGGGAGGCCGGACGCCGCGGCCGGGTCTC
The DNA here is from genome assembly GCA_963727245.1 of uncultured Planctomycetia bacterium. Classification (GTDB taxonomy): domain Bacteria; phylum Planctomycetota; class Planctomycetia; order Pirellulales; family Thermoguttaceae; genus JBKQVT01. The sequence goes on along the minus strand of CAVSFO010000001.1, from coordinate 444,820 downwards.
CGCGCAGATGAACCTGCTGTTGAAGGTGCTGGCCGCCGCCTTGACCGCCGGCGCCGTGCTCGTGCTGGCCGCCGCGCCGCTGCTGTTCCAGGTCGCCTTCCGCGGCAAATACGCCGGCGGCCTGGCCGTCATGCCCTGGACCCTGATCTACTGCACCTGGTTCGGCCTGACCGTCGTGGCGCAGAAGTACCTGTGGTGCGCCGAGCGGGCGGGCCTGGTGGGCGTGGCCCTGGTCCTCGGCCTGGCGGTCAACGTGGCCTTGAACTTCCTGCTGCTGCCGCGGCTGGGATTGCTGGGGGCCGTGCTGGCCACCGCGGCCGCCAACTTCGTCGCCCTCATGCTCGTCCTCCTCATCAGCCGCCGCCTGGGCCTGCACGTCGACTTCGGCACCTGGGTGGCCCTGCTGCTGCCCGTGACCGTTTGCCTCGGCCCCTGGAACGCCACGCTGGTCCTGGCGGTCGTCGCCCTCTACGTGGCCGTCTCCGACCGGCTGGTGTCGCGCGACGAGAAACGCCTGCTGGCCGCCGGCATCGCCGAGCACCTGGCACGCTTCACAGCCTTCTATCGGCGGCGGAGCGCAGAAAGGCTGACGACATGACGCAGCCGCGAGTGATTCATATTGCATCGGTCGCCGAGCTGCGGGCCCTGGCCGCCCGTTGGGACGACCTGTGGTGGCGCAGCGACGTCACCACGCCCAACCTCCGCGCCGAACTGATCGCCCTCTGGATGGAACATTTTGCGCCCCGTGCGAGGTTCCACGCCCTGGTCGTGGAACACCGGGGTCACTGGGTGGCCGCGCTGCCGCTGGTGGGCCGCCGCGTCGCCTGCCTCCTGCCGGCCGGCGCGACCGTGGGCAACCCCTGGTCGTCGTGCGCCGATCTGCTTTGGGACACCGCGCGGACGGCCGAGGCCGCCGTCGGCGATGCCCTCGTCGGGGCCATGGCCCACCTCCCCTGGCAGTTGCTCTGGTTGGAAGGGATCGCCGTGGACGCCCCGCAATGGCGGGCATTTCAAGAAGCCCTGGCTCGCGCCGGCGCAACGGCCGTCTGCCGCCAGCGCTGGCTCACTGGCCGGCTCCAGATCGATCACCACTGGCCGGCCTGCCAGGAGCGCTGGTCGCACCGGCATCGCCGCAATCTGGCCCGCGGTTTCCAACGGCTGGCCGCCCACGGCGAAGTGACGCTGGAGTATCTCGACGGCTTGCTTCCGCACGAAGTCGAAGGCCCCTTGCGCGAGGCCCTGGAAGTCGAGGACGCCGGCTGGAAAGGGGCAGCCGGCACTTCGGTGCTGCGGGCGCCGGGGGTGTTCGATTTCTTCCTTCGCCAAGCCCGGCAACTGGCCCAGTGGGACCAACTGACCCTGGCGATGCTGCGTTGCGGCGGGCGGCCGGTCGCCTTCTCCTATGGCATGGCGGCCAAGGGGGTCTTGCACTCCTGGAAGGTCGGCTACGACGCCCGCTATGCCGATTGCAGTCCCGGACAACTGCTTCGCCACCGCCTGATCGAGCGGCTGCACGCCGATCCCGGCTGCGACGCCTTCGATTTCGTCGGGCCGCTCAGCGACGCCCAGACGCGCTGGCGCCCGGACACGTACCGCGTCGCCCGGCTCATGGTGGCGCCGGGGCGCTGGCTGGAGCGATGGGCCTTGTCGGCTTACCGCTGCTGCCGGCGGTCGTCGGGGCGGGCTGCTGCCGTCAGCACGGTCGGCGCGGCGGGCCAACTCAGTGCTCGGCGCTGAGCAAGTATCCGGCACACGCCGTGTGCCGTTGGCGGCAGGCTAATCCAATCTTATTCCCCCGTCGTCGATGTGATAGGGGATGAGCTGATCGCTGCAGGCGCTGCCGCGATGCTTGCTGACGACCATGGCGCGGCGGAAATGCGTCCCCTCGCGGATCTTGCCCAAATGGATCACCGTGCTGGCGTTGGCCAGCAGGTCGCCCTCGTCCAAGGGCCGCTCGATCAGCCCGTCGAGCGTCGTCTCGTGCGACGTGTACAAGAGCAGGCAGCCGATCCGCCCCGGATCGTACACGTGCTGCGCCACCGCCTCGGCATGGCGGAGATAGTGCTGGCGGAACAGGTCGCGGGCGACCCACTCGGCGTCCTTCCGCAGGATCTGGTGATAGACGTACTCGAACAACTCGATCTGCACCGAGTCGCTGGGCCGGTCCACCGGCTCGATGCCGTCGATGACCGCCCGCCGCACGCCGCGGATGAAGTTGCCGTAGAAGAACGCGATGGTGGCCTCCAGGCGGCGGGCCAACTCGGCCTGCCAGTCGTGCCAGGCCTCGAAATCCAGATCGCGGCGTGTCACCCGCCGGCCCCGCTGCTGGAAAACGTGCAGATACTCGCCCGGCCCGCGGTCGGCGGCAAAGAACGCCTCCAAGTCCACGGGCCGGCCGTCGTCCTGCTCTTGTAGTTCCCAGCCGAACATCCGCCGCGCATAGTCGGCGTGGCTCTGCGGGTCGCCGCGGGCGGTCATGTCGAAGACGATGCCGTTGCGGCCTTCCTGCGCCAGGCCGGCGCGGGCGAATTGCAGGCCCAACTGCGTCTTGCCGATGCCGCTGGAGCCGACGACCACGGTCAGCGTCCCCGGCAGCAGTCCGCCGCCCAGCAGTTCATCGAGTCCTTCCACGCCGGTAGAGAGTCGCGTGTCGTTCATGGCGGGATTATAGCAGGACCACTGCCCTTTGACGATTCAAGGTTCCCCTTTCCCTCCGGGCGTTGGTATCTGCAACGGCCAAGGCCATCCATTCATGCCCGTTCAGGGGCATTTCCGCCGCAGGCGGTCTTCGGCCCGTCCTTCAGGACGGGTGACCGAGCTACGACGCCCCGCGTCTCCCTCTCGCCGCCCGCCGGCTTCGCCGGCGGGCGGCGAGAGGGAAGCCGGGGACCCGACGTAAACGTCGGGCCTAACACCGCCTACGGCGGAAAGGGTCGTAAACGACCCTGGCGGGCCAGAGCGGACGCGGTTAGCGTTGGCAAGTTGGGCTACAAGAAACCAACTGAGACCTGCTGTAACTCAGTCCCGGACGCACTTTTGCTTAGCCCCACTGGATTTGCATGAGATCAAACAAGTCGGCACCAATCGCAGATTGGACGATTGTGTTTTCTTCGGCCATTTCGGACAGAACGTCCTTCAGTTGGTGGACGATAACCCCGGCCTGCCTGATTAGTTCAATCTCCTCCTCATGTTTGACTTTACCAACCACGAGTTCCTTTATCCAGTTTCCGGGACACAGGGATCGCCGGAGTTCCGTTATGCGAGGCTGATCGAACTTCTTCTCAATCCATTTCTGAACCTGCTCCGTGAGTTCGGCATCGTCCAGCTTTCTCGCATTGTGAACTGTCATGTAGCTAATTGGATTGATAGACAACGAGACTTCAATGTGGCGGCATTCGTGCTGTCCGTCTAGTGGCTTGATGGCAAGGATGTCGATTTGACTTACACCGGCCTTGATGCCGCGAATCGTAAAGTAACCGTTTCGGTTCAGCCACTCCTCGACTACTTCCTCAGCGAGCAGGGACATTGTAACTCCTCATTTTGTTGTTCGAGTTTACCGACCCTTTCAACCCACCCTCTCTCCTTCCGCCAACTCACAGTCCAGGCGTCAAGAACCGTTGTTTTGTCGCGAATTGCATGGGCTTGCGTGGGCGCGGCTTCTGGCACCTACCGTCGCTAATAGAGCTGCTCATTGGACAGCCGATTAAAATTTGAGCCCCTTTATTTTAATGCCGCCGGGATCGTTAAAGCAAGCCCCAGAAACACGCACCTAAGATGTTTTGTAGTCATTACTTAAGGTCTTAAAGCCCCGCCATGCCGGGACCAATTCTGTGGGCCGGGTGTCCGCAGACGCCCGTGCCGCCGCTCAAAGCAGGCCCTGCAGGCCATCGAGGAGCCGGTCGATCATCTCCGCCGTGTGCGTGGCGAAGACGGCCAGCCGCAACGCCCCCTCGCTGTCCAAGCCGGCGTAGGCGGCCATGTACGCGATCAGGATGCCCCGGGCCATCAAGCCGGCCTGGATGCCACGCATCTCGTCGGCCGTGCCCAGGCGGAGGCAAACGATCGGCGACGGCGTCTGATCGCACGGCAGGCCGAGCCGAGCCAGGCCGGCACGGAGCCGGCCGACGTTCTCCCGCAACCGCACGCGCAACTGCGGCTCGGCCAGCACCAATTCCAGCGCCCGGGCTGACGCCGCAACGATCGGCGGGGGCGGCGGACTGGCGCCGTCGTACCAGTGCGAGCCGGCCTTCAGCCGCTCGATCCACCGCCGGCTGCCGGCAATGATGCCGCCATAGCCGCCCAACGCCTTGCTCAGCGTGCCGGAACAATATAACCGCGGCCCCACGCCCGGCCGGTCGTCGGGCAGATCGTTGATGACTGTCGCGCTTCCCAAGGGGACAGTCCCATTTTCGTTGAACGAAAATTGGGACAGTCCCCCGGCATGTTCGAGCGTGCCGCGGCCGTGCTGGCCCAGCACGCCCAGGCCGTGGGCGTCGTCGACCAGGAGCAGCGCGCCGGGATAGTCGGCCAACACGCCGCGATACTCGGCCAGCGGGGCGATGTCGCCGCGGGCGGCAAAGACGCCGTCGGTCATCACAAGCGGCCGTTGGCCCGGCCCAAGCTGCGTCTTGAGAACGGTCCCGAGCGCGGCCGGATCGCAGTGGCGAAAGCGGAAGACGGGCCGGCCGGTCGATTGGGCCGCCTCGACGAGGCAGTAGTGGGCCAACTCATCCAGCAGCACGGCGTCATAGGCGCCGGCCAAGGCGGCGACCAGGATATGATTGCCTACGTAGCCGGAGGGGAAGTGGAAGGCGGCCTCGGCGGCCAGCAGTTCGGCGGCCAGCCGCTCCAGTTCCACCAGCGGCGGCGTGGTGCCGTATCCGGCCCGGGTTGTGCCGCTGCCGACGCCGTATTGTTGGGCGGCCTCGCAGGCCGCGCGGATCACTTCGGGACGCCCCTGCAAGCCCAAGTAGCCGGTGCCCACGAAATACAGGTAGCGGCGGCCGTCGATCACGGTCTCCGCGCCCGGCGGGCTTTGCATCAGGGGGCGTGGCGGTTGGTTCATGGGCGTAGTGCGGGATTCATGCGAAACCGCAAGCGTAAGACCACGCAGCCCCCCCAACGCAGTCGGGGGGCTTTTCCAATCCCCTGGTCCCCGGCCCCCGGTCCCTCCTACAACCTCTCGCACACCAGGTCGCCGACCTCTCGGGTGCCGTAACCCATGCGTCCGGCGGCCTGGCTCTTCATCTTCGTGCCGGTGACGATCTGAATGGCGTTCATCACGCGGGCGGCGGCCTGGGGATATCCGCTGTGCTCCAGCAACATCGCCGTGGCGCTGATGGCGGCGATGGGGTTGATCACATTCTTGCCGGTGTACTTCGGCGCGCTGCCGCCCATGGGCTCGAACATGCTGGTGCCGCCGGGCTGGGGATTGATGTTGCCGCCGGCCGCCACGCCCATGCCGCCCTGCAGGATGCCGGCCAGGTCGGTGATGATGTCGCCGAACATGTTCGTGGTCACGATGACGTCGAAATACTCGGGATTCTTGATCATCCACATGCAGCAGGCGTCGACGTGGTTGTAATCGGCCTTGATGTCGGGGTATTCGCGGGCCACGTCCTGGAAGGTGCGCCACCACAGGTCGTGGCCGAAGGTGAGCACGTTGGTCTTGGCCACCAGGGTGAGCTGCTTTTTCTTGTTTCGCTTGCGGGTGTAGTCGAAAGCCCAGCGGATGCAGCGCTCGCAGCCCTTGCGGGTGTAGACGGCGGTCTGCATGGCGACTTCGTCGGGCGTGCCCTTCTTGAGGAATCCGCCCACGCCGCAGTAGAGGTCTTCGGTATTCTCGCGGACGACGACGAAGTCGATGTCGTCGGGCCCTTTGCCGGCCAGCGGGGTCTCCACGCCGGGGAACAATTTCACCGGGCGGAGGTTGATGTACTGATCGAAGCGGAAGCGCAGCTCCAGGAGCAGCCCCTTCTCCATGATTCCCGGCGGCACGTCGGGATGGCCGACGGCGCCCAGCAGGATGGCGCGGTAGCCGCGGAGTTCTTCCAGCGTGGCGGGGGGCAGCACCTCGCCGGTCTTCAAGTAGCGCTCGCCGCCGAGGTCGAAGTCCGTGAGCTCGTAGCGGATGCCTTCGAGTTTGGCCACGGCCTTGAGGACCTTCACGCCTTCGGCCGTCACTTCCGGCCCGGTGCCGTCGCCGCCGATGACGGCGACCTTGAGGATGTCGTTGCTGGTCACGATGGGGCTTCCGTTTCTGCAAGAGGGGAGTGCGGCCGGACAATCGCCGCAATCCGGTTATTGTAAACGGCCTGCGCCGATTCTACAACAGCCCGGCCGGCGGCGGGAGACGGCGCAGCCGCGGTGGGAAAAGAAGGGTCGCGGCCGGCCGCCGCTCAGTTCTTGCTGAAGCCGACCACCTTGGCGATGGCTACCTCGCGGCCCAAGGGGTTCTTGAGGAACTTCTTTCGGCATTCGGGGCAGAGGTCGAAACGCAACTGCTGATACACGTCGTCGCCGATCTGGTCGTCGTCGGCGTCTTCCAGGCGTTCGAGCACGTCCTGGATTTCTTGGAGGTGATCGCGATCATCTTCGTCTTCATTGGCGGCCGCCGAATCCAAAGCGGCGTAGACTTCGACCTTGACCACGTAGCGGAGGTCGTCTTCCGGATCGAGATTCCGCTTGCACAGATCGCATGAGTACCGAATCATTGGATTCACTCCCGATGGCTAGTGGCCCGCGCCGATCCTGAGAATAGACTGGACGTCACCGTCTGGATATCTCATCCTAATGCGAGTCCCGCGGTCAAGGCAAGGCGTCTTGGAGAATTTTTTCCTGCAAACGGCCATTTTTTCGCCGCGACAGGGCAACGCCGGGGTGCGATGCTTCTATTCCCCACCAGAGGCAGATCTGGCGTCGCGGCCGCAGTTCGGCTACAATGGAGTCGATCATTTTGGTCGTCATGGGGACGGCGGAAAGGGGATTTTTCCCGGCTCGGTGCCGGCAGATCTCCGCCGAGTTTCCGCAATCCCGCTCGACGAGGAAGGAGTGCATAGGTGCGAGGGGTCCCTGCAACCCACCAGCGGCTGTCCCGCCTGCGCCACGCGCACCTAGCCGCGCTGGGCGATGGTTCTCCGCCGCCGCCTCCCCCATCCGTTGCATTACAAGCCAGCATCCTGGTCCTGAACCGGCTCTACATGGCGGTCCACGTCATCGGGGTCCGCCGGGCGTTCGCGCTCTTGTGCCGTGAGCTGGCCGAAGTGATCCACCATGAAGACGGTGTATTTGCCAATTATACCTTCGAGTCTTGGCGGCAATGGTGCAGCTTGCGTGCCAGCGGCAAACGACCGCACGAAGATTGGATTCGGGCGGTGAATTTTCAGATCCAGGTGCCGCGCGTCATTCGCCTCTTGACCTACGACCGCCTCCCCAAACAGAACCTGCACCTGAATCGCCGCAACGTGCTGGCCCGGGACGGCCATTCGTGCCAGGTACCTGCGGCCGGCACTTCCCCATCCATCAACTGAGCCTCGACCACGTGCTCCCGCGCAGCCGCGGGGGAATGACCACCTGGGAAAACATCGTCTGCGCCTGCCTGGCGTGCAATGTGCGTAAGGGCGGCCGCACGCCGCACGAGGCCAAAATGAAACTCGTCCGCCACCCCGTGAAACCGAAGCGAAACCCCTTGCTCGCCTTGAAGTTGGACAATCCCAAGTACGAGAGCTGGCGTATCTGGCTGGACGGCATCCATTGGGATATCGGCGCGCGCGAGTAACGCCGCGAGCCGAGGGCGTAAGAACGTAGAACGTAGGTCAGGCACCCCGTGCCTGACATCTCGGGACTCAGCGCGCCTCCTGTCAGGCACAGAGTGCCTGACCTACGCGCTAATCCCTAATCCTTCCCCTCACTTCCCCCGCTCTTTCTTCCGATTGATCATGGGCAGCTTCGGCGCCTGCTGGGCGTTCTCCTCGATAAATCGCCGCCACTGCGGCGGCACGTTCTCGTCGAGGAAGATGGCATTGACCGGGCACATCGGCACGCAAGCCTCGCAGTCGATGCAAACGCCCGGGTCGATGTAGAGCATCTTCTCGGCCTCGCGAAAAGCCTCGACCGGGCAGACCGGGGCACAGTCCGTATACTTGCATTCATAGCAGGGCTCGCAGACGACATGCGGCATACCCGGCGCCTTTCCTACACGGCGGTGACGGCAGGGCTGCTTCCAAAGCCCTTGCCATGAAAGTACTTGCAGCCTCCAAAGCGGGGGCCGAACCACGTAAAATCGTAGTCAAACGCCCCTCGGGCGTCAACCCCGCAAGGTGTGCTATGGGCACCTTTACGCGGGTTCCAGGCTTGTTTCTTTGTCCAATCGAGTTTAGAATCAGTTGTCGTAGGGGAATCATCGCGTGGGTCTATCCGAGATCGATCGCAACCTGCTGGAACGTTGCCTGCAAAGGAAGTCCAGGGCGTGGGAGGACTTCGTCGATCGCTTCGTAGGCCTGGTCGTCCACGTCATCAACCATGCGGCGCAAGCCCGCAGCATGCGCCTGGGCCCGCAGGACCGCGACGATCTCACGGCCGAGGTCTTTTTGGCCGTCATCAAGGGCGACTTCGCTCTCTTGCGCAGCTTCCGCGGTCAAAGCAGCCTGGCGACCTATCTGACGGTGGTGGCGCGGCGGATTGTGGTCCGCGAGTTGCTCCATCGCAAGTCGGCTTCCCGGCTGGGCGAGGGCGCCGCCGAGGCGCGCCCCAGAACGCCGCCGATCCGCGTCCCGGCGTCGAGGAGCGCCTGAGCGATCAGGAGGAAGTGGAGCGGCTGTTGGGCGGCCTGCAGGGGACCGAGGCCCAGGTGGTTCGGCTGTTCCACCTGGAGGGCAAGAGCTATCAGGAAATCAGCACTGTGATCGGCATGCCGGAGAACAGCATCGGTCCCATTCTCAGCCGCGCCCGCAACAAGCTCCGTCGCGCCGGCATGAACCCGGCCGCCAGTTGAGCCGATGCCGAACGATTCACAGGCCGGGCCGCGCCGCCAGTTGACGCTGCTGGATTCGACCTCCATCATCGTGGGCATCATCATCGGCTCGACGATCTACGAGTCGAGCTGGTTGATTGCCGGCGCCGTGCCGAATGCCTGGTGGTTGATGGGCGTTTGGGTCTTGGGGGGCCTGCTGGCGCTGCTGGGTGCGCTCTGCTACGCGGAATTGGCCACCGCCTACCCTCGGGACGGCGGCGACTACGTCTATCTCACCCGCGCCCTGGGGCGGAAGACGGGCTTCCTCTTCGCCTGGGCCCAGCTTTGGGTGGTGCGGCCGGGGAATATCGGGCTCCTGGCTTACGTCTTCGCGGACTATGCCAATCGACTTTGGCCCATAGGCCAGGGAAGGCGGGCGCTGGTCGTCTATGCCGCCAGCGCCATCCTCGTCCTCAGCGGCATCAATCTCCTCGGCGTGCGGGAAAGCAGATGGACGCAAAATTTACTCACCGCCGTCAAAGTACTGGGCCTGGTGGCGATTGTCGTGGCCGGGCTGTGCTTCGTTGCGCCGGCGGCTTCGCCGGCCGCCCAGGCCCCGCCCGCGGAAACGAACTTCTATCTCGCCATGATCTTCGTGCTCTTCGCCTATGGCGGCTGGAGTGAAATGGCCTTCGTCGCCGCCGAGGTCCGCAATCCGCGGAAGAACATCCTGCGGGCGTTGCTGCTGGGCACCGCGGCCGTCACGCTCATCTATGTGCTGCTGAACCTGGCCTTCCTCCATGCCCTGGGACTCGAGGGCACGCGGCGCGAGGGCGTGGCCGCCAACGTGCTGCAAATCGGCCTCGGTCCCAAGGGCGTGCAGTTGATTAGCCTGTTGATCTGCATCTCCGCCCTGGGGGCGATCAACGGCATGATTTTCACCGGCGCGCGGATCTACTATGCCATGGGAACCGAGCATCGGCTCTACGCCTGGCTGGGACGCTGGAGCCCGCGATGGCAGACGCCCGCCCGCTCGCTGCTGATTCAGGCGGCCGTGACGCTGGCGCTGGTTGTCGGTTTCGGGCTGAGCGGCCCGGGGTTCAAGCAACTGGTGATTTTCACCACTCCGGTCTTCTACCTTTTCTTTCTGCTGGTGGGCGTTTCGTTGCTGGTGCTCCGCTACCGCGATCCGCAAACGCCGCGGCCCTTCCGCGTGCCCTGGTATCCGCTGGTGCCCGCCGTGTTCTGTCTTTCCAGCGCGTTCATGCTCTACGGCAGTCTTTCCTACGCCTGCACCGAGCGAAGTTACGAGGCCCTCTGGTCGATCGGCATTATGATGGTGGGCGTGGTGCTGAGTTGGTTTGATCGCCGCTAAATGACCTTGCGGGATTCCGGGGGCCAGTTCTTCCAAGGCAAGTGTGCCACTGGCTCTGCCAGTGCGGGGGCCGCCTACGGCTAAATGCACTGGCAGAGCCAGTGGCACCCAAAACAGGCACCCCATACGGCCCATCAATTGCGAGGCAATTCACCGGCGGGGGCCAGTTCTTCCAAGGCCGCGGCGAACGCGCCATAGGCGCCGGCATCGAAGAGCACGAAGCGGACCAACGCCGGCGCGCCATGCCGGCGAAGAAAATCCAAGGCCGTGCTCAAGGCAATCCGCGCCGCCTGGTCCATCGGATAGCGGTAGGCCCCGGTGCTCAAGGCGGGCAGGGCGATGCTGTGGCAGGCGGCGCCCACCGCCAACTCCAGCGAGCGGCCGTAGGCGGCGGAGAGCAGTTCGGCCTCGCCGCGATGCCCGCCGCTCCACACCGGCCCCACCGCATGGATCACGTATTTGGCCGGGAGGTTGCCGGCGGTGGAGAGGACGGCCGATCCGGTGGGGCAGCCCTCCGGGTACTTGGCGGCGGTTTCGGCCATGATGGCGGCCCCCCCGCGGCGGTGAATGGCGCCGTCCACGCCGCCCCCGCCCGCCAGCCGGCTGTTGGCCGCGTTGACGATCGCATCCACCTGCTGCCGGCTGATGTCGCCCTGGTGCAATTCCAGCGTTTGGCCGTTGACTATCACGCGCATCGTCATGAACCCCAAAAAAGGGCCTGCGAAACCGCCAGCGAATCGTCCGCTCCAATCCCCGGCCCCTGACCCCTGGCCCCCGGCCCCTTCTTCTATATGGTACAATTACGAGCGGATGAGGAAAATCCCCAAGGAACCACGCGGATGCGCGAGATTGGCAGTATTTTGTTCGTGGTGCTCGTGCTGGGCGTCCCGGCGTCCGGACGGGACATTTTTGTCAATAATATCGGCGGCGACGACCGCTCCACCGGCCAAGACCCGCGGACCATTACCCCCCGCAGCGGCCCGGTGCAGACCATCGCCAAGGCCCTGCGGCTGGCCAGCGGCGGCGATCGCATCGTGCTGGCGGCGACGGGCCAGCCCTACCGGGAGAGCATCAGCCTCAGCGGCGTCCGCCTCAGCGGCACGGCCCGGCAGCCGCTGGTGATCGCCGGCAAGGGGGCCGTGCTGGACGGCTCCGCGCCGGTCCCCCTGGAGCAGTGGACGCACGTCGGCGGCGGTGTCTATCGCTTTCATCCGCCGCACATGGGGTTCCAGCAGTTGTTTGTCGACGACCGGCCGGCGGCCCGCGTGGCGGTGGGCCGCGCCGCCGTCAGAGAGCCCAAGCTCGATCCGCAGCAATGGTGCGCCTTCCGGGGCGACATCTTCTTCCGCGTCGAGAACCTCAAGATGCCGGCCGATTACCGCTTCACTTACGCCTCGCTGCAGACCGGCATCACGCTGTACGATGTCGAGCAAGTGGCCATCATCGGACTCACCGTCCAGCGCTTCGCGGTCGACGGCATCAACGCCCTCAACAGTGCGCGGGGGGTGCAACTGGCGACGGTTGCCTGCCGCGACAACGGCCGCTACGGCGTCGCGGTAGGCGGAGCGTCGCAGGTGGATATCGACGCTTGCCTGCTGAGCGGCAACGGCGCCGGCGGACTGCTGACCGCGGCCAATTCCGAAACGCACCTCGCCCGCAGCCGCTTGCCGGGCGACACGGCGCCGGGCTGGGTCGATCAGGGCGGCCGCGTCTACCTCTCGGGCAAGCGCGTGCAAGGCGGGCGGGAGGCCGTGGGGCCCGACGACGAACCGCCGCCGGCCGCGGCGAAAGCCGCCGCCGAAGCAAAATCCTAAGGGCGCCGCCGTCATGTGCAGCAAGCGTTCCGCGATCGGCCGGCCCATGGAAATCCTCCTCGTCGAAGACGATCTGGAAGACGCCGGGCTGATGATCGAGGTCCTCAAGCAGGGCGAGGTGCCTTGCCGGGTGAGCCTGGTGCGCGACGGCGAGGAGGCCCTGCAGTTCGTTCGCCGGCAGGGCCACTTGAGCCGCGCCCCCCGGCCCGATGTCATCCTGTTGGACATGCACTTGCCGAAGAAGAGCGGCCGCGAGGTGCTCTCCGAGATCCGCGCCGACAAGCAGTTGCGGCGCATCCCGGTCGTGGTGCTCACCTCGTCGCAAACCCAGTGGGAAGTCCTCAAGAGCGAGAACCTCTTCGTGGAAAGCTACCTGGTCAAGCCGCTGGATCAGTCCCGCTTCAACGAAGTGGTCAAGTCGCTCCGCAAGTACCTGCTGGCCGACGTGATCCTGCCGCCGTAAGCCGTATCCGGCACACGCCGTCTGCCGCTCGTAGTATCCGGCACACGCCGTGTGCCGCTCTCACCGCACACGGCGTGTGCGGCGTACGTCCGCCGGGCCGTCCATCTTGCCAAAGGGCCCTCGGGGCGGGACAATCGGAACCATGACCCTCACCCTCGATCGCCTCTCGAAGACCTATCCCGGCGGCGTCCGCGCCGTCGACGACCTTTCCCTGCAGGTCGCCGCCGGCGAAGTGCTGGTGCTGGTGGGCCCCTCGGGCTCCGGCAAGACGACCGTGTTGCGCATGATCGCCGGCCTGGAAGTGCCCAGCCACGGCAGCATCACGCTGGGCGGGCGCTTGCTGGACGGCCTGCCGCCCCGGGACCGCGGCCTCGCCATGGTCTTCCAGCACGGCGCCCTGTATCCGCACCTGTCGGTCTACGGCAACATGGCTTTCGGCCTGGTGCTGCGGCGCACCGGCAAGGCGGAAATCCAACGGCGCGTGCGCGCGGCCGCCGTCACGCTGGGCATCGACGACCTCCTGGGCCGCCGCCCCGGCCAACTCTCCGGGGGCCAGCGGCAGCGCGTCGCCCTGGGCCGGGCGATGGTCCGGCAGCCGGAACTGTTCCTCTTCGATGAGCCGCTGTCGAACCTGGAAGCCGGCCTCCGCAGCCAACTGCAAAGCGAAATCCGCCGCCTGCTGGCCCGCCTCGGCGCCACGGCCGTCTACGTCACCCACGATCAAACGGAGGCCATGACCGTGGGCCAGCGGGTGGCCGTGCTCGGCGGCGGCCGCTTGCAGCAAGTGGCCGATCCCTTGACGTTGTACCGCCGGCCCGCCAACCGCTTCGTCGCCGGGCTGATCGGCATGCCGCCCATGAATTTCCTCGCCGGCCGCATCGAGCCGGACGGGGCGGCCTTGTGCTTCGTTGTCCCGGGAGGCGAGGACCCCGCCGCCCCCGGCCGCGTCGCGCTGCCGGTCCCCGCCGCCCGCAGGGCCGGCCTGGCGGCCCACGCCGGCCGGCCGGTCCTCCTGGGCGTGCGCCCCGAGCACCTGGCCGCCGCGGCCGCGGCACCAGCGGCCGACGCGCCGCGGTTGGCCGCCACCGTCGAGGCCGTCGAGCGGCTGGGGCCGCTGTCGCACGTTTATCTGCGTGCCGGGCCGCACGCCCTGGTGGCGCAGATGGAGGCCGCCTGTCCGCTCAGCGTCGGCGACCCGCTGACCTTGCTCGTGGCGATGGACGAGGCGCACTTCTTCGATGCCCAAACGGAGCAGGCGATCGCCTAGCGCCCCGTTCGTCTAACGAGCCCCGGGCGTGAGCCCGGGGATAACGTAGACCCTTCGCCAAGCGGTAGGCATCGTTATCCCCGGGCTCACGCCCGGGGCTCAAGTTTGCTACTGGCCGGCCGGGGGTGCGTGCAGGGCCGCCTGATACTTGCCGATCTCGGTGAGGACTGCCGGAGGCACGACGATCGTGGTCTCGACCTGGTGCACACCGGCCTTGACGGCCAGCCCGATCGACGGCGTCGCCGGGAACGCCGGCAGGTCCGGCGCCGGCCCGCCCGGCCCCATCATCCTGGGAATCACGCGATTGACGATGCCGAGCACCCCTTCGGGGCTGATTAGCGCGATCACCTGCGCCGGCGGGCAAGAGGGCGGCCATCTTGATCGCGTCCGGCGTTGTGGCCACGCCGGCGGCCGGGTTCTTGGCCGCCTTCAGGGCCCGCTGGAGGGCTTCCTTGCTCTCGTAGCCCGCCACGATCGTGTGCTCGTCGGCAGCCGCGAGGTAAGTGACCAGTTTGCCGGTGCCCAACAGGCCACCCAGGATTTCCGCCATTCCCGACATTCGCTGGTTCCTCGCCAGGTTGGTTTCCAGGTGCAGGGCTGGGGTGCCGTCAACGTCGATCTTTTCCAAATCGATGGTGGGGAGGACCGACTTCTTCGCTTCCTTGGCCAGCTTATTGTTAACCTCGACAAACTTTTCGTAGTCGGCCAGGTACTTTGTCGCGTCATCGACGTGCAGGAGGGCCGTGCAGTTGCCCAAGAGCGTATCGCTCGGCCCCAGTACCAAGGCGAAGCCGTGGACCCCTTCCACCGATTTGCGCGTCATCTCGCTCCACTGCGTGAGCTGCTCGTCGCTCAAGCCGTAGGCCTTCCGCATTTGCTTCATCATGTCGAGTTGAATGTCCACCACCCGTTGTACTAGGGACTTGGGCAGGACGCCGCCGGCGGCGAAGGCGAACGGGCCGCCGGGCAAGCCGGCCAGCAGATCGGCCTGGGCCGGCCCGACCTGCGCCAGCACCTGGTCGAAGGTGCCGCCGGGGGCCAGGCAAACGCGGTTGGACACCTGCAGCACGCCTTGCGAATCGAGTCGCACGCCCAGGGCGACGCCGGAGACCTCGTCGCTGATCAACTGGCACGTCTTCTCTTGGTAGTCGAACATCGCCAGAATCTCGTCCATGCCCCGGCACCCCATGCTGCTGAACCGCTGCTTCATCTGGCGGGCCTCCTCGATCTTCTGGGCGGCCAGCAGCTTGACGGTCCGCGCGGTGGCCACGACGGCCACGTCGTTTTCCGCCAGCCAGGGCCGCAGCCCCGCCACCTCGGCCTCGATGCTCTGCTTGGCCTCCAGCACGGCCTCCAGGGCCTTGCGGTCGCGGGGCGCGGCCAGCAGGGCATAATCGCCGCGGCCGGCCACCAAGGCCGTCTTGCCCATCGCACTCACCTCGGTCACCTTCTCGCCCGTCTTGGCCGGATGAAACTGGTCGAGGAACGCCCGATAATCGGTCACCGGCAGCAGCAGCACCCCGGCCCATCCCGTCTCCGCCGCGGCGGCTAGGGCGTCGGGCTTGTCGCCCTGCTCCTCGGCTTTCTCGTCGGCTTTCTCGTCGCCGGCGTTCTTCAGTGGCATCACCACCAGGGCCGCATCGCCTTTTTCGTCCAACCCCTTGGAAATTCCGCTCATGGTCTTGGCCGCGGCCAGCAAGCTGGGTATCGGCGCCTGCACCTGCTTGGCCACCTTCTGGACCTTGGCGTCGGTGTCGCTGAGGTGATGGATCACCACAAAACCCAGCGCCTGCCGCGGGACCAGCCGCAACACGTCCTCGGCGGCCTTCGCCGACGCCGACCAGAGCAACAACACCGCCATCGAGGTCACAGAAAGAAGTCGAGCCATGGGTGGAGTCTCCTCACAGGGTTGGAAATTGCGGAGGGAATATCGGCGTCCGGACCACTAATCATCGGCTATCCCGACCCGTTCCGCAAGTGGGGCGACCGCGCCGGGAGCACCCGCGGTGGGGGGCCGCACGTTCAAGAGCATGGCCCCCACGGGTAGCGTCCCTGCGGCGGTTGGACTACACTGGAAGCTGGTCCGCCCCGGTCCATTGCCGGGGAGCCTTTCGACCACCACCAATGACGGGGGGGCGTCGTGGTCGCCAGCGAGTCGTCTGCCCGAAGATATGCCCTGGATCCGGACGTGCGGCTGATGCTGGAAGTCCGCGACGACAGCGCCGCGGCCTTCGAGGAGCTGGTGCTGCGCTACGAGTCGCGGTTGGTGCGGGTGCTGGAGCACGTCGTGGGCAGCCGCGACTTGGCCGAAGACTTGACGCAGGAGGTCTTTCTGCGGGTGTACCGGTCGCGGAAGCAGTACGTCCCCGGCGCCAAGTTCGCCACCTGGTTGTTCACCATTGCCAACAACGCCGCGCTGAATGCCCTGCGGAACCGCTCGCGGCGTCACGAGGTCCATTTGCCCTCGCGCGACAGCGGCCCGATGGGCGCCCGCCCGCTGGACCGAATCCTCGCCGCCAGCAGCGGCCAGATGCCGGCCCGGCAACTCGACAAGGCGGAAGCCCGGCAGATGGTTCGCGTGGCCATGGAGTCGCTGGGCGAGCGGCAACGGCTGGCCGTGCTGCTCTGCAAGTTCGAAGGCATGAGTTACGCCGAAATTGCCGAAATCATGGAACTCTCGCTCCCGGCGGTGAAGTCGCTGTTGTCGCGGGCCCGGGAGAACCTCCGCGAGGCCCTGGAACCCTATGTGCAAGGATGAAGGATAACGGATCAAGGATGAAGCGGCGAACATCGCGAACCTGGCCCTCCTTCAGCCTCCATCTTCATTGTTAGTTTTCCATGCCTTACTTCTTGAATACTCCCGACGAACAACAGGCGATGCTCCAGGCGATCGGCGTCGAGTCGCTGGAAGAGCTGTTTGCCATGGTGCCCGCGTCGCTGCGGCTGAACCGGGCGTTGCACGTGCCGCCGGCCCTGTGCGAGTTGGAACTGACCGCCCACCTGACGGCGCTGGCCGGCCGCAACACCTCCGTGGAGCAGGCCGCCTGTTTCCTGGGCGCGGGGAGCTATGACCACTTCATCCCGGCCGTCGTCGATTTCGTCGCCTCCCGCAGCGAGTTCTACACCTCCTATACGCCCTACCAGGCCGAAGTCAGTCAAGGAAACCTCCAGGCACTGTTCGAATACCAGACGCTGATCACGCAACTGACCGGCATGGACGTGTCCAATTCCAGCCTTTATGACGGCGGCAGCGCGGCCGCCGAGGCCGTGCTCATGGCCATGCACGCCACCGGGCGCTCGGCCCGCGTGGTGACGGCCGAGAGCGTCCATCCCGAGTACCGCCAGGTCCTGGCGACCTACCTGGCCAACCTGGACGTGGAATTGGTCAGCGTCGCCACGCCTGACGGCGGCGTCTCGCCGGCGGCCTTGGAAGCGGCGGTGGACGACCGCACGGCCTGCGTCCTCCTGCAACATCCCAATTTCTTCGGCTGCCTGGAAGACATGGCGCAGTTGGCGGAAATCGCCCATCGCCACGGGGCGCTGTTGGCGGTGGTCTTCGATCCCATCAGCCTGGGGCTCTTGCAGCGGCCGGGCGATTACGGCGCCGACATCGCCGTGGCCGAAGGGCAATCGCTGGGCAACCCGCTGTCGTACGGCGGGCCCAGCCTGGGCATCATGGCCTGCCGCGAGCAGTTCGTCCGCCGCATGCCCGGCCGCTTGGTCGGCCAAACCGTCGACCGCCGCGGCAAACGCTGCTGGGTGCTCACGCTGCAAACCCGCGAACAGCACATCCGCCGCGAAAAAGCCACCAGCAACATCTGCACCAACCAGGGCCTGCTGGCCTTGCGGGCGGCCGTCTATCTGGCAGCGGTCGGACCGGGCGGGCTGCGGGCGGTGGCCGAGTCCTGCCTGCAAAAGGCCCGTTACGCCGCCGCACGCCTGACCGCCGCCGGCTCCTTCACGCAGCCCTTTGCCCGGCCGACGTTCAAGGAATTCGTCCTCCGCGTCCCCGGCGGCCGCGTCGACGCGCTCGTGGAGGCCGCCTTGCGGCACGACATCTTCGCCGGCGTGCCGCTGGCGCGCTGGTATCCGGAGTTGGCCGACTGCCTCTTGATCGCCGTGACCGAGAAACGCACCCGGGCCCAAATCGATCGCCTGGCGGCGCTGTGTATGTGAAATGATACTTGGGGGCAATTGACGCCGATATGCGAAACACCCGTGCCACCAGACCGCTGTTTGAACTTTCCAAGACCGGCTGCCGCTCGGTGCGGTTTCCGCCGCCCGACGTGCCCTGCCGGCCGGTGGCGGAGCTGTTGCCGCCGGCGGCCTTGGCCGCGGCGCCGCCGCCGCTGCCGGAACTGCCCGAGCCGGAACTGGTGCGGCACTTCGTCAACCTCTCCACGCTCAACATGTCGGTCGATACGCACTTCTATCCGCTGGGCTCCTGCACGATGAAGTACAACCCCAAGCGGAACGAGCGCCTGGCCGCCCTGCCCGGCATGATCGCCCTGCACCCCTATCAGCCGGAGCGGACGTTGCAAGGCCTGTTGGAGCTGCTCTACCGCGCCCAGCAGATGCTGGCGGAAATCGCCGGCCTGGAGGCGGTCTCCTTGCAGCCGGCGGCCGGCGCCCACGGCGAGCTGACCTCGATGCTGGTGGCGGCGGCCTACTTCCGCGACCTCAAACAACCGCGCTCCGTCGTGCTCATTCCCGACGGCGCCCACGGCACCAATCCCGCCAGCGCCGCCATGGCCGGTTTCCACACCGTGCCGGTGCGGAGCACGCCCGACGGGTTCGTCGACGTCGACGACCTGGCCGCCCATCTCGACCAGCGCGTGGCCGCCTTCATGATTACCAATCCCAACACGCTGGGGATGTTCGAGCCGCGCATCGAGCAGATCGCCCGCATGGTCCATGACGTGGGCGGACTGGTCTATCTGGACGGCGCCAACATGAACGCCATCCTGGGCATCGCGCGCCCGGCGACTTCGGCGCCGACCTCATGCACTTCAACCCGCACAAGACCTTCAGCGGCCCGCACGGCGGCGGCGGCCCAGGCGCCGGCCCGATCGCCGTCAGCGGCAAGCTGGCCCCCTACCTGCCCACGCCCCTGGTCGTCGCCGGCAAGCAAGGCTGCCGGCTCGACTATGACCGGCCCAAGTCGATCGGCCGCGTGCGGGCCTTCTTCGGCAACACCGGCGTGCTGGTGCGGATGTACTGCTACCTGTTGACTCACGGGCCGGACGGCCTGCGCCGCATCGCCGAGAACGCCGTCCTCAACGCCAACTATCTGCTGGCCCGCGTCAAGCACATCCTGCCCGTCCCCCAGGGCGACCGCTGCATGCACGAGTTCGTCGCGTCGGCGGCCCAGCTCAAGGCCGAGCGGGGCATCACCGCCATGGACATCGCCAAGCGGCTCTTGGACTACGGCTTCCACGCCCCCACCGTCTACTTCCCGCTGATCGTCAAGGAGGCGGTCATGATCGAGCCGACGGAAACCGAGAGCAAGGCCACGTTGGATGCCTTCGTCGAAGCGCTGTTCCGCATTACGGAAGAACCTCCGGAGACCTTGCACGACGCCCCGCACACGACGCCGGTGAGCCGTCCCGACGAAGTGCGGGCGGCGCGGCAGCCGGTGCTGAAGTGGAAGGAATAGGGACCAGGGGCCAGGGACCAGGGAATTGGAGAAAAGCCCGCTGACTGCGCGGGCGGGGGCGAAGCTGCCATGATCGAGTGCAGGCTGTTGACCGACCCGCCGGGCCCCGGCGCCTGGAACATGGCCGTCGACGAAATGCTGCTGGAATGGTCGGCCGAGCACGGCGGCTGCTGCCTGCGACTGTATCGTTGGCAGGAAGCGACGCTGTCGCTGGGGTATTTTCAGGAGTACCAGGATCGCACCCGCCACGGCCCCAGCCGGGACTGCCCGGCCGTGCGGCGGCTGACCGGCGGCGGGGCGATCGTGCACGACGCCGAGTTGACGTACAGCCTGGTCGTCCACGCCGGCCACCCGCTGGCAGCCCGCCGGGACGCGCTCTACGATGCCGCCCACGGCAGCCTGATCGACGCGCTGGCCCGCCTGGGCATCGCCGCGGAAAAGGGGTCAGAACTATTTATCGACTCCGCCAGCCGGGACGCCGCCGAAAAAATAGTTCTGACCCCTTTTCTCTGTTTCCAGCGCCGCACGGCCGGCGACGTTCTGGTGGGGCAGACGAAGGTCGCGGGCAGCGCCCAGCGGCGTCGCCGTGGCGCCGTGCTGCAGCACGGCAGCATCCTCCTGCGGCGTTCGCCGGCCGCCCCGGAGCTGCCCGCCCTGGAGGACGCC
Source organism: uncultured Planctomycetia bacterium (assembly GCA_963727245.1). GTDB lineage: Bacteria > Planctomycetota > Planctomycetia > Pirellulales > Thermoguttaceae > JBKQVT01. The sequence continues at coordinate 424,629 of CAVSFO010000001.1, read as the reverse complement.
GCCGGCAAGAGCGTGGACGCCGAGCAACTGGCCGGGCTGTGGTTGGAAAGACTGGCCCGCCGGCTCGCGGTGGCCTGGACGCCGGCAGCGCGAACGCCGGCGGAGGACTTACGGGCCGCCGCCCTGGTGGAAAGCCGCTACGGCTCGGGCCAATGGACCCAACGGGGTGCACGTGGTGCTATGCGCGACTTCAACCGGGCGGTCTGATCGTGGCGCTGGCCGGTAGCCCCGCTTGGCCGTTCCCTTCCTGCCCGTCAGCACCCCGCCCCCGCCTTCCGCTCCCGCAAAGCCTCTTGCCCGAGGGCTTTCGGGGGGGTATGATGGCACTTTTCCGGTGATTCGGAGTCTGCCATGCGTCACGTGCTGTCCGCGTTGGTCCAAAACGTGCCCGGGGTGCTGTCGCACATCTCGGGGATGCTGGCCTCGCGGGGTTACAATATCGACAGCCTCGCGGTGGGGGAGACAGAGGACCCCCACCTGTCGCGGATGACCTTCGTGGTGGTCGGCGACGACAGCGTCCTGGAGCAGGTCCGCAAGCAGTTGGAAAAGATCGTCACCGTGGTCCGCGTCGACAACATCAGCTCGCAGGACCACGTGGAGCGCGACTTGATGCTGATCAAGGTGGCCGCACCGGCCGAGCGCCGCACGGAGATTTCCCAACTGACCGACATTTTCCGCGGCCGGATCGTGGATGTCGCCCCCGAGGTGGTCATCATCGAGATTTCGGGCCAGGAAGGCAAGATCGAGGCGTTTATCGAGATGATGCGGCCGCTGGGCATCATCGAGTTGGCCCGCACCGGACGTATCGCCATGGTCCGCGGCAAGCGGAACGGCGACGGGGAAACGTAGAGACTAACCTGGGGACTGTCCCGATTTTCGTTCGTCGACAATGGGACTGTCCCCTTCTGAATCGCTAAGGGATCCTGGAGTACCAAGAGTTATGCCCGCCAAAATCTATTACGACAAAGACGCCGATCTGGCGCTGCTGAAGAACAAGACAATCGCCATTTTGGGCTACGGCTCGCAGGGGCACGCCCACGCCCAGAATTTGCGCGACAGCGGCTGCAAGGTCATCGTGGCCGAGCTGCCGGACACGGCCAACTACGCCCTGGCGGTCAAAGACGGCTTTCAGCCGGTCTCCGCCGCCGAGGCGGCCAAGGCCGCCGACATCATCACCATCCTGGCCCCCGACGAACTCCAGGCCGACATCTTCCGCACGCATATCCGCGACCAGCTTTCGCCGGGCAAGGTGCTGATTTGCTCGCACGGCTTCAATGTCCACTTCGGCCAGTTCGAAGTGCCCAAGGGCGTCTCCACGGTGCTGGTCGCCCCCAAGGGACCGGGGCACCTGGTGCGGGCGGAATTCGTCCGCGGCGCCGGCGTCCCCTGCCTGATCGCCCTGGGTGAAGGTGCTGGCAAAGATGCCTTTGCTATCGGCCTGGCCTATGCCAAGGGCATCGGCGGCACCCGCGCCGGCGTCATCGAAACCACCTTCGCCGAGGAGACCGAGACCGACCTGTTCGGCGAGCAAGTGGTCCTTTGCGGCGGCGTCAGCGCGTTGGTCAAGGCCGGCTTCGAGACCCTCGTCGAGGCCGGCTACCAGCCGGAAATGGCCTATTTCGAGTGCGTTCACGAGTTGAAACTGATCGTCGACCTGATCTATCAGGGCGGCCTGAACTACATGCGCTACAGCATTTCCAACACCGCCGAGTACGGCGATTACACCCGCGGGCCGCGGATCATCACCGACGAGACCAAGGCGGAAATGAAGCGCATCCTGGCGGAGATCCAGGACGGCCGCTTCGCCCGCGAATGGATCCTGGAAAACAAGGCCAACGCCCCCTCGTTCAAGGCCCTGCGCCGCCGCGAGCGCAACCACCTCGTCGAACAGGTCGGCCGCGGACTTCGCCGGCTGATGGCCTGGATCAACGCCAAGGAAGTTTGACGAAAGGCGGAGGGCGGAGGGCGGAAGGGGGAAGGAAAACAAGAGACCCGAGCCGGTGGCGTCAGCCACCGGATAACCCGGCGGCACCACGACGCCACGCAAGTAAAGGCGGAAGCGGAGGGCGGAAGGCGGAAGGAAAACAAGAGACCCGAGCCGGTGGCGTCAGCCACCGGATAACCCGGCAGCAGCACGACGCCACGCAAGTAAAGGCGGAGGGCGGAAGGGGGAAGGAGAAGCAAAGAACCGCCGGCGGTAGTCCTTTCCCCGCAGTCGCCGCTGATGCTTTTTCCTAACTCTTTCGGGTTGGGGGGGTTGTAATTGATTTGACGAATGTAACAATAATGATCGGCCTCGTAAGGGCTAACTGAAGGGTAAACATGATGTTATCTGTTATCAGTGCCATCCCCAATGAGGGCCGGGAGTTGTTGGACGAGTTGACGCCCGGCGACCGCGTTGAGGTGGACCATTTCGTTACCGTCGGCCTTCGCAAGTGGAAGACGAAGATTGTCGGAAGCGTGGTGCGCATCGAGCGCGCACGGCACGGTCTGCATTTCCAGCGGAACTTCGACGACAAGGTCTTCAGCGACACCGTCCTGCTGCGACTGGCCGACGGCGAATTGACCATGGTGACACTCGACGAGTTCACCACGTTGCGGCGGGCGTGAATCGCGCCTACGTCCGGCCCTGCCGAAGGCCGCCTCGCGCGCGGCCACGTTCGATCCCACCACCCTGCGCTTGTTCTGCCCCGATGAACCAACCCGCGGTCGCTTCCTTGTTTCAGAACCACCCCCGCAGCTTCCAGGCCAATCGGTACGTGTACCCGGTGCTCAGTCGCCGGGCCGGCGGCATCTCGATCGGCGTCAATCTGAACATCGATAAGATCTGCAACTTCCATTGCGCCTACTGCCAGGTCAATCGCGGCGAAGCGGTCGAAAAGGTGTTCGTCGACCTGCAACGGCTCCGCGACGAGCTGGACCAGATGATCGAGCTGGTCACGTCCGGCCAGCTCTTCGCCGAGGAGCCGTTTCGCCACACGCCCGAGGCCCTCCGCCGGCTCAACGACATTGCCCTGAGCGGGGACGGCGAGCCGACGACGTACACGAATTTCGCCGACGTGGTGGGCCTATGCGCGGAGGTGCGCCAGCAGCATCGGCTCGACCAGCTCAAGCTGGTGTTGATCACCAATGCCAGCATGTTCCATCGCGAGGCGGTGGCGCGGGCGTTGGAGGTCTTGGACGCCAACAACGGCGAGATTTGGGCCAAGCTCGACGCCGGCACGGAGGCCTACTACCAGCAAGTGGTGCGCTCGGTGGTGAGCTTCCGGCGGATCCTGGACAACTTGCTCTTGGCGGCCCGGGCGCGGCCCATCGTGATTCAATCGCTCTTCATGCGTCTTTACGACCAGCCGCCCACGCTGGCCGAACAAGAGGCCTATTGCTACCGGCTCCGCGAGTTGACGGCTGCCGGGGGACGGATCAAGCTGGTGCAGATTCACACCGTCGCCCGCCCGCCCGCCGAAGCGTGGGTCGCCGCGCTATCGCAGGAGGAGGTCGACGGACTGGCCGAGTTGGTCCGCGTTCGCACCGGCCTGCCCGTGGCCGCGTTTTACGGCTCCCGCGGCACGTAGGGTCGGCTGCGAATTGTAGGGTGGGTCGAGCGCAGCGAGCCCCACCATGAAATGTCCAACGCGCAGTTGGTGGGGCTCGCTGCGCTCGACCCACCCTACACGCTAAGACGTTTCCCGCCTCACAACTCCGTCAGCACAATGGCCAGGCGCACCAGTTCCGTCGGCGCGGGGCGGACGCGCAACGGGCACATGGCGTCGTAGTCGGCCGCCGGGAGGATGACCAGCAATCGCCTGCCCCGGGTCTGGAAGAACTGCTGCTTCCACACGTCCACCAGCCCGGCTGCTTCGTCGGCGGTCAGGCCGTAGTCAGTGAGCAGACCCAAGAATAGCTTTGTCACGGCGGCGCCGGTGATCGGCGCGATTTCGGCGAGGTCCACCTCGCTTTTGCCGTACCTCACGGGCACAATCTTTGCGACGGCGTGTCCACCAGCGACCTCAACATAAATTCCGTGACCTCGCCCCCGCGGGCCTTCTGAGTCTTGAACGAGGAACTCAGGACCGTCCGGTCCCTGGTTTCCGTCCATCTCCTGTCGGTCCTTGAGGTCGCGTGCCGGATCCGCGGGGCTCCGGAAGTCCAAGATGGTCCTCCTCGTGCTCGCCTGGGAGCACATGAGGTCCAAAATATTCCGGCTCATGCTGGCTAGGACAGGCGAACGCGACCGCGTCGGCCCGTCGTAGTAGAGGAACCGCTCGGTCTCGCCCTGGCTGCTGAGCCAGGAAGAGGGCACCTTTCGCAGCCGCTCCCACCAGCCGTAGTGACCCGGGTTGCCGACCGGCGGCGGCACCATCCAGGGCTGCCGCTGCGGCGAGACAATGAGGCTCTGCCACCTTAGCCCGAGAGACGGAATCACATCGGCCGGGTCCCGGACGCCCACCTGGATTCCGGGGAGATAAGTACGATGCGGCGGGGCGATCCACGGGTATCCCTCTGCGATTGGATTCAGCTCCGCCAATTTGTCTTTCGAGGTGCCCTTGGGCAGTTGGTCCTTATCAAAGTCGGGCCCAATTTGCCAAATATCCGCAAACGACAGCGAAAAATCGTCGGGCCGCGGAAAGGCGAACCAGGGCCGCCCGGACGCGATCAAGACTTGGACGTCGGCCGCCAGTGGCCGGTCGGCAGTGAGATGAAGAATCGGCTTCGTGATAAAAAACATGGGCATGGGTTCAATCAGCCGGTCCGCCAGCGACCTGGCCGTATTGCCCGTGCGGTGAACGAACTGGGGGACCTCGTCGATGACCGACTGCACGAGTTTCAACTGCCCGTCGCAGTTGATCCACATGCCCCATTCGGCCACGCGGAAGCGGTAATGGGCGGGCGGCCAGCCCAGCAGGGCACGGGCGGCAGCAACTCGCTCGTCGCTCGTCGCCCCCCGGAGCATCATCGTCTCCAGCGTCGTCCGCATGGACTCCGGCAGGTCGATTGCGCCGCTCGGCAGGTGCCGGTCCGACGGGATGACCCGCGGCGAATTTCCCTTGAAATATACCGTGCTGATTAGTGGGCGGAGGTCGATAGGCGGGTTGCTCCCGAGAGCAAAGGGGCGATTCCAACTGAGACCCTGAGGAACACCATAGCCGGGACAGTGGATCAACCCCAGGGCATCGACCGCCGCCGCACGGACACGGGCGTCGGGGTCCGCCAGGCAAACAGCCACCCGCTGGGCGCTCTCTTTATCGCGGCAGAGCCCGAGCAGGCGCAGTTCCCACGCGCGCACTTCGCCGTCGCGCTCCGCGTCCACGGCCTCGCGGAGCATTGGCAGCGCCGCTGCCGGTTCGGTTTCCAGCAAGAGTTTCAGGCCGGCAATCCGCTGGTGCGGCGATTCGAGGTCCATCACCGCCATCGTCAAAACGATCAGCCGCTCCGACGGCTCCAGGTGGGCGGGACAGGGCGTCTGCGGATACCACCAGGCACCGTCCGGATGCTTCTGATTCAAACACTCCTGCACCCACTCCCGGGCGATCTTCATGCGCCGCTGCTTGACCAGGAACACATGCACCTTCAGGGCGATCACGCAGAGAAGCATAAGCAGCAGGAGCGAGCGCAGACGGTACTGATACCAGCGGAGCCGGGGCTCGGGGGCGGCAGTGCTCTGGGCATCGGGCGGCGTCATGGCGGCCAAGCCTCGAGGTTCCTTGTCACACCACCATGGTCCGCGAAGCGGGCGAAAAAGTCAACTATCCGTGCCGCCGACGGCCCGCGAAACCGCCCCCACCCGTTGCCTGGCCACGGTTTCTGCATTAGACTAACCGGTGTTGCAGTGAACTTGGGACGATGGCAAGGTTGTTGAAAAGAGATCTTGCGCAGAGACGCAGGGACGCAGAGATATAAAGAAGATAAGACGGAAGGGGAGAGAAGACGTATCCCTTGCGTCTTCCCCCTCAGCGTCTCCGCGCCTCTGCGCGAGTATTCATGTTCGACGACCTCGCCATCGTGCCATCCAGGCCCCCTTTTTCCCCGGACGCCCCATGAGCGAACCTTATTTTCAGGAACTCTTTGCCGAGCGCATCGGCGGCAGCCGCTACGGCAAGGGCACGGAAATCTACAAGTTCGAGAAGATCAAGCGGGCGAAGCGCAAGGCGCTGGCCGAGCACCCCGAGCGGCGGCTGATCGACTTCGGCATCGGCGAGAACGACGAGATGGCGGCCGAGTCGGTCCGCCGCGTGATGGCCGCCGAGATCGGCAAGCCCGAGAACCGCGGCTACGCCGACAACGGCATCGCCGCCTTCAAGGAGGCGGCGGCGCGGTTCATGCAGCGGGAATTCGAGGTGCGGCTCGATCCGGTGAGCGGAATCAACCATTGCATCGGCACGAAGACGGCGCTGGCGATGCTGCCGGCCGTGTTCATCAACCCCGGCGACGTGACGCTGATGACCACGCCCGGCTACCCGGTGGCCGGCACGCATACGAAGTATTACGGCGGCCAGGTCCATTGGCTGCCGTTGCGGGCCGAGAACGGTTTCCTGCCCGACTTGGACGCCATCCCGGCGGACGTTTGCCGGCGGGCGAAGCTGCTGGTGTTGAACTATCCCAACAGCCCGACGGGCGCGCTGGTCACGGCGGAGTTCTACAGCCGGGTGATCGAGTTCGCCCGGCAGAACCGCGTGGTCGTGGTGCAGGATGCGGCCCACCTGATGCTGACCTACGAGAGCCTGCCGTTGAGTTTCCTGCAAGTGCCCGGGGCCCGCGAGGTGGGCGTCGAGGTCCACTCGCTCTCCAAGGGCTGGAACATGATCGGCTGGCGGATGGGCTGGGTGTGCGGCAACGAGCGGATCGTCCGTGCCTTTGCCGACGTGAAGGACAACTGCGATTCCGGCCAGTTCATCGCCATTCAGAAGGCGGCCGTCGCGGCCTTGGACGACGAGGAAATCCCGCGGCGGACGCGGGAGAAATATCATCGCCGGCTGAAGAAGCTGGTGGCCGTGCTGCGTCGCTGCGGGTTCGATTGCCGAGTGCCCGGCGGATCGTATTTCCTCTACGTGCCCAGTCCCAAGGGCGTCAGCGGCGGGCCGCATTTCGCCTCGGCCGAGGCGGCCGCCCACTATCTCATCACCGAGCAATCGATCTGCACGGTGCCGTGGGACGATGCGGGGGCGTATCTGCGGTTTTCGGCGACCTACGAGGCCACCGACGAGGCCGCCGAGGACGCCCTGATGGCCGCCACCGAGCAGCGCATCGCCGCCATCGGGCTGGTGTTTTGAAATGGTAGGGTGGGTCGAGGAACAAGACCCACCATCCACGCTCGTCCATCCCCCGGACGCAGTCCGGGGGCTTTTGCGCGCTCACAGCAAGTGCCGGGCCTTTATTTCCAGGTAGCGGTTGACCAGCGGGGCAGTCAACTGCTCGGGGAAAACGTCCAGGACCAGCACCCCCTTGCTTTGCAGATCGGTGAGCACCTGGTGCCGCCAGGTGAGGATCTCGGCCGCGGCCGCCGCCCGCCAAAGCTGGGCCTCGGTGGGATGCTCGGGCTCGACCGCCTCGAAGAGCCGGCGGTCGCGCAGCAGCACGCCCAGCGGCAGATGACGCCCGGCCAGGTGGGCAAGGTAGCGCTGCACCTGGTGGGCATTGACCTCGTCGATCAGATTGGTCACCAGCACGACCAGCGATCGCTTGCGGCAGTGGGAGGCGAGGTAGCGGAAGGCCAGGTCGTAGCGCGATTCGACCAGTTGCGGAAAGCGGTCGAAGGAGGCGTGCAGCAGGCGGTTCATCTGCCGCATGCCGCCGCGGGGCGGAATGTAGCTGTGGATCTCGTCGGAGAAACTGACCAGGCCCACCGAGTCGCCCTGCCGCAAGGCCACGTAGCTGAGCATGAGCATGGCGTTCAGGGCATGGTCCAGCAGGCTCAGGCCGGCCGCCTCGTTGGTCATCATCCGCCCGCAGTCCACCAGGAAGATCAGCCGCTGGCTCTGGTTGGTCTGGTAATCCTGGACGGTGAGTTTGCTGCGGCGGGCGGTGGCGCGCCAATTGATGTGTTTGTAATTGTCGTCGATGGTGTAGTCGCGGAGGCGCTCGAATTCGTTGTCCTGGCCGATCCGCCGCGCCCGCCGCACGCCCAGCAGGCTCAGCCGATTGGTCCGCGCCAGGAGGGCGTACTGGCCGAGTTGTTTCATGTCGGGATAGACGTTGACGGCCGTGACGGCGGGACACTCCAGCAGGCGCTGCCAGAGTCCCAGCCGGCTGCGGGCGCGGAGGTGGACCATCTCGGCGGTGAATGCTCCGCGGCGGCGGGGACGCAGCAGGTAGCGCAGCACCGAGCGGCTGCGCGGGGCGACGCGGAGGGTGAACTCGGCCGGCTCGGCGTGCAATTCCTCCGGCATGCCGTCGCGGACGGAGATCTGGTAGGGGCGGCGGGAGTGGTTCAACAGCGTCAGCGCCACGGCATGGGGCTTTCGCAGCGAGGCGACGCGGCCCGCCGTGCGCTCGGCGGAGAACGCCTTTCGCCCCGGCAACGTCAGGGCATCGCCGGCGGTGGCCGCGATCAGGACCACGTCCAGTGCCATGACGCCCCAGGTGGCGGCGGGCGAAGCCAGCACGGCGAAGGTCGCCAGGGCCGGCGCCAAGGCCCACCAGACCAACGGCGGGCGGGGATAGATGCGCTCCGTCCGCGCCAACAGCCCCAACGGCGCCGCGACGGCCGCGAGCTTCAGCAGCAGTAGCGCCAACGGGGTCACAGCCGCGGCACCTCCACGGAGCGGATCAGTTCGCGGAGCAGTTCATCGACGTCCTGGCCTTCGACCTCGGCCTCGGCGGACAGGATGACGCGATGGCGCAGGGCGGGCAAGGCCAGCTCGACGACGTTGTCGGGGACGGCGTAGTCGCGATTGTGGAAGGCGGCCAGCGTGCGGCAGCCCTGCATCAGGGTAATGCCCGCCCGCGGCGACGCCCCCATGTGGAACTGCGGCCACTGCCGCGTCAGGCGTACCAGCGCGTTGATGTACTGCAAAAGCTTCGGGTCCACCCGCACCTGGCCGCCCGCGCGCGTGGTCTCGACGATCTCCTCGGGGTTGGTCACCGTCTCCAGCGCGTCCAGCCGGTGGTCCAGATCGACCTGGACGCTGTGCATGGACAGGATGCTCGCTTCCTCCGCCTCGGCCGGATAATCGATGACCAGCTTGAACATGAAGCGGTCGAGCTGGGCCTCGGGCAGGTTGTAGGTGCCCTCCGACTCGATGGGGTTCTGCGTGGCCATGACCAGGAAGGGCCGCTCGATCTTGTGGCTGACGCGCTCGATGGTGACGCGGTACTCCTGCATGATCTCCAGCAGGGCGGCGTGGGTCTTGGCCGGCGAGCGGTTGATCTCGTCCGCCAGCAGCAGTTGGGTGAACACCGGCCCGGGACGAAAACGGAACTCCTGCGTCTTCATGTCGAAGATCGGCGCGCCGGTGATGTCGGAGGGCATCAAGTCGGCGGTGAACTGGATGCGGCCGAACTTGCACCCCAGCACGCGGCCCAAGGCGCGGACGAACAGCGTCTTGCCCAGCCCCGGCACGCTCTCGATGAGCACGTGGCCGTTGGAAAACAAGGCCACCAGCGTGCCCAGGACCAACTCGTCCTGGCCGATGAAGATCTTCCGCAACTCGGCGGTGATCCGCTCGAACAGTCGCCCGGCCGGCGTCCTGATCGGCGGCGGCTCCGGCGGGGCGGGCGGGGGCGGAGACGGCGGCGAGGGCAGTTCAGTGGCGACGGGATCGACGGGCAGTTCGGGCATAGCAGGGTCGGGGGCTCGGGGTTCAGGGCACTCGCGCGCAGTCTGTCTTGAGGACGGCCTTTCCGCCGTGATTCAGCCCCTCTATTGTCGTTGGCGGATGGCCGCAGTTCAACCCCCTGGCGGTTTCCGGGAACTGGGGCAAGAAAACCGGCGTCTTGGCAGTGTCAGCAGGGGAAATCTCTCACGCAAAGGCGCCAAGCCGCCAAGTCGCAAAGGAAGAAAATGGAGAAGAGGTAATTTCGTGAATCGTCGGCGCGTGGTCGCAATCCGACCTCCCCCCCTCCTCTTTTCCGTGCCATCGGGTGAGTGTGCCACTGGCTTTGCCAGTGCTTCCGCGGGATTGGTCGCCCAAAGCACTGGCAAAGCCAGTGGCACACGCTGGACAATTCCCGGCTCAGCGCTGGGGGGCCTCCTGCTGCCGGTACTCGGCGCGGATCAGGACGATGTCGCCGTTGCGGATGCGGTCGGTAACCTGGTAGGTATGCGGCTGGAAGCGAAGCGAGGCTTCTTCCTCGCCGTGCCCGCTGGTCAAGATATCGACGGCATAGTCGGAAGCGATGCGAAACTGCTGTCCGACCCGGCCGTGATAGGTCAGGGCGTAATAGCGATGGGCCTCGTCGTCCTGCCCCGACTCTCCCACGACGGTCTTGCCGTCCATGGGTCCGCCCGAAAACTTGAAAATGACCTTGGTCATGGGCAATCTCGGCGTTGGCGGAGTTGCCTCAAATTATACACTTTCCGACAGCCCGAGGGCAGCGGTTTCCCTGCGGTCTGCGGCGCAGTATCCGGCACACGCCGTGTGCCGATCGCACCCGTACCCGGCACACGCCGTGTGCCGATCGCACCGCACACAGCGTGTGCGGCGTACAACGGCGCGTGCGGCGTACAACTTGCTTAAGGCGTCGTACCATACGCGGGCCGGGCGGGCGTGGGCGAGACGCCAGGCGCGTACGGGGCCGAGTAGGCCGGCGCAGTGCCACCCGTGCAAGTTGTGCAAGCAGGCGTGCACGAGGTGGTGCAGGTGGTCGTGCAGGCCGGTGCACAGGTGGAACAGCCTGGGGCACACGCTTGGCAGCAGCACGGCGAACATGAGTCGCAGCAGTGGCACCCGGCGGCCAGCAGGGCCATGGTCAGCAGGGCCAGCGCAGTCCAAAGACGCTTCATGCGTCGCTCCTTATGACTAGGAGGCCATCCAAGACCCGAACGGGCCACTTCTGTTGCCAGAAGCTGGTCCAATGCTGGACTTTCCCAGATCGCCTCGGGGGACAAGGGGCGGCATGGTAGCAGACTGCTGCCGGCGAGTCAAACCGGACTTTGGCAGATTTTTCGCGGAATTCGGAGTTGGGGCCGCGCCTGATTCCCCTCTCTCGGTGGGAGCGACCACGGTTGTGGTGCCCTGGGCCGGGGGTCTGAGAAGGACGGGCAGGACAGAGAGCCGCTGCCGCCCCCGGCTTCGCATCGTCGGCCTGGCTACTGGTCCGGGTCCTTGTCCTTCAAGACCACGGGCAATTGGACGGTGATGCGCGTGCCCTTTCCGGGCGCGGTCTCCAAGAAGATTTGCCCGTCGAGCAACCGCACGCGTTGCCGGATGCCTTCCAGGCCGTAGCAGGCGTCGCCGACGCTTTGGGGATCGAAGCCCACGCCCCAATCGCGAATCTCGGCGTAGAGGCGGTCCCCCTCTTGCAGCAATTCCACCCGCACCTTGGCGCTGCGGCTGTGTTTGCAGGCGTTGATCAGTCCCTCCTGGACGATGCGGTAGACGGCATTCTCCAGGACGCCCACGAGGCGATCGAACTCGACTCGGCTGTGGAACTCGATTTTGGGTCCCTGTTGCCGTCGCTGCTCGTTGACGAGATGGGCAATGGCCGTGACGATGCCGGCCTCGTCGAGGATGGGCGGCCGGACGCCGCTGATGAGCCGCCGGGCCTCGAAATGGCCTTGCCGAAGCATCGTCATGCCGGCATCGTAGGCCTTTGCGGCGTCTTGGGGGGCCGTCTCCTTGAGGTGGTCGGCGATCTGGAATTGCATGATCGCGCCGGCCAACTGCTGGGCCAGGCCGTCGTGGATCTCGTAGGCGATGAGCTGCCGTTCGCGGTCGCTCGATTGCAGCAGGTGCCGCAGGGTGCGATACTCCCGCTCCAAGGCATCCCGGGTCCGCTTGCGGTCGGCAATGTCTCGAATCACCGCCATGACGGCCTTGGGCTCTCCGTGGGCATCGCGGATCAGGGCCGACGACATTTCGGTCGGAACCGGGCTTCCGTCCCGGCCGATCGCCGTGTATTCCGTGTTTCGCCGCACCCCCGTCTTGAGCAAGTTCGCCATGTTCTCCGCCAGCCGCTTCCGGTCGCTCTCGATCAAGAAATCGAAGATGCTGCGGCCGACCAATTCCTCCGACTCCGGCAAGCCGATCAGTCCCCAGGTCTGCCGCGATGCAAAGAGGACCTGGCCCTGGAAATCCGACATGACGACGGAGTCCGGGCAGGCTTCCAGCAGGCTGCGGTACTTCTCCTCGCTTTGCCGCCTCGCGTCCTCGGCCTGCCGCTGGCCGGTCACGTCGGTAAAATAGACCGACAATCCTTCCGGGGAGGGATAACAATGGAATTCGTAACAGCGGCCAAACGGCTCGGGATAGAACTCCTCGAAATCCACGGCGACGTTCTCTTCCACGGCGCGGTGAAACTCGGTGAACAGCTTCAGCCCGGACGCTTCGGGAAAGATTTCCCACACCACCTTGCCCAGCATTTCCTCGGGGCGCTTTTCCACCAGCCGCGCGGCGGCCGGGTTCAGGTAAGTGACCCGCCATTGTCGATCGAGGGAAGTGAAACCGGCGGTGATGCTGTCCAGGGTGGTGATGAGTTTTCGATGGGCGTCCTGGAGGGCGGTTTCGGCCCGCCGCCGCTCCTCGACCTCGCACTGGAGTTGCTCGTTGATGACGGCCAGTTCGGCGGTCCGCTGGTGCACCCTGACTTCGAGCCCGTCGTTGGCCTCTTGCAAGGCATTTTGGGCCCGCTTCCGTTCCGTGATGTCGATATTGGTGCCGAGGATTCCGTAGAAGCGGTCGCCCTTCTGTATCGGCGTGATGATGTTGTAGTAATGATAGGTCTGCCCGTCGCGTTGCACCTCGACCTCGCCTTTCACGCGCTGGCCGGCCGCCGCGCGGCGGTTGTTTTCCACCCACAACCGCCGCGTGGCCTCGTCGGGAGCACACTCTTCCGGCAGTTTGCCCAGGGCATCGCCGTAATGCTCGCGGCAGACGGCGTTGACGAGCATGTAGCGGCCATCCGTGCCGACGGCGAAAAATTCGAAGGGCAGGCAATCCACCACCGCGGTCAGGATCACCTGCAGGCGGTCTTGCCCCTGTTGGGCCTCCTCGCGGCCCGTCAACTCGCCGCCAATCAGCTCGCCGCCGAGCCGTTGGTGCGCGGGCGGGACGGCCGCCGCGGGGACCGTTTCCAACAGGGCGACCCGACGGCGCAGGTCCTCCAGTTCGGCGATGAGTTGCTGCTTGCTCTTGCGTTGATCCTTCATGACAACACGCTCCCGGGTGACGCAAGGGGGACAGTCCCATTTTCGCGGCGAATACGCCTGTTTGCAAGGCAACGTGGCTCGCACCGCGAAAATTGGAACGGTCCCCTGTGAACCGGTGTGGTCGGATCGTACGGGATCGTTTCAGGCCAGGCCCTTGGCGGCCAGCCACCGCTCGGCATCCAGGGCGGCCATGCAACCGCTGCCGGCGGCGGTGACGGCCTGACGGTAATAGTCGTCGCCCACGTCGCCGGCCGCAAACACCCCGGCCACGCTGGTGCAGGTCCGCATCGGCGTCGTCCAGCGGACATATTTCGTGGAGGTCAGCTCGATCTTTCCCTCCAGGAAGGCCGTGTTCGGCGTGTGGCCGATGGCCGGGAAGAAACCGGCGATCTCCAGGGTCAAGTCGGGCTGGCCGCAGGTGCTCGCCAGGCGGACGCCGGTGACGCCGTCGCGGTCGTTGCCCAGGACTTCGGCGACGGTGCGGTTCCAGGCGATCTGGATCTTGGGGTTATGCTGGGCCCGTTGGGCCATGATTTTCGACGCCCGCAGTTGGTCGCGGCGATGGACCAGGTGGACGATGCTGGCGAACTTGCTGAGGTAGTCGGCCTCTTCGATGGCCGAATCGCCGCCGCCGACCACGGCCAGCGGCCGGTTGCGGAACCGCGGCAGCGCGCCGTCGCAGACCGCGCAGCCGCTGACGCCGCGGTTCTTGAACTGCGCTTCCGAGGGCAGGCCCAGGTAGTTGGCCCGGGCCCCGGTCGCCACGATCACCGCCAGGGCCTGGTAGCTCTTGCCGTCGGAGGCCGTCAGCGTGAAGGGGTGGCGATCGAACTCCACGCCGGTGATGTCCTCGGTGATGATGCGGACGCCGAAGTTGACGGCCTGTTGCCGCATGAGCACCATCAATTCCGGCCCGCTGACGCCGTGCTTCGAGTGCGGCGCCATCATCTGGCGTTGGTCGGCGGCCAGGGCGCTGTCGAAATAGGCCGCCAGATCGCCGGCGGGGAAGCCGGGATAGTTTTCTACTTCGGTGGTGAGGTTCAATTGGCCCAAGGGAAGGGTGCCGGCCAGGCGGTTGTCCTCGCTGAGGGCCCCTTCGAAGACCAGCGGTTGCAGTGCCGCCCGGGCTGCATAGATGGCGGCGGTCCAGGCGGCGGGGCCGCTGCCGATGATGATGAGTTTTTCGCCCACGGGTTGTTCTCCCTAAGCCGGGGCTGTCCCAATTTTCGTCCGCGAAAACGGGACTGTCCCCCTTCGCCTCGTCACCCATTATAGGGTGTTGGCGGTCCGCGCCTACTACTGCGCGATTGCGAAAAATTGCGTCCGGGGGTAGCATTCAAGACGTGGTTTTGTGCGCCATCGGTTCGCGTGAGGCGTGTCGCAAGTGAACTCTCTTTGGCTGGTCATCACCTCGCTCGCGGCTTTCCTGGTCGCCTATCGGTTGTACGGGGCCTTCCTGGCGACGCGGGTGGCGGTGCTCAACGATGAGCGGCTGACGCCGGCCCATCGGCTGCGCGACAACGTCGATTATTGCCCCACCCGGCGATTGGTGCTCTTCGGGGCCCATTTCGCCGCCATCGCCGGCGCCGGGCCGCTGCTGGGACCGGTCCTGGCCGCCCAATGGGGATACCTGCCCGGCTTCACCTGGATCGTCGTCGGGGCCTGCCTGGCGGGCGGGGTCCACGACTTCGTCGTCCTGCTGGCCTCCGTGCGCCAGGACGGCCTGTCGCTGCCCAAAATCGCCGCCAAACTGCTGGGGCCCGTGTCCGGCACCATCACCCTGGTGGCCACGCTGTTTGTCGTCATCGCCACCTTGGCCGGCTCCGGCATCGCCGTGGTCAACGCCCTGAGCGACAGTGCTTGGGGAGTGTTCACCATCATCGTCACCATTCCCGCCGCCCTGGTCACCGGCTTCTGGATGAACAAGCTGCGTCCCGGCCACATCGGCGAGGCCTCGTTGGTCGGCGTCAGCCTCGTGCTCTTGGGCGTGGTGCTGGGCAAGCCGCTGGACGACTCGGCCCTGCGCCAGTACCTGCTGTTCAGCAAGCCGACGCTGTCGATCATCCTGCCGGTCTACGCGGCGATCGCCTCGATCCTGCCGGTCTGGGTGCTGCTCTGCCCGCGCGGCTACCTCAGCTCGTACATGAAGATCGGCGTGATCGTGGTGCTGGCCGGCGGCATCATCGCCGCCTGTCCGCTGTTGAAGATGCCCGCCACCACGCCGTTTATCAGCGGCGACGGGCCGGTGGTGCCCGGCACGGTCTGGCCGTTCGTGTGCATCGTCATCATGTGCGGCGCGCTGTCGGGATTCCACGCCCTGGTCAGCTCCAGCACCACGCCCAAGATGATCGACCGCGAGTCGGACATCCGCATCGTCGGCTATGGCGGCATGTTGGTCGAGGGTTTCGTGTCGATCATGGCCCTGATCGCGGCCTGCTCGCTGGAGCCGGGCGACTACTTCAAGATCAACGTCAACGTGGCAAAACACGCCCGCATGGTCGAGATGGCAAAGGCCAAGTACGGACTGGACCTGCGGCCGAAGGAATTCGACGCCTTGCAGGCGAGCACGGGCAAGGAGCAACTGGCCGGCAAGACGGCCGGGGCCGTGACGCTGGCGGCCGGCATGGCCAAGATCTTCAGCAGCCTGCCCGGCATGGCCAAGATAAGTTCCTACTGCTACCACTTCATCATCATGTTCGAGGCCCTCTTCATCCTCACGCTGTTGGAGACCGGCACGCGGGCCTGCCGCTTCATCTTCGAGGAGGCGGTCCAGCAGTTCCGGCCGCAGCGGGCCCGCCGGCGCGGGCCCAACTGGCTGCTCAACGTCGCCGCCAGCTCGCTGGTCTGCTTCCTGTGGGGATACCTGCTCTACACGGGCAGCATCGAAAACCTCTGGCGCATGATGGGCGTGGCCAATCAACTGCTGGCGATCATCGCCCTGGCGCTGGGCACTTCCTACTTGTTGGCCCATGCGTCCAGAAGCGGATCTACGCGCTCAGCACGGCCATTCCGCTGGCGTTCGTCACGGTCACGGTCTATACCGCGGGCGTAGAGAGCATCATGAGTTGGCTCGCCGAGCTGGCCAGTCCGGCCGTCGATCCGGCCACCCGCTTCAATCTCAAGCTCATCTGCGTCTTGACCGGCATCATGCTGATTCTCTCGGCCCTGGTGCTGGTGCAGGCGGTCCGCTGTTGGTACGGCCTGCTCGGCAGGGCCAGGGTCGCCGAGCCGGAGCCGGAACTGGCCGGCACCGGCTTGTAGGTTTAAGTATCTCGCGCACGCCCCAGTATTCCGCACACGCCGTGTGCGGTGAGATCGGCACACGGCGTGGGCCGGATACAGTACGTGTGCCGCCTACAGGGCCCAAGTTGAGCTTTACTCGGCCGCCGAGATTACGCACAATAGTGCACGTCTTGGCGATCATCGCGCGCCTGCCCTCCATGCCTTGCGACCCGCGAAAGCTCCCATGAAAACGCCGCTTAATCGAGGTGGTCTTCGCTTCTTCCTGGTGCTGGTCGCCCTGGTCGGCGGCTGCACCACCAACGCGACGATACTGGCCGGTATCCCGTTGATCGTCCTGGGCACGGCACTGCACTTCTGGGCCAAGGGCTGCCTGCGCCAGAACCGGGTCGTGGCGACGGGCGGCCCCTACCGCTTCGTCCGCCACCCGTTCTATCTGGCCAACGCTTTGATCGACGCGGGCGTGGCCGTCATGTCGGGATGGTGGCTGATCCAAGTCGTGCTGCCGGCCTGGTGGCTGGCCATCTACATTCCCGTGATGCGGAAAGAGGAGAACTACCTGACGGCGGCTTTCGGGTCCGCCTACGAAGAGTACCAGAGGCGGACCGCCCGCCTGATTCCCTGGCGTCGGCCGCTGCCGGCCGGCGGCGAGGGTTTTCGCTGGAGCAACCCGAACATCGCCACGGGCGACGAAGTCGGCCGGGCCCTGCGGCTGCTGGCGTATCCTTTGCTGTTTCTCGTAGTCATGCATCTTCGCAACGAGGGGCTTTCCTTCCTCACCCATCCTTGGAACCTGTTGGCGCTCAGCGCGCTGGCAATACTCCACGGGCTTGCCTGGGGATTCCACCGAGGACGATCGTTCGTCGCCGCGCTTCACTTCGGATCGAGCCCGGCGGACAATGCCGCTGGTTGTGAGGCAAGCGGTCACAGGCCGGAAAGTCGAGAGCTGGAGCCGCGGATGAACGCGGATGGACGCGGATGATTGAATCGGAAAGGCGCCGGGGGCGGCGGTCGGGTTGGCCCGCAGTAGGATGCGGATATAACGTCCCCCCTGGAAGGTCGGGCTGGTGCGCGTGGTCTGCCCTCGGGCGTCCTAAGGCTTGCTCGGCGACCACATGACCCGGCAGTTCGGCAACGCCTCGTGCAACTTCTTCACGCCCTTGCTGCTGACCTTGGTGTAATAGAGCGTCAACGATCGGAGGTTGGCAAATCCATTGAGGCGTTCCAGCCCAACGTCCGTCACGTCGGTGCCCGTCAAGTCCAACGACTGGAGCTGCACGAGCCCTTTGAGGTGTTCCAGCCCAGTGCCGACCACTGGGGCACTATTCAACTCGAGGGATTGCAGGTTCGCCAACCCTTGGAGGTGTATGAGCCCGGCATCAGTCACCTTGGCGTCCACCAGCTTCAGCGACCGCAGGCCGGTCAACCCCTTGAGTTGTTCCAGGCCGGCGTCGGTGACCTTGTCGCACCATAGTGAAAGCGACGTGAGCTTGGTCAATCCTTTGAGATTTCCCAGCCCGGCGTCGGTCGCGTCAACGCGCGCCAATTCCAGTTCTTGCAGGTCGGCAAGTGATTTGAGTTGTGCGAGCCCGGCATCGGTGAGCCGCGTGCAGGAGAGATGCAGCACGCGGAGTCGGGTGAGTGCGCCCAGGTGCGTCATTCCGGCGCCTGTAATCCGGCCATTCTCGTACTCTAATTTCCTGAGTTCGGGCAGGCCTTTGAGGTATTCCAACTCGGCGTCCGTAGATTCACCGCTGCTGATTACTAGCTGGCGGAGATGGGGCAGGTCCGCGAGGAGTTCCATCGCTTGGAACTTGCGATGGGACTCGGGCCGATGGGACTTGGGCCGATCCGGATCTGGGATTACGCGCGTGCTGGCGGCCAACGCCGCATGGAAGAAATCGTCTCCCAGCAGTTCTCGCAGCCAGGCGGGCGCCGATGGTTTTGCTCCTTTGATCAGCTCGTCCGACTTGTCGATTTCGTAATCGTAGTAAACTGTCCCTTCGTTCTTCTGGATCGCCCGCACCGCCTGCCACTGATTCCTGGCCCTCTGGAGCCTGTAGGCGAGCCAATCCTGGCCTTGCCCGCCGCCGGATGGATCGATGGAAATATAGCTGCGCAGAATTTCGATGATCTGGTCGTCGCTCTTGCCCGGAAACCTGCGGCGCAGCTCGGAGAGCACGGCCTCCGGCGAGGCGCGGGTCACCGGCGTTTTGTTATCGAAAATCGGCTGCCCGTCGATCTCGCAGTTAAGCAGCGCCTTATGCAACCTCTGCAGGGCCTCGTCGCTGATCTTGGCGTATTGTAGGTTCAGCTTGCGGAGTTGAGTCATTCCGGCCAGTCGCGACCAGGCGGCCTCCGTGAGCCAGCAGCCCGTCATGTCCAAATCGGTCAACTGCCGGAGAGTAGCGATGGCCGCCGTTTCCTCGTCGTCCAAAGGCGCGGGGTGCTGGCTCCAAGGCTGGTCAATCTTGACCCGCTCGACGGTTCCCAGCTTGGCCAAGAGGCCGAACACCTCGAGGGCTTGTTCCTTCGTGTGATAGGCGGGAAGCGTGGCTGTCGGTGGAGTCATCGTGACCCATGCTGAAACGATCCTGTCGTCCTTCCCGGCTGTTAGGTCGCAACCCAGCAGTAGCAACCGGCAGAGGGTCCTGTCCCGCTCGCTCTTCCCTCCGGCGAACTTCTTGGGCCAGACGGTTGTTCCGTCGGGTTTTTTGAGGCTGCCCCAAAGGTGACCATCGTTTTCCCGCACGTGGCACCAAGGCGCCGGTGTCAGCAGCAACTGCCAAAATCCCTCGCGCGTGATTTTGCTGTAGGAGAGATTGACGCCTTTGGGGTAACTTTTTCTGTCCGAGAAGTCGATCCCCTTGGCGAATTTCATGTTCTGAAGCGACTTGATGCTCTTGTCGCTGACTTCCGTGTAGGATAAGTCGAGCCATTCGAGTCGTTTCAGCCCGACGAGATGTCGCAACCCGGCATCGCCGACCCTGGTGTGCGAAAGGTCCAGCCAGGTCAGCCGGTCGAGACCGTTGAGGTGGACCACGCCGGCGTCGGTGACGGCGCTGCCAGTGAGAAACAACCGCCGCAGATTGTTCAAGTGACCGATTTTTTCCAGGTCCGCGTCGGTGGGGGATTTTCCAGGATCGAAGCCGGTGCGATCCCGCCCCCGCTTACCTCGCTTACCTGGCGCAACCACTCCTGGCGGCCCAATTTCCTGGACGCTGCCGACTTCATCGACGGTCACGTTCGCGTGGGCGGAGATGGCCTTGATGATCTCGGGGCTGTCAGCCTTTACGACCGGTACTTGATCCAGGTCGCTAATCCGAAGCGTATACTCAATCCCCGCGTCGAGGGTGTCTGTGGTTACCGCAAGTCTCTCACCGGCGCGCAGAATCACTTCCCTTTCGCCCGCATTGCACTTCTCGGCGTCTCGGAAAACGAGGTCGCCGGCAACGCGCACTTTCACGTGATCCTTGTCGATGATTTCCACTACGGTGAATGCGGCCGTGCCGCCCATTGGGAACCCGGGATCAGGCTTTCCGATGCCCTCGCCCGGCTTTGCCCGGACATCCGTAATGGTAATCGCGCTGCCCCATCCGTACGAACCCGAGTGATCGGTTTCCAACTCGAGAATCGGCGACGCCGGCGGGGCAGCCTTCTGGGCCCGGGGCGGCTCGTTGCCGCGAACCTTCGCCGGCCCCAGCCCCCCCATCCAGGCTGCCAGAACGGCCAGCGTTCCGGCCAGCTTCAAGCTCGGGGTTCTCATAGCAGCACTGACTCCGAGAGATGGGGCTGCTTCAAAGATTAGCAGCTTTCCCCCCTACGTCAATCGTCGGATCGGCGGCTGGTTATTCCCCGCGGGCGGCGCGAGGCGTGACCGCAAGCGGCTCGCCGTGCCTTGCGACCCGCGAACGCTCACATGAAAACGCCGCTTAATCGAGGTGGTCTTCGCTTCTTCCTGGTGCTGGTCGCCCTGGTCGGCGGCTGCACCACCAACGCGACGATACTGGCCGGTATCCCGCTGATCGTCCTGGGCACGGCACTGCACTTCTGGGCCAAGGGCTGTCTGCGCCAGAACCGGGTCGTGGCGATGGGCGGGCCCTACCGCTTCGTCCGCCACCCGTTCTATCTGGCCAACGCTTTGATCGACGCCGGCGTGGCCGTCATGTCGGGATGGTGGCTGATCCAAGTCGTGCTGCCGGCCTGGTGGCTGGCCATCTACATTCCCGTGATGCGGAAAGAGGAGAACTACCTGACGGCGGCTTTCGGGTCCGCCTACGAAGAGTACCAGAGGCGGACCGCCCGCCTGATTCCCTGGCGTCGGCCGCTGCCGGCCGGCGGCGAGGGTTTTCGCTGGAGCAACCCGAACATCGCCACGGGCGACGAAGTCGGCCGGGCCCTGCGGCTGCTGGCGTATCCTTTGCTGTTTCTCGTAGTCATGCATCTTCGCAACGAGGGGCTTTCCTTCCTCACCCATCCTTGGAACCTGTTGGCGCTCAGCGCGCTGGCAATACTCCACGGGCTTGCCTGGGGATTCCACCGAGGACGATCGTTCGTCGCGGCGCCTCACTTCGGATCGAGCCCGGCGGACAATGCCGCTGGTTGTGAGGCAAGCGGTCACAGGCCGGAAAGTCAGGAAATTGAGCCGCGGATAAACGCGGGTGGACGCGGATGATTGACTACGCTTAGTCGTCGTCCAAGAATAGCTTCGTGTTTTTTGCGCAGCGACGGCGCAACACAAGAATTAGACCACGCCGACGCCTTCGGCGTTCGCTTGCTTAAGGCCCAGATCAGTTTGCAGAAAAATGGCCTCCACCGTGCGACCGGTTGCCTTTCAGCTCCTCGCTATCATCTCCCTTGTCAAGGCCCAAACCGTCTATGTGGTAGATATTGGACGTACTTATCAAAGTTCGGGACCGGATTATTCCGCTCCAGGTGAATGCCAATGACCGAAAAGTCGCCCTTTGCCTTAACTATCTTCGCCCAGTCGCCGGCACCAAATTTTCGACCCAGTAATGTGTTGTAGGCGACGTTAAAACGACCATCGGGCTCCACCCCCACCTTCTGGACCACGTTGAGATAGAACGTCGGCTGCCCAATGGCCTTCACTTCGTCGGTCCATGTATTAACCTCAACGTCCTGCCTCAGCCCGAGCTCGTAGCGACCGCCGAAATACACGTCTGTACACCATTCATACCGCCCGGAATTCGGTGGACCGGAGATGAAATGATCTGCCTCACCGATGAGTTGGTCGATTTGGCCCGCCTGCGGTATCTGTCCGTACCCTGACTTCACCGCTCTCCACTCATCGAACTCGGGAATCCAAATCGCAATTTCGACAAAGAGGCAGACGGAGGTAAGAGCGACGCACGCGATTAGGAGCACCAGTATTGCTATACGCGGTGTCCTCTGGCGAATGTGCTGGATGCACAGGAAGTACATGAGCCAGACGACCAAACCCGCACCAACGATGATATTTACCGCCGCGAAAAGAATGTAACGCATTCCTTCCTCGCCTCCTTCGCGGAAGAAAGCCACCGGCGCCTCCGCGGTTGGAAAGGACCGTGGGCCGCCCCTTGCGAGCAGTTCCCCCCGGCCGCCTCGTCATTATATTAGCCCATTGCTGTTTTTCAATGGACATGGCTCCCACGATCATTCGGTCATTCTGGTCGCCTCAGCCCCGACCTTTTGTCAAGACCGCGAATACGGGACTATTTCTTTCGGGTCGGCGCAGGGAACAGTCCCATTCTCGGCGCCCGCGGGGGCCGAAAAATGACCCAGCCTCGGTGGCCTGTGATCGGTTACAACTCGTGCATTGCCACCGCGGCTTTCGCGTCCGCGGGCATGCGGAGGTCGCGCCAATAGAGGGCCGCATCGGCCGCGAGGACAGCCGCGAGGTAGCCGGCAAGGACCACACCGGCCTTGATGAGCGTTTTCAAGGTTTTGCTCCTCGGCCGCGTCCGCCGCGACGCATCAAGCCGGCCTTCCGAGCAGCGGGGATAGCCGCTTTCGTAACCGCCCACGCCCCACGCCGACGCCTACGGCAGCTTCGTCTTGGGGAGCGGCGTCTCTTCCGCGGCGGGCTGCTTCTCGCCGGTCGGCAGGCGATGAATCGTCAGCTCCTTCATCTCGGGCTGCGGCTGGCCGTTGAGCGTCCGCTCCTTCGACTTGAGCACCACGGTGTTCTCATCGGGATGCGCGAGCACGTGCACCGCCGACGCCTCGCTGCCGTCCCCGAGGACGCCCGAGTGCTCGATGAGCCAACGATCGCCGTCGCGCCGCCAGGTGCTCTCGCCAAAGCCGCCGTTGGACTCGAAATTCCACGAGCGGACGCAATGCCGGCGCGGGTCCCAGCCGATCACTTCCGTGCCCGCCACCGCCGGACGGTCGGTGCCGCCGACGCTGTACTTGCGGATCAGAAAGTTCTTGTTGGTCGTCCAGTCGCACGTGCTGCGGAAGTGGGCCCCTTCCGAACCGGCGGCCCCGTCGTTCCACTGGCCGACCATCCACTCCAAGGGCTTCAAGTATCGGTAGTGCGAAG
This sequence comes from uncultured Planctomycetia bacterium, assembly GCA_963727245.1. Taxonomy (GTDB): domain Bacteria; phylum Planctomycetota; class Planctomycetia; order Pirellulales; family Thermoguttaceae; genus JBKQVT01. The sequence goes on along the minus strand of CAVSFO010000001.1, from coordinate 401,545 downwards.
GACTATAGGCGAGGGTGTCCCGGGCGGTCTCGATGAGCCAGCGGCCGTCGCGACGCAAGAGGACCATCGTCGATTGCGGCTCCGCCGGGATCCCTTGCAAGGGCGGATTGGTCTCGGCGCTGATGTCCACGACCGCGGCGCTGTCGCCCACCGGGTGGACGGCGACAATCGACATCTTGAGCTTCATGTTCTTGTTGGCGGAGAACAACCCCTCGAATTGCTTCTCGATCTGTTGTCGGCCCTCGGTGCGCTCGCCTTGGACTCCAACCAGGTCGCCGCCGGGGGTCCAGAGGGCGGCCAACGACTTGGCATCGCCGCGGTTGAAGGCGGACTCGAAGGAGGACACGAACTTTTCGATCGCCGGCGTAACCGAATCGCCGCCGGGCTGCTTCTCCGCCGCCCGGGCGGAAGTCGCGGTCAAGAGCAGGACAACGGCACTGGCCGCCATGGCAGAACGTTTCATAGGATTGCGCTCCGGAACGAAAACGAATATGGCTTCCCGAGCCCGGGCAAGATGCCCCTGGCGCCCGACGCCCTTTGGCGAGAATCCCGCATTCTCGCTCCAGAAGTATAGCTTGCGCGGTGGCGAAGGCATCGCCACAACGGGTGGGGGCCCGGGAGCCGGCGGAACCGAGTCGCCGGGGCGCCGGTGGGCGGCGGCTGGTCAGCGGACGCACGGGGCAGGCGGATTTCTTGTCTTGCCGCCGTCGGCGACGTAGAATTCGTTGGCGAATTGCCTTATATACCCCCGGTTTGGGGAGAAGGCGGGAAGACATTGTCTTTTGAGGCAAGCCTTATGGGAAAGTCCATTCCACTACGCGTCGTTGTCCTCGCCGCTCTGGCGGCAGCGCTGCTGCTGGTGCAGACGGCGACGGCCCAGATCGTCTATCCGCGTCAGAACTATTACGGCGGCTATTACGGGGCCTGGGATGCGTATCCCTACGGCCCCGGCAGCACGTACAACACGACGCTCGATAATGCTGCCCAGCAGAAGATGCTCGGCCAGAGCGAGGCGGCCGCCCAGCGTGCGGCCATGCAGAGCGGTATCCGCAGCACGTTGTCCAACCAGGCGACGGCCTGGAACCAGGCCACGAACAATCGACGGCAGGACGATCGCGACTGGTGGTTCCAAACGCAGCAGCAACAGTTGGCCCAGCGCCAGGCGCAGCAAGCGTACCGGCCAGCGCCGGCGGCGGCCGCGCCGGCTTTCGAGCCCGCGACCGCGACGGCGGCAACGGTCGCCAGTCCCGCGCGGGCCAACGACATTATCAACTGGCGGCCGATTCTGTATGATCGGCGTTTCGACGCCCTGCGGGCAGCGGTGGAAGCCCCCTATCTCCGCAACGGCGGCAAGCCGCTCAGCCAGCCGACGGCCGCGGACTACCGGAACATGATCAAGGCCTTCGAGCAAATGAAGGTGGTCCTGAAGCAGATGGACGCGCAGATCAGCGCCCGCGAGTACCTGGACACGTGCCAGGACATCGACGGGCTGATCAAGCAGTCCCGCGACCGGGCCGAGCAATTAGAGGCGGCCGCGGAGTCGAAGCCCGCGCCCGCGGTCGAGAAGCAGCCGTAAGTCACCTTGCGGCAGGGACAAACGTGTCAGGCACCATTTGCCGGAACGGCCCGGAGGGTGCTTCGCACAAATGGTGCCTGACACCTTTGTCCCTCCGTCCACCGTGGGCATAGCGGGCCTCATTCCGCGCCGATGCGGGTCCCCTTCTCGGCTACCGAGCGCTTCATGAGCAGCACCAGCAGCACCAGGGCCACACCCACAGCGGCGCAGACCCAGAAGACGTCGAAATAGGCCAACGAGGCAGCCTGCTGTTGTCGGAGGTCGGCGAGCGATTGGACGGTCATCTGCTGCGACCTGGCGGGATCGCCCGTCTGCTGCATGAAAAGCGCTTGACCTCTCTGCAGGAAATCGTGAACGTGCGAGTTCAGGTGGCCGAGGCTGTCGCCCAGACGGGACAAGTGGAACTGCTCGCGCCGCTCCTGGATGGTTTGGCCCATCGAGGTGCCGAAACTGCCGCCTTCGTTGCGGAGCAGGGCGAGCAGGCCCACCGCCGCCCCGCGCAGGTGTTTGGGCGTATAGAGAAAGGCCGCCACGTTGACGGGGGCGAAGATCAGCGACAGACCGACGATCAGCACGACCCGCGGCCAGACCACCTGCCACGGGCTGATATCGAGGTTCATCAGGGCCATCCAATAGGCGCCTGCCGCCATCACGAGCAGTCCGATCGCGATCAGCCAGCGTGCGTCGGCCCCTCGGCCCAATAGAGCGCCGACGATTACCAACATCAGGATCGAGAAGAAGCCGGCCGGCGACAACACCAGGCCCGACACAAAGGCATCGTAGCCGAATAAGGTCTGGAGCAGCGCCGGCAAGGCCACGGTCGCAGCGTATAACACAGCGAACGCAGAGAAGATGATAACGCAGGACGCCGCAAAGTTGCGCTCCCGCAGCACGCGGAAGTTGATCACCGGACTGGCGAATGTCATCTCCCGATAGAGCAAAGCGCCGAGGCCCAGCACGAACACGATCAGCAGCGTCTGCACCCGCCAGAACGGATCGCCCAACCAGTCCCACTCCTGCCCCTTGCTGAGCATCACCTCCCAGGTGGCCATGACCAGCGCGAGCAGGCCCAGGCCGATGCCGTCGAAGTTAAGCGGCCGCTTCTTCAGCTTCGCCCGCTCCTCCTTGAGGTAGGCCGGGTCGTCCAACAGGGCATAGCACGCCAGGAAGCCGATGACGCCGACGGGGAGGTTGATGTAGAAGATCCAGCGCCAGTTGTAGGTATCGACGAGCCAGCCGCCCAGCGTCGGGCCGACCACCGGGCCGAGCAAGGCGGCGACGCCGAACATCGTCATGGCCGCGCCCTGTTTCTCGGGCGGGAAGCTGTCCAGCAGGACGCCCTGGCTGGACGGTTGGAGTCCGCCGCCGGCCAGGCCCTGGAGCAACCGGAACAGAATCAGTTGCCGCAAGCTGGTGGCCATGCCGCAGAGCCCGGAGGCGAGGGTGAAGACGGCGATCGACAAGAGGAAATAGTTGCGGCGGCCGAAGTGGGCCGAAAGCCAGCCGCTGATCGGCAGGACGAAGGCGTTGGCGGCCAGGTAGCTGGTGATGACCCACTCGCTGTCGATGACCGCCGCCGACAGGCCGCCGGCAATGTAGCGCAAGGCGACGTTCGCAACGGTCGTGTCCACCACTTCCATGAACGTGGGGATGACCACGGCGACGGCGACGAACCAGGGGTTGATCGCCGGGCGGACGACTGCGGCGGGAGCAAGTGCCACGCTGCTCATGAGGCCGACTACCTCCGCTCAGGGTTTGGGCTCCGTGGGGTATTGCGGCAGTGGGGCCAACGGTTGCAGGACATCTCCGGCGTGCGGCCCCGCGGGCGGCTCCTTGTAATAGACGTAAGGGGTCACCGACAAGCCGAGGAACAACGGGGTCTTGTCCGGGTTGTAGTCGGTCAGCTCGATGCGGACGGGCAGCCGCTGCACGATCTTCACGAAGTTGCCCGTGGCGTTCTGCGGCGGCAGCAGGGCGAGGGTTTGACCGGTCCCCATGGTGAAGCCCGTGATGCGGCCCTCGAACTCCTGCCGGCGGCCGTACATGTCCACCTCGCAGCGCACCCGCTGACCGATGCGCAGGTCGGCCAGTTGGGTCTCCTTGAAATTGGCGTCGATCCAGATTTCCGTCAACGAGCGGACGGCCATCAGGCTTTGCCCCGCCTGGACGTTATTGCCCGGATTGACGTTGCGGCCGGTCACGACGCCGTCGATCTCGCTGACGACGTCGCAGTAGCGGAGGTTCAGTTCGGCATCGTCCAGGTCGCGCTGGGCTTGCATGAGCTTCGCCTCGGCCTGCTTGACGCCGGGCGCGTCCCTTGCCCAGCGGGTGAGAATCACATCGATGTCCCGCTCCTTGTTTTGCTTGAAGAACTCGTCGATCATCTGCTTCGGCGTCAGATTAAAGGACGATGCACGATAGCCGAACTGCGCCGTACTGTTCATCAAGTCCGCTTGCGCCTGGCGGACCGCGGAGAACGTCTGATCGAGATCGGGCGGCACCGCGGCAAGGTCCTCGCCGGCGGCGGGCTTTGCCGGCAACCCCAGGGCAGCCCGGACCTCGTAGATCTCTTCCTGCGATACCATGACTTGAGCGGCGGCAACGAGCATGGCCTCCTGGTATTGATCGTAGTCCGAGCGGGCGATCGCCTTGGCGGGCAGTAGCTCCTCCGCCCGATGAAAATCGGCTTGGGCCCGTGCCAGCACGGCTTTCTTCGATTGCAGGTCGGCCACCTTGGCGTGCAGCAGGGCAATCTGGTTGTCCACGGCCTCGATGGTGTGCTGCAGCTTGAAACGCTGGCTCCTGGCCTGGGCCTCGATGCCGCGCACCTGGGCCCGGACCAGCGCCAGGTCGGCCTTGGCCGTGGCGACGGCGGCTTGCTTGATCGCGACCTGCACCTGATAGGGCTCCTTGTCGAGTTCCACCAACAAGTCGCCCTTGCGCACCCGGTAATTGTCATCCACGAGCACTCTGGCCACCTGGCCGGGCACGCGGGGGGCCACGAACGTGACATGCCCATTGACGTAAGCGTCGTCGGTTGAAACCGTGCTGAGCGCCGTCACCAACCATGGGACAAGGAGGTATCCGGCGACGGCCAGGCCGAGCACCGCCCCCGCCGGCGGCAGCAGCCTGCGCCACCGTTGCCATGGCGGCCCGGCTGCGGACGGTTTTGCCGGCGCGGGGCGGAGACCTGGCGGCCGGGGCCGCGCCTGGCTCGGGATGTGCCGCCTTGCCGGCCGCTGCGGCCGGCAAGTTCGGCTGCGCTCCGGTCGGCGCCGCCCCGGCGCGAGCCGGTCTTGAGTCTCCTTGATCGCCAGAGCCCTGATCCGCCGTGCCCCCCATATTGATCCTCCGCCAATCAACGCGGGCCGCACTTGTATTCTAGGATCGTTGTCAACTCCCTGGCGAGGAGGATGGTAAAATCACTAGCCGCCGCTGGGGCGCTCGACGTGGCCGCCGAACTTGTAGCGCATGGCCGAGAGCACCTTCTCCCCAAATTCGTGCTCGGCGCGGGAGCGGAAGCGGGTGTAGAGGGCGGAAGTCAACACGGCGGCCGGCACGGCTTCCTCGACCGCGGCCTCGACCGTCCAGCGCCCCTCGCCCGAGTCCTGCACCGCGCCGGTGAAATTCGACAAGTCGGGGTTCTCGGCCAGCGCCATCGCCGTCAGGTCCAGCAGCCACGAGCCGATGACGCTGCCGCGCCGCCAGACTTCGGTGATGTCGGCCAGGTTGAGTTGATAGCGGCGCTCCGCGGGCACCGGGCCGGCGGCGACGCCGCGGAGGATGTCGAGACCTTCCGCATAGGACTGCATGAGGCCGTATTCGATGCCGTTGTGGACCATCTTGACGAAATGGCCGGCGCCGACCGGCCCGCAATGGAGATATCCCTCCTCGGCCCTCGCGTCGAGTTTCTCCCGGTGCGGCGTGCGCGGCAGATCGCCGCGTCCGGGAGCGAGCGTCTTGAAGACGGCGTCGAGGCGTCGCACCGCTTCTTCGGGCCCGCCGATCATCAGGCAGTAGCCGCGATCAATCCCCCAAACGCCGCCGCTGGTGCCCACGTCGACATAGTGGAGCCCGCGGGGGAGCAACGCCTGCGCACGGCGGACGTCGTCTTTGAAATAGGAGTTGCCGCCGTCGATGATCGTGTCTCCCGCGCGCATTCGCTCGGCCAGGGCCCAGACGGTCTGCTCCGTGGCGTCTCCGGCCGGCACCATGAGCCAGGCGGCGCGGGGCGCCGTCAGTTTTTGCACAAACTCGTCGAGCGAAGCGGCGCCGACGGCCCCCTCGCCCACCAATTGCTCAACCGGGGCCGGACTTTGGTCGAACACCACGCACTGCTGTCCGCCGCGGAGCAAGCGGCGCACCATGCCGGCCCCCATGCGCCCCAAGCCGATCATGCCCAATTGCACGGCGAGTTCTCCTTTCGGTAAGGGATCATTTCCAAGAGACCACGAGCCGGGGGCGTTAGCCCTCGGATAAGGTCGTTCCCCCGGAATTATAGAGCGACCGCAACCCGGCGGCAAAAGCCTCTCCGCCGCGCTGGACACTTGGCAGCGCCCCCCGGTAAAATAGCCATATCACACAAGAAGGGGACAGTCCCGTTTTCGTCGGACGAAAATTGGGACAGTCCCCAGATCGCGTGGCTTGCTGGGCAGGCATCGAGGAAAATTAGAAGGGGGAAGATGCTATGGCAACCAAGTTCCGCGTGCTGGCGGTCGCATCGTTCTTCATCGCGCTGGTGTCGTCCACGCTGGGCCTTGGAGCGGAGAAGAAGACCCACGTCGACATATCTTGGGGCCATCGCTCGGCGGCGATCGCGCCCTTCGAAATTAGCGTCGTCCCGCAGGGGATATCCATCCTCGATTCGCGAGGCGGAGAAAACCACCAACATCTCGGGGTCACGCTCCAGTACGCTGACGATGCCATGAAGGTCGTCGAGCCGACGAATCCCATCTGGCTCGACCTGTTTGCCCAAAGCGACGCCAACACCGCGCGGCGACTGCGGCTCGATCCGGGCATACGCCGCGACCCGCGAAAACTCACCGTTCTGTTGAATCCCGAAGGCACGCGCGGATTCAGCGTGACGCTGGACCAGTTGCTCGCGAACGAGGCGATCTGGGTGCCGTCGCTGGACGTTTACCTGGCCGTGGGCGATCCGCCGCTGCCGTTTGCGGAGCATCAGAAGCAGCTCGAACGCTGGAAGGGCGAGCGGGTGCTGGACCGCGTCCATCGTGAACCGGAGGCGACCTATGCCCAGTACACGGCCCGCTGGGAAGACATGGGCAGCCCAAGCTATGTCCGCCAATCGCAACCGGCCCCGGGTCATATCATCGACGTCACCTGGGACAGCGCTATTCCGAAGTTCGGCATCGATCGCGGGGCGGGCGTGTGGAACGACTATGGCAATCCCGACCGCTTCCGCTTCTGGTTCGACTTCGGCCAGATCGACGCGGCGCTGAAGGGCACTTGGCGGGGGCAGCGGCTGCTGGACGGCCTGCCGGTGGTCAACACCGTGATCGAGAAGGAGGGCATCCGCTACGAAGTCGAGCAGTTCGCCTACCCATTGGACGGCCCGCCGGCCGAGCGCCGCGGCGATATCGCCATGGTGCTTTTCCAGAAAGTGCGGGCGGTCAATCTCGGCGCAGAAGCCAGGACGATCGCCCTCGGCATGACGCACCGTCGCACGCTGGCCGACGCCGACAAACTCGGTCTGGTCGCCGTGCGGCAGGGCGGCGGGCTGCTGGTCGAGAAGAGCCGGTCGCAGGACGTGCTGCTGGCGATCCACGGCAGCGGCGCCGGCGACGGGACCCTCAAGGTGCTCGCCGAGAAGCCCGCTAAGGCCGGCCAGGGGCCCGCGCAAGTGGTGGCGGACCTCGGTTTCTCGCTGGCCATCCCGGCCGGCGGTGCGCGGGAACTGGTCGTCAAGCTGCCGTCGCCATCGGTGAGCGCGCACGATCGAGACAAACTGCTGGCCCTGGATTACGCGGCGGCGCGGGCCGCAACGATCAAGTTCTGGTCCGACTACCTGGCACGCGGGGCCCAGTTCGGCGTCCCGGAAAAGGCGGTCAATGACCTGTTCCGCGCCAACCTTTGGCACGCCTTGCGCCTGCCGCGTCGGCACGGCGGGTCGGAGCCGGGCGTGCAGATCGATCTGCCCTACTCCAATTTCGCCTACGGTCAGTCTGGCACGCCTTGGCCGGTCAACCAGGCCGTCTACGTGGACTACATGCTCTACGACCTTCGCGGCTACCACGACATCGCGCTGGAGGAGTTGCTGGCCATCTATCGCAACAACCAGGAACACAACGGCCACGTCGGCGGCAACGCCAACTGGGGAACCTACACGCCGGGAATGCTATATTCTTCGGCCAAGTACCATCTCCTCTCGCAGAATCGCGCCGGCTTCGAGCGGCTCTTGCCGCCAACCCTCAAGGCCCTCGATTGGTGCCTGGCCGAGGTGCAGCGGCACGCCGGCGACCGCAGCCCGGCCAGCGGCCTTTACCGGGCGCCGTTGAACGACGGCACGGGCATGGGCGTCTGGGCCTTTAATCAAGCCTATATGTATGCGGGGCTGCAAACCCTCGGCCAGGCACTCCAACGATTCGGCCATCCTCGCGCGGGAGTGCCTGGACGCGGCCCAATCCTTCCGCCGCTCGGTGGAGCGGGCCTATGCAGTGGCCTCCGTGCAATCCCCGCTCGTCCAACTTCGAGACCACACCTGGTGCCCCTACGTTCCCAACGAGGTGCTCACGCCGCACCGCCTCACGGAACAGTGGTATCCTACCGACGTGGACAGCGGGGCGGTGCACCTGCTGCGGCTGGAGGCCCTGCCCGCCGTCGGCCTGCTGGCCGATTGCCTGTTGGATGACCAGGAAGACAACCTCTTCTTGCACGGCTGGGGGATGGCCAACGAGCCGGTCTATAACCAGCAGGCGACGGCCTACCTGCTCCGCGACGATCCCAAGGCGGTCATCCGCGATTTCTACAGCATGATGGCCTGCGCGTTCAGCCACTCGACGTTCGAACCCGTCGAGCATCGCTGGACGTGGGGGCAGTTCTTTGGGCCCCCCAGCACGGACGGTGCTTGGTTCGAGTTGTATCGCAACATGCTCGTGCGCGAGTCGGACGCCGACAGCCTGCTGCTCTTCCAGGCCACGCCGCGCGACTGGTTGCAGGACGGCAAGCGCATCGACATCCGCCGTGCGCCCACGTATTACGGGACGCTCTCGGCGAGCCTGCAGAGCCGGGCCGCCGCCGGACAGATCAGCGCGGACCTTGACACCGCCTTCTCGCGCACACCCAAGACCCTGCTGGTTCGCTTCCGCCACCCGCAAGGCAAGCCGATGCGCTCCGTAACGATCAACGGCGAGAACTGGACGGCGATCGACCGGGAAAAGGAATGGGTGATCATCGCCAATCCCAGTCGGCCGCGGTACGCGATTGTCGTGCAGTACCTGAAGGACGCCGGGCGCTTGAACGGCCTGGGGACTGTCCCGAATTCGGGCACGGGGCGAAGCGTGGCCGGACGAGAATGGGACGGGATATCGGTTCCGACCCGCCCGATCCAGGGGGCATCCCCACAACGAAGCCCAATGAAGTTTCAGGTTCCCGTCTTATCTTGAAACGCGATTTCCGCGGAATGTGACTCATAGTCCGTTGATCAAAGCTCCACGCCCGAGCTATAGTCACCCTCATGCCCCAGCCCAAGGCGATTCTGGGAAAGGTTCGGCAAGCGCATCCGTGAACTGCGGCGGGCGAAAAGCCTTTCCCAGGAGGCGTTCGCCGCGCAATGCCGGCTCGATCGGACTTACACCAGCGGGATCGAAAGAGGCAAACGGAATGTTTCCTTCTTGAACATCTCGCTGATTGCCGGGGCGCTAGGCGTATCGATTTCCGAACTGACGGAAGGACTTTGATCGGAAGGTGGACAAGATGCAGGTAGGCGGGATGCACTCCCACAAGCAAGGAGAGGAATTCATAAGAGCAAGGCACGGCAAGGAACTGGCGGAGGTTATCGCTGCCATCGAACAGATCGAAGCCCCCGCTTGCCTGCGCAAGCAATCGAAAGAGAAAACCAAGCCGCCCCTCCTCTTCTCGCCCGAGGACCTGAACGTGGCGTGCAAGGCCAACTTCTGCCGGCTCGGCTGGACGAAAGAAGCCCCGCACTCCAGGAAGGGATATGTCGAGCCGCGGATTTCCTTGGGCGGGCGCGAATTCCGGGAAATGGACGGCATCAAGAACATGGTCGGGCTGGAGGTCCAGTTCGGCAAGTATGTTTTCATGGGCTACGATATCGTTTCCAAGATGCCGATCTTCGCCAATCGCGGACTGATCGAGTGCGGGATCGAGGTCGTCGTGATGGCATCCATGATACGCAACATGTCCACCGGCGTTAGTTCCTTCACCGAAATCGTGATGGATATGCACGAGCGGGGCGTTGCCGATCTGGACGTGCCCACGCTCGTGATCGGCATTGAATGCACGCCCGACGAAATCACGCGATGCGAGGAGAAGCGGATGCGGTTCAGGACGAACGCCGCGGAAATGATCGCGGCCGGCGAAGTATCGACGGGGCGAAAGGGTACAGGGCCCGGTCCGAAGTGAGCGGGCTCAATAGGTCGCGTACGCCCCCCTTTCTGAGGCAGCGAAGGTGTCTTTTTTTTACCTCCTACAGCCACGCATGCACCAAGGCGACCACGACGACCGCCACCATCACGGCTCCAAGGAGCACCTTGCCGAGCGTTCCGACCAGGCGTCCCCAAAAGGCCGACTTGGCGATCCGCCAGCGGGTGCTGGGATCGCGTCCGGCCCAGGTCTCGCCGAGACTCGCCCCGGCCATCGCTCCCAGTCCGGCAAACAGCACTGCGGCGACGACGGGGCCGACCAGGGGGATGGGCACGCCGATGAAGATGCCGAAGATGGCGCCGACGATGGACCCCAGCAGCGCCAGCACGGCCGCCCGTCGGCTGCCGCCTGCTTTGGCCACGCCCAGGGCCCCGGCCAACAGCTCGACGCCTTCGCCCAGGGCCGCCAGGACGATCAGGGTGACGACGATTTTCCAACCCAGCGCGGCATGGGACCGCGCCGGGACAAACCAGGCGTAGAGCGCGGTGGCCAAGACCATCAGCCAGTTGCCCGGCATGCCCAGCAGGGTCAGCACCCAGCTCGCCGTCAGCACGGCGATCAAGAGCAAGGCCAGCAGGAGGATGAACATGCCGGGGTCCGTTCTCCGGTCACGATTCGGTTGGGCGTTTCGACTTTCGTTGTACCAGCCGGCGTGAGGGCTGTCCATCGGCCGCAGGCGAGCAGAGGGGTCCGCCAGGTGGGGGCCGGCATAAGGCGGCCAGGGGTGGCAGCGGTTCGATCGAGACTCGATGCCCCCTCCGGGGGTATGCGAACGCGGCCTAGACAAACAAACAGTGATCTGCTCCAATTATTTACCATGGGACCACAGATGAACGCTCTGCATGGACTTGGCGGGACGTATCGGACCATTCTGATTGACCCGCCGTGGCGATTTCAGAACCGCACCGGCAAAATGGCCCCGGAACACAAGCGGTTGCACCGATACCCGACAATGAGTTTCGGGGAAATTGCCTGCCTCCCGATCGACAAATACGCCACGAACCCGAGCCACCTGTACCTATGGTGCCCGAATGCCCTGTTGCCGGAGGCGCTGGGCATCATGGCGGCCTGGGGGTTCAAGTACAAAACAAACATCGTGTGGTACAAAGTGCGGAAGGATGGCGGCCCGGATGGTCGGGGCGTGGGATTCTACTTTCGCAACGTTACGGAGTTGCTGTTGTTCGGCGTTCGCGGATCAATGCGGACTCTGAAGCCCGGCAGAACCCAGGTCAACCTGCTTGCAACCCGCAAGGAAGAACATTCCCGGAAGCCGCAGGGTGTCTACCGGATTATCGAGGCGTGTAGTCCAGGCCCGTACCTGGAACTCTTCGCGCGCGAGCGCATCGAAGGGTGGACGCAATGGGGCGATGAAGTTGACACCTACCAGCAGCCCGACTATCCGACCTACAACGGGCACGCTAGGCGTTTGGGTCGTAGCACGCAAACCCCATCCCGATCAAGAGGAGCGGGCAACCACCAGCCCCTCCTCCATTGACTTTTGGGAGCAGCTTGCCGAAGTGGGTGGTATTCATGCCGTAGGAAGTGCCCTTTTCCAGCTTCTTGAACTCCTTTTGAAGTTCCCACATCCGCGTGATTATCACGCCCACCGAGAGCACATCCAACTGATGAAGCAGACGGAAGTTGTTTAGGTCGCGGTCAAAGAACGGGTCTTTATTGTTCCATTCGACCTCGACACCGACCCGGTTCTTGAAATTGTCAATCTTGTGGGTGGGGGCGTCCTTTGGCACACCATCGACCACAACCCGGGTGTCAAACTGCTTCTCCTGCCAGCCACGCGAATTAAGGAAGTGGTCGATGCCCTTGGCGATTTCGGTCTTGTTGCCGCCGTGGGCGATTACCTCCGAACGCTTCAGGGTAAATGCGTCAAGGCAATCGAGAACATCCTTCCATTCGTTGGGGAAGTCGCCCTTCAGCACGGCGCAAGCGTGTACTCGCTCCTCAATATGGAATTTTTGCCGCAGTCTGGCCGGTATGAAACGAAGGCTCATAGCGGCAGGATACTACCCGTTTGGGCGGTTGGCCGCAATAGCAAACAACTTTTCCCCTTGGCTCTAGCAGAGTTATCGCAACGCGCATCAATACCCAGTCCCCGGCCCCCGCGGCGCTTTACTTTGCCCGGCTTTCTTGTTATGCTGACAAAATCACTCTAATGGAGGTGTAGCTATGGGCGTGCTGGCAAGTCGAATGACAATGTTGGTCCTCGCGTTGATCGCGTGCAGTGCGGCGGTCGCGGCCGGCAACGAGGAGGGGTTCGTTTCCATGTTCAACGGCAAAGATCTCAAGGACTGGGAGGGTGCGCCGGGCTATTGGTCGGTCGAGGACGGCGCCATCACCGGCGAAACCTCGAAGAAGCACCCGCTGGATTATCCCACCTATATCTTCTGGCGCGGCGGCAAGCCGGCCGACTTCGAGCTCCGCGCCAACTTTCGTTTCCGGAGTGCTTGGGGCAACTCGGGCATCAATTTTCGCAGCCAGGAACTGCCCAAATGGGACGTCAAGGGCTACCAGGCCGACATGGACACGGGGACCACGTGCATCGGCACCGTGTACGAGGTCAACCAGCGGCGAGGTCATGACGGCCTGCGGCCAGAAAGTGGTCATCGACGAAAACGGCAAGCGCGAGGTGACCACGCTCGCCAAGGCGGCCGACCTGCTGAAGGTCTACAAGCCCCAGGAGTGGAACGAGTACGTGATTATCGCCCGCGGGCCGGAGATCCTGCTGAAGGTCAACGGCGCGCTGATGGCCGACCTTGTTGATCATCAGAAGGGCAAGGCCGCGGCCGCCGGCCTGATCACGCTTAGCCTTCATCCCGGCACGCCCATGAAGGTGCAATTCAAGGACCTGCGGATCAAGTACCTGAAGTAACAACCACTTGCGCACCGGTTCACTGCGCAACACTAGCCCGAAGCGCAAGCGAGGGACAAACCACGGCGGACGGTAGCATCGCGAGTCCCTCGCTCGCGCGTCGGGCTAGTGTGGACACGAGCCGCAAGCGGTTACGCCTCCACACACCCCAACCAGAGGAGAATGCTGTCATGGCTCGATATCACTGGACTCGGCGAGAGATTCTCAAGACGGGGGCCGCGGCGATGGCCCTGCCCATGTTGGTGCCGGGGCGAGTGTTGGGACTGGACGGCGCGGCTCCGGCCAGCGAAACCGTGCGGGTGGGCATTATCGGCTGCGGCGGACGGGCCCACGCCATCTGGGCGGAGAGCAGGGATGTCAAGGCATATAACATCGTTACCTGCTGCGACTGCCAAGTGAAGCGGGCCAAGGAGTACGCCAAGAAGTACGGCAGCCAGGCCAAGTGGAACTTCTACGAAGATTTCCGCCGCATGATCGACAGGGAAAAGCTCGACGCGGTCAATATCGAGACCACCAGCCACGGCCGCGCCTGGATCACGATCCTCGCCATGCAGGCCGGCTTGGATGTCTACATCGAGAAGCCGATGTGCCTGACGATCGGCGAAGGGCGGCGCCATGGTCAACGCCGCCCGCAAGCTCAATCGCGTTACCCAGGTGGGCACGCAGCAGCGATCCATGCCGATCAATAATTGGGCCAGCGACCTGGTGAAGAACGGGGCCCTCGGCAAGGTGCTGACCGTCCTGGCTCCCAACTTCGTGGGCCCCTTCCGCTGGACGAAGACCTCGACCAGGGACGTCAAGGGTCCGGTCCAGCCCTGGTGGGACCTGTGGACGAACCAGGCCGAGTTGCGGCCGCTGGAGGACGCGCTGCTGATCGACTGGGCCCGCTGGCGGGACTACGACGGCGGCGGACTGTGCTTCGGCGTCACCGGCTGGGGCGCCCACTCTTACGACCAGATCAACCGCGCCCTGGGCACCGACGACACCGGGCCGCTGGAAGTGCTCCTCGAAGAGCCCGTCGCCGATCGCGACACGGGCAAGTTCGCCTCCCGCAAGACCGTCGGCGGCGTAATCATCGGCGACACCGGCGACCAGGACACCGGCACCGAGTATCATCCCGCTGCCAAGCTCACCGGTCCGCGGGCGAAGATCACCATGAAGTTTGCCAGCGGCACCGAGTTGAAGCTGCACCTCGACGGCGACCGCGGCCCGGGCCTGGGGGCGATCTTCAGCGGCGAGAAGGGCAAGATCGAGATCAATCGCAACAAGCTCGCCAGCAACCCCAAGGAAATCGTGCGCGCCAAGGACAACCCCGGCCCCATTCGGCGGCCCGAAACGGCCTACCACATCGAGAATTTCACCGACTGCGTCAAGAGCCGCAAGCGCTGCAACGCCGACATCGAAATCGGCCTGCGGGCGACCACGCTCTGCCACCTGGTCAACATCGCCCGCGACGTCGGCCGCGTCGGCCGGCCTCTGGCCTGGGACCCCGCCGCCGAGCGATTCACCAACTGCCCGGAGGCGAACCATTCTCCTGGAGCGGCCGCGCCGCGCCGGTTACGAGCTGCCGAAGGTTTAGGCGGGATTATCCACCGACATGTAGGGTGGGTCGAGCAAACCGCACACCCGGTGGGAGTTCGGTCGCTCGCCGGATATCGATTTCCCGGCAACCTGGAATTCAAGCGAGATGCGGTTTGCGAAGACCCACCGGAAGTTGCGCGAACCTTGTCCCACCCTACGCGAGAAATGCGGCTTAGGCTGCCCGGCGGATGCCCACATCCTGGACCGCTTGTTGGGCGGCCTGCTCGGCCACAAGTTCCCAGAGCACGCCCATTCCCTGGCCGTCGCCGCGGAAGCGGACGAGGCGGTTCTTCTGCCGCGCGTTCAGACACTTGATCGTGTCATGCAGGCGAACCTTGGCGTGCTGCGGCGCGGAAACCGCCGGCAACGGATCGGCGATATAGGGAGGCCAATCGTCCCGCTGGAAGGCGTGCAGCACCGCCTCTTGATTGGGGGAGGGCACGCGGAACTGCTTCACCACGCGGTTGCCCACCGAGAGAACATGACGCTCGTGGTCCCAATGAGGAATCACCGTCGCCGACGCGTCCGCATCCGCGTACTGGCCTGCCGGGCGGACGGCCTCCGGCGCAAGACAGGACAAGGAACGCGTTCGGGCATCCTGCGCCAGCGCCATTCCGGCCGGCGTGAGGATGAAGCAGGTCGCCTTCACGAAGCCGAGGTTGAAACTGGAGCGAAACTGCCGCACGCGATCTTCCGGCTTGGTGATCTCGCGGGCATGCTCGACATAGCCCCGGCAGACCAACCATCGCAGCGCGGCGGCCGTAACGCCCAGCGCGCCGAGGGTGCCGATCTCCACCGCAAACTCCCAGGGATCGCGGCCGGCGTCCCGCGCAGTTTCCCGCCTCGCCCAACTGCGCCACGCGCGATACGAACCGCCGGCGTCAGGCGCCTGCGCTCCTGGGCGGTCACTTTCTGTAGCTGGAGATCATCCATCCGCCGGCCCCAACGTTTCGAAACTCGCCTCCCCGGGCCACCCGCCCTCCGGGCGCCATCTCCACTTCCGGACTCAACGTCGAAAAGACATGCGCCAACTTTAACGAAAGTATAACGTTCATCCTAGCAGGAATGCCCGCCCTGTCAAGCGTTTGGGGTGCCAAATCATCCCCAGTTTTCCCCCAGATAACAAGGGAAACAGGCCCCAAGAGCGCCCGCCGGGCCGAATTAAGCAAAAAATAAGGGGTTTCTGGCGTTCGCGGCGGCGCGTCCGGGCTACTCCGCGGGGGCCAGCGTGAAGCTGTTCTGGCCCTTCTGGACGGCGAATTCCGACCGCTTTCCGTTCCGCTCGACGCGGAGCCGAAAGGGACCGTCCGACTCGACCGACAGCCGTGTCTTCCCCTCTTCCGGGGTGCCAGGTGTTGCGACCAGGGTGGCCGTGTGGCCATTGAAACGGAACCGTTGGCAGCCGCAACGTTTGTCGGAGGCGAGCGTCCAGGTCAGTTGGTTCTTAGGGGCATCGGGCTGGAGTCCGATGCCGAACTCGAGGAAGTACAGGATCGGCACGATTCCCGTCCAGCCGACGAAGTCCGGTTTGGCCGGCGTCCCCGGCTTGGCGGCGTCCGGGGCATAGTTCTCCCAAACCGTGCCCGTACGCTTGAAGACCTCGGCGACAATTTGCAGGTCTTCGCGGGCGATTTGGCGGGCCAGGTCTTGCTTGCCATAACGCTGTAGTCCACGAATCACCATCGTGTTGATCGGCGCCCAGACCGCCCCTTTCCAGTAGCCGCCGGCCGGATCAAAACCCTTCTGATCCCCCGGGCACGTGGGCACGCGATGCTTGCGGCCGAAGCTCTTGGGGTTGCTCAACTCGGCGGCCAGGGCCTCGGCCTGTTGGGCCGTGGCAACGCCCGCAAGCAAGGTCCAGTAGGCCGCCACGGTCTTGACCTGCGACTGTTGGCCGCCGACGGTGAGGTCGAAGTAGAACTTCCGCTCGGGATCCCACATTTTCTCATTGATCACGGCCGACAGCTCGGCGGCCTCGCTACGGAACGCGGCGGCCTCGTCCCGCTTGTCCAACAACTCGGCGATGTCGGCGAGCTGATTGGCAAAGAGGACCATTTCGGCCGAGATGTCCACCGCCATGCCGCCGCTGGCGATGGCAACATTGCGGGGCGAATTGTCCATGGTGGCCCAATCGGTCACGTACAGGCCGTTGCCCTGGCGCAGGTATTTCCGCAGCGCCCGGTAGTAATGGACCAGCGGTTGGTAGACCATTTTCAGACGCGAGCGGTCGCCGGTGACGCGAACGCTCTCCAGTTCCGCCCAGGCGAAGAGCGGATGGTTCAGCGAGTCGAGCGTCAGGCAGGGGGGCGGCTCGGGGACTTCGCGGCCCACGTACTTGACGGAGAAGCCCTTGCCGGACAGGGCGCCCCAGCGGCTCCAGAGGCTCTTCTGCTCGCTGTTGACCCAGGCGCCGAAATCCTTGCCCGTGGCCCGGACAATCTCCCGGCAGATCTCGCCGTCGGCGTGTTGCTTGGCGTAGAAGTTGTCCAGGCTGCCGATGCCGGGCACCAACGGATGGCCGTAGTTGCAGAACATCGACATGAAACACGAGTCCCACAGGAAGATGTTCTGATTGAAGGCGGCGTCGATGAACTGCGAGACGAAGCCGCTGCCGGGCTTGGGCTCGTTGAAGTTTTTGAAGCCCAGTTCCCACGTCTTCCAGTACATCTTGACGTACAGGGGGTTCTCGTCGTAGATCGGCGAGGGCAGCTTGTCCTTGGTCTCCTCGAACGTCGGCAACGGCGTGGGCACATAGACTTTCTTGGCGAAGTATTGCCCCTGCGGCTCGGCGCCCAGCGGCGAAGTCAGCACGGCCAGCAGGATCGCCGGCAGCCAGAGCACGCGGATAGACCGGACCACGAGCAGAACGGACATGGAAAATCTCCTGTTGTCATCACGGGTTGGGCGTAAGTCAAACCAGACTTTATGATTTTGGGGGTGCCACTGCTGGCTTGCCCAGCAGTGTTGCGCCCGGCGGTAGTCCGGCACTGCTGGGCAAGCCAGCAGTGGCACCCATATCACCAAGTTCACCTGGAATACAATCCCTCAATTCTGAAGCACCGCACTACGGTTGGACGAGTTCATACATCCCGTTGCCGACGCCTGGGGACTGTCCCAATTTTCGTTCGACGAAAATGGGACTGTCCCCTTTGGAATTTCTAGGGTTGGACGAGTTCATACATCCCGTTGCCGACGCTTTTCAGTTTGCCCTGCCGGGCCAGTTCTTCCCAAACGGCCGCCGGGAACTGGTCGGGTGGCGTGATGGCCACGATCCCCGAGGGGTGGCCGCCGCTCATCGGCCCCCGGCCGATCTTCGATTGGTCGTCGAGCTGCATGAGTTTGATTCGTTTCCGAAAGGCCTTCATTGCCGCCTTGAGGTCCTGGAAGCTGGGGGCCGGGGACGGATCGGGGGGGGCCATGGAAGACTCCTTGGGCAAGGGGAAGCGAGCAATCGCCGACACCCTACGATCATCGCACATCGGGGGGCAGAGTCAAGTGCCGCGCCGCGGCCGCCATGACCGGTGGTGATCTCTGAGGTCGCAAATTGCGACCTCAAAACGGCGAACTCGTCGCCGACGGGGAACCGCGCGTGCTCCGCTTTCTGGGCACCCGGCGCAAGTATCAACGATTGTCTATCGTGTCCTGGGGGTTTTCCTCAACGCCCCTCCCTCAATACATGGGACCCCGGTGTATCGTTACGCTCGGCAGCGCCTTCTTAAGATCTCTCTCGCCCGCATCGGTGACCTTGGTGCCGCAGAGGTATAGCTCTTGCAGTCGGGTCAACCCCTTGAGATGCTGCAGCCCCGCATCGCTGACCTTGGTGCCTATAAGGTCAAGCTCCTGGAGATTGGTCAATCCCCGGAGATGTTGCAGCCCCGCATCGCTAATCTTGTCGTTGAGCCCCAGCCATTGGAGTTGAGTCAATCCCTGGACGCATCGCAGCCTGGCGTCGCTGACCTCCGCGGAGATGCTGAAGTCAACCCGCGTCACACTGACCAGCAGGTCGTCTCCCAGCACTTGGCGCAGCCACGGCGGCCCCGGCGGTGTGGCGCCTGGTATCCAAGTGCCAGACGCATCGCTTTGATAATCAAAGCAAATAGCCCCCTGCAGTTTCGCAATCTCCTCCACCGCTACGCGCTGTTTCTCCGCCTGCTGTCTGGCCGTCGCCAGCCAACCGGACGCCGCGGCGACCACCACGGTCAGCAGGAACAATGAGCGGATGCTGAACTGGAACCGCCACCTGAAAATCAGGCTCAGCAAGAACCAAGAAAACGTCAGCAGCAGCATCACCGCGACGGCCGCCACGGTGATCAAGACGGTGTAGCCTTTGTGCCGGTTGAAGGCAAACCACTCGAATCGCTCGGATACAAATAAGAAGACCTCCGCCGCCAGCATTCCGAGCACGGCGCGGCCGGGCGTAACACGATACCAGCGGGGCCTTTCATAAGGGGCGTCGTCCATGCCGATATTATAGCCAAATTGGCCGCCAAAAGGCAGCGGAGAACGTGCCGGCGCCACGACCAGCCTTCGGACGGCCGGCACCGGTTGCCGACGCCGCCCAAAGCTGAGATAATAGACACTGGAACCTCCACGGCAGGCGCAAGGGCCGGTAAGAATACATGACCACCCGTTTCAAACTGACGATGACGGCCATCGCCGTCATCCTGCTGGCCAATTCCCTCCTCTTGCTGGTCGCCTTGCGATACGTGGGCCACGTCTGGATGAAGGAGGTGCAGGCCCAGGTCGGGCTGGACCTGAACTCCGCGCGGGCCGCCTATCAGGGCCACCTCGAAGTGACCGACGCCTTCTTGCGCGCATGGCGCTGGGCCGGACCCTGCCCGCCGCCGTCGCGAAAAACGACCCCGCCACCTTGCGCACGCTCTTGGACCGCGCCCATGATTCCGGCGGCATGGATTTTCTCGCCGTGCTCGATCCGGCCGGCAAGGTCCTCTGCCGGGCGCGGAACCAGGGCCGCCGCGGCGACGACCTCTCCGCCAACCCGGTCATCGCGGAGGTGCTGAAGACGAAGGCACCCGCCCGAGGCACGATCATCCTGTCGGCCGAGTCGCTGGCCGTCGAGGGGCGGGAGCTGGCGGCGCGGGCCCGTATCCCCCTGGTGGACACCCCGGCGGCGCGCCCCACCACCGACGCCCTCCGCAGCGACGGCATGGTCCTGGCCGTGGCCGTCCCCGTGCTCGATTGGCAGGGACGCCTGCTGGCCGTCCTCTACGCCGGCGACCTCTTGAGCCGGCGCCACCAAATCGTGGACGCGATCAAGCGGGAGGTCTTTCTGCGCATGGCCTACGAGGGCCGCGACGTGGGCGCCGTCACGATTTTCCAGGGCGATCTCCGCATCTGCACCAGCTTGACGTTCGCCGATGGTTCCCGCGCGGTCGGGACCCGGCTGAGCGCCGCCGTGGGCGACCAGGTGCTGGTCGGCGGCCGCACCTGGACCGCGCCCGCCCTGGTGATCGGCGATTGGTACCTCACCTCCTCCGAGCCGATTCGCGATCCCACCGGGCAGATCATCGGGGTCCTTTCGGTGGGCATGCTCGAAGCGCCGTTCGTGTACCAGCAGCGCGTGATCATCGGCGTCTTCCTGGCGATCGTCACCATCGCCACCGTCGCCAGCCTGGTGCTGATCTACCTCGTCACCGCGGCGGTGCTGCGGCCCATCGGCGCGATTGCCGCCATGTCGAAACGGGTGATCGCCGGCGACCTGTCGGCGCGCGTGGGCATCCGGCCCAGCGGGGAAATGGGGACCCTCTGCCAGGCCGTCGACGGCATGGCCGACGCCGTGGCCGAGCGCGAGGAGCGGCTCAAGCGGTCCACCAGCCAGCAGCTCGGCCGCAGCGAGAAACTGGCCTCGGTGGGGCGGCTGGCCGCCGGCGTGGCCCATGAAATCAACAACCCGTTGACCGGCGTCCTGAGCTTCGCCTGCATGATGCAGGAGAAAGCGAACATGGACGACCAGGACCGGCAGGACCTCGACTTGATTATTCACGAGACGACCCGCGCCGCCCAGATCGTCCGCGGCCTGTTGGATTTCGCCCGCGAGCGGCAGGTCGTCAAGACGCCGCTGGACCTCAACGAGGTGGTGCGGCGGACCGTGCGGCTGCTGGGCAATCAGAAGGCGATGCAGGGAATCGTCATCGTCGAGAACCTGGCCGACACGCTTCCCACCGTCGAGGGCGACGACCATCAGATCCAGCAGGTGATGCTCAACCTGGCGATGAACGCCTGCGAGGCCATGCCCAACGGCGGCACGCTGCTGATCAGCTCGCTGGCCGCCGACGGCAAGGTGCTGGTCCGCTTCACCGACACCGGCTGCGGCATCAAGTCGGAGCACCTCGACCAGATCTTCGAGCCCTTTTTCAGCACCAAGCCGGTGGGCAAAGGCACCGGCCTGGGGCTGAGCGTCAGCTACGGCATCGTCGAGGAGCACGGCGGCTCGCTGGAGGTCGAGAGCGAAGAGGGCAAAGGCAGCACGTTTACCGTCGTCCTGCCCGCCGCAGACGAGAAACCGGCCCAAGGGTAACCCGTGCAACAGCGCATCTTGTTGATCGACGATGACCGCGTGATCGGACTGACCTGCCGGCGGATCCTGGGGGCCGACGGCCACGAGCTGCAATGCTGCGAAGACCCCAAGGCCGGCCTGCAGGCGGCCCTCTCCGGCGACTTCGACGTGGTCCTCCTGGACCTGAAGATGCCGGGCATCGACGGCCTGGAGGTCCTCCGGCAGATCAAGGCGGCCGGCGTCTCCTCCGAGGTGGTCATCATCACCGGCCACGCCGCCGTGGACTCGGCCGTCGAGGCCATGAAGCAGGGCGCCGCCGACTACCTCAGCAAGCCCTTCTCGCCCGATCAACTGAGGATGGTCCTCTCGAAAGTCTGGGAGCGCTCGGCGCTGGTCCGCGAAAACGCCTTGTTGCGCCGCGAATTGGAAGTCCACCGGGGCTTCGAGGGGATCATCGGCGAGAGCCGGGCGATGGAGCACGTCTTCGCCCTGATCAAGCGCGTGGCCCCCAGCGAAGGCACGGTGCTGATCACCGGCGAGAGCGGCACCGGCAAGGAGATGGTCGTCCGCGCGGTGCACCGTCTCAGCCGCCGCAAAGACCATCCGCTGCTGGCCTGCGATTGCACCGCCCTGGCCCCCACGCTCCTGGAAAGCGAGCTCTTCGGCCACGTCAAAGGCTCCTTCTCCGGGGCCATCGCCACCAAGCAGGGACTCTTCGAGGTCGCCCACCAGGGCACGCTCTTCCTCGACGAAGTCGGCAACCTCAGCATGGAGACCCAAGGCAAGCTGCTGCGGGTGCTGGAAACCAAGCTGCTCCGCAAGGTGGGCGACACTGCCGAGCACGAAGTGAACATCCGCCTCATCGCCGCCACCAATCGCGACCTGGCCGAGTTGGTCCGCGAGGGCGAGTTCCGCGAGGACCTTTATTACCGTCTCAACGTCGTGCCCATCTTCCTGCCCCCGCTCCGCGAGCGGCAAGGCGACATCCCCTTGCTGGCCATGTGGTTCCTGGAACGCTTCTGCAAGAAGATGGAGGTCGAAGTCAAGGGCTTCACGTCCGAGGCGATGTGCCAAATGGAAAGCTACCACTGGCCGGGGAACGTCCGCGAGTTGCGCAACATCGTCGAGCGGCTGGCGATTCTCTGCGAAGGAGACCGCATCGACCTGTTCCACTTGCCGGCCGAGATCCGCCAGGCCCAGGTGCGCGGCGCCGTCACGCAACTGCCGCTCAGTTGGGAGGAGTTTCGGCGGCTCAAGCACCAGGTCAGCAAGGCCGCGATCGACGACTTGGAGCGCCGCTTCGTGATTGCGGCCCTGAAGCGCGCGGCCGGCAACGTCAGCAAGGCGGCCGAAGCCGTCGGCATGCAGCGGACGAACTTCCATGCCTTGATGCGCAAGCAGGGCCTCAGCGCGGACGGGCTGGAGTAGGGCGGAGCGAGAGATTGGGGATGCCCCCGCCCTCCAAGCCCACCGGCTGCGGCCGGTGGGAACTGAAGCGGCCGGCGACGCCACTGCCGCCAGCCTGCCGGCTGCGTGTTATATTGACCGTTTTACCTCGCCATCTCAGGTGAATGCCCGCTGGCGCGATCCCCGAGGCAAGAACCTCGTTATCCGGTTGCCGTTCCATGAGCCTGCCAATCGACGACCTCCTGTTCGGGCTTCGGCCCGCCCGCTGGGCGTGGAAACCGCTGCTGAAACGCCTGGTGACCGGCAGCTTCGCGCCGCTGGCCATGCGGCCGGGCGAAACGGAGCCGCCGGCGGGGGTGCAACGGCTCGGGCTCTACCTGCACGTCCCGTTTTGTCATAACCTCTGCCCTTATTGCCCTTACCATCGGGTGAAGTTCGACGAGACGCTCTACCGCCGCTACGAAGCGGCAGCCCACCAGGAAATCGGCCTCCGCGCACGGCAGATGGCCGGGGGACTGGCCGGCAGCGGCGGCCCGCGGCCGCCAGTCGTGTCGCTGTACGTTGGCGGCGGCACTCCCACGGTCGTGCCCGAGGGGCTCGCCCGGCTTCTGGCCCATCTGGCCGCGGCCTTCGGGCCGGCCGGCGACGTGTGCGTCGAGCTGCACCCTGCCGCCATGGACGACGACTGCCTTGGGCGGCTGCGAGACTCGGGCGTCACCATGCTGTCGGTCGGCGTCGAGAGCCTTTCGGACCGGCTGCTGGCGATCGTCGGTCGTTCCCATGATGCCGCCGCGGCCGAGGACGCCGTCCGCCGGGCGGCCGCGCACGGTTTCGAGGCCGTCAACGTCGATCTGATGTTCGCATTGCCCACGCAGACGCTCGACGAATTGGACCGCGACCTCTGCCGGGTGCTGGCCTTGGGAGTCGATCAGCTCTCGACGTACCCGATCTTCGGTTTCCCCTATACCGAATGGGGGCAGCAGTTGGGGCTGGCCGGGATCGACCGCCCCCGCGGGGACGTGATCCGGCGGATGTTGGACCTGATCCGCCGGCGCTGCCGCGAGCACGGCCTGGAGCAGTGCGCCGTCTGGTCCTTCCTGCGGCCGAGGAAGAAGAAGTTCAGCTCGATCACCCGGCATCACTACCTGGGCTTCGGCCCCAGCGCGGCCTCGATGACCGGCAGGCAGTTCTGCGTCAACACCTTCTCGATCGACGAGTATGCAGCCGCGCTGCCGGACCGCTCTCCCGTCGCCCTGGTCCTGCCCGTGGACCGGCGGCTGGAGATGGCCTATTGGCTGTACTGGCGCGTCTACGAAATGAAGCTCAGCGGCGCCGATTTCCAGGAGTTGTTCGGCGAGGATTTGGAGGCGGTCTTCGGCAGGCTCCTCAGGCCGCTGCTGCGCCTGGGCGTGATGGAGCGACACAACGGCTCCTACCTGGTCACTGAGGGCGCCGCCTACTGGGTCCATCGCTTCCAGAACGAATACTCGCTCAACTACATCAATCGCCTCTGGGGCCGCTGCCGCCAAGAGGCCTGGCCGCGGGAGGTGCGGCTCTAATGGGACGCGCTGGCGGCTCCCTGGGCGGAAAAGCCTGGTACTTCCTGCGCTTGGCCGGCAGCCTGGCCCGCCGCCGACCCCTGCCGGTCGTGGGCGGCATTTCGCTGACCGACGTGTGCAACCTCGCTTGCGCCCACTGCTGGCGAAAGAACCAGGGGGCGGGCCATGCTCCCCTGGAACTCGTGCTGCGAAGCCTTCGCACCTTGTACGCCATGGGCGCCCGCTATCTCTACATTCAAGGAGGCGAGCCCTTCGCCTGGCAAGACGGCAGCCGGCGGCTCGACCACGTGGTCGACGAGGCCAAGGGGATCGGCTTCTTCCACGTCGCCGTCTGCACCAACGGCACCTTTCCCCTGGACGCCGACCCGGACTCATTTTCCGTGAGCCTGGACGGGCGGCCCGGCTCCCACGACTCGATCCGCGGCGGCTCGTTCGAGCGGGTGATTGCCAACGTCGAAACAAGCCGCCATCCTTACATCTTCGCCAACGTGACGTTCAACCGGCAGAATCGGGACGACCTGGCTTTCCTGGCCGATTTCGCCGCCGCTTCCCGCCGGCTGCGCGGAATCCTGGTCAACTTCCACATTCCCTACCCGGGCGTCGAACACCTGGCCTTGAGCATGGTGGAGCGGGCCCGACTGGCCGAGCAGGCCACGGAACTCAAACGCCGCGGCTACCCGATCATGAATAGCTACGGCGGGCTGCGGGCGCTGGGCCGGAACAATTGGCGGCGCCCGTTGGACCTTTCCGTCGTGACCGACTGCCGCACGTTCTATTCCTGCTGCCGTGCCCGGGGCAACGATCGCATCTGCCGCGAGTGTGGATATGCCGGCTGGGCCGAGTTGGCCCAGGTCTTCGCCTGCGACCTGCGCAGCGTCCTGGCCGTGCTCGGCAAGCTCCATGGGCGGCCGCGGCCATGACCCTCAGCCGTCCCCCAAGCACGCTCAAAGCTGATCGGCCGCGAATTGGACTCGTGGTCGTGGACGACGGCCTCTATACGCACCGCTGGGTGGCGTCCGTGCTGGACCACGGCAGCATCCGGCCGGTCTGCGTGGCTTGCTTGAGTCCCTTTCAGGCCGTGAACCTCAATCCCGGCTGCGCCCGCGGCCTCGGGGCGGTCACGCGGGCGAGACTCGGCTACTATGGCCCCCTCGCCACGTTGCGATTCGGCTGCAAGGCGGCCGGGGCGGCAATCGGCGGGCTGCGGTTTCTGCTGGGGCTCGGTGGCCAGCCGGGCAGCGTGGCCGCGCTGGCCCGCGCCCGGGGCATCGAAGTGCTGCGACCGGCCCGTAGCGACATCGACGACCCCACTTTTCGTTCCCGGCTGAAAAGGCTTCGCCCGGACCTGCTGGTCTGTGCGTTTTCCCAGCCGGCCAGCGGGGATTTTCTGGAGCTGCCGCGGCTCGGCTGCTTGAACGTCCATTTCTCGCTATTGCCCCAGCATCGCGGCCGGGAACCCCTGTTCCACGCGCTGTTGGCCGGCCACGGGGCGGGTGTCTCGGTCCACTGGATGTCGCCCAAGCTGGATGCCGGTCCGATTGTCCTCCAGCAGCCGCTGGACGCAACCGGCCATCGCACGCTCCACGGGCTCATGCTGGCGGCTTGCGACCTGGCCGCCCAGCTTGTGCCAGCGGCCATCGAGAGGTCGTTAGCCGGGCGGCCGGCGGCCGCCGATGCCGGGCCGGCATCCCCCATGGCCGGCTGGCCGTCAAAGGCGGAAGTGGCACGATTCAAGTCACAAGGATTCCGCTTTGTGTAATGGACTACCCCGCATTTCTCACGAACATGTAGGGTGGGTCGAGCAAACCGCAAACCTGGTGGGACTTCGGTTGCTCGCCGAACGTTGGTTCCTCCCCAACCTGAAATTCAAGCCAGATGCGGTTTGCGAAGACCCACCAGAAGCCACGCGACCTTGTCCCACCCTACGGTGAGAGATGCGGTCTACGAAACTGCCGCCCTCGCAGCACTTCGGCGTATCGTCTGCCGATACACCGTATGAACAGTTTATACGAATATCGGCCCTAATCATCCGAGACACCCCCTGACTGGTGCACAAATCGCCGCATCCGCTCGTCCATCGCTCGTGGCGTAATCTGCTTCCCAGTAACGCTTTGTAACCGTCATGGCGGCTCGAAGTCGATTCACTCGCCGGCCGTCTCCTCATCTTCGGCACGCGCTTTGCGAAAGGCTTCATGCTCGGTGCTAGCTAGCTGACAGATGCGGATATCCACGTCGAGTAAACCAATGGGGAGATGTCATGTCTGACAATCCGAAATTGCTGGTCGTGGACGACGAGGAAGTGATCTGTCAGGCCTGCCGGCGGATCTTTTCGCGCAAGGATTCCAGGTCGAGGTCAACACGGACGCTTGCGAGGGGCTCAACTGCGCCCTGCACGGCGAGTACGCGGCCATCCTGCTGGACATCAAGATGCCGAAAATCGACGGCATCCAGTTCCTGGAACGGCTGCGGGAAACCAAGCCCGACCAGCCCGTGCTCATCATGACCGGCTATCCGAGCATTCCCAATGCCAGCGCGGCCATGCGGCTGGGGGCCTCGGACTACATCACCAAGCCGTTTCGGCCGGAGGAGATCACCCACGCGGTGCAGCGGGTGATGGCCCAATGGAAAAACAAGAGCGAGGAGACGCCGCAGGCCGCCGGCCCGCTCGGTCCGCAAGACGCCCAGCCCGAAGAAATCCTCTTTTTCGACGAATCATGGTTCCGACTGGAGAGCGACGGCTCGGCGTGCGTCGGGGCCGTGCTGCCGGGTCTGCGGGGCGAGACGGTCAAGAGTGTCCGTCTGCCGCGGATCGGCGAAGTGGTCTATCAAGGGCTGCCCCTGGCCGCCCTCTCCATCGCCGGCAAGCCGCCGGCCATGATCCGGGCGCCCGTCTCCGGCGTGGTCGCCGGCGTCAACGACGCCCTGGCCGACGAGCCCGCCCTGGTGACCGGCGATCCGTGCGGGCGGGGCTGGATCGCCTGTCTCTGCACCACGCGGTTCGAAGAAGAGGTGAATTCCTGCCAGCCGCGGCGGGTCCTCCTGGTCAATGCCGACCCGTCGTCCGCCAACAGCCAATCCGAGCGGTTGCGGTCGCTGGGTTGCCGCGTGCGACTGGCCAAGGGCGGCGACGAGCTGGTTGCGGCGCTGGGCGGCGGCGACTGCCGCGTCTTGCTGATCGACGCCGCCTCGTGCGGCGCGGACGGGCCCGAGCTGGTCGCCCAGGTCAATTCCAACTCGCCGGCGCTGAAGATCGTGGTGGTCGCCTCGGCGCGCGACCAGTGGGAGAGCAACTACCGCGGGCACCGCATCTTCTATTACGCCGTGGAGCCGTTTGACGACAACGAGATCGCCGACATTCTGGACGCGGCCTTCCGGCCGCCGGAGCCGCACGCGGCCAAGGCCGACCGCGGCGGCGGCGCCGAGGCGGTGGGCAGCATCAGCATCACCAATCGCAACGGCCACAAGGTGCAGTTGCTGGCCGCGCCGGGCTGCTGCGGCGCCGCGAAGGGCTGGGCTCGCAGATTGGCAACAAGTTGTTGGAGGGGCTGTTCCCGGTGGTGATGACCCCCGGCGAAGCGAGCATCACGCCCGCCGCCGTGCTCAAGGCGGCCGGGGCCTGCGATCGCGTGATGGTGCTGCTGGCCAAGGACGGCGGTCTGTTGCCCGGCAGCCTGGCGCGGGACACGAAGGCCGAATTCGGCCTGCCCTCGGGCGACAACGTGGTCCGCGTCACGACCCTGGCCGTGCAGCCGGACGCGGTGGGCGGCCTGAGCGGGTTGGACGGGCGGACCACGGCCGCGTTGGCCGAGCACATCGTGCGGGAAATGGCGTCGTACTGAAAACGGACAATCCAGCGGATACTGGGGAAGGGCATCCATGATCGACACGTCACACCAACAGCGCGGCTCATCGTTCCTTCACGAGGTGATCGAAGGGACGCCCGGCGGCGAGCAGATTGTCCATTGCCTGCAATGCGGCAGTTGCGGCGGATCCTGTCCCAACGGGGCCGACATGCAGTATACGCCCCGCGCCTTGTTCGCCATGATCAACGCCGACGAGCGGACCAAGGTGCTGTCGTCGAACACGATGTGGTGCTGCGTCTCCTGCTACTTCTGCACCACGCGCTGCCCGCAGAACATCCCCATCACGGAATTGATGTACTGCCTGAAGCGGCTGGCGATCCGCGACGGCCTGGCCAAGGACACCGACGCCCCCGCCCTGGCCAAGACCTTCACCAACCTGCTGGACCGCTACGGCCGCAGCTTCGAGCTCGGCCTGGCCAGCCGCTACTACCTTTTCAACAAGCCGCTGGCGCTGCTGCGGATGGGCCCGCTGGGGTTGTCCATGTTTACCCGCGGCCGGATGTCGCTGATCCCCAAGAAGATCAAGAATATCGAACAGTTGCAGGCCATCATCAAGAAAGGCGCGCCAGTTGGGAGGAGCCTCGTGAAATACGCTTACTATCCCGGATGTTCGCTGGAAAAAAACCTTGAGTCCTACGATATCTCGGTCCGCGCTGTGGCCGACACGCTGCGGCTGGACCTGGAGGAGCTCGACGACTGGAACTGCTGCGGGGCCACGGAATACTTCTCGCAGGACGAGTTGACCGCCTGCGCGGTGATCGCCCGCAACCTCGCCCTGGTCGATCCCAAGCTCGATCAACTGGTGGCGCCCTGCGCCGCCTGTTTCCTCAACCTGAAGAAGACCGACCGGCTGATGAGCGAAAACGCGGAGATGAACGGCCGGGTGAACGCCTGCCTGGAGGCGGGCGGTTTGCGCTACCAGGCGGGCCGCGTCCGCGTCCGCCATTTCCTCGACGTGATCCACGCCGACGTCGGCGAGGCCGCCATCCGCGACAAGGTGGTCCGGCCTCTGTCGGGCCTGCGGATCGCCCCCTACTACGGCTGCCAGTGGGTGCGGCCCATGGCCGACGTGGACAGCAGCGAGTACCCTATGAAAATGGACGAGCTGTTCCACTGGCTGGGTGCCGAGGTCGTCGATTATCCGGTCAAGGCCCAGTGTTGCGGCGGCCACATGACCCAGATCAGCGAGCCGCAGGCCTTCGAGCTGATCCGCCGGCTGCTGCAAAGCGCCGTGGACAGCCGCGCCGACATGATCCTCTGCATGTGCCCGATGTGCCAGTTGAACCTCGACGCCTATCAGAGCCGGGTCAACGACCATTTCCGCGCCGACTTCAAGCTGCCCATCATCTTCTTCACGCAGTTGATGGGGATCGCTTTTGGGATCGCGCCGGAGAAATTGGGCTTCGGCAAAGAGATCGTGGCCGCCCGGCCGGTCATCGAGGCCAAGCTGGGCGGGGCCGTTGCGGCCAGCACCTGAGAGCTACCTGCACAATGGATGGGAGACCGATCATGGCCCGGAAAGTGGGCGTTTATGTGTGTCACTGCGGCAGCAACATCGCCGGCACGGTCGATGTGAAGGAAGTCGCGCGCTGGGCGGGCGAGACCATCGAGGACGTGGTCGTCGCGCGCGACTACGAGTTCATGTGCTCTTCGCTCGGCCAGCAGATGATCGAAGAGGACATCAAGAAGAAGGGGCTGACGGGGGTGGTCGTGGCCGCCTGCTCGCCGCACCTGCACGAAAAGACCTTCCGCCGCGCCTGCGCCAACGCCGAGCTGAACCCCTACCTCTGCCAGATGACCAACATCCGCGAGCACTGCTCGTGGGTGAGCATTGACAAGGACGCCGCCACCGCCAAGGCCAAGGCCCTGGTCTACGCCGCCGCCGAGCGCGTCAAGCAACAGCAGCCGCTGGAGCCGATGCGCGTGAAGGTCAACCCGGCCACGCTGGTCGTGGGCGGCGGCATCGCCGGCCTGCAGGCCACGCTCGAGCTGGCCGACGGCGGCCACCAGGTCTATCTCGTCGAGCAGAGCCCCAGCATCGGCGGCCACATGGCCCAGTTCGACAAGACCTTTCCCACCCTCGATTGCTCGGCCTGCATCCTCACGCCCAAGATGTCCGAGGCCGGCCAGCACGAGAACGTCACCCTGCTGACCTACAGCGAGGTGGAAGAGGTGAGCGGGTCGGTGGGCAATTTCCACGTCAAGGTCCGCAAGAAGCCCCGCTACGTGAACGAGGCCATCTGCACGGGCTGCGGCATCTGCATCGAAAAGTGCCCGCGCAAGGTCGTCGACCACGACTTCGAGGCCGGCCTGGGCAATCGCAAGGCGATCTACACGCCCTTCCCCCAGGCCGTGCCGCGCATCCCCGTGATCGACACCGCCTCCTGCATCTGGTTCGAGCGCGGCAAGTGCCGGGCCTGCGAGAAGCTCTGCCCCACCAACGCCATCGCTTTCGACCAGAAAGACGAAATCGTCGAGCTCGACGTGGGCAACATCATCCTCGCCACCGGCTGGAAACTGTTCGACAGCCGCAAGCTGCCGCAATACGGCTACGGGCGGCTGGCCAACGTCTACACCAACATGGAATTCGAGCGGCTCTGCAACGCCGCCGGCCCCACCCATGGCAAGATCGTGCTCCGCGACGGCAAGACCGAGCCCAAGTCGGTGGCCATCGTCCACTGCGTGGGCAGCCGCGACCTAAGGCATAACGAGTCCTGCTCGGCGGTCTGCTGCATGGCGGCGCTGAAGTTCGGCCACCTCGTGCTGGAAAAGACCCGTGCCGAGGTGTATTCGTTCTACATCGACATGCGGGCCAACCAGAAGGGCTACGAGGAGTTCTTCCAGCGGCTCATGAAGGAAGGCATGCACTTCGTTCGCGGCAAGGTGGCCGAGGTGAGCGACGCCCCGCGCCAATCCAGCGAAGAAGGCAAGCTCGTGGTCCAGGTCGAAGACACGCTGCTGGGCCGGCAGCGCCGCATCCCGGTCGACATGGTGGTGCTGATGGGCGCCATGGAGCCGCAGGCCGACGCCAAGGAGCTGGGGCTGAAGTGCGGCATCTCCTGCAGCATGGCCGGCTGGTACACGGAGCGCCACCCCAAGCTCGACCCGGTGGCCACCATGACCGACGGGGTGTTCGTGGCCGGGGTCTGCCAGGGGCCGAAGGACATTCCCGCCTCGGTGGCCCAGGGCGCCGCCGCCGCCGCTCGCGTCGCCGGCATGATCACCAAGGGCGAGGTCATGATCGAGCCCATCGTGGCCTCGATCAACGAAGAGGCCTGCTCGGGCTGCCGCGTCTGCAACAACCTCTGCCCCTACAACGCCATCGAATTCGACGAGCAAAAGGGCGTCAGCCGCGTGACCTCATCGATGTGCAAGGGCTGCGGCACCTGCGTCGCCGCCTGCCCGGCCGGCGCCATCACCGGCGCGCACTTCAGCAACGATCAGATTGCGGCCGAGATCCGCGGCGCCCTCTGGGACGCACTGTCCGAGGGCGAACCGTCGGCCGCAGCGCCCGCCCCATCGCCGGCCGCGGCGGTTTCACCGGCGGGCGACGGCGACGGATTCTCGTTTCAAGACGCCAAGGCCGGAACGTGAGAGGAACCCCTATGAGTGAAAGCACCTTCGAGCCGAAGATCCTCGGCTTCGTCTGCAACTGGTGTTCGTACCGGGCGGCCGACCTGGCCGGCACGGCGCGGATCAAGTACGCCCCCAACGTCCGCTTCATTCGCACGATGTGCAGCGGGCGCGTCGATCCCAGCTTCGTCCTCCAGGCCTTCGCCCTGGGCGCCGACGGCGTGCTCCTGGCCGGCTGCCACCCCGGCGAATGCCATTACATCGACCAGAACTACAAGACGATGCGCCGCTACGCCATGCTCAAGCACACGCTCGCCGCGCTGGGCGTCGAGCCCGATCGCCTCCGCCTCGTGTGGGCTTCCGCCGCCGAAGGGCAGCAGTTGGCCGAGGAGATCGACCGCCTCGTCGAGGACGTGCGGCGGCTGGGTCCGCTGCGCTGGCCCGACAACTGGTCTGAAGACAGCCACCGCCGCCAGGCGCTGGCCGCCATCGCCAAGGAACACGAGGAAGTGATGGAGGTCCTGCCATGACCAAGGCCACCGCCCCCGCCGCCAAGACCAAGGGAAAGCTGGCCATCTACTGGGCCGCCTCCTGCGGCGGCTGCGAAATCGCCATCCTCGGCATCGACGCCAAGATCCTCGACGTGGACGCGGCCTTCGATCTGGTCCTCTGCCCCTGCATCGCCGACGGCAAAGTCCACGACATCGAAAACTTGCCCGACCGCAGCATCGACGTCTGCCTCTTCAACGGCGGCGTCCGCACCAGCGAACAGGAGTACATGGCCCAGTTGCTCCGCCGCAAATCGAAGGTCCTCGTGGCCTTCGGCTCCTGCGCGTCGGAAGGCGGCATCCCCGGGCTGGGCAACATGCACGACCGGAAGTCGATTTTCGACACGGTCTACAAGGCGGGCTCGTCGACCGCGGCGGACAACCCCCGCGACCTCCGACCCCAACACGAGACGCAGGTGCCCGAAGGCACGCTGTCGCTGCCGGTCTTCTACGACACGCTGAAGACGCTGGCCCAGACCGTCGAGGTCGATTACTATCTGCCCGGCTGCCCGCCCGAGGCCGACAAGATTTGGGCGGCCATCGAGGCCATCGTCGAGGGCAAGCTGCCGCCGCCGGGCTCGGTCCTGGGCGTCAAGACGACCGTCTGCGAGGAGTGCAAGCGGACGCGGAACGAAAAGAAGATCAAGAAGTTCTACCGCACCTGGGAGAAGGTTGCCGATGAGGAAACCTGCCTGCTGGAGCAGGGCATCCTCTGTTGCGGCATCGCCACGCGGGCCGGCTGCGGGGCCCTCTGCCCGCAAGTCAATTCGCCCTGCATCGGCTGCCACGGCCCCAACGAGGGCGTCGACGGCTACGGCGCACGGCTGATGAGCGGCATCGCCTCGGTGATCGACTCCAACGACCCGGAGGAGATCGACCGCATCATCCGCGAGGGCATTCCCGATCCCGTGGGCACGTTCTACCGCTTCAGCCTGGCGGGGAGCCAGTTGCGGCGGGCGAAGAGGCCGCCCCATAATGGCGCGGCGGCCAAGGACACGCCGGCCCGCCCCGGCAGCAACGGAGACCAGCAGTAATGAAACGCATTTCCATCGACCCGATTACCCGCCTGGAAGGACACGGCAAGATCGACATCTTCCTCGACGAGGCGGGCGAAGTTGCCAACTGCTACTTGCAGATTCCCGAGCTGCGCGGCTTCGAGCAGTTCTGCGTGGGCCGGCCGGCCGAGGAGATGCCCAACCTCACCGCCCGCATCTGCGGCGTCTGCCCCGAGGCCCACCACATGGCGGCCACCAAGGCCCTGGACGCCGTTTTCCACGTCGATCCGCCCCCGGCGGCCAAGAAGCTCCGCGAGCTTTTTTACAGCATTTTCTATACGACCGATCACACCACGCATTTTTACGCGCTGGGCGGGCCGGACTTCGTCGTCGGCCCCACCGCCCCGGCCGCCGAGCGCAACATCCTCGGCGTCGTCAAGAAGGTCGGCATGGACATCGCCGGCAAGGTGCTCAAGATGCGCCGCGACGGGCACGCGATGATCAAGCTCATGGGCGGCCGGGCCGTCCATCCCAACTGGGGCCTGCCCGGCGGCGTCAGCCGCGGCATCAACGAGGAGCAGCGCCGCGAGATCGAGGCCCGCGGCCGCGAGGCCGTCGAGTTCGCCAAGTTCTCGCTGCAACTGTTCGCCGACGTGGTGCTGAAAAACAGCGAGTACGTGAAGCTCATTACCGGCGATATCTACGTCCATAAGACCTACAACATGGGCCTGGTGGACGCGGAGAACCACGTCAATTTTTACGACGGCCTGGTGCGCGTCGTCGGCCCCGACGGCAAGGAGCACGCCAAGTATCACGCCAACGATTATCAGCAGTACATCGCCGAGCGGGTCGAGCCCTGGACCTATTTGAAATTCCCCTATCTGAAAAAGATCGGCTGGAAGGGGCTGGTCGACGGCGTGGACTCGGGCGTGTACAAGGCCACGCCGCTGTCGCGCTTGAACGCATCGGACGGCATGGCCACGCCGCTGGCCCAGACCGAGTATGAGAGGTTTTACGAGACCTTGGGCGGCAAGCCGGTGCACCACACGCTGGCTACCCATTGGGCGCGGCTCATCGAGCTGCTTTACGCCGCCGAGCACTGGGTCGAGTTGTCGCTCGATCCGGAGATCACCAGCAAGGAATACCGGGTGCTGCCGACGGCGACGCCGACGGAGGGCGTGGGCTGCGTCGAGGCGCCGCGCGGGACGCTGACGCACCACTACACGACCGACGAGCGCGGCCTGTTGACGAAGGTCAACTTGATCGTGGGGACGACGAACAACAACGCCGCCATTTCGATGTCGGTGAAGAAGGCGGCCCAATCGCTCATTGGCCCCGGCCGCGGCCCCACCGAGGGGCTCTTGAACATGGTCGAGATGGCCTTCCGGGCCTACGATCCGTGTTTCGGCTGTGCGACGCACAGTCTGCCCGGGCAGATGCCTTTGGAGGTGGCCATCCGCGACGCCCAGGGCGAAATCATCGAGCGGCTGACGCAGTTCGTCGGGTGAGCGTCGGGTGGCACTGCTGGCTTGTCCAGCAGTGTTGCGTGCCACGATAAACCAGCACTGCTGGGCAAGCCAGCAGTGCCACCCGCCGGAGCATCTCACGCAAAGTCGCCAAGCCGCCAAGGCGCAAAGATAAAGATAGGGAAAAGAAGAGGGCGGGGTTAGATCGGCGTCACGGGCGTGGATTTACCAATCATCTCTCTTCCTTGGCGGCTTTGTGCATTTGCGTGAGAAGTTTTTCACAGCCCCCTCTCGCTCCGCGTGACCGGCCGTTGACTCGGGCGTACAATTGTCCTGGGGACGGGCCCCAGGACATCGCCGGGGACGGTTCGATGGTTTCCACCTGGCCCAGCTATTTGAATCTGCTTGAAGACGGGCAACTCGCCCAACGCGCCCGCGAGGCCGTCGAGTCGCTGGCCAACTGCACCGTCTGCTCGCGCCTGTGCCATGCCGACCGGCGGCAGGCGGACAGCCCCCAGGCCTACTGCAAGACCGGGCGGCTGGCCGTGGTAAGCGGCGCCTTCCCCCATCACGGCGAGGAGGACTGTCTGCGGGGCCAGGGCGGATCGGGCACGATCTTCTTCAGCAACTGCAGCCTCCGTTGCGTCTTCTGCCAGAACTTCGTCATCAGCCATGAGGGCGATGGCCGGCCCGTCACCGCCGAGCAGTTGGCCGACACGATGCTCCGCTTGCAAGGGCGAGGCTGCCATAATATCAACCTGGTGACGCCCTCCCACGTCGTGCCGCAGATCCTCGAAGCCCTGCTGATCGCCGCGGACAAGGGCTTGCGGCTGCCGCTGGTCTACAACACCGGCGGCTACGACCGGCTGGAGACGCTCGGCTGGCTCGACGGCGTGGTGGACATTTATCTGCCCGATTTCAAATTCTGGAAACCGGAGACGGCCCGGGAATTTGCCGACGCCCCCGATTATCCCGAGGTCGCCCGTGCCGCCGTCAAGGAAATGTACCGGCAGGTGGGCGACCTGGTGCTCGACGAGCAGGGCGTGGCGCGGCGCGGGGTGCTGGTGCGGCACCTGGTCATGCCCGGCGGGCTGGACGAGACGCGGGAGATTCTGCGCTTCCTGGCCCGCGAGGTTTCGCCTCAGACCTTTGTCAACGTCATGCCCCAGTATCGGCCGGAAGGGCTGGCGAGCCGGTATTCGGCCATCGCTCGGCCCCCGGCGCCGCCGGAGTTTCACCATGCGCTGGCCGCTGCCCGGGAAGAAGGGCTCAGGCTGGTGCAGGGCTGACCGACCCCACCCGGTGGATGGGAAGTCCGAGACGTTCGTGTCGCCGGGGTTTTGCCAGAGGCAGGCCGGCAAGCTATAATCGACCGTCCGGCGACCTTCACCGGCTGACAGGGGACTGTCCCGATTTTCGCGGCGCGGACGGCGTTGGGTTGCGAACAGGCGCCTTCGCCGCGAAAATGGGACTGTCCCCCTTTGTGCCGCCCGCAGTACCTACCATTCCCACCCACCGCTCTGCATCGACGAAAGGAAGGATCATGCTCCGAACCGCGAGTTTCATCAAGGGCCTCTGTCTGTTGGTCTGCCTGTCGAGCCTGGCCGCCGCGGCCAATGCGGCCGACTTCTTCTTCAAGGACGGCGACGTGATCGCCATCCTGGGCGACAGCATCACCGAACAGCACCTCTACAGCAACTACCTGGAGATGTGGACCCGCTGCCGCTTCCCGGCCTGGAAGCTGGAATTCCATAACGTGGGCATCGGCGGCGATCGTGCGCCGGGCGGCAACGCCCGCTTCACGCGAGACGTGCTGATCTTCAAGGCCACGGCGATGACCGTCGATTTCGGCATGAACGACGGCAACTACGTCAAGTTCGCTCCGCAGGCGTTCAAGGACTACATCGACGGCCTCAGGGGCATTGCCGCCCAGGCCAAGACGGCCGGCATCCGCGTGGCCTGGCTGACGCCCAGCCCGGTCGAGAAGTCCGAGCTTGGGCCGGCGCTGGTGGGCTACAACGAAACGCTGGAGAAGTTTTCGGAGGGACTGAAGCAAGTGGCAGCCGCCAACAACGCCGTCTTCGTCGACCAGCTCCATCCTTTCCTTGCCGTCCAGAACAAGGCCCGCGCCGAAAAGCCCACCAACCGCATCGGCGGCGGCGACGTGGTACACCCCGGCCCGCCGGGTCAGGCCGTCATGGCCTGGGCAATCCTCAAGGGGCTCGGTTTTCCGCGATTGGTCTCGGCGGTGGAGATCGACGCGGCCGCGGGCAAGGTCGCAAGCTCTGAGAATTGCAAGGTTGAGGGCGTCGTCGCCAAGGACGGCGGCCTGAAGTTCCAGCGGCTGGACCAGTCGCTGCCCTTCTTCCCCGCCGACGCCAAGGACATTCTCAAGTGGGCGCCGATCCTGGAAGAACTGAACGATTACGGCCTGAAGGCGACGGGCCTCAAGCCCGGTCAGTACGACATCTTGGTGGACGGCAAGAAGGTGGCCCAGCACAGCGACGCGGAGTTGGCCGCGGGCGTGAACCTGGCGTCGGCCGTGCTCCAGTCCGGTCCCATCGCCGAGCAAGTCAACGCCGCTTGGGCGGCCCTGGTCACCAAGAACCAGTTCCACCACGATCACATCTTCAACGCCTTCCTCCGCGACCCCGGGCGCATCCCGGACTGGCTCGAATTGACGCCCGAGCAGATCGAAGCCAAGCGTCAGGCTGTTTGGCAGAAGCGTCTGGCCGAATACCAGGCGATGGAAGAGGCCCTCCGCCAGGCGATGGCCCCTCGGCCGCACGCCATGGAGATCGTGCCGGCGCACTGACGCGGTCCCGTACCGGAAGAGTTCAGCGTGGCGTTCCGCGAGAGTTCCTTGGCCGTAAGGCCGAGGTGCTCGCGATGGACCGTCACGATCGCTTTATCGAGGCTTCGGCAATTCAGCAGCCAGGCGGCGCACGACGGCGTCGCAGGCCTGCTGGCCGGCCTCTTCCAGGGCGGCCTTGGCCGCCAGGGCCTCGACCAGGTCCACGCCGGCGGCCACGCCCCGGTCGCTGGCGACGATCGCCCGGCCCGGCACGGGAATCACACGCAACTCGACGCGGGCCCGGCAACTGGTCAGGCCCTGCAACTGCGCCGCAAAGGCGCTGGTGCCCTCGCCCTCCAACAAGTAATCGACCTTCTTGTCGCCGTAACGGCCCGTCTGCAAGAGCGTTTCCTTCCAGCCGTCCATGGGATCCTTGGGCACGATCACCGAGAGGCCCAGGTTGCGGAGCCGCTGCATAATGGCCATCTGGGCGGCCGGGTCGCGCAGCGGCCGGCCCACGTGGCTCTCCTCGACCGTCACCAACAGCACCTTGCCCAAAAGCGGCTGGGCCAGTTTGCGCAGCTCGGTCAGGGCGGCGTCGGTGGCGTCGGCCGCGGGAGCTTGCAGCCGCCGGACATCCGCAGCCAGCGGTTCGCCCAGCCGATCCAGCACGGCCTGAAAACCCTTTTCCGCGGGGGCCTTGGCCGAAACGGTCGTCTGCTCCGTGGTCTCCACGTCCACGATCTTCAGCACCAGATAGTAGGTCTCGCCGATCTTGCTCGCCCGCCCCACGACGATGTACTGGGCGGAGAGGAATTTTCCCAGCTTCACGGCCGAGGACGTTTCCACCAGGCCGCTCAGGGCGATCTGATGTTCCTCGGCGACCTTCTTGATCTGGTCGCGATTGACCACCGTGACCTGCGGCAGCGCGGAGATGATGACGTTGAGTTGATCCGTTACGGCCGGGCCGCCGACGCCCATGCCCTGGGAGTCGGCCGCTTTGCGGCCCTCGCGGTGCTCCGATTCCGTGGCGGCCGGGCCTTCGACGGTCGTGCGCCGGGGCTCCAACCCTCGGCATCCCTCGAGGTAGATGATGTCCGTGCCGTCCGCGCCCTGGGGCACGTCGACGTCGAAAATCGCCATGCGGATGGGACGCAGCTTGGCGCCGGCGTCCTCCTTGGGTTTTGCGGTCGCGGCCTTCGGTTTTGCGGCCGTGTCCTTGGGTTTATCGTTCGCATCCGCCTGTTTGACAAGCGGATGGGCCCCCGCGGCAGCCGCAGCCAGCCAAAGGCCCGCCGCCGCCAGCAGCACTGCCACGCCGCGCCACGTACGACTCGTTCCTGCGATTTTCATCATTTTCCTCCCGGGGACTTCCCCGCCAAAGAAACATTCCACTCGGTAAAAAGTTGCATCAGACGCAATTGATCCTTTACGGACGACGGCAAGGAGCGGTCCGGCCACCAGAGCACGCCTGGCCGTGGCGAGCGATGGCGCCGGCGATCCAGTTTCAGCCATTTCCAGGTGTCCAGGATACGGTTGTCGCCGAGGATCAACAGCGGCACGCCGCCGCCGATGCGGTCCTCGATGATCTTCATGCCGGAGTGCTCGAAGAGATCCTGGGGCGGCGCCGTCTTGCCGCGCAAGTCGATGACATAGCCGCGGATTTCGCCGGGGACGGCCTCCTCGGCCGGCGCAGCATCCTCCTCGGATCCCGCCTCCGCGTTCAGCGCAGCGGCCAGCACGGGCTGCACGCCGGCCTTGATATCCTTGGCGGGCGGATACAGCAGGCGCCAGCGGCCGTTCCAGGGCGGGCGCTGCTTCGCCCCCCGGGCCGCTTCGCTCAAGAGCCGCAACAGCAGCACGTCCGCCATTTCGCAGCGCCCGAGCTGCTCCTGCCAGGGCAGGTAACTCAACACCATTCGCAACGACTCGGCGCCCTTGGGCCAGCGGCGAATCTCTTCGACCAGCGGCAGCTCCTTGCCGGCAATCCACGTCTGCCGGTTGCAAACCGCCGGCCAGAAAACGTCGCCATGGCCGCGAAAGACGGGCGGCAACGCCCATTGCTGGCCTTGCCAATCGGCCAGGGCGCCGGCCAGATACTTGGCCGCGACGACGCTTGAGGGTCGCGGCGCTTCGGACACGAGAAACCAACTTGCCCCCAGCACCAGGACGTTGATCTTCTTATCGACGGCCAGCCGGCCGAGCGCCGCCGGGCTGCGGCCGGCCGCCCGCGGTCCGACAATCAACAGCGCGGACTCCTCCGACACGGACCAGGCGCCGGACTGCGAGGCCCCCCGGTCCGTGAGCTGCCGGACGGGCAGCCCCACGGCCGCCGACCAGGTGTCGAACCAGTCCGGGCCGCCCGCGGAGAACAGTTGCACGTGCTTTTCCCAGGAGACCGGCCGATCGGGATAGACGACCAGCTCGCCGCCGAGGACTTTGCCCTCCGCCGCCGAGACGATCGCGAAGACGACGGGGACGCGGACCGCCGGCGCAACGAACTCGGCCGTGCCATGGTCCACGGTCGCGGGCTCGCCCCATCGCCGGCCATAGGCCCCCAGGGCCACGCGGCCCGCTGCTTTGCCCCGGTCGCCGCGGATCGCCACGGCCACCTTCTGGCCGCTGTGGGCGAAGACCAACGGCGACTCTTCCGCCGCCGGCGCCGAGGGCGCGGCGAGCATGAGGAGTGCCAGGATGCAGGCGTATGTTTTCATGAAATCCGACCTCGCACTACTATGGCTTGCTCGCCTCCGCCATCACCCAGGCGCTGGCATCGACGTTGACCAGGCAGTCGTCCAGGGCCAGTTGCCCCAGCGGGGTTTGGCCGAGGCCGACGTGGCGGCGTCCGGCCAGCCCGGCGTCGCCGGGCCTTTGGTTCGTCCCCTCGGCGGCCAGCGCGTATTGGAGATTCACCTCGCCGTTGACCGCGGTGGGAAGCAGTCGCAACCGCAGGGCCTTGGCCATGGCCGCCGCCGGCAACTCCATGGCCGCGGCGTCGCTGCCGCGGCAGACGATCACGTACGTCTTGGGGACGGCGTCCTTGCTCAAGTGACATGACGGGTCGGGCGTGAGCCGCAAAATCACGGCGATCGGAGATCGCAACGTCTCGCCCTTCTGCGGCGGCGCCACCTGAATCGTGGCCTCGTCGGCCGCATACCAGCTCAAGGGGCCGGCCACCGATTCGTGCAGGGCGAAGGCGCGGGCGATTTCGCGGCGCTCGCCGGGCGTGACGACGACCAGCGACGGCCGCACCAGCGACGTGCCGTGTTGTCCGCTGCCGAGTTGGCGGCCCAGGTAGATGCCGCCGCCCACCAGCACCCCGCCCAGCAGGGCCGCGGCCGCCAGGCCGAGCAGCCGCCAGGCAGCCAAGGAATGGCCGGCGGGCGGATGGGCCGGCAGCACGGCGACCAGCGCCCTGGCCGGCTCTTGCCGCCGCCATGGCGCCAGCGCTTGCCGGGCGCGGAGCATGGCCTGCAGCCGCCCGCGCGGGCCGGCGTCGTCGAGGACGCTGAGCAGGACTTCGGCGGCCTGGTCCGGCGGCAATTCCTGGTCGACCAATTGGGATAAGAGGATTTCTTTTTCTTCCGGCGTGCTCATGGCGTTTCTCCGGCGAGATGTTGGTTCATCTGTTCGATGAGGATTTTTCGGGCGCGGCAGACGCGGGAGGCGACGGTGCCGCGGGGAAGGTCTTCGATGGCCGCCGCCTCGTCATACGTGTAGCCGTCCAACTGGGTGAGCATGAATGCCCCACGGCAGTCATCCGGCAGCGCGGCGACCAGGCGGAGGGCAAGGCGATATAAGTCGTTCTGCTCCGCATTTTCGGCAGGTCCGGCTTCGAGCATGGCCAACATGCCCGCCGCGTCGCCGTCCCAATCGGTGCGGCTGTAGGCGATGCGGCGGCTTTTCCGCAGGTGATCGTAGGCACAGTTCACCGTGATGCGATGGAGCCACGTGGCCAGGGCCGAGCGGCCGTCGAACCTTTCGGCCGCCCGCAGCGCGTTGAGGCAGGCATCTTGCGCCATTTCCTGGGCGGCGTCGGTGCGGCCGACGATCCGCAGGGCCACGCGGTACATCCGCGACACGTGACCGGCCAGTTCTTGGGCGAGTGTTTCCTTCATGGCTCAGTGGGCCGGCCTTTCTTCCTTGTTAGACGTTGCGGGGGCGGACTGTTTCGCGTTCTGCTCGGCCAATTGTCGCCGGGCGGAGTCGCGGAGCTGCTCGATGCGTTCCCGTTCGGGGCCATCCAACCGTGGAAAGCGCTGTAACATTTTTTCGCAGAGATCGGCCAGCTCTTTCCACCGTTGACGGTTTTCCGCCAGTCGCATCCAGAACTGCATGCCCGTCAACGAGCCGCTGGGGTTATCCTCCAGTTGGGCCGCCCGGCGGTAATACTTGACGGCCTCGTCGGGTTGGTTCAGGCAATCGCGGTCGTGGAGGAAGCCCATGAGGACGAGGGCCTCGGCCTGATTGGGGTCGGCGTCGAGCACCTGCTTAAGGGCCGCCTTGCCCTTGTCGAACTGCCGCATGGCGATGTTGAACTTGGCACGGTCCAGCGGCTTGGCCGCGTCGATGAATTGCTGCTTTCGCCGGTGGAACTCGGCGGTGGTTGTGACGCGGCCGAGGCTCTTGGCATAAGCGACCACATCGTCCAGCGCCAGACACGCCAGTCCCGGCTGCGAGCCGCCCCACAACATGCCGTGCGAAGCGGCGACCAGCGGGCCTCCGAAGCCGCCGAGGGGGACGCCGACTTCGACGTTGACCGGGCCGTACCACACGTCGGTCTTCACGTCATAGACGACCAGGCCCTCGCCGGTAATTACCAGGCAGGAACCGACGGCGCACAAGTTGGACGGGCGGCCGGGAATGGGGCAATCGGTCGGCGTGAGAACATTCAAGCCGCCGACATCCACGAACTCACTGGTATCCCAGGTGCGGATGACCTTGGCGTCGGCGTCGAGTTCGCACAGACCGCAGTCGAAGAGGCAGAATCGGCGTCCCTCCACCTCCACCGCGCCGCCGACCCCCGCTGTCGATAAACCGCCCGGGCGCCAACCGTAGAGGCGAAAGCCGGCCAGTGGGACGCGTTGGGGGGCCTTGCCCAGCACGTCGACGACGGGGCCGGCGCCGTCGATCC
The DNA here is from genome assembly GCA_963727245.1 of uncultured Planctomycetia bacterium. Lineage (GTDB taxonomy): Bacteria > Planctomycetota > Planctomycetia > Pirellulales > Thermoguttaceae > JBKQVT01. The sequence goes on along the minus strand of CAVSFO010000001.1, from coordinate 359,020 downwards.
CCAGGAAATGGCCGGCGTTGCGCCAGACGAGCCGCATACTGCCATAGACGGTCCAATCTGGATCCCAGGATCTCGAGCTGCCGCGGTGGAGGAGCACGGCGGCGCCGTCGGTGACGTTGAAGGTGAAGCAGCTGGCGGTGCCGTCGCAGTAGAGCAACTGACCGCCCATCGGACATAAGCCGCCGGCGTCGCGCGACGGCAAGCCTTGCGCGGGGCCATAGCCTTTCCAGGTTTCCGTCTTGGGATCGAACACCTGGATGCCGAGGCCGCGCGTGCCCAAGTACAGTTTGCCGTCGAGGTATTGCGCCGCTGCAAACTCCTCCCACTTGTCCCATTTCGGCTGGGGGATATCCTTGACGTTGTCCCACGAAAACTGGTACACCGTCGGAATGCGCACCGGATTGCCGATCGGTTGGCCGTGGTCGTCCAGCAGGATGCAGGCGACCCTTTGCGGCGACAAGGTGGCGAAGTAGAGGCGGCCGCCGCCCTCGGCCAGGGGATGAAAACGGTCGCGGGGATTGACACCGATGAACTGGGCCTTCAGCGACGGGCGGCCAGCACGATTGCCCGGAGGACCGACACCCGGCTGTGGGCCGAAAATGTCCACTTCCGGCCACGTGATGGCAAGCTGATAAACGTGCGGCTTGCTGGCAGTCCTTGACCCAGGCGTCAAACTTGGCGAGCAGTCGGGCGTCCTTGGTCCCTTCAACCACCGTCCGGATAAAGTAAAGGTTCATCCAGGGGAAGTGCTGCGCCAGAATGTCGGCGCGCGTGCGGACGATGATCTGTTTCGCCCGCTCGGTTTGTCCGTCCTCCGACAGCAGCTCGGCGATGCGGACCTGAAGATGCCCGCACTCGAACCAGGCGTAGTCGGGGGACCAGTCGTAAGCATGGTCGACGCCGCCGCTTACGCCCCGCATGAGTTTCTCGAAGCAGCGGCGGCTGATGGCTTCGATCCATGCGTCCCGCTCCGCGGGCGGCACCTTCATTAGCCTCATGCCGCGGAAAGCGGGAATCAACATCCATTCGACCACGTTGAAACGCAGCTTCACGTGGTCCTCGCTTCCCCGTTCCACGAGGCGTTTGGTTGCATCGATGGCCTGCGCCACCTCGGGTGTCAAGGTGAGCATGTCGTCGGTAAACGGCGAAAGCGGCCGGTCGCAGTTGCCGCGCCAGAATGCGTTGAGCGGTGCCCTTACCAGGCCCCACCTTGCGGACTCACAGAGGTCGCCGCAAAGCTCGCCGTCCTGGTGGAATCGCTCCGTGTAAATGGCCCCCTCCCGCAGGAGGCGCAGCCAGACATTGGGCAGGCGTGGGCTCTCGCGATTGTGTTTGGGCAGCCAGGACAGGAGGTCGAGATACAGGCGGACCGCCTCCGTGTACGTCGGATCGAGCTTCATGGCCGCCTCGGCGTGGGGCAACGCCATGAACATGATCTCGATCGAATCGGATGTGTTCCGCAGGTCCTTCGCGGTTTGAAGCTCCGCCTCGGCCTGCTTCCGCCGCAGCGCCATCTCATTGAGCAACGTCGTGGCCGTTTCGGCGTGAACCTCACCGAGCGAGCGGGCCAGCTTCCGCCAGGCCTGTGGAATCAAGGCGTCGAAGTCCCGCGCCAGCCCGGCGGTCGTCACCCAATCGCCCTCGTAGCCGGCCCCCTTGCGGAGTCGCACGCCGATTTCCACGGACGTCTGGAAAAATGTCTTGCCGCGGCCGTCGCCCTCGACGATGCGCAGCTCGATCGTGGCGTCGGCCTGGGGCGTGAATTGCCGCCCGCCCGGCAGCCGGCTCAGGCCCAGCAGCAACAGCAACGATTCCTCCTTGCTCGTGGCGGCTTCGAGGTGGCGGACCAACAGCACCCGGTCCGACCGCTGCAAGGCGCCGTCGAACACGTCGATGAGCCGTTTGCCCAGGGGCCTGACTCGCTCGCTGTCGATGGCCTCGGCGGCCCATAAGGTTCGGACCCGCAACTTCCCGGCGGCCGGTTTCGTCACCCGCTTGAGCCCGTCGCGGCAGAAATCGAGCATCGCCTTGGCGTCGGTTTCCTTGAGCGGCCAGGCAAAGGTCTGCTGAGCGAGGATGTTGCCGGTGGAGAGGTCGATGAGGCTGAGCGTGGTTTCCGGAGCCAGCCGCGACGTGTCGATCTCCAGGCGGATCATGGCGTCGTAGCTGAGCATCGGCCGCGGCGTGTCGGCCTTGAGGGCCCGTTCCTGAAGGACGCGATCCAGTTGCGTGCGATCGACGACGCGGGCCAGGCCGGCCGCCGCAATCTGCTGCCCCAGGCGGTCGCATGCCAACTCGGCGGCCGCCTGCATTTCCGGCTGCGCCGCCGGCGTGAAACTCGGCGGCAGCAGCACCACCGACGGGGCGGAAGCGTCCAGCTTCGCCCTGGCCGTCTGCACCGGCGGCGATTTGTCGCCGGCCTCTTCGCCGCGCCCAGCCCGAGGGAACGTCGCCATGCACACCGCCAACACAAGGCAGCACAGCCCGCGCCGTGCGACCAGGGGCGGCGCGGGCTGATACCCGTGCAACCGCAGGCGGTCGGTTTCCGCGGCGTGCGTTGCCGTCATAGGTTGATCCCCGTGCCTGGCTATTCTATCAGACCTCGGACCCTAAGCGGCCATCGAATGATGAGTTCGTGCCGCCGCTGCCCGCGTCCCCCCAACCCTTAAACCTCTCCCCCACAAGGGGAGGAGGAAAGCCGGGGCGTGCTCGCCTTGCCTTATTGGACGCGGCGGCCGGGCGGCCGTTTCACCAGAATCCTTCCCCGCGGGGGTCCCCGTGGCCGAACCCTGGACACGAAATCTCGCAGCTCCTTGACGGCGAACGAGCAGCGAGTTATCGGCAGGGATAGCGTTTTTCGGCCGAAAGGTTACATTACTTCATGGCAAGCGGACTTTCCCCGTATCTGCCTCCCATCGTTTCTTACCGGCCCGAGCTATGGCAAGGGAACTAATACGCCCGGCAGGGCGTCCCTTATGGTAATTGAGGCTGCGGACGCCCGCGGCGATGCCCTTTCTTCAGGAGATTGAACCATGAAGACCACCTTGGGGATGATTTTCTCGGCCATCGGCGGCCTATTGCTCTGCGGCACTTTTTTGGCGGCGGACCGCAGTCCCGAGCCCCAAAGCATCCAGGCCCAGCGGGACCACCTCTATCAGACGATGGACCAGGGGAACTACAAGGACGCCTACGACGGCCTGCGGAAAATCGTCCTGGCCCAAGGCCAGCCGGTCGACTCCGATCTCGATCGGGCGGTGCGGTGCCTGGAGCAGCTCAACCGCGTGGATGAGATCGACGAGTTGCTCCAGTCGGCCGTCCAGGCCCAGCAGGACGACGCCCGGCGGTGGTGGTTCCTCTGGGATGCCGCCCGCAATTACATGCAGATCCCGAAGCAGGGCGTGATCGTGGCGGGCAAATTCCATCGGGGCAATCACCGTGGCGGCGACGGGCGCTGGGTCAACGCGGCGGCCCGGGACCGCGTGCGGGCGCTGCAGTTGATGGCGAGGCGCTACCCAACGCCCGCAAGGACGACGATCATCGCAAGGTTTCCGATTTTCTCTTGGGCCTGGCCGACATGCTGCTGAACAATCGCGGCTACCAGGAGTCATGGCGGCTGCAATACAAGACCGACCTGGGCGTGCTGCCCGACTATGAAGAGGGCTGGGGTTGGGGCTGGGGCTTTCGCGGCGGGCAGGTCCAGGGGGCCGCGGTCGAGACGGACGGCAAGCCCGTCTTCTACTCGATCCCCAAGGGCTGGGACCAGGCGCAGAACGACGGCCAGCGTTGGCGATGGTGCCTCGAGCAGGTGGTCGAGTTCGACGCGCAGCGAACCAACGAGGTGCGGATAAAGTTCGCCGATTTCCTCCAACAGCAGTTCGGCGTGCAGACGATCGCGGAGTTCGGCTGGCGATTCGGACCCATGGCGACCGACGACAGCAAGGAGGACCAGAGCGGCACCTACGCGCCTCAGCACGCTGGGCGAGGACGAGACGATCGCCCGGCTGGCCAGCGGCGTGAAGCGGTTCAAGCTTCCCGACGAATTCAACTACATCAAGATTTACCAGCAGGTGGCCGACGATCCGAAGACCGGCTACGCCGAAGCGGCGCTCGATCACCTGGCCACGGAGTTCGTAAACCGGCGGCAGTATCCCAAGGCGGCCGATTACTTGCGGCGGGCGATCCGGGAATGCCCGAAAGTCGACATTAGTTGGAAGTCCCGGCTCGAGCAGATCGAGGGGAATTGGGGGCGTTTCGAGCCGGTGATGACGCAGCCGGCCGGGCAGGGGGCCACGGTCGAATATCGTTTCCGCAACGGCGCAGGTCGAGTTCACCGCCCAGGAAATCAAGGTCGACAAGCTGCTGGACGACGTGAAGGCATACATCAAGTCGCGCGCCCCGTCAACTGGATTGGCCGAAGCTCGACATCGGCAACATCGGCTACCGCCTGGTGACCGAAAATCAGCAGCAGTATCTCGGCCGGCAAGTGGCCCACTGGGAACTGCCCTTGAAGCCGCGGCCGGAGCATTTCGACCGGCGGATCACCGTGGCCACGCCGCTGGAGAAGGCCGGGGCCTATCTCTTGTCGGCCAAGATGGCCGGTGGCAACACCTCGTACATTATCCTCTGGCTCAACGACACGGCGATCGTGCGCAAGCCGCTTCCGGGCAAGAACTATTACTACGTGGCCGACGCCGTCTCCGGGTGCGCCGGTCGCGAAGGCCGAGGTCGAGTTCTTCGGCTGGCAGCAGAAATGGATTCAACCGAATCATATTGACATTCTTACCAAGCAATTCGCCGAGTACACCGACGCCGACGGCCAGTTGCTGATGGATCCGCAGCGGCAGCCGCAGGAATACCAGTGGCTCGTCATCGCCCGCAGCAAGGAGGGCCGCTTCGCCTACCTGGGCTTCAGCAACATTTGGTACGGAGCACAATACGACGCCGAGTACAACGAGACGAAGGTGTTCCCGATCACCGATCGGCCCGTCTATCGGCCCGAGCAGGCGGTGAAGTACAAGTTCTGGGTCGAGCACGCCCAGTACGACCAGGCGGACACGTCGGCCTTCGCCGGCCAGCCGTTCACCATCGAGATCCACAATCCCAAGGGGGAGAAGGTCGTATCCGTCGACGGCAAGGCCGACGCCTACGGCGGGCTGGGGGGCGAGTACAAGCTGCCGGCCGACGCGACGCTGGGCGACTACTCCACGGTTCTCCGGCAGGGCGCCAGGTATTTGGGCGGCGGCAGCTTCCGCGTCGAGGAGTACAAGAAGCCCGAGTTCGAGGTGAACGTCGAGGCCCCCACGGAGCCGGTCATGCTGGGCGAGAAGATCACGGCCACCATCGAGGCCAAGTATTACTTCGGCGCCCCGGTGACCCACGCCAAGGTGAAATACAAGATCATGCGCAGCAGCCAAACGGAGTCCTGGTATCCGCCTTGGCGCTGGGATTGGCTCTACGGCCCCGGCTACTGGTGGTTCGAGTACGATTACGCCTGGTATCCGGGCTGGCGGCAGTGGGGTTGCCTGCGGCCGCTGCCGTTCTGGTGGCCGCACGCCCAGCAGCCGCCCGAGCTTGTGGCCGAGCGGGAATTGGAAATCGGCCCCGACGGCAAGGTCAAGGTCGAGATCGACACGGAACTGGCCAAGGCGATCCATCCCGACCAGGACCATCGCTACACGATCACGGCCGAGGTGGTCGACCAGTCGCGGCGGACCATCGTCGGCGAAGGAACCGTGCTGGTGGCGCGGAAACCCTTCAAGGTCTACGCTTGGGTCGATCGCGGCTACTATCGCATCGGCGATACGATCCACGCCTCATTCAGCGCCCACACGCTCGACAACAAGCCGGTCGTGGGCCGCGGGACGCTCACGCTGCTGCGGATCACCTACCGCAAGGACAAGGCCGGCGTCCTGGCGCCGGTGGAAACGCCCGTGCAGACCTGGCCGCTGCCGACCGACCAGGAGGGCCAGGCCCAGCAACAGATGACCGCCTCGCAGGCCGGGCAGTATCGCCTCTCCTACAAGCTGACCGACGGCAAGAAGCACACCATCGAGGGCGGCTACCTCTTCACCATCATCGGCCAGGGTTTCGATAGTGCGCAGTTCCGCTTCAACCACCTGGAACTCATTCCCGACAAGGCCGACTATGCCCCGGGCGAGAAGGTGAAGCTGCAGATCAACACCGATCGGGCCGGCGGCACCGTGCTGCTGTTCCTCCGCCCGGCCAACGGCATCTACCTGCCGCCCCGGGTCATCCGCATGGCCGGCAAGAGCACGCTGGCGGAAATCGAGGTGACGAAGAAGGACATGCCCAACTTCTTCGTCGAGGCGGTGGCGGTGGCCGACGGCCGCGCCTATACCGAAGTCAAGCAGATCACCGTCCCGCCGGAGAAACGGGTGCTGGAGGTCGAGGTCGTGCCCTCGGCGGCGACCTATCGCCCGGGCCAGAAGGCCAAGGTGAAGATCAAGTTGACCGACGCCCAGGGGAAGCCGTTCGTAGGCTCGACCGTGGTGGCGATTTACGACAAGTCGGTCGAGTACATTTCCGGCGGCTCGAACGTGCCGGAGATCAAGGATTTCTTCTGGAAGTGGCAGCGCCACCACGATCCCCGCACGGAGACCAATCTGGGCCGGATTTTCTACAACCTTTTCCCGACGACCGCGCATTACATGGGCGACCTGGGCGTCTTCGGCGGCACGGTGCCTGAGGAAATGGAAGGCACTGAATTCAACGACCGCGCCGCCGAGGGCTCCCGGTGGGGATTCAAAGATGCTAGGGTGAGGGGGTCCGGCGGCGCGGGCGGTGCAATGTTCGGCGCCAATCAACTGGAAAAGAAGGCGGCCGACGGGCTGGCGGACGAGGAGGCCGACAAGGCGGCGATGCCGGTGCCGGCCCCGATGGCCCCGGGCAAGGCAGACTCCAATAGGGCGTTTCGCGACGCCGCAGGAGAAGGCAAGGGGGAGGGCCGGCCGGGCTCAGGCGGCCCCTTGGTCCAGCCCACGCTGCGGACCAAGTTCGCCGACACCGCCCTCTGGGTCGGCAACCTCACCACCGAGAGCAACGGCACCGCCGAGGTTGCCCTCGACATGCCCGAAAACCTCACCACCTGGCGGATCAAGGTCTGGGGCATGGGCCACGGCACCAAGGTGGGCCAGGGCCAAACCGACGTCATTACCCGCAAGGACCTGATCGTCCGCCTGGAGGCCCCGCGGTTCTTCGTCCAGACCGACGAGGTGGTGCTCTCGGCCATCGTCCACAACTTCCTGAAGACGAAGAAATCGGTCCAGGTGGTGATGGAACTCGGCGGCAAGACGCTGCAGCCGCTGGACGATTTGACGCGCACGGTCGCGATCGCCCCGCAAGGCGAGGCCCGCGTCGATTGGCGCGTCAAGGTGTTGGACGAGGGCCAGGCGACGGTCCGCATGAAGGCCCTCAGCGACGAAGAGTCGGACGCCATGGAGCAGCAGTTCCCCTGTTTCATCCACGGCATGTTGAAGATGGAAGCCTGGTGCGGCGTCATTCGGCCCCGGAACACCACGGGCCAGTTCAACGTCCGCGTGCCCGAGGCGCGGCGGCCCGAGCAATCGCGCATCGAGGTCCGCTATTCGCCCACGCTGGCCGGGGCCATGGTCGACGCCCTGCCCTACCTGGTCGATTACCCCTATGGCTGCACGGAGCAGACGCTCAACCGCTTCCTGCCCACGGTGATCACGCAGAAGATCCTGCTGGAGATGCGTTTGAACCTGGAGGAGATCCGCAAAAAGCGGACCAACCTCAACGCCCAGGAAATCGGCGAGGACGCCGAGCGCGCCAAGCAGTGGAAGCGCTACCCGCGCAACCCGGTCTTCGACGAGGCCGAGGTCCGCAAGATGGTCAAGGACGGGGTCGAGCGCCTGACCGAGATGCAGCTTTCCGACGGCGGCTGGGGCTGGTTCTCCGGCTGGGGCGAGTGCTCCACGCCGCACACCACGGCCCTGGTGGTGCACGGCCTGCAACTGGCCCGGCAGAACGACGTGGCCGTCGTCTCCGGCACGATCGATCGCGGCGTCGAGTGGCTGCGGCGTTACCAGGACGAGCAGGTCCAGCGGATCAAGAATGCGCCCTTCAAGAAGGAGCCCTGGAAGCCCTACGCCGACGAGTTGGACGCCTTCGTCTACATGGTGCTGGTCGACGCCGGCGTGAACAGCGCCGACATGCTCGGGTTCCTCTACCGCGACCGCACCAAGATCGCCGTCTATGCCAAGGCCATGTACGGCCTCGCCCTGGAGAAGCAAGGCGAGAAGGAGAAACTCGCCATGATCCTCCGCAACATCGGCCAATACGTCCAGCAGGACGACGAGAACCAGACGGCCTGGCTCAACCTGCCCGGCGGCTGTTGGTGGTATTGGTACGGCAGCGAGTACGAGGCCCAGGCCTATTACTTGAAGCTGTTGGCGCGGACCGATCCGAAGGGCGAGTTGGCCTCGCGGCTGGTCAAGTACCTGTTGAACAACCGCAAGAACGCCACCTATTGGAACTCGACGCGCGACACGGCGATCGTGCTGGAGGCGATGGCCGATTTCATCCGCGCCAGCGGCGAGCAGAAACCCGAGATGACCGTCCAGGTCTTCTGGGACGGCAAGCTGCAGAAGGCCGTCGAGATCACCCCCCAGACGCTCTTCCAGTTCGACAACAAGTTCGTGCTCGAAGGCGGGGCGGTCACGGCCGGCAAGCACGAGGTGAAGCTGGTCAAGCAGGGCAAGGGCCCGCTCTACTACAACGGCTACCTGACCAATTTCACCCTGGAAGACTTCATCAGCAAGGCCGGCCTGGAGGTCAAGGTGCAGCGGAAATACTACAGGCTCCAGCGCGTCGATGAATCGATCCATGCGGCCGGCTCGCGCGGCCAGGTGGTCGACCAGAAGGTCGAGAAGTACCGGCGCGAGGAATTGGACAACCTCGCCACGCTCCACAGCGGCGACCTGGTCGAAGTGGAACTGGAGATCGATAGCAAGAACGACTACGAGTACCTGGTCTTCGAGGACATGAAGCCGGCCGGGTTCGAGCCGGTGGACCTTCGCAGCGGCTACACGGGCAACGACCTGGGGGCGTACGTCGAATACCGCGACAACCGCGTGGTCTTCTTCGCCCGCACCCTGGCCCGCGGCAAGCACAGCGTTTCCTACCGGATGCGGGCGGAGATTCCGGGCCGTTTCAGCGCCTTGCCCACCCGGGCCTGGGCGATGTACGCCCCCGAGTTGAAGGCCAATTCCGACGAGATCAAGCTGAAGGTGAAGGACTGATTCACCGGGGACTGTCCCCCTCAGGGCGTGTTTTGAAATTCTCCCCTCTCCGGGCACCGACCGCAGGTTGGTCGGGAGAGGGGCGGGGGTGAGGGCGATTGCCGCTATGGCCCGGCTAAGCCGACGTTTCTCGACACTGCCGCCCTCACCCTAACCCTCTCCCGGAGGGAGAGGGGACTTGTCACTCGCCATTTCAAAACACGTTGTCACGCGAACACTTCGCAACCCGTGGGCTCCGGCGCCGGGAACGTTGCAGTGCAGCGGGCGCAGGTTTCCCGGTCGCGCGGGACCTGATGCCCGCAGGCCGGACACTTCTCCAGGACCGGCCAGCGGCGGTGGCAGAGATAGGCCACCAGCCCCGGAACGCCCGCCAGCAGGACGAACACGAACCAGGCGGCGCTGGCGGGCTGATAGTAGCGGCGATGGCGGCGCAAGCAGTGCCAGGCCAGCAGCGCGGCCAGCAGCGACACGATCAGCAGCGACGGCCACCACAAGCTCAGGCTCCGCGCCAGGGCGGCGGAGTAACTCGGTTCCAGTCCGATCTCCACGCTGTTCAAGGGCTCGAGCACCGTGGCCAGAAAGGCGAGGACGACCGGGGCCGGAACGGCCAACGCCATCATCACGCTTTCCTCGCGCGGTCCATTGCCTCCGGCCAGGGGGACCTCGGCGCGCCGCAAGACCTTCCCTGACGCATCGATCCAGGAAAGGTCCTCGTGCCGTGTGCCATCGGGAAGATCGCGATCGGCCATAAGCAGCGCCCTCCCCGGGTCGAGTTCGTAAAGCTCGAAGCTTCGCTCGCGAAACTCTTCGGGAAGCGGAAATGCGGCGTGAGGCTTCCCCTTCGCGTCGAAGACGACGACCCGATCCGCCGCCCGGACCGCCAAATGCGGGTGAAAAGTGACGTGAGGCGATTCCTCCCCGGCGGCCTTGGACGTCGAAGCCGTCGACAGCCATGCCAAGGCGATCAGCTCGGTCGGCCCCATGAGCGTTTTGACCGATCCGGCCTGCAGATCGACCCCGAGGAGCTGATCGCCGGAGATCAACCATACTTGCTGCTCGAAATACTCCTCGTCGTCGCTATCGCCGCCAAACCGGTAGCTGGTCAATGCCGTTCGGCTTGCCAATTTGGCGCCGTCCACGGGAAACCACTGCTCGACGGGCGGTTGATCGGGCCGCACACCGTCGCGGCCGATGAAGCCCACGCAACGCCTACTTTGGCTGTCATAGCCGACGAAGTAGCCGCGGCCCTCGCGCAGCCCGTCATGAAGGAAGTACCAGCAGTGGGCGTGCGACTGCCGGTCGTTGTATCGCTCAAAGCGTTCCCACTCAGTCAACGGAAACGTGACGCCCCGGCTCGGCATGCGCAGGTAAGCGCCTTCCAGCCGGGAAGTTCTGCCTTTAGGGCAAGGCACTTCTTTGCCGTCCAAGGCGCGGAACGTCACATCTCCATACATGCGAGAGCTTGGCTGTTCGATCAGGGGCGTGCCGTCCGTGCGGACCACCACGTGCTCGTACCCGCGATTCATGTACAGCTCTGCCCAGATCGAAATGGCCCAAACGGCGGCAACGGCAAACACGGCCCCGAATCCGATGGCAAGGACCACGGCCAGGCCCAGCGGTCGAACAGTCCCTTGTGGTTTGGACATGGCAGCTCCCCTCATGAGAAATCGCGCGTCCGGGCGGTGAAGTGGATCAGTCCGACGAGGCATGCGGCGACCACGAAAAACGCCGCGATGCCCAGCCACGGCGGCCAGTAGAAAAGGCTGCCCGTCAGGAGCAGGACGAGGACGCCGCCCGCCGCCAAGGGCAAGAGCCGCGTGCCGAACCAGCGTGCCGGCCGAATTCCCGTAAGAAAGGCGGCCAGGTAGACGATGGAAATCATGCCCCAAGTCTTCCAGGTGGTTGCGGTCATCCACCACAGGAACGGGCTGGCGTGCTTGCCGGGCAGCGACGCCCAGGCGGCGTAGGACAAGATCGCAATCAGGCCGCAGACCAGGTACCATCCCATGCCGACGGCGAGCTTGGCCGCCAGCACTCGCCCCAGGCTCACCGGGCGGTGCAGCAGAAACTGCCAGGTGCCAGAGCGCGATTCCGCAACCGTCTGCCGCAGCCCCAAGGTGACGGCAAGAGCGATGGAGATGAAGCAAAGGAAGGAGAGGAAGGTGCCGTCGATAAAGGGAATGGCCCAGGAGGCCCTCGGCTGCGAGATCAGCAAGACGGGGCAGCCGGCGCAATGCGCCACCACGGCCAGGTCCGCCACAAGCGCGACCAGGCCGATCCAGGCCGTCTCACGCAACTCTTTCAGCAGCAATGCTCTCAGCATCGGAGTCCTCTCCGGTGAATATCGGCAGCGCGCGCCGCGGCCCGCGCGTGTACTCGATGAAGGCGTCTTCCAGGTTCAAGGCGATCACGTCCAGCGCCCGCGGACCGAGCGACTCGGCCAGGCGTCGATGTTCCTCGCCATATCCCACCACGATCAGCTCCCGCGTGCGGCCGACCTGGCGGTTACTGACCAATCCCGGGCAGGCAGGAAACTCCGGCGGCGGGCCGTCGAATTCCAACACCACCCGGCGGATGGTTTCCTTGAAGTAATCGGTCGGGCAATCCACCCGCAGGACGCCGTCGACCAGGACGCCGATGCGGTCGGCCACCCGCTCGACGTCGCCCAGGATATGCGAGCTGAAGAGGATCGTGCGTCCGCGGCGCTGGATGATCTGGATCAGCGATTCGAGGAAATCGCGGCGCACGACCGTGTCCAGCCCCAGCGTGGGGTCGTCGAGGATCAGCAGTTCGGGATCGGAGGCCACGGTCAGGGCCAGCGAGACCTGAGCCCGCTGGCCCTGGGAAAGCCGGCGAATCTTCGCCCGCGGCGAAAGCTCGAAATGATCGAGGATCTGTTCCAGCAGGCCGCCGTTCCAGTTGCGATAGAACGCGCGGGCGAACCGCACCGCCTGGCCGACCGTCATCCAGCGATATAAGGGGTGGCCTTCGGCCAGGTAGGCGATCCGTGCGCGCGTCTGGGGACGGAGTTCCAGGGCGTCTTCGCCGAGCACTTCCGCCCGGCCGTAGTCGGGATGCACCATCCCCAGCAGCATCTTGATCACGGTCGATTTGCCGGCGCCGTTGCGGCCCAGCAGGCCGTAGACCCGGCCCTGGGCGACGCGCAAATCGAGCGCGTCGACGACGCGGCGGCCATCGTAATACTTCGTCAGGCGGTGGGTCACGATCATGTCGGGCATGGCGGGCACATCCCCTGTTAGGGCTCCGTGGGACCGGCGCTTTGCCATTGGAACTGCTTGGCGCGCGCCGCGACCAAGGCAATCACTTCGTCGGCGCGGAATCCCAGGTGGACCGCTTCGGTGAGGAAATGGTCCAGCAACTCGTCGAACCGCTCCTTGCGGACCTTCCTGGTCAACTCGGCCTTGGGCCGGGCCACGAAGACCCCCAGGCCGGGACGCGTGTTCAGGATCCCTTCCCGTTCCAATTCCGTATAGACGCGGGCCACGGTGTTCGGATTGATCACCAGCAAGCGCGAGAGGTCGCGGACGGAGGGCAGCCGGTCCTCGGGCTGGATCCGTCCCCGCGCGACGGCCTCGCGAAGTTGCTGCGCCAATTGCCGGTAGATGGGCAGCCGGCACGCCGGATCGATCTGGAACTCCATGGGCACCTCGCTTAACTGTACTAGTAAGCTTACTACAGTCGCGCAAGCGTGTCAAGGGCTGCGGGCGGATTCTCTTGGGGGCCGCTTCGTCTTTGAGACTCGAGCCGGTGGCGTGAGCCACCGGATAACGGCGAACCCTCGCCGGCGCCTTTTTCCCTGATTGCGACGGCCACGACGCGGCCCTAGAATACGGCTATGGCCCCCCAGGAAAACAAACCAGCACGCTTGCCCGCCCGCGGCGAGCAGTTCGCCACCACGCACTGGAGCATGGTGCTCAGCGCCGGGGTCGGCCGCTCGCCGGAAGCCGGCCGGGCGCTGGCCACGTTGTGCGAGAACTACTGGTTCCCGCTCTATGCCTTCGTACGCCGGGCCGGCTACTCGGCCGAGGACGCCCAGGACCTGACCCAGGAGTTCTTCGCCCGCTTGCTGGCCCAAAGTTTCTTTGCGAAAGCGGACCGCGAGAAGGGCAAGTTCCGCTCCTTCTTGCTGGCGGCACTGAAACATTTCCTGGCGGACCAGTGGGACCGCGCACACGCCCAGCGACGCGGCGGAAGTCACACCGTCCTCTCGTTCGATAGCCTGGATGCGGAGACTCGCTATCGCCTGGAGCCGGCCGCCGAGCTGACGCCGGAGAAGATGTTCGAGAAGCAATGGGCCCTGTCGCTGCTGGAGCATGTCTTGTCGCGGCTGCAAGGCGGCATGGTCGCCGAGGGAAAGTCGGCACTGTTCGAGGCCCTCAAGGACACGCTGACCGGCGTCCGGTCGAGCACCTACGCAGCCATCGGCGCCGAATTGGGCATGAGCGAAGGGGCCGTGAAGGTGGCTGTCCACCGGCTGCGTCGCCGCTACCGGGCCCTGTTGCGGGAGGAAATCGCCCAGACGGTGGCCAGTGCGGAGGAAATCGGGGACGAAATCCGTTACCTCTTGTCGTGCTTGTAGTTAGAGCGGCTGCTGTCGTGATCGGAGCCGCTGGTTTCGAGTTTCCTTGTAACCTTTTCTCCGTTTTGCCTATGGAAACAGTGGAGACACGCGGCCAGAAGGTTCCAAACTCATGAACGCAGAAAACCGCTGCCCGGCATGTAACGCCGAACTGGCCGCCAATGCGCCCCAGGGGCTCTGCCCGGCGTGCCTGCTCAAAGGCGGATTGGCAAGCCAGACCGGCGGCACGGGCGGGAGCAGTCCGGACCAGGGTGGCGAGTTCGTGCCGCCCACGCCGGAGGAGTTGGCCCCCCATTTCCCCGACCTGGAGATTTTGGAACTGGTGGGCCGGGGCGGCATGGGCGTGGTCTACAAGGCTCGGCAAAAACGGCTCGACCGCCTGGTCGCACTGAAGATCCTTGCGCCGAAGATCGGCCAGGACCCGGCCTTTGCCGAGCGCTTCGTCCGCGAGGCCCGGGCGATGGCCATGCTCAACCATCCGCACATCGTGGCGGTTTACGATTTCGGCCAGACGCCCACTCTCCCCTCTCCTTCCGGGAGAGGGGCCGGGGGTGAGGGCGGCGTCAATCTCCCCTCTCCTTCCGGGAGAGGGGCCGGGGGTGAGGGCCTGCTGTACTACTTCCTCATGGAATTCGTCGACGGCCTGAACGTCCGCCGGCTGCTGGATACGGGCAAGCTGGCGCCCGAAGAAGCCCTGGCCATCGTCCCGCAGATTTGCGACGCCCTGCAATACGCCCACGACCACGGCGTGGTCCATCGCGACATCAAGCCGGAGAACGTGTTGGTCAGCAAGGAGGGCCGGGTCAAGATCGCCGACTTCGGCATCGCAAAGTTGGTGGGGCCCGGAAAAGGGGACAGTCCCCATTTGTGCGAAGCACCCGGAGGGCCGTTCCGGCAAATGGGGACTGTCCCCTTTTCCGGGCCCTTGACCGGCGCCGGCCAGGTCATTGGCACGCCGCAGTACATGGCCCCCGAGCAGATCGAGCATCCGCTCCAGGTCGATCACCGGGCCGATATTTATTCGCTAGGCGTCGTTTTCTACCAGATGCTCACCGGCGAGTTGCCCATCGGCCGGTTCGCCCCGCCCTCGAAGAAGGTGCAAATCGACGTGCGGCTTGATGAGGTTGTGCTCCGGGCGTTGGAGAAGGAGCCCGAGCGACGATACCAGCAGGCCAGCCAACTCAAGAGCCACGTCGAGACCATTGCGACCAGCCCGCCGCCGTGTGCCACTGGCTCTGCCAGTGTTTCGCCGCCGGATCGATGGCCGGACTTAAGCTATCGGATCTGGGCACCGCTGGTTGTGCGTCGCCACGGCCAGCGGGTCGTCAACTGGGCGGCGCTGGCGATGCGAAGTGGGATAGGGCTGTTCGCCGCTCTCATCGTTAGTCTGGCCATGGCGGTCTTCATCGCTGCCTGCAATACCATGCCGGGCGTCCATGCGAGTCTTCTCATCGCGGTTTTGCCTCTGGTTGGTGGGCTGATCGCGCTCTGTGCCGCAATGACCATCCGGCTGCGGCGAGGATTTGCGGTGCCGCTCGGCCAGCTCCCGGAGCCTGATCGAATGGTCTATGGCCCATCCGGCACGGCCGCCACCCCACCGTGTGCCACTGGCTCTGCCAGTGCCGGGCCGCCCGACGATGCCGTCGAGCAGGCCCGGCAGCAGGTCCAAGGTCCGGCCATCGGCCTGCTGGTCACGGGAATTTTCAATTGGGCGATGATTCCATCGGTGGTGTGGATCGTCTTGTCGGTCATGCCCTCGGCGATGGCTCGGGGTCAGCCCGGCTACCTGCTGGCGCTGCTGCCGCTTTCCGCAATGTTGATCGCCAGCTTGATTATTTTTGCCGCCCTGAAGATGAAGCGGCTGCAAGCCTATGGGTTGGCCATCGCCGCCAGCATCCTGGCCATCATCGTTTCGCCGGGCAACCTGATCGGCCTGCCGATCGGCATCTGGGCGCTGGTGGTGCTGAGTCAGCGGGAGGTGCGGGCGGCGTTTGGCGCCGCCGCGCGCGTGCCACTGGCTCTGCCAGTGTTTCGCCGACGGACGACGTACCCCAGCCCGACACGTCTCCTCCGAGCACTGGCGGAGCCAGTGGCACGCCGCGATTGTCTCGTCAGGCCGTCGTGGGAGCGGTCTGGGCGGCGTTGGCGATGTTTTCCCTTGTGACTCTCGTTGCCGTTCCTTCGCACGTCGGGCGGCACCCGGCGAAGCCTGCCATCATCATCCTCGTCATCATCGTGTTCGCAATCACCGCGGGGGTTGGGGCTACGATCCGGGGCGCGATTTCCATCTCCCAGATTCGCCATTCCGCGGGCCGACTGCACGGCCTGAGGCTGGCCCTGTTCGACGCGCTGTTGTTCCCGCTGCTGCTGTTGGACATGGTGATCCCTGCGGCGGGTGGCGCCATTACCGGCGGCATTCTACACGCCTTTAATCCCTCTGCCGCAGACGCAAGCGAAGCAGGCATCGTCCTCTTCGTCGTTCCGGGGATCCTGCTGGCGATCGGCGCCGACTATCTAATCGTCCGCTGGGCGTGGCGCAGCCAACCGGCCGCCCGCGCGTGCCACCGGCCCTGCCAGTGGTTCGCCGCCGGAGCGCGTACGGCATCCCGAAGCGTACACGCGAAGCACTGGCGGAGCCAGTGGCACACGGAGATTGTCGAGAACGGCCCTAGCAGGAGCCATTTGGGCCGGGCCGTTCTTCCTTTTCATCATCCTCACACTTTGCGTAATTACTTTGTGGATGACCCTGGGCGTAAGTCTTCTCTTGCCGTTGCTGTCGCCGATCCTGATACTGCTCCTAGCCACGCCAATCGGCGTCCCCATCTTGGGATACGTCGCCCTGAAGCAAATCCGCCATTCGGCCGGCCATTTGTACGGGCTGGGGCTGGCACTGTTCGATCTGTGGGCGTTTCCGCTGCTGGCGTTCCACGCCGTGATCGCTGGCCTTGGCATTTTTGCAGTGAGGGCCTCGGCTAGCGGCCCTGGTGGAGTGGTTGCCCTCTTGTTTATCGCTGTCGCGTGTGTCGTCGCCGACTTCCTCATCGTCCGCTGGGTCTGGCGGGCGGCGAATCAGCCGCCCGCTGGCGCGCTCCCGGCTGACCGGCCCAGGCGCGCTGAGATAAATTCAATGCTATCGGTTGCCTCGCTGGTGTTGATGTTTTCTCTCGGTGTGTACGGCTTTGCTTTTCTTCTGTGGTCGGTGACGGAACGCGGTGAAAGCGCGAGGGCCATAATCCACACGCGCATCTTTGAAGCGGACGCAAAACTGGTTGACCAGCTCGTGCCGGGGCCGACGCGGAATCCGGGGCAAATGCAGGTTCGCATCGCGACCGGTCGCAGCACCCCGCAAACCGCCGAGGTCAGTGCCGACGTTTTCGCCAAGCTCCTAGCGGATGGCGCGAACCCGCCGGGGTTGCTGGATGAGCAAATGCTGGCAGGCACCTGGTGGCCGAAGCTGGCAATAAATTCGCACTACATGCGTCACGGCAAGGTCCATGGCGCCGGCTACATAGACGGGTTTCTCGGCATCCGGCGGCACAAAGACGTTCTCCAGTTGCGGGTCGAATACAACGTCCTGCACGGCATGAACAGCGAGTATCTAGGCGCGACATTCGTCTGGGAGGGCAGCGCGCCACCGCCCGATGCCGCGCGCGCATTCTTCCTTCCGTTTTCCCGCACAGACGGCACGGCAAGGTATCTGGTCATCGCGCTGGAAGTCGGCGATGGGACGGAGAACGATGGAGGGATTTCAAACGAAATCCGACGACTGGTCCCGGCGGCCACGGCGATGCCCGCCGAGGACTTTGCGAAGATCGTCAGCGAAGGCGAAAGCCCGAAGGCGCCCCTTCGGGAGGCATCGTTGACGCACCTGTTCCTGCGGATGCGTCCGCCCCCCGTCAAGGATCCAAGGCGTAAGGCGATGGACGAGGAATTCATGTTTACGACGGGTCACGTGCAACTTCCCGCGTCCAAGATCGAAGCGGAGATTTATCGCCCCTCGTCGCCGGGCGCGAAGATCACGGCCGCGGGGGGCGCTCCAACCGGCCCGGTGACTCTGGTCCATGCCGACCGCATTCGTGGCGTCACTTGCGAGGTGAAGGGCGACACGGCCACCGGCACCGTGTCGTATGAAGTCCCGAAGCTCTATCGAGGCAAGTTCAATTACGTGGCCCAGCGCACCGGCGGCGCCTGGCAGATCACCGAGCTTTCCATGCCGGCCTGGGGAATTCACGCGGTCCGAGACCGTCATGGCACATGGGTGCAGAAGTGACTGGATAGCCTGTTTTCATGGGCACCGCGGCACAAATCCGCCGCGACGCAGGGAGCCAGTCGACCCGAATCGGGTGCTTGGCCCGCCTCCTCGGCTGCATTATAATCCAGGAGGTTTTCGAGACTTGCCTGCTGTGCCGGAGGAACGCATCCAGTCGGACGCCCGCCGCGCGGACAAAATGAAATGACCTTGGACGCGGGAAGACCGCGCCCGCTAACCTCTTGGACCGAAGGAGAAACGCCATGATTCGAGCCAGTCGTTGGACCGTTGCGGCCTTGACGGCCGCATTTCTGTCGTGGGCGCTGTTGTTGGCGGGCGCGAGAGTCGCTGAAGCGGCGCCGGCCGGTGCGAACACGACCGAGAAAACAACGGACGAAAATACTGCCGCTGCGCCCGCCAAGAAGAGCGAGGGCGAGGCGCCGTCGCTTTCGGCGGCAGAAAAGGAGGACATGAAGCGCCTGGAGGGTGAGGCCTGGCAGTTGAGCATCGATCTGGACATGCCGAGCCTGGAGCCGCAAGCCGTGCAATTTGCGATCCTCGACAAGGACCCGGTCCCCGACTTCATAGCCCACGTCCAGAAGATGCAGAGTTTCAGCCGCCGGCGACTGGAGAAGGCGGCCAGCGAGGCCAGGAAGGAACAGTTGCGGGCAGTTGACATGACCTTCTCGTGGGACTTCGGCTTTGAGAAAGTGACTGGACATGACCTTGCCATGCTGACAAATACGGGCGACCCCCTCTCCAAGAGCGCGGCCGGCATTATGTCCAATGGGCCCGGCGGCAAGAAGTGGATCGTTACCAAGATCGTGCAAATCAAGGGAAAACCCGTCTGCTGGTGCATTCCAATCGAGGTGACAACCGGAAAATCGGCCCACGTTACCCTCAGCAAGAGCAATACGTTTGACCTGCAAACCGTCTACGACAACACGCTGCGGGGGCCGGCGGGCACTGGCGACAAGGAACAAATGAAGAAAGTTGAAACAGCCAAGGAGTTGGAGTCTCTGTTGAAAGAGAAACGTGACACTTTACGCAAGGTGGTCAACGTTCTTACCCAGCAATACGAGAACGGTAGCGCAACATTTGAATCCATAATGCTTGCCTCAGAGCGGCTGTTCGATGCGGAACTCGAACTGGCCGCGACCAAGGCGGAACGGACTGCGATCTACGAGCAGAGGGTCAGCGCCCTGCGAGCGTTGGAGAAGTTCGCTGAGGCGAGACTCAATGCGGGGTTTAGAGCGACGGAGGTCGAGCTTCTCGGCGCACGGGCGGCCCGCCTGGAGGCGCAGATTCGACTTCTCCGCGAGAAGGAAGGTGGCAAGTAAACCCGGGACTGGGCGACCGCCGTTTTTAGCTGAGGCGGGCTCTGCAGGGCCTCGTGTCGAATGCCCAAGGACGTCAAGGACCAGCAACTTTCACTTGTCGTGGAGTTCGATACCGGCCCCTTGGGCGGCGCATTGTCACGCACTTTCCCCGTACAGGTGCGGGGACAGTAGCATCGGCCAGGCGCCGGCAACCAACGAACCAGGAGAAACCCTCCACAGCCGGGAGCAGAGCGACGACGCGATCCGGCATGGGGCGATACCAGCGGGAGTGGCGAGCGGGATCGGCCGTGTCAGTGCTCAATCTGGCAGTTCGGTAACGCCCGTTGGAGTTTCTTCACGCCCGCGTCGCTGACGTTGGTGAAACGGAGATTCAAGTCTTCGAGTTGGGCCAGTCCTTTGAGACATTGCAGCCCGGGGTCGCCGATGTTGGTGCGACCGAGGTCCAGCCTGCGGAGTCGGGCCGATCCCTCGAGATGTTCCAGGCCGGCGTCGCTGACGTTGGTGCCTTCGAGGTACAGCCATTGGAGGTGGGTCAGTCCTTTGAGGTGCTCCAGCCCGGCGTCGCTCACCTTGGTGCCGCTGAGGTCCAGAAATTCGAGTTGAGTCAGTCCTTCGAGGTGCTCCAGCCCGGCGTCGCTCAACTTAGTGCGGTCGAGGTACAGCCATTGGAGTTGGGTCAATTCTTCGAGGTGTTCCAGCCCGGCACCGCTCACCTTGGTGCCGGTGAGCTTGAGTAATTGGAGTTGGGGGACTCCGTTGGGGTGTTCCGGCCCGGCGTCACTGAACGAGAAGTGTTTGAGCCAAGCCCCTGAGAATGGGGACAGGTCTTTGTCGCGGTGTTGCGGCCAGGCGTTGCTCACCGAGGCGCCATCGACGAACAGGGTTTGGAGTTGGGGCAATTCTTTGATGCGCCCCAGCCCGGCGTCGCTCATCCTGGTGTGGTCGAGCGCCAGGAGTTGGAGTTGGGTCAGTCCCTTGAGGCGCTCCAGTCCGGCATCGCTCACCTTGGTGCCGACAAGGTACAGCCAGCGGAGCCGGGCCAATCCTTTGAGGCGATCCAGCCCGGCATTGCTCACCTTGGTGCCGGTGAGTTCCAGGCATTGGAGTTGGGTCAATCTTTTGAGGTGTTCGAGCCCGGCGTCGCTCACCTTGGTGTCATCGAGAAAAAGCTCTTGGAGTTTGGTCAGTGCCTCGAGGTGTTCGAGCCCGGCGTCACTCAGCTTGGTCCCGCGGAGCCAAAGCCATTGAAGTTGGGTCAGCCCCTCGATGTGCTTCAGCCCGGCGTCGCTCAGCTTGGTGTAGCTGAGGTCCAGCCATTGGAGTTGGGGCAGTCCTTTGAGGCGTTGCACCTCGGCGTCGCCGACGTCTCGGTCGTGAAGGCTGACCCACGTGACGTTCACCAGCAGGTCATCTCCCAGCCATTTGCGCAGCCAGGCTGGTCCCGGTGGCTTGGCGCCTGATACACCGTTGAAAGACGGATCGAGTTGGAAATCGTAATGAACCTCCCCACCGGCCTTCTCAATTTCCACCACAATTTCCCGCTGTTTTCTCGCCTCCGCCAGCCAACTGCATGGAATGGCGACGACCACCATCAGCATGAGCAACGAGCGGATGCTGAACTGGAACCGCAGCCGAAAGACCACGGCGGCCAGGAACCAAAGCAGCATCGCCACGAAGGCTGCCCCAATGGCCGCCAGGCCGATCAGCACCGTCCAGCACTTATGCTCGTTGAACGAAAACCAGTGCGACCGCTCGGACAACCACAGAAAGCCTTCCAGGGCCAGCAGCAGAGCGACCACGCGATCCGGCGTGAGGCGGAACCAGCAGGATTGGGGATTTCGATCAGTCATGCCAGTGCTGGATCGTGCCGTTTCGCAATGCCCGTTGCAGCCGCTTCACCGCTTTGTCGCCGAGCTTCGTGCCGGCGAAAAAACAGGGAGAAACCGCAGAGGGACGCAAATCAACGCGGATAGGGATTTACCCAATAATCTGCGTTCATCCGCGTGCATCCGCGGTTCCCCGTCTTCATTCTCCGACCCGTGAACGGTTATCCCCGCTCGTCAACCCCTGTGGATCGGTTCAATCGCGGATGGTGATTTCGGGCATCATCAACACGGCACGCTCCTGGCCGAGCAAGTCGAGCCGTCGCAGGGCCGCTTCGATCATCTCCAGCCGGCCACGGTCCAGCCCTTTGAGGTGTGGCAGGGCCAGGTCGAGGAGCGAAGTCCCGCCGCAGGCCCCGACTCCGCAGGCGGACAGCCCGAGGTGGTTCGGGTCACGCTCGCCGTCCGAGAGGTCCTCGACGAGGAGTTCCAGGAAGTTCTTGGGCTCGGGATAGGTGCGGATCTCGTAATCCTTGATCCTGGCGCTTGGCGGCGCACTGGATCGCATCCTCCAGGCCGCCCATCTCGTCCACCAGGCCCAGGTCCAGGGCTTGCTGGCCGGTGTACACGCGGCCGCCGGCCAATTCCTCGATGGGCTTTTTGAGCTTCGCGCCGCGGGCGGCGACCACGTGCCCTTTGAACGCGCCGTAGACCTCGTTCATCCAGCCCTGCACTTTATTGCGTTCCGACTCGGAAAACACCGCGTCCGAGCTGAACATCGCGGCGTTGGCGCCGCGCCGGCTGCTGGACCACGTGACGCCGATGCGGTTCCACATGTCGGTCGTCGCCAGCTTGCCGCCGAAGACGCCGATCGAGGCGGTGATCGTCGCCGGGTCGGCGAAGATCCTGTCGCCCGCCATCGAGACGTAATAACCGCCGCTGGCGGCCACCGAGCCCATGGACACGATGACCGGCTTCTTCACTTTGACCCGCTGGGCGGCATTGAGGATGATCTCGCTGGCCACGGCCGATCCGCCCGGCGAGTTGACCCGCAGCACCACCGCCTTGACGTCCTTGTCGTCGGCGAGCTTGTCGAGCGCCTTGCGCAGCGGCGTGCTGTACGCGTTGCCGGGTTCCGAGCGGAACGGGCTGGGCTCGGGCTTGCCGGTCAGGATCATGCCCTCGACGTACACGATGCCGATCACGTTCTTGCCGGCGGCCTTCTGCTTGCCCCCCTCGAGCGCGCTCAGCCAGAGCTTGAACAGTCCCACAGGCGAGGAGAGATCGGCGGTTTCCCCGCGCTTCTTGCTAATTTTGCGATCGAATTTCACGTCTTCGCCGAACTCTTTCCGCAACTCGGCCTCGAAGTCCTGGCGGTGCTGGACGCTGTCGATGATCCCCAACTGGCGCGCTTGCTCCGGCGTGTACAGCGCCCCGTCGACCCACTGGCGCACCCGCTCGGGCTTGACGCCGCGGCCCTTGGCCACCATTTGCTGGAAACTGCCGTAGAGACTGTCCAGCAGCCAGTCGGTCATCCGCTTGGACTCCGGGCTGGGGCCCTTGCGCGTGAAGATCTCCGGCGCGGTTTTGTAGTCGCCGCAGGTGATGAAATCGGGCTTCACGCCGATCTTGTCCAGCAGGCCCCGCACGTAGGGCGACTCGGCGTTGAGGCCGGCGAGCATGATAATCGTCGTGGGAGTGACGCTGATGCGCGAGGCCCCGGCGGCCAGCGCCAGACCCCGCATCGTCAAGAGATTATCGACGTGGACGTACACCTCCTTGCCGGCCGCACGGACCGAATCCATCGCCTGGCGAAGCTCCTCGATCTGGGCCAATCCGAGGTCAACCTCGTCCAACAGCAGCACGACGCCCTTGACATCCTTGTCGTCCTTGGCCTTCCTCATCCGCTCCACCAGGTCCTTGAGCGAGGGCCGGGCGACCGGTGCCAGCAGCGGCATCTCCTCTCCCTTCGGCTTGTCGAGAATCGGTCCGTCCAAGGTGAAGACGGTGACGATCGGTTTGCCGGCGTCGGTTTTCTCCGTTTTCGTTACCCCAACCTTCACCGTGATAGCGGCCGCCGGCGCCGACTGCGCAGCCACAAGACACATAGCCAAGGCGAGCCCAAAGCACTTCATTACGCGAACCATGATTGACCCTCCCTACCAACGCAGGAAATGTTGAAAGCACGAAAACGCCACGAGCCGCAGGTCCCGTCCTCGGCCCCCCCTGGAGATTCTCGCCGTCGCATGCTCCGCGCAGCCCGCGACTGCGGTCCGATTGCGCCAGTAATCATACCCGGGCTGCGGGAGAATTTCCACATACCCTGCGGGCTATCCCAAATTCGCTCGAAATTCCGGAATATCGGTCCTTTTTCAAGCCACCGTGGGCAAATGCTATGAGAAGGCAAATCGCCTTTGCCATGTTTTGAACAACAGGACGCCGATGCCTATGAATAGAGGCAGGAGGCCAAGCACGGCGATGAACCATAAACCCGCGCAGGGTCGTGTTCGAAACGAGGGAACACGTAGCCCTCAGCGTCGCTGAATCGGTACGCCGTCACTGGACTGCCAACATGCAGGCCGTCGACCATGTCGTCCCATCTAGCGAATACACGAAACGCGTGCACACCTCGTTTGTCCCACTTCTCCCTGAGCCACAGTGTCCACTGGGGATGCTCAGACTGACGGGGATTGTGGATGATCTCCACGACATACACCGTATGCGGCTCTACCTCGCGGCGTGCAATCATCGCCATCCTACGATCCCACTTGGCCACGACGTTGGCTTCGGTCGCAAAGAACATGTAAGTCCAGAAGCCGATCCATGCCAAGCCAAGCAGGATCAGTCCCACCAGCTTCAGCATCTTCACGGAACGCACCGGTTCGCTAGACTGATTCCCGGGGACTTGATGCAGCGCGTTCTCAGGGAGACCGATAGTGGGTCTCGCGGGCTCGGCCTTCAGAAACGCCAGGGGGTCTTCGTCGCTCGTTGACATACTGCGACCGATCCGGGAAGGGGACGCGAGGTGTTTCCCGGCCGAACCTCAGCCGATGCCGGGCTGGCGATTCATTGGCGACTACGCTTTGGCGGCATGGCAATGACCACATCCTTCAGGTCGGGAACTTCGATGGATCGCGAGTCGCTGCCAGATCCGGGAATCTGGATCTTCTTGCTGCCGGCGATTGTCCCCCGGATCAGTCGAATGCCGTTGTCACGCGGATTGTTGTCCGCCGCCTGGGCCGCCGGCGTTCGTTTTGTATCTTTTTTTGTCCCCGGGTGGCTGAAGCAGAAAGAGTCCTCCAAAACCGCGTCCCCGTCCTTATCGACAAGGGCGTACTGGTATTCCTGTGTGCGACCGGAAGTTTTTCCATTTACCGTCGTGCTCGTACTTGAAGAACTGACATATTTCCCGACCCAGGAAACCCGTTTTCCAACGTACTTCGCGATGTCCTTTCTCACTTCACGATATGAACTCGCCTCGGCCGATCGGTGGCCCCGAGCTTCCTGGCGACCACCCGTGGAGGCGACTCTTCCGATCTCCTGGTCCGATTTTCCAATCTCCTGGTCTGATTCGTAGAAGGCGATCTTGTATTGAACCGCCTTCTCGTGAAGGCCGGCAGGCAATGGAATCAAACAGCTACCCAATTGTGTGGACTCTCCTGCCGCAAGTCCCTTGTCGCCGAAGGTGCCCTGCCCCGCACACCCAAGGAGTGTTCCATGCTCGTCGAAGAAGGCCACGTAGTATTGACAGTACATGGGCCTGTCACTCGTGTTCGAAATCTCGACGCCGGCATTGATGACCTTCTGCTTGAAGAAGTCCCGTATGGAGAATTTACAGGTTCCCTTGATCTTCTGGCCGACCTGGACGGTCAGCGCGTCCTTATCAAACGGTCCGCATGGTTTGAGTTGACAACTGCCTTCTTTGGTCTCGCCAAGCGCAACGAGCGCAGGAATCTGCAGCAACGCCATCATAATGGCTAGTCTCTTCATCATCTCTATTTCCCTTTCGTGTTGTGAAGAACCACGCTTGTTGGGCCGCTTCAAGACCCCGGCCCCTTTTTTGTCTCCGAATCACTTGTCGCGCGTTTTGAACGAGTATACCACGGGCTCCAAGGGAATGCCCGCCGCGCTCTGAAAATTCTGGAACGACGGGCTGTTGAGGCCCAGGCGGTACTCGTGGCCTGGCTCCAATTTCACCGGCAGCGCGCAGGTCTTGCGGTCTTCGGACCAGAAGGGCCCTTTGCCCTCGGGCGACTTGGGGAATGCCGATCCGCCGCCCGTCCAGGAGAAGCCCTTGGCCATCGGCACATCGAACCTGACGCGGAGCTCGCGCACGGCCGGATCCACGTCCTTGGCGCCGTTGGGCGGCGTTAGGGAGACGATCTGCGGCTTGCGAGCCTTGATGATCGTCTCCATGGCCTGGCGATCCAGTTCCTCCTGCTTGTTGGGATCTTCCGCCCCTTCCAATTCGGACAGCAGCCGTGGGCTGGTTGCCCAGACAACCGTTTCGCCGGAGATCGGCGGCTTGCCGCCTTGCTTCTGCCACCACTGCCGCCAGGCGGCCACGTCGCGGCCGAAGTTTTGTCCCGTGAGCCGCAGCAGGGAAATCTGCGCCCACTGCCGCGTATTCCAGTTGTAGTGATACGTGAGGTGAACCAATTCGGGCACGACGCTTTGGTCGCCGAGCATTCCCAGGGCGCGGCAAGCGGTGTGGCGGTCCCAATTGTTTTTTTCTTTCCGCTCGGCCGCGATTTGCAAGATAGGAGAAACCGCCTTCTTGCTGCCCAGGCCGACCAAGGCGTCGATGGCCTCGACCCGCTGGCTCTCCTGGTCGCTGGAAAGTTGCTCGAGGAATCGATCTTCGGCGGCGGTCTTTTCCTCGGCGCTGAGACGGCTCCAGCGCGGGGTCCGGCAAGCCGAAGGTCTTGGCATCCCATTGGCAGAAGAGCCGCTGCGCCTCGGTGAGCTTGGCGTCGCCGGGGAAGGCCCGCCGCGCCGCCGATTTGCAGCGAAACCGGATGACGTACCGCTCGGCGCGGCGGTTCCCTCGTCGAGCGTGTAGACCCAGGCTTCGCCCTTTTTGGCCAGCGAGGCGTCCTGCAACTTCAATGTGGCCGATTTCTTCCAGTCGTGGTCCTTGATGCCTTCAACGTACCGCGCGAGGTCCTCGACCCCCGGCTTCTCGCCCTTGATGGACGTCGTCACGGTCTTTCCTGCCACGGACCAGGCCGAGCGGTCGGCGGAAAAGCTCCAGCCGGAGGTCTGTCTCGTCCAGGCCCAGGTGGCGCCGGGCCCCTTGACGACAATCTGCGACGTGTCGGGCGGCGCCAGGGCTACCGCGATCCAGAAAAGAACGGCTTTCAACGGCAATGCGTGCATCTGCGGGTCTCCATGATTGTCAATGTATCCGGCACACGCCATGTGCCGTGGGTTGTAGGGTGGGTCGAGCGGAGCGAGCCCCACCATTGGCTCTTCTTGGGTTTGGTGGGGCTCGCGACCATGCTGCGCATGGTGTCGCTCGACCCACCCTACTCGTCTACTTCGTCTCCTCGTTCGTGACGGGCGGGGATTCGACCTCCGCGGGGAAAAGTTGCTTGAGCCGCTCGGCATCCCGGACAAACTCGACGTAGCCGTCGGCGAAGCCGACGAGTTGGCCGCCGGCAAAGGCCGGCGCCTTCTCCGACAGCACGGCCACCTCTTGCGGATTCTTTTCCCGCGATTCCGGGCCGGGCGGGTGGTAGACGAACGGGCCGAAATCGATCTTGCCGGCGTCGAGGTATCCGGGCTTCAGTTCGTCAAGCGTGGTGGGCCACTGGGGATGTTCCGTCGCATATTCCAGCCCGGCCAGGACGATGGTCCGCATGGCGGCGGCGCGGGGCGATTGCAAGAGGTTGGCCGGCGCAGCCGGAATCAACTTCGGCTTGGCGGCGTCCGCACCGCCGGCGGTCATCGACGCGCCGGATTGCAGAGGAGACCCCTCGGGCGGCCGTACAGGCGGCGGTTCGATCACGGCCCGGAGGTCGTCGCTGAGATGTTTTTCCTTTGCCGCCTGGAGCAAGCGGCGAGCATCGTCGCCGGCTTGGCCGGAATCGACGATCTTTTGGGCCCATGGTTCCGCCTCGCCGAACCTGCCTTGAAGCAAATAGACTTTAGTCAGCCCCCACCAGGCCGCCGGCGCCTGGGGAGCGGCCTTCAACAGGTAGGGTTCGGCCACATCGTATTTCCGTTGGGCCAAATAGAGTTGTCCCAGTCCGTTCAGGGCCGCGGGATGAGCGGGGTTCAGTTCAAGCACGCGTTGAAAAGCCTTCTCGGCTTCCAGCATTTTGCCCGAGTTGAAGCTGGCCCAACCGAGTCCGTTCCAGGCGTTTTCATCGTCGGGCGCAGCGCGACGGCCCGCTGGAACTTCGCGGCGGCTTCTTTCATGCGGCCGTCCTGCCAAAGCTGCCATCCCTCTTGTGCAAGCGCCGAAGGCGACGGGCCGACGAAAATTTCCGTCAACAGGAAGGCCGCCGCCACAAAGGCTGCGGTCAATAGGACGATGAATACCAGCGAAGACGTTGGCCATCGTGATGGCCTGACGAGTTGCTCGGGCTCAATGCCTTGCTGTTTGGCCCAAGCCGTGGAGCAGAGGAATTTCCGCTGTTTCCTCCGCCAAATCGGGATGCAGGCCACGTGGAGCAGCACCAGGGGCACGACGGACAGAAGAGCGACGCTGACGGGGGCTCGAAAGAAGAAGCTGAGATAGACACCGACGCCGATCGGCCCGGCAAACGTCAGGGAAACCCACAGGCCATACAAGGCCGCGCGCAAGGCCGCGCCCGTCTTTTCCGCCTCGGTCATGTGGGCGCAAATCTCCCGCACTTTCGGCGATTGGAAGGGGGACCAAAGTAGCCAATCAGGGTTCGAGGACGGAGCCTTGAACCCACCCCGGCCGCCGGCCACGGGCGTGCCACTGGCTCCGCCAGTGCTTGGAGGAGACGTGTCGGGCTGGGGTACGTCGTCCGGCGGCGAAGCACCGGCAGAGCCGGTGGCACGCGCGCGCATCTTCGCTTTACGCCGCGCCGCAAGTTCCGTCATGGCCGCGACGCCGATCAACCCGAAGAAACCGAAAAAACCAGAGAAGCCGAGGCACCAATGCATGCCGGGAAGCGGCACAAAAGCCAGAGAGGCGAGGAAACCGAGAAAACCGAGGGCAGAAGCGTTGGCCAGCAGGCGCGCCAGGGGAGATGTAAACGGGCCTCCCAGAAGCGCGGCTACAAAATCCGCCATCCGTGGAGACGCGGGCGTGCCACTGGCTCCGCCAGTGCTCGGAGGAGACGTGTCGGGCTGGGCTACGTCGTCCGTCGGCGAAACACTGGCAGAGCCGGTGGCACGCTGCCGATCCGCAGCGTCCCTTAACCGCTTCAAGCCGACCCAAGCGCGACCAGTGACGATGACTGTTGCCAGAAGGACGGCTACGACGATTGCTTCAATCACCGAAACAGAACCACGCGAAGCGAATGAAATGAGAAGGCTACCCGCCGCCCCACAAACGACAGATATCGCCCATGCCTTTTGCACGCCGGGCCAAGAGATTTGCGGAATGCCGTTTCGCCGTTCCAACAGTGGAATCCCAAACAACGGGCGATCTTCCGCATCACGTTTTTCTTCGTCTCGTGTTGCGCCGGAACCGCTCGTCGTCGGCCTGGCCATGATGGTCTCGACGCGGCGGCGTCCGAACGCGGCCCGCACCTCCCCCTGGCTCAATACCACTAACGCCCAAATTCCGATGGGCAGGCCGATCAGGCAGGCCGGCGAAACGATGGCTAAGATGCTGGCGGTGACGGCCAGGCCGTATGCCCTTAGCCGCTTCATCTTCAGCGAGGCGAAGATCATCAGGCCGCTGAGAAACATCGGGATGAGAAAAATCGCGAGCAGCATCAGAATCGCAGGCAGAACGCCAAACCTGCTCCAGCTTGGGGCCTCCCCCGATATGCCCTGGTGAACGTGAATTTCGGCGGACGGGGACCGTGTGAAGCCTGCGATTGCACCGAAGGCTGCGATTGCACCGAGAGCAACCAGGGGAACTGAAAACAGGTTGAGGATGCCCGCAACCAGGAGGCCGACGGCAGGGCCTTGAACCTGACGCCGGGCCTCCTCGTTGGCGGCATCCTGTACTGCGCCGCCGGCTCCGTCGGTGCTTGAACGGGGCGTTTGGGGACGTTGCCCGTCGTCCGGCGGCGAAACACTGGCAGAGCCGGTGGCACACGGCGGCGGGCTGGTCGCAATGGTCTCGACGTGGCTCTTGAGTTGGCTGGCCTGCTGGTATCGTCGCTCGGGCTCCTTTTCCAGGGCCCGGAGCACAACCTCATCAAGCCGCACGTCGATTTGCACCTTCTTCGAGGGCGGGGCGAACCGGCCGATGGGCAACTCGCCCGTGAGCATCTGGTAGAAAACGACGCCTAGCGAATAAATATCGGCCCGGTGATCGACCTGGAGCGGGTGCTCGATCTGCTCGGGGGCCATGTACTGGGGCGTGCCGATGACCTGGCCGGCGCCGGTCAAGGGCCCGGAAAAGGGGACAGTCCCCATTTGTGCGAAGCACCCGGAGGGCCGTTCCGGCAAATGGGGACTGTCCCCTTTTCCGGGCCCCACCAGTTTTGCGATGCCGAAGTCGGCGATCTTGACCCGGCCCTCCTTGCTGACCAACACGTTCTCCGGCTTGATGTCGCGATGGACCACGCCGTGGTCGTGGGCGTATTGCAGGGCGTCGCAAATCTGCGGCACGATGGCCAGGGCCTCCTCGGGCGCCAGCTTGCCCGCGTCCAGCAGGCGGCGGACGTTCAGGCCGTCGACGAATTCCATGAGGAAGTAGTACAGCAGGCCCTCACCCCCGGCCCCTCTCCCGGAAGGAGAGGGGAGAGTGGGCGTCTGGCCGAAATCGTAAACCGCCACGATGTGGGGATGGTTGAGCATGGCCATCGCCCGGGCCTCGCGGACGAAGCGCTCGGCAAAGGCCGGGTCCTGGCCGATCTTCGGCGCAAGGATCTTCAGCGCCACCAGCCGGTCGAGCCGTTTTTGCCGGGCCTTGTAGACCACGCCCATGCCGCCCCGGCCCACCAGTTCCAAAATCTCCAGGTCGGGGAAATGGGGGGCCAACTCCTCCGGCGTGGGCGGCACGAAGCGGTCATCGACGGAACTGGCGGCCGCCGATTCCGACCACATTTGCGAGCTGCCGGCCGTGGAAAAACCCGCCTTGAGCACGCACTTGGGACACAAACCCTGGGGGGCGTCTCCCGGCACTTCGGCCCCGCATTGGGGACAGCGACTGGGATCGGTCATGTCGAGGCCCCCCGCCAGCAGGGACAACGGTTCGTCTGGATAGTAGCCTGATAAGTTCCTGACCCAAATACTCGAAAAGGTTACACGCCCGTTCACATTTTTTCCGAACTCAGCGCGGCCAGCAACTCCCCGAGCTCGTCCTCCAGGGCCTCGGGACCGGCGATCGTCCGGGCGATCTCCTCCTTGAGCAGCGTGCGGTATCGCCGCCGCAGCCGGTGGACCGCCACTTTCACGGACCCTTCGCTCATGCCCAGTTCCTCGGCAACCGCCAGATACGCCGGCGCTCCGCTGCCGCCGGCAAGGAACTGCTTCAAGGCATCGAACAGGTGCAACTTGCCTGCGGCGCGGAACTCCTCGCAAAGCCGGTCGAGCACGAGGTCCAGCAAGGCCAGCGCCCAGCGCCGCTGGTACAGCCGTTCGGGGGTCAGGTTGTCTACCGGCTCGATCAGGCTGTAGCGATTCTCGCCGGAGTGAAAATCCAGCGACAGCACGGGTTGACGGCCGCCGCGTTTCTGCGCCCCTTGGCGGCGCTCTTCCTTGGCGAGAAAATGCTTCATCGCTCCCAGCAGAAACGAGCGGAACCGCCCCCGCTGCTGGTCGGCAACCGCCAAATAGTTTTTGGCCAACAAGCGGGCGAAGAACTCCTGGGTCAGGTCCTGGGCGTCCTCGGCGGCGTAGCCGGCCCGGCGCACGAAGGCATAGAGCGGGAACCAGTAGTTCTCGCACAACGCGGCCAGCGCCCGGGCGGCATCCGGCGAGCGGCCGACCCCGGCGCTGACTACCATGCTCCAGTGCGTGGTGGCGAACCGCTCGCCGCGGGCCGGCAAGCGTGCTGGTTTGTTTTCCTGGGGGGCCATAGCCGTATTCTAGGGCCGCGTCGTGCCCGTCGCAATGCGGCCCGTCGGCGCAATCGTTGACGCCACGGGCGACGAGACCGGGAGAAACCGCCGATGGGGACCTGCTGGGTCAGGTGCGTGTATCGGCGGTTTCCCCGCTTGGCTCCGCTCACCTGCAGAAAATTCTGCATACCCCTCTTGACAAACGCCGGCGAATATGCAGAATAGTCTGCATACATGTCGCTGCCTTTGCCAAACGGAGGTCCCCCATGGCGCGGTTCACCGCCGGTGAAATGGAAGTGATGCGAATCCTCTGGGAGCACGGCGAGCTGAAGCCGGCGGAGATCCAGAAGCTTTTTCCCCGCCCCATCAAGAACGCCGCCCTGCGATCCTATCTGACCATCCTGGTCGAAAAGGGCCACCTGACCCGGCGGGGCAAGGGGAAGGCCTTTTATTATCGCCCCAAGACGAAACGTGAATCGACCTTTCGCTCCATGCTCGGCGAACTTGTGGACGCCTTTTGCAACGGGTCGAGCGAGGCCCTGTTGTGCCATCTGCTGGCCAAGGAAAACCTCTCCCCGCAGGAGCTGCTCGAGTTGCAGCGCATGGCCCGGCAACAGCCGCCCCCTGCCGATTCTCCCCGGAGGACCAGGCCGTGAACGCTTTGCCGAATGACCTTGCGGGATTCTGGGAAAAAGGTGACAGGCACCATTTGCCGGAACGGCCCGGAGGGTGCTTGGCACAAATGGTGCCTGTCACCTTTTTCCCTCTTGTGGATGCCCCGGTCTGGGTCGCGCTGCTGTTGAAGATCACCGCCATCTTAGCGGCCGCCTGGCTGGCACACCTTGCCCTGGCGCGGGCCAATCCACGCTGGCGGGTGTTGTTGTGGCGCGTGACGGCGGCCGGCCTGATCGCCCTGCCGGCGGCGGCCTGGTCGCTGCCGGCGCTCCGCATCCGCGTCCCCAAACCTCCGCCGGCCGATTCGTCGGCAAGCGTTTCCGCGGCGTCCGAGGCTTCGGCGGCCGATCCGACCGCGGCCATCCGCGTCCCCAGCGGTTTTTCCGATAGTTTGTCCGACAGCAGGGCGTGGGGCCGGTTGCCTGTGAGCCCCGGCACGCCGCCGGATGCAACGGGCGCCGCCGCGCCGACGCCGCCTCAGCCGCTTGCCACCGCGGGCCCCGAATTCTCCGGGGTTGCGTGGCCCACGCTGTGCTTGGCCGCCTGGCTGGGCGGGATTGCGGTCCTTGGATTGCGTTTGTGCCTGGGTCATTACCGGATTTGGCGGCTGGTCCGCCGCGCCAGCGCCCGCCGCAATGGATTTCCGACGCCTGCCTGCGCGTGGCCGAGGCCGTCGGCTGCCGGAGTCGCGTCGAGTTGCTCCAATCCGGGGACGTCCCGGGGCCGGTTCGTCTGCGGACTTCGCCGGCCGCTGCTGCTACTGCCCGGGCGGATGTGCAACGAGGCGTATCGCCAGGACTTGCCTGGCATTCTGGCCCACGAGCTGACGCACGTGCGATCGCACGACGCTGCTTGGAACGCCGGCTTGCAGTGGATTGCGATCATGCTCTGGTTCCATCCGCTGGCTTGGCGTATGCGCAAGGCCCATCTGACGGCCTGCGAATTGGTCTGCGATGCGGCCTCGGCGAGCTTCGTCGGCGACGTGACCGCCTACTGTCGGACGCTGGCCCGGGTGGCCGTCGACGCCTGTGCCTCGCTGCCGGCGGCCGGAATCGCCATGGCCCGGACCTCCGCGATCGGTCGCCGCCTGAGCGCACTGAAGAAGCGGGGGTTTCATTTGCCGCTGCGCCGCCGCAGCGTTTTGGGTTTCGGCTGCGTTGCATTGCTGGCTATAGGGCTCGTCGGCGCGCTGAAAGTTGCGCTGGCCGCGCCGCCGGCGGCACCCGTTGTTGCGACAAGTAATGCAGAGGCAAAGCCGGTCGAGCAACCGGCAAAATCTGCCAAGCGAGCCGATGCCGCGACGAAGACCGGCTCGATGCGGGTTCGAGTCCTCGATCCGCAGGGCAAGCCGCTGCCGGGCGCGAACGTCCGCACCAGCATTGGGACTGAAGAGAAGGGTTTCAGCGGAAACCGCGACTACATAACCGACTCGCGGGGCACCGCCCAAGTGGAATTGCCGAAGACCTACGTTCTCGTTCGGCTCTGGGCCGGTAAGAAGCCGTTGGTCACCATGTTTGCGGATTGGGAACAGAACGAGCTGGCCAGCGGCGTGACACTGCCGGCAGAGTACACCATCCGGCTCGAAGCGGGCGTGACCGCCGGCGGCCGGATCGTCGACGAGCAGGGAAAGCCCATCGCCGGCGCGATTGTGCAGGCCAGGCTCGGCGGCCATCCGAAGCCCGCCCATGG
The DNA here is from genome assembly GCA_963727245.1 of uncultured Planctomycetia bacterium. Taxonomy (GTDB): domain Bacteria; phylum Planctomycetota; class Planctomycetia; order Pirellulales; family Thermoguttaceae; genus JBKQVT01. Next base: position 325,203 of record CAVSFO010000001.1, on the reverse strand, counting down.
CGACGGCCGCACGGGATACGACATTTGGTTGGCAACGGGAACTGAGGCGGTGACGACGGACGCCCAGGGCCGCTGGCGCATCGCGAACGTCCCAAACCATGCGCAGGCCACGTTGAGCCTCGCGGTCTTCCATCCGGATTATGCCTCCGACGAGTCTTGGGGGCAACTCCAGAGCGACGCCGGCACCACGACGGAAATGCTGCGCAGCGGTACGGCCACCTTGACGATGAAACGCGGCATCATCGTGCGGGGGCGCGTGACGGACCCCGCGGGCAAGCCGATCAAGGGCGCGCTGATCGTGCGGGGCGATGCCGTCTGCCTCGGTGCCCCCATGCCGATCCCGCCCCCAACCGACGCCGATGGCCGCTTCCACTTGCCGGCCATGTCGCCCGGCGACAAGCTACTGACGGTCGTTGCCCCCGGCTGGGCGCCGCAATCTGCGCCGCATCAGTGTCCGCGCCGATATGGCGCGGCAGGACTTCCGCATGGAGCCGGGCAAGCCGATCCGCTTGCGGTTTGTCGATGCCGCCGCCAAGCCCGTTCCGGGAGTTCACGTGCAGATCCAGGGCTGGGGCGCCGCCGACTCGTCCTACTACATGGAGCCCGCCAGCCTTCTGTATACCAAGGTCCCCGAAAGGGCCGACAACAGCGGAGTCTGGGAGTGGCCGTTGGCGCCCGGCGTTCCCGTGGAACTGTACGTCTATTCCTACGCGTTGACGGGCTTCGCTCCCTGTCAACTGCGAATCGCCGGCGGCGACCCGCCGCGAACGGTGACGCTCAAGGCCGAGCACCGCATCACCGGCCGCGTCACCGATGCCGTGACGGGCAAGCCGATCCCGCTCTTTGCCGTCATTCCCCTCGACGTGTTCCGCAAGGACTGGCTGCACGCAGCGCGGCCGAACGCCAGGGTGGGCAAGGACGGCCGGCTGGATTATCTTGTCTGGCGCACCGACATCCCCTTGCGGCTGCGGGTCGAGGCGCTGGGATACCGCAGTCAAACCGGGCCGGAGTTCCGCGCCGGCGACGACATGCCCCGCACCCAGGACTTTCGCCTCCAACCGAGCGAGCCGATCACGGGCACGGTGCTCGACGCCGCCGGCCAGCCGGTGGCACAGGCCGAAGTGATGCTGGCCACGCCGACGGAAGAGGTCCGGCTGGACGACCAAAACGCGCCCTCCGGAAACCACGAATCGCGTACGGACGCTGCCGGACGCTTTACGTTTCCCGATCCGGGCGAGCCGTTTGCCGTGCTCGCCGAGGCAGATGCAGGGTTCGCCTTGGCCGACTTCCCGGCCGGCCGGCACGACGCCGGCACGCTGCGGCTGCAAGCGTGGGCGTCGGTCCGCGGCCAGTTTCGCGACGGCGGCAAGCCGGTCCCGGGTGCGCGAATTGTCCTGGCGCCGGTTCGCCTCGACAGCCTCGACCGGCCAAGAATCGACGGCACCCTGCAGGCCCTCACCCGTGCGGCCGGCCGTTTCGAGTTCCCGCGCGTGCCGCCGGGCCCCGTGAGCGTCCGAGCCATGGGGCCGGCGACAGGAGACCCGCGGTGCGGCTCTGCGGCGAGCGTGCCGCTGCAACTCCAGCCGGGGCAGCAGGCCGAGTTGGACCTCGGCGCCGGGGCCACGGTGAAGGGAAAGGTGACGCTGACCAGCAAAGTCCCGGCCGGGCTTGACTGCACCGATTCACGAACCTTCCTCGTCTCTCGCACGCCGGGCCTCGTGCCGCCGCCCGCAATCGCCAGCGCGGGGTTCGATGTCCGCAAGGGCTGGCAGAGCGCGTGGCGCAAGACGCCAGAGGGCCGCGCCTATTTCAGCACCCTACGGCACTGGTCGGTCGAACTCGCTCCCGATGGCGCCTTCCGCATCAGCGGCGTGCCCCCCGGGGAGTACGACCTGGCGGTCGAGGTCAACGCCAAGGCCAGCCACTGGCTTGTCAACCCAGTTGCGAAAACGGTGGCGCGGGTGACGGTGACTGCCGCCGATGCGGCGCGTGGGGAATTGACGGTGCCGGAGATCGCCGTGGCGGTGGACGCAAATTACCTTGGACCGATGGGGAATTACTTCGGACCAGACGGCTATCGGATCGAGCCGCCCGACGTCATCCACGTCGAAATCACCCGCTGGCCCGGCGGCAAGACGGTCGCTGCGGGCGATTGCCGCGTGAACCCGGACGGAACGCTCGTCATTCCCAAGGGTTCTCAGAACGGCCTTACTCCGCCTCAACCCGATGCGGCCAAGGACTATGGCACTGTGTCCGTGGCGGGCCTGACGCCGCGGGAGGTCGAGCAGCGGATCGTCAAAATGCTGCTGCGGCAAGAGCCCCTGAACGGTTTCCATGCCCGAGTGGAAGTGGCCCAGTACAACAGTCGGGTGGTGTATGTGATCACTTCTGGAACGCTGGGCGACGGTGTGCGGCCTCTGGCGGTGAACAATTCCAGCACGGTGGCCAGCGCCATTCTGCAGTGCGAGGGGCTGGCGGCCCGGGCAGCCAAGGAGCCGGTCTGGCTGGCCCCGCCAGGCGGGCCGGCCAGGAAGGTCGATTGGCAGGCGATCGTCCAACAGCGGTCGGTGGAGGCCAACTATCCCTTGCACCCCGGCGACCGCATCTTCATCGGCCGATGGCCGGCGGAAAAGGACGGTAATCCTTCTCCGCCCGCCGGACCGCCCGCTCGACTACCTGCTCCAAATCGCCCTTAGCGCGTGAAATAGCGGCGGGTTATGGTATACCTTCAGGAGCCGGTCACGAAAGGCTTCGGGAAGCTTTTGTTTCTTTCGCGACGCGGCGCAGCCGGAGGGACCACGGCCTCGAACGCCCGGGCGATCTCCGCCGGCACGCTGCGCGGGCTGGCCCGTGGCGAAGTTGACGAAAACCCAGTGGGTTTCGGCCGTGGCCAGCACCACGGCGTCGGCCGGCCGCAGGATGCGGTAGCGGCGAATCGACCGCACCCGCGTGCGCACGGCCACCCAGGTTACTGCTTGACTTTCTTCACCCCCGGCGGCTTCCAGGCGCCGCCCGATCGCCTCCTCCTTCGGCCAGTAGAGCCGCATGACCAGGTAAATCGGCCCGTCCGGCGCCGGCAGCCAATTCGATTCCCGTTCCTTGCCCGGCGAATCCTTCTGGATGTAAATCGTCAGCGACCCGTCGCCATTGGTCTTCAGCCCGGGCAGCATGGGCGAGTTGATCAGATAGCGGTTGATCGGGTTGTCGACCAGGAGCTGCGTCCGGCCGTCGTACATCGTCACCGACCAGAAGGCATTGACCGGCGGGAGCTGTCCGGGCGGGAAGGTGAGCGTGTAGCGGCCCGTGGCGCCGTCGAGCTTGGCGCCGTCGGCGTCGCTGCGGGTCATGGGATACATCGCCTCGGCCGAATCGTTGGCGTAGACGCCGGCCGCCGCGACGGCCGCCCGCGCAAGCCAGTCGCCGTGATAGCCGGCGCGGTCGAGGGTCCCGGTCATCACCCGCCAGCCGTTCAGGTCCCGGCCGAGCGCGGCCGCGGCGTCTTTGATCTTGCTCCTGCCGCTTTCCGCTCCCTGGACAAGCCCCTCGCTCTGCGCCGGCGCCAGCGCGGCGGCGTCGAAGGGCTTGCCGGCGGCGATGCCGATCTTGGCGAACTTCGCCCGCAACGCCTTCTCCTCCTCGGGGGGCGGACAAAACTGGAGCACGAAGGCGAGATAGCCGAAGGGATTGACCTGGGCCAGCTCCTTGTCGATCTTGTCGAAGACGATTGCCGGCGGCGCCGGCGGGGCGGGCGTTTTCATAAACTGGGAGAGCGTTTCCGCCTGGTATCCGGCCTGGATCTTCTTGACGTTGTCCATGTCGGCCGGGTTGAAGAGCTGTGTGCGGAAGATCGCCAAGGAGAAATCCGTCTCGCAACGGAACGTCTTCTTCACTCCCGCCGGGATGTCGCCCTGCCAGTTCGGGCCGGCCACGAGGAACTTGCCCGCCCCGTTGCCCGTCGTGCGGCTGCCGATGTAGCCGTAATTGAACGTGTACATGTCGATCAACTGCACCGAGTAGTAGCGGCCTTTCTCGACCTCCGGAACGCTCAGCACCAGCGGCTCCGCGCGGAGGTCCATCTGCAGCATCGAATAGGGCGTGTCGCTGTTCGGGGTGACGATCGTCGTGTCCTTGGGGGTGAAGACGCGGGCTTCGCTGAGGAGGCGGTTGAAGGGGCCTTTGTACTGCGGCGACGTCTTGTCGACGTTGAAATCGTACAGCGTCCCGTAGTTGACCACCAACGGGAAGCCGTAGACCAGCGCCTGCTCGGCGATCGCCCGCGCCTCGGCCTCCGCGGCGCGGTCGTCCTGGCCCGGGGGCGAGTTGGGCTTGACCCAGGTCATTTCGATGGGGGCGGCCGGCTTTTTCGCGGCGGCGGCAGGCGGAACGGCCATCCCCGGCATGGGCGGGGCCGGCTTATCGACCCGACCAAAGTACCACACCATGATGCCGAAGAACATGGCAAAACCGCCCACCACGGCGACCACCGCGATGAGCCAGCCGCATTTCGCGGGACAACCGCAAGCGCACTTTGTCTCTTGAGCGTTCTCGTCCATGGTTTGGGCCCTCGCTGTGCTGTCCCCTGCGCCCGGGGAAGGGGAACGTTGCCTCAGCAAATTTGCAGGGTGGGTCGAGGGGCACCATGCTCAGCATGGTCGCGAGCCCCACCATGAGTTTTTCGCGGATTGTGGTGGGGCTCGCTGCGCTCGACCCACCCTACAGGTGCGTCCTCAACGCCAACGAATTATAGGGACCGGGCCAGCCGTTGAAAAGTCTCCGAGAAGGGCGATAACCTGAAAATATCTTCCCGGCCCCGCCGTTTGGCACGCCGAATGCATTCGACCTGTCGCGGCCAAACGGCCGGGGACCGGGACAGTTGGAAACCTCAGACGACGCAAGAAAGGTGTACGATGAAACAGGTCGCTCTCAAACAGCTTGTTGTGGGCATGGCGGCAATGATGAAAGTCGGCTCGCCGGTGCGGATGTGGATGCGAAATCTTCGCGACGGCAGCCGTGTCCTCACACCCATCCACTACGTCCCCCGGCCGTCGGCACTGGTCCATGGCCAGCTCGGGCTGCGCTACGTGCAGGTGAAGGTCGCCAAGGTGATGCTGCCCTACGCGATCGTCTATCACCACAACGGCCGCGGCTGGCTGCGGCTGTGGATCGACACGCGGGAAACGTCGCTGTTCGCGGTCCAAGGGTAACGTTTCCCGTCACTCCCCATCCGCGCCCAAGGCCCCATACTGCCGCAGTTTGCGGTAGAGCGTCTTGCGGTCGAGCCCCAAGGTCCGGGCGGCCAGGGTGCGATTGCCGCCGACGCTCTCCAGCACGTGCAGGATGTAGCGGCGATCGACCTCCTCCAAGGGCGCCAACTCCCCCGGATCGGCGCTGCCGAGGATCACTTGCGGAGTGCGATAATCGCGGATTTTCTCCGGCAAGTCCGCCAGGGTGATCTGGTCGAAGCGCGTCAGCGCCACGGCCCGCTCGATCACGTTGCGCAGCTCGCGGACGTTGCCGGGCCAGCAATAGGCCAGGAGCTTTTCGGCGACCGGCTGGGCCATGCCCAGCACTTGTTTCCCGGCCCGCGCGGAGCACTCGGCGATGAAGTGCTGGGCCAGCAGGAGGGCGTCGGCGCCGCGGCGCGCAGCGGCGGCAGTTCCAGTTGGATGACGTTGATGCGAAAGAAGAGGTCTTCGCGGAAGCGCCGCTCTTCCACGGCGGTTTCCAGGTCGCGGTTGCTGGAGGCGAGGATTCTGGCGTCGAAGGGCACCTCGCGTTCGCTGCCCACCGGCCGCACCTTGTTCTCCTGCAAAGCCCGCAACAACTTGGGCTGCATGGCCAGCGGCATTTCGCCGATTTCGTCCAACAACAGCGTGCCGCCTTCCGCCTGCAGGAACAGCCCCTTGCGGTCGATCCGCGCGTTGGTGAACGCCCCCTTGACGTGTCCGAACAGCTCGCTTTCCAGGAGCGTGTCGGGCAGGGCGGCACAATTGACGGCGACGAACGGCCGCCCGCGCCGCCGGCTCCGCTGGTGCAAGCCGCGGGCCACCAGCTCCTTGCCCGTGCCGCTTTCCCCGGCGATCAGCACGGCAGCGTCCGAGTCGGCGATCTGCGACAACTGCTCGTAGAGCTTCTGCATGAGGGGGCTTTCCCCCAGCAGTTCCTCGAACCGCGAGGTCCGCTCGACCGCCGCCCGCAGCGAGCGAATCTGCTCCTGGAGCTGTCGCCGCTCGATCGCCCGCCGCAGGATCACCGCCAGCAACTCCAACTCGATCGGCTTGGTCACGAAATCGTAGGCCCCGGCGCGAATCGCCGCGGTCGCCGACTCCAAGCTGCCGAACGCCGTCATCACGATCAGCGGCACGTCCGGCCGGTCGGCGGCCAGCCGGCGGCAGAACTCGATGCCGTCCATTCCGGGCATCTTCAGATCGGTCACCACGACGTTCGAAGTCCTCGCGGCGGAACGCCTCCAGCGCCTCCTCGGCGGAGGTGAAGCAGCCAGGCGCGTAATCGCGCAAACGCAGGTCCGTCTCCAGCAAATCGCACATGCTGCGCTCGTCGTCGACAATCAGGATTCGCGGTTTCACGGCTTGGCTCCCGCCGGCAAGAAGACGACAAAGCAGCTCCCCGCTCCCGGCCGGCTGCTGACGTTGATCCAGCCGCCGTGCTCCTGCACGATCCCGTAGGCGATCGACAGCCCCAGGCCGGTCCCTTCGCCGACGTCCTTGGTCGTAAAGAAGGGCTCGAAGAGACGCCAAACGTGCTCCTCGGCGATTCCCACCCCCTCGTCGCGGACCTCGACGGCGTAGGTACCGCGACGGCTGGGCATCGCCGTCGGGCGGGCAAGCGGCCTGGCTGCGGACGGCGATGTCCGCCTTGCCCCCGCCGGGCATCGCCTCCACCGCGTTGACGATCAAATTGGTCAGCACCTGCTGAATCTGTCCCGCGTCGATCTCGGCCACGGCCGGCTCGCCGCCGGCGTCCAGCCGCAGCTCGACATTCCGCTTCTCGGCCAGCGGGCGCAGCAAGTCGACCGTTTGCCCGACCACCTGCCGCAGATCGACCGCCGTCTTATGGGGCTTGCTGGCGCGGGCGAAATCGAGAAGCTGGCGGATAATCTTCGTCATCTTGTCCGACTCGGCCTTGATGGCCTCTGCGCTGCGGGCAACCTCCTCCGCGCTGAGCTTCCCCGAGCCGATCAACCCGGCGCGGCCGGCAACGACGCTCAGCGGAGTGCCCAACTCGTGGGCGATCCCCGAGGCCATGCGGCCCACCGTCTTCAGCCGGTCCGCATGGCGAAGCTGCTCCAGGGCGGCGATGCGGGTGGCCGTCTCCTGGCGAATCCTCCCTTGCGACTGCGCCAGTTGGTCGCACATCAGGTTCAAGCTTTCGCCAAGTTCCGCCAACTCGTCGTGCGTGCCCAGGCGGATCGGTCCTTCCAGATTTCCCGCGGCAATCAGCCGCGTCTTCTCCATCAACCTCCGCAGCGGTTGTCCCACCAGGCGGACGCCCAGCGCGGCGGCCAAGAGGCCGCTGAGCAATGCCATGCCGCCGATCAAGAGCGCCGTCCGCTGGACGATGTCCCGCTCGCTGTCCTGCAACTCGCTCATCGCGTGTGCGAACTCCAGGCCGCCGCGCCGCTCGGCGGCCAGCGCCACGGGCCAGTAGATGTCCAACTGCGGCGCGCCGTCCGCGTCGAGCGTTTCGACCGCCAGGTGCTGTTCGATGGTCACGGTCGTCAACTGTTCGGGGGCGATCGAGGGGCAATTCGGATCGCCCGGTGGGGCGTCAAACCACACCCAGCGGACGCGGAGTTCATGCCCTTGACGCTGATTCACCCGGCGGACCACTTGGAGCACGCCTTGGTGTCCGCTGCGGCGCCAGGCGTCGGCCAGCATGTCCTCCATGGCGCGGCCGAGCGCTTCGGCCTCGACGCTCGCCGTGTGCTGGAAAACGCCGACTTCGCGGCGGACCGCGTAGTAGCCGTAGACCGCCGCCAGCAGGATGTTGCCGAGCGTGAACGCCAAAACGAACTTCAGCGCGAGTCTCATGTTTTCCTTTCACGCGGCAGGAAACCGAGTCGCCCTGGGCGCGGGGCATTTTTCCCCAGTGGGGCGTCTTGGGGCGCGTGGCTCGGCCAGCCCGCGCGACCGTGGGCAAAACGGCCGCCGCCACAGGGTATTGTACACCTTTCCGTCCCCGGCGCGTAGTTTGGCACGGCTTGTGCATTGGCGGATGGGCAACGCGGCCCGACTGTCGCCGGGCATCTGGTTAAAAAGAGCATTTTACCATGAACAACCCCCGCCGGCTCGGCCGCCCGCTGGGCATCGACCTCTATCGCCGCTGGCCTTTCCTGATTGTGCCCCTCGGGGTCGCAGTGACCTTGGTCGCGGCCGGCGCCGCCCTGGCGTCGGCGGTCAGTGCGACCCTTTTTATACTGGCGACCCTGGCCTGCGTGAGTGCGTTGATGATCGCGTGGTTTGTGTTTTCCGCTGGCGGCGACGGGGCGGACCAGCCGTCGCCGCCGGTGCGGCCACCGGCAACTCCCGACCGTCGCCTGCCCGTCGTCTTCCTCCCCGCCCGCGCCCGGGCCGATGAAGTGGCCCCGGCGCTGTTCTCCCGGCAGTGCTACTTTCCCGTGGCGCAAGGGGGCGAGGTTGTGGGCGTGCTCTCGAAGGCCGCGCTGTTGCGGGCCGTGGCCAATGACTGGGGCGATCGTTTGATCGTCGAACTGATGGCGCAGCCCGCTGCCGCCGCGGAGTGCGCGGTCCGCTCTCCGGAGAAGAAGAGGGGCAGCGAACAACTCAAGTGCCCGAACGAGCAAGAGACATTTTCAGCCGTAGCCGGCACGTTGGTCCAGGGCGGTCCTGGAACGCGTGCCGACGGCATCAACTTCAGTGAAAAGGAGAGAGTCATGCGTTGTTGGAAAAGTGAATGGTGGAATCGGCCGTCGTTGATGGCGGCCTTCGTGCCCCTGGCGGCCGCGGCGGTGCTGGCGGCGTCGGTGGGCGGGATCGCCGCGGCGCGGCCGGGCGAGAGCAAGCCCACGGCGGCCAACCCCGCCCAGGCCTTGTCCCAATGTTTTCGCGAGGCCATCAAGGCCGTTCAGCCCGCCGTGGTGATGATCCGCAGCGAAGCGCCGCTGCCGGTGAAAATGGAAGGAAAGTCGCCCGGCGGCGAAGAGCCGTTCGGCGAGCAATTCCCCGGCATGCCGGACCTGCGCCGGTTCTTCCAAGACCTGCCCCAGATGCCCCGGCATGGACAGACGGGCATGGGCTCCGGACTGGTGATCGACGCCTCGGGTGTGATCCTGACGAACCGCCACGTGGTGGCCGACGGCCGCGACATCACGGTTCGCCTGCACGACGGCCGTGAGTTCAAGGCCACCAAGGTGTTCGCCGATCCGCAGGCGGATATCGCGGTGCTCAAGATCGAGGGCGCCGGCCGACTGACCGCCGCCAAGCTCGGCGACAGTGACAAGGCCGAAGTCGGCGACTGGGTCCTGGCCATGGGCAATCCGTTCGGGCTGGAAGGCACGGTCACGGCGGGCATCGTCAGCGCCAAGGGCCGCGGCGTGGGCATCAACCAGCGCGAAAACTACATCCAGACCGACGCCGCCATCAACCCCGGCAACAGCGGCGGCCCCCTGGTCAACCTCGACGGCGAGGTGATCGGCATCAATACGGCCATCTCCTCCCGCAGCGGCGGAAATGAAGGCGTCGGGTTCGCCATCCCCATCAACTCGGCCAAGTGGGTTGCCGACCAGCTTTCCCACGGCGGCACGGTCCATCGGGCGCGACTGGGCGTGGCCATTCAGCCGCTCACCGACGAGCTGGCCAAGCAGTTCGGCCTGAAGCCCGGCGACGGCGCGCTGGTGGCCGGCGTGGTCCCGGACAGCCCGGCGGCGAAGGTCGGCCTGAAGCCCGGCGACGTCATCGTGCAGTTTGCCGGCAAGACGGTTGCCACGCCCCAGGAACTCCAGGCGATCGTGGAGCAGGCCGAGATCGGCCGTGACGAGCCCTTGGCCGTGCTGCGCGACGGCAAGCGGATCGAGTTGAAGGTCCGCCTCACCGAACAACCCGGCAACCTCGCGGCTGGGACCGCCGAGGGGACAATCGAGGGGCAGACCCCGCGACTGGAGAAACTCGGCATGCAGGTCGAGACGCTTACCCCGGACGTGGCCAAGAAGCTGGAACTCAAGGCCGACCATGGAGTGGTCGTCACCGACGTGCAAAGCGGCAGTGCGGCCGAGCGGGCCGGGTTGGCGGCGGGCATGGTCGTCGTCCAGGCAAACCGCAAACCGGTCAAAACCCCCGACGACCTCAACCAGGCTCTCGACGAGAAGTCCGCGGCCCGGGGCGTCCTGCTGCTGGTCCGCACCGCCGAGGGCAGCCGCTTCGTGGTGATTCGAGAATGAGCGCGGCCGCTGACGCGGGCGGCCGTCCACAGCATCACATTAGCCCGAAGCGCAAGCGAGGGAGGAACATCGGCTGACCGTGGCGTAGCGCACCCTCGCTTGCGCTTCGGGCTGGTGTATATGAGTGTCAAGATGGGGCCGTGAACGATTGCCCCAGCGGTGGCCAGGAGGACAAGCCATGATCGAGTTCGACAAATCGCCACAGAACGGATTGCCGCCCGGCCGTCCTCCGCTTGTCGGAGCCGGCGAGGCGACGAAGTCCGAGGTTCCGCCGCGTCCGCACGGCCTGCTGTTTCTCATCGCCATCCTGAAGAAATGGCAAGAGACCGGCTCGTCGGAGGACAAGCGGTGAAGCTTGCCGGCTGCGGAACGCGCCCGGCACGCTGCGGCATATTGCCATAATTGCCGAGGTCGCTCGGCGGTCATTGCGTGGGCGTCCGCGTTGTGATACAAAAGTGTGGCCGCGCGTGCGGTCAATACAGGGGACTGTCCCGATTTTCGCGGCGCGGAGAGCGTTGCCGCGCAAACAGGCGTCGCCGCTGCGAAAATGGGACTGTCCCCCTTGCACCGTCCTTGGCCCGACGTTGGCTGACATTCCTCCAGTGAGATGACTACCATGAGACTGCGTTGCTGGCTTGCTTTCCTGTCGATTTTCCCGTTCCTGGCGGCCTGCACGGCGGCGGGCGAGGCCGCCGAACCGCTCAGCAGCGGCATCGAGCGGGCCAACTTCGACCCGTCCGTGCGGTTTCAGGACGATCTCTTCCGGGCGGTCAACGGCGCCTGGCTGGCCAAGACTAAGATCCCCGCCGACCGCGGCGATTACGGCGCCTTCACGGCGCTGGCCGAACAGGCCGAAAAGACGTTCCGCGCCATCATCGAGAACTGTGCCGGCGCCGGCCAGCACGCGTCGGACACCGACAGGAAGATCGGAGACCTGTACGCCTCGTACATGGACCAGTCGCGGGCCGACCGACTTGGCGTCGAGCCCATCGCCGGCACGCTCGCGGCCATCGACAAGATCGAGACCAAGGCCGCGCTGGCGCAGATGCTCGGCGAATTGGAGCGGATCGGCGTCGGCGGGGTGGTGAACTGTTCGATCGGTCCCGATGCCAAGCGATCCGACCAGTACATCCTTCATCTTTCCCAGGCGGGCCTGGGACTGCCGGACCGCGACTACTACTCGGACGCCAAGTACAAGGAGAAGCTGGCGGCCTACGGGGCGCACGTGGCCCGGAGCCTGGCGCTTTGCGGCGTGCTGGATTCCCATCGTGCCGCCGCCGAGATCGTGGCCTTCGAGACGCGGTTGGCCAAGGCACAGTGGTCGAAAGAGAAAAGCCGCGACAACGTCAAAACTTACAATAAATTGACCCGCGACGGGCTTATCGGGCTGGCGCCCGGCTTCGACTGGAAGGTGTACTTCGAGACAATCGGCGCCGGCGCCGCGGAGGAGGTCATCGTGGCGCAGCCGTCCTACGTCACGGCCGTCGCCGAACTGGCGGACTCGGTGCCGCTGGACGTTCGGAAGGCGTGGCTGAAGTGGAAAGTGGTCCATCGGCACGCCAGCCTGCTCAATCGGGAACTGGTCGACGCGGACTTCGCCTTCTATGGCACCACCTTGCGCGGCATCCCCGAGAATCGCCCGCGCTGGAAGCGGGCGGTGGCCGCCGTCGAGGGCAGCCTGGGCGAGGCGGTCGGCAAGCTGTACGTCGCCAGGCATTTCCCGCCGCAGGCCAAGCTGCGGATGGACGCCCTGGTCAAGAACATCATCGCGGCCTATGACCAGGCCTTCCGGGAGCTCGATTGGATGGGTCCGGTCACCAAGCAGAAGGCCCTGGCCAAGCTGGCGGCCTTCAACCCGAAGATCGGCTATCCGAAAAAGTGGCGCGACTACTCGGCGCTGGTGATCCGGCGCGACGACCTGGTGGGCAACATGCAGCGGGCGGCGGCCTTCGAGTGGAATCGCCATCTCGCCCGGCTCGGCAAGCCGGTGGATCGCGACGAATGGTTCATGACCCCGCAGACCGTCAACGCCTACTACAATCCCAGCATGAACGAGATCGTGTTCCCGGCCGCGATCCTGCAACCGCCCTTTTTCAATCCTGCCGCCGACGACGCCGTGAACTACGGCGGCATCGGCGCGGTGATCGGCCACGAGACCGGCCACGGCTTCGACGACCAAGGCTCGAAGTGGAACGGCGCCGGCAACCTCGTCGATTGGTGGACGGCGGCCGACCGCGCCGAGTTCGACCGCCGCAGCACCGCGCTGGCGGCGCAGTTCGATCGCTTCGAGCCGCTGCCGGGCTACAAAGTGAACGGCCGCTTCACGCTCGGCGAGAACAGCGCCGACCTGGCCGGCTTGACCATCGCCTACGCGGCCTACCGCCACTCGTTGGGCGGCCAGGAGGCCCCGGTCCTCGACGGGCTCACCGGCGATCAGCGATTCTTCATCGGCTGGGCCCAGGTGTGGCGCCGCAAGTACCGCCCCGACGACCTCAAGAATCGGCTGCTGGTGGACCCGCATTCCCCGGCTGAATTCCGCGCCAACGGCATCCCCCGCAACCTGCCCGCGTTCTACTCCGCGTTTCAGGTGCAGCCGGGCGATCAAATGTACCTGCCGCCGAAGCAGCGCGTGAGGATCTGGTAACCCGTCGCCGGGTCTCATAACACCAGGCGCGAAGTGTAAGCGAGGGTGCGCGGCGCCACGGCCTGCCGTCGCTGCTGGCTCGCTTGCGCTTTGCGCCTAGTGTCCTGCCGGCGTCGCTTCACGACAATCTTCCTCGCCTTCCCTTTTGCCGCTGGAATGCCTCTTCGCTGCTGAGATGATTGTACAGCGGGCAATTCCGGTTACGATGAAGGGTTGACACGCGTTCCGGCCGCGGCTGCGTTGCGGGAACTCCCCCCAGAGGGAAAGATTCTCGTGAAACCATTGCCCGGCTGCCGCGTCCAATAAGGCGAGGCGAGAACGCCTTGATTGCCTGCCCCCCGTGTGGTTGGTATGTCGGTCGTCCAGCATGGAGCTGGGAGGATAAGGAACCATGTACAACGTCTGCCAGGGCCGGCGCGTTGTCGCCGCGGTGCTGTTGCCGTTATGGCTTGCCGCCTGCGGCGCGGCCGCCGGACGAGAGCCCGACGCAGCCCCGCCGGCCAAGCCGCCGGTGCTCAAGCCGGTCCGTTGGCAATCGCTGGACCAGTGTTACCAGGACGTATTTGTTGACGGCAGCGGCCGGGCGTGGTTCCTTGCCGCACCTCGATCGTTCCGCTCACCCAGGTGGCGCCACCTGGTCTGTCCCGAACTGCCCGCCAAAGTGGTCGACATACCCGGCGCAAACCTGCCCCTGGGCTTCGACGGCCGGGACCGGTTTTGGGAAATCAGCGACTACGGCCTGTGCTGCAGCGACATACCTCACGACAAATTCTTTCAGCGGCAGGCGATTGGATCGGCGCCCAATCGCCGCTACCGGGTCAGCGAGGGTGGCGTCCTTCAGTTTCCCCCGTTTTGCCGTTTCATGTTCGAACACTCGTCCGGCCGCCTGTATTTTGTCGACGCACAGGGCGGGCACGTGTTGGACGGCGACCGCTGGAGCTACCAGGAGTTTTCGCCGCCGTTGATGGGCGATCGTTACCGCTTTGCCCGGTCCGCAGGCTTGGATGCGGTTGAGGGCGCGGCGGGCGAGGTCTACCTTTGGTCGATGGTCGGCGCCAACCACGTCCTCTGGGTTCACGACGGCGCCGCCTGGAAGCACTATACGCCGGCCGACGAGCCGGCGCTGGCCGGCATCGGCGAGGTTTACCCCCAGCCGGATGGTTCGATCCGCATTCGCAATCTGCTGGGCCAGGAGGCGACCGTCCGCCTGCCCGGACGGACGCCGCAAGGCGCCATGCCGCCGCAGAAGCACGATCGGCTGCGCGACCTCCGCAACGCCCGCTATTCGAAATGGTCCAAGCCCCAGCCCCTGGCAGATTTCACGGGCGAGGAGTTATCGGCCAAAGGCAAGTTTTTGGCACAAGACGGCCAGGGGCGGGTGTACTTTGACACGGCCGGAGTGTGCGTATTCGACCCACGGCAACGAGAGGACGCGCCGCAGTTGAAATACGAGTGTTTTCCTGCGGAGGCGGAAGGCTGGGGACCTACGGCCGCCATGGATAGCGAGGGACGCCTTTGGGCGCGGCTCGCTGTCAAAGAGCATCCGTTCCTCAGTAGCTGCCAGGGCGGGCAGTGGACCGATTCTGCCGATCCGACGGGCTGGAATCCCCAGCGCTACCCCGGCCAGGAACTTGTGCGCACGACCGACTGGCGATGGATGATGGCGTCGCGAGCCCCGTTCCACTCGCCGTCCTCCTCTGCGGAGTTGACGGCCCGGCTGCGGACTGCGCCGGGAATGGCCAGCCACGGGATACTGCGACCGCTCGCCGGCGGCGCCATGCTGGCCGTAGAGTGGGACGCCGAACGGGCATTTCTCTTCGACGGCCGGGAGTGGAACGCCTATGACGGATTAAAGGCGCTGGTCGAGAATAACTATGCCTGGCTGAGGAAGCATCTGGATAACGGCGGCGGCGCCAGCGGCGCCACTTGGACCAGGGCCTACCCAGACCCGTATCTGGACAACAAGGGCCAACCCGTGGCCTGCGACGCCACGGGGCACATCTGGGTCGCCGGCGGCGCCTATGACGGGCGGAAATGGGACAAAACTCCCCCCGGCCACGTGCTGATGAATGCGGCCGGCGATCGGGTCATTGCCGGCGGCATCTTGCACGACTTCGCCGTCTGGCCGCCCAAGGAATTGGCCGTCGTCAAGGGCAGGTGGTGGTTCGACCGTCAGGGCCGCGCCTGGAGCGACAGTCCCCAGGGCATGTGCCGGTTCCAGGACGGCCGCTTTCATGATCTGAAGGTGGGCAGCACGCCGCTGCTGGAAGATTCCGACGGCCGTTGCTGGTGCGCAAGTCTCGCGGGCCCCGGCACCTGGTGCCTGCTGCTCCCCGACGGCACGACGAGCGAAACCTTCACGCGGGGCTCGCTGGGACCGCTGGTCGAGCAAGGCCGAGGCGTTGTTTGGAGCCCGGCCGGCGACGGCCTGCTCAGGCTGCACGTCGCAGAGCCGAAGGGCGGCAAGCCCAGGATCGTTCTCGACCAGTGTTACCCGCGGCTGGTGACGCTGGGGCCGGTTTGTTTCCTGGGTGTGGATGAGCACGATAATCTCTGGCT
This sequence comes from uncultured Planctomycetia bacterium, assembly GCA_963727245.1. Lineage (GTDB taxonomy): Bacteria > Planctomycetota > Planctomycetia > Pirellulales > Thermoguttaceae > JBKQVT01. The sequence continues at coordinate 309,583 of CAVSFO010000001.1, read as the reverse complement.
GGCCACGATATTTGCAAAATCGAACCTCTACCGCATCGAGCTGCCGCCGCTGAAAGGCGAAAAACCATGATGCAACCATCGCGGATGGTCGCTTCCGGGGCGATGTTGGCCCTTGGCTTCTTTGCGCTTGCCGCCGGCGCCGAAATGCCGGCCCTCAACGCGGCCCCGGCCGAGCCGTTGCGGATCCGCTGGCGCACCGAGTTCGCCACCATCGGCCAGCCCTACGAGGATGCCAGGAAGTTCCAAGCAGCCCATCCGCACCTGGCCGTGGAATTTAAGGAATCGTATCCTGCCGATCAGGCCCACGAGCTTGAGAATGCCAAGTCTCTGATCAAGGGCGAATTGGACGTGGCCGGCATGGCGGGTCCGATCTTCGCGCCCCGCAAAACCACGGACGAGCCGGGGGCACGATGCGATCAGCTCTTAGACTTGCTCGCGCGCGCAAAATGCGAATTCAGCGTCGTTGCCCGGCAAGCCATGGCGGTCGTGGTCCATCCGCAAAACCCCTTGCGGGAAATCGATGAGGCGACGGCAGAGCAGATCTTGCAGGGCAAGATTACCTCCTGGCAATCGCTCGGGCAGGACGATCGGTCCATTAAACTCGTCAGCGACTTCCGCATCCACCGCGTGACCGAGCGGTTGGGGGCTATCGGCAGGGGAATGCGGTTTAATGAGCGCGAGTCGGCCAAAGGACCGGAGACGGTCGCTCGCGACCGCTGGGTGATGGGTTTCCTGGCCGTCGACCGGCATTTGGCCGGCAGCGGCTTGAAGATCTTGCCGGTTCGTCCGCGCGAGGGTGGGGCGGCCCTGCTGCCTTCGCCGCAGAACGTCATTTCCGGCCGCTATCCTTTTTACGCGTACCTGGTGGCCGCCGCGCGTCCCGACGCCCCGCCGGTGACGCAGGAATTCCGCAAGTCGCTGCGTCCGGAAAGCTATTGGCGAAGCCAACTCGACTACACTCTGTCCGGCGACGCCGTTGAAGAGGTCTGGCCGCTGCCCGATCCCCGCATCGCCACTCCCGCCGTGTCGGGAGCCGTCGCCGTGCTGCCGCTGGAACCGCTGAGCAAGTATTTTCTCATGACCGATAGTTCCTACCATGCCGCCTACGAAGAGGCGGTGGCGGCGGGAATCGCGCGGGACGGGCGGCTGAAATTGGTCGATCGGGCCGCCCTGGCCCGCGTGCTCGGCGAGCATAAACTCGGCTTGCTGGCGGCCGGCCAGCGACCGCGGCGCCCCCTGGTTGCCGCCGACGTGCTGGTCCTCTCCTTCGTGATTTCCGAACAGTCGCGGGCGTACCTGCTGATCGAAGCGATCCATGCCGCCACCACCAGCCTGTTGGGCCGCCTGAAGCTGCCGATCGACCCGGCACGTCCGGCGGAGTTCCCCATTCCCCTGGCCGAGCGGGTGGCGCAATGGTGGCCCGGAGTGTTGCGAAACCTCGACGCCGTGCGGAGCCGTCCCGTGTGGATGCTGCTGCCGATCGCGGGCGTAGAGGCCAACGATTACCCGCGCGTGGAACAGTTCCGCGCGGCCTGCCAGTCGCGGCTGGCCGCCGACAGCGCCATTTTCCTCACCAACCACACCATGCTGATGGACGCCCAGCGCGAGGTTCTCATGGAACTGATGGGCATCAGCCGCCCGGCGGGAGGCAAGTTCACGCCCGCCGCCGATTACCTGGTCGACTTGCAATTCCTCGCCGGCAAAGTGCAGTTGCGGGTGTTGCGCGGAAGCGACCTGGCAAACATCCGCGAGGCGGCCATTGCGGCAAGCGATTCTCGGGCGGCTGCCAAGGCCGAGGATTGGCTCTCCGAGCAAGTTGCCTCGCTGTCCGCCAGGCAGCCTGCCAGAGCGGCCCTGTCGCCTCCCGTAACCGCTCCCAACGCGGCGCAGGCGACGCTGGAACTGGAGCGCGGCGGGAAACTGCGCCAGGAACATGAGACCCTGCAAAACAAATACTACCAGCAGCACCACGGACTGGAGAACTTCACTCCCCAGGAGATCGAGGAGTTGCACCGCCTCGACGCCGAGGCCAACCGTTGTTTTCAACGGGCCGCCCAACTGGACCCAAGCCGGGAATCCGCCGCCTATGAGGCTGCCAAGTCGCTCTTCGTGCACGAGCACGGCACCTTCGCGGCCTATTGCCGGGCCGCGGAAGCGGCCGGCCGCTTTGTCGAGACCTTTCCCGATTCCAAACACCGCGAAGAAATGCTCCACGACGCGGCCATGGACTGCATGCTCAGCGCCTACCACGTCGACGTGCCCGGCAATCTCGGCCCCGAAGCGATCTGCCAGCAGTATCGCCGCAAGGCGATTTTCTACGCCGCACAATACTTGGCGATTCCCCGGCCGGGGCCCGATGCAATGATGCAGCACTACTGCTCCATGATGATGGAGCAGTACGAGGCGCGTGCTTCCGCGGAAGAAGTCGGGCAGATGTTGTGTCAGTACGGCCTGGCCGTGGATGGACAGCCCGCCTGCATCTTGTCGAGCGACTTCCAGCGGCTGAAATATCTGGCCAAGAAACAGAAGAAACAAGCATACGCCGCTTTGCTGACAGCCATGCAGCGGCGTTGGCCCGACCCCGCGGACGTCCACTGGAAACTGGGCAAGGACCTGGCGCTCGACGACCTTTGCGAGTTGTTCCAAACGGATCCACGCGGGACCTCCTTTTACCGATGGCTCCGCGGCAAGCGCGGCATCGGCGACTTGCCCTAAGCGCATCACGGCCATGAACCGGGGAGGACCGCGTTGGCCCTCGCCTTGACGGGGTGCGGAGCACAAGCCGATTTAGGATTCCCGACCCGTTTTCCCCGTCCGCAACCCCTTAAATGCAGGGGACTTGCGCGCCCGCAGCGTCCTCCGCAAAAATTCCGCCACAGCCTCTTGACTTGTTACGGCAGTAGTCGTAGAATCGGCAATTATACGACGGATGCCGTCAGATCGGGAGGATCGTCATGGCCAAGCCATTTACCCCGTTGGGTGACTTCGAACTGCAAGTGTTGCGGCTGGTTTGGCAGCGCCAACCATGCACCGAGCGGCAGATCAGCGACCTGGTGCAAGAGCAGCGCTCCGTGGCGCGGACCACCGTGCTCAAGACCATGCAGCGCTTGGAAGCCAAGGGGCTTCTGGTGCGCGTGCCCGACGAAAGCCCGGTGCGCTTCCGCGCCGTGCAAGATGAAAAACGCCTGCTTCCCGCCCTAGTGGGCCGGTTCGTCGAGCGGGTGTTGGGCGGCTCGCCCGGAGCCCTGCTGGCCTACTTCGCCGAGTCCGGAAAACTTTCCCAAAAGGACCTCAAGACCCTGCGGGCAATCGCCCAGAAGATCGCCCAAACGCCCGAGCGAGAATAGGTCGGTGCTTCGATGCTCACGATGTTGCAGACGGTAAACGGCTGGGCGGAAGGCTGGCTGCGGGTGATGGGGGCCTTCCTCTGGCAGTCGGCGCTGCTGGTGGCGCTGGCGGCACTCGTGGCCTGGTGGCTGCGGCGGTCCTCGCCGGTCGTGCGCTACTGGCTGTGGCAGATCGTCGCCATCAAGCTGCTGCTGATGCCCTTCTGGACGGCCGCCGTTCCCATGCCTTCGTGGGCATGGAGAACTCCGCCCGGCCAACCCGTGGCGTTTCAGCCCCCGAGCGAGCTGGCGGAGGGCCCGAGCCGGCCGGTCCTCCCACGTCGCCTTCCCATGCCGCAGCCCGCGGGCATGGCGGCCGCTCCGCAAGGTCCGTCCCTGGGGGAACTTGTGGCCGCGATTTCCTGGGAAACATGGCTCTTGTCGGCGTGGCTGGCGGTCATCCTTTGGCAACTGCTCCGTTTGCTCCAGCAACGTTTGCGGCTGGCCCGATTGCTGAGACAGGCGGTCGCCACCGACGGAGAGCTTGCCCAACTGGTCGCGGAGCTGGCCGCGCGCCTTGGACTTCGCCGCGTGCCCGCGGCGGTGTGCATCGGCGGCGATTGCCCGCTGTTCGTCTACGGACCGTGGCGGCCGCGGCTGGTGCTACCCAGCCCGCTTATGTCCTCGCTTGATCCGGCCCAGCGCAGGCAAGTCATCTTGCACGAGCTGGCGCACGTGAAGCGGCACGATTTGCTCTGGGGGTGGACAGCGGAGATTGCCCGAATGGTCTACTTCTTCCATCCGCTGGTCTGGTGGGTGGGCTATCGGCTGCGGCTGGAGCGGGAACTGGCTTGCGACCAACTGGCGATGGCCCACAGCGGACATCCGCCCGCCGATTACGCCCAGACGTTGGTCCAGGTGGTCAGCCACGCCTCCGAGCCGGCGGGCATTCAGGCGGCGGCCATTTCCGCCGAGTTGACGGGCAATCAGCCGTCGCCGAAATCAAGTCGGCAGAACAAACCAATTCCTGAAAGGAGCAGCGCGATGAGTAATCCCTACGGTCCCTGGGCGACGTTGATCGATGCCGGGCGGAATCCGCAGCTTAGCGCGTTCTGGCGGCGGCGGTTGACGATGCTCGTGCCTGCCAGCCGGACCAGCCCGACGCTTTCCAGACGCCATCTGCTAGGGCTTGTCGCGGCGGCAGCACTGATTTGCGCATTGCCGACTCTCCATGCCGCGCCAGCGGCCGCCCAACAGCAGAAACCGGCCGCCGCATCGCCGCCCAGCGCGCCGGTGGCGGCGCGGTTCTCAGCGGCGGCAGTACGACCTCCAACGGGGATGTTATTACCGTTGACGTGATCAACATGGTGGAGGGACCGGCGGCCGGATCGCCGTCCACCACGTCCAGCAGTACGACTTCCAAGGGGGCTCCGCTTACTGTCAACCGCGTAATCACTTATACGCCTAACGGACCGATTCTGCCCGAGCAGTCGGTGACGACTTCAGAACCTATGGACCTTAGTTTTCCGTTCTACCAGCCTTTGCTCAGTCCTCGAGCACGCAAGGAGCTTCACCTCAGCGCGGAGCAGGAACGGAAGTTGCACGAGTTGGATCGCAAATTTCAACCGGAGTTCGCAGCCAAAGAGGAAAAAGCCTTCACGGGATTTATTAAAGCTGTGGCGAACCTGCCGGTGGAGGAACAGTACCGGAAGCAGGAGGAATTGTTGAGCAAGCTCCGCCCCGAGATACGGCCCGCGCGTCTACAGGTCGAGGCGCTGCTGACGCCCGAGCAATTGGCGAAGCTGCGGACGCTCACGCTCATCGACCACTTGCCGGTGCTGCTGTATGCCTCCTACGCCGTCGGTCACCTGACGAAAGAGCAGGAGGCGGACCGGCAGCGGCTCTCTGGGCTCGACTGCCAGTTCATGAGCGAGGCATCCGAAAAAGCCGCGCGGGCGGACCGCGAAAACGACGAAAAGGCGCTCGCCATCCTCACCCCGGCGCAGCGCGAGCAGCTCGAACGTCAGATTCGCGAAGGCGAGTATGGCATGCCCATCATCTTCGGACAACAGCTCTATTTCCAAGCCCCCTCCCCGCCGCTCGCTGGCTGGGTCAGCTATCCGCCGCTGCTGGAGCTCCGAAAGGAATTGGCCCTGAGCGACTTGCAAATGGACGAGCTTCATGCGATCGAGTCCAGTTCTCGGCCCTCGCACGAATTGTACAAGCTTTACTTGCAGCCAGCCGACGTTCAGCCGCAACCTGGACGCAGCGGAGCAAAAGGCGGCGCCGGCAATGCCAACGGCGCGGTCGTAGCAGCGCCGTCAAAGCAATCGCAAGAGTTGAAGAAGACCGGCGCGGGAAAACCGGCGCCGGCAGGACTCGATTCGTACTGGGACGGAACCACGATCAGCGGCGGAACGTTGTCCCTCGACGTGCCGCGCCCCGACGCGGAAATCACGGTCGTTAAAGTTACCCAAGTCTCCAGCGCGACCTTGAGCCTCGACGCGCCGCGGCTGCCGCCGCCGGAATTGTGGCAAAGGATGAAGCAACCCGAATTTCGGCGGCAGGTGGAGGATCTGAAAAAACAACTCCGCCAGCAAATCGAGGCCGTGCTCACGCCGGCACAGTTGGACACGCTGAGGAAATTGGCCCTCCAGCAGGCCATGGCCCGGCGGGCCAGAGATCCCGAGATCCCCGCAGACCTCCATCCCACCGAGCAGCAGAAAAAAGAAATGTACCGGCTGTTTGTGGCCAAGGCGGAGACCTGGCCGCGGCTTTACCGCGAAGCCAGGGAGAGGCTCCTGGGCGCACTCAGCCCGGCAGAGCGCCAGAAGTTTTTTGACGCCATGGATCGCCAAGAGTGGTGGGGCCATTGAAGCCGCCACCGCGGGCGGAATGGCGCAACAAGATTGACAACGCCCTGCCCGGCTGCGAAAATGCGGCGAAGTCTCACCGCACTGCGGCGGTCGAAGACCCGTTCGGTAACCCGGCAGCCGTTCACGGCACAACACTAGGCGCAAAGCGCAAGCGAGGGTGGAGCGACGGCAGACCGTTGCGTAGCATCCCCTCGCTTGCGCTTCGGGCTAATGTCAGCACGCGGGCGTGGACGGTTCGGCGACCCCGGCGGAATCGAAAAGGAGTGCCCGGCAATGCAATATACGTTTCTCGGCCGTACCGGCGTATCGGTCTCGCGGCTCTGCCTGGGCTGCATGAGCTACGGCGATCCCAAGTGGCGGCCCTGGGTCCTGGACCAACAGGCGGCCATGCCCTTCTTCCGCCGGGCCGTCGAGGCCGGCATCAATTTCTTCGACACCGCCGACATCTATTCCCTGGGCGCAAGCGAGGAAGTCACCGGCAAGGCCCTGCGACAATTCGCCAAAGCCGACGAGATCGTGCTGGCTACCAAGGTCTTCCATCGCATGAGCGACGCGCCCAACATGAGAGGGCTGTCGCGCAAGCACATCCAGCAGGGCTGCGAGGCCAGCCTGCGGCGGCTGGGCGTCGAGACCATCGACCTCTACCAGGTCCACCGCTTCGATCCCCACACGCCGCTGGACGAGATGCTCTCCGCCCTGGACCTGCTGGTCCGCCAGGGCAAGGTCCGCTACCTCGGCGCCAGTTCCACGACCGCCTGGCGGTTCGCCCAGGCGCTGTCGCTTTCCGAGCGGAACGGCTGGGCCCGCTTCGTCAGCATGCAGGACCACTACAACCTGATCTACCGCGAGGAAGAGCGGGAAATGCTGCCGCTTTGCCGGGCGGAAGGGATTGCGGTCATCCCTTGGTCGCCGCTGGCCCGGGGCCTGCTGGCCGGCGCCCGCCAGGGCCCGGACGACCGCACGGCCACGGCCCGGGCGGCCAGCGACCAGTTCGCTTGGGGCCTCTACAATCAGCCGGGCGAGATCGACGTGATGCGGGCGTGCCAGCAGGTGGCGGCCCAGCGCGGCGTCCAGCCCGCCCAGGTCGCCTTGGCCTGGCTGTTCTCGAACCCCGCCGTCACCGCCCCCATCATCGGCGCCACGAAGCTCGCACACCTCGACGCGGCCATCCAGGCCGTGGACCTGAAGCTCAGCCAGCAGGAGATCGAGACCCTCGAGTCGCCCTATCGGCCCCATGCCGTGCGCGGCGTCGATTGACTGACGAACACATGTAGGGTGGGTCGAGCAAGCCGCAAACTTGGTGGGACTTCGGTCGCTTGCCGGATGTCGATTTCAACGCAACTTGGAATCCAAGCCAGGTGCGGCTTGCGAAGACCCACCGGAAACTGCGCGAACCTTGTCCCACCCTACCGTGAGAAATCCGCGTTAACCCGGCGCCGGGACCAAACGAGCGCCCGCTTTTCGCAGGCACGCCAGCATTGCGCGGTCGGCGTCGGCGTTGGTGATCAACCCGGTCCAGTCGGAAAGCCGGCCGAACCGCCACAGCGCGGTCCTGCCCAGCTTGGAACTGTCGGCCACCACGTACACGTCTTTCACGGCCGCAGCCATTTTGGTCAACATGCGGGCGACCTCCGGCGACTTGTTGTAGACGTAGCCGCGGCGATCGATGCCGTCGGCGCCGAGAAAGGCGACGTCCGCACGCAGCGTCTCCAGGTTGCTCTCCGTCAAGGCGCCGATCAGGTCCGGCGACCCGGCCCGCAGATATCCGCCCAACAGCAGCACCTCGATTTGCCGGTCGAATTGCAGTTCCGCCGCGATGGGCAGCGAAGTGGTAATCACGGTCAGCCGCTCCTTGCCGTGCAATTGCCGCGCCAGGGCCAGCGTGGTCGTCCCCGAATCCAACAGCACCGACTGGCCGTCGGCGATCCGCGCGGCCCCTGCGCGGGCGACTGCGTCCTTGGCCGCACGCCGCTGGCCCAGACGCTCGCGGAAGACGAAGTTGAAGCTGATCCGGTCGGCCATGGCCGCGCCGCCGTGGGTGCGGAGAACCTTGTCCTGCCGGGCCAGGGCGGCCAGGTCCCGGCGCACGGTCATGCCGCTCACGCCCAGCCGGCGGATCAGCTCTTCCACCGAGCACTCGCCACGCTGGCGCAAGAGCTTGCAAATGGCGTCTTGTCGCTGTTGCCGACTCATGGGGCGCCTTGCTTGCGGGCCAGGATGGAGGCGATGAGGCCGGCCGCATTGTCGTAGAAGATGGCCTCGATCTGCCGCCGCTCGATTCCCAGCTCGCGGCACGCCTGCTTCATGGCCAGCAGGTCCTCGTACATGAACAGCGTGTAGGCGGCCTCGATCTCGGGCGGCTCCCGCTGGGGGTTGAAATGGAAGTCGTAGTTGGTGCGGTTGATGTAACTGGCGCCGCGGTACTGCCGCCGGCCGCGCATGTAGAAGACCGGGTTGTCGGTGCCGTAGAGCAGCCGCTCGGGCCCGATGTGCTCAAGGGCCACGCGGTGCGAGGCCGGGTTGATGACCGCCGAGGTGTCGAAGTAGATGCCGGGATCATCGGCCAGCGGCAGCAGGCCCGCCCGGGCGTGCCCCTCGGTATAGCAGCGGCCGAGGTGGGCGATGACCAGGACCACGTGCGGGTAGCGACGGCGGAGTTCCCCGATCTCGCGCAGGTTGGCGGGGTCGCCCAGCCGCGCGGCCCTGGGCACGTGCAGCGTCACCCAGGCGTGCCGCTCGTCGAGCACCTCGAGAATGTGGTGCGGGAGGAAGTCGAAGATGCTGGCCTCCAGGTGCGCATCGCGGCTCAGCGGCGTGTGGCTGATGAGCGCGTAGTACGGCTTCACCCCGAGGACGCCGGGCCCGCTCAGTTGGTCGGCGACTTTCTCGGCAGTCCATTGGGGCGGGATCACAGCCAGGCTGTGCCAACCCCGCGCCGTGCACTCCCGCTGCAGATAGGCGTTGCTCGCCTCGATGTCCCAGTCCAGGTCCGGCATGCCGAAGGCGATGCAACTCACCTGCCGGCCGGGATACACGATCCCATAGCAGCGCCGGCGCCGGCGGCGTCAATCGGATCGTTCACCTCCGAGACCCAGAATTGGCGGCGCATCTCGGGCGTCATCGGATGGCGGCGCAGCGCGGACGAGGCGACGTGCGTGTGGGCGTCGATCAGCCGCCGCGGCACCCAGTCCTCCAGGTTTTCCCGCCAGACCGCGCGGTCCACGTCGTTGTATTGCCAGACGAAGTGCAGGGGAATCGGCTGCATGGGAGGGCTCCGCGTTTTGTCCGTCAGGCCTTGCCGGCGGCCCAGCGCCGGCTCCAGCAGATGAACTCCTCGGCCTCTTCCCGGGAAAAACGGCCGATGGGCCAGAACCACAATCCCTGGCACTTCAAATAGGGCGCCACGGCCTTGAATTCGTCCAATCCGCTGTAGCCCACCACCTGCAGCGACTTGCCGGCGGCCTGGATGCGCCGATAGACGTTCGATCCAGCGCTCGGCCGGCCCGGCACCGGCGCCGTAGACCCATTGGATGCCGCTGAGCCGGGGCAATTCCAAAAGGGCGTCCAAGTGCCGCAGTGCGCCGGGACCGTCCAAGTGAAACAGGCTGTATTGCATCTCGTCGATCTCCCGCGCCAGCGAGGGCAAAATCGCCTCCGCGAACATGGGCTTGGAGATCATGCAGATGAAGTCGCAAGAGATCGTGTACCAAGGGGCCGTCGCCACCGCCGGCGTCCAAGTGGTGCAGGGCTGGCCGGCCGCCGCAATCCGCCCGTAGAGGTTGTGGAACATCGGCGCAAACCAGTCGGTCACGTATTGGCAGGCCAGCCGCACGCCTTCCAGGTCGTCGGCACAGTCGGTGCACAAGTCCTGGGGATTGCGCAAGGCCGCCAGCAAGTCGCCGTTGGTGTGCAGATCGGTCACGCCGGTGATCCAGCGGCCCCGGCCGCGCTGGAGCGACAGCTCGGTCAAGCGCCGGATCGTGTTCCAGTAGGGCGTATCGAAGTTCGGCTTGATGGCCAGGACCTCGCGCACCTGTTTGACGACGGGGACGGAGTAGCTGGTCACGTCGTTGAGGAATTCGAGTTCCGCGCCGAAGAGCGTGGCGCAGATTTCCGGCCCGAGGAAGGGCATGTAGATCGGCAGCGTGTCGGCCAGGAAGACGCCCGCTTCCATTTGGGCTTCCACGCAATCCAGCACGTAGTCCACGTCCATCCACCGGTCGCGCACGGTCTTGTGCTGCTTCTGGGGCAAGCTGAAGCCGGGCGGCGGCTCCACTTCGATCGTCACCAGGGGGCGATCCAGCGGCTCGTTTCGCCACCAGGCCCCAAAGCGGGCCAGCACCTCGGGATAGTCCGGTTTCGTCGTCAATTCCATGTTCACTCTCCCCCGTGCGTGCTGTAGCGCGAGGGGGACAGTCCCATTTTCGTCGCGACCACGTGAAGCGTGGTGCCCGAATCGGGACAGTCCCCTCTGAGTATCAGTTCCATGTTCATTCTCCCCCCTGCACCGGGTGCAATGTGGAATGCCGCCATGGCAGCGACTCCCGGTATTGCCGGCAGGCTGCTTGGTACGCGGCGGCGTCCTTGCCCGGCGCCACCAGCCGCGAGGGCAAGGTCATCGACTCCGCAATCTGGTCTAAAGGCGCGCCGGGCTCGAGAAGTCCCCGGGCGATGATCGCCGCGCCCAAGGCGCTGGCTTCGCTGTTGACGGTGCAGGCGATCGGCAAGCCGGTCACGTCGGCCAGGATCTGGGGCGTCACCGTGCTGGCGCTGGCCTTGCCGGTCATGATCAGGCGGTCCAGCCGGATGCCGGCGTCCAACAGGAAGCGAAGGTATCGGGCCAGCTCATAAGCCAGGCCCTCCACGACGGCCCGGAGCAGGTGGGCGCGGCGGTGGGAAAGCTGAAGCCCCAGGAGTCTTGCCTTGGCGCCCGGCTCCAGCCCGGCGGCCCCGGGAATCAACAGCGGCCAGAAACACAGCCCGTCGCTGCCGGCGGGGACCGAGGCCATCAGGCGATCGATTTCGCCGGTGGCTTCGCGTTCCAGCCCCAGCAATCCGAGCATCCAGGCGAAGGCCGTGCCGCCGTTGCCCAGCGAGAGGAGTTGCCCGTACAGGCCCTCCACGACGTGCGTGCAGGCGAAGGCGTCAGCCAGCACGGGCAGCGCCAGTTGATCGGTGACGGCCAACAGCACCCAGGCGGTGCCGGCCCCGAACATCACGTCGCCGGCATGGACCGCGCCGGTGCCCAGGGCGGCCGTGTATTGATCGTGGATGGCCGTCGAGACGGGAATCCCTTCGGGCAGCCCGGTGGCCCGCGCGATTTCCGGCCGCAGACCGCCGGCGGAGACGCGGGGCGAGAGCAGGTCGGGCAGCAAGCTGGCCGGCAACCCCAGACGCTGGAGCAAGTCCGGATCGTAGCCGCGCCGCCACGGGTTGTAGAGGACCGCAATTCCACAGGATGTGCCGTTGTGGGCGGCATGTCCGCAAAGTCGCCCCACGATCGTATCGCCGACGAAACCGACGCGATGGGGCGGATCGAGCAAAGCAGGCGCCTCGCGGCGGAGGCGGAGCACTTGGCCGACGGCCACGCCGCTGCGCCCGTGGCCGACCCGCGGCCCGAACCACTCGCCGCCCAACTCGGCATCGATGGTCTCGTCATAGGGGGCGCCGCGGCGGTCGAGCCAACTGATCACGCGGCCCGCGCTGCGGCCCTCGGCGTCGAGGACCTGCATCGCTCCGCCCTGGCTGGACACGCCGAGGGCGGCGATCCGCGAGGCATCGACGCCGGCGGCCGCCGCGCGGAGGACGCCCAGGGCGGCCTGGAAGATTTCCTCGATATCCTGCTCGACGCCGCCTTCTGCAACGTGACAGAGTTCGACCAGCGCCGAACTCTCGGCCAACACGCGGCCGTCCGTGTCGGCCACCACGGCCTTGACGTTGGTCGTGCCCAGGTCGAGGCCCACGAGCAGGCGGTCAGATTTCACAGTACTCGGCTCCCATCAAGGCGGCCAGCGGGTAGCCCCGATAGCTTGCTATCGGGGTGCCGAAGGCACAAGAGGCAACCGGTCGCTCCTCTTGCGGCTGCGCCGCCCGACAGGCAAGCTGTCGGGGCCACCCATCGGCACAGAAACCGCCACGATTATGGATGCTGGAAACATCGGGCTTCATCTCCCCAGGCGGTCAGATTTCACAGTACTCGGCTCCCATCAAGGCGGCCAGCAACCGCAGCCGCCGCCGGGCGTCGCCGACGCAAACGGCGTTGTGATGCGGCCCGCCCGCGCAGGCATACGCGGTCAGAAATTGCCGCACGTCGCCCGCGGGCCGTAGCTTGAAATGGGGGACGCACATCGCCGGCAGCGGGCCGAAGTCCTCGATCGTGCACTTCGAGACGATCAGCCGCCAGCCGCCGGGCCCCTGGGCCAGCGCCACAAACGTGGCCTCGCCGGGCTCGAAACTGGTCACCAGGCACATCTGCCGCCCGCGCGTGCGGGTGATGGGAGCCGGCCGGACGACCAGGGGAAGCGGCCGATCGCGCCGGGCCATGGCCACGTTCGCCTCGCCCATGTGACTCATGAACAAGGAACTGCCGGCGAAGTCCACGGTGAAGATCTCCGTGAAACTCGCCGGCGGATTGAGCCAGTTGAAAAGCGTGGTGGCGGCGGTGGCCACCAGGTCTCCTTCGCCGCCGAAGCCCACGCCCTCGGCCATCAGCCGGCTGGCGGCCACGAAGGGAAGGGTCGGCGTCCGCTGGTCGTCGCCGAAGGCCATAAACTGGTAGGTCAGCCCGTCCAGGCGATGGTCGGCGATCATGCCGCGCATGGCCAATTCGACCCGGGCCGTGGCGTCCAAATCGGCCTCAGTGGCGTCGCCGGCCACCTCATACAAGCGGCGGTACTCGGCCACCAGGTTGCTCACCGCCCCGGCCTCGGCGGCCTCCGACCGCCGGATGTAGTCTTCGATGGTCACTACGGTCCACTCGCCGCCGAGGCTGGCGACCAACGCCGTGGTGTCGACGGCGAAGTCGCCCATGCCGGGAAACGGATATCCCAACATGCCGAAACGGGCGCGGCCCAGGCGGCGCAGCGCGGCGGCGGCGGCGAAGAAATCGACCAGCTCGTCCAGCGCCCCCGCATCGCGAAGGTGGCTGGTGACATAGTGAAACTTGACCCCGCTGCGCACCAGCACGTTGGCCAGGTCCTGCGTCCCGTGGACGCCATGGTTCGAGGTCATGTCATCCATCGAGAAGTGCTCATCGACCGCGAACAACTCCTGCGTATTCCAAACGACGATCGGCAGCCGCGTCGCCTTCAGCGCGCCCAGCGTGATCTGACTGGGCGAATAGGCCAGCAGCAGCACCAACACGGCGTCGGCCCCGGCGGCCTCGAAGCGGGAAACCGCGGCCTGGACGCCCTCCCGGCAAAAAACAGCCCCGTCGAACAGCACGTCCGCCTGCCGCTCCAGTGCCGGCAGCACCTCGCGGCGGACCCACGCTTCGCGCTGTCGCCGCAAGTCGGGGGCCAGCGTCTCGTAGAGTTCCAGGCTCAAGGCCAACAGGCCGATCTTGGGTCGCAAGGGGGTTGGGTTCATGACGTGCCTCAAGAAAGCTGGTGCTGCCGCGCCGCGGTTTCCGGCTCGGCGTTGTTTCTGACCACGTCGCACAGCGCGGCTTGAAAGGCCAGGGGATCGGCCACCTGGATCGCATTGCGCCCGAAGACCACGCCGCCGGCGCCGGCGCGGACCTCGGCGGCCGCCAACTTCAGCGCCGCCAGCGGCGTGGGCAGCTTCTCCGCGCCCAGCCCCAACACCGGCACGGGACACGCGGCCGTCACCTGGGCGAAATCGACCGTGTAGAAGGTCTTGATCAGGTCGGCGCCCAACTCGGCCACGATCCGCGAGCCGATCCGCACGTCTTCGTGCAACTGCTGCGGACTCATGTCGAGGTGCCCCGTGGGAAAATACTCGCCGATGACGGGGATGCCGAGCCGGTGCGCATCGGCCGTCAACTTGCAGAACACGCCGACGTTGGCCGCGTCGCGCTCTTCGCTGCCGGTGTGCAGCGTGAGCGAAACCAGGGCGATGTCCATCCCTTCCCGCAGGGCGTCTTCGACCTCGTAGGCCGGCGTGCTGCGGGACTGGCGGTAATTCCAATGGAAGCAGTAGACGGTGTTCCAGTTCAGCCGCACGGCGGCCAGCGGGCGTCGCGGGGCGGCAAAGAGGGCGTGGCAGTGCCGCAACATGCCGGGCGCCAACAGCACGGCGTCCACCAGGGGGTTGATTTTCGCGGCCGTGGCGGGCAGGTCCTCCATGCCCGGAATCGGGCCGTCGAACATGCCGTGATCGATGGCCACGATCACCGCCCGGCCGGCGCCCAGCAGCCGCTGCAAACGAATCGCACGTCCGTCCATAACATGAACTCCTCGTCGGGGGAGCGTGTACTACGGTTTCTGTTGCCGAAGAACCTGTAGGGTGGGTCGAGCGCAGCGAGCCCCACCATTTGCCGGCATGTTCATTGGTGGGGCTCGCTGCGCTCGACCCACCCTACCCGCCGTCGAAATCCCCTTCCGCAACAGAACCCAATATAGCACATCGGGCCGGCGCTTGCAGCCGCCCCCGCAGCTTGACGGCCTGCGGGGAACTGTTTATTATGAACACAAGTGAACATCATTGACTACCCCCCTTGAGACCTGTCCGCCGATGGCAACGTCAACATTCTCCAGCTTGCAATGGGGCAAGGTGGACCTGGAAAACTGCCCGCAAATCCTGGTCCCGCCGCCGGGACCGCGGTCGGGCGACTATCACCGCCGCTGCGCCCGCTACTTCAAGGGCCTGAGCACCCAGGTGAAGCTCTTCCCGGTGGCGTTCGAGTCCGGCGCGGGCTGCGTGCTGGTGGACGTGGATGGAAACCGCTACATCGATTTTTCTTCGGGCATCTACGTGACGACGCTGGGGCACTGCCATCCCAAGGTCAGCGAGGCGGTCGCCCGCTATGCGGGGCAATTGATGAACGCCCACGACTTCACCACGCCCATCAAGACGCTGCTGGTCGAGAAGCTGCCGCAGGTGCTGCCCGGCGATTTCAGCGGCTTCCAGTTCTACGACGCCGGCACGGCGGCGGTGGAAGCGGGGATGCGGGTATTGCGGGCGGCCACGGGACGCAACGAGATGATCAGTTGCTTCAACGATTTCCACGGCAAGACCTACGGCGCCGTCTCGCTGGCCCAAATCCGCTCGCCCGTCTATGGCCGGGTGCGAATGCCCGGCGCCCACATGGTCCCCCGTCCCGACCCCTACCGGCCCCTGTGGACGAAGCCCGACGGCACGATCGACACCGATCAGCTATATCGCCTTCTACGATGAGTACATCGCGAAGGCCACCGTCGGCGACGTGGCCGGCTTCGTGCTGGAACCGATCCAGGGCTGGGCAGGCTCCGTCATGCCGCCGGACGATTTCTTCCCCAAGCTGCGGGAATACTGCGACCGCAAGCGGCTGCTGCTCATGGCCGACGAAGTGCTCACCAGTTGGGGACGCACGGGAAAATGGCTGTGCATGGAACACTGGAACGTCCTCGCCCGACATCGTCGCCATCGGCAAGGGCTTCGGCAACGGCTTTCCGGTCACGGCCGTGGCGGTGCGGGAGCCCTACAAGGAGAGCTTCGAGAAGATCTCCGCTTCCAGCAGTTACGGCGGCAATCCCATGGCCTGCGCGGCGGCGCTGGCTTCCACCGAGGTCATCGAGGAGGAGAACCTGCTGGAGCACGCCTTGCACCTCGGCCAGATCGCCCAGCGGCGCATGGAGCGGATGAAGGCCGAGCACCCCATCGTCGGCGACGTCCGCGCCAAGGGCTGCCTCATGGGGATCGAGCTGGTCAAGGACCGCAGCAGCAAGGAGCCTTTCGACCAGGCCGGCACGCTGGTCTACCAGAAGGCCTTCCGCAAGGGGCTGGCCTGGATCCCGGCCGGACACATCCTCCGCATGAGCCCGCCGATCGTGATGGATGACGATACCTTGCTCAAGGGCCTGGACCTGATCGACGAAGCGATCGGCGAGACGGAGAAGGAATTGGGGTATTCTTCATGTCTGCATTGAGAATGGAAGCGGCCGACGAGCGGGAGGCTGGAAAAGCCGGGCTCCCGTTGGTCGCCCTGGTCCGCGTTCTGTGCAGGAGTCAATAAGGGACATGAAACGCGTGCGCTTCGGCATCATCGGCTGCGGCCTGATGGGCCGCGAGTTCGCCAGTGCGGCGGCCCGTTGGGCACACCTGGCCGACATGGACTCGGCCCCGGAGATCGTCGCCGTCTGCGACGCCAACGCGGACCTGCTCTCCTGGTATACCGGAAATTTCCCCACCGATCCGGCAAGCCACGCAAGACTACCGGGCCCTGCTGGCCAACCCCGCGGTCGAGGCCGTCTATTGTGCCGTGCCCCACCACTTGCACCGCGAGATCTACTGCACGGCCGTCAGGGCCGGCAAACACCTGATGGGCGAAAAGCCCTTCGGCATCGACCGGCCCGCCAACGACGCCATCCTGGCCTGTTGCGCCGAACATCCGGAGGTCTTCGTGCGCTGCGCGTCCGAGTTCCCCTTCTTTCCGGCCGTGCAACGCATCGGCGGCATGATCGAAGCCGGGGCCTTTGGGCGGATCATCGAGGTCAACGCCGGATTCCTGCACGGCAGCGACCTCGATCCGCAGAAACCGATCAACTGGAAACGCCAGGTCCAGTTCTGCGGCCGGTACGGTTGCATGGGCGACCTGGGCTTGCACGTCTGCCACGTGCCGCTGCGCGCCGGCTGGATTCCCCGCAGCGTGCGGGCCGTGCTCTCGAACATCGTCCCCCAACGCCCCGACGGCCGCGGCGGGACAAGCCCCTGCGATACCTGGGACAACGCCACGCTGCTGTGCGACGCGACCGACCCCGGCACGGGCGAGCCGTTTCCCCTGACCATCAAGACGCAGCGGATCGCCCCCGGCGAGACGAACACCTGGCGGCTCGAAGTGCTCGGCACGCAAGCCTCGGCACGCTTCTCGACGAAGGACCCGAAGCGGCTGGAAGTGCTCCGCTACTGCGGCGGCGAACAAGTCTGGGGCCGCCTCGACATGGGACAGCAGACGGCCTTCAAGAGCATTACGGGCGGCGATCTTCGAGTTCGGCTTCTCGGACGCGATTTTGCAGATGTGGGCCGCCTTCCTCTACGAGCTGGAGCACGGCCGTGGGCCCAGCCGCTTCGCCGGGTGCGTGACGCCCGCGGAGACCGCCCTGAGCCATCGAATCTTTACCGCCGCCTTGGAGTCCCACGAGAAGGGGACCGTGGTGGCCGTGTAAGCAGAAGTATCCCGCACACGCCGTGTGCGGTGAAGTCGTCACACGGCGTGTGACGAATACGGGTCGTGCCGCCTACACTTTGACATTCTCGCGTGCTATGCTTGAGTGCGGGAAAAGGGGACTGGCACCTTTTGTGCGAAGCACCCGAAGGGCCGTTCCGGCAAAAGGTGCCAGTCCCCTTTTCCCGCTTGAATGCGGCGGGGCAAACCATGCAGAAATCGTTGGATCAGAAGCTCGCCCGGATTCTCGCCGACCGCGGCTGCGCCGACTTCATCCTCGCCGACGCCAAAGACGCCGACATGGCCTACGGCATCGCCGCCCCGGGCCGCAGTCCCGAGCACCATGCCCAGGAAGGCCGCTTCCGCTCCCTCGACGAGTACCGCGAGTTGATCCGCCAGAACGTCCGGCAGGGACTCGTCGACATCATGCTCATGAGCGGCAGCACCAACGAGGTGCTGACGATCCACGAGCGACTGTTCGACGCCAGTGCGGTGACGCCGGCCGTGCGGGCCAACGATGCCACCGACGTCTGGGCGGCCCAAGGCGCCGCCTATCTGCAACAGCCCTCGACCCCGTTTCGCTCGGCCTCGATCGACCAGGCTATGTGCGGCAAGCCCCGCTGCGAGCCCGGCCAACGGAGCGTCGGCGCCGATCTGGGGCTCTACTCGGTCACCTTCAACAACGACACCGCGTTGGACCATCGCACGCTGGAGGCGTACCGGGCGTTCCGCGACGAGGCGGCGGCCAAGGACTTCCGCCACTTCCTCGAAGTCTTCGATCCCAACGCCCCGCAAACCCCCATCCCCGACCTGGCGCGGTTCACCAACGACATGATCGTGCGGGCCTTGGCGGGGGTGGCGGGCAAGGCGCGGCCGCTGTTCCTCAAGGTCGTCTACCATGGCCCCGCCGCCATGGAACAACTGGCCGGCTACGATTCCCGGCTGATCGTCGGCATCCTCGGCGGCAGCTCCGGCACCACTTTCGACGCCTTCCAGCAGCTTTGGGAAGCCCGGAAGTACGGCGCCCGCGTGGCCCTCTACGGGCGGATGATCAACCATGCCGAGCATCAATTGACCTTCATCGAGCACCTCCGCGGCCTGGCCGACGGACGGCTGGAGCCGGCCGAGGCCGTGCGATCCTACCACGCCGCGTTGCAGCGGCTGCGGATTCGACCCTATCGCAGTCTGGAGGAAGACTTGCGGCCGATGTCGCGCGGCAGCGGCTATGGCAGTTCCCGTCCCGCCGCCGCGACGGCCAAACCGGCCGCCGATCAACGGGAGCCGGACTTCTCCAAGATGACGACGGCGGAGAAGCTGGCCTGGAACCAGGCCCGCTGGAAGCGAATCCTGGGGTAGCGCCGGTGCTACGCTCAACTGGGAGCTTGGAGTTTTCAGTTTCGAGTGCTCAGCGCGACGGGAAGCCGGAAGCCGAGTCGAGAGGCGAGCCGGCAGTACGCCGCACAGGCCCTGTGCGGTGAGATCGTCACACGGCGTGTGACGGATACTGACGGCCTCACACGGCGTGTGACGGATACTGCGGGTCGTCACACGGCGTGTGACGGATACAGGGGCGGGGCGGCCTGCGCGTCGCTGAGCTGCTCCTGGAGCCGGGGATGGCTGTAACGGATGTGCGCCATCAGCGCGGCGCGGGCGGCGTCGCGGTCGCGCGCCAATAGGGCCTCGAGAATCTTCCGGTGTTGATGCACCGCCGCAATCGCCGCCTCGCGGTCCAGGCTCTCCCAGGTAAAAAGGATCTCGTAGTACCGGCTGTGCCGGGAAAAGAAATCGCGGATGTAGAAATTGTCCGCCTTCTCGATCAGGTAGCCGTGCAGCGAGTGGTCGAGCCGGGGCTCCTCCTGCTCGCTGCCGGGCAGCGCGTTGCCCTCGTAGATCGACCGCAGCCGATCGTCCTCCAGGTGCGGCCAGGCGGCGTCCAAGGCCGCCAACTCCAAGAGTTCCCGGACGCGGACGTATTCGTCCAGTTCCTTGCGGCGGAAAGGGCGCAGCGCCAGCCGCGCCGGGGAATGTGCTCCAGCAGTCCCGCCCCCGCCAATTCGTGGAAGACCTGGCGAATGGCCGTCGTGCCCACGCCGAAGCGCTCGGCCGTCTCCTCTTCGCGGACGAAGACGGCCTTGCCGGCCAGGCTGGCCTCCGCCAGGGCGCGGCGAATCTCGGCGGCGTAGTCGCGGGGCGGTCCCGGCGCCGGCGACTGCTTCTTCAACGGCCGGCCAAAGCGCCGCGCGCTGATGATCAGCCGGCCGTTCTCGCGGCGGTAGAGATAGCCGTCGGCAATCAACTCGCGGACCGCCCGGCGAATCGGCGTCATGCTGACCGCGTAGTGTTCCGACAGCCCGTGCAGCGTCAGCGCCGCCGGCAGCGGCCGGCCGGCGTCGATATGGGCCTTGATGTCGTCGCGGATGTAATCAGCCCAGGTAGTCATGGCGTCGGCGATTGCGGAGTGGGGACGGACACTCAAGCATACTTGTTTTTCATGTCGATGGCAATACGAACGGACGTGCGGACGCTGATGAATCGCTCTAATATATTGTACGTAATCGACTTACAGCTTGTGATTTGAGATGGCTTGACAGACGCGCTGTGTATAAGTGAGAATGACAACTATCTGTGACAACCCGAAAATAAGGAGCAAGTCATGGCGGAATTAACGCTGGCCGGTCAAGTGGCGATCATCAGCGGCGGGCTGGGCGACATCGCGCGGGCCTGTGCCCTCGAACTGGCCGCGCGCGGGGCCGACGTGGCGCTGTGCGGCCGCAGCGACAAGGGCCGCGCGGAACCGCTCCTGGCAGCCCTGCGGAAGCTCGGCCGTCGCAGCCGGTTCGACCTGGTCGACGTGGCCGACGCCGAGGCGGTGGATCGTTGGGTCGGCCAGGTCGAGAGCGACATCGGCCTGCCGACGCTTATCATCCCCAATGCCGCCATTACGCAGATCATGCCGGTGAAGGACCTGACCAGCGAGGCCCTGCGGCATCTGCTGGACATCAATCTCATGGGGGCCTTTCACGTGGCCCAGTCCGGCGCGCGGCGGCTGCTGGCCCAAGGGCGTCCGGGGCGAGTCGTCTTCATGGGTTCCTGGGCTGCCCATTCGCCGCACTCCCACGTGCCGGCCTATTGCGTGGCCAAGGCCGGGCTGCGCATGCTCATGCTGTGCATGGCCGCCGAGTATGCTCCCCACAACATCCTGGTGAACGAGATCGCCCCGGGCTGGGTCGACGCCGGCGTGAGCCGGGAGAACTGGGCCGAAGACCCCAGCCTCCGCAAGCGCGTCGAGAGGAAGGTGCCCATCGGCGAACTCATGTCGTCGGAAGAAGTCGCCTTCCATGTCGCGAATCTGTGTGATCCGCGAAGCCGCAACATGGTCGGCAGCGCCCTGTTGTGCGACGGCGGGCTTTCCTTGGTGACGGCAACTACGCGAGCGCGCGATGAGAAGTGAATCGTCTCTCGACGTGCGAGAGCCTTCGTTCCGCGGGCGGATCGGCGCCGGCCGGCGCGACATGACGCCGCCGCTGGGCATCTACTCGCGAATGTGGGGTTGCGCCGTCCACGACGTGGCCGAGGCGGTCCATCGACCGCTGCTGGCGACCGCGATCAGTTTCCAGCACGCCGACGGCGGCCCGCCGCTGGTCTTGGCCGGCCTGGATTTGGGCTGGTGGATCTCGGCCGACGACGAATGGTTCCTGCGCGGTCATCTGCTGGAGACGCTGAAGCTGGAGCGGGCGCGGCTGATGGTTCACCTCGTACACACCCATTCCGGCCCCTCCGTCTCGCTGCAATACGGCGACCAGCCGGGCGGGGCGCTGATTCGCCCCTACCTCGATGCCGTCCGCGCGGCGGTGGCCGCCGCCGTGGCAGAGGCGTTGGCGCGGGCGTGCCCGGCCACGCTCACCTGGACGACCGGCCGCTGCGACCTGGCCCGCAACCGCGACCTGGTCGAGCCCGGCGGCGGGCGGATCCTCTGCGGCTACAATCCCGAGCGGCCGGCCGACGACACCCTGCTGGTCGGCCGCATCACCGGCGACGACGGCGCCCCGGTGGCCACGTTGGTCAATTATGCCTGTCATCCGACGAGCCTGGGCGGAGGCAATCGGCGGATTTCGCCCGACTATGTCGGGCGCGATGCGCGAAACGGTCGAGCAGGCCACCGGCGCCGGGCCGTGCCTGTTCCTGCTGGGGGCGGCCGGCGAGCTGGGGCCGCGGCGGGGATACGACGATCGCACCGCCGTGGCCGACGCCAACGGCCGCCAGCTCGGTTATGCTGCGCTGTCGGCGCTGGAGGGGATGCTGCCGCCGGGCAAGGGACTCCGCTTCGCCGGGGCGGTCGACTCGGGGGCCACGCTGGCCATCTGGGAGGAGACGGCGATACGGCCGTGCCGCGATCTCCAGGCGGTGGAAGGAAGCGTCGAGTTGCCGCTGAAGGACTTGCCGCCGGCGGAGGCAATCGCAGCCGAATTGCAACACTGCCAGGATCGCGCCGCCGCCGAACGCCTGCGGCGGCGCTATTACCTGCGGCGGGGCCTGGGCGACGGGCCCACGTTCCGCCTGCCGCTTTGGATCTGGCGGCTGGGCGACGCCCTGGTAATCGGCGTGCCGGCCGAAGCCCATAGCGCCATGCAGGTGGACTTGCGGCGGCGTTTCCCCACGCGCGCCGTGGCGGTGGTGAACATCGTCAACGGCCATTACAACTACTTGCCCCCGGCGGCCGACTACGCCCGGCCGTCTTACCAAGTCGAAACCGCGCTGTTTCAGGCCGGCTGCCTGGAAAAGCTCATCGAAACGTGCACCCAATTGATCGAGGCCTTGCCATGACGTTATCGCCGCGCTGCCGGGAACTCTTGAAACGGACCTTCCTCGATTACCAGCAGACGGAGGAATTCCTCCGCCATCCGCTGGTGTTCGAGCGGGCCGAGGGGCTCTATTATTGGGACATCGAGGGCAAGCGCTACTTCGACGGCATCGGCGGCATTTTCGTGGCCGTGCTCGGGCACCGCCATCCCCGCGTGATGGCCGCCATGCAGCGGCAAATGGAACGGATGACCTTCGCGCCGCCGCTGCACGGCATCAGCGACGTGGCCTTGGATTTCGTCGAGAAGCTCGGCTCGGTCGCCCCCGGAACGCTCCGATTCGTCAAGCCCTATAGCGGCGGGTCGGAATCGGTCGAATCCGCCTTGAAGTTCGTCCGCCAGTATTTCAAGCAGACCGGCCAGCCCGGCAAGTACAAGGTCGTCAGCTTCTACGGCGGCTATCACGGCAGCACGTTCGGCGCCATGGGGGCCAGCGGCACGGGCAAGCGGAAGTCGAAGTTCGAGCCGCAGATGGCCGGCTTCGTCAAGTGCTTTCTGCCGCTGCATTACCGCGACCGCTTCGCCTCCTGGGACGAGGCCAACCGCTTCGCCGCCGCCGCGCTGGAGGATTGCATCGTCGCCGAGGACCCGGAGACCGTGGCCGCCGTGATCGTCGAGCCCATTCTCGAACACGGCCGGCCTGGCCACGCCGACTGACGAGTTTTTGCAGATGGTCGCCGCCGCCTGCCGCCGTCACAACGTGATATTGATCTACGACGAGGTCATCACGGGCTTCGGCCGCACGGGGGCGATGTTCGCCGCCCAGGCGTTCAATGCCTGTCCGGACATCATCTGCTCGGGCAAGGGGCTTTCCAGCGGGGCGATTCCCCTGGGATCGATGATCGCGCGGGAGGACATGGGTGCGGCCTTCCTGGGCCCCGGGGCCGCCGAGGTCCAGTTCGCCCATGGGAACACGTTTGCGGGCAATCCGTTGGCGGCGGCCGTCGGCATGGCGGTGATCGACGAGATCGTGGAGCGTGACCTGTGCGGCCATGCCCGGCGGCTGGGCGAGCAGCTCTCCGCGCGGCTGCGGCAACTGGAGCGATACGGGGTGATCCGCGAGGTCCGCGGCCGGGGCGTGCTCTGGGGGGTCGAGCTGGCGGAGGACCCGGCCGGCCGGCGGCCCTTCCCGGCGGATCGCAAGCTGGGCGTGGCGCTGAAGCGGACGGCCCTGGAAAACGGGCTGATTCTGCGCGTCGATCCCGACTGGTTCGCCGTCTGCCCCGCCTTGATTGCCCAGCCGGCCGACATCGACCTGATGTGCGACCTGATCGAGAGCAGCCTGCGGCAGGCGTTGGACCAGATTGCGCGGCCCTCGCGGCGTTAATAGTTGTTACGAAGACAAATGTAGGGTGGGTCGAGCGCAGCGAGCCCCACCAGAAACCGCGAGAAATGATGGTGGGGCTCGCTGTGCTCGACCCACCCTACGATGCTGGACATGACCGCGCGGCGTTAGGGCGAGTGTTGACGACCGTGGAGGCGGTGACTATTCTGCCAAGATGCAATAAGCCTAGCAAGCGGGGACAACAGCCATGATTTTGGCCAGTACGATGCAACCATCCGGCGCCGCCTCCGGCGCCATGGCCTTGAGTCCCTGGGACTACGTGGCCTGCGGCGCCTTCCTGGCCATCCTCTCGCTGATCGGCTACTTCGCCGGGCGCAAGGAGCGGGCCAGCAGCAAGGACTACTTTCTGGCCGGTAAACGCTTGCCCTGGTACGTCGTCGGCAGCTCGTTCGTGGCCGCCAACATCAGCACCGAGCACTTCATCGGCATGATCGGCTCGGCCTGCGTCTACGGCATCTGCGTGGCGATGTACGAGTGGGCCAACGTCTTCACCTTCTCGTTCTTGATCTGGCTGTTCATTCCCTTCCTGCTGGCCTCCCGCGTGTTCACCATTCCCGAATTCCTCGAGCGCCGCTACGGGCGCGGCATTCGGCAGATCTTCGCGATCATCACCATCGTCACGAATGTCATGGTCTTCCTGGCCGGGCCGCTCTATGGCGGCGGCCTGGTCCTGCACAACCTCTTCGGCTGGGACATTTTCAACACCATTTTCGTCCTGGGCCTGGTGTCCGGCGTTTGGGCAATCTACGGCGGCCTGTCGTCGGTCGCCTGGACCGATACCTTCATGGTCGTGGTGAAACTCGGCGGCGGCCTGGCCGTCACGCTACTGGGCCTGGCCGCCCTGGGTCACGGAGGCGGCGTCATCCACGGCTTCCAGGTGATGCTCGAGCGCAACCAGGCCGCCTCCGGCCAGTGGGCGGAGGCCGTCCACCATACGCTTTCCCACATGACCTCGGCCCACTCCTACAACCGGCTCTCCGTCTTCCAGCCCTCCGACCATCCCCTCGTCCCCTGGTCGGGATTGATCCTGTTGGTGATCTCCGTGGGCATCTGGTATAACGCCCTGAACCAGTTCATGATCCAGCGGGTGCTGGCGGCCAAGAACAGCTACCACGCCCGCATGGGGATGGTCTTTGCCGGTTTCCTCAAGGTCATCCTGCCCTTGATCGTCACCATCCCGGGACTGATCTACTTCGCCATGAATCCGCAAGTCATGCTGCAGTCGTGGGACAAGGTCAAGCCGGAAGCCGACCAGACCTACATCTATCTGCTGCGGACCGTGGTGCCGGCGGGGCTGCGGGGGCTGTTCCTAGCGGCCCTCTTCGCGGCCATCCAGTCGACCATCAACTCCGTGCTCAACTCGACGGCCACCATCTTCACGCTCGATATCTACCACCGCTGGTTCCGCCGGGCCGCCGGCGAGCGGGAACTGGTCCGCGTCGGCATGGCCACCTCGACGGTGACGCTGCTGTCGGGGATCGGCCTGGCCTGGATGATTGCCGGCCTGAAGGGGAGTCTCTTCGAATACATGCAGACGATGAACGCCTTCTTCGCGCCGCCGTTCGCCGCCGTGTTCCTCTTGGGCCTGGTGTCGCGGCGCATCAATGCACCCGGCGCCATGACCGCCCTGGCGGCCGGGTTCGTCACGGCAGTGGCGCAGAAACTCTACGTCATTTACGTGCCCGTCCACATCCACTGGCTCGATCCCTTTGCCAACCAGGCCGGGGTCACCTGGGGCGTGACCATGGTGGTGGCCATCGTGGTCAGCCTGCTGTCGGCCCGCCCGTGCGCCGAGCAAGTCTCCGACGAGATGACCGTCAACTGGCGGCGCCTGGACCTGTTCGAAGACCTCGGCGACCGCTGGTACAAGAGCGTCGTGCTCTGGTGGGCGCTGTTCGTGATCGCCATCGTCGCGGTGACGCTGACGTTCTCCGGCCTGGTCTTTTCCCCCACGCGTTAATCTGACCGCAGGAGTTTCTCCATGGAATATGAAGTCGTCGGCGACGTGGCCTGCCGGCTGGGCGAAGGGGCGCTGTGGCACCCGGTCGAGCAGTGCCTCTATTGGGTCGACATCGACGCGGGCAAGCTCTACCGCTACGAGCCCGCCGGCGGCCGCTGCGAGCTGGTCGTCTCGGGACGGCCCATCGGCGGCCTGGCTTACCAGGCCGACGGCTCGCTGCTGCTGCTGCGCGATCGCGGCCGCGTCGAGACGTGGCGGGCGGGCCAACTCAGCGGCGTGGTGATCGACGCGATCCCCGCCGAGAGCGGCACGCGCTTCAACGACTGCATCGCCGATCCGCAGGGGCGGGTCTATTGCGGCACGATGGACCCCGACGGCCGCGGCCGGCTCTACCGCATCGACACCGACGGCTCCTATTGCGTCTTGCTCGACGACGTTGCCTGCGCCAACGGCATGGGCTTCACGCTCGACTGCCGCCAACTCTATTTCACGGAATCGTTGGCCAACACGATCTGGCTGTTCGACTACGATGCGGCGGGCGGCCAGCTCAGCGGCCGGCGGCCGTTTGTCCGTCGTGGGCCGCCCGCCTTGCCCGACGGCATGACGGTCGACGCCGCCGGCAACGTCTGGTCGGCCGTGTGGAACGGCTTCTGCGTGACCTGCTACGGGCCCGACGGCGCGGTGCGGCGCGAGATCGCCCTGCCCACCGGGCGAATCACTTCCCTCGCCTTCGGCGGTGCCGAACTGGGCGACCTGTACGTGACCGCCGCCACGGACGACTCGGCGGTCGATCAATACTCCGGCCGCTTGTTTCGCCTGCGGCCCGGAGCGCGCGGTTGCCCCGAGTTTCCCTCGCGCATCGGTTTGGACTGAACCCCCGTTCCCTCAGTGGATATTCCGGCCATGGACTTAAACGGAAAGACGGCCTTGATCACCGGCGGCGGCGGCGGGATCGGACTGGGCGCCGCGGAGGCGCTCGTGCGCGAGGGATGCCGCGTGGCCATCAGCGACCTCGACCGCGATCGGCTCCAGCGGGCGGCCGCCGCCTACGCCGGCCAGCCGCCGATCTTGTGCCGGGCGTGCGACGTCACCGATCGCGGCGACGTTGCCGGCCTGGTCGCCTGGGCCGTCGAGCAACTCGGCCCCCTGGACATCGTTGTCCACGCGGCCGGCATCAACGTCCTGAAGCGATCCATGGCCGAACTCGATCCGGCCGACTTCGACCGCATCATGGCCGTCAACTGCGCCGGCCTTTACAACGTCCTGCACGCGGTGTTGCCGGGCATGCGGCAGCGGGGCGACGGACTGATCGTCAGCATCTGCTCGATGTCGGGCAAGCGGGCCTGGCCGGTGGCGGGCGCGGCCTACTGCGCGTCGAAGTTCGCGGCGGCCGCGCTGGCCTTGGCCGTCGGCCAGGAACAGCGCGGCCACGGCGTCCGCATCACCAGCATCCATCCCGGCGAGGTGAACACGCCCATCCTCGAGCAACGGCCGGTCCCGGTGCCGGCCGAGCAGAAGGCCCGCATGGTGCAGCCGGCGGACATCGGCCAGTGCATCGTGGCCCTCGCCCGCTTGCCCCGCAACGTGGTCGTGCCCGAATTGGTCATCAAGCCGCTCTACCAGGACTACCTGTAAGCGGTTCGGCGCCAGGCGATGAGTTGACGTTATCCCCGCGCCTATCGTCCTCGCGGTTACACGCGAGTCGTTGCTTCTGGAAATGGCCCCGCCCCGAAGGGGCTGTGATAATCCAACCCAGGGTTGCCGCGCAGCGGCTACCCTGGGGCGACGGAGCACCTTCGTCCTCAACCCCACCGGGGTTGCGCGGACGTTCCGCGAAACGAAACCCCGTTGGGGTTTTCGATTTCTCGCCGGCCGAAGCCCAGGGTAGCCGCTGCGCGGCAACCCTGGGCTATTCTATGGCGCCCCTTCGGGGCGAACGCCTGCTACTCGTCACGACGGGTGCATAACAGCGAGGCTTTGTGCCCCGGGGCTCGCAGGAAAGACCTGCATCTTGGGGCGGGGATATGGGATACCGCATTTATACTACTTTTTTCTTGACGAAAAGTGCGTTTTGTGGATAATGAGGGTGTGGTAAAAGGCCTGGAAAATCGAAGCTAGGGAAGGGGCAACCTGATGGCAAGGGACGGTGGGAAGTACCGGCTGCTGCGCCTCGAGGCATTAGAGCCGCGGACGCTGCTGGACGGCGCCCCCGTAACCAACGTCATCCTCTACCATCCCGACCAGGGCAGCGGGGCGGAGGGCTCGACGGTGACGCCGGGCGCGAACACCCCGGCCGGTTGCGGTTTCACCCCCGCGCAGATCCGCGCGGCCTACGGGATCAACTCCATCGAGATCGGCTCGGTGGTGGGCAATGGCAGGGGTCAGACCATTGCCATCATCGACGAGTACAACCAGCCCAATATCGTCAGCGACGTGGCGGCGTTCAACAGCCAGTTCGGTTTGCAGAAATTCAACGTCGCCGGCGGCCCGACGTTGCAGGTCCTCAACCAGACCGGCGGCACGTCGCTGCCTGGGAACGCGCCCTCCGACAGCAACTGGGGCATCGAAATCTCGCTGGACGTGGAATGGGCCCATGCAATCGCCCCCGAGGCGAACATTATCCTTTTCGAGGCCAAAACGACGGGCATCTTTACGGCCGTCAGCACGGTGCGCTCATGGTCCGGCGTGTCGGTGGTCTCGATGAGTTGGACCAGCACCGATTCCAGCAGCGATCATTCGTACGACACGACGTACTTCACGACGCCCAGCGGTCACGCGAACATCACCTTCCTGGCGGCGACCGGGGACACGGGCGTGCCGGGCGGCTATCCGGCCTTCTCGCCCAACGTCATCGCCGTCGGCGGCACCACCCTGACCCTCAACGCCAACGGCACTTGGGCAAGCGAAGTCGGCTGGAACGACAGCGGCGGCGGCAAGAGCCAATATGAATCGCAGCCGAGTTATCAAGACTCGGTGCAGACTTCCGGGGACCGGGAGATCCCCGACGTGTCCTTCGACGCCAATCCCGGCTCGGGCGTGGCCGTCTACGATTCCTACGATGATCCCGGCAGCTCGTGGATACAGACCGGCGGCACCAGCCTGGCCTGTCCTTGCTGGGCCGGCTTGATCGCCATTGCCGACCAGTTCCGCGCCATCGAGCAGGTCCCTCTGCTGACGGCCCCGACGGCCCTGGCAACCCTCTACGGCCTGTCCAACCCGTACACGGGCGGTTACTTCCACGACATCACCAGCGGGAACAACGGCGATGCGGCCGGACCCGGCTACGACATGGTCACGGGCATCGGCACGCCCATTGCCAACGTGCTGATACCGGCGCTGGCGCCCCCGCAGCCCGACATGGTCGTCGACATCGGCGATTCCGGCGGCGGGGCCGTCTCTGCCGGCGACGTTGGCGATAGCTATTTCCTGACGGTGTCCAATTCCGGCCTGGCGGCGTCCATCGGCACCCTGACCCTGACGGCCAACGTGTCGACGGGGCTGACGATCATGGCAGCCAGCGGCAGCGGCTGGACGGTGACGGGCCTGACGGCCGGCAGCGCAACGGCGACCCGCAGCGACGCCCTGGCCGCCGGCGCCAGCTATTCGGACCTGACGCTGACGGTGAACGTGGCTTCCGGCGCACCGGGTTTTGTCAGCACCACGGCGGTGGTCTCCGGCGGCGGCGAGGGGAACACGGCCAACGACTACGCCTGCGATGGGGACCTGGTCAACTCGGAGCAAGACGTGATCGTCAGCTCGGATGATTCCGGCGTCGGCGCCGCCACGGGCGGCACGTCGCAGCCGGCAGACACGCCGGCCCTGGGCGCGCCCGAGACGCCTTCGAGCGGCGCCAGCGCCGCGGCGAGGCCCACGGCTTTGCCGGCGGCGGAATCGTCGGCAAAGGAAGCCGTCCTGCAGCCGGTTTGGGCGCCGGAGTCGCCGGTCGCGGCGTTGCCGGCCGCGCCGTTGCTGGCCGCCGCCGGGCCCTCGTTGGCTGCAATCGAGGGCTGGGCTACTCCCCGCGCCGATAGCGGCGGCAGCGAGGTCGCCCGGACTGCCGTGGAGATCCGCGCCCACGACGCGGTGTTGCAATCGCGTCCGGCCGGATCCTCGGCGTGGGAAGCGATGCCTGTTTCGGGACCGGCCCACGGACGCGGCAGACGGGATCCGGCCGGGAGGCCGGCCGCCACGGAGGAGCTTGTGGTTGTGGCCCTGGCCGGGTTGTTGAGCTAGGGGGCCACAAGGTTTTCCTCGACAGCCCGGGATGCTTTTTCCTTTTCTTTTCGGTTCAATTCACCGCCCAGCCGGCGCTTTGCGAAACGTCGAAAATGCAACAGATGAGAAACGCCGTGAGACACACGCGATCGCTGGCGCTGCTCGTCGCGGTCCTTGCCCAAGCCTTGGCGCTGGCGGCGCCGGCCGCGCGCGGGCAAGCCGTGTCCGGGGACCCCGCTGCCGCCGGCGGCACATCGAGCGTCACGGGCGGTTCGCTCAACGTCAGCGGCGGCACCGCGCTGGGCATCGACGGAGTTGTTTTTGGCGGCGTCAATGGCGACGGCATCGCCAGCCCCGGCGTGACCCCGGCGGCCGCGACGGTGGCCAACTGGAACGTCGCCGGCAGCGGCGCCTGGGATACGTCCAGCGGGGCCAATTGGGACAGCGGCCTCACGCCGTCCAAGTCGGGCGATACGGCCAACTTCGGCGCCATCATCGGCAGCACTTCGGCGACCGTGACCATCGATACCGGCAACGTCGCCGTGGGCACGTTGACTTTCGACAACCCCGGCGGCGGCAGCTACACGATTGCCGCCAATAGCAGCTATACGCTGACATTGGCCAGCGGCACCACCGGGATCGCTGCCACCTTGAGCAACAGCGGCGGCAGCCAGTTCATTACCGCGCCGGTGGTGTTGGGCAGCAACCTGGCGGTCAGCACCACTGCCGGCAGCATGTTGACGATTTCCGGCAGGATCAGCGGGGCCTTCAGCCTTACGGAGAGCGGCGGCACCGGCACGCTGGTCCTTTCCGATTCCGACACCTACAGCGGCGGCACCACGCTTTCCGCCGGACTGCTCGATATCGGCAACGCCCACGCCCTGGGCAGCGGCCGCCTCACCATTTCCGGCGGCAGCATCGGCAACACCTCTGGCAGTGCCCTCACGCTCAGCAACAACGTCCAGACCTGGAGCGGGAATTTCGCGTTCGTCGGTCCCAACGATCTGAATCTCGGCAGCGGCGCCGTCACCCTCAGCGTCAGCCCCACGGTGACCGTCACCAGCAACAACCTCACCGTCGGCGGCGCCATCAGCGGCAGCGCACAGCTTGACGAAGGCGGGCGCGGGCACGCTGACGTTGGCCGGCGCCGACACCTACAGCGGCGGCACCACGCTTTCCGCCGGGCTGCTCAACATCGACAACGCCCAGGCCCTGGGCACCGGCGGCTTCACCATCACCGGGGGCAGCATCGGCAACGCATCGGGCAGCGCCATCACGCTTTCCACCACGCCGGCGGAGAACTGGAACGGCAATTTCGCCTTCGTCGGTCCCAGCGACCTCAATCTCAGCACCGCCGCCATCACGCTGAGCAACAACCTGTCGGTGACGGTCACGCAAAACAACCTCACCATCGGCGGCGTCCTGAGCGGCAGCTCCTTCCTGATCAAGTCGGGCGCGGGGACTTTGACGCTCTCCGGCTCGAACACGTACAACGAGGGCACCACGCTTTCCGCCGGGCAACTCAACATCAACAACGCTCAGGCCCTGGGCACCGGCGGCTTCACCATCGACGGCGGCACCATCGCCAACACCAGCACGGGAGCGATCGTGCTCTCGACCATTACCGCGGAGGGCTGGAACGCCAATTTCGCCTTCTCCGGCGGCACCAACAGCCTCGATCTCGGCTACGGCAACGTCAACCTTTACAGCAACCGCACCGTGACGGTCAATTCCGGCACCCTGTGCGTCGGCGGCGTGATCGCCGACAGCGGCCATAACTACAGCCTGACGCAGAACGGCGGCGGCGTGTTGCTGCTGTACGGCGCCAACACCTACGGCGGCGGCACCACGATCAACGGCGGCACCTTGCAGGCGGGCAGCCCCACGGCCACCGGCTTGAGCAGCAACGGCCTGACGCTGGGCGGCGCGGGCCTGCTGGACACCGAGGGCAACAGCATCGGCGTGGGGGGACTTTCCGGCGGCGGCACCATCGACGACCTGGCCGCCGCCACCACCTGCACGCTGACCGTGGGCAACGGCAACGCCGGCGGCACGCTGAGCGGCGTGATTCAAAACACCAACGGCACGATCGCCCTGTCGAAGGTGGGCGCCGGCGCGCTGGTGCTTTCCGGCGCCAACACCTACGGCGGCGGCACCACCGTCAGCGGCGGCACGTTGACCGTCAACGGCTCGCTGTTGGCCAGCGGCAACGTGGCCCTGGGCGCCGCCACCTTGAGCGGGGACGGCAGCGTGGGCAATCTGAGGATAAGCTCCGGCGGCACGCTGGCCCCCAGCGGCACCATGACGGCGACTTCCCTGACGCTCAACAGCGGCAGCGTTTTCGACTACACGCTGGGCGCGGCTGCCGGCGGCAACAGCCTGCTGTCGCTCAGCGGCCCGTTGACCCTGAGCCCCAGCGTCACCTGGAACATCACGCCTGGCGGCAGTTGGGGCTCTGCCCCCAGCTACCTGCTGGCCACCTTTGCCGCCGGCACCCTGAGCGACGGCTCCAACGGCTTCAGCGGCTGGACGATCGCCGGCAGCGGCCTGGGGGCGCCCAATTATCACTTCAGCGTCAGCGGCGGCAGCCTCGACCTGGACCTGCGCGCGACGCTCGGCGCCAACTGGAAGGTCGCCGGCAGCGGCGTCTGGGATACGTCGGCCGGGACCAATTGGTCCGGCGGCGTCACGCCGGCCATCGAGGGTGACACGGCCACCTTCGGCGCCGTCATCGGCGGCAGTCCGGCGACCGTGACCATCGACGCCGGCAACGTCAGCGTGGGCGCCTTGACCTTCAATAACCCCGGCGGCGGCAGCTACACGCTGGCCGGCAGCAACGGCTCCGGCCTGACGCTGGCCAGCGGCGGCACCGGCACCGCCACCTTGACCGACAGCGGCGGCAACCAGTTCATTTCCGCTCCGCTGACGCTGGGCAGCAACCTGGCGATCAGCACCACCAGCGGCAGCGTCTTGACGATCTCCGCCGCGGTCGGCGGGGTCTTCAACCTTACGACAAGCGGTTCCGGGTTGCTGGTCCTTTCCGGCGCCAACAGCTTCAGCGGCAGCACCACGCCCAGCAGCGGCAGCCTGCAATTGAACAATGCCAACGCGGTGCAGAACAGCACCGTCAACGTCGCCGCCGGCGACCTCGTTTTCGGAACGGGGCTCAGTCCGTTCAATTTTGGCGGACTTTCCGGCAGCGGCAATCTCACCCTGACCGACGCCGGCGGCAGCCCGGTGACGATCCAGGTGGGCGGCAACGCCGCCGGCACGGTTTATTCCGGCGGCCTGGCGGGCCTGGGCGGCCTGACCAAGGTCGGCGGCGGCGTCCTGACGCTCTCCGGCAACAACACCTACGCCGGCACGACCACCGTCTCCGCCGGCACGCTGGCCATGGGCGTCCCGGGCGGCAGCGCCGTGCCGACCGTCTACTACCCCATGAACCTTCCGCTGGGGCCAGTCGCCAGCGGAGCTACGGTCCCCAATGCCAGCCCCGGCGGCGCGGCTTTTAATGGAACCGTGTCGCAATCGGGCGGCGGCACCACCAGCGGCGTCACCTCGGTCGGCGGGGAATTCGGCCAGGCCATCTCTCTCCCCGGCAACGGGGCCTACGTCAACGTGCCCTATGCTTCCGCCCTGGCGCTGAGCACCTACACGCTTTCCCTGTGGGTCAACATTGCCGCGCTGCCGGCGCAAAACGGCGGCTCCTGGTCCAGCCAGGTCTGCGGCATCCTCGCCACGCGGTCTCCCAACAACGGCTTCTACGTGGAGTACACGTATAACTCGCCCAGCTACGAGTTCTACTCCGGCATCGGCAACCAGAACAATTGGTTTAAGGAAGGCGCCGACTACGCCGTCACGTTGACTCCCGGCGCCTGGAACATGATCACGTATACGGTGAGCCCGACGGGCTACGCGATGTATTTTGACGGCGTCCAGGAGGCCGCGAGCACCTGGAGCAGCACCCCGGTCTTCCTGCCGGCGGGCGATGCCCTGGAGATCGGCATTGCCAACGGCTATATGAACGGCGCCATCGACGACGTGTGCCTTTTCGGCAGCGTGCTCAGCCAGAGCCAGATCGCGGCTTTGTACACGGGCGGCGGACCGGCCAGCTACGGCCAGTTGCCGGCGGCGACTCCGCTGGTGATTGCCGGCGCCGCGGCCTTCGACCTGGGCGGTCTCTCGCAGACCGTCGCCTCGCTGGCCAACGGGGCCGGCGGCGGGGGCATCGTGACCAACAGCGGCGGCTTGGCCGCGACTCTCACTCTGGCGCCCAGCTCCGGCTCGACGACCTTCGGCGGCGTCATCCAAGACGGCGCCTCGCAAACCGCCCTGACCCTCAACGGCGCCGGCACGCAGGTCCTTACCGGCAGCAACACCTACAGCGGACTGACGACCATCAGCGCCGGCACCCTGCAATTGGGCAGCGGCGGCGGCGGCGGATCGATCAACGGCAGCGGCGGCGTGGTCGACAACGGCACGCTGGCCTTCGCTCACTCGAACAACGTGATCTTCGCGCCCGCGATCAGCGGCAGCGGCGGCGTGACGCAAATGGGCGGCGGCGTGCTGGCCCTCTACGGCAGCAACACGTACACCGGCCCGACGCAGGTCAGCAGCGGCACGCTCCAGGCCGGCGTGGTTCCCCCCCTCAGCTTGTCGTCCAACATCGTCCATTTCACCATGGACGGCACGCTGGGGCTGGTCGCCAGCGGGACGACGTTTGCCGATGCCAGCGGCCACGGCAACAACGGCACCATGGAAAAAAGCGGCGCCAGCTTCGTCAGCGGCGTCATCAACCAGGCCGTCCAATTCGCCGGCAACCAGTACATCCAGGTCCCCTACTCCACCAGCTTGAGCACCACCGTCGCCGCCTGGACCAACTCCGTTTGGATCTATGGGCCCAGCAGCGGCTACAACGAATTCATCAACGCGCGACACGCCAACTTCTCCAATGGTTTCTCGGGTGGGTTCGACGAGTTCTACCAGGCGGGCACCGGCAACAACTATTTCTACATCGAAATCCCCTCCGGCGGCTCCAGCGCCAAATGGCTCATCGAGTCCGACATCTACTACAACATGACCCCCAACGTCTGGCACCTGGTCACTACGACGGTGCAAAGTACGGGCTTTTCGATCTACGTGGACGGCAACCTGGCCGGCACTGTCGCCTACAGCGGCACGCCGGCGCTGATGACCAATACGACCGACTACTTGACCATCGGCGACAACTCGAGCCTGGCGCTGGACGATTTCAACCTGTACAACGCCGTGCTCACCCCAAGCCAGATCCAGACCATCTATTGGGCCGGGCTCCAGGCCGGCCTGCTGCCGGCCACCACCCCGGTGCAACTGGCCCATGGCGCCGTCTTGCAACTAATCGCCAACCAGACCATCGCCTCGCTGGCCGACGGCAGCGGAGGCGGCGGCACGGTGACCAGCAGCGCCACCGGCACGGTGACGCTCACCCTGGCCCCTTCGGCGGGCACGACCAGCTTCAGCGGCGTCATCCAAAACGGCAGCGGCGGGCTCGCCCTGGCCCTGGCCGGCACCGGCACCCAAATCCTCGCCGGCAGCAATACCTACAGCGGCGCGACGACCATCAGCGGCGGCACCCTGCAGGTGGGAAGCGGCGGCAGCGCGGGATCGATCGGCAGCACCAGCGGCGTCAGCAACAGCGGCGTCCTGGCCTTCGATAATTCGGGCAGCGCGACCTTCGCGTCCGCCGTCAGCGGCACCGGCAGCCTCGTGCAAATGACCGGCGACCTGATCCTGACCGGCAGCAACACCTACAGCGGCGCGACGACCATCAGCGGCGGCACGTTGCAGGTGGGCAACGGCAGCACGGCGGGATCGATCAGCGGCAGCGGCAACTTTAGCAACAGCGGCGTCCTGGCCTTTGATAATTCGGGCAGCACGACCTTCGCGTCCGCCGTCAGCGGCACCGGCAGCCTGGTGCAAATGACCGGCGACCTGGTCCTGACCGGCAGCAACACCTACAGCGGCGCGACGACCATCAGCGGCGGCACCCTGCAGGTGGGAAGCGGCGGCAGCGCGGGATCGATCGGCAGCACCAGCGGCGTCAGCAACAGCGGCGTCCTGGCCTTCGATAATTCGGGCAGCACGACCTTCGCGTCCGCCGTCAGCGGCACCGGCAGCCTGGTGCAAATGACCGGCGACCTGGTCCTGACCGGCAGCAACACCTACAGCGGCGCGACGACCATCAGCGGTGGCACCTTGCAGGTGGGCAGCGGCGGCAGCGCCGGATCGATCAGCGGCAGCGGCAACTTTAGCAACAGCGGCGTCCTGGAGTTTGATAATCAGGGCGCCAACACCTTCGCGTCCGCCGTCAGCGGCACCGGCAGCCTGGTGCAAATGACCGGCAACCTGATCCTGACTGGCAGCAACACCTATCGCGGCGCGACGACCATCAGCGGCGGCACGTTGCAGGTGGGCAACGGCAGCACGGCGGGATCGATCAGCGGCAGCGGCAACTTTAGCAATAGCGGCGTCCTGGAATTTGATAATCAGGGCGCGAACACCTTCGCGTCCGCCGTCAGCGGCACCGGCAGCCTGGTGCAAATGACCGGCGACCTGATCCTGACCGGCGGCAACACCTATCGCGGCGCGACGACCATCAGCGGTGGCACCTTGCAGGTGGGCAGCGGCGGCAGCGCGGGATCGATCAGCGGCAGCGGCAACGTCAGCAACAGCGGCGTCTTGGAGTTCGATAATCAGGGCGCCAACACCTTCGCGTCCGCCGTCAGCGGCACCGGCAGCCTGGTGCAAATGACCGGCAACCTGATCCTGACTGGCGCCAACGCCTACAGCGGCGGCAGCACGCTCAGCGGCGGCACCCTGCAAGTGGGCAACACGCTGGCCCTGGGCTCGACCGCCGCCAGCCTCACGGTCAACAGCCCCGCTGAACTGGATCTACACGGCTTCAACGTCGCCGTGGGTCAACTCTCCGGCAGCGGTCTGATCGACAACCGATCGGCCGGCAGCGCGGCCACGCTCGCGCTGGCGCCTTTACCGGGCACGACCACCTTCAGCGGGACCATCGAGGATGGCAGCGGCACGGTCGCCTTGCTGGTGAGCGGCAGCGGGATGCAGGTCCTCACCGGCGTTGACACCTACGGCGGCGGCACCACGGTGAGCAGCGGCACGTTGGATTTCGCCAACCCTGACGCCATGCCCAGCACGGGCCTCTTGGATATCCAGAGCGGCGGCTGGGTTGTGTTGGGGGTTTTGCTGGCGGGGGATTCGGCGCCTGCGACTGCCGGCGACGTCAGCGACGCCGGACTGGCCGCTGTGGCCGCCGACGGCGACAGTGCCGAAAGTACGGGGCTCGCGGCTCTGCTGGATCGTCTCCGGACAGAGACGGCATCGCTCGGCGCCGCTTCCGCGTCGCTGCCAAGCGTTGCGGAAAGCGCCGTCGCGGCGCCGGCCGTGTCGGCCGAATGCGCCGTCACCGGGCCGGCCGTGTCGGCAGAAGGCGTCACCCAGGCGGTGCCGGAGCCCTCCATGCTGACGCTGTTGGGCATCGCCGCCGCCGGCTTGCTCGGGCGGCTGGCGGCATCCATCTGCCGGCCTGCCGGAGCACGCCATTCATCGCGTGCCACGGCTGTGTCAGCCGTGCTGAAGTTGGGCAGGCCTCGTCGATTGCGGCACGGCTGACACGGGCACCACGCTTTGCGTGGTCCTGGCACGGGTCTGGGCCGGCTGCGACGGGGCCGGATCTCACACTCGACGCACTACGGATTCGGCGGGGGCGGCGGCGGTACTTGGTTGCCTGACGGCGCAGGCGCCAACGTGGCCGGCGGCTGATAGTAATACTGCTGCGGCGCCGGCGCCGGTTGCGCATAAGTCGGCGCCGGTTGAGCATAGGTCGGCGCCGGTTGCGCATACGCGGCGGGCGGCGGCGGCGGATACGCATAGGCAGGCGGGGGAGCCGCATACACCCGATACGGATAATAAGGATACCCGTACGGATAGGCACGCGGATAGTAGCCATACGGATACGGAGAATAGTAATACGGGCCTCCGTAATAAACCCCCGGGAAGGGAACGCCGATCCCGATGCCGATCCTTACTCCGCCCGCCTGGGCCGAAGACCACGGCAGGGTCGTGACCGCCACGAGGACGCCCAGGAGCAGCAACGCGTTTCTGGCCTTCATCACAATTCCTCCTCAAGAGAACAGTCGTTCACATCCCAGCTTGTTTCTACATTATATTCTTCGGAGCGATCTGCGGGCGACTTGGATAATACCACTTGACCCGGAGCGGGAGAATCCCAGTTTTATTGGGTAACGGGCAGGTTATGCTTTAGCATAACTTCTTGCAGGATAAGAGGTTGCGTTATGCTGAAGCATAACCTACGGCGGCTGCCCCACCGCCCGGCCACTATCCCCAACGAAGATGGGGCAATCGCGTACTCTAAGCGAGTATGCGCTGCAGTTCCGCGCGGACCTGCTGCTCGATCACGCCCCGGAAAATTACCGCCGCCAGGGGCAGGTGGGCGTCGAGCTTGACGGCCGCCTCCTCGACGACCATCGTGCCCGAGACGTTCAGACCAACGGCGCGAAAGCCGAAGGTCAAGGTGCCGTCGGTCCACTCTTGGTGGAGGTCGCTGATGTGCGACTGGTAGGCCTCCTGGGCGACGCTGAACTGCTCTTGCAGCCGCCGAACGGCCTCGGCCTGGCCCAGGGCGTGTGAAACCTCGATGGTCAGTTGTGGCATGTGAGTTTCCAAGGGGACAGTCCCATTTTCGTCGCACGAAAATTGGGACAGTCCCCAGCTTGCTGTTCTGCGGGCTCTAAGACTTGTACTTGCCGAGGTCGGGCGTGTCGCCCTCGGGCGTTTCCGGCCGGTCGGGATTGAACCACGCGGGCTCGAACTCGTAGCGGCGTTGCTGGCGGATGGCCTTGTTGGCCACCAGCGCGATCACGGCGTCGCCCAGGGCCACGGCGGGATGGCAACGGGGGAGGTGTTTCGGGTCGCGGTTGCGGATGCACCAGGCCCAATCTTCGAGTTCTTCGGCATAGCCGCGGTCGGCCTGGAGCATGGCCAGCCGGGCGATGGCCGCCGATTCCTCATCGCCCTCTTCGTAAAGTTCGAGGGTAGGCTGGGCGGTCTGCTCGCCCTTTTTCTTCTTGCCCGAGAGCACCTTCGTCTTGCCGGCGGTATTGGCGACCTTGTAGAGCATGACGTTATGTTCGGCTTCCAGGATGAGGGTGCCTTCCGTTCCCAGCACGGTTTCGCCGTAGCCGCCGAAGCCGTTGCCGTTGATCGAGGCATATTGGACGCCGATCTTCTTCCGCGCCGCAATGGGGTCCTTGGGGTCGTAGCCCGGGGCGGGAAACTCGAAGATGCAGGAGACGTGATCTTCGATTTGGCGGTCGGGGGGAACAACGGGCGGTTGCCGGCGCCGGCCACCGTGAGCGGATGCTGCTTGACTTCGTTGTGCACGGCGGCGATGAAGATGCTGGCCGCATCGAGTTGATGGCTCCCCAGCTCGGCCATCATGCCGGCGCCGGTGCGGTCCCAGAGCCGCCAGCGGATCAATTCTTCCAGCGCCGGGCGATTGTAGACGACCGTTCCGTCTTCGTCCTTGAGTTGGAAATCCTCGTAGCGAAACTTTTTGGCGTCGACCAGTCTGTCGGCGATTTGGGCCTCCTTCTGGGCGATCTCGGCCTTGAGTCTCTCGACCTCTTTGACGTTGGGGCGATCCTTCTTTTCGGCCTCCGCCAGATCCGCCTGGTATTTCGTCAGATCGTCGGCCAGCTTGTTG
Source organism: uncultured Planctomycetia bacterium (assembly GCA_963727245.1). Taxonomy (GTDB): domain Bacteria; phylum Planctomycetota; class Planctomycetia; order Pirellulales; family Thermoguttaceae; genus JBKQVT01. The sequence goes on along the minus strand of CAVSFO010000001.1, from coordinate 269,892 downwards.
GCGTTCTTGTCCTCGGCGAGCGTTTTGACGCCCGGCGGCAGCGGCGGCTGCCAACTGTTGTGGCCGGGCAGATTGCCGCGGTGCCACTGGGCGCGGATGAAGTGCAACTCGCCCAGCAGCCCCTGGCGGACCAATTTCTTGGCGTTGTCGTAGAGGATGCTGTAATGGCGCTGGTGGCCGGTGGCCAGCAGCAAATCGGTCTGCTTGGCCGTCAGGGCCATCTCCTTGCACTGGCAGACGCTGTGGCCCATGAGCTTCTCGGTGATGACGTGCAGGCCGGCCCGCATGGCGGCGATCGCCACGGGGGCGTGCAGGTGCAAGGGCAGCGCGATAATCACCGCTTCCAGCTTGTCGTCCTTGGCGTGCTCGATCAATTCCCGGTAATCGCCATAGACCTTGACTTCCTTGCGGGCGGCGTCTTCCGTCTTCCACTTGTAGACGGCCAGCAAGCCGGGGCGGGTCTTGGCCTCGGTGAAGTAATCGCCGTGAAAGGCGCGGTGGACGTTGTAGGGGCGGATGTCGGCGATTGCCTTGACGGCGATGTAGTTGGGATTCAGCGCGCCGATCAAGACGCTGCCCTCGTCGCCGGTGCCGATCACGCCCACCCGCACCGGCTCGGGGACCGAAGCGCCGTAGCCGAAATACAAGGGCCCCAGGCCGTTCTTGGAGGCGACGCCCTTGCGGATCGACTCTTCCAGCAACGTGCGCCGCACCAGCTTGCTGCCGATGGCCGCGTGGAAGTTTTCCTTCCCGACCTCTTTTTCCTTCTCGTTGAGACTCAAACTCATCAAACGAATCTCCCAGCTTTCATTAGGCTCGGTAGCGCGTGACGTCGGGCTTGATGTTCTCGGGCGTTTCCGGGCGCTCGATGTCGAACCACTCTTTCTGGAACTCGATCCGCCGGCCTTCCCGGGCCGCCATGTTGGTCGTCAGGGCAATCACGGCGTCGCCCAGCGCCACCTCGGGATAGCAGCGCGGCTTGTTCTCCGGGTCCCGATTGCGAATGCACCAGGCCCAGTGCTCCAACTCCTCGGCATAGCCGCGGCTGATGCCGTTGGAGCGCCCCGGGCCGCTGGCCTGGGTATCCATCGTCGGACCGCCGCCGCCGGAGACCGTGATTGTGCTGGCCACGGGCGGGGCACCGCTGGCCTGGGTGTCCATCGTGGGGCCGCCCGCCTTGCCGCCCGAAAGCTTGCTCGCGGCCGCCGAGGCGTTGCGGAACAGCATCACCTCCTGTTCCTTCTCCAGGATCAGCGTCCCCTTGGTGCCGAAGACGATCTCGCCGTAACCGCCGAAACCGTTGCCGTTGATCGAGGAATACTGCACGGAAATCTTCTTCTGGCTCAAAAACGGATCCTTGGCGTTATAGTCCAGCCCAGGAAACTCGATCACGCAGAAGACGTGGTCCTCCACGTCGCGGTCCGGGGGAAACAGCGGGCGGTCGGCCGCCGCCACCACGTTGAGCGGGTGCTGCTTCTCGCCATTGTGCATCGCCGAAATGAAGATGCTCGCGGCGTCCAACTGGTGGCTGCCCAATTCGGCCATCAGGCCGGCGCCCGTGCGGTCCCAAAGCCGCCAGCGGATCAACTCCTCGATGGCCGGCCGGTCGTAAACCTCCCTGCCGGCGTCCATGATCTGTTTGCTCTCGTAGCCAAACTTCTCGGCCGGGGTCGCGCCGTGGTCGGCCAGGATCTGGTCGGCGATCTGCGCTTCGGCCTGGTCGACGCGGGCGCGCCACAAGTCGGCCGCCGCGCCGCTGGCGCCGGCCAACTGGCGCCGGGCGCTCTGCAACTGAGCGGTCAACTCCTTGGCCAGAAGGTCTTTCGGTTTGGCCTTCTCGGGCAAGGGCTGCTGCCAGGAATCCCTGCCGGGCAAGTTGCTGCGATGCCACTGGGCGCGGATATAGTGCAACTCGCCCAGGATGCCGCGCTGGATGGTGTCCATGGCGTTGGCGTAGAGGATGTTGTAGTGCCGCTGGTGGCCGGTGGCCAGGATGCGATCTTGGACCTTGGCCACCCGGGCCATCTCCTTGCATTCGTGAACGCTGTGGCCCATGAGTTTTTCGGTGATGACGTGCAAGCCGGCGTGCATGGCGGCGATGGCGGCCGGGGCGTGCAAGTGCAAGGGCAGCGCGATGATCACCGCTTCGATCTGGTCCTGCTTGGCGTTGTCGATCAAATCCTGGTAACTGCCGTAGACGGTGACGTGTTTGTCGGCCTCCGCTTTGGTCTTCCAGCCGTACTTGGCCATCAGTCCGGGGCGGGCTTCCATCGCCACCTCGCTGGAGTAATCGCCGTAGAAGGCCCGCCACACGTTGTAGGGGCGAATGTCGGCGATCGCGCGGACCTCGATGAAGTTCGGATTGATGGCGCCCAGGAGCACGCTGCCTTCGTCGCCGGTGCCGATGACGCCGACGCGGACGGGCTTGCCGATGGCCGTCTCATAGCCGAAATAGAAGGCCCCCAGGCCGCCGCCGGCCACGACGCCGGTCGCCACGCCGGCCTTGAGGAAGTCGCGGCGCGTCACCTCGGCGAAGTTCGCCCGGCCCGCCGCACGTTCTTCCGGAGTCAGATTCATCATCGTTATCGTCCTTAGCGCTGTCTCGAAAGGGGACAGTCCCATTTTCGTCGAACGAAAATTGGGACAGTCCCCGGGTCCCGTCGTTATCGTCCTTAGTTTCTTGCCTCGGCCTACGCGCTTGGAGAGGAACGGATTGATAACCAGGTGATAAAGGAAGTAGTCCAATCCGCCCCAGCGCCCCACCGGCGTGCTGGCCACGACCAACAGCGCCAACATCTCGATGAAGTCCTTGTTAATCAGCAGGGCGTGGCCGACCACGGCGGGATCGTGCGGATAGATCCCCGGCCAGGCCGGCTGCGTCATCACCACGAAGCACATGAAGGCCGCGCCGCCCAAGGCCGCCAGCCGCGTGCACAGCCCCAGCATCAGGCACAGCCCGATCGCCGTCAGGCCGTAGGTGACCGCGAAATTGATCTGCTCGATGCGGCTCCAAGCCAGCGGATTCCACCAGTCGGGCTGGAACTCGGCCTTCGGATCGCCCGGCTCGGTCGGGTCGTTCGAGGTGACCAACGCTTGCAGGGCGCGCCGGTAGACGTGCTCGCGCGTGTCCAGCTCGGTCAGCCACACCTTCACTTCGCCGCGCAGCTCTTGCATCTTCTCCCAGCGCCGCTGCTTCTGGAAGGCGGCGTTCTGCGGCTTCGGGGGAGCGGCGGCGGCGTCTTTTTGGGCTTTGGCCGGCACCGGCTTGGCGGGAGCGGCGGCGGCGTCCTTTTGGGCTTCGGCGGGCACCGGCGAGGGTTCGCCCTTCTCGAAGCGCTCCAGGGCCGCGAAATGCGCGTCGATTTCGGGCTTGGCGTCGATCAGATATCGCTCCACATCCCCCGCGTGTTGCTCATAGACCTTCTGGGCGCCATCGGTCAGGGCCTCGAAGTCGCTTTTCACCGTCGCGCTCGCATTCTTGCCGGGCGCGTGGGCAGCGACGAATTTCTGGCGGATCGCGTTCCAGCGATCGGTCAGCGGCTTGTCCACGTGCTTCTGGCCGCTCTTCTTGTCCACCACGACCACCAGGTCGTCCTGCAGCCGCTTGCGGCCGTCGATGTCGGGGATCATGGCGTAAAACATGCCCGCCATGGGCCCCTTGGCCTGCGTCAAGAACGGCTCGGCCGTGAACTCGTCATGATGCTTGATCTTCCACACGCCTTCGTAGAGGAAGTGACAACCCAGGCCCAACCGCAACGCCACCAGCAGCAGCACGGTGAGCAAGCCGATCCGGAATCGTTGGTTATTCAGGGGAAACCTCCTTGGCCCTCGGGCGAAATCGCGCCGAGCGCCAAATCGTAGGTCGCGCAGCCCAGGGGCGGGCACACACACCAAGAGCAATGGGACCGCGCCAGGTGGGGGAAAGCCGCCGGTTGCTCACACAACCTCTTATTTTAACCTATTCCTCGCGCTACCACCAGCCGGCAGGTTCGGGTAATATGGGGCGCCAGGCCCGCCGGGCGCCCCCGCGCGGGCCGGCCGCCGCCAGGCGTGGCGGACCAATCCCCGTAGGCGTTCACAGGGGACTGTCCCGATTTTCGCGGCGCGGAAGGCGTTGCTTCAAAAACAGACGTTTTCGCCGCGAAAATGGGACTGTCCCCCTTGCGCGGACAAAGACTGGATACCCCATTGGGACCATGATGCGGATCGTCCTCTGCTATCCCGTCGAGCCGAAGCACATCCGGCAGATCGCCGCCGCCGCCCCCGCCGGGGCCGAGATTATCGACGCCGGCCAGCAGCGCATCGCTGAGGAACTCTTCGCCGCCGACGTGTTCTGCGGCCATGCCAAGGTGCCGGTGGACTGGGACGGCGTGGTGCGGCAGGGAAGGCTGCGGTGGATCCAGTCCTCGGCCGCCGGCATGGACCATTGCCTGCTGCCGTCGGTCATCCAGTCGGACATTGCCGTGACCAGTGCCTCCGGCGTGCTGGCGGACCAGGTGGCCGAGCACACCATTGCCCTGATCACGGCCTGGTGCCGCAGCCTGCCCACCTATTTCCGCGCCCAGCAGCAGAAGGAGTTCATTCGCCGGCCCACCCGCGATCTGACGCGGAGCACGGTGGGCATCATCGGCCTGGGCGGGGTGGGACGCCGATTGGCCCAACTCCTGGCCCCCTTCCAGACTCGCATCCTGGCCACCGACATGTTTCCCAGCGACAAGCCCGGCGAGGTGGAATCGCTCTGGCCGGCCGACCGAATTGCCGACGTGTTGTCCGAGGCCGACGTGCTGGTGCTGGCGCTGCCGCTGAACGATAGTACCCGGGGCATGATCGACGCCGCCGTGTTGGCCAAGATGAAACCCTCCGCGTTGCTGGTCAACGTGGCGCGGGGGCCGCTGGTGGTCGAGGCCGATTTGGTTGCCGCCCTGGAAGGCAAACGCCTGGCCGGCGCCGTGATGGACGTCACGGCCGAGGAGCCCTTGCCGGCGACGAGCCGGTTATGGGATCTCCCCGGAGTGATCATCACGCCCCACGTGGGCGGGCAGAGCAGTTGGCGCAGCGACAACATGACTCGTCTGTTCTGCCGCAACCTGAAGCGGCGGCAGTTGGGTCTGCCGCTGGTGAACTATCTGGTCGACAAGCGGTTGGGCTTTCCGATCCGCGGCGCCGGCTATCCGCTCTGGGGCGAGCCCTGCGAGCCGTAGTGCCTCTGCCACCAAGTTCTTGCCGCTGGATGTCGCCCCCCGTTGCAAACGGGGGGCTTTTCTCGCCGGTAGAAAGTCTCTGGAGATCGTGCCAGAAAAAGCGTGGTTTTGACCGCTTATCTTTGTCTTCTCCCGGCCCTCGCGGCCTTTTTCCCAAAAAATTTATTTTCCTGGCGCAAAGATCGCTCTGGACGGCGCTCGGCCGGCGCCGTTAAGATGGCGGCAGAAAATCACCGCGCACCGGCAGCCGATTGACGGGGACGGCCCATGGCCACAACGACTTTCTTGGAAGGAAGCGGGACGCGCACCTGGGGCGGACGCGAGGCGACCCGTTGCAGCGAGGACGTTCTGGCCCGCTACCAGGCCCTGCTGGACGAAAAGCGCCTGAGCTGGACGGAGCACCATCAACTGCTGCGGCTGCTGGGTTCCGGCGGCCAGGGAGTGGTCTATCTGAGCCAGCGGCGCGGGACCGACCAGTTTACGCTCCCGGTGGCGTTGAAGATCTTCTCGCCGGAACGCTACGAAGACGATCGCGCCTACGACGAAGCGATGGGGCGCATGGCCCAGGTCGCCGCCCACGTCGCCCAGATCCAGCAGGACAACCTCCTGGACGTCCACAACTGGGTCGATCGCGTCCGCATCCGCATGATGGAAATGGAATGGGTCAACGGCTACGACCTGGGGCGCTTGCTGACCCGCGAAATGCTCGACCGCGCCCAGCGCCGCGTCAACACCAAACGCTGGAAGTACATCAACGAAGTGGTCGTGACCGCCGGTCCGATGCAGCCGCGGATCAAGCCGGGCGTGGCCATCGCCATCGTCCGCGAGTGCCTGGCGGCCTTGGCGGCCCTGCACCGCGAGGGGATCGTCCACGGCGACTTGAAGCCCTCGAACATCATGATCAAGCGGACCGGCAACGCCAAGATCGTCGATATCGGCTCGGCCTTCGAGCTGGGCAATCCGCCGCCGCGGCGGACCTGCACGCCCACCTATGCCGCCCCCGAGGTGCTCGACGGCAACGAGACCACCGCGCGGAGCGACCTGGCCAGCCTCGGCTACGTGCTCATCGAGATGCTGGCCGGCGTGCCCGCCTTCGCGGGGCTCAGCACCCTCCGCGAGTTGCTGGAAGCGAAGCGGTCCTTGGCGCAGAAGCTGCCCTCGCTGTTGCCCGAAGAGGTCGTCTGCAACGAGCTGCTCATGGCCTTCTGCCGCGGCCTGATCGCGCCGGACCCCATGCGGCGGTTCCCCAGCGCCGAGGCGGCCGACTTGGTCAAGGACGGCGCCGCCAGCTTCCATCGCCAACTGATCAAGAGCGACCTGGCCAGCGAATACGACAACGAGATTCGCGCCTGGCTGGCGGAATTGGGCGAGCCGGAATAGGCCCCGGCAGCCACGGGCATGGCTCCGAGCATTCCACGCAAAGGCGCCGAGACGCAAAGGCGCAAAGGTACGGAGAGAAAGAGGCCCTGGAACATCTCCGGCGCATGCGCTGATTCGGTGAACCACGACGACCGGACAATCAGCGAGGCTGTGGCCGGCGCGCCTCTTCACTTCCCTCGAAGACCGCTAGTTCCTCGTGAATGCGGGCAATCATCTTGTGAATCCCCGCTTTCGTGAATCCCTTGGAGCCAATCGGGGTGGACTTCTGAAGAACCTCCAGACGCCTTTCCAGGTCCCGAAGTTCTTCCTCGGCTTTTTCGTACTCGACCGCGTTTGTAATCATAAATGGATCTCCAAGAGCCCTTTGCGTCTCCCGTCCGCTTCGCGGGTTCTGCTGAAGAATTCTACCCAGTCGTTCCAGTCCCGCGCGTCTTCTGCCGCAAAGATCTCTTCGGGCCGACGCGTCAAGAGCATTGCTTCGAGTTCCAGCGCGGCGTCCGACCCGTCCGCGATCTGCTGCTCGAAGTCGCCCGCGAGAAGCACGGCCGCGTCGATGTCGCCTGGCTCTTGCTTGGCCGTAACGAAGCTCCCGTCCAATAAGAAACGTTGTGCATGCGTGAGCCGCGACAATTCCAGCCAGCGCCGAAGCCTCAGGATCAGCCGACGACGGTGCGGCGTACCAGAGCCGAAGCGGAATGTGACCTCCGCTTCGGTCGCCAAGTGCAGTCCTTCCGGCAGGTAGCCGTCGTCACGGAAGCCCGGGATCATCGTTCCTTCGTTCCTTAACCATTGTCAGGCATTGAACGCATTTCCCTTGCCCAAATTGCATTGCTTACACTTTGTCAGGAGGTTGTCGTCGGTCGTTTCACCGCCTTTTGACCAGGGCAAGACGTGATCTACATGAAGTTCAACGCCAGCCTGTGTCAACGGACTGGCGCCGCAAGCCCTGCATCGGAACCCATCCCTTACGAGGATTCGGAATCGTTGGCGATCGGACACTTCCCTCCGAGTACGGCGCTTCGCTGATTCTGCTTGAACGGCTGATCCGGCCGAGCCCTGATTCGTTTCGCTATCCTCTTGCTGCGGTTCTTCCGGCGACTCGGAGTTGACCCACGCGACAAATTGCTTGAGCGCTTTTGGCCATGAACCGAATCGCCTTGCGTATGTGCAACCCGCAAAGCGGGAGGTAGCCGCTGTTACCTCGGCTTTTCTCGGCTGGCGTCCGAGACTTATCCATAATGACCTGATGTTCTCGAAAAGCTCCTCATCGGCGACTCCGTGTTTCGTCCAACTTGGTTGCAGGCCCGCTTGTTCCAACGCCTTAGGCCACGATCCAAATCTTCGTCTAATCGTGCATGGGTGGGCTTTCCCGATTCTCTCGTACTCAGCCGTTGTGATCGTGTCTCTTCCAATCGCCTGGGCGCAGCGGCGCATATCGTCCAGCAGTTCTTCGTCAGTAACGCCTCTGTTGTTTTCCTCCAGCTCGAACTTCATCATCCCCTCGGGCGGCGATCTCGGCTCGGCACACCCGAACGTCGGCGGCCCCATAGAATACGACACTTCAATTATGAGACGCGGCGAACGCCTCCGCAAGAGGGTGGATCGCCAACCCTATGGGCGGCCAAGGACGGGGCGGGAAGGCGATCCGCCCCTCACCTCCTCTTCCTTTGCGGCTTGGCGTCTTTGCGCGGGAAACATCCCGCCGTGACCTCGCCGCGACGCTGGTTTTCTTGCTTCCGATTCCTGGGCAGCCACGGCGCGGGAACGCCGTTCCGCCCTACAGTTCCACGCGCCGTCCCTCGTGGTAGCTGCGGCGGGCCTCCTGCACGATCCGCAGCGCCCGATAGGCGTCCTCCAGGTCGCTGGTCTTGCGGACCAGGGCGGTGACCGCCCGATGAAACTGCGTCAGGAGCTGTTCGGCGACCGGACGCTCGCTGTCCAGCGACTCTTGGTGCCGGCCCGCTTCGTCGAACCAGACCAGCGTGGTGGGGAGATCGACAAAGGCGATGCCGCGCTCGCAGGAGACTTGCAAGCCGGCCAAGGGCCGATAGGTGATGGCCTCCTGCCAATCGGCGGGAATGTAGCGGCCGCAACTGATCTGGGCGACCGGCCCGTCGGCGGGTGTCTCCGGCGGGGAAAAATCCAGACTCATCATCTGGTAGTCTTCCTGGCCCGGATCCGAGCGGCTGGCGTGCATCACGCCGAAGACCCGGCGGGCATCGCGATCGACCACGTAGCGGCACCAATCGACCAGTTCCACCAGGTGGCGGGCCGTGGACGGCCGCTGTCCGTGGTACGGCGGCGCGGAGCGGGGCGTGTCGGCCACGGACCGCTGGTGGCAAAACAGCAAGCGCGGGGCACCCAAGCGGGTGGCGATGAGTTCCTTCAGCCGCAAGGTCGCGGGGGCATGGCGGCGGGGAAATTCCACCATGAAGGCGATCCCCGCCTCCTCCACCCGCTGCTTGACCAACTCCGCCTCGGCGAGGTCCAGGTCCATGCCGGCGGCGCAGTAGACGGCCTTGCCCGATTCGCAGGCCGCCAGGATCGGCAGCGCCCCATACCACTGCAGGGAGAGGATCAGCACCGCGTCCAGGTCTTCACGATGGGCCAGCGCGTGATAGCCGTCGACGGCCGCGGCGTTGAACTCGCTGGCCGCTTGTTCGGCCCGATGCCCCACCTGGTCGCAGACCGCCCGAATCTCGAAGCGATCGGCCAGCATGCGCAGCGCCGGGGCATGGCGTTGTTGCCACACCTCGCCCAGACCGATGACGCCGATGCGGAGCTTCATCGCGGATTGCTCGGTTACGAGGAGCGGATCGTACCTGAATTCCTACAGCGGCGGCCTCCGGCCTCCGATACGGGTAGCAGGAGTCTTCCGTCGGCTACGGCGGTCGAGGCAAGATGCCTTTGCAACACGCTTCTTGATTATATCGGTCAAGCGGTGGGCAACTCAACCGCCCGGCTGCGGAAGTTTTTGAACTATCAGCACTTGCGCCTCAGTGGTTGCCGTCAAGAGGACGGCAAGTGGTATTGTACCGCTGTTGCGCATGTTTGTTCATGCCGGAGGGGGTACGGAAATACCCAGGCTATTTTATCGTTAATTCTTGCCCCAATCGCTTGCTTATTCGCGGCCAGCGGTTAAACTAGAACCTTTCGCACACCTGGGAAAACCACGCAGGTTTTTCCTGATGTCCCCCTAAGGAAATCAAGGAGTCCTCGATGACCGGTTTGATCCTCGTGACGTTGTGCAGCACGGTACTGGGAGCGGGCGAGGCCGACACCTACGCAGCCGCCCACCAGGCGACGATGGCGACTGGCAAGCCGATGGTCGTGATGGTGAGCACGGAATGGTGCGCGCCGTGCCAAGTCATGAAGAAGACCATCATTCCCCAAGTCCGGCAGCGGGGCCTGCTGAGGAAGGTGGCCTTTGCGATGGTCAATCCCGACCAGGAGCGTGAGTTGGCCGACCAATTGACCGGCGGCGGCCCGGTGCCCGAACTGGTGATGTTCCGCAAGACGGCCAAGGGCTGGCGGCGGTGGGTGCTGGTGGGCGGTCAGAGCGTGGAGGCCGTCGAGCAGTTCATCAACGAGGGCATCGCCACCAACGACGAGGCGGACGGGGCCGCCGCGAACGCGAAAGTGGCCGAGAAGAAGACCGCGGCGAAGTCCTGATGCGGAGCCGCGGCAAGCTCCGGATACCGTTCACGGCCCCATCTTGGCGCCCATGACACTAGCCCGAAGCGCAAGCGAGGGTGCATTGCGCCACGGTTCGCCGTCGTTCCTCCCTCGCTTCGCGCCTAATGTGACCCCCTGAACGGCTGCGAAGCGCCGCGTCAGCGCGTCCGGCCCGCCTCATCATCCAACGCATAGCGGCGGATCTTGCGATCCAGCGTGGAACGCTCGATGCCGAGGATGTTCGAGGTGCGGCTCTTGTTCCAGCCGGTGTGGTTGAGCGTCGCCAGGATATAGCGGCGTTCGATGTCGGCCAGGGAGGCGGGCAGGAATTCCTCCTCCGCGGCGGCGGCGTCGGCCGTGTCGCCGGCGGTGGCCAGCTTGGTCAACAGCAGGTCCTCCTGGTCGATTTCCTGGCCGCGGCAGAGGACCACCGCCCGCTCGATGACGTTCTTCAACTCGCGGATATTGCCCGGCCAGAGGTAGTGCAGCAACTGCTCCTTGGCGTTGGCGCTGAAGCCGCGGATTTTCCGCCCCGTCTCGGCGTTGTACTTGTGCAGGAAGTAATCGGCCAAGAGGGGGATGTCCTCGGGCCGTTTTCGCAGGGCGGGCACCACGATTTCCAGCACCCGCAGGCGGAAATAGAGGTCGCGGCGGAAGACCCCCTCGGCCACGTCCTTTTCCAGGTCGCGATTGGTGGCGGCGATGACGCGAACATCGACGTTTACCGGCTTGCTGCCGCCGACGCGTTCGAAGGGATGCCCCTCCAGCACGCGGAGGAACTTGGCCTGGATGCCGGGGCTCATTTCGCCGATCTCGTCGAGCATGAGGGTGCCCTTGTGGGCGGCCTCGAACTTGCCGATCTTCCGCTCCGTCGCCCCGGTGAAGGCCCCCCGTTCGTGGCCGAACAACTCGCTGGCCAGCAACTCGGCCGACAGGGCCGCACAGTTCAAGCAGACGAAGACGTGATCGCGGCGGGGACTGGAATCGTGGACGGCGCGGGCGACCAACTCCTTGCCCACCCCGCTCTCGCCGCGGATGAGCACGGTGGCGTTGCTGGCCGCCGCCCGGCCGATCTCGTCGGCGACCTGTTGAATGGCGGGGCTGTGGCCGATCATGCGGCCTTGCACGCCCAGCCGCTCGCGGAGCTGCACGTTTTCGGTGCGGACCTGGGTGAGGTTCTCGGCCAATTCCTGGCGGCGCTTGAGATTCTCCAGGGCCACGGCCACGGTATCCGCGACGGCGAGGGTGAACTCCAGCTCGTCGGGATCGGGGACGCGGGCGGCGTCGGTGGAATAGAGGTGGATCAGGCCGAGGATTCTGCGGCCGCGGCGGATGGGCGCGCAGATGACGCTGGTGGTATGGATGATTCCCTGGCTATCGCGGCTTCCCAGGGCGCTGTCGCCCATCACGTTGCGCGCCAGCACGGCCTCGCCCTCGCGCATAACCGTGGCGGCCAGCACGGCGGCGATCTGATGGTACGAGCGCTCGGTGGAACTCTGGGAGGCCACCACTTCCAGGCTTTCGGCCCGCGGCGCGCCGCGAAAGTCGTTGGGCAACAACAACACGGCCCCGGCATCCGTCTGCGTCCCCTCGGCCAAGCCGCGCAGCGCCAGGTCGGCCACGGTGGCCGGGTCCGGGGCCTTGGCCAGCTCGAAAGCCAGCCGGCAGAGTTGGGCGGCGGCGCGGCCGATCTTCGAGACCCCGCTGACGTCTTCTTCGCCCGGCTCGAGGAACCTCGTCTGGCCGCGACGGTGGGTGATCGTGGTCGGGCCGGCCAACACGTTGGCGTCCTCTTCCTCCCCGACGGCGACCGTGCCCTCCTTATCCGCCAGCGGGCGCATCACCGACGTGGAATCGGCGAACGCCTCGGCCAGGCGGTGCACGAAGACCAGTTGCGAGCGGCCGATGCGAACGATGTCCCCCGGCTGCAAGGCCCAATCGCCCATCACCCGCTGGGTCCCCACCAACGTGCCGTTGCGGCTATCGAGGTCGCGGAGCATCCATTGCCCGCCGGAAACGAATACCTCCAGGTGGTTGCGGCTGCAGCGCTCGTCCTTGAGCACGATCTGGTTAGTCGGCGCACGACCGACGGTGACTGCCTGTCCGGGGATGAGCCGGAAGACGTCGCTCCATTTGGCCCCTTCACGAATGACGAGATAGGCTAGTTGAGACACGCGACTGCCAATGGGAAACGGGGAGGCGCTACTATCCTCTTTAACTTAGCTCAGCACCGCGCGGCTCGGCAAGGCGCGGGCACGAAGAAATCCCGTTGCGGGCGGAGCGAATCGGCGGGGTCTGGACCCATCCGATGGGTGGTATGAATCCAATTCTGCTTGCTATTTACCTTGCGCAGAGGTAGGCTAGAACTTCTGTGAGCGTCTTGCCGAAAGGGCATGGTACAGAACTTGGGGAGGTGGCGTTATGGTTACAAAGCATCGCTCGTGGGGTCCCTCATCGTTGCAGATCGGGCTGTTGGCCGTCGCGGCGGCGGCCGTCTTGGCCGTCGGCTCCCCGCTCAGGGCACAGGTCGTTGACGGGGCCGTTCAGCAAGCGGTCGGCGGCATTTCCATCAATGCCGACGGCGTGCTGGACAACGTTGATCTGGACGGCCACGGCGATTTGATCCGGGTCCGCGCCGCGGCTTGGACAAAGTCCCCGCCGCCTTCGGCGAGGTCACGGAAATGCGCAAGGTCTCGTTGCGTCACTTGGAAACGGCCGTCGAAGAGTTCACCAAGACCGGCAAGCCCCTGCCGCAGGACATCAAGTTCCTCGGCGGCTTGCAGCAGGTCCGCTACGTGCTGGTGTATCCCGAGCAGAAAGACATCGTGCTGGTGGGACCCGGCGAAGGCTGGAAGGTCGAACCCCGCCGCGGCTACATCGTGGGCGTCAAGAGCGGACGGCCGGTGTTGCAACTGGACGATTTGGCCGTGGCGTTGCGGACGGCGCAGCAGGCCGCCCACGGCGGCATCACCTGCTCGATCGATCCGACGGCCGAGGGCCTCCGCCAGTTGCAGAGCTATGTAAGGACGCTGCACACCATCGCCGATACCACGAAGGACAACCTCGAGCAGACGCTGGGCCGTCAGCGCATCACCTTCAGCGGCGTGCCGGCGACCAGTCACTTCGCCCGCGTCCTGGTGTCGGCCGACTATCACATGAAGCGGCTGGCGATGGGCTTCGAAAAGTCGCCGGTTCCGGGTTTGCCCAGCTATTTGCAGATGATCGACGCCGGCGGCACAGGGCATGCGTAACATGGCGCCGCGGTGGTGGTTGGAGCCGAAATACGACTCGCTGCTCCGCGATGCGGAAGGGCTCTCTTGGGAGCTGCGGGGCGGCAGCGTCAAGGCGATGACCGAGGAGGATTTCCTCACAGCCAACGGCGGCCGCGAGCACACGGGCAAGGCCAACCTGGCGGCCAAGACATGGGCCGACAACATGACCAGACAGTACGATGCCCTGGCCCTGGCGGACCCGCTCTTCGGCCAGTTGCGCAACTGCATGGAACTGGCGATCGTGGGGGCCCTGATCGTGAAGGAAGACCTGCCCGGCAAGGCGGGCAACAGCCTGCCGGTGCTGATGGACCCCAAGGCCCTGAAGACCGACGTGTATGCGGTGCCGAAGGAGATCGACAGCACGGCGAGTGCCCTGCGGAAGGGACGCAACTGGGTGATCAGCGTCTCCGGCGGCGTGTCGATCCAGTCGTGGCTGATCGTCGATCGGGCCGAGAAGAGCGACGCCCCGGCGGCGGTCCGGGCCAAGATCGCCCCCGTCGCCACCTGGTGCTCGAACTGACGGTGCGCTACAGCGACCTTCAGAAAGTTTCCGCCGGCGAGAAAAGCCCCCCGTTTGCAACGGGGGGGCCAGCTCGAGCCCCGCCAGCACTGTGCCCGCTGCGGGAATAGGGCGCCGGTTGCATCTGGCGAAAATGCGGGCCGCGCAGTCCGTGGAACGGCGTCGCGGACTTGCACGAAAAGGCGATGCCTTCGATCTCCACCAACAGATCCGGGCGGCAGACGTCGGCCACGGCATAGATCGTCGGCAACTCGCCCAACCGCCCCTGACAGACCGCGTGGACCGCCTCGTAGTCCTGTTGTCGCTTGATGTAGACGCGGGCCAGCCCCAGGCCCTCCAGGGAAGTGCCCAGTCCCGGCAACCCGTGGCGGCAAAGGTTCTCCTCGGAGATCAGCGCGGCGATGTTGTCCACGGTCTGGTGCGTCTGCGCAACCACGTCGCCGCCGTGGCGGGTCTCCGAGTCGGTGATGCTGGCGGTGCCGGAAATGAAGATCGTCGCGTAGGCGCCGCACGACAGCGCCATCGCCCGCGAGAATTTCGGGCTATTCGGGCTGTAGGAGGCCGAGTAGTCGTAGGCCGCGGTCTGAGCGGGGTTCTCCAGCGGCACGGCAATCACGTCGCTGCGCTCGGTCGCCAATGCGATCGCACTGATTCTGAGGCCGCGGCCACGGGTCCCAATGCCCGTGCTCGCCGGATAAGCGGATCCGCCGCCGCCTGGCGGCCGGCGGCCGGCCAAGAAGCGAACATCCTTGAAGAAATCGTCGCGGGCCCGGTTGAGTTCCTGGTAGCGCAGCGCGGGCCCGTCATGCTCGGTGATTCCGCCGAGATAGAGCCACGTGCGGATCACCTGATCGAAGCGGACGCCGGCGCCGTCTAGCAGCCGGCGGACCTGGCCGAAAGCACTGGCCGCAGCGTCGTGGACGCCGGCGGCGGGATTCTGGGGAACGACCTCGGCACAGTGCACCCAGGCGATGCCGTTGTGCCGGGCGATCACAAGCTGCTCGCTGAGGCGGCTGATCTCGACCGCGCCCCTGCCGCGCCCCACGCCCAGGGCCTCGATCCCCAGCAGCCTGCCGCCGCACGGCGGCTGGGGGATGTAACTGGTGGCGGGCAACTCCGGGCCATAGAAATCGGCGATGATCCGCCGGCATTGGTCGATGTCTGCGACGTTGGCCACGAACACCGCCTGGTGGACGATTCGACCCGCCGGCGCTTTCCTGCTCCATCGCCGCGGCGATGGTGCGCAGGGCAGCGACGGCCTGCTGGCGGAGCGTGCCGCCGGCGCCGGGAACCGCCGCCGCCAGCACGTGGCGGACGTTGTTGAGATCGACAGCCGAGCAGCCGATCCCCGCGCGGGACGTTTTGCGGATGGCGTGTGTGGCCATGCTGAGAATCCGTCGCTAGCTCACCAGCGGCGCCAGGGGAAAGCCGTCGGCGTCCTTGCCGCGAACGCGCCGCCACAAGACTTGCAGCGTCGGCTCGTTGATGGTGACGAGGAAGAGTTTTCGCAAGTGGCCCGGCGGGGCCTGGAGCGGACGCACGCCGTGCCAGGAATGTGCCGTCCGCTGGAACAGCAGGCTGCCGTTTCCCCGCGGGTCCAGCGAGGCGGCCACCCGCAGTTGATCGAACGTCGGGCCCGAATGACGCCGGAAACGCTTGTCGTCGTCCAGGATCAGGACGTCCCCTCCCCAATTCGGATCCCAATCTTCGTCGGTGTTGAAATAGAAAATATGCGTTCCCACCTTGCGCCGGGCGTCGCAGTGCGGCGAGACCCCGCAACCCTGCCAGGCGTAGTACCATTCAAAGGTGAAAATGAGCCGCTTCTGCGGCGCGCAGAACATGCGGCGGAGGAAAGACCGGTAGGCGTCGCCCTGCAATTCTTCCAGGAATTCGCTCCAGGGGGCCGGCAGCTTCATGCCCTGGCGATAGTGCAAGATCGACCGGTCATGGTAGCCCTGGCCGTGGGAGCGCTTCAGGCCGACTCGGCGCTCGAACGCCGAAATGTCAGGAAGGGTCTGGCGCAGGCTCTCGAAACCTTGCGGGGTCAACGTGCCTTGGATATTCACCCACGGGTAGGGACCCTGCTGCTGGAACGTGTCGGCGGAAAGTCCCTGGATACAGTCGTCATTGAGATACTTCATGACTGCTCCTGCCGCGTTTTTGGGGCCTGATTTTTCACCCCCCAGTCGCGGCGGAGTATACCCGGCTCGTGGCACCGGCGAAATAGCAGTTTCCCACCGACTACGGCCCTGCGGCCCCGTGGTGGTCCGGGGCGTTTCCGCTTCCTTCAGCTTGGCGCTAAGAACGTGTTTTGAAATGGCGAGTGACAGGTCCCCTCTCCCTCCGGGAGAGGGTTAGGGTGAGGGCAGCAGTGTCGAGAAACGTCGGCTTGGCCGGGCCACAACGGCAATCGCCCTCACCCCCGTCCCCTCTCCCAAAGGGAGAGGGGAGAATTTCAAAACACGTTCTAAGGCGTGAAATGGCAGTGGGTTAAGGCAAGGTTTCATCGGATCCCGCGGCAAGAGGGGCGTTCTACACGACGGTCCGGCAGACAACGGTTCGCTCCCACGGCTTCGCCCTCGGTCGTCGTCCGATCCGCGACCGCGCACGGCGGTTACTTGGCCGGAGGGGGTTTTCCCGCGCCCTGTTCGTCTCGCTTCTTCTCCAGCTCCGCAACGCGATCCTTGATTAGCATGTCGATGTTGCGTTTGATTACCTCGTCGTTCACCTCGGTAAAATACTTGGGGTTTTGATAAGGCTTCTCCGGCGTGCCGCCGTGAAGCACCATCGAATACAAAAGGTCGCCGGTCGTGGCGTCCCACCACGTCTCGTACAGCGAGCTCCCGCCCGGCGATGGTGGCACTTCAAAGATCCAAACCAACGTACCAGCGCCGCCACGATACCTCGTTTCAAGATAAATCTCGCCAGGGCCGGTTCCCCCTGTCGGGATCGCCTTTGCCATCCTGGCGGCCTCATTATAAGGGACCGTCGGCCGCAGGCGTAGCGTGCTCCAGTTGCATCGCTGAATGAATCCGTCCGGCCTGCGAACATGGACGTAGAGGCCCGTCACGGACGAACGCCCTGGCGAACGGGCGAACTCGACGAATCGAAAGTAGTCGTAATTTCTTTGCGCCTCACCAGATTCCGTTGCTTCGAACCCCCGGGCCCGCTCTGGACCGCCAACTAGCCTATCCAAGACCCGGCGCGCGCGAACCTCGGTCTGGTCGACCGTCAACGGTTTCTCCAGTACCTTCAGCACGACCCCCGGGGGCGGGCACAGAGCCGCGAGCTGAACGACATCACCCCAAGGAAACGACACGTCCATTTGCAGTGTGCCCTTGACGCGAATGCGGACCATCGGGGGCCAGGGATCATGAAGTCGCAAGAGCCCGTAGCGATCTTTGAGCAGGGCCTTGCCGCACTCCTTCCGCATCCAGTCCTTGTCAATGTCCGGGTACACGCGCCCGAGGAACGTACATGCAATTTGATACATATCCTTCTGGATGCTTTCCGGGACGGGCACTTGCGTCTCGGGCAAGTCCCGTTCGAAGTACTCCTTGAAGACCCTGGAATACGCCTTGGCGGCGACCGCCCGACCGCCCACGAAGGCGAACGCAAGGATGACGGCTGACAGCAGGACCGAAAGCTTCACAACGAATTTCCTTGCTCATCGGGCTTCGCGCAAATACTGCACCTGGGCCCGCACCCGGCCCTTGCGTCACTTCTTGCTCTTCGCCACCGTCAATTGCACGGGCTTCGACTCGCCCCGGGCGGCCGGGTTATAGTATTCATAGGCCACCGATTTGCCGGTCTGGGCCTTCAGCGGGTACTTGGCCAGCAACTGGTACTGCAATTTCACCGGCACGCCGGCGGTCACCTGCCGCAAGTAGACGATGATCTGCCGGCCGGTGACCGCGTACTTCTCGATCTGCCCGGCGGCCACCAGCCCGTTTAGCTGGTCGAGCACGGGCGTGAAGCCCGGCGGCAGGCCGAGATCGACGATCACCATCTGGGCCGAACCTGCCAGGTTGTTGGTCACGGTGGCCGTGACGGCCACCACGTCCTCGACGTTGAGGTTCGTGCGATCGTACTCGACCTTGATGGCCAACGGTTCGGGCTCGGGCGCGGCGGCCGCGCCGCGAGGATACGGCAGATAGTAGCGGCCCACGACCTGGTAGAGCAGCCCGCCGGTGCCCTGAAAGCTCAGGGAGACGTCGTTGGGACCGGCGGCGGTCATTTCCTTCAGATCGACCAACTGGAGCACGTCGCTTGTGGACGGGTCCACCCGCAGGGTTTTGACCGCCTTGCCGTTGAGCTGCAAGTCGATGGTGCCGCTGGACTTGGCCGTTGCGCCCCGCTCGGCCATGAGCATGGCCCGCAAGGCCTGGATGGTGGCCTGGGTGGATTGCCAGGTGCCGTAGGCGTCCTTGTTCTTAGCCAGGTAGGCCACGGCTTTGTCGGCGATATCCAATGCCCGGCCGCCGCGAATGAGGGCCTGCACGGCCAGCGCGGTGACCTCGATGTCGCCGGCGGCGCCACTGCCGAAGGTGGGCGTGTCGCCTTGCAGGCTCCAGAACACCAGGTCGTCCTTCTCGCTGCGGCCGCCTTGCAGCAGGTCGAGCACCCGGCCGGTCGTCTTGTCCGTGGCATCGACCGTGGCCAAGGCGTTGGCCACCAGGGCCAGAGTGTAGTTGTCCTTCATTTCGTCGAGATGGCCGCGAAGGTAGTCGGCCCCCTTGCGCAGCTCGGGCCCGCCGTATTCGGTGGCGGCCAGCGCCCAGACGGTGTAGGCCGTGTTGCGCAAGAACGTTGTCCTGCATCTTGTTGATCGCCCCTTCGGCGATTCCGCCCGCCGAGGGCGCGAACGAGCCGTCGCGCTGCTGCAAGCGGGCCAGCCACTGCTGCGTGCGGGCGATGACCGCCGGGTCCACCGCATAGACCTTGCTCATATCGTAAAACTCCATCAGCCCATAGGCCGTCAGGATCGAATGGGCCGGCACCGGCCGAACCACTCGAATCCGCCGCCGGCAACCTCGAACGACAGCAGCCGCTGGTAGCCGGCGTTGATGAAACCCTCGGCCTTCATCTGCAACTCGGGGGTGATCTTGCCGGTGCTCTTCATGTAGTCGAGCACCAACACGTTCGGATAGGTGGAGCTGGAGGTCTGCTCGAAGCAGCCGCTAGGCATGCGGAGCATCTTATCCAGGCCTTCGAGCACCTGCGAGAGCATGCCCGGGTAGACCTTCACGAAAATCTTGCTGGCCCCCTCGATCGCCTGCGGCGGGATGTCGATGGTATGGGTGATTTTGCCTTTCAGGCGGCCGCTGTAACTGGTGAGGAACTCCTTGCCGTCGGGCACGATCTCGACGCTGCGGGCGACGGCGTCGCTCTTCTTGGCCCCCCGGGCGGTGACAGTGAACTTCTGGAAGCCGACTTTTCGCGCCACGATGGGAAAGTACACGGCCTTCACCTCGCCCGGGCCGAGCGTCACCGTCTGCACGGCCGGCGAGCGCAGCTCGAACCAGTCGCCGGGGGCCACTTCCAGCCGCACCGCCTGCTCGGCCTTGAGGTAGTTGTAGACGGCCACGGGCACCGACACTTCGTCGTTCTGGGTGAGGGCCACGGGGAAGTCGACATCCACGAAGAAGTCCTGGAAGACGTTGATTCCGGCGGTGGCCGAGCCCAGCCGTCCGCGGGCCGACGACGCCATGCACGTCAGCCGCCAGGTGGTGATCGAGTCGGCCAGCGGCACGCGCAGCACGGCGTTTCCGTCGCCGTCGGTGATTACGGCGGGGTTGAAGTAAAGCGTCTCGGGGAAGTAGTCGCGGATCCGGACCGGTTGCGACGCCCCGGAACCGGAGCCGTCGCCGCTGCCACGCGCCCACCTGTTGTCCGCTTCGAACTTTTGTTGCTGCGCCTTCTCAGCGGGAAAGGGCGGCGGCGCGGCGGCCATTGCCTCCGCCGCGGGCTCCCGCGCTGCCTCGAACGTGTTCATCCCGTCCAAAACGACAGCGCACAGGTGTAATCCGATCTGGCTCGGGTCCGGGTACGTCACATCGTCGGCCGTGTCCCACCGGCCGTCGATGCCGGCCGAGGCGACGGCGAAGCTATGGAAGGTCTGGCATTTCGGACACCACTGGAGCCCCAGCAGCTTTACCGGCTTGCCCCAGGGATCCCGCACGTCCTCCGGCTTGAGCAGGCCCTCGTGGATCAGCAGTGGAATGTCCACGTCGCGGAGCGTCGTGGCATTTTTGCTGAATTTCTTCGCGTACTGCGCCAGGGCCTGGGCCACTTTCTGGTAGGGAGCGACCAACAGCGGGCGCATCTTGATCTGCAAGGCGGCCGCCTTGTTGTCGCGCCGATACGTGTCCACCTGGAGCGCGTAGTCCCCGACGCCCTTGGCGGAGGCCAACAGCACCCGGGCGGCCGTGTCGCGCCGGGCGGCGGCCTCCGGCGGCAGCTCGTCCGGCTGCATCGACTCATCCAGCGACCAGCCGTGGATCTCGTACCGCGGCGTGGCGATTTCTTTTTCCAGGTAGAAGTAGATCTTCTCCAGCCCGGGCTGCATCTCCTGCACGCGCGAAGACGGCTTCGTCCACCACCATCACGCCCAGCGCGGAGACCACGCCCCCGCCCGTCGCGCCGGTCACGCGGAAGCTCACCTGGGCCTCGCCGCCGGGCAGATAGGTCTCGGCGTCGTTGTGGATCGACACTTTCAGATCGTCGGCCGGGTCGACGATCACCAGCCGCCGGTCCCGCATCATTTCGCCGTTTTCGCCGATCAGATAGGCGTTCACCTGCACGGTGCCGGCCAGGGTGGGATCGAAGGTCAGCGTGTCGGCCGCCCGGCCCTCCTTGACCTCCAAGGTCCGCGCGAGACAGGTCTGGCGGTCCTTGATGAAGTCCAGGTAGACCGTGCCGGTCTCGCGCGTGGTGAGAATCTCCAGTTTCGCCTGCTGGCCGACGCGATAGATCGACTTGTCGGTCCGCAGCAGGATCGTGTCGTCGCCGGTCTTGGCCTCGCTGTCGAGCATCAGGGCGGCCCGGCCTTCTTGCCCTTTCTCGTCCCGCGCCAAAAGCGTCATGCGCAGGTTGCCCCCGGGCCGTTTTAGTCGGTTTTTGAATCGATTGCCTCGTGCCGCGTCGCCCGCCTGGTCGGGCTCATAGGTGAACATGCCGAAGCCGGCCTCGTCGGTCTGGATGGTCTGGGGCTTGCGGTCCGGAGCGTTGGTCCACACCACTTGGCAGCGGGCCGGAGTCGAATCGGCATACGTGCAGACGACGTAGATGCGGTTTTCCAGCCTGGGCACGAGCTGGCCGCTTTCCGGCACGGCCATCACCAGGATCGGCGCGGCGGTGACGGCCACGTTCCTGGCGATCATCTCCTTGTGGCCAGCCGTGTCGCTCACCGCGATTTCCAGTTTTGCCGCGGCCTTGCCGGCCTCCAGCGGCTGGCCGACGAAGTGGGCGGGCAGCTTGACGTTCGAACGAGTAATGCCCGGTGGCATCGGTCTGGCCTTCGAGGAGATGGAAATCGACGTAGCCGACGTCGAATTTCGAGCACTTCACTTGCACCTTGCCGCCGGCCACCGGTTTGCCGAAGAAGTAGTTCACCTGCAGTTCGGCCTTCACGGTCTCGCCCGGCTGGTAGAACGGCCGGTCGGTCTTAAACTCGGTCTTGAATTTCGGCAGCACGTAGCGGTCGACGGTGACGGTCTTCTCCTCCTTGGCGCCGGCCACGATCGCCCGCACGCGGTAACTTCCCCGGTTGAGTTCGTCGGCCAGGACGAAGTTGGCGTGCGAGACGCCGAAGTCGTCGGTCTGGACCGGCCGCTTGAAGACCTTGTTGCCCTTGGCGTCCTCGACCTCGAACAGGACGCCGGCCCGGGCCAGCGGGGCCATGCTGGGCCGTCGCAGCGCCAGGGCGCGAAGATGGATTGTCTGCCCCGGCTGATACAGCGGCTTGTCCGTGGTCAACAGCGTCCGCACGGCGCTCTTGACGTTCACGGTCTCTACGACGGCGTCCCGGGCGGTGCGGGACTGGACGCTCACCTTGAGCTGCGCCCCCGGCAATTCCTCGGCCGGCAGATTGAGTTGCACCGCCGCCTCGCCCCGGGCGTCGGTCTTGGCCTCGGTGGAACAAATCTCCTTGCCGCCATGCGTCAGCAGGAGACCGACCTTGGCGTTGCGCACGGGAACTGCCGCCCCGCGGCGGTCGCGGACCGTGACCCGCACGACCGGGTTGCTGCCGGCGAGGAGCTCCCGCTGGCCGAGGATGCGGGTTTCCAGCAGTTCGCCGAGGAAGTACAGGCTCCGCTGGCAGAACGGTTCGGAGGCGTCCAACCGGTAGCGGACGTAGTAGTTGGCCGGATCGCTGGTGTTGAATTTGCCGGTGAGCTTCGCCTGGAACGGCTTGCCGACGTGCGAAACGGTGGCCTGGGCCAGCAGCTTGCCCCCCAGTTCCCGCAATTCGACCTCGGCCTGGCCCGGGCGGCCGCCCGCCGCCAACACGTCCAGCGTGATCGATTCCGGGGAGAATTGGGCCAGGGTCACTTCCGGCCCGGCGGATGCGGTCGCGGGGGAAGGCTCGACCACCAACGGCTCCCGGGCCGGACTCCGCAACGTCAAGACGAGCAACATCCCCGCGACTGCCGCCGCGGGCACTGCCAACGCAAACGCTGTCCACCCTCTTAGCCGGCCCATGGCGATTCCCCTTGTGCTGCTGCGGGTAGCCCGGGCGTGCGGCGCGGGCCACCCCCTAGCCGCCCGTGGGGTATCCGCATGGTTTTGCGTTCCGGAGGGTTAGACGCGGCTGCCGGGTGAAAAGTTCTCGCAATTATTGGGGGGGACTCCTGAACCCTGTTCTTGGCACACCCCACAATTTCGGTGGTGGTGCAACAAATCCGGATTTCCGATTGACGAATGTTCAGGTAACGGTACAATTCGGGTAGGCGTAGAATGGCCCTCAGTGCCCAATCCGTGTACCCTTTTTTTGGTTGCGCCGATGCCATTGCAAGAAACCCACCCAGATGATGCGAATCTCAAGGAACTGATCCTTTTCATTGCCTCACGGTCTGAGGATGATCGGAACTTTGGCTCGACTAAGCTGAACAAGCTCCTGTTCTTCGCTGATTTCTTGGCATACACGAAGCTAGGGAGGGCAATAACAAATCAACCATACTTCCGCCTGCCAAACGGACCAGCTCCAAGGAGGATGAAGCCGGTCGTTGACCAAATGGTCGTTGAGCGAACCTTGGCAATCCAAGACCGCGACCGCTACGGCAGGATGCAAAAAGTGCCGATAGCGTTGCGCGACGCTGACTTGACGCGATTTTCCTCTGACGAAATAGCAATTGTAACCGACGTGTTAGCCGGCTTGAGGAAGAAGAACGCCAGGGGTATAAGCTCCTTGTCGCATCGGTTCGCCGGCTGGAAACTCGCCAAGGACCGGGAGACAATCCCTTACGAAGTGGCGTTGGTTGAATTTAGGAAACCACGAAAAGAAGACATCGAAAAGGCCCTGGCCATGCGCAGCGAACTGGTGACTTTGCGACGGGAGGCCGAGAGCCTTGATGCTGGCTAGTCGAGGTACGCTGCGCCATCCGAAGTTCTCCGCGTTAGTTGAGGCCATTTCGGCCCAGCAGCCGGAAACCGCACGCATTATCGACGGTGCCGTCTGGGAGCTTGAACGCAACCCGAGGGGGTTGGGCGTCTATATTGAGCAGATCGGCGTCTGGCAAGCCAGACTGATCGTGCCGTCATCACCGGACCTCTTGATTCTCTACAGCGTCGCCCCCCGATTCGTGACTATGCTTACGATCATCACGGCCGATGGGTCTAGTCTTCCCTGATCGGCCTCTTCAGTGGGCTATTGCAAATTGACCCACTGCCTGCAACACCGCGCCGCTTGACAGCGACCGGCAACCTGCTGCATAATAACGGCACCCCCCGTCATGGGTGGCAGACTGTCTGCGCCGAGGCCCGTCCGGCCTGCGAAACATCAAATTCTCCTGAGCAGGGTCTTCAACATGAGAACGTCTTGCTTCCTTTCGGTCCTGGTCGTCGCGTTTTCATTTTCGCCACTGATCGCCGCCGCCGACAAAGACGTGAAACAGGGCGCCGGCGCGAAGCAACCGCATTCGCCGCCCAACGTGGTCTATCTCGAAAAGTCGATCCATTGGGACTTCGCCGGGGGCGATGAGGCCCACAGGCTGCCCCTGCCCCGGGAGTTCTTTCGGCAGGCCCTGCTGATCGCCGCCCGCGAGCAACTCGGCCTCAGCACCCGCGACGCCTGGCTGGGCGACCCCATGACCACCCAAGGAGATAACGCGCCGTTTGAGCTGCGCGGCGAAATACGAACCGAATTCGCCGCTGGAAATCCTCCGCGGTTATGGGCCCACTCCGCCGGTGTTCAAGCGCTACGAGTTGAAACTGAACGGCCATCTGCCCTACCTGGCGGCCGAGGCGGAGAAACTGTCGCGGACGACGCTGGTCGAGTTGCTCAAGGAGGCGGGATTTTCGGGCAAGGCGAACCAGTGGAAGCCCGACGCCACAATGCCCGCACACGTCGAGCCCCTCCTGGCCGAGATGACCTTCACCTCGCAGTTCCAGGCGGTGCGCGAGTTGCACGAGGCGATCCACGGCGGCGGCGAATCGCCCGCGCTCTTGGGCGGCCTGGTCCGTGGCTATGCGAACCTGGCCCTGCTGACGGAGTATCTGTGGCACCCGGAGCACAAGGTGTTCAAGGCCCGCGCCTTGCTCTACGCCCAGCGCATGGTGGCCCGCGACGAGCACTCCGCCCAGGCCCGCTGGCATCGCGCGTATGCCCTGGCCGTCATCGGCCTGCACAAAGACGCCTTGGACGACTTGGACGCGGCGGAAAAGGAGGCGAAGGCCGCGGGGGCCAGCGCCGCCGCGCAGCCGGCTTGGGCGCCGTTGGTGCGGGCATATTGCCATTACGACATCGACCGGCTCGCCGCCGAGGGGCCGAACGTCAGCCCAGGGCCAGTTGGCCGGATTGCTGGCCTTTTGCTCGGCCGAACTGGCCCACCACCCCAAGGTGGCGACGGCCAAGGCCGCGGAACTCCTGCCCTGGATGCCGGAATGCTACCGGCTTTACTACGTGCAGCGCCTGCCCGAAAACCCGGAATTCCTCGGAGACGTACAGCAGGGGGCCGACACGGCGGCGAAGGTGTTCGGCGAGAGACTCTACGGGCGGCTGCTGGCCATGCCGGGCTTGCCCGAGGGCGCCGCCGCGATCGCCAAGCAGCGACCGGCGGCGAAAGGGCTGTTGGACAAGCTGCTGGGCGACTCGAAGCCGGAGTCGCCCGAGGAGGAATTCGACGCCCGAGGGCAACTGATGGCCGCGTTGCTGGCCGCCGGCCAGCCGGCGGGCAAGGCATCGGCCGAGAAGAGCGGCGACAAGAACAGCGACAAAATCGCGGCCGTCGCGGCGGCCGGCGGCGAAGGTCCGGCCCCCCGCGGCGAACCGTCGTGGCACGTCTTGGCGCGACTGATCCGCGACGTGTCCTTTTTGCAGATCTGGTGCCAAGTGCGCCACAGCGAGTCCGTGGGCGGATCCACCGACGAGCTTCTGACGCAGGTCGCGCCGGTGCTGGCCGACCATCCGTATCGCGGGCTGATCGCAAGTCAGGCGAGCGACTCCGAGCAACGCAGGGAAGCCCTGGAAGAACTGGCCAAGGTCGACATGAGAACCGAGGGACTGGAGGCACGGGCGGAGCCCGTGATGAACGCGCTGTCGCAGTTTGGCAGGGGTGCTTGGGAGAGGCAATCGTTCGTTCAATTCTTTCAAGCCGACCAGGTCGCCAATGACCTCATCTTCGTCATCCAATCCTATGACAACGATCGCCTGCAAGCCGCGCGCAGATTGCTGGTGATGAGCCCCGATTCGCCCTATGCGAAGGCGGCGCTGATCAAGTACGATTGGCACAACGTGCGGCAGTACGCCGCGGCCTGGGAGAAGGGCGCCGCCCGTCAACCGGCCGTGCTGGCGGCGCTGGGGAAGCGTCATTCTCGAGGACGGCCAGCTCGCGGCCGCCGAGCGCTGCCTGAAGGCCGCCCTGTCCCTGGCCCCCGAAGAACCGACGTACTCCCAGTTGGCCCTGGTCTACGAGAAATTGGGCCAGGAGGACAAGTGGCTGGCGACGCTGGAAGAGTGCTTGAAACGGTGCGGCGGCGGCCTCGACAACCCCCGCGTGCGACAGACCATCGCCATGCACCTCATGGAGCACAAGCAATTTGAGAAGGCCGAGCCCTACGCCGAGGAAGCGGCCAAGAGCGGGGCCGGATGGGCCATCTTGACGGCCGGGGCCTGCCAGGAAGGACTGCAAAACTGGGACGCCGCCGAGGAGCATTTTCGCAACGCCGCGACGACCTATACGGACGGCCGCGTGACCTGGTACTGCTTCTGCCGGCGGACCGGCCACGGCGACCTGGACGCCGCGCGGCAAACCGCCCGCGAGTTCGTGGAAAACTTCGATCCCACCACCCCCGATCAGTCTGCGGCCAGAGGCTACAGCGACTATGCGGGACTCTATTTCACGCTCGAGGAGCAGTACGACGAGGCGCTGGACCACTTTGAAGGGAAGTTCGCCAAGACGAACAATCCTTTCGCCGGCCTGTGCGCGGCCCTGCTGGCCGACCGGTTGAAGGACGCCAAGAAGCGCGACGCCGCCTTGCAGCAGATCAAGGCCAAGGGCGCCGGCTACATGCGTGAAGCGACGGGCAAACCTCGCTCGGAATTGATCGCCCTGGCCGACCTCATCGCCCAGGACCTGGCGCGCGGCGGCAAGGGCGAAATCGACTTGAAAGCGGCCGACAAAATCTGCGCAGGCGCCATCGACGGCGCGGAGAAAGTGAATTTCAACGCCTTCCTCGCCGGCTACCTCGATCTGCACGGCAAGAAAGACGACGCCATCCGCTATTGGAGGCGTTGCATGGGCTATACCAAGGGCATGTACGAGTTGAATCGCACCTTGGCCGGCGCCGAACTGATCGCCCGCGGCCTCAAACCCGAGGCCGAAGAGCCGAAGAAAACCAAACCACACTGAGGCCCCCTCGACCAGAAGCACGCCGCTGGAACAGGACTTGCACCACTGGATGGCCGTGTTCGTTTCGTAAACCGCTCGGGAGTAGGCGGCGGTTGCCTGCCCGGGTGACCGGCCCGTATCCGCGACTCGGAAGGCTGGGCCCAATCGTGGTGCCGCAATGCTTAAGAACCGCGACAAGCCCCTGTTGACGCCATCGCCCAACGACGGGCACGATGGCCGCGACCGCCCGAATTTGGCGGGGTCCGGCGCAGGCCGCCAGATGCTTCCGAGCGGATCATGGACAAGTTCGATCCTGATCCGGGTGCCCAACTCCGCTGGGTTCCTCGGGTGCTGGCGCTGTTGGTCACGCTTTGCCTGCTGCTGGCGGCCTGGGTCTGGTTCAAAATCTTACACACGTGAGATGACCAATTTCTGGACGGGGTTGAGCAGCTTTCGTACTCCTCTGCCGTTTGAAAAACACTCGTCGCCGCGGGTAGCCAGCGCGTTCTCGCCCCTTGTGTCGCCTATTTTGAGACGGCGAAAGCTTTGGCGCGCGATATGCAAGCTTTTCTGTGGTGGATGTTGCGTTACTGAACTGTTGAGAGCATGGCGCCTACAGGACGTGCGAACAAAGCCCCTGGCACAGCCCCGGGTTGGAGCGGCGGCATGTAGGCTGGGTTGTTACGAAAGGAGAGTAGTCATGTCATCAGGACTTCGGCTTGTCGGGTTATGCGTAGCAACAGCCGCGGCATTGATCTTGGGGCCGGCTTCGCTTGGCTTCGCCCACGGTGGTGGCGGCGGCGGTGGCCACGGTGGCGGCGGCGGTGGAGGCTTCCACGGGGGCGGCGGCGGCGGGGGCTTCCACGGCGGCGGCGGCGGCGGCTGGGGAGGCCATTCTTTTGGTGGAGGTTGGGGTGGAGGGGGCTTCGGCGGCGGCCACGCGGTCTACGGCGGCTTTGGCGGCGGCCATGCGATCTACGGCTCCGGCATCGGCGGAGCGTACTCCCACGGCTTGGCAGGCGGCTATGGCCATGGAAACCTCGCCAATTACGGCGGCCAGTGGTGGCATAACGGCGGAAATTGGAACCGCTATAACGGTTTCGGGTATGGCCGCTACGGGTATGGTGGCTACGGATTCTGGCCGTACGGGTGGTTCCCTTGGTCCGGGCTTGGCGGGTGGTCCGGGTATTACGGCTACGACCCTTACTACTATGATTCCTACGGAGTACCGGGATACGGCTACGATAGCTACGTGGCCGGCTACGAGCCCGGGGTCTATACGGCGGCCTATGCCCCAGCCGCCGCCGAAACCTCGGCTGTCCCCGAGGACAGTCTGCTTACCGCCAATGGCGAGCAGGGCACGGTGGGCCAACAATATCTCGCCGGCGCCCGCGATGCCTTCCGCCAGGGCAATTACCGCGACGCGATGCGGCTGGCAGGCCATGCCGCCGTGGAGACGCCACAGAACGCGGACGTCCATGACCTGCTGATGCTGGCGATGTTCGCCGAGGGCGACTATCGCGGCGCCACCATGGAAGCCCACGCGGCGGCGAGCCTGGGCCAGCCCATGAACTGGGACACGCTCTACGGCTATTACGGCGACGTTAAGCCGTATACCGAGCAACTCCGCAACCTGGAGAAGGACGTGGCCGCGCACCCCGCCGACCCCGGCGCGCGGTTCCTGCTGGGCTACCAGTACCTCATGATGGGGCACAACGACGCCGCCAAGACTGAATTGACAAAGTCGCTGCTCCAGGCCCCCAAGGACCGTCTGGCCGCCAAGTTGCTGGTGCAGATCGGCGGCACGGTCCCCGAGTCGGTGCTGGCGGTGCAGCGGCAGATGGAGAAGGACATGCAGCGGGCCGTCGCCACGACGCCGGCGAAATAGCCGGTCGCGGCGGGCAGCCGACGGCGACACCATAGTTGTTGGGTTATCCAAAGATGCACATTCTAACAATTTTAGGGAGGGTAGATCATGAACGTGCGTTGGACGGTTTTACCGGCTGCCTTTACGGCAGTGCTTCTTGGTGCAGCGGTACTGGCAACCGCAGCGGAGCCGAACCTTGGCCAAAACCAGTCGGCGATCCACGGCTCGGCGGGGATCATCCCGATCTCGACCCTGACGGGCACCCCAGTGCTTAATCCGCAGAGCCAGAAACTGGGCCTGATCAAGGACGTCTTGCTCGACTCTCGGACCGGTCAGGCGACTTTCGTGCTTCTCGATGCGGAAGTCCCCGGCTCGGGCCACACGATGCTCGTCGTTCCTTTTCAAGCGTTGCGGGTGAGCCTCACGCCCGCGGACGGTCGCCAGTCCGTGGTGCTCGACCTGCGACTGGACCAGTTGCGTGCCGCGCCGCAGATTCGCAGCAATCAGTGGCAGATGCTGCAGAATCCGCAGTTTCTGGAACAAGCCCGCAATTTCTATCAAATCAGGACGCACACTGCGGCGCGTCCGATTGACAACCCGATCGCGCCGAGCACGCCGATCGCGCCGAGCACGCTGTGCCCGCCGGTCCCGTGTTTCGTGCCCCAGCCGTGCGTGGGCTCGGGGAACTCCAATTCTGGATGGACGCACCACTTGGAGGAGTTCAGCGAGGAATGAGAACGGCCCCGCGTAACCGTTCACGGCCCCCGTGGTGACACTAGCCCGCAGCGCAAGCGAGGGTGCGCCACGCCACGGTCTGCCATCGCTGTCCCCTCGCTCGCGCTTCGGGCTCGCGTTGAACGGTGAGCGGTTACGGGCGGACGGACACCCTTGGTGCAGAAGAGGTGAAACGGAGCGAAGGCCGGACTGTTCCGGTCCCGCTCCGTTTCCGCTGGCGCCACGGCCGTTGCGGGCTTGACGCACGGATAGAATACAGTGGTGGGGCGAGATTTGCATCGTTCGCCGTGGAGAGGGGGGGATTCCGTGCGTTTTCGTCTCATGGTCCGCATGGTTGTTCCCACGACGATTCTCGCGCTGGGGTTGCTGCTGCTTGGCGGAGTGGCGGCATGGTATCTCCACCGGCTGCACGCGCGAGGCTTCCCGTCTGCTGGTGGCGAGCGTCGCGAAAGTCCGCACCGCCGAGGAGCTGGAACTCATCAGTTATCGTTTGCGCGCCCGCTTGAACGAGTTTCTGCTCACCGGCGATCACGTGCAGCTTGCCGCTGTCCCGGCGTTGCAGGACGAGGCGGCGAGCTGGATCGCGGATGCCAAGGGATTGGCCGACAGTCCGCAGGAAGAGAAGTTGCTGGCCGAGATCGAACGCGGTTATGGGCAATTCCTGGCCGAATACCAGAAAGTCAATCGCGATCCCCCGCCGCCGCAGCAGCGCGGGGCGATCCTCCACCTGGTGCAGCACGTGACCAGGGAAGAAATCCTGCGTCCCGCCGCCGAGTATCGTGACCTGAATCAGAAGCTGATGGCGGCGGCCAGCCGGCGTGCTCAGGGGATTGCCGACCGCATGGGGTTGACTTTGCTCCTGTTGGGGATGTGCGGCGCCGTGGCCGGACTCTTGGCCGGCTTCGGCATCGCCCGCGGGGTTCAGCGGTCGATGGTCCAGCTCGCCGTCCCGATACGAGACGCGACGGGGAAGTTGGCAGAGGTCGTCGGCCCGATCACGGTCTTCTCCGATCCGAGTTTTCGGGGGCTGGAGACGGCTTTGCAGCAGCTCTCCGACAAGATCGGCGCCATGGTCGAGCGGGTGCATGAAAGCCATCGCGCGGCTGCACGTGCCGAACACCTGGCCGCCGTGGGGCAACTCGCGGCGGGCCTGGCCCATGAACTGCGCAATCCGCTGACCTCGATGAAGGTGCTCGTCCAAGGGGCGGGCGAGCAAGACGGCTCCGCCGGCTTGCGGGGACGCGACCTTGCCATTGTCGAGGAGGAGATTGACCGGCTCAACCGGACGATCCAGACCTTCCTCGATTACGCGCGGCCGCCCGAGCCGGAAAAAAACCGCTTCCAACTCCGCGATGTCGTGCAGCAGACGGTCAGCCTGCTTTCCACGCGGGCGGCGCAGCTTGGCATCCGCATCCGGACACAACTGCCGGCGGCCAAACTGGCGATGCAGGCCGATGAAGGGCAGGTGCGCCAAGTGCTGCTCAACCTGCTCATCAACGCCCTGGAGGCCAGCCCGCAAGGCGGCACGGTCACCGTGTGCATGGATTACGAGCCACAGGCCATGCCCGCCGCCCTCACCGCCGAGGCCGCGCCTGCGGCTGGTTATGTGCGCCTTGAAGTTGCCGACAACGGCAGCGGCCTCCCTTCGGAACTCGGCAAGCGCATCTTCGAGCCTTTCGTCAGCACCAAGGACACCGGGACAGGGCTGGGCCTGGCAATCTGTAAACGGATCGTCGAGGAGCATGGCGGTTCCATCGCGGCGACGAACCGCCGCGGGGGAGTGCCCTGTTTACAGTCCGGCTGCCCATGGGCAATCCGGGGCGACAGTGCTGTCCGGAAGACCCCCTGCAATCTTCACTCTCCACTTTGTGAAAGGCTGCCATGCAGACACTATTGATCGTGGACGACGAGCCCAACGTGCGGTATTCATTGGAAAAATACCTGCGCTCGCAAACCGTGGACGTTATCTGCGCCGCATCGGGAAAGGAAGCCATCGAACAAACCCAGCGACGGCAGCCGGATGTCTTGGTCCTTGACGTGCGGCTGCCGGACATGTCAGGGCTGGAGGTATTCGACCGGATTCGCCAGACCGACCCGCGACTTCCCGTCGTGATCATCACGGCCCATGCGACCACGGAAATAGCGATTGAGGCCATGAAGCGGGGGGCCTTCGAGTACCTGCTCAAACCGGTCGATCTGCACCAGTTGCGCGAAGTGGTAGCCCAGGCGCTGCACTCGAGCTGCCTCAGCCGCGTGCCGGCGGTGTTCGATCAGGGGGACGGGGCCGAGACGGGCGTGGACCGCATCGTCGGCCTCTCCGGGCCGATGCAGGAGGTCTATAAGAAGATCGGCCGGGTGGCGCCGCAGGACGTGAACGTGCTGATCCTGGGCGAGAGCGGCACCGGCAAGGAACTGGTGGCCCGGGCGATCTACTCCCACAGCCGCCGCAGCGGGAAACCGTTCCTGGCGATCAACTGCGCCGCCATTCCCGAGACCTTGCTGGAAAGCGAGTTGTTCGGCCACGAGCGCGGCTCGTTCACGGGCGCCGACCGCCGCCGCATCGGCAAGTTCGAACAGGCCCACGGCGGCACCGTTTTCCTCGATGAAATCGGCGACATGACCTTTGCCACGCAGGCCAAAATCTTGCGATTGCTCCAGGACGGCCGCTTCGAGCGTGTGGGCAGCAATGAAACCATTGCCACGGACGTCCGCGTCCTTGCCGCGACCAACAGGAACTTGGACGAGTTGCTCAAAGACGGCAAGTTCCGCGAAGACCTCTTCTACCGGCTCAACGTGTTCGCGATTCATCTGCCGCCGCTGCGCGAGCGGATGGAGGACCTGCCGATGCTGGTCGAGCATTTTGTCAAGCAGGCCGGCAGGGAACCGGGAAACCGGCAGCCGATCGTGCCCCCGGAAAGCATGGAACTCCTGGAGGGCTACCACTGGCCGGGAAACATTCGCGAGCTGCAAAGCGCCATTCAATACGCGCTGGTCCAGGCAACGGGAAATGTCCTCGCGCCGCAGCATTTCCCGCCGGCCCTGCACCGCCGGCGGCCCGTCGAGTCGTTGGCCGCGGTCCGTCAGCTTTCCGGCCTCGTTGCGCGTAGTGCGCCAACTCCTGGAATCGGGCCAGACAGAAATCTACCACCAGGCGCACGCGGCGTTCGACAGAATCGTTCTTGACGAGGCGCTCCGTCACACCCAGGGGAACCAGGTTTCGGCCGCGCAACTGCTCGGCATCTCGCGCACCACCCTTCGGGCCAAGCTCGGTGCGCTTGGCTTGGAGACGAAAGCGGAGCCGGAAGAGACCGTACCGCAATAACTCCTCCACGCCATCGCGCCATGCCAGTGGCCGCCGCTGTTCGGCCTGCCCCGAACGCGGCCCGGCAAGTTGGCTGAGCAGCCCTCGGATCTGCCGGCGGGCCTCCTCCTGAAAGGGGGCCGGGCCCTCGATCACGCTGTCCGTCTTCGCGAGTCCGGCAGTCATCCGGTTCCGAACCCGGCTGCTTCCATCTTTTCCTGCCGTCCCCCTTGACAGGCGGCGTGAAGAAGACAGACTGATGGTGGCCGGCGGCTCGCAGTAGGCCGTGTCGAGAGAAATGTGCGATAGCAACGCGCAGAGCAGGAGGTCAGGCGTATGAGGAACATGATAGTGAACCTGGGATGGGCCTCGGTCTTCATGGCCGTGACGGCCGTGGTCGGCGTGCTCCTGATCATGGGCGCATCGCTGGTGATCCCAAAACTCTTGGATCGGCTGACCCCGGCCATCGACGAGGAGAAAGAGATCGCCCGGGGGAACCGGGCCGTGGCCGAGTACTTCGGCCGGCTCGCCGCTGCCGTCATCATCGGCGTCAGCATCATCATTGCCGCTGCCATCATCGGCGGGATCCTGTTTGCGGTTAGCTGACGGCGAGGCTGTGCGACGCTCCCACAACGGGACGGACCCATGAAATGGCGCGTAACATCCGCCGTGGCTGTATTCCTTCTGGGCGTCCTGCCGTCCTCGGTTCTTGGCCGCGGAGGCGGCGGCTGCCTTGAAAAGGGGTCCTCCGTCCTGACGCCGTCCGGCCCCGTGGCCGTCGAGAATCTGCAACCCGGCGATGCCGTGCTCTCGTTGGCGGACCAACGTGTCCTCACCGCCACGGTCCAGGCCGTCATCGCGGTCGACGCCGACGAGTTTTGGGAACTCACCGTCGGCCGTCATGTCTTGCGGCTCACCGGCGAACATCCCGTCGCCACGGCTCCAGGGGTCTTTCGGATCGCTTCCTCGCTGCGGCCGGGCGACCGCGTCCTGATCGGGGAACGCGATGCCGTGGCCGACGGCGCCGTCGAGTCGGTGAAGCGGATTCCGGCCAAGGGATCGGCCTACAACCTGTTGGTCTCTCCGGGCGGAACGTATCTGGCCAACGGCATTGTAGTCCACAACAAGGGATGCTTCTTGCCCGAGACGCTTATCCGCACGGCCGACGGCTCCGAAGTCCCCATATCGAGCGTGCGTCCCAAGGACCGTGTGCTGGCGTTTACAATCGAGGGCGAGGCGGTGATCGCCAGGGTCAGGGCCGTGGTGACTCACGAGGTAGACCAGTACAGGGTCGTGAAGACGCGGAACATCACGGTTCAGGTCACGGCGGAGCACCCCTTCTACGTCGGCAACGGTACGTTCAAAACCGTGGAAGCGCTGAAGGCCGGCGACTGCATCTTCGCCTTCGACGGACGGGGACTGAGCGCCGAGCCGATCGAGCGCATTACGGTGATCCATGAAAAAGTCCTCGTCTATAATCTGCAGACCGATGCGCCGAATACGTTCCTGGCCAACGGCGTCCTGGTTCACAATAAGGGCGGTGGTGGCGGAGGAGGAGGGGGAGGAGGCCACGGCGGCGGAGGATTCCACGGCGGCGGCGGCAGGCCTGCCACCGCAGCAGACTTGATCCTCTTTTTTGTTTTCTTCGCCGTAGTCGCCGGCGCTGTCATCGCCGCGATCTTCAACAAGAACCAGGGCGGCGGCGAGGACCTCGACTTCGTCTACAGCCCTGCGCAGGTCGCCAAGAAGGGCGGCAAGACGGCCAAACTGCTTCAGTTCCTCGCCCGGCAGGATCCGACGATGGACCCGGCGGCCTTGCGTACTCTGACGGAGACGACGTTCCTGAAGCTTCAGCAGTGCTGGGCGGCGCGGAGCTACGGGCCGATGCGGCCGCTCCTGATGCCCGACCTCTTCAAGGACCATTCGCTCCAGCTCGCGGAGATGGAACGCCAGCACGAGCTCAACGTCATCAGCGATCTGCACCTGGACCGCATCGACCTGGTGAACGTCCGTTACACGCTGAAGGAGGAACAGCGGGAATTCACGGCATTGATCACGGCCACGGCCTGCGACTACTACATTGACGACCGCACTCGCCAACGGCTCCGGGGCGACACGGTCCCCGCGCAGTTCCAGGAGTTCTGGACGTTTCAATTTCACGACAAGGCGTGGCTGCTGCGCGAGGTCGAGCAGACGCGGGAGTCGGACGCCCTGAAGACGGAGAACTTCTTCGAGCAGTTCACGCCCACCGGCGTGGACCAGATCTACGGCAAGGAGGCTGCCCAGGAGGGTCAGGCGGGCCCCTGGCTGGAGAAAGGGGTCGAGACCAAGGAGACCCGCATCGAGCGGATGCTCAACTTCCTCGTGCAGACCGACGTGCTTTGGGACCGCCAGACGATGCTGGAAACCACCCGCCGGATCTTCCTGGAGCTGATGGCCGCGCGGGAATCGGGCAACCCGGCCGACGCGCCCGACGCCGATCTCTTTCCCGAAGTGGCCGCCCATTTCAAGGAGGCGATTGCCGGCAACGCGGCGCAGGGCATCGCCATGGAATTCCGCAATCTCTGCGTGCGGAAAGTGGAGTTGATCCTGATTCGGAACTTCAGCGACAAGACGCAGGACGAGTTCGTCGCCCGCGTGCGGGCCCATGCCCAGAAGGTCCTGCGCCGCAACGGCCAGGTCAGCCGGCAGGATGCGGACGTTGTGCCGTTCGAACAGTACCTCACGTTGGGTCGCCTGGACAACCACTGGAAACTCAAGGAGATCCTCTCCGCCGAGGCCGGGCAGGCGGCGGTGAAGGAGGAGAATCTCGACCAGGATTCCAGCCCCGAACAGGTACAGTGGTACTATCAGCACCAGCGGGCGGTCTGAGCGTGCGGGGCGCGCATCAGGTTCGGTCGTCGGGCCGCCTGGGCACGGCGACCGCACCGCCCAAGTTGTAATCACGCAAGTCCTTGCAAGATAACGAGGACCGAAGTCTTGCCGGGGACAAAGGAGGGAGACGATGCAAACGGGTCGACTCACTCCGGCAGAGGATGATCGGGACGGCCGGAGACGCCAAATCGCCTGGGCCGTTCCCCGCGTCCTTCTTGGGGCCGGCCTCATTGCCGTGGCGCTAGCCGCCGCCTGGAGCGCTCGACAGCACCATTGGCTGGCACTCGCCGCCGCGCTCGGCCTCTGCACGGGCGTGCTGATCTGCTACTGCTGGCAATGGTACGTCGTCGGCCGACGCCTGCGGAACCCCGAAGATAGCGACCGGGATCGAGAGCGGATCTTTACCAGCGCCGTGCTGGACAGCGTTCCAGGTCTCCCCTATATGTTTGACGCGGAAGGCCGTCTCGTTCGCTGGAACCAGAAGCAGGTGGAGATGACGGGCTATTCCGCCGCGGAATTGGTGCAGATGCGCCTGACCGACTGGTTTCGCGGAGAAGACGTCGCGTACGTTGCGGCAAGGATGGAGAAAGCGCTGGCCGACGGCTACGCGGACGCCGAGGCCGACTTGATCACGAAGGACGGCACGGCAGTGCCGTTCTATTTCACCGCCGTCCGGCTCACTCTCGACGGCAAGAACTACCTCGCGGGCATGGGAATCGACATCAGCCGCCAAAAGGCGGCCGAAGAGGCGATTCGAAAGAGCGAGATGCGCTACCGGACTCTTTTCCAGAGCGCCAACGACGCCATCTTCACGATGAACCCCGACCTGTTCAGCGACTGCAACCCCATGGCAACGCGCGTCTTCGGCTACTCGCGCGAGGAGTTGATCGGGCATTCTCCCGCCGAGTTCAGCCCCGCACGCCAACCCGGCGGCCGCGATTCCAGGGAACTGGCGGAGGAAAAGATTCGGGCGGCACTGGAGGGAAAACCCCAATGCTTCGGTTGGACGCATCAACGCGCGGACGGCTCGCTCGTGCTCGCGGAGATCTCGCTGAACCGCATGGAGGCTTACGTCGAACCGACGCTCCTGGCCATCGTTCGCGACGTCACCGAGCGGAGGAAAGCCGAGGAGTCCCTGCGCGAGCTCTCCCAGGCGGTCGAGCAAAGCCCCGTCAACGTGGTCATCACCGACGTTGACGGCAATATCGAATACGTGAACCCGAAGTTCAGCCGCTTGTCGGGCTATACGCTGGCGGAAGTGCTCGGCAAGAATCCCCGCATCCTCAAGTCGGGACATACCTCGGATGAAGAATATCGAGTCCTCTGGCGGACCATTACGGCCGGAGGCGAGTGGTCGGGCGAATTCTTGAACAAGGCCAAGGACGGCTCGCTGTTCTGGGAGCGGGCCCTGATCACCTCGATCAAGGACGAGTCCGGCCGCATCGCGCACTATCTCTCCGTAAAGGAAGACATCACCGAGCGCAAGAAGGCCGAAGAGGCCATGCAGCAAATGCACCTGCAATTGACCCATGTGGCGAGGCTTTCGACGCTCGGCGAAATGGTTGCGGAACTGGTCCATGAGCTGAATCACCCGCTCTACGCCATCCTTAACTACGCGAAAGCCTCGCGAAACGTGCTCACGGAGGAAGGTCCGCCCGATCTGGACAGCCTGCGCGAATGGAACGAGGAAATCGCGGAGATCGCCTTGGCGGCCGGCGAAGTGGTCAAACGCTTGCGCTCGTTTGCGCGGCGTGCCGAGTCGCCGCGCACCGCCTGCCGCATCGAGAAGATTATTGAAGAGGCTTTGGGGCTTGTCGCCGTCGAGTTGCGGAGGGCGCGGGTGACGGTGGAAACTTCGCACTCCGCCGCTTCGCCTCCGATCCAGGTGGACCGAGTCCAGATCCAGCAGGTCCTCGTCAATCTCGTGAGCAACGCGGTCGAAGCGATGGCAACGTCGCCCGCCGACAGGCGGCGGATGACGATTCTGACGTCGGTGCACGATGCCGTGGTCGAGGTTGCCGTTTCCGATCGCGGCGTCGGCCTGCCACCCGGGAGCGAGACGAAGATTTTCGAGCCTTTCACGAGCACCAAGCCGGAAGGTCTGGGCATGGGGCTGAGCATTGCGCGCACGATTGTGGAGGCCCACGGGGGCCGGCTGTGGGCCACGTCCCATCCCGAGGGAGGCGCCGTTTTTCACTTCACTCTTCCTCTTCAGGCCGGAGACCACCCCCATGACGTTTGAACCGGCGGTTTTCGTTGTGGACGACGACGAGCGCGCTCGGAAGTCGGTCTGTGCGCTGGTTCGTTCCTTGGGGCTGCGGGCGGAAGCGTTTTCCTCCGCCGAGGAATTTCTTGCCGGCTACACCCCCGGGTGCCCAGGCTGCCTCGTCACCGACATCCGCATGATCGGCATGAGCGGGTTGGACCTGCAAGACCGGCTCATCGAGCAAGGCATCCGGCTGCCGGTGATCGTCCTGACCGCTTACCCGCGAACGCGTTCGACGGTTCGCGCCATGAAGGCGGGGGCGATGACCCTCTTGGAGAAGCCCTATGACGAAGAGGAGCTTTGGGACGCCATCCGCAAGGCCCTGGCGCAAGAGGCTGCCGGCCGTGCCGAGGCCCA
Source organism: uncultured Planctomycetia bacterium (assembly GCA_963727245.1). GTDB lineage: Bacteria > Planctomycetota > Planctomycetia > Pirellulales > Thermoguttaceae > JBKQVT01. Next base: position 231,395 of record CAVSFO010000001.1, on the reverse strand, counting down.
GCGCCGTCGCGAAGTCCGGGATCGCGCCGCGCTGCTCACGCCGGCCGAGCGGGCCGTCATGAAACTGATCGTGCAAGGCAAGTCAAACAAGGTCATCGCCAAGCAGTTGAACGTGAGTATCCGGACCATCGAAAGCCGCCGGCACGAAGTCTTTACCAAGATGGGCGTCGAGTCCGTTGCCGAGCTTGTCCGCTTGGCCATCGAAGGCCAACTGGTTGCCTAGTTCTCTGTCAGTCGTCGAGTGAGGGGTGCCACTGCTGGCTTGCCCAGCAGTGTTTTCCGCACTGCTGGACAAGCCAGCAGTGGCACCCACCCATCAGGCCGCGGTTGACGGAGCGCTAGCCCACGATCGCCCCGGGACATTCTGTCCTTCCCGGCTTCCCTCGCCCCCCCTCAAGGTCGGCTCGTCCTGCGGGGACCCGCAAGATGATTCGGCCATTGCTACTTTACGGCGTGCCGGTTCGCCCTAGGATGAAAGCAGAAGTGGCGGCGCCGAAAAGCGAGGACGAACATGAAGACATCCCCAAGCACCCTGTTTGTCGTCGACGACGATCCCAAATCCCGCAAGGCCGTGGCGGCGCTGGCGTCGTCCATGAAGATCCAGTGCGAGTTGTTTGCTTCCGCCGAAGCGTTCCTCAATCGCTTCGATCCTTCGCTCTCGGGCTGTGCGCTGGTCGATTTCCGCTTGGGCGGCATGGATGGTCTGCAACTGCAGGAGTGCCTGCGCGCGATGGGCAGCAAGCTGGCCGTGGTTCTGATCAGCGCGTATGCCGACGTGCCCATGACCGTTCGCGCCATGAGAAGTGGCGCAGTAACCGTTATCGAAAAGCCCTACCAAAACGACGACCTGGCCGACGCGGTCCGCAAAGCGCTGGAGCAAAGCGCGTCCGGAAGGCTCACGGTCCTGGCTTTTGCCAAGGACGCTTCGATCCCGGAGCGCGGTGCGCCGCACGAAGGACTGCACGACGAGTAAAAGGCTCTTATGGCAAGCAGCAAAGGGGCAGGGAAATGAACTCTTTTCAAGGCCAATTCGTCGTGGCGGCACCCCATCAACTCGATCCTGTCTTCGCCAAGGCGGCTATCCTGATCGTTGAACATACCGATCGCGGGGCCTTCGGCCTCATCGTCAGTGCTCCCCGCGAAGCAGGCCGCCGCCTCCGCCAGCGAGACTCCAGGTGGTGCTTCCGCGAGAGGTTTGGAGTGTTCTTCGGTGGTCCCGTGGCAGGACCACTGATGGCCCTCCACACCAGGGCAGCCTTGGGCGAGCGGCAGCTTCGGGCGGGGGTGTTCTTCTCAGGAAAAAGGAAGAACGTGCTCGCGCTGATGTGCCGGGAGGTGCAACCCTGCAAGATCTTCACCGGGTATGCCGGTTGGGGGCCGGGGCAATTGGCTGACGAGGTGGAACAGGGCGTCTGGCGGGTAGTTCCTGCCACGCCCGAGCAGATTTTTACGGAAGACAGTGATCTCTGGGAGCAGCTTTCATGGCAGGCTTCCTGGCTGCGCCTGTGGACCATGTTCAACATCAGGCATATCCCGGCAGACCCACTGCGGAACTGAGATCGGAGTCGCATGGTCGTCATTCGAGGCTAACATCGGATCAGCACAGTCCACTGCTACGGAGTCAATGAAAGATGGTGCCCTATGGTAACCCAATTTTCCCTGCAAGCTGCCGCCGCAAAGACGCGGCAACCCAATCGGACATGCCCATTGTCGCCTGAGCGGCGCGACGAGCAGTTGCTGGCGACCTACGCCCAGACCGGCAGTCGCGAGGCGTTCGAGGAACTCGTCGGCCTCTATCAGCGAGGGATCTACCATTACCTGTGCAACTGCCTGGGCGACGCCCAGTTGGCCGAGGATGCATCTCAAAACACGTTCCTGCAATTGCACCGCAAGTGCCGCCAGTTCGAGCCGGGCCGCCGCCTCCGCCCCTGGCTCTATACGATCGCCGGCAATCAGGCGGTCGATCTGCTGCGGCGAAATCGACGGCACAAGGCGGTCAGTCTCAATACCGTCGTGGGTGACGCCGGCGCGGATGACCAGCGGCGGCCTTTGGGCGACCTCTTGGAGACCAACGATGTCGATTCCAGCCAACGACTGGAACTAAACGAGGACCGTGAAAGAACCCGGCTGGCCGTGCAGAAAATTCCCGCAAAAGCCAGACAGGTGCTCGTGCTGGTTGTGTACCAAGGCCTCCCCTATCGAAAGGCTGCTGAGACGCTGGGAATTCCCCTTGGCACAGTCAAGAGCCGAATGAACAAGGCCTTGCGGAACCTGCACGCGGCCTTGATCGACGCCAAGCAGGGCGCTGTGCAAGGAAACCGCTATCTGGGAAGTTCTTCAGCAGCCGGCTCGCCGGCCTCTTGACCCGCCGTTCCCACTTGCTGAGAAAGACCGTGCCGGCATGCTCACGGCAGGCGGGTAACCGTTCACAGGGCGGGCGGGGACTGGTCCATTTTTCGGCCAATCGACGTGATTTTCATGCGCGACGTGGCCCGAAAACATGGACCTGTCCCCTTCTTCCCCGCCCTGTGAACGGTTACGGCAGGCAGCAACAACAACTGCGACAACGACAATGGAGGAACCTGCCCCGGTGCCTGGTGCACGGGCGACAGCAACACATCGCGGGGGCCGTCGTCGAGGCCGTCTCAACCGTAGGGACCGGCTTCACCGGCGTAACGGGGACGGCCACGGGCTGGTCGCTGGGGCTTGCCGAGACCCCACTGGGCGGCTGTTCCGCGGCGGCGCTCGGCACAAACGCTCCTGCAAGAAGCAGGAAGCCGACCGTCGCCGCCACGGCTGCCGCCCAGACTCCCACTGGCCACGACAGGAACTGGCGGCCATGCTCGTTCTTGGTAAGAAACAGTGTCTTCATGTTTCACGTCTCCTTTCGATTCTATCCAGCGAACAGTGATATCCCCCGGCGACCATTTTCCCAAAACTGCCGCCATCCGTCCAGCACGGCCGCGCACCAGCGACTGACCCCTGGCTGACACCAATCCATGCCACCTTAATGGGGGATGACTGAAAGCTGGCCGTGCGTTTGGCAGCAGCGGGAGTCGCCCCGGGCGCCCGGCCAGCGGATGCGGCTGGGTTTATCCCCCCCTAGCACTGACTTCTCCTCAGTCCAGCCTTACCCCCGCCGCGGGTGGATTCGCTGGATATTCGTCTCCTTTCATGGAATAATACGGACGCTGGCCTGCCCGCCCTTCCCATGCCACGAACATCCCGCCAAGAGGCATGTACGATGCGAATGATGACCCGCGCCGCATGGGGCGCCATGCTCCTGGCGATCGTCATTTCCGGCCCGCTCCAGCGGGCGCACGGTCAAGAGAAGACCGACGCGGCCACGCGCCAGTACAACGCCGCCGTGGCCTTGCAGAACCGCGGCGTGTTCGATCTGGCCGCCGCCGAGTGGACGAAGTTCATCCACACCTACCCGGCCGATCCGCGGATGGATCGGGCGTCCCACTATCTCGGCGTCTGCTACCTCAAGACCAACAACCTCGATGCGGCCCGGCAATCCTTCGAGACCGTGGTCAAGACCTATCCCAAGTGCGAACTGCTCGACGTGACGTACTACTGCCTCGGATCGACGCTGTACAGCCTGGGCCAATCGGGCAAGGCCGAGATGTACGATGCGGCGGCCGACGCCTTCGAGACCGTGGTGACGAAGTATCCCGAGAGCAAGTACGTCCCCCAGTCCCTCTTCAGTCGGGGCGAATGCTTCTACCACCGGAGCAAGAAGCAGGAAGCCGCCGCGATGTACGCCCAACTGTTGGCCAAGTTCCCCGGCGATCGACTGGCGGCCGACGCCCTCTATGCCTTGGGCGTCAGCCAGGAAGATCTCAAGCAGCACGCCGAGGCAGGCAAGAGCTACGATCTCTTTTTGGAGAAGTACCCCCAGAATCCGCTGGCCGACGAAGTCACCGTGCGGCGGGGTGAGACCCTCTTTGCGCTGGGGCAGTTCCAGCAGGCCGCCGCGCGCTTCGCGGCTGCGGCGGCGAAGCCGGAATTCGCGCTGGCCGACCATGCCACCGTCCGCCAAGCCGCCGCCTTGGCGCAGTTGAAGAAATATGCCGAAGCCGCCGCCCTCTACGACTCCGTCGCGACCAGGTGGCCGCAGTCGAAGCTCCTCGCCGCGGCCGCCCTGGCTGGCGGGAAGTGCTACTACCTGGCCGGCAACTTCGCCGCGGCGCAGAAGCTGCTCGAGCGGGTCCTGGCGGCCGGCGGCCAGTCGACCGGCGAGGCTGGCCACTGGCTGGTCCGCAGCCTGCTCGGAGCGGGCAAGCCGGTGGAAGCCGCGGCGGAGGCGGAGAGGCTGCTGCCCAAGCTCCCCGACGGCCCGCAGGCGGCCCAGATGTTGATGGACCAGGCCGACGCAGTCTACGAAATTCCCGGCCGGCGCGGCGACGCCGTCGCCTTATACGCTGCCCTGGCGGCGAAGTATCCGCAGGACCCGCTGGCGCCCCAGGCCCTCTACCTGGCCAGCTTCACGGCGCTGGGCAAGGCCGACTATGCCAACGCCGGGAAATATGCGGCGGCCTTCCTGGCGGCCTATCCCCATCACGAGCTCACAGCCGACGTGCAGTACATTACCGCCGAGAGCCAGCTTCAGCTTGGCCAGTTTGCCGAAGCCGAGAAGCTGTTCGCCCAGTTGGTCCAGCAGTACCCCGGCCATGCCGATGCCCAGTCGTGGAGGGTCCGCCGCGGGCTGGCGATCCAGTTGCAGAAGCGGCCCGACGACGCCGTCAAGGTCTTGCAGGCGGCGCTAGCGGACATCAAGTCGCCGGAAGCCTTGGCCGAGGCCTACTACCTGATCGGCGGCAGTCAGATCGAGTTGAAGCAGTTCGACGCGGCCCTGAAGTCGCTGGCGGCGTCGCTGGCGGCCGCGCCAAGTGGCGCCAGGCCGATGAAACCTTGCTGGCGCTGGCCCATGCCTACAGCCAGGCGAACCGTCTCGATACGGCCAAGGAGACCGTCCGCAAGCTGATTGCCGATTTCCCCGAGAGCAAGGTTCTCGATCGGGCGACCTATCGGCTGGCCGAGTACAGCTTTGCCGGCGGCGATTGGAAGACGGCCGCGGCCGACTACCAGCAAGTCCTCGACAAGTGGCCGCAGAGCCCGCTGGCGCCCTATGGGCTTTACGGCCTGGGTTGGGCGAAACTGAACCAGAACGATTACGCGGGCGCGGAGAAGGCCATCGACGCGCTGGTGGAGCGCTACGGCGATCACAAGCTGGTGGCCCGGGGCCGCTATGCCCGCGGTATGGCCCGGCAGCAGTTGGGCAAGTACGCCCCGGCCATAGACGACATCCGGGCGTTTTTGGCTGCCGATCCGCTGCCCGCGGAGAAGACCGCCGCAGGGTACGTCCTGGGGCTGTGCCAGGCCGGGTTGAAGAAGTACGCCGAGGCGGCGGCCACTTTTCAGGGGCTGCTGAAGGAGGATCCGAAGTCGGCCATCGCCGACAAGGTGCTCTACGAGCTGGCTTGGGCGCTGAAACAGCAGGACAAGGAGAAGGAGGCGGCCGACACCTTCGCGCGCCTGGCGGAGCAGTCTCCCGACAGCCCGCTGGCGGCCGAGGCCCGCTGCCACGTGGGCGAGTTCGCCTACAAGTCCGGCGACTTCAAGCGTGCGGCGGTGGCCTACTATGCGTCGCTGGCGAAGGCGGGCAAGACGGAACTGGGCGAGAAGGCCGCCCACAAGCTCGGCTGGACCTACTTCCGGCTGGACGATTTTGCCCATGCCGAGCAGACGTTCGCCTATCAGCGCGCCACCTGGCCCGACGGCCCGCTGGCCGCCGACGCCGCCTTCATGGAAGCCGAATGCCTCTTCAAGCAGAAGAAGTTCGCGGCGGCCATGGCGGCCTACGGCCAGGTGAAGGGCACCGCCGGCAACGATTTCCCTGCCCTGGCCCTGCTGCACGCCGGGCAAGCCGCCGCCCAGTTGAAACAGTGGGATAAGAGCCTCGAACTGCTGGCCAAGTGCGTCGCGCAGTTCCCCGCCTCCGCCTGTCTGCCCGAGGCGCTCTACGAACAGGGGTGGGCCAAGCAGAATCTCGGCAAGCTCGCCGAGGCCCTGGCCCTCTACCAGCAGGTGATCGCCAAGACCGACCGGGAGGTCGCCGCCCGCGCGCAGTTCATGATCGGCGAGATCCAGTTTCAGCAGAAGAACCACAAAGAGGCGGTCGCCAGCTTCTTCAAGAGCTACGGCTACGGCTACCCGCAGTGGCAGGCCGACGCGACCTACGAGGCCGGCCGCTGCTTCGAGGTGCTGAACAAGAGAGAGCAGGCCATCAAGCAGTACCGGGAGTTGATCGAGAAGTTTCCCGCCAGCGACAAGGCGCCGATCGCTAAAGATCGCCTGAAGTCGCTGCAGTAATCCGAGGGTGGAATGATGTCGTTTACCGATCCGGGTTCTCGTCGCCGGTTTCTCTGGCTGGTCATGTCGATCGCGCTGCTGATCGGGGCGGCGCACCTGCCGGCATTTTTCCTGCCTGCGGCGGCCGCGCAGGACCCCGCGACGGCGCGGTCGACCACTGCGACGGCGAAAGCCGAGGAGCAGCCGCCCGCCGCGGAGGACCGCAACGATTCGGCGGCGGAGGAGCGGGCCAAGAAGCCGGCGGAGGTGCCGCCCTTGGATCCGCTGGCCTTGATGAAGGCCGGCGGCTTCGAGTTGGTGGCGATCGTGCTGGTGTCGATCGTGGCGATGGCCTTTGCCGTCGAGCGCTTCCTGGCGCCTGCGGCGCCGCCGCGTCATCCCCGGGGAACTCGTCTCCGCGCTGTGGCGTCTGGCCGCGCAGCCCGGCGGGATCGATCCGCGTCAAACCGTCCTCGTCTGCCAGCAGCACCCCTCCACGCTCGGCACGGTTGTCAGGGCGGCCCTGCAGAAGCTCGGCAGGCCGAACAGCGAGATGGAGGCCGCCGTGGCCGAGGCCAGCGAGCGCGAGGCGACGCGACTCTATGCCAACGTGCGCTGGCAGAACCTGGCCTTCAACCTGGCGCCGATGCTCGGGCTGCTGGGGACCATCCGGGGCGTGATCGTCGCCTTCCACGGCACCGCCAACCTGCCCGCCAACATGAACAAGACGGTCTACCTTGCCGACGGCATCTACCAGGCGCTGGTGAACACGTTTGCCGGCATCGCGGTGGCCGTGCCCGCCGCCATCTTCGCCCACCTCCTGGAAGGCCGCATCATGAAACTCATGACCGAGGTCGACGATTTCGTGCGCGGTCTGCTGCCGCAGTTGGAGCGATTCGAGGGGCGGACCCGCGCCGCCGCCGCCAAGCCGCCGCCGGCCCCGCCCAGCGAGGCGCCGAACCAAACAACCGGCCGTCCAGCCGCAATAGCCCGGAGCCACACCATGGCAGTGCGAATCAACAAGGGAACCGTGATGCAGCAACTTCCCGTCGTCCCCCTGGTCGACACGTTGCTGAACCTGCTGATCTTCTTCCTCGTGACGACCAAGTTCGCCGAGGTCGACCGGGCGATGGAAGCCGCGCTGGCCGACGCCGACGCCGCCAAACCCGTCAGCGCGGCCATCGGCGCCCTGTACATCGACATCGACGCCCAAGGCCGCTGTTTCGCGGGCGGGGGCAAAGATCCTGTCAGCAGCGACGACTTGTACCGCCTGCTGAAGACCGCCTGGATTAACAACCCGCAGGTTTCGGCCACCATCCGCGCCGACAAGCGCTGCCGGTGGCAGTCCGTCTTCAGCGCCCTGAACGTCTGTAAGAAAGCCAATATCCGTTGTGATGTTGCAGCCCAGGCTGCACGAGCAAAGCGGTAGGTCACTAGCGCGGCATGTCCGCTTGCGCGGGTGACTCCCGCGGGCGATTTGCCGAAGGATGCCCTGCCGGCGGAATCGCACCCGACTATGGCTAGCAAAAAGCGCATCGCCGATTTCGACGAACAGCTCTGGCCGATCAACTGTGCCATTGTGATCCTCGGCGGGCTGCTGGCCGGCTTCATCATGGCCAAGAGTTCGCCGGCCGACCCTCGGCTGATCGGCAACCGCTGGGTCGGCCTGGCGAGCGTCGGACTGCTGATGATCGTGCTGCTGGCGGGCGTACGCTGGCTGCGCGGCAAGATGCGCCGCCGCCTTCAGTTGGGCATCGTGGTCAGCCTGCTGGTGCATACGACGGCGTTGCTGCTCCTGGCGCATGGCGGAGTCGCCCAGCCCGGCCGCAGCGTCTTGGCGCGGCAGCTTGGCGTGCCCGACGAGCAGTCGCTGCCCGAGCGGTTTCGATCGCAGGACCTCGACACTGCGGCGGACCAGACGCCGATTTACCAGCAGCCGGTGGAAACCGAGGCCGTGGAGAACCCCGGGCCGACGACCGTCGAGTATCCGCAGCCTGCCCGCGAGACGCCGGTGGCGGAAAAGGAGCCCGCCGAGCCCGAGCCTGCCGGTGGACGGCCCCTGGGGGCGCAAGTCATTGCCCGGGCGGCGTTGTCGGCGCCCAGGGGGGCCGAACTGGCGGGTGGCGACCAACTCAGCCGGCAGCATTTGGAGCAGCCGCTGCCCGGCGAGCCGATTCCCCTGCCGGAGATCAAGGCCGGCGGCCAGGAGGGCGCGGCGGCGGTCCCTGCCCGGGCAGCCGCGGTCCAGCGACAAGAGACGGCCCCTGCGACGCCCCAGCGACGCCTGTACTCGGAGCCGGAATCGAAACCGCTTCGCGCGGCCCTGCAACTTGCCCGGTTGGACGCTCAGCCCGCGCCGCGGCACGAACGCGCCGGGCCCGCCGCTGCCGGCCCGCGAACTTGCCCACGCAGGCGAGATCCTCTACAGCGAGGCGGCTGCCTCCGATCCGGTCAACGGCGCCGGACGGCTGCCGGCAGCGGCGTTGCAGCCGGCGCCGACAATGGTCGATCGGCAGTTGACCGCCGCTCTGCCTCCGGCCGCCGCGTCGGTCGAGCAAAACGCGGCGGGCGATCCCCTCGGCAAGACCAGCGCGACGGCAGGTGCGGCCGAAGCGGGACTCGGCTCGGGTGCGGTTGCGTCACTGCCTAGCGGCCGGCGCCCGCCTGCTATGGCTGCAATCGCCGCTGCGGGAAACATGGCCAACATGGGCCTGGCCGGTGGTGGATCGCCGCTTGCGCGATCCGCAAACTCCTCCGCCGTCGGCGCCACGGTCGATACGACGGCGGAAGGCGACTGGGCGGCATCGGGCGGACCGGCCGGCGCGGCAGTCGGGCCTGGAACCGGCGCTGGGGGCCAACTCGGCCCGGCGGCAGTGGCGGCTTCGATCGTGGCCCCACAGCATCAGGCAGCGGGCCTGCCCGGCAATTTCCAAGGCCCGCGGCGTCTCGAAGGCGCCGCGGTGGCCGGTCCGCTGGCGACTGCGCCCGGCATCGTGGCGGGGCCGCAGCGATTGCGGCAAGGCGGGGGCGGCGGTTCGGCGCCGATCGCCGCGGCCCCGGGCGATGGTCCGTTGGGAAAGAGCGACTCGTCGGGCCTGCTCCGTGGACTCGGCGAAGCGGTCCAGTCGCAGTCCGTCGCCGGGGCTGGGGCCGGGCCTGGGACCGGGGCCCCGCAGCCGGGCGCCGGCCAGGACCTGGCAGTCGGCTCGGGCGTGGGCGAACCGGGGCGCCAGGGCGGCGGTCTGCCGGTGCTGATGGCGGCCCCGCGCGGTTCCGGCGGCCCGGACTACGATCCCACCCCGGCCGTCGGCGTGCCGGGCCGCTTCGCCCGGCCGCAGGGCACGGCGGTCTCGATGCTCTCGCCACGGTCGCTCTCGGAGCCGGGCGGCGGCGGACTGGCCAGGCACAGCGGCGGTCCGGCAATCGACGGCACGGTGAGCGAAGCGACCGAGGGCTACCGGAACCGCGCCGGCGGCAACCGCCGCAAGGGACTGAAGACCGGCGGCGGCGAAGGCACGGAAATCGCCGTGGAACGCGGCCTCGATTTCTTCGCCCGGCTCCAGTTCCCCGACGGCCATTGGAGCTTGCACGAATTGCCGCCGGGCGTGAAGCTGGACGACGCGGCGTTGGGCCAGATGCAATCGGATACGGCGGCCACGGGGCTGGTGCTGTTGACGTATCTCGGCGGCGGCTATACGCACCTGGACGATAAACACCGCGCCGTGGTCCGCAAGGGAGTCGACTGGCTGATCCGGCGCCAGAAGCCCAACGGCGACCTGTTCAACGGCGGCACGAAGTACGCCTGGTTCTACAGCCACGGCATCGCGGCCATCGCGCTGTGCGAGGCGTACGGCATGACGCAGGACCCCGAGCTTCGCGAGCCGGCCCGCAAGGCCATCGACTTTATCGTGAAGTCGCAGAATCCCACCCGCGGCGGCTGGCGCTACGATGTCGACGCCGACACGGGCCGGGCGTCCGAGACCGACACCTCGGTCACCGGTTGGCAGTTGATGGCGCTGAAGAGTGCGCAGATGGCGGGACTGGAGGTGCCTGCCGAAACCTTCCGGAAGATCGACGCCTGGTTGGGCTATGCCGCGGCCCCGGACGTTGCCGGGCGCTACGTGTACAATCCGTTCGCCCGGCCCACGCCCGAACAGCAACAAGGCCGCGAGCCCAGCCTGGCCATGACCGCCGAGGCCCTCTTGATGCGCATGTACTTGGGGCACAAGCGGCAGGATCCCCAATTGATCGAGTGCGCCGAGTACCTCAAAGCCAACCTGCCGGATATCGGCACCAGCGAGCGGCCGCTGCGCGACTGCTACTACTGGTACTATGCCACCCAGGCGATGTTCCAGATGCAGGGCCGGTACTGGACCGCTTGGAATGAACGCCTCCGGCCGCTGCTGCAACGGAGCCAGGTGCCATCGGGCCAACTGGCGGGCAGTTGGCACCCCCAAGAACCGGTGCGCGACCGCTGGGGCGCCGCCGGCGGGCGGCTGTACGTCACGGCCATGCACCTGCTGATGCTCGAAGTCTATTACCGCCACCTGCCGTTGTTCCGGCTCGATTGAGCGGCGCGATTATCCAATCATATACTTGATTGGCGGGCTGGTCAGCTCCACGACCGTGTCGGACGCTGGCTGACCAGGCGCACTGGGCGGCTCGCGGCGATGGGCGGAAGAGACGCCAGGGCCCTTGACGGCCAAGCGCACGCGATCTGGCCGAATTTCCACGACGACGATCTCGATATCGTCGCCGACCACGATGCTTTCATTCCGGCGACGCGAGAGCACGAGCATCACATTTCTTCTCCTGATGATAATCATCTCCAAGCGACACGGCCGCTCGCTACAGGCCCCAGAAAACATCACCGCTTTCATCGGGGGAACGTTCGCCGCCGGCCCATAACTGCCATCTGTCGAGGATCTTCCGAACCAGCCCGCACTGGTTGAGTGCGGGCACTTGCTGTTGCAGCTCGATGACCCGCTGCTTCAGCGCGGCTGCTTGATCGGCCGCGGCGGAGAATCTGGCTTCCAGTAGCAACGTCCTGGATTGGCCGACGCGGTTGGCCGTCTCCACCTGGATTGCCTTGCTGTCGGCGAGGATCGACCGGGCACGTGCCGGATCGGTCTGCAGTTTAGCCAGGCAGGGGAGCGAAAGGTCGGCCAGGTCGCCCTGGAAATGATTCTCCACTTGGTCGGCGATGGCTTCGTCCAAGAGTGCTTGCGCCGCGCCACGGCGCCCGTCCGGCGGTGCACCTCGGCGAGCGTCACCAGGCTGCGGCATACGATGCGGGCATTTTCTCCGCTGCGCCGCAGCACCTGGCACGCCTGCTTGAGCACCCTGGCAGCTTTTCGCATTTGCCCTTCCATCAACAGTGCGTATCCCTGGTGTTCCCGAAAGGCGGCCACCGTATCGGGAGCCTCAGCAGGTCCCTGCCTCAATCGGTCTTCGCCTTTGCGGAGCCAGACGGTGAGTTCCGGACTGGGAGCGAGGCCGCCGAATCGAAAGACGAAGGCGTAATCGTTAATCAACCAGAGCGGAGGCTCTTGGTCCGGCCCAAGTTCCGCCAGAATCGCGGGAGCATCGAGAAATCCTCGCCGCGCCTGCACCCAGGCACTCAGCCGCAGGAAATCCCGCCGGTTGTCGGCGTTGAACGACTCGCGCATCGGCCGCACGCGATCCAGGTTCCGATATGCCTCCTCGTATCGCCCTTGATCATACAGCGATCGCGCATGGGCCAGGGCCTCGCGCACATGGGCGGAGCGCTCTGCCGATTCACGCAGAGCGAAGCGGAACGGCAGTTCCCAGGGCATGTCCAGCGTCGCACACTCGGTCCATTTTTCCTCGGCCGCCAGCGGGTGGGAAAGATCGAGGTAGCGGCGGTTGCGAACGTCCCATACGCCCGTCCAATCGCAAAAGTAGTCGCCGGGCTGGGCGTGAAACCGCCGCACGCACTCGCCCCGCAGACGCGCGCGGCCAAGAGCGGGAGGATTGGTTATGGCGTGCTCGATGTTATCCACGCCCGGCACCGCGTGATCCAGGGCGCCGGCCTGGTCCATGGCGGCAAACAGGCCCTGCGCGCCTAACTGCGCGAAGCGCGTATCCAGATCAAAGAGCCGCCATCGCAAAGCCAGCACTGCCTTGAGTTCATCCAACGCAAGGCCCCTTCGCTGAAGCACCCGGGCAAAACGTTCGATATTGAGTTCAACCGGACCATTCGGGTTAAGCAGTTCCTCGTCCAACGGTGGACTGGCGTTTTCATCCCCTCGTGCCAGCCGGACGTTGTTCAACTCCCTTAGCGTGCGATTCCAGGTCGGCAGCGAGTCCCAGCAAATCCCCTGGCGGCGGGCAAACTCGCGATACAGCGACAGCTTGATGGCCCAATCCAACGTCCTGGCAACGCCGGGAGCCCCCTCTTCGAGCCGGTCCAGGACCTGGTGCAACCGCCCGCAGGCCTGCGGGGCCCAGGGAGGCATGAGCTTGTGACTTACGTGGGCTTCAATCTGCCGGAGGACATGCCGCTGCATGGCGATTGCAGTCCACGCCCGCCCGTCGGCAGACAGGACCCGCGCCGTGCACGTCGGATCGACGGCAAACCGCTGCATGGCTTCCAACGGATTGGGGAGTATGATGGCGCGGCAGGGCCGCAGTCCCGCCTCGGCCAGCGCCACGACCAGCGTGGTGATCGCCGTTTTGAGCCAAAGCGCCGTCTGCGAGCAGACGCTTTCGCCGCAGAGAACGTGGAGGCGGTAGTAGCCGTTGCTGCTCAGGGACTCGTCCTTGGTGTGGAAGATGCCGCGCTGGGAGGTCGAGTTGCTGGAAATAACGTGCACCAGGTGGGCCACGCGCGGCGAGATCATGAACTCGATGCCGGGCGAGCGGTTGTCAAAGCCGCCGGCGCCCGTGTAAATCACCCGACTCACCAGATGCGGGATCAAGTCGTCCGGCAGCGCGGCGGGGGACACGCGGTGCCCATAGCTCTCATGACTGCCGCACGTGCTGGGCGAGGTGGGGCTATAGCACACGTTGCAGCGGGTAATGACCACCTGCTCGACGGCCGATTCCCGCTCTGCCAATCGGTCGCCGATCGTGGCGACGATCCGGTCGCCGGCCAGCGCGTAGCGGCAGGCATCCCAAGGATTGGCCAGCTCGGGAGTTGCCAGCTCGGGGTGACCACCGCAATCGAGATACAGCCGGCTCCCGTTTTGAAGGAAGAGCCCGCTGGAACCGCGGTCGGGAAGATGGGGGAGGCTTTCCCGCGCCAGCTCCATGAATCGCGAGAGTGCCGGTCCCTGGCCAACCCTCGCGCCGCGGGGGCCGAGTGCGGAAAATGCGTATTCTGTCTCCAGGCCGAACAGGCGGTCCGCCACGCTCATTGCCCTCCGTCCTGGTGGGTTGAATTCAGGAACTCCAGCGAATCGCCCGCCAAGGCCCGATCGATCGCTTGATCGGCAGCTTGCAGAAATGACTCTCCGGCCTGACGCAGTTGGTCCAAGTTGGACGGACCGCCGGCGGGCGGCCCCTGGCGCCCGGCCTCCGAAGTCTCGTTATGACGTTCATGCAGCAGCATCGTCTTGCCCTCCTTCTGGTTCATGAAATCGTTCACCTGATGGGATGATGAGGTCCGAATTGCCCGCGGGGGAGCCGCCGGTTGTCGGCGGTGCGGCTGGCGCGGGCAGCAAGAGCCGCTCTTCCGGAGACGCCGTTTCGCCCAGCGGCGACGCATCGTAGCCGACATGTGCGGCCGAATCCTTGTGCATCATCGCGTCCAGGATTGTTTCTAGCGGCTCTCCCGATTCAAACAACGCGGCCGTGTCGGCCTTGGTGAAGGCCAGCGGATCGGCCATCTCCAGCGTCCGGTAGAGCGGCCATCCCGACCGGCCCGTCAACCGAAAACCGATCGAATCCCAGTTGACGCTATGGATCTGATCGGGCTTGGCCGACCGCAACAGCATGGCCCGTGCGTACGCGCGGGTGTCTTCCGGCGGCTCGTAAAAAAATCGTTCGATCTGGGCGGCACTGGCGACGGACTCGGTCAGCCCCGCCTTCTCGTAGAGCCAATAGAGCCCTTCGTCCGGATCGAGACTGCTGTAGAGGTGGTCGAGAAGCTTGATTTCGGGCGAGTCCCAGCCAAGCCGGGGCCGTTGTGCCATCGCCCGCTCGAGAATCCGCAGCTTGAGCACCCAGTCGAGCCGTGGAGCGACCGCGTCCAGGTCGCCTGCGTGGAGCTTCTGGAGCGTGTCGGCGCACAGCGCCAGGATGTCGCCGGCCTGCGGCACGACCTGATCGCAGCCGCCGGCGGCGCAGAACTTTTCGGCCTCCTCGAGGAAAAGAAGCTGAAGCTCGACGGCCGTCAACTTCTTGCCCGAGGCCATGCGAGCGCAGGCTTGCAGGCTCGGGTCATGGCTGAAACGGCCGACAGCCTCCAGCGGATCATCGAGGATGAGCGCGGGGTTGACATGGTCGGCCTCGATCATGGCCAGCACGATCTGCATGAGACCGACCTTGAGCAGGCACGCCACGTGGCATAAATTGCTGTCGTAGAAGATGCAATGCAGCCGAGCGAAATCGGGCGGCGTCGCGCCGTCGCAGCGCGTGGAACCCCGGGTTCCGCAGAGGGCCTCATCGCGGCTGTTCACCAGCGGCCGCTCGAACGTGGTTTGGCTGCCGCTCAGCTTCTCGAAGAAGTCGGCACGCTGCGAAAGTTGATAGGCCGCCGCCGGGGCGTCATTCTCGGCGCCGACTTTTCCCTGGCCGGTCAATACGATGCTGGACACCTGGTACGAGGCGAGCCAGGCCAGTTGGTGCGGCTTGCGGTGAAAAATGTTCTCATACGCGCCCCGCGAGAGGAGAAAATTCAGATGGCTGCCATAAGAGTTGCCGAGTCCATCGGAATTGTTGACCAGCACTTGAATCCGGCCTTGGCGGGCCTCCGCGTTGGCGCGGTCCATGGCCGTGCGCGCCACCAGCAGCATGGCGCGCCAGGCGGCGACGAAGTCCGTCGCGCTAAGGACCTCGGGGATGCAGAGTTCCAGGTGATTGAGATCGATATAGGCGCAGCCGCCGTTCGAGGCCAGAAAGCGGCGGCCCCAATCCTGCGAATCGCAGCCAGAGAACTTCGACTGCGGGTATTGGCTCACCTGCGCGCACCGCCTGACACCATGCTCCGCCGGCGGTCGTGTACGAATAGGAATAGTCGCAGCGGCCGGAGTCGTAGGCGCCGCCCGACCAGCGCGAGTGAGGTATCCCGGTAATCTCGCGTAAGAGCAATTGCGAGGCCCTGCGAGCGGTGTTCCGGGGTCCGTCAATTCCGCGCACCACGTTGCCGACCTCCACGTCCGCGCCGCAGAGCTTGGGTACGGGACCTCCGCGGGGCCATGTTCGGCAAGCGGTTTCGACGCCAATGTTCTTGAACGTCATGGCGCACCCCGGTTTCTTCAGGTGATGTTGAGATAACGGTGAGTATGCGTGACGCGGCGCACCACGGGTTCCACGGCGACAACGTTGACGTCCTGCGGCAGATCAGAGATGTAGGCGTGCACATTGTGGGGACTGAGCAGGGTCGAGAGTCGCGTGATCGCGTCGGCCACCGCCTGGTCGATGTCTTCGACCCGCAGTCCGCGGTCCTTGCTGCGGACTTCGCGGAGGAAAGCCGCCTGCCGGGCGGCGCGGCAGATCTGCTCGATCGTCCGTCCGCTCATCAACTCCCCGGCCGTCACGGTGCGGGTCTTGCCGTCGCGAAACTTGATCACGGACAGTTGGTTCTCCGCATTCGGGCTGTACAGCCGCGAGACGGCCCGTTGGGCGAGCTCCCGCCGCGTGGAGGCTGCCAAGTCGCCATTGGGCGAAAAGGGCATCGCTTCCGGAAGGTGGATCTCGAAAATCTCCCGTGCGCCGCGCATATCCGGTCGCTTGACGAGCAACTCGACGTTGGAAATGCGTTCCAACAGGGCCGGATCCACCAGCTCCCTGCGGTTGGTGGCCGAAATCAGAGCGACTTCTTCTCCACGGCCGGAGAAACCATCCAATTCGGCCAGCAACGCGGCCAAGAATTTATCGGAGTGATGTCCCACTGCCGAGCCGCGAACCCGCCCCACGCTCTCGACTTCATCGAGGAACAGGACGGCCAGTCCGTCGCGGGCCGCCTCGCGGACGACGCGAAAACAGTTGCGGATGTTCTGCTGGGTGACCCCCACAAAAGGGTTCTCCCATTCCGAGGGTTTCACCACGGCAAATCGGCACTTGCGGCCCGTGAGGCGGGCGATCTCGGCGGCCGCCACGCGCGCCATGAGCGTCTTGCCGCATCCGGGCGGGCCAACTAACAGGATCGAACAACGCCCGCCCAGCCCGTAAACCTTCGCTGTCTCGGGAGCCACCAGCGTGGTGGTCAGGGCCGCCAAGAGGGCGTCGAGCGTATCGCGCTGGCCGCCAACCTGTTCGGGCCGGGCGTCGGGAACCTCGTCGAGAAAACAGCGCTGGGCTGCTGCCCCCTCAATCTTCTCGTAGGCGATCCATGCCGACCGGTCCCAGCGCACGTGATCGCCGTTCTCCAGCTTAACCGATTGCAGCCCGCCGGCTGCGTCGGCAATCAACTCGTCGTCCCGAAACGTCAGTATCAGCCGGCCGTCGGCCGTATAGCGATCGAAAACCGCCGTCTCGCCGACGCGAAAGAAGCCCTGGGGCAACCTGCCCAGCAGCATCGTCAACTCGCCGTTGAGGAACACTTCGTCCCCCAGGGCCAGGGAGTCTGCATCGAGTCCGTCGGCCAGAAACACCACGTGGCGGTTGCCTCCGTGGTGCACCATGGCACGGCCGGTCGCCGCTCCGCCGTCATCCGTGACCCCACGGAGAAACACGCCGATGCGCCAGGGCGGGTTGGTCATCTTGTCGAGCAACTCCTGCAACTTCTCGCGGTTGCCCTGGGCTTCCTGCAAGCCGATATGGTAGCGGTCCCTGTCGCCGATCAGGACCCGGTCCAGTCGCTGACTTCCGTCGGGAAGCGAGCGGAGCATCGCCGCGATCCCGCACTTCTCGTCGAGGTTCGGGGCCCCTTCGCCCAAGGCGTTGAGCCGTTCCATTAACAGCCGTTCAGGATGGGACATGTGCTTCTCCTCCAAGTTGGGCCGCCGCCGCAGCGGGCGGCTCGGCGGCATCCAAAAGATGAAAACCGCGGGCCATAACCATGCCGTAACGCCAGCCAAATAGCCGCCAAGTCGGCGCTCCGGCACTCCCGCAACCGTCGCTGAGCACCAAGGCAATACTGTACGCCCTCGGGAAGGCGCTGCGATGCAAGAGCGCGTCGTGGGTAGAGAAAAAGTCGCCCGACAGCGCACCGGAAGTCTTGCAGCGCTCGCGCCTCTCGGGCGGACAGTCGTCACACCAATGGCTGGCCGGGTGGCAGTGCCACCAGCCAAGCTGGATTTCTCCCTTTCCGCGCAACGCCACCGCGGCGTCGACGGCCGTCCACGTCTCCGGAGTGAACGTCAACCGGGTTAACTCATGCTCGGCGTGCCGGACCGGAATCTGAGCGGTCACCTCCAGGAACAACTGTCGCCGGCGGGGATCGCGATGCAGACGGCCGATGAGAATCCCACCGGTTTCCTTGTCGCCCGCACGCGCCATCAAGTCGACCGCCTCTTCGATCATTTCTCGCGGCATGAAGACAGGGACCTCGTCGTCGCCGGACGAACCACAGGCGGACGAAGCGGCCAAGAACCCTGCGATGTCGAGGTCGCTCACGTCCAGCACCTGTTCCACCGGTTTGATGGCGAACGGCGCGGGCTGTTCGGAACCGGGCGCGGCCGCCTGGTCTTGGCGGGCGTAGGCACAAACCAGGTACTCGAACAATTCCCCCGCCGCCAGCTTGCCGCTTTCGACCAAAGCCGAGGACGCTGCCCGCGCCGCGTCAGTGAAGTACGCCAACGGGATATCCAGCGCGACCGGCGGCAACCGGCCGCGCGGGACAACCACCTTGACGCCCTCCACGTGCGGAATGCCGGCCCGCGGGTGCCAGCGCGGCTCGATCACTCCGCGGTTCACGCCGAGAACATACGGAGGGCCGGGGTCCCGACACATCGCGGAGAACTGCGCCCACTCCAGGGCCGGCTCCCAGTCCGGCTTGACCGCGAAGGCGCCGAGCCGTTCGTGCCGGCCGTCCTTTTTGAAGATTTCCAGGACGTACTGGTAGCGGTTAGCGTCGTCGGACATCGATCTATCCTCCGGGTTCTTG
Organism: uncultured Planctomycetia bacterium; assembly: GCA_963727245.1. Classification (GTDB taxonomy): domain Bacteria; phylum Planctomycetota; class Planctomycetia; order Pirellulales; family Thermoguttaceae; genus JBKQVT01. Next base: position 212,806 of record CAVSFO010000001.1, on the reverse strand, counting down.
CGTCGCGGAAGTCGACACCGCGTGGAAAATCAGCGGGCGCCCGCCTGAATCTTCGGCTGCAGTACGATCTCATCATTGGCCTGCAAAACGTCGCCGATTGTCTCGGCGGGATGCAAATGTCGCCCCTCGCGCCGCAGCAGCACGTGGTAGCTCATGGGACGTCCTTCCACGTCCGTCTGCGGAAGATTCATTTGGGCGATCAACGCCCGCGCCAGTTCTCCGACGGTGGCGTCGGGCGGCGCATCGGCGGTCGCACGCTTTTGGCCGGAAACGTCCAGGGCGGATACGGAAACCGGCTTCGCTTTGTCCATCATGGTACTCATGAGTCTTTTCTCCTTTCAAACTGCTGAAGTGACAACGAACAACGGGTAATCTTCTACGAACACCAGCCGCGGAGCACAAGATATCTCCGCGCAAACGTCTCGTCTTGTTGAAACATCACAACTTCGCGTGCCGAGAGGCGACATGCCAGCGAGAGCGCGGCCAAGGCGTACTCCGCCTCCCGCACGCTGGCAACACGGTCCAGCGAGATCTCCCAGCCGTACACGGCGGCGCCGTCGGCAGTCCGCGTCGTCGCCCGCGCCATCCGCAGGAACTGGCACGCATGAAGCAGCAATACGTTGACGGCATATCGACTGGCAGCGCCGATGGACGGCGCACTCATGATGTCGACGCCGAGATGAAGGCCCTTCTGCCCCCTTGATTGCACCAAGGCCTGGTAAAAACCGCCCGGAACATCCAAATCGACGGCCAACTGGTCGCCGGCCCGTCGGGCCAGCGGCCAGCCAGTCTCTTTGCAGAGGGCCGCTAAATCAGCGGCCAACTCGTCGGATTCCTCCTTATTACAGTCAGCTTGGGCGGGTTCCGCATCGGGCTCACGCCGGTTCGGTCCGCCGGCGAACTCCTGCAAGGCCTGGCTGAAGCCGTCGCACGCCCGCGAGATCTTCACTCCGAGATCGGACGGCTCGTCATCGAGGAGGATTTCTGCCGAGAGGCAGGGCAATGGCGGATCTTCGGCCAGCGTGAACTTTGCGCCCCCGGCGAGCTTCACGTTCTGCGCCAGCATTCGATCCAGGATCTCGGGCGTAGGACGGCTTGACGATTGCCCGCTCAACGAAGAACACAACCTGAGCCAATGGTTTTTGAGTCGAGCAGTGACCAGCAGGGGAACTTCGCCGCGGAGCGTACATTCCCAGCCGCTGTCGATCGCGCGTATTCCCGTCGCGCACTGCTCGAGGCAGTCGGCAACGGGCGTCTCGTATTCTTGTTCTTGAGGTACTGCAGTCATGTCGTCCTCGCCGCATCGTTGACATGAAAATCGATGGCTCGGCGTTTCAACGGCCGCCGATCCACGGGAAAGCGCTCCTGGTGGCCCCTGGCCCACTGGCACGCCGCCGGATTCAGGCCGTCATGGGGCGCCCAGTTGAAGTAGGTGATGATCTCGTAGCACTGAAAGAGCAGGTCGCAAAGACCTGTTGACGGCGGAATCTTGCCCACGCAGATCAAGGGGGGACGAATATTCGGGTGAAAGACGTTGAACGGATACAGCCAGGTCAGCACCTGGAAAGGATCGGCATGACGGCAATAGTCGGCGGGAAACCAGATGCCGACGTGGAATTCCGACGCCTCAACAATGTCGCCGCCATCGGCGCGAACCAGGCCTTTGCAGCGGAAGATGGCAATGTAGCGATCCAGAGCCTGCGGCAGCAGTTCGAGCAAGTCGCTCTGTGCGGCCAATTCCAGGCCCTCGACAAGTTGCTGGTTCAAAAATACTTCCAGCACAGGATCGTTCATTGGTCATCTCCTGGCAATTGGCTCCGGCAGTGGTCGCCCTTGGCCTCCCGCCTGCCGGTTGTCCGCGGTAACGTGGCCGCACCGAGCACGAAATGCCGCTGGCCGGCCTCACTGCCAGCGGAGAGCACGTCAAACGGCTCCACTCCGAGAGAGGAGAGCGGGCGGGCAAGGTCCTGATCGCTCAGCGTCTCGCTATCGACCCATTCTCGCATGTCAAACCCGCGCACGGTCATGATTTGGCCGCACGCCCTGCAACGCCGCTGGGCGGACGGTATTCGACCCGCCAGGTGAATGGCCATCGGCTCGTGATGCCCGCAGGCCGGGCAGAACTGCATGGTTGCAAACTGCTGTCCCTCAACCCGCAATGCGCGGCCGCTGGAAGATCCAGAACCGTCCGCGGAAAGGCGGACCGCCTCGCCAAGCGTCATCTTCGCCGGCAAGTCTTCGAGATGCTCGACAAGCCAGATCTCGTGATCAAACCGGCAGTGCCCGCGCCGGACGGTCGTCAAGTAATGCGTGTGGTGCCGCAGTTCGAGCATCACCTGGCGCCCGGCGAGCAGAAATTCTCGGTCACCGGCCAATAGTTTCTGGCACTCAATGGCCATCAGTCCCGCCGCAATATGCCCGAGGCTTGCCGGAGAGTTGGTCGACGCCGGACCGCCGCCTCGGGGCTGACACGGGTACGGCTGCTCGAGGGCGGCGCTGTCGTAATCGTCTTGCGCCCAGTCACATTCCATACAGGCCGCATCCGGACCGGGAACATAGGCGTTGACTCGGGCCAGCAACCGTGCGGCATCCACCGCCCCGTCAATCCACGGCACACCGAGACGCCATGCCGCCTGGTTTACGTAGCTGCCGCGACGCTCTGGAATCCACACAGATCAGAATTGCATCGACCTGCAACACGCCAAGTGGCAGGTCCTCCACGCGAGCAGCAATACGCCCAGACGTCGATCGCCGGGTTAATTCGCTGCAGCCTGCGAGCTTGCACCAACGCCTTCCTCCTGCCGACGTCGCAACTGTAGATATCCTGGCAGGAAAGATTCTTCCTCTCGTAAACGTCGGGATCGACGAGCAGAATCCTTGCCACCTCCTCCATCCGCGCCACCATGGGCGCCAGGGCGGCGCCGATATTGCCCGCGCCCGCAATCAGCACGGTCCTGAGATGGGTGTTGTCGGGCAGCGGTTGTTGACTTGACATTACAATTGCTCCGGAGTCCAGCGGAAGCCAGCATCCAGCCGCGTCGGCTGGTCACATAGCGCGCACGTGGCGGCATACGTCCAGCATTGCCGCCCGCCCTCGACTTCATGGTGCCAGACATTACAAGTCGGACATCGAACCGCCATCTGACCCCTCTCAATCGGCAGCTTACATCGCGGGCACCGGCCTGCCGCGTCGCCGCCGGGATACGGGACGACTTCAGCGAACTTCTCGCTGGAAAAGAAACAGTGCAGCGCAGCCGACGCGCCGTCGGCCCGGATCACGAGTTCATCGCGGTCCCGCAGGAGCCTGACCCCGAGAGGCGGCGAGCCGTTGACTTGAACGCTTGCGCATTTCCTGGCCAACAGGGACCAAAGCTCCACGGATCCGCTGTCGCAGCGCACCAGCAGGACCGAAGGCATGAAACCATCGTGGCGGCAGCCGTCATCAAGTAACAGGAGCCCTCGCCCTGATACGCCGTAAGCGCCGCCGATCAATGGCGAGACGGCCCACTCTTTTTCCTCAGCATCTTGAAGCCAAAGGTTCGCCATGACATGTCCTTCGTAGCACAAAAAACGGTGAAAATCGGTTTGGCCCCAAGCACGGAACTAACGTCCGTGATCACGGGGCCTGATGCGATTCTCACCGTGCGGTGCCGAACCTTCAGGCGTCGCGAATTCTGACAGCTATTACTATCTCTTACTTTGCGCCGCCATGACGGCGGCCTCCGTCACCGGGATGAAATTTCCGTCGCGTGTTCGGCTCCAGCAGCGCGCTCCCAGCCGCTCCTGAGCCCGGCAGCAGCGCACTCAGGCGTCGCGCCATGTCCTCCAGCTCATCGGGCCGAAAGGACGGGGCAGGGCAAATGGTGAGAATTTCTCCGTCCTCACCAACTTGAATATGCAGCGCGCCGAAACCAATTTCGAAATCGCGCAGGAGCCGATTCAGCCTTAGGCCGAGCATGGCGTTGATCGCAGCCGGGCTCAACGACCTGAGACGCAATCTCCGCTGGCTCACGTCGTATACCGGAGCGGCCGTCGCCTCGCTGCGCTTCCTGGCGCTTTGTAGGGGAAACACCGCGGACGCACAATGGCATACCGTGACCACCCTGACCATGATCGAGTTGCGCGGAGATGGTGGCGTTTTGCAACCCGATGCGCGTCAGCAGGTCCTGCGAGTAGTCCAACAGGTTGCTGAACAATCGCTCGACGATCGCGCCGCGTGCTCGGCGTCGTTCCAGCCCTTTATCCGGTCGACGATTGACCATGCTCCACCTCGTCATGAGTCACGGTTCGGAAAAAGTCGGCCCACCGCACGACCGTAACCTAAAGGGAAACTACAAAATTGTCAAGCACTATTTTCACAGGCAACTCCACAGAATTTATTCTTGCCTCCAGACGTGGTAGTGCGATATCTTATAATCTATCGCATGTAAAGACTTATGTCAAACACTAACTTTCCACGGTATACACAAACACTCACTTCTACAGTTTGTAGAATGTTTGAGGCAAGTGTGCTAATAAAGTGTGGTCTGTGAAGTTGTGCACATTGGATTTCAGCGTAACCCTTGGGTTTGCCCCGCGTTGGGTCGATGGCAACCTTTGGGTAAGAAGGCCGACCACGGCCCCTGGTCGCGTAACACGGCCCAAACGTGGGCGAGCCTGCGCCGACGCCAGCCACCACGGATGTCACACGACCTGGCGGGAATTCTCAGTCGCATCACTCAGCAAATCCCTGGCTGTGGCTTCGTCCATGACCAGGTCGCTCCATACGCGCAGGCGCGGCGATTTCAACAAGGGTCGCAATGCCGCCGCCCGGGTCCGCCCGCAGGCGCCACATTGCCGGGCGATCAAGACGACGTGCTTGTTTTTCGAATCCGCCATGCGCACGAAATCCTCAAGTTCGAAAAGCGTCACCGCCCGCATGTCCTTGCCGTCTTCCTTGATCGGGTCGGTTGCCGAATAGGGCCGATACTGAACGCTTCCGATCCACCCGCCGTCGCGGAGCGCCTGCATGTTGGCGCTGTGCGCCCGAGGAACAGTGACAGGAGGTTGTGTTCGTCGTGGAAGTCACCCATGGACGTAACGACGATGCTCACTTCGCCGCGTGACGCAAACGCTTCGGCGACGCCCGGGCGTTGCTTGATCGTCTCGAATTGATCGTTGGGGACAACGGTCTCGGCAAAAAGGCCGACACGCGCCGTGACCCTGTCCGGGGGGAAGAGGTTGAAGAAGCTTGTGGAAGAGTATTCCGGGTGGTTTGCCGGGCTGCCGGCACAGATGGCGAAGAGCTTGATTTTCGGCACGTTGATTTCCGACCGCAAGAGTTCGCTCAGGCACCGCGAAAAGTCCAGCGTTGCCCGACCCGGTCCCAGGCCCAGGCCTACGGCTCCTGCCAGCGAGGCGCCGGTAGCGCGGATCAAGTCCAAGGCGACCTCGGCCGCTCGCTCCGCGACGTATTCGTTGAGGTGCTTTCCTTGCGTGCGGACGACCGTGATGTGTTGGGGATTGCAGGCGAACTTGCCGGCAACCTCTTTGGCCAGCGTGCCCTCAAGTGGCGCCACCAGCCGCACAAACTCTAGTTGCCGCGCCGCGGCCAACAGCGGGTAGACGCTCTCGCGGTTGAGCGGTTTGGCGGGCCGGAGTTCCTTGTTGACCTGTTCGGCAATCTCGCGAGCGCCCAGGCCGCTGAAAAACAAGGTCGCCACGCGAAATACCACGTCCTTGTCGGGTTCGTTCTTCTTGGACATGATTATTCTCCCACCGGAACGAGTCTTTGACGCCGGACCACGCGACGGGGTGCGACGGCGAGGCCCCGCCCCCAAGAAATGGCACAAGCCCTAGCCCTTTACGAGTTGCGCACCTTGTGCGAGTCCGTATGAGATTATGCTAAGCGGAGGGCAAGGGAGTCGAACCCTCAACCGGTTGCCCGGCACCTGATTTCGAGTCTAGACGAAGACCCCAAAAACCCCGAGAAATCTAGCGTTTCTCCAACAAGCGCAGCACAAGGCGCAGCACTCGCGCCAAAAGCGGCTTCTGCCGACCCGCAAGTGGCCAGTGTAATCGACGCGTGGCTCACACTTCCTTCCGCTATCCGCGATAGTATCGTCGCCATCATCCAGGCTGGGGGAAGTCGCAATGCGTAGTGCCTCCCGCGCTCTCCATTCCGCGCCGCGCGAACCAAGCCCGGCCATCGCGCACGGCCCTGCCGGAAAGCGCTCTGGATATTCTGACAATTCAACGGCACAAATGCAACCCCGGGCGCGGCCAAGACGGAAGCCTGCCTCTCCGCAGACAATGCCCCTTGTTGCCCCACGTTTGCGCACGTTGGCCCGGTACCGCGCCGTTTACCCTTCACCCCAAGCTTGCCCTCGGCCCAACACGTGCAAACGTGGCGTATCCCCTTGGGGCCCCCCCGGCCTTGGGTCCTCCCAGAAATTCGCGCCGGCGACGGGCCCGCGGGAACAGGCCCCCGGTTAAGCACACTTTCTTTTGCTTGTCCGACTTTTTTAAGCCCTTGAAAGCAACGCACTTACGCACTGAAGGAGACGCGATTTGAAGATCGAGAAATGGGAGCTGGTGAAAATCGCGCCCTACCCCGGCAATCCCCGCCAGATTCATGCCGCTGTGGACGCCGTGGTCGCCTCGATCCGGGAGCTTGGCTTCCGCCAGCCCATCGGCGGCGATGCCGAGGGGGTAACTATTTGCGGCCACAATGTACCCGATGAGGTCACTTCCGACGCCGCCAATAGCCGGGCCGCCGGCTCGTGTGGGCCACGGCGAGGATGAGGATCGCATGGACGTCAATCAGACGAAAGATCAGTAGATAGGGAAAGCGGCCTACACGAACATAGCGGTATGCGCCCGTAAGACAGGGGAGCGATTCCGCTTCCGCAGCGATTCGTTCCACCGCACGGTCGACGCTCATGCGGAAGCGATGGGCGACCTCTGTCGAGCGTTCCGCATACCAATCGCGCGCGGAGCGATACTCGCGGGCTGCAAGTCGGTGGAAGACGACATCGCTGGTGGGCATTATCCTTCCGCCCGCAACTCCGACCAGGAAATGCCCCCTTCGCGGTCAGCGAAACGACGGTCGAGTTCCTCGACCAAGGAGGGATCATCCACAGATGCCGTGACATCTTCCGATGGCACGCTTTCCAGCAGCCGGGACACCAGCGTGATGCGATCGTTCTCAGACAACAGCATCGCTGCTTCCAGAATGGCGTTAGCACTTTGGTCCATAGAGCCTTCCTATCTCCAGCCACAGATTTGCACTGCACCTCTATTATCCCCACCAATAGGGTTGTTGTCTAGGGCCGAAAAAGCCTGCCAGCCGGGAGTGGCCGAAGAGAACCCCGGGCTGAGCCGGGGTTAGGGGGAGGGAGGAGAATGAAATCAGCTCTTGCGTGTGAACTTGCCGCGGTCGGCCTTGGAGAACCGGGCCTCAGCACCCTTGACCTTGATCTCGCGCATGATCGCGCTGTAGACCGTGGCGTGCGGCGTCTTGCCGCCGGGCGACTTCCAGTAGCCCTTCGCCTCGGACGCCTCGACCATCTCCTTGCAGGTCATCGGCTGACCGGACTCCTCGAGCACCTTGGCGGCGGCATCCAGGCCGCTTATGCGTTTCTCCTTGGGCTCCTTCTTGGCCCGGGTCCGCTTGGCCTTGCCGGCCTTCTCGGCCGCAGCGGGCTCGGTGCCGGCAACCGGCCCGGCCTTGGCTGTATCTTCGACCGTGGGGCCCGACGTTTGCGCCGGTTGGGCCTCGGCCGGGGCCTTGGCCTTCTTGGTGGCCTTGCCCTTCTTGCCGCCCGTCTGGGCACCGTCGCCCCCGACGGCCGCCCGCAGCCGCTGGGCCGACTGGATGCGGACCTTCTTGCCGGTGGCCATGTTCGTGGCGTCCCACCCGCCGTACCGGCTCTCGGCATCGATCCGCACCTGGACGACCTTGTTGGTCACCTTCGCGGTGTACAGCTTGCCAATTTTCACTTCGCTCTTCTTCATCGCAAACCTCCTTTTCTGGTACATGGGGTATTGGTTCACACCACAACCACACATGAGCCAGGTTTTCGGAAAAACATCAAGCGGATTGCGAGGCCCTTGGACCAGATTCTTGTAATTCCTGTGTAACCGCTGGGCGTGGAAAGGCTCGCTGATGAGTAACCTTAACCCTGAAGGACGGTAAGGCGGCCCATTAAATCCCCAAGCCTTACGGCTGGTGGACATGGCCCGCATCCTTTCCGCCGCTGGTCCGAAGCCTGTCACTGTGGAGATGCTGCAGGCGGACATCGCCGAAGGCGCGCCGACTAATACCTGCTGTTGGGCAAGGTTCCCGACTTGCGCCGGCACAGTCCGCCAGGCCGCCACCCGGCAGTGTGCGACGACGCCTCCATCGCTGCGAAAGACCCTGACGCTTGACAACGGCAATGAGTTTGCCCAACACGAAGAGCTGAAGGTGAACGTCGGGTTCCGGATTTAGTTTGCAAAGCCGTACTGTGCGTGGCAATCAGCCACCCCACGTCCCAGCCAACTTCATGCAGTTGATCCACCGATCCGTCGGCCCTTCACTGGCGGTCGGCCAGTGGGCTTTGGTGCGTGCCAGCCGGTGTCCCGAGCAGCCGATACCAGACATACTTGCCCATCCGCCCGAATACACGCCCCGCGCTGAGTTTACGGGAAAGCCGCACGACACTACGCAGGGGCAAAATGTCATCTGGAAAACAGGTGAAATCTTTCTGTTGGGTTACGGGAAGCACGCAGAACTCGATGTGCTTTACGCTGGCCGTGTCGTCAACCAGATCGATCCGAATCATGGCTCACCCCTAACTGTTTGCAGGCAGCCTAGACCGGTAAGGCCATGTTGCCATTATCGCGGCTCTCACCTTGGCCTGCAAGGGGTGCCGGACGTCCCACTTGCGTACTGGCACCCTGACCGGGTACACTTGCAACCATCGGACGGCGACCGGTCGGCAATCATAGGCCGGGCGGCGTCAACATCAACAGGGACTGGACTGTCCCGGTTCTGTAAGGCCACCGAAGCCTTCATCGCCGCGCTGCTGCCGGGACCAACGCTCAGTCAACGCTCAGTCGTTCATGTCCAGGAACACTTCCTCCGAGAGGCCCCGCTGCGCCGCCACGCCCAATTCATCCAGGCGGCGGCGATTGCCCACGGCGTGCCAAGGACTGACGCCCCGCAGCTCGGGCATCATCTCCGCCAACTGGTCGATAATCGTCCGGGCCATCAGTTGGAGAGGCTCTTGCTCGGCCTGCTCCATGATGGCCAGCGCCGTTTTCATGAGGCGGACCAATTGGGCCCGCTTCATCAACGGCTCCGAAAGCGCATCCACCGACTCGACCAGCAACTCGCCCACGGACACTTCCAGGGCCTTTTGCCACTCGTACAGCTGGCTGAGCGGTAGATCGGAGTGCTTGTTCTCCTGGCGCCTGATCTCGGCCACGTCCACATTCAATCGCCGCGCGACCGCCCGGCACGAGACACCCTGCAGCCGACGGACGGCTGCCAGCCGATGCAACGGCTCCTGGGCAGGAACGTTCAATCCCTGGGAATCATCCGCCCCACACGGGCAATCCACGATTTTCATGGCACGTCCCTTTCGTGATCACCGCCAGTTCCAAAACCAATACCAGTAGTCGTCGATCAACTGAAAGTTGGGGCTATCCTGCGGAATCTCCAACTCGACCAGCGGCAAGTTGATCTCGTACTTCCCCTTGCGGGTCTTGCCGAAGATGCCGTCGAACTCGTCGCAGACGTCATTGGCCGGGTCCAGCAACTCGACCACGGTGCAACGGTGCTGCCGTTCCTCAATCGCGGTCCTCGGCTCCGGGTAGTGGGCAGTGAACGGGAACGACAATCTCGCCGTCAGGTACCTGTAGTACCTGGAGAGGGTCTCCTCGTCGACGCCGGGCGAACGTTCCCCCAAGGGCCAGAGAGCCTCCAGGATTCGCTCCCTTCGGTCGTGCTCCGCGCGGGATTCGGCAACGACTTCCAGGCCATGCCAAGGGACGTCAGCGATAGCGGCTAACAGATTCATTGTGTCGCCTCCGTGAGTAAGGACATAGAAACTTTCCGTGAGTGGATTCCGAACGTCTTGCGCCACAGACAACAAAAAAGCCGACGTGGCGGAACACCCTTAGGCATTCGGCCACGTCGGCTTACTCGGCAACGAGCCCCCCGGAACAACCGGGTTGCTCTTCATCTAGTCATCCGGCGACTTCTGTCCAATGTACCGCTTGGAATGGGAAACACAAGAGCATTTTCTCTGGTGGAACAGATGCTACCACTGCCAGCGGACGCCATCCTCCACTCCCCACGGGATGAGATGATCCCGACGCATCCGGAAACGCTACTTCATCTTTGCTTCACGGAAGTCGGGTGACCGGGCGAGGGTGAAGAGAATAACCTTCTCGCCGGTTACGGTGCTGATGTCGTGGTGCATGGTCACGACCTTGCCGCCGATGACCTTCTCGATCATCGCCACCATGACCGGACGGGCCGTCTCGATCAGATGGGTCCGTACTTGCTTCAGTAAGTCCCGCCCTTTCTCGACGGGAAGCGACTTGACCAATTGCTGCTCGGCTGCGGTCAAGACCCCCTGAACACGGACCACGAGGAGATCGCCCAACAGGTGGACGTGGATGTCCTTGGGGCCCCGGCCCATGTAATCCTGCTCGAAGCGACTGATTCCCTCGCTGATGGCAGCTTCGATCTCCCGCTGGGTTCTCATGAATAGATCACAGCCAATCGAGGGGGGCTGGTCAAGGGCTATTGCATCTTCCATTCGGCCCATTATAATGAATTTTTGTCGGATGACTAGAGAAAGAGCAACTCGGCGGTGCCGGGGGGCTCGTTGACGAGTAAGCCGACGTGGTCGAACGCCTCGGGGTGTTCCGCCACGTCGGCTTTTTTTGTCTTCCTGGTTCGAGACAATCATAACCAGTAGCGAGGAGGAACTGCCATGATTACCGCGTACTTGAGCGCAGCGGCTAGAGTGCCCGCCTCGGCGGACGGCGATCGCGTGCTGACGGTTGACGAGTTGGCACGGCAGTTCCGCGTATCGACGAAAACGGTCTCCCGATGGCGCCAGCGGGGGCTGGTCAGTCGGCAATTTCTGTTGGACGGCCGGCGACGGATCGGCTTTCGCCAGAGTTCCGTGGATCGTTTCGTGGCTGAAAATGCGGAGCGGGTTCGTCGCGGGGCCCAGTTCAGCCGCTTGACGGACGAGGATCGCAAACAGCTTATCGAGCGGGCGCAACGTCTAGCCCAGGCGGGCGCATGTCCCGCGCTGGTCAGCAGGCAAATCGCCCAAGAGATGGGCCGCAGCGAGGAGACGGTCCGCTACACGCTCAGGCACTTCAACCGGGCGCATCCTGACATGGCAATCTTCCCGTACCGTGACGGCCCCCTGCAAACCGAGACGAAGCGGCAGATTGTCCAGCAGTATCGCCGCGGCGAGTCGATGCAGGCGTTGGCCCAGCGGTTCTGCCAGTCCCGGCCCCGCATCTATCGAATCGTCGGCGAGATGCGCGCAGCACGGATCATGGAGTTGCCGTTGGATTACATCCCCAACGACCAGTTCGCCAAGCTGTTGCGGCGCCAGACGTTGGAGCGGAAGGTGCTTGGTCCGATGCCCGCCAACGAGGAGGCGGTGAGGAAGGTCCGGCTTCCCGCCGGATTGCCTCCCTATCTGGCGGGTCTCTACGAGGTGCCGCTTTTGACCCGCGCCCAGGAGGCCCACCTGTTCCGCAAGATGAACTATCTCAAGTGCAAGGCGGCCAAGCTCCGCAGCCAGCTCGATCCCAGCCAGCCCAAGAGCAGCCTCATGGACCTGATCGACAAGCACTACGACGAGGTCGTGGTCACGAAGAACCAGATCCTCCGGGCGAACCTGCGGCTGGTGGTTTCGATCGCCAAGCGGTACATCGGGCCCGCGGAGAACTTCTTCGAGCTGGTCAGCGACGGCAACGTGTCGTTGATGCGGGCGGCGGAGAAGTTCGATTTCGCCCGCGGCTACAAGTTCAGCACCTACGCCTCGTGGGCGATTATGAAGAACTTCGCCCGAACGATTCCCGACGAATACCGTCACCGCGATCGTTTCCGCACCAGCAACTCCGAGATGTTCAGCGCCGTCGAGGACGCCCGCGCCGACCCGTACGAGCAGGAGTCGTCGCAGCGTCAGCGGCAGTCGCAAGTCGAAGGGATCCTCAAGGGACTCGACGAGCGGGAGCGGCAGATTGTCGTGAGTCGTTTTGGCCTCATTCATGGTCAGCAACCGCTGACCTTGAAGCAAGTCGGGGCCGCGATGGGCGTAAGCAAGGAACGGATCCGGCAGATCCAGTGCAGGGCAATGGGCATATTGAGAAAGGCCGCCGCGGAGGGCCGAATCGAGTGTGACATGGCCATGGCCGGCGCTGCCGGCGATTCGCCACCCCAGCACGATCCACACTGACGGGGATCCCGTGCGGGGAAGCCCTGACACAGTTTTATGCCGAAGCCTAAGCGCGCAGGATCGCGCACCATGTCCCGGCGAACTCTGCTCCGTGGCGGGCTTGAAAAACGCCATGAGGCAGGGCATAATCTCAGGGAAAGGGCCCAGGCTGCGTGTGGGCAGAGGGCCAAGTGCAGGGACGGGCCGTATCCACGGGAAATGTGAACGAGCAGGCCCCCCATGACGCAAGAACACGACAACGGGAAGGGCTCTTTGGAAGCCAATCCGTCCGGAATACGGAAACTGCAGTTCGGCACGGACAATTCTTTCCAGGTGGAACTTCAGCGTCGGGTGGACGGGTATTTCCGGAGCACCGGGCTGCCGAAACGCGACTGTTGGCAGATGTACTTGAAGACCGCGCTGGTCCTTGCCTGCTTCGGGACCTGTTACGTGCTGTTGGTGTTCGTGGCCCAAACCGTCTGGCAGGGTCTGCTGCTGGCCGTCTTGCTTGGGCTGTGCATGGCGGGCGTCGGGTTTGACGTCCAGCATGACGGCGGACATCAAGCCTATTCCGACCGCCGCTGGGTCAATCAAGTGATGGCGATGACGATGGACCTGATTGGCGGCAGTTCCTACGTCTGGCGTTGGAAGCACGCCATCATCCACCACCGCTACGTGAACATCACCGGCTACGACACCGACATCGATCTGGGCATCCTCGGCCGCCTGACGCCCCATCGAAAACGGTTGGCGTTTCATCGATGGCAGCACCTCTATCTCTGGCCGCTTTACGGGCTCTTGGCCGTCAAATGGCACTTCGTCGATGATTTCCGAGACGTCCTCGTCGGCCGCCTCGGACCCCATCGCTTTCCTCGCCCCAGGGGTTGGGACCTGGTGATCTTTGTGGGGGGCAAGGCGGTCTTCTTTACCTGGGCATTCGTGGTTCCGCTGTTGGTGCATCCCCTAGGGGTTGTCCTGTTCTACTATGTCGTCGCCGCGGGCGTGATGGGCATGGTCATGAGCTTGACCTTTCAACTGCCACACTGCGTGGAAGGGGCCGACTTCCCGTTGCCTCGAGAAGACATCGAGCTGATGGTAACTCCATGGGCGGTTCATCAAGTGCAGGTGACCTTGGACTTCGCCCGGCGGAACCGGCTGGAGACCTGGCTCCTGGGCGGCCTGAACTATCATAAGGAGCATCACCTTTTCCCCCTGATTTGTCATGTCCATTACCCGGCCATTGCAAAACTGGTCGAGGAAACATGCCGAGAGTTCGGGATCAGTTTCAAGGAGCACAGGTCCTTTGCGGCAGGGCTTGCCTCGCACTACCGTTGGTTGCGGTCGATGGGAAGGGCCGGCTAACGGGGCAGTCGCCCGTCACATCTTTTCGTACTGGTTCTTGGGCGCGCCGCAATCGGGGCAAATCCACGATTCCGGGAGGTCTTCAAACCTGGTGTTTGGGCTAATTCCCTGCGTGGAATCACCTTCCGCCGGATCGTAGACATGGCCGCACAACAAGCACCGGTACTTATCCATCTGCAGAGTCCGCCGCATTAGTTATCGTACCAACCGTAATTGGTTTTTCCGGTTCGTGTAGGAGCACGTCCGGCGCGCACTCGCCCAGCCGAGCGATGCCCCTAGCTGGCTTCCCGACCCGGTGGTTCCTCGGGCAGGATCTCCAGTCCGGCGATTGCCCGCAGCGCGATCCGGTAACGCTTGCCCGGCATGAGCTTGATCGAGGGGGCCTCGCCGTGGGCGGCGCGAATGCCGGCCTTTCCCGCAAGGGCCGGGTTATTGGCGTAGTCCCAGAACTTCGACCAGAGGTCGCGTTCCGCATCGGTCATCGTCCCACCCGCGCGGTACGCGGCGGGTGTCGAGCCGACCGCGTCGAGAACGAAACCGTTCCTGGGTTCCTGCGCTTCACCGAAGATGCGGCGAAAGAGGTAGATCGACATCGAACGCAGCGGATCACCCGATTCGACCAAGCGGTCTTCGTACTTGACCACCCAGGCATCGAAGTACACCACGTCCCCTCGCACCGTGAACGTACGGGGGTCGCCGAGCGGCCTGTTGTCGGCGCCGATTTCTTGAAAGGTGAACTTGGTGGCCAGATCACCGGCCTTGGCCGACCCGGTTTGCGAAAGCACGTCGACCTGTGCCACGCGTTGAGTGACCTTCAGGAGGCGATTGGCGATTTGCAGTCGCTGGATTTCGCGCTCTTTGGCCTTCATCCCTTCCGTCAGCGTGGCCACCTCCCGTTGGCGGGCCTCCAACTGCTGACCGAGTTCCTTGATCTGGCCTTTTTCGCCTGAGTAGTAGCTGTAGCCGAACCAGCTACTCACCCCCAGGATCACTACGAACGACACCCTCAAGAGCGATTTTGACAGACTTTCTAAAGTTGTGACGATGGCAAGCAACACGGCTTCCCCTTTCGCGCTTCCAGGGCGAACCTCCGAGCAACCGCTTCTCTATCCGTTCTCACCATTCCGCGATGGCTCGGCAAGTCCCCGGGGGACAACTCCGACAATTCTGCTGCCACCGCTCTCACGCATCGTTTCCCTGTCACTTGCCGTCGCCGTTGCGGAAACGGCCGCTCGCCACTTTCCAAACGCAACCCAACAGCAGACCGACGCCGGCCGCGAGCAATACGGCCGTCAGCGGCCTTTGCCGGACGAATTGCTCGCAGGCGCATGTGGCGTCGCGGACTTTTTCGCGCCTGCTCACAGCACTGCGAGGCCCTGGCGCCCACTTGCCCGAGCTTTTCGCGGGCAGCGCTCCTGAGGGTCTCGCCCATTTCCCGAAGGTCTTCGGTCACTTCTTTCGCCTGTTTGCCCAACTGATCACTTGTGCTAGCCATGTCCCTTCCTCCTTGGTTCTAGAAGCATGAAACCGCCCGTCGTGGGACGAGCGTAGATCCGTTGTGGTGAGCTGCCCCTGAAGCGGCACAACGATTCCGGTCGTGATTGGCTCCCCCTCTGCTTACAAACGGCCGCCTTGCCAAGAACAAAAATAGCCGAGTGGTGGAACACCCTCAGGTGCTCGACCACGTCGGCTTACTCTTCAACGAGCCCCCCAGCGGAGCCGAGTTGCTCTTCATCTAGTCGTCCGACGAACTGAAATCAACTCGCCAGCCGAGCCGCATTCAAATTCTCCACGGCTCCACTACCGATGATTATTATATGGCACGGATGGGGGAAGGCAAGGGGATTGTGCCAAGAAGCTTGGAAAAGGAGGCCAACGAACATGGAGTGAGTTGAAAACCTTTTGTAGGAACCTTGCGGGTAAAAGCCCGCCCAGGAGAGCCTGACCAGCACCTGGAAGCGAGCCTTGCGTGGTGAAGGGCAACCGACATCGTGATACGTAGGCGGCGAGCCCGAAAGCCATGCTATTGAGCCTCGAAAGTCTTTGTCGTCGGAGCCTTCGTCGTTCCCTTAGCGGGGGCCATGCGAGCGTTCCGCAAATGGTCAGGGACGCATCGGCCGGCCGGAGTCGGAGAACATGGGCAAACGGGAATCGGGGTTCCCCAGGAACTTGGGAGATCCTGTCGTCTCCACGGAAGATGACCCGGAGGGGGATACCGGGTGACCAACCCCAGGCCCGCCGTTTGCGCACTGCGGTGGCGGCGGGAGACACGAAACCAGCCCGACGCAACCGTGGTACCGCCAAGACGAAGGAAACGAAGTCGCGGCGGGAAGGACGGCAGGAAGTCGTAGTGCCTTGATAGTACCGTCGAAGCGCGGGAACAAACGCCCGTGCGGACCCCGCGGAGGGAAGCGAGGCGTCGGGAACATGGACTCGTTGGTGGGACATACGGCGAATGCCTGGAGATTCGATCACCGTGTCCACGAAACAACAACGGATAGCCGAGCTGGCGAAACGATCGCCGCAGATGGGATTCACTTCCCTGGCCTATCTGATGGACATCGACTGGCTGCAGGAGGCCTTCTACCGGACGCGCAAAGACGCGGCCCCGGGCGTGGACGGACAGACCTGGTCCGGATTACGAGAGAGACCTGGAGGCCAACCTCCAGTCACTCTTGGATCGGGCGAAGTCCGGCACGTACCGAGCACCGCCGGTGCGGCGCGTGTACATTCCCAAGGCGGGCTCGACTACCGAAACTCGTCCCATCGGAATTCCGACGCTGGAGGACAAAATCTTCAGCGGGCGGTCGTCATGCTGCTGGAGCCGATCTACGAGCAGGACTTCGATGCCTGCTCGTTTGGCTTCCGGCCAGGACGATCGGCCCACGATGCCCTGGAGGACCTCTGGAAGCGGACGATGGACAGCGACGGGGGCTGGATTCGTGGAAGTGGACATCCGGAAGTTTTTCGACACTCTGGATCATGCCCATCTGCGGGAGTTTCTTCAACTCAGGGTACGTGACGGCGTGCTGAAACGTCTGATCGGCAAATGGCTCAAGGCGGGCGTGATGGAAGCGGGCAGCGTAAGCTACCCCGAAGCCGGCAGCCCGCAGGGCGGGGTGATTTCGCCCCTGCTGGCCAACGTCTTACCTGCACTATGTGCTGGACGTGTGGTTTCAGGAAGGAGGTGCAGCCGCGTTTGCGCGGCAGTGCCCACCTGATCCGTTACGCGGACGACTTCGTCATTTTGTTTACGCACGAGGAAGACGCGCGGCGGGTGATGGAGGTGCTGCCGAAGCGTTTCGGCAAGTACGGCTTGACGCTCCATCCCGACAAAACCCGGCTGATTCCCTTCTGCCGCCCGCCCCACAAGGCGGACGGTGGCGAAGACGACCGGGACGACCAGCCAGGCACGTTCGACCTTTTGGGTTTTACCCACTACTGGGGGCGTTCGCGGCGAGGCGGCTGGGCGGTGATGCGGAAGACGGCCTCGAAGCGTCTCAGCCGTGCGGTGCGGAGCATCGCACAATGGTGCCGAGAACATCGGCACCACCCGGTCTGCGAGCAGCACGTGACACTGAGTCAGAAAGTGCGCGGCCATTACGCGTACTACGGGATCACGGGCAATGCGCGAGCGTTGCAGTGGTTCCTGTATGCAGTCTCATCGTGCGTGGCGGAAGTGGCTTAACCGCCGCAATCGCCTCCGCGCGATGACCTGGGATCGATTCAATCGGCTGCTGAAGCGTTATCCGCTTCCGCCGCCGCGGATTGTCCACTCGTACGTCAAGTAGCGAATCCATGACCTGAGGAACCGTATGCTCTAATCTGTGCACGTACGGATCTGTGGGAGCCCTGGGCGGGCAACCGCCCAGGGCCACCCGGCCACCTCAGCCCGCCAAAGCCTTGGCCCGTTCGATCGCCAGATCGAAAGCAGACTGGTCAGTTGGCTGCGCGTTTCCAGGATCGTGGTCGCCGTCAGGTCGGCCCCGGCGTCCTGGAGTTGCTCGCGGTTTGCCTCGACGTCGCCGGTGAGCCCCCACCGGCCGACGACGATCTTGACCTTCGGGAAGCGAGCGCCAACTTCTTGCACAGGTAGCGCGTGTGAGCCAGGCCTCCCGGCGGCAAAGCGCCGATGCAGACCAGCGCCGGCGCCTGCTCGGCCACCTGCACCACCAGGTCGGCAGTCATCGTCTCGACGGCGGCGATTTCCACGACCCACTTGGCCGGGTCGAGCAGTTGCGCAGCATCTCCAGCGCCAACCGGTCCGCCTGATCGCGGGCCGGCAGGTCAGAATGCGGAGCGGGATCGGCGCGGCGGCGTTGCCCCGATCCTCCGCGTGGACCGCCTCCTCGGCTTGCGTTACAGCTTCTCGCCGCTCGCCCAGATCTTCCAGGATCTCTCGCGTCGCCTGGAGGACAAACTGCTCGTCGGATTCTGTCAAGTCGTCGCGCTCGCGGTCCCGTTTCGCACAAGTCAAGGCCAGCACAAGGAAGTCGTCATAGACCTGTTCCGGGGAAGATGCCTTGGCCTGCGCAAGACCAGTTGCGTCGCCTCGTCCTGGTCGCGGGCCAACAGACGCTGGTAAAAGGTGACGTGCGCGTCCAACGCGGGCTCGTCGCCCAAGAGCACGTCGAGAAACTTCAACTGCGGGACGTACTTGCCCAGCACGACCAGGCAGACCGTCAGCGGGCTGGACAGGATCAGTCCGATCGGTCCCCAGAGGAACGCCCAGAGGGCGGCGGCCACCAGCAGGGCGACTTCCGAGACGCCGATGCTATGGCCGTACAGCCGCGGCTCGATGACGTTGCTGGCGGTCAATTCGATCGCCAGAAACAACCCGATTAGCAGCAGAGGCTGAACCCACCCGGGAAACATCGCCAAGCTGAGGATGAGCGGAGGCACGGCCGCGATCCAAATGCCGATGTAGGGAATGTAACGGAACACGGCCACCAAGAATCCCCACAGGAAGGCATACTCGACGCGGAGTGCCAGCAGGCTGACGCCCACCGCCAACCGTAACCGTCAATAAATCGCCAGCCTTGCGGGCCGTGGTAGGCTGAATGCCTGGGTAGGATTCATCCAGAGGCATTCGGAGGACCGAAGCGATGGCGAAGACCAGGAGCGCGGATCGGCAGCGGTATTGGCGGGAGGCGATCGAACGCCAGCAAGCCAGTGGGCAGAGCATTGTGGGGTTCTGTGCCAAGGAAGGGCTGTCCCCGGCATCATTTCATGCTTGGAAGCGGCGATTGCGGCGGCCCCGGCGTAAAACCGGGCGCAAGGCAGCGAAGCAAGCCCTCGTTCCCGTGCAGATCGTCAGTGACCCACCGGCTGACGTGGGAAGGCTGGAAGTTCAGTGGCCTGGTGGCGTCGTGCTTCGGGTCCAAGGCTGTGATGTGCAGACGATCGGTGCGGTGGTCGCTGCTCTCTCGGCCCCGTCGACACGAAGGGCACGCCGATGCTGACGCTTGCCCACGTCGCTTCGTGTCTTTGCCAAGACCGGCCCCACCGACATGCGACGGAGTCTTCGAAGGTCTCGTCGGAATTGTGGAGCGGGAACTGCGCCAGCAGGTGGAATCGGGCGATCTGTTCCTCTTCTTCAATCGGCGCAGTGATCGCGTGAAGGTACTCTGGTTTGCGGGCGACGGGCTCGTGATTTGGTACAAGCGATTGGAAGGCGGAACCTTTGAGGTGCCGAAAGCGGCGCGGGCTGTGCGGGAGGATGGTTCGTGCTTCGCCCGCCGGGATCGAGATGCGACTGAGTGATTTGACGCTGATCTTGGAAGGCATCGACTTGGCCAGCGTGCGGCGTCGCCCGCGATGGCGGCGTGCATGAAGCCATTCGCGCAAGACTCGCACGTTGCCCTTCCTCGAAAAAAATCTCGTGTCAGCAGAACCAAATCGCGGTGTCGAGCGTTTAATAAGGCATGGAGCACGGAAGTCCATCTCTTGCCGATCAACTGGCGGCCTGCCAGCAACGGATTCGTGAGCTGGAGCAAACCGAGCAGCACGGCGTCAGCAACAGCAGGAGTCATCGCACACCAGGCGGCGGTCATCGCGCAACAGCAAGAAGTCATCGCCGCTATCAGGAGCAACTGGCGAAGGCCGCCGAGCAACTGCGGTTCTTCAAGCGGGCGATGTTCGGCCAACGTCGCGAGCGGTACGCCCCTTCGCCCGATCAGAAGCTGCTCTTCGTGCCCGAAGTCGTCGAGGGGCTGGATGCGAAGCAGCAGAACTCCGAGGACAGCCAATGCGGACTCGCCGCCGCCTCGGACCCGGCGAAAGCCACGACGACCGCGGATCGAATTCCCGCAATTCTGGGAACACCGGCGGACCGAGTATCCGCTTCCTCCAGCGGAATTGCCTTGCGGCTGCTGTGGAACCCAGCGGGTCATCACCCGCACCCACGTCACGAAGCGGCTGGAGATGGAAGAGGCGAAGCTGTATGTGGTCGAAGAGGTGCGGTACACCTACGGCTGTTCCGCATTGCCACGACGGCTCGCAGATGGTCGACCACGCAGAGGCCGCCGCAGGCCGTGGAGAAGAGCCCCTTCGGGCCGAGCATCCTGGCTTGGCTGGTGACCTGGAAGTTCCTGCACCATTTGCCGGTCTATCGGCAGCAGGAACTGCTCCTGGGTCCGCTGAAGCGGTGGCTGTCGCGGGCGCTGTTGTGCGGGCTCTTGAGGCGGACGGCCCTGGCCTTGCGGCCTCTGGAACGACTGATCCGCCAGCAGGTGCTTGCCAGCATCGTCATCAACGCCGACGAGACGGAGGTGCGGATGCTCAAGCCGGGACACGGCAAGGCGATCACCGGCTATCTCAGCGGGTACGCGGGCGACGCCGACCACCGTTACGTGTTCTATGACTTCCGCCCCAGCCGCAGCCGGGACGGCCCGGCAGAGATGCTGGCAAACTATCGTGGTTACTTGCAGACCGATGGCTACGTGGTCTACACCTCGCTGGTTCGCCATTCGGCAGGCCGTTTGGTAGATGTCGCGTGCTGGGCTCACGGTCGGAGGGGCTTCGAGGAAGCGATTCCGGCGACCAGCCACCCGCTGGTCCACGAGGCCATGATCTGGACGCAGCAACTTTACGACATCGAGGACCGTGCGCAGGAGATGTCGGCGGACGAGCGCCGGGAATTGCGCCAGGCGGAGGCGTTGCCGATCCTGGCGCGGATGAAAGCCCGTTTCGATGAGGTGCGGCCCACGTTGCGTCCCACGGCGAAGCTGGCCGAGGCGATCGACTACGTGCTGAACCGCTGGGATGCCTTCGTCCGGTACACCAGCGACGGAAGAATCCGAATAGACAACAACATGATTGAACGGCTTCTGCGGCCAGTCGCTATCGGTCGGAAAAATTACCTGTTCTTTGGAAGCGAGAAAGGTGGCAAGACGGCGGCGACGCTCTACACGCTGGTGCAGAGCGCCCGGCGGAACTGCGTGGACGTGTGGCCGTACCTCACCGACGTGCTGCGCCGGATTGCGGCCATCGCCCCCGGCGACACCGCTGCCCTGGAAGCCTCTGCTGCCGGATCGCTGGGTTGCCGCCCATCCCGAGCACCGGCTTGAGCAGCGGGAAGAAGAATCCCGCGAAGCCCAGGCCCGTCGCCGCCAGAAACGGGCCGCTCGTCGGATCGCTGTTGGGTCTTAGCAGGCGCCCCGGAGCCATTACGGAATATCGGTGTCGGCCGTTAACGCCACGAACCCGGTGACAGTGGGTGGCGTTCGCTTCACGGTCCTCAAATCTCTGGCACTTCTCCCGATGTCCGTGTAGAATCATTGTGCCGGAGAAGCGTTGTGCAACCCAAATTCGCCCCCCCTTCCCGGCGGACAAACCGTGGTTTAGAGAAACATTGGACGTGAGGGTTATGTTCACGATATTCATCAAGCCAGCCGGTGATCGGCCCGATTTCCGAGTTGTTCTGGCGTTCCTTTGGGGTGACGACCATAATTGCGACACGGATGGCGACTCCGATAACCCGGCGAGCCGAGAATGGACTTGTCTCTATGCCAGTAGCCGAGAGCGGCCTGGCGAAGTTGTAGACATCTTCCCGCAGCAGAAACAGCCGTTGGTGCTTGGCGTGGAGTCACCGATCGAATCCTTGGCAGCCGGTGCGGCGTACATTCTTGGGGCAGAAACGAACGGGACTGTCTCCGAAAGCCCAAACGGTCCATATGTTACTCCATCGTCCTTGATTCCTCGTCTGGGCAACTTCGATTTGGAATCGGCGTTAGACCGAGTTCGACAGAGCCCGTTTCGGAGGTCCACCTTGCAGAAACCTTACCCTAACCTGGATGCGTCCAACACGGCGTAGCTCGCAGAGTGGCCTTTGGCCAGCACGCTGCGCGTGACGCCTACCGTGTAAGCACTCGACCACGTAGATCAACCCGGCACGGGCAGAACGAGACGGTCAGCACAGGCTGGCGATTTATTGACGCTTACGCCAGACCGACCGAGACGTTGACGAACAACTGCATGAGCAGGAACCGGCTGATCCGCCGGCCCGCGTCGTCCAACGCCTTGGTCATCACGGTGATCTGGCCGTGACTCACCAAGCGGATCAGGCGATTCCGCAGATCCTCGCGCTTCAGGAGCATGAAAACGACCAGCACCAGGGCCAAGGCCAGGCTGCCCAGCGACTCCAACAGGGAAGTGAGCAAGGCTGGCAGCCGCGCCAGCCAGGTCGGGCTCTCCGGTTGCAGCACCACGGCAGTCGGCTTCTCCGCGGCCGCAAGCGGCGGCTTGTCCCCGTGCTTTTCCTCCCGTCTCGCGGTGGGCGGGTTCCACTCCCTGGTGATTTCCTCGATCATTGTCTCCAGGCGGCCGGTTACCGACCCCTGGCCCAGATGCCGCAACAATTTGACTTTGCCTATGATATTCTTCGTGTACTTCGGCGCTTCGCCGGCCAGGCTCGCGACCTGGGCCGTGACTAGCCAGACGCCGCCGCCCAGCAGCGCCCCTGCCAGCATGACGACCAAGATTACCGAGGGCAATCGCCTCAGGCCACGCCGCTGCAGGGCCGTGACGAGCGGGGCCAGGAGAAAGGCCAGGAAGACCGCCATCGCCACCGGGATGAAGACCGTCTGCGCCCAATACAGGCAGGTAATCACGACCACGCCGACCACCGTGCCGGTCAGGATCAGCAGGGCAACCTGCCAGCCGGGCATTGCGGATGTTTTCGCCACGGTGAAAACCCCAGGGGTCTGTCGGGATGATGGGCATGGCGGCTCACCACCGCTTGAGTTTCCAGCCTAATACGAAGCCGATGCCGAAGCACCAGAGGGCCACGACACCGGGGCGTCGCGCCCATATTCGCGAAAATGCTCGCAGCGCTCTTGGTTGTTTGCACGGGTGGACCCGTCCGCACCTGGGTCTCATTTCGCAATTCCGGGACGTTATGTTCTTCTGTCGACGACGCCATGCCAGACTCCTTTAGGTAGTGGAATCGCTCGATCGCTCAGGGCAACTCGCTGCGGTACAGTTCCCAGCCATGGTCCGTACTGGCAAACGAGTACAGGCCCGACTGGAGCCCGTATCGGGCCTGATCCAAGTTGCGCCGCGGCTGAACTGGATCACCCAAGCCCGATCTTCGCGGAAGTCTTGGCTATAGCCCGGCTGGATCGAATAGGCGGTGCCGTCGAGCGTGTAGTTGAGGGCAGCCTTGTTCGTGGCCGGATTGGTGATCGTGATGGGGCGACCGGAGAAGTTCGCGGCGGGAAGCGAATCCGCCTCGATGGGGCGCGCGGCAACATAGGTCGTGGCGGCATCGGAATCCGCGCTATAGTCCATCCATTGGCCGTCATCGCTATACCACATCCAGCGGTTCTGCGGAGTCCAGTACCACCAGCGGCCGTTGTCCGAGCGAAGACGCCAACTCTCGCCGGATGCCGCGGCGCCCGCGCCACCCGAGACTTGCGGGTTGACCTGCGCGGCCTCCCTCTGACGCGAACTGGTTCCCACCTCCCCGCTCATGCCTTGATTCTGCCTTGCCTCGTAATGGGCCCCGGTGCTGCCGGTCGCATGCGGCTGGGCGCTTCGCTCCCCGCCGCCCGAGGAACCTCCGCCTTGGCCTCCGCCGGGACCCTTGGCCAGGGTCTGGGTTGGACCGAAGGCGACCAGGGCAAGCAAGATCGCAAATGAAGTCAAGAAAACTCTCATAGGACACTCCTCTTTCACCTGCATGAGCAGATCATTAGGCCGACGTGCACTGTCCCGAAGACGACGTGGCGCGGGCCCTTGCCAAAGCAAAGCGAACAAAAAAGCCGAGGTGGTGGAACACCCGCAGGTGTTCGACCACATCGGCTTACTCTTCAACGAGCCCCCCAGCAGAGCCGAGTTGCTCTTCACCTAGTCGTCCGACGACATGGAACCAACTCTTGGCGGGGCCGCGATTAAGGTGCTGCCCCTCCACCCAACACCCTATTGTATGGCACGCAGCGGGGAAGGCAAGGGGATCGTTGTCTGCTTCCGCGTTTGCGATGTTGTTGCCTGGATCGCTTGGGGCACCGCGGTCAAGGTGTCCCGGGGGCCGGTCGGCCGGCGTTCCTCACCCTGAAGAGGCATTTCGGGCAATTGCGTCGGCAATCCACAGACGACTCTTTGGGCCCGCCAATAAAAGTGCGCGGAATCTGGCGGATCACCAGCGCGGATTCCGCATTAACAGTAGACACCCAGTGAGATTGATCCCGCAGTGCGGGGCCGGATCAGAAGGACAATCAGCCATGGCGGAAAGTAACACCTCCCGAGCGCTGCACCACCCCAGATTGACATCGAAGGCAAGCGGTGCAGCGCTCGGAGGTCCTTCCCCCGCCAAAAACCGTACCATGCGAGGTGCCGGCGTCGCGCTCATCGACGAGAAACCTACTTCGTGTGGCCAGCGGATCCGGCCCGAGGGGCAGGTCATTGCCCGTAGCACGGCGATGCGCGATATCCTCGATCTTGTGCGTAAGATCGCCGGCACCAATGTGCCGGTGCTGATTCAGGGGGAGATCGGCGCGGGAAAGCAGACGATCGCCCGCGAGATTCATCGCCAAGGCCCGCGTGCTGCCAGGCCGCTGGTGCACGTCGTCTGCGGGGCGCTGCGTGAGTCGGATTTGGAGGAGAAGCTGTTCGGACAGACGTGGGATTGTTCTCGGCGAAGCACGGGCGGGCCAGCGAGTCTCTCGGAGCCGAGTCAGTACAGCACGTTATTCCTTGACGGGGTGACGCAACTTCCGTTCTGGGCCCAAGTGAAGTTGCTGGACGCTTTGCAGCGCAGCAAGGGCCGGAGCCGGGAAGATGGTGTCACGATCGCGGCGGACGCCCGAGTGATCGCTTCCAGCACGTGCGATCTGAAGACTGAGGTGGTCGAAAACCGCTTTTGCTCTGGGCTCTACTACTATCTAAATACTGTTCGCATCGACATTCCGCCGCTGCGGCGCCGCCAGGAAGATATCCGGGCGCTGGCAGAGCACTTCCTTGCCGGACCTGCCTTCCCGCTCTGCGCAACCCGGGACATGGTTCCGCGATACTTCTCCGCGGAAGCGTGGCAGTCCCTCTTGCAGTACGATTGGCCGGGCAATGTCCTGCAACTGGCCGCAGTAGTCGCCCATGCCGCAGCGCTTGCCGACGGCCCGGAAATAGGGCAAGGGTGCTTCACAGGGTTGCTGGGAAGAGTGCGGCAACATGCCGATTCCGAGACCATCCCGGTGCCGCTGGCTGGCGGCCTCAAGAACATAAGACGTGCCGTCATCAACGAGGTGCTCCGCCGCTGTCGGGGAAACAAGGCCGCGGCCGCACGAGCCCTGAAACTTCATCGACGGACACTATATCGACTACTGGAGGAATAGCCCTGTGATCGAAGATCGGCCCCAGGGCTTGGGAGATCGAACAACATGACACGTTGCCCAGACGAAACCGAACGCAGGCCACATCCTACGACCACAACGACGAGGCGCGAGGTTGGGAAGCCCGGAGCGTGGTCGGTGCGGCGGGATGAGGACCTGTTGGCGGAATACGTCGCGAAGGGCGCCCAGGAGGCGTTCGAGGAGCTCATCCATCGGTACGAGCACGAAATGTACAGCTACCTCCGCAGATACCTGAGCGCGGAACTGGCGGAAGACGCTTTTCAGGCCATTTTTCTGCAAGTGCATCTCAAGTGCCGCGACTTCGATCCGTGCCGGAGATTTCGGCCGTGGCTTTACAGGATTGCCACCAACCGCGCGATCGATCTTCTTCGCCGGAACCGGCGGCACAATGCAGTCAGCCTGAATGCCGGGACGTTGGAGCGTGGCTCGAGCGAAGGGCGGACGTACCAAGATGTTTTAAGTTTCCGCGAGGCGGGCCCCAGCGAGCAGTTGGAGGCAGCCGAGGATCGCCAGCGAATCCGCTCGGCCGTGGACAAGTGCCCAACACGCCTCAAAGGAGTGCTTGAACTGGCGGTGTTCCAGGGGCTCAAATACCAGGAGGTGGCCGACAAGCTGAAAATCCCGTTGGGTTCGGTGAAGAGCCGAATGCACGCGGCGGTAGGGCGGCTGCGCCGGACGTTCCTGGCCACCGCATGAGTTGATTCCACATGAACAATAGACACCGAATGAGAGTGATCCCCGCAGTGCGGGGCCGGATCAGAAGGAGAAAAGGCCATGGCGGAATTTGGAACCTCCCGAGCGCTGCACAACGGCAGTTTGACAGCAACGACAATCGGTGCGGCGCCGGGAGGTCCTTTTCCCGTCAGAAACGCTGCGCCGATCGTTGTGCCGATGGCGCGGCACGGGTACACGCTGCATTATTCTCATTTCCATCATCACGCATTCGCGGCAGAGGAGCCCGTCGCAACATAAGGAATGAAGGATGGTGCCTCATGAATCGCGCCCAAACCTTGGATTCGCGGCCCAACATCGCGGAGCAGGACCCGGCCGTGGTCCCCATCCACTTGGAGTGTGCCCTGCCATTGCATCGGCTGGGCGAAGCCCGGCGACTGGAGCACATGTCGCGCCAAAGCGTGGCACGCCACTTGGGCATCACGGTAGAGGACGTGAGACGGCAGGAATGCAAGACCACGGACTTGCCCCTGAGCGTGTTGCACAAGTGGGCCAAAGCGTTGGGTCTGCCGGTGGCCGAACTCGTCGAGGCACCGGGCGATTCGTTGTCAACGCCAATCCTCAATCGCGCCCGCCTGGTTCGGCTTATGAAGACCGCGATGGCTATCCTGGAGGGAAGCGGCGATCCGCAGACGAAACGGTTGGGGCAAACCATGGTCGACCAATTGGTCGAGATCATGCCGGAACTGCGCGGCGTCAGCGCCTGGCATGTCATAGGCACGCGCCGCAGCCTCGATGAGTTGGGCATCGCCGCCGAGCGAGTCTTGCCGGACGAGGTCTTCATGGACGCGGTGGATTGGTAGAGACTCCATGAGCCGTAGAACAACGACAAGCGAGAACTGAACATGAAGTCGCTTCAAGGCCATTTTCTGGTGGCGGCCCCCCATCAGCTTGACCCGAATTTCGCCGCAGCGGTCATCTTGGTGGTCGAGCACGCCGATCGTGGGGCGCTGGGCGTCCTTGTGAATTGCCCGCGGGATCGGCACGAAGGGATCTCGCGGCAACGAAGTACCAGGTCGCATTGGCCGGGAGAATTCAGGGAGGAATTCCCGTGAAAACCCAGGGAGAGATCGAAGCCGCCATTTGCGAAGGAGTCAGTCGCTTTGAGCAGGACTACATGGGCCGGGGGCCCAAGGACATCAATACCCACCTGCTGGGCGATCTCCTCGTGGTCCGCCTTCAAGGTGTTTTGACTGCAGCCGAACAGCATCTGGTCAGGTCGCTTTCGGCCGAGAAGGGACGGGACCTGTTGAAGCAAGTGCGGACCCATCTGATCGAAGCGGCCCGTCCGGTCATGGAAGCGATGGTCGAGGAGATCACCGGCGTCAAGGTGTTGACGCTGCACCATGATATCAGCACCTCGACCGGCGAGGAGGTTGTTCTCTTTACCCTTGCCGAGTCGCCGATTCTCCGCGACGCAAAGAGGAAATAGCGGTTCTGACTCAGGATGTATCGTTTATTCCCAGCGACGTGTCTCTGAATTGACGCCGCCGACGCGCAATGGCATGGTTTCGACGATGTTTGGCACTGATGGCGGAAAGAATAATGAAACGAAAGGCAAAGTGAATGATGGAACCAGATCAACAAGAGGCGATTGCCAAGATCCAGTTGTTAGGCGGTGACGTTGCAATTGCGGTCAACCTTTCCTGGTGCATACTCGACGACGCAGCCTTGGAGTGCTTCAAGCGCCTGCCCCAACTCCAAGAACTGAACCTCTCCCATACCGAGGTCACCGACGCCGGTTTGGAGCACCTCAGGGGGTTGAGACAACTTCGAGAGTTGCACGTTCACGGCACCGGAATCACCGACGTCGGTCTGGAACACCTCAAGGGTCTGCAGCGACTCCAAAAGCTGATACTCAGCCTTACCAGAGTCACCGGCGTTGGTCTGAAGCACCTCAAGGGTCTGCTCCAACTTCAAGAGCTGGACCTCAGCTATACCGAGGTCACCGACGCTGGCCTAAATCCCCTCAAAAGATTGACGCGACTTCGAAAGCTGAGCCTCAGGATCACCAGAGTCACCGGCGCCGGTTTGGAGCACCTCAAGGGGTTACGGCAACTCCAAAAGCTGGACCTCGATGGCACCAAGATCACCGACGCCGGTCTGGAGCACCTCAAGCATCTGCCCCAACTTCAAGAACTGAGCCTCAGCGACACGAAGGTCACCGACACCGGTCTGGAGCACCTCAAGGGGTTGAGACAACTTCAAGTGCTGGACCTCCGCGCTACCAGGGTCACCGAGGCTGGTCTGAAGCAACTCAGGCGGTTGACACAACTCCGAGAGTTGAACCTCGGCGGCACCAAGGTCACTGACGCCGGTCTGGCGCGCCTTAAGGGGTTGAGGCGACTCCAAACGCTGGACCTCCGCGATGCCCCAGTCACGGACGCCGGTCTGGAACACCTCAGGGGTCTGCCCGAACTCAAAAGGCTGTGTTTCTGGGTCACCGACGCCGGACTGAAGCACCTTAGCAGCCTGTCCCGACTCCGAGAACTTGACCTCGGCGGCACCAAGGTCACCGACGCCGGTTTGGAGCACCTCAGGGGGTTGCGCCAACTCCAAAGACTAGACCTTTACGACACCGGCATCACCGACGCCGGTCTGGAGCATCTCAAGGGGTTGCGGCAACTCCAAGAACTGGGGCTCAGCGGCACCGAGGTCACCAACGCCGGTTTGGAGCGCCTCAAGGGGTTGAGACAACTCCGAACGCTGGACCTCAGTTTTACCGGGGTCACGGGGTCCCTAGACCCGACCGAGTGGGAATCGCATGGTCCGCAGTTCGTGGGCGTGGATGCCGATCCCGTCGATGCGTACGCCGTTCCGCTTGGCCTCGGTCAGCGACCGGTAGGCAGTGTGCTCATCACCTCCGACCACCATGCTTGACGTGGGAGTCTCGCCGGCAGCGAGGGAATCTTATCCTGGCAAGAGGGCCGCAACAGCGCTGGCAGATTCAGGCCGCCGGCTCGGATCTTCTTCCAAGCACTGCAGGATTGCCCGTTCCAGGGCAGGCTCAATTTCAGGACACAGCGCCGAAGGTGGAATCAGTTCGGCCGCGGCTTGGCGGCCGTCGGCCGGCACGCCGCCGAAGGGTTCCTTTCCCGTGGCCACTTCATACAGCACAAGCCCCAGCGCATAGAGGTCGCTTTGTTTCGAGGGTTGCTTATGATGAAACAATCCGGGGGCCATGAAAGCGGGCGTCCCGGCCAAAGGAATCTCGCCTGCGGCAGTCGGAAAGAAAGCCGCAATGCCGAAATCGGCGATATGAACATGGCCGTCTCCGTCAATCACGATATTGGACGGCTTCAGGTCCCGATGCAACACGCCATGATCGTGCGCGGCACCCAGCCCGGCGCACAGTTCCCGGGCGATTTGCACCGTCTTTTCACGCGACAGTCTGCCGGCGCGCCGTAGCAGTGACGCAAGGTCTTCGCCGTCGATGAACTCCATCGATATGAACACCTCGCCATCGGCAAGTTGGCCGATGTCATAGACTCTGACCACGTTCGGATGAGCAACTTCACGGGCCGTTGCCACCTCGCTCACGAAACGGCTACACGTGGGGTCACCGCCGGTCTGCCCGAGAGCGAGGAACTTCAACGCCACGTCTTGATCCATGATCTGATCGTGCGCCTTGTATACCTCGCCCGCACCGCCTCCACCCAGGGGCGCCAGAATCTTGTAGCGCTGGGCGGCAATGATTTCACCCGGCGAAAAACGCCTCGGGTTCTCCGCCCGTGCTGCCTCAACGGGGATCTCGGCGGGAATAAGTTCCCGGGGAAGATGGGCGAGGGGAGAAACGATCTTGCCGTGGGCGGCGTCTTCGCTTGACGTGCCGAGGATGGTCGTCTCGCGCGGTTGCTTCAGCAGGGATTCCAACTCCGCTCGAAGCTGGGGATCGCCGGCGCATGCGTTATCGAGAAACGCACCCCTCTCGCTTTCGGCAAGCTCGCACGCAGCTAGGAACAGTCTTCGAACCTGCGCGTAGCGATCCGTGCTCACGGCAGGTCACTCCTGCTGAGTTCTCTCCGCAACCACGCACGAACCATGGTCCATTCCCGCTCCACCGATCGTTTGGATATCCCCATCACCTTCGCTACTTCCGCGATGTCCAGGCCGCCAAAGAATCGCAGTTCGATCATTTGGGCCTGGCGCGGGTCGAGCTTTGTGAGCTTGGTCAAGGCATCTTCGAGCGCCAACAGGTCCACGTTGCGACTGGACTCGATGACCAGGTTGTCGTCAAATGCGATGCGATGCCGATTGCCGCCCCGCTTTGCCGCCCTATGTCGCCGCGCATGATCCACGAGAATCTGTCGCATAGCGTGCGCGGCAATGGCCAGGAAATGGGCCCGGCCCTGCCAGTCACCGCGTGCTTGACTGACGAGTTTCAAGTAGACTTCGTGAACCAGCGCGGTCGGCTGCAGCGTATGGCTCTTTCGTTCCCGGTGCAAGTATCGCGCGGCAAGTGCTCGCAGTTCGGTGTAGACGTCTGCAAACAACTGCTCTCCGGCATGGCGGTCCCCTGGTTCGACTTTCTCCAGGAGCTGAGTGACCCGAGAAGATCGGCTCGATTTCATGGTCGTCCGACTCACCAATCGCTAAGGACCAGGCACGACGGCATTGTCGCATTTGCGACTGCGCAGGTCAAGGTGGGCGACGGGTGGCAAAACAGGTGCGGCTGAGGCGGGCCCGAGCGACCTCCCGCCGCTTGGGCGATCTGATGCGCCACGGTCGAATCAAGCTGCTCCAGCGGATTACCTGCGCTCGCGCGAAAGATGCGATCCGGTTGCTTGTCACACCGCTACACTTGCGGCTATTTCTCGGAATAGCTTATCCACCAGACCGGAAACGACACGGCGGCCTATCTGCGGCGGCGAAAGCCTAGATCGTACTCGCCCAATAGGAGGCCGAGCGCAATACAGAACAGCCCCCAAATTTCAGGGTTCGGGACGAACGTCACCCTCATTCCCGCTAGAAGAAAGACAACGGCCGCGACCGCGTAGAGAATTTTTCCGATCGTCATGTGTGGGCTCCTTGGTGAGAAGAACGGTACTAGCTACTTGCCTGGTTTGTCTTGTGAAAACACGAGCACGCTATACGGTCCGATGCTGATCATTCCCTCAGCGGGAAATCCATCCCGCTGCGGGGCGCTGGCCTTCTGGGCTGCGGCTGGTGGTTGGGCCTGGGCAACCACATCGGAGGAAGCCTGGTTTCCAAAGCCGCGGCTGTAGCCCTTCCAGTCGCTGTTGAGCCGCAAGCGCCACGTCCCCGGCGACGGAAACCCCAGCGTGTACTTCTCGTGGGCAACATGCGAGAGGTTCACGACGACCACCACGTCGTCGCCGAGTCCGCCCTGGTGCCAACGATGATAGGCAATCACGTTGTCGGCCTGATTCTGATGGAAGATGTTCAATCCCGATCCGGAAAGGCCGCGCGTACAGCCCGACCGGTTGAGGCGAAGATGAATCAGGTCTCGATACATCCGCACCAGGCCGCTGAACTCCTCCGACTTGTGCCAATCCAACGGGACCGAATCCTGGAACCAGCCGTCTTCGAGGAACTCCTGCCCCTGAAAGAGCATCGGGATGCCCGGCGACGTGAGCACCAAGGCCGCTGCCAAGGTCGTGCGCTTCTGTGCGAACCAACTGTCGGGATCATGCGGATCGATTTCCGAAGCGACGCGGGATTTCCCGTTGGCCACCTCGTCGTGCGACTCGCTGTAGATGACGCGTTGGAAGGGGTCGCCGTTGAAG
Source organism: uncultured Planctomycetia bacterium (assembly GCA_963727245.1). Lineage (GTDB taxonomy): Bacteria > Planctomycetota > Planctomycetia > Pirellulales > Thermoguttaceae > JBKQVT01. Next base: position 180,682 of record CAVSFO010000001.1, on the reverse strand, counting down.
CGGCCCTCGATCGCCCCGCGAACGCTGTCGAGCGACCGTTGCTCGTCGCTGGGCGTGATGACGGCGGCCCGCACGGGATGCACAAAGCGAGCGGCCCATTGGGCCGTGAAACCCCCGCCGGCCTGGTCCACCGGCTTGGTGATGCGGTCGTCGTTTTGCAGGTCCTCGGCGATCGTGATTCGCCCCGGATACTGCTGCCGCAGGTCGCGATTGATCCACTGGACGAGGCTCCAGCCATCGGGCAAGTCGCCGTCCGGATCGTCGGATGCCCGCACGTTGTGGATATAAAGCGTCATGTCGAAGCGCAGGCCGTCGACGTGATATTCCTTCAGCCACATCAGGGCGTTGTCGCGGATGAATTGGCGGACTTCCTTGCGGCCGTAGTCCGGGCGGGTCTGGCCCCAAGGGGTCTCCGCATGCCAGTCGTTGTAGAAGTAGATGCCGCCCATGCCGTTCTCGCTCCAGCCGTCGAACTGCCACAGATCGAGGTCGCTGGGGCCGAAGTGGTTGTAGACGACGTCCAGGATCACTGCCAGGCCGGCCCGATGCGCCGCTTTGACAAACCGCTTGAAGCCGGCCGGACCGCCGTAATTGGTCTCCACGGCAAAGACGCAAGAGGGGTTGTATCCCCACGACAACGCCCCGGCGAATTGGGCCAAGGGCATCACTTCCATGACGTTCACGCCCAGCCGCTGCAAATGGTCGAGTTTTTGGACGGCCTCGGCAAACTTGTCCGACTTACCGTCCTCCTTGTCGTGGAAAGTCCCCAAGTGCATCTCGTAAATCACCAGTTCGTTGACCGCAGGCATCTGGAAATCGTCGCCTTCCCAGTCGAAGTGCGGGTCGTAGACCACCGCGTTGCCCACCGAACTGGTAACCTGGCGTGCATACGGGTCGATGCGCAGCAGTTGCTTGTCGCCGCTGACGATGCGGTAGCGATACTCGTCGCCGATGGCGGCCGAGGAGATATCCGCGTACCAGTAGCCATCCCCCTCCCGCTCCATGGGGTGCGCATCGGTCGACCAATTGTTGAACGAACCCGTGACGTACACGGCGTCGGCATGGGGGGCCCATACACGAAACGCCACGCCCGCCTCGTGCGGGGTTGCCCCCATTCCGGCTTGAGTTTTCTCGGGTGAGATTGTTGACATCGACGTACTCCTTTACCGAGTCAAGTCACAGATGGCCTCGGTTTTGCTTGCTCCAAGATGGCCCCGGCAAACCGTGTTAGCCTCAGTTCGATGGCGGCCCCCACGGATCCCTCGCCGAAATGCGTATCCATCTCTTGCGGTTGGACTCCAAGTGCGCCAAGGATTTCCACAGCCACGTCGTGCGCCGCATCCCTGACGGCGCTGTTCGCCTCGTTCATGATTCGTTTCTCCTTTCCCCAATTGGGCGGCGATCCTTCACGCGGGTGGTATTTCGGTCACACCGGGTTCATTGTTGACCCAAATGCGCGGCGCCTGGATTTCCGCGTTGTGTTGGGCATCCAGGCCGGCCTCTTTCAGCGCGGCCGCCACGTCCGCGTCCGTGAGCGGCTGGCCGTCCAGGTAAACCAGGCCCCAGTTGACCGTGCAGCCACCGTCGACGTGCACCCCTGTCGCCACCTGGGCGACTAATAGCTTTGGGTTCAGCCGTGCCACCAGGTCTCGAATGAGCGGAAGCTCACGATCGTCACGCACAGAAAATGCCTTTGGCAGCGCTACGGTGGCTTCCATCGCACGACTCCTTAATCACTCGAACACTTTTGATACGCTCTTGCTTGGAAAAAAATTAGGCGCCGTCTGTTCCACTGCTGCCGGCGCCCTGTTTACGCCTCGGCAGTCTCTGATAAAGCCGGATTCAGGGAATCGTCTCCCAATTACTGTAAAGTTATACGCCGACGGCGACCGGTTTGGCATGGACTGTCGTTTCTGTCGCTTCCGTGGTATCCAGACGATCCTTGGCGCGCTCGACTTCCTGGGGCGTGCCGTGGAGGATGAGAAGGAACTTGCCAGCCTTCAGGTTCGCCTCGTATTGCAGGACGCTGTTCTTCGGGATGCCGATACTGACCAGTGCGGCGCCAAGGGCACTTAGGCCGCCCATCACGGCGGCGGTTTCGAGCGCGCCGACGATCCACGCCACCAACGGTCCGGCGACGACGAGCGGACCGACGCCCGGTATCAGGAAGAACGCCGAGCCGAAGAGCATTCCCCAGAGGCCGCCCCAGAACGCCCCCAGTTTGCCCCAGTACATCATGCGGTCGCCGGTGTTGTAGTAGCCGACGACGTGCTCATCCGTGTGGTAATCCTTGCCGACGATCGAAAGCTTCTTCATATCGACGCCGCTCTTCTGGAGTTCGCGAATAGCGTCTTCCGCTTGGTTGTGGGATGCAAAAATAGCGACCACGGAGTTCTGTTCGGACATGACTGGATCCTTCATTGGTAAATCCTCATTTGGAAAAAAGCGGCGTTCAGTTCCTGTCTCAGCTCTTGTGTTGCTCCTGTTTCGCTCCGGCCGGTGGCGCAGCGGCCGGCGCGTTGCCCCGAGGCTGCGGGGCGGCCCGTTCGGCGTTCGGCGGAAGCTGCGGCTGAGGCGGTTCGACCGGTATCCGGTTCACCGTGCGCTGCTGCGGCTGCTCCGCCGATCGATGCACTCGCGAGTTGGCAGCCACGGTGGGATCCGGCCGCGGAGCGTCGTACGTCCTCGGCGGGGCGTCGCTCCTGCCGAGTTCAGCACCAGGTTTCGCCACGATCGGAGATCCGGGAAGTCGTACCCTGGCCGGCGCGAATTCCGCGGTGCGCGTGTCGGCTGGACCACCCGCCGGGTTGGTTTCCCATTGTTGCCGTTGGTCGCGGAAGCGATAGACTTCCTGCCGTTGCTGAGCGAGCCTTTGCCGCTCAGCCTCGTCCACGGGCTGGAATCGCCAGCCATCGTTCCGGCTCTGCGCCGCTTCGTCGAGCGACGCGCCCACGATGTTGAGCACGGCGGAAGCCACGCCGCCACGGCCGATTACGCCCGGGCCCGCCCAGGTTCGCGGCGGCCGGGCATTTTCGTGATCGCGGCGGTTCTCGAAATCCGCCTGTTGGCGCTGTTCCCATCCCTGGTCCTGCCGATGTTTCCAGCGGTCGTAAGCATAGATCGGATCGTAGCCAAAACGCCCGGCGTTGATGGAAAACCACGGATAGAACCCCGCGCCGCGATAGTTGGCGGCGTAGTAGTCGCCGAAATAGTAGTGTTGATACCGTGGCCGCAAGAAGAGGTGGTTGGCGAACACGCCCGGGTCGATCACCGCCGTCGGCGAGTAGGAAAAACCTGGCCGGGCGTACACGCCCGCATTAAAATACACCGGCGCAAACAGCACGCCGCGACGGCCGATGGAGTGATCCCAAAAGCCGTCGACAAAGACGTAGCCGCGCGGGGCCCAGACATAATGGGCGGGGACCCATACCCAATTCGGCTGCACCGGCGCCCAATAGCCGGGCCGCCAGGCATAGCGGCTGTTCTGCCACATCCAACAGCCGGGCAGCCAGGTGTCGTCCGGCGAGGGCGCGGCGACGTTGGGACCCGCTTCGACCGTGGCGGGTGGCTCGCGCAAGTATTCCACCTCGCGCGCCTTGGCATCGGCCCAGTACCCGGAAGTCCACTGGAAGCCTTGCCCGGACTTGCCCCAATACCCGGGCACCCATTGGCGGCCGGGCGGCAGGGCGCGCCAGATGCCGCTGACCCACAGGTAATCGCTCCGCTCGTCGTCCCAGCCCCAATAGCCGGGGATCCAGGCGACGTTGGCGCCCTGCGGCCTCTGGTTCGGCGGCAGTTCCTCGATGGCAGCCGGCGGCGCCTTCGGGGCCACGACGCCCGGCTCGGGATCGAAAGTCACGGTTTCCGCGAAGGCCTCGTGAACCGGCCCGCGCGTGAGCACTTGCACCCCTTGCTCGGCACTGGCCGGGCCCGGCGGCGCGGATAGGACCTTGTTCAAGCCAACGTTCGAACCCAAGGCCACCAACGCGATGACCGCGCACCATTTGCACGAGTGACGTACGTTCATTCCCTCTCCTCTGCGAAGTTGAGTGTGTTGAGTTATTCCAAGTGCCTGCTCAGCGTGAAGCAAACGGCCAGGACCGTCGCTTGTCAAGCGGCCGTGCAAAAACTATTTGCTCGTCTCGGTGGTCGTCTTGGTGGTCTTTTCGGTCGTCGTGCCGCCACTGTCCGTGGTAGCCGGCGTGGTTGCCGTCTTCGTGTCGACCGTGTTGGTGGTCTCGCCCGTCACCTTGCCATCCTTGCTCTGCGTTGTCGTCGTCTGGGTCTTGTTCTCCTCGGTGCCCTTCTGGTTTTCACAGCCGATGGTCAGCACGCCCAGCACAACCATCAGCACAGATGCTAAGAAACACTTCATCTTCATACCCTTTTCAAAAAAAGTTGGTGCCGCCTCTTCACCAGCAGGAACCGCTCCGGCCGTGAGGATCTTCACCGTTTGGTTACACACGTCCTCCTTGCCACAAACAAAAAATGCCTTTCCCCTGTTGTCAACGGCCCCGCACTTCAATGTCCATCTCGACCCTTTCGGATGGCGATTCCGAGGCTTCAAACGTTTCCCGCACGGCGGCCAGCGCCAATTGCTTGACGTGGTGCGAGTCGCAGCGGCCATGCACGATGACATGCCCATCGCTGGCCTCGACGCGCAGGTCCCGGACCCGGCCGCCGGTTCGCCGCGCGATTGCACATTCCAGGCGGCGGTCTTGTTCGGCCAAAGTGAAACGCAGTCTGGGATGGGTGAGCAGCGTGTGGAGTCTTCCCGCCAGCCGATCAGCCGCCAGCGGTTTGCGTTGGAAATCGCTGATCGGAAATCGCGACACGTCTCCCATGAGCTGAGGATCGCGGCACGAGGTAAGAAGCATCACGGGAACGTCCACAAGGGCAGGAACCTCGCCCATGATCGCCAGCACCCCCTCACCGCCGCCCCACGGCAACTGCGGCTCCAGCACGAGCACGTCCGGGTGCGCTCTGCGCAACCGAGCAACGCACTCCAAGCCAGTCCGTGCCACGACCACGTCGAACCCCTCTTGCGCGAGCGGCTCTCGATACACGGGCTGAAGCGACTCGTCAGGATCGGCCATCAAGACTCGAATCGGTTTGGAACCATTCGACCGCGGTTCAGCGACAGCTTCACGATTCACGATAGACACCCTCCTTGATTGTGTGCGTTCTTAACCAAGCCGAAAGCGTTGCTGACGATAGGTCATCCTTCGTTACCCCCAGAATGACCTCCTTCTGAACCCGTATCCCAGGAACGACAGCACGGCGAGAATGAGGAAAATGACGAAGATTATCTTCGCCCCTTCCCAGGAGAGGGCTGCCACTCCGGCGAACCCAAAAAAGGCGGCGATCAAAGCGATCACCAGAAACGTAACGGCAAGCTGCAGCATGGTGAAGTTCTCCTTCACAAAAAGGTTGGGCTAAGCTGGCGAACTGCCAGCACGGCCCGCAATTACCATCTCAAAAGCATAAACGCAGCCTCATGGTTGGCCTGCGTGTTGTTCGACCTTGTCGGCCGGGACGGCGGCCTTTTCCTTGGCTTTGTGTCCGAACGCCTCCACCGCATCCCTGGCCTTGCCCTCATCCGCGTGGAGCTTTTTCTGGTCCACCGTAAATGTGGCACTGGAGTTTTGGTCCGCGCTGTTAGTCGAAAAATGGAACCAACCCCGGTAAAGGCCCAAGGCGGCGATGCCGACCAGGAGCAGAACGATCACACCAAATAGAGTTTTCATGTTGTCTTTTCCTTCACTTTTCCGACATGTGATGATTAGAGGCGTCCCATGAGCAGTAGGACGAGCAGGATGATTACAACCAGTCCCAGCCCGCCGCTCGGGTAATACCCCCAGCTTCTGCTGTGGGGCCAGGCGGGCAACGCACCCAGAAGCATCAGAACCAAGATTACGATCAAAATAGTACCCAGCATTTGACTTCTCCTTCGCACAATTGACCTAACGCGTCGCCGTCACCCCTCTACCGTCTCATGCAGTTCTTCCTGGACGTGCTTTCTTCTTCCGCCCAATCTCGCCGAGGCCCTGGCTCGCGTCTTTTTGTAGTTCGCTTCCTCCTGCTTCCTTGCGATCCGCCTCTTCGTCTTCAGGGGCGCTGCGGCTTTCTTTCCCGCCGGACTCCGCTTGATCGCCTTCGCAAGGTCCTCCGCCTTGCCTTTTTCCTTCCGCTTCGCCTTTCTCAGTCTGCTTACTGTTGCCCTCTTCGCTTCGAGTGCTTTGCGTTGGGCGATCACCAACTGCTCTCGCTTGCTTGTTCTCATTCGTCTACTCCACTGCGAAGCTTCGTACAGCCAATGGCCGCCGAACCGTCAGGCGATCTGGCAGGCCTCGGCGTTGATTCGTTCCCAGACCTCCGACCGATGGACGGGGACGTCCGGATCGACCTCGAAGCCCAGTTTCACTTGTGTGCCTCGAATTCCGAGCACCGTGACCTTCAGCAGGCGATGAATGCCATCGTCGCCGCCGATCACCACCGATTCCTGATTCTTCCTCGATAGAACTAACATGGCAAAACCTCCGTTTTTTGTGATGGATCGTCTCGTCCACTCCTGTTCCAGGTCTCCGCCGAGATCCTGCCGGCAAGCTGGAACACCTGCACCATGGTGCCGGTCGTGAATGCATGCACAACGGCGCCGGTTGTCGTCTCAACCTCCGCGGCTGCCTCGCCCACGGCGATCCCGGTGATCCGCTTGATCTCCTGCCGCAGCAAGTCGGCGGAACTCTTGAAGAGCTGCCGGTGGAACTCCTGTACCTGAATGGCCCCCTCGGGGGTGCGGGCCATGGCCTTCTCCGCGGGCGACAACGCCTCGTGCAGCGTGACGACCAGCGTGTCCTCGCTCAGGACCACGGTCACCGCTTTGGGCGGGTAGCCCGTCCGCCGCTCTTGGAAGGCGCTGACCGCCTGCGCGACCTGCTCCGCCATGGTTGGATCGAGCTTTTTCATGGGGTTCCTCCTGCGTGGTGACGAACGTCTTACATCGCCAAGAACAAAAAAAGCCGACGTGGCGGAACACCCGAAGGTATTCCGCCACGTCGGCTTACTCACTAACGAGCCCCCCGGCACGGCCGGGTTGCTCTCCAACTAGTCATCCGACAACTTCATTGGCAGAGGCGCGGCAAGATGTGCTGCGACTCTCCCACTGCTATGATTCTACGCCGGCCACCAGGCAATGCAATAGGGCTTTTGCCTTTCTGCCACATTTGGTATCATTATTCTGGATTGCTGTGGAGAATCTAATGGCTCATTTTACGTCAACCAATGACGACTTTCGCCTGAGTATCCATCCTGCCTGGGGGGGGGGGGGGGGCCATGAAAACACAGGGAGAAATCGAAGCCGCCATTTGCGAAGGGGTCAGTCGCTTCGAGCAGGATTACATGGGCCGGGGGCCCAAGGACATTAACACCCACCTGCTGGGCGACCTCCTCGTGGTCCGCCTTCAAGGCGTGCTGACCGCGGCCGAACAGCACCTGGTCAGGTCGCTTTCGGCCGAAAAGGGGCGAGACCTGCTGAAGCAAGTGCGGACCCATCTGATCGAGACGGCCCGGCCGGTCATGGAAGCGATGGTCGAGGAGATCACCGGCGTCAAGGTGTTGACCCTGCACCATGACATCAGCACCACAACCGGCGAGGAGGTTGTACTCTTTACCCTTGCCGAGTCGCCAATTCACCGCGACGCCAAGAAGAAATAACCGACGCTACGTGGACGGTTCTAAAGCGAGAGGAGCGACAGGAATCCTCCGGGCATCAGGGGGGCCCTCGTGCCCAAGGTGGGCAAGTGCCAGCTCCATGTCGGCATCCAAGAGTTCCTGCTTTGGCACTACGGCGTTGACGATATTTTGGACCTGCGTACCGGAGTAACCTGCCTCCTGTGTGCCCGGGTGCGATGCCACGACCTTCATGTAAAGCTGGAGAGCCACAGGCAAATCGTGTCCGCTATAGTGTGCGGCGTACGCCGCCGCATACTGCCGACCAGCGTCCGTGAGATCAGTGTCATTTCTCATGTTCATTGCTCCTCTGCGAAAGAACCGTGCGTCCGGACCACGCCGGCCGACAACAACAAAAAAAGCCGACGTGGCCGAACACCCGAAGGTATTCCGCCACGTCGGCTTACTCACCAACGAGCCCCCCGGCACGGCCGGGTTGCTCTTCATCTAGTCATCCGACGACTTCGTTGGAAAGCGGCGATCAATTGCGCCGCAACCCTCCCACCACTACAAGTGTACGCCGATGAGTGGGAAATGGAATAGGACTTTCTCATTCCTTCCACATCTGGCATCATTGTTGGCTTAGTCTGCTTCCCCATTTCCCTCAGACGATTTTTTTGGGAAGGACAGACGCGGCAGGTGGATCGAACACCCGATAGGCAAGGAGTTTCACGCGGTCGTTCAGGAGGAACCAGGCCAGAGCATAGCCCCAGACGAAAAGTGCCCAGCCCCAGCCGAGGGGCGTCATAAGCAGCCCATAAACCGCGATCAGCGTCGCCACGATTTGCGTGCCGAGCACCGCTATCCATAGGATCCGCGCGGGGCGTATGGACCAGAAGGGACCGCGCATGCGCGTGAGGAAGATCGTCAGATGCCCCGCCACGGACAGCTTCAAATAAATCAGCGTCTGGATGTGCGCACGGTCGAGGTGAAAGACGCGCTCACCGAGGTAAAACAGGCCGAAGGCGGAAACGACCCCGATGACGCCCAGCACCGTGGAGATCCCCAGAACCATGCGCATGTTCCAGGCTTCGGGCTTGTCCTTGTAATGAACGTTGTCGTAGGCGATGGACAGAATAGCACCGTCGTTGAGTACCGCCAGCATCACGATCATCACCGCGGTCACCGGATAAAACTTGAAGAACAGGATCGCCAGTGTCATTAACAAAAGCACGCGCAGCGTCTCGGCGATGCGGTAGATCGCGTAGCTATTCATCCGCTGGAAAATCTTCCGGCTCTCCTTGATCGCGTCGATGATCACCGACAGGCCGGGCGCTACCAGCACAATGGACGCCGCCGCGCGTGCCGCGTCCGTCGCGCCCGAAACGGCGATGCCGCAGTCGGCTTTCTTCAGGGCGGGGGCGTCATTTACCCCGTCGCCCGTCATGCCGACGATGTGGCCGCGTTTTTGCAGGACATCCACAATGTGGAACTTGTGTTCGGGGAACACCTGGGCGAAACCGTCGGCCTTCTCGATGGACTCAGCCACTTCCGTGGTCTCTTGCTTCTTTGAATCGCCGAGGCCGCCGGCATCGAGGATATTAGTGCCCATGTCCAACTTTTTGGCGGTTTCCTTGGCGATGGCCAGTGCATCGCCCGTAACCATCTTGACCTTTACGCCCATCGCAAGCGCTGTCGCGATGGTTGCCTTGGCGTCTTCCCGCGGCGGATCGAACAAGGGCAATACGCCAACGAACTGCCATTGCCCGTCGCCCTCGGCTCGTGCCACACCCAAGGAACGAAAGCCGCGCGCCGCGAATTCGTTGACCGCCTTCTCGACGATGGGCTTCACCTGCCCGGCATTGGCCGACAACTTCAAGATCACCTGCGGCGCACCCTTCGTTACCTTGAACGTCTTTCCGTCTTTGGCTTTGACGGTGGCCTCGGTGCGTTTATGCACCGGGTCGAACGGCTGGAAATGAACCACGTCATAGCCCTTTAACGCATCCTTGTCTTTCAGCCCGGCCAGCACGGCCAGATCAATGGTGTCGTTATTGTCCGAACGCGACGCCAGCGCGCCACTGAGGACGACTTGCTCGGCGGGGACATTGTTCACGCTGAACGGATCGCCCAGCGTCAGCTTGTTCTGCGTCAGAGTGCCGGTTTTGTCCGCACACAGCACGTCCACGCCCGCTAATTCCTCGATGGCCACCAAGCGGCTCACAATCGCTTGCTTCTTGGCGAGCAGGCGCGCGCCGACCGCCATTGTCACCGACAACACCGTAGGCATGGCCACGGGAATGGCCGCAACCGTGAGGATGAGGGCGAATAAGAGTACAGGGTCTCTGGGAGGTTTCGCGTAGAGCATCGGCTCGCCGCGGAAGATACCGACCGTAATAATCACCGCCACCAGGGCCACCGCAAGGATGATTAGGTACTTGCCGATCTTCAGTACGGCTTGTTGAAAGTGGCTGACGGTGTGCGCCTCCTGCACAAGTTGTGCCGTCTTGCCGAAGTAGGTGTTCGCACCCGTGGCATAGACCATTGCACCGATTTCACCCTGACGAATGATCGAACCGGAAAACACCGCCTCGCCGGATTTGTGCTCGGCGGGCAACGACTCCCCCGTCAGCGCGGACTGATCCACCTCCACCGGGTCGCCCTCCAGCAATCGCGCGTCCGCTGGCACAATGTCACCCAGCCGCATGCGGATGACATCGCCGGGCACCAACTCGCGCGCCGCCGGGTTGACCCACTTTCCATCCCGTTTCACCCGAGCCTTGATCGCCAGCCTGGCCTTCAGGGCGTCAATAGCGTTGCCCGCCTGGCGTTCTTCCCAGAATCCGACCACGCCGTTGCAAAGAAGCAAAAAGAGGATAATGCCAAAATCTTCCCAGTGCCCAACCATGCCCGACAGAATCACCGCCACTTCAATCATCCACGGGATGGGGCCCCAAAAATAGGTGAGGAATTTCAGGATCGGATTGGTCTTCTCTTCCTTAATCTCGTTAGGTCCATATTGAATCAGCCGTTTCTGCGCCTCGCCTTGACTGAGGCCGTCCGGCGACGACCCCAGTCGTTTCTCCACCTCCGGCATGGGAAGGGATTTCAAGTCGTCCTTCGCATCGGGCTTCGATCCCGCCTTCGATTCGGGAGCGTTGGGCTGGTCGGCATTGGGTTTCATAATGTTTATCCTTTCGCGGGTTTGAATTCCCGAAATCGGGCGCGTTACACCTTTGCTTCCGGCTGGTCGGCGACGCCTCCCGGCGGTAAGAAATCCGGCAGGTCGAGGCGTGCCACTCCAATCCGGTCGTCGGCCATCCCATAATAGACGTCGAAGCGGTCCGGTAAGCCAAGATCGTCGCGTCGGTCGATGCCGGTGGGAAATACGACGTTGGCGATGGTCCCGCGGCATTCTTGCGGCAGCACCGGCGTCAACACGGGCTCTGCCGAACGATAGCGGATCACGCGCGGATGCTCCTTCGAGAGCACCATCACCCCGGCCGAGTAGCACAGCGCGCGTCCATCATTGCTCGGCTCCGCCATTTTGCTCACGCCGTGGTAAAGGATCAGCCAGCCGTGCCGGGTTAGGATGGGCGGCGTACCGCCGCCGATCTTGAGCCGTTCCCAGGGCGACACCGGAGTCGCCAGCCGGTGATGCGAGTTAAACAGGCCGAGGCGATTGTGTTCATTGCCTTCCAAAGCCATCGGGCAGTAGGAAATCCAGATGCTTTCATGATCGAGGTCCACCACCCGCGACTCGGCCTTGCAGGCTGTTTCCTCGGGACGAGTATCGGGGAAAAGGGGTCGATGGAGGAGGGCCATCTGCATTTTCCCGGCGTGGTTGGGAACGGCGACGGGGAAGAGGCTGGCATCCTTGTCGTCCACGTGGACGAAATCGATGCCGTAATACGGTTCAAAGGTCGCCAGCCCGAGTCGCTTCCAGTGAAACAAATCCTCCGATAGGGCCAGGGCGATCCGTGGGCCTTGGGGCGAAAGTGCCGTGTAAGTCATCATATAGCGCTGGAGCGGCTCCACGAACGTGATACGAGGATCCTCGCAGCCACCGCTACCGTCGGCCCGCCGCTCATAATCGGCTTCCGGCTCCAACGCGATGCCGAGCCGTTCTACGCCCACCGGATCGCCGGCTTCGTTGAACCGTACTCGTGCAATGCCGATGCGCGAGTAATTGCCCCGCGCGACGAGCCGGGGAAACAAGTAGAACTGGCCATCAGGGCCACGAACGGCAGCCGGATTCAGGACGCCTTCGATCTCCTGGGGATTACCAGGCTCCGGCTCCATCACCAGCCCCAGGCGCTGCAACGTAAATCCACTCATCAACTCCTCCGCCAATGCAACGTGTGCTCATCGTGATCTAAACAAGCGATGATTGCTTCGGTAACCCGTTTCGTCTCATTGGGACCTCGAACCGGGATGGAGACAACCCCTGCTTCTTCGGCCGGATAGTCGTTCCCTCCCGGGAACAAGGCATCGCCTATGAAGATCATCTCTTTCAATGAGATACCCAGGATGTCTCGCAGCTTTTTGACTCCATAGGCTTTGTCAATGCCAGGTTTGGTGACGTCAATGGATGTTGCGCCACCCAATCGGACAGAGAACTCGGGAATAGAAGTGTCAAGGATTGCCTTGATCTTTTTCCGCTTAGCGAAAACTGGATCCCATCTTGTCTTTTCTGCCAAGGGAGCCTGCTGACCCAATGCGGAAAATGTTATCTGGCTTCCCCGGTCTTCAATGACCTCTCCCCAGACCTTTTCGACCGTGAAGCCCGCCACTCCGATCGCCTTCTTCAGAGAACTGATGATTTTCTCTTTTTCATCCGCGGTGAAATCCTCGGAATAGATCCGTTTCCAATCCCCTGCGTATTGGTAGAACTTCGTTCCGCAGGTAGGAAGCAGAGATAGATTCGCCAGGCGCTGGTCATGGGGAAGATGGGAGAGCACTTGTTTTTCACACTGTGGCCAACCGCCTCCGGAAATCACGGCCACCTTGACGATGCCGAGAAGGTCATGGAGCAGTGCCGACATTTCAGAATCCAGAGACGATTTACTTTCGGCAAGTGTGCCGTCCAGATCATAAACAATTAGCTTTTTCATTGGGTTATGTACCTTCTGGCAGCGACATTTCCAACAAGCTAAAGGCCCCACGCGGTCGGTAGAGACACGCGCCGACCACGGCCGGCAGGAGCAGCACGTCGCCTTTGCCGACGGCGTAATGTGCGCCATCGTGCTCCAACTGACCGTCACCGGCAATGCATACCAGCACACGCGGCGTTTCCGCTGCGCCGACTGTGAACGGCGATTCTCCGCGGAGTCGCCACAATCCAAAATGTTCACAAAGAAAAAGCCGCTCTCGCAGCACCGGCTTCACCTCTTCCACTACCGGCACCACCGGACCTATCGCAACTTGCGCAAAATCAATGCAGGCCATCGCTTGCTCGACTTGGAGAGGTCGATGTTGGCCTGTCTTGGGATCAACGTGGTCCCAGTCGTAGAGACGAAATGTCACGTCGCTGTTTTCCTGCACTTCAAAAACCACAACGCCGCCCAGTGAGTGAACAGTCCCGGCCTGCACGAAGACCCCATCGCCGGGCTTCGGCGTGAAGTATGCGAGGTGCTCCGCGACCGTGTTGTTCGCGATTGCCCGCCGCATATCATCCGCCGTGGTGGCTGGTTTCAGGCCCGCATAGATACGGCTTTCGGGGCCAGCCTCCAGCACCACCCATGCTTCGGTCTTGCCGGACTCGCCCGCCGGTAGATAGCTCGTGTGCCGATCCGATGGATGCACCTGGACCGAGAGCGTGTCGCGCGCATCGAGGAACTTCAGCAGCAGCGGGAATCGGCGGAAACGCGGCGCCAGCTTTCCGAGCAATCGCTCCGGCGACTGCGCCAGCAATTGCCCGATGGTCTGCCCTTTGAGCGGTCCATTGGCTACGACGCTGGGATGGTCATCGCGGTCGCTCAGCAGCCACGCTTCGCCGATAGGGCCGTCGCCGGGCAGCGGCGCGGTGAGTACGTCGGCCAAACGACGGCCGCCCCAAAGCCGATACTGATAGATCGGTTCGAATCGCAGGGGATACAGAGGTGTGTGACTCAGGGCATGCCTCTTGGTTTCTACGCTCATGTCCGTTCCATCGCGGCATTGTACTGGCCACGGCGCGCCGCCCGGTTGCACCTGGCTCGATGAACCAGAGCTTGCTGTGCCGCCAACACGTGGGCCTGCTGGCCTTGCCAAATCTCCAAAGCCGGTTGCTGGATGGCGCGGGCAAACGAAAACGCCAACGCCCAAGGCAGTCGCGCCTTGAATAGAACATTCATGGCATTCAAACGGGCCGAGGCCAGTTCGCCGGGTTGACCGCCCGACAAGAAGGCAATCCCCGGTACAGCGGCGGGGACGGCTCGCAAGAGACACCTCACCGTGGCGTCGGCCACCTTGTCCACCGCTTCCTGCTTGGGGCAGGTCAAGCCCGGCAGCACCATGTTGGGCTTCAGGATCATACCCTCCAGCATCACCCGCTGTGTGTAAAGCTGGTTGAAAACCGTTTGCAGGACTTCCTCCGTTACCTCGCAGCACCGCTCCAGGGTATGTTCGCCGTCCATGAGCACTTCCGGCTCGACGACGGGGACTAGTCCAGCTTCCTGACACAACGCACCGTAGCGAGCCAACGCCTGCGCATTGGCCTCGATGCAACCCCGGCTCGGAAGACAATCGCTTACGACAATCACGGCGCGCCACTTGGCAAAGCGGGCGCCCATGTGAGAGTATTCAGCCAGGCGGTCGCGCAACCCGTCCAGACCTTCGGTAATCTTCTCTCCGGGATGCCCTGCCATGTCCTTCGCACCGGCGTCAACTTTGATGCCGGGAATGATTCCCGCATCCGTGATGACCTTAACAAAGGGAGTGCCATCCGTCTTCCGCTGGCGGATCGTCTCGTCGTAAAGGATCGCGCCACTAATGCACTCACCGAGACCGGGCGTGGTCACAATCAACTCCCGATAGGCACGCCGAGCCTCCTCGGTCTGGGGAATCCCCAACCTGGCAAATCGCTTGTTGCAGGTTGGATTGCTTTCGTCCATCGCCAGCAGTCCCTTGTCGTTGGCGACCAGCGCGCTGGCGGTGTCTATAAGCGCATGTGCATTCATTTGGGGTTGCCCCACTTCCAGTTGCGGATTTCCGGGAGGTCTTGGCCGTGCGCGTCGATATACTGCTTGTGCTCGATGAGCTTGTCCTGCATCTGCTGCTTCAGGTAGGCGCCCTTTGAGCCCAAATGCGGTAGGCGATCCAATACGTCTTGCACCAGATGAAAGCGGTCCAGGTCGTTCTGCACCCGCATGTCAAAGGCCGTCGTAATCGTGCCCTCTTCCTTGTAGCCCCGGACGTGGAGGTTGCGGTTGGTCCGGCGGTAGGTCAGCCGGTGGATCAGCCAGGGGTAGCCATGAAAGCCAAAGATGATGTGTTTATCCTTGGTGAATAACGAATCGTAATCCGTTTCGCTCAGCCCGTGCGGGTGCTCGCTCGCAGACTGCAGCTTCATCAGATCGACGACATTGACTACTCGGAGTTTCAGATCTGGCAGATGTTTGCGAAGGATGGAAACGGCGGCCAGAATCTCCAGCGTGGGCGTGTCGCCACAGCAGGCCATCACCACGTCCGGTTCGGCGCCCTGGTCGTTGCTGGCCCATTGCCAGATGCCAATTCCTTCCGTGCAATGCACGACCGCCGCGTCCATGGTCAGCCACTGGGGCAGTGCGTGTTTGCCGGCAACCACCACGTTGACGTAATGCCGGCTGCGCAGGCAGTGATCAAAGACCGACAACAGGCAGTTGGCGTCGGGTGGCAGGTAAACGCGCACGATATCGGCCTTCTTGTTGACGACGTGGTCGATGAAACCGGGATCCTGGTGCGTGAAACCGTTGTGATCCTGTTGCCAGACGTGGGAGGCAAGCAGATAGTTCAGCGAAGCGATCTTCCGGCGCCAAGGCAGTTCCAACGTGACCTTCAGCCACTTGGCGTGCTGGCTGAACATCGAGTCGACGATGCGAATAAAGGCCTCATAGCTGTTGAACAGCCCGTGCCGCCCGGTCAGCAGATATCCTTCCAACCACCCCTCGCACTGGTGCTCGCTGAGCATCGAGTCCAGCACGCGTCCGGCGGGCGCGAGGAATTCGTCATTCTTTAGTTCCCGGGCGTCCCACTGGCGGTTGGTGACTTCAAAAACCGCGCCCAGGAGATTCGAAAGCGTCTCATCGGGACCGAAGATGCGGAAATTGCCCTGATCCTGATTCAGCTTGGCCACGTCACGCAGGAACTTACCCAGCACGAGCGTATCTTGGCCTTCCACCGCGCCGGGCGAAGGCACATTCACCGCGTGGACATGGAAGTCCGGCATGCGCAAGTTGCGCAGCAGAATGCCACCGTTGGCGTGCGGATTGGCGCCCATCCGCCGGTCGCCCTTCGGCGCCAGTTCGGCCAATTCCGGCATGAGTCGGCCATTGGCATCGAACAGCTCCTCGGCCTTGTAACTTTTCATCCAGCTTTCGAGCTGCTTGACATGATCGGGGTGCTCGGAATCCACCAGGAGCGGCACCTGGTGTGCTCGGAACGTGCCTTCAACTTGCAGACCATCGACGACTTTCGGTCCCGTCCAGCCCTTGGGCGACCTCAGGACGATCATGGGCCAGCGCGGCCGAGCGATGTCGTTCTTGTTCCGTGCATTGCCTTGAATTTGCCGGATGTCCTCGACGACCTTGTCCAGGGTGGCGGCCATGAGCTGATGCATCTCTTCCGGCTCATCACCTTCCACAAAGTAAGGCGTCCAGCCGCAGCCTCGCAAGAATTGCTCCAATTCCTCATGCTCGATGCGGGCCAGGACGGTCGGGTTGCTGATCTTGTAGCCATTGAGGTGCAGGATCGGCAGCACGGCTCCGTCGGTAGTCGGGTTGAGAAACTTGTTGGACTGCCAGGCGGTCGCCAAGGGGCCCGTTTCCGCCTCACCGTCGCCGACCACGCAGGCGACGATCAGATCGGAATTGTCCAGCGCGGCCCCGAAGGCATGGCTGAGCGAGTACCCCAGCTCGCCACCTTCGTGAATCGACCCCGGCGTTGTCGGCGCAACATGACTGGAAATCCCGCCGGGGAACGAAAATTGCTTGAACAGCTTTTTCAGCCCGGCCTCATCCTGGGTGACGTTCGGATAAACTTCACTCCAGGTGCCTTCGAGGTAAACGTTGCCCACAATCGCCGGGCCGCCGTGGCCGGGACCAGCGATGTAGAACATGTCCAGGTCATACTTTTTTATGACCCGGTTCAGATGCACATAGACGAAGTTCTGGCCCGGCGTAGTGCCCCAGTGTCCGACCACCAGCGGCTTCACATGCGACAGTTTTAGCGGCTCCTTCAGCAGCGGATTGTCGTAAAGATAAATCTGGCCCACGGACAGATAGTTGGCGGCACGCCAGTAGGCGTCCATTCGTCCGAGCAGTTCCGGGGAAAGAGTCTTTGTCGTCACGGTTCAATTCTCCTTTTTGTGTCAGCCAACGCCGAGGACCGTCTCTACAGCCGCATTCGTCTTGCTCGTTTCCATCGCTTTCCGCAGACAGCAATGCTTGTACTTCTTGCCGCTCCCGCACGGACAGGGAGCGTTTCGGCCGTATCTCAGGCGCCGCGAGGACGTCAGTTTCAGCAGGGATACGGTGTCCTGGTGGAACATCTCCCGGAGCATCCCGTACAATTGCGGATCCTTGTTCCGCAACGAGTCCGGCGACTTGAAGAAGTACTCCGCGAGCACCGCGAGGAATTCGTGTTCGTTCGTATAGGCGTAACTGTTGATGTAGGAACGATTCCTGGGAGGATGGGAAAGTTCCCGCTTGACATAATGCACCCAATGCTTGACTGCCTGCCAGGGAATCTCCGGCGGCAGGCCGTGTTCGATCTCCTCTTGTTCCACCAGGTGCGTGAACTCATGAATACCCACGTTGTCTTTGCTCGACGGGATGTCGAATCCTGCGAGGAGAGACGGCTTGGAAAGGATCATCACACCGCGAAGGTGCTGCAGCCCGACCATCCCAAGAAGTTGCTTGTCGGCCTTCCCTGCTACTTGATAGTCCTCCCCAAACGAGTTGGGGTACACCAGCACTTCACCCAGCCGATGGTATTCCCAATCGTGGAACCCGAAGATGGGGATTGCCGCACTGGCGGCCACCAAGACCCGAACGGTGTCGTCGAGTTCGGTCCGAATGCCCGTGATCCGGACCTCATCCAGGAAAACCATGACGAGTTGTCGGAATCGTTCTTTCTCAGGGTCTGACAGCGCTCGGAAGAAGGCGACGTGGGATTGAAGTATCTGTTCCCACGAAGCGGGAAACGACTGTTTCATAATCTTCAACCGCCGGAGGCATCGCCGCCGAACCAACCAGTAGATGAATGGACAGAGGCCCAGGGAGAGAAACACAGGAGGCCAAAACCAGCCCGCAACCGCGGCGACGACTGCCGTCGCGCCAGCAATCGCGAAGGCGTGGTTGCGGTTTCGGCGATTGTTCTCTGGGGTCACCAGCATGGTCGTCTGCCCCTGGCAACCATGGCTAACCCGCCTATCCAGCCACACGCCGGTCGGGCAGTTCGTACCGGAACACAGTGCATCATGAGGATGCCTCCCTGAGTCTGAGCTTATGCCAGCGTCCATTTTCCATGATGATCGCGTCAGCCTCTTTGGGTCCCCAACTGCCGTGTTTGTAGGGGCGAGTCCGGTAGTGAGTCCTAAGGACCGGCTCGACCACCGCCCAGGCGGACTCCACCTCCTGCGTTTGACGATCGAGCAAGTCACGCATGTAAGAAGGCCCTTTCTCGCATTGGCTTCAACGGGAATGCTGCTTGGCAGCCGGTTCCTCGATCCAGTATCCTAGGCGGTCGTAATGCAGGTACAGTTCGGTCTCATAAGCCCGAGTTGGCAGAGACTCCTCCCAGTATTCCGGTGACTGCCTGATGGTCTCGCGAGAAAGATTGACGAAGACTTTCGACTCGCTCCAACTAACGCGCTCGATCCATTGCGGTGAAACCAGGACCTTTTTTCCCGGCCACCAGTTCCGTGTATTGATGATTAAATAACGAATCGCCCACGTCTCGTCATCGATGATAAAATCCTCGACGTGACCAATCTCGCCGTCTGCGGCGTGGATGTGATAGCCACTCACATCGTGACTGCTGCGCAAATGGGCATCCCACGCTTTCTCACCTTGGGTGAATTCTCGTCGTTTTTCACGGTCACGCACCGGGTAGGGAGAATGGCCCCACGCGTGCGGGCCGCTCCAATACACCGGCCATCCAAAATACTCGATGTAGCCCTCCTCGAATTGTCGCGAGACGGGCACGTCACTGTGCAAGGATGGACTGTCCTCAATCTGCTTTTTGGTCAAATCGATGGCGATGTATCGCTCTTCCTTATTCACGGTGCCCAGCGCATGGGGGGAGATCAATACCTGCCTGTCCGTAAGCCAGTTTCCTGTGTCGGCGACGAGATAGCGAATCGTCCAGTGGCGGTCATCGAAGAAGAATTCTTTGACCTTCCCAATTTCCCCGTCGCGGCTGTGCAATGCGTAACCCTTGAGTGTCTTGGCATTGCTTAGCATGGTGGCAGTCCTTTCGTTGGAGGTTTTGTCTTCACAGTTCAAGTCTTCCTTCTTCATCGAAGGCCGAGAACGTGGCAAACCGTTTTGGCGATCATCAGTTCTTCGTCGGTGCGAATGACGCGGACGCTTACCCGGCTGGCGGTCGCGGAAATCACGCCCTCACTGGCCGCGTTTCGCTTTTCTTCGAGTTCGATTCCAAGCAGTCCCAGCCCATCGCAAATCCGGGCGCGGACCGTGGGCGCATTCTCTCCGATGCCG
Source organism: uncultured Planctomycetia bacterium (assembly GCA_963727245.1). Lineage (GTDB taxonomy): Bacteria > Planctomycetota > Planctomycetia > Pirellulales > Thermoguttaceae > JBKQVT01. The sequence continues at coordinate 161,114 of CAVSFO010000001.1, read as the reverse complement.
CCGGCGAACACCAACGTGTCCAGTCCGCCCAACGCCGCCGTGAATGCGCCGATCCATTTCTTGACCTGGTAGCAAAACATCGCGACCGCCTCAGCCGCCCGCACGTCCTGCGTTTCATGATCGAGCAGGTCACGCATGTCGGAGCTGGTCTCCGACACGCCGAGCAGCCCGGACTGGAAATTGACCATCTCGTTGAATTGCTTCGCGCCCATTTGTTCAGTGCGGGCCAGATACCAAACGAGTCCGGGATCGAGGTCGCCTGAGCGGGTGCTCATCGGCACGCCGGCCGTTGGGGTAAAACTCATGCTCGTGTCCACGGGCTTGCCATGATGCACCGCCGCCAGGCTCGCGCCATTGCCGAGGTGGGCGAGGATGATCCGGCCTTGTGGCGCCTCCGCCCCGGCTAGGCGGGCCAGCTCTTCCATCAGGAACGCATACGACAGCCCGTGAAACCCGTACCGGCGCACCCCCTGCGCCTCGTAGCGGCGCGGGATCGGCAACAACCGGGCGACGCGCGGCAGATCATGGTGAAAAGCCGTGTCGAAACACGCCACTTGGGGAAGGTCGGGAAATCGGTGATGAAACGCCTCGGTCAACTGGATCTCTTCCGGCAGGTGCTCCGGATCGAATGGTTTGAGTTGACGCAACTCCTCGACCATTTCCGTGGTGATTCGCTGCGGCTCGATATAGTTGGGGCCGCCATGCACTACGCGATGCCCCACCGCGGTCAATGCTTCGCGCCCGCTGTGCTGCTCGATCCAATCCATCAGCGCGTTTACTGCCGCGGTGTGATCCGGCGCGGCAATTAGCCGCGAGAAACTCTCCAACTGGCCGAAGCCTCTCACATGGAAGGTAGCGTCCGGCAGTCCAATCCGCTCGATCCCGCCCTCCAGAATCCGCTTAAGCGGGTCACCTGTCTCGAACAGCGCGAACTTGATGCTCGACGAGCCGCCGTTGATGGTCAGGATGTGTGGGTTGGTGGGTTCCATAGCTAATTCTCATCATGCTTTAGGCCGAACGAGGCGAGTTGTACGCGAGTGGACTTGTAATCCGTGTGACGAATGCTTTGAATCCCCAGACCTCCCGCGACTGGACGAACATCGGCTGGTCATCGATATAGACAACCTGCTCGGCTGGCACCTGGGCAATGTCCAGCGCAAGCCGAAAGATGTCGGCGTCCGGTTTTCGGAATCGGACAAAGCAGGAGGAAATGAAGAAATCTACGAACTCATCCAGCTTGAATGTGCGGATTCGATGCGAATTCAGTTCACGGGCTTCGTTGTTGACTACGGCGATCCTGAGGTCGTGCTGCGCCTTGAGATTGCGGAACAGCTCGATCATCTGGGGATAAGGTTGCGACTGCGCGAACATGAATTCCTGGAACTGCTTTCGCGTGAACGGCCGCTCCTCATAGAACACCGTCCGAGTCAGGTATTCTTCCAGCGTGAGTTTACCCACTTCGTACGTATCAAAGGTCAGGTGATGCCGGTCTTCCATCTCCTCCAGATTCAGAGCGAACGTCTTCGCAGCCAACGCTCGGGATTGATGGCTCCACCCGTTGGTAAGCAACACGCCACCGACATCCAGAAACAACGTCGTGATCTCCGTTGAGCGGTTCATTCTGGTTTCGGATGTGTCGTTGTTAAGGCGTTCACTTTCATCACACTTCCATTTTGTGCCGTGGCGACGTTGTGGCCAAGGTTTCCATCAGCTTTTCGAAGGGCTTGCTGAATTTCTCGACGCCTTCGTCCTCAAGCTGCTGCGCCACCTTGTCGATGTCGATGCCGAGTTCCGACAATCGCTCCAGAACCCAGCCGGCTCGTTCGACATCTTGCTCCAAGCGAGGCTTCGGATCGCCGTGGTCGCGGTAAGCGTCAAGGGTTTCGACCGGGACCGTGTTGACTGTCTCCAGTCCGATGAGCGATTCCACGTACTTCACGTCGCTGTAGTCCGGATTCTTGGTGCCCGTGCTGGCCCAGAGCAGCCGCTGCGCACCAGCGCCCTTGCCGGCAAGCGTCTTGAACCGATCGCCGCCGAAGATATCCTTGTAGATCTGATAAGCCATCTTCGCGCTGGCGACGGCGACTTGCCCATGCACTTGTCTTGCGACGTCTGCCTCGCGGCCGCCTGGCGCGATGCGTTTTTCCAGCAGCAGATCCACCAGCGAATCAATGCGGCTCACGAAGAAGCTGGCCACCGAGGCCACATGCTGCACGGGCTTTCCTTGGGCTGACCGCGCTTCGATGCCGGCAAGGTAAGCGTCCGCCACCTCTCGATAGCGTGGCAACCTGAAGAGCAGCGTCACGTTGACGCTGATTCCTTCGCTGATGAGTTGCTGGATGGCAGGCAGCCCATCGGTCGTCGCCGGGACCTTGATCAAGACGTTCGGCCGGTCGAGCGCGGTCCACAATCGGCGGGCTTCCTTGATCGTGCCTGTGGTATCGTGCGCCAGGTGGGGATTAACCTCCAGGCTGACATATCCATCCTTGCCGTCAGTCCTGTCGTAGAGAGGCCGGAACTCGTCGGCGGCGCTCTGCACGTCGCTTTGGCTGAGAGCTTCGTAGATTGCCTCAGCGCCTTCTCCCCTAATCGCCATGGCCCGAATGTCGTCGTCGTAATCGTGGCTGTCCACAATCGCTTTCTCGAAGATGGATGGATTCGAGGTCATCCCGCGCAGACCATCCTCCTCGATCAATCGCCGGAGCCCGCCGCTGGCGATCAGATCGCGTCGGATGTAATCCAGCCAGATGGACTGTCCGAATGTTCCCAATTGTTTCAAAGGATTGTTTGTCACGATCTTGTCTCCTTGTTTTCCAGTTCCACCACTTTGGCCAGGCGGCGACGATGACGCTCGGCGCCGCTGAATCGTGCGGAGAGAAATGTCTTGACCAATTCCCAGGCGAGCGCATGGCCGACCACAAGGCCGCCCAGGCAGATCAGGTTCAGATCGTCGTCCTCGACGCCTTGGTGTGCCGAAAAGGTTTCATGAATCAGGCAGGCCCGAAACCCCGCCACTTTGTTCGCGACGTCCGATGCCCCCACACCACTTCCACAGATGGCCACGCCGCGCTCCACGTCTCCGCAGGAAACGGCGCGGGCCAGCGGCACGACAAAATCCGGATAATCATCGTCCAACTTCGGCTGACCGTCGCCGAAATCGATCACTTCATGACCGGCGTCGCGCAGCATTCTGACCAGATATTCCTTTAACTCGTAACCTCCGTGGTCGGCGGCGATCCCAATACGTTTCGGCATTATCCGTGATACGGCGGGGCGATCAGGCATTGTTTCTCTCTAGCAAGGCTATCGCTCGTGTGCATTCTCTAAACGAAAAGAGCCGACGTGACCGAATACCCAGCGGTATTCAACCACGTCGGCTTACTCGTCAACGAACCCCCCGCGCAAGCGGGTTGCTCTTCATCTAGTCATCCGACAACACCCCTTTATTTTAGGAAGATGAACGGTGGCTGCAAGGGGCGATGTCGTAACCTATTGATTTTTATACGGTTGAGTCGCCTGGCCAGTATTGAGCCTCCATTCGTTCCAGCCCAGCATCGCCGCGGCGATCAGCAGCGGCAGCCAGTAGTAGATCACCCGGAACACCAGCAGTGCCGCCACCACTGCCGGCCCGCACTCCTTCGGCAGGAACTCGAGGATCAGCACGTCGAAGACGCCATAGCCGCCGGGAACGTGGCTCAGCACGGCCGCCACAAACGCCAGCATGAAGACTCCCAGTACCCGCACATAGCCGCCCTCCGAGGGCGGCAGCAGGGTGTACAAGATGGCGGCGGCCACCAGTAGGTCGCCGCAGGCAATCGCGATCTGGTACAGGGTCAGTCGCAACGGCGGCAGCGGAATCCTCCAGCGAAAGAACCGCAGCGGCCGGCGATAGTGCAGGGCATCGAGCGCCACGTATCCGAGTACGATCAACAGCAGCGCCACGCCTAACCGATCAGGATCACGTAGTTCAGCACGGTCAGCAGCGACGCGGCCGCGATGTGCCAGGTGGGCATGGCGGCAATCGCTTCGCGAATCTGCCCGAAGGTGTACTCCTTCAGCCGATCGTGGAGCAGCCAGGCGGCGGCCAGGAAGACCAGCAGCGCTAGCAGTCGCCCAAAGTGGCTAGCAAGTCGCTTCATGGCAGGAGCGATCCGGCACCAGTCTTCCATCTGCCATATCAAGTCGGCATGGCCGGGCCGGCCATGCAGCGGTTCCCGGGGTGAGCGGCGGTATCAGGTACTGTTTAAACGTCTGGATATTGTACCCGCTATTACCAGGAGAAACATTTCGTCTCCAGCAAAGGCGCATCGCGAGGGCGGACAACGAAGCGAACTACAATCACTTGTTTGTCGATGGGGCGGGTGGGGGCATTTTTGCCGTGCCTCCGCCCAACCCAAATCGCTCGTTATCCGAGACAACGTAAATGAGCATCGTGGCCAGCATCAGACCGACCACCAACCAAAGGCGCCAATCGTGATGCAGCTTCCTGCGTGACGGCTCCTGGTGATGGCCATGTTCGTGTTTGTGTTCCATTTTCATTATATTACGCCCGGGCATGAGCCCGCTACCGGCCATTATTGTACGCCGCTAAGGGGCAAAGGCTATAGGACGTTCCGGTCTTCACGGTTCTCTCCTCACGCGTACGGGACTCGCTACGACGTGACGAGGGATCAACGCCACAGGACGGATCGGCGAACCCGAGGCTTGGGGCAACTCATGCGCTGACGTGGCTCAGTGCGCCAGGGCCGGTTTGCAGGCCAGCGGCTTCTTGCTGCCGCACGTAACCGCCGGTGGAGCTGCTTCAGTTGTGAGTTTTGCGGGGTTGGTTTCCTCGCCAGCCGTCTTGATGGCGACCTTCACGGCATCCTCCATCGGATCCTTGAAGGGCACCTCGATTCGGAGCAGACCGTGCTCGTAGACCGCTTCGGCTTTGTCAGGCTTCACCGCCCAAGCTAAAGCCAGTGCCGCAACATACTCGACGTCCCTTGCCGGCGCTGTCAGGTGGATGCTGTCTTTCAGGATCTTCACATCAATGGTATCCGTGGGCGCTCCCGGGATGGAGAATTCCACCACGAGCTTGCGCGTTTCCCCGTCAGCATACGCTACTGTATCGGGAGCGAGCTTGATACGATTTTCCGACATTTTGGCACCTTCCTTTTGGGTAAAAAACAAAAAAGCCGACGTGGCCGAACACCCGAAGGTATTCGACCACGCCGGCTTACTCACCAACGAGCCCCCCGGCACGGCCGGGTTGCTCTTCATCTAGTCATCCGACAAACCGATCGAAGTTATTGTACGGCGATGAACAGGAAATGCAAGGGGCGAGGAAAGGTTCATAGGGGGGTTGCGGTAAGCCATTGATCCTTATACGGTTGCATCGCCTGGCCAATGGCGGTATCGAGGCCCGTTGTCCACCTAGTCTCTTTGAGAAAGGTCTGCCCATACCAGCAACTTCTGTACTCGTTCGCCGTCAAGAAGTTGCACGGCAGACGGCAAAACCTGGGTGTCCCTAATGGGCAGAACGCGTTAAGATTACGGTACTTGCCCTGTCGGAGAACAGTGTAAAGATAAGTAGACGGGATAACTTGCGGTATTCTTTGCAGCGGACTGTTGGGGAGACATATTCCTCGTACCCCGACTGGCTTGTTTGCAGAACGAAAGGAAAAGCCATGACGCCTGCATCCAAATCTCGCACCGGGGCGGCCTCGAAGAAAACACCAACGGCTATCCCGGAACTAATTGCGGCACTGGCCAATCCCAGCCCCGTGGCACGGAGAAAGGCACGGGATGCACTCGTGGCCCTGGGAAAACCTGCGGTGCCATCGCTCATCCAACTGTTGTCGCATCGCAAGCCACACGTTCGATGGGAAGCGGCCAAGGCGCTTGGCGGCATCGCCGATCCAATCGCCGCTTCCGCCCTGGTGAATGCCTTGGACGATCGCGATGGCGACGTTCGTTGGCTGGCGGCGGAGGGTTTGGCCGCCTTGGGCCGTGATGCACTGCAACCGTTGCTGGCGGCATTGATCCAGCGGGCTCGTTCATGCTGGTTATGCGAGGGCGCACATCACGTTTGCAATATCCTGGTCAGGAAAAGGCGGCTCGGTCCAATCCTGCAGCCTTTATTGGCCGCCTTGAAACAATCCGAGCCGGAAGCCGCCGCTCCGCTGGCTGCATACACCGCACTGTCAAGATTGCGCGCAGTTGCCGCCAGACACAGCAACTTCGTTGGTCTCTAAGATTCGCAAACCATGAAATCAGTGTTGGCACGTGTGGCGTCGTTATGGAGGTTGCCTGGTTGGTTCCCGGAGATCGCGGCATTTCGCAGCAGCCGCATCCGCAATCAAGTTCGGTTGCTGGCGTTGGCGGGCATCGTGGCAGGTCTGGGCACGATTGTCTTTTACGTGGCAACCCGAGCGGTAGAGCATTATGCGCTCGGTACGGTTGCAGGCTACTATCCTGAGCCGCGGCCGGCCGGCGAACCGGCCATGGCCTAGCTGCCCACGCCGAATACACCGCCGCGCGTATGGCTCCTGCTGCTGGTCCCCACGGTGGCCGGACTGCTGAGCGGCATTTTGGTATTCACTCTGGCTCCCGAAGCGGAGGGACACGGCACCGACTCCGTAATCGCGGCGTACCATTATCATCAAGGCCAGATTCGCCCCAGAGTCCGCTTGGTCAAGATCATCGCCAGTGCGCTGACGCTCGGAACCGGTGGATCGGGCGGTCGCGAGGGGCCCATCGCCCAAATCGGCGCAGGCTTCGGGTCCGTGCTGGGCAATCTGTTGCGGCTACGGCCCGCCGAGCGGCGCGTCCTGATGGCCGCCGGCATGGGCGCAGGAATCGGCGCCATCTTCCGCGCGCCGTTGGCAGGGACGATCTTCGCGGCCGAAGTCTTCTACCGCAGCCCAGAGTTTGAGCCCGAGGTCATTATCCCGACGGGAATCGCCAGCGTCATCTCCTGCTGCATCTTCGGGGTCTATAGCGGTTGGGAGCCGCTGTTCAAGATCCCCGACCTCAAGTTCACGAACCCCTGGCAACTGGGGCCATACTCGGTGCTGGCCCTGTTTATGGCCTTCCTGGCGATGCTCTACACGCGGACCTTCTACGGTTGCAAACGCCTGTTCGACCGGCTCTCGATGCCGCGTCACTTCCGCCCGGCCGTTGGTGCCCTGCTCACCGGTCTGGTGGCCATCTGCTTGTACGGCTTAGCGACCTGGTTCGTGCCGGCCCCGGCCAAACCCGGTTCCGGCGGCGGGCCGCAACAGGTCTTGGCGGTCATGGCCTTCGGCTACTCGGCGATCCAGGACGCGCTCAACCAGGACACCGGTGTCGCCGCCTCCCTTCTACTGATGATCGCCCTGGGAAAGATCCTGACCACCGGCCTGACCGTCGGCAGCGGCGGCTCGGGCGGCGTCTTCGGCCCCTCGATGGTGATCGGCGGCTGTGGCGGCGGTGCCCTGGGGATCATGTTTCATCATTTTTGGCCGCACCTCGTCCTGCACCCGGCGAGTTTTGTGATCGTGGGCATGGCGGGTTTCTTCGCCGCAGCGGCCAAGGCCCCATTTTCCACGCTGATCATCGTCAGCGAACTGATCGGTGGATATACCCTGCTGTTGCCCTCGCTATGGGTCTGCACCTTGTCCTTCATTCTTTCCGACAAGCAATCCATCTATGAATCCCAGGTCGAAGGGCGCGCGTATTCGCCGGCCCACCAAGGCAGCTACGTCCGCCAGGTCCTGGCCGAGGTCCTCGTAAGCAAGTTTCTTTCCCCCGGACAAACCGTCATCACCTTGCTCTCCAACGATCCCCTGGCCCTGGTGATCGACCGCCTGAGCGATGGTCAGTTTCCCGTATTGCCCGTAGTCGACGGCGACAGCCGGCTGCTGGGCGTCGTCAACCTGGAAGAAGTCCACCTCGCGTCGCAGGCGCCGAGTTTGAAGCCTTTGGTCTTGGCCGCCGACCTAATGCGGAGCGACATTCAACCGCTCACGCCCGACGACACCCTGGACCGGGCGCTGGAACTTTTCGTGGAGAACGACCTGATGGCCTTGCCGGTGGTCGACGACTTGCAATCGCGAAAGGTGATTGGCATCGTGCGGCGGTTCGAGATCGCCAGCGCCTACTTGCGCCACGTGCATAGCCCGAAGGCGACAGAGTGACGCAAGGCGGCTTGGTACGACATAAACACGTACACCGGTGTTTTGGCTGTCAAGAGCCGACGGAGTAGTAGGGGGGATTCTCTGGAGCCTCATCACGGCCGCTGGCGCTGGCTAGCCCTTAAACAAGCGAAGGCCGAAGGCCTTCGTTGCCGTTTTTTGGCGGCTGGATAAATCGACACCATCAGCGGCCAGCGCCGTGGGCGTTGGTAGGAGGCGTCGGGTTGTGTCGTTTTTCATCGCGAACTCGGTTGCACTCAGTGCGGCTTGGCGTGGCGGCGGACCGGAGCGTCCGGACTCCGGCTTCATGGCTGCACGGCTCAGCATTTCAGAGGCCGCTCCAGTTGATCCAACAGGCGGAAGAACACGTGTTGCCAGGGATTCCAGCTTGACAAGCGGTAGAGGATCTTGCCACCGGTCCGCACGATCTGCGCCGGAATGTTCATCACCGCCTGGCGGAACGTGGCGAACTCCATCCGCAGCAGCTTGTGCTTTTCTTCGCGATGCTTCTCTTTCCAGCGGCCTTCCTCCGGCAGAAGCAACGCCGACCAGGCCTTCAGGCTCCAGGCCAAGGAAGCCATGACCATGTAGGCCCAGTTGGACAGCAGACTGTCCACCGGAGCGGTCAACGACCGCACGTCGCCCTTGAGTTGCGCGTGGAGATTCTCTTGGTTGCAGCGGTCGTTGGCCGAAAAGACGATCTCCTCGACAGGTTTCTCCTCGATGTTGGTGATGTAGAAGAAGCAGCGTGCCTTGTCCAAAAGCCACCGCTGCCCCTTGTAGACCGCCAACTCCTTCCACACTACGACGACGCGATACGCCTTCTGACACTTGCCGGGCTGATAGGTGAATTCGGCCACGTGCTCCCGCACCGTGCGGATGTCCTCGTACTCCCGCGCTTCGACCACCTGCTGCTTGACGTTTTCCGGACGCTGCCGCGGCGCGGTCTTGACCTGGTGTTTCATCCGGCGCGCGAGCACTTTCCAGGCTTCCGGCGGGAGTTGCGCCGCCAGATCATAGAGTTTGTCCGTGGCGTCGATGCCGAAGATGAACCGCACGCCTTGCTGGTCCCAGCGGTCCAGGTGCTCGCTCTGCGTGAAGTCCGTGTCGCCGCGCAACAGGATCTTCTTGAAGCCCGCCTTGCGGCACAGCGCGATGGCCCGATCGAAATACCAAGCCGCATGTTCGTGGCTGGGGCGGCTGCCGGGCCGATTGACGAGGAAGAGTGGTTCGCCCGTGTTGGCCAGCGAGAGGACCAGCGGGTGATAGCCCCACTGCCCCTTGTAGTTGATGTCCATGCCCTGCTTGCACTCGCCGGTGGTTTCGACCATCGTGCCGTCGGCATCGAGGATGGCTTCGTCGAAGAACGCTTTGGGCTGCTGCCGCCAGACCTTCAAACGGGTCGTGTTGAAGATCGCTTGCAGGCGGAAGATGGCGGCCATGTCGAAACGGCGGCAGAAATCGCCCGCCGTGGTGGGATCGGGGATGCGGCGGGCGCCCAAGGCGTCGAGGTAGGCTTCGTTGTGGCGGAGCAGTTCGAGGTGTTCCAGGCGCGTTCCGCCCGCCAGCAGGTTGTAGGCGATGTTCAGCACGTGGTCGGAGTCGTGGTAAGGCAGATGGATTTTCAGCAAGCCGAGGCCGCGGTTGATGGCTTCGTCGAGTCCGAGTTTCCGAACCAGCAGGTGCATGGCCCCGATGCCGCCCGCAGCGGTGGCGCGCGTGCGATCGGCGATTTCATAGTGGATGTTCGAGGCGGTCATGATGGGCTGATCGCAACCGCGGTTGTCGTGCTTATCCAAGCGACGCGCGATCCGCCGCTTGCGTTGTTCCATCTTTTTTCGTATCTTGGGGCTCACTCGAAAACCTCCGTGCCGTGGGTTCCTGGATTTTGTAAGACACCCATTGAACCCCGAAAAAGGCCGAAGGTTTTCGAGTATTTTCATGCGCCGATGCCAGCGAACCCTTCCGGGTTCGCTGGTTTAAGCTCCCCGTTCTCTCTCTTCGGCTGATGTCTTATTGGGACGCGCATTCTGCGCTACCTTTTCTCGCTCGCCGTCATTATCATGACGGCTCGCTTTGTCCAACCGGCCTTCATATTTGCGTTGTACGCAATTGTTTTTAATGGCGACCAGAACTACCAGTATTTTTATTGGTCGCTCCCTGCGATCCTGGTGGGCTTTGGATAGGGTGTTTTCGGCATCGGGCCTGCGCGAAGACAGGGGCTCTACGATCGATCCTTGCACCAGCGACGATCCACGAGCATGGCGAGTTGTATCGGAGCGGACCGGGGCATTCACGTGGCCGACGGAACACTGTGACCGCCTTGAAGTGCCGTTGCGATGGAGATGAGCGGAGCCGGGCATTATGGCCGCTCGCCGTCATTCACTTCGTTCATGACGGCTCGCTGGCTTCCACGCGATCTCGCATTCAGCAGGAGGTATTCACCGACTCATGCGTTTCCGACGCCCCCCAGCGAAGACTTCAGTGGCCTGTAGGGCGGCGAAAGAGGAGAATCGGTGAATCGGTGGTCTGTCCAGGGGTATTTAAGTTCTTGCACAACTTTTAGGTAGGTAGGTAGGTTAGAAACCCTTTTTAATGTCAAAACGGCGAAACACCGATGCTCCTGCCGAAAACTACTCTATAAACCCCTGGATACACCACCGATTCACCGATTCTCCTCTTTGCGGCCACTGTGAACCCACGTTTTCTGCGGGACAATAGGTGTTTTGGCGGTGTTTCGGTGAATCGGTGGCGTATCCACCGACGCACCGTCTCACCTATTCTCACCCCGCCAGCACCCCCGGATTGACACGGAAGTCACGATCTTGCTTCAGCGCATGGATGGTCCGGTCGAAGAAGGACGGCGTGAACTCGGTGAAGTGCTTCGCCCGGATGACGCCCAGCATCTTCCCTGCGACAGCCATTTGCACCTGCTGATGTCCAAGCGATCTCAATCCCTCCAGCAGACGATGCCCAGGCCACATTTGCGTTGTACGCAATTGTTTTTTATGGCGACCTGAATCACATATTTCATTTTCCAACGCCTCCTGCGCGATCCTGGTGGCTTTGGTAGGCGCTGGCATGGTCACAAGGTTCAGCCTTAGTCCATCGGCTTCGTCTCGGAATCGGCCTTCCAAAGCCGATAGCGCACTTCAACGTCCTTTGGCGCATACACCACCACTGGCCGGCGGCTGTTATAGCCGATCAAATAGGGGCCCGACCCGAGCGTGACGAACTTCTTCACTGGCGGTTGATTCGGAGGCACTCCGATCAGCGTGCTCACCAATCCACCGGTGGTAACGTTGTAACGAGGATAGCCCCAGCCCTGGATCACCTCCTCGCTGATCTTGCCCTGGATGGCATAGCTGTTTATTCCGTCAGTCTCGACGGTCTTGCCGACAATCAGTTCCACTTGCAGGGCATTCTCGTTATTTTGGTCTGGGAGGTGCAGGACATGCCGGACCATGCCCACCGTGGCCGCCGGATACGCCTTCTCCCACAGGCTGTCGCGATCGTCGGCCAGGGCCGGCGACGCAATGGTCACCACGCCAGCGAGTACGAGGACGCGAGTCAGACTTGCCATTGCACTTCCCTTTCGGTTCCTGGGATTCTACAACTTTTACTGTAATACGCAGTCTCGACCGGATTGGTGCGGCAGCAAATCACCAACCCGCGTATTTTGCAACAGGTTTCGGAACAGCGCATGCGCGATGATGGTTCGGGCCATGGTGCCTGCCCAGCCCCAGCCACTCGCCGTCATTGGCATTCCGGCTCCGTCGTTTCCAACGGCTTTCTCATTTGCGTTCTATTAAACCACTTTATCTCAATGACCTGAATCACCTATTTTGTTTTCCGACGCCTCCTGCGCGAAGCCAGGGCCTCTACGATTGAAACTCTGGCATCAGCGTCCCACCGCCGAAGCATTGCCACCGACTTGAAATGCCGCTGCGACGGAGAGGCCCCAACGGAACCGGGGTGAGGGGAACGCCATCGACTGCCGGATCAGAACTGGCACATCAGCGGGCGAGTCCGAGCCGTGCGAGGACGAAGCCCTCCAGCAGTGCCTTCAGTGGCCTGCGGGGCGGCACTAAGAGGAGAATCGGTGAATCGGCGCTGTATCCAGAGGTATATTTGTTTTTTGCATTGAAGACCAGAATTGGATAGGTAGGTAGGTCTACAGAACCCTTTTTAATGTGGAAACGGCGAAACACCGATACTCCTGCCGAGAAAATAACTATAAACCCCTTGCCTACCCGCCGATTCACCGATTCTCCTCCGTTGGTGGCGGTTTCATGCTGGAAAATAGGGCGCTCGGTGCGTCGGCGGGCGTTGCCCACCGACGCACCGACGCATCTATCCTCACACCGCCAAGTAGGGATTGACACGGAAGTGTAGCAGTTCCTTGTTCTGCTTGGTGCGGACTTGCACCGGCTTGATGTTCGCCAGGCGGGTCAACACTTCCAGGGCCGTGTTTCGCAAGTCACCATCTTGCTTCGCGCATGGATGGTCCGGTCGAAGAAGGACGGCGTGAACTCGGTGAGGTGCTTCGCCCGGATGACGCCCAGCATCTTCCCTGCGACTTCGACCGCCTTGTCGTTCATGTCGAGACCATAGACCTTTCGAGCATGGGCGCAGAAGTATTCCACGATGCTGACCGCCGCCTCGAATGTCTCCGGCTCGATGACATTGTCATCATCACCGGAAGCGCAATGGAGAATGCCGGACAACTTGGTTAATTGCCCGTGCCCCAGGACAGCCTTGTTCAGCCAGGTGCTGATGTGGTGCGCCGTGCCATTGTGCTTCACGGTCGGCTCGTACTTGTCGTGCAGGGCTTTCAATCGTTTCCAGTTTGTCGGGTGCTGCCGCAACTCTCGGGGGACGACACAAGCCTTGTGCAGGAAGAGGTCATTCACGAGTTCCGCCCATGCCGCAAAGGGCGCGGCGGGCATCTGCTCATGGGCCGTAAAGAGCCGACTGCCCAACATGGACTCCGGATAGGAAATCAGGAAGCGAGGGAGGAAACCGACATCTCTGGCGATGGGGTTGTCCATGAGCGATTGCAGAATAGCGGGCTGAGCTGCGATTCCAAGCACCATAAAGACATGGGGGATGTGGATCGCTCCCCGCTTGACCCGATCAATCGTGTAACCCTCGCCCGTGTGTCCCTTCAGGCACAAGTCATAGTTCGGGGAGTTCGCATACCTGCCCGCCATGTTCGCCAGAAACACGCCTTCGTCGTCTATCACGTTCACGACACCCTCGTTGTCGGCGGCGAGCACAGCGGCGGCTTCGGGTGTGGCATCCGAAGTGAATAGACGGGGAACGGATTGCGGTTTGATGGCCAGGTCTTTCTCCAAGCGTTCTATCTTTTCCATGATCTTCGCTCGTTCCAGGGCGGCATCGGCATATCCGGCGGGGTCATCCAACTCCCGCTCGAACAGAACTTGCAGTTCTTTTCGCAGCTTCTTGATGATCCGAGTCTTCATTTGCCGGTCGGCCTGATCTCGGGACACCTCTTGCTGCCTCTTCTCACGCTGCTTCTGCTCCCAGTCGAGGTACGGGGAGAGGAGCAACTTCATTACGGGCGTTTTCCGCTCACCGGATTGCATGGCGCAAGAAGGTCCAAATCATGACGTGGTAGAACTGATTTGGAGAAATCTCCACCATGACCTTGCCAGCCAGGGAAATAGACATCATCGCCAGGGCCATCGTCGCCGGTAGATCGACCGGCACCTGGAAATGGTAAGCGAGGGTATCGCAAACATCGGCCACAGTTGGGCATACCGACCGTAAGGCGTCCATGGGGAACGGCGGAACGTCGAGAAAGTCGGGGCGGAGTTCCTGGGGTTCCGGCCATTCGTCGCCACCTGCCACCACGGCCGGCGGGATGACTGTGGCCTGCTCGTGCTGTTCGATCTGCTCAACCGCCACCAATTCATCGCCGCTGTCCTCGATCTCAACCTGATTGTAGGCCACGTCGGGCAACTCCCGCTCGTAGATTCGGTACACGTATTCTTCCAGTCGCCATCCCCTCGGCTTCTCGGACGATCTCACTATGGCAGCATCGACCTTATGGCGAACCTCGTCCAGTGTCCAGAGGTAGCCGCCCACGCCTTCGCGGTCCAATTGCTTCTCATGCTGCTGACCCCACCCGTACATCACATCGGTCGTGGTCTCCCGGTCCAAGGCGGAATCCGTTGTAAGCCGCATGACACAGGGCGAGGAAATAGCCGCTCGCACCGCTGGCCCCTTTTCCCTGCTGGCATGGTTCCTGGTCGCCAAGCCATTCCATCGCCGCTCGCCTCCGCTCCTTGATGCTGAATTCGAGGTCGTCGTCGGCTTCGGTCGGGTCGTAGTCCTGTACCTCGTATTCCGGCGTGCGGTTTTCGTAGGGAAGCCAGTCGGGGCTATAGGTCGGTGCTGTCATCAGCAGATCGAGAGTCCAGTGGCGTCCCCCACGTCTTGTTCGTTGATCCGGGAGCGACCACACCCCCGCCATCGGCACGGATGTCGATGTTGAACAACCTGCCGCCAAGCAGGAGTTTGGCTTTCGTCTTGATGCGCTGATTGCGTGGGTGGCGGTAGACAAAGTGTCGCCCGTGTTTCGTCGTCACTTGGACCGGGGTGTACGGGCATCGTCGCTCCACCTCGGCAATGGCCTCCGCATCATCGGCATCCACAACGACAAGACCGAAACGAGTCAGCAGGAATCTGGTCTTCGGACTGATATGCACCGCAGACGATCCAATAATCATTGGAGGGGAAACGGGCAGTTCTCGAACGCCTCACGAGCCAGCCGACTGGTCTGCAAGGGCTTCCATCTGACGAGCGGGTGCTTGTCATCAGTGCTGCCGATCGGCAGGACGTTCAATCCCACTCATAGATTGTCCTGAAAATAGAATGGTTTTGCGCAAGTGAAATCGGCTCGCTGCCGACTATATTATGGTAGGACATTCATCCTCCTTTTGTTCTAGGGTTTGTCCTTCAGCGACCAGGCGGCGGCACAGCAGCGACACACTACGCCCAGCGCTTTGTCAGAAATAAATGAGTGGGGTTCAAGCAATTTGCCTTCCTGCGATGCAGGAAGGCAAATTGCGTGCTCTCACACCCAAGGGGTGGGCTTTTGTCTCTTTTCTCGGCACGTCTCCGTGCCTTGCTCATGGCCTCTTAAAACGCGTCATCGTGGCGACGTAGTTCCTCGGCAACGTACTTGGGCCTCGACAAAGACCTGCGGCGAGATGCTTTTGGTGTCCGAGAGGACCAGTAGCCAGGCCAAATAGTCGTCGGTCAGATCCTTGACCAGCGTTCCTGTGTTTTCCCCAGGGCATTGGCATCGTGCCATCTGCCCGTTCTCGCAGCACCAACCACACGCGTCGTCAAAGACGATGTTCTCGGGGTCGGCGAAAAAAGCCCGTCTCAGCTTTCAACATCCAGTTGAGGTAGGAAGACGGTATCTCGGTTATCTTCTGTCCGGCATACTTGCCTTGAGTCATTTGCATTTGGATTTATCCTTTCTGTGTGATGAAAGTAGTTGAGCACGAGCCTACGTTGCCTGACGATAGACTTCGGTCGTCGTCTGCGTTACCGTTGGTGCAGGCCGCTGCTTGACCGGACAGGGCCTGTCCGAGCGGTGAAGCTTCTGACACTTGTAGCAGATGCGAAGCGATACGACTTCGCACATTCCTCTTTCGGACGCCGGGTCATGTCAACGCATCCGCTTGGCTTGCGGATTCGCCATTTGGTAGTGGGTGATGGTCCTAGCATTTGCGTTCTCCTTTCTTTCTCTGGTGTTCTGAATTGTCAAGTTCGGACTGGCGGTACAGTCGCCAGCCGGAGGCGTGGTCGTCGATGGCACCAACTTTCCGCTCTTGTGCCAGTTAGAATCGTGTTGCCTCGCAAACGTTGAGCAAACGGGCCGCCTGGTTATGGTCAAAACATTTCACTCATAGGTATCTCCTTCCCCCTAAGGGTAGTAATGATGCGTCCGTACACCTATCGCTGAAACGCGGACAAAATTTGAGCGGTCCGATCATTTTTGGATGCCATTTCCACTATTCCATTTGTCCCGCACAAAGCAGAGAAACGCACGGCATCAAATGGCAGAATCGCAGCGGCCAGAGAAGAAATGGCGTGAAGACGAGAACGACGAACGCCCACCACTTTCCACGGTGGAAAGTAGTGGGCTTTGGAGCATCGCCAGCAGAATCCGGCACAGGGGCAGGTCCATCGGCGACTGATGTCCGTGGCGGCCAAGCGTCCGCGGCGGTGCCGTATTTCTGTCCTGAAAGCGTCACATTCGCGTCAATAAGTTCGTAGTATTGCTGTCTTGGCCGGGGTGGTGAGACAATGGGTGTATGGTCGTTCTGGCTGATGTCTACGGTGGCTCATCGTTCTGGGAGTGTCCAATGTCTGTCCTGAATAGCGTCAGATTTGCGTCAGGGAAAGCGTCAAAGTTCCTATTCCTGTCTTGGCCGGGGCTTGGTGAGATCACATCAAGGTATCGGCCATGGCCGTTCTGGCTGATGTCCGCGGCGGCTCATCGTACCGGGAGTGTCCTGTTTGCGTCAAAAAGGCGTCACATTGCCGTGGCAAAAGCGACTACAAGCCGTCGAAATTCTGTCTTGGCATTCTGACTGCGGAGGGTAGCTTGTCTCGGTCGGCCAACGCTTCCTCGTCTAGGCGGCGAGTCCGAGCCCTGCGAGGACGAAGCCGCCGCCACCAAAGGAGATCGGGAAGCGTCCAGTCAACCAGCCAGGGTGAACTCATCCGGCCCGGTCACCACCATGCGGCTGTCGAGAAATCAGCAGCAGTTCTTCTTCAACTTGTCGATGTCGTCCCGCAGGAAATCGGCATGGGCATATCGAGGGCGATCAGGATAAGTACCAGCATGAGAACTTTCACGGGGTAATCATGGCAACCACTCTTTCCACCTACTTCCGAGAGCAGCGAATACAACTTGGCCTTCGACCAGGGCAAGTCGCTCGGCTGATGGGCTACAAAAGCATCGTCGGGGCTGCGAACAAGATCGTGCTGTTCGAGGAGAAGGGCGACATCCGAACGACTTGTTCCAGAAGCTGGCCGTTGCTCTGGACATCGACGAGACGACGATTCCAACGTCTGACTCGAGCAGGATCGCCGGGAGTTTGTCCAGAAATGGAACGAATGGGCGAACCAGCCGATAGAGCCCCACTTGGTCTTTCGGGCGATCCCCGGCGTTTACTTCGAGCAGGAATGCCGCCGTCGTTGTGGAGCGACATCGCCGAGGACGTGGGAACGGCCGAGGCGATGGAGGAATATGCTGCCGAGTTTGCGAAGGCACCACCACATGAAAGTGTGGTTGGTTCTCTGCCGACGCCTGACCATCTTCTTCGACGAAGCCGGTGTGAAACGTGGGGTCAGTGAGGCGGTCCCCGGCCAGTGCCAACAGCCCCTATATGTGCCTTGGCGGCAGCAAGAGAAAGTTCCTTTTACCGGCGGCATGGGAATGCGGCCCTTGGACGAACCCCAGCAGCATTGGCCGAAGTGAGGCTGAGTGCGTCGGTGCAAAACGAGGCTCGGCACGATGGTCGCCCCTCAGAGCCCGTAACGGCCACCATGCTTTCTTGGTGCGGTCGTGCCACAGGCTATTCAATATATTTATGTGGCCTGCGGGCGAGTGGGCGTTGCGTAGCCGCCAAATCCGCGATGGCGGATTTGGCGGCGAGCCCCGGTTTCGCATAATGGTGAGTCCCCGAAATTCAAGCGGTGGTTTGGTCGCCCGGAGCCACCATACACGAGGGAAAACCGGCCAAGTTGCGGGACGTAAAACGGAAAGACGAAATCGCAGATCGTCTTCCAGGTCGCCCACGCCGGTAAGAAACCATAATGCCCCTGTGCTCCCTGAAGGACAATCCTGGCGAACAGTCAGTCACCCACGCGACTTTCCCGGGGAAAGTTCTCGAACACAGCCGCCCCCGCCTTCACTTCCTCGACAGTCGGCTACCACCAACAGGCAATGGCTTCTGGCAACGGAACTGCACAGCCAACGCTCGCCCAACTCTCTCCACGGATCGTGGAGAGAGTTGGGCTTGGCAGAGTTGGGCTTGGCGTAGTCGCGATCATTTGGCCCCATTGGCTTGAGGAAGCGCCCAATGGGTGATGGGCCTACGGGTTTGCTCCCGCCGGTATGTCACCAACCCAGCAGGTCGCGCCTACACCATCGGATGGGGTTCTTGTCGATTTCCAGCGACAGAATACGGACGATAATGTAGGGCGATAAGTGCCCTTATCAGCCCAGTTAGAGGCAAGCAGCGTCAGATTGCTGTCCAATTTCCGTAAGCAAGACGGCAAGAATTGGGGCGATAATGTTTTTCGTCGTCTGTCTGTTGGCCCGGAGGAGGCATCCCTGGTGCGGGCCTACCTCGACGGCCATGACTTTGCTGCCAATAGCCGCCGGGCAGTGGTCCAAGACCTGCGAAAGTTCGCCGGTTGGTTCTCCGGGGCCAATGCCGAACCGTTCCGGGTTGCCAGGGTCACGACGACGGGACATCACCGATTTTCGCGATTGCCTTCGCCGGGACCAGAATCAGGCCGTCGCAACCATCAACCGCGCCCTGGTCACGATTCGCCGGTTCTTCGTTTGGCTGGTGGAGAACGGTCATGTTCCCGCAAATCCCGCCAAGAAGGTCAAGGAACTACGACGCAGCAACTTGCCCCCAAAGGCATGGAGCGTGGGGAAGTTCGGCGGCTGCTTCGGGAAGTTGAACTGCGGCAGGACATTCGGGCCGGTGCGATCTTCTCCTTATTCTTATACACGGGCTGCCGGGTCTGAGATTTGGTCGCCCTGGAATTGCATGACCTGATGCTGGGGGAGCGGAGCGGCATCGTGGTCTTCCGCCTGGGCAAAGGGAACAAGCAGAGGAATGTCCCGCTTGCCGCTTCCGGCCCGGCGTGCATTGCAGTCCTACCTGGAAACCCGGCCCACCGTCGAATCCAGCCGGTTGTTCATTGGCGAAAGGGGGCCGCTGACGGAACGTGGCGTTCGGGCGTTGTGCGATAAGTATTCCGCCATCACCGGCGTGAAGATGCATCCTCACCTGCTTCGGCATACGATGGCCCACAAGTTTCTTGAGGACAACAGCAACGATCTGGTTGGCTTGGCCCAAATCCTTGGCCATGAGAATCTGAACACGACGGCCCGATACACGAAACGGACGGAAGGGCAATTGGCTGAAGCATCCGAAAGGTTGGCGTATTAAATATGGATCGACGCGACTTCCTCCAATCCGTTGCCGGTTTGATCCTCTGGCGACCCTGGCCCGTAGCAATCCCTCCCGTAAAACCGAGTATCTATGACTATGAAGACGGCCACTATTTGGTCGTGGTTGGTTGCTTGCGGTGTAGCCTTTACCCTGGTTCCAGCACGGGTTCGGTTCTCGATTTCCATGTCTGGGTCACGGACTATCCGGTGCCAGGAATGATTCGGGAACGGCGAATGGCTCCCTCTGAAACGCTGAAGAGGAAGCTGGAAGAAGTCGGATTTCAGTCGCGGTTAGAAGGCGATGCAATGTATCCGTCGCTCGTTGCCCGCATGACTTACTTCCTCACCCCGAATCAAGTGGCTGACCGACTACAGCAAGTCCTTCGGGACTGCCATGAGTGGAGCCTGCTCTATTACGACTTTAACTCCCGGTACGGTAGAAGCAAATGAAACGACGCAGCTTCCTCCAAAGCCTTGCTGCCCTAGCATTTTGGCACCCGACTTCACAATCCCCGCAGCCGGTCATCAAGAAATATGACGACGGCTACACGATTCAAGTCGGTTGCCTGCGTTGCTTGACCGAGGAAGATGAGGCCGGGGCCAGTTTATCCTTTGGCGTGTTCATCACCACGAAGCTATTGGATGGGTGGGAGGAGAATCGCCTCCTTCCCACGGAACGGCTTCAGCAGGACTTGCAAGCTGTTGGCTTTCCGGTTGTGACGGAGATTTGGAATTACTTTCCTGTCCCAACTGCAAGGATGACCTCTCTGCCTCTCGCCCCAGGATATTGCCGAACGGTTGCAACAAGTGCTGGCCAGTGCGATCCCAAACTCTTGTACTACGATTGGCAACGGCTGGAGGAGGCGTCCGTCGATCTCCGAACCCTATTGGAGCCGTGATTTGACAACCGCACTTCTCATTGTCGCTGGCGTCCTTTTTACCCCGGTCGCAGTCATCTTCGTTTGGGGCGTCATCAAGGGATTCTGTGAATGCCAGCCGCCGCGCCCCAGCCCGGAGGAGTTGCGGACGCTCTGGTATGACTTGGTGTATCACGGAAGGCCAAGACCGAAGCCGAAGCGAAGATTCCGTGTCGTGTTTCCGCCACCGAAAGAAGAAGATTCGTCATCAAGATAAATCCCGGTACGGTAAACGAGCGTGAGCCCCGGCAACTGAAAGGAATTGCGATGAGAAAGTTCGATCTCGGCAGAACGCTGGCCACGCCCGACGGATCGCCGGCCCAACTCCCACTGCGCTTGGCATCGACTGCCGGCGAGCATTGCAAGGCGGTTCTCTGGCCGGCCGAAAACGAACCCTGGAAGCGATTGCCATGACCCCATAGCAGTCGCGTGTGGGCCACACTTCACCGGCCGGGCCGGGATCGCGGGCGGGAACCATGATGGCGACGGCGCCAGACCGTTTGCACGGTGCCAAGCGGCCCGCCACGGCCCTCCCAGGGCATCGCGGACGATCATGGCCGTTGGCATCGTTGCCCTGCCCGTGGCGTCCGGCGGCCCGGAGGCCGAGACATCGGCCGTCTGTTGCCCATCATGGCCGTGACGACGATTGCAGCCGGGTTCAACGCTCGCCCGAAGTCGGCTGTTGCTGTCCTGCCGAGGATCATGCCGGCCGCAGAGCGCCGACGGAAAGCCGGCGGCAATGGAAACGTCGCGCCAGCGGCGATGCAGTCGGCCGTGTTCGGCTCGCCATCGACGTGCAAACGCCGCTCGACGAAAACGCCGCGCGTGGTTCATGCCCTCGGCCGTCAGACGGCTCGGTGCGTGCGGCGGGGAAAGCGGCCGTGGCGTTGCCGGCCGGACTTTTCCCCACGGATTTTTCACGAGCCACTTTCCTTCGCGGTTTAGGCGAGGCTGGCTTTTCGCCTTCCGCGCCTACTCCGCAAGTGCGGGACTTGCGTTTTCCCCTGGAAAACAGGGCATTTCGCGTGTTGCGGCAGAATCGACGCGAGTTTCTGCAATCGCTTCGGATTTGGCGAAAACAGTGGCCGCCGGGCGAAAGAAGTGAATAGAAGCTAATGTGCTTTTCACGTTTCATTTCTCTTCACAACAGGAGTCAGCACCATGAAGAAGCAACCTTTGTTCGACGTGTCTCATTTCAATCGCATTGCCGACAAGTACAACATCCCTTGGATTGACCGGATTCCCCTTATCGAAAGCGATTTGTTGGGGCAGCAAGGGATGGATCGACGCCGACTTGTCCCGCAAACTGCGCGGCCGATGGAACGGCTACCGCCGCAACGGCCAATACGGCGCATTCATGGGAGAGGTTATGTCCGCGCTGTCTGCTCCGTTCCTTGCCGAACATCGTTTCCCGCCGAAAGACTGGCAACCGAGTAAGGCGCAACTCGCCGCTATCAGGGGCTAACCCCACGCGCCCACATTCCAGTTGTAATCGGCTGCGCCGAGAGAAGCTACAACAATCCGCGCGGATTCGCACGGGCAGGGCAAACACCTTGCCCGTTTCTTTGCGCTGATACCTTCTCGATTCTCTGTGCCGCCGTTGCCGACGTTCTTGCCCTTCGTTGCCCTTCCCGCTGTTGCTCTGCCGCTACTGTGATTCCTGAATCGAGTAGGTCATGCCCGATCTTGCCGGCAACGTCTCGACCGGGACGGGGGGCAGGGTGCGAAATCCTGCGCGAGGCAATCCAACCTTTCCAATCGCAACCGCCGGTCCTTCGTCCCTCTGCGCACATTTCTGCGGACCACTGACGCGGCATTGCCACACTGACCTTCAGGATGCCCTTGTCACGGTTGCCGTTCTCGACGGTTGTTGAAACCATGAATACAAGAAGCCTGAAGGTCTGGTCATGTCCGCCCTGCTGCATGACACAGCGCGGCCGGGCACGATCTTCCACGATGCTTGCAGGTGTGCGTAGCGGGCTACTGTGGCCGGTTGACATCGCACGGCGAGTCAACGATTGCCCATTGAAACATGTCCTTGAAGTCCTTGTAGCAGTCCTCGCATATCCAATGGTAGCAATCGGTCGTCGCATAGCCCACGTTGAGGTCTTCGGGACGTTCGGAGAACTTCGCACCGCAAAACTCGCAGTGGTCGTGCTCCCAACCCTCCCGATACCTCCTGTAGTTCTGCTTCGCCAGCGAGACACCCTTGAGGAATCTCTCCTGCCCTTGAAGTCGCCAATCTGTCATGGATGCACCTGTCACTTTGGCACCTTCGTCCCATCCGGCATGATGGCCGAGGTAAAGGGGACAGGCGCATATACTGGGTGGTGTAAGCAACGTGAGTGGCTTATGAATGATTCTTGTGGGGGCGACCACGACGATGGAGCGTCGATTGCAAACCAAGCTGCTCGGCGGCCTGTTCGACCCAGCCGACATTGCCACAAGGACTTCCGCGACGAACGCATCGGCGGATGGCTTCCAACTCCGCGTCCGTCTGCGGCATGTTGACATGCTCGATCCAGTCGGACGGCTCCGGCAACGGCCACTCGGCCAGTAACGGGCCGCGCCCTCCTTGCACGCGCTGCTGTAAACTTCCCCACTTCCAATCCTCCGCGCGAGGAACCAACGCGGCCCGTAAAGCATTCCGCTCAACGTACCGCACCACGCTATAGAAATGCTCGTCAGTTTCGATGGGAAACGACTTGAACCGTCCCTGATACAGGTGCCCATAGCCAACGCGAAGTTTCGCCCGTTGCCACCGTTGGGTGTGCATGTTGGCCATCCGCTGCATGAACCTGGAAAGGTCGCCGTCACGTTTGGGCCACAAGACAAAATGCCAATGATTTGGCATCCAGCAATAGGCGCAGATGCGGATCGGCGCAACGCGCAGCGTCTCTTCAACCACGCGACGGAAGGCATCGTAATCCTTCTCGGCGCGGAAAATCTGCATTCGCCCGACGCCGCGATTGAGCACATGAAACAACATTCCTCCAGGCGAGACTCTTGCGGTGCGGGGCATGGCCGAAATCTTACCAAAAGCACCCTTTTCGTCAATATATGCGCCTGTCCCCTTTATCCCTCCGCCGACGCCGGCGCGGCCAACAGCAACACTATCAGGGCCAAGATGGTTCTTTTCATGGCTACCAGTATAGGTTCAATCGCGGTCGCCGAATTCGTCGGCCCCAAGCTGAGTCGTGCCAATCTGTGACGCCAAAAGCGCCCCAAGTTTATGGACGGCCTCATTGACGAGCGCGCGGTTCGATGGATCGTTGATTGTGGTGTTGTAGTCGGGTGCGATGCCTTCCTCCTTGCGGAAAAGCGCCACCGCGTGAGCCACCTCCAAAGTTCCCCATTCGCTTCGGAAGTCGTCCTTCCAGGAGTCATCGGCTGCTTCAAGCACATTGAGCAAAGCCTTGAGGCTTGCAATCAGCGAAGCGAGGTCCAATTTCCCTTCTTCAAATTTCCGCAACTGGTCGGCCATCGACCGATACTGCCGCCTGTCGTACTGCAATGTCCATTCATCGACCATGCCGCCGCCCCTATTGTTTGATAAATCCACGGGAGACGGTCACAACCTTTCCAGTCGCCGTATCAGTTATGACCGTAACATTATTGACGGGATCGTAAAATGCGGTTGTTCCGGGATTTTTCCCGATTATTTGAGTTCCGTTGCCGATCGTATTTTCGACAACGGAGGGTGGTACACCGTCGGCCTGCATTCCGTCAATTGCATGTCCACTGAAACCACGGCCGCCAACGGTCGTTGCTGGATTTCCCTCCACCGATCCCAAAGGTGAACCACAGCGACCGACTGGCGTTGACGCCCCTGTTTCAACTGGGGCACGCGAAAGTAGGGCATCGGCGCGCACGTTGCCCACGTGTTAGCAAAAATATCGATCGTGGCGTCTAACGGCGAATTCGGATAAATGCCCATCCGTTCTTTGGCCCGAGCGAGGGTCTCGTCCCGGTCTGACCAAAATTTGCCGCACCCCGGTATCAGGCGCAAGGGAGACGTAAGAGCACGTCCGGTCGCCGCCGCCGGAATGTAGCACAACAGGAAGGCGCTTTCGACGATCCCCGGAGGCTGCTGTGGCACCCCGCCTCGCCTTCGGGAAGGCCAGGAGGGGAAAGGCCCCCCAAGCCGCTGCTCAACGAGTAGATTGAGTAGACTGGTTTATACGGGCGGTAGAGAGGCTGAAAACCCAACACGCTCGTATCGAACGGCGTCGTCGTGTCGTCGGCCGCCGGCGAGTTTGTGCCCCCGCTCGCCACGGCATGAACACCGTAGTCGGGAGTATCCTCCGACGGCCCACCGCCGTCGTCTGATCGAACGGGGCGCTCCCACCCGCCGCTCGAGCAACTCGGCGTCATCGTCCCGATCGGGCCGTCATACATCATCATAGGGCCGAGGGCCAAGACGGAACCCGCCGGCATGCTCTGCCCGCTCGGGTCAACCTCATTCACCGGGCTATTCCCGCAGTAGCGATACAGGTTGGCGTCGCCGGCGGAAAATCCCGCCGGGTCCTGACTCATAAACCGGCCCATCCCGGCATCATACCACCGGGCACGGTAATAATAAAGCCCCGTCGCGGCGTCGAATTGCTGGCCCGTATAGGTGAACCGCGGCTGGGCAGCGGGCGTCGTCTGGCTCATGTTGCCGAAGGCGTCGTACACCAGGTGGTCGGCGATCGTCGTCGCGCCGGTGCCAGCGTTGTACGTGGCCACGTCGCGGACCGTCCCCTCGTTGTCGGCCAAGAGCCAGGAGACGGCGTTCGTCGAGGCGTTTTCCGAGGCCAGCACCATGTCAACCGCGGGGCTGCAAAGCTCCCGCTCGGTGACATTGCCATATCCGTCCAGCACCAGCACGAGGTTCTGGCCGTCGTAAATATAGCGCTCTTCCGTGGTGGTCGGATTGCCGCCGATAGCGACGGTCGCGATCCGGTCCACCAGCCGGTCGAAAGCGTCGTAGGTGTAGGCAACGTCCTCCACGTCGGGCGTCCCGTTGCCGTTGTTATAGACGGTCCAGGTGCTCCACTGCTTCACCTCGGTCAGCCGGTTGCGGTTGTCGTAAAAATACTCGGTGATGTCCGAGGCGTTGGCATCCAGTGCGGCGTCGAGCCGAAAAAGGGGACATCACTGATTTCGAGTTGTCGTTCGCGGATCGGTTCCATAACTAACTGCCTATTTTGCCGATATCAGTGATGTCCCGTTTTCATGCCCGTCCCGTTTTCATGCCCTTTTCCGTCTCCGAAATCAGTGATGTCCCCTTTTCCGTCCCAAGGATACAAGAAGCCTGAAGGTCTCGACGCCACCGAGGGTCATATCCGCCCTACTACATGAAACAACGGGGCCGGGCACGATCTTCCACGATGCCTGTGGGCACTCGCCAGCACGCGCGGGCGGGCCAACTACCCAGACCAATTAGCGTTCAGAGCGACCATCTCCCCTCTGCTGTCAAGGAAAACGGCCCCGTCTACGGCCTTCTGATTCAACGACCTGCCCGTTCTCAGTCTAAGGTAAAAGCAATCCGACTCTTCATCATACCCGTACCTCATGCCTTCACCGTTCTTCGGAACGGATTCACTGACCGCACCCAGGCAATTCTTCCCAAGCTCAAAGGCGAGATTGATGATCTCTATGCCCACGACCTCGCCCGATTGGCCGAAGTCCAGCACAACCCGAAGTGGGTGCGGGGTTGACTCTTCCATCCCCGATGTGAACTGCACAACGAGGGACGCATCTTCTTCATGCAAGCGCGGATACTCTTCCATAACGGCGATTTCCGTCTGTTAAGGACAACCCCTATGAGCGCTGACGATGCCGCCACCCCTGCCGGTTACAACCGTCATGTCGTTCACCGGATCATAGTAGACCGTCGTGCCATTTGCGCCGGGGACGCCCTCAACGGTATTGATGGTGTTATCCACAACGCTGCCCGGAATGTTCCGCACCGGGCCGGTCTCGGTTCCGTAGTGTTGCGTGAACGGTCTTCCTTCCGGCGTGCTTCCAAAGGGAGCCTCACCCTCAACTGGGGCTTCTGGTGGAACCGCCGGCGCCGCTTCTGGTGGAACCGCTGGCGCGGCCTCAGCCGGCGGCTCCCCCATAATGTACTCTGCCGCGTTTTCCCCCTGACGCCCGGCCTCATAAGAGCCCGTCCCCATGGCGAATGTTTCAATTATGACCCCCACTCCCACGGTTGCCACGGAGACGTCTCCAATCCGCTCGACGGCCTTGTTCATAAACTGGAGTCGAGCCTTCTCGACATCCTCCTCGTCCTGAACCACCTTCCCCGGGGGGACGTTTTGCACGGGCGGCCCGGCAACCGCCCAGCCGGCCAGGCCCCACAACAAAGGCCGGAAAAAGTTGAAGGTGTACGAGTTGAACTCCCTCGTCGTTGACGCGCGGGACATCGATGATAATCTGGTTCAACTCTACCCGGTGGACAGCGCCCGGACACTGTTGCTGAAGCTGGTTCATCGCCTCTGGGCAGACATTATTGAGATCCTCGCCGAGCACGCCGAGAAGCTTATCGCGCAATTGCGCGGCGTCATAGTACCGTTGGATCGTCTCATTGAGCAACGTCTGGGCCTCCCCGAGGTCATCTGATCGAACGGGGCGCTCCCACCCGCCGCTCGAGCAACTCGGCGTCATCGTCCCGATCGGGCCGTCATACATCATCATAGGGCCGAGGGCCAAGACGGGGGCCATTCCGGGGACACAATACCTAACTCATGCCTTTTCTTCTTCCGCCCGGCTTCCGCGCCTTGGACTTCGGGCCGGGTTTCTGCGCCTTCAAAACGCGGCCAGCAAGACCTTCCAAACGATCCACAAACGCTGTACTCCCCAGCGGCCGACCCGTGCGCCCGTGCGCACGCAAATCGCCAAGCTCTTCCTCCCCGAGCGCAGTCCGCAAGAACGCCTTCCAGTCGCCCACCATCGCCAACAGCGGCGCGACCTTCACCAACCGATCGTCCCGGCCCGACAAATGCGCCTTGGCACTGCTCCAAGGCCACTGGCGGGCGCGTTCCACCAGCTTCGCCCGCACGGGATTCAACTCCACATAGCGGGCCGCCGCCAACAGGTGCGGCTCGTCCACGAGGAACGACGCGAAGCGTCCCTGCCAGAGATAACCTCGCCATTGCTCGCGGAAATTGATGCGTCGCGTGTAACGTCGGTGGGCCTCGCCGATGGCCCGCCGAAAGCCGTCCGCGGTCTTCGGCACCGCGATCAAGTGGACGTGATTGGGCATCAGGCAGTAGCTCCAAATCTCGACTCCCTCCTCGCGGCACCAGTCGGCCATCAACTCCAGATAGGCCGCGTAGTCGCCATTGTTGAAAAACGTCGGTTGTCGGCGATTGCCCCGCTGGGTCACGTGATGGGGCAAACCAGGGATCACCAACCGCGCCAATCTTGCCATGACGGGAGATTACCAGTTCCGCCAGTTCCTGTCAATAGATAGATATTGTGTCCCCGGAACTCCCCCGGAACTCCCCCCGACCGTCGTCTGGCCGGTGTAGGTGTTCGCGCCGCCGAGGGTGAGCGTGTCGTCGCCCAGCTTGGCCAGCCCGAGTGTCCCCGTTTCCGCGCCGTCTTGAAGGAGCCCGTCGAACTCGGTGTTCTTGTCGCCCAGCCCGGGCGTATTGTTAACGCCGACGCCCAGCGTGGCCGTGGTGCCGGCCGCCGAGTTCTCCACGGTGCCGGTTCCGGTGAGCGTATTGATCTCGTTGCCGAAGCCGTTCATGCGTCAATTGGACCTCTGACCCCTTCGCGCGTCCCCGACTTCCGACCCCTTTGCGCGTCCCCGACGACGCCGCGCCACTGGGGAAAGTCAGTTGTTTCCCCTTTGCGCGTCCCCCATGACCTGGACAGGGAAGTCGCCGGACTTGCTCTCGTAAAAGGTGATCTCGCACTTCGGCAGCGCCGCCTCAGCTTCGCGATGCCCGCCGCGGTAACTTGGGTCTGGTCGATGTCCAACGTACGTAGCTGACGCAGCCCGCTTAGGTGCTTCAGGCCCCCGTCCGTGACCTCGCAACGGTCGAGGCTCAAAACCTCAAGGTGCGTCAATTCGGCGATGTCCTTCAAGCCGTCATCCGTTACCCGGGCGACCCAAAGATGCAACTCGCGAAGTCGCGTGAGCCCGCGGAGGTTCCTTAGGCCGACGCCCGTGAACTTCGTGCAGTTTAAGTAGAGGGCCTCCAGTGCAACCAGTTTTCCGACGTGTCTCAGCCCCGCAGCGCCCACCCGCGTTCCGTCCAGCCCCAACTTCCGAAGGCGCGTAAGACCCTCCAATTTGGCGAGGCCCTCGTCGGTCACCTCGGTGTAGCCAAGGTCCAGTTCCTCCATCCTGGCAAGCCTCCCGAAGTGGTCCAGCCAAGCGTCCGTGATGGGAACCGGCTGGGGCCAGCTACCGCCCTCGTAACGTGGATTGCACCCGCGCGAACCACGTCAGCGAAGTAGTCGATCCCGAGCAGCTTTCGCGCCAAGCCGGCCCCGGATCAATCTCCGGCGTGCCCGAACGGGTGGCCCGTTCCTCGTAGTCGTAGACTACAAATCCACCCAAGGCGCGAACCGCGGCGGCCGCGTCGCGCTGTTGGCATGCGGTCCGGAATTTCGCACCGAACCAGGCCATAAAGACGCTGGCGAGGGTAACAAACAGCAGCAGCGTCCGCAGGCTGTACTGGAAGCGAAAGCGACGCGATTTCGTTGACGGCTTAGAGCACAAGTGTCTTCCCCGTTATGGGATCCACAAATATTGCGCCGCTTGTTTGCGACCACGTTGGAAACTGGTTGGCCGAGGTGGTCGCTTGAAATGCGTAGTAGGGGAAACCGTTCTGCGCCTGCGTCAGCGGCACAGACGCCGTGAGGGCGGGACTGCTGACCGTCGGGTTCGCGCTCCCGGCCGCCCAGGCCACGTTGATATGGAACGTCCAACTCAACGCGAGGAACGGGATCCAGTCGCCCATGACCACGCCGTTCGCGACGGGCTGGCACATTAGGTAGGTCGTGATGTTTAGCGTGTCGGAGGTTTTTCCGCCGTTCTCAAAGATCGGGATCCCGGGGGCATCCGACCAACCTGTGGGGTCCAGCGTTGTCTGCGACGATGCCGCGACGTATGTTGCGGGCGAGGCCGGACCCTTGGTCCCCGGCGGCACCATAACGCTAGCGTCTTGGCCGGTGGCAACTTGAAATAATTTATATTGCCAGCCGCTACCGCTCGGCCCAACCGCCGTGTAAACCAGCGGCACCATCCGAGCGCGACCGGATCCCTTGCCGCCGACGCTAAGCCAGGTTCCTTCGCCGTTCAGAGTCCTCACGAACCCCGCCATATGCACTGCTTCGGCCGCGGTTGGCGTCGCCTTGGCGGTCACGTCCTGCGGCGTCTGGACGTCGAACGGCACGGTGAGGCTCGAACCGCCCACTGTCATCGTCACGTCTTGGGCACCGCCGATGGCCCACTCGAACCTAACGCTCTCGGAGTCGGAAACGACGTTCTTTCCCGCGTCAGCAAACACTCCAGGAATGCCGAGCTCGGTCAACTGGTTGCTCCCTGCGTTCGGGTTGTAGCTCACGATGGCCGCGTTGTCGCCCGGAAACGCCCAGTCTACCTCCGCCGGCGGCAACACCTCGCCCCAGTCCACGAAGGCCATCACGTCTATTTTTTCTCCCAACTGGACGTTGATCGGATTAGATCCCGCAACGGCCTTCGCGAGAACGGTATTAGTCGCGTCCGCAAGCACAAACATCTCCAACTCCGGTTCTTGGATCGTCGCCGTGGCCGAACTGCCACCCTCGCCCCCACCGCCGCCGCCCGCGAGGCTCGGCTCGGCAAGCGTGGAATTCAAAAGCTCCACCGAAAACGTCTCGTCCGTCCCGCCGTAAATCCCGGCCGTAGTCGGCACCGAGATCGTGGCGTCGCCCTCGCCGGTCTCCCAATTATGGTAGATTCCACGGACTGCGCCCCGCGGGCCCATTGGTAATCGATGCCGTCCTTGGCCGTCCCGTCCACAGTTTCGTAATAAACCGTAATCGACGAAGAGAAGGTGCTTCCCCAATCGACGTGGATGTCGAACGTCGCCGCCTGCCCCGCTTGAACCGTCTGGCCCGTGTCGCTCTCCGTAATCGTCACCATCGGCTGCTGCGGCGGCGCGGGCCACATCTCCAACCACGCATCCTGGCCGTACTGGTCGATGGCGCTGACCGTGGTGGCGGCCCCGTTGCCGTCCGTCACCGTCAACGTGCTCTGGGCCGTCAGATCGGACCACTCCTGCTGCGTGAAAGCGACCGTGTTGCCTGTCGAAGTCACGTCCGGCGTGTTCCATTGGAACGTGGGGAAGGTGGCGTCCTGGTCCCACGGCTCGTATGCCCCGGCGGAAAGGTACCAACCGCCGTTGCCGTCCGAAGTGGCGGCAATGGTCACGACCGGCCCCGGGTCGCACGCGTTGACGCTGGCGGGGTTGGGATCGGGGCTCGCGGTCCGGCCGTCGCTGGCGGTCACCGTGACGCCGACCGAACAAGTCCCGGTGGCCGTTTCGTAATAGTGCGCCACCGTGAACGGGGTTGCTTCCCAGGCGTTGGTCGGCGCGGCAAACGAGTAGGTCTCCGCCGCGCCGCCATCGCCCCAATCGACCTCGACCGTGAAGGCGGCCCCGTCCAGATTGGAAATGCTTTCTTCAGAAACCGTCACTAGGTCGCCCTCGCCCGCGTAGGCCTCGTCGGGGTCCGGGGACGTGACGACGAGGTCGCCGATGGAAAGCGTCTCGCCCTTGACGTTGACCGTCGCGCCCGATTGGTTGGGGTCCGATTGGCTGCCGGCGAAATTGTCGTCGCCGCTGTAGACGGCCGCGATCGCGTGGCTACCCAAGGCAAATGCCGACGTAGTGAACGTCCACGCGCCGGACTCATTCAGCACGCCCGCGCCGAGGTCGGTCGAACTGTCGTAAAACACGACGCTCCCGGTCGGTATGCGGCTCCATGGGCTTGCCATATTCACGGCGTTTTGGGCGCGGTCGCTTTCCGCTTCGCGCCCTCCGGCCCGAGGAGCGATGATTGCTTCTCAGCAGGGACACCAGAATCGCCAATAGTAAGCAGCTTCTTTATGTCCTCCTGCGTCGCGTTGGGAGGGACCTGGTGGCAAACGAGGTCGGTGCCAAGGTAATAAGTCCCGCCGCGAATTACCTGCATTGCCTCGTCAACGCTCAGGTCGCGGGGCTCCGACCAAATAATGCCGGACCCGGGAAACTCGATCATCAGTATCTCATTGTAGCGCAAAGCCGGGCCCCGCCAAACATCGCCACCCACCGACCACGCCGTCCCGGGACCAACCACAGCGACGTAGTCCGTTACACACTCGTCCCTACTCGCGGAAGCCGGCGAACGGTACTCGGGCGGCATTTCGGTAAGGAGCAGCCGGTTGTGCGGCCCGTCCCACGGCTCATTAAAACGGTACGTATTATAAAGATCCAGTCGCTCGAAATAGGGCAGCAACAAAACGCGCGAACTGTGCGCCGGCCCGCCCCCGGTTTTCCGAACAGATGCCGGGGGGAGCGAGCCGTGAGTGCCCCGGTATGAGTTGAGTGCGCACGCGAAGAACGAGAATTTCTCAACCCGCCGCAGCCTCTTATAGTCCCTGACAATCGGAATCACAACCGCAAGCACGATTATGGCGATCGCGACCACCGCAACCCCGACCCGAACGGGATTCCCGAGTAAACCTTTGCGGTCCATAACCGACCTCGCCTCCAGGTCCACACCGGGGCGTTAAACTCACGCCACGCGGGTGATTTTCCCGACCACAATTGACGCTGCGATAGAAGTCAGACCAAAACCGGGGGAGGTGCGGGTTATATGCGGCTCAAACCCAAACACCGGAACAGGATTCGATCCCGCAACGACAACTCGAACCGTCGTGCTATACGTATAAACCCATGTGCCCTCAAGCCTTGTTGCGCTCGTCGGGGACGGATTTGGCGACGGGGTAAACTTTGGCGTAATGTTGGTGCTCGGCACAGTATCCATTCCACCGGCCTCCATTAAGTACAAATCGAAGCTGGCCTCCGAAGCCCACCACGTTTTTGCCGTTACCGTAATTGTTACAGGAATATCGTACGTTCCGTTAGAGCTCAGACCCGTCGGTCCTCCCCCCAAAGCACGCCAGTCGCTTTCTTCATTGTAGTAAAGCGCCACCGATCCGCAGCAAATTCCCATGCTCGACGGAAACCCCGCAACGTCTAGGTCAAAGATCGGGGTGTTGCAAAAACTGTGTACGTTGTCACCTTGGATAGACACGGACTGCGTCGTCGACCGCGAATCGTAATGGTCCGTAAAGGACCCGTGGACGCCCGCGCGTCCTCCCCATGTCGTCGGGTGTCCGTAGGCGAAGCCGGGGAGGCTGGAATTGACATGATCAAAATAGAAGTCCTTCTGATTCGCCTTCATTGGGGCCTGCGTCGCCTTGCTGGTCGCTGTAACCGGGTCGCCCACCGAGAAGGCCAGTGGCAAGCCGCTGGGGAAGTCCGCCGGATCGCTGCCAGGGGCCACGCTGACCCAGACCGTTCCGTCGAACGTGCCCGAACTCGGCATCGTGAACGTTTCCAAAACCCCATTCGCGTCAGGGATGAGTTGCGTGCCATCGGTCTGCGCGGTCCAGAACGTCAAGTCGCCCAAGCCCTGCGGCACCGTTAACGTCAAGGTTGTGGTTCCCAAGGCCGCGTACGCCGTATTGATCGAAGCATGAAGATCAACCTCCACTCGGGTACTTTGATCGTCGGATACATCGAAGTCGCCCGACGGCGAACCCGGCGAAGTGATGTCCACCTCCGGCCGCACAATCGTCGCCGCGGCCGAACTGTTCTCGCCAAGCTGGCACTGGTTTGGTTGACTCAACTCGACCGAAAACTGCTTGTCCCCGCCGCCGTCAATGCCGCCGGTTGTGCCGATCGAGAACGTCTTGTCCGCAATCCAATCCCCGCTCGCCTGGTCATAGCTGAAATCCCCGGGCTGGAAAGTCACCTGCACCGGCCCGTTGGTCGATTGATAATCCGTCGGGGCCGCGCCGACCCGTCCATTGTACGATAATCCACCGTCAGCGGCGAGGTCGGCTCGCTGGTTCCCGCGTCCACGTGAATGTCGAACGTCGCCGCGTCCCCCTCGAACACCATCCCGCCCGTGTCCGTCTCCTGGATGCTCACCGTCGGCTCGTCCGGCGGCGCACTGGTGGTCAGGCCACGCCACCCGAAGCCCACCGCGTAGGCATTGGCGCCGCTGGGGTCGGTCACCGTAACGTAGCCGCTCTCCAACGCCTCCGGCAGCGTGCCGTCGATTCCGCTTCCCACGGCCGAAAAGCTGCAACTGGCGCCGTTGGAACTGTACCCGCCGGACCATTGATACGTGTAGTAGTCGCCGGACGCACTGGGATTCCACGGCTCGTAGGCCGTCACGGTCAAGGTGCACGCGTCCTCGATGTCCTGCGGAAATCCCGCGATGGTGAGCGTCATTCCCCCGTCGTAGACCACAACGCTTGTGCCGGCCGGGCTGGAAACCGTTCGGGCGTCCGACCGGTCGGTCGGAAACACCGTCACGCCGATCTGAAAAGTTTCCGTGGCCGACGTGGACAGCACGCCGTACTGCGGAGTGAGGGTCGCCTGCCCGAGGGTCACTTCGCCGCCGCACCCGTTGGCCACGTACCACCACCCCCCACCCCGGGGGACACATTACTGGTTTATCGGGGAAACTGATATTGTGTCCCCCGATTTGACCTTTTCATGCCTTGTCCCGTTTTCATGCCTTGTCCCGTTTTCATGCCTTGTCCCCCGATTTCCCCTGTCCCCCGATTTCCCCTGTCCCCCGATTTCCCGGTTTCCCCGATTTTTGCCTTTTCATGCCCCATCAGGAATCCAGGAATCCCAGACATCGCCGCCCCCGCGCGTGTACCAGTGGATCCGGCAATTCGGCAGCGCGTGGTGGAGTTTCTCCACGCCCTCGTCCGTCACTTTGGTGCCGCGGAGGTCCACCTCTCGCAGTTGTGCAATCCCTTGAGGTACTCCAGCCCAGCGTTCGTGACTGGGCCGCACCAGAGGTTCAGCTTCTGAAGCGTGGTCACTCCGACGAGGTGCCGCAGCCCGGCGTCCGTGAGCGGTGCGCCGAGCATGTCTAGCTCTCGAAGCTGGGGAAGCCCCTTTACACGCTCCGGCACGAAGTCGCCACCGATCAGGATCCGCCCTCTCACGGCGAAGAACATCTGGTTGTGGGACAGGCCCTCATGGGCAATGACCGTCGTTACGTCTCCAAAGAAATCATCCCCCAGCAGCCCCCGCAACCACGGCGGCGCGGGCGGCTGTGATTTGGTGTCGGAACGGTCAATCTGATAGTCATATACTACCCTCCCACCAAACTCCACAACGTCCGCCACCACCTCCCGTTGTTCCCTCGCCGCTTTCATCTCCACGGCCAGCCAATTGCAGGGGATAGCCACCACCACAGGCAACACCAACAGAGACCGGACACTGAACTGAAACCGCCAGCGAAGCGTCAGGGCGAGAAGGAACCAGAGGAACATTAGCAACACGAACGCGCCCACGCTCGCCAGGGCGATCAGCACTGCCCAGCCTTTGTGCTGGTTGAACGCGAACCAGCGGAAACGCTCCGACAACCACAGGAATCCGTCCGTGGCGAGCAGGACGGGCAGGAGCCAGCCCGGGGCGAGGTGGGACCAGCGGTAATCGGGGGCGAGGTTCGTCATTCGTGGCCGTGCGCCTCACATGGTTTTGCGGGTTACCGTGTTAATCATCGTTGTCGATATCGTGGCGATCCACTGGGGGAGGTTGATCGCGGCCTGCTTCGTCACGGCGGAAAACGGGTAGGGCGTATTTACCACCGCGGGCTGCCCAGAAACGACGATCTGTGACGTGAGGATCGGGACTTTGCCCGTTACCCAGTTCGCCGTGACATTATACGACCACGTCAACGATTCGAGCGGCACCCATCCGCCGACGGGGTCCGCCGGCCGAGTTCAGGCCTTGGCACATGAAATAGGTAGTCGCTTCAATTTTGTAGGACGACGCCCCGCCATTGGCGAAGACCCCGACCGTCGGACCATCACCGACGTTTGCGTTATTAACCGCCGCCAGGGAAGCGTAAGGGCCTTTTTGCCTGTATGGGAACGTGGTGTCCAGGCCGGCACTCGGGCCAGAAATCGTGTAGGGCCCCGCCACCTTAGGCTGAGCCCCGAAGGGGTTGTTTGCGGGGATGGTGAACGTGCGGGAGACGCTTGCGGTCTGCAAGAAGCAGTACTGCCATTGGCCCTGCTGCGTACTTTGCGGGTTCGCCACGGTCCACAAGAAGGACTGCATTTCCAGTTGGTCGAGGACATCGGGTAGTAACGGCTTTATGATCGTCTGCGAGCTGAGAGTTTGTCCCCCCGCAAGCAGCGGCTGCTTCACCGTCGCATTCACAGTGACGTTGGGCGCCTGAACAGATAATGCTGCATACACGGTTGTGCTCGTCCCGTTCGCGCCCGCCAGAGTCGCGTTCACCGCGAAATTGCCGCCGCCGACCCACTCGAAGGTAATGTCTGACGAACCGGAAACCACCTGGGACCCGTCGATCGTCTGTCCGAGGGGCGTCAACTGGTTCGTCGCGAGGGTGGGGTCATAATTCTGAACCACCTCGCCCTTGCCCGGGAGCTTCCACGTCACGGGAACCCAATTGGTGCCGACGACCGCGACCAATGTTACTTTTTCCCCCGCGCTCACGGTGACGGCCGGCTCGACGCCGGTGATGTCAACGTTATTATACTCCGCGTCGGTCAGGTAGATTTTAAGCTGCTGATGCTGGATCGTCGCCTTGGCCGAGCCGCCGCCGGTGCCGCTGCTCGGTGCATGACCCTCCCCCGGCTCGCCGGAAAACACCTCGCTGAGCAACTGCACCGAAAACGTCGCGTCCGTCCCGCCGTAAATCCCGGCGGTAGTCTGAACCTGGAACGTGTAGTCCGTCTTGTTCGCCCCGTAAACGTCGAATTCCACGGACTGCACCCCGAAGACCGATTGATAATCCGTCCCGTTCGCGGCGGTGCCGTTCACCACCTGGTAATAGATAATCGCCGTCGAGTCCAAGCTGCCCGTCCAGTCGACGTGGATGTCGAACGTCGCCGCCTGCCCCGCCTGGACCGTCTGGTTCGTGTCGGTCTCCGTGACGCTCACCGTCGGCTGGGGCGACAGTGCCGGACCGGAAGCGAGCCAGTATGCGTCGGACCAGACGGCCGCGGCCCCGATGGCGTCCGTCACCGTCACCGCGCCGCCCCACGCCTGCGTGTCGCCCCACTGCGTGGCATTCAGAGCGATGCTGTTGCCGCTGGCGTTCACGTCCGGCGTGTTCCACTGGTAACTGATCTGGGCGCTCTGGTCCCACAACTCGGAGCCGGTCGCGATGAAAGTATACCCGCCACTGCCATCGGGATCGTTCGCGAAGCCGACGCTCGGCCCGCTGTCGAGGATCGCAACGCCGGGCGCGTTGCTGGGCGTCGCGGTCCGACCATCGCTGAAAATCACCGTCACGATGATCGTGTCGTCTTGGGTGGCGATGGTCCCGGCGCAACCGCTGGGGTCGGTCCAGGACGTGAGGGTCGCCGGGCCGCCGGACACCTCCGGCACGTAGACGTGGCCCGCACTGAAGGAGGTTTGGCCCGCGCCATAGGCGAACTGTTCCGGGTCGCTGCCATCGCCCCAATTCACCGTGACCATGAAGGCGCTTCCATCCAGGCCGGAGACGGAGCCCGATACGGTGGCGACGTTGCCCGCGGAAAGGTTTACCTCCGCGTTGCTGCCGTCGGTCAGCACGTCCCCGATAGAAAGCGTGTCGCCGACGACCGTTGCGTTCTGCGGCCCCTGGCTTTGGCTGCCGGCGAAATTGTTATCGGACGGAAAAGGGGACATCACTGATTTCGAGTTGTCGTTCGCGGATCGGTTCCATAACGAACTGCCTATTTTGTCAATATCAGTGATGTCCCGTTTTCATGCCCTATTTGACCGCGACGACACCGCCCCCGTATCCCACCGTCGGGTGGCACCTCGGGGCCGGAACTCGCGAACCGGCTAGTGCCCATCGATCGCTCCAAGATTACAATCCGCTCGCATTCAACAGCCTCTCCATGCCCAGGATCAATTCCTGCGGCCCGATCATCTTCATGCAAGCCGCAACGCCGTTGACAGGCATTTGGCACAAGGATTGATCGTGCGGCGTTCCATCGCCAAGCGGCACGACGCGGCTGCACCAGCACGCCCCTCGGGCGTTGCACGGCAATTGGCCCACACTGTGAAACGTCTGCTGGTACGGATACTGGATCCATTGCACCGGAATCCTGCCCCCGCTAATCACAAAGTACGGTCGTCTCCAGGCCGCCATCAGGTGCATGAGGTAAGTATCCGGGCCAATGCCCGCGAAGGCATGGTACGCCAGCGTAATAAGCTTGCGGCCGGGCGTCTGGTCCACCAGGTTCAACACGTTCTTCAGCGGCGGATGATGGTGGCAGGATTCCCCGGTCTGCACGAACTGGATGCGGCCGTGCAACGCATCCACCACGGCCTGATAATTCTCCAGCGGCCACGCCTTGGCGGTGAAGTCCGACTTGATTCCCGCATTGACGACGACGTACGGCCGTGCCACCTGCGGCGCGGCCGCTGCTTCCTCTTGACTTAGGTAGAGGCAAGGCCGATTCACGGTGCAATCCAGCGGCACCCCCAATTGCTTGCCCAAGTAATCCGTATAGCCGCGGAGAACCGGCAGGGGCAGCACGTTGCTCTCCGTGAAAAGCGGATACTGCATGGGAATCACGCTCCCCTCCGCGTCGCCAAGTCGCGTGATGCGCGGATTGTTCTCGAAAATATAGGGGTGGAATGTGCGCGTATCCGTGGCGTACTCGCCGGGATAGGTCGCATGCAGCGACTCAATCGCCGCCGTGAGCGTGAGCACGTCTCCCGGGCATTGAGGACTGGTCAGAATGAGACGTTCTTTGACCATCCTTCCGATTCTACCCGAAAGTGACCCGCCTTCGCCAACCGCCTATCGCACGCGGACGAGAGGGGCTGCTCCTCCGGGAGCCGCTTCACTGTGAAAGGCTGCGGACCTTCTCGATCACCGCGGTTGTCGAGTATTGCGGCCTCATCGGCACCAAGACGACGCGCCCGCCATGCTTCGCGACAATTCTCGTGCCCCACCACCTCTTCGAGTCCGGTATCGCGCCGCCTTCACCAGCACGTCGGGCAGCACCCGCTCCACCAGGCCGGCCACGCTGCGGTTGTCGAAGATGACCACGTAATCGACGCATTCCAACGCGGCGAGCATTTCCGCCCGGCCTTGCTGGTCGATGATCGGATGCCCCGGCCCTTTCAGTTCCCGCGTGCTGCGGTCGCTGTTCAGGCCGACCACGAGGCAATCGCCCTGCTTGCGCGCCTCCTGCAGCGACGCAAGGTGGCCCGGGTGCAGCAGGTCAAAACATCCGTTGGTCATGACGACGCGCTGTCCCGCCTGACGCCGATGGCGAAGCTGGCTCTCCAACTCTTCGACCGACCTGATCTTATGTGCGGTCACGGCAATGCCAACCAGCATCCCAGTTTACCACAATTGGTAATGTGTCCCCGGAATCACCTGTCCCCGGAATCACCCGCCCGGAATCACCCAAGGTATAACATGCTAGGGTCTCCTGGAAAGAGTTACGTAAACTTGGGTAAAAACCGCTCCCAAGCGTACTTTTCTTGGAGACCCCGGCTCTTTCATGGTATCTGGAATTCCTCCGGAATACCCCATGTCCCCGGAATCCCCGTTGGCTTCCATGATGCCAACGATGCTCTTGATGCCTGTGACCGAGTGGATGTTAATAGTTGAATGACAGACGGCCTTTCTCAAATTCTTGGAGGGTCATCTTGGCGCGAAACCGCATTCCTCATCCCTGTTACGCAGTTCCTCAAGTACACGGCGCGCGATCTCCGGTGCCCACTGCAAACTGTGCGCGGCTGCCCAGCAACGAACATGGGGATCGCGGTCGGAAATTAAGGAAGTGATGCCCCGCCTACCGGCTTCGGTCTCCCGAAGGAGCTTGAAACAAGCGTGCATTTTGTTGTGCCATTCATTGGCCTTCTTCGGTTCTCGTTCGCCCGTGCCGGCTGCCGCATCACGATACCGAGCCAAGGCGTCGGCCACGTTCTCCAGTTCGCTGTTCATGTTGATCCCCTATGGCAAAGGCTTACTAGAAAGCACGCGGTTTAGGATATCCTTTCCAAAAGTCAACTGATCTTGAAAGGACTGGGAACCCAGCCATTTCCTCACCGTTTGACCGCCCGTGAACGGCTGCTTCGTGGAGTAGTAGTTACCGATGGCCTGATTGACGTTCCGTCGGAACCGAAACGACGTTCTCAGTGCTGTGGATTGCCTCTGCTCCGAAGCGTTCGACATTCGCCTCAGTTTGCTCAACAATGTGGTGCCAAACGTTGTCCTCCCCAGCGGATCCAAGGCCCGTCTTTAACTGCTTAAATGACCCGAAGCGTTGGATTCCACCTGCGGCATTGTCCTGCCGGACCGGCCGCTCCGCCGCCCCCGACAACGACGACCGTATGCCGACAACGGTATCGTAATGCCCGTAGACCCTGTCCCCCGGCGGCAACTCCCTGTACTCTCGGGCTGCCTGCTCGGTCATGTTCATGGCGGACGTAGCTGCGAGCCCGCGGTCGGATGCGTCGGTCGTTTGCGCGGAGGGGTTCGGGGCCGGTGCCGGCCGTGAAGGCGTCCCTCCGGACGGCCACCACCAGCCGACGTAGTCCGAATAGAAATTATCCCAGTAGCCCGACGAGTAGCCGTCACAACCGCTCGGGTCAACCTCGTTCACCGGGCTATTCCCGCAGTAGCCATACAGGTTCGCGGCGGCGGCGGCAAAACCCGCTGGATACC
Source organism: uncultured Planctomycetia bacterium (assembly GCA_963727245.1). GTDB lineage: Bacteria > Planctomycetota > Planctomycetia > Pirellulales > Thermoguttaceae > JBKQVT01. The sequence continues at coordinate 120,864 of CAVSFO010000001.1, read as the reverse complement.
TGACTCATAAACCGGCCCGTTCCGGCATCATACCACCGGGCACGGTAATAAGGGCCATTCCGGGGACACACTACCTAACTCATGCCTTTTCTTCTTCCGCCCGGCTTCCGCGCCTTGGACTTCGGGCCGGGTTTCTGCGCCTTCAATACGCGACCAGCAAGACCTTCCAAACGATCCAAAAACGCCGTACTCCCCAGCGGCCGACCCGTGCGCCCGTGCGCACGCAAATCGCCAAGCTCTTCCTCCCCGAGCGCAGTCCGCAAGAACGCCTTCCAGTCGCCCACCATCGCCAACAGCGGCGCGACCTTCACCAACCGATCGTCCCGGCCCGACAAATGCGCCTTGGCACTGCTCCAAGGCCACTGGCGGGCGCGTTCCACCAGCTTCGCCCGCACGGGATTCAACTCCACATAGCGGGCCGCCGCCAACAGGTGCGGCTCGTCCACGAGGAACGAGGCGAAGCGTCCCTGCCAGAGATAGCCTCGCCATTGCTCGCGGAAATTGACGCGCCGCGTGTAACGTTGGTGGGCCTCGCCGATGGCCCGCCGCAAGCCGTCCGCGGTCTTCGGCACCGCGATCAAGTGGACGTGATTGGGCATCAGGCAGTAGCTCCAAATCTCGACGCCTTGCTCGCGGCACCAGTCGGCCATCAACTCCAGATAGGCCGCGTAGTCGCCATCGTTGAAAAACGTCGGTTGTCGGCGATTGCCCCGCTGGGTCACGTGATGGGGCAAACCAGGGATCACCAACCGCGCCAATCTTGCCATGACGGGAGATTACCAGTTCCGCCAGTTCCTGTCAATAGATAGATATTGTGTCCCCGGAACTCCCCCGCCGACGCCGGCGCAGTCAACGCCACCAACACGCTCAGTAATAAAATGGTTCTCTTCATGGCTTCCATGATACCAGATGCCTCTAACTGCCAGCTACCACGCGAGCGAGCCGTTGTCTAGGATCGCAAACTCACGAGGCTCGCTCCAACGATCCGTTGTCATTCGCAGCGTCAGAAACGTGCCTTGATCGTTCGCCTCGACTACATGAATCCGACTAACCGAAAAACGATCCTCCATGTGCAGTCCGATTTGATCCGCCGCATGAAATCCTTTGTTGTCCCCCCAATCTTCGATCTTTTGCTTTATTAGTACATCCGCATAGGTGACGGTGGCGGAGGTCATGTCAACCACCTCCCTTCCCGTAATCACGAAATGTCGGATGTCCTGGTATCTGGCTGCCGGACGGTTTGAAGACATCGTGAACATGTATCGTTTCTCCTGTCGCTGGATTGCGATAGACGCTTTCTATACTCACGCCGCCATTTGCGCTTTGCGCGGTTGCCTGCTCGGCACTCGCTGAGAGCTGCGCTGCCAATTCTGCGGATTCGCTTGAAAATCGGCAATTCGTTCCGAAAGGCAACGTTGAGTTGCATTTGCCGCGTTTTCAGCGGCGTTTATTTCGCCTGGGGCACGCGAAAGTAGGGCGTCGGTGCGGACGTTGCCCACGTGTTAGCAAAAATATCGATCGTGGCGTCTAACGGCGAATTCGGATAAATGCCCATCCGTTCTTTGGCCCGAGCGAGGGTCTCGTCCCGGTCTGACCAAAATTTGCCGCACCCCGGTATCAGTGCAAGGGAGACGTAAGAGCACGTCCGGTCGCCGCCGCCGGAATGTAGCACGACAGGAAGGCGCTTTCGACGATCCCCGGAGGCTGCTGTGGCACCCCGCCTCGCCTTCGGGAAGGTGCAGGAGGGGAAAGGCCCCCCAAGCCGCTGCTCAACGAGTAGATTGAGTAGACTGGTTTATACGGGCGGTAGAGAGGCTGAAAACCCAACACGCTCGTATCGAACGGCGTTGTCGTGTTGTCGGCCGCCGGCGCGTTTGTGCCCCCGCTCGCCACGGCATGAACACCGTAGTCGGGAGTATCCTCCGACGGCCCACCGCCGTCGTCTGATCGAACGGGGCGCTCCCACCCGCCGCTCGAGGAACTCGGCGTCATCGTCCCGATCGGGCCGTCATACATCATCATAGGGCCGAGGGCCAAGACGGAACCCGCCAGCATGCTCTGCCCGCTCGGGTCAACCTCATTCACCGGGCTATTCCCGCAGTAGCGATACAGGTTGGCGTCGCCGGCGGAAAATCCCGCCGGGTCTGACTCATAAACCGGCCCATCCCGGCATCATACCACCGGGCACGGTAATAATAAAGCCCCGTCGCGGCGTCGAATTGCTGGCCCGTATAGGTGAACCGCGGCTGGGCAGCGGGCGTCGTCTGGCTCATGTTGCCGAAGGCGTCGTACACCAGGTGGTCGGCGATCGTCGTTGCGCCGGTGCCAGCGTTGTACGTGGCCACGTCGCGGACCGTCCCCTCGTTGTCGGCCAAGAGCCAGGAGACGGCGTTCGTCGAGGCGTTTTCCGAGGCCAGCACCATGTCAACCGCGGGGCTGCAAAGCTCCCGCTCGGTGACATTGCCATATCCGTCCAGCACCAGCACGAGGTTCTGGCCGTCGTAAATATAGCGCTCTTCCGTGGTGGTCGGATTGCCGCCGATAGCGACGGTCGCGATCCGGTCCACCAGCCGGTCGAAAGCGTCGTAGGTGTAGGCGACGTCCTCCACGTCGGGCGTCCCGTTGCCGTTGTTATAGACGGTCCAGGTGCTCCACTGCTTCACCTCGGTCAGCCGGTTGCGGTTGTCGTAAAAATACTCGGTGATGTCCGAGGCGTTGGCATCCAGTGCGGCGTCGAGCCGAAAAAGGGGACATCACTGATTTCGAGTTGTCGTTCGCGGATCGGTTCCATAACTAACTGCCTATTTTGCCGATATCAGTGATGTCCCGTTTTCATGCCCCGCCTGTTCCAGCCAAGCCCCGCCGGAACCCGTTGGCATTTCTCGGCTTACGTCACCTGCAACCTGCTCGATGCTTGTGTTCAGGAAACTTTCGCCCAGACGCGAGTTCGCGGCAAGAAAGGCCGCCGACGCCGGCGCGGTCAACAACAACGCAATCAGTGTCAGGATGGTTCTTCTCATGGCTTCCAGTATACCAGAATCCCCGTGACCGCTGTGGCTGCGACCGTCACGGCGCAACCTCCGTGGGGGACAGGGGCTCCAACTCCGCGATGTAAAGCAACGGCGATGCCTCAGCGGTCTTCCATAGGGGGAGAAACTGGCAGCGCCCCACCGCGCTCGAAATAGACATTCACGAGTGCTTCACCCGAAAACAGCGTGCGGCAATTTCAAGCCGCACCGACCCGCCAAGAGGCCCCCCGGGGCCCGATGAGCTGTCCTTGCCGCTCGGCCACAACAGGTGCACGGACGTGCCTTTCGCCGCAGAAGCCCACTCGACGCCGGCAACGGGGCCTGAAATCCGCCATGCGACGCGTGCGCGAGCAACCGCCATTTCGAGCACGCGGCCGTTCGATAGAAGAAGAGACACAGCCCCGTCCGATATTGTGAAGCCGATCAAGAGGTTGCCTTCGATTTGGGCCACCTCACCCGCGCTGTGCCGTGCGCGATGCCCTAATCTCGGCAGCGATTGCTGCCGCGGCCGATGCATGGGCTGGGACGGTAAGAAAATTCGGGTCAACGGCAATTGTGCGCATTTGCTACTCGTGGCTCGACAGTCCGCCACCACTGAACTGGCCAGTTTTCGGGTTATAGAATAAATGGTGGAAGTCGCCGTTCGAGTCCTGGTAGACGCGGTGCTCGGTGAAGCCCTTTTCGGCCCAGAACTCGTTGGTCGTTGCCTGCCGCGAACCGACCACCTCGGTTGCCTCACCTTGGAGATCGCCGATGGCGTCAGCAGGATTCTTGAATGTCTCGCCAATCCCATTTGGGGCTTCTGGTGGAACCGCCGGCGCCGCTTCTGGTGGAACCGCTGGCGCGGCCTCAGCCGGCGGCTCCCCCATAATGTACTCTGCCGCGTTTTCCCCCTGACGCCCGGCCTCATAAGAGCCCGTCCCCATGGCGAATGTTTCAATTATGACCCCCACTCCCACGGTTGCCACGGAGACGTCTCCAATCCGCTCGACGGCCTTGTTCATAAACTGGAGTCGAGCCTTCTCGACATCCTCCTCGTCCTGAACCACCTTCCCCGGGGGGACGTTTTGCACGGGCGGCCCGGCAACCGCCCAGCCGGCCAGGCCCCACAACAAAGGCCGGAAAAAGTTGAAGGTGTACGAGTTGCACTCCCTCGTCGTTGACGCGCGGGACATCGATGATAATCTGGTTCAACTCTACCCGGTGGACATCGCCGGACACTGTTGCTGAAGCTGGTTCATCGCCTCTGGGCAGACATTATTGAGATCCTCGCCGAGCACGCCGAGAAGCTTATCGCGCAATTGCGCGGCGTCATAGTACCGTTGGATCGTCTCATTGAGCGACGTTTGGGCCTCCCCGAGGCGATCTGATCGAACGGGCGCTCCCACCTGCCGCTCGAGCAACTCGGCGTCATCGTCCCGATCGGGCCGTCATACATCATCATAGGGCCGAGGGCCAAGACGGAACCCGCCAGCATGCTCTGCCCGCTCGGGTCAACCTTGTTCACCGGGCTATTCCCGCAGTAGCGATACAGGTTGGCGTCGCCGGCGGCAAAACCCGCCGGGTGCCGACTCATAAACCGGCCCGTCCCAGCATCATACCACCGGGCACGGTAATAATACAGCTCGGTCGCGGCGTCGAATTGCTGGCCCGTGTAGGTGAACCGCGGCTGGCCAGTATTTGGGGTTTGCCAAGCGATGTTGCCGAAGGCATCGTACACCAGGTGGTCGGCGATAGTCGTTGTGCCGGTGCCGGCGTTGTACGTGGCCACGTCGCGGACCGTCCCTTCGTTGTCGGCCAAGAGCCAGGAGACGCGCCCGTGGTGGCGTTTTCCGAGGCCAGCACCTGGTCCACCGCCGGGCCGTACAGTTCCCGCTCCGTGACGTTGCCGTTGCCATCCAGCACGAGCACGAGGTCGTCGCCGTTGTAGTAGTAGCGCTCCTGAAGCGGCGTGTCGCCGCCGCCGACCGTCTGGTCGGCCGTCACCAGGCGGTCGAAGGTGTCGTAGCCGTATTGCATCTGGTAGGTGTTGGTGCCCTCCGTCTGCTGGAAGGTCACGCTCGTCAGCCGGTTGTGGTTGTCCCAGGTGTACGTGGTGACGTTGCTGTCGCCGGCGGCGGGGGCCGATTCCGGCCCGTTGGCGCTCACCCAGCGGGCCGTGCGATTGCCGTCGGCGTCGTAGCTGTAATAGTAGGTGCCGTCGTAGAGCAGGCGGTTGCCCGCCCCGATGATATTGCCGGCGTTGTCGGGCGTGCCGTTGCCGTTGTAGGTGTTCGACTGATGGTGCTCTGGCCGGACTGGACGCTCGTGAGTTGGCCGTCCGCGTCGTAGTAGTAGGTGAGCGTGCCGTCGTTCGAGGCGGCCGTCACAACGCGGCCGGCGGCGTCATAGGTCCACGCGTAGCCGGCCAACGGGTTATTCTGGCCGTCGCTGTAGTTCAGGCTGGTCACTTGCCGGGCGTAGTTGTAACCCAAGTCGCTGTGGGCCACCAGTTCGACCGGTTCGCTGTCTTTCAGACTGGCGTAATCGTCGATGCTCATCACGCAGCAGCCGCAGTCGCAATAGCCGAAGTGCACCCATTTGTCGGCCACCGCATTGCCGCCCGACTGGCTCGTCTGCCGGATATCGGTCACTTCCCCCAGGTTGTTGTACGTGTAGGTGTTGAGGAAGTCGGGCGTGCCGCCGTACACCGTAGCGCGGCGCCATTGATGTTGCCGCTGACCCCGCCGCCGATGTTGGCGGAAAGGGTGTACACCTGGCTGGTGTCATCGCTGTGAGTATTGGTGAGGGCGACTTCCGGACCGACTTGCCAGAAGAACAAAGGGGTATCGGGAGTCTTAGATTCCTGTTTTGGATGGGGGGTGTTTCCAGGGGCGGCCGCGGACGCAACGTGGAGTGCAGGCCCAAACGCTTTGCGGTGCGATCTCGCCACGCATCCTCTCCAAACGGAGAGCCGCGCACCACCGAACGCCGTAATGCCGCCAACTCCGCCTCCGTCTCCGCCGACTGCACGTGTTGTCGCCAATCCCGCGGCAAAGGCACCGGCCCCTCGTCCAGAATACCCGCCGCCGCGCCATCAGCGCGATGCCAGAGGCTCGACCACCGCCACTCGTCGGCACGTTCCACCAGATTCGCGCGCAGAGGATTTCGTTCCACATACCGCAGCACCGTCAACAAATGATCGTCCTCTTGGATCGGAAACGACTTGAAACGCCCTTGGTACAGCGGGCCGCTGCCCGAGGTGTGATGCGCCGCGTGCCAGCGTTGCGTGTGCGTAACCGTCAGCCATCGCATGAACTCCGACAGATCGCCGTCCCCACGCGGCCACAGCGTCAAGTGTCAGTGGTTGGACATCACGCACCAAGCCAGCACCCGCATGGGCACGTGTTTTTTTGCCTCCGCCAACACTTCCTCGAACGCCTCGTAGTCCCGCCCCTTGCCGAAAATGCGGGCGCGGCCCACGGCCCGATTCAGCACATGATAGGCGTACCCGCCGCTGGAAACCCGCAATCGTCGCGGCATGGGCGAAAAATATCAGTTCTCACCGCTCCGGTCAATATCAAAGACTCCCGACCCCTTTGTCCGTCCCCGACTTGAACCGTCCCTGATACAGGTGCCCATAGCCAACGCGAAGTTTCGCCCGTTGCCACCGTTGGGTGTGCATGTTGGCCATCCGCTGCATGAACCTGGAAAGGTCGCCGTCACGTTTGGGCCACAAGACAAAATGCCAATGATTTGGCATCCAGCAATAGGTGCAGATGCGGATCGGCGCGATGCGAGCGTCTCTTCAACCACGCGACGGAAGGCATCGTAATCCTTCTGCGCGGAAAATCTGCATTCGCCCGACGCCGCGATTGAGCACATGAAACAACATTCCTCCAGGCGAGACTCTTGCGGTGCGGGGCATGGCCGAAATCTACCAAAATGCCCCTTTTCGTCAATATATGGCCTGTCCCCTTTATCCCTCCGCCGACGCCGGCGCGGCCAACAGCAACACTATCAGGGCCAAGATGGTTCTTTTCATGGCTACCAGTATAGGTTCAATCGCGGTCGCCGAATTCGTCGGCCCCAAGCTGAGTTCTGCCAATCTGTGACGCCAAAATGCCCCAAGTTTATGGACGGCCTCATTGACGAGCGCGCGGTTCGATGGATCGTTGATTGTGGTGTTGTAGTCGGGTGCGATGCCTTCCTCCTTGCGGAAAGTCGCCACCGCGTGAGCCACCTCCTCAAAGTTCCCCATTCGCTTCGGAAGTCGTCCTTCCAGGAGTCATCGGCTGCTTCAAGCACATTGAGCAAAGCCTTGAGGCTTGCAATCAGCGAAGCGATGTCCAATTTCCCTTCTTCAAATTTCCGCAACTGGTCGGCCATCGACCGATACTGCCGCCTGTCGTACTGCAATGTCCATTCATCGACCATGCCGCCGCCCCTATCGTTTGATAAATCCACGGGAGACGGTCACGACCTTTCCAGTCGCCGTATCAGTTATGACCGTAACATTATTGACGGGATCGTAAAATGCGGTTGTTCCGGGATTTTTCCCGATTATTTGAGTTCCGTTGCCGATCGTATTTTCGACAACGGAGGGTGGTACACCGTCGGCCTGCATTCCGTCAATTGCATGTCCATGAAACCACGGCCGCCAACGGTCGTTGCTGGATTTCCCTCCACCGATCCCAAAGGTGAACCACAGCGACCGACTGGCGTTGACGCCCCTGTTTCAACTGGGGCAACAAAACACTCTGCCCACTTTCCAGCCAAGCCCCGCCGGAACCCGGTGGCATTTCTCGGCTTAGGTCGCCGGCAACCTTCTCGATGCCTGTGTTCAGGAAACTTTCGCCCAGACGCAGGTTCAGCCAAGAAATGCCGCCGACGCCGGCGCGGTTCCGGCCATCAACAACAGCACGCTCAGCGGCAAGATGGTTCTTTTCATGGCTCCCATTATACCAGAAGGTGGCCGTCAAGGCTAAACCGCCTCTTGCCGGCCAGATCGTTTCGGCACCAACCGGGTCAAGACCCGCAAGCCGCATAACAACGGGCCGGCGACGATTTTTCACGATGCCTTGCGGCGCTCGCCAGTACGAAAAGCCAGGGCAGTGGCGAGCATTACTGAACCCGCAGCCCCGCTTTCTCTTGTTCGATCCACGCCTTGTGCCGAGAGACTAACTTTTGGTAGTTGCTTTCCTGGTAGTAGTCGGCAGGGCTGACCGTGTTTCCCTTCCCTTGGACTTCATGCGGGCTGTCTGGTGGAAAGCCGAAGTTCTGCCAGAACGGTCACCGCAATCAGGCCGTACAGAGGGCCGCTGGGGATATCGCCCAAAAATCTTCAAGGAGAACTACCCGCCACTTCCGAACTTCGCCCGCGAAGGATCGCACCCATGCAAATCAGACAGCCGCGCCAAGTGCTCTGTGATGGTCTCCCGGCTTTCGGTATGCAGATCGAGAGACAAGAGGCTCACAACCAGGTCGCTTTGGCAACATCCGAAGAGGATGCGAGACATTCGTTTGCATAGGCAGCTAGTTCATCCGCAGACAGCAGCGGCGGGAATTCAGCCGAGCGCAGGCCACGGCGAGGATCCCCCAGGCCCTTCCAGCCCACAAGTATCGTAGTCCAGTTTACAGCAAACTGCTTCCCGAGCCTTGCAAAGGGACTCATGGTTTGATCGGCACCCCATTGCATGTACCGCCGGGAACGAACATGCGGTGCGTGACCTGGCCGTTGTCAATGATCCACTCAAATCGCCCGGCCACCCCGTTCAACGAGCCTTCGATCTGCTGAAGAGTAGCGCCCTGATTGTAACGGTGTACTTGTCGCACCAGATGCGAAATTGTCCACGACGTCAGGGAAGGCATGATACGGGTCGGTCTTCAAGGTACTCCCGACTGGGGTAGCCCCTGAACAGGATTCTCAACTGGGGCAACAAAAAACTCTGCCGCCCTTTCCAGCCAAGACCCGCCGGAACCCGGTGGCAGTTCTCGGCTTACGTCGCCGGCAACCTGCTCGATGCCAGTATTGAAAGACTTTCGCCCAGCGCGCGAGTCTCGCCAAGAAACGCTGCCGACGCCGGGCGGTCAACGCCACCAACACGCTCAGTAATAAAATGGTTCTCTTCATGGCTTCCATGATACCAGGAAGGTGGCCGTAGCGAAGCGATAGTTCCTTGCGGCTGTTTGCCAACACGCGAATCCAGGGCTGTAGCGGGCTATTCAGGGTGGTTGCCGCCATTTCGGTGCAGGTCTACATCGGCCGCCGCTTGGCTCGGATACGGTCTTCTCAACTCTCGTTGGAGATCGCTATGGGGTAGGCAAACTCCGAGTAACCGTTTAGCTCGGCAACGTCTGCTTCCTCACCGCGACTTGTGGCTTCCGCAGAACTGAGTTGCTCTTGAAGCCTGGACGCCTCTGCAAAGTCAGGATCAATTCGAGTGGCCTTCCGTGGCCGTCCAATTACCCATAGGAAATTTGATTTCACTGAGCACCAATGAGTTTACCCAAGGGGCGCTACTGAATCAAGGGGGGCAGGAAGCAGCAAGGCGGCCATGGCCGCCTTGCTGCTTCCTGCCCCCCTTCGCCTAAATGCCCCATTCCCGCCCGTGAATGGAGCCGCCCGCGATGCGTCGGCCGCAAATCATGCCCGATCCGCGCCCCACGCGCGCACCGCCCACGCAGACGCCCGTCGGGAAATTCAAAACGTCGCCCAAAACGTGTCCTCGTCCACAAAGGTCAGCTCCCCAGGCTCGCCGGGCCCCGACGTCCGCTCCGCCGAAACGGCACAGTCGCAGTCTTCGCACCATTCGGGACCGTCCGCCTCCGGGACGCAGACCGTCGCGTCGTGGTCCGGCGGGCCGCGCGGCGAAGACTCCCGCTCCCGCCACAGGCCGCAGTGCCGCAAGATCCTCTCGATCACCTTGCCTTGCGGCGGCTCGATGAACGAGATCACCTTCATCGTCCCGCCGCACTGCGGACACGCCAGCGGATCGACCTCGTACACCCGCTTGATGAGCATCGCCCAGGTCTGGTCGCAGCGGCCCCTCGCCGCCGCCGCTTGCACCACTGGCGGAGCCAGTCGCTCCGCCGCCTTGCGGCGCATGCCGCGGGACTTGTTCGAGTACCAGCCGTAATAGCGAATCAGGTGCGCGCCCTTGGGCGGAATGTGCTGCGTGAACTCCGCCAGGAACTCCAGCTGCCGAAAGGACCTGAAAATTCCGCTTCGTCCCGGCCGCCAGACCCGCGTCGCGGGGATCGGGAAACGCCCGGCAGGCGTCCTTCTCCGCCCGGTAAATCACGCTTTCGCCCGCGCCGAGGGGGACAGTCCCATTTTCGTCGGACGCAAAATCGGGACAGTCCCCGCGTCACCCGGACCAGCCGCGAGAGGCTCAACGGGCAGCGGGTGATGTACTGCGTCAGCCGCTCGATGCCCGCACGGTCGTCGGCGGCCAATGGCAGCGAGGGATGGGCGCCGAAGCCGCTGTGCGGCCAGCCGCGCATGTTCTCGACGACCGCCGCATCGATCTTCCCCTCAGCCAAGTAGAGCGAAAACACCTCTTCCCGCCAGGCCGCCCGCAGCCGCTCCTTGTCGAGTTGCGGCACTTCGAGGAACTCGCGCCCTCCGCGGGGTGAACGCCACCGCAGGTGACCAGGGCGTGGATGTGCGGGTGCCAGTGCAAAAGTTCGCCGTGGGTCTGGATGGCGACGATCATGCCCGGCAGGGCGTCCTCTCGCCCCAGCAGGCGGCGGACTTCGTCCCGCAGGCATCGCCATGCACACGCGGCCAGCTTGCCCAGCAGCTTGCGGTCGAAGCGGGCGTGCAGCCGCAGCCGCTTGGGGATGGTGAACACCACTTGCCGATGGGCGACGGGAAGACAGACCTCTTCGGCCACGTGCCGGGCGGTGAGCAGCGCCCGCTTCTGATGGCACGACGGGCAGGCGCAGCGCTGCTTGCAGGAAAAGGCCACGAACATCTCGTGCCGGCAGTCGGGGCAACGGACGCGGGCGAAGCCCTCGCGCGAGATCGCCGCAGCGGAGAAACGCGGCCACAGACCGCTCGATGACGGGCCGCCAGAAGCCGTACTTGGCCGCAAAGCGTTCCTCGTAAAGCTGCTGGAAGGACGGGAAATGCCGGTCGATCACTTGCCACAGGCCGGACGCCCGCGGATCGCGCGGACGGTAGAGCGACAGCGGCTCGACGGACGGCGCCATGCGGTGAAGGCCAGCCACGGGACGTGGGCGGGGCAGCCTTCACTTGAACACATGTACACTACTTGTCAAGCGCGACGGAAAGGTGACTGCCAGCAAATCCGGCTAAGATAACCGCCCGGATAAACCGGCGGCCCGCTGGTTTCGGCATTCCGCCGGGCGGCCGGTTCGGATACCATCCCGGCCTATGAACGCTCACCGAGAGGTCCCGCTGCGGGGGCTCCTGCTGCTGGCCGTCGCCCTGGCCGCCATCATCTTCCTCTGCCCGTTGCTGCTGGCCTCGAAGATCCCCCTGCTGGACCCCGACGAGGGCCTGCACGCCTCGATCGCCCAGGAAATGGCCTCCGGCGGCGACTGGCTGGTGCCGCGGCTGATGGGAAAACCGTTTCTCGACAAGCCGATCCTCTACTTCTGGGCGGAGGCCGCCTCCTTGAAACTCTTCGGCATGTCGGAAGCGGCCGTGCGGCTGCCGGGTCTTATGCTGGGGCTGTTGGGAATGATCGCCACCGGGCTGGCCGGGCTGCGGATGTTCGGCCGCACCGCGGGGGTGCTCGCCGCCGTGCTCTATGCCACCATGATCCTGCCGGCGGCCCTGGCCCAGGCGCCGGCGCATGACGTCGCCCTGGTCGTTTGGGTCACGCTGGCCGTCCTCCTCTGCTGGGAGTCCGAGCGCACGACGACGCGACGGGCCACGCTGCTCTGCACCCTGCTGCTGGGCCTGGTGCTGGCCCTGGCCATCCTCACCAAGGGGCTCGCGGGCGTGGCCCTGGTCGGCGTCGCCCAGGGCGGCTACCTCCTGCTCGCGCGGCGGCTGAGCCGGAAGGCATGTCTGGTGGGGACCGCGGCACTGGGGATCGGCGGCTTGATCGCCGCGGCCTGGTACATCGCCGTCGAGCTCCGCAACCCGCATTACTTGTACTACTACTTCATCGACCGGCATCTGAAGGGCTTCGCCACCGGCACGCAGCGGCACGGCCACGCGCCGTGGTGGTATTACCTGCCGATCCTTGTGGCGGCGGCTCGCCCTGGATCGCCTATCTGCCCGTGGTCGCCCATGGACCAATGGATCAAGCACAGGAACCGCCGCCGGGGAAGCGATCCCGCAGCGGCGGCCGGCGGCGATGCGATGTTGCTGTTGGGCTGCTGGCTGCTGGGCGGCACGCTGCTGCTATCCATCGCGCATTCGAAGCTGGTGACGTATCTGTGGCCGGTCTTTCCCCCCGTGGCCATTTTGGCCGCCGTGGCTTGGGTGAGGCTGTGGGAGGGCACGCTCAGCCCGCGGCCGCGGCGGCTGCTGGGCGGCGTTTCTGGATGACGTGCCTCGTCGGGCCGGCGTCGCTGCCGGCGACACTGCTGGTGGCCCAGCAGCGACTCGGCCCCTGGCGGATGCCGGCGGGCCTTTGGGCCGCCGCGCTGCTGATCGCCGCGGGGTGCTGGATTCCCATGATATTTTGGCTTTGCGGGCGATTGCGGGCCACGCTGGCCGCCAGCGCGGTGGTCGCCGCGGTCCATTTCGTCTTCATCATGACGCTGGTGATGCCGCAGTTGGCCGACGGCTCTCGGCCCGCGATCTGGCCGACTATTTCAACCGCCGCGGCCGCTTGCCGCCGCGATTGCTGGTGGCCGAGGAGCGGATCGGCTCGGTGGTCTTCTACCTCGACGGCCCGCTTCGCGCCGGCCTGCGCGACGGGCAATTGCGGAGCGTGGCCCTGGACGACATCTTCGATCCGCGGCTGGCCGGTCCGCAGGCCGTGGCCGCCCTCGGCCGAGAGCAATTTGCCGGCGCCCCGGCGCAAGCCGCCCGGCTGGCCGACATGCCTTATGAGCGTGCCGGCCGCTGGCGAAGTCTATCAGACCGAGGACCTATCGCCTGGCGGAAGCTCAGCAGCGCGTGGAAGTAGGGGCGGGTAGCAGAGTTCTGCAAATTGCAGAGCCACGGTCACCAAAACCTCACGGGAGAGGGCTAGGGTGAGGGCTTTCGAACGAGCCGCGCGGTACTTGATGATCCGGAATAGGGTGAATAGGGGTCAACGAACTGGAATCGGTGGTCGCTCGACCACCTGCCCCTCTCCCGCGTGGTGCGCTCTCGACCCACCGCCTACTTTTCCTTCGCGCATCGGCGGACCGGACAACTCGCGGATCCAGGTATTGCGGAAGAGGACCGGGTTGTCGTGGTACTGCAACATCAAGGGGAGCTTCTCCGCGTGCCGCTCGTAGTGGGGCGGCTGGTCCCAATAGGAACAGCCCAACAGTTCGAAGTGGTCGAGGATCAGCACGCCGTTTTGCAGCACGGTGATGGTGGCCTTTCGGGTGAGCTTGCCGTCGGCGTCGAACCGCGGCCCGTGCCAGACGATGTCGTAGGTCTGCCACTCGCCCGGCTTGCGATTGACGTTGACCAGCGGCGGGATTTCCTTGTAGACCGAGCCGCATTGGCCGTCGGGATAGGTGGGGTTGTCGTAGGAATCGAGGACCTGAATTTCGTAGAGGCCCATCATGAAGACGCCGCTGTTGCCGCGGCCCTGCCCTTCGCCTTCGATCTTCGCCGGCTCGGCCCATTCTACGTGGAGTTGGCAATCGCCGAAGGAGTCCTTGGTGTAAAGGCATTCCTTGTCGGCGATGACATAGTCGTCCTTGACGATCCATTTATCGCCGTTTCTCCATTTCGACAGGTCTTTGACCGGCGTCCCTTGCCGCCGCCGATGAGGACGACGGCGTCGGAGGGCGGGCCGCCCACCGGTCCCGGATCGACCACCGCGGGCACGGCCCAGACCAGTCCGCTGAGGTACTCGGCGGCATGGACCCACATGGTCGCCGCGGCCAGTACGACCAGGGCTGGCGGCCACGGCCGCCGGCCGACTCCACAAGAGTCGCACGAGCCGCGAATTTTTCTGTTGCATGGCGAGAGACTCCTTTGCTGGCGAAAAAGGGGCTGGAGCGACGGCGGGGGAACAAGGGCTTAGCATAATAGACGGCCGGCCGCGGCGGCAATGGACCACCAGGCTACTACAGCATAATTCAGACGGTGGGCCACGGCCGTCAGTCGTGCTGAAGGGAAAAACCCGTCAATCGCGGCACGGATTCTGACCGGCCGGGGCCGGGTGCGAGTCCCCTTGCCTGAACCTTGGCGCTTGCGGCGGCGTAGTATCCAACGGTCCCATTGCGCGCAGGGGGCCGGAGTGTGTTATATTCGGGCCGTTTATCGCTTGCCGGGCGGGGTCCGTCCGGGCCCAGCGACCCCGCGGGGAAAAGGCATTTCCCCCACTCTGCGTGCGAGTCAATCATCCCGGAGCCAGAGACGATGTCCACTCCCCCCCGTTCCGCCATGATCGAGGCCCAAGGGCTGTCGAAGTATTATGGCGGTTTTGCCGCCATTGAGGACGTGACTTTCCAGGTCCACCAGGGCGAAGTGGTGGCCTTCCTGGGCCCCAACGGGGCCGGCAAGAGCACCACGATGAAGCTCTTGACCGGCTATCTTTCGCCCTCGACGGGGACGGCGCGGATTGCCGGACACGACATGGCGACCGACCGCCTGGCCGGCTCGGCCAAGCTCGGCTACCTGCCGGAGAACGGCCCCCTGTATCCCGACATGACGCCCCGCAGCCTGCTGGAGTTCTTCGCCGACGCCCGCGGCCTGGCTGCCACGCGGCAAGCGGCAGCGGATCGACGAGGTCGTCGAGCTCTGCTCGCTGGGCAGCGTGATCGGCAAGCCCATCGGCAAGCTGTCGCGCGGCTATCGGCAGCGGGTGGGCATGGCCCAGGTGCTGCTGCACGAGCCCGACGTGCTGATCCTCGACGAGCCGACCGCCGGGCTGGACCCCAACCAGATCCACGAGGTCCGCGAGACGATCCGCAAGCTGGGCCAGAGCAAGACGATCCTGCTTTCCACCCACATCCTGCAGGAAGTCGAGGCCATGGCCAACCGCGTGCTGTTCATCGACGAGGGCCGGCTGGTCTTCGACGGCACGATCGCCGATCTGACCCGGGACGGCCAGCCCCTGGACGTGCATTTCCGCGAACTCACCGGCGCAGCGGCCGGCTAACGCAACCGACGCCGCGCTGCGTCCTTACCTCCTTATTCACTCGGCCACGAAATCGCCTCGGTAACGAACCATGAACACCAACGTGTTGTTTGCGGTCTTCACGGACGGAACTTCGTCAGCTACTTCGCCAACCCCACGGGCTACGTCTTCATCTGCGTCTTCGTGCTGCTCAGCTCGATCGCCGCCTTCTGGCCCAACGAGTTCTTCAACGCCAACCTGGCCAACCTCGACCAACTGAACAACAATCCCTACTTGAACTTCTTCACGATCATGCTGGTCTTCATCCCGGCGATCACCATGGGCATCTGGGCGGACGAGCGCCGCCAGGGGACCGACGAGTTGCTGCTGACCATTCCGGCCGGCGACTTCGACATCGTGCTGGGCAAGTACCTGGCCGCCGTGGCCATCTACACGCGTGTCGCTGCTGTTCTCGCTGGTCTGCAATTACGCCGTGTTGCGGCTGCTCTTGGGCGATCCCGACGTGGGCCTGTTCCTGGGCACCTACGTCGGCTACTGGCTGGTCGGGCTGGCGATGCTGGCCATCGGCATGGTGGCGCTCGTTCCTCACCAGCAACCTGACCATCGCCTTCGTGCTGGGGGTGCTGCTTCAACGCCCCGCTGGTGCTGACCGGTGCTGGCCTCGGCGGCCGAGTTCGTCTCCGGCTTCTTCGTCCGTTAGACCCGGCGGCGGTCATGGCCCGAGACGGCCGCCGCTCGCTGAATCAATGGAGCCTGGCCGCGCAGTTCCAGGATTTCAGCCGCGGCGTGCTCACCTTCTCCGGCGCCGCCTATTTCCTCATGATCGTCGCCGTGATGCTCTACCTGAGCATGATCCTCATCGGCCGGCGGCACTGGCGCGGCGGCTGGCAGCGGCAAGGCATGGTCTTGCACTACACCGTGCGCGACGCTGGCCCTGGCGGCCGTGGCCGTGGGCCTGAGCCTGATCCTCCGCTGGCACGACCTGCGGGCGGACATGACCAGCGAGCACCTCAGCTCGCTCTCGCCGCAGACGGTGAAGCTGCTGGACGACCTGAAGCTCCAACCGGCCGGTGCAGATCGAGGCCTTCATCAGCCCCACCGTGCCCGAAGACGTACGTGCAGACGCGGTTGAACCTGCTGGCGCACGCTCCGCGAGATCCAGGCCCGCGGCGGCGCCAAGGTCCACGTCCAGGTCAACGACACCGAGCCCTTCAGCGAGGAGGCGGTGCGGGCCGAGCACCGCTTCGGCATCACCGCCCGGCGGGTGGAGACCCACGTCCACGGCGCCCGCGGCACCGACAACATCTTCCTCGGCGTGGCCATGACCTCCGGCTTGCAGAAGGTCGTCGTGCCCTTCATCGACCAGGGCATCCCGGTCGAGTACGAGGTGGTCCGCTCGCTGTGCACGGTGGCCGAGCCGAAGCGGAAGCGGGTGGGCATCCTGGGGACCGACGCCCCCTTGTACGGCGCGATGAACTTCCAAACCTTCACGCCCAGCCCCAAACTGGCCGATCGTCGACGAATTGCAGAAGCAATACGACGTGGTGCAGGTCGACGCCAGCAAGCCGATCACCGAGCACTACGACGTGCTGCTGGCCGTGCAGCCCTCGACGCTGGGCCCCGAGGACATGGCCAACTTCATCGCCGCGGTCCGCAGCGGGCAGCCGACGGCCATCTTCGAGGACCCCTGCCCCGACCCCGCTCAGCGACGTGCCGGCCACCAGCATGCCCGCGGCAGCCCCCCGGCGGCATGAACCCCATGTTCGATGCGGGCAGCGGCCGCTGCCCAAGGGCGACATCCAGATCGCTGTGGGACTTGCTGGGCGTCGACTTCTCCGCCCACCGAGGTCGTCTGGCAGAAGTACAATCCCTATCCGAAGATCCCCTCCTTCCCGGAGGAATTCGTCTTCGTCGACCGCGGCGAAGGCATCCGCGACCCCTTCAACCCCGACGATCGCCATCAGCGCCGGCCTGCAGCAGGTGCTGTTTCCTTTCCCCGGCTGGATCGCAAGCTGAACGCGTCTCGACGCTGGAGTTCATCCCCTTGATCCGCACGGGGGAGAAGACGGGCACGATCTCCTTCGCCGAGCTCCAGGCGAGCGTAGTCCGGCGCAGCGGCTGGTCGCCCACCAGCGAGCGAGTACATCGTTGGCCGCGCACATCCGCGGCAAGCCCCGCAGCCGATGCCGCAGATGGCCGACGACAAGGCCGGCCGGGGCGCCCGGCCCGATGGCCGCCGCCGTCAAGCCGGCCACGCCCGAGATCAACATCGTCCTGGTGGCCGACGTGGACGTGATCAGCCCGGCGTTCTTCCAACTCCGCGAGCAGGCCGAGATCCCCGAACTGGGCATGCGCATCGACCTCGACAACGTCACCTTCGCCCTGAACGCTCTGGACGAGCTGGCCGGCGACCACCGCTTCGCCGCCATCCGCAGCCACCGTCCCAAGTATCGCACGCTGACGCGGATCGAAGAGCGGACCGAGGCTTCCACGCTGAAGGCGGCCAAGCAGCGGAACAAGTTCTACGACGACTGCGAGAAGAAATTGGAGGAGCAGCAGGCCAAGGTCGACGAGAGGGTCAACGAAATCAGGCGCAAACCCGAACCGACGCCGACGACCTGCGAGCGGCTGAAATCGAGGTTGAAAACGGCCGCCGCATCATGGACGCGACCAGCGAACGCGGCGGCGCGGACCGCGAACGCGACGTCAAAAACACCATGACCGAGCTGGCCACGGAGGTCCGCGGCGTGGAGAACCAACGCCAAGTGGCTGGCGGTCCTGCTGCCGCCCATCCTGCCGCTGCTGCTGGGCGTGGTCGTGTTCGCCGTCCGCCGCTCCCGCGAGCGGGAGGGCGTTTCCCACAAACGCTTGCGGTAACGCCCTGAAAACCACATCGGATAGTCAATCCCCAAGGAACGATCCATGAACCAAGGCACCAAATCCGCGATCTTCATCGGCGCCGCCGTGCTGGCGGCGCTGGGGGCCTGGGCTGGCACGGCCGGCGATGCCGGCCAGCGACGCCGGCGACGTCCGCAACAAGTTGTTGATCCAGGACTTCGATCCCGCCACGGCCGCCAGCCTGAAAATCGTCGATTTCGACGAAGACGACCGCGACCCCGCGGCCCTTCGAGGTCGCCGAGGTCAAGCACAAGGGCAAGGTCCTCTGGTCGATCCCTTCGCACGACCATTACCCGGCCGACGCCCAAAACCAATTGGCCGAGGCGGCCACGGCGCTGCTGGGGCTGAAGATCCTCGACGTCGCCGGCGACAGCCACCGCGACCACGAACTCTACGGCGTGGTCGATCCGGAGTCGAAAGACCTGGCAGGCGCCAGCGGGGTGGGCACGCGGGTCGTCATGAAGGACAAGCAGGGCAAGACGCTGCTGTCGTTGATCATCGGCAAGGCGGTCCAAGGCCAGCCGGACCTGCACTACGTCCGCCGCGACAACGAGGACCCCGTCTACGTGGTCAAGGTGAAGACCGACAAGCTCTCGGCCAAGTTCGCCGACTGGATCGAAAAAGACCTGCTGAAGATGAACCTCTGGGACCTCAAGCGGGTGTGGATCGGCGATTACTCGGTCAACACGCTCCAGGGGGAATTGCAGCAAAAAGGCGAGATGCTGCTTGGGCTACGACGACACGGCCGACCCGAAGTGGAAGCTGCTCAAGGACGAGCATTTCCGCAACGACCGCTGGGTGGCCGATAAGCTCGCCGCCAACGAGGAACTCAACACGGCCAATCTCGACGAATTGAAAACGGCCCTGGAGAACCTGAAGATCGTCGACGTCCACCAGCAAGCCGGCCGGGCTCAGCGCCGACCTGAAGGGCAACGCCGACTTCCTCGCCAACAAGGAGGCCCGCGAGTCGCTGGGAAGCTGCGGCTTCTTTGCCGCCACTGTCGAAGGCCAGCCGCAGTTTCTTTCCAACGAAGGCGAAGTCCGCTTCCACATGAAAGACGGCGTCGAGTATGTGCTCCGCTTCGGCGCCGCGGTGGGTCCCGGCGCCGGGGAAAAGGGGGCCAAGAAATCGCCCAAGGATTCCGGCCGCATGAACCTCAACCGCTACCTGCTGGTCATGGCCGAATTCGATAAGGACATGATCCCCAAGCCCGCGCTCGAAGCCCTTCCCGCCGAGCCCGCCACCGAGAAAACCGACAAGACCGGCAAGGCCAAGCCGGCCGCCAAGAGCGACAAAATCGAGAAGGGCAAGGAAGGCGACAAGGCCAAGGCGGAAGATAAGGGCAAGACTGCCACCAAGACCGGCAAGGCCGCCGCCAAAAAGGAACCGGCCAAAAAGGAACCGCCCAAACCCGACCTCAAGGCCGAACGCCAACGCATCGAAAAGGAAAACAAACGCAAGCTCGACCAGTACAACGAGCAGGTCGCGGCGGGCAAGAAACACGTCCAGGAACTCAACAACCGCTTCGCCGACTGGTACTACGTCATCTCCGACGACGTCTACCGCAAGTTGCGCCTCTCCCGCGAACAGATCGTGAAGAAGAAAGAGAAAAAGGACGCCTTGGGCAAGTCCGGCCACGACGAGTCCCTGCACCATCACCACGACGACGACCACGACCATGACCACGAGGACGCCGACGAGGACCACAAGCCCGACCCCGTCAGCGAACTGAAGAAGCTGAAGGAGGAGGGTGTGGGCGGGAAGCACTGAGGACGCGGCGATGGGTTTCGACGAACACACGATCCTCGACCGCGTGCTGATCTTCCTGCCGGTCCTGCTCTCCTTGAGCGTCCACGAGTGTGCGCACGCCTGGGCGGCCTGGCACTGGGCGACGACACCGCCCGGCTGATGGGCCGCCTGACGCTCAACCCGCTGGCCCACATCGATCCGGTGGGCACGGTGCTGCTGCCGCTGCTGGGCGTGCCCTTCGGCTGGGCCAAGCCCGTGCCCGTCAATCCCCTCCGCTTCACCCGCCGCGTGAGCATGAAGACGGGGATGTTGCTGGTCGCCGTGGCCGGACCGCTGTCGAACGTGGCCATCGCCTTGCTGAGCACGATCATCCTGGGCCTGGCGTGGCGTTTCTATCCCAATATGCACCACACGCAGCCGGGCCTGTTCGGCCTGCTGAACCAGCTCGCCCTGGTCAACGTGGTGCTGGCAGTCTTCAACCTCTTTCCCGTCCCGCCGCTGGACGGCAGCCGCGTGGCCGACGCCTTGATGCCGCGGCCGTGGCGGCCGCTGTGGGACAGGTTCTGCAGCCTGGGTTACGTGCCGCTGGCGGCCGTGATTGTGCTTCCCCTGTTTCTGGGCTTCGACCTGCTAGGCCCGCCGGTCCGGTTCTTCGGATCATTGCTGGTCGACCTGCTGGTTTGGCTTAGCCGGTAAGCGGCCCCGCCCCACCGCCGGGATGAACCCGGCGGCTCGCCGAATTTCCGTTATGCTAAAGCACAACCTACGCGCCGGCACAAAACTTGATCGTCCAGCAGAAATAGTCCACGACCAGCCCGCCGGCCACGAGGAGACCTCCCGCCAGAAGGAAAAGGATGGGTATGAAAAATACCAGGGCGAAGAGCCCCAGGATGACCATCGCCCCGCGGCCCATCTTGTCGGGAACCCGCGGAGCCTGAAAGTAGAAGCTGCCCATCCAACGCCCCCATTCGCGAAAGACTCAGGGCTTGCTGGAACTCGCACTCATCCACTTATTGTAGCTCCGGCGCACGGCAACAGCAATCGGGCATGGGGGGCGAACTTATTCCGGCCGCGGCGCAAAATACGTCGGCGTCGCGATCTTCGTCCCGGCGGCCACCTTGCTGGCCAATTCCTCGGCGTCCAGGGCGAACAGCGGATTGATCTCGACCGCCACGTCGTCGGCCACTTCCACCCCCGCACGCCGCAGCCACCCGCGGTGCAAGGCCGTCATCTGGGCCTGCACCGACTCCGGCGTGTTCGCTGCGGCGCCGGAGGCGTTCTTCAGCGGGGCGAAGGCCGCGGCCGGATCGACCTCGACCACCATCGCGCCGGCGGCCGAGGGCATGAGATCGAAAATGAATCGCTCGAACTTGAGGGCGTTGGGCTGCGACGGCTCGACGCGCCGGCCGGCGGCGTCGATGTAGGCCACCTTCTTGCGGGCAAAGTGGAAAGGCAAGCCCGCAGCCGACGCCGCCATCCGCTCGCAGAAACGACGCGTCGAAAACGTGGACCGCAATGCTGCCGGCCCAGATGGCCAGCGAGCCGTCGGCGTTGCGCCGCTGGGCCACGTCGTCGGGCAGGTCGCTGTACTCGATGACCATCAGCCGGCCGTCAACGTCCACCACGTTGCCCACCTTCTCCAGCGGGTCGCGCTTGGCGATCACCTGGCTGGTCATCTCCGCGCCGGAGAGGATGTGATAGCCGAGGTACTCGGCCCCGCAGATATCGACTCAGCGGGATTGTCGACCTGGAAGTAGAACAATTGGCGGATGCCGCGGCGCCGGGCGTCGGTCCAGGCGCCGCTGCGCGGCAAAGGCGGCCAACATGCCGCCGTGGCCGTTGGGACTGACGGCCAGGCGGCCCGGGGCCTCCAGCAAGATCCGCCCGCTGGCGGCATCGACCGCCGGCATCGTCCCCTGGCAGAAAATCGTGCAAGTCGTCTTCGGCCAGCCCGAAGCGGTCGTGCGCGGGCGAGGAAATCGGCGGTCTCGGCGTGCGTCGCCGGGCTGGTCATCAGGTAGAGCGGGATCCGCACGCCGTGCCGCCGGCCCGCGGCCAGGATCTTCTCGATGTGGATCTGAAACAGCGACCGGCCGGACACGGGGCCCGATCGGAAACATGCCCTTGGGATGGTCGAATCCCAGGCGGGTCCCCTGCCCTCCGGCGACCAGGATGACGCCGACCTCTGCCGGCGGCCAGCGCCTCGTTGCCGCGGCGGCGGATCTCTTGCGGCGAGAAGCGATTCGCGACGGCGTCCAGTCGGAAGGCCGGCGGCGGGCCCGCCCGCTCGGCCAGCGCGCGGATGTCGCCCTGCTGGTCGCGCCCTTCGATACAGCCGCTCCAGCAAGATCCAGGTCTACGCGCGCGGATTTGCCGGCACAGCGCCTCGCGCGCCGGCTCGTCCAATGCGTCCCAGAAGGCCAGCAGCTGTTGCTGGCCGTAGCGGCCCAGCAGGGGTTCGATTTCTTCCTTCATCGTCGATCCATCAGAGGGAGCGGGCCGCGGCGTCCTTCTTCTCGGGGATTTCGGCGGCTTGCAGCAAGGTGACTCGCGGCGCGGCATTCAGCTCGATCTTCAAGCGTTCCCGCTGGCGGGCCACGGCGCGGACCACTTCCTCCAGCAGCCCGACCTTGTCCTGCACCAACTCCGAGTCGATGCTGGTTTGGCGGGCGTGGACGACTGCTTTCCCCAGCCGGTCTAGGGCCTCCTGGCAGTCGGCCACCAGTTGCGCCAGTGGCGTCGATCTGCACTCGCAGGCGGCCCATTTCGGCTTCGATGGCCGCCCGCTTCCGCGCCTCCTGGCCGCGCCGAAGCTCGTTGCGCCGCGTGCTGATCTCGCCCTCCACCGCCTTCAGTTTCGCGGCCGCCTGCCTCCGCGGCCGCAGCGCTGGCGTCGAGCATTTGCTTCTTCAATTCGGCCACCAGCGGCATGAGCACCTGGACGATCTGCGGATCGTTCTGCGCCAGGGCATCGACCTCGTAGTCGGGCACCTCGGTGTTGGCGGGGTTGGCCAGCATGGCCTCGTCGGCCTTCCGCTCCGCCTGCGCCCGCCACAGGTCGCCGCGGGCGGCGGAAAGGTCTTTGCGGGCATCGAGGACCTCTTCCAGGGCAAGCTGCTGGCCGACGGACCCCGCGGGCGTCTCCACGGTTCCCACGCGCTCAGCCAACTGCCTGGCCACGTTGCGGCCGCTTCTTAGCTCCGTCTCCTTTTCGGCATAGAGACTATCGAGTTGGTCGAGTTGCTTGCTCCGCCTTTCCCTCTCCAGGCTGACGGCGTCCTCCACATAGACACGAACCACGGCATTGACCAGCAGCACCGCCGCCTGGGCATCGTCGTTGGACAAGTAGACCCGCACGATCTCGGCGTCGCCGGGGGAATCGACTTGGAGTTGCTCGGCGAGCCAGCCGGCCGCATCGCGGCGGGCCGAGCCCTGCCGCAGGCAAGGGAGACCTTCGATCCCCGGCTTCCGCAGCGCGGCGGCCAGCACCTGATCGGGTCTTCATCAGTTGCATCTGCGTCGCTCTTGTAAGTGGCATACTCGGCCCGGCTCCGCCGCCGGCCGCCGGAAAGACCACGTAAGGCTGCTCACGGGCCACGCGCCAGGGCCATCGCCGTATACCCCGGGGCACCCCGCGACGACGACGAAGGCACCGCGGTCGTGCAGCCCGGGTTGCCGGCAGATGGCATCCTGGCCGGGAAGCGTCGAACTTCGGCCAGGCAGAAGCATCCGCCGAGGAGGATTTCGTCGCGGGCTCGGCGCCGCCGCCTCGGTCGGCCCAGCAGGCTGCCCCGAGAGCAACCGCCCAGGAACATCGCACCCAGGAGGCACAGGAACATCAGCAACCAACAAGGGGGAACCGCGGTACGGGGTGTCCAAAAGGGTTTCATGGGGAGACCTCGCAGCCTGGGGTTATGGGGGCCAAACGCCTGCGAACCATTGTTTCCGCCGGCAGAAAAACCTTGCGTCCGAGGGGCGGGTATAGTCCCCGTTTTTGGCCGTCGGCGACCGGCGCACTTCATAAGGGGACAGTCCCATTTTCGTCGAACGAAAATTGGGACAGTCCCCTCTTAGTGATTCGCCGACCTCTACCACCCCATGACCATATTCGACTCGATGGCCTTGCGGGCCCGCTCCAGGTCGGTGCCGGTGTGTTGCATGTAAAGGCGGATGGCATGGACCTTGTCGCCGGCGGCCTTGGCCAGACAATCCCGCGCGGTGCAGCACGGGTCGGTCGTTTTCCCCGTGATGCCCAGGGCCGATTTCGAGATCACCCACGTATCGCGGGGGCGGTGTGTCACCCGAAGGGTGGCTCGTGGGGGTAACTCTCGTGGACCAACTCCGTGGCGGCCTGTTCGTCGTGTGCCCAGGTAATGATGATATGGGAGGCGGTTTCAATTTCGAAGAGCGGCATCAGTCGCGGGCCTTTCTCGAATTCGCGGTGCAGGAATCCCCAACGCCAATAGCCCCGATATATCCCAAGGGGTCCGGCAGTGCAAAGCGAGGGGACCGGTCTGGGGAATTTAGGGATTTGGGGATTTAGGGATTTGGGGTGTGAAGAAAAGGATGAGGGACGGTGCGGCCGCACACTTGCCATTTCGCAATTTCGCCTTCTTGCCGCCTACCGTCAACGACCTTCCATGCCAGAGCCTTCGAGCTTACGAACGCCACCAGGTACTCGACCTTGGCGTGTTTGCCCTTGGCGTCGGTCAGCCCGCTTGATGTAGACGGCGAAGACCTCTCCGGGGACGATTTTGAAGTGGGCTGGGCGGAAAATGACGCAATAGGGGACTCCGAAGCCATCCAGGTTGACGTTGAAGTAGTTCAGGGCCAGGGCGATCTTGCTCTTCTCCAGGATGTGGGCCCGATGGCATTGAACTGGAGGGGATAGATCGCCACCTTGACGCGGTCGTTGTTGGGCGCCTGGAACTTCGCCGGATTCAGCGACACGTTCCAGCCATAGTTTCGTGGAAGCAGCCGATGGGCGTGTAGCCGCGGGGCGGATAGGCGACGTAGGTATAGTCGGGCACGCTGGTGCGGCTGCCGTCGAAGGACCACATCGCCGAGAACTTGCCGCAGCCGCCGAAACCCGTCTTGAGCATCATGGATTGAGGCACCAGCGGCGATGCCCCAGCATCTTGATGTTTCCCGCGTCGGAGTCGTCCATGTAGGCATTGACCGAATCGACCAACCCCGGGCGCTGAAGAGGTTGGAGCTGCCCGTCCCCTGCGGGCATACGGTACTCCGCCTCGGGCAGCCCGGGATTGGCCGGCGTGTGCGTCATCTGGTTGATTTGCGTCAGCAGGATGGAAGCCGGCTTCATCGTGCGCGGTATAGGTCCAGTCCAGGGTCATGTCGCGGTAGGGGAGGCCGCAGATGCAGCGATACACCATCAGCATCCGCAAGGCCGCCTCGCGCTGCTCTTGCAGGCGGGGATCCTGCACGGCCTGCAGGACCTGGGCGGTGACCTCCGCCGGCTGACGGCGGCTTGCCCACCGTCTCGATCTTCGCCGTCTGGATCGCCTTGAGTTCCGCGGCCAGGATCGCCGGCGAGCGGGGCGCCAGCAAGACGCCGTTAAGCCAAACCTCCTCGGTGACCAAGCGGCTCGTTGACGTACTTCTGCCGCACGCCGTCGAGGTCGCCGTCGCGATAGTTCTCCGCCAGCAGCAGCTTGCCCTTCTCGTCGAACTGCTTGAACATGCCCTGAAGCTTGTCGAGGCGATAGGCCCCTTGGGTCTTCAGTTTGCTGTTGGGGTAGAACTCCTTGAAGGGGCCGATCTTCTGTCCCTCGGGATTGACGCTGTAAATCCACTGCTTGGCGCCATCGGGGAACTTGATCACCTTTTCTTCGGCCCAGGCCGAGGATAGGATGGCGCCATGCAACAGCACCACCGCGCAAAAAAGAGTCGTCCACGCATCGTCTACCTCTTCAAGCTCAGTTCCGGGAGGAGTCGCTGACCGGAGCCGATTCCACCCTTCCCATCGATTGGCCGATGTTCCACCTGTTCCTAGTGTCTCAGTGTAACATTTTGAGGACCGCCTGACAATTTCGTCGGGCCAGAAAATATGCTGGGGGGCACCCCGTCGCCTACCTGTAAATTCGAGCCGCCGATGAGCGATTATTCCCCCCAGAAAGTTGTCCACACCCCCGATGGGGTGGCATACGGCGATGCAGCCCTGCCCGAGGCGGAGTTGCTCCGCCTCCTGAAGGACCCCGAATCGCTGCTTTGGCGGCACCTCGACCGGCCGGTGAAGATCAGCCACGAGTGCCTGCTGGTCGAGGCCGAGTTGCCCCTGGCCGGGGCGACCGTGCAGGTGGCCTACAAGCAGTTCCGCCCGCGGAGTTGGTGGAAATCGCTGTGTGGGCGGTTTCGCCGCAGTCCGGCCCGCCGCGGTTGGGAGCTGGGCCGGGCCCTGCTGGCCCGCGGCATCGCCACCCCGCGGCCGCTGGCCGCCTGCGTGCCTCGCGGCCGCTGGCTCTCGGCGGCGAGTTACCTGGCCACCGCGTGGATCGCCGCTGGCGAGAACCTCCACCTCTTCGCTTGGCGGCTGGCCGAGCTCCCCGCGAGCCAACGCCTCCGACTGGCCTCCCGCTGCGCCGTGCGGCTGGGCCAACTCCTGGGGCGGATGCACGCCCAGGGCGTCGTCCACCGCGACCTCAAGGCGGCCAACCTCCTGGCCGCGGAAGATCGCGACGACGTGGCCGTCTGGCTGCTCGACCTCGACGGCGTGCGCATCCTGCGGCGGCCGGGCACGCGGCGGCGCCTGCCGACTTGGCGCGCCTGGCCGCCGGACTCCGCGCCCATCCCTGGCTGACGCCCAGCATCGTCTGCCGATTCCTGCGGGCATACATCGCCGAGTTTCCGCCCCACGGCGGCGGCGATTGGAAGGTTCTTTGGCGCGAGGTTGCCCGCCGCGCCCGCCGCCACGTGCGGCGCCAGCAGCGCTCCGGGCGGCCGGTGCTGTAAGTCGGCACGCCACTGGTCAGGCGGCGCGGAACGATTCGTCGTCGGCCTTTTGGCAGACGATTGTGCCGTTTTGCAGCCGCAGGGTCCGCTTGGCGCGGGCGGCCGCCCGAGGATCGTGCGTGACCATGACGATGGTCCTCCCCTCGGCGTTGAACTCCTCCAGGAAGGCGATGATCTGCTGGCTCGTCTCCGGATCGAGATTGCCGGTGGGCTCATCGGCCAGAATGACCGCCGGATCGTTGGCCAGCATCCGCGCCAGGGCCACCCGCTGCTGCTGGCCGACGCTCAGCTCGCCGGGTTTGTGGTCGAGGCGGTCGGCCAGCCCGACGCGATCCAACAAGGCGGTGGCGCGGTCCTTCTGGGCTGCTTCGCCCATCTTGGCCAGGAAGAGCGGGACCTGGACGTTTTCCAGAGCCGACAGGTAGGGCACGAGGTTGAAGGTCTGGAAGACGAAGCCGACCTTCTCCCGCCGCATCTTGGCGCTCGCGCGGGGCTCAAGTCGTAAACCGAGCTGGCTTCCAGCAGGACGCGGCCCTGGGAGGGCGAGAGCATGCCGCCGAGCATCAGCAAGAGCGTGCTCTTGCCGCTGCCGCTGGGGCCGACGACGGAAACGAAATCGCCGCTGGGAATATGGAGCGTGGCGCCGTCCAGCGCCTTCACCAAATGCCCGCGATGACGATAAGACTTGCTGACGTTTTCCATTCTCAACATGGATCAGACCTCCTGGAAGGTGGCGCAAGGGTCGAGCCGGGCGGCGCCGCCAGGCGGGGAAAAAGCTGGCGACGAGGGTGAGGCCGATGGAAATGCCGACTGCCGCAATCGACAACTGCCACATCGGCCACACGCGGATGCCGGCCAACTGGGGACCGAGCACGAAGGCGAAGATCGAGCCGAGCACGTAGCCGCCGATCCCGCCCGCGGCCCCGAGCAGCAAGGCCTTCAGCAGAAACACCTTCAAGACCAGGCGTGAGTCGGCCCCCAATGCCATGAGGGTGCCGATTTCGCGCCGCCGCTCGAAGACGTTGGCGTACATGTAATTGGCGATGCTGGCCCCGCCCACGAAGACGATAATCACCAGGAACATCAGCGAGAGGTTCGACATCATGGTGTTGATTCGGATCTGCGACTGGGCCGTCTGCACGACCGTCACCACCTTGGCGTCGGGCAGCAGACGATTGACCTTCGCCACCAATCCCCCGGCAATCTCGTGGCAGCAGCCGACGACTTCGATGGCGTTGATGACCGCGCCCTTCTTTGCCAGCTTCTGCACGACGTGCAGGTGGGCGAAGACGCGGGAATCATCCACCGTGCCCGTCTGCGGCAGCACGGCAATGACGTGGAACTTCTTGCCGAGGACCTCGATCGGATCGGCTTCCTTCAGCCCCAGCGCGGCGGCCACGTCGGCCCCCACGAGGACTTCGTTCTCCTCCAGCGTTTTGATGACTTTCTTGCGGGAAAGCGTCCTCTTGTCGCTGGATTCCATCATGCCGACCCCGTTGCCGCAGCCGATGGGATGCGAGAATATTCCCGCGCCGCCCCAGGACTTCTTCGCCTGAAACTCGCTGAGCGGCAAGATGCCTGTGAGGTGAAAATTCTTCCCCTGGAGTTGGATAGGCATCGACAGTTTGGGCGAGATGTTGTCCAGTCCCTCGATGTCCGACATTCTCAGTTGGTCGACGTATTCCTCGGGAATGGTCTCGGCCTGCATGTCGGCGGCGTAATAGTCCTGCAAGGTGGCCGACTTGGGGAGCACCAGGACATTGGCCCCCAGGGAGTCCATTCCCTGCTCCACGGCTCCTTTGGAGTAGTGGGTGATGTTCTGGATCGAGACGATCACCGTGATCCCCAGCAGGATGGCGACGAAACTGGTGAGCAGTTGGCTCTTGCGCTCGAAGATCTCGCGCAAGACGAGGGTACGCAATCGCATGGTATCAGTCTCCTACGACCGGCAAAATAACAACTGTCGCACTACCAAGGGGGACAGTCCCATTTTCGTCGCACGAAAATTGGGACAGTTCCCGAGCTATTGATTCGCGGTCTCCTAATGATGGCAACTGCATCCGGGGCCGCAGCAACTCGATTGGGCCGCCTTGAGCTTGGCGACCAGGTCGTCCTTGGTCACTTCGTCGGCATAGCTGCCGATCACCGCGGCCGGCGGGGCCATCAGCACCGTCACCGGGGTGACCGTTTGCGGATCGACCTGCAGGCTCTTGAGGAAGGCCGTCTCGGCCGCGTCGCCGAGGTTGAGGACGACGACCTTGGTCTTCTCGGCATATTCCTTGTCGGCAGTGAAGTCGCGGACGTTCTGGGGCAGCACCAGCGGCTGGCCCTGCGGCGGCGCTGCCGGACGCACAGCAGCACGAGCTTCTGCTCCTGGAGGCCCTTCATGCACTCGGCCGTGCACGGGCTGACGAAGGCCGCGCGAAGCTGCTCCTCCTCGATGCGCCCGGTAACGGCCTTGGTGACGGCGCCGTTGGGGGCGATGGCCAGGACCAGCGGCATGGGCGAGCGGCTGACCTCGTAGCGGGCCACCACGGCCGCCTCCGCCGGATCGGCGACTTGCACCTCGACGGTCGCGGCCTTATCGGCCAGTTTCGCCGTCGCGGCGTTGAACGCGCCCCGCATGACGCGGCTTTGCTGCGTATCCTGCGCCAGAAGAAGATGAACAGATACTTGTTGTCCTTGGCGGCCTTCTGCAGGGCCGTGACGCCGGGGCTGGCGGCCGGCTCTGCGGCGGCGGCCCACGTGGCCAGCACTCCGGACCATAAGACCATGACCACGACAGTCCCCATAATCTTCACGGTTGTCTTCGACATTCTTTGTCTCCTTGAACCGGGTTTTGGGTGGCGCCATACATTCGTGAATCCATATATACCATGCATTCGCTTGCGTGTATATACCGGTTGGCCAGAATCACCAAATTTCCTCCGGGGGGGGCCAGGGACTCTCTCGGGGCATCAATTTTTGTGCAAAAGGAGAAGATCGTGCCAAAGCATTCCTTGCGATGGTGTCTACGTCTTGGGATTATTCTTGCCGAGTCTCCTCACCCTGGCGCAGATCGCCCAGCCACTGGCGCAGCCGAGCGTCGATCTGGTCACGTACCCGCCGGAACGCCTCCAGACGCTGCTCCTCGGTTCCCTCCGCGGCCGCCGGATCGTCGAACGGCCAGTAGAGCCGCTCGCCCGGCCCGGGAAAAATCTTCGGGCAATTCCTCTCCGCGTCGCGCAAACGACAATAAGGTAATGAGCCGTCAGCCGGCCGAGATACTCTTTCACGTCTTTGGATCGCTGCCCGGACACGTCGAGTCCAATCTCCTTCATAACGGGCTCGACCATCGGATGGATGCGGTCGGGATCCAAACCGGCGCTAAACACGTTGAATCGGTCGCCGGCATGGTTCCGCAGGAGGGCCTCGGCCATCTGACTTCGCGCCGAGTTCCGCGTGCAGAGGATCAAGACATTTCTTCGCTGATCCATTTCCGTCGTCCCCCGAAGGCGGGAACCATTCCAACGGGGTTGCACTACCGTCAAACCGATTCCGTCTCCCGAACACTTGTCACGGAACGCTCGTTGGTGAAGTAACGCTTCTTAAAGTAGAGTGACACGTTGACCAGGCCAATCATCACCGGCACCTCGACCAGCGGGCCGATCACCGCCGCGAAGGCCGCGCCGTGATGGATCGTGAACACCGCCACCGCCACCGCGATGGCCAACTCGAAATTGTTGCTGGCCGCGGTAAACGCCAAGGTGGCCGTCTGGGCATAGTTGGCCCCGCCAGCCGCCCCATGAAAAAACTCACCAGGAACATGACCACGAAGTAGATCAAGAGCGGCACGGCGATCAGCACCACGTCGAAGGGGATGCGGACGATCTGGTCGCCCTTCAGGCTGAACATCACCACGATCGTAAACAGCAGGGCCACCAGCGTGAGCGGGCTGATCTTGGGGATGAAAGACTTCTCGTACCACTCCGCCCCTTGACCCGCAGCAGCACCGCGCGGGTGAGCAGGCCGGCCAGGAAGGGAATGCCCAGGTAGATGAAGACGCTCTGGGCGATCTGGCCCATGCCCACGCGGACGACCTTGCCTTCCAGCCCCAACAGCGGCGGCAGCCAGG
Organism: uncultured Planctomycetia bacterium; assembly: GCA_963727245.1. Classification (GTDB taxonomy): domain Bacteria; phylum Planctomycetota; class Planctomycetia; order Pirellulales; family Thermoguttaceae; genus JBKQVT01. The sequence continues at coordinate 89,892 of CAVSFO010000001.1, read as the reverse complement.
TGATGAAGAGCCAGGCGTAGATGCTGTAGAAAAACACCTGGAAGAGGCTGTTGAAAGCCACCAGGCCGGCGGCGTACTCCGAGTCGCCCTTGGCCAGGTCGTTCCAGACGATCACCATGGCGATGCAGCGGGCCAGGCCGATGAGGATCAGGCCGGTCATATACTCGGGGTGCCCGCGGAGGAAAATGACCGCCAGGGCGAACATCAGCACGGGCCCGATCACCCAGTTCTGCACCAGCGACAGCCCCAGCACCTTCCAGTTGCTAAACACGTCGCCCAGTTCCTCGTACCTCACTTTGGCCAGCGGCGGGTACATCATCAGGATCAGGCCCAGCGCGATGGGGATGCTGGTGGTGCCGACCTGGAAGCGATCGATCAGCGGCTCGACGCCGGGGAAGAATTGCCCCAGCCCCACGCCCGCCGCCATCGCCAGGAAGATCCAAGCGGTCAGATAGCGATCGAGAAAGGAGAGCCGTTTTGGGGAGGCAGCGGTCTTGTTCATAGGCGTGCTACTGCTTGGCCTTGTTTGGTTTCTCGCTGGCAGCGGATCGATCCATTTCTTCGAGGATCTCGCAGGCGTCCTGAATGAGCTTCGGGCAGACGCTGGCCAGAAGGCCCGATTCCCTCGCCTGCCTTAATCCGTCGGGATCACTGATGTCGAAACCCAACAACTCGCGGCAGGACAGCGAGCCGTCGCGGACCCGGAAACGGTCGGCGAACCCTCGGATGCGGCTGTAGATTGCTTCCCTCGCCTCCCGATCCGGCGTGGCGGCGCCGTGCTGTAGTCCCAAGACCAGGAAGGCCCCGGTGACGGCGCCGCAGATGGAGGCCATGCACCCCATGCCGCCGCCGAAGCCGGCGGCGATTCTCAGCGCCGTGTCGCGGTCCAGCCCGAGGTGCTCGGCATAGACGGAGAATATCGCCTGCGCCAGTTGAATCCTTCGGCGAATCGGGCCAGCGCAGTCTGGATGCGATCCATTGATGCCAGCGACTCGGGCAGCCCCAGCACGAACAGCTTGATCTCGTCCCGCACGCGACGATACGGCGCCAGGCGCTCCTCTTCCGTGCGGGCGTCGGCCGCCAGCAGCGGCGGATCGTCGAACCCCACGTGGACCACCTTGGCCTTGCCGGGAAACAGCGGGCAAGACTCCTGGCATCGTCGCAAACCGTCACCACATAATCGAAATCCACTCCCCGCAGCTCGCCGACGTGCTTGGACTGCTGGCCGGATATGTCCACGCCCGCCTCGGCCATGACGCGGACGGCATCGCGGTTCAATCCGTGCGTTTCGATCCCCGCCGAATAGGGCTCGATCTGGTCGTCCTTGAGGTGGTGGGCCCAGCCCTCGGCCATCTGGCTGCGGCAGGAATTGCCGGTGCAGAGGAACAAGATTTTCATCTTCTTCGGCGTGTTCATGTCACGATCCCACGGCGGTCAAGCCGGCTTTACGGCAAAGACGCGGACACTGGCGGCAAAGTCGTTCACGTCGTAGCGCCGCAACAGGTCCGCCAGCCGCAGGTGGAGATCGGCGCCGCCGGAGGGAGCCGGGCGCAGCAACCGCCGGTCGGAGCCAGCGGCAACGCCGATGCCATGGCCGGGGAGCAGCAGCCCGACTGATTCTCCACCTTGGCGTAGGCGTTCAGGTCGCTTCCCGTGTCGATCACGTCTACCTGGGCGAACCCGGCGTCGCTCAACCCGCGGCGATACTCGTCGATGAGGATCGCCCCGGCGATGCAGCCCACGTAGGCCGCCAGGTCGTTTCCGACCTCGGGCGGCAGGGGCTTCTTCAGGGCGATGTCGCTGACGGCCAGCCGGCCCCCCGGCCTGAGCACGCGGGCGATCTCCGCAAAGACCGCCCGCTTGTCGGGGGCCAGGTTGATGACGCAGTTGCTGATCACGCAATCGACCGAGCGGTCGGCCAGGGGCAGCTTGTCGATGGTGGCCTGGTGGAATTCGACGTTGCGGAGCGGTTTGCCGCCGTCGGCCTTGGCGGCGTTGCGCCGCGCCAGGTCGAGCATCTGGGGAGTCATGTCGATGCCGATGGCGCGGCCGGTCGGTCCCACTCGTTTGGCCGCCAGAAACACGTCCAATCCCCCGCCGCAGCCGAGGTCGACGACGGTTTCGCCAGGCTTGAGGCTGGCAAAGGCCGTGGGATTGCCGCAGGAGAGGCCCATGTTCGCCTCGGCGGGGATGGAGGCCAGTTGCTCGGGCGTGTAGCCGAAGGCCTCGGCCACGGCCCGCACCCCCGCCTGGCCGGTCGATAGGCCGCTCTCCGCGACCGCGGCGTACTTCGACTTGCACCGCTTGCTTGATCGTCCCCGACATCGCGTTGCTCCTTCTTGTCACGGGCCGCCGCGTCCGCGGCGGACGATTGGTTCTGCTCAGGCTATATCTGCTTAGGCGAATCTTATAGTCAAAAAAATTTAGCCGCGGCAACTGGAACGAACGCTGCTCCGCAGTCGCTCCCGGTCCTTGGCGAACACGCCCTCCTCCTCAAAGCACTGTGCCAGGCACGCCAGCAGCATTTCCTGCGACTTGCTGCGGGCCGGGGCCAGGCGGTAGTGCATCCAGAGGCCCTCCTTCCGGGCCACCACCAGGGCGGCCCTGCGGAGATACGCCAGGTGCCGCGAGGCCGTGGGCTGCGGCACGTCCAGGACGTCCACCAGGTGGCAGACGCACAGTTCCCCGCCCGGAGCAGATTCAGGATCCGCAGCCGCGTCCGGTCGGACAGCGCCCGGAAGATCCGCTTCGTGTTGGGTTGTTCCAGCTTGGTCTTCATATTCGCTTATATGAATATATCGGTTCTCGGGCCGGGCGGTCAAGAGCGCATTTGCCCGGGGAGAGAAAGATTTTCCCGGCGGCGGGGCGGGTGCTCGCGTGTGCCACTGGCTTTGCCAGTGCTCGTGTGGGCCGCTCACAGACAGGCACTGGCAAAGCCAGTGGCACACTGCATGCCACCCACGGCAGGTCCTCTACGTCGCCGCTTCCACGGCCGCCATTTCCGGGGCCACCATCGTGGCCAGCCGCCCGTCGTGGTAGAAAACCTGGTTCCGGCCCGCCGATTTCGCCTGGTACAAGGCGCTGTCGGCCCGGGCCAGCAGGGTGTCCTGCGTGTCGCCCTCGGCCGCCTGGGCCACGCCGCCGCTGATGGTGACCGACAACTGGCTGGCCACCTTCTGCCGCAGGCGCTCGGCAAACAGGGCGCCCCCGCCAGGTCGGTCTGCGGCATCACCACCACGAATTCCTCGCCGCCGTAGCGGGCGACCGAGTCGGTCTCGCGGGCGAATTCGTCGAACAGCCGGGCCAACTCCTGCAGCATCTGGTCGCCGTAGAGATGCCCCTTCTCGTCGTTGACGTGCTTGAAGTGATCTACGTCCAGCATCGCCAGCGAGAACGTCGTCCCGTAGCGGTGCATCATGGCAAACTGATTGGCCACCGCGTCGGCCATGCCGCGGCGGTTGTTGATGCCGGTCAAGGGATCGGTCCGCACTTCCGTGAACGTCATCAGGTTGGCGCTCTGCTGGCGGATCTCGTCGTAGGCGTTGGCGATCTGGGTGGCCAGGTGGAGGGTGGGCTTGAGGATCTCCTCCGCCTCGCGGCAGAGCTCCTTCCAACTGGCTTCCTGGCGTCGTCGTTGAGCTTGCCCACCCGGTCGCGGAACTTGCTCACGCTGGAATGGTGCTTGGCCAGGTTCTTCCGCAGGTCCCAGGCGATCTTTTCCAGCTCGGCGGCCACCAGTTGCGCGCGACGCAATTCCCGCCGCGAGCGGAAGGCCGAATCATCGCTGGGGGCCTTCGAACGCCGGCCGAAGATGTAGCCGATCGTCGCCACGATGGCCAAGGCCACCGGGATCGGAATCTGGAATGTCCATAAGTCCATAACACCTGGCTCCTTCTAGCGATGCAGGCGGTCAGAAGTCAGGAGTTAGAAGTTAGAATCGCGGAGTGGTAGCCGTCGAGTTCTTCCAACCCCCAAAACCCTTCCCTCCTACCTTCCAACTCCTAACTCCTAGCTCCTAACTCCCTCGTCAGTACTTCGACCGCGAGCCGAATCCACGCAGGCAGAAGACGCCGACGACGATCACGACGCCCAGGACCAGCATCCACTGCTGGGGGCTCAAAAGGTCGGCCAATCGCATCACGTCGTTGTAGTAGCGTTCCACCGGCGGACTCCGCCCTGCCCTCGGTCGCAAGCAACCATACTGCAATCAAGTCTAGGTCACAAAAGCACCGCCTGCCGGGTGCTTTGCCTGTAGCCGACGGTATTACACAGAGAAGTAGCACATCCTTTGGGTGGTATAGTGACGCGTCGCGTCGCCGAGGGCCTCTTGTTGGTGGGAAAAAAGGGGCTATAATTGGCTTCTCGTGCTCTCGGGGACGTAGCTCAATTGGTTAGAGCGTCGGACTGTCGATCCGAAGGTTGCGGGTTCGATTCCCGTCGTCCTCGCTCGAAAAGACCCGTTGACAGCACTTGTCAGCGGGTCTTTTCTTTTGACCGGGTAAGCACTTACGGCGACGGCCCCGGCGTCCCCGGTTTCCCCGCTTTTGCTGGTCAATCTTGTCTAGAATTGACCCCAATATGCACGGTTTGCCGGTAGTTGGTGCAAACTTTGGTGCAAACTGGCGAAGGGGTCGAATCGTCGGTCCCCGTTGCCCTTACGGCGACGGCTTCGCCTTTGCGGACCCGCCCCAAGAGGCAGCGCGGCAAGGCTTCCATCGGCCCCGGCCACGTCCAAGAGCTTCGGATCGGTGTAGACGTTCATGGTCAAGTCGATCGTTGGAATGACGCATGGCGGCTTGTGCCGTCCGGGGCGCAACCCCGCCTTTGCTCAACAGGGTGCCGAAGGTGTGCCGCATGGCATGAACGTCAACCGTCCGGCCCCGTTCGTCCCGCTTGGGAATCCCGGCAAGCAGCAAGTCGCGGTCAAGGATTCGCACCAGCCCGGCCGGCACGGTGAAGACGGGAGTATCGGGCGGCAGCGTCGGCCCGGCGGCCGGCAGCCGTAGAACGTGCCCGCAAGGCCCCCGGCTTCGCCCTGTCGTTCCCGGTCCGGTGGCGCGTCGCCGGCGGCGTCCTGCGCGGCCTTCGCCTTGTCGGCGAGCCATTGGCGAAGGTCGGCGGCAAGGTCAGCCCGAAGGGGAATCGTCGAGCCTTCCCGGTTCTTTTCGTCGGCAGCGTCAAGCACCAGGAAAGGCGGGTCGGCGTCGAGCACCAGTTGCCCCACGGTGAGCGAAGCCAGTTCGCCCTTGCGAAGCCCGGTCAGCACCAGCGTCTTGTAGATCAAGCCCGTTCCCGCCCAAGTTCCATCGCGCCGAGTCCGGGTTCTGCGAGCCGTCCCGGCCGTTGCGGCGTCAGGTCTTCGGCGGCAAGCGGCAGCATATCCAGCTTCGCCTTCCTTCGCTTGGTCCTTCGGCTTGCGGACGGTCAGCCGGCCATACTCGGCAAGCGGCCGGCGGCGTGCCACGTCGAGCAAGCGGCGAAGTTCATCTTCGGTCAGTCGCCCGGCGTTGCCGGCGACGGTCGGCCTTTTCGTCGGCCTTGGCGATTCTCGGCGAAGCGGATTGACGGCAAAGCCGGCCCGTTTCGACGCACCAGTTGCACAACGCCCGAATCGCTTGCAAGTAAGAATTGCGGGTCCGGGCGCCCATGCCTTCGGCTTGCCGTTGCACAAGCCAGCGTTTCCACGGCTTCGCGGCAAATGTCGGCGAGCCGGTCGAAAGCCACAATCGCCGATGATCTGTTCGCCAGCCGGCGAGTATCGGCAAGGTGAACGTCGGAATCGCCCTTCGCTTCCAGGTGGTCAAGGTAGGCGTCGAAGTGTTCGGCCAGCGGCGTTTCCTGGTGGTCGATCATCGCGTCTTCGGCGGCGGTCAGAATCTTCGCCCTTCACCTTTTCGGCCCGCCGTTCCAAGTCGGTCAAGTACCGACCGGGCGGCGGATTCGTCCCGGCAGCCGGTGGCCACTTCCCGCACGATCCCCGAGCCGTCCCGATACTTGGCGGTGTAGGTCCGGGCGGTAATCGACAATCCGGTCGGTCCGTCCTTGCCGACGGTGACGGGTGCCGTCCGGCGTCTTGCCCTTGGCGTCGTTCCACTCGGCAAGCCGTTGCCCCTTGCGGACGATGATCTTCGCCCCGGCCGGCAGCGGCTTGGTTGCGGTTTTCTTGTAAACGGTTCCCATGATTTCGCCTTTCACTTTCTCCGGCGTCCGAGCCGGTCAGTTCGCCTTTCGTTTCGCCTTTCGCTTCGCCAGTGTCGGCCGTGCCAAGTTTTCCGGCGTCGGTTCCGGCGGTACGGCGTCGGGGTCCGGCACCAGCCGAAGCCCCAGGTAGGCGGCCAGCCCGTCGGCCTTGTCGAGCCGAATGGACATTCGCCCCGAACGAAGCGCCCAAGGTTGCCTTGGTCATCCCGGTTGCCTTGCCGATTCGGTAACGCGTCAAGCCGCTTTGCTCGATTGCGGCCCGTAGCACGTCGGTCAGTCGGTTCGGTTTGTTCTTGCTCATGCTAGTATTATTACAATTATCGGCGTTTCGTCAAGCGGTCTTCGGCAGCGGCCGCATTTTCTTTCTTCTATGGTCCCCGGTGCCGTAGGCACCAGGGGACGCCTATTATGGTCCCTTATGGGATAGGGGACAGCCCATGCCCCCAGTTCCGGGCGCGAAATGTCCCCTTGCAAGGTGACAGCCCATGTCCCTATCGCTTCGGGGGGTGAGGGCGTCGTAATCACGCGATAAGCCGACGGTCCCCGGCGCAAGCTCCGCCGCGATAGACCACGGTCAGCAAGCCCGGCCTTCACGCAGCTTGGCGACGGCCCGCTTGACGGTCGGCGGTTCACCCCGGCCCGGCGTGCCAGGTCGGCTTGTCGCAGTCCGCGCAGTGCCGTCCGGCTTGGTTTCCCGATAAAGCACCAGCCAAATCAGCGATTTCGCCTCGGATCAGCTCTTGCCATGGTGAAGTCAACGAAGGCGTTGAGCACGGCGAAGCGGTCGCCCGCCTTCCGGTCGAGCCGGCTTCCCCTTCGCCTTGCCCTGGTGTCCCTGGTGCCGTGCCGGCGTCGATGCCGTTGCGTGACGGCAGCCGGTGCATCGGCGGCGGTTCCTGCCCTACGGGAATCGGCTTGGCGGTTCGCCATCATCGATTCGCCCCCCTGGTCGGCGTCATCGTCGGCCGGCGGCGTGTGCGTCCCATGCGGCAGCCAGAGCCGATTGCAGCTTGCCCGGGCCGGCTTCCCGCCGTCCGGCTTCCACGTTCGCGGGTCTTCGGCTTCGGTGAAGCGCTGCGTCCGGCGGTCGAATTCCAAGCACCAGGTCTTTCGGTTGCGTGTGCCGCGCCTTCAGGTGCCGAAGCGTAACCGTCACGGTGCCATACTCCGCGCCGTCTTCCGACGGGACCAGGATAAAGGCATCGTCGGCCCCGAATTCCAGTTCGCGACGATTCGCGGAAGAAGCCAGGTTCAAGCCGTCGCCCGAATAGGACGTTCGGCCCTTGTTGTCTTTCGTCCGGCCCACGGCGGCGACCACCAGCACGGCAACCCCGGCGTCGGCAAACTGGCGCAGGTAATCCATCGTCGCGTTGACGGCAACCCGCTTGTCGGCGTGTTGCCCCGGCGGCGGGATTCGCTGGATATAGTCGAGCACCAGCAGGTCAGCATGGAAGGCGTCGGCCGAAGCGGCGACGTTTTCCAGATTGAACGGCGGCCGGACGAAGGCCAGCCGGTCGGCCAGCGGTTCCAAGCGTGTTCATCGCCTGGTCGAGCCGGTCGGCGTGTTCGGCGGCGAATCGGCGATAGCGAATCGTCTCGAGGTCGATCCCCGAAAGCCGCGCTAGCTGCCGGTCCAAGCAGCACCCGCGGCGGCATTTCCACGTTGCACACCAGCGCCCGAAGCGTCGGCGTCAGCCGCAAGGCGTCGATCACGGCTTGCATGGCGAAGGCCGTCTTGCCGGCCCCGGTGCCCCGCCAAACAGCGTCACCAGCCCGGGCCCGATTTCGAGCCGCGCCAGTTCGCCCGAGCCTATCGGGTAGAACGTCGGCGGCGTGCCGGTCAGCACGTCGTCTTTCCAGCCGTCGAAAACAGTCGGCGGCCGTTTGGAAGTTTGCTTTCGGTCATGGCGTCGGCCCTCCCTGGTCATACCAGCGGCCGAAGCCGACGAAGCGCCCGCACCTGCGGCAGTCCCGGCGGGTCCGGCCTTCGGTGATCGGCACGTCGACATACTCCGTCGAGCCGCAGCGGCAAGGCTTGTCGAGCGTCCCCGAGCCGACGGCCCCCGGCGGCAACGGCATCAGCGGCGGCGGGTCCGGCGGCAGCACGGCGCGGCGAGCTTCGCCCGTCGAGCGTCGGTCGACTGTGCGGCGGCGGCCTTCGGCCCTGGTCGGCCTTCGGCGTTGCCGGCGTCGATCCCCAGAGCCTCGCCAGGGCGGCTTGTAGGTCGGCAGCCGGCGCGGTCCGTCGCCCTGTCACTTGCTGGCAAGTTGCCCGCCAAGGCCCCCAGAATCGCTTGCAGCGGCTTCCGGCGGTTCCTTGACCGTCGAGCCGTCCGGGGCGTCTTGCGGCGATTCCGGCGCGTCCTGTTGCGTCGGCCATCGCCGAAGGCGACGGACGGCGGCAAGTCCGCACTCGATTTGCCGGCGAACGTCTTTCGGCGGCAAGCCCCGAGTCGAGCGCGGATTCTTCCAACAGGGCGACGGCCAGCGCCGGCGGACAACCAAACTCGGCAAGGTTCGCGGCGGCAGAGAATAAGAGCCGGTGCCGGTCCCCGGTGCCCGCCCCGTCCCGAATGAAGTCGAGCGTCGAGCGGTTCAACGTCGGCGAGCCGTTGCCGGCGGCGCGTCGAGCGGCCTTCGCTTCGCCTTCTCTTGCTACCAGGGCGGCGGCGGCTTGCCAGTCGGCGGCGGCGGCTTCGCTGGTCCTGGTCACGTTGCGGCACGTCGAACGGTGCCGGCGTCTTGGCCAGTTCAAGGATTGCGGTCGAGCGGCCCGAGCAGTTCGTCGAGCGTCAGCCGGCGCTTGTGAAGGCCGGTCTTCGGGTGCCGAGAGTTCGGGGCGCGGAAGGCCCTCACCTTGTCATAGACCCCGGTGTCAATCGTCACGGCGGCCAGTTCGGCGACGTGTTCGGCGAAGCGTCGCGCCGTCCGGTGGAAGTCGGCCGAAGGTGCCGGCGACCAAAGCACGGTAGGCAAGCCGACGTGAAAGCCTTTGGTCCCGAGAAGAAAAGCAACAGTTCGCCCGGTTCCACGGTGTAGCGTTCCACCAGGAAGGCGGCCAGCGCCCCGGCGTCCTTGTGGGCATAGTGCAATTCTTCGGCGTCAATGTCCCACCAGAGCCACGGGGACCAGCACGGCCCGGCGAAGCCCGCCGTCGAGCCGGTTTCTTCAAGTGGCCGGCGGAAGTCTGCGGCGAACGGAAAGCCGAAAGTAGGCTTCCCGTCCGCACTTCGGCCCGCTGGTCGCAAGCGGCATAGCCGGCGAAAGCCGCGGCGGCGTCAACCAGCCGGCGCGGTTCGCATGTCTTGCCGACGATCCGAAAGCCGAAGGGGAAATCAGAAGTCGTCATCGTCACCCCCTGCCGATCCGTCGGCGGCTTGGGGTTGCCGGTGCCGGCCCGGCCGAGGTGCCGCGTCGGCCGGCGCGAAGGCGTCGGCTTCCGGCGGGTCGATCCCGACAACGTCAAACGTCTTCACCCGGTTGTATTCGTTGCCGTCATCATCCCGGCGAAGGACGAGCTTCACCCGGCAGCGGATTCCCGGCGGCAGCGGCCGTTCCAGTTGTTCCAGCGCCGTCACCCCGAGCTTGCAAGGTCCCGCTTCGCCATCGGCAGCGCGGCCGGCGTCAGCCAAACGTCATGCCAGAATTGCCGGCCTGGTGTGTCGCCTTCAAGCACCCGGAAGGTCAGCTTGTAGCACGGCGTGCCCTTGGTCTTGCTGGTGAATAGTTCCCCGCCGACGATCCGGGCGACGTATTCGCCCGACGGCAGCGGCGCGAAGTCTTCGGCGGCTTTGGTTTCGCCCCATGCCCGGGATAGACTTTCACGGTCCCCATTGCGTAGAATGTCAGATAGAGATTTTCGAGTCATGGGTATTACTCCATTCCAGGCAGCGCCGGCGGCGGCAACCGTCGGGGTTCGGTTCTTTGTGGTTTGGATGGAAAAGAAAACCTTGCGAGCCGTCGCCCTGGTCATCGTCGCCCGGGTCCGGCAAGTCGGGATGATCGGCCAGCCAGCGCACGGCGGCGGCGCGGTCGGCCAGTTCGCCAAACTTGCAGCCAGCTGGCATGACGTTCGGGCCGAGTCGAGCGGACGAAGCCAGCGGTGCCGGATAATGCTCGTCATAGGCGAGCCGGCCCGGGCACGGATCCCAGACAGCGCGGGTCGATTTCGGGCGGCAGTTCCACGGCGGCCCGAACATCGTCAGCCGTCGCGGTGCCGTTCCGTCGAGCATTGCCTGTCAGCAGCGCCCGACGGCCACGGCGAATGTAGACTTCCCGGCGAGCTTCCAACAGGGCAAGGCGTCGGCCTTCAGCCGTTCGCCTTCGGCCGCGCCACAGCGGCACGGCTTGCACTTGGTCGTGAGCGGCACTCATCGGCCAGCCCCTTTCATGTTGCGAACGGAGGGACAGCCCTGGTCAATCCACTCCCGGATTGCGGCAGCGGACCAGCGGACCAGAGAGCCGAGCTTGACGGGGGCCGGCATCCGGCCGGCGTCGGAAAGGCGGTAGACGTGCCGAGGCGAGCAGCCGAGCATATTCGGCGACGGCTTGCACGTCAAGCAGCTTGGCCGAAGCGTCGGCCGGCGTGAGAACAGTAGTCATTGCTAAAACTCCCGTAGTGAAGGATTCGCGGCAAGCCCATTGCTTGCCTGTCTACGGGAATCATTTCAATACAAGGCTTATGCGCCGAATCGTCAAAACCGTCGAATCGACGGTTTTTTCGACGGTTCTCGGTGCGTATTCACTTTGCCCGAAGTGTCAAGCGAAGATACCAGGGGTGAGAACGCGGGGTTCCTTCCCGTCGCCATATTCGGCCGTCCTTGTCGCGTCCAAAAGTTTCCTCGGCGTTTCTTGATACCCTGAGTTCGATAGTCGGCGAGCGTTCGGGTTTCCACTCCTTCAAGGATCGGCGGCGGCGTTTGTTATTGACCCACTTGCCCGAGCCTCTATCAAGCGGCGGGGTCTTGCTTTCAAGTTCGCTGATTTCGTCTTGTCGGCGGCGGCCTTGTCGTTCCCTTCGCCTTGCTCCGGCTTGGCGGTCGGCGGCGTCGAGCCGGCGTTGCCGTTCGCCTGGTCCGGTGCCGGCGGTGCCAGAGCACCTTTCAAGTTCCGGTTGAAGTCCCGAATGAGTCTGAGCTTCGCCAGCGGGTTCCGTTCCCTGCCAGCCAATTGCATACACGTTGGACGATTCCCCGGTTGCGTAGATGCGCAAAGAAAGGCGTTGTCATTGTCAGACAGTCGCACATTGTCCGACCCGGCAAGCAATCGCTCGATAAGGTCCCCGGTGGTGCCCGGCGAGTCGGCCGGTGAGCCGCCGGCAGCGGCCTCTTTTGCAGCCCGTGCGGCCTCGTTTTCAATCAGTGCCATCAGCCGGCGATATCCATTGAATCGCGGGGCGTTCTCCCGAAGGATAGCGAGCACTCCGGGGCTGTGTGCCTCTAAGTCGGCGGCGTCCGGCATCGGTTCCCACGCCGGTTCAAGGCCCGCAAGGGCTTGACTGCGAAGCGAACGGCCATGCACAGATCGCGGGCAAGAGTCCGCCCCATTTCGTGGTAGCTGGCGGCGTCTTCCCCACCAATCGGTTCCGGGGCGGTATTGTGGACGGCACGCAACTCGGCAACGCGGTCAGACAGGGCATTTGTTCGCAAGAGCCAAGCGTCGAGTCCGGCCAGTTGTATCGCAAGGTTGCCCCAAGAGAAGCCGGGGCCAGACCACTCCCCCGCCTGGCAAACCGTGTGCCGCCGTCAAGACAGCGCCGCAAACCGCTTCGGTCAGAGAAGGGGCGTACATGATTTCGCCTTTCGTTGTACGGGTCGGCCCGGGCTGGCGGCGAGAAAGGCGAATAATGCGCTGGCCGGCCCGGGCCGCTTGGTTGTCCAGGTGGCCACCCGGCACAACCGTCCCGATGTTCTTACTTTACCGGTTTTCCTCCCGAATGCGAAGGCGGGAATCGAGCCATGCAAACAGCCGTTCCGTCTTGTGCGCCTCTTGCGAGCTTCGGGTAGGTCAGATTGTGGCAATGGCGGCAGCCGAAGTAGCGAACCCCCGGCGGCAGATAGAGCTTGCCGACCCGACCGTTCGCACGGCACCCCGGACGCGTTCAAGGGGCAGGTGAACCACAAGCGGAGCCCGCCCAACGCCGGAAAGGTCCCTTGCAAGGGTATCGGTAGGCGAACGTCCGTTTCGCCCCGGCGGTAGTGCAAGGTCAACGTCGGCCCGGATTCCCAGGTGACGGAATAGCCGATGGAAGCCATTACAGTTCCGGCCCTGGTCCAAGTGACGGTGCCTGCGGAAGTCGGGAAGATATGTCCCCGAAACTCGCCGATCCCCAGTGCCAGGGAGTCTTCGGCGGTTGTCTTCTTTGCCGTCCGAAACCAGTCCCCGCTACCCGGCCCGCCCATGTTCGGCCCCACTTTTTGCCAAAATCGCCAGCCCGTGCACCTCACGCCCTCCCGGAACAGAGCGATTCCAAGAGCAGCCGGTTTTGTTCGTCGGCCCGACGGCCCAGTTCGATTCGTTCCCGCGCGCTGTCACTTCGGCGTCGGCGACGGCTTCCGGGGCGGCGTCCGATTCTTCGGCGGCCAGCACGGTCAACGGCCGGCTTTCCGTCGCCAAGAGCCACTTGGAAAGCCACTCCCGCGCCCGGGCGTCCCCGGCAAGGGCGGCGTCAGCAGCCTTCTCGCAGATTGCCCGCCACTTGTCGAGCGATACCACCGCGTTGAGGGTTGCCAGGTATTCGCGTTCGATAGGTCTTCGCCGTTCCGGTGTGCCGTTGCCGTTCATCCCATGTTCTCCGTTGCGGTGGTCAGCCTGAAAACAAACTCTCTCACCCCCGGTTACTGTTCCCACAACCGTCAATTCGGTTTCTCCCTCCGGGAGGACCCAAGAGCCGGGGGCAGGTCGGCTTTTCCTTCGGCTTCCCCCTGGTGCCCGGTGAGCATGGCGGCGAGCCGTTCGCGGTCGGCCGGCGAGAGACTCAGCACGGCGGCGGCGAGCTTCGCCAGCGGGTCGGCCGTCGGCCGCTTCGTCTTCGGTCCCCTGGTCGGCGTCGAGCCGTTCGCCTATACTGCCCTGGTCGGCGTCGAGCGCGTCGGCGTTTGCGTTTTCGAGGTTGCTGGTGCAAACCCTGGTGCAAACCGGCGAAGTGGTTGCCGTAAGGTCTTGTAGCTTTGCGGGTTGCAACTCATCGCCGGTTGACTGTCGATCCGAAGGTTGCGGGTTCGATTCCCGTCGTCCTCGCTCGGCCGTGGCGAAAATTTCGCCACGGGGACTTGGGTCTTGGCTCGGAACCCAACCCTAAGTCCTAAGACCGAAGACCTAAGACCAAACTACGCGGGCCGGCGGAGAGTTCTGCATAACGGAAACGCCAGTAGCACGTAAGACAACGCCGCCGGCCCTCAATTTTGGCAGCGGGCGATACCAGCGGCGGAAAGCCTCTCCCACGATTACCTCCCCGCGGCTTCGGCCGAAAGCTTCTTCCACGCCTTGATCGAGCGGCCGAGAATCGCGCGGCGATCTCCCTTGATGCCGTAAGCGATGATGCCGATCGGTCCGCGGTAGTCCAGCTTCCGCAGGGTCTTGAGCACGGCGCCGACGTCGAACGTGCCGTCGCCCAACACCTGAATCCAACTGGCCAGCTTCCCCGAGGCGTAGCCCGAGGTGCCGTTGATGGTGACCATCGTCAGGTAGGGTCGAGCCATCTCCAGCACGCGGTCCAGGTTCTTGGCGTCGTCGACCGCCAGGAAATGGCACATGGTGAAGGTCACGCCGACGTTGGGCCGATCGGTTTTCTTCGCCAGCCGCACCACGTCTTCCATCCGCTCGCTATAGGTGCCCTTGTGCGGATACAGCGAGACGGCCACGCCGGACTGCTGGGCGATCCCGGCGATTTCCCGCAGCAGTTCGACCGCACGCGCGTCGCCCCCGGTCGACGAGGGCTTGTACTTCCTGCTGTTGACCACCAGCCACACGAGGGTGCCATGCCCTTTGAGCTTGGGAATGAGCTGTTTCAGCCGCGGATCGTAGCCGCGATCGCCGGGGTCGACAATCAGTTCGGTGTACACCGCCACGAGCTTCTGGTTGTGTTTCTCCAATGTCTCGAGCATCTCCATCGCGCCGTCGAGGCCGACGTGGGCCATCCCCGCGTAACCCAGGTCAGCCAGCATGGGGGCCAATTCGAGTTGGCCCTTGAGGGTGGCGGATTCCTTGTCGGTGCCGATGCCCACGCAATAGGCGTAGAACGGATTGGGCATGGCGGCGGCGCCGGCGGCGTTGTCGGCCGCCGCGGCGGCCGTGGCCGCAGCGGACTGCCATCCCGCCAGGGCTGCCAGCGCCACGCCCGCTACCGACCACCGTTGAGTTGAAGGCCGCATCATGTTCTCCTTGTTGTCTGGGTTTTGCCGGGAGAAAGCCTCCCCGTCTGGTTGTGGCTTGGAATCGGTATTATAGCCCCGTTCGGCCCCCAGCGGCAGTGGCGCACGTCCGCGGAAGGCCGCGGCCGGCGCGGCACGGGCTCACCCGGCTGCCTTCTCGGCCTCCGAGGCGGCGATATAATGGCGGTTCCAAAGCGGCCTGGAGAGGAAGGGCAGATGCAATACCGGCTTTCGACGCTGCTGTTGGCGTTCGTGGTCGTCTGGGCCTCGCTGGCGGTGTTCGGTGCACCGTGGGGGATTCCCGTTGCGGCAATCCTGCTGCTCATCGCGGCGTTCTACCGCAGCCCGGAACTGAGGAGGCACCTCCCACTTTTGCTCCTCGTCCTACTGTGTGGGCTCTGCCTGCTCGGACTGCTGCCACCACGGTTTCAGACCGTCCGGGAGGCTGCCAGGCGCGTGACTTGCATCAGTAACCTAAAGCAGATCGGCCTTGCACTGCTGAACTACGAGCAGACGTACGGCCGTCTTCCGCCCGCTGCTGTTGCCGATAAGCAAGGCAATGCCATGCACAGTTGGCGGACGCTCATTTTGCCCTACCTGGAACGTAGCGACTCGTACCGCGCATACAGTGTTCACGAACCGTGGAACGGCCCGAACAACAGCAAGTTGGCCGGTCTGAAACTGTCGTTATTTCGATGTCCGTCGGATCGGTCGCTCAAAGATCGCCCCACGACCAGCTACGTCGCCGTCACTGGCCCCGGGACCGTGTGGGACGACCACTGCACCACGGGGAAGCCGCCGCGGCTGATGGTCGTTGAGGTGGCCAATTCCAATATCAATTGGATGGAACCGAAGGACTTCACGCTGGAGGAGGCATGCCGCGGCGTCGGCGATGGATCGGGTCTGAGCATTTCCAGCCGCGATATAACCCCCGGCGGATTCTTCTTCCAGGATGAAGTCGCCGGGGCAAACGCCGTGTTTTCCGACGGGAGCGTTTGGAGCATCCCTATCGATCTGCCACCGGAGATATTCCGCGGCTTGTTCACCGGCGACGAGAAGGCGTGGAAGGCGTGGGAAGAATTCCAGCCGGTCCACCGGCATCGGATCAACTGGACCAACTGCACGGCCCTGGCCGTGCTCATCCTTTCCTATGCGGTGCTGCTCTTTCGTCCACGGGGATAAACCTCCGCCGGAAGCGGAGCCGGCCCTCCCACGCCCACCGGCGGCGCCCGGTGGGAATTGAAGCGGCATGTAACGTTCGCTCGCCGCAAGGATCACACTATCACAACCTTGCTTTCCATCCCCCAGGCCGTAGACTGAAGGTTGCGGCCTCCCCCTGGGCGGACTTTCGGCAAGCGGCGCGACTTCCATGGCCTTGTTGGCTTTTCTTCTTTCCGTAGTGGTCATCTCGCTCTCCGGCGTCATGGCCCCGGGGCCGGTTACCGCCGCCACCCTGGCCGCCGGGGCCCGATCGCGCCATGCCGGGGCTTGGATCGCCACCGGCCACGGCGTCGTCGAGTTCCCCCTGGTCTTCCTCCTGGCCGCCGGCGTCGGCGCCTTCCTCGCCTTCCCCGCCGCCAAGGCGGCCATCGGCATCGCCGGCGGCCTCTTCCTCCTGCTCATGGGCGGAGAACTCCTCTGGAACCTGCCGACCCTCGGCCACGGCCCCACGGCCCAAGTCCACCACCATCCCTTCTTCACCGGCGTCATCCTGACCGGGGCCAACCCCTACTTCATTCTCTGGTGGTTCACCGTGGGACTGGCAATGGTCACTCAGGCGATGGCCTTTGGAATCCTGGCCCTGGGACTGTTTGCCGTGGTCCACTGGTTGTGCGACTTGGTGTGGCTGGACCTGTTGTCGCTGGCGGCCTTCCACGGTGCGGAGTTTTTCGGCCGCCGGGCCCAGCGGATCGTCTTCATGCTCTGTGCCGTGGCCCTGCTGGCCTTCGGGGTGAAATTCCTCTGGGACGCGGCGGCGAATCTCGCGGCGAAGTGGCCGGCGGGCCTGCAATATTGGCCTTGACTCAAGCGGCCGGTGGCGGGATAGTCTGTCACCACAATTCAGGAGGATACTCGAACCATGAAGCACTTAATCATTGCTCTTGCGGCAGGATTGATCGCGACGGCCTTGCCGGCCGGCACAGCCCGCGCGGCCGACCCTCAGCCCGCGCTAGCCGCCCCTGCCCCGACCGATGCGGGCACGGCAGCCCCCGGCCCCGCCGCCGGCGTCGATTCGTCACGCTACCGGTTCTATAACGGCTATTGGTGGTACTGGACGCCGGACAATCATTGGCTGTGCTATGTCAACGGCCAATGGGTCAACCCCGGCACGCCCGTGCAGGCCGCCGTCCCCGCCTACCCCTACCAGTACGTCGCTCCGCAGCCATACTACGCTCCCTACCCTTACGGATATGGTTACCCGTATCCGTATTACGGGGGTGGAATCTTCATCGGCGGCGGTTACGGCGGCTATTGGCACGGCGGCGGCTGGGGCGGGTATCACCGCTAACCGCTGCGCTGGCCGGCCCGTTTGCACGGCGTGCGCCCGCACGGGATTCAACCCGCTGGCCGCGGCAAAATCCTTGCCCGCCCGCGCTTCCCGCTGTCCTTCACCCCTTCCGATGGCGGCGAAGCGGTGGCTATTTCACGCTTGGCGTCGGGGTGGGCGCCGTGGCCGACGGCGTGGTTGACGGCGGGGCCGGCGCCAGGGCCGGCGGCGCGGTTGGCGCCATGGCTGGCGGCGGGCTCGGCGCCGTGGTCGGCGTACCAGGAGCCACCGTGCCGCCCATACAGGAGTTGCATCCGCAACTGCCGCAGGTGCTGCCGCAACCGCAACTGCCGCAGGTGCTGCGGCAACCACAACTGCCGCAGGTGCTGCGGCAACCGCATGTGCCGCACGATCCGCAACTCGACCCGCACGAGGTGCAGGACGACGTGCCGCAAGTGCTGCAACACGATTGGCAGCAGCATCGCCGCCCGCACCGCCCGAAGAAGGCGGAAGCCGGCTCCGGCACGGCAAACCACAGCAAAGCCAGCACGGCAAACACCGTTCCTAAACGTCGCATGACTCAATCCTCCTGTGTAAAAAAGGGAAACACAAACCACCGTACATGACAGGCGACCCGGTCCTTACTCCTCGTTGCCATCGCAAGACGGCCAGTCGCCCATGATCCTTGTGCCTACATTTTTGAACTCCAGGCGGCAAAGACAACCACTCCAGCGGGGGGCGTGAGGGGCAAAAGAGGCAAACCGGACGTGGACGGGCCCCGCCTCGCGACCCCGCCCGGCGACGATCCTGACTACTGAAGGGCGTGCATCTGCCGCTCACGACGCCAGCGGTTGACCAACGCCAGGGCGCGCGGATCGAGTTTCAGCAAGCGGACCAACTGCGACGGCGTGCAGCTCAGCACCCTGGCCGCCTGCTTCGCATCGGCGTCCGCGGCGGCCAGCGTGTCCAATGCCTCGGCCAACAGGGCGGGAAAGTCGTCGTGCGAGGCACTCACCTTCAGCACTGCGCCGCCAGCGCGATTGCCAGAGAGCACTGGGTACGCGGTCCGGGCCGCAGGGCCGCCGGACCTCCAGGGCCAGGTTCACCCGCAGCCGAAACAGGGCAACCGCTTGGTTCTGGGCCTGGCTGCGGCGCTCGCTGGCCTCGGCGCGCACGCCGCTGGGCAGATGGCGGAGGCTGATGGCCGTCTCCACCTTGTTGCGGTGCTGGCCGCCTGGCCCCGAACGCCGCAAGCGGCGCACGTCGCACTGGGCCAGCAAGTGCTCGGGGCTGCCTGCCGCCGGGTGATCGTCGCGTTCCAACATGCCCCTAGTATACCGTGACTTCCCTGCTATTGCCGCGCAGCCGGAGCCCCACCAGGACATCGTTGATTGCATTGCGGTCACGGTCCTCCGGCAACGGCGATTCCGCGAAGGCCCGATCGAGCTGGGCCTCCAGTTCGGTCAGCCGGGCCTCATGGAACGGCCAATCCAGACCCTCGACCGAGGCGTTCTCGCCGCAGACCTTCCGGGCGATCAACTCGTCCAGGAACGCGAGGCCGAAGTGGTCGTTGAGCCGCGGCTGGCCGCCGCGCTGTCCATGTCGGTCGACGTGGTGTTCCCGGCGCTGCCACAGGCGGTCAGCCGGGGCTGTCGCGCCGCCGCCGCCCCGCGGCAACAGCTTGCGAAATTCCTGGTGTCCGCACCGGCCGAGGTGGTCGATTAGACTGAGAGCCACCTCCCTCGCGGCATCGTCACCGCGCATGGCAAGCCCGAGAATTCTTCATGGCGGAATCGCGCCAAGCGTACGCTCGCCACCCTTCCTTGTCCGCCCGGATCATCCGGTCGAGAATGCGCATCGCGGCCCCGACATGCTCCGCATCGGCCTCCGCGATCGTCGCCAGGCGCCTCAGAACCTGCTCCGCCAGGTCGGGTACTTGCGGCAACATCACGACAGCCTCAAGCCGCTCAAGCCGCCACCCTATCGGGAACTGTTCGCAGCTAAACCACGATCCAAACAGCCCGCTCGCCGGTCTGGCCGCGACATCCTTCTCGCCGAACTCTGGCCAGTACCATTCCCAGAGGCTCTGGAATCGCCCGACGATTGCCTCCGGCACTGCCTCGCTGCGGCTGAGAGTCCAGCCGACAAACGCGATCGTCTGCGAGCGGACGTCGCTCTGTGCGGCCTGGAGGAAGTCGAACAACAGCTTCTCGTCGTCACTGCTGCTGGTCTTCAGATTCCCATGCCCGTAAAGGAGCACAAGGTCTTCGCCAAGATGATGGATCGGCGTCCGCCCGGAGTTCGGGGATAGGACCGCCTCGGCAAGATGCTTTACTGCGTAGACGTATTGTTGCCGGAGAATTTGGTAATCGCTTGCGCGGGCCCGGCCCCAGTCCAGGAACGAGTTCCAAGCCGCCCAACCGTATGCGCTCTTGGGTTCCCGCTCGATCACGGCCAAGTCGAAAATCCGCTCGGCGTTTGCCTTCACCCACGACTCGTCGATCCAATGAAGCAGATCGAGGTACGCGCCTATGACGGAAAACGCCTCGAAGCTCGCGTTTTCGGGCGCGATCTGCCATTCGAGCCTGTCGCGGACCTCGGGCATCGCGTCGAAGCCCGCGGGAACGATGCGCCGACCGTCCACGTTCTGCGCGATGTGGTTGGCAATCCAACGAGCGTAAGCGATAATCGCCTCCACTGCTATCCCGCGGGGTGTGTTAATCGCGGCGGTCAGTGAATCATCATATACCCGCAGGTTCTTGCGAGCGTCTTCCTCCGCGAAGTGAGATTTGGCCGGGTCTTCCGCAAGCGGTCCCAGCAACGCGCCCATCGCCTCGCGGTTGCCGGCCAATGGATACCGGGGAATGTCGTCCAAGGTCGGATCGCACACCGCCCGCATGAACCGGCAAATCGCGTAGCGAGCCCATTGCCAGTCCTTGTCGACGAGCCTCCAAAGCCCGCCGTCGACGGGGATGTACGCGCCATAGCCGGACAACGGCTGCTCGACGACCCACTTACAGAGTTGCAGCACCGCCGCCAAGTCAATCTTCCGGTCTGCCTTGACGGCCTCCGCCATTTGGTCGATGAATGTCCGCACGTAGATGTAGATGGGAGCGGGTTCTCGTCGCTCAAGCACCTCCGCCTGGCCGGAAAGCTCCTCCGCGTTGCCGCCAACGTACCGGCCAAACGCCGTGGCTAGCCCCTCGGTCCCCTCCCCGATCACATTGGTCTGGCGCTTGCTCGGCCGCCATGCGCCGATCTTGTCGAGCGCGGCGGCGAGGTTCAGGCCCGTTAGTTCTTCCGCGGGAATTGGGCTTCGCCACCCGCGTTCCGCCGGGGGCGAGTAATAATGGAAGTCGTACACGTCCGGGTTCTCCCAGTCGGCCGACATCTTTTCGTAAACCGCCCGGCGCTCGCCGGTCAGGTGCGGGGCGATCCAATGCAGCCGAACGGCCTGCCAGGGCTCAACCCACGCTCGCCGCTCTTCGTCGGTCGCTTCCCTGCCCGCGACGTGGCTGTTCCACCGCTCCTCGGGGCCCGCGTCGACCCAGCCGAGCCAGGTCGCTTTCTGGTCGGGGGGCAGCATCGGGAAACACCGACGCATGAGCATCGCGTATTCGTGCCAAAGCCACAACTTGGAGGCTTTGAACATCTCAGGGTCCATCATTGCCGCCCGCGCCAGCCCCGGGTCCAGCTCGGCGAAACGGTTGGTCAGATGCACGCGCAGGCGAGTGAACACCCAGTGCTCATGGCCGGCGAGAATCCCGAGCGCGCTGTCAAGCGCGACATGCCCTCCGTCAATGGCGTGCTCGAATCCCTGGCGCACGAGGCCGACGAGGTCGCCCGAGAAATCATAGGTTCGGTTCTGCTCGTGCTCCTCGATCGCCGGGCGCCAGCGGTCCGAGCCGTCAGATGGCGAGTGCTCGCCATAATAATCTTTTGCGACGATCGACGCCCTCAGCCATTCGCACAGGTCCGCGAGGAACCCGGCCGGCGCTGCTACTGCGAGCAAGGGAACGACTTTTTTCAGTCCTTCGACGTACCAGTAATGCCCCTTAGGGCCGAGCGGCGAGTATTCCCTATCCTCGTCGAACCGCGGGACAAACAATGCCTCCGCCAGGCTCATTGCCCCTTCGGTTTGCCCGCCATTCGCTAGCTGCACACAGAATTCGGTCGTCTGGGGAAACACCAGCGAAAGCTCGCCCAGGCTGATCGCCTTGGATACCATCGGCGCGAGCGTTGCCGAAATCGTGGCCGGCATCTCGCTGGCTGCGCCGAGAACGTCCCTCAATATCGAGGGGTTCTCGGTCCCGATGCCCCGCAGGATTTCGGCCACTTCCCCCGGTGCGCTGGAAGCAACGCGGGCTAGATACTGCGACGCTGGCCAGGTACCAACGTCCGGCACCGCAGCGAACAAACCTCGCCTGCACAGCGAGCCCAACCAATTCCCGTCGAGCCGGCTAAACAAGGGCCCCTCAAACTCCCGCGACCACTGGAGGACCTCGGTCACGTGGTCCACCTCCTTCTCGGTCGGCGGCCGCGATTCCGCCGACACGGCGGCCACGATCTCTTCGGCTCGCGAGAGGAGGCCGAAGAACGTGTGTGTGAACTTAACCAGCAGGCGCTCAAATCGAGCAACGTTTTGCCTCAGCTCCTCCTCACTGGGCTGCTCCCTGCGCCTCATGGCTAAAGTGATGGCGGTCAGCAAACCACTTTTGGAGGCCGTGAGCATCCTCCACCCACGTCTCCAACTCTTCCTCGGTCAGCCCAGCCTGCGGGAGCGCTTTCAATAGTGCCCTCGCCTTCTTCTTCGCCCCGACCAGGCCGTTCTGTGTCTCTTTCCCCGCGGCGGTCGCCTCGGCATCGTCGGCGTCTTTCCGCTCGGTGACACCACGCGCGACGTGGCAGGACGTTGAAAAGGTCGCGCATGCAGAAGCACACTAACGTAAGGCGGCCGGGAAATTCCGGGCCCTGTAGCAAGGCGGTGGCAGCGATGTACGGGTCGGCGAGCGATGGGGTATGTGCTCGCAGCCATTGAAGAAGGTCTTGCTGTAGCGGCGACAATCGGAGTATCAAATCTCGTGGCTCAAGGCCAAAGCCTGACGCAGCAGGCAGATTGTGGGTTGACATCTTCGTGCCGTGACGTTGTTGCCTGGCCTCAGACTGGGAAACGCCTCTCGCGCCGGGACACCGCACTCGCTCGCGCTCTTCCGGCGTCGGTCGGATCATTATAGCAGAAGTCCCGGCGCGGTTGACGGGCGGTGGAGTCCAATTCGCCAAATCCCGCCTCGACGGCCACGTTACGTTGGTGGGCGTACGCGACGATCCGCTGGGTACGACACACGTAATCAATCGAGGAATCGCCGGCCACGGGTTTCAGGTTCAATCAAGGCAAGTTCACGCCCTGCTCGGCCAGGCCCCTCGCGCGCCATCACGTTCGGCTGGCCGCTGGTGGCGGCCGCGTCGTAGTCCCCGGCATCCCTCACTCCCGGGCCAGTCGCCGCAGGCCCACTCCCCTGGCCACAACCAACGCTTCGCCATACTCGCTCTCCGGCAACGGCCGGGCGAGCGCCGGATGCCGGCCCGCCAGCCCTGCGGGCCGGTACTGCGGCATGACGTTGACGAACGTGTCCGGCGAAACCTCGCGGGCCAGGAAACGCAGGATTTCGCGGGTCTCGTCGAGCCCGCCGGGCATCACCAGGTGCCGCACCAACAGCCCCCGGCGGGCCAGGCCCTGCTCGTCAAGAACCAGGTTGCCCACTTGCCGGTGCATCTCCCGGATCGCCGCCCGCGCCACGTCCGGGTAGTCGGGCGCCTTCGGCAAACTCGCGGGCCGTCTTGGGGTTCCAGAACTTGAAGTCGGGCATGTAGATGTCCACGACGCCGTCGAGCCAGCGGAGCGTTTCCACCCGGTCGTAGCCGCCGGTATTGTAGACCAGCGGCAGCCGCAAGCCCCGCTCCGCCGCCATGGCCAGCGCTTCGAGGATCTGCGGCACCACGTGGCTGGGAGTGACGAAGTTGACGTTGTGGCAGCCCAACTCCTGCAAGCGGAGCATGTGGTCGGCCAACTGCTCGGCCGTGACTGGCCGTCCCTGCCCCTGCCAAGTGATGTCGAAGTTTTGGCAGAACACGCAGCGGAGGTTGCAGTTGCTGAAGAAGATCGTGCCGGAGCCGGCCCAGCCCCGCAGGCAATCTTCCTCGCCGTGATGGGGAAAGACACTGCTGACCACGGCCAGCCGCCCGGTGCGGCAGTAGGATCGCGAACTATCGTCGTCGCGGCGGCGGGCATGGCAGCGGCGCGGGCAGACGGTGCAGTCGGCCAGGGCCTCGACTGCCGCCTGAGCCCGGCGGGCAAGCTCACCGCTTTCCAGCAATTCCAAATAGCCGGGCCAGGTGGAGGCCATCGAACTGCCCCCGAAGACATTCGTTCTTCGCCGCAGGGCATACAGTATTATCGCCGATTTTCGGTCAAGGGCCAGTCCGCCCCCGGCAACCCCCCGGCTGGCAAAGGCCACCGCCAAGGGTACAATGACAGTTATGCAATCCGTCGACCATCGGCGCGGCACGCTCGGCGGCGTTGCAGTAGGCCAGTGGAGAAACGCGATGAAAAGAACCACGATGGCGCTGGTGACACTGCTGCTTGTGGTCAGCACGGGCATTGCAGCCGATACCCAGCGCAGCCAATGGAAGACGCTCAGCGACGAGTCCTGGTCGCTCTACCAGCAGGGCCGCTACGATCGTGCCGTGGTTGTGGCGCAAAAGGCGTTGCAGGTTGCCGAGCAAACCCTCGGCCCGGATGATCCCGCCGTGGCGACGAGCTCGGACATTCTCGCGGAGGTGTATCAGACCCAAGGCCGGTACACGCAGGCCGAGGCGCTCTACAAGCGTGCGGTGGCGATCCGGGAGAAGGCCCTCGGCCCGAATCATCCCGACGTGGCGACGAGCGTCAATAACCTCGCGGACTTGTACAAGACCGAAGGCCGGTACGCGGAGGCCGAACCGCTTTTCAAGCGTTCCCTGGCGATCGTGGAGAAGGCCCTCGGCCCGCAGCATCCCCACGTGGCCCGGAGCCTGAACAACCTTGCGGAGCTGCTCACCGCGCCGAAGGTCAGTACGCGGAGGCCGAGCCGCTCTTCAAGCGTTCGTTGCGACTCTTGGAGAAGATTCTCGGCCCCAATCATCCCGACGTGGCGACGAGCCTGAACAACCTCGCGCTGATGTACTCTACGCAGGACCGGGTGCGCGGAGGCCGAACCGCTCTTCAAGCGTTCCCTGGCGATCCGGGAGAAGGCCCTCGGCCCGAATCATCCCCAGGTGGCCCAGAGCTTGAACAACATGGCGTTGATGTACTCTTCCCAGGGCCAGTACGCGCAGGCCGAACCGCTCTACGAGCGTTCGCTGGCGATCTTGGAGAAGGCCCTCGGTCCGAATCATCCGTTTGTGGCGACGGGCCTGGAGAATATGGCAACGTTCTTTCGGAAAACGGGCCGGGAAAAAGAAGCGGAGACGCTGGAGAAACGAGCCGCAGCGATCCGGGCGATGAAACGCTGATTCCAAATGGCGACCAAGGTGACGCAGCGGAGCCGAGCAACTGCCATTGCCATGCCGGCGGCCCCAGGAGGCCCTCTCGGCGCACTTCGGCAGCAGCAGTGAGCGCGTGTGGAATCCGGCTCCTTCCCCCTTCCGCCCTCCGCCTTCCTTCACGCCGCCCTCCGCCCTACGTCGCCCCCGGTGGTCCCGCTTTCCGCACCGGCACTTTGTAGGCGGCGTTGAGGGCGGCACGGAACTGGCTGGCAGGGCCGCGGGGTGGGCCGCCCGATGGCGTGGACCCGCCCATGGCGCGAGCCCTGACGGCAATCGTCGCCGCGAACTTCTTCAACCGCTCCCCATTCTGGGAAACTTGGACGCTCAACTGCTTCAACTGCTGGTGGATCTCGTCCGCGCCGGCGCCCTCGGTTCCCGCACTGACGGGCTTGGCCACGTGGCCCTCGACGGCGTACTCCTTCGTAAGCCGTCCGCCGTCCCAGACCTGGACGAAGACCGGCTTGTCGCACTGGAACGCCACCGTGAGCCCGGTCCGCTTGCCGTTGACATATTCCGAGTAGAGCACCATGCCGCCGTTCTGGTCCCAAAGCCGCAGCGGCCCGGAAAGGCTGCCGTTGACGTACACGGCCAGGGCGGAAATCTTTCCGTTGGGATAGAGCCACGTGCTTGCCCCATGAAGCCTCCCGCCCCGCATCGATACGACCATGCGCGTGGCGCCGTCGGCAAAGATTTCCACCCAGGGCGTGCTGCCGCACGGGTAGAACTTGTCGACCCAGTCGGCGGGCATATCCGTGAGTTCCGGCGAGAGCTTGAACGAATGCGGCAGGGAGACGCGCCACCGCGGGGCCGCCGGCAGGGCTTTCCCCCCTGGGACAGCCCCGACCGCGTGGCCCGCCTGGTCCGAAGCCGCCGGCGCGATCTGGTCGCTTCCCAGCGGCAGGACGGTGGAAAGCATCCGGTTGAAATGCGTTCGCGGATCCATCATCGGCCTGGAAAAGGTGAGGCAAAAGCTTTCCACCCCCGGCACGGGCTTCTCAAACGTGTAATCGACCACGTGCGTCTTGTGGGGATAAAGCGATTTGCCGCAGTCCGGAGAGCATCCCTTGCTGGCGTAGGCATTGCCGGCGAAGTCCGCCAGCGTGGGGCGGCACGGCGCGTAGCTCACCTTGCGCAAGTCCGTGATGTTTTCAATTTTGACCGAGACGACCAGCGTGTCGCCCTTGAGCTGGGCATCGAAAATGGAGTACCTGAGCCCGTCGGGCTGCCCGAAGAGCGTGCTGTCGGCGCCGGGTGAAGCGGCGGCGGTGGCTGCCGGTTTCGACAGTTGCTCGCTGAAGAATTCGACCAACTGTTTCTTACGGGCCAGGAACTCGGCGTCCCCCCTGGCCCTGTCGCGCGGTTGGCCCCCCAGCATCCTGCCGCCCGCCTTCGGTCCCAGGTAGAAGACCGGGGTGCCGTCGACGAGATACTCCGCGGCGATCAGCGTATTGGTGCGTCCCGACACGAGGAGGCGTATCTGTTCATTGTTGACGCCCCGGAAGTAGCGGAAGCGGTCCTTATCGGGCTGGTCGCAGGTTTCCGCGATGCTATAGAGCACCTCGGCGCCGACGTTGCCGGGGACTTGGACGAGCGCGCCTTCCCCGGAGGCATCCGGATTGCCAAGGATCGTGGCGATTTGAGCGTCGGCGCCTGCCGCCCGAGCGCGGAGAAAGTTGTGCTCGTTGACGTTGTAGTTGGACGCCCGCGGCGGCTCGCAGCCGACCAACGCCACCAGCAGGACGCCAACGATGCCCGAGGCGGCGCGGGGGCAGCGTGGAAACGCACTTGCAGCTATATTAGCGATTAAGGCCATGACCTGGTCCCTTTCGTCAGGAGAATGGGAAGGAAACGAAGCGAACGCTGTCTCTGGCTCCCGGGCCCACGCCGCCAAGGGGGACAGGTCCATGTTTTCGGTCAACAATCTTTCCGCCGGCGCAACGCCGCATGGCCGAAAAATGGACCAGTCCCTGGCGAGGCGTGAGCGCTACCAATGCGCGGACTCGCTCAGTCCGGGGTCGGTTCGACTGCGCCACTGTTGTTCCGACGCCCCCTCGCGGAGCGGCGACTCCTTGAGGGCGCCGCCGGCCCCGCGGTCCTCCAGGTACTCTCCGCTCTCGGAATTGACAAGCTTCCAGAAGCCGCCGCCGACGGGCACGGCCTTCCAAATGATCTGCCGGCTGCCCGCGTCGGGCGCTTCCGAGGGCTTCCTGTGCGGAGTCGCGCCCGGCTCGCCGTCGCGGCCCGGCCGCTCCGCCCGCGAAGTAACGCCCCGACTGGCTGGCGACGATCCTGTAAGGGGCGCCCGTGCCGCGCATGCGGAAAGGCTCGCCCACCACGAGGGTGGCGCCGGTCTTCCGATTGGTGAGCTTCAGCGGGGCATCCGGCGCCGCCATGTCCCGGACCGGGACGTTAAGCCGGCCGGCCGCGCCGGTCGCGGCGGCAGTTCCGTCCGCCATGCCCCCGCCCGCGTCAGCCGGTCCGCCGGGCATGTAACCTCGCGGGATGGCGGGTCCGTGGGCCACTGGCCGAGCGCCGAGGGTTCGCCGAAGCTTGGTCCCACCAGCGATTCCACGTCGCTGTGCCACCAGTGGCGCCTGCACCACCCGGCGTGCCCGTGCCATCCGTAGTGCCATGGTCTTCGCGACTCGGCCGTCCGGCCCAGCCAGTGCCGCTCGGCCACATACCGATTCTCTGCGGCAGGCCTGCTCCCGCTCGCGGCGATAGGGTTCGTGCCAGCCACGGGCCTCCGGGCGGCGATCCCATCGCATCGGGCAATGCCAGGCATAATGACGCTTGAAGTCGTACGTCTTCGCATGGGCGTGGTCGTGGCCGCCCTTGTGACAGGTCGGCCGGGCGCTCTTCGGGTCCTGGTGGACGGGGCCCTTCGCCGGCGGACACACCTTGCTCGGCGCTTCGCAACCTCGCCGGCGCACGCCTGGGGCAGACCCAGCGCGAACACGGCAAGCGCCAACCCCGCGAGGCAGACGCGCCATGGCCGCGCAAGGGCCTTAACTCTGGTACTGGATGAGGACATGATCGGACTCCCTTGAAAAATGGATCGGATAAAGGAAACTCCCGCTATCAGTGGACAGGCCCATTGTCTCTTCATTTGGGCTCGTCCCGTTCGCCTTCGAGTTTATTCAGCTTGGCGCGGTCGGCGCGTGCCTTCTCCGCTTCGCGGGTTTCGTCGTAGACGGCGGCCCGATGGGCGTAGGCGTCCGCGTACTCGTCGTCCAAGCGGATTGCCCCCGTGAAGTCGGCGATTGCGCCGGACCACTCCTTCGCGGCGGCGTGGCGCAGCCGCGCATATAAAGCGCCTCGGCGTTGGCCGCGTCGCGCCGGATCAATTCGTCGCAGTCGGCCATGGCCCCCCGCGCGTCGCCCTTGGCCAGGAGCACGCGGGCGCGGCAGGCGTAGGCCTCGTCGTCGTTCGGGTCGATGCGGACCGCTGCGTTGCAGTCGGCCACGGCGGCGTCGAAGTCGCCCTTGTCGGAGCGGGCGGCCGCGCGGTTCGCATAACCCTCGGCACTCCGCGGGTCCAACCGGATCGCCTCCGTATAATCGGCTATTGCCTTGCCCAGGTCGTCCCGGTCGTAATACACCAGTCCCCGTGTGAGCCGTGCGTCGGTGTCCTCGGGATCGAGCCGGATCGCCTCCGTGAGGTCGGCCAGTGCCTTGTCCAGGCGGCCTTGCTCGTAATATGCGTGACCGCGCATCCGCAGGGCCTCGGAATTCTTCGCGTCGATGGCCACGGCGGCGGTAAAGTCCGCGACCGCCTGCTCGAGCCCGCCGTGCTGTAGCGGATCCGGCCGCGGTAAAAGAGGGCCTCGCCATTTTTGGGGTCGGCGCGGGCGGCGCAGTCGAATGCCTCCAGGGCGTCGCCCAGCTTGTCGTGCTGATAAAGGATCAGGCCGCGGATGCACAGCGCGCCGGCGTCGTCCGGATGCGCGGCCAGCACGGCGTCGACGTCGAGCATGGCCTCGGCCAACTGGCCCTTCTCGCAGAATGCACGGCCACGGCCGCGGAGGGCCCTGGGGTTGCCCTTGCGGACGTTCAGGACGCCCGTGAAGTCGGCAATCGCCTTGCCGAGGTCGCGCTTGTCATAGTACAGCAGGCCGCGGGTCAACAAGCGGTCCACGTTGCGCGGGTTTTCCTGGATCGCCTTGGTGAGCGAGGCGACCGCGCCGTCCGGATCGCCCTTAGCCCATTTTGCCACGCCCTCGGCGAAGTCGTCGCCGTGCGCGGCACGGCCTGGACGGGCTTGCGGTTGCCCTCGGCGCCCGCCGCCCTTGGCGGCCCAAGGCCAACCCCAGTTACAAGGATAAGCAGGATCGGGCGCAGCACCATCGCATGCAACACATTTTCACGCTCCTTTCGTCTTGGTGATGAGGAAACTAACGACGAACGGAGCCGCTGCTGCCGGCGTTCGCACTGCGAACACGATATCCGGATGATGATGGGATTATGCCCAGTATCGCACTAGTGTTCGCAACCCTGTAGTGAACGTTATCAGGCCGACGGCAAGGACTTCGCGTCCGCCGCCGATGGGGTGATGCACGTGACGTGCCATTTTCGTATAATACGCATTGCAAGAAAAGGATTGCGATGCAAGTAGTTATTTATCCATATGTTACAATTGAGCCCTGCATGCCAATGATCGTCCGGGTCCTTACTGGAGTGCCGATGGAAAGTGTATTTTTATGCAACAGTCACCCCTCCATCTTCGATCACCATGCCACTGAGAGGGGGCCTGCTCAAAACATCGTCTCGGTAGAATCTTGGTAGGGGTGAGAAAATGGCGGTTGCTGGCGGTCGTCTTGCGGGGCAGCGATCGATGCAGAGGGCTGACGCGAGAGTCGCAGCGGCCGGTGTAGTCCGCTGCGCCGGCAGCGCTGCACTGCTCGCCCTGACGGCTATAGGGATCCTTTGGCTGCCTTCCCCGGCAGCGGCGGCCACGCTGAAGGTCGGGCCGGGCAAACCCTTTGCCCGCATCGAAGAGGCCAACGCCAAGGCCCAGCCCGGCGACGTGATCCTCGTTTATCCCCGCCCCGGCGGCCAGCCCTACGAGAAGACGGCCGTCTTCGTGCGGCAAAAGAACCTCACCTTCCGCGCCGTGCCCGGCCGCGGGACCCGCTGGGTGGCGATCTCCGGCAAAGGCTTCGACTACAGCGGCGCGGGCAGCACGCCGCGGGCCATCTTCCAGTTCAATCGCGGCGCCGATCGCTGCACGTTGGAAGGCTTCGAGCTGTCCGGCGCCCACAACGATCGCCACAACGGCGCCGGCGTGCGGATCAACCAGGCCAATCACGTCGCCGTCCGCAACTGCTCGATCCACGACAACGACATGGGCATCATGTCCAACGGCGACGGCAGCCTGGCCACGGCCGTCGATCAGCGGATCGAGGAGTGCCGCATCTACCGCAACGGCGACCCGACCGAGCCCGGCTACAACCACAACCTCTACCTCGGCGGCACGAGCGTCACGCTGCGATTCTGCGAGGTCTCTCCAGCCTCACCGGCCACAACGTGAAGAGCCGGGCCCATCACACGCGGGTGGAATACTGCTACGTGCACCACTCGGCCAACCGCGAGTTCGACCTGGTCGACGCGGCCGAGACGGCCCGGCCGCAGAGCGACGCCGTGCTGCTGGGCAACATCATCGTCAAGGACCCGCAGTGCAGCGGGAACCGCACCGTGATCCATTTCGGCCAGGACGGCGGCAAGGGGCACAACGGCACGCTGTACCTGGCGTTCAACACGATCGTCACGCCCTTCCTCGCGCCGGTCGTGGAACTGTCCGCCCCCAAGGCAAAGGCCGTGCTGCTCGGGAATCTGCTCAGCGACGGCGGCAATCGGCAGCAGCATCAGGTCCTGGCCGTCGCCCGAGGCGGCGCGTCGCTGCGGCGACGTGACCGGCAGCGACAACTGGCTGAGCGGTGCTTTCGGCCCGGCCGGCCAGCCGAGGCTCGACCCGGCGACGAACCTCTTCCGCCGCGCCGATTTCCCCCTCTTTGTCAGCCCTGCCAGGCACGACTACCACTTGGTGCCGCCAGGCTTTCCCGGCTGCTACGACCCGGGTGTCCGCCAGGACAATCGACTTGCCCGAGGCGCCGGGCGTGACGAGGGCGGAGGCCGAGCCGCCGCTGGTTTGGCAGTACCGCCATCCGGCGGGCAAGGCGAAGCGGCCCGCGGAAAAGGGCCTGACGCGGGGGGCCTACGCCCGATCTCCGTCGTGAGCCAAATTATGTCACGCAAAGCCTTAAAGAAACCTACGACCTTGGCGCCTTGGCGTGAGATAACTTCGTCGTTGACTGCCCACCGGCATGGGGCTACGATTGGGGTGGGATTTGGGGGAAGCGAACATGAGTAGCCCGGACGCCGTCACCATTCACACCAGTCCGGTTCGATTCCAGGAGAGCCGGATTCGCGCGGCCGCCATCTATTGCAGCGACGGCCGCTTCGGCGAGGCCTTCGACGACTTCCTCCACAACGCCCTGAAGCTTCCCCGCTACGACCGTCTTGCCGTGCCGGGGGGCGCCGCCTGCCTGGCTGGTCATATCCTCGCCTGGCGCGAAGAAGCGGGCCTGGTCGAACAAGTGGGCTTCCTGGTGAGGCGCATGGGCTGGAACGCGTCATCTTGATCGCCCATCAAGACTGCGCGTTCTATACCGAGCAGTTGGGCATCTCCGCAGCGGCCCTGGAAACGCGGCAGCGGGAAGACGTGCAGACCGCCGCCCGGCGACTCCGCGCCCTGGCCGCCAATCTGCGGGTGGACCTGTTCTTCGCGAGAAAAGGCCCGGATGGCACGATTCATTTTCAGCCCATTGCGCAGTGATTCCCTGCGGCCCGCGCGGCGCCTTGGTGATTGCGCTGATCGTGTGGGGCTTGGCGGCAACCGGCCGCGCAGCGGCCGCCGACGTCGCCGCGGACGTTTCAGGAGGCCGCTGCCGAAGGGGGCCAACTCCGCTACGTCCAGGGAATTCCCATTCTTTTCCTCGCCGGCGATCCGGAGCAGATGGGCCGGCAGCAGGCGGCGCTGGTGCTCGACGTGGCGCGGCGACACCTGGATTTGCCCAAGGCCGTCCTGGGCAAGCACGGCGGCGGCTGGCGCTGGCCGCTGGTCGTCCGCTTCAGCCGCGCCCTGATGAAGGAGGCCCCGCAGCGCTACCAAACTGAACTGAGACGCGGCATTGCGCCAAGGCCGGCTACAAGCAGGAGGAACTCGACACGCTGACCGTGGCCAACACGCTGGTCGAGTTGCGGAGTTTTCAAACTCTGCTCGGCCTTCCTGGTCGAGCCCCCGCGGAGCGCCGGCCATGAAATGCTCTTCGGCCGCAACTTCGACGTGCCCTCCTATGGCTCGCTGGACCGCCTGCTGCTCCTGGTGGTCTGTCGCCCCGCCCAGCGACATGCCTTCGCCTCGGTAACATGGCCCGGGTTCGTGGGGGTGCTTTCGGGCATGAACGACCAGGGGCTGGCCATCGCCTGCCTGGACTCGGGCCCGGCCAAAGACGCTTCGCCCGCCCTGGCTTTGGGGACGCCGCTTGCGCTGACGTTCCGGCGAATCCTCGAAGAGTGCGGCAGCATCGACGAGGCCCAAAAGCTGCTCGCGGCGGGCCGACACACCACGTGGATGAACCTGGCCGCCTGCGACCGGCAGCGGGCGGCCGTCTTCGAGATCACGCCGCGGCACGTCGTCGCGCGCATGGCCGAGGACCACCTCCTGGCGTGCACCAACCATTTCCGCACGCCCGAGCTGGCGATGCCGAAGAAGTGCTGGCGTTATCGCATCCTCGAGGGCTATTGGAACCGCTCGCAGCCGTTCGCCTGGCGCGACGTGGCCGACGCCATGGACAAGGTGAACCTTGGCCGCGAGACGACGCAGACGATGATCTTCGAGCCAGGGCCCTTGCGGCTGCGTTTGGCGATTGGCAAGCCGCCGGCCTCCGCCGGGCCGTTTGTGCCCTTGGACCTGGCGCCCCTTTTCCAAGGCAAAGTGGCCGCCGAGCCGAAGCCCTCTCAGAAAACGGCGACGACAGTGCTGAGCCGCGGAGCGGCGGCAGTCACTAGCCAGGGGCGTCAGCCCCTGGGAGAGAAACGTGTAACGGGGTTTTCAGCCCCGACGGGGCGACAGTAATCCCGCGACCCTCGGTCACTGTCGCCCCTTCGGGGCTTTCGAACACCGGTTCTGTATTGAGCCCCAGGGGCTGACGCCCCTGGCTATTGACTGCCGTCCCTCCGGGACTTTCCGGCCGGGGTTCTTTGCGACCCCATTCCCAGCAGTGAACTGCTGGGCTATTTTCGAGTGCCCCTCCGGGGCACGCTTCCGCCCTCCGCGCTGATTCATCCGCCGCTTCCGCTGTCGCCGGCCGCGGCCGGTGGGGATGGTGGGGCCGGCTCCGCTGGCGGGGGACGCTTGTCGCGCGGACGAAACAACAGCACCGCGTAGGAAAGAATGAGCACCGCCAGCGCGGTGCAATTGGTCCAATTGATTCGATGCCGGTGGACCGGCTGGAATTCCTCGCAGACCCTCCTTGCATCCTGTTCGCCTGTGAATAAGCCACGAAACGTGTCCGGCGGCAGTCCGGCAGGAATGAAACACGGGAACCCGTTGGAGAGCACAGCATAGGCACCGCTGACTTCATCCTGGAAAAAGAAGCCGCCGGATATCAAGTGGTGGCTGGAAATGCTCAGGCCCGATCCGTCGCCGACGCCGCGGCAGGCTTCCTCCAGCGTGAGGTCCTTCGGTTCCATCCAGTTGATGTTGGAATTAACCACCTCGACAACCGCCACCGACCTATATTCCCCCGTGCAGCCATGATCGTCCCATACGGTCCCAGGACCAGTGACCGCCACGTAGCTGGTCATCGGGCGGCCTTCGATCGCCGGATCGGCCGGGCAACGCCAAATCCACGCCTCCGGGACGGCCGACTTGCTGTTGTTCGGGCCGTTCCAAGGTTCGCCGAAATTGTATGCGAGGTATGAGGCGTTGCCGAGGATGAACGGCATAACGAGCGTTCGCCAACTGTGCATGGCGTTGCCCTGTTTGTCCGTGACAACAGCGGGCGGCAGACGGCCATTTGAATGCTCATACTGACTCAGTGCCATGCCAATATGCGCGATGTTCCTAAGGCACCCGGCCCGCCCGAACCCATCCACAACGATATGAATTGCTGGCAACAGCAATGCCAGCAAGAAGAACCCAACAAGGAATGCGATCCACCCCAGCCGCGGAGACTTCCTCGCCCCCGGCCTGCGAACCACGGCCGCGATCACAAGCAGGATTGCCGCCGCGACAATCCCCCCCGCCACGCCGAACACGGCCAGCGAGGCCCAGACGACCACGAACGCCAAGAGCAGCGTCGAAAGCCGGTATTGCATTGGCCCTGCCTCCCGCTTCCCGCTTCCGCCCTATCCGGAGGCCGACGCCTCCGGCTCCCTTCCACCTTCCGCCTTCCGCCCTCCGCCTTACTTCCCCTTATCCCCCGACGCGGCGTACGCTGCGATCGGTCGAATGTCGCGGATCGTCAAGAGAATCCAGAGGAAGCCCACGACGTGCAGCGTGCCGCTGATGGCGAACAGTACGGGATAGCCTGCTCCGCGGCCGAGGTGTTCCAACAGCAGACCGGCCGCCTTGTTCAGACACACCCCGCCCATCGAACTGCCGAAGCCGACCAGTCCGACAATGGTTCCCACCATCCCGCGCGGGAACATGTCCGTTGCCAGGGTGAGAACCAGCGTGGAGAACGAGAGATGGGCAAAGAAGGCGACGCTGTAGAGGACAATTTCCATGCGCAGAGGCACGTGCGTGATCAGGCACATGCAAGGCATCAAGGCGGCACTGGCGCCGAGCACGGCCTTGCGCGAGAAGTTCAGCGAGTAGCCACGGTGCACCAAGCGGCTAGAGCACCAACCGCCGAACACGCTGCCCACGCCGGAGGCCGCATAGGGAATCCACGCCGCGGCCCCGATTTGCATGGTAGTCAGGCCGTGGGCGTCGTGCAGGTACTTGGGCAGCCACATGCTATGGGTAAACCAGACGGCGTCGCCAAAGAACTTGCCCAGCACGATTCCCCAGATTTCCACCAGCAGAAGCAGCCGCCCCCAGCGAGAGGAGCCGCTGCCGCCAGGAAACGTCCGGCCGCCGTCGCGGCGCGGCCGTCAGCACCTCGGCGATTTCAAGGCGAGTCGTCCGCGCGGTGAGTCGCGGGTGCTGGGCCGGCGGATAATAATCCCACAGCCACCACCCGGCCCACAGCAGTCCGACGGCGCCGCTGGAGATAAAAGACCCAAGGCCACGGCGGCATGGCGCAACACCAGGGCCGCGGCCGGCGCGGCGGCGATCAGGCCGATCGCGCTGCCGCCGTTGAACATCCCCATGGCGGTGGCGCGCTCCCGGGCCGGAAACCACTCGGCCACGGCCTTGCTCCCCGCCGGAAAGACTCCGCCTTGCGCCAGGCCCAGCATCAGTCGGGCGGCCGCCAACGTGAAAAACCCTGCGGCCAGGCCGTGACCGGCGCAAGCCAGCGAGAAGCAGACCACCAGCAGCAGGAACCCTCGCCGCGTGCCCAGCAGGTCCGTGAGCGTGCCACCGCCCACGTACATCAGGGCATAGGCGCAGAAGAAGAGCGACTGCAGGGTGCCGAAGTCGTTGTCGGAAAGCCGTATGGTGTGCCGAATGGCCTCCCAGGTCGGAGTCAGCGCCAGCCGGTCGAGGTAAGCGATGGCAGCGGCGGCCGTGATGAGAAGGGCAATGGTCCAACGGATCGAGCGCAAAGGATGCTTCTCCTGGCCGGTCGCGTCGGACCGTCGCCGATGTCTGCTGTCGTCCAGCGGGGCATTTTCGCGTGACAGCGAGTATACAGGAATCCCGGATCGACGCCAAGCGGGTCTCGTGGCAACCGTTCACCGGTCGGAAGATCAAGAGAGGGAACCGCGGATGAACGCGGATCGCGCAGTTGGTTGAGTGGGGTTGTGTCCGTGTTTATCTGCCGTTCCCTCTCTTGCTTTTCCGGGTTACAATGAGAGCACATGCCCGCCATCTTCCATTACGATCATACCGTGCGTGACGACGAGATCGACGCCCAGGGACACGCCAACAACGTCTGCTACGTCGCCTGGATGCAGGCGGCCGCGCTGGCCCATTCCGCCGCCCAAGGCTGGCCCCCCGCGGCCTACCAGCGGCTCGGCCTGGGCTGGGTCGTGCGCTCGCATACCATCGAGTATCATCAGCCCGCGCGGGCCGGCGACCAGATCACGGTCAAGACCTGGGTGGCTACGTTCAAGCGGGTCACCTCGGTCCGCCGCTACCACATCCTCCGCAAGGCCGACGGCGTGGTGCTGGCCAGCGCCGAGACCAAATGGGCCTTCATCGACTATGCCACCGGCCAGCCCCACCGCGTGCCGCCCGAAATCGCCCGCGCGTTCGAGATCGTCGAGACCCCGCTATTATCGGAGTAAGAGCCTTCCCTCCTGCAGGTCAGTGAGGAATGCCGCCCATGAAATACTGCCCGAACTGCAAAGGCGACATGTTCGACCGCGACGCGGTCTGTCCGCATTGCGGCTACGATTTCCCGTCCGAGCCGGATTCGGCCGCCCAGCGCAGCGGCATCGCCTACTCCGTCTGGGCAGAGATCGCCTTGATGGTCGGGGCGGTGGCGGCGGGTCTTTTCTGCCTGCTCTGCGTCGTCGGCTCGGTCCTGGCGATCTTCCAGGGCGAGTTTATCCGCGGGCTGTTTATCGCACCGCTCTGCTTCTTCCTCTCGCTGGCCATGCTCGTGGTGTTTCTCAGGATCCAGAAGCTTTAAGGACCGGGGAATCAACAAATGTCGCCTTTCGCTCCGCGAAAGTTGCGCTTTCGCGGAGCGAAAGGCAACAAAGTCGGAAGTTACTGTTTCCCTGATCCTAAGCGGCCCACGTACCGATCCGCGGGGGCGGTGGTATAATTGTCATTGAGGCGGGACACGTAAATAAAACATCCCCGTGGAAAGGTGCACTGCGATGAATCACGAAGCCATGCGGGAACTGCTGTCGCGGCAACCCTTCGAGCCGTTCGAGTTGCGGTTGACCAACGGTGAGAAGCACGAAGTCCGGCATCCGGAAATGGCGCTTCTGCTCAAGTCGCGGCTGCTAATCGCCCTTCCCGACGACCGCATGGTCATCTGTCCGTTGCTGCACATTGCGAGCGTCAAGACGCTGCAATCCGCTTAGCGGCCGGGCATACGAAACAATCCTGTGGAAAGGGGCGCTAATGAACGCGGAAACGATCCGGGAGTGGTTGAACCGGCGGCCGTTCGAGCCGTTCGAGTTGCGATTGTCCAATGGAGAGGCATTCCAGGTGCGACACCCGGAGGTGCTGGCGATCGGCAGGAACCGGCTTGCCATCGTCGATCCCGAGACCGACCGCATCGTCCACGTCGCGCTCATCCACGTCAACAGCATTCAGGCCCTGCAGAACGGCTTGATCGGCAGCCGCGGCCGCTCAAAGGAAATTCATCACCGCGTCGCACTCCGCGTCGCCGTCGCGGCTTTTGAAGTAGACGGTGACGTCGCCGTCGGAGCTGACCTTGATCGGCCGCGCCGCCCCAAAGGAACGACGAGCGGGCGGCCGTGGTGCGGGCGCCCAACTGGTTGCCCACGCTGGGATGCGAACGCACCAGGGCGCCGACGGCCAGGAGGTGATTGTCGTCGAACACCACCGCGCCGTCGACGCAGGCCATCTCGATGAGCCGCCGCTTGCCCTTCAGCGAGCCCGTCCGCTTGCCCACCGCGATGTCTTCGATGGAGCGGCCGATCAGGGTCTGGCCGCAGGCCGTCTGGGGCGGCGCGGTCAGATCGCCTTGCCCCTCCGCGAAGATGATGCTCTCCGGGTTGAGCACGCGCTCGGCGATGCGGTGTTCGGGGTCATAGATCAGCAGCGAGCCCTGGCGGCGGAAGCTGAGGTCGAAGACGACCTCGAAGAGGTTAGCCCCCACGTGGGGATTGCCCAGGCAGTAGGAAAGGCCGTTGCGGAAGGTGCGGACGTCGTAGATCTTCCACTTGCGCTTCCGCCGCGTGGCCAGCAGGCCGGCCTTGTTCATGATGATCAGGTCGCCCTGGGCGGTGAGGTGGGCGGAGATGTCCGTCTCATCCATGATGCTGTGGATGGGGTGGAGAAACTCGGGATGAAACTTGCCGTTGCAGCCCTGCTCCAACTGCGGCCATTCCACTTCGCCGTAGTGCATCAGCCGCAGGTCGCCGTCCACGGCCAGGTAGGAGAAGGGCGAGGAGGCAAGCTGGTCGAAAAATTTCTGCAACCGCGGCGCGGAGATGTCGCCCACCCCGTTGCCGGTGCGAATGATCAGGTTCAACGACACCGGTTGATTCTCGTACGTCCGCCGGGCCACCGTTTCCAGGTACTTGATCAGCCGGGCCCAGTCGGTGGCGGCGGAGTGCATCCGCAGCCAGTCGATCGCACAACTCTCCAGGAAAACGTCGATGAGGCTGGGAAAATTGACGAAATACTCCATCGGCAGCTCGCGGGTGCGGGCGCAGATGCGGGCCAGAAAGGCGCTGAGGTTGGGCGTGAGCTTGCGATGGTTGCAGAAATGGGCGGTATACTCCCCCACCAGGACCGAGTAGCGCTCGGGACCGCACTCAGCCTCGTACCAATGGGGGACGAGGCGGATGATTTCGCGGCCAATTTCCGCTTCAGTCACGGCGCGGAGCACATCCTGGGGGGTCATAGGGCGGATGATACGAAAAACCCGCCCCCGCTCCAATAGCCTTTTTCCCGCGCAGCGAGCCGTAGCGAGCCGCCGGGTTTATCCCGGCGGTTTCGCGGAAGGCCCGAAAAATGAAGATTCTCCGGCCGCTCCGCCCAACCGCCGGGATAAACCCGGCGGCTCGCTGCCTAAGTTCTAAGAACTAAGAACATTGCCGCCCCATCTTCCGCGCCTTTTCCAGGATCGCGGGCCGGGCCTCGTCCATCAACTCGCGCAAGCCCCCCCTCATAACGCATCGTCCGCTGGTCAAACGTGCGTTTCTCGACCGCCCCCAGAAACCGCCCGCGAAACTCGGCCAGATTCGACCCGTAAATGTGAAAACTGTCGGCCACGTGGCAATAGCGGCCCAACGCCAGCGGCCGCCCGGAAAGCTCGCCCACGCGGGCGGCAATCCGCGACTGCAACTGCACCAGGGCGAAGATGTTCATGAAGGCCGCCTTGTAGGCGTCGTTGGAGCGGAAGCGGACGTTCATGCTCAGCCGCGGCGTGCCCTCCTCCTCCAGGATCCGGCACCAGACGCTTTGCAGACAGGCCGGATCGTAGCAGCCGGCATCCTCCCACACCTTCCAGGTGACGGCCTGGGCACGCCGCGTATACGGCGTCTCGGCCAGTTTTCGGCAGAGCTGCTCGATCTGGTCCACGGCCGGAAGCGTCGGCACTTCGTAGGCGAAGAGCCGCTGATGATACGTGTATTCCCAGCGGGTGTCGGCCGGGTCGCGGGCGTCGCGGACGCAATGGTCCTTGATCCCCTCGCAGACCTCCATGACGTATTCCTGCAGCTCTTCCGGCCCGCCGGGAAAATCCCGATGGATCATCGGCTCGGTCAGCGGCTCGTGGACCGTGATGATCATGGTGGCGTCCTTGCTGGGCAGGTCGCCGGGCTTGTCGTACTGCGTCCGCACGTCGCAGCCGCCGGCGAACAGCGCCAGCATGGCGTTTTCCCACGCGCGGGCGATGCAATCTCCTTCGGCAATCAAGACGGGAATCCCGCTCACGAATGCTCCTTCGGTGATCCAGGGGGTCGTTCAGCGGCCAGTGGCCTATTCTGGCCGCGCGGCGGCGATGTGGCAAGGCCCCCCAGCGAGCCGCCGGGTTTATCCCGGCGGTTGGGCGGCGTCTCTAGCGGCGTTTTCCGACAATGCCGGGCAACCGCGGGGATAAACCCCGCGGCTCGCTCGTGGCCCCGATCCACCTACCCTCAAAACTCAAAATCGTGTATACTGCCTCCCAGTCCCCCTGACGTTCGACACCGTTTCCGCAAAGGAGAAGCCCATGAGCGGACGTGAAGAACCCTCCGGCCCGCAGTTCCGCGCCGACCGCCCGGCCGAGCAGCCGGCGGTCCGCACCACGATTGTCGGCGGGCGGCCACCCGGCAGCGGCCAGCCCATCGGCGACATCCCCCGCGGCATGGAAGTCCTCTTGAAGAAGGCCGCGATCGATCCGGCGTTCAAGGACCTGCTGCTCCGCGACCGCGCGGCGGCCGCCGCCAGCATCGGCCTGGCCCTGGAGCCGGCCGAGGCGATGATGCTGGCCGCCACGCCAGCCGGGCAGCTTGCAGCGATCATCGCGCAAACGACCGTGCCGCAGCAGCACCGCCGCGTGTTCCTCGGCCAGGCCGCGGCCGCCATGCTGGCCGCGATCGGCCTGATGACGACGAGTTGCTCCAAGGAAGTGCCGCCGCCGGCAGGAGGCAGCCGGCCGCCCGAGCGGCCAGATCGGATCGAGCACTCGAGGGGCATCCCGGCGGACAAGCCGCCTATTCCGCCGCCACCGCCGCCGACCAGGGGCATCCAGCCAGACAAGCCGCCGGCGCCGCCGCCAGACAAGCCTGTGCAGCCACCGCCGCCGGATAGCACCCCGGATGAGCCCGAACCGGTGCCGCCCAAGCCGCCGCCTCACCATCCGTCCGTGGGCGGCATTCGTCCGGGCATCCCGAACCTGAACCCGCCCGCGCAGTGAAATCGCCGGGCCAGTATTGCGTCGCAAAGTCCTTCCACGCCGTCAGGAGTGGCCCGTGACCGCCGACATCACCCTGGTCAACCTGAACATGCTCTTCATGCGCTACGGCGAGGAGGTGGAGCGCGAGCTGCACGTCCCGCTGGGGCCACTCTACCTGACGCGGGCCCTGGAAGACGCCGGCTTCGCTGTCGATTTCCGCGATTACCAGTGCGTTGAGTCGGAGGAGCCCTTCGACATGGGCGTCTTCCTCGATTTCCTCGCCGACCCGGCGCCGGTGATCGGCCTCTCCTGCATGGCCAACCTGCTGCCGTTCACGATGCTGGCGATGCGGGCCCTCCGCCGGCGCTATCCCGACCGCACGCTCGTACTGGGCGGCGTGGGCACCAAGGCGGTCGAGGAAAAAGTCCTCACGCGGGCCCCCTGGATCGACGTGATCTGCGCGCGGCGAGGCCGAGCGGACCGGCCCGGAGCTGCTGGCCGCCCTCCGCCGCGGCGGCGACCTCTCCGGCGTTCGCGGCATCTCGTTCCGCCGCGACGGCCGCATCGTCCACACGCCCGACCGGGAGCGGATCACCGACCTGGACTCGATCCCCTTCCCGGCGTTCCAGCGCGTGGAACTGAAGCGTTACGCCGGCTACGGCATGATGACCAGCCGGGGGTGCCCCTACCCTTGCACCTTCTGCTCGGTCGCCCCGGTGTGGAACCTGGAAAGCTACAGCCGCAGCCCCAGGAACATCGTCGATGAGATGGAGTTCCTGCACCGCGCGGCGGGCGTGGACCTGTTTCTCTTCCAGGACGAGTTCTTCGTTTCCGGAAAACCGCAGGTGATGCGGTTCTGCGACGAGTTGGACCGCCGCGGGCTCAACGTGCAATGGAAGGCCTTCGGCCGGGTGAACCTGGTGGACGAGGAGATGATGCGGGCGATGGCCGCCACCGGCTGCGTCGAGCTGCCGCTTCGGCATCGAGTCGGGCTCCGACCGCGTGCTCCAGGCAGATCAAGAAGGGCTTCACCGCGGCCCAGTCGCTGGAGGTCGTGCCCAAGGCGATCCCGATCTTCCCGCGGGTCGACGCCTTCTTCGTCTGGGGCTTCCCTTTCGAGACGATGGAGGATTTCGGGCAGTCGCTCTTCCAGATGGTCTCGTTCCGCATGCTCGGGGCGCGGATCCTGCCCAGCCTGCTGTCGCTGCTGCCGCAGACGGAGATTTACCGCCAATGGAGCGGCCGGGCTGCGCTGGAGTTCTGCCCCTATCTCCTGCCCGAGTTCGTCTTCACCGGCCACGAGGTCTGTCGCGGCGGGCGGATCGAACTGCCCGAGCGGTATTCGGGAATATTTTCAACTCATCCTCGACAATCCGGACCTCTTCCCGGGCTTCTTTCACATCGACCTGGCGGGTAACGTCTTGCCGAAGCTCGATTTGCTCTGCCAGTTCGGTTTCTATCCGCTGCCGGAGCCCAGCGTGGCC
This sequence comes from uncultured Planctomycetia bacterium, assembly GCA_963727245.1. GTDB lineage: Bacteria > Planctomycetota > Planctomycetia > Pirellulales > Thermoguttaceae > JBKQVT01. The sequence continues at coordinate 48,062 of CAVSFO010000001.1, read as the reverse complement.
ACCGCGGAGAGTTGCGGCGCCCATTCGCCGCGGATCGAGCCGCAGGAGTTGGCCACGCGGGTGGCACGGTAAGCGAGCCGCCGGGTTTATCCCGGCGGTTGGGCGGCGCGTGTGCCACTGGCTTTGCCAGTGTTTTCCTGAACCGCTGGGCGACAGGCACTGGCATAGCCAGTGGCACACGGCCACGATCTGTCGCAGCGCAGCGAAACCGCGGGGATAAACCCCGCGGCTCGCTCGGCGCGCTGGCTAGTTGTTCACCATCCGCGGAGTCACGGGGAACATCGAAATGCGGAATTTCGTGCAACCGTAGGGCACCAGCCGGATCGTCTCCGAGGACGTGCCCACAACCGGCCCATTGGGCAACGGCTGGGCGTCGCTGGGTTTCCAATCGATCGACCGGGCCGGCGCGGTCAAGACCAGCGGGCCGTCCAAGGGCCAGTCCCAATGGGCCGGCATCGCCTTGCGCTCGACCTGGATGGCGTGGGCCGCATTCCAGGCCTCAACGTCCAACGCGTATTGCCACTTGGCGCCCTTCGCCGGCGTATTGGGATCGATGTCGCGGATCGGCAACGCAAACAAGAGCGGCCCGTAAACTACGCTCGCATAGGGCAAGCGGCGAAGCTGGAAGACCGCGTCCGGCTCGCGCTGGTAATACTGGCGGTTGGCGGCCGGGAACTCGGTCTCATAGCCGCGCTCGACCCGCGGGGCCATCGGCAATCGCAGCTCGACCACGTCGCCCTTGGACCAGCGGCGGGCAACCTTCACGAAGCCCTTCACGCAGGTCGCCGTCGGCGACTTCTCGCCGTTGACCGTAATCTGCGGCTGGTTGCACCAGGCGGGCACTCGCAGGTAGAGGGGAAATTCCGCGTCCTTCTCCGGGTCGACGGCAATCCGAATCGTCTCGTCGAAGGGGTAGTTGGTTGTGGTGGTCAGCCGCGTCGGCACCCCCTGCCCCGCCAAGGCCGAGACGGTCGAGGGGCCGTAGAGCGTGGCCGCCAGCCCGTTGTCTTCCGTGCCCATCCACATGTGCTGGATGTAATAGGGGAGGATGCGGTTGCAGGCCCCCACGCAGCAGAGGACATTGGGAAAGCCCAGCTTGCTGAACCGCAGCCAGTTCGTGTCGCCGCCGCCGTTGAGAAATTGCGGCAGCGTCTGGCCCCCGATGCGGTTGGGCGACTGGTAGTAGCACATCGTCTTGAAGTCGCGGGCGATGGGGGCCGCGGCGGCGTTGAAGAAGGCCCGCTCCATGCGGTCGCCCCAATCGCCGTCGCCCTGGATGCGATAGAGCCAGGATGTCAACAGCAGATAGGCGGTCACGTCGCAGGTCTCGGTCTTGCGGAAGGCCCCGATGCCACAGACGTTTTCCTGGCCCGAGGGGACGCCGTAGGGGAGCATGTTGTTCGTCTCCAGCCACCGGAACGCGTTGAGCGTGGCCAGAAGCTGGCTGCGGTCGCCGGTCCAGGGATAGACCAAGGCCGGCAAGCGGATGTTTTCGCAGAGGATGACCGTGTGGCCGGGGCTGACGTTGCCCAGGCGCCAGAGGCGCAGCACGTTGGCCACCTCGGGCTGGGCGATGGCCGCCTGCGCGCGGTCGAGGATCCGCCGGTCGCCGCTGTAGGAATAGGTCTCCAGCATGGCGTCCAGGTTGCAGACGCCGCGGACGTCGTTGAAGTCGATCTCGCCCATCTTCGCGGGATAGTCGGCATAGACCTTGACCAGGGCGTCGAGCACGCGTTTATCGCCGGTGCCCTGGTAGAGGGCCACCAGGGCGCGGCCCATCTGCGAATGGGCCCAACTGTTGAAGCCCTGGGGCTTGTAGCCTTTCTTCCAGTAGATGAAGGTGGCGCCGGGATCGGCCTTGTTCACGCCCTCGACGATGGGGTCCAACCGGGCGCGGATTTTCTTGATGAGCGACTCGTCGTGCAGAATCAGGCCCAGCCGGATCGCGCCGTCGAGCCAATAGGAGCACTGTTCCAGCGGCCAGCCGGTGCCGTCGGGGCCCATGCCGTTGCCCTGGACCCCCGGGCCCTTCCAGGCGTCGTGATAGACGGAGTGATATTCGTCGAGGTGGCCGGTGATGCCTTGCCGGGCGGCCACGGCCCAATCCCGCAGCCAGCCCGCCGGCTCGACGCTGCCGACCGGCAGGGGCAGGAAGGCCGGCTTGACCACCGGCTGGCAGGGCCGGGCATAGTTGGCCGGCGCCGCACTGGCCGGCTGGGCAAGCAGGATGCCGAGGGCGAACAGAACAATTGCGAGGCAGGGTGAGCGTGTCATGTTGCGAATTCTCCGATTCAAGGTGGGAAGGAAGCAGCGAGCCGCCGGCTTTATGCCTTAAGTTTACCCACATCTTCTGCTATACTCCACCGGACGGAAAGGATTTCCCGGGCTCAGTTTAGCGAAAGGATGAGGGTCATGGACGACCGGCAAGTGTTGGAGCGTAGTTTCGGCGAGCTGCATTTTGGTTCGGCGGAATTGGGCGATGTGCGCAGAACGCGGCGACTGGTGCAAGTGGCTGATCGAATGGTGAAACATCCCGGGGGTACGCTCCCGGACAAGCTCAGCGACCCCGCCGGTCTGAAAGGTCTGTACCGGCTGGCGGCCAGGGACGAGGTGACGCACGAGGCGGTGCTGGCGCCGTCGCGGGAGCGGACCTTGCGACTGGCGGCCGAGGCGTCCGGTACGGTCCTCCACATCCATGACGGCACGGAACTCGACTACAGCGGGTTGCACTCGCTGAAGGATTTGGGGCGGATCGGCGACGGGAACGGCCGCGGTTACCTGGTCCACAACACGCTCACCATCGTCGCCGAGACGCGGGAAGTCCTCGGCCTGGCCTACCAGAAGTTGATCAAGCGTCCGCAGGCCCCCAAGAAGGAAACGCGAAAGCAATGTCGCGAGCGTCCGGATCGCGAGTCGCGGATGTGGAAGCACGCCAGCAAGACCATTCCCGCGGCGCCGCCGGGCCGGCGCTGGGTGGAAGTCGCGGATCGGGGGGCCGATCTCCTGGAATTCATCGACTACCAGGAATCCGCCGTGAAATCGTACCTCGTGCGATCGAAGCATAATCGCTGTATCGCCCTGGAAAACAGGGGAGAAACGAAGTTGCACGACTACGTGCGGGCCTTGCCCCCGACGGATACCAAGACGGTAGAGGTGCCCGCCACCACCAAGCATGCGGCGCCGTCGCGACGGTCGGCATTGCCTGGGCGGAGGTCACGTTGTTGATTCCCCGGCAGCCGCGCGGCGAGGTTCGCGGGGTGCCGCTGAAAGCCTGGGTAATTTGCGTGCGGGAGATCAAGCCGCCCGAGGGTGTGGAGCCGGTGGAATGGATTCTGTTGACCAACGTACCGGTACGCAATGTGGAAGATGCGCGGGAACGGATTTTCTGGTACGAGTGTCGTTGGATCATCGAGGAGTATCACAAGGCGATGAAGACGGGGGCGAACATCGAGGATATGCAATTCAGCAACGAGGAGCGATTGCAGCCGGTCATTGCGTTGCTGTCGGTGATCGCGCTGTTTTTATTGAACCTGCGTAACGCCAGCCGTCGACCGGACGCGCAGCAGCGGCCCGGCGAGCGAACTGCTGCCGGTGGAATTTGTCACCGTGCTCGCCCTGTGGCGTTACAAGAAGATGCGAACTGATCTGACGGTGCACGAGTTCTACTACCCCCTGGCCCGGCTGGGCGGCCACCAGAACCGCAAGCACGATCATCCGCCCGGTTGGCTCATTTTGTGGCGCGGGTGGACCAAACTTCAAGCGATGGTTGACATTACGACCGCCTTCCAACGACAAAGATGTGGGTAAACTTAAGGGTTTATGCCGGCGGTTTGGTGGCGTGTGCTACCGGCCGGGCGTTTGGCGGGGTCGGGCAACCGCGGGGATAAACCCCGCGGCTCGCACCAGCCGGTTCATCATGCTTAAGCATAACCTACGCCAGCGGAGATTGGAAGTGTGCCCCGACCTACGGCGTCAGCCGTCGGAACCGCCGCGGTCCTGCCCTGCGTCGCCTTCGTCACGGTCGTCATCCCGCTCGATGAGGCGGTTGACAAACACGATTCGCCATAGAGGCTAACCCCGAACGCGGCAAAAAACATGACAATAACGACGGCGAGGAAGACCTGTTCGCCCAAGGAGGGTCCAGGGCTTCTGGAAGGCTGAATCACTGCGATACCGCCGGGCACTCCCAAAATTGTGCCTATTCCGACACTGATGCCGCACGCGACGCGCGGCGGGCAGAACAACGTTGCGAGCCATACCACGGCGACCAACGAAAACAGTATGACGAAGAGCGGCAGCGGCACGCCGCTTGCCGAAAGGGCCCCGCACAGCAAGGCGAACACGACCATCCAGACCAACAGCGTTCGGACTGTGAATTGTCGCCGGCCCATTGTTCCCCCTCCCAGCGAGCCGCCGGGTTTATCCCGGCGGTTTGGCGGCGCTATCAAGCGGGGTTTTCCGGCGGCGCCACGCAACCGCGGGGATAAACCCCGCGGCTCGCTTGTGCTGCCGCTACTCCACCGTCACGCTCTTGGCCAGGTTCCGCGGCTTGTCGACGTCGCAGCCCCGCGTCACCGCGATGTAGTAGGCCAATAGCTGCAAGGGAATCACGGTCACGATCGGTTGCAGAAACTCGGCCACGGCGGGAATCTCGATCACGTCGTCAGCCAGCCCGGCTCACCTCCGTGTCTCCCTCGCCCACCACGGCGATGATCGGGCCGCCGCGGGCCTTGATCTCCTGCAGGTTCGACATCACCTTGTCGTAGACCTGGCCGTGCGGCATGAGGAAGACGCTGGGCGTCTTGCGATCCACCAGGGCGATCGGGCCGTGCTTCATCTCCGCGGCCGGGTAGCCCTCGGCATGGATGTAGCTGATTTCCTTCAGCTTCAGCGCGCCCTCCAGGGCGGTGGGGAAATTGAACTGGCGGCCCAGGTAGAGGAAGTTGTTGCAGGCGGCGTACTTCTCCGCGATCCGCTTCACGGTATCGTTGCACTGGAGCGTCTGGCGGACCTTCTCCGGCAATTCCTGCAGCTCCTTGATGATCCGCAGCCCGGCAGAGACGCTCAGGTGGCGCAGCCGCCCGAAATAGAGGGCCAGCATCGCCAGCACGGTGCACTGCGAGGTGAAGGCCTTGGTCGAGGCCACGCCGATCTCCGGTCCGGCGCGGAGGTAGATGCCGCCGTCGGACTCCTGGGCGATGGTGCTGCCGACGACGTTGCAGATGCCCAGGCTGGCGTGCCCCTTGCGTTTCATTTCCCGCAGGGCCGCCAGGGTGTCGGCGGTCTCGCCGCTTTGCGTGATGGCGAACAGCAGGGTGTTGTTGTCCAGCGGCGGATTGCGGTAGCGGAGTTCGCTGGCATATTCGACTTCGACCGGCAGGCGGGCCAGGGCCTCGATCTGGTATTCGCCCACCAGGGCGGCGTGCCAACTGGTGCCGCAGGCCGTCATCACGAAGCGATCGATGGAGCGGAGTTGCTGGGGGCTGATGTTCAGGCCGCCGAACTTCGCCGTGGCCGCGTCCGTGTCGAGCCGGCCGCGCATGGCGTTTTCCACCGACTCGGGCTGCTCGAAGATCTCCTTGAGCATGTAATGGGCGATAATCGCCGCGGCCGATCTCGCCCGACTCGATGTCCAGCACGTGGACGCAGTGATTGACGTTCCCCTGGTCGCGATGGATCACCCGCAGCGAGTCGGCCGTGATGACCGCCAGCTCGTTGTCGGCCAGGTAGACGATCTTGTCGGTGAAGCCGGCCAGCGGCGAGCCGTCGCTGGCGATGAAGTGCTCGCCGGCGCCCACGCCGACCACCAGCGGGCTGCCCAGCCGGGCGGCGATCATCACCTCGGGCCAGTCGCGGAAGATGATCGCCAGGCCGTAGGTGCCGTGGAGCTGCGCCAGGGCGTGCTGCACGGCAGCGACCAGCGGTCCGTACCCGGCCGCCGCCATGTCCTCCACCGGCGGCTGCCGCTTCAGGCAACTGGCGATCAGGTGGCCGATCACCTCGGTGTCGGTCGCCGATTGGAACTGGTAGCCCTCGCCTTGCAGGACCTGCTTGAGGGTCTGGAAATTCTCGATCACGCCGTTATGGGCCAACGGCCAGCACGCCGTCCCCTCCCAGATGGGGATGGGCATTGATGTCGGTAGGCACGCCGTGGGTGGCCCAGCGGGTATGGCCGATGCCGGTGCGGCCTTGCAGGGGCGACTTGGCCAGACGGGCCTCGAGCTGCTCGATGCGGCCGGCCGATTTGCAGACGGCCAGTTCGCCGCGGTCGTTGATGACGGCCACGCCGGAGCTGTCGTAGCCCCGATATTCCAGGCGTCGCAGGCCGCCCAACAGGTAGTCGATCGCTTCCCGAGAGCCAATGTAACCGACGATCCCGCACATGGAAGTTCCTCGCTTGCGATTTGGTGACGCGTGTGCCACTGGCTCTGCCAGTGCCCGGCCGGGCAGGTCGCCCACAGGCACTGGCGAAGCCAGTGGCACCCCACGGGCAACCGCGGGGATAAACCCCGCGGCTCGCTGCCCTTCAATATAGTTGACGCCGAGGGCGGCGTCCAGGTGTCGCGCCGGGGGCCATCGCCCTTGACAGGCCGGCCAAGATGACCTACTGTAAAGCCGGACTTCTTGCTCACTGCCGGGGACAAATCATGTCGGCCCACCTGCAACGCGAAATCGACCACCTCAAGAAGCACGTCCTCTCCCTCTGCGCCCTGGTGGAAGACCAGGTGGAGATGGCGCTGCGGGCGGTACTGGAGCGCGACGAGGCCCTGGCCCGCGAGGTCGAGCAGCGCGACCTGGACATCGACCATCGCGAGATCGAGGTGGAAGAGGAGTGTCTGAAGGCCCTGGCGCTCTACCAGCCGGTGGCCGTCGATCTGCGGTTGATCATCGCCACCTTGAAGATCAACAACGACCTGGAGCGGATCGGCGACATGGCGGTGAACATCGCCCACAAGGCCCGCGCCCTGATCGGCGAACCCCCGGTCGAGTCAGCTTCGACCTGGGGGCCATGTGGGACAAGACGCAGGCCATGCTCCGCGACAGCATCGACGCCCTGGTCAACATGGACGCCGAGCAGGCCACCGAGGTGTGCCGCCGCGACGACGAGGTCGACCAGATGAAATACCAGAGCCGCATCGAGATCGAGGGCCAGATCGCCCAGCATCCCGACCTGGTGCGGGCCTACCTCCGCCTGCTGGCGGTCTCCCGCAACCTGGAGCGGATCGCCGACCTGGCCACCAACATCGCCGAAGACGTGGTCTACCTGGTGGAAGGCCGCATCATTCGCCACCACAACAAGCCGTAGTGGTAGCGGCGGCCGGCGGTTTCCCAAAGCCCCCATTCTTTGCATCCCACCCTAAAGCACTAGCCAAACGCCCGGCTTTCTGGCATAATGGAGTTAGCTGTCGTCGGCGTTCCATACTTGGCGGCAGAGAGAGGCGGCCGTGAGCGTCAGCCAGTCGCACAACATCCCGAAACCCCACCTTGCCGACGAGGCCAACGGCCCGGTCCAACGGCCAGACCAACGGCGATGCGCCGGGACTGCTGAGCCAGCGGGTGCTTTCCCTGCGGCTGCCGGAAGGGCCGGCCGAAGAGCGGTCGCTCCGCGGGCTGTTGCCCTGGGCGATTCTGCCTGCTGCTGGCCGCGGCCCTGATCGTGGTCGGCTATTTCGCGATTGCGCCGCATTCCGAGCGGGCCCGCCCGGCGGCCGATCCCCCGCCCCAATCGCCCGCCAACCTGGCCCCGGCGGCCGAAACGGCCGACTCCGGCGCCCTGGCCCTGGAGGCCAAGGGCTACATCATCCCGGTGCACCAGATTCTCGTCAGCCCCAAGGTCAACGGCATGATCGTCCGGCTGCCCATCCAAGAGGGGATGCGGGTGAAGAAGGGGGACGTGGTGGCGGAACTGGAAGACACCGATTATCGGGCCGACTACGAGCACGCCGTGGCCTGCGTGGAAGCCGCCCGGCAACGCCTGCTGGAACTCCGAGCGCGGCAACCGCCCGGAAGAAATCTCCGAGGCGCAAGGCCGAGCTGGCCGAGTGCGAGGCGCAGTTGGAACAGTTGAAGACCGAATACCAGCGGGCCAAGGATCTGCTGCCGCAGCAAGGCGATCTCGCAGCAGGACTACGAAGTGGCCGAGAGCCAGTATTGGGCGATGTTCCGCCGCGTCGAGCGGCTCCGCTTCGCCCTGAAGCTGATGAAGGACGGTCCCGCGCATCGAGCGGATCGACAACGCCCGGGCCGAATTGCGGCAGATGGAGGCCGACGTGGCCAAGAACAAGTGGCGGCTGGACAACTGCACGATCCGCGCCCCGGTCTCCGGCACCATCCTCAAGAAGAACGCCGAGGAGGGCAACGTCGTCAATCCCATCGCCTTCAACGGCTCCTTCAGCCTCTGCGAGATGGCCGACCTCTCCGACCTGGAGGTCGATCTGTCGATCCAGGAGCGCGACGTGGCCCGGGTGTTCAAGGGCCAGAAGTGCAAGATCCGCGCCGAGGCCTACCCGGAGCGGACCTACGAGGGCTACGTGTCGCGGCTGATGCCCATTGCCGACCGGGCCAAGGGGGCGGTGCCGGTGCGGGTGAAGGTCGCGGTGCCGGCCGAGGAGGAGGGGATCTATCTGAAGCCGGAGATGGGCGTGAACGTGTCGTTCCTCAGCCGACGTCCATGACCCAACCGCACCCCAACGGCATGATCGTTCGCATCGCGGGAGTCCATAAATACTTCCGCCGCGGCAGCGAACGGCTCGACGTGCTCAACGACCTGACGCTCGAAGTGCCCGAGGGCGAGTTCCTCGTCCTCATGGGCCCCAGCGGCTCGGGCAAGACCACGCTCCTGAACCTCATCGCCGGACTGGACCAGCCCAGTGCGGGCGAGGTGTGGGTGGGCGACCAGCGGATCTCGGCCATGACGGAATCGCAACTGGCCCGCTGGCGGCACCCGGCACCTCGGCTTCGTCTTCCAGTTCTACCACCTGCTGCCCGTGTTGACGGCCTATGAAAACGTGGAGTTGCCCCTGCTGCTGCTGCCGCTCTCGGCGCTCCAGCGGCGCCGCCAGGTGCTCACGGCGCTGGAACTGGTCGGGCTGGCCGACCGCATGAAGCACCGCCCGGGGCAACTCTCCGGCGGCCAGCAGCAGCGGGTGGGGATCGCCCGGGCCATCGTCACCGACCCGACGCTCATCGTGGCCGACGAGCCCACCGGCGACCTGGACGCCAACTCCGCCGAGGAGATTCTGAACCTGCTGTCGGAGTTGTGCCGGTCGCTGCGGAAGACGGTCCTGGTGGTGACGCACGATGCCCGCGCCGCCGGCCGCGCCGACCGCGTGCTGCACCTGGACAAGGGGCGCTTGGAGAGAAGCGAGGAGTTAGAAGTTAGGAGTTGGAATGGCGGAGATCGACCGTGAGTCACCGTGTCCATTTTGCAATTTGCATTTTGCATTTTGCATTCCGTCGTTGCCGACAGCCCGTTGTCACGTCAGACAATGCAAATTGAAAAATGCAAATTGCAAATTGCAAAATGAAAGAGAGCAAACGCCATCGTCCATTCCTAATGCCAACTTCGTAACTCCTAGCTCCTGACTTCTAACTCCTATCCCGGCCATGAAGTACCTCCTGCTGATCGCCAAGAACGTCGGCCGCCATCCCTTGCGGACCGTGCTCACGTCGCTGGGGACGGTGGTGTTGGTGTGCGTGGTCACGCATGGTGTGGTCGGTGCTGGCGTTTTTCGACCACTTCTCGACGGAGCGGAGCACGAACTTCAAGGCGATCGTGACCGATCGCTGGCGGATTCCCAGCCAGATGCCGTGGAGCTACGCCCGCACCTTGGCCGAAGGGGCGGCCCGGCGGCCCGGCGACGTGCGGGTGCAGCCGCAGGACTCGATGACCTGGCAGTTCTACGTCGGCACCGTCGACGCAGGGCTCGACGACGCGGGAGAGACATCGTCTTCGCCATCGCCATGGACCCGCGGAAGATCCGCACCATGATGGACGAACTGGAGGACATTCCTCCCGAGCAGGCCGGCCCGCTGGACGCCGCGGTGGCCAAGCTGATCGCCAATCGCCGCGGCATCATCGTGGGAAAGGACCGCCTGGCGGCGCTGAACAAGCGCGTCGGCGAGCGATTCACCGTCTACGGCCAGATGTACCGGGGGATCGACCTGGAGTTCGAGATCGTGGGCGTCTTTCCGCCGGGGCGCTGACGACGCCTTCGCGGCCATGAACGCCGACTACCTCAACGAGGCGATCGACGCCTACGGACTGAAGCCCGGCAACTCGCCCCACCCGCTGGCCGACAAGCGGCTGAACCTGGTCTGGCTGCGGGTGCCCGACGAGGAGGCCTTCAACCGCGTCGTCGGCCCAGATCGCCTCGTCGCCCAACTATACCAACCCGGCGGTGAAGTGCGAAACGCTCGCCTCGCTGGTCACCACGTCGATGGCGGCGCTGCGCGACATCATCTGGGGCGTCCGCTGGCTGCTGGTGCCCGCGGCGCTGGCCAGCCTGTCGCTGCTGATCGCCAACTCCATCAGCATCAGCGTCCGCCAGCGGCGCACCGAGCTGGCCGTGCTCAAGGTGCTGGGCTTCCGCCCCTGCCAGATCCTCGTGCTGGTGCTCGGCGAGGCCCTGCTCGATCGGCAGCGTCGCCGGCCTGGCCAGCGCCGGTGCTCACCTACCTGCTGATCAACGACGTGCTGGGCGGCATCAAGTTTCCCGTCGGCCTCATCAATTCGATGTACGTCCCCGGCGACGCGCGTCTGGTGGGGAATCGGCATCGGCACCGGCACCGCCCTGCTGGGCAGCTTCGTGCCGGCCTGGACCGCCCGCAACGTCAAAGTGGCCGAGGTCTTCTCGAAAGTGGCCTGACGCAATCCCATGTCGAACGTCTCCGTGGCCATCCTGATTCTTGCCGGCGCCGCGGCGGTGCTGCTCGTGGCCTTGCTGCTGCTGGGCAAGGTGCCGCTGCGCTACAACTTCCGCAACCTCACCGTGCGCTGGAAGACCACCGCCATGACCGCCCTGGCCTTCACCATGGTCGTCGCCTTGCTGACCGTGATGCTGGCCTTCGTCAACGGCATGTACCGGCTGACGCAGGCCTCGGGCCACGCGGAGAACGTCATCCTCCTTTCCGACGGGGCCACCGACGAGGTCTTCAGCACGCTGAAGCCGGTGGACCTCGGCGACGTCGATTATCAGCCGGGGATCGCCCGCGGTCACCGGCGGCCGTCCCCTGGCCAGCCGGGAGACCTACCTGCTGGTCAACCAGCCGATTCCCGATGCCCCGCCGGGCCGGCCGAAACGCCGCTTCCTCCAGATCCGCGGCATGGAAAATCCCAAGATGGCGGCCGCGGTCCATGGCCTGTCGCTCTATCCGCGGCGGCAAGTGGTTTTCCGAGGCGGGTGTGCAGGAACTGCCCGGCGAAGCGTCGGCGACTGCCACACTCCGGCCCGGCCAAGGCTGCGCCAACAGCCGGCCATCCAGGTCGTGCTCGGCGAGGGGATCGCCCGCGAGATGGGCCGCTTCGCAGCCCGCCGCCCAAGCCGCCGCCGCCCGCAACCCCCAGCGGCTCGACGTCGGCGACCGCTTCGAGTTGGACTACGCGGACCTGGCTGGTGGTGGGCGTGATGCAATCGGCCGGCTCGACGTTCGACTCCGAAATCTGGGCCAAGAGCGGCATGATCGGCCCCATGTTCGGCAAGGAAACCTATACCTCGGTGGTCGTCCGCGCCACCAGCGCCGCCACGGCCGTGAAGCTCAAAGATTATTTCACCAACCGCTACAAGACGGCCGCCATGCAGGCCCAGGTCGAGACCGATTACTTCGCCGCGCTCGGCGGCACCAGCCAGCAATTTCTCTACGGCATCATCGTGGTGGCCGCCATCATGGCCGTCGGCGGCATCTTCGGCGTGATGAACACCATGTTCGCCGCCATCAGCCAGCGGACCGCCGACATCGGCGTGCTCCGCCTGCTGGGCTATGACCGCCGCCAGGTCCTCGTCTCCTTCCTGCTGGAATCGCTGCTGATCGCCCTGGTCGGCGGCGGACTGGGCTGCCTGCTGGGCTCGCTGGTGGACGGCTGGTCGGCCACCAGCGTCGTCGCCAACGGCCCCGGCGGCGGAAAATTCGTCGTCCTCAAGCTGGTCGTCGACGCGCCGATCATCGCCAGCGGCCTGTTGCTCACCCTGGCTGATGGGCATCCTCGGCGGCCTCCTCCCCGCCGTCTGGGCCGTAAGGCTGAAACCGCTGGAGGCGCTGCGATAGGAGAGGGATTAGGGATTGGGGATTAGGGATTGGGGTGGCATTATCTACCCCGCCCGCCCTGCCCCTGCCTACCACGTCACGAGGTAGGTGCAGGAGTCGGCGCCGTTCTGGCGGCAAGGCGCCGAGTCGTCGTGTCGCACCGAGACCGCCGGGGAATCCTGCGGCTTGAAGCGTATGGCCATGGCCTCGATGATGCCCTGATCGAAGACGCAAGGATAGGGATTCCGGCACACCATCTGCGCCGATCTCGGCCCCGTGCTCTGAAAGCCGTAGATGCCGATGTCGCCGTCGCGATGGTTCATGTGATAAGCGACGTTGATCGACTGAAGGGCTCTTTCGATACAGTCGATTTCCGGCGGAAACTTGGCGGTGTCGGGAATCTTCCGGCCGATCGCCAAGAGGGCGTCCTCTCCCAGGGTTTCCGAGACCTGCTGGAAGGCGCTCAACCAGTTCCGTTGCAGATACCACATCTCCTGTTTGGGGTCGTGGATGTTGTTGTCCGCCAGGATCTTCAGCGTTTTCTGCCTGGCCAGGCCCATCCCGTCGACCACGGCAAGGACCGCCTCGCCGCTGACTTGAACATGGGGAGCGAACGCGACAAATTGAGCCATCTGCCACCACCTTTCCCGTTGCCGTGGGAGGCACTTGCGTCCCACGCAAATTTTGCGTCCTGCACGCCCGCGGGGAGCCCGCTTCAAGGGAGGGGAGGCAGCCAATTCGATTCGCATTGGGGGAGAGAAAACCACGAGGAAGATCCATCTCCCCGCGGAAATCTACGTTACGGCTGCCGGCGAGGGCATCCCGTCTTGCCGGTCCCTGCGGCCTTGTTTGTCCGGGCCAGTTCCGACTGGAGCGATTGGCGGCAATCTAGCGGTTGGCTGCGAGGCCGCGCGCCGGGATGGCCGAGTATTGCAATCATTGCGTAAAACGGCATCCAGCCTGCCTCCACCGGCTGGCGGCGGTGGCCCGGAGGGTGTATCATGGCGCCGAGAGGGGATGAAGGCATCTCGTCGGTCCGATAGGGAGACCAAGCCATGAATCCGTGCAAGTGCGCCGCGGCGGCGTTGATCGCGATCCTGTTGCTCCCCGGCGTTGCGGCAAGTGCCGATCCGGCGGCGGAAGCCTATCAGAAGGGGCTTGCCAGTTACGCGCAGGAGGACTATGACGCGGCGATTTCCGCCTTTACCGAGGCGCTTCGGCTGGCGCCGAGAGATTCCCTGGCATACTATGGCCGGGGCCGTGCCTACGGGAAGAAGGGCGACCTCGACAAGGCCATCGCGGATTACACCGAGGCCATCCGCAGGGATCCGAAACTCGTCAAGGCGTATAACAACCGCGGCGTCGCTTACGCGAAGAAGGGCGAAAACGACAAAGCCATCGCCGACTACACGGAGGCCGTCCGGCTCAATCCGCAATACGCCAAGGCGTATAACAACCGGGGCGCCGCCTACAAGAACAAGGGCCAGTACGACAAGGCCGTCGCCGACTGCACCGAGGCCATCCGCCTCGATCCGCAATACGGCAAGGCGTATCGCAACCGCGGCGCCGCCTACGGGCAGAAGGGTGAAAACAACCACGCCATCGCCGACTACACCGAGGCCATCCGCCTCGATCCGCAAGACGCCGACGCCTACAACAAGCGCGGTGTCATTTACGACAAGAAAGGCGAGTTTGGCAAGGCGGCGGCCGACTACACCGAGTTCATTCGCCTCAACCCGCAGTCTGCCGAGGCGCTGGTCCGGCGCGGCATCGTCAACCGGAAACGGGGCGATTTCGACCAGGCCATCGCCGACTACACGGAGGCCATCCGGCTGAACCCGAAGTGTGCCGAGGCCTACTGTGACCGGAGCGTCGTCTATGGGAGAAGGGGCGAGGACGATAAGGTCATCGCCGACTGCACGGAGGCCATTCGCCTCAACCCGAAGTGCACCGTAGCATATTGCAACCGCGGCTTCAGCTATTGGCGGCAAGGCAAGAATGCCGAGGCCATCCGCGACTACACGGACGCCCTCCGGGTCGACCCGAAGGATGCCGATGCCTACTACAGCCGGGGCTTCTGCTACCACCAGCGACGCGAGTACGACAAGGCGCTTGCCGACCTGACCGAGGCGATCCGCTTCAATCCGAAGCATGCCGAGGCCTACATGTTCCGCGGCGATACCTATCAGAAAAAGGGCAATTTCGACCAGGCCGTCGCCGACTTCACCGCGGCCATCCGGCTCGAGCCGAACAATGCCATGGCGTATAGCAACCGGGGCGCCGCTTACCAGAACAAAGGCCAGCGCGACAAGGCGATGGCCGACTACGACGAGGCCATCCGGCTCGACCCCGGTTACGCCGGGGCCTACTGTAACCGCGGCGGCGCCTACGCCCACGCGAGGGAATTCCCCAAGGCGCTGGCCGACCTCAACGAGGCCCTGCGGCTCGACCCGGAGTTTGCCGAGGCGCTGTCCAACCGGGCCTTCCTCCATGGGAACATGGGCCAATTCGACCAGGCCGTCGCCGATTGCGACGAAGCCATCCGCCTTGACCCAAGACTCGCCGCAGCATTTTGCAATCGGGGCTGGGCCTACCAGAACAAGGGCCAGCACGACCAGGCCATCGCCGACTGCACGGAAGCCATCCGACTGAACCCGAACTACCCCATCCCGTATAACAACCGCGGCTGGGCCTACCACGACAAGGGCCAGCGCGACAAGGCCCTTGCCGACTACAACGAAGCCATCCGCACGGATCCAAAATTCGCCGACGCCTATAACAACCGCGGCGGCCTCTACCACGAAATGTGCGAGTACGACAAGGCGCTGGCCGACTACAACGAAGCCATCCGACTGAACCCGAAATACGCCCTCGCCTATGGCAACCGCGGCCTCACCTACACCCACAAGGGCCAGTACGACATGGCGATCGCCGACTACACGGAGGCGATCCGGCTCGATCCAAAATATGCCAAGGCGTATAACAACCGCGGCGTCGCCTACGAGGCGAAGGGCCAACACGATAAGGCAACCAGTGACTTCACCGAGGCCATCCGACTGAACCCCGAAGACGCCGAGGCCCACAACGGCCTGGCATGGCTCCTGGCAACCTGTCCCGAAGGGCATTGGCGCGACGGCCCACGGGCGGTCGACCACGCCACCACGGCCTGCGAGCTGACGAAGTGGAACACCGGGAATTACCTCGACACGCTCGCGGCCGCCTACGCCGAGGCCGGGAAGTTCGATAAAGCGGTGGAGTACGAGCAGAAGGCGCTGGTCATGGCCGCCAAGCCCGCCGACATGGAAACATACCGCGAGCGTCTGAAACTTTACCAGGACGGCAAGCCGTATCGGGAGCCGGTGAAGAAGTGTGCGGAACCTGCACCGCCCCACGCACTGTCGGCGCCGGCGATTCTGTGCCCGCCTTGGCTGCGATACCCCCCCTTGGCCACAGCTTGCTTGACGATTTTGTAAACCCCCGCTACATTAGGGGTAACCCCAATCCCCTCGAAAACGCTGGGCAACCCGAGATGCCACATGGCTAGCGACCGGAGGAGACGGCCGGCAACCAGACCAGCGGACGCCGATCCGCTGAGGCAGTGCTCGGCGGCCGTGGCGGAACTGGCGGCGGCGTGGGACTCGGCCCGCGACGTGAAGTCCGATCCCTGGGACTTCGCCGTGGCGATCGGCGATTTGCTGGCTTTGGGGATTGGCAAGAGTGCGCTGCGATGGTTGGTGAAACGGAGTTACGCCGCGCACGCCCGTGAGGTTACCCGCCCGGCCGATGCCGCGCGGCGGTTCCAGCCCGAGTTGAGCCTGGCCTTCATGCGCAGGACCTGCTTCATTCTTACCGGCGCCGGACGGTCGGCGCTGGCCGCGGCGTGGCCGGTTCCGGCACTGCTGCGGCTTCACCGCGGATCCACGGCAACTCCCGCCGTTGCCGCCGCCATGCCGCACTGGGACCAGTGGGACGCGCACGCTCTACCTCGGCGACCAGATCGTGAAGCAATTTCGGGTGCCTGCCGGGAACCAGGAGGCGGTGCTCTCGGCGTTCGAGGAGGAGGGCTGGATGCAGATCATCGACGACCCCTTGCCGCCTGTCGAAGAGGTCTGCTGCGGCATGCGGTCTGCGCGATACGCTTCGCCGCCTCAACGCCCGGCAGACAAGTCATCTCCTCCACTTCTACGGCGACGGGACCGGCAGGCATGTCCTCTGGAAAAGGGTCTCCGAGGTGACGTTGCCCCTTGAGGTTGCCCGCCAGGACGGGCGTCGGGCGGCGTAGGGATCGGGGAATCAATAAGTGTCGCCTTTCGCTCCGCGAAAGTTGCGGCTTTCGCGGAGCGAAAGGCAACAAAGCCGGAGGTTATTGTTTCCCTGATCCTAATTCTACAGCGCAGGAATGATATTGCGTAATTCAGCGAATTTGGCGAAACTACCGCCATCCACCACGGAGGGCTTGGCATGGATGCGGAAGAGATTCGCCGATTGAAACCGATGCTGACACGTTACTTGAAACAGTTTGACGATTGTTTCGCCCACCGGCGGACGCGGGCTCATTTTTCCACCTATGTGGAAGGGCAGTTGTCCGACCTCGGCGAGAAGAGCTGCGAGCCGATCGCGGTGGCCGCTGGGATTCCCCCGCGAAACTTGCAGGAATTCCTGTCCACATACAAATGGGAAGAAGATCGCACTCGAAACCGCCTGCAAGAGATCGTGAAACGGGACCACGCGGGCCCCAATGCGGTCGGCGTCATCGACGAAACCAGCGACGTGAAGAAAGGGGACAAAACGCCCGGCGTCAAGCGGCAGTGGTGCGGCACCGTCGGCAAGACCGAAAACTGCATCGTCACCGTGCATTCTCGCCTACACCGCCGGCGATTTCCACTGCCTCTTGGACGGCGAGTTGTTTCTGCCCGAGGACTGGTCGAACGACCGCGCCCGCTGCCGCGCGGCGGGCATTCCCGACGACGTGGTCTATCGGCCGAAATGGAAGATTGCCCTGGAGCTTTTCGACCGCGCCCGCAACAACGGCGTGACGTTCGATTGGGAGACGTTCGACGAGGGTTACGGCGGAAAACCCGAGTTTTTGCGGGAAATGGACGGTCGCGAGCAGCATTTTGTGGGCGAGGTGCCGACGACGTTCACCGGCTGGATCCACGGGCCGCGTGTGACCAAGCGACCGTTTCGGCGAGCCAAGGGACGCGGCCGCAAGACACCTCGAATTCTCTCCGGTAGCCGGCCGGCCATCAGCGTCGAGAACATGCTCAAATACTCGCCGGAACTGCGGGACAAGAAATGGGTGCGGTATCGCGTCAAGGACGGCCAGAAGGGGCCGATGGTTTGGGAGGTGAAACGCGTTCGGATCACGGTCAAGGACGAGGAGGGCCTGCCTGGGATGCGACTGCACCTGGTGGTAGCCCGCAATGCGTTGGACCCGACGGAGATCAAGTTCTTCGTGAGCAACGCGCCGCCGGAGACGAGCGTGCAAACCTTGTTGTTGGTGGCTTTCTCCCGTTGGCGCGTGGAACGGTGCTTCGAGGACCAAAAACAAGAAGTCGGACTCGATCAGTGGGAGGGGCGTCACTGGCTGGGATTGAAACGGCACTTGATCCTGACATCGGTGAGCTACCTGTTCCTGACTGCGCGTCCGCGAGGACCTGCGGGAAAAAAAATCCCGAGCTGACCGTGTGCCAAGTGCATACCGCGGTGGGATCCTTGGTACGGAGTTGGTGGCTTAGCGGCCGGGCGTCCGCGGCATTGATTGAGGCGACAGCGAAGACAATCCAGCACTGGCAACAACGCAACGCGACGGCACGGCGATGCCACATCAAGCGAACGCGAAAGAAACTGCGACAATTGGGCATCTATCTGAAAAACCTTGTACGCTGTAAGTGGCCGTAATCCTCGCAGTAGAACTACTCGGGCACCTTCAATCAATCTGGCGGCACCAACACGACCCCCAACCTCATTGTCGGCGACTGTGTCAGTGGTGCGACTGGCATCGGGACCTATAACCTCACCGGCGGAATTCTGATCACCTCCTTCATAAGTCCGGGTTCGTCGAACGCGACCGCCGCCTTCAACTTCGGCGGCGGAACGCTCCAGGCCAGCGGCTCATTCACCACCACCTTGCCCATGACGCTGACCGGCAGCGGCGGCAACGCCACGGTCGACACCGCCGGTTATACCGCGACCTTCGCGGGCGCCCTTTCCGGGCCCGGCGGACTAACCAAGACCGATAGTGGCACGCTCGTCCTCAGCGCAATGAATACCTACACTGGACCAACCGCCGTCAATGGCGGCATCCTCTCGCTCACCGGCTCCTTGAGCGCCAGCACGTCCCTGGCGGTCGGCGGGGGCACGTTCAGCTACGCCCCCACGGCCAATGGCGGCACCGGCAACAGCCAGACCGTGGCAGGGTTGACCGTCAATGCCGGGCTCTCGGGCGTCAACGCCTCCGCTGGCAACACGCTGGCCCTGGGGAGCATCGTTCAGAACACCGGCGGCGGCGTGGACTTCAATAGCGGCACCGCGGGCACAATCACCACCACGCGGGCGAACACCAACGGCATCCTCGGGCCGTGGGCGACCTACGGCAGCGGCACGTCGCTGACCTATGCCGCCGCAAGCGGCGGCAGCGCGCCATACACGATCGTAGCGTACACTGGCGCGACGCCCATTACCTCGGGTGTGATCGGCCTGACCGGCACAACGGGGACGGTCAACTACACGCTCTCCAGCGGAGGGGGGACGCTCGCGGCCGCCGTGGCTGCGAATACCATTCAGTTCACCGGCAGTGCCAACACGATCACCGCCTCCGCCGCCAACTCGCTCAGCCTCAACGGCATCATGAACGACGGGTCGGGGACCGCCACCATTACCGGCGGGAATCTGATTATCGGCAGTAGCAAGGAGTTGGTATTCACCGGCCCCGGCAACATGACGGTGGGGTCGGTGATTCAGGACAACGGCGGGGGCCCCTCCGCGCTGACCATGGCTGGAAGTGGCACCCTGGTGCTGTCCGCCGCCAACACCTACAGCGGGCTGACGACGATAACCAGCGGCGGCACCTTACAGATCGGCAACGGCGGCGCCACCGGCTCGATCAACGATACCAGCGGCGTGACCGACAACGGAACGCTGGCCTTCGATCTTTCGAGTTCGTCGACCTTCTCGAACGCCGTCACTGGCACCGGCGGCCTGACCCAAATGGCCTCCAGCGTGCTCTGCCTCACCGGCAGCAATACCTACACCGGGCCGACCACCATTAGCGGCGGCACGCTCCAGTTGGGCGGCAGCACCAGCCTGGGGAACTCGCCGGCTGTTACGTTTAACGGTGCCACCGGGGTCCTGGACCTGCACAGCTACTCGCCGACGATCGGCTCGCTCTCCGGCGGCGGCACAGTGACCAATAGCACCGCCAGCACCACCTCGACCCTCACGCTGGCGCCGGCCTCCAGCTCGACCGCCACCTTCAACGGCGTCATCCAGAACGGCTCAGGCACAGTCGCCTTGACCGTCAGCGACGGCACCCAAATTCTCACCGGCTCAAACACCTACACCGGCGTGACCACGATTGGCACCGGCGCCACCTTGCAGATCGGCAACGGCAGCACCGGCTCGATCAACAGCACCAACGGCGTCACCGACAACGGACTCCTGGTCTTCGACATCTCGTCTGGCACTTTCTCGAAGAACATCAGCGGCACGGGCGGGCTGACGCAAACGGCCCCCAGCGTGCTCAACATCTCGGGACTGAACAGCTACAGCGGCCAGACCACGATCAGCGCCGGCACCCTCCAGATCGGTAACTCAAACGCCCTGGAAGGGTCGACGGCCGTGTCGTTTGGCGGCAACAGCGGGATCCTGGACCTCAACGGCAACTCGATTTCCATCGCGTCGCTGTCCAGCGTCTCCGGCGGTACGGTGACCAACAACGCCACTGGCAGCGGCACCCAGACCCTCACGCTGGCATCGACGGCCGCCGCGACGGCAACGTTCGCCGGGGTCATTCAGAACGGCCCCACCAGGACGGTCGCCTTGACCCTCAACAGCGCCGGACTGGACGAGGTCCTCGCCGGCGTCAATACCTACACCGGCAGCACCACGATCACCGCCGGCACCCTGGGGCTGGGCAGCAATACCGCCCTGGGAAGTCTTACGCCCGTGACGTTTACCAACACGAGCGGCGTCCTGGACCTCGGCGGCTACTCGCCGACGATCATTTCCCTGACCGGTAGCGGCACGGTGACCAATAGCTCCGTCGGCAGCACCTCGACCCTCACGCTGGCACCGACGTCCGGCTCGACCACCCTCAACGGTGTCATCCAGAGCGGTGCGGGCACCGTCGGTCTGACTTTCAGCGGCACCGGCACCGTGGTCCTCGCCGGCAGCAACACCTATACCGGCCCGACCACGATCACCGCCGGCACCTTGCAGATCGGCAACGGCGGCGCCACCGGCTCGATCAACGGCACCAGCGGCGTGACCAACAACGGCGTGCTGGAGTTCTATCTCTCCTCCGGCACGACGACCTTCTCGCCCGCCATCAGCGGCGGCGGGGGCCTTGCGCAAAATGGCTCCAGCCTGCTGATCCTCGCCGGTAGCAACACCTACACCGGGCAGACCACGATCAGCGCCGGCACTTTGCAGATTGGCAACGGCGGCACGACCGGCTCCGTCGGCAGCACCAGCGGAGTAGCCGACAGCGGATTGCTGGCTTTCGATCTCTCCACCGCGGCGACCTTTTCACAGACCATCACCGGCAGCGGCGGCCTGATGCAAATGGGTCCCAGCGTGCTGACTCTCACCGGCAGCAACACCTACGCCGGGCTGACGACGATAGCCAGTGGCGGCACTTTGCAGATCGGCAACGGCAGCACCGGCTCGATCAACAGCACCAGCGGCGTGGCCGACAACGGCCTGCTGGCCTTCGATCTTTCCTCGGGCACGACGACGGTTGGCAACAGCATTACCGGTATCGGCGGCTTGTTGCAAATGGCCAATGTGCTGGCGCTCACCGGCAGCAACACCTACAGCGGCCCGACCACGATCAGCGCCGGCACCATCCAGTTGGGCGGCAGCACGAGCCTCGGGAATTTGCCGGCCGTTTCGATTAACAGCAGCACCGGGGAACTGGACCTGCACGGCTACTCGCCGACGATCATTTCCCTGACCGGCAGCGGCACGTTGATCAATAGCTCTGTCAGCAGCACCTCGACCCTCACCCTGGCGCCGACGTCCGGCACGAGCACCTTCAGCGGCGTCATCACCAACGGTGCGGGCACTGTCGCCCTGACTGTCCGCGGCGCCGGCACCGTGGTCCTCGCCGGCAGCAATACCTACACCGGCCCGACCACGATCAGCGCCGGCACCTTGCAGATCGGCAGCGGCGGCACGTCCGGCTCGATCAACGGCGCCAGCACCGTGACCGACAACAGCCTGCTGGCGTTCGATCTCTCGGGCACGATGACCCTCTCGGCCGCCATCAGCGGCGGCGGCGGCCTGTCGCAAATTTACCCCAGCCTGCTGATCCTCACCGGCAGCAACACCTATAGCGGCCAGACCACGATCAGCGCCGGCACCTTGCAGATTGGCAACGGCGGCACGACCGGCTCCATTGGCAGCACCAGCGGAGTAGGAGATAACGCAGCGCTGGCCTTCGATCTCTCCACCGCGGCGACCTTTTCGCAGACCGTCACCGGCAGCGGCGGCCTGATGCAATTGGGTCCCAGCGTGCTGACTCTCACCGGCAGCAACACCTACACCGGGCTGACGACAATCGCCAGTGGCGGCACCTTGCAGATCGGCAACGGCACCACCGGGTCGATCAACAGCACTAGCAGCGTGACCGACAACGGACTCCTGGTCTTCGACACCTCGTCAGGCACCTTCTCGAAGAACGTCAGTGGCAGCGGCGGGCTGACGCAAATGGCCTCCAGCGTGCTCAACCTCGGGGGAGTGAACAGCTACAGCGGCCCGACCACGATCAGCGCCGGCACCCTCCAGTTGGGCAGCAATACCGCCCTGGGAAATTCCTCGGCTGTTTCGGTCAACCTTGGCGCAGTCCTGGACCTCGACAGCTACTCGCCGACGTTCGGCTCACTGACCGGCAGCGGCACGGTGACCAACACCGCCGGCAGCGGCACCTCGACCCTCACGCTGACGCCGGCGTCCGGCTCGACCGCCGCCTTCACCGGCATCATCCAGAACGGCTCGGGCACGGTCGCCTTGACCCTTAACGGCAACGGCGCCCTGCTTCTCAGCGACTCCAGTACCTACACGGGCGCAACCACGATCACCGCCGGCACCTTGCAAATCGGCGGCGGCGGCACGACCGGCTCGATCAACGGCACCAGCGGCGTGACCGACAACGGACTGCTGGCGTTCGATCTCTACGCTACGACAACTTTCACGCCCGCCATCAGCGGCAGCGGCGGCCTGTCGCAAAACGGCTCCAGCCTGCTGATCCTCGCCGGCAGCGAGACCTTCACCGGCCGGATCACGATTGGCGGCGGAACGCTGGCCTTCGATTTGTCGCCCGGGACGACAACCCTCAGCAACAGCATCAGCGGCAGCGGCGGCCTGACGCAAATGGGCCCCAGCCTGCTCGTGCTCACCGGCAGCGACACCTACAGCGGGCAGACCACGATCGCCAGCGGCGCCACCTTGCAGATCGGCAACGGCAGCACCGGGTCGATCAACAGCACCAGCAGCGTCGCCGACAACGGACTTCTCGTCTTCGACATCTCGTCGGGCACCTTCTCGAAAAACATCAGCGGCAGCGGTGGGCTGACGCAATTGGCCTCCAGCCTGCTGCGCATGTCGGGCGCGAACACCTACCGCGGCCCAACCACGATCAGCGCCGGCACCATCCAATTGGGCAGCAGCACCGCCCTGGGGAGTTCGTCGGCCGTGTCGATTAGCAGCGGCGCGGTCCTGGACCTCGACAACATCTCGGCGATGATCGGCTCGCTGACCGGCAGCGGCACGGTGACCAACACCGCCGCCAGCAACACCGCGACCCTCACGCTCAAGCCGGCGGCCGGCTCGATTAGCACCTTCAGCGGCATCATCCAGAACGGTTCCACGGCGAACGTCGCCTTGACCCTCAATGGCAACGGCACCGAGGTGCTCACCGGCTCCAACACCTACACGGGCACAACCACGATCACCGCCGGCACCTTGCAACTGGGCGATGGCACCAGCAAGAACGGCTCCGTCGCCGGCAAGATCACCGACAACGCCCAACTGACGTTCGCCAACCCCAACGCCCAGACCTACAGCGGCATGATCACCGGCAGCGGCAGCCTGACCAAGACGGGCACCGGCGTGCTGACCCTGACGGGCTCCAACATTTACACCGGCGGCACCACCGTCGAACTGGGCGTCCTGGTGATCGCCAACGGCAGCAACGGTTCGGCCACCGGCAGCGGCACCGTAATCCTCAGCGGCGGGACCCTGGCCAGCGGCAGCGGCGGCGGCTCCATCGCGGACGAGGTCGAGGTCGGCACGCTGCCTGCGGAAATCGCCCCCGGCGGCATCGGGGCCATCGGCAAGTTGACCATCGGCAGCTTGCTCACCTCCTCGAACCTCACGCTCAACTTCGATCTGACCGGTCCCAAAGGCAGCAACGACCTGCTGGTGGTCACAGGCAACTTGGCGCTTGGCCGCGGGCACGGATATCACCTTCGGCGCCGACCCGACGACCTACGGCGACTATCCTCTGATCGGCTACGGGTCATTGACCGGCAGCCTCAGCGATTTGGTTCTTCCCGCGCCCCCCCGTACGTCAGGTACTCGCTCTCCACGACTGTGGATCCCGGCTATATCGACCTTGTGGCCGTGCCCGAGCCCTCGACCCTGGTCCTCCTGGGCGTCGCCGCCCTTGGGCTGTGGGGTTGGGCATGGCGGCGGCAGCGGAGAAGTTCTTTTCGATGAAGGACGAGGCGATGCACTGGCGAAGTGAGCCCGTGGGCAAGGATGGGACTTGCCCTTCGCATGCGCAGCATAGTTTCTTGCCGGCGTTTTGGCTCAGTCTCTTGCTGGTCTTCTGCGAACCCTTGGCTGCCTGGGGCCAATACTCGATCCAATCCGTTCCCGATCCGAATGACTCCGGGAACTGGGAATACCAGATGGACTACGGCGGCTTCCACTTCGGCACTGTGATTGTTCAGGCAGATTCAGGGGTTGCTACAGCAACATCCCCGGGATTGCTGATCGCACGCCTGCATCCCGACCAAATCAACGACGCTGCAGGAATAAACGGCTGGGGTAGTTCCGATCAACTCAACCCCTTTCTATCCAATGTCCAGCCAAGCGGAGGCACAGTAACTTCGTCCTCCACCGATGCCAACGGCATCGAATTCGTCCTCGGGGGACCAGTAAAAGGATGGGCTCCGAACCAGATGAACACCACAATCAACTACGGAACATTCACCCTCGCTGCAACATTCTCTTACAATCCAACGACGCAGAAAGTCACGGAATCAGCAAACCTTGCCGTAAGCCTATCCTACACGTTGGCGGCATCCGGCACCGCTGGTGCAGACCTTGATCTCGGACGCATCACCTCGAACTACCTGACAAACGTGCCGCTGCAAGGCGGCGGCACGGATAACACCGGAGATATGTCGGAGGCCAGCGTCAGCTATGGCGCCGGTTATCCCTATAATTTTGTCTGGCTGCCTAGTCTCTCCGGCACCGGCGCCTCGACCTCTCCTACGGATAAGACAAACAACTTGAATATCGGGGTCGTTGGCACAATCAACCGCGTCGATGGCGTGGCCTTGGGCCAGGGATTCCTTGCCGTGGCCGCAAAACCAACCATGGACGTTACCACAACCAGTGCGTCCTTCCTCAGCGTTAGTGCGAATTACAACACAACCGATCCGCCAGGCGTAGGCCAAGACCCCTACGCCGATAATATCGGGATTGTCCAACAGGTGCTCAAGGGCAACGCGGCGGCGGCCACGGCGTTTCAGTTCAGCTCAACTTGCACATCGGTCTCCAGTCAAATAACTTGGATCGGCGCCACCAGCGGAAGCTGGACCACCGGCAGCAACTGGCAGGTGAGTAGTCCCCCGCAAAGCGGCTACTTGCTCCGATTCGGCCCCGGAAACAATCTCATCAACGATAATGATTTCTCTCCTGGAACCCAGTTCAATGGCATCACCTTCTCCAGCAGCGCCTCGGCCTACACGCTCACCGGCAATTCAATCCAGTTGGGCGGGCCGATCCTCAATCAAAGCGGTGACAACCAGACGCTCGGTTTGCCGATGAGTCTGGTCGCTGGTGGTGGTGCATTCGACGCGGGAGCGGAAAAGATCACGGTGTCTGGAGACATTGATGGCAATCGCCCCTTGAGTTTGCATAACGGCACACTGCTCCTCAGCGGCAGCAACAGCTACACCGGCGGCACCACGGTCGGCGGCGGCACGCTGGAACTGGCCAGCCCCGCGGCCTTGCCCAGCGAGGGCATGATCAACGTCGGCCGCTCCGGCACCGTGAGCCTGTTGGGCCTGCTGGTCATCCCCGACGTGGCCACTCCCGACGTCAGTCAAGCGTCCATCGACACGGCGGCGGAGCCCGGCAGTACACCGGCCGGACTGGAGATCGCAGGCCAGACGCCTGCCAGCGGCACCGGCGGAACTTCACTCCCGGACGCGGGCTCCATTGCCGAAGGCGTCACGCTGGCCCCTGTGCCCGAGCCTTCCACGCTGGCCTTTCTCGGCGTCAGCGCCATCGGCCTGCTCGCCTACGCATGGCGGCAGCGCATCCGCGTCTGAGGGGTAACCTCCGACTTTGTTGCCTTTCGCTCCGCGAAAGCCGCAACTTTCGCGGAGCGAAAGGCGACACTTATTGATTCCCCGATCCTAAGGCAGCACGCAGGAATTGGTCTACCCGCGCACGGCGCCAACCCCTTAAGAGCACGGTAGCCCTGAGATCGGGTTGGTATTTCATTTCCTGCGTGCTGCCTAAGGCCGTCCGGGGGGATCTGGTATTTCGGGCGCGGCAGGGTATCATGGAAGCAAGCGTGCTTCCCGACACCTGTTGGAGTCGCCGTCATGCCTGAACGCCCGTTGGACCGCGGCCGGGAGTTTCTCAAGGACACGATCCGCCAGCAGATCGACTTCTCCCAGACGGACCAGA
The DNA here is from genome assembly GCA_963727245.1 of uncultured Planctomycetia bacterium. Taxonomy (GTDB): domain Bacteria; phylum Planctomycetota; class Planctomycetia; order Pirellulales; family Thermoguttaceae; genus JBKQVT01. Next base: position 21,668 of record CAVSFO010000001.1, on the reverse strand, counting down.
GCCGCGGCGTCCGCATGCCGCCGCTGGAAAAGCCCATCCCAGCAGATGCGCAGCGCCACGATCTGACGCCGGTAGCGAAATGGGCGGAGGTCAAGCCCGTGGACGTGGCCGCGGCCATCGGCAACCGCCGCAGTCAACGCAGCTTCACGGCCGGAGCCGCTGGCGCTGGACGAATTGTCGTTCCTGCTCTGGGCCACCCAGGGCTTCCGGCAGCAGGTCGGCCCCGGGGCGGTGTTGCGCACGGTCCCATCCGCCGGCAACCGGCACGCCCTGGAAACCTACCTGGCCGTGTTGCGCGTCGGCGATTTGGAGCCGGGCATCTACCGCTACCTGCCGCTGGAGAATCAACTGCTGCACGTGGCCGACGAGGAGCAGATGCCGGAGAAGCTCACCGCTGCCACGCTGGGCCAGGCCTTCATCGGCCAGGCAGCCGTCGTGTTCGTCTGGACGACCATCCCCTATCGCATGGAGTGGCGTTACGGGCCGGCCGCCCACAAGGTGATCGCCCTGGACGCCGGGCACGTCTGCCAGAACCTTTATCTGGCCTGCGAGGCCGTTGGGGCGGGGACCTGCGCCATGGCCGCCTATCACCAGCAGCTCATGGACCGGCTGGTGCAAGTGGACGGCCAGGACGAATTCGTCATCTACCTGGCCCCGGTGGGAAAGGTTTAGAATCGGGGAATCAATAAGTGTCGCCTTTCGCTCCGCGAAAGTTGCGGCTTTCGCGGAGCGAAAGGCAACAAAGTCGGAGGTTATTGTTTTTCTGATCCTTAGGCCGGATTATTCATCGCGTGCCACGGCCGTGTCGGCCGTGCGGAATTCGAGACGACTGGGGTAATCGGGGCACGGCTGACACAGCCGTGGCACGGATTCTCGCCTTTTTCAACCGGGCGGTGAATACTCCGGGCCGGGCGGCGGGCACGGCGCTGGCATTCAATCGTCGCGTGCCGCCGGCTATACTATGGGCATGGCCGCCGCTTCTGCATGCAAAGCCCGCCGCCGCTGGTTCCGGCTCACGCCGGATGGCGGCGTCGTGCTCATGCTGGCCCTGGAAGGCTTCCTGCTCTTGTCGGCGTGGTTTCGGTGGTTTCCCTTCAACCAGCACAAGGGCTGGACGGTGCTGATTTGCATCGCCAGCGTGGGCGCGGCTCTGCTGCTGATGTTCCTCTGGTTCCTCGCCGCCCTGGTGTTTCGCTGGCGGTTCCAGTTCAGCATCCTCGCGTTGCTCCTGCTGGTCGTGGTTGTCACCGTCCCGTGCAGTTGGCTGACGACGGAGATGAAGGCGGCGAGGCAGCAGAAGGCCGCGCTGCAAGGTCTTCAAAAGGCGGGGGTCCTCGCCTGGTACGACGGCGAGCTCAACGGGCCGTCACGCGATAACGATTGGTTATGTGGTCCTGGTCTTGACATTCCGTTTGGGTCCCGCGATCCGCAATGGCCACGGGCATTACTGGGAGACGATTTCTTCACGACTGTCAATCGCGTCCTTTTCTATGGGGGCAGCCGCGTGAGCGATGACTCACTGGCCTGCCTCAAGCAGTTGCCCGACCTAAGAGAACTGCATCTGGAGGATACCCGAATCAGCGACGCCGGGCTGGAGCACCTTAAGGGCTTGACCAACCTCCAGTACTTGTACCTCGGCTGGACCAAGGTGACCGACGCGGGCGTGAAGAAGCTCCAGCAGGCATTACCGAACTGCCGGATTTATCACTGACATGACCGCTCCAACTGGCAGGTCGGGGGCCGCCTTGTTAACATAACGGGACCACGGCTGCCCGAAGCGTTCCCGCGCGGAGTCCGAACGAGTCGCAACGGCAGCATGAGCCGGGAGCCGCTCAGCCGCCCTCTTTCGCGGCATGCTTGCTTGCCTGCTTCGGCGGAACTTTCTTCAGCGGCACGGTCCAAAGATAAATCTTGTGGCTCTGGCCGTCCTCCTGCGAGGTCATGGTGACCTCGCGGTCCGGCTTCACCCCCTCCATGTCGAAGTCGTGCGAGACGATGTGGGAGCCCGGCTTGAGTTTCTCCAACTGCGGGATGAGCCGCACGTTCAAACTCGGCAGGAGATAGAGCGTGATGGCATTGGCCTTGCTCAGGTCGAGGGTGAAGATATCCTGCTCGATGATTTCGGCCAGCTTCTCGACCTTGTTCTTCTTGACGTTGGCCCTGGCCTCCTTGACCCGCTCGGGGCTGATGTCGTAGCCGGTCGCCTTTTGCGCCCTTCTTAGCGGCGGCCACGACGATCCGCCCGTCGCCGCAGCCAAGGTCGTAGACCACGTCGCCTTTCTTCACCTGTGCCATTTCCAGCATCTTGTCGACCACGTCGTTGGGCGTGGGCACATAGACCACGTCGGGCGTCCGGGCCTTCTTGGCCGGAGTCTTGGCGGCTTCTTCCGACATCGCCCAGCGGGACGCCGGCGCCACGAGAACCAAACCGATCACGACCGACAGCATCGACAGCGTGCGAAGCATGAGGATGTTCCTTTACTGAATATTGCATTGACTGTGGAACAGTTCCAGGCGTTTCTCCCTTGAAATCGGGCTCCCGCGACCATCCTTCGGACGGTGCCCGGCCCTCGTTCCGGTCGCAGTACACGCCGCATTAGTAATAGACGGACAGGCCGGAAATTGCTTCCTCGAGTTTATCCACGCTCTCGTCGCCGACCTTGCAGTCGTGCAGGTAGAGCATGCGCATGTTTTGGAAACCTTCTAAGTGGACCAGATCGCCGTCGGTCGTCTTCGTACGGTCCAGGTTGAGCACCCGGAGTTCCGCGAGCGGCTTGAGGTGGACCAGGCCCGCGCCCGTTAGCTTGGTATCGGCCAGCGTGAGCGTGTTGAGTTTCTTCAGCCCGGCCAGGTGCGCAAGGCCGGCGTCAACGAGGGGGTTTCGGGCGAGGCTGAGGACCTGTAGATTCGCCAGGCCGCCGAGATGAACCAGGCCCGTCCCCTTGATCTGGTTGCCGGGGAGCGAGAGCACCTCCAGTTGGCTCAGGCCTTTCAGGTTCTCCAGGGCGGCGTCGGTGAGCCCGACGTCGTGCAGGTAGAGCCGCTTGAGCCCGACCAAGCCGGAAATCTGCTTCATCGCCGCATCGTCCAGCGGCGTCTGGCCGATCTCCAACGACTCCAGGGCGGACAGCTCGACCAGGCGGCGTGCCTCCGCGGCGGTGATCTTCAGGCGAACCGCCTCCAGTTTGCAAACCAGGCCAGCGTCGTTGCGCTCGACGCGCGCTCCCAGCTTCTCCAGGGCCTCGACTGCCGGCCCTTCGGCCGCGGCTGTGACGGGTTGTGAGTTTTCCTTGACCGGCGCGTTTTCCTTGGCCGGCGCGCTTTCCTTCGCCGGGCGCTTTCCTTGGCCGGCGCCTCCTCCTTGGCCGCGCGCTTTCCTTGGCTGGCGCAGCTTTCCTTGGCCGGCGCGCCTTCCTTGGCTGGCGCACTTTCCTTGGCTGGCACACTTTCTTTGGCCGGCGCACTTTCCTTGGCCGGGGGCGACTCCTTGGCCGGCTCGACATGCGGCCTCAGGTCGCTGTTCGCGGCGGGCGGGCTGATCGAGAATCGAACCGGGGTTCTTTCTCGGCTCGCTGACATTGCCCGCTGCCGCGACCTTGGCCGGCTCGCCGTTGGTCGTGGAATCGGATGGCGTTGCGGTCGGCGCCGGCTTGCTCTTGGGCGACTCGCGGCCGTTACAGCCAACCATGCCGAGGACCGCAATCGCGGCGGCCAGGGCAAACCAGAAAGCAACCGCAAACGCTGGTAGACGTTTCACAGCGACCTCCCCGGAAAGCGGACGAAACCCTCGACTCGGCACGCCTCGCCGCACCCCATGGCCCGCGGGGCTCATCCGCGGGGCCCTGGGGAGGCGTCTGCTCCTGCGGATTGTCTCACAAAGAGCGACCGCCTACAAGGGCCCTGCCAAAAACGGCGTCCTCTCGCAGTGGCAGGAACCACCATGGAAGAACCCACTGGCCTAGAGGCCGAAGGGGACGGTCCCCTGTATAATGGATCGGGATGACTACGCTGGAAAACACGCCGCCACGCCCTGAACTGCTGGCCCCGGCCGGCGACGCCGCTTGCGCGCTGGCCGCCGTGGAAAACGGCGCCGATGCCGTCTATTTCGGCCTCCGCGGCGGCCTCAACGCCCGCGCCAGGGCCGTCAACTTCGCCCCCGACGAACTGCCCGAGTTGATGGGCCACCTGCACCGCCGCGGCGTGAAGGGCTACGTCACGCTCAACACGCTCGTCTTCCACAACGAGCTGGCGGCACTGGAGCTGACCGTCCGGCAGGCCATCGCCGCCGGGGTCGATGCCGTGCTGGTGCAGGACCTGGGGGCCGCCCGGCTGATTCACGCCCTCTGCCCCGATTGGCCCATGCACGCCTCGACGCAAATGTCGCTCACCAGCGCCGAGGGCATCGCGCGTGGCCGAGTCGCTTGGCCTCGCAGCGCGTGGTGCTGGCCCGCGAGCTGTCGATCGACGAAATCCGCCAGCATCCACGGCCAGACCGGCTGGGCCTGGAGGTCTTCGTCCACGGGGCGCTCTGCGTCGCCTTTTCCGGGCAGTGCCTGACCAGCGTCGCTCGGGCGGCCGCAGCGCCAATCGCGGCCAGTGTGCCCAGGCATGCCGCCTGCCGTACGAGTTGATCTGCGACGGCCGCCCGCTGGACCTTGGCCCGCGGAAGTATCTGCTCAGCCCGCAGGACCTGGCCGCCTACGACCTGCTGCCGGAACTGCTGGCCGCGGGCGTGGCCGCCTTCAAGATCGAGGGGCGGCTGAAGTCGGCCGAGTATGTGGCCACAGTCACCCGCCATTATCGCACGGCGATCGACGCCGCCTGGCGGGCCGCCGCGCCCGAGTTCACGCCGCAGCAGATGGACGAGATGGAGGTCTCCTTCTCCCGCGGCTTTTCCACGGCTGGCTGGAAGGCTGCGACCACAAGGCCCTGGTCCCCGGCGACAGCTCGGCCAAGCGGGGCGTCTGTCTGGGCGTGCTTCGCGGCGTCGCGCCGCGACCGCGCGGGGTCGAGTTGGCCGCGGCCGTCCAGCGCGGCGACGGCGTCGTCTTCGAGGGCGACGGCCCGGACAACGCCGACAGGGCGGCCGCGTCTACGAAGTCTTTCGCCAGGGCCGCTCGTTGGACGAGCCCGTCGCCGACGGGCTGGTGGAGCTGTCCTTCGGCCGCGGCGACCTCGAACTCGATCAACTGCGTCCCGGCGCAGAAGGTGTGGAAGACCGACGATCCGCAGTTGACCCGGCGGCTGCGGAAGACCTATACGGCCGCGCGGTCGCGGCGCCGCGTGCCGCTGGATTTGACGGTCGAGGCCAGCGTCGGCGGGCGTTTGTGCATTTCCGCCCGGGCCGATTCGGGCGCCGCCTGCCGGATCGAATCGCCGCAAGTCCTGGAGGAGGCCCGGAAACATCCGCTCACCGCCGACATGCTCGCCGAGCAACTGGGCCGGCTGGGCGGCACGGCCTATCAGTTGCGCGGCCTGGAAGCCCGCATCGAGGGCCGGCCCATGGTCCCGCTGAGCGTGCTGGGCAAGTTGCGGCACGCGATGGTCGAGGAGTTGGACGCCTCGTTGGCGCGGCGGCCGCCGCTGCCGACCGCCGCCGCCTCGCCCCTGCCCGCGCTCGCGTTGTCGCCGAACCGGGCGCGGCCTGCGTGTCCGGCAGTGCCCCGCAACTGCACGTGCTTTGCCGTCGCCGCGAGCAGATCGAGCCGGTCATCGCCGCCGGAGTGGCCAGCCTCATGGCCGATTTCGAGGACTCGGATCAATACGCCGGCGCGGTCGAGGCGGCGCACTGCGCCGGGGAGCGACGATCCTCCTGGCGACGCCGCGAGTGCAGAAGCCCGGCGAGTTGGAAGGCGTCGCGGCGCTTCTGCGCCGCGGGGCCGACGGCATCCTGGTCCGCAACCTGGCCGCGGCCGCGCTGTGTGCCGCCGAGGGCGTCGCCTTCGTGGCCGATTTCTCCCTCCATGCCGCCAACGAGTTGACCGTGCAATTTCTCGGCGAGTTGGGCGCGTGCCGGGTGACCGCGGCCTACGACTGCCCGCGCGAGCAACTCCTGGCTCTGGCCGCGGCGACGCCGGCCGGGCGGCTCGAAGTGGTGGTCTATCAGCACATGCCCCTGTTTCATACCCAGCACTGCCTCTTCTCCGCCCTGCTCTCCTCGGGCGGGGGCAAAGACACCTGCGGCCGGCCCTGCCGCCGCCACGAGGTTCGTCTGCGGGATCGGCTGGGCGTGGAGCATCCCTTGCGGGCGGAGGCGGCCTGCCGCAACACCGTATTTCACGGCCAGCCGCAGGGCCTGGCCGACGCCGTGCCGTCGCTGGTAAAGCATGGGCGTGCGAATTTTCGCCTGGAGTTGTTGAACGAGACGGAAGGCCAGATCGGTCCGCTTCTGGAGTCGTGCCGGGCACTATTCGGGTAGCGATCTGTTGCGGAAGGCGGCAAACGGTAGGGTGGGACGAGGGGCACCACGCGAAGCGTGGTCGCGAAGTCCCACCATCGGTTTTTCGCCGATTACTTCTCCGCCGTGTGCGCCGCGGTATAATGGCGGTTGCCAAGCGGCCAGCGGCAGCATGAGAACCAGGACGGATTACGTCGCCCGCGACCGCTGACGGGTCAAGAGACCAAGAGAGGAACACTGATTCTCGCTAATCTTCGCTGATTGTTTGCATCAGTGTCGATCAGCGAGGATTAGCGTTCCCTGAGGATCAGGGAGACAATAACTTCCAACTTTGTTGCCTTTCGCTCCGCGAAAGCCGCAACTTTCGCGGAGCGAAAGGCGACACTTATTGATTCCCCGATCCTAAGAGTCGCTTTGTTCCGACGCGGTTTCTTGTGATGGGGGAGGAAGCGAAGATGCAATACCGGCTGTCGACGCTGCTCTTGGCCTTCGTGGTCGTCTGGGCCTCGCTGGCCGTGTTCGGCGCGGCAGGCGGGATTGTCGTGGCGGCGATCCTGCTGGTCATCGCGGCGCTCGTTCGCAGCCCGGAGTTGAGGAAGCATGCGCCGCCGTCCTTGCTCGTCGTCCTATTGGGTGGGCTGTGCCTGGCGGGACTGCTGCTGCCAGGGACTCAGTCCGGCCCACCGTCCAGGTGGACCCAGTGCAAGCTCAACATCATGCAAATCGGCATGGCGTTGCTGAGCTACGAGCAAGCCAACGGCCGTTTTCCGCCCGCTGTCGTCACCGACAAGCATGGCAATGCGATGCACAGTTGGCGAACGCTCATTTTGCCGAACCTGGACCAACTCGAACTGTATCACGCATACAATTTTCGCGAGCCTTGGAACGGCCCAAACAACAGCAAGTTGAGCGCCAGGTGTCTGGACGTCTACTGTTGCCCGTCCGATTCCTCGATCGGCGGCCGCCCCATGACGAGTTACGTGGCTGTCACCGGCCCCGGGACCGTGTGGGACCAACAGCGACCGACAGAGACGCCGCCACGGGTGATGGTCGTCGAGCTGGTCGATTCGGGCATCCCATGGGCCGAGCCACGTGATATCACGTTGGACGAGGCCTGCCGTGGTGTCGGCGAGGGAACCGGCCCACGAACCCTGGCCCATACTTCGGTCTTCGACACGTTCTTCTTCCAAGAGGAGACCATCGCGTACGGCTTCATCTTGCTTTCCGACGGGAGCGTTCACAGTATCCCCATCGGATTGCCTCCGGAGACGCTCCGCGGCCTGTTCGCCAGCGACGGCAAGGCATGGAGTGCGTGCGAAGCGTTCTCGCCGGTCCGCCAACCGAGAGGCCGGCGGATCAATTGGACGAATTGCACCGCGCTGGCGGTGCTCATCCTTTCCTACGCGGTCCTGCTGTTTCGCCGACGGGATAAACTTCCGCCGCCAGCGGAGCCGGCCATCCCGGGCCCACCGGCCACCGCCAGCGGCAGCGGCAGCGGAAGCGGCACGTAACGGTCGGTCGCAGTTCAGCCTCCGTAGCGAATCGCCAGCCAGATGGTCTTTTGCGTCGGGTCGGTCCGGGCAACACGGTGCCGGGCATGGGCCGGGATGTTCAGGAATGACCCTCGCTCGAGTTTCACCGGCTCGGGATCGCCCTCGAATTGCACCACGGCACTCCCTTCCAGGACCACCACCCACTCGCCCTCGGCCTGGTCGTACCAAAACCCCGGCGGAGAGGCCTGGCCTTGGGAAACGATGCGCTCGATGCGCACTCCGGCGGCAGAAAGGATCGTCGTGACCAGTTCCTCGGCAAGCTCGGCCGGGATGCCGCTCAAGAGGTTTTCGGCCTTCATCGCAAGCCGCCCTTCGCTTGTTGTGCCTTCAGGTACTTTCGGGTGAGGTCGAAAACGGAGCGCGGGTCGTTGGCGCCGTCGAGCACCCAAAGGCAGACGCCGCCGATCTGTTGCTCCCGTGCCAACTCCAGCTTGGCGGCAAAGGCTTCATCATCCTCGTACCAGCCTTGCACCCAGCCGCCGTCCCGTTGGTAGCGATACCACGGTTCCTTCTGCTGGGAATCGAAACGGCGTCCGTACTTTTCGGCATTGGCGCGGGCCTGCTTGGCGCTCAGTTGCCGGGGCTCGCCCACGATCGGCGCCAGCGGCTCGTGCCACCGGGTCAGCCACTCGAAGCCGCCCTGATCCACGCCAATCCCCAACACGAGCTTGTCTTTCCTCCCGCCGGTGGCTTCCAGATAGTCTTTGATGCAGGTGCTATAGTCGCGGGGGTGGTCGGTGACTTTCCCGCCGCCGCCGACGGGTTGCCTGCCTCCAGTCCAGCCGATCGTCGGCGGGTTCATCGTGTAGGACATGATGCAGAGACCATCGACCATCGCGCTGATGGCCTTGAAATCGGGCCAACTTTCCGCGAACTTGTCCTGCGGGTTGATGACAGCGGGAGCGTCCCAAAACACCTGGTAATCTGCGCGGGCTGCCCTGAAGGCATCGGTCAACCCGCGAAAGAACTGGGTGACCAGCTCGCGATTGGACTCCCCGGTTACGGAATTCCTCTCTCGCCAGGTTTCGTCATCCATGTCGATGCCGTCGAGGTCGTTGGCCTTCACATAGTCCAACAGCGATTGCACCGCCCGGTGCTGATGATTCGCCAGATACTCGGACGAATGCCGGCCGATTTGACCCGGCCAGGCATCCTTTGGCAGGGAGCCCCACACCAGCACGTCCACGCGCACGCCATGCTTGTGGGCTTCGTCGACGAGTTTCTTCACCGCCCCACGCGGTTGCGTTTCATGAATGCTGCCGTCGGGTTGAAGGACGATGCTGCGGAAGCTCAGGTGGGTAATCGCCGACCACTCGATCCCACTGGGGTCCAGCCTGGCGAACTCCTTTGGGAACCAGGCGTACACGATGCGCTCTGCGCCGGCGGGCGAGTCTTCTGGGCGGCGGCGGGCCATGCCGCCCAGAGCGTCAGTAGCGCGCCGGCGGCTGCCAGCAGTTTGATCTTGCCCATCGTTGGTTTCTCCTGGGGACGGCTCGGGTCACGGTTGCCGCTCTGGGTCTCCAGACGTGGCCAAGCCGGCCACCGCGCAAAAGTTTCCAGCATCCCTCACTCCTGTGTCACTCGCCGCAGTCCCTCTTCCCTCGCCATCGCCACCGCGGCCTGGAACTCGCTCCCCCGCAGCGGCCGGGCGATCGCCGGATGCCCCCGAGACGTTACTTCGCCTTCCCGACGCTCAGCGTGGTCGGTTCCGCGGTGATCTTCAGCCGGGGGATGGTAATGCACCCGGCGGCGTCGGCCCGGACCTCTCCACTGGCCGTGCCGAATGTCCAGCGCACCGTTTCGCCCGCGGCGACCCGCAGCATCTGGAGCCGGCGCAAGCTGACGTCCGCCGTCGCTTCTGCCGGGATCGTGAACGTGGTCTTGAGTTCCGAGGGCTTGACGAGGAAAAGCGTCATTTCGACCGTGTCCGCTGTGTCGCGCACGTTCTTCCAGCGGAAGAAGGCGTTGATCTGGCCCGGCCTTCTTGTCGGCGAGCCGGTCCGGCCACGGCAGCGGATCGTTCGTCGAGGCATCGGTGAACACCGGATAGGCCTCGTTTTTCTTGACGCTCAGCCAGTCGAACGAATTGATCAGGTCGTTGACCTTCATGATTCTTCTCGTGGTTGTTCGCGTGGCCGAACGGCCCCCAATACATGAAGAGCGCGTATTTCCGCTCGTTCATGGCCTTGACGAAGGCGTCGTGGCCTCGTGGACCACGCCGTCGTTCGGAGCGGAATAGTCGACGACGATCGGAGGGTCGGGGAGGGTGACGTCCGCGGGCACCTTGCCGCGGCGGGAAGTACATCCGGCTGGAAACATGTTTGACCTCGGCGGGAACATTGGCCTTGATGGCGGCGAAGACATCCCCGTGGCGCATGCCGATGCCCAGGGTGCCGCTGCCGCCCATGGAGATTCCCGCACAAATAGACGCGGTTCTCGTCGATGCCGTATTGCTTGATCACCCATTTCACCGTGTCGATCACTCGTTTTTCCGTGGGGCCGACCTCCGGGCCCGGGTACTTGTTGATGCCCCACCACCAGTCTCCCTTGTTGGCCTGGCAATCGAGATAGAGCGCGAAGAAGTCTGGCGGCGAATGGTAGATGTCGTGGTTGCCGACCTTGGTCGTGCAGGCCAGGCACGAGTGGACGTCATGCCCGGCGGAATGCAGGACCACGTAGAGCGGGGCGTTCGGCATGCGCCTGCTTGGGATGGAGCACCAGGAAGGTGTCTCGTTGGGGCGCCGCATAGCCCCACTCCTTCTTGCTGCCGTGCTGGAAGACCTCCAGTTTTCGCCCCGTGAATTCCGACTCCTTTTCCTTTGCCGGAGGCCATCCCGCCGTTTCCGCGCCGGCCGCGACCGCCAGCACCGCCACCAGACCCATGGCGAGCATCGTCTTTTTCATGTCATTCCCCTTGCACGTTGTTCAGGCATTTGCGGTCCCTCTGGAATGACGGAGCAACTCCAAACCGGCAGGCAGCAAAAAGCGTGTCTCTCGAAGAACTTGCCTAAAGGTGGAGACGAACGGGCTCGAACCGTCAACCCCCGGCTTGCAAAGCCGGTGCTCTCCCAATTGAGCTACGTCCCCGCAGTCGAACGACCAAGAAAGGATAGCAGACCCCCACCCGGCCGACAAGGCCGGGGAAAGGATGAAGGATAAAGGATGAAGGATGACGAGAAGCGCTCGACTTCATCCTTCCTCCTTCATCCTTTATCCTTCATCCTTACTCCCCTACCGCCCGCTCCAGCTCGGCTTGGCGACGCTGGTAGTCGGCCAAGGCCGCATAATACATCTCCCGCTGGGCGTGGAACTGGCGTTGGGCCTCGATCAGCCGCAGGAAATCCACCTTGCCGGCGGTGTAGTTGGCGCGGGCCGATTCCATGTTCTGCTGGGCGGCAGGCAGGATCCGCTCGGCGTAGAGCGCGATCACCGTCCGCTGCTGCACCGTGGCGCTCGTAGGCGGCCTGCACCTCGTAGTTCACCTGGTCGAGCCGGTCCTGATACTCGGCCCGTCGCTGGGCCACGCGGGCCGCGGCCTCGCGCACGGCCGCCTCGCGCCGCGAGCGCTGCAAGGGCACGTTGAGGTTCATCCCCACTTGCTGGCGAATATCCACCGGCATGAAGGCATCGTACTTGGCCACCAGCTCGACGTCGGGATAGTAGTCCTTGGCGGCCAACTCCAAGTTGGCCTCCGCCGCGCGGAGGCGGGCCAGTTGCGACGCCAGGTCGGGCCGCCGCTGCTGGGCCGACTCCCGTAGCGACTCGACCCCAGGCAGCCCCTCGGCCACCGTCACCCGCGCCGGCGGCGGCGGCAAGGGATGGTCCGCCCCACGATGAAGCAGCGTATTGATCCGCGCCACCGCCACGCGGCGATCGCGCTGAAGTTCGGCACGGCGGCCCTCCAGGCCGGCCAGGTCGACGTCGGCCTGGAGCACGTCCTGCTCGGTGGCCTGGGCCACTTCGTACTTGCCCTTGGCGATCTGGCGGAACTCAGTGAGCAGCGCGGCCGTGGCGCGATTGACTTCCTCCTGCCGCACCGCCTGGTAGTAGTCGGCCAAGGCGATCTTGGCGGCCGCGGCCAGTTGCAAGCGGGCGTCGCCCAGCGCGTCGCCGGCGGCATCCGCTTCCGCGCCGGCCGCCGCGCCCCCGCAGCGCCTGCTTGCCGGCCCAGGGGACCTTCTGCGACGCTTCCACCATCCAGCCGCCATTCTGTTCCAGGCCCACGCCGCCGGGGCATACCGAGAAGCCGAACATCGGATCGTCCCAGGCGGTCGCCTGCGCGGGCGCTCGGCCGCCGCCCGCCAGGCGGCATCGGCAGCCTCCAACGACGGGTTGCGGGCCTCGACTTCCGCCACCAGGCGCGCGACCGACAATTCGCTCTGACCGGCAAAGGGATCGGAGTCGAAGGCGGAGGGCGGAGGGCGGAAGGAGGAAGGAACAGGCAGCGGAGAGGTCGCGGATGTAAGCACCACAGGGTTGCTAGGCCCCGCCGGGCTGGGCGGCGAGACGCAGCCCAGGAATCCGCTTGGGAGCAGGCCCCAGAGGGCCAATCCGATCCGGCAGCTTGTTGACAAGCGGAATGTCATGCCCGACGCGCCCCCGTTCGACCTTGCCCGCCCAAGCTGGCCACAGATGGTGGCTCCCGCTGGGGCGTCAGGCCTTCGTTGCGCATCGGCGCCGCGGATTCCGCATCTTCACGATTTCCCGCAGAACCCCCATTTTCGGCGTTTCCGATACATAGCGCCGAATTCGCCTCCGGGCCGTGGTGTTACGCGGAGGCAGAGGGGCAGTTCCCGTCACGTCGCGGCCGTGGCCGGCATGTCGAGCTTGCGGCTGGTCAGGCCGACACTCGCCAGGATGAAATAGAGCACGAAGCCGACGACGAAGGCGGCCACCGGGGGGACGGGGATCAGGTCTTGCTTGCCGGCCAGGGCGGGGACCCAGGCGGCGACCATGTTGAAGGCCCCGACGGCGAAGCCGACGATCCAGGAGATCCAGCCGGCGGGGTTGAAGCCTGCCCGTGGCCCGGCCCATTTCCGCCCGGCCAGCAGGTAGTCGGCCAGCATGGCGCCGCAGACCGGTCCGAACGAGGCGCCGATGATGACAAAGACCCAGATGACCTTGGAGACCACGAACGTTACTGCCAGGGCGATAGCCACCAGCGTGCCGATGCCGACCGACAGGAATGGCGGGATCTTGGGCATGGTCGTTTTGAAACTGTTGGCGGCAATGAAGGCCGAGAAGCAGCCGCCGGGGAAGGAGGAAATAGCCAGCAGCAGCATGACGATATTGGCCACGTCCTTGCTGCGGAAAAGCGGCACGCCGAGGGCCTCGCCCTTCGCGGGCACGGCATTCATCAACTCGATGGGATTAAGTTTGCCGACTGCGCTGGCGGGGATCGTATCGCGGAGCTGGCCATAGGCGCCGGCGACCACCAGGATAGCCAAGCCTCCGGCGATGATGGTTGCCAGCGTGATGCCGAACAGCCCGCCCCATTGCACGTCGGAAGCGTTGCGGCTGTTGGAGGCAATGTCGGTTCCCGCGGCGCCGGCCGTAGCAAAGAACCCGACAATGTAGGTGCTCAACAGGGCGAGAACGGCCCAGGTGCTCAAGTCGGCCGGCACATTGGCCGTGGCGGCCGCGACCTTTGTAGCGTCGGCCGCGCCGGCGCCGGCCTTTTCAACGGTAACCGTAGGGGCGTTCTCCGTTGGCGTACAATCCGACGGCTGGAAGTTCCCCAACCCGCCTGCCGTCTTCGCCACCAGTACGATGAGCAGCACCAGCGGAATCAAAGGCAGGAAGGTCGCCACCTTCGCTACGTACTGAATGCCTTTGAGTCCCACAAACCCGCAAATCAGGGCGAACGCGGCGGCCAGCCCGGCATGGTAAAGTGAGGGATGGTTCAGGTCGATCTTCAGTTCGGGCTTCCAAAGCAGGAGACATCCGCAAAGGATCTTCGCCACGGCAAAGGCGTTGACTGCCAACCAGCCGAACTGCAAGAGGCCCATCAAGAAGCCCGGCATGAACAGTCCCCCGGTCACCCCGTAGGTCGAGGTGCCGACGACATAGAGCGGCAGCCCGGTTTTTTGTCCCAACATGCCCGGCACGAAGTAGAAGAAGAAGTGGCAGATCAGGGCGGCGATGACCACGCCGAACAAGGCCGTCCATATACCCTGCGAAAGTATTCCCGCCGGGGCCTTCGTGCCGCCGCCGCCAGTGACAATGTCCTGCCAGAAGACGAACCAGAGCATGATGCCCGCGTAGGTGGGGGCGACATTTTTGTACCACGCCGCGCGACTGGCCGCCGGCACCGGCTTGGCCGCGGCCACATAGGATGGCAGTGACGACATGACAGGTTCCCTCCTGCGAAAGATGCGTGAATGCTGAATCTTCAGTCAGAGACTGATACTTGCCCCCCGAGACACTGTAGGGGGAAAAGCGAAGTATACAAACTGGAGGAGACAAATAAAACACCGCTTCGCAGCAAATCTAGGAGGCCGTGGAGAGTCGGGCGAACAGGGTGGCCATAAAAGGAACGTCTCTTGCCTAGCTCATCTAGATTACCGAAACGGGGCCGGATGCTTGCGAAACCGCAAGCGATACCCACGCGCACAACGCAATTCACGCCCTTCTCTTCCCCTGTTCTCTAATCCCCAATCCCTAATTCCTAATCCCTCGTTCCCCTTGACCCCTGAAGCATCCCCAGAGTACCATACCGTGCTTATTTTATCGCTCGACCGCTCCGAGCAAGGCGGTGACATGCGCATGCGCTGGATGGCGAGACACCAACTCCTGCTGCTGTTGGTCTTGGCGCTGACGGTGCGCGTGGCCGGTGTCCTCTATTGGCAGTCGCGCCACCCCGACGCCAAGAGTTTTGGCATGGGCGATAGCGACGGCTACTTCAGCCTGGGCCGGGCGCTGGCCGAAGGCCGCCCCTATGAGTATGGCCCTTATGGGGCGCAGATCTTTCGCACACCGGGCTATCCGCTGCTGTTGGCGCCGGTGTTCTGGCTTTCCAACCAGCACGCGGTGCTCCTCGCCCGTTTGGAAAACGCCCTGCTGGGCACGCTCTGCGTGGCGGGGGTGTGGTGGCTGGCGCGGCAATTGTTCGGCCTGCGGGCGGCCCTGCTGGCCGCCGCCATGGCCGCGCTGTATCCCGAGTCGATCGCCACCAGCGCCATGATCCTCAGCGACACGCCCTTCTGCGCACTGATGCTCCTCGAACTGGGCCTGTGGACGGCGGCCTGGAAGAAGGGACGCCTGAGCCCTGCGGCCCTGCTCTTGGCGCTGGCCGCCGGATTGGTCGCCGGCGCGGCGACCCTGGTCCGGCCCAGTTGGCTGCTGTTCACTCCCTTGGCCGCCATGGCCGGCGCCTGTTGGGCGGCCAGCGGCTGGCCGGCGCCGTCAGTCCGCGCTGGCGGCACGCAGTCCTGGGCATGGTGATGCTGCTGCCGCTGGCGCTGGTGATGACGCCGTGGTGGCAACGGAGTCAACGGCTGACCGGCCATTTCGCGCCTACCACGCTCCAGGTCGGCGCCAGCCTCTACGACGGGCTCAGCAAGTGGGCCACCGGGGCCAGCAATATGGAGCCTGCGGCCGAGGAGGAGCGGCTCTACCGCGAGCATGCGCCCGCCGAAGAAGACGAGACCCCGGCGGACGTCGAGTACCGCGTCGATCAGCGCTTGCGCGAACGGGCCCTGGGCTGGCTGGGCACCGAGCCGCGGGCGGCCCTGCGCTTGGCCGGGATCAAGTTCCTGCGGACTTGGAACATCTGGCCCAATGAAGCGAGTTTGTCGGCCCCTGTCGTGCGAGCTAGCGGTCGCGGCGACCTATCTGCCCCTGGTGATCCTGGGGCTCTTCGGCGCCGTGCGGACGCTGCGCCGCGGCTGGCCCTACTTGTTATGCTGGTTTCCCGCGGTGTATTTCACCGCCTTGCACGTGGTGTTCGTCGGGTTCGATTCGCTATCGCCAGCCGGCGATGCTGGCCCTGATGGCGCTGGCGGCGGGCGTGGCGACGGGATGGAAGGCGGAAGTGTGCCGGAGGCCTGAGCCTCCGGATAAGCCGGAAGGCGGAACGGTTATGCAAAAGTAACGGCCGCGTCAACGACCAGGGAGGGTTGTCGACCATCGTCGCTCGCCCGATCAGATGGTGCTGGTTCGTGCTGAAATGGGGCCTGGCCCTCATCGTGGTCGGGGCTGCGCTGGCGGTGCCCTATTTCTATCGCCACCTCGACGAGCGGATCCTCGCGCGGGTGCGAGACGCGTTTTGCCAAGCAGTATCCGGACCTGAAGGTGACGGTCCGCTCGGCCAAACTGGTCACGGGTGAGGGGATCGAAATCCGCGGCGTGTCGATCCTGGAACGGGCCGCCGACGGGCCCCGCGCCGAGCTGCTCAGCTACGACGAGTGCTTCCTGCGTTGCCGCACCGACTTGCAAGACTTGCTGGCCGACAAGTTGGAAGTGACGCAGGTGACGATTCGCCGCCCCACGCTGCACGCCACCCGCCGGCCCGACGGGAGCTGGAGCGTGGCCAAGCTCTTGCCGCTGCCGAAGCTGAGCAAGCGGCCGCCGCAGGTGACGATCGAAAGCGGCATCGTCGAGATCTTCGACCCCACGAAGAACCCCACCAGCACGCTGACGTTTCGGGACATCAACCTGACGCTCACGCCCACGACCGGGGAGGACCGCAAGCTGCAAGCAACCCTCAGCGGCGACTACTTCCGCCAGGCGACGGTCGAAGGGATGGTCGAGCCGCACCGGCCGGGATTCTGCGTCTGCCGGCAAGATCGAGGGCCTGGACATCTGCCCCGAGCTGCGCGACGCCCTGCCCGGCGCCCTGGCGGCGAAACTCGGCATGTTGGAGACGGTGCGCGGGCAGGCGGCCGCCAGCTTCCGCGTCGCCTACGACGCGGCGGCGGCAACGCCCTGGCAGTTCAACGTCGCCGGCCAGATCGCCCACGGCCGCATCGACGATTCGCGGCTGCCGCATCCCCTGACCGACCTGCGGGCCGTCGTGCGGCTGAGCAACCAGGGGTTCGCGGTCGAAGACCTCACCGCCCGGAGCAACCAGGCGACGCTCCGCTTGTCGGCCCGCGGCAAGTCGCTCTCGGCGGGGCAGCCGCTCTCCGTGGAAGCGGAGGTCCGGCAGTTGGAGATCGATCGCCAGTTGGTCGACGTGTTGCCGGAAAAGCTCCACCAGCAGTGGCTCAAGTACCGCCCCGACGGCCAGATCGACGCCGACGCCAAGCTGCTTTACGACGGGCAGACGCTGGCGCCCGCAGGTGACGGTCCGCTGCCTGAACGTGTCGTTCACCCACTACAAGTTTCCCTATCGCCTGGAACACGGCACGGGCACGATCACGCTGGCCGACGACGTGCTGCAAGCCAACTTGACGGCCGCCAGCGGCAACCAACTGGTGCACGTGGACGCCCGCTGGCAGCATCCCCTGGCGGTTCCGGTGGGCGGAATGGAGGTCAAGGGGGACGATCTGCCGCTGGATGCGAAGCTGCTGGCTGCGCTGCCCGAGCGGTCCCGCGCCGTGGCCCGCGCCCTGGACCTCCGCGGCACGATCAACTTCCGCTACAACCTCTGGCGGCAGTCGCCCGAGGAAAACGTCCACCAGCACCTTGACGTCCGCGCCAACCGCTGCTGGGTCCGCTACGAGAAATTCCCCTTCGAGGTGGCCGACGTCCACGGCACGCTGACGGCGACCGACGGCAACTGGGAGTTCCGCGGCCTGGAAGGCAGCAACGGCCACAGCCGCGTGACCTGCGACGGAGAAATGACCGCCGCGCCGGCCGGCCACGACCTCCGTTTGCGTTTCCGCGCCAGCGACGTCCCCTTGGCAGACCACTTGCGCGACGCCCTGCGACCGGCGATGCAGCAGGTCTGGAACGACCTGCGGCCGCGGGGGATGATCGACCTGGCCGCCGAGATTCGCTACCAGGACGGCCCCCGGCTGCTGAGCGTCACCGTCCGCGTCGAGCCGCACAGCGAGATCACCTCCATCGAGCCGACCCGCTTCCCCTACCGCCTGGACAATCTGCAAGGCGTCTTCACCTATCGCGACGGCCGCGTGACCATGGAGCGGCTCAAGGCCGAGCACCAGGCGGTGAAAGTGGCGGCCGGCGGCGTCTGCGATTTCCTCCCCGGCGGCGGCTGGCACCTGCGCTTCGACGGGCTCACCGTGGACCGGCTCCGCAACGACCGCGACCTGATGCAGGCCGTACCGGAGCGGCTGAAAAAGACGCTGGCCGAAATCAATCCCAGCCGGCGCCTTCAGCCTGCGGGGAAGCCTCGACCTGGCCGGCGGCAGCCGCCGACGCCCCGATCCGCTCCCAATGGGACTTCGCCCTGGGCATGCAACAAGCGGGCCTCGATTACGGCGGCGGGCGGCTGGAAAACGCCTGCGGCGGCCTGACCCTCGCCGGCGGCTGCGACGGCCGCACCTTCTACTCCCGCGGCGAATTGGCCCTGGACTCCGTCACCTTACAAAGACCACCAGTTCACCCGCGTCATGGGACCGCTGTGGATCGACAACGAGCAGGTGCTGCTGGGCTCCTGGGCGGACCGGCGGCAACAGGAAGCCGCCGCGCTGGCCGCCCCCGCCACGCAGCGATTCCGCTCGCTGACCGCCGCGGTCTATGGCGGCACCGTCTACGGCGACGGCTGGGTGACGCTGGGAGCCCAGCCCCGCTGGGCCCTCCATGCCAACCTCACCGACGCCCAGCTGGCCCCTGCGGCGCGGGAAACCTCAGCGGCCGGCGGAACCTCCAAGGCCGCATCATGGCCACCCTCGATCTGCAAGGCGCCGGCCGCACCCGCAATACCCTCAGGGACACGGCGCCATCGCCCTGCGCGACGCCAACGTCTACGAGCTGCCGCTGATGATCTCGATGCTCAAGCTGCTGAGCATGCAGCGCCCCCGATGCCAACGCCTTCAGCCGCAGCGACATCGACTTCCGCGTCCAGGGCGAGCACGTCTACTTCGACCGCCTCAATTTCAACGGCGACGCCATCAGCCTGCTGGGCAAGGGCGAAATGAACATGCAGTCGGAAGTCCACCTGGCCTTCACCGCCATCGTCGGCCGCAACGACGTGCACGTGCCGTTGGTCAGTGAACTGCTCACCGGCGCCAGCCAGCAGTTCCTGGTGATCTATGTGGATGGCCCCTTGCAGAACCCGAACATGAAGAAAGAGGCCTTCCCCGGCCTCAAAGAAGCCGTGCAGCACCTGCAAGCCGACTTGAAGAGCGGCGGCAGTTTTCCATGAGGTAGACTTTCCTGGGAGGAAAAAGGGGACTATCCCCTTTTTCCGACTTTCATGGGAGGTGTCCGATGAGCGTGGGACCCATGACCGGAATTGCCGCCGGCGCCGCCGGCACGCCGCTGACCCAAGCCAAGGGCACCGACGCCGAGCGCGCCGCTCAGGAGGCCGGGGCCTCGCAGCACGCCGCGCGGGGCCAACTCAAGGCCGAGTCCGCCGCCGGCGTCGGGGAAGCCGACGGCCAAGAGCATCAGAGCGACGACCGCGACGCCAACGGCCGTGTTCCCTGGCGGATCCGGCGCGTGGCGAAAGAGGCCGCGGCCGACGAGGACGCCCCGAGTGCCCCTTCGCCGCCCAAGGATCCCGGCGGCGCCGCCGGCAACCTCCTGGACGTGAGCGGCTAGTGTCCCCTCTCCCTCCGGGAGAGGGTCAGGGTGAGGGCAATCGACGCAGACGTTGGTTGCCTCTCGTCACACGTCCGTCGCAGATTGTCGCTATTGGTTCGTGGCCCCGGAATCTCCCCCGGCAATTCGTCCTCACAACCTTCAGTCAATGCGGCCACTCGATCGCCTTGAGGAACAACTCAATTAGCGGGCGTAACTTATCGGGTACAGGACGCCCGTCTGGACCGCTCGTCGCAAGCGCCAGCGCCACCGCGGTTAACCTGTGGTATCCCGGGGGATTCTTGCGCGTAAGCACGCAAACGCATCGTAAAGCCTTGCGATCGCCGTTTGCAATTCGTCCCGCGATAGGTCGTGGTACCAGATGTCTCTGCTAGCGCGACCGAGTACGTCAGTATCGGCCCCCGCAGAGACCATTGCTCGGAGATCCGCGAGCCACCGTTCCACCAACGCTGCCCGATCTTTGGCCATATTGGCCGCTTGTGCGGCGATTACTTCGATAGCGAAGTCAATGCCGCTCCCGGCCGACCGGGACTCGAGGGCATTCACGACCGGCATCGCCCATAGCGTCCCGTCCTGCCGATCGATGGCCGACAACATCTCGTTAATCGGCTCGGGCCAGCACTCTGCCATCACGCGCCTCCAGACGAACGAAGGTGGACGAACAAAGGCGTCGGGGGAGGAAATCGCCCTCACCCTACCCTCTCCCGGAGGGAGAGGGGAAGCGTTTTTACCGCCGGCAGCAGGCGCAATGCTCGTTGGGCTTGATCTGGCGGCCGACCGCTTCCGCCACGCGGTTGCAAAGCCGCATCAACTCCTCGAACTGGGCGAAATCCAACGACTGGTATCCGTCGCTCAAGGCATTTTCCGGATCGGGATGGACCTCGACGATCAGGCCGTCGGCGCCGGCGGCAATGGCCGCGGCCGCCATCCGCGTGACCAGGTTGCTGTGGCCCGTGCCGTGACTCGGATCGACCAGCACCGGCAAATGCGTCCGCTCGTGCAGATAGGGAATCGAGGCCAGGGTGAGCGAGAAGCGGGTGTGGGTCTCGAAGGTGCGGATGCCGCGCTCGCAGAGCATCACCTGGGGATTGCCGGCGTTGAGGATGTATTCGGCGGCCAGCAGCAGCTCGTCCATGGTGGCGCTGTAGCCGCGCTTCAGCAAGACCGGTTTGCCCGACTCGCCGACGGCCTCCAGCAGGCTATAGTTCTGCATGTTGCGGGCGCCGACCTGGAGCACGTCGGCATATTCGGCCACCAGGGGCACGTCGGTGGGGGAGAGCACCTCGGTGACGACCGCCAGGCCGGTCTCTTCGCGGGCCGCGGCGAGCAGCCGCAGCCCCTCTTCCTTGAGGCCCTGGAAACTGTAGGGGCTGGTGCGGGGTTTGAAGGCCCCGCCGCGCAGGGCCGTGGCGCCGGCGGCCTTGACGGCGCGGGCCGTGGCAATGATCTGCTCCTCGTCCTCCACCGCACACGGCCCGGCGATCATCCCCAGGTGGCTGTTGCCCACGGCCAGGCTGCCGGCGCGGACCACGGTGGGCTCGGCCTTGACCTCGCGGCTGGCAACCTTGTAAGGGGCCAGGATGGGCACGACCTCGGCCACGCCGGGCCCGCTCTCCAGCGACTGGCGGAACTCGTCGCGCTTCTCGCCGATGGCGGCAATGACCGTCCGCTCCGTGCCGATGATCGGATGCGCCTTCAGTCCCAGCCGTTCCACTTGCCGGATCATGTGTTGAACCTCCTCGTTGGTGGCCCCTTTTTTCATCACGACGATCATGGAAAACTCCTCACTCGACAAAAAAAGGCCCCGAGATCCGCGTGGGTCTCGGGGCCTTGGTCTTCTTTGGTTGTGTCCTAGGACTACACACCACCTCCGACCCCGCGACCGGGCGGGCTAAACCAATACCAAAAATAGGCGGTGTGGGTCAAGTTCATACTACGGTCAATCGTCATCCGCAACGGAAGGACTTGCGTAACACCTTCATTTTTACACGCCGCTGCCAAGAAAGCAAGCGGAATTTTGGCCGGATAATACCGTAGGGTGGGCACGG